>CAWAWC010000023.1:0-279746 GCA_963785625.1 uncultured Actinomycetota bacterium | reverse complement strand
GATCCGCGACAAAACCGGCACCCCCGCACCCACACCGGCACCGGCCACAGCGGCGGCCCCGGCAGCGGCGGCCCCGGCCGGCGACGACGTGACCGACACCGTGGTGGGCGTTGTCTCCCAGCTCACCGGATACCCCGCCGAGCTGCTCGAAGTCGACCTCGACCTGGAAGCCGACCTCGGCGTGGACACCGTCAAACAGGCCGAGATCTTCGCCGCCATCCGCGAGCACTACGGCGTCGCCCGCGACGACAACCTCAAACTGCGCGACTTCCCCACCCTCACCCACGTCATCGGCTGGATCCGCGACAAAACCGGCACCCCCGCACCCACACCGGCACCGGCCACAGCGGCGGCCCCGGCAGCGGCGGCCCCGGCCGGCGACAACGTGACCGACACCGTGGTGGGCGTTGTCTCCCAGCTCACCGGATACCCCGCCGAGCTGCTCGAAGTCGACCTCGACCTGGAAGCCGACCTCGGCGTGGACACCGTCAAACAGGCCGAGATCTTCGCCGCCATCCGCGAGCACTACGGCGTCGCCCGCGACGACAACCTCAAACTGCGCGACTTCCCCACCCTCACCCACGTCATCGGCTGGATCCGCGACAAAACCGGCACCCCCGCACCCAGCACAGCACCGCCCGCCGAACCCGCGCCGCCACCAGCGGCCACCCCGGCCCCGGCACCACCCGCGGGCGGCGACGAACTGACCGACACCGTCGTCGGCATCGTCGCCGAACTCACCGGCTACCCACCCGACCTGCTCGACGTCGACCTCGACCTGGAAGCCGACCTCGGCGTCGACACCGTCAAACAAGCCGAGATCTTCGCCGCCATCCGCGAGCACTACGGCGTCGCCCGCGACGACAACCTCAAACTGCGCGACTTCCCCACCCTCACCCACGTCATCGGCTGGATCCGCGACAAAACCGGCACCCAGGCAGCCCCAAAAAAAGCACCGAGTGACGCGGCCGCGGGAGATCTCGGCGCAGCGGCCGCGTCACCGACGGTCAAAGGCGACATCGCCGCCACCAACCGAATCCCGCGGCGGGTGCCGGTACCAGCGCTGCGACCGGACCTCGAGGCTTGCGTACCGACCGGAGTGGAGTTGGTTGCCGGCACCCGGGTCGCGGTGATGCCCGACCATGGTGGGGTCGGGCACGCGCTGGTCAGCCGGCTCAGTCGCCTCGGCGTCGAGGTGTTGCTGCTGAGCCCGGCCGACGACATCGAAACCGCTCTCGCGGATGCCACATGCGACGGCGTGTACTGGCTCGCGGCACTCGACGACGAGGGCAGCCTGCACGACATGGATCTTCCCGGCTGGCGGAAAGCGCTGCGCCACCGGGTCCGCGACCTTTACCTGACCATGCGACGGCTGTACGAGCAGAGCCCATTCCTGGTGGTCGCGACCCGCCTCGGTGGCTACCACGGCTACGACGAGGCAGGGGCCACCTGCCCGCTGGGCGGCGCGGTCACCGGGTTTGCCAAGGCCTACCGACGCGAGCGGCCCGATGCCCTCGTCAAGGCCGTCGACTTCCCAGTCAGCCGCAAGACCTCGGCCCTGGCCGACGTGCTGATCGACGAAACGCTGCGCGATCCCGGCTGTGTCGAGGTCGGCTACGCCGGGGGTCGGCGCTGGGGCGTGGGCCTGGCGGACCGACCGTTCCCGGAAGACGACAAGGCGGGCGACAAGGCGGGCGGCAAGGCGGGCGACAAAGCGGGCGAAGTCGTCGGCCAAATCGTCGGCGCCGACCCGGTTTTCGTCGTCACCGGCGCCGCCGGCAGCATCGTGTCGGCGATCACCGCGGATCTGGCCGCTGCGTTCGGTGGCACATTCCACCTTCTCGACCTCACGCCGGCGCCCGATCCGGCCGACCCCGATTTAGCCCGATATGCGAGTGATCGCGACGGTTTGATGGGCGAGATCGCCGACCGGCTGCGGGCGCGGGGCGAGCGCCCGAAACCGGTTCTGATTGAGCGGGAGCTGGCGCGCCTCGAGCGCCTGCACTCCGCTTTGGCCGCGATGCGGGCGATCGAGGAAGCGGGCGCTAGCGCCTACTACCACAGTGTCGACCTCACTGACGCCGCTGCGGTGCAGAACGTCATTGCCCAGGTGGGTGACACGAGCGGGCGCATCGACGTGCTGTTACACGCCGCCGGGATCGAAGTCAGCCATTCGCTTCCCGACAAGGAACCCGGCCAGTTCGATCTGGTGCTGGGGGTCAAGGCCGACGGGCTGTTCAACGTGCTCAGTGCCGTCGGCGCCATGCCGCTGGGCGCCGTGGTCGCGTTCAGCTCGGTGGCGGGTCGATTCGGCAACGTCGGACAGACTGACTACAGCGCCGCCAACGACTTGCAGTGCAAGGTGTTGAGCAGCCTGCGCCGCACCCGTCCGGGCGTGCGCACGCTCGCGGTCGACTGGACCGCGTGGGACACCATCGGCATGGCGACCCGCGGGTCGATCCCCACGATCATGGCCGCGGCCGGGGTGGAAATGCTGCCGGCACCGGCGGGCGTGGCCTGGATCCGGCGCGAACTTTGCACGGGCATGCCCGACGGTGAGGTCGTCGTCGCAGGAGCGCTCGGTGCACTGGCGGCCGAGTTTGACGACACCGGCGGACTCGATCCGGCTTGCGTGGACGCAGCAGGTCCCATGATTGGCGCCGTCGTCCGCGTCAGCGTCCACGACGGATTGGTGGTGCGAACCACCCTGGACCCGACCGCCCGACCGTTCCTGGATCACCACCGCATCGACGGCAAACCGGTGCTCCCCGGCGTGATGGGCATGGAGGCGTTCGCCGAGGTGGCCCGGCTGCTCGCTCCCGAGCTCCACGTGGCCGCCGTGGAGAATGTGGACTTCCTGGCCCCGCTGAAGCTGTACCGGGACGAGCCACGAGAGGTGACGATCAGCGCGCTGCTTCGCCCCGACGGGGATGACCTGCTAGCGGAGTGCCGACTGTCGGCCGAGCGGGTGCTGCCCGGCTCCGACCAACCGCAACGCACCGTGCACTTCACCGGTTCGGTTCGGTTGTCGGCCGATCCGCCCACCCTTGACGGCGGCGAGCCCATTCGCGGCGACACCACCCCCGCGCTGACTCCGGAACAGGTGTACCGGCTGTACTTCCACGGTCCGGCCTATCAGGTGGTCGGTTCGGCGTGGAAGCAGGCCGAGGGCGCGGCCTCCCGGTTCGCCGCCGACCTGCCGCCGCAGGTGGACGAGCCGGTGCTGATCGCACCGCGGCTGGTCGAGTTGTGCTTCCAGACGGTCGGGCTGTTCGAGGCCGGCACCGACGGCCACCTGGCTCTGCCATTGCACGTCGACGCGTTGCGGCTGAACGGATCGCCGCAGGAACGGGACGGGTTGGTCGCCACCGCGCTCCGCGATGGCCACGGCGGCTTCAACTGCGCCGTGCGCGATGACGACGGCACGCTCGTGCTGCGACTCGACGGGTACCACACGGTGCCACTGCCCGACCCGCCGCCCGACGACGTGATCGCCCCGATGCGTTCGGTCATGCGCGGGTGAGGCCCGGTCGGGGCCCGGTGAGGAGGAGCAGCGGATGAACACTCAACTTCGGCGGCTCGCGATAGTCAACCGCGGCGAACCGGCGGTGCGGGCACTGACCGCAGTAGCCGAACTCAACCAGGCGGGCGACCAACCACCTATCCAAACGATCGTGCTCTACACGGACCCGGACGCCGACGCGTGGTATGTCCGGGAAGCCGACGTGGCCGTGCCGCTGGGGTCGGCGACGTACGTCGACGCCGATGGCACACGCCGGTCGCGGTACCTGGACGAGGCGGCGGTTGTGGCGGCGCTGCGCGCCGCCGAAGCTGACGCCGTCTGGGTCGGCTGGGGATTCGTGTCCGAGCACGCGTCGTTCGCGCAGGCCTGCGAGGAAGCCGGCATCGTCTTCGTCGGCCCGGACAGCGCCACGATCCGGCTGCTGGGCGACAAGGTCGCGGCCAAACGGGTGGCCGAGCAGGCCAACGTTCCGGTGGTGCCCTGGAGCGGCGGGCCGGTGAACGACGTTGCCGAGGCCACCGAGGTCGCCGAACGACTCGGGTATCCATTGATGGTCAAGGCGGCTGCCGGCGGTGGCGGCCGGGGCATCCGGATGGTTGAGGACGAGGCTGAACTCGCCGCGGCGCTGCCCTCGGCGCGTGCCGAGGCACAGCTGGCGTTCGGCGACCCGACGGTCTTCCTCGAGCATCTTGTGCCGGCTGCCCGGCACGTCGAGGTGCAGGTGATCGCGGACGGACACGGCACCGTGTGGGCGGTGGGCATCCGCGACTGCACCCTGCAGCGCCGGCACCAGAAGGTGCTCGAGGAGTCCGCCTCGACCGTGCTCGACAGCGCCAAGGAGCAGGCGATCCGCGACGCGGCGGTACGAGTGGCCACCGCCGCGGGTTACCGAAGCGCCGGCACGGTTGAATTCCTGGTCGACCCCGAAACCGGCAGTTTCCAGTTCATGGAGGTCAACACCCGGCTGCAGGTCGAGCACCCGATCACCGAAGCGACGACGGGCCTGGACCTGGTCAAGCTGCAACTCCACGTGGCACGCGGCGGGCGGCTCACCGGCGCGCCGCCGCCCGTGTCCGGGCACGCGATCGAGGCGCGGCTGTGCGCGGAGGATCCCGAAAACGGTTTCGCGCCCGCGCCCGGTCGGCTGGCTCGGCTGCGGCTGCCCGCCGGTGCCGGGATCCGTGTCGACGCGGGGGTGCGCGAGGGCGACCGGATCCCGCCCGACTTCGACTCGATGATCGCCAAAATCGTGGCCTGGGGGGCTGACCGCGCTGAGGCCCTCGCCCGACTCCGACGGGCGCTGCGCGAGACCACGGTGGTGGTCGAAGGCGGAACCACCAACCGCTGCTTTCTGCTGACGTTGCTCGGCCGACAGGAGGTCAACGACGGCCATTTCGACAACCACTGGCTGGACCGGCTAACCGGCGAGGCGGGGCACCTGCCCGCCCCGGATCCCGTCGCGCTGGTGGTGGCCGCCGTGGAGTCGTATGACCTCGACGAGGCCGCCGAGCGGGCGGCGTTCCACGCTCGCGCGGCGCGCGGCGGTGCCGAGTCGTCGGCGGGGTTGGGTCACCGATGCCGCCTGCGCTACCGGGGCCATCAGTACGACCTGGACGTGTACCGCACCGGCGGCCAGACCTACCGCGTCACTTCCGGCGCTGGCATCGCCGACGTCGTGGTCGCCCAGCGCGACGCCTACCGGCGGCGGGTAATCGTTGGTGGCCGGATGCACCGCGTGGTGACGGTCGTGGAAGGAGCCACGCTGCGAGTGGACGTCGACGGCGCGGCGCATGCCGTGTCCCGTGACGACGGCGGCGTGGTGCGCTGCGGCGGGCCGGCGTTCGTGCTCTCGGTCCTCGTCGAACCGGGTGACCAGGTCGCTGAGGGCGACCCGGTGGCGGTGGTCGAAAGCATGAAGATGGAGACCACCATCACCGCTCCGTTCGCCGGCACCATCGCTTCGGTCGAAACCGCCGCGAACGTGCAGGTGGAGGCAGGCGCCCCGGTGGTCCGGATCACCACGTCCCAGGGTGATCAGGGCTCGGCCGCGGGCGCCGTCGACTTCGCCGGGCTCGCTGCCCCCGAGCAGCGCGATACCCCGCCCTGCGAGCCGGTGTACGCGGCGCTGCGCGGCTACCTGCTCGGTTATGACGTGGACCCCGGCTCGGTGGGGGCGATGCTGACCGAGCAGCGCCGGCTCGGTGAGATCACCGCGCCGGCCGACAGCGACCTGTTGCGCTGCGAGGATGAGCTGCTGGATCTGTTCGCCGAGGTCGGCTCGCTCTATCGGCCGCGCAGCGAGGCCGATCCCGAGGAGGCGCTGTTGACTGGCAGCACCCAGGAGTATCTGCTGTCCTATCTGCAGTGGCTGGACCCGGATCGGGCGGGCCTTCCCGACTCCTTTGCGCAGCGTTTGGAGCAGGCGCTGCTGCGCTACGGGGTGCACGGGCTGGCCCGCACCCCCGAACTCGAGGAAGCCGTCGTCTGGATGTTCCGCTCGTTTCGGCGGGTCGCCGACCTGGTCCCGGCGGTGACGGCCATCCTCGAGCGCCGGCTGCGTCACCACGCCGAGCTGGCGCAGGCGGCCGACGAGCGGGTGCGCGCCCGGCTCGATCGTCTGGCCGCTATCCAGGGCCGTCAGCGGGTGGTCGCTGAGTTGGCCCGCGACGTGCGGTTCCACTATTTCGACGAGCCGCTGCTGGCGGTCACGGTCGCCGAGGAATACGCCAGGGCGGAGCGCGACCTCGATGCGCTGCGTGACCATCCCGACGGCGGCGATCGGGCCGAGCGGATCGACCGGCTCGTCGCCTGCGCGCAGCCGCTGCGAGCCGAGCTGCTGCGTAGGTGGCGCGGCACCGATGACCCCGGGCTGCAGCGGGCGCTGCTGGAGGTCTACACCCGCCGGTTCTACCGGATCCGAGAACTCCGCGGTCTGAAGATCGGCGAGCACGACGGGAGGCTGCTCGGTGCCGCCGACTATGAGTACGAAAGGCGGCCCATACACCTCGTCACCGCATACGCGCGGCTGCAGGAGCTGCCGGAGCTGTCCAGGGCGATCGCCGGGCACCTGGCCACCGTTGACACCGGACGGAACGTGGTGGTGGATCTGGCGCTGTGGCGGCACGGCGAGGTCTCCGAAGACGCCATCATCGTCGAGGCCGCAAAGCTGCTGTCCGATTGCGATTTCGGCCGCCTGCTGCACCGGCTGGACCTGACGGTGACGACCGTCGACGGGACGGCCCCGGAACGTTTCCGTACCCATCACGTGACCTACCGCCAGCGGGATGGCCAATTCGTCGAGGATCCCCTTTACCGCAACCTCCACCCGATGCTCGCCAAGCGGCTCGACCTGTGGCGGCTGGCGAACTTCACATTGCACCGCCTGCGCTCCGCCGAGGACGTGTACGTCTTCCACGGGGTGGCCCACGACAACCCGGCGGATCATCGGCTGTTCGCGCTCGCCGAAGTACGCGACCTGACCCCGGTACGGGCAGCCGACGGGACGGCGCGATACCCGCGGCTCGAGCTGATGGGTTCGCTCGCCCTATCGGCGATGTGGGAAGCGCTGGCCGGTTTCGATACACGAGACCGCCCGGCAGCCAACCGGATTGTTCTCTACGTCCGGCCACCCTGGAATGTGCCACGCGATGCGTGGACGGCACTGGCCCGGTCGTCGGCGCCGTTGGCGATTGGGGCCGGCCTGGAGAAACTCGTGCTGCGGGTCCGATTTCCGGATGGTCGCGATCATGTCCTGGATGTGGAAGGCCTCGGCGAAGGTGTGACGGTACGGGAACGCCCACTCGGGCAGGAGCCGGTCCGAACGTTGACGCCGTACCGGCAGAAGCTGTTGCGCGCCAACCGCATCGGTGCGCCATATCCGTACGAGATCGTGCGGATGCTGACCCCGCCGGCCGAGGCAGTGGCACGCTTCCCCACCGGTCAATTCGTCGAGCACGATCTCGACGACCGCGGAAACCTGACACCCGTGTCGCGGCCATACGGGAGGAATTCCGCCAACGTCGTCGTCGGCGTGCTGCGCAATAACACGGAGAAGGTGCCGGAAGGAATCGCCCGAGTCGCGCTCTTCGGCGATCCGACCCGCGGTCTGGGCAACCTCGCCGAACCGGAGTGTCGGCGGATCATCGCGGCTCTGGACCTGGCCGAACGGATGGGGGTGCCGCTCGAATGGTTCACGCTGTCGTCCGGCGCCAAGATCGCGATGGACAGCGGCACCGAGAACATGGACTGGATCGGTGCGGTGCTGCGCCGGCTGATCGAATTCACCCAGCGCGGCGGCGAGGTCAACATCGTCGTCGCCGGTGTGAACGTGGGCGCCCAGCCATACTGGAACGCCGAGGCGACCATGCTGATGCATACCCGCGGCATCCTGGTGATGACCCCGGCCAGCGCGATGGTGCTGACCGGGAAGCAGGCGCTCGACTACTCCGGCGGAGTGTCGGCGGAGGACAATTTCGGTATCGGCGGCTTCGACCGGATCATGGGGCCCAACGGACAGGGCCAATACTGGGCACCCACACTTGCCGACGCATGCGGCATCCTGTTGCGCCACTACGAGTACACCTACGTGGTGCCCGGCGAGAGATGGCCACGTCGGCGAGCCACGACCGATCCGGTGGACCGCGACGTTCGCTCCGCGCCCCACATCGCGGCAACCGGCAGCGACATGGCAACCATCGGGGAGATCTTCTCGGCGACCCACAACGCCGAGCGCAAGAAGCCGTTCGACATGCGCTCGGTGATGCGGGCCGTGGCCGACACAGATTCCGCGCCGCTGGAGCGCTGGGGCCAATGGCGCGGCGCCGAAACCGCGATCGTGTGGGATGCTCACATCGGCGGCATCCCGGTATGTTTGCTGGGAATCGAGTCGCACACCATTCCAAGGCGCGGATTCGTGCCCGCCGGCGGCCCCACCTCATGGTCCTCGGGCACGCTGTTTCCCCAGGCGTCGCGCAAGCTGGCGCGCGCCATCAACGCCGCCAGCGACAACCGCCCGGTTGTCGTACTGGCGAACCTGTCGGGGTTCGACGGCTCTCCGGAATCCATGCGCCACTGGCAACTGGAGTACGGAGCCGAGATCGGTCGCGCGGTAACCAATTTCCGGGGCCCGATCGTATTCGTGGTGGTTTCCCGTTACCACGGTGGCGCTTTCGTCGTGTTCTCCAAGAAGCTCAACGAAGGGCTCGAGATCGCCGCCCTGGAGGGCTCATTCGCGTCGGTGATCGGCGGTGCGCCCGCGGCGGCCACCGTTTTCGCCCGGGAGATCAATGCCCGCACCGCCCAGGATCCGCAGGTACGCCAGGCGGCCGAACAGGCGCGCGACGCTAAGGGATCCGTTGCCGGCCCGGCGCGGGCGCGACTCGCCGAAATCACGGTGGCCGTCCGGTCGGCAAAACTCAGCGAAGTCGCCGACGAGTTCGATCAGATCCACACCGTGCAGCGGGCGCGCGCGGTGGGTTCGGTGGACCGGATCATCAGCGCTGAGGCGTTGCGGCCCTACATCGTCGATGCTCTCACCCGGGGCCTCAAACGGGAGACGTCACGGGTATAGCGGCCGGTCGAGCCAGGAGTGCCGGGGCGCCCCCAGCGCCAGCACCCCAGGGTGGCCGAGGGCCACTGGCGCCGCAGCGGCCACCCTCGTCGCGACGGTGAGCAGGAACTGGCCTTCCCGTCGCCACCAACCCGGAAACACGGAACCTTCGACGGCCCGCACCGTCAGTGCGCCCCAGCCGTCATCGCGCGGCGCGGCGAGGGGTGCGTCGAAGGTGACCTCCAGCGTGCGGGTGTCGCGACGCAGCCCCGTGCCCAACACCTTGAGCGCACTCTCCTTTGCCGACCAGATCAGATTCGCGATCGCGTCGCGCTCCTCACCGGCCGCGCACGAGCCGACCAGACGTTGCTCGGCCGTGGTGAGGAAGTCGCACACGAAGCCCCGCGAACGCGGCTCCACCAGCTCCAGGTCACAGCCGACAGCAAGCGGCCCCGTCGGTGACGTCACGCAAACCGCCCACCCGGCACGGTCGCTGATCGACACCCCCAACTCGACCGGGACGCCGTCGACGCACAGATACGGGGCGCCGCTGGGCGCGTTGCGGACCTCGATGCCGGCCAGCGTCGCGGGATCGGTGGACCGGCCAATGACAGAAGCCACGGCGTGCTTGGTGACAAGTCGGCGCAGCAAAAATTCGGTTCGCCGCTTGGTATACCGCAGTCCGGCCAGAGCGGCCGCCTCGGCCGGCCCCAGCCACTGTTCGTCCGGGGGCAATGCCTCCTCGCCCAGCGCGAGCCACCGATGCCCGCCCGGATCGGCTGGGCGTTGTTGCATGGGCACCTCCCGACGGGGTGGCTATCGTCCCAGCGTGCTATGGCTGGGCATTTCGTCCCCGAAGTTGATCCCCATGTCCCGGGCCGTCAGGATCGAGTCGCAGTCGAGCGGGACCGTCTTCTGCCGGCGGGTGGCCTCGGCCAGCGGAACGTAGTCCACCGTCGGTGGGTTGAGCGCCACCATCACCCCCCTTTGTCCTTCGTCGAGGGCGCGCACGGCAGCGGCACCGAAGCGCAGGCCGAGCAACCGGTCGAACGAGGTGGGCGAACCGCCCCGCAATAAATGCCCGAGCACGACCGTGCGGGCTTCTCGTCCGGTCATCTGTTGGAGCTCGGCGGCCACCTTGGCGCCGATGCCGCCGAGTCGTTCGGCCTGTCCTGGCGACTTGCCCACGATCGACATCCCTCCGCCAACCGGCCGGGCGCCTTCGGCGACGCAGACGATGGAGAACTTCGCACCATGCCGCGCGCGGTGGGCGATCAAGGCGGCAACCGGTCCAAGGCTGAATGGGATCTCCGGGATGAGGATCGCGTGCACCCCCGACGCCATGCCGGCGTTCAGGGCGATCCATCCGGCGTAGCGGCCCATCACCTCCACCACGATGATCCGGCCATGGGACGTCGCGGTGGTGAACAGCCGGTCGATGCATTGCGATGCGAAGTCCACGGCGGAGTCGAAGCCGAACGTCGACGTCGTCTTTTCCAGGTCGTTGTCGATCGTCTTGGGCACGCCGACCAGGCGCAGCCCAGCCTCGTGCAGGTGGTGGCCTATCGCCATTGATCCGTCGCCGCCGACCATGATCAACGCATCGATCCGGTGCTCCTTGAAACGCGCGAGCAGCTCCGGTGTCCGGTCCACCTCCACCCAGGTGCCGTCGGGCTGTTGCACCGGATAAGCGATCGGGCTGCCGCGATTGGTGGTTCCGATGATCGTGCCACCCTGGTGGATGATGCCGCGAACCCTGTCACGGGTCAGCTCGATCAGCCCACCATCGGGATAGTCGTCCGGGCTCAGCAACCCGTTGAACCCGTCGCGGATCCCCACCACTTCCCAGTCACGGTTTCGTGCTGCCAGCGTGGCAGCGTGGATGACCGCGTTCAGTCCCGGCGCGTCGCCGCCGCCGGTACTCAGCGCGATCCTTTTTATGGGGGTTTTCACGATGCGCACCCTACGCCAGCTTCAACATCGTTGATGCCGGAAAGTCGCCGCTGGACGAACAACAGTCGGTCGTCTGCTAGTGCCGGCCAGATTCGCCTCGGCGCGGTGGCGGTTGACGGTACAGCGCGGCGCCGGCGGTGACGCCTGCACCGGCGGCGACAAACAGAACCTGCGCTCCCGCTGGGAGCCGCTCGGCCTGCCGCTCGAACGCCGCCGCCAGCGCGGCGGTGTGCATGCGCTGATCGTCTGCGATGCTGATCCGTTCAACCGGCACCCCGAGCCGGTTGCTCAGCGCAGCGCGGTAACCGTCCCGCGCGGGAGCGGCGACAATCATGTCGACGGCCGAAAGCGGCAGGGAATGAGCGTCGAGGCATGCGCGTGCCGCCTCCGCGGCGGCCGCGGCGAATTGCTCATCCATATCGGCCGACTGGGTGAATCGGAGGACATTACGCGCGTCGGCGAATCCCACTGTGGCAGAAAATACCTCGGCATCATCTGTCACATTCACCCAGGACACGCGGCTCAGGCCGTAGTCGTCATCGGACCATCCGCACAACAACGCTGCTCCGGCAGCCGAGAACGCAAAGTGCTCGCTCATTCCATGACCCGGATCGGCATCACTGGCCACGACAAGCGCGCGGTGGATGCAGTGCGTCCGTAGGAATCCGTCGACGATCTGCAGGGCTGTCAACACTCCGCAGGCGCCGTTGGCGATGTCGAAGGAGAATGTGCCGTGAGCGCCCGCGTGCGGATCCTCGGGGTTGGCCCCGATATCGTCCTGGATCAGCGCGGCCAGCGCCGGCTCTCCCAGATTGCGGTCGCGGTAGATCCCCGCATTGACAACGAGATCCAACTCGTCGGGGTCGCATCCGGCCCGCTGCAGACATTCCTTGGCGACGTTGACGGCCAGGTGCAGCGCGCTGTGCCGGTCACGCCACCGCGGGTGCGCCATGTCGACGCGATCAATGACTGTGCCCATAGCGGCTCACCAAATCCTCATCCAGGGTCAGTAAGACCACGCCGATTTCTAGTCCCGAGGCCAACGCAAGCAGCGCGATCCTTTCTCCTGCCTCGATGCGTCCGGCCTCGAGTTCCTCGACGAGGGCCACGGTGTGGGTCGTCGATGCCGTGTTGCCGTACCGGTCGACGGTGATCACCGCATCGTGCCGGGGGCTGTCGCCGAACGACTCCGACATCCGGGCCATCCCTTTGCGGATGGCACGTGCCGAAGTCTGGTGGGTGATCACGTGGTCGATGTCGTGGATCGAAATGCCAACGGCCTCAAGGACTTCATGCAGCAGCAGCGGGGTGTTGGCGATTGCGGCCTTCTGGATGGCGCGGGAATTGGTGAACATCCGCGCGCCCGGATCGTCGCCCTGTGGATAGGCCAGGCAGAGCCGGCTGTAGTCGGCGACCGTGGTGAACCCGGCGAGGACGATTCCCGCAGAGCCCGCTGGAGCCCGCTCCAGCAGCAGCGCCGCACCGGCATCACCGAGGGTCAGGCAGGCGAGTTCTTTGCTCATGATGTTGCGGATGTGGCGGGCCGCGTTGTGGCTGAGCTGCGAGATGTACTCACCGCTGACGACCAGTCCGCGCTCGACGATGCCCTGCCGGATCCAGTTGTTCAAAATCGTGACTCCGGTGAGCATCCCGGCGCATGCGTTGGACACGTCGAAGGTCATCGCCCTGTCCGCGCCGATTCCGCGGGCCACGGCGCTACTCATCGTCGGCTCGAGCCATTGGGTAAGGCCACCGCGGAATTTCGTGATGCTACAGCTGATGACGACGTCGAGGGATGCCGGGTCCTGTTGCGCGGTGGCCAAACAGTTGAGTGCCGCCGAGACGGCAAGGCTGTAGGAATCGTCGTCGCCCACTGAAACCCGGCGCTCGCGGATCCCGGTCAACCGTTCCAGATCGATATGGGTGTGGTGGCGTGTGGTCGCCATCAATTCGTCTGTCGTGAGGTGAGTCTCGGGCAGATGCCGACCAGCACCTGCTAACCGGGCGACGAACGGTGCCCGAACCCCTTCTCCTGCGGTCTCCATCACCAGCCAATGGCGAGTCATCGGCGATGCCTCCTTCCCATCGGTGGTCACTAACGGATCTCGAGAACTTCGGTCAGCGGGCGACGGGCGGTCCCCCCGGCGTGTGGGTCCCTGGCCGGTGATTTGCCGATCCGGATCAGGAGTTGCGGTTGGCCGGCGGTCCCGGTCACCTGCCTGATGATGTCGCGGCTGGGCGCGATCTCGGTCATATGGGTCAGCGTGCAGGTGGCCATCCCGGCCACGGTGCACTCGAGCAACACCGCCGACAGCGCCTCACCACAGCGCAACACGTCGAGCCGGGCGTCGTCGTGGCGCGTCGACAGCGCCACGATCTTGGAGCGGTCGTGGTCGATGGTGGCGTGCCGCCCGCCCCCACCCGCCGGCGGAAAGGTTCGACCAACGTCCACGCGCGCAGCTTCCGAGCTGGAAACCAGCTCGCTTTGCGGCACCCCCGTATCGGAGGCGAACGGTGATGTCCACCAGCGGAGTTCGTCCTGATACGAGGTGTCATACCGGCGCAGCGTCTCGGTGAGGCGCGACGCCTCCGCCAGGGCCGGGCGCGCGTCGTCCGTCACCACATCGAACAGCACCTCGTACGGAAGGACGACGTGCCGCAGCGCCGCCTCCAGTCCGGGCCAGGCGGCCGGCGCGTCGAACGGCAACCGGTCGGTGTGGCGTCGGAGGATCGCGGCCGCCCGCTGCCGTTGCGCCTCGGTCACGGCTTCGGCAGGCAGGAACCCAAGTGTGGCAAGGTGGTCGGGCTCGGCCGGGTTCGGAAGGCGCTCGGTGGTGCTGTCCCAGCCGGCAGCGGACATGGCAACCCTGAGGTGATCGAGGACCGCACCGCAGCTCAACGTCAGTTCCCGGCCGGCGTGATCGGTCGCGTGCACCAACCGGTAGGGATCGGCCCACAGCTGCAGGCTCGCACCCGTGGCCACCCAGCGCCAGGGCTGGCTGTTGTGCAGCGAGGGCGCATCGCACGCTAGTGCCACCGCGTCGCGGATCACCCGGGAATCCGGCGCCTGCACTGGCATGTGTACCACCCTTCGTATCTGGCGTTAATCGTATGGGTTTCGCGGCATGGGCCGGGAGAGCCGTTGGTCCTCTGGCCTGCGGGTCGTTCCCCGCCGCTGCAGCTGAACCCTTCGGCCCAACGCCGCTGACTCACCAGTCGCGGGCGGAACACGGACGTGATTCCCGGGCGCAACAGATAATCGGCGAAATGGCGCGCGGCCATGCTCACTCCTTCTCGCCGGGCGAGTCAGGCACCAACACCGCGCGCCGCCAGACATCGTGGGCCTCGGCCATCAAGTGATCGGGCGTTCGAGAGGTGTCGAGCCGGTGCGCGGTCCGCCAGCCCTCCCGCCGAGCCGCCAACGCCGCGGCGATCTCCGGGGTCACCTCGGAGTTGCCGGGCGGCCTCGTCTTGATCCGGTCGGCTGCCGTGTCAACCGTCGCGGAGCAGACGAGCTCGACCATCGTCGAATGCGTCTCGGCGGCAAGGCGATGCGCCCGCGCGCGGGTTTGCGGATCTCGCCAGGTGCCGTCGAGGATCACCGATCGCCCCTCGCTCAACAGCAGGCGTGCCCGACGCAGCGCAACGTCGTAGACCATCGCGACGTTGTCGGGGCTGTAGAGCCCGCCGTCCAGGACGCCGGGATCCCCCGCGATGGCGCCGGAGTCTCGCAGCTCCCGGCGTACGTCGTCCGTCGAGATCACCTGCGCCCCAGCCTGTTCGGCGAGCGCCCGCGCGACGGTGGACTTGCCGGTGCCCGGGTTGCCGCCGACCAGCGCCAGACGTACGGCGCCGCTCCCGAGATGCCGGGTCGCGATGGCGAGGTGGCGGGCGGCGTCGTCAGCGGCCTCCGGCTTGCCCTGCGACACTCGGACGCAGTCCACCTTCGCCCTGACGACGGCGCGATACGCGATGTAGAAGTCGACCAGCGCCGGCGGCGCGGAATCCGCCGCGTGTACGGCATAGCGTTGCAGGAAGTAGTCGCCGAGGTCCTTGCGGCCCAGGACCTCGAGGTCCATCGCGAGAAAGGCGGCGTCGTCGGCGCAGTCGAGATAGCGCAACTCGTCGTCGAACTCCAGGCAATCCAGCAGCGCGGGCCTGCCACCGACCCAGAAGATGTCGTCGGCGAGCAGATCGCCGTGCCCGTCGACGATGCGTCGCTCCTCGATGCGGCGCGCGAACAGGGCCGCCCGCCCCGCGATGAATTGGTCGGCCAGGCGCTGCAGCCGGGCGACAGACTCGGTGGAGAATCCCGAAATCGGTTCGCCCGCATAGCGGTCGAGCTCCACCAAGTTCTCGTGCCAGCGCCGCCCGATCGCGCCGGCCTCACCCTGCGCGTCGATCTCCTGGCTCCGCTCGGCGTGCTGGTGAAAGCGGGCCAACGCCGCGGCAATGGAGTCCAGCACCGGTTCCAAAGACTCGTCGGTGCCGCGGGTCACCAAGGAGGCCAGCCGGTCGGTGTCCTGGTAGCGCCGCATGACCACGATGGGCTCGGCCGGCCCCCCGGCGGGGTCGGTGAGGTGCGCGACGCCGAGATAACTCTCGGGTGACAAGCGGCTGTTCAGCTCGACTTCCCGGAGGCAGGCCCGCTCGCGTTGCTGCGGCGTGCGGAAGTCGAGGAAGTCGGTCAGCACCGGCTTCTTGGCCTTGAATGCCCGGTCGCCGGCCAGGACGACGACACCGGTATGGGTTTCACGCACTTCGAGATAGGGCACGGCAGTCCTCGTCGTCGACTCGGTGTATGTCGCGGCGGGCACGGTGGAGGCGGGCACTGTCGCGCCGGGACCCTAGGACGGCCGGGCCACGATCACCGGCATGCGGACCGAGTGGACGACGGCATTGCTCACCGAACCCAGCAACACGCCGCCGACGTCGCCCCGGCCGTGGCTGCCGACCACCACCAACTGGGCGGACTCCGACTTCTCGATCAGCTGCCGGGCCGGCCGGTCACACACGACGATCCGGTGCACCGTGACATCGGGATAGCGTTCCTGCCAGCCCGCCAGGCGTTCGGCCAGGCTCCGCTCGGCTTCCGACTCGACCGCCGCCCAGTCCAGGCCGGGGAGTTCCAAAACCTCGACGTCGCTCCACGCATGCAACGCGATCAGCTCGACACCGCGACGCGACGCTTCGTCGAACGCGATGGCGGTGGCAAGTTCGGAGGCGGGCGAGCCGTCGATTCCCACGAGGACCGGAGCCTGCATCGGGTGGGGCATCAGCGGGTCTTCGTCACGGATGACAGCGACCGGGCAGCGCGCGCTGCGCACCACGCTAGAGCTCACCGAGCCGAGCAGGAGCCGCGCCACCGCCCCGCGTCCGTTGCTGCCCACGACGATCATCTCCGCCTCGTCGGACATGTCGACCAGTGTCGGCACGGGCGGTGAGCATCTCAGCTCGCTCGTGACGTCGATCGTGCGGTCGGTGCTGACGGCGTCTTCGGCGATCTTCAGCGCCTGCTCGAGGACCTGCCGGCCGTGCTCCTCCTGCCACACCGCAACCCCGGCGGACACCGGCAGCTGGGGCAGCGTCGGCACCATCGCGTTCACCATGTGCACCACGGTCAGCGAGACGTGCCGCATCGCCGCCTCGCGAGCCGCCCAAACGACGGCGGCGTTTGCTGCCGACGACCCGTCAACTCCGACGACGATGCCGTGGCGGTTGGCAGGTGCAGACATCTCGGTTCTCCCTCTGTCTGGTGAAAACGCTATTGCCTCCAGCGGTCGTCGATCATGAGGCTTTAGTCCTTAACCGCATGGTCATGAGACCTTCCCCCGTCGACGAGGGTTGACCGGCGCTCACGCTCTGGGCATCGTCACACAGGTGAGCGAATGGCCCGCCACCATCGACAGGCGTTACCACGACGCGGTGATCCTCGACCTGTGCTGCGTGGTTGCCGAGACCGAGTCAGGTGCCACCGGAACTTTTGAAAGTCGCGGTTCGACCGTCCCTTTGCTGCGGCGCCTGCGAGACGCGGTCGCCTCCACCTCCGGATCAGCGGACGAACCGGCGCTCTGACCTCCGAGGGCGGCAACGCCGGACCGATCCTGGTCGAATGCCGTGGGTGCGTGCAGCATCTGCTGCCCGGTCACACCATCGAGGTTTCCTGACACACCGCGGGTGACCGCTCATGACTAATGCCCCCGAACCGGGGTCGAACGGCCCTGCTGAGCGGCCGGCGACGCCTAATAGTGTGTTTCGATGACCCCGGGTAGCGCAGTCACCAGGTCGGGAGGACGCTGATGAACCATCCGCAGCCAACGCAGCGGATCGTGGTGGGGATCGACGGCTCAGACGCCGCGATCAACGCGGCCAAATGGGCGGTGGCCGAGGCCGTGAGCCGGAACATCCCGCTACGGCTGGTCCACGCCGTACCGGAATGGCACGCGGAGGGAGGCACGGGCGGTGCCGGCCTGGAGACGGAGTATGCCGAGACGTCGCTGCGCGCCGCCGACGCGGCAGTTCAGGTGGTGGGCGAGCCGGTCAAAGTCGAATGCAACATCGTGCCCGGATCTCCGGAGGGCGTCCTGATCAAGGAATCAGAAGGTGCGGCGATGGTTTGCATCGGATCGGTGGGAATCGGGCGCATGGCCCGCAAGGTCCTCGGCTCTACGGCCGACGCGGTGGCCCAAAAGGCGCACTGCCCGGTGGCGGTCCTGCGCACCGACCGCGACGCCACAGAGAACACCGACCCCGATTCCGGATGGATCGCCGTGGTCGTCGACGAGTCACCCGGCAACGACGCGGTGCTCGAACACGGCTTCCGGGAGGCACAGCTGCGGGCGGCGCCCGTCTTGGCGATGGGCGTGTGGCGCTGGGGATTCGGCGAAATCCCCTACCTCCAGCTGGAAGATCGCCTGGGCCCCTGGGTGAGTCGCTACCCCGGGATCCACGTCATGCCGGCAGCGGCAAGGCGCGGGCCCGCTGAATTCCTCACCCACACACAGGAACACGTTGAGCTCGCCGTGGTGGGTAGCGCGGACGCCGACAAAATCGCCCGGATGGTCGGCCCGACGGGTCAGCAGTTGTCCGGCCGCACCGGATGCTCGGTGCTCGTGGTACGCGAGTGACCGCTGATATGAGTTGAGTTAGTCCTTCACAAACGCCTCCGGGGGTGTCAGGAAGGGATTGTCAAAGATTCCTTCGAGGACCTGGGCGTTGGCGCGCTCTGGTTCTCCTGGCACGCCCCGGAGGTGTTGTTGTGTCTGTGCAAAGTGCTCCAGTCACGTCGTCCACGATCGTCGTTGCCGTCGATGTCGGCAAGACCTCGGCGATGCTGTCGGTGACCGACAGTGCCCGCACGCGTTTGTTCGGTCCGGTCGAGTTCGCGATGACCCGGTCGGGTTTGGCGGCGACCGCGCATCACGTCTTGGCCGTCGTGCCCTCCTCTGCGCAGGTGAAGGTCGCGGCGGAGGCGGCTGGTCATTATCACCGGCCGGTGCTGGATTATCGGTGGCCGCCCGGCTGGGAGGTGTTGGAGTTCAATCCCGCCCATGTCGCCGAGCAGCGTCGTGTCGCGGGTCGGCGGCGGGTCAAGACCGATGCGATCGACCTGGAGGCGATCACCGAGCTGGCCCTGGCTGGACGAGGTCAAGCGGTCACTGACCGTCAGATGTGCATCGGTGAGTTGGCGGCCTGGGCCAACCACCGCTCGCGGCGGGTCGCCACCCGCACCGCGACCAAGAATCAGCTGCTCGGTCAACTCGACCGCACCTTCCCCGGGTTGACCTTGGCGTTGCCCGATGTGTTGGGCACCAAGATTGGGCGGTTGGTCGCCGCCGAGTTTGCCGATCCGGCTCGGTTGGCGGCCTTGGGGGTGAGTCGGCTGATCCGCTTCGCCGCCGTCCGCGACCTCCAGGTGCGCCGCTCGGTCGCCGAACGTCTTGTTGCCGCGGCCCGCGACGCGCTACCCACCCGCGACGCGGTGGTGGCCCGTCGGGTGTTGGCCGCCGACCTCGATCTCCTGGCAGATTTGGACGCCCAGGTCGAGAGCGCCCAGAGCGAGATGGCCGCACTGTTGCCGCGCAGCCCGTTCGCCACCCTAACATCGGTGCCCGGTTGGGGCGTGGTCCGCGCTTCCAATTACGCTGCTGCCCTAGGAGATCCAAATCGATGGCCAGGACCACGGCAAATCTACCGGGCCTCCGGGCTGTCACCCATGCAATACGAGTCAGCGGGTAAACGACGCGACGGAAGCATCAGCCGTGAGGGCAGTGTGGCCCTGCGCCGAGCGTTGATCGACCTCGGCGTCGGTTTGTGGCTGACCGAACCGGCCGCCAAGACCTACGCCCTGGGCCTCAAGGCCCGCGGCAAGCATGGCGGGATCATCGCCTGCGCACTGGCCCACCGCGCTACCCGTATCGCCCACGCCCTGGTCCGAGACCACATCGGCTACGACCCCACCCGCTGGGCCTGAACCACTCCAACCCCCACCTCCGAAAGGCGCCACCACAACCCTTCACAACACCCGCCGGCAGTGCAAGCTCAAGGGACGGGACGAAGGGCCGGATCAGATGCCGTGACCGCTATGGCGAACCTTCACCGGTCACGCCGAGGCTAGCTTGGCACCCGGCCCTTCGCCTCCACGGGCAGCCCGAACGACGCCAGATGACCCAACACCGAGGTCGCATACATCAGCGTGGGCGCCCGGCACCCGCTTCTCAGCCATCACCACCGACAACACCACACCCACAACAGCACCCGTACCCCGGATGCCGATCAACAACGCCCCACCGCAGAACTTGACACGAACTACAGCCAGCTAGCCGGCGCTAGCTAGCCGGCATTCCGGCGATCAACGGCGTGTCGACCCCCACCGGGCCGATATTGGCGGCCCCACCAGGGGAGCCCAGCGCAACGCCTCGGCCCGGGAGCGGTTGGCTGAAGAAGGCGGCGTTGTCCGCCAGGTGCGCGCGCTGGTCATCGGGCAGGTCGCCCTCCCAATAAATCGCCTCGACCTTGCACGCCGACTCGCAGGCGCCGCAGTCCACACACTCGTCGGGGTTGATGTACATCGTGCGGACGCCCTCGTAGATGCAGTCGACCGGGCACTCCTCGATACAGAGTTTTTCCATCACGTCTACGCACGCCGCGCCGATCACGTAAGTCATAAGCCGCGACCCTAGCGCGCTCCAACGGGCGGGTGCGCCTGCCGAACGGCCTCGACGCGTGGGACCAAAGGCCCTGGCGCGCTAAGCGTTACGGACGACGATCACCGGCACTTTCGCTGATTGAACCACTGCCGAGCTGACGGATCCCAGCAGCATGCCGGGAAATCCGCCGCGGCCACGGCTGCCGACGACCACGAGCTGAGCGCGCTCGGACTCCTTGAGCAGCCACTGGGCCGGCTTGTCGCAGTACAGCAACCGCTGCACGTGCACGTCCGGGTACTGCTCCTGCCGGCCGGCCAGGCGTTCGGCGAGGATTTCCTGGCCTTCGTTCTCGCGATCGTGCCAGTCCATGCCGAGCACCGGAAACACCCCGACGTCGCTCCACACGTGCAGCGCCAGCAGCTCAACCCCTCGGCGGGAGGCTTCATCGAAGGCCAGGACCGTCGCCGCTTCCGACGCAGGTGATCCGTCGATGCCCAGCAGCACGGGCGCGCCGGCATCGGGAGCCGCGCCGTCGTCGGAATGAGTGACCGCGACCGGACCGTGGGCATGGTGAACCAGTCCCGCCGTCACCGAGCCGAGCACCAGCCGGCCCAACGCGCCCAGCCCCTGGCTGCCGGCTACCACCATCCACGCATCCTTCGAGGCCTCGATCAGCGCCGGCACCACGCTGGAATAGACCGTCCGCGTGTGTATCTCCGGTGGCTCGGAGCCAGCCAGGCTGGCGATCAGCGTCTTGCGGGCCCGTTCGACGACCTGCAGCGCCTCGTCTTGCTGCCATTCGGGCATCGCCGCGTACAGCTGGCCCACCGGCCAACCGACGATCACCGGCGGGACGGCGTGCATCAGCGTGACAGGCAAGCCGCGCATGATCGCCTCGCGGGTCCCCCACGCTACGGCGGTGTCGGACGCCGCCGACCCGTCGACGCAGACCAGCACCCCGTATTTGTTCGCGCCTTCGGCCATTTCCCACTCCTCGCTATGGAAACTCGTCGGGCAGCTCGATCACCAGGTGCCGAACCGATCCGTCACCCACTGGCTCGCAGGGCCAGCCAAGGTCGAAGAAGACGGTGAGCATCAGGTGGTTCTCGCCCAGGACGTCGGCGACAAAGCGGCCGATCCCGTGCGCCCGCGCGATCTGGCCAAGATGCCTGAGCAGGGCCGTCCCCACGCCCAGCGAATGGTCCTCATGGGTCACCACGATCGCGACCTCGGCGACTCCCGGATCCTCGCAGCCGACCGTATAGTGCGCGACGCCGATCAGCCCGCCGGTGTCGAACGCGCCCACGGCGCACAAACCATCGGCGGGCTCGGTCAGCTTGCCGACAAGTTCCTGCAGGCCCACGGGCTGCAGCGTGAAGAACCGGAAGTATCGATCGTGGTCGGACAGGTGTTGATGGAGCGCGTAGACCGCGTCGGCATCGCCGGCATCCAGGCGCCGCATCGACACCAGGCGCCCATCGAGCAATCGGGCTTTCTTCACCGACTCAGCCCCGGGGTGCACCGCCTGGTCGCTCATGATCACGACGCTATTTCGGATGGGCCCGGTTGGGCAGGGGCCGTTAGGCCCCCCGGGCCGGCCATTGGTCCCCGTGGGTGGCGGGGCGGCGACCGGTGTCAGCGATCGGTGAGCGGGGCGATCCAGTGGACCCGGGTACCGCCCCCGGGTGGATTGGTGATCTCGCAGGAGCCGCCCAATTGTTCGGCGCGGTAATTCATATTGGCCAGGCCGCTGCGCCGCGAATTGTCGGCGGGTATGCCCGAGCCGTTGTCGCTGATGTCGAGGGTGAACATGTCGGCGACACTGATCTCGACGGTCAGGCGGGACGCACCGGAGTGGCGGAGAGCGTTGCTGATGGCTTCGGCGGTGACCGCCTCGGCATGCTCGGCAAGCTCACCGCCAACCGTGGTCATCGGTCCGTGCATGCGGACCGTGGTCACGATGTCGCGGTTTCCGGTCAGATCGGCGATCACTCGTTGGGTCCGGTGCCGGAAGTCGCCCTTCTTTGCCAGGGGGGTTTTGAGCTGGAAGATCGTCGTGCGGATCTCTTCGATGATGGTTTGCAGATCGTCGAGCGTGCGGTTGAGCCGGTCGGCGACCTCCGGTGAGCGCGCCCTGGCCAGCGTGCCCTGCAGGTCCATGCCCGCGGCGAACAGCCGCTGGATGACGTGGTCGTGCAGGTCGTGCGCGATGCGCTCGCGTTCGGCCAGAATGGTGAGCTGCCGCGAGTCCTCGCGGGCCGATGCCAGCGCGAGTGCTAACGCGGCGTGCATGGCGAAGTCGCTCATCACGTCGAGGTAACTCTCGCTGAACGGTGGCTGGTCGGCGCCGCGGGCGATGGCGATCACGCCCGCCACGTGATCGTGGGCGCGAAGCGGCATCACGATGGCGGGGCGCTGCCCGACATCGGTGAATGCCTCGATCGGGTACCTCAACGCCTCGGTGATGAGTGGCTCACCGGAGCGGAAAACGGCGCCACTGGTGGAACCCTGCACCGGAACTCGCCGGCCGAGCACGTCGGCGGCATTGATGCCTACCGCGGCGGACACCACCAGCGTGTCGACCTCGTCGTAGGGCACGTCGACCTCGGCCGGAACCAGCACGATCGCCTGTTCGGCGTCGCTCAGGACGCGCGCGCGTTCGGCGATCAACTGCAGCGGGCGCCGGTACGGCCCGGCGCTGGACAGCAGGGCGGTGGTGATCTCGCGGCTGGCCTCCATCCACTTCGCCGCCGTCCGCTCGCGCTCGAAGAGCTGCGCATTGTCGATCGCGACGGCGGCCGCGAACGCCAGCGCGCGGGCGGCGACCTCGTCGGATTGGGAGAACACCCGTTCCGGGTCGACGTGCGTCAGATAGAGGTTGCCGAACGCGGTCCCCCGGATGGTGATCGGCACCGCGAGGAAGGCCTGCATGGGAGGGTGGTGCTCGGGAAACCCGACGGCAGCCGGGTGCGCGGTCAGGTCCTCCATGCGCAGCGCCTGCTCATCGAGGAGCGACACGCTGAGAACCCCCTTGCCCACCGGCAGGTGACCGATGCACCGAACCGTGTCGGCGTCCATACCCTCGTGCACGAAGGAGAGCAGGTTGCCCTCGGGATCACGTACGGCCAAGGCGCCGTACGGGGCGGACGTCAACTCCCTGGCCGCGGTGATGATCCGGTGCAGAGTGCCGTCGAGGTCGAGATCCGCCCCGATCTCGACGAAGACGCGCAGCAATTGCTCCATTTGGTCGCGCGACGCCAGCAACTCGTCGAGTTGCGCATGCATCCTGCTGACCAGCCCGCGCTGGCCGAGCCCAGCAAAAGCCGAACCCTTCTCGTCGTCGGTCACCCCGACAGAACCTCCACGACATGCTCAGGACCATGGCTCCTTGGGTTGTGCGAAATGTCAAGTACACAACGCGAAGATGCCGCTACCAGCTTAGCCCCGACCGGTCCTGACACCTAACCACAGACGGCACCGGGCCCACTACCGGTGACCGGCGGCGAGGCGCGGCTTGCCAGCAAACATGTCCCCGTGTCGCGGTACGGACGCGCCGGTCAGTCTGGCGGTGCTTCCATGGGACCACTGGGCTGGCCGGGACGCTGGTCCAACCTCGAGGCGAACACGGCCGCCTGGGTCCGACGCTCCATGCCAAGTTTGGCCAGCAAACGCGAGACGTAGTTTTTGACCGTCTTTTCGGCGAGGAACATCCGGGCGGCGATCTGCCTGTTGGTCAACCCTTCACTGAGCAGCCCCAGCAGCGTTCGCTCCTGTTCGGTGAGGCCGGACAATGGGTCTTCACGCTCCGCCGCGCCGCGGAGCTTGGCCATCAGCGCGGCCGCCGCCCGGTTGTCCAGCAGGGATTTACCGGCGCCGACCTCTTTGATCGCGTGGGCCAGCTCCATGCCCTTGATGTCCTTGACGACGTAGCCGCTGGCCCCGGCCAGGATCGCCTCGAGCATCGCCTCGTCGGAGGTGAACGATGTCAGCATCAGGCAGCGCAGATCCGGATGGTCCGACACCAGGTCGCGGCACAACTCGATTCCATTTCCGTCGGGAAGGCGTACGTCAAGGACGGCGACGTCGGGCTGCAACGCCGGAATCCTCGCCTTGGCTTCGGAGACGGAGCCGGCCTCGCCGACGATTTCGAGCTCGGGATCCGACGCGAGGAGGTCGGCAAGACCACGTCGAACGACCTCGTGGTCATCGACAAGGAAAACCTTCACCATTACGAACCCCTCCCTGCCGGCCGTGCGAGGAAGCAAGTCATCGAACGACCGAATTAATATCCCATATCTTCATAATGGCTCGGTCTCACAAATGTTGCCGATTGGCGATGAGCAGCGAACAGTCGGCGTCCTGAAATATGGCACTGCCGACCGGCCCGACAAGCTCACTCACGTGCTGACGGTTGCGGGAGCCGACAATCACCAATCCGACCGTCCGGCGGTTGGACGCCACGTACTCCAGCAGGCTGCCGTGTGCGGCCACCGACTCCACTCGCAACTGCGGATACCGTCGCTTCCACGTCGCCAGACGTCTATCGAGGTCGGCCAGGGCCCGGCGATCGCTCTCCGTATCGGCAACCGTCGGCTCGCCCGGCTCGTTTCGCCGGCAGACCACCGCCCGGACGGCGGCGTTGCGCAGCTGGGCCTCGTCGATCGCCGCCCGGAGCAACGCGCCGTTGTCGGGAGATTCGTCCACCTCGACGACGATGTGGTCCGTGGGGTGGCGGAAGTGATCGTCGCGCCCCCGGATGATCGCCACGGGGCACCGCGCCGATACGGCCAGCGCCGCGGCGGTGGAGCCCACCCGGCCCGGTCGGAAGTGCCGCAGTCCGACCGCCCCCATGCAGACCATGGCCGCCGAGGCCGAGGCGCGAATCAAGGACCCCACCGCCGGGCCGTGCACGATCTCGCTCTCCATTTTGACCGGCTTGCCCGCGGCTTCGATCGCCGTGCGGGCCTGGCGGAGCGCCGTCTCCGCCGTGGCGGGTCCGCTTTCCCGGCGGTCGGCTTGCTCAATCGCGTGCAAGAGACGCAGCGGGACGTCGCGACTGACCGCCTCGTCTACCGCCCAGAGCGCCGCGCGAATCGCCGCCTTCGAGCCGTCGATTCCGACCACGACCGGCTGCGGCTTAGCTGACTCGTTCATTCGGGCTGGGATTTCAGTGGCTCTCAGTGGCTTTCAGTGGCTCTCAGTGGCTCTCAGTGGCTCTCAGTGGCGGACCACAAGCACCGAGCAGTCGGGATAGCCCACGATCGGATGGCAATTCGGCGTGGCCAGCCCGGTGATCTGTTCCGCGTCGGCACTGCCCACCACGGCCAGTTCGATTGCGCTGCTGGCCTTCTCGCCCGGCCTTGCCCCGGTGCCGGCGGCAACGGTCTGGACGTGGACATCGGGATAGCGCCGCACCCAGCTGTCCAGCCGCCGATCGATCTGTCGCACGGTGGCGTGGCGACGCCGTCCTTCCTCCATGGCCCGGTGCACCACCTCGTCGTTGTCCGGATCGTCATTGAGGACGACGGCGATCACACCGAGCTCCGTCGGTGACCCGTCGGGATTGGTCCGGATCACCGCCACCGGGCAGTGCGCGCGCGCCACCAACCCGGCAGCGGTCGGGCCCAGCAACCCGTCGGACGCCCATCCCCGCCTGGCGGTTCCCACGCAGACCATGGCCGCACCCAGCGACTCATCGATCAACACCTGCGCGGGATCTCCCGACAGGATCGCCGTTTCGATCTCGACGGCCTTACCCTCGCTCAGCACCGCACTCTGTGCCTGCGACAGCGCCATTTCGCCGCGTTCGATCTCCCAGTCGGAGGGCGGGTTTGAGCCCTGCCCCTCTCGGCGAACGATGACGTAGACCAGGCGCAGGGGCAGCTGGCGGCCAATCGCCTCGTCGACCGCCCATTTGGCGGCGTTGACCGCGGGTGGGGAGCCGTTGACGCCCACAACCACCGACTTGGCGTCCAGCTGGTTCATCTCGGCTCCTGACTCACTTCGCTCCAGGCTATTGCGCCGCCGCGCGTGACGTAGGGGTCGTTAGGCCTCACCTGCGATGCCGTTCGTCCCCGGTGGTGCGCCTCAGATATCCACGGGTTCGGCGACGAACTCGAACAACCTCTCCACTTCCGCGCGTTCGCAGGCCGCCGTGCCGGGTGTGGTCAACATCGCCGCACCCGCCGCAATCCCCAGGCCGACGGACTTGACCAGCGTCCACCCGCGACTGAGTCCCACCGTGATCGCGGCGACCATCGCGTCGCCGGCTCCCACGCCGCTCCCGCTCGGCATCGAAATCGCCGAAAAGCGCTGGCTCGTATGCTGTGTCGCAAGCAGCGCGCCCTGGGACCCCACCGACACCAGCACCACTTCCGCCTGCCCGCTGTCCACGAGTTCGTGGGCGGCGGCGAATTGCTCGGCCTCGGTGGCCAAGGGTCGCCCTACGCATTCCCGCAATTCCCGCACGCTTGCCTTGAGCAGGAACACCCCGGAGGAGACATGCCGCAACCCGCCACCGGAGGTGTCCAGAATCAAGCGCGCGCCCAGCCGCCGGCACATGTCGGCCACCTGCTGGTAGAAGTCGGCGGGCACGCCCGGAGGCAGGCTGCCACTTGCCACCACGAATTCAGCTGACCGCGCGGCCATCCGCAGCTCCCCGAGGCATCGCTCCTGCTCCCGCGACGTCAGCTCAGGTCCCGAAAGGACAAACCGGTATTGCTGGCCGGTACTGATCTCGTTGACAGTGAAGCTTTCTCGAGTGGTGCCTTCGATCGGAATCGCCGCGAAGGGCACTCCCGCATCACTGAGCAGCCTTAAGACGTGACCACCGTGCGACCCGCCCGCGGGAAACACCGCAAACACTGACCCGCCGAGCACCCACGCGATCCGAGCGACGTTGACCCCTCCGCCGCCCGGGTCGTAACGAGTCGCCGAGCAGCGCAATTTCTGCGACGGGCGCACGACGTCGACGCTTGTCGTGATGTCCAGCGCCGGATTCATGGTCAACGTGACGATCCCCGGTCGGCCCGCGGCCGGGATATTCATCTGCGTTGACTCCGTGCTCACAGTCCGCTGGGATACGTTTCCGGCGTCTCGCCGGCGATCCACAGACTGGTCACCTCGAGGGGCTCCAGCGCCCGGGTCCTGTCGATGTGAATCATCGCGTCGAATTGGTCGGCCGGCCGGACATGGAAGTAATGGCTCTGCCTCTCGGTTTCGGGCCGGTAGATCACGCCGATGGCGCGCCCCAACCGCACGGCGCTCAGCGGATCCGCGGCTTCGGGGGTGAGCAGCGCCGAAGTCAGGAACGTGTCCTTGCCCGTCTCGTGGAGCAGCTCTTCGATGCTGCCGTCCAGCGCCGGGCGAACGGCCTTCCGCTCGGCAATGCCGCCCCAGTCACTGGCAGCGGTGACCGTGCCCGTGTACGTGCTGAACCCGATGAGACGCGCCTGGTCGCCGAACCGCTGACGGACGAGTTGGCCGAGCGTGAGTTGCCCGTCGGCCCACACTTCGGTCGCCCGCGCATCACCGACGTGAGAATTGTGAGCCCACACCACCATTCGGGCGGACGGCACATCGTGGTGGCGGTCCAGATGGTTCAGCAGCGCCTCGAGGGTCTCCGCCATGTGCTTGTCGCGCAGGTTCCACGAGTTGACGCGCCCGCTGAACATGGCCCGGTAGTACACCTCCGCGTTGCGCACCGTCTGCGCGTTTTGCTGGGCGTAGAACAGCTCGTCCTCGGCGAGCAGCCCGTCCGTGCGCGCGTAGACCAACGCGTTGCGCTGGATATCTACCAGTTGCTCGATGGCTTCCTTCTCGCAAGACGGGCCGGCGCCGAACGCCGCCGCATAGCCGTACGCCTGACCGTCGTCGGCCGATGTGTGGTCGAAGCAGCCGTAGCGCTCCCGCGCCCGCGCCCCCGCTTTCGGGTCGATCTTGTCGAGGTAGGTGATCACTTCGTGCATCGACCGGTGCAGGCTGTAGAGGTCCAGCCCGTAGAAGCCGGCCTGCGGCTGACCGTTCGACTCGTAGCGCCGGTTGCGTTCGCGCAGCCAGTCGACGAAGTCGCGGACGACGACGTTGCGCCACATCCAGGCGGGGAAGCGCTCGAAGCCGCTCAGCGCCTCGTCGGCGCTGTTGTCGTCGCCCAGACCACGCACGTAGCGGTTCACCCGGTAGGCGTCAGGCCAGTCCGCCTCCGCGGCGACAGCACAGAAACCTTTCTCCTCGATCAGCCATTTGGTGATGGCGGCCCGCGACTCGTAGAACTCGTGCGTGCCATGCGAGCTTTCGCCGATCAGCACGATCCGGGCGTCGCCGATCAGCTCCTCCAGGGCCTCGCGCGGCGGGATGCCGTCGGGCGCGTCGATGGCCACGGCGGCGATCACCTCGGCCGGCGTCCGCGCCGCGGGCCGGCCTGCCGGGGTCAGGGTCGTTAGGGTCGTCGGGGTGGCGAGCAGCCGGCGTACCTCGTCGTCGGTGACCTGCCGGAAGTCCCAGAACGACTCGCCGACCGCGAGGAATGGGGTGGGCATGCTCGCGCAGACGACGTCGTCGACGATCCCGGCGAATTCGCGGCAGGTGGATTCGGGCGCCGCCGGCACGGCGATCACAATCCCGGCAGGCTCGGCCTCGCGCAGCGCCTGCACCGCCGCGAACATGCTTGCGCCCGTGGCCAACCCGTCGTCGACAAGAATGACCGTCTTGCCGGCCACGTCGACGGGAGGGCGTCCGTCGCGGTAGGCGGCCTCGCGCCGAACCAGTTCGCGGCCCTCACGCTCGGCCACGGCGCGCAGCTCCTGGGAACTGATTCGCAAACCCCGCACGACGTCGTCGTTGACCACGACGCGGCCCCCGCTGGCCAACGCTCCGAACGCGAACTCTTCACGGCCGGGTGCGCCCAGTTTCCGCACGATGAAGGCGTCCAGCGGGGCGTGCAACGCGGCCGCGACCTCCCACGCGACGGGTATCCCGCCCCGGGCCAGGCCCAGGACGATGACGTCGTGCCGGTCGCGGTATGCGCCGAGCAGGTTGGCCAGCGCCCGCCCGGCCTCGCTGCGGTCGCGAAACACTCGCCGCGGCGAGTGCCGCGTGACGTCAGCTGCCCTGGTCATGGCGTACCACGGTCAGTGACCGTTGGGAGGGTATCCATCAGTGTCTCCTGAGTTTCAGACGGACCTTCGACTATTCCTTCTGATCCATCCGACCAGCCCGGCCACGCTCGGCGATAGGGACCGAAGTCCCGGGCTTGCGGGTCGTTCGTCGGCTCTGGGGCCGGTTCAGGGACCGATTCAGTGCCCCCGGCGGAGCGCGCCGATGTAAGACATGACCCGGTCGAGGATGAGGTCGTACGCGTCGCCGTCTTCGATGAGGCGAACCAGTTCCCGATTGCGGAGGAAGCCGTCGAGGCGTCGATCCAGGGACCATTGGGCGTAGGTGTCGTTGGCAAAAGCCGAGTGCAGGAACTCATACGCCAGCGCATCGACGTCGGCGTCGGTCAAGCACGGCGGACCACCTGCGGTAGAAGCCATTTCACTTCCTCTGGGTGCGGGGTGGTCCCATCATCAGGGGGTGAGCGGGCCACGCCTAGGGCCAGAAGTCCCTGACCGCCGGCGTCAGTTGCCGTCTGCATGCTCCCTGATGGCGGCCTGCACCGCGGCGAACCGCGACCGCGCTCGCTCGTCGGCGGCTTGCTGCTCGGCGGCCGTGACGACGATCGCGTCCGGGCCCGGGAACACGGTCGCCTCCTCACCCGTGGCAAGCCACCGAACCCGGTATGGCGGCTCACCATCGGGCGAGCGCACCGCGGTGATCAATCCGCGCAGATCCGGATGCCCGATGGTGCCGCTCTTGACCACGAGCCAGTCCCCGACATTGGCCTTCATCACGCACTCCCTCGACGATGTGAAACAGTCCGTCCCGCAGATCGTTTAGCGCCGCCGTCCCGGTCATCGCTTTCTGCCCCTCCCGCCTTGCTTAACCCTCGGGCATGCCGACCTCGCACGCCAGGGTCCTTGGTCCCCCGGAGCCACGTCATTGGACCCCGCCGGAGGCCAGGGACTTAGCTTCACCACTGATGACTTTCGTCTCTATTGCGGCCTCCCGTGCGGGGCAAACGATGGAGGCGCCCACGCGACAGAAATGGGACGGGACTCCGCATGGACGTTATCCACAAGACCGCTCACGACCTCGAGGTCCGGCCCAACCTCACCGACTACGAGCGTGCGCGCGCGCAGTTCCAATGGTCCGACCTGCCGCCGCTGTGCGAAGGCATGGGGCCCGGCAGGTGCAACATCGCGTATGCGGCCCTGGACAGGCAGGCGGCGGGCCCGGCGGCCACGCGCACGGCGTTGCGCTTCGTCGCCGACCAGGCCTGGGACGGGTCCGTCGCCACCCGGGACCTCACCTATGCCGAACTCGCCCGGCTGGCCAAACGCTTTTCCAGCGTGCTGCGTTCGCTCGGCATCGACAAGGGCAGGCGCGTGTTCACCATCATGGGCCGCACCCCCGAGCTTTACATCGCGATGATGGGCGCGCTGCGTAACGGCAGCATCGTCTCCCCTTTGTTCTCGGCCTTCGGTCCCGAGCCGATCGCCACCAGAGTCAACATCGGCCAAGCCGACGTGCTGGTGACCACGAGGGCGATCTACCGGCGCAAGATCGCCAAGATCCGTGATCGATTACCGTCGGTGCGGCACATCTTCATCGTCGACGGGGGCAAGACCGGCGACCCGCCGGACGGAACGCTCAACTTCTGGCACTGGCTCGACGCGGCGGACGAGGACGCGCCGATCGAGCCGACGACCGCCGACGACCCGGCGCTGCTGCACTTCACCAGCGGCACCACCGGGACGCCGAAAGGCGCCATCCACGTGCACGGCGCCGTCGCGATGCACTACATCACCGGCTTGTACGCGCTCGACCTGCACCCCGACGACACTTACTGGTGCACAGCGGATCCCGGGTGGGTGACGGGGACTTCCTACGGCATCATCAGTCCGCTGCTGCACGGGGTTACCTCCATCGTCGACGAGGCGGACTTCGACGCCGAGCGGTGGTACCGGATACTGCAGGACCAGGGCGTATCGGTGTGGTACACCGCACCGACCGCCATCCGGATGCTGATCAAGGCCGGCCCGGAACTGCCTGCGCGGTACCGCTTTCCACGACTTCGCTTCATCGCCAGCGTGGGAGAGCCGCTCAACCCCGAAGCGGTCTGGTGGGGAAAGCGGGTGCTGGGATTGCCGATCCACGACAATTGGTGGCAGACCGAGACGGGGGGCATCATGATCGCGAACACTCCGGCGTTCGACATCAAGCCCGGCTCGATGGGGCGCCCGCTGCCCGGCGTGGACGCATACATCGTGCGCCACAACGACGACGGCACAACCGCGGTCGTCGACGAGCCCGGCGTCGAGGGCGAGCTCGCGCTCAAGCCGGGCTGGCCGTCGATGTTCCGTGGCTACCTGAACGCCGAGGAGCGATACCGAAGCTCTTTTGCGGACGGGCTCTACCTGACCGGAGACCTCGCAAAGAAAGACGCCGACGGCTACTTCTGGTTCGTCGGCCGCAAAGACGACGTGATCAAGTCGGCGGGGCACCTGATCGGGCCGTTCGAGGTGGAAAGCGCGCTGACCGATCATCCGGCGGTGGCCGAGGCGGCCGTCATCGGTAAGCCCGATCCCACCGTCGGCGAAATGGTGAAAGCCTTTGTCACCCTGAAAAACGGTGTCGTCGGCGACGAAGACCTGCGCCTGGAACTGCTGGGCCACGCGCGCAAGCGGCTCGGGGCCACCGTGGCCCCCAAAGAGATCGAATTCGTCGACACCTTGCCGCATACGAGCAGCGGCAAGATCATGCGGCGCCTGTTGAAGGCCCGCGAACTCGGGCTGCCCGAGGGTGATACCTCCACCATCGAGCAACAGCCCGCCGCCCATGCCCAGGGGGTTCCGTCATGACCGATACGAAGCTGGCCCATGAATTTCTGTCGGACATGGTTCGCGTGCGCCGCATGGAGGAGAAATGCGCGGAACTCTATAGCGCGGCCAAGATTCGCGGCTTCCTGCATCTCTATGTCGGGCAGGAGGCCGTCGCCGCCGGGTCGCTGCGCGCATTGGCCGACGACGACGCGGTGGTCGCCACCTACCGCGAGCACGCGCACGCGCTGCTGCGGGGCGTCCCGATGACCTCAATCATGGCGGAGATGTTCGGCAAGCAGGAGGGCTGCTCACGCGGCCGCGGCGGGTCGATGCACCTGTTCGATGCCTCCAAGCGCTTCTACGGGGGTAACGCGATCGTCGCTGGTGGCCTGCCGCTCGCGGTGGGCATCGCGTTGGCTGACGCCATGCTGCAGCAGAGGCGGGTGACCGCCTGTTACTTCGGCGACGGCGCGGTGGCCGAGGGCGCGTTTCACGAGTCGTTGAACATGGCGGCGCTGTGGAACCTGCCGGTGTTGTTCTGTTGCGAGAACAACCTTTACGCGATGGGCACCGCGTTGGACCGCGCGCAGTCGCAGACCGATCTCACCGTCAAGGCCGCGTCGTACCGCATACCGACCCTGGCCGTTGACGGGATGGACGTCGAGGCGTGCCACACCGCCGCACAGCAAGGCGTCGATCACGTCCGCGACACCGGCGGACCCTTTTTCATCGAGTTCCGCACCTATCGATTCCGTGCGCACTCGATGTTCGACCCGGAACTGTACCGGGACAAGGCCGAGGTCGAACAGTGGCGCGAACGCGACCCGATCCGGTTATTCACCGACCAGTGCCTGCGCGACGGCACGCTTTCCGACGCCGACGTGCGTGAGATCGAAGAGTCGGCCGCCGCCGAGATCGAGGCCGCGGTGGCGTTCGCCGAAGCGGGAACCTGGGAGGACGCGGCCGACCTCGAGCGCGATGTGCTCACACCCGGATCGGAGCCGGTGCGATGAAGACCAGCTATCGGACCGCTGTCCACGACGGGCTTCGCGACGCCCTGCGCGACGACCCGCGCGTCGTGCTGATGGGCGAAGACGTCGGACGGTACGGCGGCACCTACGCGGCGTCGAAAGGCCTACTGGCGGAATTCGGTCCCGATCGGGTCCGTGACACCCCGTTGTCGGAGTTGGGTTTCGTCGGCGTCGGAATCGGTGCGGCCCTGGGCGGGCTACGGCCAATCGTCGAAGTGATGACGGTGAACTTCAGCATGCTGGCGCTCGACCAACTCGTCAACACCGCTGCGGCGCTGCGCCATATGTCGGGTGGGCAGTTCTCCGTTCCGCTCGTCGTCCGAATGGCGACCGGGGCCGGACGCCAGCTGGCCGCCCAGCACTCGCACAGCCTCGAGCCGTGGTATGCGCACATTCCCGGCATCAAGGTGGTTGCTCCCGCCACCGTCGAAGATGCCTACGGCATGCTCGGCCCGGCGCTGGCCGATCCCGACCCGGTGGTGATCTTCGAGCACGTTCAGCTCTACAACACCTCGGCCGATATCGAGGCGCTGACTCCCACCGATATCTCGCGGGCAGCGGTCCGGCGCACCGGCACCGACGTCACCGTGGTGGCCTACGGCGGCTCGCTATGGAAGGCTCTCGACGCCGCCAACGAGTTGTCCCTGGCCGGAATCGACTGCGAAGTCATCGATTTGCGGGTCCTGCGGCCATTAGACGACGACACCGTGCTGGAGTCCGTGCGCAAGACACACCGTGCCGTCGTGATCGACGAAGCCTGGCGCAGCGGCAGTCTGGCCGCCGAAGTCACCGCACGCGTGATGGAGGGCGCCTTCTATGACCTGGACGCGCCGGTCGTCCGGGTGTGCAGCGCCGAGGTCCCCATGCCCTACGCGAAGCACCTGGAGCAGGCGGCCCTACCCCAGACCGCCGGGATCGTCACCGCCGTACACGGCCTCTTCGGTGACCAACCATGATCGAATTCACCATGCCGGCTCTGGGTTCCGACATGGACGAGGGCACCCTGAACGAATGGCTGGTCAAAGCGGGCGACAAGGTGAGCCGCGGCCAGATCGTAGCGGTCGTCGAAACCACCAAGGCCGCGGTCGAAATCGAATGCTGGCACGAGGGCACCATCGAGGAGCTACTCGTCCCGGTCGGTGAAACCATCCAGGTGGGAACGCCATTGGCCACGCTGCTGGAGCCGGGCGAGCACGCCGGAAAGCCGCGGCCTCACGAACGTCTCGAGCCGTCGGCGCGCGCCGCGACAAAGGCCTCGGAGGCGCCGGCGGCACCTCCCCGGGCATCGTCTGCGGCGACCCCCGGAACGCCGGCTCCCCCCACGGCTCCCGGACGGCGTCGCTTCGTATCACCGGCCGCGCGCCGCCTGGCCATGAGCCTCGGCGTCGACATCGACGCGGTGAGCGGCACCGGCCCGCAGGGCGCCGTGACCATCAACGACGTCGAGCTCGCCTCGAAACAACCAGGGGCGGCGGTGCCGGCGGCCAAGCCATCCTCCAAGCTGACTTCCAAGCTGTCCGGGGCCGAGCGTGCGGCGCAGATGCGGAAGTCGATCGCGGCCGCGATGAGCCGGTCCAAGCGGGAGATCCCGCACTACTACCTCGCCGACGAGATCGTGCTGGAAAGCTCGCTGACCTGGCTGACCGCGCGGAATGCGCAGCGCTCCATCGACGAACGCGTGCTGCCGGCCGTCTTGCTGCTGAAAGCCGTCGGCCTCGCGGCGCAACGGTTCACCGAGTTCAACGGGTTCTGGCGCGACGACGGTTTCCAGCCCGCGACCGGGGTTCACGTCGGGGTCGGGATCTCGTTGCGCGGTGGCGGCCTCGTCGCGCCGGCCATCCACGACGTTCCGGACAAGAAGCTGGACGAGTTGATGGACGACCTGACCGATCTGGTCGCGCGGGCACGTTCCGGTTCCCTGCGGAGTTCGGAGATGTCGGACCCGACGATCACGGTCACCAACCTCGGCGACCAAGGCGTCGACACCGTCTTCGGCGTCATCTACCCGCCGCAGGTGGCCCTGGTCGGTTTCGGCAAGCCTGCCCAGCGGGTGCGCGTCATCGACAACGGAATCCGGATCGTCACCACCGTGCAGGCCACGCTCGCCGCCGACCACCGCGCGAGCGACGGTCACCGGGGCGCGCTGTTCCTCACCGCAATCAACGAGCTGCTCGGCCAGCCCGATCTCCTGGAGAAGTGATGCACCATGACGACGACAAATGAAGACACTCGGGCGGTGGTGTTGTCCGTGCTCACGACCATTGCCCCCGAAGTCGATCCCGACGACATCAGCGACGACGATCTGCTGCGCGACCAGGTCGACCTCGACTCGATGGACTGGCTCAGCTTTCTGCGCGGCATCCACAAGCGGCTGCACGTCGACATCCCGGAAGCCGACTACGCGTCGCTGCGGACGCTGGCCGATGTCGTCGGCTATGTGGAAAGGAACGCGTCTGCGCCCGGCGCGTGAACGCGCGGCGGTCAATCAACGCGCGACTTCCGGCATCGAATGGCCCCACCCGCGGGGACGAACGACCCTACTGGCCGAAGTCCCCGCGTCCGTAGCGTCGAGAGCAAACCGAAGCTCGGCGAGGGACTGACATCATGCGTGCGGCGCTGGACACCCAAGTCATCAGGAAAGCGGTGCAACTGGCTTGCCGGGCCCCGTCGGTGCACAACAGCCAGCCGTGGCGCTGGGTGATCGAGGACGGGATTCTGCATCTGTTCGTCGATCGGGACCGGACGGTGCCAGGGACGGACAGCTCGGGCCGGGAAACGCTCATCAGTTGCGGCGTGGTGCTCGATCACCTTCGTGTCGCCATGCTCGCCGCGGGCTGGGAGTCGCAAATCAAGCGGTTTCCCAACCCACACGACCCGGACCACCTCGCATCGATCGAGTTCACCCCCGCTGCCCACGTCGCCGGCGCGCAGCGCGACCGCGCTCAGGCGATCCTGCAGCGCAGAACCGACCGGCTCCCGCTCGGCCGGCCCACTTACTGGGACTTGTTCGAACCCGTCCCGCGCCGCACGATCACCGACAGCGCGGTGATGCTCGACGTGCTGCCCGACGAGGCCCGGCCAGAGCTGGTCAAGGCCTCGCAGCTCACCGAGGATTTCCGCCGCGGCGATGCGTCCTATCACACCGAGCTGGAATGGTGGACCTCGCCGTTCGTCCTGACCGAGGGCGTGCCGCCCAGCGCACTCGTGTCCGACACGGAGCGTCACCGGGTCGACCTAGGGCGCGAGTTCCCTGTTCGCGGCCACCAGGACCGGCGCCCGGAGGTCCAAGCGGACTGGTCGAAAATCCTGGTGCTGTCGACACCGGACGACACCAGGACGGACGTCTTGCGATGCGGCGAGGTGTTGTCGGCCGTGTTGCTGGACTGCACGACGGCCTTCATTGCGACCTGCACGCTGACCCATCTGATCGAGGTGGATGAGAGCCGCGACATCGTGCGCAGCATGCTCGACGAGCGAGGTCATCCGCAGGTGCTGATCCGCGCCGGGATAGCCCCGGCAACGGAACGCGCCCCGGCACCCACGCCGCGGCGTCACTTGGACGACGTGTTGGAAATCCGTTAAGGGACCCTGGCTGCGCACGCGATCACCAAACTAGCTTCTCAGCTAGTTCGTCGGATAAAGGCCAGACGAGACCTTAAGCTCGGTACCCGGAAAAGAGTGTTCATGAGAAACTCATCCAGCATTTCTTCAGTCAAGGCATTCGGCCGCCTGGGCCAGACACGTCGAAACTGATGATTGAAGGGAATTGGCAGTGAATGAGCTACCTACCGCCGCATTAGCGCATCGCACCGAGGCGGGTGTGAGCCCGGTTTTGGGTGAGTGGCGTCCGGGCGCAGCGCCTGCGGCATTCGCATCAGAAGACATCGCTCACATTCTTCAATACGTGCGCCACCCGGTTCACGTGGTCCGCGAGGAGGCTACCGGGCAGCTGGGAATTGCCGCTGCAGCCCCGGGTGCGTCCCCCCAGGAGTCGATATGGCATTGCATCGAAGACGCCCTGGATGCCCTTCCGGTCAACTGGCGAGACACGATCAGCAGCGACGAATGGACCGCGGCCCGGTCAACCCCACCCCGCTCAGCCGCCACCGCGACGGGCCGGCCATAGCAAGGCCGACACGTTATGGCCGGTCGGGGGTTACCGAAGCAACTTTGGTCCCTGCGACGCGGGACCTTCGGCCGGCGCCAACGGCCGGCCTATTCCAATACCCTCGTCGCTATGACAGGCAATCGCATGTTGAGCGAGGGGATGGCCGATGTCGGTAAGCGATGAGGGGTCCAATATCCTGCCGGTGCACGAATGCTGGGACCTGCTGGCGGGTGTGTCGCTTGGGCGGCTGGTCACCAGCGTTGACGGTCAACCCGAGATCTTCCCCGTCAATTACGCCGTACAGCGGCGCACCGTGCTGTTTCGTACGGCGGAAGGCACCAAGCTGGTCAGCACCGCGATCAACCACCGCGTGCTCTTCGAGGTCGACGACCACAACATCGCCGAGGGCTGGAGCGTGATCATCAAGGGCAACGCGCGTTCCCTGCGAACCTATGAGGAGATCGAGGAGGCCGAGCAGGCCCAGGTGTTGCCGTGGACGAAGGCTTCCGAGAAATCTCACTACGTGCGGATCATTCCCGAGACGGTCACGGGCCGCCGTTTCCGGTTCGGCGCGCCGCTGGAGAAGTGAACCGACCCGGCCGCTACGCCGCGCGGCGCCGAGGCAGCCGCAACTGGCGTGGCCGCGGCACGAATTCCAGCGACAACAGAACGAGCAGCGCGGCCGGGATGTGATGGGCACACAACACCACATAGCGCCGCTCTGCCAGCGCATGGAACTTGCGCAGATACCGGTACAGGGACTCCAGCCGGATCAGCGGGTCGAGCAGGTGGATCAGCCGACATGCGACCCGCTGCGGCAGGCCCGGGTCGGCAGCATCGAAAATCTCCGGGAACGCCGCGAATGCCAGTGACAGCCGCAGCGCCCCTTGCTTTTTCGCCTCGGCGATCATGTCAACGGTAAGCCGCTCGTCGACGCCGTTGGGGGCGTCCGGCCGGCGGAACGGCACGTCGAGGCTCACCTCCGAGCCTTCGCCGGCGGTCGGGTACCGGTGAAACGCCACCACACGCCCGCCGCGGTCGCGGGCGACGGCCAGCCTGATACCGGGGAAGCGGCCCTGCAGGGCCCCATCGAGATTCATGCAGAACCCGCGTTCGGTGCGTGCGGCGCGGTGCGCGGCGTACAACACCTCGGTCAGCTCGGCGGTGAGCGGGCCGCCAAGTCGTTGTTCGTCGACGATTTCCGTTGTGACCCCGCAGTTGTGGGTGCGCTGCACCGCCTGGCGCAGGTTGCGGTACCGGCGGCCTGTCAAGGTGAAATGGCGTACATCGACCACCACGTCGCGGCCGATCGGCACCGCAAGCATCGGCTGGCCGACCGTCTCCTTGCGCCACAGCCTGAGGTGCTTCTGGCCGCCTGCCAACACGATGATCTGCCAGCCGCGGCTGCGGCACATGCGCACGAAATCGTCCACCAGGTCGTCGAATCGGGAGGGATCGCCGATCGGGTCGCCGCTGACGACGGCGAAACCCAGCCGGGTGCGGTACGCGACCGCCGCGGTGTTGTCGGCGTTGAAGTGGTAGCTCTTGCTCGAGTGCATGGCGAAGGGCGCCAACGCATCCCCTCGGGTGGCGTTGACCAGTGCCCACACCCGGTCCAGCAGCTCCGGTTGCGGCCGGGCCGTGGTGGGCGACATAAGTGCGAGCCCGCTGCCGGCGAGCAGCAGATTGCCGAGCACGCCGAACGCCAGCACGTGCGCAAACACGCCCGCGCCCAGGACAGCGGCCGCGATCATCGCATGCCCGGTGGTCACCGGCCGGCCAAGGAAGATGCCGCGCGCGATCAGGGCCACCGCGACAAGCAGCGCGGCCGACCACCCGAACCGGCCGGAGGCGACGTGGTCGTGGCCGAGGCGTTCCCGCGCGACCAGTACCGTCAACCAAACCAGGACGCACACCAGCATCAGCACGCTGACGACGCGGACCGCCGGGGCATCGGCCCTGACCAGGACCCGTTCGCGGCCGCGCGCGGTCACGGCGCCGCCGGTACGCCGACCGAATCGGGAGGCAGCGGGGGCCGGTCAGACACGGGTCAACCCTTTGCTCAAAAACACATCACGTCGAGGCTAATCGGCGCCGGCACACACCCGCGAGAGCCGTTCGTCCACACGTTACAGCCCTAAGTCCCTGCTGTGGCCGCGGTTGATTTCGGCCCGAATCTCTGCCCCAATCTCTGCCCCAATCTCTGCCCCAATTTCTGCCCCAATTTCTGCCCCAATTTCTGCCCCAATTTCTGCCCCAATTTCTGCCGCAATTTCTTCTAGGGCCAGGCGAACCGCTTCCGGCACGGCACGGGAGACATGCGGGGTCAAACCGACGCCGTGACCCGTGTCGGCCACTTCGATGGCGAGCACCACGAGCTCGCCGGGCGCCCGGCCCAGCGCCTGAGCGAGCTCATGGGTGCGTCCGACATCCACGTTGTGCGAACTCAACCCGTCGCGTCCGGCCCTCAGGTCAGCGAGGGTGCAGCGACGAACGCGTCCCGGCGCCGACGGGGTCGCGGTCGCGGCGTCGATCACGATGGCCAGCGCGGCGCCCGACCACGCATCCACCAGGCCCATCGGATCCGCAATGTCTTTGGCCACAACAACATTCGGCAATGCGAGATCGGCTAGCGCCGCGGCGGCCGCGGGACCCACGCCGTCGTCACGCCGATAGCGGTTGCCAAGGCCTATCACGACAGTGCCCGTCCGGCCGGCGGTCACCCCCGGTGCACCGTCAGCGTCAGGAAATGCGTCGCGCAGGAGATGCAGGGATCGTAATTGCGAATCACGCGCTCACACAGGGCGGTCAGCGCGGCGTCGTCGAGCGCGAGGTTGTCGGAGACCACGCGGGCCAGGTCGGCTTCGATGGCCGCCTGATTCTGCGACGTCGGCGGGGTGATCGTCGCCGCGGACACCAACCCGGCCGCATCGATCTCGTACCGGTGATACAACAATCCGCGGGGCGCCTCACTGACGCCGTGACCGATGCCCGCGCGGGCCGGAACCTCCACAAAAGGCCGCGTCGGCCGCTCGTACCCATCGATGATCCGCAGCGCCTCCTCGATCGCGTACACGACCTCGACGGCACGGACGATTATGCTGCGGAAGGGGTTTCGGCATTCGGCCGAGAGCCCGGCCGCGGCGGCCGCCTGGGCCGCGATCGGGGACAGCGCCGACGAGTTGAGGCAATAACGCGCCAAGGGGCCGGTCAGGTGGCGGCCGCCGTCGAGTGTCGCGTGCAAAGCGGTGGAATGCGGTACCTGCGACTCGCGCACGTGCTCGGTGAAGTCGGCCACCGGGAATGACGGGCCGGCGCTGCGCGCGATGACGCCGTTTTCGAGCGGGTACCGTCCGGTCTGGCTCAGCGCCAGCATCTCGTGGTCGAGTTCGAAGTCGGGAAATTCGAATCCGGACGCCCACTCGACCGTCGCGACCGCGTCGTCGAGCGCACGGCGCAACTGCTCGGCCAGCGGCGCGAACTGGGTGCGGCTGGGCACCGAGTAGAAGCCGCCCAGGCGGACGTTGATCGGGTGTATCGCCCGGCCACCGACGAAGTCCATCAGCTGGTTGCCCGCCTTCTTCAGCCGCAGCCCACGCTCGACGACGTCGCGCTCGTCTCGCGCCAGCGCGATCGCGTCGGGGTAGCCGAGGAAGTCCGGTGCGTGCAGCAGGTAGATATGCAGCATGTGGCTGTGAATCCATTCGCCGCAATACAACAGCCGGCGCAGTTCGACGAGTTCGGGATCCAACTCGACGCCGCAGGCATTTTCGATCGCGTTGCAAGCGCTGACCTGGTAGGCGACCGGGCAGATCCCGCAAATCCGGGCGGTCAGATCCGGCGGCTCGGTGTAAGCGCGTCCCCGCAGGAAGGCTTCGAAAAACCTTGGCGGCTCATAGATGTTGAGTTCAACGCTGTCCAGCGCGCCGTCCTTGAGTGAGACGTGCAGCGCTCCTTCGCCTTCCACCCGCGTCAGCGTGCCGACACTGAGAGTGCGGGTCGCCGGGGTCACGGCTTGCTCCTCTCGGATGCGAACGCTGCGACGTTGAACGTCGAGAACACCCGGTCGACGTCGCCGTCGGACATCCCGTCGCGGCGCAGCACCGGGATCAGCGTCGCGATCCGCGGCGCCGCAGAGGGGCCGAAGCAGCCGTAGCAGCCGCGACGGTGACTGGGGCACAACGCCCCACAGCCGGCGTGGGTGACCGGACCCAGGCACGGGGTGCCGTCGGCGACCACGACGCACGTCACCCCCCGCATTTTGCACTCGGTACACACCGTCTTGGCCGGGAGCCGTGGTTTACGTCCGATCAGCAGGGCCGCCAGGGTGTCAAGCAACTGGCCGCGGTCAATCGGGCAGCCCGAAATCTGGTAGTCGACTTTGACGTGCGCGGACGCCGGTGTAGAGGTCGCCAGCGTGTCGATGTAGTCGGGCCTGGCATAGACGACGGAGGCGAACTCGTTCACGTCGGCGAAGTTGCGCAAGGCCTGCACTCCCCCGGCCGTCGCGCACGCGCCGATGGTGACCAAAACCTGCGACTGTTCCCGGATGTCGCGGATGCGCTGCTCGTCGCGGCGGGTGGTGACGGAGCCCTCGACCAGCGAGACGTCGTAGGGCCCGCCGACCACGGAGCTCGACGCCTCGGCGAAGTTGGCGATCTGCACCTGGTCGGCCAGGGTCAGCAGCTCGTCCTCGCAGTCCAGCAGGGTCAGCTGGCAACCGTCGCAGGACGCGAACTTCCAGACGGCCAGACTGGGGCTCATCTACAGCTCCTTGACTCTTAGTAGGGGTCCGGCGACGTCGTAGCCAACAACGGGCCCGTCGCGGCAGACGAGCAACGGCCCCAACTGGCAGTGGCCGCACCAGCCGATCCCGCATTGCATGTTGCGCTCCAGCGATACCCGAACATCGCGGGCGGCGACGCCCTTGGCGATCAAGGCCTCGGCCGCGAACCGCAGCATCGGCTCCGGACCGCACAGGAACGCGGTGGTGCGCCCGGGGCTCAGGGTGAGCCGGCGCAGCGGCTCGGTGACCAGGCCGACTTCACCGCGCCAGCCTTGCACCGGCACGTCGACGGTGACATGCAGATCGATCTGCGGGTCCGCGCCCCACTTTTCGAGGTGGGCGGCGAACACGAAGTCGGACCGCGAGCGGGCCCCGACGACGAGCGTGACGTTGCCGTACCGGGACCGCTGAGCCAGGGCACCCAACACCGCCGGGCGCAACGGGCACAACCCCACGCCGCCGGCGACCATCACCAAGTCCCGGCCGGCGGCCTCGTCCAGTCCCCAGCTGGTGCCGAACGGGCCCCGGACCCCCACGACGCTGCCCGGCTCGGCGTCGTGCAGCGCGCGGCTGACCGCCCCGACCGCACGGATGGTATGCGTGATCGAACCGTCCGTCACCGTGGGGTCGCCGCTGATCGAAATCGCCACCTCGCCCACCCCAAATGCGTAGAGCATCATGAACTCTCCGGGCTGCGGCGCCCGGAGCACTTCGCCGAGCGGCTCCAGGCATAACGTCGCCGAATCGGCGCTTTCCGCGACGCGGCTGTGCACCCGGTATGGGACCGGCGCCATCGCTGACCGCGCGACGACGTTCGCCCCGTCAGTCATCGTGTGCCATCTTGTTCATTTCCTCGGTGATGTCGATGCCGGTGGGACACCACGCGATGCATCGCCCGCAGCCCACACACCCGGACGTTCCGAACTGGTCGTGCCAGGTGCCCAGCTTATGGGTCAACCAGTGCCGGTACCGCGATGCGCCGGACTGGCGCACGCTGCCGCCACCGTGCACGAAGGTGAAGTCGAACTCGTAGCACGACGCCCAGTGCTGCCAGCGTTCGGCGTGCTGGCCGGTCAGATCGCTGACGTCTTCGGTGCCGGTGCAGTAGCAGGTCGGGCAGACCATCGTGCAGTTGCCGCAGGTCAGGCAGCGGGCGGCCACCTCCTCCCACTGCGGGGATTCGCGCGACCTGATCAGCAAGTCGCGCAGGTCCGCGTCCGGCATCCGGCGGCCCATGCGGTGCGAGGCCGCTTCGACCTCGGCGCGGGAGGAGCTGACCTCGGCGTCGCCGGCCGGTCGGTGGGGTATGGCGGCGAGCACGTCGGCGCCCTGCGGCGTGCCGACGTCCACGAGGTAGGTCACGGCATCGCCGTCGACGCGCTCGGTGAGCGCTAGGTCGTAGCCCGGCCCGGCCGCGGGGCCGGTGCCCATCGAAGCGCAAAAGCACAGCCCGCCGGGCTCCGTACAGTTCACCGCGACGACGAACGCCCGTCGATGACGTTGCACGAACGAGTCGTCGGGGAACTGACCGCGGCCGAGCACCCCATCCAGGGTCGCGATCGCGGCGAGGTCGCACCCCCGCACCCCGAGGAAGGCGTAGCGCGGCACCTCCTCGTCGGGGTCCCCGGATCCCTCTGGGCTGTCGTCCCGGTTGCCGGACCATAGCCGCCGCCGCGGCGGGTGCAGGAACTGCTTCCAGGACTGCGGTCCCGACGAGTGCCCGAACCCCGCCTGATCGTCGCGCCGGCGCAACCGGTAGTGCCCGGGGGCCACGTCGACACCCCATCCCCAAGGCAGGTCAGCGGCCGACTCGAGCTCGTCGAGCACGATCGCGTTGTCCCGCAACGTCGGGCCAACCACCCGGTACCCGCGCTCGATCAGGACCTCGACAAGGCGATGCAGGGTGGCCGCGTCGAACAGCGCGGCGTCGGAGCTCATCGACACATCATCCGCCTAATTCGACTGTGCTGTATAGGGATTAGGGCTACATGCAATTCGAACCGAGCGGTAATCATTGTCGATTCGTCCGGCCACCGTCTTCCACCAGGGACCTGATCTCACGTTCCCACGCGGCGTCGCGCGCCCGATTGAGCCGCGAACAGACGGCGGCCACGAGCGATGCCAGCGCAAAGCCCACGATCAGCAGTGCCACCCCGGCCACACCGAACGCGTCGAGGACGGCGTGCCATCTCGGGGTTGGCGGGAATGCCGCCTTGCCGTCCTTGCCCACCCAGATCTCGAAGAGCTGGCCCGCCTTGGCCGAAGTGGCGAGTTCGAGCGTGCCGGTGCGCTCGCCGGCGGGCCCGGGCCACTTCGCTTGCACGACGGTCGTTCCAGAGTCCTCGAGCAGGGCGTCGGTGACCGTTGCCGTGACGCGGTGTCGCTCGTTTGCCTCCTGGATGTAGAGACGCTCACGCGCGCCGTAGACGGCGGCACCCACCACACCGGTGAGCGGTATCGCCAGCAGCGACGCGAGCAGCGCCACCAACACGACCAGGGCTTCGACGCGGTCGGTCCGCCGCAGCAGCGGATTGCGGCCCGCGATGCGGGCAATTCGCCAGCGGCGCGGGTCCAGCGTGAGCGTCTCCATCCCAACTCCCATGAGAATCAACGGCTTCCGGCGATACATTCAGGCAATCGTCGATTGGTCCTACTGGGCGACGTGCTGTTCGTGATCGACGAGCCACTCGACGAAGTCGGGGAGTTCACGTCGCGGTGTCGCCGGCAGGGGGTCGGCGTTGATCGGCGCCCAGCCCACCCGGAGCAGCATCTGCGGATAGTCGGTGTCCCCGAAGATGTCCGAGCGGACGGCCTCGCGGGTTGCCGCCGTCTCCAGCGGTTCGGTCACCGGGCAACTCGCCAGTCCCATAGACGTCGCCGTGAGAAGCACGACGCTGGTGGCCTCACCGGCGCGCAGGCGCGCCATGCGGTCGTCGTTTCGGGTTCCCAGCGCCAGCACGACGGCGTTGTCGTCCACCGGTGACGAGTCCGACGGCATGGGCAGCGCCGGGCCTGCGAAGAGCCGGCCGGGGATCTTCGCGTTCGGGTCCGGCGCCGGCGTGTTGTGGGCCGGAACGCCCGCGACCGATGCGTAACGCCCACTCCACGCGGTGAGCTCGGCCATGTAATCGTGGTTGAGGTGATCCTGGACAGACCGGGCGACGATGTCATGCAGGTTGTCCATGTCCTCGACCCGGCACAGTGTCACACCGTGTCGGGCCGCCCGAGCAGCCATCAATGCGATATCGGCGACGGGCACCGGCCAATGACTGTAGTTGCGCCGGTCCGTTCGCCGCCGCGGTATCGCCGCGGCCAGCGCTATGTCGACGGCGTCGGCGGGATACGGGGAAAGCTCGATGGCGGCGAGGTGATCGGGGTCGGCCGGGTTCGGCAGCCGGGTCACCTTGGACCGCCACCCAACGGCCGCGAAAGCAACCACGCAGTGCTGCAGGGCCGCGCCGCAACTCAGCATCAGGTCACGGCCGTCGGGGTCGGTGTGGGGCAGCTGCCGACCCGGGTCCGAGTACAGGTGCAGGCTCGCCGTGTCAACGCGCCACCCCCACGGTTGCGTGTTGTGCACCGACGGCGCCCGACCTGCCAACGTCAGGGCCGTCCGAATTGTCCCCTCATCCGGAAACCGCGCGTTCATGGCTATCGTTCCCTTCGGTAAAGCTCCGTGTCTCCTACGATCGCGTGTTCACGCCGCCCCGCGCGAGAGCATGACGGCTCTAGCCGAAGGGACTTTGTGCCAATGCGCAGCGAGGCGGCCTCGACGAGCTCCCGAGGCTAGGCTGCGGCCACGAGCAGCGTGCCGAGATCCCGGCCCGAGAGGCCTTTGGTCACACCTGGGCCGGGGGCGGGATCCCGGCGTCGTCGCTCCGAGCGGCCCCATCCGTGTTGGCGGCGGGGCCGCGCGCCGCCAATGCGCCGGCGATCGAGGTGGTGGCGATCGTTAGCAGCGCGCCGAGCATGAGCGCCGCGGGCTCCCCCGCCGCCAGCAGGTGTTCCTCGGTGCCGATGGTCGCGGCGGCCACCGGCACGCCGAGTTGCGCGGCGGAGAGCACCGCGAGCGTCAGCGGCTGGCCGAGCAGCCGCCCCGTGCCATGCGCCAGGACGGCACCGAGCCCGAGGCCCAGTCCCAAGAGAATGAATTTCGGGTGCGAGCCCAGTTCGCGCACCTGCAGTGAGGCGCCCAGCCAGACGAAAAACAGCGGGCTGAAGAACCCCTCGGTCATGCCGAACAACTGGCGCGCCAGCCGTCGTGGTTCCCCGATCACCGAGACCGCCAGGCCCAACGCAAAGCCCGCCAGCATGATCGACGTGTGTGTGGAAACGGCCAGCGCCGCCAACGCGAACAGAACGATGAGATTGGTTCGCAATTCCAGCGCGAACCGGCGTTTCTCGGAGTAGCCGTGCAGGCGTTTCCGCCAGCCCCTGCGGTCGACGGCCCGCAGCAGCACGAAGAACACCACCGAGCACGCCGCGACCGCCAGCGCACCCAGGGCCGCGGCCGGGGCCTGCCGGATGTCGATCACCAACGGCAGCAGGACGATAGACGCGGTATCGGCGACCGCGATCTGGGCCGTCACGGACAACACGGCGGGTCCCTGTAACCGCAGCGAATCGATGATCGGCAACGCCAGCGCCGCCGACGACGAGGCCATCAGAACGGCGTAGAGCGCCGCGTGGCCGGTGCCGAACGCCGTCGCCAATGCGACGCCGAGAGCCACCGCGAACCCGCCGCTCAGAGCGGCCCGGGCGAGCGCCGCCGGCAACGCAGAGCGCACCTCGCTGCCCCGAACCGGCACGTGGGTGCCCACGACGAACATCACCAGCGCGAAGCCGATGTTCGCGAACAGCTGGAAGGTCGGGTCGGTGGCATCGACGACGTTGAAACCGGTCCTGCCGACGACGAGCCCCGCGAAAAGCTCGCCGACGATCACCGGGATTCGCAAGCGCGGCAGCGAGGCCAGCAGCGGCCCGGCGACCCCGATGGAGGTCAGCAGCGCCAGCGTGTGGAAGCCAAATCCGTGCACGTCAGTGGCCCTTCTGCGGTGACGACGCCGGTGGGACTCCGGCCGCTTCCCCGGTCAGCACGAAGCCATTCTGCATTCTTCCAGGTCAAAGATGGCGGAACCGGCGCCGATCGTCGCCGAACCCATCGGCCCGCGCGCAGGTAACCAAGCCGCCTAGGACTGTGCTTGCCCCCACCGCAGCGGCAGACTGCTCGGCGTGACGGCGCCGCCTTGCGTGAAGAGGAAGCGGGGGGTGAAGCCAGGTTCTAATTCGAAATCCGGCACGGCGCGCAACCATTCCGCCACGATCACGGTCAACTCAATGCGGGCCAGGGCCTTACCGAGGCAGCGATGGACGCCGGCCGCAAAGCTCCTGTGTGCCTTGGGGTGAATCTTTCCGTCATCTGCCACGGTACCGACGACTCTTCGCTCTCGTCGAGATTGGTCGACGCGAGGCATAGGCGCACCACAGAGCCCGCCGGGATCTTGACGTCGGCAAAGGTCACATCTGGGGTGGTGAAGCGCCCGATGAACGGAAGGGGCGTCTCAAGCCGCACAACTTCTTCGACGAATGTTCTTCGACGAATGCCGCGATCTGATCGGGGGTGTCGCGTCGCAGTGAACGAAGCCGAGGGTCGCGGGCCAAGTGAAGTAACGCTGACCCGATGGCTGCCTGCATGCCGTCCTGCGCAAAGCAAAGAAGGGCATAAAACCCGATCACCTCGTCTTCGGTGAGCGGGTCGTCGCCGCTGAGCAAATGCGCGGCAAGGGTTGGCCGCTCATCGCTGGCGATCGCCTCGACAAGGTCGGTGAGTAATTGAGATGCGGCCGGCGACCCCCGGCATGTCCCAATCCATGGCCTCCGCCCAATGGGCCAGCTTGTCTCGGTCGTCCCACGGAAGCCCGCACAGTGTCACCAACGCCCCGAACGGGAACGGGTTGGCGATGTCAGTGATCGCATCACATGCACCATTGGCGGCGACAGTGCTGATGAGGGCCGACGCCGCAGATCATGGTCACCCGACTGGCGCATGTGTAGACGGCGCCAATTCTTGCCGAACGTCTCGCAACGCTTACCCATCACTTCCGACGACAATTCGATGACCAATCAAATCCGCGCGCTGCTGACTGCTGGTAGCCGTTGCTCGACCCAATGCCAGTCGATTCGCTCCTGTTCGAGGCGCACTCGTTCACCCAACCCGTCCCCGACCAGTTCCGAATAAAGGTCCTGCTCGTCAGGCGTCAGTCGCGTGAGGACCGACTTGGCCGGACGGTCTTCGGTTACCCAGCGGTCGCGATGGGCGAGCAGCGTCTCACGGTCCATCAGCACCGAGCGTGCTCGTGGGAGCCACGCCCGCAGACGGTCGAGAATGGCGAATCCGTGGGTATCGATGTCTCCCCAGTAGAGGACGTCGGCTTCAGCCAGCCACCGCAGCCGACCTACGCTGTCGACTTCGAAGCCCTTCCCCCAGATCACGACGCCGTCTTTGGGGACGTCGATGCACAGATAGCTGATCTCGTTCTCGATGATTACTGCCACTCGTGGTTCGACCGTGAGCTGTGCCAACTCCTCGGAACGCACCGCCAGCTCAGTGAGCGGAGCCGGGAGACCCAGCGAGGGCGCGGGCCGCAGCCGAACCAATCCCGGCTTCGACCTCAGGCCAAGACCGGCCAGGAATCCCGCGGCTGTCGACGAAACGCCAAGCATCGCTGCCAGGACCGGTCGGTGGCTCTCAGCGAACTTGGTGTCAACGCCGGGTGCACTGATCTCGCGCAGATATCGATGCGATTGACGATGACTGTCGAGCCAGTCGTAGGCAGCGATCAGCTGCGGCATCTCGGGCCCCAGTTCGAGCGCGCGATGCGGATGCTCGACGACCCACTCTCGAACCTGCGGATGTTGATGTGCGAGAGCCAGGAGCTCACCGAAACGACGAACCAAAATCGTCACGCCCAAGAGCGCCCAGGTCTGCTCGAATGAGGACACCACCGCGCGGATGGGCAGCCGGTTACGGCCGATCTGTCTGCCGCCGATCGATTGCCATTGGAGGGTGTATCGGCCGTCGTCGCGACGGCCAGCGTCGAGGGCAGCCACCCACTCGCGGGCGGCGGCAATGTCGTCACCGACCTGCGACGGTTTGGGGCCACGAAGTGGCACTTCGATCGGATCAAAGGGATCACCGTTGGCGTAGGCACGTAACAGCGATCCGTCGTCCCACCGGCGTCTGACCCTGGCGGCAATGTCATCTGATGTGGTCCACCCGGTACTCATGGCCGCCGTCCGTCACGTCGTGTCCGGTACTCCTCGATCGTCATCGTCTGGAGGCGAGAGAACGTTCCGGTCGGATTGTCGACGAATCCAATCGCCTTCACGTACGGCTCGATGACGTGAACCTTCTGCAAAGGCGTGACGATGAGAAGTTGCAGCCCGAGCGTCGCGAAGAGTTCCAGTGCGTAGCGCGTCGAGACATCCGAGCCGCGCCCAAATGCCTCATCGATGACCGCGAATCGGAAGTCTCGTGACTGCTCAACACCCCATTCGAGCCCGAACTGGTAAGCAAGGGATGCCGCGAGGATCGTGTAGGCGAGCTTTTCTTTCTGACCGCCGGACTTGCCGTCGGAGTCGCTGTAATGCTCCCATTCCACACCGGTCTCGACGTCGCGCTCGGAGGCAGAGAAGACGAACCAGTTGCGCACGTCGGTGACCCGTCGAGTCCACGTCTTGTCAGATTCGGCGTAGCCGTCGCGGCCGCGAAAGCGCTCGATGATCCGCTTGACGTCGAGGAAGCGCTGCTCGGAGTACTGGTCGCCGTCGATCGCAAGGCTGTCGTTGGTCAGGTTGCGCAGGTCTGAACGGAACTGCGCAACGTCCTGGTTCGTGGTGGGCTCCTTCTCCAGTCGGATGCAGCGACCCGGGTTGTAGGGCACCGCACCGAGCGCCTCGTTGATGCGATCGACGCGCTCGTCGATGGCTGACGCCTGCCGGTTGAGCCAGTTGTTGAACCCTGCCAGCTCCTGGATGGCGTTCTTGTTGAGCTGCTCCTTGAACTCACTCTCGAACCGCGGGAGGTCGTCAGTCGCGACGCGGTCACGCAGCGCCACGAAATCACGGCGAGCGTCGACGTTGGCGTCCATATCTGCGCGAAGCTCGGGCCAGCGACGCAAGACCTCATGCATGTACTGGCCCAGGTTCTGTCCGTAGCCGCCGAGTTCCCTGGTAAGTCGCTCGATACGGCGATGAAGATCAGCGGAGAGGGCCGTCTCGGTCTCGGCGCAGTCCGCTGCGTGCACCGGATGGTTCGCTCCAAGACGTTCGCCGAGGGCCGCATACGATGCGCGCGCAGCTGTCAGCTGTTGCTCCGGCTGCGCTCCGACGAACTCGTCGTCTCGCTTCTTGTCCTGCTCTGCTCGCTTCGCCGCCGCGGCCGTGGTGGCGAGCCTGCCGGTGAGTTTCTTGATCAACTCCGCCACGGCGGTGGCTTGTTCGTCGTTGCGCACCAGTGCTCGCGTGATCTCCTCCAGGCGCGATGAACCAGCCTCCAGCCGGGCACGTTCGGCGTCATGGTCACTCGCACGCGACTCGGCCTCGTCAGCGTCGAGGTCGGTCCAGGAGCGGAATCCCTCAATGCGAAGGAGCGCATCCATTCGTGCCTGCAGCGACTCCCGCTTCGCATGCAGCCTCGCCAGCTCGCGTGCAACCGTCTCGCGCTCGTCCTCCAGCTCCGTGAGCTCGGTGCGCAGCGCGGTCATTTTTCGTTCGTTGGCCCAGCCCAGGACCCAACGCCGGGGGTCGTCGACGCGGTGCCGATCGTCCTTCTCGTGGTGCTCGCCGGAGCGCACCTGTCCCTCACGGGTAACGGCCCGACGCTGACTGCGGAACTCCTCAATGCTTGACGCACACCGGTAGTCGGCTCGCTTCACGAGCTCGTCGGCGAGGTACTCGCTGAATTGCCCGTCCTTGACTTCGATGCAATCGGCGAGCAAGAGCCCCTCATGCCTCGGCGACTGGAGGCGAACCCGTTGTCGGGGGACCCTTTCATAGACCAGCTTGGCTCCGACCGCACCGCCACCGCGACCGTGGAAGGTGAGCCGTCGGCCGTTCACCCATCCGGCGACGGCGTCGTAGTGCTGCTGGGGCACCAGGAGCGAAAGGGCGAACCCGCGCAGTACTCGTTCTGCAGCGCCCCTCCAATCGGAGTACTCATCGCTGACGTCGAGGAGTTCGCCGGCATAGGGAATGCTTTCGGGCGTCAGCTGCAGAGCTGCACACAGCTCTGCGCGGACCTCGATCTGCTCAACGGGCAGGTTGCTGGTGCGTTGCTCCAGGCTCGTGAGTTCGTCAGTGATGTGGTCGCACTTTCGTTGGAGCTCTCTTTCACGCCCGATCACTTCGGCGCTGGTTGCGTCAAGGGTTCGCTTCTCGGCGGTCAGCCGCGGGCGCTCGGCGGTGACCAGAGCGGACAGAGCTGCGAACTCCTCGCTGCCGGCGACCGGCTCCAGCCCGGCGTCGGAGACGGCGGCATCAAACAAAGCCCTTGTGTGACAACGTGTTTCGGCCTGGGTGCGGGCATCGCGGGCGAGTCTCTCCAACTCGCCGATGCGATCCCCACCCGCCTTGGCACGCTCCTCGATGAGGGATTCGCGTTGATGCTTGAGCTTCTGCTGTTCGGCTTCGGCGGCATCTTGCTCCTTCCACAGGACCGAGCCTTCAGCCTCAAGCCGTGCGATCTCATCAGCGAGTAGACGGGAGCGAAGCTCGACGATGAACAGTCGGACGGCCGATCGCTCGCGCTCCAGGGTGTCGCGCTCTGCGAGCGCGGCGTCGTACTTTGCCGCGGTGTGCGCGATGGGTTCGAGCGCTTCGAGTTGCTCTCGTGCGCGCTTGACGGCGTCGTGAGCCTTGGTCAGGTCGTCGAAATGGGCAATGATGTCGCGCACGCGCTCGGTCGAGTCACTCGGTTCGAGCATGTGGTCGCGCACAAAGTCGTTGAGGTTGCCGACCGACTTCATCGAGACGGTCTGGTGGAACAGCTCGAGTGCCTGCTCCGATCGGATTCCGAGCAGGCGACGCAAAGAGGTTGCGTACTTGGGGAACTCGTCGAAGATCTCTGCCCCGGCGGCGCGCAGCCTCTTGCGGAGATCACGCAAGTCGGAGCCGAAGTCGGCGAAGTCCGTTGTGATCGACAGCTGTTTAGTTGCGGTGACAAAGAATCGGTAAGGCTGTCCGGTGCTTTCACGCTGCTGGAAGACCTGGGCCAGGGTGACAGTTTCGTCGTAGGCGTGGTTGGTGAAGACGCCAAGGATCACTGAGTAGGTCCGTCGGTTCTCGCGCAGTCCTTTGGCGCGGGACCGTCCCGTGGCCTCGATTCGCTCGGACTTGTAGTGGCCTTCGACGTACGAGCGCAGGGTGCGCTCCTTGGCTTCGGCGCCGGCGGCCTTGTTGTAAGCGGCTTTGTGTGATGGCACCAGCAATGTGGTGAGCGCGTCGACGATCGTCGATTTGCCAGAGCCGATGTCACCGGTGAGCAGAGCGGTCGCGGCGCCTGGACTGAACCGCCAGACCTGGGTGTCGAACGTGCCCCAATTCAAAACCTCTGCGCACTCGAGCCGGTAGCCGGCCCTACCGGCATCGCCGAGTTCGACTGCGGCGGGGGGGCTTTCACTCATCATCGGCCACCGCTCCGGCGTACTCCCGCAACTTGGCCGCGAAATCCGACAGGATCTGGGCGTCAACGTAGGCCTTGAGGATTCGCCGCACCTCCCAATGATCGCGTTGACCGCGCAACTGCCGCAGGAAGCCCAGTTCGGCCACCTTCTTGATCGTCGTCTCCGCCTGGTCCACAACCCGTGCGTCGTTGGTGGACTCTGTCTGGAAGAGCCTCAGCATCTCGACGATCTGGTCGGTGGTAAGGACCAGTCTGCCGTCACCGCCGGTCGTCTCGAACTCAACGAGCCGCTTGCGCAGTAACACCAGCAGCAGGCTGACGTTGTAAGTCAGTGCCCGCCTGCGCACCAGGCGCGGGAGCGCCTCATCGCCGTCTTCCTCCGGCCGGGACCGAAGATAGGCGTAGCCCTCAGCGTCATCGACAACTACGTCGACGCCGATGGTGGCGAAATGGTCTCGGACACCGGCGCCCAAGCGTTCCAGTGTCAGCCAGGTGTCCTCGTCCGACTCGCGGTAGACGACACCCTGCATCAGTCGGATGATGGCGCTGGCGACTGCATGCTCGTTGCTCATCGTCGTCTCACCGTCACTTTCGGCAGCCTCGCTCGCTTGGTGATGTCCCGGTCGGCGGGGTCGGAGTATTCCAGGAGAGTCTCATCGGTGGCGTCCATGTTGACCGTCACGTCTTCGTCGTTGAGCGCGAGGTAGCCGACGATCTCTGCCGCACCCTGCTCGATGGGGTACATCGCGATGACGTCGGACAAGAGTGCCAAGGAACTCTCGGGCAGAACGGTGCGGATGATCTCGACCAGACGCGCTTGGTCGACGAAGGTCTGAGTGAAGAGCAGGTCAGTGTCGACCTGCTCGGTCGCCGGTGGGATCCGGCTCTCGACCGCGACCGCTGCGGGCGGTTGGTAGAGCGGGCGCTCAAACGGGAGCGCGATCTCGATGCCCGGCTGATCGACCGTGAGCCCAAAGGTTGGCGGATTGTCGCGGAGCTCGAGAGCAGCGCTCTCCACGGCCCGGACGAGATCGAGGACGCGCCGGTTCTCCAGCCAGATCTGGTCGTCGAGGAAGCGGCGCAGTTGTTCGGATATCTGCCGGACGGTGCGCTGCGCTCGATCGGCAGCTTCAGACCAGTCGTGGTGAATGCCGCGAATCCGATGATCCGCTTCGATTGTGTCGAGGGTTGACACCTTGGCGAGCAGTTCGGTGAGCTCGGCCTGGCGCGACTCAGAGAGAAGGAAGTCGTAGAACGACTGGAAGCTCCGGCCCTGGTCCGAGCCGGCGATCTCGGAGCGGCTTCCGACCAACTCGGCAAGCAGTTCGCCCTTGGATCCATCCCAGGCTGCAATTTTCTCTCGCGCGGCACGGTCTAGGAGCCGGAAGTTCTCTTCAACCTCGCGAAAGTCCGAGAGCAGTTCCCGCGCGGTCGTGGAGAGCTGTTGGTAGCGGTCGCGGACCCCGGTCGCGTCCAGCACGGTAACAACGCCGGCCTCGACGGCCGCGATCTCGGCGTCGAGTTCGTCGCGGCGGCGGCGCAGTTCGGCCAGCCGGACGGCGGGTTCGACTTCGGTTCCGTGCACGATCTGTCGAAGCAGCTCGACCACGGTGTGCAGCCTGGACTCGGTCCCCACGAAGGACCTGCCCTTGAGGGTCATGACCCACGCGTAGGCCTTCTCGAACGCTGGTGTGACCTCGTAGTGGACTTCGTCATCGCCAGGCGGGTAAAACCGCCGCAGATACGCGGCGTTGGTGTCCGCCCAGTCCTCCAAATAGGATCGAGGTTCCTTCGGAAACCGTTCCTCCCCGCTATCGGTGGGGATCTCGGCGTTCAGAGCATGCAGGTGGTCGTCCAACGCGGCCGCGACCTCGCTTGCTGGGCACGCGCCTCGGTTGCCCTCGACGAAAAACACCCCGAGGAAGGACAGGATCAGCGCGGAGTTGCCGGCGCGGAGCAGTCGCCAAGCGGGGTGCCGCTCCCGCAGTGCGTCGATCGTCGCGTATTCCACCAGGAAAGCCTAGGGAATCCCACCGACAGATTCGGGCGGCTCTCTCGGAAACACACGCATGCGAAATTGCGAGTCAAGCCGAGAATGCCGGCATCGCGGGCCACGCGCCAGGCTGACCTTCCATCGACCGTCCCGCACACTGCCGTCACAAAGGACCGACCTTGTGCTTACCGAGTCAAATTCGAATGCATTCAGGCTCGGATTCCCGAGGGAATCCGAGCCTGAATCTCACAGTAGCGGGGACAGGATTCGAACCTGCGACCTCTGGGTTATGAGCCCAGCGAGCTACCGAGCTGCTCCACCCCGCGTTGGTGAATGTCAGGTTACCGAACGCGTGTCACGGCGACCAAATCGCGGTCTCAGCGGCCGTCCCGGCGAAGGCGCGCAGACTGCCACGATCCACGGCGTGTCGCTGTACAAACACGCGCGCTCGCGGCAACAGCGACCGCGGCGATGCGCCGCCTACTTGGTGTTGTTGTACTTGTTGATCGCGTCGTCCAGGCGCTGCAGCGCCGCACCGTATGCGGCGAAATCGCCCTTCTTCTGCGCGTCCTTCGCCGCGCCGATCGCTGCCTGGATCTCCTGCAACGCGGCGGCCTTGGCCGGGGACAACGTCACCGAGCCGTCGGTGACCGGCGGGACTGCGGCCGCCGGCGGCGATCCCGGGGCCCCGGCCGGCGCCGGGGGGCTCGCGGGCGCATTCGGGGGCACGCCGTTCTCGGTGGGCTGAATCCCCGTCGCGGCCGCGCCTGCACCCGGGCCGAACAAGCCGGTAAGCGCGTCGGAAACCGTTGGTCCGTACCCGATCTTGTCGTTGTACATCATCGCCACCCGAATCAGGCGGGGGTACGACGAGGCGGCGTCACTGGCTCCCGGGGACGCATAGACCGGTTCGACGTAGAGCAGCCCGCCCTGGCCGACCGGCAGCGTGAGCAAGTTGCCCCACCGGATGCGGTTCTGGTTGTCCCGCCCGATCACACCGAGGTCCTGGGACACGGCCGGGTCGGTGGTGATCGCGTTGTTGGCGAGCTTCGGTCCGTTGACGTTGCCCGGAATGGTCAGCACCGTGATCTTGCCGTACGTCGCGGGGTCGGAACTGGCACTGATGTAGGCGGCCAGGAAGTCGCGCTTGAACCTGTTCATCGCGCTGGTCAGCTGGTAGGACGGCGAGTTGTCGTTTTTCAGAATGTTTTTCGCGACGATGTAATAGGGCGGCTGGTAGCTGCTGGCGGTCGGGTTCGGGTCCAGCGGCACGTCCCAGAAGTCCGATGACGTGAAAAACGTCCCCGGGTCATTGACGTGGTACTTGGCCAGCAGCATCCGCTGCACCTTGAACAGGTCTTCGGGGTAACGCAGGTGCTCGGCCAATTCGGGTGTGATGTCGCTCTTGGGCTTGACCGTTCCGGGAAAGACCTGCATCCAGGCCTTCAGCACCGGGTCCTGCTCGTCCTGCTGGTAGAGGGTCACGGTCCCGTCGTAGGCGTCGACGGTGGCCTTCACCGAGTTACGGATGTAGGAGACCTGCTTGTCGGGCCCCAATCGATTGAACGCCACCTCGTTGGAGTCGGCGGTGGCCGACGACAGCGAGGTGAGTTCGGAGTACGGGTAGTTGTCCAGCGTGGTGTAGCCGTCGATGATCCACACCAGTCGCTTGTTGACGATCGCCGGGTACACCGCGCTGTCGGTGGTCAGCCACGGCGCCACCGCCTCCACCCGCCGCGCCGGGTCGCGGTTGAACAGGATCCGGCTGTTGTTGCCAATCACGCTGGAGAACAAGAAGTTCCGCTCGGCGAACTTGGCGGCGAACACGCTGCGGGACAGCCAGCCGCCGATCGCTACGCCGCCGCTGCCGGTGTAGGTGTATCGCTTGGTTTCGGTGTTGGTCTCGTAGTCGTATTCGCGGTCGTCACCGCTGCGTCCGACGATCGCGTAGTCGGCGGATGTGTTGGAGATCACGGGACCGAAATAGATGCGCGGCTGGTCCAGCGGCGCCGGGCCGTCCGACACCACGGTGCCGTTGGCCCCGACGACGTTGACCAGGAACTCGGGGTAGCCGCCGTTTTGGTTGGGATCGTTGGCGATACCCCGAACCGTGTTGGCCGGCGAGGCGATGAAACCGTTGCCGTGGGTGTAAACGGTGTGCCGGTTGATCCAGTCCCGCTGGTTTTCGATCAACCGGTCGGGGTTGAGCTCACGGGCGGCGACAACATAGTCGCGCAACGCGCCGTTGCGGTCGCGGTAGCGGTCGATGGAGAGCTGGTCGGGAAAGTAGTAGAAGTTCTTGCCCTGCTCGAACTGCGTGAACGCCGGGCTGACGATCGTGGGGTCGAGCAGCCGGATGTTCGAAGTGGTCGCGCGGTCTGCCGCGACCTGTGCGGCGTTGCCCGGGGAGTCGCCGGTGTAGTTGCGGTAGGTCACCACGTCGTCGGTCAGGCCGTAGGCTTGCCGCGTCGCGGCGATGCTGCGGCTGATGTATTCGCTTTCTTTGCGTTGGGCGTCGGGCCTGACGATGAGCTGCTCGACGATCAACGGCCACCCGGCACCCACAATCATGGACGACAGCAGCAGCAGGACGAGGCCGATGGCCGGGATGCGCAAATCGCGGAACGTGATTGCGGAGAGGACGGCGGCCACGCAGATCAGCGCGATCACCATCAGGATCAGCTTGGCGGGAAGTACCGCGTTGATATCGGTGTATCCGGCGCCGGTGAACGGCTTGCCGCCGCGAGTGTGCGACAGCAGCTCGTATCGGTCCAGCCAATAGGCAACGGCCTTGAGCAGCACCAGCAAGCCGACCAGGCTAACCAGCTGGACCCGCGCCGAGCGGCTCAGCGCGCCGGTGCGCCCGGACAATCGGATGCCGCCAAACAGATAGTGCGACAACACGTTAGCCACGGATGCCAGGAACACCGCCACGAAAATGTAAGTGAGCAGCAGGCGGTAGAACGGCAGCTCGAATGCGTAGAAGCCGAGGTCCTTGCCGAACTGCGGATCCCTGATGCCGAAGTCCGAGCCGTGCAAGAACAACTGCACCCGCACCCAGTAGCTCTGCGCGATGACGCCGGCCAGCAGGCCGATCGCCACCGGGACCCCGATGCCCAGCACCCGCAGCCGGGACATGACGACGGCGCGGTACCGGGCCACCGGGTCGTTGTCGTTGCTCGAGACGAACACCGGGCGGCTGCGGTAGGCCAGCGCCAGTCCGGCGAACACGATGCCGCCCACCAGCACACCGGCGACCAAGAAGACCAGGAGGCGGGTGACCAGCACGGTGGTGAACACCGAGCGGTAGCCAAGCTCACCGAACCACAGCCAGTCGACGTACGCGTCGATCAGTCGCGGACCGGCGAGCAGCAAAGCGATCACACCCAGTGCGACCAGGATCAGAATCCGGCTACGCCGAGTCAGCTTCGGCATCCTTGCGGTGGGCCGCATCCCCACTGGCTACGCTCCCTGATCGATCCGGCCAGCGTCTGCTGAGCTGGCGCCGTTCTGTCTAGACGGTCACAACTGTACGCACCTCGCAGCACTCGCGATCGGCGTCGTCGGCGTCGCTAGCAGCTGGGCGGCTGACCTCCCGACGTGATCGCATGCAGCGCATCGACCGCTTCGCTGAGCGTCTCGACCTTCACCAGGCGCAAGCCGGAGGAGTTGTCCGAGCTCGCCTCGTAGCAGTTCTTCGCCGGCACCAAGAACACCGTGGCACCGGCCGCGTGGGCGGCGACCATCTTGTGTGTGATGCCGCCGATCTGGCCCACCTTGCCGTCGACCGAGATGGTGCCCGTGCCCGCGACGAAGTTCGACCCGGCCAAGTCGCCGGTGGTCAGCTTGTCGACGACGGCCAAGCTGAACATCAGCCCTGCGGAAGGCCCACCCACGTTGGCGAGGTTGAAGTCGACGACGAACGGCGCCCACGGCGCGTCCAGCACCGCCACACCCATGAAGCCGTAGTCGCGATCTTTGTTGGCGCCGAGCGTGATCTGCGCCACGCCGGCCGGCTCATTCTTGCGGCGGAAATCGATGGTCACCACGTCGCCCGGCTTGGTGGCTTTGAGCAACCCGGTGAACTCCTCGACATTGGCTACCGGCTTGCCGTTCACCGCGTCGATCGCATCGCCGGGCTTCAGCTTGCCCGCCGACGGGCCGGGATCGGTGGCGGTCGCGACGGTCAACGCCGGTGGGTATTTGAGGTAGCCCAGCGCGGCATACGCGGCGCTGTCCTCGGACTGTTTGAAATCCGCGTTGTTCGCCTTGTCCACGTCCTCCCGGGACTTGCCCGGCGGATATACGAGGTCGCGCGGGACCAGCTGTTCCTGGTCCGAAAGCCACAGCGTCAGAGCCTCACCCAGGCTCAGGTCGTCGCGCTGGGAGACCGTCGTCATGTTCAGGTGGCCGGTCGTCGGGTGGGTCTGGCTCCCCTCGATGGCCACCACCTGCTTGCCGTCCACCTCGCCCAGCGTGTCGAAGGTGGGGCCCGGGCCCAACGACACAAACGGCACCGTCACCACCGCGAGCAACACGCCAAAGACCACGATCGGCAGCAGCGCGACCAGCAAGGTCAGAATCCGCCTGTTCACGCCGCCTAACACTAGACGGCCCCCCGCGCGCCCCGTTCACCTACAAGCTTGACCGGAGACCGCGCTTTCTGCCCCGGCGGTGAGTACCGTTGTCGGTATGCCTGACCTGCCTTTCGGGTTCTCCGGCGGAGAAGACCCTGACAAACACGGGAAGAAAGATCCCGAGTCCGGATCGGGCCCGTCCGACCCCTTGGGCGCGTTCGGCATGAGCGGCGACTTCGGCATGGGTGACCTGGGGCAGATCTTCACCCAGCTGGGCCAGATGTTCAGCAGCGCGGGCACCGTGATGGCGGGCGGCAAAACGTCGGGACCGGTGAACTACGAGTTGGCCCGGCGCGTCGCGTCCAGTTCGATCGGGTTCGTCGCGCCGATCCCGGCAACGACGAACTCGGCGATCGCCGACGCGGTGCACCTCGCCGAAACCTGGCTCGACGGGGCCACGGCGCTGCCCGCGGGCACGAGCAAGGCGGTGGGGTGGAGCCCCAGCGACTGGGTCGACAACACCCTGGAGACCTGGAAGCGGCTGTGTGATCCGATGGCCCAGCAGATCTCGACGGTGTGGGCGTCGTCGCTGCCGGAGGAAGCCAAGAGCATGGCCGGACCGCTGCTGGCGATGATGTCCCAGATGGGCGGCATGGCGTTCGGTTCCCAGCTGGGCCAGGCCCTGGGGCGGCTGTCCCGCGAGGTGCTCACCTCGACCGATATCGGCCTGCCGCTGGGCCCGAAGGGGGTGGCCGCGATACTGCCGGACGCCCTCGAATCGTTCGCCGGCGGACTCGAGCAACCCCGCAGCGAGATCCTGACCTTCCTGGCCGCCCGTGAGGCCGCGCATCACCGCCTGTTCGGCCACGTGCCCTGGCTGTCCGGTCAACTGCTGGGCGCGGTCGAGGCCTACGCCATGGGCATGAAGATCGATATGTCCGGGATCGAAGAGCTGGCACGCGACTTCAATCCGGCGACGCTGTCGGACCCGGCGGCCATCGAAAACCTATTGGGGCAGGGCGTGTTCGAGCCGAAGGCGACGCCGGCGCAGACGCAGACGCTGGAACGGCTCGAGACGCTGCTCGCGCTGATCGAGGGCTGGGTGCAGGTGGTGGTCACCGCGGCCCTGGGCGACCGGATTCCGGGCGCCGCCGCGCTCAGCGAGACCTTGCGCCGGCGCCGGGCCAGCGGCGGGCCGGCGGAGCAGACCTTCGCGACGCTGGTCGGCCTGGAGCTGCGGCCCCGCAAGATGCGCGAGGCCGCCGCGCTGTGGGAGCGCCTGACGCAGGCCGCCGGCGTGGACGCCCGCGATGCCATCTGGCAACACCCCGATCTACTGCCGTCCGCGGAAGACCTCGACGAGCCGGCCGGCTTCATCGACCGGGTCATCGGCGGGGACACCAGTGGGATCGACGAGGCCATCGCAAAACTCGAGCAAGAGGGCGACACGGGAGACGCGGGAGACTCTGCGGGCCCTGTGGATAACTGAGCGGGTCGTTCGCGCCGCGCGTGGCACAGTGTCGGCCTATGGCGCCGGCAGTGCTTTCCTCGTATGCGTTGGACCCGGCCATGCCGGTGCTGCTCCGACCCGACGGCGCCGTTCAGGTGGGCTGGGACCCCCGCCGTGCGGTGCTGGTCCGTCCGCCCCGCGGCCTGGCCGCCGCGGCGTTGGCCACGTTGCTGCGGTCCATGCGGTCGCCGACGCCGATATCGGAGTTGCAACGGCAGGCCGCCGACCACGGGTTGCAGGACGCCGACGGCCTGGCCGAGCTTGTCGGGCAACTGGTCGGCGCGGGTGTCATGACCGAATGCGGGCGATCGGGTGGCCGGGCGGCGTCGATCCGGGTGCACGGCCGCGGGCCGCTGTCGGAACTGCTCGTAGAGGCGTTGCGCTGCTCGGGAGCCCGGGTGGCGCACAGCAGCCAACCCCATGCCGCGGTGTCCCCCGGCGCCGTCGATCTGGTGGTGTTGTCGGACTACCTGGTCGCCGACCCGCGCATGGTGCGCGACCTGCACGCCCAGGGCATCGCCCACCTGCCGGTGCGGGTGCGCGACGGCACCGGGCTGGTGGGTCCGCTGGTCATCCCCGGCGTGACCAGCTGCCTGGATAATCACTAAAGGGAAACACCCAGGCAGTCGGAAAGGGCATCACCATGCAGACCGCCACAATCAACCACCCCGACGTCCCGTTGCCCGCTGGCGCGGTACGCGCCGCCGGGCGCCCGGAACGCTGCGCCTCGCTACTGCTTGGCCACCTTGGCCGCGATCTGGTCGACGATGTTGAACACCGCGGCGTGGGCGGGGTTGACGGCGCACACCGCGACGTCGATGGCCACGTTGTTGCTCACGGCCAACGCACGCTGACAGGCAAATCCGCCAGCGCCCACTTGAGTGTCGGTGGTGCTCAGGGTGCCGTTGGTGATAGCGATAGGCCCCACCGTCCAAACCTTGTCGGGCTGGCCGGGGTTGATGTAGTGGAATTGGCGCATCGAGCAGGCCGGCCAACGCTGGGCCGACGCGGCGGCTGGCCGCCGCAATCGAAGTCGCCGAGCGCAAAAGTGGCGAATGCGTCGTAAGATTGTTTATGCCGTCTTATATGGACATTCACGAACTTCCGGGCGCCATCACGCCCGAAGAAGTGGCCAAGGCCCATTCCCAGGACCTTGCCGTCCAGGAAAAGTACGGCGTCAGTTATCATAAGTATTGGGTTAACGAAAAAGCCGGGAAGATTTTTTGCCTTTGTCACGCACCCAGCGCGGAAGCCGCGGAAGCGGTCCATCGCGAAGCGCATGGCCAGGTAGCGCAAAAAATCATTCAAATCGAACCAGACGTTGCCGATCTGTTCATGGGCGGCAGCGAAATGGATGCGAGCGGCGCGGTTATGCTGCCAGGTGCGAAGGCGGATACACGAGACCCCGCGATTCGGACAATCCTGTTTACCGACATTGTCGGATCCACTTCGCTCACTCGGAAAATGGGCGACGAAGCCGCCATGAAGGTGCTCCATGTGCACGATTCCATCGTCCGCCAGGGGCTCGACGAAATGGGCGGCCGTGAAATCAAGCATTTGGGCGACGGCATCATGGCCTCCTTTGTGTCCGCCGTGGCCGCGGTCAAATGCGCGACTCGGATTCAACAGGAGATTAAGAAACATGACGAAGAAAACGAGGCGAACGCGTTCCAATTGCGGGTCGGCATTGCGGCTGGAGAACCGGTCGAAGATCATGACGACCTGTTTGGTTGCACGGTCCAGCTCGCCGCCCGGCTGTGCGCCCACGCGCGGCCCGAAGAAATCGTGGTTTCAAATGTCGTCGCTGAACTCTGCGAAGGGAAAATGCTCCCATTCCAAAATCTCGGCGAAGTCAGTCTCAAAGGTTTCGAGCAGCCCGTCCGGACACACGCAGTGACTTGGACAAATTAGGAAAGCTGCAGCGGCGCTTGGCACAAGCGCCTCTACAAGTCATTGAGCCGAGTCGTCGAACGACGGGGAGGAGTTTGAGAGCAACGACCCAGACCGGCCTAGTCCACGTCTGACTAGTTGTTCGGGCCGCCCCTGCTCTCCACGGGAGCGGCCCGTTTCACCCATAAGCCGATATGTGGTTGCTCCGGCGCATACCATCGGGGACATGCAGCTCAACCGGCGACAGGTGCCCACGGGCACGTACTGTGGCGGCAACCATCCCAAGCAAATCGAATACCGCTACGCGCTGGTAAACGGCGACGAAATTCCCCACGGCCAAAGCGATCCGCGCTGCTTCCGAGCCGGCTGCCCCGACAATGTTGTGGCTATGGCCAGAGAGCAGCGCGGTGGGCGCCCCACGCCATAGTCCGGCCACCGGAACCAGATCGCCCTCAGTCCGCGTCTGAATTGTTGATCGGGCAGCCCCTGCTCTCTTCGGGGGCGGCCCGTGGTGGGTCGCTGCAGTCGATAGAAGTCGCGGATACGCTCCTGGATGAACGCTCGCGGCCCGGAGAGGGGTCGATCTTAACGCCGCCGCACTGCGTGAGCTTGCCGCCAACGCTTTAGCCGCAGCCGACGAACTCGACACCGTTTAGCGAGGGCATCACCCGAAAGGTAGGCACTGGAACTGACCGACAAGGGATTACTAACCATGGACCTGGTGTGCCCCGAGGGACACGTCGCCGGCCAACTGATCCAGAACATTGAGCACCAGTCCATTGGGATCGAGGTGCCCGACAGGGGGCGCGAGGAATGGCCGCGGGGCGGTGACAAGATGTACACACTCCTGACTTGCCACGGCTGCAATCGCCGGGTTTACGGATCGACGGACGCGATCCGGGAGAGGGCCACTTGGCAGTCTGAGATTGAGTCCGAGCGGCAGTGCAGATATTCGCTGCGCTACCTGGAGGACGGCCTAACGTAGCTGCAAGCCTCACCCGCTCCAGGTGGGCACGTCCTTGTCGCCTGGATGATCAATCGTCGGAAACGTGAGCGCGGATCTGACGGCTAGCGCCTGGCGACCGGCACGGCGCCGAAACGCAGCAAGGCATGCGGCGTGACCAGCTGCCTCGTCAATCCCTAGGGGGAAACACCCAAAGCTAGCTGCCGCGGCGGCCTGACTTGATGATCTCGAGGCGTTCCTTGAGCAGTTCCTCGAGTTCCTCGATCGAGCGGCGTTCCCGCAGCATGTCCCAGGGTGTGCGCGGCACCTTGACCTTCTTGGGTTCGGCCAGGTCACCACCCTCGATCAGGGTGCCCTGCATGCCATTGCGGCACAGCCAGGTGCCGGGGATCTCAGCGTCGTCGGCGAAGGGGACCTCGAACTCCCCGCCGTTCTCGGTCCGATACCGCGCGATCTGACGTGGCGCTAGGTCGTGGTTGCGGTCAGTCTCGTAGCTCAAGGATCCGAGGCGACTGCCTCTCATGACGCGATCAGCCATCATCAACGCTCCGCTGACGCTCCACTTGATCGGCAGTAGCGCGCATCCGACCAGACAATCGAAGCAGATCGTGCTCGCCCACACCTTCGGGCAGGGTGTAGGCGAGTTGCCGTAACTCGACGGCGTAGTTGCGCAAGTCCTGGCGGAGCTGCGCCTCAAAGGCGGGCATGATTTCTTCCCGTGGCAGGGATTTAATGAGACGCTCGAACTTTTCGTATAGCCAGGCTTGAAATCTGATGCCGTCCAGCTGTCTATCCGTGATGCACCTGGGGGTGGTTTTTAGCGTCTCCCAACCGCACCCGCCACCCTACTCCGCTGGCGGGCTAACTAGCTACGCGCCGCCCTATTCGTAGGACGGCCGGTACAACATTCCGAAGGCGATCCCGCCTACCTACCCAAGCTGGACCGGGACAACGACGGCTTCGCCTGCGAGTCCAAGGCCCAACGGCCCTGGCTCGCGGAGCTGCCTCGACAATCCCTAAGGGGAAATACCCATCGGCACCATTGGGAACCAGACCGCCTCTGTTCGCGTCCGACTAGTCGATCGGGCCGCCCCTGCTCTCCTCGGGGGCACTGCCCGGTCATCATCACCGATCGGTAATCGGCGCGACCCCCATCGACGCTGCGGGCTATGTCATCCCGTTATTCCCGGGTGCGCCGAGGAGGAGCAGGCTGCCGGTGCCGCCGGTACCGGCGGTGCCCGCCGGCAGACCAGTCCCGGCGTTGCCGCCGTTCCCGCCGTTGCCGATAATCAGCCCACTATTGCCGCCGTTACCGCCGTTACCGCCTTTGCTGGTAAGGGCCTCCGCGCCGTCGCCGCCGACGCCGCCGCCGCCGACGAGCAGGCCGGCGTTGCCGCCGTGACCGCCATTACCGCCGGTGGTGCCGCCGATCCCGCCGGCGCCGCCGGCGCCACCCGAGCCGAACAGTATGCCGCCGGTCCCACCGGCCCCACCAGCGCCCCCAGCGGCGACGGCGAGGCCGCCGACGCCGCCGGCGCCGCCGCGCCCGTACAGGAAGCCGGCGTTGCCGCCGCCCCCGCCGGCACCGGCGGCGCCGACGCCACTTTCCTCCCCACCTTCGCCGCCAGCGCCGCCGTTGCCGAAGAGCCCACCGGAGCCACCGGAGCCGCCGGCGCCGCCCCCGCCGGCACCGCTGCCGAGTGCCCCGGACCCGCCGGTGCCGCCGGAGCCGAAGAGCATGCCGCCGGCGCCGCCGATGCCGCCGGCCCCGCCGGTGAGGCCGAATCCGCCGTTGCCGCCGGCGCCGCCGGTGCCGAACAGCCCGGCAGCCCCGCCAGCGCCGCCGGCCCCGCCGGTGCCGCCGCTAGCGGGCCCGCCGTTGCCGCCGGTGCCGCCGATGCCGCCCAATAACCCGCCGGCTCCGCCCTTCCCGCCGGCGAAGCCGATGCTGCCGCCTCCCCCGGCGCCGCCGTTGCCCAACAGCCCCGCGGCCCCGCCGTTACCGCCCGCGGCGGATGAACCGACCTGGGCGGATCCGCCGGGTCCGCCGTTGCCGAACAGCCCCGCGGCCCCGCCGTTACCGCCGGCGGGGTGGGCGACGCCGCCGGACCCGCCGGACCCGCCGTTGCCAAGCAGCCACCCCCCGGGCGCGCCGGGTTGCCCACTACCCGGCGCCCCGTTGGCGCCGTTGCCGATCAGCGCGCGCCCCGTCAGCGCCAGGAAGGGCGCATTGATCACATTGAGCAGATCCTGCTGTACCGTCTGCGCCGGATTGGCCGTGAACGCCGCAACATTGGCGGCCTCCGCGCTGACATAGGATCCGGCACCGGCGGTCAACGCCTGCACAAACTGGTCATGAAACGCCGCCGCCTGCGCACCGAGTGCCTGAAAGCCCTGACCATGGGTGGAGAACACCGCCGCAATGGCCGCCGACACCTCATCCTCAGCCGCGGCCAGCACCCCCGAAGTCGAGGGCGCTGCCGCCGCATTGGCCGCACTGATGGTCGAGCCGATATTCGCCAGATCTGTTGCCGCCGCCGTCACTAGCTCCGGCGCCGCGATCACGAACGACATGGGACACCTCCCACCACGTCATGACCGATGCGTCATGGTGAACCGGAATCGCCTGGCCAGCATCGGTCACGTCGCAGATTCGAATCGTATCGCGTTCGGGGGGCAACCGATACCGGGTCTTGCACAGGACCACCTGCATTGGGAACACCAGACCGCCCTAAGTCCGCGTCTGAATGGTTGATCGGGCCGCCCCGGCTCTCCTGTGGCGGCCCGTTGCGTAATCCGCCGTGCGCAGCAGTCGCAATAACAAGGGCGATCGTCGCCAACGCCAGCACGGCGGTCGCACCCAGCAGGACCGAGGTGCCTGGGCAGTCACTAAAGGGAAGCACCGTTGGCTCCACATAGAGCGGATTAGACGGTAGCTGGAAATCGAGTACCGAATTACTCGTGTGTCTGAGGGCGGTCCGCCAGAGAATTCGCATCGGGGACTGAGGAGAGAGGAAGTCGATGCAATGAAGTACGTGTTGGAGTGGTGCGTTCGTCCGGGTATCGGCGGCCAGCAGGCCGAGGCCGACACGCAACGCGCATACGAGCTGTACTCGAAGTGGCAGCCCAAGGTGACGATCCTGCAGTTCGTGGGCCGCGTCGATGCCGAGGGCGGGTTCATGGTCTGCGAGGCAGACAACCCGGCCGACATCCTCGAAGGCACGGCCAAGCTAGCGAACTACGTCCAGTACAAGTGCCACCCCGTGGTCGATGTGGCCGAATGGGTGCAGGCCGGTCAGGAGGCCATCGAGTTCCGCAACAGCATTAGCTGATCCTTCGTCAAAAACGCCGCCCAACCCGCTGGGCGGCGTTTTCGCATTTGCGCTGGTAGAGCTGTAATTCAGGACCGATTAGCCCGACGACTGGCTGGCCGCCGAGCGCGAGCGCAACGGCTGCGACGGGCCCGGGGACCCGAGCTGCCTGAGCAATCACTAAGTGGAAATACCTGGCGGACTATCACTCGTGCCCCGGCGAGCGGTGGGATCAGCAGTACGCTCATGCCGTGCCGGAAACGTCATACGCATCGTGTGGCGATCTCAGCCTGGCGTATCAGGTATTCGGCGGCGGGCCAGTGGAGCTGGTCTGGGCCGGGTCGTTCACCAGCCACGTCGAGCTGTGCTGGACCCAGCCCGAATTCAAGGCCTTCTTCGATCAGCTCGCCACGTTTCTGTCGGGTCCTCTTGCTCGACAAGGCTGGGGTCGGGCTGTCGGACCCCACATCCCGAAAGTTCGTTTGCTCGAAGATCGAGCGGCCGAGATCGAGGCCGTCATGGACATCGTGAGGGAGAGGTTTGGTCCTTGAAGAAGCCCTGCGGAGGGGTTGCGTGAATTGAAGTGAGCGGCTACTTCTGGGTGCCCGAGAAGCCTGATGCGACGGTGTGGGGTGCGTTTTCGGCAGAGGGCGGACATCCCGAGGCGGTTCTTGCCGGCGGCTTGGTCGATGATCCACGGGTAAGGTCGACTGGCGCCGGCGGTCGCGTCTTCATGTCGTCGGCCGCCGCGACGGTCAAGGCGTTTCAGCCAATTACGCTGCAGGGCCAACTCGACACGGGCCACGCCGTCACACTCGTCAACGCGTACAACCACGGCCGAGACGGCTACTACTTCGGATCTCCACACTACAAAGCGGACTACGCCGTGTTGGGCGACCGCCACGTGAGCGGTGTCGATCAGCCATTCAGCGCCGTGCGATTCCGCTTTGGTGATCCCTATTGGCTAGGCCACCTTCGGGAACGCAAGGCCAGTGCCGTCGATAGCGACGGTTCCGCACTGAGCGTCGAAACGTCTGACGATGGCAACTGGCTGGTGTATACCGCCGCGGCCCCGGCGACACTGCGGCAACTTGAAACCAGGGTGGTGTTGGGTTGCCTGGCGCTAGCCGAATTGGCGCTGGACCAGGATTTCACCGCCCGGGATACGCACGTGCGGATCAATGACGGCGATCCTTGGCTTAGCGTCCTCGGACCCGGGTCCGACACGCCCCCGAACGAGTTCGACGCCGACACACTGTTGCCTCGGGAGGAACTCACAGTGGAGCGGTTCGCGAAGTGGATCTCGTTCAATGACACATTGGATGGGCTTGCCTCCGTGGTGGCTCGCCCGATCAAGGCGCCGCTGCAGACTCAGGTTCTCGTGGTTACACCCCTAGTCGAAGGGTTGCACCGCCGGATGCCCAAGACTTTTGAGCAGTCAAAATTTGCAGGCGCATCGCCCAGCGCGTTGAAGCGGATCAAAGAAGCCGCCCGGCGCGCCGCGAGGGGCACGGCCACAGGTGGACGAAACTTGGACCCTCAGCAGGTTCACGTTGCGGTGATGAACGCGGTCTCCCACTTTGATGATGTTGACTACGTGCAGCGTGTCACCGATGTGGTGACGAAGGTCTGTGCGGTGATACCGGAGATCGCGGAGTCGGTGGCTGATCTGCCGGAGTGCCTAACGAAGGCTCGCCACGAGCTGGCTCACCAATTGCCGCTCGACGAGGAAAAAGAGCCGCTAGAGGTTCGGTATCTCCGTTGGTTAGTCGTCGCCAACATCACGCCGTGGCTATTACGGGGCCTGCTTCTGCTCGAGGCTGGCATCGATCCGAGCGTCCTGCACGATCGGCACCTGGCGTATGGCCGCTTTCTCTCCTTCCGGGCCAATGTCGCCCAATTTGTCCGCGAACTAGGCTGGGAGCTGCCCTCGTCCAGTTAGCAGCCCGGGGCGGCCGCCGAGCACTGCGCACATCGACGAGCTGCTGGATGAGCGCTTGGCGCAACCTTTTCCGGGCACAACCAGGAAACAGAGGTGCCCCGCAATCGCTGAGTGCGCGCCGGAGTAGCGCCGCCGGGCGCGCATGTCCTTAAGGGACGGGAATGCCGGGCTTCACCAGATGCCTATCCCCAAGCAGAGGCAAGCACTACGAGCAATCAGGTATGCGAGAGGCACTGAGGAAGTTCGGCCCGTCGCCAACACAAACTGCACCGTCCACCACTTGGCTTATGCGTGCTGGCCGCCCGTGAGGCCGCGCATCACCGCCTGTTCGGCCACGTGCCCTGGCTGTCCGGTCAACTGCTGGGCGCGGTCGAGGCCTACGCCATGGGCATGAAGATCGATATGTCCGGGATCGAAGAGCTGGCACGCGACTTCAATCCGGCGACGCTGTCGGACCCGGCGGCCATCGAAAACCTATTGGGGCAGGGCGTGTTCGAGCCGAAGGCGACGCCGGCGCAGACGCAGACGCTGGAACGGCTCGAGACGCTGCTCGCGCTGATCGAGGGCTGGGTGCAGGTGGTGGTCACCGCGGCCCTGGGCGACCGGATTCCGGGCGCCGCCGCGCTCAGCGAGACCTTGCGCCGGCGCCGGGCCAGCGGCGGGCCGGCGGAGCAGACCTTCGCGACGCTGGTCGGCCTGGAGCTGCGGCCCCGCAAGATGCGCGAGGCCGCCGCGCTGTGGGAGCGCCTGACGCAGGCCGCCGGCGTGGACGCCCGCGATGCCATCTGGCAACACCCCGATCTACTGCCGTCCGCGGAAGACCTCGACGAGCCGGCCGGCTTCATCGACCGGGTCATCGGCGGGGACACCAGTGGGATCGACGAGGCCATCGCAAAACTCGAGCAAGAGGGCGACACGGGAGACGCGGGAGACTCTGCGGGCCCTGTGGATAACTGAGCGGGTCGTTCGCGCCGCGCGTGGCACAGTGTCGGCCTATGGCGCCGGCAGTGCTTTCCTCGTATGCGTTGGACCCGGCCATGCCGGTGCTGCTCCGACCCGACGGCGCCGTTCAGGTGGGCTGGGACCCCCGCCGTGCGGTGCTGGTCCGTCCGCCCCGCGGCCTGGCCGCCGCGGCGTTGGCCACGTTGCTGCGGTCCATGCGGTCGCCGACGCCGATATCGGAGTTGCAACGGCAGGCCGCCGACCACGGGTTGCAGGACGCCGACGGCCTGGCCGAGCTTGTCGGGCAACTGGTCGGCGCGGGTGTCATGACCGAATGCGGGCGATCGGGTGGCCGGGCGGCGTCGATCCGGGTGCACGGCCGCGGGCCGCTGTCGGAACTGCTCGTAGAGGCGCTGCGCTGCTCGGGAGCCCGGGTGGCGCACAGCAGCCAACCCCATGCCGCGGTGTCCCCCGGCGCCGTCGATCTGGTGGTGTTGTCGGACTACCTGGTCGCCGACCCGCGCATGGTGCGCGACCTGCACGCCCAGGGCATCGCCCACCTGCCGGTGCGGGTGCGCGACGGCACCGGGCTGGTGGGTCCGCTGGTCATCCCCGGCGTGACCAGCTGCCTGAGCTGCGCGGACCTGCACCGCAGGGACCGCGACGCCGCGTGGCCGGCGGTCTGCGCGCAGCTGCGGGAGACCGTCGGGGTGGCCGATCGGGCCACCCTGCTCGCGACCGCCGCGCTGGCGCTCGGCCAGGTGAACCGGGTGATCTCGGCCGTGCGCGGGCAGGAGGTCGTCCCCGATCCCGAACCGCCGCAGACGCTGAACGCCACGCTGGAGTTCGACCTCAGCGCCGGGGCCATCGTCGCGCGCCGGTGGACCCGGCATCCATTGTGTTCGTGGTGCTCGTGCTGACGCAACGGCGCCCCGGGTTGGTCTACCCGAGTCGTCCCGGATCCGGGACGTTCGTCGACACCGACGCGTACGCCCGGGCGAGTTCCTCGAGTACCGCCGCCGTCAGGGTGCCGTCGGTCCGGTTCTTGTCGAGCGTTTCGATGATCGCCCGAAACAGGGAATCTGCGGCCTCGTGCTGCGATTGCTTTGCTGCCATGGCTTCGTCGGTACCATCCTTCGGATGCGCGTTTCGGTCGGTCGCAGGACCGCGACCTGCCAGGGACAACCTAAAGCCACGGGGCGTCGGAAGCACCGTCACGTCGTCCCGGGGCCGGGCTTTGCACAGATCAGTACCGCGACCGGCTAACCGTCATGGATGATGGATGCGTGGCAGACATCAAACGCGGCCGTGCTGCGCGCAACGCGAAGCTGGCCAGCATCCCGGTCGGCTTCGCCGGTCGGGCAGCTCTGGGCTTCGGTAAACGGCTGACCGGCAAATCGAAAGACGAAGTCCAGGCCGAGCTGATGGAGAAGGCCGCCAACCAACTGTTCACCGTCCTGGGCGAGCTCAAGGGCGGGGCGATGAAAGTGGGCCAGGCCCTGTCGGTGATGGAAGCCGCGATCCCCGACGAGTACGGCGAGCCGTACCGCGACGCGCTGACCAAGCTGCAAAAGGACGCCCCGCCGCTGCCCGCCCACAAGGTGCACCGGGTGCTCGACGCCCAGTTGGGCACCAAGTGGCGGGAGCGATTCAGTTCGTTCGACGACACCCCGGTGGCCTCGGCCAGCATCGGCCAGGTGCACCAAGCGGTGTGGGCCGACGGCCGCATCGTGGCGGTCAAGATCCAGTACCCGGGCGCCGACGAGGCGCTGCGCGCCGACCTCAAAACCATGCAACGGATGGTCGGGGTGTTCAAACAGCTCTCCCCCGGCGCCGACGTCCAGGGCATCGTCGAGGAACTGATCGAGCGCACCGAGATGGAACTCGACTACCGGCTGGAGGCCGACAACCAGCGTGCTTTCGCCAAGGCGTATCAGGGGCACCCCCACTTCGCGATACCGCACGTCGTGGCCAGCGCGCCCAAGGTGGTGGTCCAGGAGTGGATCGACGGCGTGCCGATGGCGGAAATCATCCGCCACGGCACCCCCGAGCAGCGCGACCTGATCGGCGCCCGGCTGCTTGAACTCACCTTCGACGCACCGCGCCGGCTGGGCATGCTGCACGGCGACGCCCACCCGGGAAATTTCATGCTGCTGCCCGACAACCGGATGGGCGTCATCGATTTCGGCGCCGTCGCACCCCTGCCCGGCGGCTATCCCATCGAGCTTGGGATGACGATTCGGCTGGCCCGCGACAAGAACTACGACCTGCTGTTGCCGACGATGGAGAAAGTCGGCTTCATCCAGAAGGGCCAGCAGGTGTCGGTGCGCGACATCGACGAAATGCTGCGCCAGTACGTCGAGCCCATCGAGGTCGATGTCTTCCACTACACCCGGAAGTGGCTGCAAAGAATGACCGTCGGTCAGATCGATCGGTCGGTGTCGCAAATCAAGACGGCCCGGCAGATGGACCTGCCGCCCAAGCTAGCGATACCGATGCGTGTCATCGCGTCGGTGGCCGCGATCCTGTGCCAGCTGGACGCGCACGTGCCGATCAAGGCGTTGTCGGAAGAGCTGATTCCCGGGTTCGCCGAGCCGGACACCGCGGTCGTTTAGGCGGCGACCGCCTCCTTGTGGGGGCGGCCGCGCGGACGCTTGTAACTCACGATCGAGCCCCGGTCGAAGATTTCGCCGCCCCACACGCCCCACGGTTCGGATCGGTCCACCGCCGCCGCCAGGCACTGGCGGCGTATCGGGCAGCCCGAGCACAGCGCCTTGGCGCGCTCGAGGTCGGCCGGGGTATCGGCGAACCACAGGTCGGGATCGCCGACATGGCAGGGCAGGGATTGTCTGGGGGGCTGTCGGGGGACCGTCGGTGCCGACATCTTCTGTCCACCTGCTTCCTGGTCGGGTTGTGTCCTTCGCGGTGATCCGGACCAGGGAGGCTGTCGACCCCATAACTATGGCCACGGATCCTTGTGACTTCGGGTCCGTGGCCATTGGGTGAAACCGGGCTTTGGGTGGCGCTTAGGTATGGCTCCGATCCACGGACGCGTCCGTCGCGGCGGCATGCTTCGCAGCTGCCGCCGGCGCGGCGGCATGGGCGGTGCCCGCGGTCAGCTCCGGGGCAGCAACGCCTACACCGAACGCGTCGTTGATCATCGCGGCCACCCCTCCTCTCTAAGCGCTTGAACGAGGGTAAAGGGTCCGCGCCGGTTGCCACAACCGATTTTCTGACCTGCGCGTTCCGCCCGTCAGCGTCCGCGAACCATCTGCAGCACGTCCGGCCCGTACTGTTCGAGCTTGCGCGCGCCGATCCCCGGGATGGCGACCAGCGCCTTCTCGTCGTCGGGGAGCAGCTCGGCGATCGCGATCAGGGTGTTGTCGGTGAACACGACATACGCGGGCACCTTCTGCTCCTGGGCGACCTCCAGGCGCCAGGCCTTGAGCCGCAGCAGCAGCTCCTCGTCGACGTCGGCGGCACAGGACTCACAGCGGCGCAGCATGACGGCCGCCGGCGTGGTCAGGTCCTTGTTGCAGATCCGGCACCGGGTCGCCGCGCCCCGGCTGCGCCGGGACTTGGTCGACGCCTGCCCGGCACGCGTCTGCGGCGCGATGCCGTTGAGGAACCGCGACGGCTTGCGGCTCTGCCGTCCACCGGGACTGCGCGCCAACGCCCAGCTGAGCGCCAAATGCGCTCGCGCCCTCGTGATCCCCACGTAGAGCAATCGACGCTCTTCCTCGACGGCCTCGCTCTCGGCGCCGTGCGCCAGCGCGTGCGAGATGGGCAGTGTGCCGTCGGCCAGCCCGACCAGGAACACCGCATCCCACTCGAGTCCCTTGGCGGCGTGCAGCGACGCCAGTGTGACACCCTGCACCACCGGTGGGTGCCGCGCGTCGGCGCGCACCCGCAGTTCCGCGAGCAGCGCCGGAAGGTCTAGCTGCGGACGCTGCGCCACCTCGTCATCCGCCAACTCGGCCAGCGCGGTCAGCGCCTCCCAGCGGTCCCGGGTCCGGGTGCCCGCGGGCGGCTCCGCCGTCAGCCCCAGCGGTTCCAGAACGGCGCGCACCACACCGGGCAGTGGGCCTTCTGCGGCCGCCCCGGCGCCGCGCTCGGCCGCGCGCCGCAGCGCCACCAGCGCCTGCTTGATCTCCTGCCGGTTGAAGAAACCTTCGCCACCACGCACCTGGTAGGCGATGCCCGCCTCGGTCAGTGCCTCCTCGTAGACCTCGGATTGCGCGTTGACCCGGTACAGCACGGCGATCTCGGCGGGCGCGGTGTCCGATTCGATCAGCCGGGCGATCGACGCCGCCACCGCGGCGGCCTCGGCCGTCTCGTCGGGATGCTCGTGGAACGACGGGGCCGGGCCCGGCTCACGCTGGCCGACCAGGTGAAGCTTGCTGCCGGCGACCCGGCCGCGGGCCGCGGCGATCACCTGGTTGGCCAGTGACACCACCTGCGGGGTGGATCGGTAGTCGCGCTCGAGCCGCACCACGGTGGCGTCCGGGAACCGCCGCGAGAAGTCCAGCAGGAAACGCGGTGAGGCCCCGGTGAACGAGTAGATGGTCTGGTTGGCGTCGCCGACGACGGTCAGGTCGTCCCGGCCGCCCAGCCACGCCTCGAGGACCCGCTGCTGCAGCGGTGTGACGTCCTGGTACTCGTCGACGACGAAGCAGCGGTAGCGGTCCCGGAACTCCTCGGCCACGGCGGCGTCGTTCTCGATCGCGGCGGCGGTGTGCAGCAGCAGGTCATCGAAATCGAGCAGCGCGACCGACTCGTCGCGGGTTTTGAGGGCCTCGTATGCGGCGTAGACGCCCGCGATCTGCGCGGCGTCCAACGGGATGTCTCGCCCGGCGGCGGCCACGGCGGCCGGATACTCTTCGGGGCCGATCAACGACGCCTTGGCCCACTCGATCTCGCCGGCGAGGTCGCGCACGTCATCGGTGCCGGCATTCACCCTGGCGCGATTGGCCGCCCGTGCCACGATGGCGAACTTGCTGTCGAGCAGCTGCCAACCGGTGTCCCCGACGACCCGTGGCCAGAAATACCGCAGCTGGCGGTGAGCGGCCGCGTGGAACGTCAGCGCCTGCACGGCACCCACGCCGGCTCCGGTGTCGAGCGCGCGCAGCCTGGAGCGCATCTCGCCCGCTGCGCGCTGGGTGAACGTGACCGCCAGCACCTGCCGGGCGGCGACATGACCATTCGCAACGAGCTGGGCGATCCGGTGCGTGATGGTGCGGGTCTTGCCCGTTCCGGCGCCCGCAAGCACACAGACCGGTCCGCGCGGGGCCAGCACGGCTTCGCGCTGCTCGTCGTCCAGCCCGGCGGTCAGGTGGTCGGCGAGCGTCGGCATGGCGTCCATCTTGGCAGCGATCGCCGACAAACCGTCGCCGCGCCCAGTGCGCGTCGGCCGAGTTGCTCTCGCTTCCAGGGCAATTTCGCGGAATGCATGGCCGCGGGGCTACGTTAACGAGTCATGTCCAACGCTGCGCTCACGGTTTACACGACGTCATGGTGTGGCTATTGCCACCGGCTCATGACGGCGCTCAAGTCGAATGGAATCACCTACGACAGGGTCGACATCGAACACGACCCGACCGCAGCGCAGTTCGTCAGCTCGGTCAACGGCGGCAACAGGACGGTCCCGACGGTGAAGTTCGCCGACGGGTCGACGCTGACCAACCCGAGCGCGGCGCAGGTCAAGGCGAAGCTCGCCGAAGTCGGCAGCTAACTAAGGAATGTCCCGACACGGTTCGGGTGATTTGACGCGCAGCCATACGGCGTCGCCGCCGTACGATACGGACCATGGCATCGCGTCGGCGGCTGCGGCCACATCGCGCGCTCGGTAACGAGGCAATTCGGTCGGCCGCCCTCGTCTGCTGCGCGGTGACCGTGATGTCGGGTTGCTCGCACTCGAGCACGCCGGCGCAGTCGAGCTCGGCGCCTGGATCAAGAGTCGACGACATGATCGTCAGCGTCGAAGATGTGCGGCGCATCGCCAACGCTGACGACCTCTCACCGCATGCGGAAGCGGACTCGCACAAGCCGCCGCCCGCGGACGCCAACGCTCCGGGGCCGTGCCGGCCGGTGGGACACAACGATCTGACCTTCGGCAACGGCTGGTCGGAATTCCGCAGCGCGGGTTATCACGGGGTGACCGACGACACGTCACCGGGCGCCAACGCGATCGTCAACGGAGTGACCCAGGCGGTCGCCCGATATCGGAACCCGGACGCCGCGCTTAGCGCGTTCCATCAACTGGAAACCGCGCTGCAAGCCTGCAACAACCTGCACGACCCGAACTACGAGTTCACCCTGGACAAGCCGGACCCCTCGACCCTGCGGATCACCGCCGATGAATGGAGCCACCTGTATCGGGCGAAATCGGCGGTGATGGTCTCCGTCGGCGTGGTGGGTCTTCAATCAGCGGATCAGATCGCCAACACCGTGCTTCGGATGGTCACCGACCGCATCAAATGACGCCGCACCGCGTCAGTCGATGGCGATGCACGGTCATCGCCTTCCACTGCAGACGCCGCAGGGTCCTCGCTTGAGCCCCTCATGAAAATATGGGTCCGGTGATCCTCTCCATCGACCTCGGCAAGACCTCGTGTCGGGCCGCGGCAGGCGGCTGGAGGGCCGAGGGGGCGGGCGCGCCGGGGCTGGCTATGCCTGACGGGGTGCGGGCGGCGCAGGCGGCAATCCTGGCCGTGGCGGGCGAACTCGGCCCGGTCGAGGAGGTGGTCGTGGGCGCGGCCGGGGCGCTGGCGGCGCCCCAGGCGGCGCGCGCGCTGGGCGAGGCGCTGCTGGCCTCGCTGCGGGCGAAGCGGGTCGCGGTGACCAGCGACGGCGTGATCGCCCACGCTGGCGCGCTGGACGGGCAACCGGGCGTCGTGCTGATCGCGGGCACCGGTGTCGTGGCGCTCGCGATCGGCGCGGACGGCTCGCTGCGGACCGCCGACGGCTGGGGCCCATGGCTGGGCGACGAGGGCGGCGGCGCGTGGATCGGCGCCGCCGGGCTGCGCGCGGCGCTGCGCGCCCTCGACGGCCGCGGACCGCCCGCCGCGCTGGTGGATGCTGCCCGCGCCCGCTTCGGGCCGCCGAAGACCTGGCCGGCGCAGCTCACCAGTGCCGCGGCGCTCGCGTCCTTCGCGCCCGACGTCCTCGCAGCGGAGAACGACGCCGCGGCGTTGGCGATCGTCAGCGCCGCGGCCGAAGCACTCGCCGCGACCGCCCGCGCGGCCGGAGATGGCCCGGTGGCGATGGTCGGCGGCCTGGCTGAGGTAAAGGCGCTGCGCGAGCAGATCGACCTTGTCCCCGCCGTCGGCGACGCGCTCGATGGCACGTTACGACTGGGGGCGATCCACGAGCCGCACGTGATCCGCTTGCAGGCCGCCGCCACCTCCCACGGGCTCGACGCGCTGGCTACCGAAGCCGTGCGGCCAGACTTGCACGAACTCGATACGCGCTCCATCGGAGAGGTCGTCGCGCTGCTCGTCGCCGCCGAGGGCGAGGCGCACGGCGCGGTGGTGGCGGCGCTTCCGCGGATCACGGCGGCGGCTGAGGCGATCGCCGCACGGCTCGAGCGCGGCGGCCGCCTGATCTACGCCGGCGCCGGGACACCCGGGCGGCTCGGCGTGCTCGACGCGGCCGAGTGCGGGCCCACGTTTGGCACCGACATCGTGCGTGGCGTGATCGCCGGCGGGCCGGCGGCGCTGACCGAGGCGATCGACGGCGCGGAGGACGCGTTCGACCCCGCCGATCTCGTCGACCTGACCGCCATGGACGCGCTGGTCGGGATCACCGCGTCGGGCCGCACGCCGTATGTGCTCGGGGCGCTCAAGCACGCACGTGTGGCGGGCGCCCTGACCGTCGCGATCGTCAACAACCCGGGCAGCGAGGCATCTGCCGACGTGCTGATTGAGTTGCTGACCGGACCCGAGGTGCTCGCCGGCTCCACGCGGCTGACCGCGGGGACGGCCCAAAAGGTCGTACTCAACGCGCTTTCCACCAGCGTCATGATCAGGCTCGGCAAGACCTACGGACCGCGGATGGTCGATGTCCGCGCGACCAACGCCAAGCTGCGTCGCCGCGCCGTGCGAATCGTCCGCGACGTCGCCGGCGTCGACGAGCAGTCCGCGATCGCCGCGCTCGAAGCCGCCGGCGGCCACGCCAAGACCGCGGTCGTAGCGCTGCTCGCGGGCGTCGACGCGGCCGAGGCCGCAGTCCGCCTCGACCGGGCGCGCGGTCGCGTCCGGGAGGCGCTCATCAGGCCGTCGCAACGGTGAGTATCACCCTGGTGCAGGTCTTCGGCCGAGAATGAATGAGAGGGCATAGCTTTGCCACGGCAGCGCTACGGTGAGTGCGCCGGCGACTCAGTCGATGGCCGCCCAGGATTCGATGATCACGCGCGCGATCGAAATCGACCCGGGCAGTAGCAGTTTCGACTTCGACGAGCTGCTCCAATCGCCGGCTTCCAGCGCCGCGCGCACCTCATCGCGGGTGAACCAGCGCGCCTCGGCGATCTCACCGTCATTGAACGAGAACTCTTCCGTCGGGTCGCCCACCGCATGAAAGCCGACCATGAGCGATCGCGGGAATGGCCACGGCTGGCTCCCCAGGTACCGTACGTCGCGCACGGTTAGACCGATTTCCTCGCGGATCTCCCGAGCGACACAGACTTCGAACGACTCCCCGGCCTCCACGAACCCGGCCAGCAGGGAGAACATCCGCTCCGGCCACACCCCCTGGCGGGCCAGCACCGCGCGGTCGCCGCCGTCATGCACCAGACAGATCACCGCCGGGTCGATCCGCGGGAATTCCTCGTGGCCGGTGAGCGGGTTGACGCGCGACCAACCCGCCCTGGCCGGTCTGGTCGGTGAGCCGTCGACCGAGCTGAATCGTGCGCTGTCATGCCAATTCAGCAACGCGACGGCCGAGGACACCAGTTGACTGCTGGTGTCGTCGAAGATCGGGCCAAGGCTGCGGAGGTTCACCACCTCGGGCTGCACGCCGGGATCGTCGGACGCCTGCAGCGCACCCCGGACGGCCCAGACGTGCCGGCCATTTTCGATGCGGCCCAGGAATACCGCGTCCGGCGGCGGCTTGTCGGCCAGATCGGCAGCGGCGCCGAGCACCACCCGGCCGCCCGCGACCAGCACCTGATTGCGCGAATCCACCCGCAGCAGAGCCGCATCCGCCCATCCCGCCGCGGCCGCCTCGACGTCGGTGCGTAGCTGGTCGGCCCGGTCCGCGCCGACGCGCGATAACAACGGAACCTCGTGGAGCCGAAAGTCCACGATCGCCACTAGTGCTCCGCCGCGCTAGCGATCACCACTGAACCGAACCGGTGGCGACCCGCTGCGCCCGGCTCCGCCGCGCTAGCGATCACCACTAGTGCCCCGCCGTTTTGATGTACAGCAGCCGGTCGCTGGCCCCGATGGCGTCCACCTCGGGTGGACCGATGCGCAGCAGGTGGCCGTCACGCACCACGCCGAGCACGATGTCGCGCAAATGCCGTGGGGATCCGCCGATTTCGTTCTGTTCGACCTCGCGTTCGGCGATGGCCAGCCCGACGTCCGGAGTCAGCAGGTCCTCGATCATTTCCACGACGCTGGGCGTGGTGGTGGCCAGCCCGAGCAGCCGGCCGGCCGTCTCGGAGGAAACCACCACCGAGTCCGACTGCTGCAACGGGTGCTGGTTCTCGGCCTCCCGGATGGACGCCACGATCTTGGCTTTCGGTGCGATCTCCCGAGCGGTCAACGTCACCAGCACCGCCGTGTCATCGCGGCGAGTGGCGACGATGATCGAGGCCGCGTGTTGCGCACCGGCGAGGCGCAGCACGTCGAATTTGGTGGCGTCGCCGTGCACGGTGACCAGCCCCGCGGCCGCCGCGCTTTCCAGGGCGGTCCGGTCGGTGTCGACGACGACGACCTCGCCCTGGGCGGCCTCGTCACCAAGGATGGCGGCAACCGCCGTTTTGCCCTTGGTGCCGTAGCCGATGACGATGGTGTGGTTGCGCACTCTGCTCCTCCAACGCTGAATCTTCCACGCCTGTCGGGAGCGCTCCGAGAGCACCTCGAGCGTCGTGCCGACCAACACGGCCAAGAACGCGATCCGCAGCGGCGTGAAGATCACGGTGTGCGTCAGGCGCGCGGCTTCGCTGTAGGGGGTGATGTCGCCGTAGCCGGTGGTCGACAACGACACCGCCGCGAAATACACGCAGTCCAAGAAAGTCAGCCGCTCACCCCGGATGTCGCGGTAGCCGTTGCGGTCCAGGTAGACGATGACGGCGGCGGCGAACAACACCACCAGCGCGATGGCCACCCGGCGCGTGATGACGCGGATGGGGCTGAGGTGATCTTCGGGGATCCGCAGGACGCCGACCAGCTGATGGCCGGGCTGGGCGGCCAGGGTTTCGTCCAGGCCGGTCGGTTTGCGCAACCTACCCTCGCGCACGGCGGCCCGTCATCGGCTCGACCCCACCGCAGCAGACACGCACGACTCAATGTAACCACCATCGCGGTGTCCCCCCTACCTGGGCGGCACGCGTCACAAGTCGGTGGGCCGCTCGCTGACCGGGTCGGCCAGCAGACCGGCCAGCTCGTCGCGACCCGGCGACTCGTCGGGAGAGACGGTGGCGCGAGCCCGCACGTAATAGAAGGCGGTGCGCACTGCCGATTCGGGGATCCCCGACAGCGCGGCCCATGCCATGCGGTAGACGGCGAGCTGGACAGCGGCCTGCCGCAGGGCTTCCGGTCCGTGCGGCGGCTCCCCGGTCTTCCAGTCCACGACAGTGGCGCCGCCGTCGGGGTCGGCGAAGACCGCGTCGATGCGGCCGCGCACCACGGTATCGCCGATCGGCATTTCGAAGGGCACCTCAACGGCCACCGGAGTTCTTGTGGCCCAGGTTGATTCGGCGAACGCGGCTTGCAGTGCCGCCAATTCGGGCATGTCACCGATGCCGGAGTCCGCCGCACCCGGCAAGTCGCCGAGGTCGAACAGCCACTCGGCGCCGTAGAACTGCTGGACCCAGGCGTGAAAAGCATTGCCCAGCATCGCGTGCGGGTCGGGGCGAGTCGGCAGCCGAAGCATCAACCGTTGCATCGCGGCCGCGGGGTCGCGCGCCAGGTCAACCAGACCGCTGACCGACACCTGGCTGGGCAGGGTGTAGGCGGGCGCTGCGGCCGACCGTGCCCGTTCGGCCAGCAGCGCGTCCACGTCGGCGGCCCAACCGTCGATGTCCGCGGCCGCCTCGGATGCGCCGGCCGACACGGCCTGGGCGACCAGTGCTGCTCCGCGCTCGACATCGCTGCGGCGCGCGGCCAACGGATCGGCGGGCCAGACGGCTTCGACGACGTTGTCTTTCAGGGGGTTTCGTTCACCCTCGGCTGGCGCGGGCGCCCACTGTTCCACCACCCCGCAGGGATCGCCGGCTACCGCCGAGCGGTCGATGACGTCCTTGAGCTCGCACAGGAAATCCGACGGGCCCCGCGGTTTGATCCCAGTGCAACCCCAATGATGCCCCGACACCAGCAGGGTGTTCTCGGCCCGGGTGATGGCGACGTAGAGCAATCGGCGCTCTTCGTCGACGCGCCGCTGGTCAAGCTGCCGGCGATGCTCGGAGATTTTGTCCGACAGCTGTTTTCGATCAGTGACATCCGAGGTGTCCAGCACCGGGATGCCCAGTGCGCCCGCCGAGGCGCGGTCTCCGCGCAACAGGGGCGGCAGCTCGGTGGCGTCGGTGAGCCAGCTGCTCCGAGATGCCGTCGACGGGAAGATTCCACCCGACAGATGCGCCACCGCCACCACTTGCCATTCCAAACCCTTCGCGGAGTGCACGGTGAGCACCTGGACACGGTCGCGGGCCACCGCCGCCGGCGCGGGCGGCAATCCGTTCTCGACCACCTCGGCGGCGTCCAGGTAGGCCAACAGGCCGGCCACCGATGCCTCCGTCCCGCCGGTCCGCTCGGCGTAGCCGGCGACGACGTCGGCGAACGCGTCGAGGTGTTCGGCTCCGGTCCACTCGGCCGATACCCCCGCCGCGGCGCGGGCTTCGCAGTCGACACCCATCACGCGGCGCACCTCGGCGACCAGATCGGGCAGGGAATGGCCGAGGTGGCGCCGCAGGGCGGTCAATTCGGCGGCCAGGGCGGTGATGCGCTGATATCCCGCGGGCGAATACGTGTCGGCCGGCCCCGGATCGCTGACCGCGTCGGCCAGACACGGGGCGTCGGCGGCCGGACCGGCCGCGATCGCGATCGACTCGGGCGTGAGCGCCTCGTCCGGGGGCGGTCCACCGCTGAGCGTCTGGGCGCGCCGCCACAGCGCAGCAACATCCCGGCCGCCCAGGCGCCAGCGTGGACCGGTCAGCACCCGCATCGCCGCCGCGCCCGCCGTCGGGTCGGCGACCAGCCGCAGCATGGCGAGCACGTCGGCGACCTCGGGGACGGAGAGCAACCCGGCGAGCCCGACGACTTCGACCGGGATGCCCCGGGCCGCAAGGGCTTCGGCGATGGGGGCGGCATCGGCGTTGCGGCGCACCAACACCGCGGCGGTCGGCGGGCTGACGCCGTCGGCTTGGGCCCGCTGGTATTGCCGGGAGAGGTGGTCGGCGATCCACTCACGTTCGGCCACCACATCGGCAAGCAACGCGCAGCGGACGGTACCGGGGGGCGCGTCCGGGCGCGGGCGCAGCGCGTGCACCGCGACCGAGCGTTGCCGCGCCTCCGCCGAAATGGCGTTGGCCACCTGCAGGGCGTGCGGCGGGTTGCGCCAGCTGGTCCGCAGCTCCAGCACCGGCGCGGGGGTGCCGTCGGATCTCGGGAAGTCCGTAGTAAACCGCGGCAGGTTGGTCGCCGAGGCGCCGCGCCAGCCGTAGATCGATTGAATCGGGTCGCCGACGGCCGTCAGCGCCAACCCATCGTCCCCACCGTCCCCATCGTTGCAACCGCCGCCGAACAGGGCGGACAGCGCGACGCGCTGGGCGTGCCCGGTGTCCTGGTACTCGTCGAGCAGCACGACCCGGTAGCGATTGCACAGGTCCCGTCCTACCTGCGGGAAGGCCGCCGCCAGCCGCGCGGCGGAAGCCATCTGCACGCCGAAGTCCATCACCTTGGCGGCGCGCATGCGTTCGTGCAGCGCGTCGAGCAGAGGCACCAGCGCGGCCCGCTCGCTTTGGGTGGCCAGCAGCCGCAACAGCCACTGACTGGGGCCGCGGTCACGCTGGTAGGGCCCCGCCGGCAGGGTGTGGATCAGCCGTTCGAGCTCCACATGGGTATCGCGGAGCTGACGGGTGTCCACCAGGTGCTCGGCCAGCTGACCCCACAGCCGCAACACCATCGAGGTGACCGCGGCCGGCGTCTTGTCGATACACAGCTCCCCGCGGTAACCGTTGACCACGTCGAAGGCCAACTGCCATAGCTCGGTCTCGCCGAGCAGGCGGGTGTCGGGCTCGACGGGCAGCAACAGCCCGTAATCACGCAGCAGCAAACCCGCGAAAGCGTGGTAGGTGCTGACCGCCGGGGTGCCCGCCGGTTCGCCGACCGCCGGGCCGCCGGGGCCAAGGCCCGTACCGGCCAACCGGGCCAGCCGCGTCCGGACCCGGCGCAGCAGCTGGCCGGCGGCCTTGCGGGTGAACGTCAGCCCCAGCACCTGCCCGGGGTCGGCGTACCCGTTGGCGATGAGCCACACCACCCGCGCGGCCATCGTCTCCGTTTTGCCAGCGCCGGCACCGGCGATCACGACCAGCGGGCCCGGCGGCGCGGCGATGACGGCGGCCTGCTCGGCGGTGGGCGGGAAAAGCCCCAGCGCGCAGGCCAATTCGGCCGGACTGTAGCGCGGGTTCACAGCGGCGTCCTTCCGCCGGCGTGCGCCGGGCAGCACGGCCGTATCGGGCAGTGCGTGCAGCCGTCGTTGCGCCGGGCAAGGAACTGCGGCCCGGCGGTCGCGTCGGCCGCCAGCCGGACGAGGTTGCGCCACTCGTCCCGCGCGGCCGTGGTCAGCGGGTCCTGCTGACGTTCGGTCGCGCCCGCTGACCCGGTCTTGCCGAGGTAGACCAGCCGCGCGCCGCCGGGCTCCACCTCGTCGGGTCCGGCGGGAACGAGGCCCCCGGCCACCGCCAGCTGGTACATCGCCAGCTGGGCGTGTTGCTGGGCGTCATCCTTGCTGACCGGCGTCTTGCCGGTCTTGATGTCGACGATCACCAGCCGGCCGGCCGCGTCACGCTCCAGCCGGTCGACCCGCCCGCGCAGCCGAATCTCGCCGCCGTCATCGCGCAGCGCCGGAAGGGCGCCGTCGATCTCGACCTCGACGCCGACCTCGGTGAGCTCGCCACGCGTCTGCCTTCGCCACTCGACGAATGCCTCGATCATTGCCCGGTGCCGGGCCAACTCGTTAACCGAATGCCACTGGGCGTCGAAGGGCAGACGCTTCCAAGCCCGCTCCAGCCCGGCCAGCAGCGCCGATTCAGTTCTCTCCGGTTCGGCGACCAGCGCGTGCACCACCGACCCGATGGTGGACCGCAGATCGCGCGCGTTGGTGCCGCCGTGCCGCTCGGCCAGCCAGCGCAGCGGGCAGTCGTTGAGTGTCTGCAGGCTCGACGGCGTCAACGTGACGGGATCGTCGGCGCACCGCAGCGGTTCACTGATGCTGACCGGAACCAGCCCGTTCCAGCCGGCCGGGTCGGCGCCCGGCACAGCGGCCGTGGCCAACCGCGCGAGTTGCGTTGCGGCACAGCGGCGAGCGGCGTCGTCCACCATCCCGTCGGGCGCACACACGACACCGCGCAACCGGCCCACCAGCGCCGCTGCGGACAGCACGCGGGGTGCCGAGACCGGCTGGGCGGCAACCGAAGTCGCATCATCATGGGCCAGTTGCGCGATCTCGTCGAAGAACGCCGAAGGGAGCGCTGCCCCCAGGTCGGCACCGCATGTGTCGCTGTCGACGGCCGTCACCACCAACCGGCGCCGGGCCCGGCCCATGGCCGCCACCAACAGCCTGCGCTCCTCGGCCAGCAACGGCGCCCGCGCCGAGGCATCCTCGGTGACCCCGTCCAGCACGTCGAGCAACCGCTGGGTGCCCAGCACACCACCGCGCGGAACGGTGTTGGGCCACAACCCTTCCTGCAGGCCGGCGATGACCACCAGGTCCCATTCGTGTCCCAACGCGGCGTGCGCGCTGAGCACCCTGACCTGCTCCGCCGCGCACACCGGCTCAGGGTTGGCGCCCGGCAGCTGCAGCGCTGAGACGTGGTCGACGAGCCCGCGCAGCGACGCACCGGACGTGTGAGAGACGTACTGATCGGTGACGTCGAACAACGCGGTGACCGCCTCCAGGTCCCGGGTGGCCTGGGCACCCGGGGGACCGCCGCGCTCGACGGCCGACAGCCAGCGACGCTGCAGACCCGACCGGTGCCAGGCCGCCCAGAGCGTGTAGCGGGGATCTCCCCCGCAAGCCGGCGGCTCCCCCGGCCCCGCGTGGTGGCAGCGCGCGGCCGCGTCCAGCACCGCCCGCACCCGTCGCAGCGGGCGAGACTGCGCTCCGGCCTGGGGGTTCCACCCGCTTGCGGGGGCCGGCACGTCGGCGGTCAGCGCCTCGACCAACAGGGCTTTGAAGTCGCCCGGCGAGCGATCGGGGTTCGCGCGCTGCAGCGTTCGGCACAGCTGCCGCAACGAAACCGGGTCGACGCGACCGATCGGCCCGGTCAGCAACGCCAGCGCCTGTTCACCGTCCAATCCCTCGGCGGTGGCCGCCAAAACGGTCAGCAACGCGCGGGCCGCCGGCTCCTCCGACAGCGGTCGGCCTCCCGCGGGTGTGGCTACCGGCACGCCGGCCGCCGCCAAAGCGCGCGGCAACCGGGCGCCGACCCGCGGCACCGAGCGGACGATGACCGCCATCTGGGACCACGGCACGCCGTCGATCAGGTGCGCACGGCGCAGCGAGTCGGCGATTACCGCCGCCTCCGCGTGCGCCGAGGCGGCTAGGCGCGCCGCCACCGATCCCTCCTCGGATCCCGTGCCGTCGATTCGCTTGCCGCCGCTGCCGCCGGGCAGCCGGCGCGCGATGCTGGTGACGGCGCGCGCCACCGCGGGAGCGCAGCGATGCGACACCATCAACGTCACCGACGGTGAATCGTCGGTCAACAACCCGGCCGGCTCGCCTCCCCGGAAGCCGAACACCGCCTGGTTGGGGTCACCGGCGACCAACGCCAGATCGGCGCCCGCAACGAGCACCCGAACCAGGCGGGCCGCCTGCGGGTCGAGCTGCTGGGCGTCGTCAATCAACAAGAGCCGGACCCGGCCGCGTTCGGCCGCGAGCAGCTCGGGGTCGACCGCGAAGGCCTCGAGCGCGGCGCCGACGAGTTCGGCGGCGCCGAGCGCCGGCGTCGTCGCCTGGGGCGCGGCCGTCCCGACCGCCGCCCGCAGCAACATCACCTGCTCGTACTGGCGCGCGAATTGACCGGCGGCGATCCATTCCGCACGCCGGCAGCGGCGACCCAACCGCTCGAGCGCCTGCGGGTCCACTCCGCGTTCGGCGCAGCGGGCCAACAGGTTTCGCAGTTCGGTGGCGAACCCGGCGGTGCTCAGGGCGGGCCGCAGGTGGGCGGGCCACGCGGCGGCCGCCCGCGGTCCGTCTTCGAGGTCACCGGCGAGCAGCTCCCGGATGATGGCATCCTGTTCGGCGCTGGTGACCAACCGCGGGGGGGCATCGCCCGCACGCTCGGCGGCCCGCCGCAAGACCGCGTACGCGTAGCTGTGCACGGTGCGCACCAACGGCTCGCGGACGGCGGCCCGGCCCGAACCGGCGCAGCGCGCCCGCAGTAGCGCCGTCGTCAGGGCGTTGCGCGCCCGCATCCCGATCCGGCCCGAACCGGTAAGCAGCAGAACCGATTCTGGATCGGTACCCGCCTGGATCCGAGCGACCGCGGCGTCGACCAGCAGGCTGCTCTTGCCGGTGCCGGGCCCACCCAGGACGCGCACCAGACCGCCCGCCTCGGGGGCCAGCAGGGCGCGCGCGTCGTCGTCCCAGGTGTATGACATGGCTGCATACAACCACCGGGGTCCGACAAGCCGGCCCGACGACGCGCCGGTGGTCCGGGCGGTGCCGGTTCCGGCGGCTCCTAGGCTGGAGGGCGACAACACCGTACGTCGCAGTCCGATAGCGCCAACTCAAGGCCAAGCAATGGGCAGCCCGAAGAATGGTAAGGAAGGTTCGGACCATGGAGGACGTCGATCGTGGCTTTCCCATCGACGACGCGCCGGAAGGCGACGTCGTGGAACAACAGCAACCCGTCGATTCCGACGACGAGGCGGGCTTGGACACCGACTACCTGAGCGCCGGCGATCGCGAGGCCAATGAAGCCGACGTGATCGAGCAGGCTTTCATCGTCCCGGCCGACGACGATTGGAACGACGATCGCTAAGCGCGGAGCCGCCGATCTTCATGTCCACCGCTACGGTCCACCGGGACCGGTGCGGATCCTCGCGCTCCACGGACTGACCGGCCACGGGCAGCGTTGGCAGCATCTGGCGGGCTATCTGCCCGAGATCGCTTTCGCCGCACCGGATCTGCTTGGCCACGGCAGGTCCTCGTGGGCGGCCCCATGGACGATCGACGCCAACGTCTCGGCGATAGCCGCACTGCTGGACGAGGAGTCCGACGCCCGGGTGCTCGTGGTCGGCCACTCGTTCGGCGGCGCGCTGGCCATGCACCTGGCCGCGGCGCGCCCGGACCGGGTGGCCGCGCTGCTGCTGCTCGACCCGGCGGTCGGCCTGGACGGCGGGCGGGTGCGCGACATCGCCGAGGCGATGTCGTCCTCGCCCGACTACCCGGACGCCGAGGAGGCCCGGATGGAAAAGGCGACGGGCTCCTGGGCGGACGTGGAGCCCGCGTTGCTCGACGCCGAGATCGGCGAGCACCTGGTCGAACTGCCCGGCGGGCGGTACGGCTGGCGCGTCAGCCTGCCCGCGATGATGTCGTACTGGAGCGAGTTGGCCCGCGACATCGTGCTGCCGCCGGCCGGGACCGTGACGACGCTGGTGCGCGCGAAGCAGACCTCGCCGCCGTACGTCAGCGACCAGCTCATCACGGACCTGCACGAACGCCTGGGATCGGAGTTCACGCTGTTGGATTTCGACTGCAACCACATGGTGCCCTACAGCAAGCCGGACGAGGTGACGGCGCTGGCGCGCGAGCTTTTGGAAGCACGCTGACCGTGGCGCCGGTGACCGACGAGCAGGTCGAGCGGGTGCGTTCGTTGGTCGCCGCAATCCCGTCGGGCAGGGTTGCCACCTACGGCGACATCGCCGCTGCCGCAGAGCTTTCCAGCCCGCGCATCGTCGGCTGGGTCATGCGGACGGACTCCACGGACCTGCCCTGGCATCGCGTGATCACCGCATCCGGTCGCCCCGCACGGCACCTGACCACCCGGCAGCTGGAGTTGCTGCGCGCCGAAGGGGTTCTCGCGGTCGACGGAAAGGTGGCGCTGAGCGAGGTCCGCTACCAGTTCCCGGGCGGGAGTTAGAGCGCCAGGCGGACCAGGGCGGCCGTGCGCGCCAGACCCGGGAAGGCCTCGGCGGTCGAGCGCGGGTGCAGCGCGTGGACAGCCAGCCGAAACATCAACGCGCGCAACAACATCTGTGGCCACTCCGGCAGCGCACTCCAACGTTCGATGAGCCCGTCGTCGGCCTCACCCCACGACAGGGCGTCCACGACGACCACCCCCGCGGCCCACGACGCGGGCCGCCAGTAGGGCGTGATGTCGGTGATCCCCGGCGCCGCGGTACCGACGAAAAGCACCGTGCCGTAGAGGTCCCCGTGCACCAGCTGGTTGGGGCTCCTGGTCGGCTTGCGCAAGGTGGCGAGCTGGTTGATCAGTTCGACGGAGCGCTCACTGTCCGCTGATGGGGGAGTTATGCGCGCGCCCGGCGGCACCGAGGACAACGGCCGTTCCTCCCACGCGGCGCGGTCGGCGGCGATGAAAACGTCGACCTCTCCCCAGGGCGCGGTGGGCCCCTGGGTCAGGAAACGGGGCCGTTCGAGTTTGCCCGTCGCCTCGTGCAGTCGCACCGCCGCCGAGACGACTTCGTCATGCCTGGGTTCCGGCACGCCGGCGACGAAGGTGTCCGCCCGCCACCCGGAAACCACGTAGCGCCCGTCGGTCGAGCGCACCGGGCGGGCCAACCGAACGCCGTCGACGAACAGCGTCTCGCGGATCCGCGCCGACCAGGCCGCACGCGCGTGGTCGGCCACGATCGACAAAACGACTTCGCCGCATCGCCAGCCGCCCTCCCATCCGGGGCCCAACGCGACGGGCTTCACACCGGTCAAGCCGAACGCCGTCAGCACGTGCTCCGGTGGTGGCTCGACAATCACATGCGTAGCGTAATGGAGCCCTGTCAGTGGATCGGATCAGTACATCACCATGTCGGGCTGCATCTGTTCGGCCCATGCGACGATGCCGCCCTGCAAATGCACCGCATTGGAGAACCCGGCGTTTTTCACCGCCGCCAGCGCCTCGGCCGAGCGCACTCCGGTCTTGCAATACAGCACCGGCATGCGGTCCGGCGGCAGCTGCGCCAGGCCCTCACCGGAGCTGATCAGGGAATTCGGGATGAGCTGGGCGCCGTCCATGTGCACGATGTCCCACTCCACGGGCTCACGGACGTCGATCAGGGCGAGCTTCTCGCCGGAGTCCAGCAACGCCCGCAGCTCCCGCGGGGTGATGGTCGAACCGGTGACCGCATCGGCGGGCGCGGCGCCGCAGAGTTGCTCGTAGTCGACCAGCGCGGTGATCTGCGGGCTGGACGGGTCCTTGCGGATGGTGATCGTGCGGTAGGTCATCTGCAGCGCGTCGTAGATCATCAACCGGCCGAGCAGCGGTTCGCCGATCCCGGTGATCAGCTTGATCGCCTCGGTGCCCATCACCGAGGCGACGGAAGCGCAGACGATCCCCAGCACCCCGCCCTCGGCGCATGACGGCACCAAGCCGGGCGGCGGCGGCTCCGGGTACAGGTCCCGGTAATTGACGCCGCGACCGCCCGGGGCGTCCTCCCAGAACACCGAGACCTGGCCCTCGAACCGGTAGATCGACCCCCACACATACGGCCTTCCGGCCAGCACCGCGGCGTCGTTCACCAGATACCGGGTGGCGAAGTTGTCGGTGCCGTCCACGATCAGGTCGTAGCGCCCGAACAACTCGACGGCGTTGCCCGCATCCAGCCTGAACTCGTGCAGGCGCACGTCGACCAGCGGGTTGATCGCGGCGATCGAGTCGCGCGCCGACTGGGCTTTGGGGCGCCCGACGTCGGCGACGCCGTGGATGATCTGCCGTTGCAGGTTGGACTCGTCGACGACGTCGAAGTCGACGATGCCGAGGGTGCCGACGCCGGCGGCGGCGAGATACAGCAACGTCGGCGACCCGAGCCCGCCGGCACCGATCACCAGCACCCGGGCGTTCTTGAGGCGTTTCTGCCCATCCGGGCCCAGCTCGGGGATGATCAGGTGGCGGCTGTAGCGGGCCACCTCCTCGCGGGTCAGCTCGGGCGCGGGCTCGACCAGTGGTGGCAGTGATGCCTGGGACGTCGACACCGAACATCTCCTCGGTTCTCTGGGCACCCTGAGCCTGGGTCCACCATCCATCACAGCAGGTGTGCGGATACGCGGCAACGAAGGCCGGCGGGAGATACACCTGCGTGACGCTCGGCGCCGACTGTCACGCAGGCGTGACGCTCGAAAGGCCAGCTAGGCGATCGGATACGGCCAGGGATTGAACCGGCAGGTCTTGCCGTCGGCCTTGACGACGTCGGGGTCGAACTTAGCGGCGTCGTCGTTGGACGTGGAAAACGTCTGCTGCATCATCACCGGCGCCAGACCACCCTGCTTGTCGCAGGCCTCGTGGCGCACGTACCCGATGGCGTGTCCCACCTCGTGGTTGATCACGTACTGCCGATAGGAACCGACGTCCCCTTCGAACGGCATGGCCCCGCGCACCCAGCGCGCCTCGTTGATGAAGACCCGCGCCTGCCGGTCCGGTCCGAACGACGGGTTGTAGCAGGACGTCTCCAGCCGGAACTCGTAACCACACCCCTCACGCACCGTCACCGGGGACACCAGCGAGATACGGAAGTCGGGCTTTCCCTCCTCGATCCGGATGAACGCGAACTGCGGGTTGTGCGTCCAGCCCTTGGGGTTGGCGAGCGTCTGGTCGACCATCTCGGCGAAGGCGTTGTCGCCCCCGAACATCGTGGGGTCGATGCCGTTCTCGACCTCGACGGTGTAGCGGAACACCTTGGCGGTGCCCTTTCCGACCTGCGGGGTCGTGCCCGGCACGACATGCCAGGTCTTGTCACCCGCCTCGGTGAAGGGGCCGCCGTCCGGCAGCGTGCCGGCCGGCAGGTTCGCGTCGAACGCGGCGAGACCGCGCGGTGGCACGTCGATGATCGCGGTGCCCACCGCGCCGATGGCCGGCGGCGCCTGAAGGGACTGGCTCGCGGTCGGCTTCGGCGCATCGGTGCCGGTCACCGTCTGGTAGATCACCACCGCGGTGAGCGCCACCAGGACGGGCAGCGCGTACGCGCGCCAGCCGTAGGTGGACACGAACCGCCCCAGCCGCGATTGTTTGCGCCATTGGCGGGGCCGGTCCCGGTCGGCCCGGACCCGCCCGCCGTCCCGCCCGATCGGGTCGCGCAGGGCCCGGAGTGGCTCTCGCCACTCGTCGCGGAGCATCGGCACTCGACCGGTGCCGCGCACAGGCCGCTGGGACGTCATCCGCCCAGGATGGCATAGCTTGCGCGCACCAAACTGTAAGGTGGCCCTTGGCGCGCCCGAACGCACCGTGCGACACCCTGGTCTGCCAGCGGCTCAGGCCGATCACGACGTCGATGGCGATCGCCAAAAGTCCGCGAGTAGTAATGTCTTGGCGACGAGCGCGGCTGACCCCGACGGTGTCCGAACGGTCAGCTGCCACCGAATCAGATGAGGAATCGATGAGCGATCTGGCCAAGACGGCGGCGCGGCGTGCCGTCAGAGCGGCTGACCGCGTTCGGCCGGAAGGCGGCATGGCGGCCCAGAACCGGCGCGGCAACCGGCTGCCCCGAGACGAGCGTCGGGGCCAGCTGCTGATTGTCGCCAGCGATGTCTTTGTCGACCACGGCTACCACGCGGCCGGCATGGACGAGATCGCCGAGCGCGCGGGCGTAAGCAAACCCGTTCTGTATCAACACTTTTCCAGCAAGCTGGAGCTGTACCTGGCGGTGCTCGCGCGGCACGTCGAAAACCTGGTCTCGGGCGTGCAGCAGGCATTGCGGACCACCACCGATAACCGGGAGCGGCTGCACGCGGCGGTGCAGGCGTTCTTCGACTTCATCGAGCACGACAGCCAGGGCTACCGGCTGATCTTCGAGAACGACTACGTGACCGAACCCGAGGTCGCCGCGCAGGTGCGGGTCGCCACCGAATCGTGCACCGACGCGGTGTTCGACCTGATCAGCGCCGACTCCGGGCTGGACCCCCACCGCGCCCGCATGATCGCGGTGGGGCTGGTCGGTATCAGCGTCGACTGTGCCCGATACTGGCTGGACTCCGACCGGCCGATCTCCAAAGCGGACGCCGTCGAGGGCACCGTGCAGTTCGCCTGGGGCGGGCTGTCACACGTGCCGCTTACTCGCTCTTAGCGACCTTCGCGGCGAGCCGCGCCGCCTCAGCCCCGATGCCGAAGCCGACCCGGCGCGCATCGGGGGCACCGATCTCGACATAGGCGATCTTGGCGCTGTCGACCAGGAAGCGACGGCCCCTCTCGTCGCTCAGGCTCAGCAGGCCGGAGCCCTGGCCGAGTGCCGCAGTCACGAGTTCCTCGACTTCACCCTGTGTCTGCGCGCTCAAGATAACTAGCTCGCGCGGACTGTCCGTGATCCCGATCTTGACCTCCACGGTCACCCCTTCCCGTTGGCGTTGAAGTCGCCGACCTTGTTCAGCAGCAGGCTAGTGGACGCGACGGCCGGGCATCCCCCTCGGCCCCAGGCCGCGCGGTTCGCGGTGAGCGAAACGGGGGTCGCGACCGGATAACGATTCGCTACCAGCTGGATCTACACCCGCGCTCGTCGCGTGAGCCGTGATTTCACATGGATAACGTCGGCACCATGGGTACCACGCTGCACCCGCTCGACGACGGGATTCACCGCTACCCCGACGACAAGAACTACCGGACCACCTGGGTCGATGCCGACGTCGAGGACGGCTACCAGGACAGCTACGAGGACGGCTACGAAGACCTGGCCTGGCCGCGAGGCAGCCGATGGCGGCCGGCCGCGGCAGTCCTGGGCGCCGTCGTGGCCGTCGGCGCCATCGCGACCGCCGTCATCATCAACAGCGGCGACAGCGCGTCGACCAAGGCCACGGTCGGCGCCCCGGTTCCGCGAACGGTGCCGTCCGCGACCACAACGCCGAAGGCGACCCTCCCGCCCAACCCGCCACCGAGCGCGTCCACCACGCCGCAGTTACCGCCCGAGACGTTCACCACGGTGACCACCCCCAGCGCCCCGTCCAGCCTGCTCCCGACGGCCACGCCCACCGCCGCACCGCCCCTGGCGCCGACCGCCGCACCGCCGGCGGCCGCTCTCAACCCGCGCACCGTCATCTACTCGGTGACCGGCTCGAAGCAGCTGCTGGACCTGGTGAACGTCACCTACACCGACGCCCGGGGCTACCCCCAGAGCGAGTTCAACGTGTCGCTGCCGTGGTCGAGGATGATCGTCCTGAATCCCGACGTCCAGACCGTGTCGGTGGTCGCGAGCAGCTTTTACGCCCGGCTCAACTGCTCGGTCGTCAACGCCGCCGGTCAAACGGTGGTGGCGTCGGCCAACAACGGAAACCTGGCGACCTGCACGCGCTGAACGGATGAGGCTGGCCCGGCGACGGCGAGCGCCGAAACGGCGCGAGCAAGGAGCCGGGCCATCGGGCTAGGCCAACCCGAGTTCGTGCATCCGCCGGTCGTGCGTCTGCTGCAGCCGGTCGAAGAACACGTTGAGCTGGCCCAGGCCGCCGGCGCCCGACAACACCAGGTCGACCAGCTCATCGTGGTCGGCCAGCACGTACTGGGTCTGCGTGATCGCCTCACCGAACAGGCGACGCGACCACAGCGCCAGGCGGCTGCGCTGCTTGCCGCTGGCGGTCACCGCGGCGCGCACTTCGGCGACAACGAACTGGGAGTGCCCGGTTTCCGACAGCGCCTCGCGCACCACGTCGGCGACCTCGTCGGGCAGTCCGTCGGCGATCTCCAGGTACAGGTCGGCGGCCAGCGCGTCGCCGACGTACGTCTTCACCAGGGCCTCCAGCCACGTGCTCGGCATCGTCAGCCGGTGGTAGTTCTCCAGGGCGGACACGTACTTCGACATGGCCGCCACCACGTCGACACCGCGGCGCTCCAGGGCGTCGCGCAGCAGCTCGTAATGGCTCATCTCGGCGGCGGCCATGCTCGCCATCGAGATGCGTCCACGGAGGTTGGGCGCCATCCGCGCCTCGTCCGTGAGCCGGTAGAACGCGGCGATCTCGCCGTAGGCCAGGATGGCGAACAACTCGTTGACGCCCGGATGATCGGCCGACAGTCGAGAGGCTGGTGAATCGTCCACCTGGTCGGCGGAGGAGGACTCGCAGGTGGGCCGGGTCATGGCAACACTGTAGTCGGCGGACTTAGCGGTGCATGGGAGCCAGCTGTCGACCAGCTATCATGGACGCAGGTATTGGCTGTATGTCTATTACCGCCAGTACCGGCGAAATGTGCGTGCACATGCTGGCCCGCTTGGATTGAGCCCGCTCGGACGAGCGAGGGGCCGGTGACTCGGCGACGTATTCGGAGTCGGAACTCGTGCGCGCGTGACGCGACAGAACAACACCGACACACCGAATACCGTAACCGAAAGGCTTTGAACCCACGTATGACCGCACTGACAAGCACCACTGAACTCACCACTGAACTCACCACTGAACTCACATTTGCCAAGCTCGGCGTTCGCGACGAAATAGTCCGCGCGTTAGCGGAACAAGGCATCGAGCGCCCCTTTGCTATCCAAGAACTGACCATGCCGCTGGCACTGGCGGGCGACGACGTAATCGGCCAGGCCCGCACCGGCATGGGCAAGACCCTTGCCTTCGGCGCGCCGCTGCTGAACCGCATCACGTCCGGAGTCGGGGCGCGAGCGCTCACCGGCGCCCCCCGCGCGTTGGTCGTGGTTCCCACCCGGGAGCTGTGCCTGCAGGTGACCGATGACCTGGCCGCCGCGGCCAAGTACCTGACCGCCGAAGAGGGCCGACGACTGTCGGTGGTGTCCATCTACGGTGGGCGGCCCTACGAGCCGCAGATCGAGGCGCTGCGCGCCGGCGCCGACGTCGTGGTGGGCACCCCTGGCCGGCTGCTCGACCTGTCTCAGCAGGGCCACCTGCAACTGGGCGGGCTGTCGGCGCTGGTGCTCGACGAGGCCGACGAGATGCTCGATTTGGGCTTCTTGCCCGATATCGAGCGCATCCTGCGCCAGATCCCCGCCGACCGCCAGTCGATGCTGTTCTCGGCGACGATGCCCGGCCCGATCATCACGCTGGCCCGCACGTTCATGAACCAGCCGACGCACATCCGGGCCGAGGCGCCGCACTCCTCTGCGGTGCACGACAAGACGGAGCAGTTCGTCTACCGGGCCCACGCGCTGGACAAGGTGGAGCTGGTGAGCCGCATTCTGCAGGCCCGCGACCGCGGCGCGACGATGATCTTCACCCGCACCAAGCGCACCGCGCAGAAGGTCGCCGACGAGCTGGCCGAGCGGGGCTTCAAGGTCGGCGCCGTACACGGCGACCTAGGCCAGATCGCCCGGGAGAAGGCGCTCAAGGCGTTCCGCGCCGGCGACATCGACGTGCTCGTCGCGACTGACGTGGCTGCCCGCGGCATCGACATCGACGACGTCACCCACGTCATCAACTACCAGATCCCCGAGGACGAGCAGGCCTACGTGCACCGGATCGGCCGCACGGGCCGCGCCGGCAAGACCGGCGTCGCGGTCACGCTGGTGGACTGGGACGAGCTGCCCCGCTGGTCGATGATCGACAAGGCGCTGAGCCTGGACTCCCCCGATCCGGCCGAGACCTACTCCAATTCGCCGCATCTGCACGCGGAGTTGGGCATTCCCGCCGACGCGAGTGGCACGGTAGGGAGCCCTCGCAAGTCGCCGGTCAAGCGCCGCGACGCCCACGGCGATGCGGTCGCGTCGGAGACCCCGGGCAAGTCTTCACGTTCGCGTTCGAGCTCCCGGCCTCGACGCCGCACCCGTGGCGGCCAACCCGCCACCGCACACCCCAACGGGAGTGCGGCCGCCACCGGTGAAGCCGCCGCGGATGCGCCGTCCGGCTCCCCGTCGGGCAACCCCAGCCGGCGCCGCCGTCGGCGTCGCAAGCCCACGGAATCCACAGCGGCCACCGCCGCCGCGCCCGCCAACTAGAGCGCACGCGGCCCCCACGCGCCGAAGCATGGTCAAACCCGAGCGCCGGACCAAGGGCGATATCCTCGCCGCCGCGGCGATCGCGGTTGTCGTCGCCGCGGCCGCGGCGCTGATCTGGTGGACGTCCGACGCCCGGGCCACCATCAGCCGACCGGCCGCCGTCCCGGCGCCCAACCCGGCTTCCGCCCGGGAGGTGCCGGCCACCCTGCGTCAGTTGTGGACCGCGTCCAGCCCCGCTACCACCGCGCCCGTCGTGGTGGGCGGGACGGTCGCCACCGGTAAGAGCCGCCGGGTCGACGGGCGCGACGCCGGCACGGGCGAGTCTCGCTGGAGCTACGCGCGCGACACCGACCTGTGCGGGCTCTCCTGGGTGTACCACTACGCCGTCGCCGTCTATCGCGACGACCGCGGATGCGGGCAGGTCAGCGCGCTCGACGGGTCAACGGGACGTCGCGGGGCCGCCCGCAGCAGCTACGCCGATCCGCGGGTGCGCCTCGCCTCCGACGGCACAACGGTGTTGTCGGCCGGCGATACCCGCCTGGAACTGTGGCGCTCGGACATGGTGCGGATGCTGGCCTACGGCGAAACCGACGCTCGGGTGAAACCGTCGGCCCGGGGGCTGCACTCCGGGTGCACGCTGGTGTCGGCCGCGGCCAGCTCGTCGGCGGTTTCGGTGCTGGAGAGCTGCGCGAACCAGGCCGGGCTGCGGCTGGTGCTGCTGCGTCCGGGCAAGGAAGACGACGAACCGCAGCAACAGATCGTGAATGAGCCCGGGATCGAGGCCGGTTCGGGTGCCCGTGTGCTGGCCGTCTGGGAGAACAACACGGCGGTGTACCTGCCTGGTAATTCCGGGTCGCAGCCCCGGGTCGACGTGGTGGACGAGACCGGCACTGCGGTGTCGAGCACGCTGCTGCCCAAGCCGCCGTCGAAGTCGGCGGCCGTGTCACAGGCCGGCACCCTGGTCACCTGGTGGACGGGCGATTCTCTGATGGTCTTCGACGCCGGCAAATTCACGCTTCGCTACACCATCGCCGCGGGCGACACCAAGGTGGCGCCGCTGGGACCGGGCGTGATGATGGCGGGTCGGCTGCTGGTGCCGGTCACCGGCGCCATCGGTGTCTATGACCCGCTCAGCGGCGCGAACGAACGCTACATTCCGGTGGACCGGGCGCCCAGCACTGCCGCCGTGGTTCCCGCGGTGGCGGGATCCAGGGTGTTCGAACAGCGGGGCGACACGGTGGTGGCCCTGGGCTGACGTCCGGTGTGAGGCCTTGTGCGTCCAGGGCGGCGACACGCCGACCGGCTCCACCCCCAGCTCACACTCGACGCCGTCACCGCACACCCGATGAGGCCTACACCTCGACGGCGAAGGTGGGCAGCGGTTTGCCCGTCTTCCAGTGTTTAAGCAACGCCTTGGCCAGCTCGCCGTAGGCGGACGCGCCTTTGTTTTTGCGCCCGGCCATCACCGACGAGCCGGAGGCGCTGGCCTCGGCGAAACGCACCGTGCGCGGGATCGGCGGGGCGAGCACGGGTAGGTCGTAACGGTCGGCGACGTCGAGCAACACGTCGCGGGTGTGGGTGGTGCGTGAGTCGTACAGGGTCGGCAACGCGCCCAGCAGCCGCAGGTCCGGGTTGGTGATCTGCTGGACGTCGGCGACCGTGCGCAGGAACTGGCCGACGCCGCGGTGCGCGAGTGTCTCGCACTGCAGCGGCACGATGACCTCGTCGGCGGCCGTCAGGCCGTTGAGGGTCAGCACACCCAGCGACGGCGGGCAGTCGATGACGACCACGTCGAACTCGTCGGACAGTTTGGCCAGCGCGCGCTTGAGCGCATACTCGCGGCCCGCCCGCATCAACAACATCGCTTCGGCGCCCGCCAGGTCGATGTTGGCCGGCAGCAGCGTCATTCCCTCCATCGTCTCGACCAGCGCGGCGTTCGGCTCGACCTCACCGAGCAGCACCTCGTGGACGGACACCGGCAGCTTGTCGGGATCCTGACCGAGCGAGAACGTCAAACAACCCTGCGGATCCAGATCGACGAGCAGCACCCGCCGTCCCTCCTCCGCCATCGCCGCACCCAGCGAGGCGACCGTCGTCGTCTTGGCGACGCCACCCTTCTGGTTGGCCACCGCCAGCACCCGCGTCTTACTCACAACTGCCATCCTGGCACGTTCGCCCGCCGCATGCGTCGATCGACAGCCCCGGAATCTCGGGCAGAATCTGTCGACATGGGCTTGCACAACCACCGACTTGTACTGCTCCGCCACGGCGAGACCGCATGGTCGAAGTCCGGCCAGCACACCGGCCGTACTGACCTCGAACTGACCGATACCGGCCGGGTCCAGGCCGAGCTTGCCGGGCGCGTTCTGCGTGAGCTGAAACTCGCTGACCCGCGGGTGATCAGCAGCCCGCGTATACGTGCCCTGACCACAGCCAAGTTGGCCGGGCTCACCGTCGACGAGGTATCTCCCCTGCTCGCCGAATGGGATTACGGTTCCTACGAGGGGTTGACGACCCCGCAGATCCGGGAATCGGTTCCTGATTGGCTGGTCTGGACGCACGGCTGCCCCGGCGGCGAGAGTGTGGCGCAAGTCAGCGACCGCGCTGATCGGGCCGTCGCATTGGCGTTAGAGCACATGAACTCGCGCGACGTGGTGTTCGTGGGCCATAGCCACTTCTCCCGTTCGGTCATCACACGCTGGGTCGAGCTGCCGCTCGTCGAGGGCAGCCGCTTCTGGATGCTCGCCGGCTCGGTCGCGGTGTGCGGCTTCGAGCATGGCGTGCGACAACTCGCTGCGCTCGGACTGACCGGCCAGCCGCAGGCGATCGCACCCGGGTGAGCGGCGCCGAGCCACCGTTCGCACTCTGCGGGCCCAAGGCGACCCTCATCGCCGACGGGGTGCGGGAGCGCTACAGCGACCTGGCCGCCGCGCAGGCGGCGGTGCGCTCGGGAAAGGCGCCAATCATCCTGGGCGCGTTGCCCTTTGATGTGGATCGGCCGGCCGCGCTGCTCACGCCGGACGCCGTGCATTCCACCGCCGACCCGCCGGACTGGCCGACGGGACCGCTGCCGTCGGTGCGCATCGCCGCCGCCGTGCCGCCGCCGGCCGACTACCGCCGCCGGGTCAGCCGGGCGCTAAAGCAGCTGGCCGAACCCGGTAACCCACTGCGCAAGGTGGTCCTGTCGCGCGCGCTGCGGCTGGTCGCCGATGCACCGCTGGACGCCCGCGTCATCCTGCGCCGGCTCGTGGCCGCCGACCCGGCGGCATACGGCTACCTGGTCGACCTGACCGCCGCCGGCGAGGACTACGCGGGCATGGCGCTGGTGGGCGCCAGCCCCGAGCTCTTGGTCGCCCGCTCCGGCGACCGGGTCGTGTGCGAGCCGTTCGCCGGTTCGGCCCCGCGCGCCGCCGACCCGCAACACGACGCCGCCAACGCCGAAACGCTGGCGGGCTCGGCCAAGAACCGCCACGAGCATCAACTGGTCATCGAGAGCATGCGCGATGCGTTGGAGCCGCTGTGCGACGACCTGACGATCGCCGCCGAGCCGCACTTGAGCCGCACCGCGGCCCTGTGGCACCTATGCACGCCGATCAGCGGCCGGCTCCGCGACACATCTACCACCGCAATCGATTTGGCTTTGGCGCTGCACCCCACCCCGGCCGTGGGCGGGGTGCCGACAGCTGCCGCCACCGGGCTCATCGCCGAGCTGGAGGGTGACCGGGGCTTCTATGCCGGCGCAGTGGGATGGTGCGACGACGACGGCGACGGACAGTGGGTGGTGTCCATTCGCTGCGCGCAGTTGTCGGCCGACCGTCGCACCGCCTTGGCGCGCGCCGGCGGCGGCATCGTCGCCGAATCCGACCCGGATGACGAAGTCGCTGAGACCACAACGAAATTCGCCACAATCCTGAACGCGCTGGATGTCGAGCGATGAGCGGCACCATCCGCCGCGCTGCTCCGCAAGACGCCGCCGACATCACCGAGATGATCCACGCGCTGGCCGAATTCGAACTCGCCCCCGATCAATGCAACGTCACCGAAGACCAGGTCCGCACAGCGCTTTTCGGTGGGCCGCCCACGGTGCACGGGCACGTCGCCGAAGTCGACGGCGAGATCGCCGCGATGGCGCTGTGGTTCCTCAACTTCTCCACCTGGGACGGCGTCGCGGGCATCCACCTCGAAGACCTGTTCGTGCGGCCGCGATTTCGCCGCCGCGGGCTGGCCCGTGCGCTGCTGACGACGCTGGCGGGTGAATGCGTCGCGAAGGGCTACACGCGGTTGTCGTGGGCGGTGCTCGACTGGAACACCGACGCCATCGCGCTGTACGACGGGATCGGCGCGGAGCCGCAGCGTGAGTGGACGACCTATCGCGTGTCCGGTGCCCGGTTGGCCGCGTTGGCGGGACCCCCCTGATCGCCGCCGGCGGCCCAGCGCACGGCGGCGGGGGTGAAGAGCAGGGTCAGGACGGCCAGCGCCACGATGCCCGCGGCAATCCCGGCGGCCGGTTGCTGCGAGCCCCTCACCAGGTACCATGACACGGGCAGTAGCAGGAGTTGGGTGATTACGGCCAGCCCGCGGCCCCAGCGCTTGCCGACCGTCAGCGCGCGTCCAGCCGCAAGCACCACGCCGCCGATCACGGCGAACAAGACCGCCGTGCCCAGGCCGTTGACCACGCGCTCGTCGGCTCCCGCAATTCCCCGCACCAGCAGAACCGCGGCCACCGCCAGGGCGGCCACCCCCTGCACCGCGACGATCACGCCCGCGGCCCGCACGGGGGCGGGGGCCGCGGATCGGGCCGGCTTGCCGGATAGCGTCACAGCGCCAGCGTAGTCACGCGCCCCGGAACTCCCTCCCAAGCGGATGCTTCCCGCACAGCGGGTCCTAAGTGGGCCTATAGCCGCCCAACATAAGCTCGTGCCTCATGCGCGCCGTGCTGATCGTCAACCCCACCGCCACCTCCACCACTCCGGCCGCCCGCGACCTGGTGGCGCACGCGCTCCAAAGCCGCCTGCAGCTGACCGTCGAGCACACCACACACCGCGGTCATGGCGCCGAGATCGCACAGGCGGCCGTCACGAACGGGGTTGATCTGGTCGTCGTGCACGGCGGCGACGGAACGGTGAGCGGCGTGGTCAACGGCATGCTCGGCCACCCCGGATCACCCCGGCCGGGACACCTGCCCGCCGTCGGGGTGCTGGCCGGCGGCTCGGCCAATGTGCTGGCGCGGTCACTGGGCATCTCGACCGACCCGGTCGCCGCCACCAATCAGCTCATCCAGTTGATCGATGAATACCGCCGCCACCAGACCTGGCGCCGCATCAGCCTGATCGACTGCGGTGAGCGGTGGGCCGTGCTCAACGCGGGGATGGGCGTCGACGCTGAGGTCGTGGCCGGGGTGGAGGCACAGCGCGACAAGGGCGTCAAGGTCAATGCGCTGCGCTATTGGCGGGTGGCGGTGCCCACCGCGGTGGCGTTCAGCCGCCGCGAGCCGAGGCTGACGTTGGAGTTACCCGACCGCGACCCCATCCCGGATGTGCACTTCGTCTGGGTGTCGAACACCAACCCGTGGACCTACAGCAACAACCGGCCGTTGCGGCCCAACCCCGGCTGCACCTTCGAGTCGGGCCTCGGTGTGTTCGCCCTCACCGGCATGAAGATCCTTCCCACGCTGCGATTGGTGCGCCAGATCCTGTCGAAGCGGGGCGATCCCCAGGCCAAGCAGCTCATCCGGGACGACGACGCGGCGTGCGTCAGAGTCACGTGCGCCGGGGGGCCCATCGCCAGCCAGTTCGACGGGGACTACCTGGGCCTGCGCGAAGCCATGACCTTCCGGGCGGTTCCCGACCTGCTTCCGATAGTTGCCCCGCCCGCAAAAACCCAGCGTGAGCTGCGGTAACGACCGCGCAGACGGTTGCCCGGGGAAAATTTTCTGGGGAAATCGGGCCGAAGTGTAGTACAACGGAGTGAGGGCTCGACTAAGAGAACGCTGAAGTGAGATAGCCCACGAGCGAACTGATCGCTATTGACTTCTGTTGAGCCTGTGAAACGATCGAAAGGTTGCATGCAGAAATTTATGTAGGGGTACGGACCCTTTTCTAGTGCACGCGTAATAGCCGAAGAAAATGGTCGTGCGCCTTGCTGCGCACTCAGTGAGGAGTAACAACGTATGGATTGGCGCCACAAGGCGGTCTGTCGCGACGAGGACCCGGAGCTGTTCTTCCCGGTAGGGAACAGCGGCCCGGCACTCGCGCAGATCGCTAACGCGAAACTGGTCTGCAATCGGTGCTCGGTGACCACGGATTGCCTCTCGTGGGCCCTGAACACCGGCCAGGACTCGGGCGTTTGGGGCGGCATGAGCGAAGACGAGCGGCGTTCGCTGAAGCGTCGCAACGCCCGGACGAAGGCCCGTAGCGGAGTCTGACCCAGTTAGATAGTCAGCACTCAGTGCGGCCCCGACAGTTGTCGGGGCCGCACTGTTGCGTCAGCCCCACAGCGACTACAGCAGCAACCGTGCCCGGCGACCGATCGGGACCCGCAGCACCACGTCGGTGCCGCGACCCGGCGCTTGCCGCATGCCCAACGTGCCGTCCAGTTCGGCCGACACCAGGGTCCGCACGATCTGCAGGCCCAGGCTGTCGGACTTTTCCAGGCTGAATCCGTCGGGGAGTCCGCGTCCGTCGTCGTGCACGACGACGTCGAGCCAGCGCGCCGAGCGCTCGGCGCGTATGGTCACCGACCCTTCTTGCGCCGCCGCGTCGAATGCGTGCTCGATCGCGTTCTGGACCAGCTCGGTGATCACCATGATCAGGGCGGTCGCGCGGTCGGAGTCCAGCACGCCGAGGTCGCCGACGCGGTTGATCCGAATCGGCCGGTCCACCGACGCGACGTCGTTCATGATCGGCAGGATCCGGTCGATGACCTCGTCGAGGTTCACCTGCTCGTCCACGGACATCGACAGCGCGTCGTGGACCAGGGCGATCGACGACACCCGGCGCACCGACTCGATCAGCGCTTCGCGTCCCTCGACGTTCGCCGTCCGGCGGGCCTGCAGGCGCAGCAGCGCCGCCACGGTTTGCAGGTTGTTCTTGACCCGGTGGTGGATCTCCCGGATGGTGGCGTCTTTCGAGATCAGCGCCCGGTCGCGGCGCTTCACCTCCGTGACGTCGCGGATCAGCACCGCGGCACCGGTGCTGGCGCCGTGCACCACCAGCGGCAGCGTCCGCAACAGCACCGTGGCGCCGCCGGCGTCGACCTCCATCCGCATGCTCTTGCCGCCGGCCAGCAAGTCGAGCACATGCTCGGCCAGCTCGTGAGCCTCGAACGGGTCCGAGATCAGCGGCCGAGTCACCTTGATCAGGTTGCGGCCTTCCAGCTCGCTGGTCAGCCCCATCCGGTGATAGGCCGACAGGGCGTTGGGGCTGGCGTAGGCGACGTCGCCGTTGACATCCAGCCGGATGAAGCCGTCGCCCACCCTCGGCGTGGAGCGCGACATCGCCACGTCCTGCACGTCCGGAAAGGTGCCCTCAGCCAACATCTCCACCAGGTCCATGGCGCAGTCCCGGTATGCGTTCTCGAGATGGCTGGACATGTGGTCGGCGGCCAGGGCGGTTTGGTGCCGAGTGAGGACCGCCACCACCTGGTCGCCATATCGGACCGGGGAGGCCTCCACATTGTGGCCGGGCAGTGGCGATGAATGTCCTTGCGCCCCAGTGTGTTCCAGGTTTGCGCTGCCGGAGGCGAAGGTTTCGGCGACCAGCGGTGCCCGATCGGCGGCGACGACGCTGCCCACCACGTCGGTCTGCAGAACTGTGGGCGCCGTCGTGGGCCGGCACTGCGCCACGCACACCAGCACGCCGTCGTCACGCCGGACCCACATCAGGTAGTCGGCGAAGGACAGGTCGGCCAGCAGCTGCCACTCGCCGACCACCGCGTGCAGGTGGTCCACCGCGTTACCCGGCAGCATCGTGTGTTCGGCGAGCAGATCACCGAGGGTAGACATCAATTACTCCCGAGTGGTTCCCCGGCGACGGGTGTGACGGGTGTGACGGGTCCCAACGGCTAGCTGATGACGGCGATGAGGTCGCCCGCCTGGATGACGTCGCCGACCGCCACACTGACCCTGCTGACGGTGCCGTCGACCTCCGCCAGAACGGGGATCTCCATCTTCATCGACTCCAACAGCACCACGATGTCACCCTTGCCGATTTGGTCGCCCTCGGTCACGACGACCTCGAGCACGCTCGCCACGATCTCGGCCCGAACATCTTCGGCCATCTTCACCCCAATCGTGTCGGCCATTCGCGCAGGCTGGCTGCTGATCCGTCAAGGTCATGTATATCGAACCACAGGGTCGGTGCGGTGCGCGGCGCGCGGGCCTTTGACGAGCTCCCGTAGCCGGGGACGTCGCGTGAGGCATCGCGTGAGAGAATGTACGTCAAGCTAACGGGCATAACGCCCGGTTCGACGACCGAATCCCTGGAGGTTTGACGATGTCCAAGCGTGGCCGTAAGAAGCGGGACCGCAAGCACAGCAAGGCCAACCACGGCAAGCGGCCCAACGCCTAGCAACTACTCCAGGCCCCGGATGATAGTGGTCCGCCGGATCTCCAGCCGGAGGCGCTCCTTCAGGCCCTCGGGGGCCTTCTCCCCCTGGCACTTGGTGGCGATCAACGCCTTGATCCGCTCCTCGATTCCGTAATGCTTGAAGCACCCGGGGCATGCCTCTAGGTGTCGGCGCAGCTGCTCGTGGGCATCTGGCGTGCACTCACCGTCGAGGAGCGTCCATACCTCGGCAATCACCTGCGCGCAGCCCAGGCCATGGGAATCACCGTGCGAATCGCTGTCGTCGGGGCGCGTGTCCGCCGGGCCGGAGAACTCGCTCATGACGACACCTCCTCGTGCGCCTGCTGACCGCGGGTGAAGCCCCGCTCCTTGGCCACATCGGCCAAAAGGCCACGTAGCTGACGTCTGCCGCGGTGCAGCCGCGACATTACCGTTCCGATCGGCGTGTCCATGATCTCGGCGATCTCCTTGTATGGGAAACCCTCGACATCGGCGTAGTAGACGGCCATCCGGAATTCCTCCGGCAAGGCCTGCAGCGCTTCCCTGATCTCAGTGTCCGGCAGCGCCTCGAGCGCCTCGACCTCCGCCGAGCGCAGCCCGGTGGACGAATGCTCGGCGTTGGACGCCAACTGCCAGTCGGTGATCTCGTCGGTCGGATACTCCGCCGGTTGGCGCTGCTTCTTGCGGTAGCTGTTGATGTAGGTGTTGGTCAGGATCCGGTACAGCCACGCCTTGAGATTGGTGCCGGCCCTAAACGAGCGAAAGCCCGCGTAGGCCTTCACCATCGTCTCCTGCAGGAGGTCCTCCGCGTCGGCGGGATTGCGCGTCATGCGAAGAGCGCCGCCGTAAAGCTGGTCCAGTAGGGGGATCGCGTCACGCTCGAAACGCGCGGTCAGCTCCTCGTCCGTCTCTTCGTGCGCCGCGGGGTCGGGGACCCCTGGTTCCGTGACGCCGTCGGTATCGGCCATTTCGATTAACCCGGTCCCTTCTGCTGCGGTGCCGCCGGCGAACGGCGCGAGCGCCGCCGGACTCACACGGAAGCACGCCAACTGCTCGTCGCCTATTGGACTGTCCAAAAGGCTCGTCGCCGCTGACACCAGACTGCTCCTCCCAATCTAGAGGCTGCGCCCGACAGCGTCTGCCCGGGTCCGCGGCCGCACCTGCATAAGAAACCGATTTCATCAACAGCGTCAGCCAGCGTGCTATTTCCGGGGCGATATCCGGCGGGCGATTTGGCGGGCGTTAGGGTGTCGTCATGTCCCACGCCACGTCCCTCCAGGGCAAGACCATGTTCATCTCCGGCGCCAGTCGCGGCATCGGCCTTGCGATCGCCAAACGGGCCGCACAAGACGGCGCCAACATCGCCCTGATCGCCAAGACCGCCGAGCCGCACCCGAAGCTGCCGGGAACCGTCTTCACGGCCGCCAAAGAGCTCGAGGACGCCGGCGGAAAGGCCCTGCCGATCGTCGGGGACGTCCGCGACCCGGAGTCGGTCGAGTCCGCGGTGGCCAAGACCGTCGAGCAGTTCGGCGGCATCGACATCTGCGTCAACAACGCGTCGGCGATCAACCTGGGGTCCATCACCGAGGTACCGATGAAGCGGTTCGACCTGATGAACGGCATCCAGGTGCGCGGCACCTATGCGGTGTCTCAGGCCTGTATCCCGCACATGAAAGGTCGCGAGAACCCGCACATCCTGACGCTTTCACCGCCCGTGCTGCTCGGCAAGGAGTGGTTGAAGCCGACCGCATACATGATGGCGAAGTTCGGCATGACGCTGTGCGCGCTGGGCATCGCCGAGGAGATGCGCGACGAGGGCATCGCGTCGAACACCCTGTGGCCGCGCACGATGGTGGCCACCGCAGCGGTGCAGAACCTGCTCGGCGGCGACGCGGCGATGGCACGATCCCGCAAACCCGAGGTGTATTCCGACGCCGCCTATGTCATCCTCAACAAGCCCGCCCGGGAGTACACCGGCAACATGCTGCTGTGTGAGGACGTGCTGGTGGAGTCGGGCGTCACCGACTTGTCTGTCTACGACTGCGTGCCCGGCGGGGAACTGGGCGTCGACTTCTGGGTGGACGGCGTCAACCCGCCGGGGTACGTGCAGCCGTAGCGTGGCCGGCGCTGCGACGCCGGCTCTGGCGGCTCTGGTCAAAACCGGTGTGCCGCATGAGATCGTGCAATTCGAGATCGTCAGCGACCTATCGGCGTACGGTGACATCGCCCCCGAGCAGGTGTTCAAGACCCTGATCATCGCTTTGCCCCGCGAACTGGCGGTAGCGATCGTGCCGGTGCCGTCGCGGTTGTCGCTGAAGGCAACGGCGGCAGCGTTGGGCATGCCCAAAGCCAGCATGGCCGAGCCCGCTGCCGCCGAGCGGGCCACCGGCTATGTGGTCGGCGGCATCTCCCCGTTTGGCCAGCGCAAGCGGCTGCGGACCGTGGTGGACAGCTCGGCGTTGAGCTGGGAACGGGTGCTGGTCAGTGCCGGCAAAATGCATTGGGACGTCGCGGTGACACCGCAGGACCTGATCCGCCTGACCGGAGCTATCGCCGCTGACATTCAGGCCCAGAGCAGTCTGACCATCGCGGCATAGCGACCTCGGCGGCTTTAGACAAATGCGTTGAGACCGGTCAACGAACGCCCGACGATCAGCGTGTTCATCTCGCGCGCGCCTTCGTATGAGTAGATCGCTTCGGCCGTCGGCGACGAAACGGCCGACGTTGTGTTCCAACAGGATTCCGTTGCCGCCCAGCAGGTTACGCGCCCAACCCACGGTTTCGCGAATCCCCACGGTGCAGAACGCTTCGCCAGCAAGGAGTGCCGGTCCTCTGCGAGCCCCGTCATCCTGCAGTTGCGACAGCCGCACGCACAGTCCGTATGAGGAGGTGACGTTTCCAGGATCTGCTGGTTCGGATACTCGGCAACTCGACTCTGAGTCGTTGCTCTACTCGAATCCCGCATCGACCAGTAGACGTGAAAGCCCCAGTTCGACGCACTTGGCAGAAGCTGGCGTCAGTTCTTTTCGGGCGTGCGCTGTCCGACCGGCGGCCGTGAGCGTTTCGATGAGGAGCAGTTGTGCCTGCAGCGCCGCCAGGGGTCTGCGCTCGCCGTCGATTCCCGCAGCCAGGTCGACGGCCCGTCGGCATGCCTGCTCCCGGTCAGCCGTGGAATCGCTCGCGGATAACAGGCGGATCCCGGAGTCCTCGTCGAGTTCGGCTGTCATCGTGGCGATTCCATTGCCGCGGGGGATGGTTCGCGGCGATCGCAAACCGGAAGTAACCTCTTGAGGCAGCTCGATGCCCAACCGGATGCGCTCGTTGTTGATCCTTGCGGCAAGACGCGGCAGCCGCAACTGCTGTGCGGCGTTCGCGCCGGCGGCCAGACGCTCGACCGCAGACCCGCGATCCGCCTGTGCCGCCTTGATCCGAGCACCGATCACATACCTGGCGGCCAGATAATCCACCATGCCACCGTCCGAGCTCAGCAGATCGCTCTCGTCCAGTAGGCCCGCTGCCTCGGCAAAGTCGCCCGTTTCGTAGAGCAATTCGCCGAGAAGCGCACCCGCGAGCCGCGCCGCGTGCGAGCGGCGTCCGACACCCGCGGCGATCTCGTACGCTTCTCGGAAGTTCTTCAGGGCACCTGGAATGTCGAGCTGATACCTGGCGGCGATGCCAGCCAAACAGCGTCCATAAACAGTGGTGAACGGTCCCATCGCCTCCTGGTAGGGCGCGGCACGGTCAAGCAGCCGGTGGGCGGCATCGAAGTCGAAGCGGTAGATGGCGGCGAACGCCGCGGCATTTCCGGCGACCCCGGGCACCCACGGATGCAAGGTGTCCGGTCTCGACATCGCCTCGGCCACTAGATCATCTATGCGCTCGATCCGATCGGCGAAGGCTTCGGCAACTGCTCGCACAACGTCCGCCTCAGCCCGCAGATCGGCCCGTGTTGCCTCGGCGAGGTCCGTGCGGCCCAGGGCGGCCTGGAAGCGGTTCAGCGCGACGTCGGTCAGCGCTGGACGTTGCAACAGGATATTCGCCCAGGCGATCACCAACTGGAGCCGAGGTCGCCCGACCACCAGATCGGGTGGCAATTTCTTGACGATCCCGAGCAGCGTGGTCATTTTCGATTGTTCGAGCAGTCTTGTACCATCCAGCTCGACGAGATCAACCGCCTGGGCAGGATCGCCCGCAGCCAACGCATGGTCGACGGCCTCGTTGAGGTAGCCGTTTTCGGCGAACCACGCCGATGCGGTGTGGTGAAGTTCTTCGACCCGGTCGGGGTGGTCCCGTTCGAGTCGGCGGCGCAGAAACTCGGCGAATATCTGATGGAAGCGGAACCAATTCGGGTCGTCGTCGACCCGCTGCAGGAACAAACCGCGCTGCTCGACCTTTTCCAACATCGCCTGCCCGTTCGTCGCACCTGCCAGCACGGAGGCCAGCCCGCCGCAGGTGCGCTCAGTGATCGATGTCGTCTGCAGAAAATCGCGCACATCGGGTTCGAGGGCGTCGAATACGTTTTCGGCCAGAAAGTCGCCGACCACGTCGCTGGCACCGGCAAGCCTGCCGAGCAGGCTGTTCACGTCGCGGCCGCCGCGCAGCGACAAAGCGGCCAGCCGCAGGGCAGCGGCCCACCCGTCGGTCGATGTGGTCAACGCCTCGACATCACCGCGCGATAGCTGTAGGCCGCCGACGTCGTTGAGGAACGAGAATGCCTCGTCGACGTCGAAACGCAAAGCACGGGAATCGATTTCGATCAACTCGTCACCCATCCGCAACCTGCTCAGCGGTAGTCCGGCGCGAGACCAGCTGGTCACGATGATCTGCAGATGATGGCATCCGTTGTCCAACAAGAAACCGAGGGCAGCGACGGTTCGAGTGTCGGACACGCGGTGCCAGTCATCGATCACCACCGCAATCCGATCGTCTTTTTGGTGGATTTCGTCGATGAGCGACGTCAAGACATAGCGGCTTGCGTCACCGCCGTGCTGGTCCAGCACCTGCCCCAATGACTCGGCAAGAGCGGGACGGACCCGCCGGATCGACTCGAGCAGATGCGCCAAAAACCAGACCTCATTGTTGTCGTCGTCGTCGACCGTCAGCCAGGCGACCGCGACGCCGCCGCGCGAGAGTTCCTCGCGCCACTGCGCCGCCAGCGTGCTCTTGCCGAACCCCGAGGGCGCGTGAATGAAGATCAGCCGCCGCCGTCCGCCAGCGCGAAGGCCGTCGATGACGCGGCTGCGGGCAACCAGTGATCTGGTGGGAACCGGAGGCCGGTATTTCGTCGCGGGTGTCGGGGGCATAGTCGCGGAATCCGAGCGAACAGGCCTGGACGCGGGCGACTTTCGGCGCTCCGCGCCCAGGTCGACCGGACGGGCCATCTCGTCGACGGCGACACCGCAATGGCGCTGAATCTCACGAAGCTCGTCGCCGAATTCGGCCGCGGCGCCTGAACGATCCGCCGGATCCCGCGCCATCGCCCGCTCGATGATCGCGGCCACGTCAGCTGGTAGTCCCTGCTCGCGCAGGTCCGGGATAGGTTGTGAGGTGATCCGCAGGAACTGAGCGACCACCTGCTCGCCGGCGCGGCGTTCGAAGGCGGCGTGGCCGGTCATTGCGCAGAACAATGTCGCGCCCAGCGAATACACATCCGATGCCGGCGTCGGCGCTGCGCCCTCGAGCACTTCCGGGGCTGTGAAAGCTGGCGAACAGGTGATCAAGCCGGTCGCCGTCTGGAAAGCCCCGACGATCCTGGCAATTCCGAAGTCGGTCAGCTGCGGCTCACCGTAGTCGGACAGCAGGATGTTGGCGGGCTTCACATCACGATGCAATATGCCCGCGCCATGCGCGACCTCGAGCGCACCTCGCGAGCTTCACGCCGATGCTGAGCGTCTCGCGCCAGTCGAGGGTTCCGTGCCGGCGGATCACCACCTCCAGCGAATCCTTGCCGTGGTAGGGCATCACGATGAACGGCCGGCCACTGGCCAGGACGCCGACCTGAAAAACGTGCACGATGTGCGGGTGTCCCGAAAGGCGGCCCATGACGCGCTGCTCGCGCAGGAAGCGGGCAAGATTGTCCGAGTCAAGATCGGCGGTCAGCACCTTGACCGCAACGGCACGGTCCAGCATGGGCTGAGCGCAGCGGTAGACGACGCCGAAGCCGCCATGCCCGATCTCCTCGACGTCGTCAAATCCCGCCTGGCCCAGTTCCGCGGCGATGTCAGCGATCAGATCCCGCTGCTTTGCAATCGGGTCGACGTCGGCCATCGACGCTCACTATCCTCGCCCTGGAGGCCATTGGCCTACAATTGATCGACTGATAACTCACCATATCGCCGACCAGCGCGGGCGCCTATGAGATTGCTGCTGGCCCGGTCACATGTCCATACCGCCGTTGACACTCCACACTTGTCCAGTGATGTAGGACGAGGCGTCGGCGGCCAGGAAGTGGACAACGCGGGCGACTTCTTCGGGCCGGCCGGCACGGCCGACGGGGATCTGGCCGGTGAGTTTGGCCATCACCTTCTCAGGAATGCCGGCGGTCATCTCGGTGCCGATCAGACCGGGTGTGACGGTGTTGACCGTGATGCCGATTCCGTCGTCGGTGCGCTTGCCGGATTTTGCGAGTTGGTACGCGGCTTCCTTGGCCAGCGTCTTGGTCAACCCGAACAAGCCGGACTTAGATGCGGCGTAGTTCGCCTGGCCGATATTGCCCGTCTCACCGACGACGGACGACACGTTGACGATGCGCCCCGATCCCCGCTGCACCATGTGAGCCAGGGCGGCCTGAGACATAAAGAACGCACCGGACAAGTTCACGGCGAGTACGGTGTACCAATCCTCCTCGGTCATCGCGGCGACCGTCTTGTCCATGGTGATGCCCGCGTTGTTGACCAGGATGTCCAGCCGGCCGTGGGTCTCGATGACCTCGGCGATAGTGCGGCGGCAATCGGCGGCCGAGCCGACGTTGCCTTGATGGGCCGATGCCAAGGCGCCGTGGCGGCGAGTGGCCCGGGTCAGCTCGGCGGCGAACCGTTCGGCGCTCTCCCGACTGCGGCTGTAGCCCACCGCGACCGTGGCGCCCTGGTTAGCCAGGCTGCGCGCGATCGCCGCGCCGATCCCGCGGGTGCCGCCGGTGACGAAGGCCACCCGGCCGGCCAGCTTGGGTGTGGTGGCTGCGTTCGTGGCCAGCGGCTCGGTTTCCAGAATTGTCGTCATGGTTGGTGTCTCCTATCGTGGAATCTTGCAGTAATTTTCGATATCGAGTCGGTCACCGTTGGCCGAGCTCGTGTAGCGCGGATTGGGCGGCGTTGGCACCGCACATGCCATGAGCGCCCGGGCCCGGCGGGGTGGCCGCCGAACAGATGTACATGCCCGGAACGCCAACTCTGTACGGCGACAGCGTGATTCGCGGCCCAAACGTGAGCTGGCGGATGTCCTTCGAACCGGTCATGATGTCGCCACCGACGTAATTGGCGTTGTACGAAGCCATTTGGGTGGTGGTCCGGGTGGTGTGGCCCACGATGCGGTCGCGGAATCCCGGTGCGAACCGCTCGATCTGGGCGATGATCGCGGCGGTGGCGTCACCGCTGTAGCCGTTTGGCACGTGCGCATAGGTCCACACCGGATGGACGTTGCCGACGGAGCGCCCCGGGTCAGCCAGATACTGCTGGCCGACCAGCACGAACGGTCGCTCGGGCATGCGCCCGGCGTGAATGTCGCGTTCGTTGGCCGCCAGTTCGGCCAACGAGCCGACGACGTGCACGGTGCCGGCCCGATGGGCGTCGGCATTAGTCCATGGCACGCCGCCTTCGACGGCGAAGTCGACCTTGAACGCCCCTGGGCCCTGCCGGAACCGCCGGTAGGCGCGGGCCACGCGCACCGGCAGGCGATCACCGAGAATGCCGGCGACGGCCTCGGGCGCCAGGTCGAACATCGTCACGTCGGCCGGCGGCAGTTGTGAGGCTGCCTCGACGCGGGTGCCGGTCTCGATCTTGCCGCCCAGATCGGCCAGCAGCGACGCCAGCGCGTTGGTGATCGACTGCGAACCGCCGGCCGCCACCGCCCAGCCATGGCGATGGCCGGCGGTGATGATGCCCAGCCCGATCGCCGAGGTCATCGGATAGTGCAGCGGCCGGAAGGCATGTGCGGCAACACCTCCGAACAACGCTCGCGCTTCAGCGGTACGAAACCACTTGGCGAGGGCCGAAGCCGGCAGCACCGTCGGGGCACCGAAGCGCGCCAGCACCATCGGGTGGTGCGGGAGCCGCAGCAGCGGCCCCATGATGTCCTCAGACAGCGCATCGAACCTCGCCGACGACCAGCCGAACAGCCGGCGCCACCGTGATCCGTCGGGACCCAGGCCCGCCGCGGTGTCGTCGACCGAGCGATATAGCACTCCGGCGCTGCCGCCGTCGAGCGGATGGACGCAGTCGATTTCGGGTAGCCGCCACGAGAGGCCGTAACGATCCAAGTCGAGGCCGGTGAGAAACGGCGAGCCGACGGCCATCGGATGGATCGCCGAGCAGTGGTCATGCAGCAGGCCCGGCAAGATCGCCTCGCTGCTGCGCGTGCCGCCGCCGATCTCGTCGGCTGCCTCTAGCACGGTCACTTGCACGCCGGCTTTGGCCAGGGTTACCGCGGCGGCCAGGCCGTTAGGCCCGGCCCCCACGACGATCGCGGTGCTCACGCGAGCACCCCTTCCTGGTGAACCTGTCCGTTGTGGATCACGGTCGGCATCGCCGGTGCCTTATGCGCCGCCCAAGTGACCTGAGTGGGAATCGGGCCGTTGGGCAGCCAGGGCTGCTCAGCGACAGCGTCGGCCACCTTCCAGGTGCCGCGCTCGATCACGCCGAGTGCGGCGTCGATGACCTTGTAGTGCTGGACCTTGCTGCCCCAGCCCTGCGACTCCACCCACGCGACCACCAGCTCACCGGGCTCGAACCCGACCTCGTGCTGCACGGCGGCGATGAGGTCCTCGTTGTGCAGGTGTCCGTCACCGAAGTTGAACCCTATCAGCGAGTTGCAGGTGAACTCCGCCTCGCGAACTATGCGGGCGTCGATGTCGGGCAGGTTGTTCAGCAGCACCGAGAACAGGCCGCGGCCCTGGCTGTGCATGGTGCGCCAGGCGAGGGTCGACTGCAGGGTGATCTCGGCCCACTGCGGCTCGTAGCCGAACTCGATGAACTGGTCGAGCTGGTTTTTCGCGGAGCGGGTGACCTTGTCCAGCTTGGCCTCCGCCCCCGGAGCGAACGCCCACACCGCCGAGGCCCAGTTGCCTGCGTACTGGCGCATCGAGGGCAAGAACGACACCTTGTCGGGACGGAAGTTGCCCAGGATCGGGAAGAACAGCAGCGCGGCCACCACCGCCACGGTCAGCCACGGCGAGGACATGTTCGTCACCGCGAAGCCGCGCCAGGCCGGAAAGCCAAGGAACAAAAACACCGTCGCGTAGGCGAACAGCACGTTCCACTCCAACGGCACCGCGATCGGGAACGTCGAGATGATGAACAGATGGAACGCCACCATGAGGACCGCGGCAGGCACCGTGAGCCACGGCCACGGCGAGAACAGCAGGACCAGCGGGGCGATGATCTCGACGGTGGTGCCGGCGGCGTGCGCCATCAGGTCGGCGACCCGAGACGGGCGCAGGTCGCGGGGGAAGTCGCGGTAGTGCGCCCTCTTGACCCACTTGAACGGAACCGACGGGCTGTTGCTGACCATCGGCGGGATCACGTTGGCGAAGTGCTTGCCGAACTTCGACACCCCGGCGCCGACCCAGACCACCACGATGAGCAGCTTGAGCGCGATGATCATGTCGGTGAACGGAAACACCGCGAAGATGATCAGCGCTGGCAGGTACTGCTCGCCGCGTGCGCCCAGGAACACCGTCTTGTCGCGCAGGCCCATCGCCACCAGCAGCACGATCGGCACGATGAGCAGCGCCGGGTTGACCAAACCGGAGGTGTTGGCCGGCATCACCGCCGACAGCGAATCACTGTGCACGCCGGGCGAAAACAGCGCAACCGCGACGCTGATCAGCAGCGTGACATACAGTGCGACGTCGAAACGGGTGCGCCGGTCACCGGCGGTGAAGGGCACCCACTTGTACGGCCGGAGCCGGATGGTGCCCGGGCGCGCCCAGAATAGGATGCCCCCGGTCATCGGCTTGACCTTGCCGGCCAGCGGACCCCACGATCCGGCCACGTTCATGAGCTCCAGCAGCACCGTCCACAAGATGGCTTTCTCATACACGATCGGCTGGTTCCACCACTGTGAGACATGCCAAAACGCGGGCAGCCCCGACGTCAGCGTGGCCACCAGAATCGCGCCCAGGGCGTAGAACAGCACCAGCTTGGCGATGTAGATGGTGTGAATCATCCGTGGCGATCCGAAGCCGTTCTCGGCCCAGTTCAGCGCCAGGATGCGCATCCGCTCCATCAGGGGCTTTTGCAGGAAGGTGTCCGGATCCACGTCGGGGAATTCGGGTTTGGTGAAGCTCATGTCTGCTCTCCTATATGTGTGTTGGGTGGGTGGTGGATGGTTGTTGTGGTTGGGTTCAGTGGGTTATGGCGAGCCGTTGCCGCAAACTGCGTTTGTCGAGCTTGCCGACGGCATTTTTCGGCAGTTCATCGAGGATCGTGATCTCAACGGGCAGTTTGTATTTCGACAACGACTCGTGCAGGTGCTCGCGGATCAGGTCGACGTGGAGTTGCTTGCCGGGATGCAGCGAGACGAACAGCACCGGCTCTTCGCCGTAGACCGGATTGGGCCGGCCGACGACCGCGGCTTCGGCTATCTGCGGCCACTGGTGCACCACCGCCTCGATCTCGCGGGGGTAGATGTTCTCCCCGCCGCGGATGATCATGTCCTTCGCCCGGTCGACCAGCACCAGGTAACCGTCCTCATCGAAGCGCCCGATGTCTCCGGTGTGCAGCCAGCCGTCGACGATCGTGTTGGCGGTCTCCTCGGGCCGGTTCAGATAGCCGCGCATCACGTTGGGGCCCTTGATCACTACCTCGCCGGCCTCGCCGTCGGCTACCGGTTGCCCGGAGGCGTCGACGAGCCGAATCGTCTGGCCGGGCAAGGGCAGTCCGACGGTGCCCGCCTTGCGCTTCCCGTTCAACGGATTGACGGTGCTGGCGCACGATCCCTCCGACAGGCCGTAGCCTTCGATGATCGGGATGCCGTAGCGCGATTCGAACCGCTCCAGCAACTCCACACTGGCCGGCGCGGCGCCGCAGATGGCGAACCGCACCGATGAGGTGTCGGGTTTGACGTCCTCGGGCAGCCCGGACAGCATCGTGTAGATCGTGGGCACGGCTGAGAAATATGTGGCGCCGCTCTGTTCGACCCTGCTGAAGAACGTCTTGGGGCTGAATCGGCCGGCGACGGTGATGCGCCCTCCGGCGAGCAGCGGCGAAACAGTGCCGATGACGATCCCGTTGACGTGAAACAGCGGCAGGATCAGCAGGCTGTGGTCGGCACCGGTCAGCGCGAACACGTCGATTACGTTGCGGCACATCGCGATCAAGTTGGCGTGGTCGAGCATCACCCCCTTGGGCCGGCCCGTGGTCCCGCTGGTGTAGATCAGCAGCGCCAGCGCGTCGTCGTCAAGGTGCGCCGGGTACAGCACCCCGTCGGTGGGTTGCGCTGCCAAGTCGCTGGCGATGACCACCTGCCGTCCGCCGGTTTCGAACTGGGGCGCGGTGTCGACGATCAACACTTTGGCGTCGGCGTCGGCAAGCTGATACTGCGCTTCTGCCGGTCGCAGCGAGGGATTGATGGGCGTGACCGCCGCACCCAAGCGCCACGCCGCGAACAGCGATACGACAAAGCTGGCCGTGTTAGGCAGCATGATCGCCACCACGTCGCCGCGCGATACACCAAGTCGGCGAAGTGATGCGCCGGCCCGGCGCACGGACTCCAGGAACTGGCCGTTGGTCAGGCTGATGTTGTCGTCGGCGACGGCAGGCCGCTCGGGATCCTTTGCCGCCCGCAACTCGGGCAGTGCCCGCAGGTTCATGTGCGCTCCTGGATGGGTGTGGAAATGTGACATTCGATAACGGTAGGAATTCAAGTGAGCCGTGACATCGTCGTTGATCGCTGAAGATAGGTCTGGCTGTTGTCCTCTGAAGACAGCGCGGCCACCGCAATCGACACACGGCGCAAACTGCATATCGGTCGCTCCCTATAGAGGACATCCCGGGCTGCCTGTCGGGATCAGCGGATAGTTCGAAAACCTGCCTGGTGCAAAGGGATCCGTCATGAGGGCCATGGGTGGACACCGCGCAAATCCAGGCGCACGGGGCCGCGCTCGGGCTCGATGCCGGCTGGACGGCGCGTCTCATTTACCCGTGGGTCAGGCGGATCTTCCACCGTACGATGCCGGCGTAGAACAAGCTGAGGACGGCAAGCATGGCCATATCGAGCAGCCACGCCGACGGCGTGTGTACCCAGTGCGGGTCCGTGGGGCTCAGCGGCCTGGGTTCGAGCACGGACAGGTCGGTTGTCGAGGCCGCGGCGGCGAAACCCCAGCGGGCCGGGGTGGCCCACGACATCTGGTCGAGCACCAGCCGGTCGGTCACCGGGATCATGCCGCCGGAGAACACCAGCTGCGCCATCACCGAGACCACCAGCATGGGCATGATCTGCTCGTTGGACCGGGCCAGCGCCGATAGCACCAGGCCCAGGATGGCCGAGGCGACGCAGGTGGCGGCGATATCGACGAACAACTCCACGCTGGGACTGCCCAGAAGTACCGCACCCCGGGTCGGTGCGCCCTTGCCATACACCACGATTAACGTCAAGACCGCCGACTGAATTACTGCTGCGGTGCAATACACGCAGATCTTGGCCAGCAGATACGCCCACGTCGACAGGCCGACGGCTTGTTCGCGCCGGAAGATCGCACGTTCGCCGATCAGGTCGCGGATGGTTAGCGCGATGCCCATGAATGCCGCGCCGATGTTGACCAGCCCCAGTATCCGGCCCGGCTCGTCGGGGGTGTCCCCGAGCGGATTGGGGATGCCGAAGCCGACGTGCCCGGGCACGGCCAGCGAAAGCAAGCCCAGGATGAACGGAAGCACCGCCAAAAACGCTAAGTATCCGCGGTCGGACACAATCAGCCGCACTTGGCGGCGCGCGACCGTGCAGAACTGTCGCCAGACCCTGGTGCGCGCGGGCTTGCCGGGGTGGGCGGGCTTGTCGGCCTCCGCTAGGGCGGGCAGAGCGGTGGCGCGCTGCCGGAAGCTGCGGTGCACCGCGTCGGGGTCGGCGCCGACCTGAGTGAAGATGTCGGCCCAGTCGGTGGTGCCCATCGTGGCGCCGATCTCGCACGGGGGCCCGCAGAACGCGGTCTTGCCGCCGGGGGCCAGCAGCAGCACCTGATCGCACACATCCAGGTAGGTCAGCGAGTGGGTCACGACCACGACGACACGACCCGCGTCGGCGAGTTTGCGCAGCATGGTCATCACCTGCCGGTCCAGCGCCGGGTCCAGCCCCGAGGTCGGTTCATCGAGGATCAAAAGCGACGGGCCGGTCAGCAGCTCCAGCGCCACCGATGCGCGTTTGCGCTGCCCGCCAGACAAGTTGTCCACCCGGGTCCGCGTGTGATCGCTCATCTCGAGTTCCGCGAGCACTTGAGCGACGACCAGGTCGCGGTCTTCCTTGCCAGTGCCCGGCGGCAGCCGCAGCTCGGCGGCATAACCGAGGGCCTGCTGGACAGTCAGCCGGCAGTGCACCACGTCGTCTTGAGGCACCATCCCGATCCGGCTGCGCAGCGCCGTGTACGCGCCGTGGATGTCGTGGCCCTCAAAGGACACCGCGCCCCGGGTCGCCCGCATCGCCCCGGCCATCACCTTCGCCAGAGTCGACTTGCCCGCACCCGAGGGCCCGATCACCGCCGTCAGCGTGCCCGGCCGCGCAGAGAACGACACATCGTCCAGCAGGGTGCGCCCGCGCTCGATGGTCAGGCCGACCCCGCGGACCTCGAGGCCCCTGATGCCGGTGGCCGCGTGTAGGACCTCGACGTCCTCGGGGATGACGATGTCGCAGTCGCCGGCGAGCAGGTCCATCTCCATGGCCTCGAGCTCGGTGTCGTCCGGCGCAAAGTCAGTGCTGATCACGGTCAACGGATTTCCCCTCTCAACGGCGGCGCGATCCTGCTAGTGCCGGCCCGAATACGATGCCGCTGCCTGGCAGCGGCTGTGTGATGTGCGACAACGCTACGAATCGGCGTGAGGCTTGACACCGTCGTCGTTCCACCAAGAAGCGTCCGGCTCTTGTCACCCGAAGACAAAGTCCGCACATGCAATTGCGCACCAAGCAGTAACCGCAGGATCTACCGTCGTAGGGTGAGCAGTTCGCGCGTCAACAACAAACTCGATGTGAGCCGCTACGTCGCCGAGACGGCAGCCCGGCTCAACGATCGACTCGCCGAGGTGGCCTCGCAGATCCGCCGTTCCCTCGAAGACGACATCCCCGAGCTGCGGGGAGACGCGGGCCTGGTCGAGCTGCTCGGCGCCAGCGTCGAGGGAAACGTGGACACCATCGTGCACTCATTGCGGCACGACATCGCGGTGGAACGTGTCGAGGCACCAACTGCGGCACTCGAATACGCGCGACGGCTGGCGCAACGCGGCGTCCCGGTCAACGCGCTCATCCGTGCTTATCGTCTCGGCCAGCGCCGGCTGAACGAGATCGTGTTCAGCGAAGTACGCGCGCTCGATATCGAGCCATCGGTACGTCTTACCGTCATCGAGGCGATCGGCGCGATGCTGTTCGAGTACATCGACTGGATTTCTCAGCAGGTGGTCGTCGTGTACGAAGGCGAACGCGAGCGATGGCTGGAGAACCAGAACAGTGTTCGCGCCCTGCGGGTTCGGGAGATTCTGGCCGGAAAGAGCACGATCGACGTCGATGCGGCAACCGACGCGCTCGGCTACCCGATCCGATGGCATCACCTGGCGATCGTCGTGTGGTATCCCGACGCGGGGACCGAAGGCAACGAACTCGCCCGGCTGCAGCGGTTCGTTCGCGACCTGGGCAATGCGGCCGATGCCGCGGGCAGTCCGCTGTTCGTCGCCGCCGACCGGATGTGCGGATGGGGGTGGTTGCCGTTCCGCGCCGCGGCTTGCGATGCCGTCGAGAAGGCCCGTCGGTTCACCACGGGGCATCCTGGTTCGCCCAGTGTCGGTATCGGAACGATGGCCGCCGGTGTCGAGGGCTTTCGCCGCTCGCACCGCCAGGCGCAGGCCGGCCGCGACGTCGCGCTGGCTCGGGGTGAGCATGGGCCGACGGTCATCGCGGCCGCCGATCCAGGTCTGGCGGTCGCGGCGCTACTGTGTAACGACATCGATCCGGCCCGGGGGTGGGTGGCCGAGGTGCTTGGCGATCTGGCTGCCGATAACGAGAACGACGCCCGGCTGCGGCACACCTTGCGGGTCTTTCTGCGGTGCGGCTCCAGCTACAAGCTGGCCGCCGAAGAACTCCATCTGCACGCCAACACCGTGAAGTACCGCCTGGGCCGGGCGATCAGCCGGCGTGGGCGCCCGATAGCCGGCGACCGGCTCGACGTGGAACTGGCGCTGCTGGTGTGCGACTGGTACGGCACGGCGGTCCTTTCCGCGGACCGTTAGCCACCATGGGCGTGCACTTCATCGGTCGAAAGTGTGCACGCCCGCCGGTGAGGCTACTTCAGCAGTGCGCGTGACATGACGACGCGTTGAATCTGGTTAGTGCCTTCATAGATTTGGGTGATCTTGGCGTCGCGCATCATCCGTTCGACTGGGAAATCGTTGGTATAGCCGGCGCCGCCGAACAGCTGTACCGCGTCGGTGGTCACCTCCATGGCCACGTCGGAGGCAAAACACTTCGAGGCCGAGGAGATAAAGCTCAATGCCGGCTCGCCGCGCTCGGCGCGCGCGGCGGCGCTGTAGACCATCAGCCGGGCCGCCTCCACCTTCATCGCCATATCCGCCAGCATGAACTGCACACCCTGAAAATTGCTGACCGACTGCCCAAACTGCTTGCGCCCCTTCGTATAGGCGATCGCCGCGTCCAGCGCCCCCTGCGCGATGCCGACCGCTTGCGCCCCAATGGTCGGGCGGGTGTGATCCAGCGTCGCGAGCGCGGTCTTGAACCCGGTGCCCGGCTCGCCGATGATCCGATCGCCAGGAATGCGGCATTCCTCGAAATACAACTCGGTGGTCGGCGAGCCCTTGATGCCCAGCTTGCGCTCCTTTGGCCCGACCGTGAAGCCGGGGTCATCCTTGTGCACCACGAACGCCGAGATCCCGTTGGCGCCCTTATCCGGATCGGTCACCGCCATAACCGTGTACCAGGTCGACTTGCCGCCATTGGTGATCCAGCACTTGGCGCCGTTGAGCACCCACTCGTCGCCGTCGCGTCGTGCACGGGTGCGCATCGCGGCCGGGTCACTGCCGGCCTCGCGCTCTGAGAGCGCATACGAGGCCATCGCCTCCCCCGACGCCAGCGTCGGCAGCACCTGCTTCTTCAGCTCGTCCGAACCCCGCAATATCAAACCCATCGTGCCCAGCTTGTTCACCCCGGGGATCAACGATGCCGACGCATCAACGCGGGCCACCTCCTCCATCACAATGCAGGTCGCCACCGAATCCGCACCCTGCCCCCCGTACTCCTCGGGCACATGGATTGCGGAAAACCCCGACGCGCTGAGTGCCTTGAGCGCCTCCTCCGGGAAACGCGAATGTTCATCGACGTCAGCGGCGTGCGGCGCGATCTCCTGCTCGCACAGATCCCGCAACACCGCGCGCAATTCGTTGTGCTCATCGGGCAGCCTGAACAGATCGAACGACGGATTACCGGTCATCGGGATATCCCTTCTCGTGTTGCTTCTTCGCAATGGTTGGAATTTTCCAATTGGCGCGGTTATCAACGCGGTGGCGTGTTGGACAACCGGACTTTGGGTTCGGCAAAGACCGTAGCGAGCGTGGCCGGTCTTTGCCCAGTCTCCAACGAACCAATTCCCGGGATCGCTTTGTATTCCCGAGACAACGCACTCGTTTCGGAGCGGTGCCCCAGCTGCGGTCATGGTCGCGGCTCTCACGCTCATCGGTCAGCGACAACGGTGAGGATGATCTTCGTTCCCTGAGGCCGATGGCGGCGGCCTGATCGAGATCTAATCTGCCAGGCATGGATTGCGACACGGTGCAGCGCCCGGCGCGCGTTGCCGAAGTCATCGTGTTGCACTCATGAACCCGTCACCGCCCGATAAGGCCAGTACGGAACGCCTTATCCCGGTGCTGGGACAGCAGATCCGTGTCAACGTCCGTGCCGGGACGGGGATCCCGCTGGTGTTGTGCAACGGCATCGGGGCGAGCCTGGAAGTGTTGGACCCGGTAGTGGAACACCTTGATCCCGACACCACCGTGGTGCGGTTCGACGTGCCGGGCAGCGGTGGTTCACCGGATTCACCAGTGCCGTACGGGTTTCCATACCTAGCCGCATTACTGCGACAACTTCTGAACAAGCTCGATCTCAACACCCGGGCCGTCGATGTCCTCGGATTGTCATGGGGTGGCGCGCTCGCACAGCAATTCGCCTTTCAGAACCCGCGCAACTGCCGGCGACTGATCCTGGTCTCGACCGGGAACGGCATCATCATGGTCCCCGGAAAACCGGGTGTGCTGGCCAAACTGCTCACACCACGCCGCTTCCTCGACCACCAGTACGCAGCCTCGATCGCCGGTGACCTCTACGGTGGGACGGTCCGCACCGACCCGTCGGTCGTCGAGCGATTGTTCGACCGCCAGCTGATGGCCGGCTCCCGCGTCGGATACCTGCATCAGCTGCTCGCCGGTTCGGTGTGGACGAGTATCTTCGCGTTGCCGCTGATCCGGCAACGAACAATGGTCGTTGCCGGACTCGACGACCCCGTCGTCCCGCTGGCTAACGCCAGGATCCTGCATCGGCTGCTGCCTCACTCGACTCTGCATCTTCACTCCGGCGGACACGTCGATCTGATCACCAACGCCGCCGAGCTCGCACCGGTCGTCGAAATGTTCAGACGGATGTACTAAAAGCAGCGAACACCGGTGCGCACACCCACAGACAACCCACTCCCACACGCTGGAGCTCTCCCCCGGCACCGACGAGCAAGCGTTTCTGGGTAGCGGTCTGGCGCCATTGGCGGTGACAGGCAGCATGAAATATCGAAACCAAACTAAATTGGCGGCGAGGATCCCTGTCAACTGGGACGGAGCTATGAGCGGTGCGCGGTCGCGGCATTTTGCCGGCGCGTTGCTCAACCAGCGTGGGTGCAGGTCGGACAGGCGCAATCGGAGCAAGCGCAGTTGTTGCAGCCATCGGCACAGTCGGCGCACTGGCACGTGTTGTGGTTACAGGTCGGGCAGCTGCAATCCGCGCAAATACAGACGGCACACGAGTCGGAACAATGGGGGCATTGGCAGGTAGTGCACTCGTCGTAGTGCACCCCATCGGGCGTGCGATGCTCGCGGTGCACATGCCCGTCGTGCAGATAGTCCACGTGGTCGGCATGTAGCACCGATGGGTGCCCACAACCAGGGCCGTGGGTGTGATGGTGCTGTTCCGCCTGACGGTGCTCGGCCATCGTCATGGTGATTCCCTAAGTTCGCGTCGCCTATTAATGCCGAGGTGTACTTATATGCATATATGTACCAATATGCACATGGATGATGCTAGGTGAGCGTCATCGACTATCGCTAGTTTCTGCGGGCGGCAATAGCGGGATCGGCGGAGACGTTAAGTCGATCCGAAGCGCCCTGTGGCGGTGCGAGCATCCGGTCGACGCGGTGCTCTGGAGTCGCTTCGGTTGCACTGGCGACCGTAGTGGAGCACTCCGGGTTATTGCGCGAATATTCCATCCCATCACGTGTCCTGAGCCGCGACTCGCCCGGCACCGACGAGAACTCTGGTCACGACCACACCAAAGAGGAATCCACCGACATGGGCGAAGAACGCGACACCACTGCCGCCCCTGTTCGAGGGGTGAACCAGCGCGGAGTTGCCCTCGAAGAACTGGTACAGGAACCAGCCGCCGAGGAAAAACCATGCCGGGATCCTGACCGGGAACCACATCACAAATGTGCCGATGCGCGAGTCGGGATAGAGCACGAAATAGGCGCCCAGCACGGCGGCGATCGCGCCGCTGGCGCCCAGGGTTGGTATCTGCGCGTCGGACGTCGTTCCGAAGAGCAGGGTCATCGCGGTCTGCATCATGATGGCGGCGAATCCGCCGGCGAAGTAAAAGACCAGATAGCCCAGCCGCCCCAACGCGTCCTCGACGTTCTTGCCGAAGATCGCCAGGAACAGCATGTTGCCGAGGATGTGATCCCAGCCGGCGTGCATGAACATGGCCGTGATCCACCCGACACCCCACGGGATGCCCATGTTGCATGCGTGATCGACATCGCACGGGTAGAACGACGCTTGGTTAACCGCCGCGTCCCCGTTCGGCAACTCGTACAACAGAAACACCGCGAAGTTGGCGGCGATCAGCGCGACATTGACGACCGGGAACCGCCGGGCCGGAATGCCATCGGAGTAAGGGATCATGGGGAATTCCTTCCGGTGTAGCGGCGGTCCTGACCCTTTGTGCCGAGCGATGCTCGAGACGACCATTATTGGGAGTCACGCGCCTAGGAGTCCACCGTGCGCGTCGAATCCCCGTTCCTCACCGGGGTCGGTAATGCACCTGAAGGCCCAGCTCTACCTGACAGCGCTCGTCAACCGCTCGACACCTCGCTCGACGGCATTGGCTGCCGTGCGCGCCCGAAATGCATACACGATCCGTGCGACCCCGATGATGACGAGCCAGATCCCGGTGACGAGTGCCAGCGCGACAATCGAACTGAACGGCCAGGCAAGCACGACAACACCAGCCAGCACGGCAATGATGCCACCAAGACAAGCCAGCCCCGCCCGGGGATTTCACGGTGGCTTATCGCCAATGTCAATTCCGAAACACCTTGGAATATAAAAGCAACCCCGATCCAGATGGCCAGTAACAGAACTGCATATCCTTGGCCAAAGTGACGAAAGGCCAGCAAACCCAAGATCACCGAGAGCGCGCCGCTGATGAACAGGAGGATCCGGTTGCCGACCGATACGTCGAGGGTCAACGCGAAGACCATCTCGATGACTCCTGACAGCACCAGGAACAGGCCGAAGAAGACGGCCGCCACCAGGATGGATGGGCCGGGCCAGACCAGCACCACGACACCCAAGGCAAGAGCGATCGGCCCCGATGCCAGCGTGGCCTTCCACAGGTCAGCGAAAAGTTGCGGGGATTGGTTCGCGCACACCGCAGCGGTTGCTCGCACTAGGTGGCTTGCCGCCGGGCGCGCTGGTTGACGGCGCCGACCAGACTGCTTCCACGATTTTCCGCCGAAGCATTCACCGCGACGTCGCCGCGCTGGGAGGATAAGGGGCACCGTTGGTGCATTTTGCGCCCTCATTTCAGGAGCGTCCGGGAACCGCGGGAGGCAACATTGGCCACACCTGATAAGCGCAGAGCCACCCGTCGCGGGGCTGTATCAGCCGCTTTGCACGATCGGATCGCTGCTCGTCGGACTATCGCCGACCAGACAATCTCGTTGGCCCACCTGCTCGGCCGTCGCGTCCTCGACGCCGCCGGAACCCGCGTCGGCAAGGTCAGCGACGTCGTTGTCCGTTGGGACGCCAATGTTACGTATCCACCAGTCGTCGGGATCCTCGTTGGCGTAGGCAGCGGGTACGCGTTCGTTGATCTGCAAGACGTGACGTTGACCCAGACTGGAGCACGCCTGCGATCCGAGCAGCAGACGGTGTCGCGGCCGGTTCGGGGTGAGAGCGAAGTCGCACTGGCCCGTGACGTCCTGGACCGTCAGCTCGTGGACGTCGCCGGGGTTCAGGTCGTGCGGGCCGCGGATGTGTATTTACTCAACGGGCCCCGTGGGTGGGAGCTCGCGGGGGTCGACGTAGGTGTGCGGTCGTTCGGCCGTCGGCTGCTGCCTAAGCGCCGAATGTGTCCGCCGCCCGATCGTGCGATCGAGTGGGCCGATCTGCAAGCGTTCGTTCCCCGTTTCACCGATACCGCGCTGCCTGGGAACGGGCCTGCGGCAGCGGCCGGGATCATCGGTGGTGGCATGCAACTCGGACGTCCGGCCTCCGCGCTCAAAAAGCTGCGTGCCACAGATGTGGCCGCGATCCTTGCCGAACTGGGGCGCGGGCAGCAGGCGCAGGTGACTGCCCTCGCGACGCCCTCGGCAGCAGTTGAGGCGCTTCGTCAGCTCAAACCTTCTCAGCGGGCGGCCCTGCTTGCCGAACTGAGCGAGTCAGACAGGAACCGGCTGCAGGCGATGCTGGACGGCGGCGAACCTTCGTGACCAAGCCCCAAGCGGCACCAACCCCGCGGCACATCCGTCGTCCCTGGGTGGTCCGGTTTCTCGCTGTGCTGGCCATCCTGGGCCCAGGTCTGATCGCGGCCAATGCGGGCAACGACGCCGGGGGAATCCTGACCTACGCCAGCGCCGGGGCGCAATTCGGTTACCGGACCCTGTTCCTGATGGTCCTGGTCACCGTGGCGCTGGTCGTGGTGCAGGAGATGTGCTCCCGCCTGGGCGTCTACACCGGCGAAGGGCTCGGGGGCCTGATTCGCGAACAGTTCTCTGCCCGTAGCACTTTCGGCGCGATGGTGCTGCTGCTCATCGCCAACGCCGGCCTGACCGTCAGCGAGTTCGCCGGGGTCGGCGCCGCAATGGAAATCTTCGGGGTATCGCCGCGCATCTCGGTGCCGATCACCGCGGTGTTCGTTTGGGCGTTGACGGTCCTGGGCTCCTACTCGCGCGCCGAGCGACTGTTTCTGGTGCTGACGCTGGCCTTCCTCGCCTACCCGATCGCCGCCTTCCTGGGGCACCCCAACGGCAAGGAGGTGCTCAGCAACCTGGTCTGGCCGCATTTCCCGGCCAGCCATGAGTTCCTGGTGCTCGCCGTCGCGCTGATCGGCACGACCATCACGCCCTACATGCAGTTCTACGCGGCCTCTGCGTGCGTGGACAAAGGCATCAAACCCGCCGACTACCGCGGTGAGCGCATCGACGCCGTCAGCGGCGCCATCTGGAGCGACGTGATCAGCATCTTCATCATCATCGCGACAGCGGCCGCGATCGGCGGGACCGGACCGTTGCAGTCGGCCCGGCAGGCGGCGGAGGCGCTGAAGCCTGCCGTGGGCGCGGCCGCGCCGCAGCTGTTCGCCTTCGGACTGCTCGGGGCGTCGCTGCTCGCCGCCTCGGTGGTGCCGCTGTCGACCTCGTACGCCATCGCCGACGCGACGGGTGCGCCGCGTTCGGTGTCGAAGAGCTTGCGTGAAGCACCCCTGTTTTACGGCACCTTCACGTTGCAGATCGTGGTCGGCGGGGCCGTCGCACTCGCCCCCGGCAACCTCGTCGCCCTCGTCGTCAACGCCCAGGTGCTGAACGGGATCATCACACCGATGCTGCTCACCTACGTGCTCATCCTGGCCAACCGGTCGAACGTGTTGGGAACGGCCAGGAACGGCCCCCTCTTCAAAGCGGTGGCCACCGTTTGCGTCGCGGTGGTCGGAATCCTCTCGTTCGTCGTCCTCGTCGAAACCGTCTTCGACCTTGGCTGAGATGCCTGCGGCAATCGCACCGCGCCTGACCATCCGGATCCGGTGGCGTTGTTGGAGACCCAGGCCGCCACCCGGGTGGCGGAGCTGGTGCCCATCCGGTACGGCCGAGTGCTGGCCTCACCCATTTCGGGACATTGGAGGAATCATGATCGAGAACGCGCCAAACGAGGACCGTCCGGTTCGGCAGGTCGTCGCCGGCAGCGCAACGTTCGCCGCCGCCGCTCCGTTGTTGACCTGCGCACTGCTGGCCTGCTTCTGGGCATCTCGGCGCTACCAAGCGACCAGCTGCTCGTGATCGGGCCGGATTACGTGTGTAAGTACGGCACCACCTGTTGGGGATGGATCCACAACGTTTTGGCAATCCTGTTGGCGGTTGTCGCTTTCGGGCTTTCTGGGGCACGACGTGGGCACCGGTAATCCCGATCGACGCGCTGTCGATCGTGGTCATGTTCCTGTGGTTGCCGTACTACCCGGTGTGGTCCATTGTCGTGATCGCGCTCGACCTCGTGGTTATTTGGGCCGTCGTGACGTGGGATACCGGGCGGCCGCTTCCATGCTGTTTCATCGCATGCGTTACACGTATGCGATCACCCACATCATTGGCGACTTAGGAGCTGACCGTCGCGTGTCGGATAGTGCGCCCGTCGATGTGCGCCGGGTGGCTGAACCGTGCGGCGCGCCGCTGGATGCGGTGTTGGCGCTCTCGGGTGCGGTCCGGATGGTCAGCCAAGTGTAACGGGTCCGCGTAGAAGATTTTTTTGGTCACCTCGACCAGGACCAGGTAGGCGATGATGAACACCAGCAGTGCGAGGAAAAACTGCCACGGCAGCGGGGTGAAACCCAGGGCGTGGCCCAGCGGCACAAGGGTCAGCACGATGCCGATCGCGATCACCGACAGCGTGGTCACCGTCAGCAAGCCGCCGGGCCTGCTGCGGAAGAATGGCACTCTGCGGGTGCGGATTGCGAAGACGATCAGCGTCTGGGTGGCAAGCGATTCGACGAACCAGCCGGTGCGGAACTCCACTGCCCCGGCGTGCAGGACGCCGAGCATCAATCCGAACGTCAGGAAGTCGAACAGCGAGCTGATAACGCCATGCGCGACCGCCTCGACGATAGGCGGCACCGGCGGCATAATCACCGTACGCACAGCGCTCACTGTGACTATTGTCGCCGCGATCAGTCTCTGGTCCAAGATCGTGTCCCCCCTGGACAATGAAGGCCACTCACAGAGCAGCGACTATTAGTCAAAGGACCAGGGACCAGCTCGAGGCTGACGTCGCCAGCGTGCGAGATAAGGCGTCCGCAGCTGCGGATTATTTCCCAGAAGACGCTGACGCAGCGCATAAAAAAGAGTCCTCGCACCGGCGAGAAATCCGCGGCGCGTGGCAGGCTCATGTCGCGAAGGTGAGGGCAAACGCCAAGACGCAGAAAGCCGAACTCGACGCGAACGAGGCCGCGAGGGACGCGAACGTGGCTGAGGCTTACGCGCTTGAGGCCATTCACTTGGCGCAGGACGCCATCGATGAGGCGGAGTATGCAACGCTTGATGCGATGCATGCACGGGCCAAAGCAGAGTCGCTCATTTCGTGATCTCGCGGCCTGTCGAGCGAGTCGATTTCCGCGCTCCACGGCCACACGGAGAGGTGGCCGAGATAGCATCTGAGGTCAGGCTCGACTTACGCGCGGCAGCCGGCTCTGGTCATTGAACGGGGCGGACGTTGTCATCTGCGCCATTCGACAGGAGCTCACCGTTGCGAAAAACTTGCGGTATGCAAAACATCGCTCCTCGGAAGTTGTTGGCATCCCCGGCGACGCCGGCCATGCCGTCTTCGCCACCTAGACCCGCACACGGCTGAGCGAATGCCATGAGCTCATCCGCTTACCGCGGTGCCGGGGTGGCCGACCACACCCGTACCCTCTTCGGTCAGGTCATGTGGTACGTGGCCGCGACAGCCGGCCTGTTCGCGCTGGGTAGCTATCTGGGCCGCAACCTCGGACACGGCTGGGCGTTCGTGTTCTTCATCCTCACGTTTGTCTGCCTGATAGGGATGCGGTTCGCCGTTCGCAGCTCCGCTGGTCTCACCGTCGCACTCCTGTTCGGTGTGGGGCTGCTGCTGGGGCTGGCCATGTCACCCACGCTGGTGTACTACGCCAGCGCGGATCCGCAGGCGCTCTGGGAGGCCGGCGGAGCGACAGCCCTGTTCATCGCCGGCTGTGGCGCGTTCGGCTACGCCACCCGCACCGATCTGTCCGGCATCGCGCGGGTCAGCTTCTGGGCGCTGCTTGCGCTCATCGTGTTCGGCATCGTGTTGATCTTCGTGCACATACCCGGCGGTGCGGTCATCTACTCGATCCTAGGTCTGGTCATCTTCGCTGGCCTGACCATGGTGGACTTCCAGCGGCTGCGGCGATCAACGGACCGTGACTCGGCACCGCTCATCGCAGCATCGATATTTCTGGACGCGCTCAACGTGTTCCAGTTCTTCCTGCAGCTGTTCGGGGGCAGGAACCGGGACTGACCACCGACTTGTTGCCAGCTTGTGGTCGCCGCGGCTCGATCGGGTGCAAGCGGTACCGCACCGTGTTGAGGTAACAGACAGCGCTTCGCCGCTGCGCCGCGACCCGGTACGCGTCCACCACCGACGACGGCCGCACACCACCATCGATGCGCCCGACTCCCCAGTAGGCCGCCTCGCGAGTCGAATTCGCTTGCGGCCGAGACTGATTCGCTGATAACCCCGTTTTTTCGGCGGTGCGTCTTTTCTATGTGCCGCTGATGCCCGCATCTGCGGCCGCCAGCAGACCGAGTGCGGACCAGTCAAGCTCGCTCCAGCCGCGTGCCGCCATCTCGACAAGACGGTCATGGACGAGGCTCGCAGTCGGCATCGGCACGGCTTCGCGTTCGGCTTCCGCCAGGGCGAGACGCAGGTCTTTGGTCGCGAGCGGCACCGCCATCCCCGCGGGGCTGTATCGACCGTCGACGATCTTGCCGCCGTAGGCCTTGTGGACATGGGAATCGAACAGCGAGTTCGTCAGCACGTCAAATGCGAGGTGCCCGTCGATCCCACCCTTTTCCAACAGCGCCAAGACCTCGCCCATGCCTTCGAGCGTGGTCGCGATGAGCGTGTTAGCGCCGAGCTTCATCAGGTTCGCCAGTCCCGGGTCGTCGCCGATCACAAACAAACGCTGGCCGAGACGTTGCAGCAGCGGACGAACTTTCTCCATTGCGGCGCCCGGGCCTCCGGCCAGCACGAACAGCTTCCGCTCACGGGCAAAATCCGGGTTTCCTAGCACCGTTGCTGCGACGTAACCCTGTTGGCGGCGCGCGTGCTCCTCGGCAACACGCCGCGACATGCCGGGGCTGACAGTACTCGTGGAAATGTGGACGGCACCGGGGGCGAGAACATCCACCAACCCGCCGGCCGAAAGCGCCACGGCGGCAAGCGCGTCGTCGTCGGGAAGGGACGTGAGCACCACATCACAGGAAACGAGATCGGCCAACTTTGCAGCGGCTCGCGCGCCCGCCAATGCGGTGGCCCGGTTGGCGTCGCGATCATAAGCCAGCACCTGATAACCGTCTTGAATTATGTTGGCGGCAAAGGCATGTCCCATGTGGCCGAGACCGACCACGCCAACGCGTATGAGACCCGATCCGGTTGCTGCCTGGCTCTGCGGTTCATCAAGCATGCCCAGTCTCCTTCGGGTATCGCTCCGCGGCCGATGTCAATGACTCAACTTACGCCGGGCAGCTGGCTGTGGTTATTAAACGCATTCGGCCACGCGAATCCGCGCGGTCGTCGACACCCCGTGGGTACAGTCGCCGTCCCGCTGCCTCAACTGGCGGCGGGGGGTGGCGCGCTGCCAGAGGGTGAGCCGTAGAGGCCTGGCCCGTCGACGTGCAGGGCCGCCAGGAATGTCTTTGCGGCTTCGTAGGCGCCGGCGACGAGCATGTCGGTGTGGTCGAAGTCGAGGGGCGACACATGATGCGGCTGCGGTCCGGGCAGGTAGACAAGGGGCACCTCGGCGGCGGCGAGCGGTGCTTCGAGCGCCGCCTGTAACCGCATAGTGATGATCGCGGTGAACAGCAGGGCCTCGGCCAACGTGTCCGGCGGCTTGGGGAGGTGGCCGGGGAAGGTGCAGCCGAGGACGACCAGGGAACGGGCGCCCATGGCCAGCGCCTGGCGCAGGGGGACGTTGGCGACCACACCTCCGTCATAGAGGTGCCGGCCGTCGTGCTCGACGGGCGGGTAGATGCCGGGGATGGCGGCGCTGGCGAGCAGCGCGGGCAGCAGCGGGCCGGCGCGGATCATGTGGGGTGCCGCAGTGGCTACGTCCGTAGTGATCGCCGCGAACGGGAGGGTGAGGTCGGCGAAAGTGGTGGCCGGGTGGACGAAATCGGCGATCATGGTGGCGAGCCCGGTGTTGGGGAACAGGTGGGTTTTGCTCTGGCGCAGGGTGCGGGCCTGAGCGAGCAGGTCGCCGGGGAACACCTGCTTGCGGGTCGTGCGCGCGCCCAGGAGTGCGACAGCCGGTTGGCGGCGCTTTCCGAGTCGCGGGCGACGACGGCACCGTTGATTGACCCGACCGACGTGCCCACAGCCAGGTCGGGGGTGATGCCTTGCTCAGCGAGCGCCTCCAGCATCCCGACCTGGATGGCGCCCAGGCTGCCACCGCCACCGAGCACGAAACCGACCGGCCCGGGGCAACGCCATGACATCCATCGTCGTCCTCGTTATCGGTGCGTCGGTGTCGTCAGATGATCAAGTCTGTCGCATGCAGCTGGCTATAATATCCCTGGTGCTGGCGATCAGGCCTTCGAATTTCCGGTGGCTGAACTCGCTGCGCGGAACGTGTGTTTCCGCTGCATCGTCAGTGTAGTTCGCCAGATCGGTCCTCTTGCTTGCCATTATCCACGTAGGCTGTATGTCGGCGTGGGCTGCATGTCGGGTGGGGGGTGTTTGAGTAACCCATTTGCTTGCTAGGTTAACGATTCTGCATAAGCCCGAGCGTCAATGGCTTCCAGTGTTGCGATCTCAGCATCGTCAACTGCGATCGAGGCAAAGTAAATCAAAGCCGTGGCGTTGTCCTCCGCGTCATCGGCTCGGTGCTCCGCGAGCTTCCGATTAACAGCGTCTTTCTTGGCTGCAATATTGTTCTTGATTTTCTTCACCCGCTCGTTGTGCTCGGCCTGGAGTTTTTTCCAGTCGGAAGCAGCGGTTGCCTTATTCTTTGCCACATTCGCCTTGAATTCATCCTGCCTGGCTTTTGCATCCGCTTTGGAGGTGTCGATAGCGGCATGCACTTTCTCGCTGGTTTCTTGCTCAGCCGCTGCTACCTTGTTCTCCGCGTTCTCTGCACGGTCTGCAAGTTCTCGCAGGAGTTCTGAAAGCTTTTTCATGATTCTGTCCTGTCATCTCCGAATATGGCCTTCAAATGATATTCATCTTCAAATGATATTCATGAAGTCTAGTAACTGTTGCTTCACCGCTCTAGAGTAATTAGTCACCGCCGAGCATCGGGCCGGATCCGGGGTGGCGTCGCCGACGGCATCGCCCCTGTGGTGCTCACGGCGCCGCGGCCCTGAGCGCGCCAGAGGACGATGACCACATCACCGATGATGTGACCCTTCGCGGAGTCAGCTCGTCGCGATTCGCCATCGGTCCCACTTTCCCTCGCTTTTTCCAGTTGTTGGATCAAAGGTGGTGCCCTAGTGACCACCGACTCTAAGGATCGACCGACGACCTCGAAGTCGGGAATGCTGAGTTGGCTCAAGCGAGTGATCATGTTCGCGATCCTCGGCGCTGTCCTCGTCATCGTGTATTTCATTCTGGCGGCGTTCCTCCCGCGTTGGTGGGCGGAGCGGATAGGCGAGCTGTCCGACAGAGATTTCGCCCGGGGTATTACGTGGGGTCTGCTCTTCGGCGGACTGTGCACGCTGGTGCCGTTGCTGCAGGTGCTACTGGCCGTCCTGTTTCGACACAAGCGCGGCGGGCGGGTCATCGCCGGCATCGCGACCCTTCTGGCGCTCGTGTTCGCGTTGCCGAATCTGATGACGCTCAACGTCGTGCTCGGGGGCAACAGCGCCGCGCACGCGGGCCAACGGATCATGGACGTGGAGGCACCCGGATTCCGCGGCGCGTCCCTGGTCGGGGCGATCATCGCGGTGCTGGTATTCGTTGGGGTGGTCGTGTTGACGATTCAGTACCGACGGCGCGGACGTCAGCTTGCGAAGGCACGCGCACAGTAGACGTCCGCTGCTGCGGGGCCGACCGCACCAATGTCGCACCATCCACGCAGCAGCCCTGTGCGTTTCGTCATCCCTTGGCCCCGACAGTCGCCGTGATTTTGCCCCCGCTCGCGGGTAGCGCCTCGCTGGCTCAGCGGCGAAGTCGGAATGTGCAGTCGGCGCGCGGCGGCCGAGTAGTTCAGCTCCTCGGCGACCGCTACGAAGCAGCGCAAATGGAGCATCTCCATGCCGGTCTCAACTTAGCGGTCAATAACCTGCGGCCCGGGTGTTGTCACCCGCACAGCACCGAAGCGCGACTATCGAGCGCGGTCCGACGTCGAGTTGTGCGCCGGCAGTGCCGGTTCGTGCGGGATCGAACGTGTCGCAGACGATGTCCCAACGGCGCGGAAATAGCTCGGCGGGAATTGTGAAGGTCAGAGCTTCCCACCAGGCGTTGACGAAGAACAGGAAGTCGTCATCGAGCAGTGGTGTGCCGGCGGCGTCGACGTCGGGATCCGTTGAGCCGTCTATCCAAAGGGCGACGCTGCGCGCCATCGGATCGGCCCAGTTCTGATCGGTCATCTCCGTCCCCGACACGGTGAACCAGCGCAAGTCCGCAGCGGCGGGGCCGGTGAGGAAGCGCCGCCGTCGGAACACCGGGTGACGGCGCCTCAACTTGATGAGATCGGTTGTGAACCGCAGCAAGTCGCGGTCGATCGTCGACCAGTCGAACCAGGTGACGTCGTTGTCCTGGCAGTACGCGTTGTTGTTGCCGCGTTGCGTGCGGCCGACCTCGTCGCCGCCCAGCAACATCGGCACACCGGCCGACAGCAACAGCGTCGCCAGGAAGGCCCGCTGCTGCCGCGCCCGCAACGCGCGCACGTCCGGATCCGTTGTCGGACCCTCGATCCCGCAATTCCAGGAGCGGTTGTCGTCGGTGCCGTCGCGGTTACCCTCGCCGTTGGCCTCGTTGTGCTTGCCGTTGTAGGACACCAAATCGGCCAGGGTGAAGCCGTCATGCACGGTGACGAAGTTGACCGATGCGCTTGGGCGGCGCCCCTCGCCGCGGCCGCCATAGATGTCGGACGAACCACACAGTCGCGACGCGAAGTCGCCCAGCATCCCGTCCTGGCTGCGCCACCAATCACGGGTGGTGTCGCGGAAGCGCCCGTTCCACTCGCTCCACAGCGGCGGGAAACGGCCGACGTCATAGCTGTCCATTCGGCCGACATCCCACGGCTCGGCGATCAGCTTCGCCTGCGAGACGAGCGGATCCTGGGCCACCAAATCAAAAAAGGCCGAGAACGGGTCGAAGCCACCCTCCTGCCGGCCCAGCGTGGCTGCCAAGTCGAAACGGAAACCGTCGACACCCATCTCGCCGAACCAGTAGCGCAGCGAATCCATGATCATCCGCAGTGCCACCGGGTTTCCGGTGTTCACCGAATTACCGCACCCGGTGGTGTCCACATATTTGCCCGGGTCGTTGGGGTCGAGGCGGTAGTACCCGGCGTTGTCCAGGCCGCGGAAGCACAAGGTGGGACCCCCGGGTCCGCCTTCGGCGGTGTGGTTGAACACCACGTCGAGCACCACCTCCAACCCCGCCGCATGCAGGGCGTCGACCATCGCGCGGAATTCCTCGACCTGGCCGCCGGGACGGCCGGCCCGCACTGCCGCGGAGTAGCCGGCGTGCGGGGCGAAGAAGCCGATCGTGTTGTACCCCCAATAGTTCGTCAGACCGCGCGCCACCAGGAATTCCTCGGGCACGTAGTGGTGGACCGGCAGCAGCTCCACCGCGGTGACACCGAGACGAATCAGGTGCTCAAGCGCCGCATCGTGCGCCAGACCGGCGTAGGTGCCGCGCAGCTGCGGTGGCACGTCGGGATCGGCGGCGGTGAACCCGCGCACGTGCACTTCGTAAACGATCGAGTCGGCGAGCGCGTGCCGTGGCCGGGATGCTGTCAGGGCGGGCGCGCTCGCGAGGACCACCCCGCGCGGCATGTGAGCGGCCGAGTCCAGCGGGCTGGGCGCGGAGGGGTTATCTGTCGCGTGCCCGAGCAGTTCGGGCCCGAACCGCACCTCGCCTTCGATTGCGCGAGCGTACGGGTCGAGCAGCAGCTTGGCGGGGTTGTAGCGCAGGCCGCGCGCCGGATCATAGGGCCCGCCGACGCGGAGACCGTAGAGCTGCCCTGGTTCTACCCCCGGAACAAAGCCGTGCCACACGTCGCCGTCACGCTCCGGCAGAGCCAGTCGTTCCTCGGCGCCGTCGGCATCGAACAGGCACAGGGTCACCTGCTCGCCCCCCGACGACACAGCGAAGTTCGTGCCGTGCGCGTCGGTGGTCGCGCCCAGAGGCGCGGGTGTTCCGGGAAGAATCTTGGGGCTCATCCGGCCTCCTCCTCCATCGCGAGCCGCCTGGCGCGCATTCCGGAATCGGCCGAAAGTAAGCGACCCGTGCCCGCTCTCAGCCGCTCCGGTCACGGTTATGTTCCGAGCCTTGCAGAACTGAGCACGATATGTCATCCGTCGCGTGGGGATGTTGTTCTGTGTGACTAACAAAAGGAGACCGATGGCGTTCGGCGACAAGATCGACAGCTAACGTCGCTAGTAACGCGCGCGCCGAACTGCATCACCAAACCGGCTTTCTGACAACGGAATCCGCTTAGATGCATCAGTGCCGACAGAGAGTAAGCGGTCGGCGGCAACGCCATGGGCCTGGCGAGCGACCCACGTCGTCGCGCCAAACCAGTTTCCACCGAATATCTTGTCCGGCCAAACATTGACGGACGCCCGGCAGGGAGCGACGATCGAGGAGCGGCGGAGAGCCCGCCTGAACTCACAGAAAGGGCTCCGATGGCAGACACCGATCTGAGCGCACGGTTCGAGAAGATTTCCGATAAGGCGAAAAGAGCGGCCGAGGAGCTACATGCCGCCAGTGACATGACTAAAGATCAGCTTCAAGCTGATGTCACTATCGCGCGAGACAAGGCCTCCGCAGCGGCCGACAAGTTCAAAGAGAAGGCGCATGCGTCCGGTGACAAAGTGTCATCGCAGTGGGACGAGATCCGCAGCAAGTGGCAGGCCCATGTCGCCAAGGCAAGAGAAGACGTCAAAGCGAAGAAGGCCCAACTCGATGCCAAGGAGGCCGACACGGACGCCAATATCGCCTTGTCCTACGCCCTGGATGCCATCGATTTCGCCACGGCCGCGATCGAGGAAGCCGAGTACGCAGCGCTCGATGCCGTGTATGCACGAGCCAGGGCAATCGCGCTCACCTGATCGCGCAGAGAACCGTCGGCAGGGTCCACGCGTGGCGCTGCGCTCACGCGCAGACGACGATCATGCCATCTTGGTCAACTCCAAGCGACGATCTGGAGACGGCCAGTCCTAAGCCGCGCCTTCAGCGGGAACGGGATACGTGTGCGGCGTGCAAGCTCATCGGATGAAACCGCGGCGCTGGTCTGCAGGTCCCAACTGCGAAAGCGGCGCGCAGATCCTCCTCCGAGATCCCGGGGATGATGCCGGGGATTTTCGTGAAGCCCGCGCCTATCTTCTCGTAACGCGCCATGGCAGGCAGGAATCGCTCGCGTTGCTCGTCGGAGCCGCACAGATAGATCGACCCCATCGCCAGCCCGCCGTGCACGCCGTTGAAGGTGGCGACCGAGCAGTCCGTGCGGGCCAGCTCCATCGCGATCATGCCGTCCAGCAGGTAGCGGCGTCCGCCTCAGCCGTAGCCGTCGTACGGCAGGCCCGCGAGGCCCAGCTCGCGCATCCCGGGCACGATCTCGAAGGGAAAGGTTGCGCGCGACCAGTGCTCGAGAAGGAGAGGCGTCACGTCGGTGGTCGTGAACTTGCGCACGGCATGCAACAGGTCGCGCTCCTCGTTGGAGAGCAGGCATTCGTACGAGTAGAAGTCCGACGTGTCGAAGTCGTTATGACTCATGGCCGTTCTCCTGGTTCCATCAGAAATTTCTCGACGACGGGCGCGAGTTCGGCGGCGTTGTGCACGAGATCGATGTGCCCGCCGGAATGCATGTGCAGCCGCGAATGAGGCAGCAGCGCGTTCATGATGTGCGCGTTGATCACCGGGATGATCGGATCGTCCGTGCCCGCCACGATCAAGGTCTCCTGTCGCACCGCCGGCAGCGCGAACAGGCTAGTCCAGACCGAACCCGCGAGCAGCTGGTGCAGGTAGCCGATCTTCGATCCGGCGTGCAACTGCCGCACGAATAGTTGCGCCACGTCGTCGCCGTGTGTTCGCACGGTCCCGCCGTACAGCTCGCCGGCGATGGACGCAGCATAATCTGGATCCGAGAATCGGCGCGGGGTAGCCATTTTCGCCAGAACCCTTGGGTGAGCCGGCACCATAAGCACGCCGGTGCCCGTCGCCACCAGCACCAGGCGCCGACACCGGCGTGGATTCTGGAAGGCGAACTGCTGCGCAAGGGCGCCGCCCCAGGACAGCCCGAGCACGTCCACCACGCCAATTCCCAGCTTAGACAGCATCCTGCCCAGCACCCAGGCAAGGTAGGGAAACCCGTAAGGAGCAACGGAGGTTGGTGATCCTCCGGTGCCGGGAACGTCGAACCTCACCACCGTGGTGTCCAACTGCTCCACCAGCGGATCGAGCACTTCCAGGCTGGCCCCGATGCCGTTGCACAGCACCAGCGACACGCCGGTTCCATGGCGCACGTTCACTCGGATCCGCTGCCCACCCGCGGTGATGTAGCACTCCTCGCCGATCGTGCTTGCCTCTGCCAACACGGGTTGCCGGCTGAACATTGCTCATTTCTCCATCACGTAGGTGCCCGGAGCCGGCCCGAGCGGCGGAAGGTCCTCCCCGCCAAGCGCTTTCGGCGCGTCGACCTCCGGGCCGCTGCGCTCGGCGAGCCAGCCGACGTAGTCCGGCCACCATGAATCAGCGAACTTCTGAGCCGAGTCCAGCCACTGTTCGGGATCTTCGGCATCGACCGGACCCGTTCGGTACGAGGCCTTCGGGTTGCCGGGCGGGTTGACCAGGGCCGCGATGTGGCCGTTGGTGGACAGCACGTAGCGGTTGTCCTTGCTGCCGAGCAGGCGCGCACTGCGGTAGGTGGCCTGCCATGGGGAGATGTGGTCGGCGATGCCGCCGACGACATAGGCGTCAGAGGTAATCTTCGACAGGTCGACCGGGCTGCCGAGCATGCTGACCCCGCCGGGGGTGACCAGCGCGTTGCGCAGACCCATCAGCACCATGTCACGGTGCAGGGCTGCGGCCATCCGGGTGGTGTCGGCGTTCCAGAACAGCACGTCGAACGGCGCGGGTTTCCGGCCCTGCACGTAGTTGTTCACCACGTACCGCCACACCAGGTCGGTGGGTCGCAGCCAGGCGAACATCTCCGCCATGTCGCGCCCGTCGAGGTAGCCCTTCCTGGCTGAAACTCGAATCGCCGCCTGCGCTGCGCGGTCGCTCATCGCCGCCGCCGCGAACCCGCCCCGGGTCTCGTCCAGCACGGTGACCGCCAGGTTGAGACCCGCGACCCGATCGCCCTCGCCGATCTCTGCGAGGTGGGCCGCCGTCATTGCTGCGAGGATGCCGCCCGAGCAAGTGGCCAACAGGTGGGTGCTGTCGGTCCCGGTGATTTTCTGCGCCGCGTCCATTGCCTCCAGGATCGCCCCGCCGTAGGCATCGAATCCCCAATCCCGGTGGCGCGCTTGCGGATTACGCCACGAAATCACGAAGACCTGCTGGCCCTGCTGGACGAAGTACTCGATCATGCTGCGCCCAGGCGCGATATCCATGATGTAGAACTTGTTGATCACCGGCGGCACCATGAGCAATGGAATGGCGCGCACCTTGGCTGTCTGCGGGGCGTATTGAATCAATTCGAACACAGAGGTTTGCAATACGACGGCCCCTTTGGTGATAGCCAGATTCTCGCCCACCGCAAAGGCGTCCGACTCGATCATCGCCGGCACACGAGGCTTCGAAAGCATGTCTCGGGCAAAGGCTCTCACGCCCCGAATCGCGCTCAGACCGCCGGTGTCGATCAGCGCCTTCCAGCCGAGCGGACTGATCAGCGGGTTGTTGCTGGGCGCCAGGCCCTCGACAAAGTTGTCGACGACGAACTGCATCTTCTCGTTGTCGCGCCAATCCAACTGGGCGTCGGAAAGCAACCCCTCAGCGGTCTCGGCACCTGCCAGATAGGCCTGCATGATTCTGTGCAAGAACGGATTCTCTTGCCACGCAGGATCGGCGAAGCGTTTGTCGGCGCGTGCCGGAGCGCGGTGCGACTTCCCGGCGGCGATACTGCCGAGTTCACGGGTCAGCGTGCCAACCCGGTCGGCCACCGCGCCGGGGTGCTGAGCGAGGTTGCCGGCGAAGCGGGCCCAGGTGGCGTTCGGCATCATTCGGCTCACGAATGGCTTGGTGGCGCTGGTCAGGAGCAGGTCGAGCGGCGCAGCCAGCTCGTCGACTTTGGTCGTCGGATCCTTGGGACCTTTCGCGGAACTTGCCATAGTTATCGTGTGCTTTCGGTTGTCGGAACAGTGATGTCGCGTTTCTGGACCTTGCCGGTGGGCCCCTTGGGCAGCGCATCGACGAGCCAGATCAGGCGCGGGTACTTGTAAGCGGCGACCCGCTCCTTGACGTATTCGCGCAGCTCATCGGCCGTCACCGCAGCCCCCTTCTTGAGGGCGACCGCGGCGCCGACTTCCTCGCCGAGGGAATCGTGCAGGATACCGATGACGGCGGCTTCGGCCACGTCCGGATGCTCGTAGAGCACTTCCTCGATCTCGCGCGGGTAGACGTTGTACCCGCCGCGAATGATCAGGTCCTTGGTCCGGTCGACGATGTAGAAGTAGCCGTCCTCGTCGATGCGTCCGACGTCGCCGGTGTTCAGCCACCCGTCTTCGGTGATCGTGGCCTTGGTTGCGTCGGGCAGGTTCCAATAGCCCTTCATCACGTTGTGGCCGCGGATCTGGATCTCGCCGGTCTGCCCCTGGGGGACCTCGACTCCGTCCAGGTCGACCACCCGCATCTCGACGCCTTCGATCGGGGTGCCGATGGAGCCCGCCTTGCGCTCCCGGTTCGGATGATTGAACGCGGCAGCAGGAGAGCTCTCGGAGAGCCCGTAGCCCTCGAGAACGGCGCAACCGAAGGCCTTTTCGAAGTCGGTGAGAACCTGTACCGGCAGGGCCGCGCCACCGGAGACGCAGGTCCGCAGACTCCGCGTCACCCCTGGTGAGGCCTCGTCTGCCACGCTGAGCAGCGCCGAATACATCGTCGGCACCCCTTCGAACACCGTGACCTCGTCGCGCTCGATCACTTCGAGAGCCTTGCGCGGGTCGAACCGAGGGATGAGCGTCAACGTCGCGCCGGCGAGGACGGAACCGTTGAGCCCGCAGGTCAGGCCGAACACATGGAACAGCGGCAAGCAGCCCATCACCACATCGTTCGGCCCGGTCTCGACCAAGGTGCGGACGCTGACCTCAGCATTGCGGCCCAGATTGCCGTGGGTGAGCATCGCGCCCTTGGGCTTGCCGGTGGTGCCGGAGGTGTGCAGGATGACCGCGACGTCGTCATGGCCGCGTTCCACCGGTGAGTCCTGGCCGGGCAGGTCGGCGATCAGTTCGGCCAGTCCGGCGTCATCGACGAGCCAGTACTGGGCGCCCACCTCTGCGGCGCCAGCGGTGGCTTCGTCGGCGAAAGCGGGCGCCGCGAACAACGCCTTGGCGCCGCTGTTGGACAGGTAGTAGGACACCTCACGGAATTTGAGCAGCGGGTTCATCGGAACCGCGACGGCGCCCCGGTAGATGATCCCGTAGAACACGATGGCGAATGCGGGCGTGTTCGGCAACATCACGCCCACCCGGTCGCCCGGCTCGATTCCGGCCTGCTCTAGCAGCGTGGCCACCCGGGCGGCCGCGGCGTCGAATTCGGCGAAGGTGAGCTGCAGATCGTCACAGCGCAGGGCAGCGCGGTTGGGGTGACGTTCTTTTGATGCAACGAGATTGGCGCTCAGGCTGGTCATGCGGTGCCTCCGAGATGTACTTGAAGTGCCTGGTTATCTGCGGGGTTCCAATCTTCCTCTAGGCGACCTCGCACGACAATGTCCCCGGAAACAACAACCTGGCCGCTTCGGTGTGACGGCTCACAGCGGTCGCGGACCGGTAGCTGAAATACGCTTGGTGGGTGGTTCCACCAGCGCAAACACACTCGCACCCAGAGCGGTGGCGTGCGTTGCGATCATGCGGTCACAAACACCGGCGGCGACATCGAACTCCGCCCCGCTTAGGAGTGATCGGCGGCGCTCGGGTCGGTCAGTGGGGAGTGGCGCTGGTGGTGGTGGTCGTCGTGTTTCCCGTCGCTGATAATCCGGCGAGCCTGTGTGGGCGACCAGAAGGCGTTGATGTTGAGACATCCTCGCACTGGGGCGTTCAATGACTCGACCTGGTCGCGCCGCCAGCGCTCACTGTGGGATGAGGTGCAGGCCGACATGGCTGTCAGCCCAATCTGTTATGGCTGCAGCGTAATTCGGACCGGTTGCCGTACCGCAGCGCCCCTGGGGGCTCCTGTGCCGAGGCGACGTGTTGTGGTGGCACGAGAGGCGCACGCCCACGCGGGGCCGCGCGACGCACGCCAAGCTGTCAGCGAGGTGCGATTAGCGATGCCGTTCTTTTTGGTCCCGGCATCGCCGACGCGGTCGCAGAGGAGTATGCGCAATTGTCGTCGGCCACGGTGCAGCTGCGAAGCCACGGTCCCGATCGGGGTGTTCATGATCGCCGCGATCTCCTGGTAACGGAGCCCCTCGACATCGGCGTAATACATCACGTCGCGAAATTGCTGCGGCAGCGTCTGCATCGCCGACTTGATGTCGTTGTCCGGCAAGGAATCTAACGCCTGGTCTTCGGCTGAACGCAGCCCCGCCGACGCGGAACGGCTGTAGCTATCCACCAAACGCTGCTCGGTGAACTCCTCGGGCCGGGGAAGCGGACCGCGCGGCTTTGGAGACCGAAGCGTTGCGCCGACCAGCACACCCCCATGCCCGCCCACCAGCGCCGTCACCGACGCGCCGATCACCTTCAACTCGCCCGCCCGGCCCCGAATCGGCGGAGTCACAAGCCGCTGGCCGCCGATGTCAAATCGGCCGGTTGAAGGCCCCACCAGATGTCCTGTCTGCCGTTTGCTGACTGCCGCTGCAGCGCACGTCATTGTAGGCATCCGCCCATCCACGCGGAATACACAGCCACCACGGCGGGGCGTCAACGTGGCGCAGCGGCAAGCGGCACGCCCTGACCCGCCTGGTTCGCGTGTCGAGGTGTTGGGTGCGCCGGGTCTGCCGATACGGCCGGACAAGACCGGCAGCGGGTTCGGGGACTGCGTTGAAGTCGATGCGATCCGGTCGTCGACGCTGCGCGATCTGGTGCACGCCGCGATCGAACGCAACGTGTGCGCTAATGTCGGCCGTCGTGTCAGCGTCAGTGAATGTGTTTAGGCGCCGCACCTAGCGGCGGCGTCGATGCCCTTAGGCGGACTCGCCGATGAAGCGCCGGTGCAATTCCTCTGTGAGGACCTGGATTTGGCGAGTCAAGTCGGTGTTGGTTTTGAGCTCCAGTTCCTGAGCTCCAAAGTCGTGGTCGGCTTTGGCCTGTTGGAAGGCGGCTTGGCGGTTCTGGCCGATCATGACGAACGTCGACAGGAAGATCGCTTCGAGTGACACCACCAGAGCCAGTATCGGCCACGGGTACTTTTCCAACAGCACTATCCACACGGCGAAAAGGCCCACGTGCATCAAGACGAAATTCATCGAGCCGGCGAATGCGGTGATGCGATCAGCCACCCGCAGGTGAATTCTCTCGCTTCGCCTCTTGGCCTCCTCCAGCACAGCTGGATGGTGGATTTGACTATCGCGCAGCAACCGGTGAGGAATGAGTTGGGGAATGTGCCGATCGGTGTTGAAGCGTGGGGTTGTCATGTTCAGTCCTTCCGAGTCCATAGGGTTCATTCTGACCTCGTTCGCGGCATCGGTATCGCCGCTTTCCCAGGTCCGCCCAAGGGCGCGAGCGATTCGAGAGGCCAATCAGTCTCTCGCTCAGCGCCATTCACTAAGGATGAGCGAAGTCGAGGGCGACCTTCAGCTGACCGTCACTGGGATGCCGTTGAGGGCACCGTTGCCGGACGCCACACTTCGGCGTCACGATCGTTCATCGCTTCGCGATCCTGCCAGCGATGGCTTGTGGTCTTCGCCGTTATTCACGAGTTCTCCTCTGTTACAATGGATTTCGTGTGTCCAGCAAACTTCGTTTCGCGTTACGCCGGTGCCGTTCGCACACTGTACGCAAGTCTACGCGGGCTCTACCTGCAGAATTAGCTGGCGCTCCGGGGGATCCCCGGAGATTTTTTGTTTTGTACGCAGGAAGAGATCAAACCGGCGGCGCCGAAAATTGCGAGACCCGCAATAGACTTTGCCGCCCGTCCCCTATCGACGCCATAATCTTAGGTCAACGGCTATTTGCCGGTGCGAAACCTCCAAAAGCCGCGCGGTCCGCTTCCCCGGCACGCTAAAGCGGAAGGCCACGACCGCAACCTCGGCCCTAGTAAGTGGTTGCGCGTGTGGTTTCGTGCCCTAGTGGCGGTCGTTCACGAATCAACGAGCACGACCTGGCAGAGGTTGCCTGGCTTTCGAGGCGCACCGCCGGCTGATGTGACGGGTAAGGCGGTGCTCAGTCCCGGTTCCTGCCCCCCAACAGCTGCAGGAAGAACGAGAACACGTTGAGCGCATCCAGGAAGATCGATGCGGCGACAAACGGGGCCGAGTCCAGATCCGTCGATCGGCGGAGCCGCTGGAAGTCGACCATGGTAAGGCCTGCGAAAATGACCGGCCCGAGGATCGAGTAGGTCATACCCTGCTTCGTGCCCTCGTCGATATCGGCCTGACGCGCCCAATTGCGCAAACACGAATACGAAATCCCCAGATCGCGGGCTATCTGGGTGACCGGTTTGCCGCCGAGCCGTACCAGCTCGACCGCACGCCGGCGAAACTCCGGTGGATGTGCAACAGGCATGAGGACTCCTTACCCGAGAACGGCACCAACCGCCTCAGAATCAGTGTCCGCACTTCCGGGTCAGGCTCCCTGTTGGTCGATGCCGAGTTGGAAAAGGGTGCGCTCGAGGACACCGCGAAGGAAAACTTCTAATTCTAAGCCCGGAACGCCGCGGGTGTGCGTTCGTCATCTCCAACGCGTGCTGGTGGCAGCGAGCGGCTCGCCGGCGGCGTCGCTGGGCAACGTCGAGCCACCCAGCGACACCAGCCGGTCTCGGACACGCCGGATGATCCTGATGCGGCGTTGCGGGCCTGGCTCCCCGTATATCCGGCCAGGTAAGCGGCTTGTTGGGGTACCAAGAGCGCAGTCGAATGCGCGTAGGCACATTTCGGTGAGATCGGCCCGCGAGATATTCTGCGACTGAATCCATTTCACGCAGACTGCGCGAACGAACGCCAACCAACCCTCCACGGCGATCTCGGTGGCATCGCGCAGGCATCCCTCCGCGACGAGTTGATCAACCAGGCGTTGGCCCACCACGTTTAGCTCTTCAGCGACGATCGCCTGGATTGCCGGATCATCCGACAATGCGCCACGGTTGATCGTGATTGCTTCAAAGGGATGATCGACAAAAGATTGGATGTGGGCCTCGAGTGCGGTGGCAAGCTGTTCTGCCAGCGGTAGCTGCGGATCAGGAATAACACGTGCCAGGAATCTGTCACTGGCGCGCTTGAACATCGCTACGTATAAGTCTTGCTTATTCGGATAATAGTGATATAGCGTCGCTCTCGACACACCCGCACGCGCGGCGATGTCCTCCATGAGGACATCTTCATACGGCCTTTCTGCGAACAACGCGGCTCCGGTGTCAAGCAGCTGCTCGCGTCGCTGCTGCGGGTCCAGCCGACGTCGTGTCACGTGCCGCCACCGACAACATTTAACCCTGGGCTATCAAGCCCTAGGCCGCTACGCTGCCACCTGTACCTACCAACGAACGATGGCAGTGGGGGCAGTGCGCGGAGATCACCACTGATTGTACGGCGGGCAGCGGCCCGTTGGTGTGGGGGGCGGGGATGGTGACTGTGATCGTCGGGTGTCACCAGTGGCGGGGTGTGGTGGACTGTCTGATACTGCGGGTTGTCCATAGGGCGGGGGTTGGTGAGTGTGGCGGCGGCTGGGGCGAGTAATAGTGTGACGCCGAGTTTCCATGCCACCGAAAACACCAACCTTTTTCATTAAGTATTTTAATGGTTTGTGGTAAAACGGGCCATTCGCCTGTTTTGTGGTAAAAACGGGGTTTGGCGCATCAACGAAACCGTGACAGGTTTCCGCTGACGCGCCAAAAAACAAGTGAACTCTAACCCAAAACGCACGTTAAGCAACTAGCATTGCACAAGACGTTTACGTGTTCTTGACATCCCACCCCGCCAACGGATTCAACGTCGCGATCGCCTCAAACCGCCGATCATCCGGCACCCGCGTATACACCTGCGTCGCCACAATGCTCGCATGCCGCATACACTCCTGCACCGTCCGCAAATCCGCACCATTCGCCAACAACGAACTCCCGAAATAGTGCCTTAAGGCGTGCGGCGTCCCCGACACCCCCGCCCGGCGCATCGCCCGCCCAATCCCCGAACTCACCGACTCCGGCCGCATCGGCTTATCCGGATTGTTCTCACTGGGAAACCACCAATCCTGCCGCGGCATCGTCTGCGCCACCCGCACCAGCAGCGGATGCAGCGGCACACTCTTATGCGTGCCGCCCTTACCGTGCACCCAGATCACCGGACGCCTCAGGTTCAAATCCACATCCAACCCTTTGACGCGGGCGATCTCAGCCACCCGCAGCCCCGCGAACGCCGCCAGCATGACCATCGCCCGCGTACGCTGATGCAACCTGGGCAGCGTCAACAGCCGCCGCAACTCCGCATCGGAGATCGGGCGGGGCTCCCCGCGAACCATCGTCACCTTGCTCATCCGCAAAATCGGGTTGTCGGTGCGGTGCCCTTCGGCGACCAGCCAGCCGAACCACAACCGCAGGCTTGAGAAATTCTGGGCGGCGGTGTTGCGGGACCACTCGTCGTGGTCGTTGAACCAGTCGATCACGTCGCCGCGACACGCCGACACCCTCTCGTTCGCCGTGGACCAGTTCACGGGATCCGATCACTCAACCTGGCTCCTTTCCTTTCGAGAAGCGCGATACATGCGGTTCGGCTTGAGCCGGCAGGAGCGGCTTTGTAAGAATCCTTGCGAAATCGATCCGCAAACAGGCCGGTCCCCAAATCATCGGAAGAACATCTGACGAGGTCGATGTCCTGAGCAACAACGATCGGCAGCTGTTGTTGTGTGATCACACGGGCCGCAACTGTCGTTTTGTCTGCTGAGGCTTCTGCTGGCCGCGCAGGGAAGCGTCCCGGGGCGTGGTGTAAGTAGTGGCGGCGCGTCGATGCTGATGTAAGGGGCCATCGCGTGAGTCTCTGTGGTGAAACGACCAAGGATCACTACCGAAAGGACCATCGCGATGGCCCTGGATCAGTCTGCCCTGTTGGATGCAACACCGCCTAACGGTGTTCGTTGTCGCTGATTCCATCGACAGATGGCCAAGCAGGATCCCATCGTAAAAGCATGGGAAGCATTCCGCCCGGGAAGTTTTCATGACCAATTTGAGCCTGTATCTCGTCGAGTCGGCAGACATGTACCCTGATAGTCCCGCGCTGCGCTGCGACGGGGCCACAACAACGTTTTCGGAGCTGGCCGATAACGCCGCACGGTTCGCCGCCTACCTCGCCGACCGAGGTCTGCGCCCGGGTGACCGGGTGGGGGTCATGTTGGCGAACCGTCCCGAGTTCGCGATGGTTTTCTACGGCGTGCTGCACGCAGGAGCGGTTGTGGTGCCGATGGATCCGCTGCGAAGCGCCCGCGAAGTCGAGTTCGTCTTGACCAACACCGGTGCGCGCCTGCTGGTCGTCGCACCTTCATGTGGGGTTGCGGCTACCGCCGGTGCGCTGGCCGCCGGGGTTCCCCCAATCGTTGTCGGCGAGCACACGCTCGAGCAGCTGACCAGCGGCTTTCTCGGGCAGGCGTGGCCGGTAACCCGCGCCAGCGACGACAACGCGGTCATCCTGCACACGTCCGGCACAACCGGGGTGCCCAAGGGCGCCCAACTCACCCACCACAACCTGGTCAACAACCAAGCCGTCATTGCGCGCAGGCTGCTCAACATTGGGCCCGACGACGTCGTGCTGGAGTGCCTGCCACTGTCTCACGCGTTCGGGATGACATGCGGTCTGGCGGCGGCCATCTCGACCGGCGCGACACTGGCACTGCTTCCCACGTTTGACCCTGGCAAAGCGCTGCAAATGATTGCGGCCGAACGCGTCACCGTCTTCGAGGGCCTACCCCCCATGTACCCGGCGATACTCGCGGCCAGCCCCGGCCACGACCCGAACTTCGGCTCGTTACGGGTCTGCATCTCCGCGGGCGCGGCGATGCCAGTGGAGGTGCTGCGCCGGTTCGAGGGCAAGTTGGACTGCACGGTGCTCGAGGGCTACGGGCTGCCGGAAACGTCAGGACCGGCGTGTTTCAATCATCCCGCCGCGCTGCGCAAGGTCGGTTCGATCGGCACACCCATCGACGGCGTGCAGATGCGGGTGATCGACGAACACGCCACTGAGGTGCCGATCGGGACACCCGGCGAGATTCAAGTCCGCGGCCACAACGTATTGAAGGGCTACTGGAACTTGCCGGAGGCCACCGCGGACGCCTTCGTCGACGGCTGGTTTTCGACTGGCGACATCGGCCGGGTCGACGAGGACGGCTATTTCTTCATCGTTGCCCGCAGGAACATCTGATCGTCCGCGAAGGATACAACGTCTATCCGCGCCGCGATCGAAGAAGTCCTCTCCGAGCACCCGCATGAAGCGCCCGACGTTGTGCCGCGGCAGAAATTCAGCCAACACGGGCGCTGCGCGGACGGCGCGGGATCAACACGCGCAACGCACCTGTTGCTTGTCGTCGCGACTAATCTCCGCACGACGATTATGTCTCGGCGAACAATGACCCGTTGCCGCCGAGCGTCGACAATCAAATTAGGCGACTTCCAGTCGGCCTCAGGGTGATAACGGTTGGCGATGAGCGGCCTTAGGTGATGAAGGAGTTTCTGGTGGCAAACACCGATCTGAGCACAGAGTTCGACAAAATTTCCGACAAAGCAAAAATGGCCACGCAACATCTCCGTGCGGCCAGTCAGTCCACCAGAGATCAGCTTGCTGCCGACGCCGCCAGCGCACGGGATAGGGCAACTGCAGCCGCCAATCAGTTCAAGGACAAGGCAGATGGTGCCCGCGACAAGGCGTCGTCGCATTGGCAGGACATCCGCGCCAAGTGGCAAGCCCATGTCGCGGAGGCGCGGACAAGCGTCAAGGAGAAGAAGGAACAATTCGACGCCGACGCGGCGGATGCGGACGCGAATATAGCCCTTTCTTATGCACTTGATGCCATCGATTTCGCGCAGGCCGCTGTCGACGAAGCCGAGTACGCATCGCTCGATGCGATGTATGCACGCGCTGCCGCGGACTCGCACCGTACCTGATTCCGGAGCGACTAAAAATGACCGCCGCGACGCCGCGATGAGTCACGACTGGCCAGTCGCGCCGCTTACAGACGCCGTCACCACCACTGACAAATCGATTGCGCTGCAGTCGCAATGGGTAAGACCAGTCAGGTCGCGATGACGTCGTCGAGGCGAGCGCACGATCTCGTCGACCATTTGACCAACAGTTTTGCCTCAAAGACTCGGTATTGACGGCTGCTTCTTGTCGCCGGCGTGACCTGGATCGTGATCGGACTCGCGATCCCGCGCCTCGCGTATGCCACCGTCGCGACTCTTGTCATACTCGTCGGTGTGTCTGTTTGGTGGCAGCGGCCAATGAGGCAATGGCGGGCGCGATGATGTCATCCCGGGGCGGTCGCATAGCCCGCGGCTTGCTGGCGGTGCTTTTCGTCGTCGGGGGCGTCGTGGCATTCCTCGGCGTGGACGCCACAGTCGTCGGGTTGGCCGCGGTGATGAGCTTCCTTTTTATCTTCTGGGGAGCCATCGGTGTCCTCACCGCCCTCGCTGCCAACCGAGAACACGGGTGGTGGGTTCTGCTGATTGCAAGCCTCACCGAGCTCGCGATCGGGTTGTCGGTCGCGGGTTCGTTGAAAGCGCCGATCATGGCGCTGCTGACATGGACCACCGCGGGGACGCTGGTTCACGGGATCGGCGAGATCGCGTTGGCCTTCCTGGTCCGCGGGATTGGCCGACACGTTGCCGCGCGACGATAGCGTCACGCGCACCTGGCACACGCCCCGACACAAGATGCGGGCCGATTTGGAGGTTCAACATGACGCCGACCGAAGCGGGTGCGGAGCGCCGCCGAGTCGATGGCTTCGGCCGGCTCGATTTGGGCTTGCGGCAGGCCAGTGACTGGTATTTGTGGGGACCGTATTTGAGCGAACGCCAGTGGGGCACGGTCCGCGAGGACTACAGCGCCGACGGCGAAGCGTGGACCTACCTGCCGCACGATCACGCGCGCTCGCGCGCCTACCGCTGGGGCGAGGACGGGCTGGCCGGCTTCTGCGACATCGAGCAGCGGCTGTGCCTGGCGCTGGCGTTGTGGAACGGGCGCGATCCCATCCTGAAGGAGCGGGCCTTCGGCTTGACCGGGGCCGAGGGCAATCACGGCGAGGACGTCAAGGAGTACTGGTGGTACCTCGACGCGCTGCCCAGCCACGCGTGGAACAGCTGGCGCTACCACTACCCGCAGCGGGCATTCCCCTACCAGCAGCTGCTGGATGAGAACCGCCGGCGCGGCAAGTTCGATTTCGAGTACGAGCTGCTCGACACCGGCGTCTTCGACGACGACCGCTACTGGATCGTCGATGTGTCATACACGAAGGCTGACCCTACCGACGTACTGATGACGATCGGCGTGACCAACGCGGGGCCCGAGTGCGAACTGCTTCACGTGCTGCCGACTCTCTGGTACCGCAACACCTGGTCCTGGGACGTCGGGACGGCCGCGCCGACGCTGGCTGCTGCCGCCGACACGGTGGCCGTCGAGCACCCCTTCCTTGGTGACCTCGAACTGCTGCCCGGGCCGGCCCCCCAGGGCGGCGGCCCGGAGCTGCTGTTCTGCGACAACGAGACGAATGTTGCTCGGCTGTACGGGGTCACGGGTGGCTCGCGGTGGCCCAAGGACGGCATCAACGACCATGTCGTGTCCGGGGCCGACACGGTCAGCCCGCAGCGGCGGGGCAGCAAGTGCGCGGCGTGGTACCGGCTCACGGTGGACCCCGGCGCGACCGCCGAGCTGCGGCTGCGGCTGCGTCGGGTCGGCACCGGACCGGACTCGGCCACGGCGCTGGGCGCGGACTTCACCCGGGTGGTGGACCAGCGGCGCGCCGAGGCGGAAGAGTTTTACGCCGAGCTCACCCCGGCCGAGGCGTCGGCCGACGAGGCCGCGGTGATGCGCCAGGCGTTTGCCGGGTTGCTGTGGAGCAAGCAGTTCTATTACTACGAGGTGGCCCGCTGGCTTGACGGTGACTCAACCCAGCCGCCACCCCCGGCGCAGCGGAGGTCTGGCCGCAATGCCCGCTGGCGCAACTTCGAGGCGTTCGACGTGATGTCGATGCCCGACACCTGGGAGTACCCGTGGTTTGCGGCGTGGGACTTGGCGTTTCACTGCGTCGCGCTGGTGCACGTCGATCCGGCGTTCGCGAAGTACCAGCTATCGCTGCTGTGTCGCGAGTGGTTTCAACACCCCAACGGGGCGCTGCCCGCCTACGAGTGGGATTTCTCCGATGTCAATCCGCCGGTGCAGGCCTGGGCGGCGCTGGAGGTGTTTGGTATCGACGGGGGTCGCGACTTCGACTTTCTCTCCCGGATTTTCGACAAGCTGTTGGTGAACTTCACCTGGTGGGTGAACCGGCAGGACGCCAACGGCTCCGACCTGTTCGAGGGCGGGTTCATGGGGCTGGACAACATCGGCCCTCTGGACCGATCCCACCTCCCTGTCCGGGGTGTCCTGGAACAGTCCGATGCCACCGGGTGGATGGCGGGGTACGCGCTGTCGATGGCCACGATTGCGGCGATCCTGCACGGGTCGGGACACCGACCCGCGCTCGATTTGGTGCAGAAGTTCCTTGAGCACTTCGCCGGCATCGCCGACGCACTGGAGACGGTGGGCGTCTGGGACGAACACGACGGCATATTCTGTGACCGCATCGTGCTGCCCGATGGCGAAGCGGTCCCGGTCCGCGTGCGCTCGATGGTCGCCATGATCCCGCTGCTCGCTGCGGCGGTGGTCAACGAGCAGGCCATCGACCAGTCGTTGGTGACGGACAAGGGGTTCGCCCACTACCTGCGACGCCATGGGCTGGGCGGCACCGAGGACATGGTCGCCGCGGGGATCCTGCGCGGCACGCCCGGCGAGCGGCGGCTACTGGTCGGGGTAACCAGCCTCGAGCGGGTCCGTCGGCTCTGCCAAACCCTATTCGACCCCGCCGAGTTCCTCTCGCCGCACGGGCTGCGTTCCTTATCGGCCTACCACAGGGACCATCCGTACGTTTTGGACATCGACGGCGTGAGCGCCGACATCGACTACGAGCCCGCCGAGTCGACCACGGCGATGTTCGGCGGCAACTCCAACTGGCGGGGCCCGGTGTGGTTTCCGCTCAACTACCTCGCCGCGACGGCACTGGAGCGCTACCACGAATTCTTCGGCGCCGAGCTGATGATCGAATACCCGACCGGTTCGGGCACCAGCGTCACCCTCGACGCGGTCGCCTCCGATCTTTGGGAACGCATGGTGTCGATATTCCTTGTCGGCAGCGACGGATCCCGGCCCTGCTTCGGTGGGGTGGGCCGGTTTCAGACCGACCCCCGCTGGCGGAACAACCTGCTATTTTTCGAGTACTTCCACGGCGATAACGCCGCGGGCCTGGGCGCATCCCATCAAACCGGTTGGACCGGGCTGGTGGGCGACGTGATCCGCCGCCGCCACCGGGCCTACCCCGCGGTATCGCAGGTCATCCAGCGGCTCGTGCCGGGTGAGGAGAACCGATGAGCCCGAAAATCCTGCCCGGCCGCGCCGAACCGCTGGGCGCCACACCCAGCGCCGACGGCACGAACCTCGCCGTGGCATCGACCGGCGACAAGGTGACCCTATGCCTGTTCGACCCCGATGGGGTCGAGACACGGCTGGTGCTGCCCGAACGTGACGGGGACACCCGGCACGGCTTTGTGCCCGGCGTGACATCCGGGCAGGCCTACGGTTTCCGGGTCAGCGGACCCTACGATCCCGCGCGCGGCCTGCGCTACAACCCGACCAAGCTGCTGCTCGACCCCTACCCCCGCGCGATCCACGGCCGGGTGCGGTTCGGGCCCGAACTCCTCGGTCACGCATCCGATGACCCCGGTGCCCCCAGCCCGCTGGACTCGGCCGCTCACGTGCCGCGCAGCCTGGTGATAGCCGCGCCGCCACCGGCCGTGCCCGGGCCGGGGCACGCGCTGGCCGACACGATCATTTACGAGCTGCACGTGCGGGGTTCACCGCCACCCATCCCGGGGTACCGGCGGATCTGCGCGGCACCTATGCCGGGCTGGCGCACCCAGCCGCGCTGCAACATCTGATCGACCTAGGGGTGACCGCGGTGGAGCTGCTGCCAGTACACCACAACGTGCCCGAGTCGTTCTTGGTGCAGCGCGGCCTGACAAACTATTGGGGCTACAACACCATCGGGTTCTTCGCCCCCCATGCCGGATACTCCGCGGCGGTGCGCGTCGGTCAACCCGGCGGCCAGGTCGAGGAGTTCCGCATTATGGTTGCCACCCTCCACGCCGCGCGGCTGGAGGTGCTGCTCGACGTGGTGTTCAACCACACCGCCGAAGCAGGAGCCGAGGGCCCCACGCTGTGCCACCGGGGGCTAGACAACGCGGCCTACTACCGCCTCGACCCGGCCGACCCGGCCCGCTACCTCGACACCACAGGTTGCGGCAATTCGGTCAACACGGGCCACCCGGTTGCGCTACGCATGATCATGGACTCGCTGCGCTCAGCGTGAGTCCGATGAAATCGCGGGCGCCTCGGGTCGACGACGGCCTTTGGCACCGAGGATCAGGGAGAGGGCATCACCGCGTGCACCCGAAAGCGTCCTCAGCCCTCACACCGTTAAGGAGCAATGGTGAGCGAACCCGGTTCCGGCCCTGACGAATTGGCTCCCTCCAATGCCGAGAACGCCGCCGCTACAGCACCTGGCGGCGTTGCCACCGAAGAGCCCGTCGCGACGGCACCACCCGGGCACACACCCCCGGCGAAAGCGCCGCCAGTGAATAAGAGGCCGTGGTGGGTGCGCCGCTACACGTTCACCGGCACCGCCGTCGGGCTGGTGCTTTTGTGGTTGTCGATTACCCCGTCGCTGCTGCCCCGCGGGCCGCTGTTCCAGGCGCTGGTCAGCGGAGTATCCGGCGCGATTGGTTATGCACTGGGCGTGTTGGCGGTGTGGCTGGCGCGCTACATGCGATCGAAAGACACCAGCCCGCCCGCGCCGCGAATGGCATGGGTCATGCTGGTCGCCGCCGCCGTGGTTGGCACCATCGGCATGATCTTCTGGTTCCACGTCTGGCAGGACCACGTGCGCGACCTGATGGGTGTCCCGCGGCTGACATGGCATGACTACCCATTGGCTGCGGCGCTGTCGATCGTGGTGTTGTTTGCGCTCGTCGAGATCGGCCAACTGATCAGGCGGCTAATTCTCTTCCTGGTGAGCAAGCTCAATCGCGTTGCCCCCCCACGGGTTTCGGCGGTGGTCGCGGCGCTGCTCGTGGCCGTGCTGATTTTCGCGATCCTCAACGGCGTGGTGGTCCGCTTCGCGATGCGAACACTGAACAACACATTCGAGGCGGTCAACAACGAGCAAAGTCCGAACACGCCGGCGCCGACGACGTCGCTGCGCTCGGGCGGCCCCGGCTCCTTGGTGTCATGGGCGTCGATTGGAAAACAAGGCCGCATCTTCATCGCCGGCGGCCCCGCGATCGGGCAGCTGTCGGCGTTCAATGGCGCCCCCGCAATAGAGCCGATCCGCGCGTACGCCGGGTTGGGGTCAGCCCACGGCATCCGCGCCACCGCCGAGCTGGCCGCCCGCGAGCTCGAACGCACCGGTGGCCTGCAGCGCAAGGTCGTGGCCGTCGCCACCACCACCGGGACCGGCTGGATCAACGAGGCCGAAGCTGACGCGATCGAGTACATGTTCAACGGCGACACCGCGATCGTGAGCATGCAGTACTCGTTTTTGCCCAGCTGGCTATCGTTCCTGGTGGACAAGGAAAATGCCCGCCAGGCCGGTCAGGCGCTCTTCGAAGCGGTCTCGGCACGTGTGCGCGCGCTGCCGGAAGGACAGCGGCCCAAGCTGGTGCTGTTTGGCGAGAGTCTCGGATCGTTCGGCGGGGAGGCGCCGTTCCTGTCCGCCAACAACATCGTCGCGCGCACCGACGGTGCCTTGTTTAGTGGGCCCACATTCAACAACACGATGTGGCTGGAGGTGACCCGCAATCGCGATAAGGGCTCACCGCAATGGCTGCCGATCTATGAGCAGGGCCAGGACGTTCGATTCGCCGCCAGAGCCGACAACCTTGGTCGCCCGCCAGGCCCGTGGGCCAACCCCCGCATCGTGTACCTGCAACACGCGTCCGACCCAATCGCGTGGTGGAACCCCGACCTGTTGCTGCGCAAACCGGACTGGCTGCGCGAAAAACGCGGCTACGACGTGCCGGGCGAGATGGAATGGATCCCGGTGGTGACCTTCCTTCAGGTATCGGCCGACATGGCCGTCGCCGTCGATGTTCCCGACGGGCACGGTCACCGCTACGTCAAAGACGTCGCTAACGGCTGGGCCGCGATCCTGCAGCCGCCGGCTTGGACTCCAGACAAGACTGAACGTCTGCGACTTATGTTGCACGCCAACGAATGAGGCCAAACGGCGCGGTGCTCGCGCACGGTCAGTTCCCCCTGATGAACGGGGGTTAGGCAAATTAGCTGACGCCGGCGGTAAGCCGGGACAAGATCTTGCGGGTCGGGGTCATCGCCATCTGGTCGGTCAACCGCCCGGCGATGGTGAAGGACCGATCCCTGAGTGCCGAACACGCTGCGGCACAAATGCGTTCCAACGCGCACCCGCTCGGGCAGCGGGGCGCCCATTTGGTCCGCTCCACGCGAACATCGGCGTTCGCACACGTGGGGAAGTCGGCGCACGTCCGACGCCATATATACGCGCGCTAGCTGCGGCGCATGGACAGCGGCGGCAGTCGGTTCGGGTCGTCTTCAAGCGCGCTGCGGTCCCAGCCGCCGAGCTCGGCGGCCGCCTCGTATGTGGTCTGCAAGAAGCGGGCGACCGCGCGGTCGGGGTCATCGGCAGTGCGCACGGCTTCGTAGGGCAGCAGGAATTCTTTGTGTTCGTCGCTGAAGTAGGCGGTGTCTGGTTCAACGCGGTGGCCCGAGAAACCTTCCGGCTCCGGGTATGCGTAGGAATAGAACGCGCCCTCTTTACCGCCTCCGGGCCAAAAGCCGCAGCTGCTGAGTTCGCGTGAGTACCCCTCAGCCATCACCCAGTCCGGGCAGTTGGGGGCTCCTCCCGGATGCAGGGGGGCAGGCCGTCCGGAAAATCGTGTACAGGCTAAATCCAAAGCACCCCAGAAGAATTGGACAGGGCTAGCCTTTCCGACGAACGCCGCGCGGAAGTTGGTCATGACTCGGTGCGCCGCCACCAGCTGCTGCCAGAACGCGCGCGCCGCATCGGGATCGTATTCAGCGTGCTGGTAGTCCTCAGCGAACGGGATAGCGGGTTCTACCTCGTTGGGCTTGCCGATGATATGCGATTCGATGCCGAGACTGTCGAGCGCCGAGAGCGTCTCTCCGTAAAACTCGGCGACCGGTTTGGCAACTAACGGCACCGCCTTCTGGCCCCCGTCACTATGCCGGATCACAAGCATATGGCTGACGAAGTCGAATTCCATGTCGAACACCGCATCCCGGTATGGAACTGCGGCGGTGGTCAATCCCCGTGGACTCACATACAACGTCACTTGCCACCAGTGGTTCAACAGCGGCATGTGAACCATGCGGATCTTGCCGACGATCTGGGTCCACATATGCAAGGTGTCGCGTGTGGCCGGCCATTCGTCCACCATCAGGCATGGCCAGTCGTAGGTCCACGCGGGGCCGTTCATATCGTTCCCCTGCACAGTTCGCCCAGCGTGCGAACGATTGACTTGGTCGAAAGGTCGTCGATCATGTATGCAACCCAATACCCGCTCATAGGCTCTACCCGCTCCGCTTCCGCTCTGCAAGGCCAACTCGAGTCTGCCGGAAGCCGCCGCCCCTTGTCGATATCGATGCGCACAACGTCGCTGGCCTTTCGCGGGTGCCTGTGAACAACGGCGCCAGTTGCAACGTCCGCGATGAGATGGAGCAAACCACTGAGACTATTCCGAAACAAATCGACGCTGGCAGAAACGTCTCGATTACGTTGCGCCCGTGAGCAAGGTCGCGGATGCGTAAGCGTTCTATCGGTGAATCAGCATCCGCCCGCTGCGATTCCGCGTCGGCTACATGAGACGCGGTAATGACAGCTCGGAGGTGTCGACCGGGATCGTCCCAGTTACGGTTTCCGCCGGCGTCCACTCGTCGGAGTCAGGCCCGGAGTCGGTCGCGCATGTATGACGTAATCCACAGTTGGCGTGTCCATCTCACGCGAAGGACGTGAATTGTTCAACTGCTCGAGTCCCGCTAAGCCGACGACGTTTGCGTCTGCCCGGTTTCGGCAGCCCGTCGACAGCTCTTGACGAGTCACGGCAAGGACCTCGGGTCGACGCGTCATTGCCTACGTGCCAACAGATTTCACGCACTTCGCTGGAGACTGAATTTCAGACATGGCATCACGCCGTCGCGGGGCAGTGTTTCGGGGCCAACACGTCCGAAGCCGTCGGCAAGCAGTTTGCGGAATTGTCGTCGCCCGTGATGAAGCTGCGACATCACGGTTCCCAACGGGATGTGCATGATCTCCGCGATCTCCGTGCAACGGAACCCCGCGACATCGGCGTAATACACAAATTCGCGAAATTGCCGCGGCAGTGCCGCCATTGCGGCCTTGAGGTCGTTGTCCGACAACGAATCTCTACATCAATCGGCGTTGCACTTCGAAGGCCAGACACAGTTCGGCTACATCACGCGGCCGGGTAAGGGAACGGCCGGTGCGCTGCTCGATGCGGTGCATCCGGTAGCGGACGGTATTGGGGTGACAGAACAGCATCTCCCCAGCGGTGCGCATCGGCCCGTCGTGGTCCAGCCACACCCGAAACGTCTCGAACAGGATTTCCCGCTCTTCGTCGGCAAGATCGGCGAAACACTCCATCACGGGGCTCGCGAGTTCGACCATCACTTCGGGTGCGCTGACCGCGGCGGTGGCCAGGATCGAGCCGTCAAACACCGACACCGGCGAGCCGGGGTCTGCCCGGCCCCGCAGCGTCACCCGGGCCTGACGTAGCCCCCGCGCGGTGTCGCGCAGATCGTCGAAGCGGGCGCTGACACCCACCCGGCCGATGGCTACCCGCGCCACCAGCGCCAGCACCGCAGCCAGGTGGCGGTCGGTCTTGACGTGCACGATCCCGACTTGCACGTCGGGCAGCCCCCGCCACGCGGAGGACACATCCAGGCTGCGGAGCTTCGCCTCGATACCCGGCAGGGCGTCCACCCTGGACTGGGAGACATCGGCGGCAACCACCACGAATGGACCGGTACTCGGCAACCGAAGATAGTCGGCGGCCTCCCACAGGCTGCACCGCTCGAACAGCCGGCCCCGCATCAGGGCGTCGATGAGCTCTGACCGCTTCATTTCGTCGCGCACGACCCGGCGGGTCTGCTCCTGTCGGTACCCGGCGGCCATTGCGCCGGTGAACACGTCCTGAGCGGTCAGTAATTCGGCGGTCAGCGTATGCAACGCATCGCCATTCATGTCGGGCTGGGTCGCGGCCTCGGCGGCTACGGCCTCCCACACCCGCCGGAAACCGACCCGATAAGCCTCCATCACCGACGACAGCGGCACCCCGTCACGCGCCCGCTCAACCCCCAGCCGGGTGGCCGCGGTCACGTTGAAATCGCCACCGGCGGCGATCGCCCCAAAGATCGCTCGCACGTTGGCGGCACAGCCCGCAGCCACCACGTCGAACGGCACCGCCGCGGTCGCCCCGTAGAGCCGCACCTCGCGGGTGATTGCACGCGCAAGCAGGATCGACACTTCATCGGTTCGCCGGTACACCGCGTCTGCGACGTCAGCGACCTGTTGCAGCACAATGTCGCTTTTCATGGAGGGCACATTAGGTACCGACCGGGCCCGGGCAGTTGTTCTCACGAGACGAAGATGGCCGACATTGTTGTTGTCGGGAGCGGCACGGTGCAGGGGAGGCAGCGCCCTTTGCCTACCGATCACGGTCGACCCAAAGTGCTCCCACCACCATCGCCGGCAATCGCGCTGCCGTCTATGTGACCGGTGGCTAAGAGCGAGCCGCTTCGCTTGACCGCTCACATTCGCCAGTGAGCGAGCCTATGGTTTGGGGATATGAGCACGACAACACACCCTGTCGGCGACCAGCGTGGCGCCGCTCCTGATCCGCACATCGTCGAGCTCGGCGAACTCATGCTGGCCCGCGCCCCGAGACTGGGAAAAGCGATGGCGGATCTGCTCTGCCGCGAGATCGACGTCTACCGCGAGGGCACCGTCGTCACGAAGGAGCAAGTGGCCGAAAGTTGCGTGGCGAACGTGACGTTCATCTTCGACTCGCTGGTCGGGCACGCCGATGTCGGCGTTTCTCCCGCGGAGCGGACCGGTACCGAACGCGCGCTCGCCGGTGTGCCGCTGCCGGCGGTGATGACCGCCTACCGGATCGGTTTCCGATTCATGTGGGAGGAAACCCTTGCCACCGCCCGGGCCGCGGCGATACCCACCGACTCGATCCTCAATGCCACCGCACGTGTCTTCGTTGCGCAAGACACGTTCACTCAGGCGATGGCCAGCGCCTACCGCCAACAGCTGACCACGCAGATTCTAGAGCGGGAGGAAGAACGATCGGCATTGGTCGAAGCGCTGCTCTCCCACAGGATCACTGACAGCCAAAGCCTCTGGGAGGCAGCAGACCTGCTGCGGCTCCCCACCTCGGGACCCTATGTCGTCGTAGCGGCGGAGTTGCGTGCGATCGGGAAGCTGGGATTACCGACAATCGAAAACAAACTGTCCGTACGCGACATCCGGTCAGCATGGCGCCTGCTGCCGGACTTACAGGTCGGCATCGTCCATCTGCGGGGCCACGCGACGCCATCGGCGCTCGGCAAGCTCGTCGAGGTGCTGCAGCAGGCCGCGACCGCGCGAGTCGGCATCAGTCCGCCGTTTCGCGAGCTGGCCGAAACCAGCGACGCACTGCGATTCGCCCGACTGGCGGTCACCGGGAAGCCATTGGCCGACTCACTCGTTGCCGTCTTCGACGACACCCCGCTTGCCGTCGCGGCGGTGAGCGCCCCGGAGGTCATGGCGAAGATCAGGTCCGTGGTGCTCGGGCGGCTGAACGGACTTCCCGCCGAGGAGCGCACGCTGCTGCTCGATACCTTTCAGGCTTGGTTGCAGGCGGGCGGCTCCGCCAATGACACCGCGGCGAAAATCTATTGCCATCCCAACACCGTGCGGCACCGGCTGCGCCGCATCGAGGAGTTGACCGGTCGATCACTCTCGCGGCCAACAGATCTCGCCGAGCTGTGTCTGGCGTTCGAGGTCGAGCTTCGACTGCCCTAGGCGACCCTGGGAGATCCTGTCAAGCCTTCGCCTTCGTCCGGCTTCGAACCTGGAACGCCGTGATGACCTCGATAATGCCGATGGCGATCAGCCAGCAGCCGGCGACCAGGGTCAGGACCGCGATCGAGTCGATCGGCGAGATGATCAGCACGCCGCCGCCGATAACGATGATCACACCGGAGAACGCCTGCCAGCCGCGTCCGGGCATGTGGTCGAAGGATAGCGCCGACGCGAGCAGAGTCATCCCGCGGAACACCCAGCCGATACCGATCCACAAGGCCAACAGCGTGACCGCCTCGAATTTGTCGCGGAAGCAGAAGAACCCCAGCACCAACGACACGACGCCGGTCAAGAACGCCAGCACTCTCATTGCGGCGCCGGTGTGCGTGCCGAACGCGGCAAACACATATCCAATTCCAGATACCACCAGGTAGATGCCGAACAGGACACCCGCCACCAACAATGACGGGCCTGGCCAGGCCAGCACGATGACACCGAGCGTGACAGCCACGATGCCGATGAGGAGAAGCAGCTGCCATGCGCTACGCGCAAGCTGATGCAGCGGACCTTCGAAAACAGTCTTGTCGCTAACAGTCATTCCCATATCGTTAGTCAGAATCGACGTAAAGAAAGCATCCCCGGCGACACAATTCGGCATCGCGCATTGGCATCGCGAACAATGTCCGGCTGAAACTGCTGATGTATGGCGCGCGGTCGCGCCCCGTAACGGAGCCCCTCCGCGACCAATTTGTCGCCGAGAGACAAGAACGCGTCGCGAGTTGGTTGGTTCAGGACATGACCACACTGTGCTGGTGTCGGTACGTTTTGCGACGAACCCGATGATTCGATTCCACTGGGTCTAATTATCAAGTCCCACAATCCATTCCTACTGTACCGCTTCGCGGAGAAACCTAGGTGAAACCATGTTACTGCCCGCCCTCATCATGCTGATGGTCCTGTTCCCCGTGCTCCTGCCGGCGATCATCACCGCTGTCCACCTTCTCACCGGCCAGGCGCGGACCAGCACCCAAGAGCGCGTTGCGGCCAACTTCCCGCGGCGCACGGCATCCCGGCGTATCGCCGTTCCCGCCGCCGCGTGACTTGTTGCTCTGCACCCACCCCCACCGGGCCCGCACCAACAGGTGCGGGCCTGCTCATTTCGGCCGCAGAACCGCGGGGCCGTACCAGTGGCACGCGAGCAGCGCGAGTTCTAATTCGAGCCGGTCGCTGCCGATCTCGCGGCCGCGCCGGGCGACGGCGCGGCCCACGCGATACTTCACCGAGTTGAAGTGCATGTTGAGTTCCTCGGCGGCCACCTTGTAGCTGGAGCCGCAAGCCAGATACATCCGCAACGTCTCACGCAGCCGCGCGTCGTTCTCGTTGTCGCCCGCAAGGTCTCCAAGCACGGCGGCCACCCACTCGCGGGTGTCGACCACGTCGCCGCCGAGACGCGCCACCACGGACAACCCCGGATCACTGGCGGCGATAACCGTCGGCGTCGACGAATTGGGCCGCTGTCGGACGATCGCGACGCCGCGGGCCTGCTCCGCCTCCCGGTGTGAGCGGCGAAAGCCTTCGATGCCGCTCGCCATCGTCCCTATTGCCACACTCGGCGAATCCGGGCGGGTCAGCGCGAACCGGCGGACCTTCGCAACGACGTCAGCGGCATTGGTCACCGCGGTGCGATATGGCAGCCACCCCCATCCACAGCTTCGATCGGCGGCAACGAAGAGCGAGCCGGCACCGGCATCGGCGGTTTCGCCCAGTTCGCGAAAAAACCGTTGCAGCCTGGCAAGGTCGTCGCCTTCGGCGCCCGGATCCGGGTACCACATGATGAGCCCCAGGTGGTGCCACCGCAACGGATAACGGATCGACGTGGTTGCCGCATCGACATCGACGGTCTTGTTCGCGGCCAGAACCTCGCGGACCCGCAGGGCGCGAAGACTGTTCTGGTTCTCCAGCCAGCGTTCGCGTTCCTCTTCGTAGACCGCGACGACCTGCTGCGACATCCAGTCGATGTACTCGAACATCGTGCCGGTGATCGCCTCGATCACCGCCACCCGCATCGGTTCCGGGATATCGATCGCACGCAATTCGGCGAAAACCAGCTCATTCACCTGGCGCTGACCGAGCCGATAGGCGCGCACCAGCGCATTCACGGGCACCCCGTGCTGCGCCAATCGCCGGGCATACTCCAGCGCTGCGGTGGGCGCCTCGACACGCTCGACTGCGATGTCGTAGCGCAACGCGTGCAAGATCGTGTCCACGTTGCCCTCGACGCTGGTCCCGAGCAGCTCCACCATAGCTGCATCGCCACGCAGCTCGGGGATTTGATCCTCGAGGGAACGACGAAGTGACGACGACACCTCGACCAACCGATCGTGCAATCGGCCGGCGACCTCGGCGACATAACTGCTCACCCCGACATCGCTGTCGAGGCGTGGTTCCTTCACATCCACGACGTTAGACGCCCAGGTTGTCGTGCGGCGATAACAGCGCCGCGCGGTTTTGTTGATCAGCGACTGTGACGAGCCGCACACGACTCCTAGTGTTGTGGCCACTCTCGATCGCAACCCCAGAAGGAGCGAAGACCATGGGATTCACAAAACCGGATCTCGCCTCAGTCGATCCGGATACGTTCTTGCAAAAGCCGCTGATGGAGCGGATGCGGATCCTCGCCATCGACTGGGGCGAAAAGGGCTTCGGCTCACCGCGGATGATCCACACCATCTACATCGTGAAGCTGGTCGTGTTCTTCGCTATCGGCGGCATCACCGTCGCGACGGCAACATCGGGGCTGCCCGCCTTCTGGCATGTGACCGAATGGTGGAACCAACCGATCGTCTATCAGAAGGTCATCCTGTGGACCGTGCTGCTCGAGGCTATCGGCGTGGCCGGCTCCTGGGGGCCGTTGGCCGGCAAGGTCAAGCCCATGACCGGCGGCATCCTGTTCTGGGCCCGACCGGGAACCATTCGGCTGCGCCCGTGGAAGTGGGTGCCGTTCACGAGCGGCGATCGGCGCACCTGGTTCGACATCGGGGTGTACCTGGCGCTGCTGGTGAGCCTGGCCGTCGCCCTGCTGTCACCGGGCGTGCACAGCGACTCGCTCTCAAAGGCCTTACCGCACAACATATCCGGGCTGGTGAATCCCGCCCTGCTCGTCGCACCGATCGCGCTGCTGGTGCTGATCGGTCTGCGGGACAAGACCATCTTCTTGGGCGCTCGTGGCGAGCAGTACTTGCCGGCGATGTTCTTCTTCGCCGTGTTGCCGTTCGTCAACATGATCATCGCGCTCAAGATGCTGATCGTGGTGGTTTGGGTCGGCGCCGGCTTCTCGAAGTTCGGTAAGCACTTCTCCAATGTCATTCCGCCGATGGTCAGCAACACGCCGTTTGCGTTCAAATGGCTGCGGCGCGCCCATTATCGCGATTTCGGGCGCGACATGCGGCCGTCGGGGCTGGCGGACTTCATGGCACACGTGAACGGCACCACGGTCGAGATCGCCGCTCCGCTGGTCCTGTTCTTCTCCACAAACAAGTGGGTGACGCTGGCCGCGGCGCTGTTCATGGTGGGGTTCCATCTGTTCATCATCTCGACGTTCCCGCTGGCGGTGCCGCTGGAGTGGAACGTCGTCTTCGCCTACACCACGGTCTTCCTGTTCCTAGGCTTCCCGAACCGCGATGGATATGCCCCATGGGACATGTCGCCGCCCTGGCTGGCCGCGGTCATCGCCGCTGGGCTGCTGTTCTACCCGATCCTGGGCAATCTGTGGCCGGACAAGGTGTCCTTCCTGCCCTCGATGCGGCAGTACGCGGGCAACTGGGCCTCGGCAGTGTGGACCTTCGCGCCCGGTGCCGAGCAGAAGCTGAACCGGGTCACGCGCACGGCGTCCAACCAGATCGACCAGTTCATCGCGGCCGGGTACGAGCCCAAGTGGGCGGAGATCACCCTGCAGAAGACGATCGCGTGGCGAAGCATGCACAGCCAGGCTCGCGGCCTGTTCTCACTGCTGTTGACGCACCTGCCTGACATCGACACTCGCACCGTGCGGGAGGGCGAGTTCGTGTGCAACTCGCTTATCGGATTCAACTTCGGCGACGGTCACCTGCACAACGAAGACTTGATCCGGGCCGTGCAGAGTGAAGCCGCTTTCGAGCCGGGCGAGTGCGTCATCGCCTGGGTGGAGTCGGAGGCCTTTGGCAGCGGCGTTCAGCACTACAAGCTGATCGACGCCGCACTCGGGATCATCGAGCGCGGCACCTGGAAGGTGGCCGACGCGGTCGCCGAACAGCCCTGGCTCCCCAACGGCCCCATCCCCACTCAGGTGAGCTGGTCGCTGCGCGGCAGCAAGCCGGCCGGTGCCGAAAATCAGGATCACGGTCACGGAGCGCTGGCATGAGTACCGCACTGGTGGTAGGCGGCGGGCCCAACGGGCTCGCCGCCGCCATCTCCCTGGCCGCCGAAGGCGTGCAAGTCACCGTGCTCGAGGCCGCCGACGAAGTCGGCGGTGGCGCCCGCAGCAGCGAGGCCATCGTCCCCGGCCTGCTGCACGACCATTGCTCGGCGATCCACCCGATGGCCGTCGGCTCGCAGTTCCTTGCCAGCTTCAACCTCGACCGCTACGGCCTGTCGTGGCGCTGGCCGGAGATCGATTGCGTCCATCCCCTCGACGGCGGCAGCGCTGGCGTGCTGTACCGCTCGGTGGAGCAGACCGCGGCCGGTCTCGGTCGCGACGGTTCGCGGTGGCGACTCGCCTTTGGCTACCCAGCCGCCCGGTTCGATGCGCTGAGCGACGACATCATGCGGCCCCTGCTGCGCTTCCCGCACCATCCGTTGATGCTGGCCCGGTTCGGTGCGCCGACCGTGCTTCCCGGGTCCACGTTCGCCAGGCTGTTCCGCACCGAGGAGGGGCGGGCATTGTTCGGAGGCGTTGCGGCCCACGCCTTCCGGCCGCTGCACTACCCGATGACCTCCGCTATCGGGATGGGCATCATCGCGGCCGGCCACCGGCACGGCTGGGCAGTGGCCAGAGGTGGATCGCAATCGATCACCAACGCGATGGTGGCGCTGCTGGGCGACCTCGGCGGCAAGATCGAGACCGGCGTCCGGGTCGAGACCGCGTCGCAGCTGCCGCCCGCCGACGTCACGATGTTCGATCTGGCGCCAAGTGCGGTCGCCAGCATCCTGGGAGACCGTCTTCCGCGCCGCGTTTCCCGCGCCTTCACCAGGTTCCGGCGTGGTCCCGGTGCGTTCAAAGTCGACTTCGCCGTCGAGGGAGGCGTGCCCTGGACGAACCCGGATGCGCATCGAGCCGGCACCGTGCACCTGGCCGGGACCTACTCCGAACTTGCCGCGACTGAGCGCGAGATCCACGCCGGCCGCATGCCCGAGTGGCCGTTCGTGCTGGTTGGTCAGCAGTATCTGGCCGATCCGCAACGCTCGGTGGGCAACACTCACCCGGTGTGGAGCTACGCGCACGTCCCGAACGGCTACACCGGCGACGCGACCGAGGCGATCATCGCCCAGATCGAGCGGTTCGCCCCCGGTTTCGCCGAACGCATCGTCGGCCGCACAGTTCGCTCGACGACGCAAATGGCCACCTACAACCGCAACTATGTCGGCGGCGACATCATGACCGGTGCGAAGGACATTCGGCAGCTGACGTTCGGTCCGCGAATCACGCTGTCGCCGTACGCGATTGGGGTGCCGGGCATGTACATCTGCTCAGCGGCAACACCACCCGGGCCCGGCGCGCATGGCATGTGCGGCGCCAACGCCACCAAGCTCGCGCTCGCCTACCTGGCTCGGCGAGCGTAACGCAGCTGCGAAAAATCGGGGGCACGTTTTGGCAGTGGCGTTTACGCTCGCGCCCCAGTGGGATAGCTGTAGAAGCCCTCGCCCGTCTTGACGCCGAGCTTGCCCGCATCGACATAGGACTGCAGCAGATCGCGCACACTCTTCGGCAGGTGCGGGAACTCCTCGGCGTAGTGGTTCTCGATGTCGAGCACCACGTCGAGGCCGACCAGGTCCATCATCTGGAACGGCCCGGCCGGCACGCCCCAGTTGACCTTGAACATCCCGTCGACATCCTCCGGACGCGCCACGCCCTCGGCGACCACCGCCAGGGACTCGCGCTTGATGGCCGCCCAGATGCGATTGAAGATAAAGCCGGTGCTCTCCTTGCGCGCCTCGAAGGGGTGAACGCCGAACTCGGGCAGGACGGTCAGCAGGGTGTCAAGCAGCCCGCGGTCCGTCTCGCCGTCGGACATCAGGTCGACCGCGTTGACCTCAGGTGGCATGTAAAAATGCATGTTGCACAGTCGCCGTTTGTCGCGCACATCCTCGGACATCAAGCGCGACGGGTACGACGACGAGTTGGTCGCGAAGATGGTGTCGGGCGGCGCGGCGCGGTCGATCTGGCCCCACAGCGGGATCTTGATCTCAAGCCTCTCCGGGACGGATTCGACGGCAAGCCACGCGTTGTCCAACGCCTCGTCGAGCGAACTTGTGCCCATCGCGGTGCCGACTTCGCCAAATCCTCTGCTCTGCACAACTTTTGGAAGGTTCTCCGTCACGTACTGGGTCGCTGAGGCCAGCTGGTCGGCGCGTCGCGCGCAGATCCGAACCGTTCCACCACGGCTGGCGAACATCAGCGCGATCCGGCATCCCAGCGTCCCCGCCCCGATCACGGCGACCGGGCGGTTGCGGATGTCCTCGAAGGTGTAGGTGTAAGAGCCAGTCACACACGCATACTAAGACGCGCAGGGGATCTTCGTTCGCCCAACATCGCCGCCCATTCGCGTTGAAAACGGCTTTGTCGAAGTGCGAATTGCCCTAGTGTGTGAGCGCAACTCGAGGGTTACGGACGATTTAACGGAGTCGAGCGTGTTGAGTGGCCAGTTGATGACAAGCGCCGGGGGGTAGGCTGTGTCGTTTGTGCTCGTGGCGACGGACGCGCTGGAGACGGCGGCAGCGGATGCGGCGCAGATCGGTTCGGCGGTGCGGGCCGGCAACCTGGCCGTGGTAATCCCGACGACTGAGCTGGCCGCGGCGGGTGCCGATGAGGTGTCGGCGGCCATTGCGGCGGTGTTTGGCGCGCACGCCCAGCAGTATCAGGCGGCGGCGGCGCAGGCAGCGACGTATCACGAGCAGTTCGTGGGCACCTTGAGCGCGGCGGCTGCGGCGTATACAAGCACAGAGGCGACCATCGCCACCTCGCTGGCGGGGGCGTTGGGTGCAACGAACGCGCCCGCGCAGGTCTCCCAGGGGTTGCAGGCGTTCGTCTCCGACCCACTCCGCACCGTCGGCGAAGCCTGGGTCAACAGCCCGCTGGGCCAGGAACTCGACCCGATCATCAACGCGCCCACCGACGTGCTGTTCGGACGGGATCTGATCGGCAACGGTGTTGTCGGAACGGCCGCGCCCTCCACCAAGATCGTGATCGACTTCGTGCGGCACGGGGAGTCGATAGGCAACGCGGCGAATCTGATCGACACGGCGGTGCCCGGCACCGGGCTCACCGCGCTGGGCCAGCAACAAGCGCTGACGGTCGCCACCTTGCTCAAGGGGCAGGGCCCCTTCGCCGGGATCTTTTCGTCGCAGTTGCTCAGGACGCAGGAGACCGCCGCGCCGCTGGCCGGCCTGCTGGGCATGAACGTGCAGCCGTTGCCCGGACTGAACGAGATCAATGCCGGCATTCTCAATGGCTTCCCGGAGGTCCCCCTGGGTGTCCTGTATCTACCGGGCCCGCTCGCGTGGACGCTCGGGCTGCCCCTGGTGCCCATGCTGGCCCCGGGGGCCGGACTCTTCAGCGGGCTGGCGTTCGACCAGGGCTTCACCAACGCGCTGCAAACGATGTATGCCGGCGCCCTGGCTCACCCGGTCCTGGCGGCGAACGGCCAGATCACCGACGTCGCGTATTCAAGCGAATTCGCCATCGAGGTGGGGACGCTGATGAACGTCAACAACCCCGATCCCTTGCTGATGCTCACCCACCCGCTTCCCAACACCGGCGTCGTGGTGGTGCAGGGTGACCCCCGGGACGGCTGGACGCTGGTCAGTTGGGACGGGGTGCCCGTCCCGCCCGCGTCATTGCCGACCGAGTTGTTCGTCGACGTGCGGGACCTGGTCGTGGCGCCGCAATTGGCGGCCTACAACGGGTTTGAGGCCCTGCTCACCGGCGACCCGACGACCATCGTGAACTCGATTGCGAACGGTGTCGACCAGGTCGGCACGGCGACGGCTCACTTCCCCGTCGCGGTGACCCAGGACGTGGTCGACGCCCTGGGCGGCGGCCCGGCCGATTCGTTGAACCCGATTATCAACGTGGCGACGTTGTAGCGGGCTTACAAGAGCCGGGCTTGTTCGGGCTGCGATTCGGCTGGCTCGATCAACTGCGGCCCGTTGTTGCGCACGTTGTTCACCAGCGTCGACACTTCGCGCATGCGGATGCCGTGCACGTCGGGCGGTCGGGACAGGAACCGCTCGTCGACTGGGGCGTCGGGGTTGAGCCAGCGGTCCCAGTCACTTTCGGGCACGACCAGCGGCATCCGGTCGTGGATTTCACCGAGCGCCCCGGGGGCGTCGGTGGTGATGATCGTGCAACTCAGCAGCGGCGGGCCGTCCTGGGCCGGCTTCCAAACCGACCACAGCCCCGCCATGAACAGCGGCTCGCCGTCGTCGCGGTACATGAAGAACGGCGTCTTGCGGGACTTCTTCCCCTCGCCCGCATCGTTGACCCGCCATTCGTAGTAGCCGTCCATGGGGATCAGGCAACGCTTCGACTTCGCGCTGGAGCGGAACGCGGGCGAGGTGGTGACCTTGTCGGCGCGGGCGTTGATCAGCATCGGCCCCTTGGCCTCGGGCGCACCGTCGGCGCCGGCCTTCGCCCACGGTGGAACCAAACCCCAGCGCATGAGCCGCACCCGCCGGCTCGGCTGGTCGTCGGGCTCGGCATGCCGGCTCACCACGGTTGCGATGGTCGCGGTCGGCGCCACGTTGTAGTTGGGCGCAGGGGCGCTGGGCGCGATGCCCTTGGAAGCCCACATAGCCTCGTCGATCGCCTTGATCTTCTGAGCCAACAGGGCCGGGTCGGTAGTGATCGCGAACCTTCCGCACATGACTCCCATGGTGGCAGAACCCGGTGACAGGCAATGATGGACCGGTGACTACCTGGGCGGCCCCACAGGCGACTGCGCCGGTGCACGCGACCGTGACCGTCCCGGGCTCCAAGTCGCAGACCAATCGCGCGCTCGTGCTGGCCACACTGGCGGCCGCGCACAGCCAAGGCATTTCGAGGATCAGCGGGGCGCTGCGCAGCCGTGACACCGACCTGATGATCGGAGCGCTGCGGACCCTGGGCCTGCGCATCGACGGGGCCGGGCCCGACCTGACGCTCAGCGGTCACATCGCCCCCGGGCCCGACGCGCGAGTGGACTGCGGCCTGGCCGGCACGGTTCTGCGTTTCGTTCCTCCGCTGGCCGCGCTGGCCGATGCGGTGGTGGAGTTCGACGGTGACGAGCAGGCCCGGGCGCGGCCCATCGCGCCACTGCTGGACGCGCTGCGCGGTCTCGGCGTCCGCATCGACGGCAGCGGTCTGCCGTTCCGGGTGCAGGGCAGCGGATCGGTCGCCGGGGGCACCGTGGCGATCGACGCCTCCGCGTCGTCGCAATTCGTGTCGGGGCTGCTGTTGTGCGCGCCGTCGTTCACCGAGGGCCTGACCGTGCAACACACGGGTCCGACGCTGCCGTCGGCGCCGCACATCGCTATGACGGTGGCGATGCTGCGGCAGGCCGGAGTCGACGTCGACGACTCCGTGCCCAACCGCTGGCGGGTGGGCGCCGGCCCGGTCGCGGCCCGGCACTGGGAGGTCGAGCCCGACCTCACCAACGCCGTCCCCTTTCTCGCGGCGGCCGTCGTCAGCGGCGGAACGGTGCGCATCACCGGCTGGCCGGCGACCAGCGTGCAACCCGCCGACCACGTCCTGGCCGTCCTGGGCAAGTTGAATGTCCTTGTCAATCAAACGGATTCGTCGCTCGAGGTGCGGGGTTCAGGTGACTACGCCGGGTTCGACGTCGACCTGCGCGCGGTGGGCGAGCTGACACCATCGGTGGCGGCGCTGGCCGCGCTGGCCAGTCCCGGTTCGGTGTCCCGGCTGAGCGGCATCGCCCATCTGCGCGGCCATGAGACCGACCGGCTCGCCGCACTCAGCACGGAGATCAACCGCCTGGGCGGCAACTGCGCCGAAACGCCGGACGGCCTGGTGATCACCGCGACCCCGCTGGGACCCGGCACCTGGCGCGCCTACGCCGACCACCGGATGGCGATGGCGGGCGCGATCGTCGGACTGAGGGTGCCCGGGGTCCAGGTGGACGACATCGGCGCCACCAGCAAGACGCTGCCGGAGTTTCCGCAACTGTGGGCGCGCATGCTGGAGCCCGGCGTTTGAGACCGGGCGACTACGACGAGTCCGACGTCAGGATCCGCTCCGGACGCGGCTCGCGCCCGCGGACCAAGACCCGTCCCGAGCACGCCGACGCCCAGTCCGCCATGGTAATCAGCGTCGATCGAGGTCGCTGGGGCTGCGTGCTGGGCGGGGATCCCGATCGCCCGGTGACGGCCATGCGCGCCCGCGAACTGGGCCGCACCCCGATCGTCGTCGGCGACGATGTCGACCTGGTCGGCGACCTGTCCGGGCGGCCGGACACCCTGGTGCGGATCGTGCGGCGCGCGGAGCGGCGAACGGTGTTGCGCCGCACCGCCGATGACACCGATCCCACGGAGCGCGTGGTGGTCGCCAACGCCGACCAGCTGCTGATCGTCGTGGCGATGGCCGACCCGCCGCCGCGCACCGGCCTGGTCGACCGGACGCTGATCGCCGCCTACGCGGGCGGGCTGACGCCCATCCTGTGTCTGACCAAGACGGACCTCGCCCCGCCGGAGCCGTTCGCCGAGCAGTTCGTCGACCTGGACCTGACGGTCGTTAGCGCCGGCCGCGACGATCCCCTGCTGGCGGTCGCGGACCTGCTCGCCGGCAAGATCACCGTGCTCCTGGGGCATTCCGGGGTCGGGAAGTCGACATTGGTCAATCGCCTGGTTCCCGAGGCCGATCGGGCCGTGGGCGAGGTGACCGACATCGGCAGGGGCCGGCACACCTCGACGCAGTCGGTGGCGCTACCGCTGCAAGGTTCCGGTTGGGTCATCGATACCCCGGGCATCCGCTCGTTCGGATTGGCCCACATCCAGCCCGAGGACGTCCTGATGGCGTTCTCGGACCTGGCCGGGGCGATCGGCGACTGCCCCCGCGGCTGCGGGCACATGGGTCCGCCGGCGGACCCCGGGTGCGCGCTGGACGCGCTATCCGGGCCTGCCGGTCGCCGCGTCGCCGCGGCACGGCGACTGCTCGCTCTTCTGCGCGAGAGTTAGGCGGACACGTTTCGCTATCCCGCGATGCTCGGGGCGCAATCCCGAGCGGCGACGTGGGCGTCCTGCTTCCGATGCAGAACCGCACCTTTCCATACGATTCTGCATGATAGGATGCAGCTATGCCTAAGACGGTTCAGATTCGCGACATTGATGATGACGTCTATGCGGCCCTGGTGCGTCGTGCCGCGGATGAGGGAATAACGGTTCCCGAGCTGCTGCGCCGGGAGGCGGCTCGGTTAGCGGCGAGGCCGTCGGTCGGTCAGTGGCTGGCCCGCACCGGCCGCCGACCTTCGGAAGTATCCACGGCCGAGGTGCTGGCGACGTTGGACGAGTGGCGCGGCGAGTGGCCAGATGCTGGTCGTTGACGCATCGTGCCTGTTCGAAGTAGTCGCAGACACGCCAAGGTCGCGTGAGGTCGCGGCTCGCCTAGCCGCCGACGTCGACCAGGTAGCGCCACACGTGATCGACGTTGAGGTGATGGGCGTGATCCGCGCTCAACACCTGCGCGGGCGGTTGGACAGCACGGCCGCCGGACAGGCGATAGCTGATCTGCGGGACTGGCCCGGGGAGCGGTTCGGGCACCGCTGGCTTCTGGAGCGGGCGTGGCAACTGCGCAATTCGGTACGGGGATGGGACGCGTTCTACGTCGCGTTGGCGGAGGCATTCGATGCCACGCTGCTGACGTTGGACGTGCGACTTGCGCGAGCGCACGGGCCGAGTTGCCGGATTGAGGTCCTCGATCACTGATCCCGGCACCCCCATCAGCCAGACTTAGCCAACCGCATCCCGAGTTCGCCGGGCGGCACCAAATGCCCCTCGGTGCAACGCATCTGGACTTCCGCATCGGCCCCGCAGCCCAGATGCGTCAGCCGCAGCCGGTTGCGTCCCGGCAGGTGACGCCGGCCCCATTCGAACAACGCCCACACCACCGGCATGAACTCGATGCCGGCCTCGGTGAGCACATACTCGTCGCGGCTGCGCTGCCCCGGCTCCCGGTAGGGCTGGCGCTTGAGCAGCCCCAGCTCCACCAATTCCGCCAGCCGCGCCGAGGTGGCGGCCTTGGTGATGCCCACCCGATGGGCGAAGTCGTCGAACCGGGTGGTGCCGTAGTACGCCTCGCGCATGAGCAGCATCGCGGACTTGGTGCCGACGACCGTCATCGTCTTCTCGATCGCGCACTCACCGACCGCCGACCAGGCGTCGCGGTCGGCCAGCGGCCCCTGCAGCAGTGTCATGCACATCACCTCCCGGTCTGGGTTGCTTTCAGCATACCTAGATGTTCATCTGGATATAGCTAGCCATACTTAGGTTTGGACTCAAGGAGGAGCCATGACCCAGGCACGCGACGCCGTCATCGTCGGAGCCGTCCGCACCCCCATCGGCAAGGGCAAGGCCAGCGGCGCCCTGCACGACGTGCTGCCCGCCGACCTGCTGGCGCACAGCCTGCGCGAACTGGTGGCACGCACCGGCGTCGAGCCGGCACAGATCGACGACGTCATCGTCGGTGCCGTCACCCAGGTCGGCGACCAGGCGGTCAACATCGCACGCAACGCGTTGCTGGGTGCCGGATTCCCCGAGTCGGTTCCGGGCGTCACGATCGACCGCCAGTGCGGCAGCAGCCAGCAGGCCATCAGCTTCGCCGCCCAGGGCGTGCTCGCGGGCGCCTACGACCTCGTCGTCGCGGCTGGCGTGGAGTCGATGGGCCGCGTCCCGATGGGCACTTCGGTGCTGCCGGGCAGCAACCCGTTTGGCGAGGACATGACGCGGCGCTACCCCGACGGCCTGGTGCCGCAGGGCATCAGCGCCGAACTGATCGCCGCGCGCTGGGGCTTCTCCCGCACCCAGCTGGACGAATTCTCCGCCGGCAGCCACGAGAAGGCCGCCCGCGCCACCAAAGAGGGCCTCTTCGACAACGAGCTCATCCCGCTCGCCGGGCTTTCCACCGACGAATTCATCCGGCCCGGCACCACGGTCGAAACGCTGGCCGGGTTGCAGCCCGCGTTCTACAGCGACGCACTGAAAGAGCGCTTCCCGCAGATCAATTGGTCGATCACGGCGGGCAACTCGTCGCCGCTGTCCGATGGCAGCGCCGCGGTCATGATCACCAGCAGCGAGGTCGCCGAAAAGCTGGGCCTGCGCCCGCTGGCGCGGATCCACACCACCACCGTCGTGGGCTCCGACCCGCTGTACATGTTGACAGGGGTTATTCCGGCCACCGAGAAGGTGCTACGTCGCGCCGGGCTGGCGCTGGCCGACATCGACCTGTTCGAGGTGAACGAGGCGTTCGCGCCGGTCGTGCTGGCCTGGGCGAGTGTCGGAGATGGGGTGCCGGATCAACGCTTGCTGGACCGGACCAACGTCAACGGCGGCGCCATCGCTATCGGCCACCCGCTGGGCGCCAGCGGCGCCCGCATCATGACCACGCTGGTCAACGCGCTGCACGAGCGCGGCGGGCGGTATGGACTGCAGACAATGTGTGAGGGCGGCGGCATGGCCAACGCCACCATCATCGAGCGGTTGGGCTAGACGAGCCGTACGACCCGTCTTGTTGACCGGGTCGGGGTTCCGCTCACCCCCCCGGATTGGCGTCCCAGACCGGCGAGCAGCGCGGTCAAGGTCTGCACCGCTTCATCACGGGCGGCGTATGGCTCTGTCGAGTTGGCGATCAGTAGTGCGGCTTCGTCGGCGGAAGCCAAAAGAACGTGGGCTAGGACTTCGACCGGCTGGCCCGGCGGGAGGTCGCCCTCTTCGACGGCACGTTGCAGCATCGCTTTGATAGCTCCTAATCCGTATTGGCTTTCTAGCTCTCGCCAACGTCGCCAGCCAAGGACGGCAGGTCCGTCGATCAGGAGGATCCTCTGAACATGGGCGGTAAGGGATGCGTCCAGAAAGCCGAGTAGTCCTCGCGTCAGCAATCTGAGCGCCCCCTCATTGGGGTCCCAGAGGTTCTCGGCGGCGGTGACGATCAGCTCTTCTTCAACGCTGATGAAGACGGCTTCGAACAGCGCCTTCTTGTCAGCGAAATGATGGTAGAGCGCACCCCTGGTGCCGACTCCCGCAGCGGCGACGATTTCCTCGGTACCGGTTTGGTGGTAGCCCTTCTCGACGAAAAGCGCACGGGCTGCACTCAGCAACGCGGCACGCGTTGCTGCTGCCTGCGAGGCGCGCCGCGCTTTGGTATCGAGGCGCTCGCCGTCGTCGGCCATTTCATCAGCGTATTGCATACAGGTTGCATGTCACCTACAGTCTGTATGCGAAGTCGCATCCTCTTCCCCATTCGACTCGTGGAGGCTGTTAATGTCCGATCCCATCGAGGTGGTTCGCCAGTTCTGCGCAGCGATGGAAAAGCGCGATCCCGAGGCGTTACGCCCATTCCTTGCTCCCGGCGTGGCCTATCAAAACGTCGGCATGCCAGCGTTTACTGGCGTCGATGCGGTTGTGGAGAACATGGGCGCTCAATTCTCGATGTTCCCGGACGCCTATGCATTCGAGATCGTGAACATCGCCAGCGACGGTCCCGTTGTATTGACCGAACGGCTTGACTACATCCAAGCGCCTGACGGCACGAAGCCAGCGATTCCCGTCATGGGCACTTTCGTGCTCGACGCCAGCGGGAAGATTACTCGCTGGACCGACTACTTCGATGTCTCTTTGATAGTCAAGCTTTTACAGGGCGAAGACATTAGCGCGTTGGTCCCCGCGACCGCTTAATCGCGGCGGAGTCTTTCCGGTCGTGCTCGCCTGGGCTCATGACACCGGCGCGGATCTGGCCAAGACCAACGTGAACGGCGGCGCCATCGCGATCGGCCACCCGCTGGGCGCCAGCGGCGCCCGCATCATGACCACGCTGGTCAACGCGCTGCACCAGCGCGGCGGGCGGTATGGACTGCAGACAATGTGTGAGGGCGGCGGCATGGCCAACGCCACCATCACCGAGCGGTTGAGCTAAGGAGGCACCGTGACCACGCCCACAGCGGTTGCACACGAGACCCGCTTCGACGGTGTCCGCGTGCGCTACGACAGCGACAAGAGCTACGACGAACTGGTCGCCGCCTTGCTGGCCGACATTGGCGAGAAGCCGGTGCCGATCAACGACATCGCGGCGGCAACCGACAGCTGGCGGTCCTACCGGGAAGGGGTCGAATACCACGTCGGGCCAAGCGGATTCATGCTGTTCGCCCTGCTCGACCACGGCGCCTGGATTACCAAGGCCGGCATCGACCGCAAGGTCCTGCGCGTGGTGCTCGGCAACCCGCTGATCGCCATCACCATGCTGCGCCACGACGTGACCGCGGGCCTGTTCGCCCCCGTCGAGCTGCTGCTCGTCGACGAGGGTGAGGGGCGCAGCAGCCTGACCTATGTCAAGCCGTCATCACTGATGGTCGTCGAGCCCAATCCGCAATTGCTCAGCACCGCAGGGGAACTCGACGCCAAATTGGCGGCACTGGCGACCAAGGTGACCAGCGGCTCCTGAGCGCCATGCCTCTCATTCCATTCGTTCGACCCATTGAGCCCGAGATGGCCCCGGTTCGAACGGGTCGCTAAAGTACTGCGTCTCGCGCACCACCTCCCCAGCCTCGAATTCCATGATGCTGACCACGTAGAACGGTTGCCCGTCATAGGTCAGGACGAGTTCGCTGATCCAAAGATCGCCGCCGCCCAGCATGCGTCGCACGGTAAAGCGTTTCGTGTTCGGCTGGGCGGCACGCGACGCCTCAATGTTGGCTCGACCCCGAATGCGCTCGCCCGACTGCGGATACTCGAGAACTGCATCGGCTCGGTAGATTTGGTGCTCCGTCGCAAAGTCGTTGGCGTCGGAGGCCGACCAGTGGCGCCGCAGGGCGATCCGCACGTCGTCATCACCCATGGCTATCTCTCCTCTCAGTGGATGTATCGACGTTCCCGCTATCGGGCGGGAACCCGACGCACAGGTCGATCCCGCATCATGATCCCCTCACAGTCGGCTGAATGGCTAGCGTGGTGGGAGAACATCCGGGGGAGCATCACTTGCGTTGACACCCTTTACCCACGCGTGATCGCAGGAGTATCGTTGGCCCCTGCCAGCACATATCGTCTTGACAGCCTGTCAGGGATTTTCGGCGTTCGATGACTTCGAGATCGTCCCTCCGTCTGGCCGTCAGGAAGCCGTCACGTTTCCGCAAGGTGTCCGGAGACTAAATACCGACGGGGGTAACGACGATGGCTCGTGTTGCGGTGATCACCGGAGCCAGTCGGGGAATCGGCGCAGCGACTGCACTGGTCCTCGCGGAGCGGGGATTTCGGGTGGTCGTCAACTACCGATCCAGTGCCGGGCAAGCAGACGATGTGGTCCGGGCCGCGACCGCGGCCGGTGGTGAGGCCGTGGCGATTCGGGCCGATGTCACCGCCCGCAACGATGTCGCCGAAATGATCAACGAAATCGAAAGGCGTTGGGGCCGGGTCGATGTGCTGGTGCACAACGCGTTGATCCCTTTTGATGTCACCTCGTTCGCCGACCTGACTTGGGAGCAGCTGGGCGGCAAGCTGGACCGAGAGCTGCATGCCGCCTTCCTAATTACCAAAGCTGTCGTGCCCGGCATGGTTTCGCGCTGCTACGGTCGGCTGGTCTATCTCAGCACGGGGTTGTCCCGCCGGCCCCGCCAAGGCATGATCACGCTGGGCACCGCCAAGGCGGCGCTGGACCAGTTTGTCCGCTACGTCGCACTCGAGCTGGCGCCACATGGGATCACCGCCAACCTCGTCGCACCCGCGACGGTGGCCGAAACGAAGGTGAACGAGCAGTTGGCGGCCGGGGAGGTGGGCCAACTCGGCGCAACCAACCCGATGGGGCGCCTGGTGACCCCCGACGAGGTGGCCAAGACGGTGGCTTTCTTGGCCAGTGCGGAGTCCGGTTTCACCACCGGCCATTACCTGGAGGTCAACGGCGGCCTTGCGATGGATTGAAACAAGGTTCCGCCGCTGGGAAAGCCAGCAGACTGGGGCAGAGGCTATGGCCGTGCAGACGATCGATCTGGCCTATGTCGGGCGTGGTATCCACGAGGAGCTGGTTGCCCACGTTGCCGACCAGGAGGGCTATTACGAGGATGAGGGTGTCCACGTCGCAATCCGCGATGGGATCGGCTGGAAAGCGGAGCGGTTGCGTCGCGGCGCGGTGATCGGTCTGGGCCGGACCCTGTTGTCGCGGCTGACCGACGGCATCGACTGGACAGTGCTCAGCGTCAACACCGATCGCCCGCTGTTCTGGTTCCTCGGTGGCGCCGATGTGACATCCATGGCGGAGCTACGCGGGCGGCGCCTGGCCGTCCACGCCCCCGACAACCCTCCCGGTACCTTCGCCCGGATCCTCCTGCGCAAGCACGGCCTGGACCCCGACCGCGACCTGGACTGCGTGGTGCGCCATCCCGGTGACTACCAGATGGACCTGCGACGCCTTCGGGACGGCACGATCGACGCCGCCTACGTAGGCAGCACGCTCTCACCCGAACAGGTCGCCGAGGAGGAAGGGTTCCACGTGCTGGCCTGGGTCGGCGATCACTTCCAGATCCCCACCGTGGGCGTTGCCGTAGACCCCGCCCATATCCCGCTGGACAGCCCCGCGCTACAGGCTCTGGTGCGGGCCAACCAGCGGGCGCTGCGGACCCTTGCCGAACAACCCCGCCTGGCCGTCGACTACATCTCCTGGTTCCTCAACCGACTCACGCCCGATGAAGCCCAGCAGTACTACGAACGCTATGTCGGCCCGTACTTCACCCCCGACCGGCAGGTGGACCTCAACATCGCGCAGCAGGCGATCGATGCGGTTGCGGCCGAGCTCGGCGTCGCGGCAGTGGCCGCCGACGCGATCTATGGGCCGTCCGCATGAACGCCCGCCGGTTTCAGAGGAACTCCATGCATTGTGCAAGACACATGGGATCATCCTGTTGGCGTTCGCTTCGCTGGGCCACGCGCTGGAACCGCGACTGCTCGACGACGCTCTCATTGGCTCGACCGCGGGGCGTCTTGGAAAGACGCCCCGCGCAAGTGCTTTCTGGCCTGGGGTATTCAGCGCGGCAGCGTCAGTTCTAACATCATCCCGTCAAGCCGGCACGCATCAGCGAGAACTTCGATGTCACTGCCCTTCCCGAGAGCGCGATACAAGAGATCAACGAGCGTCTCGAAACTCGGTACCGGTTCAATTCCGTTGCAGACGGCGGAGAACCGGGATTTGTTAAGGTACCGTAGGGCAGTTGACAGACATGGGCAGGCGTTCGCTTTAGAGATCGGTGGATCCCGGCCGTGATCGAGGTCGTCATCGCAGGGGCCGGCCCGAATGGGTCGATGCTGGCCTGCGAGCTGGGATTGGCTGGGATCCGGCCGGTGGTGTTGGACCCGATGCCCGGCCCCAGCCCGCAGCCGCGGGCCAACCGCATTGTGGGCCAAGCGGCTCGGATTCTTGATCACCGTGGTCTGTACAGTGTGCTCACCGGGACGGCAGAGCCGCCAAAACCCGCTCCGCACTACACGTTCGGGGGCTTTCCATTGGATCTCTCGTCGGTTCCGGGTTCCCAACTGTTCACGGTCCCCGTTCAACAGCGGGGGCTTGTTGAGGTGCTTGCCGAGCGGGCCGGTGAATACCACGCGGACATTCGCTGGGGTCACGACCTGATCGGTTTCGACCAGCACGACGACGGCGTCACCGTACATGCCGAAGGCCCGGATGGTGCCTACGATCTGACGGCCAAGTACTTTGTCGGCGCCGACGGCGGCACCAGCAAGGTGCGCCACCTAGCCGGCATCGACTTTCCCGGGATGTCGTCGTATGACCTGGTCATGCGGATGGGGTTCGACGTAGTGCCGCCGGACGAATGGATTGAACCGGTCAGCTGGGCGCCAGACAAACCCGGCGATGGAGCCGAGTACGATCCCCTCCCGCCCCTGCGGTTCCATCGAACTGAGCAAGGCGTCTTCGCTTTCGGTGAGATGGGGAGCCGGGTGGTGGCGATGACTTACGAACTGGACAGCTCGCCTCGTGAACAACGCGGCGACGACACCACCGATGAGCCGCCCATGAGCCTGGCCGAGTTGGAGGCCAGCGCAAAGCGGGTGCTTGGTACGGACGTTCCGCTGCGGCCCGTATCGCCTGACGCGCCGCTTGATCTGCGCCGGTTCTCCGGCATCAACTCAAGGATCGCGTCGCGGTATCAGGTCGGCCGGGTGTTTCTGGTCGGCGATGCCGCGCACGTCCACTCGCCAATCGGTGGACCAGGTCTCAATCTCAGTCAACAGGACGCGGTGAACCTCGGCTGGAAGCTGGCGGCCGTCCTCAACGGGCGCGTGGAGCCCGCGCTGCTCGCCACCTATGAGACCGAGCGCCGGCCGGCTGCCGAGAGGGTCATCATGCAAAGCCGGGCCCAGCTGGCTCTCTTCCGACCGGGGCTTGAAGTCACGGCGGTGCGCGAACTCTTCTCCGAATTCCTCACCGATCCCGATATCGTCCGTCGCCTCAGTGACCTGCTCTCTGGCGCCGACAACCGCTACGCCATGGGCGCCTTGGACGCCGAAGCGCATCCGCTCGTTGGACGCTGGGTGCCTGACTTCGGTGTGGCGAGTGCCAGCGGAACGCAACGTGTTGCGGAACTCGCCCGCGACGGGCGGCCAGTACTTGTTGATCTCACCGGGCGCGGTGCGGTCGCAGCCGCGGTGACCGATATCGAAGACCAGCTCACCGTCGCCGCCGGGCGGCCGGTCGGCGAGGTGCCCGCGACGGCTGTGCTGGTGCGTCCCGATGGTTATGTGGCCTGGGCGTCGTCGCAGACCCGGCCCGACCCGGACGAATTGCGCGAATTACGCAGCGTGCTCACGCATTGGTTCGGGATCTAATCGCTGTTCCCCTCAGCACTCAAACCCGCGAGCCAGCCGCGGAATCGGAGCGAATCTTCGCGGCGGGCGCCTGGCCGTCCACGCTGCCGATAACCCTCCCGGTTGTTCGCCCGGATCGTCCTACCCAAGCGGGGCCTGGATCCTGACCGCGACCTGGAATGTGTGCGGCATCCGGGCGACTACGAGAAGGACCCGCGACGCCTTCGAGACGGCACGATCGACGCCGCCCAGAGGTAAGCGCCAGGGAGATCTGTCAGCCGCCCTAATCCCAAAGAGGGCCAAAAGGTAACCGACAATTAGGCGGCGAGGTCGCCGTCAGTGCTACCGACCACCGCCGCGACGGCCCGCTTTCCGCGCCGCCAACTCCGTACGGCGGCGATTGCGGACTTCAACCCGCGCCGCCGGCCGGTAGCCGGATCGGTGCCGGCGAAACCGGGACCCAGCTTCGCGAACATCCGCTCGCTGCGCGTCTCCGGCGCGTCGTCGGCGTCGTCGCGTAGGTACTTGTTCGGCAACGACAGCTTGGCAATCGTGCGCCATGTCTTGCCGTACTGCACCAGGAACGAGCCTGTGGTGTAGGGCAGGTCGTACTTGTCGCAGACCTCGCGTACCCGCACCGAGATCTCGTGCATCCGGTTGCTCGGCAGGTCGGGATACAGGTGGTGTTCGATCTGGTGGCACAGGTTGCCGCTCATGAACCGCAGCGCGGGGCCGCCTTCGAAGTTGGCGCTGCCCAGCATCTGGCGCAGGTACCACTGACCCTTCGTTTCGCCGATCATGTCGGTCTTGGTGAACTTCTCTGCGCCATCGGGGAAGTGTCCGCAGAAGATGACGGCGTTGGCCCAGACGTTGCGGATCACGTTGGCGACCGCGTTGGCCTTCAGCGTGGAGGTGTACGTCGCGCGGGGCGAGAGAGCGGTCAGCGCCGGGAACGCCACGTAGTCCTTGAACACCTGCCGGCCGGCCTTGGCGAAGAACTCGACGACCCGCTGCCGGGCTTCGTCCTGCTCCATACGGTTCTTGACAATCTTGCCGATTTCAACATGCTGCAGGCCGACGCCCCATTCGAAGAGGAGCGCAAGCATGGTGTTGTAGACCAGGTTGAAGATGTTGAAGCGCTTCCAGCGCTGATCGCGGGTGACGCGCAGCAAGCCGTAGCCGACGTCGTCGTCCATCCCGAGAATGTTGGTGTACTTGTGGTGCACGAAGTTGTGGGTGTAACGCCAATGCTTCGACGACCCGCTCATGTCCCACTCCCACGTCGAGGAGTGGATCTCCGGGTCGTTCATCCAGTCCCACTGGCCGTGCATGACGTTGTGGCCGATCTCCATGTTCTCGATGATCTTGGCCACACCCAGGGTCACAGTGCCTGCCCACCACGCCGAACGCCGCGAACTGGCGGCCAGCAGCAGCCGGCCGGTTACCTCCAGCGCGCGCTGCGAGGCGATGGTGCGACGGATGTAGCGGGCATCGCGCTCGCCGCGAGAGTCTTCAATGTCCTGGCGGATGGCATCCAGCTCAACGGCCAAGTTCTCGATGTCGGCGTCCGTCAGATGTGCGAATACGTCGACGTCTGTGATAGCCATCGTCTTGCCTCCCTACGGTCATGCAATCGGTGACTGACCTACGCTATCGTAACCTACGAATCCGTAGGTTACCTGTGGGTAGCCTTTATATGTCGAGCACGCAATCACCTGATGCGGCCGACACACAGGTCTGCACCCGGGTGCCCGGATCATGTTCGGCGCCGGTGCGCAGATCTCGGACATGGCCTTCCACCAGGCTGACCACACAGGACTGGCAGATGCCCATCCGGCAGCCGAACGGCATCTGCACACCGGCGCCCTCCCCCGCGTCCATCAAGGACGTCGCGGCATCGGTGGCGACGGTGCGCCCGCTTCGGGCGAAGGTGACCGTTCCGCCGGCCCCGGCGGGCGCGGCCTTAGCCACCGCGAACCGCTCCAGGTGCAGCCGGTCGCTGACTCCCGCCGACGACCAGATCCGCTCAGCCTGGGCGAGCATGCCCTCCGGCCCGCAGGCCCACGTCTGACGTTCGCGCCAGTCCGGCACCTCGCGGTCGAGCTCGGCGAGGTCGAGCCGACCCTGTGTGCGCGTCTCCCGCAGCTGGAACCGATACCCCACCTGGTCGGCCGCCAGCGCGGCCAGCTCGGCACGAAACATGACGTCGGCCTCCGTAGGTGCCGAATGGACGTGCGTGATGTTTCCGATTTGGTTGCGGCGCAATAAGGTTCGCAGCATCGAGATCACCGGTGTGATTCCGGACCCGGCGGTGAGAAACAGAATCGCCGGCGGTGCAGGGTCGGGCAGCACGAAGTTGCCCTGCGGCGCGGCCAGCCGCACGATGGTCCCCGGCTCGACGCCGGCCACCAGGTGTGTGGACAGGAAGCCCTCGGGCATCGCCTTCACCGTGATCGTCACGGTGCGGGACGACCCGGACCGAGACCCTCCGGTGGTCGGGCTCGACGTCAGCGAATACGACCGCCAGCGCCACCGTCCATCAATCAGCAGGCCGATCCCGATGTACTGGCCCGGCTGGTAGTCGAAATTGAAGCCCCAGCCCGGCTTGATCACCAGGGTCGCGGAATCCTCCGTTTCGCGGCGGACCGACAGGATGCGGCCCCGCAATTCCCGCGCGGACCACAGCGGGTTGGCCAGATGCAGATAGTCGTCAGGCAACAGCGGTGTCGTGATGCGCGCGGCGATCTTGCGCAGCGCGTGCCAACCGGGATGCCGGTCGGCCCCGGCGACCACGGGACGCGTGGTCCCGACGACCTTCGCGTCAAGCACTGTGGATTTCTTGCCCATAGGAAGCTCCTGCTCACACGCGGCGCCTAGCTTCCGCTGCCATCCGGGCGTTCACGCCCTTACCTTAAAGCTACGGTACCGTAACCTACGGGAGCGTATCCAGGCCAACGACGGGCGGCATGCGTCACACTTCTGTGCCCCGGGTGGGGGCTACAGCAGTTCCAGTAGAAAGGGCAGCTCCTGGTTCGCGTACCAGGCCAGGTCGTGGTCTAAAGCGTCGCCGACTGCGAGCTCCGCGTCCTCGTCGCCCAGGTCGGCGGCGTCGATGACCTCGATCGCCTTCGTGACGGCCGGCTCGGCGGCGGCGTTGTCGACGTACGCGGCGATCACGTGCTCGATCGCGACGGGCGCACCCACCCTGACGACGGCATCGTCGAGATCGGGCCGGTACTTGACCTCGTCGACCTCCGCGGCGAGCACCGCCCGCCGCGGCGGCAGGTTTTCGGTGCCGACCCCGGCGTCGGCGGCTTCGTCTTCAGCGGCCGCGAGCAGGCGCAGCGACGCCAGCGCCGCCTCGCGCAGTGCCACCTCGGCAAGCTCGTCGTCATCACCCTCGGCGTAGGCCTCGCGCAACGTCGGCGTCACCGCGAAGGCGGTGCCGTTGACCGGCCATAACGAGCCATCGGAGACGAGCTGCTGCAGCATCGCCAGAGTGGCAGGGATGTAGACGCGCATCAAGGCCGCATCATGGGCTGAACCGCTCTTGCGATCGCCAGGGTCCGATGGTGGCGACCCGCCGCGACCGGCTCCGCCGCTCTTGCGATCGCCAGGGTCCGATGGTGGCGACCCGCCGCGACCGGCTCCGCCGCTCTTGCGATCGCCAGGGTCCGATGGTGGCGACCCGCCGCGACCGGCTCCGCCGCTCTTGCGATCGCCAGGGTCCGATGGTGGCGACCCGCCGCGACCGGCTCCGCCGCTCTTGCGATCGCCAGGGTCCGATGGTGGCGACCCGCCGCGACCGGCTCCGCCGCTCTTGCGATCGCCACTCACTTCCCGATCAGGGTGGCCGCGTAATCGTCCACGTACGTCGACAGCTCACGCGGCGGACGGTGGTAGTTGTCGCTCACCATCGGATGCCTGGGCAGCTTGACCTTGGGCGGTTCGACCTGGTGGTACTCGATCGTGGACAACAGGTGCGCCATCATGTTCAGCCGCGCATTTTTCTTGATCTCGGATTCCACGATGTACCAGGGGCTCACCGGGGTGTCGGTGTGCACCATCATCTCGTCCTTGGCGCGCGAATAGTCTTCCCACCGATACACCGATTCCAGGTCCGTCGTGCTGAGCTTCCATTGCCGCACAGGGTCGTTGAGCCGCGCCCTGAACCGGCGCAGCTGTTCGGCCTCGGAGACCGAAAACCAATACTTGCGCAACAGAATCCCGTCGTCGATCAGCATCTGCTCGAAGATGGGCGTCTGTCGTAAAAACAGCACATACTCTTGCGCCGTGCAGAATCCCATGACTTTTTCGATGCCGGCGCGGTTGTACCACGACCGGTCGAGCAGCACGATCTCGCCCTTGGCGGGTAGGTGGGCGATATAGCGCTGGTAATACCACTGCCCGCGTTCCCGTTCCGTCGGCACCGGCAACGCCGCCACCTGGACGACCCGCGGGCTCAGGTATTCGGTGATCCGCTTGATCGCGCCGCCCTTGCCCGCGGCGTCACGACCTTCGAAGATGACCACGAGGCGCGCCCCGGAATGTCGCACCCACTCCTGCAGCTTCACGAATTCCGTTTGCAGCCGGAACAATTCGTCTTGGTAGACGGTGTCGGAAATCTTGCGTGCGCGCGGCGCAGCCGATTTCTTTTTCTTCGCCTTTGTCGACACGCCGTTATTTGTCCCGATGCTCACCAACGAATCATAGATCCACGCAGCGATTCCTACCCCGACTACGACCGAGATGCTTCCAGGAGTTCCTCGAGCGATTGGCTCAACAGGCCCGGCAGCAGGTCGACGTCGCTCATCGCCTCCCGGTCAGCGTTGATTCCGTAATACAGCATGCCGTTGTACGACGTGACACTGATGGCCAGCGCCTGGTTGTGCAGCAGCGGTGGTACCGCGTAGGTCTCCAGCAACTTGGTACCGGCGATGTACATCTGGGACTGAGCTCCGGGGGCATTCGTGATCAACAGGTTGAACGTCCGCTTGGAAAAGCTGGGGAAGCTGGTGGCGACGCGGATGCCCATGGCGTGCAAGGTCGGTGGCGCGAAACCCGACAGGGTGACGATGGTTCTGGCGTCGACCAGGCTAGCGGCTGTGGGGTTCGATTCCGTGGCGTGCGCGATTTGCGACAGCCGGACCACGGCGTTGGGCTCCCCCACTGGCAGGTCGACCAGAAATGGCACCACCTGGCTGATCGTCTGACCCGGACCGGTCGCGTCGAGTTGGCCGTCGGCGTAGACCGACAGCGGCGCCATCGCCCGGACTGTCGCGGTCGGTGACGCCACTTCCCCGCGCGACATCAGCCAGTTGCCCAGCGCACCGGCGATCACCGCGAGCACCACGTCGTTGACGTCGCAGTCGTAGCGCGCGCGCACGGCGCGGTAGTCCTCGAGGCTGCCGCGCGCGACCGTGAACCGCCGATGGCGCGACACCCGGGCGTTGAGCGGGCTGCTGGGCGCGGTTCCCCGCGCGACGTTGCGCGCGTAATCGAGGGCCCGGCGACCGGCGTCGACGAGCTCGCCATAGTTCGTCGCCAACCCGGCGATCAAAGACCCGACCGCCTGCAGCTGCGCGCCCGGAGCCCCCAGCCAATCGCCGATCGCCCCGAGGACCAACCGGGTGTTGCCGGGATCGCGTTCCGGGATCCAGATGTCTTCGGGGAACGGTGGCGGCCGCTTCGCGCGGTCGGCGATGACGTGGTTGATCTCCAGCGAGCTCATGCCGTTGATCAGGGCCTGGTGGGACTTGGTGTAGAGGGCGACCCGATTCCTCGCCAGACCCTCGACCAGGTACATCTCCCACAGCGGACGCGACTTGTCCAACGGCCGAGCGGCCAGGCGCGCGATGAGCTCGTGCAGCTGCTCGTCGCTGCCCGGCGACGGCAGCGCCGAGCGCCGTACGTGGTAGGTGATGTCGAAGTCGCCGTCGTCGATCCAGACGGGCCGGGCCGCGCCGATGCGCACCTCGCGGACCTTCTGCCGGTAGCGCGGTGTCTGGGGCAGCCGCTTTTCGATGGTGGCCAGCAGCGTCTCGTAGCTCAAGCCGGCGCGCGGACGCTGCAGGATGGCCAGCGACCCGACGTACATCGGGGTAGCCGTGTTCTCCAGCCGATAGAAGGACGCGTCCGATGGGGACAACCGGGTCACCATTACGGCGCTGTCCTCCTCGTCGTTTCGTGACGTCTACCCATGTTGCCGCCCACGCTAATCGTCCGGCCGCCGCGCGGCTCGGCGCGGGTACGCATGCGCGTGGGTTGTGCCATGATGACCACTGACGAACCACTGTCTGCCCCTCTCCAGCAGGCTCCCCGTTGGACCCATGAGTTGGAGAGTGCGCGTTGACCACCGATCCCGTCGTGAGTCCGGCCGGCCACAACGCATTCGCCGTGATGCCCGTCATCGACTACGAACCTCCGCCGCAGGACGTGCCGCGAACCCGCAACATTCCCGCCTGCCGGCCGTCGTCCCACGCGCCGTCGCGGCGCCGCACCCCGCCCGCGCCGCGCCGGCCCTACCTCAGGCAGCCCGGCACCCAGCCGACGGCGCCATCGATCGAGGCCGGCAACGTGATGTCCGCGCCCATGCGCCAGGCCGCGATCTTCGCCGACGCGGCGCTGCGCCGGGTGCTGGAGGTCATCGACCGCCGCCGTCCCGCCGCCCAGCTGCGGCCCATGCTCGCGCCGACCCTGGTGGATTCCGTGGTGGCGCTGGGCCGCACGGCAACGGGCCAGCACGGCGCCGCGGTGGTGCGCCGGATGCGGCTGCAACCGGCCGGTCACCGTGACCCGGAGACCGCGGCGGAGGTTTTCGGCTGCTACAGCCGCGGTGACCGGATTCACGCCATCGCCTGCCGCGTGGAACAGGTGCCGGCGGGCGGTACAACCCGGTGGCTGGTGGTGGCCCTGCACATCGGTTAGCTCGAGGGTCCGGCACTGGCCGGCTGGGGGTACCGCCGGGCGACAAAATCAGCCGACAAAAGCTCCCGGCCCGCGCGTCGCGCGGGCGCGACATCTGCTCTAATGACGTTGCGCGGCAGGCGGACTGCTCAGCGCTTCTTCACCGATTTCGGCGGCTTGGCGCCGCGATTCTGCCGCCGTGCGGCTTCGCGCCGCTCGCGACGGCTGGCGCCGGCGGGGACCCCGGCCGGTGTCTTCTCCGCCCCGCCGCCGTTGCGCTGCAACTGCGCCGATCCGTCCTCCGACGGGCCGGAGTACGTCAGCGCGGGCGACTCGTTGTCGATGCCCTTGGCGTGCAACACGCTTGGTGCCTCTTCCCGCGCGGGCGGGGCGCCGCCCGAATCGGCCTCCTGCTCGCCGCCCGCTGACCCCTGTGCGAGTTCCGCCAGGCCTTCCGGCACTTCCACCGGGGCGACCCGCGGGGCGGGCACCGCCTCCACGGTGACGTTGAACAGGAACCCGACCGATTCCTCCTTCATGCCGTCGAGCATCGCCATGAACATGTCGAAGCCCTCGCGCTGGTACTCGACCAGCGGGTCGCGCTGCGCCATCGCCCGCAGGCCGATGCCCTCCTTGAGGTAGTCCATCTCGTAGAGGTGCTCGCGCCACTTGCGGTCGATGACGTTGAGCAGCACGTTGCGCTCCAGCTGCCGCATCGCGCCTTCGCCCGCGAGTTCCTCGAGCTCGGCTTCCCTTACGGCATAAGCGCGTTCGGCGTCGGCGACCAGCGCGTCGAGCAACTCCTCGCGGGTCAGGTCGTCGCGCTCGGAGTCGCCGTCCAGGCGCGTCAGCGTCTCGTGGCCGATCCCGACCGGATACAGCGTCTTGAGCGCCGTCCACAACGCGTCGAGGTCCCAATCCTCGGCGTAGCCGTCGGCCGTCGCGCCGTTGACGTAGGCGGTGATCACGTCGCGCACCATGCCCAGCGCCTGCTCTTTGACGTTCTCGCCCTCGAGGATGCGGCGGCGCTCGGCGTAGATCACCTTGCGCTGCTGATTCATCACCTCGTCGTACTTCAGGACGTTCTTGCGCACCTCGAAGTTCTGCTGCTCGACCTGGGTCTGGGCGCTCTTGATCGCCCGGGTGACCATCTTGGCCTCGATCGGCACGTCGTCGGGCAGGTTGAGCCGGTTGAGCATCGCCTCCAGCGCGGCGCCGTTGAACCGGCGCATGAGCTCGTCGCCCAGCGACAGGTAGAAGCGCGACTCCCCCGGGTCGCCCTGGCGGCCGGAGCGACCGCGCAGCTGGTTGTCGATGCGGCGCGACTCGTGCCGCTCGGTGCCCAGCACGTATAGGCCGCCCGCCTCGATCACCTCGGTGGCCTCCTTGCCGGCCTCCTCCTTGACGATCGGCAGCTCCTGGTGCCAGGCCGCCTCGTACTCCTCGGGCGTCTCCACGGGGTCCAGCCCACGCTCCCGCAGCCGCAGGTCGGTGAGGAAGTCGACGTTGCCGCCCAGCACGATGTCCGTGCCGCGGCCGGCCATGTTGGTCGCGACGGTGATGCCACCCCGACGGCCCGCCTCGGCGACGATGCCCGCCTCCTGCTCGTGGTACTTGGCGTTGAGCACGTTGTGCGGGATGCGGCGCTTCTGGAACTGCCGCGACAGGTACTCGGACCGCTCGACGCTGGTGGTACCGATCAACACCGGCTGGCCCTTTTCGTAGCGCTCGGCGACGTCGTCGACCACCGCGATGTATTTGGCTTCCTCGGTCTTGTAGATGAGGTCGGACTGGTCGGTGCGGATCATCGGCTTGTTGGTGGGGATGCTGACCACGCCGAGCTTGTAGATCTCGTGCAGCTCGGCCGCCTCGGTCTGGGCGGTGCCGGTCATCCCGGCGAGCTTGTCGTAGAGCCGGAAGTAGTTCTGCAGCGTGATGGTGGCCAGCGTCTGGTTCTCGGCCTTGATCTCGACGTGCTCCTTGGCCTCGATGGCCTGGTGCATGCCTTCGTTGTAGCGGCGGCCGTAGAGCACCCGGCCGGTGAACTCGTCGACGATGAGCACGTCGCCGTCGCGGACGATGTAGTCCTTGTCGCGGTTGAACAGTTCCTTGGCCTTCAGCGCGTTGTTGAGGTAGCTGACCAGCGGCGAGTTGGCTGCCTCGTAGAGGTTGTCGATGCCGAGCTGGTCCTCGACGAACTCCACGCCGAGTTCGTGCACGCCGACGGTGCGCTTGCGCAGGTCGACCTCGTAGTGGACGTCCTTTTCCATCAGCGGCGCCAGCCGGGCGAACTCCGTGTACCAGCTGGAGGCGCCGTCGGCGGGACCGGAGATGATCAGCGGGGTGCGGGCCTCGTCGATCAGGATCGAGTCGACCTCGTCGACGATGGCGAAGTTGTGGCCGCGCTGCACCAGCTCGTCGAGCGAGTGCGCCATGTTGTCGCGCAGGTAGTCGAAGCCGAACTCGTTGTTGGTGCCGTAGGTGATGTCGGCGTTATAGGCCACGCGCCGCTCGTCGGGCGTCATCTGCGCGAGGATCACGCCGACGTCCAGCCCAAGGAAGCGGTGCACGCGGCCCATCCACTCGCTGTCGCGTTTGGCCAGGTAGTCGTTGACCGTGACGACATGCACACCCTTGCCGCCGATGCCGTTGAGGTAGGCCGGCAGCACCGACGTCAGGGTCTTGCCCTCACCGGTCTTCATCTCGGCGACGTTGCCGAAGTGCAGCGCGGCCGCACCCATCACCTGGACGTCGAAAGGACGCTGGTCAAGCACCCGCCAGGCCGCTTCCCGCGCCACGGCGAACGCTTCGGGCAGCAGGTCGTCGAGGCTCTCCCCGTCGGCGTGCCGCTTCTTGAACTCCTCGGTCTTGGCCCGCAGCTCGGCGTCGGTCAGCTTCTCGACGTCCTCGGACAAGGTGTTGACGTAGTCAGCCACCCGCCTGAGACGCTTGAGCACGCGACCTTCGCCAAGGCGCAGCAACTTCGACAGCACGCTATGTCCCCTGTTGGATGTCAGTGTTTGAGCATGAGGCGTCACCCATCGTAGGTGACACACCCGCAAAGCCGGCGAACGTCGGCGCCCGGTGGATCGGTTCCCGGTTCGGGCCAGTCTTGATCAGGCCAGCCTGATCAGGCCGTAGTCGTAGGCGTGGCGCCGGTAGACGACGGATGGGCGTTCGGTCTGCTTGTCGTGAAACAAGAAGAAGTCGTGTCCGACCAGCTCCATCTCGTAGAGCGCGTCGTCGACCGTCATGGGGGTGGCCGGGTGCTCCTTGGTGCGCACGATTCGCCCGGGCTCGTGGTCCCCAAGATCCCCAAGATCCACGTCGGCGCCTCCAACCGGCGCACCGCGCTCGGCCGGTGGCGCCGGCGGGCCTGGTTCGGACTCCGATGGTGGCACCATCGCGGTGGCGGCGGCCAGCGAGACCGGCGTCTTGTCGCCGTAGTGCACCTTGCGACGGTCCTTGACGCGGCGCAGCCGGTTCTCGAGCTTGTGGACCGCCGACTCGAACGCCGCGTAGAAGCTGTCGGCGCAGGCCTCCGCCCGGCTCACCGGCCCGCGGCCCCGCGCGGTGATCTCGACGCGCTGACACGATTTGCGCTGACGCCGGTTGGGCTCGTGTTTGAGTTCGACGTCGAAAAGATGAATGGAGCGATCGAACCGCTCGAGGCGGGCGAGTTTCTGCGCGACGTAGACGCGGTAGTGATCGGGGATTTCCACATTGCGGCCCTTGAACACGACTTCGGCGCTCAGTGTCGGTTCGGCCTGCCCGTCGGTTTCTGCCGGCGGTTGGTCCAGCATCTGACCGGGATCCACGGATGACCTTGACATACGGGACAACTCGCTCTCTTTTCATGTCGCACGCCTCGTGCGTGCCGGGCTTTCCAGAAGTGCGCCGACGGGGTGGGAGCGGTTTTGAAGCGGTCACCGCCGCAGGCTGCCCGCCGGTGCGAGGTGTCGGATACTCACCCCTTCCTGTAAGTGGGGTCTCAACCTGGGACGTCTCAAATTGGGACAGCGACCAGTGAGTGCAGACCAGTGGGTCATTGCATGTTGTCCTCGACGTTAGCTCTTGTTCGCCCGGGGATGCCACTGATTTCGCTGAGCTGTTGCGAGTTCTTCACAACCCCATGGCGCCGTCATAGGCTGCCGCCGGCGCGGTCCGGCTCACGCGGCGGCGATGGTCAGCACGGCGGCGACGCGCACCCCGGCAGCTTGCAGGATCCGCACCGACTCGCGGGCCGTCGCCCCGGTGGTGACGATGTCGTCGACGAGCAGCACTTCGGTGCTTGGGCGCCGGCCGCGCAGCAGGACTCGGCCGGCGATGTTGCGCTCGCGGGCGGCGGTGCCCAGGCCCACCGAATCGCGGGCCAGCGGCTTCATTCGCAGGGATTGCGCGACTGTGATGTCCGGGTGCCCGGCCACGGCGGCGCGGGCCAGCCGGGTGACGGGGTCGCCGCCGCGGCGGCGCGCCGCCGAACGCCGCGTCGGTGCGGGCACGATGGTCAGCGGCGTCTCGACGATTCCCCACCTCAACAGACGGTGTACCCCGACGGCCAGTGCGCGCGCCAGCGGCGCGGCGAGGTCCCCGCGGCCGCGCTCCTTCATCGCGAGGACCGCCCGGCGGCGGGCGCCGGCGTAGCGGCCCAGCGCGAACACCGGCACCAGCGGGTCGATCCGGGGGGTCACCACGTGCGGCTGGTCGGCGGCCACCGAAAGCTCCCCGGCGCAGGCACCGCACCAGCGGGTCGACGGCGCCCCGCAGCCCCCGCATTCCAGCGGCAGGATGAGGTCGAGCACCGGCCCAGTGTGCCCGACGGGGCCGACAGGCTCAGCCGGCGCTCAGCCCGGCAGCACCGGCGCCGCCCCGGGCACCGCCAGCCCCGAGACCTCCGACCAGCCCTGTTGCCCTTCGGCCGCCGACGCCGAATACTGCACCACTCCGTCGGGAGCTTCGACGTACACCGTCGAGGGGTTGGCCGCGACCGTGGACACCGGAAGCGCCACGCCGCGGTTCGGCGCATCGGAGTTCACCCCGTCGAGGTTCACGTACGACACCGGATGGCTCGCGTCGGTGCGGGTCACCACGATGTCGTCGCTGGTCCGCCAGGACAGCGACACCACCGAGGTGCCCAGCCCGAAGCCCAGCCGCCGCGGGTACGTGAGGGCGTACTGCCCCGCCTGGGTCTGCTCGACACCGGCGAGGATCACCTGGCCGCCGATCACCATCGCGGCACGGGTCGAGTCGCGGGACAGCTGCAGATCGGTGATGGATCCGGGGAAACGGCTGGCGACGGCGACGGAATCCACCGGGATGCGTGCGGGTTGCCCCGACGCCGGTTCCTGGATCGCCCGCAGCACGTTGTTGCCGTCCACCACCACCCAGACCGCGTCGTCGAGGGACCAGCTGGGCCGCGACAGGCTGTGTCCGTCGGCGGATTGCACCGCCTCGCCACCGAGGTCCCCGATCCAGAGGGAGGCCGCCATGTCGGGGGCGCCGCGGTGCAACGTCACGACCGACGCCACCTGCCGCCCGTTGCGGGACAGCGCGGCGCCGGTCTGGTCCGGCATCCGCCCGAAGGCGCCCGGCACCGTCGTGGTGTGTTGCCCGTCGAGCGAAACCAGTGCCCCGTTCACCAGGGCGTGCAGCCCGGCGCCCGCTCCGTCGGCCACGCCGGGGTCGGTGGCGGCGACGTCGGAGGTGGTCCATCCTTCGGCGAACCGGTCGTCGAGCGGCGCGCCGTCGGCGTTGATCACATACGGCCCCCGGATGTCCGCCCGCGCCAGCGTCCAAATGATCTGTGCGGCAACCAGTTGCCTGCTGTGCGGGTCGGTGGTGGACAGCTTCTCCAGGTCGATGCGCGCGCCGCCGTAACCGCGCCCGATTCCGTTCTTGCCGCCGTCGGCGCGGGTCACCGGCCCGCGCAGCCGCAGCGGCGGGGCGAGCAGGTTGCGGACGGTGTGGGCCATCTCGGGCCGCGGCCCGGCCACCAGCTTGGAGATCAGCTCGGTGGCGAGCTGGTCGTGGTCGGGCACCGCGACGTAGCGCGGGTCGGGGACCACCGTCTTGCCGGTCGGGTCGGCGAAGTACAGCGTGTTGCGTTTGTAGGTCGACTGGAACTGCTGCCAGTCCAGGAAGACCCCGTTGGGCAGCCGGTCGATCCGCCAGCCGCCGGAGGTCTTGACCAGCTCGATCGGACCCGGGTCCGGCAGCACGCCCTCGGCGGTTTCGAACACACCCACGTCGGACAACGAGCCCAGGATGTCCGCCCGCATGGCCGCCGAGACCCGTTCGGCGGCACGGGTTTCGACGAACACCACGTGGTCGATCAGCAGCGCGCTGCCGGCGTCGTCCCAGGAGTTGGACGCCGACTGCGTGAGGAACTGCCGCGCCGCCAGGTGCCGGTTCGCCGGGTCGGCGGTGGCCTTGAGGAACTCGCGCAGCAGCACGTCGGGATCCATGCCCGGGGTCGGCTTGGGCAGATTCGACGGCGCCGGCCGCTCGACGGTGCCGATCGCTTGCGGGGCAGACGAATTGGGCACGCCCGCACAGCCGGCGAGCAAGACCGCCAGCAACGACACCCGCAAAACCTTCAGGGGCCAGCGCACGCTACCCGCTCCTCTCGGCGTGTTCGCGCGGCCGCGGAGTTTCCTTGGCGTGTTGCGGGCCGGCCGGTCCTGGCTGCGGATCCGGTTGCGGAATCGGCTTGAGGGGCAGCGGGCTGGTGGTGACCTTGTGGCCACGCACCAGCGGAAGGGTCAGCCGGAAGCATGCTCCCTGACCGGGCTCGCCCCACGCCTCGAGCCGGCCCTGGTGCAGTCGCGCGTCCTCGATGCTGATCGCCAGGCCCAGCCCGGTGCCGCCGGAGCGCCGCACCCGCGACGGGTCCGAGCGCCAGAACCGGCTGAACACCAGCTTCTCCTCGCCGGGCCGCAGGCCGACGCCGAAGTCGCGCACGGTGACCGCGACGGTGTCTTCGTCGGCGCCCATCCGGATCTGCACCGGCTTGTGCTCGGCGTGGTCGATGGCGTTGGCGATCAGGTTGCGCAGGATCCGCTCGACCCGGCGCGCGTCGACCTCGGCGATCACCTCCTCGTCGGGCATCTCGACCTGCAACTCGATGCCGGCCTCCTCGGCCAGGTGGCCGACGTTGCCCAGCGCGCTGCGCACGGTGGCGCGCAGGTCCAGCGCCTCGACGGACAACTCGGCCACGCCGGCGTCGTGCCGGGAGATCTCCAGCAGGTCGTTGAGCAGCGTTTCGAACCGGTCCAGCTCGTTGACCATCAGTTCGGTGGACCGACGCAAAGTCGGGTCGAGATCTTCGCTGTGGTCGTAGATCAAGTCGGCGGCCATCCGGACGGTGGTCAGCGGGGTGCGCAGCTCGTGACTGACGTCGGAGGTGAACCGGCGCTGCAGGTTGCCGAACTCCTCCAGCTGGGTGATCTGCCGGGACAGACTCTCGGCCATGTCGTTGAACGACACCGCCAGCCGGGCCATGTCGTCTTCGCCGCGCACCGGCATCCGTTCGGAAAGGTGCCCCTCGGCGAACCGTTCAGCGATCCGCGACGCCGAGCGCACCGGCACCACCACCTGGCGGGATACCAGCAGCGCGATCCCCGCGAGCAGCACCAGCAGCACGGCGCCGCCGGTGATCATCGTGCCGCGCACCAGCGTGATGGTGGCCTGCTCGTTCTTCAGCGGGAAGATCAGATACAGCTCCAGGTTGGCCACCTGCGCCGACGCCGGCGTGCCGATGATCAGCGCCGGGCCCGAGAAGCCGTCGGTGTGCACCGTGGCGTATTGGTAGGCCGCCTGCCCGGCCCTGATGAAGCCGCGCAGCGAATTGGGCACCTGGTCGACGGGTCCGGCGGTGGTCGCGGCGCGGGGGCCGTCGCCCGGCACCATCAGCACCGCATCGAAAGCGCCCGCCAGCCCCGCGCCCGAGGCCGGGTCGGTTTTCGAGGTCAACGTGTTTCGGGCCAGCTGAAGACTGCTGTCCAGCGAGCGCGTCTCCTCGCCGTTGACGATGCCGCCGACGGTGGTGCGGGCCCGCTCTATCTGTTCGGTGGCGGCCTTGACCTTGACGTCGAGCACGCGGTTGGTGACCTGGCTGGTCAGCACGAAGCCGAGCGCCAGGATCACTGCCAGCGAAAGCCCGAGGGTCAGCGCCACGACTCGCAGCTGCAGCGATCGACGCCAGGCCGTGCCCACGACTCGACTGAACGCACCCATGCCGCGAGTCACGGGGCCGGAGCGCCCCCAGCGACTACGAGTGCGTCGCCCCGAGCCCCACATCAATGGCGCCCCACAGCATCACGGCGCACTGCATTGTCACCCGCCCGGATCACGGAGGTCCGGCCTTGTATCCCACTCCTCGAACGGTCAACACCACGGTCGGGTTCTCCGGGTCTTTCTCAACCTTGGCCCGCAGACGCTGGACGTGCACGTTTACCAAGCGGGTGTCCGCCGGGTGACGGTATCCCCACACCTGTTCGAGCAGCACATCACGAGTAAACACCTGCCGCGGTTTGCGCGCCAACGCGACCAGCAGGTCGAACTCCAGCGGTGTCAGGGAGATCTGCTCGCCGTTGCGGGTGACCTTGTGGGCCGGCACGTCGATCTCGACGTCGGCGATGGACAGCATCTCGGCAGGCTCGTCGTCATGGCGCCGCAGCCGTGCCCGGACCCGGGCCACCAGCTCCTTGGGCTTGAACGGCTTCATGATGTAGTCGTCGGCCCCCGACTCCAGACCCAGCACCACGTCCACGGTGTCGGTCTTGGCGGTCAGCATGACGATCGGAACGCCGGAGTCGGCACGCAACACCCGGCAGACGTCGATGCCGTTCATGCCGGGCAGCATCAGATCCAGCAGTACCAGGTCGGGGCGCAGTTCGCGCACCGCAGTCAGGGCCTGGGTGCCGTCACCGATGACCGCGGTGTCGAAACCCTCCCCACGCAGCACGATGGTGAGCATCTCGGCCAGCGAAGCGTCGTCATCGACGACTAAAATCCTTTGCCTCATGGCGTCCATGGTGTCACCAGTTCGGGATAAAACACGGGCACCACACGGGCGTTTCTTGGGTGTTGGGGGTAAATACGCTCAAATTAGCCCTCCGGGAGCCGTCAAAGTCGCCGCCAACCGGCCCGCGTCGACGTCCGCATCGACGACCAGCCACCGTCCGCCCCAGCCCGCGGCGGCCAATTCGGCGTACACCGCACCGGTGCGCCGCTGCAGTTCTTCGTCGCGTTCGTAGCTGTCGCGCGCCCGTCCCGGCTCCGATTGGGCGCGGTGGCGGGCCCGCTGCCCGGCCAGCTCGGCCGACACCGCGAGCAGGACCTGCCAGTCGGGCGGCGGCAACCGCAGCCGCCGGTACTCCAGCTCGTGCACCCAGGCGACAGCCGGCCCCGACGCGCCCTCGCGCAGGCGCGCGGCGCTGTAGGCCGCATTCGAGGCGACGTAGCGGTCCAGGATCACCACGTCATGGTCACGGCACAGCGCCTCGATGTCCCCAACGGCCCCCGCGCGGTCGAGCGCGAACAGCGTTGCCATCGCATAGACCGACGACGCGAGATCACCGTGCTCGCCGTGCAGAGCCTCGGCCGTGATGTCGGCGGTCACCGAGCGCCCGTACCGCGGGAAGTCCAGCGTGGCCACCGACATCCCGGCGGATTCGAACGCCTTCCGCAGACCCTCGGACAAAGTCCGCTTGCCGGCGCCGTCAACCCCTTCGATCGCGATCAGCACGGCGAGAGCCTATCGCCGCCGTCGGCCTGGGGGCACCGCCCGCTTGCGGGGGACACGCTGGCGTGACGCTCGACGTCGAACGCCACGCTGGCGTGACACTCGGCGAACGGCCGGGCGTCAGTAGCGCGTCAGTAGCGCGTCAGTAGCGCGTCAGTAGCGGTAGTGGTCCGGCTTGTAGGGGCCCTCGACGTCGATGCCGAGGTATTCGGCCTGCTCCTTGGTCAGCTTGGTGAGCTTGGCGCCGAGCGCCTCGACGTGGATGCGGGCCACCTTCTCGTCGAGGTGCTTGGGCAGCCGGTATACCTCGTTGTCGTACTCGTCGTTCTTGGTCCACAGCTCGATCTGCGCGATCACCTGGTTGGAGAAGCTGTTGCTCATCACGAACGACGGGTGGCCGGTGGCGTTGCCCAGGTTCAGCAGCCGGCCCTCGGACAGCACGATGATCGACTTGCCGGTGTCCGGGAAGGTCCACACGTCGACCTGCGGCCTGATGTTGGTCTTCGTCGCGCCGGACCGCTCCAGGGCGGCCATCTGGATCTCGTTGTCGAAGTGCCCGATGTTGCCGAGGATGGCCTTGTCCTTCATCGCCTTCATGTGCTCAAGGGTGATGATGTCCTTGTTGCCGGTGGCCGTGATGACGATGTCCGCCTCGGCGATCACGTCCTCGACCGTCTTGACGTCGTAACCCTCCATCAGCGCTTGCAGCGCGTTGATCGGGTCGATCTCGGTGACGACGACCCTCGCCCCCTGACCTTTGACGGAGTCCGCGCAACCCTTGCCGACGTCCCCGTAACCACAGATCAGCACCCTCTTGCCGCCGATCAGCACGTCGGTGCCGCGGTTGATCCCGTCGATCAGCGAGTGCCGGCAGCCGTACTTGTTGTCGAACTTGGACTTGGTCACCGAGTCGTTGACGTTGATGGCCGGGAAGGCCAGGTCACCGGCGGCGGCGAACTGGTACAGGCGCAGCACGCCGGTCGTGGTCTCCTCGGTGACGCCCTTGACCGACTCGGAGATCTTCGACCACTTGTTCTTGTCGGTCTCGAAGCGGCGACGCAGCAGGTCCAGGAAGATCTTCCACTCGGCGGAATCGTCCTCTTCGGCGGGCGGCACCACGCCGGCCCGCTCGTACTGCGCGCCGCGCAGCACGAGCATAGTGGCGTCGCCGCCGTCGTCGAGGATCATGTTGGCCGGCTTGTCCGGGTCGGGCCAGGTCAGCATCTGCTCGGCGGCCCACCAGTACTCCTCCAGCGTCTCGCCCTTCCAGGCGAACACCGGCACACCGCGCGGCTCCTCGGGGGTGCCGTAGGGGCCGACGACAACCGCGGCGGCGGCGTGGTCCTGGGTCGAGAAGATGTTGCACGACGCCCACCGGACCTCGGCGCCCAGAGAGACCAGGGTCTCGATCAGCACCGCGGTCTGCACCGTCATGTGCAGCGAGCCCGAGATCCGGGCTCCCTTGAGCGGTTGCACGTCGGCGTACTCGCGCCGCAGCGACATCAGGCCCGGCATCTCCTGCTCGGACAGTTCGATGTCCCGGCGACCGTAATCCGCCAGCGACAGGTCGGCGACCTTGAAGTCGATGCCGTTGCGAACGTCGGGGGTAAGCGACTTTTCGGTCGTCGTCATGCGTGTTTCATCCTTTTCAGGGCTCACCGGATTCAGCGGTACTTAGGTTAGGTATGTTCTTACGCCACTCTAGTCGCCGATCGGTCGGCCCCCAGAACCAGGGAGAGCGCAGGGAAGGGTCAGGGGACGTGGGCGACTCCGTGCCGCTCGGCGAACGGCGCCATCAACCGCGCCAGATCCGCGGCAACGTCGTGGTCAGCCTCGGGCGGCATCGACACGTAGCTCAGGCACAGCCGCACGATGGCACGCGCCAGCACGCCGGCGTCATCGTCGCTGGTCGCCACCCACGTCTGCGTGAACGTCGACGCGAGCCGGGTCGAGGCGCGGGTGATGATGGGCCCGCTGTCGGTGGTGATGAGCTGCAGCAGATCCGGCTTGGCCACCCCGGTCAGCAGCGAGATCACCAGGGGGTCGGCCGCCGATTCTGCGAAAAAGGCCCTAAAACCCTGTAGGAACGCTCCGTAGATGTTGCCGACATTGGCGTCCACGGCGGCATGGACGGTGTCGACCAGGCGGTCGGCTAGGCGCAGGGCATACCCCTGCGCCAGGCCTTGCCGCGAGCCGAACTCGTTGTAGATGGTCTGCCGGCTGATGCCGGCGGCGCGGGCGACGTCCGACAGCGTGATGGCCGACCAGTCTCGGGTCAGCAGCAGGTCCCGCATCGCGTCGAGGACCGAGTCACGCAGGAGGACTCGCGACGCCTCGGCGTACGGCATCCGCTTCACAGGCGCGACTGTAGCGCTCACGCCCGCGCAACCTCCACCATCTCGAAGTCGGACTTCGCCGCGCCGCAGTCCGGGCAGCTCCAGTCGTCGGGGATGTCGTCCCAGCGGGTCCCGGGCGCGATGCCGTCTTCCGGCCAGCCCACCGCCTCGTCGTATTCAAAGCCGCACTGGATGCAGCGGAACAGCTTGTAGTCGCTCACGAGTTCGCTCCTGCCTGCATCTGTTCGAAATCGACCTTCTCGAGCACCGCGCAGTCGGGACAGCACCAGTCATCGGGAACTTGCTCCCACGGCGTTCCGGCCGGAAAGCCCTCCCGCGCATTACCTTTGGCCTCGTCGTAGACGTAGCCGCAGCCCGGGCACCGATAGGTGGCCGTCATGCCGGAACTCCGTACTTGGCCAGCAGTTTGGTCCGGAGCCGCGGGTGCAGGTTGACCTTGGTGATGTCACCGTCGTAGTGCTCCAGCACCCGGTGATCCATCACCTTGCGCCACAGCGGCGGCACGTAGGTGAGCGAGATCATCGAAGCGTACCCGCTGGGCAGGTTGGGAGCCCCGTCCATGCTGCGCAGCGTCTGGTAGCGGCGGGTGGGGTTGGCGTGGTGGTCGCTGTGCCGCTGCAGGTGGTACAGGAACAGGTTGGTGACCAGGTGGTCGGAATTCCAGCTGTGCACCGGCTCGCAGCGCTGGTAGCGGCCGCTGGCGGTCTTCTGCCGCAGCAGTCCGTAGTGCTCGAGGTAGTTCACGGCTTCCAGGAGAGAGAAGCCGAAGACCGCCTGGATGATCACCAACGGGATCAACGCCGGGCCGAAGACCGCGATCAGCACACCCCACAACACCACCGACATCAACCAGGCGTTGAGCACGTCGTTGCGCAGGTACGTCTTGGGATTCCAGGGGCTTTTCCAGAAGCCAGAGCCCTGCCGGCGCAGCCGTTGGGCCTCCAGCTTCAAGGCGGAGCGCAGGCTGCCGAACACGCTGCGCGGCAAGAACTCCCAGAAGGTCTCGCCGAACCGCGCCGACGCCGGGTCCTCCGGGGTGGACACCCGCACGTGGTGACCGCGGTTGTGCTCGAGGTAAAAGTGCCCGTAGCAGGTCTGCGCCAGGGTGATCTTGGACAGCCAGCGCTCCAGCGCCTCCTTCTTGTGGCCCATCTCATGCGCGGTGTTGATGCCGACCCCGCCGACGATGCCGACCGACAGCGCCACGCCGATCTTGCCCGCCCAGCCCAGCGCGCCGTCAAAGCCGAGCCAACTCAGGTGGGTGGCGGTGAACAGGTAGGCACCCAGCACCACGCTGAGGTACTGGTAAGGGATGAAGATGTAGGTGCAGTAGCGGTAGTACTTGTCGCTCTCCAGCCGCTCCATCACCTCGTCGGGTGGGTTCTGCCCGTCGGGGCCGAAACGCAGGTCAAGGATCGGCAGCAGCACGTAGACCAGGATCGGCCCGATCCACAGCGGCACCTGCGCCGCGGCGTGCCAGCCGAGCTGGTTCATCCCCCAGACGATCGGCAGCATCACGAACAACGCCGTCGGCGGGATGAGCCCGATGAGCCACAGATGGCGCTTCTTGTCTCGCCATTCCACCTCGGAAACTTCCGCAACGCCCGCGGCGTCGAATCTGCCAGCCCTGACTTGTGTGGTCATATGCCAAACCTCCTTGTGAGTCACACCACGTTGAGATTGGACAATACGTCACTTTGCGTCTTGTGTCTAGACATTAAACATCGTTTTGTAAAGACTCCTACGCCACCGGGGAGGTGGGGTCGGGCGCGTGGCGGGCAACCGCTGCCGCCTCGCCGGCATCCCGGCGGCCCTGCACCGAGTGCCGGTACCCGTAGCCGGCATAGATCACGGTTCCGGCCACCAGCCAGACGCCGAACCGGACCCACGTCAGCGCGGTCAGGTTCACCATCAGCCACAGACACGCGCAGATCGAGGCGATGGGAAGCACCGGCACCCAGGGGGCCCGGAATCCCCGCTCGAGGTCCGGGCGGGTGCGGCGCAGCACCATGACGCCGGCCGACACCAGGACGAAGGCGAACAGCGTTCCGACGTTGACCATCTCCTCGAGCTTGGCGATCGGGAACACCGACGCCGTCACGGCCACCAGCACCGCGACGAGCACGGTGATGCGGACCGGGGTGCCGCGCGGACTGGTCTTGGCCAACTGCCGCGGCAACAGGCCGTCGCGCGCCATCGCGAACAGGACGCGGCACTGACCGAGCATCAGCACCATCACCACGGTGGTCAACCCGGCCAGGGCCCCGACGGAAATGATCTCGCTGGCCCAGTGAATCCCGTTGTCCTTGAACGCCGTGGCCAGGTTCGCATGACCGCGACCGGTGACCGTCTTGAGCTGCGTGTAGGAAACCATGCCGGACAACACCACCGCGACCGCGACGTAGAGCACGGTCACGATCCCGAGTGACGCCAGGATCCCCTTCGGAATGTCGCGCTGCGGATTCTTGGTCTCCTCGGCCATGGTCGCCACGATGTCGAATCCGATGAACGCGAAGAACACGATCGCCGCCCCCGCCAGCACGCCGTACCAGCCGTAGTGGCTGCTGTGCGCCCCGGTCAACAGCGACAGCACCGACTGGTCGATCCCTCGCACATCCGGCCCAACCTCGGGCTTCGGGATGAACGGCGAGTAGTTCGAGCCCTTGATGTAGAAGGCGCCGACGACCACGACCAACAGCACCACCGACACCTTGACGCCGGTGACCACCGCCGAAAACCTCGAAGACAGCTTGGTGCCCAGGGCGATCAGCGTCGCCACCACCGCGACGATCAGCAGCGCGCCCCAGTCGAGCTGGGCGGATCCGAATTGGACAGTGCCACCGGCGAACCCGAACACCGTGCCGAGGTAGCTCGACCACCCCTTCGCGACGACGGCGGCGCCGATGGCCAGTTCCAGCAGCAGGTTCCAGCCGATGATCCAGGCCATGAACTCGCCGAAGGTGGCATAGGAAAAGGTGTAGGCGCTGCCGGCCACCGGAAGCGTGGAGGCGAACTCCGCGTAGCACAATGCCGCCAGCGCGCAGGTCACCGCCGCTATCACGAACGAGATCCAGATGGCGGGGCCGGTGATGTCGCCGGCCGTCGACGCGGTGACCGTGAAGATACCGGCACCGATCACCACCGCGACCCCGAACACGACCAGGTCCCACCAAGTCAGTACCTTGCGCAGCCGCGTGTCCGGCTCGTCGGTGTCGGCGATCGACTGCTCGACCGACTTCGTGCGCCAACGATTCGCCATCCACCCGCCCTTTCGTCAGTCGTTGGACCGCAACAGTACTGGGTACTCAGGGGGGATGCCGGATAGCTTAGGGAACAGAGGAAACCACGCCGTGGTCATCGGGGGAAGCATCGCCGGCCTGTGCGCCGCACGGGTGTTGTCGGACGCGTTCTCCCGGGTGACCGTCTACGAGCGCGACCAGTTGCCGGGCACTTCGACCAACCGCGCGACGGTCCCCCAGGACCAGCACCTGCACATGTTGATGGCCCGCGGGGCGGAAGAGTTCGAGAGCCTGTTTCCCGGCCTGCTGAAAGACATGGCGGCCGCGGGCGTGCCGATGCTGGAGAACCGTCCGGACTGCATCCACCTGGGGGCGGCGGGCCACGTCCTGGGCGTGGGACACACGTCGCGCGACGAGTTCACCGCCTACGTGCCCAGCCGCCCGCATCTGGAATGGCAGCTGCGCCAACGAGTGCACGACATCGACAACGTCGACATCGTGCGGCGCTCGGTCACCGAGCCCCCCGGTTCGACCCGGGCGCGCCGGCGCGTGACCGGTGTGCTGCTGGCCCCCGAAAACGAAAGCGAGCCGGAGTTCATAGCGGCCGGCCTCGTGGTGGACGCCGCCGGCCGGGGCACCCGGCTGCCGGTGTGGTTGGAGCAGTGGGGGTATCGGCGACCGGTCGAGGAGACCATCGACATCGGCATCCACTACGCCACCCAACGGTTCCGGATACCCGAGGGTCTGATCGCGGAGAAGGTGGTGGTGGCCGGTGCCTCCCATGACCAGTCGCTCGGGCTGGGGATGCTGTACTACGAGGACGGCGCCTGGGTCCTGACGACGTTCGGGGTGGCCGACGCCGACCCGCCCCGGACGTTTCCACCACGCGGTCACCGAGCCCACCCCGTGGTGGTGGCGGCCGTCGGCCGCGCTGTTCGACCAGTTCCTCGGCGCCGCCGAAACCGATCCCGTTCTCGCCGAATGGTTTCTGCGCCGGTTCTCGCTCCTCGACAGCCTCTATACGATCCCGCCGCCGCGGATAATCGGTCGCGCCATGCGGCACAACATGCGGCTGTGGCTGCGCGAGCGCCGGGAGGCCGCCCAAGAGCGGCGGGCGGTCACAAACCTACGGTCGCCCTGAACAACTTCGTGGGCTCCCGTGCCACCAGGCGGATCGGCCCGTCGTCGGCCGCCACCCAAGCGGCCATTCCGCGGTGCAGCGTGAGCGACCCGGACTTGCTGTGCACGGTCGTGCAACCCTCGGTGCACAACAACACCTGCGGGCCATCGTGACTGCACGACGCGTCGACCTCGTGGCCGAGGTACTCTCCTTCGAGCTCCAGCAGCGCGACCGCGAACTCGTCGGTCGGGGTCTCGTACACCAGGGCGAACCCCTCGCGGCGGACGTGCGGCCGCAGCTGAGCCTCGGCGCTCGGCTTGAAGTCCAGCACCCGCAGCAGCTCGGGCACGTCGACGTGCTTGGGCGTCAACCCGCCGCGTAACACGTTGTCGGAGTTGGCCATCACCTCTACCGCAAACCCGCGCAGGTAGGTGTGCAGGTTGCCGGCTGGCACGAAGATCGCCTCACCGGGGACCAGGGTGATGCGGTTGAGCAGCAACGCCGCCAGCACCCCGGCGTCGCCTGGGTAGCGCTCGCCGAGCTCGAGCACCGTCTTGGCTTCGGCGGCGAATTCGGTCGCTCCGGAGCTGACGTACTGGATGGCGCCGTCCAGCACCGCCGGCACCAGCACGTCGAGGTCCGGCTGGGGTGCGGTGATCCACGTGGTGAACAGCGCCCGCAAGCCGTCGGCGTCGGACTGGTCGCTCAGCAAGTCGATGAACGGGTCGAGGTCGGACACGGCCAACGCCCCCAGCAGCTCGGCGGTCCGGGATGCCTGGCGGAACCCGGCCAGCGCCTCGAACGGCTGCAGCGCCACCAGCAACTCCGGCTTGTGGGAGGTGTCGCGGTAGTTGCGGACCGGCGAGGACAGCGGAATGCCCAGCCGCTCCTCGCGCAGGTAACCCTCCAACGCCTGCTCGGCACTCGGGTGGGCTTGCAACGACAGGGGCTCGTCGGCGGCCAGCACCTTGACCAGAAACGGGAGCGCGTCACCGAACCGGGCGCGCGACCCGGGGCCGAGCTGCCCCTCCGGATCGGCGACCAGCGCCTCCAGCAACGAGATCTCGCCGTGATCGGTTTCCAGCCAGGCCGGGTCACCGGGGTGGGCGCCGAACCACAGCTCGGCCTCCGGGTGCGCGGCCGGAACCGGACGCCCCGTGAATTCGGCGATTGCGGTACGCGATCCCCACGCGTACGTCCGCAAGGCCCCGCGAAGCAGTTCCACTCGTGTATCTATCCCCGCACCAGTCGCATGTAAACCGCGGCCATCTCCACCCGAACCGCCAATACTGCCAGTTGCTCCTCCGGGCTCACGGGGCCCCCCAGTGCCGGCAAAACCTCAGAGCCGGCCGAGCCACCGGGCCCATCGGGCACATCCTCGGCGGCGAGCAGGTATACGTCGTCGAGCCCGGCGACGCGAGCTGCCACTACCGTCTGCTCGGCGGCCAACGTGAACACCAGCGCCCGCAGTCGGTCGGGCAGCGGCCCGTCGATCTCTTCGTCGTGGAAGAGCGCATCCGCCGCGGAAAGGGCACCGGCGGCGCGCAGCGCAACCACCGCGTCCGCCAGCCCAGTGGCGGCGACCGCCTCGTGGGCGATCCGCAGCAGGACCGAACTGCCGTGCCGGGCCAGCGCCAACGTCGCGGCGCAGTCGCCGGCCAGCGCCACCCGGCAGCCGGCGATACGCGCGGCGATCGTCTTGGCGGGATTGGTGAACAGCTCGCGACCGGCGCTGTTGCGCAGCGCCTCGGCATCCAGTTCGTCGGCGAGCGCCCCGAGATCGATGCCCGCCCTGGGGTCGACGGTGCGCAACACAGCCAGGCCGGCGCCCAGGTATCGGCATAACCCGAACTCGTCGGGAACCCAGAGCCGCGGCGCCAGCACGGCGGCGCGGCCGGCGGTGGAATCCCGCAGCGGACCCTCGTACGGCGCCACCACCACGACACGCGCACCGCGGCGCACGGCCGTCGCGGCCGCGCTCACGAGCGCCGGATCGCCGGGGTCGTCACCCGCGATGATCAGCACGTCGAGCGGGCCGACCCACGGCGGTGCCTCGCCGACGACGGTGATCGGCTCGGAGGCCGCCCCGCCCCAGGCAGCGGCCAGGATGGATCCGGCGGCCTCGGCGGTGCCCCGCCCGGCCACCCAGATCACGCTGCGCGGACGGTCGTCGCCGGCCAGCGAGTCCAGCGCGCCCTCGTCGGCCGCCGCGGCGATCGCGCGCACCTGCGCGCCGGCCGACGACGCGGCCCGCAGCAGGCCGTCGCGATCGGCGGCGAGCAGGCCCTCGGTGTCTTCCAGGTCGATGGCCCGGGTGGCGCTCACGGCGCCGCCTCCGCCGGGGCCGCCTGGGCGGCGATCGCCGCGATTCCGGCGCTGATCTGCGCGACCACCGCCTCGACGTCCTCGGCGGTGCGGGCCTCGACGTTGAGCCGCAGCAACGGCTCCGTGTTGGAGCTGCGCAGGTTGAACCAGCTGCCGTCGCCCAGGTCGACCGTCACCCCGTCGAGGTGATCGATGGACTGGATCCGGTTGCCGAACGACTTCAACACCTCGTCGACGCACCGCTGCGCGTCCGCGACGCGGAAGTTGATCTCGCCGGACGATTCGTAGCGCTGGTAGTCGGCGGTCAACTCCGACAGCGGCCGCGGCTGCTCGCCAAGAGCGGCCAGCACGTGCAGCGCCGCCAGCATCCCGGAGTCGGCGCCCCAGAAGTCGCGGAAGTAGTAGTGCGCCGAATGTTCGCCGCCGAAGATAGCGCCGCTCTCGGCCATCAGCGCCTTGATATAGGAGTGCCCGACCCGGGAGCGCAGCGGGGTGCCGCCACGCTCGGTGACCAGCTCGGGCACCGCGCGGGACGTGATCAGGTTGTAAATGATCGTGGCGCCGATCTCGCGGCCCAGCTCGCGGGCGGCGACCAGGCTGGTCACCGTCGACGGCGACACGGGCCGGCCGCATTCGTCGATCACGAAGCAGCGGTCGGCGTCCCCGTCGAACGCCAGCCCTATGTCAGCACCGACGGCGCCGACGAATTTTTGCAGGTCCACCAGGTTCGCCGGGTCCAGTGGGTTGGCCTCGTGGTTGGGAAACGAGCCGTCGAGCTCGAAATACAACGGCAACAGGGTGATCGCGTCGATCGCGCCGAGCACCGCGGGCGCGGTGTGGCCGGCCATGCCGTTGCCGGCGTCCACGGCCACCCGCAACGGGCGCAGCCCGGATGTGTCCACCAGCGAACGCAGGAAGGTCCCGTAGTCGTCCAGCACGTCCCGATCGGAGACGGTTCCGGACGGCCCCTGATAGCGCTCGTGGCGCTCGACGCCGGCGATGACGTCGTCGCTGATGACACGCAACCCGGTGTCGTCGCCGACGGGTTTCGCGCCGGCCCGGCACAGCTTGATCCCGTTGTAGGCCGCCGGGTTGTGGCTGGCGGTGAACATCGCGCCGGGGCAGTCCAGCAGACCCGAGGCGAAGTAGAGCTGATCGGTGGACGCCAGGCCGATCCGCACCACGTCGAGGCCCTGGCCGGTCACCCCGGCGGCGAACGCGGCCACCAGCGTCGGCGAGCTGTCCCGCATGTCGTGGCCGATCACCACCTGCCGGGCGCCCTCAGCACGCATCAGCCGGGCGAACGCGGCACCCAGGTCGGAGACCAGCGACTCGTCCAGTTCTTCGCCGACCAGCCCGCGCACGTCGTAAGCCTTGACGACACGGTGAACAGTCGCGGCGGCCCGAGACATGCGGAACTCCTGAGGACGTGAACTCTTGGCCATCAGCCTATCGGCCCGCGGTGAAGTGGATCGCACCGGCTGCAGCGGGACTCCGCGTGCATCGAACCCGGCTAGGCCAGTGCTAGTCGCTGGGGTCGGGCAACACCCGCAGGTGCCCGCGGCGGCGTCCCGAACGGTGCTCGGGAGGCGCGAGCACACCGCTGCTCGGCACGGTGGCATGCACCCCGGTGGGATGAAGGTGCGCATCGGCGAAGCCGTCAAAACCCTTCAGTGGCGCTGAAGTGCCGCCGCGGCCGCGATCGGCTGGGCCGCCCTCGCGCACCGCATCCGCTAGGGCGACCAGGTCGTCCTCGTCGGGATTGCTGGGGATCGGCAGCGGGCCGGCGTGCCGCACCAGGTCCCATCCGCGGGGCGCGGTGATCCGGCCGGCGTGGCCGACGCACAGATCCCACGAGTGCGGCTCGCGCGCGGTGGCGAGGGGACCCACGACCGCCGTTGAGTCCGAGTAGACGAACGTCAAGGTCGCCACGGCGTAGTGCGGACACCCGGGCCGGCAACAGCGACGGGGAACGTTCACGATCGACAGGCTATCGTGCGGAAACGCCGCGGAAGCGCCGGACACGCGCATCCGTTCGACCCGCGATGTCCAACCGTTACCATCGGCGCGTGGGTGATTCCCGCGGCTCCTCGCGAAGCGATCGGTCCCCGGACGGGTCGGCTGCGCGCCGATCGACCGTACACCGGTCGTCCCGACGCGGCCGCGACATCATGCGCGGCCCGCTGCTGCCGCCGACCGTGCCGGGATGGCGCAGCCGGGCCGAGCGGTTCGACATGGCGGTTCTGGAGGCCTACGAACCCATCGAGCGGCGCCTGCAGGATCGATTGTCCGAACTCGACGTGGCGGTCGATGAAATCCCCCGGATCGCCGCCAAGGACCCCGACAGCGTGCAGTGGCCGCCGGAGGTCGTCGCCGACGGACCGATCGCGTTGGCCCGGTTGATCGCGGCTGGCGTGGACGTCCGGGGCAATGCCACACGGGCGCGAATAGTGTTGTTCCGCAAGCCAATCGAGCGAAGAGCCAAGGACACCCTCGAACTCGGCGACTTGCTGCACGAGATCCTGGTGGCTCAGGTCGCGATCTACCTGGATGTCGACCCCTCGGTCATCGACCCGACGATCGACGACGAGTAATCTCCACTGCGCGTACGCGCGTCAGACGATGCCGCGCTTGAGGCGCCGGCGCTCGCGTTCGGAAAGGCCGCCCCAGATGCCGAACCGCTCGTCATGCTCCAGGGCGTACTCCAGGCACTCATGGCGTACCTCGCAGCCCAGGCAGATCTTCTTGGCCTCGCGCGTGGAGCCGCCCTTCTCGGGGAAGAAGGCCTCGGGATCCGTTTGCGCGCAGAGCGCACGGTCCTGCCATTGGTCCGGGGTCAGCGGCAGGGGTTCGGGTTCGAATTCGACTGGGACAGCGGGAACCACAGTCAGGTGCGGCCGGGGAAGCGCGGCCGGGGCCGGGCTCATGGTGGTGTGCGGTGTGTTTGCCATGACGCCCCGAAGGTGCTCGTAAGACATACGGTCGTCCGCCTCCTCAAATTGGTGGAGAGAGTGAGTAATTCGCTCTGTTCTGATGTACAGACAATTCGAACAAGTGATCGAATCTCGGCCTGCTACACCGGAATCGGCCGGCCAACCGGGAAATGACACTGTTGTGATTAGACACGGGTTGACCTGCCGGGTCAAGCACTTGGGCGCATTTCCATATCATCTCGTGACCGAATTTCGGCGTTTCTGTTGTCTTGGGCCTCCGGCGTGTCGATCACATTGGTCTCATCCCCTTCTCCGGATCGTCGGAACGGGCCCCGGGGCAACGCTGTGCTCGAGCGGTACTGTCAGGCCCTGTGAAGGTCACCGTTCTGGTCGGCGGCGTCGGCGGCGCCCGCTTCCTGCTGGGTGTGCAGCAGCTGCTCGGGCTCGGTCAGTTCGCTGCTCAACGGGGCCCGGATGCGGTAGCCGGCAACCATGAACTAACGGCGATAGTCAACATCGGCGACGACGCCTGGATTCACGGGCTGCGTGTCTGTCCGGATCTGGACACCTGCATGTACACCTTAGGTGGAGGCGTCGACCCGCAGCGAGGGTGGGGTCACCGCGACGAAACCTGGCACGCCAAAGAGGAATTGGCGCGCTACGGCGTGCAGCCCGACTGGTTCCAATTGGGCGACCGCGACCTGGCGACCCATCTGGTGCGCACCCAGATGCTGAACGCCGGCTATCCACTGTCGCAGATCACCACGGCGTTGTGTGACCGCTGGCAACCGGGCGCGCGGTTGCTGCCGGCCAGCGACGACCGCTGCGAGACGCACGTGGTGATCACCGATCCGTTCGACGGCAGCCGTCGGGCGATTCACTTCCAGGAGTGGTGGGTGCGCTACCGGGCCCAGGTGCCCACCCACAGCTTCGCGTTCGTCGGCGCCGAGAAAGCCAGCGCCACAACCGAAGCGCTGACGGCCATCGCCGATGCCGACGTCATCTTGCTGGCGCCGTCCAACCCGGTGGTCAGCGTCGGGGCCATTCTGGCCGTCCCCGGCATGCGCGCCGCGTTACGTGCGGCCCCCGCCCCGATCGTGGGCTACTCGCCGATTATCGGCGGAAAGCCATTGCGCGGCATGGCCGATGAATGCCTCACCGTGATCGGGGTCGAGTCCACCGCTCAGGCCGTTGGCCGGCACTACGGGTCGCGTCGCGCCACCGGGATACTGGACTGCTGGCTAGTGCACGAGGGCGACGCGGCTGGTTTCGAAGCCGACATCGAGGGGGTCGCGGTGCGCTCTATACCGCTGTTGATGAGCGATCCCAAGGCGACGGCCGAGATGGTCCGCGCCGGACTGGACCTGGCGGGCGTGGCGGCGTGACCGAGCATGGCACCGCCGCCACGGTCGAGATCCTGCCCGTCACCGGGCTTCCGGAGTTCCGGCCCGGCGACGACCTGCCCGCGGCGGTCGCCGCCGCCGCGCCATGGCTGCGCGACGGCGACGTCGTGGTGGTGACCAGCAAGGTGGTGTCCAAGTGCGAGGGCCGGCTGGTGCCGGCGCCGCAGGATCCCGAGGAGCGCGACCGGCTCCGCCGCAAGCTGGTCGACGACGAAGCGGTGCGCGTGCTGGCGCGCAAGGGCCGAACACTGATCACGGAGAACCGGCTCGGCCTGGTTCAGGCCGCCGCCGGCGTGGACGGATCCAACGTCGGCCGGGACGAACTGGCGCTGCTGCCGGTCGATCCCGACGCCAGCGCGGCGGCGCTGCGCACCGGGCTGCGGGAACGGCTCGGCGTCGACGTCGCCGTGGTCGTCACCGACACCATGGGGCGGGCCTGGCGCAACGGGCAGATCGACGCGGCGGTCGGCGCGGCCGGCCTGGCCGTGCTGCACAGCTATGCCGGAGCCGTCGACCGGCACGGCAACGAGCTGCTGGTCACCGAGGTCGCGATCGCCGACGAGATCGCCGCGGCCGCCGATCTGGTCAAGGGCAAGCTGACCGGGATGCCGGTGGCCGTGGTGCGCGGCCTGAGCGTCACCGACGACGGCACGACGGCCCGGCAGCTGTTGCGGCCCGGCGAGGAAGACCTGTTCTGGCTCGGCACCGCCGAAGCCCTCGAGATGGGCCGCCGGCAGGCCCAGCTGTTGCGCAGGTCGGTGCGCCGATTCGGCGCCGAGCCGGTGCCCCCGGACCTCATCACGGCTGCGGTCGCCGAAGCCCTCACCGCGCCGGCGCCCCACCACACCCGGCCGGTACGGTTCGTCTGGCTGCAGACCCCGGCCACCCGCACCCGGCTGCTGGACCGTATGAGGGACCGGTGGCGCGCCGACCTTGCCGGTGACGGCAGGCCCGCCGACTCCATCGAACGGCGGGTGGCGCGCGGCCAGATCCTCTACGACGCGCCCGAAGTCGTCATCCCGTTTTTGGTCCCCGACGGCGCCCACACGTATCCCGACCCGGCCCGCACCGATGCCGAGCGCACCATGTTCACCGTCGCGGTGGGCGCGGCCGTGCAGGCCCTGTTGGTCGCGCTGGCGGTGCGCGGCGTGGGCAGCTGCTGGATCGGCTCGACGATCTTCGCCGCCGACCTGGTCCGCGCGGAACTGGAACTGCCCGGCGACTGGGAGCCCCTGGGCGCCGTCGCGATCGGCTACCCACACCAGCCGGCCGGTGTCCGCGACCCGGCTGAGGTCGCCGACCTGCTGATCAGGAAGTGAGCGCGGTGACCGTCCGGGACTCGGCGATCTCGATCCTCACGGAATGGGCGGCACCCGATGACGCCCAGGACTCGCTGCGGCACGCCGTCCTTGCCTTCGTGCACGCCCGCCCCGACGCCTGCCGCCGCGAATGCGTGCCGGGCCACGTCACCGCGTCGGCGCTGGTGCTCGACGACACCGGGAGCCGGGTGCTGCTGACCCTGCACCCCCGGCTGGGCCGGTGGGTGCAGCTCGGCGGGCACTGCGACGACGAGGACGCCGACATCGTCTCCGCCGCGTTGCGCGAGGCCACCGAGGAGTCCGGCGTCGCCGGCCTGCGCATCGAGCCCGAGCTGGCCGCCGTGCACGTCCACCCGGTCACCTGCTCGCTGGGCGTGCCGACCCGCCACCTGGACCTGCAGTTCGTGGCGCACGCGCCGGCCGGAGCCCAGATCGCGATCAGCGACGAGTCCCAGGACCTGCGGTGGTGGCCGGCCGACGCGTTACCGCCGGGTTCCGATCACGCGCTGGCATACCTGGTGGCCCGGGCGACCGGTCGTTAACGCGTCGAGCGTCACGCTAGCGTGGCGGCCGATGCCGAGCGTCACGCTAGCGCGTCCCCGCAAGCGTGCGGTGCCCCCACGTCGAGGGAAGGCGACGGCTTACACATCGGACGAGTAACGGATCCCACCGTCGGGAATGGTGACGCCGGGCCACACCCGGGCGCCGCGCAGCAGCTCGCAGCGCGCGCCGATGTCGGCGCCGTCGCCGATCACCCCGTCGCGGATCAGCGCCCGCGGACCGATGCGCACGCCGAACCCGATGATCGAGCGCTCGATCACGCTGCCCGCCTCGACCTTGGCCCCGTCGAAGATCACCGCGCCGTCCAGCCGGACGCCGGGCCCGATCTCGGCGCCCCGCCCGACGACCGTGCCACCGATCAGCACCGCGCCCGGGGCCACCGCCGCACCGTCGTGCACCAACTGCTCGCCGCGGTGGCCGTGCAGCGCCGGTGACGGGGCGATCCCGCGCACCAGATCGGCCGATCCGCGAACGAAGTCCTCCGGAGTGCCCATGTCCCGCCAGTAGCTGGCGTCGACGTACCCGCAGACCTTCACGTCGGGATCGGAGAGCAGCGCGGGGAACACCTCGCGTTCGACCGAGACCTCGCGCCCCCGCGGGATGCGGTCGATGATCTTGCGTTCGAAGACGTAGCAGCCGGCGTTGATCTGGTCGGTCGGCGGATCCTGCGTCTTCTCGAGAAAGGCGGTGACCCGGCCGTCTTCGTCGGTGGGCACGCAGCCGAACGCCCGCGGGTCGCCCACCCGCACCAGGTGCAAGGTGGCATCGGCCTGGTGGGTTCGGTGAAAGGCCAGCAGCTGGCCCAGGTCGACGCCGGACAGCACATCACCGTTGAACACCATGACAGTGTCGTGGCGCAGGTGGTCGGCGACGTTGGCGATGCCGCCGCCGGTGCCCAGGGGCTGCTCCTCGGTGACGTAGTCGATCTGCAGGCCCAGCTTGGACCCGTCGCCGAACTCGGCCTCGAAGACCTGCGCCTGGTACGACGTGCTCAGCACCACGTGCTCGATGCCCGCCGCGGCGATCCGCGACAGCAGGTGGGTGAGAAACGGCAGCCCGGCGGTGGGCAGCATCGGCTTGGGCGCCGACAGCGTCAGCGGCCGCAGCCGGGTGCCCTTGCCGCCGACGAGGACCACCGCATCGACTTGGGAGCCTGCCATGGGGTTAGCCAACTTCAGTGTCGCCCTTCCGCCAGTTTCTGTCGCCGAGCGCGGCGCAGCGCGTTGCGCACCATGAGCCGCGAACGCAGCGCCAGCGAGGCCCGCAGCGTCCAGCGCAGCGGGGCCCGCCGCCACCCTGGGTGCCGGTCGGCGAGGAAGAGATAGGTGCTTTTGTGATGGGCAGCCAGATGGCTCGCCGGGTCGTAGCCGGTGGAGTGGCCCCGGTGGTGCAGGACCTCCGCCGACGGCACATACACGCTCAGCCAGCCGGCCTTGCCGAGCCGGTCGCCCAGGTCGACGTCCTCCATGTACATGAAGTAGCGCTCGTCGAAGCCCCCGACCTGGCTGAAGGCCGATCGGCGCACCAGCAGGCACGACCCCGACAGCCAGCCCACCGGCCGTTCGCTGGGCTCGAGCAGCTCCTGGCGGTATGCCGTCGTCCAGGGGTTGCGCTTCCAGAACGGTCCGATCACCGCGTGCATGCCGCCGCGGATCAGGCTGGGCAGGTGGCGCGCCGACGGGTACACCGAGCCGTCGGGGTCGCGGACGAGCGGGCCCAGCGCGCCGGCCCGCGGCCAGCGGCTGGCGGCGTCCAGCAGGGCGTCGATGCTGCCCGGGCCCCACTGCACGTCGGGGTTGGCCACGATCACCCAGTCGTCACCCTCGTCCAGCTGTGCGACCGCGCGATTCACCGCGGTGCCATATCCGAGGTTGGCCCCGGTGTCGAACAGGCGGACGTTCGGGTAACGCTCCACCGCCTCTTGCGGGGTCCCGTCGGTGGAGCCGTTGTCGGCCAGCAGCACGCTCACGGGGCGCTCGGTGGCGAGCGACAGCGACGCCAGGAACCGCTCCAGATGCGGGCCCGGCGAATAGGTCACCGTCACGACGGGCAGGACGTCACTCATCGCGTAGATGGTAACGGTCGATCGGCCGCGACGCCGCCGTCAGATGCCGCCGCCAGTGCCGCGACAAGCGCGGCGCGCCAAGGCCTTAGCGGCGTGAGGCCGGCCGCCGCCGACTCCCGGCTGCCCAGCGCGGAATAGATCGGCCGCGGTGCCGGCCGCGGGAATTGGTCGGTCCTGACCGGCCGCACGCGGGCCGGGTCGCCACCGCATTCCTCGAAAACGGCGCGGGCTTGCTCGAAGCGGGAGACCGCGCCCTCGTTGGCGGCGTGCAGGACGGGACCGGGCACGCCGTCGTCGGCGATCTGGAGCAGCGCGACAGCCAGGTCGACGACGTAGGTGGGTGACCCGACCTGGTCGTCGACGACGTCCACCGGGCCCTCACCGGCGGCCCGCCGCTGCATCACGGCGACGAAGTCCTTGCCGGCGCCGCCGGTGTAGACCCAGGCGGTGCGGACCACGATGGCATCCGAGGCCTCCGGCAGCGCCGCCAGGACGGCCTGCTCGCCGGCGAACTTGCTGCACGCGTAGACCCCGCGCGGATCCGTGGGGTCGCTGGGTTCGTAGGGGCGCGGGTGGGAATTACTCAAATCACCACTGAAGACGCCACAGAACACGTAGTCGGTGGAGACGTGGATCAGCCGGGCGCCGGCGCGTGCGCAGGCCCGCGCGAGGTGTTCGGGGCCGGCGGCGTTGACCGCGTACGCGGTCGACTCGTCGCTCTCGGCGCCGTCGACGTTGGTATATGCCGCGCAGTTGATCACCACGTCGCCGCCCCGGATGATCCGCTCTGCGGCGGCCGGGTCGGTGATGTCCCACTGCGACGATGTGAAGGAAAGCGCGTGGCGGCCCTGACCGGCCACCAGTGCGGAAAGGCAGCTGCCCAGCTGCCCGCCGGCGCCGGTGATCACGATCCTTGCTGACATGGTGTCGAGTGTGGCACGGCTTGGGCACGCCGAAGTTCGCTACCCGCGAAGCGCATGTGCCGCAAGTAACCTAGTGTGATGTTTGTGCAACGTGTGGTTCGTGTGGTTGCCACCGCGCTAACGGTCTTGATCGTGCTGGGCACCGGAATCGCGTGGAGCAACGTCCGCTCGTTCGAAGACGGCATCTTTCACATGTGGGCGCCGTCCCTGGGCAAGGGCGGCGACGACGGCGCGATCGACATCTTGCTGGTTGGCCTGGACAGCCGCACCGATGCGCACGGCAACCCGTTGTCGGCCGAGGAACTGGCGACGCTGCGGGCCGGCGACGACGAAGCGACCAACACCGACACGATCATCCTGATCCGGATCCCCAACGACGGGAGGTCGGCCACCGCCATCTCGATCCCGCGGGATTCCTACGTCGCGGCCCCCGGCCTGGGCAAGACGAAGATCAATGGCGTCTACGGCCAAACCCGAGAGGCCAAGCGGGCCAGCCTTGTCAAGGCCGGCGATTCCGCCCAGGACGCGATGGCCCAGGGCACCGAGGCAGGCCGCGACGCCCTGATCAAGACCGTCGCCGACCTCACCGGAGTCACCGTCGACCACTACGCCGAGATCGGACTGCTCGGCTTCGCGTTGATCACCGACGCGCTCGGCGGCGTGGACGTCTGCCTGAAAGAACCGGTGTTCGAACCACTTTCGGGCGCCGACTTCCCGGCAGGCCAGCAACGGCTCAACGGTCCGGAGGCGCTGAGCTTCGTCCGCCAGCGCCACGAGCTGCCGCGTGGCGACCTGGACCGCGTGGTGCGCCAGCAGGTGGTGATGGCCTCACTGGCTCACCGGATAATCTCCAACCAGACGCTGTCCAGCCCGGCCACTTTGAAGCGACTGGAGGCCGCCGTCCAGCGCTCGGTGGTGATCTCCTCGGGTTGGGACGTCATGGATTTCGTCCAGCAGATGCAGAAGCTCGCCGGCGGTAAGGTGGCTTTCGCCACGATCCCGGTGCTCGACGGCGCCGGCTGGAGCGACGACGGCATGCAAAGCGTGGTGCGGGTCGACCCGCACCAGGTCCAGGACTGGGTCGCCGGGCTGCTCCACGACCAGGCGCAGGGCAAGACCGAAGAGCTCGCCTACACCCCGGCCAAGACCACCGCCAGCGTGGTCAACGACACCGACATCAACGGCCTGGCCGCGGCGGTGTCCGACGTGTTGAGCTCCAAGGGGTTCGCCACCGGCACCGTCGGCAACAACGAGGCCGGCCACGTCAAGGCCAGTCAGGTCCGGGCCGCCAAGGCCGACGACCTGGGCGCCCAGGACGTCGCCAAGGAACTGGGCGGGTTGCCGGTCGTCCCCGACGCATCGATCGCGCCGGGTTCGGTGAAGGTGGTGCTCGCCAACGACTACAACGGTCCGGGTTCGGGGCTGTCCGGGAGCGCCACCATCATGCCCGCCCGCGCGTCGAACCCCGGGCCGGGGACCGATCCCAACGTGCCGGCGCCGTCGCCGATCCTGACCGCGGGCTCCGACAAACCGGAGTGCATCAACTGACCACACTGACCACGCTGAGCGGGGCGATCCTGGACCCGATGTTGCGGGCCGACCCGGTCGGGCCCCGTATCACCTACTACGACGATGCTGTTGGGGCCACCGGCTTGCGCATCGAACTGTCCGCGGTGACGCTGGCCAACTGGGCCGCCAAGACCGCCAACCTGTTGCGCGACGAGTTGGGCGCCGGGCCGGCGAGTCGGGTCGCGATCCTGCTGCCGGCGCATTGGCAGACCGCGGCGGTCCTGTTCGGCGTGTGGTGGATCGGCGCCGAGGTCGTCCTCGACGGTGCGACAGACACCGCCGCTGTCGCCCTGTGCACCGCCGATCGGTTGGACGAGGCCGACAGAGCTGTGAGCATGGCGGCGCCCGGGGGCGCCGTGGCCGTCCTGTCGCTGGACCCGTTCGGCCGCCCCGCACCCGACCTGCCGGTCGGCGTGACCGACTACGCGACCGCGGTGCGGGTGCACGGCGACCAGATCGTGCCCGAACGCCACCCGGGCCCGGCGCTCGCCGGCCGTTCGGTCGACGCGATCCTGGCCGAGTGTCAAACCTCCGCAGCGGCAAGGGGTTTGACGACGAACGACCGGGTGCTGTCCAGCGCTTCGTGGACCCGGGCCGGCGACTTGGTGGACGGCCTGCTGTCGATCATGGCCGTCGGCGCGTCGCTGGTTCAGGTGGCCAATCCCGACCCGTCGGCGCAGGCGCGCAGAATCGAGACCGAGAAGGTCACCCGGGTTCTGTGAGGCGGCCGGCCCGGCGATAAACGCCGACGACGCATATTGATATCGCTATATTTCGATGTTAGCGTCGGGCAAACACCCCTCGGAGGAAGGTTCAGCAATGGCGGCGTACGGGCTATTGGCGAAGGCGGCGAGCACGGTGGTCACCGGCCTGGCCGGGGTGACGGCCTACGAACTGCTGCGCAAGGCCGTGGCTAAGGCGCCGCTGCACGAGACCGCGGTGACGGCCGCCGAGCTCGGACTGCGCGGCACCCGCAAGGCGGAGGAGGCCGCGGAGTCGGCGCGGCTGAAGCTGGCCGACGTCATGGCCGAGGCCCGCGAGCGCATCGGCGAGGAAGCGCCCACGCCCTCCATCGCAGACGTCCACGACCACGAGCACTGATCCCGGCGTCGTGGCCGCCGTTCTCGAAGACCCCGCGCTGGTGGTGATTTCGGACGCCGCCGGGCGCATGCGGGTTTCCGTCGGGTGGGTGCGGTGCGACTCCCGGCGTGCCGTCGCGGTCGAAGAGGCCGTCGCCAAAGAGCACGGGGTCCGCGCCGTGCGCGCCTACCCGCGCACCGGATCGGTCGTCGTCTGGTACTCGCCGCGCGGCTGCGACCGCTCCGCGGTGCTGGCCGCGATCAGCGCCGCGGCGCACGTCGCCGCCGAGCTGATCCCGGCGCGCGCGCCGCATTCGTCGGAGATCCGCAATACCGACGTGCTGCGCATGGTCATGGGCGGCGCGGCGCTGGCCCTGCTCGGCGTGCGCCGCTACGCGTTCGCCCGGCCGCCGCTGCTCGGCCCGAGCGGCCGGCTGTTCGCCACCGGCGTCACCGTCTTCACCGGCTACCCGTTCCTGCGGGGCGCGCTGCGTTCGCTGCGCTCGGGCCGGGCCGGCACCGATGCGCTGGTCTCGGCGGCGACCGTGGCGAGCCTGGTGCTGCGCGAGAACGTGGTGGCGCTCACCGTGCTGTGGCTGCTCAACATCGGTGAGTACCTGCAGGACCTGACCCTGCGGCGCACCCGGCGGGCCATCTCGGAGCTGCTGCGCGGCAGCCAGGACACCGCGTGGATCCGCCTGACCGACGCCACAGAGATACAGGTGCCGATCGACAGCCTGCAGATCGGTGACGAGGTGGTGGTCCACGACCACGTCGCGATTGCGGTGGACGGCGAGGTGGTGGACGGGGAGGCGATCGTCGACCAGTCCGCGATCACCGGGGAGAACCTGCCGGTCAGCATCATGGCGCCCGCACGCGTGCACGCCGGTTCGGTCGTCGTGCGCGGACGCCTGGTGGTGCGTGCCCGCGCCGTCGGCAACCAGACCGCCATCGGCCGCATCATCGCCCGCGTCGAGGAGGCCCAGCACGACCGGGCGCCGATCCAGACGGTCGGCGAAAACTTCTCCCGCCGTTTCGTTCCCACCTCGTTCGTCGTGTCGGCCCTCACCCTGGCGATCACGGGCGACGTCCGCCGGGCGATGACCATGCTGCTGATCGCGTGCCCGTGCGCGGTGGGTTTGGCCACCCCGACCGCGATCAGCGCCGCCATCGGCAACGGTGCGCGCCGCGGCATCCTGATCAAGGGCGGATCCCACCTCGAACAGGCCGGCCGGGTCAACGCGATCGTGTTCGACAAGACCGGAACGCTGACCGTCGGGCGTCCGGTGGTCACCAATATCGTTGCGATGCATAAGGACTGGGAGCCCGAGCAGGTGCTGGCGTATGCGGCCAGCTCGGAGATCCACTCTCGTCATCCGCTGGCCGAAGCGGTGATCCGCTCGACCGAGGAACGCCGTATCAGCATCCCGCCGCATGAGGAGTGCGAGGTGCTGGTCGGGTTGGGCATGCGGACCTGGGCCGACGGCCGGACCCTACTGCTGGGCAGTCCGTCGCTGCTGCGCGCCGAGAAGGTGAGGGTGCCGAAGAAGGCGTCGGAATGGGTGGACAGGCTGCGCCGCCAGGCCGAGACCCCGCTGCTGCTCGCCGTGGACGGCACACTGGTGGGACTGATCAGCCTGCGAGACGAAGTGCGGCCCGAGGCAGCTGTGGTCTTGAAAGAACTGCGGGCCAACGGGATTCGCCGAATCGTGATGCTCACCGGAGACCATCCGGACATCGCCCGGGTGGTCGCCGGCGAGCTGGGCATCGACGAGTGGCGCGCCGAGGTGATGCCGGAGGACAAGCTCGAGGTGGTGCGCGAGCTGCAGAGCGACGGCTTCGTCGTCGGCATGGTCGGCGACGGCATCAACGACGCCCCGGCCCTGGCGGCCGCGGACATCGGGATCGCCATGGGCCTGGCGGGAACCGATGTCGCGGTCGAGACCGCCGACGTGGCGCTGGCCAACGACGACCTGCATCGCCTGCTCGACGTGCGCGACCTCGGCGCCCGCGCCGTCGATGTGATCCGCGAAAACTACGGCATGTCGATCGCCGTCAACGCCGCCGGGCTGATCATCGGCGCCGGTGGTGCACTGTCTCCGGTGCTGGCCGCGATCCTGCACAACGCGTCGTCGGTGGCGGTGGTAGCCAACAGCTCCCGGCTGATCCGTTACCGACTGGACTGAGGTGACGACATCTTCTGACTCAAGAAGAGCCTCGAATCCGGTTACACAGCCGGCTTAAGAAAGTGCTCGATTGAAACCCGCCGCAACGGCAGTGGCGCGCGCAATTCACCGACACTGGTTGCTTTCCATTAATTGTTTGTTGCAGTTTGTCCAATTCGATGTCATCCGTCCCGCCCGGTCCGACGTTCGGCCAGCACCTCCGGAGTTGGGAGAAAAGCGGTGCTCACACTGCGGGACAACAACGTTGGGGACTATGCGACGTCACGCGACATTGTCAAAACAGGGGCACCCTTAGCACCGGAACGAATCTGGTTCCCCTTAGACGCCCGGGGCTGGTCAGGGGGCCGAGTGAGCGGCGTGGGCGGTGTTTCCGCCGGCGCAATCCGGTGTCGACATCGAAGGAGTCGTGTCGTAGAAACCCAGGGGGATGCACGCACGATGACCGCCACATTCGCACAGACCAACGTCTGGAAATCTGCGATCGCCTAAGGCGCAACAAATCTGAAGACCACGAGATCGATCGGCACACGAAACAGCTGAGTCGTCAACGTGGAGGTCGTTAGCTGTGGACCCGGGACCCGTGGGCCGCTTCCCTGCGTCGTCTCACAGTCGAGCGATAGCTGGGACTCAGCTGTACCTAACAACGACGCACAACGATGACTGATAACAACAACCGAACAACTCAAGTGCCATTTGCTCAACGCAGCCGATGCGTGGCGGCGACCCCGGCGTATGCTGCACGATCGCCCCATCCCAAAGCTCTTGGCTTGGGCCATGTTGGCAGAAGGAGAGCAGTCATGTTAACCATGCGGGATCACGACGTTGAGGATTATGTCGCGTTGCGCGACATGGACGCGACTGACGTGGGCATGTTGAGCGAGGACGATCGCGCCTGTCTTGACGAGTTAGGCTGCTATCTCATCTCGACCGATGCATTTCAGCGATTCGCAATTTGGCTGCTGCACAAGCATTTTGAACCGGATGCTGGAGAGGTCTTTGTGGAAAGCGTCATCACGGCGCCGCGTGGAACCGAAACCACACCCGTCGAGCGTTGCTCGGGGCAGGGTTTGAACGCGACCGCGATGCGTTTTGATCTCGGGGTCAGCTCGGGTGTCGGTGTGATCCGCATGGAGTTCGCCGACCCAATCAACTTCGGCTCCACCTCCTCGGTGAGCCCCGATGACGAGGCAGTATTGGCCGACCTAGCCGAACGGCTGCGGGCCCAGGGCAAAACCGAACGGTTCGGCGTGCGGCTGATCCGCAATCCGCTCGGCCTGAGGGAAAACGAAGTCCTCGTTGAAACCTGCGACCTCGCAAACCGGACCCTGCACTGCAGCGTCGATGAGCGTGACCGCGTCCGCCCCGGCAGCACTGTCGAAACAAGTTGGCAATGGAAACCAAGCCTGAGCAAGACCGGGCCCAAAGTGACGCGGTACTGCGCGTCACAGTGTCAAATGGATAGCGGCAATAACCACTATTCCGTGGGCCACTGGTCAACAGACTAGCGACTTCGGGCATCGTCAAGTTATCTGATAATACGTCGATTTCGTCGATTCCCAATGGTTGAGTGCCGGGTCGGTGGCCAGCTGTGACCGCGAGGATGAACAGGCCGATCTGCGGGTCGCGCCGCGGCCGAGCGGCTCACCGCAACTGGCACGGCCATTGCAGATGGCTTTCCCCGCCTGTTCTCACAATCGAGCCATAGCATCTACCCAGCCGCACCCAACAACGATGCACGACGATGACTGATGACAACAACCAAACAACTCAAGTGCCATCCGCTCAACGCAGCCGACGCGTGGCGGCGACCCCGGCGTATGACGCACGATCGCCCCATCCCAGGGCTCTTGGCTTGGGCCATGTTGGCAGAAGGAGAGCAATCATGCTAACGATACGGGATCACGACGTTGAGGATTATGTCGCGTTGCGCGACATGGACGCCACCGACGTGGGTACGTTGAGCGAGGCCGACCGCGCATGTCTTGACGAGTTGGGCCAATATCTGGTCTCCACCGATACTTGGCAGCGCTTCGCAATCTGGCTGCTGCACAAGCACTTTGAACCGGCTGCGGGAGAGGTCTTTGTGGAAAGCGTCATCAGAGTGCCGCGTGGAACCGAAACCACGCCTGTAAAGCGTTGCTTAGCGCGGGGTTTGAACCCGACCTCGACGCGTTTTGAACCCCACGTCAGCTCGGGTGTCGGGGTCATCGGCATGGAGTTCGCCGACCCGGCCGACTTCGGCTTCACCCCGTCGGTGAACCCCGACGACGAGGTCATATTGACCGGCCTCGCCGAAAGGCTTTGCGCGCACGGCAAAATCGAGCGATTCGGTGTGCGGCTGATTCGCGATCCGCTTGGCCTCAACGACAATGAAGTACTCATCGAAACCTGCGACATCGCATACCGGAGCCTGCAGTGCAGCGTCGGCGAGCGTGACGGCATAGGCGCCGGCAGCACCGTCGAGACAACTTGGCAATGGAAGCCTAGACTGAGCAACACCGGGCCCAAGGTACATCGGTACTGCACGGCTCTGTGTCAATCAGACGGCTACGAGGGACACTATACCGCCGGCCACTCGTCAAGCTAACTACGTCGGGCACTGCTGATTTGGCTCCGAGCCAGGATACTGACCGTGACCGTGCAGCGGACCACGAGGGCGCTGCGTTCCGACTACGAGATGCTCCTGGCACTGCTGCGCCAGTACGTCCGGCCGTACCGCCGGCTGGTAACGGTGCTGATGGTGCTGCAGTTGATCAGCACGCTGGCTTCGCTGTACCTTCCGACGGTCAACGCCGCGATCATCGATGACGGCGTCAGCAAGGGTGACACGGGAACCATCGTCAAACTGGGCGGAGTGATGCTCGCGGTCACCGGCCTGCAGGTGCTGTGCTCGGTCGGGGCGGTCTACTTCGGCTCACGGACCGGGATGGGGTTCGGCCGCGACCTGCGCTCGGCGATGTTCGATCACATCACCACCTTCTCCGAGCCAGAGACCGCCCGGTTCGGCGCGCCGACGCTATTGACTCGCACCACCAACGACGTCTGGCAGGTCCAATTCCTGGTGCAGATGACGGGCACCGTATTGGTCATCGCGCCGATCATGTGCGTTGGCGGAATCGTCATGGCCATCCACCAGGACGCCGGGCTGTCGTGGCTGCTGCTGGTCAGTGTTCCCGTACTGGCCGTCGCCAATTACCGGATCATTTCGCGCACGCTGCCGCTGCTGCGCAGCATACAGAAGCTGATCGACACAATTAACCGGGTAATGCGCGACCAACTGGCCGGTGTCCGGGTGGTCAGGGCGTTCGGGCGCGAACACTTCGAGCGCGAGAGGTTCGCCCAGGCCAATCTCCGGCTGTCGAACACCGCGCTGGCCGCGGGCAACTGGCAGGCGCTGACGGTGCCGGTGACCACCTTGACGATCAACGTGTCGAGCGTCGCACTGATCTGGTTCGGCGGCTTGCGCGTCGACAGCGGCCGAATGCAGGTCGGCTCGTTGATCGCCTTTCTGGCGTACTTCATGCAGATCCTGATGGCGGTGTCGTTGGCGACAATGCTCCTGGTCGCGTTGCCGCGGGCTTCGGTGTGCGCCGAACGGATCACCGAGGTGCTGTCCACTCGTCCTGCCGTCGACAACCCGCAACACCCCACGTTCCCGCCGCGCGGGGTGGCGGGTGTGGTGCGGCTGGCCGGGGCCACGTTCTGCTATCCGGGTGCCGACCGGCCCGTGCTGCAGGATGTTTCGCTGACCGCGGTGCCCGGTACCACCACTGCAGTCGTCGGCGCCACCGGTTCGGGGAAGTCGACGCTGGTGTCGCTGATCTGCCGGCTCTACGACGTGACCGCCGGCGCTGTCCTCATTGACGGGGTCGATGTCCGCGCCTACGACACCGAGCGACTCTGGTCGGCGATCGGTCTGGTGCCCCAGCGCGGATGCCTGTTCTCCGGCACCGTCGCGGACAACCTCCGTCACGGCGCAGCCCCAGGACAAGTAGTCACCGACGAAGAGATGTGGGAAGCGCTGCGGGTGGCGGCGGCCGACGGTTTCGTCTCCGCGCACGATGACGGACTGCAGATGCGCGTAGCCCAGGGCGGCATTAACTTCTCCGGCGGACAAAGGCAACGGCTGGCGATCGCCCGGGCGGTCATCCGCCGCCCAGCCGTCTACCTGTTCGACGACGCGTTCTCCGCGCTCGATGTGCACACCGATGCCATGGTCCGCGCGTCGCTACGGGAGATCTCCGCGGATTCCACGGTCGTCATCGTCGCACAACGGATCTCGACGGTAATCCAGGCCGACCAGGTGATCGTCATGGACGGCGGACGGGTGGTCGGTGCGGGTCGCCATGAATCGCTGCTGGTCGACTGCCCGACATACGCCGAGTTCGTCGATTCCCAATCGTTGGGTGCCCGGGTCGGGGTCGAGGCGTGACCGGGCCGAAGAACGTGCCGGACGGGCCCATCCGGGGGATGGTCCAGGGCACCCCACCGCGGTCCCGCGATTTCACTGGCTCGGCGATACGTCTGCTGAAACTCGCTACCCCGCAACGCGGCCCGCTCACCGCCATGATCGTGCTGTCCATCGCCGGAATAGCCATCTCGGCGGTGGGCCCGCGAATCCTGGGCCATGCCACCGACCTGATCTTCAACGGCGTCATCGGCCGGCAGCTGCCAGCCGGAATGACCAAGGAACAAGCCGTCGCGGCCGCGCGTGCCCGCGGCGAAAATACTTTCGCCGACTTGCTCTCCGGAATGAACCTGGTACCCGGGAAGGGCGTGGACTTCAGCGCGGTCGGCCGCACACTGGCGCTGGCGTTGAGCTTGTACCTTATTGCCGCACTGCTGATTTGGCTGCAAGCCAGGATCCTGAACGTGACCGTACAGCGGATCATGAGGGCGCTGCGCTCCGATGTCGAGGACAAGCTGCACCGGCTGCCGTTGTTCTACTTCGACGGCCGGCAACGCGGTGAGTTGTTGAGCCGGGTTACCAACGACATCGACAACATGCAGACATCGATATCCATGACAATCAGCCGGTTGGTGACCTTGGTGCTGACGGTGGCGACGGTGGTGGTGATGATGCTCTCGATCTCGCCGTTGTTGACGATGATCACCTTGCTGGCGGTGCCGCTGTCGCTGCTGGTGACCCGTGCGATCGTACGACGTTCGCGGTGGCTGTTCGTCGCCCAGTGGGCCAGCACCGGACGGCTCAACGCCCACATCGAGGAGACCTACAGCGGTTTCACGGTGCTGAAGACGTTCGGTCATCGAGCCCAGGCTCAACAACAATTCCGCGAGCTCAACGACGACGTGTACGAAGCCAGTTTCGGCGCCCAGTTCTTCTCCGGTCTGATGTCGCCGGCGACCACGTTCATCGGCAACCTCAGCTACGTCGCAGTGGCGGTTCTCGGTGGCATGCAGGTGGCGACCGGCCAGATCACGCTGGGCAGCATCCAGGCGTTCATCCAGTACGTGCGCCAGTTCAACCAACCGGTGAACCAGGTCGCCGGCATGTACAACACGCTGCAGTCCGGAATGGCCAGCGCCGAGCGGGTTTTCGACCTGCTCGACGAACCCGAGGAATCACCGGGCAGCGGACTGATCCTGCCGCGGCTCAATGACCAAGGCCCGCCCGGCGACGATGCGGGTCAAGCATTGACCCGGGGTGGGGGTACCACCCACTTACGAGGGAGTGGGGGCACCTCCCGCTTGCGGGGGACCGGGCGATTGAACCTGAGCGGACGGGTCGAGTTCCGGCACGTGAGCTTTGCTCACCGCCCCGGCGCTCCCGTGATCAAAGACCTGTCGCTGGTGGCTGAACCGGGCAGCACGGTGGCGATCGTCGGGCCGACCGGAGCGGGCAAAACCACGCTGGTGGACCTGCTCATGCGGTTCTACGAGGTTGACTCCGGTGCAATCCTGATCGGCGGTGTCAATATCGCGTCGGTGACCCGGCACTCGCTGCGATCGCGGATGGGCATGGTGCTGCAGGACCCGTGGTTGTTCGACGGGACTATCGCGGAGAACATCTCCTACGGGCGGCCAGGGGCGAGCGAAGACGAGGTGGTCGAAGCCGCCAAGACGGCCCAGCTGGACTGGTTTGTACGCACACTCCCCGAGGGTTACCGGACGCAGGTCAGTAACAACGGTGGGAATGTGAGCGCCGGTGAGAAGCAGTTGATTACGATTGCGCGAGCGTTGCTTGCCGCCCCACAGCTGTTGATCCTCGACGAAATGACCAGTTCGGTGGACACCTGCACCGAGCTGCTAATTCAGCGTGCGATGTCTGCGCTTCGCCAGGACCGAACGAGTTTCATCATCGCGCATCGTCTTTCGACGATCCGCGATGCAGACCACATTCTGGTGGTGGAGGCTGGCAAGGTTGTCGAGCAGGGCAACCACGCCGAACTGCTGGCACAGCGAGGTGCCTACTACCGCATGACGCGACCCCAGGAGGCTGCTGATGGAATGCCCCTTGGCGGGCTGGTGTTGACGACATCCGAATTTTGATCGCCGTGGCGGCATCTGACGATTGACACGATGGGCGAGTGCTGGCTGGAGTTCTTGGTTCAGGCGATGGCCCACCCGCCGGCGCCCTTGGGTCGCTCGGCACCGCAGCGCTGATGTGAAGATGGGCTGAAGCTGCTCGACGATCAATCTCGCCGTCCGGCCCGCGGGGTCGGCCCGGTCGGCCACCAGGACTTCGCTGTCGACACCGTGCGCGCCGTGCAGATCGCCGGCCACCTGCTTCAGCCGATCCGCTTCGCGGGCCACCAGAACCAGGTCGTAGCCATCGGCGTCATATCCACGGGCGAACCCGTCACCTAGCCCCGAGGTGTGGGTCCGGTGATCAGAGCGATAGGCCGGGACATGTCAGACTCCTGCCTCGTCTTCGACCGCTTGATCTTTCAGCAGGCGTTTGAGCACCTTGCCGCCCGCGTTGCGGGGTAGCGCATCGACGAAGACCACGTCGCGCGGAACCTTGAAACGGGCCAGCCGCTGGCGGACATGGTCCTTGACGTCCTGCTCGGTCAGCGACGCGCCCGGCCGGACCACGACGTAGCTGCGCAGCCGCTGCCCGAACTCCTCGTCGCTGACGCCGAGGACCGCCACGTCGACGATGTCGGGATGGTGGGCGAGCGCGCCTTCGACCTCGCTGGGGAACACGTTCTCGCCCCCGGAGACGATCATCTCGTCGTCGCGGCCGTCGATGAACAGCCTGCCGGCCCGATCGAAGTGGCCGACGTCGCCGGTGGACATCAGTCCCCCGATCTCTTCCTTGGTGCCGCCGCCCGTGTATCCCTCGAAGGCCAGCACGTTGCCGACGAAGATCCGCCCCGGCGTCCCCGGCGGCGCCTCGCGCCGGTCATCGGTGAACACCTTGACGACCGAGCCGGGCACCACCGCACCGACGCAGCCCGGCTCGGCGGCCAGGTCGGCGGGCGTGGCGATGGTGGCGTAGGCGACCTCGGTGGAGCCGTACATGTTGTAGACCACAGGCCCCAACGCTTTTAGCGCGCGCCCGGCCAGCGCGGCGCCGAGCTGGGATCCGCCGACGAACACGATGCGCAGCGCCGACAGATCGTGCTCGGCGAGGGCCTCAGGACCCAGGTCGAGGATGCGCCGCAGCATGATCGGCACGACGATCATCGCGCTGGCCCGATGCGCGGCCACGCTCTCGAGGGCCCGGCCGGGGTCGAAGTGCCGGCGCAGCACCAGCGTCGAGCCCAGCACCATCGCATACATGGCGTGACTGAAGCCGAGCGAATGAAACAGCGGGACACAGCATTCGGTGACTTCGCGGCCGCGAAACGGCACCTTGCCGAGCAGGCCGCCGACGGGTATCAGCGAGAAGGGCTCCGAGCGCAGCGCGCCCTTCGGCGTCCCGGTCGTCCCGCTGGTCGAAATGATGATCTTGGGGCGGCCACCGGAGCTGGGCGGCGGGCCGGTGTCGCCCTGCTCGGTCAGCGCATCGATGGTGTCGGGGCCCGGCGTGTCCGCCCAGGCCCGAAAGCAACCCAGCCGCGGGTGCAGGTCCGCGACCAGGGCGCCGTACTCCTCGTCGTAGACGAGTAGGTCGACGCCCTCGCGGGCCACCATGTCGGCGAGCTGCGCGGCGCCGAAGCCGGTGTTGAGCAGCAGCACGCCCGCGCCGCACTTGCCGGCGCCGTACACCGCTTCCAAAAAGCCCCGGTGGTTGCCGGCCAGGATCCCCACGGTGGCGCCCGGGCCGAGCCCGCGCCGGCGCCATTCGTTGGCCAGTGCGTTGGTTCGGGAGTCCAGCTCCCCGAAGGTGAGCAGACCGCGCTCGTCGATGAGCGCCAGCCCATCGCGGTCCCGGGCGGCGGTGATCGCCGTCGCCGCCCCCAACAGGCCGTAGCGGTCGAGTGCGCGCAGCACGCCGGCGATCCGGTTGGGCGCGAGCGGCCGCAGGCCCCCCGACCACGCGTAGAGCGACAGCGACAGCGCTTCCAATCCCAGGCGCCGGGCGAATTTGACCGCCGTCGTCTGCACCGTGCTCGTCACGGGTTGATGCTGCCCGCCGGCCCGCGCCTGGGCAAGGGCGCAACGCCACCACCGGCGGGGGTCTTTGGTCACCTGCGGAACGCGACGCGGTGGTCGTTATTCTGGCTAACCAGCGGATCGAAAGGGGCTTTCTTCTATGGACCGGACCGACAACGACACCTGGGACCTGGCGACCAGCGTGGGCGCAACCGCCACCATGGTCGCGGCGGGACGCGCCCGGGCCACCCGGGACGGGCTGATCGAAGATCGCTTCGCCGAGCCGCTGGTGCGCGCCGTCGGCGTCGACTTCTTCACCCGGTGGGCCGCCGGCGAGCTGGACTCGGCCGACGTCGACGAGCCCGGCGCCCCGTGGGGCATGCAACGCATGACCGACATGCTGGCCGCGCGCACCCGGTACATCGACGCTTTCTTCGCCGACGCCCAGAAAGGCGGGGCCGCCGGCATCCGCCAGGTGGTCATCCTGGCCTCCGGCCTCGACGCCCGCGCGTATCGGCTGCCCTGGGCGACGGGCACGACGGTGTTCGAGATCGACCAGCCGGAAGTCATCGAGTTCAAGACCGCCACGATTGCCGACCTCGACGCGGCACCCACGGCCGAAGTGCGGTTCGTCCCGATCGACCTGCGCCACGACTGGCCAACGGCGCTGCGGCAGAACGGGTTCGACACCGGCCGGCCCGCGGCCTGGGCCGCCGAGGGCCTGCTCGGGTTCCTGCCGGCCGAGGCGCAGGACCGGCTGCTGGACCAGATCACCGCGCTCAGCGCCGACGGCAGCCGGCTGGTGGCCGAAGTCTTCCAGAACACGGGTGTCAACGGCGACGCGTTGAACGCCGCGAGCGAAAAGTGGCGGGAGAACGGCCTCGACATCGCACTCGGCGATCTGGGCTTCCCCGGCGAGCGCAACGACCCGGCGACCTACCTGCAGGAGCGAGGCTGGCGGCCGGTCCGCACGCCGCTGAATCAGTTGTTAGGCGACGCCGGGCTACCGCTGCAGGGAAGCGATCCGGATGCCCCCTTCGCCAAGAACTACTACTGCACCGCGGTCCTGCACCGGGCCGGGTAACGGGAGGCTTCGATGGCGAACAGCACGCCCGCCAAGCCACTTGACGGCTTCCGGGTGCTCGACTTCACCCAGAACATCGCCGGGCCGCTGGCCGGGCAGGTGCTGGCCGACCTGGGCGCCGAGGTGATCAAGGTCGAGGCACCCGGCGGTGAGGCGGCCCGGCAGATCACCACGGTCCTGCCCGGCCGCCCGCCGCTGCCCACGCTGTTTCTGCCGCACAACCGGGGCAAGAAATCGGTGACGGTCGACCTGACCACCGACGAGGGCAAGCAACAAATACTGCGGCTGGCCGACACCGCCGACGTTGTGTTGGAAGGGTTTCGGCCCGGGGTCATGGAGCGCATGGGCCTGGGTCCGGACGACCTGCGTTCGCGCAATCCGAAACTCGTCTACGCGCGGCTGTCGGCCTACGGCGGCAACGGCCCGCACGGCAGCAGGCCCGGCGTCGACCTGATGGTCGCCGCCGAGGCGGGCATGACCACCGGGATGTCCACGCCGACCGGCAAACCGCAGATCATCCCGTTCCAGCTCGTCGACGCCGCCAGCGGCCATGTGCTGGCCCAGGCGGTGCTGGGCGCGCTCCTCAACCGCGAGCGCCACGGCGTGGGCGACGTGGTGCGGGTCGCCATGTACGACGTCGCGGTCAGCTTGCAAGCGGGCCAGCTCACCATTCACCTGAACAAGCCAAGCGATCAACCCAAACCCGAAACCGCACCGAAAGCCAAGGGGCGCAAGGGGGTGGGCATGGCCACCCAACCGTCGGACGCATTCAGGGCCGCCGACGGCTACCTGGTGATCAGCGCGTACGTGCCCAAGCACTGGGCGAAGCTGTGCCAGATCATCGGCCGGCCCGACCTGCTGGACGACGAGCGGTTCATCGACCAGCGCTCGCGCGCCCTGAATTACCCCGACTTGACCGAGGAACTCGAATCGGCGCTGGCCGCCAAGACCGCCGCCGAATGGGTCGAGCTGCTGCAGGAGGGCGGTCTGATGGCCTGCCTCGCCTACACCTGGAAGCAGGTGGTCGACACCCCGCTGTTCGCCGAGAACGACCTCGCCCTGCGCGTCGGCGGCGGCGACAGCGACGACGAAGCGGTCACGGTCGTGCGCATGCCGGCGCGCTATTCCGGCTTCGACGCCATGGCCACCGATCCCCCGCCCGCCCCGGGACAGCACAACGCGGAGTTCCTGACCGCACCGGAAACGGCCTCGTGAGGCCGCGGATCGTCAGCTCGCCAGCTTGACCGTTCTGTCGTTGCCGCGGTCGGCGACGTATACGCTCCCGGTGTTGTCGGCGTTGTCGATGGCCACGCCCAAGGGTGTGTTGAGGCCGGAGAACGGCAGCGCGGTCGGGGTATTGGAGCCGGCCGGCAATTTCACCACCTGGTTGCTGTCGTGCTCGGTGACGAACACGTCGCCGGCGGTGTCGACCGCAATGCCCCAGGGGACGGCGACGCCGGTGAACGGGAGGACGGTCTGGGCGGTCGACCCCGCCGCCAGCATCAGTACCCGGTTGTTGTCGGTGTCGGTCACGTAGACGTTCCCCGCGGAATCCACCGCCACCCCGTCCGGGTTCTTCAGGCCGGTGAACGGCAGCGTCGCCGGCGTATTCGAGCCGGCCGCCAGCTTCAGCACCCGGTTGTTGCCGCGGTCGACGACGTAGACGCCGCCCTGACCGTCGACCGCAACGCCTTCGGGGTAGTTGAGGCCCGAAAACGGCAGCACCGTCTGGCTCGTCGAGCCGGCCGTCAACTTCACCACCCGGTTGTTGAAGTCCGCGACGTACACGGCCCCGGCGCTGTCCACCGCCAACCCCTGGGGCTCGTAGAGGCCGCTGAACGGAAGCACGGTCGGGGTACTCGACCCCGGCGGCAGCTCCACCACGCGCCCGTACATGCCTTCGCTGGTGACGTAGACATCGCCGGCCTTGTCCAGTGCCACTCCGCCGGGGGACAGCCGGAAGTCGATCCCGGAGAACGGCAGCACCGTCTGTCCCGAAGCCTGCTTGGATGCCGCCGACGGGCGCGTCCCGAAATAGCCGGCGGTGCCGACCGCAGCGGCCAGCAGCAGCACGGCGGCGGCGGCGACGATCCACCGCTTGCGTTTGCGCGCCGATGGTGTCGCACCGGCCTGGATGTCAGGCCGGAACGCTCCTTGGCCGAACGCCTCCGGTGGCCCCGTCTGACGCCAGCCACCGTCGCCGGCGCCCCAGGGCACGGGCCGGGCCATGGTCGCATCGGCGAAATAGCTTGGGCCCGAAGAATTCGCGAGCTGCGCCGCATACTGGCCGTAGTGCAGGATCGTTGCTTCTTGGTGCTGCTCGGGCGCCGTGAGCGCGTCGTGGGCGGCCGCGGCCAGGTCTCCGGCGGAGTAATAGCGGTCCGCCGGCTCCTTGGCCATCCCTTTGGCGATCACCTGGTCCAGGGCCGGTGGGATCCGCCCGGGCCGCAGTTCGCTGGGCCGCGGCGCGGGCTCGAGCAGGTGGGCGGTGATCAACCGTTCGACGCTGTCGGCCCGATACGGCGGTGCCCCGGTCAGGCACTCTTCCAGCACACAGGCCAGCGCGTAGATGTCGGAGCGGTAGGTGACCTCGGCACCCTTGAACCGCTCCGGCGCCATGTAGTTGTACGTGCCCAGGGCGACTCCGCTCTCGGTCAACCCGGGATCGGTTGCGGCGCGAGCGATCCCGAAGTCCACCAGGTAGGCGAAGTCGTCCTGGGTGAGCAGGATGTTCTCCGGTTTGACGTCGCGGTGGGTGACGCCCTTGGCGTGTGCCGCGTCCAGCGCGGCGGCGACCTGGCGCACGATCGCGACGGCCCGCGCCGGAGGCAGGGGACCGTAGTTGGTCAGCAGCGTGCGCAGGGAGACGCCGTCGATCAGGCGCATCTCCACGAAGAACTGGCCGTTGATGTCGCCGTAGTCGTGGATGGGAACGATGTGTGCTTCGGTGAGCCGTCCCGCGGTGTCGGCCTCGCGTTGCATCCGCGCGCGGAACATGGCATCGGTGGAGAACTGCGGCGAGATCAGCTTCAGCGCCACCACCCGGTGCTTGCGGGTGTCCTCGGCCTCGTAGACCTCGCCCATGCCGCCGCGCCCCAGCAGGCGCCGCAGTTGATAGGGCCCGAACCGCAAACCAACCCGGGACATGGTGTCGTTCACGTCCACGCTCCTTTCACAATTCCCTAAATGCCGTATCGGTTAAGAGATCGCATTCACGGCCGCCGCGATCTTCGCTTGGAATGCGCTCGGCAGCGGAATCGATCCGTACTGGTCCAAACCGGCTTGCCCAGGACCGATGGCGGCTTGCATGAACGCCTTCACCGCCGTTCCGGTCGCGGCATCGGGATACTTCGAGCACACGATTTCGTACGTCGGCTCCACGATCGGATACGCGCCGGTTTGCGTGGGCTTGTAGAACGACGAGGTGTCCACCACCAAGTCATTGCCCTGCCCCTTGAACGTGGCCCCGGCGATCGTCTTGCTGACCGAGTCGGTGGTGACCTCCACCGGCTCAGGACCGGCTGACGTGACGATCTCGGCCATGCCCAACTGCCTGCCCACGCCGAACGACCACTCGTTGTAGGTGATCGATCCGTCGGTGCTCTGCACTTCCGCTGACGTGCCGTTATCTCCGACGCCGCCGTCACCGACACCCCCGAGGAATGTCTGGCCGGCGCCCTTGCCCCACGCGCCGTTGGATGCGGCGACGAGGTATTGCTCGAAGTTGGACGTGTCACCGGATTGGTCGCTGCGGAAAAACACGTGGATGGGGGCCGACGGCAAGCTGGCGCCCGGATTGAGCGCCTTGATCGCCGGGTCATCCCACCTGGTGATGCCGCCGTTGAAAATCCTTGCGAGCGTGGGCGCGTCGAGTTTCAGAGAGTTGACGCCGCCGATGTTGTAGGTGATCGCGATGGGTTCGAACACCGCCGGCAGGTCCCACGCGGGCGAACCGCAGCGCTGCGCCGCCCGATCGACCTGGCCCTTCGACGGGTCCAACGGATCGCCGGAACCCGCCAGATCGCTGACGTTGTTGACGAAATCCGTTACCCCAGAGCCGGATCCGTTTGCGTTGTAGTCCAGCGTGTACCCCGAGCAGGCATGGACATAGGCGAAGACGAACTGTTCCATCGCGTTCTGTTGCGCGGTTGCACCGCTGCCCTTCAGCTCCCTCTTGCCCCCGCACTGCACCGGCGCCGCGGACGGTCCCGACGACGAGGCGTGGGTGCTGCTGCCGCACCCCGTCAATACCAGCGCGCTTGCGGCCAGCACACTCAGCGCGGCACCGAATCGTTTTCCCTTCATCGGAACTCCTCCGCATCTCGGGGCGGCGGACCCACTCACTCCGCCACCGGGGAGCCCCCTCGAGAACATCGAATCCCGCGAACATGGGTGTCCGATTAGCGACGCCTCTGAGGACGGTGAGGATTACCTGGCGTCCCGCGAACATGAGCGGACGATGAGCGCCGGCTTTGAGGATATGCAGAGGATCGCCGCGGGTGGTTCTTCTCGACGAATCCCGACGTAGCTTGATGGGGTGATGACCAGCCCCTCGCAACTCGCTCCCCAAACCGTCAGCGCCGCTGGCGATTCCGCAACGAGCGCCATCACCGCGATGAACCTCACCCTAAGCTACGGCGCCACAACGGTTCTCGACCGGGTGACACTGGACTTCCCCCCGCGCGCCGTCACCACCCTGCTGGGACCGACGGGCTCGGGCAAGACGACCTTCCTGCGCACCCTGAACCGGATGAACGACCGGGTCTCCGGTTACCGGCGCAGCGGTGATGTGCTGCTGGGTGGCCGCAGCGTCTTCGAAAGCCGCGACCTGATGGAGCTGCGGCGCCGCGTCGGCATGCTGTTCCAGCGGCCCAACCCGTTCCCGATGTCGATCATGGACAACGTGGTCGCGGGGGTGCGTGCGCATAAAATCGCGCCGCGCAAGGGGTTACCGGCCGTCGCCGAGGCGCGACTCACCGAGGTCGGCCTCTGGGATGCCGTCAAGGACCGGCTCGATGACTCCCCGTTCCGGCTCTCGGGCGGTCAGCAGCAGTTGTTGTGCCTGGCGCGTGCGCTCGCGGTAAACCCGGAGGTGCTGCTGCTCGACGAGCCCACCTCCTCGCTGGATCCGACGACGACCGAGAAGATCGAGGCGCTGATTCGATCGCTCGCCAACCGGCTCACCGTGATCATGGTGACTCATGACCTGGCCCAGGCCGCCCGCATCGGCGACCGGACCGCCCTGTTCTTCGACGGCAGGCTGATCGAGCAGGGGCCCACCGAACAGGTGTTCCTGGCACCGCAGCATCCGGAGACCGTCCGCTACGTCTCCGGACTGTTCGGCGACTGCACGATGTTCGGTGATCGACGGAGGTCGGCGGGGGCCACAGGACCTATAGGGGGCGCAGACGGGGGACGAGAAAGGTGATATTCCATGAAGATTCGTATGCGCGCGCTATTGCTCGCCGTGCCGGTGATGTTGGCGGCGACGGCCTGCGGTTCGAACTCGACGGTGGGTTCCCCCACCGTCGGCGCGGCTAACGGCGCCGGCCCCGCCACCTCGCCCGCGACGTCGAAGGTGGCGTTGACCGAGACCGGCGCCACAGAGCTTTACCCGCTGATGAACGTGTGGACGCCGGCCTACAACGCCAAATACCCGAACGTCTCGATCACCACCGGCAGCACCGGATCGGGTGCCGGGATCTCCCAGGCCGCCGCCGGGGCGGTCAACATCGGCGCGTCGGGCGCCTACCTGTCGGACGGTGACATGTCGGCGCATAAGGGGCTGATGAACATCGCGCTGGCGGTCTCCGCCGAACAGGTCAACTACAACCTGCCCGGCGTCACCGCGCACCTGAAGCTGAACGGCAAAGTACTTGCGGCCATGTACGAGGGCAAGATCAAGGCCTGGAACGACCCGCAGATCGCCGCGCTCAACCCCGACGTGAATCTGCCCGCCACGCCGGTGGTTCCGCTGCACCGGTCCGACGGCTCCGGCGACACCTTCGTATTCACCCAGTACCTGTCGAAACAGGACCCGGACGGCTGGGGCAAGTCGCCCGGCTACAACACCACCGTCGACTTCCCCGCGGTGCCAGGCGCCTTGGGTGAGAACGGCGCCGGCGGCATGGTCACCGGCTGCGCCCAGACGCCCGGCTGCGTCGCCTACATCGGCACCAGCTACCTCGACCAGGCCGGCCAGAAGGGACTCGGCGAGGCCCAGTTGGGCAACGCGTCCGGCAACTACCTGCTGCCCGACACCCAGAGCGTGCAGGCCGAGGCCGCGGGCTTCGCCGCGCAGACCCCGGCGAACGAGGTGATCTCTCTGATCAACGGGCCCGCCGCCGACGGCTATCCGATTGTCAACTACGAGTACGCCATTGTCTACGGCAGCCAGAAGGACCCCGCCGTCGCGCAGACGATGCAGGCTTTCCTGCACTGGGCGATCACCGACGGGAGCGATCCTTCGTTTTTGAACCAGTTCCACTTCCAGCCGCTGCCCGCCGCGGTGGCGAAGCTGTCCGACGCCCAGATCGCCAAGATCTCGAGCTAGGTGACTTCGGTGATCCTCACGCTTCCCGGGCAACGGCAAGCCCCGAGCGGCGTCCGGGACGCGAGCCGCGGGGAACGCACGATCCGGTATGCCGGTGGGGCGAGCGCGCTGACCCCGCTGCTCGCGCTCGTCTTCGTGCTGGTGACGCTCATCGTCGAGGCGCTGCCCGCGATCAGGCTCAACGGGCTGCACTTCTTCACCGGTACGGAATGGAACCCGGGCAACACCTATGGCGACACCGTCGTCACCCACGGTGTGGCACATCCGGTGGGCGCCGAATACGGGGCGTTGCCGCTGATCGTCGGCACGCTGGCGACGTCCGCGATCGCCCTATTCGTCGCGGTGCCGGTGTCCATCGGTGCGGCGTTCGCGATCGTGGAGCGGTTGCCGCGGCGTCTCGCCTCGGCCGTCGGCATGGTGCTGGAATTGCTGGCCGGCATCCCCAGCGTCGTCGTCGGCCTCTGGGGGGCGATGACGTTCGGACCGTTCGTCGCCCATCACATCGCCCCGGTGATCGCGCGCAGCGCGCCAGATGTGCCGATCCTCAACTATTTCCGGGGGAACACCGGCAATGGGGAGGGCATGCTGGTGTCCGGTCTGGTGCTGGCGGTCATGATCATTCCCGTCATCGCCAGCACCTCTCGCGACCTGATCCGACAGGTGCCGCTGTTGCCACGCGAGGGCGCGCGAGCGCTGGGCATGTCCGATTGGGAGTGTGCGCGCAAGGTCACTTTGCCGTGGGTGTCCAGTGGGATCGTGGGCGCCATCGTGCTGGGACTCGGACGGGCACTCGGGGAGACGATGGCCGTCGCCATGGTCTCCGGCGCGGAGCTGGGTGCGATGCCGAGCAACATCTACTCGACCATGACCACCATCGCCGCCACCGTGGTGTCCCAACTCGATTCGGCGATGACCGACTCCACCAACTTCGCGGTGAAGACGCTGGCCGAAGTCAGCCTGGTGCTGATGGCGATCACGCTGCTGACGAACATGGCCGCTCGTGCACTGGTGCGTCGGGGGTCGGGGACCGCGCTGCCGGTGGGCCGAGGTGTTTGACATGACGGTCGCCATGCGGCGCAGGGGCGTCAACGCCTTGTTCTGGACGGCCTGCCTGTGCTGTCTGGCGGTGGTGGTCGGCCCTACGTTGTGGATGCTGATCGGCGTCGTCGGCCGCGCGCTGCCGGTGTTCCACTTCGATGTGCTGGTGCAGGACACGCAGGGCAACGGAGGCGGCCTGCGCAACGCCATCGTCGGGACCGCCGTGCTGGGCCTCGGCGTCATGCTGGTGGGTGGCACGGTGAGCGTGCTAGCGGGCATCTACCTGTCCGAATTCGCCACCGGCAGAACGCGTTCGGCCCTGCGCAGCGCCTACGAGGTGCTGTCCGGCATCCCGGCCATCGTGCTCGGCTACGTCGGCTATCTCGCGCTGGTGGTGTACTTCGACTGGGGCTTCTCCCTGGCGGCCGGGGTCCTGGTGCTGTCGGTCATGAGTATCCCGTACATCACCAAGGCCACCGAGTCCGCGCTCGCCGCGGTGCCGACGTCGTACCGAGAAGGGGCGGAGGCGCTCGGGCTGCCGACCACGTGGGCTTTGCGCAGGATCATCCTGAAACCCGCGATCCCCGGGATCGTCACGGGCATGCTGGTGGCGCTCGCCCTGGCGGTCAGCGAGACAGCACCGATGCTGTACACCGCGGGCTGGTCAGCCTCGTTGCCGACCGGGCAGCTCACCCATTCGCCGATCGGGTACCTGACCTATCCGATTTGGACCTTCTACAACCTGCCGTCGAAAACGGCGCAGGACCTGTCCTATGACGCGGCCTTTTTGCTCATCGTGTTCCTGCTGCTGTTGATCCTGCTGGGAAGGCTGATCACCTGGTTGTCCCGGCGGAACGCGGAATCCTGATGTGCGCCATCACACTCCGGGGAGCCGCACCACCTGGATGAAGAACTCGTCGATCTGCCTGACCACGTTGATGAATTGGGCGAGGTCGACCGGCAGCAACGACAACGACCGCCAGGTGGCCGGCGGGGTGACCGGGGCGCGCACCGGCATCAATTCCCGGTTCTCCGTGGATGCGCGCGGGAACCCGCGTTCTGCACTGGACACCCCCTGGCCGCGGTGAGACCGTTTGCACTACCGACAATGCTCGACTCTGTTTGCCGACGCCCGACGATGACTCTACGTGTGGCCGTACCACCCCGAATGGCTGCCCGGAGAGATCGTATCGCTGTGCTCAGCGCAGCAGCGCCCGCGACATCACCACGCGCTGGATCTGGTTGGTGCCCTCGTAGATCTGGGTGATCTTGGCGTCGCGCATCATCCGCTCGACGGGGAAGTCCTGCGTGTAGCCGGCCCCGCCGAACAGTTGCACGGCGTCGGTGGTGACCTCCATCGCGACGTCGGACGCGAGACACTTCGACGCTGCCGAGATGAAGCCCAGATTGGGCTCACCGCGTTCGGCGCGGGCGGCGGCGGTGTAGACCATCAGCCGGGCCGCTTCCACTTTCATCGCCATGTCGGCCAGCATGAACTGCACGGCCTGGAAGGTGCTGATCGACTCCCCGAACTGCTTGCGGTCCTTGGTGTAGGCGATCGCGGCATCCAGCGCGCCCTGCGCGATGCCGACGGCCTGGGCGCCGATGGTGGGACGGGTGTGGTCCAGCGTCGCCAGCGCGGTCTTGAAGCCGGTCCCCGGCTCGCCGATGATCCGGTCGCCGGGCACTCGACAGTTCTCGAAATACAACTCCGTGGTGGGCGAGCCCTTGATGCCGAGCTTCTTCTCCTTGGGACCGACGACGAAACCCTCGTCGTCCTTGTGCACCATGAATGCCGAAATGCCGTTGGCGCCCCGGTCCGGGTCGGTCACCGCCATCACCGTGTACCAGGAAGACTTGCCGCCGTTGGTGATCCAGCACTTCGTGCCGTTGAGGATCCAGTCGTCCCCGTCGGCCTTGGCCCGCGTCCGCATCGATGCCGCGTCACTGCCGGCCTCGCGCTCGCTCAGGGCGTAGGACGCCATCGCGCTGCCGTCGGCGATCGACGGCAGGACCCGCTTCTTCAGTTCTTCGGAGCCACGCAGGATCAGGCCCATCGTGCCCAGCTTGTTCACCGCGGGAATCAGCGAAGCCGAGGCGTCGACCCGGGCGACCTCCTCGATGACGATGCACGCCGCCACCGAATCCGCGCCCTGACCGCCGTACTCCTCGGGCACGTGGACGGCGTTGAAGCCCGAGGCGTTCAACGCCTCCAGCGCCTCCTGCGGGAACCGCGCGTTCTCGTCGACGTCGGCGGCGTGCGGAGCGATCTCCTTCTCCGCCAGCGCCCGGATCGCCGCCCGCAACTCCTGGTGCTCCTCGGGCAACTGGAACAGATCAAAGCTGGGGTTTCCGGCCCAACCGGCCATCTTCGAAGCCATCTCCGTCTCCTCCTGCTACTCGCCGGTAACTTTACCCTGACGCTCCTGCAGCGCCGCATCCTTGGCCCGCACGCCCTCGGCCAGCTGGGCCTGAAAGTCGACGACGCGCGCGCGCAGCTGCGGGTCGGACGATGCGAGAATGCGCACGGCAAGCAGGCCGGCGTTGCGCCCGCCGCCGATGGAAACCGTGGCCACCGGGACACCGGCGGGCATCTGCACGATCGACAGCAGCGAGTCCAGGCCGTCCAACCGCGCCAGCGGCACCGGCACCCCGATCACCGGCAACGCCGTGGCGGAGGCCACCATGCCGGGCAGGTGGGCGGCGCCGCCGGCGCCGGCGATGATGACCTCGATGCCCCGGTCGGCCGCGCCGCGGGCGTAGTCGAACATCACCTGCGGCGTTCGATGCGCCGACACGACGCGGACCTCGGTCGGTATGTCGAACTCGGCCAGCGCCGCGGCGGCATCCGACATCACCGACCAGTCGCTGTCGCTGCCCATGATCACCCCGACGCGGGGTTGCTTACTCATGCGGATCCCATCCGTCCGTCCATTGCGCGTGTGACAACCAGTGTGCCGCCAACTCGGCGCGTTCACGCAGCACCGCCAGGTCGGCCATGTCCGCGCCGAGGAAGTTGACGTGGCCCACCTTGCGGCCGGGCCGTTCGGCCTTGCCGTAGAGGTGAACCCGCGCCTCCGGCATCCGCGCGAACAGGTGGTGTAGCCGCTCGTCCATCGTCATCGCGGGCGCCTGCGGCACGCCCAGCACGTTGGCCATCACCGTCACCGGCGCGATGGCGGCGGTCTCGCCGAGCGGGTAGTCGAGCACCGCGCGCAGGTGCTGTTCGAACTGGCTGGTCTGGGCCCCGTCCATGGTCCAGTGCCCGGAGTTGTGCGGGCGCATCGCAAGCTCGTTGACCAGCAGGTCGCCCTGGACGGTCTCGAACAGCTCGACCGCGAGCACGCCGACCACGCCGAGTTCGGCGGCCAATCGCAACGCCAACTGTTGCGCGGCGGACGCCACGTCGTCGGACAGCCCGGGGGCCGGGGCGATCACCAGCACGCAGATGCCGTCGCGCTGCACCGTCTCGACCACCGGCCAGGCGGCGCCCTGCCCGAACGGCGACCGCGCCACCAGCGCGGACAATTCGCGGCGCAGCTCCACTCGCTCCTCGACTAGCACCGGCACCCCGTCGGCGAGGTAGGCGCCGGCGATCTCGCGGGCGTGCGCCAGATCCCGGGCCATCCGCACCCCCCGACCGTCGTAACCCCCGCGGACCGCTTTGACGACGACCGGGGCGCTTTTCGGCGCGTCCAGGCCGCGCACGAACGCGTCCAGCTCGGCGGTGTTCCCGACGGCCGCATAACGCGGGATGGGGGCGCTCAGCGCCTCCAGCCGCCGCCGCATGACGAGCTTGTCCTGAGCGTGCACCAGCGCCTGCGGGGGCGGCGCCACGTTGACACCCTCGGCGACCAGCTTGTCCAACAGCTCGGCCGGGACGTGCTCGTGGTCGAACGTCAGCACGTCGGCGCCGGCCGCCACCCGGCGCAGGTCTTCCAGATCGGTGTGCGAGCCGATCACGACGTCGGGGGTGACCTGCGCGGCCGGCTCGTCGGGGGTGGTGGCCAGCACCCGCAGCGTCTGCCCCAGCGCGATCGCGGCCTGGTGGGTCATCCGGGCCAGTTGTCCACCGCCGACCATTGCAACTACGGGGGTGCGTGTACTCGGCACGGCCATCATGGTGTCACGGCACCTGACCGCGTGTTGACCGGCGGTGACACCGAATCGTTATGTGCGATTTTGCGCCGATTTTGTAACCGTCCGTACACTGGCGAGTTGTGTCCTTAGCCGAAGCCGCAATCGCGCGTTTCCCCGCGGCAGTTCAGCCCTTTTTGTTGCGGCACCACGAACTGATCAAATTCGCCATCGTCGGCGGCACCACGTTCATCATCGACTCGGCGATTTTCTACACCCTCAAGTTGACGATTCTCGAGCCCAAGCCGGTCACCGCCAAGGTGATCGCCGGCATCGTTGCGGTCATCGCCTCCTACGTGCTGAACCGGGAGTGGAGCTTCCGCGATCGGGGCGGCCGCGAGCGACACCACGAGGCCCTGCTGTTCTTTGCGTTCAGCGGCGTCGGCGTGCTGCTGTCCATGGCGCCGCTGTGGTTCTCCAGCTACGTCTTGCAGCTGCGAGTGCCGATGGTGTCGCTGACCATGGAAAACATCGCCGACTTCATCTCCGCCTACATCATTGGCAACCTGCTGCAGATGGCGTTCCGCTTCTGGGCGTTCCGGCGCTGGGTGTTCCCCGACCAGTTCGCCCGCAACCCCGACAAGGCGCTGGAATCCGCCCTCACCGCCGGCGGCATCGCCGAGGTCTTCGAGGACAGCCTCGAAAGCGGCCTCAATATCGGCAACGTCACCCTGCTGCGCGCCTGGCGGAACCGGGCCGGCCGGTCAGCTCAGCTGGGCGACTCCTCAGAGCCAGGGGAACCCAGGGTGTCGAAAACCTCGTGATACAGCAGCGCGTGCACTTCACGCAGGCGCGGAATGTCGTCAAACTCCAGCGGATCTTGTGACGCCGATTCGATAATCAACGTCCCGGTGCGGAACATTCGCTCGAAAATCCGGTCGCGGAATTCCACGCTGTTGATCCGCGCCAACGGGATGTCGATCCCGGTGCGCGTCAGCACACCGTGCCGATACATCACCCGCCGGTTGGTGACGACGAAGTGCGTGGTCAGCCAGCCCAGGAACGGCCACATCGTCAGCCAGCCCACGATCAACAGCCAGATGCCCCAGATGACGCCGTGCAGGATGTTCTTGGCTACCTGCTCCCAGTGCGTCGAGTTGACGTATCCGGACCCGAACGCCGCCAGCGCGGTCGTCAGGATGAGAACGACCACGGGCCAGATCAGACGCTTCCAGTGCGGGTGGCGGTGGATGACAACCTGCTCGCCGGCGGCCAGGGCGTTGTCCGGATAGCTCACGTGGCGACCTTAGCTATCGGAAAACGTCTCCGGGCGCCGGAACCTACCGCAGATGCACGACGTCACCGGCCGAGACGACGACGGTCTCGTCCCCGGTGGCCAGGACCAGCCTGCCCTGGTCGTCGATGCCGCTCGCGGTTCCGACGATTTCCTTGCCGCCGGGTAGGTGAGCGCGCACGCGGTTACCGATGGTCAGGCTGCGCGCCCGGTAGTCGGCCGCCAGCGCCCAGTCGGCTCCGCGCGCGGCGCGCCACGCGACGATCCGCCTGCCGAGCTCGCGCAGCAATCCACACAGGAGCTGGTGGCGGTCCGGCGCCGCCACGCCCAGGTCCAGCAGCGACGTCGCCCCGTCGATCCCTTCGGGGGCCTGAAAAACGTTGAGCCCCAGGCCAATCACCACCACCGGCCGCGCGACCTCGGCGAGGATGCCGGCCAGCTTCGCGCTGGAATCGGGTGGGCCGGCCATCACGTCGTTCGGCCACTTCAGGCCCACCTTCAGGCCCGTGGAAGCCCCGGCCGCGTCGAGCAGCGGGGCCACGGTGTCGACCACCGCGACCCCGGTGGCCAGCGGCAGCCAGCCCCACCCGGCGACCGGGACGTCGACGACGCTGACACCGACCGACATGGTGATCTGGGCCCGCGGGCTGGCCGACCACCCGCGGCCGTGCCGCCCGCGCCCGGCGGTCTGGTGCTCGGCGATCAGCACCGCTCCGGCGACGTCGGTGCCCGACGCGGCCCGGGCCAGCAGGTCAGCATTGGTGGAGCCGGTCTGCTCGACGACGTCGAGTCGGCGCCAGCCCAGCCCGGTCCCGATCAGCTCGGCGCGCAGCGCGGCCTGGTCCAGCGGTGGCTCCAGCCCATCCCGATCCATCACTCGCTTCTCCTTGCAAGCCCAGCCTAAACGCCGTCGCAGGGGCTGCCGATAACATCGACTCCCATGACAAGCGTTACCGACCACACGGCGGAGCCCGCTGCCGAGCACACCATCGACATCCACACCACTGCAGGCAAGCTGGCCGAGCTGCACAAGCGCCGGGAAGAGTCGCTGCACCCGGTCGGGGAGGCCGCCGTCGAGAAGGTGCACGCCAAGGGCAAGCTGACCGCGCGCGAGCGCATCTACGCCCTGCTGGACGAGGACTCGTTCGTGGAGCTCGACGCGCTGGCCAGGCACCGCAGCTCCAACTTCGGCCTGGAGAACAACCGGCCACTGGGCGACGGCGTGGTCACCGGCTACGGCACCATCGACGGGCGCGACGTGTGCATCTTCAGCCAGGACGCCACGGTGTTCGGTGGCAGCCTCGGCGAGGTGTACGGCGAGAAGATCGTCAAGGTCCAGGAGCTGGCGATCAAGACCGGCCGTCCGCTCATCGGCATCAACGACGGCGCCGGCGCGCGCATCCAGGAAGGTGTCGTCTCCCTCGGCCTGTACAGCCGGATCTTCCGCAACAACATCCTGGCCTCGGGCGTCATCCCCCAGATCTCGCTGATCATGGGCGCCGCGGCCGGCGGGCACGTGTACTCCCCCGCCCTGACCGACTTCGTGATCATGGTCGACCAAACCAGTCAGATGTTCATCACCGGACCCGACGTCATCAAGACCGTCACCGGCGAGGACGTCACCATGGAGGAACTGGGCGGCGCCCACACCCACATGGCGAAGTCGGGAACGTTGCACTACGTCGCATCCGGCGAGCAGGACGCCTTCGACTGGGTCCGCGACCTGCTCAGCTACCTGCCCCCCAACAACGCCACCGACGCGCCGCGGTACGCCGAGCCCGCGCCCGAGGGGCCCATCGAGGACAACCTCACCGCCGAGGACATCGAGCTGGACACGCTGATCCCCGACTCGCCGAACCAGCCCTACGACATGCACGAGGTGATCACCCGCATCCTCGACGACGACGAGTTCCTCGAGATCCAGAACGGCTACGCCCAGAACATCGTCGTCGGGTTCGGGCGCATCGACGGCCGTCCGGTGGGCATCGTGGCCAACCAGCCCACGCAGTTCGCCGGCTGCCTGGACATCAACGCCTCGGAGAAGGCCGCCCGCTTCGTGCGGACCTGCGACTGCTTCAACATCCCCATCGTCATGCTGGTGGACGTTCCGGGCTTCCTGCCCGGCACCGGCCAGGAGTACAACGGCATCATCCGGCGCGGCGCCAAGCTGCTGTACGCCTACGGCGAGGCCACCGTCCCCAAGATCACCGTCATCACCCGCAAGGCCTACGGCGGCGCCTACTGCGTGATGGGCTCCAAGGACATGGGCTGCGACGTCAACCTCGCCTGGCCGACGGCGCAGATCGCGGTGATGGGCGCCTCGGGCGCAGTCGGCTTCGTCTACCGCCAGCAGCTGAAGGAAGCGGCCGAGGACGGCCAGGATGTTGATGCGCTTCGCTTACAGCTGCAGCAGAAGTACGAGGACACCCTCGTCAACCCCTACGTGGCCGCCGAGCGCGGATATGTCGACGCCGTCATCCCGCCGTCGCACACCCGCGGCTACATCGCCACGGCGCTGCGCCTGCTCGAGCGAAAGATCTCGCACCTGCCCCCCAAGAAGCACGGGAACATCCCCCTATGACAGACGAGGCTATGAAAAGCGAAAGCGGTTCCGAGACAACCGAAGCCGCGCCCCAGCCGCACGAGCCGCACATCCAGATCCTCAAAGGGAAACCCACCGCCGCGGAACTGGCGGCCCTGGTCGCAGTGCTGAGCAGCGCCAGCGGTGCGCCAGCACCGGCACAACCCGAGAGCACCCGCTGGGGACTTCCGGTCGACCGGCTGCGTTTTGCGATGTCCAACTACCAGCGGCTGACCATGCAGCAGATGGCGCACATGCAGCAGTGACCCGACTGGTACTGGCGTCGGCCTCCGCGGGCCGGCTCAGAGTACTGCGCCAGGCCGGGGTCAATCCGTTGGTCAGGGTGTCGGGCGTCGACGAGGACGCAATCGTCGCCCGCCTCACAGCCGCTTCGCCGGATGACGTGGTGCGCGCCCTCGCGGCGGCGAAGGCCGAACGGGTGGCCGCCGAACTGGACGGCACCGTCGCGGCGGATTGCGTTGTCGTCGGCTGTGATTCGCTGCTTTCCATCGACGGCCGGCTGTGCGGCAAGCCCGGGTCGGCCGGTGCGGCCGTGGACCAGTGGCGCCTGATGGGCGGACGGTCCGGCCGGCTCCACACCGGGCACTGCCTGCTGCGCCTTCACGACGGCGCAATCAGCCATCGAGAAGTCGAATCATGTTGTACGACAGTGCGTTTCGCTGTACCGGCGGAGGCGGATCTGCAGGCTTACGTCGCGCACGGCGAACCACTACAGGTGGCCGGAGCATTCACGCTGGACGGGCTGGGCGGCTGGTTCGTCGACAGGATCGAGGGAGACCCCTCCAACGTGATCGGCGTGAGCCTGCCGCTGCTGCGAGAAATGTTGAGCCACGCCGGACTATCCGTAAACGCGCTGTGGGCGGCGAACGCCGGCGACTGACGTGCGCCAAATCCTCCAGACATAATCCACTGCGACCCTTGCCGGCGTGTCTTCGCAAAGGTTTCAGTGTCACGGCATCAACGACGGTGACGGCCGCGCTCCCAGCTCTAGCGGTAGGCTCGAGTCCGTGGACTTACCCCCCGATCCAAGCCCCACTCTCTCCGAGTACGCCCACCCCGAACGGCTGGTCACCGCCGACTGGCTGTCGGCCAACATGGGCGCTCCCGGCCTGGCGATCGTCGAATCCGACGAGGACGTCCTGCTCTACGACGTCGGCCATATTCCGGGCGCGGTCAAGATCGACTGGCACACCGACCTCAACGATCCCCGGGTGCGCGACTACATCAACGGCGAGCAGTTCGCGGAGCTGATGGACCGCAAGGGCATCGCCCGCGACGACACCGTGGTGATCTACGGGGACAAGAGCAACTGGTGGGCGGCCTATGCGCTGTGGGTCTTCACGCTGTTCGGCCACCCCGACGTGCGCCTGCTCAACGGGGGCCGGGACCTGTGGCTGGCCGAACGCCGCGACACCACCCTGGACGTCCCCACCAAGACGAGCACCGGCTATCCCGTCGTCGCCCGCAATGACGAGCCCATCCGGGCGTTCAAGGACGATGTGCTGGCCACCCTGGGCAGCCAGCCGCTGATCGACGTGCGCTCGCCCGACGAGTACACCGGCAAACGCACCCACATGCCCGACTACCCGGAGGAAGGCGTGCTGCGCGGCGGCCACATTCCCACCGCCCGGTCAATCCCGTGGGGCAGGGCGGTCGACGAATCGGGGCGGTTCCGCAGCCGTGCGGAATTGGAACGCCTCTATGACTTCATAGACCCGGACGACAAGACCATCGTCTACTGCCGCATCGGCGAGCGGTCCAGCCACACCTGGTTCGTGCTCACCCACCTGCTGGGCAAGCCCGGCGTGCGTAATTACGACGGATCGTGGACCGAATGGGGCAACACCGTGCGCGTCCCGATCGTGGGGGGCCCAGAACCGGGACAGGGGCCGGGAGCCGTCCCCGCCTGATGGGTCTGCCCGCGCCGCTGGCCGAGGTGGTGTCCGAATTCGCCGAAGTCCAGGGCCAGGACAAGCTGAAGCTTCTGCTGGAGTTCGCCGATGACCTGCCGGAGCTGCCCGCCGACTTGGCGGAGGCGGCAATGGAGCCGGTGCCCGAGTGCCAGACGCCGCTGTTTCTGCACGTCGACGCGAGCGACCAAAACCGGGTGCGGCTGTACTTCAGCGCGCCGGCCGAAGCGCCGACCACGCGAGGCTTCGCGTCCATCCTGGCCGCCGGCCTCGACGAGCAGCCCGCCGCCGACATCCTCGCGGTGCCCGAGGACTTCTACACCGACCTGGGCCTGGCCGCCCTGATCAGCCCGCTGCGGCTGCGCGGCATGTCGGCGATGCTCGCCCGCATCAAGCGCCGGTTGCGCGACACGTCGTCATCCTGAGCCATCCTGAGCCATCCTGAAACTCCGGACCGCCTCATCGGTCCAACGGCGCGCCGCTTAGACTTCCCCCGACATCGTTGTAAGAAATTCTCTTAGAGATGCCCGCAGAAAATTGTCTGCGACAGAGGCCAAACAGGGAGGCGCAGTGGCCAGTCACGCCAGCTCGAGGATCTCCAAAGTGCTCGTCGCCAATCGCGGCGAGATCGCTGTCCGGGTGATCCGGGCGGCCCGGGATGCGGGCCTGCCCAGCGTGGCGGTCTATGCCGAGCCCGACGCCGACGCGCCGCACGTGCGCCTGGCCGACGAGGCGTTCGCCCTGGGCGGCCAGACATCCGCGGAGTCCTACCTGGACTTCGGCAAGATCCTCGACGCCGCGGCCAAATCCGGCGCCAACGCCATCCACCCCGGCTACGGCTTCCTCTCCGAGAACGCCGACTTCGCCCAGGCCGTCATCGACGCCGGTCTGATCTGGATCGGCCCCGGCCCGCAGTCCATCCGCGACCTCGGCAACAAGGTCACCGCCCGCCACATCGCCGCCCGCGCGCAGGCCCCGCTGGTGCCCGGCACCCCCGACCCGGTCAAGGACGCCGACGAGGTGGTGGCCTTTGCCAAGGAGTACGGCGTGCCGATCGCGATCAAGGCGGCGTTCGGCGGCGGTGGCAAAGGCATGAAGGTGGCCCGCACCATCGAGGAGATCCCCGAGCTGTACGAATCGGCGGTACGCGAAGCGGTGTCGGCATTCGGCCGCGGCGAGTGCTTCGTCGAGCGGTACCTGGACAAGCCCCGCCACGTCGAGGCGCAGGTGATCGCCGACCAGCACGGCAACGTCGTCGTCGCGGGCACCCGCGACTGCTCCCTGCAGCGTCGTCACCAGAAGCTCGTCGAGGAGGCGCCGGCGCCGTTCCTGACCGACTTCCAGCGCAAGGAGATCCACGACTCGGCCAAGCGGATCTGCAAGGAAGCCCACTACCACGGCGCCGGAACGGTCGAATACCTCGTCGGCCAGGACGGCCTGATCTCCTTCCTGGAGGTCAACACCCGTCTGCAGGTCGAACACCCGGTCACCGAGGAGACCGCGGGCATCGACCTGGTCCTGCAGCAGTTCAAGATCGCCAACGGCGAGAGGCTCGACATCACCGAGGACCCCGCGCCGCGCGGGCACGCCATCGAGTTCCGGATCAACGGCGAGGACGCCGGCCGCGGCTTCCTGCCCGCCCCCGGCCCGGTGACCAAGTTCCACCCGCCCACCGGCCCCGGCGTGCGGCTGGACTCCGGCGTCGAGACCGGCTCGGTGATCGGCGGCCAGTTCGACTCGATGCTGGCCAAGCTGATCGTGTACGGCGCCAACCGCTCCGAGGCGCTGGCCCGGGCCCGGCGGGCGCTCGACGAATTCGAGGTCGAAGGCCTCGCCACGGTAATCCCGTTCCACCGGGCCGTGGTGTCCGATCCGGCGTTCATCGGCGACGAAAACGGCTTCTCGGTGCACACCCGCTGGATCGAGACCGAGTGGAACAACATCATCGAGCCGTTCACGGCCGGCGAACCCCTGGACGAGGACGCCCGGCCGCGGCAGAAGGTGGTCGTCGAGGTGAACGGCCGCCGGCTCGAGGTGTCGCTGCCGGGGAATCTGGCCCTGTCCAATGGCTCCGCCGACCCGGCCGGTGTGATCCGCAAGAAGCCCAAGCCGCGCAAGCGCGGGTCGCATGCGGGCGCCGCGGCCTCCGGTGACGCGGTGACCGCGCCTATGCAGGGCACCGTGGTAAAGGTCGCGGTCGAGGAAGGGCAGGAGGTCTCCACCGGCGACCTGGTGGTGGTCCTCGAGGCGATGAAGATGGAGAACCCGGTCACCGCCCACAAGGACGGCACCATCACCGGGCTCGCCGTCGAGGCCGGTGCCGCCATCACCCAGGGCACGGTGCTCGCCGAAATCAAGTGATTCCAAACATTGTCTGGCCCTGCTGACCGCGGGTAGGGTTCAAGGCAGGTTGAGTTCACAGCCACCGGGATCACGTCAGGAACCCAGGGGAGGTGAACTCCTTCTCCTCAGCAGGCCATCGGCGCCTGGCGTCGTCCACAGCACATCCTCCTCTAGTGATGGAGTCAAGCAATGTCTGTGGCCGAATCTTGGCAACAACGCCGCACGGCCCAGTTCACCGCACGCTGGGACCCTCGGGCACGGTGATCACCGTCGACGGTGAACTCGACGCCGCCAACTCCGATCAACTCGCCGCTTACGTGCAACACAGCGTCAGCCGCTGCCGGCGCGTGGTCCTGGACCTGCGTGGACTGGAATTCATTGGTACCGCCGGCTTTTCGGCGCTGCACCGGATCAGTGTCGTGCGCTCGGGCGCCCAGGTGCGCTGGGCCGTGGTGCCGAGCCCGGCGGTGTCGAGGCTGCTGCGCATCTGCGACCCCGACGGTACGTTACCGCTCACGACGGCCGCGCAGGAGCCGCTGGTGCCGGCGCGCGAGGCGCACGAACCCCTACTCCAACTGGTCGCGCAGCCGCGCTAGCGACTTGGCCAATAGCCGGGACACGTGCATCTGGGAGATGCCGACCCGCTCGGCGATCTGCGTCTGGGTCATCGACTCGAAGAACCTGAGCACCAACACGGTTCGTTCCCGCTCGGGCAACGCCTCGAGCATCGGACGCAGCGCCTCGCGATCCTCGATCTGGTCCAGACCGGTGTCCACGTCGCCCAGCGTGTCCGCGATCGCCCGGGCTTCGTCGTCGTCGCTGCCGCCGCCGCTGTCGATGGACAGGGTGTTGTAGGAGCTTCCCGCCACCAGGCCCTCGACCACCTCGGCGCGGTCCATGCCGAGTTCCGCGGCGAGTTCGGTTGCGGTGGGCGCCCGGCCGAGCCGTTGCGACAGCTCGGCCGTTGCCGCGCCGAGCCGCAGATGCAGTTCCTTGAGTCGCCGCGGCACCTTAACCGACCAGCTGTTGTCGCGGAAGTGGCGGCGAACCTCGCCCATGATCGTGGGCACCGCGAACGACACGAAGTCCGTCCCCGCCTCGACGTCGAACCGGACCACCGCGTTGACCAATCCGACGCGCGCCACCTGAACGAGGTCGTCGCGTGGTTCCCCGCGGCCCTCGAACCGGCGGGCAATGTGATCGGCCAGCGGCAGGCACCGCTCGACGATCTTGTCCCGTTGACGCTGGAATTCCATCGAGTCGGCCACCACCCTCGCCAACTCGCGGAACATGTCCGGAACATCGGCGTATTCGTTCGGTCGTGAAACCGAACGGCCGGCAGCTCGCGCTGTCACCTGCTGGAGGCCACCGTTCGCGCCGTCAGCCTGATCCCGAAGATGCTGCCGCTTTCGTCAGGTTCGCGGCCGTCGTGGAAGGTCTGGACGTCGTCGGCCAGCGAGGTCAGGACATGCCAGCTGAAGCTGCCGGGCGCGACCACGTCGAGGGTGTCGCACGCCGCGGACGCCTCCACTGTCAACTCGTCGTCGTGTGGATCCACTACGACGACAAGCGTCGCGTCCGGGGTGGCCGAGCGGATGAGCCGGGTGCACACTTCGTCGACCGCGAGCCGCAGGTCGGCCACGGCGTCGAAGTCGAGGTCCTCGAAGGTGCCGATGGCACCGACCAGTGTGCGCAGCATCGCGAGGTTCTCCAGGCGTGCCGCCACGTGCAACTCGACGGCGCGGTGGCCGCGTTGACGCTGGTTAGGGTGCGATCCCGCATCGGACATCTGGTCTCCCGGCAACGATTGACTGACACTACTACTGCTTTGCAGCCTGCCGTGGACCGTAGGCTCCAATCGGTTAGTCATGATCGCCGCCGGGTATTCCGCCCACGGACGGGTCGGAGATCACCGACATGGTCCGGAAACGTCGGGTTCGGCGCGTCGCGGTGATCGCCGGATCACGCTGCTCACGTCGCTCGTTCTCACTGTCGTCGTTTGTGTCGCGGTCTTCGTGATCCAGTCCCCGATCGTGGGTTGACCACGCTGACGACACCCTTGTGGCACTCATCATGGTCTAGACCTGATACCCACTCGGGCATCCCGATAACCCCTGGATTTTGGTGCCGGGATGGAACGTGTACGGGATTGTGATTCAGCTGTTGGGCTGCTGCCGCTGCACTTCCGGGTGCTCGGAATACCAGCGGTCCGCGATCCTGCGGACACGCCGGTGCTCGACCGTCACCCACAGCAGGCCCAGCAGTGCGACGACCACCGCGGTCAGACCCGCGGTGATGCCCTCGTGCTGATGCCCGGTGCCGAAGGCGGCGAGGCTTCCGCAGGATCCGACGAGGCCCGCCACAATCAACAGGTAGCCGGGCCAGTGCAGCACGTCGATCAGTGATTCACCGGCGAGCGGCCGGGTTGTTCGCAGATGATCGACCGGGTCGTGATAGGTGTCTCCCATGGCTGCCTCCTATCGGAGATTTGTGACGCTTTGCGCAGCTCGTGACGGGTCGCACCATCAACGGTAGATCTCGCGGACGGCGTTGGCGAGAGTCCGCGAGAAACTAAAGGGCCAGTACCGGGCCGGCGATCGGCGGAACGCCCAGGGAGACGGTCAGCACCATCAACGTCAACAGGAACCAGCCGGCCCCGTGCCATCCCCACCAGGTGCCTTCGGCCTTCCACACACGGTAGGTGCGCAGGAATGCCCAAAGCCCGCCGGCCAGCAGAATCAGCGGACTCCCGAAGGCCAGCAGCGTGCGCTGCGGGGCGCCGCAGGCCACCGTGTCGACATTCGTCCCGGGGCAGGTGCTGACCCACAAGGCGGCCAGGATCAGGAACCCGATCCCGGCGGCCGCCGCCAGGACGGCAAACCGGATGGCGGCGTACACCTCGCGGTCCTCGTGCCCGAGGCGATCGCCGGGCGATCGCTCACTTGCCCTCTGCATCCTCGTTCCTTATATCCCGCACCCGTCCCATTTGCGCTGCTTTTAGTCCATCGTTCGCCGCGTCGCAATAGTTACCGCGCCAGGACAATTTCCCGGCTGCTACCCGACCGCAACGTCGCGCTGCTACTGGCGGAAAAGGAGTTGCCGGAGCAGATACCCGACGGCGAACATCGACAAACGGCCTCAGACCCGGCCGTGGGGTTCGCATGAATGCGGTGTGGCGGACGTCTCATAAACCGTGAGTAATATCTGACACATGCCGACAGCTAGAAGGCGGCTATCCCCTCAGGATCGCCGCGCGGAGCTGCTCGCGTTGGGGGTAGAAGTCTTTGGGAAGCGACCCTACGACGAGGTCCGCATCGACGAGATAGCCGAACGTGCCGGGGTGTCCCGCGCGCTGATGTATCACTACTTTCCCGACAAGCGGGCGTTTTTCGCCGCGGTCGTGAAAGACGAGGCCGATCGTTTGTACGCGGCCACGAACAGCACGCCGCCCGCGGGCATGACGATGTTCGAGGAGATCCGGACCGGGGTGCTGGCCTACATGGCCTATCACCAGCAGCACCCGGAGGCCGCGTGGGCGGCTTACGTGGGCCTCGGCCGGTCCGACCCGGTTCTGCTCGGCATCGACGACGAAGCCAAGAACCGCCAGATGGAACACATCATGTCCCGTATCGGCGAGGTCGTCAGTGGCATGGAGGACAATCGGGCCCTGAAGCCTGATGTCGAGCGAGACCTGCGGGTGATTTTGCACGGCTGGCTGGCGTTCACCTTCGAGGTGTGCCGCCAGCGGATCATCGATCCCACGACCGATGCCGAGCGGCTGGCCGACGCGTGTGCGCACGCGCTGCTGGACGCCATCGCCCGGGTGCCGGACATTCCCGACGAGCTGGCCGGAGCGATGGCCACCGCGCGGCTCTAGCGTTCTAATGTCGGTACCGGTTGGCACCATGGTCAGGTGAGCGCTCGTCCCGATTCCCCGCCGTCCGACCCGTTGGGCCGGTTCAGCGCCATCACCCGGGAGTGGTTCGACAGCACTTTCGCCGCGCCGACCACCGCGCAGGCGCAAGCCTGGGACGCGATCGCCGATGGCGACAACACCCTGGTGATCGCGCCGACCGGTTCGGGTAAGACACTGGCGGCGTTCCTGTGGGCGCTGGACAACCTGGCCAGCTTAGAAGCGGCACCGGACCGGGAAGCCGGCACCCGTGTGCTCTACGTCTCCCCCCTCAAGGCGCTGGCGGTCGACGTCGAACGCAACCTGCGGACCCCGCTCGCGGGACTTACCAGGATCGCTGAGCGCCACGGCGTGCGGCCACCGGACATCAGCGTCGGGGTCCGCTCCGGCGACACCCCGGCCGCACAGCGCCGACAGCTCATCGCTCGCCCTCCCGACGTGCTGATCACCACCCCGGAGTCGCTGTTTCTGATGCTCACGTCGGCCGCGCGGGAAACCCTGGCCGGCGTGCAGACGGTGATCGTCGACGAGATTCACGCCATCGCCGCCGGCAAGCGCGGCGCCCACCTGGCCCTGTCGCTCGAGCGGCTGGACGAGCTGCGTGGCGGTCGGCCCGCGCAGCGCATCGGGTTGTCGGCAACCGTGCGTCCGCCCGAGGAGCTCGCCCGGTTCCTGTCCGGCCAATCCCCGACGACCATCGTCGCCCCGCGGGCGTCCAAGACCGTCGACCTGACCGTGCAGGTGCCCGTGCCCGACATGGCCAACCTGGAGAACAACAGCATCTGGCCCGATGTCGAGGCTCGCTTGGTCGACCTGATCGAGTCGCACAACTCGACGATCGTGTTCGCCAACTCGCGGCGACTGGCCGAGCGACTTACCGCCCGGCTCAACGAAATCCACGCCGAACGCGCGGGCGTCGGGGCGTTGACCGAAAGCAATCCGAAGGTGGCGGGTGGAGCCCCGGCGTACATCATGGGCTCGGGCCAGACCTTCGGCGCACCACCCCAGCTGGCTCGCGCGCACCACGGGTCGGTCAGCAAGGAGCAGCGAGCCCTGGTCGAAGACGACCTCAAGCGCGGGCTGCTCAAGGCGGTGGTGGCGACGTCCAGCCTGGAACTGGGCATCGACATGGGCGCGGTCGACTTGGTGATCCAGGTCGAGGCGCCGCCGTCGGTGGCCAGCGGTCTGCAACGCATCGGGCGGGCCGGGCATCAGGTCGGCGAGGTGTCGCAGGGGGTGCTGTTCCCCAAGCACCGCACCGACCTGATCGGGTGCGCGGTGAGCGTCGAGCGGATGCTGGCCGGCCAGATCGAGACGATGCGCGTGCCCGCCAACCCGCTCGACATCCTCGCCCAGCACACCGTGGCGGCGGCCGCGCTCGAGCCGCTCGACGCCGACCGATGGTTCGACACCGTGCGCCGCAGCGCACCGTTCGCGACGCTGCCGCGCAGCGTGTACGAGGCCACCCTCGACCTGCTGTCGGGCAAGTATCCGTCCACGGAGTTCGCCGAGCTGCGACCGCGACTGGTCTACGACCGCGACGGTGAAGTTGGGGGCACGCTGACCGCGCGGCCCGGTGCGCAGCGGCTGGCCGTCACCTCCGGCGGCGCCATCCCGGACCGCGGGCTGTTCACCGTCTACCTCGCTTCTTCTGTTGAAGACTCCGAAAAGCCTTCACGGGTGGGCGAACTCGACGAGGAGATGGTCTACGAGTCGCGCCCCGGCGACGTCATCTCGCTGGGGGCCACCAGCTGGCGGATCACCGAGATCACCCACGACCGCGTGCTGGTGATTCCCGCGCCCGGCCAGCCCGCCCGGTTGCCGTTCTGGCGCGGCGACGATGCCGGCCGCCCGGCCGAGCTGGGCGCCGCGCTCGGCGCGTTCACCGGCGAGCTGGCCGGCCTGGGCCGCGAAGCCTTCGACAAGCGTTGCGCCGCGCTGGGTTTCGACGCCTACGCGACCGACAACCTGTGGGGGCTGCTCGACGAGCAGCGCACCGCCGCCGGGGTGGTACCCACCGACACCACCCTGCTGGTCGAGCGGTTCCGCGACGAACTGGGCGACTGGCGGGTGATCCTGCACTCGCCATACGGGCTGCGCGTGCACGGACCGCTCGCGCTCGCGGTGGGCCGAAGGCTGCGGGAACGCTACGGCATCGACGAGAAACCGACCGCCGCCGACGACGGCATCGTGGTGCGGTTGCCCGACACCTTAGAAGACACCCCGCCGGGCGCCGACCTCTTCGTCTTCGACGCCGACGAGATCGACCCCGTCGTCACCGCCGAGGTGGGCGGTTCGGCGCTGTTCGCGTCGCGGTTCCGGGAATGCGCGGCCCGCGCCCTCCTGCTGCCGCGCCGGCACCCGGGCCGACGTTCGCCGCTGTGGCAACAGCGCCAGCGCGCGGCCCAGTTACTGGAGGTGGCGCGCAAATACCCCGACTTCCCGGTGGTGCTGGAGACCGTCCGCGAATGCCTGCAGGACGTCTACGACTTGCCGGCGCTGGTCCAGCTGATGGCCGGCATCGCGCAGCGACGGGTGCGGGTGCTCGAGGCCGAGACGGCGCGGCCCTCGCCGTTCGCGGCGTCCCTGTTGTTCGGCTATGTGGGCGCATTCATGTACGAGGGCGACTCCCCGCTGGCCGAGCGCCGGGCCGCGGCGCTGTCGCTGGACAGCACGCTGCTGGCCGAGCTGCTCGGCCGGGTGGAGCTGCGCGAGCTGCTGGATCCGGAGGTCATCGCCGCCACGGGCCGCCAGCTGCAGCATTTATCGGCCGACCGGGCCGCCCGCGACGCCGAGGCCGTCGCGGACCTGCTGCGGCTGCTCGGCCCGCTGACCGGGGAGGAAGTCGCCGCCCGCGCCGCCGTCGACGATGTGGGGGGCTGGCTGGAGGGTCTGCGCGCGGCCCGGCGGGCGCTGACGGTGTCGTTCGCCGGCCGCAGCTGGTGGGTGGCCATCGAGGACATCGGCCGGCTGCGCGACGCGGTCGGGGTGGCGGTTCCGCTGGGCGTGCCGGCGACCTTCACCGAAGAGGTGGCCGACCCGCTGGGCGAGCTGCTGGGCCGCTACGCGCGCACCCGCACCCCGTTCACCACCGCGCAGGCCGCGGCCCGGTTCGGCCTCGGCCTGCGGGTGACGGCCGACGTGCTGGGCCGGCTGGCCGCGGACGGCCGGCTGGTGCGCGGCGACTTCATCGCCGGGGCTGACGTGTCCGGCGGCGCCGGAGGCGAGCAGTGGTGCGACGCCGAAGTCCTGCGCATCCTGCGGCGGCGCTCCCTGGCGGCGCTGCGCGCGCAGGTCGAGCCGGTGAGCACCGCCGCCTACGGACGGTTCCTGCCGGCCTGGCACCACGTGTCGTCAAGCCTGTCCGGGCTGGATGGGCTGATGTCCGTGATCGACCAGCTGGCCGGGGTCCGGATGCCGGCCTCAGCGATCGAACCGCTGGTGCTGGCCCCGCGGGTGCGGGACTACTCCCCCGCGATGCTCGACGAACTGCTGGCGACCGGGGAGGTCACGTGGTCGGGCGCCGGGTCGATCTCGGGCAGCGACGGCTGGATCGCGCTGCACGCCAGCGATTCCGCGCCGTTGACGCTGGCTTTGGCTATGAACAAGCCCGCCGATATCGACCTCACCGACGCCCACCGGGCGATCCTGGACACGCTGGCCGGCGGCGGCGCGTACTTCTTCCGCCAGCTCGCCCGGGACGGAATCAGCGAGACGGACCTGAAAGCCGCGCTGTGGGAACTGATCTGGGCCGGTTGGGTCACCGGCGACACGTTCGCCCCGGTGCGCGCCCTGCTGAGCGGAACGGGCGCCCGCAAGCGTTCCGCCCCGGCGCACCGGGCACACCGCCCGCCACGGCTGAGCCGATACAGCGTCGCACACGCCCAGCACCGTGCGGTCGACCCCACCGTCGCCGGCCGCTGGTCGGCCGTACCGGCCCCCGAGCCGGATTCCACGCTGCGCGCCCACTACCAAGCCGAGCTGCTGTTGAACCGCCACGGCGTGCTGACCCGCGGCGCGGTGACGGCCGAGAACATTTCCGGCGGCTTTGCCACCCTCTACAAGGTGCTGAGCACCTTCGAGGACGCCGGCAGGTGCCAGCGCGGCTACTTCGTCGAGTCGCTGGGCGGCGCTCAGTTCGCCGTCGCTTCGACCGTCGACCGCCTGCGCAGCTACACCGACGGGGTCGACCCGCAGCGGCCGGAGTACCGGGCGGTGGTACTGGCCGCCGCCGACCCGGCCAACCCCTACGGCGCCGCGCTGCCCTGGCCGGCCGCGACCGGCGAGGGGGCGCGGCCGGGCCGCAAGGCCGGGGCGCTGGTGGTCCTCGTGGACGGCGACCTCGCCTGGTTTCTCGAGCGCGGCGGACGGTCGCTGCTGACGTTCACCGCCGATCCCGCCGTCGATCACGCGGCGGCAATGGCCCTGGCCGAGCTGGTCGCCTCCCGGCGCGTCGCGTCGATCCTCGTCGAACGCATCAACGGGTCCCCCGCCCTGCAGCCGCACGCCGGCGGGCCGAGTCCGGTCCTCGACGCGCTGACCGGGCTTCTCGAAGCCGGCTTCGCCCGGACACCCCGCGGAATGCGGTTGCGGTGACCATGCCCGAGGACCATGCCCGAGGGTGACACCGTCTGGCACACCGCCGCCACGCTGCGACAGCATCTGGTGGGACGCACGCTGACGCGCTGCGATGTCCAGGTGCCGCGGTTCGCGACAATCGACCTCACCGGCCAGGTGGTGGACGAGGTACTGAGCCGGGGCAAGCACCTGTTCATCCGAGTCGGGCCGGCCAGCATCCACTCGCACCTGAAGATGGACGGCAGCTGGCGAGTCGGTAACCGGCCGGTGCGGGTGGATCACCGGGCGCGAATCGTCTTGGAAGCCAACCACGGAGACGAGGTCGTCCGGGCCGTCGGCGCCGACCTGGGAGTGCTGGAGATCCTCGAGCGGGACCGCGACGGGGCGGCGGTCGCCCACCTGGGACCCGACCTGCTGGGCGAGGACTGGCATCCCGTGCGTGCCGCGGCCAACCTGACGTCAAGCCCGGACCGGCCCATCGCCGAGGCGCTGCTGGACCAACGGGTGCTGGCCGGCGTGGGCAACGTCTATTGCAACGAGCTGTGTTTCGTCAGCGGCCACCTGCCCACCGCGCCGGTCAGCGCGATCGCCGATGCGCACCGGCTGGTTTCCTGTGCTCGGGACATGCTGTGGCTCAACAGGTTACGCTGGAATCGATGTACCACCGGTGATACCCGGGCGGGCCGGCGGTTGTGGGTCTACGGGAGGGCCGGGCAGCCGTGCCGTCGCTGCGGCACCCGTATCAGCTACGACGACACCGGTGAGCGGGTGGCATATTGGTGCCCGTCCTGCCAACGCTGAACGCGCGGATTAGTATCACCCGTCGGATCGTGGCATGCGATGATCGCAATGCCAACGGCTTGGCATGCCGATAGCACTGCTCACTCAGCGGGAGGGTTCCAGCGATGACGACTGGCCAAGTGCGATCGCCGAAATCGGTGCGATCACTGTTGGCCGGCCTTGTGCTGATGGCCGCGCTGTCCAGCCTCGCGGTAGTGGCGACCCCGACCGCGCACGCCGACGCGATCGACAACGCGTTCCTGGCCGCGGTGAAAATCAAGGGCATCAGCTTCGCGTCACCGCAAGCGGCGATCATTGCCGGTCACGAGGTCTGCGACGAACTCGACCTGGGTAAGCAGAAGTCCGACGTCGCGAACGAGGTGATGACTAACAGCCAGATGGACGGCTACCACGCGGGGTTCTTCGTCGGCGCGAGTGTGGCCGCGTACTGCCCGAGGTATCACGGATCGCAGTAAGCGCCCCGGAGATTACGAGATGGCGTCGACCGCCGTGGACAAACGCGACCTGAACTCTTGCGGAACGGGGATATAACCGTTGTCCGCCAGGCCATTCTGGCCACCGTCGACCGTGCTCTGCAGGAACGCCTTGACGGCAGTGCCGACCTGCGGATCGGGGTACTTCGAGCACACGATTTCGTACGTCGCCAGCACGATCGGGTAGGCCTCGGGCTGGTTTGGCCGGTAGAACGAGATCGTGTCGAGGGCGAGGTCGTTGCCGTCCCTGATGAACCAGGCGGCCGAGATCGTCTTGCCCACCGAGTCTGTACCGATCGCTATCGGGTCCGGACCGGCCGACGTGATGACCTTGGCCATGTCCAGGTGTTGCGCTTGGGCGAAAGACCACTCGTTGTAGGTGATCGCCCCTTCGGTGCTTTTGACGGCGGCGGCGGCACCGTCGTTGCCCTTGGCGCCCTCGCCGACACCACCGTTGAACGTCTTCCCGGCGCTCTTACCCCACGCGCCGTTCGAAGCGGTATCGAGATATCGCTGGAAGTTGTCCGTGGTGCCGGACTCGTCGCTGCGGAACACGACACGAATCGGCTCGGCCGGCAAGGTGACACCGGGGTTCAGCGCCTGGATGGCGGGATCGTTCCAGGTGGGGATGCCGCCGTTGAAGATCCTTGCCGCAGTGGGACCGTCGAGGTTCAACGAGGTCACACCGGCGACGTGGTAAGCGATGGCGATGGGGCCGAACACCACCGGCAGGTTCCACACCGGCGACCCGCAGCGCTGCTGGGCCTTGGCGTACTCGTCCTTGCTGAGCGGGGAGTCCGAGCCACCGAAATCGGTTTGTTTGCCGATGAATTCGCTGATCCCGGCGCCGGAGCCATTGGCCGTGTAGTTCAGGGACTGGCCCGGGCAGGTTTGTTCGAAAGCCTTCACGAATCGGGTCATCGCGTTGGCCTGGGCGGTGGAACCGCTTGCCTTCAGGGTCGGCGTGCCACCGCAGGCGACCCGCACCGGCGACGAGCCTGTCGTCACGCTTCCCCGGGTCGCGTTGTTGTCATGGCCGCACGCCGACGACGTCACCGCAGCGGTGGCTAATATACACAGGCCGGCGCCGAATCGCCTGAGTGTCAACTCAATTCCTCTGTGCATGAGGCATGGTAACAAGATCGCCCCGTGCAAGGACGCTCGGCCCTGGCCGGACGTCGCCGAAACCGCGGGTTCAGCCGCCGTTTGCGACCCGTACACCGCGCCTTCGTGCCGCGTGCACCCAGCTAGTCCCTGCCGTGCGTCAGGAAAAACTGCGCGATGACTTCTGAGGCGTCCAGCCCCCGAGTGGTGGGCCCGATGATCGCCTTCGGCAGATATTGCTTGCCGCCCGGCCAGGTATGCCCGCCGCTGTCGATCTGGTAGAAGACCACTTCGGTGGATGCCGCACACGCCGCGGAAGCGAAGCGGTGCACGACGGTGCCGTCGCCTACCCTGGGCAACACCTGCACCGACGGATCCCCCTGGCACCCATCGGCCGAACGCCAATTGTCCACCATGCCGTTCGCCGAGACCGCGTGGCTGACCCCGCCGCGGCCGCGCACCTCCCCGCCCTTGAACGGCACCAGTGGGTCGGCGGTCCCGTGTGCCTCCAGAACGGACACGGGTCGGGACGGATTGCAGGCCACGGCTACGCCCAGCGTGCCCGCCACCGGCGCGATCGCGGCGAAGACGTCGGCCCGGTCGCAGGCCAGCCTGTTGGACATGAAACCCCCGTTGGACATGCCAGTGACGAAGACGCGCCCGGGGGCGATGCCATAGTCGTTCTGCAGCTTGCCGGCCAGCGCGACGAGGAATCCGACGTCGTCGACGTGGCGGCGATCCGCCGGCGACGCCCCTCGGCCGTCGGCCCAGCTTCTGTCATAACCGTCGGGGTAGACCACCAGCAGATCATGGGCGTCGGCAACGGCGTCGAAGTCGGTCAGGCCCCGTTGCCCTATCCCGGTACCGCCGCCGCCGTGCAGGTTGAGCACCAGGCCGACGGGGTTGCCAGGCGGCACGTGCAGCGTGTACGTGCGGTCCATGCCCCCGGAACGCAACGTGCCGGACAGGTCCGTGGCGCTGGCCGCCGAAACATGCCGGATGCTGCAGCCGGCGAGGGATACCGCGCACACCGCCACGACAGCGAGGCACAACCATCGCGCGTACGGCATGCCGTCAAGTTACCGATCGCCCTGGTGAATCGACGAGGGCGGTCCGGTGAACGCCGGTCGCCGGCGGGGGAATCTAGCGGAAAGTTGGCACGTTGGCAATCTTGACGATGCCTGAAGCGCGCCGGCCCGTAACCTGCCGGCCACCTTCGCGGCAACACTTAGAGACATCAGACGATCACGCTCCTATCGCACCGGGGTAACGAACATGACCAAGACCCGTATCCGCAGGCCCGCCCAGCTGTCGTTGTTGGCTGCCGGCCCGCTGGTGGCGGTCGCGCTGCTTGGCCCGCTTGGAGCAGCCCCCACCGCGCACGCCGACGCCACCGACGACGCCTTCGTCTCCGCACTCAAGGCGCACGGCATCCTCGGCGAGGCGAACCAATCCGAGATCGCCGCCGGTCATCTGGTCTGCCATCAACTCGCGATGGGCAAAACGCAGGAACAGATCGCCACCGACGTGATGAACAGCAGCACCCTGGACGGCGACAATGCCGGGTACTTCGTCGCCATCGCCGAACGCGCGTACTGCCCGCAGTACGCGGACATACCAACTTCCTGACGCTTTTGCGCCTCGGCGCCTCGTGCACAGCCCGATGACCGATGGTCTTGTGAGGCGGGCGTAACGGGTAATTAACAATGATCGCGATTTCGGCGATCATGCCCGTCAGTGAAACGTAAGGTGCAAGGAGTTCGCAAGAAGGTCGCAGTCGGTCCGCCACCGGCAATCGGTGGCGGTTTTGTTCCACGGGAGTTTTAAATGACGAGCACGGGCGTTCTCAGGCCCCTCCTGGCCCGCCTGGCTTCGGGGCTGGTGCTGGCGGCCGGGCTGCTGGGCCCGTTCGGGGGAACCGCTCATGCCGACGCCACCGATGACACCTTCTTAGCGGCGCTGAAGGCCAAGGGCATCAAATTCGGGTCACCGGACAAGGCGCTCGTCGCCGCCCACGAGGTCTGTGACGAACTCGACAATGGCAAGACGCCGGCCCAGGTCGCGACGACCGTCCAGAACAACAGCGACCTGGACGGGTACCATTCCGGGTTCTTCGTCGGCGCCAGCATCCGCGCGTACTGCCCGAAGTACGCCTCGTAACGTAATTGCAACGTCGCTGACCTGATCGCAACCTCCGCCGCAGTCCTCCCAGCGTCGATCGCGAGTAGCATTGAGCCAGAACCTATTACGGAGACTGCGATTGATCACGAAATTGTTGTTTAGCGGCGCTATCGTTCTCGGTGCCGCTCTTGGTTTAGCAGCACCGGCCGGGGCCGATCCCAGCGTGTTCGGTGTACTCAGCTGTGGCTGCCGCGAGGTCGCTCCGGCCGACAGCCCGGCTCTCACCGAGAATCTGAACCAGGGAATTCAGCAGGGCCTGTCCAGCCTGCCCTCAGCTCCGGTTCAGTAGTCCCCGTTCGCCTGCTCAGCCCGCCGCGCCGTGCCCGACGGCCTGGATCGACGCGTGCTGGTGCAACGCCTTCTCGGCCTCCTCGGATACGGGCTTCAGGTCGAACACCACCTCTTTGACCGTTCCGGTGAATGCGTAGGGCGCCTTGTCTTCGTAGTCCCGGTCGACGACCAGCCCGTTGTCGCGGCTGATGTCCATCCCGGCATAAGAGGTGAACGCCATCGGCACCGTGTTGGCCATCTGCCCTTCACCGATCTGAGTTTCGTTGGCCCACAAAGTCACCCGTCCGCCGGAGCCGGCAACCGGCCGCTCGGATTCGAATAGCATCCGCACCGTCACGTCGCCCGTGGGGATCGGATCGGTCGACACCTGCTGGTAGGTGTCCACGCCCAGGTAGGAGTAGGTGTGGTGCAGTCGCTGCTGCTCGTCGACCCATAGGGCGAAACCGCCGATGAAGTCGCCGTCAGCGACGATCACGCCCTGCGCGCCGCCGTCGGGAACGTGCAGCCGCGCCTCGATCGCGTAGGTGCGGCCGAAAATCCGGGGGACCATGCCGCGCTGAATGTTCTGCACGTCGCCCTTGAAGGTGAACCGCGCGGTGGTCGGCAACGGCGGCAGGCTGCCGAACATCACCGCGAGACCGCCGAGCAGCGGCAGCACCCGGTTGCGCTCGGCTTCCGCCCACCACAGCTGCGTGAGCTCCGCCACCTTGTCGGGATGCTCGGCCGCCAGGTTTTTGGCCTGGGAGAAGTCGTCGGGGAGGTAGTACAGCTCCCACACGTCGCTGTCGGGGTCGTACTTTCCGGGCGCGAACCGCTGCAGCGTCTCCGGCGAGAAGTCCCACGGCGCCTTGTCCAATCGAGTGCACGCCCACCATCCGTCTTTGTAGATGGCGCGGCTGCCGAACATTTCGAAGTACTGCACGGTGTGGCGCTCTTCGGCCGCCGCGTCGTCGAAGGTATGGGCGAAGCTAGTTCCGTCCATCGCCTCTTGCTCGATGCCGTCGACGTGAGTCGGCTCGGGTAACCCGATGGCCTCCAACACCGTTGGCACGACGTCGATGCAGTGGGTGAACTGGCCACGAGCCTGACTGTCGGGCCGGATCCGGGTCGGCCAGGCAACTACCATCGGATTGCGGGCACCGCCGAGGTGGCTGGCCATCTGCTTGCCCCACTGGAACGGGGTGTTGTTGGCGTGCGCCCAAGCGGATGCGAAATGTGGCGCGGTGTGATCGTTGCCCAACGCCTCGATCCCGCCGTACTGTTCGATCAGCTTCAGCTGGTGGTCGGCGTCGAGAACCACGCCGTTCAGGAACGTCATCTCGTTGAACGAGCCGGTGACCGTGCCCTCCATGCTGGCGCCGTTGTCGCCCCAGATGTAGAAGACGAGTGTGTTGTCCGTCTCGCCGAGGTCCTCGATGGCGTCGAGCAGCCGACCGACGTTCCAGTCCGCGTTCTCCGAGAACCCGGCGAACACCTCCATCTGCCGGGCGTAGAGCTTCTTCTGGTTGTCGGACAGGCCGTCCCACGCCGGGAACAGGTCGGGCCGCTCGGTGAGTTCCGTGTCGGGCGGGATGACCCCGAGCTCCTTCTGCCGTTCGAACGTCTTGCGCCGGTAGGCATCCCAGCCCTCGTCGAACTGCCCCCGGTATTTGTCGGCCCATTCGGCGAACACATGGTGCGGGGCGTGGGTGGCGCCAGTCGAGTAGTACATCATCCACGGCTTCTCGGCGTCCTGGGCCCGCACGCTGTGCAGCCATTCGACGGCCTTGTCGGTGAGGTCGTCGGGGAAGTAATAGGGCGTACCGTCCCTGCCCTGCGGCACCCCGATCACGGCATTGTCCTGGGTGATGATGGGGTCGTACTGGCCCGCAGCCCCGGACAGGAAACCCCAGAAGTGGTCGAAGCCCCAACCCAGCGGCCAGTTGTCGAACGGCCCGGCCGCTCCTTGGACGTTGTCCGGGGTCAAATGCCACTTGCCGAATCCCCCGGTGACATAACCGTTGTCGCGCAGGATACGCGGCAGCGCGGCACAGCTCTGCGGCTTGACCGACGAGTAGCCCGGAAAGGGACCGGGGAACTCGCAGACCGACCCGAAGCCCACCCGGTGGTGGTTGCGCCCGGTCAACAGCGCCGCGCGAGTGGGCGAGCACACCGCGGTGACGTGAAAGCGGTTGTAGGTCAACCCGTTTTGCGCCACCCGGGTCAGTGTCGGGGTGCGGATGGCACCGCCGAAGGTGTCCGGTCCGCCGAACCCGGCGTCGTCGATCAGCACGATCAGCACGTTGGGCGCACCATCGGGCGCCTTGGGCCCGGGAACGATCGTCCAGTCGCCGACCGAATCCGTCATGGTGCGACCGATCGTGCCGCCGAAGCCGCGTTGCGGCAACGGCAGCCTGGTGCGGTCCGGGTTGAACTTGCCCATCGCCTCTTCCAGCGCCGCGCCCAGGCTTCGCAGCGTCGAATGGCTCAGCTCTGCAACGGATTTCATCGGGGAGCCGGCCAGCGCCTGCTCGGTTGCCAGCCTGCCCTGTGGCGGCACGACCGCGATGATCACGCCGCTGCCCGCGGCCAGCGCCTGTCCGATCTTGTCGGCTAAGCCGCTCTTAATTCGATGGTCGGCGAAGGTGCCCGCCACTGCGCCGGCGGCGGCGCCGACCGCGGCCGAGGCCAGCAGCGCCGGCGAGAACAAACCGACCGCCAGGCCCGCCCCGGCGCCCCACGCGGCGCCGCGCCGGCCCAGCCGGTTGCCGGTGTCCACCAGGACCGGATTGTCCTCGGCGTCCTTACCGACCAGCACGGCACCGCGCAGCGAGATGTGCTTGCCTTCGGCCCGTTCGGTGAGGGTTTGGAAGTCTCGGCGGGCCGAATCGAGATCCTGATAACCGGCAACGATGACCAGCGCGTGTGCTTCGCTCATAACGAATCTCCTTCGGGGCCGACTAGCGCCGTCTGTCGGAGAATACAGACCCCTGTGGTCATCGGGCGCCGAGTTGCACGGCCTTGACGATGAGCAGCACGGCGCCGAGAAGGAGGTAGCCCCGCAGCGCGATCATGCCGAGCCGGGTGCCGGGTGACCAAGTGACCGGTTCCAACAGGGCCAGCGGTGGCATCCGCCAGGTGTTGCGATCGACTCCGCGTGCCGGAAGTTGTGCGGCCGGTCGCGTGGGCTGGCGGCGGGCCATCCAGCGCAGGACCGGCACCGCGGCAGCGGCGAGCAGGACCAGGGCCAGCGCCAGGTAGCCGGCCACCGCGACGACATTGAGGTGGGGGAACAAGGTGGTGGCCATCAAGATCCCCGACAGCAGCAGCAGGGTGCCGACGATCAGGCCGGCGATCCAGTTGAGCCAGGGCCGATTAACCCAGGGCCCCAACACTTCCCGGTCATTGCACAACAACAGCAGAAACACGCTGGCGCTGGGCAACAGCAGACCGGCCAGAGCCTGTACCGCGGTGGTGATCAACCCGAGCGGGGCGCCGGGAATCAGCACGATCGCCGCGGCCAACACCACCATCGCGGTGTAGGACAGGTAGAACTGTTTGGCGTCGGCGAACCCGCGGTGCAGCGAGTGCTTCAGGCCGAACACGTCGCCGAAGGCGTAGCTGGTGGCCAGGGTCACCGCGGCGGCGCCGATGATCGAGGCGTCCATCAGCACGATCGCGAACACCGAGCCGAGCACGTCGCTGTGCTGGCCGAGCAAGTGCGCGATGTCGCCGGCGTCGGTGAAGCCACCGACGGTGTTGGTGGAGCGCGCGGCCCAGTCGCCGGTCATCACCAGTGCCGCGGCGCCGATCACCACGACGAAGGCCCCCAGCACGGTGTCGACGCGTTCATAGGCCATGAACCGCGGGGTGATGCGCTTGTCGACAACGTTGGACTGCTGGAAAAACAGCTGCCAGGGCGCCACGGTGGTGCCGACGATGGCGATGATCAGCAGCACCGCATCCGAGCTGATCCCACCCGAGATCGTCGGCACCACGAATGACTTGGCCGCATGCCCCCACTGCGGGTGCGACATCAGCAGCATCGGGATCTGCAGCAGCGTGACAGCGATGAAGACGAACATGGCTCGCTCCCAACGCCGGAAGCTGCCGGTTGCCATGATCGCGACTAGCGCCACCGCCGAGATGGGCACCGCGATGTATTTGGAGACGCCGATGTAGTCGGCGGCCAGGCTGATGCCGATGAACTCGGTGACGATCGTCAGGAAATTGAGCAGGAACAAGTCGCCGACCGAAAACCAGCCCCAGCCGCGGCCGAAGCGTTCGTTGATCAACCTGGCGTGCCCGACCCCGGTAACCGCGCCCAGCCGGACCACCATCTCCTGGTTGACGATGAGCACGGGGATCAGCAGCAGCAATACCCACAACAGCGAGTAGCCGTAGTTTTGGCCGGACTGCGCGTAGGTGGCCACCCCGCCGGCGTCGTTATCACCGACCATCACGATGATCCCGGGACCGACGATGGCAAGCAGGGTCAGCAGCCGCGTCTTCCATGTGCGGGCATGCTCGGTGTCGCCGACGCTGATGCGCCCGAACGCGCCCTCGATGTCACCCAGGTGTGCGGTGTCGAGCACGGCGCTGCGCCGCGCGGCGGCTGGCTCGGCGCGGTCAGGCGGCGCCCCGATGCGGGCGGTGTTGTCGTCGCCTGAGCTCACGCTTCATTCCCTTCCAGACCCCCCGGCACAGGCGAGTTCGGTTCATCGCTGGATTGGGTGATTTCGCGGACCGGGCGGGGGGCGGGCTCCCGACGGCGCCAGTCCTCCGGGATGGTGGCCTCGAGCACGTCGTCGACGGTGACCACCCCGAGCACGCGGTCCCGCTCGTCCACCACGGGGATGGAGTACAGGTTGAAGTCGGCCATCAACAGCGCGATGTCGGTCAGATCCATAGCGGCACTGACCCGCACCGGATCGGAATCCATCAGTGTTTCAACGGTTTCGCTGGGTTCGGCCTGCAGCAGGGCGATCACCGAAACCACACCGGCAAGGCGTCTGTCGTCGTCGAGGACATGCACCTTGACGAGCGCCTCCGGTTGCATCGTGCGGGCTTCGGCGATCAGCGCAAGCGCCGTGCCCGCGGTTGCGCCCGCGCCGCAGGAAACGAAGTCGACGTTCATCAGCCCGCCGGCGCTTTCGGGATTGAACCCCATCAGGGTGATCACCTTGGTGCGCTGTGGGCCGGGCATCAGGTCCAGGACTCGGCGGCGGCGAGATTGGCGCAGGTCTGCGATCGCATCGGCGGCATCATCAGCGCGCATCCGACCCAGCAACCCGGCCACCTCCTCGTCGGGCATGCCGTCGAGTAGTCGGCTGGCCTTCTCCGGATCCAGCTCTTCGAACACGTCCGCTTCCAGCTCGGGATCGCTGTGCACCCGATCGAGGATCTCGCCGCCTTCGGCCTTGTCTGCATCCTCGAGCAGATCCGCGATTTCGGCCGGTTTGAACCCGCCGACCCTGCCCCAGTGACGACGCACAGCGTCGGAGCGCGCATGGCCGATCAGCGGTTCGAACGCCTTCCAATCGCGGGCCGCATGCCCGCCCGAGCTCTTGATGAGCCCGAACAACCTTGCCGGGCGCCGGGTGTCCAGCCGCGCAAGCACCCACCCGGCGCCAGTGTCTTCAAGCTCTACGTCATAGGCGCGCACCAGGTCAACGGCGGCCACATCGATCAACCGATGCCCGAGCACATCCGCGCGCAGCAACACCTCACCATCGCGGCGCTCAAAGCCACGAAGATCAATCTTGTTCTTGGCCAACACAACCCGATCCGGGGTGTACTCGCTGATGAATCGGCTGCCGATGAACACCTGCCGCCCACCGACCCCGGCCACGATCCCGGTCACCAGCGGATACTCGTCGGCCCCGCGCAACCGCACGATCACGTCCTCGACCCGGCCCACAGCCTCGCCTGAACGAGCCAGCACCGGCGAACGCAGCAACTCCGACAGGTGAATCACCGGCCGCTCCCCGCCCGGCTCACCCGCCGCCTCTGATGGACTCACTCGTCCTCCTCACCATGCGATAGACATGCGAGCAGTCTGCAACAGACCCTGTGTCGCGACGCCGGGTGGTGCTCAGCCCAGGACCAGGTTCGGCGATGCATTCGCCCCGTGGCTCGACCGGCTCGGCCGCCAGATCGTACGCCGCGACCGCTGCCGGTAGCCACAACCGGCAGGTAAACACCAGGCGGCCAGCCAGAACGTTCGCGGCCGCGCACGATCCCGGGCAACCGCCCGGGTGGTGGAAAGGGGTTGCTTGCGCCACCATGGGCTCTGGCTCTACCGGAGTCGTCAGCATCCCAACATGTATCGGACGGTGCGCGGATGACCGTGGTTCACACATTTCCCGGCCGCGGTGTGGCGGTGGCGGCGCGCCCGACACGTAACTGGGCCGCCGACGTCGCCGTGTTCGTCGGCGCCGCAGTGCTGCTGTGGTTGGTGGTGCGCGTCGGCCGCGGGACGGCCGTGCCGTGGACGGTACCCAGCGCACCCTCATCGGTGTCCACCGACCCCAGCCACCTGCCGTACTACGCTGCCCGGTCGCTGCTGCGAATGTTCATCGCGCTGGGCTTGTCTCTGGTGTTCACGTTCTTCTATGCCACCGCGGCGGCGCGCTCGCGCCGCGCCGAAAAGGTGCTCATCCCGCTGCTGGACTTCTTGCAATCCGTGCCGGTCCTGGGCTTCCTCGCCATCACCATCACCGGCTTCATCGCTCTGTTTCCCGGTTCGATGCTGGGCTTGGAATGCGCGTCGATCTTCGCGATTTTCACGTCGCAGGCGTGGAACATGACATTCGCGTTCTACCAATCGCTGATCACCCAACCCCACGATTTAGACGAGGCATCCCGGCTGTTGCGGCTGTCACGGTGGCAGCGGTTCTGGCGGGTCGACCTGCCCAGCGGGGTGATTCCGCTGGTCTGGAACGGTATGATGAGTTTCGGCGGGGGCTGGTTTTTCCTCACCGCGTCGGAAGCCTTGAGCGTCAACAACCATAGGTTCGCCCTGCCCGGGATCGGCGCCTATGTCGCATCCGCCAGCGACCAGGGAAATCTGACGAGGGTGCTGCTGGCCATCGCGACCATGATCGTGGTGATCATCGGGGTGAACGCGCTGTTTTGGCGGCCGCTGACAGCATGGGCCGAACGATTCCGCATCGAGGAATCCGCGGCCATCGAAGCGCCGCGCAGTGTGACGCTGGACGTCCTGCGGCGCTCGCGCGTTCCTGGCATCGTCGGCCGTCCGCTCGAACGGCTGGTCTATCCGGTCGACCGGATGACGGCGGTGTTCGGGATGACCGGGGGTCCGCTGAAAACATCAACCGCGCGCCGCCGCGTCGGCGACGCCGTGTTCGTTCTCGTGTTGTTGGTTGCGCTGGGCTATGGCGCGTTCCAGGTGATCGACTACATCGCCGGCAGCGTCGGCTTCACCGAAGTCGGCCACGCGGCGCTGCTCGGCTTGGCCACCTTCGCCCGTGTCGTGGTGGTGGTCGTGGTCTCGACGTTGATCTGGGTGCCGATCGGAGTATGGATTGGCATGAATCCCAAGGTGACTCGGCTGGCTCAGCCGGTGGTGCAGGTGCTGGCGTCATTTCCGGCGAACTTCTTGTTCCCGTTGTTCACCGCCGTGCTGCTTGCCACCGGGATCAGCATCAACTGGGGCGGCATCCTGCTGATGGCCCTCGGTACGCAGTGGTACATCCTGTTCAACGTCATCGCCGGGGCCAGTGAGATCCCCACTGAGCTTCGCGACGCCGCCGCCAGCCTGAGGCTGCCCACGGTGCTGAGGTGGCGCACCCTGATACTGCCCGGAATCTTCGGCAGTTACGTCACCGGCGGCATCACCGCGGCCGGGGGCGCGTGGAACGCTTCCATCGTCGCTGAAGTTGTCCAATACCACGGCACTACGTTGTCCGCTGTCGGGCTGGGCGCATACATCACGCACGCCACCGCGGTGGGCGACGCCCCGCGCCTGCTCATCGGCGTGATCGCGATGAGCTTCTATGTCGTGACGACGAACATCGTGCTGTGGCAGCGCCTCTACCGCCTGTCCGAGCGGCGCTTCTCCCTATCCTGATCCTGAGCTTGACGGAGGTTCCCATGACTGAAGACGACGTGATCATCCATCTCGACCATGTCAGCAAAAGCTTCAGCAAGCCCGACGGTGGCACGTTGCTGGTCCTCGACGACATCAACCTCGACATCCGTGCAGGCGAAGTCGTCGCCGTGCTCGGTCGCTCCGGGTGCGGCAAGTCGACGCTGCTGCGCATCATCGCCGGACTGATCGCCCCCACCAGCGGTGTGGCGAGCAACCACGGCGCCGAACTCGACGCCGCCAACCCCGGTACCGCGATGGTGTTCCAAAACTTCGCCCTGATGCCCTGGCTGACCGTGCAAAAGAATGTGGAACTCGGGCTGGCGGCACGCAAAATCCCGCCAGCCGAGCAGCGTCAGCGCGCCCTTGAAGCCATCGATTTGATCGGCCTCGACGGTTTCGAGTCCGCCTACCCCAAAGAACTGTCCGGCGGAATGCGCCAGCGCGTCGGGTTCGCCCGGGCGCTGGTACTGCAACCCGATCTGCTGCTGATGGACGAACCCTTCTCCGCCCTCGACGTCCTCACCGCCGAAAACCTGCGTAGCGAGCTGATGAGCCTGTGGACCGGCCAAGAATTCCCGACCAAGGCCATCTGCGTGGTCACCCACAACATCGAAGAAGCGATCACGCTGGCCGACCGCGTCATCGTGCTGAGCAGCAATCCCGGCCGCGTCCTGGCCGAATTCCCCATCGAACTCGAGCGTCCCCGCGACCGCCGTTCGCCATCCTTCGAGGCACTGGTCGACAAACTCTATGGACTGCTGACCGGCACCGGGTCGGCCACCACGCTCGTCGAACCCGGCGCCGCCACGCCGACCAGCCACCCCCTACCCAGGGCCACCGTCGGCGGGCTGGCCGGGCTGGTCGAGATCGTCTACGGCAAGGGTGGGCGCGTCGACATCCCCGACATCGCCGCGGACTTGGGTATCGCCGCCGAAGACCTGCTGCCGCTGGTGGACGCCGCAGCGCTGCTCGACTTCCTGCGCGTCAGCGGCGCCGACGTCGAACTCACCCCCATCGGCAAGGACTTCACCACCGCCGACATCCAAGCCAGCAAGCAGATCTTCGCCCAGCAAGCACGCACTCGGGCACCGCTGGTGCGCACCATCTGTCACGCTCTGCACGACTGCCCCGACTGCAGCCTGCGCGCCGGATTCTTCCTCGACATCCTCCAACAAGGGTTCAACGCGCAGGACGCCCAGCGACAACTCGACATCGCCATCGGTTGGGGCCGCTACGCCGAACTCTTCGACTACAGCACCGATACCGACCAGATCACGGCCGACCCCAAGGCGACGCTGGTAACACCCACGCCGTGAGATCAGTAGGTGGATATGTCGTCCTCGGCGGGCAGCACGCCGGTGACCATGAAGACGACGCGCCGCCCGACTTCCACGGCGTGGTCGGCGAAGCGCTCGTAAAAGCGTCCCAGCAGCGCGGTTTCGACGGCCACGGAGATGCCATGCTGCCAGCCTTCATCCAGCAAGATACGGAACAAATGCCGGTACAGCTCGTCCATGGCGTCGTCTTGCTCGTGAAGTTGGGCGGCTTGCCGCGGGTCGCGGGATATCAGCACCTGTTTTGCGCTCTCCCCCAAAGCAATTGCCACCCTCGCCATGTCGGCGAAACATTCCCGGACTTCCTCGGGAAGTACCCACTTCGGAGACTCCCGCCGGGCGATCTTGGCGACGTGCACGGCCAGCGCGCCCATCCGCTCCGTGTCGGCGATGACCTGGATGGCGCTGAAGATCGCCCGCAAGTCGCCGGCCACCGGCTGCTGCAGCGCGAGCAAACCGAACGCGTCTTTTTCGGCGTGCGCGCGCATCGCGACGATCCGCGCATGGTCGCCGATCACTTCCTCGGCGGCGCTGACGTCAGCCTCCAAGAGAGCCTGCGTTGCGCGCTTCATTGCCACCCCGGCCAGGCCGCACATCTCGCCGAGTTGCCTGGCCAGGTCGTCCATCTGCTGGTGGTAAGCGGTTCGCATCGGCCAAACCTCCCTTATAGCGCGCGTCACACGCTAGAGAACTACCGGCGGCTCGCACAAGTGACGAAAGGCACCCGAACGTGGGCCTAAACGGCTCATCCGCGCGGACGTTGCTGCCGGTTAGTCTACGACGGTGCCCCTTCCGGCGATCCGCGAACCGCTGACCGCTCACGCGGTGGCTGCGACTCCTGTCGAGGAGGTTTTACGTCGGCTGGACAGCTCGGCCGATGGACTGTCCAGCGCCGAGGCCTACGAACGTTTGGCAGAGCACGGCCCCAACGCAATCCGCACCCATCACGTCAGCGCCTGGGCGGTGCTGGCCCGCCAGCTGAACAACGCAGTGCTGATTCTGCTGGCCATCACCGCTGCGCTGTCGTATTTCCTTGGCGACCATACCCAAGCGCTGATCATCGGCGTGATCCTGGCCGCCAGCATCGGACTGGGGTTTATCAACGAGTACCGCGCCGAGCAGGCGGCGGCTGCTCTGCATTCCCGCATCCGCCACACCGCGATTGTTCGACGCGACGGGAGATTCGTCGATGTCGATGTCCGCGATCTGGTCCCCGGTGATGTCATCGGACTCTCCCTGGGACAGGCCGTGCCCGCGGATGTGCGATTGATCCAGACCGCGGCATTGGAATGCGATGAGAGCATCCTGTCCGGGGAATCCACAGGCTCTGAGAAGTCACCAACAGCGGTGGCGGCCGACGCCGCGCTGACCGATATGACCGATCTGGCGTTCATGGGCACGATCGTGAGCGCAGGCGAGGGCCTGGCCGTTGTCTATGCCACTGGCAACCGTGCTGAGTTCGGCCGGATCGCGGCCGGTTTGAGTGAGCGGCAACCCGAGACCGACTTCCAGGTCGGCCTGCGTCGGTTTTCCTATCTGCTGCTACGAGTCGCGATCGCCCTGACCGTCATGATTTTGGTCACCAACTTGATGTTGCACCGGCCGCTGATCAATTCGGCGCTGTTTGCACTGGCCATCGCGGTCAGCATCACGCCACAGCTGCTCCCCGCGGTGGTCAGCACCAGCCTGGCGACCGGTTCCCGGCAACTGGCCAAGGCCAAGGTGCTGGTGAAACGTCTGGTGTGCATCGAAGACTTCGGCGATATCGACATCCTGATCACCGATAAAACCGGAACACTGACTGAGGGCCGCATCAGCTTGGTCGACACCGTCAACCCGGCCGGAGTACACAACGACCCGGTGCTGCGTCTGGCACTGCTGGCCTCCGACATCGATCTCGCCGCGGGCGGTGCCGTGACCAACGCGCTGGACAGCGCGCTCTGGGCGCACCCGGGTGCACAACAGCTCGTCGGCGATGGCGTTGAACGAGTAGCGTTTTTGCCCTTTGACCACACCCGGCGAGCGACCTCGGCGTTGGTCGATGACCACGGGAAGCGGCTTCTCGTGGTCAAGGGCGCACCCGAGCAGATGCTGAGTCGCTGCTCGAGCACACCAGAAAATGCTCAGCAGACCCTGGCCGCGTTGTTCGCGGCCGGGCGCCGGGTGGTTGCCGTGACAGTCAAGCCGGCGCCACAACTGGCCACCATCACCGCCGACGACGAATCCGAGCTGATGCTGGTCGGGTTCTGCGTCTTCGCCGACGAACCAAAAGCCGCCGCCCGGCAATCCCTTGCTCAGCTCGCAGAGCTGGGTATCGAGGTGAAAATCGCCACCGGCGACAACGCGCGGGTCGCCGAAAAGGTTTGCGCGGATTTGGGTTTGGTCTCGAAAGGTACGATCACCGGCGCGGAGATGGAACATTTCGGCGACGAGGAATTCGGGCACGCCGCGCAGAACCACAGCATCTTTGCCCGGATTTCGCCCGAGCAAAAAGCACGGCTCATCACCGCGGCGCGACGCACCGGACGATCAGTGGGATTCCTCGGCGACGGGGTCAACGACGCGCTGGCCCTGCACGCCGCCGACGTCGGCATCTCCGTCGACACCGCCACCGATGTGGCCAAGGACGCAGCCGACGTGATCCTGCTGGAAAAGGATCTGGGCGTGCTCGCCACCGGGGTGGCCACGGGCAGAAGGATTTTCGCCAACACCATCAAGTACGTCTTCATGGGCACGTCGAGCAACTTCGGCAACACGTTCAGCGCCGCGGCGGCTTCGGCGTTCCTGCCCTTCCTGCCGATGCTGGCCAGCCAGATTTTGCTGGGCAACTTGCTCTACGACGCCTCCCAGCTGGCCATCCCCACCGACCGGGTCGATGAGGAGCAATGCGATGCGCCGTCGCACTGGAACGTCGCGTTCATCCGTCGGTTCATGCTCACGTTCGGTCCGATTAACTCGCTGTTCGACTTCTTGACCTTTGGATTCATGCTCGGCATCCTCCACGCTGGAGAGGTAGCGTTCCACACCGGCTGGTTCTTGGAAAACCTTCTCACCCAGACGTTTATCGTGTTCGCGATCCGCACCCGCAGAGTGCCGTTCCTGCGCAGCAGGCCGGGAACGCTGCTGACGGTGACGCTGATGTCGGTGGACGTGATCGGCTTCGCGCTCACCGTGACACCGCTGGGCCGCAAGCTGGGTTTCGTCCCGCTGCCATGGCAGTTCTACGCCGCGCTCGCCGTGTTCATCGTCACCTACCTGTTCCTCGTCGAAGCGGCCAAGAAAGTCTTCTACAGCGAGCCGATGCGGGTGTTCGGCCAGCCGTATCGCACCAGGGGGTTGAGCCACCTAATCGCGCGACGCGCCGCGCGCTTCGTTCATTCCGGCGCGAACGCCGAAGGACGAGCGACGGTTCGGCGGTCCTCCGTACGACAAAGAGCCAAAGACACCAATGCTGGGTAATGTGAACACGGTGATCACGCGACGTGGTCTGCCGGGTTCGGAGCTACTTGCAGCGCCGTTACGGGCGGCCGTGGCCGGCACCCGAATGGCCGTCACGGCCACCGCCCTCGCTACCGGCGCCGCCGGAAGCACCGCCCTGCTGGGCGGCAGCATCGCGGCAAGCGTCGGGGGCTCGTTGGCCCGTGCCACGCCGGACGTTTCGGCCTTGGCCCGTGCGGCGGCGGGCATGGCGATCGAGGCGATTGGTGGGCCACCCGCGCGGCGCGTCAGCAGCAACGGCCCGCGGCGCTGGATCGAGGTGCGTGGCCTCGATGGCGAGCACGCCGCGGCGATCGCCGCCGACGTGCTGGCGGCCGTCCGCGCGACGCCCGGCGTGCGCCAGGCCTTCCTGAATCACACCCTCGCGCGGCTTGTGGTCACCCTGGACTCCGATGCCGTCGACGGGCCCTCGGCGGCGGAGCTCTGCCGGATCGTCGCCGCCGCCGAACGACGCGACCGGACGCCTACCCCGCGAACCCACGCGAACAGCCTGCCGGGCGACGACGCGCTTCTGATGGGCCGGATCGTGGCGGCCGCGGCCGCGACTGCGGGCCTTGGCCTTTCGCTGACCGGCAGCCTGCTGCGACTGCCCCGGCTGCCCGACTTGGTGGCCGTGCCGCCGACCCTCGCCGACCACCTGCCGCGGCTGCGCCGCGAGTTGGACCGACGCCTCGGACCGGAGGGCGCCGATGTACTGTTCGGATTCGTCAACGCCGCGACGGCCGCGTTGACGCTCGCGCCGACGGCGGCGGCCGCGGAGGCCGCGACCCGCACGATGCTGGCGGCCGAGGCCTGGAACGGTCGGCTGACGTGGGCCCGGCATGAATCCGTGCTGGGCGAGCAGCCGGACGACGCCGCGGCGACGCCGCGGCACATTCCCACGCCGCCCGACGGGCCCGCTGAACGCTACGCCAACCGCGTCGGTGCGGCGGGCATCGGCGCTGCCGCCGTGGTCGGCCTGCTGTCGGGCAACCTCGACACGGCCGGGGCGGCCGCGCTAGCCGCAGTGCCCAAGCCGTTGCGCACCGTCCGCGAGGCGTTCGGCTGCGCGATGAGCCGCGGCCTGACCGCCCATCACGATGCGCTGGTGCTGCGTCCCCGCGCGCTGCGGACGCTCGACCGGATCGACGCGATCATGATCGACCCGCGAGCGCTCTATACCGCCGACTTGATGGTGAGTCGCGTTCTGGGAGTCCAGGATTCGTCTCGCGCCCACGCGTGGGAAGCGGTTCGCGACGCGCTCGACAACGACGGGCTGGCACCGGGATGGCACCGGCTGGCCGATATCCCCGGCGCGGGGGGCTCCGGCGAAGCGCTGATCAGCCCGGTGCGCGACCCGTTCGCCGCGGCAGTGCTCACCGAAGCGCGACAGTCGCAGCCGCGGGTCTTTTCCCTCGACGACGACGGGTTGCGTTCCCTGGCAAGGGGATTCGACCAGCTGTATCCTGCTGGCGATCCAGGCGGCTCGGTCGACCACGCCGTGGCGGCGGCCGTCGCGGAGCTGAAGGCCAGCGGCTGCACCGTCGCGTTGTTGACCACGTCGGAGATGCGGGCCGCGCATCGTTCCGACGTCACGATCAGCGTGCTGCGGGACCGGCACCCCCCATCGTGGAGCGCCGACGTGGTGGTGTCCGACCTGACCGGCGCCTGGCGTCTGCTGCACGCGCTGCCCGCCGCGCGCGCCGCCACCGGCGCCGCCGTGCGGCTGTCGGCGTCGGCTTCGGTGATCGGTGCGCTGATGCTGATCCCCGGTGTGCCCGGACGCGGTTCGACGTCGACGAACGTGGGCATGGCGGCCAGCCTGTGGTTCGGATACCGTGCGGGTGCAAAGGTTTTCCGAGACCAGCTACCCGAGCCGGAAACCGTGCATGACTGGCACGGCCTGCCGGTGGCAGAGGTGCAGCGGCTGCTGCCCCGCCCCCGCGGCGACCACGCCGAGGAATCCGCCGCGCCGTGGCAGCGGCTGCCCCCGGTCCGTGCGCTTCGCGGCGCGACCACGGCGTCGTGGCGGCTCGCCCGCGATTTCGCCGACGAGATGCGCGACAACCTGTCCGACCCGATCACCCCGCTGCTGGCCACCGGCGCGCTGGCCAGCGCGCTGCTGGGTTCGCCGCTGGATGCGGCGCTGGTGGGAAGCGTGCTGTTGGTCAATGCCGCGTTGTCGTCCGAGCAGCAGCTGCACGCCGAACGCATCTTGAATCGCCTGCTGGCCGTGCAGGAGCCGCCGGCCCGACGGCGGGTGGGCTCCCCGGAGGGGCAGAACGAGAAGGTGCCGGCGACGTGGCTGCGTCCCGGCGACATCATCGAGGTCCATGCCGACGAGGTGATCCCCGCCGACGCCCGGCTGCTACACGCGTCGAACGTCGAAGTCGACGAGGCCACGCTGACCGGCGAGTCGCTGCCGGTGGCCAAACGGACCGAGCCCACACCGGGCGCCCCGCTGGCCGAACGGACCTGCATGCTCTACGCCGGCACGACGGTGGTGGCCGGCACGGCGGTGGCGGTGGTGACCGCGGTCGGTTCACGCACGGAGATGCGCAGGGCGTTGGCGATGGCTCCGCGGAAGTTGCAGGAGATCGGCCTGCAGCGACAGTTGCGGCGGATCACCCGGCGGGCGTTACCGTTCAGCGTCGCCAGCGGGGGGATGGTCGGGGTGCTCAGCGTGTCGCGGGGCACTCCGCTGCGTGAGGCGGTGGCGAGCGCGGTCACGCTGATCGTCGCCGCCATCCCGGAGGGGCTGCCGCTGGTGGCCACCCTGGCGCAGCTGGCCGCCGCCCGCCGCCTCACCGGCGAGTCGGTGTTGATCCGCAACCCTCATTCGGTCGAGGCGCTGGCCCGCTTGAACGTGGTGTGCTTCGACAAGACCGGCACGCTGAGCGAGAACCGGCTGAAGGTCAAAGCGGTGCGCCCGTTGGCCGGCTTCACTCCCGGACAGGTGCTGGACGCGGCGCTGACCACGAGCTACAGCAGGCACACCCATCGCGTCGACCACGCCACCGACGACGCCATCCACCGGGCCGCCCGCGACCCCTCGCTGCGCGGCAAGGATTCCCGGGGTTCCCGGCCGGAACCGCGGCGCAGGCGCGATGCCTTCCTGCCGTTCCTGTCCGGGCGTCCCTTCGCGGCGGCGCTCGTCGGCACCCGGCTGACCATCAAGGGTTCGCCCGAGGTGCTCTCGTCGGCGCTGCTCCACGACGATCAACCCCTTATGCAGCGGATCGACGAGATGGCGGCCGACGGGCTGCGGGTGCTGGCGGTGGCCGAGCGCCGGCTCAGCGCGAAGCAAGCGGCGGCTGCCGCGGCGGATCCCGGGCTCCTGGAAACCCTGTGCACGTCGAACCTCACCCCGATCGGTCTGCTCGGATTGGCCGACACCCTTCGGCCGATGGCCTCCGACCTACTGAGGGAACTCGCCCGGCGCGACATCGGGGT
>CAWAWC010000022.1:0-28776 GCA_963785625.1 uncultured Actinomycetota bacterium | reverse complement strand
CCACCACCGCCGTCGCCACCGGTAGACCGCCGAAAACCGTGGTCGCGTTGCGCAGCGCGCAGCTCGTCACGTTCACTGCAATGCAGATCGACGACCCCTTGGCGATGGTGCCGATCCTCGGCGCCGGTCTGGCGCAGCGGCCCCCGGCGCGGTTCGACGAGTTCAGCCTGCCGATGCGCGTCGGGGCCCGCGCCGACGAGCGGCTGCGGTCGGGCGCGCCGCTCTCCGAAGTCCTTGACTTCCTTGCTGTCCCGGCATCGGCGCGACCGGTGGTGGAGGCGGTGTTCGACGGTCCGCGCAGCTACGTGGAGGTCGTCGCCGGGCGGCGCCGCGACGGACGGCACGACACCACCGAGGTCGGGATGAGCATCGTCGACACCAGAGCCGGGCGGGTGTTGGTCAGCCCGTCCCGCGCGTTCGACGGTGAGTGGGTATCCACGTTCAGCCCGGGCACGCCTTTTGCGATCGCCGTCGCGATCGAACAGCTGACCGCCCTGCTGCCGGACGGACACTGGTTCCCCGGCCAGCGGCTGTCCCGGGATTTTTCCGCGCGAGATTTTTCCGCCCAAAGGGCGTAAACGGAAACCAGAAAGAGAGAGCACGATGTCCCAGCAACGGCCCGAGCGCTTTTCGGAGGTCCGGTGACGTCCGGCACCGTGATGCCGATCGTCCGCGTGGCCATTCTCGCGGAGAACAGGCTCACGGAGGTGGCGCTGCCCACAGAACTGCCGCTGCGCGAAATCCTGCCGGCGGTGCAGCGTTTGGTGGTGCCCCCTTCGGTTGAGGGTGCGTCGAACGGAGACTCGCACGGCACCCCCACCGACGTCGCCGCGGCCGCCCAGCTGAGCCTGGCCCCGATCGGCGGGGCGCCGTTCAGCCTCGACGCCAGCCTGGACACCGTCGGCGTCGTGGACGGTGATCTGCTTGCGCTGCAACCGGTGCCGGCAGGGCCGGCCGCGCCCGGGATCGTCGAGGACATCGCCGATGCCGCGATGATCTTTTCGACCTCTAGGCTCAGGCCCTGGGGCGCGGCCCACATCCAGCGCGGGGCCCTGGCCGCGACGATCGCCGTGGCCCTGCTGGCGACCGGGCTGGGGGTCACCTACCGGGCCGCCACCGGAGCGTTGTCCGGGCTGGTCGCGGTCGGCGCGATCGCGGTGTTCAGCGCGGTCGCTGCGGTGCTGACCACCGCCCGCACGCCGCGCACCGCGATGGCGCTGTCCGTCGCGGCCCTGGCTCCCATCGGCGCGGCTCTGGCGTTGGCCGTACCCGGGCGATTCGGCCCGGCGCAACTGATGCTGGCTGCGGCCGGCGTCACCGCGTGGTCCTTGATCGTGCTGATGCTGCCCAGCGCGCACCGCGACCGAGTCGTCGGGGTCTTCACCACGACCACGGTGGTCGGAGCCGGGATCCTGCTGGCCGCCGCGGCCGAATCACTTTGGCAGCCAACCATTGTCACTCTTGGCGCCGCGCTGATCGTGGCGGCGTTGCTGGTCACCGTCGAGGCGGCTCCGCTGTCCGCGTTGGCGGCACGCTTCCCGCTGCCGGTCATCCCGGCGCCCGGCGATCCTACGCCGTCGGCGCCGTCGTTGCGGGTGCTGGAGGACCTGCCGCGGCGGGTGCGTATCAGCGACGCCCACCAGAGCGGGTTCATCGCCGCGGCAGTGCTGCTCAGCGTCTCAGGCTCGGCGGCGATCGCGCTGCGTCCCGAGGCGGTGAGCGGCGTGGGCTGGTACGTGGTCGCAGCGACCGCGGCCGCCTCCGTCCTGCGCGCCCGCGTGTGGGATTCGGCCGCGTGCAAGGCCTGGCTGCTCGCTCAGCCGCACCTGGTCGCCGGTGCCCTCCTGGTGATCTACACCGCGACCGGGCGTTACGCCGCCGCCCTTGGCGCGGTGCTGCTGCTCGCGGCACTTGCGTTGGTGTGGCTCGTGGTTGCGCTCAACCCGCGCATCGCCGCGCCGGAAAGCTACTCGCTGCCGATGCGTCGGCTGCTCGGCTTCGTCGCGGCCGGCCTCGATGCGTCGCTAATCCCGGTCATGGCGTATCTGGTCGGCCTGTTCGGCTGGATACTCAATCGATGATCCGTGCCGGATTGACCTGCGTCACGACGACTTTGGTCGCTATAATGTGGACCTGCCCGTCGGCGGTGGCGATCAGCCCGCCGACGGTCGATCCCAGCGTGCCGCCGCCCAGCGGGACACCGGGACCAGGGCAGCCGATGGAGCAGCGCGGCCCGTGCACCGCCTCCGGGGTGATTCCCGGCAGCGATCCCGGTGCGGTCACACCCAGCCAGGCCGCGCTGAATCTCCCAGCGGCATGGCAATTCTCGCGCGGGGAAGGCCAACTGGTGGCGGTGATCGACACCGGGGTGCGTCCCGGCCCGCGCCTGCCCAACGTCGAACCCGGCGGCGACTTCGTGGAAATGACCGACGGCCTGACCGACTGCGACGGGCACGGCACCCTAGTCGCGGGCATCATCGCCGGCCAGCCGGGCGATGACGGCTTCTCGGGTGTGGCACCCGCGGCGCGGCTGGTATCGATCAGGGCGACGTCCGCCAAGTTCTCACCGCGCACGCCCGGCGGCGACCCGCAGGTGGAACGGGCGGCTTCGGACGTTTCGACGCTGGCCCGGGCGATCGTGCACGCCGCCGACCTTGGCGCGCGAGTGATCAACATCTCGGCGATCACCTGCCTGCCCGCCGACCGCACCGTTGATCAGGCCGCGCTGGGAGCGGCCATCCGGTATGCGGCGGTGGACAAGGACGCGGTAATCGTGGCCGCGGCGGGCAACAGCGGCCCGACCGGATCGGTCGCAGCCGGAACAACTTGTGACTCAAATCCGCTGACCGACCTCGGCCACCCCGAGGATCCGCGGAACTGGGCCGGCGTCACGTCGGTCTCCATCCCGTCGTGGTGGCAGCCATACGTGTTGTCAGCCGCCTCCCTCACACCGGACGGGCAGCCGTCGAAATTCACCATGGCCGGGCCGTGGGTGGGCGTCGCGGCGCCCGGCGAGAACATCGTGTCGACCAGCAACCGCGACGGCGGCGGTCTCGCCAACGGCCTGCCCGACGACCACCAGCAGATGATCGCGTTGAACGGCACCAGCTACGCGGCCGGCTACGTGTCGGGCGTCGCCGCGCTGGTGCGCAGCAAGTATCCCGAATTGACCGCGATGCAAGTGGTGCGCCGCATCACCGCAACCGCGCGTGGCGGCGCCCGGGCACCCTCCAACGTCGTCGGCGCCGGCAGCGTCGACCCGGTGGCGGCCCTGACCTGGCAACTGCCCGCGGGCAACCAGGCCGGGGCGTCGCCGGCGAAGCCGATCGCCGTTCCCCCCGCCCCGGCACCCAAAAACACCACGCCGCGGACCGTCGCGTTCGCCGGAACCGCGGCCCTGGCGCTGGTCGTCGCCGCCGTCGCCGCGGTTGCCGCGATCACCCGTAGGAAGGAAACCACCCCGTGAGCGCGCTTCGCTCGATACCGTCTCCCGGCAGCGGCCGCATCACGCTGGCGCTGTTGGCCGTGGCGCCCGCGGTGCTGGCGTACCCCTGGCGGTCGCCCCGCGACTACTGGCTGCTGGCCATCGCCGCCGCCGTCGCGATCGTGCTGTTCGGTTGGTGGCGCGGTCTGCACCTCACCACGATCCTGCGTCGCCGGGCGGCGATCATCGGCCGGGGTGGCCGACCCGTTACCGAATCCTGTTCCGCCACAAAGGCAACCGCCCTGCTAGAGGTCGGGGCGCCGAGCGGTGACTCGGACGTCCTGCCGTTGCCGCTGATCGCCAGCTACCTGGACCGCTACGGCATCCGCGCCGACAAGATCCGAATCACCAGCCGGGACAACGCGTCCGACCCGTCACGGCGGGAAGCGTGGATCGCGCTCACGATATCGGCCGTCGACAACCTGCCGGCGCTGCGGGCGCGCTCGCCTCACATTCCGTTACATGAGACCGCCGAGGTAGCGGCGCGCCGACTGGCGGACCACCTCCGGGAGATCGGATGGGAAGCCGGTACGGTCGGGCCCGACGACGTCCCGCGACTGCTCACGCCCAACGCCAGCGAGACGTGGCGCGGGGTGCAGCGCGGCGCCTCGGATTACATTGCGGCCTATCAGGTCCGCATCGACGACGAGTTGTCCGAAACTCTGGATGCCATTCGGAACCACCCGGCCCGCGAGACCTGGACGGCGCTGGAGATCGCCGGTGACCCGGCCCGCCTCACGATCGCGGCCGCGTGCGCGTTCCTCACCGAAACGCCCCCGCCGGCCGGCGCGCCGCTGCCCGGGCTGGTGCCGCAGCGCGGCAATCACGGGCCGGCGCTGACGGCGTTGAATCTGCCGTCCACCCAACGGCTCGATGGGCACACCGACGCGTCCGCCGACGTGCTGACCCGGCTGCGCTGGCCCACCCCCGTGGCCGGAGCCCATCGGTCGCCGGTCAGAACATGACGGCCTGCAGGAACGACGTCATCCGCCGCAGGTAGTCCAGCTGACTCACATGCACGACGTGGCTACCTGGAAACCAGTGCAGGGCACAGTGATTCCAATGCTCCCACAGCGCGACGGCCTGGTCTGGCGGGGCCATCCGATCGGCGAGACCGGTGATGATCATCCGACGGTCCTTCGGCACCAGCGGGTGGTAGTTCAGCGGGCAGTGGTAGGCCAACCCGGCCGTTAACTCGTCGCGGCTGATGCTCGACAGGCGCAGCCCCAGCCGGATCAACTGGTTGGCGGGGAACCATTCGTTGAACATCGTGATCGGCGTGACGACGGGACAATTGGGGATGACGGCCTCGAGCCGGTCGTCGACCGAAGCCACCAGTGCCGCGGTGTAACCGCCCAGCGAAATGCCGGTGAGCGCGACGCGGTCGACGCCGGTGTGGCGCAGGTGGTCGACGATGGAACGGAAGTCGTGCACGGCCTGGGCCATCGCCTCGGCGAAACCGCCGAGCCCGCCGGCGAAATAGCCGAAACCGGGGAATGGCGAGAACTTTTCGGCCCGGCTGCCGTGAAACGGCAGCGTGTACAACAGCACGTCGTAGCCGGAGCGGTAATACCAGGGCAGCGAGAAGAACCGCCCGTTGGCCAGATACGACGAACCCATGAAGCCATGGATGACGCACAGGGTGGGCCGCGGGCCGTCGCCGTGGCGCCAGTGCTGCGCGTGCACGATGTTGTTGGAGCTCAAGGCGCTCCATCGGCTGCGCATCCCGGGGTTGACGGACGTGAAGCTGCTGCGGAAGGAGATGTTGTCGACGGTGCCTTGCGCGAGCCGCTCCGCCCGCCGGCCGGCCGGGTGGTAGCAGACCCGGGGCAACTCGGTGGGCGCCGGAAACGACTTGGCGGGGTCGTGTTCCGCCGCCAGCTCTGCATAGAACTTGAGGTCGTCGCGCTCGCTGCCGGTGGTGCGGCGCAGGTTGGTGGCGAGGACCACCGGCGTTACCGCGGCGGCGATCAGCGAGGCCACCGACGTGCGCAGCGCCAGATCGCCGAGGGCCGAAGCCTCGGCGACCACGCGTTGCCGAGGCGACAGCGCCGAGCGCGGGGGCAATCCTTCGGCACCGGGCGGCACGTCGGCACCGGGAACGTCGGGAATTGCGAAGGGCGGGTCTATGGGGTCGGCCACGATCGCCGATGGTATCCGCCCTGGCCCGGTACTCCGGGACTTGGACCCAGGTGGAGTCGTTGGGACCCATGCGGTAATACGGTTTGTCTATCAGCCGACGGAGTTGATCAGGAGGACCGACATGTGGGATCCCGACGTCTATCTGGCCTTTGCCGACCATCGCGGCCGCCCGTTCTACGACCTGCTGTCGCGCGTGGGGGCCGAGCGGGCGCGCCGCGTCGTCGACCTCGGATGCGGACCCGGCCACCTGACCAAGTACCTGGCCCGGCGCTGGCCGGACGCGGTGATCGAGGCGATGGACAGCTCACCGGAGATGGTGGCGGCCGCGAGGGAACGCGGCATCGACGCCGTCCACGCCGACGTGCGGGACTGGAAACCCAAGCCCGACACCGACGTGGTGGTCAGCAACGCGGCCCTGCATTGGGTGCCCGAGCACGCTGACCTGCTGGTGCGGTGGGCCGGCGAACTGGCGCCCGGATCCTGGATCGGTGTGCAGATGCCGGGCAATTTCGAGTCGCCCTCCTACGCCGCGGTGCGGGCCTTGGCCCGAAGGGAACCGTACGCAACGGACTTGAAGGACGTGCCTTTTCGCGTCGGGGCGGTGGTTCAGTCGCCGACGCATTACGCCAACCTGCTGATGGACGCCGGCTGCAAGGTCGACGTGTGGGAGACGACCTACCTGCATCAGCTCACCGGTGAGCACCCGGTGCTGGGCTGGATCATGGGGACGGTGCTGGTCCCGGTGCGCGAGCGGCTCAGTCCTGAGGCCTTCGAACAGTTCCGCCAAGAGCTGATCCCGTTGCTGGACGACGCCTACCCCGCCCGCGCCGACGGCACGACGATTTTCCCGTTCCGTCGGGTTTTCATCGTCGCCGTGGTCGGAGAGCGACGCCGCCCGGCCGGCTAGCCGAGCGCCGCCGATTATTCCTCGACGCCGCGGTCGGCGGCGATCGCCGACCGAGAGCTCGGCACCACCCGGTGAATGTGCAAATACGTCTCGGTGTACCGCACCGCGACCCGGGTACCGGCGAACTCCGACGGGATGACATCGCCCGTGCGCTGACGCCAATCATTCAGGCGCACCGCCAGATCCGCGGCGATCGCATCCGCGCCCGCGTCGCCGTCCGCGAGCAGGTTGTTGGTTTCGGTGGGGTCGGTGCGCAGATCGTAGAGTTCGCGGTCCGGACGCGGATCCGTGACGAACGGTGCCACCGCCTGACCCGAGGGGCTCTCCTCGATGTCCAACGGGAGGTCGAGCAGCGGTCTGCGGGCGTAATTCTCGATATAGCTGTAATCCTTGGTGCGGATGGCGCGAATGGGGTCGAACGAGTCGTGATAGGTCTTCGCGGCGTAGATGTGGTCCCTGACTGGCCCTGCGCCGGCTCCGGTGTCCGGTTCGGCTTCGGTCGCCAGCAGGGCCGCGGCGTGTGACACCCCGTCGACGTCGGCCGGCACGCTGCAGCCCAACAACTCGAGCAGCGTCGGCAGCAAGTCGACCCCGCTGAACAGTTCGTCGTAAACGCGGGGCGGCACGCCGCGGCGGGTGGGCGGCCGGATGATCATCCCGATGCCGGTTCCGGCGTCGTACAGCGTGGATTTCGCGCGGGGGAACGCGGGGCCGTGATCGGTGAAGAACACCACCCAGGTGCTGGTGTCCAGCCCGGTTTCGGCCAACGCGTCCAGCAGTTGGCCGGTCGCGGCGTCGGCCGTGGCGATCGCCCCGTAGAAGTCGGCGAGGTCGCCGCGCACCTCGGGAGTGTCGGGCAGGTAGTCGGGAAGGTCGACGGCCGCGCTGTCGGCTGGCTCGTAGCGGTCATGCGGGTAGGGCCGGTGGGTTTCGAAGAAGCCCGCGGTCAACAGGAACGGTTGTCCCGCAAGGTCTTCAGTGCTGTCTTGCAGCCACTCCCGCGCCTTGTCCACCACGTAGTCGCAGTACGAGTTCGACACGTCGAACTCGTCGAACCCCAACCGCTTCGGATAAGACGTCTCGTGCTGCATGCCGAAAAGCGCCGAGTACCAGCCGGACTCGGACAAGATCTGGGGCAGGGTGCGAACGCCGCTGCGATATTCCCACCCGTGGTGGGCCAGACCGACCAGCCCGTTGGACTGCGGGTAGCGGCCGGTGAACAGCGATCCCCGGGACGGCGAGCACAGCGGCGCCGTGGCATGCGCCCGGGTGAACAGGATGCCCTCGGCAGCGAGGCGGTCCAGCCGCGGGCTGGACACATCCGGGTGGCCGTAGGCGCCGAGGTATCTGCCGAGGTCGTGCCAGTGCACGACCAGCACGTTGTCTTTTGTGTCCGCTTTGTCTTTTGTGTCCGCTTTGTCGCCCGACGCCATCGCAGTCACTCCTCCACCTTGCCTTGCGACCGGCGACGATACCGCAGCTAGTCGGGACCGTCCCGATTGTGTCGGGAAATTCGAAGCCGCGGGCGCTCGCGGTGGCTCACTCCAGCGGTTCTCGCAGACGAACTCCGACAGCGGCCGCGCGACCGCCCAGCCGTCGAGTTCCAGCGCCGGCCGGTCCGGAAAGTCCGGCACCGGTCCGAGGCAGAGGATGGCCACCGGTTCGGCGCCGGCGGGCATATCCAGCAGGGTGGCCAACCGGTGCGGATCGAACAGGGACACCCACCCCATGCCGAGCCCTTCCGACCGAGCCGCCAGCCACAGGTTCTGAATCGCGCAGGACACCGACGCGAGGTCCATCTGCGGGAGCGTCCGCCGGCCGAACACGTGCTGCTCGCGGTTGTCGCAGAGCGCCGCTACCAGCAGCTCGGCGCACTCGAGAATGCCCTCGACCTTCAGCGCCAGGAACTCCTCGCCGCGCTGGTCCAGGGCCGCGGCAGTGAGCGGGCGCTCCTCGTCGACCAGCGCGTGGATGCGTCGCCGCAGCGAGTCATCGGTGATCCTGATGAAGCGCCACGGCTGCATCAGGCCGACGCTGGGCGCCGCGTGCGCGGCCTGCAGCAGGCGCGCCAGCACCTCCTCACCCACCTCACCGCCGGGTGCGAACCGGCGCATGTCGCGCCGCTCGGAGATCGCGCGGTAGACGCCCCGCCGCTCTTGGGGGCTGAACGCCTGACCGGTCACAGCACCATCGTAGGAATCACGGCGCGGCAATGTGGCCCCAGACGGCGCTAGATGGCCTGACCGCCGATGACTGTCACGGGCTGTAAGTGACGCCGACGGCGCGGAAGACGTACTCCGGCGGCATGTCGAAGGCCAGCGAAAGGCGCGGCAGGCCGCCGAGCACGTCGGCCGGGATGGCGTCCTTGTAGTGCAGCGACAGCTCGCCGCCGAACTTCTCGTCGACTCCGGCGACATCGACGTCGATCTGCAGGCCCGTCGCGGAGATCTCGACCTTCGCCGCCCCGGCCTGCGGCGCGTCCCAGCGCACGTTGACCGTCGGGCCGGCCAGTTTGGGCAGCATGGACAGCGTTGCCAGCACCCGCTCCGAGGTGAAGACCAGCGAACCCGAGTAACTGGCCACGCTGTGGGGCGACCGGACGCCCGGTATGACGCCACTGAATCGCCGGGTCACGGCGACGTAGTCGGCCAGGTAGATAAGGCCCTCCGCCTCGACCTCGGCGTGCAGATCGGGGGGCAGCTTGCCGATGCCGAACAACCTGCGGACGAAGACCGCCATAGAAGCCAGTATGACCGCCCGGGGCGTGGGCGCCGCTGTGATCCTGGTATCGGTTAGTCATGACCCGCCCGCGGAGCGCCGTGGCGATCCCCCTCGCCGTGGCCCTCCCCCTCGCCTTGGTCGCGGTCTACGCGCTCATGTGGGTGGGCTACTGCCGGCAGTGGGGATGGCTGCATCGCATGGATTGGTCGTTGTTGAACTCCGCCCACGGCGTCGCCGTCAAGCACCCGCTGTGGGTGCGATTCTGGGAGGGGGTGTCGCTCGCGCTTGGTCCGGTCCCGTTGCGACTGTTGGGCATGGTCGCGACGGTCGCCGCGCTGGTGCGGCGCAATGTGCGCGCCGCGCTGGTGCTGTTGGCCTGTGGGCCGCTGAACGGGTTCGTGACGTCGGCGGCCAAAAGCCTGGTGAACCGGCCGCGACCGCCGACGATGCTGGTGCCCGCGACCTCCACGTCGTTTCCGTCCGGGCATGCGCTCGAGGCGACGGCCGCCTTGTTGGCGATGCTGGCCTTCCTGCTGCCGATGCTGAGCCGGGTGATGGGACGCGTTGCGATGGTGGTGGTCGCGGTCTGCGTGCTGGCTGTCGGGACCGCCAGGGTGGCGTTGAACGTGCACTACCCCTCCGACGTGATAGCCGGCTGGTCCCTCGGATACCTGTATTTCCTCTTGTGCCTGTGGGTGTTTCGGCCCCCAAGGGATTCCGACGAGCGCGCCGGGCCCTTGATCACGGCGCAGTGACCTAACCGGAGCTAAAGCTTTACTTGACCCCAGGGTGTGCACCACCGACCATTGGTGCCATGCGCCGATTACTCGCTCCGTTGGCGATTGCCGCGTGCCTGAGTAGCGCTTCGTTGGTGTTCGGGCTCGGGCTCGCACCGATCGCCGGCGCCGCCGGCGCTCCCTGGTTCGCGAACGCGGTCGGCAATGCCACGCAAGTGGTTTCGGTGGTCAGCACCGGCGGCTCCAACGCGACGATGGACATCTACCAGCGCACCGCCGCCGGCTGGCAGGCGCTGCGGACGGGCGTCCCCACCCACGTGGGTTCGGCGGGGATGGCGGCGCAGGCCCGCAGCGGCGTGCCGGCCACCCCGATGGGCGTCTACACCCTCGACTCTGCGTTCGGCACCGCGCCGAATCCCGTTGGGGGACTTCCCTACACCCAGGTCGTCGGGCCCAACTACTGGTGGAGCGGCGACGACCACAGCCCCACGTTCAACAGCATGCAGGTGTGCCCGAAGGCCCAGTGCCCGTTCAACACCGCCGCGAGCGAGAACCTGAATATCCCGCAGTACAAGCACGCGGTCGTGATGGGCGTCAACAAGAACAAGACTGCCGGTGGCGGCTCGGCGTTCTTCTTCCACACGACCGACGGTAAGCCCACCGAGGGGTGCGTGGCCGTCGACGATGCCCAGCTGGTGTCCATCATGAAATGGCTTCAGCCGGGTGCGGTGATAGCGATCACCCAGTAGCGTGCGTCAGGCGTTCAATCAGGCTTTCAATCAGGCTTTCAATCAGGCTAAAGCCTTGCCCGGCTTCACCTTGAAGTCCAAGCCCGCCAACGACATTGTCGCCTCATAGGTCCGGTCGTAGCCGGTGGCGCTGATCTTCCAGCCCTCGCCGGTGCGCCGGTAGGAGTCGCGGTAGAAGGCCGCACCGATCAGCATGAAGTTGAAGTCGGCGACGATGACCCGGTCCTGCAGGTACCACGTGCCCGAGGCCTCGTCGCCGGTCACGGTGATTTCCGGGTGGGTCACCCGATGTTCGGTGATGACGGCCGGGCCAAGCGATTTGCGCATGTAGTTCACCAGGTCGACGCGGTCGGTGAAGTGCAGCTCCTCACCGACCGACGACCCGTAGTCGCCGACGACGTCGTTGGTCAGCGTGTCGGCGAAATCGTCCCAGCGCTTGGTGTCCAGTGCGCGCAGGTACCGGTATTTGACTTGCTTGATGGCCTCGATGTCGGCCAGATCGGAGGGGCCTGGAGGGTATTCGTGGGGGCTCATCCCGTCATTGCAGCACATCGGGTGCCGAGCGTTGCAGGTACCGGGTGACCATGTCGATCAGCGCCCGTCGTTCCCGCTGCCAGTCGATCGGGGTGCCGATGATCATCTGCGCCAGCACCACGCCCCGCAGCGCGGCCCAGATCACCTCGGCCACACCGTCGTCCGCCGGGTCATCGGTGATCAGCCGGCCGAGGCCCGCGATGGCGGCGTTCATCTCGAGCAGATGGCGCCGCGAGGCCTCCCCGGGGCCGCCGCGGGTGGCCCGCAGGATTTCGAAGGCCGCCATCGAGGTCGGGCTGCTGTAGCAGCCCCATGCCGTGTCGACGACGACCCCGATGCGCTCGCGCAACGGGAGGCCGCCCACGTCGGCCGACGACAGGCTGTCCAACAAGCCGGCCACCCCCTCGTCGACGACCGCCATCAGCAGGCCGTTGCGATCGCCGAAGTGGTACTGGATGACCCCCCACGTCACGCCGGCGCGTTCGGCCACGTGCTTGGCGGTCGCGGCGGCGAATCCCTCGTCCACGATGCAGCGGACCGTCTCGGCGATGATTTTCGCCCGGGTGTCGTCGCCGCGTTTGCGCGGCGAACTGGTGCGCCGCGTGGGGGCAACCGAGGGCCAAGGCGCCCGACCTGCGGGAATTGACATTGTTGACTTTATAACATAGTCATGATTATTTTTGGGCGGTGGCCCAATCCCGATACGCGCGGTTGTCCCGTGACCAGCTCGCCGTCCTGGTCCCCGAACTGCTGCTGATCGGGCAGCTGATCGACCGTTCCGGCATGGCCTGGTGCATCAACGCGTTCGGCCGCGACGAGATGGTGCAGATCGCGATCGAGGAGTGGGCGGGCGCCAGCCCCATCTACACCAGGCGCATGCAGCGGGCGCTGAACTACGAGGGCAACGACGTGCCCACCATCTTCAAGGGTCTGCAGCTCGACATCGGCGCACCGCCGCAATTCATGGATTTCCGCTACACCATCCACGACCGGTGGCACGGCGAATTCCACCTCGACCACTGCGGCGCGTTGCTCGACGTCGAGCCGATGGGGGAGCAGTACGTCTTTGGGATGTGCCACACCATCGAGGATCCGACCTTCGACGCCACCGCGGTGGCGACCAACCCGCGTGCCCAGGTTCGCCCCATTCACCGGCCGCCGCGGCAGCCCGCGGACCGCCATCCGCACTGTGCCTGGACCATCATCATCGATGAGTCTAATCCCGAGGCGCAGAGCATCCCGGCACTCGACATCGTTCGTCAAAAACTTGCTGCGACATGGGAACTCGATCCCATCGATCCTTCCGACGAGGGGCTGGCGGATTATTCGGGGCCGGTGCTGTCCGATGTTGATTTCACCGCCTTCTCGCACTCGGCATTGGTGCGGATGGCCGATGAGGTCTGCCTGCAGATGCACCTGCTGTATCTGTCGTTCGTTCTCGCGGTGCGGGAGCGTGCGACCGACGATGCCCAGTCAATCGAGGTGTGCACCCGCGGGTTGGTCGGCATCGCCGGGGTGGCCGCCGAGCGCATCCACCGCGCGCTGCGCTTGCCCGGCGGCGTCGAGGGCGTCATGCGGGTGCTCGAGTTGCATCCGCTGCTCAACCCCGCGGGCTACGTCGTCGCGGAGACGGGCCAGAACCGACTGGTCGTGCACCGGTCGCCGGCCCACGACGACGGCGCCTGGATAGCGCTGTGCTCAGCAGAATCCGTGCAACCGCTGCAGGCGATTGCCGCCGCGGTTGACCCGCATATCGAGGTCCGGGTTAGCGGGACGACCACCGAATGGACCGCCGAGTTCGTTGAAACCGATACCCCGATGGCAGAACTACCAGAGGTATCGGTGACCAAGGTCAGCGGCGGATCGTCGTTCCAATTCCAGCCGAGGCGTTCGCTGCCGCTGTCCGTAGTCTGACATCAGCCCGCTTGTCAAGGGGTTTCAGGTACCGCTTCGGTGACACAACCGCATCGACCGCATACCAATGGTATTGCAAGCCATCGGCTTTCGGCGTGTCCCTGGATATGGTTAACGCTGGCCACCGACCCCTATAGACGAAGGTTTTCGCTCTATGTACGACCCACTGGGGTTGTCGATCGGGACCACTAACCTGGTCGCCGCGCGTAACGGAAGCCCACCGGTTGCGCGCCGCTCAGTGCTGACCCTGTACCCGCACTGCGCGCCGAAAGTCGGTATGCACGGCGATAATCCGCTACTGGACGAGCCGGCCATGCTGATCAAGGGCTTCGTCGAACGCATCGGCGATTCGGTGGCACTCGTGTCGGCCGACGGGTCCGCCCACGACGCGGACCTGCTGACGGTCGAGGCCCTGGACGCGATGGTGCTGGCCGCGGGCGCGGACGCGGCGGCCTCGGAGATCTCCATTGCCGTTCCCGCGTACTGGAAACCCCGTACGGTGCAGGCGCTGCGCAACGCGTTACGGACGCACCTGGGCTTCGTCCGAAGCGGTATGGCACCCCTCCTGGTGTCGGATGCGATCGCGGCGCTCACCGGGGCCAACGCTGACCTGTGCCTCGCCGCAACCGGAGTGGTGGGGCTGCTCGACTTCGGTGGCACCGGCACGTCGGCCACCTTGGTCAACCTCGCCGGTGACTTCGAGCTCGTCACTCCCACAATGCGGTACAACGCCTTCTCCGGCGACGAGATAGACCACGCGTTGTTGCTCAGGGTGTTCGAGGAGCTGGGACCCGGCAGCGGGATCGACCCGGCCAGCACCGCCGCGGTGGGTCAACTCGGCCAGCTCGGGGAGCACTGCCGTGTGGCCAAGGAGCGGTTATCCACCGAAACGGTAGTCGAATTGGCGGCGGAGCTCGGTGGGCGCAGTTGCACGATGCGGCTGACCCGAGACGAGTTGGGAGACCTGATCCAGGACCGGCTCACCGGCTTCATCTACGCGTTCGACGAGATGCTGGCCCGTCACCGCAAGAGCTGGACCGACCTGTCGGCGGTGGTCACCGTGGGCGGTGGAGCCAGCATCCCGCTTGTCACCGAACGTCTTTCGGTGCACGGACGCAGACCGGTCGTGTCGCCATCGCAGCCCGCGTTCGCCGCCGCCAACGGCGCATTGCTGTTGGCCTCTCGCGGTGAAGAGCTCGATCTCCGGACACGCACCTCGATCGGTCTGCTCTCGACGGCCGCCGCCGCCGGCGACGTCGTCGACCTGGGCGCCGGCGACGTGCTGGTGATCGACGACGAGGCCCTCACGGACCGCGAATTGGCTTGGTCGCAAACCGAGGACGGCGGCGCTGTGCGGGTGCGCTACAGCCCCGAGATCTTCCACGAAGACGGTCCGTCCGGCTGGTCGATGCGGCTGAACCTGGTTGAGCCGCCCAAAGAACGATCGTGGCGTCGGGTCCGGTTGTCGCAGTTGATCATCGGGATGTGCGCCGTGGTCGCCATGATGTCGCTCGGCGGCGTGGCCTACACGCTGTCGGGCATAGAAAACCGCAAGGCCCCGCCGGCGCCCACCGTCGCGCCGCTGCCCGCGCCGCCGGCCAGCCCGCTGGTGCCCAGCCTCGTACCGCCGCCGCCCACCCCCCAGCCGATACCCAGCGCCGCGCCGCCACCGCCTCCCCCGCCGTCACCGCCACCGCCACCGCCGCCGCCGGTGATCGTGACCACGCCGCCGCCAGTCGTCACCACGAGGCATGCCGCCCCGCCGACGACGACGCCGCCGGCCATGACGACGACCCCCCCACCGCCTCCGACAACGACCACAACAACCGCGCCGCCCACCACGACCCAGGCGCCGACGACCACGACGACGACGGTGCCCATGACGACGGAGTGGATCCACGTTCCGCTGCTGCCGGTGCCGATACCGGTCCCGGTGCCGGCCCCCCAGGCCCCCGCGGCTCCGCAAGCCCCCCAGTATTCGGGCGGCGGCGGTTACCCCCAGAACCCGTTCCTGGGTCCCGGGCACTAAACATCACAAGCGCGTCCGACTCCACGCGGATAGCGTGGAAGTCCCCAGTTCGGGCGGGGTCTACGCCTGGTGGTCATCGAGGGCCAGGATGCCGACGGCGTCACCGTCGAACAGGACGAGTTCGCGGTTGCCGCCGCCGGCGACTCCCAATTGCCGGCTCAGGCGCCGAGCCCGCCCCCGCGGGCGCAGCTGCCCGCCCTGAGCCCTCCGCCACCGCCCCCGCCCACGGCGCAGGTCGCCGCCCCGCCTCTACCCGCGCAGGAACCGGCACCCCCGGCCGTGGCCGCGCCCCCGGCGACGCCCGTCCATCGCGCCCCGCCCCGGCGAGCGCCGGAATACGCGCCCACCCCGGTACCAAGGGCGCCCGCGCCGGCGCCGGCCGCCCCGCCTCCCTCGCCGCCGGCCGCGGTGCCCGCACCGCCGCCCGCGGCACCGGTCGAGCCCAGGCAGCCGCCGATGACGATGTACCTGCACTTCCCGTTCGTTACGGTGCCGATCCCGATCAACCCCGCCCCCGCCCCCGCCGCCGGCCCCCTAGACGGTCCCCTGAATGGCTGTGCGAACGATCCGGAGTGGGCGCACAATAGGCAATGACGGCATGAGCGGCAAGGAGGTCGCGTGAGCGAGTACGGTCCGTTCGGATTCGATCCCGACGAATTCGACCGAGTGATCAGGGAAGGCAGCGAGGGGCTGCGCGACGTCTTCGAGCGGATCGGCAAATTCGTCGGCGCTCCCGGCGCCCGGACGGGATGGTCGTCGATCTTCGAGGACCTGTCGCGGCGGCCGCGCCCAGCGCCGGCGACCACCGGCGAGGCCGGCGACGGCGTGTGGGCCATCTACACGGTGGAGCCCGACGGTGGTGCCCGCGTCGAACAGGTGTTTGCGACCGAGCTGGACGCGCTGCGGGCGAACAAGAACAACGTCGACCCGACGCGCAAGGTGCGCTTCCTGCCGTACGGGATCGCGGTCGGCGTGCTCGACGACGATTCGCAGGAGCCGTCGTAACTAGCCCTGCTGCACCACGTTCGAGTCGCCGGCATTGCTGATCTGTGGCGTGCCCGAGTGGTAGGTCAGCTTGTTATTGAAGCCCGAGGCGTCGATGGCGTCGACGGAATCTACGGTGATCGCGTTCTGCACGCCGGACACGGTGATCCGTGTGCAATGACCGGTGATCACAACCGTGTTGGAAACCCCGCTCACGCTAACGATGTTGTCGTTGCAGGCGATCGTTCGATTCTCGTTGATGCCCGAGACACTGAGCTTGCCGCCCGGCGGTGGCGTGGGTGAGGTCGATGGGCTGGGTGCCTTGGTCCCAGTGGCGGACGGACCCGGGCTGCCCGGGGTGCGCGGCGACGAACTGGTGCCCCCGGGGACGGTCGGCGGGGACTCGATGATCGACCGGACACCGGAGAACTGGTGTGCGGCGAAGGCGGCGATGCCGCCGGCGAGCGCCAGCGTGCCGATGACGATGACCGTGCCCAGGATCCACCACATGCGGTTGCCCGACGGCCGTTGCGGCGGCGGGCCCGCGAAGGGCCCGCCATAGGTCCACGGGGCCCCTGACGGGGTAGGCGGGGGGCCGGGCGGGCCGGATGGGCCGGATGGGTAGGCCCCGGCAGCGCGCGGCGGGCTGCCCAATTCGGAGGCCTGCGCCGTGTCGGCCAGGGGGCGCTCGAGCTCCCGGATCCGTTTTTCCGGGTCATCCTGCGGGTTCATGCACAGATGCTCCCACCGGACCGTGCCGTATGGGTAGGTTCTGCATCGTGCCCGACTTGCCGAACCGCCAGATTGTGCTGCGTCGCCGCCCGACCGGACTGGTTCAGCCCGATGACACCGAGCTGATCACCCTGCCGGCACCCGAGCCCGCCGAGGGCGAGGCGCTGATCCGAACGACCTACGTGGGACTCGACGCCGCGGCCCGGACCTGGCTGAACGACCAACAGGGCTACCTCCCGCCGGTGCAGCTGGGCGAGGTCATCCGGGCCGCCGGGATCGGCGAGGTGGTGGCGACGCGCTGCCCCGCCTACGAGGTCGGCGACGTCGTCACCACGCTGACCGGCTTTCAGGAGTACGTGATCGTCCGCGACGACGTGTTCAGCACGCCCGTCGCGGGCAAGGCCCATCCGGCCGAGAAGGTCGACCAGCTGGCGGTGATGTCGGTATACGGCCCGACCGGCGCCACCGCCTACTTCGGCATGATCGATATCGGCCGGCCCCAGCCCGGGGAGACGGTCGTCGTCTCCGCCGCCGCGGGCGCCACGGGATCGGTGGCCGGGCAGATCGCCAAGATCGCCGGCGCCCGGGTGGTGGGCATCGCGGGCGGTCCCGAGAAGTGCCGGGCGGTGGTCGAGGATTTCGGGTTCGACGCGTGCATCGACTACCAGAACGACGACCTGAATGCGGCGCTCAAGGAGCACTGCCCCCGCCGCGTCAACGTCTATTTCGACAACGTCGGCGGCCCGATCCTCAATGCGGTGCTGGGCCGGCTGGCCACCAAAGCGCGGGTAGTGCTCTGCGGGGTCATCTCCAGCTACCTGACGGGGAGCACCCGGGGCCGGCGAATTACGTGAACCTGCTGTCCAAGTCCGCGCTGATGCAGGGGTTCAACGCGCTTGACGACTGGGGCCGCTTCGACGAGGCCTTCGCCGCGCTACGTCAGTGGGAGTCGGAGGGCCGGCTCAAGCACCGGCAGACCGTCTTCGAGGGCATCGAGTCCTGTGTCGACGCCCTCAATGGCCTGTTCACCGGCGCCAACATCGGCAAGATGCTGGTCAAGCTCAGCGAACCCGCATCCGGTTAATTGCCGAGCACGCGGTACAGCGCCTTCTTCGCCTCCGTCACGGCTTCCAGCACCTTGGTTCGGGCCTCGGCGAGCTGTTGCTTCTGCTCGTCGGTGCCGGTCCAGGTGATGGTGCGGGCCAGTCCGGCGAATTCGAACAGCTCCCTGCGGATCTTCATGGCGTCGCCGAACTTGGCCGCCCGCCCCAAAAACGCCTGCGCGGTCTCGCTGCTGATGCCCCGCCAGGCCAGAAAGTTCTTGCCGAGTTCGGTGAGCGTCGCCACGCCGTTGTCGACCGTTACCACGCCCCGCCCGGCGAGCAGCCCGATGGCGAGCTCCGCGACCTCCTGCGGAGGGGTGAACGCGCCGTCGGTGGCATCGGACACCCGCTGCACGACCTGCGCGGCGTCGGCCGGCCCGTCGAGCAGCATCGCTGCGGTCGCCAATGCGGCCCGCTTCAGGCCGGGGCGACCGCCGGGCCCGCCTTGAAGCCGGGGCCGCCGAACCCGCTCTGCCCCCAGCCCTTTCGTCCAGCCGCCCCAGCCGCCGCCGAAACCGGGGCCACCGAAGCCGGGACCGCCGGGGCCCCCGAAACCGGACCGCCGAAAAATCCACCAGACATCGTCGTTTTCCTTTCCTCGGAGTATCAACCTCCTTGATACCACCGGCACTCGCAATGTCAACCAAATTGATGGTGGCCAGTTGTTCCGGCCGGATATCGTCGGCCGCACGCCCCTTCTCAGGTAAACGCGAGCGGCGCGCCGCCGGTGCGGGATGCGCAGCGGGCCGCGCGCGTGGTTTTATAACACCGTTTGCGGAAGTTGCTTGGGGGATCGCGCCGAGGCCGGCGTCCTGGTTTCGGATTGGTGGGAGAGATGGATCGTCGCAGCATGTTGATGATGGCGGGGTTGGGCATGCTGGCTGCCGCGGTGCGCGTCCCGGAGGCCCGGGCGACCCCGTCACGGCGCCGCAGGCGCCACCGGCCGCCGCCGGCGGGCCCTACATCTTCCAGGACGAATTCGACGGCCCGGCGGGCTCGGCTCCCGATCCGGGCAAGTGGACGATCCAGACCTGGCAGGACGACGTGTTCCCGCCGGTCGACGGGATATATCGCGACGATCGCCGAAACGTCTTCGTCGACGGCCATTCCAATCTCGTCCTCTGCGCCACCCAAGAAATGGGCACCTACTACAGCGGCAAGCTGCGCGGCAACTTTCGCAGCATGATCAACCCCACCTGGGAAGCGCGGATAAAGCTGGACTGCTTGTTCCCCGGCCTGTGGCCCTCGTTCTGGGGTGTCAACGAGGATCCGCTGCCGGACGGCGAGGTCGACATCTTCGAGTGGTACGGCAACGGCGCATGGGCCCCGGGCACCACGGTCCATGCGGCGTCCAACGGGAAAACGTGGGAGGGCAGATCGATTGCCGGTCTGGTGGACGGCGCCTGGCACACGTGGCAAATGCATTGGGATGAGGACGGTTTCCACTTCTCGCGACACGTCGACGGGGCGACCGTACTTCAGCGTTCCCAACAAACCCATCCCCGTGGCCCCGGCAATCCTGACGACCTGCGGTGGCCGTTCAACAATCCCGGCTACTGGATGACGCCCATGTTCACGCTTGCGGTCGGCGGCGTCGGCGCCGGCGATCCCGCCGCGGGTACCTTCCCGGCGGCCATGCTCATCGACTACCTCCGGATCTGGTAGACGCGTTATCGCACGGCTTTGATCACCTGAACCAGGTTGAACTGCCAGCGCTCGACCAGCCGGAAGCCCAGGTCGTGCGGAACCGCGAAGGCCGGGGTCGCGCCGTAGGTGGGGCCGGGCGGGAGCGCCACGCCCTGCTCGTGCTCGGGCATCGACTTGTCGGCCTGGGTGATGATCCACACCACGCCGCAGTGGCTCAACGGCTGGGCGACGACTTCCGGGATGAGGTTGGTGTCGAAGACGTCATTGCGGTCGGTGGCGCGCTGCCACAGGGTCAGGTCGACCAGCTTCCGATACGCGTCGGGACGCGCCGCCAGCAGCGGACGCATCGGGGCGGGCATGAATGTCACCGTGTCGTTGACCAGTAAGCAATCGCCGGGCGCCGCCTTCGCGGTGATCAAATCCGCCACCTGGCTGTAGTCCATCCCGTATTTGGCGTACGGATTGCGTTGCGCCGAAATAATTAGGGATCGCCGCGACGGCGAAGAGGCCGACGAGCGCCGCCGTCACCCATGGCCTGACCGCCACCGCCGCGGTGCAGACGCCCAGGACCAGCGCCATCGCCGGAGCGGTGAAGGACAGATAACGCGGCGTGTAGATCGGGTGAAAAAGCGCCGACCAGAACACGATCACGGCGGTCGGTATCACCAGCCACGCCACCGCGATCGTCAACAGCTGCCGATCGCCCCCGGCGGGGCGGCCGGCTGTCGTCAGCCACAACGCAATCGCCGCCGCGACCACCAGTGCCGACAAGACCGCAAACGGCGGGCTTCGTTCGAAATACTGCTGAACCACCGCATCTTCGAGCGTGCGGCGACCGATCGGCGGGACCCATTTGATCTGATGCGCCTGCCCGACGACCGCGGCCAACAGCGGCGTCAGGGCGCACACCGCCACCACCGACGCGATGGCGAACCGCACCAGCACCGTGCGCTGGTACAGGCAGAGGAAGACGAGGTGCGCCACCGGCATCAGCACCAGGTAGGTGTCGAGCAGGATGGACGCGAAAGCACCGATGCCGTACGCCAGCCAGGCCCACGCGTTGTCACGGCGCGCGGCGCGCACGAGCAGCACCGTCAGCCACACGGCGGCCATCATCGACAGGGCGTACGGGCGGGCCTCGATGCCCGCCCATGTGGTCCGGGGCAGGATCGCGGAGAAGACCCCGGAGGTCACCGCAACGGTGCGCGACGAGAACTGCCTGGCCAGCACGACCACGCCGGCCGCGGCGCCCCCGACGGCCAGGCCACTGGGCGCGCGGGACCAGAACTCCGTGGGCGGAAAGACCTGGAACCAGCCGTGCATGAGCAGGTAGTACAGGCCGTGGACGGCGTCGACGTTGCCCAGCATCCGCCACAACTGGCCGAGCGAGCGACTGTAGGACGCCGAAATGGTCGCGGCCTCGTCGTACCAGAAGGACGGACGACCGGCGCCGCCCAAACTGACCGCGGCGGCCAACACCCCAACGATCAGCGGGTCTAAGGCATGGCTCAAGGCATCCCTCGGCACCGTCCGCAGGCCGCCGCGAAGCACACCGCCATGCTGCCATTCGAACGTATGATCGATCGATGGCCGACCTTGCGTCGATCGGGTACAACGGGCAGCCGGTCCGCAGCCCGTTTCGGGTGGTGCGTCCGCCGATCACGGTGCTGGTCGACCTGACGGTGCTCTTCCCGCGCGAGCCCCACCGGTCGGGCCGGTACCAGCCCAACGGACTGCAGCTGCACAAGGTCGTCGAGGGGCGACTGAGCTGCTGGGGCATCTGTGAGCAGGGCGACTGGTGGGGGCTGGTGACCTACCCGGTCGCCTACGGCTCCAGGCGCAAAACCGTGACGCACTGGGTACCGGCCTGGACGCTGCGCCGGAAACGTTAGCCGCAGGATGCGATGATGCTGCCCGTGGACGCAAGTTGGGGTTCCTTGCTGGCCCGGCTCTTTCCGCTGGCACTGGTTATCGCATCCTCGCCGATCACGGTCATTCCCGCGGTGCTGGTCTTACACGCGCCCCGGCCTCGGCCCGCCGGCCTGGCCTTCCTCGGCGGCTGGGTGCTCGGCCTGGCCGCGCTCACCGCGCTGTTCGTCGGGGCCTCGGACCTGCTCGGCGGTCTGCACAGGTCGCCGCCGACGTGGGCGTCCTGGCTGCGCGTGGTCCTCGGGTCGGCGCTGATCGTGTTCGGCGTGTACCGCTGGTTGACGCGGCATCGCCAGCGCGAGACTCCGGGTTGGATGCGCTCGTTCTCCAAACTCACTCCGGTGCGCGCGGGCGTCACCGGGGCGGTGCTGGCGGTGATACGACCCGAAGTGCTGATCATCTGCGCGGTGGCCGGGTTGGGTATCGGCACCGGCGGGCTTAGCGTCGCGGGCAGTTGGATAGCCGGGGCGTTCTTCGTCGCACTCTCCGCGTCGACGGTCGCGATCCCGATCCTGGCCTACGTCGGTGCCGGCGACCGCCTCGACGACGCGCTGGAACGGCTCAAGGACTGGATGGAACAAAACCACGCCGGGATGCTCGCGGTCATTTTGGTCCTCATCGGCTTGATGGTGCTTTACAACGGAATTCACGCGCTGTAGCAAGGGCGTGGCACGCGTAGATTGCTGCCCGTGGCAGGAAGCTGGGTTTCGGTGCCGACCGGTCTCATTCCGCTCGGGCTCGTCGTCGCGCTCTCACCGATCACGGTCATCCCGGCGGTGCTGGTCCTACAGGCGCCGCGGCCGCGGCCGAGCGGCCTGGCTTTCCTCGGAGGTTGGGTGCTGAGCCTGGCCGCGCTGACCGCGCTCTCCGTCGCGGCCTCCGGCCTGCTCGGCGGCCTGCACAAGTCGCCGCCCAAGTGGTCGTCCTGGCTGCGCGTGGTCCTCGGATCGGCGCTGATTGTGTACGGCGTCTACCGCTGGTTCACCCGTCATCGCCACACCGAGTCGCCGGGCTGGATGCGTTCGTTCGCCACCATCACCCCGGCGCGCGCGGGGATGACCGGGGCGGCGCTGGCCGCGGTCAGACCCGACGTGGTGTTCATCTGCGTGCCGGCCGGATTGGCCATCGGCACCGCAGGGCTCGGCTCGGCCGGTGACTGGCTGGCCGCCGCGTTCTTCGTCGCCATCGCGGCATCGAGGGTCGGGGTCCCGATCCTGGCCTACGCGGCGGCCGGCAGCCGCCTCGACGCCACGCTGGCACGCACCAAAGACTGGATGGATAAAAACAACGCCGCCCTGCTCGCGGCGATCCTGATCGTGATCGGTGCGATGATCTTGCGCCACGGGCTGCACGGCCTGGAACACCGTTAACTCTTCTTAGCCGGGTCCGGGGTGCAGGTGGCGAGGAAAGTCTTGCCGTCCCTGGCCGCGACGTCGTCGGGGTCGAGCCACCCGACGCCCTGGAACCAGTACGTGTCGACCGGGTGCTGTTCGGACCCGTCGATCGCCTCGGCGAGATCGGTGCTCGACCCCAGGCCCCCGCCGCCCGGGCCGCCGTAGACGGAGATGCGCAACGGGTCCTCGGTGTGCCAGTCGAAACCGTCGGGCACGGCTGGGGATCGCAACCCGGGGTAGTCCCCGCCGAGCGTGAGGCGCTCGACGTCCGCCCCGCGCTGCGACGTCAGCACGAGTTCGGCGGGGCTGGGCTCGAACGTGAGGGCCACACGGGTGACGCCGGTGCACCGCGAGCCGGTCCAGATCCGCAATTTCCCGTCCGTGACGCGGGCGCCGAAGGCCGGCCGCAACGACGGGGCGAACAGCGCATAGGGCGCCGTTGTTGCTCCGGTGGCATCCGGCCGCCGCGACCAGTGCCACGCACACGGCGGCGACCACCGCTTGGCCGCGCCGCGTCACCGGTAGCCCCCGTCGGACAGGCCGGCGTCCTCTTCGAATCGGTTCTTTTTGCCAAAGGCCAACTCGCGGAACAGTTCCCAGCCGTAGTCCCTGAGCATGCCCGCGTAGCCCCTCGCCGCCCACTGCCGGGAGTGTCGCTCTTCGTGGTGCAGTACCCGATCCAGGTCGAGGTTGCTCTCGAAAGGTTCGCCGCTGCCGTCGACGTACCAGGCGTGCCCGGACCGCACGATCCGGCGAAGCTGGTCGGCGGGATCGGTGACGTCGCCCATGTTGACTATGGACATGTCGCCCCAGGTGGTGCCGCCCCGCCGGCTGAACTGCCTCTGGAACCAGTTGCCGCCCGCGCCCATGAGCATGCCGTTCGGGGTGGTGACGAGGCGTCCGCCGTTGCGGTCGACGAACCGGACGTCCCGGCTGTAGGTCCAGCCGTTGGCGCGCTGCCGGTCGGCGATCCGCGCGACCTCGTCGGCGCAGTAGGCGGCCGCGGGAAAGTCGGCGGGCCGGCCGGGCGTGCCGTAATCGGTCCCCGCGTTGAGGACGTAGGTCAGCAGGCCGCCCGGCGCACGTCGGCGCCCGGCGTCCCCGGCGGGATCAAAAAGAAGGACTTGCCGTCCGGGTCTTCGAGCTCCTCCATGTCCCGCAGGACCCGGAAGCTTTCCGGGGTGAGAGCCCCCCGCCGGGCGATCTCGACGACGGCACGGCGGGAAACCTCCCGGCGTTCGGCGTTGCGCAGCCACTTCGTGTGATAGCCGTGGCCCCGCTCGGACTCGGCCAACGAACCTCCCATCCGGCAGAGCTTTTCGCCCGGCCGGTGTCAATTCTGGCCCGCCCCCGCCGATCTTCCGCCCGCTTCCCGGGGGGCGTTACGGCCGGAATCAGGTCGCCGCTACGCCCTCGGGCACAGATCGGCCTCGGCGTAGCTGATGAGGTCGGCTGCCTGTTGAGGGTTGAGCCCTTTGGCGCCCAGATCGCTGTCGGAGCGTTGCAGTGCCAGGTCCGCCAGCTGCTGGGCGTCGCGCCGTAACTCAATTGGGCGCAGAGCTTCCAGCCCGTCACCAACAGCGCCGAGTCACCGCCGCCGGTGTCGTGGATTCCCGCGTTGTGCAGGTCGTTGAGGAAGCTGACGTCATCAGCCTGCGCCGGGCCGGCCACGACCACCCCGGCGACAAGAAGTGAGCCACCCAATAGTGCCGCGCCAACAAGTGGGCCATAGCGCTTCGGCGCTGCCATAGCTGCTTCTCCTTCGACTGTTCGCTCGCCGTTTGACCTGGATGGCGCATTTTTGCACGAAACGGTCGAATGAACACGCTGGTGGGGCAATAAATCTGGGGGAATGGGGTCAGGCGGGGCGGTTAACGGCACATTGCTGCTGTGGGGGCTGCTGTGGGGGCTGCTGTGGCGCCGGCCGTTCGAAGACCCTAGGGTCGCGCCGGGTTGGTCGCGGTGGAGCCGATGACGGGAATCGAACCCGCGTATTCAGCTTGGGAAGCTGATGTTCTGCCATTGAACTACATCGGCGCGGCTGCCCCGAAAGGCTAGCATCCGGCGGCGGATGCGTTCGTCGGCTGCTGCCCTCCGATCGCGACGCAAGCCGACGTCGTTCAACGTCGGCGCCGAAATATTCGCCCCCGGGAAATCGAACGCAGCTATCTAACCCCATCCAATTCAATAGTGATATTTATTATTCCGTTATCTTGTCGTAATATGCCTTCCGTGGGTCGGCATGAATTACCCAGGAACCGACGAAGGTCGTCAGTGGTCATGGCTGCGCTGCTCGCTCCCGCCGCCGTTTTCTTCGCGACGGCGGGCGATGTCCGTCCTTTCGCTGCCCCGGATGCGGCCCCGCCGGTTATCAACGACAACGCGCCGTGCTGCCCGGAAATCGTCGTAGCAACACCGAATATGGCCCATGGTCTGGTCGGTAAGGGTTTTACCGAAACGCCGTTCGCGCCGGCGTCGAGGTACCACACGCGCTCCCGATTCTTGCCTGTCGGCGTCGCACCGGAGCGGGGTCTACAGGTCAGAACCATCCTGACCGCCGCAGCATCAGTGACGCTTTCCCGGAGATCCATCAAATGGGCGGCGTCCGGCCGGATCCGCTGCCATGGCATCCGCTCGGTTTGGCGATCGACGTGATGATCCCCAACCCGACCAGCGCAGAAGGCATAGCGCTGGGAGACAAGATCGTTGCTTACGTGATGGCGAACGCGAATCGATTGGCGATACAGGACGCGAACTGGCGCGGTGTCTTCACGCCCCGCGGAGGTCGTTCACCAGGCAACGGCCACTTTGACCACGTCCATGTCACGACGACCGGCGGCGGATACCCCAAGGGAGGGGAAACGTACCTCCGGTGAGTCGGTGCGGGACGGCGGGCAGCCGATAGCGGATAGGCTCATCCGGTGCTGCTCTCCGATCGTGACCTCAGGGCCGAAGTCACCGCCGGCCGGCTGGGCATCGACCCGTTCGACGACACCTTGGTGCAGCCGTCCAGCATCGACGTCCGCCTCGACTGCATGTTCCGGGTGTTCAACAACACCCGCTACACCCATATCGATCCCGCGCAGCAGCAGGACGAGTTGACCAGCTTGGTGCAGCCCGTCGACGGCGAGCCGTTCGTGCTGCACCCGGGCGAGTTCGTGCTCGGCGCGACGCTGGAATTGTTCACCCTGCCCGACGACTCGCCGGGCGTTTGAAGGGCACTGGTCCCTGGGCCGGCTGGGCCTCCTGACGCACTCGACGGCGGGCTTCATCGATCCGGGCTTCAGCGGCCACATCACGCTCGAGCTGTCCAACGTCGCCAACCTGCCGATCACCCTGTGGCCGGGCATGAAGATCGGCCAGCTGTGTATCTTGCGGTTGACCAGTCCGGCCGAACATCCCTACGGCAGTTCGCGCGTCGGGTCGAAATACCAGGGGCAGCGGGGACCGACCCCGTCTCGCTCCTATCAGAACTTCATAAGATCTACCTAGGTTCGGAACGCTGCGGGCCTAGCATTTCTGAGGGATCATTGAGGGGTCCGTGGTTTCTCCTCCGCCCGGCCGAGGCCGGGCTTGCAACACCTGTGGAGGGGGTTGGTTTTGGATATCGTGCTCGGGGTGTCGATGGCACCGGCATCGATCCAGATGGTGGTGCTCGAGGGGGAGTACGCCGATGGCGCCATGGTGGAAGAGGACGAGTTCGACCTCACTGCCAGCGACGACTCGGCAACCGCAACCGCGCCCGATCGGGTGATCGGGGCCATCCTCGGTACCCGCGAGGGCGCGGCCGATGCCGGCCTCGAGCTGTCATCCATCGGGGTCACCTGGACCGACCAAATCGAAGCCGCCGCGTTGCGCGACGCTCTGGCCGCCCACAAGATCGAGAACGTCATGCTGGTATCGGCGTTTCTGGCCGCGGCGGCACTGGCCCAAAATGTCGGTGGGCAATCGGTTACGAGCGCACCGCCATGCTGTTCGTGGAGCCCGACACCGCGACGCTGGCCGTCGTCGAGACGTCAGACGGGTCCATCACCGATATCTACCAACGACCGATCTACGCCGAGTCCTACGGCGAGGCCACGGCGCAGCTTACCGGACTGGTCACCCGGCTGGACGAGTTGCCGTCGGCCCCGGACGGCCTGTTCCTGGTGGGCTCCGGCGTCGACATCGCCCCGATCAAGCCGGCGCTGGAGTCGGCGACGTCGCTGGAAGTGAGCGCCCCGGAGGACCCGGAGACGGCGCTGGCCCGGGGCGCCGCCCTGGCGTCGGCGAACGCGCCGTTGTTCGCCTCGTCGACCGCCGCACTGGCCTACGCACAAGACCCGGGCACGGGTTACGTCCTGCCCGAATACCTCAGCGTCGGCGGTGACGCCGACGCTGAGCTCGCCTATAGCGCCGTGCCGGACGAGGATGCCGACGCCCCGACCGTCCTGATCGAAAGTCTGTTCACGCCCGCAGAGGCCGAACCGCGTCGCCGGCCGGTCCTGCTGGTCGGGAGCGGCTTGGCGGTGGTCGGGATCAGCGCCGTGCTGGCACTGGAGATTGCGCTGGCCATCGGCATCCGTAGTACGACGGTCGCTCTGCAGCCCGCGCCCGGGCAGCACCTCATCGTCCCGACACAGCAGGCGCCGGCGCCCGCGCCGGTCGAAGCGTCCGCGCCGAGACCGAAGATCAGCCTTTCGGCGCCGGCTGCGGCGCCCAAGCCGTTGAACCCGGCGCTGGCCGCACCGATACCGGCTCCGGTGCCCGCGGCTCCGCTGCCGGCGGCTCCGGTGGTGCCCGTTCCGATCGTGCCGCCGGTGCGCGTGCCGATTCCCAACCCAGTCGCGAGCGCGCCCGTTATTCAGGCCCCGCATTTGTCGCCCCCGCAAGCGGTGGTGCCCCAATCGCCGGTCCACGTCCCGCAGCCGCAGACGCCGTCGCAATTCGGCGGCACGCTGCCCCAGTCGCCGGCCAGGCCGAGCAACCCGGGTGCCGGACGCCTGCCCTTCCCCGGCGCGGGCCCCGGCGGTGAGGGCGGCGTACACGTCACACCCCCCGGTGCGGTCCCCGGTGGTGAGGGGGGCGGTCCCTCCACATTCCCAGCGCAGAACCCGGTGGTCCGGACGGCGCCGGCGGTGCTCCCTTTGAGGTCCCCGGTGCGGGGCCGGGCGGCGGCCCCTTCGGTGGCGGCGGCCCGTTCGGTGGCGGTCACGGCGCTGAGCCCGCCGGTCCCGGACAGTTCGGCGGCGGCCCCTTCGGTGGTGGCGGTCCCTTTGGTGGTGGCGGTCCCTTTGGTGGTGGCGGTCCCTTTGGTGGTGGCGGTCCCTTTGGTGGCGGCGGCCCGTTCGGTGGCGGCGGCTTCGGTGGGGGCGGCCACGGAGGATTCGGCGGCGGAGGTGGCGGCTTCGGCGGTGGCGGGCACGGCGGCGGCGGGCACGGCGGCGGGGGACACCGATAGGCGGCGGCCGGGCGGATCCTGCGCCCAGCGCTTCGCGGGTAGGGGTCGAATCATTGGGGTCGGTCGAAAACCCACGCGGCCCCACATGGCGGTTTTCGGCGCTGGTCACGGGTTCGGCGGGCACAGGTAGCAGTTCGATAGCGGCGGGCGTGCGCGCTAGCGTGGAGGACTAGGGGGTGGTCGCGGCGGGGGCGCCTTGCCGGAAGCCGGCCGAAACTTCCTGGCAGTTAACCAGTTTCACAAACCGCGGAGGAGCTTTGGACATCGTACTGGGTGTGTCCATGGCCCCGGAAACGGTGCGTATGGTGCTCGTCGAAGGGGACGCGGGGC
>CAWAWC010000021.1:0-6092 GCA_963785625.1 uncultured Actinomycetota bacterium | reverse complement strand
ATTGGCGGCGCTGCTGATCAACCGCCGCCTGCCAACGTAGTCGTCCTTCCGGCGCCGAGCGTCACGCCAGCGTGGCGTCGGGTGTCGAATGTGACGCCAGCGTGGCAGGACGCCGACATGCCAGGGGCAGGTTTCGGCGCGCCCGAGTCGAGGCGCTAGGTTGTCGGGGTGACTGACACGGCCACCGAGAACACCACCGACAGTGCATCCGACTGGGGCAGACCCGCATTCGTATCCCGCTCGGTCCTGGTCACGGGAGGAAATCGTGGGATCGGGCTGGCGGTAGCGCGCCGGCTCGCCGCTGACGGACACCGGGTGACTGTCACCCACCGGTCGTCCGGCGCGCCCGACGGATTGTCCGGCGTCGAGTGCGACGTGACCGACTACGACGCGGTCGACGCCGCCTTCAAGAAGGTCGAGGAGCAGCAGGGTCCGGTGGAGGTGTTGGTGGCCAACGCCGGCGTCACCTCCGACATGCTGATCATGCGGATGACCGAGGAGCAGTTCGAGAAGGTCATCGACGCCAACCTGACCGGTGTGTTCCGGGTCGCCAAGCGCGCCTCGCGCAACATGATCAAGCAGCGGTTCGGCCGCTACATCTTCATGGGATCGGTGGTCGGGCTGACTGGACTGCCGGGGCAGGCGAACTACGCCGCGTCGAAGGCCGGGCTCGTCGGGATGGCGCGGTCGCTGACCCGCGAGCTGGGCTCACGATCCATCACCGCCAACGTGGTGGCGCCCGGCTTCATCGACACCGAGATGACGCAGGCCATGGACCCCAAGTATCAGGACTTGGCGAAGCAGGCGATCCCGTTGGGCCGCATCGGCACGCCCGGGGAGGTCGCCGGTGTGGTGAGCTTCCTGGCGTCCGAGGACGCCGCATACATCTCGGGTGCGGTGATTCCGGTCGACGGTGGCGCTGGAATGGGTCACTGACAGACTCTGGACACAACAACGAGGACGGACATGGCAGGACTGCTCGAAGGCAAACGAATCCTGGTTACCGGGATCATCACGGACTCGTCGATCGCGTTTCACATCGCGCGGGTGGCCCAAGAGCAGGGGGCTGAGCTGGTGCTGACCGGATTCGACCGGCTGCGGCTGATCCAGCGCATCGCCGACCGGCTTCCGCGCAAGGCGCCGCTCATCGAGCTCGACGTGCAGAACGACGAGCACCTCAACACCCTCGCCGACCGGGTCACCGAAGTCATCGGGGAGGGCAACAAGCTTGACGGCGTAGTGCATTCGATCGGCTTCATGCCGCAGACCGGGATGGGCATCAACCCGTTCTTCGACGCGCCGTTCGAGGACGTCGCCAAGGGCATCCACATCTCCGCCTACTCCTATGCCTCGCTGGCCAAGGCGCTGCTGCCGATCATGAACCCCGGCGGCGGGATCGTCGGCATGGACTTCGACCCGAGCCGGGCGATGCCGGCCTACAACTGGATGACCGTCGCCAAGAGCGCGCTGGAGTCGGTGAACCGGTTCGTCGCGCGCGAGGCCGGCAAGTACGGCGTGCGCTCGAATCTCGTTGCCGCGGGGCCGATCCGGACGCTGGCGATGAGCGCGATCGTCGGCGGCGCGCTCGGCGACGAGGCCGGCGCCCAGATACAGCTGCTCGAGGAGGGCTGGGACCAGCGCGCACCGCTCGGCTGGAACATGAAAGACGCCACGCCGGTCGCCAAGACGGTGTGCGCGCTGCTTTCCGAGTGGCTGCCGGCCACCACGGGGGCCGTCATCTTCGCCGACGGCGGCGCCAGTACCCAATTGCTTTAATTCACAATGAATTTCGATGCCGTCCTGCTGCTTTCGTTCGGCGGTCCCGAAGGGCCCGAGCAGGTCAGGCCGTTCCTGGAGAACGTCACCCGGGGCCGCAACGTGCCGCCGAACCGCCTCGATGAAGTCGCCGAGCACTATCTGCATTTCGGCGGCGTGTCGCCGATCAACCAGATCAACCGCGCCCTGATCGCCGAGTTGCGCTCGGAATTGGACCTGCCGGTGTACTTCGGCAACCGCAACTGGGAACCGTACGTCGAACAAACCGTTGCAGACATGCGCGACAACGGAGTTCGCCGCGCCGCGGTGTTCACCACGTCGGCGTGGAGCGGCTACTCCGGCTGCACGCAGTATGCCGAAGACATCGCCCGCGCCCGGCGGGCGGCCGGTCCCGATGCGCCCGAACTGGTCAAACTGCGGCGCTATTTCGACCACCCGCTCTTCGTCGAGATGTTCGCCGACAACATCGCCGCCGCCGCCGATACCGTGCCCGCCGGCGCGCGGCTGATATTCACCGCGCATTCCGTCCCGGTGGCTGCCGACAGCCGTCTGGGCCCGAACCTGTACAGTCGTCAAGTCGCCTACGCCGCAAGGCTTGTCGCGGCGGCGGCCGGATACGCCGAGTACGATTTGGTTTGGCAGTCGCGGTCGGGCCCACCGCAGGTGCCGTGGCTGGAGCCCGATGTCGCCGATCGCCTTGCGACGCTGGCCGACGCGGGCACCAAGGCCGTCATCGTCTGCCCGATCGGGTTCGTCGCCGACCACATCGAGGTCGTGTGGGACCTCGACACCGAGTTGCGCGCGCAGGCCCAGGCGGCGGGTATCGCGTTCGCGCGGGCGTCGACATTCAACGCCGACCCGCGATTCGCCCGGCTGGCCGCGGATTTGGTCGACGAGCTGCGCAACGACCAACCGCCGGAACGGGTCCCCGGAACGGATCCGGTCCCGGGCTGCCTGGCCGGCATCAACGGTGAGCAGTGCCGCCCGCCGCACTGCGTCGCGCGCGTAGACGGTTAGTGGCGATCGCGAGCGTGGCGGAGCCGGGTGAAGCGGGTCGCCGCCATCAGGACCAGTGGCGATCGCGAGCGTGGCGGAGCCGGGTGAAGCGGGTCGCCGCCATCAGGACTCTTAGTCGGTCCAGGCCGAGTGCAAGATGGCGGTGACCGCGGCCATCCGCGCCGAACGCACCACTGCGGTAAGCGGCCGCAGCGCGTCGCTGGCAATCCGGGCCTCCGACGACGACTGCGTCCCGACCGGTTCGAGGCCGGCGACGAGGGGCGCCGCGAAACGGTCCGGGGAGTCGGCCGGTCGGCTCAGCCCCGCGCTGACCGCGATGATCGCGTCGACGTGCGCGGCGTTTTCCAGCACCCGCAACGCGCGCGTCGGCGCATGGTCGGGGATGCGGTGCTGACGTGCCGATTCCAGGAGCTGCTCGATGAGTGCCCGTGGATCGTCGATGTCGGCGGCGGATGCCACGCCGATTTCGCCGAGGGCATCGGCGGCCGATCGCACGGCCGAGCGCAGCGAGTACTCGGCATCCCCCAACTCGTAATGGTCGAACGCCGGCGCGCCCGGCAGTGAGTACACCGTCCAGGACAGCGCACACGATTCGGAAAAGTCCGAGTCCTCGAAATCGTCATAGGAGAACTCGGGGACCAGGCCCACGGCGGTGCTGGGATTGTCCGGGTTGGTGATGATCACCGCCTCGCCCGCCGCGAGGGCATCGCGCGCGAACTGCGTTCCCGCGGCCAGCCCGCGCACATCTCCGGGAACCGGCGTGACCACATTGATGGCCCCGCGCAAGCGGCCCGGACCGACGGGCATCGGTACGGACGGTCGGCCAACCGCCGCGCGCAGCGCCTGTAACAGCGAGACCGTGCCGGCGTCGTGGACATCGGGCCACGGCAGTCCGGTGTGGCCCGCGGCGACGGCATCATACGCGGTGACCGATTGCTTTGGTGCCCATAATGATAACGCGTCCAACACGTCGTCGGGCGCGGCCTTGCCGGCGAGCCAGGCGTTGGCCCACAGGGACAGCGAGACACTGGGACACCACATGATTCCGCAGTGTAGTTGCTCGGTCCGGCAAAGGCCGGACGCGCGCGTATTCTGTCGGCATGCCCGCGGCGGTGCTCTGGTTGATAGCCGCACTGGTGCTTACCGGTGCGGAGGCGCTCACCGGCCATTTGTTCTTGGTGATGCTTGGCGGCGGTGCGTTGGCCGCGTCGCTGACCAGCTGGCTGACGGATTGGCCGGTGTGGGCCAACGGGGCGGTGTTCCTGGTCGTGTCGGTCCTGCTCCTGGTGTTGGTTCGGCCCGCGCTGCGGCGGCGGCTGACACCCGCCACGATGCTGGAGACCGGAATCAAGGCGCTCGAGGGCAAGAACGCGATGGTTCTCAATCGCGTTGGCCGCGACGGGGGCCAGGTGAAGCTGGATGGCGAGGTGTGGACCGCGCGCCCGCTCAACGACGGCGACGTCTACGAACCCGGCGAGTCGGTGACCGTCATGCACATCGACGGCGCCACGGCGGTGGTCTTCAAGAGTGGTCTCTGACGACCGTGAGAGACTCTGCGAGAGAAGGGAACTCCGATGCAAGGTGGAGCGGTTGCCGGTCTGGTGTTGCTGGCCGTCCTGGTGATATTCGCCATCGTCGTGGTGGCCAAGTCGGTCGCGCTGGTACCTCAGGCGGAGGCCGCGGTGATCGAACGGCTGGGCCGGTACAGCCGCACGGTCAGCGGGCAGCTGACGCTTGTTGGTGCCGTTCATCGACCGCATCCGCGCCCGGGTGGACCTGCGTGAGCGGGTGGTGTCGTTCCCGCCGCAGCCGGTGATCACCGAGGACAACCTGACCCTCAACATCGACACGGTTGTCTACTTCCAGGTCACGGTTCCCCAGGCGGCGGTGTACGAGATCAGCAACTACATCGTCGGGGTCGAGCAGCTCACCACGACCACGCTGCGCAACGTCGTCGGCGGCATGACGCTGGAGCAGACCCTGACCTCGCGCGAGGTGATCAACGCCCAGCTTCGCGGCGTGCTCGACGAGGCCACCAACCGCTGGGGCCTGCGGGTGGCCCGGGTCGAGCTGCGCAGCATCGACCCGCCGCCGTCGATTCAGGCGTCGATGGAAAAGCAGATGAAGGCCGACCGCGAGAAGCGGGCGATGATCCTGACCGCCGAAGGCACCCGGCAGGCGGCGATCACAGAGGCCGAAGGCGCCAAGCAGGCCCAGATCCTGGCCGCCGAGGGTGCCAAGCAGGCCGCCATCCTGGCCGCCGAGGCGGACCGGCAGTCCCGGATGCTGCGCGCCCAGGGTGAGCGCGCCGCGGCCTACCTGCGGGCGCAGGGGCAGGCCAAGGCCATCGAGAAGACGTTCGCGGCGATCAAGGCCGGCAGGCCCACCCCGGAAATGCTGGCCTACCAGTACCTGCAGACGCTGCCGGAGATGGCCCGCGGCGACGCCAACAAGGTGTGGGTGGTGCCCAGCGACTTCAGCGCGGCGTTGCAGGGGTTCACCCGGCTGCTGGGCACCCCCGGCGAGGACGGGGTGTTCCGGTTCCAGCCGTCCCCGGTCGACGACACGCCCCAGCACGCCGCCGACGACGACGCCGAGATGGCCGACTGGTTCTCCACCGACACCGATCCCGCGATCGCCCAGGCGGTGGCCAAGGCCGAGGCGATCGCCCGCCAGCCGGTAGACGGCGCGCTCGGGGCGCCGCCGGAGCTGACTCCATAGGATTGCCGGATGAGTGCTTTGACTTCACCGAAAACCTATGCGGGGTTGGCCGCATTTCATGCCGTCGACGCGGTGGCGTGCGCGGTCCAGGTGGCCCCCATCAAGAAAGTTCTGGATGACCTGGGAGTTCCCGAAGAGGTGCGCCCGGTGCTGCCGGTGGTGAAGGCCGCCGCTGCCGTCGGGTTGCTCTCGGTCACCCGGTTTCCCGCGCTGGCGCGCCTGACGACGGCGATGCTGACGCTGTATTTCGTGCTGGCCGTGGGCGCGCATGTCCGCGCCCGCGACAAGGTGGTGAACGCCCTTCCGGCCGCATCATTTCTGGCCCTGTTCGCCGCCATGACGGTGAAGGGCCCGGACCGCGCTTAGCTCAGGCGTAACTCGACCATCGGCAGCGGGGTGTTGGTGTCGGTAATCGGCGTGCCGAGCGCCCCGAGGCGCGCCGGATGCCGCACCAGTTGATGCGACCGGAGTCAGCTCATGGCGGCCGGCTCGGGGGCGGCCTCGCCTGAGCTTTGCTGTCGGCGGTGATGCTCGCGGAAGTGCCGGATCTCGACGACCAGCCCGACCAGCCCCAACGC
>CAWAWC010000020.1:0-225867 GCA_963785625.1 uncultured Actinomycetota bacterium | reverse complement strand
CATGCCTCACACCGCATTTCACCACCGTTTCCACAGCGTAAAAAACGCCTCCCCAGTGTAAAAAAACCGAAAGGATTGACGATCATGGGGCGAACGAAAGGAAGTGGCCGTGTCCTGAGTTAGGATCCGTACTCCCACGTGCCAGTGGCGTTGCCACCGGTCACGCAGAGCATCTGCCGCCCGTCTAGCGACATCGCAGTGCCGCCACCATCGCAGAGGCTGCCGTGTGAGTGCACACCATCGAAGTCGCCCCACGACCCCACCAAGATCCATGTGCCGTGGCCGTTACCGTTAGGAGAAAGGCAGGTAGCAATAGCCCCGTGGGTGGCTTCAGTGGTGTAGCCGAACTCTTGAGGCTCATTGCCACATGGCTCGCCTGGCACGACACCGTAGGCGAAGCGTGAGTCATGCGGTCCCGCTGCGCCGTACCTGAAGCGCGGGTCGGTGGGCCACCCCGGATCGCCAGGCTGTAGGTCCTTAGTCGGCGGTGTGATCGGGGTGACACCAATGGCTTGTTTCCAAGCAAGTTAGTCGCAGTTTCCGTGTGGGCACCGCTGTCACCTCACCACAAGGCACCTTCCATCCGGCCGTTTGAAACGCGCTCAAAAGCACCTGATCGGCGCGGATTTCGGCCGTTCTGACCGGACGTCCCGGATTTGGTACACGCGCGGCACAGACAGTCCGGCCGCCTCGGCGAGTTTCTCGCCGGGGATGCCCCGCTCAAGGCTCTACTTTTTGCCGTGCGCCTTTAGGTGCTCTTTGGCGGCATTCTCCGCGTGCTCGATGGCCTCAACGTGGTGGGCATGTGCCAAGTGGGCATGGTGGGCGGCTTTCTCAACCGCTCCCTCCACGTGATGTTTAGCGGCTTCCACGTGGTGCTTGGCGGCCTGTTCGAGATGCTCAGCTGCTTTCTTGTGATGTTCAGCTGCTAGCTTCGACATGTCTTAAACTCCTTTCACGGGATTCCGATCTTGAGCGAGATAGAATTATCAGCCGCCGGGACGACCTTAAAGTTACGGGACTGTTAAATGGGCCTTTCAGCCCGTGTACATCCCCGCGTTGGTACAAAGGTAATTACGAGACGTCTTGCTGTGAGTTCGCCCCAGCCCCTCATCGTCTCCCGTCCCTGATCTGGTACACCCGCGCGGCACAATGAACAGACTCAGAAAATTCTGGCGACTACTCGGCCCGGGCTTCGTCACGGGCAGTACAGATGATGATCCGAGTGGGATCGCTACGTATAGCCAGGCCGGCGCCGAGTACGGGTATCAGCAGCTCTGGACGGCGCTGTGGCTCTACCCTTTGGTCGGTGCGGTGCAGGAGATCTGCGGGCGCATCGGGATGGTCACGGGGCGCGGGTTGATGACGGTGCTGCGCGAGCACTACCCCCGCTGGGTGCTCTGGTTCGCGGTGGCGCTGCTGGTCACGGCCAACACCGTCAACGTCGGGGCCGACCTGGGGGCAATGGCCTCCACCAGCCAGCTGCTGGTCGGGCACGGGCCGCTGCTCGCCTGGATGCTAATCGTCGTGTTCTGCGTGCTGATCTTGCAGATCCTGGTGCCTTATCCCTTATCCCACGTATGCGGGCTATCTGAAGTGGGTCTGCCTGAGCTTATTGGCCTACGTCGTGGTGGTGTTCATCGTGCATCAGGATTGGACGCAGATCGCCTGGCGCACCTTCGTGCCGTGGTTTTCTTTCGACCGTGATTACATGCTGAACATCGTCGCGCTGTGCGGCACCACCATCACTCCCTATTGTTTTTTCTGGATGGTCAATCAGGAGGCCGAGGAGTCTTTCCGGCAGGGCCGGGTGAAAGCGTTCGCACTCGGCATACCTGAGCTGCAAAAACACGACATCCGTGACATGCGTGCCGATGACGCCATCGGCATGGGCTTCATGGAGATCATCCAGTGGGCGATCATCGTTGCCTGCGCCGCCACCCTCCACCCGGCCGGGGTCACCGACATCAACACCCCCGACCAGGCCGCCCAAGCGCTGCGACCGCTGGCCGGACCCTTCACCTACGAGTTGTTCGCGCTGGGCATTGTGGGCATCGGGCTGGCCGCTGTGCCCGGTTATGACCGGATCGGCCGCCCAGGCCCTCACCGAGGCCATCGGGCGCCGTGCTGGGCTGACCTACTCGTGGCGTGAGGCCCCGACGTTCTACATCGTGATCATCGCCGCCACCGCTGTCGGGGTCGGATTGAACTATGTTGGATTGCCCGCTTTCAAGATGCTCTACTACACCGTTGCGCTCAATGGCGTTCTGGCGGTGCCACTGTTGGCGATGCTGACACTGGCCGGGAATAACCCTGCCGTGATGGGGGAGCATACCAACAACCGCTTCTCGAACTTCATGGGCTGGCTCACCACCGGGATCATGGGTGTCTGCGCGGTGGGGCTGTTCTACCAAATCCTGTTCGTCGGCGGGCCATGAGCCGGCTAGGTTAACGATTCTGCATAAACCCTAGCGTCAATGGCTTCCAGTGTGGCGATCTCAGCATCATCAATTGCGATCGAGGCAAAGTAAATCAAAGCCGTGGCATTGTCCTCCGCGTCATCCGCTCGGTGCTCCGCGAGCTTCCGATTAACAGCGTCTTTCTTGGCTGCAATATTGTTCTTGATTTTCTTCACCCGCTCGTTGTGCTCGGCCTGGAGTTTTTTCCAGTCGGAAGCAGCGGTTGCCTTATTCTTTGCCACATTCGCCTTGAATTCATCCTGCCTGGCTTTTGCATCCGCTTTGGAGGTTTCGATAGCGGCATGCACTTTCTCGCTGGTTTCTTCCTCAGCCGCTGCTGCCTTCTTCTCCGCGTTCTCTGCACGGTCTGCGAGTTCTCGCAGGAGTTCTGAAAGTTTTTTCATGATCCTGTCCTGTCATCTCCGAATATGCCCTGCAAATGATATTCAGTAGCCTAGTAACTGTTGCTTCACCGCTCCAGAGTAATTAGTCACCGCCTGTCACCGCCGAGCATCGGGCCGCTCTCGGTAGACCAAGCCGGTGCAGTGCCGACCATGTACGGGCCTGTCGTCCCGACGCCGGGTGCCATCGCCACCATCTACGGTCACGGTCACGGATGCCCTTAGGTGGACTCGCCGAGGAAGCGCCGATGCAATTCCTCTGTGAGGATCTGGACTTGGCGGGTCAACTCGGTGTTGGTTTTGAGCTCCAGCTCCTGAGCTACAAAGTCGTGGTCGGCTTTGGCCTGTTGGAAGGCGGCTTGGCGGTTCTGGCCGATCATGACGAACGTCGACAGGAAGATCGCTTCGAGTGACACCACCAGAGCCAGTATCGGCCACGGGTACTTTTCCAACAGCACTATCCACACGGCGAAAAGGCCCACGTGCATCAAGACGAAATTCATCGTGCCGGCGAATGCGGTGATGCGATCGGCCACCCGCAGGTGAATTCTCTCGCTTCGTCTCTTGGCCTCCTCCAGCACAGCTGGATGGTGGATTTGATTATCGCGCAGCAACCGGTGAGAAATGAGGTGGGGGACGGGCTGATCGGTGCTGGAGGCTGGGGTTGTCATGTTCGGTCCTTCCGAGTCCATAGGGTTCATTTTGACCTCGTTCGCGGCATCGGTATAGCCGCTTTCCCGGGCCTGCCCAAGGGCGTCAGCGATTCGCGAGGGCCAATCAGTCTCTCGTACAGCCCCATTCACTGAGTGTGAGCGAAGTCGAGGGCGACCTTCAGCTGACCATCACCAGGTGCGCTTGAGGGCATCATTGCCGGATGGCTCGTCGATAAATGTCGGCGGGGAGAGCACATTTGCGATCACCAGGAGATGACTGCGGTCGCTGACGGGGTGACTGTGGATCCTGCCGGCACGCTGCTATGGCCGTCATCCGACCCTCCGGAGCTGACCCATTTGGAGTGGCCGGGGCCGCACAAGACGAGCCGTCGGGACGTCCTCCGCCACCGCCGTGATGCACGCTGGCGAAGTGCCCGAATCAACTAACGTAACTTCGGTCTAGTCCAATCCCTTGTACTCCGTTGATCCCGATGACTCAGGAGGTGTCTGGTGCAGCCTTGGCAAACTCCGCAGCAGGCGAAGGGGCAAGAGCCGCGGCCGCGGCTGCTGCTGAAGAACGTGCAGGTGTTTGATGCGATCTCCGACAAGGTGTTCGCTGGCCATCTGCTCATCGAAGGACGCACGATCGCCGCCGTCGACACCTCACCCATCGCCGAAGACGACCAGACTCTGGTCATCGACGGGGCGGGGCGGCTGGCGATGCCGGGGATGAGCGATGCCCACGTGCATCTGGTGGGGATGGCCAACACGATGATGGATTTGGTCATGGTCAGCCAGACCCAGCTTGCTGCGAGCACGCTCGCACGGGCGAAAGACACCTTGCTTCGCGGTTTCACCACCGTCCGCGACATGGCTGGCGACACGGTTGGCATCAAGAAGGTCATCGATGGTGAACCCGTCTTGGGCCCGCGAATTTATCCCAGCCAGGCGGCGATCTCGCAGACGGCCGGCCACGGGGACTTCGGTTTCCCCTATGAGCGGCCAACGGCGTTGGGCGGTGAACAGTCCCGTGCCGAACAGATCGGTTTCGTGCGGGTCGCCGATGGCCCTGACCGAGTGCTAGCGGCCGTGCGCGAGCAACTCAAATTGGGCGCATCGCAGATCAAGCTGATGGCAGGTGGCGGGGCTGCGTCACTCTACGATCCTCTCTACACTCTGCAATTCACCCCGGCCGAACTTCGTGCGGCAGTTGACGCCGCTGCCGACTACGGCACCTATGTTGCCACTCATGTCTACAACGTCGCCGGCATCCGCCGGGCCGTCGAGGCTGGCGTCAAATCGATCGAGCACGGCCACCTGGCCGACGAGCCCACGGTGGCGCTGCTGGCTGAACGCGATGTGTGGCTGTCAGTGCAACCGTTCGCCGAACACGATCACACTTCTTTGCCTCCAGACAGTGTGGAAAAGGGCCGGCAAGTTTGCCAGGGCACCGATCAGGTGTACCGATGGGCCAAAAAACACGGCGTGAAGATGGCGTGGGGCACCGATCTGCTGTTCGAACCCGAAAACACGGCACGACAAAGCGACATGATGACCCGGCTTGGTGCCTACTTCACCACGATCGAAGCCCTCAAGATGGTGACCTCCGGCAATGCCGCCCTGTTCCGCATGGCCGGCGAGCGTGACCCCTACCGGTCTGCGCGGCTAGGCGAGCTCACCGTCGGCGCCTGGGCTGACGTGCTGCTCATCAGCGGCGATCCCACCACCGATCTGACTCTGTTGGCAGATCCAGCCCGCAACATCGCGCTTATCGTCAAGGACGGTGTCATCGTCAAAAACGCGCTGCCGCACTACTACTCATAGATCTCTTGACTCATAGCGGGTGCACGGTTTCACGTTACTGCGCCGAGCGCGCCTGCATCTCGACGTAGGTGCGGAGAATGGGAACCAGTCGGAAGCTGTTCTTCTGCGCTTTCCACACAAGCACTTCCGGGAGCGCGTCCCCGCCTGCGGCTTGCACGGCCTCGGCGTAGATTCCATCGAGGTCGCCGTCGCGCTGCTGCATGATGTAATCCTGTTCGTGGACGGCGAGCTGGTCCCACCACCAGTCGTCGGACTGTTCACAGATCGCACTTAGCCGTGATGCTTCGGTCAGTTTCAAGGGGGTGGGTTTAGCCTCGATCCGTGGATTGACTGATTCTGTGCGGGCTGGTTGGTTCTGGTCTGGCATTTCGCGTGGTGGGCAGCAAGTATCTGCTGGTCTGTCCAGCTTTTCCTGTGGGTCCTCGGGTTGGGCCTGTCGGCGGTGGTCACGGTGTTGCGGGTTGCGGGGGTGAGCGTCCAATCGTGTTGTGCCATAGCGCAAGCCAGTGTGTGGCCCAGGGCCAGTGGCGGGGTAGGTGCAGGACGGGTCGGCGTTGGGGGCGGGCCAGTCGGGCGGGGATGTTGACGATCCGCCGCCGTAGGGTGGTGCCTCGCGCAACGCCGTAGGCGCTGCCGGCGAGGACCCCGGTAGCGCGCAGGAGGTTATGGGCGATGGCCGCGCACAGAATCCAGGCGCTGTTGGCTCCGAAGCGTCCGGAGGGCATGTGGGCCAGGGGTCCGTCGATGAGGTCGGCGAACACGGTTTCGATGATGGCGTGGCGGCGGTGGGTGATATCGGCGGCATCGACGGGTTCGTCGGTGTCGGTGAAGAACGGGTGGTACCGCCACACCGGGAACAGCGCGTCAGGAAAGCGGGCGTCTTTGACGCGGCGCACGATCAGCCGCGCGGTCACGGGGTGGGCGGTGGAACTGAATGCGGTGTAGGTGGTTTCGGCGACTTCGGCATCAGAGATCCACGTTCCGGTGTCGGGGTCACGCACCGCGCCGGGGTAGTTGACCGGGGTCCAGGCGTCCTCATCGATGGTGGCGATCGCGGCAGCTACCGAGCGGGACTTGGTCAGGACCAGGGAAAACTGCACACCGGCGCGGCGGCAGGCGGCTATGACGGTGCTGTTGCCGTAGGCCGAGTCGCCGCGCACCAGGATCTGGCCGGTGACCCCGGCAGCCCGTGCGGTGGCGACCGCTTGGGCGATCATGCGCGCTGCGCCCTTACCGGAGTTGGCCTTGCCCGCGCGCAGTCGCGCCCCGGTGATCACGGGCGCGCTGGTCTCGGTGCTGATCGTGGTGACCAGCGGGGACAGTCCTTTGCGCAGGATCTGTTTGCCCGCGATCTTGGTGTGCCCGTAGCTCCCGCCTTGTTTGGCATGCCCGTAGACCGGGCGCAGCAGCGAGTCGATATCGACGAACACCCGCACGTCGGCGCCGGGCAGTAACTCGACACGCTCGCACAGGGCGCCCAGGTGCGCGCGCAGCACTGATTCCAGTTGGCGGGCGTGTCCGAAGGTGAACTCGCGCAACAGTGTTCCGATGGTCGAGGGCGCGTACACACCACCGAAGAGTGTTTTCATTCCACCCGAGCGCACCACGTCGAGGTCGTCGATGCTGTCCGCGCCGGCACACATGCCGGCGATCACGGTCGTCAGCTTCGGTGACGGATTGGCCGACCCGGACTTGATCCTCGGTACCGGAATATCGATCTTGTCGGCCAACAGCGCCGGTAGGCCCGTCTGAGCGGCCAGTGTCATCACCGGAACCAGCCCCGCACACGACACGAGATGCTCATCGTCGAAGACCGCCGAGGCGGCCGAGAAGTTGTGCAACACTTGCACCGGAAGTGCCTTTCTCGAACTGGTCAGATTGTTGCCTGAAGAACATCAATCATCCCAGCTCAGAGGGCACTTTCCTCATCTCAACACACCCGATCACCGGCGATCAATCGGTGGATCGAGGTTTAGTCCCGGCCCAGTGTGTGTTGGTCTTAGCGTGTGTTGGTCTTAGCCACTGATTTGTCGTTGAGGTAATCGGCAAGGCGCGGGGACAGCGGCTGCTCCGGGTTGCGTAGCAGCGAAACTTGGTCATCCATCGGGAGCGCGTAAAACCAGGACAGGTCATCGACTGGCATGAGGGGACGGTACCCCTCCGAGCTGTCCATCAGGTTGTGGGTTGCGCCAAAGCGGAACGGGCCCGTTCCGTTCGTTGTCAGTGGCGATGGCTAGGATTGCCGCCCTTCGCGGCTTACCGCGTCGGGGATGTCGGCGGCGTGGCCCAAGCTAATTGGCTTCCCGGGCCCCCACCTTGGCTTCGAGGCCGTCGTCCAGGTGGATGCTGTTGTGTCTGCTCGTCGGCATCCGGATAACGGCGCCGTAGCCGGTCGATAAGAACCTGGGCCTCTCGGATGTCTCGGCGCAGCGCGGCTGCTTCCAACCGCATCGCACATGCTCGGCCATTCCTGCGGGTGACATCCTGGCGTTCCACCCGGGCTAACTGGGTGGTCATCTCGTGCAGTTGATGGCGCAACGCGTGGACCAACTTCACAGCCTGGGCTACCTCGCAGTCTCCCATCACAAGATCGTCGCATCCCACTGCCCGCCGCCGGAAGCGAATCCCGCAAACCGGGACAAGCCAGGACTCCGCTTATCGCCAGCAAGAAGTGAACCCGCCTGCACCGCGTTGACGGAAGGTGAACGGGATGCAAACCTGTGGTGTGCTCGAGTTGAGCGAACAGACGATGATCGATCAACTGATCGAGAGACTGATGCGTACATATCCGGCGGTGCCGCCGGACACTGTCGCCACAGTCGTTCGGGACATCCATGCTCGGTTCGATGGACGACCACTGAGGGATTACGTGCCCCTGTTGGTTGAGCGACGTGCGCACAGCGAGTTGGTTGAGGTGGGCGCGTAGCAAGCCCAATCGCACTCAACGCCGAGACAGCCACCGATGCGCAGGGCTTCCTCAGCTATCCCGGGGCGCGGTGCAACTCTACGAACCCGGCTGTGGTGATCGCCCGCACAGCGGACTCGGCGGTGGTGATCTGCGAGACCGGAGTCGGGCGGGCCTACCACAGGGGCGTCGGGCTACAGAATGGCTTATCCGTCGAGATCGAGGACCCAGTCCAAACAGGAGCCGGTTTCGTTGCGACGAACAACGGGGTGCGGTATTCGGTTTCCCCCGGGGCGCTGCTCATCACCCAGGGTTCGAGCGTGCTAAGCAACGAGCCGATGTTGGAGTACTGGTCTGCCTAATCAGCGATATCACGGGAGCTTTCGCCGCGCCGACAGCACCCGATGCCGTAGCTGTTGTCGTCATCCGCTCGCATGCACCCGGCAGGCTCCGTGGCCTTCACACCCAGGCCTATTCAAACTGGAAACCAATCCGGCGCCAAAAAGAGATCCCACCCGGCGAGGTAGCGTACTTTGGTTCGGATAATTGCGATGGTTCCGCCAGGGTTTTAGCAACTGTACGACACAAACCCACAGATCACAGCCCTCTCTGCCAACCTGGGTTGAGGCACCTGCCCCCTGACAATTAGTGACCCGAGGGCGGGGATGGAGAGCTTCCCCGAGATGACGAACAAGGTGACCACATTGGTCCGAGCGACTGGGATCGAAGATCCTGGTCGGATGAGCGGTGCTGGAACGGAACGTCCCGACCCTGAGGTGCCCGAGCGTGCCCGGCGCCGAACGTTCACCGCGAAGTACAAGCTGGAGATCCTGGCCGCCTACGACGCTGCCCCCGATGGTGAGAAGGGTGCGTTGTTGCGTCGGGAGGGCCTGTACTCCAGCCACATCGTGGCGTGGCGGCGGGCCCGTGACGCCGGGGCACTGGCTGGGCTGGCCGTTGCGCGCGGACGTAAGCGGCGCAACCCCCAAGCCGAGCGGATCGCCCGCCTTGAGCAGGAGAAACGACAACTGGAGCAGGAGCTGGCCAAGACCCGCTTCGTGGTGGATGTGCAGGCAAAACTGCACGCGCTCTTGGAGACGCTCTCCGGGAGCGCGGACACCGAGCCGAGGTTGACGCCGTGACCGACACCGCGATCGCCGAGCTGGTCGGGTGTGTCGGGGTCCGGGATGCATGCCAGGCTGTGGGGGCCGCGCAGGCCAACTACTACCGGCGCCACCGCACCAGCCCGCCATCGGCTCGGTCGGTGCCGATCCCGCACCGAGACCGGCACCAGCCGCGGGCGCTGAGCCAGGCCGAACGCCAGGCGATCCTCGACGTTCTGCACGGCGACCGGTTCGTCGACATGGCGCCGGCCGAGGTGTGGGCCACGCTGCTCGACGAAGGCGTCTACCTCGGCTCGATCTCCACGTTCTACCGGCTGCTGCGCCAGGCCGGCGAAACCCGCGAACGGCGCCAGCAGGCCACCCACCCGGCCACCGTGAAACCGGAACTGGTTGCCTACCAGCCGAATTCCGTGTGGTCGTGGGACATCACCAAACTGCGCGGCCCCGCGAAGTGGACGTACTACTACCTGTATGTGATCTTGGACATCTTTTCGCGGTACGTGGTCGGGTGGATGGTCGCTACCCGCGAATCGGCGGCTCTGGCCGAGGTGCTGATCCGCCAGACCTGCGCCAAGCAGGGCATCAGAGCCGATCAGCTGACCATCCACGCCGATCGCGGCTCCTCGATGACCTCCAAGCCAGTGGCGTTCCTGCTCGCCGACCTCGGCGTCACCCAGTCGCACAGCCGCCCGCACCTCTCCGATGACAACCCATTCAGCGAACCCCACTTCAAGACGTGGTTCCCCCGAAATCGTGGAGGGTTTCCTATGCCGCTTCCGGCTTGGTCTTGGATTCCCTGATCTCGTAGTTGACGGGCGATAGCCCGTCGGCGGCACTGTGCCGGCGTTGGTGATTGTAGAAGGTGTAGCACCAATCGATAACCACAGCCTGCGCATGGATAGTATCACGGAAATGATTGCGGGACAGCACTTCCCATTCCAGCGATGAGAAGAACGCCTCCGCGGCAGCATTGTCGAAACACGATCCGACCCGGCCCATCGACTGCCGAATCCCCAACTGCCGGCACAGCGTGGTGAACGCGTTTGCGGTATAAGTGCTACCGCGGTCGGTGTGGAATATGACCCGCTGGGACTCCTCGTCCCGCCAGATCGCTTGGCGGCCACCGCGCGCGGCCACCGCCATTTTGATCGCCGCACACGCCAGCTCGGCATCGGGGTGCAGGCCCATGGCCGCCCCCAGCAGCCGCCGGCTATAGAGGTCGATCACGGTCGCCAGATACAGTTTCCGCCCGGACTCAGTGGGGATCTCGGTCATGTCACCAACCCATTTGCGGTTCGGCGCAGCCGCAGTGAAGTCTCGTTTGAGCAGGTCAGGAAACTTCGGTGCCGTCTTGTCCTGCTTGGTGAGCCCATTGCGGCGCTTGATGCGGCGCGCCACCAAACCCTGGCGGCGCATCGAGTCGGCCACCGTCTTTTCCGACACTTCCCAACCCAGATCGCGCAGGTCAGCGATCAGCCGCGGCGAACCGTGCAGCCCCTTGGCCGCCGTGAACGCCGCGGCGACGGCCGTATCGAGCTGCGCGCGGCGCCGATCGGTGTCGGTATGCAACCCATCGGTGGTCTCAGCACGGCTGATCCACTTGTAGAACCACGACACGCTGACACCCAACAGCACGCACGTAATCGTATGAGGCACCCGGTATTTGGTCCTCTGGTCGGCGATGAAACGTGCCACGCTCACTTCGTCGCCTCCTTCACCCACAGGACCACTGATCGCTTGAGGACATCACGCTCCATCCGCAGCTCAGCGTTCTCGCTGCGCAGGCGTTTGAGCTCCCCAAGATCGTCGCGGGTCAACTCCCCACGGCCCTCCCGGGCCTCACGATCCTGGGCAACCCAATTACCCAGAGTGCCCTCGTGGATCCCCAGGTCCCGCGCGACCGCGGCGATCGACTTACCCGTCTCACGCACGATCCGAACAGCCCCCTCACGGAACTCCCGGTCGTACTTCTTCCGTTTCTCTGACATCGCTACTCCTTATAACTGATGCCTCCACTTCAAATACCGGCCCGACTTCCCCGGCCGCTTCGACTCCATCGAGGCCGCCCGCCGGCACTGCCAGACCTTCTTCGCCTGGTATAACGACGATCATCGTCACGGCGGGCTGGGCCTACACACTCCCGCCGATATCCACTACGGCACCGCCGAGGCCGTCCGTGACAAGCGCGCCGCCGTGCTCACCGACGCATACCGGGCGCATCCCGAACGGTTCATCCGCAAGCCGCCCGAGCCGCCACACCTACCCACCGACTCGTGGATCAACCCACCCCACCAGCCAGAGGAGACCACTCACTAAATACCGCTAGACCGTGCCTCATTCAGGTTGACAGCTTCCGGTGCCGTAGTCAGCGGCCGATGATGCACAAATCGCGGTATGATTTCGACGCGTTATACCTAGACGACCGGCTAGGACGGCCAGTCGTGGTAAGTCGGTCGGGGGTGCGGAATGTCTTTCTTGATCGCGACGCCCGAGATAGTGTCGGCGGCGGCCACGGATTTGGCGGCGCTTGGTTCGATGCTAAGCGCGGCCAACGCGGCGGCAGCAACCGCGACGACGGGCGTGCTGCCCGCGGCACTTGATGAAGTGTCGGCGGCGATCGCAGCGCTGTTCGGTGCGCACGGCCAGACATATCAGGCGCTTGGCGCCCAGGCGTTGACGTTTCAGGAGCAGTTCGTCCAGCTCTTGGGCGACGGTGCGAGCATGTATGCCAATGCCGAGGCCAATATCGTGCAGGCCTTGACGAGTGCGGCCCCTGGCTCCGCCCACACGATCGTGCCAGCCACCGTGTTGCAGTCGATTGAGGCGGCCGCCGCGGACCCGCCGCACATCAACTTGGGCCCGCTGAACACCGGGACCTTGAACCTGGGTCTCGGGAATATCGGAAACGTCAACCTGGGCAGCGGGAACAGGGGAGGCGTTGTCAACGGGACCGCTCTTCTCGGCAACTACAACCTGGGTAGCGGAAACATCGGCAGGCTCAACCTGGGCAGCGGCAACATTGGCGACTTCAACGTCGGCGGCGGCAACTTCGGCAGTAACAACGCCGGCTTCGCGAACCTCGGCAGCGGCAACGCCGGCTTCGCGAACCTCGGCAGCGGCAACATCGGCTTGGGGAACAACGGCGACAATAACATCGGCATCGCCAACACCGGCAATAACAACATCGGCATCGCCAACACCGGCAGTAACAACATCGGCATCGCCAACACCGGCGCCGGGAACATCGGCTTGTGGAATACCGGCATCGGCAACACCGGCATCGGGTGGAACGGTTACTCCGACACCGGCATCATGACGCCGCTGGGCTCGGGTACCCACAACACCGGCTTGTTCAACTCGGGCGACAGGAACACCGGTTTCTTCAACTCGGGAAACACCTCCGGTAGCCCCGTCTACGACGCGGCCAACAGCGGAGGCCACAACTTCGGTCTCTTCAACTCGGGCGGCGCCGAGCTGGCAGCAGCCGGCACGGTCCAATCCCCCACCTACCTCCCCGGCACCGGCGAAAACTTCGGCTTGTTCAACTCCGGCTTCAACAACTGGGGCATATTGAACTCGGGCTCCACCAACACCGGCATGGGGAACACCGGCTCCTTCAACACCGGGTTGTGGAACGCGGGCACCTTCAACACCGGCTCCTTCAACCCGGGGAACATCAACACCGGTCTCTTCAACTCCCTCAACCTGAACACGGGCCTCGCCAACTTTGGCTTCGACGATGGCACGGGCAACTCGGGCTTCGGGAACACCGGCATCGGTAGCTCGGGCTTCTTTAACTCAGGCAACGGCAACACGGGTCTCTTCAACTCGGGCGGCGGTTCCAACTCGGGCTACTTCAACAGCGGTACCGGACAGTCGGGTTTCTTCAACATCCACTCATTTCACTGGCTGACACCTTTTGATCCGGATTACGGCTAATGCAATAGACGCTTCAGGAGGCAGACGAGGCGGCGGAAGTTGCCGCGGAAATGGGGCTTATCAATGCCTTTGGCATGTTTTGGAGTAGAACGCGGGTGTATTGGAAGACGACAATGCCGCGACTTCTTGGAGTCCAACAGGCAGGCAGCAGCCCTGTGAACTTCACTGCGCAGGCCGGTGTCTATGTCCTCTACGACGGAAGTCGTCCCATCTACGTTGGCAAGGTGACAGAGCCGAGGATGGGTCAAGTTTCGGTGGCAGGCAACCAGCGCAGCCCGTCATAACTGCGTTAGGACAGTTGCGGCGATGTTCAGCGCGCGAACCGCGCCATTGGGGTCCTGCCAGGTGATGCCGTCGCTGTCGGCCAGCACATGGCACCCCCGATTGCGGATCACCTCGGCGGCGTCATCGTGGTGGCAGGCGTCCAGCGATACCGCCGCAGCGATATGGCGGGCGTCATGCCAGGACAGACCGGCCAGCGCGCCCTCGGCGTGCAGCAGTTCGCAGAAGTCAACACCGTGGGTGAATGCGCTGGTGTGAAGCAGCTGGGCCGGCCCATAGTCCATTTCGTCGGAACCTCGCCGCGTCCGCGTAGTGGTGCGAATCTTGCGCGGAGTTACATTTGCGCTGGTCAAGTGGTGCCCCCGGCAGGATTCGAACCTGCAGGTCATCGGAAGGCATGCTCGGCTCGGGCGCTCTGCGTGGCCCCATATCGTCCGCGAGGTCACCGGATAGTGCGTCACGCCGGAAGCGGCTGTAAACAGCCGTTGGTGAGACGGTGGGCTGGTTGTGTCCGCACTGTACACAGACCGTAAACACATGTCTGCCCAAGCGAATCCGCTCGGCGTCAGTCCGCAGACAGTCCGCAGAGCACTCGACGCCAGCCAACAACTACCCATCACATCAGCTATTCAAAACCCATCTTGAACTGCGGATTTCTAGTGCAAGCCAGCAATTGCCATCAAGTACCGCAAACAGCCAAAGCTGAGGTGGGACACTCTCATAATCCGTTGGTCGCGGGTTCGAGCCCCGCCCGCCCCACCTTGAAAGGGCCTGGTAGCCGTTATATGTGGCGGTTAGGTCCGCCGCGTGGCGCCGTTGATCGTGGCGCTAGCAAACTGCGGGTATTCCCACGCGATGCCTGCTGGCCAGCTTCGGTGCCGTTTAATGTTGCTCTCTTCTGGGTCGTGTAGACGATTCCACCTGGGTGCGCGGCTCAGAACCGAAGATCGCCACCTTCAGGCCCAAGGCGTCCGCGATTTGTCTCACGATTCCCGGACTGAGTGACTCACGGTTCGCGGGGATCGTTAGTGGTTTCCTGCCCTGACATGACTGAGAGGAAGGTCTAGGGCATCGGCGATCTCATCGGCCAAGACGGTAGAGCGGATCCTGGTGCGTAGCTCACAACCCAGCGAGTTCGCGGCTGAATCCCGGTTATTAGACGGCAAGCCCGAGAAACACGAGTAGCGCGCGGTTCAGCCGAATAAGGTCCCCGTCCGACAGGCGACCGACTTGGCGGGTCAGGCTCGCGCGGGGAACCGTTGTCACCTTGTCGACCATCAGTCGGCTGGTTTCGGCCAAGCCGGTGGTGTCCGACGGTTGCACAGCGATTCGCAGCAATGGCGCCTCGACGTCGCTCGTCGTGAACGGCACAACGGTGGCGGAGGCCGTTGCGTCGAACCGGTCGTCTTGAATGACCACCACCGGACGGGGCTTACCGCTGTAAGCACCCCGCGCCGCGGCGGCGTAGATGTCACCTCGTCGCACGTTTAGGTGGCGTCGTCCCAGTCGACCGAGACTGCGTCGACGAAGGCCTGGTCGTCAAGATCTTGTTCGCTGGCCGCGACGAGTGCCGATTGGCGGTGCGCTTCGCGAACGAACTCCGGGGCGTTCACGTCGGGGACCCAGATTTGGATTGGCCGCATGCCTAGTTGCCGTAGCCGTTCTCGGTGTCGTCGAACGCGATCCCTGGCGGGTGACATATGTCTATGTTACATGTAACGGATGTGGACCCGGCGGCGCACACCCAATCCGATCACCCGGCCGAAGGACAAATTGGCGGTTGACCAACACGAGTCGCTCCGGCGACCCACGGCCCGAACCGTCAGCTTTCGCGCCCTAGGAAGCCGTGCCTGCAGCTCGGGCTCGGCGCTTCGCCAATCCGCCGCTCGCGGTCGACGTCGCTGTAGGGGTCGTCCTGATTCGTGATCACCGCCCCACAGTCTGCCTGGCAGGACGCCGGAGGGACCCACCCACGCAAATGGGTGCGGCGAATAGGTCGCCTTGCCTCGTGGTGTGGCTTACGCAACCCTGGATCGCGGCTGGCGGCGGGCTAAATTACCCGTATGCGCATTGTTCGCCTGTTCGGTGTAACCCTGACGATCCTCACAGCGGGGTTGCTGCTGGCAACCCCCGCCGGCGCGCAACCGCCGTTCAAGCTCACGGATCACATCACTGACAGCACCGGGGTGTTGACGGATTCCGGTCGGGCGGCGGTCAGCTCTGCAATCGACCGGCTTTATCACGATCGGCGCATTCAACTGTGGGTGGTCTACGTCGACAACTTCTCCAGGTTCAAACCCGACAACTGGGCCGACCAAACCCGCAGCGCCAGCGGGATGGGCGACCACGACGCGCTGCTGGCCGTGGCCACGAACACCAAGTTGTACGCGTTCACCGTGCCGCCGAAGGTGCAGGGCCTCACAGCGACCGAGTTGAACAGTCTGCGGAGCAATCAAATTGAACCGGCGGTGGGCGCTAAAGACTGGAGCGGTGCAGCGGTCGCTGCGGCTGACGGATTGAACAAATCGGCAAGCTCGTCAAAGCGGATCTGGCTGCTGATCGCGATCGGCGTCCTCGTCGCTGTGGTCGTAGTCGCGGTGGTTCTCGTGCTCTATCGCGCGCGCCGCCGTCGGCGCGCCGCGCGGCGGGTCGACCCTAGCGATGGGCAGGTGAGCATTGAAGGGCGCGATCACTCGTTGGGGCAGGCGTTGTCCACCGCGGACGCCAGACTGCGCCAAATCTCCGACTACGCCGCCAAGCATCGCGAGAGCATCGGCGCCGAGGCCCAGACCCGACTCGAAGAGGCGAAACGGCATTTGGCAGCTGCGCACGGCAAGGAAGCAAGCAACGACCCCGAAGCAATTGCCTATGCCAACGCGGCATCGACGCTGGCCGCTCAGGCACAAGCGCTGGCAAACGCCGACGTGCTAGCAGCGCACCGCACGCGACGACGTCCAGGCACCGCATCTACGCGATGATCGGTGGGATCACCATCGGCGACCGCTGAGCGGCGGTCGGTTCTGACCCGCACGAGGGCCGCCAAAGGGAAAAGGCCCGCATACCATTTGCTGTGCGGGCCAAAAGAACCTGCTCCGCCCGGCCTTGGTCGCGGCAGGGCCACCGGCTAGCCGACCGGCCACGAAAGATGCACCCGCCGTGCAAGAGTTCGGCTGCAGCACGACCTGCGCCACACTTTCGCCGTTCGCGCTTTCGTCGAAGGCGATCCCAGGCAGGTGACATACAACTATGTTGCATGTAACGGGTATGGGGTGCGGCGGGCGCACATCGGTCGCACCCCGGTTGGGCCTCAGACCACCATTCAGCAAGGAGGCTGCAATGAAGTGTCGTGCCGCTGTGCTGCGCGGAGTTGGCGAGGACTGGGAGGTCCGCGAGGTTGACCTCGACCCGCCACGCAACGGTGAAGTGCTGGTCCGGATGGCCGTTGCGGGCATTTGCCATTCCGATGACCACGTGGTCACCGGTGACGTGGTGCCTACCCCGGAGGTGCTGGCCGCAAGCGCGATGCCTGCGCCAGACTGGTTCCCGCTGCTCGGTGGTCATGAGGGCGCCGGTGTGGTCGAAGAGGTCGGGCCTGGTGTGACGACGGTGCGGCCCGGGGACCACGTGGCCATGTCGTTCATCCCGGCGTGCGGTAATTGCCGATTCTGTGTCAGCGGGCAGAGCTACATCTGTGACGCCGGCGCGAGCCTGTTCGCCAAGGAGATGCCGACCGACGGAACGTGTCGCCGGCATCTCGGCGAGGAAAACCTGTTGGCCTATGGTCAACTCGGCACGTTCGCCGAGTATGCGGTGCTGACGGAAAGATCCGTCATCAAAATCGACGACGCGATCCCGTTCCATGCCGCCTCACTGGTGTCGTGCGGCGTCAGCACCGGCTGGGGTTCGGCAACGGTGTCGGCGGGCACCGAGCCCGGCGACACCGTCGTCGTGATCGGCACCGGCGGTGTCGGAATGAACGCCCTGCAGGGAGCGCGCGCCGCCGGAGCAACCTTTGTCGTCGGCGTGGACCCCGTTGAGTACAAGCGGGATTCGGCCAAGATCTTCGGTGCCACGCACACCGCCGCCTCCGCCGAGGAGGCGATACCGCTGGTGGCAGACATCACCGCCGGGCTGATGGCCGACCGTGTCATCGTGACCGCCGGCGTCGTGCACGTGGAGTTGATTCCGTTGGCGATGAGGCTGCTTCGCAAGGGCGGCACGTGCGTGGTCACCGGCATCACCCCCTTCAGCGAGCCCCTCGTTCCGCTGATCCTGCAGGAGATGGTGCTGTCGGCCAAACAACTCAAGGGAGTGCTGTACGGCGGGATGAATCCGCGTACGAGCGTGCCGATGCTGCTGTCCATGTATCGGGCCGGCGCACTGAAACTCGACGAGTTGGTCACCCGCCACTACCGGCTCGATGAGATCAATGAGGCGTTCGCGGACCTGCGCACCGGCCGCAACATCCGTGGCCTGATCGATTTTGCCGGCGTCTAACCCGACCGAGTCGGATCGATCCACTTCGATGTCAACGCGAACTCCGACAGGTACTTCGTGGAGCTCCACCCGCCATCGACAACGATCGTCTGCCCGTTGATGAAGCTCCCACCGGGCGAGCACAAGAACGCGACGGTGCTGGCGATGTCATCGATAGTGCCCAACCGCTGATGCGGGGTCATCTCGGTGTTGATCTTGCGGAATCGCTCGTCTTCCAAGCGTTTCTCCACCATCGGCGTCAGCGTCACACCGGGCGCCACGGCGTTGCAGCGGATGCCGGATGCCCCGTACTGGCAGGCGATGTGGGTGGTCAGCGCGGTCAGACCGCCTTTGGCAGCCGAGTAGGCGCCGCCGCGTAGCCCGCCGATGACCGCGAACGTCGAGGTGATGTTGATGATCGCGGACCCGGGTCGCATGTGGGGCAGCACGTCACGGGCGAGCCGAAATGGCGCGCGCAGCATCACACCCAGGACGTAGTCCAGTGTTTCGTCGTCGGTTTCGTGGAGCGGCTTGGGGCTGCCCACCCCGGCGTTGTTGATCAGGAAGTCGATGTGGCCCCACCGGGCGACCGCGAGATCCACGATGCGTTGCGGTGCGTCGTCCCGGGTCAGGTCGACTGCGAGTGTCGCGACGCGATCCGGATCATTGACAGCTTTTTCCAGCTCGGCCAGCCGGCCCGTGTCGCGGCCCGTGCCGAGGATCGCCATCCCCATCTCGGCGAGCTTTTTCGCGCATCCCAGGCCGATACCGCTGCTTGCTCCCGTGACGATTGCGACCTGCATTTCACCCATCCACCTTTGTCTCCACCTTTGTCTCCACCTTTGTCAATGCCGCTCGAATCTGATGCTTGAGTATCTTCCCCGCGTCGTTCTTCGGCAGCGCATCCCAGATGACCACTTGTTCTGGCGCCTTGAACTTGGCAACGCCCTTGCTGTCCAGCAGGGCAAGCAGGCTCGCGACGTCCGGCCTCGCAGCACCCGCGGGCACGATCACCGCACATGCTCGTTCTCCGGTGCGCTCGTCGGGCAGTCCGACGACCGCGATTTCGGCGATGCCGGGATGGTCGGCGAGCAGATCCTCGACTTCCTTGGCCGAGATGTTTTCACCGTTGCGGATGATGACGTCCTTGGCCCGGCCGGTCACGACGAGGTATTTGTCGTCGATCCAGCACCCGAGATCTCCGGTGTGGAAAAACCCTGCGGCATCAAAAGAATCAACGTCGTCCTCGGGATGCCGGTAACCCAGCAGCATCTGCGGGCCGCGCACGCAAATCTCCCCGTCACCGGCCGGCGCGGCGTCATGCGCGACGAGTTTGATCTCCGCGATGCCGGGCCGTCCGTCGGTGGCCGCGGCGCGGTCGGCTTCGTCTCGCCGGGGTGCGCCGACGGTCGTGACGGGCACTTCCGTGCAGCCGTACACCCGGGTGACCACCGCGTGGTCGAAATAGTCGGCGGCGCCGCGGATCAGCGACGGTGGCACGGAGGCGCCGCCGCAGATGAACACCTTCAAGTCGGTCAGGCGGCTGTCGGCGCGCTGGGCAGCGGACAACAGCTGTTGCAGGAACGGTGTCGCCCCGGCCATGTGGGTGCACCGTTCGCCGTCCATCAGCGTGACGGCCGCCGCCGGATTCCAGCGGTCCATCAGTACCGCGGTGGTGCCCAGCAGCAGCGGGCATTCGAACGCGTAGATCGAGCCACCGATGTGGGCGATCGGCGACGGGACCAGGAACGTGTCGCCAGGGTCGATGCCCCAGTGATCGCGGATTTGACAGATCAACGCGTGTATCGAATTGTGGCTGTGCAGAACGCCTTTGGCGCGGCCCGTGGTGCCGGACGTGTACAGGACCATCCGCACCGCGTCGGGATCCAGGGTCGGCAGCTTCCCGGGATCCACGTGGTGGTTCAGCAGCGCCGGGTACGGCGTGTGTGAACCGGCGTCGCCGCGCAGCACCACCACTTCGGGGGCCGAGCTCATCGCCCCGGTCACGCGCTCGAGCATAGCTGCGTAGTCATGGCCGCCGAATCGGTGCGGAACGAACACCATTGCGGCTTCGACGTCTTCGAGAATGAAGCGCAGGTCGTGATCGCGCAGCGACGGCAGGATCGGGTTCACCACCATCCCGGCCAGTGTCGCGCCCAGATAGATGACTGCGGCCTCGTGCCAGTTCGGCAACATGAACGACACGACGCTGCCGGCCGGCATGCGCTGCAGCAGGGCGGTCGCTAACCGGGTGGCCTGGGTGTACAACGTGGCGCAGTCCAGCCGAATATCCCCGTCTACCAGAGCTATTCGATAGGGCGATGTCTCCGCGGCCGCGCGCAGTGAATCGGCCAATGTGGTGCCCACCCACAGCCCGCGCCGATAGGCCTCGGCCGCAAGTTCGGTGTCCTGGCGGACCCTGGCCAGCACCGCAACCGACCTAATCGTTCACGCGACGCATGGTCATCGCGTACCGAAAGCTCGACGACAGGTGAGTGTTGATCGTAACCTGGGCGACCTCGCCATCGGAGGTCTTGTAGGTGCGTTGCATCTGTAGCGCGGCCGTCCCCGGCGCAACCCCGAGGCCCTCGGCCAGGTCGGACGAGAGCAGCACCGCGGTGATTTCTTGTTGTAACTCAGCGATACTCACGCCGAAGAGGTCCTCGATCAACGGAAAGATCGGACCGGTGTGACGTTGCAGCAGTCGGCCGACCGCGGCGAAGGTGCGGTTTATGTAGTATTCCGTCCGGCACAGGGGCGCCGACGCGCCGTCGGCTTGCCGGTATCCGCGTACCGACAGCCACTGCGTGCCGGCCTGCAGTCCGGTGCGAGCGGCGAGATCTTGGTCGATCGTCACCATTTCGTTGGTCTCGATGGTCAGCTGCGCGCCGGCCGCGAAGGCGAGCAGGTCGTCGATCGACATCACGTCCTGTGCATAGGATCTGGACGTCGGCCCGGAAACCACTCGGGTGCCCGCCCGTGGCCGTGAGGTGACGAGGTTGTCTTCGCGCAGTCGGCGCAGCGCTTCGCGAACGGTGTAGCGGCTGACCGCGAATCGCTCACACAGCTGGTGTTCGGTCGGCAGCTGCGAGCCGACGGGGTAAACCCCGTCGACGATCTCCTTGCGCAGCGTGCGTGCGATCTGTAGGTAGCGGTGCTCGCCGGAGAGGGTTTGGGTCATCAGCGGCGCTCCTGCGAGGGCCGCAATGCCAGCACGCTGCCATCACCGTCGGCCGAGACGTAGAGTGTCCCGTCGGCCGCGGCGGCGATGCCGGCGAATGGGCCCTGCGGCCCGGAAAACGGCGGTAGTCCTTTCAGCGGCTTGGGCACCACACCTTGCGGCGGTCCGATCGGCAACCCCGAGGCGACCGTGTGCTGCGCCTTATCGTTGAGGTCGAAGGAGAGCACTGCTTTGGCGCCGGCGTCGACAATGTAGAGCACACCGTCGTGCACGCAAATGCCCTGCGGGCGTTGCAGATCAGCGACGACGGTGTCGACAGTCGATCCATTCAACTTGACCACCCGACCGGCGCCGGACTCTGCCACCAGGCACGTTCCGTCCGCGTCGATCGCGACGCCGACCGGCTCACGCAGGCCCGTCGCGAGCACCTCGATCTGGCCCGACCGCAACGACAGCACCCGTCCGGTGCCGAACTCGGCAAAGACCACGCCGTCGGAACTGAAGCGCGACGCCGTAGAGCTGGTCGAAACCGTTCGCCAGCACCTCGGTTTCGTTCGCGGCCGGCCGGTAGCGGCTCACCTGGCCGCCCGAAGTCGTCACGACGAACTCGCCGGGGCCGCTCGATACGACGCCGCGCAGGAACCCGGGATAGCCGGGGCTGAACAACATTCCGACGGTGTGCAATGACCCGTCGGGCAGCGCCACATAGAAATACGTGCCGTCGGCGACGTAGAGCCGCCCGTCGTCGCCCACGGTCAGATCCAGCGGCCAGTTGAGCCCGCCGGGCAACACCGTTCGCGTCGCGCCATCCGGCGATATCTCGGTGATCTCGCCGGTGAAGTTGGAGACCAGCAACCGGTCGCCGACGAAGGTGCAGTTGTCCAGGCCAGGGCTCAGCTGGGCCAGCAGCCGCTGCTCGCCGCTACGGGGATCGATGCGCAGCACTTGCCCGCTGGCAACCTGCGTCGAAACGATGTAGCCCTGCGAGTCGAACTTGACCGAGTCGGGCACACCGAGATCGGCCGCGACACAATGCGGCTCGCCGCCATCGGGATCGACACGCCAGATCGCGTTGGCGCCCATCACCGGGAAATACAGCAGGCCGTCGGGACCGACCTCCATCGCGTTCGGTGAGGGCACGTTGTCCAGGATCACCCGGGGCGGCCCGCCGGCCAGGTCGAGTTCCAGCAAGCGCCCACCCTCGCGGCATTCGCCGATGAACAACCGATTCCGATGGAAGGTGATGCCGTTGGCCGACGGGACATCGTCGCGCAACATCCGGGTTCGGCCGGCGGTGTCCAGCACGCTGACCCGGCCGTCCATGACCTCGGTGGCGTAGAGATTGCCGCTGGCGTCGAATGCGACGTCATCGGGCGCCACGATGTCGGCGCCCTTCGGGCTTACGGTTGCGAGTTGGCCGGTGCGGGGATCGAGCGCGCTGATCTGACTGCCGGTCACCTGCGCGATGTAGACGCGACCGTCCGGGCCGGTACGCAGGCCATTGGCGCCGAAGAGGCGACTGGGCGCGGTCACCCGCTCGAGTCGCCAGCCCTGTGCGACTTCGCCGGGTTGGGCCCCGGAAATCGCGGACGCATACCGCGATGGCTGTGCCGCGATGGCCCTGGAAATGGACATGTCTCGCCGAGATCCTTCCCATCTAGACGGAAGTGCCCGTTTGGCCGGGCGTTATCAAAGTCGTGCTGGTCCAGACAATAGCTGTTCGCGCTGCACACTCGACCTTGACAGAGAACTATGCCGATGGGAATAGTGTTCTCGCAAGGAAAGAATGCAATATCTTGTCCGGACAAAAGTGCAGTACATCCCGTTGCGGGGTCTAGCGGTAGCTAGCGTAGTCCCGGGGCGGGGGAAAGCAGGTCATGGCGGATTTCGGGGATCACGAGGATCTCCTCGCGCTCGACGGTCGCATCGTGGTGGTTTCCGGTGCCGGCGGCGGCGGCATCGGCACGACCGTGACGGCGATGGCCGCGCGGGCGGGAGCCACGGTGATCGCGGTGAGCCGCTCGAAGGAAAACCTCGACGAGCACGTCGTTCCGTTGGCAGAACAGGGTCTGGCCGTGGTGCCGGTTGCGGCCGACGCGTCGACCGACGAGGGCATCGCTGCGGTCATCGACCAAGCGCGGCGCGCCGGCGGCCAGCTGTACGGTCTGGTCAACGTTGCCGGCGGCGCCGCGCCGTCGACGTGGATGCCGTCGACCCGGGTGACGCGCAGCGACTGGCGCACGATCTTCACCGACAATCTCGAGACCGCGTTTTTCATGAGCCGGGCCGTGGCGGCCGAACTCGTGGCGCAGCAGCGGCCCGGGTCCATCGTGTCGATCTCCTCGATCAGCGGCATGAACACCGCCCCGTTCCACATCGCCTACGGGACCGCCAAGGCCGCCATCACGGCGATGACGCGCACCATGGCGCTCGAGCTGGCGCTGGCCGGAATCCGGGTCAACGCGGTGGCGCCGGGCGTCACCGAGACGGCGGCCTCGCGCACCTACGTGGACGAGGACCCAGGCCGGGATCGGCAGGCGATCGCGATGGGCCGGCGTGGGCGGCCCGAGGAACAGGCCGGCGCCATCTTGTTCCTGCTCTCGGAGCTGTCAAGCTACGTCACCGGCCAGACGCTGCTCGTCGACGGTGGGCTCGACCTCAAATGGAGCCATCTCGGCGCCGACAACACCTCGTTGTTCCTGAAGGACGAATCCTTCCGCGCGGCTATCAGGAGGATGTGATGACCGATCTCGCCAAAGATGTGAATTCCGCAGCGGCCGAGGAGCTTTCGAAACCGAAAACAATCAGCGTCGAAGCGTACATCAGCGAGAACTACGCCCGCGCCGAGCGCGACAAGCTATGGCGAAAAGTCTGGCAGCAAGTTGGCCGCACCGAAGAGCTGCTCGAGGTGGGCAGTTACCTGACCTACGACATTCTCGACGACTCGATCATCGTGGTGCGCACCGGCCATAACGAATTTAGCGCCCACCACAACGTCTGCATGCACCGTGGGCGCCGACTGATCGACACACCCGAGGGCGCGAAGAACGCCTGTGGCCGCGCCCGTAAGTCGTTCGTGTGCGGGTTCCACGGCTGGGCCTACGGCCTGGACGGCGCCTGCACTCACATTCGCGAGCAAGACGACTGGAAAGGCGCACTCACTCCGAGCAACACGCATCTGCGGCCCGTGCAAGTCGACACGTGGGGCGGCTGGCTCTGGATCAACATGGACCCCGACTGCGAGCCGCTGGCCGATTACCTGTTTCCCGCCGCGAAGATTCTCGACCCGTTCGGCCTGGAAAACATGCGCTACAAGTGGCGCAAGTGGCTGTACTTCGACTGCAACTGGAAAGTCGCGCTGGAGGCGTTCAACGAGACATACCACGTTTTCACAACGCATCCGGAGTTCAACAAGTTCGGCGAATTCAAGGGATGGGCCAAGGCGCAAGGCAAACACAGCAACATCGGCTATGACGCCCCGGAGGATATGCAGGCCACCAGGTCCAAGATCCGCCTCGGCACGGGCGCCGATCCGCGTGTGTCAACCGCAGAGATGCAGGTGTACACGATGGAGGAGACCAATGCCACCACCACCCAGACGCTGGTGAACGCCGCCAAGCGGTTGGTTGACGAATTGCCCGAGGGCACACCGGCCGACAAAGTCCTCGAGCACTGGCTGGCGTCGGCACGTCGCGACGACGAAGCCCGCGGCGTGATCTGGCCGACCATTCCTTCCGACATCCTCGGACAGGCCGGCACCGCGTGGCAGATCTTCCCCAACTACCAGATCGGGCAGGGCCTGACCAGCGCGCTGTGCTACTCCGCACGGCCGCACCCCAGCTACAATCCCGACAAGTGCATTTTCGAGGCGTCGGTGCTCGAACTGTTCCCGAAGGGCCAAGAGCAGCAAACCGAATGGGAGCACACGCCGGTCGGCGACCCCAGGTGGCGGTCGGTGCTACCCCAGGACTTCTCCAACATGGCCGCCGTGCAGCAGGGGATGAAATCGCTCGGCTTCCCGGGCACTAAGCCCAACCCCTACCGAGAACGCAGCACCGTCAACCTGCACTACCAATTGTCGAAGTACATGGGTACCGGGGAGCCCCAAGAACTTTCGGGCGAGGAGTGATCACGGGCATGACGATGTACGGCAACGAGTGCGGGCCAACGCAGACGCCCGACGACATCGATATCCCGGCGCTGCGCGAGAAATACCGGTACGAGCGGGAGAAGCGGCTGCGCAAGGAAGGTTCCCAGCAGTACATCGAATTGGAGGACGACTTCGCCGGCTACTACGAGACCGACCCCTACACGCCGGTGGCGCCGCGCGATCCGATCGTCGAGGACATCGACGTCGCGGTCCTCGGCGGCGGCTTCGGGGGTCTGCTGGCGGGGGCCCATCTGAAGAAGGCCGGCGTCGAGGATGTCCGGATCATCGAGCTGGGCGGTGACTTTGGCGGCGTCTGGTATTGGAACCGCTATCCCGGGATCCAATGCGACAACGAGGCCTACTGCTACATACCGATGCTCGAAGAGCTCGACTTCGTGCCGTCGAAGAAATTCGCCGACGGTGCCGAGATCTACGAGCACTGCCGGAACATCGGCAAGCATTTCGGCCTCTACGACAAAGCGATCTTCTCCACCCAGGTGCGCGACCTGCGCTGGGACGAGGAGATCAAACGATGGCGGATCAGCACCAACCGCGGCGACGATATCCGCGCCCGATTCGTGGTGATGGCATCGGGCCCGTTCCACCGGCCGAAGCTGCCGGGCATTCCGGGCCTCAAGGACTTCCGGGGACACAGCTTCCATTCGTCGCGGTGGGACTATTCCTACACCGGCGGCGACACCACCGGGGGACTGGACAAGCTGGCCGACAAGCGCGTGGCGGTGGTCGGCACCGGCGCGACCGCCGTCCAGATCGTGCCGTACCTCGCCCGCTACGCCAAGCACCTGTACGTCTTCCAGCGCACCCCGTCCACCGTCGATGCGCGCAACAACTCGCTGACCGATCCCGAATGGGTCAAGACGCTTCAGCCGGGCTGGCAACGGGAGCGTCAGCGCAACTTCCACTCGTGGACGTTCGAGGGCATGGCGCTGGGCCAGCCGGATTTGGTGTGCGACTTCTGGACCGAGCTCGGACGCAACACCGCGGCGCGGGTGCTTGCCCTGGACGATCCCGCGTCGATGACCCCCGAGCAGTTCGCGGCCATCCGAGAGGAGGAAGACTACAAGATCATGGAGCGGCTACGGCGCCGCGTCGACGCCATCGTGGACGACGACGCGACCGCCGAGGCGCTCAAGCCCTACTACCGCTTCCTGTGCAAGCGGCCCTGTTCCAACGACGATTACCTGGAGACCTTCAACCTGCCGAACGTCACGCTGGTTGACGTGTCGTCGAGCAAGGGCGTTGAGCGGGCCACTGAGAAGGGGCTTCTGGCCAACGGTGTCGAGTACGAGGTCGATTGCATCATCTATGCCAGCGGCTTCGAGATCACCACCGAGATCAGCCGCCGCTACTCGATAGAGGCGATCGAGGGTCGCGACGGGCTTTCGCTGTTCGACTATTGGCACGACGGGTACAAGACGCTGCACGGCATGACCACCCGCGGATTTCCGAACCAGTTCTACACCGGGTTCACCCAGGTCGGCATCTCGGCCAACATCGCCGCGAACTACGAGCTGCAGGGCGAGCACATCGCCTACATCATCGCCGAAGCCCTGACACGGGGCGCATCCACGGTGGAGCCCAGCCAACAGGCCCAGGATGAGTGGCGCGCGACGATACGCGAAACCGCCGTCGACAACTCGGCTTTCGACGCCGAGTGCACGCCCGGCTACTACAACAACGAAGGGGGCGGTGGGGGAGAAGGAATCCGGTCGCACCTCGGCGAGCCCTATGGGCCCGGCTTCTACGCCTTCGAGGATCTCCTGCGTGCGTGGCGTGAGAAGGGCGATCTGGAAGGTTTGGTCTTGGACGCATGACGGTCACGACATTGGCAACGCGGACCAATTTCGTCGGTGAGGAATTCCTCGCTTGAGCGAAATCCCTACTCAGCAACTTAGATTCGACGACCGCGTCGCCGTCGTGACCGGTGCCGGCCGCGGGCTGGGCCGTGCGTACGCACAGTTGCTGGCCTCGCGCGGAGCCAAGGTCGTCGTCAACGACCCCGGCGCCAGCCTGGCCGGCGAGGGAGCCGACGCGGGTCCGGCCGGCCAGGTGGTCGACGAAATCAGGGCGGACGGGGGAGATGCCGTCGCGTGCACCGCGTCGGTCACTACCACCGAAGGCGGCGACGCGATCATACGGACCGCGCTCGACCACTACGGTCGGCTCGACATCCTGATTCACAACGCCGGCAACGTCCGTCGCGGCTCGCTGAAGGAGATGAGCTACGACGACTTCGACGCCGTGCTCGACGTGCACCTGCGTGGCGCCTTCAACGTGGTGCGGCCCGCGTTTCCGGTCATGTGCAACGCCGGTTACGGGCGCATCGTCCTCACGTCGTCGATCGGCGGCCTGTACGGAAACCACGGTGTGGCCAACTATGCCGCCGCCAAGGCCGGGGTGATCGGGCTGTCCAACGTCGCGGCGCTCGAAGGCGCCGCGGAGGGAGTGACCTGCAACGTGATCGTGCCAGCCGCGGTGACACGAATGGCCGCCGGGATCGACACCTCGGCTTACCCGCCGATGGGTCCGGAACTCGTTGCGCCCGTGGTATGTTGGCTCGCGCACGAATCCTGCTCGGTCACCGGGGAGATGTTCGTAGCGCTGGCGGGTCGGGTGGCGCGGGCGGTGATCGCGGAAAGTCCCGGCGTGCACCGGCCGTCGTGGACGGTCGAGGATGTCGGCGAGTATCTGGCCGCGATTCGAAACGTGGACTCACCGCTGATCTTTCCGGTTGTGCCCGACGGTCACGATCAACACATTCGTTTCAGCCTCGGACTGGCGCACCACTCAAGCGGCCAAGGCGCACTGCATGGCTAGCCAGACGGGAGCGGGACCGCTGGCCGGTGTGCGGGTCATCGACCTCACCGCGATGGTGATGGGACCGTACTGCACGCAGATCATGGCCGACATGGGCGCCGACGTGATCAAAGTCGAACCGCCACAGGGCGATGACACCCGCTTTGTCTCGGTCGGTCCGGCACCGGGCATGAGCGGCGTCTTCGTCAACGTCAACCGCGGCAAGCGCAGCGTCGTACTGGACTTGCAGACCGATGCCGGAACAAGCGCGCTGCGCGCGCTCGTCGAGACCGCAGACGTGTTCATCCACTCGATGCGCGCCAAGGCCATTACCAAGCTGGGCTTCGGCTACGACGACGTCGCCGCGATCAACCCGTCGATCGTCTACACCAATTGCTACGGGTACGGCCGCCGCGGACCCTATCGCGACCGGCCCGCCTATGACGACACGATCCAGGCCGAATGCGGCCTGCCTGCGTTACAAGAGCAACTGACCGGCGAGGCCGACTACGTCGGAACCATCATGGCCGACAAGGTCACCGGTCTGACGGCGCTCTATGCGACGATCATGGCGCTGTTTCACCGCGAGCGCACCGGGGAGGGGCAGGAAGTCGAGGTCGCCATGTTCGAAACCATGGCCTCGTTCATCCTTGTCGAACACGCCAACGGCGCCATATTCGACCCCCCGCTGGGTCCGGCAATATATCCGCGCACGGTGGCGTCCAACCGCCGTCCCTACCGCACCAGCGACGGCTACATCGCCGCATTGATCTACAACGACAAACACTGGAACGCGTTCGTCAATGCCGTGCGCCCGCCGTGGGCCAGCGGATTGTATTCCACGCTGGAGCAGCGGGCCCGCCAGATCGACACCATCTACGGGCTGGTGGCCGAGACGATGAAACAGCGTTCGACCCAGGAGTGGCTGACGCTGTTCGGCGAACTCGAGATACCGGCGGCGCCGTTGAACACGCCCGGCGACCTCTTCGACAACGCGCACCTCAACGCCGTCGGCATGTTCGACACCGTGGACACCCCGAACGGACCGGTGCGCTTCCCGGGCGTGCCCACATTGTTCTCCCGGACACCGGGCCGCGTCGCGGGACCGGCGCCGGAGCTGGGCGCCCATACCGAAGAAGTGCTCGCCGAAATTAGCGCGAGTAGACGCAAAATCGCCCGCAATGCTCTGCCAGAGGGTGATTTTGCGTCTGCTCGCGAGGGAAAGGAATTTTGACCATGGGTGTGCCCGTGTACAAACGCATTCTCGACCTGTTCGAGGCCGAGGGTGTGAATACTCTGTTCGGCATCCCGGATCCGAACTTCGTGCACATGTTCCTCGAGGCGGACTCGCGCGGCTGGACTGTGCTTTCGCCTCATCACGAGGAGAGCGCCGGCTTCATGGCCGAGGCCGTCTCGCGTATGACGGGCAAGCCGGGGCTATGCATCGGCACGCTGGGGCCGGGTGTGGCCAACATTGCCGGGGCGATGATGTGCGCCAAGGTGGAGAACTCGCCGGTCATCTTCCTCGGCGGCCAACGGGCGCGGATCACCGAACGGCGGGTCCGGCGCGGGCGCATCCAGTTCGTCCGCCAAGAAGGGCTCTTCGCGCCGGCGGTGAAGTACAGCGCGTCGATCGAATATGCCGACCAGACCGACGAAATCGTTCGAGAGGCGATTCGGCGCGCGATGTCGACCACGCCCGGCCCGGCCTACATCGAGTATCCGTCTCATGTGATTCTGGAAGAGTTAGACGTCCCAGACCCACTGCCCCCCAGCGCTTATCGCCTAATCAACCAAGGAGCGGGGGCGCGGGAGATCGCCGAGGCGGCCCGGCTGGTGCGCGAGGCCAAGAACCCGATCCTGCTGGTCGGCCACGGCGTTCACACGTCGCGCACCGGTGCGGCGGTCAGGGAACTGGCCGAGCTGATGGCCTGCCCGGTGATCCAGACATCCGGCGGCACCTCGTTCATCCCCGGTCTGGAGGATCGCACCTTTCCTTACGGGTTTTCGTCCGCGGCGGTCGAGGCCGTGGTCACGTCGGACCTGTGCATCGCGCTCGGCACCGAGCTCGGCGAGCCGGTTCATTACGGCAAAGCGCGGCACTGGGAGCAGAACGGCGCCACCCGCAAGTGGATCTACGTCGAGCAGGACCCGACGGCGATCGGCGTGAATCGGCCGGTAGACGTGCCACTCGTGGGCGACCTGCGGGCCGTCGTACCCCAGCTGGTCGACGCGCTGAAGGACAGCCCCCGTGCACCGTCGGCCGATCTTGCCCGCTGGATCAAACAGGATGACGACCAGCTTGCCGAACTCGCTGAGACCGCGCCCAGCGGCCGCAGCCCAATCCACCCCGCTCGCTTCGTGGTCGAAGCGACCAAAGCCTTTCCGGCGGAAGGCATCATGGTCCGCGACGGCGGCGCGACCGTCATCTTCCAGTGGACCTACTCGCAGGCCAAGCCGCACGACGTCATCTGGAACCAGAACTTCGGCCACCTCGGCACGGGCTTGCCCTACGCCATCGGTGCGTCGGTCGCCGACGGTGGCAAACGGCCGGTCATGTTGCTGACCAGCGACTCCTCGTTCCTGTTCCACATCGGCGAGCTGGAGACCGCCGCGCGTCAGAAGCTGCCGCTGGTGTGCGTCGTGGGCGTGGACCACCAGTGGGGTCTGGAAGTCGGTGTCTACAAGCGCACGTTCACCCAGCCGTCACCGCAGCCCGGTGTGCACTGGAGCAAAGACGTGCGCTTCGACAAAATTGCCGAGGGCTTCGGCTGCCATGGCGAATACGTTGAAAAAGAAGAGGAGATCGGTCCGGCGATCAAGCGCGCCTACGCCAGCGGGAAGACCGCCGTCGTGCACGTCTGCATCGACCCGAAGGCCAACTCCGAAGAAATGCCGAACTACGGCGAATTCCGCACCTGGTACGCCGAAGGCACGCAGTAAGGCCCCCGCTAAGGCCGGGATTTTGAGAAAAGGATGATGTCATGCGCGAATACCTGAAGTTCTACATCGACGGCCAATGGGTCGACCCGCTGCGGCCCAACACCTTCGACGTCGAGAACCCCGCGACCGAAAAGGTGTCCGGGAAGATCTCACTCGGCTCGGCCGCCGACGTCGACGTGGCGGTCACGGCCGCCCGGCGGGCCTTTGCCACCTGGTCGCAGAGCAGCCGCGAAGAGCGGCTGGACTTGCTGCAGGCCATCCTCGCCGAATACCAGAAGCGTGCAAGCGACCTCGCCGACGCGGTCACCGAGGAAATGGGCGCGCCGCCCTCGCTGGCCGCGGGCCCGCAGGTCCAACTCGGACTCGGTCACCTGGTGACCGCGATCGACGTGCTGAAGAACTTCCCATTCGAGGAACAACACGGCGCAACGCTGATCGTCAAGGAGCCGATCGGCGTCTGCGGGCTGATCACACCGTGGAACTGGCCGCTCAACCAGATCGCGGTCAAGGTGTACCCGGCGTTGGCGACGGGCTGTGCCATGATCCTGAAACCGTCTGAGGTGGCGCCGTATTCGGCCTACATTTTCACCGAGATTCTCGATGCCGCGGGCGTGCCGGCCGGTGTCTACAACTTGATCAATGGCGACGGCCCGGGCGTCGGCGTCGCCCTGGCCGGCCATCCCGGCATCGACATGGTGTCGTTCACCGGATCCACGCGGGCCGGCGTCGAGGTGGCCAAGAATGCGGCTCCGACGGTGAAGCGGGTGACCCAGGAGCTTGGCGGCAAGAGCCCCAACATTGTTCTCGATGACGCGGGCTTCGCTGACAGTGTTCGCGCCGGCGTGGTGAACATGATGCCGAACTCCGGGCAGAGTTGTAACGCGCCGTCGCGCATGCTCGTCCCGAACTCACGCATGGCCGAGGCGATCACGATCGCGCGCGAGACCGCGGAGCAGGTGAAGGTGGGAAGCCCCGACGACAAGTTCGCGATCGGGCCGGTGGCGTCGAGGGCACAGTTCGAGAAGGTCCAGCGTCTGATCCAGAAGGGCATCGACGAGGGCGCGACCCTCGTCGCCGGCGGCCCGGGCCGCCCGACCGGGCTGGACAAGGGTTATTACGTCAAGCCGACCGTCTTCGCGAACGTCACGAATGACATGACGATCGCCCGCGAGGAGATCTTCGGGCCGGTGCTGTGCATCCTCGGCTATGAGGATATCGATCAGGCCGTCGAGATCGGCAACGACACCGATTACGGCCTGGCCGGCTATGTGTCGGGGGCCGACCTCGACAAGGCACGAGAGGTGGCCCGCAAAATCCGGGCCGGCTGGGTGACCATCAACCACGCATTCGATATGACCGCGCCGTTCGGCGGTTACAAGCACAGCGGCAACGGTCGGGAATGGAGCGAGGCCGGGTTCCACGAGTACTTGGAGGTCAAGAGCACCTTGGGATACGCGCCCACTGAGGCCGCGAAATAGCTTTGGTCGATCGAGAAGGGATGAACCGGAAGATGTTTTCAGCAGTTCTGATCGAAAAGGGCGACGCGGGGCAGACGGTTGGGGTCACCGACCTGGACGAGGCGCAACTGCCCGATGGTGATGTCAGCGTGGACGTCGAGTACTCCACGCTGAACTACAAGGACGGGCTGGCCATTACCGGCAAATCACCCGTGGTGCGGAAATTCCCGATGGTCCCGGGTATCGATCTGGCCGGAGTAGTGACCGAGAGCAGCCACGCCGATTGGAGCAAGGGCGACCGCGTGGTGCTCAACGGCTGGGGCGTCGGCGAGACGCATTGGGGCGGCCTGGCTCAGCGTGCCCGCCTCAACGGCGACTGGCTGGTCCCGCTGCCCGCCGCTTTCACCAGCCGCCAGGCGATGGCGATCGGCACCGCGGGCTATACGGCCAGCCTGTGCGTCGACGCACTGCTGCGGCACGGGGTGTCGCCCGACCAGGGCGAGGTGCTGGTGACAGGCGCGACAGGCGGCGTCGGCAGCGTCGCGATCGCGTTGTTGAGCACGGCCGGGTTCAAAGTGGCTGCAGCGACCGGAAAATCGTCCGAAGAGCAGTACCTGCAGCAACTCGGCGCAGTGACGGTGCTGGACCGCGCTGAGTTCAGTGAGGCGGGTAAGCCGCTGCAGAAAGAGCGTTGGGCGGGCGTCGTGGACACTGTCGGCAGCCACACGTTGGTGAACGCCTGCGCGCAGACGCAGTACGGCGGTGCGGTTGCGGCATGCGGCCTGGCTCAGGGCATGGACTTTCCGGCGACGGTTGCGCCATTTATCCTTCGCGGCGTTTCCCTGCTTGGCATCGACAGTGTGATGGCACCCAAGAAGCCTCGCTTGGCCGCCTGGGAACGCCTATCGCGTTACCTGAATGCCGGCGCGCTGGATTCGATCGCCCGCGAGATCGGGCTGGGGGAGGCGATCGAGTCGGCGGGAGAACTCATGGACGGCAAGGTGCGCGGCCGCATCGTTGTCGACGTCAATCGCTGATGGGAGTGCTGATGGCCAAGAAGACGAACGCATCACCGGGCCCCCAGCTGGATTTGTCCGACGTCGACCACCGGGTGGGCAAACCGGTTGGCGGCGGGCAGCTGTGGGATCCGTGTAGTTCATCGGACATCCGGCGCTGGGTGATGGCGATGGATTACCCCAACCCGCTGCACTGGGATGAGCAGTTCGCTCGGGACTCGAAGTACGGCGGCGTTGTCGCGCCGCAGTCCATCGCGGTGGCCCTGGACTACGGGCACGGCGCGGCGCCCGCGTGCGTGGGCCATATCCCCAACAGCCACTTGATCTTCGGTGGCGAGGAATGGTGGTTCTACGGCTGCCCGGTGCGGCCCGGCGACAAATTGTTCCAGGAGCGCCGGTTCCACGACTACAAGGTCACCGAGACGAAATTTGCCGGCCCGACGATGTTCTCCCGCGGCGACACCATCCATACCAACCAGCACGGCACCCTGGTGGCCCGCGAGCGCTCCACCGCGATCCGCTACCTCTACGAGGAAGCGACAAAGCGAGGCATGTTTGAGAACCAGCTCGGCGACATCAAGCGTTGGACACGAGCCGAGCTCGAGGACGTCGAGAAGCTGCGCCGCGAGTGGCTCGAGTCCAACCGGATGGGTGTCTCGCCGCGCTTCGACGAGGTTAAGGTCGGCGACACGCTGCCGCGTCGCGTGATCGGCCCGCACAGCATCGCCAGTTTTACCACCGAATACCGGGCGTTCCTCTTCAACATCTGGGGTACCTTCCAGTGGGTGGCGCCGCCCGGTATCGAGGATCCGTGGGTCTATCAGGATCCGGGGTGGGGCAAAGACTTCGCGTTCGACGAAGAAGACGCCAAGATCGATCCGCGCAAGCGCGACGGGCTCTACGTCGGCCCATCGCGTGGACATATCGACGCGGAACGGGCCGGCGAAGTCGGCATGGCGCGCGCCTACGGTTATGGCGCGACGATGGGCGCGTGGTGCACCGACTACCTGGCGTATTGGGCCGGCCACGACGGCATGGTGCGCCATTCGAGGGCCGACTTCCGAACGCCCGCCTTCGAGGGCGACGTGACCTATTTCGACGCCGAAATCGTCGACAAACAACCGGAGTCGACCTGGGGTGTGCCTCTGGTACAGGTGAAGCTGCGGCTGACCAACCAGAACGGAGAAATGCTGGTCGGTTGCACGGCCGAGGTCGAACTGCCGTTGTAACCATGGTCGACGAAACGGGATCGGAAGCCGTGCAACAGCTTTCCTTAGTGTGCGGACCCCCGCTATCCGATGAGCCCGGGCTGGGGGCGCTCACGCTGCCGGGCTTCCTGCGCGAAGTGACGCAGATGTACGGCGAGCGTGAGGCGCTGGCCTGGCGCACCGCCGACGGCGTCACACGGTGGACCTACGCCCAGCTTTGGGAACGCGCGATCGAGGTGGCGCGTGCGTTGCGCGCGGGCGGCCTCGGCAAGGACGCCCGCGTCGGCGTGCTGATGACGAACCGGCCCGAATGGCTTGCCGCGGTGTTCGGTACATCTCTGGCCGGCGGGGTGGCCGTTACCCTCAGCACGTTCTCCACGCCGTCCGAATTGGACTATCTGCTTCGGGCCTCCGCCGTTTCGGTACTGTTGTTCGAGCGCAAGGTGCTCTCAAAGGATTTCGCCGCCATGGTGGCCGAGTTGGAGCCGACGATTGGCACATCGCGGCCAGGGCGGCTGGACTCGGCGAAGTACCCGTTTTTGCGCCGCCTCGCGCTGGTGGGAGAGCCGGCGCCGGGCATCGAGGCGTGGGACGAGTTCCTGGCGTCCGGCCACGAGGAGCCCCGCGAGTTGGTCGAGGCAACCGCGGCGGCGGCGCTTCCCAGCGATGCCGCCGTGCTGTTCTTCTCTTCTGGCTCCACGAGCAGGCCGAAAGGGGTTCTCAGCGCGCATCGCGGGGTGTCCATCCAGCTGTGGCGCTTCCGGCGCATGTACGGTTTCAGCCCGCGCGACCATGTTCGCGGCTGGACCGCCAACGGATTTTTCTGGTCCGGCAATTTCACGATGGTCCTCGGCTCAACGCTGGCCAGCGGTGGCGCCCTCGTCCTGCAATCGACGTTCGACGCCGCCGAGGCGCTCGATCTCATGGAAGCCGAGCGGGTGAACTTTCCGTTCGCCTGGCCCCACCAGTGGGCTCAGCTGGAAAGCGCCCCGAACTGGTCCCAAGTGGATTTGAGCAGCGTGCGGTTCGCGGATTTCAAGACCCCGATCGCCCACCATCCCACGGTGTCGGGGGAATGGCACGAGCCGGGCCACGCCTATGGCAACACCGAAACATTCACCATTACAACGGGTTATCCCGCCAACACTCCGCCCGACGTGCATGCGGACAGCTTCGGGGTGCCGTTGGCCGGTGTGACGTTGAAGATCGCGGATCCGCTTACCGGTGAGATCGTCCCGCTCGGCGAGGCGGGCGAGATCCGCGTGAAGGGGCCAACGCTCATGCTCGGCTATATCGGCATACCGCTCGACGAGACCCTCGATTCCGAGGGCTTTTTCCCCACCGGCGACGGCGGCTATCTCGACGACGCCGGGCGGCTGTACTGGCAGGGCCGGCTCACCGACATCATCAAGACCGGCGGTGCCAACGTCTCGCCGCGCGAAGTCGATGAAGCCCTCATCGAACACTCGGGGGTCAAGGTGGCGCAGACCGTGGGCGTTCCGCACGAAACGCTCGGGGAGGTTGTCGTCTCCTGTGTCGTACCGCACGACGGCGCGGTCCTCGACGCCGAGCAGTTGCGGGCGTTCCTGCGGGAGCGGCTGGCGAGTTACAAGGTGCCCCGCCATGTGCTGTTCTTCGGTGAGGACGAAGTGGCGCTCACGGGCAATGCCAAGATCAAGGCCGGCGAGCTTCGGGACCTAGCCGCCAAGCGGCTGCCCAAGGCACCGACAGCCCCACTCTGACAAGCTATTCGGGCTTACTTGCCGGCCGAATCGTCTTCGCCGCACAACACCGAGTGCGTGACGCGAGTGCCGTCGAAACGGAATGCGTGTGCGGGACGTCGCAGTGGTTCGATGGTGGCATCCGCGTGCACGATAACGCCGCCACCGGTAGGAATTCCGAGCCCGGTAGCGGCTCCGTCCAGCGACCGAACCGCGCGCGACAGCCGCGCCCACTCGGCTCGCTCGTCGTGCGTATCGATAACCACGGGAACAAGATTGAACGTATCGAACAACTCGGAGGATAGTGGCGTCTCGGCGATTCCACAGCGTCCGAGCTGGACCGCCCCGGCTGAAACGCCCACCAGGACGGCCCCTTGGGCGTACCGGCCCAGGATCACATCCTTCATGCCGGTTTTCTCGAAAGTGTTCCAGCCGAGACGCACATCACCGCCCGCAAGGACGATCAACTGGGCACGCTCCAGGAAGGCGCGGTCGTCCGGACCGAACGACGAATCGATCATGCGACGATCAGTGATTCCAATCGCATCGACCGCCGCCTCGAAGATCCCGTAGAACTCCGGACGATCCCCGTTGGAGGCGCCGATGTAAGCCGCGCTGAGCGGCGTGTCCCCACCCAATCCATCGACGGCCGCCTCGAGCAGCAGTCGGTCGCGCCGCTTCCAGAAGAGCAGCTGACTGTCCGCCAGCAGATAGAGCGGTTGGATCTGTGGTGGCGCGCTGATGCTTGACACTGTCCGATGAGTATGCGGCCCAGGCCCTTGAGGACTGTCGCACACCGTCCCGGCTATTGACCGGCCCGTCCATAGGACGGATATCGTGAGCATCTTGATGCCCAGTTCTGATGCTAAGATGTCGCATGCGCACGACAATCCGGATTGACGACGAGCTCTACCGCCAGGTGAAGGAAATAGCCGCTCGTTCCGGGCGCACCGTAGCGGCGGTGCTCGAAGACGCCGTCCGGCGAGGTCTAAACCCGTCCGAACCACGAACTGCCGGTCGCTACGCCGTCCGGCCGACGGGTCGGGGAGGGCTTCGGTCCGGCTTGGATCTGTCATCCAACGCCGCCGTCGCCGAGGCGATGGACGAGGGCGCGTCGATCGATGCTGTGCGTTGACGTCAACGTCCTCGTTTACGCGCACCGGGCCGATTTGCCCGAGCATTCGACCTATCGAGAGTTGCTTGAACGGCTGGCCAACGATGACGAGCCGCTAGGTCTGCCGGATCTCTCCCTCGGTGGCTTCGTGCGTGTCATGACCAACCGCCGGATCTTCGCTCAGCCGACGAACTCAGACGAGGCGTGGCAGGCGGTCGATGCACTGCTCGAGGCTCCTGCAGCGATGCAGCTTCGCGCCGGACAACGGCATTGGGCGTTATTTCGTCAGCTCGCGACGGACATCGATGCGCGTGGCAACGACATCGCGGACGCCTACCTGGCCGCGTACGCGCTGGAGAATAACGCCACCTGGTTAAGCGCCGACCGCGGCTTCGCACGCTTCCGCCGACTGCGCTGGGCCCATCCATTGGACCTTTGAGCCATCAGTTGGTGCCGATCAGCCGAACAACGCCTCTAATGACACGGCCCCACCTTTCCAGACTGCCGCCGACACTCGAGACCACAAGGCGCACCTCGCGTATATGACGAAATCGTCATATACGCTTAATCCATCAGTCAATAGCCCGCCCGCATTTGACTGATCTATCCGTCGTATGTGACGATTTCGTCATTCAGATGGAGAGGTCCAGAGATGAGCGATGTCGTGGGTGCGCACAACGAGCTGCACAGTGACCAGCGGGCGCTGCCGGGCGAGCACCCGGGGCGATCCCGCAACCCGCTGATCAAAGTGATCGGTCTGGCCTGGCTGGAGTTCGACAAGCCGGACCTGGCGCGCGCGGAGAAGTTCGCCCACGCCTTCGGTTTCCAGACCGCCGCCAAGGATGCCAACGAGTTGCAGCTGCGCGGCGTCGATGCCGGCTCCCCGTGCGTGATCATCCGCCGCGGACCCCATCCCCGCTTCCGGGGCTTCGCCTTCCGCGCGGGCGACGAGGCCGACGTCCTTCGCCTGGCCGCTAAGACCGGTGCGCCCCCCGTTCCGCTTTCGGAGAGTCTGGGCGGATTGGCGGTGAATCTGGTCGATCCCAGCGGCACCCCGGTCGCGGTCGTCTGCGGAGTCCACGAGCTGTCGGCGTCGCCCGGCCAGCAACCGCACGTGTTCAACTTCGGACACGACTTCAAGCGGGTCAACGCCACCCAGCGCCCCCCACGGGAACCGGCGCGTATCCAGCGGCTCGGCCACGTCGTCCTGCAGTCGACCAAGTGCATCGAGACCCTGAACTGGTACCTGGACCATTTCGGGTTGATCGTCAGCGACTTCCAGTACTACGCCGGTCAGCGCGAGCGCGGCCCGACAATGAGCTTTATCCGTTGTGACCAGGGGACCACACCGAGTGACCACCACACGCTGGCGATGGCCCTCGGGCCGGCGAATCGCTACGTGCACTCCGCCTATGAACTCAGCGATCTCGACGCGCTCGCCGCCGGCGGGGAGTACCTGCGCGACGCCGGCTACTTCCGGTCGTGGGGGATCGGCCGGCACATCCAGGGCAGCCAGATCTTCGACTACTGGCGTGACCCCGACGGATTCCTGGTCGAGCATTACACCGACGGGGACATGTTCGACAACACCTTCGAAACCGGGTGGGCGCCGTTCACCGCGTCCGGCCTGGCCCAGTGGGGACCACACGTAACGAAGGACTTCCTGGGGATCGAACCCAAGTACGCCCGCGAGGAAGTGGGCGCGATCGTCGACGCACTGCGCGAGAGCAACGAGTTCGACGTCAAACGACTGATGGGAATGCTGAAGGTGGCCCGTTCATGACTCTTTCCGTGTTGCGCACCCCCGACGGCTGGTGGGTGCAGAAGGACGGCAACGCCGTCAAGGTCGACACCACCGCCGTCACCACCAAGGAGTTGCTCAACGACAGGGGTGCCCTCCAGGCGGCACGGGACGGCGCGGCCGCCGTCCCGGTGGACACCCTGGCCCTGCTGTCACCGGTAACCGCGCCGTGCCGTGTGGTCGCCCAGATGACCAACTTCGCCTCCCACGTTCGGGATTCGGGAATGGATCCCAAGACCACGCCGCTGACGTTCTTCCGCAAGTCGTCGGCCTCGATCAGCGGGCCGCTGGACCCCATCGTCAAGCCGGGCCACGTGCGGTTCCTCGACTACGAGGTCGAGATCGGTCTGGTCATCGGCCGCGACATCCCAGTCGGCACAAGCATTTCCGAGCGTGATCTCCACGGCTGCATTGCCGGCCTGGTCGTCACCAACGACGTCTCGGCGCGCGACATCCAGCTGCCCCAGACCCAGTTCTACGAGGCCAAGTCCTATCCCACGTTCACCCCGGTGGGTCCGGCGCTGGTGCTGCTGGAAGACGGCGACCTCGGACGGTTCGGCGACTTGCGGCTCCGGCTCAGTGTCAACGGCCAGGAGCGCCAGAACGCCCTCGTCGCGGGAGACATGCTCTATCAGCCCCTGCAGGCACTGCAGTCGCTCGCGCGATTCCAGGACCTCGCCGCCGGCGACCTGATCCTGACCGGCACACCCGTGGGCACCGCGCTAAGCGCGCCACCCAAACCGATCACGATGATCAGCAACCTGCTGCCGCCGGCGGTGAAGTGGAAGGCGTTCTTCAAGAGTCAGGCCGCCAACCCGAAGTACCTGCACGACGGCGACCGCATCGAGGCGTCCGTGGCCACCGACGACGGCGCGATCGACCTGGGCACCCAGCGGATGACGGTCCGCTACTCCTAAGAAGGGATCGCCGGCAGCGGGCGGTTGCAGATCTTGTGCGCCTCCCTGGCCGGCATCCCGAACAATCGCAAGAGATCTTCGGTGACCGCATCCGCGGTCGCGGCGTCGTCGCGGTCAGGGTGCGCAGTCAGCAGTGAACCCAGGCCCAGAAGCACCCCGCCGGCGACCGCCAATGCCTGGTCCGGGTCGTCGACCCTGAACCGTCCGGCCGCCGCGGCGGCTTTGATGTCGCGCAGAGCGCGGGGTGCGAGCCCACGCTCGGACGTCAGGGCCGCCTGCCAGTTGGCAAGCAGGATCTTGGTCTCCTGGGGACGCCGACGGAAGAACCGACCGGTCAGGCGGAAGCTGCTGGCGAAGATCTCCGCCGGGTCCTCCAGTTGTGCCGTCATTTCGTCGAGCAGATCGCCGTGCGCGTCGAGAACGTCCATCACCGCCGCCTCGAAGAGCTCCTCCTTGGTGGAGAAGTGGTTATAGAACGAGCCCATCCCGACATCCGCGGCCTGGGTGATCTCCAGGACCGGGACGTTGAGCCGCCCCTCGGCGATCAGTCCCTGCGCCGCCTTGACCAACGCCGAACGAGTCCGTTGCTTGCGCCGCTCCAGCCGGTTCACCTGCGTCTCGACCGCGTTCATCGACAACCACCGCCTCCGTGTCTTTCAGTCGCGCTCTCTAAGAGTGGTCACTTGTGATGATTTCGTCAACACTACTTGACTGAGGGTGCAGTCATGTGTGACGATTTCGTCACATACGTGAGGAGCCGCGATGGGCGTTGAGAGCCACTACCCGGTCGTGATTGTCGGCGCGGGACCGGTAGGCGTCACCGCGGCCACCCTGCTCGCCCAATACGGAATCAAGAGCCTGATCCTGGACCGGTGGGCCGACGTCTACCCGCAGCCGCGGGCAGTGCACCTCGATGATGAGGTGTACCGCATCCTCGACCGACTCGGAATCGGCGCGGAATTCGCCGGGGTCTCCCGTCCCGGCCTGGGTCTGCGACTCCTCGACCCGGACCTGCGGGAGTTGGCGGAGTTCCGCCGCGATCCCAAGCGCAGCCGCCACGGTCACCCCCAGGCCAATATGTTCGACCAGCCGGTCTTCGAGGGCCTGTTGCGCGCGAACCTGAAACACCATCCGGAGGCGACGCTGCGCGGTGATGCCGAAGTCACCGATCTGACCGACCTCGGCGGCGGCCGGACCGAGATCAGCTTCACGGACCGAACCGACAACAGCGAGCACAGGGTCGACTGCGACTATCTGCTGGGCTGCGACGGGGCGAATAGCATGGTGCGCAAGCACATCGGAGCCACCATGCGCGATTTTCGCTTCGAGCAGCGCTGGTTGGTGATCGACGTCGACTCCACGGTCGACCTGAAGCAGTGGGGCGGTGTCCACCAGCTCTGCGATCCACGACGAGCCGGGACCTTCATGCAAATCGGCGACTCGCGCTACCGCTGGGAGTTCCGCTTGCTGCCCGGTGAGTCCGCCGACGACTTCAGCACCCTCGCCGCGCTGCGTCCCCTCATCGCGCCCTGGCTGCGATCATCTGCCGACGAAGATCTGCGCATCATCCGGGTCGCGGAATACACCTTCCGCGCACAACTCGCCGACCGTTGGCGTCGAGACAAAACTTTCCTGCTCGGCGACGCCGCCCACCTCACCCCGCCCTTTATCGGCCAGGGATTGTGCGCCGGGTTGCGCGACGCGATGAACTTCAGCTGGAAGCTCGCCGGCGTCATCAACGGCAGCCTCTCCGCAGACATCCTCGACACCTACCAGGCAGAGCGGAAACCACATGCGCGCAAGATGATCACGCTCGCGCTCGTGATTGGCCACTCGATGACGGCCGGCGGCGGGATCGGTAATGCGCTGCGCAGCGTCGTCGCGCCTCGCGCCCGCCTCATACCCGGACTGGCCGCCAGGGTCCTCGACTCGAGGACGCCGCCGTTGAGCACCTCGGCCCTCGTCCACCGGGGCATGGGACTCAAGCAACTCGCAGGCAGCCTGTGTCCCAACGCCGTCACGGCTACCGGCGAGCGGCTCGACAACTTACTCGGCACCGGATTCGCGATCATTACCTCAGTCCCGCCGACGGCTCAACAGAGGAACCTGATCCAGCAACGCAACGCCGTCGTGCACTACGCCGGGCCGGGGACCGAGTTGGCCGAGTGGCTGAGCCGGAGCAGAGCGCAGGCAGCGATCGTCAGGCCCGACTTCACGGTGATGCGAGCGGGTCGGGACCTGTCGCAGCTGTGTGAGTCGTTGCCGACGTTCGGTTGAACGATTCCATGATGGAGCAGCTGAATTCGCCAACGGCCGTAACGGCGCGGAGCGAAACCCTGGCAGAACAACGCCAAAAAGTCCACGCGCCTGTTTCATGCGACACGGGAGCACACCGGTAGTGAGGGGCCCATGTTCACCAAAGTGGTCGTAGCTAACCGTGGCGAGATCGCGATCCGTGCATTCCGCGCCGCCTACGAGCTCGGCATCGGCACGGTCGCGGTGTACCCGTTCGAAGACCGAAACTCGCTGCACCGCTTGAAAGCTGACGAGTCATACGAAATCGGCGAGCGCGGCCACCCGGTGCGGGCTTACCTCGCGGTGGACGAGATGGTCCGCATCGCAACGCTTGCGGGCGCGGATGCCGTTTACCCCGGCTACGGTTTCCTCTCTGAAAATCCAGACTTAGCCGCAGCTTGTGCGGCGGCGGGTATCACGTTCGTCGGCCCGCCAGCTGACGTTCTGGAGTTAACCGGCAACAAGGCCCGTGCGATCGCGGCGGCTCGAGCCGCGGGGCTGCCGGTGTTGTCCTCCTCCGAGCCGTCGACCTCCGTGGATGAACTGGTCGCGGCAGCCGAGACGATGCAGTTTCCGCTGTTCGTCAAGGCGGTCGCCGGCGGCGGTGGACGTGGTATGCGCCGAGTCGCCGGACCCGGTGAGTTGCGGGAGGCCATTGAAGCGGCATCCCGCGAGGCGGAGTCGGCGTTCGGTGATCCGGCCGTGTTCCTCGAGCAAGCCGTGATCAGTCCCCGCCATATCGAGGTGCAGATCCTTGCCGACAACTACGGCAACGTCATCCACCTTTATGAGCGGGATTGCAGCGTCCAACGGCGGCATCAGAAGGTGATCGAGCTGGCTCCAGCGCCCAACCTCGACCCGGCGGTTCGCGATCGGATCTGTTCTGACGCGGTGGCATTCGCCAAACAAATCGGCTACACGTGTGCTGGCACGGTTGAGTTCCTGCTCGATGAACGAGGCCAGCATGTGTTCATCGAGATGAACCCCCGTATCCAGGTCGAACACACTGTGACCGAAGAGATCACCGACATCGACCTGGTATCGAGCCAGCTGCGCATCGCAGCGGGTGAATCGCTGTTCGGCCTTGGGCTAAGCCAAGATTCGGTCATACCGCACGGTACCGCGATGCAGTGCCGCATCACCACTGAGGACCCCGCAAACGGCTTCCGCCCGGACACCGGGCGTATCACCGCCTACCGCACACCGGGGGGCGCCGGGATCCGCCTCGACGGCGGCACCCATATCGGTGCCGAAGTCTCAGCTCATTTCGACTCGATGCTCCTCAAGCTGACGTGTCGGGGGCGCGACTTCCACTCAGCGGTGCAACGGGCACGGCGCGCGCTCGCTGAGTTCCGGATCCGGGGCGTCGCCACCAACATTCCCTTCCTTCAGGCAGTCCTGGACAACCCCGACTTCCAAGCCGGCAAGATCACCACGTCGTTCATCGAAGACCACCCCGACGTGCTGGCCTCCCGGCCGTCCGCCGACCGCGGCACCAAGATCCTCAACTATCTCGCCGACGTCACCGTCAACCGGCCCCACGGCGAGCGTCCTTCGACGGTCTACCCCCACCACAAGCTGCCCGCCATCGACGTGTCGGCGGACCCGCCGCCCGGCTCCAAGCAGAAGCTGGCTGAAATGGGCCCGGAGCGCTTCGCGGGCTGGATCCGGAACACCGAGAGGCTGCATGTCACCGATACAACGTTTCGCGACGCCCACCAGTCGTTGTTGGCGACCCGCATCCGCACCACCGGACTGCTTATCGTGGCTCCCTACATCGCCCGGCTCACACCCCAGCTGTTGTCCATCGAGTGCTGGGGCGGCGCGACCTACGATGTAGCGCTGCGGTTCCTGAAAGAGGATCCCTGGGAGCGGCTGGCCGCGCTGCGCGAGGCCGTGCCCAACATCTGCCTACAGATGCTGCTGCGCGGGCGCAACACCGTCGGTTACACCGCATACCCCGAGACGGTGACGCACGCCTTCGTTGACGAAGCCGTCGCCACCGGCGTCGACATTTTCCGAATTTTCGATGCTTTCAACAACGTCGAGTCGATGCGGCCGGCCATCGACGCGGTGCGTCAGAACGGAACCGCGGTAGCCGAAGTCGCGATGGCCTACACGGGCGACCTCTCCGACCCAGGGGAGAGGCTCTACACACTGGACTACTATCTCAAGCTAGCCGAGCAGATCGCCGAGGCCGGCGCGCACGTGCTCGCGATCAAGGACATGGCTGGCTTGCTGCGCGCGCCGGCCGCCCGCACCTTGGTGTCGGCTCTGAGATCCCGGTTTGACCTTCCGATCCACGTGCACACCCATGACACCCCGGGTGGACAGCTCGCCAGCTATGTCGCCGCGTGGGAGGCAGGAGCGGACGCCGTCGATGGCGCCGCCGCCCCACTCGCCGGCACCACCAGCCAGCCAGCGCTCTCCTCGATCGTGGCCGCAGCAGCCCACACCCCACACGACACCGGAATCTCGTTGGATGCGGTGTGCGATCTGGAGCCCTACTGGGAGGCGCTGCGCAAGGTCTACGCACCTTTCGAATCCGGGCTTCCCGCACCAACGGGACGGGTCTACAGCCACGAGATCCCGGGTGGCCAGCTGAGCAACCTGCGGCAGCAAGCCATCGCTCTAGGCTTAGGCAGCAGGTTCGAAGAAGTGGAAGTCAACTACGCAGCCGCCGACCGGGTATTGGGCCGACTAGTGAAGGTCACCCCTTCGTCAAAGGTCGTGGGGGACTTGGCGCTCGCCCTGGTCGGCGCCGATGTCACCGCCGACCAGTTCGCTGCTGATCCGGCGCGCTACGACATCCCCGAGTCGGTCATCGGCTTCCTGCGTGGCGAACTGGGCGACCCGCCGGGCGGCTGGCCGGAACCGCTCCGCACGAAGGCGCTCAAGGGTCGGGGCCCCACCAAACCGGAACAGGAACTCTCCGATGAGGACTACGCGCAACTGGCCCAAAGCGGCCGCGTTCGGCAGGGGGCGTTGAACCGGCTGCTGTTCCCCGGGCCGACCGAAGAATTCCGGGCCCACCGTGAGGAGTACGGCGACACCTCTCAGTTGACCGCCAACCAGTTCTTCTATGGGCTTCGCCGCGGCGAAGAGCACCGAGTGAGACTGGAAAAGGGCGTGGAGCTGCTCATCGGCCTCGAAGCGATCTCCGAGCCAGACGAGCGCGGCATGCGCACCGTCATGTGCATCCTCAACGGACAACTGCGTCCGGTCCTAGTGCGCGACCGCAGCATCGCCACGACAGCGCCGATCGCCGAGAAGGCCGACCGCGCCAACCCCGACCATATCGCCGCCCCGTTTGCCGGCGTCGTGACCGTGAACGTCGCCGTGGGGGACACCGTCGAGGCCGGCCAGACTGTCGCCACCATCGAAGCCATGAAAATGGAGGCCGCGATTACGGTCCCCAAGGCCGGTACCGTGCAACGGGTGGCGGTTTCCCCGACCGCTCAAGTCGAGGGCAGCGACCTGCTGATAGTCGTACGCTGAACTCTTGCCCGGGCGGACGATGGCGTGGTCACCGTTGCCGGTGCTTCCGGGCGCGAGCCGGTCATCGTTTATTCACCGGAAATGATCGGGAAATGATCGGAATCGGAACGTGCGACCCGGGCATGCCGTAGCCCCAAAGGCCCTGTTGCGCTGGGGTTTAGTGGGAACCAGCGGTCTTCGGCAGGAACCCCCAACGACCCGGGCAACTATGTGGACACCACCGGCTGCGGTAACTCGCGAGCGCGCCCGCCGAGGCGGTAGTATGCGGCGTTGTCCAAGCCGCGGTAGCACAAGGTGGGACCCCCAGGTCCGCCTTCGGCGGTGTGGTTGAACACCACGTCGAGCACCACCTCCAGTCCCGCGAGGCGGCGCTGAACCACCTGGTTCGTCTCGGTGTCACCGCGGTGGAGCTGCTGCCGGTCCAGCGCGGCATGTGGTCGGCCGAGTCCAGCAGGCTGGGCGCGGAGGGGTTATCTGTCGCGTGGCCAAGTAGTTCGACCCGGCGCCGCCCTGCGCCCGTATGGTCGTGGTCTGGCACTCACTTCCTGATCGCGCAGAGAACCGTCTACGACGAACCGATGGGGGCGCGGCGTGGCAACCGCGCATGCGGGCGGTGTTCCGCGCCCCATTCGGGCGGACGTGTGTGACGTTTCTTCACCCGGAAAGCAATACGCTGGCCACGACCGAGATCAGGAGCATCGAAATCCGGGGACGTAGGTGCGCACATTTCCGCGCTCGATCCGGATATCACCGGGAAGGCGGCCGAATCAAGAGAGTCCACCGGCCCAGCGTCTGTTCGTTGGTGGCGTGGCGAATCCACCACTGGTTGCCGGTGGTGGCGGCGGGTCTGGGTATGGCTGGAATTCAGCCTCACGAGCTCAGATCATGATTGATCGAGCTTGGGGAACAATAGTTCTGAGACCAGCAACTGAAGTGCCGCGGCGATCGGAATGGCGGCGAGCGCGGTCAGAATATTGCCGAAAACATAGTCACCGAACTTCGCCATCACCGCGTCACCGATGAGGATCGCGCGCGGCCGGCGTGAATTCGGCACGAATCGGTACACCGTCGCCCGGATCCGCCGCATGTCGGCCATGAAGTAGACGGTGAGCACAGCCACGACACCGACACGTGACACCGCCTCGAACACCGTCTCTCCGGCTTTGACAACGTTGCCGACCGCGGGTGTGCCCGAGCTGTGAAATCATGTCGGTGATTCGCTGTTGCACATGGAAGCGTTCGTTGATCCTGCCGATCACCGTGGAGTGGTTCTGAGCCTCCTGCAGATAGTGCGGCGCCTGTTCGATGAACTGACGTGCCTCCTACACCAGCGGGGGAATCGCGGCCGCCACCGCCCCGGCGAGGACACCGAACGCCAGCACGACCACCAGAGTGACGGCTGCCCATCGCGGAACTTTGCGGTTCACAAGCTCCGACACCGCGGGCTCGAGCCCGAGGGCGAAGAACATCGCCGCGCCAACCAATATCAGCACCGAGGACGCCGAGGCGAGGACGCGCACCGCCCCGTAGGTCACCACGACGCCTGCCGAGAGCATCACACCCAGATAAAACAGGGAACCGCGGTCAAATAGCTTACCCCGCGCCCCGTACGGCTGACGCTCTGATTTCAGTTGTGCCGCAGCGTGTTCGGCGCCAGGCGATCGCCCCTTCGTCGTCGCCGTGTGGTCGAGCCACGCGGCGGTGATGGCCCTGATCGGTGAGGCGGTGATCGACGGGCTCAGCGTTTGTGGTGGTATCCAATGTCCGACCCCATTCCTCAGTTGCAACCGAGCTGTGCTGCGTTGCGCGACTCCTTTTTACAGTGACGCCGAGATGTCGATTGCGGGCGCGAATGCGAAATCCCGGCCCTTCCCGCCGGCATCACCCAACCTCGGTCGTGGAGGCGCTCCGCGCCACTGACGACACGTTCGGTGCTGACGAATCGTCAAGCATGTGTTTGCACGCGAAGGTTCGGGGCGCGCATCGCAGGTTGCCCTGGCTCAAAACTGCGGCCGCCCAGACGAATCGAAGGAAGGGGCTCAGCCGGGTGGACGCGCAAGCACCTCGCCAATTTCCTCCGCGACGCCGCTCTCGTCAAGCGCTTTACCGAGTTCGCGCGCCGCGTGGATCTCGTCAAGCGCGTCACCGAGTTCGTTCGCGACGCGGCTGTGGTGACTGTAATTCAGCGCGTGGCCGGTCGCGAGCACCAATGCGACTGGCCAGTCAATGATCTCAGCGGCAGCCAGCACCGCAAGGCCGACGTAGTAGGCGAGTTCCTCCGGGCGGGGAAGCTCGACGTGCCCGACGATTGGGAGATCGACGGGCATGCTGTTGGTCTCCCGAACGCGTTGCGCAGCCGTTCTGTGCGTTGTGCGCTGCGCCGGGCCGCGTGTCGATGTCTTCCGGCTCGTCTGCCGTGTGGATTCATTGGATGCCATCAGTCGCTCCCGCTTCGAACGCCGCAGCAACGCATCACACTAGCCCCTGAGACGCGTGACCGGCAGCCTCGTCCCAAGCTTTCGTCGGATCGGTGGTGACATCAAGGGCCGATGGGCCCCACGGCCGGTGACCAATGCCTCTTCGCGACTCGATCGGCAGTGTGCGATTTGCGCGGTGGTGTGGATCTCCTGTGCTGGGCCATTGGAGCCCGGGAACCCCCAAGCAGCGCTCGACGCTTGCCGTGGCCGTGCTTTTCAAGTGGAGAGATTGTCTAGCCGAGCAGCAGCTGGGCGGCGTCGCGGGTGACACCCCGATCAAGAAAGCGCTTTACCGCGGTTTGGGAAACTACGTGGCGCCATCATACGGTCATCGTCAGTTGGTTGTGATGAGTCGTGCGATGGCGCGCATGGTCATCCGGCTGGCGCCAACACGGATGCCGTCAAGCCGCGATTTGGCTGGCACCGCGGGGGCCTTGGCCAGCCGGGGAAAAAGGGCCAGGGCGTTGCGGTGCTCGATTGCTTGCCTGGTCTGGGAGTCCAGGGCCGGATAAGTCTCCAGGCCAGCCGCGAACAGCTTTGCGGCAGCGATGGGCGCGAAGGGGAAGTCCGAACCGAACGTGATGTGGCCGGGCTTCGCGAAGGCCAGCAATGTGGGCAATGCGGCCGCACTCGATGACAGTGCAGTGTCGAAGTAGAAGCTCGAGAAGTCGTCGAGGCTGTCGGCTGGGCTGCGCCCGGTGTCGCCCATGATCGACACTGCCAGCCGGTGAGATGCGTAGGGCACGAACCCGCCCGCGTGGCTGAGAATAAACTTGATGTTCGGGTACTTGCGCCGAATTCCGTTGTGCACCAGAAGGTATGCGGCCCGGGTGGTGTCGAGTAGGAAGTCCGCAGCGAATGGCGGCACACCGGGCACAGCCGGGCCGGGCAGATCGGCGGGGTGGACGAACACGACCGCGGACCGCGCGTCGAGCGCGGCGAACAGCTGGTCTTGGCCGTCTCTGCCGAGGTAGGTGCCGGCGTTGTTGGCCAGCAGCACGACGCCGTCGGCGGAGAGCTCGTCGAGGGCACGCACCGCCTCGGTGACCGACTCTTCGAGGTGGGGCATCGGCACGGTGGCGAAGAACCCGAACCGGTCCGGCTGGGTGGCGACCAGTGCGGCGGTGTAGTCGTTGAGATCACGGGCCATTGCGGCCGAGTCGGTGGCCCTCGGCATGAACGCCGTACCCGGGGTCGACACCGACAGGATTGCGGCGGCGATATCCAGTTGCGCCATGGCCTCCAACGCCGCCTGTGGGCTCCATTCGGGCAGCGCGCGCCCGCCGGCTTCTCCCAAACCAGCCCGCTGTAATGCGTCCCGATAGTCGGGTGGGATCAGGTGCTGGTGTGTGTCGATGCGCGGCATGGTCGCCTCCCCTAGTCGTCGGCGATACCGGAACCCGCCAACGCCGGCACGCTGTCCTCGGCGTGCAATACCGATTGTGCACTTGTCTTGAGCCGCGCGAGAAGCTGGCTGACGGTGTGCCCCTCCGGGGTGTGGCCCCAGATACTGATGCCTTGGTGGGTGGTTATCTCCCAGGTGCTTTCGTCAACGACGATCGGATTCCACCCGACCTCCCACTCGAAACCCGACGGCGTCACGGCGTAGTACGAAAGCTCCTTGTCGTTGGTGTGCTGGCCCACCGACAACGCCATTTCAAAGCCTAGTTCCTTCACCCGCTGATAGGACGCGGTCAGATCGCCGAGCTCGGAGACCTGAATGTTGCAGTGCTGGATGCGGGTGCGGATAGGGTTCAGCGGCAGATGGTTAACCGATGCGATGGCGACGGTGTGGTGGCGCTCGTTGACCCGTAAGAACCGGATCTTGAACTTGAGCCCGCTGATCGTCTCGTCGATGTAGTCACTTAACCGCGCATCGAAGACGGTGTTGTAGTAGGCCCGCATCTGGTGTGGCTTTTTGGTGGCAATCGCCACGTGGCCCATGCCCGCATCGCCCGTGACGAAACCACCCCGTACCCCTAGCTGAAGGGGTGATTCCCCACGACGGGCCTCGACGTAGATCTCCTCATGCACACCGTTGGGGCCGGGGAAGCGAAGGAACCGTTCGACGCCGCGCAGCTCCGCCTCCTCGGCCGAGCCGCGGGTCACGGGAACGCCGTGGCGGCGGATTCTGGCCTCGATGGTGTCGAAACTGGCGTGATCATCAATTTTCCAGCCCAACGCGGTGACGTCTTCGGCAGGCCCGCGCTGCAGCAGAAAGCGACACTCGTCGTCGTCCAGTCGGAACCGCATGATGTCAGGCAGCGTCTCGTCGAGGTGCATGCCGATGGCGTCACGGCCGAATCTCCGCCATTCGGAGAACTTTTCGGTCTCCACGACGAGGTAGCCGAGATGAACGGCACCGAATACGGATTTATCTAAGGTGGTCATGATGCCGCCAGTTTCGAATCGGGGCGCAAGAATTCGCCGACGAGTTGGTTGAACAGTTCGGCCCGCTCCCACTGCATCCAGTGGCCGGTGTGCGAGGTCATGACCAGCTGCGCATTGGGCATCAGGTTCAGCAGCATCGGCCCACCGGACGGGCGGTTGACTTTGTCGTCGCGGCCCCACAGCACCAGCGTGGGCGTGGGCAGACGGCGCAGCCGTTTGTCGCGTGTCAGGTCCATACGCCACAGGGTGCGCGCCCCGGACGGACGGCGCAGCGGTGGATTGGCAACCACTCCCGGATCGATGGAGGCCTGGTAGCGCAGGTCGATCAATTCGTCGGGCACTGCGGATCCGTCGTAGACCAGATAGGTGCGGATGAACCTCGCCAGTTTGTCGCGGCTAGGCCCGTCACCGCCGTAGTACGACAGCAGGCTCTTCAAACCCGCGGTGGGCAGGGCGCGGGTGGTCCCAATGCCGCCGGGACCCATCATTACCAGCTTGTCGACGCGGTGTGGGGTGTCCAGGGCTAGGCGCAGCGCGGCTGCTCCGCCATAGGAGTTGCCGACCAGATGCGCGGTGGCAAAACCGAGTTCGTCGAGTAGCCCGCGGATGGTGTCGGCCAGGAAGCCGAACGGGTCGTCTTGGTCGACGTGCTTGCTGGAGCGGCCGTATCCGGGCATGTCGGGTACGAGTACGCGGAACTGCCGGGAAAGTGCGGCGATGTTTCTCGAGTAGTTCGAGACGCCGGAAGCGCCGGGTCCGCCACCGTGCAGCAGGACCGCTGGTGGGCCATCTCCGCCGGTGTCGGTCACGAATATCTCGGCGCCCTTGAGGCGCACGGTGTACTCCGAGGCAACGGTCGTCGGGCGGCCGTTGGGCGTGGTGTCGCTGCTCATGCGTGGTGCTCCGCTCGATGAATCGCGTTGGCCATAAATCCGGCGGGCGGTGGGGGAAGCGGTTGTTCGCCGCCGGCGGCGTAGATGAACCCGTCGGGTCGCACGGCCACGACGGACGCCTTCTTCGTCTCCAGCCAGTGGGTCAGCAAGCCGTCGTGATCGACGATGCAATCGTCAGACGCCGCGCTTCCGGGCGCGGCGATTCTGATGATCGGCACGCCGGCTGATCGCCACGACTGCCACGGGCCTGCCGGACCGGTGTGCAGGACCGTCCACCTGCCGCCGATGACGTCGTCGAAGCGCACCCGGTCGCCCTTTTCGTCGATTACCCACGGTTGGGGGATCAGCCAGCCGACTGCGGGGTTGCCGTTGCGTGCCAGCAGCCCATCGCGATAGCGGGCGGCGGGCAGCCAACGGTGTTCGAGTAGCCAAGTGGCGAAGTAGGGCAATTTGGTTGCGGTGCGGAAGAAGTGGTTGCGCAGGGCGGCACGCCACCGGTTGCGCTCGATGATAATGTTGCCGGTCTTCACCGCGCGGTTGGTGACCTCTTTGACGTGGGGCAGCCGCTCGGCTTGATAGGTGTCGAGCACCGATTCGGGCAGCGACCCGGTCAGCACCGCCTCCAGTTTCCAGCACAGGTTCCCCACGTCGCGCACACCGGCGCACATGCCCTGTCCAATCCATGGCGGCATCGCATGAGCTGCGTCGCCGGCCAGGAATATCCGGCCCGTCCGCCAGCGGTCGGCGAACCGGACGTGGTGGCTGTAGCAGGCGAAGCCGAGAATCTTGACGTCCGCTTGGGTGAGTCCCTGTCCGGATAGGACCTTCCAGATGACGTCCTCGTGGAGCAGGTCCTTCTCGTTCTCCTCGTCACGCACCGGGAATTCCCAACGATGATGCCCGAGCGGAGTGGGGCAGTCGACGGTAGGGCGCTCCGGATTGCAGTGGAAGCGCAGCCGGTCATGGCCGGGCCACTCTCTGAGCACCTTGGTGTCGATCACGATCCAGCGCTCCGAGTAGGTTCGTCCGCCGAAACCGACACCCAGTTGCCCGCGGATGAAGCTCGATCCGCCGTCGGCGGCGATCACGTAGGAGGCGCGGATTCGCTTGAACTCGTCCGTGGTCAGGTCGGCGAGCATCAACTCGACACAATCGGGGTGCGCAATGAGGCGCAGGCACTCGTGTTCGAGCAGCACCGAGACGTTCGGGAAGCGGTCGACCCCTTCTCGCAGGACTTTGTCCACCGCGGGCTGATAGATGAATTGCTGCGGCGGGTGCCCGTTGCCCCGGTCGACGGGCACCAGCTTCGCGAAGGGCACGCCGTTGGCGTCCACGAAGTTAGCTCCCGCGCCGGGCTGCATGTCGGCGTTGAGCCGGTCGGCCAGCCCGACCTGCTGCCAGATGCGCACCACTTCCTCATCCGTGGAGATGGCACGCGCCCGGAAGTAGATATCGGGATCGCGCTCGATGACTACGACCTTGAGGCCGCTCTGTCCGAGCAGGTTGGCCGCGGTGGCGCCCACCGGACCATAACCGACGATCGCCACGTCATAGGTGGAGGTGTCACTCATAGCTGTCTCTCGTCTGTCCGTGTCCTCGTTGACCGGGGACTTGTCCTGTAATGAACACTACGGTAGTGTAGTGATCACTACGGAGTCAAGAGCCAGGAGTCAGGAATCGATGGCAAACACAGCCGAGCGCAAGCGCCGGCCGCGGCGACCCGACGGAGAGTTGTCCCGCACCCGGATCCTCGACGCTGCGATGGAGATCGCTGCTGAACGCGGCTACGAGGGCACCAGCATCGGTGCGGTCAGTGCCAAATGCGGACTGCCGGCCAGTTCGATCTATTGGCATTTCAAGGACAAGGACGATCTCATCGCGGCCGTTATCGAGCGCAGCTTCGACAACTGGCTCAAGGTGTGGCAGGTGCCCGAGGACATCGTGGCGCTCGATCGGCTCATGGAAGTGGCCGTGGGCACGGCCAAGGCGTTGCTCGACTCTCCGGACTTCCTCCGGCTAGGCCTCATGCTCGCCCTGGAACGCCGCCCGGTCGAGCCCCGGGCGCGAGCGATGTTCATCCAAGTCCGTGAGCAGGCGTTCGAGGCCCTGTCGGTGCACATCGGCGAATTGGGCCTGAGCCTGTCCGAAGACCAGGTTCGTCAGCTCGCCACCTATGCCATCGCCGGTGCCGATGGTCTGTTCATCGCGAAGGAAATCGGCGGGGACAGCGTCGATCTCGTGTCTCTGTTCGAGTTGCACGCGCAGGCGCTGTATCGAACCGCCGAGCGCATGATTTCCGAAAACCACGCCCGATGACAGTGCACGATATGGTCACCGAAGCCGCTGAGCTTCTCGATGCGGCCCAAGCAGACCGCGCCCCGATCGGCCAGCTCACCGAACGCTATCCCGACATGAGCCTCGCCGAGGCTTATGCGATCCAGCAGGTCAACTTGCGCCGCAGGCTGAACTCCGGCGCCCGCTTAGTGGGCCACAAGATCGGGCTGACCTCCAAGCCCATGCAGACTCTGCTCGGCGTCGACGAACCCGACTTCGGTTACATCCTCGACGACATGGTCGTTCTGAATGGGTCGACCGTGCCACGGGCGCGGTTCTGCGCACCTCGAGTGGAGCCGGAAGTGGCTTTTCTGCTTCGCAACCCGTTACGCGGACCCGGCGTCAGCGTTGCGGATGTGCGTGCTGCGACTCAGGCCGTCGCGGTCGCGCTGGAGATCGTCGACAGCCGGATCGCCGACTGGAAGCTAACCCTGCGCGACACCGTGGCTGACAACGCCAGTTCCGGAGCCGTCGTGCTCGGGGAGTGGGTTGCCTACACCGATGACATCGACCTGCCCGGTGCGCGAGCGTCGCTGTGTGTCAACGGAACCGAAATCGACTCGGGTCTCGGCGCGGCCGTGCTGGGTGACCCGGCGGCCGCCGTGGCGTGGCTGGCCAACGCGCTGGCCCCGTTTGGCACCGACATCCTGCCCGGCCAGTTGATCATGTCCGGTTCCTTCACCACCGCCGCCTTCGTCCACCCCGGCGATTCCGCGTCGGCCACCATCAGCGGCCTGGGGACAGTGTCGCTCACCTTCACCTGAGGAAAATCATGGAACCACAAGACAAGTGGCCGGTGGCCATCATCGGTTCGGGCAACATCGGCACCGACCTGATGATCAAGATTCTGCGCAGCGAAGGTCCGCTGACGATGGGGGCGATGGTCGGCATCGACCCGGACTCCGATGGGTTGGCCCGGGCCAAACGCCTCGGTGTTCCCATCACCGCCGAGGGCATCGACGGCCTGCTGGCCATGCCGAACTTCGCCGACATCAAAGTCGTCTTCGATGCCACCTCCGCGAACGCGCACCGAGCAAACTGGGCCAAGCTCAAAGACACCGGGGCGCGGGTACTCGATCTGACCCCGGCTGCGATCGGACCCTACTGCGTGCCGGTGGTCAACCTCGACGACCACCTCGACGCCCCCAACCTCAATATGGTCACGTGCGGCGGGCAGGCCACAGTGCCCATCGTTGCCGCGGTCGGTCAGGTGGGCATCGTGTCCTACGCCGAGATCGTCTCGTCGATCTCGTCGAAATCCGCCGGGCCCGGGACCCGCGCCAACATCGACGAGTTCACCGAAACCACCGCCGCCGCTCTGGAAGCCGTCGGGGGAGCGCAACGGGCGCGGGCGCTGATTATCCTCAACCCCGCCGACCCGCCCATCCTGATGCGCAACACCGTGTACTGCCTCGTCGACGGCGACGTCGACCACGGCGCAATCGAACGGTCGGTTGAAGCGATGGTCGAGAAGGTCCAAGCCTACGTTCCGGGCTATCGGCTCAAGCAGCGTATTCAGTTCGAGACGTTCACCGCCGAGAACCCGCTCTTCATCCCCGAGACCGGTAAGTTCAGCGGCACCCGGGTCACCGTGCTGCTCGAGGTCACCGGCGCGGCGCACTATCTGCCGGCTTACGCCGGCAACCTCGATATCATGACCTCGGCGGCCAAGGCCACCGCCGAACGCATCGTCACCCATATCAGCCAAACCGCTGGAGCCGCATCATGATTCACGATCTGTATATCAGCGACGTCACGCTCCGAGATGGGATGCACGCCATCCGCCACCAATACAGCATTGCCCAGGCCACCTCCATTGCGAGGGCCCTCGACGCCGCTGGCGTGGACTCCATCGAGGTGGCCCACGGCGACGGGCTGGCCGGATCGACGTGCAACTACGGTTTCGGCGCGCACACCGATCTGGAATGGATCGAAGCCGTTGCCACTGTGGTCAAGCGCGCCAAGGTCGCGACCCTGCTGCTGCCCGGCGTCGGCACCGTCCACAACCTCAGGGACGCCCACCGGGCAGGTGCAACCGTGGTGCGAGTGGCCACCCACTGCACCGAGGCCGACATTTCGGCCGAACACATCGCCGCCGCAAGGGAACTCGGCATGGACACCGTCGGCTTCCTCATGATGAGCCACATGACCACACCCGACGCCCTGGCCGGACAGGCCAGACTGATGGAGAGCTACGGCGCCACGTGCGTGTACGTCGTCGACTCCGGCGGCGCCATGCTCATGCGCGACGTCGCCGAACGCGTCGATGCTCTTCGCCAAACATTGCTTCCGGCAACCGGAATCGGCATCCACGCCCACCACAATCTGTCGCTGGGTGTGGCGAACTCGATCGTGGCGGTGGAGCGCGGCGCCAACCGGGTGGACGCCTCACTGGCCGGAATGGGTGCCGGCGCGGGCAATGCTCCGCTGGAAGTGTTCATCGCCGCTGCCAGTCGGATGGGCTGGCACCACGGCTGTGACCTGCATGTCCTGGAGGATGCCGCCGACGATCTGGTGCGCCCGCTCCAAGACCGACCGGTGCGAGTGGACCGGGAGACACTGACGCTGGGCTACGCCGGGGTGTACTCCAGCTTCCTGCGCCACGCGGAGTCCGCCGCCGCCCGCTACGACATCGACGCGCGCACCCTGCTCGAAGAGGCCGGACGCCGCGGCATGGTCGGCGGCCAGGAGGACATGCTCGTCGACATCGCCCTCGATCTCACCAGCGCCCAGGCGCCGCGGTAAACCAACCGAAGCGGATTCTCATCACCGGGGCTACGGCGGGTATCGGGTTGGAATGCGCAACACAGCTGGCCACGGGCAACGACCTTGTGCTCGTCGGACGCAGCCAGGACAAACTCGCGGCGGCGAAAAGCCGAGTGATCGCGGCGGGCGCGGCCGCCGTCGACACGCTGATCTGCGACTTCACCTCACTGAATTCGGTTCGCGCACTCGCGGAGAACGTCCTCGGCACCTACGACCACATCGATCTGCTGATCAACAACGCCGGCACGGTCTATGCATCCCGTACCGAGACCGGGGACGGTTACGAAGCTACGTTCGCCGTCAACCACCTGGCGCCGTACCTGCTCACCGAACTGCTCAAGCCGCTGATGATCGCCGGCGCGCCCGCACGCATCGTCATCACCGCGTCCACCGGCCACTACCGCGGCACCCTTGACTTCGACGATCTCGGGTACCGCAACGGCTACACCGTGATGAAGGCCTACGGGCGGTCCAAGCTCGCCAATGTGCTCTACACCCGCGACCTTGCCCGCGAGCTGGCCGGCACCGGCGTTGCGGTCAACGCGCTGCACCCGGGAATGGTCGCGACCGACATCTGGGACAGGGCACCATGGTTCGCGCGACCGGTGCTCGCTCTCGTCAAACGATTCAAGATGATCACGCCCGAGGAGGGGGGTCGTCGTATCTCCTATTTGGCCACGGCTCCCGAGCTAGCTGGAACTACCGGGCAGTACTTCGAAGACAACAAAATTCGCGAGCCCTCCGCACTCGCCCTCGATGACGCGTTGGCGCGACGACTACGAAAGGAATCGGATCGTCTAGTGGGACTCGACGGCGGCAGTTAGCGGCACTAGCCAGGGTCCGCCCAGAGTATCCATTCTGGACGACCGGCGAGGCTGACCGTGGTAAAACGATCATTTCGTCACTGGGAGGTCCGGGCAGTGTCGCAGAGGGACAGACACCAGCACGCCGAGGTCGAGGAACTCGCTGATGCGCTGCTGGCCGCCGTCGAACAGGGTGTGCAGCCGGGTGACGAGGGGCGCGAGCCCAGCGAGCTCGATAAGGCCTTGGCCGGCCTCCGCCACCGTGCAATCGAATTCGTCCGGCGCTACAACCGTCTGCAGATCCACCTCGCGACGGCAGACTTGGCCGAGCCGGTGCTGTTCGTCGCCAACCACGGTTTCGGAGGGATCTTCGACCTCAACGTCCTGGCCGTGGGTGCGGTTCTCGAGGACCTCCAACTCGACCGGCCCGTCACCTTCCTGACCCATCAGATGGCTTGGACGTTGGGCGTCGGTCCGCTCATCGAGCACCTCGGCGCACGTCCCGCCAGCCGGGACAGCGCCAGGGACGCCTTTGCGGAGGGCCACCATGTCGTCGTCTTCCCGGGCGGGGAACTTGATGCCTTCAAGTCCTTTTCCGATCGCAACCAGATTGTTTTCGGCGGTCGCAGCGGTTTTGCCAGGCTCGCCATCGACGAGAAAGTGCCCATCGTGCCCATCGTCACCGCCGGCGCCGGTGAATCGCTGCTCGTGCTGGCCGACGGCGAGCGGCTCGCGCGGGCGTTGCATCTCGACAAACTGTTGAGGCTCAAGGCATTACCGATCACCCTGTCCGTGCCGTGGGGTATCAATTTCGGCGCAGTGGGGTTGCTGCCCTACCTGCCTTTGCCGAGCAAGCTGAACACCCGGGTGCTGCCCCGCACCGAGGCGCGGCAGGGCGAGGACGCTGAGGCCTTCGCCGAGCGTGTCCATGTCGCGATGCAGGACGCGCTCACCGAAATGACGGCCCACCGCCGGCCCCTGTTGGGCTGAGTTCGGCGCCGCGGCGGTCCAGCCATTCAGTATTGGCGGGAGGTGCCGGCCGGCAGCACGCAAATAACGTGGTTGCCGCCGGCCGGCATCGCCGCTCCACCACAACGAATTTCAGCGGCAGGCCATCAGTGGAATCGCGGGTCTGAACGGCCGTTGACGCCGGCCACCTTGGATCCCCACGAGATGAGTTCCGGGCTCGCGTCGTCGTTAGGGATCTGGCATTCGATCAGGACCGGGCCACCCTCATGGGCGCGGGCCGTGCGGATCGCGTCGGCCAGCTCCCCGGCGGTGGCCGCCGTCAAACCCAGACCGGCGCCGTCTCCCGCATTGAACGCGTCGACGAGGCCGGCGTAGTCCCAGTTCTTGTAGTAGTTGTAGGGACCGTCGTGGATCGCCGACTCGATCACGTAACCGCGGTTGTTGACCAGGAAGATGAGAACTTCTTGGCCGTACCGGATCATGTTGGACACTTCCTGGGCGGTCAGCTGAAACGACCCGTCACCGATGACCGAGACAAGGCGCCGGTCCGGCTCCAGGCCCTTCGCGTAGCCGAAGCTGGCTGGCACGGACCAGCCAATCGAGCCGTACTGCATCTCGATTTCGAACCTGGCGCCGCCGGGCAGACGCGAGTAAATGCCATTGAGCCAGGAGTCGCCGGTTTCCACCAGCAGCGTGGTGTTCGAGTCGAGGTCCTGCTCGATCTGGCGCCACATCTCGACCCGGCTCAGCGGGGCCTCAGGGTCGACCTCCGCGACCGCCACCGGAGCGGATTCGGTCCGGCGCAGGCGCTGGTACTGGGTCATGGTCGCGGGATTGGCCTGCACCTTCTTCGCCAGGTCTGACAGGAACTCGGCCAGCGCGACGCCGGTGAAATCGACGTCGCAAAACCGCACCTTTCGGGGTTCGGCGCTGATTAGCCGCTGCCGTGACGGGAGCGCGCTCCAGCCGACCGTCGTGTAGTCGTTGAACACAGGTCCGGCGGCCACAATCAGGTCGGACCAGTCAACGATGGCCTGACATTGCGGGCTGCTCACTTCACCCCAGTAGATGCCTACGTATTGCGGGTGGTCCTCCGGGAAGAAGCCCTTGGCGTTTGGCATCACCGCCACCGCGCAGCCCAGCGCCTCGGCCAGTTCGCGGAAGGCGTCGATCGCCCCGTAGGCACGCAGGTGGACCCCCGCCAGCAAAATCGGCTTCTTCGCTTTCCCGAGAAGGTCGCCGGCCCGGGCGACCGCGTCGGTCAGCATCCGCGCGTTGCTGGGCTGCCATGCCGGCAGGGTGGAGAACCTAGCCGGCTCGGGACATGGCGCCGCCGACAGGTTGCACGGGATCTCGATGTAGGCGGGCTTTCGCTCGCGCAACGCGGCGCTGATTGCCTCATCGATGAGCGCCGGCGCGGTGTCGGGGTGCACGATGCGCACCGCCTTGCACGTCACCTGCCGGAACACCTCGTACTGATACGAGAGGTCACCGTTGTCCATGGTGTGGTGCAGGACGTGATTTGAGCCCAGGTCGTTGGTGTTGGGACCCGAGGACACCATGATCACCGGGAGCCGTTCGGCGTAGGCGCCGGCGACGCCATTGAGCGCGGAGAAGGCACCCACGTTGAAGGTGGTGAGCACGGCCCCGGTCCCGTTGACCCGCGCATAGCCCTCGGCGGCGTAGGCGGCGTTGAGCTCGTTACAACACCCGATCTGCTCGAGGTTCTCGTTCTCCAGGAGCTCATCCAGCAGGACGAGGTTGTAGTCGCCGGGGACCATGAAGTAGTGCTTCAGGCCGATCTGCTCGAACCGGGTCGCGAGGTATTTCCCCACGGTGAAGTTAGCCATAGTTGCTTTCCTTTGCACTCAGTCGCGTCGGCCGGGGCGAATGATCAAGCCGGTGCGTCAAATGCCAGGCCCGGCTTCCAGATCTGCGGCAAACCAACGGATTCCGCATCGATCGCGGCCCGACGCTGTGCTGTGAGGTGATCGTTTCTCATCAGATTTCTCCATACTCAAGAGTTCAGGTGAGCCTCGTCATCCGCACCGATGGTTCCGGCCGCTCCGCCGGCGCACAGTCGCGGGGCTCAGCGACCTGTTCGACATCACTGACGATATCATCACTTACGATTATATCGTCAGTCAAGTCTTTGTGACGAAAATGTCATGACTGATGATCCTGGCTCCTCGGCCTCGGCGCGGGCGTCGATCCAGTCCGATCGGGTGCTGGCGCCGAGTGCGCTGCGTGCCATTCACCGGGCCGCTCGCCGCGTCGACCGCTTCGATCCGCCTGTTCGGTATCACCCGCGACGGCTGCAAAACGTCGACGCTCGGCTTCGCCGCGAAATTTTTCGCCGCAGGCTCTTGACTGACGATATCATCGTATATGATGATATCGTCAGTTACGTCGAGTTGGGAAGGTTAGCGATGAATCACGTCGACGTCCACAAAGACCTGCACAGCGATCAGGGCGGCCTTGAGGGGGAGCACCGGGGGCGGGCGAGTAATCCCGTGATCAAGGTGCACGACATCACCTGGCTCGAGTTCGAGAAGCCAAATCTGGCCGCCGCCGAGGCCTTCGCCTCCGTGTTCGGTTTTGCAACCGCGCTGCGCACGCCCGACGAGTTGTACCTGCGCGGCACCGACGCCGGCGCGCCATCTGTGCTGATCCGCCGCGGCGATCGCTCCCGGTTCATCGGGACCGCCTACACTGCAGCGGACAAATTTGACCTCTCACGTTTGGCGAACGTAACGGGCAGCCGTGTCCGGGCGCTGCCCGACTCGCTCGGCGGCGTCGCAGTCGACTTGGTGGATCCGACCGGTACTGCGGTGCGCGTCGTTTCCGGCACCCACCAGTTGGAGTCACTGCCCGCGCAGAACCCGCACGAGTTCAACTTCGGACACGACCTGCGCCGTGTCAATAGCACCCAGCGCCCACCGCAGGAACCCGCCCGGGTGCAGCGGCTCGGTCATGTCGTGCTGCAGACGACGAAGTACCGCCAGGCGCTCGACTGGTACTTGGAGCACCTCGGACTGATCGTCAGCGACTTCATGTACTTCGCGGGCCAGCGTGAGCGCGGACCGGTGATGAGCTTCATCCGCTGCGATCGCGGCCAGACCCCCGCTGACCACCACACGCTGGCGATGGCCCTCGGCCCGGCCAACCGCTATGTGCATTCGGCGTACGAAGTCTGTGACCTCGACGCCATCGCGGCCGGAGGTGAATTCCTCAAGAGCCGTGGGTATTACCACTCGTGGGGGGTCGGCCGTCATATTCAGGGCAGCCAGATTTTCGACTACTGGCGCGACCCGGACGGTTTCTTGGTGGAGCACTACGCCGACGGCGACATGTTCGACTGCACACTCGAGCCCGGTTGGGCCCCATTCTCCGCGTCCGGTCTGTCTCAGTGGGGCCCACCGATCACCAGCGACTTTCTCGGTATCGCGCCCGGACGGGAATCCCTGCGCGAGCTGCGTTCGATGCTTTCGGCGCTGCGCGAGGACAACGAATTCAATCTGGCCAGCCTGCGCGGCCTGATCAAAATGGCCAATTCTTAGCCGCCACAAAAAAGGAGATGACGTCATGCCCATCCCGATCCTGCGCACCGCCGACGCCTGGTGGGTGCAAACCGCCGGTGGGGCAGCCCGCATCGATACCAGCGCCGCCACCACCGCTGACTTGCTCAGCGATCGGGCGGCCATAGACGCAGCCGCTCGCAGCAGCGACACCGTGCCGCTCGACGAGCTCATCCTGCTGTCGCCGGTGACGACGCCGTGTCGCATCGTCGCCCAGATGACGAATTACGCCTCCCATGTGAAAGACACCGGAAAAGACCCCGCGAAGACCCCGTTGACGTTCTTCCGCAAGGCCTCCGGCTCAATCAGCGGCCCGTCTGACGACATCGTCAAACCAGCCCACGTGCGCCTACTCGACTACGAAGCGGAGATCGGCCTGGTGATCGGGCGGGAAATGGCGGTCGGTACGACCATCACCGAGGACAACCTGACCGATTACGTGTGCGGCCTGGTGGTAGCCAACGACGTCTCGGCCCGTGATGTGCAGCTCACCAAAACCCAGTTCTACGAGTCGAAGTCGTATCCCACTTTCACCCCGGCCGGCCCGGCACTGGTTCTCGTCGATGCCGACGAGCTGAAACGCTTCGGTGATCTGCGGCTGGAGCTGCGGGTCAACGGCGAGCTTCGGCAAAACATGTTGGTCGAGGGGGACATGCTGTACCGGCCGGTGCAGGCACTGAAGGCACTGTCGCAATTCCAGCGTCTCGACGCCGGCGATCTGGTCCTCACCGGTACCCCGGTCGGCACCGCGATCAGCGCGCCGCCCAGGCCCGCACAGGCCATCGTGTCCGTGCTGCCCGAGCACCTCAAGTGGAAGCTGTTCTTCGCGGGCCAGGCCCGCAACCGGAAATACCTTCATGACGGCGACGTGGTGGAAGCGCGTGTGGCAACCGACGACGGGGCCATCGACCTCGGTGTCCAGCGGACGGTGGTGAGGTTCACATGAACGTATCGGATCGTATCCCGCTGTTCGTGCCGGTCGTGGTAATCGGCGCCGGACCGACCGGCATCACCGCGGCCACGCTGCTCGCAAAGTTGGGCATCCGAACGCTGGTGCTGGACCGCTGGGAAGAAGTCTTCCCGCAACCGCGTGCAGTGCACGCCGATGACGAGGTGTACCGCATCCTCGCCGCACTCGGCATTCGTGACGAATTCGCCGCGATCTCGCGTCCGGCGCTGGGGCTGCGGCTGCTTGACCCAAACATGCGGGTGCTGGGCGAGATTCGCCGCCACCCCGACAAGAGTGTGCACGGCTTTCCGCAGGCGAACATGTACGACCAGCCTGAGCTGGAAGCAATAATGCGCGCCAACTTCAAGACCCACCCGGCTGCGACGTTCTACGGCAACGCCGAAGTCACCGACATCGCCCAAATTTCTCCCGATCGGGTGCGCGTGACCTTGACCGACGCAGTGAGGGGCAGGGTGCACGTCGTCGAATCCGTCTATGTCCTGGGCTGCGACGGCGCAAACAGCCTCGCACGGCAAGCGGTCGGCGCGCGAATGCAAGACCTGGGGTTTCAGCAGCGCTGGCTGGTCATAGACGTGGACACCGACGTAGACCTAAACCACTGGGAGGGCGTCCACCAGATTTGCAATCCGCGCCGTGGGGCCACCTTCATGCGTGTCGGGAAGACGCGATACCGCTGGGAATTCCAGCTTGTCGGGAACGAGACCGCTGAGAATTTCCAGACAGTGACGGACCTGCTTCCCCTGATCTCTCCCTGGGTTGGCGAGACCTCGGCCGAGAAGTTGAAGCTGGTACGGGTCTGCGAGTACACCTTCCGCGCGCAGGTGGCGGACAAGTGGCGTGACCGCAATGTCTTCATCCTTGGCGATGCGGTCCACCTGACTCCGCCGTTCATCGGCCAAGGCCTGTGCTCGGGCCTGCGCGACTCGATCAACCTGGCGTGGAAGATCGCCGGCGTGCTCAACAGGAGCCTTCCCGAGCGCGTGCTGGACACCTACGAACAGGAGCGAAAGCCGCACGCGCGCGCGTTGGTTCGGCTCGCAATAAGAATCGGTTGGGCCATGACCGGTGGCGGTCGACTGGGAAATGCGCTCCGCAGGATTATGGTGCCCTGGCTACAGCATCGAGCAGGAGCAGCGGACGAGCAGGCGAACAGCAGCGCCACCCCCGCCTTGCACGATTCCGCGTTAGTGGTCAAATCCTTCCGACCCAGCGATCTGGCAGGCACTCTATGCCCCAACCCCGTTGTGGCACAGGGCTTGCGGTTCGACGACGTGGTGGGCTGCCGCTTCGCGCTCGTCACGTCGTCACCGTTGACCGACGCCCAACGCGACCAACTCACCCGCCGGGGCGGTGTGGTCGTGCCGGCCTCGCCCGACGGCGACCTCGGCCGCTGGCTGCACCGGGGGAAGGCCCGGGGTGCGATTGTGAGGCCCGACCGCACCGTCATGCAAACCGGGCGAAACCTCGACACATTGTGCGCTGCCGTCCCGGCTTTCACCGCGCCGGGCCCAGGACTATCGGGAGAACCCCGATGACGCGTGCGCGCGACCTGGAGTTGGCAACCTTAGGCATTGAGCAGGAGGACCGGGTCCTCACCGTCGCGGTGTGCGACCCGCCGTACAACTACATGACCTCCCGCATGCAGAAGGACCTCGAGATCCTCACGGCGGCGGTGGATTACGACGACACTGTGGGCGCGGTGGTGCTCACCGGCGGTGTTCCTCATCGCTACATCACTCATTTCGACATTTCGGCAATACTCGCCACCGCTAAACGCGGCGGACCCCCGCTGCCGCACGGTGCACTGGTGAGCGCCCTCGAAGCGCTCGACCAAATCTCCGCCGTACCCGGCGCCGAACGCGCTCTGGAGCGCAGCCCGGTGAGTGGACTACTCAATATCACGCGATTCAACGAGGTGGTCCTGCGGATCATGCGCTCGCCGGCGGTCTACATCGCCGCTATCGGTGGTCCATGTGGTGGCGGAGGATTGGAGATGTCGGTCTGCTTCGACGTGCGCTTGGCCGCCGACGACGAATCGACGGGGTTCATGCTGCCTGAACTGCTGATCGGTTTGACCACCACTGTGGGCGGGCAACGCTTGGCGCAACTCATCGGGCCTGCGCGCGCGCTGGAGATGATACTTGAGGGCCGCATGTATTCCGCGCAGGAAGCACTGCAGATGGGTTTGGTCAATCGGGTGATCTCGGCCGATCAGCTGCTCGAGGAAGCCAAGGAGCTTGCCGCCCGCTACGCCAGGCGCAATCGCTCCACAATCGCTGCGCAGAAGCGAATCTTCAACGAGAACATCTCCCTGAGTCCCGCCGAAAGCCTGCGCCGTGAAGGAGCATTGAGCGCGTCGGCCATCCTATCGGGCCCGGTTCCGCTAGCGCTGCAGAAATGGGTGGACATTCAAGGCGCCGGCGATGGCGACTCGGTGTTCCTGACCCATCCCGAGCCGTGGACGCGTGGCGAGGCGGTCGAACTCAACAGCCCCGCTGACGTATTCGCGTTGCCCGAATCCGATGACGCAGGTGTTCCCTAGGAGCCGGCCACCCAGCCGACCCGTTTGGTGAACTCCACGACTTGGTCAGGCAACTGTTATCCGCCGACAAGTACAGCGCCGGGGTGTTGCGCGGAGTCGCGCCTTTAGGTGCACCCGCTCACATGAATTCGCCGGCCGGCTCCGACGCAGACATTTACCGGTGGCGGTGGTGGTGGGGGCGGAAAGTCCCCCGGCAGGGGCGCATAGGCGCCCGGCGGCGGGACATAGCTGTTGACCGTATCGGCAACGTTGGTGCACCCGCTCACCGAAACGCGGTAGCCGACGCTTGCGCAGACGTCCGCGTTGGCCACACCGGAGGGCTGCACAATGGCAAACATCTCAGGAATCGCCGTAAGGGCCAATACCGCTATCCCCCCTGCAGTCCACGACCGCACCCACGAATTCATCGGGATCTCCTTCCCATCACGGCTAGGGTTTGCTTCGACTGATGCGCGAACCGAGGGCCGCAGTCATCCTCAGCTTCTGGGACATGCTTGCGTGCGGCGTCCAGTTCGCTTAGGGGGTAGATCCGCTCTCCCCGACTAACGGTGTCCAGTGGCAACGCTGCCTGATGTCAGTCAGCGGCTGACGGATGTTCTCAAGGTCGGCTTGTTCCTGTGGGTTGGCGTTGAAGTAGTTCTGTACGTCGTCGCGGAGCTGGTCTTTGGGCGCATCCTGAAGGCCGGTGTAGAACTCGTTCAGGTCCGGGTGAGTGAACAGGTAGGTCGTAAGCGCCGCCCCGACACCGGTCGCGACTCTGGCTACGTCCGCAGCTGTGCAGTCGGGTGGCCGAGGCTGTGGATCAGCCGTGGCAGTCCCCGCGCCGGCACACAACAGGGTGCCGGCAACCGCGCCAGCGGCGATCGCGCCGACCACTACCCGGCGGGAAATCAGATCTGAGCGGACCATCGACTGGCTCCTTCATCCGGTAATCAACCTGGCCACAACCGGTGGCGAGTCAATCTAACCAGAGCCGCCGCGGCACGGTGTCAACTCTGAACCCGAACCGAGCATCATCACTCGGGCCGAAAGTCACTTCGACAGCGGCCAACGGTCACTGCACGACGACGATGTCGCCTCAAGGAGTGCGGCTACGCTCCGCGTGAGGTGTGTGAGACGTCCGCCGGGGAAGAAAGGTGGGGCAGGAGATGTCGGGTGCCGAAACGAAGGCTGAGTCGGTAGTCCCGGCGCGGGGATATGAACCCGCTGATGGCTGGGTGCCCGCCGACCAGCGATGGTTCGGCCTGGACCGGCGCACGCTAGCGCCAACACTGACGGTATTCGCGTTGGCCTTCGTGATGTCGGTGGTATTGCCCCTCGTCAATGCGGCAATTCCCTACCGCGACCTGGTCAGAGCCGGCGACGTCATGGAGTTACAAGGTGACGTGACGTTCGTTCCCGACGCCGGCTGGGGGATCACATCGGGTGTGCGCGCGGGTCATGGCCCGTTGTCCGGCGAATATCCCGACCACGCGACCGTCGTCAACGGGGACATGACGTTCGCGGTCCGCACGGCGCCGTTCCGCGGGGATGCCAACGCATTGCTCGACCAGATCGAAAAGACCACCGACGCGCTGAACCGTGGTCGCGGAATTCACGTGACGGGCCGGCACACCACGGTCGTCACCGATCAGGGCAAGCAGGGCACGACAGCGCGGATCACCGGACCGCAGAAAAGCGGCGTCATCGCCGCCTTTGTGTTCGACGGACGCGGCGTTGAGGCCCAGGCGACAGGACGGTCCGACGGCGCCCCGGAACCGACGGCCTCCGTCATCCAAATGATTCGCAGCATCAGCCGTGGCGGACAGGGCAGGCCATGACAACGGCGGTTCCCGACCTCGATCGGGCGCGCGACATCGCGTTGGACCTCTCCGGGTGGGGCAGGGGATTCAGGTTCTACCAGCCCCGCAACCTCGCGTTCTGGGGATACCTGGTGCTCGTCGCAACGGGCGCGTTTTCTTTTGGCTCCCTACTCGCCCGGGAGTACAACGCCTACGGCCAAGCCATCGGGTTGGCCGTGACATTGTTTGCGATTTACGCCGCGTTTTTCTGGTGGTTCACGGTGCGCATCGACCGGTACGCCAAACTTCCCGCCAAGCTGATGGTCGTCGCGTTCCTGTGGGGCGGTTTCGCCGCGACGTGGAGCTTGGCGGGTAGCGGAAACGGCGCGATCCTCGCCTTATACGCAAAAGCTTTCGGCCAGGCGTGGGCACTCGACTGGGGTGCTGGGTTGTCGGCGCCCTTCATCGAGGAACCGGCGAAAGGCGTTGGGCTGCTGCTGCTGATCGCGTTGGCGCCGCGGCAGGTGCGCACCGCGTTCGACGGCTTCATTCTGGGAGCCTTCATCGGACTGGGATTCCAGATCATCGAAGACATCGCCTACGCGCTGACGTCGGCCGGCTCGCAGTTCGGTGCCAATCAGGTGGGGGCGTCGCTGGCAACGATAGTGCTGCGAATGGTCAGTGGGGTAGGCGCGCACATCGTCTACAGCGCGATCTTCTGCGCCGGTCTGATCTATCTGCTCGGCCGGCCCGCCGAACCCCGGCGCATTGGTCGGGGGCTGCTCCTGATGGTAACGGCGATGCTGCTACACGGGGCATGGGACAGCATGACGGCCTTCGCCGGCCTGAGCCCGCTGGCAATGCTGGGTTTCGTCGTCGCGGTGATCATCGCAGCGCTTCTCATCGCGGCCAGGGTGTACAACGTGACCGTGACCCGGGAACGGGATTTCCTGCGCGACGTCATGGCGCCCGAGGAAGCCCGAAAGGTAATAACCACAAGCGAACTCGAAGCCATGGCCGGCAACCGCAAGGCCCGCCGAGCGCACCGCAAGGCCGGGCGCAACCGTCGCGAACGCAAGCGGGCCCGCTACGTTCTCAATGCCGCGTACGACCTCGCCGGTGCGCTGGCCGCCGCGCGCGGCGCCGACACCGACCCGGTGCAGTTTGCCCGTGCCGAGGTCAGCAGAGTCCGCGCCGGCCTCCCTTCGCCATCCTGAGCCGATGCCGCCCAGGCCGGCCCGCTGAATTCTGCACGTTTCAAACGGGTGTGCGATGGCGATCCCTGCGTGCGGAGGTGACAGACATGAACAACGACGCGCAGCAGGCGCCGATGGAGAGTCCGGAGAAGGACAGGTCGGATTGGGTGACCGGCGATGAGCCGATGACGGGTCCGCAGCGCAGCTATCTGCACACGCTGGCGCAGGAGGGCTGGCGCGACATCCCCGACGATCAGTTCATCAATCGATGGGCTGCCCGGGTCATGCCCAGATTCGTCAATCGTCAACCGCGCGGGGCGAGTCGCTCGTCGTCGCCCGATGCGCATGGCGCGATGTCGTAATGAGTGACGACGCGATGCGCTCGGAACGTGATTTCAACGACCGCAACATCGAGGAGTTCCGGCGCAACGGGGGCAAGGTCGGCGGCCAGTTCGAGGGGTTCCCGCTGCTGCTGTTGACCTCGACCGGCGCGCGAAGCGGTGCCCAACGGGTGAACCCGGTCGCGTATTTCGATATCGACGGCAGGCTTTACATCGTCGGCTCCGCGGCGGGCCGGGATAGCAATCCGGCATGGGTGCACAACCTTCGTGTCGATCCCCGCGTGGCGGTCGAGATCGGCTCGGAATCTCCGAGGCCGGCAACGGCTCGCGAATTGCCCCGCGCCGAGCGGGATTCGATTTACCCGATCATCGTCGAGCGCGCTCCGGGGTTCGGTGAATATCAGGAGCGCACCGACCGGACCATCCCGGTTTTCGAGTTGATCCTGGACTGAACTTGCAGGCGCCGGTCGACCGGGTGAAATCGTGAGTGGAAGTCGGCGAGTGACACCGCCCGGATAGGGTCGCTAATTCGGCACGCCAACGGTTGGAGCGGCACAAAATGATATGCGCTGGACGCTTGCGATGTTGCTCAGCCCGGCTGTGTTTCGGGCCGTTGCGTCGCTGGCCGGGAGGAGAAAACGACATGACCGACGCAACCACAGTCACGAGCCATCGGCCCTCATCGGCGTGGGGCGAGAACATTTCGGCGGCAACGCGTTTCGCGCGGCGTTTCCTATGCGCTTGTGGGTTAGCGGTATTGCCACTGACCGGATTGGCCGTGCCGCCGCCTAGTCGCGCCGACGATTGTGCCCCCGGGTGGGTCTGGAAACCCCAACACGAATCAATGCGATTTCTGGCTTCCGGCCGCAAATGGACCCGGCGGACCGGGAGGGCCGGGCGGACCGGGTGGGCCGGGCGGACCGGGTGGGCCCGGAGGACCGGGTGGCCCCGGCCCGCGCTAGTGCTAGGCGACACTCATCGCGTGACTTCGGCCAGGCCGGGTCGAAACCTTTGAAATACGCGGTGATGTTCTATCCGTTGACCTCTTCGCCGTCAATAAGGTGGACCTGATCCCGCATCTCGACTACGACCCCGACGCCTTCTACACCAACTTGAACGCGGTCAACCCGGGCGTGAAGGTCATCGAGATGAGCGCGCGCACCGGCGCCGGCATCGATCAGTGGTGCGATTGGCTGCTCGGGCTGCGGTCCGAGGCGCACTCTTATCCGCGTCGGCCCGGGTGACAGCGCGACCGGAACTTACCGCGCCCGCCAGTCGTTACACTTGCTAAGTATCCCCACACCCGACTTGGAGCAGGCGCATGCCACGCACACATAACGACACTTGGGATTTGGCCACGAGCGTCGGCGCGACGGCCACGATGGTGGCGGCCGCCCGGGCGATCGCCACGAAAGCCGAGAACCCGCTGATCGAGGACCGGTTCGCCGAGCCGCTGGTTCGCGCCGTCGGCGTGGACTTCTTCACGCGATGGGCCACCGGCGACCTGACCGCCGCCGACATCGACGCCGAGGACTCCGCCTGGAAGCTCGAGCACATGCCCGACGCGATGGCCGCCCGCACGCGCTTCTTCGACTCGTTCTTCGAGGCCGCGACGCAGGCGGGCATCCGGCAGGCCGTGATCCTGGCGTCCGGCCTCGACGCACGCGCGTACCGGCTGGCATGGCCAGCAGATATGACGGTATTCGAGGTCGACCAGCCGCAGGTGATCGAGTTCAAGACGACCACGCTGGCCGGGCTGGGCGCCGCCCCGAAAGCGGACCTGCGCACGGTTGCCATCGACCTTCGGAACGACTGGCCGAAAGCCTTGGTGGAAGCCGGTTTTGACAAGAACCGGCCTACCGCGTGGATCGCCGAGGGACTCTTCGGCTATCTGCCGCCAGAAGCCCAGGACCGCTTGCTGGACAACGTCACCGCGCTCAGCGCCGGCGGCAGCCGGCTGGCCTGCGAGACAATTCCTGACCTGCCCGACGTGGACCGCGAGCGAGCCCGGGAGATGATGCGCAGGGCCACGGACAAGTGGCGTGAACACGGCTTCGAGCTCGAGTTCGCCGATCTTGGCTACGAGGGTGAGCGCAACGACGTCGGCGCCTACCTGCAGAACCTGGGCTGGCGGTCAGTCGGCACCCCGATGAGCGAGCTGTTGGCCGACAACGGCCTTGCGCCGATCCCGCAGCATCACGACTCGGTGTCGATGGCCGATACCATCTACTACACCTCGGTACTGAGCAAATGACGGCAGTGCCACGTCGGGGTCTCAACGACGCCGTCACCCGGGTGTGGGGTTTTCTGGCGCCCGCGTACGACCTGCCGTTCCTGCAGCAGTGGGTTTACCGTCCCCCGCATGACGAGGTGATCGCCGCGCTGCGCGAACATCAAGCCCGCTGCATCGCCGATATTGCCTGCGGGACTGGCATTCTCAGCGACAGGATCGAGCGGGAACTGCATCCCGACGAGATCTACGGCGTCGACATGTCCGACGGCATGCTGGGCCAGGCTCGTGCCCGATCCGATCGCGTGCAGTGGTTACAGGGCCCGGCCGAGCAGCTGCCCTTCGACGACGGAGCGCTGGACGCCGTGGTGACCACTTCGGCGTTTCACTTCTTCGATCAGCCGGCGGCACTGCGGGAGTTTCATCGCGTGCTGGCGCCCGGCGGCCTGGTGGCGGTGGCAGCGCTGAGCGCGCGACAACCGCTGCTGCAAGTCCCCTCGGCCAATAGGTGGAAACCGCAGCACAACCCGTCGCCGGCTGAGATGCGCGCATTGTTCGAGACCGCCGGGTTCGCCATCAGCGATCAGCATCGTGTTCGGCGACCTGTGTGGACCAGCATCGTGTCCGACCTGATAACGGTCGGCACCAAAAGCCAGACGGTTTAGGCCGCACGCACCGCAAAGTCGTGCCGGTCGCTGGGGCCAAACCCCGCCCGCACTTGAGGCGCCGGGCGCGAGAACCGCTCGCGGCCACCGACACATACGACGCGCGGCGACCCGTAGCCGGGGCGCCGGCGCGCGACATGCCTGCGCTCAACCGTGCGGTCGACGAAGTCGACGGCGATCCACCCCGCGCTGCACAAAGCCAACGCAACTCCGAACTGAAGCGGCGAGCCTGCAACCAGCGCTGCCAGCGCGCAGGCGCCGGACAGGACGGCAAGCGTGATTGCGGCGGTGCGAAGAAATGCGGTCAGGCGTGGCTCACCACGTTTCACCATCGCATTCCCTCCTCGTCACTGCGTCGATGGCCAGTCAAAACGTCGATGGCCAGTCAAAACCCGAATCGTGACCTCAATGTTTCGCTATCGAGACACCGCAAACGAGGGCCATAGGGCACGGCTCCGGCATGGCGTAGGGCCCATAGGCAAAGGCCAAAAGTCCCGCCACCGAGAAAGTTTGTGAGTCAATTGGCGGCAATGCACGACGGCCGCCTCGCCAACCGGCGAAGCGGCCGTCATGCGGGCCGGGTCTTTATAGCGGAATCCAGACTCCGAAGAAGTTGAAGCCCCACTGGTTGAATCCGTGATTCCACATGGGGGTTTCCTGGTAGCCGTAGTAGTTGATGGGGCCGTACCCCCATTGCCCGCCGGGCGGCGGGAGCGGCCTGTCCCAAGCTGGCCGCGGTGGCTCACCGGGTCCCCAAGGTGCGGGTCCATCGCCCCACGGGGCGTTGTGGAAGTAGCCGCGCTGCGGATCCCCATGCCAACCGCCGGGTGCGCCAGGGCCGCCGGGACCACCGGGCCCGCCGGGGCCACCCGGGCCACCCGGGTGATCAGGTCCGCCGGGGCCCCCGGGTCCGGGCCCACCTGGACCACCTGGACCGCCGGGTCCGCCCGGGTGACCGGGTCCGCCGGGCGCGCCCGGGGGGCCACTCGGACCGCCGGGCCCGCCCGGGCCGGGTCCGCCGGGCCCGCCGGGTCCGCCCGGATCACCAGGCGCCTTCGGGGCCGGCCCGCCGTGGTTGCTGGCGGGCGGCGCGCCATGGCCGGCCGCCGGAGCCGGCAGTGGTCCCGGAGCGGCGCTAGCCGCACCGGCACCCACACCCAACGCCGCTGCGCCAAGAGCACCGGCGATCGTGACCCCGCCGAGAAGTTGCTTCAATTTCATGGTCCTCACCTATCTGCTAGGGAATTTCTGGACACTTGATTCCCCCCACGCACCCGACGCTAAATAGTTTGTCTATGGATATGCTTTGAGAAGCCCATGCAGAACTTTTGGGCGCACCTTCATCCGCTGGCTGCAGGTGTGGTAACGGTCACGCGATCTCTCTGCGAGGGCTGACTCGCTGGCTGTCGAGCGTGAGTAGCCGCCGGTCGAGTGTGCGGTCAGGGTGGCGACACGCCGAGCCGGCGCGCCATCAGCGCACATCGAAAGCCGTCAGTTCACACTCGCGCAGCGCCAGTCCAGCGCCAGCGCAGCGCCAGTCCAGCGCCAGCGCAGCGCCAGTGCAGCGCCAGCCGGCCGAAGCCATCGCCAACCGCGCCGGAGCAGGCGCCCCGTCACGAGGCCGTGCGTTGCACCTTTGGCAAGGCTACGTTGGGTGGTTAGGCGCGGTTCTGCTGGATATCGTTGCCGGCGTGACCAATACCTCGCATCCCGCCGAACCTCACGTCGGTTCGGTGTCGTCGAAGTTGAATTGGCTGCGCGCAGGGGTGCTGGGCGCCAACGACGGGATCGTCTCGACCGCGGGCATCGTCGTGGGTGTCGCGGCGGCGACGGTGCAGCGCGCTCCGATACTGACCGCCGGAAGCGCCGGACTGGTCGCCGGAGCGGTGTCGATGGCGCTCGGGGAATATGTGTCCGTCAGCACCCAGCGCGACACCGAGAAGGCGCTGTTGACCAAGGAAAGCCAGGAATTACGCGATGACCCGGCCGCGGAATTGGACGAGCTTGCCGCGCTATACGAAGCGAAGGGGCTCACGGCGGCGACCGCCCGAACCGTGGCGGAGGAACTCACCGACCACAATCCTCTGCTCGCCCACGCCGAGGTGGAACTGGGGATCAATCCCGAGGAGCTGACCAACCCGAGGCAAGCGGCGACGTCCTCGGCATTGTCTTTTGCCATCGGTGCCTTGTTGCCGTTGATCGCGATCCTGGCGCCGCCGACGGCTTGGAGAATCCCGGTCACCGTGGTGGTCGTCCTTGCGGCGCTGGTGATCACCGGGGCGGTATCGGCCCGTTTGGGCGGAGCGCCGAAGGGCCGGGCGGTGGCCCGCAACGTCATCGGCGGCGGTCTGGCGTTGGCGGTCACGTACGTGATCGGCCATCTGGTGGGCGCTGCGATCACCTGACAGTCGGCGGCCAACGTCGCTGTGCCCGTGTGGTTTTGCCTCGAACGGCGGCCGGGCGTCGCATGCTCGGAACACGAACTGTAACATCTACTGTTGCCGTGTTCAGAAAAGGAATCGATGCATTGACCGAGCCGAACATCGGGGCCGACGAAGCCCTCTCAGCGGACTCGACGCCGTACCTACTGCGCGACAAAAACCGCTTCGTGCCAAGCGAAATCGCGCGCGGCGGCTGGGGCCCGTCGATCAGCGGTCACGTCGTCGGCGGTATTCTGGGCTGGGTGGCCGAGCGCGCGGTCGACGACCCGCAACTGCATCCCGCCCGCCTGACCGTCGACCTCCCACGACCAACCGTGCTGGAACCGTTCGAGGTGCACACCACCGTGCACCACGACCGACGGCGACTGCGGCTGGTCGAGGCCGTCCTCGTCCAGGCCGGCGCGCCCGTGGCACGGGCGAGCGCACTGTTTCTGCGGCGCGGCCCACAGCCGGACGGGCAGGTGTGGTCACAGTCGGTGCGGATGCCGCCGCTACCACTCGACCAGGTTGGTTCCCATCCCACCCTTTTCATGCGGACCTACGGTTGGGGCTCCGAGATCCAAAACCCCGATCCCACATGGGCCCACGCTCCCGGACCGAAATACACCTGGTTGCATGAAACGCGTTCGTTGATCGGCGACGAACCGCTCAGTGCCTTTACCCGCGCCGCGATGGCCGCCGACATCACCGCCTCGATCGCCAACTGGGGCACCAGCGCTTTGCAGTTCATCAACGTCGACTACACCCTCGCGCTGAGCCGGCTTCCCGAAGGTCCCCATGTCGGGCTCGCCTCACTGACTCATTCCAGCCATGACGGGGTGGCAACCGGCTCGGCCGTCCTCGTCGACCACAAGGGTCCCATCGGCACCGCCGTCTCTGTCGCGATCGCGCAGTCCGGGTTCCGGCCGCCGTCCGTGGACTCGGCGCTCAGTTGACGATCGGGACGGGTTTGCGCGGCACGACGTTCTGGACGTTGATCGCCGACGCAGCGGAACGCGAGCCACACCGCCGGCTTCTCGGCGATGACCATGGCCGCAGCCTCACCGCGCGTCAGTTCCACGACGCCGCCCGCGCGACGGCGGCAGCGTTCGCCGGACGGGGGATAGGGGCGGGAACCGTCGTGTCGTGGCAGCTCCCCACCACGCTCGAGACCATGGTGGTCATGGCGGCGCTCGCCCGACTCGGCGCGGTGCAAAACCCGATCATCCCGCTACTGCGGGAGCACGAGGTCGGATTCATCACCGACCAGCTGGCAACCGAATACTTTGTGGTGCCGGAGAAGTGGCGCGGATTCGACCATGGTGGGCTCGCCCGGGAGTTGTCCGCGGACAGGGGTTTCGAGGTGATCACCGTTGACCTGGCGACGCCACCGGTCGCCGGCGCGCTTCGGCTGCCCCAGGCGAGCACCGATATGCTGAGTGCGCCGCCGGGGCCGAGCGGCGACGCCCGATGGATCTACTACTCGTCGGGAACTACCGCAGCCCCCAAGGGGATTCGGCATACCGACGCGTCGGTGATCGCCGGCTCGACCGGGGTGGTGGGCATGGTCGGAGCCGGGAGCGGCGACGTGGATCCGATCGCCTTCCCGGTCGCGCATATCGGTGGGGCCGCGATGTTGGCCGCCGCCCTGCTGACCGGCATGCGACTGGCCCTGTTCCAGGCATTCGACCCGGCCACGACACCGTTCGCGATCGCGGCGCACCAGCCCACCTTCTTGGGCACGGCGACACCCTTCTTCGTGGCGTTCCTCGAGGCCCAACGGGCGCACGGCGATCGGCCGCTCTTCCCGTCGTTGCGCGGTTGCCTGGCCGGAGGCGCACCCGTCACCGCCGAACTGGGACGCCAAGTGCGGGAAACCCTCGGCGTGGCCGGCATCGCCAACGCCTGGGGGCTGACCGAATTTCCGTGCGCGACGTCACCGTCACTGACTGCGGCACCGGTAGTGATCGACCGCACCGTCGGCGCGCCGGTGCCGGGGGTCAGCGTCCGGGTGGTCGGCGACCGAGAAACCGAACTGCCCGCCGGCCGCGAGGGCGAGCTGCGGCTCAAGGGACCCCAATGCTTCCTCGGCTATGTCGACGCCACACTCGACGCCGACGCGTTCGACGCCGGCGGTTGGCTGTGCACCGGCGATCTCGGGCTCATCGACGCGGACGGCAATGTTCGGGTCACCGGCCGGATCAAGGATGCGATCATCCGCAACGCGGAAAACGTGTCGGCCCTCGAAGTCGAGAACGCGCTGGCCACCCACCCCGCGGTCGCCGACGTCGCCGTCATCGGAGTGCCCGACCCGCACACCGGCGAGCGGGTTTGCGCGGTGGTGGTACCCGCGTCGGTCGATGGCGTCTCGTTGGAATCCCTGGTCGAGCACTGCCGTTCGCAGGGGCTCAGCCGCTACAAGCACCCCGAGCGTCTCGTGATCGTCGACAATCTCCCGCGCAACCAATTCGGCAAAGTGCTCAAAAAGGACCTCCGCCAGGCCTTCGCCTAGAAGCCCTTGGGCGCTTCGCGCACCGCCTGTACCGCCGCGGCGTCCCCGTCGAACTCGACCTGGGCCTGCCGCCCGACGGCGAACAGGAGCAGCTCCTCGGGCGGCCCGGTGACGGTGACCGCAGAGCCGCGCCCGGCGGTCAGCACCGTCTCGCCTTCCGGGTTGCGCAACTCCACCCGCCCGGGGACCTTGGCCAGCGTCAGCCGCCCCATCAGCGGCAGGGTGCGGCGCAGTCTGGCGGTGAGGGCGGGTTCGAGCGTGCGCGGCTTCCAGCCGGGCTGCGCACGGCGCACGTCCTCGTGATGAATGAACATTTCGGCGACATTGGCCACCGCGTCGAGCAGCTTGAGCGGCGAGTAGACCGGCGGACCCGACGCGACCTTGTCCAAGAGCGCGTCCCAATCGGTCCGCTCCGCCACCTCGTTCTGCACCTTCTCGGTGTGGGAAGCGAAGAAGGGGATCAGGATGCCCGGTGCGGCGTCGGGGCGGTACTCCCGGACCACGAGGTGGGCGGCCAGGTCCCGCGTCGTCCAGCCTTCGCAGAGGGTGGGCGCATCCGGCCCGACGCCACGCATAGTCTGGACGAGGGCGGCACGTTCACGTTGAGCAACAGACATCTGTTCAGGGTAAGCGGGTCCCGGGACTTGAGCGATTCGCCTCTGGGTAAATTTGTGACGTCCTGTCATGGAGGGAAGTGAAGGGAATCTCATGAACGCGCGTGTCGAGCAGTTGGAGTTTCAGGCTGAGGCACGACAACTGCTGGACCTGATGGTCCACTCGGTCTACTCCAACAAGGATTCATTTCTGCGGGAGCTGATCTCCAACGCCTCCGACGCCCTGGACAAGCTGCGGCTTGAAGCCCTGCGCAACAAGGATCTCGAGGTCGATACCTCGGACCTGCACATCGATATCGAGGTGGACAAGGACGCGCGTACCCTGACGGTCCGCGACAACGGGATCGGGATGACGCGCGATGAGGTCGTCGACCTGATCGGCACGCTGGCCAGATCGGGCACCGCCGAGCTGCGCCAGCAGTTAAGGGAGTCAAAGAACCTCAAGAACACAGCCGCCTCCGACGAACTGATCGGTCAGTTCGGCATCGGTTTCTACTCGAGCTTCATGGTCGCCGACAAGGTCGAACTGCTCACCCGCAAGGCCGGCGAAAGCGAAGCCACGCGATGGGAATCGAGCGGCGAGGGCACCTACACCATCGAATCCGTCGACGGCGCTCCGCAGGGAACGTCGGTCACCCTGCACCTCAAGCCCGAGGACGCCGAGGACGAGCTGCACGACTACACCTCGGACTGGAAGATCAGGAGCCTGGTCAAGAAGTACTCCGACTTCATCGCCTGGCCGATCCGGATGGAGGTCGAGCGACGCACTCCCGCCGAGACGGAGGGCGGTGAAGAGACGGTCACCGTCGAGACCGAGACGCTCAACTCGATGAAGGCGCTGTGGGCCCGGCCCAAAGAAGAGGTCTCCGACGAGGAGTACAAGGAGTTCTACAAGCACATCGCCCATGCCTGGGACGATCCGCTCGAGATCATCGCGATGAAGGCCGAGGGCACCTTCGAGTACCAGGCTTTGCTGTTCATCCCGTCGCACGCGCCGTTCGACCTGTTCAACCGCGACGCCCACACCGGGATCCAGTTGTACGTCAAGCGCGTGTTCATCATGGGCGACTGTGACGACCTTATGCCCGAGTACCTGCGCTTCGTCAAGGGCGTCGTCGACGCACAAGACATGTCGCTCAACGTCTCCCGCGAAATCCTGCAGCAGGACCGGCAGATCAAGGCCATCCGGCGCCGGTTGGCCAAGAAGGTTCTCTCCACCATCAAGGAACTGCAGTCCGAGCGCCCGGAGGACTACCGGACCTTCTGGACCCAGTTCGGCAGGGTCGTCAAGGAGGGTTTGCTGTCGGACTTCGACAACCAGGAAACCCTGCTGCAGATCTCCTCGTTCGCCTCGACGCACAGCGAGGAAGAGCCCACCACCCTCGCCGAGTACGTCGAGCGCATGAAGGACGGTCAGACGCAGATCTTCTATGCCACCGGCGAGACGCGCCAGCAGATCCTGAAGTCGCCGCACCTCGAGGCGTTCAAGGCCAAGGGTTACGAGGTTCTACTGCTCACCGACCCCGTCGACGAGGTCTGGGTCGGCGTGGTCAGCGAGTTCGACGGCAAACCGCTGCAGTCGGTCGCCAAGGGCGAAGTGGACCTGACCTCCGAGGAGGACCAGAGCGACGCCGAGCGAGAGGAGCAGCAGAAGGATTTCGCCGACCTGCTGAGCTGGTTGCAGGAGACGTTGAGCGATCACGTCAAGGAAGTGCGGCTGTCCACGCGCCTGACCGACTCGCCGGCCTGCCTGATCACCGACGCCTTCGGCATCACACCGGCGCTCGCACGCCTGTACCGTGCGTCGGGGCAGGACGTTCCGGTCGGCAAGCGGATTCTCGAACTCAACCCGAAGCATCCGCTCGTCACCGGCCTGCGCCGAGCGCAACAGGACCGCGGCGACGATCCCTCCGTTGCCGAGACCGCGGAATTGCTCTACGGCACAGCGCTTCTCGCCGAGGGGGGCGTGCTCGAGGATCCGGCTCGGTTCGCCGAGCTGCTCGCCGACCGGTTGGCCCGCACGGTATAGGGGTGTGGACCGCGTTCGACATTGTTGTCCAAGCAGTTGTCGGGCCCTTGCTTATTGCTTGTCGACGTTGCCGGCGATCTGGTTGGCGATGGTGGCGGCCACGTTCCCCGGGTCTTGGCGGCACGCCTCGGTATCGATCACGACGTTGTTTCGTACGGTCAGCGCGCGCTGACAGCTCTGGGACATGCTCTGACCGTTCTTGCTTGCGGTCACGGTCGTGGTAGTGCTCAAAACGCCGTTGGCGTTGGAAACCGGTCCCACCTTCCACTGAATGTCGGGAGTGTCCGCGTCGCCGGCGGCGGTGTCCTGGCGGTTGGCGCAGGCGGGCCAGCGCTGGGACGAAGTGGTGAAGAAAGCTTTCGCCTGCTCGGCCGAAGGGAACAACACCACAGCCTGGGTCAATTCGGGCTGTGGATCATTCGACCCGGACGGAGCGGGCGCACTGTCATGTTCCCCGTGTACCCCGGTGTTCCCGCTGCCGGCATAAACGGAAGCTTCGGCGGCGCCGGTGATGTATAGGCATTCGTCGGGGAATTTGTATCCCTTGGGGAAGGTGTCGGCGGGGTTGTCGTTTTTCAGCTGGTCGATCGTTTTGTCGCTCTTCGTTCCGGTAACGCCGAGCGCGGTGTCGATCTCGGCCGGCGTGAGCAAGAGATTGGCCAGCGCGGCCTGCGCGAGGGGAGGCTTCGACGAAGTCGTCGTCGACGACGATGATGCGGCTCCGTGCTCGTTGCTACCGCCGCAGCCCACGACCGATAGCCCGATGGCGGCAACGGCGACTGCGGATGTTAGCTGGCGCATGGTGGGTGCCTTTCTGGCTGAGTCGACTCCTCAAGCGTTTCGCGGTCCGCACGCGTTGGCTATTCAGAGGTTTGTGGACGGAGCATACGCAGCAAACGCGCCGTCGCGTGCGATTTTGCTGTCAAACTTTCGGCGGGCCGAGCTCGCGACACGATCCGTGCCGCTACGGATTCGCGGCTGTGGTTGTCTGCCCGGGCTTTTCGTCGGCGGGCGACGAAGCGGCCTGGCTGTGGGCCAACGCGACCGACGCCGCGACCATGATCGCTACCGACACGCCGAGTGCGCCATAGCCGGCATCGTTGGTGTTCAGCGTCTCACCCAGTACGGCGATGCCGAGCACCGATCCGACGATCGGCTCGGACACGGTCACCGCGGGTAGCGACGCGGTCAGCGGGCCGGCGCGGAACGCCGACTGCTCCCAGGCCGTGGCGGCGATGGCCAGCACCACCCACACGTACAGCTCGGGTATGCGCAGCAAGGCGAGAATGCCGTGGTCGAGCTGGTCGACCACGCCCTTGGTCAACACCGAGAACAGGCCCCACAGTGAACCGGACACCAGGCCCAGCAACAGAGCGCTGACCGAGCCCGAGGACATGCGCGCTCCGACGACACACAGGATCAGCGGCGGGCCGATGACCAAGACGACGACGGCCCATGTCTTGAAGGACCCGCGGGGACTGCCGGCCTGCGGATCGCCGACTGTAACCACGACCGTCACGGCAGCGGCGAGCAGGACGGCCCAGATCGCTTGCCAGCCGGTGATTCTGCGGTGGTTCACCTTCGCGCTGATGACCAAAGCGAACAACAGCGAAGTCACCAGCAGCGCCTGAACCAGCACCACCGAGCCCAGCCCGAGCGCCGCGGCCTGCAGCCCGAATCCGGCGCCGGCCACGAGACTGCCTGCCCACCATCGGCGATCGTGCAGCAGTCGGCGGAACAGTGCGATGGTGCCGACCGGTTTATCGGTGACCTGTTGGGCCGATCGCTGTTGCAGGACGTCTCCGATGCCGATCATCAGGGCAGCCGCTACGGCGAGCACTGCGGCGATGTCGGTCGCGCCCACCAGGACCTCCTGTGCGATCAACCGGGTTGTTCGGTTGACACAACTTGATCACGGGCTGTCGACGCCGGCACGTCGGGGGGCCTTCACAGCCGGGCGAGGGCGCCGGCGGGCTCCGGGTGGATGGCCACCGTCTCCGTTGATCCAGTCGTCGATGACGCGGGCCGCTGCGGCGTAATTGCCGGTCTGGCAATGATTGCTGGCCTGTTCGGCTGCGGTGAACGTGCGGGTCGTGAGTGATCGAGCATGGGTGAGCGCGGCGGCCTGGCGCCACAGCACCGCCAGCGGGATGAAGTGGTCGTCGGTGCCGGCGAGCAGCAAGACGTCGGCGGTGACGCGCTGCGAAATGCCACGGGTGCTGACGCGGGTGCTTGCCAGAAGGAAGTCGTACGGCGTGCGGGTGCCGGTGATGAGCATGCCCTGGCGCAGGCCCCACTCGGCGGCGGGCCGGCGCGACACGGCCCGAGCGACGAACGTGTTGATTATCCGTCGGGCCCGCATGCGCAGCAACGCCCGAACCAGCACGGTAATTCCGCGCCCCATTTGTCGCACCGCGGCCTCGAAGAGGTCCTCCATCACGTCATACGCAACGGCGCGGGTGATCCTCGGCTCGAATGCCGCGGCCCGGATGACCAGCGCGCCACCCATCGATATACCTACTGCGGTAACGTCTTTGAGCCCGTAGTGATCGAGGACTGCGGCCATCGGCCGTTCCCACTCCGGCATCAACGGCAGCCCGTAGTCCTCGAGTGCGCTGCCTTGGCCGGGTCCTTCGAAGGCGACGACGCGGCGACCCGCATCGACCATCGCGGCCATCATCGGCAAGAACTCCTCGATGTAGCTGTCGAACCCTCCGAACATGACGATGGTGGGCCCGATCTGGCGCTGTGGGCGAAGGTCATACGCGGGCAGCGCGCCTGAACCGAACGGAATATGTTCCGGCGTAAGGTCATAGACGGCCCGCATGGTCTGCAGAAACCTGTCCCGCGCGGCATCGCGGCGCGGGTCGTCACCGGTCATGAAGAACTCCGCGGCCCGCTCGTAGTAGGCGGCGGCGAAGACCCGGTCGGCGGCGCGGGCTTGATCTGCAAGTCCGAGGAAACCCGAGATCCATTCCGGGTAGCTGTTCGCGTGGGCTGCCAATCCGGCCACCTCGCTGATCGCTGACGGCCCGATCCATTCTGCCCAGCGGTTGCATTCGAAGTTCAGGCTCACGTCGGGATGGAACTGCCGGTAGCCGAACGGGGGAGTCGTTCCGGTGCAGTCGATGCGGGGTGCCAAGGCGTCCATGTTCATCTCCTAACGCAAGTGTACTTGCAATAGCCTCTCATCAATCAGGCGCATAACGCAAGATTACTTGCGATAGAATTGACGCGTGGCCGCTGTGGTATCGCATCGCCGGGGTGAACACGTTCGGCAAGCCGTTCTTGCCGCGGCGTTCGACGAGCTCGCCGAAAATGGGGTCGCCGGCTCGACCGTCGCGGGGGTGGCCCGCCGCTGCGGCGTGCATGAAACGACTATTTATCGTCGCTGGGTAACCCGAGAAAATCTTTTCGTGGATGCGATGTTGAGCCGCAGCGCCCAAGCCATCCCGCTTCCCGACACCGGCACGACGCGCGGTGACCTGCTCGCGATCCTGCACGCGGTGATCGCCTACATCACCTCCCCGAATGGGCGAGAGGTGCTGCATGCGGCTTTGCTACCCGTCGACGACGGCTACACCAACGCTCGGCACGCCTTCTGGTCCGGCCGGCTCGCCGCGCTGTGCCCGGTGGTGCAACGCGGTATCGACCGTGGCGAGTTACGCGCCGACACCGATGCCCAACTACTGTTGGAGACCCTGGTCGCACCGCTGCACGGCCGGCTCCTGCTCACCGGCGAACCCGTCGACGGCGACCTCGCGGAGCGCATCGTTGATATGGTGCTCGACGGCGCGGTCAACCCCGAATCGCGTTAGTTCGGTCAGCTTTTCAGCATTCGGCTGCCTGCGGGCGGCACACCGATCATCTGCGCCGGGTTGATCGGATCTCTGCGGCGGCCGACCGGGTCCAGGGCCGCATCTGGTCGGCGGGCGTGAAGCGAGCGGGGTCGATTTCCAGGTCTCGGTCCGATTGCTCCTGGGTCGCGACGACCGGATTCGCCACGGCCATCTCTCCGGGAACGGCGCCGCCATCATGACTTCCCGCGGCGGAAAGCAGGTGCCATTCGAGCACCTGAGGACCTGCGACTCTAGCCCCTCGGGCGGTTCGCGATGGAAAGTAGCGCTCGAAGCATCTCAGGAGGTCGCGCAATGGCTTATCCAACTGTCACCCGTGCGCTTCTCAAGCTATTCGCCATCGTGGCCGCGCTGTATCTGCTCTTGCTGGGCTGGGGGATGCTGATGCACGTGAGGCGGGTCAGTGACTGGACGCGCCAACTCACCAAGCGCGGAAATCCCTATCTGCACAGGGTCGCCGGCACCCGGCCGGGGATGCTGTACTTCAACCTCAGCGCGCTGCACCATGTCGGTCGGCGCAGCGGCCGCGAGTACGTGACACCGCTCAGCGCCTACCCGCTGGGTGATGGCTTCGTGCTCGCGGCGGCGTATCCGTTTGTCGACTGGCTGGAAAACGTGCTAGCCGCCGGTAAATGTACGCTCAAGTGGAATGGCAACGAGTTTGCGCTGGAACGGCCCGAGCTGATCCCACGGTCAGAGGCGGTCAAGGCCTACCCGTTGCTGGTGAAACCTTTCCTGGCGGGCGCCGCGGGACAGAACAAGTTCGTGTGGCTGCACCGCGCGGGAACCCGGGAACGCGGAGTGGTCCAGGATGTTTCGGCCGTGACGCAGACGCCCACGCTCACCCGATAGTCCCGCCACGCCAAAAGCGCTGTGCTGGCGTGGCCTTACTCAGAAGGCGTAGCGGTGGAGTTGCGCTACCGCTCGTAGCGTCGGGGTCGCCCGCATCACTTTTCCCAGTGCGCGGTAAACCGCGCTGGGCAAGTGTTTGAATTCGTCAGTGTCGAAAACGGAGATCGCCGCCAGCAGCCGAACACCCGGGACTGCCTGAAGTATGTCGTCGGGATCGTTGACCGCCCAGTGCAACGTTGATCCCGACCGACTGACGACGGGGTTGAACTTCTGCAGCTTGATGCTGAGCCAGTTGCAGACATCGAATTGCATTTCGCCCGAAGGGAAATGCTCGACCACCCGGCGTAGCAAGGCGACGCCGTCGTCTTTCGTCAGGTAGTACGTTAGGCCTTCGGCGATCAACAGCACCGGCCGGTCGGCCGCGATCGCGCCCAGCCAGGCGAGATCGGTGACGCACGCCGCGACCGTGTGGTAGTGCTCACGGGCTGGAAACAGATTTCGCACCAGCGCGATGACATCGGGGTGGTCGACGTCATACCACTCGACGCCCACGCCCGGGTCGAGCCGGAATACCCGACCGTCGAGGCCGCACCCCAGGTGCAGCACCACCGCCTGGTCGTGCAGCGCGAGGAATTGACGCGCCCAGTTGTCCAGGACGACGCTGCGAACGGTGCCTGCGGAAACGTTGTGCGGCGTGATGCCGGTCTTGGGCCAGTCGTAATCGATGCGGCTCACCAGGTCCCTGGCCAACGGGTCGCCGAGCAACGGTTCGTCAGCGTCGGCTTCCACCGCTCGGCCGTACAGCGTCGCAAGCGCTGTTTCCTGCGGCCCGGTGAGAGCGATCGGAATCTTTGCCGACTCAGGCACAAGCTTCAGGCTATCAGCTATTGCGGCGTCCAATGCCGTTGCCGCGGTGCGGATTAGTGATCGAACGGCGCGGCCCTCGGGTCGCAATCGCCACGTTCGCCACAACAGTCTCCGTCTTTGTCGGCACTCGATTTGCCCGCCTCAGCGCGACAGCCGGGCGACGGCAACGGGGCGCCGCCCGCCGCGAGTATCTGTCGCGCTGAGGCGGGCACAAAGAACACCCTCGCCCCCAGGGACTGCTGTGGCGTGTGTGGCGAACAGCGACGCTCAGCTGTTGCGCCTGATTTTCAGTGCAGTCGTGATCATCGGAATCTGCAGTGGCAGCCGGGCCAACGCGGCGATGCGCATCGGCCAGGGCTTGTCCCACCACAGCCGGACCATGTTGACGTTCGCCGGAAAGACCCCGACGAACAGCAGAGCCGCTGCCAGCGCGGCCGACCGTCGGGTGCGCCGGGGCACGAGCAGCGCTCCGACGGCGATCTCGGCGACACCCGACGCATACGTGTAGAACCGCGCGCTGCCGGGCAGCTCCGCGGGGACGATCGTGTCGAACGGCTTGGGTGCCAGGAAGTGGATGGTGCCGATGCCCAGGAGCATCGCCGCGACTCGGTAGGCGGTTGTCTCGGGTTGAGGGGGACTGGTCATGTATCCATTGTGTCGTGCCCGGTGGCCGGCGCTTCCTTCGCTTACCGCCTGGGGATTCAGCGGTCGGCGTCGGTGAAGCGAATGACGCCGCGGATGTTGCGTCCCTCGAGCATGTCGCGGTAGCCGTCGTTGATCTGCTCGAGTGTGTACTCACGGGTCACCATCTCGTCGAGGTTGAGGTGACCGAGCCGGTACAGCTCCAGGATTTCGGGGATGTCGCGCTGCGGGTTGCCGCCGCCGAACAGGCTGCCCTGCAGGCTTTTCTGCAGCAGTGTCAGCTCGGCCAGGTTGAGGGTGACGTCGGTGGCCAGCACGTTGCCCATCGCGGTCACGACGCACGTGCCTCCCTTTGCGGTCAGGCCCACCCACGCCTCGACGTCGCTGCCGTCGCAGTGACCGACCGTGACGATCACCTTGCGACACATCGCGCCCCTGGTCGCTTCGGCGATGCCCGCGGCGGCGCTGCCGATGTCCGGAAAAACAGAAGTCGCTCCAAACTTCAACGCCTGCTCGCGTTTCCATTCGAACGGATCGACGGCGAAGATGCGCCGCGCGCCGGCGATCCGGGCGCCCTGCAGCGCCGCGACGCCGACGCCGCCGATGCCGATGACCGCCACGTCGTCCCCGGGTTCGACCGCCGCGCTGCGTACCGCCGAGCCGTAGCCGGTGGTCACTCCGCACCCAACGAGACAGGCCACCTCGAACGGAATCGCGGGGTCGACCTTGACCACCGACGTGTGGTGGACCACCACGTACGGCGCGAAGGTCCCCAGCAGCGACATCGGCACCACATCGCGGCCCTTGGCCGTCACCCGGAACGACCCGTCGCTCACCGACGCGCCCGACAGCAGGCCCATGCCGAGGTCGCAGAGGTTGCGCAACCCCACCTGGCACGGCGTGCATTTCCCGCACGACGGGATGAACGACATGACCACGTGATCGCCCACGGCCAGGTTCTCGACGCCCTCGCCGGTCTCGGTGATGACTCCGGCGCCCTCGTGACCGCCCAGTACGGGGAAGCTCGGGATGGGAAAGTCGCCGGTCAGTAGGTGGTGATCGGAATGGCACAGTCCGGCTGTCTCCAACTGAACCGTCACTTCACCCCGGCGGGGGTCGCCGATCTCGATCTCGTCGATCGACCAGGGTTGGTTCAACTCCCACACCAGGGCGCCTTTGGTTCTCACCGGATGGCCTCCATCCCGCTCGCCGGCCCCGCCGCGGAGCCATCGCTGGTGAACTTAGCCCATTACTATTGCCATTACGGTATTTGATACGATTCGCGCCGTCCCACCGTCCTTATCCCAATCCCGAGGTTGACAATATGGCTACACCCGTGATCGTCGGAGCCGTCCGGACGGCGATCGGCCGCTCCTTCAAGGGGACGCTGGTCAACACGCCGCCCGAGACGCTGATCACCGCCCTGCTTCCGGAGGTGGTACGACGGTCCGGCGTTGACCCGTCTGCCATCGACGACATCATCTTCGCCGAATCGCACTATGGCGGAGGGGATTTGGCGCGGTATGCGGCCACGGCGACCGGCATGGAGGACATTCCCGGCCAGTCGGTGAACCGGCACTGCGCGGGTAGCCTCACCGCGATCGGGAACGCAGCGGCCCAGATCGGCTCCGGGATGGAGCGCGTGCTCATCGCCGGCGGCGTGCAGTCGTTGTCGATGACGCCCCTGACCAACTGGCGGATTCCCGGCCCCGAGCTCAAGTTCCAGGAACAGTGGATGCCGCCGACGCACGTCGAGAGCCCGGACGCGCCCACCAGGGACATGTCCATCACGGTGGGCTGGAACACCGCCCGGGCGGTCGGTATCACCCGGGAGGAAATGGACGCCTGGGCGGCCCGGTCACACCAGCGCGCCATCGCGGCCATGGACGCGGGCAAGTTCCTCGACGAGATCTTTCCGCTGAAGATCACCCAGCCCGACGGTTCGGTGACGGAGTTCTGCGTCGACGAGTACCCTCGGCGCGACACCACCGTCGAAAAACTCGCGGCGCTCAAGGTCCTTCATCCCGAGATCGAGGGATTTTCGATCACGGCGGGCAACAGCAGCGGCACCAACGACGCCGCCGCGGCCGTCGCGCTCGTCGACCGCGACTACGCCGAGGCCGAGAACCTCAACGTAATGGCCACGGTCAAGGCGTGGGCGGCCGTGGGCGTGCCGCCCAGGGACACCGGCCTGGGCGCGGTGAAGGTGATTGGGAAGGTGCTGCAACGGGCCGGTCTGTCGGTCGGCGACGTGGCGCTGTGGGAGATCAACGAGGCGTTCGCCTCCGTGCCGATCGCCGCATGCCGTGAACACGGCATCGACGAGGAGAAGGTCAACTTCTCCGGCAGTGGCTGCAGCCTGGGCCACCCGATCGCCGCCTCGGGTGCCCGCATGGTCACCACGCTCACCTATGAGCTCGCCCGCCGTGGCGGCGGGATCGGCGTCGCGGCGATGTGCGCGGGCGGTGGCCAGGGCGGCGCGGTCGTCATCGAGGTCTGAGCGACGGTCAGTTGCAGAACGTCGAGCCGATGAACTGGGTGTTGGCGCCCGAGTAGTTGGCGCCCGAGTAGTTGGCGTAGTGCACCGCCGGCATCCCGTTGTACTGGGTGTCCATTTGCTGCGCGGTGGACGGCGGGACTTCTTTGGGGAAGGCCAGGATCATGTCGGCGAAGATTTTCAGGCCGGCCTGGCAGATGGCGTCCGGGCGCGGCGGCTGAGGATTCCACGCGTGCACCACGACGGGGTCCGTCAGTTGGTATCCGGCGGCACAGTTCGAGTCGCGGATCTTGAAAACGGCGGCACCGCGGCCATGGTGGCACCGAGTGCGATCAGGTGTCCGCGTGAAAGGTGCCGTAACCGGTCGGCCCAACCGTGGTCCCCCCGCACAATCACCAGGTTTACGGGTTCCGGCCCAGATTTCACATCCAGGGGGTGGCGGCCGTCATCGGGAGGATGACAAGGTAAATTGGCCAACGCTACCAACATTTCCAGGATTGAGACGAGTTGCGGGGTTGCCGATGGATGACCACGAACTGGCCGCGCGATTGGCCACCGACGCGGGCCGGCTGCTGCTCGGGGTGCGAGAGGAATTCGCCGATGCCGAAGCGACCGAGCGGAAAGCAGCGGGAGACAAGCGATCTCACGACTTTTTGATGGAAGTGCTCGCGGCCGAGCGACCTGACGACGCGGTGCTGTCCGAGGAGGGCGCCGACGACCCCGTGCGGTTGCGCTCGGAGCGGGTATGGATCGTCGATCCGCTCGACGGGACGCGGGAATTCTCGGAACTCGGGCGCGATGACTGGGCGGTGCACGTCGCGCTGTGGCAGGCCGGTGAGCTCGTCGCCGGCGCGGTGGCGCTGCCGGCGCAGGGCGTCACGCTGGCGACCCCTCGGGTCGAGGCACCTCCCGCCGCGGCGGGCCAGCCGCGCATCGTGGTGTCGCGAACCCGCCCGCCCGCCATCGCGCTGGCCGTGCGCGACGCGTTGGGCGGCACCGTGGTGGAAATGGGTTCTGCCGGAGCCAAGGTGGCGTCGATCGTGCAGGGGTTGTCCGACATCTACGTACACGCCGGCGGCCAGTTCGAGTGGGATTCTGCTGCGCCGGTGGCGGTGGCCCGCGCCGCCGGTTTGCACACCTCCCGCATCGACGGGTCGCGCCTGGCCTACAACCAGCCGGACCCCAAGTTGCCGGATCTGGTGGTCTGCCGTCCGGAACTGGCGGAAGCGGTGTTGGCCGTCACTGGCTGACCGCCACGCCCGGCCGCGGCATTAACGCAGGCGGCTCATCGTCACGTCCGTCACCAGCGCGGCAGAACGCCGATGTGCCCTCCTCAGCGCGACTTATGGCGCGAGGCCGCGCGAGTACCAGTGTCGCGATGAGTTGGGCACAACGGAAACCCCAACTTCTTGTGACAGTTGAGATTTTGTCGCCCAGTGAGGCCGTTAGCGCCACGCCTGTTGCCAGGCCACGACGCGTTCGGCGAGTTCGGGTCCGGCGTCCTCTTGGATGAAGTGGCCGGCATTGATGCGGGCGTGCGGCTGGCCCGCCGCGCCGGGCACGTGGTCGATCAGTGCGCGGTCTGCTCGCCCGAGGATCGGGTCGCGAGTGCCGAAGATGGCCAGGCACGGTTTCTCCCAGCGGCCGAGCTCATCACACGCCGCCAGGTTGGCCGGAATCGCCGGATCGTCGGGTGAGGTCGGGACCAACTGCGGGAACGCGCGGGCCCCGGCTTGATACGACTTGTCGGGGAAGGGCGCGTCATAGCCGGCCCGCACCTTGGGGGGGACCCGGCGGACCGTGGCGAGGCCGACGATGCGGCCGACGGGCAGCACGGGGGAGTAGCGCGCCAACGCCCGCCAGGCGTAGAACGCCGGAGGCATGGGCCGCTGTGCGGTGGGAAGAGCGCCGTTGGCCACCACCAGCCGCGCGATGCGGTCGCCCTGCTCGGCGGCGATACGCAGCCCGATCAGCGAACCCCAGTCCTGTACGAACAGCGTGACATCCTTCAGGTTCAGGCGCTCGAACCACGAGGTCACCCACTCGACGTGCCGCTGGTAGGTGTAGTCCTCGATGCGGTCGGGCTTGTCGGATCGCCCGAAGCCGATGAGGTCGGGTGCGAGCACGCGGTTCCCGGCGTCCGCCAGCGGCGGGATCATCGTGCGGTAGAGGTAGCTCCACGTGGGCTCGCCGTGCAGCAGCACGATGGGCGGCCCTTCGATCGGGCCCTCGTCGAGGTAGTGCATGCGCAGCGGTCGGGTGTCGCTCGCCGCCACGTCAACGTAGTTCGCTACGAACGGATAGCCCTCGAGGTTTTCGAATCGGGAGTCCGGCGTTCGCAGCACGCGCATATTGAGCTCCTCCGGTGGGCCTGCACCTCTGTAAGCCTCTCCCGGCGGCGTGATTTCGTCTAGTGGGAGATTTCGTTGATTGCTCACTCCCCGCTCCCGGCTACCTATCCGGGGCGAGGGCGCCGCCCATGCGTGACACGGCTTCGGTGAGAATGGCTTGCGAGGTCGCGAAGTTCAGCCGCACGTGCCCGGCCCCGCCAGTCCCGAAGACGTGGCCGGAACTGAGCGCGACACGGGCGTGTTCGAGGAACCAGCGGGCGGGTCCGGACAAATCGGCGACCACTGCCGGCCCGTCGGAGGCCTCCTCTTCGAAGCCGAGCTCGCGGCAATCCAGCCAAGCCAGGTAGGTGCCCTGTGGCAATTGGCATTTCACTCCGGGAAGGTGCTCGGTGACCAGGTCGCCCAGCAATGTTCGATTCTCGTCCAGGCCCCGAATCAGCGCGTCCAGCCAGCCGCCTCCGGTCCTGAACGCCTCGGCGTGCGCGATGACGCCCAGGTGACTCGGGCCGTGGCTGACCTCCTCCGGCATCCGGCAAAGGTCGGCGGCCGCGTCTGGGCCGGCGATGGCCAGGGCCGCCTTGATCCCGGATAGGTTCCACGCCTTGGAGGCAGACGTCAGGGCGAAGGCGTTCTCTGCGCCCGGGACGGTCAGGTAAGGAACGAATCGCGAACCCGACAGGATGACCGGCGCGTGGATCTCGTCGGACACCACCCGGGCACCGAACCGGCAGGCCAGCTCCGCGACCCCACTCAGCTCCTCGAGGGTATGCACCGAACCCGTCGGATTGTGGGGATTGCACAGCAGGTACGCGACATTCCCGGCTGAGGCACGGGCACGCGCGAACGCTTCCTCCAAGGCGTCCAAGTCGATGCGACCGTCCGCGCCAAGCGGGGCTTCGATCACGCGGCGGCCGTCGTGCGAAACGAATGCGTAGAACGGGGCGTAGACCGGCGGGTTGACGACGACGGCGTCGCCGCGGTCGGTGACCAGGCGCAGCGTTTCGACGACACCGAGCATGACGTCTGGAACGATTGCCGTGCGGCCGACTTCGAGGTTGTGCCATTGCCAACGCTGGGACGCGAATTCGGCGACCGCCTCGGCAAACGCGGTGCCGCAGGGATACCCGGTGTCGCCCATGTCGATGGCTCTGCGGAGAGCCTGGGCCACCGTCGGCGCCAGCTTGACGTCCATCTCGGCGACCCACAACGGAAGCACATCATCCGGATGCGCGCGCCACTTCATGCTGGTGCGGAGACGCAACTGCTGCAGCGTGAGTTGCTCGAGCGGATTAAACGTCACTCGAGCAGGTTAAGGCAGACTAGGTGGCAAACGCGTGCTTCGGAATGGTCAATGGCAGGTCCACCGAGCTCAGCAGTCCGGGTTCTGCGGCAACGACATACGGCACGGCGTTGACCACGCGCATGGCGGTCGCGACCATTGCGCCCGCGCCGGAGGTCATTCCCGCGACCCCGGCCTTGCGGGGGTCCTTGAGCGTCGCCGCCAAAGTGCAGTCGATGTCGGGGTCGCCCGTGATCATGATGCGGTAGGACAGATCACCGATGCCGGTGGGCCAGTCGGGGGCGACGTCATGCGCGAGCCGTGTGACGTGCTCGATGACGATGGATTCCCGGCCATCGACCACGCCGATCGCCTGCATGCGCAGCGCGCCGCACGTCCCGGCCTCGACGGTGCCCATGGCGACGTCCAGTGTCCGGCTGGTGACCGCGCGGTCGAAATGCTCGCGGAATTCGTGGACTTCTACCCCGAGCGCGTCGGCGATCAACCGGATCTGCCCCTGCCATTCGCCGACGATTGCACCGGGATAACTGATCCAGGGCTGATAGTCGAGCGGCCGGCCGAAGCCCAACGCGTCGCTCATGATATCGGGAACCCCGTAGTCGTCGTACAGGCCGATCTCGAACGAGTGAATCTTCTCGATGAGCGACGACTGCGTGGACAGCACCAGGGGCAGGTAGTCGGCGGCGAACCCGGGCTCGATCCCCGACGCGTACAGCGACACCCGGCCTTGCTTGGCCGCGGCGACGAGTTGGTCCCGCCACTCCGCGGGCTCGTAGGCGTGCGGATTGACCAATCGCGTGGTGCTCGTCGTGACGACGTTGATTCCGGCTTTGAGCAACTTGACGTAATCCGGGATGGCCAGGGCATCGCGTTCCGGGCCGCTGGCCGCGTAGATCACGCAGTCGGGTTCCAGCGCGATCAGCGCGTCCGCGTCGTTGGTGGCGGCCAGGCCGATCGGCTCCCCGTTGGCTAGTTCGCCGGCGTCCTTCCCGACCTTGTCTTGCGCGTGCACCCATACTCCGACCAGCTCCAGATTGGGGCGCCGCTGCAGGGCGCGAATGGCGATCGACCCGATGCCACCCGTCGCCCACACCACCACGCGGTGATTCCCGTTCGCCATCTCGTCCCTCCTCGTTCGGGTGGATCCCCTCATGCGTCAGAGGTCCCGATCTGGCACCGCGCTGAGAAGGACTCGAGGCCGGGCGACACCACAAGAACAAATATTAGGTTATCGTCCCTAGGCATGACAGCATCGGGGCTGCGACGCTGATGTTCACCCTCCGGTTCGACATGCGGGCTCCGACCTGCGCCGGGCCGGCCGCCGATCTGTACGCCGCGGTCATCGACATGTGCGCGTGGGCGGAAACCCGCGGTGCCGTCCTGGCGGTACTCTCCGAGCACCACGGCGCCGACGACGGCCATCTGCCGGCGCCGCTGACGCTGGCCGCGGCGATCGCGGCAAGGACGCGCAGCTTGGCCATACTGCTGGCCGCGGTGCCGATTCCGTTGTGGGATCCCGTCCGGCTGGCCGAAGAGATGGGCGTGCTGGACCTGGTCAGCCGGGGGCGCGTGTCATACGCGTTCGGAGTCGGGCATCGGCGTGAGGAATACGACCACTTCGGGGTCGACATGGCGACCCGCGGGCGGGCGGCGGACGAGATCCTGTCCGTGCTGCCTCGGCTGGTGCGCGGCGAGCCGGTCGAATATCGGGGCCGCCAGGTTCGGGTTACGCCGCCATGCGCTTCCCGTGGCGGGCCGATGATGCTCGTGGCCGGCGGCAGCAGGGCCGCAGCCCGACGCGCCGGCGCCTTCGGACTCGGATTCATCTCCCAGACCGACACGCCGGGCCTGAAGGAGTACTACGAAGCCCAGTGCCGCGCTCACGGGTATGAGCCCGGAATGTTTCAGTCACCCGTTCCGGGAGCTCCGACAACGGTTTTCGTCGCCGACGATGTCGACGCGGCATGGGATGAGCTAGGGCCCCACCTGTTGCACGATGCGGTGGCGGCCGCGGCCTACCGGCCTGACGACGATTCGGTGGCGAGCATCACCCGTGCCGAGACGGTGACCGCGCTCCGCGCGGAAGGCGGCCCCTATCGCATCTTCACCTCCGACGAGGCGACCGAGTACGTGCGCGGCGGGCGACCGCTGCCGCTGCATCCGCTCTGCGGTGGCCTTCGGCCCGACGCCGCGTGGCCATACCTCGAACGTGCCGCGGCAGCCGCCGCGCGGGCCCACCAGGAATGAGGGAAGCACGCATGATCCGTACCGTCGTGTGGTCCACCGGGGGAGTCGGGGCGATCGCCATCGATGCCATCAGCCGTCGACCTGATCTGGAACTCGTTGGCGTGTGGGTGCATTCACCCGCGAAGGTGGGCAAGGACGCCGGCGAGTTGGTCGGCGTTGCGCCGCTGGGGGTGGCGGCCACCAACGATGCCGATGCGCTCATCGCCTTGGCGCCCGACTGCGTGGTGTACGCGGCGAGCGGTCCGGAACGCGACGGGGCCGCCGTGCCCGACTACCTGCGGCTCCTGGAGGCGGGCAGCAACGTCGTGTCGACCTCGTCGACGAGTCTGGTCTACCCGCCGTCGTACTTCGCGCCGGACTGGCGTGACCAACTCGAAGCGGCGGCCAAGGCGGGCGGCGTGTCGTTCTACGTGTCGGGGATCTTCCCCGGTTTCGCTTCCGATGAGCTTGCGCTGCTCATGACGACGCAGTCGAAGAACATCCGCACCATCACCGCCAGCGAGGTCGCCCTCAACGATCACTACCCGGTCGCCGACGTGATGATGGACGGGATGGGCTTCGGCCGCCCATTGGATTTCGAACCCATGCTCAAGACTCCCGGCTTCATCGAAATGGCTTGGAAGGCGCCGATTTATTTGATCGCCGCCGGATTGGGGGTCGAGGTGGAAGAAGTCCGCGGTTCCCTCGACCGCCAACTGACGGATCGCGACGTCGAGGTGGCGTTCGGCACCATCGAGGCGGGCACGTGCGGCGCGGTGCGCACCCGAGCCGCGGGCGTGGTCAATGGCCGTGAAGCGATCGTGATCGAGCACGTAATCCGGATGGCCCGCGACATGGCGCCGGACTGGCCGAAGTCGGACTGCGACGCGACCTATCGGGTCGACATCGAGGGCGATCCGGACATCCATTGCATGCTGACGCTCGGCGAGGCGGAGGGTCACGGTGCGGGTCGGGCAGCCATGGCGGCCACGGCCATGCGGGTGGTCAACGCGATTCCGTATGTCGTCGACGCGTCGCCCGGGCTGCTCAGCTCGCTCGACATCCCGACGACACTGCCGCGACACGTCTTTGGCTGAGCGTTGACGTACATCTCGGACGGGACGTAGCGTACCTGGGACAAATATTAGGTTTTCTAGGAGCTGGGTGTGTTCACGCTGCGGTTTGACATGCGCGCCCCGGCCTGGGGGGCGGTGCCGGCCGCGCTGTACGCCGCGGTTCCCGAGATGTGCGCCTGGGCCGAAGATCGCGGTGGCCTGGTCGCGGTCTTTTGCGAGCACCACGCCTCCGAGGACGGATACCTGCCGTCCCCGTTCTTGTTGGCGTCAGCTGTCGCCGCTCGAACCCAGCGCATGGCCCTCAGCCTGATCCTGATCCTTCCGTTCTACGAACCCGTGCGACTTGCCGAGGACATGGCGGTCCTCGACATCATCAGCGGTGGGCGAGCGTCGTACATCCTGGCGCTTGGGTACCGGCCCGAGGAGTACGAGCACTTCGGCGTGGCGATGCGGGATCGTGGCCGGCTCGCCGACGAGAAGCTCGCGCTGCTGCGCAGGCTGCTCGCCGGTGAAACCGTCATTCAGGACGGTCGACGAATCGCAGTGACACCCCGCCCGCACACCGCCGGCCGGCCGGGTTTGGCGTGGGGCGGCGGAAGTGTGGCGGCGGCGCGACGGGCGGGCCGGTACGGCTTGGGCCTGTTGGCGAACGGCAACGTGGCCGGCATGCAGGAGGCATACGAAGCCGCCTGCCGCGAGCACGGTCACGAGCCGGGGCCGACACTGCTGCCCCAGCGTGACGACCCGTCGGTCGTCTTCGTCGCCGATGATGTGGAGCGGGCCTGGTCCGAGCTCGGCGACCATCTGCTGCACGACGCGCGCACGTATGCCGAGTGGAACCCGGGCAACCAGACCTCGGCGGGTTTCTCGCACGTGCAAACCGTTGCCGACCTGCGCGCGGCCGGGGCCTCGCACGTCGTTATCTCGGTCCCCGAAGCGATTGCGCGGGTGCGCGACGGCCAGATACTCAACCTGGCGCCGTTGTGCGGTGGGTTGCCGCCGGAAATCGCGTGGCCCTATCTCAAGCGGGTGGGTGACGTGGTGTTGCCCGAGGCTTTGTCGGACAGAAAGGCGACTCTATGACGGGCACGAATACGGCCGAGGTTTACTACGATCCGTTCGATTTCGACATCGACGACGATCCGTACCCCGTCTGGAAAAGGCTGCGTGACAAGGCCCCGCTGTACCACAACGAGAAGTACAACTTCTACGCGCTGAGTCGGTACGAAGATGTCTCGCCCGGGTTGATGAATTTTGCCGACTTCCGCTCGGGCCGTGGAACGACCATGGACATCATCATGAGCGGTATCGAGGTCCCGCCGGGGGTCATCCTCTTCGAGGACCCGCCGTTACACGATCTGCATCGCCGTTTGTTGGCAAAGGTTTTCACGCCGCGGCGGATGGAGGCGATCGAGCCGCTGACCCGGGCGTTCTGTGTTCGTGCGCTCGACCCCTTGATGGGTTCGGGCAGGTTCGATTTCATCGAGAATCTCGGCGCGATGGTCCCGATGCGCACGATCGGCTATCTGCTGGGCATTCCCGAAGACAGCCAGGAAGCTATCCGCGACCGCGGTGGTCGCCACATAACCCTCAAAGAGGGCGCGTTCCGGCCGGTCGCGCAGGACCTGTTCGAGCGGAGCTATCAAGTGTTTTCCGACTACATCGACTGGCGGGTGGACCATCCCTCCGATGATCTGATGACGCAGCTGCTCAACGCCGAAGTTGAAGACGGCGGATCGACACGGCGGCTGGAGCGCACCGAGGTGCTGATGTATACCAGCATGATCGCCGGTGCCGGGAATGAGACGACCACCCGCCTGATCGGTTTCATCGGCCAATTGCTGGCAGAGCATCCCGATCAGCGTCGCCAGATTGTGGCCGACCCGTCGCTGATCCCGATGGCCATCGAGGAGGTCCTGCGCTACGAGGCGCCCTCGCCGGTGCAGGCGCGCTACGTCGCCCGCGACGTCGAGTGCCGCGGCACCACGGTGCCGGAAGGCTCGATCATGTTGTTAATCAACGGATCCGCCAATCGCGACGAGCGCAGGTATCCCGACGGCGAGAAATTCGACATCCACCGCGGCGACACTCACCTCAGCTTCGGCCACGGGCTGCACTTCTGCATGGGCTCGGCCTTGGCGCGCATGCAGGCGCGGGTGGCGCTGGAGGAGGTCATCAAGCGGTGGTCCGACTGGGAAGTCGATTACGCCAACGCCAGCATGGCGCACACCAGCAGTGTGCGGGGATGGGCGAAACTGCCAGTCTGCACCGGCTGATTTTCCGCGAGCGCGGTGGCGCGACTCGACGCCGACGGCGTCGATTCCCACCTCGTCGATCGCTTCGGCATCGAGTATCGGTGCGCTACAGGGGCTGGTTCGGTACGCCCGGAAACAGGGGAGCTGTGGGTCCCGCGGTCACCCAACCCCCCAGCTTGGTCGCCAGATGGGGCGCGAAAACCGCGCCGTAGAGGACATTTCCGATTACCACGACGGCGACGATGGACAACGCCGACGATTGAAGACGGTTAGTCGACCTTTTATCGGCCCACATTTCAATGACATTTCGGCCCTGGTGATCGGTCCGGCCCAGGAGGTAGGTGAAGACCATCACTTGTATGCCCATCGCCAGCGAGTCGTAGAGCGGGTACTGGTGCTTTGTGCCCTCGAAGATCGCAAGGCCGGGAATCACACGGCCGTAATGGAATACGCCCAGCCTGGCGCCCAGCATCGCGTTGAAAAGCAGTGCCCATAGGAAGCCGACGACCAGCCCGACGGTAAGGAGGGTGGTCGGTCTGCGCCAGCGGAACTTCACGCTCAACCACCGCCCTAGCCCGGCGCCGGTCACGGCGGGAAGCACGAAATACGAGATGTAGCCGATCGGCACGGACGAAGGCAGCCCACCCCACGTCATGTTCAGTGGCCACCACGACGGCATGCGGGGGATGGCGGGTGGGAACTGCGCGTACATCGCCCAGTCGTAGGGCGCCTCAATCCACGAGAACGAGATCGCCGAGATACACAGAAGCAGGAGTGGGTGCAGGCGGCGTTGCCGATAGCTCAGGTACACGCCAATCGCGACGAACGCGACTCCCCCAACGTAGGCAAAGCCAATGGACGCCTTCAACAATGGCGTCAAACCGGGGCTCATCGGTCGCGCTCCCGGCTCGGCGCGCGGCGTGCTTCGGGATCGAATTTGAGTACCAGGCCGAAGATGAGGACGATGAGTCCGAACAGCGTGCCAAGCATGATCACCGCGCCCACTTCGACACCCTTTCGAGACAGCCCGACTTAAGATAGTGGATACTATCCTAGAATGGTCAGGAAGCAGAGCACAGCAGAGAAGCCGGCGGCGGCGCGGCGCCCCCGCGGCGCGCCGCGCGGACTTCTGCTCGACGCCGCACGAGTTCTCTTTGCCCGCCAGGACTACCGCAGCACCACAACGCGCGAAATCGCGCACGCCGCCGGCGTCACCGAGCACCTGCTCTTCCGCCACTTCGGCTCGAAGGCGGCGCTGTTCCGCGAGGCCCTCGTCGTACCCTTCATTAGCTTCGTTGACGAGTTCGGCCGGACGTGGCAGTCGGTCGTCCCCGAGGAGACCGACGAGCAGGACCTAGCCCGGCTTTTCGTCGGGCAGCTCTACGACGTGTTCGTCGAACACCAGGGTCTGCTTCTGACCCTGATGGCATCCGAGGCCCTCAGCGACGAGGAAAAGGCCGACGCCGGCATAGCCGAGATCAGGCGGGCGGTCACGGCGCTCGGCCAGATCAGCGCCGAGGGCATGCACCTGCGGGGGATCCGGTCGGATCACCCGGACCTGCCGGCCCACTCGACGGTGGCGATGATCGCCGGCATGGCGGCGTTGCGTTCCACCTACTTCGGGAGCAGGCAGCCGTCGAGGGCGGTGATTGTCGACGAACTCGTGCAGGCGGTCCTGCACGGCTTCCTGCACCGGCAGGACTGAGCGGGGCGCTTCATCGCCGCGCTAAGAACCGCTTTGGTCCACCAGCACGGCACCGTCGGGCTGGTTGCCGAGCGTCTGCAGCGCGACATCCTCACCCTGCGCCGTCAGGCGCACGATCTCGGCCAACTGCCCAGGGGCGTCACACTGCAAATAGTGATCGGCGCCGGGCACCACCCAGTAGCGGTTGGTTCCGGGCTTGTTCTTCAGATACGTCTGCCACACGAGGTTGGGGACGCGCAGCGGCGCGATGTTGTCGTGCAGTCCCCAGACGACGGTGGTGTTGACATGACTGGTGGAAAGCGCTTCAAGCCAACTGGTTTCGTCGGCGGCGCGCTCATGCAGGTATCGGATCGTGTCGGGAAGCACGCGAATTCCGTCGTTGCGCGCGAAACACTTTGCGAGCGCCGCAATCTCGGGGTCCGTGAGTGTCCGCCGCGGCATGAAGGTGCTGGCCCCCATGCCGGCCGCCAGCATCTCCGGTGTGATCGCTGCCGCCGTGGCCCGCGCTGTCGTGGGGTCTAGCAGCGCCGTCTGGAGCGGGGTGAGATTCGAGAGCGGAAGGTAGATGTTGGCATTGGTCAAGATGAGATCGACGGGCACGGCGGGCGGGTCCAGGGCCGCCAACATGCCCAGGGCGACCATGCCGACACTGCTGCCACGGTCATGGGTCAGCATCCGGTATTCGGTCAGCTTCCACACCTGGGTGATGGCGTAGACGAGCAGGCGGGCGTCGTCGTACAGGGAATACACGTACGGCTCGGGTGGTTTGTCGGACAACCCGTAACCCGGAAAGTCCAGGACGTGGATGTCGAACTCGGAGCTCAGTTCGTTCGCCAACGCGAAAAAGTCGAAGCTCGACGTGGGGAAGCCGTGTACCAACACCAACGGGGGCTCCCCGGGTGTGCCGAGGCGGCGGCTGAAGACCGCCACCTCCCGTCCCTCGTTGGCGGCCGTCGTCGACCGCCAGCGAAGTTCCGTGCCGCCGTTGTGCCACTCCGCGAAGATGTCCAAGCCCCCAGCATCGCAGAGGGGAGGGCGGTCAGACAATGACGCCGGGAACGTGGCCGCGGCGCAGCGACCCAGGCGTCCCAGCGGTCACAGATTCTTTGGGATGGTCATTTTCTTTGGGATGGTCATTTTTGCCCGCCGCCCAGCGACAACGATGCGGTCCCAGCCGAACCGCCGCCGAGGTTGTCGCTGGGAGGCGGGCAAAAAGCCAAGTCCTTCCCGCGGGTGATCCGAGTGACGGATGGGACGGCCGAAAAGTTTGGTGCACAACGCGATTCTCAGGGACAGGTCACGTGAATCCCGAACGTCACCTGGTGGACATCGCCCGTATTGGGTGATACCCCCTGGCCCGAACCGGTCACCGTGTAACTCTTGCCGTTCTTCGTCGCCTGGACCTGGGTCGCCGACTGGGGCGCTTGATAGGGCACCTGATACTCACCGGATTCCACCTTGAGGGACAGGCCAAAGCCGTCGATACTGGGCGGCGTTTCATCGGACACCGCCAGGGACACCGAGGCCGAGTCGTCGTGAACGTTGATGCGGGTGGTGAGGTCCCCGGACTCCGGCGGCGTCGCACTGGGTTGCGCGGGCGATTTGGTGCAGTCGACTTCGGCGATCATCGTGTGTTTGCTCCCGTTGATCATGACGGTGGTGCTCACGGACGTCGGACTTGAACTCGGGGTAGTCGCCTGCTGCCCACTCTTGCCGGAACAGCCGCCCAAAACGACCACACCGACGCCGGCGGCGGCGAGCACGATCCGCAATCGCCGACGGCCCGAATTCGTCATCCAACTCCCCCTGCTCGCACGTCGAGAACTATAGGCCCCGTTCGTTTCGGGAAGGTCTCATTTCTCTGGCGACGAGTCAAACTGCCGCGCCACGAAATCAAGGCCACGCTTCCCAACTGATCATGCTCCGCAGCGGCCCGGCGAAGACGGGTCGCAGGGCGCCGGAGCGCCACCGCTGTTCGACGAGGGGCGCCAGGGCGTCGGTGGTGGCGAGCGGGTCGTCGTCGAGGTAGACGACGGTGATGTACTGGTGGTCCGCGCTCCATCCCTGGGGTAGGTGGCTCCATCCGGTGCTCGCACCGAAGGTCCAAGCGCCGGCGGTGCCGGGCGTGGCGAGCAGCGCGGGGTAGTGCTCGGCATGCAGCCATTGCAGCCAGTCGTTCGGGCGGCCCGCGATATCCCCGGCAGCGTTTTCCACGATCAGCAAAACCCCGCGGTGCGGCCGAAACGGCACCACCTCGGCGCAGATGAGCGCGTGCGGGGAAGCGTGCCACTGCAGCAGGCGGAGGCCGGCCACTTGCAGCGACGGCCGTGTGACGGGAAAGCGGCCGTTCTCCCGCAGCGCCCGGCCGAGCGCGACAAAGTCGTCGAAGGTCTCTTCGACGGGATCGCCGACCAGATAGTGCACCGCGTTGCCGACTTGTCCCAGCGGTCCGTCGGCCGCCAGGCGATGGTCGGGATAGTCGCCGTCCGCGATCCAGCGCAACCCGTAAACGATTCCCGGCAGCTGGTATTGCTCCGGCATGTGATCCAGCAGGTGCCAACGCAGGTAGCTGCCGTCCGAGCCGGGTGGGTCGGGCGTGGCCGCGGCGGTAAGGCTGAAAAAGCCTGCCTTGACCCGCATTACGTCGGATCCAGTTCGGCGAGTGCCTGCAGGTTCTCCAGGTATTGCTGCAGCGAGCGGTGGGTGAACACGGCGCTGACGATGGTGGCGCCGTGCGCGGCGGTCTCGGCGAGGATGTCGCGGGTGCGCTCCGGCTCGTTGATCGGGTCGAGCGGCGCCGGCGGCGGCAGAACGACCTCGAAGTCCGGCTGAAGGTCGAAGCGGCGCAACCAGTCTCGGACCTCGCGCGGGCTCACGTTGAACGGCGCCCAGCCGTCGGCCAGGGTCGCGGCGCGGCGCAGCGATCGCAGGGTGCGTCCGCCGACCCAGATGGGGACGCGGTCCTGGACCGCGCACGGATCCACGACCATGCCGCCAAACGAGTAGAACTCGCCGTGGTAGGCGGGTTCGGGGACGGACAGGGACGCGCGCAGCGCCCGCAGCGCGTCGTCGCCGCGCGGCCCGCGGTCGTCGAACGGCGCGCCGATGAGGTCGAACTCTTCCTTGAGGCTGCCGACGCCCACCCCGAGCACGAGCCTGCCGTTGCTGACCTTGTCCAACGTGCCGTAGCGCTTGGCGATCTCGAGCGGATGGTGATAGGCGAGCACCAGCACGTTGGTGGCCAGCCGGATCCGCTGCGTGCGGGCGGCCAGGTAGCCGAACGTCGCCAAGGGATCCCAGTAGCGGGTGCCGCGGCGGCCCCGCTCGGCTACGGGCAGGGCGATGTGCTCACTGCAGGTCAGGTGGTAGTAGCCGAGGCGGTCCGCGGCCTCGGCGATCCGCGCCAGGTCCTCGATGGAGGCGTCCTTCTCCCAGTCGCCGCTGGCTTGGGGGAACATGGTCACCACGGGTGTGGCCACCGACAGTTTCACGCGACCGGTGCTCATCCCTGCATGTATCCTCCGGCGTCGACGGGGATCGATTGGCCTGTGATGGTGCGGCTTTCGTCGCTGGCCAGGAACAGCGCCAGGTTGGCGACGTCTGTTGTCGAGGAAATATCCTGTAGGGCAACGCCTTTGAGCAGCTTCGCGCGCAGGGTGGCGAAGTCGACGCCCTGCTCGTCGGCGGTGCGCTGTACCCATTGCCGCCACAGGTCGGTGTCGATGGCGCCGGGCGCGATGCAGTTGCACCGGATGCCGTACGGGCCTACTTCCAGCGCGACGGTCTTGGTGAACGCCCGAAGCGATGCCTTGGCGGCGACGTAGTGGGTCTTGCGGACGATGCCGGAGTAGCTGGCCGTCGACGAGAAGTTCAGGATGACTCCCCGGCGGCGCTGCAGCATCGACTGGTTGAGCACTTCGCGGGTGCACAGCATCGCCGCGGTGACATCGATGGCGAAGGTGGCGTTCCAGTTGTCCAGGGTCTGCTCCCAGATCCACCGGTCCCGGCCGGGCGCCGCGGCGTTGTTGCACAAGATGTCGACATGCCCGAACTCGTCGACCGCGCGTGCCACCATGGCGGCGACGTCGCTCTCGTCCGTCACGTCGGCGCGCACCGCGATCGCACCCGGACCTGCCGCGTCGGCGGCGTCGCGGACCAACTCCGCCCGCCGGGCGGCCAGCAGCACCCTGGCGCCTTCACGGACGAACACCGCGCCCAACACGGGACCCAGGCCGGTGCTTGCGCCGGTGATGATGGCGACCTTGCCCTCGAGCCGGCCCGTCATTGCGGCAATGTTACCGGGGAGGTCCGCCGGTTCCCGCGAAACCGCCCCGGAGTACATTCGAACAACGCTCGAATCAGCGAGGAGTGCCTGATGGCCACTGCGAGTAAGCGCGTCGCCGTACCGGCAGGGGTCCGGCGCGCGTACGGGGAACTCGACCGCGCCCAGGTGGTCACCGCACTGCGTGATCTCGCGCGTCGCGTCGGTCTGCAACACGTGACGATGCGTGAGCTCGCCGCGGAACTGGGTGCCGCCGTGCCGTCGGTGTACTACCACGTCCCGGGCAAGCGGGCCGCTCTCGACCTGCTCGGTGAGTCGGTGCTGGCCGAAATTCCGGTGCCTGAGGGCGATCGCTGGGACGTGCGGCTCATGGAGCTGTACCGCGCCGCAAGGGAAGTCATTCTCGGCGTGCCCGGTGTCGCGGGCATCCTGCAGACCAGTGCCGCGAGCGAAGCGGCGCGTCGGCTCGACGGGCTCAGCCGTTCCCTGCTCGCTGAAGCGGGACTGGCGAAGGCCGACGCGGCCGCCGCGCACGCGGTGTTGTACACCTACCTGCTGGGATCGGTGAGTCTCGAGGAGTCACGCCGGCTGACCGGCGCCGTGCGCGGGAAACGGCAGGCGGCGAACCACTTTCGGGCGGGACTACAGGTGATCATTGCGGGGGTCAAGGCTTTGGCAGAAGACCGAGCGGAGGACCGATGAACATTCCGAAGCCAAATCTATTGGGGTCCTTGGTCCTCGAAAACCAGGACAGCCCCGCCGACCGCGACGCGGCGGCCGTGCTGAACCCCGACACCTTCGTCACCGGCGCCCCGTTCGGCGCGTTGGCCCGGCTGCGGGCCACCTCCCCGGTGCACCCGGTGCAGCTGCCCGGACTCCCCAGGGCTTGGCTGTTGACCAGGCACGCTGACGTTCGCATGGTGAGCCGCGACACGGAGACCTTCACCAGCAGCAAAGGCAACACGCTGGTCGAGGCCGAGGCCGGGCCCAATTCGGCGATGCTGCCCGGCATCGATCCGCCGCGTCACGTGCACTATCGCAAGCTGATCAACCAAGGCTTCACGGTCCATAACGTCCAGCGCCTGGAACCGCGGATGCGCAAAGTCGCGCGCGATATCGTCGCCACCATCACGGCCAAGGGCGAATTCGATGCGGTCGTAGACATTTCCGCCGAGATGTCGTTGCAGGTGATCGCCGACGTGCTCGGGGTGCCCGCCGGGGACCGGATGGAGGTCTTTCGATGGAGTAACGCCATCGGCAGCCTGGGTATCGAAGACCCCGACTACGCTCCCACGCCGCAGGCCCTCGGTCAGGCCGCAGCCGAAATGTTCGCCTATTGCAACGAATTGGTGGAGCACCGGCGCAAGCACGGCCTCACCGACGACATCCTGTCGGCGCTGCTGGCCGCCGAGGTCGACGGCGAGAAGCTCAACCGCGACCAGCTCAACGAGTTCTTCTTGCTGCTGGCGATCGCCGGCAACGAGACGACCCGCAACACGCTCAGTCACGGCATCCTGGCGCTGTCCGAACATCCCGACCAGCGCGCCCTGCTGGCCCGCGACCCCGGCGCCATCACTCCCGCGGTGGAGGAACTGTTGCGCTGGACCACTCCGGTGATGCACTTCCGGCGCACGCTCACCCGTGACGTCGAGATCCGCGGTCGGCAGATCCCCGCCGGCGAATGGGTGCTCATGCACTACCTGTCCGCCAACCGCGACGAAGAGGTGTTCGATCGGGCCGATGAATTCGACGTGACGCGCCCCGACGCCGGCCACGCGGCCTTCGGGGGCGGAGGAGTGCACTTCTGCCTCGGCGCGCAACTGGCGCGTCTGGAGCTGCGCGTGATGCTCGAAGAGCTGTATGCGAACGTGCCGGGCCTGACGGTCACCGGGCCACCCGACCGGCTACGCTCCTCGTTCTTTCACGGCATCAAGCGGCTGCCGTGCAGCACGGGTTAGTAACGCGGACAGCGGGTTTCCAGCCACGCGTGGATGCGTTCGGCCACGGCCGGCCACCCGGGCTCGAGCATCATGTCGTGGCCCATGTCGGGAAAGATTTCCGCTTCCGTGTGATAAGCGGCCGCGGTGGCGTGGACTTCCTGCTGGGTGAAACAGGTGTCATGTTCGGCGCCCAAGACCAACAGCGTGGTGCTGACGAGCTCAGGCTTAGGCAGGTTGAGCAACAACATGTCCAGCACATGTTTTCCCAGATACTCTTCGCAAAGTTCCGGAAGGTGCCGCACGATGTCAGCGTCGGGGGTCCAACGCGAAAAGAAGGCTTCGCGGGTTAGGTCCGGTGTTCCGCCGATGCTGTTCAGCGACTTCGTCATTGCCAGGTTTACTGCGGTCAACACGGGGTGCATCTTGAACCTGCGCAGCAAGAATCTTGCGATCCCGCTCGGAGGTACGGAAGCAAGCAGCACGGCACTGGGAGCATCGTGTGATTCCAGGTACTTCTGCACCACGAAGCCGCCCATCGAGTGGCCGATTACGACGGGCCGGCACGGCAGGCTGTCGGTCACCGACGCAACGTCGTCGACAAGGTCCGCCATTGAACAAAACTGCATGGGTTTCGGCGCCGGGCTTTTCCCATGGCCACGAAGGCTCACGGCCAGCGACCGATAGCCCTTCGCCGCGAAGAAGTCGAGGAAATACTCGTCCCAGCACCAAGCGCCGTGCCAGGCGCCGTGGACAAAGAGCAGCGGCACTTGGCGAGCCTCGCGGCGGGGCCCCTTGTCGATCACGTCGAGCATTAGCCGGACTCCTTTGCGCCTAGCTACGGCGCTGAGTTTTCCACGGGCGACCCGTTCCGGTTGAATAACGCCGAGAAATCACTCAACGAAAAGGACGATGACGACGCCACCGAACCCGAGGACGTGCCAGACGTGACGATGGGTGCCTGCGAACCGCGAACGCTGGTCCTGTCGGCCTTTCCGGCCGAAGCCGACGCGGTCCTGTCCCACACCGTGCTGGACCGCGTCCCGGTGGCAGTCGCTGACCGGCGCCACTTCTACCTCGGCTCGATCGGTGGCAAGAAGGTGATCGTGGCGATGACCGGCATCGGCCTGGTCAATGCGACCGAGACGGCCCAGACCGCGTTCGCCCGATTCACCCGCGAGTCGTCCGCTTCGATTAAGGCGGTGGTGTTTTCGGGTGTTGCCGGGGGCGGCGGGCGGCCCAGCATTGCGGACGTGGTGGTGCCGGCTCGATGGACCCTGGACGAGGGCGCATCGTTTCACCCCGTCGATCCGGGAATGCTGGCCGCGGCGCACACCGTCACCGTTGGCCTGGAAAGTGTTGTTTACGTTCGTAATCCGCTCCGTCTGTGCACGAAGGCCCGCCTTGTCAAACTCATCGATCTCGATCGCCGACCGCGCGTGTGGGTGGGCGGCGACGGATCCAGTTCCGACAACAACAACGGCCAGGCTTTCCCGTGCATCCCAAACGGCGGTGGCGTTTTTGGCTGCCAACCGCGCAGCGCGCCGGATCGTTCACTTCGCTACACCGGCAACTTCTTTCAGGCCGCGGGGCCGTGGCTGAGGAACGCGCTGATCAGCAACACGAACATCTCGTCGACGGCCGACCCGGCGTTTGACGCCACGGACCAGGAGACGGCGGCGGTGCAGGCGGTCGCCGATGCACACGGGGTGCCGTTTCTGGGCGTCCGTGGCATCTCGGACGGGACCGGCGACCGGTTGCACCTGCCCGGCTTCCCGTTTCAGTTCTTCTCCTACAAGCAGGTCGCGGCGGACAACGCCGCGCGGGTGACCGCGGCGTTCCTGCAGAACTGGACCGGCGGATGAGCTTCGGGGATATTCCGGGCCAATCGGGGCTATTCCGGTCCGAGGCCGACGGGGCGGTTCGGATCCGAACACCACTCCGACCATGACCCCGGATACAGCGCGGCTTCTCGCCCCGTCGCCGCGAGGGCCGCGATCGTGACGGCCGCGGTGACGCCCGAGCCGCAGTAGGCGCCCAAATCGTCGTCACCGTCGATGCCGTGGTCGGACAGGAGTTGGGCGAGCGCGTAATCGCCGATGAACGTGCCGTCGGCCGCCAGCACCGCGCCGCTGGGAACGTTTTTTGCGCCCGGAATGTGACCGGCGACCGGGTCGAGGGGTTCAACGTCGCCGCGGAAGCGTTCCGGTGCGCGCGCGTCGAGCAGCGTAATAGTGCCTTCGCCGGATTGCTTGGCCGTCAACGTCGGTCGATGTCCGGCGTACAGATCATCGTGTGCGACAGTCACGTTGCCGGGCCGCGGAGTTACCGGACCGGTCTCCAGGTCGAGACCGGCCGACCGCCACGCGGATAAGCCGCCGTCCAGAATGCGTACCGTCTCAAGCCCGGCGGCGGTCAGCACCCACCACGCGCGCGCGGAACCGGCTCTATTCCAGTCGTCGTACACCACCACGACCACCGCATCCTGTTGGATGCCCCAGCTGCGGGCGGCCGCCTGCAGGTTGCGTCCGGATGGGAGTGGGTGGCGGCCCCGGCCGGCGACCGTGTGATCGCTGAGTTCGTCTTCGAGTGACACATACACCGCGCCCGGTAGGTGGCCCTGCAGGTAGGCCGCACGGCCGTCCGGCTCGTCGAGGCGCCAGCGCACGTCGAGGATGGTCATCGGAGCGGCGGAGTCGACAAGGGCGGCCAGCTCTGTGGCCGTAATCAGGACCCGGTCGCGAGCTTCCACCGGTGCCTCCTGCCTGGTTGCCTGCAACGAAACTACCCGCGCGTCCAGGATTAAACTCCAATCGAATTGAAAGTTAACGGCGGGTTGACCTTTAGAGTTCCGGCACCGCGCCGCAGGCGTGCTATTGACCACCGACCACTTGCACGGAAGTATTGAATACAATTGGCGTGTTGCCTAAAACCCTCGTGTTGATACGAGTTCGATGTGAAGCCTCGAAAGTGATGAGCGAATGACCAAGAAGATCTCTGCATACATGTTCGGCGTGCTCCTGGCCGCCGTGCTGGTGCCCTCGGCCGCCGCGCGCGCCGACACCACGGACACGGACTTCGTCCAGTACCTGGAGTCGCACGGCATCCACCTGGGCTCGACGTCCCAGACCGTGAACATGGCGCACACGATGTGCCAAGACCTCGAGGCTGGCTACAGCCAGAAGGACGAGGTGGACCAGCTCACGGGATCGGCCAATCTCACCCAGGCGCAGGCGGAAGCGTTCATCGGCGCGGCCACCGCGGACTACTGCCCCGACAAGCACGCGAACAATAAGCCAGGCGGGTAACTAAGGGTCGGCGGCCCTGCCGATCGCGTCGACCACCGGTCTGGTAAACCGACCGGTGGTCGGTTTACGCTCCGTGGATGACCCACGGAGGTAGACCCATGACCACACCCGAGCAATCCGAGATCCGCACCCGCATGTTCGCGCGGGTATTGGGCCCGTTCTTCACGATCGTGCCGACCACGGTCGCGGTGCGCGGCTCGTACATGCAGACGCTGTTCACCGAGTTCAAGGCCAACCCCATGTGGCCGTGGCTATACGGAGCCATCCTGCTGATGGGGGGTCTGGTCATCATCGCGTTCCACCAATACTGGCGTAAGCCCGCGGCGATCATCATCTCGGCCGTGGGCTGGTTCCTCGCGATACGCGGGTTGCTGCTGCTGACCGTTCCCCAGGCCTACGACGCCGCCGGCAACGCCGTCTACAGCTCGGGCGCCTCCGCGGTGATATGGGTGGTTTTCGCCTGCCTCGCCTCGGCCGGCCTGTACCTGACCTACGTCGGCTGGAAGCCCGAAACCGTCGCAACGCAGGACCGCCCGCGTGCCGCGGGTAGTTAAGCATCCCGACACCCGCCGGGCGGAACTGCTCGATCGGGCGGCGGCGCTGTTTTTGCACCACGGGTACGACAACGTGAGCCTCAACGATCTGATCGCCGACGCCGGGGTCTCCAAAGGCGCCTTCTACCATTGGTTCCCGTCGAAAGACGCACTGATCGCGGCCCTGGCCGAGCGCAGCGCGCGTGAAGCGTTCGCCGGTGTCGACGACGCCGTCGCCGCCTGCGGTGGCGACCCGCTGGCCCGCCTCAACGCGGCGTTACAAGCCGGCTTCGATGTCAACATGAAGATGGGCGGGCCCGAGCAGCTGGCGGCGACGGCGTCGTTGTTGCGTCCCGACAACGCCCATCTGTACGCCCGCATTCTCGCCGTCGAGGAAGCGCTGTTCCGGCCGCTGCTGACGCGGCTGATCGCGGATGGGGTCACCGACGGCGTCTTCGACACGTTCGATTCCGAAGGTGTCGCCGACATGATCTATGGCCTTGCCGCGCGGACGAACTCCGGCATCGTCGAGGTGCTACAGGCGCCCGACGAGTCCGCGCGGGAGCGGGCAATCGACGCTCTGGCAACCAGGTTCAGGCTGCACGGCGTTGCCGTCGACCGCATCCTCGGGCTACCCGACGGAAGCATTGCCACACTGACGCGCGCGCAGGTCGAGGCGATGGTGGCGGCGCTACCGCGAAACTATTGATCGCCGCTTAGGCATCGCGTGACCATTTTGTCGATGCCGGCCTCGCGATTATGGACGAAAGTCTCTTTACGGAAGAGATTGCATTCGACACAATAAATTCTCCGGTCCCAGTTGACGGCAATTAGCTTTTGCCAGACAAGTCTGAAGGAGGACAATGGTGAAGATCAAAACAACGCTCATGATGGTGGTTTCAGCCGCAGTCATTGCGGTATCCGGCGTCGGAAGCGCGCCGATCGCATCGGCCGCCGACCCCGTCGTCGGAAAACTCGGTAGCGAGCTGACGATGACGGATTCCGTTGGCCAAGTCGCGTTCAGCTGGACGGTCGGCGATCTTCAACCCAGCACCGACGCAACGCCGGGTTACAACCCGGTCGGCAAGCTCTGGGAAGCCACCGCCACCCTCAAGGCAATACGGGGAAGCGTCACACCGGCTGTTTCGCAGTTCAACGCGGTCGCTCCCAACCAAGCCGCCTACCGGGTGCTGTGGTACGTCGCGAGCCCGACGAACATCAGTGGGGGCACAATCCCCCAGGGCGCGGAATCGACCGGGAAGATTCACTTCGACGTCACGGGTCCGACGCCGACCACCGTCACGATGAACAACGGGATGGAAGACCTGATGATCTGGGGGCCATAACCCCCAGTCCGATGAGCCACGCGGGTAACCTGAGTCGGCCCTGCGGTGATTCCCGTTTGCGGTATCACCGGCGATATCGCAAATGAGACTCAGCCAGTGGTCGGTCGCGCACGGGAGAAATTCGGGCGGACGGCGCTTACTCGTGCGGCAGGTGCGGATCTACTACTATCCGAATTCCTAGTGCTGTCTTACTTTTCCAACGACTGAAGCGGGCCAGGCGCGCGAATGGATCGTCGAACAGTGGTCCCGCATTGCCGGCGCACCCAACGATGCCAGCATGCCGGCCGCCGCCCGGTGCCAGGTGAAGTCCTCGGCGCGGCGTCGGGCGGACCTGCGGCGGTGGAATTCCGGTCGACTGACGATGGCGCCGACCGCGTGGGCGATGGCGGCCGGGTCGTTGTCGGCGAACGCGCCGCTGTCCGCGGTGATGATCTCGGTCAGGGCCGAGGTGCGCGACACCACGGCCGGCGTTCCGCACGCCAGTGATTCCAACGCGGCCAGCCCGAACGTCTCATGCGGGCCGGGCGCCAGCGTGACGTCGGCCGAGGCGAGCAGCCCGGCGACGGTGTACCGGTCGTTGATGAAGCCGGTGAAGTCGATTGGCAGCCGGGCGGCCTGGCGCTCCAGCCTGGCTCGCAGCGGGCCCTCACCCACGACGACGAGCCGGGCGTCGACACCGGCATGGTAGAGCGCGCCGAGTGCGTCGATGCTGCGGTCGACGCGCTTTTCGACCGAGAGTCGGCCGCAATGGACGAGCAGCATCTGGGTCGGTGTGGCCCAGCGCCGCCGCACCAGATACGAGTGCCGGCGCGGGTGGAACGTCTGCAAGTCCACGCCCAACGGGACGGTGACGGTGTTCGTCGCGCCGATGCGGTCGAACTCCTCGCGGGCGAAGGCGGTGGTGCACACCACGGTGTCGTAGTCGGCGGCGGTGCGCGCGTTGGCGAGGTCGGCGAAGTTGCGCGCGGCGCGGGGCGGAAGTATCTGTCCCACGAGGCGATCCAGGCGCTCGTGGGAGATCATCACCGTCGTGGCGCCGTGCTCGCGTCCCCACCTCCCCAGCGACCTGAGTGTCAGCCGGTCGGAAACCTCCAACGCGTCGGGTTTCAGTGCAGCCAGCAGCGTCTTGACGGGTCCGGGCATCACCGCGCGATAGCCGCCGGTAAAGGGAATCAATCGTGGCGGGCAACGTGATTCGCACCACGCCCGTGCGCAGGCGAGCGCGCTCGGCGCGCTGACCGGGCACCAGCAAGAACACCTCGTGCCCGTTGGCGCAGTATTCCGCGCCCAGCCGGTCCACCGCCGTGCGCAGGCCGCCGGAACGCGGGCCGTAGAAGTTGGCGACCTGCACGACACGCATACCGTGAGGACACGCGGCGCGCGTGTGCAGCTAACAATGTCGAATCGACACGGGCTTGAACACTGCATGAATGCTTACTCGCCGTCGCCGGGGTCGAGGAGCTGGACTTCCTCGAGGTCCATCTCGGTCTGCAGCTCGCGCAGCACGATGTCGTCGATGAGGTTTTGGTTTCTTAGCGCGGTGATTTCGCGGCGTTTGCGTTCCAGCACGCCGAGGCGCACCCGCCGGACCTTCTCCTTGCCCTTGACCAACTTGTCGTCGGCGGAACCGTCCTCGGTGGCCAGGACCAGCGCCGCCTTCTCCTCGTATTCCTTCTGTAGACGCCGCCGCAGCTCATCGCCGATACCGATCTCGTCGGCGACCTCCGGCAACGCGTTGAGGGCGGCTTGGACACCGCGCGCACGGGCCAACCGCACTTCCTCGTCGTAGGCGACATCGTCGGGCATCCGCGCCCAGCGAACGACGGCGGGCAGCGTGGTCCCTTGGACCAGCACGGTCACGAGAATGACGAACACCACGATGAAGATGAGCAGGTTGCGGTCGGGGAAGGGCGCGCCGCTGAGCGTGGTTGTCGGCACGGCCAGCGCCGCGGCGAGCGAGACGGCACCACGGAAGCCCGCCCAGGCGGTGACGAAACGCTGACGCCAGTCGACGCGACGGGCGCGCTGCGCCTCGCGGCGGTCCAGGAGGCGCAGCAACATGGTGGTGCCTTCACCCCAGAGGATGCGGGACACGATCACGACGCCGGTGACGGCCAGAGCGATGAATGCGGCATGGCGCAGCCCGCCGTCGGCGTCCGATATGCCGTGCAGCGCACCCGGGATCTGGACTCCGACGAACACCCACAGCGAGCCGTTGATCAGGAATGTCGCAATGTCCCAGAAGGCGTAGGCCTGCAGGCGGGAGCGGGCGCGGATCACCAGGGGCCCGGCGTAGGCGAGGACCAAGGCCGCCACCAGGACGGCGACCACGCCGCTGCATTCGAACGTCTGGGCCAGCAGGAACGCGGCAAACGGCGTCAGCAGGCTCAACGCCCCTTCCTCCTGGGGCGCGTCGATTCGTTTGCGCAGCAGTGTCACCGCCCCGCCGACCAACAGCCCGGCGGCGATTCCGCCGAGGTAGGAGGCGACGAACCGGCCAACCAGGTCGGCCCGACCGATCGCGGCCCCGCCGATCGCGACGTGGACGGTGACAGCGAACAGCACGAGCGCGGTGCCGTCGTTGATCAGGCTCTCGGCGCGCAGCACGGTCACCGATCGCCGCGGCAACCGTTTCGCGAGGCCGGCGACGGCGGCGGCGTCGGTGGGGGAGAGTACGGCGCCCAGGACCGCCGCCGCATGCGATTCCATGCCCAGCGCTCGTGCCGTCCACGACACCGCCACCGCGGTGGCGATCACCAGGGCGACGCTGAGGAAGATGATGATCCGCAGGTTCGCCCGGATCTCGCGAAAGCTCGTGTTCAGGCCCTCCCAGTACAGGATCGCCGGCAGGAACAACAGCAGCACGATCTCGCCGTTGATGTGGACATGGCCGAACTGCGGGATCAAACCCAGCAGTGCGCCGAGGACGATGAGCAGCAGCGGGGGCCCGACGCGGTAGCGCCGGCCGATGACCGTCCCCACGATGACGGTGGACACGAGCGCGACGATGAGAACGAGGCCGAACACCAAGCCAATCCTGCCGGACCCGCTCGACGGTGGCACGCACGCCGGGTGCGGACGAGGACCTGGAATATTAGCTTCGGAGCCGAAGGGGGATTCGCGTGAAGATGAGGCTGCTGGTGGCAGTCGTCCTGCTCGCATCGTCGATGGTGGCGGGCTGCCACTTCGCATCCCGGAACCCGCCGTCGACCAAAACCCTCCAGGTCCCCATGGACGACGTGCTCCGGCAGAGCGTCATCACGCAAAACATCACCCTGGCCGTCGGCAACACGCTCGTCGTGAAGCTGGGCTCGAACTACACGACGCCCTATCGGTGGACGCCGGAGACCCAGATCGGCGATCCGTCGGTTCTGAAGCAAAACAGCCACGAATTCGTGCAGCCGACCTCCGACGCGCTGGGGGCGCCCGGCACCGAAGTGTGGACGTTCAGCGCGTTGAAACCGGGGACGACGACGATCACCACCTCCTACGCCAGCATCGTCGGCAAGGACCCCAAACCGACGTGCACGTACACCGCGACGGTGACGGTTCAGTAAAGGTGCGGGGCACCTGGTGCGCGCCCGCGGCGACTCGGTTACGGTCTGGGACGTGTTCGGCTTCCTGCGCAACTGGTCCGAGATGGGCAACCTGCCCGCCGACCTGCGCGGCGAGCTCGAAGCCGAGGGAGTCATCTTCACCGCCGGCAAGGTTGGGGTGAGCAGACGCTTCAGCGGGCATGTCCCGGGGGTCCGTTCGGCCTCGGGCATCGCGCGCTACATCGGCGGGTTCGGCTTCAGCACGGCGCGGGTCGTCGCCACCTTCCCCACCTGGGGCGACGCGAAGCTGCGGTCCATCGATTGCACGTGGGAGACCAACAAGGGGCCGGCGCGGGCGACCATCAGTGACAAAGGCCTGCAGATCGAGATCGACCTGCACGGGGTGGACCCCGCCTTCAGCGGGTCGATGAAGCTGAACTACAAGAAGACGATTCCCGACGACGCGCTGCAGCAACTGCCCGCCACATCGCTGCGGTTCCGGGTGACCCCGGACTTCGTGTATCGCGCCGCCGGCGTGCGGCCCAAGTCATAGCCTGGCGTCCGCGTAGACCTGGGCCAGGAATTGCTCGACGGCGACCGCCGTGTGCGCCGCGCGCGCCGATCCGAAGATGTCGAAAGCGTGCTGGGTGAGGGGCAATTCGGCGTAGGCGACGGGCTGCTTGCTCACTTCGCGGAGCGCACCGACGAAGGCGCGCGCCTGCTCGACGGGAACCAGCGAGTCGTTGCGACCGTGCAGCACGAAAAACGGGGGAGCGTCGGCGGAGACGTGGTTGACCGGTGACGCGTTGACATAGGTCTGCAGGTTCGTCGACGGCCGTTGCTTAATCACCGATTTCGCCAGGAGCCCCGGCATCATCGGGTGCATCGCGTCGTTGAAGCGCGTGAAGTCGTAGACGCCGTAGAACGGCACCGCCGCCTGCACGCGGGTGTCGGCTTCCTCGAATCCGGGCTGGAACTGCGGGTCGTTGGGTGTCAACGCCGCCAGCGACGACAGGTGGCCGCCGGCCGAACCGCCGGTGATGGCGATGAAGTCGGGGTCGCCGTCGTACTCGGCGATGTGTTGTTTGACCCAGGCGAGGGCGCGCTTGACGTCGACGATGTGGGCGGGCCAGGTGTTGCGCGGGCTGTGCCGGTAGTTGACCGCGACGCAGATCCAGCCGAGCTCGGCGAGGTGGCTCATCAACGGATGTGCCTGTCCGCGTTTGTTTCCTGTCGTCCAGGCGCCGCCAGGGATCTGGAAAAGCACCGGTGCCTTGCCGCTCGGGTCGAGGTCGGGGCGCCGCCAGATGTCGAGCTTGTTGGCGCCGCCGAATTCGCCGTAGCTGATGTCGGCGTCGTGGGCGTAGTCGCGGTAGACCCGCAGCATCCGCAGCAGGCCCGGCGCCTTGGCGGTGCCGGCGCCGGCCGGGTGGCGCCACAGCCCCGCGGACTGGGTGCGCCGATCCGGTCCCAGGCCGTCGTCGAGGGCCGCGGTGAGCGGCACGTTGGCCTGGTGGCCGGCGCGGCTGAAGTTCAGCAAGCCCAGCGCCGAGACGCCCGCCACCAGCCAGGCGAGGGTGCGCACGGGCCTGGTCAGGCGGCGGGCCGTCAGCGCAAGGCCGCCGAGCTGGCTCACCAGGGTCTGCAGCGGCAGCTCGGTGACGACCAGCCCGAACATCCACGAGAACATCGACAGGTATCCGCTGCGCGCCAGCGGGCGGTAGGCGTTGAGGGTCGACGTGGCGGTGACCGCCGTGACGATCAGCGATCCGATCTGCCGGACGAGGTGAAGGGTTCGAGCTCTCTGCATGCGGTCACCTTACGAGGCGGTCGGTGGTATGCGGATTTGCCTCCCTCGACTGAGCGGCCGGGGCATGCTTACCGGCATGCGTGTCGTGGGTCTCGTCGCGGTCGCGGCCTGGATCCTGGCCGGCTGGACGGCAGGGGCGGCCGTGGCGCAATCGGCATGCGCCGACCTCGGGGGCACCGTCGGCCCAGACCAGATTTGTCATGGCCACATCGTCACCGCCAGCTACACGCTCGACTTGAGCTATCCGGTCAGCTATCCCGAGCAGCAGCCGCTGGCCGACTACCTGACACACACCCGCGACACGTGGACAGCCGACGCCCGGGCGCAGCCCCCGCGCGATCGGCCACCGTATCTGCTGACCATCACGGGCACGGCGTACCGGTCGGCCACCTCACGCACCCAGAGCCTGGTGCTGGATATGAACCAGGACCTCGGCGCCCACCCGGTGACCTCGTACAAGGCGTTCAACTACGACCTCGGCAAGGGCGCCCCGATCACCTTCGACTCGCTGTTCAAGCCGGGCGCCAAGCCGCTGGACGTGCTGAATCCTTTTGTCGCGCGCGAACTGGGTCCGTCGCCGTTTGGTGACCTCGGCGCCGACGCGTATCAGAACTTCGCGATCACCGACGACGCCGTCATCTTCTTCTTCGGCCAGGGACAGGTGCTGCCGGAAGTCATTGGGCCACAGCAGGTTTCGGTGCCCTGCGCCACGCTGGCGCCGCTCGTGGCGGTGTAAGTCACATCCGCCACGCGCGCCTCTGGAAAAGGAGACACACTATGTGCCCGCCTCATAGCGACAAGATGTGCCCGCCTCATAGCGACAAGTTTTCATAGCGACAAGTTTTGGTGGTGCGCCGAGCGTCTGGCGCGTTGTCGCTATGAGGCGGGCACTTCGTCGTATCCCGACTTCCAGTGACGGAAGTGATTTGTCGGAGCGGAGGGTGAGGACCGCGCTCAGGCGCGCCGGATGCTACGTCGCCTCGGCCCGGCTTTGCAGGCTCTTGACCGCAGGCGGGTCGTGCTCGGTCAGTCCGACTTTCGAGGCGCCACCGGGTGAACCGAGTTCCTTGAAGAAGTCCGCGTTGATCTGGGTGTACTGGCTGTATTCGCCGGGCAGGTCGTCTTCGTAATAGATGGACTCGACCGGGCAAACCGGCTCGCAGGCGCCGCAGTCGACGCACTCGTCGGGGTGGATGTAGAGCATGCGGGCACCCTCGTAGATGCAGTCGACGGGGCATTCCTCGATGCATGCTTTGTCTTTGATGTCGACGCACGGTTCGGCGATCACGTATGTCATGGGCGATTTCCTTCCTTAATCGCTATGCCCAACCCGCAGGAGCTCATTCAGGCTGGCCAACTTTACCCGCGGGCGCTGCAGCGTCTCCATGATTTCCATGGTTGCCGGGTCCGGGGCGCGTGAGTAGAGGTTTCGGCGTTGTGGCGTCACAAGCTACTGTTGTGGCGTACTTACTCGATTGTGAGTTGACCAGCATGCCGCTCAGTGCTCGAATGCCCGAACTCGCCTCGTTCGAAGTTTTCTTGACGATCGCGGAGACGGGGAGCCTCGGCCGTGCCGCCCGGGAGCTGGGAATGACCCAACAGGCCGTGTCCAGGCGGCTCGCGTACATGGAGGCACAGATCGGGTTGACGCTGGCCGTGCGGACGACGCGCGGTTCGGAACTCACGCCCGCCGGCCTCATCGTCGCCGAGTGGGCGTCGCGCTTGCTGGAAGTCGCCAACGACATCGACGCGGGTCTGGGCTCGCTGCGAAAGGAAGGCCGCGAACGAATCAGGCTGGCGGCCAGCCAGACGATCGCCGAACAGGTGATGCCGCACTGGCTGCTTTCGCTGCAGGCCGAGGCGACGCGGCGCGGCGGCATCGTCCCGCAGGTGGTGCTGACCGCCACCAACAGCGAGCACGCCATCGCCTCGGTGCGCGACGGCACCGTCGATCTCGGCTTTGTCGAAAACCCCGTTCCGCCCAAGGGTTTGGGCAGCACTGTGGTGGGAGGGGACGAACTGGTGGTCGTGGTCCCGCCGGGTCACAAGTGGACTCGACGGTCGCGAGCCGTGACCCCTCGCGAACTCGCGGAAACCCCGCTGGTTGCGCGCGAACCCCATTCGGGAATCCGTGATTCGCTGACGGTGGCGTTGCGTCGGGTCCTGGGCGGCGATATGGAACAGGCGCCGCCCGTGCTCGAATTGACGTCCGCCGCGGCCATGCGGGCTGCGGTGCTCGCGGGCGCGGGTCCGGCGGCGATGAGCCGGCTGGTGGTGGCCGACGACCTGGCGGTGGGGCGGCTGCGCGCGATTACCATTCCGGAGTTGGACTTAAGACGCAAGTTTCGCGCCATTTGGGTCGGAGGGCGCACGCCGCCAGCCGGGGCGATACGAGACGTCTTGAGCCACATCATGAATCAGGCGGGCCATTCCGAACAGGTCTAGGCGGCCCGGTGCTCGGCCATCGCCTGCTCGCAGCGGTCGAGCACGGTTTCGGCCACGAGCCGATGCGCCCCCAGCGGCGCCGACATCGGAATGCCGTTGTCGCGTGCGAAGGTCGACACCCCGTCGGTGAGGAGTCCGGGCGCCAAAAACCACGGCGCGATGACGAGCCGGCGGGCACCTTGGCGGCGCAAATAGCCGGCGGCGCGGGCCACCGACTGCTCGCGGCGGGTGGCGAAGGCGGTCGTCGCTCCGGCCCACCGGGTGCCCGACGCCAGCTTGGTCGCCACCCGCTCGGTGCGGGCGTTGGCCGCGAGGTTGGATGACCCGATCGCCACCACCATCACGCCGAGGTCGTCGTCGAGCGGCGAAACCCCGAGTTCGGCGAGGCGCTCGCGCAGCACCGACACCAGCCGATCGTCCTCACCCAGGACGTCGGCCTGCCGGATGCCATGGGCGCCGGCGCGGGCGATCTGCTTGGGGATGTCGAGGCGCGCGTGGTACGCGCTGGCCAGCAGCAGCGGGGCGACCACCGCGAGGCGGCTGTCCGGCAATGCGGCGAGCACGTCGGTGAAGTTGGGCTCGTTGAGCTCCAGGAACGCTAGGCGCACGTCCAGGTCGGGCCGCATGAGCGTCAGTTGGTCCGCCACGGCTCGGGCGTTGGCGCCCGATCGTGGATCCCGGCTCCCGTGCGCGGTGAGGACAAGGGTGCTCATGAGGCGTGCAACCCGCATTCCGTTTTGTTGCGGCCCTGCCAGCGTCCGCTGCGCGGGTCCGCGTCGGCGACTGGCTTGGTGGTGCACGGCGCACAGCCTATCGACGGGTAGCCCTCGGCGACCAGCGGGTTGACCAGCACGCCGTTCTTCTCGATGTACTCCTGCTCGTCCTCGTCGGTCCAGGCCGCGATCGGATTGACCTTCACCAGCCCGAAGTTCTCGTCGAAGCTGATCAGCGGCGCGTCGGCGCGGGTGGGTGACTCCACCCGGCGCAGACCGGTAATCCACGCGGCGTAACCCCTCAGCGCTTTGCGCAGGGGGACCACCTTACGCAGCCGGCAGCATTCGTGGGGGTCCCGAGCGAAGAGGTCCTTGCCCACCAGCTTGTCCTGTTCTGCCACCGAGTGCTCGGGGGTGACGTTGAGCAGGTGGACGTCGTAGACGGCCTCCACCGCGTCGCGGGTGCCGATGGTCTCGACGAAGTGGTAGCCGGTGTCCAGGAAAAGGACGGGCACACCGGGCCGTACATCGGCCGCCAGCGAAACCGTCACCGCGTCCTGCATGTTGCAGGCCACCACCCACTGGCAAGTGGCCCAGTTGCGGGGTCCGTCGGGGCCGCCGAAAAGCCTGTCGGTCCAGCGCAAGATGTCCTCGGCGCTGGCGCCCTCCAGCTCAGCCGCACCGCGCTCGGCCAGCTCGCGCAGCTGGTCCTCGGTGAAACCGTTTCCCCGGTCGCTCATCTCATCGTCCTCGGTTCGTCACGTCAGCGCTCGGTTGGTGATGTCGGGTCGCCACTAACGCAGGTCGGCCTCCTCGGCCCGCAGCGCCCAGTTCGCGAATCGTTCGCCGTCCTTGCGCTGTTCGAGGAACTTGCGCGTCACCCGGTCGATGTAGTCGCCGAGTTCCTCGCTGGTGACTTTGTGCTGGCGCAGTTTTCGGCCGAACCCGCTTTCCTCACCCAGACCGCCGCCGAGGTGGACCTGGAAGCCCTCGACCGAATTGCCCTCGCCGTCGTCGATCCACTGGCCCTTGAACCCGATGTCGGCGACCTGGATGCGGGCGCACGAGTTCGGGCATCCGTTGAGGTGGACGGTGATCGGCACGTCGAGCTTGGGGCTGACGTCCTCGAGGCGCTCCTCCAGCTCGGGCACCAAAGTCTGTGCCCGCACGCGGGTTTCGGCGAAGGACAGCTTGCAGAACTCGATGCCGGTGCACGCCATCGTGTTCTTGCGCCACGAGGACGGCCGTGACGGCAGGCCCAGCGCGTCCAGGCCGGCGACCAACTCGTCGACCTTGTCGTCGGGCACGTCGAGGATCACCAGTTTCTGGAACGGGGTGAACCGGGCCCGGTCCGAGCCGATCTTCTCCATCAAGTCGGCCACCGCCGACAGCGTGGTACCCGACACGCGTCCGGCGATCGGGGCGACGCCGACGGCGTTGAGGCCGTTCTTGATCTTCTGCACGCCGACGTGGTCGATGGGATGCTCGGCCGGCTCGGGGGCCGGGCCGTCGATCATCTTGCGCCCCAGGTACTCGGTTTCCATGACCGCGCGGAATTTTTCGATGCCCCAGTCCTTGACCAGGAACTTGATCCGGGCCTTGGCGCGCAGCCGGCGGTAGCCGTAATCGCGGAAGACCTGGGTGACGGCCTCCCAGACGTCGGGGACCTCCTCCAGCGGGACCCACACGCCGACCCGCTGGGCCAGCATCGGGTTGGTCGACAGGCCGCCGCCCACCCACAGATCCATGCCCGGGCCGTGCTCGGGGTGATTGACGCCGACGAAGGCGACGTCGTGGGTCTCGTGCGAGACGTCTTGCAATCCGGAGATCGCGGACTTGTACTTGCGCGGCAGGTTGGCGTAGTCGGGGTTGTTCAAGAAGCGGCGGATGATCTCGTCGATCGCGGGGGAGGCGTCGAGCAGCTCGTCGAGCGAGTCGCCGGCCAGCGGCGAGCCGTGGATGCCGCGGGGGCAGTCACCGCAGGCCTCGGTGGTCGTCAGGCCGACGGATTCGAGCCGGCGCCAGATCTCGGGGACGTCCTCGATGCGGATCCAGTGGAACTGCACGTTTTCCCGGTCGCCGATGTCGGCGGTGTCGCGGGCGAACTCGGTCGAAACCTGACCCAGGGTGCGCAGCGTCTGCGCCGACATCGGCTTGCCGTCGGAGCGCACGCGCATCATGAAGTACTTGGCTTCGATCTTGTCGATGTTCTCGTCACCGGTCCAGGAACCGTCGTAGCCCTGCTCACGCTGGGTGTAGAGGCCCATCCAGCGGAAGCGGCCGCGCAGGTCATTCTTGGCGATGCTGTCGAAGCCCTCTTTGGCGTAGACGTTGAGGATGCGGTCGCGCACGTTCAGCGGCGCGTCTTCGTGCTTGAACTGCTCGGCGTCGTTCAGCGGCTCACGGTCGCCCAGCGCCCACTGGCCCTCACTGCGACTCTTGGGACGAGCTGTCGTCATATGGCGTTTCCCCTTCTTGCCAGACGAACTTGCCGCCTGGCATGGGCACGCGGGCCGGCGTGCGGTAGGCAGCGGTGGTGCCCGCCGGTGCGCCGTTGCACCGACGGGTCATGGCATCAATACTGCCCGGGGGCGGGGGCGGTTAGTAGGCGCTTACGTGTTGTGAGCTCACAACGTTTGGTTGTGTGGCCGGGTTAACTAGTTTTGAATTGCATTGTGGGTCAGAGTAATTACCAAGGCGCGTTTTCACGAGATTGGTAATCTTGGGTTGTTTACCAATGTTAGCGCGGCATCTCGTCTTATGCTCTCGGGAGATGTTGCGCGGCAGACGTGATCATCATCGGTTCGGGTCACACGGTCGGCGGCTTCGAATTGGGATGCACAACCTAATTCTGGCTAATTCTGGCAACTGCGGTCCGGAGGTCAATGGCTGAGTCACATCCGGCACACCAGTCTCTCGAAGAGGCGGCACCCACATTGGCATATCCTCGGCTTCGTGTGACTGCTGTGCATGCTGTTCCACACTTGCATTATGGCGCCAGCAGCGCCAAAATGGCGCCATGCCCAGTGTGCAGATCAAGGATGTCCCGGAAGATACCCACCGCGTTTTGCGCGAGCGAGCTGCGCGCGCACATCAGTCCCTGCAGGAATACCTTCGAAGCCGCCTGATCGCTGATGCGAGCCAACCCACGCTGGACGAGGTTCTCGACCGCGCCGCCGCACGCCGGGGTGGCCGTGTCTCGTTTGACGCGGCTGTCGAACAGGTTCGGGCGGATCGTGATCGTCGTTGATGCGAGTGTCTTAGCCGTAGCGCTTGGCGATGACGGAAGAGACGGCCAGCGCGCCCGCGAACGTCTGACGCGCGAGACGTTGGTGGCTCCAGAACTTATCGACCTGGAAGTTGTCTCGGTGTGGCGCCGCCAGGTTGCTGCAAAGATGATGGCCGCTCGACGAGCCGCAAGCGCGGTAGCAGATCTAGCCGAACTCGCTCTGCGACGTTCGTCGCACCAGCCCTTGCTGCACCGCATATGGGAACTGCGGCATGCCGTCACGCCCTACGACGCTGCGTATATCGCCCTAGCCGAGGCCTTGGATGTTGTGCTGATCACCGCCGATGTGCGCCTTTCACGGGCGCCGGGTGTGCGCTGTGAGGTTGAGGCCATCAGCTGACGGACAGATCACCCCGCCAGCCGGCGGGCGACCTCGCCGTACCGCTCGAAGCGCTCCGGATCGCCCAGGGCGCTGTAAAAGACGAGGCGCGTGGCGATCCCGTCGTACTTCGCGGCCAGCGCGTCGGCCAGGCCATCCCAGGTCGATTCGTTGGCAAACCGAGCGATGTGGTCGTCGGTGATCTGGGCCGCCATGCCCTTGAAGTCGCCGGCCTTCTGCTTTTCGCGGATGCGGGCGGTGGTGCCCTCGAAGCCGGCCTCGTCCCAGATGAACGCGTAGTTGGGGGTGCTGCCGTAGAAGGCCATGCTGGCGCGCACCATCTCCCGTTCGGTGTCGCGCTCCTGGTCGCTATCGCCGACGATCGTCAGCGCCGGCACGATGACGGCGATGTCCGATGTTGACCGCCCCGCTTTGGCCGCGCCCTCGGAGATGTTCGGCAGCACATGGCGTTTCAAATAGCCAAGCTCACCGATCGGGTGGACGTGCACCCCGTCGGCCACCTCGCCGGCCATCCGCAGCATCCACGGATTGACCGCCGCCACATCGACTTTGGGGTCGGGCTCGTCGATGGGTCCCGCGCTCCACTGGGGGGTGATGAAGTCGAGGTTGTAGAACTCGCCGTGGTAGTCGAGCTTGCCCGTGCGGAACGCGGAGAAGCACGCCTTGACCGCCCGCACGTAGTCGCGCAGCCGCGGGCCCGGGCGTTCGAAGGCCATGCCGTAGCGGCGCACGACATGCGTGCGCACCTGGGTGCCCAGACCGAGGCGGAACTTTCCTGCGGTCGCCTCCTGGAGTTCCCACGCCGTGGCCGCGGTGACGAAGGGGCTGCGCGGAAAGGCCACCGCGACGCCGGTGGACAACTCGAGTCCGGGGGCGGCCTGCGAGGCCACGGCGGCGTTGAGGTAGGCCGTGCGGCCGGTCTCGGTGAACAGCAGGCCCGAAAACCCCGCGGCCTGGGTGCGTCGGGCCAGGTCACCGGTCCGCGTCAGCGGTTGCGGAACCGTCATCGCATCGACGTGCATGGCGCAACAGTATGCCGTCAGGGTTCGGCGAACAGAACGTCGGGGTTGAGGATGCCCGCGGGGTCGAAGCTGCGTTTGATTCGGTGCATCAGGGCGACCTTGGCCGGGTCTTCGAGCTTGAGGAAGTAGGGGGTCTTGGCGCGGCCGAGGCCGTGTTCGCCGGAGATGGCGCCGCCCAGTTCGATTGCGAGCGCGAAGATGTCGGTCATCAGCTTCTTGCGCTTGTCCGGGTCCTTGCACAGGATGGCCAGGTGCACGTTGCCGTCGCCGGCGTGCCCGCAGCCGGCCGCGGCAGCGCCGGCCTCCAACGCCAGACTACGCGCGGTGGCAAGGAATTTCGGCATCGCGCCGCGCGGCACCACGGTGTCGATGATGTCGTCGGCGCCGATCGCCTTGGCGGTCCAGAACGCCTTTTCGCGCGCCTCGATCAGCTTGCGGGCCGAGGCCCCTTCGAGCACGTAGACGTCGACGGCGCCCATCTCGGCGAGCAGCTCACCGGCCCGCTCGACGTCCTCGTCCAGCCGGTCGGCGGTGCGGTTCTCCAGCGCCACAACCAGATACGCCTGGCAGCTGTCGCGGACCTGGTCGGGGATGCCCAGCTCCAGGTTCTGGGTGTGGACGAGCGCGGCCATCGTCATGTTGTCTATGTATTCCAGGATGTAGGGGCCGAGCCCGCTGGCCAGGACCTTGGGCACCGCCGCCATCACCTGGTCGAAGTCGGCGAACGGCGCGAGCACGGTGGCGCTGTGGTCGAGTCGCGGGTGCAGCTTGACGATCACCTCGGTGGCCAGGGCCAGGGTGCCCTCGGAGCCGACGATGAGCTGGGTCAGGTCGTAGCCGGTGGAGACCTTGGCGATCTTGCCGCCGGTGCGGATGATCTCACCGGTCGGCAGCACCGCCTGCAGCCCGAGCACGTTGTTGCGGGCGATGCCGTATTTGACCGCGCGCATGCCGCCGGCGTTGGTGCCGACGTTGCCGCCGACGCTGGAGGACAGCTCGCCCGGGTGCACCATGTAGCTCAGCCCGAATTCTGCAGTGGCGGCGTCCAGTTCGGTCAGCGTCACGCCGGGTTGGACGACGGCGACCTGGTTGGTGGTGTCGACCTCGAGGACGGCGTTCATCCGCTCGAAGGAGATCAGCAGCCCGTCCCTGCGCGGGATCGCCGCCCCGGACAGGCCGGTTCCGGACCCGCGGGCGGTCACCGGTGTGCCGTCTTCGGAGGCGGCCTTCAGCAGTTGCGCGACCTCCTCCGCGGTCGCCGGCTTGGCGACGTACGCCGGCTTCTGCGGCGGCTGCGTCAACACCTCGTCGTGGGAGTAGTCGTCGGGGATGGCGTCGCCGGTCAGCAGGTTGTGCGTCCCGACGATCTCCGCGAACCGCGCCGTCATGTCGCTCACACGGGGATGGTAGCACATTATGTGCTACAGTTGCGGGCGTGGACACCATCGGGATTCGTGAACTACGCCAGAACGCCAGCGTCTGGGTAGCGAAAGCGAAGGCCGGGGTGACCATCCAAATCACCGACCGCGGTCGGCCAGTGGCGCGGTTGGTGCCGATCACCCCCGCTGAACTAGCGCGTGACCAACTCATCGCCGAAGGCCAGCTGGTCCCCGCCACCGCACCTCGACTCCCGCTACGCATGGCTGATCTGATCGAAGGCCCGTCGCTCACTTCCATCCTGGATGAACAACGCTCCGACCGATGATTTACCTCGATACCTCGGCTACCGTGAAACTAGTTGCAGCTGAAGAAGATTCGGCTGCGCTGATTGATTGGCTCAACGCACGGCCGGACGAGTGCCTGGTCACCAGCGCCGTCGGTCACATTGAGCTGATCCGAGCGGCCGCACGAACGGGGCCCAAAGCTGTAGCGCTGGCACGCAATGTCGCGTCGACGATCGACACGCTTGTCCTGACGGACGCTATCGCCTCGGCGGCGGCCACGATCCCGCCTCCCGAGCTGCGCACCTTCGACGCGGTACACCTCGCCACTGCGCATGTCCACCGAAAAGCCCTCACCGCCTTCTGCGCCTACGATCGGCGGCTGCTCGAGGCCGCCGAGTCGCAAGGGCTGCCGGCCGTCTCCCCGTGGCGCGGAGCAGACACCGGGTAGTCGGCGGGCCGCAGCATTCGCCCGCTGGTGAGCGCCGAGAGCCAGCCGGGGCTGAGCCGTCCGCCCGTCGCCATCACGCGGTTGCGCCACCCGGGAACCACCACCGCACGGCCGCGGTCCAAGCCGCGCAGCCCGGCGGCCACAACGGGTTCGGGCGCGGCGAGGCGCCGGTAGATCGCGGTGTGGGAGACGTCGGTAACGAGGGCGTCGACGAATCCGGTGCGCGTGGAACCGGGGCATAACGCGGTCACCGTGACGCCCGTGCCGCGGGTTTCGGCCCACAGCGCCTGGCTCAGTGACAGCAGGAACGCTTTGGAGGCGCCGTAGGTGGCTTGGTAGGTGCCGGGCTGAAAAGCGATGGTGGAGGCGATATTCACGATGCCGCCGCGACCCCGGGCCAACATCCCCGGCAGGACCGCATGGGTCAGCCGGACCGCCGCGTCGACGTTGACCGCGACCAGTTCGTGCTCGCGATCGGCGTCGATCTCGGCGAACGGCCCGTAGGTGCCGAACCCGGCGTTGTTGACCAGCACGTCGATCACCCGCCCGTCGAGGCGGGTGATCAGGTCGGCGACGCCGGCGTCGGTGCCCAGGTCGCCGACGGCCAGTTCGACGTTCGGGGCGGTCTGCCCGACGCGCGTCGCCACCGCGTCCAGCCGGGCGCGGTCCCGCCCGGCAAGCACCAGCGACAGACCGCGCCGCGCGAGTTGGTCGGCGAAGATGGCGCCCAGTCCCGAGCTGGCGCCGGTGATCACTGCCCACTTTGCGTGCTGCATCTGTTTACCCTCTCTATCAACGGTTTTCGAGCGCCTTGCGGCAACCCGGTACGGACAAGGCATGGCCGACGAGCCCGATTCCGCCGCCGAGGATCGGCCAGATCGGCCAGAAGTACGAGGCGGCGGTCGTGACGGCCACGGCGGCCCAGACGCTGAGCACGATGGCGGCCATGGCCAGGTAGGCGCCCAGGTGGATGCGCACCGCGAGTCGAGCCGCGGCGATCCGGGCGGCGTGGCGGCGGGGATCATGGCGCCGGATGCGATCGAGCGGCAGGTCGGCGAGGAATTCGCGCAGCTCGTGGGACGTGTGCGTCTGGAAGACCGCTTGCAGCCGGTGGTCGTACTCGTCGATCGGCAGGTAGCCCTGGGCGAGTGCCTGGCCGAGGACATCGGCCGTCTTCTCCCGGTCGCGGTCGCCGGCGAGCATCGAGGTGCTTTCTCGCATGTCGGTCCCCTTTGGATTGATGTGAATAGCCTTAACATAGCGCTGAATGTTAATCTCGTCAACATGGCAGTCAAGCGATCGGCGGCGCCCCGCCGGGGCAGCTACCACCACGGCGATCTCAAACGCGCGCTGACCAGCGCCGCGCTCTCGCTGGTGGCCGAGAAGGGGCCGAAGGGATTCACCCTCACCGAGGCCGCGCGGCGCGCCGGCGTCAGCGCCGCGGCGCCGTACCGGCACTTCGCCGACAAGGCCGGGCTGCTCGCCGCCGTCGCCGAGCAGGGATTCCGCGACCTGCACGCCGATCTGGCGGCCGCAGACCGCGCGTCGGACCCGAGGGAGCGGGTGATCGAACTCGGCCGGGCCTATGTCCGGTGGGCCGTCGCCCATCCCGACCACTACCAGGTGATGTTCGGGGGAGAGTCGCTCAAGGAGGAGCACCCGAGCCTGGCGGAGGCCGCGCTGCAGGCGTTCGGTGAGCTGCTCGATGCGATCACCGCGTGCCAGGAGGCGGGGATCGTGACTGTGCGCGATCCACTGGACATCGCCGCGCCGCTCTGGTCGCTGGTGCACGGCATCGCGTCGCTGGCCATCGGCGGTGATCTGCGCGCCGTCGGCATCGAGCGAGCGCCGGAGGATTTGGTCGACGGCGTTGTGGCGCAACTGCTTTGAGGCGAGTCCCAGCAGTCACAGAATTTGGGGGATATGCCGATGTGCCCGCCTCCGCGCGACAACGCGGCTTGATGCGAAGGTGTTCGCAGGTGCGGCCTCACCGGACGGCGATGACAGTCAAACTGTCGTGAATACCGGTGAAATCGGCTTCGTTGCGGGTAATGAGGGGGATACCCAGCGCGACGGCGACCGACGCTATGAGCAGATCGAAACGGCGCGGCTTAGGGTCTCGGCCGGCGGCGCGAACCGTGGCGCACAATGCTCCGTAAATCCGCGCAGCGCTGGTATCGAACGGAATCGGATCAAAGGTTCTGGTGATCCAGTGGTAGCGCTGCTCTCGGGCGGCGTTGAGGAGTGGATCGACGGTGTGCAAGCCGTACGACAGCTCGGCAAGTGTGATGGTGCTGACCGCGGCCGTGGATGCGTGAACGGCAACGGCACGAGCCGGATAGTCAATGACGACGGATGTGTCGAGTAGCGCCCGCTCGTGCGGTTGGGTCATGTGGTGGCGGACCACCGGTCAACGTCGCTGTCATCGACGGCCTTGTCGAGCTCCTCGAGCTCATGAGCGAACCGTGCGGTGTCCCAACTGGGAAGTTCGCTTGTGCCTGCGGCGATTTGCGCTACCGGGACGAAGCGCGGACGTCGGTCGGGTCCGGATTCACCATGTGGTACGAGGTCTGCGACAGGGACGCCGTTTCGGGTGACGGTAAAGCGCTCACCCTGTTGCACGCGGCGCATGATCGCGCCGCTGTCGTTTCGCAGTTCTCGTTGACTAACCGGCGTCGCCATGCCGCTAACGTAGCACAAAAGTGCTACGCGCTGTAGCGAGGCGGCCCGGTGGGCCACCACTTCCGGCGCGTGTTAAGCGTGAAAATCAAAGCATAGTGGCTTGACAGCTGCCGCCTCCGGGCTCCATGCTATTTATGCATCGAATTTCAGGCACAAGGAGCGACATGGCCGGTCCACGGCGGACGAAGTCTCGCATCGACGGATCTATGCCTGATATAGCACACATAGGCAGGGCGTTCGCGGAGCGGCGCATCGCCCTGCGGCTTACCCAACAAACCGTGGCCGACCTGGCGGGCGTCTCTCGTTCCAGCCTTCAGGCGCTCGAGCGAGGCAGCGGCTCCGTCAAGTTTGGCTCCGTCGTCGAAATCGCCGACGTCTTGGGGTTGCACATTGACGTGAGCGCGACGGGCGAATGACAAAACCCCGCCGCCTTGACTTACGGGATATCGCCGAAGCCGATGTGTACATCGGCGAGGATCTCGCCGGCCGCTTGCGTCGAGAACGCGGAGACTCGATCAGCTTCGACTACGTCGCCGACGAACGCCCGACCGCGCCCCGTATCCGCGACCGCTCGGTGTCATGGTCGCTGCTGCGGTCCGGCGACTATCCCGTTGTCACCACGGGGGGCGCGGTTCCGCCGTTTTTCGCTGGACTACTTCCGGAAGGAGTGCGGCTCGGCGTGGTGACATCGTCGACGAAAACCTCGGCCGATGATCACCTCACGTTGTTGCTTGCGATCGGCGCGGACACCGTCGGCAATGTCCGGGTGGTACCGGCGGGAGTGCAACCGGCTCAACCGCTGCCCATGTTCGACCCGGGGCGCGACAAAGATTTTCGTGCCGTCTTCGCGAAGCTAACTGGCTCCGTCGATTCGGACCCCGTAGGGCTGGCGGGAGTTCAGCCCAAGGTAAGTGCCGCAATGCTGTCGACCCCGACCCAAACCCGATCCGGCCCTGCGATACTCAAGCTCAATCCGGCTCAGTACCCGCGAATCGTGGAGAACGAGCACTTCTTCATGACCATGGCAGCCGCGTGCGGGCTGCGGGTCGCACCGACGACGCTGCTGCATGACGGCCAGGGACGCAGCGCCTTGCTAGTGACCCGATTTGATCGGGTCGGGTCGAAACGCCTAGCGCAAGAGGACGCGTGCCAAGTCGCCGGCATCTATCCGGCCTCCAAGTACCGCATCAAAGCCGAGACCGCCATCACAGCACTTGCCGACACATGCGCGCGAGGCGGCGGGTCGAAGCCGGCTGCAGTTCTCGAATTGCTGAAAACCGTTGTCTTCTCGTGGCTCATCGGCAACGGCGACCTACACGGCAAGAACCTCTCCATCTATAACGTCGATGGAGTTTGGCAACCCACGCCCGCCTACGACCTGCTGTGCACCCAGCCTTACACGCGGTCGCGGGATCCCATGGCGCTCAACCTTTATGGCCGAGCCAACCGGCTTACCCGCGCTGGCTTCGTGACGGCCGGCGAGCGGCTCGGTCTGCGGACACGCGCCATCACGAGGATGATCGACGCCATTGTCCTTGCCGCACAAGACTGGCCGGACAGATCCGGGGAGATCGGTTTCGACGACCGTCAGACCAAGCTCCTCGCGCAGATGCTGGGCTCCAGAATCGATAGCTTGCGATAGCGCCCGCGAGGTCAGTGTCCTACCGTGGCGGCTGCGGGCCCCACGCTGTCTGCAGTGGCGGCAGGTCACTGAGCCCGGGGTCGGGCCGCTCGGCGCCTTCCCCGTCGTCGTCGATCCAGCGGCGACCGTACTGGTCGGGAATCACACCCCAGCCCCAATACGGAAGTGGCGACCGCGGCACGATCCCCAGTTCGGACTCCGGGTCAATCCGTTCTGGTGTCACCTCGCACAGGTGCGTCCAGCCGTCGCCGAAATCGAATTCGTAGACGAACTGCTCACCCAACGACAGCGTCGACAACGTCGTCGCGTCGCCGTCGAGTATTTCCACGTCGAAGTCGTCGAACTCGGGTTGGCCGATGACCCGGCCGTCGGCGAGCTCGAACTTGTACAGATGCGAGCGATCCCAGCGGGCGAACGCGGTGTCGATCGCCTCGGCGAGTTGGCTGAACCGATGCGACCGGGCTGCGGCAAAGATCCGGCCCGGTCGCGGCCAGTAATTCGTACCTCGACCGCTGACCAGGTCCACTCGGATCGACAACCACGTCCGCGTCATGACTAGTAACACCCTTTCGGGTCGGCATACAATTTGAGCAAACTCACAGAGCCGTGAGTTAGGGAAGAGAATGAACGATACCCGCACCGACGTCGACAAATGGGATCGCGGCTTGACCGAGCACGTCGTCGCGCTGACCCGGCCGATCGTCAAGCACTATTTCCGTTCCGAGGTGCGGGGCCTGGACAACCTCCCAGCCGGCGCATCCCTGGTGGTGGGGAACCATTCCGGCGGCCTTACTTCCTTTGACCTGTCGGTGTTCGCCGTCGGCTATTACGACACGTACGGCTACGATCGCCCGCTCTACTCGCTCGCCTTCGACACGGTGTTCGCCGGGCCGGCGGCCGAATTTTTCAGGCGCACCGGAGTGATCCGCGCGACGCGCGAGAACGCCGCGAAGGCGCTGGCTGCCGGTGCCGTCGTCCTGGTCTTCCCGGGCGGCGACTTCGACGTCTACCGGCCGACCTTGCGGGAGAACGTCATCAATTTCGCCGGCCGAACGGGCTACGTCACCACGGCTTTGGAGGCGAACGTGCCGATCGTTCCGGCGGTCTCCATCGGCGGGCAGGAAGAACAACTGTTCTTGAGCCGTGGCACCTGGCTCTCGCGCTTGCTTCGGCTCACCAAACTGGAGCGCAAGCTGTTCCGGACGGACATCCTGCCCATAACGTTCGGTTTCCCGTTCGGGGCGAGTTTCGTCTTGCCGGTCAACATCCCGCTGCCCACCAAGATCGTCACAGAGGTGCTGCGGCCCATCGATGTCGCCGCCGAATTCGGTAACGCTCCCGACGTCAAAAAACTCGATGCGCACGTGCGCGCCGTGATGCAAAAGGGACTCAACGCTCTGGCCGCCCAGCGCCGCTTCCCGATAGTGGGCTGACAGCCGCGCCTACTGATGGCCGCGTTAAGGTGGCCGGCTGCCGGTTTCTAGACCGGCCAGCTCGCAGGTGCCGTCGAACACTACCCGGCCGAACTCGCGCACGGTGCAGTGCAGTTGACCGGCAAGGTGCTCGAAGTCGGTGTCGACATTGCGCCGCTCCGCGGGCAGCGGCACTGGCAAAACGTGCGGATCCACGCCAGCGCCGGCTCCGTCCAGCTCGATCTGGTAGCGCGGTGTGCGTGCTAACACGGTCCAGCATCCGTCTCTGACGTGCGATCGCACCAGCGCCGGAGGCGTCATTCGGATCACCCGCTTACCGAGTCGCACTACGACTCCGGTGACATCCCGGCGGATCGGGCCGAGTTGAAGAAGGCCACCCGAGAACGCGACCGAGACGTCAGCGCCGCCGAAATCGTGTGCCTGACCCCACCACCAGCGCTCGGGAAAGCCCGCGCCCCAGTTCCGTTCCGCGTACAACAGGGCGCCATCGAACGACCAGGTGGTGTCGCTGAATTCAACTGTGCCGCTTGAGTTTCCGCCAAGCCGGTAGGGATGCCAGTATTGGTTGAGGAACGGGATCGCGGAAAAGATGCCGCCGCCGCCGAAGGCCTTGGGCCATTTGAAGGGATCGGCAAAATGCAAGTCAAGGTGGATGTCGTCAAGGTCGATCTGGAGCCGATCGACGCTCGCCGCCAAACGCCCCACGGGACGGGTCCCGGCGTGAACCGAGAAGGCGGACGATGCGGCTTCGGCACCGTCCAAGGCCGCGGAGCGCACAACGCCGCCGGGGTGCAGCGCGACTGCGACCGTGGCCCAGTCCCCGTCCCGGCTCCGGTTCACGCTGCACAGCGCGACGACGACGCGACCCGAGGCGGAATCGGTGAGGCGCCAGAACCAGCCCTCCATTTCGCACCCATGCGAAGGCACTGGATCACCGAAAGGCACATCAGCACCTGTACGCCGAAAGGCGTTGACCAGTGGCTTGGCGGCGCCCGCCGTTGCCCGTCGCAGGTACGTAGCGGTCATCGGTGGTCTGCCACAACACGTACGGCATTGGTCCGCACGAAGGCATGCCCCCTCTTGCCACGCCACGTCGCCATGGCGATCTTCCGCCACATGGGGATCGGGGTGGACGACGTGGCCCTAGTCATCGGAAAGAGTCATCGGAAAGAGTCATCGGAAAGAGTCATCGGAGAGCCTCGCTCTGCTGCTCGGATTCGAGGTCAGCTAGACAAGTTGACGACGTCCGGTCCCGGCGTCGCGGCGTAGAGCTTGTCGATCTCCGCGGAATACTTCTCGGCGATCGGCCTGCGTTTGAGTTTCATCGTCGGGGTGAGTTCCTCTCCGCCCGGCTCCCACGGGGTTCCCATGATGAGGAACCGCTTGACCTGCTCGACGCGGGAAAGTTTGGAGTTTCCCTCGAGGACAGCGGCGGTGATCATTTCCCTTGCTTGGCGGTGTTGCGCGAAGGCGGCCGCCGACGGGTCGGCCAGGCCGAGTGCGGCGGCCTGCGCGGCGGCGGCTTCACGATCGAGCACGACGAGCGCCGTCACGTACGGCTTGGCGTCACCGAAGGCCACCACCTGGTCGATCAACGGGGACGTGGCCTGGATCGCCATCTCGATGTTCGTGGGAGAGAGGTTCTTGCCGGCTTCGTTGACGAGCAACTCCTTCTTGCGGTCGACGATCGTGACGAAACCATCTGCGTCGAGGGTGCCGATGTCACCGGTGTGCAACCAGCCGTCGGCGTCGAGGGCTTCGGCGGTCTTCTCCGGCTGATGCCGGTAGCCGCGCATCACGATCGGCCCGCGTATCAGCAGTTCACCGTCGTCGGCCACCGAGATCTCGACGCCGCGCAGCGGCTTCCCAACCGAACCGACCTTGTTGGCGCCGGGTCGGTTGGACGTCGCACCGCCGGCGTTCTCTGACATCCCCCAAACTTCGTAGACGGGAATGCCCAGGCCCCAGAAGAATTCGAGCGTTTCGACCGGTATGGGCGCGGCGGCGGTTACTCCCCAGCGCAACTGGTCCAAGCCGAGGGCGTCGCGCACCTTCGCCAACACGAGACGGTCGGCGATCGTGCGGCGGATGGCAAGTGACGTGGGCAGGGACTTGCCGGCCAAGGTCTGGCGGGCGGCGTCGACACCGGTGTCGACGGCCCACAGCGCCAGCCGCCGCCTGATTCCGGTCGCCTCGGTGCCAAGCTTCGTTTCGATTCCGGCTTTGATCTTGTGCCACACTCGCGGCACCCCTAGCCACACCGTGGGGCGAGCATCCGGCAGCGCCTCCGCGATCGCCCTGGGGTCGGCGACGTCGGTCACCTGCACTCCCAAGACCATGTTGGCGTAGTGCCCGGTGACCCGGTCGGCGATGTGCGCATGCGGCAGGTAGGAGGTGATCCGATCGGTGGGCTGAAGGTCAATGAGCTCGGCGGCTGCCAAGAACTCGGCCATCACATTGGCGTGGGTAAGCTCGACGCCCTTGGGCGGGCCCGTGGTCCCCGAGGTGTAGATGAGGGTCGCGACATCGTCTGGCCGGACCGCCCGCCACGACGCGTCGAAATCGAAATCGGCTGTGGTTCCCAAAGCTTCGAGGTCTTCGAGGGTCAGGCAGCCGTCGATTTTGGCGTCGACGACGATGACGTCAGAGAGGTCGGCCCCGGCCGCCTTAACCGCGGGCAGAAAGTCTTTTTCGGTGAATACGACCTTGTTCTCGGCGTTGGTGAACAGGTATCGGATCTGGTCCGGCGCCGAGGTGTTGTAGATCGAGAACGGGATGGCCCCGAGATGGATGACCGCCGTGTCCGCCAGGTGGAACTCCGGTCGGTTGCGCAGCATGAGACCTACCGTGTGACCGCGTTCGACACCGAGCGCCGCCAACCCGGCGGCGATCTTCCGTACTCGATCGGCGTACTGACGCCAAGTGACGACCACTTCGTTGCCGACCGTCCGGATGGCCAGCGAGTCAGGCTGTAGCGCTGCAGTTTCCTGAAAAGCCTGTGGCAGCGTGGACACCAATACTCCGCTTCGGTGCCGAACCACCGTTGGTTCGCCTTCGGTCATTTCCGTACCGCTCCTTCGATCACGAAACCGTCCATTGCCGCGGTGGGTCTGCTAGGTCGCGACCTCAAACGTGCGCCGTTGACCAGGCGGTCGGAAGGGGACAAGGTCCTGACATTGTGGGTCGATATTCACCTATGCCCGCGTTCGGTCACATCACGAGGCGATCAAGGTGCGCGAACGACCGACGGCGGCCCGCATCAGCGTTTCCTGGACCGGTCGACCAGCCCCGATTGCACCAGCGCGTCGTCGATGAATCGCTGCACCGGCCGCGAGCGGAAGAATCCGGTGTGACCGCCTGGGTACCACTGGATTTCGGGTTTGCCCCAGTGCTCCCACAGTCGGGTGACCTGGTCGCGGGGGTGTACCAACCGGTCGGCGACGCCGGCGTAGATGAAGCGGCCTTGCATCGGCACACGTGGGGTCAGTGCCAGCGGCGAGATCATCCGGCCGAGGGGTTTGGCTGCGTTCATCGTGTGGCGCATACCGGCGTGCCCGGTGAGGCCGGCGTGGCGGCCGACCAGACCGACCAGGTCGACGGCCGGCACCCCCAGGATCGCGCACGTGAGCCCGTCGTCGAGGCTGGCGACCAGCGACGAGATCAAACCGCCGAGGGAGATGCCGTTGAGCCCGATCGCGGCGTCGGGCTGCTGCGCGCGGATCCAGGACAGCAGGCGCCGCACGTCCCATACCGCCTGGGCGGCGCCGTGGACGTCGTCGAGCACGTCCTCGCTGGGGAACGCGACGGCTTTCGGCAGCCCGCGCGCCCGCGGGCCGTGCATGGGAAGCACGGGCAGCGCGACGTTCAGGTCGAGGTCCCGATAGAGATGCCACGCATGAAACAGCATGGGGTCGAGCGCGGCCCGTCCCATCTCGGCGCCGTGGATGCAGACCAGCCAGGGCCGCGGCCGGCGGTGCCGGAACAGTAAGGCGTACTCGCGCTTGTTGCCGGTGCAGTTGAGCCAGCGTTCCCGGCCCGGTTCGCCCCCGTGGGGCTCGTAGTCGCTGTCGAAGGACAGCCGCTCGTGGGTGCGTCCCATGCTGGTGACGCGCTTGACCGTGACGTCGGTCGGGGGTGGGGGTGGGGTGAAGAATCCCTCGGGGTTGTCGAGCCAGCCTCTGTCGTCGTAAATCTCTTGCGCCGCAAGCACTTCGCGGTCGATCCGGTCGAGTGTGGTCGCGTCGGGGGTCGACCGCAGCAGGCTGAACCCCGCCAACAGGATTTCGTCGCGGAACGCCTGCGCCGCCAGCGCGATGGTGGGTCGGGCCACGGGTAGCTCGTCGGGCTGACGATCCAGGAAGGCGCCCCACGAGCGGGCGTAGAAGCCGCCGGTGCGGGTGAACGGGCCCAGCACCTGGGACAGCGGGTTGGGGCGGTGTTCGGTGTCGGGCATTTAGCCTCGCTTCGCTGCGGGGGTGAAGGTGACCGGAAGCTTGGCCAGCCCGGTCATGCTCGGGTTGCCCAAGTATTGCTGGACGTTGTCGACGTCGACCCGGTAGTCGGGGATGCGGTCGAGCACCGCCTTGACCATCACCTCGGCCATGAGGCGCGCCAGGTGCGAGCCGATGCAGCGGTGCGGGCCGAGCCCGAAGGCGAGGTGGCGGTTGGGGGAGCGGTCGAGGATGATCTCGTCGGGGCGGTCGAATTCTTTTTCGTCGTGGTTGGCCGAAAGCCAGCTGATGACGACGCGGTCGTTTTTCCGCAGGCACTGGCCGTTGATGTCGACGTCGCGGGTCACGGTGCGGCTCAGGGTTTGGTTGACCGAGAAGTAGCGCAGGAATTCGTCGGTGGCGGTGCGGTGGAGCTCGGGGTGGTCGATGAGTTGTTGGCGCAGCTCCGGGTGGGTGCCCAGGTGCAGCAGCGTCAGCGCGGTCTGGGACGTGGTGGTGTCGACGCCACCGGCGATGAGGTTCCAGATGATGCCGAGCAGCTGTTCGTCGCTGAGGGGCCGGCCGTCGAATTCGAACTGGAGGAGGAAGCTGGTCAGGTCATCTGTCGGTTTGGCTTTTCGTGTGGCGGCGAAGTCGAGGACGCCCTGCATCAGGGCGGGGGCTGCGGCGATGGCGCTGGTGTACTCGGGGCTGTCCTGGGGGAGGGCCATGACGGAGTGGAAGAGGTTGGCGTAGAGGTGCCAGTTGTCGTACGGCAGGCCCATCAGCTTCATGGTGAGGATGGCCGGGACGGGGCTGGCGTAGTCGAGCACGAGGTCCATCCGTCCGTCGCCGATGCGCTGGTCGAGGAACCAGTGCGCCTGCTGTTCCATGAACGGCTTGAGTTTCTGCACGGCCCCCGGTGACACGAACGGGGTCAGGGCGTGCCGTAGCGCTTGGTGGTAGGGGCCGTCGACTTCGCCGATGCCCAGGGCCGGATGGTTCTCCGGGCGGGGCACGCCCATCTCGCCCTGGTAGTCGATGCCGTCGGCGGCGTTGGGCTCGTATTTATGGGCGAAGGTGTCGCCGTCGCGGGCGGCCTGGCTGACCGCGTCGTAGCTGCTGAGGAACCAGAACCCGTCATAGTTGGTGTTCCAGGCGACGGGACACTTGCGCCTGAGGTCGGCGTTGACGGCGAGTTCGTTGAGGTTGTAGTCGTCGGAATGGTGGTCGAAGTCCACGATGGCGTCTGAGTTGACGTCGGGGCGTGTCGTCATCGAGGAGCCCTCCAACACTTGAGCGGTGGTGGCCGCTAATGCAGCTATCTTTGCATCATTACGCGTCCGATTGTGCAGAGGTAAGCACCAGCTCTGGAAGGTTGCGATGAGCGTTTTCAACCATGTCGGGCTTTGCGTGGCAGATCGCGAGCGGTCACGCCGCTTCTACGAGGGCCTGCTCGGGTTTGAGTTCTGGTGGGAAATCGATCCGCCCGACGACCGCACCGCCCAACTGGTGCAGCTTGCCGAGCCGCTCGGCGTCCATGCGACGTACCTGGTCCGGGATGGGTTCGTCCTTGAACTCATCGACTACTCGAAGCGTGACGTGCACGCCGGAGCCGAACGCGTGATGGACGAGGTGGGGCTGACGCACATCTCGTTTTCGGTATCCGATCTCATTGGGGTGCTGGAGAAGGTGGCGGAATTCGGGGGAGCGGTGCTCGACGCGACGGTGACCGAGGGCTCGGCGATGATCCGGGATCCGGACGGGCAGCTGCTGGAACTGCTTTCGGACGAGTGGCTGGCGATGCCGCCGCCGCGGCCGTAATGCGGTCGCCCGTCCGGCACCGTAACTGGCGGCCGGGATGAGACCGCGTGACCGGGGAGATAGCCAGTCCCTCCGACCGAGCCTCTTGGCAGAGTCGAGTAACGCCTACGTGAACTGTTAACCAAGGCGGCGGACGGTAAGGGGCCGAACTTCGGCGATGCCGGCGTAGTCACCGTCGACATGCACAACCCCAAGCCCATGACGGACCGCCGTTTCAGCGATCAACAGGTCAGGGATCGGGGTGCGATGCCACATACCGTAATGATGAGCAAGGTCACGCTGGAGCCCGAGCGCTCGCTCAAGCAAGTCATGCGGCGCCGCCGCGATCTCAAAGCTGGCATCGGAGCTCCGAGCCGCAGCGCTCTTGTCGAGAATCCAGCCTGCTACCGCCACATCTCCTCCGAGGCGAGCACGTCGACGTCGACGTGCCGGGGGAGTCTTTTCAAGTAGCGGCGCTGCTGAGCCGTTCGCTCGTTCTGGGAATGCTCTGCATCGGCAGTGGCGCGCCGGAGGGCCTCTTCGACGGTCCCACGGGCCGTCGTGCAGCCCAGGGCGCGTTTGGCCCGCATCAGACGATCTTCATCGATCTCGACCGTCGTCCGCTTTCGCATGCATACAACATATCGATTGAATATGTACATACCACACCGCTCAGGCGAGCAGCCCGCGGATGTCGTCGGCGGTGAGGGTGGAGCCGAAAGCGTTGCCGTCGTCGATGACACTGGTGAACAGCTTGGCCTTGCGGGCGTTGAGCGCCATGACCTTGTCCTCGATGGTGTCGTGGGCAATGAGCCGGTACACCATGACGTTTCGGCTCTGGCCGATGCGGTGTGTGCGGTCGATGGCCTGGGCCTCGGTGGCCGGGTTCCACCACGGGTCGAGCAGGAAGCAGTAGTCGGCCTCGGTGAGGTTCAGTCCGAATCCACCGGCCTTGAGGCTGATCAGGAAAACCGGTGCGCTTCCGTCCTTGAAGCGCTGTATCGCGGCTGCGCGGTTGCGGGTCCGTCCGTCGAGGTAGCAGTAGTCGATTCCCTCGGCATCGAGGCGATCGCGGACCCGCCCGAGAAATCGAGTGAACTGACTGAACACGAGCGCGCGGTGGGCGCCGTCGACGACGTCGCGGAGATGTTCGGCCAGCGCGTCGATCTTGGCGCTGGCCAGCGTGTCGTGGGCCGGGTCGACGAGCCCGGGATGCAGCGCCATCTGTCGCAGAACGGTCAGCGACTTGAGGATCGTGAACCGGTTGCGCTGCATGTCGTCGAGCAGGCCCAGCACCTTTTGCCGCTCTCGTGCCAGTCGCTTGTTGTAGATGGCGCGGTGCCGCGGCGGCAGCTCGATGTCGAGGACCTGCTCTTGCTTGGCCGGCAGCTCGGCGGCTACGTGTTCCTTGGTGCGGCGCTTTACCAACGGTTTGATGCGGCGGCGGAACAGGGCCAAAAGCTCGGGGTCGCCGGTCTTTTCGATGGGTTTGGCGTAGAAGTCGGCGAACTTCGTCGGACTGGGGAACAACCCGGGGGCGGTGATCGACAGCAGCGACCACAGCTCCATGAGGTTGTTCTCCATCGGTGTGCCGGTGATGGCCAGCTTGAACGGTGCAGCCAGCTTGCGTGCGCACTGGTAGGTCTTGGCGTGGCGGTTCTTGACGTATTGGGCTTCGTCGAGGATCAGACCAGACCACGTTCGGTCGGCGTGGGCGTCGAAGTCGAGCCGGAACAGCGTGTACGAGGTGACCACGATGTGTGCGCCCGCCGCCAGCTCGTCGAGGTCGGTGCCGGCGCGGCGCAGGGTGTCGTAGAGCGCCACGACCGACAGCTCGGGCGCGAACCGCGCAGCCTCGGCGGCCCAGTTCGCCACCACACTGGCCGGCGCAACCACCAGGAATGGTGCCATGCCCGGATGTTGTTGGCGGGCTTGGCAGATGAGTGCCAGCGTCTGGACGGTCTTGCCCAGGCCCATGTCGTCGGCGAGGATCCCCCCGAGCCCGTGAGCGTACAGGGTTGCCAGCCAGGAGAATCCATCGGCCTGATACGGCCTGAGTTCGGCGCGCAGGGTGACCGGGACCGTCGCCTCTTCCAGACCCTGCAGGGCGCGCAGCCCGCGGACCTGGTGCCGCCACTCGTCGGCCTGCCGGGTCACGACTCCGAGTTCGGCCAGCTCGTCGAACAACCCGAGCTGGAATCGGCTGATCCGGGGCGGCCCCTCTTCGGCGTCGGTGAGCGCGCGGGCCTCCTCGATGAGCTGGCGCAGCTTGACCAGCTCCGGCTTGTCCAGGGCGAAGTAGGCGCCGTCGGCGAGCAGCAGATGTGACTGGCCGGACGCGAGCGCGGTGAACACGCTGACAAATGGAACCTGTTTGCCTTCAATGCTGATCGTGACACCCAGGTCGAACCAGTCCGTCTGGCCGGCCACCGTGTCCGTCGTCACCGCGACGACCAGAGAGCCGCCCGCCTCCCGATAGTCCAGCGGGTCGCCGGTCACCTCCAGAGTGACATCGGGAAGCTCGGTGAGCAGCTGTTGGACTTCGGTGGCGAATCGCATTGTGTCCAGCCCGGACAGTCGCGCCCCGGTGAGTGTGCCGTCGGGTGTGCGGAGTCCCAACTGCTCCAACGGTGCTTCGATGCTCGCGGCGAGCGTCTTCTCTGCTGGCACGTCGCGATAATCGCAATACTGCGATGTGCCGACCGGCACGCGCAAATCATTGCTGCCTAACCGGTACGCCCACTCCCACGTCAATGCGAGGTGGTGCTCGTCCTGGTAGTCGGCCCGCAGGACCAGGGTCGGTCCCACGATCGTGGGCGGGGTGAACGACTCGTCCGACGATGTGATGGCCGCGATGTGGCGCAACCTGGGGTAATACTCCGCGGCGAAGCGCTGCGCCTCGTCCGCGGGTACGAGCAGCGGTTTATCGCCGAGTGCCATGCGCTGCAACGCCTCCGGCGCCGGCTTGTCCAGTCGGGCCAGCCGCAACCCGCCGTCGTCGTACACTACGCCGTGGCCCGACGATCCGATGAACGCGACCGGACGTGCCCTGGCGTCGTTGACCCGAAGCACGGGCCGGACGGTGAGATCGCCCGTTTCGTCGACCGTCACGTCCAGGCACAACTGCGCCGCGGCGTACGCCGGCACCTCGCGCAGTGGTCGCGCCTGCATCAGCCGCACCCCAATCCGGCGCGCTTCGTCCAACAGCGGCCACAACTGCGGGGATTCAAATCGCAGCAGCGAGATCGTCTTCACGTCGCCGTACGCATAACCATCGTACGAATAGCGATAGGAGCGAGTAGAATTCGAGCCTGCCGCGCCATACGCTGCATAGAGTTCCTGTAGCAGGCGAACCTGAGCGTCGGGATAACCGCTGTGGCGCAGCACGTGCAGCCTGCCCCAGCTCAGGTCGCCGGCTACCCAGCCGCCGCGCTTTCCAGGCCGCACCAGCCGCGCGTCGAGAATCGGCGACGGCCCAGTCATCAACAGGTTTAGCTCGATCGCCAGCGGGGTGCCGATGTGATCGTTCGTCGAAACCGGCGGAAGCAGCGCATCCAGCGACTGCCGCCATGGTGGGGGAGGAGGTGGTTGACGGTGGGCAGGTGATTCTGTGGGCGTCGAGGCGGCGATGACGATGGCCGCGACATGCTTGCAGTTCATCTGCATCGGGCAGCTGCAGAACCCGCTTTCGACATTCCACGTATCGGCGTCTGCCGGTAAAAGCCGCACCCTGGTGGTGTAGGTGCGGTCGTGGTTGCCGCGAACACCGCCGAAGAGGGTGTGAAGCTTCGGGTCCCACACGCAGCTCAGCACCCGACCCTCCAGCGCATACGACATGCCACGGCGCCAGGTATCGGTCTCAAGGACGTCGACCGTGCTGTCCAGGTCGATCGACGGATACGTCAGCAACTGCATGCCCGCACCTTAACGACGGGGTCTGACAAGAAGGCCGGCCACGCCGCGCGACACGCGAAAGTGGTGCAGATGAGATTTGGGAAGCCTGCCGTGACGAAGCTTCTCCGCCATCGTGGTGGTGCGTGATGTGCTGTGTGGGGCGGACGAACATCTACCTTGACGAGGAGCAGACGGCAAGCCTCCACAGGTCGGCCGAACAGCAAGGCATGTCGCGGCCCGAGCTCATCCGCCGACTGCTGAGCCGCGCCCTGGCCGGCGTCGAGGACACCCTGGTGTTGGACCTTGAAGCAATCGAGGATTCGCTTGGTGCGCTGCGCGACCTTGACGTGCCGGAGCTTTTTCCCGGTGACCGTGAGGAGCACCTGGCCCGGGTGTGGCGCAGCAGATCGTGATCCTCGTCGACACCGATGTGTTGACGTCCAGCGGCCACCGATGTCGTTGATTAACGACGTCTGATGCTGGCTGGCGGTGCTGCCGCCGTGGCCGTAGTGCGGTGGCTGGTGTTCGACCGCGGCAGCCTTGACCGCGCCAGCGGAACTGACGCCTCGCGCGCCCGATTACCTTTCGTCCAAAGCGGATTGGACGCCGGTATGCCAAAAGTCGTTGCCTTTCCAGAGCAACGGCTCGCGCAGGTCGATCGCCAGTGCATAGGAGAGGCAATCCCCGAAGTTCAGCCCGGCGGGGTGGCCGTTGCCTTTGCCGAAATCGGCGTAAGCGTGGCGGGCCAGGCGGGCCTGGCGCTCGGTCACCGGCTCGACCACGAACTCGGCTTCCTGGATGAGTTCGTCAAGACCTCTGCTGATGATCGGGTCACGCTGAGAGTCCAGGACAATCCCGCATTCGAGGTAGCCGGCTGCGGACACCCTTCGTGCGCCGGCGGCGGCGATGGCCTGGGCGTAGACCGCGGCGTCGTCCTCGTCCTTGAGGATCGCGATGATTGCCGATGTGTCCACGATCACGCCGGGAGCCCTCGGTCGTCGTAGAGCAGCGCGCCGTGGTCCAGCCGTTTGGTCTCCGGGCTCATCCGGCTGGCGGTCTTGTGGCCGATGGCCATGAGCCGGGTCGCGAGATCGTCCTTTTGCAGTTGGGCCAGACGCTCGTGCACCGCAGTCGCCACAGCCCGAGCCTGGGATTCACCGGTGATTTTCGCGATTTGCTTGACTGCTTCGTGGACCGACTCATCCTTGATGTTCAAAGCCATATTGGTACCTTTCTACCTTCATAATGGTACCATTGTCCCCTTCGGGCACCGCGGCGTGGCTCGCCGGCACAAGAGACGGTTCACAGCCGCCCGGGCGCCCATGTTCAAGAACGAGCGGACGCCTACAACGGCGCTACGCTCGTAGCATGTCTGAAATGGCGTCTCGTGAGCTGCGCAACGATACGGCGGGAGTCCTTCGGCGCGTGCGGGAGGGGAGGACGTCACTATCACGGTCAACGGGCGACCTCTTGCGGTTCTCACCGCGGTGCGCGCCCATCGCACGCGCTGGCTGAGCAAAACAGAGTTTCTGTCGCGGCTGCGTCGCGCTCAAGCCGATCCCGGGTTGCGCATCCACCGCAGCGTCCCATAGCGTTGCTCAGCATTGTCGCCGCGATCCGCTAAAGTCCGGCTCGTGCACAGGGGGATATACGAGTCGCTGCTGACGGATCAGCTCAATCAGCAGCTCGAGCAACGGGACGACCTGCAGGCCGAGTACGGCACCGTTGAGGAGGCCGAGCAGGCGCTGACGATCGCGCGCCATCTCGCGCCGATCATCGAACGCGCAATGCATGGCGCAGGCACGGCTGAGAATCGCGTAGAACTCGTTCGGCGGATTCTCGAGGTCCTGCCCGACGTTCACGCTGCCGGCGAGGCGCTGCACCGGGTCGAGCCGGGCAAGATCACCCGGCTCGACGAAGTGGCGAGCTCAAGCGCCCTTGGTAGTGCTCGTCTGCCACGGCCTGCCACCCCATTTTCGGATGCCGCGCTCATGACCAACGCACGCAACGAACCGACCCTGGCCGCCGAGCTTCGCGCCGAGCTCGCGAGCGCCGACCACGTCGACCTGCTGTGTGCTTTCGTCAAGTGGCAGGGCCTCCGACTGCTCGAGGGCCAGCTCAATGAGCTGTGTCGGCGGGGCATCCCGCTGCGTGTCATCACAACGACGTACCTCGGCGCAACGGACGCTCGCGCCCTTGATGCTCTTGTCGACGAGTTCGGGGCCGAAGTCCGCATCAACTACGAAACCGACCGCACCCGCCTGCACGCCAAAGCTTGGCTGCTGCGGCGCAACACCGGATTCCACACCGCCTATGTCGGGTCCAGCAATCTCTCCCACGTCGCGCTCGTGGACGGACTGGAATGGAATGTCCGACTGTCCGCGATGTCGACACCCCACCTCCTGGAGAAGTTTCGGGCTACCTTCGATTCCTATTGGGAGAAAAGGGAATTCGAGTTTTACAGGCCATCGGAGGACGGCGACCGCTTGCGAGCGGCGCTCGAGACCGCATCGGGAATTCGAGCGCGTGATGGGATCACAGTTACCCTATCCGGCCTCGAGGTTCACCCCAAGCCGTTCCAAGCCGAGATACTCGAAGAACTTGACGCAGAGCGCACGATTCACGACCGTCATCGCAACCTGATCGTCGCGGCGACCGGCACAGGGAAGACCGTCATCGCGGCCTTGGACTACCGCCGACTCGCCCGCGACACCTACGGTCGTGACCTCACACTGCTTTTCGTGGCCCACCGCAAGGAGATTCTGCTGCAAGCGCGGCGCATGTATCAAGAAGTCCTCACTGAATCCACATTCGGTGAGCTGCTCGTCGACGGACAGGAACCGGCCAACTGGTGCCATGTGTTCGCCAGCATCCAATCCCTCTCGCAGGCAAGGCTTTCCGGTATCGCAGCGGATCACTTCGACGTTGTGGTGATCGACGAGTTCCACCATGCCGAAGCCTCGTCTTATCGGCGGTTGCTTGACCACGTGCGTCCAATCGAACTGGTAGGACTTACCGCTACCCCCGAGCGTGCCGACGGCGTCGACGTCCGCGAGTTTTTTGGTGGCCGGGTTGCCGCCGAGCTGCGGTTATGGGAAGCACTGGAGCAGAATCTGCTGTGCCCGTTCCACTACTTCGGCATCCACGACGGAACAGATCTTGAGACCATTCAGTGGCGGCGCGGTGGCTACGACATGGCCGCTCTGAGCGGCGTCTATACCGGGAACGATGCCCGCACCCGCATCGTGCTGAAGGAGCTCGGCGATAAGGTGGCCGACGTTGCGGCCATGCGTGCGCTAGGTTTCTGCGTCAGCGTTGAGCACGCGCGCTATATGGCCCGGCGATTCGGCGAGGCTGGTATTCCTGCCCGCGCGGTGTCCGCCGAGACTTCAGCGGCTGACCGTCGCGATGCACTTACCGCGCTGCGCAACCGCGAGATCAACATCCTCTTCGCGGTCGACCTCTTTAACGAAGGCCTCGACATTCCCGAGGTCGACACCGTTCTATTCCTGCGGCCCACGGAGAGCGCGACCGTCTTCCTGCAGCAGCTGGGGCGCGGCCTGCGGCTTACCAGAGGTAAGACTGTATTGACCGCGCTGGATTTTGTTGGGCACCAACGCCGTGAGTTCCGATTTGATCAACGCTTTCGAGCGATGAGCGGCGTCGGCGGCAAGACGCTGCAGCGTCAGGTCGAGGAGGGCTTCCCGTTCCTGCCGTCGGGCAGTCAGATCGTGCTCGACCCAGTCGCGCGGGATCTCGTATTAGAGAACATCCGACAGCAGGTCGCCCCGAGATGGACGGCGCTGGTATCCGAAGTTCGTGCACATCCGGACAATCAGCTGGCGTCCTATCTCGACGCGTCCGGACGTCGCCTAGAAGACGTGCTAAAGAACGATCGATCGTGGACGTCGCTGTGTCGCGACGCAGGCAAACTCGATTCGGACATCGGGCCTCGCGAAGCCGATCTCGTCAAACGTGTTCGCGCGGTCGCCCACGTCGACGACCGTCGTCGGTGGACGGTCTACCGGTCGATCCTCGACGGCACCGCTGACATGGACAGCCCCATCGAGCGGCGCCTTGCCGAGATGCTGTTCTACTCGTTGAACCCGGATGGCGGCGGATTCGACAGCGCTGCAGCAGGACTCGATGCGCTTCAAGGCGAAGCCGTCGTCGACGAGCTGCGCGAAGTGATCGACATCGCATTCGACACTGCCCGCCGCAGCACCTACGAGCTGGGAAGCCTCGTCCCCGAGCTCGCCCAGGTACCGCTCGAGATCCACGCGAGCTACTCCCGAGAGGAAATCCTTGCGGCCCTGGGTTTTGCATCGCTGCGTCGCACGCCCAGCACAATGCGGGAGGGAGTGGCGTGGTGTGAATCAGTCAATGCCGACGCGTTCTTGATCACATTGAAGAAGTCCGACCGCGACTACTCGCCAACGACGATGTACCGCGACTTCGCGTTGAGCCCGAGCCTTTTTCACTGGGAATCGCAATCGACCACCTCGTCGACCTCACCGACCGGGCAGCGATACATCCATCATCGGGAACGGGGTTCCCACATCCTGCTTTTCGTGCGGCAAGCGAAAACCAACGCGCTTGGCACGTCGCCCTATGTGTTACTGGGTCCGGCTGACTACGTCTCGCACGAAGGGGACCGGCCGATGGCGATCACCTGGCGGCTGCGTCAGCCGATGCCGACCGAGGTGTACCAGGCGTCAACGGTAGCGGTGGCATAGGCGAGGTGATGGGCTGAGGATGAAGGCGGAAACGTCATTGAATTCACGACGATTTCTCACCACCGGCCAAGCCGATGATGTGTCTTAGTCGGCTGAAATCTGATTGAGCTGCTTGCTGATCCGTGCGAGCAGCTCGTCGTCGGCTTCCATGTGCAGCAGCACCGGATCTAATTCGATTGTGCCGCGTGCGTAATGCAGCATTTCTGGTGTTTCGCCGACGCGCTGCACAAACTCGTTGATGAACGTGCGGTACCCGGCGGTTATCTCAACTATAGTACGGGTAGATCAACTATAGTTGGTCGGGATCGGAGGTTGCCGTGGAGTTAAACCGCCCATTCGCGACAGTAACGCCAACGCTTGACGGTGACGTGCTCGCTGTCCTGGCAACGCACGATGTCACGTTCACCACCGGGCAGATACACCGCATCCTGAACAGCTTTTCGGAGGAGGGCATCCGCAAGGTCCTCTCTAGATTGGTGCGACAAGGCGTCGTGTCAGTAGAACGCGTGGGTCATAGCTACGCTTACCGTCTGAACACCGCGCATCTCGCGGCGGAGCCCATCATGGCGCTGGCGAAGCTCTTCAATACGTTCCTGGCTCGACTTGAAGCGCAACTCAGCGGATGGGACCACCCGCCTGTGTATGCCGCGGTTTTCGGGTCGGCCGTGCGCGGCACGATGACCGCGGAGAGCGACTTAGATCTGTTCTTGGTGCGGGAGAATGACGCGCCCGCAACCGAGTGGGCACATCAAGTCGGCGCGCTGGTCGCCGCTGTCACCGCCTGGACGGGCAACGACGCCCGTCCTGTTGAGTACACAATCGCGGAGCTGCGCGCTGCGCGCACTGAGCCGATGGTGCGGGAAGTCCTTGAGCATGGGCTGACTGTGGCTGGATCGCGCGCCTGGCTGCTCAAACAGCTCAGGCCGGTCCGGAACAAGAGTGTGTGATCGGTGACTGAACGAACACGGCCCATTTCGGAGAAGCATCTACGCACCTTATTGAATGCGAAGTCCAAGGCGGCTTACACCCATCAGACGGCAACTTCGGACGAACGCAAGAAATCGAGACGGGCAGCCGAAGCGCTCGTTGAGGCCGCTCGTCGTATCGCCGCGTCCTAGCACTGCGGCCTGCCCACTACCACCACTGAAGTGTGGTCTGAGGCCCGGCTAGACTGACGAGCATCGCTCGGCCCTAGGAGATTGTGATGCGCCGCGGAATATTCGGTACCCCGATAGTGCCCGCCTTCAACGCTGTCGCGGCCAAGCTCATCGATGTGCCCCTGTTGGGCAACGTTGTGCGCCGAAACCTCGTGGTGATTTCCTACGTCGGCCGTCGCTCAGGCAAGACGTTTGCCATACCGGTGAATTACCGGCGGGTCGGTGACGAGGTTGTCATCCGCGTCGGGCTTCCCGGCGCCAAGAATTGGTGGCGAAACTTCCTGGGCGGCGGCGGCCCGATTACGCTGCGGCTCAACGGCACCGACCGAATCGGGCACGCCGTCGCGACCCGCGACGATCACGGCCGGGTGACCGTCACGGTCAAGCTGGACGACCGCTAGGCGCGAATCCCGAGGTCCATAAACGATCGACGTTACATGTGTCTTCATTCGGAACAACGATGGTGTGGTGCGCTTGGTGACTGCCATCCCGACAAAGAGATGAGCACGCGTCGGCTCAGCTTGGCGGCGAATCCCGTTGCTGTAGATACCGATCCAGTCGCTTACCTGGTCAAAGCGGGTCATCACCGCGGAATGTCCCGTCGGAGATTTCGTGGTGGCGCGCGAGGACGACAGCCTTTTCTAGCTCGCCCGGTGTTTTCGTGTAGTGACCTGCCGCGTCCAACCAGTGGCAGCGCAGGCATGCGCGTGCGCCATCCACAACACCGCGTCCAGGACGACGCCGGGATGTTGGGACGGCCAGGCGGCGGGATCATTGCCGTGCACAGCCTGGTACCCGCCGCGCAGATGTTCACGCTGATCCCACAGCCTGCGCGCGACGTTCACACCGCTCGACCAGCGCTTGAAGTTAATCCACGCCGACACCATGCTGGGCGGAAACAACGCATCCCAGTACGGGCCCCACGTATTGGCCCCGGCACCCGGCCGCGTCGAGGGCTTCAGGGGCCTACCTCGAAATGCCTCGGTCATCGTCAAGTCCTCCCGCTAAGACTCGCCGGGAGTTGGGCCGCAAACAATTACGTCCATCGGAGACGCCTCACATCCGGGGCCTCCGTCGTGGGAGGCGCTCTTGCCGACACCGGCTGGTGCGGGCCGCTTCGTCATCCGAGCCACCCACGAGCGTGGGGTTGGCGCGCCGTCTAGTCGGAGCTTGCCGACGGCGTCTCATGAAGCTGTCTCAGGATGGCGCGGCGCACCGACAGGTGTCCGAACCACGGCCGGCGAGACAGGCCCGTTCCGGTGGGAGTCACCATCATCGAAGAGCCGGGTGGCGACCCGGACGCCGTTCCCGCCGCATGACGACGCCGAGCGCCGAAGCGTCTGGGTCCGGACAGCCGCCGGCTTAGTCGCGTGACTTCCAGGCCCGCATGCCGTCGCGGATCGCGGCCATTGCCGCGTTGTCGTCCTCGTTGTAGGACAGCAGCCACTCCTTGGCCGCGGCGACCTCGTGTGGGTCGGTGGAGGTGTGCACCTTGGACAGGTAGGTCTGGGAGATCGCGCCGCCCGGGTCATCGACGCGCCACGCGAACCCGAAGAGCGGGCCGACTTTCTTGAGGCTCGATCCGTGCAGCGACGTGAAGTTGGCGTTGAACACCTTCTCTACGTCCACGAACACCCCGGTGCCGGGGTCGGTGAGATCGGTGACTTCGCTGGTCCCGAGGATGCTGTGCAACTTCGACCATTCCGGGTGCGACCAGTGGAAGACGCGCAGCGTTGCGCCGGCCGCGTCGGCTGCGGTGCGCCGCGCGCGCAACCACGCGGCGAACCGTGCCGCCAGCGCACGTTCCCCGTGGTCGTCGAGCGGCTCCCAGTCGATGAAGTCGGTGATGTACTGCGCAGTCGAGTCGTTGGTGCCCCGCCGGACGCGGGCACCCCACATATAGACCCGGTTGTCGAGGTCGTACTCGATGTCCACATCGACCTCTATGTCGCCGACCGGAACTTCGACAGGGCCGTCGCCATTGAGCTTGAGATCTACACCGTCGCAGATCATCTCGGCCCGTTCGATCGCCGCCGAAAGCCGATTGCGCGCGGTTTCCGGGGTCAGGTGGCTGACCTCAGTGATGTACTCGTCGAAAAACGCCGGATCGTCGGGATCCACCACCGACAACGCCGTCGTCGTGGTGACACCCATGCGCCGCAGCGTCAGCCACTCGCGAGTACCGAGCCGACCGATGGTGATCGCGGCCGAGGGCTCGTCTGGGCCCATCTGCTGCGCGCACCACTGCTCGTAGGGACACCTGCCGCACTCCACCTGCCCGATCGGCTCCACCAGCGGCCGCGGGCCATCGTCAAAACCCGTGATACGGCAGGCGTTCTCGGCCACCTTCACCCGGAAGGCATGCTCGTGGTCGTACCGCTCCAGCATGGACCGGCGCGCCTTGCCCCGGCTGCGGGAAAAGGTCTCGACCAACGGCTCGTCCAGGTCGTGCCACACGAACGCCAGCCCCGGACTGTCGCCGGACGTCACCGCGACCTGGCTGGTGCCCAGCACCGCACCCCGAAGCATTTCCGGTCCGGGGTGGTGGCCGCATGCCTGCAGCATGCGTGTGTAGTGGGCCAGTTGCATGCCGTCCTCGTAGCGGTGCGACGTCGCCGCCGTCCACCCTGGCACCTCGCACCATCTGTCGGGTGACGCGACGGCAGACATGACCGCGCTTGTGGTGTTCCCCGGCTTCACGGTCAAGTGGTGCTTGACGTCCGCCGGGAGATATCCGCCCGCGACTTTGACCAGCAGATCAGGACGGCCGGTGCGGCCCCCGGCAACGTCGTCCGGGAGCCACCCGCCCAGCACCAGCGGTGCGCCGGACTCCATCGCGTGTACGGTTGCCGCGATCGCGTCGGCCCTGCGCAGTTGCGGCCCCACCGCGACAGCGGTGGGGCGAAGCGCGATCAGCTTCCTAAACACGTCGCGCTCGAACGTATTTCCTGCGTCGAGACGTGCCTGATCCTCCGGCGAGGGAATCCATCGCTGGATCGGCACGAGCGGCGAATACTCATTCTGTACACGCACCGGGCATTGTTTGGCTGCGTACCCGCCAAGCAGGATGTGCTCGCGATCGTCTGCCACGGCTACATCATCACCCCGACGCCCGACACCGACCGATTGATCCGGCGAATGATCAGGTTGCCGTGGGTATGAGTACCGCGACGTCGCTGTGCAGGTGCGCCAGACCGCTATCGAGAGTCGCCAACTGCCCTTTGCGGCTTCGTGTGAGCTGAGCAAGGTAGGCATCTGTTACCTGTCGGTGACCGACCACACCACCGACCTCTACATCGGCGAAAGAGACACTGTCGGGCCAGAACTCGTGGCGGTTCGCACCCTCGACTGCGCTGACGACATCCCGCGCAGCTGCCGCGGTTTGTCCCGTCCGCACCAGGAATCGAACAAGACTTCCTTGTGTGATCGGGCACGTCGCAAATCCTGTGTCGCATGCCGATAGCCATTCCGCGGCGGCGTCATGATGCACATGCTCGGTGACGACCAGTGCGATGAGCACGTTCGCGTCGAGCAGCGCGGTCACTCCTCATCCTCCAGTGAACGCACGTCCTCGGAGGTCACGACTGTCCCAACGCTCACCACAGGCAGCCCCGTCCTGGGGTCTATGGAGATCGCGGCGGTGCTGCCGGCTCCCAGGCCGCGTCGAATGAGGTCGGCGACAGTTTCGCTCAACGTGCGGTGGGTGTCCCGCGCAATCGCCAGCGCCTGTTTGTGCAGCTCGTCGGGGAGATCAATGGTGGTGCGCACGCCCAATCCTAGCATCACTACATCATGATGCAGTGATGCATTGCATGCCGGTGCACTTGCTCAGGCCGACCAGGAAGGGTGGCGGGCTGTCGGCTCGCCACGGTGCTATGCCGTGTGGATGCCCAGAATGAGGGCCAGGGCATCTTCGATTGCGTGCATCGCGTCGGGCGTGATGGTGCCGAGACGTTCCAACAGGCGGGTGCGGGCGACCGCGCGGACGCTGCGGCAGACGGCGACGCTGTCCACCGGCTACGGCAACACCATCACCGACCACGCCTGCAACAACGCCAACGTGAAACTCTCCGCCTACGGGATCGCGTTCAACGGCGCCGGCCACTGCGCCACCCTGGCGATCTCCAGCTACGACAACAAGGTCACCGTCGACAGCGTCGACACGATCGCCGTCTCCGGCTACAACAACACCGTCAGTTACCACTCGGGCGCACCGAAGATCACCGATTCGGGTTACGACAACAACATTCGGCAGGGGTGATCGTCGCGCAGTCCCATGTGGTGTACCGCGAATCTGATAGCGGATGCGCTATCGCTTTGATGAGCGGGCGGTCGAATACGGATATGGAGTGGGCTGCATGAAAGTTCCGGTATTGTCCGCGGCGGGGCTGGGGACGGCATTCGCGGTCACTATCGGGTTGGCCGGGTGCAGTGGTCACAAATCGGCAGCGCTGCCGACGTCGACGGCGACCCCGTCGGCGGATTACAGCGCTTTGCTGATCAAGGCGAGCGACCTCACCCAGCCCGCCGACTTCTTCACCAATGCGCCGCCGACGGGGTTCACCGCAGGAGCACCGACGACGAATCCGAATGGCAAACCCGGGGTCGCCGGCGTGTTCAAGAGCCAAGACGGTAGCCGGCAGATCAGCGATACCGTCTCGGTCTTGGCCGACGGGGCGGCGGCCAAGTCGGCTCTGGATGCGGCTGTGGCCGGGGCCGGGCGTTCGGTCAGCTTCCCGACTCCGCAGCCGTTTTCGGTGGGCGATAATGGCACACTGTTCTCGGGGTCCTCGCCGGATCAATCCAAGAGCGTCACGCTCGTGATGTTTACCCGGGGCAAGGCGTTCATCACGCTCGAATTCGACGGTGCACCAAATGATCCCGTGGACGCCGACTTCGCGAACGATGTAGGGAAGAAGCAGGACGCGGCCATCAAGGCCGGCCTTTCCAGCTGAGAGGTGAGGGCACTGGCGGATTGCTAGTGACGCTTAGGGGTGGACCGGGAAATCGATTGCAGATGCGCTATCACTTGCTGCACAAGAGGTTCCTCCGGCCAGGCCAATGACTCGGCGGCGAACACCCGTAACCTTGCACGGTGTGGCCGCCCGCAAACCCCCGCCCACCCGCCTGTCCGTCGAGGACTGGCTGCAGGCGGGCTACGCCCTGCTCGCCGAGCAGGATGGCACCGGCAAGACATGCGGATCCACGCCGGCGCCGGGCTCAGCCGGGCCGGCCTGAGTCCGTTGCTTGGGGCGCATGATCAGCAGAGAATGAAGCGCGGGCACCGCCTGGCTTGCAGTCGATAGTTCTTGGAGGTGCAAGGTGGCTGACCGACGCCGGCTCGGCATCCAGGACGCCCTGTGGTTGGAGATGGACAACTCCAACAATCTCATGGTCGTCGACACGGTGGTCTGGACGGCCGACCCGCTCGACTGGAGCCGGGTGCGCCAGGTTCTTGAGGAGCGGCTCATCATCCGCTATCCCGTGTTCCGCAGCCTGGCGGTCAAGGACCGCGACGGCTCGTGGTGGTGGGAGGTCGACGACGACTTCGACTTCGAGGAGCATGTCACGGTCGTGGACCTGAAGGATCCCGACGACCATCGTGAGTTGCAGGCGCTGGTGGCCAGCCACCGCACCGAAATGCTGGACCGCAAACGGCCGCTTTGGCAAGGTATTTGGGTGAACCGTTACCGGGGCGGCAGCGCCATGATCATGCGGACGCACCACGCCGTCGCCGACGGGATGCGCATGGTCGAGCTGGCGATGAGCCTGTTCGATGCGTCGCCCGTCGGAGGTCCGATCCGCGGCCCTGACATCGTGCAGCACGCAGCGCGCCCCCGGCCGCCGGGGCAGCCGATGAAGTATCGGCTACGGACCGCAGCCGCCGGCGCGGCGGCTCGGGCGGCGGCCACGGCGCAGCGCGCGAGGTCGCTCCTGGAAGAGACGCTGAGCGACCCGCTCGGACAGGCGACGGACGTGGCGGGTGGCATCGTCGGGGCCGCCGGCGGACTGCCTCGAATTCTGGTTCGTGCCGCCGACTTTGGTCGCCTGGCGTTAGAGAACCCGGTGGGGGTAGGTCACACGATCACCACGTCGGCGTGGGCGACGGTGTCCGACGTCGCCGAGTCCGTACGCTCCACCATGCGGGCGGCGGTGCCGGGCAGCGGCGCGCTGGTCGATGTGTTCTCCGCCGCGCCGGGTGACGTGGACACGGTCCGCAAGCTGCTGATCGGCACCCGCAACGACTCGACGCTGTGGACGGGAACAGCGGGCCTCGATAAGGGGGTGGCGTGGTCGGAGCCTGTCTCGCTGGCCAAAGTGAAGGCCGTGGCCAAGGCGAACAACTGCACGGTCAATGATGTGCTGGTGACGAGTGTGGCCGGAGCGTTGCACGACTACCTCGAGGCCCACCACGTCCGCTGCTCCTCGGTGACCGTCATGATCCCGGTCAACCTCAAGCCGGTTGACGTGACGCTGCCTGACAATCTCGGTAATGAGTTCGCTCTCGTGCAACTCGAACTGCCGACTGATCAGCCCGATGCCCTCCGAGTGTTGGCCGTGGCCAAGCGGCGGATGGGCCGGATCAAGCACGGCCACGAGGCGGCCGTGGCGTTTCGCCTGCAGGAGGCCATCGCCGGGTTCAATAGGCAGCTCTATGAAGCGTCGGTGGAGCTGTTCACCAACCGCACCATCGGCACGCTCACGAACGTGCCCGGTCCACCGATGCCGGTATACCTGGCCGGCAGCAAGGTGGAGGGCATCGTCGGGTGGGCACCCGTATCGGGCAACCAGCCCATGAGCTTCACCATCTCTACCTACAACGGCGAGGTGGTCGTGGGCATCGCCTGTGACAAAACTTTGGTGCCCGACCATGAGTCGATCGTCGACGGCTTCGCCATCGCCTTCGACCGGTTAGTGGCGGCGACCCCCGGCGTCACCCCCTGAACGGACGGCTGCTTTTCGGCGACCGCGAGCATCCCCATGCCAAGCGGATCGGGTGCCCCAGCGGCACGGTGCAGCGGTTGCTCATGCGGTCGAATGCAATATCCCTCGGTGGCTGCTGGCTGCTCGCCGCGACTCATGTTTGTTCTCCGCTGCGGTGCGCGAACGTCGCGATGATCGCCTCGCGGGGCGAGTGCCAGGTCACCCCAAGCTCAGCCAGGGTGCGCGAGTCATCGGTGGGTATCGCCGCGGTGATCAGTTGTGCCGCTTCGAAACTGAATCCGGCTCCGAGTGGCAGCAGGCCGCCGATGACGTCTGCGATCCTCCCCACGCCCCGAAACATCCCGCCGGTCATGGAAATTCGCCTGATGTGACGTCCGGATCCGGCCTCGAGCGCGGAGATCATCTCATCGAAGCTCATCATCACGCCGCCGCACACGTAGCGCTTAGGGCCGCAGCCTGGCCGCATCGACGCGACATGCACATCGGCGATGTCGCGCACGTCCACCATCATCATTCCGGCGTGCCGCAGTCGCGGCGCCACGCCCGCGCGGATGATCGTCGCCCAGCCCTGTTCGGTGATACCGGGGGCCGTCCTGAAGGCCGGACCGACCACGCTGGACGGATAGGTGAGCACAATGGGCGCACCCTCGTCTTGCAGCCGCCGGGCAGCTCGATCGGCGTAGCCCTTCGTCTTGGCGTAGGCAGACTTACCCGCCGCGGTCGGAGTATCCGGCCCGATCACCGGACCCGGCGGCGGGAAGAGGGAGCTGTAGCTGTTGATCGAGACGATCGGGTCCAGCCCGCGGTCATGTGCCTGACGCAGTATCGCCTCGGTCGCATGCGCGTTGATCTCCCACATCAACTTCTCGCGCCGGTTGTCCGTCCCGACTACGCCGGCAGCGTGCAGCACGGCGTCACTGCCGTCCAGGAGCCTCGCCACGGTATCGGACTCGCGGACATCGCCCTCTAGCACGGTGATCGCGCCGAGTTCCGAAAGCCTGCGGAGCAGTTCGGGATTGTCCCAGCAGGGCTCGGCGAGAAGCCGCACCTCATGGCCGGTCGTCAATAAGCGACGGACGATGTGCGCGCCGAGATATCCGGTGCCGCCGGTCACTGCGATCTGCACGAATTCGTTACTCTACCGATCGGCGGCAGGCGTGCAGAAGGTTGCTGAGTTTCATCGGTCCTCACAAAAAAGCTAGGCGACCGGGCCCGCCAGAATCGGCGCACGGGAGCACCCGAACCGATGACCGGAACATGCCGCCTGGCCGCCGGCTCGTCGAGCCCCATGCACGCACACCAGCCAGGGTCGCGGCTCGCGATGCCGCAACATCAAGGCGTACTCGCGGTTGTTGGCGGTGTAGGTCAGCCACCGGTCCCGGCCCGGTTCGCCCGGGTGGGGCTCGTAGCCGCTGTCGAAGGACAGCCGCTCGTAGCTGCGGCCCATGCTGTTGACCCGCCGGACGGTGACGTCGGTCAGCGGCGGAGGCGGCGCGAAAAACCCCTCCGGCTTTTCGAGCCAGCCTTTCTCGCCGTAAAACTCCAGGGCCGCGGTCGCCTCGCCATTGACCCGCTCGACTTTCTGCGCGTCGGGGAGCGGCCGCTGCGAGCGAAATGCCGCGAGCACGATTTCGTCGCGGAACGCGTGCGTCGCGAGGGCAATGGTCGGCCGTGCCACCGGAAGCTCGCTGGGCTCGCGATCCAGGTAAGTACCCCAGGAGCGGGCGTAGAAGCCGCCCGTCCTGGTAAACGGCCTCACCACATGCGAAAGGGGATTGGCGCCACCACGGCGCCGACGCGGATCGGCATCGTCTGCTGCGGCCGCCGGAGAATCGGTCTGTTCCATGTCCTGCATCTAGCCCCTTTTCCGCTGAATACCGCTCGGCGCGAGACGGGCCTCCGTCAGACTAATGTGGCAGATCGGGGCCCGTTGTCGAGGGGGTGCCCGCGTCTAGCATGTGCGTGAAGCATGCGCCTACTGCCAGGCAGGGGAAACCTCATGGTCGAGATTCACGTAGAGCGGACCATCGCCGCGCCGACGGAACGGGTCTTCGATTGGCTGGCCGACCCGGAAAGTTTGACTGCCGCTCCACTGGTTCTCAAGGCCGGTTGGGCGACCGGCTATTCGGCGGCCAAGGTGGGCGCCCTGCGAAGGGTGGTCGCGATTGGCTCGTGGTTCCGCGAAGAGATCACGGCCTACGACCGGCCGCGCAACTACTCATACCTCATCGTCGGCTCCTTCCCGCCGTTCGATCACGAGGGCGGCACCCTGACGTTCTCCCCGTCGGGCGATGGCACGCACGTCGACTGGCTGAGCCACTACACCCACCCGGCGCGCTCCGGAGGCAAGCTGACCGAGGCGGTCACCTCTCGGCTGCTTCGCTCAAGCTTCCTCGCGGTCCTCGCCAACTGCGCGAAGGCACTGGAGAGCGAATCGGCCACGCGCTGAAAATTTTTGGTCAATGACTAAGAATCCTGTCGAACCCCGGGTGCCCGTCATCGACATGTGGGCGCCGCTCGTCCCGTGCGCCGAGATCATCGAGGACCTGCGGGCCGGATTTCCCGCCGAGCAGCTGCAGTACCTGGAGGTGTTCACCAAGAGAACGGTCGGCGCCGAGCAGTTCAGCGATTACGCGCAGTCGCTGCGCCAGACCGACGACCACATACTGGAGTCCCTTGACGCAGCCGGCATCACCCGCAGCGTGATCAGCGGGTTTGATGAAAAGTCAACGTGTGGAGTAACTTTCGTGCACAACGCCGCAGTGGCAGCCATGGTGGACCGCCATCCCGACCGGTTTGTGCCCTTCGCCGGTGCCGATATCATGGCCGGGACTTCCGTGGTGGACGAATTCGAGCGCTGGGTGCTCGAGCGCGGTTTCCGGGGGCTGAGCCTGCGGCCGTTCATGATCGGACGGCCCGCGACCGATCCCGCCTACGTGCCGTTCTACGCCAAGTGTGTCGAACTCGGTGTGCCCCTTTCGATTCACACCTCTGCCAATTGGACCCGGACGCGGCCCAGCGATCTCGGCCATCCCCGCCACATCGACGAGGTCGCCTGCCGGTTCCCCGAGCTCACCATCCTGATGAGCCACGGCGGCTACCCGTGGGTGCTTGAGGCATGCCTGATCGCATGGAAACACCCCAACATCTATCTCGAATTGGCCGCGCACCGTCCGAAGTATTTCACCGCGCCCGGCGCCGGATGGGAGCCGCTCATGCGCTTCGGGCAGACGACAATCCGCAACAAGATCCTCTACGGCACCGGCGCATTCCTCATCAACCGGCCCTATACGCAACTGTGCGACGAGATGCGCGCGTTGCCGATTCAGCGGGAGGTCCTCGACGATTGGTTGTGGCGAAACGCCACTCATCTACTCCAGCTCGACAAATGAGTCCGGCGACGATATGGGGCAGTCCTGCTTGGCGTAGTACCGCTGGCGTCAATCCGTGGTGACGACCGTTCTGGTGTGACGTACCGGCCGGCGCGCCGGTCGTAGTGCAATACCACAACCGAGGGATGAATTCCGAAACCATTGGAATCATATGCATTTGGCGTAACCTGCGGCGTTTCGATACCCGGTTAGGCAGTGGAACTTCAGTCGGCGCAGACCGGCGACTTGGCCCTCTTCTCAGAATCAGTCCTACGGGAGCGCTTTGACTATCGTAACCGTTTGCTTAGCACGACGGATCGGGTTCCTCGAGTCCGGCGCTGTCAGCCTGACATTCAGAGTCCTTGCCGTGGCTTATATTTCGTTGTTCCACGGTGCGTTTATCCCGTAACGGCTCTGCTAACTGTGCGCCCAAAAAAATGAGCCCCCGGCCCATGACCGCGAGTGCACGGTTCGTGATTGTTCCGGCGGCTTCGATGGTGGCGAAGGCAGCATCGAGCAGGCTCGGAGTGTGGAAGTCCTCCCAGGTCGCGACCTGCTGGTGGCGGGCCGTCGCGAAATTGTCAAGCTCGTGGCGAAGGGCGCAGCTATTTTTGGCCAAATCTCGCACCGACAAGAATCGGAAGCCATCGAGGACCTCTGGCTTCGCGAACCGGTTCAGTATTTCTTTCGCATTCTGGTAGATGTGGGCGTCTTCCCGGAAATGATGGTCGACGAGCTCACGAGCTTCATCGATCCCTCGTAGCAGCTGCTCTGGTTGCGTCGACTCGATTCGCGCGAGGTTCAAACGCTGCCATTTGTGCAGCGACTCCTCTGCGATCACCAGCAGGCTCAAGGCGTCACCAAGCCGGTTGTCGTTGATCGCGTTTCGCAGCTTCTCGGCGCGCTGCTGCACGGGCAGGTCGTGATCGAAAGACGCCAGGATGCGCACGACATGGTTGCGTAGTTGCTCGACGGTGACGTTAAGCGCCGGCCCTAGGACGGCCACCGAATCCCAGTACGCATCGGGTAGCGACCCGTACTTCTCCAGTGAGTCGACCATCCGTGAAATGGTCAGGTTATTGCCCAGAACGTCGCCGGCGCGGTGTGCCCGGGCGACTTCGAGCACTGTTTCGACTTTGTCTTCCACACGACGGACGGCGTCTTCCACCTCAGCAACCGCGGACTTCAACGCCATCTGCACCGCGATCATCTGCGCCGACATCATCGCTTCGGGGCCGAGCATTGCCGGTCGCCACTGAAGGTGTGTCAGGAACTGGCCGTCATCAGCGCGTGTCACCAACCGAAAGAAGCCGTCGCTGCCGGGAACTAGATCGCCATCCTTCAACGCGTTCAGGCTGTCGTGATGCAGCTGCACGTACTTGCCGGAGTCAGCCAGTAGCGAGGTCAGCCCGGCGAGCCTGCTCGCCGCGTTTGCGAGCGAGGCACTGTCGATCCCGGCGACTCGCATGGCTTGCCCGGCGATCGCCCGCAGCCGCGTCAGATAGGACTCGACAGCGGCAGGGTCACCGCCCAGCAGCAGGGCCTCGTCGTGGAACGACACCACGACCTCGTCGGTATCGGTCCCGGTATCGGTCACCGCCGACATGTCGGACACCTCGGATGTGCTCACGGCGCCCCTAATAATCCGTCGGCATGCAAGCAAGCAGGCCGAGAGTTGGCGGGTATTTGTCGGCTAGCGAGTGCGGACGTTACACCCATGTTTCCACCCGAACCCTCCGGTTTGCCGTCTATTGGACAGGAATTCACCCAGGACGAGGAGTGGTCGCAGCCGTACCGGCAGCACGACGACAGCACCACGCGGGGCGGCACGATGGTCTTTTACTCGTCATCCTGGACGTCGTACCAGACAGGAGATCGCCGGGACCGAAGCAACCGACACCGTTGCTCAGCGACGCTGACGAGGAGCTGGCACCTTGCCCCTGATGGCTCTGACCCTGCGCGGCTAATGTTTTCTGACCACCTCAGGGGCCGAGGTGCTCCGCGCACAAACGCGACGGCGTACCCGTGGCTGCGGGCGATGACGCCACGCGGTCGACCACCGTTCCCGAAAACCAAGGGCATCAGCCCGGGCCGTGGACTGAGCGCCCGAGATAAGCCATGAGCCGAGCGGTCGGCGTCGAGTCCGCTGGCGCGGATTGCGCCGGCCCGAAGCCGCCCGGGCGGCGCAACATATCCTCCGGCACCGACTCCACCAGCTCACGGGATAGCGTCAGCAGGTCATCCGGCAGTTCGACTAGTTGGCCTTGTGAGCGGTGTACGTCCCAGCTGTGTAGGGCCAGGTCCGAGACGGGATAGGTCAGCGCCCGGCGCAGCGGAACCTCGCCCTCCGGCGACGTCCGCGTCGCGTCCAGGTCGACGCCCGGCAGGGCATCTCGCAGCCGGGCCGCCAGCACGCGAAGCCGTGCGGCCGGATCCTCGGACATCCAGTCGTCCGGCTGGGAGGGGCTGCCCCAGACTTCCCCATTCTCGATGAGCGCCACGATCTTCGCCGCGCTGCCGGTTGCGTGAGCCACTAGCTCACCCACGGTCCAGCCCTCGAGGTTGGACGGCTGGTCCCAGCTTTCCGGCGAAATCTGGTCCACGGCGTCGATGAGCAGGTCGATCGCCTCGATGGCCATCGCGCCGATCGGTGCGTTCTCGTCGTTCATCAGGGCATCGTAGGGGCGCTGTGTGACTTACCCCTTCCCGGAGCGCAATGAAATGGTCTGAACGTCCTCTGTCAAGCAGCGGCGGGTCATGACTGCCGTTTCTAGACAAACGAGACGGTGCCTCCGGCGTCGCTCAACAATCGACTGTGTCGACGCATCGAGCCCCGGGTGTGCGGATAACCGGGAGTTGGTGTTGTTTTGACGTTACTGTCTCGTGTGTCGGCGGCGACTGTGTCCGCCGATGAGCGGGCGGTCGAATACGGATATGGAGTGGGCTGCATGAAAGTTCCGGTATTCGCCGCGGCGGGGCTGGGGACGGCATTCGCGGTCACTATCGGGTTAGCCGGGTGCAGTGGTCACAAATCGGCAGCGCTGCCGACGTCGACGGCGACCCCGTCGGCGGATTACAGCGCTTTGCTGATCAAGGCGAGCGACATCACCCAGCCCGCCGACTTCTTCACCAATGCGCCGCCGACGGGGTTCACCGCAGGAGCACCGACGACGAATCCGAATGGCAAACCCGGGGTCGCCGGCGTGTTCAAGAGCCAAGACGGTAGCCGGCAGATCAGCGATACCGTCTCGGTCTTGGCCGACGGGGCGGCGGCCAAGTCGGCTCTGGATGCGGCTGTGGCCGGGGCCGGGCGTTCGGTCAGCTTCCCGACTCCGCAGCCGTTTTCGGTGGGCGATAATGGCACACTGTTCTCGGGGTCCTCGCCGGATCAATCCAAGAGCGTCACGCTCGTGATGTTTACCCGGGGCAAGGCGTTCATCACGCTCGAATTCGACGGTGCACCAAATGATCCCGTGGACGCCGACTTCGCGAACGATGTGGGGAAGAAGCAGGACGCGGCCATCAAGGCCGGCCTTTCCAGCTGAGAGGTGAGGGCACTGGCGGATTGCTAGTGACGCTTAGCTTAGGGGTGGACCGGGAAATCGATTGCAGATGCGCTATCACTTGCTGCACAAGAGGTTCCTCCGGCCAGGTCGATGACTCGGCGGCGAACAGCCGTAACCTTGCACGGTGTGGCCGCCCGCAAACCCCCGCCCACCCGCCTGTCCGTCGAGGACTGGCTGCAGGCGGGCTACGCCCTGCTTGCCTCCGTCACCAAGGCCTACGGCGACTACGGTTTCAGCCCCGCCGACGCCCCGCGCGCCGAACTGACCTACGCGGCCGGCATCGGGCTCCTGCAGCTGGCCGCCACCGCTTAGGAGGCACAAAACGCGACGCGACGGGAACCATTCCTGGACCTCATGTTGGCCGACCCTGTTCGCGATTTCTGAAAACGAGCTACCTGCCGTCACGACACCCCCGGGGGGTCGGGGCAGCCGGAACACCGCTGGTAGCGTAGCGTCAAATAGTGAGCCGTTTCGTTGTCAGCGGTGGTCCACCGCTGTCCTCGCGGATGACACCCACAGGCAATGTGATTCCTCCGTCGCCCCGCGCTTGCCGGGCGGTCGATGTCGATCGTGAAGGAACTGCCTGTGGATAGCGCAAAACTTGCTGCTACCGCCATGTATTCCACTCCTACCTTGCCCGCAGAGTGGGCGCAGGGTTCGGACCACGGGGCGCATCCGGTGTCGACTGCGACGCATTGCATGGGAGGACGACGCCGCCACGATCCGGTCAGGCTCTGCGTGGCCCGCGAATTGGGCAACGACATCGATGGTGCGTGGTGGCCGCGCGCCGACCGAATGTCGAATGAATTGCCCGCCCTTGTTGCGGTCCTGACCCCGCTGCTCGGAGACGTCACGTCCATCAGCGTCAACTGGCCATCGCTACAACGACCACCCGACTTGAACTGGCGAGGATGGGAACACAAGCGCCAGCACGTGATGACCGTCAGCGGGGGGGATGCCTGCGCGAATCTCCTGATCGTCCCCTATGCGACCAACACCGCACTTGCCCTGATGGTGCTGCGTCGCGCCGCCAATCTGCCCATCAACTCCGGGGACCTCAACAAACCCGCATTCCTGACCGCTGGGTCGATTCTGCTTGCCGCACAATGGCAATGCGCGCAGAATAATTGCACCGGTTCCGGTCCGCGACAGCTTCCCACGGTTTGACCGACAGCTTCGGAGTGAACGCCAGACTGTCACGGACAAACGGCGTTCCGACGTAAAGCGTTCTAGATCATCGCAATCGGCGAGATCTTCGCGCCAATCGCCAACGCCCCGGCCAACTCTCGGCCCGTGTCGTAATCGAACACCACATGCCCGGCCGCGACGTCCACATCCCGTTTGAAACGTTGCATCGGGTTGGACAGGAACTGCGCGCTGGCGCCGGAGGCCCCCAGCAGGTCGGTGATGATCGCCCGGGACTCGCGCACCGTGTGGGCGGCGGCCAGCCGCGCCTCGGCCCGCACCGACCGGCTCACCCGTTCGCCGTCGGCGACGAGGCGCTCGATGCCGTCGGCGGTCTCGGCGATCAGCGCCCGCAGCGCGCGCAGCCGCACCCGCGCGTCCCCGAGCCGGATCTGGGCGGCGGGCTGATCCTTTTGCGCCACGCCGCTATACGCCAGGACCCGGTCGCCCAGCCGTTCGGCGAACAGTTCGGTCACCCGTTCGGCGGCGCCGAGCACCGGCATCGCCGCCACCAGCGCCAGCGCCGGAACCATCGGCCACCGGTACGTCGGCGCATCGTGGGCACGGGCTCCGGGCGCCGTCCCGGCGTAGATGTCGGCCACCGCAACCATGCGGTGCTCGGGCACCAACGCGTCGGTCACGATCACATCGTGGGAACCGGTGCCGCGCATGCCCGCGGTCTGCCAGGTATCGGCGACGCCCACCTCGTCGGCGGGCAGCACCGCGAGTACCGGGTCGATGCGGTCCGGCCGCTCGATGAGCGCCCCGACGATCACCCAGTCGGCATTCATCGCACCCGTCGCCCATGACCACCTGCCGGTCAGGCGCACGCCGCCGTCGGCCTGGACGCCGCGGCCGGTCGGGGCCAGCGGCGCCGGCGCCAGCACCGGTCCCGACGCGAACACTTCCTCCTGGGCTTGCGGGCCGAACAACGACAGCATCCAGTTGTGCAGCGCGTAGAAACCCAGCGTCCACGCGCTCGACGCGCAGCCATGGGCCATGCGCCGAACCGGTTGCAGCAGTTCGGGAAACGACGCCTGAAGACCGCCGAACCGGGCGGGCAGCAACAACCGAAACAGGTTGGTCTGCCGAAACTCGCTCACCGTGGCCGTGGGCAGCCGGCGCAGCCGCTCGGCCGCCTCGGCGCGCTCGGCCAGCCGTGCGACGAATTCGTCGGTGATCCCGTGTAGCGGGCGGCGACCGACCATGGTCATGCGGTCGACCGTAACATGCCTTTTGTAGGTAATGGCGACGTGGATCGGGCTTCTCCGGCACCGACCAGGTCCCGCGCCGCAGCGCTGCGCCGCCAGGGTTTGAGTTCCCGCGTACCTTGGCGCCATGAGTGGTTCGAGGTCGAGCTCGGGCGGCGGGTTCGGTGGGGTTGGTGCTGTTGCTGCTGCTGATCGCGTTCATCATCAAGTTCATCTGGTGGATTCTCGGGACGGCGGCACTGATCGGTCTGTTCTTTCTGGGGCGCGCGATCGCAAACTCGTACGCCAGGCGGTCGGCGGAGCATGCGCGGTATCGGGCGGCCATCGCCGCGCGCCGATCAGCAGCACAACTGGGTGTTGCAGGGCGACGACCGTGGGATCTACGGCCCTGAGGGTGCGGAGCTCATGCACTATCTCTATCCGGCTCTATCCGGCTTAAAGGCCTGGTGAAGCGGCTGAACCAGCGGCGTTAGCGGGCCGGGTTGGTACCATCGCGCGATGAGTGGGCCGCGATCCTTCTCGCGGCGCGACGTGCTGAAGTATGGCGGCGTCGCGCCCGCACTGCTCGGCGCCGCCGCGTTGCTGCCCGCCCCGCGGGCGACCGCCGGTCTCGCCGGCATGGCCGTCTTCCTCGACCCGGGCCACAACGCCGTCGCCGACGCCTCGATCAACGAGCAGGTGCCCAACGGCCGGGGCGGCACCAAGCCCTGCAACACCTCGGGCACCGCCACCAACGACGGCTACCCGGAGCACGCGTTCGCGTGGGCCGTCGTCGGGCTCATCAGTGCATCGCTGAACCAGATGGGCGTCACCACCCGGCTGTCGCGGGACGACGACAGCTCCGTCGGCCCCTGCGTCGACCAGCGCGCGGCACTGGCCAACGCGATGCACCCGGATGCGATCGTGAGCATCCACGCCGACGGCGGGCCCCCGTCCGGCTCGGGATTCCACGTCAACTACTCCAGCCCGCCACTCAACGACGTCCAGGCCGGCCCCGCTGTCCAACTGGCGCACACGATGCGGGATGCCCTGGCGCAGGCAGGGTTTCAGCCGTCGAACTACATCGGCTCCGACGGGCTGTATGGCCGTGACGACCTCGCCGGGCTCAACTTCGCCCGATACCCGGCTGTTCTCGTCGAACTCGGCAACATGAAAAACGCCGACGACGCCGCGCGAATGGAAAGCGCGGACGGCCGGGCCAAGTATGCCGCTGCCGTCACTCAGGGGATAGTTGCGTTTCTTAGCTCCAAGGCCCCCACCGGCTAAGGGTGCCGAACCGTCAATCGGCGCCGAGGAATTGATCCACCGCCTCGACGAATTCGGTGGGGTGCTCGCGCACCAGCCAGTGTCCGCACTGCTCCAGGATGTGAATCTGTCCGTCCTGGACGAGTCGTGATGCGCGAACGGAATCCGCCGCCGGGACCAGGTTGTCGTCGCGCCCGGCGATGATCAACGTCCTGGCCTTGATGTGCGGGAGCCTGGCCATCAGCGACAGGCCGTCTGGTCCGGCGTCGAATGCCCATCGCTGGGTGGCCGCGAACGCTTCGCCCGCGTGGGGTCGTTTGCCGTTGACGATGACCGCGTCGATCAGGTCGTCGGTCAGCGCGGAATCGTTCTTCATGGCGATGCCGGCCCGCAGTTGCAGGCGCGTGAGCCCGCGACCCATGCTCACCGAGAACCTGTTGAGGTGACTTTGCAGCCGGGGATGGCCGGCCACCCACCGGGCGGTGCGCATGAACTTGAACTTTTCGGTGATGCCGCCGGGATTGACCGCGATGATGCGGCGCACCAGATCGGGGCGGGTGATCGCCACCTGGAGCGTGATCCACCCGCCGAGCGACAGCCCCCCGAGGTCGACCCGATCGAAGCCGTGGCCGCGGATCAGGTCGGCGACCCAGTCGCCGTACCAGGGGATCGAATAGGAGCAATCCGGGAAGTCGCTTTCGCCATAGCCGGGAAGGTCCGGGGCGATGACTCGTCGGTGCTTGCCAAGCGGAACGAGCGCCGAACCGAAGGACACCAGCGCCGAGTCGAGCCCGCCGCCATGCAGCAGTATCAGCGGGGTGCTGCTGGTGCCGGGGTCGACCTCGAACACCCGCGTGCGGATGCCCTGTACGTCGATGTCGCGGGCCTCGACACCGGAAGGGACCCGCAGGGCCGCCGGTTTCACCCTGCTGTCGGCTCGGCTTGCTCGTCGCGGCGGCGGTGCAGCCACACGAAGTCATGGATTCCCGCCAGCCGCAACAAGATCCGCGATGCCACAGGCCAGGCGTTTATCGCCTCGTGCCCGGAAATGAGCTCGGGCCGCTCCAGCCGGTAGGTGCGTCCCTTCCAGGCGAGCGTGCAGGTCCCGGCGGCTGTCAGGTTGCGGTACCAGTCGGTGTGCGGGCCATAACCCAACGGCAACAGGAAACCGTCGAGGTAAGGGATGGTGCCGAGCGAGGTCTGGTAGACGCGCCCGCTGCGGCGACCCACGTGCGTCACGAGGCCCCATGACGACCGCTCGGTTCCGGCGATATTGCGGGCCATGCCGTTGTACGCCGTCAGGAACCTCTTGAACGGGCCGAGGCCGAGCAGCGCGTCGCGGTGTCGCCGGAAGACCCTCGGCAGCACTACCAGCCAGGCCAAGACCACGGCGAGCGCCACGACGGCAATGCGGCTTTTCCGTATGCCAAGCTTCATGACCAACTCCTCCCCCAACAAGCTCAGACCGGGCGGGTGGTGCTTGGCCAGAGACGAAAGTCATCGGCGCTCGACGAATGAACCTCTGCTCGGGATGTCACCCGAACCGAAAACCTGCGTTGACGCGATCTCCGCTCGACGTGCGCCAGCGGCAGTTCAGTCGCCGAAGTTCCCGGTCGGAGGCGTCGCCAAAGTGGCCGGACCGGGGGGAGGTCCGCCCGCACCCAGGTGACCCAGGGCGAAGTACACTCCCTTGTCGATCATGGCGCCGTCGTCGGCGTAGGTGTTGTGCGCGGAGAAGTTGAGCCCGTCGGAGCAGACGGGGTCCTCGGGGGCGCAGACCTTGATGGTCTTGGCCTGATAGAGAGGGCCGATGGCCAGCGGCGGTTCGCCGAGGAAGTTCATCGCGCGGACGTTGGGCGTGCCGAACAGCACGACCGAGGAGACGTGGTTGGCGACGTCGGGGTCCAGCGGCCTGGGCACGGCCGCCGAGTCGACGCCGTCGGGAATGGCGGCCGAGGTGACAAAGCCCATCACGGCCGCGCCCTGGGAGTAGCCGCCGAGCACCATCTTGGTGTTGGGGCAGTCGTGCGCCATGGACGCGACGTGGGCGCCGGCGTCGCGGATGCCGTCGAGGCCGGTTTCCCACTGGTCGCTGGCGGGGTAGTTGACCGGGTAGACGTCGAACGACTTCGCCCCGACGCGCGAGTGCAGGGAGTCGACGAAGGCTTGTCCGGTGGGGCCGACGCCGGGGGGCTCACCGGTGCCGCGGGCGAACACCACCTGCACATCGGGGCATTGGGCGACCGCGGAGGGCAGGGCAGCGGCGACGACGGAACCACTAAGGCCCGCCGCGGCGACTGCCGCAGGCGCAAGGAAACGAGAGACGACGTGACGCGCGATCATAGCGTAATGGTGCATTAAAGCACCTCCCAAAACTGTGTGTTTCCAGAGGCTTTCGTGACCTTATCTTGTATACCACAAGCAGGCCGGTTAGTGGGGGAAGCCGGCGGGGTAATTGCAAGCTCAGGAGTATGTTTCACACCGCGACACCGGCGGCGATTCCGGATGTGAAGGCACCGATTGGGGGCGTTCCGACGCCGACATGACCACGACTGAAACGGGATTCGACGACCGCAGGCCGGGGCACGACTACCGCCAATATGTGCGCGAAAGCGAAAGACGCGGGCGTTGGATGAGGTCGCATCAGCTCAGCGCTAGACCAGCTGGGCAACCGTCGTCACCAGGATGAGCGCCAGCACGGCCGTCCCGATGAAGTACACCTGGCGGCGGGGAGTGAGCCGTGGGGGGAGTGGGTCTTGCCGCAGCGTGCGCTGGCGTCGTAGCGCGATCACGTAGGTGCCAAGAGCCACGGCGGCGGCCAGCAGGGCGGGAATGAACGCCGTGGGCCCGACGGCGCCGTGCAGGTTCTTGATCATCAGCAGGGCGCCGTTGGCCAGGAACGCGAACGACGTCCGCGTCCAGGCCAGCGCCGTCCTGTCCGCCGGGTCGTTCAACCCATGACCGCCTTGCCGATCACCAACCCGAGGGCGATGAGCCCCACCACGGTCAGGCCCACCGCCAGGTAGGCCGGTGAGGGATGACGCGGCAACGCTTCGCCGCGGCGCATGGCGCGGTCCGCCTGCCTCCAGCGCTGCAACCCTGTACCGCTGGTCAGGACCGCCAGCGCCGCGAGCCCGACGCCCAGCACGCGGCGCGCGCCCGGGACCCCCAGCTCCGGAACGAGTTGCACGACGGCAACCCCTGCCGCCAGCAACCCCAGCGCGGTGCGCTGCCAGGCCAGAAACGTCCGCTCGTTGGCGAAGGTGAACCGGTAGTCGGGTTCCCGCTCGCCGCTGTCCTCGGCCACGAGGCTCATCGTAGATTGACGGTTGTGGTGAAGGCGCTGCTGTTCGACCTACAGGGCACGGCGACGGATTTCCACTCGACCGTCTGCGGCGAGGCGCGGCGAATCGGCGCCTCGCGCTTTCCCGATGTCGATTGGACCGAGGTGGTGCGACGTTGGCGCGCAGGCTACTTCACGGCGCTGGACGCGGCACTCAAGGCGGCACCGGGCCGGCACGGCGGATGGGTGTCGGTGCGCTCGGTGTACCGCGACGCGCTCGACACCGTCCTGGGCGACTGCGGCATCACGGGACTGTCGGCCAGCGAACGCGACGAGCTCACGCTGGCCTGGCAGCGCCTGAAGCCATGGCCGGACGTGGTGCCCGGGCTCACCCGGTTGCAGGGCGGCTACACGCTGGCGACCCTCTCCAACGCCGACGTGTCGACGGTCATCGACATCTCCAAGCGAGCCGGGCTGCCCTGGGACGCCGTCTTCGCCGCCGAGATGGCCGGTGTCTTCAAGCCGGACCCGGCGATCTATCGCATGGCCGCGACCTACCTCGGCCTGGACCCGGCCGAGATCATGATGGTGGCAAGCCACAAGTACGACATCCGCGCCGCCGGCCGCCTCGGTTTCGCGACCGCCTTCGTCGCGCGCCCGCTGGAATTCGGGGCCGGCGGGGACGCGGACGTGACCTACTCGGATGAGTTCGACGTCAATGCGGCGGACTTCCTCGACCTCGCAGCCCAGCTCGGCTGCTAGCGGTGCGCCGATCCGGTCAGGGGTTGACCGTTGGCCGCCTGCAGCAGGCAGAGGAGGGTGCTCGGGGTGGGATTGGCCCCGGTCCGGTCCTGGTTGGAGTCGATGAGGTAGGTGATCGAAAACGGGCTTCGGTCGACGGGTTGCCCGGTGTACGGCGCGAATCCGGCGGTGCAGTCCCGGTTGGCGACGGTGGCGATGGCCGTGTCGACGGCCATCGGGGCGCGCTGGTACACCTCGGCCAGATGCGCTGTGGCGCAGTCGACGACGGTGACGGTGACCCGGCTCAGGTCGGCGGGCGGGAGGTCGGTCACGCACTGCCCGACCTGTAGGTCGATCCACTTCTCGGTCCGCGGTCCTTGCGGTGAGGGGGCGGCGGTCGCGGTGCTACAGGCCGCCAGCGTCAGGCAGGCGGTCAGGCCGCACAACGCGTGACGCATCGCAGCCTCCTTGATCAGGCTTAGTGTTGCAGTCTACGCAGAAGTCAAAGCGGGATCCGGCTTTTCCGACGACATCGACAGGAACCCCCGCACGCACCGGGCGGCCAGCCACCAGTTCGCCGGCTTCTTCATGTCCAGCCCGCCCAGCAGCTGTTTGATCATGGTCAGCGTGTCGAAGTAAATGCGCTCGCAGACAAAGGTTTCGGTGTCGTCGAAGACGAAATAGGCGGTCATGCGGACCCGGAACCGGCTGCCGGTCGGCGGGACCTTGCCGAGGAAACCGCGATGGGTACCCATCAGCCAGAACTCGACGATCACCGCGTCGGCGCTGTGCCGCAACGCGATGATCTCGTGGTCCTGGTCGGGAAACGCCGTGCGCGTGTAGGTGTAGTAGGCCCGCACCGCCTCGTCGCCGTCGTGGACGACCATCTGCGGGATCAGCTCGTAGCGCGGATGCGGGAAGGTCGACAACACGTCGTCCCAGGCGTGGCGGACCTCGTCGTGGAAGTGGTCGAGCACGAGTTTCTCGCGGGCGGCTAGCACCCCGGGCGAGGGAAACGCGGGAATGGTCACGCTCGTCAGGGTAAACCTCGCGCTGTTTCGGAAATTGCTACCGCAAGCGATATCGAAGTGATGAACAACCGGTCATGCCTTCGGGCGGCGCGCCGGCGCGGCTAGTCCCGGATCGCCTCGACTGCCCACGCCGGCATGACGGGAGCGCGGGTGAGCCCGTGGTCGGCCTGGCCCATGCTGCGCAGCAACCACTGGACACGCACAATGCAACAGCCCATCCGCACCATGGCGAAGGTCTCGTACCACCTCAGCGCCTGTAGCGGCCGACCGATCCTCTCCTCGTAGCGGCGGATGACCTGTTCCTGGCTGTCGAAGCCGGGGAGTTCGGGGTCGGCGGAAAGCCCGTTGACCTCCATGGTCTGCCGGCGCGTGGCCAGCCACCAGGCGAAGTCGGTCTCCGCCGGGCACAGACACGCCTGCTCCCAGTCCAAGGCGCCGACGATCTGGCCGGAGTCGTCGAAGATGGCGTTGGACAGTCGGGCGTCGCCCCAGCAGACCGTCAGTTCGGGCGGCTGGAGCGGTTGATGCCGACGGAGCCAGTCGAACGCCTCGATGATCAGCGCGGGAACCTGTTTGTCGGTGGCCCATTCGATGTATTCGCGCCACCACGCGAGCTCGCCGTCGTTGCCGACACCGTTCGGGCGCCGCAGCCAAGGAGTGTGGTCGATCGGAACCCGTTGCAAGGCAACGAGTGTGTTGAGGAAGGAGTCGTGCACTCGGCGCTGCACGTCGACGCCGGCCCCGTGCAGCCAGCCGCGAACCGCGTACGAGGTGTCCGACGGAGTGTGCCCGACGATGCGCGGCATCACCAGAAAGCTCGACCCCAGCCACGAGCTATCAGGTTCGAAGTGGATGGGCGACGGAGTGGCAATTCCGTAGTCGTGCAAAAGCTCTTGAGTGCGGGTCTGGCCGGCCAAGTCGTAGTCGGCGTAGATGCCACCGCCGGTGGGCGGAATTCGGACGACGAACTCCTTCGAACCGTCGACGCTGAACAGCAGGCTCTCGCTCGACCACCCTGCCGCCCGGTTGGCCGGACGGAGTTCGCCGATGTCGACCGCCGCGCCGAACTTGTGCTCGAACCACGCGCCGAGTTGTGCACGGGTGGCGGCCAGGTCGCGTTGGCCAAGGGATAGTCCAGCCATAGACAAACATTTACATATGCAGTATCAAATGTAAACAGAATTCGATTAACATCCACCACGCTTGATGTAAAGCGCAAGGAGCTCTCGATGGCCATATACTTGCCGTTGACGTTCGGAGATATCGGCGACACGTCGCGGCCGCTGATCATTGCCGTCCATGGCTTCCCGGACACCCCGCACACCTGGCGCTACCTGGGTCCGGTGCTCGCCGACCATGGATACCGCGTGGCCGCCCCCTGGCTGCCCGGCTACGACGCGCCGGCGACGGGCCCGATCAGCGTCGGCACCTACGTGCGCCAGGTCCGCGCAGTGCGCAGGGCCTTGAACGCGGACGCCCGTGCGGTGCTCATCGGTCACGATTGGGGCGCCATGACCGGGTACGGGGTGGTGGCCGGCGACCCGGAGGCGTTTTGCCGTTTGGTTACTTTGGCCGTGCCGCCGACGCCGGCGCTGGGTACCTCGATGTTCAGCTACGCCCAGCTCAAGCGCTCGTTTTACATCTGGTTCATCCAACAGGTCGGACTCGCCGAAGCGACGCTGCTGGAGCCCGGCTTCTGGGAGTCGCTGTGGGGCGACTGGTCACCGGGATACGATGCTCGCGAGGATATTTCGTGGTTGCGCCAGTACGTCACGAGCGAGACCGTCGCCGGGGTGATCGCCCCGTACCGCGCCATGTTCAACCCCGAGTTCGCAGACCCCGCCGCGCAGGCGGAAGTCGCGGCTGCGCTATCGGTGCCGCCGGTACGCACCCTGTACCTGCACGGCAGCAACGACGGGGCGCTCGGGGCGGAATTGGTCGGCGGCGTGGCCGATCACCTGCCGGCGGCGGGCTCGTCGTTCGAACTGATCGACGGTGTCGGACACTTTTTGCACCTCGAACAGCCCGACCTGATCGCGGAGCGGATCTGCTCCTGGCTTGCCGGCTAGCTCGCGGTCGCGGAGCAGGCCACGCGTGAGCGGTTGATACCCGCGGCGTAGCGCAGTTCGGCAAGGAACTGCTCGCGGTCGTCGTCGCCAACAAGGTAGTGGCACACCGCGACACGCACCACTGTAGCCGCGACCAGATCGGCATTCTCGCCAGAAACCAGGCGCGCGATCCGCGCTTCCAGGATCGGCATCACCCGCTTCATCTGGGTGAGCACATGCTCGGGTTCGGTGTCGACCAAGAACCCCAGCGAGTAGGTGCGTTGGAAGTCGACGACGAATTGCAAAGCGGCATCGAGTCTTTCCTGGCCACGCAGACCCGCCATCGCCGAGGAGATTCCGGCATCGAAGTTGTCTTGCTCATAGAGGCCGAAAGCGTCAAGCAACGCCTCCTTCGACGGAAAGTACCGGTATAGCGTCGGCCGGGACACCTTGGCTTCGGCGGCCACCTCCGACAGCATCAGCTTTTTGCGACCACTGCGTGCGAGCACGACGAAGGTGGCAGCCAAGATCCGCCGCCGGGTCGACAATTCGACGCTGGGGGGCACTCGGGTCGCCACATCGGCTACTTTACATCTTCGCGTCTAAATGTCACACTGCGAGCTGTTACACCCAGACTCTGACGTCAAGACGAGGCAGCGAGCGATGACGGACCTGGTCGTCCGCAAGATGGCATTCCAGTTCGACGCGACGGTGCCGTTCATGTGGCAACCGGCCAATCCGCACTTCGCGATCTTCTGCAATGCGTTCACGTTCATCGCGGTGCCGTTCGAGAAATACATCATCGCCGCGCTGCGGCAAGCCCAGGACCGACTCAACAGTGACCCCGACGTCGCCGAGGAGGCCGAGGCCTTCCTGCGGCAAGAGGCCCAGCACGCGGCGGCGCACCGCAAGCATATGATCGCGCTTATCGAGCAATATCCGGGTCTCGAGCAGTGCTACGAACAAACGGTCGCGTCCTTTAACGAGCTGATCGACTCGCATCCACTGGAGTTTCACGCCGCCTATATCGCCAACCTGGAAGCCACCTTCACCCCGATGTTCAAAGTCATTCTGGATCATCGGGATTCGCTGTTCGCAGGCGGAGATGGCCGGGTGGCGTCGTTGATGATGTGGCACTTCGTCGAGGAGATCGAGCACCGCAGTTCGGGGCTTCTGCTCTACCGGAACCTGATGCCCGATCCCTGGTATCGCGTCAAGCGAATTCGCCAGACGTTCCACCACGTCGGCACCATCGCGGCGACGGTGGCCAAAGCCTTCGACCAACACATTCCATTCGACGACCGCGGCGCGTCGGCCGAACAGGTGATGGCGTCGGCGCTGCGCAACGAGTTCACGTATCGGATGCACAAACGGTCTGGCCCACGGCCGGTGTTTCACGCGGTTCCCACCGTGCGGCTGCTCAGGATGTTATGGGGTCTGGCGTGCTCGCAAACGCCCCACCACGATCCGGCCAACCAGCCGTTGCCCGATTGGGCCGACACCTGGATGCGGGAGTACGACCGTGGCACCGACATGACGACGTTCTACGGGAAAGGGTGAATTCGCCTGGTGTCAAACAATTATGGCGGCCTGGTTCCCGAAGATGAGCTCCTCACGCATCAGATCGTCGACACTTTCGCGACAGTGAGCCAGTCGGACCCATCGTGGACGGAGAAGATCTGGACCACCGCGCACGCGCGCGACAATTCCCTGCAGGTCGTTCTCGGTGTCGGCAAGTACACCAACCGGGGCGTTTTCGACGGTGCGGCAGGCGTGTGCCGATCCACCGAGCAGTGGACCGTACGCGGCGGCCGGCGGCTGTCCGCGGACTCGTCGAGCACCGACGTCGGGCCCATCCATTACAGCGTCGTCGAGCCGCTGCGCTCCATCCGTGTCAGGCTGGACAAGACCGAGCATGCCCCGATCGCATTCGACGTGGTGATGCGAGGCAGTTTCGCTCCGGCACTGGAAGACCCCTGGCCGGACCGCAGTCCCGACGGCTACCGGGTGAGCCATCATGTGTTGCGTTACCACCAGATCGGCGTGGCTTCGGGCTGGGTGGAAGTCGAGGGGGTGCGCATCGAGGTGGACCCGAACGAGTGGATTTCGATCCGCGACCACTCCTGGGGATTGCGGCCCGGGGTCGGCAAACCGATCCCCGGCTTACCCCGCGGCGCTCGCCGCATCGACCAGATGTTCATGACCTGGTGCCCGATGGCGCTGACCCGGCCGGACGGGTCGGCCTACTCGCTGTTCGTCTTCTTCCAGCAGGAAAAGGGGGCTGGGTTCGAGTCGACCCGCTACCAGGCAGAGCAGCAAAACGAGGACGGCACGGCGTATCGCTTCGCGGCCGTCGAACAGGACTTGCACTTCGACGACGGCAATCGCCGCCTGAGCCACGGGACCATCACGCTCACCGAGACCGACGGCACCAAGCGGCCGTTGACGATCACCGCCGCTGGACCGACCGGCTTTCACCTCGGTACCGCGGGCTATTACGGCTGGAATGACTGGGTGCTCGGCCAATGGGTGGGAGATCTCAAAGTCGAAGGCAATCACGTGACGAATTGCGACCACGCCGATACCGCACGCCAACTGCACCAGCTGCGGGACTTGCTGGTGCGCGTCGAAGATCCCGTCGGCGGTGGAGTGGGGGTGGGCAACGCCGAAACCTTTGCGTTCGGGGCGATTCCCGAGATCGGGTTGACCGCCGAGAACTCTTTCCTGTGAATCCGCACTCGCGAGCAGACGCAAAAGCACCCGACACGCCGCGCGTTAAGGGGCTTTTGCGTCTCCTCGCTGAGCCTATGAGCCCGGGGGAGTCCAGGCGACCGGCAACCGCTTGATGCCGTGGATGAATTGCGACAGCAGCCGCGCCGGTTCCTCGATCGCCACGATGTCGGGGATTTCGCGGCGCAGCTCGTCGAAGACGACCCTGATCTCGCGGCGGGCCAGGTTGGCGCCCAGGCAGAAATGGGCACCCCCGCCGCCGAAGCCCAGGTGCGGATTGGGGTTGCGCGCGACGTCAAAAGTCCACGGGTTGGCAAACTTTGACTCGTCGCGGTTGGCCGAGTTGTACCACAGCGCCGCCTTGTCGCCGGCCGCCAACTTCACGCCACTCAGTTCGATGTCCCGGGTCAAAGTCCGCCGCATGTAGACCACCGGCGAGGCCCATCGCACGATCTCCTCGACCGCAGTGGGCGCCAGGGCCTCGTAGTCGGCCCACCACCTCTGTCGCGCTCCTCGGGGTAGCGGGACAGCGCCAGCACCCCGTGGCTGATCGCGTTGCGCGTCGTCTCGTTGCCGGCCACCACCAGCAGGATGAAGAACGACGCGATCTCCTGCGACGACAAACGTTCGCCGTCGACCTCGGCCTCCACCAGGCTGGTGGTCAGGTCGTCGTGGTGGTTGACGCGGCGGTCCTCCGCCAAGGCGCTGGCATAGGCGCCGATGTCCATCGAAACCTTGAGGAACTCCTCGAAATCGGTGGACAGGTCGGGATCGCCGAACCCGAGAATCACGTTGGTCCAGTGGAAGATCCGCTGATGGTCCTCCTCGGGGATGCCCATCATGTCGCAGATGATCTGCAACGGCAGCGGTCCGGCGAGCTCGCCGACCAGATCCGCCTCGCCGTCGGGGTGATTGGCGATCAGCGAGGCGACCAGCCGGTGCGCCCGCTCGCGCACCGACGACTCGATGCGCGCCACCACTTTCGGGGTGAACGCGCGGCTGACGATCGAGCGCAGCCGCTGGTGCCGCGGGTCGTCCAGCACGATCATCGAACCGAAGTACTCGGCGATCTCCGGATTGTTGTCGCTGATCGTGATGTTGGGGCTGGAGCTGAAAATTTCCGGGTGCCGGCTGGCGTAGAACACGTCGTCGTGCTTGGTCAGCGCCCAATACCCGCTGCCTGGATCAAACCCCTCGTACTCGATCGCGGGCCAGAACGAGATCGGGGCCTCGCGGCGAAGGGTGGCGAAGGCACCGTCGCGGAAGTCGTCGTCGCGGGCCCAGAAGTCCAGGGACTCCAGATGGACTTCGGCTAGCGGTATCTCCGGTGGTGGCGCCCCGTTGGTTCGCGTCGCACTACCCGTCTTGAGACTCACCCAGACCTCCTCCGCCTTCGCAACAGGTTTGAGTCACTGCGTGCAGACGGTTCTGGCGGGTGTCCCCGTCGCCGTCGCATCTTTGACCGACCGGCCGTCGATGAGGATCCGGCACGAGATGCTGCCCGGCCCCTGCGCGCTGATCACGTACACCTCCCCGCCGAAACCGGTGAACTGCGTCGACCATGGCAGCTGGGCGTTCACTGCCCGCTGCTGACCGGTGTCCGTTTGGTAGGAGACGTATTCGGCGACGGGGGAGCTGCCGGTCACCTCGTAGCGGACTTGGGGGAAGTCGGTGGCATGGGCCACGCCGACGCAGACGTTGGCGACGCTGACACCGATGGCGAACAAGATCGACGGCCCGGTGAGATGACTGGTCATGGTTTCTCATCGTGTCACCGCGCAGGACGGGGCGGAAGTGCTAGATGCCGTGTGCGTGCGCGCCTAGGGTGAAGCGGGGGCCCTGGAAAGGAAGTGGAAAGGAAGTGGCTCGGAAGGTGAGCGTGACGTCAAAGCGTGTGGTGGTTTGGGGCACTGGCTTCGTCGGCAAGATGGTGATCGCCGAGATCGTCAAGCATCCGCTGTTCGAGTTGGTGGGCGTCGGCGTCAGCAACCCCGACAAGGTCGGTCGCGACGTCGCCGACATCTGCGGGCTGCCCGAGCCGACGGGCATCATCGCCACCGACGACGTCGATGCCCTGATCGCGCGGAAACCCGACGCGCTCGTGCACTACGGCCCGACGGCCATGCACGCCAAGGACAACATCTCGCTGATCACCCGCTTCCTGCGGGCGGGCATCGACGTGTGCTCGACCGCGATGACCCCCTGGGTCTGGCCGACGATGTCCCTGAACCCGCCGCAGTGGATCGAGCCCATCACCGAGGCCTGCGAGCTGGGCGAGTCGTCCTGCTTCACCACCGGCATCGACCCCGGCTTCGCCAACGACCTGTTCCCGATGACGCTGATGGGCCTGTGCTCGGAGGTGCGCCGGGTCCGCGCGTCCGAGCTGCTGGACTACACCAACTACGAAGGCGACTACGAAGTCGAGATGGGCATCGGCCGCGAGCCCGAATACACCCCGATGCTGGAGAACCGCGACGTGTTGATCTTCGCGTGGGGTGCCACCGTCCCGATGATCGCCCACGCCGCCGGCATCATGCTCGATGAGATCACCACCACGTGGGACAAGTGGGTGACCCCCACCGAGCGCAATACAGTCAAGGGCGTCATCAAACCCGGCCACGTCGCCGCCGTCCGATTCACCATCAACGGGGTCTACCAGGGCGAGACGCGCATCCAGCTGGAACACGTCAACCGCATCGGCCGCGACGCCGCCCCGGACTGGCCGTCCGGCCACGACGACGACGTCTACCGAGTGGATATCGAAGGGACGCCCAGCATCTTTCAGGAGACCGCGTTCCGGTTCACCGACGGCTCGGGCCGGGACCCGGCCACGGCGGGGTGCCTGGCGACCGGGATGCGGGCGCTGAATGCCGTTCCCGCGGTCAACGATTTGGGGCCCGGGTGGGTGACGCCGCTGGACCTGCCGCTCATCGCCGGGGTGGGCACCATCCGCTGACACGGCCGCCCGCTTGTACAGCGGGCACACAGCTTTCGCTGACATGGGGCATAGGTTTGGGCTGCACACTAACGGCTACGCGGGATGCGGCGCGTGCAGCTGAATACGGGGATGGGACACATGGCCGACAGAGTGGAACTCGCGCTTGGCATGTCGATCGGTGCGACCAACCTCGCGGCCGTCACCGCCGGCAACGCCATCACCCGCAAGCCCGTCCTGACGCTGTACCGGCAACGGCCGCCCGAGGTGGGCGTGCCGTCGGAGAACCCCCGCCTGGACGAGCCCGGCCTGGTGATCACCGACTTCGTGGACCGAGTGGGGGACCCCGCCGGAATCGTGGCGGCCGACGGCTCGCTACACCGCAGCGAGGCGTTGATCGCCGACGCGTTGCGGGCGCTCGCCTACGCCGCCATCGGCGGCGGCGTCCTGCCGGACAACGTGGCGGTCACCTACCCCGCGCACTGGCCGGACACGGCGGTGGCGGCCCTGGGCGCGTCGTTGAGCCGGGTTTCCGAATGGTCCAACCGGGCGCACCCGCTGCTGTTGATCCCTGACGCCGCGGCGGCGCTGGTCGCCGCGCGGGCCAACCCCGGCATACCGGCCGGCGGGACCTCAGCCGGGACCTCGGTCGGGACCTCAGCCGGCACCATAGCCGTGTGCGACTTCGGCGGCAGCGGCGCGAGCATCACCCTGATGGGCGCCACCGGCGCAGCGTTGGCGCCAACCGTGCGGCACCAGGGGTTCTCCGGCAACCTGATTGACCAGGCGTTGTTGACCGCCGTCATGGGCAACATGCCGAGCCCCGGTTCGTTCGACCCGGCCGGCACCCTGGCGAGCGGCTCGCTGAGCCGGCTGCGGACCGAATGCCGAGGCGCCAAGGAGCAGCTGTCGGCGGGCACGGTGGTCACGCTCGCCGACGAGCTGCCGGGAATGCACGGCGACTTCCGGCTCACCAGGAACGAACTCGACGAGGTGATCCGGGAAGCGCTGAACCATTTTGTGGTCGTCTTGGATGAAACATTGGCGCGCAACGCGGTTCGCGATCTGGTGGCGGTCGTGGCCGTGGGCGGGGGTGCGAATATCCCGGCCGTCACCACCACACTGTCGGGACGTTTCCGAGTTCCGGTCGTCACGGCCCCGCGTCCGCAGCTGACGCCGGCGATCGGCGCCGCGTTGCGGGCGGCCCGCGGGCGCGGGGCCGCCGTCGCGACGATGGCGGGCCCGGCCGCGCCGATAACGAGGACGGCGACCGCCGAAGCCCTGGCCTGGCCGCGACGCAATGACTCGCAGGCCATGCCATTCGCGGCTCAGGACACGGTGATCCGTCCGGCGCTGGAACCCGAGGTGAACGCCACCCAGCCGGGCCCGCAGCCCCCGCAGCCGGAGAAGACCCGTCGGTATCGGCGGGTCCCGGCAATGGCGGCCATCGCCGCGGCGCTGGTCCTGCTGCTCGGCGGAGCCGCGGTGGCCATCGCCCTGAACCACGGCGACGAACCGGCGACGGCGCCGCCCTCGCCTGCGACGACGACCACTCCGGTGCCCTCGCCGCCGGCGAGCCCGTCCCCCACGCAGGAGGCGCCCCCACCGTCGACCACCGACACCAACCCGCCCGCCTTGACGGAGACGCCGACCACCACGGTGCCGCCGGCGACTCCCCAGGCGCGGCCACCCGCCGCCGCGGCACCCGTACCCCGGATCCCGGAGATTCCTGCGCTCCCGCCCATCCCCGGCGTCAACGAAGGACTGGAGCGGCTCAACCAAATCCTGCGGGAACTCGAGGCCGGCCAGATACCCCGCTAGGCGTCAGTCCTTCTCGCCCTTGTTCTCCTCGGCCGCAGCCTTCGTGAGTTCCTCGTTGCACGCGCCTACCCCCTCACAGTCGCAGTTACGACATCGTCAGGGGTTACCCGCCGCGACGCGGTGTCGAAACTCGCCTTTACGGCCCCTTGACCAGCGAGACCAAGGCAAACCGCATCCGCATCGGCTCCGGTGCACCGGACAGCCGCTCGGCGACCGCGGCCTCCAACTGCTCGACGAATTCGGCCGCCCGCGGGTCCTCGAGCCCACCGTCGAGCCCTCGGACCAGCGCCGGGAACAGCGCGGCCCGCGCGAACGCCGCCCACTGCGCACCGAAATCGTCTGCGTCGTCGTCTTTTTGGAACCGCACCCAGAACCGGTCCTCGGCGTCGAACGTGTCGAGATGATCGATCGTCAACCCTTCGAACCGTCCGCTCGGGGCAAAGGGGGCGCGCAAGTCCGTCTCGCTGCGCCCGACCGTCGGAATCGACATGCGCGGGAACTCATCCCGCTGCAGCAGGCCGTCGCGGACCTGGTCGTCCAACGTCGCGGCGATGGCGTCCAGCAACGTGGAGAAGCCGACGTCGCCGTCGTCGTCGAGCGCCAGCGTCAGCACCACCAGCCGCCCCTGCGGGGCCAACTCGCGCCCCCGGAACGCCACGAAGTTGTGCCAGTCCAGGGCCGCCTGGTCGGCGTAGGCCGCCCGGGCCGCGTCGTCTGCGCTGTGCGCGACGTGCACATGGTCGCCGAACTCGCAAGGGACGCGGCTCAGCCACTGCGTCGCCCACGAAGACCAGCCGAGGTTGACGGTCTTGGACGGCAGGATCTGCCCGTAGAACGACCGGCCGATCGCCGAGGCGAAACTCGCGGTGTCCTTGTGCAGGTAACTGTCCGGGTCCTCGTTCAACGTGCGGAACATCGCGGTGAAGTCGTTGTCCGGTACGTCAGTGTGCGCCACCAGGATTGCGTGGTCATGGCGGGTGCGCCGACGCAGCACCGCGATCGCCGCCGACATCGGCTTGAGCGAGTTGTACCCGTTGGCGGCGCCGTAGTCGGCGATGACGATCGGCTGCGGCGGCTCGGGCAGCGGCACCTGCTCCGCGACACCCTCGAGCAGAGCGATGGCCTCCGTTAGGCCGGCGGCCTGCAGCCGCGACGACTCGGTGTACGTCGCGCTGTCCGGCGGTTCGGGCCGGACCACGACGCCGGATTGGGGGCTGGATTCCGGCATCCGAGGTTCCGGCCGCATGCGCAAACGATAGTCAGTTTGGCTTCGGGTAGCTGACCCCGGTGAGCTGCTCGGAAAGCTCCCACAGCCGCCGGCATTCGTCCTCGTTGCGGGCACGGGCGGGCACGTGGGCCGGCTTCACACCCCCGCCCGCCGCCTCGTAGAAGCCGCGCGGTCCGTAGAACGCGCCGCCCTCGGCCTGCGGCGTGGCCGCGGCGTACAGCGCCGGCAGAATCCCTTCGTCGATCTCTTGCCACAGGAACGGCGCCCACCGCCAGGACGTCTTGTACAACCGCTCCATCAGCGAGGGCTTGTCGCGGCCGTGCGACGGCCCGCTGATCTGCAGGTTGGTCATGGTCAGGCCGGGATGCGCGGCGTTGGACACGATGCCCCAGCCGGCCTCGCGGCTGCGGCGGTCCAACTCCCGGGCGAACATCAGCACGGCCAGCTTCGACTGGCCGTAGGCCGCCATCGGCTGGTAGGACTTCTCGAACTGCGGGTCGTCGAAGTGGATCTTGGCGTTCATCCGGGCCGCCAGGCTGCTCAGGGAGACCACCCGCGCGCCGTTGGCGGCGCGCAACAGCGGCAGCAGGTGGCCGGTCAGCGCAAAGTGGCCGAGATGGTTGCTGCCGAACTGCAATTCGAACCCGTCGGCGGTGGTGTCGCGTTCGGGCGGCGTCATCACACCCGCGTTGTTGATCAGGATGTCGATCGGGCGGCCCTCGGCGTTGAGTTGCTCGCCCAACGCGGCGACCGCGGCCAGCGACGACAGGTCCAGGGACTTGATGGCCAGCTTGGCGTCGGGAACGGTGGCGCGGATTTCCTCGATCGCCGCCTCGCCCTTGGCGCGATTGCGAATCGCCATGACGACGTCGGCGCCGGCGGCCGACAGGCGCCGGGCAAGCCCGAAGCCCAGACCGCTGTTGGCTCCGGTGATGACTACCAGCTTCCCGGACAGGTCGGGCACGGTGGCGACGAGATCGTGGGCCATGCGTATCACTCCTTCTCGGTATGCGGCACGTCCTAGTGTGCTCCTCCTTCGCTGGCGTCACTCACTCCGTGGTGACAAACTGCGTCGATGAGCAGCCGACGGCTCGCAAAGACCTCGCTGACCGCCGCCATCGTGGTCATGGTCGTGTCGGTGGGCGGGTTCATCGTCGCCCTGGTGCTCAACACCTTCTTCCTGGACGAGTACAACGCGTACGGGGAGGTGGCGGTTCCGGGGTCGGGAACCCTCACCCTGCCGGCCGGTGACGTCACGGTCAGTTTTCACACCGTCGTGATCGGCAGTCCCAACGGCGGCGGTCTGCCGGTGCCGCGGCTCGGGGTGACGATCTCGCCCCCCGACGGTGTGGCACCACCGGTGCTGACCGAAAACATCGGTAGCACAACGACGGTCAACAACGACGCGCACGTGCGGGTGTGGGTGGCGCACATCGCCGCCGCCGGCACCTACAACGTCATGACGGACGGCCAAGTCAACGGATACATCGACCCGCGACTGGCGTTCGGCCACAAGAGCTCCTATGGCTTCCTGGTGTGGCTGTTCGTCGGGCTGTTCGTGGTGGGCCTGGCCGCGTCGATCCTGTCGGGAAGGTGGCTGGCTCACCTGCGGCGTCAGCCGGAAGTGGCGGCCGCCCCGCAAGTGACGCCCTACGAACCCAGCGGCGAGGGCATCCGCCTAGAGCGGCTCAAAACGTTGACCGCGCTGCGCGATTCGGGTGCGCTCACCGAGCGGGAGTTCGAGGACGAGAAGCGCCGGATCCTCGAGGGAAACTGAGGTTGCCGGCCCGCGAGCGTGCGTAGTTTGCACGCCGACACGCCGTTACAGTTGGCATTCTGCGCACGCCCGCCCGAGCAGCCCTAATGCCCGCGGGCCACCCACTCCTCGTAGTGGACGATCTCGTCGCCGACCGTGGTGCTGTCGCCGTGGCCGGTATGGACGACGGTGTCGCCCGGCAGCGTGCCGAGCCGCTCGGAGATCGACTGGAGAATCGTCGGGAAGTCGGAGTACGAGCGTCCGGTCGCACCGGGGCCGCCGGAGAACAGGGTGTCCCCGCTGAACACGACACCAAGCTCCGGGGCATACCAGCACACCGATCCGGGGGAGTGGCCCGGGGTGTGCAGCGCCTGCAGCTCGGTGCCGGCGACGCGAAGGATGTCCCCGTCGGCGAGCGTGCGGAAGTCCTTGTCCGGGTGGGTCATCCGCCACAGCACGTCGTCGCCGGGATGCAGCAGCACCGGTGCGTCGAGGGCCGCGCCCAGCTCGGGGGCCACCGTGACGTGGTCGTTGTGGCCGTGCGTGCACACCACCGCGACCACCTTGCGGCCGCCGACGGCCTGCAGGATCGGCTCGGCGGTGTGGGCGGCGTCGAACACCACCACCTCGGAGTCGTCGCCGACGATCCAGATGTTGTTGTCGACTTCCCAACTGCCGCCGTCGAGTTCGAAGGTCCCGTGGGTGACCACCTTGTCGATGGGTGCCATCACAGCATCACCACCGAGCGCAGTACCTCGCCGCCGTGCATCTTGTGGAAGGCCTCCTCGACGTCGCCGAGCCCGATGCGCTCGGAGACGAACTGATCCAGCGGAAGCCGGCCCTGCAGGTACAGGTCGATCAGGGTGGGGAAGTCGCGCTCGGGCAGGCAATCGCCGTACCACGACGACTTCAGCGACCCGCCGTGGGAGAAGAAGTCCACCAGCGGCATGTCCAGGCGCATGTCGGGGGTCGGAACACCAACCAGCACAACGGTTCCGGCGAGATCGCGGGCGTAGAAGGCCTGCTTCCAGGTCTCCGGCCTGCCGACGGCGTCGATCACCACGTTGACGCCGAAGCCGTCGGTGAGGTCTTGGATGGTCTTGACGACGTCGAATTCGCGGGCGTTGACGGTGTGGGTGGCGCCGAACTTGCGGGCCCAGTTCAGTTTCGTGTTGTCGGTGTCGACGGCGATGATGCGCCGGGCCCCGACGAGCGCGGCGCCGGCGATCGCGGCGTCGCCCACGCCGCCGCAGCCGATCACCGCGACCGTGTCGTCGCGGGTGACACCGCCGGTGTTGATCGCCGCGCCGAGGCCGGCCATGACCCCGCAGCCCAGCAGGCCGGCCACCGCGGGGTCGGCCTCGGGATTGACCTTGGTGCACTGGCCGGCGTGCACCAGCGTCTTGTCGGCGAACGCCCCGATGCCCAGCGCCGGTGTCAGTTCCGTGCCGTCGGCCAGCGTCATCTTCTGTGCGGCGTTGAAGGTGTCGAAGCACAGGTGCGGCCTGCCGCGTTTGCAGGCCCGGCACTGGCCGCACACGGCGCGCCAGTTCAGGATCACGAAGTCGCCCGGCTCGACCGCGGTCACTCCCGGCCCGACCGCCTCGACGTTTCCGGCGGCCTCGTGGCCGAGCAGGAACGGGTACTCGTCGTTGATGCCGCCCTCGCGATAGGTCAGGTCGGTGTGGCAGACCCCGCAGGCGATGATGTCCACCAGGGCTTCCCCGGGTCCCGGGTCCGGGACCACGATGTCCACCAATTCGACGGGCTCGCCCTTTTTTCGTGAAATCACTCCGCGCACTGTCTGACTCATGCGCTCCAACCTACTGTCGGTCGCCATACGCCGCGCCGTTGGTGTCCACCCATCGACCCTGGGTTACCCGGTGTAGCGTCGCTGACCGTGACGGCATCCGACTCCGCTGCTGAGACCGTCAAGGAATTCACGGGGCGAATCGTCGCGGCCCTCGACGGCGCCAGCCTGGCGCTGCTGTTGAGCATCGGACATCAGACCGGTCTGCTGGACACGATGGCCGGGCTGCCGCCCGCGACCAGCGCGCAGATCGCCGAGGCCGCCGGCCTCAACGAACGCTACGTCCGGGAGTGGCTGGCCGGCATGACCACCGGGCGCGTCGTCGACTACGACCCGGGCACCGGCTGCTACGCGCTGCCGTCGCATCGCGCGGCCGTGCTGACCCGCGCGGCCGGGCCGGACAACCTGGCGCTGGTGGCGTTGTTCATTCCGCAGCTCGCCGAAGTCGAACAGCAGATCATCGGCTGCTTCCGCGAGGGCGGCGGGTTGCATTACAGCGAGTTCCCGCGCTTTCACGCGCTGATGGCCGAGCAGAGCGGTGTCGTGTACGACACGGCGCTCGTCGACGTGGTGCTGCCGTTGGTGGACGGCCTGGTCGAACGCCTGCGCGCCGGGGCCGACGTGGCCGATTGCGGCTGCGGCAGCGGTCACGCGATCAACGTGATGGCGCAGGCGTTTGCGGCCAGCCGCTTCACCGGCATCGACTTCTCCGCCGAGGCGATTGCGGCCGGCGTCCAGGAGGCGGCCGAGCGCGGCCTGGCGAACGTGACCTTCGAAAGCCACAACCTGGCGCAGTTGGACAAGGAAGCCTCCTACGACGTCATCACCGTGTTCGACGCCATTCACGACCAGGCGCAGCCGGCCCGGGTGCTGGAGAACATTCATCGCGCGCTGCGGCCGGGCGGGGTCTTCCTAATGGCCGACATCAAGGCCTCGAGCCGGCTCGAGGAGAACGTCGGCGCTCCGATGAGCACCTACCTCTACACCACCTCGTTGATGCACTGCATGACGGTGTCGCTGGCCGCCGACGGCGCCGGACTGGGCGCCGCCTGGGGGACCCAACTGGCCGTCGCGATGCTCGCCGACGCGGGATTCGGCGACGTGCGGGTGGCCGAGATCGAGTCCGACCCGCTGAACAACTACTACATCGCCCGGAAGTGATGGCCGCTCCCGACGCCCTGGATGCCATAGCTGACTGGCCGGTCCCGGCCGCGGCCGCCGCGGTGGTCGGGCCCGGCGGGGTGCTGGCCAGCCACGGCGACACCGCGCGGGTGTTCGAGCTGGCGTCGGTGACCAAGCCGCTGGTGGCCCGGGCCGTGCACGTCGCCGTCGAAGAGGGCGTCGTCGACCTCGACACCCCGGCCGGCCCGCCGGGCGCCACGATCCGGCACCTGCTGGCGCACGCGTCGGGCCTGGCGCTGCACTCCGATCAGGTGCTGGCCAAGCCGGGCACCAGGCGGATGTACTCCAACTACGGCTTCACCGTGCTGGCCGAGACCGTGGAGCGCGAGTCGGGCATCGAATTCGGCCGCTACCTCGCCGAGGCGGTGTGCGAACCCCTGGCCATAGCGGCAACCCGGCTGGACGGCGGTGCGCAGGCCGCCGGGTTCGGGGCGACCTCGACGGTGGCGGACCTGGCGGCGTTCGCCGGGGACCTGCTGCGCCCGGCGACGGTGTCGGCGCAGCTGCACGCCGAGGCTACGACGGTGCAGTTCCCCGGCTTGGACGGCGTGCTGCCCGGATACGGCGTGCAGCGGCCCAACGACTGGGGGCTGGGTTTCGAGATCAGGGACTCGAAATCACCGCACTGGACGGGTGCGCGCAACTCGGCGCGGACGTACGGCCATTTCGGTCAGGCGGGCGGCTTCATCTGGGCAGATCCCGAGGTGGAGTTGGCGCTGGTGGTGCTGACGAACCGCGATTTCGGCGAGTGGGCGCACGAGCCGTGGCCGGCTCTGTCGGACGCCGTGCTGGCCGAATTCAGATAGATTGAACTGCACACTAGCGCAACATGGGTATCACGAGGCACAATAGACACACACGACACACAACTTGAAGAAAAATCCTGCTTGCGGGTCCGCCAGGTCGTTGGGGAAGACGTCCCTCGTGGAACCAAAGGAGCAGGATATGCGTGCGTCGAATCAATTCGCCGACGTGACGACCGGCGTGGTGTACATCCACGCCTCGCCCGCGGCGGTGTGCCCGCATGTCGAGTGGGCGTTGTCGTCGACCCTGCAATCCAAGGCAAACCTGGTGTGGACGCCGCAGCCGGCGATGCCCGGTCAGCTGCGCGCGGTCGCCAACTGGGTGGGGCCGGTGGGCACCGGCGCCAGGTTGGCGAACGCGCTGCGCTCCTGGTCGGTGCTGCGGTTCGAGGTGACCGAGGACCCCAGCCCGGGAGTCGACGGCCAGCGCTTCAGCCACACCCCGCAACTGGGGCTGTGGAGCGGGGCGATGAGCGCCAACGGCGACGTCATGGTCGGCGAGATGCGGCTGCGGGCGATGATGGCCCACGGCGCCGACATGTTGGCCGCGGAATTGGATTCGGTGCTGGGTACGGCCTGGGACGAGGCGCTCGAGGTGTACCGCGAAGGCGGTGACGCCGGCGAAGTGGCCTGGCTGAGCAGGGGAGTCGGCTGAGGCGGCTGCAAGGCAACTTCAAGGCAATAGGCGAGTTCAGGATCCGATAGCGCATGCGATATCGGATCTGCGGATCGCCCAATGGTCTGTGGGGGCCGCCACCATCGCGCCGTTAGCGAATTGTTACGAGGGCGCGGGTCGCAGCACCTCCAGCGCGCCCGGAACCGCGGCGATCTGCGCGGGCAGCGGGCAGGCGAAGTCGCCGTCGGCGTAGACGTTGATGCCCGGACATTCGACGCTAATGGACATGGCGCGTGCCGTGCTCACCTCGTCGAGGTTGACGTGCGTGCCCTTGATGACGGTGGGGAACAGACGGAGCAGCTTCGTCCGGGATGCCTCGTGCACCATGGTGATGTCGAGCAGGCCGTCGGAGCGGTCGGCGTCGGGGCAGACCTGCATCCCACCGCCGTAGCTGCGGGTGTTGCCGAACGCCACCAGCGTCAGGTCCGCGTCGATCTCCCGGGTCCCGTCGAGCACCATCCGGAACGGCAGTAGCCGCAGCTGGGACAGTTCGGCGAGCATCGCGAGGTAGTAGCGCAGCCGTCCGTGGGGCCAGCGCATCCGGTTGGCGCGGTCGGTCACCAGGGAATCGAACCCGGTGGCCGCCACGGTGCCGAACCACTTGTCGGCCCCGGTGCCGCACTGAATGCGGCCCAGGTCGATGGTTTCGGCCCAGCCGTCGACGACGATGTCCGCGGCGGCCTTGGGATCCTTGGTGGGGATGCCGAATTCGCGGGCGTGGTCGTTGCCGGTGCCCGCCGGGACGATGCCCAGCGGGACGCCGGTGCCCGCGAGCACCTGCAGCGCATTGGAGATGACGCCGTCGCCGCCGGTCGCCATCACCGCATCGGCGCCCTTCTCCAGCGCCGCGCCGACCAGGTAGCGCGCGTCTTGCGCGTCGTCGCCGATGATCTCGACGACCTCCACGCCGCGATGGTGCAGCCGGGCTATCGCGAGCTGTGCGGCGCGGATCGCGGCGCCGTGCCCCGAGACGGGATTGGTCAGCGCGATCACCTTGCCGATGTCGCGGCGCCGCGGCTGCGCGGTCACGGAATCAGCTTGCCCGGGTTGAGGATTCCGGCAGGGTCTAGCGTCGCCTTGACCGCGCGCAACACCTGCACACCCAGTTCGCCCACCTCGTCGCGCATCCAGGGCCGATGGTCGGCTCCGACCGCATGGTGGTGCGTGATGGTTCCGCCGGCGGCCACGATCGCATCCGACGCGGCTTTCTTGGCGGCCCGCCATTGCTCGATCGGGTTCCCCCGCTGCCCGGCGACGACGGTGAAATACAACGACGCGCCGGTGGGGTAGACGTGCGAGATGTGGCACATTACCAGCGCCGGGGTGCCGCTCTTGCTCAGTGCGTCCGTAAGTGCTTGCGTAACAGCGGCTTTCAGTGTGGAGACGTTGGACCAATCGGTGGCGGTCTCGAGCGTTTCGCAGAGCGCGCCCGCCGCCAGCAGCGAGTCGCGTAGGTACGGCGCGCCGAACCGGCCCCGCTCCCAGGCTTGCGCCGGTCCTTCGCCCAGCGACGTGCCGCCCTGGTTCGCAAGCAGGGCGCTGGTCTCGGCGTGCCGGCTCTCGACGTGTTCCTTGGTGCCCTCGAACACGGTGATTGCCAGGCAGCCACCGGTGATCTGGGTGCCGCCGATGGACTCGGTGGTGGCGAGATTGACTCCGGTTTCGGCCTCGTCGGAGAGCCGGATGACGGTGGGGCCGGTGGCGTTCTGGGTGACGGCGCGCAGGGCCGCGGCCCCGGTTTCGAAATCGGGGAAGGACCACCCCTCGTAGCGGACGGATTCCGGGATCCGGTGCACGCGCAGCCGCACCTGCGTGATCACGCCGAACGCGCCCTCGGAGCCGAGGAACAGCTGGCGCAGGTCGGGGCCGGCGGCCGATTCGGGTGCGCGGCCCAGGTCGATGGTGCCCACCGGAGTGACCATGCGCAGCCCGCGAACCATGTCGTTGAACCGGCCGTAGCCCGCCGAGTCCTGCCCGGACGACCGGGTCGCCGCGTAGCCGCCCATGGTGGCGTATTCGAAGCTCTGCGGGAAATGCCCGAGCGAGAAACCCCTTTCGCCGAGCAGGCGTTCGGCGTCCGGCCCGGTGAGCCCGGCCCCGAGAACGGCCTGGCCGGAGACCTCATCGAGGGAGATCAGCCGGTCGAAGCGGCGCAGATCGAGGGATACCACGGCACCGAACCCATCGCGGATGGGATCCAGACCGCCGACCACGCTGGTGCCGCCCCCGAACGGGACCACGGCGATGCGGTGCTCCGAGCAGTAGCGCAGGATCGCAGCGACGGCGTCTTCGCCGTCGGGGCCGCCGGGCAGCAGAATGGCGTCGGGTGCGTCCTGGACGCCGGTGTCCTTGCGCCGCAGCAGGTCGAGGGTGGACTTGCCGCCGGCGCGCAGCAACCGATCGAGGTCGGCCGTGCGGCAGTACTCCGCGCCGACGATCCCGGTCAGCGCGCTTTGGTCTGCTTTTGACAGCGCCGACGGCCGCAACCGCACCTGCTCCGGCTGGAGTTCGGCCTCACCGGAATCCTGCACGCCCACAGCCTGTTTGAGTAGCACCCGGATCCCGTCCGAGAGCGGTTTGGCCGCCGCGGGATCCCCCCACGCGTTCCATTTCATCGGCGGAAGGAGTGCGTCGCGGTTCGTCATGCGTTACAGTATTACACATGCTGTCAATCAGTAACGCAGAATTGGATACCGCGGACCGCATCCTCGCGGCGGCGGCCAGTTGTGTGGTCGATTTCGGCGTCGACCGGGTGACCCTCGCGGAGATCGCCCGACGGGCGGGGGTGAGCCGGCCGACCGTCTACCGCCGCTGGCCGGACACGCGGTCGATCGTGGCGGCGCTGCTGACCCGGCACGTCACCGACGTGATGCATGATGCGCCGCTGCTCGGGGAGGACCGGGAATCGCTTGTGCGCCAGATCATTACGGTGGCCGGTCTGCTGCGTCGCGATAACCTGGTGATGTCGGTGCTGCATTCGGAGCTCGCGCCGATTTACATCACCGAGCGCCTAGGGGCCAGCCAGCAGATGTTGATCGACGCGCTGGCCTACCGGCTGCGCATGGCCCAGCGCCATGGCAGCGTCCGGGCCGGTGACCCGCTGCAGATGGCCACCATGGTGTTGCTGATCACGCAGTCGACCATCCAGTCGGAGCGGATCGTCCGGCCGATCCTGGACGCCGACGCGCTGGACGCCGAGCTCGCCCACGCACTGAACGGATACCTGTCGTCATGACCGCCGCCCTCAATGCCGCACGCCGCGCTGCCGACCTGACCGCGCTCGCCGACGGCGACCCGGTGGACATCGTGGTGATCGGCGGCGGCATCACCGGCGCCGGCATCGCCCTGGACGCCGCGTCGCGAGGGCTGCGCGTGGCGCTGGTGGAAAAGCACGATCTGGCGTTCGGCACCAGCCGCTGGAGTTCCAAACTCGTCCACGGCGGGCTGCGCTACCTGGCGACCGGGAACGTGGGCATCGCCCGGCGGAGCGCCATCGAGCGCGGAATCCTGATGTCGCGCAACGCCCCTCATCTCGTTCGCGCGATGCCGCAGCTGGTGCCGCTGCTGCCGTCGATGGGACGCGCCCAGCGTGCGCTGATCCGCACCGGGTTCGTCGCCGGCGACGCGTTGCGGATGCTCGCCGGGACGTCGTCGTCGACCCTGCCTCGATCGCGCCGGATTTCGGCGCAGCGCGTGGTGCAGATGGCGCCCACCGTGTGCCGCGACGGCCTCGATGGCGGCTTCCTGGCCTACGACGGGCAGTTGATCGACGACGCCCGGCTGGTCACCGCGGTGGCCCGCACCGCGGCGCAGTACGGCGCCCGGATCCTCACCTACGTGGCGGCGTCGGACGCCACCGGAACGTCGGTGCGGCTGACCGATCGGCGGACGGGCGAATCGTTCGACGTGTCGGCCGAAGCGGTGATCAACGCGGCCGGGGTGTGGGCGGCCGAGATCGACGGTGCGTTGCGGTTGCGGCCCAGCCGCGGCACCCATCTGGTGTTCGACGCCGGCGCCTTCGGCAATCCCACTGCGGCGCTGACCATTCCGATTCCCGGCGAGCTCAACCGGTTCGTGTTCGCCATGCCCGAGCAGCTGGGCCGCGTCTACCTCGGGCTGACCGACGAGGCCGCTCCGGGTCCGATCCCGGACGTGCCGGAGCCGTCGGCGCAAGAGATCTCGTTCCTGCTCGACACGGTGAACACCGCGCTGGGGACCGCTCTCGGGAGCGCCGACGTGATCGGCGCCTACGCCGGGCTGCGGCCGCTGATCGACACCGGCAGTGCTGGTTTCGAAGGGCGCACCGCCGACGTGTCGCGCGAGCATGCCGTCGTCGAATCCGAGTCCGGCGTCATCAGCGTGATCGGCGGCAAACTGACCGAATACCGGTACATGGCGGAAGACGTCCTGGACCGCGCCATCAGCCTGCGGCGGCTGCGCGCCGGGAAATGCCGGACCCGCGATCTGCCGCTGATCGGCGCGCGGGGCCAGGCCGTCGGGTTGCCGGCGTCGCTGGTGGCGCGGTACGGCGCCGAGGCGTCCGACGTCATCGCCGCCGCCACGTGCGAGCGCCCGACCGAGCCGGTCGCCGATGGCATCGACGTGACGCGCGCGGAGTTCGAGTACGCGATCACGCACGAGGGCGCGCTGGAGGTCGGCGACGTCGTCGACCGGCGGACCCGGATCGGGCTGGTGCCGCGCGACCGCGAGCGGGTGGTCGCGGTGGCCGAGGAGTTTTTGGGGCGCTTCGGCTAGGGGGCGCTTTCCCGGCCGCAATGTCTCGTCACATCCGCCACAGGAGCCTCTGGCCGGGAGGGGCGCCTCCATGTGCCCGCCTCCGCGCGACAAAGCGACGGCATTGCGACAAAGCGACGGCATTGCGCCAAAGCGACGGCATTGCACCAAAGCGACGGCATTGCGCAGTCGCGCGGAGGCGGGCAAATCGTCGTTTGGTCCAGGCAGAAACTGGTGTGGCCGGTGTGACAACGTGAGGCGCAAGGATATTGTGATAGTGACTATCAAGTAATAGTTGCTATCATATATGCATGATGAATGCGCGAGTCCCGGTACTCATCGTCGGCGCCGGCGTCGGCGGCTTGGCCACCTCCGCGTTGCTTGCCAAGCACGGGGTTCGTTCGTTGCTGGTCGAGAAGCGACGCGAGGTGTTCATCTACCCCAAAGCCCGCAATCTGAGCTTCCGCAGCTTGGAAATCCTGCGCGGCCTCAGGCTCGGCGACCAGGTGCACGCGGTGGCCGAGCATGTGTCGGCCATGATGGTCAAGCCCGCGCTGAACAGCCCTGAGGAACGGCTGGCCATAGACGTCAACGCAATCTTCGCGGGCCTTGACCGGCTCAGCCCGGAGCCCGCGGCCCAGTACTGTCCGCAGAGCAGGCTTGAGCCGATCCTCCTCGCCGACACACGCCGACGCGGCAGCGAAGTGCGCTACGGGACAAAGCTCCTCTCGATCGAGCGCGACGAGGCCGGTGTCACCGCGGTGCTGCGCGACCGGGACTCGGGAAGGTGCGAGACGGTCCGCGCAGACTACCTCGTTGGCGCCGACGGTGTGCACAGCCCGGTCCGGAACTGGCTGGGCATCAGCACGTCCGGTTACGGCGCGCTACCGATATACGTTGTCTTCGTCTACTTCCGGGCGCCCTGGACGAAGTTCGTCTCGCACTTGGCCGATGGCGATGCCGTGCAAGTCAAAAACGCTGACGTGGACGGCATTTTCCTGGTGGTCGAGGGCGAGCTGGGGATGTTCATCACGATGTATTTTCCCGGCAACGGCGAGACGGCGGACCAGTTCACGCCGAAACGGTGCCGCGAGGTACTCACCAAGGGGATCGGCGAGCGGATCGACATCGGCATCGTCGAGGTGGCGGCGTGGCAGCCATACGAGCAGGTGGCCGACCAATTTCGTTGTGGTCGAGTGTTTTTGGTGGGCGATTCGGCACACACCATGCCACCGTTCAAGGCCGGGGGAGCCAACACCGCCATCCAGAGCGCGCACAACCTGGCTTGGAAGCTCGCCGCCGTTTTGGACGGGACCGCCGGTCCTGCGTTGCTGGACACCTACCACGCCGAGCGTCACCCGGTGGGCCGTTTTGCCGCCCGTCAGTCGCTGACCGGCCCGACGCTTGCCTTGCTCCCGTTGAGCGACGACCGGCCGAAGTTGCCGGCCGCAGAAGAGTGCTCGATGTTCGAGCTGCTGATCGGATACCGGTACCGCTCCGCGGCCGTGGTGGACGGCAAGCCTCCGGGCGACCCCGATGAAGTGCATCTCGTGAGCGAGTTGCGCGGCCAACCCGGCACGCGGGTTCCGCATGCTTGGGTAAGCCAAGGAGTTTCGACGCTGGACCTGCTGGGACCCGGGTTCACCCTACTCACCGGCGACGAGCGCTGGCGTGCCGCGGTAACGTCGGCGTCTGCGGCCCTTGGTATTCCGCTCACCATGCACTGTGTCGGCGATGCGATCGCCGGCCTCGCGCCCGAGGGAGCGCTGTTGGTCCGCCCCGACGACTTTGTTGGCTGGCACTGTGACGAGTTCCCCGCCGATCCCGAAAACCAACTACGCCAAGCTCTTTCCGCGATCCTCGGCCGCTGTTGAGCAGACGCAGAATCGCACGCGGGAACCGCGCGCAATGCAATTCTGCGTCTGCTCTCCCTAAAGGGGGGGCGAAAATCAGAGCGGGATGTTCTTGTGGCGCCCGCGGCGAGCCGGCGCCTGAGCCAGCGCCTCGGTGATCTTGCTGCGGGTGTGCGCCGGGTCGATTTTCTCGTCCACGACGCCGATTTCGATCGCGCTGTCGACGCCGCCGGCGATCCGTTCGTGCTCGGCGGCAAGCTCGTCGTGCAGCGCTTCGCGCTCGTGATCTGCCGCAGCGGCCAGCTTCTTCTTGTGCAGGATGCCGACGGCGGCCTTGGCGCCCATCACCGCCACCTCGGCGTCCGGCCACGCGAACACCTTGGTTGCGTTCAACGAACGGGAGTTCATCGCAATGTAGGCCCCGCCGTAAGTCTTCCGGGTGACCAGCGTGACGCGCGGCACCGTGGCTTCGCCGAACGCGTGCAGCAGCTTGGCACCGCGGCGCACCACGCCGCCCCACTCCTGGTCGACACCCGGCAGATAGCCGGGGACGTCGACGACCACCACCAGCGGGATGCCGAACGCGTCGCAGAGCCGCACGAAACGCGCTGCCTTCTCGGCGCTTTCGGAGTTCAGGCAGCCACCAAGGCGCAACGGGTTGTTGGCCAGCACGCCGACCGTGCGGCCCGCCAGCCGCCCCAGCCCGACCACCATCGACGGCGCCCAGTTGGCCTGGAACTCGTCGAAGGACGCGGCCCCGTCTTCTCCCAAGTCGAGGATGGCGGTCACGATCGGGTGCACGTCGTAGGCCCGCCTGGCCGATTCGGGCAGCAGCGCGTGGATGTCGGTGTCGCCGGCCTCGGCCTTGCTGCGGTCGAAATGCCCCTGCTGGCAGAACAATCCGACCAACCGGCGACCGCGCTCGTAGGCGTCGAGCTCGTCGTCGGCGACGATGTGGCACACCCCGGACTTCTTGTGGTGGGTTTCCGGGCCGCCGAGCGAGGCCATGTCGACGTCCTCGCCGGTGACGCTGCGCACCACGTCGGGTCCGGTGACGAACACCCGGCTTTCCGGGGCCATCACGATGACATCCGTCAGCGCCGGACCGTAGGCGGCGCCGCCGGCGGCGAAGCCGACCACCACCGAGATCTGCGGGATGTAGCCCGACGCGCGGATCATCGCCTCGAAAACCGTTCCGACCGCGTGCAACGCCCGGACCCCCTCGGCCAACCGGGCCCCACCCGAGTGCCAGATCCCGACGATCGGGCTCTGCTCCTCGATGGCGGTGTCGTAGGCGTTGACGATGTGTTTGCACCCCTCGATGCCCATGGCCCCGCCCATCACGGTCCCGTCCGTGCAGAAGGCGATGGTGCGCACACCGTTTACGGTGCCCGCGGCCGACAGCACCCCCGAGCGGTCACGCTGGTGCAGCAGCTCAATGCTGCCGTCGTCGAAGAAGTTGCTCAGACGCAACAGCGGGTCGCGGGGATCGAGCGATTCGCCAACCGACTCCGGGGCCATTGTCGTCATTCGCGGGTCTCCTGTTCCGAGTGTGCTCAGTACCGCCCGAAGGCGAGTGCGACGTTGTGCCCGCCGAATCCGAACGAGTTGTTGATCGCGTACTGGTAGTTGCCCGGCCGCGGCTTAACTGCCACCACGTCCAGATCGATCTCTGGGTCGAGGTTCTCCAGGTTCAGTGTCGGCGGCACCACCTGGTCGCGCAACGCGAGCACGGTCAGGATCGATTCCACCGCACCGACGGCACCCACCGAGTGGCCCAGCGCCCCCTTGGGCGCGTAGACCGCGGCGTTCCCGCCGTGGGGGCCCAGGGCGTTGTTGATCGCCCGGCCCTCGGCGACGTCACCCACGGAGGTACCGGTGGCGTGCGCGTTCACGTGGTCGATATCGCCCGGAGTCAGGCCCGCGAGGTGAATCGCCCGGCTCATCGCGTACCCGGCGCGCTCGCCGTTGGGGTTCGGGGCCACCATGTGATACCCGTCCGAGGTGATGCTCGCCCCCATCAGCCGGGCCAGGATGTTGGCCCCGCGGGCTTTCGCGTGCTCCTCGGTCTCGATCACCATCAGCGCCCCGGCCTCGCCGAACACAAAGCCGGTGCGGTCCCTATCGAACGGGCGGCACGCGCCGGCCGGGTCGTCGTTCTTGGTCGACATCACGATGCGCATCTGAGCGAACGCCGCGATGGGCACCGCCTCGATCTTGGTCTCGACACCACCGCAGATGGCGATGTCGGCCTCGCCGAGGACGATGGCGCGCCAGGCCTGGGCGATGCCCTCGGAACCCGACGCGCACGCCGACACGGGGGTGAGGACGCCAGCCTTCGCGTGCCGTTCCAGTCCCACCGCCGCGGAGGCGCCGTTGGGCATGTACTTCTGCACCCCGAGCGGGGAGACCGCCTTCATCCCACGAGCGCGCATGTCGTCGTAGCTGAAGACCATTTCTTCCGACGAGCCCAACCCGGTGCCGATGGACACCATCAAGCGGTTGTTGTCCACCTCGGGCGAGCCGGCGTTCTCCCACACCCGGCGGCTCACAATGGTGGACATCCGCTGCAGGTAACCCGTGCGGCGCAGCTCGACGCGCGTCAGCTGGCTGTCGAATTCCTCCAGCAGGTGTCCGCCGATGCGAACCGGCAGGTCGAACTGCTCGACGAACGGGTCGTCGAGCACGCGGATGCCACTTTGGCTGTCCAGCAACAACTTCCAAGTGGTCTCGACATCGGTTGCCAGTGCAGTAGTCATGGCCATGCCGGTGACAACTACGTTCGGGAGGGTCTTCCCGGTAACCAGCTCTGTCATGGGTCTCGCAAACGTTCCTTCCGTGCTTAGTAACGCCCGAAGACGAGCGCCACGTTGTGACCGCCGAACCCGAACGAGTTGTTGATCGCGTAACGGAATTCGCCGTAGCGGGGTTCGCCCGCAACCACATCGAGGTCGATCTCGGGATCCGGGGTCTCGTAGTTCAACGTCGGTGGGATCACATCGTCCCGAAGGGTCAGCACCGTGAGGATAGATTCCAGCGCGCCCACTGCTCCGATGGAGTGGCCGAGCGCCGACTTCGGCGCGTACACCGCGGCGTGCTCGCAACCGGCGACCCGGATGGCATTGGCCTCCGCGGAGTCACCGATCGGCGTCGCCGTCCCGTGCGCATTGATGTGGTCGACGTCCTTGGCGGACAGGCCCGCCAGTTCCAGCGCGCGCGTCATCGCGCGTCCGGCACGCACGCCGTCGGGGGCCGGGGCCACCATGTGGAACGCGTCCGAGGTGATGCCGGCACCCATCAACCGGGCCAGCGGCGTGGCGCCGCGGGCCTTGGCGTGCTCCTCGGTCTCGATGAGCATCAGGGCCCCGGCTTCGCCGAACACGAATCCGTCGCGGTCCTTGTCGAAGGGCCGCGACGCGCGCTCGGGTTCGTCGTTGCGGGTCGACATGGCCCGCATCATCGAGAACGCCGCGATGGGCAGCGCCTCGATGGGCCCCTCGACGCCGCCGCAGACGGCCACGTCGGCGTCGCCCATGACGATCTGGCGCCACGCGTGCGCGATCGCTTCGGAGCCCGACGAGCAGGCCGACACGGGGGTCATCACCCCGGCGCGGGCCCCCAGCTGCAGCCCTACGGTCGCCGCGGCGCCGTTGGGCATGATCATCTGGACGGCGAGCGGCGACACCTTGCGGGGGCCGCCCTCGTTCATCAGGTCATAGCTCTCGACGATCCGCTCGGCGCCGCCGAGACCCGTGCCGACCACGACCGTGAAGCGGTCCGGATCGACCTCGGGGCTGCCTGCGGTCTCCCAGAGCTGACCGCTCAGCAGCTTGCTCATCCGCTGGACGTACGACATCCGCCGCATGTCGAGCCGGCCCATGTGGTTGTCGACGGGCTCCTTGAGGTGTCCACCGATCTTGACGGGCAGGTCCCACTTGGTGACGAATTCGTCTTCGAGGACGCGGATGCCACTCTCGCCGGCCAATAAGCCCTTCCACGTGCTCTCGATGTCCGGCGCGATGGACGTCGTCGCCGCGACGGCGGTTACCACAACACTGGGGTAACCGCCATTAGCAGTGGAAGGCTTGGTCACTTGCTGTCCGCTTCCAGCCTCGCCTGAACGTTGGCAACCGCCTCGGGGTTCTCCGTCACGAGCTTGGCGCGCAGAGCCTGGGCCGCCTCGGGGTTCTCTTCCTCGAGCTTCTGGATGTAGGTCACGACGTCACCAACGGTACGCAGACCGGCGAGGTCCTCGTCGGGGATCTTGACGCCGTATTTGTCCTCGGTCTGCACGGCGATCTCCACCATCGAGAGCGAGTCGATGTCCAGGTCGTCGACGAACGACTTCTCCGGGGTGACCTCGGACGGCTCGATACCGGTGACCTCTTCGATGATCTCGGCGATACCGGCGATGATTTCTTCCTGACTAACGGGCACAGCGTCTTCCCTTCGTAATGTGTTGTGTATCAATCGATTCGAGCTATATGGATTTGTACTGGATGCGGCCGGCGGTTAAAGCTCAGCCAACGCGTCCAGGTCTGCGGGTGACTTGACGGCATGGGCCGTAACCCCCCGAAGTTCGCGCTTGGCGATACCGGTGAGAGTGCCCGCGGGGGGGAACTCCACGACCGCCGTGACTTCGTGCTCACGCAGCGTCGCGGTGCACAGGTCCCAGCGCACTGGCTGGGTCAGTTGGGCGACCAGCGCCTCCATCGCCGCGGCCGCCGAGGCGACGGGCTTCCCGTCGCGGTTGGACAGCAGCGTGGCGGTGGGCTCGGCGGTCACCAGCGCGGCCGCCGTGGCGGCGTAGCGGTCGAGAGCCGGAGCCATGTACGTGGTGTGGAAGGCGCCGGCCACGCCGAGAGCGCGCACCCGGGCCTTGGCCGGTGGGTCTTCGGCGAGCTTCGCCAACGCGTTGAGCGGGCCGGCGGCCACGATCTGCCCGGCACCATTGCGGTTGGCCGGGAACAGGTCGAGCGCCTCGAGACGCTCGAGTACCTCGGCCTCGTCACCGCCGAGCACCGCGGACATCCCGGTCGGCTCGATGGCGCACGCCTTGGCCATCTCGGCGCCGCGGGTGGCGGCCAGCGCGACCGCGTCGTCGGCGCCCAGCACCCCGGCGATCGCGTAGGCCGCGATCTCGCCGACGGAGTGACCCGCGACAATAATTTTTCGGCCAGGTTCCGTCCCGGTAAGCAGCCCGCGCCTGGTCATCTCCTGATGGGCCAGCAGCGTGGTCGCGACCACCAGGGGCTGGGTGACGGCGGTGTCGGTGATCTCCTCGGTCGACGCGGTGGTGCCCAGTCGCACCAGGTCGAGGCCGCTGGCCTTCGACCACACGGCGAGCTGGTCCGCGGCGCCCGGGAGTTCGAGCCACTGCGAGAGCATCCCCTCGGTCTGCGACCCTTGTCCGGGCGCAAGCAATGCAATCACGTGTTTAAGAGAACACTGTGGAAACGGTTTTGGCGGGTGTAACAGATTATGAACCTGGTCTTAGGTTTTTGTATACTCCCTACAAAATAGCTTCGTAAGCTACGTGTTTGATACCGTCCCGCGATCTGTTGCGTGAGTCACTATCGCCCCGATTGCCCGAGGGCTGCCCCGTTGACCGGCAGCGGAACCGGGCTGGGCGCGCGGGTGCCTAAAGTCGCGGAGGCCGTGGGGTAGTTGAGCTGCCCCACCGTCGAGGCCACACGCAGGACATATGCGTCGCGCGGGTCGGTGGGGTCGCGCCCGGTGAAGTCCGTGATCCGCTTGAGCCGGTAGCGCACCGTGTTTGGATGAACGAACAACTTTCTGGCACACGCCTCAATAGCGCCGCCACAGTCTAAGTACGCGTCGAGCGTCTCGATCAGCGTCGGTCCCGCACCCGCCAGGGGCCCCATCACGTCGGTGTGCAACGCCACGATCGCCGACGCGTCCCCCATCAGCGCGCGTTCGGGCAGCAGCTCCCGTGCCTGCACAGGGCGCGGTGCCCCCCGCCAGCCGGCGACTGCGTTCATCCCGGAGATCGCCTCGCTGGCGCTGTGATAGGCCGCGGTCAGCATGGGCGCCGTGGGTCCGATGACCACGGGGCCGTCGGAGAACGCCTGTAGCAGTTCGCCGAGGAATTTGTCGGTGGGCGACAGCTGGCCGGACACGATCGCCACCAGCCAGGTGCCGTGCACGTCGGTGAGTGCGGCGCGCCCGTGATGCGCGGCGACGTCGCGGACCTGCTGGCTCGCCCGCTGACTGCCGCCCTGACCCTTCGGGCCGTCGCGGTCGGGCGCCGGTATGCCGACCACCACCGTCGCCGGGGCCGTCGTGTCCCAGTTGAGCGCGGCCGCCCGGGACAGTAGCTCGGGGCCGGTGTCTCCGCGGACCACCGCGTCGACGACGCTGGCCTCCATCCGGCTGTCCCAGGTGCCGCGCGCTTCGGCCGCGTCCGCGTAAGCCGAGGCGGCGGTGAAGGCCAGGTCCCGGCTGTACTTGAGGATGCCGATCGTCAGGGCCGTCAGCTGCTCTTCGGACCGCGCCAGCAGCGGCACCACTTCCTCGAAGAACTCCATCGTGACCCGGACCATGTCCACGCTGTGGCGCAGGGCGATCCGGCGGGTGAGGTCCTGGGGCACCAGTTCGAACGCCTGCGCGGTATAGCTCACGTTGCTGTGCGGGTCGTGCATCCACTCGACGAAGTTCACGACGGCGGTCTGCACCACCAGCGCCACGCTGGCCCGCTGCGATGCTTCCAGGTCAGCGAAGAAGGGCAACCGGTCCTGCATCGCCGAGACCGCTTCGGTGGCCAGCCGGCCGGAGTACTGCTTCAACCGGCGCAGCAGCGACTCGGGCACGGTGTCCAGCAGCTCGAGCGGCGACCGCGGCTGCTTGGCAAACGGACCAGCGAAGGGGTTGTCATTCATCCCTAAAACCTACGCCACTTTTCTGGAAGGATCCGCTAAAGGGGCGCGGGGAACCTCAAGCGTGCCCTGCGAGCCGCGGGGCGAGCGCGCAGCCAGCTTCACGCTCGTCGGGCCGGCTGATTGTCGTCAGGCGACGCCAGGATCGGAGGTCTGCTCCGGGGCGGCCTGGACGTCGTCGATCCGGTACTGGCGGGCGGCCGCCGCAGGCACCGAAGGGTCGATCTCGCCGTCGCGCGCCAGCGCCTCGAGCACCGCCACCACCTGCGACTCGGCGTCGGTGTTGAAAAAGCGTCGTGCGGCGGGCCGGGTGTCGGAGAAGCCGAACCCGTCGGTGCCCAGCGTGACGTAGGTGCCCGGCACCCAGGGGCGGATCTGCTCGGGGACGGCGCGCATCCAGTCCGACACGGCGACCACCGGCCCGGCGGCGTCCGAGAGGGCCTGGGTCACGTAGGGGACGTCCGCCGGCCGGTCGGGGTGCCGTAGCTTCTCCTTCTCGACGGCCAGACCGTCGCGGTTCAGCTCGCCCCAACTGGTCACCGACCACACGTCGGCGGCGACATCCCACTCGGCGGCCAGCATCTCCGCCGCCTGCAGCGCCGCCGGCATCGCCACCCCGGAGGCCAGCAGCTGCGCCTTATTGGCACGTTGCTCGGTGGTGGTGCGGTAGCGGTAGATGCCGTGCAGCAGGCCCTCGGGATCGAAGTGGTCCGGCTCGGGGGGCTGTGGGTACGGCTCGTTGTAGACGGTGATGTAGAAGAACACGTTCTCTGGGTTATCCCCGAACATGCGGGCCAGCCCGCTTTCGACGATGTGGGCGATCTCGTAGGCGAACGCCGGGTCGTAGGACACCACCGCCGGATTGGTGGCCGCCAGCAGCAGCGAGTGGCCGTCGGCGTGCTGCAGGCCCTCGCCCGTCAGCGTGGTGCGGCCCGCCGTGGCGCCGAGCAGGAAGCCGCGGGTCATCTGGTCGGCCGCGGCCCACAGGCCGTCGCCGGTGCGCTGGAAGCCGAACATCGAATAGCAGATGTAGATCGGGATCATCGGCTCGTTGTGCGTCGCATACGACGTGCCGGCCGCAATGAACGAGCCCACCGACCCCGCCTCGTTGATGCCCTCGTGCAGGATCTGCCCGATTTCGCTCTCCTTGTAGGCCAGCATCAGATCCGCGTCGACGGCGGTGTACAGCTGGCCGAGGCGGTTGTAGATCTTCAACGACGGGAACCACGAGTCCATCCCGAAGGTGCGGGCCTCGTCGGGGATGATGGGAACAATTCGGTGGCCAATCCGATCTTTTCCGGTGTCCCGCAACACCTCTTTGAACGTGCGCACGATTGCCATGGTGGTGGCGACCGCCTGGCTCCCCGACCCCTTCTTGAGCGCGGCGTAGGTGTCGCGGCCGGGAAGCCTCAGCGCCCTGGACTTGGTCCGGCGCTCGGGAAGAAAGCCCCCGAGAGTGCGGCGCCGGTCGAGCAGGTACCGGATCTCCGGGGCGTCGTGGCCGGGATGGTAGTAGGGCGGGAGGTAGGGGTTCTCCTCCAGCTGGGCGTCGCTGATCGGAATGCGCTCGCGGTCGCGGAAGTCCTTAAGGTCTTCCAGCGTAAGCTTTTTCATCTGGTGAGCGGCGTTGCGGCCCTCGAAATGCTTGCCCAGTGTGTAGCCCTTGATGGTCTTGGCCAGGATCACCGTCGGCTGTCCCTTGTGGTCGACGGCGGCGCGGTAGGCGGCGTGCACCTTGCGGTAGTCGTGACCGCCACGCTTGAGGTTCCAGATCTCCTGGTCGCTCATGTGCTCCACCAGCGCCTTGGTGCGCGGGTCACGCCCGAAGAAGTGCTCGCGCACGTAACCGCCATCCCTGGACTTGTAGGTCTGGTAGTCGCCGTCGGGGGTGGTGTTCATCAGGTTCACCAGCGCGCCGTCGCGGTCGGCGTACAGCAGCGCGTCCCACTCGCGCCCCCACACCACCTTGATCACGTTCCACCCCGCCCCGCGGAAGAACGACTCCAGCTCCTGGATGATCTTGCCGTTGCCGCGCACCGGGCCGTCGAGGCGCTGCAGGTTGCAGTTGATGACGAAGGTCAGGTTGTCCAGGCCCTCCAGCGCGCCGACGTGCGCCAGCCCCCGGCTTTCGGGCTCGTCCATCTCGCCGTCGCCCAGGAAGCACCACACGTGCTGGTCGGAGGTGTCCTTGATGCCCCGGTCATGCAGGTAGTGGTTGAACCTGGCCTGGTAGATGGCGTTGAGCGGGCCCAGGCCCATCGACACGGTGGGGAACTCCCAGAAGTCGGGCATCAGCCTCGGGTGCGGGTAGGACGGCAGGCCGCCGCCGGGATGGCTGTGTTCCTGCCGGAATCCATCAAGCTGATCCGCGCTGAGTCGACCTTCTAAGAAGGCGCGGGCATAGATGCCGGGGGAAGCGTGGCCCTGGATGAACACCTGGTCCCCGCCGCCGGGATGCGATTTGCCGCGGAAGAAGTGGTTGAAGCCGACCTCATAGAGCGCCGCGGAGGAGGCGTAGGTCGAAATGTGGCCGCCCACGCCGACTCCCGGGCGCTGAGCCCGGTGCACCATGATGGCGGCGTTCCACCTGATCCACGCCCGGAAGCGACGTTCGACGTCCTCGTCGCCGGGGAACCACGGTTCCAGTTCGGTGGGGATGGTGTTGACGTAGTCCGTCGACGTCAGCGCCGGGATGGCGACTCGCTGCTCGCCCGCCCGTTCCAGCAGGCGCAGCATCAGGTAGCGCGCACGGGCCGGACCGGAGCGCTCCAGGAGTTCGTCGAACGACTCCAGCCACTCCGACGTCTCCTCGGGGTCGATGTCGGGCAGATAGGACGCCACGCCTTCGCGGATGACCCGAACCCGGTCAGGTTCGCTTGCGCTGCTGGGGGTTTTGGCCAGATCGTGGCGCGCGAACTCGGTTGTCAACGCACTACTCCTGTAGTCGGCGGGGCTGGTGCCTTCGGGGTGCAGTGCACCCCTTCCCTCTATCGTGCCGCACCGCTGTGCTGCGCGCTTACCCACCGTCTGGCCGGTGACGCGGTTCACCTCGGCGACACGACTTGGTGTGTACCGGGTGCGCCGAACGGTCACCCGGTAACGTCAAGCCGTGCTCATCGGATGGCGTGCCGTCCTTGCGGGGGATCTCCCGAGGCGAGGCGCTCTGACGCTCGGTTGTGTCGCGGTGGCGCTGATCGGCATCGTGGGCTGTACCACCGTTACCAACGGCACGGCCACGCCCGACACCAAGGTGGCCCCGGCCTACCGGCAATCGGTGTCCGCGTCGGTATCCGCCTCGGTGGCGACGTCGAGCATCCGGGAGTCCCAGCGTCAGCAATCGCTGACCACCAGGGCGGTGCGCACGTCGTGCGATTCGCTGGCGAACACCAGTAAGGACGCGATCGACAAGGTGAACGCCTTCGTCGAGGCCTACAACGCGGGCCGCAACACCGGGCCCGCCGAAGGCCCGGCCATCGACGCGCTGAACAACAGCGCCTCAACGGTTTCCAACGGCTTCAGCGATGCCCTGTCGCAACAGCTGAAGGACGCGTTCAACGCCTACGTCGACGCGGCGCACGCGGTGGCCAACGCCATCGGCACGCACGCATCGACGTCAGAGTTCAACAGGCGCGTCGATCAACTCAACGACACCAAGACGAAAGCGCTGAAACTGTGCCTGGCGTCCTTCTGAGTTGCCCCGAGAGGGACAGGTGTGGACCGGGTTCTGGCTGTGCGACGATAATCCCCATCGCGCGGCGCGCGCGGATGGTTTAAGGAGGCTCCACGGTGGTCGCGGCGGATCACGCCCCGAGCTACGCTCGCAAATTGGGCATCCAACGAGACCAAGTCGTCCAGGAATGGGGCTGGGACGAGGACACCGACGACGAGATCCGCGCCGCGGTTGAGGAAGCCTGCGGCAGCGAGTTGCTCGACGAGGACAGCGACGAGGTCATCGACGTGGTGCTGCTGTGGTGGCGCGACGGCGACGGCGACCTGGTGGACACCCTGATGGACGCCATCAGCCCGCTGGCCGAAGACGGCGTGATCTGGGTGCTGACGCCCAAGACGGGCAAGCCGGGCCACGTGTTGCCCGCCGAGATCGCGGAGGCGGCCCCCACGGCCGGCCTGATGCCCACCTCGTCGGTCAACCTCGGCGACTGGAGCGCCAGCCAATTGGTGCAGCCCAAATCCCGGAGCGGGAAGCGTTGATGCTGGCCGTCGGCGCGACCGCCCCCGACTTCACCTTGCGCGACCAGAACCAGCAACGGGTCACCCTGAGCTCCTACCGCGGCGCCAAGAACGTGCTGCTGGTGTTCTTCCCGCTGGCGTTCACCGGGATCTGCCAGGGCGAGCTGGACCTGTTGCGCGACCACCTGCCCGAATTCGAGAACGACGACAGCGTGGCGCTGGCCATCTCGGTGGGCCCGCCGCCCACGCACAAGATCTGGGCGCTCGAGAGCGGGTTCACGTTCCCGGTGTTGTCGGACTTCTGGCCGCACGGCGAGGTCAGCCAGGCCTACGGGGTGTTCAACGACGACGCCGGCTACTCCAACCGCGGCACCTTCGTCGTCGACCGGTCGGGCATCATTCGGTTTGCCGAGATGAAGCAGCCCGGTGAGTCCCGTGACCAGCGGATCTGGACCCAGGCGCTGGCGGCTTTGAAGGCCTGAAGTTTTGGGTGCGTGGCCCGGGGGCGTGTAGCCTGCCCGGGGCACGGGCGCGTAGCTCAGTGGTAGAGCTCTGGTTTTACACACCAGCGGTCGGCGGTTCGATACCGTCCGCGCCCACCAGTGTTTTCACAGGTCAGCGTCATACCGCGATCCAATCGGGCATGACGGATGAACCCCCAGTGCGCCAAGAGTGTGCCAGCTGGGTCGCAACCCGGTCGATTGCGTATTAGGGGCGCGTGGGGCGCTGCCACATGGCGTGGAACCCCTCTCCTCGATCAGCGGGCCGAACACGTCCCACGTGTTAGCGAACTGGTTTGGTCCAATCAGGATCTGAGTGAAGGTGGGAGAAATCGCCAAGAAACACAACAAGTTCGGGTCGCACTGGCGTTTCTTGCGATCAATCGACCGACGCCGGGATGCTAGCGCGGAGTGTCGTTCTTCGTCGTCGATGCATGGATTTACTGAAAGGCCAAAGGACTGCCCAAGGACCCCACCAGCAATGGCGTGCTGAATCCCACTCGCGGCGAGGGCTTCCCAGTCGATGCTGGCGAAATCGTCAAAGTGTGGCATTGGCTGCCACGTCGCTCGGATAGGCCTGGGCGCGGCGTTGGCCTAAGGCCGCCCAACCAGCCAATCACCCAGCCTGGTCGACGTCTGCTGGCTTCCTGAGCATGCTTGGTTTGGTGATATCGGCCTAGTTTGTCCGCGTCTTGACGACTATGCTCAGCACTGGGATGTGCTGGCCCACCTGCGAACCACCTGGCCGCAGGCCACTGGATTTCTCGGTGCTTCGGCGCCGAATTTGATACCGCTTCGTGCGTTGGGAAAACAGCGTATGAGCAATTAGGTTAACCGTGTTGGAGTGCAGCCGTTTTCGGCGGCCAAGCGATTCCCCAATCGCCGAATCGTGTCAAACGCCTGCTCTCCCGGTGCTTGAGCAATACCCGGTTCCTGCCATAGCCGTAGCGGACGACGGCGCCGTCCTGTTCGCTAACACGGCGTTCGCAAGGGTGTTCGGCTGCTCGCGTGATGCTGTCACCTCCATGAGCTATGAAGACATCTCCTGCCGGGGAGCGCAGGGATGATGGTGCTTGATCGAAACTATGACGGTGGTCTTGGCCTATCGCAACCCGCCAATAACAGTCAAATGTTGAGTCGGTCCGAGGCAACCAGCTGGCGCGATTTGGCCGAGCAACTGACCCCTGATCGGATCGATCAGCTCGATGAGGCCCCCCATTCCCGTAGGGGAAGGAACCACTGATGTCGTTTGTCTTCACAGCCCCGGAATTTATGGTGGATGCGGCCGGGGATTTGGCCAATATCGGCTCGGCGGTCATTGCGGCTAATGGCGCGGCGGCGACGTCGACGACGGGGATCCTGGCCGCCGGCGCTGATGAAGTGTCGGGAGCGATCGCAGCGTTGTTCGGCGCGTACGGCCATGAATACCAGTCGATCAGCGCGCAGGCGGCGCTGTTTCACGAGCAGTTTGCGCAGACCCTGACCGCGGGCGCGGCCGCCTATGCGCAGACCGATGCCGCCAGCGCCGAGCAGAATCTGCTCAACGTCGTCAATGCGCCCACCGAGGCGTTGCTGGGACGTCCGCTGATCGGCAATGGCGCTAATGCGGCCGCGCCGGGGCAGGCCGGTGGGGCGGGCGGGTTGTTGTACGGCAATGGTGGTAACGGGTATTCGAGCACGACCGCGGGTGTTGCCGGTACCAATGGCGGCAGCGCGGGGTTGATCGGGTCCGGTGGGTCCGGCGGGTCCGGTGGGACCGGTGCGGCTGGTGGTAACGGCGGCCACGGCGGCTGGTTGTTCGGCAACGGCGGCGCCGGCGGCGCCGGCGGAGCTGGCAGTACCGGCAGTCCCGGCACTACCGGTGGGGCCGGTGGTAGCGGCGGCGCCGCCGGCCTGTTCGGAGACGGTGGGGCAGGCGGCGCCGGTGGGGCCGGTGGTAGCGGCGCCGCAACTACCGCCGGCACCGCCGGGGCCGGTGGTAACGGCGGGGCTGGCGGGGCCGGTGGCAACGGCGGTCTGATCTATGGCAACGGCGGCGCCGGCGGCGCCGGCGGGGTCGGCGGCGCCGGAGGGGACAGCGGTAACGCGCACGACAGCATGGGCGGGGCCGGCGGGGCCGGCGCGGCTGGTGGGACCGGCGGTAAGGGTGGTCTGCTGTTCGGCAACGGCGGGGCCGGTGGGGCCGGCGGGGCCGGTGGGGCCGGCGGTGAGGGTGGCTACGGGGCCGGCGGGGCGGGCGGGGCCGGTGGGGCCGCCGGGGAGGGTGGTACCGGTGGGCTGCTCGTCGGTGACGGTGGGGCCGGTGGGGTCGGTGGGGCCGGCGGGGCCGGCGGGATCAGCTTCGGCGACGCCGGTGGAGCCGGCGGGCTCGGTGGGGCGGGCGGTAGCGGCGGCGCCGCTGGACTGTTCGGGGCCGGTGGGGCCGGTGGGGTCGGTGGGGCCGGTGGGGCGGGCGGGTACGCCGGCGGGAACGATGGTACCGACCTTGACGGCGGGGCCGCCGGGAACGGCGGAGCTGGCGGGAACGGCGGTAGGGGTGGTCTGCTCTTCGGCAATGGCGGGGTCGGCGGTGTCGGCGGGGTCGGCGGGCTCGGCGGGTTCAGCGGGTTCGGGTTCGGCGGGGTCGGCGGGGACGGCGGGGCCGGCGGGAACGGCGGTAGGGGTGGTCTGCTCTTCGGCAACGGCGGCGCCGGCGGCGCCGGTGGGGCTGGCGGCATCGGCGGGACCGCGAGCAACGGTAACAACGCCGGTGCTGGTGGGGCCGGCGGGACCGGCGGGACCGGCGGTAACGCTGGGCTGCTCGGCGACGGCGGGGCCGGCGGGGCCGGCGGTACCGGCGGGGCCGGCGGTACCGGCCTCTACGGCTACGGGGCGGCCGGCGGCGACGGTGGGGCCGCGGGGCACGGCGGGTCCGGCGGACTGCTCTATGGCAATGGTGGTGCCGGCGGCGCTGGGGGAACCGGTGGGGCCGGCGGTAACGGCGGGACCCACGCCGGAGAGAACGGCGGGGCCGGCGGGAACGGTGGGGCCGCCGGGTACGGCGGGTCCGGCGGGCTGCTCTATGGCACTGGTGGTGCCGGTGGGGCTGGCGGGGCTGGCGGGGCCGGCGGAACCAGCTACAACGGGGCCGGTGGGACCGGCGGGGTCGGCGGGGCCGCGGCGAACGGCGGCAACGGCGCGCTGCTCTTCGGCGACGGCGGGGTCGGTGGGGCCGGCGGGAGCGGCGGGGCCGGCGGTACTGGCCTCTACGCCAACGGCGGAGCCGGCGGTAACGGCAGTAACGGCGGCAACGGCGGTCACGGCGGGTGGTTGTCCGGCAACGGCGGCGCCGGGGGCACGAGCGGGGCCGGCGGCACCGGCGGGATCGGTATCTACGGCGACTCCGGCGGGGCCGGCGGGGCTGCGGGGGACGCCGGTAACGGCGGCGATGGCGGGTTCCTCTTCGGCAACGGCGGGGCCGCTGGCGTCGGCGCGGCCGGCGGCACCGGCGGCGTCAGTGGCGGCGGTCCTGGCGGGACCGGCGGGGACGGCGGGGACGGCGGAACCGGCGGTAAGGGCGGTCTGCTCTTCGGCAACGGCGGGGCGGGCGGGATCGGCGGGACCGCCGGGGCCGGCGGGGACGGTAACGCCGCTCCCGGCGATACCGGCGGGGACGGCGGGGACGGCGGCGATGGTGGGTCCGGCGGGTCCGGGGGGTGGTTGTTCGGCAGCGGCGGGGTCGGCGGGGCCGGCGGCGCCGGTGCGGCCGGCGGGACTAGCTTCAACAGTGTCGGCGGGGACGGCGGGACTGGCGGTAACGGTGGTAACGGCGGCAACGCCGCCGCGCTGATCGGTACTGGCGGGGCCGGCGGGGCCGGCGGGGCCGGCGGGTACGGCGGCTTCGGGAACGGCGGTTCGGGGACCGACGGGACTAGCGGGACCGGCGGTAGCAGCGGTAAGGCCGCACTGTTATAGGGCGGCGCCGCTCCCGATGGTTAACGGCGCGCGAGCGTCCTGACAACGCCCTCCGGATGGAATTTATGGTGGCCGGCCTGCGTCGACGGCCTCCCGGGGTCGACTCGGCAATGGCGTCGGCCGCATCAACCGCTTGGGCACCCACTGGCACGATGACGATCTGGCCGCCGTTGACACGTGTGAAACGCGGTGGACGGTCGGGCTCGGATTTACACACCAGCGGTCGGCGGTTCGATACCGTCCGCGCCCACCAGTGTTCATGCTTGGTAATCCGTTGGTCGCGAGTTCGGGCCGCGCCCGCCCCGCAATTTTGCCCCACAAATTGAATCGAGTTGAGAACCAGTTTTTCGACTTGCTGGACGGGCGCGCCAGTTCGGCTGCTTCCTCACCGGTGGCCTTCGCGCGCTTTTTGTTCGGCGCGAACGGCGCACTGCGGCGAACGGGTTCATAGTGTGAACCCAGCATGGGCCTAGCTCTGCCTCATAAAACGCGTGTTAAGTCAGACCGTTGCTGGCTCATCGACTGCCCCGTCCAAATCTGCTGCGAAATGGACCTGGAGTGCGGCGGGACAACGATACGATTTGTTATTCGGCGATCCTCGGGCGGTCGCCGGGTCTGCCGGAGGTCGAAATGTCCTTTGTAATCGCGGCACCGGAGTATGTGACGGCGGCGGCCTCGGATTTGGCGAATGTCGCTTCGAGCATCAATGCGGCCAACGCAGCGGCGGCGACCCCGACGTCGGAGTTGCTGGCCGCAGGCGGCGACGAGGTGTCCGCGGCCGTCGCGTCGGTGTTCGGCGCGCACGCGCAGGCCTATCAGGCGCTCAGCGCCGAGGCGGCGACATTTCACCAGCAGTTTGTCCAGCTGCTGAATTCCGGTGCGAGCTCGTACGCCCTCGCCGAGGCCGCCAATGCCAATCCCTTGCAGGACCTGCTCAACACGATCAATGCGCCTTTCGAGACGCTGCTGGGACGTCCGCTGATCGGCAACGGCGCCAACGGCACCCCCGGAACCGGCGCCAACGGCCAGAACGGCGGGTTGTTGTGGGGCAGCGGCGGCGCCGGCGGGTCCGGCGCGCCTGGCCAGAACGGCGGAAGCGGGGGGAGCGGCGGGTTTTTGTTCGGCAACGGCGGCCCCGGCGGGGCCGGTGGGGCGGCCATCGGCAACGGCCAGGCCGGTTTTGCCGGCAACGGCGGCAACGCCGTCGGACTCTTCGGCAACGGCGGCATGGGCGGGACCGGCGGGGCAAGTCCGCTTGGCATCGCCGGCGACGGCGGCTCCGGCGGGAACGGCGGTTTCTTGCTCGGCAACGGCGGCATCGGCGGGGCCGGGGGCAGTGGCTTCGTTGCCGGCTGGGGCGGCGTCGGCGGCGACGGCAGTGGCTATCTTTTCGGCCTGGGCGGCGCCGGCGGCGTCGGCGGGGCCACCACCAGCAGCGGTGGGGTTGCGGGCGTCGGTGGGGACGGCGGCAGCGGCAACATCCTTAACGGCCTCTTCAGCACCGGGGCCGCCGGCGGCGCCGGCGGGGCGGCCGTCGGCCCCGGCAACATCGGCGGTCAGGGCGGCCAGGGCGGTGGCGGCGACGGCCTCCTCTTCGGCTTCGGCGGCAAGGGCGGGGCCGGCGGGGCCGCTCTGACCAGCGGCGGCACCGGCGGGGTCGGCGGATACGGCGGTGACGGCGGCGTCTTCTTCGGCGTCGGCGGTGCCGGCGGCGACGGCGGGGCCGCCCAGACCGGCGGCCACGGCGGCACAGGGGGGCTCGGCGGCCTCGGCGGCTTCCTCTTCGGCCTCGGCGGTGCGGGCGGCAACGGCTACGGCGCGGCCGGCTTGGATTTCGGGGGTAACGGCAGCCAGGGCGGCTACGGCGGCCTCCTCTTCGGCATCGGTGGCGCCGGCGGCAACGGTGGCATCGGGGTCGTCCCGGGCATTGGCGGCCCCGGTGGGTTCGGCGGCTATTACATAGGCGGCCCGAACGGAATGAGCGGGTCGACACCGGCGTGAACTCAGCGGGTGGCACCCGCCCACGCAAACGGTGCTTACGCTCGCGATTGTTCGACGGACTCCGTTGTCGGTGACCTGCCGGTATGGCAAGGTCGTGGGCGTGCCCGAGGACCCCGACCTCCAGACCGCCGGTGCGGGGCGCACAGCGCCGCCCGTGCGGGCCCTGTCGTCCGAGCAGCAGCCGGCGACCAAAGCGGACCTTTATGCCGCAGTGGACGCGCTGCGGGCGGATATGCGTGAACTCATGGATATGGTCCGGACGCTGATCGCGGAGGCGGACCGCCGCGTCAGCGACCTCGAGCGGGCCGGGGGAGAGGCCGGCCGCCGGCCGCACTTCGACGACGACGAATGGTGAACCCGTGAGACCGTTTCGCATCGACGTTCCCGACGATGTGCTCGACGATCTGCGATCCCGCCTGGCGCGCACCCGCTGGCCCGAAGCCGAGTGCGTGGACGACTGGAGCCAGGGCATCCCGCTGGCTTACACCCGGGCCCTGGCCGACTACTGGGCCAACGACTACGACTGGCGCGCGCGTGAGGCGGCGCTCAACCGGTTCGACCAGTTCGTCACCGAGATCGACGGGCTCGACATTCATTTCATCCATCAACGGTCACCGCACGACAAGGCCTTCCCGCTCCTGATCACCCACGGCTGGCCCGGCTCGATCGTGGAGTTCCACAAGGTGATCGAGCCGTTGACCAATCCGCCGTCCGGACGCGCCGAGGACGCCTTCCACGTGGTGTGCCCGTCCCTTCCCGGGTACGGGTTCTCGGGCAAACCCACCCGCACCGGCTGGGGCGTCGAAAAGATCGCCGACGCCTGGGAGACGCTCATGCTGCGCCTCGGCTACGACCGCTACGGGGCCCAGGGCGGCGACTGGGGCGCGGCCGTGACCACCCAGATAGGCCGCAACGGTGGCCTTTCCGGAGGCCACTGCGCGGGCATCCACCTGAACATGCCGATCGGGCGACCCACCCGCAAATCCCTCGAAAACCCCACCGCCGAAGAACAAAAGGCCCTGGCCGATTTGGCGGACCACCGCAAATGGGGCACCGGCTACTCCAAGCAGCAGTCCACCCGGCCGCAGACCGTGGGCTACGGGCTGGTCGATTCGCCGGTGGGGCAGCTGGCGTGGATCGTCGAAAAGTTCTGGGCCTGGATGGATTGCGACGGCAACCCGGAGAACGTGCTGACCCGCGACGAGCTTCTCGACAACGTCATGGTCTACTGGGTGACCGGCACCGGCGCGTCGTCGGCCCGCCTCTACTGGGAGAGCTTCAAGGTCTGGGGTCAGATGACGCGAGTCGAATTGCCCACCGGCGTAGCGTCTTTCCCCGGCGAGATCCTGGGCGCACCGCGGTCCTGGTGCGAGCCGGTATACAACATCACGCACTGGACGACCATGCCGCGCGGTGGGCACTTCGCCGCGTTCGAGCAGCCGGAGCTGTTCGTCGACGACGTCCGCGCGTTCTTCGCGACCGTTCGCTGAAACTCCGCTAAACCGGCACTGAACCTTCGTAGCCCGGTGTGAATCCTGCGACGCGACAGGCCGATAGCGCGTCGGGTGTTGCACAGTCGGCGCCGTCAGACGATGCGCTGGCCCCGGCGCGCGCGAGATCGCATGTCCCACAGGTAAAGCCGGTAGCCGAAAACCCACGCCCGGTGCGGAATCAGCCGGTCAGCCACCCGCAGGGCGGCGAGCAGCCACTCGAACCGGCGCTGCTGCCCCGCTGACCAGTCCAGCCGCATCATCGCCCGGAACTCGGGCGCCAGGAATCCCGTCGTCGCGAAGAGGTTGAACGGCCCCGCCAGCGACCGCAGCGGCCACGGCAGGAAGGCCAGCGCGGCCACGCCGCGCAGGTGCTCGCGCACCGGCGGGTCGATGTGCAGCTCGTCGAGCGAGCGCTTCCAGTACTCGTCGAAGGCCGCCCGGTCCGGCGGCCACATCCGCTCCGGCACCTGCAGCGTGGTCGCCAGCCGCTTGGCGTCGCGGTAGACGGCGTCGGCGGTGGCGTCATCGAGCGGGCCGTGCAGGAACTCGTGCTGCTCGACGTAGTACCGGTACAGGCATGCCGCCACCCATAGCTGCAGCTTGGGATCGAAAGCGTTGTAGGACATCGGGCTTGACGGCGTCGAGCGCACCCGCCGGTGCACGCCGTCCACGGCGGCGCGGATCAGGGCCCGATCGTGATCGGTCCCGACGGTCGCGGCGGCCAGGTAGGTGCCGGTGGTGCGGGCCCGCTTGACCGGATGCTTGTACACGTTGCCGCTGTCCACCGGGCTTTCCAGCACGCCGTAGCCGACACCGGGCAGGGACAGCTGCATGATCACGTTCGCGGCGGGCAACAATGTCGCCACCGGGTTCAACAGGTCGGCGACCCGGGTCGCGGGCCGCTTCATCGCGGACTTAGCCACAAAAGGCCTCATGGGGTCGAGTAGACCACGTATGAGACGCTGCCGAGGTGTTTGCGACGCAGCCCCGCAGCGTCGGCGTGCTGGTCGGGTTCGCGGCCGACGCCGCACTGGGCGACCCCAGGCGAGGCCACCCGGTCGCCGGGTTCGGGCACGTGGCCGCGGGACTGGAGCGGCTGACCTACCGCGACAGCAGGCCCGCCGGGGCGCTGCACGTGGCCGTGCTGATTGGTGCCGTCAGCCTGCTGGGCGCGGTCGCACAAGGGGCCGCCGGCCGCGCCGGACGGCTCTGGTCGGTCGCGGCGACCGCCGTCGCCATCTGGGCGTCGCTGGGCGGCGCGTCGCTGGCGTCCACCGGCCTGGCGATGTCGGAGCTGCTGGAGCGCGGCGACCTCGAGGCCGCGCGACGGCTGCTGCCGTCGCTGTGCGGGCGTGATCCGGCCCGGCTGGACGGCGCCGGGCTGACGCGGGCGGCGCTGGAATCGGTCGCGGAGAACACGTCCGACGCCGAGGTGGCGCCGCTGCTGTGGGCGGCGGCGGGCGGCGTGCCGGCGGTGCTGGCGTACCGCGGCATCAACACCCTGGATTCGATGATCGGGTACCGCTCGCCGCGCTATGTCCGATTCGGTTGGGCCGCGGCGAAATTGGACGATGCGGCCAACTACGTCGCCGCGCGGGCGACGGCGGCGCTGGTGGTGATGTCCGCATCGTTCGTCAGCGGGTCACCGTCGGGCGCCCTGCGCGCCTGGCGCCGTGACGCCGCCCGTCATCCCAGCCCCAACGCCGGCGTCGTGGAGGCGGCCTTCGCCGGGGCACTGGGCGTTCGGCTCGGCGGGCCCACCCAGTACCACCACGAGCTGCAGATCCGGCCCACCCTCGGCGACGGGCGGCAGCCGGACGTGGCCGACCTGCGTCGCGCCGTGACGCTGTCGCGGCTGGTGCAAGCGGGGGCCGCGCTGGTCGCCGCGCTGGTGGCTTACCGCCGGCGGCCGTGGCGGTCGGCCCGCTCGAGTGTGATGTCACGGCTTTGGGTGTGAGGGTAGGGCGGCCATATCGCAGCAGTTTTCCCGCCGTGTGTTCACAATGAACACCCGCAGTGCACAGTTACCGCCGGCGGCCGTAGCGGTCGGCGAGCTTGTCCTCGACGGTGGTCGGGGCCTCCGGGGCGGGTGCAAGCTGCTTTTCCTTGCGGCGGGCTTTGATTTCCGAGTAGGCGAAGTAGCTCAACCCGATCGGCGCGAGGATGCCGAACGAAATCCACTGGATGCCGTAGGACAGAAACGGTCCGGCGTCCAGGTGCGGCACGCTGAGCACACCGAGCCCGCCGGGCTGCTGGTCCACCAACTGCAGGTACGACCCGGCCAGCGGGACTTTGGTCAGCGCCGACACCTGCGCGGTGTTGATCGAATACACCTGCTGCGCGCCGTCGGCAACGAACGGATCCTTGCCTGGGGCGGTGGGCTCGGAGTCGCGCAGCCGCGCCGCGATGGTCACCGGCTCCTGCGGCGGGCGGGGGATCGGCGGCACGCGGGAGCCCTGCTGCGGGCGCACGTAGCCACGGTCGACCAGCACGGTGGGTCCGTCGTCGACGACGAACGGCGCCAGCACCTCGAACGCCGGATCGGAGTCGACCACCCGCAGCCGCGCCAGCACCTGGACGTCCGCAAGGTAGTGCCCGGTTGCCGTCACGCGGCGCCATTGCGCATCCGGCGTCGACGAATCCTGCTGCGGCAAGAGCGTTTTCAGCGGCACTGGAGCGGTGTTGAGGGAGTACTCGATCTGTTGGTTCTCCCGCGACGTCCTGCTGTGCTTTCCCAGCTGCCAGGGCGCGAGCACCATGAAGCACAGGTACGTGAAGGCGATGACCACCAGCGCCAGCGCTATCCAGCCCGGTCGCAGCAGGAACGCCAGGCCCCGCATCAATCTGGGCATCAAACTGGGCATCAACCCGATCCGTTCTCCGCAAGCCGCGCGTCGACCCAGTCATGCAGGCCGGGCAGGGCGGACTCGATGACGGCGAAAACCTTCTCGAAGTCGTGCGCGTCGCCGTAATACGGGTCGTCGACGTCGAGGGCGTGGGCGCCCGAGCGGGGGTCGAACGATCGCAACATCCGCACGCGGTCCTCGTCCACGCCCAAGTGGCGCAGCATCCGGAGATGGTTGCGGGCCAGGGCGACCACCAGATCGGCCGCCAGGTGGTCGGCGTCGACCTGCGCGGCGCAGTGGTCCGTGGAGTAGCCGTGGGCATGCAGCACCCGGGCCGCCCGCTCGTCGGCGCATGCGCCGACATGCCAGTCGCCGGTGCCCGCGCTCGTCACCCGCACCACCTCGCCCAGGCCGCGTCGACGCAGCTGGTCGGCGAACATCTTCTCGGCCATCACCGACCGGCAGATGTTGCCGGTGCAGACGAAGGTGACGTGCAGCTCAGACACCCAATGCCCTCCGCAGCTCGTCGATCGTCGCGGCGTGCGTCACGCCGGTGGGGCTTGTGCCGCGTCGGGCGGCAAATTCAGTGAAGTCGTCCTGCCCGTAGCCCCAGCTGACCACCACGGTGTCGATGCCGTGGGCGGCCGCGCCGTGCACGTCGTGGCTGCGGTCGCCGACCATGAGCACCCGCTCGGGCAGCGGCTGCAGCTGGTCGAGCGCGTGGGCCAGCACCTCGACCTTGGTCTTGCGGGAACCGTCCGGAGCCGCGCCGGCGATGACCTCGAAGTGCTGGTCCAGCCCGAAATGGGCGAGGATGCGCCGGGCCGTGGGCTCCAGCTTGGAGGTAGCCACCGCCAGCCGCACACCGGCCGCGCGCAGGTCGGCCAGCAGCGGTGCGACCCCGTCGTACAGCGTGTTCATCGCCCAGCCGCGGCTGCCGTACTCGGCCCGGAAGGCCGCGATCGCCTCCTCGGTGTCCTCGCCGAGCTCCATCGACCGGAAGGTGTCGTCCATCGGCGGGCCGACGATCCGCGCCGCCAGGTCGCCGTCGGGCACCGGGGCGCTGATGTGGGCGAGCGCGTGTAGGAAGCTGGCGACGATCCCCTCCGCCGAGTCGGTCAGCGTGCCGTCGAGGTCGAAGATCACCAGCTGCGGCGTCCTGCCCGTCCGAGCTGACCGATCAGCTGACATTGTGCCTGTCACCTCACCATTGTCCTCGATCGGTCTGCCTTGGCAGTCGTCGGCAGCGTTGGCTCTGCGTCCCTGGCGGAAAAGTTCGAGTAGGGACGGCCACTAGCGCAGAGTCAGTGCTTCGTTCGAGCATCCCAGCCGCGCTCCCAGGGCGGCCAACTAGTGTTTCACGGATGGCTTCCACGGATGGCTTCCCGGATGGCTAAAGTCGGCCCGAGCCTGCCGGCGGCCCGATATCACGGCGATCAGGCCGTCGCGCCCGGAATGCTCGATTTCGCCGTCAACGTCCGTCACGCGCAGCCGCCGGAATGGCTGATGCGGCGGCTGGCGGAGCGACTGCCGGATCTGGCGCGCTACCCGAGCGTTGAGGACACGCAGCGGGCTCAGGACGCGGCCGCCGAGCGGCACGGCCGCGCCCGCGACGAGGTGCTGCCGCTCGCCGGGGCGGCCGAAGGCTTCGCCCTGTTGAGCAACCTGCGTCCGGCGCGCGCGGCGATCGTTGCGCCCACGTTCACCGAGCCTGCCGCGGCGCTGACCGCGGCCGGAGTGCCGGTGCACCATGTGGTGCTCGAGCCGCCGTTCGGTCTGAGCGGTGCCTTGAAGGAGGGCTTGAAGGAGGGCAGAGTGCCGGATGACGCCGACCTGGTCGTGGTGGGCAATCCGACCAACCCAACCTCGGTGCTGCACACCCGCGAGGAACTCCTGGCGCTGCGCCGGCCGGGACGAATCCTGGTGGTCGACGAGGCGTTCGCCGACTCGGTCCCCGGCGAGCCGGAGTCGCTGGCCGGTGACTCGCTGCCCGACGTGCTGGTGCTGCGCAGCCTGACCAAGACGTGGGCGCTGGCGGGGTTGCGGGTGGGCTACGCCCTCGGCGCACCGGAGGTGTTGGCGCGGTTGACCGCCCAGCGCGCTCACTGGCCGCTGGGGACCCTGCAGCTGACGGCCATCGCGGCCTGCTGCGCCGCCGAAGCCGTCGCCGACGCCGCGGCCGACGCGGTGCGCCTGGCGGAGCTGCGCGCCGAGATGGCAGTCGGGCTGGCGTCGGCGGGCGCCGACGTGATCGACGGGCGTGCCCCGTTCGTGTTGTTCCGCAGGCCGGATGCCGCCGAGATACCAAATAGGCTGCACAGCAATGGGATTGCGATTCGTCGCTGTGATACCTTTGTCGGCTTGGACGAGCGGTACCTGAGGGCCGCGGTGCGCCGGGAGTGGCCGTTGCTGGTGCGGGCCATGGACGGGAGCTGTCGATGAGTGTGCGCCTGGCCGACGTCATCGAGGCGCTGGACGAGGCCTACCCGCCGCGGCTTGCCCAGTCGTGGGATTCGGTCGGCTTGGTGTGCGGTGACCCCGACGACGCGCTGGACTCGGTGACCGTCGCGGTCGATGCGACGCCGGCGGTCGTCGACGACGTGCCGCCGGCCGGCCTGCTGCTGGCTCATCACCCGTTGCTGTTGCGCGGTGTCGACACGGTGGCGGCGAGCACGCCCAAGGGCGCGCTCGTGCACCGGCTGATCCGGACCGGGCGTTCGCTGTTCACCGCGCACACCAACGCCGACTCGGCGGCACCGGGGGTGTCCGACGCGCTGGCCGAAGCGCTCGGCCTGACGGTGGAAGCGGTGCTCGAACCGCACGCGGCTGCGGCCGATCTGGACAAGTGGGTCATCTACGTGCCGCGCGAGAGTGCCGCGGCCGTGCAGGCGGCCGTGTTCGAGGCCGGCGCCGGCCACATCGGCGACTACTCGCACTGCAGTTGGAGCGTCAGCGGTATCGGGCAGTTCCTGCCGCACGAAGGCGCGTCACCCGCGATCGGCAGTATCGGCTCCGTCGAGCGGGTGGCAGAAGACCGGTTCGAGGTCATCGCACCCGCGCGGCTCCGTGGCGCCGTGTTGGCCGCGATGCGCGCCGTCCACCCGTACGAAGAACCCGCGTTCGACATCTTCGCGCTGGTGCCCCCGCCGGGCGATACCGGCCTGGGTCGCATCGGCACGCTCGCGGAACCGGAGTCGTTGCGCGCCTTCGTCTCCCGCGTCGGCACCGCGCTGCCGCGGACGTCGTGGGGCGTGCGCGCGGCGGGGGACCCCGACGCGCCCGTCTCGCGGGTGGCGGTGTGCGGCGGCGCCGGTGACTCACTGCTGGCTACCGCGGCGAGCGCCGGCGCGCAGGTCTACGTCACCGCGGACCTGCGGCACCACCCCGCCGATGAGCACCGTCGTGCCTCGAACGTGGCCCTGGTCGACGTGGCCCACTGGGCCAGCGAATTCCCCTGGTGCGAGCAGGCGGCCGGCCTGCTGCGGGCCCGTTTCGGTGAGTCGCTGCCCGTGCGGGTGTGCACCATCCGCACCGACCCCTGGAATCTGGGGCACATGGGAAAGTGTGGTAACCAGATGGCGGAAGGCCAGTCATGAAAGCCGAAGTGGCACAGCAACGTTCACTACTCGAGCTATCCAAGCTGGACGCCGAGCTATCCCGCATCACGCACCGGGCCGCCCATCTGCCGCAGCAGGAGGCCCATGAGCGGATACAGGCCGACTACGCGGCGGCCGGTGACCGGCTGGGCGCGACCCGTATCGCGCTGGAAGACCTGGACGCGCAGGTCTCGAGATTCGAGTCGGACATCGAGGCGGTGCGCCAGCGCGAGGAGCGCGACCGGTCCTTGCTGCAGTCGGGTGCGACCGACGCCAAGCAGCTGTCGGATCTCCAGCACGAACTCGAGACCCTGATCCGTCGTCAGACCAGCCTGGAGGATTCCCTGCTGGAGGTGATGGAGCGCCGCGAGGAGCTGCAGGCCCAGCTGAACGCCGAGCAGGCGGCCATGGAGGCCCTGCAGGCCGAGCTCGCCGCCGCCCGGCAGGCCCTCGACGACGCGGTCGCCGAAATCGACGAAGCCCGGCAGCTTCATTCGTCCCGACGCGATACGCTGACCGCGGAGCTGGATCCCGCCCTGTCCGCCCTATACGAACGGCAGCGCGCCGGGGGAGGCCCGGGCGCCGGGCCGTTGCTGGGACGTCGGTGCGGCGCCTGCCGGCTCGAGATCGACCGCGGGGAACTGTCGCGCATCTCGGCCGCCGCCGAAGACGAGTTGGTGCGGTGCCCGGAGTGCGGCGCGATCCTGCTGCGGGTCAAGGGATTCGATCAGTGAAGGTCGTCATCGAAGCCGACGGTGGGTCGCGCGGCAACCCCGGTCCGGCCGGGTACGGCGCCGTGGTGCTCAGCGCCGACCGCGCGACCGTGCTCGCCGAGGCCAAGGAAGCCATCGGGCGGGCGACGAACAACGTCGCCGAATACCGGGGCCTGATCGCCGGTTTGGGCGACGCCCTCGAAGTCGGGGCCACCGAGGCCGCCGTCTTCCTGGATTCCAAGCTCCTGGTCGAGCAGATGTCCGGGCGGTGGAAGGTCAAGCATCCCGACCTGATCGAGCTGCACGCCCGGGCGCGCGAGCTCGCGTCGAGGTTCGACCGGATCGCCTACACGTGGGTTCCGCGGGAACGCAACTCCCACGCCGATCGATTGGCCAACGAGGCGATGGACGCGGCGGCGGCCGGTGCCGATGACCCTGCAGAGGAAGCGGCGGAAGCCGTGCCGGCCGCCGACCCCCCGAAAACCATCGCCGAGCACGCTCGGACGGGACCCGGCTGGACCGGGGCGCGGGGAACGCCGACCAGGCTGCTCTTGTTACGCCACGGGCAGACCGAACTGTCGGCGGAGCGCCGCTACTCGGGGCGTGGCAATCCCGCACTGACCGACGTGGGCCGACGGCAGGCCGGGGCCGCGGCGCGGTACCTGGCCGAGCGCGGCGGGATCGCGGCCGCCTTCTCCTCGCCGCTGCAGCGCGCCTACGACACCGCGGCGACGGCCGCCAAGGCGCTGGGCCTGGACGTGACCGTCGACGACGGCCTGATCGAGACCGATTTTGGGGCCTGGGAAGGGTTGACCTTCAACGAGGCCGCGGAGCGCGATCCAGAACTGCATCGCCAGTGGCTGCGCGACACCGGCACCACGCCGCCTGGTGGGGAAAGCTTCGACAACGTCCTCGACCGGGTCATGGAGGTCCGCGAGCGGATCGTCGCCGGATATCAGGGCTCGACGGTGCTGGTGGTCTCGCATGTGACGCCGATCAAGATGCTGCTGCGGCTGGCCCTGGACGCAGGCCCGGGCATCCTCTACCGGCTGCACCTTGACCTGGCGTCATTGAGCATCGCCGAGTTCTACTCCGACGGGGTGTCCTCGGTGCGGCTGGTGAACCAGACCGGCTACCTGTAGTCAATTCAGTGGCTTGTAGCATTTAGTCACGCGCCGATTGCGGAGTTAAGTACCTTGACTATCCTGGATCGTCCGGTGAAGGGCACCCGCATGCAGTCGTCTCAACCAGAGATCGTGTCCGCGGGCGTTGTCCCCGCGGATGTATGGGCGTGCGTGATGCCGGCGGTGCTCGACGAGCTGGCCCGCTGGGGCGTGGAGCGATTCAGCATCGAGGCATTGGCGGAGCGCCACCACTTGGATCCGGCGATGATCTACTTCCACTGGGGCGATCGTCAACAACTGATCGTCGACGCGGCTTCAGCCGATATGGAAGACCTGGATTCGGACACCGACACCGGATCGTTGCGGACAGACCTGCTCGCGCTGGCGCGGAATGTGGCCGACCGGGTCAACACCGATTGGGGCCGCACTTTCCTGCGTGCCCTGGTGATGAATCGAAATGGCCCCCACGACCACGACACCCGAATGAAGTTCTGGCGGGCACGCTTCGCTGTCGCGCGCAGGATCGTCGACCGGGCGAGGGAGCGCGGCGAATTGCGCGACGGGGTCGACCCCGTGGCCGCCGTGCAGATCGTCCTCGCACCGCTCAACATTCGTGCTCTCTACTCCGACGATGCGGTCGACGACGACTACTGCCGGGCCATCGCCGACATGGCATGGCATGCGCTGGCGCGGAAATAAGGCAGTTAGATCAGGCCGGGGTGAACTCGACCACCAGGTCCAGCACGCGTCGATAGCGACCGCCGCCTCCATGCGCGCCAGGTGCATGCACAGGCATAGGTTGGGGCCACCGCCGAAGGTCAGTTGCGCAATGTTTCTGCTAGTGGGATCCAAGCGGTCCGGGTCCGGGTAACGCGCCGGGCCCCGGTTGGCCGCCGCGTCGAGCCCATGTCGAGGCCACCGCCCGGATCAGCCACGAGCTGGCATCGTTTCGGTGTCACGTCCGGATCGCGACACGGTTCCGGGTAAGGCGCCGGTGGCCGTCCCGTCGCGGCAGACCTCGACACCGCCGACCAAGACCGAGGTGATCCTCCCGGTAGCGACCTTGACCGGATGCGATTGTCCCGCCATCGTATGTCGCTATGGCATGGATCACAGGGGGCGACCGGTGAGAGCGATAGTGCTGCGCGAGGTCGGACAACCCACGACGGTGGAGGAACTCGCGTTACGGCCCGTCGCCAAGCACGAGGTTCGCGTGCAACTCCGGGCCAGCGGTGTGTGCCACAGCGACCTAACGCTGCGCGACGGAGCGATACCGACGCTGCTCCCATCCACACTCGGCCACGAGGGCGCGGGGATAGTCGCCGAAGTGGGCGACGACGTGATTACCGTCAGCCCGGGTGACCACGTCGTGATGGTGTGGAACGTGCCCTGCCGGTCCTGCTCGTATTGCCTGCGCGGCGAGGCGCACCTGTGCGTTCACGGCTACGACCACGCTTACGGCGCTCCGTACGCGGAGAGCGCGGCCGGCCCAGTGTGGCCCGGCATGGGTGTCGGGTCGCTGGCCGAGGAGACGGTGCTGCCCGCCGCCGCGGTCGTGCCGATCGACGAGTCTTTGCCGCTCGATCTCGCCGCGCTGCTGGGCTGTGGCGTCACCACCGGGGTCGGCGCGGTGATGCGTACGGCGGCTGTCCGCCCGGGCGAGACCGTGCTCGTCCTCGGCTGCGGCGGCGTTGGTTTGGCGGCGATCCAAGGTGCCCGCCTGGCCGGCGCGGCGCGGATCATTGCCGCCGACCGGGTGGCTGCCCAGCTTCCCGCCGCGGTCGCCAACGGCGCGACGGACACGGTCGACGCGAGCCAGGTCGACGTTGCCGCCGCAGTGCGCGACCTCACCGGCGGCGCCGGGGCCGACCACGGCATCGAGGTGGTCGGCAAGCCCGCCACGATGCGCGCGGCGTATGACGCCACCCGCCGCGGCGGCCGGGTCACCTTGGTGGGTGCCGCCGGGGTCGCGGAGGCGGTGACTTTTCCGGCGCTGTCGCTCATGACCGAAGGTAAGACAATTCAGGGCAGCGTCTACGGGGCCAGCGACCCGGCGCGCGACATCCCCGTGCTCGCCGAGCTTGCTCAGCGCGGCCGGCTCGACCTCGAAGCACTGGTGACGCGGCGGATCGGTATCGACGACGTCGAGGCGGCGTTCACCGACATGACCGCCGGGCGCGGGGCGCGCAGCGTCGTTTGCTTCACTTAATGACTAGCGCGCCAGCGTAATTGCGCTCTCCGGGCAGTTTTCCGCGGCGGCGTGCGCCTGCGCTTCGAGTTCGCCCGAGACCTCTTCGACGAGCACGATGCAGTGGCCGACATCGTCGGCGTCGAAGACGTTAGGCGCCAAGGTGTAGCAACGCCCGTGGCCGGTGCAGGAGTCCGCGTCGACCGAGACGCGGGTCATGACAACGGAAATATCAGTGGCAGGGACTCCACCGACCGCAGCGCCTCGGTGTACTTGAGCTCGGTGCCGGGCTTGATCTCGTAGTCGGGTATGCGCCGGTGGAATTCGCGCAGTGCCACCCGCAGCTCCATGCGGGCCAGGTGCGAGCCGAGGCAGCGGTGCGGACCGCCGCCGAACGCGCGGTGCCGGTTGGGATTGCGGCGGAAGTCCACGACGTCGGGATCGGGAAACTCGGCCGGGTCGGTGTTGGCCGCGCCGAGCAACGGGCTGACCCGTTCGCCCTTGCTGATGGGGCAGCCGCCGATCTCGACGTCCTGCATGGCGACGCGAGCGACCCCCGGCACCGGTGTCTCCCAGCGCAACAGCTCCTCGATGGCGCTCGGCAGGACGTCGGGCTCGTCGACGAGCTGGTGACGGTGCTCGGGGTGGCGGGCCAGATACACGAAGAAGCAGTCGAGCGAATCGGTGACCGTGTCAAGGCCCGCGATCAGGAACAAGAAGCAGATGTCGAGGATCTCCTCGCGGGACAGCGCCCGACCCTCCCCGCTCAGTTCGGCCGCGATCAGCGCGGACAACACGTCGTCGCGGGGGCTGGCGATGTGGTCGTCGATGGCGCGCTCGAAGTAGTCGTAAATCTGCTGGGCAACGCCGGCCGAGGCGTCGTGGCGGCCGTCGACGCCTACGCCCTCCGGGCGGATGATGCCGTCCTTCCAGACCAGGAACTGGTCGAGGTCCTCCAGCGGCAGGCCGAGCAACTGCAGGAAGACGGTGCACGGGAGGGGCACGGCGAACTCGGTATGAAAATCGCATTCGCCCCGGCCGGCGAAGCGGTCGATCATCTCGTTCACCAGCTCGGCTACCTGCGGTTCACGCCGGGCCATCTCCCGCGGGGTGAACAGCGGGTCGAGGATGCGTCGGTACTTCGCGTGCTCGGGTGGATCGATCTGCAACGGGATGAGCGGTCGCACGTTGCCAAGGTCGACGGCGTCCATGTTCGACGAGAACAGTTCGGTGTGCTTGAGCGCCATCTCGATGTCGGCCAGGCGGCTGAACACCACCGCCTGCGGCGAGCGAAAGACCGGGCACGATTCCCGCAGCGCCTTGTACATCGGCTGCGGCTCCGCGAGGCCGGTCACCGCCTGGTCGACGAACCCTTCGGTTTCTGTCATCCGGTCATGCTGACACCAAACGTTCGCGCTGGGCAATGGTCAAGGCTTGACGTTTGCCGGCCACCGAGCTTGGCAACGCCGCTCGGGTTGGGCAGGATCGCGGCGTGGACAGCTCTGACCAGCCCGAGGATGCCGAGCAGTTTTGGGAACAGCGCTATCGCTCCAGCGAGCGGACGTGGAGCGGGCGGGTCAACGCCCGGCTGCCCGAGGTGGCCGCCGAACTGCCGGCGGGAGGGGCCCTGGACCTGGGCTGCGGTGAGGGCGCCGACGCGCTGTGGCTCGCCGAACACGGCTGGCGGGTCGTCGCCGTCGACGTCTCGGCCACCGCGCTGCAACGGGGCAGCGAGGCCGCGTCCGGTCGGAACCTGCTGGACCGCATCGACTTCCAGCGCCACGACCTCAACGAGACTTTCCCGGAAGGGACGTTGGACCAAGCAACACTTGCACCACTTTCCCGGCATCGACGACGTTCTCGCGTCGTTGCGGGTGGACGCCACGACGTGGACGCGGGTGCGGGCCGAGAGCGTCGAACGGGAGACGGTCGGCCCCGACGGGCAACCCGCGACGTTGACCGACAACGTGATCGTCCTGCGACGAGGCGTCGCGTAGCTGCTGGCCTACGGATACCGCAACGAGTACCGTTGGTCGTCGCGGACGAGTTGGCCGGGCGGCCGCGGACCGTCGCAAGGCGGTTCGAGGAAAGTCCGGACTTCACAGAGCAGGGTGATTGCTAACGGCAATCCGAGGTGACTCGCGGGACAGTGCCACAGAAAACAAACCGCCACCCTCGCGGTGGTAAGGGTGAAACGGTGCGGTAAGAGCGCACCAGCATCCCGGGTGACCGGGATGGCTAGGCAAACCCCACCCGAAGCAAGGCCAAGAAGGCCGCACCTGGTGCGGTCGCGCAGGCGTCCGAGGGTTGCTCGCCCGAGCCTGCGGGTAGGCCGCTCGAGGCACCCGGCAACGGTGTGTCCAGATGGATGGTCGCCGCCCCGTCGCCGTTGCCAAGCCGCGGCGGCGGGGAACAGAATCCGGCTTACAGGCCAACTCGCCCGC
>CAWAWC010000019.1:0-158159 GCA_963785625.1 uncultured Actinomycetota bacterium | reverse complement strand
ACCACCGTCCTGACCGGGCGTTCGGTGCTCAACGCCCGCCAGATGCTGTTGGTCAACATGCTGACCGACGCGCTGCCCGCCGCCGCGCTGGCCGTCAGCCCGCAGACGGGCACCGTCGAGGTCGACCGTGACGAGGCGGCGATGTGGCGGGCGATCGGGATCCGGGGCGCGTCCACCACGATGGGCGCCACGCTGGGCTGGGCGATGGCCAGCGCGACCGGGACTCCGCGCCGCGCGGCCACGGTCGGGCTCATCGCGTTGGTCAGCACCCAACTCGCCCAGACGCTCATCGACTCGCACGCCCCGCTGGTGGTTCTGACGACGGTCGGGTCGCTTGGGGCGCTCGTGGTGGTCGTCAGCACCCCCGGGCTCAGTCACGTGTTCGGCTGCACTCCCGTGGACCCGGTCGCCTGGGGTCAGGCCCTGCTGGCCGCCGCGGTGGCGAGTTCGGTGTCGGCGGTGGCGCCCGACCTGCTGGTCCGCGCCTCCGAGGCTGTCCAGCGGCGGATCCTGCCAAAGGCGTTGCCGTAGAATGTTGTTCATGTTCCGTACACGGCGTGGTAACCCTCGCGCGCTCGGGTCGCGAGTTCGTCGTGATAACCGTAGAGTTATCGCATGCCCAACGAGCAGGTGGTTGAGATGGGGCGCGAAATCCGTTTGCGGCTCAAGCCATACCGGACCGCGTCGGAGCACGTTGACGGCGCCTGGTGGCCGCGGTCGACGAACTTGGTCGACGAACTGCCGAACTTGGTGACGTCATTGTCCGACCGGCTAGGCCCGGTCGTGATGGTGGCCTACCGCCGCGACGGCTGGCAGGAGACGCCGGCACTGGTTGAAATCGCCGGCCACTCAGTCGAACTGCTGGGTTTCACCAGTGACGAGCGGGCCAGCGTGATCCTGATCGGGGAAGACGGCCGGCACATCACTCTGCACGTCATCCGGCCGGACGCCGGCGAGGAGGTCGCCCGACAAGCGTTGGAACAGGCGGGACTAAGCCCCAACGCCGACGTTGCGCCGGCCGGTCCCGCAAGTATCGCCCGATCCGTGGACGACGTCGCAGAGAAGCTGGCCAGTCACGAGGGGCTCGGCGGCGAGGAGCGGACGGCCCAGATCAAGCGCTGGTGCGAGGAAGCCGCCCAGCAATTCGTCGAGGCGCCGGTGCAGGCCTTCGTTCCGATCCTGGTCGAACACATCGTGCGCAATCGCATGATGGAATCCCGGCAGCGGGATCGTCAGCCGCCGGCGGAGACTGAATCATTGACGGCCTGATCCGCCGCCGAGGCGATCAGCGGCCATCGCCGGCCATGAACGCCGTGATCGCCTCGGCGTCGGCCGGCCCCGGCAGGCCCCAGTCCGGCTTGTAGTCGAACAAGTCGTCGGCCTGCACGGTGCGAAGGTCGACGTCGAGCAGTTCGACGGCGTCGAGGGGGACGAGGGCCGGGTGCACGTGGCCGCAGGCGCGGGCCAGGGACAGTAGCTCGAAGCGCAGGGTGGCCAGATAGTTGGCGCAGCGCACCGACTTCAAAGCCGGGTCGAGGCCATGCTGCAGCCATGCCGACTGGGTGGCGACCCCGGACGGGCAGCGGCCGGTGTGGCAGCGCTGGGCCTGGATGCACCCGATGGAGAACATGGCCGTTCGGGCGACGTTGATCATGTCGCAGCCCATGGCCAGGGCCAGCAGGGCGTTCTCGGGGATGCCCAGCTTGGCCGAGCCGATGAACACCACGTCGTGATGCAGCCCCTCCTCGGCGAAGGCCCGGTAGACGCGCGGGAAAGCCCACTTGAAGGGCAGGGCCACGTGGTCGGTGAAGACCAGCGGAGCCGCGCCGGTGCCGCCCTCGCCGCCGTCGATGGTGACGAAGTCGACGCCCCTGCCGGTGCGGGCCATGCGCGCCGCCAGCTCGGGCCAGAACGGCGCCTCCCCGACCGCCGACTTGATGCCCACGGGCAGTCCCGTCTCCGCCGCGATGGTTTCCACGAGCTCCAGCAGCCCGTCGACGTCGCGGAACGCGGAGTGGCCGGCCGGACTCTTGCAGTCGACCCCGGCCGGGATTCCGCGGATCGCCGCGATCTCGGGAGTGACCTTGGCGCCGGGCAGCATGCCGCCCAGACCCGGCTTGGCTCCCTGGCTGAGCTTGATCTCGATGGCCCGGATCGAGGGTGTGGCCGCCACCCGGTCGATCAGACGGGCAAGGCTGAACGTGCCGTCGTCGTTACGGCAGCCGAAGTAGCCGGTGCCGATCTGCCAGACGAGGTCGCCGCCGTTGAGGTGATACTGCGACACCCCGCCCTCCCCGGTGGTGTGCAGGGTGCCGGCCAGGGCCGCGCCCTTGTTGAGCGCGGTGATGGCCGCGGCGGACAGCGACCCGAAGCTCATCGCGGAGATGTTGACCAAGGAAGAGGGCCGGAACGCCTTGGCCCGGCCCCGGGCGCCGCCGAGCACCTTCGCCGCCGGCAACGGCACCGCCGGGTCCGGATGCTCCGGATCCCCCGCGGGGGCCGGCGCCGGGAACGCCGCATGCTTGATGACGAGATAGTTGTGGACCCGCTCCAGGTCGTTGTCGGTGCCGAACCCGAAGTAGCGGTTGCTCAGCTTCGATGACGTGTACACCCAGCGCCGCTGGTCACGACTGAAGGGTCGCTCGGCGTCGTTGTCGGTGACGATGTACTGACGCAGCTCCGGGCCCACCGCTTCCAGGATGAACCGCAGGTGCCCGACGATCGGGTAATTGCGCAGGATGGTGTGGCGGCGCTGCCGCAGGTCCCAGCCCGCAAGGGCGGCCAGGCTCCCTCCGGCGAGCGCGGCTGAGAGGGATTTCGAGCGGCGTTTCACGTCCGATCGAATTCCGCGTCGGCACTGTAGGCGCTGTAGACGCCCAGCAGGTCGCGGGCCGAGACGATGCCGGCCAGCTTGCCCTCGCGCTCCACCAGGACGTGGCGGATGTAGCGGTCCATCATTCGGGCCGCCGCCTGATTCACCGTTGCCTCGACGCCACACCACACCAGCTTTTTGCTCGCCACGTCGATTGCCGGCACATCGGCCGGGTCGTTTCCGGCGGCGACCACGCGGACGACGTCGCGCTCGCTCAACAGGGCGGCGGGCCGGGCGTCGTCGCCGACCACAACGGCTCCGACGTCGCGGGCCACCATGGCCTTGGCGGCGTCGGCGACCGTGGCGTCAGCGGCGACGCGCGCCACGGGGTCGCCGGTGATGGTGGAGATGGGCATGGATCCAGCAGAAGAGGTAGCAGTCACGTCACCATGTTCACCAGAACTCGCCGGCCCTTCTAGTGACCTCAGTCCTCAATTCAGCCTCAATAGGTCCCGGGCCTTCGATCGGTGGCGACTTCTGGCCCTAGTGAACTCGGGGCAGGCGGGCCAGGCTCACCTGGTACGCGAAGGGAAGTGGTGTGGGCGGTAAAGGTTCTGCGGCCCTCGCGCGGCTAGCCCGGCTGGTCGGGCCGGTTCTGGTCGCGGTGACTGTGGGCGCCCTGGCGGGCGGCGGGGTTGCCTGGCTGGCCGGATTCCGCCGGGTGGCCGACGGTTGCTGGATCGCGGGCACCGTGGTGGCGGTGGTCCCCGCGGTGGTGTGGGTGCTGGCCGCCCTGCGCCAGGGGCGGGTCGGCGTAGACGTGATCGCGGTGTTGTCGCTGGTTGGCACGCTGCTGGTCGGCGAGTACCTCGCCGGTGCATTGATAGCGGTGATGCTCGCCGGTGGGCGGGCGCTCGAGGCGGCGGCCGAGCGGCGAGCCTCCCACGATCTGCGGGCGCTGCTGGAGCGTGCGCCGCGCTTCGCGCGCCGTCGGGTCGGGTCGACGGTGAGGGTGATCACGCTGGACGAGGTGGCGATCGACGACCTGTTGGTCGTCGGCCCCGCCGAGGTGGTGCCCGTGGACGGGCGCATCGCCGATGCGCCGGCGGTGCTCGACGAGTCCGTCCTGACCGGCGAGCCTTTGGCGGTGGAGCGCGGCCCCGGCGAACCGGTGCGCAGCGGAGTGGTCAACGCTGGCATGGCGTTCGAGATGCACGCCAGCGCCACCGCCGACGACAGCACCTACGCGGGGATCGTCCGGCTGGCCGAGGCAGCCGGTGCGCAGGACGCGCCGGTGGTGCGGCTGGCCGACCGGTATGCGGCGTGGTTCTTGCCGTTGACGCTGGCGGTGGCGGGTGCGGCGTGGCTGGCCAGCGGCTCGGCGGTACGGGCGGTGGCGGTGCTGGTGGTGGCGACCCCGTGCCCGCTGTTGCTTGCCGCTCCGGTCGCGATCGTGTCCGGCCTATCGCGGGCCTCGCGGCACGGCGTGGTGATCCGCAACGGCGGCGCGTTGGAAAACCTGGGCCGGGCAACGACTTTGGTGATGGACAAGACCGGGACGCTGACCATGGGGCGCCCCGTCGTCGTCGACGTTGCGGCCGCGCCGGGGCGCGATGCGATCGAGATCCTGCGGCTGGCGGCCTCGGTGGATCAGATGTCCCCCCATGTGTTGGCCGAGGCAATCGTCACCGAGGCGCGCTCCCGCGGCCTGGCTCTGTCGCTGCCCGCCGCGGTGGAAGAGGAACCCGGGCGCGGGGTCGCCGGCACCGTCGACGGCCGGCGCATCGCGGTCGGCAAGTCCGACGGCCACACCGGGTCGGCGGCCTGGGCCCGCGCGGCGCTGAACCGGGCCCTGCTGGACGCAGCGGCGATCACCTGGGTCCGCATCGACGGGCAACCGGCCGGCGCGGTGCTGCTGCGCGACCCGCTGCGCCGCCATGCGCCCCGTACCGTGCGCCGGTTGCGCAGCGCCGGGCTGAACCGGCTGGTGATGCTCACCGGGGACCGCGCGGAACCGGCCCGCGAGGTCGCCGCCGTGTTGGGGCTGGACGAGGTGTACGCCGAACAGAGCCCGGCCGACAAGGTCGCCGCCGTACGCGCCGAAAAGGAACGCGCGGTCACCGTGATGGTCGGCGACGGGGTCAACGACGCTCCCGCGCTGGCCGCGGCGAACATCGGCGTGGCGATGGGCGCCCGCGGTACCAGCGCGTCATCCGAGGCTGCCGACATCGTGCTGACCACGGATCGGCTGGAGCGCCTCGCCGACGCGATGGACATCGCCCGCTGGTCGCGGCGCATCGCCGTGCAAAGCGCCGTCGTCGGCATGGGGCTTTCGGTGATCGCGATGGCCGTCGCGGCGATCGGTTGGCTGCCGCCGGCCGTGGGCGCGCTGCTGCAGGAGGGCATCGACGTCGCCGTGATCGGTAACGCGTTGCGCGCCCTGCGCGGCAACCCGGCCGTCGAGGTCGACCTGCCCCGGCGCACCGAGCAGATGTTGCGCCGCTTCGATTCCGAGCACGACCAACTGCGCGACGCCGTCGGCCAGCTGCGCGACGCGGCCGACTGTTTGGCCGCCGCACCCGATGAGTCGGCGCTGCAGGCGATCACCCGCGCTTACGCCCTGCTGACGGAGCGGATCCTGCCCCATGAACGGGCCGAGGAAACCCAGCTCTACCCCGCGCTGGCCCACCCCCTGGGCACGAGCGAAGCCACGGCGACGATGAGCCGAACCCACGCCGAGATACAACGGTTGTCGGACCGGGTCGGCGCCCACCTGGCGCTGGCCCGGAGCAACGGCGCCGGCGGCATAGCCCCCGACCAGCTTGACGACCTGCTCGCGTGCCTGTACGGGCTGTACGCGCTGCTGCGCTTGCACTTCGCTCAGGAGGAGGAGAACTACTTCACGCTGAGCGAGGACGAATCGGAGACGCTATCCCGCTGATGGCGGTCGTTGCATCACAGTTCCCAACAGCTCCGAGCCGTACTCGATGTTGTCGTAGTCCCGCCCCTCGCGCTGACGGTTGCCCGCCGCGGCCGGCGGCACCCCCATCGGGGTCATCGGCATCGAAAGCCACGGGGGCGTTTCCGGAGGAAGCGACGACACGGCCGAGGCGAGTTGCACGGGTGACTCCGTCGGGAACAGTCCCACCACACCGGGCGGCGCAACCAGCTTGCCGACCATGACTCCAACACCCACCTCCGCGGTAGGTGCTTCCGCCGATCCGGCGGCGCCGAGGGCGTTGGCGAATTGCGCCTCCGCCGCCGCCAAGCTGGCCTCGCCTTCCGCCAACCCCGCTCCGACGTCGCCGCCCAGCGACTCCCACCCCTTGGCGGTCGCCAATTGCGCTAAGACGCCGAGGATGTTGACCGGATATCCGCCGGCGGCGATCGTCTGGTTTGCCCAGGTGTTGGCGAGTCCGAACCAACCGGTGGTGGGGTTGAAGGCTTCAAGCTGATCCAGGATCGTCGCCGCCGAAGGCAGGTTGACGGCGGCGGACACCGCATTGGCCTGGGTTGCCAGCCCGGTCGGATCGACGATCACAGGAGGCAGCGAAAATTGCTGCTGCACAACGGCGCTCGCCGAGGACGCCGCGTAGCGATACATCGCCACCGAGTTGTTCACCCACATGGCTACGTACTCAGCCTCGGTTTCGGCGATCGCCGGCAGGTTGATCCCAAAGAAGTTGGTGGCCAGCAACCATGCCAACCGCGTCCGGTTGGCGCTGACCACTGCGGGTTGCACGACCGTGAAATGAGTCAGCTCAAACGCCGCCACCACCGCCCGCACCGACGAGCCGACCTGCTCGCACTGTTGGGCGGTGGTACGCAACCAGGCGAGGTAGGGTTCGACGGCTTTCGCCATCGCCATCGAGGACGGACCGCGCCAGTCCGCGGTCAGTAACGACAACACCGAGGAATAGCTGCCAACGGATTCCTCGAGCTCGATGCTCAGTTGCTGCCAAACAGCCGAAGCCTCGATCAGCGACCCCGCACCGGGCCCGGAGTGAATCAGCGCAGAGGTGATCTCGGGCGGCAGCATGCCAAAATCCGTCACAGCTTACCCCGAAGAACAGCCCGGGTAGGATGATCGCGGCGCGTCGGACCCTGCGAAAATTCTCGGTGTCCTACTGCTGCGTGCGCTGTTGTGGGGCACCATCGTCGGCCCTCATCCCCCGCTTGGGGGTCTTTGCACCACTTTTTTCGGGAGCTCCGCACCGCACTCGAGGTCTTCGACGCTCTGCTGCTTCCTCTTGCGCCAGCCACTGCCCGCAGAGATCGGCGGCGGCACCATCATCGGGATCATCGGCATCGCGGACAGCCCGGAATTCCCCGCAGGGAGCGGCGACACCGACGAGGCGAGTTGCACCGGCGATTGCGCGGCCGGCAACAGCCCCACCACAGCGGGCGGGGCGGTCAGCTTGCCCACCGTGACACCCACGCCCAGCGCGGCCGTCGGTGCCGTGGCGGATCCGGCGGCCCTGACCGCACTAGCGACTTCGGCCTCCGATGCGCCCAGCGCGGCCTCTCCCTCCGCCAGGCCCTGGCCGACTTCGCCGCCCACCGACTGAACCCCTTGCGCGGTCGCCACTTGTGCTTCCACGCCGAGCAGGTTGATGGGAAAACCCGACGACAGGAACTGGTTGCCCCAGGTGTTGCCCAGCTGGAACCAGCCGTTGTTGACCAGGCTGGAGGAGCCGGTACCGAAAAACGACGACAAGATCGAGGACAGCGAGGCGGCGCTGTTAGACGAGGTGGCCGCAGGCACCGTGGCGGCTTGAGCGGCCGCCCCGGCCGGATTGGCGATCGTCAGCGGTGAAGAGAACTGTGGCAGCGCAGTGGCTTGCGCCGAGGCCGCCTGATAGCTAGTCATCGCCGCCGCGTTGTTCGTCCACATCGTCTGGTACTCGGCTTCGGTTGCGGCGATCGCCGCGGTGTTGGTCCCGAACCGGTTGGTGGCCAGCAACTGCGCCAGCCGCGTCCGGTTAGCGGTGACCTGCGCGGGAGTCACCACCGCCGCACGGACGGAGGTGAATGCCGACGCCGCGGCCTCCGCCGAGGCGGCCATCTGCTGAGACTGCTGCGCCGTGGTGCGCAGCCAGATGAGATAGGGCTGGACCGCCTGCACCATCGCCATCGCGGACTGGCCGGTCCAGGTTTCGATCAGTCCCGACAACGTCGATGCGTAGCCGGCAACGGAGTTCTCTAACTCGACGGCCAACTGCTGCCACCCGCCGGCGGCCTCGAACATTGAGCCCGCACCGGGCCCGGTGTGGATAAGCGCCGAAATGATCTCGGGAGGCGCCAACAAGTCCATGATTTCTTACCCTCCCTGCGCGGGTAACGGCATTGCAAAATTGCGTCGACTAAGCCGCGACAAGCCCTGAAACATTGCGCATCGACGCCTCTCCCGTGCGGCCCCGACCATATCCCCATTTGTAGCGGATGTGACGAACGATATACCTGTGACGCTAGTCAGGTAACGAGTTATGGATCACGAGGCCTTGGTCCCGACCGGGATGGCCGTATGGCCTTTTCCGGGCGCTAGGAAACGTCAGACGGTAACCGGGGCGCCGGGTTGGACCTCGATGATTCGGTCGGCCATGCCGCATGCGCTGTTGCATTTCGCGCGTGAAATCGGTCAACGGCGACGAAAAGACGCCCGGGGATATCTACGTCCGTCGCGTTACCGACGAAGGTGACGGTGATGTCCATGGCACAGCTACCCGGTTCCGAGGTCTTCACGCCACTTAGAACGGTGGCGGTTCGCCGTCGCCGGCGGCGTCGCCGAGATTCGGACAGTAGGCCTCGTTCTGGTTCTGGGGGGTTTGGCGGGCTTGGCGGTTGTGGCGGCGTTCGGTGTTGATGCGGGTGGCGCGGTGTTGGGCGCGGGTGCGGGTGCGTCGGGGCATCATGGCGGTGCGTTCGGCGCAGTAGTCCTCGGGGTGCGGGTCGGCGGCTTCGGGGGCGGGGACGCCGCCCACGGCGTAACACAGGCTGGGGAACAGCAGGGCGCTGCCGGGGGTGGTGACGTAGGTGGCGCCGGCCGGGGAGGTGAGGATCAAAGTTCCGTCGGCCAGCTGCTTTTCCGTCCAGCCCCAAAACGTCTTCACCAAATGATGTGTCTTGCAGTAACACTTGAGGTTGCCCGCATGGGTCGGGCCGCCCTGGGCGTGGGGAATGGTGTGGTCGATGTCGCAGTCGATCGCGGGCGTGTCGCAGCCCGGCCAGCGACACGTCAGATCCCGGCAGCGCACGAAATCGGCCAGCGCCTTGGACGGCGCGTACCCCTTCTCCGGTGGGACATCGCCGGGATGCACCAACGGGGTGAGCTTGGCCGAGCGGGCGAGCTCGGCCACCAACTCCGCACTGATCAGCCCGTCAGCACCCACCAGCGAGCCGGGCGCGTCGCCGGTGCCGTCGAGGGTGGCCTGCTCGGCGATGACATGGATCACCACCGGCGCGGCGGGCCGGCGTGTGCCGGCCGCGCAATCCGGGCGCGCGCACCGGCAGCCCAGCCGGTCGGCCCCGGCCGCCAGCGCCCCCAGCGCATCGGCGCGGCGCTGCACCGCGGTGCGCGGGTCGTGGGCACATACCGTGGCCGCCAGCGCGTCTAGCCGCTGATCCAAAGCCTGGGCATCGGGGGTGAACAGGCAGCCCTGAATCAGGGACATGCCGCCCACCACCTCGTCGAGGACCACCTGCCGGTCGGCGTGGCGCTCGCGGTGGGCGCGCACCGCATCGGCATCCGCGCGCGCCACGATCTTGTCCACCTGGCCGGCCAGCCGCGACCGGGTCATCGACGGCCAGCGCGCCACGTTGGCGGCCAATTGGGCGTCCACCGTCGCCAGCACGTCGGCATCCTCAATCAGATCGGTGCGATACACGATGGTGGCGAACAACCGAAAGTCGATGTCCCCGGCCACAAACACCTCTGCCACCTTCGGCAGCCGCTCGCGCATCGCCCGCGCATACCGGACCCGGGAGGCCGCCAAGCCCTGCGAGATCCGCAACTCCGCCGCCACCTCGGCGGCCACCGCCTCCATGGTGTCGATCGCCCAATCCTCGGTCTCAGCACACCGCGACAACCGATACCCGAACAGCCGACCGATCGCCGCCAACTGCGCCGCCGCCGCCCGATTCTCCAACCGCGCCGCCGCGCCGATCTCCTCCACCAACGCCGCCGACTCCGCCGTCGCCGACGGATAACACCGCTCAAAGTGCTCATCGAACCGCGCCCGCACATCCTCGAACATACATTCGATTATGGCATGGGGGTCCGACAAGTTCAGGCGCCGAGCTCTCGGCGGCTGACGAACTCACGCCGCACTCCCGATAACGGGTCAACGAACTCGATCCGCTGCGCCAGCAAGCGCAGCGGCGTGCTGAAGTCGTCGGCCGGCACGTCGATCACCTTGGGATACAACGGGTCTCCCTCGATCGGTATCCCCAGCGAGGCCATGTGCACCCGCAGCTGGTGGGTGCGTCCGGTGCGTGGCGTCAACCGGTACAGGCCGTCGGAGACCCTTTCCACCAAAGTCTCCGCGTTGGGCACCCCCGGCTCGCAGACTGCCTGCAGGTGGCCCCGGCGTTTGACGATGCGGTTGCGGACCACGCGCGGCAGCTCCAGGGCCGGATCGGCGGCCGCCCGCGCGAGATAGGTCTTGGTCACCAGGCCGCGGGCGAACAGCGTCTGGTAGGCGCCGCGCACCTCGCGGCGGGTGGTGAACACCAGCACCCCGGCGGTCAGCCGGTCCAGCCGGTGCGCCGGGCTCAGCTCCGGCAAGTCCAACTCGCGGCGTAGCCGCACCAGCGCGGTCTGTGCGACGTGCCGCCCGCGCGGCATGGTGGCCAGAAAGGGCGGCTTGTCGACGACCACGACGTCCGCGTCGCGATAGAGCACCGGGATGTCGTAGGGCACCGGCACTTCGTCGGGCAACTCGCGGTAGAGGTAGACGTGCGATCCGGCGGGCAGCACCGTGTCCTCGTCGACCACAGCGCCGTCGGCGTCGACGACTTCTCCGGCCAGGACCTTCGAACGGGCCGGCGCGCCGAACCGGGCGGTGAGTTCGGCCAGCACCGGCCCACCGCGCAACCGCACCCGGGCGGGCCCCAGCCCGTCGCGAAGCGGGAGCGGGGCGGGTCTCACCACAGGCTCAATTGAGCGGTACCGGCTCGAGGATCTCGGCGCGCGCCTCTGGGGCGCTGGCCCGCAATTCGTCGGCGGACACGTCGTCGGGCTGGGCCTGCGAGAGGATCTCGGCCTCGACCCGTGCGGTGTAATTGGCGACCTCACGCTCGACGTCGTCGGCGCTCCAGCGCAGGACGGGCGCGACCGCTTCGGCTACCTCACGGGCGCAGTCGACGCCGCGGTGCGAGTACTCGATGGAGATGCGCATCCGGCGCGCCAGGATGTCCTCCAGGTGCAGGGCCCCTTCGGCGGTGACGGCGTAGAGCGCTTCCACCTTCAAATAGCCCGGCGCCTCCTTGATCGGGCGCAGCAGCTCGGGAGCGTCGGCCGCCAAGCCCAAAACCTCGCCGATCAGCGAACCGTAGCGGTCGAGCAGGTGGCGCACCCGGTGGGGGTGAAGGGCCTGCAGCGCACCGACGTGCTCCGCCTGGTTGATCAGGGCGAAGTAGCCGTCGGCGCCCATCAACGGGACCTTCTCGGTGATCGACGGCGCCACCCGCGTCGGGATGAACTCGGCCGCAGCGTCGACGGCGTCGGCCGCCATGACCCGGTAGGTGGTGTACTTGCCGCCGGCGATTGCCACCAAGCCCGGCGCGGGCACCGCCACGGCGTGCTCGCGGGACAGCTTGGAGGTCTCCTCGCTTTCCCCCGCCAGCAGCGGCCGCAGCCCGGCGTAGACCCCGTCGATATCGGAATGCGTCAATGGGGTGGCCAGCACGGTATTGACGGTGCCGAGAATGTAGTCGATGTCGACCTTGGTGGCCGCGGGGTGGGCAAGGTCGAGGTTCCAGTCGGTGTCGGTCGTTCCGATGATCCAGTGGGTCCCCCATGGGATGACGAACATGACCGACTTCTCGGTGCGCAGGATGATCGCGACGTCACTGACGATCCGGTCGCGCGGCACCACCACGTGCACGCCCTTGGACGCGCGCACCTGGAAGCGGCCGCGCTGCTTGGACAACGCCTGGATCTCATCGGTCCACACCCCGGTCGCGTTGACCACGACGTGGCCGCGGACCTCGGTGATCGCGCCGTTCTCGGAGTCGCGGACCCGCACGCCGGTCACCCGGTCGCCCTCGCGCAGCAACGCGACCACCTGGGTGGAGGATCGCACCACCGCGCCGTAATGTGCGGCGGTGCGCGCGACGGTCATGGTGTGCCGGGCGTCGTCGACGACGGTGTCGTAGTAGCGAATTCCACCGACCAACGAGCTGCGCTTCAGGCCCGGGCTCAACCGCAAGGCGCCGGCGCGGGTCAGATGCTTTTGCGCCGGAACGGATTTCGCGCCGCCGAGCCGATCGTAAAGGAAGATGCCGGCGGCCACGTACGGGCGTTCCCACCAGCGCTTGGTCAGTGGAAACAAGAACGGCAACGGCTTGACCAGATGTGGCGCTAACGTGGTCAGCGACAGCTCGCGCTCGTAGAGCGCCTCGCGCACCAGCCCGAATTCGAGTTGCTCGAGGTAGCGCAACCCCCCGTGAAACATCTTCGACGAGCGGCTCGACGTGCCGGAGGCGAAATCGCGCGCCTCGACCAGCGCGACCTTGAGCCCGCGCGTGGCGGCGTCCAACGCGCACCCGGAGCCAACTACGCCACCGCCGATGACCACCACGTCAAACTGCTCGGCGCCGAGTCGCTCCCAGGCCAGCGCGCGTTGCCGTGGTCCCAACGTGGAAGCCGCCCAGGTCTGCGCGCTCTCGGGTGCCTGAATCGGGTTGCTCACGAACACAGACTCCTGTCGGTTACTCGTCAGTAGGACGGGTGCTTCACCAAGGCTAGCTTTTTTGGCGTCATTCGCCGCCTTCAGTCCAGATCGTCGTGAGCCATCAGCCGGCGGGCGGCCTCGGTGATCGACCCGGACAGCGACGGGTAAACGGCGAGCGTCTGCGCCAACTCGTTGACGGTGATGCGGTTGGTTACCGCCACGGCGATCGAGAGGATCAGTTCGGAGGCGATCGGCGCCACCACCACGCCGCCGATCACCACGCCGGTGGACCGCCGGCAGAAGAGCTTGACGAAACCCTGCCGCAGCCCCGACATCTTCGCCCGCGCATTGGTGCGCAACGGCAGCATGATGGTCCGGGCCGTCACCGAGCCGTCGTCGATCGCCGACTGCGGCACGCCGACGGCGGCGATTTCGGGTCGGGTGAAGACCGTCGCCGCGACCGTGCGCAACCGGATCGGGCTCACGCCCTCACCGAGCGCGTGGTACATCGCGATGCGGCCCTGCATGGCGGCGACCGACGCCAACGGCAGCAGGCCGGTGCAGTCGCCGGCGGCGTAGATGCCGAGCACCGAGGTCCGCGAAACCCGGTCCACGGTGATGTAGTTGCCCCGGCCCAGCTCGATGCCGACGCGTTCCAGGCCGAGGCCGCCGGTGTTGGGCACCGACCCGATGGTCATCAGGGCGTGGCTGCCCTCGACGGTGCGGCCGTCGGTCATCGTGACCAGGACGCCGGTGTCGGTCCGGGTGACCGACGCCGCGCGGGCGTTCTTGACCAGCTGCACGCCCCGTTCGGAGAACGCCTCTTCCAGGACCAGCGCGGCGTCGGCGTCCTCGTAGGGCAGCACCCGGTCTTGGCTGGCGACCACTGTCACCGGCACCCCCAGCTCGGTGTAGGCGTGGACGAACTCGGCGCCGGTGACACCCGAGCCCACCACAATCAGGTGCTCGGGCAGCGCCTCCAGGTTGTACAGCTGCCGCCAGGTCAGGATGCGCTCGCCGTCGGGCTGGGCCGACGGCAGGATCCGCGGGCTGGCGCCCGTGGCGATCAGGACGACGTCGGCGTCGTACTCGCTGGTGGAGCCGTCGGCGGCCGTGGCTTTGATGCGATGACGGGCCAGGCCGGGCGTGGGGTCGACCAGCTCGCCGCGGCCGGCGACCACGTGCACGCCCGTGCTGAGCAGCTGCGCGGTGATGTCGGCCGACTGCTCGGTGGCGAGTCTCTTGACCCGTTCATGGATCTGCGGCAGCGAGATCTTGGCGTCCTCGAAGTCGATGTCGAAGCCTAGTCGCGGCGCCCGGCGCAGCTCGGTGCGCACCCCCGTCGAGGCGATGAACGTCTTGGACGGCACGCAGTCTTCCAGCACGGCCGCCCCGCCGATGCCGTCGGAGTCGATCACGGTGACGTGTGCTGAATCGGGGTGTGAGGTGGCGGCGACGAGCGCGGCTTCGTAACCGGCCGGGCCTCCGCCGAGGATCACGATGCGGGTCACCACAGTTCATAACCTAGCCGCAGGCCGCATGAAGCGCTCAGGGTGAACACCGCGCGAGCGGGCGCCGTTAAGCTTTCTCCGTGCCGCTCTACGCCGCGTACGGGTCGAACATGGATCCCGAGCAGATGCTGAAGCGCGCACCCCATTCGCCGATGGCCGGTACCGGCTGGCTGCACGGGTGGCGGTTGACCTTCGGCGGCGAGGACATCGGCTGGGAAGGCGCGCTGGCGACTGTCGTGGAGGATCCGGATGCCAAGGTGTTCGTCGTCCTGTACGACATGACGCCGGCGGACGAGAAGAACCTGGACCGGTGGGAGGGATCGGAGTTCGGCGTCCACCAGAAGATCCGCTGCCGGGTGGAGCGGATATCGTCGGACACCACCACGGATCCCGTGCTGGCGTGGCTGTACGTGCTGGACGCGTGGGAGGGCGGCCTGCCGTCTGCGCGATACCTGGGTGTCATGGCCGATGCCGCCGAAATCGCCGGTGCGCCAAGCGACTACGTGCACGACCTGCGGACCCGCCCGGCCAGCAACATCGGCCCGGGGCCTCCGCCCTAGGGTTCCTTTTCGCGAGCGTGCGTGTTTGCACGGCGACACGCCGCTTGGAGTGGCATTCTGCGCACCTTCGCGAGAAAGTCACGCGGCCCTGGCACGCTCCAATCGCGTCTCGAGCCGCCGGACCAGGTCGACCGGCCGGTGCCTGACATCCGCGGCCACCATCGGCACGACCACCCAGTTCAGGTCCTGAAGTGCCCCGCTGCGTCGGCGGTCCCGCAGAAATGCGTCGGGTCCGCTGTGCCAGTCGACGCCGTCGTACTCAGCAGCGACGCGGAGGTCCGGCCAGGCAAAATCCAGCCGCCACGTGTATCCCTGCAGGTCCACCACCTCGTACTGCAAGACCGGCGGGGGTAATCCGCCGTCGATCATGACCAGGCGAGCCTCGCTCTCCATCGGCGACTCCGCCAGCGGGGAAGCCATGCCGAGCAACTCGCGAGTGGTCACAACGCCGCGACGGCCGGACTGTGCTGCGGCCGCTCGATCTAGGTCGCCGCGACTACAGATGCCGGTGCGCAGTGCGGCGTCTAAAGTCGCCAGCGCTCTGGGCCTAGGGAGTCCGCGGGCAACCTCGATCGCAGTCCACGCCGGCGTAGTTGCCGGGCGCCCCGCGACTGAAGTCAGCGGCGCGCCTTCACGTCGGTGCACAACGAGGCCGTCGGTCGATCGCAATTGCCGCCCGCCGGGATTCAGCACATGAACATCGGTGGTGCGTTCAGTGTCGAAGCCGTACGCAGCGGCGGCGGTGCCCATGCATGCCGCCACCGTCGTGCCCGCCGCCAAGTCCAATCCGCGCAGCCGCAATGCGGTGGTCACTTCACCGCGGCCGTATATGCCATACCAGATTTGCTGCAGCTCACAAGTTTTCAGCTGCGCCTCCAAGCCGCGACGAGTGAGGAATGTCAGCGCCTGGGCAGACGTGACCACTCCACCTTGGAAGTCGAGTAGCCGGCTGAGCTCTGACTGCATGGCGGCCATCGTCGGGGCACTGCGTAATGTCCACAATTCACCGTGACGAGCGTGCGCAGAATGCCGGGCAACACGGCGTGTCGGCGCGCAAACACGCACGCTCGCCGTCTAGATGAGCGCCGACTGCTCGATGATGTTGACCATCAGGCGCACCCCGATCGCCAGCGCTCGCTCGTCGAGGTCGAACGTGGGCTGATGCAGGTCCAGCTGCGGCCCCTCGCCCGACCAGACGCCCAGTCGCGCCATCGCGCCGGGAATCTCCTCCAGATACCAGGAGAAATCCTCACCGCCACCCGATTGCCGGGTATCCGCCAGCACCTCCGGGCCGACGGCCTCGATGGCGTGGGTGAGGATGTGCGTCGAGACCTCCTCGTTGACCACCGGGGGGACGCCGCGGTGGTAGCGCAGCGTGTGCTCGATCGCCAGCGGCGAAAGCAGCCCGGACACCACCTCGCGGATGATCTTCTCGAGGGAGACCCAGGTGTGGCGGCTGGCGGTACGGACGGTGCCGGACAGCACGCCACTCTGCGGAATTGCGTTGGCCGCCACTCCCGCGTTGACCGCGCCCCACACCAGCACGGTGCTGTTGCGTGGGTCGATGCGGCGCGACAGCACCCCGGGCAGCCCGGTGATCAGGGTGCCGAGCCCGTAGACCAGGTCGGCGGTCAGATGCGGACGCGAGGTGTGCCCACCGGGTGAATACAGCGTGATCTCTATCTGGTCGGCGGCCGACGTGATCGGGCCCTGCCGCACCGCGACCCGGCCGACCGCAAGGTGGGGATCGCAGTGCACGGCGAAGATCCGCGATACCCCGGTGATCGCCCCGGCGGCGATGGCGTCGATCGCCCCGCCGGGCATTAGCTCCTCGGCGGCCTGGAAGATCAATCGCACCCCGACCGGCAGCTCCGGCACGGACGCCAACACCAGCGCGGTACCCAGCAGGATCGCCGTGTGCGCGTCGTGCCCGCAGGCGTGCGCGACGTTGGGCATGTGCGAGGCATACGGGGCGTCGGTCCGCTCGGCCATGGGCAGTGCGTCCATGTCGGCCCGCAGCGCGATCCGCGGCTCACCCTCGGGACCGAGATCGCATACCAGCCCGGTTCCGCCGGGCAGCACCTTGGGGTTCAGCCCCGCGTCCGCCAACCGTTCGGCGACGAACTGCGTCGTGGCGTACTCCTGCCGGCCCAGTTCCGGATGGCGGTGAATGTGCCGGCGCCACTCGACCACGTCGTCGGCGTGCGCGGCCAACCACGATTCGGCGATCTCGGCGAGGCTCATGCGTGTGACCCGCTGTGTCTGAGCTCGTGCGCCGCCACGACTCGGTCGCGTTCCGCGGGGGTCTGCGCCAGGCGGACCACCGTGCGCGCCAGCATGATCGCGCCCTCCACGACGGCGCGGTCGCCGCTGGGACCGGCGGCGGCCGCGGCGAAGGCGCGCTGGTGAACCGTGGCACCACCTGCGTCGACGCCGACCACCGGGTGAATTCCCGGCATCACTTGCGTCACGTTGCCCATGTCGGTGCTGCCCATGGGAAGGCCCGCTTCGACCTCGCGCGCCACCGGCTCGCGCCCGAGTCGGCGCATCTCCTCGCGAAAGACGTCGGCCAGCCACGGGTCGGGGTTGAGCTCCGCATAGGGCGGGGCGGGCTGCTCGATCTCGTATTCGCAGCCGGTGGCCAGCGCGCCCGCGGCAAAGCACGCGAACATCCTGCCCTCGAGCTCTCGCAGCGAATCCGACTCGAGCCCCCGCATCGCGTACTGCAGACTCGCGTGCCCCGGGATGACGTTGACCGCCTGCCCGCCGTTGGTGACGATTCCGTGCGCCAGCTGACCGGGCGCGAATTGCTGCCGCAGCAACCCGATGGCCACCTGCGCGACGGTCACCGCGTCGGCGGCGTTCACCCCCAGGTAGGGCGCGACCGCCGCGTGCGATTCCTTGCCGCGGTAGTGGACGATCGCTTCGGACAGCGCCAGGGAGCGGGCCGCGGCGATGTCGGCCGGTCCGGGATGGATCATCACCGCCGCCGCGATGTCGTCGAAAACCCCGGCGCGCAACATCAGCTCTTTGCCGCCGCCCGCCTCTTCGGCGGGCGTGCCCAGCAGCGCCACCCGAAGGCCCAGGTCGTCCGCCACCTCAGCCAACGCCAGCGCGGCGCCCACCGCCGACGCCGCAATGATGTTGTGTCCGCACGCGTGCCCGATCTCGGGCAGCGCGTCGTACTCGGCGCAAACCCCGATGACGAGCGGTCCGCCACCGAAGTCGGCGCGGAACGCGGTGTCCAGACCACCGGCACCCGCGGTGATCTCAAAACCGCGTTCGGCAACGAGCGCCTGCGCCTTGGCGCAGCTGCGATGCTCATTGAACGCCAGCTCCGGCTCGGCATGGATGGCATGGGATAACTCGACAAGATCGGCACCACGCCGCCGGACGACATCTTCGACGCTGTCCAATGCGGTGACTGTGGGCACTCTTGCAGTATCGCACCCGCGAGAACCAGCGATTATCCGCGACTCCAGCGGTATGTTCACACTCCTTTATTTCGACGAAAAGTACGTACTATTGGGATTCACATGACAATATGTCTGCAACGCACGCGACGCCCGATGTAACGCGACATTCGTCGCAGGAGAGCAAAGTGGCAGCAAGAAACGACCTTAACGACAAGGGCTCGATAGAGCACCGGGTGGCAATGGTTGAGCAGCACACCGCTGGCCTGCTGCCCGGGTGGTACGTGCTCGATGGCTTCTTTTGGGACGACGTGTGTTCCGTCGTCGCGGGACCGTTCACGACACAGGATGACGCGCTGAATTGCCGCTCGGCGCTCGAACGCAACGAAACGCATCACCGGTACTACATCGATGAGGTCGCGGTCCGATTTCCGGAGGGGAAATAGCATTCCCTGGAAGCGGGGGCTTCTTTCTCGCGCCATCCCCCTCGCCCCGCTTCGCGGCTGGGCGGTTCCCCCAACGCGGCGCCCGTCGTCGCCGGGCTAGGCTCGCCCAGTGTGAGCGACCATCCGCCCGACCCCGGCGACGTCGCGCGGCGGGCGGCGGAGGTCATCGCCGAACGCACCGGGGTAGACGAGCACGACGTCGCCGTCGTCCTCGGGTCGGGATGGTCGCCGGCGGTCGCGGCGCTCGGCTCCCCGACCGCCGTGCTGCCGCAGGCGGAACTGCCCGGGTTCGCACCGCCAACCGCCGTCGGACACACCGGCGAGCTGTTGTCGACGCGCATCGGTGAGCACCGCGTTCTGGTGATGGTCGGCCGCGTGCACGCCTACGAGGGGCATGACCTGTGCCACGTCGTACACCCGGTCCGGGCGGCATGTGCGGCGGGGGTCCGCGTCGTCGTGCTCACCAACGCGGCCGGCGGGGTGCGCCCGGACATGGCCGTCGGCCGGCCCGTGCTGATCAGCGACCACCTCAACCTGACCGCACGGTCACCGTTGGTCGGTCCGCAGTTCGTCGACCTGACCGACGCGTACGCGCCGCGGTTGCGCACGCTCGCCCGCCAGGCCGACCCGGAGCTGAGCGAGGGCGTCTACGCCGGCCTGCCCGGGCCGCACTACGAGACGCCCGCGGAAGTGCGGATGCTGCAGATGCTGGGCGCCGACCTGGTGGGCATGTCGACGGTGCACGAGACGATCGCGGCCCGGGCGGCCGGAGCCGAGGTGCTGGGCGTGTCGCTGGTGACCAACCTCGCCGCCGGCATCACCGGCGAACCACTGAGCCACGCCGAGGTGCTGGCCGCCGGGGCCGCTTCGGCGACCAAGATGGGGGCCCTGCTGGCCGACGTCATAGCCCGGCTCTGACTCCCGTGACGCCCGAGGAGTGGATCGCGCACGACCCCGACCCCGCCACGGCCGCCGAGCTCGCCGCGTGTGACGCGCAGGAACTAGCCGCGCGGTTCGCCCGCCCGCTCACCTTCGGCACCGCGGGCCTGCGCGGGCCGGTGCGCGGTGGACCCGACGCCATGAACGTCGCCGTCGTGGTGCGCGCCACCTGGGCGGTAGCGCAGGTGCTCGGCAATCCCGCCGGTTCTCTGGTGGTGGTAGGGGGCGACGCCCGGCACGGTTCGGCATCCTTTGCCAAGGCGACCGCCGAAGTGCTTGCCGCCCAAGGATTTTCCGTGCTGCTGCTCCCCCTCCCGGTGCCGACGCCGGTGGTCGCGTTCGCCGTGCGTCACACCGGGGCCGCCGCCGGCATCCAGATCACGGCCTCCCACAACCCGCCGGCCGACAACGGCTACAAGGTGTACTTCGACAGCGGGATCCAGATCGTCTCCCCCACCGACCGCCAGATCGAAGCCGCGATGGCCGGCGCTCCCCCGGCCGACCAGATCCCCCGGAAGCACGTCGAACCCACCCGGACCGATCTGCTCGAGCGCTACATCGAGCGCGCCGCCGGGGTGCGCCGGGCGGGCGGATCCGTGCGGGTGGCCCTGACGCCGCTGCACGGCGTGGGCGGCGCGGTGGCGGTCCAGACACTGCGGCGCGCCGGATTTCACGACGTGCACACCGTCGCGGCGCAGTTCGCGCCCGACCCCGACTTCCCCACCGTCGCCTTCCCGAACCCCGAGGAGCCCAGCGCCACCGACGCGTTGCTCGCCCTGGCCGCCGACGTCGGGGCCGACGTCGCGATCGCACTGGACCCCGATGCCGACCGGTGCGCGGTCGGCATACCCACCGGGCCAAATCCAGGGTCGGGGTGGCGGATGCTGTCCGGCGACGAAACCGGTTGGCTTCTTGGCGATTACATCCTGTCGCGCGGGTCTCCCACAAAAAGCACCGTGGTGGCCAGCACGGTGGTGTCGTCACGGATGCTGGCGGCGATCGCCGAGCACTACGGCGCGACCCACGTCGAGACCCTCACCGGCTTCAAGTGGCTGGCGCGCGCCGATTCGAACGTGCCCGGCGGCACCCTGGTGTACGCCTACGAGGAAGCCATCGGGCACTGCGTCGACCCGGATGCCGTACGCGACAAAGACGGCATCAGCGCGGCGGTCCTGGTGTGCGATCTCATCGCCACGCTCACGGGGCGCGGCCGTTCGGTGCCCGACGCGCTCGACGAGCTGGCCCGACGGTACGGCGTGCACGACGTCGCGGCGGTGTCGCGTCGGGTCGCCGACGCCGACGAGGCCGCCGAACTGATGCGCCGGCTGCGGGAGGCGCCGCCGGCGCGGCTGGCCGGTTTCACCGCGACCATCACCGACATCGGCGACGCGCTGATCTTCACCGGCGGCGACGACGAGGCGTCGGCGCGGGTGGTGGTGCGTCCCTCGGGAACGGAGCCGAAGTTGAAGTGCTACATGGAAGTTCGGTGCGCGGTGACCGGCGACCTACGCTCCGCCCGCGACCGGGCCGGCGCGCTGCGCGACGAACTGCTCTCGGCGGTCACGGGCTGGTGAGCTAGCGGGGCCCGAATTGGCGGTCGCCCGCGTCACCGAGGCCCGGCACGATGTAGGCGGCCTTGTTGAGCCCGTCGTCGACGGCCGCGGTGAAGAGCCTTGCGGTGGGCGCCGTCTTCCCAAGGGCGGCAACCCCTTCCGGCGCGGCCACCGCACACAGCACGGTGATTTCCGTTGCGCCGCGACGCTTCAGCAGGCCGACCGTGTGTTTCAAGGATCCGCCGGTGGCCAGCATCGGGTCGCAGACCATGACCGGGACGCCGGTCAGGTCATCGGGCAGCGACTCGAAATACCCGGTGGCCTCGTGGGTTTCCTCGTCGCGGGCCACCCCTACGAATCCGACCCGCGATTCCGGTAACAGCGCGAGCGCCTGGTCGACCATGCCGAGTCCGGCGCGCAGCACGGGAACCAGCAGCGGCGGGTCGGCCAGGCGCACTCCGAGTGTCTCGCCCAGCGGCGTGCGAACCGGAAAAGTCTCGGTGGCCGCGTCGCGGGTGGCCTCGTAGACCAGCATCGCGGTCAGGTCGCGCAACGCGGCCCGGAATCCGGCGTCGTCGGTGCGCTTGTCGCGCATCGTCGTCAGCCGGGCGACCGCCAGCGGGTGGTCAACGACACGTACCTCCACGGGGTCTGACCTTATATAACAATCGGGACTAGCTGCGCTGACACGCTTACGCGCGTCCCGTGGGACGCCTCGACGCGCCCATATACTCCCCGCGTGGGGCGGCCAAGACGACTGATGCCGATCGCCTATCGAGCCCTCGGACTGGTCGGCGCGGTGGCGATCACGGCGGTGGCTGCCTTCCAGCCGGCCCCCAGGGTCGGCCTCGCGGCGGCCACCCTCCCGCAGCCCGCGCACGTGGTGATCGTGATCGAAGAAAACCGGTCGCAGGCCAACATCATCGGCAACAAGTCGGCGCCCTTCATCAACGCGCTGGCGGCCAATGGCGCGATGATGGCCCAGTCGTTCGCCGAAACCCACCCCAGCGAACCGAACTACCTGGCGCTCTTCGCGGGCAGCACCTTCGGGGTGACCAAGGACAGCTGCCCGGTCGACGCCGGCGCCGCGCCCAATCTGGCGTCCGAACTGCTGGCGGCCGGCTACACGTTCGTCGGATTCGCCGAGGGACTGCCCGCCGTCGGCTCGACCGTGTGCAGCGCGGGCAAGTACGCGCGCAAGCACGTGCCCTGGGTCAACTTCAGCAATGTGCCGGCGGCGAACTCGCTGCCGTTCTCCGCATTCCCGATGGGAAACTACGCCGCCCTGCCGACGGTGTCGTTCGTCATCCCGGACAACGACAACGACATGCATGACGGCTCGATCGCCCAGGGCGACGCGTGGCTGAACCGCGAGCTGTCCGGGTACGCCAACTGGGCGGTGGCCAACAACAGCCTGCTGATCGTGACGTGGGACGAGGACGACAACGGTCCCCACAACCAGATCCCGACCGTGTTGTACGGCGCGCACGTGCAGCCCGGCAGCTACAACGAGCAGATCAGTCACTACAACGTGCTGTCCACGTTGGAGCAGATGTATGGCCTGCCCAAGACGGGTTATGCGGCCAACGCTCCGGCTATCACCGACGTCTGGGTCGGCTAGGCGCGTCGGGCTCCTTCGCCCGGCGTCGCTATTCTGTGCCGCATGGCTGCTGACCTCGTGCCCATCCGCCTGAGCCTGTCCGCCGGTGAGCGCTACACCGTCTGGGCGCCCCGCTGGCGCGACGCCGGCGACGAGTGGGAGGCGTTCCTGGGCAAGGACGAGGACCTGTACGCCTTCGAGACCGTTGCCGACCTGGTGGCCTTCGTGCGTTCCGGCACCGACAACGATCTGGTCGACCACCCGGCATGGACGGACTTCACCGCGGCGCACGCGCACAAGTTCGAGCCCGGCGAAGACAAGCAGTTCGATCTGGTGGTCGTCGAGGAGCTGGTGTCGGAGAAGCCGACCGAGGAGTCGGTGGCCGCGCTGGCGGGGGCGCTGGCGATCGTGTCGTCGATCGGTTCGGTGTGCGAGCTGCCCGCCGTGTCGAAGTTCTTCAACGGCAACCCCAGCCTGGGCACCGTGTCCGGCGGAATCGACCACTTCACCGGGAAGGCGGGGCAGAAACGCTGGAATGCGATCGCCGAGATCATCGCCCGCAGCTGGGACGACGTGCTCACCGCGATCGACGACATCGTCAGCACCCCCGAGGTCGACGACAAGCTGTCGGCCAAGGCCGCCGACGAACTCGCCGAGGAACGCGAAGAAGAGGCGGCAGAAGACGAGCCGGACACCGACGAGGCCGCGGCAGAGGACGCTGAGGAGGCCCCAGACGAGGACGGGGAACCCGAGGAGTCGGAAGACGCCGAAGCGCCGGTCGACGAGGACTTAGACGAGGAAGACGAGGACTTAGACGAGGAAGACGAGCCGGGCGCGGCCGGTGACTCCGCCGTGCTGGGCGGCGACGAGGACTTCTGGCTCAAGGTGGGCATCGACCCGATTCGGATCATGACCAGCTCCGGCACGTTCTACACGCTGCGGTGCTACCTGGACGATCGCCCGATCTTCTTGGGCCGCAACGGGCGGATCAGCGTCTTCGGCTCCGAGCGCGCGCTGGCCCGTTATCTCGCCGACGAGCACGACCACGACCTGGCCGACCTGAGCACCTACGACGACATCCGCACCGCCGCGACCGACGGCTCGCTGGCGGTCGAAGTCACCGACGACAACATCTACGTGCTCAGCGGGCTGGCCGACGACTTCGCCGACGGGCCGGACGCGGTGGATCGCGACCAGCTGGACCTGGCCGTGGAGCTGCTGCGCGACATCGGCGACTACTCCGAGGAGAGCACGGTCGACAAGGCGCTCGAGACCAGCCGGCCCCTGGGCAAGCTGGTGGCCTACGTGTTGGAGCCGGACTCGGTCGGCAAGCCCACCCCCCCGTATGCCGCGGCGGTGCGCGAGTGGGAGAAGCTGGAGCAATTCATCGACGGGCGGCTCCGGCGCGAATAGCGAGGCGCGTTTGACGGGCCATCGAGACTCCTCTTTACTGGCGGCAGCATCCGCCGTCGGTCAAAACGCGGCCAGACAGGGCCCAGACGGGCGTAGACGGGAAGGTGAGCCACGTGTCGCTTCCCGGCATCGGCCCGCTGCCGCTGTACGGGTTCCAACGCCCCGGCATGTTGCTGTTCTTGTTGGTCCCGCTCGCGCTGCTGGGCCTCTACGTCCTGGTCCAGATCCGGCGCCGGCGCCGGTTGCGCCGGTTCACCGAGGCCCCGGTGCCGCAATCGCTGTGGCGGCACCTTCCCATCGCCGTCTCTATGCTCGGCCTGCTTCTGCTGACCGTTGCGCTGGCCACGCCCACCCATGACATGCGCATCCCGCGTAACCGCGCGGTGATCATGCTGGTGATCGACATGTCGCAGTCGATGCGGGCCACGGACGTCGAGCCCAATCGGCTCAAAGCGGCCGAGCAGGCGGCCAGCCAGTTCGCCAGCCAGCTGACGCCCGGCATCAACCTCGGGCTGGTCGGCTTCGCGGGAACGCCGTACCTGCTGGTGCCGCCGACGCCTCAGCACCAGGCGACCCTCGACGCGCTGAAGAAGCTGGACTTCGCCGACAGCACGGCGACCGGTGAGGCCATCTTCACCGCCCTGCACGCGATCGGAGCCACGGCCGTGACCGGCGGCGACAATCCGCCGCCGGCCCGCATCGTGCTGCTCTCCGACGGCGGCGAGAACAAGCCGTCGGATCCCAACGATCCGCACGATGGCGCCTACACCGCGGCACGCCTGGCCAAGGACCAGGGAGTGCCCATCTCGACGATCTCGTTCGGAACCCAGAACGGCGAGATCGAGATGGACGGACAGCGGGTTGCGGTCCCGGTCTCCACCGACCAGATGAAGACCATCGCCAAGCTGTCCGGCGGCCAGTCCTACACCGCCACCAACATCAAAGAGCTCGAAAAGGACTACGACGCCATCGAGAACGAGATCGGTTACCGCATTGTGCCCGGCCCGGGCAGTTCCGGGTGGCTGCGCCTGGCCGTCATCACCGTCCTCATCGCGACGGGGTTGGCGCTGCTGATCAACCGGCGGCTGCCCGTCTGATCGCTCAGGAGGGCAGCCTGCGGTTCAGGAACAGACCGGCCAGGATCGCGCCGGCCAGGACGACCGCACCGAGCAGCATCCACGCAAGGCTGGCGTCGCCCTTCACGGTCTCGTAGCCGATCTGGTGCTGCAGGGTGGTGTACACGTCCTTGAGCGAGTCGAGGCTGTCGGCGTGGAACGCCTGGCCGTCGGTGATCTCGCAGATTTTCTGCAGCGTTTGGTCGTCGACCGGAACCGGAATCGTGGCGCCCTCGTACTCAACGGTTCCGTAGGGCGTGCCGAACGAGATGGTGGAGATCTGGATTCCCTGGGCTTTGGCGGCCCGGGCCGCGGTGAAGGCCCCCTGCGGGGCGTTGGGGTCCAGCGGCACGTTCTCGGCGCCGTCGGACTCCAGCACGATGCGCGCGGGTGGCGGACCGTCGCCGCCGCCCATCACCGAGCCGACCGTCGCGATCGCCTGCATCGCCGTGAAAATGCCCTCCCCCGTCGCGGTTTTCGGGGCCGGTTGCAGGCTGTCGATTCCTCTTTTGACGGCCTCGCGGTTGGTCGTCGGGGGGACGAGCAGCGTCGCGTTGGCCGCGAACTCCACCAGCCCCAGGTTGATGGCGGGCGTCAGCTCGGAGGCGAATTGCCTGCCGGCCTCTTTCGCCGCGGCCAGCCGGCTGGGCGGCACGTCATTGGACGCCATGGACTCCGAGACGTCGATGACCAGCATCACGACCGCGCGGTTGAGCGGGATCCGGATGTCGGACGTCGGACCGGCCATCGCGGTGGTCAGCAGCACCAAGGACGCGGCGAGCAGGATCGTCGGCACGTGTCGCCAGCGGCTGGGCCGGGCCGGGGCGACGCGCTCCAGCACCTCCATGTTGGCGAACCGCAGCACTCGCCGGCGTCGGGCGAACTGCAGCGCGACGTAGATGCCCACCACCAGCAGCACGGCCAGCAGGAACAAGAAAAACCAGGCGTGCTGAAAGCCAGTCAGCGACACAGGGCCCAGCAGCGGCAATCTCACCTCACCAAGGTGCTGGCCGGATCGCTCGCCGTCAAGTTGACGACATCCGGCCGTGGCGGACGGTCAGTCCAGTCGCCGGCGAATAGCCGCATGGCCGCGGCAATACATTATTGACTTAATTTGAACACTGCTGTTCAATTCAAGGCATGTCGAGGGACGGCACCGCAACGGGAGTTCCCACGCTGTCGGTCGACCTCTACAGCAACGAGACACTGCTGACGCCGGCCGAGACCTACCGTCGGATCCGCGACGCGGGGGCCGCCGTCTGGCTGCCGAAGCACCGACTCTGGGCCATGGGCCGCTATCGCGATGTCCGGCGGGCGCTTGCCGACGACGACACGTTCCGCAGCGGTCGCGGGGTCGCGGCCAATCCGCTCACCAACGCGCTCACGGCGGGCATCACCCTCGCGAGCGACGGCGACACCCACGTCAAACGGCGCCGCCTGCTGTTGCAGTCCCTGTCGGCCAAGGCGCTGGACGCCGTCGAACCAGTGCTGGGCACGGAGGCGGCCAAACTTGTTGAGACGCTTTTTCAGCGAGACGAATTCGACGGAGTCTCCGAGTTCGCCGCGCACCTACCGGTCCGGGTGGTCGCCGATCTCGTCGGTGTCGACATCGACCACCACCGGATGCTCAGGTACGGCCGTGCCGGGTTCGACGTGCTGGGTCCCGGCAACCGCCGAACCGTCACGGCGTTCCCGGCGGGCCTGGGATTTTGGCGCTACGCGCGAACGCTCGGCGCCGAGAACGTCAAACCCGGCGGATGGGCGGCATCGATCCTCGCCGCCGGGCACGACGGCACATTGAGTCCGCAGGAAGCCAAGGCCATGGTGATCGATTTCGTCGGCCCCAGCCTGGACACCACGATCCTCGCATCCGCGCAGCTCCTGTGGAGCCTGGGCACCAACCCCGATGTATGGCAGGAACTTCGGCGCAATCCCGACCTCGTTGCGGCCGCCGCGTCCGAAGCGGTCCGACTCGGCTCGCCGGTGCGGGGCTTCACACGAACGGTGAAGCAGGACAGCAAGATCGACGGTGCCGTGCTGCGCAAGGGACAACGCGTGGTGCTGCTCTACGCGTCGGCCAACATGGACGAAACCCAGTTCGAGCAACCGGAAGTGTTCTCGTTGCACCGCGCCGGAGCCAACCTCGGATGGGGATTCGGCGCCCACGCGTGCGTCGGCATGCACCTGTCCAAGATGGAGATGCACGCATTGCTGCGCGCGATGATCTCCACTGTCGAACGCATCGACGTCAGCCAACCTGTCCGGTTGCTCAACAACACCCTGCAGGGTTTCGCGTCGCTGCGCGCGAGTTTCCGGAGGCCGAGTTGATCGAGCGCGCCAGCACCCGCCACATCCCCACCCACACCATCACTTAGGAGCTCACCATGCGTCTGGCCGCGATCATTCTCTCTGTCCTGCTCGCTCTTTTGCTGGCAGCCACCGGCACCCTGAAGGTCCTCAACACCGCCACAGCACAGAAGAACAGCCAGCACCTCGGCTACAGCACCGGGCTGAGCCGCTTCACCGGCCTGGCCGAACTCGCCGCCACCGCCGGATTGCTCATTGGAATCGCCTGGCACCCATTGGCTTTGGTGACCGCGGCGGCTGTTGTCCTGCTGATGATCGGTGCGATCACGTATCACGTGCGGGCCGGTGACAAAGCCCCCGCCCTGCTACCGGCGATCGTCACCGCGGCCGCGGCGGGGGCCTTGCTCGTTGTGTCGATCCATCGGTAGCTACCCGATCAACACCGCGTACCGCGGCTTGATCACCTCGTCGATGATCGCGAGCCGCTGGTCGAACGGGATGAAGGCCGACTTCATCGCGTTGATGGTGAACCGCTCGAGGTCACTCCACCCGTAGCCGAACGCCTCCACCAATCGGGACATCTCCAGGCTCATGGAGGTATCGCTCATCAGCCTGTTGTCGGTGTTCACGGTCACCCGGAACCGGGCCCGGGCCAGCAGATCGAACGGGTGGTCGGCGATGCTCTTGACCGCGCCAGTCTGCACGTTGGAGCTGGGGCACAGCTCCAACGGAATTCGCTTGTCCCGCAGGATCGATGCGAGCCTGCCCAGCCGGACTTCCCCAATTCCGGGGCCGTCTTCCACGACGTCGATGTCATCGACGATACGCACCCCATGGCCCAGCCGGTCGGCGCCGCAGAAGGCGATCGCCTCGTGGATGGACGGCAGACCGAACGCCTCACCCGCGTGAATGGTGAAGCGCGCGTTGTTGTCTCGCATGTACTCGAACGCATCCAGGTGTCGCGTGGGCGGATTGCCGGCCTCGGCGCCCGCGATGTCGAAGCCGACCACACCCTTGTCCCGCCACCGGACCGCCAGCTCGGCGATCTCGCGTGAAACCGCCGCGTGCCGCATGGCGGTCACCAGCAGGCGCACCACGATCGGGCGCCCGGCGGCGGCGCAGGCCTTCTCGCCGTCGGCGAAACCGGCCAGCACGGCGTCGACGATCTCGTCAAAGGAGAGCCCGCGGTCAATGTGCAGCTCGGGGGCGAAGCGGATCTCCGCGTAGACCACCGAATCGGCGGCCAGGTCTTCCACGCACTCATAGGCCACCCGGTGCAGCGAGTCGGCAGTCTGCATCACGGCCACGGTGTGCGAGAACGGCTCCAGGTAGCGCTCCAGCGACCCGCTGTGCGACTGGGTGCGAAACCACTTCGCCAGCTCGTCGACGTCGGTGGCGGGCAGCCCGTCGTAGCCGGTCTGGCCGGCGATGTCGATCACCGTCGACGGGCGCAGCCCGCCGTCGAGGTGATCGTGCAGCAGGGCCTTGGGCGCTTTGGTGATCTGCTTTAAATCCAGTCGTGTTGTCAATTGACGATCCGATCGATGATCAGCGGCCTGGAAACGGGGGGCGTGGCGCCGACGATGTAGCCGCCGTCCAGCTCGGCCAGCGCCGCGGCGAAGCGTTCGGGGGTGTCGGTGTAGAGGGTGAACAGCGGCTCACCCGCGGTGACGGGCTCCCCGGGACGGCGGTGGATCCTGACGCCGGCGCCTGACTGCACCGCGACGCCCGGACGGGATCTTCCCGCGCCGAGCCGCCAAGCTGCCAGCCCCACCGCCATTGCGTCGATATCGCCCATTGTGCCGCCCCGGGCGGCGGTGACGGTCTCGGCATGCGCACCGGCCGGCAACGGCACCGACAGGTCACCGCCTTGCGCTTCGACGAGCCGGCGAAACCGGTCCATCGCGGTGCCGTCGCGCAGCGTCTCGGCGGGGTCGCGGTCGTCGACGCCGGCGAGCTCGAGCATCTCGGTGGCCAGCCGCAGCGTCAGCTCCACCACGTCGGGCGGCCCGCCGCCCGCCAGCACCTCCAGCGCCTCCGCGACCTCGAGGGCATTGCCGACGGTCGCGCCCAGTGGGCGGTTCATGTCCGTCAGCAACGCACGGGTGGGCACCCCGTGCGCCGCACCCAACTCGACCATCGTGTGCGCCAGCTCGCGGCACTGCGCCTCGGAGCTCATCAGCGCCCCCGAACCGACCTTGACGTCGAGCACCAGCGCGCCCGCCCCCTCGGCCAACTTTTTGCTCATCACCGAGCTGGCGATCAGCGGCAGCGACTCGACGGTCGCGGTGATGTCGCGCAGCGCGTAGAGCTTGGCGTCGGCGGGCGCCAGCTCGCCGACGGCGAAGATGGCCGCGCCGACGTCACGAAGTTGCTCGCGCACCCGCTCGCTGGACAGGTCGGCGGTGAACCCGGCGATGGACTCCAGCTTGTCCAGGGTGCCGCCGGTGTGCCCGAGGCCCCGGCCCGACGCCTGCGGCACCGCCGCGCCGCAGGCGGCGACGACGGGGACCAGCGGCAGGGTGATCTTGTCCCCCACGCCACCGGTGGAGTGCTTGTCCACGGTGGGCAACGGCAGGTCGCTGAAATCCAATCGCCGGCCGGACGCCACCATCGCCGCCGTCCACCTGGCGATCTCGCCCCGGTCCAGGCCGCGAAACAGGATCGCCATCGCCAGGGCCGCCATCTGTTCCTCGGCGACCCGGCCGTCGGTGTAGGCCTCGATGACCCAGTCGATGGCGGCGTCGGACAACCGGCCGCCGTCCCGCTTGGTCCTGATCACCGTCGGCGCGTCGAACGAGATGCTCATGCCCGGGCGAGATCCTCGGGACCGAAGGCGTCGGGCAGCAGTTCGTCAAGGCGCCGCGGCCCGGCGCGATGGTCGATCAGCAGTCCGCGGCCACCGTGTTCCAGCAGCAGCTGGCGGCAGCGCCCGCACGGCATCAGCACGGACCCGCGGACGTCCACGCAAACCAGGGCGACCAGCCGTCCACCACCCGTGGTGTACAGGGCGCACACCACACCGCACTCGGCACAGAGACCAAGACCATATGAGACGTTCTCCACATTGCACCCGGTGACCACCCGGCCGTCGTCGACCAGCCCGGCCGCACCCACCGCGAAGCGCGAGTACGGCGCGTAAGCGCCCGACGACGCCTCAATGGCTTTGTCCCGCAATGTATCCCAATCGATGTCTGGCATGCGCAACCCCGCTGACTGGATGGGCCTGGATGGGTGGTGTCAGAAGTCACCCTAGCCCCGACGCGCACTTCGGCCCGGCGGACTGTCCGGCGCCGGCACCGGGCCCGGCCGAGTTAGGCTGAATTGCCCGGCTTGGGTGTCCAGCGAAGGCGGTGAGGACAGGGTTGAGTACGCAGGCGGCAACCGCGGACCCGGCAAATGCAGTGACTGCTAAGGCGGCGTCGCGCAGGCGGCGGCCACCGCGGACCCTGTATCGGGGCGACCCCGCGATGTGGTCGTGGGTCTTGCATCGCATCAGCGGCGCGACGATTTTCTTCTTCCTGTTCGTCCACGTCCTCGACGCGGCGATGCTGCGGGTGAGTCCGCAGACCTACAACGCGGTGATCCATGATTACCAGACCCCGATCGTCGGCCTGATGGAATTCGGCCTGGTGGCCGCGGTGCTCTTTCACGCGCTGAACGGAATCCGCGTGATCCTGATCGACTTCTGGTCGGAGGGACCCCGCTACCAACGGCTGATGCTGTGGATCGTCGGCGTCGTTTATCTGCTGCTGATGGTCCCGGCCGGTGTGGTGCTGGGCATCCACGCGATGGACCACATGCGATGAGCGCCCCCGACTTCCAGCTCGGGCCTCAATATCAAAGGGGCCAGCTCGCGCCGGTCAGGCAGCGCAGCCACGACCGCCCCGCCAGCCTGGACAATCCGCGCTCACCGCGGCGCCGCTCCGGCATCCCCAACTTCGAGAAGTTCGCCTGGCTGTTCATGCGGTTCTCCGGGGTCGTGCTGGTGGTTTTGGCGCTCGGGCACATGTTCATCACGCTGATGTGGGACAACGGCGTGTACCGCATCGACTTCAACTTCGTGGCGCAGCGGTGGGGTTCACCGTTCTGGCAGACCTGGGACCTGCTGCTGTTGTGGCTCGCCGAGCTGCACGGCGGCAACGGCCTTCGCGTCATCATCGACGACTACAGCCGCAAGGACAGCACCCGCTTCTGGCTGAACTCGCTGCTGGCCTTGTCCATGCTGTTCACGCTGATGCTGGGTACTTACGTGATCATGACCTTCGACCCGAACATTTCCTGATTCAGGGAGGCGACCGGTTGATCTCCCAACACCGATACGACGTGGTGATCGTCGGCGCCGGCGGCGCCGGGATGCGGGCGGCCGTCGAGGCCGCGCCTCGTGTGCGCACCGCGGTGCTGACCAAGCTATACCCCACTCGCAGCCACACCGGCGCCGCGCAGGGCGGCATGTGCGCCGCCCTGGCCAACGTGGAAGACGACAACTGGGAGTGGCACGCGTTCGACACCGTCAAGGGCGGCGACTATCTCGCCGACCAGGACGCGGTGGAGATCATGTGCAAGGAAGCCATCGACGCGGTGCTCGACCTGGAGAAGATGGGGATGCCGTTCAACCGCACCCCCGAGGGCCGCATCGACCAGCGCCGCTTCGGCGGCCACACCCGCGACCACGGCAAGGCCCCGGTGCGCCGCGCCTGCTACGCCGCCGACCGCACCGGCCACATGATCCTGCAGACGCTCTACCAGAACTGCGTCAAGCACGACGTGGAGTTCTTCAACGAGTTCTACGCGCTGGACCTGGTGCTCACCCAAACCCCGGGCGGCCCGGTGGCCACCGGCGTGGTCGCCTACGAGCTGGCCACCGGAGAGATCCACGTCTTCCACGCCAAGGCCGTCGTGATCGCCACCGGCGGTTCCGGCCGCATATACAAGACCACCTCCAACGCGCACACCCTCACCGGCGACGGCATCGGCATTGTGTTCCGCAAAGGACTTCCGTTGGAGGACATGGAGTTTCACCAGTTCCATCCGACCGGCTTGGCGGGCCTCGGCATCCTGATCTCCGAAGCCGTCCGCGGCGAGGGTGGGCGGCTGCTCAACGGCGAGGGTGAGCGCTTCATGGAGCGCTACGCCCCGACCATCGTCGACCTGGCACCGCGCGACATCGTCGCCCGCTCGATGGTGCTCGAGGTCCTGGAGGGTCGCGGCGCCGGCCCGCACAAGGACTACGTCTACATCGACGTCCGCCACCTCGGCGAGGACGTGCTGGAGGCCAAGCTGCCCGACATCACCGAGTTCGCCCGCACCTACCTGGGCGTGGACCCGGTGCACGAGCTGGTGCCGGTCTACCCGACGTGTCACTACCTGATGGGCGGCATCCCGACCACCGTCACCGCACAGGTGTTGCGGGACAACACTTCTACCGTGCCGGGGCTCTACGCGGCCGGTGAGTGCGCGTGCGTGTCGGTGCACGGCGCCAACCGGCTGGGCACCAACTCGCTGCTGGACATCAACGTCTTCGGCCGCCGCGCCGGCATCGCCGCCGCCAACTACGCGCGCGGCCGCGACTTCGTCGACATGCCACCCAACCCCGAGGCGATGGTCGTCGGCTGGGTGAACGACATCCTCTCCGAGCACGGCAACGAACGCGTCGCCGACATCCGCGGCGCGCTGCAGCAGTCCATGGACAACAACGCCGCGGTGTTTCGCACCGAGGAGACACTCAAGCAGGCGCTGACCGACATCCACGCGTGCAAGGAACGGTATTCCCGAATCACCGTGCACGACAAGGGAAAAAGGTTCAACAGCGACCTGCTGGAAGCGATCGAGCTTGGCTTCCTGCTGGAGCTGGCCGAGGTCACCGTGGTCGGCGCCCTGAACCGCAAGGAGTCCCGGGGCGGGCACGCCCGCGAGGACTACCCGAGCCGCGACGACGTCAACTACATGCGCCATACGATGGCCTACAAGGAGGGCACCGATCTGCTGAGCGACATCGCGCTCGACTTCAAGCCCGTGGTGCAGACCCGCTACGAACCCAAGGAACGGAAGTACTGATGGCCGCTGGCGACGCCACCCCACCCGAGACCGCGGCCGAACCGCCCTTGCCCCCGATTCCCGCGGGCGCGGTGATGGTGACGGTGAAGGTCGCCCGCTTCAACCCCGACGACCCGGACGCCTTCGCGAAAACCGGCGGCTGGCAAAGCTTTCGGGTGCCCTGCCTGCCCAGCGATCGGTTGCTCAACCTGTTGATCTACATCAAGAGCTACCTGGACGGCACGCTGACCTTCCGGCGGTCCTGCGCCCACGGGGTGTGTGGGTCCGACGCCATGCGGATCAACGGCGTGAACCGGCTGGCGTGCAAGGTGCTGATGCGCGACCTGCTGCCCGACAAGCCGGGCAAGCAGCTCACCGTCACCGTCGAACCCATCCGCGGGCTGCCGGTGGAAAAGGACCTGGTGGTCAACATGGAGCCGTTCTTCGACGCCTACCGCGCGGTCAAGCCGTATTTGGTCACCACCGGCAATCCTCCGACACGGGAACGCATCCAGAGCCCTACCGACCGCGCCCGCTACGACGACACCACCAAGTGCATCCTGTGCGCGGCCTGCACCACCAGTTGCCCGGTGTTCTGGAACGAGGGCAGCTACTACGGCCCGGCGGCGATCGTCAACGCGCACCGCTTCATCTTCGACAGCCGCGACGAGGCCGCCGCCGAGCGCCTGGACATCCTCAACGAGGTCGACGGGGTATGGCGGTGCCGCACCACCTTCAACTGCACCGAGTGCTGCCCGCGGGGCATCCAGGTGACCAAGGCGATCCAAGAGGTCAAGCGCGCGCTGATGTTCTCGCGCTAAAGCGGGCCGCGCCTTGGCGCCGAGCGTGACGCCAGCGTGGCCTTGGCGCCGAGCGTGACGCCAGCGTGGCGTTGGGCGCCGAGCGTCACGCCAGCGTGACGCTCGGCGGCCGTCACACTTCCACGGGCTGTCTCGTCTGACGGGTATGACACAGAAAACCCGCATCGAGCCCCTTGCGCCGCGGCGCGCCCGACTGCTGACCAATGCGATGTACCGGATCACCAAGCGGCGCTACGGCCAAGTCCCCGAACCCTTCGCCGTCGCCGCGCATCATCCCGGGCTGATGGTCGCGGGCGCCGTGCACGAAACCATGGTCGAGCGGGCGTCGCGCATCCTGCCGGCCGGGGTGCGCGAGCTCGCGGTGTTCTGGACCGCGCGGGCGATCGGCTGTTCGTGGTGCGTCGACTTCGCGTCCATGCTGCAACGCCTGGACGGCCTCGACGTCACGCGCTTGAAGGAAATCGAAAGCTACGCAACGTCTACCGCATTCACCGACGACGAACGCGCCGCCATCGCCTACGCCGACGCAATGACCACCGATCCGCACACCGTCACCGACGAGCAGGTCGCCGATCTGCGGGCCCGCTTCGGTGCTGCCGGCGTGATCGAGCTGACCTATCAGATCGGGCTGGAGAACATGCGGGCGCGGATGAACTCCGCGCTGGGCATCACCGAGCAGGGCTTCAGTTCCGGCGATGCGTGCCGAATTCCGTGGGCTAACCCTGAAGTCCACGCAGCGGAGAGCCGGTGAACTTGTCCGGGTTGGCGATGTCCCATAGGGCGCAGACCTTTCCGTCGCGCACGGTGATCGCCAGGATGCGCGGCAGCAGCTCCCGGTAGCCCTCCCCGCCCGGGGTTCCCGCGGTGTAGGCGCCCAACTCGCCGTTGACCCGCGCGAGCTGTTGCGCGGTGAAGAATGCCGGGCCGTAGCGCCGCGCCAGGCCGAGCATGAACCGCATCACCTTGTCCCGTCCGTGGACGACGCGAACCGCCGTGGGCGCCTTGCCATTCGAATCGCCGGTGAAGGTCACGTCCGGATGCAGCAGCACCACCACGGCGTCGACGTCGCCGGCGGCCATCGCGGCCATCAGGCGCCCAACCACCTCGTCGTGCGAGGGGTCGGCCTTCGGCGGCGGTGACGCGGCGACCGCCCTGCGGGCCCGCGAGGCCAGCTGCCGGGCGGCGGGCTCGCTGATCCCCAGCACGTCGGCTACCTCGGCGAACGGCACGGCGAACCCGTCGTGCAACACGAACGCGACCCGCTGATCGGGCGACAGCCGCTCGAGCACCACCATCGCCGCGTACCGGGCGTCTTCGGCGGCCATCACGGCGGACAGCGGATCAGCTTCGTCGACACCGGTGACGACCGGTTCGGGCAGCCAATTGCCGGTGTAGGTTTCGCGCCGATGCGCGGCCGACCGCAACTTGTCCAGGCCGAGCCGGCTCACCACGGTGGTCAGCCAGGCCCGTAGGTCGATGATCGCCGTGTCCTGCGAGTCCCAGCGCAGCCAGGCTTCCTGCACGATGTCCTCGGCGTCGGCCACGGTGCCGGTCAGCCGGTAGGCGACGGCCATGAGATGCGGGCGGAGGGCTTCGAATTCGCGGACCTCCTGCGCTGAGGTCATATCCGAAAGCCTAGGCAACCACGGCCGGCAGTCACAACGACTTTCGGCCCGGCAAGGCTCGCCTGGCCTGCCGGGCCAGGCCAGGCACAGAGTCCGCCAAATCCGGCCGGCTCGACGCGATGGAGCCAAACGCGCGATACGACGCCCAAAGTTGACGTGGGGACGGAATTTTCGGCAGCCACGCCAGCTCCCAATGGATGCCGTTGATCGGGTCGTCGAAGAAAACGGCGTAGTAGCCGGGCCAGTAGTGCGGATACCCCTTGGGTTCGTCGGTGACGGGTATTCCGTGCGCGGTCAGAAACTCGCGATAAAAGCGATTGACCTCTCGTCGGCTCCCGGCCCACAGCGCGATGTGGTTGATGCCGACAGCCTGATCAGAGTGGGCAAGTCTTTCCCCGGCGCGGGCCGGTTGAATGCCGATGTAGCTGTGCGGCGTCAGAAAGCGGGTCATGTAATAGGTCGATCGATAGTCGATGTCGAGTGTGGAAAAACTCGTGTATCCGAGCCATCCGAACATCGCGTCGTAGAAACGGATGGAATTTTCATAGTCCAAGACCGCGAACTCAACGTGATGAACACCGCGCCAGCGCACCATACCTCCTCGGAACGGTCCTACTACCGATCGTAGTAAGGACGGCGGCGAATCGGAAGGTTGTCAAGACACAGTCCGACGCGCTTTAGCGTTACGCTCGCGACCAACATGACTGGGAACCTTTGGCTGCACTTCGCTCGGCACGGCCCGGGAATCACGCCGCCGATCATCACCCGCGGCGAGGGCGTCACCATCTTCGACGACCGCGGCAAGAGCTACCTCGACGCGCTGTCGGGGCTGTTCGTGGTGCAGGTCGGCCACGGGCGCACCGAACTCGCCGAAACCGCCGCGCGGCAAGCGGGCACGCTGGCGTACTTCCCGCTGTGGGGTTATGCCACCCCGACCGCGATCGAGCTCGCCGAGCGCCTCGCCCACTACGCCCCGGGCGACCTGAACCGGGTGTTTTTCACCAGCGGCGGCACCGAGGCCGTCGAAACCGCGTGGAAACTGGCCAAGCACTACTTCAAGCTCACCGGCAAACCCGGTAAGCACAAGGTGATTTCGCGGTCGATCGCCTACCACGGCACCACCCAGGGCGCGCTGGCGATCACCGGGCTCCCCCTGTACAAGGCGCCGTTCGAGCCGGTGACGCCGGGCGGCTTCCGGGTGCCCAACACGAACTTCTACCGCGCGCCCGAACCGTTCGCCGGCGACCCCAAGGGCTTCGGACAATGGGCCGCCAACCGGATCGCCGAGGCGATCGAGTTCGAGGGGCCCGACACCGTCGCCGCGGTCTTCCTGGAACCGGTGCAGAACGCGGGCGGCTGCATCCCGCCTCCCCCGGGCTATTTCGAACGGGTACGCCAAATCTGCGACTCCTACGACGTGCTTCTGGTTTCCGACGAGGTTATCTGCGCGTTCGGCCGGATCGGGTCGATGTTCGCCTGTGACGACTTCGGCTACGTTCCCGACATCGTCACCTGCGCCAAGGGCCTGACGTCCGGCTACTCGCCGTTGGGCGCGATGATCGCCAGCGACAGGTTGTTCGAGCCGTTCAACGACGGCGAAACCATGTTCCCGCACGGCTATACCTTCGGGGGCCACCCCGTGTCGACCGCCGTGGCGCTGGCCAACCTCGACATCTTCGAGCGCGAGGGTCTCAACGATCGCGTCAGGCACGATGCGGCCGGCTTCCGCGCCACGCTGGAGAAGCTGTACGACCTGCCCATCGTCGGCGACGTGCGCGGCGAGGGGTACTTCTATGGCATCGAACTGGTCAAGGACAAAGCGTGCAAGGAAACCTTCAGCGACTCCGAATGCAAGCGGCTGCTGTACGGCTACGTCTCGCCGGCACTCTTCGAGGCCGGGCTGTATTGTCGCGCCGACGACCGGGGCGACCCCGTCGTGCAGCTGGCACCACCGCTGATCAGCGGTCAGGCCGAGTTCGACACCATCGAGTCGATCCTGCGCAGCGTGCTGACGGAGGCCTGGGAGCGGCTCTAGCGCCGGCGCAGCCGGGGCACCACGAAGTAACTTCCGCCCCACCAGTCACAGCGCGGCTCCCTGCAATTGGGCCGCCAATCGCCTAGTCTGCACAGACAATGACCCTCCCCCGGACCCTCCTACGTTCCGCGTCGTGCCTGGCAGCGGCCGTTTTCCTGATGGCCGCCCCGGCGACGCTGGCCGCACCCGGCGCGGGCGCCGAGCCGAATCCCGGACCCAACGCCGCACCGGCCAACTGCCCGTTCAAGGTGAACACCCCGCCGGCGGTGGACTCGTCGGAGGTCCCGCAGGCCGGTGACCCGCCGATCCCGCTGGCGGTCCCGCCCAAGCCGGTCGGCGGCGAGGCGCTGGCCGGCTGCGGCGTCGTCACCGCGCCCGGCACGCCGCCGCTGCCGAACGACGTCTCCGCCGATGCCTGGCTGGTGGCCGACCTGGACAGCGGCGCGGTGATCGCCGCCAAAGATCCGCACGGCCGGCACCGCCCGGCCAGCATCATCAAGGTGCTGGTCGCGATGGCCTCCATCAATACGCTCCCCCTCAACAAGTCGGTACCCGGCACCGCCGAGGACGCGACCGCCGAGGGCACCAAGGTCGGCGTCGAGGAAGGCGGCGTGTTCACCGTCAACCAGCTGCTGCACGGGCTGCTGATGCACTCCGGCAACGACGCCGCGCACGCGCTGGCCATGCAGCTGGGCGGCATGCAGACGGCGCTGGAGAAAATCAACGTGCTGGCCGCCAAGCTCGGCGGCCGCGACACCCGGGTGACGACGCCGTCGGGACTCGACGGCCCCGGAATGAGCACCTCGGCCTACGACATCGGCCTGTTCTATCGCTACGCGTGGCAGAACCCCACGTTCGCCGATATCGTCGCGACGCGGACCTTCGAATTTCCCGGCCACGGCGACCACCCCGGCTACGAGCTGGAAAACGACAACAAATTGCTCTTCAGCTATCCGGGCGCGCTCGGCGGCAAGACCGGTTACACCGACGACGCCGGCCAGACCTTCGTGGGCGCGGCCAACCGCAACGGACGACGGCTGATGGCGGTGCTGCTGCACGGGACGCGGCAGCCGATCGCTCCCTGGGAGCAGGCGGCGCATCTGCTCGACTACGGGTTCGGCACCCCGCAGGGGACCCGCGTCGGCACGCTAATCGAACCGGACCCTGCGCTGCTGCCCGCCAAGCGCGACGGCGCCGACCCGCAAGGCAACGGCGCCCAGGCCGCCGGGCTCATACCGTCGGCGGACGCACTGCCGGTGCGGGTGGGCGTGGCAGTCATCGGCACGATCGTCGTGTTTAGTTTGATCCTGGTCGCACGCTCGATGAACCGCCGACCGCAACACCGTTGACCACCCGATTGCGGGGCGCGCTGGTCGGACTCGCCGCCGCCAGCGTTGGAGTCATCTACGGGTACGACCTGTCCATCATCGCCGGCGCGCAGCTGTTCGTGACCGAGGACTTCGGACTCACGACACGACAACAAGAACTGCTCACGACGATGGTGGTTATCGGCCAGATCCCGGGAGCGATCGGCGCGGGCGTACTCGCCAATGCGATCGGACGCAAGAGGTCGGTGGTGCTGGTGCTGGTCGCGTACGCGATGTTCGCGCTGCTGGGCGCGCTCTCGGTCTCGCTGCCGATGCTGCTGACGGCACGTTTCCTGCTGGGTCTGACCATCGGCATATCGGTGGTGGTCGTCCCGGTATACGTGGCGGAATCGGCCCCGGCGGCGGTGCGCGGATCGCTGCTCACGGCCTATCAACTGGCGATCGTCAGCGGACTCATTGTCGGCTACCTGAGCGGCTACCTCCTGGCCGGCACGCACAGCTGGCGGTGGATGCTGGGTCTGGCCACCCTGCCCGCAATGCTGCTGTTGCCCTTGCTGATTCGGCTGCCCGACACGGCCCGGTGGTATCTGCTCAGGGGCCGGGTGGACGACGCCCGCGCCGCGCTGCTGCGCGTGGAGCCCACCGCGAACGTCGACGACGAGCTTGCGGAGATCGGCCGCGCGTTGAGCGAAGGTCGTGGCGGCGTGTCGGAGATGGTGCGACGGCCGTATCTGCGCGCCACCATCTTCGTCATCATGCTCGGCTTTCTGATCCAGATCACCGGCATCAACGGGATCATCTATTACAGCCCCCGGATATTCGAAGCGATGGGCTTCACCGGCAATTTCGCCCTGCTGGCGCTACCGGCACTGGTTCAGGTCGCCGGTTTGGCGGCCGTGGGCACCTCGGTGTTCCTCGTCGACCGGGTCGGGCGGCGCCCAATCCTATTGTCCGGCATCGCGATGATGGTCGCGGCCGACTTCGTGCTGCTGGCGGTGTTCACCCATGGTCTGGGCGGAACCGGACTGATCGTCGGGTTTGCGGGTGTGGTGCTGTTCATCATCGGCTACACCTTGGGCTTCGGCTCCCTGGGTTGGGTGTACGCCAGCGAAAGCTTCCCGTCCCGGCTGCGGTCCCTCGGTTCGAGCGCCATGCTCACCTCCAACCTGGTGGCCAACGCGATCATCGCCGCGGTTTTCCTGACCATGCTGCATTCACTCGGCGGCGCAGGCACTTTCGCGGTGTTCGCGTTTTTCGCGGTGGTCGCCTTCTTCTTCGTCTACCGCTATGCGCCCGAGACGAAGGGCCGTCAACTCGAGGACATCCGGCACTTCTGGGAAAACGGTGGACGGTGGCACTGATCCGCGCGGGCGCCATCGTCGTCGACGGGCAGGTCCGCCGGCCCGGCTGGCTGGAGACTTCCGGGCGTCGGATCCGGGCCTGCGGTGCCGGCCCGGCACCCCGCCCGGTCGACGCAGACTTCCCCGATTGCACTGTGGTGCCGGGCTTTATCGACATGCACGTGCACGGCGGCGGCGGAGCGTCGTACACCGACCCGCAGGGCATCACGCTAGCGGCCGACTTTCACCTGAGACACGGCACCACGACGACGCTCGCCAGCCTGGTCACCGCATCACCCGCTGAGCTGATCGCCGGCGTGCGCGCGCTCGCCGAGGCCACCCGGGAAGGCGCCGTCGCGGGCATCCACCTGGAGGGGCCGTGGCTGAGCCGGGCGCATTGCGGCGCGCACGACCCCGCCCAGGTGCGCGCTCCGGACCCCGCTGAGATCGACGCTGTGCTCACGGCCGGCGGCGAAGCGGTTCGGATGGTCACGCTGGCGCCCGAGCTGCCCGGAGCCGACGCGGCGATCCGGCGCTTCCTCGACGCGGGAGTTGTTGTGGCCGTGGGACATACGGCCGCGACCTACGACCAGACCCGACGGGCCATTGACGCCGGGGCCACGGTCGGCACCCACCTGTTCAACGCGATGCCGCCGCTGCACCATCGCGAGCCCGGCCCGGTGCTCGCATTGTTGCGGGACCCGCGGGTGACGTGCGAGCTGATCGCCGACGGCGTGCATGTGCATTCGGCGGTGATGGCCGCGGTGATCGACGCGGCGGGGCCCGAGCGTGTCTCGCTGATCACCGACGCCATCGCCGCGGCCGGATGTGCCGACGGAACGTTTCACCTCGGCGCGGTGCCGATCGACGTGGTCTCCGGGATCGCGCGGGTGCGCGGCACGTCGACGATCGCGGGCAGCACCGCCACCATGGGGCAGGTCTTTCGCAACGTCTCCGCGCTCGCGGGGTTGGTGGCGGCGGTGCAGATGACCGCCACCACGCCCGCGCGCGCTCTGGGCCTCGAGCGCGTGGGCGACCTGCGCGCGGGCTATGACGCGAACCTTGTTGTGCTGGACTCCGATCTGCAGGTCGCCGCCGTCATGGTGCGTGGCGACTGGCGGCCCGACTAGCGCAGCCAGCGGCTCAACCGGGAAAACACCAGCGCGCCAACGGCTCCCACCGTCATCGCGGCCACCGTCTGGCGTGCACTGAGACCCTCGTCCAGCTGTACCCTTGGGCTGATGATGGCGGGCGCGGGCGGTTCGACGGACTTGTCGCGCGGATGATCGGACGCCGTCGCCGCCCACGCGGTGGCGAAAAGTACGAGATACCCTGTGACATAGCCGAACACCATCAAGCCGAGCACCGGCCCGAATGCGCGGCCGGCCGGGCTGGCCAAGACTATCCGCAGGTAGATCGACCCGACCTGCTTGAACAGCTCGAAGCCGATCGCCGCCATCAACCCGGCCCGCATCGAAGCGACGAAGCTGACCGACTGACGCGGCAGCCGGGCGATCATCCAGGTGAACAGCAGCCACGACACCAGCAATGACACGAAGACCGACAGGACGCGGAGCACCCCGCCGAGCACCGGAGAGTCAGGTACGTGCAACCATCTCAGTAGCGCGGCCATCGGCTCGGGCTCGCCCAGCGCAGTCAGCCCGATGGTCGCCACGGTCACCACGAACGTGCCTATCATGGCCGCCAGATCGGAGAGTTTGCTGCGCACGAAGCCCGGTGAATCGATGCGCTGGTCCCACCACATCTCGGTCAGCGCTTCCCGCAGATGCGACATCCAGCCCAGGCCCGCCCAGGCCGCGGTGGCCAGGCCGATGACGCCGACGGAGGCGCGCGCATCGATCGCCCGATTCATCAGGTCGACAAGCTGTTGGCCTAAAGTGCCGGACACCGAGGACCTGACCCGGTCGTCGATCGTGCTGAGTAGCTGGGGGCGCCGGGACAACATGAAGCCGACCACCCCGAAACCGACCATCAGCAAAGGAAAGAGCGCGAAGATCGTGTAGTAGCTGAGGCCGGCCGCGAAGAAACCACCGTTTTTGCCGTCGAAACGCTGGTAGGCGCGCATGACATGGTCGAACCATCCGAACCGGGCCCGCAGCCGATCGAGCATCCCTGGCTTGACCGGTTCGCTCATGCTGAAACGTGCTACCTCCGTGGCGGAAGGAATCCCAGCCGATCGTAGACCCGCTGGACCGTTTTCCCGGCCACGTCCTCGGCGCGCTCTGCCCCGGTCGCGAGCACCGACTCCAATTCGGCGCCGTCCGTCATCAATTCGTCGACCCGAGCCTTGATCGGGCTGACGAACTCAACGACCGCCTCGGCGGTGTCCTTCTTCAAATCGCCGTAGCCGCGCCCGGCGTAGCCGTCGACGAGCTTGTCGATGCCGACGCCGGTGACGGCCGACTGGATGGTCAGCAGGTTCGACACGCCCGGCTTGGCGTCGACGTCATAGCGGATCTCGCGCTCGCTGTCGGTGACGGCCGAGCGAATCTTCTTGGCGGACAGGGCCGGATCATCGAGCAGGTTGATCAGTCCGGCGTCGGTGGCCGCGGACTTGCTCATCTTCGACGTCGGATCTTGCAGGTCGTAGATCTTGGCGGTGACCTTGGGGATGAGCACGTCGGGAACCACGAAGGTGTCCGGGAAACGGCTGTTGAAGCGCTGCGCGACGTCACGCGCCAGCTCCAGGTGCTGACGCTGGTCCTCGCCCACGGGCACCAGATCGCTGTCGTAGGCCAGCACGTCTGCGGCTTGCAGCACCGGGTAGGTGAACAGCCCCACAGTGGTCGACTCGCTGCCCTGCCGCGTCGACTTGTCCTTGAACTGCGTCATGCGGGACGCCTGGCCGAAGCCGGTGAAGCAGCCCAGCACCCACGCCAACTGGGTGTGGGCGGGCACGTGGCTTTGCACGAAGACGGTGCTGCGGCCGGGGTCGATACCCAGCGCCAGGTATTGGGCCGCGGTGACCAGGGTCCGGCGACGCAGCGCCTCGGGATCCTGCGGGATGGTGATGGCATGCAGATCGACCACGCAGAAGAACGCGTCATGATCGTCCTGCAGTTCCACCCACTGGGTGATGGCACCCAACGCGTTACCGAGGTGAAGCGAATCGGAGGTGGGCTGCACGCCGGAGAAAATCCGGCGGGATCCGGTGGCGGTGCTCATGATGACTCGATCTTTTCATGCGGACACCGGGCGGCCAGACGAGCGGTCTGCAGCAACTTGCGGTACCGGCGGTACCACCTTGTAATCTCAGCGGTATGGGACGTCTCAGCTCTCCCCCGCGAAGCGGGAGGTACCCCCACACCGTGAGCTCCGCTCACTCGCCGTCGCCTCGAAAGACCACTCGCGCCCCGATCCACCTGGGTTCAGGAGAGCCGATCCTGCTGCTGCACCCGTTCCTGTTGAGCCAGGCGGTGTGGGAAAAGGTCGCCCAGCGACTGGCCGGCACCGGCCGCTACGAGGTCTTCGCCCCGACGATGGCCGGCCACAACGGCGGGCCCTCGGCCGGCACCTGGTTCCTGTCCTCGGCGGTGCTTGCCGACCATGTCGAGCGCCAGATGGATGAGCTCGGCTGGGACACCGCCCACATCGTCGGCAACTCGCTGGGCGGTTGGGTCGCATTCGAACTGGAGCGGCGCGGCCGGGCGCGCAGCGTCACCGGCATCGCACCCGCGGGCGGCTGGACGCGATGGAGCCCGCACAAGTTCGAGGTGATCGCTAAGTTCGTCCTGGGCATTCCGCTGCTGGTGCTGGCGTGGTTGTTCGGGCCGCGGGTGATGCGCCTGCCCTTCAGCCGCCAGTTAGCGACGTATGCGATCAGCGCATCGCCGGACGGGGTCAGCGACGCCGAACTGCTCGGCTGCATCGACGACGTCGCCCACTGCCCGGCCTACTTCCAACTGTTGGTCAAGGCGGTGCTGCTGCACGGCCTGCGGGAACTCGCGGAGAACGCCGTCCCCGCCCACCTGGTGGTCTGCGAGAAGGACCGGATCATCCCGGCACCCAGGTTCAGCCTGCACTTCACCACTCATCTACCGGAAGACCACAAAGTCACCAAGCTCGACGGCGTGGGTCACGTTCCGATGTTCGAGGCGCCGGACCGCGTCACCGAAGTGATCAGCAGCTTTATCGACGAGTGCGTCCGCGCGACGCGGGACCGCCAGCAATCGACCGGCTAGTGTCGTGCGTCATTAATTCAAGACCAGCTCGTCTGTCCCGACGAGGCTTCATCGAGATTGACGTTGGTGCGAAGAAGTGCGAGTGACCAGCACGCTAGCGTGGATCTCGCTTACCGAAACACCCGATTCGCTGCCAACAAGCGCGCCGTATACCGTCGACGAATTAACGACTCACAACACTAGTCGGCCCCGGCCAGCTTTTTCTCCAGGTTCTCGGCGATCGAATTCAGGAATTCCTCGCTTTGTTGCCACTCCTGATCAGGGCCGATGAGGATGGCGAGGTCCTTGGTCATCTTCCCGCTCTCGACCGTGGCGATGACGACTTCTTCCAGCGTCTGAGCGAAGTCGATTACCTCCGGCGTGTTGTCGAGCTTGCCGCGGTGCTGCAGCCCACGCGTCCAGGCGAAGATCGAGGCAATCGGGTTCGTCGAGGTCGGCTTGCCAGCCTGGTACTGCCGGTAGTGCCGGGTGACGGTGCCGTGCGCGGCTTCGGCCTCGACCGTCTTGCCGTCGGCCGTCATCAGCACCGACGTCATCAGCCCCAGTGAGCCGTAGCCCTGCGCGACGGTGTCCGACTGGACGTCACCGTCGTAGTTCTTACAGGCCCACACATAGCCGCCCTCCCACTTGAGGCAGGCCGCGACCATGTCGTCGATCAGCCGATGCTCGTAGGTCAGTCCCTCGGCCTCGAACTTGTCCTTGAATTCCTCGTCGTAGATGCGCTGGAACTCGTCTTTGAACATGCCGTCGTAGGCCTTGAGGATGGTGTTCTTGGTCGACAGATAGACCGGCCACTTGGCGTTGAGGCCGTACGCGAACGAGGCACGTGCGAAATCCCGGATGGAGTCCTTGAAGTTGTACATCCCCATCACGACGCCGCCGTGCTCGGGGATGGACACCATCTCGTGCACCATCGGTTCGCTGCCGTCGGCGGGCGTGAAAGTCAAAGTGACGGTGCCCGGCTGGTCGACCTTGAAGTTCGTCGCCCGGTACTGGTCCCCAAATGCGTGGCGGCCGATGACGATTGGCTTGGTCCAGCCCGGGACCAGGCGCGGCACGTTAGAGATCACAATCGGCTCGCGGAAGATGGTGCCGCCCAGGATGTTTCGGATCGTGCCGTTGGGCGACAGCCACATCTTCTTCAGGTTGAATTCCTGGACGCGGGCTTCGTCGGGGGTGATGGTTGCGCATTTGACGCCCACACCGTGCTTCTTGATGGCGTACGCGGCGTCGATCGTCACCTGGTCGTTGGTGCGGTCGCGGTTCTCGATGCCCAGGTCGTAGTACTCCAAGTTGATGTCGAGATGCGGCAGGATCAGCATGTCCTTGATGAACTTCCAGATGACGCGGGTCATCTCGTCACCGTCGAGCTCGACCACCGGGCCCTCAACCTTGATCTTGCCTTCATGGGACATCTGCGTCCGAACCCTCCAGCATCAGCTTGGCGAGCGGTTGCTCGTGAGGGTCAGCCTACAAGGAGCCTTCGTTGGCTGGCAGAGGGCCGTGAGGGCCCCGCAGGGCCATCCAGAGCGACATTCGGGGGACGCCGGGCCAGCGCAAGTGGCATCATATCGGCGACATAAGATAGTCTGTATATCGGTCATGAGCGCCAGCGCTAAGCCCCGGCTTGCTGGCCGGCAACCCTCCAACCGCGGTGGGGTGCCCCGGGTGATGACCAGGTCTAGTAGCCCAGCCGGCTGCACGGCAAGCGCGGGTCCGCAATAACGGATCCCTGACTAGAGGGGAAAACGTGATGCGCTTCTGTCAACCTCTTTTGGCCCATTCGGACCTGCCGATGTGTCGAATCGCGCGTCGCTGTTAGCCGGCGGCGCCCACGATCGTTCATTTCCAGCAGAAAGCAACCATTCATGAGCTCCGAAAACAGCAACGAAGCAGACCCGACAACGCATTGGTCGTTCGAAACAAAGCAGATTCATGCCGGCCAGCAGCCAGACCCCGCCACCAACGCCCGCGCGCTGCCGATTTACCAGACCACGTCGTACGTCTTCGACGACACCACGCATGCCGCCGCCCTGTTCGGGCTCGAGGTTCCGGGCAACATCTACACCCGGATCGGTAACCCGACCACGGACGTCGTCGAACAGCGCATCGCCGCGCTCGAGGGCGGCGTGGCCGCGCTGTTCCTCAGCTCGGGGCAGGCCGCGGAGACGTTCGCCATATTGAACCTGGCATGTGCCGGGGATCACATCGTCTCCAGCCCGCGGCTCTACGGCGGCACCTATAACCTGTTCCACTATTCGCTGGCCAAGCTGGGCATCGAGGTCAGCTTCGTCGAGGACCCCGACGACCTGGACTCGTGGCAGGCCGCGGTGCGGCCGAACACCAAGGCGTTCTTCGGCGAAACGATCTCCAACCCGCAGATCGATGTGTTGGACATCCCCGGGGTGGCCGGGGTCGCCCACGCCAACGGGGTGCCGCTGATCGTCGACAACACCGTTGCCACGCCCTACCTGATCCAGCCGTTCGCGCACGGCGCCGACGTCGTGGTGCACTCGGCCACCAAGTACCTGGGCGGGCACGGCGCCGCGATCGCCGGCGTGATCGTCGACGGCGGCACGTTCGACTGGACGCAGGGCCGTTTCCCCGGATTCACCACGCCCGATCCCAGCTACCACGGCGTGGTGTACGCGGAGCTGGGACCGCCGGCGTTTGCGCTCAAGGCGCGCGTGCAACTGCTGCGCGACTTCGGTTCGGCCGCTTCGCCGTTCAACGCGTTCCTGGTGGCCCAGGGCATCGAAACGCTCAGCCTGCGTATGGAGCGCCACGTCGCCAACGCGCAGCGGGTCGCGGAGTTCCTGGCCGGCCGCCAAGCCGACAACCAAGGCGTGGTGTCCGTGAACTACGCGGGGCTGCCCAGTTCGCCCTGGCATGAGCGGGCGAAGAAGCTGGCGCCCAAGGGAACCGGAGCCGTGTTGTCGTTCGAGCTGGCCGGCGGCATCGAGGCCGGGAAGGCGTTCGTGAACGCGCTGAAGCTGCACAGTCATGTCGCCAATATCGGCGACGTGCGCTCGCTGGTGATTCACCCGGCGTCGACCACCCACGCCCAGCTGAGCCCCGATGAGCAGCTGACCACCGGCGTCAGCCCAGGGCTGGTGCGGCTGGCGGTGGGCCTCGAGGGCATCGACGACATCCTGGCCGACCTGGAGCTCGGCTTCGCCGCGGCCCGGAAGTACGGAGCCGACGCGCCCGGCGCCGCCCCCCGGGCCGTGGCGGCGTTGTGAGGGCTCCGACGTGACAATCTTCGATGTGCCCACCCAAACGCTGCCCGCCGAAGGCGAGCTGGGCTTCGTCCATATCGGCTCGCTGACCACCGAAGGCGGAGCGGTGATCGACGATGTCTGCATCGCCGTCCAGCGCTGGGGTGAGTTGTCCCCGACGCGGGACAACGTGGTGGTGGTGCTGCACGCGCTCACCGGTGATTCGCACATCACCGGGCCCGCCGGACCCGGGCATCCCACGGGCGGCTGGTGGGACGGGGTGGCCGGGCCGGGTGCGCCGATCGACACCGACCGCTGGTGCGCGGTGGCCACCAATGTGCTGGGCGGTTGCCGCGGCTCCACCGGGCCCAGCTCGCTGGCTCGGGACGGAAAGGCTTGGGGCTCAAGGTTTCCGTCGATCTCGGTGCGCGATCAGGTAGCGGCCGACGTCGCCGCGCTCGCCGCCCTGGGTATCAACGAAGTTGCCGCAGTCGTCGGCGGGTCGATGGGCGGCGCACGGGCTCTGGAGTGGATGGTCGGGTACCCGGACCGGGTCCGGGCCGGGCTACTACTGGCGGTCGGTGCGCGCGCCACCGCCGACCAGATCGGCACCCAGACCACTCAAGTCGCGGCCATCAAGGCAGATCCGAACTGGCAGGGCGGCGACTATCACGGCACGGGACGCAAACCGGAGGCCGGGTTGGCGATCGCTCGCCGCTTCGCGCACCTGACTTACCGCGGCGAGGTCGAGCTCGACACCCGATTCGGCAACGACGGGCAGGGCGACGAGAACCCGTCAGAAGGCGGCCGCTACGCGGTGCAGAGTTATCTGGAATACCAGGGCAACAAGCTTTTGGCCCGCTTCGACGCGGGGAGCTACGTGGTGTTGACCGACGCGCTGACCAGCCACGACGTCGGTCGTGGCCGTGGCAGTGTGCGCAAGGCACTGCGCGAGTGCCCGGTACCGGCCGTGGTGAGCGGCATCACCTCCGACCGGCTCTACCCGCTGCGCCTGCAGGAGGAGCTGGCCGAACTGCTGCCGGGCTGCACCGACCTGCACGTGCTCGAGTCGATCTACGGGCACGACGGCTTCCTGGTGGAAACCGAGGCGGTAGGCGATTTGATCCGCAGGACGCTCGACTTGGCCGACTCGGACAACAAGGAAAGCTCGGACAACAAGGAAAGCACGTGTCGACGGTGACCCGCTCCCGGCACGACCGCTCCCTGTCGTTCGGCTCGGCAGCCGCTGCCTACGAGCGTGGCCGTCCGTCCTATCCGCCGGAGGCGATCGACTGGCTGTTGCCGCACGGCGCGCGTCAGGTGCTCGACCTGGGTGCGGGCACGGGGAAGCTGACCACCCGGCTGGTGGAACGCGGCCTGGACGTGGTGGCCGTCGATCCGATTCCCGACATGCTCGAAGTGCTGCGTGCGTCGCTGCCGGAAACTCGCGCGCTGCTCGGGACCGCGGAAGAAATTCCGTTGCCGGACAATAGCGTTGACGCTGTGTTGGTCGCACAGGCATGGCATTGGGTGGATCCCGAGCGTGCGATCCCGGAGGTGGCCCGCGTGCTGCGGCCGGGCGGCCGGCTGGGCCTGGTGTGGAACACCCGCGACGAACGGCTCGGCTGGGTGCGCGAGCTCGGCGAGATCATCGGTTCCGATGGCGACCGGGACCGCTTCGACGTGGATCTGTCCGCGTCTTTCGCCGAGCCGGAGCGCCACCAAGTCGAGTGGACGAATTACCTTACGCCGCAAGCCTTGATCGATTTAGTGTCGTCGCGTAGCTACTGCATCACCTCGCCGACCGAGGTGCGCAGCAAGACGCTCGACCAGGTGCGTGAGCTGCTGGCCACCCATCCCGCCTTGGCCAACTCCGCCGGCCTGGCGCTGCCCTATGTCACGGTGTGCATCCGGGCAATACTGGCCGGGTAAAGACGGCGCTACCACTCGTCGTCATCTCCATTGCCGCGGAGGAGTCGTTTCGGGGAAGTGGAAGGTGTTGATGCGGGGTTGGCCGCGCTCTAGTCGTGGGGGTGGGATCCATTGGGTGTCGCCGTGGTCGTTTTTGCGGGTGTTCCAGCCGCCGGGTTGCAGGATGCGGTGGTGGGTGCCGCAGCTGAAGTGCCCGTACGACGACCCCGAGTACCACCGGGATGACGACGACGAGCCCGACGAGGACGAATGAAGCGAAATTACGACCACCATCCCCCGACGCACGTTCGCGGTCCCCGCACCCCAACCGCGGCTAACCACCATCCCGGCCCCCACCGCCACCGCACACGACCACGGTGACCGTGGCAAACTAGCACCCCTCGGGAAGCACGGGACTTCTGCGGATGGTCGTTAAGGGGTCAGAGATGAACCTCACAAGGAGTTTTGCCGCAGCCGCCACCTTCGCCGCTGTAGCTGTCGGGGCAGCCGCCCCCGCGTCCGCCTCTCCCGTGATGAGCGGCCATTACATCAAGACCACTACCGATCCCGCAGGAGGCGGCCGCACTTTTACCGAACATTGGTACTTCACGCCCTGCGGCGACGGATGCGCCGACATGTCGAGCCCGGCGACAGGCGGCGGTGCCCGGGCGATGTTGGTGAATGGTGAATGGACAATGGATAGCACTGACGACATCGTGTGTACGGGCGGTATAACAGAAGGCAACGCGGCGAACACCCACTACACGTGGGATCCGAACACCCTTGCAGGCACGGTCCAAGTCATCGAAAAGCAGGCCGTCTGCGACCATGCGCCACTGTCATATACCCTGAGCGTCCAACTCACGAAGGCACCCTGACGCATACTCCTGGGCAGTCTCGGCAGCCAAGGGTAAACGCACTGGGAGACAAAGCAATTCGGGTAACGACGGGGGCAGGCACGCTTAAAGTCGCTGAGGGGGTCTCGCGCTCCCGGCGGAGCGCCACTGCGACGGTGGGGTGTTCAACATGGCGTCGATGTCCGCGACGCTGATGAACGCGACGAACGATGAACGCAACGAGGGCCATGAGCAGAACGACGCGCATCCTAGGGGGTCACACTGACATGTTCATGCCAACTCATCAGAGGGCAATACGGACACCACCAGGCGGCGGCAGCGCACGCCATACAGTGGAACTGATCGTCGTCATCATCGGGATCCATCACGTCAACCGTCGTCGCGGCGCATGTTGAATCGGTGTCGTCGTATCAGGTGGTGTCGGCGCAGCGCCGCGCTCGTGGAGATCGGCCAGGACAGCATCCGACGGCGGTGACGGGCTTGATGCTGGGGGCCGGTCGCTCACGACGGCCTGTTGCGCCTACCCATGATGTGTCCCATCGGTTCTCGGCGGCGGTGCTGGTGCGCCGAGACTTTCCAGCTTGCCTTGACGCCACAGCGCAGTCACGTCAGCCGGATCCAACTGACTCAACACAGGCCGAGAGATCTGGCCGTTCCTGTACGGGTTCACCGCCGACGTCGGCGATGATCGCGGCGGTGCTGGTGCTGTCTCGGTGCGCCAAGCCAACGCTTGGTCGGCCAGTGCCCGCGCCTGATCCTCGGTCATCGCCACAGCCAACATGACCACCGGAACCGATGTTTCCTTCGACACCCTTAAACGAGCCACTTCTCCGAGTAGCCGATCGCGTTCCATAGCAAGCTGATTCAGGTCGTCATCGTTGTTCTCAGTAGTCATGGAGTCTCCTAACGCCAATTCCGCCGATTGCGCGGGCCACCACATGTGCCCGACGTCGTGCATATGTTGATGACGAGGCCCGGCCAGGGCTAACCCCTACGAGGAGGGTTGGAACGCCGCCCTGGCCAGGTATCCCGCTACGGCGCTGAAAGGACGACCCAGGAGCCACCAGGGGCCGCGAAAAAACGCCGCACGCTTTTGTCATTCACACCCCTGCGATACGTGCCGTGGTGCGCGCCGCGATTCGCTCGCGGTAGTGAGCGGCCAACCGAAATCTCAGCCGCGCCGCCGCGATGTTCACTGTCTCGTTGATGGACCGGTTATCGAGTTTCTCTGGGACATCGACAGTGAGCCTGATGCGCCGGGGGATCAAGGCACTGGGCCTGGTCGTTGCTTTCATCGCTCACGCGCCAGTGGGGTTGCTATACGGCTCCGGGCTGACGTTTGTGGCATCCAAGAGGGGCGGCACATTCACGTCCTTGGCCATCACGCTGGTCAACGACTGATGATTCTTCAACAGAATCGCTTGGGCCTTCGCCAGTTTGGTCGCGGTGGCGACGGCATCCGAAGCGCCGGGAATACGAGCAGCGAGCGCGCCGGGCAGCCAGGAGGTCGGAACACCCGCACTCTCAAGGTAATCCGGCAATTCCTCCTGCAGGGTTCCCAACGTCAGCCCCTCTGCGCCAGCGATGAGATTCTGTGCCAAGGAGGCTTTCTCGGACACCGTCTTGGCGGCGTCGAGGCGGCGCTGGGCGCGTGCCCAGATACGCTGCGCCCCAAGCTGACGCATTGCGCGGGGCTCAGCTTCGTGGAAGTCGCGGCGCCTATGCTGTCGGCGGTCCGGTTTGGTAGATCCTGTCGATGGCTTCCGGTGGTTCCGCGGGAACTAGTTTTTGGCAGCCCAGGAGGACCTCGATGTATGCGGCTCCGGGATGTTTTCGTGCCTTCTCGAGGGCGGTATTGAACTCGGCGTTGGTTTGCACGCTCGTGCAATACCAGTCGCGGCAGCCCATGGCTTCGGGAAGCTTGTGGTATTGCCATTGAGCCAGCCTGTCGAAGTTGCGGATCTTGGCGGGGTCGCTGTTCCCGAGAACGATCTCTTCGATGCCGAAAATGCCATTGTTCAGCAGCACGATGATGGGGTTGATCCCGTAGTGGCCCATTGTTCCGATGTGGTTGGCGGTGAGCTGATGGCCGCCGTCTCCCTGGACCAGGATCACGCGTCGTGAGGGATCGGCCAGGGCCACCCCCAGCGCGGCGGCGGTGCCCCAACCAATACAGCCCCACAGTTGCGCATGTTCGAAGTGCACTCGGTCAGGCAGCAGCATCGCCGTCGCTGCCAGGTCACAGGTGCCGGTATCGGCGACCACGGTGTCGCCCGATTCCAGGAATTGCTCTAGCCGTGAAAACAGCGACACGTCGGTGACCGCATCGCCCGGGGCACCCGGCGCGGAGAATGGCGATGCGGGACGCGAGAACGTGGGCGTGGTGAAGGTGGGGGCTTGCTTGGTGAGAGCCTCCAGGACGTCCTTGAAGTGGACGGGCCCATAGGTCGCTTCGCCGCGGCCACCGGTCACGGCCGCCGAGCCGATTTCGACGTGGTCGGGGTAGACGGTGATCACCTTCGAAGAATCAAGGTGCGCGCTGTATGCGCCGGTTTCGCCGTCGCTATAGATCACGCCGCCCAGATCGAGCACGAGATCGGCTCCCTCCGCTATCTTGCGCACGTCGCCCAGTGAGGATTCCCCGTTGTACTGGCCGAGGTAGAGCGGATGCGATTCCGACAGCACTCCTTTGCTCATGCCTGTTGTGGCGAAGGGAATTCCGGTAGCAGTCAGCAACGCTTCCAGCTCGCTTTGCAGTCCATAGCGGCCGATGGTGAAAGCAGCAAGAATCACCGGAGATTGTGCTGTCGCGAGCCGGGCGGTAATCGCCGTCAGCGCAGCGTCCAGCTCCTGGGCGTTACTGGAGAACGTCGGCGCCTCAGCAAGGGGGACACCGTGGACCGGTGTACCGACAACCGGCATCATCGCGTGGTCTGTGGCGATCTGGATGTAGGCGGGCATGCGCTGTGATAGCGCCTCGAAGATCACCCTCTCCATCTCGGGGATGGCGTTTTGCGGGGTGAGATATGCGCTCGCACAGGCCGATACCTCGCTGTACGAGCGGAACTGGTCAAGGTTTCCGTCACCGTAGGAGTGGTGCATGTGCCTGCGGTTCCGCGTCATCCGTGCGCTCGGAGCTCCGACCAGGTGGAAGACGGGCACCCGCTCCGCCTTGCATCCCATGACTCCGGCCAGCGCAGCAGCTTCTCCAACGTTATACGTCGTGCTCAGTATGGCGGCGCCGTAAATCCGGGCGTAGCCGTCCGCCGAGTATGCCGCGTTCAACTCATTGCTGCAGTTGATCCAGGTGAGCCCGTCGAACTCCTCGATTGCAATATCAATGGGAAAGGCGAAATCGCCCGCCACGCCAAAGGCGTGCTTGATGCCGAGCGCCGCGAGGCGCTGCACAGCGTAATCGACCACAGACGGATTGCTGTTGGTTGCCTTACCAGTCACTGTGGATTTGTCCTTCCGGTTTGGGATGGATTAAGTCAGATCGCGGAGTACTTTCGTCCATCTCGGAGGCGACGTCCAGGGACGTTTTTACAATTGGGGTCGGAATTTTCGTTTTTCGGTCCTCAAAGCGGGATCCGCTGGCCGCGAGAGGCGCCGACAGCACCAACCTGCACCGGCGTACAGCACGATTCGCTGCGCGGGAGAAGCGAGGCGTTTGGTTTGGTAGGGGGCCAGGGCTTTGCCGTTGTCGAAGAGGGCCCGGGGGTACCTCCCGCTTGCGGGGGAGTAGTGGTGGGCGTGGCGGGCCGGGCGGATGACATCGCTCATCGGCAAGATGGTGCCCCTACCGGTCAGGCCGCGCCCGGCGGCGGCCTCGAGTTCGTTGAGGGTGGTGGTGACGACGATGGAGGCCGGCAGCCCGCGGTGTCGACCCAGCTTGCCCGATGCTAAGAGGGCGCGGTGGGCGGTGAGCAGGGCGTCGTGGTGGCGTTGGGTGGTGCTGCGGGCGTCGCGGTCGATGGCCTCTTGGGTGGGTGCGCCGTCGACGCACGGGTTTTCGTCGAGCGGGTTGCACAGGCCGGGGGCGCCCAGTTTGGCCAACACGGCCTCCAGGGTGGCGCGGGCCTCGGGGGCCAAACAGCCGCGCAGCTGCGACATGCCATCGGGGCCTTGGGGGCCCAGGGTCACGCCGCGTCGGCGGGCGCGGTCCTCGTCGCGGTAGGTGCCGTCGGGGTTGAGCCGATCGGCGTAGCCGGCGGCCAGTTCGGCCAGTTGTTCGGGGCGAAACTGCGTGCCGAACCCCGCCAGCCGGGTTTCGGCGTGCTCGCGGGCGCCAACATCGACGAAGCCGGGTAGCTGGTGCTAGAAGCGGCGGATCACCGCGACTCCCCCGCAAGCGGTCGGTACCCCCAGCTCGGCGCCGAGCTTGCCCTCGCGCTGGCGTGCGGCGGTGCCCGCCAAGACCGGCGCCAGCGGTTCCCCGGTCAGGCCGCGGCGGGGTCCGAGGTCGGCGGCGTGCCTGATGCGTCGCGACGCCTCGGCACGGCTGATCAGCGCCCACTCGGCGATCGCATGCGAGGGCTTGCCGCCCAACTCTTCGGGCGTGGCCTGACGGGCCAGGGCATTGATCAGCGGATGCTCTACCGCCGGGATCCGCCGCCGCACCCGCTCACAACGCTCCAATAATTGCAGCCGCTCGACGGTTCCCAACGCGTCGACGTCAAGCGCCATCACCGTGTCGACCGCGGCGTCCAACGCATCAAAGGCCGCCGTGATGGCCTTGAAATCAACGACGCCGGCAGAACCCATAACCCAAAACTAGCGAGGGCCACCGACAAAAACCCCCACGCTGGGACTGCTGAAACTACAGTGACGCAAGTGGTTTCGTCAGAAGTTCAATCCGGAGAACATCACCCTGTTCGGGTCGTATTTCTGCCGGACGGTCGTCAGCCGAGACAGGTTCGGGCCGAAGTAGCGCGCCGCCGACGTGTTGGCCTCAAGGTAGTTGACGTATCCACCAACCGAATACTGTTGCACCGCTTGGTGCGCGGAGGCGACCCACTTGTTGGCGGCGGCCACCTCGTTGCTAGCCGGCTCGACGTACCACTGCAAAACAGCGGACTGCGTGCGCCACGGGAAGGCGGTGTCGCCGGCGGCCACGTCACCGACTGCACCGCCCAGCGGGTCGACAATCACCGAAGCCTTGCCCGAACCGGATGCGGGCCACTGCCCGATCGCGGTGGCAATGGCATGAGCAGCAGCGGAATTCAGTGTGCCGATGACATCGGATCCGGCCACGAAGGCCCGCGGCGAACTTGCCGAGCTGCCACCCGCCAGGTACGTCATCAGGTCCGTGCGGCTCAGCGTCTTGTTCTGAACCGAGTTGGGCGCCATACCGATCGCGGACTTGATCGCATCAACCACAACCGAGCCGCCGCCCGCAGGGCAGGTCGCCAACACCCGGCAGTTCGCCTGGGCCGAGCCGACCGAGAGATCGACCATCCCCCAGCTGTTCCGGTCGGCCGTCGACAGCCACGACTGCCAATCCGTGAGCACCTGCACCGCCGATGACGGTGCGAAGTCGAGCCAGACGAGGTCGCTGTCCCCGGTTGCGAAGGTCGCGAAAGTCATCGAGGTGGTCACCCCGAAATTGCCGCCACCGCCACCGCGAAGCGCCCAGAACAGATCCGGATTGTCGTTGGCGGAAGCGGTGACCACGTCGCCGCTGGGCAACACCACCGTGGCCGACTGCAGCGCGTCGCAAGTCAGGCCCGCGTGCCGCGAATCCGCTCCGATGCCGCCGCCCAGCGCCAAGCCCGCGATGCCGACCGTTGGGCCGCTGCCGGTGGGCAGCGCCCGCCCGGCAGCGGCCAATGCCTGTTGTACCGCCTGCACATTGGTTGCGGGGGCTACCGTCACGTTGCCGCTGCCGCCGTCGAAGTTGGCCCCGCCGGGGAGGCCGCGCAGGTCGAGCACCATTGTGCCGCCGGCGCTGGACGCACCGACATACGAATGGCCGCCGCCACGCGGGGCGATCTTGAGGTTGTTGGCCGTCGCAAAGGCGAGCGCCTTCTGCACATCCGACTGCGACGAGACGGTAACGACCGCGGCGGGATTCGAGCTGTCGTAGAACGAATTGAAAACCTGCTTGCTGGTGGCGAACTGAGTGCCGTTGGCCGGCAGCAGCACACGGCCCCCGATGGAGGAGGCCAACCCGCCCCAGCCGGTGCCCTGGTCCGCGGCGGCACGGGTGGTTCCGAAGACCGCGCCGGTCGCCAAGACCGACATGGCACCGCGAATAAAAGTCTGACGCGAGATTCCACGGTCCAGCGGACGGCTCTCATTCGTCGTCATACGCCGGATTTTGACCCATTTCGCGCCCGGATACCTTGCGCCGCCGCCCGTGTCGGGTAACAGTGTGGCTTCGATCCGTCCGGCCGCGGCCCAGCTCCCGTCTTCTTTCGAGCCCCCTAATAATCGATGTCTCGTGCACACGGCCCTTACAAAACGCTTATTGGGCAAACCTTTATCTCACCGTGTTGCAAACGTGACACTGGTAGACCAAAGTTCCTTAAGTGATTTTGGGTGCGCTCAGTGCACTCCACGGCAGATGGGGAAGCTGGCATGAAGGCACTGGCACGTACTCAACGGTGGGTCTGGCTTTTTCGTCACCAGCCCCTGACCATTCGCCTGCTGGCGGCGGGCGCGGGCCTGCTCACCGCGGCCGCCGCGTTCGCGGCGCCGGCTGAGGCAAACCCGGTCGACGACAACTTCATTGACGCGCTCAACCATGCCGGCATCGAGTTCGGCGAACCGGGCAACGCGATGGCCGTCGGCCAGTCCATCTGCCCGATGCTCGCCCAGCCGGGCGGCAACTTCGCCGCGGCCGCGGCCAGTGTCACCCACAGGGGCTTGTCACCGCAGATGGCCCAGACGTTCACCACTATCGCCATTCAGATGTACTGCCCCGAAGAAATGGCAAACATAGCCAGCGGCAATCTGTCCGGCGGCCTGCCGCGGGTCCCGGGCATGCCGGCGATTCCGGGCATGCCGGCGATTCCCGGGATCTAGCGCGTGCCGAGCGGGTCGATGGTCGACGCGATATAGATCATCGCCGCCCCGACCGTCGCGGTCGTGACGAAATCGGTGCCCTTGCTGCGCACCACCAACAGACCGGCCCGCTCCTCGGATAACACCAATCGCAGTATCGCCGCGACGCCAACACCGATACCGATGAGCAGGGATCCGCGCCGCCAGAAATTGGCCGCCGCCAACGTGAAAGCCGCGGCGAAGATCAGCCCCACCAGCAGGATCGGCCACTGGGCCTGGAGCACAGACCTGGCGTTCATTTGCGCTCGGCCAGCTCGACGACGTTGGTCAGCAGGAACGCACGGGTCAATAGGCCGACGCCACCGGGGTTCGGGGACACGTGGCCGGCAACGTCCCAGACTTCCGGGTGCACGTCGCCGACGAGCCCGTTCTCCGTGCGGCTGACACCCACGTCGACGACGGCGGCACCCGGACGTACCATGTCGGCGGTCAGCATGTGCGGTACCCCGACGGCCGCCACGACGATGTCCGCCTGCCTGGTGAACGCCGACAGGTCGCGAGTTCCGGTGTGGCACAACGTCACAGTGGCGTTCTCGGAACGACGGGTCAGCAGCAGCCCCAACGGGCGGCCGACCGTCACACCGCGGCCGATGACGACCACGTGTGCCCCGCCGATCTGGATGTCGTAGCGCCGCAGCAGGTGGACGATGCCGCGCGGGGTGCACGGCAGCGGCGCCGGAACGCTGAGCACCAGCCGACCCAAGTTGGTGGGGTGCAGTCCGTCGGCGTCCTTGGCGGGGTCCACGCGCTCCAGCGCCGCGTTCTCGTCCAGATGCTTGGGCAGCGGCAACTGCACGATATAGCCGGTGCAGTCGGGGTTGGCGTTGAGTTCGTCGATGGTCTCTTCGAGCCGGGCGGCGCTGGTGTCGGCGGGCAGGTCGCGGCGGATCGACGTGATGCCGACCTTGGCGCAGTCCGCATGCTTGCCGCGGACGTATGCCTGCGACCCCGGGTCGTCGCCGACCAGGATGGTGCCGAGGCCGGGCGTGCGACCCGATGCAGTCAGTGCGGCCACCCGTTCCTTGAGGTCGACGAAGATCTCGTCGCGGGTGGCCTTGCCGTCCAGTGTGATTGCGCCCACGCATGACAGTCTGGCACGCCCGGTGCGGGTGCCGACGACGGCGACCCGCCGCGCCCGGCAGGGACAGCCAGCAGCCGCGCTTGCGATCGCCGTTAGGCTCCTGGCATGTCTACCCCTATGGACGTGCTCTCGCCGGCCAAGCTCGGCCCGGTGACTTTGCGCAACCGCATCATCAAGTCCGCGACGTTCGAAGCGCGCACCCCCGACGCGCTGGTGACCGACGACCTCATCGAGTTCCACCGACTGCCGGCCGCGGGCGGGGTCGGCATGACGACCGTCGCCTATTGCGCGGTCTCCCCCGGCGGCCGCACCGGCGGCAACCAGATCTGGATGCGCCCCGAGGCGGTGCCGGGGTTGCGCCGGCTCACTGACACGATCCACGCCGAGGGCGCGGCGGTGAGCGCGCAGATCGGCCACGCCGGCCCGGTGGCCGATGCCCGCTCCAACAAGGCCACCGCCCTGGCGCCGGTGCGGTTCTTCAATCCGATCGCGATGCGGTTCGCCAAGAAGGCGACCCGCCAGGACATCGACGACGTGATCGCCGCCCACGCCAACGCCGCTTTGCTGGCCATCGACGCCGGCTTCGATGCGGTCGAAATTCATTTGGGCCACAACTATTTGGCGAGTTCGTTCCTGTCCCCGCTGATCAACCGCCGCGACGACGAGTTCGGCGGATCGCTGGAGAACCGGGCCAAGGTGGCCCGCGGGATAGTGATGGCCGTTCGCCGCGCCGTCGACATGCAGGGAGCGGGACGGATCGCCGTCACCGCCAAGCTCAACATGGCCGACGGTGTCCGCGGTGGCATCAACACCGAGGAGGCGCTGACCACCGCCAAATGGCTGCAGGACGACGGCGGGCTGGACGCCATCGAACTCACCGCGGGCAGCTCGCTGGTCAACCCCATGTACCTGTTCCGCGGCGACGCCCCGCTCAAAGAGTTCGCCGCCGTCTTCAAACCGCCGCTGAGCTGGGGCATGCGCATGACGGGCAAGAAATTCCTGCGCGAGTACCCCTACCAGGACGCCTATCTGTTGCGCGACGCCAAGCTCTTCCGCGCCGAGCTGACGATGCCGCTCATCCTGCTCGGCGGCATCACCAACCGGGAAACGATGGACCTCGCGATGGCCGAGGGATTCCAGTTCGTCGCGATGGGTCGGGCCCTGCTCGCCGAGCCCGACCTGATCAATCGGATCGCCGCCGACGGCGCCGCACACAGCGTGCGTTCGGCCTGCACGCACTGCAATCTATGCATGCCGACGATCTACAGCCGCACCCTCTGCCCCGTCACCGGCGCGCCCGACTTCGCAGCCCGCTGACGATGCACGCCGGCACGGCGTGAGAAGGAAGCGGGCAATCAGACGCAGCCCGCTGACGATGCACGCCGGCACGGCGAGGCGGCGAAGCGGGCAGTTGGTCCCAGGGAACTAGGGGCCCTACAAGCTACAGTTGTGGCAATGACTGCAGCAGCCCCGCCAGTGTTGACCGTCCGCTATGACGGGTCGGAGCGAACGTTCGCAGCGGGCCACGACGTGGTGGTCGGGCGCGACCTCCGGGCCGACATGCGCATCACGCACCCGCTGATTTCGCGCGCGCACCTGCTGCTGCGTTTCGACCAAGGCCGGTGGCTGGCGATCGACAACGGTTCGCTCAACGGGACTTTCGTCAACGGCCGCCGGGTCCCGGTGGTCGACATCCAAGACGGTCAGAGCGTCAACATCGGAAATCCCGACGGACCCATGCTGAGGTTCGAGGTCGGGCGGCACCAGGGCATGGCCGGGCGCCCGCCCGAAACGGAGTCGATGCGCCTCCCGGCCGGGGCGACCCAGTCCGCCGGTGCGGCGTCGTCGGCCGCACCCGCCGCTCCTCCCGCGCCGGGCCCCGGACGGCCGCCGGGCTGGATCGCGCCGCCGCCACGTCCGCATCCAGGACCGCCGCCGCATGGGCAACCCGTGTATCCGCCCGCCGCCAGTGGGCGCCCACCTGTTTATCCGGCCAGCGCGCCGCCCCCGCCGCCCAATTTCCAACCGCACCCGCAGATGTCGAACGCGGGGCCCTCGCTTGCGTCTCCGCACACCCTGATGGCGCCGACCACCGCCAAGCCGCCGGAGGTGGCGAACCTGGCGACGAAGATGTTCAACGCGCTGCTGCCGTCCCGTTCCGGGGCAATCCAGAAGCCCGTCGGGGCGCAAACCATCGGCCGCGCCACCGACAACGACATCGTCATCCAGGACGTCCTCGCGTCACGCCATCACGCGTTTTTGCTCGAAACCCCGCTGGGCACCGAGATCCGTGACGCGCACAGCGTCAACGGAACGTTCGTCAACGGTGTCCGGGTCGGGTCGGCGGTGCTGACCGAGGGCGACGTGGTCACCATCGGCAACGTCGACCTGGTGTTCACCCGCGACACCCTGGTCCGCCGCACCGAGGCGGCGACGCGCACCGGCGGCCTGGAGGTGAACTCCGTCTGCTTCACCGTCGAGCACGGAAAGCAGCTGCTCGACCACATCTCGCTGACCGCCCGTCCCGGAACCCTCACCGCCATCATCGGTGGGTCGGGCGCCGGCAAGACCACACTGTCGCGGCTGATCGCCGGATACACCAGCCCGACGTCCGGCTCGGTCACGTTCGAGGGCCACAACATTCATACCGAGTACGCGTCGTTGCGCAGCAGGATCGGGATGGTCCCCCAGGACGACGTCGTGCACCGCCAACTGACGGTCAACCAAGCGCTGAACTACGCGGCCGAACTTCGGCTGCCGCCCGACACCAGCAAAGCCGACCGCGCCCAGGTTGTCGCCCAGGTCCTCGAGGAACTCGAGCTGACCAACCACGCCGACACCCGCGTCGACAAGCTGTCCGGCGGCCAGCGCAAGCGGGCATCGGTCGCACTCGAGCTTTTGACCGGGCCGTCGCTGCTGATCCTCGACGAGCCGACCACCGGCCTGGACCCGGCGCTGGACCGCCAGGTGATGATGATGCTGCGCCAACTGGCCGACGCCGGTCGCGTGGTGCTGGTCGTCACGCACTCGGTGTCGTATCTGGACGTATGCGATCAGCTGCTGCTGGTGGCACCGGGCGGCAAGACCGCCTTCCTGGGGCCGCCGAGCCAGATCGGTGCGGCCATGGGAACCAACAACTGGGCCGACATCTTCGCCAAGGTGGGCGCCGACCCGGACGAGGCCAACCGTCGCTTCCTGGCCGAGCAGCGGGAGTCCCCCGCGCCGTCCGAACACAGCCCGGCCGCCGACTTGGGCGAACCGGTGCACACCGACGTGTTACGCCAGTTCTCCACGGTTGCGCGCCGTCAGATACGGCTGGTGGTGTCCGACCGCGGCTACACGGTGTTCTTGGCGCTGTTGCCGTTTCTCATCGGTGTGCTGACGCTGACCGTTCGCGGCAAGAGCGGTTACGGCATGTCGGACCCGATGGGCAACAATCCCGCTCAGCCCGACCAGATTCTGGTCATGCTCAACGTCGGCGCGGTGTTCATGGGTACCGCGCTGACGATCCGCGACCTCATCGGCGAGCGCCCCATCTTCCGCCGCGAGCAGGCGGTCGGCCTGTCGACAGGGGCCTACATGGGTGCCAAGATCGCGGTGTTCTCCGTGTTTGCGATCGTTCAGGCAGCGATCGCCACCACGATCTCGGTAATCGGCTGGGGCAAGCCGCTTTCCAACGCCGTGCTGCTGGGAGACGTCAGGTTCGAGCTGTTCGTCACCGTTGCCGCGACCTGTGTGGCCTCGGCGCTGCTCGGCATGGCGCTGTCGGCGCTCGCCCAATCGCAAGACCAGATCATGCCGATGCTGGTGGTCTCGATCATGTCTCAGCTGGTCTTCTCCGGCGGCATGATCTGGGTGACCGACCGGATGGTGCTCGATCAATTGTCGTGGGTCACTCCCGCCCGGTGGGGCTTCGCGGCGTCGGCGTCGACGATCGACACCCACCGGCTGATACCGGGCCCGACCGACCCGAAAGACCAGCACTGGGACCACAAGGCGAGTGCGTGGCTGTTCGACATGGCGATGCTCGGCGTGTTGTGCGTGTTCTACAGCGGCATCGTGTGGTGGAGAATCCGCCTCAAAAAGCACTGACCGATTCGCCGCAACCGTCCCGATCCGGAATCGATTGAAGAACTGATGAATCGACCTGCGCAGCCCGTGCTGACGGTTCGATCCGGCCGATCACAAGGGAGCTTCGCGGCGGGCCGCGACATCGTGGTCGGCAGCGACGTGCGCGCCGACCTGCGCGTGGCACACCCGCTGATCGCCCGGGCGCATCTGCTGTTGCGCTTCGCTCAGGGCAGGTGGATCGCGGTCGACAACAACTCGCTGAACGGGGTGTTCGTCAACGGCCAGCGGGTCTCGACGGTCCACATCCTGGACGGCCAGTCCGTCAACATCGGCAAGCCCGACGGACCGCTGATCACCTTCGAGGTCGGCCACCACACCGGGACGGTCGGTCTGCTACCGCCGACGACGGAGTCGATTCCGGTCATCGTGCCGCCCGGCGGGCCGCCACCGCTGCGACCCCCGCCGATCCCGCCCGATGCCTCCGGTTCCGTGTCACGGCCCCAGCCCGCGCCACCCCGGACACCGCCGCCCGGCCCACCACCTGTTAAAGCCCCGCCGCGGCTGTATCGGCCCGCGGACCCGCAGCGCACCACCGCCATCCCGGTCGTCCCGCCGGCGTCGATGTCCGGGGTGACCCAGGCCGTGCCGCAAGCCGGACCTCCGCCGGACACGAATCCACCCACCCAGATCGGGGTGACCGGCGAGGTGGCCGAGTTTCCTACCACGAGGGTCAAAGCCCTGGGGGAAGCGGACCTGCGAGAACCCGTGACGGGCACGGCGTGGATCGGTCGCTCGCTGGACAACGACATCGTGATCCACGACGTGTTGGCGTCGCGCCACCACGCCTTCTTGACTCCGACGCCGATCGGCACCGAGATCCGCGACGCCCAAAGCATCAACGGGACGTTCGTCAACGGGATCAGGGTCGGGTCCGCGGTGCTCGCCGAAGGTGACGTGGTGACCATCGGCAACGTCGACCTGGTGTTCACCGGGGGCGCGCTGGTCCGTCGCGGGGAAGCAGCGACCCGGACCGGCGGTCTCGAGGTGCACGAGGTCGACTTCGGCGTCAACGGCAAGACCCTGCTCGAAAGAATCTCACTGACGGCCCGTCCGGGGACGCTGACCGCCATCATCGGCGGGTCCGGCGCGGGCAAGACGACGCTGTCGCGGCTGATCGCCGGGTACGCGACCCCAACCTCCGGCTCGGTGACGTTCGAGGGCCATGACATCCACACGGAGTACGCGTCGCTGCGCACGAGGATCGGGATGGTGCCCCAGGACGACGTCGTGCACCGCCAGCTCACGGTCAATCAGGCGCTCGGCTACGCCGCCGAGCTGCGGCTGCCGCCGGACACCAGCAAAGCCGATCGGCAACAGGTCGTCGCGCAGGTGCTCGACGAGCTGGGGCTCACCCAGCATGCCGACACGCGCGTCGACAAGCTGTCCGGCGGCCAGCGCAAGCGCGCCTCGGTGGCACTCGAGCTGCTGACCGGGCCGTCGCTGCTGATCCTCGACGAGCCGACCTCGGGCCTGGACCCGGCGCTGGACTTACAGGTCATGACGATGCTGCGGCAACTCGCCGACGCCGGCCGCGTGGTGCTGGTGGTCACGCACTCGCTGACCTACCTCGACGTCTGCGACCAGGTGCTGCTGATGGCGCCCGGCGGCAAGACGGCCTACCTGGGTCCGCCGGGCCAGATCGGTGACGCCATGGGCACCACCAACTGGGCCCAGATCTTCGCCAAGGTGGGTGCCGACCCGGACGAGGCCAATCGCCGCTTCAGGGCTCAAAATCAAGCCCAGAACAAGCCCCCGGCGCCCCCACAGAAAGAGGCGCCGGCCGACCTGGGCGCCCCGGCGCACACGAGCATGCGCCGCCAGTTCTCCACGATCACCCGCCGCCAGGTTCGCCTGGTGGTCTCCGACCGTGCGTACTTCGCGTTCTTGGCGGTGCTGCCGTTCATCCTCGGGGCGCTGTCGCTGACGGTTCCGGGCAACACCGGCTTCGGTGTCGCGGCGCCGACCAGCGAGACGCCCGACGAGTCCGCGCAGATCTTGACGCTGCTGTCCATCGCCGCCGTGTTCATGGGCACCGCGCTGACGATCCGCGACCTCATCGGCGAGCGCGCCATCTTCCGCCGCGAACAGGCCGTGGGCTTGTCGACAGGGGCGTACCTGAGCGCCAAGATCACGGTGTTCTGTGTGTTCGCGATCGTGCAGGCGGCGATCGCGACGGCCATCGTGCTGGTGGGCAAGGGCGCGCCCAGCCAGCCTGCGGTGCTGCTCGGCCACTCCAGCCTGGGGGCAAGCCTGGAGCTGTTCGTCACCGTCGCCGCGACGTGCGTGGCCTCGGCGATCCTCGGGCTGGTGCTGTCGTCGATCGCCCGCTCCAACGAGCAGATCATGCCGCTGCTCGTGGTGTCGCTCATGCTGCAGCTGGTGCTGGGCGGTGGACTGGTTCCCGTCACCGGCCGCGTCTTCCTCGACCAGATGTCCTGGGCGGTGCCGTCGCGCTGGGGCTACGCGGCGTCGGCGTCCACGGTGGACCTGTGGAAGCTGGTGCCCGGCACGCTGAGCCCCAAGGACAGCCACTGGAAGCACACCCCCGGCGCGTGGCTGCTGGACATGGGCATGCTCGCCACGCTGTCGGTGGTCTACTCCGTCGTCGTGCGCTGGCGCCTCCGGCTCAGGCACTGAACGGTCACGCGTCCGGGCTCCCGTCCAAGCGCAGCCGATTCGGTGAACACCGCCCGCTCGGTGCGTAACCGGCTCAGGTCTTCGTCAATGAAGTCGTCGCCGGAATATTCGCAATCGACCCACGGCTGAGAAGCGGTCAGCTCGCCGCCAGGCTCTCTAGTGCGTATTCGCTGACCGCGATCAGCGCGTCCCTCGCCGACCTTCGATCGCGGGCGTCCACCGATATCACCGGGATGTGCGCCGCCAGGGCCAGCGCCTCGCGCACCTCGGCGACCGGATACCGCGGCGCGCCCTCGAACTCGTTCACCGCGATCAGGAACGGGAGGTTGCGGTGCTCGAAGAAGTCGACCGCGGCGAAGCTGTCCTGCAGGCGTCGGCAGTCGACCAGGATGATGGCGCCGATCGCGCCGCGGACGAGGTCGTCCCACATGAACCAGAACCGGCGCTGACCCGGGGTGCCGAACAGGTACAGCACCAGCTCCTCGTCCAGCGTGATCCGGCCGAAGTCCATCGCGACGGTGGTGGTCCGCTTGTCCGGGGTGGCCTCGAGCGTGTCGACGCCCGCCGAGGCGTCGGTGAGGATCGCCTCGGTGCGCAGCGGCACGATCTCCGAAACCGCCCCGACGAACGTGGTCTTGCCGGCACCGAAGCCGCCCGCGATGACGATCTTGGTCGATGCGTGGGCTCCCTCCTCAGAGTGCTTTAAGGCCACGCAGGGTCCTTCCTATGAGTTCGTAGCGCTCGTCCCGGGTCGACCGTTCGGTTAACGTTCTATGCACCCGAAGGTAACCGGACAGCACCAGATCGCCGACCAGGACGCGCGCGACGCCGACGGGCAAATCCAGCCGGGCCGAGATTTCCGCGACCGACGGGCTGCTCACGCACAGTTGGATGATCTTGCCTCTCGCATCGTTGGGCGGCCAGCGGTGACCCAGGCCCGCCTGCAGGCTTTGAACCGGCGCTTCCAGGGGGAGGTCGATGTCGGTGTCGGTCCGGCCGGCCGTCAGGGTGTACGGGCGGACCAGGCTCGCCTCACGGTTTGTCGGCCAGGGCTCGCGTTCGTCCATCGGTGTCTCACGAGTGCTGAGTGACGGACCGGCGGGAGGACTGCACCACGCCACCTACCCGTTGGACGAGAAGGGCCATCTCGTAACCGATCTGGCCGATGTCGCAGGACGTGGCGGCGAGCGTGGCCAGGTTCGAACCGTCACCGACGCGCATCAGCAGCAGGTAGCCGTTCTGCATCTCGACCACCGACTGCAGCACCTGGCCGCCCTCGAACAGCTGCGCGGCGCCGCTCGCCAGGCTGGCCAGCCCGGAGGCCACCGCGGCCAGCTGGTCGGCTCGCTCGCGCGGCAGATGCTCACTGGCGGCGATGGGCAGCCCGTCGACGGACACCAGCAAGGCATGCGCCACTCCGGGGACCTCGCGGGCGAATCGCGTCACCAGCCAGTCCAGCGAGCTGCCGGGCGCCGTCATTGCTGCTCGGACCCTTGGCTCGTGTCGCGAGCGTGCGACCGGCCCGAGCGCACACCGCCGAAATGGTTGCTGAAGGAGGCGCGCACCGCCTCGGGGTCGCGCACCAAGGGTCCAGGTGCCGCGGGCGGCGACTGCCAGCCATTGGATCCTTGGAATCCTTGGCCCTCCGGATCTTGCTCGCCGTGCTCGGCGGCACCCACTCCGTTGGCCGCGCCGGGCACCAGCCGCTCGCCCGGTTTGCGAACCGGCAGGCCGTGCTCGGCGGTGAGCGACTCGACGGGCTTCTCCTCAGCTTCGGCGGCCAACGTCCAACCGCGGTCCCAGACCGTCTGCCAGTCGAGGTCCGGGGTGTTGACGAGGTCGTGCGGGTCGCCCAGCATCTCCGCGAGCATCGACCGGTAGATCACATCGTCGTCGGCCGGGGGCGTCGGGCCTTTCGGGACAGCCGGGATCGGGGGCGAGGATGCGCCGGAGGGCTCGGGCGCCGGGGTTTGCCCCCTATCGTCGGCGCTCTGAGCGGCTTTCAGGGACCGCGCGGCAAAGAACGCCGATGTGTCCGATACCGCCGGCGCCGGGGTCGGCTTGGGCTCTGTCGCCGTCGTGCTCTGTTGCCCGGCCTCCCACCAGGGAGTGGGCAGCTCGCGCCGTTGCCGGACGGGCTGCTGCCGGGCGGGCTCGGTCGGGACTTCGGTGATGCCGCTCGAACCCGGACTGCGCCGCGGCAGCAACGTGACCGACGGCGCGGATTCTTGCAGCCCGTTGTGGTTCTCCGGCTCGGGCTCGCGCTGTTCGGCGGCCCCCGGCGTGGTGAGCGCACCGGCGAGTTGGGCGAGCTGGGCGCTCGGCGACGTGACCGCCCGTACCCGGTCGGCCCGTGGCTGCGTTTCGGTTCTTGTGCCCTCGATGACCGAGAGCGGCAGGTAAATCTCGGCGGTCGTGCCGGAGCCGGCCTCGTCGGCCGCCGGGCCGCGCAGCCCCACCCTGACGCCGTGCCGGGCGGCGATCCGGCCGACCACGAACAGGCCCATGTGGCGGGCGTTATCGGGGGTGACCTCGCCGCCGGCCTGCAGCCGCATGTTGGCGATGCGCCGGTCGGCGTCGTTCATGCCCAACCCGGAGTCGGAAATCCGCAGCAGGACTCCCCCGTCGCCGCCTCGTGTCGCGGAGACGCGGGCAGTTGTCGTGGGCGGCGAGTACCGCAGGGCGTTGTCGATCAGCTCGGCGAACAGATGAATGACGCCGCCGGCCGCCGCGCCCACCAGCGCGCAGTCGGGCAGCTCGACGATCTCCACGCGGCGGTAGTCCTCGACCTCCGACACGGCGGCGTTGACCACCGTCGACAGCGGGACCGGGTCACGCTGGTCACGCGCCAGCGGCGCGCCCGCCAGCACCAGCAGGTTGGCGCTGTTGCGGCGCAGCCGCGCCGCGAGGTGGTCCAGCCGGAACAGGCTGTCGAGGCGTTCGGGATCCTCTTCGTCCCGCTCCAGCCGGTCGATGACCGACAGCTGCTGGTCGACCAGGGAACGGCTGCGCCGCGACATGGTCTCGAACATGTCGTTGACCAGCAGGCGCAACCGTGCCTCGTCACCGGCCAGCAGCAGGGCCTGGGTGTGCAGTTCGTCGACCGCGTGGGCGACCTGGCCGATCTCCTCGGTGGTGTACACGGGCAGCGGCTCGGGGATCGGCGCGGCGCCACCGGCCTTGACCCGGGCGACCTCCTCCTCGAGGTCGGTGTGGGCGACTTTGAGCGCGCCGTCGCGCAGCATGCGCAGCGGCCGGACGAGGGCCCGCGCCACGAGCAGCACCACGACCAGGGCGACGACGATGGCGGTCAGCACCAGGACGGTGTCGAGGATGGCGGCGTGGCGCCGATCGTCGGCCTGGGCCTGCACCGACTTGGTGACCGACGCCGTGGCGTCGTTGACGACCTGCTCGGCGATGTCGTCGGTGGTCTGGATCGAGCGCAACAGGTCGGGGTTGTCGACGAGCACCGTGGCCGGATCGGACATCATCGCCATCCGGGTCACCATCTGCTGCTGGAGCGTCTTGGCTTCCGGCGAGCCCGCGCCCAGCACTTCGCTCATCCCGAACAGGGTCGACGGTTCGGTGCCGGCCAGGGTGATCATCGACGTCCGCAACTCCGGCTCCGGCAGGTCGGCGCCGCGGATCACCAGGACCTTCTGCATGGTCATCTGCCCGCGGGCCCCGACAGCGCGGCTCAGGCCCTCGGTCTGGGCGCGGATTTTCCGGTCGTCGACGTGCACGGACGCGTTAATGACGTCCTCGGCCGTCAGCAGGATCGGCGCATAGGCGGTGACCCGGTCTCGTAAACCGATGCTGTTGTCGGCCACCTTGTCCAGCAGCGACTGTCCCCCGTTGAGCAGGTTGGTCACCCCGGATCGGACGTCGGAGGTCACGTCGGTGTCCGCCAACCGCTGCTGCAGCTCGTGCTTGCGGGCGTCGTAGTTTTTCTTCGCGGCCTCGACGTCGTGGTCGGTCGAGCTCGCGAGCAGTGCGACATCCAAGGCCGACATGTATTTCGTGATTGCCGGTAGCACGTCGGCGCGGGCGGCGGCCAGCCTCAGTCCGCTGGCGTCGGCCATCGCGCCCTGGATCCGCAGCACCCCGAACACCGTCGCCAAGACCAGCGGTACCAGCACGATCGCGAAGACTTTCCAGCGGACGGGCCAATTGCTCGGCGACCAGGCCGGCGGGCGTTTGACGGGCGCTTCCGGGACGGTTGTCAGTTCGGTCGGAACCGCCTCGGCCGGGTGGGCCGGGCGGGCGAACATGGTCACGACGGCACGGCCGCGCGACCGGCCGCTGCGCACACATTCGGCGCCGAAAGAAACGAGAGGCTCATGAAACTTCCTGCTTTATTTCCACCCGCCGCGCGCAGACAGGCGCGAGCGGTGAACGTGGCAATTCGACGAGTATGACAGCCCAAGCCCCGGCTCACCAGAATCGTTACTGAGCAGAGACACCCCACGCCGGTGGCGGGGTACGCCCACGTACGACCCTGGCAAACACGCGCGCGGCTTTGTCATGATCGGCAGATGTTCCGGCTGCTGTTCTACTCCCCGCGCATCCCCCCCAATACGGGCAATGCCATCCGGACGGCGGCAGCCACCGGCTGCGAACTGCATCTGGTCGAGCCGCTGGGGTTCGACCTGTCCGAGCCCCAACTCCGGCGGGCCGGACTGGACTACCACGACCTGGCGTCGGTCACCGTTCATCCGTCGTTGCCGGCGGCGTGGGACGCGCTCTCACCGGCGCGGGTGTTCGCCTTCACCGCGCAGGCGGCCACCCCGTTCGCCGACATCGGCTACCGGCCCGGCGACGTGCTGATGTTCGGTCCGGAGCCCGACGGGCTGGACGCTGCGATACTGGCCGACCCACACATCACCGCACAGGTGCGCATTCCCATGCTGGCGGGCCGACGCTCATTGAACCTCTCCAACGCCGCCGCGATCGCCGTCTACGAGGCATGGCGCCAGCACGGCTATCCAGGGGCAGTCAGCCCGGCGACGATGCAGGCCGTGGAGCGGCCTGAGGAGAAGCCGGGCGATTCGGTCTGACTACCAGGTGTTCCAGTGTGTCACCTGCTCGGCGGGCAGGCGCTTGGCGGGCCGGAAGTCGGTGCCTTTGGTGTAGGCGATCGGGAACAACCCGGCCTGGCTGTATTTGTCGAAGGGGATGCCGAGCACCTCGGCCGCCTGTCGCTCGCCGTCCCTGAGCAGGTGCAGCGTCGTCCAGCAGGTGCCCAGTCCGCGGGAGCGCAGCGCCAGGCAGAAGCTCCAGACCGCCGGGAACAGCGACGCCCAGAAGGACACACCGCCCAGCGGAGTCTTGTCTTCGCGGCCTTCGATGCAGGGGATCATGAGGACCGGCGCCTCGTGCATGTGCTCGGCGAGGTAGGTGGCGGAATCCCTGATCTTGCCCATCCGCTCCCCGCGGGTGTCGCCCTGGGGGTATTCGGGTGAGGGCGAGCTGAGGTAACCGAGGGCGTAGGACCGATAGATCTCGCCGATGGCCTTGCGCTTGTCGGCGTCCTCGACGAACACCCACTGCCACCCCTGTGAGTTGGAACCGGTGGGCGCCTGCAGCGCCAGGTCGAGGCATTCCATCAAGACCTCACGGCCCACCGGCTTGTCGAAGTCGAGGCGTCTGCGGACCGAGCGGGTGGTGGTCAGGACTTCGTCGACGGACAGGTTGAGGGTCATAAGGGGAGGTTACCGAGGTGGCCGTCCGCGCACCGAACGTGTACTCACTGCGAAGATTCGGCGGAATTTTGGCGCTGAGTGCACGCTCGGCGAAACTCACCGGAAGTCGCGCGATTTCGATCCGACGGCGAGGGTGATGCGGCCCAACCGCTCGGCGACGACGGTGACCGCGCCGCTGGAGTTTTGGAGCTGCCCACGGACCAGCAACGCCGGCGCCGTGTTCGCCAGCTTGCGATGCCGCGCCCACACCCCCGGCGTGCAGAGCACGTTGACCATCCCGGTCTCGTCCTCGAGGTTGAGAAACGTCACCCCCTGGGCCGTCCCGGGACGCTGCCGATGAGTCACCGCACCGGCGATCAACACTCGGTCGCCGTCGGGAACCGACAGCAGCTTCTCTGCGGGCAGCACCCCCATCGCGTCCAAATCGGCCCGCAGGAACTGCGTCGGATAACTGTCCGGGGAGACGCCGGTGGCCCACACGTCGGCGGCGGCCAACTCCAGCTCACTCATCCCCGGCAACGCCGGGATGTGCGACGACGAGCCCACACCCGGTAACCGGTCCGGCCGTTGCGTGGCGGCCGCCCCGGCCGCCCACAGCGCCTCCCGCCGGGACATGCCGAAGCAACCCAGCGCCCCGGCCGTCGCGAGCGCTTCGGTCTGCGGCACGCTCAATTGCAGCCGATTGGTCAGATCCAGCAGAGAAGCATACGGCCCGTTGGCTTTTCGCTCGTCGACCAGCTTCTCGGCGAGGTCGTCACCGATGTGGCGGACGGCGCCCAGCCCCAGACGGACGGCGTTCCCTGCGTCTTCCAAGGCGGCGTGGGCCAGGCTGGCGTTGGCGTCCGGGCCGTGCACCGTCACGTCGTGCCGGCGCGCATCGGCCACCAGGGACTGCGGCGAATAGAAGCCCATCGGCTGGGCGCGCAGCAGCGCCGCGCAGAATGCCGCCGGGTGGTGCAGCTTGAACCACGACGAGTAGAACACCAGCGACGCGAAGGACAACGCGTGGCTTTCCGGGAAGCCGAAATTGGCGAAGGCCTCCAGCTTTTCGTAGGTCCGGTCGATCACTTCGTCACTGGCGCCGTGCAGCGCGCGCATGCCGTCGTAGAACCGGCCGCGCAGCCGGCGCATGCGTTCGGTCGAACGCTTGGAGCCCATGGCGCGCCGCAGCTGGTCGGCCTCGGCGGCGGAAAAGCCGGCGCAGTCCACCGCGAGCTGCATCAGCTGTTCCTGGAAAAGCGGCACCCCCAGCGTCTTTCGCAGCGCCGGCTCCATCGAGGGGTGGTCGTAGACGACCGGGTCGATGCCGTTGCGCCGCCGGATGTAGGGGTGCACCGAGCCGCCCTGAATGGGGCCGGGGCGGATCAGCGCGACCTCCACTACCAAGTCGTAGAAGATCCGGGGCCGCAGGCGCGGCAGGGTGGCCATCTGCGCCCGCGACTCCACCTGGAAGACGCCGACGGAATCGGCACGGGCCAGCATCTCGTACACCGCCGGTTCGGAGAGGTCGAGCCTGGCCAGGTCGACCTCGATCCCTTTGTGCTCGGCCACCAGGTCGATGGCGTAGTGCAGCGCCGAGAGCATGCCCAGCCCGAGCAGGTCGAACTTCACCAAACCAATTGCCGCGCAGTCGTCTTTGTCCCATTGCAGGACGCTGCGGTTCTCCATGCGCGCCCACTCCACCGGGCACACGTCGGCGATCGGGCGGTCGCAGATCACCATGCCCCCGGAATGAATACCCATGTGCCGCGGTAGGTTCCGGATCTGGTTGGCCAGGTCGACCACCTGCTCGGGGATGCCCTCTGGGAGATTCGAGTCGGGCGCATCCGCAAGTCCGTTCCAGTGGCTGATCTGCGTGCTCCAGGCATCCTGCTGGCCCTGCGAGAAACCCAGTGCGCGGGCCATGTCGCGCACCGCGATCCGGCCCCGGTAGGTGATGACGTTGGCGACCTGGGCGGCGTAGTCCCGGCCGTACTTGTCATAGACGTACTGGATGACCTTTTCGCGCTGGTCGGACTCGATGTCCATGTCGATGTCGGGCGGCCCGTCGCGGGCGGGCGACAGGAACCGCTCGAACAACAACTCGTTGGCCACCGGGTCGACCGCGGTGACGCCGAGGGCGTAACAGACCGCCGAATTGGCCGCCGACCCCCTGCCCTGGCACAGGATGTTGTTCTGGCGGCAGAACCGGGCGATATCGTGGACCACCAGGAAGTAGCCCGGAAACTGCAGCTGTGCAATTACTTTCAGCTCGTGCTCGATCTGGGCGTACGCGCGCGGCGCGCTGTCGGCCGGCCCGTAGCGGCCGAGCGCCCCCGTCATCGTCAGCTGCCGCAGCCAGCTGTCCTCGGTGTGCCCGTCGGGCACGTCGAACGGCGGCAGCTGCGGCGCGATCAGCGCCAGTCCGAACGCGCACTGCTCGCCGAGGTCGGCGGCGGCGGTCACCGCGTCGGGCCGCTGCGCGAACAGCCGGGCCATCTCCTCGCCGGACCTCAGGTGTGAGCCACCCAGCGGGGCCAGCCATCCGGCTGCGACATCCAGGGACTGCCGCGCCCGGATGGCACCCATCGCCATGGCGAGCCGGCCGCGCGACGGGTGGGCGAAGTGCGCCCCGGTGGTGGCGACGACGCTGACGCCGAAGCGCGGCGCCAGCCCGGCCAGCACCGCGTTGCGTTCGTGATCGAGCGGGTGACCGTGATGGGTTAGCTCGACGCTGACCCTGTGCGCGCCGAACCGGTCCACCAGGTCAGCCAGCGCGCGCTCCGCGGCGTCCGGGCCGCCGTCGGAAAGGGCTTGGCGCAGATGGGCTTTGCGGCATCCGGTCAGGATGTGCCAGTGCCCGCCGGCGGCCTCGGTCAGCGCGTCGAGGTCATAGCGCGGCTTGCCCTTCTCGCCGCCGGCCAGATGCGCGGCGGCCAACTGCCGCGACAGCCGTCGATAACCCTCCGGACCGCGGGCCAGCACCAGCAGGTGCGGGCCGGGCGGATCCGGCGCCTCGGTGCGGGCGCCCGCCCCCAGCGACAGTTCAGCCCCGAACACGGTGCGGATGTCGAGTTCGACGGCCGCTTCGGCGAACCGCACCGCGCCGTACAGGCCGTCGTGGTCGGTCAGCGCGAGGGCGCGCAGATCCAGCCGGGCGGCCTCCTCGACCAGCTCCTCCGGGGTGCTGGCCCCGTCTAAAAAGCTGAACGCCGAATGCGCATGCAGCTCGGCGTATGAAACGGAATGAGCGACGGACGAACGGGCCATCCGAGCCCCCCCTGGTTTCGAGGCGGGCGGCCGGTACGCCGCGCGCTTCGGCGACAAGGGACCGTCTTCGTGGGGGCCCGCCGAAACGTGCTCGCCGGCATGGCGCGGCTTGCTGTCGAGCACACGCTCCATCTCCGCCCAGCTCGGCGGCCCATTAAACCAGCCCACCCCCACAGTCTATCGAAAGTATGTTCGATTCATGCATAGGACAGATTCATGCATAGGACATAGGTCCCGCGAATAGCCCGCTGACTGCGGCAGGGCTTCAATGTAAGACTTGTCAACATGGCATCCAACTCCTACCACCACGGCAACTTGCGGCAGGCGCTGTTGGAGCACGCGGTGGACCTGGCACGGGCCGGCGGACCCGACGCGGTGGTGTTGCGCGATGTGCAACGTGCGGCCGGTGTGAGCAACTCTGCGGCTTATCGGCACTACTCGGATCGCCGGGCGCTCTTGACCGCGGTTCAGGTTTACGGGATGACGTTGCTGGGTGAGGCGATGGTCGAGTCATTGGCGGCAGTCCCGAACCGCGGCCCACACGATCGGCGCGCCCTGGCGCGCTTCCGCGCCACCGGCCAGGCATACGTTGACTTCGCCCTTGCCGAGCCCGGCCTGTTTCGGACCGCGTTCGCGCCCGGGGGGCTGCACCACACCGACACCATCGTGCCGGCCGAACGTCATCCGTTCCGGATTCTCAGCGGCTGCATCGACGAGCTCGTCGCCACCGGGGTCCTCATCCCTAGCCGGCGTGACGGACTCGACGAGGCCGCGTGGGCAGCGGTTCATGGCCTGGCCACGTTGTACCTCGACGGACCGCTGGCGGCAGCGGACACCCATCGCAAGCAGCAGATCACCGACCGCCTGCTTGACGTGATCCAAGACGGCATCCGCTAACCACCCCGCCCATGTTGACAGCGGTAACTTTCGCTGTAATGCTAGCCGATGTTACTTGCGTCAACATAAGGCGGACCATAGATGACCATCGATGCCCCCCACCGCTACCGAACCCCCGGCGCGCATGCTGCTCCGCCGAAACGAGTGCGGCCCGCCGCCGTCCTGGCGGTCGTCCTGGTCGCATCGCTGGCGATCAACGTGGAGACAACGATCGTCAATGTGGCTCTGCCGACACTGAATTCGGCGTTGGGCGCTTCGACGCGCGGACTGCAGTGGATCGTCGACGCCTACAACCTGGCCTTTGCCGCGCTGGTGCTGGCAGGCGGCACAATCGGGGACAAGTTCGGCCGCCGCGGGACGCTGATAGCCGGCCTGGTCCTCTTCGCGCTGAGCAGTGTCGGCGCGGCGCTGTGCACTACGACCGGATCACTGATCGTGATGCGACTGGTGATGGGCATGGCCTCAGCCCTGATCTACCCCACCACGCTGGCCATTATCACCGACACGTTCCGCGAACCCCGGAAACGGGCAGCGGCGATCGGCCTGTGGGGTGCGGTCACCGGTCTTGGCGTGGCGATCGGCCCGATTCTCGGCGGCGCACTCCTGGAGGTGTTCTGGTGGGGCAGCCTGTTTCTGGCGTTGGCGCCCATCGCCCTGGCGGCGGCCCTCGCCGCACCAGTCGTCATTCCGGCCTCCTCCCCCGACCCGGGTTCGCGACTGGATCGTGGTGGTCTGGTGCTCTCGGTGGTCATGCTCGGTGCGCTGATCTACACGATTATCGAAGCGCCGCAACGGGGTTGGGCCTCCGCGCCGACACTGGCCGGCTTCGCACTGGCACTTGCGGCAGGAACCGGTTTCGCACTTTGGGAGCTACGGCAACGCGATCCGCTGATCGACGTCAAGCTGTTCACGAATCTGCGGTTCAGCGCGGCCAGCGGGGCGGTCACCGTGGCGTTCTTCGCGCTGTTCGGGTTCATCTTCCTGATCACCCAGTTTATGCAGCAGCTGCAAGGCTTCGGTCCGCTCGGCACCGGAGTGCGCATCCTTCCGGTGGCGCTGTCGATCGCCGTCGGATCAGTGCTTGGCACCAGGGTGGCCGTCAGCCGCGTGGGCACCAAAGCCATTGTCTTCCTTGGACTGTTGATGATGGCCGCCGCCTTCACCTGGATCAGCATCGTCGACCTGAGCGTCGGCTACCCCGAGATGGCCGCCCAGATGGTCTTGCTGGGCGGCGGCTTGGGACTGACCACCGCACCGGCCACCGACTCCATCATGGGAGTCGTGCGCCCAGAGCAGGCCGGCGCTGGGTCGGCCGTCAATGATGCCACCCGCCAGGTGGGCGGCACTCTCGGTGTTGCCGTCATCGGCAGCATCTTCTCCACGCTCTACATCCGCCAACTAGGCGATAGCCCCGCCCTGCAAGTGCTGCCGGAACCGGCTCGATCGGTCGCGCAGGAAGGCTTGGCGCAAGGACTGGCCGTCGCCGCACATTCTCCAGGATCGATCGCCGGCGCCGTCCGCGGCACGGTCAGCGACGCATTCCTGTCCGGCATGAGCGCGGGCTGCCTGACCGCCGCAGCGGTCTGCCTCGCCGGCGCGTTCTTCGTGCTCGCCGTGCTGCCGGCACACCCGATCGGGACCCGGGGATGAGCAAGCTCGAGCGACACGGGCCCTGAGCGGTTATCACCATGACGCTAAAAATGCGTCCACGCCAGATCGGGCGATGATCTTGGGCCGTGTGATGGCGTCGATGCAGGACTGAGTTGCTCCGTACCCGCGGGTGCCACAACGGGCGCGTCACTGACCCGACGTCGTCGGGGCACCGGGCACCTGAGAAGGTGTGTCCATGCCGGTCACCATCGATTCGCGCCGCCACGACGCGGTGCTGTTCGACCTCGACACTGTGGTGGCTCCCGACGGCGGCCCGTTCGACTCCGCGCTGGCATTCGTCCGGCAATTGAACGACGTCGGGGTCGGCATCGGTGTCTTTTCGGCAGATCCCGAGCGCCGGGACGCAGTGGCGTCGGCCGGGATCGGCGAGCCGTTCAACATCCTCGGCGGCGACCCCATTGAGGCGGCCACGCGCCTGGGGGTGCGGCCGGGTCGATCCGTCGTCGTCGACACCGACGTGTCCGCGGTCAGGGCCGCCCGCGCCGGCGGATTCGCATTGATCATCGGGGTCGACCGCACCGGGAACCGCGACGCGCTGCGCGACGCCGGCGCCGACACGGTCGTCGCCGACCTCCGCGACGTCGCCGTGCGCACCGGGGACCGACGGATGTCGCAGCTTCCCGACGCGTTGCAGGCCCAGGGCTTGGGGGACGGGCGACCGGCGGTGTTCTACGACTTCGACGGCACGCTGTCGGACATCGTCAATGATCCCAACGCGGCGACGCTGGTCGCCGGCGCGGCCGACGCGCTGCGGGAGCTGGCCGCGCGGTGTCCGGTCGCGGTGCTGTCCGGCCGCGACCTCGCAGACGTGACCCAGCGCGTGGGCCTGCCCGGCATCTGGTATGCCGGCAGCCATGGTTTCGAGCTGACCGCACCCGACGGAAAACACCACCAGAACGACGCCGCCGCGGCGGCCATACCGGTGCTGGAACAGGCGGCCGCCGAACTACGCAACCAACTGGGATCGATTCCCGGTGTGGTGGTGGAGCACAAGCGTTTTGGCGTCGCCGTGCACTACCGCAATACCGCCCGCGACCGGGTGGGCGAAGTGGCGGCCACGGTGCGCGCCGCGGGCCGGCGCGACGAGCTTCGGGTGACCACCGGTCGCGAAGTCATCGAACTGCGTCCGGACATCGACTGGGACAAGGGCAAGACGTTGCGCTGGGTGATGGATCACCTGCGGGAGACCAGCCCGGGTCCCCTGGTGCCGATCTATCTCGGCGACGACATCACCGACGAGGACGCATTCGACGCGGTGCGTGCGGGGCCTGTCCAAGGTGTCCCAATCCTGGTGCGGCACAACGAAGACGGTGATCGCGCCACCGCCGCGTTGTACGCGTTGGACAGCCCCGCACAGGCTGGCGAGTTTACCGAGCGGCTGGCACGTCAGCTAAGTGGCGCGCGCGCGGATTAGTTTGTGACCGTTGGTCATTGACCAGCGCCCCCAGGGACCTAACCCGCCGCGTACTCCACGGCACCGTCGTCCAGCACCACCCTTGTGGCCCCATCTGAGTCGCCTTCGGCGCCAGAAGCCTCGGTGCGGAACACCGCATGCCCGGGTTCGGTGCGCCAGATCAGCGTGGTCAGTGTCTCGCCGGGAAACACCGGCGAGGTGAACCGCGCCGCGATCGAGGTGACGTTGGCCGCGACGCCCTTGCCCAGTTCGGCGACCAGCGCGCGGCCCGTGACGCCGTAGCTGCACAGCCCGTGCAGGATCGGCTTGGGGAATCCGGCCATCTCGCGCGCGAACCAGGGGTCGCTGTGCAGCGGGTTGCGGTCACCGGAGAGCCGGTAGATCAGCGCCTGGTCCTCGCGGGTGGGCAGCGGGATCCGGGCGTCGGGCTCGCGGTCCGGGAACTCCGGTGCGGCCGGGCGCTGACCCGGCTGTCCCCCGAATCCGCCCTCGCCGCGGATAACGAGCGTGGTGAGCGTCTCGGCGATCAGCTCCCCCGAGTCCGGGTCCGTGCCGCGACCGCGCAGCACGAGGACCGCGTTCTTTCCCTCACCCTTGTCCTGGATGTCGGCGACCTCGGAGACCACCGACAGCTTGCCGGCGGGTGGCAGCGGCGCATGCAGCCGGACGGCCTGCGACCCGTGTAAAAGCATGGCCCAGTTGAACGTTCCGACCTTGCCGGCCGCCCCGAACGCCGGGCAGCAGATCACCGCGTAGGTGGGCAGCACCTGCTGGGTGATGCCGTGGCTGTTCTCGGTGGTGAACGACAGGTCGTCGAGGCCGGCGCCGACACCGAGCGCGTAGAGCAGCGTCTCCCGGTCTTTCCACTCGAACAGCATCGGCTCCGTGACCGCGCCGACGGCACTGGGGTCAATGGCCATAGGGGTCTCCTTTCCCGCTTTTTTCTGCACCCAACCATCGCAGACCCTTCCCTCCGCACCCTGCGGCAGGGCAGGCTATCGGCATGGCCAAACGCAGCATGATCTGGAAAGCAGCCGCCGTTATCGCCGCAACGGTAATCGTCGGTGCCTGCGGCGGATCACCGCAGGCGCGCAGCATCACGCTGACGTTCATCCGGCACGCGCAGTCCGAGGCCAACGCGAGCGGGGTCATCAACACCGAGGTGCCGGGGCCGGGGCTGAGCCCCGAGGGCCAGGCGCAAGCCCAGCAGCTGGCGCACGCCCGGCACGACTTCGACGCCATCTACGCCTCGACCATGGAGCGAACGCAACAGACCGCCGCGCCGTTGGCCGCCGAACTAGGCAAGCAGGTGGAGGTGCTGCCCGGTCTGCAGGAGATCAACGCCGGCTGGTACAACGGCAAACCCGACTCGATGGCTTCCTCGACTTACCTGCTCGCTCCCGCGGACTGGCTCAACGGTGACCTCCAGGACAGCATCCCGGGCTCGGTGAGCGGCAAAGAGTTCAACGACCGTTTCACCGCCGCCGTCAACAAGATCTACGACAGCGGCAACAGCAAGCCCGTGGTGTTCTCGCACCTGTACTCCATCATGTACTGGACGCTGATGAACACCAAGAACGCCAAGGACAGCCTGGCGACCAGCCACCCACTGCCCAACGTCGGCCACGTGGTGATCACCGGGAACCCCATGACCGGCTGGACACTCGTGGACTGGGACGGTATCCGCAACTTCGGGAGCTGATCTTCGAAAGGCACGGTTGACGGGGGCGGCGCCGAGCCGCCACCATGGCTGCATGCGGTATGTCGTTACCGGCGGTACCGGGTTTATTGGCCGCCGCGTCGTCTCTCGTCTGCTGGACAGCCGGCCCGATGCGGAGGTGTGGGTCCTGGTCCGCCGCCGGTCGCTGGGGCGCTTCGAACGCCTCGCGGCCGGGTGGGGGGAACGCGCGAAACCTCTGGTCGGTGAGCTGCCCGAGCCCGCGCTGGCCGACGAGACCCTCGCCGAGCTGGGCGCGATAGACCATGTCGTGCACTGCGCGGCGATCTACGACATCACCGCTGGCGAGGCCGAGCAAAGCGCCACGAACGTCGCTGATGTTGACGCCACCCGCGCGGTGATCGCCCTCGCGCAGCGGCTGGACGCCACGCTGCACCACGTCTCGTCGATCGCCGTCGCGGGCGACTTCGCCGGCGCGTACACCGAGGACGACTTCGACGTCGGTCAGCAGCTGCCGAGTGCGTACCACCGGATGAAGTTCGAAGCCGAGTCGCTGGTGCGCTCGACGCCCGGGCTGCGCTACCGCGTATACCGGCCGGCGGTGGTGGTCGGGGATTCGCGCACGGGCGAGATGGACAAGGTCGACGGTCCGTACTATTTCTTCGGCGTGCTGGCCAGGTTGGCGGTGTTGCCGTCGTTGACGCCCATCCTGCTGCCCGACACCGGGCGCACCAACATCGTACCGGTCGACTACGTCGTCGACGCCCTCGTCGCCCTCATGCACACCGACGGCCAGGACGGGCGGACGTTTCACCTCACCGCGCCGAAAACCATTGGGCTGCGCGGCATCTACCGCGGCGTCGCCAAGACGGCCGGGCTGCCGCCGCTGCGCGGGTCGCTGCCAAGCTCGGTGGCCGCCCCGGTGCTGAGGGTGCGCGGGCGTGCCAGGGTGCTGCGCAACATGGCGGCCACTCAGCTCGGGATCCCCGCGGAGATCTTCGACGTGGTCGACCTCAAGCCCACCTTCATCAGCGAAAAAACTCGAAATGTGTTGCAGAGCAATGGTATTGACGTTCCAGAGTTCGCCGAGTACGCACCCCGGCTGTGGCGGTACTGGGCGGAGCACCTCGACCCCGATCGTGCCCGCCGCAACGATCCGCTGCAGGGCCGGCACGTCATCATCACCGGCGCGTCCAGCGGCATCGGCCGCGCGGCGGCCATCGCCGTCGCGGAGCGTGGCGCCACGGTGTTCGCGCTGGCCCGCAACGCCGACGCGTTGGACACGCTGGTCGCCGAGATCCGCGCGGGCGGCGGCGATGCACACGCCTTAACCTGCGACGTCACCGATTCGACGTCGGTGGAGCACACCATCAAAGACATCCTGGGCCGGTTCGACCACGTCGACTACCTGGTGAACAACGCGGGCCGGTCGATCCGCCGCTCGGTGGTCAACTCCACCGACCGGCTGCACGACTACGAACGGGTGATGGCGGTCAACTACTTCGGCGCGGTGCGGATGGTGCTGGCGCTGCTGCCGCACTGGCGCGAGCGCCGATTCGGTCATGTCGTCAACGTCTCCAGCGCCGGTGTGCAGGCACGCAACCCCAAGTACAGCTCGTACCTGCCCACCAAGGCGGCGCTGGACGCGTTCGCCGACGTGGTGGCGTCGGAGACGCTGTCCGACCACATCACGTTCACCAACATCCATATGCCGCTGGTGGCGACCCCGATGATCGTGCCGTCGCGCCGGCTGAACCCGGTGCCGGCCATCAGCGCCGAGCGGGCGGCGGCCATGGTGGTGCGCGGCCTCGTCGAGAAGCCGGCGCGCATCGACACCCCGCTGGGCACGCTCGCCGAGGCCGGCAACTATTTTGCGCCGAAGACCTCCCGGCGCATCCTGCATCAGCTCTACCTTGGCTACCCGGACTCGGCCGCCGCCCGCGGACTGCCCGCCGACACCTTCGTGCCGACCGCGCGACGCAAGTCGAGACGGCCGGCCCGTGCCGTCACCCGCGGCATCCGGACGCCCCGGCCGGTCAAGCGTCTGGTGCGCTTGGTGCCCGGCGTGCACTGGTAAAAACCGGAGTTGCGGAGTGTTTCACTGACGCCGGATTGCGGTACCCCGGCGCGGTGACTCGCTTTGTCTGCGACCACGGACCGACTGCGACCACGGACCGAGTGGAACGTCGAGGTGCATCCGTTCCGAATCCGTTCCGCGGCGGAAGAAGACGGGCGGCCGACACCCGAAGGCCTGCACCGTGACGGTGTCACCCTGGTTACCTGGCTGCTGGTCGGCCGGTGCAACGCCATCGGCGGCGAGAGTCTGGTGTGCGACTCGGACGGTCGGACGCTGCTGACGACGACGTTGGCCGAGCCCGGCATGTTGCTGCTGGCCGACGACCGCCGCACCCAGCACGGCGTCTCCCCGGTGCGTCCGATCGACCGCTCCGGGCCGGCGCGACGTCCTGGTGGTCACCTTCGCGTCCCGCTGGCCGTCAGCCCCGCGTATCGTTGCCGCGGTGAACGCCGTTTTCGTCGACGTCGACACCGGCATCGACGACGCGATGGCGTTGGTGTACCTGCTGGCCAGCCCGGACGCCGAAGTGGTGGGCATCGCCTCGACCGGCGGGAACATCCACGTCGAGCAGGTCTGCGCCAACAACCTCGGTCTGCTCGAATTGTGCCGGGCCGCAACCATACCCGTGTCCAAGGGTGCCGAGGACCCGCTGTGCGGCCGATGGCCCCATCACTCAAAGTTCCACGGCCCCAAAGGCTTAGGTTATGCCGAACTCCCCCGCACCGAACGGCGGCTGACCGCCTATGACGCCACCGCGGCGTGGGTCGATGCGGCGCGCGCCCATCCCGGAACCCTGATCGGCCTGGTCACCGGCCCGCTGACCAACCTGGCGCTGGCGCTGCGCGCCGAGCCCGCGCTGCCGACCCTGCTGAAGCGGCTGGTGATCATGGGCGGCGCGTTCGGGGACGACACCAATCCGCTGGCCGAATGGAACATCCGGGTCGATCCGGAGGCAGCAAGCGAGGTATTCGCCGCCTGGTCCGGGCAACGACAGCTACCGATCGTCTGCGGATTGAACCTCACCCAACGCGTCGCGATGACGCCGGACATGATGGCCAGGCTTGCCACGGCTGCGGGCCCGTCCCGGCTGATCGAGGTGCTCGAGGATGCGATGCGGTTCTACTTCGAGTCTCACGAGGACCGCGGATATGGGTATACCGCGTACATGCACGATCCGTTGGCCGCCGCGGTGGCGCTGGATCCGCAGCTCGTCACGACCCGGGCGGCGACGGTCGACATCGATCTGGCGGATACCCCGAGCCGCGGGATCACGGTGGCCGATCCCCCGCAAGCGGGCGGTACCCCCAGGTCGCGACGCCGTAACCCCAACGCGCTCATCGGTGTTGGCGTGGACCCGACGGCGTTCTTCGACCGGTTCATCGAGCGGGTCGGGTCCTTCGCGAATCGGCTAAGCCCGTGAAATTTCGCGGCTTCGAGCTCATGTGCGCGGGCTGGGGTGCCGTGCTGCCGGCGGCACCATACCCGGTGGTCGCCAAGGCGCTCGTCCGCACTGGATAACTCACTCGTAGCTGCCCTCGAGGTACCAGCGCCGTTGGCGGTAGCACAGCAGCAGCGCGCGTTCGCTCTCCAGCAACACCTGGGTGCGGGCGACACGACCACCAGCCGCCTCGGGGTCCCACCACCGCTCGTCGACCGGCCAGGGGCTCGTCCACCAACGCAGCCGCTCATCTCGACCGTGGACGATCATTCGCGCGGGGTCGGCGGAGAACATCCCCCGGTTGGTCACCCGCACCGGATTCGCCTGGGCATCAAGCAATTCCACCGGGTCGTCGAGCAACACCGCCGGTGACGGCTCGGGCAGTTGCCCGGGCCACGGCAGGCTCGGGTCGGCCCGCGGCGCCGGTTCGTCGCCCAGCGGGGTCAATGTGATGCGTTCGGCCGGTCCGCGACCGCCGGACAGCACCGGCACCTGCACCGCCTCCGGGCCGAGCAGGCCCTGCACCCGAACCAACGCCCGGCGGGCCCGCAGCCTGTCTTCCTCACCCAGGCCACCCCACAACGGCAACTGCAGCGCCTCGGCGGACACCACCTCCACCGCCTGCAGCCGCAGCAGCGTCACCGCCGCGGTGGGCCGCGAATCGCGCGTCCGGTTGCTCAGCCACCCGTCCAGTTGCCAGCGCACCCGGTCGGCGGTGGCGTCCTCGGTCAATGGCTCGGCGCACCGCCACACCCGCTGCAGCTCTTCGCCGTTGGCGGTGACGGCGTGGATGGCCAGCCGGGTGCATCCCACCCCGGCGGCCATCAGCTTTTGATGCAGCGCGCCGGCCAGCGATCGCCCGGCGAACGCCGCGGCATCGACCCGGTCGACCGGCGGGTCGCAGTCCAGCACCGCCTCGAGTTCCGGCGGCGGCTCCCGCCCGGACGGTCCCCGCTCGGGTTCGCCACGGGCCAGCCGGTGCGCGGTCATCCCGTCGGCGCCGAACCGGGAGGTCACGTCGGTGGCCGACAGCGCGGCGAACTGCCCGACGGTGCGAATCCCTATCCGCCACAACAGATCCGCCAGCTCTTCCCGCCCGGGACCGGACAGGCTCGGCTCGGTGGCGAGTTGCCGGATCGACAGCGCCGACAGAAACTTCGCGTCGCCCCCCGGCTGGACGATGCGGCCCGCCCGCGCGGCGAAGACCGCGGTGGACAACTGGTCGGCGATGCCGACCTGGCACTCGGCACCGGCCGCCGCCACCGCGTCGATCAGCTGCTCGGCGGCCTTCTCCTCGGACCCGAAATAGCGGGCCGCCCCGCGCACCGGCAACACCAGGAGACCGGGCCGCAGCACCTCGGCGCGGGGCACCAGATCGTCCACCGCCGCGATGACCCCTTCGAAGAAGCGGGCGTCGCGGTCGGCGTCGGCGGTCGCGACGTGCAGTTGCGGGCACCGTGCCGCCGCCTCCCGGCGCCGCAGCCCCCGCCGCACCCCCACCGCCCGGGCGGCCGACGAACAGGCGATCACCCGGTTGGCCAAAGTGACCGCGACCGGGACCGTCACGGGCTGACCCGCGGCCGCCGCCGCCGCGACCGCGGGCCAGTCCATGCACCAGATCGCCAGCACCCGGGAGGCCCTGAAACTCATCCGTACTCACCCCGTTCGCGCCCGGGCGATCGTCCGTCCCGCGCACAGCCCGCTGACCTCTAGCCGCACCCGGCTGATCCGTCCGAATCCGGCACGGCGGCCCGCCGTGATCTCGTAGCCGCAGACCCGGGCCTCCAGCCGCGTCGGTGCCCCTTGCCAGTCGCCGTCGGTGACCAGGAGGGTGCACCCCTTGTTGCGGGCTCGCGCCACCACGGCCCGCGCCCGGGTCTGCGGGACCTTCCGGCCGCCCAGGCCGAGGACCACCAGATCCATGCCGTCGACGAGCACCGCGGCCACCTCCACGGGATCGGTCCCGGGGTCCGGTATCACCGCGAGCCGGCTCAGGTCGGCCCCCATCTCCGCGGCGGCCAGCAGTCCGAGGTCCGGCTGGCCGACGATGGCCGCGTTGCCTCCGGCCGCCGTCGCCGCGGCCACCATGCCCAGCAACAGCGACCGGGCTCCCGAGAGCACCACCACCGATCCCCGCGGCAACGGCACCGGCAACGAATCCGCAAGCCACTGCGGGAGCGTGAGTTGGGACTCCGAGTCCGGCAGCAGGTCATCCGCGCGGGCGACGACCGCCCCGGATAGCACAGCCATCTGCCGGCGAAGCGATTCGAGCTGCTCAGCGCGGTTTTCCTGACGTTGATCGGAGGCGAAAGCCGCAGTCATGACAAGCCTCCCGATCCACGTTTTTCGAAAGTATGTTCGATACACTCGGAGTAAACACCTGCCCTCTGACAACCGTCAAGCAACGCGAGAGGCTGCTTTATGCGCTCGGTGCTGGTGTGACTGATGGTGCTATTGGGTGGCGCTCTCGCGGCCACGAAGCACGCGAATTCGTCGAGACTCAAGCCAGCGCGATCCCCGTCGGCGTGTCGTCGCAACTGGTTAAGTGTCGCGGAAAACCGAAGCCGCCCGGGTTACTCCCACTCGATGGTGCCGGGCGGCTTGCTGGTGATGTCCAGCACCACGCGGTTGACCTCGGCCACCTCGTTGGTGATCCGGGTCGAGATGCGCTCCAGCACCTCGTAGGGCACGCGGGTCCAATCGGCGGTCATGGCGTCCTCGCTGGACACCGGCCGCAGCACGATCGGGTGGCCGTAGGTGCGGTTGTCGCCCTGCACACCGACCGAGCGGACGTCGGCCAGCAGCACCACCGGGCACTGCCAGATCAGGGCGTCTACACCGGCGGCGGTGAGTTCCTCGCGCGCGATCGAGTCGGCGCGCCGCAGCGTGTCCAACCGCTGCGCGGTGACCTCGCCGACGATCCGGATGCCCAGCCCGGGGCCCGGAAAGGGCTGTCGCGCAACGATTTCCTCCGGCAGCCCCAACTCCCGCCCGACGGCGCGCACCTCGTCCTTGAACAGCAGTCGCAGCGGCTCGACCAGCTTGAACTTCAGGTCGCCGGGCAGGCCGCCGACGTTGTGGTGGCTCTTGATGTTCGCGGTGCCGCTGCCCCCGCCGGACTCCACCACGTCGGGATACAGCGTGCCCTGCACCAGGAACTCAACATCCTTGTCGCCCAACACATCCCGGACCGCGCCCTCGAACGCCCGGATGAACTGCCGGCCGATGATCTTGCGCTTGCCCTCCGGGTTGGTCACCCCGGACAGCGCCTGCAGGAAGGTGTCCGCCGCATCGACGGTGACCAGGTTGGCGCCGGTGGCGGCGACGAAGTCGCGCTGCACCTGATCGCGCTCGCCGGCGCGCAACAGGCCGTGGTCGACGAAGACACAGGTGAGCCGGTCACCGATGGCGCGCTGTACCAGCGCGGCGGCCACCGCCGAATCCACACCGCCGGACAAACCGCAGATCGCGTGGCCGTCGCCGATCTGGGCACGCACCTGCTCAATCAGGGCGCTCGCGATGTGGGCGGGGGTCCAGTCCGCGCCTAGCCCCGCGAAGTCGTGCAGGAACCTGCTGAGCACCTGTTGCCCGTGCGGGGTGTGCATCACCTCCGGGTGATATTGCACCCCGGCCAGGCGCCGCTCCCGGTTCTCGAAGCCGGCGACCGCCGCACCCGCGCTGCTGGCCACCACGTCGAATCCGTCCGGGGCGGCGGTGACCGCGTCGCCGTGACTCATCCACACCGGCTGGACACTCGGCAGGCCCGAATGCAGTTCGCCGCCAAGCACTTTCAGCTCGGTGCGACCGTACTCGCTGGTGCCGGTGTGGGCCACGGTCCCGCCGAGCGCCTGCGCCATCGCCTGGAACCCGTAGCAGATGCCGAACACCGGCAGCCCGAGGTCCAGCAGCCCCGGGTCGAGTTGCGGGGCGCCTTCGGCGTAGACACTGGCAGGCCCGCCAGACAGCACCAGCGCCACCGGGTGGCGCGCCCTGATCTCCTCGACCGAGGCGGTATGCGGGATGACCTCCGAATAAACTCGCGCCTCGCGGACCCGGCGGGCGATCAACTGCGCATACTGTGCCCCGAAGTCGACGACGAGCACCGGTCGAGCCGGAGTCGCGGAGGCATCGTCGTCAGCACGTTCGGCCACGACCGGTCAGTCTAGTGGCCCTTTCCCGCGGGCTAGGCTGCCGTCCATGCGCAAGGGCAGCGTCGTCGCCGCGCGGGAACTGGTCGGTGTTTCCGGCGAGGCGATCTCGATTCCCGATCCCGACCGGCTCGTGCATCTGCAGTTCCGGCGATTCGCCGGCTGCCCCATCTGCAACGTCCACCTGCAGTCGATCGTGCGCCGGAACGACGAGATCGCCGCCGCCGGGATCCGCGAGGTGGTCGCATTCCACTCGACCGACGATGAGTTGCGCCGATACGTCGGCGAGCTGCCGTTCGCGGTGGTGGCCGACCCGGCCAAGGCGCTCTACGCCGAGTTCGGTGTCGGCTCCTCGCCACGTTCCCTGCTGCACCCGCGGGCGCTGTCGCCGGCAACGCTGGCGTCGGCCATCCGACAGGGTAGAAGAAACATGAACATGCATCCGACCGGCGGCCACCTGGGGTTGCCCGCCGACTTTCTGATCGGCACGGACGGCCGCGTCGTCGCGTGCAAGCACGGCACCCACGCCAACGACCAGTGGTCGGTGGACGAGCTGCTGGCCCACGCCTAGCAACGAAAGCGGTTGCCGCACAGACGCGTTCCCACCGAGCAGGCGGTCCGGTCGGGCCCGGGTTGGCCGGCGGGGCGGCACCACACCCCTATGACCATTGGCGGCAGGCATCTCGGCATGGTGGAGTGGGTATCGCACCAAGTACTCCCCCACTAGCCGAGAGTGAGGTCCCCGCGTGGGTTCAGGGCTGGGTCTGCCAGAAAAGGTGCGTGCTTGTCTGTTCGACCTCGACGGTGTGCTCACCGATACCGCCAGCGTGCACGCAAAGGCCTGGAAGGCCATGTTCGACGCCTACCTGTCCGAACGCGCCAAGCGCACCGGGGAGAAGTTCGTCCCCTTCGACGCGGGCGCGGACTACCGGGAATATGTCGACGGCAAGAAGCGCGAGGACGGGGTGCGGTCATTCCTGAGCAGCCGCGGCATCGAGCTGCCCGACGGCAGCCCGGACGAGCCCGAAACCGCCGAAACGATTTACGGCCTGGGCAACCGCAAGAACGAGATGTTCCAGAAGGTCCTGCACGAGGACGGCGTCAAGGTGTTCGACGGGTCGCGGCGCTACCTCGAAGCGGTGTCCGAAGCGGGCCTGGGCATCGCCGTGGTGTCCTCGAGCGCGAACACCCGCGACATCCTCGAGATCACCGGCCTGGAACGCTTCGTCCAGCAGCGAGTCGACGGCATCACGCTGCGCGACGAGCACATCACCGGCAAGCCTGCGCCAGACTCGTACCTGCGCGGGGCGCAGTTGCTCGGCGTCGGCGCCGACGCCGCGGCCGTCTTCGAGGACGCGCTGTCGGGGGTGCAGGCCGGCCGTGCCGGTAAGTTCGGCTTCGTGGTGGGCGTCGACCGAGTGGGCCAGGCCGACGATTTGCGCCGCAACGGCGCCGACGTGGTAGTCAGCGACCTCGCCGAGCTGCTGCGGTCATGATCGACGACGAAGCCTTCCCCGTCGAATCCTGGCACTTCCGCGAGACCGAGCTGGACCTGAACCTGCTCGCGCAGACCGAATCGCTGTTCGCCTTGTCCAACGGACACATCGGGTTGCGCGGCAACCTCGACGAGGGCGAGCCGTACGGCCTCCCCGGCACCTATCTGAACTCCTTCTACGAGATCCGGCCCCTGCCGTACGCGGAGGCCGGCTTCGGCTACCCGGAAGCCGGCCAAACCATCGTCGACGTCACCAACGGCAAAATCATCCGGCTGATGGTCGAAGACGAGCCGTTCGACGTCCGCTACGGCGAATTGCTCTCCCACGAGCGGGTACTGGACATGCGGTCCGGGACGTTGACTCGCGACGCGTACTGGCGTTCGCCCTCAGGCAAGCACATCAGGGTGGTGTCCACCCGGCTGGTGTCGCTGGCCCAGCGCGGCGTCGCCGCCATCGAGTACGTGGTCGAAGCCGTCGACGAATTCGTCCGCGTGACGGTGCAGTCCGAACTGGTCACCAACGAGGACCAGCCGCGCACCTCAGGCGACCCGCGGGTGTCGGCCATCCTGGAGAACCCGTTGGAGGCCGTCGACCACGAAAACACCGAAACCGGGGCGCTGCTCATGCACCGGACCCGAAGCAGCGCCCTGCTGATGGCCGCCGCGATGGATCACGAGATCGACGTCCCCGGGCGCGTCGAGTTCAGCACCGACGCGCGTCCGGACCTGGCCCGGACCACCGTGATCTGCGGGCTGCGCGCGGGACAGAAGCTGCGCATCGTCAAATACCTGGCGTACGGCTGGTCGAGCATGCGCTCGCGCCCGGCCCTGCGCGACCAGGCCGCCGCCGCCATCCACAGCGCCCGCTACAGCGGGTGGCAGGGGCTGCTGGACGCGCAACGGGCATACCTCGACAACTTCTGGGACAGCGCGGACGTCGAAGTGGAGGGCGACCCGGAATCGCAGCAGGCGGTGCGATTCGGATTGTTTCACCTGTTGCAGGCCAGCGCCCGCGCCGAACGGCGCGCCATCTCGGCAAAGGGCCTCACCGGAACCGGCTACGACGGCCACGCCTTCTGGGACACAGAGGGTTACGTGCTGCCGGTGCTCACCTACACGGCGCCGCACGCGGTCGCCGACGCGCTGCGGTGGCGCGCGTCGACCCTGGATCTCGCCAAGCAGCGGGCGGGCGAACTCGGTCTCGTCGGCGCCGCCTTTCCCTGGCGAACCATCCATGGGCAGGAGTGCTCGGCCTACTGGCCGGCGGGCACCGCGGCCTGGCACATCAACGCCGACATCGCCATGGCGTTGGAGCGCTACCGCATCGTCACCGGCGACGACTCACTCGAGAAAGATTGCGGGCTGACCGTGCTCGTCGAGACCGCCCGGCTATGGCTCTCGCTGGGACACCACGACCGGCACGGCGTCTGGCACCTCGACGGCGTCACCGGGCCCGACGAGTACACGGCCATCGTCCGCGACAACGTCTTCACGAACCTGATGGCCGCACACAACCTGCGCATCGCCGCCGACGCCTGCGTTCGCCACCCCGAGAAGGCCGAGGCGCTGGGTGTCACCACCGAAGAGACGGCCGCCTGGCGCGACGCGGCCGACGCCGCCAACATCCCCTACGACGCCGGCCTGGGGGTCCATCAGCAGTGTGATGGGTTCACCACGCTCGCCGAGTGGGACTTCACGGCCAACACCACCTATCCGCTGCTCTTGCACGAGGCCTATGTGCGGCTCTACCCCGCGCAGGTCATCAAGCAGGCCGACCTCGTGCTGGCGATGCACTGGCGAAGCCACGCGTTCACGGTCGAGCAGAAGGCGCGCAACGTCGACTACTACGAGCGCCGCATGGTTCGCGACTCGTCGCTGTCCGCGTGCACCCAGGCGGTGATGTGCGCCGAGGTCGGTCACCTGGAACTGGCCCACGACTACGCCTACGAGGCCGGGCTGATAGACCTGCGCGACCTGCACCACAACACCCGCGACGGGTTGCACATGGCCTCGCTCGCCGGCGCGTGGACGGCGCTGGTGGCCGGCTTCGGCGGCCTGCGCGACGACGAGGGCATCCTGTCGCTGGATCCGCAACTGCCCGATGGCATTTCGCGGCTGCGATTCCGCCTGCGGTGGCGAGACTTCCGGCTGACCGTCGACGTCAACCACTCCGACGTCGCCTACACGTTGCGCGACGGGCCAGGTGGGGAACTGACCATCCGGCACGCCGGTGACGAGCTCACGTTGAGCACCGAGTCGCCGACGACGATCGCGGTGCGCCCCCGCAAGCCGCTGCTGCCGCCCCCGGAGCAACCGCCGGGCCGGGAGCCGCTGCACCGCCGCGCCCTCTCGCCAAGTCAGTGAGGTTCAGTGATCCTGGCCGCCTCGGCGGTCACCGCCTCCCGTAGTTCGTCGTCGGTCAAGTCGTCGAGTCCTGCAGCTGCACGCAGGAAAGGCGCGAACAGGCGCCAACCGAACTGCAGCGCAAATGCGTTGGCGACCGCCAGCCGCGCGCTGCGGTCCCCGTCGCGGCCTGGGTCGTGGGCGGGACGGATCTGGTCCAGTAACTGGGACGCGCCCGGGAACCGGGTCTGCAACTTCCCCGCGGGGTAGCCGTCGAGCAGGGTGCGGGCCATTACCCGCATATGCCGGTCCAACGCCCGTTCCGTCTCGGCGGACGACGTGTCGCTGCCCACCAGCGCGGTCGTGGTTCTCCCGAGGTGGTCGAGCACGGCACCGACCAGCTGCTCCTTGGTGCCGAAGTGGCGAAATACCAGCCCGTGGTTGACCTTGGATCGGGAAGCGATGTCGCGGATCGACGTGGCGGCCGGACCCCGCTCAGCGAACAGGTCGGTGGCGGCCTCCAGGACCGCCGCGGCCACCTCTTCGCGTCCGGTGGGCGATTTCCGGTCGACTGTTGCCGAACGTGTAGTCATGTGACTACACTACAGCTGATGTAGTCGATTGACTACACCCACCTCACATCCAAGGACTACCGCAATGACAGACTCGATCACCGTCGCCAAGCTGGGCAGCCGCATCGGCGCCCAAGTCGACGGAGTGCGCCTGGGCGGCGACCTCGACCCCGCGACCGTCGAGGACATCCACCAGGCGCTGTTGACCCACAAGGTGATCTTCTTCCGCGGCCAGCACCACCTCGACGACGCCCAGCAGCTGGCGTTCGCCGGTTTGCTCGGCACGCCGATCGGTCACCCGGCCTCCTCCGTGCTGGCGGCCAAGAACGCGCCGATCATCACGCCGATCAACTCCGAATACGGCACGGCGAACCGCTGGCACACCGACGTCACGTTCGCCGCCAACTACCCGGCGGCCTCGATCCTGCGGCCGGTCACCCTGCCCAGCTACGGCGGGTCGACGCTGTGGGCCAACACGGCGGCGGCCTACGAACTGCTGCCCGAGCCGCTCAAGTGCCTCGTCGAGAACTTGTGGGCGCTGCACACCAACCGCTACGACTACGTGAACACCGAGGTCGACGAGCCGCTGACCGACGCGCAGCGAGCATTCCGGCAGGCCTTCGAGAAAGAGGAATTCCGCACCGAACACCCCGTGGTGCGGGTGCACCCGGAGACCGGCGAAGGCACGCTGCTGGCCGGGAATTTCGTGCGCGGCTTCGTCGGCCTGGACGCCCACGAATCAAGCGTGCTGCTGGAACTGTTGCAGCAGCGAATCACCTTGCCGGAGAACACCGTTCGCTGGAACTGGCAGCATGGCGACGTCGCCATGTGGGACAACCGCGCCACCCAGCACCGGGCGATCGACGACTACGACAACCAGCCCCGGCTCATGCACCGCGTCACCTTGATGGGCGACGTGCCGGTCAACGTGCACGGCGAGCGCAGCCGGGTGGTGGCGGGCGCGCCGCTCAAAGCGATCGCGAGCTGAGGCCGGCGCCGGTTATCAGCCCGCGTGGGTGACCGGTTCGATCGGCAGCCACCGCAGTCCCCCGGGCGCGTCGGCGGGCACGACCGGGCGCTCGGGAGCTATCGGGTCCATGCGGCGGTAGGAATCGCCCTGCAGCGGCCGCTGGTCGTTTTCGCCCTTGTTGGGCCATAGCGAGGCGGCCCGTTCGGCCTGCGCGGTGATGGACAGCGACGGGTTGACGCCCAGGTTGGCCGATATCGCGGCGCCGTCCACCACGTACAGGTTCGGGTACCCCCAGACGCGGTGATACGGGTCGATGACGCCCTGGTCGGGGCTGCCGCCGATCACCGCACCGCCGAGGAAGTGCGCGGTCAGCGGGATGTTGAACAACTCGCCCCAGGTGCCGCCGGCCACGCCGTCGATCTTGGCGGCGATGCGGCGGGTGACCTCGTTGCCGACCGGAATCCAGGCCGGGTTGGGGTCGCCGTGCCCCTGCTTGCTGGTGTACCAGCGAATGCCCAGCTTGCCGCGCTTGGTGAACGTGGTGATCGAGTTGTCCAGATGCTGCATCACGAGCGCGATCAGCGTGCGCTCGCTCCACTGGTGGACGTTGAGCATCCGAAGCATGCGGCGCGGGTCCTTGGCGGCCTGCTGCAGCAGTTGCTTCCAGCGCGGCTCGTCGGTGCCGCCGGGACCCGACCCGTCGGTCATCAGCGTCTGCAGCAGGCCCATCGCGTTGGAGCCCTTGCCGTAGCGGCAGGGTTCGACATGGGTGTCGGACGTCGGGTGGATCGACGACGTGATAGCCACGCCGTGGGTCAGGTCGAGGTCGGGCGTGACCTGGAAGCGGGCGGCGCCGACGATCGACTCGGAGTTGGTCCGGGTCAGCACGCCCACGCGGTCGGACAGCCGCGGCAGCTTGCCCAGGTCGCGCATCTTGAACAGCAGGTGCTGCGTGCCCCAGGTGCCCGCGGCCAGGATCAGGTTGGCGGCGGTGTACGTGCGCCGGTCCCGGCGCAGCCAGCTTCCGGTGCGAACGGTGCGGACCTCCCACAGCCCGTCCGAGCGCTGCTCGAAGCCTTTCACGGTCGTCATCGGGATCACTTGCGCGCCGGCGGATTCGGCGAGGCCGAGGTAGTTCTTCAGCAGCGTGTTCTTGGCGCCGTAACGACAGCCCGTCATGCAGCAGCCGCATTCCAGGCAGCCGGTGCGATCCGGCCCGGCGCCGCCGAAGTACGGGTCGGGCACCGTCTTTCCCGGGGTCTTCGCGCCGTCGGGACCGAAGAACACCCCGACCGGGGTCGGCACGAAGGTGTCGCCGCACCCCATGTCGTCGGCCACCTCTTTGAGGAGGCGGTCGGCGTCGGTGAACGTCGGGTTCGTCACCACGCCCAGCATCCGTTGCGCCTGGTCGTAGTGCGGCATCAGCTCGTCGCGCCAGTCGGTGATGTGTGCCCACTGCCGGTCGGCGAAGAACGGCTCGGGCGGGACGTAGAGCGTGTTGGCGTAGTTCAGCGAACCGCCGCCCACTCCGGCGCCGGCCAGGATCATCACGTTGCGCAGCGGATGGATCCGCTGGATGCCGTAGCAACCGAGCTTCGGCGCCCACAGGAATTTGCGCAGGTCCCAGGACGTCTCGGCGAACTCTTCGTCGGCGAAGCGGCGCCCGGCCTCCAACACGCCGACGCGGTAACCCTTCTCCGTCAACCGCAGGGCGCTGACGCTACCCCCGAAACCCGAACCGATGATCAGGACGTCGTAATCCGGCTTCATCGCACCAGTATGGCCTTACCCGCAGGTAACAAGCCAGAGGCCTGCCAACCCGTGAGCGTCACTCTCGCGTGACACTCGGCGACGGCCGTCACTCTGTGGTGACGTTCGGCCTGTGGTGACGTTCGGCGACGAAAGCTCAACTGCCGACCGTCAGGGGGACCTTCTGGAATTCCTTGAGGTCGCAATAGCCGGCCTTGGCCATCGCTCGGCGCAGGCCGCCGACCAGGTTCAAGGTGCCGAACGGGTCGTCGGACGGACCGTCCAGCACCTGCCGCAGCGGCGGCCGCTCACCGACGGCGATCTGCAGCAGCGCCCCGCGCGGCAAGGACGGGTGTGCGGCCGCGGCCGGCCAGAACCAGCCCTCCCCGAGCGCCTCGGCGGCCTCGGCCAGCGGCGTGCCCAGCATCACCGCGTCGGCGCCGCAGGCGACGGCCTTGGCCAGCTCGCCGGAGGTGTGGATGTCGCCGTCGGCCAGCACGTGCACGTAGCGGCCGCCGGTCTCGTCGAGGTACTCGCGGCGTGCGGCGGCGGCGTCGGCGATCGCGGTGGCCATCGGCACGCGGATGCCCAGCACCTCGTCGGTGGTGGTCACCCCTTGAGTGGAGCCGTAGCCGACGATGACGCCGGCGGCGCCGGTGCGCATCAGGTGCAGGGCGGTGCGGTGGTCCTGCACACCGCCGGCGACCACCGGAACGTCGAGCTCGGAGATAAAGGTCTTCAAGTTGAGCGGTTCACCGTCACTGGCCACGCGCTCAGCGGAGACGATCGTGCCCTGGATGACCAGCAGGTCGATGCCAGCGGCGAGAAGCACCGGCGTCAACGCCTGGGCGTTCTGCGGGCTGACTCGCACGGCGGTGGTCACCCCGGCCTCGCGGATGCGTGCCACGGCGGAGCCCAGCAGGTCGGGGTCCAGCGGCGCGGCGTGCAGTTCCTGCAGCAGGCGGATCGCCGCCGACGGTTCGGGCTCCTTGCTGGCGGCCTCGATCAGCTGGGCGATCTTGGCCGCGACGTCGGCGTGCCGGCCGATCAGTCCCTCGCCGTTGAGCACGCCCAGGCCGCCGAGGCGGCCGAGTTCGATCGCGAACTCCGGCGACACCAGGGCATCGGTCGGGTGAGCGATGACGGGGATCTCGAACCGGTAGGCGTCCAGCTGCCACGCGGTCGACACGTCCTGCGAGGAGCGGGTGCGCCGCGACGGCACGATGCTGACTTCGCTGAGCTCATAGGTGCGACGGGCGGTGCGGCCCATCCCGATCTCGACCATGTCCGGCTCCAGCGGGCTTCTAGCGGGCGTAGTAGTTGGGCGCTTCGACGGTCATCGCGACGTCGTGCGGGTGGCTTTCCCTCAGGCCGGCGGCCGTGATCCGGACGAACTGCGCCTGCTGCAGCGCCTCGATGGTGGGCGAGCCGGTGTACCCCATCGCTGCGCGTAGGCCACCGGTCAGCTGGTGGATCACCGACGACAGCGGACCGCGGAACGGCACCCTGCCCTCGATTCCTTCGGGCACCAGCTTGTCCTCAGAGAGCGCGTCGTCGGCGAAGTAGCGGTCCTTGGAGTACGACTTGCCGCCCCCCCTGCCCTGCATGGCGCCCAGCGACCCCATGCCGCGATAGCTCTTGAACTGCTTGCCGTTGACGAAGATCAGCTCGCCGGGCGCCTCGGCGGTGCCGGCCAAGAGCGACCCCAGCATCGCGGTCGACGCGCCGGCGGCCAGCGCCTTGGCGATGTCGCCGGAGTACTGCAGTCCCCCGTCGGCGATCACGGGCACGCCCGCCGGCTGGCACACCGCGACGGCCTCGAGGATCGCGGTGATCTGCGGCGCGCCGACGCCGGCCACCACCCGGGTGGTGCAGATCGACCCCGGGCCTACGCCGACCTTCACCGCGTCGGCACCGGCGTCCACCAGGGCCGCGGCCGCGGCTCTGGTCGCGACGTTGCCGCCGATCACCTCGACCCGGTGACCCACTTCGGCCTTGAGTTTGCTGACCATGTCGAGCACCAGCCGGTTGTGCGCGTGCGCGGTGTCGACGATCAGGACGTCCACCCCCGCGTCGACCAGCATCATGGCGCGCACCCAGGCGTCGCCACCGACTCCGACCGCGGCCCCCACGAGCAACCGGCCGTCGCTGTCCTTGGTGGCCAGCGGGTGCTGTTCGGTCTTGACGAAGTCTTTGACGGTGATCAGCCCGGTCAGCCTGCCATGGCCGTCGACGATGGGCAGTTTCTCGATCTTGTTGCGGCGCAACAGACCCAGCGCCGCGTCGGCGCTGACACCCTCCCGGGCGGTGATCAGCGGGGCCTTGGTCATCACCTCGGCAACCGGCTTGGACTGGTCGACCTCGAACCGCATGTCGCGGTTGGTGATGATGCCGACGAGCGCGCCGGAGTCGTCGACCACCGGCAGCCCGGAGATCCGGAACTTGGCGCACATCGCGTCCACCTGGGCCAACGTGTTGTCCGGGTGGCAAGTGACCGGATCGGTGACCATGCCGGCCTCCGAGCGCTTGACCATCTCGACCTGGCCGGCTTGTTCGGCGACCGGCAGGTTGCGGTGCAGCACACCCATGCCGCCCGCGCGGGCCATCGCGATGGCCATCCGCGACTCGGTGACGGTGTCCATCGCCGAGCTGACCAGCGGAACCTTGAGCCGGATCTTGCGGGTGAGCTGGCTGGAGGTGTTGGCGGTGGCGGGAACCACATCGGAGGCCGCGGGCAGCAACAGGACGTCGTCGAACGTCAGCCCCAGCATCGCCACCTTGTGCGGGTCGTCACCGCCGGTGGGCGTCGGGTCGTCGGCCAGGCCCCGAGCGGGAGAGTCGCGCACGTAAGCACCGGCGACCAGGTCGGAGCTGTCTTCCAGGTTGGACATGCCAATGGACATTCGGGGGCCCTCCATACCCGCGCGGAGTGAGATTCCCATCCTATCGGCTCGGTTGGCCCCCGGACTCGCTTGTTCCGGTGTGCCGCCGGCCCGTCCGGCCCCGAACCGACATGGGGAACGGCCGGTATCCGCCTGCTGGCATTTTGTCAGTCGGGCTGCGTAGGCTGTAGGCGTGCGCGACCACCTCCCACCGGGTTTGCCGCCCGACCCATTCGCCGACGACCCGTGCGACCCGTCGGCGGCGCTCGAAGCCGTCGAGCCAGGACAGCCACTGGACCAGCAAGAGCGGCTTGCGGTCGAGGCCGACCTGGCTGACCTCGCTGTCTACGAGGCCTTGTTGGCGCACAAGGGAATCCGCGGACTCGTGGTGTGCTGCGACGAGTGCCAGCAGGACCACTACCACGACTGGGACATGCTGCGGGCCAACCTTTTGCAACTGCTGATCGACGGCACCGTCCGCCCGCACGAGCCCGCCTACGACCCCGAACCGGACTCTTACGTCACGTGGGACTACTGCCGGGGATACGCCGACGCCTCGCTCAACGAGGCGACCTCGGACGCCGACGGGTTCCACCGGCGCCACTGAGCGTCTAGCTAAGGATTGGTGCTCGGTGCCACGGGTGCCGGGCTGGTTGTGTGGCCATGGTGCCGGTGCCGCCCCGACGACGGGCTTGGGGACGTGCTCACAGATGAACTCGGTTGGGACGTCGTCGGCGCCGCGCTAGGCGCCGTGCTGGTCGGCTCAGTCCACACCGGTGTGGTCGACGCGGCGGGAGGCGGCAGCGTAGCGTTCGGGTTGCGCGACTCGATCCGGGTGCTCAGCAGCTTCAGTTGGTTCTGCAGGTCGTTCCGGTCGGCCCCGTCGTTCATCGACTGCACCATGCTGCTGACCTCGGCCAGCTGATTCTGGGCCTGGTCCCATTGGCCCTCGTTGATCATTTGCTGAACCTTCGCCAGATCGGCCTTGGCGGACAACATGATCTGGTTTTCGTTGACCTTCGGCTGGTCGAAGAACATCGCGTGCAGGCCGTACAGCGTGTCCCCGGGGCGGGCCTCGACCACCATGGCACCGAACCCGCTGAGGACCAGCAGCGTCGCGGCCACCGAACCGATCGCCGTCATGCCGCGACGAGCGCGGCGGCGGTTCGCCAGTCCCGCATGCAGCGCCTGGATGGCCTCCTCCGGCGCCACCAGCGCACTGGCCGGGGGCCACCTCAGGTTGTCGCGCCAGTCCTCCAACAGGGTGGTCAGCACGTCATCATCGGGGTCGTCGAGGCGAACCGGGCGGCGCTCGGCGAGCTCGTTGAGCAGCAGATCGGTGTGGGCCAACTCGTCCAGGGCCGGTTGGTCGCCGAGTGCGAAGCCGAAATCAGGCATAGTCACCCGCCGCGACGATCTCGGACTTGAGCCGTGACAGCGCACGGTGCTGGGCCACCCGGACGGCTCCGGTGGTACTGCCGACGGCGGCAGCGGTCTCCTCGGCGGAGAGGCCGACGACGACGCGCAGAATCAGGATCTCGCGCTGCTTGGCGGGCAGGATCTCCAGCAGCTCGCTCATCCGGCTCACGGAGTCGGCTTCGATGGCCCTCTGCTCCGGGCCGGCGTCGGGCGACCACCGCTCGGGTAGCGATTCGGACGGGTAGGCGAGATCACGGCCGGCGGCCCGGTGGGCGTCGGCCACCTTGTGGGCCGCGATCCCGTACAGGAAGGCCAAGAACGGGCGTCCGCGATCGCGATAGCGAGGCAGCGCCGTGATGGTGGCCAAGCACACCTCCTGAGCCACGTCGTCCGCTGACAGGCCACCCCGATCGACAGTGCCGACTCGCGCTCGGCAATATCGCACGACAATCGGACGGATGGTCTCCAGCACCTCCCGTAGTGCGTTCCGGTCTCCCGCCACGGCCTCCGCAACCACAGCGTCGAGACGTTCCCCTTGAATTGTCATCGACGGCGGTATCTCCAACGTTACGAACGGGACGCATCGCGGGCTAACTAACTAACTGACAATAGCGGCCGGAATGGCGTTTCAAGCGGAACGCCACGTCCCACCGGCGTGGCGCACCTGGCCTGCGCAGATATCCCGAATTTCCAGCAGCTTTCGCGGTGAAAACGTGACGCTTCCGATATCGATCAGCAAGCAAGCCAGCGCCCAGCGAAGCGGTAGCAATCCCAATCGGCCGGTGTCTTCCAGCGCCGCCTGGGCGACCTCCCGGGCCGGCCCGATGTCGCCCGCGCTGCACAGCGCGGCCGCCAGCACCACGTCGCTTTTGATGCGGTGGCGCGCCGACGCTTGACCCGTCTTCAGGCCCATCGCCTGCGCCAGCTCCACCGCCTCGGTGGCGTGCCGCACGGCGGCCCGCCCGTCGCCGGACGCCATCGCCAGTTCGGCGGCCACCCATCCCCGGCGCACCGGGAGCCGGTCCGGCACCGGCCCGGTCGTCAGCACCCGGTCCGCGCGGGCCAACAACGTGGCCGCGGCCGCGAAGCGGCCAACGCCCAGCGCGTCGGCCGCCAGCCCGATCAGCGCGTCGGCGCGGGCCTCGGGGTCCGTGCCCGCAAGCGCCAGCGCACGCCCGTCCCAGCCGCGTGCCAGCGTGTGCCAACCGAGCTGCCGCAGAAACGATCCCTGCGTGCTGTGGGCCAACGAGACCAGTCGCCCCGAACCGGTGCGGCGCAGCGCCGCGAGGTCGCGATAGGCGGCGCCGTACCGACCCTGCCCGCCGCACGCCACGGCCCGCAGCCATAATTGGTCGGGTGTGGTCGCCGTCGGCAGCGGCCAGCTGCCGGGCCGGTCCCCGAAAGCGGCGGCCGCCAGCACTCGGTCGACGCTCGCGGGGGCCAACTGAGTGTGACGAGAATCAATCACGATGACCAGTAAACTCTTTGTGGTGTCTGTGTTACCGAACTGTTAATCGCCACGGGCGCTGTATTAATTGACCCTCCCCCTATCCTAGGTGCTGAGCTGCGCAATCTCAGTTTGGCCAAGTTACCTGGTAGCACGGTTAGCGTTCGACTAAAGCCTGACAGATGAACGCGGCGTAAATTCTCCTCCAACGCTTACATATTTTGCTGGTCTAACTGGCTATTGACGGAAATTCGTTGCCGCCCGTAAGTTCGAGATTGACGGGTAGTCATCGGTGACGCCACCCCAAATCAGTTACACAATCGCTTAGCGGACTGACCTCACTTGGGCGTGCCGTACAGGAGGTAACGACACCAATGCCACAGCCTGAGCAGCTACCTGGCCCCAACGCCGACATCTGGAACTGGCAACTGCAGGGCCTGTGCCGCGGCGTCGACTCATCGATGTTCTTCCACCCCGACGGCGAGCGTGGCCGTGCCCGCATGCAACGCGAGCAGCGCGCCAAGGAGATGTGCCGGCGCTGCCCGGTGATCCAGGAGTGCCGTTCGCATGCCCTCGAAGTGGGCGAACCCTACGGCGTGTGGGGCGGCCTGTCGGAATCCGAGCGCGACCTGCTGCTGAAGGGCGACATCGGCCGGACCCGCGGCATCCGCCGGTCGGCGTAACTGGGCCCTGACGGATCGACCCCCGCCACAGCGGCGGGGGTCGATCTGCTTGAGAGCGCTAATGATGGTGGCGATGTGCCCGCTACGTCGTTGACGCCAGCGCCCAACTGGGCGGCCGCTTCTCGATGAAGGCCTGAACGCCCTCGAGCGCGCTGGGATCCATCATGTTGCGGGCCATCGTCGCGCCTGCGTCCTCATAGGCGGCCTCGATGCCGACTTCGATCTGGCGGTAGAACAGGGCCTTCCCGATGGCGACGGCGACGCGCGGCTTCGCGACGATGCGCGCGACCAGCGCCTCGACCTCGTCGTCCAGCGCCTCGGGCGCCGCCACCTTATTGACCAACCCCAACGCGTGTGCCTCCTCGGCAGAGACGAAGTCTCCGGTGACGAGCATCTCGAAGGCGGCTTTGCGGGGCAGATTGCGCGACAGCGCCACTCCCGGGGTCGCGCAGAAGAGCCCGACGTTGATGCCGCTGACCGCGAAGCGCGCGTCATGGCTCGCCACCGCCAGGTCACACATCGCGACGAGCTGGCAGCCCGCCGCGGTCGCGAGACCGTGGACACGCGCGATCACCGGGACCGGCAGGCGCTGGATCGACAGCATCACGGCCGTGCACTGTGCGAACAGACGCTGGTAGTACTCGAGCGAAGGCTCGGCCCGCATTTCCTTCAGGTCGTGGCCGGCGCAGAAGGCCTTCCCGGATGCCCCGAGCACGACGGCGCGCACCGCGTCGTCGTTGGCGAGCGCATCAAAGGCTTCGCCGAGCGCTGCGAGCATCGCCTCGGACAGCGCGTTGAAGGCCTGCGGGCGGTTCAGCGTCAGCGTGACGACCCCGCGGTCATCGCGGTGCGGCAGCAGCAGCGGTTCATCCATCGTGTTGACCTCGCTCGATTGCCGGAACTTCACCGATCCCGCCAGTGGACATCTTCGGGACGCTAGCACCACCAATGACGACGCCCCCCGCAAACAACGGGCACGGTCTACATTGTCGACAATGGAGGACGTGGTCAAACCCATTGGCGCTGAAGGCGGTCCCGTTGGCTCCCAAGCCACAGTGGCTAGCACCGCTGTAGTTGGGTCCGTGGCCACCGTCGCCAGCTCGGCGGTGGCCGGCTCGGCGGCCACCGTGGCCAGCACCGCAGTCGCCGGATCGGCGGCCACGGTGGCCAGTGCCGGGGTGGCCGGGTCAATCGCCACAGCCGGCAGCGCCGCCGTCGCCGGAAGTCTCGTCACCGCAATGTCATTCGCGGTCGCCGGGAGTGTGGCATGTGTGGCGTGCGCATTGTGCAGGCGTTGCATCGCATGCCTGGGTTGCGCCGGCTGCACAAACTGCGTCGGGTGCGTGGGGTGCTACAACTGCTCGGGCTTGCGCTTTGCCGTCGGGCTCCGCGACGTGCGCGTCTGATCCCACGGCCTGCCGGGACCCGGCCGTAGCCGTCCGTCTCGGTGGTTACTGCTGCGGTTGGCCGGACTGGACCGGTGCCGGTAGTCCCGGCAGCCAGGCAGAGTGCCCCTCCCGGAGTCCTCGTTCGATCTCTTCCCTCGGATCCGCGCTGCCGGCCGGGGCTGTCTCTTGGCAGCTACAGTGAAGGCCGCCGTACGGGTCCGGGTCGGCGCCGGCCGGTGCTGCTCCCACAAGACAGGAGCCGATAGCGACAGCGCCGCTGACAATCATTTTCGTGATCACTCGGTAGTGCTGAGTCGTCATGTCATCGCTTCCTTGAGATGAAATGGTGGAGGGGGTTGGTACCTGGACCGACGCTCTGGCAGCCCGAATGTCCGCCGCGCTGAATTGCGCGAACGTCGTGTCGGTCGTGGGCGTTTGCTGGACTGCCTTCACGACCGCTGGCGGGTGAGCGTTGGTTCCTCATCCAGCATGTTTACCGCTCGGTTTTAGCGGCAAGCTGGGCCTGTGTTATCGAGTTGCTGTGCGGTCACGGGGCGGCCGACTCGACTCTTGTGACGAGCTACGTTCGGTTCACGTCGCGGCAACGGCATACGAAAACACCCCCGGTCGCTGGACCGGGGGTGATGCCGACCGTGGGGCTGATGCACGGAAATCGTTGGGATTTCGTACATCAGCCCCACAGTCGGGGCATCGATCTCCTAGTGGTGATGGTGACCGTGGCCATGGCCGTGGTCACCTTCTTCGTTCGCGGGCTTCTCGACAATCGCCGTCTCGGTGGTGAGCAACATCCGGGCCACCGACGCGGCATTGAGCACCGCGGACCGGGTCACCTTGACGGGGTCGACGACCCCGTCGGCCACCAGGTCGCCGTAGGTGAGCTTCTCGGCGTTGAGCCCGTGCCCGGCGGGCAGCTCGCTGACCTTGTTCACCACGACCGAGCCGTCCAGCCCGGCGTTGGTGGCGATCCAGTACAGCGGCGCCCCGAGCGCCTCGGAGAACATGTCGACCCCGGCCGCCTCATCGCCGGCCAGCGACCCGCGCAGGTCCTTCAGCGCCTTGCGGGCCTGGATGAGCGCGGATCCGCCGCCCGCGACGATGCCCTCCTCGACGGCGGCCTTGGCGGCCGCGACGGCGTCCTCGACGCTTTCCTTGCGCTCCTTGAGCGCGGTCTCGGTGGCGGCACCCACTTTGAGGACGGCGACCCCGCCGGCGAGCTTGGCCAGCCGCTCCTGCAGCTTCTCGCGGTCCCAGTCCGAGTCGCTGGCCTCGATCTCGGCGCGCAACTGCTTGATGCGGTTGGCGACCGCCTCGGTCGAGCCTCCGCCGTCGACGATGATCGTCTCGTCCTTGCTGACCACGGCGCGGCGAGCCGAGCCCAGTACCTCGAGGCCGACCTCCCGCAGCAGCAGGCCGGTGTCGGGGTTGACCACCTCGGCGCCCGTCACGATCGCCAGGTCCTGGAGGAACGCCTTGCGCCGGTCACCGAAGAACGGCGCCTTGACGGCGACCGCCCGAAGCGTCTTGCGGATCGAGTTGACGACCAGGGTCGCCAGGGGCTCGCCCTCGACGTCTTCGGCGATGATCATCAGCGGCTTGCCCGCTTCGGCGACCTTCTCCAGCATCGGCAGCAGGTCGGGCAGCGAGCTGATCTTGTCCTGGTGCAACAGGATCAGCGGGTCGTCAAGCACCGCCTCCTGGGAGTCGAAGTCAGTGACGAAGTACGCCGACAGGAAGCCCTTGTCGAAGCCGACGCCCTCGGTGAACTCCAACTCGGTGTTCAGGGTCGAGGACTCCTCGACACTGACCACGCCGTCCGCGCCGACCTTGTTCATCGCCTCGCCGACCAGCTCACCGAGCCGAGCGTCCCGCGACGACACCGTCGCCACCTGGGCAATCGCATCCTTGCCGGACACCGGGGTGGCCGACGCCAGCAGCGCCTCGGACACCGCGTCGGCGGCCTTGCTGATTCCTGAGCCCAGTTCGATCGGGTTGGCGCCGGCGGCGACCAGGCGCAGGCCGGCCTTGACCAGCGCCTGCGCCAGCACGGTCGCCGTCGTGGTGCCGTCGCCCGCGACGTCGTTGGTCTTGGTGGCCACCGACTTCACCAGCTGGGCGCCCAGGTTCTCGAACGGATCCTCCAGTTCGATCTCGCGCGCGACCGTGACGCCGTCGTTGGTGACCGTGGGTCCGCCGAATGCCTTGGCCAGCACCACATGCCGGCCGTGCGGCCCCAGCGTGACGCGCACCGCGTCGGCGAGCTTGTTCACGCCCGCCTCCATCGCGCGGCGCGCGACTTCGTCGTACTCAATGATCTTGCTCATCAGGCTCCTTAGTAACGCCCTGCCAACGCATGCCGCCCCGGTTGATCCCCGTGCTTGAGACACGGGGATCGCCGGGGCGGTACACGGTACTTACTTGGATACGATGGCCAGCACGTCGCGTGCCGACAGGATCAGGTATTCCTCGCCGTTGTACTTGATCTCGGTGCCGCCGTACTTGCTGTAGATGACGGTGTCACCCTCCGACACGTCGAGCGGGATCCGCTTCTCGCCGTCCTCGTCCCACCGGCCGGGGCCGACTGCGACGACGGTGCCTTCCTGCGGCTTCTCCTTGGCGGTGTCAGGAATGACCAGACCGGACGCGGTCGTGGTCTCGGCCTCGTTGGCCTGCACGAGAATCTTGTCCTCGAGTGGCTTGATGTTCACCTTCGCCACGATTGGAGCCCTCCACTAGTTAGATTGGGTCCGGGCCTGGGGCCCGGACTGTGTTGTTGCGGGTCCGGGGCTTGCCCCGAACCGTCCGTTTTTTAGGTGATTCGGCATTCGGCCGTGCCCTCGCGCCGTCATCGCGGGTGCCGACGCAGGGGAGCGCCCGATTGCCACCTAGCACTCTATACACGAGAGTGCTAGCACTCAAGGGCGGCCCGCTGCTTCCCCCGGCCATGTTCGTACCGACCGGTTCGCGCCCATCCCCTGCTGCTCATGTAACCGCAGCGAGAAGTCCGTCAAGTGCTCACAATGAAGTCATGTTCTCAGGCATCCTCAACCGGACCCACACCGCCGGCGTGGCCGCGTTGATCATTGCGGTCGCCATCGGATTGGCGCAGGTCAGCACCGGGTTAGCCAGCGGCGACCCGAACGGCCAGATGTACGGCAACCCCGCGGCCGCCGCGCCCTACTGGCGCTACCAGCACCAGCAAGACTGCGGCCTGATAGCCGTCGCCGACGTGGTCGGCCAGCTCACCGGGCGAGAACCCACCCAACTCGGCATCGAGCTACGCGGCGTGTTCACCAAAAGCGAAGCCCACCGCGGCGGCATCTACCGCCTCGACGGCACCTCCCCCGAAGACCTGGTCGTGCTGCTGGGCAAATACGGCATCCAATCCCAGCTCACGACCGGCAACACCATGCACGGGCTCGAGCAGGACCTCGCTGGCGGCCACAAGGTGATCGCCGCGCTCAACGCCGAAACCATCTGGAACTACCCGCCGGGGCAGGGGACACGGTCCGAGGTCGACCACGCCGTCGTCGTCACCGGAGTCGACACCCGCGACAACATCGTCCACCTCAACGACAGCGGCACCCCCAACGGCCGCGACGAGCAGATACCCATGGCCACCTTCACCAAAGCCTGGGCGACCGGCGACGACCTGCTCATCGTCACCCAGGAAACCAGCAACTAACTTTCAGGTGACCAGCCCTTTTACCACGGGCAGGCCGGGGTCGCTGGGCACATCCAGCGGTGACGGCGGCGCGCCGGCGGCCACCAGGTGCGCGGCGAACGAGGCGATCATCGCCCCGTTGTCGGTGCACAGCCGAGGCCTAGGGATCCGCAGCGTCAGGCCAGCCGCCGCGCAACGCTGCGCCGCCAGCTCCCGCAGCCGCGAGTTCGCGGCCACTCCCCCGGCGATCAGCAGCGTCGAGACGCCGAGCCGGGTGGCCGCGCGCACCGCCTTCATGGTCAACACGTCGGCGACGGCTTCCTGGAACCCGGCGGCGATGTGGGCGGTCTCCACATCGGGATGGCTCTCCACATACCGCGCCACGGCGGTTTTCAGCCCGGAGAAGCTGAACGCGTAAGGGTCGTCGCCCGGGCCGGTCATGCCGCGCGGGAAGGCGATGATCTCCCGGGCCTCCCGGTCGCCGGTGCGGGCCAGCTCGTCGAGCACCTTGCCGCCCGGGTAGCCCAGTCCCAGCAGCCGCGCCACCTTGTCGTAGGCCTCGCCGGCGGCGTCGTCGACGGTGCTGCCCAGCTCGACGATCGGCTCGCCGAGCGACCGTACATGCAAGAGGTGCGTGTGTCCGCCGGACACCAGCAGCGCCACGCATTCGGGCAGCGGCCCGTGTTCGTAGACGTCGGCGGCCAGGTGCCCGCCCAGGTGGTTGACCGCGTAGAACGGAACCCCCCAGGCCGCCGAGTACGCCTTGGCCGCCGCGACTCCCACCAGCAGGGCGCCGGCGAGCCCGGGCCCGATCGTGGCGGCGACTATGTCTGGTCTGGCCGGGCTTTCCAATCCCGCGGCCGCCAGGGCGCGGCGCATGGTGGGGCCCAGTGCCTCCAGGTGCGCCCTTGAGGCGATCTCGGGGACCACGCCGCCGAAGCGGACGTGTTCGTCGACGCTGGACGCCACCTCGTCGGCGAGCAGCGTCACGCTCCGGTCGGGGTCGAGGCGCGCGATGCCGACTCCCGTTTCGTCGCAAGAGGTTTCGATGGCCAGGACGGTGGTCATGCGCGCCGCTCTCCCCTGCGCATGGTGTACGCGTCGGCGCCGCTGACGCGGTAGTAGCGCCGGCGCAGGCCGATCTGCTCGAATCCCGCGCTGCGGTACAGCGTGATGGCCGGCTCGTTGTCGGTGCGGACCTCAAGGTATACGACACCGCCGTCGGCGAAATCGAGCAGCGCGTCGAGCAACCGCCGGCCGATCCCCTGTCCCTGGTATGCCGCGTCCACGCCGATGGTGTGGACCTCGTACTCGAACGGCGGCCTGCGGCCCAACCGCGAGATGCCGGCGTAACCGACCAGGCGCCCGCCGGTGCGCGCGCCGACGTAGTGGTTGTGGGCGCTGGCCAGCTCCCGGTTGAACGCCACCGCGGGCCACGGGTCGTCGCCGTCGAACAGCTGCGCCTCCAGCTCGGCGCACCGCTGCGCGTCGGCGGGGGTCAGCGCGTCGATGGTCACGGGTTCGTGAAAGGCGGTCACCATTGGACCGCCAGCGGTTTGGCGTCGGGCCGGCGCAGGTACAGCGCGACCAGCGGTGCCGGGTCGTCCGACCAGTCGGCAACCGCGCGTACCAGACCGGCGGGCGTCGGGTACGCCGGCTCGCGGCGCGGCAGGTCGAACAGCGCGGCATGCTCGGGTGAGCCGGCGACCGCACGCGCGGTGCCGGGGTCGACGTCGGCCGGGGCATTGACTCCCGGTCCGCCGGTCCGAATTCCGTCGCGGTAGCGCGCCCAGTAGACCTCCCGCCGGCGCGCGTCGGTGACCACCAGTGTCTCGCCGGAGGTGCGCACCCCGATGGCGTCCAGGCTGCAGACGCCGTGCACGGGGATGCCCAGCGCGTGCCCGTATGCGGCGGCGGTGGCCATCCCGGCCCGCAGACCGGTGAACGGGCCGGGACCGCAGCCGACCACGACGGCGTCGAGGTCGGCCATGGTCAGCGCGGCGTCGGCGAGGGCTTCTAGCACGTTGGGGGTGAGACGTTCGGCGTGCGCCCGGGCGTCGACGGTGACGCGCTCGGCCAGCACGGCGAGATCCGGCACCCGCACGATCCCGGCCGTCACGGCCGGGGTAGCGGTGTCGAGGGCGAGCACGATGCTCATGAGCGGTTCCACTCCCAGGTCGCGATCCGCACATCGGAATGGCTGACGCGCTCGAGACGGACGTCGAGGTGCCGCTCGGCGAGGCGCTCGGCCAGGCCCTCGCCCCACTCGACCACCACGACCGCGTCCGCTAGCTCGCTGTCGAGGTCCAGGGAGTCGAGCTCACCCAGCAGGTCCCCGCCGTCATCGAGCAGCCGGTACATGTCGACGTGGATCATCGCCGGCGCGCCGGGCCGCCGCGGCGGGTGTACTCGAGCCAGGACGTAAGACGGCGAGGTGACCGGGCCGTCGATGTCCATCGCCGCTGCAATTCCCTTGGCCAGCATGGTTTTTCCCGCGCCGAGCGGACCGGAAAGCACCACCACGTCGCCGGCGCGGAGCTGCTCCCCGAGCCGCGACCCCAGCGCGACGGTGTCCTCGACGCATTCCAGCGTGGCCGTGCCCCCCCGCGGCGATCGCGAGCGCGGCGAAGCCGGGCGCGGCGGGTCGCCGCCATCAGCCTCACGCATTGCGGCGCAACCTTTCGCGCAGTCGCCGAACGGCGAGCGCCGTCCTGCTCGGGGTGGCCCGCCCGACCAGTCGGGCCAGCCCGTCGTTGATGGCCTCGGGTTTGTCCAACAGCGCCAGGTGACTGGCCCCGGGGACGATGACCAGCTCGGATTGCGGCAGCGAGGCCGCCATCTTCCGCGAATACTCGTCCGGGGTGATCAGGTCGTGGTCGCCGCAGGCGATCAGCGTCGGGATCCGCAGCAGCGGCCACAGCCCGGCGGTCTCGTCGTGGTGTTCGAGGGCATCCAGGAAACCCACCATGGTGGGAATCGGGGTGCCGTTCATCATGCGCTGGGAGAACGCGTCGAGGCTGCGGCTGACGTGCAGGTCGCTGTAGGACGCGGCCCGCAGCACCGGGCCGATGAGCGACCGCGACACATTGCGGCCGCGATGCATCAGCTTGGGTGCGGACCGCGCGGTGAACCGGACCGCTTCCAGCGCAGGGTTTTTCAGGATCTCACCCAACGGCGAACTGGTAACGCCTTCGGCGGCGGAGGAAATCAGCGCGGCACCGACGATCCAGCGCCCGTACCGGTCGGGGAACTGGCGGGCATGGGACAGCACCGTCATGCCGCCCATCGAGTGACCGACAACCACGACGACCCCTTGCGGCGCGGCCACTTTGAGCACGCTTTCCAGGTCCCGGCCGAGCTGCGTCAGCGTGTAGGTCTCGGGCGAGGCTTCGCCGGATTGCCCGTGGCCGCGCTGGTCGTAGAAGACCATGCGCACGTCCGGCCCCAGCTGCCCGGGAAGCCGCGTCCGCTGAAAGTGGAAGGCGCCCATGCGCAGACAGAACCCGTGCACGAAGACGATGGTCACCCGCGCGTCGCGCGGGCCGGCTTCGCGGACCGCCAGCGGCACCCCGTCGAGCGTGGTCACCACGTACCCGCGGTCGTCGTCGATCCTGTCGAAATCCTCATCGACATACGGGTCTTCGCGGGTGGTGGCGCGTTGGGTGATCGAACGGCGGGCCGTGGCTCCCACGATGGTGGCGACGGCGATCAGCCCGGCGCCCCCCGCAAGCCAGGCCCTGCCCCTGTGGCCGCTGCGGGTTTTGCTAGGGCTCAACGGTTTGCGCCTCGCGGTAGGTCCTGGTGATGCGCCCACGCGGGCTGGTCACCACTTCATAGTGGATGGTGCCGAGCAGATCCGCCCAGTCCTGCGCGGTGGGTTCGCCACTGCCGCCGGGTCCGAACAGGATCGCCTCGTCGCCTTCGGCCACGTCGGGCCTCCCGGGACCGAGGTCGACGACGAACTGGTCCATGCAGATGCGGCCGACACCGGGCCGCCGCCTCCCGTTGATGAGCACCTCCAGGCGCCCGCCGAGCGCGCGGACAACACCGTCGGCATAGCCGACCGGCAACAGCGCCAGGTTGGTGTCCCGGTCGGCGATCCAGGTGTGCCCATACGACACGCCCTCACCCGCGCGAACCGACTTCACCAGTGCGACGGGGCATTTCACGGTCATCGCCGGTATCAGCCCCATGTCGCCGAGCTCGGGAACCGGGCTCAGTCCGTACACCGCGATGCCCGGCCGGACCAGGTCGAAGGACAGGTCGGGCCGAGACATCGTCGCCGATGAGTTCGACAGGTGCGCCACTTCGAACCGCACTCCCTCGTCGCGCGCCCGGGCCAGCATCTCGCTGAACCGTTGCGCCTGAAGGTCGTTGGTGGGATTGTCCGGCTGGTCGGCGTACACCATGTGCGACATCAGTCCGCGCAGCCGGATGGCGCCCTCGGCGACGGCCCGGCGTAGCGCGGCCAGCATCGACGGGTACTGCGCCGGGGGGACACCGTTGCGGTTCAGCCCGGTGTCGACCTTGACGGTGACCGTGGCCGTCCGGCCGGTCCGGCGCGCCGCGTCCAGCAAGTCATCGAGTTGGCGCTCGCACGACACGGCGATCTCCACGTTGCCCAGCAGCGCGGGTCCGAAGTCGATGCCGGGCGGGTGCAGCCACGCCAGCACCGGTGCGGTGATGTCGGCGGCGCGCAGCGCCAGCGCCTCGTCGACGGTGGCAACGCCGAGTTCGGCCGCTCCGGCGGCCAGTGCCGCGCGCACGACCTGGGTGGCCCCATGGCCGTAGCCGTCGGCCTTGACCACGGCCATGACCTGCGCGGGGCCCGCGTGCTCACGCAGCACCCGCACGTTGTGCTCGATGGCGCCCAGGTCCACGACGGCCTCAGCGAGGACGCCGGGCGTCAGTGATATCGGCGTAACGACCACGGCTGCCATTGTCCCAGAATCGGCCGGGGCCGCCGTTTGTTGAGCCGCAGACGTCACATCGGTCTCAGCCGCCCCATTGGCCACTGCGTCGGCGGGCACTGGATGTGACGGACGCGGCGTCAGTGCGCGAAGTGCTGCGCGTCGTAGTGACCGCCGGGCTTGAGCTTGTCCAGGGAGGCCAGCGACGTGCGGGCGTCGTCGTGCAACGCCCGCGCCAGGTCGGCGGAGAGTCCTTCGCGAACCACGACCCGCAGCACCGAAACGTCGGTGGCATTGTCGGGCATGGTGTAGGCGGGCACCTGCCAGCCGAAACCCCGCAGCTCGTGGGAGACGTCGAACTCGGTGTACCCGCGATTCTTGGCGAGCCGGAAGCTGACCACCGGGATCGCCGAACCGTCCGAGATCAGCTCGCAGTGCTCCCCGACCCGCAATTGCTCACCCAGCCAGCGAGCTGTCTGCGACAACGACTGCATGACTTGGGTGTAGCCCTCACGGCCCAGCCGCAGAAAGTTGTAGTACTGGCCGACCACCTGGTTGCCCGCGCGGGAGAAGTTCAGCGTGAAGGTCGGCATGTCGCCGCCCAGGTAGTTGACCCGGAAGACCAGCTCGTCGGGCAGGTATTCGGGACTACGCCACACGACAAACCCGATTCCTGGGTAGGTCAGCCCGTATTTGTGGCCGCTGACGTTGATCGATACCACCCGGGGCAACCGGAAATCCCACTTCAGCGCTGGGTGCAGGAACGGCACCACAAAGCCCCCGCTGGCAGCGTCGACGTGCACCGGGACGTCCACGCCCCCCTTCGCGGCAAGTTTGTCCAGCGCCGCGCAGATCTCGGCGATGGGCTCGAGTTCACCGGTGTAGGTGGTGCCCAGGATCCCCACCACCCCGATGGTGTTCTCGTCGACGGCTTCGATGACCTGCTCGGGAGTGATGACGTAGCGGCCCACCTCCATCGGCAGGTACCGGGGTTCGACGTCGAAGTAGCGACAGAACTTCTCCCAGACCACCTGGACGTTGGAACCCATCACCAGGTTGGGAGTGCGCTTCTCCCAGCCTTTACCAACCTTTTGGCGCCACCGCCATTTCATGGCCAGGCCGCCCAGCATGACCGCCTCGCTGGAGCCGATGGTGGACACCCCGCAGGCGCTCGAGGGGTCTTCGTCGCTCAGGTCCTCAGCGTGGAAGAGGTCGGCCACCATGCATACGCAGCGCTGCTCGATGGCCGCGGTCGCCGGATATTCGTCCTTGTCGATCATGTTCTTGTCGAACGTCTCGGCCATCAGTTTCCCGGCCTCGGGATCCATCCAGGTGGTGACGAAGGTGGCCAGGTTCAGCCGCGAGCTGCCGTCGAGCATCAGCTCGTCGTGGATGAAGCGGTAGGCGGTCTCGGGGTCCATCGATTCTTCGGGCAGCCGCAACGCCGGCACCGGGGTGGTGAACATGCGGCCGGTGTAGGCCGGGCTGACGCTATGCGCGGGCAGGGACGGACGTTGGGGCACTAGGAGTCCTTTCTTGGTGCTACAAAGTGGCCAGGGCGGCCCGGATGTGCGGAACCATGCGGGACGACGACGTCGGCGCGTCCCCGGGCCCCGGGTCGGCGGCCGACAGCGCCGCCGCCCGGGCGTGCACGAAGGCCGCCGCTGCGGCGGCCTCGGCGGCCGGCAAGCCGGAGGCCAGCAGGGCGCCGATCATCCCGGACAGGACGTCGCCGGAGCCGGCGGTGGCGGCCCAGGACTGCCCGGCGGGGTTGAGGTACACCGGGCCGCCGGGGTCGGCGACGACGGTGACGTTTCCCTTGAGCAGCACTGTGGCGCCGAACGTGTCGGCCAGCTTGCGGCACGCTCCGACCCGATCGTCCCCGGGCGGGGTACCCGCCAGGCGGGCGAATTCACCGGCGTGCGGGGTCAAGACCGTCGGCGCGACGCGGTTCGCGACGAGCTCGGGGTGGGCCGCCAGGATGGTCAGCCCGTCGGCGTCGACGATCACCGGCAGGTCGGTCTCCAGCGCGAACCACAGCGCCGCGGCGCCGGTGTCGTCGGTGCCCAGGCCGGGCCCGACGACCCACGCCTGCACCCGCCCGGCCGCCGCCGCGGTGGGCGACGCGATTACCTCGGGCCAGTGCGCGAGCACCTCGCGGTGCGCGCTGCCGGCGTAGCGGACCATGCCGGAGGTGGCCGCGACGGTGGCGCCGGTGCACAGCACCGCGGCGCCCGGGTACGTCGACGAGCCGGCCATCACACCCGTCACGCCCTGGGTGTACTTGTCGTCGTGCGGGCCGGGCACCGGCCAGCGGGCCGCCACGTCGGCGGCCTCGAAGCCCAGCACGTCCGTCTTGGGCAGGTCGAGCCCGATGTCGATCAGCTTCACGCGGCCGCAGTCGGCCAGCGCGTGCACGGGTTTGAGCCCACCGAAGGTGACGGTCAGCGCGGCGTGCACCGCGGGGCCGGTGATCGCTCCGGTCGCCACGTCGATGCCGCTGGGGATGTCGACGGCGACCACGGGGATCCCGTGGGCGTCCGGCCGGCTCAAGCCGGCGAACACCTCGGCGGCGGCCGGCCGCAGCGGCCCCGAGCCGGAGATGCCCACCACCCCGTCGATGACGAGATCGGTTGCCGCCGAGACCTTGTCGACGACGCGGCCACCGGCTTTCCGGAACGCCGCCAGCCCCTTGCGGTGGGTGTGGTCCGGATTGAGCAGCACCGCATCGGCGGCCGCGCCGCGGCGGCGCAGGAACGTCGCCGCCCACAGCGCGTCACCGCCGTTGTCTCCGGAGCCGACGACCGCGCACACCCGGCGGCCGGCGACCCCACCGGTGCGGGCGGTCAGCTCGCCGAGGATCTCGGTGGCCAGTCCGAAGGCCGCGCGCCTCATCAGGGCGCCGTCGGGCAGGCTGGCCAGCAGCGGGGCCTCAGCGTCGCGGATCGCGTCTACGGAGTAGTAATGCCGCATCACAGCAGCATTCCATGCCGCTGCCTGTTGCCCTACCGTCAGCCGGACCTCTCGGAGGTGCTGCGCCGCCGGAAGGCCGGCCCGATCCGCGCCGGATTCAACTGCCTGCCACCCTTGGCGCGAGCCATCGGGTAGAAGCAGAGGCCGATCAGGACCGAGGTGAAGTGGCCGATCGCGGTGAAGTTGAGCTCGATGCGGTCCATCGTCAGCAGCGGGAAACCGAAGATGATGAACAACACCCCGAGATAGCCCCAGCGCCACGGCCGCGCGATGTGGTACGCCAGCACGGCCATGACGCCGACCAGGAAGTAGCTGACCCCGATATCGCGGGCGTGCACCATCCGGTCCGCGGCGTCGTGTTCCTCGATCGCGAAGTAGAGCAGGCCTTCGCTGATATAGGTGGACAGGATGTGGGAAGTCAAACCCACTGTGAGCCAACGCAAGTGGCCGAGCCAGTGTTCGGCCGGCGCGAGAAAGAGGGTGAACAGCAGCAGGTACGGTTCCACGTTCCTGCCGTCGATCCATAGCAGGCTGGAGAACAGCACATCGAGCGGATCCCGTGCCAACGCGTGGATGTTGGTGGAGTGGTGCAGCAGCATCGTGTGCAGTTGCCACCTTGGGAGCGCGTGCTGGATGGCCGTCGTGATCATCAGCACCAACAGCCAGCCGTAGGTCAGCGGCGCACCGCTGACGAAATGCCACACCCCGAGGCCCATGCTTCGCAGCCGCGCCCGCACCGATACAGTCGCCACGGCTTACTCCACGGTGACTGACTTCGCCAGGTTTCGCGGTTTGTCGACGTCGTAGCCGCGGGCCTGCGCCACCGACGCGGCGAACACCTGGAGCGGGATGGTCGACAACAGCGGCTGCAGAAGTGTTGAGACCGAAGGTATTTCGATCAGGTGGTCGGCATAGGGGCGAACGGTTTCGTCGCCCTCTTCGGCGATCACGATGGTGATCGCGCCGCGTGCCTGGATCTCGCGGATGTTCGACAGCAGCTTGCCGTGCAGCACGGCCGATCCCTTGGGCGAGGGCATCACGACGATGACCGGCAGGCCGTCTTCGATCAGCGCGATCGGGCCGTGCTTGAGCTCGCCGGCGGCGAACCCCTCCGCGTGCATGTAGGCCAGTTCCTTCAGTTTCAGCGCGCCTTCCAGCGCGACCGGATAGCCGACATGGCGACCCAGGAACAGCACGGTCGAGGATTGCGCGAATTGGCGGGCCAGGGCGGCCACCGGCTCGATCCCGGCGAGCACCTGGGCCACCAGGTCCGGCATCGCTTCGAGTTCGCGGTATTCGCGCTCGACCTCGTCCGGGTACTTGGTGCCGCGGGCCTGCGCCAGCGCCAGGCCGACTAGGTAGTTGGCGGTGATCTGGGCCAGGAACGTCTTGGTCGAGGCCACGCCGATCTCCGGGCCGGCGCGGGTGTACAGCACGGCGTCGCACTCGCGCGGGATCTGCGAGCCGTTGGTGTTGCAGATCGCCAGGACCTTGGCCTTCTGCTCCTTGGCGTGCCGGACCGCTTCGAGCGTGTCCGCGGTTTCACCGGACTGCGAGATGGCGACCACCAGCGTACTGCGGTCCAGCACCGGGTCCCGGTACCGGAACTCGCTGGCCAGCTCCACCTCCACCGGCAGCCGGGTCCAGTGCTCGATCGCGTATTTCGCCAGCAACCCGGAGTGGTACGCGGTGCCGCAGGCCACCACGAAAACCTTGTCGACCTCGCGCAGTTCCTGGTCGGAAAGCCGCTGTTCGTCGAGGATGATCCGGCCATCGACGAAATGCCCGAGCAGGGTGTCGGCCACCGCGGTGGGCTGCTCGGCGATCTCCTTGAGCATGAAGTACTCGTAGCCGCCCTTCTCGGCGGCGGCCAGGTCCCAGTCGATATGAAAAGTGCGGGCACTCGCGCCGTCTTCGTTGCCGTCGAAGTCGGTGATCCGGTAGCCGCCGGCGGTGAGCACGACGGCCTGGTCCTGGCCGAGTTCGACGGCGTCGCGGGTGTGCGTGATGAACGCCGCCACGTCGGAGCCGACGAACATCTCGCCGTCGCCGATCCCGAGCACCAGCGGCGTCGAGCGGCGGGCGGCGACGATCATGCCGGGCTCGTCGGCGTTGGCGAACACCAACGTGAAGTGGCCCTCGAGCCGGCGCAGCACGGCCAGCACCGACGCGGCGAAATCACCGGCAGTCTCGCCGTGCCGGTATTCCCGGGCCACCAGGTGCACCGTGACCTCGGTGTCGGTGTCGCTGGCGAACTCCACGCCTTGCGCCTCCAGCTCCCCGCGCAGGGTCGCGTAGTTCTCGATGATGCCGTTGTGGACGACTGCGATCTTGCCGGCGGCGTCGCGGTGCGGGTGCGCGTTGCGGTCGGTGGGGCGTCCGTGGGTGGCCCACCGGGTGTGGCCCAGGCCCGTGGTGCCGGCCAGCGACCCCGGCGCCATGGCGGCCACCGCCTCCTCGAGGTTGGCCAGCCGGCCCGCGCGACGACACACGGTCAGCCCCCCTCCTGAGGTGCCACTGCCGTCGACCAGCGCGATTCCCGACGAGTCGTAGCCGCGGTACTCCATTCGGCGCAGCGCGTCCATGACGACCTCGCAGGCAGGCTGCTGCCCGACGTAGCCGACGATTCCGCACATTCTGACCAGGGTAGTGCAGCCCGGCCCCCGAAGCGGTCGCGCCGAACGGGCCCGGCGGTACCGATGGCCCGCTTAGCTGCAGAAACACCCCGGTGAGCCGGCCGCAAGCGCTGTGGTCCGCATTGGAAGAACTCGTACCGACCCCCCTAAAAAGAACAATCTTTCACCTGTTGTATTCGCGACGTTACCTCTGGGGACATTCCCGCCAGCGGAGTCGGCCTTAAACTTACGAATACAAGTTAACGCGGCAAACAATTTTAACGTCATTGCTTTGCGGGAGGACAAAGCCCAGAGGCTCGCCTGATTTCGACCGCACAAGTTTGAAAAGCGACCAATCAAGCCCAGTAAGCTGCTATCAAGGGGATTAGCGCACAAGTGCCGCCAGCCCGCTGGGGCTTTCCAGCCGGCCACAAATGCGCTTCGGCCGCGATTGTGAAATCGCCATACGGCAAATGAACTTAAACGGCAAATTAACGCGAAGTTAACTCAAAATACCGGGAAATGACCATCGTGAACGCCCACGCGCCAACTTCAAGGGACGCCAACTTCAAGGGAAGAGTCATGACTGCACTTTTGCACGACGATGTGGTACCCATGCTGCCCGCGTCGCCGCCCGAGCAGGCCAGGGCGAAGCGGCCCCGTCACCAGCAGATGGGCGCCGGTGGCGATCCATTGGTAGACGCCGCCGCCCGTTTACTGAGCATCCCGCTGCGCCAGGTGTACGCGGTGCTGTGGCGGGTGGGCCTGATCGAGGTCACGGCTTAGCCCACGGGGGACCACCGGCGATGCGCTAACGTCGACTGCGTGGCCCGCACCCGCAAGCTCGTCGCAGCCCTCAGCCGCGTTGGTCCGCATCGAGTTTTGCGTGGTGACCTGGCGTTCGCCGGGCTCCCGGGCGTCGTGTACACGCCGGAGGCGGGGCTAAATCTGCCCGCCGTCGCTTTCGGTCACGACTGGCTCACCGGTGCCGAGCGCTATTCGCGCCTGCTGGAGCACCTGGCGTCGTGGGGCATCGTGGCCGCCGCCCCCGACACCCAGCGCGGCCTGGCCCCCTCGGTGCTGAACTTCGCCTTCGACCTGGGCACGGCCCTCGACATCGTGTCGGGAGTGCGCCTCGGGCCCGGCAGGATCAGCGTGCATCCCACCAAGCTGGGGGTGGCGGGTCACGGGTTCGGCGGCTCGGCCGCCGTGTTCGCCGCGGCCGGTATGCCCGCCAAGCCCGCGGCGGCGGTGGCGATCTTCCCCACCGTGACCCGTCCCCCGGCCGAGCAGCCGGCCGCGACGCTGAAGGTCCCAGGTCTGATCCTGACCGCGCCGGGAGATGCCAAGGCCCTGAATTCCGACGCGCTGGCGCTGTCCGCCGCGTGGGGTACGGCCACGCTACGCATTGTCAGCAAAGCCGAACCGGGAGGCCTGGTCCGAGGTCGGCGACTGACGAAGACGCTCGGACTGTCCGGGGCGCACCGCAAGACGAAGCGATCGGTGCGGGCCCTGCTGACCGGCTACCTGCTCTACGCGCTGGGCGGCGACAAGGCCTACCGCGACTTCGCCGATCCGGATGTCGCGCTGCCCAAGACGGACCCCGTCGATCCCAAGGCGCCCCCGGTGGCCCTCGAGGAGAAGATTGTCGCGCTGTTGAAGTGAAACGCCCCTTCGCGGCGCGCAGCCGTCATCGTGATATCTGTCTTTGATGCGAATCGGGATCGCTCTGGATTATGCGGGCGGGTTTCACGAAGCCGTCGACCGCGTCGTCGAATTGGAGAAGTCCGGCATCGAGGCCGCGATCGTGGCCGAGGCCTATGCGTTTGACGCCGTCAGCCAGCTCGGGTATCTGGCCGCGAAGACGAACACCGTCGAACTGGGCTCCGGGGTGTTCCCCATCTACATCCGCACGCCGTCGCTGCTGGCGATGACCGCCGCGGGCCTGGACTTCGTGTCCAACGGACGCTTCCGCCTCGGGATCGGCACGTCGGGTCCCCAGGTGATCGAGGGGTTTCACGGGGTCCCGTTCGACGCCCCGTTGGGCCGCACCCGCGAGGTGGTGGAGATCTGCCGGAAGGTGTGGAAGCGCGAACGGTTGCAATACGCCGGGAAGCACTATCAGATCCCGCTGCCGCCGGATCGCGGGACGGGCTTGGGCAAGGCCCTGCAGCTCATCAATCACCCCGTGCGCGAACGCATTCCGATCACCATCGCGTCGCTGGGCCCGAAGAACGTCGAACTCACCGCCGAGATCGCCGAGGGCTGGCAGCCCGTCTTCTACCACCCCGAGAAAGCCAATTCGATCTGGGGCGACGCGCTGGCCGCCGGCTTTGCCAAGCGGGATTCCGCGCTCGGGCCACTGGACGTGGTGGTGCACGCGACGCTGGCCATCGGCGACGACGTCGATGAGCGACTGGCCTGGGTCAAGCCGCAGCTGGCCCTCTATATCGGCGGCATGGGCGCCAAGGGCCGCAACTTCTATCACAACCTGGCGACCCGCTATGGGTTCGCCGAAGTCGCGGACTGGATCCAGGAGCTGTACCTCTCCGGACGCAAGCAGGAGGCCATCGCCGCGGTGCCCGACGAGTTGGTGCGCGGAATATCGCTGGTCGGCCCGCGCGGCCATGTCGCCGAGCGCCTGGCCGCCTTCGCCGACTCCGGCGTGACGACCCTGCTGGTGAGCCCCATCACCGCCGACCCGCGCGAAGCGGTGCGCTACGTCGAGGAAGTGCTGCGGCTGCGGCCCAACTGAGCGATCCCTGCTATTCACTGCCCCGCCTGCGGAAGTTGATCGGCGGCTATCTCGCATGGCGTTGATTCCCCCTTCCCGGGAGGCGCCGGTCCACCGGCGGCCGGTGCGGGCGCGCCAGCCGGCGCTGCCGCGTCGGTCGGCGGCGGCACGTCGCCGGACGGCCGCGCGTCACCGGTGGGCCGCGCGTCACCAGTGGGCGGCAGCGCGTCGGCCGGTTGAGCCGGGGCGCCGGGATCGCCCTGTTTTCCCGCGTCGGCCTCTTCGGTTTCGTCGGCCTCTTCGGTTTCGTCGGCCTTTTCGGCCTCGTCGTCGGGGTGGAAGGGATCTTCATAGTCGACGGCACCCTCGCCGAATGGATCCCCACTGCCCAGCTGGTCGCCCGCCGAGCCCAGCAGACCTCCCATCGCATCGACGATGCGGCTGGCCAGCCCGGCAAGGCCACCAAGACCGCCCAGTCCGCCGCCCAGGTCACCCGCGGGCGTGCCCAACGCATCACCGAGCGCAGTTCCCCGGTCAGGCGCCGGCGCCGCGGCGGTGGCGGTGGCCGGAGCCGGGGCGGCGGCCGGCACGCTCGACGGCGGGGTGGGATCCGCCGCCGGGTTGGGGGTGGTTGCCGCGGACGTAACCCGGGGGGCCGGTGTCGGCGCACTCGGGAAGGAAAGCGGCTGGCCGCCCAGCCGCAGATCGCCGGGGAACTCGAAGTTCGGCGCCGGGGCGGCGGCCATCCTGTCGATGACCATGTCGTAGGAGGTCGCCACGCCGGCCACCGTCGACCGCATCGTCGTCAGCCAGTCGTTGCGAATGTCCTCGTCGACGTACGGGGCGATCTGTTGGTGTATCACCTCCTCGGCGGCCGCCCGGTCCCCCGCTCCCGTCGTGACCGCAGCCGCCGCGGCCAGCCAATCGTCCCGCTGGACCCGCGTGCGTTCGTCGACGGCGATGGCAGTCGCTACCTTCGAGTCGACCAGGTACCACAGGTTGTCGCGCAGTGATTCGCACCGCTGGGCCGCCGCACGGAGCTCGGTGGCCACCGTGGCGCCGGCGTCGCAATGGCGCTCCAGGAACCGGACCGCGGCGTCCCCGCCCGGGCCCGTCCACGCCGCGGCCAGCTCGGCGACCTGTGCGCGTTGGATGCGCAAGGCTTCGGTGACCGCCGACCCCGCCGCCCGCAGTTGCTCGCAGTCGCCGTCGAGCGCGCGCAGGTCGAGGCCGTCCTCGCTGGCGTACCAGTCGCGGACCCGGGAGGGGTGCGACGTGAGGTCGGGGTGGCTGTAGCCGAGCGCTTGGCACGCCTGCACGTAGCTCTGGGTGTGCTCGACGGCGGGCCGGCCCTCGTTAAGGCGCTCGGCGACGTCCAACCGGTCGGCCACGATCAGGCGATCCGCTCCGCGGCATACAGTTCGGCATCCGCATAGCGGTCGGCCCCGGCCCGCAGCGCAACCGCGATCTCGGCGCACGCCCATGACCACTGCGACAACTCGGCCGTCAGTCGCTCCAGCGCGGCGTGCAGCGCGTCGCCGCGCGCGGAGTGCGCTCTGCCGGCGCTGGCCCCGCCGAACTGCAGCCTCATCAGGTGATCGCCGACGGCGCCATAGATCAGTTCCGCGGCGGCGTCGAACTGGTCGGCGACCCGGTACGTCGCCGACACGTCGACCTCGGTGCGGGCAACGGCTGTGGGTCGTATCCCTCTGTCGAATCTCATGCCTAATCCGACGCCCCGAGCCGCGCCGGGGTTCCGACCGAAGATCAGCGGGCGGCGCTCACCGCGTCGGCGACTTGTGTCGCGACCCGATGCGCGAGATCCTCTTCCGGCGCTTCCACCATGACCCGGATCATCGGCTCGGTTCCCGAGGCGCGCAGCAGAATTCGACCGGTGTCACCCAGTTCGGCCTCGGCCTTCGCGACCGCGGTCCGCACCGAGGGCGCGGCCGCGGCGGTGGCCTTGTCGGCGACCGCGACGTTGATCAGCACCTGGGGCAACGTCTGCATCACCGAGGCGAGGTCGGCGAGCGACGAGCCGGTTTGCACCATGCGCGTCATCAGCCGCAGCCCGGTGACGATGCCGTCGCCGGTGGCGCCCAGCGCGGGCATCACGATATGACCGGATTGCTCGCCGCCGAGGCTGAAGTCGCCGGCCCGCAACTCCTCGAGAACGTAACGGTCGCCGACGCCGGTGGTGCGCACGCTGATGCCGGCGGAGCGCATGGCCAGGTGCAGCCCGAGGTTGCTCATCACCGTGGTCACCAGCGTGTTGGACACCAGTTCACCGGCCGCTTGCATGGCCAGCGCGAGCACGACCATGATCGCGTCGCCGTCCACCACTTCACCGCGGGCGTCGATGGCCAGGCACCGGTCGGCGTCGCCGTCGTGCGCCAGGCCCAGGTCGGCGCGGTGCGCGATGACGGCGGCTCGCAGCCCGTCCAGGTGCGTCGAGCCGCAGCCATCGTTGATGTTGAGCCCGTTGGGGTCGGCGTTGATGGCGATGACGCGCGCACCGGCGGCGCGGTAGGCCCGCGGCGCCACCGACGACGCCGCGCCGTGAGCGCAGTCGACCACCACGGTCAGGCCGTCGAGCCGCAGCGTGCTGGCCTTCCCGATGTGGCGCAGGTAGCGCTCGGCGGCGTCCTCGGCATCGACGACGCGGCCGATTCCGGCGCCGACCGGGCGTAACCCGGGTCCGGCCGCAACCAGTTCCTCGATCTGGTCCTCGGTGGCGTCGGCGAGTTTGTGCCCACCGGGACCGAAGATCTTGATGCCGTTGTCGGGCATCGGGTTGTGCGACGCCGAGATCATCACCCCGAAGTCGGCGTCATAGGCGCCGGTCAGGTAGGCCACCGCGGGCGTCGGAAGCACCCCGACCCGCAACGCGTCGACGCCCTGGCTGGTCACCCCGGCGGTCACCGCGGCCTCCAGCATTTCGCCGCTGGACCGCGGATCGCGACCGATCACGGCGACCCGCCGACCCGGTTCCCCGGAATCCGCCAGCCGCCGCGCCGCCGCGGCGCCCAGCGCCAGCGCCAGCTCGGCGGTCAACTCGCGATTGGCGACCCCGCGGACACCGTCGGTGCCGAATAGTCGACCCATGCGGACAAACCTCTCACAGTTGACGGTCGTGCACCTAACGTGCCCGTTCTTTTCTGACCGAGACCGGGCGCGTTTGTGCGCAGACACGCCGAAGAAGTGCATAACGATGCACCCTCGCGGCCAGAAAGTGACGGCTGATCAGCGCTTGCTGTATTGCGGCGCCTTGCGCGCCTTCTTCAGGCCGTACTTCTTGCGCTCGGTGGCGCGCGGGTCACGGGTGAGGAAGCCGGCCTTCTTCAGCGCGGGCCGGTCTTCCGGGAACGCCAGGATCAACGCACGGGCGATCCCCAGGCGCAGGGCACCGGCCTGGCCCGACGGGCCGCCGCCGTGGAGGTGGGCATAGATGTCAAAGCTCTCCGCCCGGTCCACTGTGACCAGCGGAGCCTTGATGAGCTGCTGGTGCACCTTGTTGGGGAAGTAGCCCTCCAGGCTGCGGCCGTTGAGGTGGAACTTGCCGGTGCCGGGCACCAGGCGCACCCGCACCACGGCCTCCTTGCGGCGGCCGACGGTCTGAATGGGCCGCTCGAACACGAACGCATCGCTGGGCCGGGCCGCGGTGCCGGCCGGGGCGGTCGGCGTTTCCGGCGTCTCTAAGGCCTCGGTGGTTTCGGTCATTGGGACACCTGCTTGATCTCGAACGGAATCGGCTGCTGCGCCGCGTGCGGGTGCTGCGGACCGGCGTAGACGTGAAGCTTTTTCTGGATCTGACGGCTCAGCTTGTTCTTGGGCAGCATGCCGACGATCGCCTTCTCCACGACCCGGTCGGGATGCTTTTCCAACAGCTCGCCGATCGTGCGTTTGCGCAGGCCGCCGGGATACCCCGAGTGGCGGTAAGCAATCTTGTCCCGCAGTTTCTCGCCGCTGAGGGCGACCTTGTCGGCGTTGATGACGATGACGAAGTCACCGCCATCGACATTGGGGGCGAACGTCGGCTTGTGCTTGCCGCGCAGCAGGGTGGCTGCCGCGACGGCAAGGCGGCCAAGCACCACGTCCGTGGCGTCGATGACATACCACGACCTCGTGGTGTCACCCGCCTTGGGCGCATAGGTGGGCACAGCGCTTACCTCACTATCTCTGCGAGCCTCTTCGCGAGGCTGTGGATCCCGGTTCGAGCCGGGCGCCGGTCAAGCGTCCACGGTGGGGTTGGTCTCGGCGACCGACATTGACCCGAGGCCCCTGCGTACCCGCACGCCAACCGAGCAGCTTACCGATCGGCGTCCCCGCAGGTCAAAATCACTGTGTGGTCCCGGCGGCTCTCCTCCACCGGGACCACACAGAGCTCAATCGCCGCACAGGGCGCTGATAAGCGCTATCGGCCCCACACGCCGGCCGCGCGGCGGTCGGCGTCCGCCACTTCGTCCGCGCCGTCGCGGACCGCATTTCCGAGGTCGACCAGTATTTGGTTGAGCGAAGTCGCCGCCCGATGCCACTTGGACTGCTCGACCTGATACGCGGCCGCCGCTTCGCGGGTCCAGAGCTGCTGCAACGGGCCGATCCGTGCTCTCAGCTCGTCCAGCGCGGCGTTGAAGCGCGCCGACGTGGCGTGAATCTCCTGGCGCACCGAGAATTCGATCTCGCCGAAGTTGTACGACAGCACGGGGTCCACCGGTGCTCCCGCCGTCACAGGTTTCCGCCGGCGGCGCCGATGCGCTGGGCATGGTTCTGGCCGGCCTCGCGCAGCGCGGCCTCGTTGTGCCGAATCGTTTCGGCGATCGCGTGCAGCGTGTGGTAGAGCCTCAGCGACTCGGCATTCCAACGATCGACCACGTCTTTGAACCGGGCGGCCGCGAGCCCACCCCATACCGACGGCGGCACGCCGCTCATTCGGCCGATGAACGTCTGCAGCATCGCCCGGATCTCGTCGTTGCGGGCGTCGGTCGTGTTCGCGACCGACCGCATCAGGTCGAAGTCGGTGCTCAGCGTGTTCGGTGCGGTCATACATATTCCGACCGCGGCGACTGCCGTTCGGTTCCATCAAATTCCGATCGCACGGGCGGACCGCACCGCCTGGTCGCAGACATCGCGGACGGCGTCCTCAAAGCCGGGACGGCTCTGGCATCCGATGCTGATCCGCACCGGCCCGTCGACAAACACCGTCCATCGCACCTGATGGTTGGCCCGCACCTCGCGGTAGGTCACCGCGGGCCGCCCGGCGGTCGATCCGGACGGGTCAAAGTCGACGAAGACGCCGGCCGGCTCCCCGTCCATCGCGCGTTTCAACCGCTCGGCGGTACCGCTCAGCGTCTCGCCGGCAACCGGGGACTGCGTGACGTGCAGCGCCACCTCGGGGTCTGATGGCGACGTGACCTGTACCCGCGCCGAACCGGGCCCGGCGACCACCCGCTGCGTGGGCCAGTTCGCGGGCACCGCCAGCGCCACCCGGCCTTCGACGAGAAACGTCGTCGGCGCTGTCGCCACCTGGTTCGCCGCCACCGCACCGGGCCGGTCGACGGTGGCGACAGTGGCTAAGGCGGAGACGGCCAGCGAAAAGGCCGTCACGGTCGTGGCGCAGGCCGCGAGGACAGCGAGCCTGCGCGCGCGTGACCGAACACCTGCGGCACTTGTGGAGGGCTCCGACGGCTTGCGCAGGGCCGACCGGGCCAACCGGGTCAGCCCGGCGTCACCGACTTCCACGACCGTCCGGCCGCTACCGCGCACCGCGTCCGCGATCAACGTCGCAAGCGCCGCCGCCCCGGCGACCGTGCCCGCCGCATCGATCAACACGACCTCCGTCGCGTTCGTCGCCATGCCCGCGATCACGGTCGCGGCCCGCTCGGCAACGAGGTGCGGGTCGGCCCTGCGGGGCACCGCGACCATCTCGGCACCGGCGACCACCACCAACCGCTCGGCGATCTCCACCACCACCGTCGCTTCGGGTGGAGCCTCCGACGCCTGCATCAGCAGCCACGATCGCGGGCGCACCAGCACTTCGCCGGTCAGCGTGTCCGCGGCCGCAGTAACCACGGCGACCCGCGACGACGGCCACCACGACGGGTGCACGACGACCACGCCGTTGCCGGGCCCGCAGCTCAGCGACCGCAGCGCGGCGCACCACAGCGATTTGACGGCAACCGGGCGCCCGCTCACCAGCGCCACCGGGTCGTCGATCGCATCCAGCGCCGCGCGGGTGACCTCGTCGTCGGCAGAAGCGCTTGCCTTGCAACATAATTGACGGATCGCGCTGGGCCCGGTCTCGACGATCGCGAGGTGTGCGCTCACGGCGGGCTCCAGCCCACCTGGATGAGCTGCTCGTCGCCGGCGCGGGTGATCAGCAGGCCACGGCCCGGCGGCAACCGCGCCGGGCGGCCGGAACCGAACGGTGCGCCCTCGTCTGGATGTCCGCTCATCGTCAATGCCATGCAGCCGAGGTCACGCAGCCCCGCCAGCAACGGGTCGAACAGCGTGCGCTCGGCTCCGCCGCTGCGCCGCGCCACGACCAAGTGCAATCCCAGATCCGTTGCGTGCGAAAAGTATTCGAGGATGGCCAGCAACGGGTTGCCTGCCGGGGCGGCCACCAGGTCGTAGTCGTCGACCAGAACGTAGATGTCCGGCCCGGACCACCAGGACCTCGCGCGCAGCTGCGCCTGGGACGCGTCGGGAGGAGGCATCCGCCGCCGCAAAACATCCAGCAGCTCCGGCAGCAACGCGTCCAGCGCGGGCGGGGACGTCGCATAGCCGCCCAAATGTTCCGACTCGACGACGCCGAGGAGGGAGCGCCGATAGTCGACGATCAGCAGTTGGGCCTGCGCGGCGGTCTTCGTCCGAACGATCTCGCGGCAGAGAGCCCGCAGCGTGGCGCTCTTTCCGCACTGGTTGTCCCCGAGGATCAGCAGGTGCGGGTGTTTCCCGAAATCGACGGCCACCGGCCGCAGCCGACGCTCGTCCAGGCCGAGCAGGATCCGCGCGCCGAGTTCGGCGCCCGCCCGTTCCACGACGGTGGCGTGGTCGACGTGGTTGGGCAGCAGCGGGATCGGCGGGGCGACCCGTTCACTGCGCGGGATCTCGTCGAGGGGCGTGGCGATCAGCATGTGCTGCCCGTCGCAGGACAGGCCGCGTCCGGGTCTGTCGCAGGGCACCTGCACCGCGCGCTTGCGGTCGACCTCGGAGTCGGCGGGGTCGCCCAGCCGCAACTCGATGCGGGTGCCGATCTGGTCCTTCAGTGACGGTCGGACCTCGGCCCAGCGCGACGCCGACAACACCACGTGCACACCGAAAGAAAGTCCTTGGGCCGCCAGCGCTGTGACCGCCGCCTCGAGATCGGCGAATTCCTGACGCAGGCCGGCCCAGCCGTCGATCACCAGGAACACGTCACCGAACGGGTCCTCAGATTGCCCGTGGCCGCAGAAGCTGGATTCCCGGCTCCGCACCACCGATTCGCACTCGGCGATGACGCGCGCCACCAGGCGCGGTTCGGCACGACCGGCGACGGCACCCACGTGTGGCACCGTCCGCAGCGACGTCAGCGCCCCACCGCCGAAGTCCAGGCAGTAGAACTGCACTTGCCCGGGGTCGTGCGTGGCGGCCAGCGCCGTGATCAAGGTCCGCAAAGCGGTGGACTTGCCCGACCGAGGCGCGCCGACGACCGCCACGTTGCCCGCGGCGCCGGATAACTCGACGATCAGCGGGCTGCGGCACTGCTCCCGTGGCCGGTCCACGATGCCGATGGGGACGGTCAGGCGGCCGGGCACGGCATCACGCAACAGGTCCCGCAGGGCCGGTGCGCGGCCGAGCGGGGGCAGCCAGACTTGGTGCGCGGGCGGCCCGTGTCCGGCCAGCCGGTCCACGACGGCATCCAGCAGGCTGCCCGGCTCGCCCGTCTCGACGACGGGCCGCACCGCGCCGGTCGGCCGCGTGCCGAACGGCCGCAACGCAGGAACCGGCACGGCACGATGCGCCGCGTCGGCCCGCAGCGGTCCGGAAACGAAAGCCGCCTGGAAGGAAATCAGCTCACCGCCGGCCGACCGCAGGAATCCGGCCCCGGGCGTGTTCGGCAATTCGTAGGCGTCGAGAGTTCCCAAGACCGTGCGGGAATCACTGGCGGACAGGGTCTTCAGGCACATCCGATAAGACAGGTGGGCTTCCAGTCCCCGCAGCCGGCCGTCGTCGAGCCGCTGACTGGCCAGCAACAGGTGCATCCCCAGCGAACGTCCCAGCCGACCGATCGCGACGAACGCGTCCGCGAAGTCGGGGTGCTGGCTGAGTAATTCGGAGAACTCGTCGACCACGATCAATAAGGTCGGCAGCGCGCTCAGTCCTTCGCCGGCGCGACGCGCCCGCTCGTATGCCGCGACGCTGACACAGCGTGCGGCGCGCAGCAGCCGTTGGCGACGGTCCATCTCGCCGGCCAGCGCGTCGCGCATCCGGGCCACCAATGGCGCTTCATCGGAGAGGTTGGTGATGACCGCGGCCACGTGGGGCGCGCCGACCAGGTCGAGAAACGTTGCGCCGCCTTTGAAGTCGACAAGGAGCAGATTGAGCACCTCCGGGGAATTGCGCGCCATCATGCCCAGGGCAATGGTGCGCAGCAGCTCCGACTTGCCCGACCCGGTGGCTCCGATGCACAGCCCATGCGGACCCATACCGTTTTCGGCGGGCTCCTTGATATCGAGTTCGAGCGGCGCCCCGTCGGCCGTGATTCCGATGGGAACCCGTAGCCGGTTGTCGTCGTGACTGCGCCAGCACGTGACCGGGTCGTAAGCGGCCAATTCGCCGAGTCCGACCAGGCTCGGCCAGCCGGGAGTGCCGGCCCCTGCGGACGCCCCCGCCGCACGGTACCTGGCCAGCCGCCGGGCACATATCAGCGCGTTCAGGGGATCCAGCCGGTCAGGACAAGGCAACTCGTGAGCTTCACCGCCCTGCCTGATCGTCAAGGGGGCGCCGTCGCGACCCGCCCGAACCTCGAGGATCGTTGCGTCCGTTAGCCCCTCGATGCGTTCGTCGAGGTCGGCGACGACCACCACGTGCGCCAGTCGGGCGCCGGCGAGCGCGTCGCCCGCCGCGGCCGCACTCGGATACACCAAGCGCGCCGACCCCACCGCATCGGCCGCCGCCGGATGCTGATTGTGCGGCAACCACTTCAGCCAATCCCAGTGCGCGCGGTTGCGGTCACTGACCGCGGCGACGATCGCCACCAGGTCCGGCGGGTGCAGCACGGCCAGCTGGCAGATCATCGCGCGCACGAGTCCGCGCGCCGCAGCCGCGTCGCCCTCGATCGTCACGGTCCCGGGTTCGCGCACGTCGATCGTGATCGGCCCGGAGATCGTCGCGTGTGTTTCGACGAAGCGGCGCAAGGCGGCAGCGGTCACCGGATCCGCCGGCTGCGGGATCTCCGGGACCACGATGCGCGTAGCGAGCGGCTGCGTCCCGACACCGACACGGACACGGCGGAAGTCGGGGTCGGCCGCTCGCCGCTCCCACATCCGCGGGCCGCCGATCAATGTCCATAACCCATCGGGGCGGGGATGACACCAGGTCAGTGAGACTAGCTGCGCCGCAGCAGTTTCCGTCACGGTCTGCCGCAGCCGGCCCAGGTAGTCGAGGTAGTCGGCGCGGTCGGCGTCGATGCCGCCGCGCCGGCCGCCACGCCCGGTTACCCCCGCCACCATCATGGAGGCCAGCGTCACCGCCGGGAACGCCAGGAACATGGGGTTGCGCGTGACGGCCGAGCCCGACGCGAAGGCCGCGGCCATGAAGCACATGCTCGCCACCGACACGAGAACCGGCAGCAGGCGCGCCAGCAGGCCAATTGCCGGCGACGGCAACTCGGGTGGCGCCTCCACGTTGACCTCCGCCGCCGCGACCGGCGGCGGCGGATGCCGCGGCGCGAGCACGAACGGTTCGGTCATCTGCCCCCTCCAGCGGTGCCGCGACGGTAGGCGGCGCCGCAAACGGCCGCAACTCACCTGTGGACAGCCGGATACCGGGGATTCGAAAACTGCGTACCGTCGCGGTAATCCGACCGAAGGGGGTGCCGTTGCAGCCATCCGATCCGGGGCTGCGCAGGGTGTCGGTTCACGCCGGCACCGCCGTCGTTGACCTGGCCCTGCCCGCCGGTGTTCCGGTCGCGGTGCTGATCCCGTCGATCGTCGACACGCTGAATGGCCTTGACGGCTTCGATGCCTGCGAGGCGCGGTGTTACGAGCTGTCCCGCCCGGGCGCCCCGGCCTTTGAGGAGTCGACGACGTTGGCGGACAACGATATCCGCGATGGGAATTTCCTGGTGCTGGGCTGGCCCCAGACTCAGGTCGCCGCTGCCCGGTACGACGACTCCGCGGAGGCGGTGTCCGCGACGCTCGTCGCGGCGGCCCCATCGTGGGGCCGCCTTGGGACGCGGCTCGCCGGCGCGGTCGCGGCGACTTGCCTGACCGGTGTCGGGGGGCTGGCGCTCATTCGAAACGCGTTCGACCGCAACGAGGCCGGCGCCGCGGGTGTCGCGGCGTGCGCCGTCCTCGTCGCCCTGCTGTTCGCCGCGATGGCGCACCGGGCGTTTCGAGATGCTATCGCCGCGCTGGCGCTGAGCCTGATCGCTACCGCTTTCGCGGCGGTCGCCGGATTTCTGGCCGTGCCGGGCGCCCCCGGAATCCCCAACGCGTTGCTGGCGGCGACGGCGGCAGCGGCCGTCCCGGCATTAGCCATGCGGGCCGCGGGCTGCGGTACGGTCACGTTGACCGCGATCTCCTGCGGCGCGGTCGTCGTCGCCGCGGCCGCATTGGCGGGCGTGATCACCTCGGCCCCCCTGCGAACTCTCGGTTCGGTGTCGGCCGTGGTATCCCTCGGCCTGCTGGGGCTCGCGGCGCGGGTGTCGATCGCGCTGGCGGGCTTGTCGCCCCGGCTGGCCCCGAACCCCGACGACATCGATGCAGCCTGTTTGGCCGCCAAGGCCATCCGCGCCGACGACTGGCTGGCCAGCCTGCTCGCCGCATTCTCGTCGTCGGCCGCGGTCGGTGCCGTCGTCACCGTGCTCGCCGGTGCACCACGCCTGTGCTGCATCGCTTTCGGCGCCCTCACCGGCGCGCTGCTGCTGCTGCGTTCGCGCTGTAACGACGTCAGACGAACGCTGGTGTTCGTCATCACCGGAATGGCTGTCACGGCAACGACGTTGGGCGCCGCGGCGTTCCACGCCCCCGGACACGGACCGTGGATTGCCGCCGGGACGGCAATCCTGGCCGCCGCGGCGATGTGCCTGGGCTTCGTCGTTCCCGCGCTGTCGCTCTCCCCCGCTGCACACCGAAGCGTCGAGTTGTTGGAGTCGGCGGCGCTGGCCGCGATGGTTCCGCTGACCTGCTGGATCTGCGGCCTCTACGGCGCCGTTCGCGCATTGATCCTCAGGTGAAAGCGTCACGCTTGGGGCGGCTGGTGGCAGTACCGGCGCTCACGTTGCTCACCCAGCTGGGAACCCCTGCGGCGCAGGCGGTTTCACCCCCGAAGATCGACGACAGGTGGTTGCCCCGGCCGGCATTGCCGGCGCCACCTTGGCCGACCGTGCAGCGCGAGGTTTGCGCTGCGATCGCAGCGGACGCGGAACCGGGCCAGAGCCAGCCCGCGCCTTTCGTCGACCTGCCGCGACTCTGGCAGCTCACCCGCGGCGCGGGACAGCGGGTCGCGGTGATCGACACCGGCGTTTCGCGGCACCGCCGCCTACCCGACGTGGTGCCCGGAGGCGACTACGTGTCCAGCGGCGACGGTACCCAGGATTGCGACGCGCACGGCACCCTGGTGGCCGGCATCATCGCCGCTGCCCCGGATCCGCACCACGCGGGTTTCAGCGGTGTGGCGCCCGAGGCCACCGTGATCAGCATCCGCCAGTCCAGTGCGAAATTCGCTCCGGCCGGCGACCGATCGCGCCGCGGCATCGGCGACGTCGACACCATGGCGAAGGCCGTCCGGACCGCCGCCGATCTCGGCGCGTCGGTGATCAACATTTCCTCGGTGGCCTGCGTTCCGGCCACGTCGGTCCTCGACGACCGCGCGCTGGGCGCGGCGCTGGCCTATGCCGTCGACATCAAGAACGCCGTCGTCGTGGCCCCAGCCGGCAACACGGCCGGAAACACGGGCGGCGACGGCCAGTGCCCGCCTCAGCAGTCGGACGCGACCTGGGACACCGCCAGTGTCGCGGTCAGTCCGGCCTGGTATGACGACTACGTGCTGACCGTCGGCTCGGTCAACGCCGACGGAACGCCGTCGCCCTTCACCCTGGCCGGCCCCTGGGTGGACGTCGCCGCCCCCGGCGAGGGGGTGATGTCGCTCGGTCCGCAACCGGTTTCCGGCACCAGTTATGCCGCGCCCGTGGTCAGCGGGTTGGCCGCGCTGATCCGGGCGCGCTTCCCGGCGTTGACCGCGCGTCAGGTGATGCAGCGCATCGAGTCCAGCGCTCACCACCCGCCCGCCGGACGGGATCCGCTGGTCGGCAACGGCACCATCGATCCCCTGGCCGCGATCAGCACCGACTGGAGCCCGCTTGCCGAAGCCGCCAAACCAAACCCGGCGCCCATACCGATCACCGCACCCGCGCCAGCCAGACCGCCGGGCCATCACTCCCGTGACGTCGCGCTGCGCGGGGCGGCCGGCTGCCTGCTCGCCCTGATGCTGGCGTTGATGATCGGCGCGGCCACCCGCCGGTTACGGGGGCCCCGCAACGGTGTCGCGGGCGACTGACGCCTTCTCCCGACTCAGCTCCGGCCCGGACGGCAGGGCGGTCAGCACCGGCCACGGCGCCGGGGTGGCCGCCGGGAGACCGAGGTCGCGTGCCGCTTGGTCGTCGTGAACGGCGAACCGCACTCCGGTTTCGGTGACGAGGTAGCACGCGCCGGCCCGCCCATCCCCCCGGACGTAAGCGCTCCGGCCGGGCGGCAGGTAGACGGCGTCGAGGGCGGGACCGTGGCCGTCGGCCTGCGACAAGGTCACCGCCGCCTGGCCGGCCGGCACCGGCAGGCCGCGCCCCGCGAGGAACGCGACAGCGGAGCGGCCGGACGAGGGGGGACCCCAGGTGACACACAGCTCGCCGCTGACGTCCACCAGCGTCGGCGCCCAGTCCGGGAAGCTCGCCACCGGCAGCGCGTCCACGATCGCGGCGGCGCGGATGGCGTCGGGTGCCACCGTGACGGTATCGGCGGTACCCCGCGAGTCGCTGAACCGCAGGATATCGGCCGCCACCCGGCCGATTCGCTGAACCCCGCCGGCCACGACCGCGTAATACTCGTCACCGTCGGCTCGGGCGATCCGCAGCACGCTGCCCACCGGAATGCCGGGCAGCCCGGGCACCGCAGCGCCCGCGTCGCGGACCCGCGGCGCCGCTATGGGGGACGCCTCGGGGACGGCGTTCAGCAACAACTGCGACACCGACCGCGGCGCTCGGCCCTCGAGTCGAAGGGCGCGCAGCACCGCGGCGTCGGCGAGATCTACCATCGCGCGCCCTCCCTCGTAAAGCAGGTATGCCGGCGAACCCGACGGCGGCGCGACCAGGACGGCTCGGTCGGGAGGCAGTCGACGGACCGATGAGACCTCGAGCGGCCCGACGACGACCGTCGTCGCACCCGCGCCGTCCGCGTCACAGATCGTCCACACCGATTCGTCGCCGGACAGCGGCCTGCCGAGCAGCTGCGGCGCGCCCGGAATGCCCAGCAGTGGACCCCGTTTCGTTCGGGCCAAATCGGACTCGCGCACCGGCAGCGGGTCGGCGGCCGTCGCCGCGACCAGCCGGGCCGAAGCCAGGTTCAGCGCCGGATGCCAGGTGTCGCCCACCCGCACGTACAGCGCCCCGGATTCCCGGGTCAACACGATTTGTGCGCGATCGAGCGCGGGCTGCGGTCGCAGCAATGCCAGCACCGCACATCCCGCCGTGGCGATGGCCGCGACCACACACCCCACCGCCAGCGGCGCCGACCGCGCGGGCGGGCGCCCGCCGGCCGGGTGGACTTGGCCGAAGTGAGAGCCGGTCAGCAACGCGCACTCGAGGCGACGCAGCAGGAATCGGTAACCACTGACCTGCAGCCAGGTGGTCGGCTGGCGCGGCACTGATTCCCCCTGATCTGTGACGTGTGTTCCGCTCACGGTAGCCCGCCCGCCGAGTGACTCGCGCAACTTATCCACAGGTCAGCGAGTTTTCCGTCACCGCCCGCTCTGGTTAAAATCTGGGGGTGACTCTTCAGCGGACACGCGGCCCTCGGGGGGGCAGCGCGCGGTCAGCCGGTCGCTGGGTCGGCCCCTGGGTAGGCCGCTGGGTCGGCCGCTGGGTCGGCCTGGGTGGCGCCGCGCTCGTTGCCGCCGCCGTGACCCTCGTCAACCCCAACACCATCGCTTCTGCCGATGACTGCCCGGACGTCGAGGTCATCTTCGCCAGAGGCACCAACGAGCCACCCGGCCTCGGCCGGGTGGGCGACGCCTTCGTCGACTCGCTGCGCCAGCAGACCGGCGGCCTGAACATCGACACCTACGGGGTGAACTACGCCGCCAGCAAGCTGCAGCTGCACGGCGGTGACGGCGCCAACGACACCATCAACCGCGTCAAACAGACGGTGCAAAACTGCCCGAGCACCAAGATCGTGCTGGGCGGCTACTCGCAGGGCGCGTCCGTGATGGACATCGTGGCCGGTGTCCCCATCGGCGGCATCAACTGGGGCGGCTCGCTGCCGCCCGACTACGCGAGCGACATCGCGGCGGTCGCCACCTTCGGCGACGTGGCCGACCGCGCCGGCGGAACGCTGCCCACCCAGAGCGCGCTGCTCGGGTCCAAGGCGATCGACCTGTGCAACCCCAGCGACCCCATCTGCCACGCGGGCCCCGGCAACGAGTGGAGCGGGCACACCGAGGGCTACGTCCCCGTCTACACCACCCAGGCGGCCGCCTTCGTCGCGTCCAAGCTGCTGGCCGGCACCGGTCAGCAGGTGCCCGGTTTCGGACCCCAGTCGCCCGACTACGCCCCGCAGTCCCCCGCGTACGCCCCACAGCTGCCCGGCCCGCAGGCGCCGGGGTCTGGCCCCTCCATCCACGGGCCGGCTCCCTCGCCGCAGCCCGGCCTGGTCACAGCAGTCCACTGACGCACGACCAATAACTCCCGTAACATCGTTGCGTGAGGCTTATCCCGTTCGGGCTGGCCGCATCCGCTGCAGCCGCGTTGTTGCTCGCACCGCCGCTGGCGCCGCGGGCCTGGGCGTCCTGCCCCGACGTCGAGGTCGTCTTCGCCCGAGGAACCGACGAGCCGCCGGGTGTCGGGCGGGTGGGCCAGGCATTCATCACCTCGCTGCGCCAGCAGACGCACAGAAACGTGGGCGCATACGGGGTCAACTACCCGGCCAGTAAAGACTTCCTGGCCGCGACCGACGGCGCCAATGACGCCAGCAACCACATCCAGCAGATGGCCGACAACTGCCCCAACACGAAGCTCGTCCTCGGCGGCTACTCCCAGGGTGCCGCCGTCATCGACATCGTCACCGCGGCACCACTGCCCGGCCTCGGCTTCCGCCAGCCGTTACCGAACGATGCCGCCGACCACGTCGCCGCGGTCGCCTTGTTCGGGAACCCATCGGCCCGGGCGGGCGGGCTGATGAGCGCCCTGACCCCAAATTTCGACGGCAAGACCGTCGACCTGTGCAACCAGGGCGACCCGATCTGCTCCGACGGCAACCAGTGGAAGGCGCACCTGGGCTACGTGCCGGGGATGACCAACCAGGCCGCGAGCTTCGTTGCGGGCAGGGTCTAGGTCCGCGACCGAAGGTCCCGGGTGATCAGATTCCGCGCCGCCAGTTGGTCGTCGGGTGGGTAGTCCACGCCGACGAGCGTCAAGCCCTGCGCCGGCGCGGCCGCGAAGTCGCTGGATCTTTCGGCGGCGGACAGCAACTCGGCGCACCAGGACACCGGGCGGCGGTGTTCACCGACCGCGAGCAGCGCCCCGACCAGCGACCGCACCATCGACCAGCAGAACGCGTCGGCGGTGACGTGCGCGGTGATCAGGTGGCCGTCGCGCGACCAGTCCAGCCGCTGCAGGTCCCGGATAGTGGTGGCACCGTCACGTTGGCGACAGAACGCCGCAAAGTCGTGCAGCCCCAGCAGGTCGCGCGATGCGGTGTTCATCGCGTCCAGGTCCAGGCGGTGCCGCCAGGCGGTGATGTAGCGCGACCGGTGCGGCAGCACCCCATAGGGCGCGGTCGACAGCCGATATACGTAATGGCGCCGCAGCGCCGAGAATCGGGCGTCGAAACCCTCAGGGGCGCGGGCGATGTCCGTGACCCGGACATCGGGCGGCAGGAACCGGCCGAGGCGGCGCAGCAGCGGCAGAAACTCCGGATCGCCGCCGCGCGGCGCCCGCGAATAAGCGTTCGCCACCGCGTCGACGGGCACATCGACGTGGGCGACCTGCCCGGTCGCGTGGACCCCCGCGTCGGTGCGTCCGGCCGCGCGCAGTCGCACCGGGGTACGGAAAACGGTCGTCAGCGCCTCGTCGAGAACCCCAGCGACGGTCCGCTGGCCCGCTTGCGCGGCCCAGCCCGCGAAATCGGTTCCGTCGTAGGCGATGTCAAGCCGCAGACGGACGACCTCGCTAATCCTCGGTGGCACCTTCGGGCTCGTCGGCCGGGGTTTCAGCAGCCTCGTTGGCCGCACCGGCCGCCTCCGGCTCGACCGCCGCCTCTGGCGCCGCCGCGGACGCCTCCGGGGCTTCTGGGGTGGCCTTCTTCGAACCCTTCACCCGGCGTGCCCGATCGGCCTCCGACGTGACCGTCTTCTCCCGCACGAGTTCGATCACGGCCATCGGGGCGTTGTCGCCCTTGCGCGGCTCGACCTTGATGATGCGGGTGTACCCGCCGTCGCGGTCGGAGAAGAACGGCCCGATCTCGGCGAACAAGGCGTGCACCACGTCCTTGTCGCGGATCTTTTTCAGCACCTCTCGACGGTTGTGCAGCGTGCCCTTTTTCGCGTGCGTGATCAGCTTCTCCGCGTATGGCCGCAGCGCGCGCGCCTTCGGCTCGGTCGTCTTGATCCGGCCGTGCTCGAACAGCGACGTGGCCAGGTTCGCCAAGAGGGCCTTCTGGTGCGACGACGACCCGCCGAGGCGAGGACCCTTGGTGGGCTTGGGCATGGCTGACGCTCCTGTCTAGGTTTCCAAAGCTGTTAGAGCTGTTCGGTTTCCGCGTAGTCCTGGTCGTCGTAGACGCCCTCGGTGGACCAGGTGCCGGTGGCGACGTCGTAGCCCGCGACCTCGGAAGGGTCGAAGGTGGGCGGGCTGTCCTTGAGCGACAGTCCCAGCTGGTGCAGCTTGACCTTGACCTCGTCGATGGACTTCTGACCGAAGTTGCGGATGTCGAGCAGGTCGGACTCGGTGCGCGACACCAGCTCGCCGACGGTGTGCACACCCTCGCGCTTGAGGCAGTTGTAGGAGCGCACGGTCAGGTCGAGGTCGTCGATCGGCAGCGCGAACGACGCGATGTGGTCGGCCTCCGCCGGCGACGGCCCGATCTCGATGCCCTCGGCCTCGACGTTGAGTTCGCGTGCCAGACCGAACAATTCGACCAGCGTCTTGCCGGCCGAGGCCAGCGCGTCGCGGGGGGTGATCGAACTCTTGGTCTCGACGTCCAGGATCAGCTTGTCGAAGTCGGTGCGCTGCTCGACGCGGGTGGCCTCCACCTTGTAGGTGACCTTGAGCACCGGCGAGTAGATGGAATCGACCGGGATGCGACCGATTTCGGCGCCGGAGGCCCGGTTCTGCACCGCCGGGACGTAGCCGCGGCCACGCTCGACGACGAGCTCGACCTCGAGCTTGCCCTTGTCATTCAGCGTCGCGATGTGCATGCCGGGGTTGTGCACGGTCACGCCGGCCGGCGGCACGATGTCACCGGCGGTGACCTCGCCCGGACCCTGCTTGCGCAGGTACATGGTGACCGGCTCGTCCTCCTCGGACGACACGACCAGACCCTTGAGGTTCAAGATGATGTCGGTGACGTCTTCCTTGACGCCGGGCACGGTGGTGAATTCGTGCAGCACGCCGTCGATGCGGATGCTGGTGACGGCCGCGCCGGGAATCGACGACAGCAGCGTGCGACGCAGCGAGTTACCCAAGGTGTAACCGAATCCCGGCTCCAGCGGCTCGATTACGAACTGGGACCGGCTGTCGGTCAAGACTTCTTCGGACAGTGTGGGTCGCTGAGAAATCAGCATGGTGTTTCTTCTTCTCCTTCTCGGCACCCGCTATTTGATGCCGGCTCGGTTGTCTGGTCGCCGCGTCCGCGGCTCCAGCACTACTTCGAGTAGTACTCGACGATGAGCTGCTCTGTGAGCGGCACGTCGATCTGCGCCCGCTCGGGCAGCTGGTGGATCAGGATTTGCTGGCGCTCCCCCACCACCTGCAGCCAGCTCGGGATCGGACGGTCACCCGAGGTCTCCCGTGCGATCTGGAACGGCACCGTGTTGAGCGACTTGTCCCGCACGTCGATGATGTCGTACTGCGACACCCGGTAACTGGGGACGTCCACCTTCACGCCGTTGACGCTGAAGTGCCCGTGGCTGACCAGCTGGCGGGCCATGCGGCGGGTGCGGGCCAGTCCGGCGCGGTACACCACGTTGTCGAGCCGGCTCTCCAAGATCCGCAGCAGCTCCTCACCCGTTTTGCCGGGCTGCCGCACGGCCTCTTCGTAATAGCGGCGGAACTGCTTTTCCATGACGCCATAGGTGAAGCGGGCCTTCTGCTTCTCCTGCAGCTGCAGGAGGTATTCGCTTTCCTTGATCCGCGCGCGGCCGTGCTGGCCGGGCGGGTAGGGGCGTTTCTCGAAGGCCTGGTCGCCACCGATGAGGTCGGTGCGCAGCCGGCGCGATTTGCGCGTGATGGGTCCGGTGTAACGAGCCATGATTCTCTCCTAGACCCTTCTAGACTCTTCTGCGCTTGGGCGGACGGCAGCCGTTGTGCGGCTGGGGGGTGACGTCGGAGATCGCGCCGACCTCCAGGCCGGCGGCCTGCAGCGACCTGATCGCCGTCTCCCGGCCCGAGCCGGGGCCCTTCACGAACACGTCGACCTTGCGCACACCGTGCTCTTGGGCCTTGCGCGCGGCGTTCTCGGCGGCCAGCTGCGCGGCGAACGGGGTCGACTTCCGGGATCCCTTGAAGCCGACGTGGCCCGACGACGCCCAGGCGATGACGTTGCCCTGCGGGTCGGTGATCGTCACGATCGTGTTGTTGAAGGTGCTCTTGATGTGAGCGGCACCGTGCGGGACGTTCTTCTTTTCCCGCCGCCGGGTCTTCTGTCCCTTCTTGGGACCCGCCGCGGTTGCTTTCTTCGGTGGCATCGGTTACCTGGCCTTCTTCTTGCCGGCGATGGTGCGCTTGGGGCCCTTGCGGGTCCGCGCGTTGGTCTTTGTCCGCTGGCCGCGCACGGGCAGGCCGCGGCGGTGCCGCAGGCCCTGGTAGCAGCCGATCTCGATCTTGCGGCGGATGTCGGCCTGCACCTCGCGGCGCAGGTCACCCTCCACCTTCAGGCTGGCTTCGATGTAGTCACGCAGGTGGGTCACCTGGTCGTCGGTCAGGTCCCTGGTGCGCAGGTCCTTGTCGATCCCAGTCGCCGCCAGGATTTCGTTGGAGCGGGTGCGGCCGATGCCGAAGATGTAGGTCAGGGCGACCTCCATCCGCTTATCGCGCGGCAGATCGACGCCTACTAGTCGAGCCATGGGTGGCGTTTCCTCTTTTCAAGCGGAGGTCTTTTCCCAGTCCGTTCCCGCCTGCTAGCGGGGCCCGGCCTCCGTCCGGGCGTGGATGAGCGGCGTATCCGCTCAGTGGTGCTGGGAGGTCTGCATTCAGTTGTTTCAGCTGGCGGGGACTATCCCTGGCGCTGCTTGTGGCGCGGATCGGAGCAGATCACCATGACCCGCCCATGCCGACGGATCACCCTGCACTTGTCACAGATTGGCTTGACGCTCGGGTTCACCTTCACGGCTGTTTCGATCCTGTTCTGTCTACTCGTCGGTTATGCGGTTCGGGCTTCTCGCTACTTGTACCGGTACACGATGCGGCCCCGCGACAGGTCGTAGGGAGACAACTCCACCACCACCCGGTCCTCGGGCAGGATGCGGATGTAGTGCTGCCGCATCTTGCCGCTGATATGGGCAAGCACCTTGTGGCCGTTCTCCAGCTCAATGCGGAACATCGCATTGGGCAGGGGCTCGACCACGCGGCCCTCGACCTCAATGGCACCGTCTTTCTTGGCCATAAACTTCCCAGAAATCCTCGTCTTTTAGTCTCGTTGCGTTTTCGTTCTCAATGTGCCCCGGATGCGTTTTCGTTCTCAATGTGCCCCGGATCGGCACGACATCTGCCCCGACTTCAAACGTGAGCCGGTGACCGGAAATTCCTGGGGACTGGGCACACAAAAGCCGGCGCGTAAACCGCACCGTTACCCCACGATACCTGGTTATTCGGCCTGGCCAAAATCGCGCGCGAGGAATCCGGCGCCACCGATTCCCACCCCGCGTATGCGGATTGACGGGAGCATACTTATCCCCGATGACACGCCCCGACATCGAGCCGCGGCAGGCACGTAAACCCGTCATGCTGACCGTCGACGACGATCCCGCGGTGTCCCGCGCCGTGGCCCGTGACCTGCGCCGCCGCTACGGGGAGGACCACCGGATCGTCCGTGCGGAGTCGGCCCCCGAGGGCCTGGAAACCCTCAAGCAACTCAAACTGCGCGGCGAAACGGTCGCGATGCTGATAGCCGACTACCGGATGCCGCAGATGACCGGCATCGAATTCCTGGAGCAGGCGATGGACCTGTACCCGGCCGCACGGCGAGTCCTGCTGACCGCCTACGCCGACACCCACGCCGCCATCGACGCGATCAACGTCGTCGACCTGGACCATTACCTGCTCAAGCCATGGGATCCACCGGAGGAGAAGCTCTATCCGGTCATCGAGGCGCTGCTGGAGGCCTGGAGGCGGGCGCCGGAACATCCCATCCCGCACACCAAGGTCGTCGGGCACCGCTGGTCGGCGCGATCCTGGCAGGTCCGCGACTTCCTGGCCCGCAACGGGCTTTACTACACCTGGTTCATGGCCGACGAGCCCGCCGGCGAGCGGCTGCTGGCGGCCGCCGGCGAGGACGGACTGCGGTTGCCGGTCGTCGTCACCGAACGCGGCGACACCCTCATCGAACCCACCGACGCCGAACTGGCCGACACTCTGGGCCTGACCACGAAGCCGTCGCAGGCGTTCTACGACTTGGTCGTCATCGGCGGCGGGCCCGCAGGGCTGGCCGCGGCCGTCTATGGAGCCTCGGAGGGTCTGCGCACGGTGCTCATCGAACGCACCGCGACAGGCGGCCAGGCCGGCCAGAGCTCGAGGATCGAGAACTACCTCGGCTTTCCGGACGGCGTGTCGGGCAGCCAGCTTGCCCAGCGTGCGCGCAAGCAGGCGGAAAAGTTCGGCGCCGAACTCATCACCGCCCGCACGGCCACCGCGCTGGAAGTCAACGGCTGCGCGCGCACCGTGCGGTTCGCCGACGGCGGGTCCATCGACGCGCACGCGGTGATCCTGGCCACCGGCGTCGCCTACCGCCAACTCGCTGCGGAGGGCTGCACAGAGCTGACCGGCCGCGGCGTCTACTACGGCGCGGCGACATCCATCGCGTCGGAGTGCAAAGACGAGGACGTATACGTGATCGGCGGGGCCAATTCGGCCGGACAGGCCGCCATGCACCTGTCCCGCGAGGCCAAATCGGTGACCATCGTCGTCCGCGCCGCATCGTTGACGGCGTCGATGTCGTACTACCTGATTCAACAGATCGAGCAGAACCCGAAGGTCACGGTCCGCACGTGTACCGAGGTACACCGCGCGGCCGGAAGCGAGCACCTCGAGAAGCTGACCCTCTTCGACAACCGGACCGGCGCCACCGAGGAAGTCAGCTGTGGCCGGATGTTCATTTTCATCGGCGCCGCGCCGCGCACCGAGTGGCTGGACGGGGTGGTGGCCCGCGACGACCACGGCTTCATCCTCACCGGCCCGGATCTACGCAATGTGTGCGGCTGGACCCTGGATCGCCCGCCCCACCACCTGGAAACCAACGTGCCCGGCGTGTTCGTCGCCGGCGACGTGCGCTCGGCGTCCGCCAAACGGGTCGCGGCCGCGGTCGGCGAGGGGTCGATGGCCGTGATGCTCGTCCACCGCTACCTGTCCGAGTCATAGCGTCGTGACGTCCATGCCGTGTGAGCCCGACCAACTGCGCAGCCTGTTCCTCTTCGAGGCGCTCACCGACGAGCAGCTCGCGGTACTGTGCGCCGACGGGCGCATCGAGCAGTACCAACCCGGCCCGATCTGCGTCGAAGGTGAACCGGCGACCTGCTTCTACGTCCTCATCGAAGGCGAGTTGACGATGTCGAAGCTCTCCGGAGGTCAGGACATCGAAACCAACCGGACGTCACAGCGCGGCGTGTATTGCGGCGCCTGGCAGGCCTTCACCGGCGAACAGCAACAGGCCTACAGCACATCGGTCCACGTCACCAGGCCGTCGCGGTTCTTCGTGATGGAGGCGCCCGCGTTCGCCCGGTTCATGAAGGACCAGTTCCCGATGGCCGTGCACCTGCTTGACGGGATCGCCGTCGGCACCGAGCGCACCCGACGGATCATCGACAACCGGGAGAAGCTGCTGGCTTTGGGCCAATTGTCGGCCGGGCTGACCCACCAGCTGAACAATCCCGCGGCCGCCACCGCGCGGGCCGCTGCGGAACTGCGCGACCGGGTCACCGGTATGCGCCAGAACCTGGCGATGCTCGCCGACGGCACCGTCACCCCTGAAGCGCTGCGCGCCCTGGTGCGGCTGCAAGAAGAGGTCGCCGAGCAAGTCGCCAAGTCGGCTTCGGATAAATCGGGGCAGCACATGAGCGCGATCGAGATCGCCGACCGCGAGGACGCCGTCGGTGAGTGGCTTGAGGACCACGGCATCGCCGACGGATGGGACATCGCGCCGACATTCGTCGAAGGCGGCATCGACACCGACTGGCTGGAGCGGATTTCCGCCGCCACCGCCGACCTCGACGCCTCGACGTCGCTGGAGAAGGCGGTCCGGTGGCTGGCCTACACGATCGAAAGCGAGCTGCTGCTGAACCAGATCTCGGAGGCGAGCAAGCGGATTTCGGCGCTGGTCGCCGACGCCAAGCAGTATTCGCAGATGGACCGGGCCCCGTTCCAGCTGGCCGACGTCCACGAACTGCTGCGCAGCACGCTGACGATGTTCGCGGATCGGGTCGGCAGGGACGCCGCCATCACAGTAGTCAAGGAATTCGACCGGTCACTTCCCGAAATCCCCTGTTACCCAGGCGATCTCAATCAGGTATGGACCAACATCATCGACAACGCGATCGCCGCGATGCGCAACGAAGGCGGCACGCTGACCATCCGCACCTGCCGGGACGGCGAGAAAATGGCCCGGGTCGAGATCTGCGACACCGGCCCGGGCGTGCCCGACGACGCACGCGAGCGCATCTTCGAGCCGTTCTTCACCACCAAACCCGTCGGGGAAGGCACCGGCCTCGGGCTGGACCTGGCGTGGAACATCGTCGTCAAGAAGCATCGGGGGGACCTGCGAGTCGAATCCGAGCCCGGCGACACGCGGTTCATCGTACTGCTGCCACTGCAGTTGCCCCCCGCCGTGGATGTGGCACTTCCGGAATAGCGGCACCGCCACGGGGGTTGGAGACACCATGACCGACGCAGCTGCAAGCAAGCCCCAACTTGGCCGGTTCGGATCGTTCGGACGCGGCGTCACGCCCCAGCAAGCCAAAGAAATCGAGTCCTTGGGCTACGGGGCCGTCTGGGTGGGTGGTTCGCCCCCCGCGGAGCTGGCCTGGGTGGAGCCCATCCTGGCGGCGACGACCACACTCCGGGTGGCCACCGGCATCGTCAACATCTGGACCGCCGCCGCCAAGCCGGTCGCCGACTCGTTCCACCGCATCGACAAGGCCTACCCGGGGCGCTTCCTGCTCGGCATCGGCGTCGGCCATCCCGAGGCCCACAGCGAGTACCGCAAGCCCTACGACGCGCTGGTGGAGTACCTCGACCGGCTGGACGACTACGGTGTGCCGGCGAACCGGCGCGTGGTGGCGGCCCTGGGCCCCCGGGTGCTGAAGCTGTCCGCGCAGCGCAGCGCCGGGGCGCACCCCTACCTGACCACCCCGGAGCACACCGCGCAGGCCCGCGAACTGATCGGCCCGTCGGCGTTCCTGGCGCCCGAGCACAAGGTGGTGCTCACTACCGATGCCGAAAAGGCCCGTTCGGTCGGCCGCAGGGCCCTCGACATCTATTTCAACCTGGCCAATTACCGCAACAGCTGGAAGCGGCTGGGCTTCTCCGACGAAGAGGTCACCCGGCCCGGCAGCGACCGCCTCGTCGACGCCGTCGTCGCCTACGGCACCCCCGATCAGATCGCGGCGCGGCTGAAACAGCACCTCGACGCCGGCGCCGACCACGTGCCCGTTCAGGTCCTCACCAAGGATGAAAACCTGGTACCGGCACTGGCCGAGCTGGCGGGGCCGCTCGGACTGAACGGGTCTTGAGCGAGCAGACGCTGCGCCTCTCGCCGAAACATCTTCAGGGGGACTTCGGTGACCGAGGCAGTTTCGCTCAAACCCGACCTGGGCCGGTTCGGTGTATGGCTGCCCACCCGGTCGATCACACCCGAGCTGGCCGCCGGAATCGAGTCTCTCGGGTACGGGGCCGTTTGAATCGGCCGCTCGGCCCCAGGGTGTTGCAGCTGGCGGCCGCACCTCGGACGACATCGCGCGACGCCTCGAGCAACATTGCCAAGCGGGCGCCGACCATGTGGCGATCCAGGTGCTCGGCACCCCCGACGACGAGGCGCTGCTGGTCGCGCTGAGGGAATTAGCCGGGCAGTTGGGCTAACCGGCACCGACTGACCGTTCACCTCGTCTATGGTGTCTGACCATGCGACTGCTGGTCACCGGAGGCGCCGGCTTCATCGGCGCCAACTTCGTGCATAGCACGGTGCGCGAACACCCCGAAGACGACGTGACGGTGCTCGACGCATTGACGTACGCCGGCCGCCGCGAGTCGCTGGCCGATGTCGAAGACGCGATCAGGTTCGTCGAGGGCGATATCACCGATACCGACCTGGTTTCGCGGCTGGTCGCCGAGTGCGACGCGGTGATCCATTTCGCCGCGGAAAGCCACGTCGACAACGCGCTAGAAGACCCGGTGCCGTCGGTGTACACCAACGTGATCGGGACGTTCACCATCCTGGAAGCGGTGCGCCGCTACGGTGTGCGGCTGCACCACATCTCGACGGATGAGGTCTACGGCGACCTGGAGCTCGATGATCCCAAGCGGTTCACCGAGTCGACGCCCTACGACCCGTCGAGTCCGTACTCGGCGACCAAAGCCGGTGCCGACATGCTGGTCCGGGCCTGGGTGCGGTCTTACGGGGTGCGCGCGACGATCTCGAACTGCTCCAACAACTACGGGCCGTACCAGCATGTCGAGAAGTTCATCCCGCGCCAGATCACCAATGTGCTGACCGGCCGTCGGCCCAAGCTCTACGGCAACGGCGCCAACGTCCGTGACTGGATCCACGTCGAAGACCACAACAGCGCGGTCCGGCGGATCCTGGAAAAGGGCCAGATCGGCCGCACGTACCTGATCAGCGCCGAGGGCGAGCGTGACAACCTGACCGTGCTGCGCACGCTACTGAAGATGATGGGTCGCGACCCCGACGACTTCGACCACGTCCCCGACCGCGTCGGCCATGACCTGCGGTACGCCATCGACCCGTCGACGCTCTACGACGAATTGGCGTGGACACCACCGCACAGCAACTTCGAGGAGGGTTTGCGCGCCACGATCGACTGGTACTGCGCCAACGAATCGTGGTGGCGCCCGTTGAAAGACGCCGCGGAGGCCCGCTACGAGGAACGGGGTCGCTGAGGTGCAGGTCCGCGAGCTCAGCGTCCCGGGGGCCTGGGAGATCACCCCCACCATCCACGGCGACTCCCGGGGCATGTTCTACGAATGGCTCAAAGATCGCGAATTCACCGCATTCGCCGGTCACCGCTTGGACGTCCGGCAAGCCAACTGCTCGGTGTCGTCCGCCGGAGTGCTGCGTGGCCTGCACTTCGCCCAGGTGCCCCCGAGCCAGGCCAAGTACGTCACCTGCGTGTCTGGCTCGGTGTTCGACGTTGCCGTCGACATTCGTTTGGGCTCACCAACTTTCGGCCGCTGGGACTCGGTTCTCCTCAACGACAAGGACCGCCGCACCATCTACATCTCCGAAGGCCTTGCGCACGGATTCCTTGCGCTGCAAGACAACTCGACAGTGATGTACCTGTGCTCGGCGGAGTACATCCCGCAGCGCGAGCACACCATTTGCGCGACGGATCCCGAGCTGGCGATCGACTGGCCGCTCGTTGACGGCGCCGCCCCCAGCCTGTCGGACCGGGATGCCGCGGCCCCCAGCTTCGACGAAGTGCGCGCCTCCGGCCTGCTCCCCACCTGGGAGGAGACGCGGAGGTTCATCGACGGTATGCACAACAGGTGATTTGCGCACTCTGACGGCCCAAACACGCCGGGCCGTAGGGTCATTCCCTTCTTGACGGACCCGATCTACCTCTCGTACAGCCCAAGCGGTTCCGGGACAATGGTTTTCGATACCTGAACCGTGAACGGCTCTGGGCCAAGGTCGATTTCCTCTGGCCGTCAGTACCCGATTTCGTCGCAGATCGGCGGGATGATGATCAGGCTGCCGCGTGGGGTGCAGAAGGGGTGCGGGGGTGGCGGGGGCGGGGCAGGCGGCGGCGGCGGCGTAAGCATCGGGGCTGGAATGTCAGCGGAAACGAAGCTCGGCAACGGATTTCCGTGAACGCCGACGAACGTCGTACCAGGTGTGGCACACACCCATGGTCCATCGCATGCCGGGGAACGGCAGCGCTTGACCGGGGCACCAGTCGTCTGGCTGCGCAGTGCCCCGGCAATGATCCGCTTCTGGGCGAGCGTAGCGGGCCGTACGTTGCACGTCCCCCGTCCGCCGCGGGTCAGGCAGGGGCTCGACCTCGCCAGCGACCAAGGCCGTGCGGTCCGGCAGGGCATCAGGGATCGGACCGGCCCGCAGCGAGGTCAGCCGTTGCAGTCGTGGAGGTCGATCGTCGACCCGGGTGGCGCACCGCCCAAGGCTGCCGCGTCGGCCGCGTCTTGGGTGAACGCGACTCCCCCCGGCGAACGTTTTCCCATCGCCGCTCGATGCGACCGAGAGACAGCCCAGTCCCGATATGACTAGCTGACAATCGTTCGTCTTGCCAAGGACATTGCACCATAAGACGGCTGCGTCCTGCGCCTTTTGCCGAGTCCGATAGTTGAGTCGGATCACCTCTTGTCCGGTTGAGGCCGACGCTGCGATTGCGCCCCAGCATCCCGGCGTGCATTCAAAATCGATATCAGCTTTGACCATAGGCGCAGCCACCAACGACCCAGCGACGACAAGAACGCCGATCACCGCGGCCAGCGCAACGTTCCTCATGGCCCCAACTCCATCTACGCCGTTGATGAACAACTTTCACCGTTACAGCCTCAACTCGGAACGGGCTAAGAACTGACTCTGAGGCCCGTTAGAGCTGCTGCAGTCATATGAGCCCCGTTGGGGCCGGCCTGCGCACCACCCGCGGCCGGTCGAATCCGTTGACCGCAAGGCCCGCTGAAAGCAGAGCCCCGGCAATCGTCCGCTTCAGGGTTGCGGGTGTACTCATTATGGTGTTCCTTTGCGTAGGAGCGCTTTCGGTATTAACGCTTTGCTTTCCCGGTCCCGCAAAGAGTCCTTTGATCCGGCTAACGAACATTTGGTGCTTGCGTTTTGGCCCTTCTTCGGATGCGCGCGGGCCGGGGTCGTCGGGCCGGTTTAATCCTCCGGCGCATCTGGGTATGGCTCACCATGTACGCCGGGAAATTACATACGAGCCAGTACACGAACGCCGACCAGTTGCGCGCGGAGCGAACCAAGGTCACCGGCAAGCACACCATCCGGGCTTTCACGTCCATGGTGGCAGTCGGTGTCGCCGAGTGGTGTGGCTCCGGCATCGCCCACGCCGACAACGATCACGAGCAAAAAGCCTGCGCGCTGATGAACGATTACGCCACCCCGATGCACTTGGGGTACGGAGAATCGACTTTGCAGTATGCGTATGCGGTGCTTTCCACCGAGATGCCACCAGCGGATGCGGCGCACGTCCTGTTGGCTGCCACTCGTGACGACTGCCCTAACCACGCAGCCGACGTGCCACCTGGCTGGCAGTAGGCAGAAGCCGCGGGCTCGGCCAAAGGCATTTCAGGCTCGACGCATTATCGGCGCGGGCCACCTGACGAGAGCACTAGCCCACAGCAGCACCGTCAGCGCCTCGGCACCAACGCTGATGGGCACGTATGGCGATGGCTCCCATCCCCGCTCGAGAAAGCCGAACAACCCGACGGTCCTCGACAGGACGAACGCGACCAGTGAGCCACCCGCCAACGCTGCGCCAGCCCACTGCACCCATACCGGACCGCCGACGACGATCAGCAGAGCCAACGAAAACGAGACACTGGCCTGGACCAGAAATGCGGTTCCAATCATCGGAATGTGTTGATAACCGCGGGTATAGAGGTAGGCATGGCTGATCGCGCTGAGGGCCAACGACGCGGCTAGGACGAGCCGAATCAGGAATTTCATTGCAGGGTACTCTCTTTCAATGCCAGAGCGGTCTGCTCCCTGGTGTAACTCACCTCGCGGATGCCTAGCGCGTGGCCCAGTTTGCCGGCCGGCAGTGTGACCGGCTTCGGCGCCGGGCCGTTGCCCGGGTGGGGTAACGGGTAGGCGGTCGTCGTGCCGCTATAGAACGTCACGTTGCCTTCAGTTTTGGCAAATAGCTGGTGCACATGCCCGTTGAGGCAGGTAACCGAAGAGAAGCGGCTCAGGTAGCTCAGCGCCTGGGTCGCGTCATCGGTCCCCCAGCCCCAGTCCGGGTACATCGCGAACAACGGAATGTGGCTGAACACGACGATGGGCGTATCGCTCGGCAGCGGAGCGATGTCCTTTTGCACGAAGTCCAACTGGTCGGTGCCCAGATGCCCGAGCTTCTTCAGATTCAAGGTGTTCACCAGCGCGATCACGTGGACGCCGGCGATGTCGAAGCTGTACCACCCGTCGCCGCGGCTTCCCGCACCGAACACGCTCCGGTACTTTTGTCCCGCGTCGTCCACCGAGTCATGTTCCCCGGGCACCGTGAAGACGTGCGGGGTTTGCAGCTTGCTCATCATCTGCTTCACCTGGTCGAACTGGTCGGGAGTGGCCAGGTGCGTGAGGTCGCCGGTGTGGATGACGAAATCCGGTGTGTAGCCAAGGGTGTTGATGCGGTCGATGGCGTGGCCGAATGTGCCGCTGACGTCCGGGTTGGGCGCTCCAGTGAAGCCGATGTGACTGTCGCTGACTTGGGCGAACCGCAGCGTCGGCCGGGCATGCGCGCGCTCGGCTGCCGCCGTGCCGGCGACATGCGAGATGACCTCGCCGCCGACCACGGCGAACCCGACCGCCGCGCCGAACCAGGCCGAGTGCCGGAGGAGCTGGCGGCGCGTCATCGTGTTGGGGTCGTGGGTCATCCCGTCACCACCACGGTGCCGTGCATCATCGGGTGAATCGAGCAGACGTAGTCGAACGTTCCCGGGGTCGGGAAGGTGTGCGAATAATTGGCGCCCGTCCCCATCCCGAGCGAATGGAACGACCCGTCGGTCGCGGCGACCGTGTGCGGTTCCTCGTCCCGGTTGGTCCAAGTGACAGTGCCGCCCACGCGGATGGTCAACGTCGCCGGGACGAACGCGAAGTTGTCGATGCTGACCGCGTCACCAGCGACCGCCGCTGGCGACCCGTTTGTCGACGAGCCGAAGGTTACCGACGGCTGCGCAGCAGGTGGCGGCGACGAGCACCCGGCCAGCACCAGCGCGCCCACGGCCAAGAAGGCGGCCAAAGGTTCTCGAAGCTCGGCAAGATTCATGCAACTAGATACGGCGGCGGGTTACGCGGGTTCGTCGGAGCGCGGCGGGGCAAACACCTCGATCGCCCCGTCGTTTTCGCGAACCATCAACGTGGGCAATGGCTTTGGAGCGATCGGTAATTGGTGGGTGAGCAGCTGCCCGTTCGGCGCGAACGACGTCGAGTGGCAGGGGCAGCGCAGCCTGTCCCCGGGTGCGTCGAACCACAGTCGGCAGCCTTGATGAGTGCAGACCCCGGACACGGCCTCGAGCTTGCCGTCGACGCGGCGGACGAATCCGGTGACTGAGCCGAGATCGAACGGATGCATGCGCCCGTCGGGCACTTCCGAGCTGGCCGCGACCTTCTGCCAGCTTCCGTCGTTGGGGGTGAGCTGCCCGGCGACCACGGGCGCCGCGCCGGGGTGCCCGGTCACGGCCCGATCGATGGATACCGCGGCGACGGCGGCTGCCGCGGCGGCCGAGGTGCCGACGATGACCTGGCGGCGCGTGCTGCTGTGCTTGGCCGCCACTTCCGTTGGCGCGTCAGCCATCTGCTCGGCGAGGCGCCGGTGGAGGTCGGTGAGGAACTCCGAGCGTGGCTCGTCACCTCCGGGCCTAGCTGCGCGCAGCTCGATCGCGGTTCGGATCTGCGCGGCCTCGAAGTCGTCCGGCTCGAACGCCTTGGGCCGCCGACCGCCCAACAGCTCGTCGACGTAGCGCCGTAAACCGCGCGCGTTCATGGCCGGCCTCCATCGTTGACCTGCGCCGCCAGTCGCAGGGCGCGGTGTTGGAGCACTTTGGCGTTGGCAACGCTGATGCCGAGTTCCGCGGCGGACTCCTTGATCGAATTACCCTGCAGGAAGCGCAGTTGCAGGATGCGGCGGTAGCGGTCCGGCAGACCGTCCAGCACCTGGGCGACACGCTGGGGCGCGGTGCTGATTGCTTCCTCGCTGTGGGGCGGCTGCTCGATGTCCTCGATCGAGGTTATCTCCCGGCCGAGGGTCTCGCGCCAGTGCGCGGCCAGCACCGTCCGGGCGGTGGCGCGCAGGTAAGCGCGCACCTCGCCGACGCTCGCGGTCAGGCGCAGCGGTCGCAGCGCGGCCAGGAACACCTCGGCGGTGAGGTCCTCGGCGTCGGCCCGGTTGCCGACGCGCGCGAACAGCGTGCGGTACAGCCAGGACACGTTGTCCTGGTACACGGCCTCCCAGTCGGTGTAGCCACCGTTGGGGACCGCGGGCACCGCGCGTAGCGGGCGCGGGCTGACGGGATCGTGGTGTGCCGTCACGTGCCTCCTCCACCCGATCAATATCGGGCCGGGTTACACGGCCAAGAGCTGCTCCAGTTTCTCGGCGGTGGCCGAAAGCGCCGTCTTGGTCATGCCCAGTATCCGTTCGCGCACCCGGGGCTTCGCCGAAGCGGGTGCCAGCAGATGGCCCATGAGGTGGCCGAACAGGTCCAGGCGCGCGCCCGCCAGCCACGCGGTCAGGTCCGGGTCGTCGAGCCAGCGCAGCTGGTTGGCGTAGTCGGCGACGGTGTTGCGTGCCCAGTCGAGGTCGGTGTCGGGGTGCTCCACCGGCCGGCACAGCTCGTTCTTCACCGAGTCATCGGGGTCATCGGGGTAAGCCGCTTCGACGTGGGCGATCAGGGCGGCGCTGAACACTTGCTGGCATCCGCGCACGCTCTGCAGCGTGATGCTTCCGGTGTCGAAAATCGGCGTCGCGGGCACTTTTTCGGCCCCGTCGGCGGTGCAGTCGACGTACAGGGCCGAGCCTCTTGTCGCGACCTCGCCGCCGTCGAGGAACAACGTGCCGGGTTCGACCCGCCGCAGGTGCCCCATCCGCACGACGTCGGTGATTCGTCGCAGCTGCTCCAGCTCCGCCCGGGTGACGGTCGCGCAGCGATACATCGTGGGCCTGACCGCGGGATCCAGCCGCAGCAGGACACCAGCATCCTCGAGCCTCCCGAACAGGTCCTCGATGGACACCGCATCCCGGATGGCCTGCAGCTGCGCGGTGAAGTTGGCCTTGATCTCCTCGGCGAACAGCGGACCGGGCTGAATCGTCGCGCGGTCCAGCAGCCAGGAGTCCCGCGGCATGATCCACGTCAATCGGTCGGGTGCGATGCCCTGCCCGAGCAGCCACAGGCAGGTGTCGATGCCGGTCTTGCCGGCGCCGACGACCACGTAGCGATCGTGCGCGGCCAGTCTCGGTAGGTCGTTCGGCGGCACGCATTGGATTTCGGGCGCAACCTGGTAAGGCGGTGAGCGCATGGCGGGCACCGTGACCCGCATGTAGGTGGCGTCGACGATGCGGCGCGTCACGGTCACGGCGTATTCGGCGCCGGCAAGCGTGGTGAACCGGCCTTTACCGTGGTGCTGGCCGCGGTACTCACTCATCGGGAAATAGGTCACCCGCCCGGTCGGCAAGAGCTGCTGGCGCATGACGTGGTCGTAGTACGCGCAGACTTCGCCGGCGGTCGCCAGCTCGAAAAGGCCCTCGTTCCAGCCCACTTGGTCGATGGTTCCGCTGCCGAGGTCGCGCGAGTTGACGCCGTAGAACGCCGACGGCTGATGTAGCCGCACGAACGGGTAGGCCATCGTCCAGTGCCCACCGGGCTGATGGTTGCGGTCGACAAGCACCACGCGCGCGTCGGTTTCGGTGACCAGAGTGTCGATGAACGCCATGCCCATGGCGCCCGCGCCGACCACCAGGTAGTCGGCCTCGATGGTGTGCACAAGGCTGAGGCTAGCCGCTTGCCAACCCTCGGACCGAGTTACTAGGATATGCAAGTATCCCCCTGTTCCGACCCCCGAGGGCACCCATGACCACTCAGATCCCGCACTTCATCGACGGCAAGCGCACCGCCGGCCAGTCCAGCCGCACCGCCGACGTCTTCAACCCCAGCACCGGACAGGTGCAGGCGAAGGTGCCGATGGCATCATCGGCGGATGTCGATGCCGCGGTGGCCTCGGCCGTCGAGGCCCAAAAAAACTGGGCCGCATGGAATCCGCAGCGCCGCGCCCGAGTGATGATGCGATTCATCGAGCTGGTCAACAGCCATATCGACGAGCTCGCCGAACTGCTGTCCCTCGAGCACGGCAAGACGGTGCCCGACGCCCGCGGCGACATCCAGCGCGGCATCGAGGTGATCGAGTTCTGCGTCGGGATCCCGCACCTGCTCAAGGGCGAATACAGCGAAGGCGCCGGTCCGGGCATCGACGTCTACTCATTGCGGCAGCCCCTGGGCGTGGTCGCCGGCATCACACCGTTCAACTTCCCGGCGATGATCCCGCTGTGGAAGGCCGGACCCGCGCTCGCGTGCGGTAACGCGTTCGTGCTCAAGCCCAGTGAGCGCGACCCGTCGGTTCCCGTGCGACTGGCCGAGCTGTTTCTCGAGGCGGGCCTGCCGGCCGGCGTGTTCCAGGTCGTGCACGGCGACAAGGAGGCCGTCGACGCGATCCTGGAACACCCCGACATCAAGGCGGTGGGCTTCGTCGGCAGCTCCGACATCGCCCAGTACATCTACACCGGGGCCGCGGCCCACGGCAAGCGGTCGCAATGCTTCGGCGGCGCCAAGAACCACATGATCGTGATGCCCGATGCGGACCTCGACCAGGCCGTCGACGCGCTGATCGGCGCCGGCTACGGCAGTGCCGGCGAACGGTGCATGGCCATCAGCGTCGCGGTGCCGGTCGGCGAGCAGACCGCGGAACGCCTGCGCGCCAGGCTCGTCGAGCGGATCAACAACCTGCGGGTGGGACACAGCCTGGACCCCAAGGCCGACTACGGCCCGCTGGTCACCGAGGCCGCCGCGGCGCGGGTGCGCGACTACATCGACCAGGGCGTGGCCGCCGGCGCGGAGATCGTGATCGACGGCCGCGACCGCCGCAGCGACGACCTGACTTTTGGGCTGCCTGACGGCACCGCCAACCTCGAGGGCGGATTCTTCCTCGGCCCGACGCTGTTCGACCACGTCACCCCGGACATGTCGATCTACACCGACGAGATCTTCGGGCCGGTGCTGTGCATGGTGCGCGCGCACGACTACGAGGAGGCCTTGCGCCTGCCGTCGGAGCACGAGTACGGCAACGGCGTGGCGGTCTTCACCCGCGACGGCGACACCGCCCGCGACTTCGTCTCCCGCGTGCAGGTGGGCATGGTCGGCGTCAACGTGCCGATCCCGGTTCCGGTGGCCTACCACACCTTCGGGGGCTGGAAGCGTTCCGGCTTCGGCGACCTCAACCAGCACGGCCCGACGTCGATCCAGTTCTACACCAAGGTCAAGACCGTCACGTCGAGGTGGCCGTCCGGCATTAAAGACGGCGCCGAATTCGTCATCCCCACAATGAATTAGGGCGCCATGTTTACCCTCAACGACGACGAACGGGTGATCACCGAGACGGCCGCCGCGTTCGCCGCGAAACGCCTCGCGCCGCACGCCCTGGAGTGGGACGCCACCAAACACTTCCCAACCGACGTGTTGCGTGAGTCCGCCGAACTGGGCATGGCGGCGATCTACTGCCGAGAGGATGTCGGCGGCAGCGGGCTGCGCCGGCTCGACGGGGTCCGCATCTTCGAACAGTTGGCCATCGCCGACCCCACGACCGCGGCGTTCCTGTCGATCCACAACATGTGCGCGTGGATGATCGACACGTTCGGCTCCCCCGAACAGCGCAAGGCGTGGGTTCCCCGCCTGGCGTCGATGGACGCCATCGCGAGCTATTGCCTCACCGAGCCCGGCGCCGGGTCCGACGCCGCCGCGTTGAGCACCCGGGCCGTCAAACAGGGTGGCGACTATGTGCTCGACGGCGTCAAGCAGTTCATCTCCGGCGCGGGGGCCTCGGACGTGTATGTGGTGATGGCGCGAACCGGCATTGACGGCCCGCGTGGCATCTCCGCCTTCGTCGTCGAAAAGGGCACTCCGGGGCTGAGTTTCGGCGCGTGCGAAGAGAAGATGGGCTGGCACGCGCAGCCCACCGCGCAGGTCATCCTCGAAGGCGTGCGGGTGCCCGCGGACGCGATGCTGGGCGGCGCGGACAGCGAGGGCGCCGGCTTCGGCATCGCGATGAACGGCCTCAACGGCGGCCGGCTCAACATCGCGGCGTGCTCGCTCGGCGGCGCCCAGGCCGCCTTCGACAGGGCCGGAGCCTACGTTCGAGAGCGGCAGGCGTTCGGCTCTGCACTGCTCGACGAGCCCACCGTCCGCTTCACCCTGGCCGACATGGCCACCGGGCTCGAGACGTCGCGATTGATGTTGTGGCGGGCCGCAAGTGCGTTGGACGCCGACGACCCCGACAAGGTGGAGCTGTGCGCGATGGCCAAGCGCTACGTCACCGACACCTGCTTCGAGGTCGCCGACAAGGCCCTGCAGTTGCACGGCGGCTACGGTTACCTGCGCGAGTACGGGCTGGAGAAGATCGTCCGCGATCTGCGGGTGCATCGAATCCTGGAAGGTACCAACGAAATCATGCGCGTGGTCATCGGCCGGGCCGAGGCCACACGGTTCCGCACGACCACTTAGAAAGGCGACCATGAGCAGCATCGCGTCCATTGCTTTCTTAGGTCTGGGCAACATGGGCGCGCCGATGTCGGCGAACCTGGTTACCGCCGGCCACATCGTGAGCGGATTCGACCCGGTTCCGGCGGCGGGGGCCGCCGCGACCGCCCACGGCGTCACGGTGTTCGACAGCGCGGCCGCGGCGGTGGCCGAGGCCGACGTGGTCATCACCATGCTGCCCAACGGCGACGTGGTCAAACGCTGCTACGCCGACATCCTGCCCGCCGCGCGCGGGGGCGCGCTGTTCGTCGACAGCTCCACGATCTCGGTCAACGACGCCCGAGAGGTGCACGCGCTGGCCGAATCACACGGGGTCTCGCAGCTGGACGCCCCGGTCTCGGGCGGCGTGAAGGGAGCCGTCGCCGGGACGCTGGCGTTCATGGTGGGCGGCGACGAGCCCGCACTCCAGCGGGCCCGCCCAGTGCTGGAACCCATGGCGGGCAAGATCATTCACTGCGGCGCCGCCGGGGCGGGGCAGGCCGCCAAGGTGTGCAACAACATGGTGCTGGCGGTGCAGCAGATCGCCATCGGCGAGGCGTTCGTGCTGGCCGAGCGGCTCGGGCTGTCGGCCCAGTCCCTCTTCGACGTCATCACCGGCGCGACCGGCAACTGCTGGGCGGTGCACACCAACTGCCCGGTGCCCGGGCCGGTACCAACATCGCCGGCCAACAACGACTTCAAGCCCGGCTTCGCCACCGCGCTGATGAACAAGGACCTCGGGCTGGCGATGGATGCGGTGACCTCCACCGGCTCGGCCGCTCCCCTGGGCCGGCACGCCGCCGAGATCTACGCCAAGTTCGCCGCCGACCACGGCGCCTTGGACTTCAGCGCGGTCATCGAAATGCTGCGCTCGAACTGATGCTGACCCGATGATGGCGACCCGCCGCGCCCGGCTCCGCCGCGCTTGCGATCGCCACGGTCAGAAGTCGCCGGCGTTGCGCCGCAACGTTTCAACCGACGACACCAAAGCCTCAGACTCGGTGTCCGACATCCCGATATCGGCGAACACCTGCTCGTTGAGCGTCACGGTGGCGTCCTCGACCGTCGAGCGGCCCAGATCGGTGATCTGCACCAGGGTGGTGCGCCCGTCGGTGGGGTGCGGCACCCGCTGCACCAGCCCGTCGGCCTCCAGCCGGCGGATCGCGTGGGTCACGCTGGTGACGTGCACCTGCAGCCGGTCGGACGCCTTGGTGATCGGCAGCGCCCCGGTCCGGCTGAACGCCAGCAGCCGCAGCAGCTCGAAGCGCGAGAAGCTCAGGTCGTAGGGGCGTAGCGCGGCTTCGACGCGGGCGAGCAGGATTTGGTGCGCCCGCATCACGGACGTCACCGCGACCATGCCCTCCGCGACGTCACCCCACCCGGCGCGCTCCCAGTTAGCGCGTGCCAGCGCGATCGGGTCGGGTTTTCGAGGTCTTGCGGCGGGCACGCCCTTTCTTACCGCACTTACAGGGATCGCTGCAGCAGAACCTGACCGCTGTCGGCGGCGACCACTTGGACGGCCGCGATCTGGTCGACCGGCGTCGAGATGCTGCCCGCCGGCATCGCGGTGTGGCCCGGTTCGGCCACCCACGTCGCCAACCGCGTGTGGCTGCCGTCGCGGCCGACCACGACCATCGCCAGCGTGTCATGGTGCGCGGTCAGCGGAGCCAGGCACACACAGTTCAGGTTGATCGACGTCCCCCAATGCTGGCTGCTCAGCTGCACGGTCGAGGTCAACAGGGTGGTACCGACCTGTGCCATCGGCTGCGCGGACGCCGCCACCCGGTGCGCGGGCGCCGCGGAATACCCCTGGACGCCGACGAACACGCCGATGCCCAGCAGGACCGCCGCCGCGGCCAGCCACGCCCCAGCCCGGGTGCGGCGCCGGCGCCAGCGCACCGTCGACAACAGCGACGGCAACAGCTCCGGCGAGAGTTCCGGTGTCGCTGACACCGCCCCGGACTCGACGTCCGGGCCTTTCATGGCGGCCACTTCCCGGCGGTCCAGCCGCGAGAGCAGCCCCGGCATGCCACTCAGGTCGGCGACGGCCTCGCGGCAGCCCGGGCAGGCGGCCATGTGCTCCTCGAAGTCGCGGCGCTCGGCCGCGGACAACGACCCCAGCACGTAGGCCGCGTCCCACATCGCGTAGGGGTCGCCGGGCGGCCCGGTACACGGTAGCGGTGTCCTCATGTCGTTCATGTCCTGTCACCCCTCACGTATTCGGAGCCCCTCATCGCGTGACTCCCAGTTCCTGGAGGGTGAGCCGCAACGCCCGCACGGCGTAATGCAGTCGCGACTTCACCGTCCCCTCGGCAATCTGCAGGTCGGTGGCGATCTGCGCGGTGGTCCATCCGCGGTAGTACGACCGCTCGATCACGGCCCGATGCTCGCCCGAAAGCTGGGCCATCGCGTCGGCGATGAGCAGCCGGTCCAGCGCCGCGTTGACCTCGTCCGGCGTGGACTGCTCCGGCGCGCCCGATTCGTCCGTCGAACCGACGACGTTGCGGAACCGCGCGCTGCGCCTGTCGTCGATGATCAAGTTGCGGGCGACGGTGAACAACCAGGC
>CAWAWC010000018.1:0-26679 GCA_963785625.1 uncultured Actinomycetota bacterium | reverse complement strand
TCTAGATAGCTATTAGGCGCAAACGCCCGCCGCCAGCGGTAGCCCGATGACCTGCACCCGGGCGCGGATGGACGCGGCAGCAACCACCGTGAACGGCGTTTCCACCGGGAAGTCGCGGTCCAGCGATTCGATCTCGACCGTGCGGATGACGGTCGCCAGCGTCAGCGTGGCCTCCAGCATCGCGAAATGATCTCCGATACATGAGCGCGGACCGCCGCCGAACGGCAGGTACTGCCAACGGCTCCGGCCCTTCGACCGCTCCGGAAGGAACCGGTCCGGATCGAAACGGAGCGGGTTCTCCCACAGCGCTGGATCGAGGTGCATCGCATAGAAGCTCACGACGGCGATGCTGTCAGCCTTGACCAGGTGGCCATCCACCACGATGTCACGGGTAGGGCAGCGCTGCGTTCCCGCCGCGGGAGGACACAGTCTTAGCGCTTCGTGTAACACCCGCACGGTGAGGTCGAGTGCAGGCACGTCGTCTGGGGTTAGCTCCCGCGCGCCCAGGACGGCGACTTCCGCGCGCACCTGATCCTGAATGTGGCGGTGGTGCCCCAGGGACCACAACGCGTAGGTCAGGGTGGTCGAGGTGGTGTCGTGTCCGGCGAGCATGAACAACACCAGCTCGTGGCAGATCTCGTCGTCGGTCAGCCGCCGGCCGGTCTCCGGATCGATCGCGTCGATCAGGGAGCGCACCAGCGGGGCTTCACGGTCGGGGTCGGCGCGCACCGCGTCCAGGATTTCAGCGGCCAGCCGGTGCAGCGTCTCGTTGCCCCAACGCGCGGCGCGCTGACCTTTGGTGGGCAGCCACCGCGGCAGATTTACCGGCCGCGTGGTGCGGTCGGCAACCCAAGTCAACGAAGCGCGCAGCGCAGCGCCCACTTCATCGGCGCGCTCGTCGAGGTCCATCCCGAGCACCGAGCGCCCCAGTGCGCGAAGTGTCAGCTTGCGGCACTCGGTGTCCAAGTCGACCAAGGCGCCGTCTCGCCAACCCCGGGCGACCCCCCGTGCGGCCGCGGCCATATGTCCCGCATAGCGCGGCACCTGCTGCTTGGTGAACATCGGCTGCAGCGCACGTCGCCGCGGTAGCCACCTCTCGTGCGGAAGGTTGAGCAGGTTGCCGCCCATCAGCGCCCGCAGTTCGACTAGCAACCGGGCGCGGCCGCGGTCGGCGACCTCATCGCTGCGGCCCAACAGATCACGAGCCCCCTGCGGGCTGGCGATCACGACGACGTTCGGTATCAGCCATTTCGGTCCGAGCACGAGTCGGCTGACGGGACCCCCGGCGTCCACCAGCGCCTGCATCCCATCGATGTATGACCGCACCAATTTGAGCTGCTGCCGATACGGCAGCGGATTCTTCGGCGCCAAAGGCAGCGTGCCCACTTCGGATTTCGCAAAAACCTCGACCATGCCAACTCCTTTGTTGGAGGCACGGTATGGCCGCAATGCAACGGTGCGCATGCGTAGTCGACTACTCGACTTACCCGGCAAGTTATGCGCAGCCGCGGCGGGTCAGGCCGACTCGCCGCCGCCCGGTCCGGATCTGAGGATCGACGCCAGCTCCTCGCGGGACTGGGCCCCCACCCGCAGGCAGGCCCGGTAGACGTGGCCCTCCACGGTGCGCACCGACATCACCAACTTCTCGGCGATCTGGCGGTTGGACAGGCCAGCCGCGACGAGCTCGACGACATCACGCTGGCGGCCCGACAATTTGAGACCCGTCGGAGTCCGCAGTGCCGGCGTACACAAACCACCACATTCGTCGGCCAATTCCTTTGCCAGCGCCGCGGCATACTGCGCACGCTTGCGCTGCTGGCTGTCGACGAAGGCGACGGAAGCCTGCGCCGCGGCGTCGGCGGCGGCTGCCCGATCACCGATCCGCCGGTACGCCGCCGCGGCCTCCAGCAGGCCCTCGCCGTCCGCGGCGAGCAGGGTCTTCGCATGCAACGCAACGGCATCGGCCAGCGGCAGGGACAACGCCCCGGCCAGCTCCTGTGCCCGTGCCACCTGCGAGGTGTCGCCCCATTGAGCCGCGGCCTGTATGCAGGCCAGTTCGTGGGCGGGCTGGCCGCGGTCGCGGGCAAGTCGTATCGCCTCCCGCGCCTCCGCCACAGCCTCACTGAAGCATCCGCTTGCTGCCATTGCCCACCCGCTCGCCAGCGACAGCGCGGTATGCATGAACAGATAGTCGAGCGGCACACACGACCGCGCCTGCGCCACCGCATCATTCGCCTCGATGGGCTGTCCGAGCTTGGCGTGTGCCTCGGCCAACGCGAAATAGCTCGCCGGGCGCAGGCCCGTTGTGACGGAGTGTATGTGCACGCCGGCAAGCGCTTCGTGCACCAGCCGGGCCGCATCGGCGACAGCGCCGCGAGCCAAGTCGGCGTTCCCCAACAAGGAGGCTAGGTTCGCATAGGCCAGACCGGGGATGTCGCGGGCCGAGTCGGCCAGTTGATTTGCCATGCGGACGAATTCGTCGATACGTCCGGTCAGCCGGCAGGCACGACCGTACACGGCGCCCAACCAGAAACGGCAGTGCGACGCCTGAAACGACGTCGTCGCGCGCCGCAGCGCCTGCTCGGCCACCTCGGTGAGCTGGTCGGCCTCTCCCAGCGCCCCCATCGCCATGATCAACGCAACCGCGGCCATCATCGCGTGGAAATCCGGCAGGCCTTCCGAACCCAAAGCGGCCCGGGCGTTTTCGGCGGCGACCTCGCAGCGCGCCGATACCGCGTCCAGGCAGGCCTGCACCGCCAGGCGCTCCGCCACCTGCGCCGGTGTCTCGGGTGCCTTGGAATTTGGGGAGGCAAGGCCGTCCAGGATCGCCTCCGCCTCTTGGGGCTTGCCGAGCATCCAGATCAAATTGGCCGCCCGCACGGTGGCCCAGTGATGCCCGTCGGGCAGGTCGCCGTCGGCCATGTCGCGCAGCGCCGCCTCGGCCTGCTCGCCGCGCCCCAGCAGCACCAGGTTCATCGCTCGCACCCCGGCCGCGCCGGGTGCGCCGGCTCGGGTGGCAGCGGTGGCGAGCCGGTCGGCCAGATCCAGATCCAGCAGTGTCATGGCATGCCGCGCCGATTCCAAGTAGAGCTCGGGGTCGGGATCGAGATCCGACTCCAGGTGCAGCAGCGCGCGGCGCACGGTGGCCTGCATGTCGCCATCACCGTCTTCGGCCAGCCGCGTTGCCAGCCTGCCCCGGATCTCCGACAAGTACATCTCTCCGGCGCTCGCTCGACGCAGTTCGCCGAACAGCGGGTGCGCCAGCCTCGCCATCAGCCCGCCGCCGGTGCGTTCGACATTCACCAGCCCCATGCGCTCGGCGGCGGCCAGGTCGCTGCGGCCCACCAGATCGCACAGCACGTCGACAGCCAGCGGCTCCCACTGCGACAACGTGTCGACCACCATCGCCGTCGCCGGGCTCAGCCGGCCCATCTGGCGTCCGATCGTGTCGGACAGGCTCGCCGAGACCGCGACGTCGCCCTCCCACACCCACACCCCGGCCGATCTCCGCATCCGCCCTGCCGCCACCTGGTCGGCCAACAGCTGCCGCAGGAACAAAGTGTTTCCGCCGGTCAGCTGTTTAAACCGGGCCGCACTGCGGGCATCGACCGGACCGCAAACCGTCCGCTCGATCACCTCTTGTGTCGCCGCGGCCGAAAGCGGTTCGAGGTCAAGGCGAGCCAGCAGCCCGTCCTTCCACAACGCCGTGACCGCATCGGGTTCCGCACCGCCGGTGCGTACCGTCACCACCAGCCTGACCCCCCCCGACTGCGCCAGCTGATGAACGACCAGGGCGGAGAATCGGTCGAGCAGGTGCGCGTCATCAACCCCCACCACCACGCGACCCCGACGTTGTTGCGCGACAAACGAATTGATAACGCGCCGCACGTTGGTCAGCGGATCTGACATCGCCTCGCCCAGCGCGCCGATGAATGCCCCGAGGGGCAGCGCATGCGCCGATTCGGTGCCGACGATCCATTTTGTGCGCTCACCGAACGCCTCGGCACGGTGCAGCACTTCGCGGGCCAGCCACGTCTTGCCCACCCCGGCGGCTCCGGCGATCACCACGCCGGAGTGGTTGCCGGTCCCGCTCAGGGCGCGGCGGATAACGCCCAATTCACCATCACGCCCCGCCAGCGGCTCGGCGCTGATCACTCCGCGACTATATCGGTGTTTTCGCCTGAGCGGGCCGATTGCTTCGCATGTCGGCGGACGGCAAAGCCGGCGCACTGGTTGGTTCACCGGCGACGCTCTGGGCGCCCAGGGTTTGCTGGGAGCATGGCTTTCGTCAGCCGGCGGCTCGGCACCGAAGCGGGTTCCGATTGGGTCGTGGCGCGACCGGGCGCGCCGCCCTACCCCGACGTGGCTGGACGGCCTAGGCTTCGACCGCCCGACCCTAGGATCGTGTCGATGTGCGAGTTGGTGGAGGACAGTGCACCCACGCACCATGGCTGACTAGCCTCGGTAGTGGGCCGGCGGTAGCGGCATCCCGAGGCCGGCCATCACACTTCGCAGCAGGCTCGGATAGTCGGTGATGATTCCGTCGACCCCGTCGGCGATCTGCTCGCGCATGGTCGCGGCGTCGTTGACCGTCCACGGAATGACCTTCAGCCCCAGCCAGTGCGCATGGTCCACATACGGTTTGCCGTCAACGAGTGTGTACCTGGGCGAGATGATGTCCGCGCCCACCAGCTTCGCACCGATCATCGGGTCGCCTCCAAAAGCCGGGTCGCCGGGGTTTTCGCCGGCAAGCCACGGCGAATCCGGCACCCAGGTCTCCTCGTTGTACAACGCCACCAACGGGATTGACGGCTCGGCCGTGCGCACCATGGGCAAGGTGCGCCAGTCGAAGCTCTGAATCTCCACGCGATCGCTCTTGCCCGCCGACCTGACCGAAGCCAGTATCACGTCGACGAACTCCTGAGGTCCGGCCGAGTTACCCGGCTTGTCGGCCTCCACCTTCGTTTCGATGTTGAAGCGCACCCCGGCGTGATAGGAGTCGGTGAGCGCGAAGACTTCCGGCAACATCGCTATCTTGTTGCCGCGCACCACCTCGGCGTCGGGGAACTCGCTGAGCCGCTTCCCGCAGTCGAGGGTGCGGATCTGCACCAAGGTGAGTTCGTGCACGAGCCTGCCGACGTAGGGATATTGGGGATCACCCGCGAATGCGGGCGCCGTGTCCGAGCATTTCTCCGCCTCGATCGTCGGATCGTGCCACACCAAGGGCTGCCCGTCCTTCGTGATAACGATGTCGAGCTCTAGCGTGCTGACGCCCAATTCGAGCGATTTGGCGAAAGCCCGCAGGGATTCCTCGGTGGTTTCCCCGCGTCCGCCGCGATGGGCCTGCAGGTCGAAACCGGCCGGTTGCGCGGCCGCCGACGGCTGCGGGGCGACGATCGCGAGGGCGGCCAGCACGGCACCAAGGCGGGCGGGCCAACCTGACACGCGGTTAACTCCTGCGCTGTCGGGCGATTTCGGCGAGCACCACCCCGGCGGCCACCGAAGCGTTCAGCGATTCGGTATGCCCTGACATCGGGATCGACACCACTTCGTCGCAGCTCTCGCGCACCAACCGCGACAGACCCTTGCCCTCCGAGCCGACCACGACCACCAGCGGGTCGGTGCCGTCCAGGTCGTCGAGCGCGGTGTCGCCGCCGGCGTCCAGTCCGATGATCCGCAACCCATGGTCGGCCCAATCCTTCAGGGTCCTGGTCAGATTCGTGGCCCGGGCCACCGGAACGCGGGCCGCGGCGCCGGCGCTGGTGCGCCACGCCACCGCGGTTACCGATGCCGAACGCCGCTGCGGGATCAGCACACCGTGGCCCCCGAACGCGGCGACCGAACGCACGATGGCGCCGAGGTTGCGCGGGTCGGAGATGTTGTCCAACGCGACCAACAACGCCGGCGCTGAGTTGGTCGCGGCCGCGAGGAGGTCGTCGGGGTGAGCGTATTCGTACGGCGGCACCTGCAGCGCGATGCCCTGGTGCAGATGGTTGTTGGTCATCCGGTCCAGGTCGGTCCGCGGCACCTCGAGGATGGCGATGCCCGAATCGGCCGCACGAGAGACGGATTCGGTGAGGCGCTGGTCGGCTTCGGTGCCGAGTGCGACGTAGAGCGCGGTCGCCGGGACGCCCGCCCGCAGGCACTCCAGCACCGGGTTGCGGCCGAGCACCGTTTCGGTCTCATCGGTGCGCCTGGCCGGCCGGCGCGACTGTGACTGAGCCCGTTTGGCGGCGGGGTGGTGGGGTCGCAGGTGCGCGGGCGGTGTGGGACCGCGCCCCTCCAGCGCGCGGCGGCGCTGACCGCCGGAGCCGACGGTCGGGCCCTTCTTGGTGCCGGATTTGCGCACCGCCCCGCGGCGCCGCGAGTTACCGGCCACTACTTGCCGTCACCGCCCAACGTCCACTGCGGCCCGTCGGCGGTGTCGGTGACCTCGATGCCGGCGTTCTTGAGCCGATCCCGGATCTCGTCGGCCAGTGCCCAGTTGCGCTGCTGGCGCGCCTTTTCCCGGTCTTCCAGCTCGGCCCGCACCAGCACGTCGACGGCGGCCAGCGCGGCCGACGTCTCGTCGCGGGTTTCCCAGCGCTCGTCGAGCGGGTCGCAGCCCAGGATGCCCATCATGGCGCGGATCGCGCCGGCGTGTTGCAGTGCGCCTTCGTGATCGCCGGTGTCGAGCGCCCGGTTGCCTTCGGCGCGGACGTGGTGCACCTCGGCCAGTGCGACCGGCACGGCCAAGTCGTCATCGAGCGCCTCGGCGAACCGCGGCGTCGGTTCGCCGGGCTGGACACCACCGACCCGGGTCCGGACGCGGTGTAGGAACTCCTCCACTCCCACGTAGGCTTTGACGGCGTCCTGCAGGGCCGTTTCGGAGAATTCCAGCATCGAGCGGTAGTGGGCGCTGCCCAGGTAGTAGCGCAATTCGGCCGGCCGCACGCGCTGCAGCATCGCCGGTATGGCCAACACGTTGCCCAGCGACTTGCTCATCTTCTCGCCGCCCATCGTCACCCAGCCGTTGTGCAGCCAGTAGCGGGCGAAGCCGTCCCCGGCGGCGCGGCTCTGGGCGATTTCGTTCTCGTGGTGCGGAAACACCAAATCCATTCCGCCGCAATGGATGTCGAATTCCATCCCGAGATAGGCGCGGGCCATGGCCGAGCATTCCAGGTGCCAGCCGGGACGTCCGCGGCCCCACGGCGTGGGCCACGACGGCTCGCCCGGCTTGGCGGCCTTCCACAGGGTGAAGTCGCGCTGATCGCGCTTGCACGTCGCGACGCCTTCGCCTTGATGGACGTCGTCGATCCTGTGCCCGGACAGCTGCCCGTACTCCGGATAGCTGAGCACGTCGAAGTAGACGTCACCGCCGGCGGCGTACGCGTGCCGGGTTTCGATCAACCGGTCCATTAATTCGACCATCTGGGTGATGTGACCGGTGGCGCGCGGCTCCGCCGATGGCGGCAGGACGTCGAGCGCGTCGTAGGCGGCGGTGAATGCGCGCTCGTAGGTGGCCGCCCACTCCCACCAGGGGCGTCCCGCCGCGGCGGCTTTGTTGAGGATCTTGTCGTCGATGTCGGTGACGTTGCGGATGAAGGCGACGTCGTCGCCGCGCGCAATCAGCCAGCGGCGCAGGATGTCGAAGGCCACGCCGCTGCGGACATGACCGATATGCGGCAGGCCCTGGACGGTGGCGCCGCACAGGTAGATGGAGACGTGGCCCGGGCGCAGCGGGACGAAATCACGCACGGCACCGGCTGCCGTGTCGTGTAGCCGCAAGCGAGGGCGATCGGTCACGACGTGCCAGCTTACCTGCCCAATTACCGCAACCCTGGGCCGCGACGGTCCCCGAGCGTTACGCCAGCGTGACGGTCGGCGCCGAGCGTAACGACAGCGTGACGCTCGCGGACCTAGCCGACGGGGACCACGAGCGCGGTCGCGATGGCGGCGAGGCCCTCGCCGCGCCCGGTCAGCCCCAGACCGTCGGTGGTGGTCCCCGACACCGATACCGGCGCCCGCAGCAGCTCCGACAACACCCGCTGCGCCTCGTCGCGGCGCGGCCCGACCTTCGGACGGTTGCCGATCACCTGCACGGCGGCGTTGCCGACCCGGTAGCCATGCCGCTGTGTCAGGTCGACGACGTGGCGCAGCATGTCGGCGCCGCTTACGTCCTTCCAGCGTGGGTCGTCGACGCCGAACACCGCGCCGATATCGCCGAGCCCCGCGGCCGACAGCACCGCGTCGCACAGCGCATGCGCCGCCACGTCACCGTCGGAGTGACCGGCGCAGCCGTCGGCGTCGGGAAACAGCAGCCCAAGCAGCCAGCACGCCCGCCCCGGTTCGATCGGGTGAACGTCGGTGCCTATTCCGACCCGCGGCAGCCCGGTCACCGGCGCACAATCGCTCGGGCCAGCAACAGATCGAGCTGGGTGGTGATCTTGAACGCCAGCGGGTCGCCCTCGACCACCTGCACCTGACCGCCGACATGCTCGACGAGCGACGCGTCGTCGGTGAAGCCGGCGCCCTGGCAGGCCCGATAGGCGCGCAGCAGCAGGTCGGTGGCGAAGCCCTGCGGGGTCTGCACCGCCCGCAGCCCGGCGCGTTCCGGTGTGCCCAGGACCACGCCGTTGGCATCGACGGCCTTGATAGTGTCGGAAAGCGGCAGGGCCGGCACTACGGCGGCATGACCGGCCCGCAGCGCGTCGACCACTCGCACGATCAGGCGCGGCGGCGTCAGCGCCCTGGCGGCGTCGTGCACCAGCACGAACTCCGGCGCATGCGACCCGGCAGACTCGTTGAGGGCCGACAGGGCCAGGCTCACGGATTGGATCCGGTCCGCCCCGCCGGCCACGACGATGGCCCGGTCACCCAGGATCTGTTTGGCCTGGTCAATCCGGTCGGCCGGCACCGCCACCGCGATATGGTCGATGACCTCGGACTCCACCAGGCCGGCAACGGCGAGTTCGACCAGCGTCCGTCCATCGAGCTCACAGAATGCCTTGGGGATGCCGGCGGCGAGCCGCTCGCCCGACCCTGCGGCCGGAACCACTGCGACTACCGCGCCTGCGGTGTGCCCTTCCCCGACCACCGGAGCGTCAGGGGTTTCAAGAAGCGGCGGCCAGAACCTCGTCGAGGATGGTTTCCGCCTTGGCGTCGTCGGTGCTCTCGGCCAGGGCCAACTCACCGACCAGGATCTGCCGGGCCTTGGCCAGCATGCGCTTCTCGCCGGCGGACAAACCGCGTTCCTGGTCGCGGCGCCACAGATCGCGCACTACCTCGGCGACCTTGTTGACGTCACCGGAAGCGAGCTTTTCCAGATTGGCTTTGTAGCGGCGGGACCAATTCGTCGGCTCTTCCGTGTGCGGGGCGCGCAACACCTGGAAAACCTTGTCGAGGCCTTCCTGGCCGACAACGTCACGGACACCGACGTATTCGGCGTTATCGGCGGGCACTCGAACGGTCAGGTCGCCCTGCGCAACTTTCAAGACGAGATACTCTTTTTGTTCCCCTTTGATGGTCCGGGTTTCAATCGCCTCGACTAACGCAGCACCGTGGTGTGGGTAAACAACGGTGTCGCCGACCTTGAAGATCATCTGATTCAAGCCCCTTTCGTTACTTCATTCTAACACGGCAACCCCACGCGTGCGGAACAACGGTGCAGGTCAGGGGCACGACGCACGCGAACTAGGGGTTGACAGACGGAGCAAGACATGCAAGCAGATACCTTACCAATGCCCTTGTTGGGCCTTCGCGGGTACCCGGGCAAAACCCTGCGGTGCTGGTCTGGTGCCCTGCGCTACCGCTAATGAAGCGTTCCTACTACTGTGCATAGTTGCAGTATTTGATCCGCGTTGATCCGCTGTCGTGTACGGCGCGAGGCCCAGCAGGAGGCATTGAGTGAACCGCTTCAAGATCGGCCTGGTTGCGTTGGTCGCCGCCTTGCTCAGCGGTTGCGGCGCCGGTCAGGCCTCCCAGATGTCCACGCAGGAGCCCGCGGTCAACGGCAACCGGGTCAACGTGAACAACGTGGCGCTGCGCGACATCCGGATGCAAGCGGTGCAGACCGGCGACTTCCTCCAGCCGGGCGGCAACGTGGACCTGGTCGCGGTGGCCGTCAACCAGTCGCCGGACACCCCGGACAGACTGCTCGACATCACCAGTGACATCGGCACGGTGACGCTCAACGGTGACGGTCGCCTGCCCGTCGGCGGGATGCTGTTCATCGGCACCCCGGAAGGCCATCAGGTGGCCCCGGGCCCCACCGACTCCAACAACGCGATCAGGGCGACCGTCAACTTGACCAAGCCCATCAGCAACGGCCTCAACTACAACTTCACCTTCCACTTCGAGAAGGCCGGGCAGGCGACGGTTCAGGTGCCGATTTCGGCCGGTCTGGCGCCACGGCAGCAGCAGGTCTGACCGGGAGATCTGACCGCGCCGAACGGCCTGTCACCCCGGGCTTGTCGCACCGGGCCGATACCGTCATGGCGTGGCAACTGCGCGCTCGCAATATCGCTGCTCGGAATGCCGGCACGTCACGGCCAAGTGGGTGGGCCGCTGCCTGGAGTGCGGCACGTGGGGCAGCGTCGACGAGGTGGCGGCGCTCAGCGCGGTCGGTGGCGGCCGTCGTTCGGCCCTGGCCTCGGCTTCGCAAGCCGTTCCGATCACTTCCATCGAGCCTAACTCCAGCCGGCACCGCTCGACGGGCATAGGAGAGCTCGACCGGGTGCTCGGGGGCGGCGTGGTGCCCGGCTCCGTCACGTTGCTGGCGGGTGACCCGGGGGTGGGCAAGTCGACGCTCCTGCTCAAGGTCGCCCACCGCTGGGCGCAGTCGGGCCGGCGGGCGCTGTATGTCTCCGGCGAGGAGTCCGCCGGCCAGATTCGCTTGCGCGCGGACCGGATCGGCTGCGGCGCCGAGGAGGTTTACCTGGCCGCCGAATCCGACCTGCACACGGTGCTGGAGCACTTGGCAACCGTCCGGCCCGCGCTGGTGATCGTGGACTCCGTGCAAACCATGTCCACGACCGAGGCCGACGGCGTCGCCGGCGGCGTCACGCAGGTGCGCGCGGTGACCACGGCGCTGACGGCGGCCGCGAAGGCCAACGGCGTCGCGCTGATCCTGGTCGGCCACGTCACCAAGGACGGGGCCATCGCCGGTCCCCGCTCGTTGGAACATCTCGTCGATGTGGTGCTGCATTTCGAGGGCGACCGCAACGGCTCGGTGCGGATGGTCCGCGGCATCAAGAACCGCTTCGGCACGGCCGACGAAGTCGGGTGTTTCATGTTGCACGACAACGGGATCGAGGATGTGGCCGACCCGTCGAACCTCTTCCTGGATCAGCGGCCGGCGCCGGTCGCCGGCACCGCGATCACGGTGACACTGGACGGCAAGCGACCGCTGATCGGCGAGGTTCAGGCGCTGCTCGCGACACCGACGGGGGGCTCACCGCGCCGCGCCGTCAGCGGCATCGACCACGCCCGGGCCGCGATGATCACCGCCGTGCTGGAAAAGCACGCCAAGCTGAACATCGCCATCAACGACATCTACCTGTCCACCGTGGGCGGCATGCGGTTGACGGACCCATCGTCGGATCTCGCCGTAGCGATCGCGTTGGCCTCGGCGTACGCCAATCTGCCGCTGCCCACCACCGCGGTGATGATCGGCGAAGTAGGGCTGGCGGGCGACCTGCGACGGGTCAGCGGCATGGAACGCCGGCTGAGCGAGGCCGCGCGCCAGGGATTCAATATCGCGCTCATCCCGGCCGGCAGCGACTCCCGATCCAACATCGTGCCGCCGAGCATGCGGGCGCTGACCGCACCAACCATCGTGGCGGCGCTCGAGCACATGATCGACATCGCCGACCACCGCGCAACCGCGCCCGTGGGGCCGCAACGGCTGGACGCGTAGCGCACTTGGACCGCACAATGGCACGCTGTGACCCGTCCGACGCTACGTGAGACCGTCGCCCGCCTGGCTCCGGGCACCGGCCTGCGCGACGGCCTCGAGCGCATCCTGCGCGGCCGTACCGGTGCGCTGATCGTGCTGGGTAACGACGAGAACGTCGAGGCCATCTGCGACGGCGGCTTCACCCTGGACATCCGCTACGCTCCGACCCGGCTGCGCGAGCTGGCGAAGATGGACGGCGCCGTCGTGTTGTCCACCGACGGTAGCCGCATCGTGCGGGCCAACGTGCAGCTGGTCCCGGATCCGTCGATAGCCACCGACGAATCCGGAACCCGGCATCGTTCCGCGGAACGGGCGGCCATCCAGACCGGCTACCCCGTGATCTCGGTCAGCCACTCGATGAACACCGTCACCGTCTACGTCGGCGGCGATCGCCACCTGATGGCCGATTCGGCGACCATCCTGTCGCGCGCCAACCAGGCCATCGCGACCCTGGAGCGATACAAGACCAGGCTGGACGAGGTCAGCCGGCAGCTGTCGCGCGCCGAGATCGAGGATTTCGTGACGCTGCGCGACGTCATGACGGTGGTGCAGCGGCTCGAGTTGGTCCGCCGGATCGGCCTGGTGATCGACAACGACGTCGTCGAACTCGGCACCGACGGGCGCCAGTTGCGGCTGCAGCTCGAAGAGCTGCTGGGCGACAACGACACCGCCCGGGAACTGATCGTGCGCGACTATCACGCCAGCCCCGAGCCGCTTTCCGAGGCCCAACTGACCGCGACCCTCGACGAGCTGGACGCGCTGTCGGACACCGAGCTGCTCGACTTCACCGCCTTGGCAAAGGTTTTCGGCTACCCCACGACGACGGAGGCCCAAGACTCGGCGCTGAGCCCGCGTGGCTACCGAGCGATGGCCGGTATCCCTCGGCTGCAGTTCGCCCACGTGGACCTGCTGGTGCGGACATTCGGAACGCTGCAGGGCCTGCTGGCCGCCAGCGCCAGCGATCTGCAATCGGTGGACGGCATCGGCGCGATGTGGGCCCGCCACGTGCGGGAGGGCCTGTCGCAGTTGGCGGAGTCGACGATCGCCGATCCCCTGAGTTAAGGGAGTGCTAGGGGGTGCTGAAGGCTCAGCCCCCGGGAGGCTCAGCCCCCTGGAGGCGGAGCGGCCGGCGGCGCCTCCGGCGGCGGCGCGATCGCCGGCTGACCCGGCGCCGGCAGCGGCCCCGGCGGTGGCGGCGGCTGGTTCAGGATGAACGGAACCGGAAGCGAGCGCAGGTTGCCCAGCTGTACGACGAGGTTGTAGGTGCCCGGCCCGATCGCCGGCCGCGGCAGCGGGCAGTGCGGTGCCGAACCCATCCCCGTCCAGGTCACCGCCGTCGTCACCTGCTCGCCCGGCGTGAACGTCTTGACCAGCGTCTCGTTGGACGGTGCGCAGTCCAGGTTGGACCACAGCCGCTTGTTGTCCAGCGAGTAGACGTAGGCGGCCAGCACCGCGGCCCCGACGTCGCGCTTGCAGGACACCAGTCCGATGTTGGTGACGACCATGGTGAACTTCGGCTGGTCACCGATGAAGTACTGGGGCGCGTTGGTCAGGCCCTTGACGGCCAGCGTGGAGTCGGGGCAGTCGTCGCCCTCCTTGAGCACCGGCGGCGGCTGCACCGCGGCCGTCGGTGTCGGCGACTCCGGGTTCTGGCCCTGCGGGGCCGGCACCGGGGTGGCGCCCTCCTGCCCCTGCGGGGGTGGCGCCTGGGACGCGGGCGCGGCGGGCTTACTTTGGGCGGAGTTGGGCTTGTCGGCGTTGGCGGGTTTGGCGCCAGCGCCGTGGCTCATGAAGGCGACGACGATGGCGACAACGATCCCGATGACGACGACCGCGATGCCTATGGCCAGGCCCCTGCGCCGCCAATAAATCTCGGTAGGTAGCGGGCCATGCGGTTCCAGATCCAGCACGTTCACACCGTAGGCCCAGGTCACGCCGATTTGTTCGACCCGCCTCGGCGTGTCGCGAGGTTTGCTGGACGGCGACTGTGTTAGTCGCCGTGTTTATGCCGATCCGTCAGGTGGCGGTGAACTGGCTCAGGTCGTAGATGCCGAGGCTTTTCTCGATGTCGGCCACGCGATCGACCACCCCTTGGAAGCCGGCCTGGCCGAAGCGCCGGTGCTCCTCGTCCTCGAAGGTCTCCGCCATGTCGCGGAGCTCTTTGGCGGGCACCACGTCGCGAAGTGCAGGGAAGACAACGGTGTCTTCGCGCGCCTCGTGCGGCTCGTACATCCGGATGAACGCCGACATGGCCTGCACCAGGGCTTCTCGCGCGGGCTGGTCGGACGGCGCCGACGCGCCGGTGCCCGCCAGCACCCGGTCGGTGACCACGCGGCCGCGCTGGTGCTGGGTTAGCAGCACCCCCAATGTCGCTGTGAGATCGCCGGATTTGGTCGCCTGTTCCAGCTTGGGGAAGACGTACTGTTCCTCGAGGTGTTCGTGGTAGTCCTCGATGAAGCTACGAATGATTCCCGCGCCCGCGTTGAGCGCCTGGGCGGGACTCGGCTCACCGGCCTGCAGGCGTCGGATGCCTTCTCGATAGACCAGCAGGACGCGCTTGAGCACCCCGTGCTCGCGCATCAAGTCCTCGGGTGGGGTGACGGGGAGCCCTTCGTCGGCCGGAGCAGCGGCGCCGGGCTTGGGCCGGGGGCTGCTGCACGCCGAGAGGGCGATCGCGCCGGCAGCGGTGGTCGAGACCGCCAAAACGTCGCGCCGGCTCACGGCCGGTCGCGTCTGCCCCGTCACGCGCTTCCCGGGCCTCAGCGAGCGGAGCCCTATTCCCCTATGTCGCCGACGTGGTCGACCAACGCGGCCCGCCCGTCGGCGAGGTGGTAGGTGACACCCGCGACCGCCAGGGTGCCCGCGGCCACCCTTTGGGCGATTGCCGTCGAGCGGCCCATGAGCTGCGCCACCGTCTCGCGCACATGTCGTTCCTCGAACTGGTCGACGCGGGTCAAGCCGTCACGTCGGCCCATCAGGATCGACGGCGCGACCCGTTCCACCACATCGCGGACGAAACCACCCGGTATCGCGCCATCCTGGATCGCGCCCAACGCCGCCTTGACGGCGCCGCAGCTGTCGTGGCCGAGAACGACGATGAGCGGCACGTCGAGCACCGTAACCGCGAACTCGATGGAGCCCAGTACCGCTGAGTCGATGGCCTGCCCGGCGGTGCGCACCACGAACATGTCACCCAGGCCCTGATCGAAGATGAGTTCGGCGGCCACCCGGCTGTCAGCGCAGCCGAACACAACCGCGGTGGGCTTCTGACCGCCGGCCAGGCTGGCCCGATGTTCGACGCTTTGGCTGGGATGCTGTTGCTTGCCGGCGACGAACCGCTCGTTACCCTCTTTGAGTGCTTTCCACGCGGTTATCGGACTGGTATTGGGCATGGCACACATTGTGCTGTGCCGCAGCCGCCGATGACTAGTTCACAGCGCATTCCGGCCGATGAACTTTTGGCGTGGTACGACCGCTCGCGCCGTGATCTGCCCTGGCGAGAGCCCGGCGTCGATGCGTGGCAGATCCTGGTCAGCGAGTTCATGTTGCAGCAGACGCCCGTGTCGCGGGTGCTGCCGATCTGGTCGGACTGGGTCCAACGCTGGCCCACCGCGTCTTCCACCGCCGCCGCCAGCGCCGCCGACGTCCTGCGCGCCTGGGGCAAGCTGGGCTATCCCCGGCGCGCCAAACGCCTGCACGAGTGCGCGAGCGTCATCGCGCGCGACCACGACGATGTCGTTCCCGACGACGTCGACACGCTGCTGAGGCTGCCGGGCGTCGGTAGCTACACCGCGCGCGCGATCGCGTCCTTCGCCTATCGCAAGCCGGTACCGGTGGTGGACACCAATGTGCGCCGCGTGGTCGCCCGCGCGGTGCACGGCCTGGCCGATGCCGGCGCACCCTCCGCCGCCCGCGACCACGCCGACGTCGCGGCATTGCTGCCGAGCGACGAAACGGCGCCGGGATTTTCCGTGGCGCTGATGGAGTTGGGCGCGATCGTGTGCACCGCTCGCGCGCCGAGGTGCGGACTGTGTCCGCTGCCCGCGTGCGCGTGGCGACTTGCCGGTTATCCCCCGCCGCAGGGGCCGTCACGCCGGGTGCAGAGCTACGCCGGGACGGACCGACAAGTCCGTGGCAGGTTGCTGGATATCCTGCGCGCCAAGGACTCTCCAGTCATCCGGGCGGAGCTGGACGTGGCTTGGTTGGCCGATACCCGGCAGCGCGAGCGGGCGCTGAACTCGTTGCTGGCCGATGGCCTGGTGACCCGGACGGAAGACGGCCGGTTCGCATTGGCCGGCGAGGTGTAGCAGATCACAGGTCGTTACCGGCGTAGGACTGGTTGAAGCTTTTGTTGGCCAGCGGGAAGTCCGGGACGATGGTGTCGGCCATCGCGACGGGCAGCGCCGGCCAGTTGAACCAGGAAGGGTCGACGATCTTGGCGCGGGTGATCCGGTTGGCGGCGTCGATCTCGAGTCGGTGCACGACGGTGCCGCGCCATCCTTCGACAATGCCGACACCGCCGCGGGCCACGTGCCTCGGTGCCCGCATTTCGGTGTATTCGATTGGTCCGGTGTGTGATTCGATCAGGTGACAGGCCAGCTCGGTGGATGCGACGAACTCGTCGCGCCGCACCGTGTATCGCGCCAGCACGTCACCTGCGGTGGCGCCCATCTCGGTGACCGGCAGCGCGGTGGTGGGATGGTCGAGTCGGGCGTCGGTGCGCAGGCCGCTGGCGCGCGCGACGTAGCCCAGGCAGCCGAGGGCGTATGCGTCTTCTGGATGTAAGGTCGCGGTCCCGGCGAACCGGTCGTACACCAGGGTATTGCGCAGCGTCAGGTCGGCGAGTTCGGCGACATCGGCCGCGACGGACCTCAGCTGCCTGGCGTCGGGCAGAGCTTGCAGCGTGACCACGCCGGGGCGGATGGCGCCGCGCAGCAATCGATGTCCGGTAACGGCCGCGTTGATTCGCAAAAGCTGTTCGCGGATGCGTTGAGCGTGCACGTTGGCGAGTCCGAATCCGACGTCATTGGCCAGCGCGCCCAAATCCGCGACATGGTTGTAGAGCCTTTCGAGTTCGACGAGCAGCGCCCGCAGCCGGTGTACCTCGTCGGGAAGTTTCAGGCCGAGCGCGTCTTCGACGGCGAGGCTGTGGGCGAGCGCATGCGCAACCGAGGTGTCGCCGCTGACCCGTTCGGCCAACCCCACCGCTGCGTCCGCCGGTCGGCCGTGGAAGAGTTTTTCCAGTCCCCGGTGGACGAACCACAACCGGATCTTGAGCCGCAGTACGGTTTCACCGGCGACCGAGAAACGGAAATGGCCGGGTTCGATCACGCCCGCGTGGACGGGCCCGACCGGAATCTCGTATACCCCGGGTCCCTCGACGGTGACGAACGGGAAATGGCCGGTGCCTTTGAATTCGGGTGCACTCGCGGCGTCGCTGCGCATCGGATACCAGTCCTCGGGCCAGTGGGCATGTCGAACCAATCGGCGCGCCTTCGGGTGCCCGACGGGATGAATCCCGTACAGGTCTGCCATTTCTCGCTCGAATCGGCCGGCCGGAAACGACAGGTTGGCCAGCGAGCGCAGCTCCGGCTTTTCCTTCGGCACCACGCATTCGACTTCGACACGGCGGTCAGGCCGGCCGGCGAGGAACAGGTAGACGACGCCGAAGGCGCTGTCTTGGTCGCGGGCCGATACCAAACCAAGGCGAAACCCGTTTCCCAGCAAGTCTTTCGCCATTTCGGCCAGCCCGTCCGGAGGTAGCCGGTAGCGCAACCGGTCCCAACTCACCGCAACGCCCCCACCTCACCGGCTGCGGAGCTGAACAGGCCGGTCAGCGGTCCGGCAGTGACACCGAGCACGACAGATGCCGCGACACCGAGTAGTAGGGCCGCCGCCACCGTTGGCGGCGCGTCGATTTCAGGTGCGTCAGCCGGGCTACCGAGCAGGATGCGACCCGAGTTGCGCGCCAGCGCGGCGAAAGCAACCGCGATAAGCAGCACACCTGCGCCGAGGACCCAGGTGAGCCGGGCGTCGGCGAGCGAGCGGGCGATGGCCAACTCGCTGGCGAACATCGCGAACGGCGGCAGCCCGAGCAGCACGATCGCACCCACGGCAAGCGATACGCCGATCAGGCGGGAGCGCCGCAACACGCCGGTCAGGTCGGCGATCGCGGTGGAGTCATGCGCTGCCTGCAGCTGGCCGCTGGCCAGGAACAGCACCGTCTTGCCGATTCCGTGAGCAAGCACGTGCAGCAACAGCGCGGCGATCGCGAGCGTGGTTCCCGCGGCCGCGGCGATGGCGATCAGCCCCATGTTCTCCATGGAGGAGTAGGCGAGCATGCGTTTGATGTCCGGTGTCACGGTCAGCATCAGGGCCGCGATCACCAGCGTGGCAAGGCCGATCACCAGCAGCCCCGACCGCATGAAGGTCGGCCCGGTCGCGGCGTCGATGATCGGTTTGATGCGAATCAGTACCGAGAACGCCACCGACAAGAGCACCCCGCTCATCAACGCCGAAACGGGTGCCGGCGCCTGGCTGTGGGCGTCGGCCAACCAGGTGTGGAACGGGAACAGTCCGGCCTTGGCGCCGTAGCCGATGAGGAGTAATCCGCCTGCCAGTCGGGCGATGTCGGGATGCAGACCGGCTGCGTGCGCACGGAGCACGTCAAGGTCGAGGGCGCCGGAGGCTGACGCTCCCGCGTGCTCGGCGGCGTAGTACAGCAGCACTGTGCCCAGAAAGGCGATCGCGATGCCGACCGAGCAGATCACGACGTACTTCCAGGTCGCTTCGAGCGCTCCGCGGGTGCGCCGGTGTCCGACCAGAAAGGCGGTGATCACCGTGGTAGCCTCGATCGCGACCCAAACCACGCCGAGGTTGTTGGCGCACACCGCAATGATCATCGCAGCCAGGAACGCCGCCGTCAGCGTCCCGTACTCGCGGGCGCCGCGAATGTCGGTGTGGTCGTGCGCCAGTTCGGCGTCGAGGTAGTCCATGCTGGCCCAGGTGGCCAGTGTGGCAACGATTCCGATGACTATCAGCATCGTGACGGTGAGCGCGTCCACTCGCAGCAGGCCGCCCAACGCGAACTTGGTTGCCGACCCGACCCGGAACCCGAGCGCCACGCCACACCCGAGCACCGTTACCGCCGAGAGCACGATCAGAGTCGCGGTCCCCCGGCGCCAACCGAGGACCAGGGTGGCGATGGACGCACCGATCGGCGTGAGAATCGCGGCGAGCAGTAGGGCGGTCATCAGTCGTGCAACTCCTGCAGGGCGTCCAGGTCTGCGCCGCCGAAGGTGCGGGAGAGCCGGCCGGTCAGCACTCCGATCACGATGACCGCGAACAGCACATCCAGGGAGGCGCCGAGTTCGACGATCAGCGGCACCCCGGCGGTGAGCAGGAACGCCGTTGCCGCGATTCCGTTGTCCAGCATAAGGAATCCCGCCGCCTGTGAGACTGCGTGCCGCCGGGTGACCATGACCAGCAGGGCGATGAGCACCACCGCGGTAGCGGCCGGGACGGCCGTGGTCGTGGCCGCCGGTTGCAAGTTCACCAGGGGCTGCGTGGCGGCGAACGCGGCCAGCGTCAGCACGGCGGTGATCAGGAGCGAGGTGGCGGTATTGACCAGGGGGGTGGACTCGCGGTGAGATTGCGGCTCGGCGCCGACCGCGCGGACCAGCAACCGCGGCAGTACCACGGCTCGCAACACCAGCACCGCCACACCGACACCGATGAGTGCGCGGTCGCCGTCGTGCGCTCCGCGCAGCATGGGGATGGCCGCCAAAGCGACGCCCTGCCAGGCGAGCAGGTGAACGATGGCGACCAGGTCCCGGCGCCATACGATCAGTACTGCAGTCAAGATCAGCCCGCCGGCGGCGAGGTCGACCAGTACCGCGAAGTTGTTGTATGTCATGTCGGCACCGTGAAGAAGTTGGCCGCGATGACCGCGAGCAGCGCCAGCAGAAACGATCCGGCCAGCAGTTCGGGAACCCGGAACAGCCGCAACTTGGCAACGAACACCTCGACAGTCGCCAGCAGGCCGGCCAGCACGGCAACCTTGGCCGCCACCGCTGCCGCTCCGATGAGAATGTCGAGCGCGCCGGGCCGCCCGCCGGCAATGCCCCACGGCACGAACAGGTTTGCCAGCAGCGCCAGTAGCACGGTCAGTCGCATGCCGGACGCCCACTCGACCAGCGCCAGGCGAGGACCGGCGTATTCGAGGACCATCGCCTCGTGCACCATCGTCAGCTCGAGATGGGTGGCCGGGTTGTCCACCGGCAGCCGCCCGGTCTCGGCGACGATCACGATCACCAGCGCGGCGAACGCGAGCACCGCAGTCAGCGACACCACCTGCCTGGGATGAGTGATGGTATTCGACACCAGGGCACTGAGATTCGCCGATCCCGCCGGTATCGACAGCGCGAAGACGGCAAGCAGGATCGTGGGTTCCACCAGCGCCGCGATGGTGATCTCGCGGCTGGCTCCCATGCCGCCGAACGAAGTGCCGGTGTCGATGCCCGCCAAGGTCAACGAGACGGTGCCCAAGAACAACAGGCCGACCACGGCGAACAGGTCCGCGCTGACATCCAAGGGCGATCCGGTGGCGACCAGGGGTGCGATCGCGGCGATCAGCAACGCCGATCCGGCGACGATCGCAGGTGCGGCCGCGAACACGACCGTGGTTCCTAGAGGTTTAATCTGTTGCTTGCCAAGCTGTTTGAGTATGTCGCGCCACGGCTGCAAGACGCCGGCGCCGGCGCGGCCTTCCCAGCGTGCGCGCACCTGCCGGGTCAGACCGACCACCAGCGGCGCCCCGACCATCACGCTTCCGACCTGCACCGCACCCGCGACCCCGGGCCAGACGTTCATCGGGCGACCACCAGCACGATCAGCACACCCAGCGCACCGTAAGCCAGGTACAGGTGCACGCTGCCCGTGTGCGCCCGCCGCACCATTGCCGCTGCTGCCAGCACCGCCTGAATCACCGGGGTGTAGAGCCGCTCCTCGATCGCGTCGGTGATTCTGGTGTGGTACGTGATCTTGTCGGCCAGATACTGCGACTCGCCGGCGTGCGTGACCTCGATGTCGGTGTCGGGACGAAGGACGTCGTTGAACACCCGTTGCAACGGCTCGGCGAACGACGTGGCCGTGTACTGCATGCGCTCGGTGAGATCGTCTGCGCCACAGGCCCACAGCGGCAATGCGGCGGGGGCCGGGCGCCTTCCCCGACGCCACCGCGCCAGCGTGGCCGCGGTCAGCGCGGCCAGTACGACGCCGGCGGCGATCACCCCGGGTGCGATCGAGCCCTGTAGGCCGGGCAGCCGCACCACGGCGCCGAAGTCTGGCAGTTCGACGGTTCGGGCTGCGGGCAGCGCGGCCACCGCCCGGCGCAGCACGGGCGCGACAACCGAGGGCGCCACCGCCAGCACCAGGCAGGCGGCGGCCGCTACCGTCATGCCGGCCAGCATGCTGGCCGGCGCCTCGCGGGCTCGGGCGGCTTCCTGGCAGCGCGGCCGCGCCAGGAACCCGATCCCGAATGCCTTGACCATTGCAGCCACGCCCAGACCTGTGGTGAGCGCGACCGCGCCTACGGCCAGCGGCGTCGTCAACGACAAGATGGTGGCGTGCCCGGGGGCCGTGTGGATCAGCGACTGCACCAGCAACCATTCGCTGACGAAACCGGCGCCCAGCGGCAACCCGCATGCCCCGAGCGCAGCCACCCCGAAAAGGGTTGTGGTAGTCGGCATTCGGCGGGCCAGACCACCGAGCCGGTCCAGATCGCGCAGTCCGGTCGCGGCCAGCACCGAACCCGCCGCCAGGAATCCAAGTCCTTTGAACGCCGCGTGCGCAATCAGGTGCAGCATGGCCGCGGCAGCCGCGATCGTCGCCGGCCCGCCCGCACCACAAGCGGCGAACAGGGTCGCAGCGCCCAACGCCAGCGTGATCAACCCAAGGTTCTCGGTTGTCGAATAGGCAAGGAGTCGTTTGAGATCCGTGGCCACCGAAGCCTGCACCACGCCGTAGAGCGCCGACACCCCGCCGACCGCCATCAAAGTCAGTCCCCACCAGCGCGGACCCGGACCCAGCAGTTGTAGATCGACACGGCAGATGCCGTAGATGCCCATGTTGACCATCGCGGCGCTCATCAGCGCCGAAACCGGGCTGGGTGCCTCCGGGTGGGCACGCGGCAACCAGGCATGCAGCGGCACCAGCCCGGCCTTGGACCCGAACCCCGCCGTCGTCAACAGGAAGGCCGCGGTGCGGGCTCCGTGCGATATCCCGCCCATCTCGGCGAACCGGTCCGCATGGCCGGCTGCCGAAAGCACCATCAGCCCGACCAGGATCGCCGCGAAACCCAACTGGGTCATCACCGCATACACCAACGCCGCGGACCGGACCTGCGCGCGGGTGTGCTCGGTCAGCACCAAAACCAATGAAGAGATCGCCATCAATTCCCACGCCAGCAGAAAGGTGGTGACCGACCCGGCCGCGGGTACCAGCAGCATCGCCGCGACGAACGCCGGCAGCACCGCCAGGGCGAATCCGCCCAGGTGCTCGCGCCGGGCGTATCCGATCAGGTACGGCCCGACCGCGATCGCGACCGCGCCCGCGAGCGCCATGAAGAACCCGCCCAGCGGATCGAGCTCCAGCTGCACACCCGAAAGGGGAAGCAACCACCCGATGCGCACCGAGCGGACCGAACCGAACATGCCCAGCACGCCCGCCGCTACCCCGCCCGCACCGACCAGCGATGTCACCGCACCCGCGACCGCTGGGCCGAAGTCTTTGCGGGGCAGGGTGTTCGATGTGTGCACCGTGCCGGCACTCAGTAGCGCGGTCACTTTCGGGTCACCGATCGCAGCGCGGCAATGATCTGGCCCGGTTCCGGCGGACACCCCGCGATTTCGACGTCGACCGGCACCACGTCGTCAACCGCGCCGACCACGCCATAGGCACCCTTGAACACCCCTTGGTTCAGAGCGCAGTCCCCGCAGGCGATCACCCACCGCGGCCGCGGGGTGGCGTCGACCGTGGCGCGCAACGGCTCGGCCATATTGCGGGTCACGACGCCGGTCACCAGCAGTGCGTCGGCGTGTCGAGGGGAGGCCACCAACCGCGCACCGAACCGCTCGGCGTCGTACACGGGCCCGAATGCGCCCGCGATCTCTACCTCGCACCCATTGCACGATCCCGCGTCGACGTGCCGGATCTGAAGCGAACCGCGCACTGCCGCAGTCGATCTGGCCGCCTGCTCCGGTACCGGTGGCGCGGGTTCGGCGATCCGACCCACTCTGAAGATTTTTCCGATCCAACCCATGGGTGCTACTCCGCGCCGCCTGCGCGCAGATCTTCCAACACTGCGACGCGGTCGCTGAGCACCCCGGTGAGGACCTTGCGAGCCACCAGCAGCAGTTCGGCGATGTCCGGCGATGCGATCGAGTAGATCACCGTGTTGCCGTCTCGGAGCGCATCGACCACGGCGGCCCGCCGTAGCACCCCCAGCTGTTGCGACAGATTCGACGATTCGAGCCCGACCTCGGGTAACAGCTCGGCGACTGACTTGTCCCCCGCCACGAGCAGCTCGAGGATCCTGATCCGCGCCGGATGCCCCAACGTCTTGAAGAACTCCGCCTTGAGCTTGTACAGCGGCTCCGACACGACAGAATCTCCTGAAGACTAGAAGTTTCCACTGGTTGAACAATTGAAGAATTTATCATCTTGTGCCCATGGTCGCTCGTCGAGCGAGCGCCCGGCCGGGTAGCGCCCCGGTGCCGCCATACCTCGCGTTTTGCGCAATGAGCAGGGACGATGCCGTTAGAACCAGGCCCGCACCAGCCAGACCGGCCGGTCTATGACATCAAGCACACAGCCGCCGGCGACCACCCGTTAGGCGGGCGGGCGCGGCGCTGCGAGGAAGGACTCGACCGCCTCGCGGTACACCTGCGGCGCTTCGTCGTGAACGAGGTGGCCGGCCTGCTGAACCCGTAGGTATGTGGCCGAAGAATTCGTTTCGGCCATGGCGCGCATCTGCCCCGGGGGCGTGACCGAGTTGCCGGCCTCGATGAGCAGGGCGGGAGCCCGCACCGCCCGCCACTGCGACCAGAAGTCGCGGGTCCCCCATTCGGCGGCGATCTCGATCCACCGCGAGGTGTGACCGTGCAACCGCCAACCGGTGGCGGTGCGGTCGAAGGCATCCAGGAAGTACTGCCCCGCAACCGGCCCGAACTCGGCGAAGACCTGATCGGCGGAGTCGAATTCGACCGGAAGCGCGTGCAGCCACGGCTCCCACGGACCGGTGGTGCGGCCACGGAAATCCGGCGCCATGTCCTCGAGCACCAGCGCCGAAACCAAATCGGGACGCTCCGCGGCCAGGCACCACGAGTGCAGGGCGCCCATCGAGTGCCCCACCAACCGCGCGGGCCCGCCCAGCGCGCTCACCGCATCGGCCAGATCGGCCACGAACCGTTCGGTGCTGACCGGATGCGGATCGTCGACGTCGCGGCCGCGGTGCCACGGGGCGTCGTAGGTGTACACGGTTCCCAGCCGGGTCAGCCAGGGTATCTGACGTGACCACGTGGTGCCGCGGCCCATCAGGCCGTGCACCAGTACCAATGGCTCGCCGCGCCCGCCGCGGCGGGTCAACAGATCGGGGGCCATGGCACTATCTTGCGCGGCCCGCCCACTGGTGGGACGGGCGGTGGAGCGCGGTAACCTAGCCAAATGCCGCCAGTGGTGAAGATCAATGCAATCGAGGTACCCGCCGACGCCGGCCCGGAACTGGAAAAGCGGTTCGCACACCGAGCGCACGCGGTCGACAACCAGCCCGGTTTCCTCGGGTTTCAGCTGCTGCGCCCGGTCAAGGGCGAGAACCGCTACTTCGTGGTGACGCAGTGGGAGTCCGAGGAGGCATTCCAGGCGTGGGCGAAGGGACCCGCCATCGCTGCCCATGCCGGCGAGCGAGCCAATCCGGTGTCCACCGGGGCGTCCCTGCTGGAGTTCGAGGTTGTGATGGACGTTGCCGGTAAAAAGCAGGCGTGCTGACGGGCGGTCCGCTCGGCGCCGCGTGGTGGCGTTAAGTGCCGCCGCCGCACTGGTAGCGACCCTGGCGCCCGGCTGCGCGCCGTCGCCTTCCCCCGAGGCAAAGGCGGCCAGTCCGGGCCGAGCGATCGACACCCGGACCCCTCCCGGGCTGCGGGCCCAGCAGACGATGGACATGCTCAACTCTGACTGGCCCATCGGGCCGGTCGGAGTTGGCACCCTCGCCGCGCCCGACAAGGTGGATTCCGTCGACACCACCATGGAGCACCTCTGGTGGGACCGTCCGTTCACCCTCGCCGGCGTGGACATCGGTGCGAGCGTGGCGACGCTGCACCTGATCTCCTCCTACGGTGCCCGACAGGACATCCGGATACACACCGACGACGACGGCCGGGTGGACCGGTTCGACGTGGACACGCAGGCACCCACGATCTCGTCGTGGCAGGACGTCGACGCGGTGCTGAGCAAGACCGGTGCCCGCTACTCCTACCAGGTCGCCAAGGTCAACCAGGGCCACTGCGACCCGGTCGCCGGCACCAACACTGGCGAATCCCTGCCGCTGGCATCGATTTTCAAGCTGTACGTGCTGCACGCCCTGGCGGTCGCGGTCAAGAACGGGACGGTATCGTGGGACGATCAGCTGACCGTCACCGACAAGAGCCGCGCTGTCGGGTCCTCCGGCCTGGAACTCCCTGCCGGGGGACATGTTTCGGTTCGCAAGGCCGCCGGGAAGATGATCGCCACCAGCGACAACATGGCGACCGACTTGCTCATTGGAAGGATGGGCACCCACGCCATCGAAGAGGCGCTCGTCACGGCCGGGCATCACGACCCCGCCAGCATGACGCCCTTCCCCACGATGTACGAGCTGTTCTCCGTCGGCTGGGGTCAACCCGATCTGCGCGACCAGTGGAAGCAGGGGTCTCCACAGGTGCGGGCCCAGCTGCTGGAGCAGGCGAATTCGACTCCCTACCATCCCGATCCGACACGGGCCCACTCTCCGGCCTCATCGTATGGCGCGGAGTGGTATGGCACCGCCAGCGACATCTGCCGGGTCCACGCGGCGCTGCAGGCCGACGCCGTCGGCTCGGCGGCCCCGGTCAGGCAGATCCTTTCCGCGGTGTCGGGCATCCAGTTGGATCGCAACGTCTGGCCCTACATCGCAGCGAAAGCCGGTGGCCTGCCCGGTGATCTGACGTTCAGCTGGTACGCCGTCGATAAGACGCAGCAGCCTTGGGTGGTCAGCTTCCAACTGAACTGGCCCCGCGATCACGGGCCGACCGTGACGGGATGGATGCTGCAGGTCGCCAAGCAGGCCTTCGCGCTGATCGCGCCTCGATAACTTACAACCGCAGCGTCCGGGGGATCATTGCTGCGGCGGCGGCCCACCGTAGCCCAGCTGGCTCGCGGTGTACTTCGCGCCGTCGGTGACCGGTATGGCCTGCACCGCCGTGCCGTACGCGCAGATCTCGGTCCACACGTCGCCGATTTCGGTGGTATCGAACCGCATCGCCACGATCGCGTTGCCGCCGCGATTGCGCGCCTCGGCTATCAGCCGCCCCATCGCTTCATTGCGGCTCTCGGCGAGATTCTTCGTCATCCCTTGCAGCTCGCCACCGAACATGGACTTCAATCCCGCGCCGAACTGGGAGATGGCGTTGCGCGAGCGAACGGTCAGCCCGAACACTTCGCCGCACACGCGC
>CAWAWC010000017.1:0-48354 GCA_963785625.1 uncultured Actinomycetota bacterium | reverse complement strand
CGTCGAGGCGGTCAACGAACTTGCGCAGAGCCTCGATCGCGGCACGCTGTCTGGCTTCGACCCGTTCCAGCACCTCGTCGGACAGGTCTGCCGCTCGTTCCGCCATAGTCTGCTTCTCGGTGCTCTCTGCCATGATCGCGCTCCTTAGGGGGTTGAATGTTGAATGTAGAAACGGGTCACGTCTGCTCGGTGCTCGGCTGGATTGCGTTGGTCATTGGCCTAATCCTGTTAGTATTGGGCCTGTTACGACCTAATACTCGGCTCGGCGGCAGACGCTACTGGTATTAAAACAAGAAATGAACGCAATGGCCTATCTGCTAAGCAGAAAGCGGCACGATCTAAGTTCGCTGCTGCTGCAAAGTACAAGCGGGGCAAAGTAGGCCAAAAGGGTGCTGCCGCACCACTGCGGGGCCTAACGCACGCGTGAGGCCCCGCCGTTACCCGATTTACATTGTGACGCGGCACTTACTTCTTTTTGAAGGCGTCCTTAACCTTCTCGCCGGCGTCTTTGAGGTTGGACTCCACCTGGTCGCCCTTCCCCTCATTTTCAGTGCTCTTGTCGCCGGTGACCTTGCCGACCGCTTCCTTGACCTTGCCGCCAAGCTCTTCGAGCTTGTTCTTCGCCTTATCCGCACCGCTCACAGTGTGTCTGCCTCTACTCTTGCGGGAATCGACCCGTGGCCCAAACCTCAGCCCGAGGTTAACGCCCGAGCCGGGCACGCATCAGGGCCAAAAGACCCTGTCGCGTGATCACGTCACGGCGGGAACGTGGAACTTCCCGGAGGCCGAAGTGAAGGCGACAGACTGCAACAGTTGCGTGCGGTCTTGCCGTGTGAGGTGCGGGTAGTGGCCGAGACGCACCCGTTGTTCGGTCGGCTGCCCGAGTCGTTCAGCGGTGAACGGCGTGTTGTTGTTGGTGATCGATTTGCCGGACGGCTCGCCGGGAACGATCCGCTGCGATGCCACCGACGTGTTGGGTGTCGTCGAGCCAGGCCTGCGGTCGGTGCTGGATGCGGCCGGGCTGCGGGCGCTGCACCGGTTGGTGCGGCAGCTGGCGACGCGTGTCGAAGTCGGCGCATCGGGGGTGGACGCGCAAGTAGGTTCGCCTCGTCCCTGATCGCGGTCACGACCACAGGAGAGTGAACCCACTTGCGCGTTATGAGAGTAGCTATTCCACGCCAGCTTGCCCTTGGGCTGGACGATTTACCGGTGCCGTCCTGTCGTTGGCAGGCGCTTCCCGAGGAGACCCGAACCCAGGTGCTGGGGTTGTTGGCCCGGCTGATCGCCCGCGGCGCCCTGGCCGAAGACCCGTGTGCCGAGGCGGGTGAGCGATGACCGGCCAGACGTCGGCGGGGGCATCGGTGCCGGCACCTCCGGGGTTGACTATCAGACGACTTGCATCCAAGACCGGCGCCGTAGGCCGGGAGTGGCTGAAGAGAAGCGTGGGCCGAACTACATCAGCGGACCCACTCCCACTGCCGCTTCGAGTTCGGCCAGGGACCGCTCGGTCAGCCCTATCACCGCACCGATGTCGGGCATCACCTCGGGGCCCGTCAGATAACTGAAACCAGTGCGGTCGGCGTACGTGCACACCATCACGGTCAGTGTCAGGCCGTCGTAGACCGTCCCCACCGGATAGATCTCCTCGACATGCGCGCCGTTCCAATACATTTCGGTCCGCGGGCCCGGAACATTGGAGATCGGAACGTTGTGTCCGGTGCGCACCTTCGGTGCAATCGGCACCTTCGGTAACAACACAGTCAGTGCTTGGGTCGGCACGAGCAGCAAGAGCGATGCTGCCGAGCCCCGGCTAGCCACCTGCTGCTTTCCGTCCGACATCGACCGGTGGATCAGATCCAGCCGTTCGGCCGGGTCTTCCAGGTCGGTGCCCAGCGGGCACGGCCAGAGACCGAACATGTTGCCGTGCCCGTCGTCCGGCCCGTGCTGCTGGCCACGCACGGTGATCGGGCAGAGGGCCGCCAGCGACTGTTCGGGGAGTTCCCCGTGGTTGAGCAGCCAGCTGCGCAACACCCCGGCGATCACCGCGACGGCGACGTCGTTGCCGGTCACTGCGGCCTTGTCTTGCACGGCGCGGATACGGTTCGTCGACCAGCTGCCGGCCGCGATGGTGCGCTCGTGGCCGAGTCGGCCGTTGAACCGGGTGTAGGGAGCGCCCAGGGGCGCCATGGTCGTGTCTGTGGTGATGCTGGCGACCAGGCTGGATACCTCGCCCGTGACAACTTTCTCGACCAGCGTGGCGCTCGACGTGGCCGCGCTGAGCAGCGACCGCAGCATCGTGAACGGATTGGGTAACCGGCCGCCCGCCGAAGTGGCCCGCGCGGTGGGTTCGTCGTGCTGGGCTGCGTAGATGGGCGCCATGGACCGGCGTGTCGGGTCGGTGCTCAGCGCGTCGGTGATCAGCCGGAAACCGGCGACGCCGTCCATGACTGAGTGATGCAGCTTCACGTAGAAGGCGAAGCGGCCATCCTCGAGACCGTCGATCAGATAAAGCATGCACATCGGGCGGGACCGGTCGAGTCGCTCGGGGTACAGCTCACTGACTAGCCGCCAGAACCCGTCTCGGCCGACGCCAGGCGGCAATGTCCTGCGCTTGACATGTTGGCTGATGTCGAAGTTGTCAGCATCACGCCAAACCCAGACGCCGCCGGTGTCCAAGCCCCGATGGGGATATCGGCGAAGCCGCGGGTCGATCGGGTCCGTTGCAGCGAGCGCCTCCCGATACAGTTCGTCGACATACCCCGGGCCCGCATCGGCGGGGGGCGACAGGATCAGCACAGCAGCCACGTGCATTGGGTGGCTCATCGGCTCCACGGTCACCATCGCCGCGTCCAACAGATCCATTCGGTCCATCGGATCAGACTCCAATCTCGACCGGGTATGACTGCGATGACAATAGCCCCGGGCCAGCGCTAGCTTCATCGAGTTCGGTGAGGCCCGGGCAGATCACCGGCAGACGGCAATTATCCGAACGTACAACTTTCGTCGGGTCTCCCGAGTTTTGGCGCTCGTGTGGGGCGTGGCGTCCCGCAGTCACCGGCCTCGGCATAGATAGTGCCGAGGGCGTTCTCTGAGGAACGGCATTTCGTGCCCCGGCCGATAAAGTAGCCTTCCTTGCTATGCCGCGTTCATTCGACGTATCGGCCGAGTCCCCGGCCAGCGTCGAACAAGTCCATTGGGCGTTCAGCGACAAGGATTACTGGCAGGCGAGGCTGGCCGCGTTTGGCGCCGGCAGCGCCACGCTGGACTCGTTGATCGTCGACGCCGACGGCACCGTGATTATGGCCAACACGCTTAGCCTTTTACGCGACCGGCTGCCCAGGCTGGTCACCCGCTTGCATCGCGGTGATCTGGAAATGGTGTGCAGGGAGACGTGGACTCGTATCGGCGGCGGCCAGGTGCACGGGGAGGTCAGCGTCGCGGTGCCCGGGGCGCCAGTATCCGCGCTCGGCGCCGCCTTGCTGACACCTGTGCAGAACGGCTCGCAGCTGAAGCACACCACGACCGTGGAGATCAAAGTCCCTTTGGTCGGCGGCAAGATCGAGAGCTACATCGGCGGCCAGCTGGCCGAACAGATCCCTGCAATACACCGCTTCACCACGGCGTGGATCGCTCAGAACGGCTGACCGGCAAGGGGCGACGATTCGACCCATGCGGGAGAGCGGCGTGGCCAGCGTTCCGCCGTTTCGGCCACACCCCGAGAGCGCGGGGGTGGCTCAAATCCCCATCCGCCACACCGCGCCTAGCCAACCACGGCGTCGAAGCCGCGTTGGATCAACCGTTGTCAGCCAGAGGTTCGGTCCGGGCGCGGCATGAGGCATTTAGCATCCGAGGGTGACGGAGGGGGGTCCGCGTGGTTGGTGTGAGGCACACAGTGTTCATCACGGGCGCTGCTGGGGGCCTGGGCGCCGCCACAGCTGAGGAGTTCGCCAAGCACGGCTGGGAGGTCTTCGCCGCCGACCTTGTCGCGCCGGCGGCCGCCTCGCAGCGAATCCCCATCACGCTCGACGTCACCGATTCCGACAGCTGTGCAGCAGCCGCGCGAGTGGTGGCGGCACACACCGAGGGGCTCGGCGCGGTCATCAATTTTGCGGGTGTGCTGGATTTGGGCCCGTTGATGGAAGTGTCTGAGGAGCGGCTGTGGCGCATTCTCGATGTGAATGTGATCGGCACCCATCGGGTTAACCGCGCGATGTTTGAGCTGGTAAGGGCAGGTGGCGGGCGCATCGTGAACATCAGTTCCTCGGCGGGCCGGTTCCGCGCCGGCCTCACCTCGGGGCCGTACTCGATGAGCAAACACGCGGTCGAGGCCTATTCGGATGCGCTACGCCAGGAGTTGATGTTCGTCGGCATTCCGGTCATCATCATCGAGCCCGGCGCTTTCCGGACCCCGATGAGTCAAAGCATCGTCGACTGCATGACCGCCTCCGTCCCCTCCGGCTCACCATTTGAGTCGCTCGTCGCGTTCACCGCACGAAGCGGTGCACGGGAAGAGAAGAATGCGCGCGACCCAAACATCCTGGCGCGCGCCGTCTATGGCGCGGTCACGAGCAGGCGGCCCAAGCCCCGCTACCTAGTCAACGGCGGGATGCTGGGCAGGATTATGGACCTCCTGCCCAGGCGGGTGGTTGACCGGCTCGTCAAGCTCGCGGTGCGCTGACGACCACCCCAGTCCTGCTGCTACTTCGTGTTGTTGGTCCTCAGCAGCGCCTACTGGTCGGTAACCTGAGGTAAGGCATCGGAAGGGGAATGCGAGACGTATGACGATCAACAACCCAGTGGTCGAGACGACCTATGGCCCGGTGCGCGGCATTGACGACGGCCGGGTCAGGGTATGGAAGGGCATCCGCTACGCCGCGGCGCCGGTCGGCGACCTGCGTTTCCGGGCGCCAGAACCGCCCGAGCGATGGACTGAGGTCGCCGACGCCACCGAGTTTGGGCCGGTCTGCCCGCAACCGGGTCTTCCACCCTTCCCGATCGACCTGGGCGCACCACAGGGCGAGGACTGCCTGAGCCTGACCGTGTGGGCATCGTCGGACACCGCACCGGGTGACGCGAAACCGGTGATGGTGTGGCTGCACGGTGGCGCCTATATCCTTGGGTCGAGCAGCCAGCCGCTCTACGACGGCCGGGCGCTGGTCAGCAGCGGCGACGTCGTCGTGGTGACGCTCAACTATCGCCTCGGAGCGCTGGGCTTCCTCGACCTGTCGTCGTTCAACAGTCCACGGCGGCGTTTCGATACGAACATCGGGCTGCGCGACGTGCTGGCCGCGTTGCACTGGGTGCGTGACAACATCGCGGCGTTCGGCGGCGATCCCGGGCGGGTCACGCTGTTCGGCGAATCCGCCGGCGGCGGCATCGTCACCACCCTGCTCACCATCCCGGCGGCTGAGGGTCTGTTCGTCGGCGCGATCGCGCAGAGTTCACCGGCCACGTCGGTTTACGACCGTGGCCGGGCCCGGCGTGTCGCAGAGCACATCCTCGACAAGTTGGGCATTGACGCATCGGACGCGGAGCAGTTGTTCCATGTGCCGATCGCCGCGATCGTCGCCGCGTCAAAGGAGGTGTTCGACCTAGTTCCCGTGCGAAACCCGGGCACGTTGGCTTTCGTCCCGATTGTCGATGGCGACCTGCTGAACGACTACCCGGTCAAGCTGGCGCGTGAGGGCCGCTCACTTCCGGTCCCGTTGATCATCGGCACTAACAAGCAGGAGGCGGCACTATTCCGGTTGATGAAGTCGCCGCTGATGCCGATCACTCCGCACGCGATCACGTCGATGTTCGCCGAGATTGCAGCCGAACAGCCCGACCTGCAATTGCCGACGGAGGAGCAGATCGGGTCGGCATATTCGGGAATGCGGGTCAAGGCCAGGGGGCTGAGCATCGCGACCGACGTCGGCTTCCGGATGCCGTCGGTGTGGCTGGCCGAGGGCCACCGCACGGTGGCTCCGGTGTACCTGTACCGGTTCGACTGGTCCCCACCGCTGCTGAAGCTGCTGCTGGTCGGGGCCGCCCATGCCACCGAATTACCTTATGTCTGGGGCAATCTCAGCGGACCCAAGGACCCCACGTTAAAGCTCGGCGGCAAGAAGACCGCCAAGGCGGTCTCCGAGCGGATCCGGACCCGGTGGATCAACTTCGCGACGCAGGCAAAGCCCACGGGCCCGCCCGGCGAACCGGAATGGACGCCCTACCAGGAGACCGACCGCGCCTGCCTGATCATCGACAAGCGCGACACCCTCGTGCACGACATCGACGCACACATCCGAGCCGCGTGGGGCGATGTGCTGCACTTCCGGTAGCCGCGGTTGACCCGCAGGTCCGATGCGTAGTGGCCCCCGAGACCACCTCATTGTCGGGGCTTGACGTGACAATGCTCAGACAGACGCCCGTCGCCTACAGTTGGTGGTATGGCTGCAAAATCTGATCCCGCCGATATCGATGCCGTGGAACCGCTGGCCGACAGCACCGCACGCCAGGCCAGGAGGTTAGTCGCCGCCAACGCCGACGACGCCGACGAGTGTCGGGCCTTCCTGTCCATGCTCGGCATTGGACTGGCGAAGCTCGTCGAGGCATAAGTGGATTCTGGGGACGGCTAGCCCGTCGATTCCCACCGGCGGGCGCGCAACCCGAACCAGGGCGTGCAGGACCACCCCGGCACTTGGGGGCGTCCCTGGAACGATCAGGTGACAGCATCTCAGGCATTGCCTCGAATATCCCCCCGACACCGTGTGCACGGTTGCCGCTGCTGCTGCGGGTCCCCTTCGCCGATGGTGACCTGCTGTTTCGCACGTCGGGAACCTGGCCGCGGGTCAAGGCCCTGTTCTGCTACCCGGTCGGGCTCGACGAGTCGCCGGCGGATGCGGTGATCGTCGAGCGGGTGCCGTTGCGATCGTGCCGGCGCCGCGGCGCGGCGATCGACGTGATCGCCGACCGGTCCCGGGAGAACCGCTCCCAACTGGTGTTCACCCAGGCGCGGGGACGCGACGTCGTGTTCTGGCAGTCGCCGCGGACCCGCAAGCAGTCGCGTCCGAACGTGCGCACCCCGACCGCCCGCGCCCACGGCATCAAAGACCTGCAGATCGTCGTCGACAGCCACGAGCAGTACGCCTACCAGTTCGGCAGCACGGTCAAACGCGCGCTGCCTTGCGGCGACTACGGGGTCGTCGTCGACGGCCAGCTAGTCGCCGCGGTGGAGCGCAAGTCGCTGGTCGATCTGGTCGCCAGCCTCACCGGCGGCAAGCTGCGATATCAGGTCGGCGACCTGGCCGCGCTGCCGTGCGCGGCGGTCGTCGTGGAGGACCGGTACTCGCAGCTGTTCAAGCTCGACCGGGTCCACCCGGCCATGGTCGCCGACGGGTTGGCCGAGCAGCAGGTCCGCTGGCCGAACGTGCCGGTCGTGTTCTGCGAGACCCGTCAGCTCGCCGAAGAGTGGACCTACCGGTTCCTCGCCGCCGCACACGCGTGGGCGGTCACCGAACACGCTGCGCTGCAACGTATCTCACCGACTACGGCCGACATCATCACCAAGATCGACCAGGCGCCCGTCGCGCCGGCACCGTCCACCGCCGAGATCCGCGCCTGGGCCCGCAGCGTCGGACTCGAGGTGCCCGACCGCGGCCGGCTCCGCCCCGAGATCTGGCAGGCCTGGCACGACGCCAACGCGCCGAACCGAACCTAAGCGTTGCCACCACCGACTACGCTCACGACCAGATCGGAGAACACACCCGGTCACACAGAACGAGGTGTGCATCAAACCTGCATCAAACCAGCATCAAACCCGGGATGCTTCAATGTCCTCTGCCTCAACAGGAATCATCTGTTCCGTTCGATCCGTTTGCGCTTTGCACACAACGCATTGCCGACCCAACGTAATCTTCCGAATTGGCTTGTCAGGGAACAACTTATGGAAGCAATCAAAGCAAATCTTCTGAGTCATCAGATCGGATCTTGCAGTCAGAGGTCCCGGTACTGGTCGAGGTTCGTGACCCCGGCCGGTAGCTAAGCTAGCTGCCGCGGCAGCCTGACTTGATGATCTCGAGGCGTTCCTTGAGCAGTTCCTCGAGTTCCTCGATCGAGCGGCGTTCCCGCAGCATGTCCCAGGGTGTGCGCGGCACCTTGACCTTCTTGGGTTCGGCCAGGTCACCACCCTCGATCAGGGTGCCCTCCATGCCGTTGCGGCACAGCCAGGTGCCGGGGATCTGGGCGTCGTGGGCGAAGGGCATGTCGAACTCCTCGCCGTTCTCGGTGCGGTACCGCGCGATTTTACGCGGCGCCAGGTCATGGTTGCGGTTGGTCTCGTAGCTCACGGCTCCGAGGCGACTGCCCCTCATGACGCGATCAGCCATCATCAACACTCCTCATTGCACGTATCACCGCATGTCTGTACAGGTTACGCCCCGGCCGTGCTAGCTAACGCCTTCACGTACGCGAAACGTACGCGACCAGGGGGGGCGCCCGTAGCCGTATCAGAGGCGAACCGCGGACCTGGAGCCGGGGGCGCGAGGTCCTGGTGGCCCTTCCCCTTACCGAAAGGCTTTATCTCGTGTTCGTGTTCGTCGTGGCACGCCCCACACCCTCCATGCCCGTATGTTGCGTAGCCCCCGACGTGGGCGTGCGCGGGGGTCGCGATAGTCACCCCAGCCAGCCCTAAGAATGGACATTGCGGCCAACCGCGCCGCTCTTTCCATGTAACAACGATACGCCCCAGAAGCGAAATGACTGACGCTACACACGCCTGCGAGGAGCTGGCGCTCCTAGTATGGGACACCTTGGGGAATAGCCCCGACGCCGCCACGCGGGCGACGCTGCGCGGCGCCGCCGTGGCGTGCCTCATGAACACCAAGACGGTTCGCCAGCCTGCTGTGGTTGGCGTTCTACGCGGCACGGCGCGTCGATGCCCGGTACGAGGAGCGTGCCGCGCTGGTGGCCCGGGCTGACCAACAGCACGAGTGGGTACTCGCCGGGGATGACCGCGGCACCTACGGCGACTACCGTCCAGAAGAAATCCAAGACCCGGCGGCCGCCATAACGGGGCCCGGAATGGCCGAACTTGGCCGGATCCGTTCGGATTGGAAGAATCCGGCCGGGTCAAAATCAGAGCCAGCCGGTGCGGGCGGCAGCAACCGGCTCGGCGGGGCCCGGGGCCAATTCCCCGTCCCGCACGCCGTCGAGCATCCGTTTCACTACGGCGACAATCTCCGGGGCTGCCGCGGCGAGTCCGGTCTCATCGGCTTTGGTGACCTCATCGGTACCGACGCCTGCCCGGGCCAGCACCGCGGCCGGGTCGACCAGCTGATCGGCCAGCCAGGACAGCGGGTCGGCTGACAGCTCGGCGACAAAGTGCCGGGGTCCGGGTTCCCAACCGTCGAAACGAGGGTGGTGATGGGCCCGGTCCAGCGTCCCGGGCGGGCTCTCTGTGGATCCGAAAATGTCCACCCGCCACACCGGGCGGGTGAAGGCGATCGGGACCCCGGCGTAGATCGACCCCTGGGGATCGGCCCGGTCGACGAGGCGGAGTTCCAGTCTGACTCCCCTTTCCGGGGTTTCCTGACCGGCAAGCGGGACCGGGTCGATGAAATACATGTCCCCGACGACTACACCCAGGGCTTCGAATCCGAACGCTGCGAGCATCGCGTACCTTTCCTTCTCCCTCCTTGAGCGTAGACCCGGCGACGCCGCGGTGTCGGAAGTGAAACAACTCATGAGCGCGGTCCAGCCTGAGCGTTTAACCGGCGTCGAGATCCTCGCCGTCCTCGCCATCCTCCGCGGCGCGAAGGAACGGATCGACGCGCAGCAGCGCACTCCGGCGCCGGTGCTGAAATTGCTCAGAACCGACCCGGAAAAGCCTAGAGGCGGGGTGACACAATCATGACCATGCCGGACATCACTCCCGAGCAGCGTCGCGCGCTTGAACGGCTTGCTGCCGAGCACGGCGACGAGCTGACAGAGCAGGTTGTCGTGGAGGCAGCACGCTCGCCGGATTCCTACCTCCGTAGCCTGTTTGAGTGGGACGACGCCAAAGCCGCCCGCAAGCACCGCGAATCTTGGGCTGACGAGCAGCGCAACTAAGGCGCCTTCATGGTGAAGGTCACCAGAGCGCCGGTATAGCCCAACCCGCTACGACTGAGCCCCACCGACGGCTATGCCGATGCCCACAATCGCCGCAATGGTTGATACACGCGAGAACACGGCGGCCGCAATGGCAAGCCAATAAGTCTGCCTGGCGAGTTCGTAAGCGCGCGCCGCCAGCTCATGCGAGCTTCCCGCCAGTTCGTAGGCAGCCCTTTCAGCGCGTTCAGCCTCGCGCCGACGCAGCTCGTTGACACGACGATGACACAACTCGCCCGGAACTCGCCGCCCAGACGCTCTCGTACGGTGACGTACGGCTATAAACTTTCGCGTACAGTTTCCGCAGCTCAGCGACTGTTTCCAGGCACAGCACTGACAACCGTCACAAACGCTAGTAAACGGCGGTCAACGCGGCGCATCGTCTTCCCGAGCTGAATACGCGGGTTCGGCTTCGCGTGGCCCATGAACCGGCTGATGTCGAAGGGCGGTATCCCCGCTGCGACACACAAGCTGTCCGGCTGATACGAAACGTTTACAGGTATGATTACCTGTGTACGTTCCGTTCCGTCTTCCGGAGGGGGGTGGCGTTGGTGGACGCCCTGACGCCGAGCACCGCGGGCCGGGCCGGTCTGTCGCGCAGCGCGCTCTACCGCGGCGCGCATGCAGGCCGGTTGGACCGCATCGCCCGCGGCATCTACCTGCCCGCGGAGACCTCGGCTGCCGACTGGGATCAGCTTGAGGCCGCGACACGGCGCCCCGATGCGACGATCTGCTTGACCTCCGCGCTCGCCCAATACGACCTGACCGACACGATCCCCGCCGCGCTGGACGTCGCGATCCCCCGGGGGTCGAGGACACCGGCGAGCACGGGTGCGATCGCGTGGCATCAATTCGACCGGGCCACATTCGAGATCGGACGCGAGGAGATCGCGATCCCGGGATCGGATCAGACGATCGGGATCTACTCGCCTGAGCGGTCGATCGCCGACGCGTTCCGGCTGCGCGGCGGGGTCGGATACGAACTGGCGCGCGACGCGCTGCGCGAGTGGCTGCGCCGCGGTGGCAAACCGGCCCGGCTGATCGAGATCGCGTCTCGCCTACCGCGGGCGAAGTCCCCGGTCATGCAGGCATTAGAGATGCTGGGGTGAGCCCCGGCGAGGCGGTGTTCCGCCGGATCCAGGCCGTCGCGCGTTCCACCGCGGCGAACAGCGGGGCCGGCGCACCGACGCAGGAGTACCTGATCCGGCACACGCTCGAATCGTTCCTGGACCGGCTCACCCGCACCTCCCATGCCGGCGACTTCGTCCTCAAGGGCGGAGTTCTGCTGGCCGCCTACGGGGTACGGCGCCCGACGAAGGACGCCGACGCCAACGCCCTCAGAACCGATGTCACCGCCGAGCGTCTCACCCAGGTGGTCCGGAACATCGCCGCGATCGACGTTGACGACGGGGTGGTGTTCGACCTCGACACGATCAGCGTGCAGGAGATCCGCGAGCAGGCCGCCTACCCGGGCCAGCGGGTGCGGGTCGCCGTGTCGATCGGACCGTGGACGGGCGCCACGCTCTGGGATGTCTCCACCGGAGACCCGATCGTGCCGCCGCCCCGGCAGGTGACCATCGACCGGATCCTCGGCGACCCGATCTCGCTCCTCGGTTACGCGCCCGAGACCACCATCGCCGAGAAGGGCGTCACCATCCTCGAACGCGGCATCACCAGCACCCGCTGGCGTGACTACGTCGATATCGTTCAACTCGCCCGCCACGGTATTGACCCCGATGAACTGCTCCGCTCGGCGCGCGCCGTCGCACGCCACCGCGGCGTCACCCTCGAACCCATCGCACCGCACCTCGCCGGTTACGGCGCAGTCGCACAAGCGAAATGGGCCGCCTAGCGCCGCAAGGAGCACCTCGAATCCGCCTGCGAGGAGAACCTCGACGACCAGATCACCCTGGTCGCCTCCTACCTCGATTCCGTCTTTGTCCACGGCCCTGAATAAGCCGAGACGACATCCGTCCCGCCGCATCCGCGTTGCCGTCCATGCCATCCGTCACCCGCGTGTGAAACCGCAATTCCGACAACGCAATCCATCCAGAAGGGCGCCGAGAGTGGCGCGAGATCTGAGGACGCCGCCAAAGCGCGGAGGGCTCCTGCTGGTCCCTAATCGAGATCAGCGCTGGGGGCGGTCCGGTTCCGCTTCCGATCCGGGCTCGTCAGCCTTGTACGCAGTGATCGTCCGGCTGTGCCAGACGGGGCCGGGATCGATCTCCGGCTCCTCCGGCCACAAGGTCACCGCTCGCGCGGCGGCTGCGCGGATCGCCGCCCCGTCCAGCTCGCCCCGTGTCTCCGCCGCCCCGTATTCAGGCCAGGCCGCCACGAACGTCACCGGGCCGTCCGGCGGCAATGGGTGCACCCAGAACTTGCCGTCCCATCGCCGGTCACTCCCACCGCTGCCGCCGGGTTGCAGGACCAAGTGTTCGGGATCGTCAGGCAGCCAGAGGCCGCCGGTGGTCGCGCCGCGCCGCCCGTCGGCGTGCTGCAGACCCAGCCGCAAGACGTCGCCGGATGCTTGCGGGCCCCGCCGCCCGAAGCGGTCGAATGGGTCGCCGTACCAGCCCGGCCCGTTCTCGGCCTTGGCGCGCCTGTGCACGTGCGCAGTGAACTCGAACCCGTTGGGGTAGGAACAAATGCCGCCGATTGCCACCGCCACCTCCTCGGTACGGATCAGCAGCAGCTCGCCAGGTACCGATCCGGGGATCACCGCATCCGGTTGCATCCAGGCCAGGTGAGGCCGTCGCACCGGTTCGGGGGGCGGCGGTTGGGGGATCGAGTTAAAAAAACTCATGCCTGTCAGGCCTGCATCGCTTTTTCGGCGCGATCGTCGGTCAACGCGCGCAGCAGCGACACACTCTTGGGGGCGGCGAAAGTCAGGTCGAAGCCGTGCGCACTGCCCTTCGAAAAGGCGCGGCCGGCGTGGCCGTTGGGGGCGATCCCGTCATCAAGCCACCGCTGCACCACGTCAGGATCAGCCGTGCCCCCGGCAGCAGCGCGCCCGTCCAAGCCGACCAATTCCACGGCGCGGACGGCCTCACCGGCCACTAGCCACGTCGGCGCCCGGGTGTCGCCCTCGCAGTAGTACTCCCCCAGACCCCCGCCTGCCCGCTGCCGATCCAGGCCGGGCTGCACAGCTTGGCGGGCGGTGTCGTTGTAATAGTTGATGCTCCACCGCGACAGCCGCGAGATCGTCAACACCGGCGACCACCTCACAACCTCGGCAAGCGAAACCAGCTGTAACGGATGGGATTTGGGGGCGCGTGCAGCGTGGCCCCAAATCAGTATTGCGCCACTTGTGCCAATGTGCCAGCAGTATTTAGGGGCGTTGTGGTTGTAAGCACATGTGGTGCAGGCTTTTTGGGAAATGGCCGAGAGGGATGGGCGATATGGAGTGATTCTGGGAGAACTTGGGTTTTGTTGAGAAGTGTTGGAGAGCAGAGTGTTTGATGGACTACTAATGGGCCTTAGTCGCTGCGCTCGGCAGCGATTGCGCGAGCCCACGCTTCGCGAACAACCTCGAGGGCATCGGCGGCATCGACGGTCAGCCGCGTTTGGCCAGCAAGTTGCGACTGCCATTCGGCCTCGGACGGCGGCGTTTCGAACACGTAGTTGCCAGGAGGCCGATTGGTCGGACCGTATCGTCGATACAGCTTTAGGGCCGCGGCATCGATGGCCCCAATTCTGTTAAGCGCCCAGAGGTCCCAGAGGTCTCGCGGCGCGTGACGGTCAGCCCACGTCGCCGTCTTGGAGGCGGCGAACGCGGGCAGAGTGGGAACGGTTAGTTCGGCCGGCGGCGCATCGCGGTAGCGCTGCTCGAGCGAACGGCGCTCGGTGGGCCACAGCACTCTGCCGTGGGCCGAGAGGAGCTGGACTCTGACCAAGTTGCCAGTGGTGGATCGCAGTATTGCCGCGGCGGTATTCGCCACACCGCTGAAGGGCGGATTCAGGGTAAGCCTGCCGTGCGTTCGGGCCAGTGATCGTGGCAGCGCCGCGTCCAGATCGGCCGCCACGGCCTTGCGGTCATCGATGGCGATGAGGTCGATGTCCTCGCTGAGCCGGCCGTCCGGGAGATGTGTACGCGCCAAGGCGGTGCCCCCGATGAACTGGATCCGGTCCTTGAAGTTGTGGCTGAGAAATGCCAGCAGATGCGAGATGAGATGGTCGCGCTCAACTTGTTCGGGTGCGACGCCAAACTGCCGGGCGATCTCGGCGCTTTCGTCAGCGTTCATGTTCTGCGGCCCATGATTCGGCGCGGCGCAGCGACGCTGTGAGGCGTTGGTCGGCGGCGAGGGTCTTGAGGCGATGGTGATCGCTGCGCTGATACAACAGGGCGATCGCTGCGGGCACCTCGTTGCGGGAGTCTCCGAGTTGAGGGCGATGTGCGAGGTCGAGGAGGGTCTGCTCTGGCGTCGTTACGAGGGCCGACCCCAGGGGCGTCTCGATCCGTTCGGCGTCCAACCGGTCGGTTTCCCGCTTGACGAAACGCACCACCGATTGACGGTCCTTGAGCCAAATCGGCCGATGTTGCTCAGGCACGGCGACAACGGCGGTTGCTAGAGCTCGTGGTATTGCGCCAAGCACACGGGCTGCGCTGATACCCATGAGGACTGCGCGGGTCGCTCCATAGATGGCCGAGGCGATCCCAGCCGCCGCGGCCTCAAGGCTCGGCACCCATTCGCGACCGATCATGTCCTGCGGGACAACGATGTAATAGCCATGGGCGACCCGATGCAAAAGCCCCCTGTCCGCCAGGCGTGCCAGCTCGGGACCCGGAAAGGCATAGGTGGTACCGGCGTCCTCGGCGCGTATGGTTCGCAACGGTGCGCCCGCAAGGACTGCCGGGAGCGACGTGCTTCTGCGCTGAGCCATCTCGACACCTCTTGGGTATGCAATTCTTAGGCTACAAGCCTACAAAATGCATACTGATGACGCAATAGCAGTGCCAGTTGGGCGATACGCTTCCGGCCGCGATATGTCAGCATTGGGACATGCGCGCACGCCAATTGGCTCGTTGGCTGGGTGCCGCGGTGGCGACAACCTTGGCGACGCTGCTAAGCGCACCGATCCTCATAGGCCCCGCCTCCGCGGCTTCCTGCCCTGACGTCGAGGTGACGTTCGCTCGCGGCACCAACGAGCCACCTGGTGTTGGTGGGGTCGGACAGGCGTTTGTCGATTCACTGCGCCCGCAGGTCGGTGGTCGGTCCGTCGGCGTGTATCCCGTCAACTACCCCGCCACCGAAGATTGGCCCCCGTCTGCATCCGCCGGCGCCAGCGATGCGAGTGCTCACGTTCAATCCATGGTGGTGAACTGCCCCAACACCAAGCTGGTGCTCGGTGGATATTCCCAAGGCGCCATGGTGATAGATCTGATCACCATCGCTCGAGCGTCGGTTGCAGGGTTTAACGCCGCGACGCTATCGGCAGACGAGGCTGATCACGTTGCTGCCGTCGCCGTCTTCGGAAATCCGACCGACAGATATCTCGGGGGACCCATTAGCGAGATCAGCCCGTGGTATGGGGCTAAGGCCATTGACTTGTGTGCGCCCGGTGATCCGATTTGCTCACCGGGCGGGGGCCTGTCGCTGCCTTCGCATGACGAGATGTTCTCCGCGGCACACTTGTCGTATCAGCAGTCCGGGATGCCCAGTCAGGCCGCTACCTTCGTGGCGAGCCATCTCTAACGCACGTGTCGGGGACGACTTGCAGCTCATCGTTTATTCATCGCCAATGACCACGATTCGACGGTAAGTGGCGGGTTCTCACCGATGCTGGACCTCAGCCAAAACTGTTGGAGCACAAGTAATAACAGGCAGGCTCGGGCAACTGCGAGAGTTGGCAGATGTTAATCCCTAGGTCGCACGTTCGAGTCGTGCCGGGGGCACTGATGCAGGCGGCGGTCGCTGCTCAGCCCGTGATTCGTCCGCGCGAAACGATCCCGATGCCGGCTCGACGAGCGCGCCACGTACGCTGAGCCCGGCAACATCCTCGGGTCCGCGCCCCCGGCCGCCAGCAAGCCCCAATCCCCGGAGGTGCCCATGGCTCAGTCCGACCCCGTCCTGTCCGCCGTCGACAATCACGTCGCGCTCATCACCGTCAACGACCCCGACCGGCGCAACGCCTTCACCGCCGAAATGTCGGCGCTACTGCGCGAGGCGGTCGAGCGGGCCGAAGCCGATCCCGAAGTGCACGCCGTGGTGATCACCGGGGCGGGCAAGGCTTTTTGCGCCGGCGCCGACCTCAGCGCCCTGGGCGCTGCGGGCGCCGGAGCGGCGGAGACGGGTTTGCGGCGAATCTACGACGGCTTCATGGCCGTCGGTAATTGTCGGCTCCCCACCATCGCCGCGGTCAACGGCGCGGCCGTGGGGGCGGGCCTGAATTTGGCGCTGGCCGCCGACGTGCGCATCGCCGGTCCGGCAGCGCTTTTCGACGCGCGCTTCCAGAAGCTGGGGCTCCATCCCGGCGGGGGTGCCACCTGGATGCTGCAGCGCGCGGTGGGTCCGCAGGTGGCCCGCGCGGCCCTGCTCTTCGGCATGCGCTTCGACGCCGAATCCGCTGTGCGCCATGGCTTGGCGCTCAGTGTTGCCGACGACCCGGTCGCGGCGGCGCTGGAACTGGCCGCGGGGCCCGCAGCGGCTCCGCGCGAGGTGGTACTGGCGACTAAAGCCACCATGCGCGCTACGGCCAGTCCGGGGTCACTGGACAACGAACAGCACGTTATCGCCATGCGCACCGAGCTCGGGCCGCAGGCTTCCTCCATTCAATCACCGGAATTTGCAAGCAGATTGGCCGCGGCGCAACGCCGCTAAGCGGGGGCTTCGTTCACTGTCGTGTCAAAGCGGGAGACACGGCGAAACGCGGGGTCCAGGCGGCGCACGCCGACGACGAACGCCAGGGCAAGGAAGGGCGCGACAGTACCGTAAACGGCAGCCGGGGTGGCCATCTCGACGCTATTCAGTAGTTGGGGACTCAGTGCCACGGCCATCGCCACCACGGCGTTGTGCAAACCGATCTCCAAGCTGATGGCGATGGCCTGTCGTGGAGCGAGATGCATCCAGCGCGGCGCCAGATAGCCGACCGTGAGGCTTACCGCACAGAAAGTCACGACGGCTCCGCTCAGCGCGCCGAAGTTGTTCCACAGCGTCTTCTTCCCGCCGGCGATTGCCGCGAGGACGGCGAGCACCAGTAGCACTACCGCGGCTATTCTGACCGGCTTTTGTAATCGCTTGGCCAGCTCGGGGAAACGGTGACGCATTGCGACGCCGATCGCAATGGGAATAAGCACAAGTCCGAACACCGCTACGAACTTGTCCAGCTGGAGCGGAAGAAAACGCCCTTCCCCGAGGAACCACGTCATCGATACCGCCAATATTGCCGGCAGTGCAAATATCGACAGCACGGCGTTGATCGCGGTCAGCGTGAGATTGAGCGCCAGGTCCCCGTCGACGAGGTGACTCAATATGTTCGCCATCGTCCCGCCAGGAGTAGCGGCCATCAGCATGAGCCCGACCGCAAGAGTCGGCTGGAGATGGAAGCCTTCAGCGATGAGCAGGCACAGGGTGGGCAGGAGCAACGACTGACAGATCAGTGCAACCAGCAGCGGTCGCCGCAGTGTGGTGGCCCGCTTGAAGTCGGCGACTGTGAGGGTCAGCCCGAGAGCGAGCATGACTACGACCACGACCAACGGAAAGTACCGGTTGTCCATAACGCTCCACGTGTTGATGCGCAGTCGCCGTCGGTGACCTCGCCGTGCTGCAGCAAGTAGTTAGCCTGCCTTACAGGAAAGCAAACTACTCGATGGCTGCCGGCGCGCAACGGGAGCGATGATCCCCGTCTCGTGGTCGCATGTCGGTAAAAGGCGTGGAGGTCATCTCACTGGGCGCGTCGGTGACGAGCATTTATCCGTGAACAATGCCCGAACCGCAGCGCAGCAGCTCCTGGTAGGCAGCGCCGCCACGTTGGACTGCGGCCGAGTGTCCGACGATGCGTGCGTCCGCCGACCGAAACCTCTGGCGTCGTTAACTGCTGCTGAGGTGAAGACTTCCGAACGGCGGGTGTCGCGTGTGCACCGGGCGTCGATGAGCCACAGCGGGTTGAACACGACCTCGTCAAGTAGGTGAGCGCTGCGACGAAGGGGGTGGGTTAATCGGCGACGCGAATGGCTGGTCGCTCCAAGACGAGGGTGTGTGGCCGAGCCAGGTGGAATCACGTTGAGCGAATCCAGGCAGACCGTCGGCGCCCACATCATCGCGACGGTGCCCCCGGTGGCGGCAATTTCGGCGGCAAACACCGCACCGCGGGGCGTTTCGATCAGTACCATTTTGTAGCTGTCCTGAGGTTGTCGCGCTACGGGGAATGGAGCCGCTGATGTCGTCGTTCGTGATCTCAGCACCTGAGGCTTTTGCCGCAGCGGAGGGGGACTTGACCGGGATCGGGGAGGCGATCAGGGAGGCCTCCGCTGCGGCGGCGCCCTCGACGACGGGGATCGCCGCGGCGGCTGGCGATGAGGTGTCGGCGGCTATCGCGAGCTTTTTCGGCAGCTTCGCCGCAGACTTTCACGCGCTGACCGCGCAGACGACGCTGTTTCATGCGCAGTTCGTGGGTACGTTGAGCGCGGCCGGGGCCGCATACGCTGGCGCTGAGGCCGGGAATGTGTCGCTGCTGGTGCAGGGGCTGCAGCAACAGTTCTTCGACCAGGGGTTTTTTTCACCCTTCATCTATCTGACCGGGCAACCGCTCTTCGGTAAAGCTGCCGTCGGGCCTGCCGTCACCGGGACCACCGGCCCCGGTCTGGCCGGCAGGCTGATCACCGGCTTTTTCAACGGGAGTCTCGGGTCCGGCAGCGGCGGTGTGACGCAGGGGACGGGGACCCCCGGCGTGGTGACCGGGGTCACCGAGGGGTTCTCCTACCTTGACATTCCGGTCGGCCCCCATGGCTACGACGCCCCGGCGCGCTGGTACTTCCCGACGCAGGCAAACGGTACGGTGGATGCCCGCGGTGTCATCTATCTGCAGCACGGCTTCCTGGGAACGGGTGGCTGGTACAGCGATCTGGCCATCGCCCTGGCGGAGGGCACCGACAGCATCGTGGTCGTCCCCACCGTGTCGTCGATTCCGTTGCCGGGCGGCGCCTGGCTGAGCGGCACGCAGATGCAGCAGGCGGTCGGCTCGTTGTTCCTGGGCAACGAGACGGCGCTGAACCTCAGCGCGAGCCAGGCCGGTTACCACGGCACGCTGCCGCAAAGTTTCCTCATGACCGGACACTCCGCCGGCGGCGGCCTCGCCACGCTCGCGGCCGGCGATTACGTCGCGGACCTCGGGACGAACACCGCCAACAACCACCTTCTCGGTGTGGTGATGTTCGACGGGGTCGCATCCAACTCCTCGGCCTTCGCGGCTGCGATCGCCAACCTGAAGACGTTGAATATCCCCGACTATGTGGTGGCCGCGCCGCCACAGTCGTGGAACGCTGGCGGTGCCACCACGAACGAACTGGTCAGTCTGTACCCGGGGCAGTTCGTCGGGGTCGAGCTGGTCAACGGCTCGCATGTCGACTCGCTGCTGGGCAATAAACCCGTCATCGACTTCCTCGCGCAGCTGCTCACCAAGTACTCGCCGGGCGGCGACACCGCGGCCGTGTACACCCTGTCCACGGGCTGGATCAACGACATCTACGCCGGGCCGCCGTACGGCCCCACCCACCCGCTCTACGGCCTCTACGGAACCACCGGCGGCTACGTGCCCCCCGGTGGCCAGCAGATCATCCTGGGCCCGGCCACCGGGATCGTCCTGCCAACTTGATCGCAACACGTCTGAACGTCTTCCCGCAGCGGGCATCGGCCTCGTGCTTAGGAAGTCAAGCCGTCACCTGGTATCGCCCGCACGCCGCAGCACCATCTCCGCGTGCTTGAGCACCGGCGAGTCGACCATCTGCCCTTCGAAGGCGAAGACGCCGCGCTCGGTCTGGGCTGCCGCCAATACTTTTCGCGCCCAGTCCAGCTTCTCCTCGGTGGGGCGGTAGGCCTCGCGCACCACGGCAATCTGGGTGGGGTGGATGCAGACGGTCGCGTCGAAACCCACCGCGACCGCATCGTCGGCCTCCGCGCGCAGGCCCTCGATGTCACGGATGTCCAGATGGACGGCGTCCAATGCGACGCGGTCGAACGCCGACGCCGCCAGCAGAACTGTCGACCGCACGTGGCGGGCGACGTCCCGGTAGGTGCGATCGGCAAGCCGGCTGGAGCTCCCGCCGAGCGTGGCCACCAGATCCTCGGCACCCCACATCATCGCGACAGTGCCCTCGGCGGCGGCGATCTCGGTGGCGAACACCGCACCGCGCGGGGTTTCGATCAGCGCGACGACCTCGCGGCGCGCGAGCGCATTCACCTGCTCGGCCGATTCGGTCTTGGACAGCATCACCGTCGTGTACGCGGTGCCGGCCAGGGCGTCCAGATCACGCGCCAGCTCCCCGGTGTCCGCCGCGTTGACCCGCACGACGGTGCGCTCGGGATCCAACGGCGTCTCCCGCAGCGCCTTGCGGGCGGCTGCCTTATCCGCCTGCGCCACACCGTCTTCCAGGTCGAGTATCACCACGTCGGCGGCAGCCGCGGCCTTGGCGAAACGCTCGGGACGGTCGGCCGGGCAGAACAACCATCCCGGACCGGCTAAGCGCAAGTTCATCGCGTCTCCACGGGGTCTGTTTGAGAGGCGGGCCGCTTCTGCACCAGGGTGGTACGGACGGCGCGCGCGACGACCTCCCCGTGTTGGTTGCGCCCGATGTGCTCGAGGGTGACGATTCCCTCACCGGGTCGGCTCTTCGACTCCCGCTTGCCGGTGCACACGGTCTCCGCGTACAGGGTATCGCCGTGAAAAACGGGTTTGGGAAACGACACCTCGGAAAAGCCGAGATTGGCCACGATGGTGCCCAAGGTCAGCTGCGACACCGACAACCCGACCAGCGTCGAGAGGGTGAACATGGAGTTCACCAGTCGCTCGCCGCGAAATCCCGGCTGCTCGGCGGCCCACGCCGCATCCAGATGCAACGACTGGGTGTTCATTGTCAGCGTGGTGAACAGCACGTTGTCGGCTTCGGTGACCGTGCGGCCCGGCCGGTGCAGGTACTTGGTTCCGATCTCGAACTCTTCAAACCACAAGCCCCGCTGAACAATCGAGTTATCCGAACTCACCGCAGTCCCACCGATCGGGCGATGAGCATCAGTTGCACCTCCGTGGTGCCTTCCCCGATCTCGAGGATCTTGCTGTCGCGGTAGTGTCGCGCCACCAGGTACTCGTTCATGAAGCCATACCCGCCGTGAATTTGGGTGGCGTCGCGGGCGTTGTCCATCGCCGCCTCCGATGCGATCATCTTCGCGATCGCCGCCTCCTTCTTGAAGGGCTTCCCAGCCAACATCTTTGCGGCTGCATCGTAGTACGCCGTGCGGGCCACATGGGCACGGGCCTCCATCCGCGCGATCTTGAAGCTGATCGCCTGATACGAGCCGATTGGCTGGCCGAACGCCTGTCGCTCCTTGGCGTACTTCACGCTCTCGTCGACGCACCCCTGCGCGGCCCCGGTCGCCAGCGCGGCAATCGCGATGCGGCCCTCGTCCAGGATCGACAAGAAGTTCGCATACCCGGTCCCCCGCGCGCCCAGCAGGTTCTCCTCCGGAACGCGGGCGTCGTCGAAGCTCAGGGGATGGGTGTCCGACGCGTTCCAGCCCACCTTGTTGTAGACCGGCTCGACCGTGAAGCCCGTTGTGCCGCTGGGCACGATGATCGTCGAGATCTCTTTCCTGCCATTAGCGGTGGTCCCGGTGACCGCGGTGACGCTAACCAGCGACGTGATGTCGGTGCCCGAGTTGGTGATGAATTGCTTGCTGCCGTTGATGACCCACTCGCCGTCGTCGAGCCGGGCGCTGGTGCGGGTGCTTCCGGCGTCCGAGCCGGCCCCCGGCTCGGTAAGCCCGAACCCGGCCAGCGCCCGCCCAGACGTCAGATCCGGCAGCCACTTCTGCTTCTGCTCCTCGGTGCCGAACCGGTAGATGGGCATCGCGCCGAGGCTGGCACCGGCCTCCAGCGTGATCGCCACCGACTGGTCGACCTTTCCCAGCTCCTCCAGCGCCAGCGACAGCGCGAAGTAGTCACCGCCCATGCCGCCGTACTCCTCCGGGAACGGCAGGCCGAACAGTCCCATCTCGCCCATCTTGGCGACGACTCCGTACGGAAAGCTGTGCTCCTCATCATGTTTGGCGGATACGGGCGCGACGACGGTGCGCGCGAACTCGGCCACCGTGTCCCGCAGGTCCTCGTACTCCTTGGGCAGCGTCCCTATGATGGATGTGGTCATGTCTCGTCCTTACTTTCTGTGGCTTCTTCGGGGTCCGGAACCAGCCGGGCCAGCACCTGATCGACTGTCACCTGATCGCCGACGGACACCAGCACCTCCGCGCGGCCCGAAAGCGGCGCGGCCAGCGAGTGTTCCATCTTCATCGCCTCCACAACCACCACGACGTCGCCCTCGGAAACCTCGGCGCCGGAGGCGACCTGAACGGCGATCACGCTGCCGGGCATGGGGCTGAGGATCTCCGCCTGCCGCTCGCCCGAGGCGCGGTGAATCGTGTGTTCCTCGGCTTCGCGCAGGTGCCAGGTTCCCCGTTCGTCGGCAATCCATAGGTGCCGGTCGGCCTCGGCCCAGCGGTATTCGCGGCGCAGCCCATCGAGCGTCACGCACATCTGTCCTTCGTCGACTTGCGCACTGCCGGAATGGATCTCACCCTCGCCAACCTGGACCCGGGCGGCGGCTTCGGGACGTCCCCACACCGACACGGTCTCGCTGCGCAGCGGGGTTTGCATCGCGGTGCGGACGGGCGCCGCGGCGCCGCCGATCCGCCATCCGATCGACGCCGCCCAGGGGTTGCCGCCTGCGCGACGGCCCAGAGCCCACTGGCGGTACAGGCCGGCGGCGGCGAGCACGTCGTCGGGCGCCGCCAGGGGCGCGAAGTCCGCCAGCCGCTCGTCCAGCAGCGCGGTGTCCAGGTCACCGGCACGCACCCGCTCGTCGGCCAGCAGGAACCGCAGGAATTCGACGTTGGTCTGCACGCCCAGGACCGCGGTGTGCGCCAGTGCCGCATCGAGTTTGGCGAGCGCCTCGTCGCGGTCGATCCCGTGCGCGATCACCTTGCTGAGCATCGGGTCGTAGTCGCTGCCGACCACCGTGCCGGCCAGCAGCGACGAATCGACCCGCACGCCGGCACTCGACGGCTCGACCACCTGCAGCACCCGACCCCCGGTGGGCAGGAAACCTCGGGCCGGATCCTCGGCGTACACCCGGGCCTCGATCGCGTGCCCGCGCAGTTCTATCTCGTGCTGGGCGAAGGCCAGTTTCTCGCCGGCGGCCACCCGTAGCTGCCACTCCACCAGGTCGAGTCCGGTAACCGCTTCGGTGACCGGATGTTCCACCTGCAGGCGAGTGTTCATCTCCATGAAGAAGAACTCGTCGGGACGGTCAGCGGAGACGATGAACTCCACGGTGCCGGCGCCGACGTAGTCGACGCTGCGGGCGGTGTTGCAGGCCGCCGCCCCGATCCGCGCCCGCGTCTGCGCATCGAGCAGCGGCGAGGGCGCCTCCTCGATGACCTTCTGGTGCCGCCGCTGCAGGCTGCACTCGCGTTCGCCGAGGTGCACCACGTTGCCGTGCGTGTCGGCGAGCACCTGGACCTCGATGTGCCTGGGCCGCAACACGAAACGCTCCAGGAACAGGGTGTCGTCGCCGAACGCGGAGGCGGCCTCCCGCCTGGCGCTCACCAAGGCGTCGCGCAGCCGTGCCGGGTCATCCACCAGCCGCATGCCCTTGCCGCCCCCGCCGGCCGACGGCTTGATCAACACCGGATAGCCGAGCTGGTCGGCGGCCGCGACCAGCTCGTCGTCGGTCAGCCCCGGCTTCGCCACGCCCGGCACCACCGGCACGTCGAAGGCGGCGACGGCGTTCTTGGCGGTGATCTTGTCGCCCATGACCTGAATCGCGCGTGGCGGGGGCCCGAGGAACACCACCCCGGCGCGTTGGCATGCCGCGGCGAAATGGGCGTTCTCCGAGAGGAATCCGTACCCCGGGTGGATCGCCTGAGAACCGGTACGCGCCGCCGCATCGAGCACCTTGGCGATGTCGAGGTAGCTTTCTCGCGCCGCGGCGGGCCCCAGTCGCACCGCTTCGTCGGCCTCGAGCACATGCCGGGCGCCGGCGTCGGGATCGCTGTAGACCGCGACCGATCGGATGCCCAGCCGACGCAGGGTCCGGATGACCCGCACCGCGATCTCGCCGCGGTTGGCCACTAATACGGTGTCGAACATAGCCTCACATCCGGAAGACGCCGTAGGAAACCGGTCCCAGTGGCGCGTGCGCACACGCCGAAAGGGCAAGACCGACAGCCATTCTGGTGTCGGCCGGGTCGATGATGCCATCGTCCCACAGCCGGGCCGTCGAATAGTACGGGTTGCCCTGGTCCTCGTACTGCGCGCGGATGGGCGCCTTGAACGCCTCTTCCTGGTCGGCCGACCACGGTTTGCCTCCCGCTCTGAGCTGCTCACCGCGCACGGTGGCCAGCACCGAAGCGGCCTGCTCGCCACCCATCACAGAGATTCGCGCATTGGGCCACATCCACAAAAAGCGCGGGGAATACGCCCGTCCGCACATCGAATAGTTGCCCGCGCCATAGGATCCGCCGATCACGACGGTCAGCTTCGGCACTCGGGCACAGGCGACGGCGGTCACCATCTTGGCTCCGTGCTTGGCGATACCGCCGGCTTCGTAGTCGCGGCCGACCATGAAGCCGGCGATGTTCTGCAGGAAAAGCAGCGGGACCTTGCGCTTGTCGCACAGCTCGATGAAATGCGCACCCTTCAAAGCGGATTCGCTGAACAGCACGCCGTTGTTGGCGACGATCCCGACGGGATGGCCGTGGATGTGCGCGAACGCGGTCACCAGCGTCTTGCCGTAGTTAGCCTTGAACTCGCTGAACTCGCCGCCGTCGATCAGGCGCACGATGACTTCGTGCACGTCGTAGGGCACCCGGGGATCGGGGGGCACGACGTCGTAGAGCTCGGTCTGCGCGTGCTTCGCCTCGACCGGCGCCCGCACCTCCCATTGGCTGGGCTCACGCGGGGCGAAGGTGGCGGCGATCGAGCGGACGATCCGCAGCGCGTGTTCGTCGTCGTCGGCGAGGTGGTCGGTGACACCGGAGACCCGCGAGTGCAGGTCGCCGCCGCCGAGCTCTTCGGCGGTGACGACCTCCCCGGTGGCGGCCTTGACCAGGGGTGGACCCCCGAGGAAGATCGTGCCCTGCTCACGGACGATGACGGCCTCGTCGCTCATTGCCGGCACGTACGCGCCGCCGGCCGTACACGATCCCAGAACCGCCGCCACCTGCGGAATCCCCTTGGCGCTCATGGTCGCCTGGTTGTAGAAGATCCGCCCGAAATGCTCGCGGTCGGGAAACACCTCATCCTGCCGGGGTAGGAAGGCACCGCCGGAGTCGACGAGGTAGATGCACGGCAGGCGATTCTGCACCGCGATCTCCTGCGCGCGCAGATGCTTCTTGACCGTCATCGGGTAGTAGGTGCCGCCCTTGACCGTCGCGTCGTTGGCGACGATCACGCACTCGCGCTCCGACACCCGGCCGATCCCGGTGATGATCCCGGCGCCCGGAGACTCATCGCCGTACATACCGGTGGCCGCCAGCGCGGACAGCTCCAGGAACGGGCTGCCCGGATCCAGCAAGCGGTCCACCCGTTCGCGGGGCAGCAGCTTGCCGCGGCTGACGTGGCGTTCCCGCGCGCGCTCGTTGCCACCGAGCGCCGCGGTCGCCAGCTTGGCGTTCAGTTCATCAACCAGCCGACGGTGCTCGTCGGCGAACGATGAGCTCACATGAGCCTCCCGGTTGTCGCCAGCGCAAGGGGCGGTTCGGTTTTCGCGAGCACCTCGTCGACACCGACGCCGGGGGCGGTCTCGACCAAGTGCAAGCCGTCGTCGCACACGAATTCCTTGTTATCGCCCACGTAGGAGGCGATGGCCCGGCGAATCCTCTTGCGCCGCAATAACGCAACCAATCCGACACCGTCGCCGCCGCAGTTGTTCGACACCGTTTCCAGGTCGCCGACCCCGGTGTCGACCAGCGCCGCGATCAGCGCCTCGGGGATGCCGCAGAAGCCGAATCCGCCGACCGCCAGAGAAGACCCGTCGGTGATGTCGGCGACCGCCTCGGCGGCCGTCGCCATGACCTTGTCCATCGCCGCAGCGGCCTCCTTGCGGTCGGGGCGGTCAACGTCCGCCCGGCGCACCCGGGCCGGACGGGCATTCAGTTAATGCTCATTAACTCGGCTAGAATACCATCGCATAAGCCGCCGAGTCCAGAACGGCCGGGTCCGCCCGATCGGCAACACGAGTTAATGGCGACTAACTCGTGCTACGTTAGTGGCGATTAACCAATGACAACGTCTGCCCCTGACGGCCAGCCCGGCCCTCCCGACGCCCCCAATCGCCGCAGCCAGTTGAAATCCGACCGGCGCATGCAACTGCTGTCCGCCGCCGAGCGGCTTTTCGCCGAGCGCGGTTTCCTCGCAGTGCGACTTGAAGACATAGGCGCCGCCGCCGGCGTCAGCGGACCGGCGATCTACCGGCACTTCCCCAATAAGGAGTCGCTGCTGGTCGAGTTGCTGGTCGGCATCAGCACGCGCCTGCTCGACGGTGCCCGAAAGGTGCGCGACCACAGCGCTGACGCCGCCGCTGCGCTGGACGGCCTCATCGACTTCCACCTCGACTTCGCGCTCGGCGAACCCGACCTGATCCGCATCCAGGACCGCGACCTCGCGCACCTGCCTGAGGCGGCCGAGAAACAAGTGCGCAAAGCGCAGCGCCAATACGTCGAGATCTGGGTCGGCGTGCTGCGTGAGCTCCACCCCGAGCTGGCCGAAGCCGACGCCCGTCTGACCGCGCACGCGGTGTTCGGCCTGCTGAATTCGACACCGCACAGCATGAAGGCCCCCGACAACGCGCGCGGCAAGCCCGCCCGGGACGCGCGGTCACGGGCCGTCATGCGGGCAATGACCGTCGCCGCGCTCGCTGCCGGAAATCGGTGCCCCTGAGTCGCGGGTCGCCAGAAGAGCCACCGCCGAGGCGCATCGCTTAGGTACCCTGCAAGCCATGAGGTGGACATGAACGATCCACGTCGACCTGAGTGGTTCAGTCCCACCCTCCCGGGGTCCGAGCCGCCCGGGCCGCAGGGGCCCTGGCACCAGCCACCGGTGGACCCGGCATACGCCGACCAGGCGCCGTACGCGCCGACGTACCGCGGGCATATTCCGCAATGGGCGTCCAGCCTCAACGACACTCAGCAGTTGCCGGCGTACTGGCAGCAAGGCATGCCGCCCCCGGGGGAACCGCCCGCTCAGGGCCCGGCGCCGGCGCCGCCCGGAGGCCCGAAGTCGCCGCGCTGGTTGTGGATCGCCGCCGGCGCGGCGGTGTTCCTGGTCGTCGCCCTGGTGATCGCGCTGGCCCTGGCCAACGACGCGATCAAGAAACAGACCGCCGTTCCGCCGTTGGCCCCCATGCCCGAGCCCAGTTCGGAATTTCCGACGCCGCCCCCGTCGACGCGCCCATCGCCGCCGTCGCGCAGCCACGCGCCGGCGCCGCCACCCAGCGAATCGCAAACACCCACCGACACCACCGCCCCGGCCTCGATGCAGGACGTCGTCTACTCCGTGACCGGTGACGGCCGCGCGCTTAGCATCATGTACATCGCCACCGGTGATGTCGTCCAGACCGAGTTCAACGTCGCGCTGCCGTGGAGCAAAGAGGTCAGCCTGGCGAAGTCGGCCGTGCACCCGGCAGCCGTCACGATCGTGAACTTCGGCCACAACGTCACCTGCTCGGTCACCGTGGCCGGGGTTCAGGTAAGCCAGCGGGTCGGGGCCGGTCTGACGATCTGCGACGCGAGAGGGTAGGCCCCTAGGACCGTTCCGCCGCGGCGACAACGCGCGCAGGAACGCGGACCGCAAACATCCCCAGCAGACCGGCGATCAGCACCAGCGAGATCCCGCCGAGACCGGCACGCACGGCGCCGAAGGCATCGACGAAAACGGAGAACAGCCACGGCGCGACAAAGGAGACCGCCCGCCCGGTCATCGTATACAGGCCGAACGCGACCCCTTCCCTGCCGTGCTTCGCCATCTGCAACAGCAGGGCGCGTGCGGACGCCTGCGACGGCCCGATGAACAGGGCGAGCAGCAGCCCGCACACCCAGAACGCCAGCGAGCCCGAGAGCGCCATCAGGGTGAGCGCCGCGGTGGTGATCGCGATCAGCGACCCGACGATGACGGGTTTCGATCCGATCCGGTGGTCGACGAACCCGCCCAGCACCGCACCCACCGCGGCCACCACGCTGGCGGCCACGCCGAATATCAGCACGTCGGCCTGCGAGATGCCGTACACGTTCACACCCAACACCGCGCCGAAGGCGAAAATCGCCGCCAACCCGTCCCGGAAGAGCGCGCTGGCCAGCAGGAAGTAGACCAGGTTGCGGTCGCGGCGCCATTCGGCGGTCACCTCAGTCCACAGCTTGCGGTAGCCGCCCAGCATGCTCGTCGGCTGGTACACCTCGTCGGACCCCGGGAGCCGGTGCGCAACGAACAGCAACGGCAGAGCCCAAACCGCGAACCACGCCGCCGCCAGCAGCATCGCCTCGCGAACGTAGAGCCCGTCGTCGACGGGCACCCGCAACAACCCGCGCACCGGGCCACTACCGGAGATGAATCCCGTGTAGATGAGCAGCAGCAGCATGACGCTGCCCAGGTAGCCCGCGGCCGAACCCAGTCCGGAAATCCGGCCCGCTGTCAGCGGCGTCGAGAGCTGGCGCAGCATCGCGTTGTACGGGACGCTGGCCAGGTCGCCGGATGCCGCCGTCGCCCCGAGCAGCACCAGCCCGGCCGCGAGGTATCCCGGGCGATCGCGGATGAAGAACATCGCGCAGGTCAGCGTCACCCCAAAGCCGGTCAGCACGCTCAGCACCACCTGCCTGCGGTGAGGGGACTCCACCCAGACGCCCACGACCGGCGCGAGCAGCGCGACAGTCAACCCGGCGATGGCCCCCGCGCGACCCAGCCAACTGGCCGGTGTCGTACCGCCCGATAAACCCGCCCCCACGCTGCTGGTCAGGTAGACGGAGAACACGAAGGTTCCCACGATCGCGTTCAGACCGATGGCACCGCAGTCCCAGAGCGCCCACGCCACGACCCGAGACAGCACAGGTGTGTCCGAACGCGCCTCGGGCTGGCCCATGCCCCGCACTCTATTTAATGGGCGGGCGAACCGCCGCGCCCGGCTGCGACCCGTGGCGTGTCTACGATTGGCTCATGCCGGTACCAGCTCCCAGCCCCGACTCGCGTGCCGTGGTCACTGGAGCTTCGCAGAATATCGGCGAAGCGCTGGCGACCGAACTCGCCGCCCGCGGGTACAGCCTGATCATCACGGCGCGGCGGGAAGATCTGCTCAACGACTTGGCCGCCCGTCTGTCCGACAAGTATCGCGTCGCCGTCGACGTGCGGCCCGCCGATCTGGCCGACCCGGGCGAACGGGCGAAACTGTGCGACGAACTGGCCGCACGGCCCATCTCCATCCTGTGCGCCAACGCGGGCACCGCGACCTTCGGTGCGGTTTCGAGCCTCGATCCGGCGGGCGAAAAGGCGCAGGTGCAGCTGAATGTCCTTGGGGTGCATGACCTTGCGCTGGCGGTGCTGCCCGGCATGATCGAGCGCAGGGCCGGGGGCATTTTGATTTCCGGCTCGGCAGCCGGCAATTCGCCGATTCCCTACAACGCCACCTACGCGGCCACCAAGGCGTTCGTGAACACCTTCAGCGAATCGCTGCGCGGCGAGGTGCGTGCCTCCGGTGTGCACGTCACGCTGCTGGCGCCGGGCCCGGTGCGCACCGAGCTGCCCGAGGAGGCCGAGGCCTCGCTGGTCGAAAGACTGGTGCCGGACTTCCTGTGGATCTCCACCGAGCACACCGCCAAGGTTTCGCTGGATGCGTTGGAGCGCAACAAGATGCGCGTCGTGCCGGGCCTGACGTCGAAGGCCATGTCGGTGGTGAGCGGGTACGCGCCACGCGCCATCGTCGGGCCGATCGTGGGCGGCTTCTACAAGAAGCTCGGCGGCGCGTAACCGTTACTTGCGGCGGCCGGTACCAAAGATGCCTTTCACCGCTTCACGTATCGCCGTGTTAATGCCGCTTTTCACCGTCGGGTTCTTCAGCACTTCCTCCCACATGGACGGGCCCTTCGGCTCGGCGGGTGCGGGCATCGGCGGTATGTCAACGGTTTCCGGTAAGGGCGGAGTGTCGAGTTCTCCCGGCGGCGCGGAAAAGTCGGGTGTCTCCTGCTCGGTCGTCTGGCCGTACTTGGCCTGCAGGGGGCTGGATTGGGCTGCGGCGGAGATCGCGTCCGTACCGATCGAGGCCATTAGCGACCGCGGCACCCGCATCCGGGTCCACGCGACCGGAGTCGGTGCCCCCTTCTCTGACAGCACGGTGACGACGGCTTCACCGATTCCCAGCGAGGTCAGCGCCGACTCCAAATCGTAGACATCGGTTTTCGGATAGGTGCGGACCGTTTTGCTCAGCGCCGTCTGGTCGTCGGGGGTGAAGGCGCGCAGCGCGTGCTGGATTCGAGCCCCCAACTGGGACAGCACGTCGTTGGGAACGTCGGTGGGCAACTGGGTGCAGAAGAACACCCCCACGCCCTTGGAGCGGATCAGCTTGACGGTCTGTTCGACCTGCTCGAGGAAGGCCTTGGAGGCATCGGCGAAAAGCAGATGCGCTTCGTCGAAGAAGAACACCAGCTTGGGCTTGTCCACGTCACCGACCTCGGGCAGGACTTTGAACAGGTCGGCCAGCACCCACATCAGGAAGGTCGAGAAGATGACCGGACGCAACGACTGGCCGCTGAGCTCGAGCAGCGAGATTATGCCGTGGCCCTGGCCGTCGACGCGCAGCAGGTCGTTCGGGTCGAGCTTCGGCTCGCCGAAGAACGTGTCGCCGCCCTCGCCGGCAAGATTCACCAGGGCCCGCAGGATGACACCCGCTGTCGTCGACGACACCCCACCCAGGTCTTTGAGGTCCGCCTTGCCCGCGTCGCTGGTCAGGTGGCTGGTCACAGCGCGCAAATCGTTCAGGGTGACCAAACGACGGTTATTCTCCTTGGCCCAGTGGAAGATCAGACCAAGGGTCGACTCCTGAGTAGCGTTGAGTCCCAATACTTTCGACAAGAGGACCGGGCCGAAGCTGTCGACGGTCGCCCGCACCGGCACGCCGACGCCCCCGGTGCCCAGGGACAAGAACTCCACCGGGAAGGCCGTCGCTGCCCAGCTGTCGCCCGTCTCTTTCGCACGCGCGGAGGTCTTGTCGTTGCCCTCCCCCGCCCGGGCCAGACCGGACAGGTCACCCTTCATGTCGGCCATCAAGACCGCCACGCCCGCCGCGCTGAGCTGCTCGGCGATCAGTTGCAGAGTCTTGGTCTTACCGGTTCCGGTCGCTCCGGCCACCAGGCCGTGCCTGTTGACGGTGGCCAGGGGGATGCGCACTTGTGCGGTCGGATCGGCGACGCCGTCGACGACGACCGTGCCCAGCTCCAGAGCCTGGCCGTCGACCGCGTAGCCGCTCGCGATCCGCTGCGCGGCCCCGTCAAGCCCACTGGCCGCTGACTCGGTGCTCATCGTGATGCGCTCCTCTTCCCGGGTGTTGTTCCCCCTGCGCTTCGGCACCGCTCACACTACTTGCCAGGGCGAACAAAGGCAGGGCTTACGTGGAGGCCTAGTCTGAGCGCTGTGCGGGACCAACTGGTGTGGATCGACTGCGAGATGACCGGGCTGGACCTCGGCTCGGACAAGTTGATCGAAATCGCGGCCCTGGTCACCGACGCCGGGTTGAACGTCCTGGGCGACGGAGTCGACGTGGTGATCCACGTCGATGATGCGGCGCTGTCGTCGATGGTCGACGTGGTCACCGAAATGCACTCCCGCTCTGGGCTGGTCGACGAGGTGAGAGCGTCCACAGTCGACCTGGCGACCGCCGAGGCGATGGTGATGGACTACGTCAACAAGCACGTCAAGCAACCCAAGACGGCGCCGCTGGCGGGCAATTCGATCGCCACCGATCGTTCGTTCATCGCCCGCGACATGCCCGCCCTCGACGCGTTTTTGCACTACCGCATGATCGACGTCAGCTCTATCAAGGAACTCTGCCGGCGCTGGTACCCGCGGATCTACTTCGGTCAGCCGGTGAAGGGACTCTCCCACCGAGCCCTGGCCGACATCCACGAATCCATCCGTGAGCTGAAGTTCTACCGACGGACCGCCTTCGTCCCGCCACCCGGACCGTCTACCAGCGAAATCGAGGCGGTGGTCGCAGACCTCGAAGCCGGAGACGACGCGTCGAGTCCAATCGATTCGGCCGCCGAGCCACCGACCGGCTAGTATCGACGTCGCCGCTCGTTGGCCCCGCTTAGCGGGCCGGCGCGGCCATGGTGAGTGTAGTTCAGTTGGTAGAGCACCAGGTTGTGATCCTGGAAGTCGCGGGTTCGAGCCCCGTCACTCACCCTACGAGGTCAGAGAGTGTTTTCGTCCCCTGACTTTTTGTAGAGGTTTGTTGTAGAGGTTTGCCGTTTGTTCCCTTGCCGCGAAAACGACATCCGGACAGCACTCCCGTACTTACCCTCCTTCAATGCAGGCTTCAATGCAGGCAAGAAAACTGCTATCGCTGGAACCGCAATATCTCTCGCAGGTTGCGGCGGTTCAAACCAGACGGCAACGACGGTGACGTCCACAGTGGAGATCCACTAAAACAGTGGTGGTGACCGCCCCGCCGCCAGCATCTGTCCCCAAAACAATCATGGAAACCGATGGCACGTATCGAGTGGGCACCGACATCGTGCCGGCACCTATCGTTCGGCCGGTACCAACCCGCACGGAGAATCCGATTGCTGTTGGGCGAGGCTGAGCAGTCTTAATCCAAACAACATCATCAAGAACGACATCGCCACTGGCCCTCAGGTAGTGACGATCCAGCCGAGTGACACGGCTTTCCTGACGCATGGCTGCCTGCCCTGGCAGAAGGCTGACTGAGCGTCAGGGCAGCAATCCGCGTTCGGCGAAAAGCCGTCGTGCCGCTCGCTAGTTTTGTAAGCTAACCTCATTGCGCCGTCGGTCCCACCAACCGATGTTTGCTGGTTTGATGGAATCATCCTCGGGCCGCCATCCAATACTGCAACGCAATTGCGCCTTTCGGCGCTGACCGTAGAAGGTGAGTCTGCGCTATTGAAAGTGCTTGTCGGCTGGGCTAGCGTTTTACCGCCAACCCGATTGAGCTGCAGAGTCGCGGAACCTATGGGCAGCACCTTGAGACAAGGTTCGCTCCACGGCACCCGACTTCTTCCGCTCGGCGACTCGAGAAATTACCGGTGGGAGGGCGCCGATGAAACCCATTGTGGGTACCGGATGACCGTTGGACTAAGTTTGCCTGAGGCATTGCCGGTCGCACTGCGATGACCACCGAAGAAGAACACGCGTTGCTCGTTGATCGCGGCCCTGACGGGGTCGAAGCCATCGAGGATTGGGCCGTCGGGTATGTCAAGCGTCACCCGATCGCCTCGCTCACCACCGTCGGTGAACAGTTCGTCCTCGGTGTGCGTACCGTTCAATACTTCTTCTTCGACCTAGTTACCGGCCGCTTCCAATGGCAAGAGTTTGTCCGACAGGGCGCCTTCATGGCCGGCACGGTGGTGCTGCCGACAATTCTGGTGGCTTTGCCGGTCAGCGTCACCATGTCGGTCCAGTTCGCTTTGATGGCCGGTCAAGTCGGTGCGACCTCACTTGCGGGTGCAGCAAGCGGGCTCGCGGTCATTCGTCAGGGCGCATCGCTCGTCGCCGCCATCCTCATGGCGGCGGCGGTCGGGTCGGCCGTCACCGCCGACCTGGGTTCGCGGACCATGCGGGAAGAGACCGATGCCATGGAGGTGATGGGCGTATCGGTCATCCGCCGTCTCGTCGTGCCCCGCTTCGCCGCGGCGATCATGATCGGTTTTGCGCTCACCGGAGTCGTGTGCTTCGTCGGATTTTTCGCCAGCTATATGTTCAACGTGTACTTCCAGAACGGCGCGCCGGGCAGCTTCGTGGCTACGTTCGCGTCGTTCGCGACGCCCGGCGACATGATTCTCGCGCTGCTGAAGGCCGTCATCTTCGGCGCCATCGTCGCCGTCGTGGCAAGCCAAAAGGGCCTGTCCACCAAAGGCGGCCCGACGGGAGTGGCGAACTCGGTGAACGCCGCGGTGGTCGAATCGATCCTGTTGCTGATGATCGTCAACCTCGTGATCAGCCAGCTCTACGTCATGCTGTCGCCCAGGACGGGACTGTGACGTGACGGTCTCCACCTACCTGCCACTGGCACCCATCGCCGGGCGGCTGGTTGGGCTCTATCGCAGGGCCACCCGGCCGATCCTTCGGCTCGGGCACTTACTGGTTTTCTTCGTTCGGGCGCTGGCCGCCGCGCCGATCGCCATACGCCACTATCGCGGCGAATTTCTGCGATTGCTGTCGAACATCGCCTGGGGCAACGGCTCGCTGGTCGTGGGTGGCGGTACCGCCGGCGTGACGGTTGTCCTCGGGGTGACCGTCGGTGCGCTCGTCGGCATCGAGGGCTACAACTTCCTGGAACTGCTCGGCCTTGGCCCGGCAACCGGCTTCGTGTCGTCATTGGTCAACACGCGCGAGCTGGCACCGCTGATGGCCTCGTTGGCGTTTGCGATGCAGGGCGGCTGCCGGTTCACCGCCCAATTGGGATCGATGCGTATCGCCGAAGAGATCGACGCCATGGAATCGCTTGCCATCCGCCCGATCCCGTTCTTGGTGACCACCCGGCTGATGGCCTCGGTCGTCGCGATCATCCCGCTCTACGCCGCGTGCCTGGCGATCGGCTACCTGAGCACTCAGTTGGTGGTGGGGATCAGCGGCGGCGGCTCGACCGGTTCCTACCTGCACTACTTCTCGTTGATGCTGGCCGGTAAAGACATCGCCTACTCGTTGCTCAAGGCTGTCATCTTCGTGTGGATCGCGTCCACGATTCAGTGCTACTACGGATTCTATGCGAGCGGAGGTCCAGCGGGTGTGGGGGTGGCCGCCGGACACGGCATGCGCGCCAGCATCACCGTCGTGATCATGGTGAACATGCTGCTCACCATGACGCTGTGGGGCGTTGACGCCGGCGCGAGGTTCGGTGGGTAGGTGATGGCCAGGAACATGGGCAAGCCCAATTCCTTTGAGCTGGACGGACGTGGCCCCTCAGACCGCCAGCTGTTGGGCTGCGGAGTGGCGGTTCTCGTCGTGGCGAGCCTGATCACCGCGACCCTCTTGGTCAAGTCGACCGGCCGGCTCAACGACTACGTAAAAGTCGTCGCCGACCTGTTCAATGTCGGCGACGGGCTGCCAGAAAGGTCCGACGTCAAGTATCACGGCGTGCTCGTCGGCACGGTGAACAGCGTCGTACCCGCGGCGTACGGAAAACCGAACTACGTACGAATCGACCTCAAACCCGAATACGCCAAGTCGATCCCGGCTGCGGTGACCGCTCGCGTGGTCCCCAGCAACATCTTTGCCGTGTCGTCGGTTCAGCTGGTGGGCAATGGTTCTGGGGGTCTGGATGCGGCTATCCGCCCCGGCGCCCATATCCCCGAAGACACCCGCCTGCCGACCGTGCTGTTTCAAACCACCATCGGCAAGCTGCGCGACCTGCTCGCCGCGAGCGGGCGCGGTCGAGAAGACAAGTCGGTGGGAATCATGGCCGCGGTCGCCACCGCCACCGAGCACCGCCGCGTGACCCTGGTGGATGACGGGAAGAAGTTGGATCGCCTTCTGGATCAACTCAATTCGATCGTCGGCACCGACACCGGCCCGTCGACACTATCGGCGCTGGTCGACGCGACCCGGGGGCTCGAGGCGACGGCGCCGGATCTCTTCGACACGCTGCGCCAGGCCGTCGAGCCGATGCAGACCTTCGCCGAGACGCGTGGACAGTTGGAAACACTGCTTTCCGGTGCCGACCACACGCTCGGCACCACGCACCAATCGCTGAGCAACCACATCGATCAGCTGATCCACATCAGCAAGGATTTTACGCCGGTACTGGGTGTGCTGGCGCTGAAGTCCAACGTCTTTCTTCCGGCCGCCGTCAAGGTGGACAACCTGGCAACCAGGTTCATGGACGAAGTCTGGATGCCGGACGTCCAACTCGCCAATGGGCGGGTGAACTTGTCGTTCACCCCCTCCTACTCCTACACCCGCGCCGACTGCCCGCATTACGGCGAGATCAAGGGACCCAGCTGTTTCACCGCGCCACTGGTTCCGGTCCGGCCGGACCTACCCGAAGTGCTTCTGCCGCAGAACTATCAGCCGCCCAAGGATCTCGCTCCGCCGCGGGGAACTGTCATCGGACCCGACGGCAACCTCGTGGCCGTCGGTCCGCCGCTGATCAACCCGATTCCCGATCTGCACGACCCCAATCCGCCACTTCCGCCGGGGGTTGCGCCCTCGCCGCCGGTACCGGGGACCGCCAATCCTGACAATGCCCCGGCACCGGGATCGGTTGCACCATCATCGTTTGGCGGCAACGTCGGGCCTGTCGGCAGCCAGCATGAACGGAATTTGTTAACCGTGATTACCGGCCGGCCTGCGACAGTGGCCACCGAGCTGCTGCTGGGGCCGATCGCCCGCGGAACAACGGTGTCGCTGACCCAGTCAGCTTCGATTGGGAGCCCGAAATGAATTTTCGCGGGCCACTCATCGGGCTGTCGCTCTTCATGGTTGGCGCATTAACCGTCACGTGGATGGTGTATGTGACCCTGCGACGGGACGTGGCCGGGAAAACGGCGTCGTATTCGGCGGTATTCAGCGATGTGTACGGGCTGCGTGCGGGCGACGACGTCCGGATGGCGGGGGTGCGCGTAGGTCGCGTCGAAAAGGTCGACCTGGACGGCAATCTGGCGAAGGTCTCGTTCGTCGTGCAAGACGAACAGTCATTGTTCGGTAACACCGTCGCCTCGGTGACCTACCAGAACCTCGTCGGACAGCGTTACCTCGGGCTGTCGCTGGGCGCGGAAGGCAGTCCCGATCGGTTGCCCCCCGGAAGCGCCATCCCGCTGGAACGCACGGAACCGTCCTTCGATGTCACTGCACTCCTCAACGGCTACGAGCCGCTGTTCAGTCTGTTGAACCCGCGCGACGCCGACAACCTCACCAAAGCTGTCATCCAGTCGCTGCAGGGCGACACTTCGTCCCTGGCCACGCTGACCAGTCAGACGACGACGCTCACAGAGACATTCGCCGGAAGAGACCAGGCCCTCGGCGATATGATCACCAACCTCAACAAGGTGGTTCTCAGCCTTGCTCAGCAGAACGACAACCTCGACGGCATCATCACTCAGACCCACGAAACCGTTTCCGCCCTCGACCAGCGGCGTCCGGAACTGGTGGCGGCGGCTGGTTCGCTGGCGCGGGTGATGGACCGGCTTTCGATCTCCGCCAGGGACGTGTACCCGTCGATCGCCGAACTCATCGATCGGCAGCCCGGTTTCGTCCGACACCTGCTCAGCGTCGAACCTCAGGTGGCGTTCTTCGCCGACAACATTCCGCTGGCGTTGAAGGGGCTGACCCGAATGGGCAACCAGGGCGCCTACGGCAACGGCTACGGGTGCGACGCGAACTTCCTCGGATTCTTCCCCGGCCTCAATGACGTCGTGCCGATCATCGTCGACGCCGCCACAGCCGGAAACAAGGCCCAGCACACCCCCAAGTGCAGGAACACGGCCAATGGCTGATTCCTGGGTGCGGCGGCAACTGAAGCGCGGACATAAGCGCGCGCTGGAGAGTTACAACAAGACGTGGCTTGGGTTTATCGCCGTTGCGGTGGTCGCGGTGGTGATTGGCGCCATGGTGGTCGTCCACACGCTTGGTGTCGGGTATCGGCACTACACGGCGGAGTTTGTCCAGGCGGCCTCGCTGCGAGTCGGGAACCCCGTCACCGTCGCGGGCATACCTGTCGGCACGATCACCAGCATGAAGCTCGCCGGTGACCACGTCGAGGCGGGGCTGAAGATCCGCGACGACATCGTGCTGGGCAAAGATTCCAAGGCCGTTATCAAGGTCGCCACCATTCTCGGTTCGCGCTACCTTGCGGTTCAATCCAATGGCCCGACTTCCCTCCCGAACAGCACCTTCGACTTGGCGCACACCGAGGTTCCCTACGACCTGCAGGCCGCGTTGAAGGACGCCACAACCACTTTCGAGCAGGTGGACTCAGACAGGTTCGCGCAATCGCTGACCCTGCTTGGCAAGCAACTCGAAACGATGCCCGCCGTGGTTCCTCAGGCAATGGCGAACATCGACTCACTGTCGTCGATCATCGCGCAGCGGCGCGACCAGCTGGGCCAGCTGCTCAAGAGCACCGAGCAGGTCACCAACACGTTGCGCCGCCAGCAAGCCAACATCGGCAGCCTGGTCAACCAGGGGCAAGATTTGATGGGCCAATTCGTCGCGCGGCGTGCCGTTTTCCACGCGATGATGCGGTCCCTCACGAGTCTCGTCGACATCCTGAGCAAGATCCTCGTCAGCGACCGGTCGGGAATCGATTCCCTGGTCAAAGACACCAGAGAGTTCACCAATATCATCGCCCAACACGACGATCTGTTTCGGAGCTTGCTGCAGGTCAGCCCCGTCTTATCGCGTGAGGTGGCCAACATGACCGGCGACGGTAACGCCATTGCTTTCAACGCACCCGCCGGCGTGCTCGTCGACTCGTGGATGTGCGCCATCAGCAGCCGCGCCAAGCAGTTTGGAATGATCCAGTATTTCAAGGACTGCAAGTGACCGGGAATAGGCGCAGTGCCAGGATCAGGATCGCCGCCGTCGTCGCCGCCGTGGCGTCGGCGCTCGCAGCGGTCGGCGTCGGGTGGTGGTACTTCGGCGCCAAGGAGGACCCGATCACGGTAACGGCCCAATTCGACAGCGCCTCAGGCTTATATGAGGGCAACGTGGTGGCGGTGTTGGGCATGCCGGTGGGCAAGATCACCAGGATCAGTCCAAGGGGTGGCTACGTCGAAGTGGAGTTCACCGTCGACCGCAACGTCAAGGTTCCCGCGGACGCCCAAGCCGTAACGGTGTCCACGTCCATCCTCACCGACCGCCAGATCGAGCTGACCCCGCCTTACCATGGCGGCCCGACCTTGGAAAACCACGACACCATCGGGCTGACCCGCACCAAGACGCCCGTTGAATTCAGCCGTGTGCTCAGCGTTCTGGACCGGGTTTCCAAATCACTCGAAGGTGACGGTCATGGCGGAGGTCCGCTCGCCGACCTGATCAACAGCGGCGCGGCGGTCGTAGACGGCAACGGCGGAAAGATGAAACAAGCACTCGACGAGCTGTCCAGGGCGCTGCGGCTGAGCAGCGACGGCGGCGTGCAGACCCGCGAACAGGTCACCACGATCGTCAAGAACGTCAGCTCGCTGTTCGATGCCGCCGCCGCCAATGACGCGAAGCTGCGGGAATTCGCGTCGACCATTCACCTGGCCAGCCAGATTCTGGACGACGAGGATATCGGCACGGGCAACACCGGGAAGAGGCTGGACCAGCTGGTCCAGCAGGCCACCGATCTGCTCGACACCCACCGCGACACCATCAGACAGGCCGTTCTCAACGGCAACATCTTGGCGAAGACGGCTACGGACAATCAACGCGAGATCGCCGAATTGCTTGACCTGGCGCCAATGGTCACCGACAACGTCTACAACTCGATTGACCGCGCCAACGGAACCTTGCGCGGGCGCCTGCTCACCGACAAAGCCGCTTTAGAGAGCCAGTACTCCAAAGAGATCTGCAACTTGATGGGCCTTCGGCAACTGGGCTGCAGCACCGGGACCCCGCAAGACTTCGGACCCGACTTCGGGCTCACCTACGTGCTGGATGGCATGGCGGCGATGGGGCAGAAATGAGGAGCGCACGCGGGAAGTCCGCCCCGGCGATTGTCGCGATCATCACAGCCACGGCGGTCGTCAGCTCCGGATGCGCGACGAACGGGCTTGCCAGCCTTCCACTTCCGGCCCCCGGATTGGATTCCGCCGGGTATCGACTGACCGCGATTTTCAGCAACGCCCTCAACCTGCCGATGAATGCCAAGGTGAAGCTCGCCGGCGCCGACGTAGGCCAGCTCGTGTCCATGGTTGCCCGCAACTACACCGCGGTGACCACGCTGCGTATCAACGCGAGTGTCCGACTGCCGGTAGGCAGTACGGCCGAGTTGCGCACCGCGACACCACTGGGCGACGTGTTCGTGGCGTTACAGCCACCCCCGGCGGTCGAACCGAACGCGGCCATGTTGCACGACGGCGACACCATAGGCTTGGGTTCGACGGCGGCGTCCGCGACGGTCGAGTCGGTGCTGAGCTCGGCGGCGTTGCTGGTGAACGGCGGAGCGGTGCGCAACTTCACCAACATCATCAACGGTTTCGGTAGGGCGACGGGCGACCGGGGCCAGGCGCTCGCGGATCTGATTCGCAAGTCGAACCGGCTGTTGGGCACGCTGGATTCCCGCTCCGGGCAGATCTCGAGCGCGATGACCGAAATGTCGCGGCTCGCTGACGAACTCGACAACAAAGAGCAAACCATCACCGAACTGATGGCGGCCGCCGAGCCCGGCACCGAGGCCCTGGCCGCCAACACGACCGAACTGTCCGACCTGGCCGTGCAAGCCGGTGACACCGCCCGGCTGCTCGCCAGGTTCCCGTCGATCGGGGGAACCGACACCAGCGGGCGGAGCGTTGTCCGAGACCTGAATACGCTTGCCGGAGCCGCCAACGACATTGCTATAAGCCCGGATACCGGCTGGCTGCCCTTGAACCGGATGCTTCCTCCGTTGATCAAGTCGACTTCCGGGTTTGCGGTCGCGGGGAGCGGCAGCCTCGATCGGCTGGTTCTCGGATCGATACCCGACATCGGGTTCCCCGGTGACGTCGGGCTCCACGGACCGCACCGGTACAACTGGAATCAATTCATCGGCTCGTTGAAGTACACGTTGTGGCGTCTTCAAGAGCGAGTGGTGGGGCGAGGGCCGAACTCACCGCAGATACCGGTGATGCCGGATCCGAACCTGCCGGGGGCGATCGAGGTCGCCCCTCCCCCGGCGCCGCCGGCCCCCGGCCCACCGGCCCCCGGCCCCCAAGCGACAGGACCACAGCGATGATCGGGGCCGCCGCCAACGCCATCGTCCGCCTGATGCGGGCGGGTCACCGCCGGCAGATGTGGCTGTCGGTGGCCGGCCTGGTGCTGACGCTGGTCCTAGCAACCGCCTACCTACTGGCCGGCGCGTTGCGGGTGGCCCCGTTCGCGAAGTCCTATCAGGTCACCGTGCAGTTGCCGGAATCCGGTGGACTGCTGCCCAACCAGGATGTCGCGCTGCGCGGTGTGCGCATCGGACGTGTCCAGTCGCTGCAGCTCACCGACGGAGGTGTGAATGCCGTCGCCAGCATCACCTCGAGGGTGAAGATCCCGGCGTCCAGCCTCGTACACGTGTCGGCCCTGTCTGCCGGCGGCGAGCAATGCCTAAACTTCGAAGCCGAATCAGACGCCGGACCGTATCTCCACGACGGCAGCATCATCGGAATCGACCGGACCACCGTCCCGCTCAGCATGGCACAGTTGCTCGCCGACGCCGACGGAATGCTGGCGCAGGTCGATCCCCACAAGATGGAGCTCATGAAGAAGGAACTGAGCCTGACCAAACAGGGCCCGCAGAAGTTGGCCGCGATCGTCGACGGCGGCACGTTCCTGCTTTCGACGCTCGATTCTGTGCTGCCCGAAACCACCAGCGTGATCAAGACCAGCCGAGTGCTGCTGACCCTGGCAGCCGATAAGAACGCCGGCTTGGCCGCGACGACCACGGGACTCAATCGAACCCTGGCCGGCGTGGCCAGAATGCAAGGTGGCTATCGCCGCTTGGTCCAACGAGCGCCGCACAGCCTGACGGCCGTCGACAGCATATTCGCCGACAACTCCGACACGATGGTGCAACTACTGGGCAGCGCGGCCACGAGCGCGCAGCTGCTCTACCTGCGGGTGCCGGCGCTCAACGCGCTTTTCCCCGATTACCGCGGGTCGCTGTTGGACGCCCTGGCCGGCACCATTCACGACCACGGCATCTGGGCGACGGCTGACTGGTACCCCCGGTACGCATGCGACTACGGCACGCCGGCGTTTCCACCCTCCAACGCCGACTACCCCGAGCCTTTCATGTATACCTATTGCCGCGATGACGATCCCGCGGTCGGGATCCGTGGAGCCAAGAACGCGCCGCGGCCTGCCGGCGACGACACCGCCGGGCCGCCACCGGGAGCGGACCTGGGACGCAGAACCGATCCAACACCGAAAGGCCGCTACACAATCCCCACCCCCTACGGCGGCCCGGTTCTGCCAATAGAACCGCCGCACTAAAGACCAACACCCGTCTAGCCTAGGAGATGCTTGTGGCCACGACGACCCAGAATAAATCCGACACCGACGCCGAGGACGAAAAGCCCGGCGCGGCAACCGAAGCCGCCGAGGCCGAACCCGCCGAGGCGGATACCAGCCGAGGACGAATCCGCCGAGGCCGCCGAAACCACGGATGGCGATGCGGACGACGACGAACCCTTCAAGGGCAAGCGTGATAAGGCCAAGTGGCACAGGCGACCGTGGCGCCAATATCTGCGTCGCAGCGTGCTGCCCCTGTTACTTGTTGTCTCACTTGCGGTTTCCGGTTTCCTCGGGTGGAAGCAGTGGCAGGAGCACCAGGCGCAGCAAGCCGGCCAGCAGGCCCTCCAAGCGGCCATCAAGTATGCCCAGGTGCTGACGAGCATCGATTCCAACAACGTCGACCAGAACTTCAGGGACGTCCTCGACGGCGCAACCGGGGAGTTCAAGGACATGTACACGCAGTCCAGCGTGCAGCTTCGGCAGCTCCTGATCGACAACAAAGCCACCGCACACGGCGTCGTGGTGGACTCCGCGATTCAGTCGGAATCCACAAACAAGGTTGTGGTCCTGGTCTTCATCGACCAGACGGTAACCAATGCGACGGTGCCCGATCCGCGCATCGACCGCAGCAGGATCAAAATGACCATGGAGAAGGTCGACGGCCGCTGGCGGGCGAGCAAAGTCCAGCTCCTCTAGGCGTGCCAGGCCTTCCCATGCTCATCAGAATACTGATCGCGACGTCGGCACTGGTCGCCGCCGCAACGGTTCCCAACACAGCCACCGCATCGGCTTCCGCCCAATCCTTCTGCGGCGAGCTGGGGGGCGACTGGGACGGCCAGTACTGCCACACCACAGTGACCTCCGAACGCAACGCCGTTCGCGACATCAAGGTCGCCGTGCCCGGCGAACTCGTCGACAACCCGACCACGGGCCCGGTGGTCCGCGACTATCTCCGCACGCTGGTCAACAACTGGAAGACCGTCGGCGCCCACATGGTCGCGGACAGCTTCGGCGAGGAGAACTACCAGACCTTCCAGCACGGCAACCTGCTCACCGCGGTGTTCCACGAGGACTACCACGCCGACGGGCCCAAGCCCAACAATGCGTACCGCACCTTCATGTTCGACATGGCGAGCGGGCGACGACTGCAGCTCTCGGATGTCGTGTCCGATCCGCTCACCGCGATCCCGTCGCTGGGTCAGCCGTTCATCGAAACCGCGCTCAATCAGGCCGCGCCACCACACGACCCGGGAACCTACCCGTTCATCGTCGATCGTTGGACTCCCGACAAGGTCTATTCCGGCGGGTATAAGGCCTGGGCGCTTACGCCCGACGAATTGATCCTGTACATGCCCGACTATCCGGTGGGTCATGACGAGCCGCTCAACTTCACACCGGGGGTCATGCAGTGGTTTATGGACGGCGGCACCGTCCAAGCCCACATCCCGCTGTCAGCCCTGGGTTCCGCGCTGCGCGTCTAGGGCACCGACTGCCTGATCGGTGGGCACGTCAGGTGTCGGCGTTGCCGGCCTTCCACACCGGCCAAGGGACGTTCCAGTCACCCAGCCCCTCGGTGCCCGGCAGGGTCGGCCCCACGGTGTGGACGATCTCCACGATGTCACCGCTCTTGCTGTGGTCGTAGAACCACTCGGCGTTGCTCGGGCTTACGTTCAGGCACCCGTGGCTGGTGTTGGTGTGGCCCTGGGCACCGACTGACCAGGGCGCGGAGTGCACGAAGACGCCGCTATAGGAAATTTGGGTTGCCCAATCGACATCGGTTCGGTACCCGTTGGGCGAATTCACGGGCACCCCGTACGTCGAGGAGTCCATGATGATGTGCTTGAACCGTCCACCGACGATGTACACGCCGTTTGCCGTCGGGGTGCTGTCCTTGCCCATCGACGTCGGCATCGTCTTGACGACTTCGCCGTTGACCCGAACGGTCACCGTCTTGGTGGTGTCGTCGGCCGTGGAGACCACCTCGTCGCCGATGGTGAAGTGCGTCTTGACGTTGTCCTCACCGAACATCCCATTGCCCAGGTCGACGCCGTAGGTGTTGACCGCCACGTCAATGGCTGTTCCCGGCTGCCAGTAATGCTCTGGGCGCCAACGGACTTCGCGGTTGTTCAGCCAGTAGAACGCACCTTCGACGGGTGGGTTGGTTGTGATGGCGATGGCCTTCTGGGCGGCGGCGCGGTTCGCGATATTCTCGTCGAAACGGATCGCCACCGGTTCACCGATGCCCACGACCTCGCCTTCGCCCGGATTGACGTAGGGCATGGTCAGGTGCGCGGGCGAACTGGTCTTGAAGGTCATCTGCCGGTTACCCGCGCCACCCAGGCCGAGCGCCTTCGCGCTCAGCATGTAGCGCCTGTTGTAACCGAGCTGTTCGGTGGTCGACCAGCGCAGCCCGTCGGGGCTGAGTTGCCCGCCGATGGACTTGCCGTTTTCGTTGACCAGGGTGACCGACGCCAAAACACCGTCGGCAACGCTCACCGTCACCGGCGAATCCACGGTGACACCGACGGCACCGTCACTCACCGACGCCGTGAGCTTGGGAACCAGCAGATCAGCAAACGGCGTGCCCTTGTCAAAGATGACCTTCGGCGGCGCGGCGCGGTGGCTGCCGCCGCAGGCAACGCCGAACACAGCAACCATGGCCAGCGCCACAGCCAGCCACGATCGACGTCTGCGCCAAGGCGTCATCCACTGACCTTTCATGTATTTGGCTTACTTCGGTCACCGCTGACCGGGAACAATGCAAGCATTGTAATGGGTTTCCGGCCGCCCCCAAGCCGACATGGGCGGGTCAGCGGTTCGGTGTCGCGATCGCGACGAATTGCACACGCAGGCTCGCCGCGGTCGGACAGACTGCCGTACCGCCCGCGGCTCAGCGGCTACCCTGGAAGAAATTTGGGGATTTCGCCTAGCGACGGAACGCCTGTTATTGTCGCGTACGCGGTCTCGGCCGTAAGGCGCCGTTAGCTCAGTTGGTAGAGCAGCTGACTCTTAATCAGCGGGTCCGGGGTTCGAAACCCTGACGGCGCACCTCAGAGCACACCTCAGAGCGCACCTCAGAGCGGGTTTATGCAGCAGAAGACTTGGGCAGCAACCCCGAGTGAGCTGTGATCAGCGGTCCCTGACCCTGCGTACCACCACGATCACGACGATCGAGGAGATCCCCACCAGCGAGGCGATGACCACCGGCTTCTTCACGAACTCGATGGCGCGGGCCTTCAGGTCGTCGGCAAGGCGGCGGGGGTTCGCCCGCTCGGCAAGCGAATCAACCGTGGCCGCCAGCTGGTCGCGGGCTTGGTCGATGTCCTTCTTGATGGTCTCGGGATCCCGATCCGCCACGTCTCTGTCCTCCAACTTCACCTGATGGACCTGCCCGCACTACCCTAGATCAGCTAGCGCCGCACCCCACGCTCCGGTGAAAAGAAAGATGACATGTATTGGGGACCCCCTCGGCACAGACGCGCGTTGATATGGCGTCAGAAATGTTTCAGGAGCTCGAGGAGGTCCCGATGACCATCGTAGGCGGTTTAGACGTGCACCGACAGCAGATCACCTTTGATTACGTCGACGGCGACGGGTTGGTGCACTGGGGTCAGATCCGCCCGGCGACACGAACTTCGTTGCGTAGCTGGCTTGGCAAGCACTGTCCGGATGGGGATGCGGAGTTCGCGCTGGAGGGCTGCACCGGGTGGCGCTACGTGTGCGAAGAGTTAGCCGTCGCCGGTGCGGTGGCGCATTTGGGTGATCCGGCCGAGACCGCTGCGTTGCGGGGTCCCAAGAAGCGCGCCAAGACCGATCGCGCCGACGCGCGGCTGCTGCGCACCCTGTTGGTGGAGGGTCGGTTCCCGGAGTCATGGATCCCGCCGGCGCATGTGGTGGAGATCCGCACCCTGGGCCGGTTGTATTGCGCCTTGATGGACGAGCGCCGCGCCTGGCAGCAGCGCATCCACGCACAGCTGTTCCACCAGGGCTGCCCACCGATACGGGCGCTGCTATCCGAGGCTGGCCGCGCGGAGCTGGCGACTGTCGAGTTGTCAGCAGTGGGGCGACAGTACGTGGACACCGCACTGCGGCGCATCGATGAGCTCAGTGCCGCGATCGAGCCGCTGCGAACACAATTGGTCAGCTTCGCCCGCCGCCAAGTCGGCTGCCAAGCGCTGCAGCATCATTACGGCGTCGGGTGGTTGTGTGCGGCGATCATCTGGGCCGAGATCGGTGATCCGCGCCGATTCGCTAGCTCTGATCAGCTGGTACGGTTCGCCGGCCTGGATGTCACCGTGTACTCCTCCGACGCCAAACGCTCGCCGGGGCATCTGTCCCGGCAGGGCTCACCCCAGCTGCGGTGGGCCGCGTTTGAGGCGGCCAAGTGCGCGGCTCGGCGCGGTTCTCCGGATCACGCCTACTACCGCAAGCTGGCGGCCAAACGCGACGGCCACAACGGCAAAAACCCCACCCTGGCGGTGGAGCGCAAGATCCTGCGCCGCTGCTATCACAGCCTGCGCGAGCTCGGCGACGCCGCCTTGACGCTGCCCGTCCCCGCACGCCAGGAGGTGGCGGCCTGATCATGCATCGCGCACGTGCCCTGCCCATATATCAGCTGATGCCTGCGGTCGGCTCCCTTGAGCTTCCTGTCGCCACCCCGCTGTTGGGTGGACTTCCCGGAAAGATTGAGCGGCCGCACCTCATCGGCGACCCGCACGTCGGGCACCCCATCAATCATCATGTCGCCCGACCATCGTCCGTGGACCCAGATAAGGCTGGGCGCCGGCACGCGCAACCCGCACATCTGCGCACCTGCACGGGAGGCAGTACATGACTTGAACCACAACGTCTTTGCCTCGTCCCTGCCCGACCAAGTATGCGGTGCATCCTCGTCGGCCTCAAGGTCGTTCGTCCTCGCTGCGCTGCGGGCGCTCCACCTTGACCCCGACTGCGGCCCACCGCAGCAAACACGGGCCAAAACGAGGCCAAACAACCAAGAAATGACCAATGGATCCACCTTTACGGGGGTCCCCAACACAGATAAGGAAGCAACCTTGACCGAAACCACGCGGCTGGCGACAGGCGACAAAGCGCCCGCCTTCAGCCTGCCCGACGCCGACGGCAACAAGGTATCGCTGGCCGACTACCGCGGCCGCCGCGTCATCGTGTACTTCTACCCGGCCGCTTCGACGCCGGGATGCACCAAAGAGGCTTGCGACTTTCGCGACAATCTGCGTGACCTCAACGATGCCGGCATCGACGTCGTCGGCATCTCCCCCGACCCGCCGGCGAAGCTCGCCAAATTCCGCGACGCCGAAAAGCTGACGTTCCCGCTCCTGTCCGACCCCGACCGCAAGGTGCTGACGGCCTGGGGCACCTACGGCGAGAAGCAGATGTACGGCAAGACGGTCCAGGGAGTCATTCGTTCCACCTTCGTGGTCGACGAAAAGGGCAAGATCGCCGTCGCGCAGTACAACGTCAAGGCCACCGGACACGTCGCCAAGCTTCGCCGCGACCTGTCGGTCTAGTGTCGATCGCGAGCGCGGCGAAGCCGGGCGAAGCGGGTCGCCACCATCGGTCAGGCCCTGATCAGGCCAGGTTCCCCAGCAGCAGCGCCTCGGTGAC
>CAWAWC010000016.1:0-122467 GCA_963785625.1 uncultured Actinomycetota bacterium | reverse complement strand
CGGCCATGACCGCCTCGATGCTGGTGACATGGTTGACGACGTCACGGACCGTCCAGTCCGGGCAGAGCGACTGAACCTGCCACTCGGCGTCGCTGAGGTCGCCGCAGAGGGCCTCCATCGAGGAGTAACACCCTTGAAGAGCGGCGCGAACCTGTTCCAGGCTCGTAGCCTTCGGATCTTCCAACGCCTCATCCTTATCCAGCCTGCCGCTATCCAGGGCAGCAAGAGTTGAATTTCGCGCCCGAGCTTACGGCCGGCACGCTGTGGAATGTCACAGTAACTTGCACCGACTCCGTCCAAAACCCAAATCGGGCGCGGGTACGAACTGCCGATGCCGTTCTGTGCGAAAAGCCCTCAAACGTCCGGCGTGGCGAACGCTGGTGGGATCTCGCTCTTACTACTCTGAGGTCGACCAACTGTGGGGGGCCACCACAACCGCCGGAAGGACGCGCAACCGTGGACCTCTGCAGCCTGACGACGAAACAGCTCCTCACGGCGCTGGGCGTGGCCGCCGCCGCCGCCCTGTGCTTTGGCGCGGGAACCGCCCGGGCCGACACCGCCAGTGTCCAATTTCAACCGGCAACGCTGAACAACATTCCAAGTCTGCGAGTCACCGTCACAGACACGAGCGGAAACGGGAACCCTGGCACATACGGGTCCTGCCTTTTCAACGCCACCCCGACATTTGGGACCATGGACGTACTCCAGGGCGTCGGCACTCCAATGGCCCCGCTAAACCAGACATTTCAGCTGAACCAAGGGGGCCAGCAACAGCTGAACTTCGCGCCCGAACTCCCGACGGGCACGCTCTTTAACGTCACCATCACGTGCACTGACCCCGTCCAGAACCAAGCCGGGACTATCTACAACCAGCCGATGCCGTTCTGAATCGCCGCAAGCTGCGCCGTCCGTCGCAGGCCGCGCGCCGTAAAACCGCTCTCAACGCCTACGAAGTGACGCTCGCCGCCGCAAAAGCCCTTATCTGCGCACCGCGCAGAATGGCCGCGAAGTCGTGGAGCGACGATCAGGCGCACCGGCGTGGAAAAAGTCCAGGCCAGTGGCCACTTGAAATACGCAGCGGGCATCAATACCACCGTGTGGAGCTATGACAAGCTGCTCAACTTCACGGTGTACGGGTGTTCGCGAACGCTACCCGACGCGGAGTTGTACACCCAGCGGATTCAAGCCGCGTTCGAGGAGTTGCGCTCCGCGACACGTGGTCTTGCCGACAACCGCACCGATCCACCAAAGCCCACTCGGGCTGCTCCGACCGTGGTCGGCGGAGACGCCCGAGGTCGTTAGCTTGAGGCGCGCGAGCTACCCCCCTGCTGCGAGCAGTTCGTCAAACCCCCGTTTCTTGCGCCCATCTCGGCGGGCGCGCTTGTGGCCTGTTCAGCGAACGCGCCGCCGCCAGTGCCGCCGCGCGCTCACCGTTGATCAGGGTCAGCGGTGGAGGCTGGCCCTTGCGCAGCGTCGCGATCAGCTCGCGGTAAGGGCCGATGAGGTAGACGGTGTCGCCGGCTTTCAGTCGGGCTTCGCGGCGGGGGCGCAAGCTGACCGGCCCTTCCGGTCGAGTGATGGCGATAACGCGCGTCTGGGTGGACAAATCCACCATGCGCAGTCCATCTAGCTCGCTGCCCGCCGCCACGAGCATTCCGCCGACCATGAAGGAGCGCTGCCCGACCCAAAATGTCCCCAGCACCTGCAGGCCCATCGCGGCGCCGATGAACCAGGGGGCTGCCAGGTCGACGATCGACCGCACGTGTTCGAAACCGAAGCGCTGATTCACCGCAGTGCCCAGCGCGCGGCCTTGAACGCGCAGGACAATCGGCACCTTGGTATCGGATCCCAAGATCTCACGCAGCACGATCCCGGTCCCGATGTTCTCCATGTCGTCGTTGGCCACCACCGCCACTCCGCGGGCGCGATCGACGCGGGCTGATTCCAGCGTCTGGCGCATCGTTGAGTCTCCGAAAATCACCGGTACGTCAAGTTCGGCCGCGGTCGCCAGGAAAGGATTGTTCTCGTCGTGCTCGACGACCAGGACGTCGTATCCGGCAGCGGTCAGATCACTCACGACGCGAATGCCGACTGAACCCAGTCCGACAACAACGACGTGGTCTCGCATCCGGCGTGCGCGTCGGAGTCCAGCCATTTGGACGAAGCGGCGCGACAGCAGCAGGTCCGCAATGAACGCGACGAGGATGGCGGTGACGGTCACGCCGCCGAACATCAACGCGACAGCGAACAGTCGCAGGGAAGTCGATTGCTGGGCGAAGCTGAAATCGCCGTAGCCCACGGTCGTAATCGTCTCGGATGCGAAATACAGCGCGTCGATCCACGACATCCGCGGGTTCCGGTAGTTGAAGTGCACCACAGCTGTCGCGCCGAGCGTCAGCAACACCGCGAACGCCAACGAGGGGAAAAGCATCGGGTTCACGTCGTCGCGCATGGAGCGCGCGGCATCGATCGCGCGTCGTACCCGGGAATGCCGAGAGCGCGTCGCGGTCGGGGGTGGCACGGTGATCCCGCGGGCTTCCAATTCGTCTTTGACGCCGATCACCGAGGTCCAGTCGCCGGCGTAGACCTGTAAATCTCGTCCCGGACAGGGCACGACCTCGCCGGGGGCGGGCGAGTACTTGCCGTGGACCACCGCCACGGGTGCCAAGTCGGCGTATATCTCGCGCAGAGTCCCATCGTACGGCGCCTCGGCCCCCCAGATCACGAATTCGATACCGGCCGTGTCGAACTGGTGAGCGTCACGCGACAGCACTGCCTCGACGACGGATGGTGCCGCGAGGTCGGCGACGTCCAAGATCGCCCCGGGGCCGTTGACGGCGGCCACCGCTTCGCGGAGCACGTCGTTGGCCAGACGTGCCACCACGCGGACATCCGGGCTGTATTGTCTTGCCAGCAAGGCGATTTCGAGATTGACCGCGTCATTAGGCCCAGCGCAGACGACGGCGCGCGCACGATGCACCCCGGCACCGCGCAGGTCGGCGGCAGTGTTGATCTGGATTATCCGCGCGCCGGCACCCCTCAGCTCCTCGGCGATCGTCTTCGCCAGTGCGTCGTCACCGCTGACGATTATTTCGCGGTGCATCATCTCGTACATTTGGCGGAACCCCGGCTTTTTCGTGCGCTTGTCAAAAAGTTCGATCGCGACGGCTAGTCGGCAAGGAACTGCCGCGTTTGGTCCGGTCTTCGCGCCGGGGATTCGATGACATCGTCTGCATAAGTTTCCCACCTCTGCTGACACGTGCGTTTCCGCTTTCATATGACTATCGGCCAATACGCCGGATAGTGCCACCGGAAGGAACCAGAAGGAACCAGAAGGAACCGGATAGAACCGGATAGGAACCGGATGAGAGAAGTCAACACCGTTGTCCCGCAAGCGGAGTCGCCGAACAAGATCAGCAACGGGAACGCTGCGCCAGTCTGTGAACAAAGCGTTTTTCAGGGGCGCAACAGGTTCGACTCGAACTCGTCACACAGACGAAATAGTTGAGGCGTAGAAAGACCTCGGACCACTGCTGCCCACGTGAAAAGTCGTGATACTGACGAGGTCTGCCGGGCGCTATGGTGGCGTGGGGAGCGTGTGCAGTCATGTTGGCCCGGATGCGTGGTCGGCACGAGTATGGCTGCACCAAACATCGCGTGTATGAATTGGAGGGCGCCGCCTGCGGTCGCGAAGCCGATCACGACGACTGGGGTTCGCCGTCCGCCCGCGGATAACCAAGTAAGGAGCGCTCTGTGTCCGAAACGACGCCCGACGATATCTTCAAACTCGCCAAGGACGAGAATGTTGAGTATGTCGACGTCCGCTTCTGTGATCTGCCAGGCACCATGCAGCACTTCACAATTCCGATTTACGTCTTCGACGAGAACGTGTTCGAGGAGGGTTTGGCCTTCGACGGCTCCTCGATTCGCGGATTCCAATCGATCCACGAGTCCGACATGCTGCTGCTTCCCGATCCGGAAACCGCGACCATTGACCCGTTCCGTGACGCCAAAACGCTAAACGTGAATTTCTTCGTGCACGACCCGTTCACCCTTGAGTTGTACTCGCGCGACCCGCGCAACGTCGCCCGGAAGGCCGAGAACTACCTAATCAGTTCAGGCATTGCGGACGCCGCCTACTTCGGCCCAGAGGCCGAGTTCTACATCTTCGATTCGGTGAAGTTCGACTCGAACATCAACGGCTCATTCTACAAGGTGGACGCGACCTCCGGGTGGTGGAACACCGGAGCAGACACCGAGTTCGACGGCAGCCCCAACCGCGGCTACAAGGTCCGCCCCAAAGGCGGCTACTTCCCGGTCGCCCCCACCGACCACTACGTCGACCTGCGCGACAAGATTCTCACGAACTTAACCAACGCCGGCTTCTCTCTGGAGAAGGGCCACCACGAGGTGGGCAGCGGCGGCCAGACCGAGATCAACTACAAGTTCAACACCTTGCTGCACGCGGCTGACGACCATCAGATGTATAAGTACATCGTCAAGCAAACGGCATGGCAGGCCGGCAAGACCGTGACGTTCATGCCCAAGCCGCTGTTCGGCGACAATGGCTCCGGCATGCACTGCCACCAATCGCTGTGGAAGGACGGCGTCCCGCTGATGTTCGACGAGACCGGCTACGCCGGCCTGTCGGACACCGCCCGCCACTACATCGGCGGTTTGCTGTATCACGCGCCCTCATTGCTGGCCTTCACCAACCCCACGGTCAACTCCTACAAGCGCCTGGTTCCCGGCTACGAGGCGCCAATCAACCTGGTCTACAGCCAGCGCAACCGCTCGGCCTGCGTGCGTATCCCGATCACCGGCAACAACCCGAAGGCCAAGCGGCTGGAGTTCCGTTGCCCCGACTCGTCGGGCAACCCGTACCTGGCGTTCGCGGCCATGTTGATGGCCGGACTGGACGGCATCAAGAACAAGATCGAGCCGCCTCCCCCGATCGACAAGGACCTCTACGAGCTGCCGCCGGAAGAGGCCGCGGAAATCGTGCAAGCGCCAACGCAGCTGTCCGCGGTGATCGACCGTCTGGAGGAAGACAGCGAATACCTCACTGAGGGAGGCGTATTCACGCCTGACCTGATCGAGACGTGGATCAACTACAAGCGCGACTATGAGCTTGCGCCGTATAACCTCCGGCCGACCCCGTACGAATTCGCGCTCTACTACGACGTATAGGGACGTATAGGCCGGCCAACGGCCGGTGCGGGAGCGCCGCTGCGGGGATGCGGTTGGCCGGCTGCACCGACGTTACCTGCAGATATATTGACGACTGATCGTTATCGTGGCGTCCATGAAGCCACGCCGACCCGACAGACCCGACGAAGTCCAGAACTTCGTCAACCGCCGTCAACTACTCCAGTTGGCCGGTGGTGTCGGCTTAGCGACAACCGTCAGCGCCTGCTCACCCAGAGCCGTGGTGAGCTCTACCCCCGATCCCGCAGCCAGCCCGAAGGCGTCGTCAACTCCTGGTCCCACCGCGCCGTTGCCCACCAACGCCAGACCGACAGCGACACCTGCCGATACCATCGCCTCGCCCCCGCCCGCATCAAACGCCACTCCGGCTCTACTGCTCTGCCGAGATGCCTGGGGTGCCCGACCGGCACGCCCCGGCGGGAGATACCACACCATCACTCGCATGACCCTCCACCATGAGGCTGTCGTCCTGGGCGACAACCGCAACGCCCCAGGCCACTTGCGCCAGGACCAGCATTACCACCAAGACCAGCTGGGATGGGTCGACATCGCGTATCACGTCGGCGTTGACCGCAACGGCAACATCTACGAACTGCGCACGCCGGAGATCGCGGGTGATACCGCGACGGACTACGACACGACAGGCCACTTCCTGGTCCTCTGCGAAGGTGACTTCGACCAAGAAGCCGTCTCGGAAGCCCAACTCCACGGGGCCGCACTCGCGTTCGCCTGGGCAGCTCAAACCTTTCACATCGCCACCAACACGTTGGCCGGCCATCGGGACCTGGCCCAAACAGCGTGCCCCGGTGCAAACCTGTATGCGCATATCTCCTCCGGCGACCTAAGGCGCCGCATCGACGATCTCCTCGTCGCCGGCAGAATCGACCTTCAGCGCATATGCGGACCCGACGCCGCCGCAAAAGTCACGGCCATCGAGGCAGGCAATTAACCGAGACTGCTGCGTTCGGGTGTGAAACTGCGGCTTTGGGTGGAGCTGCCGGGTCAACAGGGACCACTAACCGAGCCCACCTTCGCTCAGTTGGGATTTGCGCACCGATGCCCGCACGGATGGTGACCATGCGGTTGTAAGCCGCGAAAACGGCGAGTAAAACCAAAGGTAAACCTTAAAGTCCAGGCTAGCTTTCTTAATCAACCGCACGTATGTATACGCTCCCAACCGACACCCTGGATCCCTTCGGCCCATTGAGCTGTAGAGCGAGATCGCAATCAACCAAACCGAATACTTGCCTAAGCGGGGAGAAAACATGGACATCGCCCGCGCGATTGCCGGGGCCGCGACCCTCGTCGCCATAACTGCCGGAGCGGCAGCTGCAGCCGCATCCGCCGCTCCCACGATGAGCGGCGACTACACCCTTACCGAGACCAACCCAGCTGGCCAAACCACCGTCACCGATTGGAACATAAATCCCTGCGGTGACGGGTGCGTCGACATAAAAGCTGGCGCCGGAAGCAGCCGAGCCCAGTTGGTCAATGGTCAATGGGTGATAGACATGTTCGACAACATACGTTGCTCGGACGGCACTAGATTTTCCTACGCCGCGAACGCCCACATCACGTGGGATCCAAATACCCTTGCAGGCACCGATCAACAGGTCTACATGCAGGCAGCCTGCGGTCAACCGCCGGGATACACGCGAACCAACCGGATACAACTCAGACCTGCAGCTTGACCCCACTTGGACGCCGCCAGTGTCGCGGCGGCCCTCAAGGCCGCAGAGACTTCGTGCTATAGGGCAGCGCTGGTGCTCAGCACCGCCGTCGTCACGCGAGGCCCTCGAGTACCAACCTACTCCGGCTACTACGCGGGCCAGGTCGCGATGTGACCGCGGCTACGCCGGTCGGCTCGGGCACGCGGCCGGTCATCGTGGACCACCGATGCACGCTCGTCCAGCTTCGCCACGGTGGGCCCGATAGCACCGAACTGGTTGGTTTGGCATTGCCCAACCGCATTCGCGCCTCCTTTCCTGTCACACCACGACCATTTTGGGCATCACCGTCGGCTTGAATCCGTACCGCGGCCCACCGAACCCGAGAGATTTCCCGGCCATAGCCATCGCCGGCATCCCGGCTGGCACCGCTGCCACCGGCACCGCTTCCTCCGGGGCAACGGTCCAGCCTGAACCCGTTAACGCCGAAGTTCCGGGGCTCGTCGCCGGGGTGGCCGCAGACCAACTGGCCGGGACAGACAAACCACCGACCGTGGATGCCTGGCCCAAACCTGCCACGAACGGCGCCCCACCGAAGCCCGTAGAGCCGGCCGGCCCCACCGCGCCCGCTAAGCCCGTTACCCTCAAACCGCCCGCGGCAGCCTCGGCGCTGGTAACCGCGGCGGCAGCTGCCGGGGCACCGTTAGCGGCGTGGTAAAGCAATACCGAAGTCGGGATGGCGTTCATGATCCACCAAGCGGCGGTGTTCACAATCCCGTTAATGGCGTTTGACACGAACGGGATACTCAGGGGCGACGGGACGGCAGCCGCGGCGACCGGGGAGGCCATTGCGGCAACCGCATTAGGCAAGGCGGAGATCGTCTGGATCAGCCCCGCCTGCGTGCCGGTGGCGGCACCGGCCTGGGCGACCGCGGCGGCTTGGCCGGCAAGCCCGGCCGGGTTGGCGGTCGCTGCCGGGGGCGTCAACGGGTTCAACGCGGCGGCGCTCGCGGAAGCGGCGGCGTAGCCATACATGGCGGCGGCGTCTTGGGCCCACATCTCGCCGTAGAGGGCCTCGGTCGCCATGATCGCCGGCGTGTTAATACCCAGGACGTTCGTCGCGACGAGTGCCGCTAACTGAGCTCTGTTGGCCGCGATCACCGCCGGTGAAACCGTCATCGCAAAGGCCGTCTCGAAGGCGGCCGCGGATGCCGTCGCCTGCGAGGCCGCATGCTGAGCGTGCGCGGCGGTGACGTTCATCCACGTCACGTATGGCTGGACCGCCGCCGCCATCGATGCCGCCGCCGGACCCAGCCACTGCTCGCCGGTGAGCTCTGCGATCACCGATTCGTAGCCGGCCGCCGCGGAACTCAATTCCGCGGCCAGGGTGTTCCACGCCGTTGCGGCGGCCATCATCGGTCCCGCACCCGGACCGGCGTACATGCGTGCGGAGTTGATCTCTGGGGGTAACGCTCCGAAATCCATTCTCTGTACCTCTCCTTTGAGTCCTTTGAGTGCTTTGAGGAAATCCCGCTTCTGGTTAATCCCGTGGCGCTGCGATCCCTAGACGAGCGCTGCGCGTCCCATCACGGTGGGCTTGACGCCGTATCGCGGCGCACCCAGGCCGGCGGCTTTCCCGGCCGTGGCCACCGAGGGCATCCCGGCTGGCATGGTTGTCACCGGCGTGCTTTGCGGCGCCGGGGCGGTCCAGCTCGCGGTCGTTACCGGGCCAGGGCTTGCCGCCGCGGGGGCGGCGCCCTCCGCGGCCCAACTGGGCGGCACCGACAACCCGCCGGCCGAGGCCGCCTGGCCCAGCCCCCCCAACATCGGAACCCCGCCTAAGCCTGCAGAGCCCGCCGGCCCCACCGCGCCCATCGGAACTGTTCCATCCAAGCCGGCCGCCGATCCCGCGGCATTGCCGGTGACACTGCCGGCGGCGTCGCCGATGACGTCCTCATTAGCGGCCGGAAGAATGCCGCCCTGTGCCATGTCGAGCAGGTCCGACGTAGCAGAGCCCCAGTTCCCACCTCCGACGTTGAAGATGTTGGCCAGGTTGCCACCTGGCGGGCTGGGCAGGCTAGCCGCAGCATTGGCGGCAGAACTGAGGAGACCCGAGATCCTTCCCGACAAGGCCGACGCAGTTGTAGCAGAGTTGGCGGACTCAGTGGCTACATACGAACCCGCGCTGGCCCCCAAGGTGTGAACAAAGAGCTCGTGAATCGCCGCGGCTTGGGCGTTGACCGACTGATATAGGGTGCCGTAAGCCGCGAAAATTGCCGCCTGCAATGCCGATACCTCATCAGCGGCTGCGGGAATCACGCCTGTGGTCGGGGATGCCGCGGACGCGCTCTCGGCGGCTATCGCAGATCCCAGAGTTTGCAGCTTGCCCGCCGCATAGGCCAAGGCTTCAGGCTGTGTGGTAACGAAAGACATGGACGCCTCCTTATTGCGTTTGTCAGAGTTTTGTGAATGTCGTGATTTCTCCGACGGCTGGAAACCGCCGAGTTCTTTCCCGCCCCGTGGGCGTGAAAAGCTGATCCAGCCGCAAGGCCGTTATTTGCGGAATTTTCGTTTGCTGGGGCGCGACCCGATGGCGCGCGCAGCATCTTCCGCTTTGACGAAAAATCGAGACCAACTGGCCCCAGCCAGCATCATTGACAGTGCGATCGAGCGCCGATGTCACCTGGCTGCCTCAACTCCTGGTTCGTTGCGCAAGGAACGACCCAGGGACGGATCCGTTCCCCGGAACCGATGACGCGTCATGCCAGCGCTCACGCTTGCATCCTTTGGCGAGGGACCTTAGGAGGGTCAGATTCAATGCTCTAATGCACCGCAATCGGAAACAAGGGTCTTGACCCATCCGTGGGCCTTTTGTCATATCTGCCTAAGAGCAGAATTTCACGGTCTGACCCCGTTCAGCGGTTGGTCATCAGCTGAGCAGCTTGGTATTTCTCAGTTTTCGACTCGGCGTGGAGTCACGCACCTATTGCGCTACGAAGCTGCGAAAACCGTGTCGTTGCGAGAGCCCAAAAGCGCAGAGCATGTCCGGCGGTTCGACTAACGCGCCGAATGCGGCTAACCGCTCTCTCAGATATGCCGTTTAATTCGCGGCGCCAGGCCTTAATCCTCCGGGGGTGCAGCCGGTGCTGCAGAATGTGGCGGCGTCAGTAGGGTCAACGGGCATCGGGTCTGCGTAAGGCACTTGTGCCATACCTTGGCGGGTAATCTCCGCGGAGCCGGGGCCTCCCAACGGCATCCCGAGCGGCGATCCGCGGGGGCGCAATGTGGCCATGGCCGGTCTTGTGCAGGGTGAAATCGCGGTGAATCTTTACGCCACAATTTCGTTGATTGCCGGCTACTCTGCCCGGATCATGTCACGCCAGATGTGCGGGGCCGTACGCTGTGCCGCGTGACTTTCGTCGTTGACCCGCTCAAGCGTTTGCTGATCGGTCGGGCGTTGCGCAATGAGGCCCACGGCACGCAGCTGCTGCCGAAGTGGATCGCGTTGCCGGTGTTCTGTTCGGACCCGATCTCCTCGGTCGCATATGCCACCGAGCAGATCCTGCTGGTCGCCGGGTTGGGTGGGGCGGCATATCTATGGCTGGCGACCCCGGTCGCGGTGGCGGTGGTGTTGCTGTTAGCGATCGTGGTGTTTTCCTATCGGCAGACCTGTTACGCCTATCCCAACGGGGGCGGCGCGTTTGTGGTCAGCCAGGACAACTTCGGGGAGAAGGCCGCGCTCACCGCCGCGGCCGCGCTGCTGGTCGACTATGTGATGACTGTGGCGGTGTCGGTGGTGGCCGGCGTACTCGCGATCACCTCGAAATTTCCTGCCCTGCAACCGCACGCGGCGCAGTTATCGGTGGCGGTGGTGGCGCTGCTGGCGGCGATGAACCTGCGTGGTCTCAAGGAAAGCGGCAAGGCGTTCGCGCTGCCCACCTATGCCTTCATCGCGCTGGTGTTCCTGCTGCTGGCCACCGCCGGCTATCAGGCGGCGTTAGGGAGCGGGCTTCCGCTGGCATCGGGTGCCGCTGAGCATCTTTCGGCAACCCAGCCGGTCGGCGGGTATCTCACGGTGCTGCTGGCACTGCGTGCCTTCGCCTCCGGCTGTACCGCTCTGACCGGAGTGGAGGCGATCAGTAACGGAGTACCCGCGTTCCAGAAACCCAAGGCGCGCAACGCCGCCATGACCTTGATGATGATGGGCGGGTTGGCGATCGCCATGTTCGCCGGCATTACCGTCCTTGCTGTACGGATGAAGGCCCGCGCCTATCCCGATGGATTCCCTTCAGTGATCAGCCAGCTCGGCGCCGGGGTGTGGGGGGAGAATTCGCCGGTGTACCTGGCGTTCCAGCTGGCCACTGCGGCCATTCTGATTCTTGCCGCGAACACCGCGTTCAACGGGTTCCCCATGCTCGCCTCGATTCTCGCGCACAACAGATACCTGCCTAGGCAGCTGCACAATCGTGGCGACCGGCTCGTGTACAGCAATGGAATCCTGCTACTGGCCGGATTTGCGATTGCGTTGATCGTCGGGTTCAACGCCAACATTGACAAATTGATCCAGCTCTACATCATCGGCGTGTTCACCTCGTTCACCCTCAGTCAGGCCGGCATGGTGCGCCACTGGCAGCGCTTGATCAGCACCGCCGCCGCCACCGACGAGCGACGCCATTACCGCCGCGCGCAGGTGATCAACGCCACCGGCGCCATAGTCACCGGCGTCGTGTTGATCATCGTGGTCCGCTACAAGTTTTTCGGCGGTGCCTACCTGGCGATCCTCGCCATGGTGGTGTTGTACGCGCTGATGAAAGCGATAAATTCCCACTACCGCCGAGTCAGCGAGAAATTGGCGCTCGCCGAGGACGCCGGGGTGATCCAGCCCAGCAACAATCATGCGGTGGTGTTGGTCTCCAGCATGAACCAGGCCACGATGCGGGCCCTTGGTTACGCCAAGGCCATTCGTCCGGCCCGGCTCACCGCCCTGACGGTCAACCTCGACGAGCCCGACACGCGGGCGCTGCGGGCCGAATGGGACCGGTACAACGTCGACATCCCACTGACCGTGGTCGATTCGCCCTACCGGGAAATCACCCGCCCCATCCTCGACTACATCCGGCGCATCCGGAAGCAATCACCACGGGATGTGGTCACTGTCTTCATCCCCGAGTACGTCGTCGTGCACTGGTGGGAACACCTGCTGCACAACCAAAGCGCGCTACGCCTGAAGTCGCGACTGCTTTTCGAGCCCGACGTCATGGTCACCAGCGTCCCTTACCAGCTGCGTTCCAACGACCAAGCTTCCGCTGCGATCACTACACCCTCCAGATAGCCAGACCTGCGTATTCCTGATCGAGTCAGACTTCGGCGACGAGCCCGGACCGGTGTTAGCACGGGGTGGGCGTTCTCTGCTTGCCGCAAGCCGGGAAGCGCTCGTAATCTCGCCGGCGTGCGGCTTCGGGCGGGCGAGATAGGTGTCGGCTACGGTATGCACGTCATGGCCACGGCCACCTAGCCCGGCGACGATGTGCGACAAGACGTTTGGCGATGCGCCGGTGACCATTACACGCATGTGCCCTGGCGCACCGCACATAGACGTGGAACCCTTCCGCGTCGCATCGGCCGACAATCCCGCCGGGGAGTGTCGAGGGCACATCAAAACCCTGGCACCGGGTATATTCCTGTCCTTGTAGAATCGCGGCTCGTATCCACGTTCGGCCACATATCGCAGCGAAGGTGTTGTCCGGCCTAGTTTTTGTGAATGGGTGTTTTAGCCTGATTCGATGGATGGTCATGTGCTTGGGCTGGACGGGCTGACCCAACCAGTTGGGTACGTGCTTGGCGGGGGCGGCAGCCTTGGCGCGATCCAAGTGGGCATGCTTCAGGCGCTCAGCGAGTGCGAAGTCACTCCCGATCTCGTCGCCGGAACCTCGGTTGGGTCGATCAACGGCGCGGTCATCGCCGCGGACCCAAAGGGAGCGGTGAACCGGCTCTCGCATGTGTGGGCGCGAATGACGCGAGACCAGGTGTTCCCTGGCGGTTTGCTCGCCCAAGCCTTGCTACTGCAGAGGGTCAAGACGCACCTGTTCCCCAACACCGGCCTTGCCGCGGTGATCGCCGACTTTGTCGGGCAGACAACGACATTCGCCGATCTAACAATGCCGTTCGCCGCAGTCACGACAGATATCGCCACCGCTAAGCCACACGTTGTTCGTGACGGTCCGCTGCTGCCCGCTCTGCTGGCCAGCGCGGCGATCCCGGGCATCTTCCCATCTGTCGACCTCGACGGCCACCAGCTCTACGACGGCGGTCTGGTGGCCAACGTCCCGATGCGCCAAGCGGTCGAGATGGGGGCACGCTCGTTGGTGGTGCTCGACTGCAACTTTCCAGGCCAACTGCCGGGTTCGACTGATACCATCGCCGACATTCTGCTCTACACGGCGATGGTCGCGATGCGCGCACAGTCCGTGCTCGAAGCTCCCGTCATCGCCGCCCGGATCCCGGTCGTGTACCTTCCCGGGCCCGCGCCCAGACTGGTGTCGCCACTTGACTTCACACACACTGCCGCGTTGATCGAGGCAGCGTATGGGTCCGCTCGCTCGTTCCTGGAGCAACTGCGTATCACAGGTCCGGGCTTGTATGGATCCCCATCCCCCTGATCGTCTCGCCGCGTGTGCAAGGCACCAGCGCGGCGGTGTGCTGCCAATCTCGCGGCGGCGCACCGGCTGGATCGTGGAGTTCGACACCAGGACGCGGACCACTCGCCGTCGCACGCCTCCGTGCATTGTCACCGCCTCTCATGGCGCCGTCACGGGCCTTTCCTCAGTGCCGCCACCGGGCAGGAGTCGACGGCAGCCCGAGCTGGACCGACCAAGCCGTCGGGAACGTCCTGTCCCTCAAGGTGGTGGACGAGTTCACCCTCTTCGTCAATCGTGAAAAGGCTGGGGGCCTGCTCGGCGCACAGGCCATGGCCCTCGCACCGGTCGTGGTCGATCAGAATCTTCATTGTTGTCCTCTGAGACTTGAGCCCGAGCGGGACTGCGCGAGCTTGGGCACTAGCCGTAGCGGGAGGGTTTCGAAGCGGCGAATCACATTGTTGATAGCCCTTTCCGGCGTGCCGTCGAGTTCAATGTGGTCGACGTGTCGAAGCAGTGAGCGCAGGATCGCTTCCGTCTCCAAACGTGCCAGGCCCTGACCTGCACACGCGTGCATCCCATTCCCGAAGCCGACGTGGCCGGAAGCGTCTCGCCTGACGTCAAAACGGTCGGGGTCGCTCCAGACCCGCTCATCGCGATTCGCGGATGCGAACATGACCAACACTCGCGATCCGGCGGGGATTCGAGTCCCGGCGATCTGGACATCACGCTCGGTCCGGCGCCCGAACGCCCGGACCGGCGACTCCAGGCGCACGATCTCGTTAACCGCGTTCGGGATCTTGGTGGGGTCTGCCTGCACCAGCTGCCACTGATCCGGGTTCTGCGCGAAAAGCCACAGTGCCGCGGCGATCGCACTTGCCGTGGTGTCGATGGAGGGCGCCAGGTAGTCGATGAACACCGAAGGAAGTTGCGACCGTTTGATCGTGCCTTCGTCGATGCGTTGCAGAACTTCGTCCGACATGCTGCCCGGAAGGACATCGCGGCGACGAGCCAGTCGATGCACGAACCCCAGCATCGACGCCGAGTTCGGCATCGAGCGGACGGCCAACCTGTTCAAGGGCCCGAGCATGTCGAAGGTGGCGCCGGCCCACTCGACCAGGTGCTCGCGTCCCCGTTGGGGCCATCCGACGAGGTCGGGGACGATTGTGAGCGGAAGCTTCAGAGCCATGTCATGCACGCCATCAACGCGGCCTTTTGCAATGGCTGCGAGCACGGTCTGCTCAGCGAGATCCTCGACCTGAGTGTGCAGCGGCCGCAGTGCTCGCGGTGTCAGCCGGTGCGCCATCAACTTCCGCAGGCGATCGTGGGCAGAGCCGTCGGTCATGAGAAGGCTCTTGTTGCCGAGGAACCGGGAGATCGCGTTGAGCGCCACCCCCTGGTTGGAGGGGAAGGTGTCGTCGTCGCGCAGTACGGACTTGACCTCCGCGTAGCGCGGGAGCGCGTACAAGCTCTGTTTCGGCAGCCAGACAACGGGACCGAGCCGGCGCATGGCTGCGTAGTGCGGGTAGGGATCACCAATAGCGGCCTCTGAGTAGAGATCCGCTCGGTAGACGGGCAAGTCGCCCGGTGCCTTCGACCCAGCTACGGTCCGCGCCCACCACTGAGAGGTACGCCGACGGGCCATCGACATGGGACACGAAGGCGGTGGAGAAGGGAGGGTCATGTGAACATCGTCACTCGGCGTTGGTCTAGACGGGGAGGGACTCTTGGCACCAGGTTTTCGGCTTGATGGTGCATATTGCACCGCACCCATAGACTGTCCCGGTGATCTCGCCGCACCCGACCGAGCGGACGCGGGAGTTATTGCGCACGATGGCCGAGACTCTCGTCCAGAATCAAGACGCCTGGTTGGCTGATCTAGTCGCTGACTCGCTGAAGGCAGCCGGGATGGAAGCTACAGCGGCAGATCCGGTTCTGCGAGCATCTTCTGAGCGAGCGTTCCGGGCTAGTTTTCTGCATTGGGCCACGCAGAATCTGCGAAATCCCGGCGCTCGCGTCGAACCTGGCCTGGGTGACGAGGTCGTTCACATCGCGCGCGACCTCATCAGACGAGGTCTCGAAGACACGGCCACGGCAGCGTACCGGGCAGGTCAGGCCCAGGCCCTTCGACTCTTCGTGAACATGGCGTTCTCGTTCACCCGCGACCCGGACCAGCTCAGGGATCTCCTGGACACCATTGCCTGGTCGATCAGCGACTTCGTCGAGAGCACGGTCTCCAGCGTCATGGACATGATGCGGACCGAGCGGGCAGAGATACTGCGCGGCAGTCAGCCCGAACTCCGTGAGACCGTCGCGCTTGTGCTGGACGGCGCGCCGATAACCAAGCAACGAGCCGAATCGCGGCTTGGCTACCGGCTCGACCAGGCCCACACCGCACTGGTTGTCTGGACTGCAGAACCCGACGCCGACCTCCGCCGGGTCGACGATGTCGTCGAAATGCTCGGGAGACGGCGGAGATCTCGGTCCCTCACCGTGATGCCAGGCGCATCCATGAAGTGGGTGTGGCTTCCGGGAACCGACGAGATCGATCGGGAGCAACTGCGCGGTGCTGTGGATCCCTCTGGATCCGTACGGGTTGCGGTAGGTGGGCGAGCTGCGGGTGTGGAGGGATTCCGGCGCAGCCATCTTGACGCTGTTGCCGCGCAGCGCATGGCGGCGCGGCTGGACTCGCCTCAACGCGTCGTCTTCTTCGACGAGGTCCAACTCGTGGCATTGATGACCAGCGACGCGGAGGGCGCAGCGCAGTTCGTGGGGCAAATCCTCGGTGACCTCGCGCACGCACCTCGAGAGGTTCGTCAAACAGTTCTCGCATTCGTTGAGGAAAACGGCAGCGTAAGTCGAGTTGCCGCCCGGCAATACGCACATCGCAACACCGTCATGCGGCGGATGGCGCGCGCTGCAGTCCTATTGCCCCAACCGCTCGCGGAGAACCCGGTCCAGGTTGCCGCTGCACTACAGGTGCTGCGCTGGACCAGACCCGGGCGCTGAGCCCCGATCAAACAAGAAGGGCCGCTCATCTGCGGCCCTTCTTGGTGGAGCGTGCAACTTCAGCTGGATAAGCCGATAACCGCCAGTGCGAGTGGAAACAGTTCCAGCGGCCGTCTGGGCAGCGTGTCGGTCATGCGAGGCTACGTCCATGTTCGATGGCCCAAACATCTATGATCCTAAGCGCCTGCGGGCCGAGGGCTTCGAGTACTACGGCATGGGCAGGAACGAAGGAGAGAATAAATAAGTGAGAGCCCTCGTCGCGGGCGCCGCCGGGTTCTTGGGGTCCCACCTCTGCGATCGTCTTCGCCGCGAGGGCACCGAGGTTGTTGGGCTCGACAACTTCTGTACCGGCAGGCGCGAGAACATCAGGCACCTGGACGCGGATCCGGCCTTCAGTTTCTTCGAGCACGACATCACCCGGCCGACAGGTGCGGTCGTGGCGGGACCGCTGGACGTCATCTTCAACCTGGCATGTCCCGCCTCGCCGCGCGCGTACCAGCGCGATCCCCTGTACACGCTGGAGACCAACTACGTCGGGACGAGGAACCTCCTGGAACTGGCGCGCGAGCACGGGGCGACTATTCTGCAAGCTTCCACCAGCGAGGTCTACGGGGATCCCACGATCCATCCCCAGGTCGAGAGCTACTGGGGCAACGTCAACTGCTTCGGCGTGCGGGGCTGCTACGAGGAGGGTAAGCGCGTCGCGGAGACGCTGATGCTCGAGTACGCGCGTTGCTACGGCGTCCGAATCAAGGTCGTCCGCATCTTCAACACCTACGGTCCGAGGATGGACCCGGAGGACGGTCGAATCATCTCCTCGTTCATCGTCCAGGCGCTGCGGGGAGAACCGATCACCGTCTTCGGGGACGGCAGCCAGACCCGTTCCTTCTGCTATGTCGACGATCTCGTCGACGGGCTCGTGAAGATGGCCGCGAGCGAGCCCTCGTTCACTGGACCCGTCAACCTCGGCAGCCCAGCCGAAGTTACCGTCCTCGAGACCGCCAGCATTATCAAGGAGATGACCGGATCCCCCTCGGCGACCGTCTTTAAGGCCCTGCCGCCGGACGACCCGAGGAAGCGCAAGCCGGACATCAGCCTCGCCGAGTCCAGGCTCGGCTGGCGTCCACGAGTCCCTTTCGGAGAGGGGGCCGCGCGGACTATCGAATATTTCAGAGGCGTCATCGGATGTAGCTCCCAAGGGGCGCGCTGTGATCCAAACAAACCTGCACAGGCTTAGCTTGTGTTGCATCGACTAAGTCGCGTCTGAATTCGCTTAAGCTGCTCAGTGTGGAGGAGCGCCCACACGAAACGGACTCACCCGCCGACCAGGATTAACGAATGGGAAGGCTTATGGCTCATCGAACCCATCACCGCAGCGGTTACGGTGTTGCTACCGTTCGTTTTCGGCGTATTTTTCGGCTCGCGGCCGGACTGCACACGCACATCACCGCGAGTTAGGTTCCGCCGTTGAGATTTGTGCTGGCAACCTTGGGAAGTCGGGGCGATGTCGAGCCGTGCGCCGCCATCGGTCGAGAGCTGCAGCGCCGAGGTCACGAAGTACGCATGGCGGTCCCGCCTAACATGGTTGGCTTCGTCGAGTCAGCGGGGCTTGGGGCCGTCCCCCACGGCCCGGACCAGGTACTGCAGAACGCGAATATCATCCGCAAATACGGGAAGATGCCGAATCCGGTCAGCATGGCGTGGGAAATGTTGAGGGATCTCACCCAACTCTGGCCGGAGCTGGGTACGGCGCTCACGTCGCTGGCAGATGGGGCCGACCTGCTATTGACGGACGCAAGCCAGCAGGGGCTGGCCGCCAATGTTGCGGAGTACTACGACATTCCGCTGGCTGCGCTGCACATCTACCCGATAGAGCCTGGGGGTACGGATGGGCACATAACCAAAGTGGCTGAAGACGCCCAACGCCGGGCACTAGGCCTGCCAGAGCAAACGGGACCCTCGACGCGACCATCGCTGGAGATCCAGGCCTACGACGAACTCTTCTTTCCCGGGCTGGCAGCCGAATGGGCGAAATACGACGTCCGACGGCCTTTCGTTGGCGGGCTGACGCTGGAGTTGCCGGCGGTTGCCGACGACGAGGTCTCGTCGTGGATTGCCGCGGGAGCGCCGCCGATCTACTTCGGCTTCGGCAGCAGCGTGCGAGTCGCATCTCCCGCTGACTTTGTCGCGATGATCAGCGCGGCTTGCGCGCAGTTAGGCGAGCGGGCGTTGATTTGCAGCGGCTCGAGTGATTTGACCCACATCCCGCATTTCGACCACGTAAAGGTTGTGAGCACGGTGAACCACGCGGCCGTCTTTCCCGCTTGCGGCGCGGTCGTCCACCACGGGGGCCCCGGCACCACGTTCGCAGGCATCCGGGCCGGAATCCCTACGCTGGCCCTTTGGGTCTCGGTCGATCAGCCGATGTGGGCAGCTGCGGTCAACCAACTGGAAGTCGGCATTGGCCGGCCCTTCTGCGAAACCGCCCTGAATTCGCTGGTCGCGGATCTGCGGTCCATCCTCACTCCGCACTGCGTCACTCGAACCCGTGAGGTCGCCGCCCAGATGACCACACCCGCCCAAAGCGCTGCCACCGCCGCCGATCTCCTGGAAGACGCCGTCCGCCTCGGGCCTTCGGCGAATCGGCGAACGCGGACCGCGGAATGATCGGTGCCGACTGCGCACGCGCCCGGACGAGATGGTGACGAACATGCCAGCATTCAGTGGAGCTGCTGGGAATCGCATCGCATGGACGGGGCTGCTCGGCGAACGCCTGTCAACGCTCAGCGGTAAAACAGCGAATTTGCCTGGCCGAGACGCGGCGCTATGACGGCCATCTCGAGGTCGGGGAAGGCGTAGATGTCACCACGTTCCCGGACCCGCTCTAACCAGTACCTCTGATCAGCGGCCGACGTGCAGGCGTAGATCTTCATATACGTCGACGCGAAGGGGAACAAGAAGCCATTGCCGACAGACTGCCAGATGGCTGCGGCCACGCCGGGGTCTTCGACGGACCGATAGTCGTCCATCGCGATCACGCCCCGTTTGGCCGTGTGAGTCACGGCGAGGCTGATGTCCTTGGCAACGCACTGATAGCTGTGACAACCGTCGATGTGGATGAAGCGGAATACGCGGTCTCCGAGATCGAGCTCTGATGATTCGCAGACTTCAAGCGTTGGCCGGCGGGAGTGGAAACGATCCCAGTTGGCCAGGAACTGCTGCTGATCCAGGCCAGAGTACTTCTGGCGTGGAATCAGCGGGATGTCGGCGTGATCCATCACGGCGCCGAATAAATCGCAGATCACCAGTTCTTCATCGTCGCGGAGGCCGTAACCCATCAGGATGGCGGACTTGCCCTGATATGTGCCGATCTCCAGCAAGTCGCCTTTGATGTCCCCGGTCCGCTGGCAAGCGAGCAGATCGCTGAAGAGGTTGACATCGGTCTCATAGAACCAACCGTCGACTGTGTCCACCTGCGCGGCATAGGGGATCCGGGGATCGGTCATGACGCGCTCCTGCGCATGAACTCCTCCAGGGAGGGTCGGTAGGCTGGCCATTTTGCGCGGCCAGGCGGGCATAGCTGAGCCCCCGCAGGGCGACGTTCGAGACTTGCGATTCAAAATTTGGGCGGGCGGGGGCTTGGGTTAAAGCGTATCAATTCTGCGCCCAGCCGCAATCGACGCTCCCCCGACCGCTGCCGCGGTGGAGCCACAACTGCGCAAGGCCAACGCGATCGCGGCAACCGTGCACGCGATGGGTCCGGCGCACCGCTGGCGCTGACCGGGATGATGCGCTGCTACGGCACCCCGCCAATCGCGCTCGCCTCGGGCGACGGTGCGGTCGGCATGCGGCTCAGAGGGTCGACGCGACCAGGCCGGTCAGGTCGGCGAGGCGGTGGGAGTAACCCCACTCGTTGTCGTACCAGCCGACGATCTTCACCAGATCACCGGTCACTTTGGTGAGTCCGGCGTCGAAGATGCACGACGAGGGGTCGGTCACGATGTCGGAGGAAACGATGGGATCCTCGGTGTAGGTGAGGAAGCCCTTCAGCTCGCTGTCAGCGGCGGCCGCGAACGCGGTGTTGACGGCCTCGACTGTTGCCGGCTCGCGGACGATGACGGTGAGATCGGTGGCTGAACCGGTGGGAACCGGTACCCGCAGCGCGTACCCATCGAGCCGGCCCTCGAGCTGGGGCAACACCAGACTGATCGCGCGGGCGGCCCCGGTGGAGGTGGGTACCACGTTGATCGCGGCCGCGCGGGCTCGGCGGAGGTCGTGGTGCGGACCGTCCTGCAGGTTCTGGTCCGGGGTGTATGCGTGAATGGTGGTCATCAGGCCGCGCTCGATGCCGAACACCTCGTCGAGCACCTTGGCCATCGGCGCCAGGCAGTTGGTCGTACAGGAGGCGTTCGAGACGACGGTCTGGGTGCCGTCGTAGTCGCGGTGGTTGACGCCCATCACAACGGTGAGGTCCGCACCCTTCGACGTCGCGGACACCACCACCTTCTTCGCTCCTCCGTGTAGGTGACCTCGGGCCTGATCCGCGGTGGTGTATCGGCCGGTGGACTCGATGACGACATCCACTCCCTCATCTGCCCACGGCAGCGCTGCTGGCCCGTCGGCGATGGACCACGCTTTGATCACTTGGTCCCCGACCACGATGTCCTCGCCGTCGACCGACACTTCGTGCGGTAAGCGTCCCAGGACGGAGTCGTATTTGAGCAGGTGCGCCAGAGTCTTGTTGTCGGTGAGGTCGTTGACCGCCACGATCTCGATGTCGGTGGTTCCCGCCGCGTGTTGTGCGTCCACCGCGCGGAAGAAGTTACGGCCGACACGGCCGAAGCCGTTCACGCCCACCCGGATCGCCATGATGTCTCCTGGAAAGTTTGTGGTTTGGCTAGCGCATCGGCTGCACGCCACCTCAAGTCTTACGACGGCTTGAGGCCGAGCAGCAGAGGACAAGGTCCTCGCTTTCCAAATGGCCGACCTCGGTCTGCGGCGCGGCGAGAACAGTCTGAAGGTGTACGCGATGTGCGAGATCCCAAATAACGTGATCCTGATCGATGAATTCGCCAAACGCTTCGATGGCTTCTCCATCGGCTCCAACGACCTGACAAAGCTCACTCTCGGCGTGGATCATGACAGCGAGATCGTGGCGTTCGACTACGACGAACGCGACCCGGGTGTCAAGGAAATGATTCGTCTGGCAGTGGAGAGCTGCCGCCGCAACGGAATCCACTCACGGCTGTGCGGATAAGCCCCGTCGGATTACCCGGACATGGCCGAATTCTTGGTCCGGGTCGGCAGCGACTCAATGAGCCTCAATCCCGACACAGTGATCAAAACCACTCGCCAGATCCTGCATGTGGAACAACGGTTCGCACCGTCACGAACAGCAACACGGAGGGTTCGAGCCGGGATGCCGGCGGGACGGCCGGACCTTCGAGGGACGCGACACCACTTGCGGACCTGTTGCATGGGCAATCCCGGGCCGGGCCGGTGCGCGAGCACCGGCCGGTTTACGTCGATTTGCTGCCGCCCTGCAATGCCGGTTGCCCCGGCGGGGAGAACATCCAAGCGTGGCTTGCCCATGCCACCGCCGGCCAGCACGAGCAGGCCTGGCGTCAACTCGTTGCAGATATGAACAAGGGCCCGCGCACTCGGGGTCGCAACCGATCAACTCCGCCCTGCCGGCTGCGTCAGTGGGCGCTTGGACCGCCGGGCCGGTGCACTCAACGCGACAAGACGTGCCACTGCCCGTTCGATGCCCTGGGCGAGTTCGTCGACGTCGGGCGCAGCGTCATAATCGGCGATGATGCCGAAGACGAGGTCGTCCGCGTAGCTCAATATCGCGATGCCTGTGCGAACCTGAAGCGCAATGGGCGGAATCGGCAGTAAGTGCACAACGTCGTGGCCCATGACCTGCAATCGTTGGCGCGGACCGGGTACGTTCGTCGCCACGGTGACCACAGCTCGTTGAGGGAGCCGGGTCAACGCCCGAAAGGTCCAGGCCGTGAGCGGGAACGGAATGAGATTCGCCGCTGAGACAATGACGCTTCCTGCTTGGCGTTGCCCGCTCGCCTTCGTCCGTGTCAGTCGCGCGTGCACTGCGCGCAGCTGCTCTGCCGGGTCGGCCTTCTCGACGGGAAGATAGGGAAGCATGAGCGAGACGCGATTGTCGGTCTTGTCGATTGCATCGTTCGAGCGCACCGAGACCGGCACCAAGGTGCGAAGCGAATTGCGTCTGGGTTGTTCGCCGCGACGGATCAGAGTCGCGCGGAAGCCATCGGTGATCGCCGCGAGCGCAACATCATTGATCGTGACGTCGAACATCTGGCACACCTTGGCCACGTCCCGGAGGCTCACCCGCGCCGCGCTGTAGCGCCGCATATTGGTAACCGGCCCGATCAGTGAGGAGGCCGGCGCTGGATGCAATAGGCCGCCGGCAATTTCGACAGCGACTCCGAGTGCCCGTGCAGCAGCCGTGGTCACGTCGGCCGAAGCATGCCACATACCGCTGACCCAATCCAGCGGGTTGAGGCTGAGCTGCGGCAGCCGAATCCCGTGCTGTGCTGGTTCCCTGACTGGGCGGATATCGGTTGCGAACGTGTCGCCGTCGCCGTCGTCGGACAGGCCGGCAAGTATGTGCGACACCGCGACTCCGTCGGCAATGCAGTGGTGGATTTTCGTCAGTATCGCCCACCGGTCGTCGGTGAGGCCCTCGATGACCCAGCATTCCCACAGTGGACGGTCCCGGTCGAGACGCCTCTCCATCACATCGGCGGCCAGCCGGAATAGCGCGGTGTCGTCGCCCGGATGCGGAAGTGCCGCGCGATGCACGTGATGGGAGAGGTCGAGGTTGACGTCGTCGATCCACTCCGGCGGACCGAGGTCGAGCGGATGCGTGCGCAGCACCTGCTTGAACCGTGGCGTCGAAAGCAATCGCTCGGCAAGCCACGATACGAGCGAGTCGTAGTCTGGGACGGGTCCTTCAACGACGGTTACGACGCCGATCGCAAGGCTTACGTGCGGGTCGGAGTCCTCTGCCTCAAGGAAGGCCGCATCAAGCGGTGTTAAGTGCGCCACAACAACAATGTCCGCCGTGTATCGGACGGTCCGGGAGAGGCGGAAGTCCCAAGGCCGAAGGTCTTTGGGCGGAGTCGCGCAAGCGTGGACCCGCTGTCCGGTTCGGCACCGAACCGGAAGCGGCGTCCGCAGATTTCGGATGGGATCACCCGGAAGTTACGAAGCTTCAACGTCGCGGTCCACGGCAGCAGCTGCGCTGTTTCAGAGCAATGCGGCCTGGCAGGAGGACACCCGGCCGGGGCGCAACGATGAGGGGCGGAACGTCCTTACCGTAGAGATCGCCGAGTCCTACGCTGACTGGGCGCTTGAGTGCGCCGAGTCGACGAGTCGACCGTCCGCGAGTTGGTGGCGGCCGGCGTGCTTGATCTCGGCGAGGTCGACTTGCCCGTCGCGACGGCGTCGGTTCCGGGGTTTGCCGCCCAAAGAAGTTGACGACAATGATGGCGGAACCGCGAGCCCTGGAGGGTCACTTCACCTGTGGTTGCGGGCTTCTTCCTGGTCTTGCTGGGGTGTCCGGCACGCAATTACCAGACAAAATGGCCGGCCCCGTGACGGCAGCACGACTGCAGGGCTAGCGTGGCTTGGTAGCAGCGGGTGGATGGAGCGCCATGTCGGTAGGCGGTAGCGAGCATTGGATGGCGCTGGAGGGCGGAGCCGACGGCTCACCGGGCGCGGGGTCGTACACGAGCCGATTCGCAGCTATCGGTGCGTCGCTTCCGGAACGGCGGTTGAGTACCGATGAGTTGATGGCAAGCACGAAGTACCGGACCGATATCGAGCTCGAGCGGCTGACGGGTGTCCGCGAGCGCCGTATCGTCGGCGCGGGCGAGGATTCTTACACGCTTGCGCTCGGTGCCGCCCGCGACGCTTTGGCGCACGCGGATTGTGCGGCGGCGGACCTGGACATGCTGATCGTGTCGAGTATCAGCCGCCACGTCGGTGGCCTGCGGGTGCAGCTCGAGCCGCCGGTGAACGTGTCGCTGAAGGCTGCTCTGGGCGCCGAGCGCGCGATCGGCCTCGACATTTCCAACGCGTGTGCGGGGATGCTGACCGGCGTGTTCATTCTCAACGACCTGGTTCGGCAGGGCCGGATCCGGCGGGGAATGGTCGTCAGTGGCGAGTACATCTCAGAGCTTGGGCACAATGCCGCGCAGGAGATCCGCACGGTGATGGATGACCAGCTCGCCGGGCTGACGCTCGGGGACGCCGGCGCCGCCGCGATTGTCGAGCGAGCGCCGGAGGGCGCTGCGGGAATCGAGGTGGCGGGGTTTACCACGCTCTCGGAGCACAGTCGCTTGTGTGTGGCGTTCCCGGCCACGATTGGTCCCGGAGTAACGATGCATACCGATGCCCGCGAGCTCCAGAACGTCGCGATCGAGGACGTGGGCCCGCTGCTTCGGGAGGTGCTCGATCAGGTTGGGCTCAAGTTCGATGAGATCGACTATCTGATCCCACATCAGACCTCGGCGCGGGCGATCAAGAAGGCGATGGCGGGGTTCTCTGAGCGTTTCGGTTCAATGCCGAAGCACGTGGTGATCACCGTCGATGAGTTGGGCAACACGGCATCGACGACGCATTTCGTCGCGCTGCGCAAGTATCTGTCGGAGGGCCGCTTCGCCCCGCAGGACAGGGTCTTGCTGCTCTCGCTTGCTTCGGGTCTGGAGGTGGGCATCGTGATCTTCAAGGTCGATCAGCTGGCGGGGCGGTATGGGCACGATCATTGAGGCGACCGCGACCGCGGAGGGCGGGTCGTTGGGGGCGCTGGGGCTTGCCGATGCGGCCGCCCGTTTGTGTCTGGAGCGCGCGAAGCGGACGGCGGAGGAGGTGGACCTGCTCATCAACGCCGGCGTCTACAACGACAAGGGCATCAGCGAGCCGGCGGTCGCGTCGTTGATTCAAGAGGACATCGGCGCGAACCCCGAGCAGCGGCCCGGCGCGGGCCAGGGGACATTCTCCTTTGACGTCCGCAACGGGGGGTGCGGCATGTTGTCGGGCATTCAACTCGTCGATGGCCTGCTCGCGTCGGGAACGATCGAGCTGGGGTTGGTGGTCGGGAGCGACATTGACCCGGACCCGGGGGTTTCTGAAGGGTTCGGCTTTCCCGCAGTCGGGGGCGCGGTGCTGTTGAGCGCGGACGACTCCCGCGCGGGGTTCACGGCGTTCCGGTGCGTGACGTTCCCCGAATTCGCCGGGCTGTTTCAGAGCAGTGTGGCCTGGCAGGAGGACACCCGGCCGGGGCGCAGCGATCAGGGCCGCAACGTCCTTACCGTCGACATCGCCGAGTCCTACGCTGACCAGGCGCTGCAGTGCGCCGAGTCGACCGTCCGCGAGATGGCGGCGGAGAGCGTGCTTGACCTCGGCGAGGTCGACTTGCTCGTCGCGACGGCGTCGGTTCCAGGGTTCGCCGCCGCACTGGCGACGCGGCTGGGGGTTTCCGCCGCGCGGGTCGCGTTGCCTTCGCGAGCCCTCGCCGGCGCGCACACGGCCGCGCTGGCGGTGGCGCTGGAGTCGGTACGACTGGAGGTGGGCCGGACGACGCTGTTCGTCTGTGTGGGCGCGGGGATCAGCGTCGTTGCCGCGCTCTACCTCTGACTACCGTCCACCGCCGACGAACTCGCCGCATTGGCGGTCTTTGCCGATGTTCCCGCTGCCGACCTGGTCGCGCTGGCCGCTAATCTCGAGCCGGTGGGTGCGCCACGCGGCGAGGTGCCGATGAGGCAGGGAAATCAGCGGTCGTGGCCGCGGCCGACGCGCCGACGTGGCCAGGTGGTGCACAAGTCCTCGGCGGAGCTTCGTGGCCGTGGCTCGGTAGCGCAGGTGACGAATGACCCTGTCGCGGTGGCGCAGGAAAGTGCAACGATGAGTGATTAATCCTCGGCCGCCGATTGGCAGCAGGGAGTCACAAACGCCGGGAAGACCCCCATGACGATCAATGCCGACCGCACATCCACAACCACCACAGCAACCACCACAGCGACGAATGTGGCGTCGATGTTTCTCGACCGCGTCCAGACGTCGGCGGATAAGGAGGCCTTCCGCTACCTGGTTGCCGGCGACTGGGTCTCGGCGACCTGGCAGCAGACCGCGGACCGCGTCGAGACGCTGGCGGCCGGCCTGCTGGCGCTGGGCATCGAACCCGAGCAGCGAGTCGGTATCGCGTCGAGCACGCGATACGAGTGGATCCTGGCCGATCTGGCGATCATGTGTGCCGGGGCCGCCACCACCACCGTGTATCCCACCACCAACGCCGACGGCATCGCCTACATCCTGGCCGACTCGGAATGCCGAGTCGTGTTCGCCGAGGACACCGGGCAGCTGGCGAAGCTGACCGAACGCCGCGCCGAGCTGCCCAGCCTCACCAAGGTGGTGCTGTTCGACGGCCCTGGCGACGGCGACTGGGTGATCACCCTGGCGGGCCTGACCGAGTTGGGGCAGAAGTATCTGCTCGAGCATCCGTCGGGTGTGCGGACCCGAACCGATGCGATCACCCCGCAGCAGTTGGCGACGTTGATCTACACCTCGGGAACCACCGGACCGCCCAAGGGTGTGCGGTTGCCGCATTCCGCCTGGGTGTATGAGGGGACCGCGGTCGTCGGGATGAACCTGATGCGCGAGGACGATCTGCAGTTGTTGTGGTTGCCGATGGCCCATGCGTTCGGCAAGGTCCTGATCACCGCCCAGCTGGCGTGCGGGTTCGTCACCGCGATCGACGGGCGCGTCGACAAGATCGTCGACAACATGGCGTTGGTCAAACCGACGGTCATGGGCGCCGTGCCCCGCATCTTCGAAAAGGCGCACGCCCGCATCGTCACCACCCAGCAAGCCCAGGGGGGCCTGCGGGCCCGGCTGATCGCGGCGGCATTCACCGTGGGGCTGGAGGTGGACCGCCGACGGCGCGCCGGCCGCGCCGTGCCATTGCCGATGTCGCTGCTGTACGGGCTGTTCGACCGCCTGGTGTTCAGCAAGGTGCGTGAAGTGTTCGGCGGGCGCATCCGGTTTTTCATCTCCGGCGCGGCACCGTTGAACCGCGACATCGCCGAGTGGTTCCACGCCGCGGGCCTGCTGATCCTGGAAGGCTACGGCCTGACCGAGACCGCGGCCGGGGCGTGCGTCAACCGGCCCGATCAGTACAAGTTGGGCACCGTGGGCCCGCCCATGGACGGCACGTCGATACGCATCAACGACGAAGACGGGGAAATCCAGATCCGCGGCACCTGTGTGATGGACGGCTACCACAACCTGCCCGACAAAACGGCGGAGACGTTCACCGACGACGGCTGGCTGCGCACCGGCGACCTGGGCACAATCGATGCCGACGGGTTCCTCACCGTCACCGGCCGGATCAAGGAGATGTTCAAGACCTCCGGCGGCAAATACATCGCCCCGCCGGCGATCGAGGCGAAGTTCATGGCGATGTGTCCCTATGTGAGCCAGTTCATGGTGTTCGGGGAGGCCCGCAATTTCTGTGTGGCGTTGATCGCCCTGGATGCCGACCTGATGTCGGGGTGGGCAGCCGAGAACGGACTCGACGGCGCGACCTACAAGGAGCTGGTCAACGCGCCGGCGGTGGGGGAGATGATCGATGAGTACATGGCCAAGCTCAACGGCGGACTCAACCGATGGGAAACCATCAAAAAGTGGGTGCTGCTCGACCACGATCTGTCCATCGAGCGCGGTGAGCTGACACCGTCACTGAAGGTGAAGCGCTCCGTAATGACCGAACAGAACAAGCAAATCCTCGATGCCTTCTACACCTGATCGAGCCCCGGACCCGCGAGATGCCCACCGCGCACGGCGCTGTTTGGCCGGCCCGACTCACCGCCGGTCAGTGTTCTGATTCACGGCGGGTCCGGCGTGGTCAGTAACTGCGCGGTGCAGCTCGCCAAGCAGGCCGGCGGCTACGTGTTCGCCACCGCATCGACGAAGAACGTGGCGGCGGTCCGCGATCTGGGCGCCGACGTCGTCAGCGCACTACGATCAGCCACCAGCGCCGACTACGGCCTCTGGTAACCGTAGCGGCTCGCAAACATTCGACGGCGATTCACAGCTGCTCAAGGTCTTTCGACCCTTACCGCGGCGACGCCGCAGGCGTTGAGTGAAAGTTGCGAGCAATAGTCATCGGCCCTCGGCAGCAAGTAACTCGCAGCCACTGGTGATGGTCCCCATCTAATGCCAGGGCAGAGGAAGAAACGCCATGAAATACGCCGCACCCGGTCAGCCGGGCAGCATCGTCGAAGTCGCGCCACGGTATGAGAATTTCATCGGCGGCAAGTGGTTGGCGCCGACGCAGGGTAAGTACCGCATCGACCTATCGCCCGCGACCGCCACAGCGATCACCGAGGTCGCTGATTCGACCCCGGAGGACGTGGAACTGGCACTGGATGCCGCGCATGCCGCCAAGGACGCGTGGGGCGAAGCATCAGCCACGCAACGCGCAGAGGTGCTGAACGCGATCGCTGATGCGATCGAGCAGAACAAAGAGATGCTCGCTGTCGCCGAAAGTTGGGAGAACGGGAAACCGGTCCGGGAAACACTCGCCGCTGACATCCCATTGGCAGTCGATCACTTCCGGTATTTCGCTGCCGCGGCACGCGCCGAGGAGGGCAGGTCGACCGAGATCGATAAGGACCTTGTCGCCTACCACTTCCGTGAACCGCTCGGTGTTGTCGGGCAGATCATTCCATTCAACTTCCCGCTGCTGATGGCCGCTTGGAAACTCGCTCCCGCGCTGGCTGCGGGCAACTGCTCGGTGATCAAGCCGGCGTCACCGACGCCGTGGTCGATTCTCAAGCTGATGGAGGTCATCGAAGACGTAGTGCCGCCGGGAGTGATCAACGTGGTCACCGGCCCAGGCGCGGAAATCGGTAAGGCGCTGGCGGCGAACCCGCGGATCGCCAAGGTTTCCTTCACCGGTGAGACCGTCACCGGTCGGCTGATCATGCAGTACGCCGCGCAGAACCTGATCCCGTCCACGGTTGAGCTGGGCGGCAAGAGCCCGAACATCTTCTTCAGCGACGTCATGGCTCACGACGACGAGTTCCTCGACAAGGCCGTCGAAGGACTGGTGCTCTTCGCCTTCAACAAGGGCGAGGTGTGCACAGCACCATCCCGGGCACTGATCCAGGCCGACATTTATGACGAGTTCATGGCCCGCTGCCTCGAACGGATCAGCGCGATCCGGCAGGGTGACCCGCTGGACACCGACACGCAGATCGGCCCGCAGGTATCCCAGCAGCAGATCGACAAGATCGCCTCCTACGTGCAGATCGGCCGCGACGAGGGCGCCGAAGTCTTGATCGGGGGCGAGCGAGCACAGATCGGTGGCGAGTTCGGTGACGGCTACTACTTCCAGCCGACCGTACTCAAGGGCAGCAACAACATGCGCGTATTCCAGGAGGAGATTTTCGGCCCGGTGCTCGCGGTGACCACCTTCACCGACGACGCCGAGGCATTGGCGATCGCCAACGACACCCTCTACGGACTGGGCGCCGGGGTGTGGACGCGTGACGGCACCCGCGCCTACACGATGGGCCGCGGTATCAAAGCCGGCCGGGTGTGGACCAACTGCTACCACCAGTACCCCGCGGGTGCTGCGTTCGGCGGTTACAAGATGTCCGGCATCGGCCGAGAGAACCATCTCATGATGCTCGACCACTACAGCCAGACGAAAAATCTGCTGGTCAGCTACAGCGCCAAACCACTCGGCCTGTTCTGAACCCACTGTCTCTCGGGCAGTTCCCCCGTTGTCCACGACTAAGGATCGGAGCGCGCCATGAAGGCCGCCGTTGTCACCGACTTCCACGCCCCCCTGCAGATCCGTGACCTGCCCATCCCCGAGCCAGGGCCGGGTCAGATCCTAGTCCGGATGGAGACCAGCGGGCTGTGCCATACCGACATCCACGCCGCGCGCGGCGACTGGCCGGTCCAGCCGACCCTGCCCTTCACCCCGGGCCACGAGGGCGTCGGCATCGTCGACAAACTCGGCGCCGGCGTCACGACCCGCAACGTCGGGGATCGGGTGGCGATAGCGTGGCTGGGCTACGCCTGCGGGGCGTGCCGTTACTGCATCGGCGGCTGGGAGACGCTATGTGAGAAACAGGAAAATTCCGGCTACTCCGTTGATGGCACCTTCGCCGAATACGCCGTCGCGCCAGCCGCTTTCGCGACACCTGTGCCCGCGGCGGTGTCCTCCCGCGATGCCGCACCGTTGACGTGCGCCGGCGTGACCACCTATAAGGCGATCAAGGTTGCCCGGGTCGTCCCGGCGGAGACGGTCGCGATCTTCGGCATTGGCGGCCTTGGGCACCTGGCGCTTCAATATGCCCGCATCGCCGGCGCGTTCGTCATCGGTGTCGACATCGAAGAACACAAACTGCAGATGGCCACCGACCTGGGCGCCGACCACGTTGTCAACGCCACGACCGTCGACCCGGTCGAGGCGATCCAGGCCTTGGGCGGTGCGGACGTCGCTGTTGCGCTGGCCGCCTCTCCGGCGTCCTTCGACCAGGCCTACCGCTCACTGCGCCGTGGCGGACGGCTGGTCTGTGTCGCGATGCCCGCCGGCGACGGCGCATTGACCCTGCCGATCTTCGACACCGTCATCAACGGCAAAACCGTCATCGGCTCCATCGTGGGCACCCGCAACGATCTGGCCGATGTGTTCGACCTGCATGCCGCCGGGCGCACCACTGTGGTGGCGATCGACCGCAAACTCGACGAGGTCAACGAGTCGATCACCGAAGTCCTCGCCGGCACGGTGCCGGCCCGGATCGTCTTCCACTTCTGACCCACCCGCGATCGGAGAAAGTTGACGAGATGAGCGCACTAACGGTGGGCGCGGTGGCCGAGACGGCGCCCGGGGAGCGGCGGGTCGCGCTGAGTCCCGACGGCGCGGCCCGGCTGCAGACCGCCGGGCAGCAGGTGATCATCGAGGCCGGTGCGGGCGCCGCGGCGTGGTTCCCGGATGCCGACTACACCGATGCCGGCGCCCGCCTGGTGACCAAACGCGAACTGTACGAGCAGGCCGACATCGTCGTCTGCGTACACCCACCCGCTGCAGGCGAACGCCCGCCTGCTGCGTCCGGATCAGGTCCTCATCGGGCTGTTGGCGCCCCTCGTCGATCCGCACCTGGCCCGCAGTCTGGCCGACGCGAAGGTGACCGCGATCAGCCTGGACGGTCTACCTCGGACCCTCAGCGCGGCCCAGTCGATGGACGTGCTCAGTTCGCAGGCCAACGTCGCCGGCTACAAAGCCGCCCTGCTCGCGGCCGACACCTACGGCGGTTACCTGCCGATGTTCATGACCGCCGCCGGCACGACGCGCCCGGCACGGGTCCTGGTGATCGGCGCCGGCGTTGCCGGGTTACAGGCGATCAGCACCGCCCGCCGACTCGGGGCGGTCGTGACCGGCTACGACGTCCGCGACGCAGCCCGCTCCGATGTGTTGTCCACCGGTGCGCATTTCCTCGACCTTTTCGGCGACCTCGGTACGGCCGTATCGGCCGCAGCAGAAGGTGGTTACGCCCGCGTACTGACCGACGACGAGCGTGACGCCCAACAGTCCGCATTGAACGCCGCGATCGGCGGGTTCGACATTGTCATCACCACCGCGCAGGTACCCGGCAGGCGACCGCCGTCACTCGTCTCGGCGAGTGGGCTGGCCGCAATGCAACCCGGCTCGGTGGTAATCGACCTCGCCGCAAGCGAGTTGGGCGGCAACGTCGAAGGCTCGGTACCGGAGACCACCACCATCACCGACAACGGCGTCACCGTGATCGGTGCCGGCAACCTGCCGTCAGGCGTCCCGAAAGCCGCCTCGACCGCCTACGCCCGCAACATCGTTGCGTTGCTGGCCCACCTCGTGCGTGACGGCAGCGTCGTGCTGGACCCGGACGACACCATCACCGCCGGTGTGCTCGTCACACACGACGGCGACATCGTCCACCCCGCGGTCCGCGCCCTTCTGGAAGGACCAGACCTATGACTCCCCTGCTGTTCGCCGACATCACGATCTTCGTGCTGAGCCTGCTCGTCGGGGTCGAGGTCATCAGCAAGGTCCCCGCTACCCTGCATACCCCACTCATGTCCGGGTCGAACGCGATCCACGGCGTCGTCGTGGTCGGGGTGATGGTGCTCGCCGCGACCGTCAACACCCCGCTCGGCTACGTCCTGCTGATCGTGGCGGCGGCGTTCGCGGCGATGAACGTGGTCGGCGCCTACGTCGTCACCGACCGCATGCTGCAGATGTTCCGACCACGTCCGGTTGCGGTGCGCGCAGCATCACAGCAGAGCCCGGGCACGTCATGAGTGCCTTCGACACCCTGATCCACATCCTGTATCTGCTCGCTGCGGCCAGCTTCGTGCTCGGTCTGCACCTGATGACCTCACCGGCCACGGCGCGACACGGAAACCTGCTCTCCGCGGCCGGTATGGCCATTGCCGTCGTGAGCACGATCGCGGTCCTCGCCCACGACCACGTGATCATGGCCCTGGCCACCATCGTGCTGACTGTGGGCCTACTGGGCGGCGGTCTGGCCGGGCTGCTCACCGCCCGTTGGGTGAAGATGACCGCGATGCCGCAACTCGTCAGCCTGTTCAACGCGGTCGGCGGCGGTGCAGCCGCGCTGATCGGATTCGGTGACGCGATCAAACACGCCGGATCCCTGCACCTCAGTCAACTGCCCGTCAGTACCACCCTCACCACATTTCTGGACTTGCTCATCGGCGGCATCACCTTCTCCGGTTCACTGATCGCCGGCGGTAAGCTCGCCGGCATCATTGCGGGGAAGCCATTGACCTTTCCCGGCGGCCGGGCGCTGAACCTGATCCTCGTAGTCGTGGCGCTCGCCAGCGGCGTCACCTACACCGCCGGATATGGCGGTCTACCGATCCTCTGCGCGCTCACCGCTGCTGCCCTTGGCTTGGGCGTCCTGGCCACCCTGCCCATCGGCGGCGCGGACATGCCCGTCGTCATCGCGCTGTTGAACGCCTGCACAGGCGTCGCCGTCGCCATGGCCGGCTTCGTCATCAACAGCACCCCACTGATCATCGCCGGAGCCCTGGTCGGCGCCGCTGGTGGCATTCTCACCAAGCTGATGGCCGACGCGATGAACCGATCGTTGCTCAATATCATCGCCGGCGGTTTCGGCACCGGCGACGACAACACCAACGGCCAGCCGACTGCGCTGACCGGCACGGTGCGCGAGATCGCAGTCGATGATGCCGCCCTCCAACTTGCCTACGCCGGCAAAGTTGTGATCGTGCCCGGCTACGGCCTTGCTGCAGCGCAAGCGCAACACGAAGTCGTCGAACTCGCCGCGGCCCTCACCGAGCACGGGGTGGAGGTCAGCTACGGCATCCACCCGGTCGCCGGGCGGATGCCCGGGCAGATGAACGTCCTGCTCGCCGAGGCTAACGCCCCCTACCAACAGATGAAAGACCTCGAGGAGATCAACCCCGAATTCGCCCGCACCGACGTCGTCCTGGTCGTCGGGGCCAATGACGTCACCAACCCCGCCGCCCGCAGGCCCGGCAACGCGGTGTCCGGGATGCCCATCCTCAACGTCGACCAGGCCAAGAGCATCATCGTCATCAAGCGCTCCCTCGGCCACGGCTACGCCGGAATCGACAACGAGCTCTACACCGATCCCAAAACCGCCATGCTGTTCAGCGACGCCAAAGTGGGTCTCACCGCGCTCCTCACTGGGCTGAAGGCCTACGTACATTAACTGGTCCAGGCAACTACCCGAGGTTCTGTTCCGATTCTTATCGGAAGATTGGAAGTTGGGACTGCGCCAGATCCCCCAGTCGCAAATGCGGCCTGAGGTTCACGCGCTCGAGCAAGCACACAGCAAGAACCTCGACCAGCGCCGCGCGAGGATCAACGGTCTGAACCCGCGCGAACGGGCGCGATTGCCGCGCCACACCTTCCACCGCAGCGGTAAGGAGTCAAGGCCAACGATGCCGCCGGCGGCAAGTTCGTTTGGAAGCTCCACCAACTCGTAGTCCGGGATCAGGCGATGCCACTCTTCGAGAAGCACTGCCAACTCCGGTGACTTCTTGCTCTTATCGTTCGGTCCACCGCTGTTGGACGATTGCGGCTTAGCGATGGTCATGCCAACGTGACCGCTCTGCCCTTAGAGGAACGAGGACGCGGTGGACGCCGGAACAGACGTCAGCACGATTGGGCCGACGCAGTTGATCGCGGTCGGGTTCAAACCCAGGGTCGATTTCGTGAGCACCATCATCGAGGAGATCGACAAGCTAGAAGGACATGGCGTGCTTCGCCTGCTCGACGTGCTCGTGCTGACCATCGACGATGATGGATCACTGACGCGCGTGGAGATCGCGGACGAGGACTTCGGCGACCTGCTGATCGCCGGCGCCCAACTCGACCCCTTCGATGTGTTCGCCATGTTCGAGGGCCGTGGCGTCGAGGTGTTGCAGAGCGTGCGAGCCCAGGCTCTGGTGCAGTCGCTGGTCCCGGGTTCGGGCCTGGCCCTGATCCTCGTGGAGCATCGGTGGGCCAGGCCGTTGTTCGATTCGATCGCGGGTCTGGGTGGCGTGGTCTTCAGCGAGGGTTTCATCGGAGAACAGACCGAGAAGCTCGTCGGTGTGCAACTCGCGGCCCTGGAGGACACCGCCCGGGTGATCGACGAGGCGTACGCCGCGCAAACCGAGGCGGTGGCGGCGTCGACCGCGGCGATCGAGGCGGCCGCGCATAAGGCGGACGAGGCCGCGGTGGCCGCCTCGGTCAGCGCGGTCGAGCTGCAAGTCCTCCGCTACTTGCCGACCACGATGACGTTTGCGCTGGTGGCCGACAAGCTTGGGATCTCTCGCTCCGCCGCCAAAGAACGCGCCGAGCGTGCCTACAAGAAGCTGGGTGTGCACAATCGCGCCGATGCGGTCGCCCGTGCCCGCGAACTCGGATTGATCAGACACCTGGCCTGAGGACCCCAAAAGTAGGAGAAGACACTATGAGCGGTACGGATAAGGCGAAGAACAAGCTCGAAGAGCTTGCCGGAAAGGTCAAGGAAGCGGTCGGCAAGGTCACCGGCGACACCAGCACTGAAAATGAGGGCAAGCGCGACCAGGCGAAGTCCAACCTCAAAGACGCCGGCGAGAAGGTTAAGGACGCCTTCAAAAAGAAGTAGGTGCGGGGTCACGACACCCTACTTTCACCGGTCGACCGTGCACGCGACCACCCGGCGGCCTTCAGGTTGCGCTGACCAGTCCGCTGACGCCGATTTGTTCGGTCCAGTATTGCTGTACCCAATCCGCGTCGCCGGGCGCTGTCGTCGTGCACGCTCGACAAGTGCGATGGTTTCCCGACATTGGGGAACCTGTTCTCCGACGCCGTCTCGGGTGCGTCATCGGAGGTGGCGGTGAGGAACCGGTCCGGGAGCGCCAGCTTGGAAATGGTGCGCAAGGTCAGCAGGTACTGGCGGGCTAGCGGACCGGTGGTATACGGCAGGTCGTAGGTGGCGCACACCGCCTGAACCCGTGGGGCGATCTCCGCGTAGCGGTTGCTCGGCAGATCGGGGTAGAGGTGGTGTTCGATCTGGTAGCACAGGTTTCCACTGAGGAACGCCAACACCGGCCCGGCGCGAAAGTTCGCGGTGCCCAGCATTTGTCGCAGATACCACTCGGGCTTCGTCTCACCGTCGAGCGCGGCAGGAGTGAACTTCTCCGCGCCGTCGGCGAAGTGTCCGCAGCAGATCACCACATACGCCCACACATTGCGTAGCAGGTTCGCCGCGGCGTTTGCCGTGAGCGTACGGCGCCACCGTCGACGGCTGAGTGCGGGAAAGAGCACATAGTCTTTGCCGGCCTGCCGGGCAATCTTGCGGATCAGCGCTCTGGTGTGGGTGGATTTCTCAGCGTTGGTCGCCGCGCGATCATGCTCCGAGTGCAAGCCGTGCAATGCGATGCCCCATTCGAACATGATGGCCAACAACACGTTTCGTAAAGGCTGCAGTAGATTACTGGGCTGCCATCGTTGGTCACGGGTGACCCGCAGGACACCGTATCCGAGGTCGTCGTCCACGCCGATGACGTTGGTGAACACATGGTGACGGTAGTTGTGCGAGTACCGCCATTGCGACGAGACACCCGCCATGTCCCATTCCCAGGTACTGGAATGGATTTCCGGGTCGTTCATCCAATCCCATTGACCGTGGCCGATGTTATGGCCGAGTTCCATATTTTCGATGCTCTTGGCCACGGCGAGTGCGGTGGTTCCGAGCGCCCAGCCGACCTTGCTGCGGCTCCCGGCGATAACGAGCCGCGCGGCGACGTCGAGGCATCGCTGAAAGGCGATGGTGCGCTGGATGTATGTCCTGTCCTTTTCGCCGCGCGAATCCTCGATGTCGCGGCGGATCGCCTCCAATGCGACCGCAAGCGCATCGAGGTCGGCCTCGCGCAGATGAGCGTATTCGGTGACGTTTGTGATTGCCATCGACGCCTCAACAACATTCAGGCGAGGTGGCCTGCCGCCCCACTCGCGGGCTGACGGACACGCTGCGGAGATCCGAGTGCGGCAACATCGTGGTCATCTCCGTTTCTTGGTGGCTTTGGTTACGTCGACCCGGGACTGGAGACGCCCTGCGTGGGAGCGGCATCGGGACTCCGAGTTTGGCGGCCAGCCAGCTGAGCAGGATGAGCCACGGTCTGGCGCCCCGATATTTCACCTTCGCCCCGTTCGATGTCGTACCAGATGCGCTCGTGTTGCAGTGCAAGCACGTGGGCCGGCATCATCGAGGGCGACGCCCCATCAGTGCGGTGTGGTTTCGTCGAGGACGACGAGGCCAGGTTCACGGCTCAAAGTGCCGCGACATCGACGAGGCCGCACCGTCACTGTCCGAAGTCCCCGTTGACACGTCGACGATCACCCCGTCATTGGTGCTGGGGTTTACTGTGGTCGGCGGACTTCGGGGTTTCGGGTGTCTGTGAGCTCGGATCCAACTCGTTCGCGCGGTCCCACTGCTCGTTGAGTTGGTCGCGCGAGGTGGCTGCCTCGTTGCGGTGGGTGGCGGCTTGCTGTTGCAGACCGGAGGCTTGGGCCGCCTTGACGTCGGCTTCGGCCTGGGCGGCGCGGGCCTTGGCGGCAGTCTCGTCGGCGAGTGCCTCCTGCTGCCTGACGTGGAGTGTTTCCTCCTTGGCGGCGCCGCGGATCTTGTCGGCTTCGACGTGGCGGTGTTGGTTGCGTTTGGTGCGCGCCAGCCACGCCAGCCCTGCGATGAGCAGAATTGCCGCGACCGCGACGACGACGATCAAAACGATTGTGCTGGTAGTCATGTCGGCTCCTTATGGTGGTTGAGCATGGTCGATGGGATTCACGGTGGCGACGTGACGGTGTGCGTCATCAGCTGGGTTTGGGCACTGTGCAGTTCCTCACTTTGGGGTTGACCCCGAAGTAATTCAGGGGTCCGGCGATCACGGTTACCGCGATCGTCCCGGCGCTGGCACAGTTTTGTGCGGCGTGGGTGAAATACCCACGTTGGCCGGCCGCGACGGCGCCAACGACGAGCCATACGAGCAAGAGCAGCCCGGCGATACGCCTCATGTCTGTCTCCTTGGCTAGTCGACCGCCGGGAGGCCCGGGCGGCGAGTCATGAAAAGAGCGACGGGGTCATCTGGTGACTGCCGTTGTGTGTTCTCGATTCCCGTTGCCGGGCCGCGGCAGTGGTTCTGGCCGTGTTTGCAATGCGGCGATTCATGTGCGTCGAATCGGAACAGCCGCGTAGTTTGCGGGTGGCCGGTCAGTAGTAGTGGCGGCGGCCGCCGACAGCGTGTCCCATCGATCCCAATATCCACAGCACCGCTCCGATGACGAGGAGGACGATCCCGATGGTCCACAGAATGGAGATTTTGAACACGAATCCGGCGATGAGAAGGATGATTCCGAGGATGATCATGGTGTTTCCTTAGTTTCGATGTCGAGGCAGCTGTTCCGGGCCGGTTAGCCGGTTAGTCAGTGCTTGAAGGCGTCTTTGACTTTGGCCCCTGCCTGTTTGGCGTTGGCCTTAGCCTGATCGGCGCGGCCCTCGGTGCGCAGCCGGGTGTTGCCGGTGGCGCGGCCGAAATATTTCTTGGTGGCGCCCTTGATGGCTTCGGCCTTGTGCGCGAGCTTCTTACCGATGCTCATTGCGGTGTCCTTCGGTTTCGGTGAGGACAGACCGCGACTGCGGGCTGACAGTGTCGACCGTGCTTCGGTGCCCACCGGGTTCGTCGACGTCGGTGCTGCCCGTCGGTTGCCGACCCCGCGACCAGCGACCGAGCAGGGGAACCCGGTTCCAACGGGTGGTGGCCGGCTGCGAGTTCACCGGCGCGCCCGCGGCCGCGCCGACCTGCTGGCTGTGTTCGAGGCGTTCGGCGCGTTCTTGGTTCAGAAACGCCGTTTCGCGTTGGGACCTCGCGAGGTCGCGTCGGGCGTCTCGCCCGCGGCCCGCGGTGCGCCGGGCACCGGCCAGCAGCACGCTCAGTCCCAGCATCGCCACCGCGCCGATCACGATCCCGAAAAGGAACAACGTGCCGGTCGACCCGGTGACGTGATAGCCGAATACCGAGAAGTTCTCGGTCAACGGGTGGGCGGCCCCCGAATTGCTCAGCACACCGACGATGGCGACGATCACGGCGACGAGCAGAACAACCAATCCAACAATGACAAGCATGATGGCGCCTCTGTTTCTGATGCCAGATGTTTGAGTAAACGCCGAGTTCGTACGTCTGTCAACACTGTAGACCCATCTCCTGGGTCTACAGTGACGAACAGAAGGGAAGTGCTGCTTCGATGGCGAACCAGCCGACCGGGCCCGATGGAGCCAATGACGACGATGACCCCTCCGTCGCGGCCGCCGGACCCGACAGCGGCCAGGTCACGCGGCCGCTCATCCTGCAGACCGCGTTGGCGATCATCGACCGCGACGGTGTGGACGGCTTGTCCATGCGCCGCCTCAGCGATGCGGTGGGCCGCGATCCCGCGGTGCTGTACCGGCACGTGCCGAACAAGGCCGCAGTGCTCGACGGTGTCGCGGAGATCGTCCTTGCACAACTCGCGGTGGACACACCGCAGACCCGGACTGGGCCGGCCAGTTGCGGGTCGTCGCGCACGACTTCCGACGGTTGGCCCTGGCCCACCCGAACGTGGTGGCGCTGCTGGTCACTCGACCGTTGGCCACCCCGCTCGGCCAGCGCCCACCCGGAACCCTCAGGCATCTCGAAGACGTCCTCGCGCTGCTCACCTCCGCCGGGTTCACCGGCGATGATGCGCTGCACATCTACCGGGTGCTGTTCGCCTACTTGTACGGCCACGTCCTCACCGAGTTGCAAGAGGTCATTGAGCGACCCGAGGAAACCGACCACGTACTGCGGCTCGGTCTGCACCGGCTGGCGATTACCGAGTTTCCCCTGGTGCGTGCCCTGGCACCGGCCTTGGCCTCCTACGACGGCGCCGCCGAACTCGACCGCGGCCTCGATCTCCTGCTCCCCAGCCTGGCTTCAACCCTCTCCCGCGCGGACGGATCACCCCGAACCCAGTGAGTCGCCACGGGGCACCATTGACCGCCAGCTGTTCGGGGCACGACGAGTGGCCGTCGTGGTGGGATCCGGGCAAGGTTATGTTGGGCTGCACGGACTACGTGCACGAGCACGGCTGGCAAGGTTGATGACCGCATTGACACGAGGTCACATTCACCGGATGGCCGTCGAGCACGGCAGGGACATTCCCAACGGCTGGAGCCAGAAGCAGGCGCGCTACACCCCGGCGTGCGGTCGGTCGAGAAAGCCCCACTCCAACGCGCGCGATCCCCTAAGCCCAGGCGATATGGCCCGAGAACTCACGCGTTCTCGCCATCTGGCGCAAGCGATCCCTAAAGTGGGCGTAGGCCGGGGCATCGCCGTGAGCCCGAGCTAGCAGCGCCGGCAGCCGCAACAGATGGAGTTCGTGCAATCCTCTCATTCCCAACTGCAATTCATTCCCAACTGCAATGCCCACCACCGAGTGGGTTGACGCGGCCATGGATCTCCATCGCCGCCAACACCTGCGCCGCGCGCACCGTCGGAGCGTAGGCGACGGCGTATTCACTGCCTGCACCGAGGACGACAGCCATGCAGGTCGTGGTGCTTCCGGCGAGTTGGCAGCCGGTCGGGAACTTCGCGCGGCAGTTCGCCATCGCATGTTGCTCGGCATCAGACTGGGTGTAGGCGTTGGTGTAAAAGAACGCCTCGGTCTTGTTGCTCATCGAGCTGGAGTTCACCGCTCCCGCCATCCATGTGGTGGCGGCGTGTACGGGCGTAGCTAGAGCCAGCGCGCTCGTTAGGACGAGCAGGCCGGCTGCGGCCAGCGTGCACGATCCTGCGGGCAGCCGGTTTCCCAGTGTGCGTTGCCATTTGACTTGGTCTTTCTGTCGTTGTGGGGCGCCCGGCAGTGGTCACAGACAACATGTGCTTCTCCTTAACGGGACAGATCGGCCGCAACGGCTGCTGGCGGTTGAGGCAGTGTGCCCGCACCCGGCATCCAGGAGAGGGCCGCGGTGAGCAAACCGATAGGCCATCGCTTCATGGTATTCCATACTCAGTGCATGATCTAGACCGCATTTTATAAACTTTAAGTATCTGGCGTCCGAAATCCGTTCAGCCCGTCGGTAATCGGTTCGAAAGGCGTTTCGAGTTTGCGAGTGACTGCCGCGGCACTACATCAGCGAACTCGTGGGGCGTGTGGCCCCATGGAATTGTTCGACCTGCGCTGCCGCTGGACGGAAAGGAGAAGATCCCCCGGCGCGGGTAGTTCTACTACGAAGGCGTCGGCCTACTTCTAGTGCTCTGACCTTGACCAGCGTGTTGTTTGTGGAGCTGCCGGGAATCGAAACCGCTTGTCTACCAGGCAATTTGCCTTCTGAGCGGCAGTTTCGTTCCGTTTCGTTCCGTTTTTCGTTCCGGTTCAGTCCCGTTCGTTACCTGCGGTTTTGTTCTCGGGTCTTGACGGCGTCAAGAGCGGAAGGGGACAACTGTCATGACTAAGCCAACATCCGACGATCTAGCTGCCTTCGCCGCTGCGGTTGAAGCCGGTGACAGCACTACCGTCTGGGGCGGGGACGGTGCGGGTGGCGACGCCACCGAAGTCTTCCCTGACATCACGCAGGCCGCGCCGGACTTGGGATGGTCAGCCGCGATCCCTGAGCCTGAGCCCCGCGCCCGAGGAATCCTCGGAGCGGTGGGACACAAACTGCGTGAATCACGCAGTGCGTTCGCCGGTCGCGGGCAGCGGCGCGGTGAGCATGTCACTGACTCTGAGGCCGAGTCCAACACGCGCGGCTACGTCGGAACCAAGGTTGCCGGAGGGTGAGCGAGGTCTTGTCGCTTCGGCGGCCTGTGACCTTGCGGTCAGCGTTGTTAGCCAACGATAGTCTGTGGTCTGATGGAAAGGCTAACGCCCGTAGCTGAGGACGAACGATGCCAGCAACTCGCGGGAGGCTGATGGCGAACCAGCATGCCGTGAGGGTCACTCACGGTGGTTCCGGGCTGTCAAAACGAGTGCGGCACCGTCGCCCGACGAGATGGCGTGCGGCATGAGTCGCTTGGCGGTGTGGTGGCGCCAACCCGACCATTACGACTGGCTCACGGGCTATCTGGCGTCGCGGGATTTGCACAAGTTCGTCCGTTTGTTCGTCGCCGCAACAACCGCCACGCTCGGTGCGATCACACTGGCCATGACGTGGAGTCCCGCTGGTCCCGACCGCGCGGTGACGTACGTCGCAGTGCTGCTGTCAGTGGCGTGGTGCATGGCGATGGCTTTGCTCTGGGCGCGCCGGTGGCCGACGCGACGGCAATCGATCTGTTATGCCATTACGGCCGTTGCGTGTACGGCCGTTGTCTGCCTGAGTTACTCTGACGCGTTATTCGGCCTGATCGCATGTATGACGTTTGCCGTGCTGGCTGGATATGTCGCCTTCTTCCATAGGGCTACTCTTCTGCTCCTGACCCTGGCCGTCGCAGCAGCCACGACACTAGCCTTGGCGATCAAGCTGTCCGCCAGTAGCGGCGACGTTGTTGGAGCCGCCTGCATCTTTGTGGGAATTACTGTCGCAATGGTCTCTGTGCCGTTCGTCAGCCATACGCTGGTGCATTTCCTCGGTATCGACGTGATGGACTCCGATGTCGACCCTCTGTGCGGAGTGCTCAATCGGCGCGGGTTTTATCGTTCGGCCGGTCATCTGGTGGCAGCACACACACTTGTCGCCGACCGGTGTCTCGCCGTGACGATCGTCGATCTGGACCACTTCAAGAATGTCAATGACACATATGGCCACGCGTTAGGCGACAGGGCGCTGATCGCGGTTGGCGATATCCTTCGTCACCACAGTGGCGACAGTGCGATCGTCGCGCGCGTGGGGGGCGAGGAATTCTGCATCGCCGATATCGTGAGCGACGATCAGATCAACGGGTGGGCCGAAGCTGTGCGAAACGCCGTCGCGGCCACGCCGTTCGGCATCACCGCCAGCCTGGGAGTCGCCCGCCTTCCTCTGAAGTCCGTCTCAGTCCTCGGCTGCGAGACGATCGACGATCTGATCGCCATCGCCGATGCCGCAATGTATGACGCGAAACGGTCCGGCGGCAACCAGATCCGGGAGGTCACCGCGACGTAGCATCGAGAGGCGGCCGGAACATGCTGTTGCTGCCTAGTGTCAACAGTCCAGCTGCCACGGGATGCGTCTTCTCAGTGGAGCTGCCGGGAATCGAACCCAGCACAAAAAGCCTGTTGAACTGCAGAAACGCTGAATTTGACGACGTGAAACGACGCGACACAACGGGAAACGACCTGCGGATAGGCGGCAGGGGTTGATGTCATCAACATGCCGAAGCCGTCTCCCCCGCTGCTAACGGATCCCCGCGGTCCGGTGGCGGGAGCCACTGAACCGGCACCGAATAGGCCTAGCGGTCTGCTATTCAGCGATCTCGCCGAGTGGGCGGCCACGTCGCGAAGATCGTCGGCAACGGAACGATGGTCGAGGCGGGGTGTCGATAGGGGTTCTTTGCTATCGCGCCGGCGCCCAAGTGACATTGTCCTCTGGCCGTGCGCGGGCTCTGGTCGAAGAATCAAGATGGCGTAGCCGCGCACGGGGGGTTGTCGAGCCCGTTTTGTTGCGTCCTGAGAAGAGGTATTTCCATGACCGAGGCCACGTCAGCCATCCCGTTCTCCGTCTGGCGGAAGATCGCCATGGCTACCTGGCGTCCGAGGACAGACCCGACGATTTCGGCCACGATTGACATCGAAGCCCCTCAGGTGCTCGAGTACATCGACCAAGTCCGCCATGCCACTGGCCAGCACCTCACCCCGGTGGACCTCGTGGGTCGGGCTGCCGGCAAGGTCGTCGAAGCCCTGCCGGGGCTCAACGGCCGGGTCGTGTTTGGCAGCTTCCTGCCGTCCCCCACCATCGACTGCTTCTTCGTTGTATCGCTTCGGACAGATCCGGTATCTGGAGTCGAGGCAGCCAGCACCGATCTATCGGGCACCGTTGTGCGCCGCGTCAATGAAAAGCCGCCCTGGGTGATCGCCAAGGAGCTGGCCGATCGTGCTGGCCGCATCCGCCATGACAATGACCCACAGTTCAAGCAGTTGAAGGCCATGGTCAAGGGGCTGCCGCCGTTGCTGCTCCGCCCGCTGATGGAGGGCATCGGATTCGTCACCGAGAGCCTCCAGTTGGCCCTTCCCTTCCTCGGGCTCGAGGCCCGCCCGTACGGCTCCATGCTCGTCAGCAACGTGGGGACCTACGGCCTCGACACGGCCTCTGCCCCGGTGCCGACGTTCTGCCACGTGCCCATCACCATCCTGCTGGGTGCTGTGACCGACAAGGTGTTGGCTCGAGACGGTCAACCCATCGTTCGTCCGGTGCTGCCCCTGACGATCAATCTGGACCACCGGTTCGTCGACGGCTACCAGGCGGCGACGATGGCCCGCATCTTCCGCGAGTACCTGGCTGATCCCGCCGCGTTCGACCCGGTGCCTACTCGCATCCCGCCACGCAAGAGGCAGCACGCCTCCGTGCGGTCCAACGGGAAGAGCCCAGCGACCGCGGGGGCAGGACGGCCGAACTCGTCGAAGGCCTAGGCGTAGAGACCAAGACGGTCCACCGCTACCGGTGGCCGGCCGGCGACACGTCAACGAACTGGCGCACCACGCTGCCGGGAATCGAACCCGACGCCCTACCAGGCAAAATACCTTCTGAACTGCGGTTTCGCTCCGCCTCGGTCCCGTTCAGTCCCGTTCGTTACCTGCGGTTTCGTTCTCGGGTCTTGACGGCGTCAAGAGCCTTCGCTCGGGGACGAGCCTTTCACGAGGCGCGGGAGTTCCGCGCAGCTGCCGCGACGCCCGTCCGCCGCTTGCACCAGCGCGGCGGCCCCCTCAACGAGCGTGGGGGCGGGCTCGGGCGCAGCTTTTGTCTTCGGCGAAGGTTCGCTCGACTGTTGGATGGGTGCGGAAAGGGGTGCGCGTGCCGCGGGTCACACAGACCAACCCCGGCCGCTGCGGCAACTCAGGGGCTCCTGGGTCGGGGGGTCTAGTGTTGTGAGTCGTTAATTCGTCGACAGTGCACGGCGCGCTTGTTGGCAGCGAATCGGGTGTTTCGGTAAGCGAGATCCACGCTAGCGTGCTGGTCACTCGCACTTCTTCGCACCAACGTCAATCTCGATGAAGCCTCGTCGGGACAGACGAGCTGGTCTTGAATTAATGACTCACGACACTAGTCAAGGAGCAGCATTAGCCGAGGGCGGCTACGAGGGCATTGGTGCCAGCGACGATCGCCTCGAGTTGGGTCTGCGAGAGCGGGGCGAACAGTGCCGCCATCTGCGCGGTCGTCGCCGCTTCGGCCGCGGCCTTCTGGGCCTCGATCTCGGGGGTGTATTCGACCATGTCCTCCTCGGAGAAACCGTGCATCTTGAAGTTGTCGAGGTCTCGGTTGAACTGACAGGCAGTGGCAGGCGAGAGCCCGGTGGCCTTCACCGCATCGGTGTGCACACCGCCGCGCAGCTCTCGCAACAGGATGGCTGCCCGGTAGGCCCGAGCGGCGGCCGTCGGCGCTGCTGGGGCTGAACGGTAGCCGTCGAACAGCGGCCACGAGCCCGAGGGAACCGTGGCGGCGAGGGCGCCCACCGCGTCGGTGAACGCGCCGAGGGTGGCCGAATCCCCTGTGGCGAAGGTGGCTTCGGCATAGTCGTCGGCGGCACCGAGGTGGGCTGCCGCGATCGCGTCTTCACTGGCCAGGCTGCGACCCCGGGTCACCACCGCGGCGATCATGCCGGGCTTGAAGAAGTAGAAGATGGCGTCGGCCGTCTCCGGGTCGACGCCACCGAGCATGGATGCTCGACCGGCACCGTAGAGCGAGATGACGTCGAGGCCGATGGCTTCGCCGCGGGCGATGGCTTGTTTGGAGAAGTAGAAGTTGGCCGCCAGGTCCCCGAGGGGGCCAGCGATCGTCGAGGCTGCGGTGGTTGCGTCCATCGTCCCAACCTAGCCAGGCTCCACCACCTTCTGACAGTGGCCGATCCGCAGGAGAAGAACGACATCATCGAGAAACGGCCGGTCGGGGATCGGTAGGACGCTGCGACTCGGTGTTTGCGGCGTGCTTGTCATGACGTGCTCTTTGTCGCTGAGTCAGATGGCCCTTCATCGAGCGGTGACGGGCGTAGTGTCGGCGTGATTCGGACAGGACGGATGCCTCTCACAGGGCAGGAAGAACACACGTGGCACACGACAGGATCCTCGCTCTGAAGGCGCAGCGCCGCGACGTCCTCGACTACTGCGCCGAGCTCACCGACGAGCAGTGGAATACCCCCAGCCGCGCCGCCGGGTGGCGGGTGCGCGACATCATCGCCCACATGGGTGCGAGCTGCCGAGTGTTGTTCAGTCCCGAGATGATTCACCTGCTGCGGACTGAAGACCTCGAGCGCGACAACGACCATATGGTCGATCGTCGCCGGTCGTGGCCGACCCGTCGGGTGTTGGCCGAGTTTGCGCGGTGGAGCAGCGTCGCGGTGGTGGCCTTCGATGTGTCCGGCCGCGGGAAACTCGGCACCATCCCCGTGCCGCTCGGTGCCACCGGCCGCTACCCGGCCCGGCTCCTGGCGTGCGCGTTGGTGTTCGACTGGAACACCCACCTGCACTACGACATCGCCCCGGCGCTGGGCACACCGGCCCTGCCGGCCGATGAGCGCCGGATGCGGGCGACGTTGGAGTGGATGCTGGCCGGCATGGAGCAGATGAATCAACCCCAGATGGGGTGGGTCGACCGGCCGCTGACCCTGACGTTGACCGGCCTGGCCGGCGGCAGTTGGGACATCCGGCCGGCCGGCCACGGCCGCCTGGCCGTCACGCCGGCGGCCGGCGCCGACACCGCGGCCCGCATCGCGGGCGCCTCGGTCGACTTTCCCGGCTGGGCGACCCGGCGCGTCGGGTGGCGCGACAGCGATCTCGCCGTCACCGGGGACCGCGACTACGCCGCCCGGTTCCTCGACGCGCTCAACATCATCTAACGCACCGTCGGCCGGCACGGTCATCGCAACGAGAATCGGAAGTAATTGGCGTATCCCTGCCGTTTCCAGTCCCGCACCATGCCGGGGCTGGGCAGAAAGAACGGGTCGGGGACGCGGAATCCCAGCGCGGTCGGCTTGTCCAGGCCGTAGCGCTTCATGTGCAGCACGGCGTCTAGGATCGGCACCGCGGGCTGGTAGTCGTAGTCGAGTCGTCCCTTCCCGAACAGCTCGCCGATCAGTCGTGACATCGTCTCGGGGCTGCGGGTGACCCCGTGAACCTCCGGATGGGCGCTCGCCCACTCGCGCGCAGCGTCTTCGGAGGCGAAAAAGCTGTTGTAGTCGCACCAGCCGACGATGCGGGCGGGCAGCGTGCGCAGCGGGTATCCCAGGTGCACACGCAGGGTTGTCGGCGAATAGTCCACCAGCACCCCGTCGCGTCCTACCAGCTCGACGGGCTCTCGGGTTTGTCGGCACACCGACCGGACGGTCACCTCTTTGCCGGGAAACTGCGCCGAGATCGAGCACGCCTCGACGGCGCATTCGGCGAACCATTTCTGCTCGCCGTCCACCCAGACCGGGTAGTGGTTCTTGAATGCGGCGAAGGGGCGGGCATACATGATCTCGCCCAGCGGCGGCAGCGGTTCGTCGAGGGTCTCGTCTTGAAACCGCGTCAGTCCGGCGTGGGCGGAGTCTTGCCGCGCGACACTGGCTGCGCGCATTCGCCCAGGCACCGGATCCCCGCGATGGTCTGAACCGTCTGCTCGACAGCTACTGCGCGTTCGTCCTCGACAACCCGCACCTGCTCCAGGTCCTCGTCTCCGAGTCGAACCACCTGCCCGAACCCGAACATCATCGCGTCAGAACCGCCCAACATACCTACATCGACGACTGGGTCAACCTACTGCGACAGGTGCACCCAAGCTGGGACGCCATACCTGCCCGGATCCGGGTGCAGGCCGTGCAGACCATGATGAACGACATCGCCGTCATACCCGAGTTGCGCGAACAACCAGGCGTCGAGTCCGCTTTGGTCGCTATCGGTGCCGAACTTCTCGCCATCAGCGACCGCACGAGGCCCAGATGATCACTCGGTATCCGAGCTGCAGCAAATTCTTGACGTGAATCTTCACGCGCCCTGTGCCCCGACTTCCAGGCCTATAAACTGCATATTTCCTGTGGAGCTACCGGGAATCGAAACTGATGCCCTACCAGGCAATATGCTGTCTGAGCTGCGGTTTCGCTCCGTCTCGGTCCCGTTCAGTCCCGTTCGTTACCTGCGGTTTCGTTCTCGGGTCGTGACGGCGTCAAGAGCTTCCGCTCGCCTCCCGCCGCGAGCTGCCGGAGTCGAGGGGCTGGATCAGGGCCTAACGCGGCTCGAAGTCTTCCTGATCGCCCCGGCCCGCCGTGGCCTGGATCGCCCGTCCGTAGATGGCGATGACCGCCGCATGATCGTCGCCGCGGGGTGCCCAATCAGAAATACTCAGCGACTGCAACAGGCCGCCCACCTGCACAGCGATCAGGCGTGCGCGTAGCGCCGGATCCGGCCCGGGCAACCGGTCCTTCAAGTTGTCGATGAACGTTTCATCGACGATCTCATAAAGCCGCGCGCGCACGGCAGGCCTGTCGGAGGCCCGGATCAACGTCGTGTGAAGCGCCAGCATGCGATCGGATGCGCGGCTGAGCACAAACTCGACCAATCGCGGCCCCAACGTATCCAGAGGACCGGTCAGCACTTCTTCCCAAAACTCCTGTGCGGGAAGCGCTTTAAGAAAAAGTTCTTCCTTCGAGCCGAAATAGTGGATCACCAGAGCGGGATCGACACCGACCTCCTGAGCGATCCCCCGCACCGATGTCGACGCGTAGCCATCGCGCCAGAAGCGGTTGACGGCGCAGCGCAGAATCTGCTCGGCCGTCGACCCCGAACGCACAGCGGAAGGTGACGCCGACTCGGCGCGCTTGTCACGGCCGGCCATGGTGCCCGCATCCTCCTCACCTGCTACAACCATCGACGGCGACAAGGCTTTTGATGGTACGCAAGCCGTGCTCTGCCGAATCAGTCAACACTATTGACCTTATGGGTTCAACGGTGTTGAACTTTGGGTCACTGTCACCGCCACGAGAAGGAGTCTCGACGATGAGCCAAGAACCGTTGGATCACCCAGAGCAGCCGTACAAAGTGGTGGTATGGGCGACCGGACGCGTCGGACGGTTGGCCATCCGTGCGGTGGCGGACCGCCCAAACCTTGAACTGGTGGGCGTCTGGGTGCACTCGGAATCCAAGGACGGCAAGGACGGCGGCACAATTGCCGGCATCGATCCATTGGGCGTGGCTGCGACCCGCGATGACGCAGCCATCCTAGCCGGCGACGCGGACTGCATCATCTACACCGGGCCGGCAACCAGCCGCCCTCGCGAGGCGATCACCGACTTCTGCCGCATTCTGGAATCAGGCAAGAACATCGTCACCACGTCCGTCCCGGGCCTGGTCTATCCACGAGGTTCTATCAAGGCGTCGACCGTGCAGCGCATCGTCGACTCGGCGATAAAGGGTGGCAGCTCCATCTATTCATCGGGCATCGAACCAGGGTTCGGTTGCGATCTGCTGGCCGTCGCGATGGCGTCGATGTCGAATCGGATCTACTCGATCCGAGGCTTGGAAATCACCGACTACTCGCGTGACAACACCGTCTACGAAATGCGGGAGTTGTTCGGATTCGGTCAGCCGATGGATTATCAAGGCGGAATCATGATGCCCGGCGTGATCAAGTACGGCTGGGGCGCGGCAGTCACCATGGTCGCCGAAGCACTCGGCGTACAACTGGACGACATTCGCGAAACGTGCGAGTTCGCACCGTCACCGCGGCGACTCGAGACCCTGTCCGGGGTGATCGAACCCGGCACCGTCGCAGCGGTCTGGTTCCGCTGCATCGGCGTGGTCGACGGCCAGGAAGTGATCACGATCGAGCACGTCGACCGGATGGCTGAAGACGTGGCACCGGAGTGGCCGAAGAGCCGGGCCGGCGGCACCGACGGCGTGTGGCGCGTGATGATCGAAGGCGAGCCCAGCTTCGATGCCGAATTCGAAACCGGCTTCAACTCCGATGAGGACTCCACCGACCACGGCCTGCTCGCGACCGGTATGCGCGCCATCAACGCCGTCCCCTGGGTATGTCACGCGGCCCCCGGCCTGGTAGACGCACTGCACATTCCGCTAACGCCGGCGATCGGTTCGCTTCGGCCACACCGCGACGGAATCCCCACGATCGAGGGTCATCACGACGCCCGGGTGGGAGCGTAGGAGCTCTGCAGTCACCGTCTGCTCCGTGACCGACGCGCCAGTCCGTAAACGAAGTGTGTCAAGAGTTAATGGCATCGACGGGGCGCTGATGGTGCCGACCATCGGCACGGCTTCGCCGCTACAGCCGACAGCGCTCTGCGAGCAACGAGATCACCGAGTACCTCGGATCCGCGGCTGATATACATGATCGGGAATGCATGAACGGAGGGTAAAACAGACCAGGGCTTTTGGCCCTGACCTGCATGTTCTGGTGGAGCTGCCGGGAATCGAACCCGGGTCCTACGGCATTCCCTCAAGGCTTCTCCGTGCGCAGTCCGCTATGCCTCTACTCGGATCTCCTGGTCACGCGGACTAGCCAGGATGACGATCCCAGTCGCTGTGCATGTCCCGATGAGTCCCGCGACCGGACTCACCGGTGGATCCCTCTAGCTGACGCCAGGGTCCGGGCCGAGGGCTTTCCCGGTCTGACGGACTAGCTGTCGCTTAGGCAGCGAGAGCGTAGTCGCGCTGATGTGAATCGGCGCTTATATGGTTGCAACGACGCTTACGGTGGTCTCTTGCCTGCACCGGCACGCTTCCCTTGATTCGATGCGCGAAGTCGAAACCGTTCAGCCCCTCGCACCCCCGCCGATTTACGGCAGGACAACTAATGGTACGCCGCAATCAACCAGCGGCAACGGATTTTTGTTCCCTACCAGGCCACACAGCCGAGTGTCCCTGATCTGGCGACCAGGGGCACTCGGTCGGCGAACTTCTATTCTTGTGCGCCTCCTCGTAGGCGATCTCACGACCCGGACGTCGTTGGGCGCGGTGAGTTCCTTGAGCCTTGGCAGCGGCTTACCCGTTCGCGCAGGACCACCATTGCCAGCACGACGGTTGCCGCCGGATAGAGCGAGATCAAGATGCTGGCCAACGAGAGCAGCCACGTGTGCAGCGCCACCAGCATCGCCACGTTGGCACAGATGTCCAGCAGCGCTACGCCCAGCGCCAGCTTCAGCGGCTTCCCGCGCGGCAGCCGTAGGTTCTTGCTCGCCCCAGACATAAGCAGCACCATCAGGGTGGCCGACATGCGGGCGAACACCAAGGGCCACAGTTTGCATGCGTGCGGCGCCTGCTCCCCCAGCGCCACCCCGACCGCCACACCGGCACCGCCGCGTTCACTACGGCCGCCAAGGGTGAGACCACCGAGATCGGCCCCGCACCCAGCGCCGCGAAAAACGCCCACATCCCGAACGCCATGCCGATGCCGTAAAGACCACCCCACAAGACCGCGCCGGACTGGATGGGGCCGCCCACGACGATGGCCAGCGCACCGAGCAAGACTGTCTCGAGCGGTTAGTACTGCAGCATCACGCGCAGCGCGGCTACCCGCCGGGCGGCTATACCGCCGACGAAATCGCTGACTCCGTAGGTGACGGCAGAAAGCTCCGCGTAGGCGGCCCCGATCAGTTCATGCCCTTGGCTTGGCGGCCCAGTGCACGGACCACTTCGCGTCGGGCATCGCGGCGGGCCATATCCTGCCGTTTGTCGTACGCTCGCTTGCCGCGCGCCAAAGCGAGCTCGACCTTTACTCTGCCGTCAGAGAAATACACAGACATGGGCACCAGCGCGAGGTTACCGTCCCGGATCTTGCCGACCAGTCTGTCGATTTGTTGCCTATGTAGCAACAACTTTCGCTTACGGCGGGGGTCGTGGTTGGTCCAGCTACCCTGCTGATACTCGGGAATGTGCATGTTGTGCAGCCAGACTTCGCCGCCGTCGACGGTTGCGAACGCGTCGGCCAAGGATGCTTGTCCCAGGCGCAGGCTCTTCACCTCCGTGCCCTGTAAAGCCACGCCCGCCTCGAATATTTCGATAATCGAATAGTCATGGCGCGCTTTGCGATTGGTGGCCACGATCTGTTTGCTGCCACGCTTGCCGCCCGCCGCCTTGGCCCGGCCGGAGTCGTTGGCCACAGCTACCGCCGGATGTAGAGGCGCAACGTCGCGTAAGCCGTCAACCCGGCCATCGACACGCCGAGCAGGAACAGCCATGGGGAGATGTAAAGGATGTCGGCATAGTCGACCCGCGCGATCAAATTGGCTTGGTAGAACTGACTCAGCGCGTTGTCCAGGAACAACGCACGCACCAAGATCAAGCCGACGATCGCGATGGCGACACCGAGAGTCGCGGCCAAGATTGCCTCCACCAGGAAGGGCAGCTGGGTATACCAGCGGCTGGCCCCGACCAGACGCATGATCCCGATTTCCTCGCGCCGCGTATACGCCGCGACTTGGACCATGTTGGCAATCAACAGGATCGCCCCGATGGCCTGCACCAGCGCGACGGCGAATGCGACATCACTCAAGCCCTCCAAGATCGCGAACAGCCGGTCGATCAGATCTTTTTGGTTGAGCACGGAAAGCACCCCGGGCTGGCCCTGCATCGCAGAGTCAAACTCCTTGTGCTGCTCGGGGTTATTCAGCTTGACGATGAAAGACGCGGGGAAGGAATCCTTTCCGGCAATGTCCTTGTACTGCGGGAACTTCCGGATCGCGTCCTCATAGGCGTCCTGGCGGTTGAGGAACCGTACCGACTTGACGTCCTGTCGCGCCTCAATTTTTTCGCGCAGCGCCTTACACGGGTTGGCACTGCAGGCGGGGTCGTTGGCCGAGACGTCCTCGGTGAGGAAGACCTGCGTCTCGACGCGGTCGAGGTAGATGGCGCGGGAGGCGTCAGCCAACCGAATTACCAGCAGGCCGCCGCCGAACAGTCCGATCGAGATCGCGGTCGTCAGGATCATCGCCGCCGTCATGGTGACGTTGCGACGAAGCCCGGTCAGGACCTCGTTGAGCAGGAAGCCGAAGCGCACTTAGCGGTCCATCCCGTAGACGCCACGCTGTTCGTCGCGAACCAGCCTGCCCAGGGACAGTTCGATGACCCGCTGCCGCATCGAGTCGACGATGTGGTGGTCGTGGGTGGCCATCACCACCGTCGTGCCGGTGCGGTTGATGCGCTCCAGCAAATCCATGATGTCCTTACTGGTGTCCGGGTCGAGGTTGCCAGTGGGCTCGTCGGCCAGCAGAACCAGGGGCCGGTTGACGAACGCGCGGGCGATCGCCACCCGTTGCTGCTCGCCACCCGACAACTCGGTTGGCAGCCGGTTGGCTTTGCCGGACAAGCCGACCGTCTCGAGCACGTCGGGCACCACCCGGTTGATCGTGTCGGTGCGTCTGCCGATGACTTCCAGCGCGAACGCGACGTTTTCGTACACCGTCTTTTGTTGCAGCAGCCGAAAGTCCTGGAACACGCAGCCGATCACCTGACGCAGTTTCGGGATGTGCCGCCCCGGCAGCTTGTTGACGTGAAACTTCGAAACCCGCACGTCACCGCCGTTCGGCGCCTCTTCTCCCAGCAGCAGCCGCATGAACGTCGACTTGCCCGAGCCCGACGGGCCGATCAGGAAGACGAACTCACCCTTGTCGATTTTGACAGTGACGTCGTCCAACGCTGGGCGCGCCGACGCCTTGTACTTCTTGCTGACATGGTCCAGGGTGATCATCACGGCACGCCAGTGTAGCCGTGAATTTCGCTGGCGAGCGAAGTCAACTGGCCGGTGGCGGCGAATTCGGCGCCGGAACGGGCCCCGGCTGCGGTAGCTGCGTCGGGGACGTTGGCGGGCCGGTGCTGGGCGGACAGAACGGCGGCGGCAGCAAGCACGGCAGCGAGGGAATAACGAACGGCGGGGGCGGTGCGGTCGTGGTCGGCGTCGGCGGCGCGGTAGTCGTCGGAGTCGGCGTGACCGTCACCGTGGGGGGCTGCTGCACCCGGCTGCGCGGCACCCAAGTGTAGTTCGGGTCTGGGACGAAACCCGGCGGCACCACCTGGGGCGCCGGCGGCTTGGCGGGCGGTTCCGGGCGGTAGGTGTCGTAGACCCACCACACCGCCAGGAACGCGACGATGAGCACGAAGGTTGACATGCGGACCCGCCCGCCGAACAGGTGGCTCCAGCGTCCGCCCGTATCGTCGCTGCGTCTCTCGAGGACGTTCAAGGTGAACTTCACCGCTGCCGCACCGCACCCTGGGCTTCGCTTTGGGCCTTCTCCTCGGCGGCCTTGGCGGCCGGCACGGCGGGGTCTTCGACCAACCCCACCGTCGCGTCCGCCGCGGTCACAATCTCGGCGCGGGCAAGCGCACGGATGACTAGCACCCGCAACTGCCGGCCAGCCTCGAACTGCTTGCCGGGCAGCGTGCGCGCGACCAACCGCAGGGTGATGGTGTCGATTTGGATGCTCTCCACCCCCATCACTGTTGGGGCATCCAGCAACAGCTCCCCCAGCACGGCGTCGTCGCGAGCGTGCTCACACTCCTGGTGCAGTACCTCGTTGACCCGGTTCAGATCGGCATTCGTCGACACCGGGATGTCGACCACCGCGCGCGCCCAGTCCTTGGAAAGGTTGATCGATTTCACAATCTGGCCGTTGGGCACGGTGAACACCTCGCCGTCAGTGGAGCGCAACTTGGTCACCCGCAGGGTGACATTTTCCACGGTGCCCGAGGCGTCGGTCGCCGACCCCGAAATGGTGAGCCTGACCAGGTCGCCGAAGCCGTATTGCTTCTCGACGATGATGAAGAAGCCGGAGAGGATATCTCTCACCAGCTGTTGGGCACCGAAACCCAACGCCGCGCCGACCACGGCGGCGGGGGCAACCAGCCCACCCACCGAAAACCGCAGTATGTCGGCGAGCTGCAGCACGACCCAGATGCCGATGATGACGACCGAAACCCACTGAATCACCGAGGCGACGGCCTGCCGGTGCTTGGTTGCCTCCGAGCGCACCAACGCGTCGCTTTCGGCAAAGCCCACGTCGAGCTTCCGGGTCACCCGTTGTGCCACCCACGTGACGAAGCGGGCCGCGAGCACCGCCGCGATCAGCACCATGACGATCCGCAGACCGCGGGTGATGATCCATTGACCGACTTCGCCGCGCCAGAAGTCGTGCCAGCCCAGCATCAGCGTCGAAGCAAGAACAGTGTCAGTCGTCATCTTTTCGGTTACGCCACCGGATTCCCGCTTCCAGGAACCCGTCGATGTCTCCGTCCAGCACGGCCGCCGGATTGCCTACCTCGTAGTCGGTTCGCAGATCCTTGACCATCTGGTACGGGTGCAGTACGTAGGAACGCATCTGGTTGCCCCAGGAGGTGCCGCCTTCACCCTTCAGCGCATCCAGCTCAGCGCGTTCCTCTAAACGCTTACGCTCCAACAACTTTGCCTGAAGAACTCGCATTGCCGAAACCTTGTTCTGCAGCTGCGATTTTTCGTTCTGGCAAGTCACGACGATACCCGTTGGGATGTGCGTTAAGCGAACCGCCGAGTCGGTGGTGTTCACCGACTGGCCGCCGGGCCCGCTGGAACGGTAGACGTCAACGCGCACATCGCCTTCCGGGATGTCGATGTGATCGGTGGTCTCCACCACCGGAAGCACCTCGACTTCGGCGAACGACGTCTGACGCCGGTTCTGGTTGTCGAACGGGCTGATCCGGACCAGCCGATGGGTGCCCTGTTCGACGGACAGCGTGCCGTAGGCGAACGGCGCATGCACGGCGAAGGTCGCGCTTTTGATGCCGGCCTCTTCGGCATAGGAGGTGTCGAACACCTCCACCGGATACTTGTGTTTCTCGGCCCACCGGATGTACATCCGCATCAACATCTCGGCCCAGTCGGCGGCATCCACCCCACCGGCGCCGGAACGGATGGTGACCAGCGCCTCGCGTTCGTCGTACTCGCCCGAAAGCAGCGTGCGCACCTCGGTGGCCTCGATCTCCACACGCAGAGCCTTGAGCTCGGCGTCCGCCTCGGCGAGCGCTTCAATCCCGCTGGCCGTGCCGTCGCCTTCCTCGGCCACCAGTTCGTAGAGCACCGGCAGGTCGTCGAGGCGCTGCCGCAGCTCCTGTACGCGGCGCAGCTCCCCTTGCGTGTGGGATAGCTCACTCGTGACCCGCTGCGCACGGGCCTGGTCGTCCCACAGATTGGGGTCGGACGCCTCGTGTTCGAGCTTCTCGATGCGGCTGCGCAGACCGCCCACATCGAGCACCCGCTCCACCGTGGTCAGGGTGGAGTCGAGGGCGGCGATGTCGGCTTGACGGTCGGGTTCCACAGCCGACCACGTTACCGGCGCCCCGGCGCGCGCCGAATGCTCAGGTCACGGTCCGGGTCGCAGCGTTTAGCATCAAGTGACCACCACGTGCAGTCCGGGCTGCGACCACTCAGCTGCCTCGCCGCGGCCCGGCACGAACAAAAAGGCTCGTCTATGCGCACATACCACGTCGCGATCGTCGGCTCAGGGCCGTCGGGGTTCTTCGCCGCGGCATCGTTGCTGAAGGCGGCCGATTCGTCGGACGACATCGATGTGGCCGTCGACATGCTGGAGATGCTGCCCACGCCATGGGGGCTGGTGCGCTCCGGCGTCGCCCCCGACCACCCCAAGATCAAGTCGATCAGCAGGCAGTTCGAGAAAACCGCCGAAGACCCCCGTTTCCGCTTCTTCGGCAACGTCGAGGTCGGTCAGCACGTCCAGCCCGGCGAACTCACCGGGCGCTACCACGCCGTGATCTACGCCACCGGGGCGCAGTCCGATCGCGCGCTGAACATTCCCGGTGAGGATTTGCCGGGAAGCATTTCCGCCGTGGACTTCGTGGGTTGGTACAACGCGCACCCGAACTTCGAGAGCGCGACGCCGGACCTGTCGGGCGCCCGGGCTGTCGTCGTCGGCAACGGCAACGTGGCACTCGACGTCGCGCGCATCCTGGTCACCGATCCGGACGTGCTGGGGTCCACCGACATCGCCGACCACGCCCTGCAGTCGCTGCGCCCATGCGGCGTCGACGAAGTGGTGATCATCGGTCGGCGCGGTCCGCTGCAGACGGCGTTCACCACGCTGGAGCTACGCGAGCTGGGGGACCTGGAGAACGTCGACGTCATCGTTGACCCAGCGCAGCTGGCCGACATCAGCGACGAGGACGCGGCCGCGGTGGACAAGACCACCAAGCAGAACATCAAGGTGCTGCGCGACTACGCGCAGCGCCCGCCGCGACCCGGTCATCGCCGAATAGTCTTCCGGTTCTTGACCTCACCGATCGAGATCACCGGCGAAGGCAAGGTGGAGCGCATCGTGCTCGGCCGCAACGAACTCGTCGCCGACGAGAGCGGGCGGGTGGCGGCCAAGGACACCGGCGAGCGCGAAGAGCTGCCGGCCCAGTTGGTGGTGCGGTCGGTCGGCTACCGCGGCGTGCAAACCGCGGGGCTGCCGTTCGACGAAAAGACCGCGACGATTCCCAACACCGGCGGGCGGGTCGAGGGCAACCGCAACGAATACGTCGTCGGCTGGATCAAGCGCGGGCCGACCGGTGTGATCGGTACCAATAAGAGGGACTCCCAGGACACGGTCGACACCCTGCTGAACGACCTCTTGGGCGCCGACGAACTCGCGGCGTTCCCCGAAGACCACGCCGACAAGCTGGCCGACTGGCTGGCCTCACGCCAGCCGAAGCTGGTCACCTCGGCGCATTGGGAGATCATCGACCGCCACGAGCGGACGGCCGGCGAGCCGCACGGCCGTCCCCGCGTCAAACTGCCGAACCTGGCCGAGCTGCTGCGCATCAGCCACGGCTGAGCGGGCAGCGGTTAGATCAGCGGCGCCGACCAGCGCAGGACCGTTCCCTCTGTGGCGGGTGCGCTTTCGATCTTGAAGTCACCGCCGGCCTGGGCGGCGCGCTGCCGCAGATCCGTCAACCCGCCACGGGCGACCTCGTCGCGCATGCCGCGCCCGTCGTCGCTCACTTCGATCTGCAAATCGTCGTCGACGGCGATCCGGACCGTGACGGTGGTGGCCCCCGCGTGCCGGACGGCGTTGTTGAGCGCCTCGCGGACCACCGCCTCGGCGTGATCGGCCAGCGCGCCGTCGACCACCGACAGCGGGCCGACGAATTGGACGGAAGTGCGCAACCGCGTGCCGGCGAGTTCCGCGATCGCCTCGTCGATGCGTTGCCGGAGGCGCGAGGTTCCCGGGGGCGCTGCGTTCAGGTCGAAGATGGTCGTCTGAATGTCCTGTATCACTCCCTGCAGGTCGTCGACCGCTTCGGACAGTCGCCGCCGCACTTCGGTATCGCGCACCCGGGGAACGGTGCCCTGCAGTCCCAAGCCGACCGCGAACAAACGCTGGATCACGTGGTCGTGGAGTTCGCGGGCAATGCGGTCGCGCTCGGTGACGACGTCGAGCTCGCGCGTCCGGCGCTGGGAGGTGGCCAGCTGCCAGGCCAGCGCCGCCTGGTCGGCGAACGCTGCCATCGTCTCCAAGTGCTCGTCGGTGAACGAGCCTGTACCGTCTCGATGCAGCACCACCACGACTCCGGCGACCGTACCGGTGGCTCGTAGCGGAAGCGCCAGCGCCGATCCCACCTCGACGCCGTCGAGGTCGATCGCGTCCACCCGTTGCGGAATGCTCTTGGCGAATACGTCGGCGAGCGATGTGCTCGCCGCGGGAATGGTTCGTCCGATTGCGGAGTCCGCGGCGCTGCCGACCGTCTCGATCACCAACAGCTCGGTGACGTCGGCCGTCGGCGAGCTCTCCTCCAGCGGAACAGCCACCAGGGCGCCGTCGGCCGCGGTCAGGTTGACCACCTCCTGGGCGACGAGCCGAAAGACCTTTGCGGGTTCAATGCCGGACAGCAATTCGGTGGCAATGTCGCGGGTGGCCTCTATCCAGGACTGGCGCGCCTTGGCCTGCTCGTAGAGCCGGGCGTTGGCGATGGCGATTCCGGCGGCGGCGGCCAGCGCCTGCACCAACACCTCGTCGTCGTCGCTGAACGGCTTTCCGTTGGTCTTGTCGGCCAGGTAGAGGGTGCCCAACGATTCGCCGCGGACCCGAACCGGCACTCCCAGAAAGGTCCGCATCGGCGGGTGATGCTGCGGAAAGCCAATGGAAGCCGGATGCTCGGAGAGGTCTTCGAGGCGTAGGGGCTTCGGGTCGTGGATCAGCAGGCCGATGATTCCGTGGCCGTGCGGCGGCTGCCCGATCCGCCGGACGGTTTCGTCGTCGATCCCCTCGTGGACGAATTGCAACACGCGATGGTCTCGATCATGTACCTCCAGGGCGCCGTAGCGGGCATCGACCAGATTGGTCGCCGAGTGCACGATCGAGCGCAAGGTGGCGTCGAGCTCCAGCCCGGAGGTGACGACCAGCATCGCCTCCACCAGCCCGTCGAGCCGGTCGCGGCCCTCGACGATGAGCCCGATACGGTCCTGCACCTCGGCCAGCAACTCGCGCAGACGCAGTTGAGACAACGTGTGCCGCAGCGGACCCACAGCCGTGTCGGTCTCGTTCCCCGTCGGCTCCGGCGCAGTCATGGTCAGTCGATTCACGGCTCTATGACGGCTGCTCTACAAGTTCCGTGAGCGCACGGCGACGGTACAGCGGCCGGCATAGTTGTGCGCCGCACATCTCACGACCGGCGTGGGAATCAATCATCACGGTCTCCTGCGCGGGTCGGTAAAGACAGCCTGCGCATACCTTATGAACGAAATCCCCCGCGACCCAGGGGCATTGGTCTACACGTGGATGCCATTGGTCCCTATGCGTAGGGCCGCAGTACCCTTGCTTTTCCGCGCGACGCGGGCGGGTGACGGGCCCTCTAGGCGGCCGGCGGTTCGCCCGGCGCGAACTTCCAGTTGTCCGGATTCTTCGCCGAATACACCACCGGCAGCAGTTGCCCCATGGTCGGCCATTGATCGACGTTGACGGCCATGCGTGCGTACACCTCGTGCTCGCTCACCGTGGGCCCGTTGATGACGCCGGCGATGGTGACGAATTGTTCACCGGTGGCGTCCGGTCGCGGGCTGACTCCGGTCACCAGCAGCGTGCCACTCAGCGGCTCGCCGCGCGGGCCGCGAGGGAGGAACCGCTGCGCGAGGAACACAGCCAAGACCGCTAACAAGATGATCGGCACACCGAATTCCCACATCCGGCCATGGTAGGACTGCTCACATGAGTCAGGACGATCTGGCGCTGGCGCTGGCGCTGGCGGACCGCGCCGACACCCTGACTTCTGCCCGGTTCGGCGCGCTGGACCTGCGCGTCGACACCAAACCGGACCTGACGCCGGTGACCGACGCCGATCGCGCGGTCGAAACCGACGTGCGCGAGGCGCTGTCTCGCGAATGCCCCGACGACGGCGTCGTCGGGGAGGAGTTCGGCGGAACCACCACGTTCTCCGGACGGCAGTGGGTCGTCGACCCGATCGACGGCACCAAGAACTTCGTGCGCGGGGTGCCGGTGTGGGCCAGTTTGATTGCGCTGCTCGAGGACGGCGTCCCGGCGGTCGGTGTGGTGAGCGCCCCGGCCCTGCAGCGCCGTTGGTGGGCAGCGCGCGGGCGGGGCGCATTCGTCGCGGTGAACGGCGCACCGCCGCGCCGGTTGTCGGTGTCCTCGGTGGCTGAACTGAGTTCGGCCAGCCTGTCGTTTTCCAGCCTCTCCGGATGGGCGCAGCGCGGTTTGCGGGAGCGCTTCATCGACCTGACCGACGCCGTGTGGCGGGTGCGTGCCTTCGGCGACTTCCTCTCCTATTGCTTGGTTGCCGAAGGGGCGGTCGACATCGCCGCCGAACCGCAGGTGTCGGTGTGGGACCTTGCCGCAGTCGACATCCTGGTTCGCGAAGCGGGCGGGACGCTGACGGGCTTGGACGGCACGGTGGGACCGCACCGCGGCAGCGCCGTGGCGACGAACGGCCTGCTGCACCAACGGGTGCTCGACAGCCTCGTCGTCGGCGTTCTGTGACGTAGCTAACACCGAGCATCACCTATCTTACTCCGGAGTAAGATAGGCTTATCCGCATCGCCCCAACGACCGAGGCTGCAGAAAATGACCGAAAGTTCTTCCGGTTCCAAGAAGTCGAAATCCTCCCGCCCCCGCGTCAAGCGGCGTGGCAACCAGAACGGTGTCGGGCTGCAACCGCACAAGCGGACTGGCATCGACATCGCCATAGCGCTGCTCACCCCGCTGGTCGGGCAGGAGTTCCTGGACAAATACCATCTGCGCGATCCGCTCAACCGGGGCCTGCGCTACGGCACGAAGACCATCTTCTCCACCGCGGCCGCGACGTCCCGTCAGTTCAAGCGAGTGCAGAGCCTCCGCGGTGGACCGACCCGGCTGAAGTCGAGCGGCAGGGACTACTTCGACCTGACGCCCGACGACGACCAGGAGTTGATCGTCGACACCGTCGACGAATTCGCCGCCGAGATCTTGCGGCCGGCGGCTCCCGACGCCGACGAGGCGGCGACCTATCCCCCGGACCTGATCGCGAAGGCCGCCGAACTGGGCATCACCGCGGTCAACATTCCCGAGGACTTCGACGGCATCGCCGAACACCGCTCCAGCGTGACCAACGTGCTGGTCGCTGAGGCGCTGGCCTACGGCGACATGGGTCTGGCGCTGCCGATCCTGGCGCCCGGCGGCGTGGCGTCTGCTTTGACCCATTGGGGCAGCGCCGACCAGCAGGCCACCTATCTTCCCGAGTTCGCCGGCGAGAACGTCCCGCAGGCCTGCGTCGCCATCGCCGAACCGCAGCCGCTGTTCGACCCCACCCGACTGAAGACGACCGCCGCGCGCACCCCGAGCGGATACCGGCTGGACGGCGTCAAGTCGTTGGTGCCGGCCGCAGCCGACGTCGAGCTGTTCATCGTCGGCGCGCAGCTGAACGGCAAGCCGGCGCTGTTCATTGTCGAGTCGTCGACCAAAGGCCTTACCGTCAAGGCGGATCCGAGCATGGGAATTCGTGCGGCGGCCTTGGGTCAGGTCGAGCTCTCCGGGGTGTCGGTGCCGCTGAGCGCCCGGCTGGGTGAACCAGATGCGAGCGACGCAGAATACGACGGGGTCTACTCGGAGGCGGTCGCACTGTCCCGGCTGGGCTGGGCGGCGCTGGCGGTCGGCACCTCGCACGCGGTGCTCGACTACGTGGTGCCGTACGTGAAGGAGCGCGAGGCCTTCGGCGAGCCGATCGCCCGTCGTCAGGCCGTGGCCTTCATGTGCGCCAACATCGCCATCGAATTGGACGGGCTGCGGCTGATCACCTGGCGCGGCGCGTCACGGGCCGAACAGGGCCTGCCGTTCATCCGCGAGGCGGCGCTGGCCAAGCGGCTCGGCGCCGACAAGGGCATGCAGATCGGCTTGGACGGCGTGCAGCTGCTCGGCGGCCACGGCTTCACCAAGGAACACCCGGTCGAGCGTTGGTACCGCGACCTGCGGGCCATCGGTGTCGCCGAGGGCGTTGTAGTCATCTAAGGAGCTGAAAGTTTCCTCATGGCAATCAATCTCGAATTACCCCGCAAGCTGCAAGCGGTGATGGTCAAGACCCATCAGGGCGCCGCGGAGTTGATGCGGCCGATCGCGCGAAAGTACGACCTGAAGGAACACGCCTATCCCGTCGAGCTCGACACGTTGATCAACCTGTTCGAGGGGGCTTCGGAGTCAATCGAATTCGCCGGAGCCGACGCCCTGCGCGGCGAAGACGACGACAGGGGCAAGAACCACAACGGCGCCAACATGGCAGCGCTGCTGCAGACCCTGGAGGCCAGCTGGGGCGACGTCGCGATGATGCTGTCCGTTCCCTACCAGGGGCTGGGCAACGCCGCGATTTCTGCGGTCGCCACCGACGAACAACTGGAACGCCTCGGCAAGGTGTGGGCGGCGATGGCCATCACCGAGCCGGGTTTCGGATCGGACTCCGCCGCGGTGTCCACCACCGCCAAGCTGGACGGCGACGAATACGTGATCAACGGCGAGAAGATCTATGTCACCGCGGGTTCGCGCGCCACCCACATCGTGGTGTGGGCCACGCTGGACAAGTCGCAGGGCCGCGCGGCGATCAAGTCGTTCATCGTTCCGCGCGAGCACCCGGGCGTCACGGTCGAGCGGCTCGAGCGCAAGCTCGGCATCAAGGGTTCCGATACCGCCGCTATCCGGTTCGACAACGTCCGCATCCCGAAGGAAAACCTGCTCGGCAACCCGGAAATCGAAGTCGGCAAGGGCTTTTCCGGGGTGATGGAAACCTTCGACAACACCCGGCCGATCGTCGCCGCCATGGCCGTCGGGCTCGGCCGCGCCGCGCTCGAGGAGATCCGCAAGATTCTCAACGAAGCCGGCGTGGAGGTCTCCTACGACAAGCCGTCGCACGCCCAGAGCGCCGCGGCCGCCGAGTTCCTCCGGATGGAGGCCGACTGGGAGGCCGCCTACCTGCTGTCGCTGCGGGCGGCCTGGCAGGCCGACAACAAGATCCCCAACTCCAAAGAGGCGTCGATGAGCAAGGCCAAGGCCGGCCGGATGGCCAGCGACGTCACTCTAAAGACCGTCGAATTGGCAGGGACCGCAGGCTATTCCGAGGAGTCAATGCTGGAGAAGTGGGCCCGCGACTCCAAGATCCTCGACATCTTCGAGGGCACCCAGCAGATCCAGCAACTGGTGGTGGCCCGCCGCCTGCTCGGGCTCTCGTCGGCCGAGCTCAAGTAGCGAGCGCGGGGTTCCGGTCGGGAGCGAGCGCGTTTAGGCGGGGTCGGGTTCATCCCACGGGACGGTGGCCGACACCCAGTGGGTGAGGCGCTCCTCCTGGTCATTGCGGTGCAGGTGCCGCGGCGGCTGAGCGAAGGTCGCGTAGGGGCGGCAGCGAACCACCACCCGGTCCTCCTCGACGGCCATCGCCTCGACGAACGCGCGGGCTTCCTCACCCAGCGGTTGACCGGACATCCGGCCGGCGACGGCCATCATCACGTCGACGACGATGTCGCGGTCACGCTCCACGGTGGCGTCCGCGTACACCTGCAGATAGGCGAAGGGCCAGCGCTCGTCGAGCACACACAAACTCACCTTGCCGTCGCGGGCGACGGCACGTGCCTTCCCCCGTCCGGCCATCGTCGATACGAGCAACTCTTCGTCGTCGGTCGGGACGTAGTACACGATCGACATGGCAGGCCCGTCGTGCAAGCGTCGGTAGCCGTACACGCAGGTGCGGTGAGTGCGCACGAAGGTCCGCCGCTCCGACGGGAGCATGTCGCGGTCGGTGGGAGCCGTGAACGGTTCGGTTGCAAGCGGTAACAGCATGAGCCGTCCTCCAATGCCTGGGGCGAGTACCGATCAGCAAATAGCGGATACACCGTATCCGATATTTGCTGATCGGGTCAAGGCCCGATCGAGGCCGCAGTGATGAAAGCGAATTTCCCGACATTGCCGAGGTGACCAACAGTATCCATACTGGCCTGCGTGACTACCGGGCGTCGCCGAGTGGAAGAGCGACAGGTGAATCGGCGCTCTGCGGGGCGCCCGCGGCTTCCCGTGGACCGGATCGTCACGACAGCGTTGCAGATCGTCGATGACGAAGGCGCCGCGGCGCTGTCGATGCGAACGCTTGCCCAGCGGCTGGACTCCGGGACGGCCACGCTGTACCGGCATTTCGCGGGCCGGGCGGAGCTGATCGCCCACGTCGTCGACCGGGTATTCGGCACGGTCGAGTTCGACAATGCCGAAATCCGCGCGATGACCTGGCAGCAGGCATGTAAAGCAGCCGCCTGCAAGATGTTTGACGCGTTGCGCGATCACCGGAACGTGACGTCGCTGCTGATTGAAAATGTGCCGATCGGACCGCACGCAATGGCCGTCCGGGAACGGATGATCGCCGTCCTGCTCGACAACGGATTCCCGCCCCCGCACGCCGCGCGGTCCTATGCGACGCTGGCTCGCTACGTATTGGGTTTTGCGATTCAGCTCAGCACCGCCGGAGATCTCCACGACACCAGGCTCTCGGGGGTTTTCCACGACCTGGACCCCCAGCTGTTTCCCGCCACCCTCGCCGTCGCGGACAGTCTCCCGGTGCCCTTGGACGATGAATTCGCGTTCGGACTCGATCTGATCGTCGAGGGACTGACTCAGCTATTGAAACGCGAACTCAACGAGAAGCACCCCGCGATCAACTCGTGACGGCGTTCAGCTGCTCGCGGGTGTCCTCGTCGAGCTCGATGGAGCCGACGCCCAGGTTCTCCTCCAGGTGGCGCACCGACGAGGTGCCGGGGACCAGCAGTACGTTGGGCGCCACGCTCAGCGTCCACGCCAGCGCGATCTGTGCCGGCGTGTGCCCGAGCCGCGTTGCGGCCTGCCGCACCACGTCGTTTCCGAGCACCTGATCCGGCGGCGCGAACGGCGATCTCAGGCTGTAGAACGGGACGAACGCGATACCGCGCGTCGCGCACTCATGCAGCACGGGCTCAGTCGAGCGGGCGACGAGGCTGAAAGCGTTTTGCACGCAGGCGATCTCGGTGCGCTCCAATGCACGCAGCAGATGCTCGCGGGTAACGTTGCTCAGCCCGATTCCGCCGATCAACCCCTCGTCACGAGCAGCGATCATGACCGAAAGCAGCTCGTCGAAGCGTTCGTCCGGGCGGTCGTTGTCCATGAGTCTCAAATTCACCGCCGCCAGCTGATCGACACCCAGCGATCGCAGGTTGGCCTCGATATCCGACCGGAAGTCGGCGGGGTCGAGAAGGGGCACCCAGCCGCCGGCATCGTCGCGGCGGGCACCGACCTTGCTGACCAACGCCAGATTCCCCGGATACGGGTACAGGGCCTCGCGGATCAGCTCGTTGGAGACATTGGGTCCGTAGAACTGGGCGGTGTCGATGTGATTGACGCCAAGCTCAACGGCGCGTCGAAGCACTGCGAGCGCCTCGCCACGGTCCCGCGCCGGCCCGAACACTCCGCGGCCGGGAAGCTGGATGGTGCCGAAGCCGATGCGTGCCACCGAAAAGCGACCGAGTGGAAACGAATCCATGCGGTGAGGTTAGCGTCAACACTCGGACACGTTTCACGCGCTCGTCGCGCGCCAAGTTGGTGATCGGATAATTGCGTCGGTCGAGACACTGAGCCGCTCTGACCTCCCGCCCGGTGAGGTGACGATCCGGGTGCTGTATTCGAGCGCCAACTTCAAGAACACGCTGGCGCTGACACCGAACGGCGGACTGGTGCGCAACTATCCCGTCGTGCCCGGGATCGACCTGACCGGCGAGGTCGTCGGCGTGCCCGACCAGCTGCGTGCGGGCGCATTCACCGGCCGACCCGTGGTGCGGGTCGTCGGCGGGTTTTGATCCGGCAGTACGCTGTTCGAGCGCTTCGAGGGCGCTTTTCGGGTGGCACTGACGACGGAGGTGGCATGCGCGCGGCACGGGTGACTCGGCTCGACGGTCCGGACGCGGTCGAGCTGGCCGACATCGACGAACCCGTGGGCGACGGCGTGGTCGTCGAGGTGCACGCGGCCGGCGTGGCATTCCCGGACGCTTTGCTTACCCGGGGCCTGTACCAGTACCGTCCGGAGCCACCGTTCGTGCTCGGAGCGGAGATCGCGGGCGTGGTGCGATCGGCACCGGAGGGTGCCCACGTGCGTCCCGGCGACCGGGTCGTGGGCCTGACCATGCTCACCGGCGGCATGGCCGAGGTCGCGGTGCTCTCCCCCGACCGGGTGTTCACGCTGCCGGACAATGTGAGCTTCGAGGCGGGCGCCGGCCTGCTGTTCAACGACCTGACCGTGTACTTCGCGCTGACCGTGCGCGGTCGGCTGCAGGAAGGCGAGACGGTGCTCGTGCACGGGGCGGCCGGCGGGATCGGCACGTCGGCGCTGCGGCTGGCATCGGTGCTCGGTGCCTCTCGTGTCGTTGCGGTTGTCAGCACGCAGGAGAAGGCCGAGATCGCCACGTCGGCCGGCGCGACCGATGTGGTGCTGGCCGACGGGTTCAAGGACTCAGTGAAGGAGTTGACCCACGGCCGCGGCGTCGACATCGTCGTCGACCCGGTCGGCGGCGACCGGTTCACCGATTCCCTGCGCTCACTTGCCCCGGGAGGACGGCTGCTGGTCATCGGCTTCACCGGCGGCGAGATTCCCACCGTCAAGGTAAACAGGCTGCTGCTCAACAACATTGACGTGGTCGGTGTCGGCTGGGGCGCCTGGACCGCGACGCACCCGGGCGCGCTGGCCGAGCAGTGGGCCGGACTGGAGCGGCTGCTCAGCTCCGGCCAGCTTCCCCCGCCCGAGCCGATGGTCTATCCGCTGGACGAGGCCGCCGCCGCGGTCGCATCGCTTGAGAATCGCACCGCCAAAGGAAAAGTCGTTCTACGCGTCCGCGATTAAGGGAGGTCGCCGGTTCGCTATCGCCCCCGGTACCTTCCGTCACACACGCCCCAGCTTCGAAGGACTCGACCTTTTGCCCGCCTTCGAGCGACAACCGGCCTGCCGAGTTTGTGTCTGCCAACTTGTCGCTGGGAGGCGGGCACATAGTGCCTTCTCCCGGAGAGACAGCCGTGACTGTTGTGACAGAAATGCGGATCTCGTTCCGCGAAGCCGCAGTTGCGAAACGCTCTTGTGCGCCAGCAAAAGAAAAAGTAATGTCACTTTCAGTTTTATAGCGGTCCAAGCTGGGAGTCACCCATGGAATCCTTTGTCCACCTGCGAAAAGGCCGGACGCCGCGCCGCCTGCATGCGGACCTCGACGGCCTCAAAGACGATGAATTGGGACGGGGCGGATTCACCGGCCGGACCGCCAACATGTACCGCCGCCACGACCCCACCGCCTACCGGGCCGTCGGACCGCTGCGCCCGATCGACGTGCTGTCCGGCGAGCTCAAGCCCAGCGACGCCACCGACGCCAATGGCGGGCCGCTGCTGCTGTTCAGCAACGACGACTGCCGCATCTCGCTGAGCCGCCGGACCGAGCCGATGCCGTTCTTCACCCGCCACGTCGACGGGGATCTGCTGTGCTTCGTGCACCGGGGCACCGGTCTCGCCGAAACCGAGTTCGGACCGCTGCGCTACCGCGAGGGCGACTGGCTCTACATCCCGAAGGCCTGCACCTGGCGCCAGGTCCCGGACCCCTCATCAAAAGGAGCGACGACCCTGTTGATGGTGGAGACCACCGACGAACTTCGCGTTCCGCCGGCCGGTGTGTTGGGCCGCCATTTCCCCTTCGACCCGTCGCAGGCCAACATCCCCGAGCCGGCGCCAAGCGAAGACGATGGGCGTGCGGAATACGAGGTCCGGCTCATCCACGAGGGCGGCCCCACAACGCTTTTCTACCAACATCATCCGCTTGACGTCGAAGGCTGGCGCGGCGACAACTTCCCCTTCACCTACAACATCGCCGACTACAACGTGATCACCTCCGACAGCGTCCACCTGCCGCCGACGGTGCATATGTTCATGCAGGCCACCGGTGTCTACGTGATGAACTTCCTGCCCCGGCCCGCCGAAACCGTTTCCGGCACCGAGCGCACACCCTGGTATCACCGCAACGTCGACCTCGACGAGATCGCCTTCTTCCACGGCGGCTCCCTGTACGGCATCCCGATGCCGCCGGGCCTGATCTCGCATGCGCCGCAAGGGGTGCATCACGGCGCACCGGAGAAGGCACGCGAACGGGCGCGCCGCAAGTTCGACGACTACTCCCGCGTCGACTGGCAGGTGATCGCCGTCGACACCCGCCGGCGGCTGACCCCGTCGGCCGAGGTGCTGGCCCACGACCTCGGGCAGCACTGACCATGACGGCCCGCCACGATTACGAGCGCATCCCCTATCTCGTTGCTTTCCAGAACAATTCCGGTGTCCGCGATGTCTACGGCGGACTGGCCGAGATCACCGTACTGGAGAGCTACCTGCTCAAGCCAAAGGACAAGCCGTCGGACACCGTGCTGGTGTTCATGCACCCGATCGGCGGCGGCGCGTACCTGCCGATGATCAACGCGCTCGCCCGGGCCGGCCACCACGTCATCTACTGCAACAGCCGGTTCCGCGGGACGGATTCGGCGCTGCTGATGGAGAAGGTGGTCGAGGACCTCGGCGAGTGCATCAAGGACGCCAGGAAACGGCTGGGCTATGCCAAGGTGGTGCTGGCGGGCTGGAGCGGCGGCGGCTCGCTGTCGGTGCTCTACCAGCAGCAGGCGCAGCATCCGAACATCACGTCCAGCCCGTCCGGCGACGGTCCCGACCTGACCGCGCTGGACCTGATCCCCGCCGACGGCATCATGCTGCTGGCCGCACACATCAGCCGGCACGGCACGCTGACCGAATGGCTGGACGCGTCGATCCTCGACGAGTCCGATCCCACCAACCGCGACCCCGAGCTGGACCTGTACAACCCCGACAACCCCAACCAGCCGCCATACACCGAGCAGTTCCTGGCCAGGTACCGGCAGGCCCAGATCGACCGCAACCGCCGGATCACCGCGTGGGTCAAGGACAAGCTCGCCGAGCTGCGAGCCGCCGGGCGCCCGGATGACGAGTTCTGCTTCGTCGTGCACGGCACCATGGCCGACCCCCGTTGGCTGGATCCGACCGTCGATCCCAACGAACGCACCCCGGGAACCTGCTATCTGGGTGATCCTCAAGTGGTGAACATGAGCCCGGTCGGATTGGCGCGATACTGCACTTTGCGCAGCTGGCTGTCGCAGTGGAGTTTCGACGACGCCCGCGGCGACGGGGTAGCCTGCGGGCGCGACATCGCGGTCCCCGCGCTGGTGATCGGTAACCTGGCCGACGACGCCTGCACGCCCAGACACACCCGGTGTCTTTTCGAGGCGATTGGGCACCCGGATAAGGAGATACACGAAATCCACGGCGCCACACACTATTACGCGGGACCCGACCAGCGCGACAAGCTGCGGCAGGCCGTCGACATCGCCACCGACTGGCTGGTCCGCCACGACTTCGCGGCGCCCTGATGGATCCCACCGGACCGCTGGACGGCATCCGGGTGCTCGAGCTGGGCACCCTGATCGCCGGGCCCTTCGCCGGCCGGCTGCTGGCCGACATGGGCGCCGACGTCATCAAGGTGGAACCCCCGGGCGCGCCCGACCCGTTGCGCACGTGGGGACAGGCCGAGCTCAACGGGCACCACGTCTTCTGGACGGTGCACGCGCGCAACAAAAAAGCGATCACGCTCGACCTGCGCCGCCCGCGCGGCCGCGAACTCTTTCTCGACCTCGTCGAGAAATCCGACATCGTGGTGGAGAACTTCCGCCCGGGCACCCTGGAGAAATGGGACCTCGGTTACGACGTCCTCAACGACCGCAACCCGGGCGTCATCCTGGTCCGGGTATCCGGCTACGGCCAGACCGGGCCCGAGGCGCACAAGGCGGGGTACGCCTCGGTGGCGGAGGCCGCCAGCGGATTGCGGCACCTCAACGGATTCCCCGGCGGTCCGCCGCCCCGGCTCGCGCTCTCCCTCGGCGACAGCCTGGCCGGCATGTTCGGGGCGCAGGGCGCGTTGGCCGCGCTGTACCGCCGCGGCGTCACCGGGCGCGGGCAGGTGGTCGACGTCGCGCTCACCGAATCCTGCTTGGCCATCCAGGAATCCACGATCCCCGACTACGACGTCGGCGGCGTGGTGCGCGGACCGTCGGGCACCCGGCTGGAGGGCATCGCACCGTCGAACATCTACCGCGCCGCCGACGGATCCTGGGTGGTGATCGCCGCCAACCAGGACACCGTGTTCGCCCGCCTGTGCAAGGCGATGGGCCACCCGGAACTGGCCACCGACGACCGGTTCGCCACCCACGTCGCCCGCGGCCGCAACCAGGACGAGCTCGACAAGATCATCGCCGCGTGGGCCGAGCACCGTGACCCCGGCGAGATCATCGAAACCTTAAGCGCCGCGGGGGTGATCGCGGGTCCGATCAACACGGTTGCCGAGGTGGTCAACGACCCTCAGCTGCGGGCCCGCGGCATGCTGGTGCAGCACCGCGACGAACGCGTGGGGCGGAACGTCCTGGGGCCCGGGATCGTACCGGTGCTGTCGGAATCGCCGGGCAGCGTGCGCAGCGCCGGCCCCGCACGTCCGGGCCAGCACAACGACGAGGTCTACATCGGGATGCTGCGCAAGACCGCCGAGGAACTCGAAGAGTTGCGCGCGGAGGAGGTGCTATGAACCAGCACGTCGATATTCGCGAGGTGTCGCTGCGCGACGGCCTGCAAATCGAAGCCCCAATCCCGTTGTCGGCCAAGCTGGAACTGCTGGCCGCGGTGGCCGCCACCGGGGTCCGCGAGGTGGAGGCCACAGCCTTTGTCTCCCCCACCAAGGTGCCGTCCATGGCCGACGCCGCCGAACTCGCCGCCGAGTTGCACAATTACCCCGACATCGAGTTCTCCGCCCTGGTCGCCAGTCCCAACGGCGCCAAGCGGGCGATCTCGGCCGGGCTGCGGTCGATCGCGTACGTGGTAGCGGCCGACGACACGTTCAGCAAGGCCAACGTCGGGCGCAGCACCGCGGAGGCCACCGACCAGATCGGCGAGATCGTGGCCATCGCGCACGACAGCGACGTCACCGTCGAGGTGATCGTCGCCACCGCGTGGGACTCACCGTTCGAGGGGCCTACCCCGCCGCAGCGGGTGCTTGACATCGCCGCGGCCGCCCGCGACCGGGGCGTCGACCGGTTCTCGATCGCCGACACCATCGGCACCACCACCCCGGGACGGGTCAGATCGCTGATCGCACAGCTGCGCCCAGTGATCGGCGACCTGCCGCTGGGCGGACATTTCCACAACACCCGGGGCGCCGGCCTGGCCAGTGCCTACGCCGCGGTCAGCTCCGGGGTCACCCGGCTGGACGCCTCGGTCGGGGGGCTCGGGGGCTGCCCGTTCGCACCGGGGGCGACCGGCAACATCGCCACCGAGGACCTGGTGTACCTGCTACGCGACAGCGGCTTCGACGTCGACGTCGACCTGACAGCCGCCATCGCGGCGGCCCAGGTCGCGAAATTCGTTGTTGGCCATGACCTGCCGAGCGCGCTGCTGCGCGCCGGAGACCGGATCCGCAGCTGATGCCGACCCCGGGAACAGAGCGAAGCCTGACCGCCAAGGGCCGCCAGACCAGGGCGGCCATCGAGCGGGCCGCACGAAAGCTGTTCGCCGAACGTGGCTTTCACGGAACCACGCTGGCCGACATCACGACGGCCGCCGGTAAGTCGCCGGCGGTGTTCTACCGCTACTTCGCCGACAAAGAAGACCTGCTGGCCGCGCTCGCGGAGTCGTTCCTCCACGACGTCGTCGAGCCGTCCGGGCTCAGCCTGCAGCTGCCGGACTCCGCGGATGACGACGCTTTCTTCACCGCTGTGGTCAGCGGATATTGGAACATGTTCAAGCAGAACATCGGCATCATGATCGCCGTCGCCCAGCTCGCCGCTACCCAGCAACGCTTCGCCGCGGTGCAAAACGAGTTTCGCCGGTTCGGCGTGGACATCGTGGCGGCGTCGGTACGCCGCGCCCAGGAGCAGGGCTTCGGAACCGAGCTCAACGCCCAGCACGTCGCGGCGGCCATCGCGCTGCTGTTCGAGAACTTCACCACCGTCTTCGTCGGGACCTCCGGTCTCGGTGTGGAGATCGGAGACGAGGAAGCCGTTGCGACGTTGTCGACGATCTGGAAGAGGACTCTGTACGGCGGCTTAACGAAAGCGTAGGGAGATCAACGTGGATTTCACACTGCCAGAGCACCTTCCGGGCCTGCTCGCCGAGATGGACGCGTTCATCGAGGCCGAGATCAAGCCGCTGGAACGCGAACACATGCAGTATTTCGACAAGCGCCGCGAGCACGCCCGCACCGATTGGGACAACGACGGCATCCCGACGCGCGAGTGGGAGGAGCTGCTCACCGAGATGCGCCGGCGGGCCGACAAGGCGGGCTGGCTGCGCTACGGATTGCCAGCATCGCTGGGCGGCCGCGACGGCACCAACGTCGACATGGCCGTCATCCGTGAGCACTTGGCGCACAAAGGCCTTGGCCTGCACAACGACCTGCAGAACGAGTCCTCGATCGTCGGGAACTTCCCGCAGGTGATCATGATGGAGCGCTTCGGCACCGCTGAGCAACGGCGGGAATGGTCGGAGGCGCTGATCACCGGGGAACGGTCCATGGCGTTCGGCCTGACCGAACCACTGCACGGCTCGGACGCGACCTGGCTGGAAACGCATGCCCAACCCGACGGGGACGGCTGGGTGATCAACGGCTCCAAGCGGTTCAACACCGGTGTGCACCGCGCCACCCATGACCTGATCTTCGCCCGCACCTCCGGTGAGCCGGGGCAGGCCCGGGGCATCACCGCGTTTCTGGTCCCGACCGATTCTCCCGGCTTCACCATTCCTTTCTACTGGTGGTCGTTCAACATGCCCACCGACCACGCCGAAGTCCAGCTGACCGATGTGCGGGTCCCCGCCGACGCGGTACTCGGCGAGGTGGACCGAGGCCTGGAGGTCGCGCAGACGTTCCTGCACGAGAACCGGATTCGGCAGGCGGCCAGCAGCCTGGGCGCCGCGCAATACTGCATCGACCGGGCCGCCGAGTACGCGGGCGAACGGGTGGTCTTCGGCAAGCCGCTCTCGGTCAACCAGGCCGTGCAATGGCCGCTGGCCGAACTGCAGACCGAGGCCCAGATGGTAAGGCTGCTGGTGCAGTACGCGTCGTGGCATCTCGACCGCAACCACCACATGGAGGTCTCGGACAAGGTGTCGATGGCGAATTATCGCGCCAACCGGCTGGTCTGCGACGCCGCCGACCGGGCCATGCAGATCTTCGGCGGCGTCGGCTACAGCCGGCACGAGCCGTTCGAGCACATCTACCGACACCACCGCCGCTACCGGATCACCGAGGGCGCCGAGGAGATCCAGATCCGCCGGGTGGCGCAGCGGCTGTTCAAGTTCGGCAAGCACTGACGGTGGGTACCGACTCGGCAGAGCTGCAGGCCAAACTCGCCCCCAAACTCGCGACGGTGCTCGCGTCCGCCCTCGGCGTCGACGGCGTGGGCATCGACAACCTTCGCGTACTCACCGGAGGCGCCAGCCGGACCACGTGGGCGTTCGACGCCGTCACGGGCGAACAACGCCGATCGCTGATCCTGCGCATCGGCCCACCCGACGACGTGCACGCCGGCATGGAACTGGAGGCGCGCGCCCAGGCCGCCGCCGCCGCGGCCGGGGCACCGGTCCCCCGAATCCTGCTCGCCACCGACTCGCCTGCCGCACTGGGTAATCCGTTCCTCATCTGCGACGAGATCAAGGGCGAGACGATCGTGCGGCGCATCCAGCGTCCGCTCGACGCCGGCGGGCAACCGGCCCGTGCGGACCTGCTACGGCAGTGCGCGCGGGCGCTGGCGGCCATCCACCGGGCTGACGCGGGCGACCCCGCCCTGACGAACGAGGACCCAGTCGCGCAGTGGCGCGAGCGGCTCGACGCCATGGGTGACACCACCGCCACCTTCGAATGGGCGTTTCGCTGGCTCGAGGCCAACCGGCCTCGGAAGTCCCAGCCGGCAGCGACCGTCCTGGTGCACGGCGACTACCGGATGGGCAACCTGATCGTCGACGGATCCGACCTCGCCGCCGTCCTCGACTGGGAGCTGGTGCACGTCGGGGACCCATACGAGGACCTGGCCTGGTTCTGCATCCGGGCCTGGCGGTTCGGGGCCCCGGCGAGCCTGGGCGCGGGAGGCCTCGGCAGCATCGAAAACTTCCTACGAGCCTACGAGGAGGCCGGCGCGACTACCGTCGACCGCGTGGCGTTTCACTGGTGGCTGGTGCTGGCCACGCTGCGCTGGGGTGTCATCTGCCGGTATCAGGCCGAACGGCATCTGAGCGGTCAGTTCCAATCGGTGGAGTTGGCGGCGATCGGCCGTCGGGTCTGCGAAACCGAATGGGACCTGCTCGACCTGCTCGAGGCGGTCCGGCGATGATCGGCGCCTACGGTCGTCCGCTGGCGGCCGAGTTGGTGGCCGCGGTGGCGGAGTTCCTGGAAACCGATGTCCGGGGGGCGACCAGCGGGCAGGTCAACTTCCACGCCAGGGTGGCGGCCAACGCGCTGCGCATCGTCGAGCGCGAACTGCGCGACGAGAGCGAAGCGGAATGCGGGGCCGCGCTGGCCGGCCTGGGCTTCGCCGACGAGGAAGAGCTGGCCGCCGCGATCCGGGCCGGCGAGCTCGACGGGCGCGACGACGAGGTCACCGCCTGCTTGCGCACACTGGTACAACGTCGGTTGGCCGTTGCCCACCCCGGATACGACAGCGAGGACAGCGGATACAGATAGGAGCCGGTGCCATGCCCACGACGACTGCGGAAGCCATCATCGAGGTGGCCGACCGCCTATTCGCCGCGATCGAGCAGGGCGATTTCGCGGCGGTTGATCGGATGTGGAGCGGCGACATCGCCGTGTGGCGCACCGGCGCCCGTCGCGACCCCGCAAAGACAGATGACAAAGCGCGCGCGCTGCGGGTCATCGACTGGTTCATCACCGCGACCACCGCGCGTCGCTACGAGATCCTCGACCGACAACTCTTCGAAAGTGATCACGCGAGCGGGTTCGTCCAGCAGCACGTCCTGCACGCCACCGGCCATGCCGGCCAGTCGATTTCGATGCGGGTCTGCATCGTGATCAGGGTGACCGCCGACGGCCTGATCACGAGGATCGATGAGTACTTCGATCCCGCGGACATCGCGCCGTTGCTCGACTGAGGTTAGATTCGCCACGAATCGGATGGGGGGACGATGGGGGGACGATGACCACACTGGAAACCCTGCTGCACGACCCCGACGCGGCGGGCGTTTGGAACCTGGTTCCAGATCGGCATGGTCGGCGCGACGGCGACGGCGGCCGACGAGGCCGTCTTCGTGCGATCGCGCGAATAAGACCGCGAATAAGACCGCGAATAAGACCGCGAATAAGACTTTGTGCGGTCGCCCCGGTAAGACGGGCCCCGCACCAGTACGATCTGCACCGTGCCCGACTCGACCAGCGCCCTGCGGATCCTTGTCTACAGCGACAACGCCCGAACCCGCGAGCAAGTTATGCGGGCACTGGGCACGCATTTGCACCCGGATCTGCCCGAGCTGACCTACGTCGAAGTGGCGACCGGCCCGATGGTAATCCGCACGATGGACGAGGGTGGCATCGACTTGGCGATCCTGGACGGGGAGGCCACGCCGACCGGCGGCATGGGAATCGCTAAACAGGTCAAAGACGAACTCACCACCTGCCCGCCGATCGTGGTGCTCACCGGCCGCCCCGACGACGCCTGGCTGGCCGATTGGTCACGCGCCGAGGCCGCGGTGCCGCATCCCCTCGACCCCATCGTGCTGGGCCGCACCGTACTGGGACTGCTTCGCACTCCCACTCGCTAAGCGCGCGACAGCCGAGCGTTCGGCCCCGATTGCCCCTCTCAACTGCGGCGATGTAGATCCGCTAGAGGTGTCGCCGTCGGCACCAGCAGGCGAGCGGTTGCCCAGACACAAAACAAGACACAAAAACGAAACGAATACCCCCACCCCGACAGAACACACCGGCCATCGCGACGCTATGTTGAAGGTCACTGTGACGGGCTACAGACCCGGTTCGTCACAGCAGCCCGGCCACCGCCCGGCCGCCGGAACGGCGGCCCGTACGACGGATCATGGAGCGAGTTGAACGTCTACATACCCATCCTGGTACTGGGAGCGATAGGTGCGGCCTTTGCCGTGGGCTCAGTTGTGATCGCGAGCCTGGTCGGCCCGTCGCGTTACAACAAGTCAAAGCTCGCGGCCTACGAGTGTGGAATCGAGCCCACCGAGACTCCGGTCAGCGGCCCGCAGGCCACCCCCGGCCAGCGGTTCCCGGTGAAGTATTACCTGACCGCAATGTTATTTATCGTCTTCGACATCGAAATCGTGTTCTTGTATCCGTGGGCGGTCAGCTACGACGCCCTGGGAACGTTCGCGCTGGTCGAGATGGTGGTGTTCATGCTCACGGTTTTCGTGGCCTACGCCTACGTGTGGCGCCGCGGCGGCCTGACGTGGGATTGAGGTAAGACGTGGGCCTCGAGGAACAGCTGCCCGGTGGGATCCTGCTGTCAACGGTCGAGAAGGTGGCGGGGTACGTCCGCAAGAACTCGCTCTGGCCGGCGACGTTCGGGTTGGCCTGCTGCGCGATCGAGATGATGGCAACCGCCGGACCAAGATTCGATATCGCACGGTTTGGCATGGAGCGGTTCTCGGCGACGCCGCGGCAGGCCGATCTGATGATCGTGGCCGGGCGGGTCAGCCAGAAGATGGCGCCGGTGCTGCGGCAGATTTACGACCAGATGGGCGAGCCGAAGTGGGTGCTGGCCATGGGCGTGTGCGCGTCGTCGGGCGGGATGTTCAACAACTACGCGATCGTGCAAGGCGTCGACCACGTGGTTCCGGTGGACATCTACCTGCCGGGCTGCCCGCCGCGGCCGGAGATGCTGCTGCACGCAATCCTCAAGCTGCACGAGAAGATTCAGGAGATGCCACTGGGCGTCAACCGGGAAGAAGCCATCGCCGAAGCCGAGCAGGCGGCGCTGGCCGCCCGGCCCACGATCGAGATGCGCGGACTGTTGCGATGAGCTCACCGGACCACGACCCCAAGCGCGCGGCCAGCGAGGTGGGAGCGACACCACCTGCCACGGACGAAGAAGTGATCAACGTCCGCCGCGGCATGTTCGGGATCAACGGCACCGGCGACACCACCGGGTACGGGCGGCTGGTGCGGGAAATCACCCTCCCGGGCAGCACTCCGCGCCCTCACGGCGGCTACTTCGACGACCTGGTCGACAAGCTGGCCGGGGCATTGACAAGCAGCGGTGTCGAATTCGAGGACGCGATCGAGAAGGTCGTGGTGTACCGCGACGAGCTCACCCTGCACGTTCGCCGCGAGAAGCTGCCGCAGGTCGCCCAGCGGCTGCGCGACGAACCGGACCTGCGCTTCGAGATGTGCCTGGGCGTCAGCGGGGTGCACTACCCGCACGAGACCGGCCGCGAACTGCACGCCGTCTACCCGTTGCAGTCGATCACACACAACCGTCGGCTGCTACTGGAAGTGTCTGCGCCGGACAGTGATCCGCACATCCCGTCGCTGTATTCGGTCTATCCGACCAACGACTGGCACGAGCGCGAGACCTACGACTTCTTCGGGATCCTCTTCGACGGACACCCCTCCCTGACCCGCATCGAGATGCCCGACGACTGGCACGGACATCCGCAACGCAAGGACTATCCCCTCGGCGGCATTCCCGTCGAATACAAAGGGGCGCAGATACCCCCGCCCGATGAGCGGAGAGCCTACAACTGATGAGCACAATCACTGACTCGACGCACGATGGTGGCGCGGCCGAGACGGTCGTGGTCGCGGGCGGCCAGGACTGGGACCAGGTCGTCGATGCGGCCCGCAACGCGGACCCCGGCGAACGGATCGTCGTCAACATGGGTCCCCAGCACCCGTCGACGCACGGGGTGCTGCGGCTGATCCTCGAGATCGAGGGCGAGACGGTCATCCAGGTCCGCTGCGGAATCGGCTACCTGCACACCGGGATCGAGAAGAACCTCGAGTACCGCTACTGGACCCAGGGCGTCACCTTCGTGACCCGGATGGATTACCTGTCCCCGTTTTTCAACGAGACCGCCTACTGCCTGGGCGTGGAGAAGCTACTCGGCATCACCGATCAGATACCGGAGCGGGTCAACGTCATCCGGGTCATGATGATGGAGCTCAACCGGATCTCGTCGCATCTGGTCGCGCTGGCGACCGGCGGCATGGAACTGGGCGCCATGACTCCGATGTTCGTCGGTTTCCGGGGGCGCGAGATCGTCCTGACCCTGTTCGAAAAGATCACCGGGTTGCGGATGAACAGTGCCTACATCCGGCCCGGCGGCGTGGCGCAGGACCTACCGCCCAACGCGAAAACCGATATCGCCGAGGCCCTGAACCAGTTGCGGCAACCGCTGCGCGAAATGGGCGAGCTGCTCAACGAAAACGCCATCTGGAAGGCCCGCACCCAGGACGTCGGCTACCTGGACCTGACCGGTTGCATGGCGCTGGGCATCACCGGGCCGATACTGCGGTCCACCGGCCTGCCGCACGACCTGCGCAAGAGCGAGCCTTACTGCGGATACGAAAACTACGAATTCGACGTGATGACCGCCGACACATGTGATGCCTACGGGCGCTACATGATTCGCGTCAACGAGATGTGGGAGTCGATCAAGATTGTCGAGCAGTGTCTGGACAAGCTGCAGCCGGGCCCGACCATGATTGAGGATCGCAAGATCGCCTGGCCGGCCGACCTCGAGGTGGGCCCCGACGGCATGGGCAACTCTCCGGAGCACATCGCCAAGATCATGGGCAGCTCGATGGAGGCATTGATCCATCACTTCAAACTGGTCACCGAGGGCATCAGGGTTCCCGCGGGTCAGGTCTACGTGGCGGTGGAATCGCCCCGCGGGGAGCTGGGCGTGCACATGGTCAGCGACGGCGGCACCCGCCCCTACCGGGTGCACTACCGGGACCCCTCGTTCACCAACCTGCAGTCGGTCGCCGCGATGTGCGAGGGCGGGATGGTCGCCGACCTGGTCACCGCCGTCGCCAGCATCGACCCGGTCATGGGCGGGGTGGACCGATGACCGAATTGCCCGACTCCTCCTCGCCCGCTACGCGGCCGCATCGTCGTCAGGCGAAGACCGGCCCGCAGGGCCAGCCGGTCTTCATCCGGCTGGGTCCGCCGCCCGACGAGCCCAATGCCTTCGTTGTCGAGGGGGCGCCGCAGTCGTACTCACCCGAGGTGCGGGCGCGGCTGGAGGTCGACGCCAAAGAGATCATGGGCCGCTACCCCGACAAGCGCTCGGCATTGTTGCCCTTGCTGCACCTGGTGCAGGCGCAAGACTCCTACCTGACGCCGGCGGGCCTCGAATTCTGCAGTGAGCAGCTGGGTTTGACCGGGGCCGAGGTGTCGGCGGTGGCGAGCTTCTACACGATGTATCGCCGCGGACCGACCGGCGACTACCTGGTCGGGGTCTGCACCAACACGCTCTGCGCCGTCATGGGCGGCGACGCAATTTTTGACGACCTCAAAGAGCACCTTGGCATCGGCAACGACGAGACTACCGCGGACGGTTCGATCACTCTGCAACACATCGAATGCAACGCCGCCTGCGACTACGCACCCGTGGTGATGGTCAACTGGGAATTCTTCGACAACCAGACGCCCGAGTCGGCGCGCGAACTCGTCGACTCCCTGCGCTCCGGCACGCCCAAGTCACCCACTCGTGGCGCCCCGCTGTGCGCCTTCCGCGAGACCTCGCGGGTCCTCGCTGGCCTGGCCGACGAGCGTCCCGACCAGGGGCAGGGGGGTGCCGGTGCGGCCACCCTGGCCGGCCTGCGCGTGGCGAAGGAACACGGCATGCAGGCGCCGCCCCCTCCGGAGGGCCAGTCATGACGACTTCGCAGGCAACACCGCTGACGCCGGTGATCAGCCGCTACTGGGACGACCCCGAGTCGTGGACGTTGGAGACCTACCGACGCAACGACGGCTACCAGGCGATGAAGAAGGCACTGGCCATGGAGCCCGACGCGGTGATCGGGATGGTCAAGGACTCCGGGCTGCGCGGGCGGGGCGGCGCGGGGTTCGGGACCGGGACCAAGTGGTCGTTCATCCCGCAAGGCGACACCGGTGCGGCGGCCAAGCCGCACTACCTGGTGGTCAACGCCGACGAGTCGGAACCCGGTACGTGCAAAGACATTCCGCTGATGCTGGCGACGCCGCACGTGCTCGTCGAAGGCGTCATCATCGCCGCCTATGCGATTCGGGCCAGCCAAGCGTTCATCTACGTGCGCGGCGAGGTGCTGCCGGTGCTGCGCCGCCTGCAGAACGCGGTTGTCGAGGCCTACGCCGCCGGTTACCTGGGCCGCGACATCAACGGTTCGGGTTTCGACCTGGAGTTGGTGGTGCACGCCGGCGCCGGCGCCTACATCTGCGGCGAGGAGACCGCGCTGCTCGACTCGCTCGAAGGCCGCCGTGGCCAGCCGCGGCTGCGACCGCCGTTCCCCGCGGTGGCCGGCCTGTACGGGTGCCCCACGGTGATCAACAACGTCGAGACGATCGCCAGCGTGCCCTCGATCATCCTCCACGGCGTCGACTGGTTCCGGTCGATGGGCAGCGAGAAATCGCCCGGCTTCACGCTGTATTCGCTGTCCGGGCACGTCACCCGCCCCGGTCAGTACGAGGCCCCGCTGGGGATCACGCTGCGGGAGTTGCTCGCCTACGCCGGCGGGGTGCGGGCCGGGCACCAACTCAAGTTCTGGACGCCCGGTGGGTCGTCCACCCCGCTACTGACCGACGAGCACCTGGACGTGCCGTTGGACTACGAGGGCGTGGGCGCCGTCGGCTCGATGCTGGGCACCAAGGCGCTGGAGATTTTCGACGAGACCACCTGCGTGGTGCGCGCGGTGCGGCGTTGGACGTACTTTTACAAGCACGAATCGTGCGGCAAGTGCACGCCGTGCCGGGAGGGCACCTTCTGGCTGGACCAGATCTACGAGCGGCTGGAAACCGGCAAGGGCACCACCGAGGACATCGACAAGCTGTTGGACATTTCCGACACCATATTGGGAAAGTCGTTCTGCGCGTTGGGAGATGGTGCCGCCAGCCCGGTGATGTCCTCGATCAAGTACTTCCGCGACGAATACGTCGCGCACGTCGAGCAAGGCGGATGCCCGTTCGACCCCCGCGACTCCATGCTCACGCCGAACGGAAAGGCTTGACACCCCGATGACGCGCGACGTCGACGAAACAAATTGGAGCGATGAGGTGGGGGTACCACCCGCTCGCGGGGGTGGGGGCACCTCCCACTCGTGGGGGAAACGGAGCTCATGACGAGTGCGGCCAAAACCGAAACCGGCGACGAGGTGCGTCCGCCGGACATGGTGACGCTGACCATCGACGGTAACGAAATCAGCGTTCCCAAGGGAACTCTGGTCATTCGCGCGGCGGAGTTGATGGGTATCCAGATCCCGAGGTTCTGCGACCACCCCCTGCTGGAGCCGGTCGGCGCGTGCCGGCAGTGCCTGGTCGAAGTCGAGGGACAACGCAAACCGATGGCGTCGTGCACCACGGTCGCCACCGACGACATGGTGGTGCGCACGCAGCTCACGTCGGAAGCCGCGGACAAAGCCCAGCACGGTGTGATGGAGCTGCTGCTGATCAACCATCCGCTGGACTGCCCGATGTGCGACAAGGGCGGCGAGTGCCCGCTGCAGAACCAGGCCATGTCCAACGGCCGCGCCGATTCCCGCTTCACCGACGTCAAGCGCACGTTCGCCAAACCGATCAACATCTCCTCGCAGGTCCTGCTGGACCGTGAGCGCTGCATCCTGTGCGCCCGGTGCACCCGGTTCTCCCAGCAGATCGCCGGGGATCCATTCATCGACATGCAGGAGCGGGGCGCCCTGCAGCAGGTCGGCATTTACGCCAATGAGCCTTTCGAATCGTACTTTTCGGGCAACACGGTGCAGATCTGCCCGGTGGGCGCGCTGACCGGGACCGCGTACCGGTTTCGGGCCCGTCCGTTCGATCTGGTCTCCAGCCCGAGCGTGTGCGAACACTGCTCCTCGGGATGCGCCCAGCGCACAGACCACCGGCGCGGCACGGTGCTGCGCCGGCTGGCCGGTGACGACCCGGAAGTCAACGAGGAGTGGAACTGCGACAAGGGCCGGTGGGCGTTCACCTACGCGACGCAGCCCGACGTCATCACCACTCCCCTGATCCGGGACACCGACGGCTCGCTGGTGCCCGCCTCCTGGTCACATGCGATGGCGACGGCGGCCCGGGTACTCGACGCGGCCCGCGGGCGCACCGGTGTGCTCGTCGGCGGCCGGGTCACCTGGGAGGACGCCTACGCCTACACCAAGTTCGCGCGAATCGCTTTGGAAACCAACGACATCGACTTCCGTGCCCGCCCGCACTCGGCGGAGGAGGCGGAGTTCCTGGCGTCCCGAATCGCGGGTCGGCCGGTAACCGTAAGCTACGCCGACCTGGAAGGCGCGCCGGTGGTGGTGCTCGTCGGGTTCGAGCCCGAGGACGAGTCGCCCATCGTGTTCCTGCGGTTACGCAAGGCCGCCCGCAAGCACGGGGTGCCGGTGTACGCGGTCGCACCGTTCGCCACCCGCGCGCTGACCAAGATGTCCGGTCGGCTACTGAAAACCGTTCCCGGCGCGGAAGCTTCGATGCTGGCCGGGCTGGCCACCGGTGAGAGCTCAGATTCCCTCCAAGACCTGCTGGCCGCTCCGGGCGCGGTGATCATGGTCGGGGAACGCTTGGCCACGGTGCCGGGCGCACTGTCGGCCGCGGGCCGCCTCGCCGATGCCACGGGCGCTCGGCTGGTGTGGGTGGCGCGGCGCGCCGGGGAACGCGGCGCGCTGGAGGCAGGCGCGCTGCCCGCGCTGCTGCCCGGCGGTCGTCCACTCGCCGACGACGCGGCCCGCGCGCAGGTGAGCCGGGCCTGGGGCGTCGACGAATTGCCTTCTGCCGCAGGCCGTGACGCCGACGGCATCCTGGCCGCCGCCGCCGACGGTGCGCTGGGCGCGCTGCTGGTCGGCGGTGTCGAACCGGATGACTTCGCAGATCCCGACGCGGTGCTGGCCGCGCTGGACGCCGCGGGCTTCGTGGTCAGCCTGGAGCTGCGGCACAGCGCCGTCACCGAGCGCGCGGACGTGGTGTTCCCGGTCGCGCCGGTAGCACAGAAGTCCGGCGCCTTCGTCAATTGGGAGGGTCGCTATCGGGGGTTCGCCCCGTCGCTGCACGGCACCACTCAACAGGCCGGCCAGGCGGATCATCAGGTGCTCGACGCGCTGGCCGCCGAGATGGGCGTCTACCTCGGGACGAACACCGTCGAGGAGGCGCGCCAGCAGTTGGCCGGCCTGGGCACCTGGGACGGCAAACACGCCGCCGGCCCACAGGTCGCGGCCCCGAAGCCGGCCGAGCCCGGAGCCGGCGAGGCCGTGCTGGCCGGCTGGCGGATGCTGCTGGACAACGGCCGGCTGCAAGACGGTGAACCGCACCTGGCGGGAACCGCTCGCAAGCCGGTGGTGCGGCTATCGGCCGACACGGCGGCCGAGATCGGTGCCGCCGACGGCGACGCGGTCACCGTGAGCACAGCCCGCGGATCGATCACGCTGCCGTTGAGCGTCACCGACATGCCCGACCGGGTGGTGTGGCTTCCGCTGAACTCGCCCGGCTCGGCGGTACACCGGCAACTCGGCGTCACCGTCGGCAGCATCGTGCGGATCGGAGTGGACTGACATGTTGACCGCCTTCGGACACGACACCTGGTGGCTGGTAGTGGGCAAGGCGCTGGCCGTCTTCGTGTTCCTCATGCTGAACGTGCTGGTCGCGATCCTGCTCGAGCGCAAGATACTGGGCTGGATGCAGCTGCGGCCCGGCCCCAACCGGGCGGGGCCGTGGGGCACCCTGCAGAGCCTGGCCGACGGAATCAAGCTGGCGCTCAAGGAGAGCATCACCCCCAAGGGCGTCGACTGGTTCGTGTACTTTGCCGCGCCGTGCATTTCGGTGATTCCCGCGTTCACGGCCTTCGCGTTCATCCCGTTCGGGCCGGAGGTGTCGGTGTTCGGCCACCGGACGCCGTTACAGCTGACCGACCTTCCCGTCGCGGTGCTGTTCATCCTGGGGCTCTCGGCGATCGGCGTGTACGGCATCGTGCTGGGCGGGTGGGCGTCCGGGTCCACCTACCCGCTGCTGGGTGGGGTGCGCTCCACCGCCCAGGTCATCTCCTACGAGGTCGCGATGGGGCTGTCCTTCGCGGCGGTCTTCCTCTACGCCGGCACCATGTCGACCTCGGAAATCGTCAACGCACAGGACCGGGTCTGGTACGTGTTCTTGTTACTGCCGTCGTTCGTGATCTACCTGATCTCGATGGTCGGTGAAACCAACCGGGCGCCATTCGATTTGCCCGAGGCCGAAGGTGAGCTGGTCGCCGGATTCCACACGGAGTACTCGTCGCTGAAGTTCGCGATGTTCATGCTGGCCGAATACGTCAACATGATGACGGTTTCCTCGCTTGCCACGGTCCTGTTCTTCGGTGGCTGGCATGCGCCGTGGCCGCTGAACATGTGGGCGGGCGCCAACACCGGGTGGTGGCCGGTGCTCTGGTTCACCGCGAAGATGTGGACCTTCCTCTTCATCTACTTCTGGTTGCGCGCCAGCCTGCCCCGGCTGCGCTATGACCAGTTCATGGCGCTGGGCTGGAAACTGTTGATTCCCGCCTCGCTGGTGTGGGTACTGATCGCGGCGGTGATCCGCACGGCGCGCAACCAGGGTTACCAGCACTGGACCCCGTTGCTGGTCGTGAGCGGCCTCGTCGTGGCCGGGGTCCTGGTGCTGCTGTTGCGAAAGCCGTTCACCACGCCCAGCATTCGAGCGATGGAACGGCAGCTGCGCGGTCAGCACGGCAAACGGCCCAGTCCCGTCAGCCCGGAGACCGCATTCCCGACACCGCCGCTGCCGACGCAAGTCGGCGCGAGCAAGGAGAAAGCACGTGCCTAAGTTTCTTGACGCCGTCGCCGGATTCGGCGTGACCTTCGGGTCGATCTTCAAAAAGAACGTCACCGAGGAGTATCCGGAAAAGCCGGGCCCGGTCGCGCCGCGCTACCACGGCCGCCACCAACTCAACCGGTACCCCGACGGCCTAGAGAAATGCATCGGCTGCGAGTTGTGCGCCTGGGCCTGCCCGGCCGACGCCATCTACGTCGAGGGCGCCGACAACACCGAAGAGCAGCGGTTCTCGCCCGGAGAACGCTACGGCCGGGTGTACCAGATCAATTACCTGCGGTGCATCGGCTGCGGCCTGTGCATCGAGGCATGCCCCACCCGCGCGCTGACGATGACGAACGACTATGAGTTGGCCGACGACAACCGCGCCGACCTGATTTATGAGAAAGACCGGCTGCTGGCCCCGCTGCAACCGGAGATGACCGCTCCGCCGCACCCGCGGGCCCCCGGCGCCACCGACAAGGACTACTACTTGGGCAACGTGACCGCGCAAGGCATTCGTGAGCCCCAGAACGTCGGAGAATCCCGGTGACGGCGCTGCTCGCTTCCAACCTGGCCTCTAATCTCGCGCAAGACGCCATCGTCCGCACCTCCACCGGCGAAGCGGTGACCTTCTGGATCCTGGGCGCGTTGGCGGTGGTCGGCGCGCTCGGGGTCGTGATGGCGGTGAACGCGGTGTACTCGGCGATGTTCCTGGCGATGACGATGATCATCCTGGCCGTCTTCTACATGGCCCAGGACGCGCTGTTCCTCGGGGTCGTCCAGGTCGTGGTCTACACCGGCGCGGTGATGATGCTGTTCTTGTTCGTGCTGATGCTGATCGGCGTGGATTCCGCCGAGTCACTGACGGAGACGCTGCACGGACAGCGCGTCGCCGCGGTAGTGGCCGGTCTGGGCTTCGGCATTCTGCTGCTGGCCGCCATCGGCAAAGTGGCGACCGGGGCCTTTGCGGGACTGACCGCGGCCAATGCCAACGGCAACGTGGAAGGACTGGCCACACTGATCTTCTCCCGGTATCTGTGGGCGTTCGAGCTGACCAGCGCGCTGTTGATCACCGCGGCCGTCGGGGCGATGGTGCTGGCGCACCGCGAGCGTTTCGAGCGCCGCAAGACGCAGCGGGAGCTCTCGCAGGAGCGCTTCCGCGCCGGTGGGCACCCCACGCCCATGCCCAACCCCGGTGTCTACGCACGCCATAACGCGGTCGACGTGGCCGCGCTGCTGCCGGACGGCTCGTACTCGGAATTGTCGGTGTCATCGATACTGCGGACCCGCGGCGCGGACGGTATGGAGACGCCGGCCCCCGAGACGGTGAAAGGCGGTACGTCGTGAACCCGGCCAACTACCTGTACCTCTCGGTACTGCTGTTCACCATCGGCGCCGCCGGCGTGCTGCTGCGCCGCAACGCCATCGTGATGTTCATGTGCGTCGAGCTGATGCTCAACGCCGTCAACCTCGCGTTCGTCACCTTCGCGCGGATGCACGGCCACCTGGACGGGCAGATGATCGCGTTCTTCACCATGGTGGTCGCCGCCTGCGAAGTCGTCATCGGCCTGGCCATCATCATGACCATCTTCCGTACCCGCAAATCGGCGTCGGTCGACGACGCGAACCTACTCAAAGGCTAAGAACGCCACAGTGACTAGTTTCGAGACACATCTCACCTGGCTGCTCGTGGCACTGCCGCTGGCGGGTGCCGCGATCCTGCTGTTCGGCGGCAGGCGCACCGACGCCTGGGGCCACCTGCTGGGCTGCGCCGCCGCGCTCGCGTCGTTCGGTGTGGGCGCGACGCTGCTCGCCGACATGCTCGGCCGAACCGCGGACGACCGGGCCATCCACCAGACGCTGTTCACCTGGATCCCCGTCGCCCAGCTGCGAGTCGACGTCGGACTCCAAATCGACCAGCTGTCCATGTGTTTCGTGCTGCTGATCACCGGCGTCGGGTCGCTGATCCACATCTACTCGGTCGGCTACATGAAAGATGACGCCGATCGCCGTCGTTTTTTTGGCTACCTCAACCTGTTCCTGGCCTCCATGCTGCTGCTGGTCGTCGCCGACAACTACCTGGTGCTCTACGTCGGCTGGGAAGGCGTCGGCCTGGCGTCGTACCTGCTGATCGGCTTCTGGTACCACAAGCCGTCGGCGGCCACCGCCGCCAAGAAGGCGTTCGTGATGAACCGGGTCGGGGACGCCGGCCTGGCGGTGGGCATGTTCGTGATGTTCAGCACCTTCGGCACGCTGTCGTATGCCGGGGTGTTCGCCGGCGCACCGGCCGCCGGCCGGGGCGCGTTGACCGCGATGGGGTTGCTGCTGCTGCTGGGGGCCTGCGCCAAGTCCGCCCAGGTGCCGCTGCAGGCCTGGTTGGGTGACGCGATGGAGGGCCCCACCCCGGTGTCCGCGCTGATCCACGCCGCCACCATGGTGACCGCCGGCGTGTACCTGATCGTGCGGTCCAACCCGCTCTACAACCTGGCGCCCGACGCGCAGCTGGCCGTCGTCATCGTCGGCGCCGTCACGTTGCTGCTCGGGGCGTTCATCGGCTGCGCCAAGGACGACATCAAGCGCGCGCTGGCCGCGTCGACGATGAGCCAGATCGGCTACATGGTGCTGGCCGCCGGCCTCGGCCCGGCCGGCTACGCGTTCGCGATCATGCACCTGCTCACCCACGGCTTCTTCAAGGCCGGTTTGTTCCTGGGCTCCGGAGCGGTCATCCATGCGATGCACGAGGAGCAGGACATGCGCCGCTACGGCGGCCTGCGCACGGCGCTGCCGATCACGTTCGCCACCTTCGGGCTGGGCTACCTGGCCATCATCGGTGTGCCGCCGTTCGCGGGCTTCTTCTCCAAGGACGCCATCATCGAGGCGGCCCTCGGTGCCGGCGACACGCGCGGTTACGTGCTGGGCGGGGCCGCCCTGCTCGGCGCCGGCGTCACCGCGTTCTACATGACGCGGGTGATGCTGATGACCTTCTTCGGCCAAAAGCGTTGGGCCCCGGGCGCGCACCCGCACGAAGCGTCGGCGGTGATGGCGTGGCCGATGATACTGCTGGCGGTCGGCTCGGTGTTCTCCGGCGGCCTGCTGGCGTACCGCGGCACCCTGAAGCGCTGGCTGGAGCCCGTCGTCGGAACTCACGAAGAAGCCGCGCACGCCCTGCCGGCCTGGGTCAGCACCGCGCTTGCGCTGGGTGTGGTCGCCGTCGGCATTGCGGTGGCCTACCGGATGTACGCCATGGCGCCCATCCCGCGGGTCGCCCCCCTGGCGGTCAACCCGCTGACGACGGCCGCACGCAGAGACCTCTACGGCGATGCCTTCAACGAGGAGGTGTTCATGCGCCCAGGCGCGCACCTGACCCACGCGCTGGTCGAGGTCGACAACGTGGGTGTGGACGGCTCGGTCAACGCGCTCGCGGCGCTGGTGAGCCTGACGTCGAACCGACTGCGGGGACTGCAGACCGGCTTCGTCCGCAACTACGCACTGTCAATGCTGGCGGGCGCGACCCTCGTCGCCGCACTGATTTTGGCGGTGAAGCTGTGGTGAACGGGACTTTCCTCAACGACGTTCCGTGGCTTAGCGTGCTGTGGCTGGTGCCGCTGGCCGGTTCCGCCGTGGTCATCCTGCTGCCTCCCGGGCTGCGCCAGCTCGCCAAGTGGACCGGCCTGCTCTTCGGCGTCCTGACGCTGGCGGTGGCGATGGTGATCGCCGTCGGCTTCAGGACCGGTGGCGCGACTTACCAATTCGTCGAAAGCCGCCCCTGGATACCGGCGTTCGGCGCCGGCTACTCCCTCGGTGTGGACGGCATCGCGGTGGTGCTGGTGCTGCTGACCGCGGTGCTGATCCCGCTGCTGCAGGTGGCCGGCTGGAACGACGGCGGCGAGCGGAGCCGCGGCGTACACGCCTACGTCGCCCTGACGCTAGCCATCGAGTCGATGGTGCTGATCTCGGTGGTCGCGCTGGACGTGTTGCTGTTCTACGTGTTCTTCGAGGCCATGCTCGTCCCGATGTACTTCCTGATCGGCGGTTTCGGTCAGGGTCGCGGCAAATCGCGCGCGGCGGTGAAGTTCTTGCTGTACAACCTCTTCGGCGGGCTGATCATGCTCGCCGCGGTCATCGGGCTGTACGTCGTGACGTCGCAGCATGGTTCGGGCACGTTCGACTTCCGTGACATCGTGGCCGGCGTCGCCTCCGGCCGCTACGGCGCCGACCCCGCGGTGTTCAAGGCGCTGTTCTTGGGCTTCATGTTCGCGTTCGCGATCAAGGCCCCGCTGTGGCCGTTCCACCGCTGGCTGCCCGACGCCGCTGTCGAGGCCACGCCCGCAACCGCGGTGCTGATGATGGCGGTGATGGACAAGGTCGGCACCTTCGCCATGCTGCGCTACTGCCTGCAGCTGTTCCCTAGCGCCTCAACCTATTTCCGCCCGCTGATCGTCGTGTTGGCCGTGATCGGGGTGATTTACGGCGCGATCGTCGCCATCGGTCAGACCGACATCATGCGGCTGATCGCCTACACCTCGATCTCGCACTTCGGCTTCATCGTCCTGGGCATCTTCGTGATGACCAGCCAGGGACAGAGTGGGTCGACGCTGTACATGCTCAACCACGGCCTGTCCACCGCGGCGGTGTTCCTGATCGCGGGCTTCCTGATATCCCGCCATGGCAGCCGCTCGATCGCCGACTACGGCGGCGTGCAGAAGGTGGCGCCCATCCTGGCGGGCACCTTCCTGGTCTCGGCGATGGCCACCCTGTCGCTGCCCGGTCTGGCGCCGTTCGTCAGCGAATTCCTGGTTCTGCTGGGGACTTTCAATCGGTACTGGCTGGCGGCCGCATTCGGCGTCACCGCCCTGGTGCTGTCCGCCGTCTACATGCTGTGGCTTTACCAGCGGGTGATGACGGGCCCGGTGGCCAGCGGCAACGAGCGCATCGGTGACCTGCGGCCACGCGAAATGCTGGTCGTCGCACCGTTGATCGCGCTGATGCTCGGCCTCGGCGTGTATCCCAAGCCGGTGCTGGACCTGATCAACCCCGCCGTCGAGAACACCATGACCACCATCGGCCAGCATGACCCCGCGCCGACTGTGCCGCCCCGGACAGCCGAAGGACCGCACTGATGCCCATCCCCACCCCCAGCGTCGAGTACTTCCTGCTGTGCCCGATGCTCATCGTCTTCGGTGTCGCCGTAGCCGGCGTGCTCGTCGAAGCGTTCCTGCCGCGGAGGCTCCGGTACGGCGCGCAAGTGACGCTGGCCCTTGGTGGTTTGGTCGCGGCATTCGTGGCGGTCATCGTGGTGGCCCGCTCGATTCAACCGTCCGGTCGCACCGCGGTGCTCGGGTCGATAGCCGTGGATCGACCGGCACTCTATCTGCAAGGCACCGTGCTGCTGGTCGCGGTGCTTGCGGTGATCTTCATGGCCGAACGCACGCATGCCAAGGAATCCACAGCAACCAAGGTGGCCGTGGGGGCGGCAGTGGCGGGCTCTGGAGGCTTGGATTCCTTTACGCCGCAAGCATCCGCGGTTCCCGGGAGCGAGGCCGAACTCGAGGCGCAGCGGGCCGGAGCAGCTCAGACGGAGCTCTTCCCGCTCGCGATGTTGTCCGTCGGCGGCATGATGGTCTTCCCGGCGTCCAACGACCTGTTGACGATGTTCGTGGCGCTGGAAGTCCTGTCGCTGCCCCTGTACCTGATCTGCGGGCTGGCCCGTCATCGCCGGCTCCTCTCGCAGGAAGCGGCGATGAAGTACTTCCTGCTGGGCGCGTTTTCGTCGGCGTTCTTCCTCTACGGTGTGGCGTTGCTCTACGGCGCCACCGGCACACTCCTGCTGCCCGGGATCAGGGACGCGCTCGCGGCCCACGGCGATACCTCGATGGCGTTGGTCGGTGTCGCGTTGCTCTTGGTCGGCCTGCTGTTCAAAGTTGGTGCGGTTCCATTCCACTCCTGGATTCCCGACGTCTATCAGGGGGCGCCAACCCCCATCACGGGTTTCATGGCGGCGGCCACCAAGGTGGCTGCGTTCGGCGCGCTGCTTCGGGTGGTCTACGTCGCGCTGCCGCCGCTACACGATCAGTGGCGTCCAGTGCTGTGGGCCATCGCCATCCTGACCATGGCGGTGGGCACGATCACGGCGGTGAACCAGACCGACGTCAAGCGACTGCTGGCCTATTCGTCGGTCGCGCACGTCGGTTTCATCCTCACCGGTGTGATCGCCGACAACCCGGCGGGTCTGTCCGCCACCCTGTTCTACCTGCTCGCCTACAGCTTCAGCACGGTCGGCGCGTTCGCGATCGTGGGCCTGATCCGCAACGCCGACGGGGTCGAGGACGCCACCCTGTCGAACTGGGCGGGGCTCGGGCAGCGCTCTCCCATTGTGGGCGCGATGTTTTCGATGTTCCTGCTGGCCTTCGCCGGCATCCCGCTCACCAGTGGATTCGTCAGCAAGCTGGCGGTGTTCAAGGCCGCCGCCCAGGGCGGCGCAGTGCCGCTGGTTGTCTTCGGCGTGGTCGCCAGCGGGGTGGCCGCGTACTTCTACGTGCGGGTGATCGTGTCGATGTTCTTCACCGAAGCAACCGACAACACCCCGCACGTCGTGGCGCCCGGCATCTTGAGCAAGGCCGCCATCGCGGTATGTGCCGTCGTGACAGTGGGTTTGGGGATCTTCCCGCAGCCGCTGCTCGACCTCGCCGATCAGGCCGCGCAACTGCTGCGCTGAGTCAGCGGCTCGTCCGCGCCAAGCCATTAACGGCTACTGGAAAAACCGGATTGGTTGTCGCCGGTAGTGAAGGTTCCCGCGCGGCTGTTGCCCGAGTTGAACAGCCCGGTGCTGGTGTCACCCGAGTTGAAGAAGCCGGTATTCACCTGGCCGGAGTTTGAGCTGGCCCATGTTCAACGCCAGCCTTCAACGCTGCGAGCATGCGGAAACGGGTTTTTCGCAGGCCTTTTCAATAATCACGGCAACGAGGCGTCAGCTCAGGAACGGGCGCGCAGCCACCAGGTAGATCGCCAACACTCCCAGGGGGGCGGCAAGCGGCAACCACGGCACCTGCAGTGGGAACGACGTGGCGACCAATCCCGCGAACGTAAACCCAACGGCGGCAATCGCCGTCGGCCAGCTACCCATCGCAGCACCGGAGGGCGCCCCAACCGAATAGCGGCACACCAGATAGGCAGCGGCGCACATTCCGGACAGCGCGACGAACATCGGCGCGGGGCTGGACAGCATGACCGTGGCCACGACGAGCAGAACGGCAAGAGTGGCGGCCGGGTGAAACGCCATACCTACGCCGACGGCAAGCAGGGCCGCCACGCCCGCGGCCACCGCAAGCCCATGGGATCCGACGGCGGCCGACCCCACCATCAGCAAGCCGAAACCGGTCGAGAAGGTCTGTGCAGCCAAACGCGACAACGCCATCGTCACCCCCGAAGCCGTCCCCGTACGCGACGGCGCCGATCCGGCAGCACACCCATCGACTGCTCCAGACCGCGATCTGCCTGCCACGACACGACGTCGACACCGATGGTTGCCATGTCGCGATACATGGCCGAGCGTTGCAGCGTCCAAAGCCGATCCACCAGGGGGTCCTGCTTTCCCTCGAAGGGTGAGCTGTCGAGAACGTCGACGGCGATCACGACGTGGCCGCGCTTGCGGAGATCGATCAACGCCAATGCGAATTCGGTGTCGAGCAGGGTGGAAAACGCGATGACGATCGCCCCCGCGGGAACGGCCGCACGCGGCGCGAGTGTGCCGGTGGTGTTTTCGAATCGGTCGCCGGCGCCGAGCACCGTATCGAGCACACGATAGAACTGCCGCTGCCCGATATCGGCGCCTAGCCAGCGGGGGCGGTTGCCGCCCAGAGCGACGATCCCAGCCCGGTCGCCGTGGCGCAGCGCGGTCTGCACCACCTGTGCCGCGCCGTATACCACGCGTTCGGCGGCCTCGGTCGCCGGGCCCGCCGGCTGCCGATAGGTGTCGATCAGCACCACGACATCGGCGGCGCGGTCTGTCAGTCGCCGTGTCACGTGCAGTTGGCCGCGGCGGGCGCTCACGGGCCAGTTCACCGCCCGCAGCTGGTCGCCCGGCACGTAGGGGCGGATGTCGGCGTACTCGACACCCGGCCCGATATGCCGGGTGAGGTGCGCGCCCAGCCGGTCGAGCAACTCGGTCTGCGGGATCGGCGTCGACTGCGGCGGCGTCAGCGGGAACACGATCACGTCGGCGGCTTCGACGGTGGCCGTCCCCGTCAGCAGCCCGCCGCGCGCGACAACGTCGACCCGGGCCCGGATGGAATATCGGCCCCAGCGTTGTGCGGTTGCCGCCACCGTTCTGACTTGGTGAGAGCCCGCATCGGCGACGTCGAGCCGCATGCCCTCGACGGCCGGTACCGCGACCTCCACCCCCCCAGAGCCCTCCATTGTTGCCCAGATCCTGAGCCTGGCCTGCTCACCCTCGAAGCATCGCTGGCTATTTGGCTCACCGTGGATGTTCACCTTCGGCACGGGCCGCTGCCAGCTGATCGAGCACAGCACCCCGAGCAGTGGCGCCGCAAAAGCAATCAGGCGCCACTGCGCGCCAATCACGGCGGCGGCCAGCGCAACACCCGTGCAGGTCGCGATGGCCCGTGTCAGATGGGATGCGCGCCAGCGAATTTCGAGCGACCGGCCCGTGCTCGCCATTGTCATCCGTTCGTTCGGGGCACCGGCAGGCGCCGCAACAGTTCTTCGACGACGTCGGCGCCCTGAATTTTCCGCACCCACATCTCCGGCCGCAGGGTGATCCGGTGCGACACCGCGGCCGTGGCGAGCGCCTTGACGTCTTCGGGGATCACGTAATCACGGCCGAGCAGCAACGCACGGGCGCGGGCGAGTTGGACCAGATCGAGCTCCGCGCGGGGGCTGGCCCCCACCGCAACTTGAGGATGGTGGCGGGTCGCGGTGGCCAGCGACACCACGTAGCGCAGCACGTCCTCGTGCACGGTCACCTGCTCAACCGATTCACGCATCGCCAGCAGGTCGTGCGCGTCCACCACCTGATTGACCGTCGGGTGCGCCGAACCGCGTTCGAGGCGGCGGCGCAGCATAAAGGTTTCGTCCCGCTCCGAGAGGTAGCGCAGCTCCAGCCGGATCGCGAACCGGTCGAGTTGCGCCTCGGGCAACGGATAGGTGCCCTCGTACTCGATCGGGTTGTCCGTCGCCAGAACGATGAAGGGCTCTGGAAGCTTGTGGGTTTCGCCGTCAATGCTCACCTGGCCCTCGGCCATCGCCTCCAGCAAAGCCGCCTGCGTCTTGGGCGGGGTGCGGTTGATCTCGTCGGCGAGCAGCAGGTTGGTGAAGATGGGCCCGGCCCGGAAGGCGAAGCGGCCCGACTGCATGTCGTAGATCGTCGAACCCAGCAGGTCGGCAGGTAGCAGGTCCGGGGTGAACTGGACCCGGGTGAATTGCAGACCCAGCGCCGCGGCAAAGGATCTCGCGATGAGCGTCTTGCCCAGACCGGGCAGATCTTCGATGAGCACGTGCCCGCCCGCGAGCACCGCGGTCAGGATGAGCGTGAGCGCGGGGCGTTTACCTACCACTACACGTTCTATTTCGTCGAGCACCGCCTCGCAGTGTGCGGTGGTGGTCGCTGCCGGCAGTGTCATGCCTGCTCCAACTTTCGCAGAATCTCTCCCAGCGCCGCACGGCCCGGACCGGGCGAGCGATCACCGGTGCCGGTGACGTTGTTCGGGTTAACCCATTCCCACAGCTCGGCACCGAAGAGCATTCGACCGCCCGCATGATATGCCGCGGGGTCTTTGGATTGCTTCTGGCCGGTTGCGATTTCGTACCGCCGCGCAAGCATCGGCCGCAGATGCCGGTCCCAGTCCGTCCGGGTCGACTCCGACCATCGAATCGTCGACTCGGTGCTGGACAGCCAGCGGCGCAACGAATCCCCTAGATCGTCGGGTTCGAGCTCGGCCGAGGTTGCGGCTCCGCGTCCCAGCACGCGGCGGACGTTGAGCAGGACCAGAGCCAGGGCAACACCCGAGGCCACCAACACGAGTTCGCGGGTACGCATGATCAGCACCAGCAACTCCACCCCGACGATGAGCAGGGCACCCAGCGCAACAAGCCTTTTCATGCGGCGCTCCGTGCCCTCAGTTCGTCGAGAACCAGCCGGAGAACGCGAACCGCGACGTCGCGGTGGCCTTCGTTCATGACGTGGGGGCTGAACCGGGCCTCGGCGAAGAGGTTGACCAACTGCACGGCGTTGTCGGCCTGCAGGGCATGTTGTCGTACTGCGCGAGCCAGCACCTCCGTTGGCGTGTCGAACTCCTGGGGAGCGGCCCCCGGAACGTTGGCGAGCTCACGTTCCATCGCGGCGTAGCACGCGATGATGGCTTCGCGTGGATCACGGCTGAGGTCGGCCATCTCAGCCAGTCCGAGTTCGGCCGCCCGCGCCAGCGATTCCGAAGGGGGGGCCGGAGCCCGCGGTTCGGGGGAATACTCGGCGAGGGCGCCCGGCGCGGCCGCACGCCGGCGGCGCCGGGACATGACGGCGGATCCGGTCACGAGCAACAGCAGCATCGGAATGGTGCTGGCGAGCAGGATTCCGAACATGTTCCCGGTGTCGTTCTGCGGGTGTTGCCGGGGCCGCGGGGCGTTGGTCTGCCCCGACGGCGGCGCATTTGGAGGCGAGTTGGGCGCGGAGGAGGTGACATCGTGCGGCACCCACAACCGGACCAGCATCATCCCGATCAGCAGCCACGCCACGATCACCGCGAGCCCGATCAGCAACACCCGCCAACTCGGCCGGCCCCTGCCGGTACCGAGCATGTCGGACAGATCGCCTATGTTCGGCGCCATCACTCGCGGATCCCGCAGCCGCGCGACGACGGCGATTGCCAACAGCGCCAGCGAACCCGCAAGAGCCGCGACCACGAAAGTGAGCGCCGCCCGACCGCTGCCCGGCTCGGCCCGCACCGCACGGTCCTGAGCCGGCAGGTATCCGCGCAGTGCGGCGGCGGCGAGGATCAACAACACGATCAGGGCAACAACGCGCCCCGTCGGATTGTCCATACCACGCATTGGCGCACCACTCGAACGGGTCACTGGCTTCATACTGGCACGTCAGACGGCCGTCCCGCCAGGAAAGAGTTGTCCACAGTCGCGTTTCTATCCACAGGGCAGGCAATCAGGACCGACGTGCAGCCAGGTCTGACGGACCCGGTTCGTAGCGTTGCGGTATGGGTCGCTGCGGGAGTGCGGAGGAAGCACGAGAGCGGATCAACGCCGCTCTCGATGCCATCGATGCCGCGCACACCGTGCTGCGCAACACCAGCTCCGACGTGGTCGGCAACAAGTTCCGGGTCGACGTCGCCGAGCGGCTGGAGACGCAGGACCGCACCAACCGCGGGCTGATGTACCGGTTCTTCGCCGAGATCGCCGATCCACCCGACGGCAGCGAGTGCACACCGGCGGAGCGCGAAATGCTCTGGGCGCGGCTACGTGTCACCCCGAGGGAAATCATCCGCCGCTTCAGGCTCGCGGCGCGGATCCGGCCGCGGCGCTCGCTGACCGGTCCACCGGTGCAGCCCGAGCTACCGGAGTTGGCGGCCGCGGTAGCAGCGGGTGCCGTCGGCGAGGACCACATCCGCGCGGTATGCCACGCGGTCGACGTGCTGCCTGCCTGCGTGTCGCCCACCGATAAGGAAGAAGCCGAGCGCACGCTGGTGCGGCACGCGACCAAACTTGACGCCGGCGTCGTCACGAAGCTGGGCCAGCGGATCGCCGACTACCTCAACCCCGACGGCCTGTTCACCGATGCCGACCGCGCCCGCCGCCGCGGGCTGCGCCTAGGCCCGCAGGGACCCGACGGCATGTCCCGGCTGTCGGGATTTCTCGACCCCGAGGCCCGCGACTACTTCGAAGCCGTTGAAGCCGCCGTGCGGCCCGGCCGCCACCGGCCCGATGACACGGACGAAGACCCTGAGGCGCGCGACCAGCGCACGCCAGCCCAGCGCTGTCACGACGCCCTCAAGCTCGGCCTCGAAACTGCGATCGCTTCCGGCAAACTGGGAATGCACCGAGGCCATCCGGTCACGGTCGTCGTCACCACCACGTTGGCCGAACTCAACCAGGCCGCGCACGCCGTCGTCGACGGCTCGGTCCCGATGCCTTCGCCCGCGACCACGGGAGGCGGCTCGAGGTTGCCCATGTCGGACCTGATCCGCATGGCCGCCAAAGCAATTCACTACGCCCCCGCAAGCGGGAGGTACCCCCAGGCGGTGTTCGACGACCATACCGGCCGCCCGCTGTACCTGGGGCGTCAGAAACGCGTCGCCACCGCCGATCAGAGACTGATCTGCTACGCCCGCGACCGCGGCTGCACCCGGCCCAACTGCCTGGAATCCGGCTACCGTTGCGAGGTTCACCATTCCCCGGACTGGGCGCGAGGTGGCCGGACCGACGCAGACAAACTGTTTTTCGCCTGCGGATGTGACCACGGCGGGGCGAGCCGGGGCGAATGGCGCACCGAGGTCACCGGTAGCGGGCGACTCGGCTGGACGCTAGGCAGTGGCCCACCCGAGATCAATCATGCGCACCACCCGGACGAACTCCTGCGCGGCGATCCCGATCCGCCTGATGGAAGCACGGGTTGAGTGGGAATCAACCGGTCCGACCTTCGCGGTAAACGAACGGTTCTCAGATCTCACCGAACGGCCGCAAGCCATGAGAAAATGAGCGGGTGCCACCCTATCGGGATGTCGCAGCGTTCAACGATCGTGCCACCGGATACGACGGCGGGTGGCTGGGCCGGGTGCACCACCAGATCTCGGATCGCACGGCCGATCTGGCCGTGGCCACCGTGGCCGCTCCGCAGCGGGTGCTCGACGTGGGATGCGGGACCGGCTATCTACTGGGGATTCTTGCTCCACGCTACCCGGACGCCGAACGGCTTATCGGTATCGATGCCGCCCCTCGAATGGTCTCGGTCGCAACCAGTTTGGCTCACGATAGTCGACTGAGCTTCTCCCTCGGGGTGGCCGAAGAACTCGGCTTTCCCGACGGCACCTTTGACCTGATCGTCAGCACGACCTCGTTCGACCACTGGTCCGACCAGCATGCAGGGCTCGTCGAGTGCGCCCGAGTGCTGCGTCCCGGCGGCCGGTTGGTGCTTGTCGACCAGTTCTCCAATTGGCTGCTGCCGACGTTGGTCACCAGCCGCCGGGGTAAAGCGCGCACGAAACGTCGCGCCGAGCGCCTTCTGCTGAAAGCAGGCTTCCGTTACCCGCGCTGGCGCAAGGTACACGCGATTATTATCAACGCAGTAACCGCGACCAAGCCGGTTTAGTCGAGCTCGAACGGCGTGAAGCTGCCGTCGAGCACCTGCAGATGACCGATGGTGCGTCCGGTGACCATACCGGGATCAACCAGCGCTAATTCCACTGCTGCCCGGGCAAATTCATCCGCGGAAGCCGTGTCATCGAATTCCCGGGCGTAATAGGCCAATCCGGGCGTGAGAATCGGTTTGGACGGCGACAGCGCGTTCACCGCGACGTTGTGATCCGTGAGATCGTAGGCCGCGCATTGTGTCAGATGCTCGAGCGCCGCCTTCGATCCGCCGTAGCCGGGTAGGACTCCGCCGCTGCGGTCGTGGTATGGCCCATTGCCGGGAATCCGCGAAGCGACCGAGGTGATGTTGATGATCGAGCCGCCACCGGCCTCGATCATGTCCGTGCACACCATTTGCATCAGCTCGTAGGCGGCGAACACCGCGATGTCGAAATGCCGGCGATACGCGGCCATGGGGATGCTGACAAAGCCCGGCCAGCCGGGTTTGCCGGCGGCCGGCTTGACCGCGGGCTTGGCGCGCGGTTCGGCACCGGGCACCGGGGGCCGGCCCGGCGCGGTGAACGCCGCGTTGTTCACCAGAATTGTGATGGGCCCCAAGGCATCCCGCGCAGATATCACCAGTCGCGCGACGTCCTCGCGGTCGGTCAGGTCGGCCCGGACCGCCACGGCGCGTCCACCCGCCGCCTCGATGTTGGCGACGGTCTCGCCGATGGTTCCGGGCAACCGCTCGTCCCACACCTGTTCGGTGCGCCCGGCAACGGCCACCGCCGCCCCCTCGGCCGCGAGCGCCAGCGCGATCGCCCGGCCCAGGCCGCGGCTGGCGCCGGTGACGATCGCGGTCCGGCCCGCGAGTCGCGAGGTCATCGCGTCACCCCGTGCACCACGATGGCGGTCGTCTGCTCCACCCACGCGTCATCCAGCGGTTCCTCCGGGCGCAGCAGCATCCGCAGCATCGTCGCTCCTCCAATCAGCTCGATCAACCGGTCCGGGTCCACGTCGGGATGCGCCTCACCACGGTCAACGGCCTCGCGCAACCGGACCCCCACCGCGCTGAACAGGCCGGCGAACCGTGACATCACCCGGGTGTTGAGCGCGGGATCGGCGGTCATGTCCGCCACCAGACCGGGCAGCGCGGCCCGAACCACCGGGGTGGTGAAGACATCGCGGGTGGCCTCGATCATCATTCGGACATCGGCGGCGATATCGCCGGCGGGCGCCTGCAGCGCCGTGGGCGCCGTCGGGAAGGCCGCCTCGTGCACCAGTTCGGCCTTGCTCGACCATCGGCGGTAGAGCGCGGATTTCGTGGTGCCGGCGCGCTCGGCAACCGCGGCCAGAGTGAGATTCGAATAGCCGATTTGCACAAGCAGTTCCGCGGTCGCCGACAGGATGGCCGAGTCGATGCGCGGATCGCGTGGGCGGCCCGCGCCCGGGGCCTTGTCAAGGGCGGACGGGTCTGCTTTCATAACGCTACCTACGGTATCGTAATTGCCTCACGAAGGAGGCACCTGTGCCCAATGAACCGGCAATCGGCGAGATCGACCGACTCCAGCGCTCCAGCCGCGATGTCACGACGTTACCGGCGGTGATGTCGCAATGGCTGTCGACCGTCCTACCCGGCGGGGCCCAGCCCGAGGTCACCGTGGAAAGCGGCGTGGACTCGACGGGCATGTCGTCGGAGACCATCATCTTGACCACCCGCTGGCAGGAGGACAAACAGCCACGAGAGCAAAAACTGGTGGCTCGCGTCGCACCCACCGCCGAGGACGTGCAGGTCTTCCCGACATATCGGCTCGACCACCAATTTGACGTCATCCAGAAAGTGGGCGAACTCACCGACGTCCCCGTCCCGCGCGTGCGCTGGCTCGAGAACACCGGCGACGTCCTGGGCACGCCCTTTTTCGTGATGGATCACGTCGACGGCGTCGTGCCGCCCGACGTCATGCCCTACACATTCGGTAACAACTGGTTCGCCGACGCACCCGCCGAGCGGCAGCGCGAACTGCAGGACGCCACCGTCGGCGTATTGGCCAAGCTCCACTCAATTCCCGACGCGCAGAAGACGTTTGAATTTCTGGTGCAAGGAGACGCAGGCGACACCGCCCTGCGCAGACACTTCAACTGGGTGCGGTCCTGGTACGACTTCGCGGTACCCGACATCGGCCGATCTCCTTTGCTAGAGCGGACTTTCGACTGGCTGAAGGCCCACTGGCCGGATGACGTGGCCGCCGGTGAACCGGTACTGCTTTGGGGCGACGCCCGGGTCGGTAACGTCTTGTACCGCGACTTTCAGCCGGTCGCGGTGTTGGACTGGGAAATGGTGACATTAGGTCCCCGCGAACTCGATGTCGCGTGGCTGATTTTCGCGCACATGGTCTTTCAGGAACTCGCCGGCCTGGCGACACTGCCGGGCCTGCCGGACGTGATGCGGGAGGACGACGTCCGCGCCACCTATCGGCGACTCACCGGCGTCGAAGTCGGCGATCTGCAATGGTTTTACGTCTACTCGGGCGTCATGTGGGCTTGCGTGTTCATGCGCACCGGCGCGCGGCGAGTGCACTTCGGTGAGACCGAGAAACCCGACGATGTCGAATCGCTGTTCTACCATGCCGGATTGATGAGGCGGCTCATCGGAGAGGACCAGTAATGCTCGGGCCGCTCGACGAGTTCCCGGTACATCAGATCCCGCAGCCGATCGCGTGGCCAGGTTCTTCGGACCGCAACTTCTACGACCGCTCCTACTTCAACGCCCACGACCGCACCGGAAACATTTTCCTGATCAGCGGCATCGGCTACTACCCCAACCTGGGGGTGAAGGACGCGTTCGTGCTCATCAGGCGCGGGGACACGCAGACCGCGGTGCACCTTTGCGACGCCATCGACTCCGACCGGCTCAACCAGAACGTCAACGGGTATCGGATAGAGGTCATCGAGCCGCTGCGCAAGCTGCGCCTGGTCCTCGACGAAACCGAGGGCATCGCCGCCGATCTCACCTGGGAGGGGCTGTTCGATGTCGTCCAGGAGCAGCCGCATGTCCTGCGATCCGGCAACCGGGTGACGCTGGACGCCCAACGGTTCGCTCAGCTGGGCAGCTGGAGCGGCCGCATCGCCGTCGACGGCGAAGAAATCGCCGTCGACCCGGCGACCTGGATCGGCAGCCGCGACCGCTCCTGGGGCATTCGGCCGATCGGCGAACCCGAGCCGGCGGGCCGGCCCGCCGACCCGCCGTTCGAAGGCATGTGGTGGTTGTACGTGCCGATGGCGTTCGACGACTTCGCGATCGTGCTGATCATCCAGGAGGAGCCCAACGGGTTCCGCTCGCTCAACGACTGCACCCGGGTCTGGCGCGACGGCCGCGTCGAGCAGCTGGGTTGGCCACGAGTCAAAATCCACTACCGTTCGGGCACCCGCATCCCGACCGGCGCGACCATCGACGCGACCACCCCGGACGGCGCCCCGGTGCACTTCGACGTGGAGTCAAAGCTGCCGGTCCCGATTCACGTCGGCGGCGGCTACGGCGGCGACTCGGACTGGCTGCATGGCATGTGGAAGGGCAAGAAGTTCGTCGAACGGCTCACCTACGACATGACCGACCCGGCGATCATCGCGAGGTCCGGCTTCGGGGTGATCGACCACGTGGGCCGGGCGGTGTGCCGCGACGGCGATGGCGATCCGGTGGAGGGCTGGGGTCTTTACGAGCACGGCGCGCTGGGCCGCCACGACCCTTCGGGGTTCGCCGACTGGTTGACCGTCGCGCCCTGACCCAATCGGCCGCTGTTGACCGCTTTTGCCGTCCGAAACCATCGGAATGCGGTTGACTAGAGCAGTGACAGACCGGCCGCGGATCGTCGATGTCGTTGTGGTCGGTGCCGGCTTTGCCGGTCTGGCCGCCGCACGCGAGCTGACGCGACAGGGCCATGACGTCCTGGTGTACGAGGGCCGTGATCGGGTGGGCGGGCGTTCTTTCACCGGGAGTGTCGCGGGGTTGCCCGCCGACCTCGGCGGTACCTTCGTGGGCCCCACCCAAGACGCCGTGCTGGCGCTGGCCGCCGAATTGGACATTTCGACCACCCCGACCCACCACGACGGCAAGAACGTGATCCACTGGCGCGGCCGGGCGCGCCCCTACCACGGCACCATCCCGAAGCTGCCGCTCACGGGACTGCTCGACATCGCCCGGCTGCGTTGGCAATTCGGCAGGATAGCCCGCGGCATCCCGCTGGCGGCCCCCTGGGAAGCGCGCCGCGCGCGCGAACTCGACGGCCTTTCGCTCGGCGACTGGTTGCGCTCGGTACACGCCACCACCTCGTCCCGCGACTTGCTGGCCATCGTGGCGCGGGTCACCTGGGGTTGCGAACCGGACGACGTGTCGATGCTGCACGCCGCCCGCTACACGCATGCGGCCGGCGGACTGGACCGGCTGCTCGACGTCGAGAACGGCGCCCAACAGGACCGGTTCCCGGGTGGCACCCAACAGATCGCGGACGCGATGGCCGCCGAACTGGGGTCACGTGTCGTGCTCAACGCACCGGTCCGTCGCATCGACCGGCACGGCGCGGGCGTGACCGTCGCGACCGACGTCGGCCAGGCCGATGCCGGATTCGTCATCGTCGCGATCCCGCCCGCCCATCGCGTATCGATCGAGTTCGCTCCCCCACTGCCGGGCGAATACGAGCGACTTGCCCGGCACTGGCCGCAGGGTCGGCTTAGCAAGGCCTACGCGGCCTATTCCACACCGTTCTGGCGTGACAGCGGGTTCTCCGGCCAGGCGCTGTCCGATGGCGGTCCGGTCTTCATCACCTTCGACGTCAGCCCGCACGCCGACGGGCCGGGCATCCTGATGGGCTTCGTGGACGCGCGCGCGTTCGACTCCCTCCCCGCCGAGCGGCGTCGCCGCGAGACGTTGCGATGCTTCGCGTCGCTGTTCGGCGAGGATGCGCTCAAGCCGCTCGACTACGTCGACCATCGTTGGGGCGCTGAGGGATTCGCGCCGGGTGGTCCGACTGCGGCGGTGCCACCGGGGTCGTGGACACGATTCGGGCCATGGTTGCGCGAGCCGGTGGGGCCGATTCACTGGGCCGGCACCGAGACCGCCGACGAGTGGACCGGGTTTCTGGATGGCGCGATCCGGTCCGGCCAGCGGGCGGCCGCCGAGATCGCCGCCTTGCTATGAGCTGATCCGGCGCACCCGCGTATTGACGGTCGCCGATTCGGCGAGTGCCCGCAGGCGCCGGCTCACCTCACCAGGCTGTTCCAGCATCGAGCAGTGGCCCCCGGGCAGCTCGACTAAGTCGACGACGTTCGGTGCGGTGCGTGCGATCTTGTGGGACTGGCTCATCGGCGTCAGCCGGTCGTGTCGGCTGCCGATGACCAGAGTGGGCACGGTCAAGCCATCCAGGTCGAGATGCCGGGAGCCCATCGAAGCGACGAGCATCCGCGCGCACCCGGCGCGCCCCGCCGGCGGTGTCTGCGCGAACAGCTGGTGGATGAGCTTCGCGACGCCCGGGTCGGCCCCCTTGCCCACCGCCAGCATCGCGACCATATAGCGACTCGGGATGCGGGCAGCAGGCGGAACGGGAAATCCACCGAACGCGTTGATCAGGACACGGCCGGCCGTGACCCGAGCCGCCGCCAACCCGTAAGGCACCGACAGCAGCTTCACCTCGCGCAACAGGTCGCCGGTGGTGGTGTTGATGAGCGCGACGGCGTCGGCGCGCCGGTGCACCTTGTGGCGGTAGCGCGCCGACCACGCCGCGATGGTAATGCCGCCCATCGAGTGCCCCGCCAGCACGGCACGCTCGTGCGGCGCCAAAGTCGCCTCGAGCACCGAATCCAAGTCGCCTGCAAGGTGTTTGAGGCTGTAGCCGCCGCGTCGCGGAATGCCGCTCCGCCCGTGGCCGCGGTGGTCGAACGCGATCACCCGGTAGTCGTTGGCCAGGTCGGCGATCTGGTAGACCCACGCCCGGATTGCGCAGGTGATGCCGTGCGTCAGGACGATCGGATACCCGTCGGAAGGTCCGAATACCTCGGCGTGCAACGGGGTGCCGTCCGCGGCACGGACGGTCAGGGTCCGACTCGGCGGCAACACGTCGGCCAATCGGTCCGACCGTCGAACGTTCATCGCCGCTCCCCCTTCGCACGCGGCCCCGTTGCCGCGGTCTGGTTGCGCAAAATCCTAGCGGGAAACTGAGCCGAATCCGGCAAATCCACCGAATCACGACCAACAAAAGGCCCGGCCGCGCAATGCCGGTGTGAGACGCTAACAGCCGTGTCCCCGATGTCCCGTCGGGAATTTCTCGCAGCAACGACGAGCGTGGTCGGCGGCGGCCTGGCGGGCGCCTGCGCGTCCGATCGCCTACCGCCCGCAGACGCCAAGGCGGTGCTCATCGTCGGCGCCGGGATGGCGGGCTTGTCCGCCGCCCGCACCCTTACCGACGCGGGATGGCCGGTCCGCGTGATCGAGGCCCGCGACCGGATCGGCGACAGGGTGCACACCAGCCGGGACTGGGGTGTGCCGTTGGAGATGGGCGCGTCATGGATCCACGGCACGACCGACAACCCGCTGATGGAGCTGGCGCGCCAGGCACAGGCCCGGCTGACCAAGACCGATTACGACCAGTCGGCGAAGCTGGGGATCGATCCTGCGCTGCCGCCGCTGGATTACGACGAGAGAATCTGGCGCCAATTTGTGGAGCGGGCCCGCGGCCAGGTCGACAGTGGGAGTCTCGGCGCCGCGGTCGACGCGGCGGCGGATACCGAAGATCTTTCCGATTCCGACCGCGCCGAGCTGGCCTTTTACCTGACCACCGAGATCGAGGACGAATACGCGGCCAACGCAGATCAGCTCTCCGCCTTGACGTTTGACAAGGGCACCTACAGCGGTGGTGACCAAGACGTCATCACGAGTGGCTACGACGCCCTGCCGAAACTCCTTGCCGCTGGGCTTCGGATCGTGCTCAGCACACCGGTGACCGCGATCATGCGCCGCGACCAATCCGTCACCGTGCGGGCCGGCAAACGGTCGTTCGAGGGGTCCGCCGCGATCGTCTCCGTTCCGCTCGGGGTGCTCAAGTCGGGTGCGATCGCCTTCGATCCGCCGCTTCCGGACGGGCACGCCCACGCGATCAACGCCCTGGGATCCGGGGTGCTGTCCAAGAGCTACTTCCGCCTAAATCGCCGGACCTGGATCGTCGAGAACGCTTTCTACCAATACCTCGGCGCTGAGCCCGGGCTGTGGTCCCAGTGGTTTACGTTGCCGAGCGGAGCTGGGCCGATTGTGTTGGCGTTCAACGCCGGTGACCGCGGGCGGTCGGCGGAGTCGTCGCCGCCGCAGGACCTGATGACGAGCGCACTCCCCATCATTCGCCGGCTGTTCGGCGACGACGTCTCGGCGGTCGAGGTCCGAACGTCGAGTTGGGCGGCCGATCCGTATGCGCGCGGCTCCTACTCGTTTCACGCTCCCGGTTCGGGCCTCGAGGACCGGCGCCGCCTGCAGGAACCGATCGGTGACCGGCTTTACCTGGCCGGCGAGGCCGTCGGTGTCGACAATCCCGCGACGGTGACCGGCGCCGTCGCCAGCGGGCGCCACGCGGCCGGCCAGCTGATGCTCCGACTGGGCGTTTGAATCACTTGTACGACAACGGGTTTAACAGCAAAAAGTTGCCGTGCGCTGCGGCTCTTCCTGCCGCGCCGGCCCGGAGAAGAATCGACGGTGTGCCCGGATCAAGCCTTCCGCGCGCCGGAGGGTTTCCGGAAGCGAATCCACCACGGGTAGAACGTGATCGGGAACCACCTGGATCAACAGGCGCAGTGCCGCGCCGCCGACCACGGTGCAGTGCAGCCCCGCCAGCTGATGTTCATCACGGAGAGTCAGCAGCGTTCGAAGACCCGCGCTGCCCAGAAAGTCGAGGTGGCTGAGGTCAAGGATCAACGGGGCCTTCAGGCGCGAAAAGCGGCGAATTGCCTGGGCCACCATGTCGGCGTTGGACGCGTCGATCTCGCCGTCGACGCGCAAGACGGTGGCTACGCTAGGTGCGTGAACATGCAATCGGGCACCCGCCTGCACCCTCACATCCAGGTCTGACCCGAACGCGTTCCGCTACATTTCGGGCAGGGTCCCAGGCTAAGGAGGCACCTGGCGTGACCAACCCTCAGGATCCTTTCTGGGATAACCCGTTCAGTTACGATCCGCTTGGCCGGCCGCCATTGCCACCACCGCCGGTCCAGCCACCGCCGGTCTACCCACCGCCGCCGGTCTACCCACCTCCGCCGCCGCCGCACCGCCCGCCCGTCAATACGTTCGCGACGCTGTCGCTGGTGTTCGCGTTCGTGTTCGCGCCCGCGGGGGCGGTGCTGGGCCACCTCGGCCTCGCGCAAATCCGGCGCACCGGCGAGCTCGGCCGTGACCGCGCCCTGGCGGGGATGGCGCTGTCCTACGCGTTCGTCACTTCCATCGTGCTCGCCGTGATCGCTTGGGCGGCCTTTGCCGCGTTGTCCCCCACGTCCACCCGTACCGCGGCGCCCGCGACCGCGACCACCACCACTGCTCCCCCGGCGCCCACGGTCGCGCCCACCGCCGTGGCCGCGCTGCTGCCCGGCCTCGATGCCCTCAAAAGCATCACCGACGACCAGAATCTCGAGGCCGGTCGAACCCGGGATCATCCGAGCAGGTCGGACGATGACGGGACCATCGACCGTGCGGAGTGCTGGGGCAGCATCGCCCCGGGCATCCCGGATGCCTACCAGGTGGAGGCCATTGTCGGCTACCACGCGACGGAGTTCTCCGACAACCGCAGCCTGCTCAAGTCGATCAAAGTCATCGAAGCGGCCGTGGCATTTCGCGATCCGCCGGCCGCCCAGTCGCAACTGGCACAGCTGCTGGCGGGATGGCGTGAATGCGGCGGCTCGACGCTACGAGTGACGACCCCCGCTGCCGGAACGATCCCGTACTCGCTGAGCGCCCCCGCGGATGCCGGCAACGGCATCAGCACGATGAATCTGGTGCCCGACGGCCTGCAGATCCGCTCCACTCGCGCGATCGCGGCGAAGGCCAACGTCGTCATTGACCTGTGCGTCTCCTACAGCGGTACGGCCGACGCCGAACGCCCCGGCCAATCCGCGGTGAGCATCGCCAACTACGTGCTCGACAAGATCCCCGGTTGACCGCCCGGGTTGCCGGCCGCCCTCCGTAGGGTGGACCACATGAAATATCTCGATGTCGACGGCGTGGGACGAGTCAGCCGGATCGGCCTGGGCACCTGGCAGTTCGGGTCACGCGAGTGGGGGTACGGGGACGCCTATGCCTCCGGTGCGGCGCACGACATCGTCCGCCGCGCCCTGGACTCCGGCGTGACACTGTTCGACACGGCCGAGATATACGGGTTCGGGAAGAGCGAGCGAATCCTCGGCGAGGCGCTGGGCGACCAACGCGCCGAGGTCGCGGTCGCCAGCAAGATCATGCCGGTCGCCCCCTTCCCCGCGGTCATCAAGCAGCGCGAGCGGGCCAGCGCGCAGCGGCTGGGCCTGGACCGCATCCCCCTCTATCAGATCCATCAGCCCAACCCGATCGTCCCCGATTCGGTGATCATGCCGGGCATGCGCGACCTGCTCGACAGCGGAAAGATCGGCGCGGCCGGCGTGTCCAACTACTCGCTGAATCGCTGGCGCAAGGCCGACGCTGCGCTCGGGCGGCCGGTGATCAGCAACCAGGTGCATTTCTCCCTCGCCCACGCCAACGCGCTTGAGCACCTGGTGCCCTTCGCCGAGCGGGAGAATCGCATCGTGATTGCGTACAGTCCGCTGGCTCAAGGGTTGCTGGGCGGCAAGTACGGTATCGACAACCGCCCCGGCGGGATTCGCGCGCTGAACCCGCTGTTCGGCACCGAGAACCTGCGCCGGATCGAGCCGCTGTTGCAGACGTTGCGCGATGTCGCGGCGGAAGTCGGCGCGAAGCCGGCACAGGTGGCGCTGGCGTGGCTGATCAGCCTGCCGGGTGTCGTCGCCATTCCCGGCGCGTCCAGCGTCGAGCAGCTCGAGTTCAATGTCGCCGCGGCCGACATCGAACTGCGGCCGGATTCCCGGGACGCGCTCACCGCGGCTGCCCGCGCGTTCCGGCCGGCCCCGAACGGACGCTTCCTCACCGACACGGTCCGCGAGAAGCTGACCCGGCGCTGATTGGCAGTCGCTGCCCTACGACTGTGCGGAGTCCGCAAACGCCGCGGGGCTCGCCGGTGCGCCCCTGGCGACCACGACGGGCATCGACGTCGCCGCGTCGGTCCGCAGGATCGTGTGTACGACCGCGATGAGGTCCTCGACGGGCATCAACTTGCCGGGCATGCAGCCGCGGGAGGCCCACAGCGGGACGGCCTTCATGGCGAGGTCCATATCCCAGCCGATGTTCATTCCCGTTTGGCTGTCGCCCTCGCCGCCGGCGCACTCGCCGACGATGAGGCACGTGAAACCGATGTCGGGGTGTTCGGCTCGCCAGGCGTCCACGAGCCGCTCGAGGGCCGCCTTGCTGACGCCGTACGCTCCGAGGCCCGGCCACGGCGGCCCGAACGTGCCCGCGTCGGAGGAGAGGTAGACCGCCTTACCCGCGGAAGCCGTCAGGTGCGGCACCGCCGCGGCCGTCACCAACGACGCACCGATGACGTTGGTGTCGAAGATGCGCCGCCAAGTCTCGGCGTCGGTATCGACCAAACGCACGAGCGGCCCCACGGCCGGCGTGTACACCAGGTTGTCGATGCCACCCAGCGCTTCGGCGGCGTCACCGATCGCCGATCGGCACGATGCCTCGTCGGTGACGTCGCAACCGATGGCGATCGCACCCGGTCCCGCGTCCTTCGCCGCCGCCTCGATGCGCTCGCGGCGCCGGGCGAGCAGCGCCACCTGGTCGCCGTGTTGCGCGAGACCGACACCTATGCAGCGCCCCAGCCCGCTCGAGGCGCCGACCACCACTGTCCTTGACATATCCGCCCTCTCCTGTAACGCCGGCTGCAGGCACAGCGTATCGGCCCCGGAGAGACTAGGTAACGCTCGGGCGTATTTGTGTCAACCCGCTCAGCCTCCGTCCGGGGCGTGCAGCACTACGGCGGTGTGAGCATCCACGGTGAGCTTGCCGCCCCCTGGCACCTCGTCCGCGGGCGTCTCCCCCTCCGGTCCGGTGTAAACCACCAGCTGCCAGGAGGCGCCGAATTCCTTTGGCGGCAGCGTGAATTCGATTGGCTCGTAGTGGGCGTTGAAACACAACAGGAACGAGTCATCCAGGACGCGCTGGCCTCGCGCATCGCGGTCGGGAATGCCGTGGCCGTTGAGGAACACCGCGACGGATTTCGCGAACCCGCGCCCCAGTCCTCCTCGGTCATCTCCGCGCCCTCGGGGGTGAACCAGGCGATATCGGGCAGCCCGTCCTGACCGCGACGGCCCAGTGGCTTGCCGGAGAAGAACCGCCGCCTGCGGAACACCGGATGGTTGCTGCGCAGCGTCGACACCACATGGGTGAACTCCAGCAGGCCGGCATCCGCATTGGCCCAGTCGATCCAGGTGATCTCGTTGTCCTGGCAGTAGCCGTTGTTGTTGCCGTTCTGGGTGCGACCGAGCTCGTCGCCGTGGCAGATCATCGGCACACCCTGGGACAGCAGCAAAGTGGTGAGGAAGTTGCGCTGTTGGCGGGCGCGCAATTCGGTGACTTGCGCGTCGTCGGTTTGTCCCTCGGCGCCGCAGTTCCAGGACCGGTTGTGGCTCTCGCCGTCGTTGTTGTCCTCGCCGTTGGCCTCGTTGTGCTTTTCGTTGTAGGACACCAGGTCCCGCAGCGTGAATCCGTCGTGGGCGGTGACGAAGTTGATCGAGGCCACCGGCCTGCGTGCGGTGTGCTCGTAGAGGTCGGCCGAGCCGGACAGGCGGTAGGCGAACTCGTCGAGCGTTGCGGGCTCGCCGCGCCAGAAGTCGCGGACGGTGTCGCGGTACTTCCCGTTCCACTCGGTCCACTGCGGCGGGAAGTTGCCCACCTGGTAGCCGCCCGGCCCGACGTCCCATGGTTCGGCGATGAGCTTGACCTGGCTGACCGTCGGATCCTGTTGCACGAGTTCGAAGAACGTGGCCAGCCGGTCCACGTCGTAGAACTCGCGGGCCAGTGTCGCAGCCAGGTCGAAGCGGAAGCCGTCGACGTGCATCTCGGTGACCCAGTAGCGAAGCGAGTCCATGATCAACTGCAGCGCATGCGGATGCCCGACGTTAAGGCTGTTTCCCGTGCCGGTGTAGTCCATGTAGTACCGCTTGTCGCGTCGACCAGCCGGTAGTACGCCGGGCCCATGTGGTTGCCCTCCGCGGTGTGGTTGTAGACCACATCGAGGATGACCTCGATGGCGGCTTCGTGCAGGGTGCGCACCATCGCCTTGAACTCCTGCACCTGTCCGCCGGGGGACGTGGCGCTGGAGTACTTGAAGTCGGGCGCGAAGAAACCGATCGTGTTGTAGCCCCAGTAATTCGACAGGCCCTTGTCGACCAGGGTGGAGTCGTTGGCGAAGTGATGAACCGGCATCAGCTCGATGGCGGTGGCGCCGATGCTCTTGAGGTGGTCGATGATCACTGGGTGCGCCACCGCGGCGTAGGTGCCGCGCATCTGCTCGGGGATGCCCGGGTGGTTCTGCGTCAGGCCTTTGACGTGAGCCTCGTAGATGACGGTGTCGGCGTATTGGTGGTCCGGTGGACGGTCGTTGCCCCAGCCGAAGTAGGGGTTGATCACCACCGACTTGGGCATGCTGGGCGCGGAGTCGTCGTCGTTGCGGCTGTCCGGGTCACCGAAGTTGTAGCTGAACAGGGACTGGTTCCACTCGAACGTGCCGTCGATAGCCTTCGAGTACGGGTCCACCAGCAGCTTGTTGGGGTTGCACCGCAGCCCGTTTTCGGGTTCGTAGGGACCGTGGACGCGATATCCGTAGCGCTGGCCGGGTTCGATGGCCGGTATGTAGGCATGCCAGACGAAGCCGTCGACCTCGGGCAGCGGAACACGGCTCTCGTTGCCGTCGGCATCGAAGAGGCACAATTCGACGCGTTCGGCGACCTCGCTGAACACGGTGAAATTGGTGCCCGCACCGTCATACGTCGCGCCGAGGGGGTACGCCTTACCCGGCCACACTTCTCCGGCGGGCGTGGGGGCTTGTGCGGTGGTCATGGCGCAACTGATACCCGAGGACGGCGACCGCCAAACCGAAGCCCGTCCTGGGTTCCGGCTCCATCGTCGGCGGGAACCGCTCCCCGCCGACGATCGTAATATTATGTGGCCCAGGGCTGTTGCGGAACCGCCCGGTTAAGGCTTGAGCATGACCTGCACGGCCCCGTCCTGCTTTTTCTGGAAGGTCTCGTAAGCGTGCGGAGCCTGGTCCAACGGCAGCACGTGCGTGGCGAAAGTGTCCACGCCGAGGGGATCGTCGTCGGTCAGCAGCGGCATGATGGCGTCGACCCACTTTTTCACGTTGGCCCGGCCCATCCGCAGGGTCACCTGTTTGTCGAGGAAAGTGAGCATTCCGAGCGGATCGGCCATGCCGCCGTACACGCCGATCAGCGATATCGTCCCGCCGCGCCGCACGATGTCGATCGCCCAGTACAGGGCGCTGAGCCGGTCCACGCCGGCGGTTTGCATGAGCCGCTTGGCGACGAAGTCCGGCTGGATACCCGGTGGCGGCATCCGCAACCCCATTGGTCAGCTGGCGCGGCCGTCCCCGGGGGTGTCGGAGTCCTCTGTCGCCCTTGCCGTCTTGGCGGCCTCCCGCAAACTGCGGTTGGTGGAGCGCAGGTCGATGTTCGCGGCCGACAGGGTGGCGTTGTGATCCTCGAGTTCGAGGATGCGCGCGATCCCCGCCAGGTTGACCCCCGCGTCGACCAGTTGGCTGATGCGCTTCAGCCGGGCCAGGTCGTCGGCGCTGTAGCGTCGTGTCCCGCCTTCGCTCCGCGCCGGGGTGACCAAGCCATGGCGCTCGTAGAGGCGCAGCGACTGCACCGCAATGCCGGAAAGCTCTGCGGCCACCGAGATTCCGTACACGCCATGATCGCGCGCCGGGGCGCTTGCATGGCCGCGGTCGTCGGTCATGGCGCCCCTCCATTCGCTCACAACTGAAAAATCTATTTATCACACTTGCATCATTGTGTCGGCAGTGCTATATCAAATATATGTAATCATACATAGAAAATAGCCCAATCCGCCGCCATAGATTGGAGTGAGAGGTGACTGCCATGCTGATGCGTTCCGACCCCTTCCGTGAACTCGACCGCTTCGCCAACCAAGTGCTTGGCACGGCCGCTCGGCCGGCCGTGATGCCGATGGACGCCTGGCGCGAGGGCGAAAACTTCGTCGTCGAGTTCGACCTGCCGGGCATCGATGTCGACTCGCTGGACATCGACATCGAGCGCAATGTGGTGACCGTGCGCGCCGAGCGGCCGGCCCTCGACCCGAACCGCGACATGCTGGCCACCGAGCGCCCGCGCGGGGTGTTCAGCCGCCAGCTCGTGCTCGGCGAGAATCTCGACACCGACAAGATCGAGGCGTCGTACCAGGAAGGCGTCCTTCGGCTGCACATCCCGGTGGCCGAAAAGGCCAAGCCGCGCAAGATTTCCGTCGCCCGCGGCAACGGCCATAAGCCCATCAACGAAACACAGCCAGAGGTGATCAACGCCTGATCAACCGGACCGGGCGGCGAGCCGCACCGGGTCGGGCGCACTCCCACCCGCCCCGCGGCCGCCGCCCTATCCCGGGCATCCAGGCGCCCCGGACAGTCAAAGAGTGATCGATGAATTCGCATCTCGACGGCCAAACGGCAGACGTCGAACGAGCTCTGGCCGGCGGTGCCGGTCAACCGGCGGGCTGGTTTCGGTTCTACTTCACCGATGAGCGGTGGGAGCGGTCGGAACAGGTCGAACGGATGCACGGGTACGTGCCCGGCGACGTCACGCCCGCCACTGACTTGGTGCTGTCACATAAACATCCCCACGATCGCGGACAGGTCGCGGCCACCATCGATCAGATTCTCAACCGGTTCACGCGCTCGCCGGCTTGATTCGAGCCGGCGGTCGCTTGCGTGGCCGGGTGCGGGCGGCCGCGACGAGCTGCGCCACCCCTTCCTCGATTCCCGCGGCCAGCGCACCGATGTCGGGTGCGGCGTCGTAGTCCGCGGTGATGCCGAAGACGAACATGTCGGCATAACTGACCATCGCGATGCCGGTGCGCACCTGCAGAGCGATCGGGGGTATCGGCAGCATCTCCAGCACCCGACGGCCCATCAGTGTCTGGTGGCCCCGCGGCCCCGGAACATTGGTCGCCAAAGCGACGACCGCGCGTTGCGGCAGCCGCGACAGCAGGCGAACTGCCAACGCCGAAAACGCGAACGGGGCGGTATTGGCAGCGGATAACATCGCGCTGCCGCCTTCGCTTTGGCCGCTGGCTTTGGCCTCGGCGAGCCGATCATGCACCAGATGCAGCTGCTCGACCGGGTCCCCCTCGTCGACCGGCAGCAGCGGAAGCATCGCCGACACCTCGTTGTCGGTCGTGCCCAAATGGTTGGCCGTGCGGACCGACACGGGAACCAGGGTGCGCAGCGAATTTCGGCTGGGCTGCTCACCCCGGTTGATCAGCACCTGACGATAGCTGGACGTAATCGCCGCCAGTGCAACATCGTTGAGTGTCACGCCGAAGGCCCGGCTGACCTTCTGCATATCGGCCAGCCGGACGCGGGCCGCGCTGTAGCGCCGCATCGTCGTCACGGGTCCATTGAGCGATGACCACGAGGCGGGGCTGAGCAGGCTGGCCGTCAGTCCGGCCATGCCGAGCGCCGCGTGTTCGGCCGCCGTCGCCGCGTTCACGGCACTTCGCGCGACGTTGTTCACCCAGGCCAATGGGTTCCGGCCCATCTTCGGCAGACCCAACCCGGTTCGCGCCGGCTGCCTGGTGCCCTGAATGTTCGTCGCGAACGAGCCGCCGCCGTCGTCGTCGGCGAACTTCGCCAGCATCTGCGCCGTCGCGATGCCGTCGGCGATGCAGTGGTGGATCTTGGTCAGCACGGCCCAACGGTTTTCGCTGAGTCCCTCGATGATCCAGCAGTCCCACAACGGCCGCTCGCGGTCGAGCCGGCGCTCCATCAATGTGGCGACCATCTCGAAAAGTTCGGCATCGCCGCCGGGCCGCGGCAGGGCGACGCGGTGCAGGTGGCGCGAAAGGTCGAAGTGCGGGTCGTCGACCCATTCCGGCGGGCGAAGATCGAGCGGATAGGTCCGCAGGACCTGCCGGCAGCGCGGGATTGACGGCACCCGTTCGGCGAAGGCGGCGACGAACTCGTCGTAGCTGGGCGGCGGCCCCTCCATGATCGACACGCCGCCCACCGCGAGGCTCACATGCGGGTCGGAGTCCTCGACCTCGAGGAAGCCCGCGTCCAGCGCGGTCAATTGCTCCATCCCGCTACTGTCCACCTCTGCACAGCCCGCGATCAGGGTCAGAAGTCCTCATCTTGAAGGCCAAACGAAAGCTGCCTAGGCGCAGAACTAGTCATATGGTGAGCGACATGTTGCCCGCGGACAAGGTCGCCGCTCTGCCCCGTGGCGACGTGGCGCCCCTCCCCGACTTACTGCACGGACAGCCACGCGCAGGCTCGGTCCGCAATCGCCGTCCGGTTTACGTCGACCTGTTGCCGCCGTGCAACGCCGGATGTCCGGCCGGGGAGAACATTCAGGCCTGGCTTGCCCATGCCCGGGCCGGACACCACGAGCAAGCCTGGCGTCAGCTCATCGCCGACAACCCCTTTGCCGCCATCCACGGCCGGGTCTGCTACCACCCGTGCGAATCCGTCTGCAATAGAGCGCATCTCGATGCTGCGGTCGCAATTCACGCGGTGGAGCGGTTCCTCGGCGACACCGCCCGGGCCCAGGGATGGCGGTTCGAGCCCGCACCGCAGCCGACCGGAAAGCGGGTGCTCGTCGTCGGCGCCGGTCCGAGCGGCCTGTCAGCTGCCTATCACCTGGCCCGGCTGGGCCATCTCGTGGAGGTCCGCGACGCCGGCGCGGAACCGGGCGGGATGATGCGCTACGGCATCCCGAACTACCGGCTGCCCCGCGACGTGCTGGACGCCGAGATCGAGCGCATCGCCGCGCTCGGCGTGCAGTTGACATGCGGGCACCGGGTCGACGACCTCGCCGCTGAACGCGCGGGCGGACGCTTCGACGCGGTGTTCGTCGCCGTGGGCGCCCATCTCGCCAAACGGGTCGACATCCCCTCCGTCGACGCCGGGTCGCTGCTCGACGCCGTGTCGTTCTTGCGCGACGTCGCCTCCGGCGAGCGACCCAACCTCGGTCACCGCGTCGCCGTCTACGGGGGCGGTGACACCGCGGTGGACGCAGCCCGGGTCGCTCGTCGCCTGGGCGCGGAGGACACCGTCATCATCTACCGCCGCACGGCAGCCCAAATGCCCGCGCACGAACATGAGGTCGAAGAGGCCGAGCGCGAGGGTGTTCGGGTCAACTGGTTGCGCACGATCACCGCCTTCGAAGGCCCGGAACTGCAGGTAGAGCTGATGCGGCTCGACGATTCCGGGCGCCCGGTGCCGACCGGACAATTCGAGACGCTTGCCGCCGACACCGTGATCATGGCGTTGGGCCAGGAGACCGAGTCGGCGTTCATGCGGAGCTTGCCCGGAGTGGAGTTCGACGACGACGGTTCTGTGCGGGTGTCGTCATCGCTGATGACCGGCTGCCCCGGTGTGTTCGCCGGCGGTGACATGGTGCCCTGCGAACGCACCGTGACGGTCGGCGTCGGACACGGCAAAAAGGCGGCCCACCATATCGACGCGTGGCTGCGCGGCGGCTCCGGGGAGCGGCCGCCGAAGCATCCGGTCGCGGAATTCGACCAGCTGCACCTGTGGTACTTCGGTGATGCGCATCGGCGGGTGGAGCCCGAACTTTCTCCCGAACGACGGGTCACCGGATTCGACGAAGTCGTCGGTGGCTTGTCAGCCGAGGCCGCGACGTTCGAGGCCGGCCGGTGCTTGTCGTGCGGTAACTGCTTCGAGTGCGACGGCTGTCTGGGCGCCTGCCCGGAGGACGCGGTGATCAAGCTCGGACCCGGTCATCGCTACCGCTTCGACTACGACCGGTGCACCGGCTGTGCCACCTGTTTCGAGCAGTGTCCGGTGCACGCCATCGAGATGATGCCGGAGCCGCGATGACACGCACCACGGTGGACGGTAACGAGGCGGCGGCATCGGTGGCCTACCGGCTCAACGAAGTGTGCTGCATCTACCCGATCACCCCGTCCTCGCCCATGGCCGAGCTGGCCGATGACTGGTCATGCGGGCATCGGCCCAACGTGTGGGGCACGGTGCCAATAGTGGTGGAGATGCAAAGCGAGGGCGGGGCGGCAGGCGCGCTGCACGGCGCCTTGCAGGGCGGAGCGTTGACGACGACATTCACGTCGTCACAGGGCTTGCTGTTGATGATCCCTAACATGTACAAGATCGCCGGCGAGTTGACCGCGGCGGTGATCCATGTTGCAGCGAGATCTATTGCCGCTCAAGGACTTTCGATATTCGGAGACCACCAGGACGTAATGGCGGTGCGCCAGACCGGCTTTGCGCTGCTGTCGTCGGCCTCGGTTCAGGAGGCCCATGACCTGGCCCTCGTGGCCCAGGCGGCCACGTTGCGCACCCGGGTGCCGTTTGTGCATTTCTTCGACGGCTTCCGCACCTCCCACGAGCTCAACACGATTCAAATGCTCGCCGATGACGATTTACGCGCGTTGGTGCCCGAAACATTGGTCTTCGACCACCGCGACCGGGCGCTCTCGCCGGAGCGCCCCTTCATCCGCGGCACCGCGCAGAACCCGGACACCTATTTCCAGGCGCGCGAGACGGTCAATCCGTTCTATGCGCGGGTACCGGAGTTGGTCGAAGGACTCATGGGCGAGCTCGGCCAGCGCACCGGGCGCCCCATGCACATCGTCGACTACAGCGGACATCCAGAGGCCGACCGGGTGCTGGTGCTGATGGGGTCCGGCGGGCAGACCGCGGCCGAAACCGTGGCCGCCCTGACGGCGCGCGGCGAGCGAGTCGGGGTGCTTCAGATGCGGCTCTACCGGCCATTTCCGGCCGAGGCGCTGCTCGAAGCGTTGCCGCCGACGGTCCGTGTGGTCGGCGTGCTGGACCGCACCAAGGAGCCCGGATCTTTCGGTGAACCACTGTATTTGGATGTCGCCGCCGCCCTGACCGAGGCCTACAGCGCTGGCCGGCGAGCATCCCTGCCGCTGGTGTGCGGCGGCCGCTACGGGTTGTCCTCGAAGGAATTCACCCCCGCCATGGTCGCCGGAGTGCTCGCCGAGCTGGCCCGCGAACGGCCGCGAACCCGCTTCACCGTCGGCATCGACGACGACGTCAGCGGCACCAGCATCAGCTACGACGCGGAATTCGACATCGAATCCCCGCTGATCACCAGAGCCCTCTTCTTCGGCATGGGCTCGGACGGAACCGTCGGCGCCAACAAGAACACCATCAAGATCCTCGGCGGCGAGGACAACACCCACGCTCAGGGCTACTTCGTCTACGACTCCAAGAAGTCGGGCTCGCAGACGGTTTCGCATTTGCGGTTCGGCCCGGAGCCGATTCGCGCGCCGTACCTGGTGCAGCGGGCCGGCTTCGTCGGGTGCCACCACGAACGATTCCTGCACAAAGTCGACGTGCTGGGCCGCGCCGCCCCCGGCGCCGCGCTACTGCTCAACAGCTCACGTCCCCCCGACCGAGTGTGGGACAGCCTGCCCCGCTCGGTGCAACAGCAGATCACCGACAAACATATCCGGCTGTATGTCGTGGACGCGGGCAAAATCGCGCGCGAGGTAGGGCTGGCCGGCCGGATCAACATCGTTCTGCAGACCTGCTTTTTCGCCATCGCCGATGTGCTCCCGGTCGAGACGGCGATCGCACGGATCAAAGACAGCGTGACCAAAACTTACGCCGGGCAGGGTGCTGACGTGGTGGCCCGCGAAGTTGACGCCGTCAATCGGGCCCTGGCCGGACTGCAGCATGTAGCAGTGCCCGATACCGTCACCTCCACTCGCCCGCTCGAACCGCCAGTCCCCCTCAACGCCCCGGATTTCGTGCGAACGGTGACCGCGGAGATGATCGCCGGGCGCGGAGACGCCTTGCCGGTCAGCGCCCTGCCCGTGGACGGCAGCTATCCCAGCGGCACCGCGGCCTACGAGAAGCGCAACATCTCCGACCTCGTGGCGGCGTGGGATCCGGACACCTGTATTCAGTGCGGCAACTGCGTATTTGTGTGCCCGCACAGCGTCATTCGCACCACGTTCTACGATCGGGAGCGACTCCATGACGCGCCCGCCACCTTCGCCTCGGCACCACTGAACGCGGTCGGCCTCCCCGAGACGCGCTACACGCTGCAGGTGTACGCCGAGGACTGCACCGGATGCGGGTTGTGCGTCGAAGCATGCCCGGCCGTCGTCCCCGGCACGCCGATCACCAAGGCGATCAACCTGGCTCCGCGCGAACCACTCGTCGCGGCCGGGCGCGACAACATTGCGTTCTTCGAATCACTGCCCGTGGCAAACCGGTCGATGGTTGATTTCGGGACGGTGCGCGGTGTGCAGTTCCTGCCGCCACTGTTCGAATTCTCCGGCGCATGCGCCGGTTGCGGCGAAACCCCCTACCTGAAATTGCTGTCGCAGCTGTTCGGCGACCGGCTGATGATCGCCAACGCCACCGGCTGCTCATCGATCTACGGTGGCAACCTGCCGACCACACCGTGGACGACCAACGCCGAGGGGCGCGGCCCCGCCTGGTCCAATTCGCTGTTCGAAGACAACGCGGAGTTCGGCCTGGGGATGCGACTGGCCGCCGACGCTCACCTCCGCCAGGCCCGTCAGCGCGTGACCGAGTTGCGCGACGACCTGGGCGCCGACCTGGTCGACGCCATCCTCGAGGCCCCGCAACTGCGCGAATCAGAACTGCACGCCCAGCGCCAGCGGGTGGCCGAACTGCTCAGCCGGCTCGATAGGCTTCCCCCGGCGACTGGCGACGAGTTGCGCAGCGTCATTGACCATCTGATTCGTCGCAGCGTATGGATCGTCGGCGGAGACGGCTGGGCCTACGACATCGGCGCCGGGGGACTCGACCACGTGCTCGCCAGCGGGCGCAACGTCAACGTGCTGGTGCTCGACACCGAGGTCTATTCCAACACCGGCGGGCAGATGTCAAAGAGCACGCCCCTGGGTGCGGTGGCGAAGTTCGCCGCCGGGGGCAAGACAGTGCCGCGAAAAGACCTGGCGCTACAGGTTATTTCGTATGGCAGCGTCTACGTCGCGCGAGTCGCTATGGGCGCCGATCCGGAGCAGACGCTGCTGGCTTTCCGGGAAGCCGAAGCCTACGACGGCCCGTCGCTCGTGATCGCCTACAGCCACTGCATCGCACATGGCTTCGAGCTGCGTTACGGCCTTGAGCAGCAATACGGTGCAGTGGCCAGCGGACACTGGCCGTTGATTCGATACGATCCGGTGCTGCGCGCCACGGGCAGGCCGCCATTCATGTTGGACTCCCACCGCCCTCGCCTCCGGCTCGCAGACTACCGAAACCGCGAGCTGCGCTACCGGAGCCTGACCAACTCCGATCCCGACGAGGCCGAAAGGCTCCTCGCGCTGGCACAAGAGTCGATCGACCAGCGCTGGGATGTCTACGAAGACATGGCTTCTCGCGCTCCGCAGCACTTCCCGTCCGACTCGCGAAGGGAGCGCTGATGGACCTGTCTACCCGCTACCTCGGACTGACCCTGCGTAACCCGCTGCTGGCCTCGGCGTCACCACTCAGCAGCTCGATCGATGGCGTGCGTCGGCTCGCCGATGCCGGTGTCGGCGCGGTAGTGCTGTACTCGCTGTTCGAAGAACAATTGCGCCGCGAAGCCGCGCACAACTTACGGATGGCTGTCCAGGGCAGCGAAAGCTACGCCGAGTCGCTCAGCTATTTTCCGGCTACCGTCGACAACGGCAGCGGCGCCCAACGATATCTGCGTCTTGTCGAACGCGCGGCAACCGCGATCGATATCCCCGTCATCGGCAGCCTCAACGCGTCCACGCCCGGCAGCTGGGCACGGTACGCCCGGTCGATGCAAGATGCCGGCGCGGCGGCGATCGAGCTGAACATCTACTACCTTCCCGGCGACACCGGCGCCGACGGCGGTGCGGTGGAGCAACGCCACCTCGACGTGCTGTCCGAGGTCAACGGCCGTGCAACGATTCCGGTCGCCGTCAAACTAAGCCCATACTTCAGCGCGACCGCCGACATGGCGCACCGACTGGACGCCGCAGGTGCGGACGGGCTGGTGTTGTTCAACCGGTTTCTGCAGCCCGACATCGACCCGGAGACGCTCGGCACGGTCCGCGCTGTCACGCTGTCAACACCCGCAGAAACCCGATTGGCGCTGACTTGGATCGCGTTGCTGCACGGGCGGATAAGCGCCTCGCTGGCCGCCAGCACCGGAGTCGAGCACGCCAGCGATGTAGCCAAGTATCTGCTCGCCGGGGCAGATGTTGTCCAGTCCGCGTCGGCGCTGCTGCGCCATGGTCCCGAGTACGCGGGTGTGCTTCTGGACGAATTGAGTCACTGGATGAACCGCAAGGGATTTCAGGACCTCCACGAGGTGCGCGGGCTGCTAGCGACCCCTGACGCCGACGACTCGGAAGCTCAGGAACGCGCGGACTACGTCTGGACATTGCGCAAAGCCAACAGCGGTATCTACGAGACATATTGACCCAGTGACCACCGAGGAACAAACAATGACCGATTTCACCTACATCCGCTTCTTCGAAGAGGTCGGCATCGACGACGTGCCGCTGGTCGGTGGTAAGAACGCGTCACTCGGTGAGATGTTCCAGAAGTTGTCCGAGCGCGGAGTCCGTGTCCCCCACGGGTTCGCCATCACCGCCGAGGCCTACAGACATATGTTGGACAGGGCCGGCGCCTGGGACCCGCTGCATGCCGAACTCGACGATCTCGACCCCGACGACGTCACCGCGTTGGCGCGCAAAGGCAAACGCGCCCGTGAAATCGTCTACGGCGCAGGGCTTCCCGACGAACTGGCTGCCGAGATCGTGGCTGCCTACCGCATGCTTCAGGGCGAGTACGGCGAGGACGTCAGTCTCGCCGTGCGAAGCTCGGCGACCGCCGAGGACCTGCCCACGGCCAGCTTCGCCGGTCAGCAGGAAACCTTTCTCAACATCAAGGGTCCCGAGAGTCTCCTCGACGCATGCCGCCGTTGTTTCGCCAG
>CAWAWC010000015.1:0-135944 GCA_963785625.1 uncultured Actinomycetota bacterium | reverse complement strand
TTGTTTGGAGAGTTTGATCCTGGCTCAGGACGAACGCTGGCGGCGTGCTTAACACATGCAAGTCGAACGGAAAGGTCTCTTCGGAGACACTCGAGTGGCGAACGGGTGAGTAACACGTGGGCAATCTGCCCTGCACTTCGGGATAAGCCCGGGAAACTGGGTCTAATACCGGATAGGACCTCGAGGCGCATGCCTTGTGGTGGAAAGCTTTTGCGGTGTGGGATGGGCCCGCGGCCTATCAGCTTGTTGGTGGGGTGACGGCCTACCAAGGCGACGACGGGTAGCCGGCCTGAGAGGGTGTCCGGCCACACTGGGACTGAGATACGGCCCAGACTCCTACGGGAGGCAGCAGTGGGGAATATTGCACAATGGGCGCAAGCCTGATGCAGCGACGCCGCGTGGGGGATGACGGCCTTCGGGTTGTAAACCTCTTTCACCATCGACGAAGGTCCGGGTTTTTCTCGGATTGACGGTAGGTGGAGAAGAAGCACCGGCCAACTACGTGCCAGCAGCCGCGGTAATACGTAGGGTGCGAGCGTTGTCCGGAATTACTGGGCGTAAAGAGCTCGTAGGTGGTTTGTCGCGTTGTTCGTGAAATCTCACGGCTTAACTGTGAGCGTGCGGGCGATACGGGCAGACTAGAGTACTGCAGGGGAGACTGGAATTCCTGGTGTAGCGGTGGAATGCGCAGATATCAGGAGGAACACCGGTGGCGAAGGCGGGTCTCTGGGCAGTAACTGACGCTGAGGAGCGAAAGCGTGGGGAGCGAACAGGATTAGATACCCTGGTAGTCCACGCCGTAAACGGTGGGTACTAGGTGTGGGTTTCCTTCCTTGGGATCCGTGCCGTAGCTAACGCATTAAGTACCCCGCCTGGGGAGTACGGCCGCAAGGCTAAAACTCAAAGGAATTGACGGGGGCCCGCACAAGCGGCGGAGCATGTGGATTAATTCGATGCAACGCGAAGAACCTTACCTGGGTTTGACATGCACAGGACGCCGGCAGAGATGTCGGTTCCCTTGTGGCCTGTGTGCAGGTGGTGCATGGCTGTCGTCAGCTCGTGTCGTGAGATGTTGGGTTAAGTCCCGCAACGAGCGCAACCCTTGTCTCATGTTGCCAGCGGGTAATGCCGGGGACTCGTGAGAGACTGCCGGGGTCAACTCGGAGGAAGGTGGGGATGACGTCAAGTCATCATGCCCCTTATGTCCAGGGCTTCACACATGCTACAATGGCCGGTACAAAGGGCTGCGATGCCGTAAGGTTAAGCGAATCCTTTTAAAGCCGGTCTCAGTTCGGATCGGGGTCTGCAACTCGACCCCGTGAAGTCGGAGTCGCTAGTAATCGCAGATCAGCAACGCTGCGGTGAATACGTTCCCGGGCCTTGTACACACCGCCCGTCACGTCATGAAAGTCGGTAACACCCGAAGCCAGTGGCCTAACCCTTTGGGAGGGAGCTGTCGAAGGTGGGATCGGCGATTGGGACGAAGTCGTAACAAGGTAGCCGTACCGGAAGGTGCGGCTGGATCACCTCCTTTCTAAGGAGCACCACGAAAAGCACCCCAATTGGTGGGGTGCAAGCCGTGAGGGGTTCTTGCCTGTAGTGGGCGAGGACCGGGTGCACAACAGCAAACAATTGCCAGACACACTATTGGGCCCTGAGACAACACTCGGCCAGTCCGCGTGGTGTCCCCCCATCTTGGTGGTGGGGTGTGGTGTTTGAGTATTGGATAGTGGTTGCGAGCATCTAATGGATGCGCCGTCCCTAGCGGTGGCGTGTTCATAAATGTGTAAATTTTTCTTTGGTTTTTGTGTGTAAGTAAGTGCTTAAGGGCGCATGGTGGATGCCTTGGCATCGAGAGCCGATGAAGGACGTGGGAGGCTGCGATATGCCTCGGGGAGCTGTCAACCAAGCGTTGATCCGAGGATTTCCGAATGGGGAAACCCAGCACGAGTCATGTCGTGTTACCCGCATCTGAATATATAGGGTGCGGGAGGGAACGCGGGGAAGTGAAACATCTCAGTACCCGTAGGAGAAGAAAACAATTGTGATTCCGTCAGTAGTGGCGAGCGAACGCGGAACAGGCTAAACCGCACGCATGGGTAACCGGGTAGGGGTTGTGTGTGCGGGGTTGTGGGATTGATATGTCTCAGCTCTACCTGGCTGAGGGGTAGTCATAAAGTGTCGTAGTTAGCGGAAATGGCCTGGGATGGTCTGCCGTAGACGGTGAGAGCCCGGTACGCGAAAACCCGACACCTGCCTGGTATCAACTCCCGAGTAGCAGCGGGCCCGTGGAATCTGCTGTGAATCTGCCGGGACCACCCGGTAAGCCTAAATACTTCTCGATGACCGATAGCGGATTAGTACCGTGAGGGAATGGTGAAAAGTACCCCGGGAGGGGAGTGAAAGAGTACCTGAAACCGTGTGCCTACAATCCGTCAGAGCCTCCTTGTGGGGTGATGGCGTGCCTTTTGAAGAATGAGCCTGCGAGTCAGGGACATGTCGCGAGGTTAACCCGTGTGGGGTAGCCGCAGCGAAAGCGAGTCTGAATAGGGCGCATCCCCTTTGGGGTGTAGTGGCATGTTCTGGACCCGAAGCGGAGTGATCTACCCATGACCAGGGTGAAGCGCGGGTAAGACCGCGTGGAGGCCCGAACCCACTTAGGTTGAAGACTGAGGGGATGAGTTGTGGGTAGGGGTGAAAGGCCAATCAAACTCCGTGATAGCTGGTTCTCCCCGAAATGCATTTAGGTGCAGCGTTGCGTGTTTCACCACGGAGGTAGAGCTACTGGATGGCCGATGGGCCCTACTAGGTTACTGACGTCAGCCAAACTCCGAATGCCGTGGTGTATAGCGTGGCAGTGAGACGGCGGGGGATAAGCTCCGTACGTCGAAAGGGAAACAGCCCAGATCGCCGGCTAAGGCCCCTAAGCGTGTGCTAAGTGGGAAAGGATGTGCAGTCGCAAAGACAACCAGGAGGTTGGCTTAGAAGCAGCCACCCTTGAAAGAGTGCGTAATAGCTCACTGGTCAAGTGATTGTGCGCCGATAATGTAGCGGGGCTCAAGCACACCGCCGAAGCCGCGGCAACCGCAAGGTTGGGTAGGGGAGCGTCCCCCATTCAGCGAAGCCATCGGGTGACCGGTGGTGGAGGGTGGGGGAGTGAGAATGCAGGCATGAGTAGCGATAAGGCAAGTGAGAACCTTGCCCGCCGTAAGACCAAGGGTTCCTGGGCCAGGCCAGTCCGCCCAGGGTGAGTCGGGACCTAAGGCGAGGCCGACAGGCGTAGTCGATGGACAACGGGTTGATATTCCCGTACCCGTGTGTGCGCGTCCCTGACGAATCAGCGGTACTAACCATCCAAAACCGGATCGACCATTCCCCTTCGGGGGCGTGGAGTTTCGGGGCTGCATGGGACCTTCGCTGGTAGTAGTCAAGCGATGGGGTGACGCAGGAAGGTAGCCGTACCAGTCAGTGGTAATACTGGGGCAAACCTGTAGGGAGAGCGATAGGCAAATCCGTCGCTCATTAAATCCTGAGAGGTGATGCATAGCCGATTGAGGCGAATTCGGTGAGCCTCTGCTGCCAAGAAAAGCCTCTAGCGAGCACACGCACGGCCCGTACCCCAAACCGACACAGGTGGTCAGGTAGAGCATACCGAGGCGTACGAGATAACTATGGTTAAGGAACTCGGCAAAATACCCCCGTAACTTCGGGAGAAGGGGGGCCGGAAAACCGTGAACAGCCTTGCGCTGGGAGCGGGATCCGGTCGCAGAAACCAGTGAGAAGCGACTGTTTACTAAAAACACAGGTCCGTGCGAAGTCGCAAGACGATGTATACGGACTGACGCCTGCCCGGTGCTGGAAGGTTAAGAGGACCTGTTAACCGTAAGGTGAAGCGGAGAATTTAAGCCCCAGTAAACGGCGGTGGTAACTATAACCATCCTAAGGTAGCGAAATTCCTTGTCGGGTAAGTTCCGACCTGCACGAATGGCGTAACGACTTCTCAACTGTCTCAACCATAGACTCGGCGAAATTGCACTACGAGTAAAGATGCTCGTTACGCGCGGCAGGACGAAAAGACCCCGGGACCTTCACTACAACTTGGTATTGGTGTTCGTTACGGTTTGTGTAGGATAGGTGGGAGACTGTGAAACCTCAACGCTAGTTGGGGCGGAGTCGTTGTTGAAATACCACTCTGATCGTATTGGACACCTAACGTCGAACCGTATATCCGGTTCACGGACAGTGCCTGGTGGGTAGTTTAACTGGGGCGGTTGCCTCCTAAAATGTAACGGAGGCGCCCAAAGGTTCCCTCAACCTGGACGGCAATCAGGTGACGAGTGTAAGTGCACAAGGGAGCTTGACTGCGAGACTTACAAGTCAAGCAGGGACGAAAGTCGGGACTAGTGATCCGGCACCCCCGAGTGGAAGGGGTGTCGCTCAACGGATAAAAGGTACCCCGGGGATAACAGGCTGATCTTCCCCAAGAGTCCATATCGACGGGATGGTTTGGCACCTCGATGTCGGCTCGTCGCATCCTGGGGCTGGAGCAGGTCCCAAGGGTTGGGCTGTTCGCCCATTAAAGCGGCACGCGAGCTGGGTTTAGAACGTCGTGAGACAGTTCGGTCTCTATCCGCCGCGCGCGTCAGAAACTTGAGGAAATCTGTCCCTAGTACGAGAGGACCGGGACGGACGAACCTCTGGTACACCAGTTGTCCCACCAGGGGCACCGCTGGATAGCCACGTTCGGACAGGATAACCGCTGAAAGCATCTAAGCGGGAAACCTTCTCCAAGATCAGGTTTCTCACCCTTTTAGAGGGATAAGGCCCCCCGCAGAACACGGGATCGATAGGTCAGACCTGGAAGCCCGGCAATGGGTGCAGGGAACTGGCACTAACCGGCCGAAAACTTACCAACACACATCGCAACCACAATCCAAATCCAGCGACAGTTTGTCGCAGGGAGCTTGGAACACCACACCCCCCCATCAGTACAACCAACAAAATAGGGTTACAGTAATAGAGTTACGGCGGCCACAGCGACAGGGAAACGCCCGGTCCCATTCCGAACCCGGAAGCTAAGCCTGTCAGCGCCGATGATACTGCCCACTAGGGTGGAAAAGTAGGACACCGCCGAACATACACAAAAACACCCCCGGCAACGGGGGTGTTTTTGCATTCCTTTAAAGTTGGTCGAACAACGTCAAATTCGCCGACGCGCGCCTTTTCTCCAATTCGAGAAGCATTCGTTTCCGGTCGAGTCCGCCACCATAACCGGTGAGGCTTCCGCCGGCCCCGATGACCCGATGGCATGGAACCACGATCGCGATGGGATTGTGCCCATTGGCCAACCCCACCGCCCGTGCGGAACCGGGGGCGCCGATCTGTTGGGAGATTTGCCCGTACGACCTGGTCTCTCCGTACGGAATGGTCAGGATCGCCTGCCAGACGCGCTGCTGGAATGTTGTACCGACCAGATCGAACCGGATGTCGAAGTCGGTGAGCTCGCCGGCGAAGTAGGCCGCGAGCTGCTCGACGACGTCGTCGAATGCCTTCGGGTCGGGCGACCAGTCGGCACGGCTGGGCTCGTAGGTCTGGTCGACCATCCGGAGGTGGGTCAGAACCGAGTCCCGGCCGGCCAAGGTCAGCGGTCCGATCGGGCTGTCGATGGTGCGGTATCGGGTCATGCGACCTCCCGTGGTGGCCAATGGTTTACCGGATGCTCGAGGGTCGTCCACAGGTGCTGGGTGGCGTACGAGCGCCAAGGCCGCCACCGCGCGCCGTAGGCGACCAGTTTGCGCTGGGCCGTGGGTAACCCGAGTTGCTCGGCGGCCAGCCGCAGGCCGAGGTCGCCGGCGGGAAAAGCATCCGGGTCTCCGAGGCCGCGCATCGCGATGACCTCGGCTGTCCAGGGGCCGATTCCCGGCAACGCCCGCAGTTGTCTGCGGGCGCGTTCCCAATCGCTGCCCGCGTCCAGGACGATGCTTCCGTCGGCGAGGCCGGTTACCAATCCGCTCAACGTCCGCTGCCTCGCCCTGGGGACCGCCAGGTGGACGGGATCCATCTCGGCGAGTTGATCGACCGACGGGAAGGTGTGGGTCAACCCACCCTCGGGGTCGTCTATCGGCTGCCCGTAGGCCGCGACCAGCCTGCCCGCATGGGTTCGCGCGGCCTTCGTCGACACCTGCTGGCCGAGTACGGCGCGCACAGCGAGTTCCGCCTCGTCGACCGTGCGCGGAATCCGCTGTCCGGGCGCCTTTTTCACCACCGGGCTCAGCTCGCGGTCACCGGACAGCGCGTCGACCACCGCTTCCGGGTCGGCGTCGAGGTCCAGCAGCCGGCGGCAGCGGGCGATGGCGGTGGTGAGGTCGCGGAAGTCGTCCAGAACCAGCAGGCAGCGGACCTGATCGACGGCCGGCGTCAGGGTGACCACCGCGTTGCCGGAGGGCAGTCGCAGGCTGCGCCGGTAGGCACCGCCGCGGACCTCCTCGCAGCCCGGTACGGTGCCGGCCGCAAGGTGACCGAAGACGCCTTCGTAGGCGAACGGGGTGCGTACGGGCAGCCGGAGGCAGACCGCACCGGGCGAGGCGGTACCGGACCCGGATCGCGCCGCCGCCCGCCGCCTTAGCGCCGTCGGTGTGCCCTCGAACACCGACAGCACGGTGTCGTTGAACTGGCGGATGCTGGAGAAGCCGGCGGCGAATGCGATGTCGCCGAACGGCAGTTCGGTGGTTTCGATCAGCACGCGGGCGGTTTGCGCCCGCTGCGCGCGGGCGAGCGCGAGCGGTCCGGCGCCGACCTCGGCCTGCAACAGCCGCTCCAACTGCCGGGTGGTGTAGCCGAGGTGCGCCGCGAGGCCGCCGACGCCTTCGCGGTCGACCGTGCCGTCGGCGATCAGCCGCATCGCCCGCGCAACGACGTCACCGCGCGCGTTCCATTCCGGGGATCCCGGAGAGGCGTCAGGCCGGCACCGTTTACACGCCCGGAAGCCCGCTCGTTGGGCGGCCGCCGCGGTCGGGTAGAACCGCACGTTGCCGGCGAGCGGGGGTCGCACGGGGCAGCTGGGCCGGCAGTAGATCCGGGTGGTCAGCACCGCGGTGACGAACCAGCCGTCAAACCGGGCGTCCTTGGACCGGACGGCCCGGTAGCAGCGGTCGAAATCGTCGTGCACGCTTCCAGAGTTACACCCGAGCACCGACAAAACTAGCGGAAAAACGACACGGCAGTGGGGCGCGTGGTGGGCGTCGGACCCGTAGGTTCTCAAATTTCATGTCATATTCTCAGTTGAAGTGGCATATGGATGTCGCATACGACACAAACTTGAGAAACCGCTGCCCGAATGAATGTAGGTTCCGAGTTTACCCGCCGGAACCTGTCGACCCGGCCCAGCCGGGCGATCTTGTACCGAAAGTCGGAGGGAGATCGTCCATGATGCCCGGATGGTGGGTATGGCTTTGGCCGCCGGGCTCTACGGCGGATTTCGCCTAGCCTATGACAATTGGCGAGGCAGGCTGACGCACAAGGAGATTGACACCCTGCTGGCCCAAGCCGAGGCGCAAGGTGCAGGCGAGGTCAGTGATCTGTCGATCGTGCGCGAATTCCTAGAAGAGGACGACGGGCGGGAATTCGTCATGGTCAATCTGGTGCGGGTGCCCGACACCATGGTCACCCATCCCGATACCGGAGCGCAGGTGCCGGCGCGCGAGATGATGCAGGCCTATTCCAAGTCCTTCATGCCGCTGCTGATCAGACACGGCGGCCATCCGGCGCTGGCGACGCGGAAAGTCGGCGGCTACGTCGATTCCTGGATGGTGGGCCCCGATCCCGGCTGGAGCATTGTCGGCTTCGTGCGCTACCGCTCGCGCCGCGACATGGTCAAGATGGTGCTCGACCCCGCCTTCGAGGCCGCCCATAAATACAAGCTGCTGGGTGTCGCCGAGACCTTTTCCTTCCCGACCCAGCCCTTCCTACGCGCCTATGTCAGCCCGCGCGTCTCGGTTTTCCTGATCCTTGCCCTTGCCGCGGCGCTTGCGCAGCTGGCCATCCTTGCTACCCGCTGAGCAAAGGGCCTCCCATCAACATCAAGCCCGGCTGGATCTAATCACCACAGCGGTCTGCCGGGGGGCAGTCAAACATACGGTAAATCAACGAAATTGAGAGAACATCCGTTAATGAAGCTTAAAAGGGGGGGCCACTCGGGCGGGCAAGGCCAGTCGCGTTGGCTGGTCGTGGCCGCGAAGGGTCACGGTGTCACCCAAAGTCCAACGCGCACGCTCGGTTTCGCTCGCACTCTGGAGAGTGCCTGCCGTCGTCAGCAACAGGTCCGGCTGCGACTTGGCCAGCTCGCAGAGCCGGGCCGCCTCGTTGACGGGTTCGCCGATCACGGTGTATTCGAACCGCTCCCGGGCGCCGACGTTGCCGGCGACGACCTGCCCCGCCGCCACCCCGATGCCGGCCCTACAGTCCGACATCTCCTGACGGAGGCGGTCGGCAATGCGGCGTGCGGCAGCCAGCGCCTGATCCTCTGGAACGTCAAGGTGATTCGGGGCGCCGAAGATGGCCAGCGTTGCATCGCCTTCAAACTTGTTGACCAGCCCGCAATGGCGGTCTACCTCTTCGACGACGATCCCGAAGAACCGGTTGAGCAGCTGGACGATGTCGGTCGCGGGTCGGCTGGTCACCAACTTGGTGGAACCGATGATGTCGATGAATAAGACGGCGACGTGGCGTTCTTCACCACCCAGTTTCGGTCGCTCACGCTCGGCGGCCAGAGCGACCTCGCGTCCGACGTGCCGGCCGAAAAGATCCCGCACGCGTTCGCGCTCGCGCAGGCCGTCGACCATCGCGTTGAAGCCGCGTTGCAACTCACCGAGTTCGGTGCCGTCGAAGACCACCAGATTGCCCCGCAAGTCGCCCTGCGCGACGCGCTTCAGTGCGGTGCGCACCACCCGTACCGGTGTGGCGGTCAGCCAGGCCAGGATCCACATCAGGAGGCACCCGAAAATCAATGCGGCGCATGACGTAATCAAAACGCCGACCGCGAATTGGGTTTCAGTCAAGTTCCGCATCAACAGTTGAAAGAACGCTAGCAGCGCGATGCCGATAACCGGGACGGCCGAACCCAGGAACCAGACCATCATGGTGCGGCCCATGATGCCGGCCGAGAGCCGGCGCGGCGGCGGTCCGGCCTCGAGTGCCTGGGCGGCCACGGGACGCAGCGCGAATTCGGCGAGCAGGTAGCTACCGGTGGCGACCAGGACTCCGGAGAAGTTCACTACGACCAGGAACCGTGGGATGAACATGACGTTGGCCAGGCCGTAGAGGGTCGTCGTCAGCGCCGCCCCGACCGCCCACAGGATGAGGTCGACGATCGCGACTCGAAATGGGGCCAGGAAGGTGTTGCGCTCGTCGTCGTAGGTCGGTTGGCACTCCTCGATGGCCCAGCGCAGCGCGATCACCGTCCGCCTGGTGATCCAGTAGGCGCCCAGCGCCAGGGCGAGAGCGATGTAGGCCGGCACGACTCCGAAGGTGAGCCACCGGGGCGCGTCGCTGAACACGCTCGGCTCGGGAATGGCGACCGTCACCAGCAACACCGCCACAGCGATGCCGATCAGGTTGACCCCCACGACGAGGACGGTCAGGATGATCTGAATGCGTACGCGCCGGCGCGCCTGGCTTTCCGAGACCCGCCCGAGCAGCAGCGAGCCGTACGCCGGAGTTTCGGACAGCCGGCCACTCTGACGGGTCACAGTCTCGAGCACCCGGCCCAGGCGTTGAGCTACGGACTTGTGGGCCGACATGGTGGCGTCAGCCTATTTGGTCGGTCACGCTCTAAGGTGAGTCGGGTGCGTCTAGTGATCGCCCAGTGCACCGTCAATTACGTCGGCCGGCTCACCGCGCATCTGCCGTCGGCGCGCAGGCTGCTGCTGTTCAAGGCCGACGGCTCGGTCAGCGTGCACGCCGACGACCGCGCCTACAAGCCGCTCAATTGGATGAGCCCACCGTGTTGGTTGACCGAGGAACCCGGCGGCGAGGCCCCGGTGTGGGTGGTGGAGAACAAAGCGGGCGAACAGCTGCGCATCACCGTCGAGGACATCGAGCACGACTCGAGCCACGATCTGGGCGTTGACCCCGGGTTGGTCAAGGACGGCGTCGAGGCGCACCTGCAGGCGTTGCTCGCCGCGCATGTGCAGCTGCTGGGCGAGGGCTACACGCTGGTTCGTCGGGAGTACATGACCGCGATCGGGCCCGTCGACCTGCTGTGCCGCGATGAACGCGGCGGCTGTGTGGCGGTGGAGGTCAAGCGGCGCGGCGAAATCGACGGTGTTGAGCAGCTGACCCGCTACCTCGAGTTGCTCAACCGGGACAGCGTTCTCGCACCGGTCAAAGGGGTGTTCGCGGCACAGCAGATCAAACCGCAGGCACGCACCCTGGCGATTGATCGCGGGATTCGTTGCCTGACATTGGATTACGACAAGATGCGGGGGATGGACAGCAACGAATACCGGCTGTTTTGATGTGCCCGATTAGACTGGCCGCATGGCTCGGCGCCCCACCCCGTCACGTCGGCAGCGGCCGCTATCGCCGTTACCGGCCCCACGCCGGCTGGAGATCGGGCCCGACGGCCACGAGTACGAGGTTCGTCCGGTAGCGGCGGCCCGGGCGGTCAAGACCTACCGGTGTCCCGGGTGCGATCACGAAATACGTTCGGGTACCGCACATCTGGTGGTGTGGCCGACGGATTCAGCTTTGGGGGGCGCTGACGACCGGCGGCACTGGCACACCCCGTGCTGGAACCACCGCGCTACTCGCGGCCCGACCCGGAGGTGGTCCTGAACTCGTCCTGATCCTAGGAGGCCGGTCCGACCAGTTCGATGAGCACCCCGCCGGCATCCTTGGGGTGGATGAAGTTGATCCGCGAGTTCGCTGTGCCACGCCGGGGCGCCTCGTACACCAGCCGGACGCCCTGCGAGCGCAGGCGCTCGCTCAGGCCGTCGAGATCGCTGGTTCGGACCGCCAGCTGCTGGATGCCGGGTCCGCGCTTGTCGATGAACTTGGCGATGGTCGACGAGTCGTCGATCGGGGCCATCAACTGGATCTGTGCGGTGCCGCCGGCGGCGCCGCGCACGGCCAGCATGGCTTCACGAATCCCCTGGTCATCGTTGACTTCCTCATGCACCAGGATCATGCCGAGGTGGTCGTGGTACCAGGCAATTGCCGCGTCCAGGTCGGCGACCGCGATGCCGACATGATCGATCGCCGTCACCAGCGCGGTGGCCAGGACCTGACGGGCGTCAACTTGATCGGTCGTCATCACATAACGGTAACCTGACGGCAAAGATTTCGCTTCTCCGGGGAGCGGAATCGGCTGTCCAGGGAGCGGCTACTAGGCCTAAGGAGATAGTCATGACGACGTCGGTGATCGTTGCTGGAGCACGCACACCCATTGGCAAGTTGATGGGTTCGCTGAAGGATTTCTCGGCCAGCGACCTGGGCGCCATCGCGATCGCCGGCGCGCTTCAGAAGGCCTTCCCAAATAGCGAGGTGGCGGCGTCGGCGGTCGAGTACGTGATCATGGGCCAGGTGCTGACCGCCGGCGCCGGCCAGATGCCGGCACGGCAGTCGGCGGTGGCCGCCGGCATCGGCTGGGACGTGCCGGCGCTGACCATCAACAAGATGTGCCTGTCCGGTATTGACGCCATCGCGCTCGCCGACCAGCTCATTCGTGCCGGGGAGTTCGACGTGGTGGTGGCCGGCGGTCAGGAATCCATGACCAAGGCGCCGCACCTGCTGATGGACAGCCGTGCGGGCTACAAGTACGGCGACGTCACGGTGTTGGACCACCTGGCCTACGACGGCCTGCACGACGTGTTCACCGACCAACCGATGGGCGCGCTCACCGAGCAGCGCAACGACGTCGACAAGTTCACCCGCCAGGAACAGGACGAGTACGCCGCGCGGTCGCACCAGCGGGCGGCCGCGGCGTGGAAGGACGGCGTGTTTGCCGACGAGGTGGTGCCGGTCGACATCCCGCAACGCAAGGGTGAACCGTTGCGGTTCGCCGAGGACGAGGGCATTCGCGCCAACACCACCGCCGAGTCCCTGGCCGGCCTGAAACCGGCGTTCCGGCGCGACGGCACCATCACCGCCGGTTCGGCGTCGCAGATCTCCGACGGGGCGGCGGCCGTTGTGGTGATGAGGAAGGAGAAGGCGCAGCAGCTGGGGCTGACGTGGCTGGCCGAGATCGGGGCGCACGGGGTGGTGGCCGGCCCGGATTCCACGCTGCAGTCGCAGCCGGCCAACGCGATCAAGAAGGCGCTCGGCCGCGAGGGGATCTCCGTCGACCAGCTCGACGTCGTGGAGATCAACGAGGCGTTCGCGGCGGTGGCGCTGGCCTCGACCCGCGAGCTCGGCGTGGACCCAGACATCGTCAACGTCAACGGCGGCGCGATCGCCGTGGGCCACCCAATCGGCATGTCGGGAGCCCGGATCGCGCTGCATGTGGCCCTGGAGCTGAAGCACCGCGGCTCGGGCTACGGGGTTGCTGCGCTGTGTGGGGCCGGCGGACAAGGCGACGCGTTGATCCTGCGGGCCGGATAGGGGCTCCAGGCGGTTTCGTCGGCGTTGCTGGCGCGACGCCCCCGCCGATTTTTGTGATTTGTGTCATACGGTCCGCGGGCGCGCACCCCAGGCCCGGTTTTCAGCAGATTTCGCCCTCGGTGAAGCGTCGGCCAATCCGGGTGGATCGGTAGCCGATGCGCATGCCAAACTTGACGGCGTGACGCGTCCGCGATCCTCCACCGGGCCCGCGATGGCCGGTGCGGTCGATCTGTCCGGCCTCAAGCAGCGGGCCCAGCAGCCGTCGGCCTCGGGCACCGGGGGCCCGGCACCGTCCGGCGCTGCCATCGAGGTCACCGAGGCCAACTTCGAAGCCGAAGTCATCATCCGGTCCGAGGAAGTGCCCGTCGTGGTGCTGTTGTGGTCGCCGCGCAGTGACGCGTGTGTCGAGTTGGTCGAGACGCTGTCCGGCCTGGTCGCCCAAGACGACGGCAAGTGGTCGTTGACGACCGTCAACATCGATGTGGCGCCCCGCGTGGCCCAGATATTCGGCATCGACGCTGTCCCCACCGTCGTGGCGTTGGCGGCAGGACAGCCGCTGTCCAGCTTCCAGGGCGTCCAGCCCGCCGACCAGTTGCGTCGCTGGGTCGACTCACTGCTGTCCGCGACGGCCGGAAAGCTCAGGGGCGCAAGCGGTTCCGAGGAAACCGAGGTGGTCGACCCCGCGCTGGCCGCGGCCCGCCAGCACCTCGAGACCGGCGACTTCGACGCCGCCAGGACGTCGTATCAGGCCATCCTGGAAGCCGATCCGGGCAGCGCGGAAGCCAAGGGCGCCGTCCGCCAGATCGACTTCCTCACGCGCGCAACCGCGCAACGCCCGGACGCCGTCGCCGTCGCCGATGCCGCGCCGGGCGACATAGAGGCCGCGTTCGCGGCCGCCGATGTGCAGCTTCTCAACCAGGATGTGAGCGCAGCTTTCGAGCGCCTGATCACGTTGGTGCGCAACACATCCGGGGATGAACGCACGCTGGTACGCACTCGGCTGATCGAGCTGTTCGAGCTCTTCGATCCGGCCGATCCAGAGGTCGTCCTCGGCCGGCGCAACCTGGCCAACGCCCTGTACTGACGGTCCGCGCTACTCGGGCTCGAACCACAAGGCCGACGTGGGCGCCAACACCAGTGCCGCCGACGCCGGACGGCCGTGCCACGGGTCGTCGGTGGCGTCGACGCCGCCCATGTTGCCGATGCCGGAACCGTTGTAGTCGGTCGCGTCGGTGTTGAGCACCTCGCGCCAACGGCCGGCCGACGGCAGGCCGAGCCGGTAGCCGCTGTGCTCGCTACCCGCGAAGTTGAACACGCAGGCCATCACCGAGCCGTCGCTGCCGTAACGCAGGAAGCTCAGGACGTTGTTCGCGGAATCGTTGGCGTCGATCCAGGAATAGCCGTCGGGAATGTTGTCCTGGCTCCACAGGGCGGGATGGCTGCGGTAGATGGCGTTGACGTCGCGCACCAGGCGCAGGACTCCGTTGGAGAAACCCTGCTCGTCGAGCTGCCACCAGTCCAAACCCCGTTCCGCGGACCATTCGGCGCGTTGGCCGAATTCCTGGCCCATGAACAACAACTGCTTGCCGGGGTGCGCCCACTGGTAGGCCAGCAGGCTGCGCAGTCCCGCGGCCTTGGTGTGGTTGTTGCCCGGCATCCGACCCCACAGCGTGCCCTTACCGTGCACCACCTCGTCGTGGCTGATCGGCAGCACGTAGTTTTCGCTGAACGCGTACAGCATCGAGAAGGTCATCTCGCCGTGGTGGAAGCTGCGGTAAACCGGGTCGCGGCTGATGTAGTCCAGGGTGTCGTGCATCCAGCCCATGTTCCATTTCATCGAGAAGCCAAGGCCGCCAAGGTTGGTCGGGCGGGTCACCCCGGGCCACGAGGTCGACTCCTCGGCGATGGTGACGATGCCCGGCGCGGCCTTGTGTGCGGTGGCGTTCATCTCCTGCAGGAATTGCACCGCTTCCAGGTTCTCCCGGCCGCCGTAGATGTTCGGCCTCCAGCCGCCCGCGGGCCGCGAGTAGTCGAGATACAACATCGAGGCGACAGCGTCCACCCGCAGGCCGTCGACGTGGTACTCCTCGAGCCAGTACAGCGCATTGGCCACCAGGAAGTTGCGCACTTCCGCCCGCCCGAAGTCGAACACGTAGGTGCCCCAGTCGAGTTGCTCGCCGCGGTTCGGATCCGAGTGCTCGTAGAGTGGGGTGCCGTCAAACCGTCCGAGCGCCCAGGCGTCCTTTGGGAAGTGCGCCGGCACCCAGTCCACGATGACGCCGATTCCGGCCTGGTGCAGGGCATCGACCAGCGCGCGGAACTCGTCGGGGGTGCCGAATCGGGACGTCGGCGCGTAGTAGGACGTGACCTGGTAGCCCCACGATCCGGCGAACGGATGCTCGGCGACCGGAAGGAATTCCACGTGGGTAAACCCTTGCTGTACAACATAGTTCGTCAACTCGTGGGCGAGCTGGCGGTAGCTCAGTCCCGGCCGCCACGAGCCGAGATGGACCTCGTAGGTGCTCATCGGCTCGAAGACCGGGTTGCGCTGCGCACGACGGGTCATCCAGTCGGCGTCTTCCCAGGTGTACGTGCTGCTGCGCGTCACTCGTGATGCGGTGTGCGGCGGCACCTCTGTGGCAAAGGCCATCGGGTCGGCCCGCTCGGTCACGATGTCGTCGGCGCCGTGCACGCGGAACTTGTACAGACCGTCGATGGGGAAGCCGGGCCAGAACAGCTCCCAGACGCCCGAGGAGCCCAGCGACCGCATCGGCGCCTCGTTCCCGGTCCAGCCGTTGAACTCACCGATCAGGCTGACGGCCTTGGCGTTCGGCGCCCACACCGCGAACGACACCCCGTCCACGACACCGTCGGCCGTGGTAAACGAACGGGGATGCGCGCCAAGGACTTCCCAGAGCCGCTCATGGCGGCCCTCGCCGAACAGGAAGAGGTCTACTTCGCCGAGCGTCGGCAGAAAGCGGTAGGCGTCGGCAACCGTGTACGGTTCGGAGCCCTCGTAGGTGATCTGCAGCCGGTAGTCGATCAGGTTGACGAACGGCAGCGCCACGGCGAACAAGCCGGCCTCGACGTGCCGCATCGGGTACCGCTTCTGGCCCACGAGCGCGGCGACTTCCACCGCGTGCGGCCGGTACGCCCGGATGACCGTGTGGTCGTGATACTCGTGGGCACCCAGGACGCGGTGCGGGTTGTAGTGTGCGCCCGACAGCAAGAGCGACAGGTCGGCGGGGTCGGGCGCCAGGTGCGTCCCGGCAAGTTGATCGGCTTGGCTCATCTCTTTTCCCCTCCGTTCGCTTCCGGTTGTCTCATCGCCTGCGCAGCAGCGTCGTTCGGGATTCATGCGGTATCAGTGGCATGTTGATGACGTGCGCGGCCGCTTGCGCGGGGTCCAGGCGAACGTAATTGGCTTGCCCCCATTGAAATTCGTGCCCGGTGATCTCGTCGCGCACCCAGAACCGGTCGTAGGGCTCCATGCCCAGCGCCGCCATGTCCAGCCACAGCGTCGCTTCCTCTGGACCGAACGCGTTGAGCGTCACCACCATCAGCACGCAGTCACCGGTGGTTGGGTCGAACTTGCTGTAGGCCAGCACGGCGTCGTTGTCCACGTCGTGAAAGTGAATGGTGCGCAACTGCTGCAGCGCGGGGTGCAGCCGGCGAATCGCGTTCAGCCGGGCGATGAACGGCTCCAGTGACCTGCCTTCGGCGAGCGCGCCCTCGAAGTCGCGGGGACGCAATTCGTACTTCTCCGAATTCAGGTACTCCTCGCTGCCCTCCCGCACCGCGCGGTGCTCGAACAGTTCGTAGCCCGAGTACACCCCCCAGGCCGGACCCATGGTCGCGGCCAGCACGGCGCGGATGGCGAACATGCCGGGGCCGTTGTGCTGCAGTATCGCGTGCAGGATGTCGGGGGTGTTCACGAACAGGTTCGGTCGGCGGAAGTCGGCGAGTGCGGCGATGTCGTTGCCGAACTCGGTCAGTTCCCACTTGGCTGTGCGCCAGGTGAAGTAGCTGTAGGACTGCGCGAACCCGAGCTTGGCCAGGCCGTACTGCCGGGCCGGCGGCGTGAATGCCTCGGACAGGAAGAGCACGTCGGGGTCGATGCTCTTCACCTGGCCGATCAGCCAGGCCCAGAAGTTCGGTGGCTTGGTGTGCGGATTGTCGACGCGAAAGAACTTGACGCCGTGGTCCATCCAGTGCCGGACCACCCGCAGCACCTCGTCGTAGAGGCCCACGGGATCGTTGTCGAAGTTCAGCGGATAGATGTCCTGGTACTTCTTCGGCGGATTCTCCGCGTAGGCGATGGTGCCGTCGGGCAATTCGGTGAACCAGTTGCGGTGTTCGCGGGCCCACGGGTGATCGGGGGCGCACTGCAGCGCCAGGTCCAGCGCCACCTCCATGCCCAGATCGCGCGCCGCGGCGACGAAGTCATCGAAGTCGTCGATGGTGCCCAGCGCGGGGTGCACGGCGTCATGGCCGCCCTCGTCGCTACCGATTGCCCACGGCGAGCCCACATCTGTCGGTGCGGCGGTGGGGGAGTTGTTGCGCCCCTTGCGGTGTACCTTGCCAATCGGATGGATCGGCGGCAGGTAGACCACGTCGAAGCCCATCTTCGCGATACGCGGAAGCTGCTCGGCCGCCGTGGCGAAGGTGCCGTGCACCGGCTTGCCGTTGGCGTCCCATCCGCCGGTGGAGCGCGGAAACACCTCATACCAGGAACCGAAGCGGGCCAGCGGCCGATCCACCCAGACCCCGTACTGCTCACCGCGGGTGACCAGATCCCGTAACGGGAAGCTCGCCAACAGCTCTTCGATCTCCGGAGCCAGGGCCAGCGCGCTACGGGTCACCGGGTCCCCGGGGGCTCGCAGCGCCGTCGCCGCCGCCAGCAGGGGTTCACGGACAGCGCGCGGCACGCCGGTGGCGGCACGCTCGAACAGTGCGGCACCGATCAGCAGGTCGTTGGACAGTTCCGTCTCGCCCTGGCCGGCCTCGAGCTTGGCCACCAGCCCGTGCTGCCAGCTGTGAATCGGGTCCCCCCATCCGTCGACCCGAAATGTCCACAGGCCGACCCGGTCGGGGGTGAACTGACCGTGGAAAACGTAGGGTTCCAACCCCTCGGTCATGGGCAGCAGCAGCGGCTTGATCCGCTGCTGCTCGCCGGCGGTGGTCTCGAGTGGTTTTTCGGGCGCCTGCACCGCCTTGATCCGGCGGGCTTCGCCGGCCTGTGGATACCGTGGGCCCAGGTAGCGCACTACCAGGGTCGCCGCAACCGCCTCGTGGCCCCCTCGCCATACCGCGGCGCTGACCGGGACCACCTCACCGACGACGGCCTTGGCCGGGTACGCGCCGCAGGAAACAACGGGCTGGACGTTATCGATCTCGACACGACCGGGCACCACCACTCCATTCCGATTAGGTGCAGCCAAACCGCGGGTGTGCTCCGTCGCGGAATGCCTCGCGTCTGGCGAACTTCCTGTCGTGGGGAACTTCTTCTCCGGGGAGGCACCGTTGCCGCCCCGACACCTAACCGATACCCAGCCTAGTGTCCGGTCACACCCCGCTGCGGTGAACGTCCGTCGCTACGCCGTGCGAGCACCGAAATCCTCAGTAAGGTAAGGACGCGTGAAAGCCCTTCGCCGGTTCACTGTCCGTGCCCACCTTCCGGAGCGCCTCACCGCGCTGGATCATCTGTCGACGAACCTGCGCTGGTCCTGGGACAGGCCGACGCAGGACCTGTTCGCGACCATCGACCCGGCGCTGTGGGAGCGCTGCGGCAGTGACCCGGTCGCCTTGCTCGGCGCGGTGAGCCCCGCTCGGCTCGACGAATTGGCGCTCGACGAGACCTTCCTGGGCCGGCTCGATGAGCTGGCGGCCGATCTGAACGACTACCTGAGCCGACCGCTGTGGTACCAGCAGCAGGAAGCCGACGGCGTGGAGAATGGCCGGGCGATGCCAACCGGCATCGCATATTTTTCGATGGAGTTCGGCGTCGCCGAGGTGCTGCCCAATTATTCGGGCGGATTGGGAATCCTGGCCGGTGACCACCTGAAGTCCGCGTCCGATCTCGGCGTTCCGCTCGTGGCCGTGGGCCTGTACTACCGCTCCGGCTACTTCCGGCAATCGCTGACCGCGGACGGCTGGCAGAACGAAACCTACCCGTCGTTGGACCCACAGGGGCTGCCGTTGCGACTGCTCACCGACGCCGGCGGTGATCCCGTGCTGGTCGATCTGGCGCTTCCCGACTCGGCGCGACTGTATGCCCGGGTTTGGGTAGCGCAGGTGGGTCGTGTTCCGCTGCTGCTGCTGGACTCCGACGTGCCCGAGAACGAGCACGAGCTGCGCGGCGTGACCGACCGCCTGTATGGCGGCGATCAGGAACACCGGATGAAGCAGGAGATCCTGGCCGGCATCGGCGGGGTGCGCGCGATCCGCGCGTTCACCGCCATCGAGGGGCTGCCCGCGCCCGAGGTCTTCCACATGAACGAAGGCCACGCCGGATTCCTCGGCGTGGAACGCATTCGCGAGCTCATCGCCGGTTCGGGGCTGGACTTCGACACCGCGTTGACGGTGGTGCGGTCCAGCACCGTGTTCACCACCCACACCCCGGTGCCCGCCGGCATCGACCGGTTCCCGATGGAGATGGTGCAGCGCTTCCTCGGCGGCGAGCCCGATGCCGACGGCGAGTCCACGCTGCTGCCTGGCGTGCCGACCGCCCGGATCATCGCGCTCGGCGCCGAGGACGATCCGGCCAAGTTCAACATGGCGCACATGGGCCTGCGGCTGGCGCAGCGCGCCAACGGCGTCTCGCTGTTGCACGGGCGAGTGAGCCGGGCCATGTTCAACGAGCTGTGGCCGGGATTCGATCCGGGCGAGGTGCCGATCGGGTCGATCACCAATGGGGTGCACGCGCGGACCTGGGCGGCGCCGCAATGGCTGCAGCTGGGGCGCGAGTTGGCTGGCTCGGACTCGTTCGGCGATCCGGGCGTGTGGCTGCGACTGCAGCAGGTCGACATCGGTCACCTGTGGTGGATCCGCTCCCAGCTGCGCTCGCAGCTGGTCGACGACGTCCGGCGCCGCCTGCGCCAATCATGGCTGGAACGCGGTGCATCGGAAGCCGAATTGGGTTGGATAGCAACGGCTTTCGATCCGAACGTGCTGACCATCGGGTTTGCCCGGCGGGTGCCGACGTACAAGCGGCTGACGCTCATGCTGCGGGATCCGGACCGGCTGGAACAGCTGCTGCTCAACGAGGAGAGGCCGATTCAACTGATCGTTGCCGGGAAATCGCACCCGGCCGACGACGGAGGCAAGGCGCTCATCCAGCAGGTGGTGCGTTTCGCCGACCGGCCCGAGGTGCGCCACCGCATCGCCTTCCTGCCCGATTACGACATGTCGATGGCCCGGCTGCTGTATTGGGGTTGCGACGTCTGGCTGAACAACCCGTTGCGGCCGCTGGAGGCCTGCGGCACCTCGGGGATGAAGAGCGCGCTGAACGGCGGGCTGAACCTGTCCATCCGGGATGGCTGGTGGGACGAATGGTACGACGGCGAAAACGGTTGGGAGATCCCGTCCGCCGACGGCGTTGCCGACGATTCCCGCCGCGACGACCTGGAGTCCACCGCGCTCTACAACTTGCTGGAGCACGCGGTGGCACCGAAGTTTTACGAGCGTGACGAACAGGGGGTGCCGCCCCGCTGGATGGAGATGGTGCGTCACACGTTGCAGACCCTGGGCCCCAAGGTGCTGGCTTCGCGCATGGTGCGCGACTACGTGGAGCAGTACTACATGCCGGCCGCGCAGTCACTGCGTGCGACCATTGCGCCGGCCGAGGGCGCCGAAAACGGAGCGGGTGGCGAGTTCGGCGCGGCGCGCGAGCTGGCCGCCTACCGTCGGCGAGTTGAGGAAACCTGGCCCAGCGTCACCGTCACCGACGTCGACAGCACCGGCCTGCCGGATACTCCGCTGCTGGGCTCCAAGCTGACGTTGACGGCGACCGTGCAGCTGTCCGGGCTCGCCCCGGAGGAAGTCACCGTGCAGGCGGTGGTGGGCCGGGTGGACTCCAGCGATGTGCTGCTGGACCCGGTGACCGTCGACATGTCGTACACCGGGACGGCCGGCGGCGGCACTCAGGTCTTTTCAACCACGACGCCGCTTCCGTTGGCGGGAGCGGTGGGATACACGGTGCGGGTGCTGCCCCGCCACCCTTTGCTTGCGGCCGGCAACGAGCTAGGTCGGGTCGCGCTGGCCAGATAGTCAGGCCGATAAGTCGTCCGAGGCGGTGCGCAACCGCTCCAGCGCCGCACGGACCTGCGCCGCGTCGGTGGTCTGCCAGAACGGCGGCAGCGAGGCTCGCAGGTAGCCTCCGTAGCCCGCGGTGACCATCCGGGAGTCGAGCACCGCAACGACTCCGCGGTCGGTGACGCGGCGCAGCAGCCGACCCGACCCCTGCGCCAGCAGCAGTGCCGCATGGCTGGCGGCCACGGCCATGAAGCCGTTGCCGCCGCGCGCGGCGACCGCGCGCTGCCGCGCGCCGAGCAGCGGGTCATCGGGCCGGGGGAAGGGGATGCGGTCGATGAGCACCAGCGACAGCGACGGGCCGGGCACGTCGACGCCCTGCCACAGGGACAGGGTGCCGAACAGCGAGGTTTCGGGCTCGACGCCGAACTGCTCGACCAGCGCGGAGGTGCTGTCGTCGCCCTGGCACAGCACGGGCGTCGACAACCTCTCACGCATGGCCTCGGCCGCGGCCCGGGCGGCCCGCATCGACGAGAACAGGCCCAGGGTGCGCCCACCGGCGGCGGTGATGAGTTCGGCGATTTCGGTGAGCTGCTCGGCCGAACCGGTGCCGTCGCGGCCGGGCGGTGGCAGGTGAGCGGCCACATACAGGATTCCGGCCTTGGCGTGGTGGAACGGCGATCCCACGTCGAGTCCGCGCCAGGGCAGGGACTCGCCATCCTGGGCCGTTAGGCCCCACGCCGTGGCCATCGCGTCCCAGGAGCCACCGACCGTCAGCGTCGCCGACGTCAGCACGGTGGTCGCGCGGGAGAAAACCCGGGTGCGCAGCAACTCGGCCACCGACAGCGGCGCCACCCGCAACACCGGGCGCGGCGCACCGCGGTTGTCCTCATGGTCCAGCCAGACGATGTCGGTGCGGTCGGGGATCGCGGGCGCGAACGAGTTGAGGATCCGCGACGCGGCGTCGGCTATATCGCTCAGCGCCGCAACCGCTTCGGCGCGCGCCGAGGCCGCCTTGGCGTCGCTCGTAGAGTCGATTGCCGACCGGGCCGCGCTCGCCGCGTCGCGCAGCGCTTGCAGGTAGGTCGACACGTCGTCGTCGAGGTAATCGATGCGGCCGGGAGTGCCGTCATGGATGGCCGCGGCGAAGGTAGCCGTCGCCGCCTCCAGCCGCTGGTGCAGTTCCGGACTCACCAAGCGGGTGATCCGTCGCGCGGCGACTCCGAGGGCGGCCGGCGTCAGCTCCGCGGTGGCCACCGATGTCACCCGGTCGACCAACTCGTGCGCTTCGTCGACCACCAGCAGCGCGTGTTCTGGCAGCACCGCGGATTCGGCAACGGCATCGATGGCCAGCAGCGCGTGGTTGGTCACGACGACATCAGCTCGGCCGGCCGCTCCTCTCGCCCGTTCGGAGAAGCACTCGGAGCCGAACGGGCAGCGCGCCACGCCGAGGCATTCGCGCGCGGACACGCTGACCTGCGACCAGGATCGGTCCGCCACGCCGGGTTTCAGATCGTCGCGGTCACCCGATTCCGTAGTGGACGCCCAGGCGGTGAGCCGTTGCACGTCGCGGCCCAGGGCGGTCACCGCCATTGGGTCGAACAGTTCTTCCTGCGGTGTGTCGGCACCTTCGTCATCATTGGTTCCCTGAGAGCCGTTGTGTATTTTGTTCAGGCACAGATAGTTTCGTCGCCCCTTGAGGAGGGCGAAGCGCGGCCGGCGAGGCAGGGCAGCGGCGAGCGAATCGGCCAGCCGGGGCAGATCACGCTCGACGAGTTGACGCTGCAGCGCGATGGTGGCCGTCGAGACGACGACGGGTGACTCGTCGCTGATCGAGTGAACGATCGCGGGGACCAAGTAGGCGAGCGACTTGCCGGTGCCGGTGCCGGCCTGCACGACGAGGTGCTCACCGGTATCGAACGCCCGCGCTACCGCGGCGGCCATGTCCACCTGGCCGCGGCGCTCGCTGCCGCCGAGCGCGGCCACGGCGGTGGCCAGCAGCTCGGTCACGGGCAGGGATACGTCGGACGTGGTGACTCCCTTCGCTACGGGCGGTGCTGGGGTTGCCGGGCCGGAATCTGCGTTGTCGGGATCGCGGGGTCGCCGTGCGACAGGTTCAAGCCCTCCCACGGCAGGCTGCGCAACCCGGAAGCCACGAGCTCGCGCGCCGCAGCCAGGTTCGGTTCGGCAACCACCTCCCCGCGGCGGACCAGCGGGGTGGTGAGCACCCGGATGGGTTCGGTGGTCGCCGGGGGATGGCCTGCCGGGTGGACCACCTCCTCGGTGACGGTCCCGGTCGGACGGGACAGGCGCAGCGCCTCTTTGCGGCCGCCGCGGGATTCCTTGTGACTGCTGCGCTTCTGGACCGGCATGCCGTCCACCTCGACCAGCTTGTAGACCATGTGCGCGGTCGGCGCGCCGGAACCGGTGACCAGTGACGTCCCGACGCCGTAACTGTGCACCGGCTCCGCACCCAACGCGGCGATGGAGAACTCGTCGAGATCACCGGACACCACGATGCGGGTCTGGGTGGCTCCCAGCCCGTCGAGCTGGTCACGCACCTGCCGGGCCAGCACCCCGAGTTCGCCGGAATCGATGCGGACCGCACCGAGCGCGGTGCCGGCGGCGGCCACGGCGTTGGCCACCCCGGCCGTCACGTCATAGGTGTCGACCAGCAGCGTGGTGTCGGCACCGAGCGCGTCAACTTGGGCCCGAAAGGCCGCCAACTCGTCCGGGCCGTCTGCCCGGGTGTGCAGCATGGTGAACGCGTGGGCGGAGGTGCCTTCGGTGGGTATCCCGTATTGGCGCTGGGCCTCCAGGTTGGAGGTTGCGGCGAAGCCGGCGATATAGGCGGCGCGAGCCGCCGCGACCGCCGCCCGTTCGTGGGTCCGTCGTGACCCCATCTCGATCAGCGGGCGTTCCCTCGCGGCACTGACCATTCGCGCCGCCGCGGACGCGATCGCGGTGTCGTGGTTGAAGACCGACAGCGAAAGCGTTTCGAGCACCACGCATTCGGCGAAAGTGCCGGTCACCGACAGGACGGGGGAGCCGGGGAAATAGAGCTCGCCTTCGGCGTAGCCGTCGATGTCGCCGCAAAACCGGAAATCGCGCAGATAGCGTACCGTGTCCTGGTCTAGGAACTCCGCCACCAGCCGGCAGGCGTCATCGTCGAACCTGAAGTGCGGCAGAGCTTCCAGCAACCGGCCGGTCCCCGCGACCACCCCGTAACGACGGCCGTCGGGCAGTCCGCGGGCGAACAGTTCGAAGGTGGTCCGGCGATTGGCGGTGCCGTCGCGCAGCGCCGCCGCCAACATGGTCAACTCGTACTTGTCGGTAAGCAGCCCGGCCAGGAGCGGCTCATTCATCCCGCAACGGTAACGGCTGGCGGCAGCGTGCGTGTGCCTCGGTATCGTGTTGGTCATGGTTGTCACGTCAGCGCCCACGGAGCCGAAGTCCAGGCCGGGCGGCCAACGGGAGTCCGCTCCGGTAGACGTCACGGCCAGTCCATGGGTCACCATCGTGTGGGACGACCCCGTCAACCTGATGACCTACGTGACCTATGTGTTCCAGAAATTGTTCGGCTACAGCGAGCCGCACGCCACGAAACTGATGCTGCAGGTGCATAACGAAGGAAAGGCAGTGGTGTCGGCGGGCAGCCGGGAGAACATGGAAGCCGACGTGTCCAAGCTGCACGCCGCCGGATTGTGGGCGACGATGCAGCAGGACCGCTGAGGGTCGAGGCATCGGCGATATCCTGTGCGCAAATGGAAGCGCGTCGAGACCGCGAACGGTCCCCGTTTTCGGTCCGCTTTGGCTTCGCATGAGGCCGCTCTGCTGAAGAACCTGGCCGCGGCGATGATCGGCCTTCTCGATGAACGCGAATCGTCCTCCCCGCCAGACGAACTCGAAGAGATCACCGGCATAAAGACCGGAAACGCCAACCCGCCAGGGGAGCAGACGCTGCGTCGGCTCCTGCCGGACTTCGTCAAACCCGACGACGAAACCTCGGCGCCCGACGCATCCGAAAGTCTCAACTCGGCCCTGCGCAGCCTGCACGAGCCGGAGATCATCGACGCCAAACGTGTTGCGGCACAGCGGTTATTAGATACCGTCCCGGATAACGGCGGACGGTTCGAGCTGACCGAGGACGACGCGCATGCCTGGGTTGCGGCCGTCAACGACATCCGGCTGACACTGGGGGTCATGCTCGAGGTCGGGCCGCAGGGACCGGAACGACTGCCGGCTGACCATCCGCTGGCCGTGCACTTCGACGTCTACCAGTGGCTGACCGTGTTGCAGGAGTACCTGGTGCTGGCTTTGATGGGGCCCCGATCATCGTGACGGCGGCCGGATGAACTCCATTACCGACGTCGGGGGTATCCGCGTCGGCCACCATCATCGCCTGGACCCGGACGCGTCACTGGGCGCCGGCTGGGCCAGCGGCGTCACCGTCGTGCTGACCCCGCCCGGCACCGTCGGGGCCGTGGATTGCCGCGGCGGCGCGCCAGGCACCCGGGAGACGGATCTGCTGGACCCGGCAAACACCGTGCGGTTCGTCGACGGGGTGCTGCTCGCCGGCGGCAGCGCCTACGGCCTGGCGGCCGCCGACGGCGTCATGCGCTGGCTCGAAGAACACCAGCGCGGGGTGGCGATGGAGGGCGGCGTGGTGCCCATCGTGCCCGGTGCGGTGATCTTCGACCTGCCGGTCGGTGGCTGGGCCCGGCGCCCGACGGCCGAGTTCGGCTACCTGGCCTGTGCGGCCGCCGGAGAAGCCACGGCCATGGGGATCGTCGGCGCCGGGATGGGCGCCCGGGCCGGGGTCCTGAAGGGCGGTGTCGGAACGGCCTCGACGGCCCTGGCCTCCGGCGTCACCGTCGGCGCGATCGTCGCGGTGAACTCCGCGGGCGACGTCGTCGACCGGGCCACCGGACTGCCGTGGATGAGGGACCTGATCGAGGAGTTCGGGCTGACGCCACCGCCGGCCGAGCAGATCGAGGCGTTCGGGCAGTTGCCGTCGCCCCTGAACCCCCTGAACACCACGATCGCGGTGGTGGCGACCGATGCCGCGGTGAGCGCCGCCGCGTGCCGGCGCATCGCCGTCGCCGCCCACGACGGCCTGGCCCGCGCCATCCGGCCGGCGCACACGCCGCTGGACGGCGACACGGTGTTCGCGGTCGCGACCGGGGCGGTGGAGGTCGCGCCCTCGGTCGTTGGGAAGCCGGTGCCCGCCGCGTTCGCACCCGAGACGGCGCTGGTCACCGAGCTGGGAATCGCCGCCGCCGACTGCCTCGCGCGTGCGGTGCTGGCCGGAGTGCTCGCCGCCGAGTCGGTAGCCGGAATACCGACCTACCGCGACGTGTTGCCCGGAGCATTCGGCTGACGAGGGGCGCTGACAAGGGCGCAGACGATGGGTAACGCCCGGTAGCCTGGACGAGGCCAAGCACGCTCTGAAAGGGCAGCGATGGGTAGGAGCACGCCGAAGGGTCGTCCCGGCGTACCGGCGACCCAGACGAAGAAGCGGCCCGAGTGGATGGTTGGCGGGGCCACGATCCTCACCTTCGTGGCGTTGCTCTACCTCGTTGAGCTGATCGACCAGTTGGCGGGCGGCAGGCTGGACTCCAATGGCATCAGGCCGCTGACCGGCGACGGCCTCTGGGGCATCATCTTCGCGCCGGTATTGCACGCGAACTGGCAGCACCTGATGGCCAATACGGTCCCGCTGCTGGTGCTCGGCTTCTTGATGACGCTGGCCGGAATTTCCCGCTTCGTGTGGGCGACCGTGATCGTGTGGGTCCTGGGCGGCTTCGGCACCTGGCTCATCGGCAACGTGGGAAGCAGTTGCGGTCCGACCGACCACATCGGGGCCTCCGGCTTGATCTTCGGCTGGCTGGCCTTCCTGTTGGTGTTCGGGTTCTTCGTCCGACGGGTATCGAACATCATCATCGGCCTGGTGGTGTTGTTCGCCTACGGCGGCGTTCTGCTCGAGGCGATGCCGGTGCTGCACCAATGCGGTGGCGTGTCCTGGCAGGGCCATCTGTGTGGAGGCATCGCCGGCGTCGTGGCTGCCTATATTTTGTCGGCGCCGGAACGCAACGCCCGCGCAGCGCGCACAGCGGCCGGCGCGACGCGGCGCCCCACGACATGAGCCCGCCCTTGGCGCCCGTCGGGGTTTTCGACTCCGGCGTCGGGGGGTTGACCGTCGCGCGGGCCATCATCGACCAGCTGCCCGACGAGGACATCGTCTACGTCGGCGACACCGCCAACGGCCCCTACGGGCCGCTCAGCATCTCCGAGGTCCGCGCGCACGCGCTCGCCATCGGCGACGACCTGGTCGGTCGGGGTGTCAAGGCGCTGGTGATCGCCTGCAACACGGCGTCGGCCGCGTGCCTGCGGGATGCCCGGGAGCGCTACGACGTCCCCGTCGTGGAGGTGATCCTGCCGGCGGTGCGCCGCGCGGTTGCGACCACCCGCAACGGTCGCATCGGCGTCATCGGCACGCGCGCGACCATCAACTCGCATGCCTACCAAGACGCGTTCGCCGCCGCCCGCGACACCGAGATCACCGCGGTGGCCTGCCCCCGGTTCGTCGATTTCGTGGAACGCGGGGTGACTAGCGGCCGCCAGGTACTCGGACTGGCCGAGGGTTACCTCGAGCCGCTGCAGCGCGCCCAGGTCGACACCTTGGTGCTGGGGTGCACGCACTACCCGCTGCTGTCCGGGATCATCCAACTGGCGATGGGCGACAACGTCACGCTGGTCTCGAGCGCCGAGGAGACGGCGAAGGAAGTGCTCCGGGTGCTCACCGAGCAGGACCTGCTGCGTCCGCATGACGCACCGCCGGCCACCCGGGTCTTCGAGGCGACCGGCGACCCCGAGGCGTTCACCAAACTGGCGGCGCGATTCCTGGGACCCGCGGTGACCGGTGTCCAACCGGTTCATCACTTCGGGGACTTCCGGGGCCGGTAGGCCCCACGAGATTCTCATCACACCAATGCGGCGATGTTTTCCTCATGGTGCTATCGGGCATGGCACAGTAGTGTCCGTGCGAATCACCGTGCTCGGCTGCTCAGGCAGCGTAGTGGGGCCGGATTCGCCTGCGTCGGGTTATCTGCTCCGGGCGCCGGACACTCCGCCGTTGGTCCTCGACTTCGGCGGGGGGGTGCTCGGAGCGCTGCAACGCTACGCGGACCCCAGCTCGGTGCACGTCCTGCTGACTCATCTGCACGCCGACCACTGCCTGGATCTGCCCGGACTGTTCGTGTGGCGCCGCTACCACCCGACGAAGCCCGACGGCAGGGCAGTGTTGTACGGGCCCGGCGACACCTGGTCGCGGTTGGGGGCGGCCTCCTCCCCGTACGGCGGTGAGATCGACGATTGCTCGGACATCTTCGACATTCGTCATTGGGTGGACAACGAGCCGGTGCAAATCGGGTCGCTCACGGTGGTGCCGCGGATAGTGGCCCACCCGACCGAGTCCTACGGCATGAGGATCACCGATCCCAGCGGGGCCTCGTTCGTCTATAGCGGCGACACCGGCGTCTGCGACCAACTCGCCGAGCTGGCCCGCGACGCCGACGTCTTTCTCTGCGAGGCCTCCTGGACGCATGCGGCCGATCGTCCGCCCGCCCTGCACCTGTCGGGCACCGAGGCCGGCAGGGCGGCGGCCGAGGCCGGCGTTCGTGAGCTGCTGCTGACGCACATCCCACCGTGGACCTCGCGTGAGGACGTGATCAGCGAGGCCAAGGCGGAGTTCGACGGTCCCGTGCACGCGGTGGTCTGCGGTGAGACGTTCGACGTCCGCCACTCCGAAAGGGTCTGAGCCAAACGGGCTGGGCCTGACTGCCCGCCTTGCCCCCTCGCCGCTGCGCGGCTGGGGGTGCCCCCACCTCACGCCGTGCCGGCGTGCATCGTCGGCGAGCTGGGTTGGCTAGTGTTGCTGGGGTGACCAAACGAGAAGACGGCCGCCTTGACGACGAGCTTCGCCACGTAGTCATCACCCGCGGGTTCACCGACCACCCGGCGGGTTCGGTACTGATCGAATTCGGCCACACCAAGGTCATGTGCACGGCCAGCGTCACCGAGGGCGTTCCGCGCTGGCGCAAGGGGTCGGGCCTGGGGTGGCTGACCGCCGAGTACGCGATGCTGCCGTCGGCCACCCACACTCGTTCCGACCGCGAGGCGGTGAAAGGTCGGCTCAGCGGTCGCACCCAGGAGATCAGCCGGCTGATCGGCCGGTCGCTGCGGGCGTGCATCGACCTGGCGGCGCTGGGCGAGAACACGATTGCCGTCGACTGCGACGTGTTGCAGGCCGATGGCGGCACCCGCACCGCCGCCATCACGGGCGCCTACGTGGCATTGGTCGACGCGGTGACCTACCTGTCGGCGGCGGGCAGGCTCTCGGATCCCAGGCCGCTGTCGTGTGCCATCGCGGCGGTCAGCGTCGGCGTCGTCGACGGCCGGATCCGCGTTGACCTGCCCTACGAGGAAGATTCCCGAGCCGAGGTCGACATGAACGTGGTCGCCACCGATACCGGGACGCTCGTGGAGGTTCAGGGCACCGGCGAGGGTGCGACGTTCCCGCGGTCGACGTTGGACAAGCTGCTCGACGCGGCGCTGGGCGCCTGCGACAAGTTGTTCGCCGCGCAGCGGGAGGCGCTCGAGCTGCCCTACCCGGGTGTGTTGCCCGAGGGCTCCCCGCCGCCGAAGGCGTTCGGAACCTGACCCGGCTGCTGGTCGCCAGCCGTAACCCCAAGAAGCTGGCCGAACTGCGGCGGGTGCTGGACGGCGCCGGCCTGTCGGGGTTGACGTTGGTGTCGCTGGACGACGTGGCGCCGTTCGACGAGGCGCCCGAATCCGGCGCGACGTTCGACGACAACGCGTTGGCCAAGGCGCGGGATGCGTTCGCCGCGACGGGTCTGGCGTCTGTGGCCGACGACTCCGGCTTGGAAGTGGCCGCCTTAAACGGCATGCCCGGGGTGCTGTCGGCGCGCTGGTCGGGCGACCACGGCGACGACGCCGCCAACACCGCGTTGCTGCTGGCCCAGTTGCGGGACGTGCCCGACGAACGGCGCGGCGCGGCTTTCGTGTCAGCCTGCGCGCTGGTCAGCGCCTCCGGTGAGGTGGTCGTGCGCGGTGAGTGGCCCGGCAGCATCGCCCGGGAACCGAGCGGCGACGGCGGGTTCGGCTACGACCCGGTGTTCGTTCCCGCGGGTTGTGACCGCACCGCGGCTCAGCTCAGCCCGGCGGAGAAGGACGCGGTGTCGCATCGTGGTCGCGCACTGGCGCTCCTCGTGCCGGCGCTGAAGGCGCTTGCCCTCGCCTCGCGTGAGGCCGGCGATTAAGGCACACCAGTCACACCAGCCTTGCGCCGAGGGATGAGGCGATGTGCCCGCCTTCGAGCGACACAAACCGGCTTACGTGCGAATCCCGCAGTCAAGTATCACAAGGTGTCGCTGAGAGGTGGGCACAACGAAGGTCGTCTCCAAGAGAGACGAATGTGGCGAATGTGACTCAGAGTCCAAAGCGCGCCTTGACGTCCTTGGTCTGGAAGTGCTCGACGATGATGCCCAGCAGCGGGATGGTGCCGGCGAGCAGCACGCCGATCGTCTTGCCGATCGGCCACCTGACCTTGATCGCGAGGTTGAAGGCGGCCAGCACGTAGATGAAGTACACCCAGCCGTGCACCACCTCGATCCACCGGATCTCGTGGTGGAACGCTAGGTGCGAGACGATCTCATAGCACAGTGCGATGAGCCAGAGACCCGTCGTCCAGGCCATGACGCGGTAGGCGAGTAGCGCGGTGCGGAGTTTGTCGGCGGGGACGGCGGACGCTGAGGCTCCTGGTGTCTCGGGCGTGGTCATGCGGTGGTCCTGTTCTGCCGATCGGCATCGTTCTTCGCGAGCTCGGCCAGGTAGTTGTTGTACTCCCGTAGCGCGGGATCGTCGGACGGTTGCTGCACGGGCTTCGGACGCTCGGGCAGCAGTACGGCAGGTATCTCGGTGACAGCGCTCTTCGTCCGTGGCTCCGGCGGCGTTTCTTCATAGCGGACGAACTTGCGGTACGCGTACACGCAGAACCAGGCGAACAGCGGCCATTGCAGCGCGTAGCCTAGGTTTTGGAACGTGCCCGACACTGATTGGAACCTGGTCCACTGCCACCAGCCCAGGGCCAGGCATCCGCAGGCGGCGACGATGACCAACGCGATCAGCGCGGGCCTGCGACGGCGGGTAGTGGACACCCCTTGAAGGTACCGCGCGGCGGAATTCACGACTTGGGCCCGACGAATTCGTCGAGACGCGCCACCGCGGCCTTGCGGTAGATCGCGATGACGTACCGGCTCGGCCGCGTCCACGGAATCCCGAGCTCGTCTAGCGCCGCGGTGAACAAACCGCGGATATCGTCGGATCGGTTCGAGAAGTGGTAGCGCACGCTTCGGACCCCACGATCGTTGGCGACCACACGGCACCCGTCGCTGTCGATCAGCCCTCGGATGAATTCCTCTGTCGCCTCTTTGACGAGCACTTCCTGCCAGTGCTCCAGCCGGATGGGCCGTAGGTGCTTCCTGCCGGGACCGTGCTGAGGCAGCAGACACGGCCAATGCTTTGAGTACAGCGAGACCTCGGTGCAGTTCTTGGAGAGGCGCAGCGTCGCCGCATGCTGACCTGGCATCAAGACGTCAATCGCCTTGCGGCAGCGGTCGATGATGCCCGGGTATTTGTCGTCGAGGGTGATTCTTAGCCGCCAGGCTCGGGGGTGACGCGAGATGCAGCCATCTCCTAGGTACAGGCCGAAAAGATAGCAGTACGCGGCAGCCGGGCGCGCTGCAAAATCATGCTCGATGGGGCAGGGTGACGCGTTTGTACCTCGCGTTCGAATTGATGATCTGAAGTGTCGCCAATCCAGAACGGTCATTCGCGGTATGCCCGTCTGACGAGCGATCGCACAATCGTTCAGACCAATTGCGATGAGGCGTTGCACGGCTTCGAACTCCTCTGCTGATCTCATCCATCCCCTTTCGTCGCTGTGGTCAACCCAAGGTAGAAAGGGCCACTGACAACATTTGTCGGCGAATCGGGCGGTAGGATCGGCACGCTGCGGGCGTGGTGAAATTTCGGCAAACACGCCGGTTTTAGGTGCCGGTGCTCGTGAGAGCTTGAGGGTTCGAGTCCCTCCGCCCGCACCGATTCTGTACGAGCGTTTGCGCAGATAAACGATAGTTTCTATGTTTGCCGGCTAATCCGGTGGGCGGTCTTTGGCCACATTTTGGCCACAGTTTCGAGTAACTTCGCGTGAATACCGGCTATGCAAAGTGACCGCCACGGCATCGAGATCGTCATCGAACAAGTCCGCGTAGGTGTCCAGGGTGACCTTTGCTGACGTGTGCCCGAGCATCCGCTGCAATGTCCAGGACGTTCACCCCGGCTGAGACGGCCAGCGACGCACAGGTATGTCGCAGATCGTGAGGCGTGATCTTCTGCGCCTTGGCTTTCTTGACCGCGGCCTGGAACCATCCAGTCGACGACTTGGGCCGGGGAAGATAGCCGCCGCCTTGGTGTGGGAACACAAGGTCGTCCGGCTCCTTGCCGCCGCACTAGGTGGCCAGCGCGTTGAGCACGAACTCGGGTACCGGCACCGAGCGGGCCTTGCGGCCCTTGGTCGGACCGACAGCATGCTTCACACCGAGTTGTACAGCGTTCTCCGATACCGAGATTCGCCGCCGGAGAAACTCGACATCGCGTACACGCAAGGCCACGGCTTCGCCCCACCGGATGCCGGTGTAGGCGAGCACCAGGACAAGCGCCCGGTATTGACCCGATTCGTCGGCGAGGCGGTACACGTCATCCGCTGATAGATACACGTGACGCTTGCCAGTCTTACGCGGTAGGTTCTCTACACCCCTGGCAGGATTCGCTGACAGTCGTTTAGATTTCACGGCGTCGGCCAGGATGCCAGAGAACACACCGTGCGCCCGCAGCACAGTGGGGTCGCGCTGCTGTAGCCGGTGGTTGGCACGAAAGCTTGACCACTTCGTCGGATTGCACCGCCGGCCCGCACGGCGGCAGCGCCGTGGCCACCAACGGCCTACTCCACCAGCAGGTGTTGAGCCGGCTGCGTGGGGCGTAACCTGGCGCCGAGAGCACACCATGACCCCACTCGTTCCCGAAGACGACCGGTTCACCATCGCGACGAAACACTGGCATCGCCTCGACGACGGCCGGATTCAGTGCGACGTCTGTCCGCGCGCATGCAAGCTGCACGAGGGCCAGCGCGGCCTGTGCTTTGTCCGCTGCCGGATCGACGATCAGGTGAAGCTCAGCAGCTACGGGCGGTCGAGCGGGTTCTGCGTCGACCCGGTGGAAAAGAAGCCGCTCAACCACTTCTTGCCGGGTTCGGCGGTGCTGTCGTTCGGCACTGCGGGGTGCAACCTCGCCTGCAAGTTTTGCCAGAACTGGGATATCTCTAAGTCTCGCGAGGTCGATACCCTGGCCAGCCGGGCCACCCCCGACGACATCGCCCGCGCTGCTGACGAATTGCATTGTCGCAGTGTGGCATTCACCTACAATGATCCGACGATCTTCTGGGAGTACGCCGCCGATGTCGCCGACGCCTGTCACTACCGTGGCATCAAAGCGATCGCAGTGACGGCCGGCTACATGTGTCCTAACCCTCGCGCGGAGTTCTATCGGCACATCGACGCTGCCAACGTCGACCTGAAGGCGTTCACCGAGGACTTCTACCGCAAGGTCTGCGTCGGGCGTCTGCACGACGTGCTGGACACCCTGCTCTACCTGCGGCACGAGACCGACGTGTGGCTGGAGATCACCACCCTGCTCATTCCGGGACGCAACGACAGCGACGCCGAGATCGCCGCCGAATGCGCGTGGATCCGGGAGCACCTCGGCGTCGATGTGCCGGTGCACTTCACCGCATTCCATCCCGATTACAAGATGCTGGACACACCCCCCGACACCGCCTGCCACGTTGACGCGCGCCCGCCGCATCGGCCTGCGCGAGGGCCTGCGGTTCGTCTACACCGGCAACGTCCACGACGCCGAGGGCGACAGCACGCGGTGTCCCGGGTGCGGATCGGCGGTTGTGGTTCGCGACTGGTATGCGATGCGCCATTACGGTCTGACCGACGACGGCTGCTGCCGGGGGTGCTGCTATCGGTTGCCCGGTGTCTACGACGGCCCGGCCGGACACTGGGGCCGGCGACGCCTGCCCCTGGTGACCAGCCTGTCGCGGGTGTGAACTAGCGATCCTCGGTCGCTAGAACTTCGACAGTTGTCTTGAGTTTTCAGGCTGTTTGGGTAGTAGGCGAGCCTGGTGACTTCACCGGAGACGTAGTAAGAGATGCCGCAGATGGAGAAGTCGGGATGGGCGTCGGCGACGACCACGGTGACATCGGTGGTGGGGTCGAGTTCGCGGGCGCGCAGCGCCGCGCTGATGCCGGCATCACTGCCACCGATAGCGACGATATGACGAGCTGTCATGCGCGATTGGCTCCTGATTGTCGTGGTTGCTGCGGTGGCGGTGCAGCGCTGCGCCGCTTGGACTTTCAGCGATGAGCGTGACGTCCGGTTCGGGATCAGCTGATGGCGTTGACGGCGCTGAGCACTTTCGACTGGAACTGGTTGGGCAACGGGAAGTATCCGTAGTCTTCCAAGTTGGCCTGGCCTGGCCCGACGGTGGACTGCAGAAACGCCCGCACCGCCGTCGCGGTCTGTGCGTCAGAGTATTTCGAGCACACCAGTTCGTAGGTCGCCAGCACGATCGGGTAGGCGCCGGGCTGGGTGGGCTTGTAGAACGACGAGATGTCTAACACCAGGTCGTTGCCCTGACCCGCGATGGTCGCGCCAGCGATGGCCTTGCCGACCGTGTCAGCGTTGATGGCCACCGGATCCGGCCCGGCCGAGGTCACGATCCTGGCGGCGAACAGCCGCTGCGCCTGGGCGAACGACCATTCGTTGTAGGTGATCGCGCCCTCGGTGTCCTTGACCTTGGCAGACGTGCCCTCGTTGCCTGGGGCGCCCTGGCCGACCCCGCCATTGAACACCTTGCCGGTTCCCTTGCCCCACGCGCCGTTGGAGGCGGCATCGAGGTAGCGCTGGAAGTTATCGGTGGTGCCCGACGCGTCGCTGCGGTATACCACGATGATGGGTTCCGAGGGCATCGACTCGTTGAGCGCCCTGATCGCCGGGTCGTCCCACCGGGTGATCGTGCCGTTGAAGATCTTCGCCAGCGTCGGGGCGTCGAGCACCAGCCTGTCAACGGCATCCAGGTTGTAGGTGATCGCCAAAGGACCGAACACCACCGGCAGATTCCAGGCATCCGAGCCGCACCGCTGCTTGGCCTTGTTGTACTCGTCTCCAGCTAGCGGCGAGTCTGAGCCGCCGAAGTCGGTTTGGCCTGCTAGGAATTCGCTCACCCCGGCACCCGAGCCATTCGACGTGTAGGCGACGGTCTGCCCGGGGCAGGCCTTTTCATAGGCTTTGACAAACCGGGTCATCGCGTTGGCTTGCGCGGTGGAGCCGCTGGCCTTCAATGTCTGTTTGCCGCCGCAGTCGACTCTCGCCGCGGTGGCGTATGAGGGGGTTATTTTTTCTTTGGCGCACGCCGAAAGCACCAACACTGTGGCCGCCAGCAAGCTCAGCGCGGCCGAAGATCGCTTCGGTAAAATGCTCACAGTGGTTTCCTCCGCTCGTCAATCCAATCTCTATTGCTGGGTGGTGTTGGGGGCGGTGCTTGTGTGACGGTGCGGGTTGTCGGACGTCGCGTGCTCCGTTGCAAGTGGGGATCCAGGGTGGGGGCCAAGTGATCGATGCGTTGGATTCAATCTAGGGCACCGAGAAGTCCCACCGCGGCCCTGCTCGACGAACTGGCCTCCCCCTCAGCAGCGGTGTGAGGTGGCCGCAGCTCTGCGGAATGTGGCCGAGACGTTCGCCGGGGTGCCAGACGGTCGGGACACGGCGTACACGCTCCAGATGCTTGCCTACATGCTCGACTCCGGCTGACGGGCGCTGACCCGGTACTTGTCCTGTCGGCTGGGCGGGTCCTGTCGGCTGGGCGGGTCCTGTCGGCTGGGCGGGCCGCTTCCCATTCCGGTGCCTCGAATGTGTGCACTGAGGCGCGCGGATCGGGGTCAAAGGACCCTTTTCGGGACGACGGGGAAGGCAGAACCTGAAATGCGTACGGCCAGACCTCGAAGCCCGAATGCGGGCGGCCGGGCACGAGGGGAGAAGAAGGGCTTAGTCCATGACGACTGGCTGTAGAACTAAGACTGGGGTCTCAAGGAGGTAGTCATGTCCGCCAAAACGAAGGTCTCGGCGCTTGACCACGCGATGCAAACCGCGCACACGTGGATCAACGACGTGGCCAGGGAGTTCGACACCGAGGATCGGGAGTTCGCCTACCGAGTGCTGCGCGCGTGGCTGCACACCCTGCGCGATCGGCTCACCGTGGAGGCGAGCGCCCACTTTGCGGCTCAGCTGCCCGACCTGATCAGGGGAATCTTCTACGCGGGCTGGAATCCCAGCGCCGTCCCCGAGAACTACGACGCCGAGGCCTACGCTGCGCGGTTCGCCCGTGAGGCGATCATCGCCCCCGACGACGTCGGCAAGGCGGCTGCGGCGACCACCGCAGCCGTATTGCACCATCTCCCGCCTCCCCAGATGGACAAGGCCCTGGCTCAGCTCCCCAGAGAAATCCGCACCCTACTGCAGCCTCAGCGGTGAACTGCTCACACTGCGGTTCGACATCGGCGAGCCGACGAGTACTGTGTCGATGAGCTGACGCCAATATCGCTGGGTGACAACGATTGTGGCAGAAACCGAACGACCCCATGGTGGCGTCGCTTCGACCCTGCCATCCACGACGCCTTCGGGACCTAGCTTTCCTGCGATGGCTTACCTCACGCGGTGTTGCCGTGTTGCGACAGGTAGGCACCCGATGCCGTGCACCACGGCACCGGCTAGCCACGCTCGGAGAACTCTTGGTCGATCTCCGGTAATGAGAAACGACGCGAATAGGGTTGTCGCGCAGGCCGTTTGGGCTGCACCTGAATTCGCCGCGGACCAGCTGGTCGGTCATTGCGTGCTGTCGGGAACGATGCGAACGCCGGTGACGATCTCGGGTGATGGGCGATCACGGTGTCCCTCTGAGCCTGGAACACGCAGGCACACCAGGACTTCGGGTTCGTCTGTGTCTTCGCCGTCGTGTTCCTCGGCTTCGCCATCGCCGGCTTCGGGCGGCCTGAGTAGTCGAAGGTGGTCAGAAGATATGGTGACCTTGGGCCCTGACGTCCCCGGAGTTTGGGGTGTCACGATGATCAGCGGAACGGAAGGAGAGAGTTCGCATGGTCGCTGTCATCATCATTGTGGTCGTCGTCGTCATTCTGCTGGGAGGTGGCGTCCTCGCGTTCAACGGTATGGTTCGCCGCCGCAATCGGACCCAGGAGGCGTGGTCGGAGATCGACGTCGAGCTCAAGCGCCGCCATGATCTGATCCCCAACCTGGTCGAGACGGTCAAGGGCTATGCATCCCATGAGCGCGAGACTTTCGAGGCCGTCACCGAGGCGCGTGCCGGTGCCGTCCGCGCTGGCGAGACAGGTGACCCAGCGAAGATCGGTCAGGCCGAGAACGCCCTGACCCAGACGTTGCGTTCGTTGTTCGCGGTGGCGGAGAACTATCCGCAGCTGCGCGCCGTGGAGAGCTTCCTTCAACTCCAAGAGCAGCTCACCGCCGCCGAGGACAAGCTCGAGTACGCGCGTCGCTATTACAACACCAGCGCCCGGGACTACAACATTGCGCTGCAGACGTTCCCGCGCAACCTGCTGGCGGCTACGTTCGGCTTTCACGCGGTGAGTTTCTTCGAGACCGACGAGGCCGAGCGCGAGGTACCCCAGGTGAGCTTTACCGCGCCTCCAGGTGCGCCTACGCCTCCTGTCGGCCCCGGTTCGGAGAGTTCCGCTTCTCCGGCGTCGTGATCGGACGGGTCCGTGTACGAGCAGATCGCCCGTAACAAGCGGCGGGCTGCCGCCTGCGTGGTGTTGTTCTTCGTGGTGTGGGTCGGCATCGGGGCGGTGGTCGGCTGGCTGTGGTCAGCCGCGTCCCAATCGTCGCCGGCGGCACCCACTGACACCAGTGGAGACATCGTCGTTGGCGTCGTGGCGGCCGCCCTGTTCGCCCTGGCCGGAATCGCCTTCTCGCTCACCTCTGGCACCCGCTTGGTGCTGGCGGTCTCGGGCGCCCAGCCGGCCGACCCCTACCGCTACCGCCAGCTACACAACATCGTCGAAGCCTTGGCCATAGGTGACGGCCTGCCCAAGCCCGAGGTCTACGTGATCGACGACCCCTCTCCCAACGCCTTCGCCACCGGCACTAGCCCTAAGCACGCGGCCATTACAGCCACGACGGGTCTGTTATCGATCATGAACCGCGAGGAACTCGAAGGGGTGATCGCCCACGAGATGAGCCACATCAAGAACTACGATGTGCGCCTGCTGCTCATCGTGAGCACGCTCATCGGCATGGCCGGGCTGCTGGCTAGCCTGTTGTGGCGCTCCGTCTTCTTTATGCGCTCGCCGGGGCGCCAGGGCGTACAAATGATGCTGGTCGTCTTCGCCGCCGCAGCCCTGCTGGCCGTGGTGGCAGTCATATTCGGGCCCCTGGTACGCCTCGCCCTATCGCGCCGGCGGGAATCGCTGGCTGACGTCAGCGGCGTCGAACTGACCCGTAACCCCGTCGGGCTGACCCACGCACTGCAGAAGCTCCAAGCCAACGACCAGCCCTTCGCCAAGTTCAACCACGCCACCGCAGCCATGTGCATCGACGACCCGCTCCAACACCACGAGAGCTGGTTCCACCACCTCTACGACACTCACCCACCCATCGCCAAACGCATCGCCGTGCTCCAACAGATCGAGCACGGACAAGCCGCCTAATCTTATTCGGCTGGATGCCCTGTCCGGCGACCCGACTCGTCGCTGACAGCTTTTGACCCTCGCTGCTGGAAGGTGGCCCGCGAGCACGCTGACGATTATCGGTGAAAATGGACGACATACGAGGCTCTCAAAACTCTGTGTCGGAATGACCGTGAGCGCCGAGGGCTCCTCGTGGAGTGTCTAACCGCCTATTCTTAGAGTACCCAGGAAAGGCTGGGGCCCGGGATCGGCGGAGGGTCGGATGGCGGCCATAGCAGCGTGCCGGACGTGTGGCACTGAGCCGCTGGAGAACGCCCGGTTTTGTCATGGCTGTGGCTCACCGGTCCAAGACGGCGATACCCGGGCGGAGTACAAGCAGGTCACGGTTCTGTTCGCCGATGTTGTTCATTCGATGGACATCGCCGCAGCGGTGGGTGCGGAGCGGCTGCGCGAAATCATGGCCGGGCTGGTCGACCAGGCTGCCGCTGTCGCGACATACTGCCCGCAGTAACGACAAGACTTTGGGGGAGGCAATGCAATGACCAACCACGACGAATCGGACACCGAACTCACACCGACCGCGCAAGCGCCAGAAGTCGCTGAAGCCTGGTCACTGGACGACTCAGACCAGCCAGGTAATGCAGATACATACGCTGCACCAACACGACGGCATGGTCTGATCGTCTCGCTTGGACTAGTCGCACTGGTTGTCGGAATTGTCGGCTCCGTAATCCTGCTTGCAGGGGCACTTTTCGGTTGGCACCGCTCGAAACAGGCTGAGCCTTCGGCTGTTCCGACAACGACGACTGTTCCCGTGGCTGCGCCGCCGCCCCCCACCGTGACCTCGACACCTGGCCCGTCCGTCTACGACCAGAACTTCCTATCCCTGATGTCGCAGGAGGGCTGGGGCTGTACGGACAACTCGGATGCCGAACAATGTAAGAAGGAAATGCTCAGTTTCGCTCACCAAATTTGCAGCTACTCGGGCCAACCTATCGACCTCATCTATCAGAACTTCGGCCTTCCTTCGTTCCTTGGTCCAAGGGAGGAGCGCAGGGCGATAGCGAACGCGGAGCAGGCCTACCCAAATTGCCCGTTCACGGGGAGCCCATGACACCACCGTCGCGGGCCGCCATGCTCGACCGCCTCGCAGGGCCGGGGTATTCAAGTTCCACCGAGCGCCCCAGCTCCGCCAGCTCCATTGAATGTCGTTCCCGAACCGCAGCGCTGTCCGGGCGGTCCGTTCGGCCGACTTAGAACTTTTAGTTGACTCGCCGCCCCCACCTCATCGTGGGGGGACACGCTCACGCTGATACCGGCTCCTGCCCCTTGAGGACTTTCAAGGTCCGGAACAGTGTGCTCCGGCTGATTCCAACATGGCGGTCAACTCACTCACAGGCTCGCCATGTTGGTACAAGCGCAGAAGTCGCTTCTGCTGGGCCGCATCCAGTTTCATCGGTTTGGTGGCGGCCAGTCCGCGTGCCACCCGAGCCTCCCGGGAAGCTGCACGGCGCTCCTTGCCCAGTTCGAGTTCCAGCTCGGCGATCGTGGCCGGGCTGGCGCATTGCTGCTATCACCCGGGCATGCCGATCTGACAACGTTGTGGCCATCGTGGCAGGAAATGCTGGGTTCGGCAGTCCGGAAAGTGCAATGATCGCGCGATCAGCGGCGTATCGATCGAGTCGAAGCGCCTGAAAGGAGCGTCGATCATGCAACCGGAAACCGCCCTGTACCCCGTTCGGGTTCGCGGTGACCTCGACCCCGCGCTGTCACGCTGGCAGTGGCTGGTGAAGTGGATCCTGGCCATCCCGCACTACATCGTCCTGTTCTTCTTACATATCGCCTACGTCGTGGTCTCGGTGATCGCGTTCTTCGCGATCCTGTTCACCGGCAAATACCCACGCGGGCTGTTCGACTTCAATGTCGGTGTCCTGCGCTGGCGCTGGCGGGTGCTCTTCTACGCGCTGTTCGCGCTGGGTACCGACAAGTACCCGCCGTTCAGCCTGCAGCCGAACTCCAGCTATCCGGCCGACCTGGAAGTCGACTACCCCGAGCACCTGCATCGGGGTCTGGTGCTGATCAAGTGGTGGCTGCTGGCGATCCCGCACTACCTGATACTCATCGCCTTCTTCCGGGGTGCGGTGTTCTTCATGGTCAACTGCATAAGTCACCATCATCACCACTGGGGTCAGCATCATCACCACTGGGTCGGCGGCTACATGCCGGTGCCGCTGATCGCCATCCTGCTGCTGATCGCGGTGATCGCCCTGCTGTTCACCGGGCGCTACCCGAAGGGCCTGTATGACTTCGTGATCGGCATCAACCGGTGGGCCGTCCGGGTACGTGCCTACGCCTCACTGATGCGTGACGAGTACCCACCGTTCCGCCTCGACATGGGGCCCCGTGAACCCGAACCGTCGGCCGCACCCGAATCTGCCTGACGCAATCGCCACTCCATCTCAAAGGGCGATCGTCCGGTGCCTGTGCAAGTGCGCCTCGCCCGAAGGTTGTTCTGAGCGATCTCCGGAGTGTCAGACTGCCACGGGCCTAGTCGCTCGAGCACGATGGCTAGCATGACCTTCGTCGACGTCGACGTCGACGTCGACGTCGCCGTCGCTGAGGCGGGCAGTCAGAGGAGCCATGCCCGATAACAAGAAGACCGCCGGGATGCTGCTCGACGACCTAGCAGTGTGAGGACTAGGCATGCCCTGCTGAGGGTATGGGTGTCGCGACCGTGCGCGAGCTGGGCGCGATACCACTCGACTTCACCGCTGCTTGGACCGAAGTTTGGGATCGGGGAGATGGCGAGATAGCAAGGGACGAAACCCCGGCGTCCGTGCCGAAGCGGCTAAGATGCTTCGAGGTCACGTGCTCGTTGCGGTACCGCTCAGGTCCGGCGGCGACGACGCAGCAGAAGGCCCACGAGGATGCCCACGACAAACATGACGGTCAGCAACGACCACATGGGCGACTCGAGGGTGATCCACAGGATGTGCACCCGGGGGCGCTCCCGGTTCTGCGCGATGAAGACTGCCGCCAATGCGACGAGGATGAGCGCCACCCAGTAGCGCAGCGCGAACCTCCTGGCCCGACGGACTGCCGAGGGCGGCGCGGTGTCGTCCGGCGACATGGCGACCTCCTGTCCACAGATGACGTGTTCGTCGGCTGCGACGGTAGTCGTCCCCGAACCGCGGCACCGCCAGATCAGCGGACACCCCCCGCAGAATGTCACACCCAATCCCCTCCCAGCTCGCGCAGCGCGGCAATGCCGCCCCAGATAACTACGCGCCTGCATGTCGGCGCGTGATGACGCAGGCTGGGTACGGGTATAGGCCGGTTTACGAGTTGATCTCGTTTGAGAGACCTCCCGCGCTGCTGACCTCTAATTGCTGCCGTTGAGGGACAGACTCGTGTAGCACCGACAGGAAGGGGTGATCACGTTGCTGATCAATGCATACCTGTGCGCGTCGGGGATCACCATGGTCGTCGCCTTTGTCTGCAAAAGGTTCTGCCATCAACTCACGCCGCGCCTGCTTATTCGCGCATTACTTGCTGTCCTGGTTGGTGCGCTGTGGCCACTGCTGATTCTCGGGATCGTCGCATTCGGCGGTGTTGTATTGCTTGCCAACGTGCACAGGGCCACCAACCCCTACCTGTCGGGCGCGGCTCAGATGCAGGAGAACAAAGCCGGTCGCAATCAACCCGATGACGCCGACCGGCGACCCACCGTTGCTGCGCCCCGTTAACCCCCACAGGGGGTAAGTGTTGAGGCCGACGTATGCCCGATAGTGAGTAGACCCCGATGGCGTCACCGATCACCGCCGCCTGGTTCATCGACATTGCGGGGATGCTCGGTACGTCGGCCCCGACGGGCGTGACCAGGGCATCGACGTCGCCAAGATGATGGTCCAGCTCAACAGGATCATCGATGCAGTCAAATCGACTGTGCCGCAGGAAATGTGGGGCAAGATTCGCGAGAAGCTGCACCCGGGCGAACCCGCACCCAGGGTCGCTCCACGTCGAAACGGAAGCCCTCGACGAAGCTGATGACGCCTACGACCCCATCGAGTTCGCTGAGGAGGAGGAGACGACTCTTGACCTCGCCCACAGCCTGGCAGCCACTGCATCGAGTGTCTACGGGGTACCAATGACGTCAAAGCGAGCCAAATTGGCCTCCGCCTGCGTTGCCCTCCACGCCTGGCGCGTGGTTGGTGGACCTCAGCCACTGCCAGCGATCTGGGGTAAGCACCCAGCAGCTTCCATCCCCGTCTTTGTCGACGATGAGTACACCGCTCGGATAGATCGTGTACTGAGCGACGTCACCGAAGTCATAGGTTTCCCACCTGGTGGATGGCTCCTGGCCGCCTTCTTCGACTGGGCCACGCGCGTAAATGGTAAATGTCATGGTTGGAGCCTGCCATGAAGGGCGGGGCCGAAGGCTGCGGTTGACGGAGCTTCGTTGCCGTTCCGGCCCGGTGCTGATCCGCGAACGGTCGCCCAAGATGGACGGCATCGCGGCCCGCCATCTGGGCCCAAGTGCTCCAAGGTCTCGCTGTATGCGATGAGGCTCCGCCGCGACATCTCCTATTCACCGAAACACACCATGTCAGATCGCAGTTGCGAGGTGTAACGTCAGCGATGCTGAGGATTTCAGCCAGTTCGGAATGAGGCCAGCGGTCCGCCGTTGCCCTCACTGAGCAGTCGCTCGTACCGAACACTCTTCCGACAACCGCATACCGGGGAAATCATAAGCGACTTCACCGACCACGCCGCAGTGGCACTAGAGTTGGGCAGCGCCCTAGAACGCGCCCGTCATCTGACTGTGCTGGCCGACCGTGAGCGGATCGCGCATGACCTGAACGACCATGTGATTCAGCGGATCTTCGCTGTCGGTTTGGATCTGCAGGGCACCATCGCCCGGTCCCGATCGAGCGAGATCACCGCTCGGCTGAACCGGGCGGTCACCGACCTGCAGACCGTGATCGAGGACATCCGCACCACCGTCTTCGAATTGCACGTCACCGGCACACAGCGGATCGGCTTTCGGCAGCGGATTCAGGCCGCGGTCGCCGACCTGACCGAAAACCGCGATATCGCCACGACACTACGGATGTCCGGACCGATGAGCGTGATCGGCGATGACCTGGCCGGACACGCTGAGTCGGTCATTCGAGAAGCGATCAGCAACGCCGTCCGACACTCTGGGGCAACACAATTGACCGTTGCGGTGACCGTTGCTGACGAACTGGACGTCACGATCACCGACGACGGTTGCGGTATCAGCGCCGGCAATCAGCGCCACAGCGCACTGGCCAACATGGCATTCCACGCCGAACAGATCGGCGGTGACTGCCACCTCACAACGCCACTAGGAGGCGGCACTGAAGTGAACTGGACTGCACCGTTTGCTCACCCATACCCGCCTCATCCCACCACAATAGAACGCACTCTTCTTGAGTGGCTGCACACCTAAGCACTGTCGACATCGACGAACTGCTGGACGATGTGGAGTCGTCGGCAGCTTTTCAGTTAGGTGGCCTCAGCGAGTTTTGCTTCCTCAGTCAACCGTCACTGCCTATGGGTTCACCTCTTGCTGGCGATGATGCGGAATCCTGCGACCATGTCGGGCTCGATGGCCAGCGCAGTGTCTGCGTGATTCACCCACGGATGCAGCAGTCGTTCATAGCGCGAGACCTGGCCAGGATCGTCGATACGGTGCGCCCAGCCGGTAGCGACAACGCTCCAGCCGGTCTGGCTCTGAGAGTCGAAATCGTCTGCTTCGTAGGCGACCACCACACCAGAGCCGGCGTATTTGGCGACAGCGGAGATTGCTGTGGTCACTCGGGTGCGGATGATGATTCGGCCTTCGTCCACCAGATGGTTAACCGGGCGGATGGCCGGCATTGCCTTCAAGGTGAATACCACCCGGCCATAGTCAACGCTGGCTAACAGCCGCATTGCCTCGGCGTGACTCAACTTCTGACTGTCATTAGCGGGTTGCGCCAGGCCAAGACCGCCGTCATAGTTCCGATCAACCACGATCATCCCTGTGCTCTCCGTGGCTGTACGCTTCACGCTTTCGCGCATTGTCCCTTAGCATTTGCTGAACGCTGCGGATGACCTAGGGCCGAAGGCCCCCAGATCGGATGACAACAGGCACCGATAAGCCGACGAAGTCGATTGGCGACCGGAGTCGTCGGTGCGCCGACATGGTGAAGTGCGGCCGGAGGGCGGCCGGTCATGGGCCAGCGGGGCCAAGCCCACGGTCGTGGTGTAAGAGTTCGTTCGATCGCGTGACCCTTCGTGGGGCAGTTTAGGCGGTCAGGGCTGGTGTGGTGTCGGTTTGCTGGCCGGCGGGTTGGCCTGTGCTGGTCAGCGCTGCCTGGGCGCGGGTGAGGACGTCGAGGCCGAGGTAGCGGCGGCCTTCGATCCATTCGTCGTGTTGTTCGGCGAGCACGGCGCCGACGAGTCGGATGATCGAGGTCCGGTCGGGGAAGATGCCCACGACGTCGGTCCGGCGCCGAACCTCTCTATTGAGGCGTTCCTGGGGATTATTGGACCAGATCTGGCGCCAGATCTGCTTGGGGAAGGTGGTGAACGCCAGGAGATCACCACGGGCGGCATCGAGATGCTCGGCGACTTTGGGAAGCTTGTCAGCCAATGTATCGAGCACGCGGTCATATTGGGCGACAACAGATTCCGCATCGGGTTGGTCGAAGATGGAGTGCAACAGGGTACGCACCCACGGCCAGGACGATTTCGGAGTGACCGACATCAGGTTGACCGCGTAATGAGTTCTGCACCTCTGCCAGGCCGGCCCCGGGCAGGGTTGCCCCGATCGCGGCCACCAGCCCCGGGTGGGCGTCGCTGGTGACCAGCGCGACCCCGGTCAGGCCGCGGGCGACCAGGTCGCGGAAGAACGCCAGCCAGCCCGCCCCGTCCTCAGCGGAGGTGACCTGTACACCCAGGATCTCGCGGTAGCCCTCGGCGTTGACGCCGGTGGCGATCAGGGTGTGCACCCCAACGACGCGGCCGTTCTCTCTGACCTTGAGCACCAGGGCGTCAGCGGCAACGAAAGTGTACGGGCCAGCGTCGAGGGGGCGGGTACGGAAGGCCTCCACGGCCTCGTCGAGCTCGGCGGCCATGACCGAGACCTGGGACTTGGACAGGCGTGTCACACCCAGTGATTCGACGAGCCGCTCCATCCGCCGTGTGGACACGCCCAGCAGGTAGCAGGTCGCCACCACCGACGTCAGTGCCCGCTCGGCGCGCTTGCGCCGCTCTAAAAGCCAATCCGGGAAATAGCTCCCCGAGCGCAGCTTGGGGATCGCCACTTCGATGGTCCTGGCGCGAGTGTCGAAATCACGAGGCCGGTAGCCGTTGCGGCTGTTGGACCGCTCGTCGCTGCGCTGGCGGTAGCCCGCACCACAGATGGCGTCGGCTTCCGCGCCCATCAAGGCGTGGATAAACGCCGACAACAGACCACGCAGCAGATCCGGGCTCGCCTGCGCGAGTTGATCAGCCAGCAGCTTCTCGACGTCGATAGGGTGGGATGAGGTCATCGCGTTGTTCTCCTTCGATTGACTTTGCGGGTCAGTTCGAAGGATCACGCGATGACCGCCCTCTACCCGGCTACGACACGCCCAACCAGGCCTAACGCCCCGTACATCACGCCCCTGGACGTAACTGCCAGCGCGGCGACACCCCACAGGAGGATTACTGCGTAGTTGATGTAATTGATGAATAGCACGGCACACAAGGACTGCTGTAGGAAGCGCGGTTCCCAACGGCCCGACGCGGCCGCAACCGTCGCCGCCATCGAGGCCGGTCACTAGAGGTGCCGCGTTTTAGTGGCACTGCCACGGTGTACCGCGAGATGCACGTGTCGGCGTAACAAGCGGATTGGCGATTCTCGACCTTTCATGGTCGAAAGTGGGTAGCATTTGTTTGCTAAAAACAGCAAAGCGAGTGCGTGGCAAGAGGCAACATGACGAGGAAAGTCGAGATCGTCGCCGTCTTCTCGATCTACACTGTCTTCATAACGGCTCTCGGCACAGTTGCTGGTTTCGCTGCGCGCGCAGACGATTTAGGGACCGCGGTGTACAGCGGCGTCAACCGGCTCCGCCAGACCTGCGGGGTGATCGGCGACGACCCGCGTTTGACAGTAGCAGCGCAGCGGCACGCCAACGACATGCTGAAGAACGGTGTGGACGGCCATATCGGTTCGGACGGCTCTTCACCGCAGGCACGTATCACGGATGCGGGCTACACCAGGCCCAGCTACACCGGTGAGATCGTCTACTGGGGAACCGGATTCGCTGCGACTCCGAGCGTAGCGCTCGACCTGTGGATGGAAAGTCCTGCACACCGAGCGATCATCCTGAACTGCGCATTCACCGCAGCCGGCTTCGCCACCGCCTGGGACGGCAACAAGATGACCGCCGTCGGTGACTTCGCGGGTCCTTAAAACCCACGCCGGGCCAAGCTGTTTCGGATCACCACCGCCTTCGCAGCACTCACTCCCCTCACCGCAGCGACGTTCCCCGAAATCACCACCGCGATCACCCACCTCCGCGACGTCCTTGGCGACCAGACCTACGAGCCGCTCGCCGGGAAGGGTGAGGCGATGACCACCGCCGCCATGGTGAACTACGCATACGACCAAATCGACCAGACCCGAGCGGAGTTGAACGCCGTCTCGAAATAGACCATATTCGGTACAGGTCCACAAGTTGGTCAGGATGGGTCGAGCAGGTGAGCCAGGACGCCAAGCACATGTGAGGTCGTCTTGCCGTCCGACACCTCGGCCAGGGTCTCGGACAGACGGCGAACGATAGCGGCGACTTCGCGCCGTTCCTGCGGATCGAGTCTCACCAGTCGGTCGAGCAGGCTCACCTGCCTCCCGCTTACTCGAGCATAGGCGGGGATCCGGCACACGCCGGTGGCATGGTCTGATGCCGGAGCCGTCGGCGCTATTTGGATCGAAGGCCGGGGCGCCACCCGGGCCTCAATTTCTGCCCAGGTCCCGCCCTGGTATCCGACACCGTCCACAAGTACGATCCTGACAATCCAGCGAATTATGTTGGGAGATAACAGGTTTCTTGTGGTGGTACTGCGCGAGTCGGCACAGGGATGTGGCGCGGTCGGCGACTGCTTGGATCTAACTCGTCTCGTGGGTAAGTCCCGTCGCGCTGCCGCAGCGCCCCGGCCACCATTACCTGTTGCCCGCAGGGTCTTTGGGATATACGCGCACTATAAAGGGGTTTTCGAACGCCCAGCAATCGACAGGAGCAAGTTGCTCATTGCAGGTCACCTCGAGGTTATTCGGGTTGCCTCCAAAGCCGAGTTTTATGTCGACCCGAAACGTACCGAGGGCCCGCCCGTCCTGTTCGACGTCATAATAGGCTGAGGCGGTGGTCGGCTGGCTACGAGGCGTTATTTCAAAGAAATGGGAGGCTTGTCCGCCGTCCATGTCTCTTTCGTTGTCGGAAGGACCCGTAATGTCCATGGGAGGTATCCCTTTGTCGAGTTCGGCCAACCGCACGCCAAACACGGGGGTGGGATACTTAATTACCTCGAGAGTCAGCGTGCCATCGGGTTCGGCCGAGGCCGATGCTGCTGCGGCGATGACGTCGATGACCGCCATCACAGTTACCATGGCGCTGACCATCGCTGACCTCAGGTTCATGTTTTTAGGCTAATTGGATATTTTTAGGCTAATTGGATATGAGACCCAGGTCGATTCCGGAGCCGCCCGACGCCGGTCTGACAGGTTACAACAAGCGAGTGTGACGTGCGACCAATCGCCACTGCCGGGTTGGTGTAGTTGCATCGCGCGCCGGGGTAGTCGAGGAAGCCTCGCACGTCGGCGTCTGGCAGGAGTGGCTGCGTTTTGGCCGCAGTAGGCGGCACGGTGCCGGGTGCCGGAATGTAAGCCGTGGGCGGCGGCTGTGTGTCTCAAATGTGACGACAATTGCGACTCTCGGAAGTTCGTCGCAGAACCGGTGCGACTTGCGCGGTCCCGCATGCGGAAGGGGAGGCTGGCTCGGGGGAAGTTGTGGGGCGCGGGTGCAGACCACCAACGCCAGGCCGGTTATTCGTCAGGAGAATTCCCGGCCGGGCGTTAGCTCTTTGTGGTTTCACGCCCGCTTGACGGCCTCGATGTCTTGCGTGATGGTGACCTTGTCGCCGACCCCCCCGCTTTCCACAGGCAGATCGATGTCAATGCCGAAGTCCTTGCGATTCAACACGACCGATGCCTCGAAGCCGGCGATCTCACCCTGGCCCACTCCCGGATTAACACCGTAGAAGTCGAGGTCAAGTCTGACCGGCTTGGTCACGCCCTTGAGCGTGAACTGCCCGTTGAGCACATCGTTGCCACCGTCGGACTCCACACCGGTGGAGGTGAATGCCGCAACCGGGTACTCTCCACCTCAAAGAAAGGCAGCCGACTTGATATGGGCGTCGCGCTGGTCGTTGCCTGGTGTTAACGGAGTCGACGGCGATCTCAGCGTTCACCGACGGCGTCCCATCCTCGGCGACGACAATTGCGCCGCCGAACTTCTCGAACTTGCCGCGCACCTTGCTCACCATCGGGTGACGTACCGAAAAATTGATCGACGAGTGGACGGGATCGATCGCCCAGGTCCCCGAGCTCAGTTGGCTAGTTGCGGTTGCAGTCATGTTCACGCCTTCCTTCTCCGGGGTGCCGGCCTGCCCGAAGCCTTCGACGCTCTAAGCGGACTGCGGTCCGATTCCATTCTTGCAGGGCTTGCTCGTAGGTTCACAAATCGCTATTCCCCTATCACGCACCACGACCTGCGACAACGTGCCTTGTCTCGCTTGATGTCCTGTCACATTCGTCTCATTTGCGTGTCCTTTTTATTACGCCTATTGGGCACCGGCTGGCGCAGTGACCGATCGGTTCCGAGCTTGCTCAGAATCATTGAGCAAGCAGCAATAACCCCCCCGGTGTTCCGCCAGTGCGCGAGGAAGACCACACGGGGTACTTTGTGGTCTGGCGTCAGGTCCTAGGTGTCACCCCGCGGTGCGCGTAGTGAGGAAGACTAGGCGAAACCAAGATGTCGTTCCTCCCGTCGCGCCGATCGGCCCCAAATGGGCGTCCCCGTATTGATTGACTTCAAGTCATACCATGGGTCATACTCGAACCGTTTTTCACGCCACAAGGTATGCCTGAGCCAATTACTTATGCCGATCGGTATTTCTGACTGCATAATGGGCTCGGCAGCAACCAGGAGGATCTGGTTTGGACGCGGGGAACGACGACTCCGGCAACGGCGAGGTCGAAGGCGGCGTGGTGGATCCAGCCTCCGATGGTCGGCAGATGCAGGCAGATGTTGTCGAGCAGCGGTACCGGCGGCTGCTGGACCACAGCCCCGACGCCATCGCCGTGCATGAGGGCGGCCGCGTCGTCTACATCAACCCCGCCGGGGTCCGCTGGATCGGCGCACAGTCCAGCGCTGAGCTGGTGGGACACGTGATCACCGAATTCGTCCATCCGGGCTCGGTTCCCGCGATGCTGGCGCGAATCGCTTCCCTGCGGCATGAGGGGGACACCTCTCCACCCTCGGAGGCGGTGATACTGCGCTTTGATGGCACCACCCTCGACGTCGAGGCAATGTCGGTGCTGACGGTCTGGGAGGGCAGACCCGCCTATCAGGTGATCTTCCGCGATCTGTCTGCCCAGAAGGCCGCGGAGGCGGCGCTGCGCTGCCAGGCGGCGCTGGCCAGCCACGTCAGCGACGCGATCATCGCCACCACGTCCACCGGCATCGTCACCCATTGGAACCCGGCCGCTGAAGCCATCTACCGCCGACCCGCCGCACGAGCACTGGCACTCCCGGCCAGCGAGGCGGTCGGCGCCCCGTTGGACCCCGCCGCGATCATCGCCCACGGCGGAATCGTTCACAGCACCCACCGCGCCGCGGACGGAGCGGTTCTGGCCGTGCGGGTCTCCGCCATCGCAATGGACAACGGCTATGTCCTGGTCTGCACCGACCAGACCGCCCTGCGCCACGCCGAACGATACTTCCAAACCGTGGTGACCACACTCGACTACGGGGTCGCGGTCATCGGCAGCGACGGCCGTGTCGAATCCTCCAACCCGGCGGCCGACCGAATATTTGGCACAGCGCCCGAGCTTCTCAAAAACCAGCCAGCCAACAGAGCCCTCGACTTTCCCATCTACGACACCAACGGCCACCTCATCGGTGCAGACCGGCATCCGCTCACCCAGATCCGGCAGACCGGAACCCCAATCAGTGATTACGTGTTTGGCGTCGATCGCTTCGACGGACAACGGGTATGGCTGTCCGCAAGCTATCGCCTGCTCAGCCCAGACGATCCCCAGCATTCAGCGGTGCTCATCTCACTCACCGACATCACCGCACTACGCACCGCCAGCGAACGGCTCGCCTACGAGGCCACACACGACTCGCTGACCGGGCTGCCCAACCGCGCCCACGTTGTCACCCGGGTTAGCGAAGCGCTCGAATCCGGCGGCCACCACGTCTTGGCGGCGGTCCTGTTCATCGATCTGGACAATCTCAAGACCATCAACGATTTGCTCGGCCACGACGCCGGCGACGACGTGCTACGGAGCGCGGCGCAACGTCTCCGCGGCGCCGTCCGAGCCGACGACGTGGTCGGCCGGCTTGGCGGCGACGAATTCGTTGCCCTGCTCATCGGCCAGATCGCTCGCCCCGACCTCGACGCACTCGCCGAGAGACTCCACGCGACCCTGTCGGAACCCGTCGTCATCGAGGACGTGACACTCCGCATCGGGGCCAGCATCGGAATCGTTGTGATCGAAAACAACGACCGGCGCGGCACGGCAGAGATCCTGCACGACGCCGACACCGCCATGTACGAGGCCAAAACCACAGGCCGGGGCAAAAGCCACTACTTCACCGAGCAGCTGCGAGACCGAAGGCGACGACACCCCACCAACCAACGTGACTCGCTCTCTGGCGCTCCGAGGGCTTGGCAGGCTCGCTTCTGAAGCGCGGGGACAGGGTCAATTCCGAGAGTTTTCTACGCCAGGGTGATCCTGAAACAAACCGTCACGGTAGACGCGAGATCAGGCTGACACTCTCACGGCCGGTCATAGCGTGCCAAACGTCATCGACACGTGCCACGACCTGATGATCAGCGAGCCGGGAAGGCTGGCCGAGATTCTCGTTGAACGCTGTCGGCTGTACGTGTAGCCCTGGTAGTCGACTTCGTCGCCTCGTGAATGTCCCATTCGCATGTTTTGCTGTCTCGAATGAGACCACATATGAGACATCACCCGACGACGGGTAATGCGGCTCCGACGCCCCAGGTGACGGTGTCTCAAATGTTGGTCTCAGAAATACTTGTCTCGAATACCGGACTCGAACCCTATTCAGCTACCTGATCAGCACGCCTATTGGGGCCCTAGCTGCTGAAACACATCACAGTAGTTCACGTGAGTTAACTGTGACTGTGGCCAAATTGTGGCCACTGTGTGGCCACGGCGTCCGATGGCACCTACAGCGACCGCTCGTAAGGACGGGGTCATGTGCAATAAAGGCCGAATCGCAGCCAGCAAACCGGCCTCGACAGACTGCGCAGACGCCCAGGCAGCTTCCGTCGCACCAGTGCGGTCATTGCGCCTCCCCTAGCCACTTCTCTATGTCGGCCACGAACGTCGTGCCGATGCGGGGACCGGCCTAGTCGCCATGATTCATTGTGTAGGTAATGGTTTTGTGCTCCCAGATGTCCGACCAAGTGAAATTTACCCGCTTCTGCACACCGTTTATCTCCCACGCCATATAACGCGGTCGCTGGAGTGACCCACGAAGAGGATTTCCAGGATTATTGAAAGACGGTAATTCTCTTCCGGGGTTGAAGACGGTGAGGCCGAACCCGACGCCGTTCAAGTTGATGACGCCCCTCCGCCCGCACTGATTCTGTACGAGCGTTTGCGCAGTTAAAGGCTGTTTTCCTGTTTGCTGCGGACCCTCGTGAGCACCCCGTGAGCGCATTTTGAGCACACTTTCGTGTGAATACCGGGCATGCAGCGTGACCGCCACAGCGTCCAGATCATCGTCGAACAGGTCCGCGTACGTGTCTAACGTCATCTTCGCGGAGGAGTGTTTGATATACGGGTGATCTGAGGCGGGTCGACCACCCGGGCGTGGGTCGGTTGACCGACGAGCGAGGAGACCCCGATGGACCAGTTCATGCCGTGCTTGATCCGTCACCATCGTGGGGTGGAGCTCGTCGCGATCACCCTGGGGCATCCGCTGCTGGATGACTATCTGGCCTTCGTTGCGGCGCGTGCCAGGACCAATACCTGGCTGGCGGTGGCGTCGGATTTGAAGATCTTCTTTGGTGTGGTTGCTAAGCAGCCAGCGCAGGTCAACGCTGCAGATGTCTTCGCGTTCTTGGCATCTCAACGTACTTCCCGCTTGGGCGAGCGGGTGGTGCGATTGGAGGACGGCGAGCCGGGCCTGGCGGCGCGCACGATCGCCCGCCGGTTGTCCAGTGTGCGTGGCCTGTACGCCTATCTCGCGGCCCGGGGTGACACCGGCGTGAGCCGCAACCCGGTTCCGACCAGCCTGGCCGCCCGCCGCCCCGGTACTCGGCGCGGCAAGGGCGGGGTGCCGTTGATCCGCACCCCTCGTACGCTGCCGCGGGTGCTGGCGCATAATGCCCAAGCATGCGTTGTAGCGCCAGCACGCTGACTCCGGCTACTACCGCCAACGATGCGCACGTGTGGCGGAGGTCGTGTGGCGTGATCTTTTGCACCCGGCCGGGAAACACCAGATCGGTCGACGCCTTGTCCTTGCATTGCACTGACAGCTCGTCGAGCACGAACGCCGGCACCGGCACCGACCGTGCCTTGCGACCCTTAGTGGGGCCCACTGCATGCCACACACCAAGCTGTACGGCGTTCTCGGACACCGATAGCCGCCGTCGCAGGAATTCGACATCACGCACCCGCAGTGCGATCGCCTCACCCCAGCGCAGCCCGCGGTAGCGTGAAAGGCCGCCATGCCTTGGCTGAGCTGTTGATACTCGCCGGCGTACTGGGAGAACATGGCCGCGATCTGAGTCGACACCTCGTCTTGGGCCGCGGCCAGTATCCCGGCGGTGGGGGCCGCCGCCGCCGTGTTGGCCACGCCCAGCGTCGACCCGATTCTGGCCAAATCCGTTGCCGCCTCGCTGATGATGTCCGGTGTTGTGATCAGAGACGCCATGAGAGCCACCAACCGCGGCCGGTCAGGGTTGCCGCTGGCCGGTGAGCCCGCGCGCGATCCAAAGCGCCACCGCCATGATCGTCAGGGTGGGGTTAGAGCCGCTGGAGGTGGCGAACACGCTGCCATCGGCGACGTAGACGTTGTCCAGCTGGTGCATTCGTCCATTCGCGTCGACGACGCTCGTCGCCGGGTCGACGCCCATCTGCATCCCGCCCATCGTGTGTTCGCCGCTCGGGGGTGCAACGCCCCCCAGCGAATTTGCTAAATTCTGGGGTACGGCGGCGAACAGCTGCGCGCCGGATGCCCCGCACATCGCGGCGAGCAGCGGCACGAAAAAGTCTTGCGAGATTTTCTCGAACTTTCCGATCTGGTAGGTGATTCGGGGCGCCGGCTGGCCGTTGATGTCTTTGACCGTCGGGTCGAGAGTGACGTTGTTGGTCAGGTACGGCATGTCGGTGGCGAAGCAATCGACGCCGGCGAGCCGGTCGCGCAGGAGCGAGGCGCGCATCAGCTCCTTGAACGGGCGGCCGAAAAACTGCACCCCCGGCAGAATCCCCAGGATCTCCTGGTAGTAGTTGGCTTCCGCGATCGGAAACTGGCTCCCGCCGAGCTCGCACAGGCCGGCACGGATGTAGGGCAGTCCGGCCAGTCGTGCAGCGACTCGAGCCCCGGGGAAGTTGGGATCGTTGAAGTCGAACACGACCTGCGTGCAAGCGCGGCCTTTGTAGGCGTGCACCCGCTGATCGAGGAAGACCGCGAACCCGTCGTAGAAGTTTTGAAACATTATCCGTTTGCCGATGCGGCCGTAGGGGTCAGGAAACCCGGAAAGCAGCGCCAGATGCGGGGACAAGATCGCCGAGCAGGCCAGCACAACCACATCGGCGCTCTCCCCGCCGGGCCGGCCCTGCGGGTCGACGTAGGAGACGCCGGTGGCCCGGCGGCCGGTGAAATTGACCTGCAGGACCTGCGTGAGCGGCCGCAAGTTCACCCGCCCGGTCTGCAGCGCCCGCCGCAACGCGATGAGGTTGACCGGCTTGGCGGAAACCGGGCACCCGTACCCGGAGCAGAACCCGCAGTTGTTGCAGGCCGGGCTGCCGTTGTATTCGACCGAGTTGGCCGCCATCGGGAAGAAAAAGGGGTGCAGCCCAACGCGTTTCGCCCCCGCGGCAAGGAGCATAGACGAGCGCTGCTGCGCCCCGGGCGGCATCGGGTAGGGCTTCTGTTGGGGCTGGTGCTTCTGCACGCCAGCGGGTATCGACCCGACGTCGCCCTGAACCCCGAGGAAGTCCTGCAGCTCGTCGTAGTACGGCGCGATGTCGCTGTACTCGAATGGCCAATCCGCCATGTCGGCGCCGGGCACCGGGCCGAGCAGCGACAGTCCCTTGAAGTCGATATCCCACAACCGGGTGCACTTGGTGTCCGAGTGTGGGAATGTGCCGCCGACCTGGTTGGAAAGGTCGTTGACGTCGCCGACGTAGGTGTTCGCCGCGTTTTGGCTGGAGTTTTTGCGGAATGTGCGTGGGAAGGCGATTGGGTCCGGCTGCTCGAAGTAGCGGTACACGGCCTTGAGCTCGTCGTTGGAGTGCAACGTCGGGAACGGCCCGTTCCCGGCGAGGTTGTTGTAGTAGTTCGGTCCCTTCTCGAATATCTCGACGTCCCAGCCGGCCTCCGCGAGCACCATTGCCACTATCGAACCGCCGGCGCCCGAGCCGACGATGATCGCCTTAGTGGCCGGCATTTACACCGCCCGTTCCGCCCATCTTCGCGATGGCCTGTTGCCAGCCTCCGCGTAGCAGCACGTCGATGATTCCGCTCGTGCCGACCACGTCCCACTCGGGCGCCTCGACCTCGGCGTTGGTGTAGCCCCGCGGCTCGTTGTCCCCCGGCCACTTGATGTCCTGCCAACCGACCAGGTTTGCGTTGCCCCCATACTCCGGGACGGAGTACATCGCCTCGACGGTGTGACCGAACAGCAGTTTGGTGAAGGACACCGCTTTGCCCTGGCCCAGGATGAAGTCCTGGCGCACCTTCGACACCTTGGTGAAGTCGCCGCCGGCCAGCTGGTCAAGTAGCGCAATGCCGTTGGTGTACTGCTGGCGATAGCCGGCGATGCGCTGCTGCCAGCCGTAGGTCTGGGCGCGGTCGAGCGGGACGAACTCGGCCATGAAGTCCTGGGTGCCGCCGGCGCGGTTGCTCCACGGCCCGCCTGCGTGCACCGCGGGTGGTGAGAACGAGAACGCCGAAAGCATGGTGTCCAGGAAGCCGACCACGTTTGCTTCGTGCGCCCCCGGACTGCCGAGCTCGAGCCCGTGGTCTTCCGGGCCGGGGATCAGGCGGCGGGTGGCGGCGTCGAGCACCGCGGCCTGGTGGGGGGTCAGGAATCGGTACCCTGTGTCGGCGGAAGCGGCCGGGAGGACGCCCGGTATGGCGCCAGCCAGCGGCAGCAGGCTCAGCCCGCCGAGCACCGCGCGCCGAGACACCGGTGGCGACGAGCCGGATCTGTTTGCGGCCGTGTCGCTGGGCACGGCCGGAGTATGACGCAGATATGCGGGCTCACGTGGGAATTCCCGCGTAGCGGCGTGTCGGGACTGCGCCGATCCGGGGTTCGCGGTAGCGCTCGGAGATGAGGCTGACGATGAGTCAACGCGACGTTGTCACCGCCTCGGGCGTGTCGGCCGGAATCGACATGGCGCTCCACCTCGTCGTCCGGCTGGCAGTCTGCAATCCTCCATCGCAAAGCTGCGGCCGACGACCGCAAGCTGGCCGAGCTGAAGCGCAAAGAGTCGGAAGCGGACCTGTCTTTCGACACCGACCGCTAGCGCCGCCCATCCGGTCAGCTGTCCAAGAAGCGGTCCCGCACCTCCGGCGGCGGTATCGGACAACTGTCGTACTTGCCGAAGACGCGATAGCGGATGTCGGCGAACCTGTCGTAGAGCCGGTCGCGCAGGGGAGCGGGCATGATGCGGGCAACCTTGAGCAGCTTCCACGGCCCGCCGAGATAATCCACCACACGCAGCGCGGCCTCGGACCGCACGGCGACCCGTTCCCCGGGCCGGCCCGGTTCATCGACGAAGACGACGGAATCCACGTTCTGGATGGCCGGATGGCGTTCGATGACCGCTCGGGCGAATTCGCTGTCCAGGGCCGCGAAGCGCAGGCTGCCGCGTCGATCGAGCCGGAGCACCGTCCGGACCGCCCAGTTGCAGAAGCCGCAAACACCGTCGTAGAGCAACACCGGTGGCGCCGCGTAATGCGTCTCACCGCTCACAAAGCCAGGCTACTGACCGAGGGCACCGCGGCGGGGGATGCAACAATTTGACCAAAGGTTAGGCAACCCTTAGCTTAGTACGGTATCTTAGGAGGGCGAAGTCAGATGCAAAGGGTTGCGGCTCATCAGAGCCGACGCCGCCGAGCCCAGGGTTGGCAGGACTGCTGCCGGCCCCGGGAGTACTGATGGCACGCGGGTTGCAGGGTGTCATGTTGCGGGGTCTTGGCGCCCGCGACCACAAGGCAACGGTCATCGAAACTGTCCATCTGGCACCACATTTCGCGCGGGTGCGGATGGAGTCGCCGACGTTGTTCGACGATGCGAAGGCCGAGCCGGCGGCGTGGCTGCGGTTCTGGTTTCCCGATCCGGACGGGTCCAATACCGAGTTCCAGCGCGCCTACACGATCTCGGAGGCGGACGTCCCCGCCGGCCGCTTCGCGGTCGACATCGTGCTGCACGAGCCGGCGGGTCCGGCGTCGCTGTGGGCGCGCACGGTGGAGCCTGGCGCCACGGTCGCGGTCGTGTCGCTGATGGGCTCTGCTCGATTCGACGTGCCCGAGAAGCAGCCGGCCGGCTATCTGTTGATCGGCGACTCGGCGTCGATCCCCGCGATGAACGCGATCGTCGGCGTCGTCCCGGAGAATGTGCCGATCGAGATGTACCTCGAGCAGCACGACGACAACGACACCTCGATCCCGCTCGCGCGGCATCCCGGGCTCGGAGTGCATTGGGTCGCTCGCCGCGACGAGAAGTCGCTGGCCGCGGCGATCGAGAGCCGGGACTGGTCGCAGTGGTACGCGTGGGCGACCCCCGAGGCCACGGCGCTCAAGCACGTGCGAACACGGCTACGCGGCGAGTTCGGTTTCCCAAAGTCGGAGATACACGCCCGGGCCTACTGGCGGGCCGGGCGCGCGATGGGCAACTCGTCGCGGTGACAAGCCGGGCATAAGCGGTACGTCACAGACCAGGTCTTCGGTCTTGCCGTATGCCTTACAGTATCTGCGGCGGACGGGGCCGTCCGGGTAGTGGAGGCGTGTAGTGAGTGCTGTGATGTCCATTCCGAGGTATCCCGGCGACGTGACGCCGGAGTGGCTGTCGGCCGCGCTCAGCGAACGCCGCGCGCCCGTCGAGGTTTCCGACGTCGACGTGGTGGCCATCGGCACCGGGCAGACGGGCGCGACCTACCGGGTGACGCCAAGATATGCAACCGATCCTGGTGACCTGCCGCATACGTTCGTCATCAAGCTGCCGGCCCAGGACGACACGGTGCGCGACCGGGTCACCATCGGCTATCGCAGTGAATGCGCCTTTTATGCGGCGGTGGCGGACCGGGTGCGCGTGCCGACGCCGCAGTGCTTCTACTGCCAGATCACCGAGGATGCCATGGACTACGCACTCCTGCTCGCCGACCAGGCGCCCGCGGTGCAGGGGGACCAGATCGCGGGCTGCGGCGAGCAGGAGGCACGGCTGGCGGTCGTGGCGCTGGCCGGATTGCACGGCCCCAGTTGGTGCGATCCGGTGTGGCTGGACTTTCCGGGCATCGCGTTTGCCCGCCCGGACGAGGCTTCCGCCAACGGTCTGGGTGAGGTGGCGAAGATGAGTGCCGATATCACCCTGGAGAAGCTCGGCGACCGAATGAACGCAGAAGACCGTGAAACGTTCACGACCGCAATGGGTTTAGTGACACCGTGGCTGCTCGCCGAATACGATCGCTTCGCTTTGCTGCACGGCGACTATCGCCTGGACAACTTGCTGTTCGATCCCGACCGGACCCGGGTGAGCGTGGTGGACTGGCAAACGCTGGGCGTGGGTCTTCCGGCGAGGGATCTCGCGTACTTCACGTCTACCAGCCTGGATTCGCAACTACGCCGGACCATCGAAGAAGACCTCGTTGACGAGTATCACCGCGCGCTGCTGGGCTACGGCGTCACCTGCTACGACCGTGAAACATGTTGGCGTGACTACCGTCTCGGGGTGCTACAGGCGCTCCTGATATCGGCGCTTGGTTTCGCCTTCGCCGCCTCGACCGATCGCGGTGACGACATGGTGCTGACCATGCTGGGTCGGGGCTGCCAGGCAATCCGCGACCTGAGAACGTTGGAGCTGATCGGCTAGAGGTCGCCCGTGAAATCGGCGCTGAGCCAGCGGTCGGGGCGGATGGTGAACAACACCTCCTCGATACCCTCCATGCTGGCCACGAATGCGCGCCCGCCTTCCTCGCCGAGGTACCGCATGGCGATGGCTTCCTGCACCTCCACCGGGGCGGGCCGGGTCGTCTCCACGACGGTGCCCTCGACGACCACATATTGGTACGGCAACTCTTCACGCTGCACCACCAGCGTCACCGCACCGGCTCGCTCGATCAGCCGGGCCTTGCGACTGGACGTCCCGGTGTTGATGCGGATGTTCCCTCCGGGGGTGTACTCATACCAGATCGGGACGCTGGCCGGCGGGCGGCCGTCGGCCGCGACGGACAGCACGCCGATGTGCTTGGCGGCAAGGAATTCCTGACGTTCGGTTTCGGTGAAAGCTTTCATGTGGGCTTCAAGCGCCTAGCCCGACCGGCTATTCCCGGTGCACCCGATCAGTACTGCGTCGAACCCTGGTCGACCGGGATCTCCGCCGCGGTGACAAGGCGTGACTCGTCGCTGGCCAGCCAGCACACGGTGTCGGCGATGTCTTCCGGCTCCGCAACCCAGGTGGGCAGAAACGGTGTGAGCATGCTGGACAACTGCGGGTTGGTCTCCATGGCCTTGCCTATCGCCGTGACCATGTCGCCCGATCCCATCGCCGTGTTCACCGGCCCTGGGTGAACGCTGTTGACCCGGATCGAGTGCTTGCCAAGCTCGGCGGCGAACGCCCGGGCCATGCCGGTGACGGCATGCTTGCTGGCGGTGTAGTGCACCATGAACGGCTGCATCTTCATGCCGGCCGCGGAACTGATCAGAATGATCGAGCCGCCACGGCCCCCTTCGATGATTCTCTCCGCGCCCGCCATCACGGTGTTCCAGGTGCCGGTCACGTTGATCTCCATGATGTCGCGGAAGTTTTCGGGCGTGATCTCATTCCAGGGCTGCGGAGCCGAGATTCCCGCGTTGGCCACGATGATGTCGAGGCGCCCGAACTCGGCGACGCCGTCGTCGACAGCCTCGCGGAGCCCCTCGAAGTCGCGGGTATCGACGACCGAGGCCAAGATCCGGCGATCCGTTTCCTCAACCAGGCGAACCGTTTCGGCGAGGTCCTCCTCGGTCGCCGGATCGTAGGGCACGCAGGACGGCAGCTTTCCGGCGATGTCGACAGCGATGACGTCGGCACCCTCCTCAGCCATCCGAACGGCGTGCGCGCGGCCCTGGCCCCGGGCCGCCCCGGTGATGAACGCGACCCTGCCGGCGAGCCTGCCGCTCACCGCTGCGCCGCTTTCACCAGATTCGACCCGATGATCAGGCGCTGAATTTCGCTGGTGCCCTCGTAGAGCCGCAGCAGGCGCACGTCGCGGTAGATGCGTTCGACCGGAACGCCGTGCATGTAGCCGCTACCGCCGTGAATCTGCACCGCGAGATCGGCGACCCTGCCCGCCATTTCGGTGCAGAAGAGCTTCGCCGCCGACGGGGCGACCCTGCGGTCCTGGTTGGTCACCCACAACCGCGCCGCGTCGCGGACGAGCGCCCGGCCGGCCAGCACCCCGGTCTGCTGGTCGGCGATCATCGCCTGCACCAATTGAAAGTTTCCGATCGGCGTCCCGCCCTGCGTCGCGGTGGCGGCGTACGACACGGATTCGTCGAGCGCGCGCTGGGCGGCGCCCACCGCGAGTGCGGCGATGTGCACCCGCCCGCGGGCCAGGGACGTCATCGCCGCCCGATAGCCGATGTCCTCGGCGCCGCCGATCAGCGCGTCGTTTCCCACCCGGACGTCGGTGAAGCTCACATCGGCGGTCCACGCCCCTTCCTGGCCCATTTTCGCGTCCTTGGCGCCTACCTGAACGCCTTCGGCGTCCGCGGGGACGAGGAAGACCGCGATCCCGGGGCCTTTATCATTAGCGGGGTCGTCGGCCGGTCGGGTGCGGGCGAACGCCAGGAACAAGTTGGCGACGGGCGCGTTGGTGATGAAGCGTTTCTGCCCCGAGATCACCCAATGCCCCGCGTCCCGAACGGCTTTCGTGCGCAAGCCCGCAGGGTTCGACCCAGCGCCGGGCTCGGTCAACGCAAAGGAGGCGACGACCTCTCCGGAGGCTATCGGCTCGAGCCAGCGGCGCTTCTGTTCGTCGGTGCCGAAGCCGACGAGCACCTGTCCGGCGATGCCGTTGTTGGTCCCGAACATCGACCGCAGCGCCAGCGAGGTGTAGCCGAGTTCCATTGCCAGCTCGACATCTTGCACAAGATTCAAACCCAGACCACCCCAACGCTGGGGAATCGCGTATCCGAACAGGCCCATCTTCTTGGCCTGCTCGCGAAGGTCATCCGGCACTCGATCGTCGGCCAGGATCTCCTGCTCGCGGGGGACCACCGCGGTGCGAACGAAGTCGCGGGTCTGGGCAAGGATCTGCCCGAAATCGTCGTCATTGACTTCCTGGACTTCGGTTGTGGTCATCTAGCAGACGCTCCTCTAGTCGGCCCCGCCCGGGGCCCGGCTTCCCGGCGAATCCTATATGAAATATGATATTCGCCGAAGCGGGGCCCCGCTTAGGAGCAAAGCCAAGGGAGGCGTGAACAAGGTGTCGTTGCTGAGCGATCAGACCGCGGTGATCACAGGCGGTGCGCAAGGTCTGGGCTTTGCCATTGCGCAGCGGTTCGTCGCCGAAGGCGCACGGGTGGTGCTCGGTGACCTGAACCTGGAGGCGACCGAAGTCGCCGCCAAACAGTTGGGCGGCAGCGACGTCGCCGTGGCGATGCGGTGCGACGTGACCCAGGCCGCCGACGTCGACGCTCTCATCGCGACCGCCGTCGAACGTTTCGGCGCCCTGGACATCATGGTCAACAACGCCGGGATCACCCGCGACGCGACGCTGCGCAAAATGACCGAAGAGCAGTTCGATCAGGTCATCGACGTGCATCTCAAAGGGACCTGGAACGGCATCCGGTTGGCCGCGGCCATCATGCGGGAGAACAAGCGCGGCGCGATCGTGAACATGTCGTCGGTGTCGGGCAAGGTCGGCATGGTCGGCCAGACCAACTATTCGGCGGCCAAGGCGGGCATCGTCGGGATGACCAAGGCGGCGGCCAAGGAGCTTGCTTACCTGGGGGTCCGGGTGAACGCAATCGCTCCCGGATTGATCCGCTCGGCCATGACCGAGGCTATGCCGCAACGCATCTGGGACCAGAAGGTCGCCGAGATTCCGATGGGTCGCGCCGGGGAACCCAGCGAAGTCGCCAGCGTCGCCTTGTTCTTGGCGTCCGACCTTTCCTCGTACATGACCGGCACGGTGATGGAAGTCACCGGCGGCCGGCACATCTAGGGGGCGCGGTGACGATGCGCCAAACCGTCATTTGTGAGCCGGTACGGACTCCGATCGGGCGCTACGGCGGAATGTTCAAGTCCCTCACGGTGGTCCACCTCGGCGTCGCCGCCCTGAAAGGGCTGCTCGAGCGGACCGGCATAGCGCCCGACGCGGTGCATGACGTCATCCTCGGGCACTGCTACCCGAGCAGCGAGGCTCCGGCGATCGGGCGCGTGGTGGCGTTGGATTCCGGCCTCCCGGTGACGGTTCCGGGCATGCAGGTCGACCGACGCTGCGGGTCCGGGCTGCAGGCGGTGATCCAAGGGTGCCTGCAGGTGGGCAACGGCGATCAGGACCTCGTCATCGCCGGCGGCTGCGAGAGCATGAGCAACGTCGCCTTCTATTCCACCGACATGCGCTGGGGCGGCGCCCGCGGCGGTGTCCGGGTGCACGACGGGCTGGCGCGGGGCCGCACCACCGCCGGTGGCCGGCACCATCCGGTTCCGGGCGGGATGCTGGAGACCGCCGAGAATCTGCGCCGGCAGTATGGCATTTCGCGTCTCGAGCAAGACGAGCTCGCCGTGCGGTCACATCAGCGCGCGGTGGCGGCGCAGAAGAACGGGATCTTGGCCGAGGAGATCATCCCGGTCACCGTGCGCAGCCGGCACGGCGAGGAGTTGATCGACACCGACGAGCATCCGCGTGCCGATACCTCGGTGGAGTCGTTGAGCAAGCTCAAACCCGTTCTGCTGGGCAATGATCCGGATGCGACGGTCACGGCCGGTAACGCCAGCGGTCAAAACGACGCGGCATCGATGTGCGTGGTGACCACGCCCGAGAAAGCGGAAGAGTATGGCCTGACGCCGCTGGTGCGTCTGGTGTCGTGGGGATTGGCGGGTGTGGCGCCCAACGTCATGGGCATCGGTCCGGTACCCGCGACCGAGGCGGCGCTCGCCAAGGCCGGGCTGCGTCTGGGCGACATCGACCTGATCGAACTCAATGAGGCCTTCGCCGCGCAAGCGCTCGCGGTGATGCGGGAATGGAAATTCGGCGCGGCCGACCACGACCGAACCAACGTGCACGGCTCGGGAATCTCGCTGGGGCACCCGGTCGGTGCGACCGGCGGCAGGATGCTGGCGACCTTGGCGCGCGAACTGCATCGTCGCCAGGCCCGCTACGGGTTGGAGACCATGTGCATCGGCGGCGGGCAGGGCCTCGCGGCGGTTTTCGAACGGGTCGAAACATGAACAACCCGGCGTTGCCACTGAGCGGGCTCACCGTAGTGGAGGTGTCTAGCTTCGTCGCCGCACCATTGTGCGGCATGACGTTGAGTCAGCTTGGCGCGCAAGTGATCCGGGTCGACCCGATCGGTGGGGCTTCGGACGTGCATCGATGGCCGCTGGCAGCCGACGGCACGTCCATTTACTGGACCGGGCTGAACAAGGGAAAGCGTTCCGCCACCATCGATCTGCGCTCCGTGGAAGGTCAGGGGCTGACCCAGCGACTGATCGTCGAGGGTGACGGCATCGTGGTGACCAACGCCGCCGGCCTGCACTGGCTGAGCCATGACCGCCTGGCGGCCAGGCGTTCCGACGTCATCCACGTTCAACTGCTGGGCCGTGGCGACGGTTCCACCGGGGTGGACTACACGGTGAACGCGGGCATCGGCTTCCCGCTTGTCACCGGCCCGGCCGACCATGCCGGACCGATCAACCACGTGCTGCCGGCCTGGGACGTGTGCTGCGGCTTGTACGCCGCCCTGGCCGTCGTCGCCGCCGTCCGCCGCCGCGACCAGTCAGGGGCCGGTGCGCGGATCAGCCTGGCGCTCGAGGACGTCGCGCTGGCCACGGCGGGAAACCTGGGACTGCTGATCGAGCCGCAAGTCAACGGGACGCAACGCGAGCGGCTGGGCAACGCCATCTATGGCCAATACGGCCAGAACTTCACCAGCCGCGAGGGGACCGAGTTCATGGTCGTCGCCCTGACCGGCAGGCACTTTCGCGACCTGGTCGAGGTGACGGGCACCGGTGCCGCGGTAGCGGCGCTGGCCGAAGCTCTTGGCGTTGACTTCGGCTCCGAAGGGGACCGCTACCGCTACCGTGACGTGCTGTCCGGCCTGTTCGCCACCTGGTTCGCCGATCACACGGCCGACGAGATCACCACCGCACTGTCGGGCACCACCGTGCTGTTCGAGCGGTACTGCACCTTCGCGCAGGCCGCAGCAGGACCGAAGGTGACCGCCAATCCGCTGTTCGCCCGATTGCACCAGCCGGGCCTCGGCGACTATCTCGCCCCCGGGCTGCCGGCCGCGTTCGACGGCACCCATCCCGCCAGCACGTCCGCTCCCGCGCTCGGACAAGACACCGCGGACGTCCTCAAGCAGCGCCTGGGTTTGACGACCGCCGACATCGAGCGCCTGACGACCGCGAAAACGATCGCCTGCTGAGCGACCCGGAGGAGAAAGAAGCGTATGACCAAGCTCGCCCAGACCCTCGGCCTGACGGAGTTCCAAACCGAGATCATCGCCACGGTAAGGCAATTCGTCGATAAGGAAGTCATTCCCAACGCGGCCGAACTCGAACGTGGTGACACCTACCCGCAGCACATTGTCGACCAGATGCGCGACATGGGCCTGTTCGGGCTGATGATTCCCCAGGAGTACGGCGGTCTGGGAGAGTCGCTGCTGACCTACGCGCTGTGCGTCGAAGAGCTGGCGCGCGGGTGGATGAGCGTGTCCGGTGTGCTCAACACCCACTTCATCGTGGCTTACATGCTGCGCCAGCACGGAACCGACGCGCAGAAGCAGCGTTTCCTGCCGCGCATGGCAACGGGTGATTGTCGCGGTGCGTTCTCGATGTCGGAGCCGGAACTGGGTTCCGATGTCGCCGCGATCCGCACTCGCGCGCAACGCAATCCGGATGGCGGTTACACCATCAACGGCCAGAAGATGTGGTTGACCAACGGTGCGAGCTCGACGCTGATCGCGGTGCTGGTCCGCACCGACGAAGGCGCGGACAAGCCGCACCGCAACCTGACCGCGTTTCTCGTTGAAAAGCCGACCGGCTTCGGCGAGGTCCTGCCGGGTCTGGTGATCCCGGGCAAGATCGACAAGCTCGGCTACAAGGGCATCGACACCACCGAGCTCATCTTCGACGGCTACCAGGCAGGCGCCGACGACGTTCTCGGCGGTACCCCGGGGCAGGGCTTTTTCCAGATGATGGACGGTATCGAGGTCGGCCGGGTCAACGTGTCGGCGCGAGCCTGTGGGATCGGGCTTCGTGCCTTCGAACTGGCGGTGCGCTACGCCCAGCAGCGTCACACGTTCGGCAAGCCGATCGCCGAGCACCAGGCCATCGCGTTTCAGCTGGCCGAGATGGCCACCAAAGTGGAAGCCGCACATCTGATGATGGTCAACGCGGCGCGGCTCAAAGATTCCGGGGAGCGCAACGACGTCGCCGCCGGAATGGCGAAATACCTTGCCAGCGAGTACTGTTCGGAGGTCACCCAGCAGAGCTTCCGAATCCACGGCGGGTATGGCTACTCCAAGGAGTATGAGATCGAACGGCTGATGCGCGATGCGCCGTTCCTGCTCATCGGCGAGGGCACCAGCGAAATCCAGAAGTCCATCATCAGTAAACGACTGCTTGCCGAGTATCAGGTCTAGGGATGAGCGTTCCGGATTTCGCGGTACGACCGCAGCTTTCCGACGACGTCGCGCGCCTGATCCGCGCCCGGATCTTCGATGGCACCTACGCCGCGGGAGCCTACATTCGGTTGGACCAATTGGCCGCGGAGTTAGGGATCAGCGTCACACCCGTGCGCGAGGCGCTGTTCGCCCTGCGCGCCGAAGGCCTGATCGCTCAGCAGCCGCGCCGCGGCTTCGTGGTGTTGCCGGTGACCGGGCGGGACGTGACCGATGTTGCGAACGTGCAGGGCCATGTCGGCGGAGAACTGGCCGCGCGGGCGGCCATCAACATCACCGACGAGCAGCTGCGCGAACTGAAAAAGATCCAAGCGGAACTCGAAGAAGCCTATGCCGGTGACGACAACGAGAGGACCGTTCGCCTGAACCATGAATTCCACCGGGCGATCAATGTTGCCGCGGACTCGCCGAAGCTTGCGCAGCTGATGTCGCAGATCACCCGCTACGCACCGGAATCGGTGTTCCCCACCATCGAGGGCTGGCCGGAGCAGTCGATAAAAGATCATCGACGGATCCTGTCGGCGCTCAAAAGGCATGACGACGAGCTTGCCCGCGCCGCGATGTCGCAACATCTCGCCGCGGGCGCGGTTCCGCTGATCGATCACCTCACCGCTCGCGGGGTGGTCATGGACGCGAACCGTCCGGCGTCTCACTGAGCTCGATAGCTGTTGTCGCTCGCGTACGCCTGGGCCTACGCTGCCATTGGCGGGGGCGACAACATAGAGCGAGGAAAAATGTCCCGAACGCTTCGCGCATCGGCCGTCTTCGTTGCAGCCGCGACAGCGATCGCCTTCGCGCCGCCGGCCGTTGCCGATCCGATGGACCCGATCCCCGGGAACGGTGTCTTCCGCGTCGGGCCTGACATCGCACCGGGCCTTTACCACACGGGCGGGTCGGCGTCGACCTTCGGGGTCTGGATAAACAATGTGCCGACCCAGGACTCGATGTGCTCGTGGTTCACCTACAGCACACCCGATGCGGCCAAGGACCATGTACTTCAGACGAATACCTCTGTCGGTCCGATGTACGCGAATATCAATTCAACGGTTAAGGCCTTCGAGTCGCAGAACTGTCAACCCTGGACGCGGGTCCCATAAGGCTGGTTCGCTTCGATCAACTTGTCACGCAGCCGGCGGGTGTCGACCTTGCCCGTGGCGCCGCGCGGAACGTCGTCGTCGGATTCCAGCACCAGCCACACCGTCGGCACCTTGAATGCGCTCAATAGCGTGCGCGCGGAGTTGCGCAACTCCTCGGCCGTCAGGGCCCGGTTGCCGCACACCACCGCAGCGCCCACTCGTTCGGCCCGGGGACCGGGAACGTTGGTGACAAAGGCATTGTCGACGCCTGCGATGGTGCGCAGCGCCCGCTCGACCTCGCCGGGGTAGACGGTCGCGCCGCTGACTTTGAACATGTCATCTGATCGGCCGTGGTAGAACAGGAACCCGTCTTCGTCCAGGTGGCCGAGGTCGCCGGTGAGGTAGAAGCCGTCGGTGGTGAACAGCTCTTCTCGGCTGCGGCCGCAAATGCCCCGCAGCGTGTGCGGTCCCCGAATCTGGATCGTGCCAACGGTTCCCGCCGACACCGGCTCATCCGTGTCGGGGTCGACGATGCGGACCTCCATGCCGGGGAATGGTTTTCCGCAGCTGCCCCGGGCGGACGGCGGCATGTCGGTGTCGGCGGGGAAGCCGCAGTAGGGCCCGAACGCCTCCGTCATGCCGAACAGCGTGGCTCGCGCGCCGGCCGCGGCACGCTGCTCGGGCGGTAGCAGCGCTTGCAGGCTGCCCGCCCGCAACGACGAGAGGTCGGCGCCGACCGCTTCGGCGTGCCGCGCCAGCGCCTCGGCCTGATCGGGCCAGCCGCGAAACAGCGTGACGCGCTCGCGTTCCAGCAGTCGCAGCGTCGATTCGGGCCGGGGGATTTCCTCGGTGACCAGGGTGGCGCCGGCCGACAGCGTCGACAGTATTCCGCTGCCGAAGCCGCCCACCCAGAAAAACGGCATCGGCAGATACAGGCGGGTGTCGGCCGTGATGCACCGCGCCGCAAGGCCCGACCGCACCGCGCCCAACGCGCTGCCGTGAGAGTGCACGACTCCTCTGGGCGCTCCGCTGCTGCCCGAGGTGAAGATGATGACCAGCGCGTCGGCCGGGGTGACCGTGTCGGTCATGGCATCGACGACCCGGCGCGCCCCGTCATCGGCGGGGGCGTGGGCCAGCCGGTCGGCGGTCCAGATGTGGCGCAGGGCCGGGAGTTCGGTCGGCCGCACGGCCCGAATGTCGTCCAGGTAACGGTGGCCGCGGAATTCCTCGACGCTCACCAGGAATTGCACCGATGCGGCCCGCAGCTGCGCAACCAGTTCGGCCGCCTTCAGCAGGGTGCTCAGCGGAACCAGCACGGCACCGATGCGCGCCAGCGCGATGGCCACTTGTACCCAGCGGACACCGTTGGGCATGATCAGCCCGACGCGGGTGCCCTTGCCGACGCCGGCTGTGACGAAGCCGGCGGCCAAATCCCCTGTGGTGGTGTCGAGCTCGCGGTAGCTGATCCGGGACGTAGGGTCGATCACCATCGGCTTGGCGCCGTCGTGTGCGGCGCGGGACCGCACCAGCCGGTCGATCGTGTCACGCATCAAAGAGCTTCTTCAGCTGCTGCATATCGACTTTGCCGCTCGACAAGAGTGGTATCTCGGTGCGGGGCAGGGCGAGGAACCGTTTGGGTATCTTGTACGCGGACAGTTCCTCCCTGAGGCGCTCCCGCAGCGCCGCCTCGTCAAAAGCCGAGCCCTCGGGCTGGGTGATGACGGCGGCCACCGCCTGGCCGCGGTTGGCGTCGGGGAGGCCGACGACGTAGGCGGGAAGCCCGCCGGTGACCTTGGTGATGGCGGTTTCCACCTCGGGCGCCGAGACGTTGGCGCCCGAGGTCTTGATCATCGCGCCGCGGCGGCCGACGAAGTAGAAGAATCCGTCGGCGTCGATGCGCACCAGATCGCCGGTGTGAAACCAGCCGTCGGCGTCGAAGCACTCCTCGCGACTGCGTTTGTGGTACCGCTGCATCACGTATGGCCCACGGATGCACAGCTCGCCGACCCCCGAGGCGTCCGGCGCCAGGATCATGGTCTCGAAGCCGGGTGCCGGCTTGCCGAACGACCCGCGACGGCTTTCGGGCTGGTCGGATTCGTCACCGCTGAGCAGCACGACGCTGCCGGCTTCGGTCATGCCCAGCATGTTGTGCCGCACTTCCGGGTCGACGGGCCGGTCGTGCGGGGCCATGATCGGGTACAGGTTGCCCCGCCGCATCGACGAAAGGTCGCGGCTGGCGAAGCTCGGATGGTCGGCCAGGTGAGCGATGCCCGCGACGAAACCGTTGGTCATCGTCGGCTTTTCGGCTTCGAGCAGGTCGAGAGTCGCACCGGCATCGGTGGCGTTGGAGCACACCAGCGTCGACCCCGCTACCAGCGTGGCAAGCAGACCGAAGGAGAAGCCGCCGATCCAGAAGAACGGCGAATTGCAGAACAGTTTCTCCTCGGCCGTCAAACCGCGTATCTCGTTGAGGTTGCGCTGATGTCCAAGCAGGGCGGCGTGCGTGTGCACCACTCCCTTGGGGGCGCTCGTCGATCCCGACGTGTAAACAATGCAGAGCGGATCGCAGCCGGCGACGTCGTCCTGCGTCGCGGTCAGTAGCGCGGGGTCGACGGTGCCGGCCAGGCGGTAGAACCGATCAATCTCGCGGGTGCGTCTCTCCGTGCCCGGACGGTAGCTGATGCCCACCTGACGCAGCTGCGGGGTGGCGGTGGCGAACAACGGGCCGTCGGAGTCGAAGCCCGGGTCCGCGATCACCCCCGCGAGTCGGTGCGCGTAGTCGTGGGAGCGGAACGATTCGGCGGCCAGGAGGATTTCGACGTCGCTGTCGACGAGCTGCTCGCGCAGTTCGCGGGGCGTGAGGAAGGTGGAAAACGGGATGACGACAGCGCCGATTCGCGCCGCGGCCAGCATTCCGACGGCGAACTCGGTCCCGTTCGGGTAGAGCACCCCGACGTGCGTGCCCTTGCCGGCGCCGAGGGCGATCAGTCCGCGGGCGAGTTCCCCCGACCGGCGCTCGGCTTCGGCGTAAGTGATGCGGTCGCCGTCGCAGACCAATAGTGGGTGGTTTCCGCGGGCGCCGGCTTGGTGTTGCAGGACCTCGGCGACCGTGGAGTCAGTGGGCATTTTGGGCAGCAGCATCGAAGAATTGCTTGACGGCGCTGAGGTCGGCCTTACCGGAGGGTGTTCGCGGGATCGCGTCGACGATCGCGATGTCGGTGGGAATCTCGTAGCGCGCCAGCCTGCTTCGCAGATATTCGGTCAGCGTGTCGGCGTCGGTGGCGGCGGGCCCGCGCAGTTCCACCATGGCGACCGGCGTCTCGCCGAGGCGCGCGTCCGATCGGCCGATGACGGCCGCGCCGGCCACCGCCGGGTGTCCTTCCAGGGCGGTGCGTACGTCGTCGGGCATCACCTTGAACCCACCGCGAATGATGGCCTGGTCGGCGCGCCCGACGATCCACAAGAAGCCGTCGGCGTCGATGCGTGCCATGTCGGTGGTCCGCTTCCACTGCGCGGATGGCCCCAACTGGTCCGGCTTGACTTCCAGGAGTCCGACCTCGTCGGGCCCGAGCGGTGTGCCGTTGTCGCCGACCACTCGGAGCCGGGCGCCCGGATTGGCCCGGCCGACGCTGCCACGCTTGGCTCGCCAGTACTTCTGGTGGTCGGCGAGGGTCCAGCCGGCGACACCGCCTCCGAACTCCGTTGCGGCATAGGAGGTGAGAACCGGGATGCCGTACTTCTCGGTGAAGGCGTCGGCATCGTCGGCCGACAGCGGGGCGGTCCCGCAGGTGACGGCGCGGATGCCGGCCAAGTTCGCTCGGGTGAGGTCGGAGTGCAGGACGGTCCGCAGGGCGGCTGGCACCAGGGATACCGCACGGGGCCGATGCTCCCGTACCGCCCGGGCCCAGGCGTTGAGCTCGAATCGCTCTAAAAGCACAAACGGTCTCGCATCGGCGACGCATTGCAACACCCGGAAAACACCACCGATATGGACCAACGGCGAGTTGACGATCGCGACGCCGCGCCGTATTTCCGTTGGCCCCGGCGCGGTGGCGGGATCGGAACCCATCACGCTGCGCGCCAGCATGTCGTAGCTCAGGCCGACCCGTTTGGGCGGACCGGTCGTTCCGCTGGTCAGCATCCGCACCGCGACGCCGGTTCCGGCACCGGTTGCGCCAAGCCGCCCCCATGAGGGCCGTGCGCACTGTGGCCCGGCCAAGGCGCCCGGGATCGACACCGTCGCGGCGCTCGTCTCCGCGGTGACCAATCTGTCCAGGTCGTCGCTTTCGCCGATGACCAACGGCAGCCGCAGCGCGCCGATATCGGCCCGGGTGCGATCGTCGCCACGGGAAGGATTGATGACGACGACAGTTGCGCCGGCCAGCAGCACGCCCAGGAAGGCCGCCACGTGGCCCGGCCGGTTGCGCAGCAGCATCCCGACGCCCGCTTTGTGGTCGGCGGCCAACGATGCCACCCGCGCCGCCGTGTCGCCGACCCGGCCCCACGACACCCACTGCCCGTCGTACTCGATCGCGTTTGAATCCGGCTGCAGGTTCAGGACATCGGCGATGCGCTGACCGAGCGGGTGCCCAGGCATCAGCGGATCTTTGGTTGGCGGGGGACCACCTCGCCCTGGGCGGCTAGTTCCGCCGTGCCGAGCGGGTTGCCGAGCCGGGTGTAGATGAGCCCCTGGTCGAGGGCGGCGCGATAAGGCTTGTCCAGCGACTCCCAGATCGCTTTGACGGTACCCTGGGTCGCCGCGGGCGGCTTGGCGGCGATCGTCACGGCGATCTCATGGGCGCGGTCCCACAACCGGTTCCGCGCAACCACCTCCGACACCAATCCGATCCGCAGGGCGGTGTCCGCGCTGACCCGTTCGTCGTTGCCCATCAATGCGATGCGCAGCGCCTCGCCGAGACCGATGCGTCGCATCAGGCCGATCGGCTCCAGCGCGCACACCAGGCCGGCCGACACGTGTGAGTCGAAAAACGTTGCGTCATCAGAGCAGATGACCACATCGGACTCATTGATGAAGTAGAACGCCCCCGCGGTGCATATGCCTTGCACGGCGCAGACCACGGGCTTCCACATCTTCTGCCACTTGGGGCTGAGCGCTTCACCGGGATCTTCGTGATTCCAGACGTTCTCGGGTTGGCCATAGGGAGTCTTGATGTCCAGGCCCGCGCTGAACGCCCGCTCGCCGGCGGCTCGCAGCACCACCGCGTGCACCGACTCGTCGAGTTTGATCACGCGCCAGACCCGCGCCATCTCCTCGCACATGGTGCGGTTGAACGTGTTGAGCTGTTCGGGCCGATTCAGCGTGACGGTGGCGACACGGTCATCCGGGTCGACGTCGAGCAGCAGGGTTTCGAACTTCATCGGCTTGTTCATCGGCACTGCCAATCCGGTGGCCGCTTCTCGACGAACGCCTTGGGACCTTCCAGCGCGTCCTCCGTTCGCAGGACGCGTTCGCGGAATGTCTCGGCGAGCATCTCGGCTTCGTGCAGCGGAAGATCGATGCCCTTGATGATGGCCAGCCGAGTACCCCGGACCGCCAGCGGCGCATTGGAATTGACGACAGCGGCGATCTCCTGGGCCCGCTCCAGCAACCGCTCGTGCTCGACGATCTCACTGATCAACCCGAGCTCGAACGCGCGCTCGACGCTCATGCGCTCGTGCTTGCCCATCAACGCCATCCGCAGGGCGACCGACCGGGGGAGCACCCGAGCCAGCCGCACCAGTTCGCGTCCGGCCACCAGCCCGATGCTGACATGGGGATCGAAGAATGTCGCTCGGTCGGATGCGATGACTATGTCTGAAGTGGTGACCCAGTCAAGGCCCGCACCGCAGCACAACCCGTTGACCGCGGTCAGCACCGGTTTGGCCATCCGACGGAATGGGGGGGTGCCCTCCTGAGGTGCCTCCCACTGCTCGTACGTCGACAGGTATGGCCGTTCATAGATCACTTTGCCGTCGCCGGGGATAGCTTTCACGTCGGCCCCGGTGCAGAAGGCGCGGCCGGTGCCGGTGACGATGAGCGTCCACACCTTGTCGTCGTTCTCGGCTTCGTCGTAGGCGGCCCGGAGTTCGGTGATCATGTGTGGGCTCAGCGCGTTGAGGGCGTCCGGGCGGTTCAAGGTGATGGTGGCGGTATGCCCGTCGACCTCGTAGTTGACGGTGTCGAACGAGTCAGTAGCCATCCGTGTTCCCTCCATGCCCACCGGTCAGCGGCCCTGGAACTTCGGTTGGCGTCGCTGCCGGAAGGCTTCCAGTCCCTCTTTGAAATCTACTGTCCGACAGGTTAGTTCGAGATTGAACAGCTCCTGTGCCAACGATTGGCCCAGTGTCGCGTGTTGGCCGAAGCTCAGTGCCTGCTTGGCCAGCCCGATCGCCGCCGTCGCTCCGCACGCCAGTCGGTCCAGCAGCTGCTCGGCCGTGTCGTCGAGTTCTGGGCGTCCTACCGCTTGGTGAACCAAACCCCAGTCGGCCGCATCGGTTCCACTCACCTTCTCGCCGAGCAGCAGCATTCGCCTGGCCCGCGCCAGGCCGACCATCCGGGGCAGCAGCCAGGTCGCCCCCGAATCCGGGCTGAAGCCGCGCTCTACGAACGGTTCCCAGAACACCGCATCGGATGCGGCCACGGTGAAGTCAGCCGCGAGCGCAAGGTTGCAGCCGAAGCCCACGGCCCATCCCTGCACGCTGCAGACCACCGGCAGCTGGACGCTTCCGACAAGCTCGATCACGCGGTGGGCAGCGTGCGGGATCCGTCGCACCAGATCACCGGCGCGGGGCCGCTGCCCTCCGCGGCTGCTGGCGCCGACCCAATCCACCCCGGCGCAAAAGTGGTCTCCGGCGCCCCGTAGGTGAATCGCGCGCAATGAGTCGTCGGCGGCGGCCTCGGTCAGCGCTTCGACCAGTGTCCGGATCATCAATGGCGTCAAGGAGTTACGCCGGGAGGGGCGATCGAGGGTGATCCGCAGAACCGCACCATCCCGGGAAACTGTCACCGAACCTTCGGCGCCGGCCGCGTCGGCCTCGTGACTCACCGTCGAATCCGGCCTTTCCTGCCGATACGGTTACCCATACGGTAAACAATACGATTGCTACGGTGTATAAGTTAGCAAGGAAACGCTGCCGACGGAAATGGCCGGGTGAGGCCCGGACGAAAAGAGGGATGCATGGCCATCGAGGAAGGGCAAGCTGCACCCGACTCGACTGGCACCGCCGGATTCGGTGAGGCGCCCCTTGCCCAGACGGTGGCCGCAGCCGGTGCCATGCGCCGGCTGGGCTCACTGCTGCTGTCCCTCGAGCACCCGCACCCCGCGGTGGACGCCATGCTGGTGAAGTTCGCCGAATGGGAAAGCGAACTGGCCGCCGCGGCCCCGAAAGACAATGCACCGCGAATCGGCGATATCCCTGACGATCCGCGGCGGGTCTATCTCAACCACGCCACGGACATCGGCTCTTATAACCCGTGTTTTCCCGAGTACCGGTTCGACCACCTCGATCCGGGAAGGGCCACCGGGCGGGTCTGCTTCCCGCTGATCTACGAAGGGCCCCCGGGGCTGGTGCACGGGGGTTTTCTCGGCGTCTTCTTCGACTGCGTGATCCAGCACCACAATTGCCTCACCGGCCTTTCCGGCAAAACACGCTCGCTGGCCGTGACCTTCCGCCGGCCCGCACCCGTCCTGGCCAACCTGCAGTTCGACATTGCGCGGGAGCAGGTCGAGCGGGGCATCACCTCGACGGCGCGGCTGTTGCTCGACGACGACGTGCTCTGCTCCGGCGAGGTCACCACGTTGGCATCGCCGCCGGAGAAACTGTCCGCGTTCAAGTTCGGCAGGCGACGAAAGGGGGCCGACACATGACTGCCTCGGACGATCGCGTGCTTTACGAGCTCGACCCCGACCGGCGAATCGCGACGATCACCCTGAACAATCCTTCGCGGCGGAACTCCTATGACGCCGCCATGCGCGAGACCATAGCCCGCTACCTGGATCGCGTGGCCGAAGACGACGACATCACCGTGGTGCTGCTGCGGGGAGCCGGCGGCGTCTTCAGTGCCGGAGCCGACATGAACAACGCGTATGGCTGGTACGGCGGGCAGGGCGGGGACGATCAGGCGGCCAAGCGCCGCCCCAGTCAGCGTCGCCGGCTTACCGTTGACCGCAAGTCCTTTGGCTTCTACCACAATCTCATTGGCTTTCCGAAGGTGACGGTCGGGGAGATCGCCGGCTACGCGCTCGGCGGCGGTTTCGAGATGGCGCTGATGACCGACATCTCCGTCGTCGCGCGCGATACGAAGATCGGCATGCCGGCCACCCGCTTCTTGGGCCCAGCGCTCGGTAGCCTGCACATGTTCTTTCATCGGCTGGGCCCGGTCCTGGCCAGGCGTCTGCTGCTTACCGGCGATATTATCGATGCGGGTGAAATCGAGGGCCTCGGAATCTTCACGGAGACATGCGATTCCGGTGTCGTGACCGCCCGCGCGCGGTATTGGGCCGAAAAGGCGGCGAAGATGCCCGCCGACGGGGTCGTCATCGCCAAGGAGGCGTTCCGGCTTGTCGAGCAGACCCAGGCATACCAGGGCGAGGAAGTCGCGAGCTACCTGTTTCATGCCTTCGGCACCAACCTGCAGTTCGCCCCGGGTGAGTTCAACTTCGTCAAAACCCGCGCTCAGCACGGCGCGAAGGAGGCGTTCCGGCTACGTGACGAGCACTTCCACGTGCCGGAACCCGAAGCGTAGTAAAGGATTCAGCGCCAAGGCATCGCCGGTTCCACGTTAACGAAGTTGTCGCTGTGAGGCGGGCAAAGAGCATGCCGTGTCGACCGGAGATTCCTGAGGCACCTGTGACTCATCGCCACGCTCGCATCGGAACGGGCGCAAGAGCAGCGCCTTCAACGAACGGCGGACGCCTTGCTTCTTCCGCGCTGAGCGGGCGACTTGGCCGCCTTGCTTTGTCGGGAAGGCGCCGGAGCTTTGGCGCCCTTCTCGATCAGACGGCCGGCGTGGTCGAGGATGCAGTCCAAGCCGTACTCGAAATTGGTTTCATCCGGAGCCCCGATGCGGTGTCCCTGCCCGGTCACCCGGGCGATCAGGGGAGTGGTTCCCGGATCGATGGCCACGGCGTCCTCGATGGCGCGCGGCTCGTTGTCCGCCGACTGGTTCTTTTCCTGGAGTCGGTGCAGCACCACCGATCCGCGAACATGGAGCGAGACGGCCGAATAGGTATCGAAGGCGTCTTCGGGTGATAAACCTGCCTCCACCAAATTGGCGATGGCACGCTCCATCTCCTGAGCGCCCACTCGCGCGGCCCTGGGGCTGAGCGCGGCACGGATCAAGATCAAGTCGCACAGAATCGGGTTGCCCATGAACGTCTTACGCATCAGGCGGGCATGGTTGCGCAGGGTCTCGCGCCAGTCGCTGGCTTCGACGTAGGGAGTGGCGAACACGTACTTGCTCAAAGCGCGGTCGGTCATTGCGTTGAGCAGATCGTCCTTCTTGCGGAAATACCAGTAGATGCTGGTGACACCGACGCCAAGGTGCTTACCCAGCAGCGGCATGCTCAGGTTGTCTATCGATACCTGCTCCGCGAGTTCGAATGCGCCGCTTATGATGTCATCGGGATTGATGGACCCGCGTTCGCGTCGCTGACGCTTATCAGCGGTTGCCTGCTTCGCCACTACGGGCACCTCCATCAACGGTTGTGTTGTGCGGTCTCCAAGCTTGCGACGTCGTCATACGTGAGCGCGTCGCCGTTGGACTCCGACCGTCAACCTTACCGGTGGCCCTCCGATCACACGTTCGGCCAGCCGTACGGGTATGCCGGGCGGGGGTTGCTGGGGCGGCTTGGGTACAGTTCTTCATCTGCTACTGTAATACCTATCGTAGGCTTTTTGGTACATAAGGCTGAACGGGCGAACATGACCGGGCACAAGCCGTTTGACGGATCACCGGATGAGCCGCGGATCACGCCATGGATCTAAGGCTGACAAATGCCGCAACGGTGGTCGTCGGTGATAGCCGCGGCATGGGTCTGGCCACGGCCCGCTGCCTCGCCGAGGCCGTCCTACCCGAGAAGATCGGCCCCGTCGCCGCGTTCCTCGCGTCGCCGCGCAACTCCCTCATGACCGGAGCCAACATCAAGGTCGACGGCGGTTCGGACTTCACCTGACCCCCGGGCCGAAGAAACGGTTGGCCGACAAAAGGAGTGCACGATGGCAACAGCCGGCGAAGCACGTTCTTGGGCACGTACCGCGCTGCGCGGAATCGGGAATTCCCTCTACACCCCGTTCTGCGGGCCGGACGGCGACGATATCGACTGGGACGCCTACCGGACGTTGGTGCGCTACTGCGTCGGCGACCTCGGTCACCCGATGCTATGGTGCACCAGCGGCATCGCCGAGTTCTGGTCGTTGACCATCGACGAGCGGAAACGCTTGCTGGAGACGGCAATCGAGGAGGGTCGCAAGGCCAATCCCGACGTCGTCGTGCAGGCCTGTACCGCGGCCATGACGGCCAAGGACTGCCTGGAGTTGACGCTGCACGCCCAGCAGGCGGGCGCCGACATCGCCTACATCCAGACGCCGATGATGGAGGTGCACGGCGGGGAAGGCGTGCTGCGATTCTTCTCCTACATCGCGTCGCGCACGGATATCGCGTTGGGAATGTTCAATTCCCCCTCATCGGGTTACGTGCTGACCCCGGCCGAAAGCGCGCGGATCTATCACGAGGTGCCCGCCGTGTGCGCCACCAAGGAGGGCGCCTTCCGGCCCGGAAGCAGCCGGCTGCTGCACCAATTGGCGCCGGACCTGGTGCTCTGGGAATGCGACAGGACGGTCTACCGCGCCGGGTGGCTGCGGGACGGGATCGTCTCAGCGGCACAGCTCGGTACCGCCGGCTACCTGCACGAGACTCCACAGCGGCGGTTGTTCTCCGAGTATTGGAACTTGGTGTGGAGTGGCAAGCTCATCGAGGCCATGGACTACGGGCGCGATTCCGGTCTGGACCAGTTCGACATGGACCTCGGGTCGTGGTGGACCTGCTACCCCGGCCGACCGGACTACTTCACCCACTGGGGTGGTGCGTTCAAGTACGCCGCGTCGCTGCTCGGACTACCGATCGGTGCCTATCCCCATTCCCGGCCTCCGCAGGCGGAGCTGCCGGCGGAGGCCAAAGCCCAGATCGAGAAAGCCTATCGCCGCCTCGGGCTCATCGACGCCGGCGTCACCTGAGACCGCCTGTGTTGCAATGGTTGTGAAGCTGCGCAGCGCGGCGGGGTTATGACGGACGTGGGGCGGGCATACCCGTGGTAGTCGTCGGCTCGGGCTTCCTCGAGCGCTAGAGAAAGGATCGCCAAATGCTCACTTTGGGTGTCATAGGCTGGATCATCATCGGTGGTCTGGCCGGCTGGGTCGGCAGCAAGATCATGGGGACCGATGCCCAGATGGGGATCGTCCTCAACGTCGTGGTCGGCATCATCGGAGGCTTGATAGGCGGATTCCTCCTGCGGGGCTTCGGGGTGGACGTCTCCGGCGGGGGGCTGCTGTTTTCGTTTCTGACGTGTCTGCTGGGGGCCGTGATCTTGCTGGGGATCGTCAAGCTGGTTACGCGCGGACGCGTGTCCCGTTAGAAGCGGGCGCTTCTCGCCGCTTGGCGCCCTGCTCGGGGACACCAAATCTCCTGTTGGACGCGGGGTTCGCGGCGGCATTGCGGCGGTTGTGGAAGGCGGTACCGATAGGTATACAGTATGGGTACAAAGTAGGGTGGGTCCCGTAGTAGCGCGAGGAGGTGCCGCGGGCGATGTCAGGCAGCGACGGCGCCTCCGGCGACGCCGTGCTCTACGAGGCCACGGCGAGCGGCGTCGCAATCCTCACGTTCAATCGCCCGCAGCGCCTCAACGCCTGGGGCCCCGACATCGCCGGCGGGTTCTACGCCGCGATCGACCGCGCGGACGCAGACCCGGCCATCCGGGTGATCGTGTTGACCGGCCACGGTAGGGGATTCTGCGCCGGGGCCTACCTGGGCGCGCCGAGTTCCGCGCCTAGCTACGGCGAGACGATGGAGAGGGCGGCCAAGACTGATTTGGCCGACTTGGTCGGCGAACGGCCACCCCATTTCGTCACCACGCTCCGCAAGCCCGTCATCGCGGCCATCAACGGCGCCTGCGTCGGCATCGGTCTGACCCAGGCGCTGATGTGCGACGTCCGGTTCGCCGCCGCCGGGGCCAAGTTCGCCGCGGTCTTCGCTCGCCGCGGACTGATCGCCGAGTTCGGCATCTCCTGGATACTTCCCCGCCTGACCAGCTGGGGCGTGGCCCTCGACCTGCTGTTGAGCGGCCGCACCTTCCTCGCCGAGGAGGCAGCCGAGCTGGGCCTGGTCAAGGAAGTCGTCCCGCCGGACGAGCTGATGAAGCGTGTGCTGGCCTACGCGGAGGACATCGCGGCGAACTGCTCGCCGGCGTCGATGGCGGTGATCAAGCGTCAGGTCTACGGTGACGCCACGCGCGATGTCGTGGAGGCGACTTCGCTTGCCGAGGTCCTGCTGCACGAGGCGATGCCACGGCCGGACGTCATCGAGGGGATCACGAGCTTCCTCCAGAAACGGCCGCCGCAGTTTCCTTCGCTCAGTCCGACCGACGCCTAGGGTTCGCCGGAGGCACCAGAAAGGATGATCATGGCCAACTTGGGTTACCAGGCGATCGACGTCGACAACCACTACTACGAGCCGCTGGACGCCTTTACCCGCCACCTGGACAAGAAGTTCAAGCGCCGCGGCGTGCAGATGGTCAGCGACGGCAAGCGCACCTGGGCCGTGATCGGGGACCGCGTCAACCACTTCATCCCCAACCCCACCTTCGACCCGATCATCGTGCCGGGCTGTCTCGACTTGTTGTTCCGTGGCGTGATCCCGGAGGGTGTCGATCCGGCCTCGCTGATGAAAGTCGAGCGGCTGGCCAACCACCCCGAATACCAGAACCGCGATGCGCGGGTTGCGGTGATGGACACCCAGGACATCGAGATGGCGTTCATGCTGCCGACTTTCGCGTGCGGCGTCGAGGAGGCACTCAAGCACGACATCGAGGCGACGATGGCGTCGGTGCACGCATTCAACCTCTGGCTCGACGAGGATTGGGGCTTCGACCGGCCCGATCACCGAATCATTGCCGCGCCGATCATCTCGCTGGCCGATCCGGCCAAGGCACTCGAAGAGGTCGAGTTTGTGTTGGGACGGGGTGCCAAGCTGGTGCTGGTGCGCCCGGCGCCGGTGCCCGGCGTGGTCAAGCCGAGGTCTCTGGGCGATCCCAGTCACGACCCGGTGTGGGCCCGGCTGGCCGAGGCCGGGGTGCCGGTGGGCTTCCACCTCAGCGACAGTGGCTACCTGCACATCGCGGCGCAGTGGGGCGGCAAGTCGACCTTCGAGGGATTCGGCGACAAGGATCCACTGGATACGGTGCTCCTCGACGACCGTGCCATCCACGACACGATGGCCTCGATGATCGTGCACGGCGTGTTTACCCGCCACCCCAAGCTCAGGGTGGTCAGCATCGAAAACGGCTCGTACTTCGTCCACCGGCTGATCAAGCGCCTGAAGAAGGCGGCCAACAATTATCCGAAGCATTTCCCCGAGGATCCGGTCGAGCAGTTGCGCAACAACGTGTGGGTCGCTCCGTACTACGAGGACGATTTGCCGGAGCTGGCCAAGGCCATCGGCATCGACAAGATCCTGTTCGGTTCCGACTGGCCACACGGCGAGGGCCTCGAGTCGCCGGTGTCGTTCACCGAAGAGCTCAGCGGTTTCAGCGAATCCGATATCCGAAAGATCATGCGCGACAACGCTCTGGACCTCTTGGGCGTCCAAGTCGGATCGGCCGCTTAGCCGCTCACCATGAGCGAATGGACCATAGGCGCGGTTCTTGACGTCATCGCCGACGTCATCCCGAACCGGACGATGACCGTGTGCGGCGGCCGCCGCAGCACCTTTGGCGAGTCGGCCGACCGCACCCGCCGGCTCGCGAACTTCCTGGCCGGCAGGGGATTCGGTGCGCACCGGGAACGGCCAACCCTGCAGAACTGGGAATGCGGGCAGGACCGGGTCGCGTTGCTGATGCACAACGATCTCTACCCCGACATGGTGATCGGCTGTCTCAAGGCGCGAACCGTGCCGGTGAACATCAACTACTACTACACGCCACGTGAAGTCGGCGAGCTCCTCGACTACGTGCGACCGCGGGCGGTCATCTACCACCGCGCGCTGGGCGCAAAGTTCGCCCCCGTACTTGCACGCGAGGGCGTCGACCTGTTGATTTCGGTCGACGACGGAAGTGCGGCCCCGGAGCTGCCGGGCGCGGTGTCATTGGATGATGTGCTGGCGCAGGGGGACATCGACCAGAATGTGATGGCGTCGCCGGACGATCTGCTGATGATCTGCACCGGCGGGACCACCGGCCGACCCAAGGGTGTGCTGTGGCGACAGTCCGACATCTATGTGTCGTCGATGGTGGGGGCAGACCATGCCTCCGCCCAGGAGATCCGCGACAAGGTGCGCGGCAACGCCGGGGCGCCCTGGTTCGCCGTCTCGCCACTGATGCACGCGGCCGGCATGTGGACGGCCTTCTCGGCGATCATGGCGGGCACGACCGTGGTGCTCTACGACACCGGCAAGAAGCTCGAGCCGCGATCCGTATGGGAGACCGCGCAGCGCGAGAAGGTCGGCTTGATGACCATGGTCGGCGACGCCTACGCCGCACCATTGGTCACCGAGTTGCGGGGTGGCTCCTACGACCTGTCGTCGCTGTACGCGATCGGCACCGGCGGTGCCGCAACGAATCCGAAGTATCAACAGGCCCTGCTGGAACTGCTGCCCCAGATCACCCTTATCAACGGCTATGGGTCGTCGGAGACCGGCAACATGGGATTCGGCCACAGCCGGCGCGGCACGCGAAGCGACACGTTCGCGCTGCGCGAGGGCGGACTGGTCCTCTCCGAGGACTACAGCCACTTTGTTTCCCCCGGCGAGCGCGGGGTGGGCTGGGCAGCGAGGGAAGGGCGAATCCCGTTGGGGTATTTCAACGATCCCGAGGCGACTCGCAAGACCTTTCCCGAGGTCGACGGCAAGCGGGTGGTGATATCGGGCGACCGCGCCGGGCTGGAGCAGGACGGCACGCTGCGGCTGTTCGGCCGCGACTCGTTGGTGGTCAACACCGGCGGCGAGAAGGTGTTCGTCGAGGAGGTCGAAGAGGTATTGCGCGCCCATCCGGCGATCGCCGATGCGCTGGTCGTCGGCCGCCCGAGCGAGCGCTGGGGTGAAGAACTTGTCGCCCTTGTCGAACTCCGCGACGAAGCCGACGCAACACCCGAGACGCTGCACACGCAGTGCACGTCGCAGTTGGCGCGGTTCAAGGCGCCCAAGGAGTTCATCTTCGTCGACCACGTCCATCGCCTGGGTAACGGCAAGGCCGATTACCGTTGGGCGAAGAATCAAGCTTTGAAGGAAGCCACAGCGAAGGCGCCGATGTCGACATGAAAGCGATTGATTGCCTGGTCAACGTGCACTTCGGCGAGACCGAGAAGCAGCCGACGTGGATGCTGAAGGTGCGTGACGACTACTTCAAGGGTCCCGAGTCGATGTTCGCGCCGGTCGACCTGTCGGAGTTGCTCGACGAGATGGACGCCCACGACGTGCGCAAGGCCATCCTGATGGACAACCTCGCCAAGCCGTCGGTGACCGCACGCAAGTTCGTCGAGGCGAAGCCGGAGCGTTTTGCGTTGGCGATGGGTGGCGTGGACCTGTTGCGGCCGATGCCGTCGCTGCGCGAACTCAGTGCCGTCGTCAACGACCTGCCCGTTGCGTATGCGGCTGTGGGGCCGAGCTTTTGGGGTGATGGCCAGTACCCGCCCAGCGACGCGGTCTACTACCCCCTGTACACCAAATGCGCCGAGCTTGAGCTGCCGCTGTGTATCAACACTGGTATTCCGGGCCCGCCAATCCCCGGGGAGGTGCAGAACCCGATCCACCTCGACCGGGTCTGCGTGCGCTTCCCCGAACTGAAGCTGTGCATGATTCACGGCGCGGATCCCTGGTGGGACATCGCGATCAGGTTGTTGATCAAGTACGCCAACCTGCGCCTGATGACGTCGGCGTGGTCACCGAAGCGATTGCCGGAAAGCCTGCTGCACTACATGCGGACTCGCGGACCCAAGAAGGTGATCTTCGCTTCGGACTGGCCGGTGCTGAAGATGCGCCGCGTCGTTCCCGAAGCGGTGGGGCTGGACCTGCCCGCCGAGGTGCTCGAAAACTATCTCTACCACAATGCACATGAATTTTTCTTCAGTGGCCAGGAGGAGCGCTGAGCATGGACCGTTACGAACTACGTAGGCTCGACTACAGTCTGACGGCGGATCACGAGGCGTTGCAGGCCGCCTACCGCGACTTCTTCAAGACACATTGTTCGATCGAGTCCGTGCGCTCCGCAGAGGAATCCGGCTTCGACAAGAATCTATGGGAGCGGTTGTGCGCGATGGGCGCAACGACCATGGCGCTACCGGAATCCGCGGGCGGGGATGGTGCGACGCTGGTCGACCTGACGCTGGTGGCCGAGGAGATTGGCCGCTCGCTGGCGCCAGTGCCGTGGATCGACCACGTTTGCGCGGCCCGGTTGCTGGCCCGGCTCGGTGCCGCGGAATCCGACGTCGTGCAGGGCACGCGACTCGCGGCGCTGGACCCGCAACATGACAGCGTCTCCGGGGCGCGGCTCATTCCTACGGGGTCGATTGCCGATCAGGTCATCGTCCGCGACGGCACCGATGTGGTGCGGCTGACCTTCGACACCCGTCCGACCAAGGTGGACAACATCGGCCGGCTGCCGATGGCGTGGGTGGATCCGGCGGCCGCCGACGGTCGCACCGTGCTGGCCAGCGGAACCGACGCGCTGGCGGAATACCAACGAGCACTGGACGAGTGGCGGGTGCTGACCGCGGCGGCATTGGTGGGCCTGGTGGAGGAGACCATGACGATCGCGGCCGAGTTCGCCAAGACCCGCTACACGCTGGGCGTACCGATCTCAACGCTGCAGGGCATCTCTCACCCGCTGGCCAACATCGCGATCACCGTCCAGGGTGGTCGGAACCTGGCGCGGCGCGCGGCCTGGTTCTTGGACAACGAGCCCGACGAGCGCCCGGAATTGGCGCCCTCGGCGTTCGTGTTCATGGCTGAGGAAGCGGCGAACGCCGCGACCATGGCGGTGCATGTGCAAGGCGGACTTGGTGTTTCCGCCGAGGCGGCCGCGACGGCGTATCTGGTCCGTGCCCGTGGCTGGGCGCTGGCCGGTGGGGACCCCGGCGCCAGCGCCAAGTACATCGGCGAGCTGGTTGCCGCACGCGAAAGCGGAAAGGACGCATAAGTGGATTTCTCACTAGTCACGCTGTCCGACGACGATCAACACTTTCTGCAGGAGTCTCGGAATTTCCTGCGCACGCACGTGACAGAAGAGGTCAAGCGCCGTGACCGCGAAACCGGCGACAACTTCGACGAGGGGGTGCACCTGGCGCTGGGTGCCGCCGGTTACCTCGAGCGCGAATGGAAGCCGGCGGCCGAGGGCGGCTTCAGCCGGGTCCGTCGCCGCATCTGGGAACTGGAGAAACGGCGTGCGCATGTCCCCTGGGTGACTTGGGGCACCACCGCCATGGTGGCCCGCTCGGTAGCGAAATTCGGCTCGAAAGAACTGCAGGACGAGGTGCTCCCCGGGGTCTTCACCGGGCGCGTCCGGCTGTGCCTGGGCTACACCGAACCCGAAGGCGGGTCCGACGTGGCCACCTGCCAGACCCGCGCGGTGCGGGAGGCGGATGGATCGAGCTGGGTCATTAATGGCTCCAAGATGTTCACCACCGGAGCGCACAACTGCCAGTACGTCTTCCTCATCACCAACACCGACCCGGGGGCTTCGAAACACAAGAGCCTGACCATGTTTCTGGTTCCGCTGAACTCGCCGGGCATCGAGATTCAGGGCATCCGCACCGTCGACGGCGACCGCACCAACATCGTTTACTACAGCGATGTCCGCGTCGACGACAAGTATCGGCTGGGCGGGGTGAATGGGGGCTGGACGGTGCTGCGCGAGCCGCTCAACGTCGAGCACGGTGCGGTGGTGGCCGCTCCCGATGGGCTGCAGGACGTGTCGATCATGATGCACCAGGCCGGTTTTATGGCCGACGCGCTGGATAAGGCCGCGGGCAAATCGACAGAACGTGATCCGAACGGGCGCAGGCTCATCGATGACTCCTCGGTGGCATACCGATTGGGTCGTAGCGCAGCCCGGATGGAAGCGGCGCTGAGCGCGCCCGGCATCTTCGGCCGCGTCGCCATCGCGCAGACGATGCGCGACATCTCACCAGAGCTGATGGACATCCTCGGTACGGCGTCCGCGCTGCCGATCGGCACCGACGGCGCGGCCGACGACGGCGCCTCGGAGTACACATTTCGCTTCGCGCCTCTGGTCGGGATCTACGGCGGCACCCTCGAGGTGTTCCGCAACATGATCGCGCAGTACGTGCTTGGCCTGGGCAAGCCGGCTTACGCCCCGGTCGCTCAGAAAGTCTCCTGACTCGCCGAACGTGTAATCCTCGCGAACGACATCGGCGTGTCGTAGCAACAGTTACACGCTCGGCGGAAGGCTCAGGTCATCGTTCACGCTATGGCTCCCGATTCCTTGAGTTCGGCGATGCGGTCCCAGTCCATGCCTAGCTCCATCAGAACCAGTTCGGTGTGCTCGGACGCCTGCGGCGCCCTGGTCGTCTCCAACGGCTCGTGGTTGAACTGGACGGGTCCGCGCACCACCTTGAACGGCGTTCCACCGCTGGCGAGTTCGACTTCGGCGATCATGTCATTGGCGATCGCCTGCTCATCGTCGGCGAGGTCGATGAGGCTCTGGAACGGCGCCCACTGACCCTTCATCGTTTTCAGGTGCTGGCGCCAGTAATCGAAAGGCTGGGCGGCGAACGCTTTTGCGATCAATTCGGCGGCGGCGTCGGCGTTCTGGATCAGCGGGAGGACGTCGGCAAAGCGCGGGTCGTCGGCCGCTTCGGGGATGCCGAGGTGCTCGAAAGTGTCGCGGATGCAGCCCGTCGGGCTGATGATGCACAGGTTGATCGTGCCGCCGTCGGAGGTCAGGTAGTTGCCCATGAAGGGATTCACCGATGGGGCGCCGGATCCGGGCATGGGCGTGCGCATGACCTCGCCGGTTTCCATGCCCTGCGTCACGCTCGCGCCCGCCGCCCACCAGGCGGTGCTCAGCAACGACACATCGACCTCGAGGGCCTCGCCGGTCCGCTCGCGATGCAGCAGCGCGGCCGAGATGCCGCCCGCGATGTTCATGCCGCCGATGGAGTCGCCGAACGCGGGAATGCCCTGTCCCAGTGCGCCGCCCAGCCCCTCCGGCGTCAATGCGTAGCCAATGCCGCTGCGCGTCCAGAATGCGGTCCCGTCGTAGCCACCGACCTCACGTTCCGGTCCCTTGTCGCCATACGCCGTGCCTCGGGCATAGACGATGTTCGGGTTCACCGCGCGGATGTGCTCCACGTCGAACTTGTTCTTCTGCCGCTGCGCGGGCATGTAGTTGGTCAGGAATACGTCGGAGGTCTTGGCCAGTTCGTAGAGCACTTCTCGGCCGCCCGGTGTCGAGACGTCGATCCCGACGCTACGCTTGCCCCGGTTGGGATGTTCCATCAGCGGATGGCGGTCCGGGTCGACCTGGATGCCACCCATGTTGAGGAAGCCGCGTTGGGTGTCGCCGCGCACTGGGTGCTCGACTTTGATGACGTCCGCGCCCCAGTCGGCGAGGATGGCTCCCGCCGCCGGCACGAACGTGAACTGCGCAAGCTCGAGGACCCGAAAGCCCGCCATTACCTTCACCATTGCAAGACCATGCCTTAGACCCTACTTGGCGTCGAACGTCACCGGAAGCGAAGTCGGCGACCGGAAAGGCTGACCGTGGATGTGCGGATCGCCGTCGGTCAGCAGGTTGAGGTTGGTCAATCGATTCAGCAGGGATTCGAGCGCAACGCGAGTTTCCAGGCGTGACAAGTGCAGGCCCATACACGTGTGCTCGCCGGCGGCAAACGAGATGTGCGGCACCTGCTTGCGGAAGATGTCGAATTCGTCCGGACGCTCCCAGCGTCGCTCGTCGCGATTCGCGGAACCGATGCACACGCCGACTACCGAGCGCGCCGGAATCTCGACCCCTGCGAGTTCGGTGTCCTCGGTAGCAAAACGTTGGACCGTGGTCAGCGGCGTCTCGAAACGCAGCGCTTCCTCGATTGCCTGGGGGATCAGGCCGTGGGCGGCTTGCGCCGCGGCGAATTGATCGGGGTGGGTGAGCAACAGGTACAGCAGATTTCCCGAGGACCGGTACGTGGTTTCCAATCCGGCGGGCAGCAGCAGGCGCAGGAAGGAGTAGATGGCTTCGTCGCTGAGCTTTTCGCCATCGATCTCCGCGCTCACCAAATCGCCGATAATGTCGTCGGTGGGCTCCGATTTGCGCTGTTCGATCTGTTCGATGAAGTAGTCCTTGAGGGCCGCCGACGCCTCGAAGGCGCGTTCGTAGTTGACGTTGTAGCTGATCAGCTGCACGGCGCGCTTGCGGAACATCGGCAGGTCCGCATCCGGTAGTCCCAGCAATCGGGCGATCACGCGAGTGGGAAACTCGAAAGTGAATTGCCGCACCAGATCGGCTTCCCCCGCGTCGACGAAATCGTCGATCAACGCGTTACAGACCGGCCGCACGATGGTCGGCTCCCATCGCGCCAGCGCCTTGGACTTGAACGCTGCGGACACCAGATTGCGGTGGTCGCGATGCTTTTTCCCTTCCATCGCCAGAATGGTTGGACCCATGAACAGGCCGATGGTTTTGTCGTATGGTGCGGAGCTGAACACCTGACCGTCCCGAAAAACCGTGTTCACCGCGTCGAACGACATCGCGGAATACTCGCGTTTGGGCAGCAGGGACTCCGGCGTCTTGGAGTAGTCCATGACCGTCCCGCGGAAAACACCGGCTCCCCGGCGCTTCCGGGCGAAGAACGGGTAGGGGTCACGCAGGTCGACGGTGTCGGCGGCGCTCTGAACGTTGGTCGTCACCTGATCTCCAACATCTTTCGACATCTGCGCGCGAACCCCGCAGTCCTTGCGCAAGATCATACTGTAATTACTACAGTAGACAATATGGGTCAGGCTGTGAAACGGCGGTAAAGGCGCACGGTCAGCCGGTGACCGCCTGCTCGCGGGCCCACCGGTAGTCGGCCTTGCCGGACGGGCTGCGTTCGATGACCGAACGGAAGACGATGGCCTTCGGAAGTTTGTAGCGGGCCAGCGACTGCGCGGCGTGCGCGACCAAGTCTTCCGCCTCGGCACTGGCGCCCTCGGCGAGCGCCACCACGGCGACCACCTCCTGACCCCACCGCTCGCTCGGCCGCCCGGCGACCACCACGTCGACCACCGCGGGATGCGACGCGATCGCCGTTTCGACCTCCTCGGCAAAGATCTTCTCGCCACCGGAATTGATGGTCACCGAATCGCGGCCCAGCAGTTCGATGGTGCCGTCGGCGCGGTGGCGCGCGCGGTCGCCTGGGACCGCGTACCGCACGCCGTCGATCACCGGAAATGTCGCGGCGGTCTTGGCCGCGTCGCCCTTGTAGCCCAACGGCACGTGTCCTCGTTGCGCCAGCCAGCCCATGCCGTCGTGCCCCGGCTGCAGGATCGCGGCCAGGTCCTCGGCCGCCACGAAGGTATCGGGTCCGGCGTTGAAGGTGCCTGTCGACACCGCACCCGACATGGACATGTGGTGCATCTGCGCCCCCGTCTCGGACGATCCCACGCCATCGACGACGACGGCGTTGGGCAGGGCTTCGATCAAGCGTTGCTTGATGAAGGGGGTCAGCAGCGCGCCACCGTTGGCGATCACCGCCAGCGACGCGACGTCCGCGATGCCCTTTTCGATGGCGTCCACCAACGGTCGGGCCATCGCATCACCGACCACCGTCACCACCGACACGCGTTCCCGCTCGATGGTGCGGACAACGTTCTCGGCATCCAGGTGGTCGACGACCGAAGGGAAGACGACCGACTGGCCGGTGGTCAAAGCGGTCATCACGGTCCATTGCGCGGCGCCGTGCATCAGCGGCGGCAGGATCATCAATTTGGTGCCTGGACCCGCAGCCGCCTGTGCCACGATCTCGTCGACGGAGCGCGAGGGCTCGCCGGTCACGATGTTCCGCCCCCCAAAGGACGTCATGAAGATGTCGTGCTGACGCCACAGCACGCCCTTCGGCATCCCCGTGGTGCCGCCGGTGTACAGCACGTACAGGTCGTCGGGTGAGTGCTGCACCGGCGGCGGCTCCGGTGAACTGGATACCAGGGCGGTTTCGTAATCCACTGCGCCGTCGAGCAAATCGTTGCCCGAGTCGTCGGCGATCTGGATCAGCACGCGCAGCTGCGGAAGATCGGGCAGGATTTCGGCGACGCGGGGGGCGAATGCCGCATGGTAGATCAGGGCGGTCGCCCCCGAGTCCGCCAGCAGGTACTGCAGCTCACTTTTGACGTACCGGAAGTTGACGTTGAACGGGGCGACCCGGGCCTGGAAGGCGCCGAGTAACGCCTCGACGAATTCGTTCCCGTTGTAGGCGTAGATGCCCAGGAGGTCTTGGCCCGCCTCGTGGCCGGCGATCGCGGAGCGCTCGGTGTGGCAGCCCAGTCCGCGCGAGTGCAGATACGCGGCGAGTCGGTTGGCTCGCTCGATCACCTGTCGATAGCTGAACCGACGCTCGCCCTGGATCAGGTAGTCGCGATCGGGGATCGCGGCCGCGACGGCCTGGGCGATGGCGGGTACGGTGAATTGTGTTGCGGTAGTGGACATCGGGCCTCTCATGGCTGGTGGGGGAGCAACCGGACCATCAACCCGTTGGCTTCGCTCAGCAGCGTGCCGTCGGCGGAGGTCATGCTAGCGGAGATGAAAACCTTCCTGCCGTCGACGTCGGTGATGCGACCGTGGGCGATCAGCGGCTCGTCGATCGGGGTGACATTGCGGTAGTCGACGTGCAGGTAGGCCGTTCGGGTCGGGCGAATGCCCGCGGTGGAGACGACCATCCCGAACAGCCAGTCATAGAGGAGCGGGATCATGCCGCCGTGCACGGCGTTGTTGCCGCCCACGTGGGACCTGGTGAAGTGGCCCTGCATCCGCACGCCGTCGGCACCAGATTGCCTCGTAACCCATGGTGGCAGCAAGGGATGGCCCAGCCCGGGCAGTTCCAGGACCCGACCGGCCGGCGCGACGCCTTCGGGCACCTGGTGTCCGTCCAGTAATCCGCATGCCTTTTCGATGTGTTCGGCCGCGGTGGCCCACGGTGAACAATCCGGAGTCCAATCCGGGTCGGTGGAGACCGTAAGGTCCTGCAGGCGGCGCACCGCCGCGACGAACCGGTCAAGCCCGGGCGGTGCGTGGTCGGCCGGCTTGACCTCGGGGAATCCACCCTGGACTTTCGGCGCCGTGTCGGTCATCGCTGGTTCCAGACCCGAAGCAGATCGTCGGTGGTGGTGATCGTAGCGAGGAGCGACAGGGTGTTGGCGATGACGCCCTCGCCGTAGTCGGTGGGTATGCCGGCGACGGCGTCTCTCGGGACGACGACGCGATAGGCGGCGTTGACCGCATCCATCACGACGTTGGGGATCGCGATGTTCAGCGAAACTCCGACCACGACAATGGTGGACACGTCGAGGTTCCGCAGCACCGCGTCGAGGTCGGTGCCGCCCATCGGTCCGACGCCGTGCCAGCGGCTCAGCACCAGATCCGTTGGCTCAGGGCCCAATTCGGGCAACAGGGCCGCCCCGGGGCTCCCGGGAGCGATGTCGACCCCCTCGTGTCCGAGGGCGAAGATCTTGGCGTTGTGGTTGGAGCCCAGCCCATCAGGCCGCCGCTGCACCAAGCAGTGCACCACGCGCACCCCGGCCGCCCGCGCCGCCGGCAACAGCCGCACGATGTTGGGCAACGCGACGCGCCGGGCCTCCTCGGCGAGGAGCGCCAGCCCGGCGTGCGGGCCGATGACCGCGCCCTGGCACTCCTGGGTGACGATCGCGGTGTGCTCGGGCGCCGCGAGGGAGGCCAGCTGTTCGGCAAATGGAGAGGTCATCCCGACGCGGTCGCTTCCGCGGGGACATCGTAGAACTGCGTCGCCCACTTCCGCAGCGCCATGTACCCTTTCGCGTCGACCTTGGACAATGGCGGATGTTCCACGTACTTCTGGTAGCGCCAGATTCGCAGATCGTCGAAGACGGTGGACAGGAACCGCTTTTCGATGAGCTCGCGCAACTCGCCTTGCGGCACTTCGGAGGTGTCGCCGGGGGTTCGTGGCCACCAGATTGAGTAAAACAGGTCCGAACACTCGTCGTCGACCGGCGTGCAGGTGAAGATGAGCCGATGGTTCTGCGCGCCCTCGAAGACGCTGATCGCTCCGCCGAGGCCGAACAAGTGGCTGTGGAACCGCAACGCGAGATCATCGGGGTTGTCACTTCGTGAGTCCGGCCAACCCGCAATGAATTGCCATTCGTGGTCGACGATCTTCCAGTCCAGCACCTTGGGCGTCACCGTGGCGTGGTGCACGTATTCGAAATGGGCACTGTCGGGAGCATTTTCCTGCACGATCTGCGGATGCACCGGTTCGCGCTCCGCGCGCCGGGAGAATTCCGGATACGCCCGGTAGTAGGCCGCCGGATCCGTCTCGAACTGTGGAAACTTGCGGAAGATGTCCGGCATTTCCCACTGCGGCTCCTTGCCGTCCGGCTGATGCCAGATGAACACGCAGTCGTATTGCTCCCGCACGGGAAACACCCGCAGCCGCAGCGCGCGGTTGGGCCGGTCCGGCTGATACGGAATGTATCGATTGGTGCCGTCGGGGCCCCAGCGCCACCCATGAAACGGGCACTCGACGCAGTCGCCCACCACCTTGCCGCCGTGGCCGATGTGGGCGCCGAGGTGCTTGCAGTGCGCTTCGAGAACGTGCAGTTCACCGGACGTGTCGCGGTAGGCGACCAGGTCCTCGCCGAAATACCGCAGCGGGCGGACCTCGCCGACGGGAAACTCGGGAGACCACCCGATCATGAACCACCCGGTGACCTTCCAGGTGAAGGGAACTTTCACACCAACCCTCTCCGGCCGATACTAAGTCCGTTACAGTATAGATTTCAGCAGTTCGAACAGCTCGTCTAGGGTGCGGCGGCAAGGGAGCCTAATGAGTGGAGAGGACCTCCGGGCGGCTGACCAGCTCGACCGTGCCGCGCGCTTCGACGTCCTCGTGATCGGCGCCGGGTTCTCCGGGTTGTACATGCTGCATCGACTGCGGCAGTCGGGGATGCGGACCCGGGTGCTGGAGATGGCCGAAAACGTCGGCGGCACTTGGCTGTTCAACCGATACCCCGGCGCACGGTGTGACATCGAGAGCATCGAATACTCCTACAGCTTCTCCGACGAGATCCAGCGGGAATGGGTCTGGACGGAGACCATGCCGGCCCAGCCCGAGATCGAGGCCTATCTGAACTTCGTCGCCGACCGGCTGGACCTTCGCCGCGACATCCAGTTCGACACCGAGGTCGTCGCGATGGCCTTCGACGAAGACGCCGCCGAGTGGGTGGTGCGAACCCAGCCCGGCGAGGAGTTCCGGGCCACGTTCGTCATCGCGGCCTCCGGCATCCTGTCGGTACCGCTGGAGCCCGACATTCCCGGGATGGCCACCTTCGGCGGGACGTCGCTGTACACCAGCCGCTGGCCGAAAGAAGGTTTCGACCTGGCCGGGAAGCGGGTCGGTGTCATCGGCACCGGCTCGACGGGTGTTCAGCTGATTCCGGTGGTAGCCGAAGAAGCCTTACAGCTGTCTGTGTTTCAGCGATCTCCGGCCTACACGTTGCCGTGGCGGGTGCGGCGATTCGGGCCCGGCGAGCTGGACGAGATGAAGGCTCACTACGACGAGATCCGAGCGGCCCAACGGGCCCACCCGATCGGCGCCGCACGGCTGAGCGCCTTCTCGGTGCTGTTCGAGATGCTCGCCAGTCCGCCGTTGAAGTCGGCGACACGCGAAGAGCAACTGCGTGCCATCGACGAGAACGGCGTGATGGGTGCGCTGAACTGGGGCGACATCTTCTTCGACATCGAGGCCAACCGGATGGCCGCCGAACTGTACGGGGAGGCGGTGGCCCGGATCGTAAAGGACCCGGATATGGCGGCCGCCCTGATGCCCGACCATCCCTTCGCCTGCAAGCGACCGATCATCGACTACGGGTATTACCAGACGTTCAACCGCGACAACGTCGCACTCGTCGACCTGCGCAAGGCGCCGATCCGCGAGGTTACACCGACCGGCATCCGCACCGAGCGCGACGAGTACGAACTCGACGTGATCATCTATGCCACCGGATTCGACGCGATGACCGGTGCGCTCAGCCGCATCGACGTTCGCGGTCGCGGTGGCATGTCACTTCGCGACTTCTGGGCCGGTGAAGGCCCGCTCTCGTATCTCGGGTTGGCGGTCGCCGGATTTCCCAATCTGTTCACGGTCCAGGGTCCGGGCAGCCCGAGTGCGACGACCAATTTCGTCACCGCCCTCGAGCAACACGTGGAGTGGATCGCTGACTGCATCGCCTTTCTGCAGAACAACGGAATTCGCACCATCGAGGCGCTGGCCACCGCCCAGCAGGAGTGGATCGACCATGCCACCGCGCTCGTCGCGCAGACGGTACTGGTGCACCCGTCCTGCAACTCCTGGTACAACGGCGGCAACGTGCCCGGCAAGAAACGGATGTATATGGGCTATACCGGAGGCATTCCCGAATACCGGCGCCGTTGTGACGAGATAGCGGCCGGTGGATACACCGGCTTCAAGCTGGCTTAGCTGGTTAGGGGGCTGGTCTAAGGTGAGCGCCATGTCACGGGCAACCCGCGGGCTGGGCCTTAGCCGGGGCGCGGTTCGCGAGCTGGGCCTGCTGTTGCCGCGCACGGTGGCCGGGTTGAACGAATCAACGGGCTGGGCCCGGGTGTCGCCGCGGGGCGTGCGCCAGTTCGGCGAGGTCATGCTCGATGAGCTTGCGCTGAGCGTCTTTTCGCTGCTGGGCGGAAGTCCGGAGGCGATGCGGCCCCTGGACGCGTGCGTGCCGGCGGCCGAGGAATTGTCGGCGCTTGGCATCGACCGCGCGCACGCCGATCCGAAGCCGCTGCGCGTGACGTCCACGAGCCGGCGCCGCTTGCCCGGTTTTGGGGGCGGCCTGGACTACGAGCGGTTGACGTTCGAGCATGATCCGGCACTGCCGGCGACCCTGGAAGCGGGCGGCTTCGGCGGCCCCGCGAGGGCGGTGGTGCATGTGTGTCGGCACCGCGACGGTCCCAGGCCGTGGTTGGTATGGGTGCACGGGGCCGGCCAGGGCGGCACCGAAGATCTGTTGTTGTCCCGGATCGGTCGGATACATCACAAGCTGGGGTTCAACGTGGCGCTGCCGGTACAACCCGGTCACGGGTCCCGGCGTCGCGAGTGGCCCGCCTATCCGGACATGGATCCGCTCGGCAACGTTGCGGGCATGATGCGCGCCGTGTCGGAGGTCCGCGCCGTGGTGCAGTGGGCCCAACCCCAAGCCACCGCCGTTGTGGTAGCCGGGATTTCGATGGGCAGCCCGGTGGCGGCGCTGGTTTCCCACCTCGAGCGGCAGGTCGACGCGGTCGCGCTGTACACCCCGATCCTGGGGCTCAACGCGATGATCGCCCGGCACCTGGCGCGCTGGGGTCCATCCCGTGGCGCGTTCCAGGAGCTGTTGAGTTCCGCGGAGGTGTCCAAGCTGACGTCGGTGATCGATCCGCTGTCGGTCAAGCCGGCCCCGCCGCCGCATCGGCGGCTCATCGTCGGGGCGTGGCACGACCGGATGGCGATGCGCGAGCCGGCGGTGGAGTTGCAGGAGCGCTGGGGAGGCGAGCTGTACTGGTACGACGGCAGCCATGTCGGCCACGTGTTCTCCCGCCGGGTGCAGTCGGTCTCGGAGCGCTTCCTGCGTGCGGTGGCCTCGCAAGAGTCAAACGACACGACATCGCGGTAGGGCGGGCCATGCGGACGGCGCGCGAAGTAGTCGAACTCTACAACCTCGTGGTCTGGAACGAGCGCGACCTCGAGTTGGCCGAGGAGTTGTTGGGCGACAAGGTGATCCGGCACGAGGTCGGTGAGGCGCACACGCTGACGAACGCCCAGGCGGTGCGGCGGGTGGCCGACGTGTGGCAGCTCTTCGACTCGTTGCGCTTCGACCTCAACCTCGTCATCGAGGGTCACGACGGCGAGCATGTCGCGATCGTCTACGACTCGACCATGACCACCAGCGACGGCGCGGAAACCCACACTGAAATCAAGATTGCCAGCACCGAGGTGTTCCGCGTCGTCGCCGGCAGGATCACCGAGGTCTGGAACTGCGGCTACGAGCAAGGAGTGTGGAGTTGACCGATCCCGCATTAAGCGAACTGGGTTATTACCTGCTGGCCGGCGCCGGTGGCGAGGGGCCCGCGACCCTGATGGACGAGGCTCGCCGCGGCGAGGAGTTGGGTTTGGGCACCGCGTTCATCTCCGAGCGCTGGAACGTCAAGGAAGCGTCGTCGTTGACCGGGGCCGCGTGCGCGGTGACCACCCGCATGCAAATCGCCACCGCCGCAACCAATCACAACACGCGCCATCCACTGATCACCGGATCGTGGGCCACCACCATGCACCGGCTCTCCGGTGGCCGCTTCACGCTGGGCATCGGCCGCGGCATCGCCGCCATCTACGGAGCGTTCGGCATACCCGCGGTCACCACCGCGCAGATGGAGGACTGGGCACAGGTCATGCGCCGGCTGTGGCACGGCGAGATGATCTTCAACCACGACGGCCCGATGGGCAAATACCCCATCCTCTTCCTCGATCCCGACTTCAACGAAGATATCCGACTGGCGCTGGTGGCTTTCGGCCCGAACACGCTCGAACTCGGCGGCCGCGTCTTCGATGACGTCATCCTGCACACCTACTTCACCCCGGAAACCTTGCAGCGCTGCGTCAAGACGGTCAAGACCGCCGCGGAGAAGGCGGGCCGCAACCCAGCCAGCGTGCGGGTGTGGTCGTGCTTCGCGACCGTCGGCGACCACCTTCCCGAACAGTTGCGGCTCAAGAAGACCGTCGCGCGTCTGGCCACCTATCTGCAGGGATACGGCGATCTACTGGTGCGGACCAACAAGTGGGATCCCGCTGTGCTGCAACGGTTCCGGGAAGACCCGGTGGTGACGTCGATCCCGGGCGGCATCGATCACAAGGCCACGCCCGAGCAGATCGAGCACATCGCCACCTTGATGCCCGACGAATGGCTGGAGCCGTCGGCCACCGGGTCCGCCCGGCAATGTGTGGATCGCATCCGCAAGGAATTCGACTACGGGGCCGACGCGGTGATCATGCATGGCGCCACACCCGACGAGCTCGAGCCCGTGGTCACGGCCTATCGGGAGAGCGCCTAGCGCGTCTCACGGCATGACCACGGTCCGGGTCACCGGCTCCGCGGCGGCTTGCCGAGTCAACAGTCCGCGCTGCAACGAACCCAGCAGCGCGTCGCGCGTCTCGCGCGGATCGATGAGTTCGTCGAATCCCATCTGCTCGGCCGACCGATACGACGCCTGCAGCTCGGCTTTGCGCAGCGTGGCGGACAGGTCTTCGTCGGCGTGCGACGCGCGGCTCAACGCCCCGGCGCCCATGGCGCCCATCGTCGCCCCGGGATACGCGAACGTCGCCACCTGGTTATCGAAGCTGATCAGCGACATCACCATGGAGCCGAAGCCATACGCCTTGCGCATCGTCACGTGCAGCTTGAGCGTCGTGGCCGCGGTCTGCGCGGCGAACATCCGCGCGCCGCTGCGCAGCACGCCGGCGCGTTCCGAGCGACTGCCGGGCAGCATTCCGGGGTTGTCGGCCAGGAAGATGAGCGGAAGGTGGAAGGAGTCGGCCACCATGATGAAGTGCGCCGCCTTGTCGGCGGCGTCGGCGTCGATGGACCCGGCCAGCACCTGCGGCTGGTTGGCGACGACCGCGACGGGATGCCCGCCGAGGTGCGCGAGGGCGCAGATGATCGCCCTGCCGAACTGCGGCTGAACTTCGAACCAGTCGGGACTGTCGAAGACCACATCGAGCACGGCGCGCATGTCGTAGACGCGACGGTTGTCACGGGAGACGATGTCGAGCAACTCCGGCGTGGGCCGCGGTGCGGCGGCCGCTCCAGCCTCTGCGGCCGGCAGCGACGGCGGATACGACCATGCGCTCGGCGGAAAATACGACAAGTAGCGGCGGACCGCGTCGAGCGCCGCGGGGTCGTCGTCGGCGACATTGTGGATCACCCCGCTGGCCAGGGCGACGGCCGGACCGCCGAGGTCCTCCTTCGAGATATCCTCTCCCGTCGATTCTTTGACCACCGGCGGCCCGGCGGTGAAGATCGCGCCCTGGCGGCTCATCACGGTGAAGTCGCTGACCGGCGCGACCAGTGCGCCGTGTCCGGCCGATGGCCCCAGCACCGCGGTGACCGTCGGAACCCGCCCCGAGCACCTGGCCTGGGCGAGCAGATCGGTTGGACTGCGCCCGTAATGGGCACCGGTGGGTCGAAACCCGGCGCCCTCGAGCATCATCACCAGCGGGATCTTGTCGCGCAATGCCAGCTCGGCCATGCGGTAGCGCTTGGAATTGCTGCCCGGCGCGATGGTTCCGGCCACGGTCGTGAAGTCCTCGGCGCCGACCATCACCGGCGATCCGTTGATGAGACCTGACCCGGTGACGATCGCGTCGGCGGCGATGTCGCCTCCGACGAGCGTGCCGATCTCGCGGAATGTGCCCGGGTCGAGGAGACGCTCGATGCGCGCGCGGGCGTCGAGCTTGCCCTTGGCACGATGCTTGTCGAGCCGCTCGGGACCACCCATGCCCTTAGCGTGCGCACGGCGACGCTCGAGATCGTCGAGCGTCTCGCCCCAATCCTGGGCTTTTGTCATTCCTATGTCCTACCTCATGGGAGATTCGTCGCGCGCCTAAAGGAGCAGGGTCACATACTGGATCGCTTACTGTAAAGTTGCCCGCATGGGTAGCGGCCCCCGTCTCAAGCTCGACGGGGGCATCCCCAATCGACTTGCCGACGCGGCCGCGGCGGCCGGCGCTCTGGAACGCGACGGCTATGACGGCGGCTGGACGGCCGAAACCAATCATGACCCGTTCTTCCCGCTGCTGCTGGCGGCCGAGCACACCTCGCGGCTCGAGCTCGGTACCAACATCGCGGTGGCGTTCGCGCGCAATCCGATGATCGTCGCCAACATCGGCTGGGACCTGCAGGCGTATTCCCAGGGCCGGTTGAACCTCGGCCTGGGCGCCCAGATCCAGCCTCATATCGAGAAGCGATTCAGCATGCCGTGGAGCCACCCGGCGCGCCGGATGCGCGAATTCGTCTCCGCGCTGCACTCGATCTGGTCCGCGTGGCGGGACGGCACCCAGCTTCGGTTCGAGGGCGAGTTCTACACGCACAAGATCATGACCCCCATGTTTACGCCTGAGCCGCAGCCTTATCCGGCACCCAAGGTGTTCATCGCCGCGGTCGGCGAGGCGATGACGGAGATGTGCGGTGAGGTGGCCGACGGCCACCTCGGCCACCCGATGGTCTCGAAGCGCTACCTCACCGAGGTGACACTGCCGGTGCTGCTGCGCGGCCTGCAACGCGCCGGTCGCGACCGCAGCACCTTCGAGGTGTCGGCCGAAGTGATGGTCGCCACCGGGGAGAACGACGAGGAGCTCGCCAGCGCGATGGCCGCCACCCGCAAGCAAATCGCGTTCTACGGATCCACACCGGCTTACCGCAGGGTGCTTGAACTGCACGGCTGGGGCGACCTGCACGCCGAATTGAATCTGCTGTCCAAGCAAGGCGAGTGGGACGCGATGGGCTCGCTGATCGACGATGACATGCTGGCGGCTTTCGCGGTTGTCCGCCCCGTCGACACGGTCGCCGCCGCCCTGCGCAGTCGTTGTGACGGCGTCGTCGATCGCGTGCTACCGATCTTCTACGCCGCTTCCCAATCCTGTATCACCGCCGCGCTGAAGGAGTTTCGCGAGTGAGCACGCCAACCATGGACGAGGCCGCCGGGTTATTGGCAGATCCGCTGGCGTATACCGACGAGCGGCGGCTGCACGCGGCGCTGGCTCACCTGCGCGCCGGCGCACCGGTGTCGTGGGTGGAGGTGCCGAACTACCGGCCGTTCTGGGCGATCACCAAGCACGCCGACATCATGGACATCGAGCGCGACAACGCGTTGTTCACCAACTGGCCGCGCCCGGTCCTGACTACCGCCGAGGGTGACGAACAGGCGGCGGCCGTGGGCGTGCGCAGCTTGATCCACATGGATGACCCGCAGCACCGGGTGGTGCGTGCCATCGGCTCCGACTGGTTTCGTCCAAAGGCGATGCGGGCGTTGAAGGTTCGAGTTGACGAGCTGGCAAAGATCTTCGTCGACAAGATGATGGCCGCCGGCCCCGAGTGCGACTTCGTTCAGCAGGTGGCGGTCAACTATCCGCTCTACGTGATCATGTCGTTGCTGGGGCTGCCGGAGGCCGACTTCCCGCGCATGCTCAAGCTGACCCAGGAGCTGTTCGGCAGCGATGACTCCGAATTCAAGCGCGGCGCGACAAACGAAGAGCAGTTGCCCGCCTTGCTGGACATGTTCGAATATTTCAACGCGGTCACCGCGTCACGTCGCGAGCACCCCACCGAGGATCTCGCGTCGGCGATCGCCAACGCCCGCGTCGACGGCGAACCGCTGTCGGATATCGACACCTTGTCTTATTACCTCATCGTCGCCACCGCCGGTCACGACACCACCAGCGCGACCATCTCCGGTGGCATGCAGGCACTCATCGAGAATCCAGACCAGCTCGACCGGTTGCGCGACAACCTCGACTTGCTGCCGCTGGCGACCGAGGAGATGATCCGCTGGGTGACCCCGGTGAAGGAGTTCATGCGGACCGCCGCCAAGGACACCACCGTGCGCGGAATACCCATCGCCGCAGGCGAATCCCTGCTGCTTTCGTACGTATCGGGCAACCGCGACGAGGACGTGTTCGACGACCCGTTTCGCTTCGACGTCGGCCGCGACCCCAACAAGCACCTGGCCTTCGGCTACGGCGTGCACTTCTGCATGGGTGCGGCCCTGGCGCGCATGGAAGTCAGCAGCTTCTTCTCTGAGCTGCTGCCGCGGCTGAAATCGATTGAGCTGAAGGGTGAACCGGAACTCGTCGCCACGACCTTCGTCGGTGGCCTCAAACACCTGCCGGTTCGCTATTCCCTGACGTGCTGACCTAACCTGGATGGGTTAGCGATCCCTAGCGAAGAGGGGGCCGTATGCACGCCCCGGGCTTGATCGACGTGCATCACCACATCGTTCCCAGGGAGTACGCGAGGGCACTGGCCAAGCTCGGCGTCACCAAGGGGCTGGGAGTTGCGCTGCCGAAATGGGAGGTCGACAAGTCCCTGGCCGTGATGGCCGAGAACGGCGTCTCGTCGGCCATCGTCTCGATCTCCGCTCCGGGGGTGTATTTCGCCGGGAGCGACCGCAGGTCGGCGGTTGCCAGGGAGTTATCCCGCCAGACGAACGAGATCTGCGCCGAGCTCATCAGTGATCACCCGGGATGTTTCGGCGCCTTCGCGACGCTCCCGGTCCCCGACATCGACGCCGCACTGGATGAGCTCGCCTACAGCCTGGATGAACTGAAACTCAGCGGCGTAATCCTGCTGAGCAACTACGACGGTTACTACCTGGGAGACCCACGGTTCGAGGAGCTCTTCGCCGAGCTGAACCGGCGCAAGACCGTCGTCTTCGTTCATCCGCAATCTGCACCGGGACAAGAGCAGTCTCACCTGGACCTGCCCGAGGCCATGCTCGACGTGTGTTTCGACACGACCCGGACCGCGTTCTCACTCATCGTCAACGGCGTGACCAAGAGATACCCCGACATCCCCTTCATCCTCGCGCACGCCGGTGGTGCGGTGCCCTACCTGGCCGGAAGGGTGGGAATCACGGCGTCGATGCTGGCGAGCCTGAAGGGAGCCGCACCCGTGCTCGCCGACGGGATCGGCAAAGCCTTTTCCGTCTCGCGAAGACTGGAAGAAAAGATGCCCGAGCAGCTGAGCTACTACCTCAGGTTCAAACACAACGTACTCCCGGAAGGACCGGACCACTTCCTGCGGCGCTTTTACTACGACACCGCGCTATCGGCGTCACCGCACTGCTTTGCGTCGCTGCTCACCGTGACCGACTGCTCACATATCGTCTTCGGAACGGACTACGTGTTCGCCACCGAAGCGGCCGTACCGGCGACCATCGCCGGCATCCGCAACCACGACGGGTTCACCCGCGACGAGGTCGGGTTAATCGAACGGGACAATGCGCTCGCGTTGTTTCCAGGCCTGCGCGAGGGTGAGGACTAGGCAATAGCGCACAGAACGATCGTCATCACGGGTGCGAGCGACGGCATTGGCGCCGCCGCGGCCCGCCGGTTAAGCCGGAGCGGGGAGAAAGTCGTGGTGGTGGGCCGGTCGGAAAGCAAGACAAAAGCGGTGGCCGCGGACCTGGGCGCTGATCACTTCGTCGCCGACTTCGCCGACCTGTCCCAGGTGCGGGCCCTGGCGGACAAGATCCGTTCCGAGTACCCGCGCATCGACGTGTTGGCCAACAACGCCGGGGGCATGTTCACGAACATGCACATGACGGCCGACGGCCACGAGATTACCTTTCAGGTCAACTACCTGGCGCCGTTCCTGTTGACCCAGCAGTTGCTGGACGTGCTCGTCGATTCGCGAGCCACGGTCGTCAACACGACCAGCTCCTCACAGAAACTGCTTCGCAACGTCACCAACACCGACTTCGAAACGACGGACCGGCGCCGGCCCGGTACCGCCTACGCGCTGGCGAAGCTGGCGAACATCCTGTTCACCAGGGAATTACATCGGCGCTACCACGCCGACGGGCTCTCGGCCGCCGTGGTCCACCCCGGCTTTGTCAACACCAACATCGGCGACGCGTCCGGGTCGCGGCTTCTGAGGATCATGAAGCGCACACCGGTAAGCCGGCTCATCGCTAGTGCAGACCAGGGCGCCGACCAGCTGGTTTGGCTGGCGTCGAGCACGCCCGGCGTCACTTGGGCCGCGGGGGAGTACTACGCCAAGGGCAAGATCGCAAAGGCAAACCGCGCCGCCAATGACCCCGGCCTGGCCCGCGAGTTGTGGGATCGCACCGTGGCCAAGCTCGTCTGAGCGCCGCCCGCGGGGACCAAAGTCCCTAAATTGCGCGCCACGCGCGCATAAACTCGACAGTGGCACTGTCCCGCAGCATGATTCGAAAGATGTATCGCATCCACCGCAACGGTAGCCCGGTCTCCTCTCTTCACCCGCTGGTCACATTGTCGATCGACGAGCACGGCGGGCGCACCTACGCCAAGGCCGAGTTGCGCTGGCGTGGTTCATATCTGGCGGGTTGGGGCGTAGCTTATCGGCATCCTTGCGACCATTTGGCGCGCGAAACCGGTCAGGAGCTGGCGACGGCGCGGGCGTTATCCGACCTCGCGCAGCAAGTTGCCGCGCCGCGCCGCGTCAACGCCTGAGGGCACACCGTCCGGCCACCGGTCCGGTGGCGCGGCGCGGGTACTAACATGCAGCTCGTGCTAGGTGTTCACCATTCGGCGATTTGTACGAGCGACATCGAACGGTCGCTGCGATTCTGGCGCGACGGCCTCGGCCTCAGCCAGTTGTTCGACCATCACTTCACCGGCGATTGGCCAGAGCTGTTCGGCGCGGCAAGCGATCGGTTGCGCTCGATCTTCCTGGGCGATCCGACGAGGCCGGACAGCGGGATCGTGGAGCTGGTGGAGTTGCCCGGTGCCGCGGCGGCGCCGCCCACGCCCGCCAAGCCCCGGCATGGATTCTTCCTGCTCTCATTGCAACGCGACGTCGACGAAACGCTCTCGGCGCTCGACACTTTGGGCTTCACCTACGGTGTCCGGCGCATCACGGTCGCAGCTCCGGGCGGGAAGGCGGTCGCGATGGCGGTGATCATCGCACCCGACGGTGTGCTGGTTGAGTTGATCGGGCCTGCGCAATGACCGCGTTGGTTACCGGTGGCGCCTCGGGCATCGGACGCGAGGTCGCCGAACGGCTCCGAGACGCGGGCGACGACGTTGTCGTCTGGGACCTTTCCGATGCCGACATCGTCTGCGACATCAGCGATCCCGAAGCGGTGTCGGCCGCCATGGACCGGACCGTGCGCGAGCACGGCGTGCCCACTCGCGTAGTGACCTCCGCCGGGATCGGGGCGTCGGGTCCGACGGGTCTGTTGCTGAAACAAGCACCCGCCGATTGGGAACGGGTGCTGGCGGTGAACCTCACCGGCACCTGGCTGACCCTCCGGGCGGCCGCGCAGGCCATGGTCGATGCCGAGGTAGAAGGGTCGATCGTCGCCGTGTCCAGCATCAGCGGCACCGTCGCCGATCGTGACATGGGCGCCTACTGCGTGTCGAAGGCCGGCGTGGACATGTTGGTCAAGGTCGCGGCCGTGGAGTGGGGCACCTACGGCATCCGGGTCAACGCCGTCGGACCCGGCGTGACGCGGACCCCGATGCTGCCCAATCCGGAGGCGCTCGGATGGGCGGATGGGTTGTCCAGGCGGACCGCGCTCGGCCGACTGGGGGAGGCCACCGACGTGGCCGGCGCCATCGTGGGCGTCCTGGAACTGCCGTGGGTGACCGGGCAGGTGGTGCACGCCGACGGCGGCCTGGCCCTGCACAGCCCGATCGATGCTTACGGCCAACTGGAGCGGCTGATGCGTCTGAAGAGACTGCGAGCATTGAGAGATCAAAAGGACAAAGCCAAAGAGGCTTAGCTGATCCCGAAATCGATTATTCCGCGTACGATTTCGCCGTTCAGCAGGTCGGCGTAGGCCTCGTTGACGTCATCGAGGCGATAACGCTTGGTGATCATCTCGTCCAGCCGGAGCTGCCCGGTCTGGTAGAGCCGCGCCAGCCGGGAGATGTCCGCCTTCGGGTTGCACGAGCCGAAGATGGTGCCCGCCAGCGTCTTGTTCATCAGGATGAAGTCCTGCAGGTCGATCTTGACCGAGCTGGTCAATTGTGACGTCATGCCGGTGAGCACACAGGTGCCGCCCTTGCGCGTGAGCCTCAGCGCGTCGCGCACATCCTCGGCGGTGATCAGCGAAGGCGAGACCACCACGGCGTCCGCCATGACACCGTGCGTTAGATCCCGCACCAGGTCGTGGGCCTCGGCGGCCGTCGCGGCGCTGTGGGTCGCACCGAACTGCAATGCCGATTTCTGTTTGAAGACCACCGGGTCGACGGCGACTATCTGTGCGGCGCCGTTGATCCGGGCTCCCTGGATCGCGCCCGTCCCAATTCCGCCCGCACCGATGACGACGACGGTGTCACCGCCGCGCACACCGGCCCGGTGCGCGGCCGAACCGTAGCCGGTCGGAATGGCGCAGGACAGCAGCGCGCTCGGTGCCAGCGGCAGGCGCGGGTCGATCTTCACCAGCGAATTCGTCGACACCACAGTGTGTTCGGCGAACGCACCGACCTTGGCCAGGTGGCCCAGCGCCCGGCCGTCGGCGGTGTGGTGGCGGAACGTGCCGTCGGTGGGCATCCCCGGCACCATGGTGCCGATGCCGATGTCACACAGGTACTCCATGCCCGTCGCGCACCAGCGGCACTGCCCGCACACCGCGACGAACGACATCACCACGTGGTCGCCGACGGCGAAATCGGTGACGCCGTCGCCGACCTCACGCACGACTCCGGCGCCCTCGTGACCGCCGATGGTGGGGAACATGGTCGGCAGCCCCAGGGATCGCATCACCTCGTTGGGCGCCGACATGTCGCCTTTGAGGATGTGGTCGTCGGAGTGACACAAACCGGCGGCGGCCATCTCGACCAAAACTTCGCCCGCTCGCGGCGCGTCGAGCTCGAACTCCTCGACCGACCACGGGCCGCCGACGGCGTGCAGGATGGCTCCCCGACTTTTCAGGCGGCTTCTCATGCGGCCGGGGAGAAGGTGACCGGAAGCTTGTTGGGGGAGCGGAACGTGAGCCCGACGATCCTCGACGCCTCGCCGGTGCCGTCGTCGGAAAGCAAGGCCAGGTTCGTGACGCGGTCGAACAGGCTGTTGAGCATGACCCGGGTTTCCAGTCGGGCCAGGTGCATGCCGAGGCACATGTGGATGCCGCCGGCGAACGCGATGTGGGCGTGCCGCGGTCGGGTGATGTCGAACGTGTTGGGGTCGCGCCAGCGAGTTTCGTCGCGGTTGGCCGAACCCATGCACAGGTCGATCTGCGCGTCGGCCGGGATCGTCTTGCCGCCTATCTCGATTTCCTCGGTGGTGGTCCGCATGACCATGGTGAGGGGCGTTTCGACGCGCAGGCCCTCCTCGATGGCGACGGGTATCAGTGACCGGTCCGCCGCGACCGTCGCCAGCTGCCCGGGATGGGTGAGCAGTAGGTACAGCAGATTGCCCGACGAGCGATAGGTGGTTTCCAGCCCGGCCGGCAGCAGCAGCCGCAGGAACGCGATGATGGCCTCGTCGCTGAGTTTTTCGCCGTCGATCTCGGCGGCGACCAGGTCGCCGATGATGTCGTCGGTGGGTGTGTGGCGCCGCTGCTCGACCTGTTCGAGGAAGTAGCCGTGGAGTTCTGCCGCCGCGTTCAGCCCCGCCATGATGTCGGTCGGAATCGAGATGAGGTCGAGCGAGAGCCGCCGGAACAGGCCAAGATCCTCCGGGGGCAGCCCGAGCAGCGTCGAGATGATCCGCGTGGGAAATTCGAACGTCAGCGCCCTCACCAGGTCGGCCTGGCCGTCGTTTTTGATTTCGTCGATCAGTTGATCGCAGACCGGCCCGATGACCGAGGGCTCCCAGCGTTCCAGCGCGGTGGCCCGGAACGCCTTGGCCACCAGGCTGCGGTGATCATGGTGCTCCTTGCCGCCCATGGCGAGGATCGTGTGCCCCATCACCAACCCGATGGTCTTGTCGTAGGCGGCCGAGGTGAAGATCCGGTCGTCCCGGAAGGCCCGATAGACCCCGTCGTAGCCGAACAAGACCCATTCGTCGCTGGGCCGCAGTTCCTCCGGCATCTGCTCGGGGTCGCCCAGGGAGCCGTGCCAGACCGGGTCGGTGCGCCTCATGTATTCGAAGAACGGGTAGGGGCTGGTTTCACCGGTGAGGTCGAGGGTGACGGCCTGGCTATTGGGACCGAAGCGGTCGGTGCCGAGCGTCATCAGCGCTCCTCCTGAGCAGCCGGTAAGGCGGAATGGTGCCGGCGGATTCTCGCTATCATAATATAGATAGCAACGAAGCATATAGATAGCAACGAAGCCAGAATCGGGCCCCGAGAGGTAGCAGTAAACCGTCTTAGACGGGGTTGAACTTGGTGATCAGCCAGTCGCCGTTGATCCGGTTCAGGCGCACCAGCACGCTGCTCACCGCCGTCAGCGGTTGGGGGCTGTCCTTCGTCGTGGTGGTCTGATCGATGAAAACCAGCACGACGGCCGAATCGGGGTGTAGCTCGGTGACCGCGGCACCGGTCACGTGAGCCGCCGTTTTGAGCGACCGCTGTTTGGCGGTCGGAGCCACGATCTGCTGGGTGAAGTCGTTGTAGTAGGTCAGGAAATCCCCGGCGAGGTGCGATTTGGCATTGGCGAAGTCCTGGTCGAGGGTGTCCGATGAGTAGGACAGCAGCGCGGTCGTTCCGTCGGACGCCGAGCTGGCCACCGCTTGCTTGACGCTGAAGTCGGTCTGCTGATCGGGGCGGTACTGCTTGAAGTACAGCCACGCGGCCGCGCCGCCAGAGGTCAGCAGGAGCAAGGCCAGAACGACGTAGGCGACTCTGCGCAGCACGGGCGGTATGCCACGGCGCCGGCGTTTGGTCGCCACGGCGGCTTCTTCCTCGGTCTCGTCACTCGCCGTCATCTCGGCCGCCATATCGTCGAGGCCGGTGGATTCGGTTGACCCCGAATCCGTTTCGGCCGGCTCGGCGGTCGTGTCGCGTACCTCGTTGGTCACGGTACGTACTCAACTTTCGACATCTTGTACTTTCCGCCGTCGTCGGCAACGGTCACCCTGAGCCGCCATATTTTGGGTGGCTCGTCCTTGCCCGGTGGGGAATTCGTGACGCGCGAGGTCGCCGCCACCAGTACCACCGCCGACGTGTCCGCCACGGATTCGAGAGCGGCCGCGTTCACGGTGCCCTCCGTGATGGCTTTCGACTGCTCGACCACCGATATGAAATCGTTGGACCGCTGCTGAAACTCGTCCCTGAACTGGCCGGTCGAGCTGTCGATCACGCGTTGTACGTCTGCCTTGGCCTTGGTGAAGTCGAGCGAGATCATGTTGACGACGCCCTGCTTGGCCCCGGCAACGAACGCGGCCTCGCGCTTCTGGCGCTGATTGGCGTCGCGATGTTGCAGCACCATGTAGGTGCTGGCGGCCGCGAAGCCGATGGTGAGGACGATGGCGGCCATCGTGGCGGCCGCGGACAGTGACGGGACCCAGCGCCGCCACCCGGTTGGCTTCGTCTTGGGCTCCGGTGCCCCGGCCTGAGCGTCCTCGTCGAACTCCTCATCGTAATACTCGTCGTACTCCTCGCCGGCCGATTCGTCGTACTCCTCGCCGGCTGACTCGTCGTCATACTCGTCGGCTGACTCGTCGTAATCGTCGGCGGCTTCGACGTCGGCGGAAGCGGCGGCCGCGTCACCGTAATCCTCGGCGGCTTCCGCCAGGGCGAGCGCCTCCCGTCGCAGCCGGGCGACGCGGCCGCGGGCGCGCGCCGCGGCCGCCAGCGCTTCGGCCTCCGCGGCCTCCGCTTCGGCTTCCTCGATGAGCGCGAAGGCGTCGGCTTTCGATCTGATCGACTCTTCCGGGTGGTCGTCTGCCTCAGCCATCGCGTTCACCGCTCGTCAGGATCATTATCGACGGAACTCCGGTATCCCTTACCGTATTGCGCGTTGCTAACATCGGAGTCGCCAGCGAACAGCAACAACCAGGACCGATCAGGCGGATGATCAACCACCCCAACCTTCTCCCTCGCGTCTTTCGCAGCAGCGATCGACTGCCAGAAAAGATCCCGCCGGCATCATGACCGCTGTCGACTCTCCCGAAAAGATACTCTTCGCCTCCACCACCCAAGCCTTTCTGCAAAAAGAAGCGCCGCTGCGGCGCGTCCGGGAGCTGCATTCCACGGGTGAGTCCTTTGATCCGGCATGGTGGCAGCGCGCTGCGGAGCTCGGCTGGACGGGTCTGCTCGTTCCGGAGGAGTTGGGCGGCGGCAGCGTCTCGGACAGCGGCCTGGCCGATCTGGCCATGGTCGCCGAGCAACTCGGCAGGACGGTGGCGCCCGGACCGCTGTACCCGGTCAGCGTCGTGCTCTCGGCCCTGGCCGGCTGCGCGGACCGGCAAGCCCACGCCGCAACGATCGAGTCGCTGATGTCGGGGGAAACGGTCGCGTCCTGGGCGGTCTGTGAGCCGGGCCGGGGCTGGGCGCCGATGGATCCGTCCGTTTCCGCCACCCCGATCGACTCCGGTTATCGCATCGACGGCACGAAAGACAGCGTCGAGGCCGGTGCCCAGAGCGGCGTGCTGCTCGTGGTGACGCGATGTGGCCCAAATGCTTCTGAGATTCGCCAGTTCCTGGTCCCGACGGACGCGCCGGGGGTCCGGATCGTGCCCCAGCAATCGGTCGACCTGGTCAAGCAGTACGCCCGGGCGCATTTCGATGGTGTCGTCGTGGGGCCCTCCGCGGTGGTGGGCAACGCCGCCGAGACCGCCGCGCTCATCGGCCGGCAGAGCCAAATCGCTCAGGTGCTGCAGTGCTCCGAGGTGGTCGGCATCCTGCAGACGGTGTTCGACTTCACCGTTCAATGGGCGCTGGACCGGCATACGTTCGGTCGCCCGCTGGCGTCATACCAAGCGCTCAAACACCGTTTCGCCGATATGAAGCTCTGGCTGGAAGCTTGCCGCGCCACCACGGCCGCGGCCGTTGCCGACGTTGCCGCCCGCTCACCGGCGGCCGGCCTGTCGGCCAGCATCGCCAAGTCCTATGTCGGTGAGATGGCCGGTCAGATCGTTCAGGACTGCGTGCAGATGCACGGCGGGATCGGGGTCACCTGGGAACACGACCTGCACCTCTACCTTCGCCGGGTCACGTTGTATCGCTCGACTTTCGGGACACCGGAAGAACACAACCTGCGCGTGTACGAGGCCGAGAAGGCGAGTCGTTCCGCGAAATGACCGAATCCGTAGAAGAGTTCGCCGTCGGGGCCCGAGTTTGGTTGGCGGACAACATGCCTGCCATCGATCCCGAATCCCCGCCGCCCGCTCCGCGGGACGACGAACGCTCCTGGCGACGGGCGCGCGAGTTGCAAAGGCGGCTCTATGAGGGGGGATTCGCCGGCATCTGCTTTCCCCGCGAGTACGGCGGCCTGGGTCTGGACTACGAGTACCAGAAGGCGTTCGACGCCGAGACGCGCAACTACGAGATGCCGTTGATCCTCAACACCCCGACGTTCACCATCTGCTGCGCCACGCTGCTCGACACCGGCAGTGAAGATCAAAAGAAGCAGCACGTCGCGGCCGCGCTGCGCGGCGACGAAGTGTTGGTGCAGCTGTTGAGCGAACCCAGCGGCGGATCGGATCTGGCCGGCGTCATCACCCGGGCCGAACGCCGCGGCGACCGGTGGGTGATCAACGGCGCCAAGACCTGGAGCACCAGCGCGTTCGCCGCCGACTACGGATTGTGTCTGGCCCGCACCGACTGGGAGGTGCCCAAGCACGAGGGCCTGACCATGTTCCTGGTGCCTATCGACCACCCGGGAATCACGTTGCGGCGCATCACCATGCTGAGCGGTTCCACCGAGTTCTGCGAGGAATTCCTGGACGAGGTCGACGTCGCTGACGATGCCGTCGTCGGGGACGTCAACGGCGGCTGGGCGGTGGCCTCACGGCAGCTCTACCATGAACGCCGAGCGGTTGGGCAGGGCTCCGAGTTCGCCAGTGGCGGTGGCAGCGAGGGCGGCACCGCGATTCCCGTCGATTACGTTGGCCTCGCGGAGAAGACGGGGCAGGCCGACGACGAACGCGTCCGCGAGATGGCCGGGCGGGTGCTGGTGCACCGGGCGGTGGCCGAGCAGTTGATCGATCACGTGTACCGCAGTGTCAGAGATGGCGTCCTGCCGCCGGCCGCCGGGACTCTGATCAGGCTGTTCCACTCGGAAACGACCACCCTCGACATGGACACCTCACTGGCGATCGCCGCGGGTGCCGGCGTTGTGGGTGAACCGGGCGAAGGCCTAGAGACCGGGCTGCGGTACCTGTCTCGACAAAATGTCGCCATCGGCGGCGGCACGACCGAGATGGCCCGCAACGTCATCGGCGAGCGGGTGCTGGGATTCCCGCGCGAGTACGCGGTCGATCGCGGGATTCCGTTCAACCAGGTGCGGCACGGTCAGACGCGCTGACCGCTGTCGGACTCGCCCTCCTCTTCGGCCAGGAGGTTGCCGGTATCGCCGCTGACAGCGGGCATGTGGACGGGCATCTGGACCGGCATCTGGACCAACGACAAGACGTGATGCGCCGGGCTTCCGGGGGGCGCCACCAGCACGCACTCACTCCCTTGCCTGCGCGCCCGGTCGCGGGCGGCGGCCAGCGCGCTGACGCCCGCGGAGCCGAGATGGGTGACGGCGCTGAGATCGATCGTCAAAGGTGCGATGCCGGAGCGGCTTTCGACCGCGATCTGGCGGTCCAAGGTGGGCGCGGTGTTGGAGTCGACGTCGCCGCGCACCACGATGCGGCCGACTTCGCTGATCACGGAGGTGAATTCGGCGGCGGCCGGCCGTGGTGAGGTTGCCCGGCTGACCATCGCGTCGGTGACGAAGTTCGCCGGTCGCGAGAGGCGGTGCGTCAGGCTGGCGGTCGTCCCGCCGTCCCCACGGGTGATCTGCGCCCGGGACACCATGGCCTCCGCCATCGCAAGCCCGCGCCCGCGACCCTTCTCACCTTCGCGATGGTCCTTCCATTGACCACGGTCGACCACCGAGGCGTGCAGGTTGCCATCTCCGGAGAGGTACGCCTCGACAACGATGCCGTCGGAAGCCGCGGTGGCGTAACCGTGCTCGACTGCGTTTTCGACGAACTCGGAGATCGCGTGCACGACGTCGCAGATGTCGTCGGAGTCGGCGCCGATCTCCGACAACCATTCTCGAAGGCGGACGCGAACCTTCCGTGCGGCATGGATCGTCGCATCCAGCGTCATCTGGAGGGGCGGCGTTGGCGTGCGCCGTTGCGCCGCAAGCAGTGTGACGTCGTCGTTGTAGCCGGTCGACCGCAGCAGCAATTCCAGTGTCTCCGAACAAATGCGGTCGATGGGCCGTGCCGAGGAGTCGATGACAAAGCCCTGGCCTCCGGCGACACTGGCGGCCAGGTCGGCGAACTCGGCGGTACTGGCAACCAGCGGGCGGCCGGGGCGCTCGACCAGGCCGTCGGTGTACAGCAGGACTGAGTCGCCCACGTCAAGCAGTTCGGAACGCAATGGAAAACCGGTGCCGCTGCCGAGCGGGCCCGCCCCGGACGGCTCCAGATACCGCGAACCGGCGCCGGCACTCACCAGCAGCGGAGGGGGGTGTCCGGCCGTGCAGTACTGGAATTCACCTGTGGCCGGGTCGAGCGAACCGACGCACACGGTGGCCGAGTTCGACCCGGGCACATGTTCGTGGAAGCGGTCGACCGCGTCGAGCGCTTCGTCGATCGCCCGCCCCGCCAAGATGTGCATCCGCAGCGCGGTGCGCAGTTGCGACATGACCGCGGCGGCTTCGACCCCGTGCCCGACGACGTCGCCGACGATGAGCACCAACCTATCCCCGCGGGCCACCGCGTCAAACCAGTCGCCTCCGGCCCCGCTGTCCTCCGCGGCGACGAGATACTCCGCGGCGATGTCGGCGCCGGGAACGACGGGCACCGACGGTGCCAGCAACGCCTGCTGCATCACGGTGGCCGAGTCCCGGACGTTGCGGTAGCGCTCGGAGAGCTCTTCCATGCGCGCCTCGGCGTCCGACCGTGCGCGAACACGCTTCGTGACGTCGTCGAAGAGGATCTGGACACCATCGATCGTTCCGTCTTGCCGGTGGCGCGGGGTAACGAGGTAGGCGAAGAACCGTTCTTCGACTCCCGAACCGTCAAAGTCCGCCTGCAGCCGCCACTCCGTCCCGGATTGTGGCTCGCCGGTCCGATACACCCGGTCGAGCATCTGGTAGATCTGCCGGCTTTCCAGCTCGGGATAGACTTCGCGCGCGGGCATCCCGATCGGGGCCAACGACGGACTCAGTGCGCGGTAGGCCGCGTTGGCGGCAACGAACCGGTGGTCGGGCCCTTGCAGCCCGACCAGCATCGCCGGGACGTTCTCGAAGATGCGGCGCACCTCGTCGGCCGCACCAACGGTGCTGTCCCTCCCAGTCTTTTTCGGCCACCACCTTGGCCGCCCCTCCCACGGAGCCGCGTATCTGCACACGCAGACGACCAGACTATCAATCGGTGTCAGTTGCTCGACGCAACGATCTCGTAAGGGCCTCTAGACAGGTCCCCAGGAGCACGACGGGACCTTGATTCGCAGCATGTTTCGGTTTCACCGCCGTGCTGGTGCTGGGGTTCGGGGCAGAGTAATGACCAGCATTTCACCAGGATTCGGTACGGAACTTTTAAGGCGCGGTAGAAATAGCGGCGGCCAACTGGAGGAAACGAACCTGAGACGCTGCGAGCTCACCCGGCAGGACCTGGACGCCATCCTGCCCCGACACGGTCATCAGACGCCTGCGGACATTCGCCTCGCGCTGTGCGAACCAAGAGCGTGGTCTCGGCTTTCGCCGATGCCATGCCCGCCCGCTTCCTGAGCGGGGCCGGCACCGATCAGGCTGAAACCGGCTTCTTCGAGGCGGGCGCTGACACCTTCATCAGCTTCATGAGGTTGCCGCCCATGATCTTTTCCACGTCCTCTTGGTCGAAATCCTTGAGGTCGTCGACGAACGAGATCGGATCCTTCAGACCTTCGGGGTGCGGCCAGTCGGATCCGAATACCACTCGGTCGGTGCCGACCAACCTGACGATCTCGTTGAAGCGGTCCTCCCAGAACGGGCTGATGTACACACACCGCTTGAACGCCTCGATCGGGTCTTCGGTGAACGCACTCGGCATCTTCTTGTAGACGCCCTTGAGCCGCTTGAACAGGTCCGGTACCCAGTCGGCGCCGTTTTCGATAGACAGAATGCGTAGCTCGGGGTTGCGGGACAGGGCGCCGTGGCAGACAAGCGCACCCATCGCGTCCTCGATCGGCCGATGGCCCGTCGCCAGCATCCGGAAGGCGGTGGGCTTGAACGGCAGGAACTCGTCGCCGGGCTCCCACACGTTGAGCATCTCGGCGTAGCCACTGTCCGAGGCGTGCATCGAGACCGGGATCTCGGCCTTGATGCACGCCTGCCAGAACGGATCGAACTCCTCGAGGCCGAACGAGCGGCTGCCGCGGAAGCCCGGAACCGGCGCCGGGCGCACCAGCACGGTGCGAGCGCCGCGTTCGAGGCACCATTGCAGTTCTTCGAGCGCGCGCTCGACGATGGGCAGAGTGATCACCGGGGTGGTGAAGATCCGGTCTTTGTAGTTGAAGGACCACTGCTCGTACATCCACTCGTTGAGTGCGTGGATGACGTCGTGAATCATCTCGGGGTCGTCTTTCATGCGCTCTTCGACCAGGCTGGCCAGCGTCGGGAACATCAGGGCGTAGTCGAGGCCGAGTTCGTCCATGACTTCCAGCCGTGCGCCAGGCTCGCGGAACGCGGGGATGGACTTCATCGGCTCGCCCAGGATCTCGCGGTAGGTCTTGCCGCCCGCGCCGTTTCGGAAGTACTCCTCCTGGGCGCCCGGCCGTGCCACCACCTCGAAGGTCGGGTTGGGGATGTAATCGCTGATGTGGCCGCGCACGACGATCTTGGTGCGACCGCGCACCTGGACGTAGTCGATGACGTTCTTGCGGTTTTCCGGCAGGAACTTGGTCAACGCCTCTTGCGGTTCGTACAGATGGTTGTCGCCGTCGAACACGGGAAACGGCAGCTTGCGAGACGGCATGGCAATCTCCTTGCAGAGTCTTGATCTCAGTTGGTGGTAATGACGTTACCACTTTTGCGCAACAAGGTGTACCGCGGGTCTAAGCTTCCGGCCAGTTGGGAAGCTGCGGCGTCGGTCCGTTGATGATCGCGAAGTTCACGGTCGCCGTCGCGAGCAGCTCGTCGTCGCCGTCGCCGTAGATGTCCACCTGCATGACCATCGCCCGGCGGCCGGACCGCAGCATCCGGGGCACCGCGAAAGCCGAGCCCTGGCGGACCGGCCGCAGGTAGCGGACGAACAGGTCAGCGGTAGTCATCGTGGTGCCCGGCTGCAGATGCTCGAGCCCGAACTGTCCCCCCGCGACGTCCACGAGTGTCGCGATTAGACCGCCCTGCAACGCGCCGGACGTGTTCACCACCTGCGGGCTGACCGGCATCGTCATCGCGAATTCGCCGTCGCGTGTCCCCGGTCGCATGCCGATCCGGCCGAACAATTCGGACAGCGAGCGCGCGGTCGATTCCTCGTCGGTGTCCCAAATGCCGAGGGCCCGGCTGCAGAAGTCGTAGAGCTGGCCCGCGTCTACCGGTGTCCCGTTCAATTCGGCTCCCAGCCAATGCAATCGCTGCGCGCCCATCACCGTTTGCATGACGATGGCGGCCACGGCTCCCACATCGAGGCCCGGGTTGAAAACCCCCTCGGTGATGCCTTGGCCGACGATGTCGCGAACCAGTTGATGCAAGGGGGAGAGGATCCGCGCGTAGTCGCGGGGGCGGGTCTCGGCCAGGTGCTGGTTGTACAGGGTCAGCGCCCGGTTGAGGCTGTCTTGGGTGCTCGACTCCGGTTGTTGGCTGATGCGGTCGACGACCAGCTTCAGTGCGGCGGTGCTATCCATGCCGGTGGTTTCCGCTCGCCAGGCCTTCGCCGATTGGGCGATGGTCCTGTCGAACAACGCGAGCAGCAGCTCGTCCTTGCTGCTGAAATGCTGGTAGAAAGCGCGCAGCGAGGTCTTCGAGCGTGCCACGACCTCCTGCACGGTGAAGTCGGTGCGCCCGGTTTCGCCGAGGATCGCGACGGCAGTCTTGATGAAGCGGTCGCCGCGCGTCACATCAGCTTCGTCGGTGGAGTCGGCCATGAGCGCTCTCGTCCCCTTTCCGTGGCGCACGCCTTGCGCTTTGAGAATGAGGTTACCGCGCCCCGGGAATCATCCGCGAAGCTAGAACGGTGGCGGCTCGCCGTCGCCGGCGGCATCGCCGAGACTCGGACAGTAGGCCTCGTCTTGGTTCTGGGTGGTCTTGGGGGGCCAGGCGGTTGTGTCGGCGTTCGGTGGCCACGCCCGCGGCGTGGTCGCCGCAGTAATCGTCGGGTTGCGGGTCGACTTCGGGGGCTGGGATGGCGCCGACGGCGTGGCACAGGCTGGGAAACAGCGGGGCGCTGCCGGGGGTGGTGACATAGGTGCACCCGGAAGGGGAGGTCAAGATCAGCGTCCCGTCGGCCAGCTGCTGCTCGGCCCAGCTCCAAAACGTCTTGACCAAATGATGCTACGGCTGGCTGAAATACGCTTCAAAGGTGTCGCCGAGGCCTTAGTGCTCCGTGAGTCAACGCGGTTTGTTGATTCGTTTATCTGCTGTCTATTAGTTATCTGCTGTCTATTAGTATGTAATGCGCTGGTTTCCACATCTGATGGTTTGATTGTGGCCTCATGGGAGGCAGCGATGTCGTATCTGATCGCAGCACCAGACATGTTGGCGGCAGCGGTGGTGGATGTGGCGAGCATCGGCTCGTCACTGAGCGCGGCCCACACAGCGGCGGCAGCCCCGACCGTTGCGTTAGTGTCCGCGGCCGCCGATGAGGTGTCAGCGAGTATCGCGCACCTGTTCTCCCAGCACGCCAGGGACTATCAGGCGGCAGCCGGGCAGGCGGCCGCGTTTCATGAGCAGTTCATCCAAAACTTGAATGCGAGTGCCCGCTCGTATGCCAGCGCTGAGGCCGCCAACACCTCGTCATTGCGGTCATTGGATGCGAGTACAGGATCGCACGCCAGCGCTAACGCCGGGGCGCAGAGTCAGTCACCCAATGAATTCTCACCGCCGCTACCAGTGAATATAACTTTCGGCGAAGCGTTAGTCTTGCTCTTGCTTCTCCCAGTTGAGTTGCCGTTAGCTTTGCTGCTCTCGCTTCTCGCAGGTCAATTGGAGATTGTCTGAATCCAAGCTTGAGGGCTGATCTGTCGGGTTGTCATGGCATCAATTGCACCGCAAAAACGAATCAGCAGCACAGCGGGTGTGCGCTGAAATACATTGGCGCCCAATGAGTTAAAGGCCGCCAACACCACCAACTAGCAGACGCCACCACCGACCGTCCAATCCGTACGGTCCGCACGAAATGTCTCGTACACACGCTGGTGGATCACGCCAGGCGTGGAGGGTGGTCATTGTCTGGCCGACGTAGCGGCAGCTTCGTCACCAGCCGGCGCCGTCCGACACGCTCAACGCCTTACCCTTGCCGGCGCGAATAACGGCCTGAATAGCATTGTCGTAGAGTTGGTTACGGCCAATGGCTACTTCGTCGCTGGGGCGCTTCACAACGCTCAGGGCTTCAAGAGGGTCAACGGCCGCAAAGCGATGACACGCCGACAGCGGGTCAGTCTTCCGCGAGCCGCCGACAAGAGGAACACTAAAGGATGGTTGACAATCCAAAGCGCGGTGTCGATCTGACTTCTCCCGCCCACCTTGAATCATTGCTCGGCCAGCGTGAACGCCAGGGAGGATCCGACCGCCGCATCGACATCGATCACTGGGCTGGGGGAATATCGCAGGAAGAAAAGGCGCAAACGCCCGTCATCCGGATCGGTCGACGCTGGATAAATTCGTTATGGCTGGTGCCGATCGCTGCGGCCGGACTCCTCATCACGGTCGCGCTGGCGCAGCAGTTACGCCAATACGGCTGGATGCATAACTTCATTGACACCTACCCGGGAACCTCGACCAGTTACGCGCCGCCTGTTACTTCGGGATTCCCGGCATGGTTGCGCTGGCAGCACCTGTTCAACATCGTCTTCATGATGTTCATCGTCCGGGCGGGCCTGCAGATCCTAGCCGACCACCCGCGCCTGTATCTCAACTCGGGCTGCCGGCCGGGAAGCGCATGGTTTCGGATGCGCGATCCGATCCCTCCGGACCGCATGGACCAAGAGGACGCAGCCCACGTGTGGACGGCGAAGGACGATTCGGTAGCACTGCCGAAGTGGTTGGGGATACCCGGCATCCGGCATTCCATCGGGCTGGCGCGCTGGTGGCACTTCAGCTTCGACCTGCTATGGCTGGTCAACGGGGTTGTTTTCTATGTACTGCTGTTCGCCAGCGGACAATGGCGCCGCATCGTCCCGCGATCCTGGGATGTCCTACCGAATGCGCTGGCCACGGCGGTTCAGTATGCATCGCTTGACTTCCCGGCCAACGAAGCCTTCACCAACTACAACGGGTTGCAGATCATCGCCTACTTCAGCACTGTGTTCATCGCCGCGCCGCTGGCATTTCTCACCGGCCTGCTGCAGGCGCCGTCGATCGCGGCGCGATTCGGTTTTGGCGCGGGCCCGCTTAATCGGCAGGTCGCGCGGACTATCCACTTCCTGATTCTTTTGTGGATGGTCTTTTTCATTATCGTCCACACGGTGATGGTATTCACCACCGGATTGGTAGGGAACCTGAACCATATCATATTGGGCACTAATACCGAATCGTATTGGCCGCTGGTTATTTACGTTGTGGCCATGATCATCATCGTGGCGTTGTGGTTGCTCGCCTCCCCGCTCACGCTGCGATACCCCGGGGTGGTTCAAAGGGTTGGTCGCTGGCTGGTGGGTTGGGTCAAGGCTCTGATGGAGTGGTCACATCCAAACGCCACGTATTCCGAAAAAGACATTTCGCCGTACCTTTGGCCCAACGGAACAGTCCCCGACTCCGAGCATTACCGCCATTTGCAGGCGACCAATTGGTCGGAATATTCATTGCGCATCGAAGGACTCGTCGAGAACCCGGTCGCTCTCTCTTACGACGACCTGCGTGCGCTGCCCAAACATGAAAACATCACCCAGCATTACTGCATTCAGGGCTGGTCAGGCGTGGCGAAATGGGGAGGGGTGCGCATGTCGGGCATTCTCGATACCGTCCGCCCGCTGCCCTCGGCCCGCTGGGTGGTGTTCTACTCGTTCGCGTACGGGGCCGGACCACCCGAAGAAGGCCGTTACTACGACTGCCACAAGATCGGTCACATGCGTGAGCCGACGTGTCTGCTGGCCTACGAGATGAACGGCCAGCCGCTCAACGAAACCCACGGTGCGCCGCTGCGCCTGCGCAATGAGCGCGAAATCGGCTTCAAGCAAGTCAAATGGATCGAGGCGATCGAGTTCGTGGAGAGTTTCGCCCACCTCGGGTTGGGACAAGGCGGGTACAACGAGGATCACGAGTTCTACGGCTACCGGATGCCGATCTGATCCCATCGCCAGGCGCTCCGGGGACCGCAGGCTCCGACGCCGGCGCACACCTCACCCGGCTGGCCGCCAGCCCCTGAGAGATCCGCAACCCCGCGGCCACCTCCGCGGCCACGGCCTCCATCGTGTCGATCGCCCAGTCCTCGGCCTCCGACCACCGCCACAACCGATAACCGAACAGCCGACCGATCGCATCCAGCTGCGCCGCCGCCACGGGGTCCGACATTGATTCTGTTAAAGCGGCCCTTCAGCGGCGCTTAGCCACCCCGAGCGTCGATCATCGCCGACCGGTTGACCTTGGTCGCCGCCGTGCGGGGAATCGCGTCGACGAACTCGACGGTCTTGGGAGCCTTATAGTGCGCGAGCCGGCTCTTTGCGTACTCGATCACGTGCTCTTCGGTGAGCTTTGCACCGTCGGCGAGTTGCACCACCGCATGCACCCGGCGCCCCCATTGTTCGTCAGAGAGCCCGATGACGACCACGTCGGCGATGTCGGGGTGGCCGGCGAGTGCGGACTCGACCTCGGCAGGGAAGACATTGGCGCCGCCGGTGGTGATCATGTCGACACGGCGGTCGACGATGTAGAGGTAGCCGTCCTCGTCGAGGTAACCGATGTCGCCGGCGGAACGAAACCCGTCCTCGGTCGACGGCAGGGGCGGTGCACCGCCGAGATAACGGGACCCCGCGCTCATCGGCGCGCGCAGGTAGACCTCGCCGTGTTCACCGGGGCCAAGCATTCTCGTTCCGGTGTCGAGAATCCGGATCTCGGTCTCCCGGAAACCGCGGCCGACACTGCCTGGATGAGCGAGCCACTCGTCGCCGCGCAGCGCGGTGAGTCCAAGGTTCTCGGTCATGCCGTACGCCGACACGATCTGCTCCGGGCTCAGCAGCTCGAACCAGGTGTGCATGAGCGACGGCGGCATCACGGCGGCGCCCTGCAGGATGAAGACAATGCTGGACAGGTCTCGTTGCCGGACATCGGGCCGGGCCGCAATGCGTGCCAGCATCGTGGGCGTGGCCGTGAAGTTGGTGATCCGGTAGCGTTCGATCACGTCCAAAACGATTGCGGCGTTGAACTTTTCGAGTATCACGAGATGATCGCCGGCCAGCAGGAAGAACAAGGTGGCGAAGCCGTTGGTGTGATACATCGGCGCGGGCACCATGATGGTCTGCGGCTGAGCTACCGGTGTCCAGTTCGACAAAAACGGCTCGCCATGTTGAGGCGTCCACAGCGACGGCGCCAAGCTGAGGATCACTTTGGGTATGCCGGTGGACCCGCTGCTGCAGATTCCGTTGGCATTGGGTGACACGGCCGCGGGCAGCGGGCTCACGGATTCGTCGGCCGCCTGCGCGTCCAGCTCCCACCGGGTCGTTTCGTCGACCACCACCGCCGGGTTGATCACCGCGCGCACCCGGTCTCGCTCCCATTCGGGCAGGTCCCAGTGCATGGGAATGGGAACGGCGCCGATCTTCCAGCATCCCAGCGTGGCCAACACAAGGTGTTGTGAATTCGGGATGGCAAGGGCGACAAGGGAACCCTCTTCCGCACCGCGGGCGGCCAGCGCCCTGCCCCACTGGTTGGCGCGGGCGTCGAGTTCCCCGAAGGTCAGCGACTGTGCGCTGCCGTCGAGCGCGACAACGGTCACGGCCGGCTCGTCGCGCCGCCGCTCGGCAAGCTCGTGGAGTTTGACCCCGAATGGGATTCCGTCCTCCAACGGGTTCGGGCTGATTCCGGGCGCGAGGGGCTCGGTACTCATGCCGATACCGGACCGCTGAACAGCGTCTCCAAAGAGCCCGCCGGCACGTCGGGAATCAGGTGCAGCGCTAGCGCCTCGGCGCCCAGCGGCAACCGGATCAGCGGCTGAGTGTGGCGGTCGAGGACGCTGATGTCGGACTCGTCGCAGAAGCCCAGGGCACCGAGCAACTGGTGCGAAGTACGCAGCACCTGCCGCGCGGTGTCGGACGCTTTGAGCCGCAGAACGAGTGCGTCGGCCGAACGCACCTGCAATGGCGCGGATTCCAAGCGGGACACGGTGAACTTTGCCAGTTCGTGCAGTCCGCGCACCGCCACCGCGGCATCGGCGACAGCGAACCTGACGGCCTGGAAGTCTGCCAGCGGCTTGCCGAACTGAACGCGGGCACGCACGTGTTCGGTGACAATCCGCAACGACTGGTGCATCGCTCCCAGGATCCGCCATGATCCCAGCACGAGATGAAGGTTAACGTCGTCGGCCGGAACCGTTCCGTCGGGTGCGCTCAGCGACGCGGGCACCAGGAAGGGTCCCAATTTCGCGTTCGTCCGGGACGCAAGCTGAGGGTGGTACCGGTTGCCGTCCAGGTCCGCGGCGACCCAGTCACCGGGCAGATCGCCATGGTCGATGCGCGGCGCCTCGGGATTGACCAGGGCCAGGCGGGCGCCGTCGATCGCCAGCAGCTCTTCGACGAGCGGATAGGGCAGGGCGGTGGCGCCCGCGGCCTGGCAGAGCACCGCGGCGGCCAGCACGTCGTCGGCCTGCGACCGGACATCGAGCTCGAACGCGCCGACCTCCGTGAGGGCCGTACGCGCCGCGTCCCGAACGCCGTCGTCGGTTTCGGCGCGCAGCGCCGCCGGCGGTCCGCCCAGGCGGGCGAGCCGTTTGGCGGCTACGGCGGCGAAGTCACTGATGTCTTGCGGTAGTTCGGTTCTCACCGGTGCTCTCCCAATACGTCCCGTGCCACCAGCATTTTCTGCACCTCGATGGTGCCCGACGCCACGGTGGCCGCCTGTGCGTAACGCCAATGGTCTTCGATCGCCCCGTGCAGCGGCGCCGACGACCCGCTGTCCAGCGCGGTCGGGCCCAGCACGTCGAAGAGCAGCTCGGCGATTTGCTGATCGCAGGTCGTGGTGGCGATGCGGGCGGCGCTGGCCGCCGCGCCCGCAGACGGGTCATCCTGCAGCGACACCGCCCGATAGGCCAGCAGCCTGGCGACCCGCAGATCCACCAGGGCTTTGACCCAGCGGGCGCGCAGCGATTCGGGCAGCTGCCCCCAATCGTCGCCGAGCTGGGTAGCGATCCGGTCGAGCAGTGATTCGCAGCGTGCGTACCGTGCGATGCCCACCCGCTCGAATGCCAGCGCCTCGCGCATTACCCGCCACCCGTCGCCGACCTCGCCGAGTACGTCACCGGGGAATGCCTGCACGTCGTCCAAGAACATCTCGTTGAGGTGATGCGGTCCCAGCATTGACGGGATGGGTCGCACGGTGAAGCCGGGCCGGTCCATCGGAATCAGAAACAGGCTGAGTCGCTTGGGTTTTGGGGCGTCGGGATCGGTGCACGCCGCCAGCACGCACCACGATGCCATCAGCGCATACGACGTCCACACTTTCTGGCCGGTGATACGCCAGCCGTCACCATCGGGCACCGCGCGGGTGCGCAACGACGCGAGGTCGGTTCCGGCCTCCGGTTCGGAAAAGCCCTGGCACCAGATCACGTCTCCGGATGCGATGGCCGCCAAGTGCTTGGCCTTCTGTTCGGCCGTGCCGTAACGCATGAGTGCCGGGCCGACCCAGTTGATTCCCATGTACTGCGGACCGCGGGGTTCGTGTTGGGCCCACATCTCCTCGCGCAGCACCGTCTGCTGCCAGACCGAACCGCCGCCTCCGCCATGCTCTTTCGGCCAGGCCAGCGCCAGCAGCCCCTCGGCGGCCAGCAGTTTGCAGAACGTCTCGGTGGTGGCGAGATCCTGCGGGTTTTCGGTGCACGCGCCGAGGAAGTCGGCCGGGATGTGGTTGGACACCAGCTCGCGCAGGTGGTTTCGCAGGTGTCCGGCGTCGTCGCCGAGGTCGTAATCCATGGTCGTCATCCCTTCGGCAGCCCGAGCAGCCGCTCGGCGATGATGTTGCGCTGCACCTCCGACGTTCCGCCGTAGATGGTGGCGGCCAGCGCGTCCTGACGTTCGAAGAGCAGATCCGGGTCCCTGGCCGACTGTGGGCCGGCCGCCGCGGCATCGAGTTCCCAAACACGCTGCAAGGTAACCGATCCCAGCAGCTTCATGATGTCGGCTTCGGGGCTGGGCCGCCCCGCGAGTTCGTTGCCCAACGCGCGGTACCCGGTGGCCCGCAACGCTTCGGCATCGGCCAGCAGCGAGCCGAGCTCGGCACAGATGTCGTCGCTCGGAGGCGACCTGCGTACCGAGTCGAGTCCGCGCTTGATTTCGACCCAGTTCATGATCCAGATCATCTGGCGTTCATGGTGCAGCGACGACAGCGCGACGTTCCAGCCGCCGTTGAGTGGTCCGAGCAGGCTTTCCACCGGCACCTCGACGTCGTCGAGGAAGACCTCGCAGAATGTCTCGTCGGAGATCGACGCCATCCGGATGGGCTCGATCGTCACCCCGGGCGAATGCAGGTCGAGGATCAGGCACGAAATGCCGCGGTGTTTCGGTGCCTCGGGGTCGGTGCGGGCATAGAGCGTGCACCAGCGCGACACGTGGGCCTGAGTGGTCCAGATCTTGTGACCATTGACCCGAAATACGTCCCCGTCGCGCTCGGCCCGGGTGCGCAGGCCGGCGAAATCCGATCCGGCTTCCGGCTCGGACATGCCCAGCGCCCACCACTCGTCGCCGCGCAGCAGGGGAACCAGCAGGCGGTCGATCTGCGCGGGCGTGCCGAACTGGCGGATGCCGGGTGCCGCGACGTTGGGGCCGGCGACGTTGGGCAGCTTGGGTGCGGACCGCACGGCCGCTTCCAGCCGGACTTCCATGGCGTCGCGCAACCCCATTGACCGACCGCCATGCTCGCGCGGCCAGGTTGGCTGTATCCATCCGGCCTCGAACGCGGCCCGCTGGTAGTCGCGCCGTAAGGATAGGTCCCAGCGATATTGGGGATACTTCTCGTCGTAGTCCGTCGGCAGGAAATCCGTTAGCCAGTCGGAGAACTCGGCGACAATCGCTGTCATGCCGCGCCTCCCGCGAAACGGCGGCCCACCTCGTAATAGAGCGCGCGACTGTCTCCCAACATCGCCGCGCCCTGCCAGGCGCGCCGGACGTAGAGGTGGCTGTCGTGCTCCCAGGTCTGCCCGAGGGCGCCGTGCACCTGGACCGTGGTGCGCGCGCAATTGGCGGCCGCGTCGCCGGCGGCCGCTTTGGCCAGCGCCGCGGCGGTCCAGGCATCCGCGGGGGCGGTGTTCGGGTCGCCGAGCCGGGCCGCCGCAGCGTACGTGAGGCTGCGGGCCCGCTCCACTCCGACGTAGTTGTCGGCCAGCGCGTGCTTGATCCCCTGGAACGCGCCGATCGGCGTGCCGAACTGGCGGCGTGTCTTCGCGTGCTCGACCGAGCGATGCAGCGCGGCGCCGGCCACGCCGACCAGATCGGCCGCGGCGGCTACCAACGGTGCCGCCAAGGCCGATTCGAGATTCACGGGCGCGACGGCCAACGGTTCCACGTCGAGTTCGACATCGGCCAACGGTTGTGCCGGATCGGTGGACTCGCCGGTCGACACCACGGTCACCCCGTCGCCGCATCGCGCGACCGCCGCCAGGATGCTGTCGTCATCGGATCGGGCCAGCGTGACCAGGAGATCCGCACGACACAGATTGGGAACCGCGACCGCCCGGCCACGCAGGCGTCCTTGGTGCAGGGTCATCGGTGCCCCGGGCAGCCGCGCTCCTTCGACGTGGACAGCCAGCGTGGCGACGACGCCGCCGGCAATGTCAGCGAGTACCGAGTCAAGGCCACTATCACGGAGCGCACGTAAGGCTCCCGCGGCCAGACCGACGCTGCTTAGCAACGGAATTGGGGCGATGGCGGCACCGCATTCTTCGAGCACGACGGCCAGTTCGACAGGGCCGTAGTCGCCGGAGTCGGGCGCCGCGAGCTCGGTCCAGCCGAGATCGACGACCGTCTTCCACAGACCGCGCCAGCCCTCGGCGTCGGCCCCCGAATCGTTCAAGGCTTGGCGGGCGGCCTCTGGCGGGCACTCCGCGCGCAGGATGTCGCGCACGGCGTCGCGCAGCGACAGCTGCTCCGAAGTCAGTCCGACATCCATAAGACCCCTAACATAATAAAAATAGTAAACTAGCGTAGCTGTTGCAATCGGCACGAGGTGGCGCATGGTCGAGTGGTATCTGTTCCTCCCGCAGGTGCGGTTGTCGGCGGCCGACATCGCCGAGCGGGCGCGCCACGCCGAGGCCAGCGGGTTCGACGGAATGGCGTTCATCGATCACCTCGAGGCGCCCGGGCTGCCCGATGAAAGCATCTGGGAGGCAATGGCCATTGCCACCTGGGTGGCGGCCAAGACACAGCGGCTCCGGATCGGCCACCTCGTTCTGTGCGATGCTTTTCGCCACCCCGCCGTACTCGCCAAACAAGCCGTCACCTTGTCAGAGGCGTCGGAAGGCAGGTTCGAACTCGGCCTGGGTGCGGGATCCTGGCCCGCGGAGTTCACCAGATTCAATGTCGGCCAGCAGGATCCGGTAGCCAGGGTCGAGCAGCTCGAGTGCCACCTCGACCTGATCAGACGGTATTGGGGCGACGGGACAGGGGAGCCCGGTATGGCTCCACAGGTACCGCGAAGGACCTATCCGATACCGCTGGTGCTGGGTGGCACCGGTCGGCGGATGATGGGACTCGTTCGCAGATACGCGGATTGGTGGAATCTGCCGGCCAACCACCTTGACAGGTTGCCCGAGCTGGCGCCGTCGGCGGGGGCGGCCCGGGTGTCGGTGCAGCAGATGGTGGGCTTCGTCCGGTCGGGCAGCGATCCGAAGAAGGTGCGCGAGGTGAGCACCCGGCGCTTCGGCAACCTGGGGTCGGGGTTGGTGTGCGGGGACGCCGACGAGCTGATCGATCATTTCGCCGGCCTGGCCGCGCAACGGGTGGAGCGGTTCTATGTGTGGTTCGCCGACTTCGCCGTCCCGGACTCGCTGCACGAGTTCGGTGAGTCGGTGATCAAGGCGTTCCCTGGCGCCGCCGGCGTGCTTCCGTCGGTACAACCGGCGGCCGGGCGAAGGGGCCCCGCTGCACCGCGCTGAGCCGGATTTCCGGCAGATCGACCGACGGGTCGACGGTGTCCAGCCAGGCGACCGCCTCGGCGACGTCGGCCACCTGAATCGCATACATCTCGAACGGAACGTCCTGCAGCATGTCGGTCTCCACCGGGCCGGGGGTGACTATGTGGACGCTGATGCCGTCACGGTCGACCTCGAGCGCCAATGCCCGGGCGAACGCATTCATGCCCGCCTTCGACGCGGAGTAAGCGGTCCGGGCGGGCATCGGCTCGTGCGCGGCCGATGACGAGATGAACACCAGGCGCGAGCCCGCGCGCATGCGCGGCAGTACGGCGGAGGTCACCACGAAGCACGAGTCCAGGTTGGCCGAGATGATGGCTTGCCACTGCTCGAAGGTCTGCTTGCGCGCGTACGTTCCGCCCAGCGTGCCGGCCGCATGAACGACGAGGTCAATCGACTCCAAAACGCTTATCGCGGAGGCAAATCCGATGGGGTCCGACGCGTCTGCCGCGATGTGGCGCGCACCGATCTGCTCGGCGGCCGCACGCAAGGGGCCTTCGCGCCGCGCCACGAGCACCACGTCGTACCCCAGCTCGCAGAGCTTGCGACCGCATCCTTTGCCGATACCGCCGCTGCCGCCGGTGACCAATGCGGTCCTGGTCGGATTCAAGGGCGGCGAAAATCCCGCGGGCGCGACATTGCTTGCGGCGAAAGCGCATGGATCCGTTGATCGGGCCGACCGGATAGCACATACGTCTGGGTGTCGGCGAGATGGCGGCCGGCGATGCGACGAGCGCGGTCGATGTCACCTTCCGCGATGGTCTCGGCCAGCTTGAGGTGCGTGCTGAGCACCGCGCGGCGCTTGGCCAGTGACGGGTAGGTGCCACTTGCCGCGCTCTCGTCCGCCCACTGCTGTTCGTGGCTGGTCCACAGCGTCTCCAGGCTGCCGACGACCGCGATGATCGTGTGATTCCCGCAGCCGCGGACGATGAGATCGTGGAATTCGCGACCGATTTCGGTGAACAGCCGGCCGTCGTCCAGATTTTCGGCCATGGAATCGTTGACCTGCTTGAGCTGCGGCACCAACGTGTCCGCCCGATCGGGCCGCTGGGCCGCCAATGCGGCGCAGGCGGGCTCGAGCTCCTGCAGCGCCATCCCGAGGTCGGCGACCGCAACGGATTCGCTCTGCAACAGCAGGCCGAGCATGTAGGCGGCGCTGGTTTTGGCCGGGGCATGCACGACGGCGCCGCCGCGGTTACCCCGGCGCACCGAAACCAGCCCCTCGGTTTCCAGAATCCGCAGCGCTTCCCGCAGGGAGACCAGACTGACGTTGAACTGTTCGACGAGGACTTCCTGGCGTGGCAGTAAATCGCCGTCGGCCAAGTCGCCGTCGATGATCTGGCGACGCAACTCGTTGGCTACGATTTCGGCGATCCGTGGCGCCGACAATCGGCGACGGGCGTCAAACCCATTTCCCACGGCGGTCATCCGATCTTCGCGTACTCGGCTGGCTTAGCTATTTTAGCAGTAATGATATAAATAGCTTTCTGCGATCGCGCGTCGATCGGGAGGGCGGGTGCGAGTGAGCGAGCGGTCCGACAGCCGGCCGACACCGCTGCACGATTTGCGTGTCATCGAGATCAGCGACCGGATAGCAGGCAGCTACTGCGGGAAGCTTCTGGTCGATGTCGGGGCGCAGGTGCGAAAGTTCGAACCGCCGCAACGTGATTGGTTGCGGCGTTACTCCGCCACCTGCTCGCCGGTGCCGGACGGTTCCGATTCACCGCTGTACAGCTACCTCAACGCGGGCAAGCACAGCATGACTTTCGCCCCGGATGCCACAAATTCGGCGCGATTTCGCGCCATGCTTTCCGCCGCCGACGTCGTGGTCGTCACCGCCGGCCGTTCGCGGGCCGAGTCGCTGGGCATCGACCCGCGACGGCTGCTGGCCGACTCGCCACGGGCGATCGTCGTGACGATCTCCGACTTCGGCTGGACCGGACCCTACGACGACCGGCCTGCCAGCGAGTTCACGTTGCAGGCGTGGTCTGGCTCGCCCGGCTTTCGCGGCGATCCGGCCGGCCCGCCGATTGCGATCGGCGGCGACCTGGGGGAGTACATGGGCGGGGTATACGCCGCGTTCGGCGCGCTGGCCGTGCGCCGCCGCGTCGAGCAGGGCGGCCCGGGGGAGCATCTCGACCTGTCCATGCTCGAGGCGATCACTGCGATGCAGAGCAGCGAATGGCTGCATTCGCGGCTGCTGCGCGTTCCGCCGATCCGCCGCACGCTGGAAGTGCCCTCGATCGAACCGGTCAAGGAAGGCTATGTCGGAATCACCATGGTCACCGGTCAGCAGTGGCTCGATTTCGCCGCGATGGTCGAGTGCCCTCAGCTGGAAGAGATCGAGCAGCTGCGCTTCCAGATCGGCCGCTGGCAATATCGCGACCTGATCCGCGAGCAAATCCGACCGTGGCTTGCCGAACGGACCGTCGAGGAGATCGTCGAGCTCGGCCAGCTGTTTCGGCTGCCGATCGCGGCACTGGGCAACGGCTCCACCATCCGGGACACGGAGTACGCGCGCGAGCGCGGCGCGTTCATCCGCAACCCTGCCGGCTTTCACCAGCCCCGGCCGCCCTGGCTGATGTCGGTATGTGCCCCGGCACCGCCGCGCGGCACCGCCCCGGTCGGTGCGGACGATGGCGAGTCCGCTTGGGAAAAGCGGACATTGGACAACGAACCCGTCCCGCCGTGGTTGCCGCTGGCCGGCGTGCGCATCATCGATCTGACCGCATTCTGGGCGGGACCCGCCGCAACGCACCTCTTGGCCGCGTTCGGCGCCGACGTCGTCAAGGTGGAGTCGATACAGCGACCCGACGGCATCCGATACTCCGGCGGGATGCGCACCGACGTCGACGACTGGTGGGAGTACGGCTGGGTGTTCCACGCGATGAACACCAACAAGCGTTCGGTCACACTGGATTTGGGCTCCGAGACAGGCCGGCGCCTGTTCACCGAACTGGCCGCCGGCGCCGACGTCGTCATCGAGAACTTCTCACCGCGGGTCATGGACCAGTTCGGGCTCACCGCCGACGTGTTGTTGGAGGCGAACCCCAGACTGGTCGTTGCCCGAATGCCCGCGTTCGGGCTGGATGGCCCGTGGCGCGATCGCGTGGGGTTCGCACCCACCATGGAGCAGATCGCCGGCCTGGCCTGGGTGACCGGGCTGCCGGACGCGCCGCCGGTCACCCCGCGTGGCGCCTGCGATCCGCTGGCCGGGGTGCACGCCGCGTTCGCCGTGCTGGCCGCGCTGAGCTTCGCCGAACGCACCGGGACCGGCCAGCTGGTCGAGCTGCCGATGCTCGAGACGGTGCTCAACGCCACCGCGATCCAGGCGATCGAATCCGAGGTCTTCGGCAAAACGCTGAGCCGACGCGGTAACCGCGGTCACTGCGACGTGATCCAGAACCTCTATCGGTGCGCCGGTGAGGACGACTGGATCGCGATCACCGTGCGCGACGACCGGCAGTGGCGTGCGCTGGTCGAACTGATGGATCGGCCGAGCTGGTGCGACGAAACCCTGGCCAGCGTCGCCGGGCGGCGCCAGCGCGCCGACGACATCGACCGCCTGCTCGCGGACTGGTTCGCCGGGCAGCCGCGGGACTCTGCGGTGGGGCGTTTGGCCGGCGCCGGCATCCCCGCCGCACCCGTCGTGTCGCCCTCGTTGGTCACCGAGAATCCCCAATTGTGCGACCGCGGGTTCTTCGAAGCCTTGCACCACGCGAGCACCGGAACCAACCTTTACCCATGTCCGCCGTTCGCCGCACTCGCCGGTCAGGACAGGTGGCTGCGGCGGCCGCCGCCGAGGCTCGGCGAGCACAATGAAGAGGTACTGCGCGATCGGTGCGGCCTGACCGAAGGAGAGCTGAGCGACCTCGCGACCGGCGGGGTGATCGGGACCCGTCCCAAGGGCCTATGAGAAGTGGAGGGGTATGCAATGCGCGTGACGGTCGACGAGAAATTATGTGAGGCCAGCGGCTTCTGCGAATCGCTGGTGCCGGAAGTCTTCGAACTGGGCGACGCCGACGTGGTCCAGATCGCGGACGGCCCGGTGCCGCCGCGCCTGGAAATCGACGTGCGCGCTGCGGTGGACCAGTGCCCCAAAGCCGCGCTGCGGCTGAGCGATTGACGTAGCGTCGCTCGGTAGCGAAGGCATCCATGGCATCGCTGGACATGACCAAGTACGCCGCGATGCGGCCCTACTTCGAGGTTGTCGCCGAGGGCCTCTTGGGCGTGGTCGACGGAACCGATTTTTTCGATATGCACGCCGAGGACGTGGTGGTCGAGTACATCATCACGTTGGCGGTGTTCAAAGCATTCGGCACTACGCCTGCGCCCGGCACCCACTCGCCCTGACGTAGGCGGTCGACCGCCGCAGGGCGGTGTCAGTCACGAAAGGCCTTGAGTGGCAGGGGGTCACAAACCATCCATTGGCGTCGCCGTCATTAGTGACCGGGCCTGCGCCGCCGGCGCGTTGACGTTCAATTCTTAAGATAGTAAAAATAGAGCCAGTCGCCGAACCGCGATGAGGTAAGGGCGGCCCACTTGCTCGGCTCAGATGGTCCAGGCGGGATACGGAGTGCTCGTGACGCAGACAATTTCGGACTCGCCGTCGGATCCAGCCGAGGACCCGTCGGAACGAGAGTTCGGGCAGGGCATCGCGCTGTCGACATACCGGTTTCCGACCGGATGGTTCATCGTCAGCTTCGGATCCGACCTGGCCCCCGGCCAGGTCAAGCGCGCGCATTACTTCGGCGAGGAGCTGGTGCTGTTTCGCACGCAGTCCGGCCGGGTGCAAGTGATGGACGCCTACTGCCAGCACCTCGGTGCCAACATGGGCGTCGGGGGCACCGTCGAGGGCGAGAACATCGTCTGTCCCTGGCACGGCTGGCGGTGGGCAGGTGACGGCACCAATGCGCTGATTCCCTACAGCAAGATCGGCTGCAAGAACAATGTCCGCATTCGCACCTATCCGAGCATGGAGTGGTACGGCTTCATCCTCGCCTGGCATGAGCGTCATGGCCGGGAACCGTATTGGCGGCCCCCGGTGCTGCCGGAACTGGAAACCAACGAGTACTACCCGCTGCACCCGCACAGCCAGATGCTCAACCGGGTGAAGGTGCACCCGCAGATGATCATCGAGAACGCGGCCGACCCTTACCACGTGCAATACGTGCACAAGGCCGCCAACCCCGCCACCACCGCGTCGTTCGAGCTGTCCGGTTACCACCTGCACGCCACCGTCCACGCGCACTTCGGTGGGGGCCGGGCGCAGACCTGGCTGACCCCGAACGGACCCGTCGACGCCAAGATCATCTACGACAATTACTCGCTGGGGCTTGGCCTGGTTCGCTTCCCCAGCGAACTGGTGGCCACCGTGCAGGTCACCGGGCAGACGCCGGTCGACGAGGACTACACCGACTACTTCTACACCCAGGCATCGATTCGGGAGCCCGGCGATACCGGCGACGTGCCCACCGGGCGTGCCGCCCGGTTCCTGGCACTCCAGCAAGAGGTCATCAAGCAGGACTTCTTCACGTGGGAGAACATGAAGTACCTGGAGAAGCCGAACCTGGCGCCCGAAGAGGCACACGACTATGCCGCCCTTCGCCGCTGGGCACACCGCTTCTACCCCGGGCCACAGGCCTCGCCCTCCGACTTCGGCTACACCGCCGACGGGAAGCCGGACCCGGCGGCCGCCAAAGCTTGATGCCTCCTGACCGCGGTCAGCGCCTCGGGCCCTCCGATTTCGGCGTCGACCGCTTCACCGTGTCCGCCGTGCTGGATCGGCGGGCCGAGCAGTATCCCGACCGGGTGATGATGTCGATCTCGGGTGTCGACGTGACATTCGAGCAGATGCGACGCCGGTCCTGCGCGGCCGCGAACATGCTGGCCGGCCTCGGTGTCGGACCCGGCGACTGCGTCGCGTTGTTCACCGCTACCTGCCCGGAATGGATCTACTTCTGGCTGGGCGCGGCGCGCATCGGCGCCGTCAGCGCGGCGGTGAACGCCGCGAGCAAGGGGGAGTTCCTGGCGCACACCCTCCGGTTGGCGCGGGCCAGTGTCATTTTCACCGATGCCGAACGGCGCCCCCGCGTCGACGACGTTGCCGGCGGGCTGGAGACCCTGACCGACGTTGTGCTGCAGGATGATTCGCTCAACGCGGCGTTGTGTCATGGTCCTGACCGGCCCGCGGCCGGTGGCCCCGCCGACGCGGCCGAGGTGGGATCGCTCTTCTACACCTCGGGCACCACCGGGCCGTCGAAAGCGGTTGCCACCACGTGGCACTACCTGTTCTCGGTGGCGGCGACCGTCGCGTCCGCCTGGGAATTCCGCCCCGGCGAGGTGTTGTGGACGGCGATGCCGCTATTCCATCTGAGCGCGGCGCCCAGCGTGCTGGCCCCGATGCTCGTCGGCGGGACGACCGTGCTGGCCGGGGCTTTCCATCCCAGCGGGGTGTGGGATGAGATACGAGCCCACGGTGCCATCGGGTTCGCCGGTGCCGGCGCGATGGTGTCAATGCTGCATAACCTGCCCGCGGACCCGCGCGACGCGGAGGTGCCGCTGCGTTTCATCTCCGCTGCGCCCATCGACGCCGACGCCTACCGCGATATCGAAGAGCGCTACGGCTGTCGCATTGTGACGATGTACGGGATGACCGAGGCTTTCCCGATCGCCGTCAAGGCGGCGGCCGACGAAGGTGTTCCCGGAACATCGGGCCGGCCGAATCCCAATTTCGACGTGCGCATCGTCGACGAGCATGGCAACCCGCGACCCGCCGGCACCGTCGGAGAGATCGCGTGCCGACCCAGGTACCCCCATGTGATGAGCGAAGGCTATGTAAGAGAGGGGGCAAGCGAGGGGGACGGCGCCCTGCGCGTGGATCCGCACCCGGAGTGGTTCCGCACTGGCGACCTCGGCCGCCTCGACGACGATCAGAACCTGACATACGTAGACCGCCTTAAAGATTCATTGCGCAGACGCGGCGAGAACATCTCGTCGGTGGAGGTGGAGAGCGTCGTCCGGCGCCATCCCGCGGTGGCCGACGCCGCAGTGGTCGGCGTTCCCAGCGAATTGGGCGAAGACGACGTCTTGTTGATCGTGACGTTGCGCCCCGGGGCCGCGTTGGAATGCGCGGAACTGCTCGACTTCTGCGCGGCCAGGATGCCGTACTTCTGCGTGCCGCGTTTCGTCGAGACGGTAGATCAACTCCCCACGAACGCCATTGGACGGATACGTAAAGACATCCTGCGCGCCAGGGGCCTGACTCCGGACACGTGGGATCGCGACAAAGAGGGGTACAACGTTGGCCGTTAAGTTACCTTGATGTTACGTAAATCACCCTAAGTTACGTTATTGTTACGCCGGTTCCCTTTTTTGCCCGCTGTCATGCCCGGGAAAGGCTGGAGTGCAGAGATGACCATGACATATCAGGAACAGCAAATGCTTCAGGCCGCCATGGGCCGCGCTGCCATCCTGGACCTGACCGCCCGGCACAACCGGGCCTATTCCGACGGCGACCGCGATCGGTGGCTTGCCACGTTCCGCCACTCCGGGGCGAGCTACGCCCGCGACGGCGAGGTGTTCCACGATCTCCGTTCCGCCTTTGACGGCGGCGACGGACAGCGCTTGGTCACGCTCGATCACGAGATCCGCATTGACGGGATCAACGCCGTACAGCGCTGTGTCGCGGTGCTTTTCGCAAGCATGTACGGCGACACCACGCTGCGGGCGACCGGGCTGTTCCGGGACACGCTGATCTACGAGCGCGGCAACTGGTACTTCACGTCCCGTGAGCTCGCATGGGATTCGGTGCCTAGCCGGCATCCGCTCGTCATGTGAGCGCTGGGGACCTCAGCTACCAGCTGACCTTCGGCACCTACGAGGACGCGCTGCGGATGGTCGGCGCGTCCGGCGAACCACGGACCGCGGCTACCGCGGTGAGCGGCGCCCGCATTCAATTGTTCGCCGCGATGGTCCACGACGGTAACCGTTCGTATTGGGATGCCGAGTTCGCCCGGCAGACGTGGGGGGGTCTGCTGGCCCCGCCGGCCTTGCTCATGGGATGGCTGATCCCCCCGCCGTGGGAGCCGGGGGGTCGCAGGCCGGGGGCGTCGATGGTACTGCGGGTCCCGTTGCCCGGGACCACGTTCATCAACGCGGCCAATGACGTCGAGTTCTTTGAGCCCATCGTCGAGGGCGACCGGCTCACCGTGGTCGAAGAGTTGGTGTCGGTGTCCCCGGAGAAGCGGACTCGGCTGGGCGTCGGTCACTTCGTCGAAACGCTGGAGACCTATCGTCGCCAAGACGGAGCAGTGGTCGCCACGTGCCGGAATACGTTGTTCAGGTTCACGCCCGAGGCGGACTCGTGAGCGGCGACTTGGATTGGGACGAGATCACCGTGCCGGTCGAGCTACCGGAGCTGGTCGACCACATCAGCTACCAGCGGGTGGTGGAGAACGCCGGGGCGACCTGGGACTATTTCCCGGGCCATTTCGATCCGGGTTACGCCCAGAGCCAGGGCAATCCGACGATCTACGTCAACACAATGCATCTCGCGGGCTTTGCCGACCGGGTGGCGACCGACTGGGCGGGTCCGAGCAGCCGCGTGGTGCGCCGCGCCATGCGGCTGGCCGGTTCGGTGTTTGCCGGCGACACCATGGTCGGCCGTGGATGGGCGGTGGCCAAGCGGCGCGACACCTCGGTGGATCCGCCCCGCTGCCTGGTCGATATCGAAATCCAGGTGACCAATCAACACGGCGACCTCTGCTCGCCCGTTGAACTGACCCTGCAGATGCCGGAAGGCCGGCATGACGGGTGACGACCCCGGCGCACTGCATCTGGCGGTGTGCCGACGGTTCGGCGAGGCGGTTCGATCCGCGAACGGCAAATGGGATCGCCGCTCCCCATGCGATGCGTGGGATGCCCGCGGCGTGCTGGAACACGTTACCGGGTTCCACGACGTACTTGTCCTGCGTCCGCTGGGACTGAAGCCCAACCGGCCACGCGAAAATCCGCAGCTGCGATGGGAATTGACCTACGAATCGCTAACAGACGCTTTTGAATCCGGCAAGGCAGGACGATCAGACGTCGGCAACCTGATACCCAGCTTGACACGCGATGTCTTGGTGCACACCTGGGATCTCGCTCGCGCGGTCGGCGCCGACGATCGACTGAACCCTGCGTGGTGTGAGCTCTGCTACGCCGCCCTACCCGCGGACCGGCAGGTCTTGAGCGCGTCGGGAATGTTCAACGCTCCACTTGCGGTACACGGCGAGGTTGATGTCCAGGCCAAACTCCTTGCTTGCCTGGGCCGCGATCCTGCATGGCCGCTAGGCATTTCATAACGGGGGCATCTTGCCGCCGCACAGCACCGACTGTAGTTCGACGTACTCGTCGAGGCCTTCCGGCCCGAACTCGCGGCCGATGCCCGACTGCTTGAAGCCCCCGAATGGGGAACCGATGTCGAGCGTGTACATGTTGACGCCGTAGGTGCCGGTGCGCACCCTGGCCGCGATCTCGAGGCCGTGGCGGGTGTCGGCCGTCCACACCGAACCGGCCAACCCGTAGTCGCTGTCGTTGGCGATGCGGACCGCGTCATCTTCGTCGGCGTAGGTGAGTACCGTCAGGACCGGGCCGAAGATCTCTTCCCGGGCGATGCGCATATCGTTGGCGGCACGGG
>CAWAWC010000014.1:0-46865 GCA_963785625.1 uncultured Actinomycetota bacterium | reverse complement strand
TCGGCTTCGGGGGCGGGCATCCCGCCAACCCAATGGCACAGGCTGGGGAACAGCAGGGAGCTGCCGGGGGTGGTGACGTAGGTGCACCCGGCCGACGAGGTCAGGATCAGCGTCCCGTCGGCTAATTGTTTGTCGGTCCAGCCCCAGAAGGTTTTCACCAAATGATGGCACCGGCTGGCTAAAGAACACTTCAAACTCACGGGAGTGGATCCTGGCCAACAGCGACACGCCAGCGCGGGTACGCGCGTGGACCCACAAACCCGATAAGGCCTAACAACACCTGGACCATCGGGCCGAATACTGCCCCGGGTATCGTCACCGATCGGTGATCGGCGCCACCCCCATCGACGCCGCGGGCTATGTCGTCCCGTTATTGCCCGGGAAGCCGAGCAGGCCGCCGGTGCCGCCGGTGCCGGGCGTGCCCGGGGTCAAGCCAAGCCCGCCGTTGCCGCCGTCACCGCCGCTGCCGATCAGCACGGCGTCGCCGCCGCCACCACCGGCACCACCGATTGTTGCGCCTCCACCGCCCTCGCCGCCAGCACCGCCGCTGCCCTGCAGCGGGCCGGCCCCGCCGCCACTCCCGCCCGCCCCCCCGGTGCCGGCGTCGCTGAATCCGCCAGCACCGCCAGCACCGCCGTCGCCAAGCAGGAGGGCGTTGCCGCCAGTCCCGCCGGCCCCGCCGCCCGTGCCGCGGCTGCTGACCCCGCCGTCCCCGCCGGCACCGCCGACGGAGAACAGCGCGCCGGCATTGCCGCCGTCTCCGCCCTTCCCGCCCGCGGTGGTGCCGCCGAACCCGCCGCTCCCGCCGTCCCCACCGGCGCCGACCAGCAAGCCTCCATCGCCGCCAGCCCCGCCGGCCCCGCCGCCCGTGCCGCCGCGGGTGGCCCCGCCGTCCCCGCCGGCGCCACCATGGCCGGCGAGCAGGCTGCGGCCGCCTTCCCCGCCGGCCCCGCCGGCGACGCCGCCAAATCCGCCTGCCCCGCCGTCTCCGCCGTCAGCGCCGAACAGCCCGCCGGCCCCGCCGGCCCCACCGGCCCCACCGGTGGTGTTGGCGACTCCGCCGCCACCGCCGCCGGCACCCCCGGCGCCAAACAGCCCGCCGGCTCCGCCGGCCCCGCCTGCACCGCCGGTGCCGCCGAAGGTGTTCGTCGCGGATCCGCCGGTGCCGCCGACCCCACCGTTGCCGGACAGTAGCCCGCCGGTCCCGCCGGCGCCGCCTACCCCGCCGGTGGCACCAACTGCGCCCGGGTCGCCGCCGGCCCCGCCTGCCCCGCCGGTGCCGAACAGCCCCGCGGCTCCGCCGGCCCCGCCGGCCCCGCCGGTCGCGCCGGCCCCGACAGCCGACGCCCCGGACCCGCCGGCGCCGCCGTTACCCATCAACCACCCGCCGGGGGTGCCGCTCAGCCCAGATCCCGGGGCCGCGTTGGTGCCATTGCCGATCAGCGGGCGCCCGGTGGCAGCGTCGACCGGACCATTCACAGCATTAAATACTGGCTGTAGCGGTGAGGTGGTGCCGTTGTTGCCCGTGCTGCCGATGATGGCGCCAAGCCCGCCGGTGCCGCCGCTGCCAGCAGTGCCTATCAGCGCGGCGCTGCCACCGGCACCGCCGGCACCCCCGTCGGCGGAGACCCCGCCGGCACCGCCGGCGCCACCGGCACCGCCGTCGCCCACCACCATCCCGGCGCGGCCGCCGGCCCCGCCGGCCCCGCCGGCGCCGACGCCGGAGGCGCCACTGGAAACCCCGCCGGCGCCGCCAGTGCCGCCGTAGCCGAACAGCATGCCAGCGTTGCCGCCCGCTCCGCCGGCCCCGGCGTTGCCGTTGCCGAATCCTCCCTCTCCGCCGGCCCCGCCGCTCGAGAAGGAGAGCAGGCCGGCGTTGCCGCCCGCTCCGCCGGCCCCACCGGTGCTGGAGGTGCTGCCGCCGCCGAATCCGCCTTCCCCGCCGGCGCCGGCTGCGCCGAACAGCATGCCCGCGTTGCCGCCGTGTCCGCCGACCCCCCCGGTGAAGCCGCCGCCGAATCCGCCGGTCCCTCCGGCGCCGCCCGGGCCGCCGAGCAGCCCGGCGTTGCCGCCTGCTCCGCCCACTCCGCCGACGCCAATAAGGCTGGCTCCACCAGCCCCGCCGTGCCCGCCGCCGGCATCAAGCAGCCCGCTGAGCAGCCCGCCGGTCCCGCCTGCCCCGCCGGTCCCGCCGGTGGCCCCGGAAGCAGTGCTGACTCCACCGGCCCCGCCTGCCCCGCCGGCCGAGAACAGCCCGCCAGTCCCCCCGGCCCCGGCGTTCCCGCCGGCCCCGGTGGCGTTGAATCCACCCGCGCCGCCGATCCCGCCGTTGCCCCACAGCAGCCCGCCGGTCCCGCCGGTCCCACCGGCGCCGCCGGCGGACCCGCCGGCCCCGCCGGCGCCGCCAGTGCCCATCAGCCCAGCAGCCCCGCCCATCCCGCCGGCCTGGCCAGTGCCCGCCCCACCCGAGCCGCCGGCGCCGCCGCTACCCCACAGCCACCCCCCGGCCCCGCCGGTTGCCCCGCTCCCCGGGGCCGCGTTGGCGCCGTTGCCAATCAGCGGGCGCTGGGTCAGCTGGACGAAGGGCGCATTGATCGCGTTGAGCAGATCCTGCTGGATCGTCTGCGCCGGATTAACCGTAAACGCTGCAACATTGGCGGCCTCCGCGCTGACATAGGATCCCGCACCCGCGGTCAACGCCTGCACAAACTGCTCATGAAACGCCGTCGCCTGCGCACCGAGTGCCTGAAAGCCCTCACCGTGGGCAGAGAACACCGCCGCAATGGCCGCCGACACCTCATCCTCGGCCGCCGCCAGCACCCCCGTCGTCCGGGTCGCCGCAGCCGCATTGGCCTCGCTCAGCGTCGAACCAATATTCGACAGATCTGTTGCCGCTGAAACCAGGAACTCGGGGGCCGCCACCAGATACGCCATCGCTACCCTCCCCACCAGGTCGCCGACCAACCGGCGAATCGGACGAACGTCAAGAGTGTCCAGAGCGTAAGGCGCCGGGTGGCGGGCCGCGTAGGGGCTAAAGTCCCGAGCGCCGCGGCCCTAAAACGGTGGCGGCTGGTTGCGTTCGGCGAGGTGGGCGGCGTTGAAGGCGCGTTCGGCGTCGATGCGGCGGGCGCGGTCTTGTGCGCGAGTCCGGCGACGGGTGGGCATCATGATGCCGCGCTGAGCGGTCGGGAATATCGTTGCAGCCGTTGGTAACTCACCCGTCGGCAACGACAGGGCCGGGAACAGCAGGCGGCTGCCCGGGGTGGTCACATAGGTGTGTCCGTCGAGCAGCCGCCAGATGATTGTGCCGTCGCGCAACTGCCGTCGCGCACGTGCTATTGGGCTTCAATAACCCATTCGCGCGCTTTGTTGGCTTCAGCGCTCGCGAATACACGCCACTCCCCATGCAGCAGGAAACCGAACAAACCACCAAAGAACTTCACCGCGTTTTTCATCCATTCCACGTCAGTGACGAGCACGGCGCGTTCCCAATCGAAGAGGTGACTGAAGCCGAACTTCGTATCCTCCCAGACCGCGCCGGGGTCGACCCCGACGAAATCAGGTGCGACCTCGCAGTAGATTCGCACCTTCTTGTACCGATTGACTTTGTCTTCGAAGGCCGGTATCAGCACCTGGTCGTAATCCGCCTTCGTCACATGCCCATGGAACGCCCACGCCGTGATGTTGCCGGGAAAGTTCGTCAGCACCTCGATCACGGGATCTCCTCAATGGACATAGGGGTCCGCGGTGGTGTTGTCATCGTTTCTTCGCCGAGCGCCCTGGCGTAAGAGGCCAAAGTCTCTGGTGGCACCGCACGAAGCCGCTCTAAGGCCGAGAAGCCGCCGCGTTTGAGTCGCAAGCCAGCAGCACGCCTCGTGGGGTTGGTCACGCCCCATCAGGCTTGGTCCTGCGAATCCAGGGCTGGGTAGCATCAATACGCCCTACCGTCGGTCGGCAGGAGACATCAATGGAGTGGCGCTACTTCCGGTGGTCACGAACGGCTCGGTATCAGCTGTATCGATTTCCCGCGAATGGCAAGGATCTATTCCGACAAAAACTCGATGACGTTGAAATATATCGCCAAGACGGCAGCTGGCACGGCGGTCAGCGCGAACATCTCATCGATGAAGTCCTGAAAGGCTGGTTCGACGAGGGCCAGGATGAAATCTCAGAAGAACAAGCAGTTTTGCTCATGTCCGAGATCTCGGATCGTTAGCGTTCGCGGATCGGGGGCGTAACGCATTGCTAAGCACGCAGGTGCTGATGCTGACGGCGGGGAATCAGAGTGTATTTCAGCCAGTCGCTAATGGGTGCGGCAATAGCACTTGAGGTTGGCCGCGTGGGTGGGCCCACCGTGGCTGCAGGGGATCGTGTGGTCCAGATCGCAGTCGGTGGAAGGCTTGTCGCAGCCGGGCCAGCGGCAGGTCAGATCCCGGCAGCGCACGAAATCGGCCAGCGCCTTCGACGGCGCATAGCTGGGCTCGGGTGGGGCGTCGGCTGGGGTGGACCAGCGGCACCAGCTTGGCGGACTTGGCGAGTTCGGCCACCAGTTCGGGGGCGATCAGCGCGTCAGCGCCCACCTGGGAGGCCGGTGTGGTGCCGGTGCCGGTGAGGGTGGCCTGTTCGGCGATCACGTGGATCACTACCGGGGAGGAGGGCCGGCGCGCCCCGGCGGTGCAGTCGGGGCGTCCGCAGTGACAGGCCAGCCGGTCGGCCGAGGCGGCCAGGGCCCCCAGCGCGTCGGCGCGGCGCTGCTCACGGGTGCGCGGGTCATGGGCGCACACGGTGGCCGCCAGCGCTGTCAGCCGCTGGTCCAAGGCGTGGGCGTCGGGGCTGAACAGGGTGCCGTGGATTTCGGCGATCCCGCCCTCGATGTCGCCGATCCACACCTCCCGCTCACCGCGGTGCGTGCTGCGGCGGGCGCGCACCGCATCCGCATCGGCGTGGGCGACGATCTTGTCGACCTGCCCGGACAGCCGGTTACGCGTCATCGACGGCCAGCGCGCCACGTTGGCCGCCAACTGGGCGTCCACCCTCGCCAGCACCGCGTCGTCGGTGACCAAATCGGTGCGATAGACGATGGTGGCGAAGAACCGAAAGTCGATGTCGCCAGCCTTGAAGACCTCCCCTACTTTGGGCAGCCGCTCACGCATCGCCCGCGCGTAATGCGACCGGGACGCGGCCAGCGCCTGAGAGATCCGCACCTGCGCGGCCACTTCCGCCGCGACCGCCTCCATGGTGTCGACCGCCCAGTCCTCGGTGTCCGAACACCGCGACAACCGATACCCGAACAACTCCCCGATCGCATCCAGCTGCGCCGCGGCCGCCCGGTTCTCCGCCCGCGCCGAGCCGCTGATCCGCTCCAGCAGCGCCACCGACTCCGCCGTCGCAGACGGATAACACCGCTCAAAGAGCTCATCGAACCGAGCCCGAACATCCTCGAACATATTTTCGATTATGCCAAGGGTTCCCGACAAGTAGGCGGCGTCGCCTTAGCTGCAGCGCCGGTACCACGCGACGATGTACAAAACCAGCGCCGTCGCCAGCGCAATCAGTACCCAGATCACCACGGCCTGGTCGACCCACGAACCCGCAGGCGGGGAACCGGGGAGGATGTTGCGCAATGGGACGACGGCAAACAGCATTGCTGCGTACCAGGTGGCAAATGGCGGCAAGAATTGTCGTCGGCCCGTGAGCATTTGGATGGCCACGAAGAGCGCCAGCGTCGGCAGGGTAATGAGGACCAGGCAGATTCCTAGGTCGAACACCAACGGACCCTTGGCCCGGTGCAGGGTGACAATGACGTTGTCCGGGCGATCTAAGTCGTAGCTGTCCCGCCCAACTCGATTGACCGAGATGTCCCAGCCTTCCAGCGAGCCGGTCACTTCTACCCGGCCGGGTTTGTATTGACGGTTCTCGCCGGTCCCGACGAGCACGTCCGCCTGGATGGTGTCGGTCCTGTACGCGTCGAAAGGCCAGTCGCCGGGGTCACCGTGGGCTTCGATGGTGGTGGCCACCTGCGCCGGCAACTTCCCCACCGGGTACTGCAGATCACCCAAGTCGTTCTGCGGAAGGAATCGCACGGAGGTGTCAGTGGTCAGCACGTTGAGGCGCCTGTCGATCATCGAGTTGTCGGGCATCACGAGCACCTTCACGTCGAGGCGATTCGCCACGGCGTGCAGCTGCTCAAACCGCACCAAGACGACGGTGCCGTCGGCGGTGTTCACGTCCGGCTCGGGCAGCGGGCCCGGCGCGGTGGCCAGCCAGTGGTAGCCGAGCAGCGATAGGACGTAGACCACGACAACGCCGACGATGATGGAGACATCGAGCACGAGGTGTCGTCGTCGCGGTTTACGACCGCGCTTGGGCTCCGGCGAATCGGTCTGCGGACCGGCCGGCAAGACCCCATCGCCATTTGGGGCCGCCGACGTGGACCGCGGCAGCTCAAGGGGACGCGTCAACTCGCCAGCAGGGCAGTCAACTGACGTGGCAAAGTCCTTTTGAACCGTCACTGAGCCAGATGCTAACGCCGGGCACGTTTGCTGAAATTAGATAAAACAGCATCGCTACACGCATTTAACGCAGCGGATCCACGGGCGGCCCTGAATTAGTCCCCTTGCCGAACCCAGGCGTAGAAGTACAAAGCCATCGCCGTCACCAGCGCGATGAGCACCCACTGCACGACGGCTTGGTCGATCCACGAACCGGGCGGCGGCGAGCCGGGAAGGAAGTTGCGCAGGGGAACGACGGCGAACAGCATCGCGGCATACCACGTTCCGAACGGCGGCAAGAACTTCCTTCTGCCCATTGCCATCGGAACGGCCACCAACAGCGCCAAGGTGGGCAGGCTGATGAGAACGAGACAGATGACCAGGTCGAAAACAAGCGGGCCCTCGGCGCGCTCAAGAGTGATAATCACGTCGCCGGTGTCAGCGGATCGGGAGGTGGGAAGCGCGCTTGTGACGCGGTCGACCCTGAGCTGCCAACCATCCAGCGACCCGGTTACTTGGACAATGGCGGGCAACTTCTTTCGCTTGTCAGCGGACCCGACGAACGCATCAGCCGCGATCGGCTCGGTCTTATACGTGTCGAATGGCCAGTTACGGGGATCGCCGTGCGCCTCGATGGTGGTGCTGAGTTGGGCCGGTGCTCTTCCTTTCGGATATTGCAGGTCGCCCAGGTCGTTCGTTGGATAAAGGCGCACGGCGACGTCATTGCCCAGGACATCGAAGCGGTTGTCATACTGTTCGATCCCGGGATAAACGAGCACGTTCACCGTCAGGCGATTGGCGACGGGCTTCAGCTCCTCGACGCGTAGCTGCACGATGGTTGCATTTCCCCCGCCCTGGCTCAGGTCCAGTGGAGGGAGCGGAGTCCCTTCGCTTTGCAGCATGTGGATGCCGAGGAGCGATAGGGCGTAGGTGGCGATGACGGTCAGCAGAATGGCCACGCCGATCTCGATTTGCGATCTCCGCAGCTTTGGCGGGTTCTGTTTTAACGGCGACGATGGCTCTTCCGCGACCAGCGGCGGAGAAGGTTCCGATCCAACCTCGGCGGTCACAGGTCGCCGCCGCACGCAGCAGTGGGGCGCTCAATTGCTTGCTGGTACCGGACCGGATCTGGCTGGTGCCATCCAGCTTGTCGGGGCGACACGTGATCAGATGCTAGCGAACAGCGATGCTGATTGCGCAGCGAAAATCCCCACCTCTGCATAGGTACGGGGCTTCCGTCACCCGTCAGCAACCACTCGTTAACTTGCAGGATGCGGGATTGGCGAAACGGCATGATGGCGACGCACCACGGAGTTGCTAACCGGACGCGGGATTCGCCACGCAGCGAAAGCCGATGTGGGTCGTCGCGGAGTCCCGCGATTGCGGTGAGCGCGCTGCCGGACGGTAGCGGTGACAGTATTCCGGCGCGCACAAGTGCGAACCGCCCTTCAACGTCTGGTTGACGCTCGGATCGGCCAGACCCGACGGTGTGCAACAGGCTTTCGGCGGCTGATCGAAGCGATGATGCGCGGAAAACTCGGTGGCCGTCCACTCCCACACGTTGCCGATCATGTCGTGCAAGCCGAACCCGTTCGGCGGGAAAGTCCCCACCGGCGACGTCCCGACCCAGCCGAGCGCGCCGTCGTTGCGGTACGGGAACTTGCCCTGCCAGGTGTTGGCCATCAGCCGACCGGCGGGTTTCTCCTCGTTACCCCAGGCGTAGGTGGTCACGCTTCCGGCGCGGGCCGCATACTCCCACTCGGCCTCGGTCGGCAGCCGCCGGCCGGCCCAGCGCGCGTAGGCCGCGGCGTCGGGGTAGGCCACCTGCACCACCGGGTGATCGGCGCGGTCCGCGATGTCGCTGTCCGGCCCGAACGGATGGCGCCAGCTCGCCCCCGGCACCCAGTCCCACCACCGACGCCAGTCACGCAGATCGACCGGCCCGGGCGTCGGTCGGAAGACCATAGCGCCCGGAACGAGATCGTCGGGGTTCGCGCCCGGATACAGCGCCGGGTCGATCGGCTGCTCGGCGACCGTCACGTACCCCGTCGCCGCGACGAATTCGGCGAACTGCGCGTTGGTCACCGGGTGCCGTTCGACCGCGAAGGGAGCCACTGTCACGGTGTGGATCGGCGCCTCTTCCGGGTAAAAGCTCGTCGAGCCCATGCGGAAGGATCCGCCCGGCAGGTCGACAAGCTCGGTAAGCACCAGTTCAGGGTAGGACGACGCGCTCCGCCTGACTGGGGGTGCCCGGTCACGTCTGGGCGCCGGATTCATGTGGTCGAACCCACCCGTTCATCCGAAGTTCGGTTGCCTGCCGGTTGCAGGGCTGTAATTCTCGACATGTGTCGAATCCGGGGTGACTCGCCTCTGCGCGCTCGCCGCCGGCGCCGGGCGCCACACCCTCCATCGGAGACCACCATCGTGAAGCACAATCGATCAGCGGCCGCTATGCGCTTGCTGGCTGCGGGTGCATTGGCGCTCTCGGCCTGCAACACCCCCCACGCCACCCTGCCGTATACCGCCGGGGCCAAGGTGGACTGCGGCGGCAAGCAGGCCTTGGTCGCCAGCGGTTCGACCGCGCAAGCCAACGCGATGACGAAGTTTATCGAGGCCTACGGCAAGGCCTGCTCCGGGCAGACCCTCAACTACACGGCCAACGGCTCGGGCGCCGGTATCGCCGACTTCCTTGCCGGCAAGACCGATTTCGGCGGATCGGACGTGCCCCTCAGCGCGGACCAATACGGCGCCGCCAAGCAACGGTGCGGCGGTGCCGACGCCTGGAACCTTCCGGTGGTATTCGGCCCACTGGCCATCACCTACAACCTCAACGCCGTCGACACTTTGGTGCTCGACGGCCCCACACTGGCCAAGATTTTCGACGGCACCATCACTCGCTGGGACGACCCGGCCCTCACCGCGCTCAATGCATCCATGCCGGCGGAGGACATCCATGTGATGTACCGCAGCGACGCATCCGGCACCACCGACAACTTCCAGGCCTATTTGCAGGCCGTGTCCGGCGGTGCCTGGAATAAGGGCACGGGCAAGACGTTCAACGGCGGCGTCGGCACCGGCGCCGTGGGCAACAAAGGCACCTCGGCGGCGGTGAAGGCCACCGAGGGTGCGATCAGCTACAACGAATTGTCGTTCGCCCTCCAGCAAGGGCTTTTCGCCGCCGAGATCAAGACCCCGGCAAGCCGCAGGTCGTTACGGCCGGTGCGCATCGGCAACGACACGGTCGGCAAGACCATCGCCGGCGCCAGAATCGTCGGCAACGGCAACGACCTGGTGCTCGACATTTCGTCGTTCTACAACCCCGCTCAACCCGACGTCTACCCGATCGTCATGGCCACGTACGAGATCGTCTGCTCGCGATACCCCAGCGAGGAGGCCAAGGCGGTCAAGGCGTTCTTGCAGGCGGCGATCGGCCCCGGCCAGGTCGATCTCGCGAAAAACGGCTATATCCCGCTGTCGCCCGACTTCCAGGCAAGGGTCTCCAGCGCCGTCGACGCCATCAGCGCTGTGGGCGCACCGATTCCGGACTAAAGGCACCATCAGGTCTTCTTTGGCGTCTTCCTATCCCGATTTCGCCACCACGCGACCAGGAACAGCGTCATCGCGGTGACCAGAGCTATCAACACCCACAGCACGATGGCTTGGTCGATCCACGAACCGAATGGCGGGCCACCCGGGAGGATGTTGCGCAACGGGACGATGGCGAACAGCATCGCGGCGTACCACGTTATGAACGGCGGCAGGAAGGACGTCCTGCCCAGGGCCATGGGGATGGCCACCCACAGTGCCAGCGCGGGCAGAGCGATGAGGACCAGGCAGATCCCGAAATCGAAGATCAGCGGGCCCTTGGCCCGGTGCAACGTGATCACGACGTCGTCTTGGACGTCCGGGTTGGATTCGTCGGGGTCGTGGACGCGGGTGACGGTCGTGTCCCAGCCGTCCAGCTTTCCGGCCACTTCGACGCGGGCTGCCGTCTTTTCCCGGTTTTGGCCCGTGCCGGTGAACACGTCGGCCGCGATGGTTTCCGTCTTGTACGAGTCGAATGGCCAGTTACCGGGATCGCCGTGCGCCTCGATGGTGGTGCTGACTTGGGCCGGCGCCTTGCCTACCGGGTACTGCAGGTCGCCCAGGTCGTTCTCCGGATACAGCCGCACGGCCGCGTCGGTGGTCAGCACGCCAAAGTTCTTGTCGTACAACGAATCTTTCGGATAGACGAGCACGTTCACCGTCAAGCGGTTCGCCACGGTATCGAGCTTCTCCAAGCGCACCTGGACGACGCTGTCGTCGGCCTCGACCTTGCTCAGGTCGGCCGCGGGCAGCGCGGGAACCGACTTGGCCAACAGGTGCACGGCGATCAGGGACAGGACGTAGATGGCGATCATGGCGACGACTATCCCGACAGCGATAGCGATTCGCCGTCCTCGCGCCGCGGGCGGCGCGGGTGGGGGCGCGGGCTCGGCGGTCATTGAGGCATCACGGTGGCAGATGCTACAACCGGCCAGCCGTCAGCGCGACGTTTTTCACTCCGTGACCGCAAAGTGCCGCTATGGCCGCCGCGACAGCGGCCCCACCCGCCGTCGGGCGCCCACGGCGGGCCGACAGATCAATCGCGCGAAAAGGCAAGGGCGAATTCCTTTTCCAGGTCCTCATACGGCCTGCCCGACAGGTCGACGGTGACCTGGGCGATGGTGCCACCGGTGAACGCGAACGGGGCCTTATAGCGGCTGGATACTCCCGACCCACCGTTGTGCCCGACGGTGATGCCAGCACCCGCGAGCCCGAAAGTTCCCGGGTGTGTGGTCACGTCCGCAAGCGCGCCAACCGCGGTGTCGTCGATGAACAAGGTGACGTCACCGAGGGGCGTGTGGCTGTTCGGCACGGTGCCGGTTCGCGAATAGCTAGCGCCGAGCACATGTCTGCCCAGCGGCACCGCGCCAGACGAAGAGACCATCTGCTGCCGCTCACCGAGGAAGTTGTAGACGTAGTGCAGACGTCCGTCCTGGATGAACAGCACGTGCCCGCCGTGGGCGCCGCCTTGCTTGAACAGCACTCCTTCAGCGCCCGTGGTATCCACGGTCACGTCGGCCAGCACCGAGAACGACCGGCCGCGAATCTCGGCGGCGGCACCTATGCCGACGTCTGCGCAATGGGGATAGTAGATGTAGCTGGACCGCTCGCTGACTAGGTATGGCCGCCAACGCATCATCGTTTCGACGATGTTCAGATCCGACAGCGGCAATCCGTTGTATTTGGCGGCCTCCGAGAACCACAGCGCCTTGAGTTCCTCGAGTTTGTCCGGGTTGTCGGCGGCCAGGTCGTGGCATTGGCTGCGGTCGGCCTCGATGTGGAACAGTTCCCAGCGGTCGGCGTCGAAATGCGACCACCCCGCCGGCGTGGCCGCGTGGACGGTGTTGGCAAACCAGCCCTCGTGCCAGATCCCGCGGGTACCGAGCATGGTGTAGAACTGGGTTTTTTTGCCGGTGTCGGCGGCGGGATCGACAAGGGCCGCTTTGAAACTCACGCCGTCCAGTGGTTTCTGCGCGATGCCTTTGACGGTCTCCGGCGGTGTCATGCCCAGCAGGTCGTAGACGGTGGGAGTGATATCGCAGACGTTGACGTAGTTGTCGCGCACCTCCCCGTGCGCGGCAATGCCGTTCGGCCACGAGATGATTGCCGTGTCCGCGATACCGCCCTCGTGCGAGGCGTAGCGTTTGTACAGCTTGTACGGCGTGTTGAAGGCCATCGCCCAGCCGATGGGGTAGTGGTTGTAGGTCTGCGGCCCGCCGAGCTGGTCGAAGAGCTTCATGCTCTCTTCGACGGTGTCGATGTAGCCGTTGAAGAACTTGCCTTCGTTCACCGATCCGTTCGGCCCGCCCTCGCCGCTGGCGCCGTTGTCCGAGATCACCACGATGATGGTGTTGTCGAGTTGGCCGGACTCCTCCAGATAGTCGAGGATTCGGCCGATCTGGGCGTCGGTGTAGCTCAGGAAGCCGGCGAACACCTCCGCCATCCGGCTGAACAGCTTCTTTTCCTGGTCATTGAGTGAGTCCCAGGGCCGCACCGTGTCCTGCAGTGGCCACGGCTGGCCGTCCGGCCCCTTGACGTCGAGATACGGATTGACGGGCGACAGTTCGGTGTCGGGCGGCACGATGCCCAGCGACTTCTGCTTCTCGAGCACGATCTCGCGGTAGCGCTCGTAGCCCATGTCGAAGCGGCCGGCGTACTTGTCCGCCCACTCCTTGAAGACGTGATGAGGCGCGTGCCCAGCACCGGGGCACACATAGCTGAACCACGGTTTGTCGGGCGCGATCACCTTCGCATCGCGGATGAATTCGATGGTCTTGTCGGCAATGTCCTTCGAGAGGTGGTACCCGTCCTCAGGTGTTCCCGGTGGGCTTACCGGGTGGTTGTCGTACACCAGGTCCGGGTACCACTGATCGGTCTCGCCGCCCATGAACCCGTAGAACCGTTCGAAGCCGCGCGAGGTCGGCCAGTGCCGTTTGGTCGACGCCAGATTGGACTCTTCAAGGGGCGTCAGGTGCCACTTGCCAATGCAGTAGGTGTTGTAGCCACGTTCGGCGAGCACTTCGGGGAGCAGCGCCGTGTCGAACGGGATACGGCCGTTGCAGTTGGGGAACCCGTCGGTGAACTCTTCGATGGTGGCCATGCCGACTGTCGTGGCATTGCGACCGGTCAGCAGGGACGCCCGGGTCGGCGAGCACAGCGCCGTGGTGTGAAACTGAGACAGTCGTACGCCGCGCTCGGCGATGCGCGTCATGGCGGGCATCTCGACCAGGCCGCCGAAGCAATCCCAGGTCGCGATGCCGGTGTCATCCCAGACCAGGTACAGGATGTTCGGCGAGTTCTCCGGCGCGGTCGGTGCGGCGAATGGGCCCCAGTCGGGTTCGGAGTCCCGAATATCGAGCTCGATCTTGCCGCTGAAATGCCCCGACCGCCCCGAATCCCGTGACCCTGTCGCCATCGCCGGCCTCTCTCGTCCTGACTTAACAGCCGAATATCGCGAGCAGACTACACCGGTGAGGTGGCGATCAGGCTCCACATAGCAGAATCGCCCGGGGCCATAGGTTCCGGGCGATTCGTTGTGGGTTCGTGGCTACTTTGCCCTCTCCAGAATTTCGACGAGCCTCCAGTGCTTGGTCGCCGACAGCGGACGCGTCTCCATCAGGGAGACGCGGTCGCCGATGCCCGCGGTGCTGTTCTCGTCGTGTGCCTTGACCTTCTTGGTGGTCCGGATGATCTTGCCGTACAGCGGGTGCCGCATACGGTCTTCCAGCTCGACGACGATGGTCTTTTGCATCTTGTCACTCACCACGTAACCGATGCGCACCTTGCGGCGGCCGCGCGACTTCGGTGTCGCAGGAGTGTGCTTGGGGCCTTTATCTTTCGGCGCGGCCTCCTTGCTGGCGGCCTGCTTGGGCGCGGCCTTCTTGGGCGCGGCTTTGGTGGCTTTTGCTTCTGCCATCACGATTCCTCGTTTTCGTCGGGACCCCCAGGACCAGAAGCCAGGCCCAGTTCTCGTTCCCGCAGCACCGTGTAAATGCGCGCGATCTCCTGGCGCACCGTGCGGAGCCGGCGGTTGTTGTTCAGCTGTCCGGTCGCCATCTGGAAGCGCAGGTTGAACAGCTCCTCCTTCGACTCGCGCAGGCGCTCGACCAGCTCTTCCTCGGTGAGCTCACGTAGTTCGCCAGGCGAAATTCCCACTGCCATCAGAACTGATCCTCTCGGGTCACGATTCGTGCCTTGATCGGCAACTTGTGGATTGCTCGCGTGAGCGCCGCCCGGGCCACCGACTCATTGGGGTAACTCAGCTCGAACAGCACCCGGCCCGGCTTGACGTTGACCACCCACCACTCCGGCGAGCCCTTACCCGAACCCATCCGGGTTTCGGCGGGCTTCTTGGTCAGCGGGCGGTCGGGAAAGACATTGATCCATACCTTGCCGCCACGCTTGATGTGCCGGTTGATGGCGATACGGGCCGACTCGATCTGCCGGTTGGTGACGTAGGCGTGCTCAAGGGCCTGGATGCCGTAGTCACCGAAGTTCACCGACGTGCCGCCGCTGGCGATGCCGCGCTGGCGGGGATGGTGCTGCTTACGGTGTTTGACCTTGCGGGGAATCAACATGATTCAGCTCTCCGTGCTCTCCGTGCTCTCCGTGCTCTCCGTGCTCTGCGGTTCGAGGGCGGGCGCGACCCCACCATCTGCGGCCGGCGCCGCGGCCTGCTCCTCGCCCGCGGCGCGCCCGGCCTCGGTGCTGGTCGCCGTCGTGCCGGAAGCGCCACTGCGGCGCGGACGCGCGCCCGACGGCCGCTCGCGGCGTGGACGGTCGGCGCCCGCCGGGGCGGCGGCGGTCAGTTCGCGCTTGCCACCGACGATGTCGCCCTTGTAAATCCACACCTTCACACCGATCCGCCCGAAGGTGGTCTTGGCCTCGTAGAGGCCGTAGTCGATGTCGGCGCGCAGCGTGTGCAGCGGCACCCGCCCCTCGCGGTAGAACTCCGAGCGGCTCATCTCCGCGCCGCCGAGGCGGCCCGAGCACTGCACCCGGATGCCCTTGACGTTGGGCTGACGCATCGCCGACTGGATCGCCTTGCGCATCGCGCGGCGGAACGCCACGCGGTTGCTCAGCTGCTCGGCGACGCCCTGGGCCACCAACTGTGCCTGGGACTCGGGGTTTTTCACCTCGAGGATGTTGAGCTGCACCTGCTTGCCGGTCAGCTTCTCCAGGTCCGCGCGGATCCGGTCGGCCTCGGTGCCGCGGCGCCCGATGACGATGCCGGGACGCGCCGTGTGGATGTCGACCCGCACCCGGTCGCGGGTGCGCTCGATCTCCACGTCGGCGATCCCGGCGCGTTCCAGGCCGGTGGACAGCAGCCGACGGATCGCGACGTCTTCCTTGACGTACTCGGCGTACTGCTTGTCGGCATACCAGCGGGACTTCCAGTCCGTGGTGATGCCCAGCCGGAAGCCGTGCGGATTGATTTTCTGGCCCACTACTCTGAGCCTCCCTTCGCCTCAGAAGCCTCAGATGCCTCAGGTGCCGCCGCCTTCGAGGGCGCCTTCTTGGCTGTCGCCTTCTTCGCCGGCGCTTTGTTCGCGGGTGCCTTCTTGGCCCCGGAACCAGGTCCAGCTTTGGCAGCGGCCTTGCTGGCCTCGGCGCGACGGGCCCTCGTCGACTTCGCCGACCGCTCGTCCTTCACCGGCCGGCTCTCCACCACCACGGTGATGTGGCTGGTGCGCCGGCGGATCCGGAAGGCACGCCCCTGGGCGCGCGGACGGATGCGCTTGGCCGTCGGGCCCTCGTCGGCGTAGACCGTGGCGACCACCAGGGTCGCGGGGTCCAGTCCGTTGTTGTTCTGCGCGTTGGCCGCGGCGCTGGCGATCACCTTGGCCACCGGCTCGCTGGCGGCCTGCGGCGCCCAGCGCAGGATGTCCAGCGCGTCGGCCACCGACTTGCCCCGCACCAGGTTGATCACCCGGCGCGCCTTTGTCGGCGACACCCGTACGAACCGCGCCTTGGCGACGGCCGACGGAAACTCAGTTGTGGTCATCGCTGGCTCTCACCCTTCAAGCTCGTTGCGCGCGCGCTCATCGCCGTTTCGCCTTCCGGTCGTCCTTGATGTGTCCCTTGAAGGTGCGCGTCGGCGCGAATTCACCAAGTTTGTGACCGACCATCGCCTCGGTGACGAACACCGGGACGTGCTTGCGTCCGTCGTGGACGGCAAAGGTGTGGCCGATGAAGTCCGGAATGATCGTCGAACGCCGCGACCAGGTCTTGATGACCTGCTTGGTGTTCTTCTCGTTCTGTACGTCGACCTTCTTCAGTAGATGGCCGTCGACGAACGGACCCTTCTTCAAGCTGCGTGGCATAACTGGCTACTCCTGGACTTCCTAGCGCGAGTGTTTCTTGCCGGTGCGCCGGCGTCGGACGATGAGCTTGTTACTGAGCTTTTTCCGGCTGCGGGTGCGCCCCTCTTTCTTGCCCCACGGGCTGCACGGGTGACGGCCACCGGAGGTCTTGCCCTCACCACCGCCGTGCGGGTGGTCCACCGGGTTCATGACCACGCCACGGACCGACGGGCGCTTGCCCTTCCACCGCATCCGACCGGCCTTGCCCCAGTTGATGTTTGCCTGCTCGGCATTGCCCACCTCGCCGACCGTTGCGCGGCAACGCACGTCGACGCGGCGGATCTCACCGCTGGGCATCCGCAACGACGCGTAGCTGGCCTCCTTGCCGAGCAACTGGATGCTCGACCCGGCCGACCGCGCAAGCTTGGCGCCACCGCCCGGCCGCAGTTCCACGGCGTGGATCACGGTACCCGCCGGGATGTTGCGCAACGGCAGGTTGTTGCCCGGCTTGATGTCGGCGTTGGCGCCCGACTCCACCACGTCGCCCTGCGACAGCCCAAGTGGGGCAATGATGTAGCGCTTCTCGCCGTCGAGGTAGTGCAGCAGCGCGATGTTCGCGGTCCGGTTCGGGTCGTACTCGATGTGCGCGACCTTGGCGTTGACACCGTCTTTGTCGTTGCGACGGAAGTCGATCAGCCGGTAGGCGCGCTTGTGGCCACCGCCCTGGTGGCGGGTGGTGATCCGGCCGTGTGCGTTGCGCCCGCCATGACCGTGCAGCGGGCGCACCAACGACTTCTCCGGCGCCGAGCGGGTGATCTCGGCGAAGTCGGATACGCTGGCGCCGCGGCGCCCGGGCGTCGTCGGCTTGTACTTGCGAATTGCCATGTTTAATCAGGTCTTTCTCTCGCGCGCGGCTAGGCCGGTGCTCCGAACAGGTCGATCGGCTTGCTGCCCGGCGCCAGGGTGACGATGGCGCGCTTGGTGCTCTTGCGCTTGCCGTAGCCGGTCCTGGTGCGCTTCCGCTTGCCCTGCCGATTGGCGGTGTTCACCGATGCGACCTTGACGGAGAAGATCTTCTCGACGGCGATCTTGATCTGCGTCTTGTTCGAATCGGGGTGCACCACGAACGTGTACACGTTGTCGTCCAGCAGTCCGTAGGACTTCTCGGAGATGACGGGCGCCAGGATGATGTCACGGGGGTCAGCGATGGTCGCCATCAGGCCGAAACCTCCTCGGCTGTCTCAGTACTGGCGCCTGTATTGGCAGTTATGTAGGCGTTGAGCGCCTCGACGCTGAACACCACGTCGTCGGAGTGGAGCACGTCGTAGGTGTTGAGCTGGTCGGGCGCCAGCACGTGCACACCGGGCAGGTTGCGCACGCTCTTCGCGCCGGTCTCGTCGCTGCGGCCGATGACAACCAACACCTGCCTACGATCGGTCAGGGTGCCCAGAAATGCCCTGGCGCTCTTGGTCGACGGCGTCTGGCCCGACACCAACTCGGTGATGGCGTGGATACGTCCGTTGCGTGCCCGGTCAGACAGGGCGCCGCGCAACGCGGCGGCGATCATCTTCTTCGGTGTGCGCTGGCTGTAGTCGCGCGGCTTGGGGCCGTGGGCGACACCACCACCGGTGAACTGCGGGGCCCGCGTCGAACCCTGGCGGGCTCGACCGGTTCCCTTCTGCCGGTAGGGCTTGCGGCCACCGCCGCTGACATCGCCGCGCGTCTTCGTCGAGTGGGTGCCCTGGCGAGCCGCCGCCCGTTGGGCGGTGACCACCTGGTGCATCAGCGCGATGTTGGCCGGGGCATCGAACAACTCGGCCGGTAGCTCGATCGATCCCTCGACCTTTCCGTCCGGCGTCTTGACGTCAATCTTTTGGCCCGCCATTACTTCTCACCTCGTTTGATCGCGCTGCGCACCATCACGAGTCCACCGGTGCGGCCCGGGACCGCACCTTTGATCAGCAGCACGCCCTTCTCGGTATCGACCTTGTGCACCAACAGATTCTGGACGGTCACCCGATCATGGCCCATTCGGCCCGCCATCCGCGTGCCCTTGAAAACCCTGGCGGGAGTGGAGCAGCCCCCGATGGAACCCGGGCGGCGGTGCACCGCCTGCGCACCATGGGCGGCGCCCTGGCCGCGGAAGCCGTGCCGCTTCATGGTGCCGGCGAAGCCCTTGCCCTTGGAGGTGCCGGTCACGTCGACATAGCTGCCGTCGGCGAAGATCTCAGCCGTCAGCTCCTGGCCGACCTCGTATTCAGTCACCGCTTCCGCGTTGTCCAGGCGCAGTTCGGCCAGGTACCGGCGGGGGTTCACGCTCGCGGCGGCGTATTGGCCCGTCACCGGCTTGTTCACCTTGCGCGGGCTGATCTCGCCGTAGGCCAGCTGCACGGCGCTGTAGCCGTCGCGCTCCGGGGTGCGGATGCGCGTCACCACGTTCGGCCCGGCCTTGACCACCGTCACCGGCACGACGCGGTTGTTTTCGTCAAAGACCTGCGTCATGCCCAGCTTGGTGCCCAGAATGCCTTTTCTCGCCATTGTTCCCCGAGCTCCTACTGGATGTTGACGTCGACACTGGCCGGCAGGTCAATGCGCATCAGCGCGTCAACCGTCTTCGGCGTCGGGTCGAGGATGTCGATCAACCGCTTGTGGGTGCGCATCTCGAAGTGCTCCCGCGAGTCCTTGTACTTATGCGGGGAGCGGATGACGCAATACACGTTTTTCTCGGTCGGCAGCGGCACCGGACCTACGACGCTGGCACCCGTGCGGACGACGGTCTCGACGATCTTGCGCGCCGAGGCGTCGATGGCCTCATGGTCGTAGGCCTTGAGCCTGATGCGGATCTTCTGTCCCGCCACGCTTCTCCTACCCTCACTCCACTTAAAGTCCGTAACCCGGACTTAAAAACCGTTGTCCTCACGTGCCCCCGCCGCGCCGATCGGCCCGGCCCGTCTCGGCCGGTCGAGCGTCGCGCCGGATACTGCGCCGCTGTTTACCTGTCGTGGTCCACCGGCCCCCGCGGTCGGGCGTGTCACCCTTACGCAGCCTCGGTCGCGGCTGAAATCAGTCGCGTTCCAAGGATGGGACCGGACGCGCCCGTTTGGGCGCTGGTCGTATGCCCGACCAGGCGCAAACCCGGCGCAAGGCAACCTGAACAGTATGCCTTAGATCATGGGTTCTTCAAAATTCGAGCCCAAATCCCGTCAGGGCATTGGTCAGGGATTTCAGGCACCTGCCGATTCGGTGCTCGCCGCGTTGGCGCGGTTCTGCGCCCGCTGAACGTGCAGGAAACCGTCGACGGCCGCGAGCGCACACTCGCGGTAGTCGAAATCGGGGAGCGTGGACAGCCGTCCCAGCACCAGCGGGCCGATGAGCAGGGCGATGGCGCGGGATCGGTCCACCTCGCCCAATTCGGCCGCCTCCGGGCTATCGAAGATCGCGTCGAACGGGGCGGCGTACTGCGCGGCGATGCGTTCGCGGAGCGTGGTGATCGCGGCGCTGTCCGCGGCACGGGTGTCGCGGGGTTGTGGCAAACCCCTCAGGTCGGGCCCCAGCGCCAACCACGACATCGCGGTCAGCAGCGTCGGAGCCTCGGCCACGGACTCGGCCTGGGCCAGCACCAAGGCGACCAGCCGGTCCCGCAGCGTGCCCTCCTGGGGCGGCATCGGCGACCGCGGCAGCAAACTGCCGAAAGCCGCTGCGAGCAAGTCGTTTCCGCTGGAGAAGTGGCGGTACAAGGTCGCTCGGGCTACGTTGGCGGTACGGGTGACCGCGTCGACGGTCACAGCGCTGGGGCCCCCGGAACGCAGTAGCGCGGCCGCGGCTTCAAGCAAACGAGCCCGGGACCGCGCCGGACGAGGATCGGTAGACCCGCCGGTAATTGTGATCCACCTCCCTGTTTGGGAACGAGACTATCGGTCTATCTACGAGACGGGCAGTCTCGAAACTCAACCGCCACCCTAAGGAGGCGTGTCGCGTGGTCGAAATCCTCACCGGGCCTGACCAGCGTAGTAATGCCGCGAGCATCGGCGGTAGCCCCCGCGCCCGAAATTGGACCCTGGCCGTCGCCTGCATGGGTGTCGGGCTCGTCGTCGCGTCGATGACCGCGCTGAACACCGCCCTGGGGGACCTCGCGGTCGCCACCTCGGCGACGCAGTCCCAGCTAAACTGGATCGTCGACGGGTACACCGTGGCGCCGGCGTTCTTGCTGCTGCCCGCCGGAGCGATCGGCGACCGCTATGGCAGGCGCGGTGCGCTGCTGGTCGGCCTGCTCGTCTTCTCGGCCGGCTCCGTGGCGCCCGCGCTGTTGCACCACCCGCCGCAGATCATCGCGGCCCGCGCGGTGTCCGGAGCGGCCAGGCGCTGACGTCGGCGCAATCGCTCTTCGGCACCGCGGCGACACCGGCTTCCGCCGTGGCCAGCGTGCCGGCGTCCACCGCGGGGCTGACGGGCAACGCGGCGCCGGCCGCGCCGGCGGCGACAGTCACGCCGACCGCTGCGGTCCCGCCCGCGCCGCTGACAGCTGCAGCCCTCCCCCCGGTCGGCGCGGCTCCCGTGGCATCGGCGGCCTGAGTTCGGCCAGCGCGCCGGCGACGGGGGCGACGCCGCTACCGACGACATCGGTGACGGCCGCACCGGGGACGGCCGCACCGGGGACGGCGCCGGCGTACCGACCCGCAACGGCGGCGTATTCTCCGAGCGCTGCCGCCGAGGAGCAATCGGCCACAGCTGCGGCCTGACTCGCCGGCCCAACCGCTCAGCGAACAAATTCGGCCGCCCGGTGCCCGAGCATCACGATGGTAGCGTGCGGACCGCGGCTGGTGATCCCGGGCAAAATGGAGCCGTCGATCACCCACAGGTTCTCGATGCCATGGACGCGACACCGATGATCGACGACGGATCGCGGATCCCCGTCGGTGCCCATCGGCGCTGTGCCGCAAAGGTGCTGGGATGTGGACCAAGCCGGGGGTCCGACATCTGCTGCGGCACCGGCTAATTCGCGGGCCAACTCGGTGCCCCGGCGCAGCGCGGCCACATCGTGGGGCTCGCTGTCGTAGCGGTGCTCGATGAGTGGGGGTAGTTCGGGATCGCGCGAGAGAAGCGTAAGGCGTCCGCGCGCCCGCGGCTGCATGAGCGCCACGCCGATGTGCGGCCAGTCAGGACGCCCGGCGGTCCCGTCACCGGTCATCGCCACGAATCCGCTGGTATAGGGCCTGATTTCGAGGTCATCGGTGCTCAGCACCACTTCCAGCACCGGTCGGCCGGGCGCGACCGTCCAATCGGTCGGCGTCACCCATTCGGGGTGATCGCTGAATGACGTTCCCACCGGCAGCGGAGCCACCACCGGCACGCCGACATTCCGCAGCATGTCCTGTTCGCCGACTCCGGAAAGCATCAGCAGATGAGCCGACTGTATGGCACCGCCACACAGGACGATTCGATCGGCGGTGAAAGTGGTCGACCCCTGGGGGCCGATCGCGTCGACACCCACCGCGGTCGTTCCGGCGAACCGCAGTCGCAATGCTCGCGTCTGGGCCCGCAGCGTCAGATTCGTTCGGCCCAGCGCCGGGATCAGGTACGCCGCGCCGGATCCGATCCGCACACCGTCGGCGATGTTGAGCGGGACAGCGCCCACTCCCGAACCTGCTGCGGGCCAGTGTCGTTGAGGTCGGCGATCCATCCAAATCCGGCGCGGTGGGCGGCAGCGATGAAACGTTGAGAGGTGCCGGTCATTTCGCGGGTTCTACGCACCGGGATGGGGCCATTGTCACCGTGGGCGGGACCGTCGAAGTCAAGATCGGTCTCGACGGCACGGTAGCTGGCGAGGACATCGTCCCACGCCCATCCCGGTATCGACATGCGGTCGAAGTCGCGTGGGAGTGCGCGGCAGAAGTAGCCGCCGTTGACGGCACCGGAACCGCCGACCGTCGCCCCGCGCATGATCGTCAGCCGGCGATCCGGGTGATCGGTGAGCCGAGTCTGGTATCGCTTAACCAGCGGACTCCCGGCGCCTATCGGCAGTTGCAGACCATTGGCGGTCTGAGCCAGCAACCCAGGATCGGCGAGCGAGGGGCCCGCCTCGAGGACGGTCACGGCGCGGCTGGGATCGGTGGAAAGCCGCTCGGCGACAACCGATCCAGCACTGCCGGCACCGACGATCAGCACATCGCTGTGCGAGGCGGCTGCGGTCAAGGCTGCGGCTAACTCCGGATCTGTGGTTTGAGCGCGCGGGCGTTGCGTTCGCGCGCCACGCCCCACCACAGCCCGAGGCCGTAGGCCAGGTCATCGACACGCTTGAGCAACAGATAGGCCAGCAGCCCGATCGGCTCGGACTCGTCGCCGACGGCATCCCGGCGACGGAGCCAGTCCACCACCCCGTCCATGACGGCGGCGACCAGGACGACGTGCCGGAAGTGGCGCGACAGCGTGGCGGCCAGCAACGCCAGCGGCCAGTAATGCCGACAGAGGGCCGAGGCCAGCTGCAGCGCCGCCGACCACAGGCCGCGAGCGGCGACCACCAGCACGTCGGCCAGCGTCGTGTCCGCACCGCGCATGGCCCTCGCGACCCGGTGCCCCGTCAGGACGGCGACCACGAGCGATACCAGCTGGAAAAGGCCGGTTCCGAGTGCCATGAGGATCCAGGCCGTCAGCGCCCAGCCGGAGATCACCACCGGCGCCGTCTTGTCCGGATGACGTACCGACAGCGGCGCCGCCGAGCCGCCGTAAAACGCCTTGCGGGCAAACCAATCGCGTAGTTCGGTGCGGTGATCGTGAGCGACCAGGGCAATCGGCTCGTAGCGCAGTCGGGCGCCCGCTTCGATGAGCCGCCAGCACAGATCGACGTCCTCGCCGACCTGCAGGGTCTCATCGAACCCGCCGATCTCACGGAGGGCCGAGCAGCGGCAGATGATGGCCGCGCTGGGAACGTAGGACACCGAGCTGTGCGGTAGCACCGGCGCCTCACGTTCACCGAGGTCCAACGACGAGTGCACCGCCTCGTAACGCGCCACCACATTCTCGCTGTGCGACAGACCGACGATGCGCGGTGCGACCAGCGCGACGGTGGGATCGCAGAAGTGCCCGAGCAGGGCCTCCAGCCAGCCGCGGCGCGGTGCGACGTCGGAATCCAAGAACGCGACGAAGTCGGTCGTGCAGGCGGCCAGCCCCGTATTGCGCGCGGCGGCCGGCCCCTTGCTGCGGGCGTGGCGCAACACCTCGACATCGCAGTGCGCGCCGACGAAGTCTTCCGGTTCGATAGGGGTCAACGAGCCGTCGTCGACCACGATGACGCGCAGGCCGCGCAGCGAACTCACCAAGCGCCGCACACCGGAAAGGTTGTCGCGCACCGGGATTACGACCGTCACATCGCGGTGCGACGGGCCGCCCGCGGGCCGGGGGTGGGCCACCGTGGCGTCCAGCAGGGTGCGGGCCAACTGGGCGCTGACGTCGTCGCGAACCTTGAGCCTGCCGTCGCACAGCATGTCCTGGGCGGTGGGCGCCAACTTCAGCAGCCGGGTCGGCGAACCACCGAGCAGGGCCGAGCCGTCGCCGAGCACCCGCACGTGGCGGTCGACCTGGACGGCGAACCCGTCCGGTAGCCGGGGCTGACTCATGTCAGCGTCCCGTCGGGCCCGGGCCGCCACCGGGCGACTCGACGCGCACACTCGTCGACCATCTCCGCGAAGATGCGCCTGCCCTCCGCGGCGGTCGCGGTGGTCGGGTCCCCCAGTACGCCGACGGGGCTGACCGCCGCGACTCCCCCGCGACGCATCGATGGCAGCAACTCGGGCAACGGCGTCCGGTTGCCGGTGAGCCATCGGTCGGTCAACACATCGGTCGGCGAGATATGCAGCAACACCGATGTTTCGGTATGGCCGGCATGAGCGTCACCGCCGACGGCAACGCAGGGACACCATCCGGCGTCGCGGCCCTCGGCGCGCAGCGTGCCCACCGCTCTGGCCAAAGCGCCGACGTTGCCGCCGTGGCCGTTGACGAAGACCAGGCGCCGGGCCCAGCAGCTCGCCGACCTGCCGTATTCCACCAGCAGCGCCGTCAGCGCCTCGGTGCCGATCGAGATCGTTCCGGCGAAGCTTTGGTGCTCGCCACTGGCGCCGTAGGCGATGGCCGGCGCCACCAACCATTCGTACTCCAGACGAGCGGCGACCGCCGCGGCGACCGCGGCGGCGATCCGGGTGTCGGTATCCAGCGGCAGGTGCGGACCGTGCTGTTCGGTCGACCCGAGCGGGATCAATATGGACGGCGAAATGCTCGACAGCTGGCTCGACGTCACCGCTCCTAATTCCCCGAGTACGGGCACTCGGTGATGGTAGGACGAATTCACCTGGTGTGCACCAGTTGTTGACTCTTCAGGGCAAATTTTTTCTGGCTCGTTCATTCGAGGTCAGAAATTCGGCTCGTCCGTCCCGCTTGCCACGCACGTATCACGTGCGGACGGCCCCGAAACCCAATCCGGGCAAAGACGGCCGGAATGTGACGGATGGCCAGCTAGGCTACCCCGCCCGGCACACCGAGCGCCCGTGTGAAACCAGCCGGGACCAGCACGTCGTCCGGTCCGAGGTCGTGAACCGACGAGCGCCCCAGACCCATGAGCGCCGAGTCGATGCCGCCGCGCATTATGTCGAGGACGTTCTCGACGCCGGCCTGGCCGGCGGCGCCCAGGCCCCACAGGTACGCGCGGCCGATCATCACCGCGCGCGCGCCCAGCGCCACGGCCTTGACGACGTCGCCCCCCCGCCGGATGCCGCCGTCCAGCAACACCTCGACCTGGTCACCGACCGCCGCCGCGATCGCGGGCAGGGCGCGAATGGACGCCGGCGTGCCGTCCAGGTTGTTGCCACCGTGGTTGGACACCGATATCGCCGAAACCCCGGCATCCACAGCCCTTTTGGCGTCATCGACGCGCATCACTCCCTTGAGCATGAACGGCCCGCCCCACAGCTCGCGCAGCCAGGCGATGTCCTCCCACGTCGGCGGCGGGGTGCCCATCCACTCTCCGTAAGCGTCGAAGAAGCGCGGACCGGGTTCGCCGCGGCGGCCCTGGTTCGGCACCCGCAGCTCCGGCGGCCGCAGCGTCTTGGCGAACTTCCACAGCCATCGCGGACGCACGATCGCCTCCGGCGACAACCGCAGGAATGTCGGCACGTTCATCTTTTCGGGAATTTTGGGGCTGCCCCAGTCCCGGCCGTACGCGAACGTCCAGTCGGTGGTGACGATCAACCCGACGGCCCCGGCCCGCCGCGCCCGCTCCACCCTTTCGGCGATCGCGTCGCGCCCGCCAAGCCAGTACACCTGGAAGAAGATTTTCGGGTTGGCGGCGATGACCTCCTCGATCGGCTTGCTGGCGAACGAGGAGAGCCCCATCGCCGTTCCGCGCGCCGCCGCCGCCCGCGCAACGGCCACCTCACCCTCGGGGTCGACCGCCTGCACACCCGTTGGCGAAATGAGCACCGGCAACGAAATGTCCTGCCCCATAACGGTGGTGGACAAGTCACGCTTTTCGGGTGCGCCAACGACGTGCGGCGCAAAACCGAGTTCGCCGAAGGCCGCGACATTGTCGGAGACCGTGATTCCCTTTTCGCTCGCCGAAATCAAAGACGAATAAACGGATTTCGGTAGCCGCCGTTTGGCGCGTTGCTGGGCGATGGCGACCGTTTCAAACCACTCGGCCATGACTTACAGCGGGCTTTCGTTACACAGGCGCGCCGGCGGGGTGCGTGGCGGCCTCACGGACAGTGTCAGCGGCACCGGCCGGCCCCGGGAGTGGTCGGCGCGGGGTCGTGGTGTTTCGCGTGTGCGCGCCAGCGCCGCCGCACTGTGCCCTTGGACGCATTCGGGATCCGGGCCGTCGGTCGGCAGGCCGGTGAAGAACTTGGCCGCCATGCACCCGCCGCGGCAGCTGTCGTAGTGCCCACAGCTGCCACAGGCGCCCGCGGACTGCGGTTCGCGCAGCTCGCGAAACAGCGGCGCGTTCTTCCAGACGTTGGCGAAGCCAGTCCCAAAGCCATTGTCTGACAACAGGTTTCCCGCCAGAAAACGGTCGTGGATGGCGAACGGGCAGGCGTACACGTCGCCGACGGGGTCGATCAGGCACACCACCCGGCCCGCCCCGCACATGTTCAAGCCGGCCAGCGCACCGGACTGCCCCAGCGGGGACAGATGGAAGAAGGAGTCACCGGTGAGCACCCCCTCCCCCTTGGCGACCAACCAGTCGTAGAGCTGGATCTGCTGGGCGGCGGTGGGATGCAGATCTTCCCAGACGTCCGCGCCGCGCCCCGAGGGACGCAGCCGGGTGATCCGCAGGGTGGCGCCATACCGGTCCGCCAGCACGGCGAAGTCGTCGAGCTGGTCCACGTTGTGCCGGGTGACCACGACCGAGATCTTGGCCCCTCCATTTTGCGCGAAGCCCGCGCTGGCCAGGTTCTCCAGCGCGCGCACCGCCATGGCGAAAGAGCCGGGTCCGCGCACGGCGTCGTTGACCTCGGCGGTTGCACCATCGAGTGAGATCTGGACGTCCACGTAGTCACTGGCCGCCAACCGGGTGGCGACTTCGGGCGTGATCCGGACCCCGTTGGTCGAGAACTTCACACCGACGTGGTGTGCGGTGGCGTAGTCGACCAGCTCCCAGAAGTCCGGGCGCACAGTGGGTTCCCCGCCGCCGATGTTGACGTAGAACACCTGCATGCATTCCAACTCGTCGATGATGTCCATGCATTGGCGGGTGGACAACTCGCGCGCGTCGCGCTTGCCCGACGACGAAAGGCAATGCACGCACGCGAGATTGCATGCGTAGGTCAACTCCCAGGTCAGGCAGATCGGCGCGTCCAGCCCGCGTTCGAATTGCTCAACCAGTGCCGGGACTCCTGCCGCGGTTGGCGCAGTCATTCAGTCTCCTTGGCTACCAACATGTTGGACTCAGCGAGCACACTCAGCGCGTGCAGGTAAGGACCATGCCCGGAGTCGTCGACACCGGCGGCGCGGCAGGCGGACCTGACATCGGGATGTTCGGCCAGCGACCGCACCACGGCAAGGATGGTGCGGTTCTTCAGGAAGGACAGCCTGCGCGTGCCGAAGTGGTAGAGCAGCGCGCCGAACGGTTCCGGTCGCACCGCCACCTGCGGGTGCAGTCGCCAGCCGCGGTCGGGGTCGAACACTTCGGTCAGCAGGGGTCAGTAGACCCCGCACATCCCGTCGATGGACACCTCTTCGACCAGGGTCTCGGTGACGAGTTCCGTGTCAGTCTGGTTCTCGTGGTCCACGGGCCTTGCCTTTCGTCAGGTCTTGACAACGATGGTGTGAGTCACAATCGTCGCAAGAATATGGCATCGAGTGCCGAAATGGAAGGGCGGGGTCCAATGATGCCGCAGCCGCGGGTGGGCCGGCGCCGTTCGACGACGCCCCACCACATCACCGACGTGGCCATCGAGTTGTTCGTCACCCGAGGCTTCGCCGACGTCAGCGTCGACGACGTCGCGCACGCCGCAGGAATTTCCCGCCGCACGCTCTTTCGCTATTACGCGTCCAAAAACGCCATTCCCTGGGGCGATTTCGACACCCACCTCGCGCATCTGCGGGATCTGCTCGACAACATCGATCCGCGAGTGCCGCTGGGCGAGGCGCTGCGCGCGGCGCTGTTGGCGTTCAACACCTTTGACGCATCCGAGACCGTCCGGCACCGCCAGCGCATGCGGGTCATCCTGCAAACCGCCGAACTGCAGGCCTATTCGATGACGATGTACGCCGGCTGGCGGGAAGTGATCGCGGGATTCGTGGCCCGCAGGTCCGACTGCAAGACGACCGACCTGCTGCCGCAGACCGTCGCGTGGACGATGCTCGGCGTGGCATTGAGCGCCTACGAGCACTGGCTGGCCGACGAATCCGTCCCGTTGCCGATGGCGCTCGGCAACGCGTTCGACGTCATCGGCGCCGGGCTGGACGGGCTCGACGAGTGAACCGCGAGCACCTCGTGCACACCCTGCGGTCACAGGGCCAGTTCTGCGCCGGCTCCGGCTCGCCCATGTACGGCGAGCTGTTCGAGCTAGTCGCCAAAGACGTCGAGGCCGGCGGCGTCTTCGCGACCATCTTGTCCGGCCACGAGGACGACCCGTCGCGCCACGCGGTACCGCTTCGGCTGCTGGGCGGGCTACACCGGTTGGTCCTCGACGGCCGGGCGGCGGGACTGCGCCGTTGGTATCCGAGCACGGGGGGCAAGTGGGACGCGTCCGCCTGGCCGGAAATTCTGGACACCGCCGAGAACCACTTCGGATCGCTGCGGGCGGCTCTCGGCCAGCCGCCGCAGACCAACGAGGTGGGCCGATCGGCCGCGCTGATCGGCGGCCTGCTGCGCGTCAATCGCGAGTTCGGCTTGCCCGTAAGGCTTTTCGAGATCGGGACGAGTGCCGGTCTGAACCTACGGCCGGACCACTACCACTACCGCTTCTCCGATACACAGTGGGGACCGGTCGACTCGCCGGTCATCATCGACGACGCGTGGCAGGGGGCGCTGCCGCCGGACGACGCGGTGCGCATCGTCGAACGCCAAGGTTACGACATCGCGCCCGTCGACGTCACCGGCGTCGACGGGGAGATGACCGTGCTGAGCTACGTCTGGCCGGACCAGGGCGCGCGGCTGGACCGCCTGCGCGGCGCCATCGCGGTCGCCCGGAACGTCCCGGCGCGCCTGGAGCGCCGGTCCGCGGCCGACGCGGTCGCCGCCATGACACTGGCCGACGGCGCGTTGACCGTGTTGTGGCATTCGATCACTTGGCAGTATCTGTCGGCCGAGGAGCGCGACGCGGTGCGGGGCGCGGTCGGGGAACTGGCCGCCCGGGCCGATGTCCGGTCGCCGTTCGCCCACCTCACGCTCGAGCCGGCCCGCCCGGCCGGCTATGGGCCCGGCGCGCCGATCAGGTTCTGGGTCCGGGCCCGGAGCTGGCCGGGCGGCGAGCTCACCGTGTTGGGCGAATGCCATCCGCACGGGCCGCCGGTGAAGTGGCACTAGCTGTCAGGGCGCTGCAACGCCTCGGGATTGGCGACGCGAACGGGCTTCCCGTCCAGCCAGGCCACCACGGCCTCCACGGTGTCGGCATAGAAGGCGCTCAGCATCTCGCGGGTGACGTACCCCAGGTGAGGAGACAACGTCGCGTTGGCAAGGCGTCGCAACGGATGATCGGACGGAAGCGGCTCGACGTCATAGACGTCGAGCCCGGCTCCGGCGATGCGTCCGGTTTCCAGCGCGGCGATCAGGGCGGCCTCGTCGACGATCGGGCCCCGCGACGTGTTGATCAAGTAGGCGGTCGGCTTCATCAGCGCCAGCTCGGACGCACCGACCAGACCGCGGGTGCGCTCCGAGAGCACCAGGTGAACGGACACCACGTCGGATTCTGTGAACAGTGCCGCCTTCTCGACGCGGCGGGCGTCGACCTCGGCGGCGGCCTCCTCGGTGAGATTCTGGCTCCACGCAATGACTTGCATGCCAAAGGCTTTGGCGTATCCGGCCATGCACTTGCCGACCCTGCCGAGCCCCAGCAGTCCGAGCGTCTTGCCCGACAGCGTCACGCCCGTGGTCGTCTGCCACCCGCCGTCACGCATGCGCCGATGCTCCTCGGCAAGGTTGCGCACCGTCGCGATCATCAACCCCCAGGCGAGTTCCGGGGTGGCGTCGCGAACGGAGCGAAACCGGGGACTCGCGAAGTCCGAATGGGTCACCAGGACGCCGTGATCGGTGGCGGCGCCCATGTCGAGGTTCGGTAGGCTCCGGCCGACGATGGTGATGAGCTTCAGGTTCGGCAGCCGCTCGATGAGCGTGCGCGGAAACGCCATCCGCTCGCGCAGGGTGCAGACCACATCGAAGGGCCGCAGCAGGTCGGCGGCCTCCTCTTCGGACAGATGATGGTCGAAAACCGTTAGGCCGGAACGTCTCCGCACCGGCGACCAGTCGGCGAGCTCGAGGGCCACACCGGCGTAATCGTCGAGTATCGCGACTTGGGGCGCTTGCTCCGTCAGCCCAGCACCTCGGCGATCGGTGCCGCCGCGGCGATCTTGGCGCGGGTCTTCATCACTTTGCCGGGCATCCCACCGCCGACCACCCCCACCAGCACGCCGTCGCGCTCATAGTAGGCCAGGAACTTGCGGCCGCCGTCCTCGACGAGATGGACGATGTCGGTGGCTTCGGGCTCCCCCAGGCACTGGATCTTGACGTCGTACTGGTCGCTCCAGAAATACGGGACGACGACGACCGACGGCAACTCCTGGCCGAGCATCGCGGGCGCCACGACTCGGGCCTGATCGGCGACATTGCTCCAATGTTCCACGCGCGCTTGGTGTCCCGTTGCATCCCGCCAGGAAGCGACGTCACCGAGCGCCCACACGTTGGGCGCGCTGGTGCGGCCGGCGTCGTCGCAGATCACGCCGTCGTCGACCTCGACGCCGCTGCCCGCGAGCCATTCGGTCGCCGGGTGCGACCCGATGCCGACGACCACTAAATCGGCCGGCAGCTCGGTGCCGTCGGTCAGCACCACGGTGTCGACGTGGCCCTTGCCCCGGACCTCCGCCACCCCCACGCCGAGACGAACGTCGACACCCTCGGCGCGGTGCAGTCGCGCCACCAGCTCGCCGATCTGCTCGCCGAGGACCGCTGCCAACGGGGTCGGCTGCGGCTCCACCAACGCCACGTCCACGCCCAGGCTGCGCAGGCTGGCCGCCACCTCGCAGCCGATGAAGCCGGCGCCGACGACGACGGCGTGCCGCGCGGAGGACGCGTGCTCGCGCAGCGCCATGCTTTCGTCGAACGAGCGCAGCACCCGGATGCCCTCCAGATCCGGGAACGACGGAATGCGCCGCGGCACCAAGCCGGTTGCGATGACGAGTTCGTCATAGCCGAGCTCGGTTCCGTCGGCCAGCGTCAGCGTCCGCGCCGCGGTGTCGAGGCCGGTGGCGGCCGACCCTAGTCGCAGGGTGATGTCCTGCTCGTCGTACCACTCGCGGGGCTTGAGGGCCACGTCGTCGGCCTCTTTGCGGAGCACCTCCTTGGACAGCGGCGGGCGGTCGTAGGGCAGGTGCACCTCGTCGCTGACGATCGTGATACGACCGGAGTAGTCGGACCGACGCAGTTGTTCGGCGATCCGGGCGGCGGCAAGGCCGCCGCCGACGATCACAATTCCACTATCGCCCGGGTTGACGCCATCGTTACTGGTCACGTGGAGTTCATACACGATCGCCTTCTAGTACTTCAAGGCGCCCTTGTCGACGTTGATCTGCGTGCCCGACAGCGTGCCAGAGCCGTCGCCAGCAAGCCAGACGACGACGTCGGATACCTCGTCCGGAGACATGAAGCTCTTGGGCTGCAACGGCATAGGCGGGAAGCTGTGCACGAAAGCGGGATGCTGGGCAAAGATCTGCATCATGGCCTCCGGCTCGATCATCGGGGTGTCGACCGAGTAGGGATGAATGGAGTTGACCCGGATGCCGTACTCACCGAGCTCGATGGCGAGGGTGTTAGTCAGCGCGGTCAGACCGAATTTGCTGGCCGCGTAGTGGCCGTTGCCCGGTGTGGCCTTCACACCCGCCGCCGAGCTGACCACCACTATGGAGCCCCCGTTGCCCGCCTCGATCATGGCGGGGATCGTGGCGCGCAGCGTGCGCCACGTGCCGGTCAGGTTGACCCCGATGACCGTGTCCCATTGCTCGTCGGTGAGCTCCCAAACCCGGCCCCAGCCCAGCACTCCGGCATTTGCCACCACGACGTCGAGCCGGCCGAACTGCTCGACACCGTCGGCTACCAGCTGCTGCAGCGCCGCGTCGTCGCGGATGTCGACTTCGCGGGCCAACACCTTGCGGCCCTCGCCCTCCACCAAACGGACGGTCTCGGCCAGCTCCTCGGGCGTGGCCGGGGTGTACGTCACGGTGGGCGACGCCGGGGCGCAGATGTCGAGCGCGATGATGTCGGCGCCTTCCCGGGCGAGCCGCACCGCGTGCGACCGCCCCTGGCCACGGGCGGCGCCGGTGATGAACGCGACCCGTCCTTGCAGTGATCCAGCCCGTGCCGCCACTGAAGAGTTCCTTTCGCAAGCCCGATTGAGGCCCGATTGACGCCCTATAGACCAAGCCAGGCTAGCAGCGGAATTGGAACGTGTTCTAACGCGTTCGGTGGTCAGATCTCGGAGATGATCTGCGCCCGTCGGCTGCCGTACTCCTGGTCGGTCAGCGCGCCGGTGGCACGTAGCGTCTCCAGCTCTTGCAACCGCTCGGCGATCGACGGCTTGGGCGGCGTGACGACCGATGCGTTCTGCGCGGCCGGCGCGGGCTGGGCCCCTGGCGTCTGTTGTTCGGCCGCCCGGCGCACCACCGCCTGAATCTGGTCACGCAGCACCGGGTTGGACCGGATGTCGACCATGTTGTTGAGCGCGACATTGTTGGCCTTGAGGATCTGCAGGATCTCCATGAGCGGGCCGGCTTGCCCGCTGAGGTCGTAGGTCCTGTTGTCTTCGGCCAGGGTGAACTGCGCCGGCACCAGGCCGTTGACCAAGGCGCTGCGCTCCCAGTCGATCCGGTACTCCTGTGTGGTGGGGTTGACCAAGACCACCACTTTTCGCGCGTTGAGGTTGCCCAGCCGGGTGACGCTGGCGATCACCCGGTCCTCGCTGTCGAACGGCAGAAATCCGGGCCCGGCGATGTGCAGGTGCACCTTGACCACCTGTTGGTTGTTCACCCATGTACCCGTCTCGGTGAGCCCGGTGATCTGGGCGAGCGCCAGCACCCCGCTCTGCTCGAGCTCCGCGGTCTTGGCCGACGATTTCGCCCCGTAGTTGGCCAACGCCAGCGCGATCAGGACGTCGGCCACGGTGATGAGCAGGCCGACGTAAAACATCCACTGCAGGAGGTTGCCGAAGCCGCGGGTGAAGTAGTAGACGATCAAGAAGATCGGCCCCACCAGGCCGCCGCACAGCAAAACGACCAACTGGGCCTTCAGGTAGCGCGCCAACATCTGCGTCTCCTCACCTTCCTGGGAAGTTGGTGACAGACTAGCGCCCGTGCGGCCCAGGGAAGCGTCGTACGCGCAAACTTCGCACCGACCGTGGACACGGCCAGGTGGCTGGTGCGATCACTCCGCCGCTTGTTCCTCGGCGGGCGCGGCCGGCGCCGGAGAATAGGCCGGCGTCGCGGGGGTGTAAGCACGCGACGCCGGCGCCGCCCCCAAAGGCGTGCCGGCCGATAGCGGCAACGCGCTGGCCGGCGCCGGAGTGAACTCCGCGCTCTCCGCCTCCAACGCCTCAACCGGCGCGGCGGCGGGTTCGGCCGCCGCGGCTGCCGGTGCCCCGGTCGGCATTTGCGACGCCATCGCCGTCGGCGCGATGCCGGCCAGCGCCGGCGTGGCCGGCGCCTGCGCCGCCGCTGTCGGCGCGCTGGCCGGTGTGAATGCCGCCGGAGTCCGTGCCGCCGGCGAAACCCCCGTCAGCAGGGTTGCGGCCGGTGTGGCCGGTGGGGTCTTGCGGCCGGTGTGGCGGTGGGGTCGTTGCGGCCGGGGTGCCCGCCGACACCGAACCCGCCGGTGCCGCGCCGGCCACGCTGAGTGCGCCCTGCTGGGCGGTCTCCAGCGGTGAGGCATTCGCGGCCTCGGTGGCGGCGTACTCCGCCGCACCGCCGCTCATGAGCTGCACGAACTGCTGATGGAACAGGGCGGCCTGCGCGCTGAGTGCCTGATAGGCCTGGGCGTGCGCGCCGAACAGCGCAGCTATGGTCGCCGATACCTCGTCGGCACCGGCGGCCATCACTCCAGAGGTCGGGGCCAAGGCTGCCGCGTTGGCAGAGCTGAGGTTGGAGGCGACGGTCGCTAAGTCATGTGCAGCCGCCGTCACAAACTCCGGCGCTGCCACCACATACGACATCCGAACCTCCATGCACGGACAAATTCCCCCGGTCGCGTCCGAAGACTCGATTAACAACAACTCTACCGGTCCCCTGGGGTACCGGCACACAGAATTTCCCTTGCGAAAGCACAGAGCCCGGATTGCCCCGAGGGGCGATCCGGGCTCTGTGTTTACCGGACTACTTGATGATCTTGGTGACCCGGCCGGCGCCGACGGTGCGGCCACCCTCGCGGATCGCGAATCGCAGCCCCTCGTCCATGGCGACGGGCTGGATCAGCTTCACCGAGATGACGGTGTTGTCACCGGGCATCACCATCTCGGTGCCCTCCGGCAGCGTCACCACACCGGTCACGTCGGTGGTGCGGAAGTAGAACTGGGGACGGTAGTTGTTGAAGAACGGCGTGTGCCGGCCGCCCTCGTCCTTGGACAGGATGTAGACCTGGCCCTCGAACTCGGTGTGCGGCGTGGTGGTGCCGGGCTTGACGACCACCTGGCCGCGCTCGACGTCCTCCCGCTTGATACCGCGCAGCAACAGCCCGACGTTGTCGCCGGCCTGGCCCTGGTCGAGCAGCTTGCGGAACATCTCCACACCGGTGACCGTGGTCTTGCTGCTGGTCGGCTTGATGCCGACGATCTCGACTTCCTCGTTGACGTTGATGACGCCGCGCTCGACACGACCGGTGACCACGGTGCCACGCCCGGTGATGGTGAAGACGTCCTCAACGGGCATCAGGAACGGCTTCTCGGTGTCACGAACCGGGTCCGGGATCGACTCGTCGACGGCGTTCATCAGCTCCTCGACGGACTCGACCCACTTCGCGTCGCCCTCGAGCGCCTTCAGGGCCGAGACCCGCACGACCGGGGCGTCCTCGTCGAACTCCTGGGCGGCCAGCAGCTCGCGGACCTCCAGCTCGACCAGCTCCAGCAGCTCCTCGTCGTCCACGGCGTCGGCCTTGTTCAGCGCGACCAGGATGTAGGGCACCCCGACCTGACGCGCCAGCAGCACGTGCTCGCGGGTCTGCGGCATCGGGCCGTCGGTGGCGGCGACCACCAGGATCGCGCCGTCCATCTGCGCGGCGCCCGTGATCATGTTCTTGATGTAGTCGGCGTGACCCGGGGCGTCGACGTGCGCGTAGTGGCGCTTCGCGGTCTGGTACTCGACGTGGGAGATGTTGATCGTGATGCCGCGCTGACGCTCCTCGGGCGCGTTGTCGATCTGGTCGAATGCGCGCGACTCGTTCAACGTCGGGTACTTGTCGTGCAAGACCTTGGTGATCGCCGCGGTCAGTGTGGTCTTGCCGTGGTCAACGTGACCAATGGTCCCGATGTTGACGTGGGGCTTGGTCCTTTCAAACTTCGCCTTCGCCACTTTGTGTCCTCCGACTTGTTGGTGCTGTTAAGCAGTGTTGGTGTTTTCAGTTGTGCCGCGCCCAAGGCATTAATGACCCGGCAAGGTTACTCCGGCTGATGCTGGATGCTACTGACCCGTCGCCTTGGCCCGATGATCTCCTTCGAAACGTTCGCCGGCACTTCGGCGTACGAGTCGAACACCATGGAGTAGTTCGCCCGGCCTTGGGTCTTGGACCGCAGGTCGCCGACGTAGCCGAACATCTCCGACAGCGGCACGTGCGCCTTGACGACACGCGCACCAGCCCGCTCCTCCATGGCCTGAATCTGGCCACGGCGGGAGTTCAGGTCGCCGATCACGTCGCCCATGTAGTCCTCCGGCGTGGTGACCTCGACGGCCATGATCGGTTCCAGAATGACCGGCTGCGCCTGCGCGGCAGCCTTTTTCAGCACGTGGGAACCGGCGATCTTGAATGCCATCTCCGATGAGTCGACCTCGTGGAAGGCCCCGTCGAGCAGGGTGACCTTCAAGTTCACCAGCGGGTAGCCGGCCAGCACGCCGTACTGCATAGCGTCCTGCGCACCGGCGTCCACCGACGGGATGTACTCACGCGGGATGCGCCCACCGGTGACCTTGTTCTCGAACTCATAGGTCGCACCGTCTTCGCCTTTGAACGGCTCGATAGCGATGAGCACCTTGGCGAACTGGCCAGAGCCACCGGTCTGCTTCTTGTGCGTGTACTCGACCTTGTCGACCGCGCGACGGATGGTCTCCTTGTAGGCCACCTGCGGCTTGCCGACGTTGGCCTCGACCTTGAACTCGCGCCGCATCCGGTCCACCAGGATGTCCAGGTGCAGTTCGCCCATGCCGCCGATCACTGTCTGGCCGGTCTCGACGTCCTGGTGCACCTTGAAGGTGGGGTCCTCCTCGGCGAGCTTCTGGATCGACAGGCTCAACTTCTCCTGGTCGCTCTTGGTCTTCGGCTCGATGGCCACCTCGATCACCGGGTCGGGGAAGGACATCGACTCCAGAACGACCTGGCTGTTCGGGTCGCTCAAGGTGTCGCCCGTGGTGGTGTCCTTGAGCCCGATCACCGCATAGATGTGACCGGCACTGGCCGTGTCCACAGGGTTTTCTTTGTTGGAGTGCATCTGGAACAGCTTGCCCAGCCGCTCCTTCTTCCCCTTGGTCGCGTTGATGACCTGCGAGCCGGAATCGACTTTGCCCGAATACACCCGGACGTACGTCAGCTTGCCGAAGAACGGGTGCGTGGCGACCTTGAAGGCCAGCGCCGAGAACGGCTCCTCGGTGGTCGCGTGGCGCACCACCTCCTCGTCCTCCTTGCCGGGCACGTGCCCAACGGCCGGCGGCACGTCGAGCGGCGACGGCAGGTAGTCCACGACAGCATCCAACATCGGCTGCACGCCCTTGTTCTTGAACGCGCTGCCGCACAGCACCAGGTACGCCTCAGAGGAGATCGTCAGCTTGCGCAGGGCACCCTTGATCTCGTCGACGGTGAGTTCCTCGCCACCGACGTACTTCTCGAGCAGTGCCTCGTCGGTTTCGGCGACGGCCTCGAGCAGCTTGGTGCGGTACTCCTCCGCCTTCTCCTGCAGTTCGGCCGGGATCTCGACGGTGTCGTAGGTCTCGCCCAGCTTCGTCTCGCCACGCCACACCTTGGCGTTCATTTCGACCAGGTCGACGACGCCCTCGAACTCGCCCTCGGCGCCGACCGGCAACTGGATCGGAATCACATTGGCGCCGAGGCGCTCCTCCATGGTCTTCACCGAGAAGTAGAAGTCGGCGCCGATCTTGTCCATCTTGTTGACGAAGCAGATCCGCGGGACGTCATATTTGTCGGCCTGCCGCCAAACCTGCTCGGACTGCGGCTCGACGCCCTCCTTGCCGTCGAAGACGGCAACAGCCCCGTCGAGCACCCGCAGGCTGCGCTCCACCTCGACGGTGAAGTCGACGTGCCCGGGCGTGTCGATCAGGTTGATCTGGTAGCCCTTCCAGAACGTCGTCGTGGCAGCCGAGGTTATGGTGATACCCCGCTCCTGCTCCTGCTCCATCCAGTCCATGGTGGCAGCACCGTCGTGCACCTCACCGATCTTGTAGCTAATGCCGGTGTAGTAGAGGATGCGCTCGGTGGTCGTCGTCTTGCCGGCATCGATGTGCGCCATGATGCCGATATTGCGGACCTTGCTCAGGTCGGTCAGCACGTCCTTCTGTGCCACAGAAGTCTTCCCACTCTTTCGATTGCTTGGTTAGCTTATTTCGTCTTCCGACGGCTACCGCCGGATGTCGCCACCTTCGCGGCTCCGCGCCGGAGCTCTCACCAGCGGTAATGCGCGAAGGCGCGGTTGGCCTCGGCCATCTTGTGGGTGTCCTCACGCCGCTTGACGGAGGCCCCGAGGCCGTTGCTGGCGTCCAGGATTTCGTTCGCCAGCCGCTCGATCATGGTCTTCTCCCGGCGTTGCCGCGAGAAGCTGACAAGCCAGCGCAGCGCCAGCGTGGTGGACCGGTCCGGACGCACCTCGACGGGCACCTGATAGGTCGCACCACCGACGCGGCGGCTGCGCACCTCCAAGGCGGGCTTGACATTGTCGAGAGCACGCTTGAGGGTGATGACGGGATCGGTACCTGTCTTTTCCCGCGCATTCTCAAGCGCACCATAAACAATGCGCTCGGCGAGCGATTTCTTCCCCTTGAGCAGAACTTTGTTCACCAGCTGAGTGACCATCTGCGATCCGTAGACCGGGTCGTTCACCAACGGACGCTTGGGCGCGGGCCCCTTGCGCGGCATTAGCTCTTCTCCTTCTTGGCGCCGTAACGGCTGCGAGCCTGCTTGCGGTTCTTGACGCCCTGGGTGTCGAGCGACCCACGGATGATCTTGTACCGCACGCCGGGCAGGTCCTTGACTCGGCCACCACGCACCAGCACCATCGAGTGCTCCTGCAGGTTGTGGCCCTCGCCCGGGATGTAGGCGGTGACCTCGACCTGACTCGTCAGCTTCACGCGCGCAACCTTCCGAAGCGCCGAGTTCGGCTTCTTCGGGGTGGTGGTGTACACGCGGGTGCATACGCCACGGCGCTGCGGGCTGCCCTTCAGAGCCGCGGTCTTGACCTTGCCGATCTTGTCCCGACGACCCTTGCGGACCAGCTGCTGAATGGTTGGCATCTACCGGCTTTCTGTGTCTGGCTTTGCTGTGTCTGGCTTTGCTGTTTCTAGCGTCGTGCTCTCGGTCTTTAAATCTCTGTACTGCAGTTATGCCCTGCCTTGGAACAACCCACGTACCCCGCGGCCGGGTGTGTCGCATGCGCTGCGCACCGGAGAAATCCGGCGTCATGGACATGCGAAGTCGCCCGGCATCCACTTCCTTACGGTTAGGCGCCGTAAGCCGCCAGGCACGACCCTCCACAATACCCGCCGCCGGTCGCGCAGGTCAAAGTGGCGGTCTCAGCCCCGGGCACCCTGGTCTGCGGTGCGTCTGTCCAAGCCCGCCGCCAGGCGGAGCACCATGTCGGAGAACAACGCATCGGTGTCGATGTCGTCCATCACACCGGTCATTTCCAGCAGGACGAAGCCGTGCAGCGCGGACCAGAACTCCAGCGCCGCGTAGAAGGCCTCCTCGCCGTCGAGGCCGTAGGACGACAACACGGAGATCACCGGCGCGGCCGCCCCCCTGGTCGCGGCCGTGTACTCGGGGTCGTCGCCGCCCAACGGCATCCGGGTGAACGCCGAGTAGCGGCCGGGATGGTGATGGGCGTAGCTGCGGTAGGCACCGGACATGACCAGCACCGCGTCGTCGCGGGCGCGACCCTCGCCCGCTCGGTTCAGCATGGTGATGATGTCGTCGATGACCCGAATCCGCACCGCGCGGCGCAGATCCTCCAGGCTGTCCACGTGGTTGTACAGCGACGGCCCCTTGGTACCCAGCTGGGTGGCCAGCGCGTTGATGGTCAGCGAATCCCAGCCCTCCCGATCCAGGAAGGTCAACGCGCCGTCGACGATGCCGTCGCGGCTCAACTTGGCCGGGCGGGCGCCGGATCGGCCTGCGCGCTGGCGCGCGGTCGCCGTCGGCATTTCCGGCCGAGCTGCCATGGCGATCGCCCTCCGATTGGGATGATGGGTCGCCGCCAGTTGGCGACGGGCGGAGCTTTAACTAATGACTCTAGTTGACGCGGGCCGCGAAACCCGCGCGCCGAGCGGCGCGCGGGCCGGCGCGTCAAAAGAGGTGCAAAAGAAGGCTGCCACTGGGCGGGCCGATGCACGTAATGTCAGTCGCGGCTCATTCGACCGTCTTGAAGGGGGCCCCAGTGAACAGGAGAACCGTCGCCGGGTCGCTGGCCACCTGTGTCCTCGCCACCTGTGCCCTGGCCGCCGCCGTCCCACCGCCGGCCGCACATGCCAAGAACGGCGACACGCACGTCATCGGGCAGGGCATCGAACAGACTGTGGACTGCAACGATTCGACGCTGCTCGTCAACGGCACCCAAAACAGGGTCACGGCATTGGGAAACTGCTACGCGGTGACGGTGATGGGCTCGTCGAACACCGTTGTCGCCGAATCGGTTTCGCACGACATCACCGTCTACGGCTGGGACGAGACGGTGCTCTACCACAGCGGTCAGCCGTTCATCTGGGACCGCGGGCGTGAACTCGGCATGACCAACCGGCTGCAGCAAGTACCCGGCTGAGGCACCGAAACCAACCAAGGGGAATGGGGATCAATGCGCGCGCATTTCAGTGACCACTCGTCCAAGATGGCCGCACTCACCCTGGCGCCGGCCGCCGCGGCCTTCGTGCTGGCCGGCTGCAGTTCGACGGCCAACCCGCCCGGGGGCTCGACGACGGCAACCAGCCCCACCACGACGACGAGCGGCGGCACGGCCGCGCCGACGAGCGGGACGAGCGGGGCAAGCACGACCGCGTCGATCGAGATCGGGAACACGCTGAACTACGGGTCCTTGGGGACCACGGCCACCCTCGACTGCGGTAACGGGAAATCGCTGAACGTGGGCGGCTCCAACAACACGCTGACGGTCACCGGGACCTGCGAGACGTTGACCATCGGCGGTGCGAACAACAAGATCACCCTCGACAAGGTCAACACGCGGATCAGCGTGGTGGGCCTCGACAACACCGTGACCTACAAAGACGGCGCTCCCAAGGTCGACAACCTCGGCTCGGGCAACACGATCAACAAGGGCTACTGACCCACGCTCCTAATTGGCGGACGCGCCGTGGCGTCCCGCGCCCGCAGCGAACCGCCCGGCCCCTTCGTTAGCCTCGGCGGCGACACGGGAGATGCTGGCGAATTCGAAGTCCAGTGCCTCGGATTCCGTTGTCCCCCATTGCCTTAACGCTGAGAGCCGATCCGACCGCAGGCACTGTTGCGGCAGCGCCGCGAGCTGCGCCGCCAGTTCCTCGGCGGCCCGGCGGGCCTGCCCCTTGGGCACTACCCGATTCGACAGCCCGATCGCCAGCGCTTCATCGGCCTTTACCGCGCGGCCGGTGAGGATCATGTCCATCGCCCGGCTTTGGCCGATCAGCCGCGGCAGCCGCACCGTGCCGCCGTCGATCAGCGGCACCCCCCAGCGTCGGCAGAACACCCCGAACACCGCGTCCTCCTCGGTCACCCGCAGATCGCACCAGATGGCCAGCTCCAGACCGCCGGCGACCGCGTAGCCGCTCACCGCGGCGATCACCGGTTTGGACAGCACCATCCGCGTCGGTCCCATCGGGCCCGGGCCCGTGCGGTGTACGGCGTTGGCGTCCGAGGTGCCGAAGGCCTTCAAATCCGCTCCGGCGCAGAAAGTTCCGCCGTCGCCCCACAGCACGGCCACCGACGCGGTGTCGTCGCGGTCGAACTCGTCGAACGCGGCGTACAACGCGGCGGCCGTCGGGCCGTTGACGGCATTGCGCGCTTCGAGCCGGTTGAGGATCACCGTGGTCACCGGGCCGTTGCGCTCGACCCGCACCGGATCGGTCATGTCACCTCCACGAGTTGATTTGGTTGACGTCGCTGCGCCAGCTCGGTGGCGAAGTCGTGGTAAGCGTCGCGCAGCGACGAGCCCGGCCAGTCGGCGGGCAGCAGTTCGGTCGGCAACATCGGGTCGGTGAGCAGGTGACGCACCATCGCCGCGGCCACCACGAAGCGGGAGGGAATGTCGGAAGCTTGCGCTTTCTGGGCCATCTCGGCCAGCAGCCGGTGGCCGGTTTCCGCCCACCCGGGCAGGTCCCACAGCTCGCCGGCCAACTCGGCGGGTGCGTCGTCGCGCGCCTTGAGGATCCGCACCCGGGCCGCAATGTCGGGATCCAGTTCCGGATCGAGGTTGTCGGGGCGCATCCACACCCCCTCGCGCAACTCACCAAAGCGCTTCTCGTGCATGGTGGTCCGGAGCGCGGCCCGGCTTCGGGCATCGGTGCCCACACTCGTGACGACCACCACCAGCCACTCGCCGCGCCACGGGCGGGTGCGTGGACGCATCGCGTCGTCCTGCCGACGCTGGCGGGCCAGCAGTCGATCCGAGAGTCGGTAGCCGTCGGCCGACCGGACCAGATCGCCCGCACCGACCATGCGGGTCAGCGCGACCCGCAACGTCGTCTCCTTGATGCCGAAATCGGCCGTGAGCCTGATCAATTCGCTCGCGCTCGCCCACGCCGGATGAGCCCCGAGCAGCACGCTGAGCACCACCGACCGGGCCGTCATGTTCGGCTTCATGTTGCGCAAGGCTCACACCTGCCTAAACCGAGGAAGCTTGGCGGCCGTAGTCGCCGAAGGGCTCGTCGCGATGCCGCACCGCGTCGCGGAAGCCGTGCTCGACCGCGTCCGCGACAAAGGCGTGCCCCTCGGGCGTGTGCCGGGCGACGCCGTCGAACACGGTGCTGACCATCCTGCTGGTGGCGACACCCTGTTGCAGCAGCGCGGAATTGAGCGCCAGCTTCACCATGATCAGCTGGTTGACCGGCACTGCCGCGATGCGCTGCACCAGCCGCTCGGTGCGCTCGTCGAGGTCCTCCGGATCGGCCGCCTCCACCGCCAGGCCCCACTCGGCGGCTTGCGCGCCGGTGATGCAATCGCCGGTGAACAGCAGGCGTTTCGCGCGCTGGTCGCCGAGCCGGTGCGCCCACAGCCCCGCCGCCGGGACGCCCCACACCCGAGTCGGCGGGTAGCCGATCTTGGCGTCGGCGGCGGCGATCACCTGGTCGGCATGCAAGGCGATGTCGGTGCCGCCCGCCACGCAGTAGCCGTGGATCTTGACCACGGTCGGCTTGTCCGCGTGCATCAGGCTGGAGAACCCCCGCACGAACCGGCTCATCATCTGGTAGTCGATCATCGGGTCCCACGGCTGATTCGGCAGGTGGTTGATCCCCTGGGTCTTGCCGTCGAGCACGGTGCCCTGGTACGCGCCGGTCCCGCCGGCCGAGCCGGTGCCGTCGGCGTAGGCGCTCAGGTCGAAGCCCGCGCAGAAACCCTCGCCGCGACCGGACACCAAGATGACGTGCACGCCCGCGTCGAGGTCGGCGCGCTCCACCAACGCCGAGAGCTCCAGCGGAGTGTCCGCGATGATCGCGTTGCCTTTTTCCGGACGGTTGAAGGTGATCCGCGCAACCCGGTCGGTGACCTCGTAGGTCATCGTCTTCAGGTTGTCGAAGTCGACCGGCCTGATCGCGTGAGTCATGTTGGGGCTCAGCCCTTTACCAGGGCGCGCTCCAAGATCGGCGCCAGGTCGAGACCGGCCGGCATGGTGCCGAACGCCCCGCCCCATTGACGGTCGAGCCGGGTGGTCAGGAACGCCTCGGCGACGGCCGGGTGCCCGTGGCGTACCAGCAGCGAGCCCTGCAGCGCCAGGCAGATGTCCTCGGCGACCTTGCGGGCGCGGTAGGCGATGGTGTCGAGATCGGCCAGTTGTGTCCGCAGCCGTTCGACGTGACCGCCCAGCCGCGGGTCCTGGCCCGCGCTCTCGCCCAGTTCGTCGAACAGCACCTCGACGCATTCGGGACGAGTCGCCATGGCGCGCAACGTGTCCAGTGCGCTGACGTTGCCAGAGCCCTCCCAGATGCCCATCAACGGCGCCTCCCGGTACAGCCGTGGCATTCCGGATTCCTCGGCGTAGCCGTTGCCGCCCAGGCACTCCAGCGCCTCGGCGGCGTGCGGGGCGGACCGCTTGCACACCCAGTACTTGCTGGCGGCCAGGCCGATGCGGCGCAGCAGCGCCTCTTGTTGGTCGCCCCGCGCCGCCTTGTCGGTGGCCCCGGCCATCCGCATCGCCACTATCGTGGCGGCCTCCGCCTCCACGGCCAGGTCCGCCAGCACGTTGCGCATCAACGGCTGGTCGATCAGGTAGGCGCCGAAGGCCTTTCGGTGCTGGGCGTGGTGGATGGCGCGGGTCAGGCCGGTGCGCATGCTGGTGGCGCTGCCCAGCGTGCAGTCCAGCCGGGTCAGGTTGACCATCTCGATGATGGTCGGGACGCCGCGGCCCTCCTCACCAACCAGCCAGGCGACCGCGCCGTCGTATTCGATCTCGCTGGAGGCGTTGGCGTGGTTGCCCAGCTTGTCCTTGAGCCGCTGCACGAACATCCGGTTGCGGGCGCCGTCGGGCAGCACCCGCGGCAGCAGGAAGCACGACAGCCCGCCCGGCGCCTGCGCCAGCACCAGGAAGATGTCGCACATCGGCGCCGAGGTGAACCACTTGTGCCCGGTGAGGCTGTAGGTGCCGTCGGCATTGGGGGTCGCCTGCGTGCTGCCCGCCCGCACGTCGGAGCCGCCCTGCTTCTCGGTCATCGACATGCCCGCGGTGATGCCGGCTTTTGTGGTGGCCAGCTTGAGCTCCGGGTCGTATTCACGGCTCGCCAGCAAGGGTTCGTAGACCGCCGCCAGCTCCGGGTTGTGGCGCAGCGCCGGGACGACGGCGTAGGTCATCGAGATGGGGCACACGTGCCCGGGCTCGCAGTTCCATGCCGACATCTTGGCGGCGCGCACCACGTGCGCACCCGGGCGGTCGTCGGCCCATGGCGCGGCGTGCAGACCGTGGGCGATCGCCGCGCGCATGAGCTCGTGGTAGGCCGGGTCGTATTCCACCTCGTCGACGCGGTACCCATAGCGGTCGTGCGTGTGCAGGATGGGCCGGTTGCGGTCGGCCAGCTCTCCCCAGCGCTGCCCTTGCTTGGACCCGGACAGCACGCCAACCTCGTTGACTTCGTCCATGCCCCACTGCCCGCCCTCGCGGATCAGGGCCTCGACGAGCACCGGGAAGGCTGCGGGGTTGTCATTTTCCAGCGGCGGGACCTGGTTGGTGACGACATGGGTGTCTGGCATGCACCCATGTTACATTTTCTCAACAGCCGCACAAGGGGTGTAATGGTCAGCCGGGGTGGGCGGCGAAGAACTGCCACAGGGTCTGGGTGGCGAACGGCGGCCAATCGTGGCCACCGCCGTCGACGGTGACGAGCACGACGCCGCGGTTGTCGGCGCATGCGGCCGTCGACGTGGTGACCGAACCACTGGTCGTGTCGGTCGGCGCGCCGCAGCGATCGACGTTGCGCCAGAACGCATTGACCTGCGCGGCCGAGGGACCGTTGATCACGCTGAAGCCCTGCCCACCGTTATAGGGCACCAGCCGATCCGCGGTGCCGTGAATATGCAGGACGGACGTCGGGCGGGGCGACGGGCACGGATCGAGCTGCGTCGCCGCGTCCGGGCCGATCGCGGCGAACACCCCGGTGTCGCAGGCGAGCGTGTACGCCATGATCCCGCCGTTGCTGATGCCCGTGGCATAGATCCTGGCGGGGTTGATGCTGACGTTCCTGGCGATGTCGGCCGCCGCCGCGGTAATGAATCCGACGTCGTCGACGCCGTCGCTCGCCGCCCGCCCGCAGCAGCCGCCCCCGTTGGTGTTCCAGGTTCGGTGCAGGCCGTCCGGATAGGCGACGACGAACTTGGCCGTGTCGGCCACCTCGTCCCAGCCGTAGTCTCTTTCGGGCCTGCACGGCGCTGGCGAACGCGCCGTGCAGCATGACGACCAGCGGGGCCGACGGGGGCAATCCGGCGGGCATGTAGAGCCGGTAGCCGCGGTCGTGCCCTTTCACGTTGATGGTGTGGACGCTGATGCCGTTGACGAAGCCGGGCGGCGGTGCCGGCCCACTCGGCGAACAGCCGGCGAAGACAAAGACGGCGCCCAGCAGCAGGGCGACTCGACCGGGCATGCCGGTCAGCCGCTCGTCTTTTCCTTCAGCAACGCGATGTCGTCCTTGCGCCCCTCGTCGGCGGTCTCGCAGATCACCGGCGCGTCGGCGGCCTTCACCACCGCGACGAGCAGCTCCGGATCGATCTGGCCGGTGCCGAAGTTGGCGTGCCGGTCGGCACCGGAGCCCGCCGCGTCCCGCGAGTCGTTGCAGTGCACCAGGTCAATGCGTCCGGTCAGGGCCTTTATCCGCTCGACCGCATCGATCAGCGCCTCACCCGCGGCCCACGCGTGGCAGGTGTCCAGGCAAAAGCCAATACCCTTGTCACCGATGTGATCCCACAGCCTGCCGATGGTCTCGAAGTGGCGGGCCATCGCGTGGTCGCCGCCCGCGGTGTTCTCCAGGTACACCGGCACATCCGTCTGCAGGTAGTCCAGCGCCTTGACCCACCGCTCGAAGCCGGCCTCCATGTCGTTGTCGTCGACGTGGCCGCCGTGCACGATCACCGCAGTCGCGTTGATTGCCGCGGCCGCGTCGCACGTGTCCTGCAGGATCTTGCGCGACGGGATGCGGACGCGGTTGTTGGCCGATGCCACGTTGATGAGATACGGCGCGTGGACGTACAGCGGCATGGTTGACGCCTTCAGTGTCTCGGCATCGTCACGCGGCTTCGGTTTCTTCCAGCTCTGCGGGTTGCTGAGGAAGAACTGGACCACGTCAGCGCCGTCGGCCTGGGCGGCGGCGAGGGGATCGTCGTTGCGGACGTGCGAGCCGATGAGCACGTCGCCAGTGTAGTGAGTGGCGCTGACGCAAGGCGATGCCGTCGTGCCCGTACCGATAGGCGACTTTCACATGCGATATCACATGCGCTATCGCATTCGCGGACCATGTGGTGGTCCCGCGCGGTACTGATGTGGCGCATGAGACGACCCGCGGGACGCGAGTGTCACGCCAGCGCAGTGTCGGAGCGCGACGGCCACGCCGGCGTGACACTCGGCCGCAACGAAAAAGCCCCGGGCGGAAACCCGGGGCTCTCTCGCGCTCACAATTATCGGTAGTCGCT
>CAWAWC010000013.1:0-89938 GCA_963785625.1 uncultured Actinomycetota bacterium | reverse complement strand
CGGTTTCACTGGCAGGCCCTCGCTGACGGCGAGCCGGTCATCACGGCGGCGGTCAACTGGCTGATGGGGGAAGTCAACCTGGATCCGGACTGGAATTTCGGTGGGCGCGGCGAACGCTTCGAGGTCGAGATCACCGGCGATCCCACCGTCAGCCTCACCTTCAAGGGTCTGCACCCGCCGAGCGTCGCCGAAGGGCTCCAACGAAATCCGGGGGTGGTGGCCACCGCCAACCACTGCGTCAACGCCATCCCCGACGTCTGCGCCGCCGAGCCGGGCATCAAAACCTATCGGGACCTGCCGCTGTTCGCCGGCCGCCCGGCGCCCGCCCTCGCAGCACAGGTACCGTTGACAAGCTTCCAGCGTGCTCAACGACGTTTCGTTCTGTCACCTTGTGGTCGGGGTGACCGACATGGATCGCGCCCTGGCCTTCTACCGGGACGTGCTCGGCATGAAGTTCGTCTTCGAAACGCTGATCTCGGGCGAGCCCTTCGACGCGGTGCTGCGCGCGACCCGAAAGCAGGAGGGCCGGGTTGTGGGCGGCCTGCTCGGCGGGTTGATGATCGAACTGATCTCGCTCGGCGTCGCACCGCCGGATCGCTTGGACCGATGGTGCGATCACCGGCATTCACAACCTCTCGCTGTCGGTGCCCGACCTAGACGATGCCCACCGCCGCATCACGGCAGCGGGCTACACACCCGATCAGGAGCCGTTCGGGACCGGCGGCGTCCGAATGTTTTTCGTCAAGGACCCGGACGGAACTCCCGTGGAGCTCATCGAGCTGCCCGGCGGGGCGCGCAGCACCTACGAGATGCACCGGGGCGTGCCGCTGCAGATGGGACCGGCCACATGACGTACAGCCACCCCGAATCCATGCGCGGTCACGTCGCAATCGTCACCGGCGCCGCCCAGGGGGTGGGCAAGGGCATCGCCTCCGCACTGCTCGAACGCGGTGCAGCGGTGCTGCTGGTCGACATCCAGGACGAAAAACTGAGCGCGACAACCGACGAGCTCAAGGCAATGGGTCGCGCCGAGATGCTGGTCGCCGATCTGCGAGACCCGGGCAGCGCGCAGCGGATCGCGACCGCCGCGGTGGACGCCTTCGGAACCGTGCACGGCCTGGTCAACAACGCCATTGCCACCAACGAGCCGAAGGCATTCGTCGATATCACGACCGAGGATCTGACGCTCGGGTACGACGTCGGCCCCCGGGCCAGTTTCCTGCTCATGCAGGCCGTGCACCCGTTGATGGTCGAGGCGGGCGGCGGGTCGATCGTGAACCTCGGTTCGGGGACGGGCACCGGCGGCGAGCCCAAGTGGGGCGGTTACGCCGCCGCCAAGGAAGCCATCCGCGGGCTTTCGAAGGTCGCCGCGCTGGAATGGGGGCGCGACAACATCCGCGTCAACGTCATCTGCCCGTTCGCCGAGTCCGACGGCGTCAAACTGTGGAAGCAGTTCGCGCCCGACGATTATGCGAAAGCGGTCAGTCGAGTCCCGATGAAGCGGATCGGCGATGTCCGCACCGACGTGGGCGCGCTGGTGGCCTTCCTGCTGAGCACCGACGCGTCGTTCATCACCGCGCAGACCATTCACGTCGACGGTGGGATCGGCTGCTTCCGTTGACCGGGGAAGGATCGCTGCGCGACCGGCAACGCGCACAGATCCGCGCCGACATCAGGCGGGCGGCGTTCCGGCTGTTCATCGAACGCGGATACGACGACGTGACGACCGAGGAAGTCGCGGCTGCCGCAGGCGTTTCGCCACGCACCTTCTTCCGGCACGTGCCGGCCAAGGAAGAATTGTTGCTGGCGCCCGTTCGTCACGGCGGCGCCGCGATCGTCAACCTGCTCGAACAGCGGCCGGCGAGCGAGTCACCCGACCTCGCGCTGATCAACGCCATCATCACGCGGACCCGATCGTTCGAGCAGGCCGACACCGAAGAGTGGCGTGACGCGCTGCTGGTGGCCCCCGACCTGCTGGGCAAGGTCACGGTGCACAACCCCGCCGACAAGGAGCGGGCGACGAAGCTCGTCGCCGAACGCATGGGTGCCGATCCGGATACCGACATCCGCCCCGACCTGCTGGTCCATCTCGCCTTCGCGGCAGCGGATTTCGCTTTCCAGCGTTGGGTGCGGCAGTCGTCGACGCGGCGTCCCCTCGACCTCTACGTCACCGAAGCGCTCGAAGCGGTCAAGAGTCGCCACTGGAAAAGGAGGTAGCGCCGGGACCCGGCCCCTGTGTGAGGAGCCCTGACGCTCGACTCGGTCGAACGTCACACGCCGGGTGCGCGGTAGTCGCCCCAGCGGCGCGGCTTGAGTATTTTCGTGGGGTGGCGATAGCCCCTGGCCCAGCACAAGTCCCAGCGCAGTACTTGCTGTCGCCCGCCGCACCGAGCCCGCGCACCCTGATCGACATCATCTACGAAACCGCTGCGCGCCACCCGGACGCGACGGCGCTCGACGACGGCACCGTGCAGCTCACCTACAGCGAGCTGATCGGCGACATCGAGGCCAGCGTGGAGTGGCTGGCCGCCCGCGGCATCGGCCGTGGCGACCGGATTGGCATCCGGATGCCGTCGGGCAGCTATGCGCTGTATGCGGCGATCCTGGCGACGCTGGCCACCGGCGCGGCCTACGTCCCAGTGGACGCCGACGACCCCGACGAACGTGCCGAATTGGTGTTTGGTGAGGCCGACGTCGTTGCGGTCATCACCGAAGCGGGCCTGCTCCGGGGTCCCGGTTCGTCGCGTGGCTGGCGGGCTGCGGCGCCGCTGGCCCGAGACGACGCGTGGATCATCTTCACGTCCGGATCGACCGGCACGCCGAAGGGCGTGGCCGTCACGCATCGCAGTGCCGCCGCGTTCGTCGACGCCGAGGCGCAGATGTTCTTGCGGGACAACCCGATTGGGCCCGGGGACCGGGTACTGGCTGGGCTGTCGGTGGCTTTCGACGCGTCGTGCGAGGAGATGTGGCTGGCTTGGCGGCACGGCGCCTGCCTGGTTCCCGCGCCGCGGTCGCTGGTGCGCAGCGGGATGGACCTCGGTCCGTGGTTGGTCACCCGCGACGTGACCGTGGTGTCGACGGTGCCGGCGCTGGCCTCGCTGTGGCCCGCCGAGGCACTGGAAGCGGTGCGGTTGTTGATCTTTGGTGGTGAGGCCTGCCCTCCGGAGCTGGCCGAGCGGCTCGCCCTGAATATCGAAGGCGGCCGGGAGGTGTGGAACACCTACGGCCCGACCGAGGCCACCGTGGTCGCGTGCGCGGCCAGGCTCGACGGTGCCGAGCCGATCAGCATCGGGCTGCCACTGCCTGGCTGGGATCTGGCCGTCGTCGATGCCGACGGCCGGCCGGTCGGCTATGGCGAGGTAGGCGAGCTGGTGATCGGCGGCGTGGGGCTGGCCCGCTACCTGGACAAAGACAAGGACGCTGAGAAGTACGCCCCGATGCCGACGCTAGACTGGGCGCGCGCCTATCGCAGCGGTGACCTGGTACGGCTGGAACCCGATGGGCTGTATTTCTGCGGCCGAAGCGATGACCAGGTCAAGGTCGGGGGCCGCCGCATCGAGCTCGGCGAGGTCGACTCCGCGCTGGTCCATCTGCCGGGGGTCAGTGGTGGGGCGGCCGCGGTTCGCCGCACCGCTACCGGCACGCCGGTGCTGGTCGGCTATCTCGTCAGCGCGGATCCGTCCTTCGACATCAGTGAGGCGCGCAACCGGCTCGCCGAGCAGCTCCCCGCCTCGCTGGTACCAAGGCTCGTCCGGGTCGAGGAGCTACCCACCCGCACGTCGGGCAAGGTCGACCGCGACGCACTGCCGTGGCCACCGCCCGGCGGCGCGGATTCCGAGGAGGCGGCCAACCTGGGTGGCACTACGGGCTGGCTGGCCGGGCTATGGCGGGACCTGCTCGGGGCCTTAGAGACCGGTTCAGTCGACGGCCCGGAGGCGGACTTCTTCGCGCTCGGCGGCGGCTCGCTGGCCGCCGCGCAGCTCGTCGCCGTGCTGCGGCACCGGTACCCGCAGGTCACCGTCGCCGACCTGTACGACCACCCCCGACTGGGCTCACTGGCCGGTTTCCTCGACGAACTTGAACCGCCGCCGCAGGTCGCCGAGCGCGTGGTGCGACCAACCCCGCGATTGACGCAGGCCGCGCAGACCTTGCTGTCGGTGCCGCTGGCGACGTTAGCGGCGCTGCCCTGGGTGACCTGGCTCGCTCTGGGCAACAACGTCGCCCGCACCCTGGATCTGGTGCCGTGGACCGTCGCGGTGAACTGGTGGCTTATTGCGGTGGCGTTCGTCCTGTTCGTCACCCCGGTGGGCCGGATGGGCATCACGGTGCTGTTCGCGCGGATGTTGCTGTCGAACGTGCGGCCGGGCACCTACCGCCGCGGCGGGTCGGTGCACCTGCGGGTGTGGTTCGCCGAGCGGCTGGCCGAGGCCAGCGGCGCGCAGAACCTGGCCGGGGCGCCGTGGCTGGTGTACTACGCCCGCGCTCTGGGCGCCAGTATCGGCAAGGGCGTCGACCTGCACTCGCTGCCGCCGGTCACGGGGTTGCTGACTCTCGGGCATCGCAGTGCGGTCGAACCAGAGGTGGACCTATGCGGATACTGGATCGACGGCGACGCGTTGCACGTCGGCGAGATCACGATCGGCAACGACGCGACGGTCGGCACCCGGACCACGCTGCTGCCCGGCGCGATCGTCGGCAAGAACGCCGACGTGGCACCCGGCTCGGGCGTGCTCGACAAGATCAAGAACGGCCAGTACTGGAAGGGCTCGCCCGCGGTGAAGTCCGGTAGGGTCAACCACCCGTGGCCTGACGAACGGCCGCCACGCAGAAGCCGGTGGGTTCCGATGTACGGGCTGACGTCGCTGCTGCTCGCCGCTCTGCCGCTGATCGCGGTGGCGAGCGGCCTTGCGGTGATCGCCGTAGCCGTCCATCGCACGCGCCGCCTGTCTCACGCGGTGCTTCCGGCGCTGCTGTGGACACCGGTCGCAGCGCTGGCCGCCCTCACCGTGTACGCCCTGCTGACCGTGATTGCGGTGCGGGTGTTGTCGATCGGGCTGCGCGAGGGCTACCACCCGGTGCGCAGCCGGGCCGGCTGGCAGCTGTGGGCGACCGAGCGGCTGATGGACGCCGCGCGCAACTATCTGTTCTCGCTATATGCCGGCCTGCTGACGCCGATCTGGCTGCGGCTGCTGGGCGCCAAGGTCGGCCATGGCACCGAGATCTCCACGGCGTTGCTGATCCCCAAATTCACCGTGATCCAGGACGGCGCCTTCCTCGCCGACGACACGCTGGTCGGGTCGTACGAGCTCGGCGGTGGCTGGATCTACGCGGCGCAGACGACCGTGGGCAGGCGCGCGTTCCTGGGCAACTCTGGCATCGCCCAGCCGGGTCGCCGAGTTCCCGACGATGGACTGGTCGCGGTGCTGTCGGCCACGCCACCGAAGGCCAAGCGTGGCTCGTCCTGGCTGGGCAGCCCGCCGATGCGGCTGCGCCGGCGCCCCGCCGAAGCGGACGCGGCGACCACGTATGACCCGCCACTGAGGTTGAAGGCGATGCGGGCACTGGTGGAGACATTCCGGTTGGTGCCGGTGATCGTGACCGTCGCAATCGGGCTGGCGGTACTGGGCACATTGCAGGCGCTGGCAAGGATATTCGGCATCTGGTCGGCGGCGCTGTGCGGCGGGCTGGTGCTGCTGGCGGCGGGCGCGCTCGCGGGCGGTATTACGGTCGCGGCGAAATGGCTTGTGGTGGGCCAGATCGGGGCTAGCGAGTTTCCGCTGTGGTCGTCGTTCGTGTGGCGCAACGAGCTTTCGGATACGTTCGTCGAGACCGTCGCGGCGCCGTGGTTCGCCCGCGCGGCCAGTGGGACGCCGGTAATGAATCTGTGGCTGCGCGCGCTGGGCGCCCACGTCGGTCGCGGCACGTGGTGTGAAACCTATTGGCTCCCTGAGGCGGACCTCGTCACGCTGGGCGACGGCTCGACTGTCAATCGAGGCTGCGTGGTGCAGACGCACCTGTTCCACGACCGGATCATGCGCATGGACAGCGTCGTGCTGGAACCCGGTGCGACCCTTGGGCCGCATTGTGTTGCGCTGCCCGCTGCCCGGCTGGGTGCCGGCGCGACCGTCGGTCCCGCGTCGCTGGTGGTGCGCGGCGACGAAGTACCGGGGTCGACACGCTGGCAGGGCAACCCGATCAGGCCGTGGAACCTCGGCCGCAAGAAGAGTCGAGGTAAGAACCCGCCCGACCGCGGCGTCCGGGACACCGCAGCGTGAAAGCTTCTGCCAAGAAGGCACCAAACAAAGTGCCGACAGTGCTCGACGACTACCTGCCGAAAAACGGCAACTCCGACTACCAGGTGTCGCGCTACGAGCTGGATCTGGAGTACAAGGTCTCGATCAACCGGCTGTCCGGATCAGCGACGATCACCGCGGTGACGCTCACCGAGTTGCAGCAGCTCACCCTCGACCTGTCCAGTACCTTGACGGTGTCGAAGGTGTCGGTGAACGGCAAACGCGCCGCCCACTTCTCCTGTCGCGGCGGCAAATTGCGCATCCGGCTGGCATCCAAGCTGGCGACCGGAGCAGCGTTGTCGATCGTGGTGCGCTACGGCGGTTCACCGAGACCGATCCGATCGCTATGGGGTGACGTCGGTTTCGAGGAACTGACCGACGGCGTGCTCGTCGCCGGGCAACCCAACGGCGCCGCATCGTGGTTCCCCTGCAACGACCACCCCAGCGCCAAGGCCGCCTTCCGCATTCAGGTCAGCACCGAAAGCCGTTACCGGGTGGTCGCCAATGGAAAGCTGGTGTCGCGGCGGGTACGGGCCTCGCAGACCGTGTGGACCTATGAACAACCCGAACCGACGTCGACCTACCTCGTCACCCTGCAGATCGGCGTATACGAGATGGCGCGGCTGGCGAGGACGCCGGTGCCGATACAGGCGGCGTTGCCCGAGCGGTTGCGCCGTGTCTTCGACCAGGACTTTGCCCGCCAACCCGAGATGATGAAGCTGTTCACTGAGCTGTTCGGGCCGTATCCGCTGGCGAACGGCTACACGGTCGTGGTCACCGACGACCCGCTGGAGATACCGCTTGAAGCGCAAGGGATTTCGATCTTCGGCGCCAATCACTGCGACGGCACCGGGGCCAGCGAGCTGCTGATCGCCCACGAGCTGGCACATCAATGGTTCGGCAATTCGGTGACCGCGCGGTGGTGGCGTGACATCTGGCTGCACGAGGGATTCGCGTGCTATGCCGAGTGGTTGTGGTCAGAGCACAGCGGCGGTCCCTGCGCCGACGAACTGGCCAGCCAACACTACGAGCAGCTGCGGGATAAGCCGCAAGATCTATTGCTGGCCGATCCGGGACCGCGCGACATGTTCGACGACCGTGTGTACAAACGCGGTGCGTTGACCCTGCACACACTGCGCGGGCGGCTGGGCGATGATAAATTCTTTGCGCTGCTCAAGGATTGGACTACCCGGTATCGCCACGCCACCGTCATCACCGACGACTTCACTGGCCTTGCTGCCAACTACTCCGACGAGTCGCTGCGGCCGTTGTGGGACGCCTGGCTGTACTCGACGGATGTGCCCTGACTGACGCATGTTTACCCGCGGGCGCGCTTACGGCGGTAGTATCCGCGCATGCCGTTGGAGAGCGGCTCGACTTTTGCCGGGTACACCATCCTGCGGCTGCTGGGCACCGGCGGGATGGGTGAGGTCTACCTTGCCCAGCACCCTCGATTGCCGCGTCGCGATGCCTTGAAAATCCTTGCCGAGACAACGACGGCGGACAGTGACTTTCGGGAGAGATTCCTCCGCGAAGCCCACCTCGCCGCCACGTTGTGGCACCCGAACATTGTCCAAGTGCATGATCGCGGCGAGTTCGACGGCCAGCTGTGGATCGCGATGGACTATGTCGAGGGATCCGACGCCGCGCAGTTGATGAAGGGCCGGTACCCGGCCGGGATGCCAGTGCGCGACGCGTGCGCCATCGTCACCGCTGTGGCCGGGGCACTCGACTACGCCCACCAGCGTGGACTCTTACATCGTGACGTCAAACCGGCCAACATCCTGCTCAGCAATCCAGAAGACGGGCAACGGCGCATCCTGTTGGCCGACTTCGGAATAGCGCGGCAGCACGACGACATCAGCGGACTCACGATCACCAATATGACCGTGGGAACGGTGGCTTACAGCGCGCCTGAGCAGTTGATGGGCGACGCCATCGACGGACGCGCCGACCAGTACGCGCTGGCCGCCACCGCGTTTCACCTTCTCACCGGTGAGCCGCCGTATCAGCATTCCAACTCCGTGGCCGTCATCAGCCGACACCTCACCGCACCACCGCCGAAGCTGAGCGATCGGCGCCCGGATCTGGCGCACCTCGATCAGGTGTTGTCGACGGCTCTGGCCAAGGACCCGGCCGACCGGTTCGACCGATGCCGCGACTTCGCCACTGCCCTCAGCGAGCGGGCCGGCATGGACTCGCATAGTGATCACCCCACCGTGGCCCGTACTACCGGCGTCGCGCCTATCACGGGGTCCGAGACTCAAGTCGCGATCCGCACACCCTCGGGCGGGCCATCGTTGGGCGCTGAGCCACCATCGACCGCGGCGACGCCGAAGCGGCACAGGCGATCCCGGGTCCTCCTGGGGGCGGCGGCAGCGGTGCTGTTGGTCACCTTCATCGGCGTCGTCGGCTACATGAGCCAGCCGACGAGGCACACGGGCTCCGCCCCGGTAGCATCCGCCCCGACGACCAGCACCCCAGCCAAACCCGCTGCCGTACTCGACGGCACCTACCGCTTCGACTACGACTATGAGAAGCAAACGATCAACGGCGCCCCGTACGCGATACACACCACCGACAACACCGCTTGGTGGGCCTTCCGCTCATCGTGCGGATCCACCGGGTGTGTTGCCACCGCGAGCCAGCTGGACACCAACAACCACCAAGTGGCGCGGACCCCGGCCCAGTCAGGCGGTTACCGATTCGTCGATGGTCATTGGCAATCCGCACCCGTTGAGCGCCAACTTGCCCAGCCGCGCTGCCTCGGAGGAAACGGACAAGTCGTCGCAGGCGCAAATACCGTTATGCTGACGTGGTCACTGGAGCCACAGCCCGACGGCACCCTTCGAGGTGTGAAGACTGGCACCGCGCTCACCAACGAATGCGGGTTTCAAGGACAGGTCGCCGTGGCCCCCGTCGTGGCGACTCGCGTCGGTGACGTGCCCGCCGGCGTCACCATCGCCGATCCGGCGACCGTCACTATCGCCCCGTCGACCAGCACCGCAGCCCCGCACGTTGCAGGTCCGGTCCTCGACGGTACCTACCGCCTGGACTTCGATTTGCAGGATCAGACGATCAACGGCACCGTGACCGGCCTGAGCGCCGCCGTCTCCGAGTGGTGGGCCTTTCGTTCCGTCTGTACGCCGGCCGGATGCTCGGCCGCGGGGTCTGAGTTGGCCGAATCCAACCAGCAGGAGGGCACGGGAACGACAAGTGTTCTCCATTTTGCCGACGGTCATTGGCAGGGCACCCCGACCCTTCAGGCACCAATGGAGTGTGAAAGGACCAACAAGCCAGGACGCGACGACGAGACCCGTCTTTGGTCATGGGATCCACAGGCCGATGGCACGTATAAAGGCCTTCAGGTCGGCACCATTCTCAGCAATGGATGCGGCACTCAGGGAACAGTGTACCGGACGCCATTCGTCGCGACACGCACCGGCGATGTGGCGCCCAGCGTCATCGTGGCCGACCCAGCGTTGTTCGTGACCCCGACCGCGTCAGCCCCTGAAGGTCCACGTTGAATCGTGGATCCGGCGCTTGACAACTCGACGCAGTCAGGTGAGCGCGGGTAGGACTTTGTCGGTGAGCAGCTGAACCGACTTCCACGCTTCGTCGACGGGCATCCCGCCGACCAGCGGGTGCATGACGAGTGGTCCGTAGTTGTCGCACTCTCGGACCTCCGCGATCAACTGGTCGGGAGTCAGGAACCGGTACCGCCCCGACGCCTTCACCTCGTCGAGGGTCCGAACGCCGGGCAGATGCATCAGGGAACGCTGATCGGTTGACCACTCGCCGTAAGTGACCGCCTCCCAGAGGATGTAGTCGCCGAGCTCCGCCCACGCCCGGTCGGGATCCTCGTGCAGGTAGATCATGCCGCGGTTGACCGGCCCCGGCATCAGGATGAACGGCGTCAGGCCGGCGTCGGCGCACAGCTCGCGATAGTAGGCGGCGATGTCGGGCAGGTGATCGGCCAAGCTGAGCGGCAGCCGGAAGCGCGCCGCGCGCCGGGCCGTGGCGCGCGCGCCGCCACCGACGTACAGCGGGGGATGCGGCCGGGTCCACGTGCCGGTGCAAATCCCCGCCCCCGGATCAGCATCGGCATCGGCATCGGCACCGGACCATACCGCGAGCATTCGCTCGACCAGGTTGTCCATCAACGCTCCCCGCCGACCGAAATCGACTCCCAGCGAGTCGTATTCGACCATGCGGTAGCCCAGACCGACCGTGGTGTGCAGCCGGCCGCGGCTCATGTTGTCCACGAGTGCGATGTCCTCGGCGAGCCGGACCGGGTTCCACAGCGGCCCCAGCGCGCAGTCCACGCTGGCGATCAGTTTAGAAGTGCGCGCGAGGAACATCGCAGCGGCCATGATCGGGTTGCAGCTCCACCCGTGCCCGGTCGCGTGGTGCTCGTCGACGCTGATCGAGATGATGCCGTGGGACTCGCCCCACTGCGCCAATTCCATTGCGGCAGAAAGTAACTTGCCCTGAGTGCGCGGGTCGCCTTGCGGGGCGGCGAAGTTGAAGCGCAGCACTGTCAGCAACATGTCAGCCTTCCGCTGGGTCCGCCATCGACTGCAGGAACGCGGGAAAGTCGGGGAAGATGGCGCGGTCGACGATTTCGATGCGTGTCCCGAAGTCGTCGACGTAGTAGGCGAACATTGCAAGCTCCGACCCGGGCACCTCGGCGGTCATTTCGAAACGAAAGCCGTTGCGCTCGAGCATCTGCCCGGTTTCGACGAGGTTGTCGGTGAAGTAGCCCAGGTGATGGACGGAGCGGCCCGGCGCGGCCGTCCACGGGCTTCCGGGAACCTCCTGGACGAGTTCGACGTGCGGGCCCTGCACCGAGTAGACGATCGTCGAGGTGAGTTCGCGTACCCCGGTGGCGGTCCGGAACGGCAGCGTATACGTCAGCGGCCTGATCCAGCGGTAGCCGGCCAGCGCGCTCAGGCGCACCATCGCCGCGCCGAGGTCGGGCACGACGATGCCGGTGTGGTAGAGGTCCTCGGGCCGTAGTGCGAATTCCATTGTTCTGTCCTCGGTTTCTCAGACGCAGTCCGACGCGCCGTCGACGACGAAGACTGCGCCACTGGTGTAGCTACTCTGCTCGGTGCACAAAAAGGCGATGGTCGGCGCGATCTCCCCAACAACTCCGAAGCGGCGCAATGGAATATGAGCCAACTCGGACTCCACCAGTTCGGCCGCGCCGTGCATGGGCGCGGTCATCGGGGTGTCGATCGTGCCCGGGGCCACCGCGTTCACCCGGATTCCCTTGCCCGCCCACTTGGCGGCGAGATTCCGGGTGATGCAGACGATCCCGGCCTTGGCGGCGCCGTAGCCGGGCACCAGCGGGACCGCGCGCAGCGCGGACATCGAGGCCAGGTTGACCACGCTGGCACCACCGGCCGCGGTCGACGCCTTCAATGCGCGGTAGAGCCCGACCGTCAGCCGGTACGGTCCGGTGAGGTTCAGCGCGACCGACGCATCGAACCCGTCCGGTTTCGACTCATCAAGGCCGCCCGGGAAGTTCGCACCCGCGTTGTTGACCAGGACGTCGAGGCGGCCGAAGCTTTGCGCCAACGCGTCCACCGAGTCGTGGTCGGTGACCTGCAGTTGGTGATAGGTCATGCCGGACAGGTCCGCGTCGTAGTCGGCCGCGGCGGCCTTGGTGCCGGTGATGGTGACCTCGGCCCCGGCATCGCGGAAGAGCACCGCCGTCGCGTGCCCGATCCCGCTGGTACCGCCGGTGACCAGGGCCGCGGTGCCGGTGAAGTCGAAGCCGACTCGCGCCGTCATGAGTACCTCGCTACTTGGTTCTTGAGCCAGGCAGTTTCCCAGAAGTTCGCGCTGTCGGCCAGCAGCGTCTCGTGGGCGTTCCGGAGCACGTCGCGCGCCCCCGGGTGGTCCGACGAGACAAGCTCGGCGAGGTGGATCGCCTGCAGGGGGCGGCCGGCATCGAGGTGCGCACGCGCCCGGTCCAGCAGCGCATCCGCGCCGGCCAACTCGACTATGTCGGGGGCAACGGCATCGAAGCCAACCGGATAGAGCTCGGTGGTCGACGCGTGGTGGAACCATCCCGAGTAGTTCTCCCAGATGGCCCGCACGTCCCAGGCGACCTTCCCATAGCCCTGGCCCACTTCGTATTCCGCCGGCAGGGTGATCTCGCGCATCAGGGTCCGGACGTCTTTGCCGGCGTTCATCCCGGCGACGGTCTGGTCGTGGATGTACTGGATCGCGTCCCGCAGCCGGGTCAGCTCGGCGTTGATCCGCTCGGCGCCCTCGATCGGGTCGAAGTGACCGGTCACCAGGAGCTCGGGTTGCAGATCGCGCACCCGCTCCACCGACGCGATGGCCTCGCACGCGTCGCGGTACCGGTCGCCGCGCATGGTGACGAGGTTGGGAATGTGCCCGAAGGTCGGCCCGAATGTGTTCCCGCACAGGCAGATCTGCTCGTCAGGCAACCATATCACCAGCGAATCGGTGGTTTCCCCGCCCGGAACGGATATCAGCTCCAACCGTCGGCCACCGACCTCCAACGTCAGGGTGTCCTCGAAGTCGAGATCGACGACGGGAACGCTCTGGCCCGCCAGCCGCTTGGTCCCGAGACGACGCTGAATGGCTTGGATACCCGTCGCCAGCGTGTCTTTGAAGGCGAATGCGCTGCGGCTGGCGCGGTACGGGATGAGGCGTTCGTTGTCGTCTCGCCATGACGTCCAGTTCGCCTGCGCGACAACCACCGTGTCGGGATCGCGCACACTGTCCAGGCCGCCGACGTGGTCCACGTGGCCTTGGGTGAAGATGATGTAGCGCACCGGCGAGGAGTCCACGGCGTCGAAGTTCGCGCGGTGCACCGGCCCCTCGAAACCCATCCCGGTGTTGACGATGACCCGCCCGTCATCGGTGGTCAGCAGGTAGGAATTCGACAGTCCCGGAGAGCACCACAACCGCGGGGCGATCCGCTCGGCCCGTTCGGCGGCCGCCGGACGCATCGCGTCGGCGCCCGGCCTGCTGCGATAGACCGGCTCGAACTGCTGCGCTTCGGCACTCATTTGCGGTGTTCCTTCGCGATCATGTCTCGGGGCGAACGTCGAACCTGTCGAAGTAAAAGTCGAAACGCCGGCGCAACTCGTCGGCCGAAAAGCCGAAGTGCCGTTGCAGGTCGTACCGGATGCGGCCGTGTTTGCCACGCGGATTGCCGTCCAGGTAGCGCTGGAACCGATCGCGCACCTTGGCCGTCAATTCGACTCCGCCGCACCGGTACAGCCGCTCCAACAGCGGCATCTCATTGCCGCTCAGCTGGTGGAAGCTGACGTCGATGCTGCGTTCGGCCGGCACGAGGTCGCGGTCGCGCACGCAGGCGCTGAGTAGCCGATGCACGCGGTCGCTCCAGTAGTCCAGTAGCCAGCCCGGGTCAATGCTGGTACGGCGCAGCCGGTCGGAGTAGGCCATCATCGTGATCGCCGACTGGACCACCGCGACGGGGTCGCGGTGGGTGAATGCGACCGTCGCGTCCGGGAAGGTCGCCATCAGCGGGCCTAGTTGCTCACAGTGCTGGGGGCTCTTGAGGACCCAGGTCCGCGGACCGCGCAGGAAGGTCAGCGCCTGCAAAACCTTCTTCAGGTAGGCGTAGTGCCGGTTCTGGTCTAGGCCCAGGTAGTAGTCACGCCAATCGGGCACACGGGCATGCCATTCCAGGACGTAGGCGGCCAGGTCGAGGTCGAGCAGCTCGACTTCCTCCTCGATCGCCTCGGGGAACCGGTCATGCATGGCGGCCACCACCGGGGCGCTGACCATGAGCGCGTCGTGCTCGGACTTGGCCCGCGTGTAGCGCGGGTCGACGCCGTAGATATCGGGACCCTGGCCGCGTGCGGGGATGGGATCCTGACTCTCCCAGTACGGCAGCGCGCGCCGGCGCGGGTCGGCGGCAATGAGGTTCACCAGATGGGTGGTCCCGGAACGCGGCATTCCGACGACGATGAACGGCTTCTCGACCGGGATCGCCTCGATTTCGGGATAGCGCCTCACCAGCTCGGTCAACGACAACCGGTTGCGCAGCAGGCGAACGACCCGCTGTCGCAGGGAGCCGCGCGTGAGCTGGGTCAGGCCATCGTCGGCTTCGATCGCGGCGACGTGGGCGGCAAGACGGTCACCAAAACCGTCGGTGTCGTCAAGGTCGCCCAGGTCGTCGCCCACGCCGGCCTGCTCGACGGCCTCCGCGAGCATCTGATCGATGTCGAAGCCGACCTGTCGCGCTTCGGTGTATTCCAGAATCTGGCGCTGGACGTCGGTCAGCCGGGGCGCTGTCAGGTCGTCGAAATCGATGTCAGCGATGTCGCGGCCCGCCACGCCCATCCGATTGCCTCTCGACATTTACCCCGTCGAATATTCGACGTACTGTTCGAAATATGACTCAGACGGTAGGCGCGGTGGAGACCCCTCGTCAACCCACTTCACCACCGACCGAGCGCGTGGTCGCGATCATGAAACTGCTCGGGTCGCAACCGGGGCGAGCCTTCTCGCTTGCGGAGATTACCCGCGAGCTAAGCATCAGCCGGGCCACCGGCTACGCCATTTTGACGACGTTGGCCGCCCATCGCTGGGTCGTGCGCGACGACGCGGCGGCCGCCTACTCGTGGGGGCCGGCCATCGCATCGTTGGCCAGACCGGTCGGCGAGCACCGGAATTTCCACGAAATCCTTCGGGAACTCGCCGGATCCACGAAGACGCAGGCATTTCTGGCGCGCCGCGACGCCAATACCCTCGTCGTCGTGGACAGTGCCGGCCAGTCACGGTCCGGAATGCGAGTGGACCGCGGATTACGCATGCCACTGGTCGCGCCGTTCGGTCGCGATTACCTCGCTTTCGGTCCCCCCAGCTCACAGCGGGCCTGGCTGGAGGGCATCGGCAAGCCGTCCGTCGCGCTATCCCGACGAATCACACTCGTTCTCAACGAGATTCGAGAACGAGGGTATGCCGTCGAGCGACTCAGCCGAGAGTACGTTCAGGTGTATGCCGCACTACGCGCGCTCGGAGGTGACGCCGAACCCGACGCCATTACCGCGCGGCTGGCGCGCGCATTCGCCGACCTCACGGTGATCGACATCTTGGGCGCGGAGTTGACCACAGACAACACGCACAGCGTCGCCACCATTTCCGCGCCGATTCGGGACGAGGACGAGGTCGTCACAATGTCGATCAGCGTCGCGCCCTTCGCCGACCTTGGCGCCGCCGAAATCGAGAAGCTCGCTCAGCGGGTCCGCGCCGCCGCGGGCCGGATCGAGTCACAGATCGCGGGCTCTACAAGTTAGCCAAGTCGTCGGGAACGTCGACTTTGTGTTCCAGAAGCGCCTCGAGGGGCACTACCTCGAGGGTGCTTTCGTGCGTGGACGCCAATACCACCGGGGCGGCGCACCCGTCGTGGTGGGCGCGGAGCCAGTTCAGGGCGGTGACGCACCAGCGGTCGCCGGGCAGCAGCCCGGGGAATCGGTATTCGGGGACCGGCGTCAACAGGTCATTGCCGATGGAGCGCTGATGCTCGAGGAATTCGGCGGTCATCACCGCGCAGATCGTGTGCCGGCCCACATCCTCGGGTCCCGTCGAACAGCAGCCGTCACGGTAGTATCCGGTGAGTGGCTCATTGCCACACGGTTCCAGCGGACCGCCCAGCACGTTGCGATCAGGCACGCACCTAATATTGCGCTCTCGGGAGTCAAGTTTGAAGGCCTTTGGCGTCTGTGCCGGAGCGGATCTTTCGTGTGCGGCGGACCAGTCGCGGACGCGCGCGTCGGTGTGGACGCTGCAAGGCGGGCCGTGTTAACTCAAGCCAATGTCGACGCCGGACCAACCCCAAGACCCCTCCGGTCAGCCACCCTGGGGTTGGCAGCCGCAAGGCTATGGAACCCAGCAGAACCCCCAGATCCCGCCGCCGTCGGGCTATCCGCCTCCACCCGGCTATCCGCCGCCGCAGCCCTACCCCGGCTATATCCCGTATGCCGGTTATCCGGGAAACGCCCCGGACCCTCAGGCGCCGTTCGGCCGCGACCCCGCCACGGGAGTGCCCCTGTCGGAAAAGTCCGCCACGACGGCGGGCCTACTGCAGCTATTCCTCGGTTTGTTCGGCATCGGCCGCTTCTACATCGACTCGACGCAAATCGCGGTCGCGCAGTTGTGCGTGGGGCTTTTCGGGACCGTCCTCACCCTCTTTTGCTTTTTCGGCTTCCCGATTTTGCTCGGTGGCATCATTTGGGCCATCGTCGACGCGATCATGATGTTTACCGGCAGCGTTCAAGACAACTATGGACGCAAGCTGCGTTGACTGATCGCGCAGATGACCAGCGCCGACGGCGCGCGCGTTGTATTTTCTGCATGTGATCCTAACCGGGGCTTTTCTGGCGGAGGCCGCCACGACGCTCGACAACAAACTCAACGTGTCGGGCGGCGTCCTATCGAGGTTTGTAGTCGGACCCGACCGCTGGGTCCGGCTCGTGCTTGTGGTGCTCACCCGTGGCGATTCCAGCGCTGACGGCAGCGATTCGGGCCGGTGGGTCGACATCGAGATCAAGCCCCCGACGCTTGATGACCCGGTGCGCCAACGATTCGAGGTACCGGAAGAATCGATCGGTGAATTCCCCGGTTATGCCTTTTTTGACATCCAGGCGCTCCTGCCTTTCGACGGCCGCTGGGCGATCGAGGTGACTGGCGGCGGTGAGACGGTCTCACTGCCGCTGGTGGTGGACAGCTGGACGCCGCCATCATCGACCGGCATTTGACCGCGCCGATTTAAGGCCCGCCCGCGCCGCCGGTACCGCGAGGCGGGCGGCTTCCGCGATGACGCGACGCACTGATCGTCGGCGACGCTACGGCGTGTCGGGGCTCTCCCCGGCCGAGCACGCTGAATACTGCCTGGTGACAACGACATAACAATTCCCAACGAGCCGATCCGCAAGACCGAAGAGATCGCCGGTGAAAATTATGGTCACTTCGTGCACCGTCGAACGGCCCTGAAGCTACCGCTGCTGCTGGCGGCCGGTGCTGCACTGGCCCGCGCGCCACGCGCGGCTGCCGAGGAAGCGGGTCGGTGGTCCCCGGACCGGGCCAATCGCTGGTATCAAGCGCAGGGCTGGCTGGTCGGAGCCAACTACATACCCACCAACGCCATAAACCAGCTTGAGATGTTTCAGGCCGACACCTTCGACCCTCGGCGCATTGACACCGAGCTCGGCTGGGCGAAGTTTTATGGGCTCAACACCGCGCGGGTCTTCCTCCATGACCAGCTCTGGGCCCAGGATCAACGCGGCTTCCAGAGCCGTCTCGCGCAGTTTGTCGACATCGCGGCCCGCCACCGCGTCAAACCACTGTTCGTCTTCTTCGACTCGTGTTGGGATCCGGCGCCCAGGGCGGGTCGGCAGCGCGCGCCAACGCCCGGTGTGCACAACTCGGGCTGGGCGCAGAGCCCGGGCGCCGAACGCCTTGGCGATCCGCGCTACACCCGCGTCCTGCAGGACTATGTCACCGGGGTGTTGACCCAGTTCCGCAGTGACGACCGGGTTTTGGGTTGGGACCTGTGGAATGAGCCCGACAACCCCGCGCGCCAATATCGCAATGTCGAGCGGAGCGATAAGGAGCAGCTCGTCACCAACCTGCTCCCCCAAGTCTTCCGGTGGGCACGCTCCGTTGATCCCAGTCAACCGCTGACGAGCGGGGTGTGGCGCGGTGATTGGGGAGAACCCCAGGGCCGCAGCGCCGTCAGCAAGATACAACTGGACAACAGCGACGTGATCACCTTTCACTCCTACGCTGAACCCGCGGGATTTGAGTCCCGGATCTCTGAGCTCTCCCCGCTGGGCCGACCCATCATCTGCACGGAGTACATGGCCCGGACCAAGGGCAGCACGGTTGAGGGAATCCTGCCCGTTGCCAAGCGCCACAACGTCGGTGCAATCAACTGGGGTTTCGTCGCCGGTAAGACCCAGACTTATTTTCCTTGGGACTCCTGGGAGCACCCATACAAGGAGATTCCGAAAGTTTGGTTCCACGACCTGCTAAGGCCCGATGGACAGCCGCACCAGGAGGCCGACACCAAAACCATTCAAGCGCTATCCGGCGCGAGTTCCGCGTTGGTCGCCCAGCGCTGATCAGGCCACGCAGCACGCTAGCCTTATGCGGCATGCGCGGCTTCGTTGTCGTCAAGGTCAAGCCAGGCAGCCGCAAGGGACCGCTAGTCGAGGTTGGTTCCGATGGTGAGCTGACCATTTACGTGCGCGAGCCAGCCGTCGACGGCAAGGCTAACAACGCAGTCATCCGGCTGCTGGCTGCGCATCTTGAACTGCCACCAAGCCGAGTGGAATTGGTATCCGGAGCCGCTTCCCGGCAGAAGCGCTTCCGTATCAAGAGCTGAATGCGGCGACGGATTGGTCTCTGCGACCTAAATTTCCGGCGGTTATCCGGCAACTCGACGGTGCCGACAACCTTGGGCTGAAAGGTGAAGTGCTAGCACCGCAGCGCGGCGCTACGCTCCGTCCATGCATGACATCGGCACCCTCGACGCGGACCTTCGACTTGTGTCCCGCACCTCTCGGCGAACCCACCTGCTGTGCGACGGATACCTAGTATCGGGCTGATCGACCGGCCGACCGACTAATCGGCAGCAACCCCGGAGTTACGGTTTCAAACTAATTCCGGCACAGACCTGCCCTTTCCGACCCGCTACTGCGCCGGCGAATAGCGTCCACGCGGCGATCAGCTTAGACTCACGCCTTGTGGGGGCAGGTGAGTTGCAAGTCGCCATTGATCAGTTGCTGGCTACGGCCAGCCAATGGCAGAGGCTGAGCTCCCGACTCAATACGCTAGCGCCCTCGCCGGGGCGGCCCTTTCAACCGACGACGGCGGCGGTGAACGCTGTTAACGCAGCAATCGGCCTTGCTGCGGGGGCACTTACGGCCCGAACCCAGGCAACGGCTGCCGGGGTAGCCGCAGCAGCCGGAGGATACAACAACCAAGAAGCCACAGCGGCGAGCGAGATGGCCGCCGTGACACAAATTCGGGTCGTGTAGGTGCCGGCGACGCTGTCACAAATCCGAGCGTGGCGCACCGAGCCTCTGGTCGAAGCAGCCAGCTACTGGACTGCTACGGCCGATCAGTGGGAGGACGTGTTCCTCCAGATGAGAAACGGGTCGTATGCGGTCGCGTGGCATGGTGCTGGCGGTGACGAGTTGCGGCAACGAACCGGTGCCGATCTGCCACTTGTCAGCGCGAAGGCCGACCAACTACGCCGGGCGGCCGGAATTGCGCGCAACGGCGCCAGCGAGATCAGCGCGGCTCAGCGACGCGTGTTTTATGCCGTCGAGGACGCGCAGAATGCGGGATTTACTGTCGGGGAAGACTTATCGGTCATCGACACCGGTGTTAGCAGGACGCCCGCTGAGCAGGCGGTCCGTCAAGCGCAAGCGCAAGCTTTCGCTGGGGATATCCGCTCTCGCGCCGCACAACTCGATGGGGCAGAGGTCAAGGTCGCGGGGCAACTAACCGCCGCTACCGCCGGCGTGGGCGACGTGGGCTTCGCGCAGAACCCGGTCACAAATCCTGTCGCGCAACCTCCGGCCTCAAACCGCAATGGCATCCAATTGGTCGACTTCAAACAGGATGGCGGCGCACACCCGGCGCCGCAGCCCGGATCGCCGCAACCTACACAACCGCCCAACTTCTTAGACCGGTACAAGAACGACTTGATATCGCCCGGTCCGCAACCGCCACCGCCACCGGCCCCTATGCCGTCATTCGGTAAGCCGCCCGATCCTGGTCCTCAGCCGGCGCCGGGCCCGATGCCGGCCTTTACACCTCCGCCGAGTTTCGGGCAGTGCGTGGGCCAGCAGGTGAAGGCTAATGTCGGCAAGGACATGGTCAAAGGTGGGTTTGAGAGCGCGATCAAGGGCGCTATCACCGGTGCCGCAGGTGGTGCGGTGGTCACTCCCGAACTGTTTGGCGCAGGCGCGTTGCCCGGTGGCGTCCTCGGCTTCGTCGGCGGCTTCGCAAAAGGCGTGTTCGAGGCGCCGATCAAGGCGGGCGTTGAAGGTGCGTTGGGATGCGCGGACGTGCCGATACCGGGGCTGCCGACACCATGATCAACCTGAAGTGCGCGCTACTGCTGCTGCCGCTCTATGTCGCTGCGATGCTCGCCGTCGACGCGATATTCCATTCCTCCCACCCGAACGCCGGTAGGGCTGTCCCGGTTTGGATAGTCGCCGGGTTCATTATCTCGGCGTTAGCCGTTGCTGCCGTTGGGATCTGGTACTTCACCCGACGAGCGGGCGGCAAGATTCCGCGGAAACGCGAGCATGCTTACATCGCCATTCTGGTTGGGGTAGTGGTGTCCGGTTGGGTGGGCGACGCGCTGGGCGGCTTGGCGGGATTGCTCTTGGGCGGCAAATCGGTGTGGATCATGGCACCGAGCTATGTGGTCGCCTATGTCGTCCTACTGTGGGTGATTGCGTTCACTGTCAAGGTGCTCGACGGCCGCGCCGGAAAAGTCGATGACCGCAGCGGGTCCCCGCACTAGAACGCCCTCTTCGATACCGATTCGACGCTGTGGCGCCGGCAATTGGTTCAAAGTGCGCCCATTCGGTGCCCAAATCTCGCCCTGAGCCGCCCCGGCGAGTCCGGAGATTTCGTGGTGTGAGAACTCAGCTGGCGGCTGGCCTCGGGTGTTGACTGTAGTAGGTGGCCTCCATGTCGGCCGGTGGGATGTTGCTGCATCTATTGGTTAGATGCGGCGGTAGTTAAACCAGTCGACCGCCGACCGTCCAGCGTTCAGCCCCTAGTGCCAGTATGGGCGTCGAGCCAGCCGAGAATGACTCGCAAGGACAACCCCAAGTTCCCTATCTGGCAGTGGTTTTGAGCGCTCTCGGCGCGGGTGAACAAGCGCGCAGTCACCGATCGAGCATTCGTCAGGGTCTGGATTTGTGCACCGAGCTGGGCGAGGGGCACGTAGTGATCTTCGGCTCCGGCCATCAGCATCACGTCTTGGGTGATCCGGGAAGAGACGTCATCGGTGCGCATGGCGCGCACCGCGGCCAGGGCCTCGGACGGGGTGTCGACTCCAAACACCGTTTCGGCGTTTCCGATGCCCCAGTCGGCCAACAAGTTCCGGCTGCGGGCCCGGTTTATCAACCTGTCCACCACGGCCGCGGGTAGTCGGCCGGCGTTAACCACCAGCGCTTTTTGCGGCGCGGCCAACCGGTAGGCGAAGCAGGCGGTGAAGTCCGTGAGAATGTCGTCGGCGATGACTCGGTTCACCCGTGGCTCGTAAGCTGCGGCACGCATGACCAAGCAGCCGCCGAGCGAAAACCCCATCAAAGTCACATTATCGACACCGAAATGGTCAAGCACAGCGCCGACCGGCTTGTGCCACTCGGCCGTCATCGGCAATCCTGCTTCCAACGCCGCCCCTTGGCCGGGTCCGTCGAACGCCACGACGTCTAGTCCCGCGTGGCGCAACGCCAACAACATCGGCAGCCATTCCTCGATGTAGCTATCGAAGCCGCCGAAGACCACGATGACCCCGCGCGGCGAAGCCGGGGTCAAGCGGTAAGCCGACAGGGTTGTCCCGCCGTAGACCACGTCGTGATGCTGGTCGGCGCCCACACCGCACTGTGTTAGCACGGTGTCCAGGAAGGTTTGGCGCGCGCCATGGCGGCGCGGGTCATCCGCCGACATGAAGAACTCAGCGGCGCGGATCAGGTAGGCGCCCGCCAGCATCCGACCCTCCCCTAGCGCATGCCCACCGAGAGCGAGCAGCTGCCGAATCCACTCGTCGTAGTTGGTCAGGCTGGGCGCGACCCGCCGCAGCTCGTCGAGCATCTGTGGTTCGCCAACCCAGTTCCAGAAGCGGTTGAGCTGATAATTCAGCGTCACATCCGGATGAAGGTCGTAATACCCGACCGGAAATGCAGCGTCATCGCCCATACAAGATCTTCTACTGTCTGAATCGCCCGCGGCGAGTCCGCAGACTTTCCGGTGTAAGAACTCAGCCGGCGGCTGGCCTCGGGTGTTGACTGTAGTCGGCAGTCTCCAGATCGACGGGTGAGATGTCGCGTCACAGTACTCGTAGAGGCGGTTTCGCCCTCTTCTTCGCCGCCAATAGCGTGCCGCTGGCCCAATCGGTCGAGCCGTGGCAGCCCGCACGACAGGGCGCATCTCTGTGCGGGGCGATCTTCCGCCCTGTTAAGGGCACTGCGACAAACCCACCACTGAGAGTATGCCGCGTAGGGGTGGTTCTAATCTCTGCCCGAAGTCCAGCGCACGCAGCGCACCCATGAATCTATCGATGCCGCCGGCACCCACACGAAGGGCGCCGGCAACCGCCATCCCACCTACCCTTGACCGTTGCCTCTGCCGTCACGCAAGCTCTCCACATGGGCCGAGATCAGCGAGCGGATGTGGGTACGACACGTAGGGACAGACCCGAAATTGTTTGTCCAAAAAGCCGAACGACATAAATCCCGAATATGTCATTATGACAACACAGCAATTTAAAATAGGGTTTTACCAAATCCATCCTGATGTTAGCCTCAATTATGAAATGAACCGCTTCTCTGACGGATCAGAGGAGAGCCTCGATGAAATTAGGGAAGTAGCGCCCCGGATTCACAACTACGCGGACTATATCAGGGAATTCCTAGCGCTATCTGAAAAGGCGCATTCCGCAAACAGGCTGCTGCCTGCCGCGCTATATCTGCGTGCCGCCGAATTTTTTATGTTTCCAAAAGACGAACGGAAAACTCCCAGTCGCAAGAGCTTCATACAGTGGATGAAAGAGTGTTACGGGGTCCAGGAATCGCAGCACTTCAATATTCCATACGAAAATGCAATGATGAACGCTTACAGGTTCCGGCCGGTATCGCCTATCGGAACTGTTGTTTTCCTTCCGGGTTTCGATGGTTATACTGAGGAACTATTTCCACATGCGCAATACTTTCTCCAAAATGGTTTTGATGCAATTATTTTTGATGGCCCCGGGCAGGGAACAACGTTGGAAGAAGGCCATCTGACCATGACGAATGAATGGCATAAACCCTGCAAAGCTGTTTTGGATTATTTCAAACTGAATGACGTTACGCTTATTGGATGTTCGCTGGGGGGCTGTCTTGCTCTGAGGGCTGCGGCTTTTGAGCCACGGATTAGCAGGGTGGTGTGTTATGATATTCTGACCGATTTTCAGCAGGTACTTTTAAAGCAACTTGACCCACTTGCGCGGGGCGCACTCTCAACCCTGTTGAAACTGGGTGCCTCTTGCATAGTTAACGCCCTGATTCATCAGAAAGTGAAAAGAAGCCTCGTTTTGGAATGGGGCATTACCCAGGGTATGCACGTGACCGGGGCGGATACTCCTTACCAATTCTTTAAGAATGCACTTGTGCTGGAAACTAATAGTATATCCCATCTGGTAATGCAGGATGTTTTACTTTTTGGCGGAAATAAGGACCACTTTATTCCGCTGTCTCAGTTTTACGATCAGATCCAATCACTAAAAAATATGCGCTCACTTACGGCGCGGTTGTTTACCGAAAAAGAGCAGGCGCAAAATCATATGCAGTTAGGCAATACAGAACTAAGCCTGCAAACAATTGTTGGATGGATCACGGCCTTGGAGCAACGGGACAAACAAATGGGCCGTTGAGCTACCTTATTTCGGCAAGAATCAGCATAAATCAACACACACACACACAGTTATCGCACACACTTGTTACAGGAGTTTACAAGCTGTGTGAAGCCCTTCCTCCGGTTAGCGTGATTTCAGTCCAGAAGCGCTGGTTACCAGCCAGGCCAAGCGCGCGGGCGTCAATCGATGAGGCGCTGGGCGCTGTCGTGCAGGATTGGCTACCGAAACGGCTGTGGCTGGGAAGTCGCACGCCGCGACGGCGCGGCCTAGCTTTCTAGTCGAGCGAGTCCCAGAAGCGGGTCAGCGCGGCCGCGCCGCGCGCTGGGTCCTGCACCATCCACCAGTGGCCCAGCCCCTCCAGCACCTCGGTGCGGGCTCCCGCGCGCTCGGCCGCCCGGCGCCGGATCTCCTCCGAGCCGCCGTAGTGGTCCTCGGTGGCAAGCAGGGACAACCCCGGCCGCGCGGCGGCCTTCTCCAGCTCCCGGCCGGCCTCGGCCATGGCCGGCTGCGCCGCCGAGCGGTACAGCAGCAGGATCGCCCGACCCATCTCCGGACCCTGGTACGGCGCCATCAAGGTCGCAATATCCAGGGGTATGCCGAACGTGGCCATCCGTTCCGCCCTCTCCTGAACCGTCCCGCCCAGCAGGCTGTCCACCAGCTGTTCGCCATCGTCGGGTGTCTGCCACACCTGGGCCAGGTCATGCCAGACGTAGTCCGGGTCGAACACCCCGACGACGTCGCTGACCCAGCTACGCACCAGCTCCGGGCGATGCATCACCACGTTCAGCACGTGGCCGCCGCCCCAGTCGTGCCCAACCAGGTCGACCGGGGCGTCGAAGCGAGTCAGCTCGCCTTCCAGCCAGTCCCGGTAATCCAGGTAGGTGGCAGGCCAGCCGTCCGGCGGCGGGGCACCGAAGCCCGGCGGGGACACTCGAACCACGTCATCCCGGCCGAGTACCTCCACGAGGGGGTCCCACACCGCGTCGGTCTCCGGGTTGCCGTGCACCAGTACCACCGTCATAGCCGACATCCTGGCACGGGCGGGCCCTTTCGTCTGAGTGTGGACGGATCCGTCGAGGTGCCTCAGCTTTCGTTGAAGTGCTATTTGACCTGGGTGTACGGTCGATATTGACGCGCCGGGTAGTCCCGTCGCCGTGTTGGAACTTGGTTAGATCATCGGCAACCTGCGGGAGCGTTGCTCGGGACCTTGGTAGCGCTGGCTCGGCATTGATCCACGAGACGCCTGGTTCGGGCTGGACGACCACCCAACGGTCGTTGCCCGGTACGGGCCGGACGCCTCCTCAACTGGAGGAACACACGATGACATCTACACCGACAGTCTCGACCAATTCGACGACACCAACCAATGCGGTGTTCGGCGCCACGCCTGGGATGCCCCAATTCTTCAAGTCCAACTTCGATTATCAGCTCGTCCGAGCGATGTGCGCCGGCTCCTATGGCGACGGCGGTGCGGTCGGTGAGTGCTTCTCGACGGCACGGCGGGTGGTGGACGGAGATATTGAAAGCTGGACCGTCGCCTGGAGTGACACCGCGCAGCGGGTCCAGACCATCGCCGAGGACTGCTTGGGCGCCGGCCATACGGTCAGTGCCCGCGAGGCGTTCCTTCGCGCGTCGATGTACTGGAGCACCGCGTTCTTTTATCTCGAGCACAGCGACCCGCGACAGCTCGAGATGTACACCCTGCATCGCGCGTGCTTCATCCACGCAGCCAAGCTGTTCGATGTCCCGATCGAACCTGTCAGCATCCCCTACGAGAACGGCAAGACGTTACCCGGCTATTTCATGCGCGCCGATACCGACGGTCACCCACGCCCGACCGTCATGATCCTCGGGGGAGGCGACACCACCTGTGAGGAACTGTTCTACTGGGGCGGCGGCGCGGCGGCTGTCCGCCGGGGATACAACGCGTTCCTGTGGGAGGGGCCCGGTCAGGTCGGCGCCTACGCTCTGGATCCAGAGTTGACCTATCGCCCGGACTGGGAGGTGCCGACACGCTATGCCGTGGACTACGTCCTGTCCCGAGGCGACGTCGACGCCCAGCGGCTCGCCCTCACCGGGCACAGCATGGGCGGATACTTTGCCCCGCGTGCCGCCGCGTATGAGAAGCGCATCACCGCCGTAATCGCCAATTCGCTACTTCCGGAACTCAAGCCCCTCCTCATGCCCTTGCTCAACCTTGACCCTGATGTGCCCTCTGGCGAGGATTTCGAGGACAAGCCTGATCTCTCCAACCCGATGACGAAGGTCATCGTGACGGCGGTCATGGATCGATTCGGGATGACCGGTCAGTCGCTGGCCACCGTCTGGGACCTGGCGGGCACCTACAGTCTGGCCGGACTCGAGGAGCGCATCACCTGTCCTTTCCTGAGCCTGGCCGGCGAAGGCGAAGGATCGCAGGTGCTGGATGCGGGCCACGAGTTCTACGAGAAGCTGACCTCTCCGAAGACCGAACGCATCTTCCGGTCAGCAGATGGCGGCGAGGCTCACTGCCAGATGAATAACCCGAGTCTTAAGCACCAGGTCGAGTTCGACTGGTTGGCCGAAATCTTCACGTAAAGCCACCACAGGATCGACGAGGAGATGGCCGAGGGCATACGGTTTCATGGCCACGGCTTCAGTCTGAGCCGGTTCGGTCGACGGCTGTGGTGATGCCGGGTTTCTGGCGGTGGCGGTAGCTTTCGCCTTCGCCGACGAGTTCATAGGCGGCCGATTGCAGTCGGTCCATGGCGGATTGGGCCAGCAGCGGGTCGGCCATCATGGCCAGGCGGTTGGTCACCAAAGACAAAGCCGGGAAGTTTCGATTTCACCTCAAGGCCGCTAACGGCGAGAGCTCGGGCAGGGTCTAGGTGGTGGCCAGATAACCGTCCCCACCCCGTGTTCGTCGTGTCAATCAGGAACTGCATGCGCAGGCGGTGACACGGTGAAGGTGCCATCCACGCACCGCCACCACCTGGGTGTGTTTCATTGGAGTCGCAGTGGTCCCACACCCAACCTCGGGGTACGTTGAGATCGATTGGCCTGCGACGGCCGCTGGGGAGATGTCATGGAGCCGCCGACACGCCGAACCGTGACCATCCACGGCCACGAGCTCTCCTACCTGGACAGCGGCACGGGCTCGGTGGTGCTCTTCATCCACGGGATTCTCGGTTCGCAACGCCAGTGGACCCACCTCATCGACCGCCTGCATGACGACCACCGGGTGATCGTGCCGGACCTCTTCGGGCACGGCGAGTCGGACAAGCCGGTGGGAGACTATTCCCTCGGTGCGCACGCGGCAACGCTGCGCGACCTGCTGGACCGACTCGGCATCGAGCGGGTCACCCTCGTCGGGCACTCCCTCGGCGGGGGAATCGCGATGGAGTTCTACTACCTGTTCCCGGAGCGCGTCGAGCGGCTGGTGCTTGTCGCGAGCGGTGGGTTGGGCCGGGAGGTCAACCCGATCCTGCGATCCGCGACGCTGCCCGGGGCCGCATGGGTCCTGCCCATCCTCGCGTCGGGGTGGGTGCGTGCGCGCGCCGAGGGCGCCGGGCGGGCCCTATCCAGGGCGGGCTGGAGGCCCAGCACGGACATCACCACGATCTGGCAGGGCTTCACCTCGCTCGGGGATGCGGCGAGCCGGCGCGCCTTCCTGGCCACGACCCGCGCTGTCATCGACCCCGGGGGCCAGACTGTCAGCGCCCACGACTACCTGCCCGACGCCGTGCCGATCCCGACACTCATCATCTGGGGCTCCCGGGACCGGATGATCCCGGCCTGGCACGCGATCAATGCGCAGAGGTCGATCCCGGGGTGTCGCGTCGAACTGTTCGAGGGAGCCGGCCACTTCCCGCACCTCGATGAACCGGACCGCTTCGCCGATCTGGTGCGTGACTTCATCGCGACAACCTGAACCGCTGGCACCTCGAAACAGACCACGGCAGCGGGCCTGGCCGCAGCAGGTCACCCAGACGCCCCGTGCGAGGAGCCATGTCCGGCACCGAGAAGGCCCGTCCGGCCCTGCTCGACGAACGCCCGTGACCCGCCGCAGCGGCGTGAGGTGGCCGCAGCTCTGCGGACTGTGGCCGAGAGGTTCGCGGGTGCGCGACGGTCGGGGATGAAGCCATAGACCCCCGCGACCGTCCCGAAGTGTATTCGTCGAAATCAGGCCTGGCGTGCTCAAGGACCTCGGTCCGCGGTCCGCTGCCTGGCCGAGGGCTGTTTCATGTTCGCTGTGGGCGGGGGCGTGTTTTGGGGTGTGCTCAAAATGTGCTCACGCGATGCTCGCGGCAGTCCGAATAAACCGTCTAGCTGCGGAAATACTGGCGGTGGCGGAGGGATTTGAACCCTCGGACGGTGTTAGCCGTCACACGCTTTCGAGGCGTGCTCCTTAGGCCGCTCGGACACGCCACCACCAGGCAGCTTACCGAACCCACCGGCGCTCACCCCAATCGCTGGCGGGCGAAGAACGCCTCCAGCGGTGCGGCGCACTCCTGAGCGAGCACGCCGCCGCGCACTTGCGGGCGATGGTTGAGCCGACGGTCGCGGACCACGTCCCACAGCGATCCGACGGCTCCCGTCTTCGGTTCCCACGCGCCGAAGACCAGCCGCTCGATGCGTGCCAGCACCAGAGCGCCCGCGCACATGGTGCACGGTTCGAGGGTCACCGCCAGCGTGGTTCCCGCCAGCCGCCAGCCGTCACCGAGCGCCTTCGCAGCGGCCCGCATCGCCAGGATCTCCGCGTGCGCGGTCGGATCGCCAAGCGCCTCGCGGGCGTTCACCGCCCGGGCCAGCTCGGTTCCGTCGGGCCCGACGATTACCGCACCCACGGGCACGTCGCGGGGGCCGGCCGTCGCGGCGACCGACAGGGCGGAACGGATCAGATCTTCGTCGGTGGTCACCGACCGAGACGGTCGATCACCGCCGACAACTCGTCGGCGAAGCCCATCTCGCGAGCAATGCGGCCCAGCTGCTCGTCGGCGTACAGGTCGCTCTCGTCAAGGATGACGCCCAGCACCGCTTCGGGCAGGCCGATGTCGGACAGCAAGCCTAGGTCGCCCTCCTCGAAGGGATCGGAATCCTCAAGGTCCTCGGGGTCGATGTCGGCGTCCAGCTTTTCCAGCACTTCCGCGGCGATGTCGTAGTCCAGGGCGGCGGTCGCGTCCGACAGCAGCAGCCGGGTTCCCGACGGTGCCGGCCGCAGGATGACGAAGAATTCGTCGTCGACGTCGAGGAGGCCGAACACGGCTCCGGCGCTGCGCAGTTCACGCAGCTCCGTCTCGGCGGCCTTCAGGCTGGTCAGCGACTTGGCAGCCATGGGGGAACAATGCCATTTGCCCTCTTCGCGCACGACCGCAACGCCGAAGCCGTCAGGGGCGTCTGCGGACAGGCCCTGAGCTGAGGCCCGTTGTGCTCCCATGGGCGCTTACGGTAGTCGCTGACCAGGCTCCCTGACCAGACACAACCCGGACGAACGCTGATCAGCGACGCCACGGAAGCACCGCTACCCGCCGAACTGTGCCAACCTTGGACTGTGACCAGCCCCCTACCCAAGACACCGGTGTGCGTGCTCGGGCTCGGGCTCATCGGCGGCTCGATTATGCGGGCCACCAAGGCGGCCGGTCGTGAGGTGTTCGGCTACAACCGCTCGGTGGAGGGCGCCCATGCGGCCACAGCCGACGGCTTCGACGCCAGCACCGATCTGACCGATACCCTGACCCGGGCCGCCGACACCGACGCGCTGATCGTCCTGGCGGTGCCGATGCCGGCGTTGGCGAGCATGCTCGCCCACATCAGCGAACTGGCCCCGACCTGTCCGCTGACCGACGTCACCAGCGTCAAAAGCCCGGTGGTCGACGAGGTCGCCGCGGCCGGTCTGCTGAAACGCTTCGTTGGCGGTCACCCGATGACCGGCACCGCCGACTCGGGGTGGGCCGCCGGCTACGCCGGGTTGTTCACCAGGACCCCATGGGTGGTCAGCGTCGACGACTACGTGGACCCCGTGGTGTGGTCGATGGTGATGACGCTGGCGCTGGACTGCGGCGCGATGGTGGTGCCGGCGAAATCCGACGAGCACGACGCCGCGGCGGCCGCCATCTCGCATCTGCCGCACCTGCTCGCCGAGGCGCTGGCCATCACCGCCGGAGAGGTGCCGCTGGCCTTCGCGCTGGCCGCGGGGTCGTTCCGCGACGGGACGCGGGTGGCGGCCACCGCCCCAGACCTGGTGCGGGCGATGTGCGAGGGCAACTCTGACCAACTAGTGCCGGCGGCCGACCGCGTCATCGAGTTGCTGAGCCGCGCTCGCGAGTCGCTGGCCCGCCACAAGTCGGTGGCCGACCTCGTCGAAGCGGGCCACGCTGCGCGGACGCGCTACGACAGCTTCCCGCGCAGCGAGGTCTTCCACGTCACCATCGGCGGAGAGAACTGGCGGGACGAACTGGCCGCCGCGGGCCGGGCGGGCCGGGTGATCAGATCCGCTCTGCCAAGCCGGGGTAGTCCAGGATGAACCCTTCTTCGTCGACGCTCACGACGGTGTCGGCGACCGGGGAGCGCAACTTGATCCCATCGAGACGTCCATCGCTGGTGTAGCTCACGGTGGCCGCGGCGACGGACATGTCGGGCACGTTCACATAGACCATTGGCAATGTGACCGAGTCCGCTCCTTCGTGTAAACCGAGGCGCCGGATCGGCAGTGCGTTGAAGAACGGACTGAACACCACGTCGACGTCGAGAGCTCCTTCGTATCCGGCACGCCGGTCGCCCTGGTGGTCGGTCACCAGCCACATGTTCTCCTCGTCGCGGGCAATGGAGAGCACGCGTTCCCGCTCGGCCAATGTGACGGTCAGCCCGAGTCGCTTGGTGGCGCCGGTCTCGTCGGTCTGCAGGTCGTAGTAGGCGCCGAAGGCCGGGTTGGTTGCGGTGGCCGCGGCCACGATGCGGCCGTTGGCCCTGATTCGCTTGCCGGACACCTGGACTCGTACCGATTCCATGCGGGAGACGTCCTGCGCACGCCAGGTCAACATCGCTTGCCATACGCGCCGGTTCGGATCAGAGGGGGTTGAGCTCACTCATCTACCGTAGAACGTTGCCGCGAGCCGCGGCGGATTTGTTCGTAAGTGTGACGACCGCCCCTTCGCAACCGGCCGGTGCCGGGGATCGACACCCACACCGCCGCCGCCAGCAAACCGTCAAGAACCAGCGCCAACGCCGCCACGGTCAGCGCACCGACCAACGCGAGCTGGAATTGCCGCTCCTTGATTCCGTCGATCAGATATCGTCCCAACCCGCCGAGGCTGGCGTAGGCGGCCACGGTTGCGGTCGCGACCACTTGCAGGGTCGCGTTGCGAAGCCCGCCCAGGATCAGCGGCAGCGCGTTCGGCACCTCCACGCGCAGCAGCACCTGGGCCTCCGTCATGCCGATCGCACGGGCCGCGTCGACCACCGTCGGCTCGACACTGGCGATGCCCGCGTAGGTGCCGGCCAGCAGCGACGGGACTCCGAGCAGCGTCAGCGCGATCAAGGGTGGCGCCGCGCCCAGCCCGAACACCAGCACGCCCAGCAGCAGCACGCCGAGCGTCGGCAGCGAGCGCAGCGCGTTCACGGCGCCGACCACCACCAGCGTGCCGCGGCCGGTGTGCCCGATGATCAGCCCGATCGGCACGGCTATCAGCGCCGATGCGCCGACCGCGATCGCGGTGTACTCGAGGTGCTCCGCGATGCGCGCCCCGAGCCCGACCGGACCCGTCCAGTTGTCCGCGGTCAGCAGGTAGGAGATCGCCCGTTGCACGAAGTTCATCGCGCTCCGCCCACCACCGGGGCCACGACCGAGCGCCGACGGGTGGTTCGCGCGGCGCGTTCCCACGGTGTGGCCGCCCGGCCGGCCAGCACGATCAGCACGTCGATGACGATCGCCAGCACGAACAGCGCAATGATGCCGGCGAGGATCTGATCGCTCTTGTCGGTCTGATACCCCTCGGTGAACCAGGTGCCCAGGCCACCGATGCCGATCACCGACCCCACCGAGACCATCGCGATATTGGTCACCACGACCACCCGCAGCCCGGCGATCAGGATGGGGACGGACAGCGGCAGTTCCACTTTCAGGATCCGCTTGACCGGCGAGTAGCCGACCGCGGTCGCCGCGTCGCGCACCTGTGTCGGCACCGCGTCGAGCGCCTCGAGAACCGCCCGTACCAGCAACGCGGCGGTGTAGGCCGTCAAGGCCACTAGGACGTTGGCTTCGTCGAGGATCCGGGTTCCGATGATCACCGGCAGGACCACGAACAGCGCCAGCGACGGGATGGTGAACACGACACTGGCCGTCGCAGTCGTCAACCGGCGCGCCACCGGGGCACGCTGCACCGCGACACCCAGCGGCACCGCGATCGCCAGCCCGATCAGAACCGGCAGCAACGACAGGCGCAGGTGGACCAGGGTGAGCGCCCAGGCGTCGTCGAGGTGGGTGAGCAGGTAGTGCATGCTCAGCCCCGCCGCCGGGCGTCCACCGCAGCCAGCACGTCGGCCGCCCGGATACCGCCGATGACCTTGCCCTCGTCGTCCACCGCGACACCGATCCCCGACGGCGATGACAGCGCCGAGTCCAGCGCCTGGTTGAGGTTCCCGTTCGGGCGGAACAGCGACCCCACACCGCTGGTGCTGTCCGATAACGATGCGCCCGCATGGTGCCGTCGCAGGCCGGCGGCGTCGATCCAGCCCGTGGGCGCGCCCGCGGTGTCGACGATCAGCGCCCAGCCCTCCGCGAGACGGGCAGCGGAAAGGCCTTCCGCCGTGACCGATTCGATGCCGTGCAATGGCAACCCGGCCGCATCGATGAGCTGCAACCAGCGATATCCGCGGCCCAGGCCGATGAATCTGGCGACAAAGTCGCTGGCGGGATGCGACAGCAGCCGCTCGGGTTCGTCGTATTGCTGTAGCGACCCGCCCTTGAACACCGCGACGCGGTCGGCGAGCTTCAGCGCCTCGTCGATGTCGTGCGTGACGAACACGATGGTTTTGTGCAATTCGCTTTGCAAGCGCAGGATTTCGTTCTGCAGCTCGTGGCGGACGACCGGGTCGACGGCGGAGAACGGCTCGTCCATCAACAAGATCGGAGGATCGGCGGCCAGGGCGCGCGCAACACCGATCCGTTGTTGCTCACCGCCGGAGAGCTGGGCGGGGTAGCGCGTGGCGAGCTTGGGGTCCAGCCCGACGCGTTCGAGCACCTCGTAGGCGGCCTTGCGGGCCGCTCGACGGGATTGCCCTTTGAGGACCGGAACCGTTGCGACGTTATCGATCACCCGTTGGTGCGGCATCAGTCCCGCATGCTGGATGACGTAGCCGATTCCGAGTCGCAGCTTGACCGGGTTGACGTCTGAAACGTCCGCGCCGTCGACGGTTATGGTGCCGTGGGTGGGCTCGACCATCCGGTTGATCATCCGCAGGGCCGTGGTCTTGCCGCTGCCCGATGAACCGATGAACACCGTCAATTTGCCGTTGGGGACCGTTAAGTTGAGCCGGTCGACGGCCGTGGTCCCGTCGGCGAAAACCTTGCTGACGTTGTCGAAGACTATTGCCGTGCCGGGGTCGAACATCATTGCCCGATCGGGTGATTGAAGCCGTTGTCGCGCACCCACTTTCGGGCGGCCTGGCTGGGGTCGATGCCGGAGTTTCCGGCCACCACTGCGTTCAGCGCGGCTACTCCGGACGAAGTCAGTTTCGCCGACACCGCGTCCAGCACGTCTTTGAGTCGGTCGGATTTCTTCTCCGAATTCACCAGCGGCACAATGTTGCCGGCCAGGAAATTGTGGTCAGGGTCGCCGAGGACGATCAAGTGGTTTTGCGGGATGGCGGGCGAGGTGCTGAACACGTCGGCGGCCGTCACTCGGCCCTCCAGCAGGGCGCGCACGGTCACCGCACCGCCGCCGTCCTCGATGGCGATGAAATTTCCCGGGCTGACGTCGAGCCCGTATTTCCGCTTCAGGGCGGGCAGTCCGGCCGGCCGGGCCTGGAACGCCGACGAAGCAGCGAATTTGACCTCGGGTGAATATGCGGCCAAGTCGGCGATTGTCTCCAAGTGCCACGAGGAGGCGATCCCGCTGGTGACGGTCACGGTGTCGGTGTCGGAGGCCGGCGCCGGCGCCAGGATGGACAGGTCACTGGGCAGTCGCCGGCAGAGTTCCAGCTCAACGGCATCGAGCACGGTCGCCGTGGACTCGGGAGCGAGGTACAGCAACAGGTTCCCGATGTACTCCGGCACCAGGTCAATGGAATGGTCTTTAAGGGCAGGAATGTAAGTCTCCCGGCTACCGATTCCCATTCGTCTTCCAACATCAAAGCCATTGGCCTGCAACGCTTCCGCGTAGATTTCGGCCACGATCCGCGATTCGGGAAAGTCAGCGGACCCGACCACGATGGAGTTCGGGCTCCGGGTCTGAGCGCCGAGTGGATCGGAATTGCTGCACGCCGCAACGACGCACATGACCGTCAACCAAACTGCCGTTTGCGCGACCGCAGTCTGCCCGCGCGGCAGCAACCTCATACCGCCGACACTAACGCCAGAAGCGCCAGGGTGCCGCCACCGGCGGGACCCCGTTGCGCGTTTCGCTTTCATTTCTGCGCGCGATGGGACGAAGATGAAACCATGAGCAGCCAAACCCCTGCCTCCCCCAGCCAGCCGCCCACCACGCCCGAGCACGCGCCCAAGACCGGCAAGCCGCGCAAGGAACCCGCCATCGGGTTCACCCGCGCCGGTGCGTTGTGGTCGTCGCTGATCGCCGGCTTCCTCATCCTGATTTTTTTGCTGATCTTCATCACCCAGAACACGGCGACTACGGCCTTTACGTTCTTGAACTTGCACTGGACCCTCCCGCTCGGCGTGGCCATCTTGCTGGCGGCGGTGGGGGGCGGGCTGATCACCGTGGCGGTCGGAACCGCGCGGATCCTTCAGCTACGCCGCGCGGCCAAGAAACACCACGCGGCCGCCGCCCACCCGCCCAGCTGATCGAGTGCCCCGAGCTGCACGCTCAACCGGGCAGCTTGGCAAGCTCCGCCAGTCCGCGGGAGATCAACGGCGCCACGACCTCGGGCGTGAGGTCGGAGGTGTCGCCCATCCCCCGAGCCTGATCCGCCATCCGCCTGCGGAAATCGATGCCGGCGGCGATGATGGCGAGCTTGAAATACGCCAGCGCCATGTAGAACTCCCAATGCGACAGCGGTAACCCGGAAACCAGCGAGTACCGGTCGGCCAGCTCGTCGGTCGTCGGCAACAACGGTGACGTCCACGCCGCTTGCGCGTTGACGATCAGATCCAGTGCCGGATCGCGGTATACGCACATCAGGGCCGCGTCGCTGAGCGGGTCCCCGAGCGTGGAGAGCTCCCAGTCGACAACGGCGCGAACCTTGGTCGGGTCGTCGGCGTCCAGGATGGTGTTGTCGATTCGGTAGTCGCCGTGCACGATCGACGTGCGGCTTTGCTGCGGAATCGATTGACTGAGGCCGGAATGCAGTCGTTCGACGTCGGCGTCGCGACGGTCTTCGGGCAGCCGCACCAACTCCCATTGCGAGCCCCAACGCCGCACCTGGCGTTCGAGGTATCCGCTGGGCTTGCCGAAGTCGGCGAGGCCCACGGCATTCGGATCGACGCTGTGCAGATCGACGAGCACCCGGATCAGCGAGTCCACGCAGCCTTCGATGACGGTGTGACTGAGCGCTTCGAGTTGAGCCCGGCGCCGCACCACCTGTCCGTCGACGAATTCGACAATCTGGAACGGGGCACCCAGCACCGATGCGTCCTCGCACAGCGCGATGGCGCGCGCCACCGGAACCGGGGTGTCGCGCAGCGCGGCGACCACCCGGTACTCCCGGGCCATATCGTGCGCCGACGGAGTCAGCCCGTGCAGCGGCGGCCGACGCACCAGCCAGCCGGTCGCGTCATCGTAGACGCGGAATGTCAGATTGGAGCGACCACCGGAAATGAACTCCGCCCGCAACTCGCCGTCTCGTTCGATGCCCAGTGAACGCAGATACGGGTCCAGCGAGGATAGGTCGAGCCCTTCGAGTTGGTCAGCAGAGGTCACCGGACTTGTTTACCACCGGTGACAGCCCGGGCTGTTCACCACCTTTGATTTCGGGGCAGCAGGTCCCAGACGTGTTCGGTCGTGTTGACGGCCGCCACCGTCGCCTGACCGGAGCGGGAGAACAACAGCCGGGTCACCGACGCGTAGTCGACGGGAAACGACAACAGCCGGGCGGTGCCCAGGATCTCGTGCAGCAGCACGTTGATCACCCCGCCATGGCTGAACACCGCGACCGTGTCCTCGGGATCGGCCACCGCGACGAGTTCGTCGACCGCCGCGCGGACACGGGCGCGAAATGCGTCCTCGTCGACCGCGCTCGGCAGATGCCCCTGGGCCAAGCGCGCCCATTCCTCGGGCATTTCCTGGCGGATCTGCTCGACAGGGATGTACAGCGGAAGGTCACGGTCGTATTCGGCGAACCGATCGTCGATCTCGACGGCCAGGTCGCGCGCCACCGCGACCGGTTCCGCGGTCTGGATGGCGCGCCGCTGTGGGCTGCTCAGCACCCGGGCAATGGTAAACCTGGCCAGCGCCTCGGGCAGCCGCTGGACTTGCGCGAACCCTGCATCCGACAGGTCCGGGTCGGAGCCCTCACCATGTTCGCTGCGCAGCGGCAGCGCATGCCGGATCAAAAGCACTTGCATCGCGTGTTCCCGTCGTCTGGTCATCCGGTGGCCCCGCCAAGCCTCGCATGTCGCCGCGACGCACTTGCCGGGCCAGCAGAGAATGCTATTCTCTGCACGGAGAGCGGGGTGTGCAGCGAATGGTAACTGCGGATGGAACGCAACTGGACGCGGGCGAGCTGGCCCGCTGGCTGGATACCCACGAAGCGCCGGGCAACGGGGAAGCGCCGCTACTGCACCAGCTGAAGGGCGGTTCACAGAACACCCTCTATCTGATCGAGCGGGGTGGCGAACGCATGGTGCTGCGGATGCCCGGTGCGCGCGCCGACGCCGCCCGCCTCGACGGCCTGCTGCGGGAGATCCGGCTGGTACGCGCGCTCTCCGGCACTGACGTCCCGCACGCGGCGCTGATCGCCGCCGACGACTCCGGCACCGTGCTGGGAATGCCGTTCTATGTGATGCAGGCGATCGACGGGTGGAGCCCGATGGACGGCGGGTGGCACGCGCCGTTCGACACCGATCTGCTGGCCCGACGCGGCCTGGCATTCGAGCTTGTCGCCGGTGCCGCCAAGTTGGGCCGGGTGGATTGGCGCGCCCAGGGCCTCGAGGGCTTCGGTCACCCCGACGGCTTTCACGAACGGCAAGTGGACCGCTGGCTGGCCTTCCTGAACTCCTACAAGGTGCGCGACCTTCCCGGGTTGGAAGAGGCCGCCGACTGGCTACGCCACAATCGTCCCGCCCACTACAAGCCGGGCATCATGCACGGCGATTACCAGTTCGCCAACGTGATGTTCGCGCACGGGGGGCCGGCGCGACTGGCCGCGATCGTGGACTGGGAGATGACAACGGTCGGCGATCCGCTGCTGGATCTTGCCTGGGCGCTGTTGGGGTACGACGGCGAGGAGCCACGCGCCGACGGGTTCTATCTGGATATGCGCGGCATGCCCACGCGCAGTGAGCTATTGGAGCACTACGAGACCGTTAGCGGGCTATCCACCGACAACATCGATTACTACCTGGTGCTGGCCAATTGGAAGCTCGGCATCGTGTTGGAGAAGACCTACGCCGCCGGCGTGCGCACGGGGCCCCAAAAAGGAGGGGTCGACCCCAAGATCGCCGACGCCTTCGGCCCGATGATTTTGCAGCTCATCGCCACCGCGGCCGAACTCGCCCGATCGTTAGTCTCGAAGGACCGAAAGGTCTACTGAAATGGGTTATGCGGATCAGCTTTTCGACCTCACCGACCGGGTAATCCTGATCACCGGCGGCAGCCGTGGCTTGGGGCGCGAGATGGCGTTCGCCGTCGCGCGCTGCGGCGCGGACGTGGTGATCGCCAGCCGCAATATGGACAACTGCGTGCGCACCGCCAAGGAGATCGAGGCCGAGACCGGTCGTTCGGCCATGCCGTACCAGGTGCATGTCGGGCGCTGGGATCAGCTCGACGGGTTGGTGGAGGCGACGTACGAACGCTTCGGCAAGATCGACACCTTGATCAACAACGCCGGCATGTCACCGCTGTACGACAAGCTGACCGACGTGACCGAGAAGCTGTTCGACGCGGTGGTCAACCTGAATCTCAAAGGCCCCTTCCGGTTATCGGCACTGGTCGGTGAGCGGATGGTGGCAGCCGGTCGCGGGTCAATCATCAACGTTAGCTCCACCGGGTCGCTGCGGCCCAACGGCGGTATCATCCCCTATGCCGCGGCCAAGGCCGGACTCAACGCCATGACCGAGGGCCTGGCGCAGGCGTTCGGGCCGACCGTGCGGGTCAACACCCTGATGGCGGGACCGTTCCTGACCGACGTCAGCAGGGCCTGGAACCTCGACCAGGACGCCACCAACAGGTTCGGTCACCTGTCTCTGCAGCGCGCCGGCGAGCCGTTCGAAATAGTCGGGGCCGCATTGTTCCTGGCTTCCGACGCGTCGAGTTTCACCACCGGTTCGATCCTGCGCGCCGACGGCGGGATCCCTTAACAAATAGGAGCATCGAATGTCTTGGGACTTCTCCACCGAGCCGGAGTTCGAGAAGAAGCTCCAGTGGATCCGCGAGTTCGTCCGCGAAGAGGTGGAACCACTCGAGGTGCTTTTCCCGGGCTGCGAGTTCCTGCCGCTCAACGAAGAACGCCGTCGGATCGTCGACCCGCTCAAACAGCAGGTCCGCGACAACGGCTTGTGGGCGCCGCATTTGGGGCCGGAGCTGGGTGGGCAGGGCTTCGGCGCGGTCAAGCTGACGTTGATCAACGAGATCCTGGGCCGCAGCCCGTGGGCACCGATCGTCTTCGGGACACAGGCACCCGACACCGGCAACGCCGAGATCATTGCGCGCTTCGGAACCCAGGAGCAACAGGACAAATATTTGGCGGGCCTGCTGTCCGGTGAGATTTTCTCGTGCTTCTCGATGACCGAGCCTCAGGGCGGCGCCGATCCGCGGGTCTTCCGGACGCGGGCGGTGCGCGACGGTGATGACTGGGTAATCACCGGGCGAAAGTACTTTTCCTCCAACGCGTCCGTGGCCTCGTTCTTCATCGTCGTTGCCATCACCGATCCCGATGTGCCCGTCCATCACGGTGCCTCGACCTTCCTGGTGCCGGCCGGCACCGAAGGCCTGACCATCGAAGCCAACCACCACCTGGTCGGGGCCCTCCCCCACGAGCCCGGCCATTCGCTGGTGCGGTACGACGGGGTACGCGTGCCTTCCGATGCGTTGCTCGGTGAGCCGGGTCAGGGCTTCATGATCCTGCAGGCCCGGCTGGCGGGCGGCCGGTTGCACCACGCGATGCGGTCGATCGGGATGGCCCAACGGGCGGTCGAGATGATGTCGCGGCGCGCGAAAAGCCGTTTCACGCAGGGCAGCTCGCTCGCCGACAAACAGCTGGTGCAGGAGTTCATCGCCGACTCCTACACCGAGCTGATACCGTTCCGGCTCACCGTCCTGCATGCCGCCTGGCTGATCGACAACGGGGACGAGCGTGCGGCTCGCTCCGAGATCGCAGCCTGCAAGATCTTAGCGTCGCAGGTGCTCAAATCGATTGGCATGCGGGCGATTCAGGTGCACGGCGCGATCGGGCTGACCGACCAGCTGCCGCTGGTCAACGTGCTGCTCGGGGGCATCGCCCTCGGTCTGGCCGACGGGCCGACCGAGGCACACAAGGTCAATCTGGCGCGCATGCTGCTGAAGGGCTACGAGGCGGAGGACGAGGACTGGCCCAGTGAATCGCTGGATGTGCGGCGTGCGGCCGCCCACGCCAAATACGGTGGGCTCGTTGACCAATAGCAGGGTCACCGCGGCCGTCGAACGAGCGCTCGATGAACGCCAGCGGGAGGCCACCGAGGAAGTGGAACGCATCCTGGCGGGCGCGGTGCGGGTCATGGAGCGCGTCGCTCCAGAGCCGCCGCGGGTCAGCGACATCGTCGCGGAGGCCGGCTCGTCCAATAAGGCGTTCTACCGGTACTTCGCCGGCAAGGACGATCTCATCCTCGCGGTCATGGAGCGTGGGGTTGCCATCGTCGTCTCTTACCTGCAGCACCAGATGGCCAAGGAATCCAGGCCCCGGGACAAGGTCGCGCGCTGGATCGAGGGCACGCTGGCGCAGGTCGCCGACCCGCACCTGATCAGCATGAGCCGCGCGGCGGCCGGTCAGATGTCGGCTGCCACGACCTGGCGCGCGGCCGATCAGGAGATGATGCGACCCCTGCGGGATCTGCTTGTCGAACCCGTCGCGGCACTGGGAAGTGCCGATGTCGATCGCGACGTCGAGGCTGTGTTCTCCTGCACCGCGGCAACCATGCGCCGCTATGTGGGTTCCGCCGACCGGCCCTTGCCCGACGATATCGAGCATTTGGTGCGATTTTGCTTGCGCGGGCTCGGGATCGGCTGATGCGCGCCGTGCTCTGCCGTTCCTACGGCACGCCGGAGGACCTGGTCATCGACGACCTGCCGGATCCCGTCGCGGGGCCGGGCCAGCTTCTGGTGCGGGTGCACGCCGCGGCGGTCAACTTCCCCGATGTGCTGTTGATCGCCGGGAAATATCAGATCAAGATTCCCGTGCCGTTCATACCGGGCAGCGAACTCGCGGGTGAAGTGGTGGCGGTTGGCGACGACGCACCTTTTCGTCCGGGCCAGCGCGTGTCGGCGACCACACCGACCGGGGCATTCGCCGAGCATGCCCTCCTCGACGCGAGATCGGTGTCGCTCGTGCCCGAGGGCGTTGACTTCGCGTCCGCCGCGGCGTTCGGCGTGACCTACCGCACCGCGTACCACGCGCTGCGATCGGTCGCCGAAGTCAGACCGGGGGATTGGGTGGTGGTCCTGGGCGCCGCCGGTGGAGTGGGACTGGCGGCCGTCGACCTGGCCGTCGCCATGAAGGCCCGGGTGCTAGCGGCGGCGTCCAGTCCCGAGAAGCTCGCGTTGTGCGGGCAGCGCGGCGCCGAGGCGACCGTCGATTACGAGCGCGAAGACCTCAAGACGCGCATCCGTGAGCTCACGGGCGACGCCGCCCGCGTGGTGATCGACCCCGTCGGCGGACCGTATTCGGAGCCCGCGCTGCGTGCAATGGCCCGCGGCGGAACCTTCGTCACCCTCGGCTACGCCGCGGGCACCATCCCGTCCATCCCCCTCAACCTCGTTCTGCTCAAGGGAATCACGATCCGCGGCATGGAGATTCGCACCTTCATGGGCGACCGGCCCGACGACGCCGCGCGCGACCTGCGGGAGCTGTCGCAGATGTTCGCCGACGGCACGATCCGCCCCTACATCGGCGCGCGGTTTCCCCTGTCCGACACGGCGGCCGCGTTGCGGCTGGTGGCCGAACGCAAGGTCCTGGGCAAGGTCGTGATCGACATCGCGTGAGGCGAACTGGATTTCGCCGAGATTGCGGCCATGGTCGCGATTTTCGTAATGTAACGACCATCACGGCAATCTCGTTGGGGAGGAAGCGGGTTAGGGCGTGACGATGTTGAAACTCTGGTCCGGTTGTTCGAGCACGCCCAGGAAGGTTTGGAGTGCGGTCTGGTCGCCCGACATCTCCAGTCCGGGCGAGGTGAAGTCCCCCATGGCCGCCGTGAGAAGGCGAACCTTGCTGTCTAAGTTGACCGTAACGGTCGCTGTCGCGGGTTCTGCTGCCACCCTGCGGTAAACGAGCACCCCGTTGCGCAGGGCGAGCCGGTAGTTGGCGGCCGCATCGGCGAAGCTGATATCAATTGCGATGTCGAGGTCCCAGCTGCGCGGTCCGTCGACCCGGATGGCGAGGCTGTCGAAGATCTGCTCTGGCGTCAGCTGACTGAGCATCGACATCGAGGTGGCCGTCACAGCAGTGCCGAAGTTGCCGTCACGCAATTCGGTTGCCCCGCTGAGGAAGAAGTTGCGCCAGACGGCGTTTTCGGCCCCGTACGCCAGTTGCTCCAACGCATCGGAGTACAACGCCTTTGCTGCGGGGTGTTCGCTGTCGGTGAAGATTGCATGATCTAACAGCGTTGCGGCCCAACGAAAATCACCGGAGTCGAACGCCGCTTTGGCGAGTTCGACCACCCGGTCGATGCCGCCCATCGCCTCGACGTAACGGGGCCCGAGGGCCTCCGGGGGATGGGGCCATAATCGGGCCGGGTTGCCGTCGAACCATCCCATGTAGCGTTGGTAGACCGCCTTGACGTTGTGGCTGACCGACCCGTAGTAACCGTGGGTATGCCAGGCCCGCTCCAGGGCCGGTGGCATCTGGAACATTTCGGCTATTTCCACGCCGGTGTAGCCCTGGTTGAGCAGTCGTAGTGTCTGGTCGTGCAAGTAGGCGTACAGGTCGCGCTGTAGCGACAGGAACTCGACGATGTTTTCTCGTCCCCAGGTCGGCCAGTGGTGGGAGGCGAACACCACATCGGCGCGGTCGGCGAAGGTGTCGATCGCCTCGGTGAGGTAGCCCGACCAGGCGTGCGGATCGCGCACCAGAGCGCCGCGCAGGGTCAGTAGGTTATGCAGGTTGTGGGTGGCATTCTCGGCCATGCACAACGCGCGAAAACGTGGGAAATAGAAATGCATTTCGGCGGGGGCCTCTGTCCCGGGCGCCATCTGGAATTCGATCTCCACGCCGTCGATGGTGTGCCTCTCGCCGGTCTCCCGGATGTCGACGGTGGGCACGATGATGGCGACCTCGCCAGTGGACGGAGCCTGGCCGAGACCACAACCCACCTGATCCCGGGGTCCGCGCGGCAGCAAGGTGCCGTACATGTAGGTGGCGCGGCGTGTCATTGCCGGACCGGCGTAGACATTCTCCTGGACCGCGTGCTCGACGAAGCCTTCGGGCGCCAGGACGGCCACCGCCCCGGCATCCACGTCCGCCTGTGAGGTGACCCCCAGTACGCCGCCGAAATGGTCGACATGGCTGTGGGTATAGATCACCGCTACGACGGGGCGGTCACCGCCTCGGTGAGTCCGATACAACGCCAGCGCCGCGGCGGCCACCTCCGTGGAAACCAGTGGGTCGATGACGATGATCCCGGTGTCGCCCTCGACGAAGGTCACATTCGAGATGTCAAAGCCGCGGACCTGATAGATGCCCGGCACCACTTCGTAAAGGCCCTGCTTGGCGGCCAGGGTCGACTGCCGCCACAGGCTGGGATGCACCGATGTCGGCGCCGGACCGTCGAGGAACGAATAGGCGTCGTTGTCCCACACGACGCGGCCGTCGGCCGCCTTGATAACGCATGGGGACAAGGCGGCAATGAATCCACGATCGGCATTGTGAAAGTCCGCGACGTCATCGAACGGCAGATCATGGTCGCGATGCGCCGCCTCGATGACCGCGGTGGGGGGGTTGTGTTCCACCGCCAATACATTGCCATTAAAGGCTCGCCAACGAAACGAGCCAGACGCCTTGTCGAGTTGCTGGTGGATGCAAAACTAGTTGCCTAGGACCCTAGATTTGCGCCGCAGTTAACAAGCATACTTCCCAACGGGTCGTCAAAGCAGACGGATCGCATGGATTGGGCAAAGGAGAACAGGTGAAGCGTGAACTGACCGTTGCGGTAACTGGGGCGGCAATTTTGGCCGCGGGCATTTCCGGCTGCTCGAGCAACAAGTCGACTACGAGCGGTTCCGGGACCAGTTCGGCTGCCGGCACGTCGGCAAGCGCCGGCACGGGCTCCGGTCCAAAGGTGTTGATCGACGGGAAGGACCAGAACGTCAGCGGCTCGGTCGTGTGCACAACGGCGGGCGGCAGCGTCAACATCGCGATCGGTGGGGCAGCGACTGGCATCGCCGCCGTGCTCACCGATGCCAACCCGCCCCAGGTGAAGTCCGTGGGGCTCGGCAACGTCAACGGCGTGACGCTGGGCTACACCCAAGGCACCGGCCAGGGCAACGCCTCGGCGACAAAGGACGGCAGCAGCTACAAGATCACCGGCACCGCCACCGGCGTCGACATGGCCAACCCGACGCAACCGGTGAACAAGCCGTTCGAAATCGACGTCACCTGCGCTAGCTAGCCGAAGACACGGGCGGTTGCCACCCATTGAGTGGCAACCGCACCGTGAACTCGGTGTGTCCGGGTGAGCTGTTCACCGCGATGGTCCCCTGGTGCGCCTTGACGACCGCTGAGACGATCGCCAGGCCCAACCCGGTGCTGCCGCCTTTGCGGGAGCGTGAGGAATCGCCGCGGGCGAACCGCTCGAACACCTCGGATTGCAGCGCCGTCGGGATGCCGGGGCCGTTGTCGATGATCTGCAGCACGCTGCACGACGGCTCGGTGCTCAACCGCGTCGTCACGACGGTGCCCGCGCCGGTGTGGACACGGGCATTGGCAAGCAGATTCGTCAGCACCTGATGAAGCCGCGCCGCGTCGCCGGGGACAATCACCGGCTCGTCGGGCAGGTCGAGTTCCCACTGGTGGTCCGGCCCCGCCACGTGCGCGTCGTTGACCGCGTCCAGAGCCAGTCGCGACAGGTCCACCGGTTCACGCTCCAGCGGCCGGCCGGAGTCCAGCCGGGCCAGTAGCAACAGGTCCTCGACCAGCCGCGTCATCCGCTCCGTCTCGGATGCCACCCGGCTCATCGCGTGCGCCACCGCCTCGCGGTCGTCACCCATGCGTTGGGTCAGTTCGGTGTAGCCGCGGATGGCGGCGAGCGGCGTCCGCAGTTCGTGACTGGCATCGGCGACGAACTGACGAACCCGGGTCTCGCTGGCCTGCCGCGCCGACAGCGCGGCGGAGATGTGGTCGAGCATCCGGTTGAGCGCGGAGCCGAGTTGGCCCACCTCGGTATCGGGGTTGGCGTCGGATTCGGCTACCCGCACCGGCAGTTTGACCTCGCCGCGGTCCAGAGGCAGTTCGACCACTTCGGTCGCCGTTTGCGCGACGCGGCGCAGCGGCGCCAGCGCGCGCCTGATGATGATGGCCCCGGCGGTCGTCGCGGCCGCCAGCGCGATCACGGTGACGATCCCGAAGATGACCAGAATCCGCATCATCGTGGCGTCGATGTTCGACATCGACAGGCCGGTGACGATGACGTCTCCCCCGCTCCGGCTCGGGGCGGCGACGACGCGGTACCGGCCCAGGCCGTCGAGGTCCAGGGTCACCGGCTTGCGACTGTCGGCGATCTGTCCGAGCTGGGTTTGCGCAATGGGGCTCAGGGCGGCCCGGGTGCCGCTGCTGGTCAGGTAGCCGGCGTCGATCGTCTCGCCGTGGTTGACCACCGCGGCCAGCATGCCCGCCGGCTGGCCCGGGGCATCCAGAAATCGCGGACCGGGCCCCGGCCTGGGAGTGAAGTGTGACTCGTGCCGCCATCCCGGACGTTTCTGTTCGGGATACATCAGCGCCGAGCGGTACGAGGTCCCGGCGAGCTGACCGTCGAGCTGCGCCACGAGGTGGTGCAACAGCGCCAGTTCGGTGGCGGCGGTGATGCCGATGCAGACGACCGCGAGCACGACGACCTGCCCGACCAGCAGCCGTAATCGAAGCGACCAGGCCCGCCGAATGTTAGCGGGCCGGCTTAAGGACATAACCCGCCCCGCGCAGCGTGTGGATCATCGGCTCGCGACCGTTGTCGATCTTCTTGCGCAGGTAGGAGATGTAGAGCTCGACGATGTTGGAGCGGCCGCCGAAGTCGTAACTCCACACCCGGTCGAGGATCTGCGCCTTGCTCAACACCCGCTTGGAGTTGCGCATCATGAACCGCAGCAGCTCGAACTCCGTGGAGGTCAACGAGATCGGTTCACCACCGCGCGTCACCTCGTGGCTGTCTTCATCCAGCACCAAGTCCCCGACGACCAGCTGCGCGCCGCTGTCCACGGTCGTCACACCGGTGCGCCGCAGTAGGGCGCGCAACCGCAGCACCACTTCTTCGATGCTGAACGGCTTGGTGACGTAGTCGTCGCCGCCTGCGGTCAATCCGGCGATGCGGTCTTCCACCGAGTCCTTGGCCGTCAACAGCAGCACCGGCAGCTGCGGGTTTTCCTCGCGCAGCTTGTGCAGGACGTCGAGGCCACTCATGTCGGGGAGCATCACGTCGAGAACGACGACATCGGGCCGATGGGCCCGGGCCGCCGCGATCGCCGTGGACCCGTCGCCCGCGGTGGCGATGTTCCAGCCCTCGTAACGCAAGGCCATCGAGACCATCTCGGCCAGGACGGCTTCGTCGTCGACGACGAGCACGTTGATCGGGTTGCCGTCGGCGCGGCACATCACCACGCGCTCTACCGAGGCTCGGGACTGTGTCACAGCTTTCAGTATCCGCCTATGACTGAGCTGGCGCTATGGCATTGCTATGTGTCGGCTGTGAAAATTCGCGTGACCGCCGAGAAGCAGTCACGCGATTTCCAGGATCGGTGGCGGGGCCTAGTACCAGTACCGCCGGCCGGCAACCGGGCGGCCCACCGAGCCCATGATCCAGAGCACGGCGCCGATGACGAGCAAGACGACGCCCAGCACCCATAGCAAATGGATGCCGAACACAAATCCGAGAATCAGGAGGACGATTCCTAAGACGATCATGGGCACCAGTGGTAATCCGGTAAGGGTGCGGGCTGGGCTTGGGCAATGGCTGCCGCCCCCATGCCAACCAGTCCCACACAGGCGCTCATGATTATCGATGATGCTGCGATGCGCGTAGTGTTCTTCACGCCATCTTTTGTAGCCGCGCCCTGCCGGTTCCAGAGATTTCTGAATCATGTTGTGAACTAACGAATTGACAACTCTCTATTGAACTTGTGTGCAAGTGTCGGCGGACCGCACGCGTGATGCTTCCCTTCGTGATTCGTTAGCTTTCGCCGCGCCATCAGTCCGCGCACCGCTGCGCGGACACGTAAAGCGTGGGCGGCATCGATTCCTCCGCACCAGGGGGAATGCTGCGGCCGTAGCGCGCCATCAGCTCCGCGAACGTAGCCGTCGATACGTCCCAGCCACGTTCACGCAGCCAGCCGTCCACGGCTGTGCGCTCCTCTGGGTACCAGAGGTCGTCGAAATCGGTAATTTCGGCGTTGACCAGCTTGCCGGCCGCGGCCCGCATGCGCCGCATGTCATCGCGCTGACGCCGCACGAGTTGAGGATCGGTGAAACCCGCAGCGGGCACGTTGGAAGCCAGCCAACTGCCTTCGACGCTGAGGGAATGTATGCGCTCGAACAGCAGGTCCTGCGCTTGCGCCGGCAGATAACGGACTAGCCCCTCGGCGGACCATGCACACGGCCGAGACGGGTCAAAGCCAACCTCCTGCAACGCTTTCGGCCAATCCTGACGCAAATCTATCGGAACGTTCACCAGGTGCGCGGCCGGCTGCGCGCCGTAGTTACGCAGGGTCTCCCCTTTGAACTCCAGCACCTTGGGTTGGTCCAGTTCGTACACGACCGTGCCGTCCGGCCACGGCAGCCGCCAGGTGCGCGCGTCGAGTCCGGCCGCCAAAATCACCACCTGCCGGACCCCGGTATCGGCCGCACTGAGGAAGAACTCGTCGAAGAACGCCGTTCGCGTCGCCATGAAGTCGATCATCAGCTGGATCCGCGTCTGCACGTCCGGTTCGATTTCGATCGCCTTGGCCAGCAGCGCCGGATCCGCATAAATGCTCCACATCCCCTCGCCTGCGGCATCGACGAACACGCGCGCGAACGGATCGCTGATGAGCGGATTCTGGCTTTCGGTCTCCACGGCGCGAGCCGCGGCGACACCCAGGGCAGTGGCTCCCACGCTTTGGGTGATGTCCCAGGAGTCGTTGTCGGTACGCGGCATCGCCATGTTCCTTCCCGGCCGGAAAGTAAGTTACGCACACTATCATTCCAGCCGCGGACAGTCCGAGCCGCTCGTCGACCGTGGCCTAGGCTTTTCCCAGACGGTCCACAGGTTCGCAAGGAGTGCCGATGACGCGGTCCCCGCAGGAGGTGTTCGCCCATCATGGCACCGCGCTGGCCGCGGCCGACCTCGACGAGATCGTCGCCGACTACGCCGACGATGCTGTGCTGATCAACTCGACCGGCGTCTCGCGCGGCAGGGAGGGTATCCGCAAGGCCTTGAACCAGGAACCTGCCAAGCTGCTCGACGATCTGCCGAACGCGGACTGGGACCTCAAGAACAAGATCTTCGACGGTGATGTGCTGTTTCTCGAGTGGGCCGCCGATTCGGCGTTCAACCAGGTTGACGACGGCGTCGACACTTTCGTGTTCCGCGACGGCCTGATCCGGGCGCAGACCTTGCGATACACCCCGCAACCCAAAAGGTGAACGTGGACCACGTCGATTTGGAGGCGGTCGCTGACTGGATGTCCGAGCGGGGACTCGGCGACGGGCCGCTCGAGGATGTTTCCACCGTCACCGGCGGCACGCAGAACGTGATGCTGCGATTCACCAGGGCCGGCCGGCCTTATGTGCTGCGGCGCGGTCCGCGCCACCTGCGGCCACGCAGCAACAGCGTCATTCTGCGAGAGACGAAAGTCCTCGCCGCGCTGGCCGGCTCGGATGTGCCACACCCACGCCTGATCGCCACCTGCGAGGACCCGCGTGTGCTCGGCGACGCGGTCTTCTACCTCATGGAGCCGGTCGACGGATTCAACGCCGGCGAGGGGTTGCCGCCGTTGCACGCCGGTGACCCCGATGTCCGTTACCGGATGGGGCTTTCGATGGCCGACGCGCTGGCCAAGTTGGGCGCCGTCGACCACGTCGCGGTTGGCCTCGCCGATTTCGGCAAGCCCGCCGGATTCCTGGAACGCCAGGTGCCGCGCTGGCTTTCGGAGCTGGAGTCCTACAACGAGTACGAGAACTACCCCGGGCCTCAGATCCCGGGAATCGAGCAAGTTGCGGCATGGCTGGAGGAACACCGGCCGACCAACTGGACGCCCGGGATCATGCATGGCGACTACCACGCCGCCAACGTGATGTTCTCCCGCGACGGGCCGGACGTGGTCGCCATCGTCGACTGGGAGATGTGCACCATCGGAGACCCGCTGCTGGACCTGGGCTGGCTGCTGGCCACCTGGAAGCAACCCGACGGTTCGACCGTGTTCAGCCACGCCCTGGGCGGCCAGGACGGTTTGGCCAGTACCGATGAGCTGTTCCAGCGCTACGCCGCCAACACCGCCCGCGACTTGTCGCATATCACCTGGTACACGGTGCTGGCCTGTTTCAAGCTCGGCATCGTGATCGAGGGGACGCTGGCCCGCGCGTGTGCGGGCAAGGCCGAGAAAGAGGTCGGCGACCAACTCCACGCCGCTACCGTCCACCTCTTCGAACGAGCGCTGACGCAAATCGAGACGCAGCCCTGATGTGGCTGGATGATATTGATTCCGCATCATCTATTAGCCTGCTTCTCGTTGATCACACTCGTCGAATGAAACGCGTTTACAAATACCGTGTCTCGGAATGTCGAATTGTCCGGCAATCACCTTTCCACTGCTGGGAATAAATCCTGCTTTTCAGGCGGGTACCCGCCCAGTAGGGCTGCCACCGACGACCGATTACCATCTCTTGTCGTGCCGCCCTACCCTGAGGAACCCGACTACTATTCCGAGCCCACCCAGGCCGCGCGCTATGGCGGTTACCACGACCAAGCGTCCGGGCCACCGGAGCCCCCGACGCCGTGGTACCGCCGCGCCCGTAGCGGCGCGTGGGCGACTAACCTTCCTTCTTGTGGAAGTAGGCGATTCAGTCAGGCGATCGCTCGACCACTGGGAATTGCGGCAGTGGAACGAGGCGATGGTGCATGCCTGCAACGCTGTCGATACCACTGCCAGGAAACGGTATCCCCAGCTAGGGGTCGCCAGTCGATTCAAGCGCACAATCCGAGATTCGCTTGACATCTTCGGGTCGATGGCGGCACCGAGCATCGACTTTGCCCAAACCCGCTTTCCCATAGCGGTGAAATCGGATCTGCCCGATGGCCGTCCCGACATCGCCGACGTCCTATTCGGCATTCATCGACGGGACCACGGCCACGACGACGAACTACCGGACGGGTACGACCTGACTCCGCACAGCCCCCGCCCGTTGACCATGCACATATGGCGAAGCGGCAAAATTCAACTTCCCGCGGCGGCGGCGATCGGCCTGCTGGCGGTCGCCGTGTTCGCGCCCGAGAACAAGGGCGAGGCCATCCCCGACGGCTATCAGCTCAGCTGGTATCAGCACGTCTTCCACATCTGCCTGTGGTGGGGGTGGCAAGACCACTTCCGCGAGATCATCAGCACCGCCCGCATCCAACAAGTCACTCTCGACTTCGCCGAGTTCTGGGACGATTGGACACCGATTGCAGAACAGTCGTGACCCCCTCGGCTGACCGCGCCCGACGGGGCGCGAACCGCTAACCGATATATTCGCTCGCCTTATTGGCAATAAACCTGCTCCCGTCCGTCCGGGTGGTTCGTAAGAGAATATGGTGATCGCGGGAAATAACTGCAACCCGGGGAAGTCAACGGTTTCGGTTAGGGAAACGGTGTGAGAACGGTGACTGCTGCCGAACTCACCCACGCAATACCCTTTTCGACGTGCCACCGAGGGTGTAGATTCTCCGCCATTCAGGCAAATGCATTAAGGAGAACTGCCATGGCAGCCAAGTTCGAGATCAGCAAGGACAAAGCCGGCAAATTTCGGTTCCACCTCAAGGCGGCCAACGGTGAGATCATCGCCGCCAGCCAGGGCTACGAGACCAAGGCGAGCGCCGAGAAGGGAATCGAGTCGATCAAGGCGAACGCTGCCGGCGCAAGCGTCGTAGACGTAAGCGATGCGGAGCCCGCGCACAACTAGCGCGCACCCAGAAACAGTCTTTGAGCTGCCCGCCGGCGAGGACGGCGGCGATCGCGGGTACACAAATTGACTGCGGCCACATTGCTGCCAAACCTTTGTGACACCAGGGCGCCTGCAAGGGTGGCGCCGCGCGGCAAACGGTGGTCCTGTTTCGGCATCGCCGCGCTGCCCGCGAGGGCGACGGGAGCGTATCGGATTTGTACTTGTGACAACGTCGCGACACCCTCAGACTGACTGATATGCGCGATCGCGAGATGATCGACTCGGAGTTGCGGCGCATCGCTCTTAGCCGCCAATCGATCCGTGAGCAGGACGGTCAGCCGTCGTGCCGACAGATCGACGAACTGCTCGACGAGCGCCTGGGCCACCGCGCCGGGGCGTCCGAGACCGAGGCGGTTGAAGTTGGTGAGGCCTACGTCGTCGCCGGGAACGGGTCGACGTGCGACCAAACCGACGGCATCATGCCTTCGTGGCGTAAGGGTGTGCTGTCCCGCTTCGGCCTCCTCGCGGCGTTGCCGCTGTCTCTGGTAGCCGTCGCCGCCGTATTCGTGGTGATGTTCGCGGCCCGCAGCCCACACCCGGCGGCGCAGCCGCCGGTAGTCCCACCCCCTTCGAGTGCGACACCCGGGCCGGCCGCGCCGAAAGCACCGGCTCCATCGTTCGACATCGTCGACAGGGCTTTTATCGACGCGTTGAAACAGAATGGCGTGCCGGTTCCCAGTCACGACTACGCGACGACCCATGGGCGCGCGGTCTGCGATTTCCTAACGCACCAACCCAACTTCGCAGATGCCGTCCGCTTCGTGCAGGAATCATCAATATGGGACGCCAATCAAAGCACCAACTTCACGGCAGGTGCCATCGTCTCGTACTGCCCTCAGTACGAACCAGCAGGCTCGGACGAAATGCAGCCGGCCTTCCAGAAGACTCTCTCTGACCTGCAAACCATCCAAGGCGATCTGCAAGGCATCCAAGGTGATCTGCACGGCATCCAAGGTGACCTGCAGAACCTCCCCGGCCACCCGTAATCAGGGTCATCGCCACCACAGGGTCATCGCCACCACGACGGTTTCGATACTGGGGTTGCCAACATGCGGCGTGAGCTACAGCCGCGGGAACGCGCCACCGGATCCGGACGGCCGTGTGCCGGAACATAATCCGGCGAGCGACGACCATGGCGGCCGTGTCCGCGTCGACCGACCCAGCTCCTGCCTCTCGGGCACCGGCAGACACATTGCCGATTCCAGTGTGGGCACCCCGAAAGTGGCTGCGTCAGTGCATCCGCCTCCCACCGCATCGTTCACCACCTGGGGCGCCGACAGGCACGGCTTCTCCGATGCTCTCGCTCTCGCGCCGGGTGATTCAATCGTCAATCAACGCGAGAAATGCGGCTCTTCCGAGTTAGCAGGGGCGGAGCTGTCTGGCACTGGACATCGTGAGGCCCGGCCGTGAAAGCAAACGACCAAGCACGGTGCGCTCGCCGTATGCCGGCACTACCGAGACCTTGCTGGTGATCCGTTCCGAACGCGTCGAACCGGTGGATATGGACGGCTGCGGTCGGCAGGATCCTGGCGCGGAGGATTCGGGCATCGAGAGCGGACGCGGCTGGTGTTGATACGGTTCGACGCTCTGCGCGCTAGTTCCCGCACCACTCGTCCACCGTTTCGTTCAAGCCGGTCGATGCGATCTATCGCACGGCGTCAGCGACGGCATTATGAACGGCCTTGCCCTCCTTGCGTAACACGAAGGCCTCCACGATTTCGTACACACCGATGACGACGAGCCAGATGCCGACAACGAGAGTCAACGTGACGAGCGAATCGAACGGCCAGGCCAGGACGACGATTCCGGCGATGAAGCTGATGACACCGAAGAAGATCGCCCAACCTCGTCCGGGAAGGGCGGGATCACTGATTGCCGACGCCGCCGTAGCCGTGCCGCGGAAGATGAACCCGACAGCGATCCAAATGGCCAGCAAGAGATATGCGTATCCGTAGTCAAACTTGCGGAAGGCCAGGACGGCGAGGACCACGGACGCCGCACCGCTGAGGAACAGCAGGATTCGCGCGCCCGCCGTCACAGGCAGGGTGAACGCGAAGATCACCTGCGCGACGCCGCTCACGAGCAAATACACACCGAAAAGGACCGCCGCGGCGGTGAGCGATATTCCCGGCCAGCCCAGAATAAGACCGCCCACGATCGCGGTCAGTATCCCGGATACGAGCGTTGCTTTCCAAAAATGCTGAAACAGGCTACGAGGAGCGATGTTGGTCATTCGCGGAGTGTCTCACACCGCAAACTGAATCGCGAGGGTCTTTTGCCCATTTCTGAATCGTTAAACCACGACCGCCGACCAAATCGTCATGAAGGTTAATCGTCAACCAACGTCACACACGGTCCTTTAGCGCAGGATCAACGCGGCGACGACTCCCATGGCCGTGAGGTATCCGGCGAAATAGTGGTTGAGGATCACCGTGAGTGGAAGTAGCGGATGATCTTGTGAGCCTTGCAGGACGGCGTAGCCCGATGTGCAGTTGGCGTCCATGTCGAACCCGCCCCGGTACCTGCCCGGGGACCGTCCCAGCCGAATGCGCGCAAGGACGTGTAGATGATTCCGGGACGGACAGCCGCAACCTGCTCGGCGGAGAGCCGGTCGCAGCAAGCGTGTTGCGCGAGAAGAAGGCGACCGCCGCGCTGACCATCCAGCAGATCGAGGACACGATCTCGCCGCTGGACCCGACACCCGTGCCGCCGTCATCGCTCGGCTGACGGCCGACGCGGGACAGCAGGTCAAGGACCGCTTCGGCCGTTGGCCCGAACTCCGTTGTGAGTGGGCATATTCGGGTCGGCCCAGCGCGCGAGGATCGGGGCTGAGCCATCCAGTCCCTGGCTACTACCGTCACCTCACCACACCAACTGGGACTACCACGCCTGGTCATAACGTGGTGCGCGGGACGTTCGAGGAGTTCGCCGACCGATGAGCGCACACGGGAACCGGGAGGACGTCCGTCGGCGGCTCGAGGAGCGCTACCAGCGGCTGGCCGAAGCCCGCAAGAAGAACCCGGCCGCCGCAGTCGCCGCCCGCTTCACCGAGATCGACGGCGGCACGCTGGGCGGCATCGTCTCGGTCGAGCTATTCACCACGGTCATCCCGCTGATCATCATCGGGTTCGACTACTTTTCCGGATTCGCGGAGAATGCCAGTCCGGGAACGCTTGTCATCCGGGAGCTCGGCCTCGTGTCCCCACTGACTGAACGGGTCCGCGCCGCGTTCGGCGATTCGTCGGGATTTCGGACGAGTTGGACGTTCATCGGGGTCGCCGGATTCCTGGTGTGGGGAATCCCGATGTCGATCACCATCGCCAGAATCTTCGCCAAGGCATGGCGCCGTGAGCAGTTCGGGCTGGGCGGGCGACTGCTGCGGGGCGCCACGTGGTTCGTGCTGTACCTGACGATGATCGGCCTTCGTGAACGTATTGCCTTCGGCGGCGAACACACCGGGTTGATGCGGGCGCTGCTGTTCGTGGTGGCCCTGGTGCCGGTCTGGATCTTCTGGTCGCTCACCCCGGTTCTGCTGGTCCGCGACGGCGGCCGGGGCCGACGCTATCTCGCGCTCGCCGGGCTGGCCGGGGTGGTGATCGACGGGACCATCATTCCGCTGGCCGCCCGGATTACCTTCCCGCCGTTGCTCGACGGTTGGAAGGGGTTAGGCCCGATCGGTGTCGCGATGGCCCTGATGACGTGGTGCGGGGTGGTCGGCGTGGGATGGGTCGTGACGGCGTGCGTGGGCGCGGTGCTGTGGGAGCGCACCGCCGCCTCCGACACGGTGATCGAGTCGCAGACCGCCGAATAGGCACACTGAAGGGCGTCGCCGCGCTGCTATCAGGTCATTCCGTCCGACGGTTCCGCGCCGTCAGAAAACGGGCTTGCGTTGCTGCTGCTGACCGCGCTTCGCGCCGGAATGCCCCCCAACCGGGCCCGGCCAGCTCCCCACCCACCGGAGGTTGGCCGGGCCCCCTTTTTTCTTCCACCCCTGCCTAACCCTTTGCGGCCCAACCGTTTCGCCGCCTGCCGGCGGCGACCGTCCGTAGCCCCTCACCTTCTTTTAGCCGTCAGCGGGGCGGCAAGTATCACCGGCGGGACCCCGGCGCTGTCAACCCCTATCTACCCCTCAAGCCACCGCGCAGGTGTTGATCATCTAAGCAGGACGAACGGGAGTGGATGTTCTCAGGCACGTGAGGTGCGTCACTCTATGGTGGTGTCGGAATCTCGGCGTACCGAACCGTCGACGCTCGGGATGCTCTCGTCCCAGCGGACGCGGGCGCCTCCGGGCCTCCGCGCGTGATGCGCCGGCATTCTTCGCTCTCGGATGGGATCATCTCGGCATCTCCGCTAGATCAAAACGACGAATTCGAGGTTTTTGGTGTTCGGGAAACACAAGCTGTCGTGTGAAGGTGCCGAGGCGAAGGCGGTCGTCACGTCCGTCGAGCTGTACCAGGGGGGAATGCACGCGAACTGGGGGACGGGGTTCACCTACGACGTGGGGATGCGGGTGCACTTCGACGACGGCACGACAGCTGACATCGTGCGCCGAATCGGCGGGATCGCCGGTACGGATCTCGACTTCACCGTGGGCGACATCGTTCCGGTTCGCTACGACCCGCGCGATCGCGCCAAGGTCGAACTCGACGAGGACGCGCTTAGAGTCGAGCAGCAGCGCGCCCGCCAGCAGAGCCAGAGCCAGGTGGACCAGGCCAACCAGCAAGCCGTGCGCGATGCCGAAGCGCGGCTCGCCGGCAACTCGCCGACCCGACCCGCTCCGGCCCCCGACCCGGACCAACTCGACGCGCTCGTCAAACTCGACGACCTGCACAGGAGCGGCGCCCTGACCGACGCGGAGTTCGAGGCCGCGGTCCACAGGTTGCAGGGCGGCTAGCTCGATGAATCATCCGAGTGCAGTCAGGCCACCATGCCGTCGCCGACGCTGATCTTCACGGACTTATCTCGCCGCTGAAAAATCCACCTCCCGCGCGGAAGTGAACGCGTGACAGCGAACTCTAACTTCTGTGAGCGCGCCTGTTCAGAGTCGGTTGACTCTTGACGTGACCTGGAGCGCGCCCGAAGAGATTCGAACTCCCAACCTTCTGATCCGTAGTCAGATGCTCTATCCGTTGAGCTACGGGCGCCTGTGTTCAGTTGTGTCCGTCAAAACAACTCCGCGGAGGCGAGAGGATTTGAACCTCCGGTCCCCTTTAAGGGGGACAACTCATTAGCAGTGAGCCCCATTCGGCCGCTCTGGCACGCCTCCATCGGACTTTGAGGGTACCCGACCCCTTCCCGGTCTCCCGAGACCGCCGGAGGCATAGCGTACACAGCGCCGACATATGCTGTCGAAGTGACCGCCCGCCTCCGCCCCGAGCTGGCCGGGCTGCCAGTCTACGTCCCCGGCAAAACGGTGCCGGGCTCTATCAAACTGGCCAGCAACGAAACGGTGTTCGGCCCGCTGCCCAGCGTCCGCGCGGTCATCGAGCGGGCCACCGACAACGTCAACCGCTACCCTGACAGCGCCTGCGCGCAGCTCAAGACCGCGCTGGCCAATCAGCTGGGGTCGGACTTCGCGCCCGAACACGTCGCGGTCGGCTGCGGTTCGGTCAGTTTGTGCCAGCAGCTCATCCAAATCACCGCCTCGGCGGGCGACGAAGTGGTGATGGGATGGCACACCTTCGAGCTCTACCCGCCGCTGGTGCAGGTCGCCGGTGCGGTCGCCGTCAAGGTGTCGCTGACCGACCACACGTACGACCTCGACGCGATGCGCGCCGCGATCACCGACCGCACGCGGTTGATCTTCGTCTGCAACCCCAACAATCCGACGTCCACAGTCGTCGATCCGGATGCACTGGTCCGCTTCGTCGACGCCGTGCCGCCGCACATCTTGATCGCCATCGACGAGGCGTACGTCGAGTACATCCGCGACGACATGGCGCCCGACAGTTTGGAGCTGGCCCTCACCCGCGGCAACGTCGTTGTGCTGCGCACCTTTTCGAAGGCGTATGGCTTGGCGGGCCTGCGCGTCGGCTACGCGATCGGCCAACCGGACCTCATTACCGCGCTGGACAAGGTCTACGTGCCGTTCTCGGTGACGAGCGTCTCGCAAGCCGCCGCCATCGCCTCGCTGGACGTGGCCGACGAGCTCTTGGCCCGCACCGACGCCCTGGTCGGCGAGCGCGCCCGCGTCGCCGCCGGTCTGCGGGATGCCGGGTACTCGCTGCCGCCGACCCAGGCCAACTTCGTCTGGTTGCCGCTCGGACCCCGCACCATGGACTTCGTGCAGCAGGCCGCCAGTGAGCGCCTCGTCGTGCGCCCGTTCGCACCCGATGGTGTGCGCATCACCATCGGCGCCCCGGACGAAAACGACGCCCTGCTGCGGTTTGCCCGGGACTGGATTGCCCACACCCAATTTGAGGAGTAACCAGATTTGAGGAGTAACCAGTGAGCCTGGCCCGGAAGAAGTTCACCGAGTTCAAGGAACGTAGCGGCGAGATCCCCGACACCGAGCTCGACGACTTCTGGGCATCCCTCGAGCCGGCGACCATCGAGGGGATGCTCGGCGAGTGGAAGGGCGGCGAGTTTCGCACCGGCCACAAGATGAACGGCCAGCTGGAGAAGGCCGGCTGGTTCGGCAAGACCTTCAAGTCGGCCGGCGACGTGCAGCCGCTGGTCTGCGTGGACGCCGACGGGAACAAGTTCTCCAACGTGGCGCTGGGCAAGGGCGAGGCCAGCCTGTGGCTGGAGGGCTTCCGCGGTGAGGTCACCGCCACGATGGTCTATGACGGCCAACCCGTGCACGACCACTTCAAGAGGATCGACGACGACGCGGTGATGGGCATCATGAATGGCAAGGGTGTGCTAGACGGTGGCCGGTACTACTACTTCTACCTGGAGAGGGTTTAGCCGCCGGAGGGCTACCTCGCCGGGTTGCGGCCGGTGAACGCGACCAACTGCTCGAGGGCGCCGGCGTCTGCGGGCACGTCGACCGGGTCGTCGAACCCCGCGCCACCGCGCACCTCCGGCCTGATGACCTGGTGCGCCAGCCCCAGCACGTACTCGGACAACCGTTCGGGAGCGTCGACCCCGTGTCCCACCGCGACGGCGTAATCCCAGGCATGCACCAGGAATTCGATCGAGAGGATGGCGCACGCGTTCTTGGCGGGCATCTCGCCCTTGCCGAACGGCACGGAGCCGTCTAGGCCGCGGCGGTGCCACGCACCGAGGGCCGGGCGGGCCGCGGCGACGATCTGGCGTTCCACCGAATCGCTTTCGTCGCGCTCCGGAATCTCGGCGCCCGCCATGCCGCCGATTGCCTTGATCGAGTTCAACAGGTGCCCAGTCAGCGCCGAAACGTCGAACTCCCGGCACGGCGTCTGCCGGGACAGGTCGTCGGCGGCGATCGTGTGGAGGGCGCGCTGCAGCACGCCCAGCGTGTCCTCGGCGGCATGCAGCTCGTCGGTGGGCGGGGAATCAGGGCCGGGGCGCAGATCAGGGGCCATGTTCGCCACGCTACGGTCTCGATATGGCGCACGCATACGAATCCGTCACTGTCGAGGTAAAGGATCAGGTTGCCCAGGTCACGCTGATCGGACCGGGCAAGGGCAATGCGATGGGACCCGCCTTCTGGTCCGAGATGCCGGAGGTGTTCGCGGCGCTGGACGCCGACCGCGACGTGCGGGCCATCGTCATCACCGGATCCGGCAAGAACTTCAGCTACGGCCTGGATCTGCCGGCCATGGGCGGGACGTTCACCTCGCTGATGGCCGACGGTGCGCTGGCCCGCCCGCGCGTGGAATTCCACGCCGAGCTCAAGCGCATGCAGAACGCGATCAGCGTGGTCGCCGACTGCCGCACCCCCACTATCGCCGCGGTGCACGGCTGGTGCATCGGGGGTGGTGTGGACCTGATCTCCGCGGTCGACATCCGCTACGCCAGCACCGACGCCAAGTTTTCCGTGCGCGAGGTCAAGCTGGCCATCGTGGCCGATGTCGGCAGCCTCGCCCGCCTGCCGCTAATCCTCAACGACGGCCACCTGCGCGAACTCGCGCTGACCGGCAAGGACATCGACGCCGCACGCGCCGAGAAGATCGGCCTGGTCAACGACGTGTACGCCGACGCCGAGGCCACGCTGGCCGCCGCACACGCCACCGCCGCCGAGATCGCCGCGAACTCGCCCCTGGCCGTCCACGGCGTCAAGGACGTCCTTGACCAGCAGCGCATCTCGGCGGTGGCCGAGAGCCTGCGCTACGTCGCCGCCTGGAACTCGGCCTTCTTACCCTCGAAGGATTTAACTGAGGGCATCTCGGCGACGTTCGCCAAACGGACGCCGCAGTTCACCGGTGAGTAGTGCGCCCGACAGGTACCCTCGCGGGGTGGCGAACATGACTCCCGACGGCAGAATCCGCGTCCCGGCCCACTTGGACTCGGTGACGGCGATCGGCGACGAGGATAATTCCGAGATCGGCAGCGCCGCCGTCGAGCGCATCTGGCAGGCGGCGCGGCACTGGTACCAGGCCGGCTTCCACCCGGCGATCCAGGTGTGCCTGCGGCACAACGGGCGCGTCGTGCTCAACCGCGCGATCGGCCACGGCTGGGGCAACGCGCCCACCGACCCGCCCGACGCCGCGAAGACCCCCGTCACGACCGACACGCCGTTCTGCGTGTACTCGGCGGCCAAGGGCATTGCCGCGACCGTCGTGCACATGCTCGTCGAGCGCGGCGTCTTCTCGCTGGACGACCGTCTCTGCGACTACCTCCCGACGTTCACCAGCCACGGCAAGGACCGCATCACGATCCGGCACGTGATGACGCACAGCGCCGGCCTCCCCTTTCCCACCGAACCCCGGCCCGACGTCACCCGCGCCGACGACCACAAGTACGCCCAGCAGAAGCTTGGGGAAATGCGGCCGCTCTCCCGCCCGGGCCTGGTGCATATGTACCACGCGCTGACCTGGGGCCCGCTGATACGCGAGACCGTCTACGCGGCCACCGGCAAGGAAATTCGCGAGATCCTGGGCGCCGAGATCCTCGACCCGCTGGGCTTCCGGTGGACGAACTTCGGGGTGGCCAAAAAAGACCTCCCCCTGGTTGCGCCCAGCCACGCCACCGGCCGTCCGTTGCCGCCCGTCATCGCGCAGATGTTCCGCAAGGCGATCGGCGGGACCGTGCACGAAATCATCCCGTACAGCAACTCACCGCTATTCCTCACCACCATCATTCCGTCGTCCAACACCGTATCGACCGCGAACGAACTGTCGAGGTTCGCCGAAATCTGGCGCCGGGGCGGCGAACTCGACGGCGTGCGGGTGGTGAGCCCGGAAACTATGCGCGGCGCGGTGGCCCAATGCCGGCGATTGCGGCCCGATTTCGCGGTCGGACTGCATCCGCTCCGCTGGGGTAACGGGTACATGCTGGGCACCAACCGGTGGGGACCGTTCGGGCGCAACGCCCCGGACGCGTTCGGCAATCTCGGCCTGGCCAATATCGCGATCTGGGCGGATCCCCCGCGCGGGCTGGCCGCCGGTGTGATCAGCAGCGGCAAGCCCGGCCGGGATCCGGAAGTCCGGCGCTATACCGCCCTGATGGACACCATCGCCGCCGAGATCCCGACCGGTTGACACCGTCCGGCGGTGGGAACACTCGCGGCATGTCTACCTACCGAGTGATCAACCCGAAGGGCGACGTCGTCGCCACCAAGGACATCGAAAGCGCCGATAAGGCGCACGCGTGGTTCGCCGACGACGCGGTCGAGGGCAACGAACTGGGCTGGCGCATGGAAGTCGAGCACGACGGCGAATGGCACTTCTTCGACGACAGCGAGGGCGATCGCAGCTACTAGGGTTTGTGCCTCGACCGGCCGAGGCGGAGTCAGCCCTCGATCGCCGAGGGTCTGATCTCGGAGGTACCGGGCATTAGTCGCGGCCAGCGGCGCTGTCCTGCAGCTTTGCCATTACCTGTTCCAAGTTGAAGCTGGCCGACTTCTGCCGTTGTGGGAATTCGACCAATGTCTGCAGCATCTCGGCGACGTAGGCCTGCGCCGGCACGAACAGGAAGACGTGGTCCAACATCCAGTCGTAGTAAGTGTTCGACGTGATGTCGGCCCGCTCATACGGATCGGTCCGCAGGTTGAACAACTTGGGGACGCGCAGTTCAACGTACGGCTCCGCCCAGATCTGCAGGGTGCCCGTGCAGCGCTGCTCGAGGAAGACGAACTTCCAGTTGTCGAACCGCATCGCGGTGAGGTCGCCGTCGTCGGATACATAGAAGAAGTGCTTGCGCGGGCTCTCGTCGGTCTCGCCCGTGAAGTACGCCAACTGGTCGTGCCCGTCGAGGTGCACCTTGTAGGTCGTGCCGTTCAGGTCTGTGCCCGCGCGCAGCTGCTCGGCGATGTCGGGCACACCTGCCGCCGACAAGAGCGTGACGAACCAGTCGGCGTGGCTGACGATGCCGTTAAGCACCGAGCCGGCCGGGATGTGCCCCGGCCAGCGCACCACCGCCGGCACGCGGTAGGCGCCCTCCCAGTTCGAGTTCTTCTCGTTGCGGAACGGGGTCATGCCGGCGTCGGGCCAGCTGTTCATGTGGGGCCCGTTGTCGGTGGAGTACATGACGATGGTGTTCTCGGCGATGCCCAGCTCGTCGAGCAGATCCAGCAGGCTGCCGACCGTGTCGTCGTGATCCAACATCGTGTCGTGGTAGCGCGACTGCCAGCGACCTGCGCGGCCCACGCTCTCGGGCTTGGTGTGGGTGCGGAAATGCATGTGCGTGGAGTTGAACCACACGAAGAACGGGGTGTCCGCCTCGTGCTGGCGGCGGATGAAATCGACGGCGGCGTCGCGGAATTCGCCGTCACAGGTTTCCATCCGCTTCTTGGTGAGCGGGCCGGTGTCCTCGATGCGCTGGGTGCCGTCGCCGTTGGCCCAGGTGTGCAGCACACCGCGGGGCCCGAACTTCTCACGGAACTCCGGATCCTTCGGATAGTCGGGCAACTCGGGTTCCTCTTCGGCGTTGAGGTGATACAGGTTGCCGAAGAACTCGTCGAAGCCGTGCATCGTGGGCAGGTGCTCATCGCGGTCGCCCAGGTGGTTCTTGCCGAACTGGCCGGTGACGTAGCCCTGCGCCTTGAGCGCGGTCGCGATCGTCGGGTCCTGTGCCTGCAAGCCCAGAGGCGCCCCGGGCATGCCGACCTTGGTCAGGCCGGTGCGGTACGGGTTCTGGCCGGTGATGAACGCCGCCCGGCCGGCGGTGCAGCTCTGCTCCGCGTAATAGTCGGTGAACAGCACCCCCTCGGCGGCGACGCGGTCAATGTTGGAGGTCCGGTATCCCATCAGCCCGTTGCTGTAGCAACTGAGGTTGCTCTGCCCGATGTCGTCGCCCCAGACGATCAGAATGTTTGGTTTGGCAGTCACGGCAACCCTTTGCTCGTGGCAGGACAGATGTTTGACCCGACCTCGCCCAGAATCCGCCGGCAACCAGATCCGCAGCTAGGGCCATTCGACCTCGAGTTGAGCTGGCGGCCTGACCTGTGATTTGAGTGGAGCTCAGCGGTGGCGGAGGGATTTGAACCCCCGGACGGTTTTAGCCGTCTCTCGCTTTCAAGGCGAGTGCATTAGGCCGCTCTGCCACGCCACCATGGATAAGGTTAGACAAGGGTAGCGGGCTAGTAGCGTGGCCAGCATGCGTGCCATTGTCGCCGAAACCTCCGATCAGCTTTCCTGGCAAGCAGTGCCGGACGCCTTCCCAGGCCCCGGCGAGGTACTGGTCAAGGTCGCCGCGGCCGGCGTGAACCGCGCCGACGTGCTGCAGGCCGCCGGTAAGTACCCGCCGCCACCGGGAGCAAGCGACATCATCGGCATGGAGGTGTCCGGCGTCGTCGCAGAACTGGGTTCAGGCGTAACGGGATGGTCTGTCGGACAACAGGTTTGCGCACTGTTGGCCGGCGGCGGATACGCGGAGCAGGTCGCCGTTCCCGCCGGCCAGGTGATGCCGATCCCCGATGGCGTCGACCTCGTCGACGCGGCCGGGCTACCCGAGGTGGCGTGCACGGTGTGGTCGAACCTGGTGATGACCGCTCATCTGGGAAAGGGCCAACTTCTTCTCATCCACGGCGGGGCCAGCGGCATCGGAACCCACGCGATCCAAGTCGCGCGGGCCCTGGGCGCGTGGGTGGCCGTCACAGCCGGGTCGGCGGAGAAGCTGCAGTTCTGCCGCGAACTGGGCGCGGACATCACGATCAACTACCGCGACGAGGACTTCGTCGCGCGACTGCGGGACGAAACGGGCGGCGCGGACGTGATCCTCGACATCATGGGTGCGGCCTACCTGGACCGCAACATCGACGCCCTGGCCACCGACGGGCAGCTTGTCGTCATCGGCATGCAGGGCGGGGCCAAGGGCGAACTGAATCTCGGCAAGCTGCTCAGCAAGCGGGCACGGATCATCGGCACCACGCTACGTGCCCGGCCGGTGAGTGGCTCCAACAGCAAAACCGAGATCGTCCAGGCGGTGACGGCCTCGGTGTGGCCGATGATCGCCGAGGGCCGGGTCCGGCCGATCATCGGCGCCCGGTTGCCCATCCAGCGGGCCGGTGAGGCGCACCAACAATTGGTGGCGGGCGAGGTGACCGGAAAGATCGTGCTGACCGTTTAGCGGTTCGCGACCACCGGGCAAATCAACCCAGCGACGCCAGCGCGCGCACCAACTGGTCGACTTCGGCCGTCGTCGAGTAGTGCGCGAGCCCGACGGTGACCGCACCGCCGATGTCGTTGACGCCCAGTACGTCGAGCGCGCGTGAGTTCTCGTTCGACACGGCCAGGATTCCATTGTCCGCCAGGCGCTGCACCACCCGCTCGGCGGGCACCTCGTGCAGAGCGAAACTGACCACAGGTATGCGCACCTCCGGTCGTCCGATCACCATCACCAACGGCAACGACCGCAACGACACCATCAGGTAGTCGAAGATCCGGTTCAGGTACGAGGTCGCGGATTGGATCGACACCGATAGGCGTTCACGCCGACTGCCGCGAGCGGACTCGTCCAGTGCGGCAAGGTATTCGATGCTGGCGACCACGCCGGCCAGCAGCCCGAACTGGTGCGCGCCCAGCTCGAGCCGCGCCGGGCCGGTCGCGCGAGTGTCCGTCGAGATCGAGCTGAACGAGTTGAGCAGCGCCGGATCGCGAAAGACGACCGCGCCGATCGGCGGGCCACCCCACGCCTGGGCGTTCACCGCGACCACGTCGGCGTCAGTTTCTTTGACGTCGAGCAATCGATAAGGTGCGGCGGCGGAGTGGTCGACCACCACCAGCCCGCCCACGTCGTGCACCAGCTTGGTCATGGCCCGCAGGTCGGTCACGGTGCCCAGCGTCGCCGACGCGGAGGCCGCCGCGACGAGCCTGGTCGACTTGCCGATCAGGCTCTCCCACTGCCAGGTCGGCAACTCACCGGTTTCGATGTCGACCTCGGCCCATTTCACCTTGGCGCCGTAGCGGTGCGCCGCCCGCAGCCACGGGACGATGTTCGCCTCGTCGTCCAGACGGCTGACGACCACCTCGTAGCCCAGGCCCGCCCGCGAGGACGACGCCTCGGCCAGCGAGGCCAACAGGATCGCGCGGTCGGCGCCCAGGACCACCCCGGCCGGGTCGGCGTTGAACAGGTCGGCCACCGCCGCGCGGGCCGCGTCCAGCACGGCGGCGCTGCGCTGCGCCGACGGGTGCGCGCCCACAGTACGGGGGCCGGATCGGCGGAAAGCCGTCGATACGGTGGTCGCAACCGAGTCGGGAATCAGCATCCCCGCCGGCGCGTCGAAGTGCACCCATCCGTCACCCAGCGACGGATGCAGTCCGCGCACCCGGGCGACGTCATAAGCCATGCCAGCCACCTTAAAGCTTCCGCATTTTGCGCGAAATTTGCGACGGTAGCGGGTGCCTGGAAAGGCCCCCGCCATTCCAACCAGATGTGGCCTCCCGAGCCAGGTCACCCGGGCAGCCATACTAGTCCAGTGGGCCTCTGGTTCGGAACGCTGATCGCCTTGATCGTGCTGATCGCGCCGGGGACGATCGTCGCACGAGTCAGCCAGCTGACGTGGCCGGTCGCCGTGGCAGTTGGCCCGGCGCTGACCTACGGCGTGGTGGCACTGGCGATCATTCCTTACGGCGCAATCGGAATCCCTTGGAACGGTTGGACTGCGCTGGCCGCACTGGCCGCCGTGTGCTTGGTGATGACGGGTTTACAGTTGCTGCTCGCCCGCTACCGCGACGCCGAGGCCCCGGAAGAAGGGGCCCGCGGGATCGGTCGCGGGCCGGCGATCACGGTGGCGGCCGGTGTGCTGCTGGGCGCCCTGCTGATCATGTGGGCGGCCTACCGCGGCCTCACCCACTGGGAGTCCGTTCCGAGCACATGGGACGCGGTCTGGCACGCCAACGAGGTGCGCTTCATCCTGGACACCGGTCAGGCGTCGTCCACTCACATGGGTGAGCTGCGCAACGTCGAAACCCACCAGGCGCTGTACTACCCGTCGGTCTTCCACGCCCTGACGGCGGTGTTCTGTCAGCTCACCGGGGCGGCCCCAACCACCGGTTACACCCTGAGTTCGGTGGCGGCGTCGGTCTGGCTGTTCCCGTCGAGTGCGGCGATGCTCACCTGGCACCTGGTGCGCCCGCTCACCCAGGCAGATGTGTCGGCCTCCTCCGCCTCATCGGCATCGCCGGCCTCCGGAAAATGGCGCGCCGCGGGAGTGACGGCCACCGCCGCCGCGCTCTCGGCGTCATTCACCTCGGTGCCTTACGTGGAGTTCGGCGTCGCCGCGATGCCCAACCTGGCGGCCTACGGGGTCGCGGTGCCCACGTTCGTCCTGATCACCTCGGCGTTGCGGCATCGCGACCGCGTCCCGGCGGCCGTGCTGGCTCTGGTGGGCGTGCTGTCGCTGCATTTGACCGGCGGGTTCATCGTCATCCTGTTCCTGGTGGCCTGGTGGCTGTTGGACGCGTTCTGGCATCCGGTGCGCGGCCGGCTCGCCGACGTGCTAACGCTGACGGCGGTGGTGGTGCCGACGCTGCTGGTCCTGGCGCCCCAGTTCCTCGGGGTGCTCAAGCAGGCCGACATCATCGCCGGTCATGCGTTCCCCAGCTTCAAGAGCGTGAAGCAGGGCGTAATAGACGCGCTGCTCCTGCACACCCGCCACCTCAACGACTTTCCCATCCAGTACGGCCTGGTGGTCCTGTCGTACGTCGGCATGGCGATCCTGCTGTACAAGAGAATCTGGTGGCCGCCGGCGGTCTGGCTCGTCCTGACCTTGGCGACCATCTATTCGGGGGCGCCGTTTCGCAATCCCGTCGGCCGCGCGATCGAAGAGTTCAGCCAGTTCTTCTACAACGATCCGCGGCGGCTCGCGGCCGTGGTGACGATCCTGTTGACGCCGATGGCGGGCATCGCGTTGTTCGCCGCGGTCATGCTCGCGGTCGCCGGCGCCAGACGAGTCACCGACCGGTTCAAACCGCTGCCCGCCCCGGCCTGGGCCTCGGTCACGGTGGTCCTGCTGGTGGTGGCCACCGTGCTGACCGCCCGGCATTACTTGTACCGGCACCTGGTCCTGTTCGGCGACAAATACGACTCCGTCATTGTCGACCAGCGTGACCTCATGGCAATGGCCTACCTGGCCAAGCTCCCGGGCGCACACGACACGGTGATCGGCAATTCCAACATTGACGGCACCGCCTGGATGTACGCGGTGGCCGACCTACACCCGTTGTGGACCCACTACGACTTCCCGCAGCAGACCGGCCCGGGCTATTACCGCTTCATCTTCTGGAGTTCTGCGCGCAAGGGGGAAGCCGATCCGAAAGTGGTCGAGGCTATCAAAGCGCTCAATATCCGGTACATCTTGACCAGCGTGCCCAACGTCCGCGGGTTCGCCACGCCCGACGGACTAGTGTCACTGGATAAGTCGATGTCGTGGGCGCTGATCTACGACAACGGTGGCGCTCGAATTTACGAGTGGCGCGGAAAGGCCGCAGCGCCACACTCTTAGGACCGCAAAGGATGGTCGCAAAGGATGGTCGCAAAGGATGGTGAAGTGTTGAGCACCGGCAACGACGGCCCAGATTCCGATGGCATCGAGGTCATCGGCGGCGTCGATCCGCGGGTCATCGGCGGCGTCGATCCGCGGGTCATCGCGGCTGACGAGGACGACTCCGACGAGCGGTCCCTGACCGACCTCGTTGAGCAGCCGGCCAAGGTCATGCGTATCGGCACGATGATCAAGCAACTGCTCGAGGAGGTGCGCGCCGCACCGCTGGACGAGGCCAGCCGCAATCGGCTGCGCGAGATCCACGCCACCAGCATCCGCGAGCTCGAAGAGGGGCTGGCGCCGGAACTGCGCGAGGAACTCGACCGGCTCACCCTGCCGTTCAACGAGGGCGCCGCGCCGTCGGACGCCGAGTTGCGCATCGCCCAGGCACAGCTGGTCGGCTGGCTGGAGGGGCTGTTCCACGGCATCCAGACGGCCCTGTTCGCCCAGCAGATGGCCGCACGCGCCCAACTGGAGCAGATGCGCCAGGGCGCCCTTCCGCCGGGAATCAGCAAACCGGGCCAGGGCGGGCACGGACACGGGCAGTACCTGTAAGCAGACGTAAGCATTTGACGGTGCCGGGTCCAGGTCCACACATCGAGACGCGCGACGCGTGGGTGGAATTTCCCATCTTCGATGCCAAGTCGCGCTCGTTGAAGAAGGCGTTCCTGGGCAAGGCGGGCGGCACGATCGGTCGCAACAACTCCAACGTGATCGTCGTCGAGGCGTTGCGTGACATCACCATGTCGCTCGAGCTGGGCGACCGGGTCGGTCTGGTGGGCCACAACGGGGCCGGCAAATCGACTCTGCTGCGCCTGCTTTCGGGCATCTACGAACCTACGCGGGGCTGGGCGAAGGTAACGGGCCGGGTCGCGCCGGTCTTCGATCTGGGGGTCGGCATGGATCCCGAGATCTCCGGCTACGAGAACATCATCATCCGCGGGCTGTTCCTTGGGCAGACCCGCAAGCAAATGCTGTCCAAGGTGGACGAGATCGCCGAGTTCACCGAGCTAGGTGACTACCTGTCGATGCCGCTGCGCACCTACTCCACCGGGATGCGGGTCCGGTTGGCGATGGGCGTCGTCACCAGCATCGACCCGGAGATCCTGCTGCTCGACGAAGGCATCGGCGCCGTGGACGCCGACTTCCTCAAGAAGGCGCAGTCCCGGCTGCAGAGCCTGGTGGAACGCTCCGGAATCCTGGTCTTCGCAAGCCATTCCAACGAGTTCCTGGCGCGGTTGTGCAAGACCGCGATGTGGATCGACCACGGAGTGATCAAGCTGACTGGAGGCATCGAAGATGTGGTGCGTGCCTACGAGGGCGAGGACGCGGCACGGCACGTGCGCGAGGTGCTGGCCGAAACCGCCGAAAAGCCATGACTGAGAACGTCTTCGCCGTCGTCGTCACCCACCGCCGCCCCGACGAGCTGGCCAAGTCGCTGGATGCGCTCAGCGCGCAAACCCGCTTGCCCGATCATCTGATCGTCGTCGACAACGGTGCTTCTGGGGGTTCCGGCGACGGGCGGGTCTGCGATCTGGTTGCCGGCCAGCCGATTCCAACCACCTACCTGGGCTCACGCCGGAACCTGGGCGGCGCAGGCGGTTTCGCGCTGGGGATGCTGCACGCGCTGGCGCAGGGCGCCGATTGGGTGTGGCTGGCCGACGACGACGGGCGCCCTCAGGACTCCCGCGTGCTGGCGACGCTGCTGACCTGCGCCGAACGATACGGTCTGGCCGAGGTCTCACCGATGGTCTGCAACATGGACGACCCGCAGCGACTGGCGTTCCCGCTGCGGCGTGGCCTGGTATGGCGGAGGCGCGCAAGCGAATTGCGCACGGAAGAGGGTCAGGACCTGCTGCGCGGGATAGCGTCGCTGTTCAACGGCGCGCTGTTCCGCGCGTCGACCCTGGAATCCGTCGGTGTTCCGGACCTGCGGCTGTTCATCCGCGGCGACGAGGTCGAAATGCACCGCCGGCTGGTGAGGTCCGGTCTGCCGTTCGGCACCTGCCTGGACGCGGTCTACCTGCACCCCTGCGGATCCGACGAGTTCCGGCCCATTCTGGGCGGCCGGATGCACACCCAGTACCCCGACGACCCTGCCAAGCGGTTCTTCACCTACCGAAATCGCGGCTACCTGCAGTCGCAGCCGGGACTGCGCAAACTGCTGCCCCAAGAATGGCTTCGGTTCGGCTGGTTCTTCCTGGTGACCCGCCGCGACCCCGCGGGCCTGCGCGAGTGGTTCCGGTTGCGCCGCCTGGGGCGTCGCGAGCTCTTCGGCAAGCCTGACGTAGGAGGAGCCCCATGACGTTCCTCGACGCGGCCGCGCAGTCGAAGACGCTGGCCCGCGCCCGCGGCGACCTGGTCGACGGCTTTCGTCGTCACGAGCTGTGGCTGCACCTGGGCTGGCAGGACATCAAGCAGCGCTACCGCCGCTCGGTGCTGGGACCGTTCTGGATCACCATCGCGACCGGAACCACGGCCGTCGCCATGGGCGGGTTGTATTCCAAGCTGTTCCACCTGGAGCTCTCGTCGCACCTGCCGTACGTCACGCTCGGGCTGATCATCTGGAACCTGATCAACGCCTCCATCCTGGAAGGCGCCGACGTGTTCGTCGCCAACGAGGGGCTGATCAAGCAACTGCCCACGCCACTGAGCGTGCACGTGTACCGGCTGGTGTGGCGGCAGATGATCCTGTTCGCGCACAACATCGTCATCTATGCCTTCGTCGCGATCATCTATCCCAAGCCGTGGTCGTGGGCCGATCTGTCGGTCATCCCGGCGCTCGGGCTGATCGTCCTCAATTGCCTATGGGTGTCATTGTGTTTCGGCATCCTGGCAACCCGTTACCGCGACATCGGCCCGCTGTTGTTCTCGGTCGTGCAGTTGCTGTTCTTCATGACGCCGATCATCTGGAACGACGACACGCTGCGGCAGCAGGGCGCCGGTCGCTGGGCGAACATCGTCGAACTCAACCCGCTGCTGCACTATCTCGACATCGTTCGCGCTCCGTTGCTGGGCGCTCACCAGGAATTGCGGCACTGGGTCGTGGTGGTGGCGCTGACCACTATCGGCTGGGTCTTGGCGGCCTTCGCGATGCGGCAGTACCGCGCCCGGGTTCCGTACTGGGTCTAAACGGGGTAGGCGACGCGTTCTCCATTTAGCCACGCGAGAAATGAACGATACACCACCGCCTCTAACCCCTTGGCGAGCCCCGCCGCAATCATCGCCCCAGTGCCGGTGCTGCGGATATAGTCGAAATAGTCGCCCAGCAAGAAGTCGTCCGCCGCGGCGGGCTGCTCTGCCATCATGGACTGAAGCCGCAGCAGCACATCCAAGGTGATCACACCCCGAATGCCACCGCCGTCCAGGGCGAGCAGCCCCTCGGTCCCGGCGAGCTCACGCGGTCCCTATAGGACATATGACTTCCCTCGTCTCTGTGACTTAAAGGGACGCAACAGTGTTCATAAGGGAGATGGCATGCGGCAACCATTCATCTCCTACGCCCGCGAGAACAAGCCCGACGTCGCCGAACTGGTCCGGGACCTCGAATCGCTAGGGCTATCAAACGGTGGATACCTCCCTTTGGGACGCCCAGACCTGGTGGCAGGAGATCCTGCGGCGCATCGCCGACTGCGATGTGTTCGTGGCGATCGTCTCGCGCGCACCACATCCTGGACACGTTAACTCCAGAGCCTGGGGACGTGTTCTGGAGCGTTGCCATCGACTCGATGCACGACTCCTATACGAGCCTGGGCGGCTTGATGGCGATTTTCAACATGCAGCTCGGCGAAGTGGCGCCAGGCGGAGTCAGTTCGGGTCTGTACGGCATGCTCATCCTGGCGGTGGTGACGGTGTTCGTCGCCGGGTTGATGGTCGGCCGCACACCGGAATACCTCGGCAAGAAGATCACGCCGCGTGAGATGAATCTTGCGACAGGCTATTTCCTGACCACTGGAGGTGCTCGTACTTCTCTGCACTGGGGGCCGCGATGGCGTTCCCGGGCCCACGAGCCAGCATGGCCAACAGCGGACCGCACGGTCTGTCGGAGGTGCTATGTGCGTTCACTTCGGGCGGTTAATAGACCTGTGAGGTTGTCGCCCTGAGCGACTAGTGTGAGCTCGCCGAGTGGACTGTCGATCACTGTGTGTCGGGTTTGCATCGTTCAACCTCCTTTCTCCATAGACGACGAGGGGCCCGGAAAACGTGAGGTGGATCAGCGGGAGGAGCTCAGCGACCGAACGTCGCTGCGATACGAGCGGCGACCTCGCCGGCCACGAATTGGGCCTGCCCGCCTTTCCCCGGCTCGTAGCGCTGAGCGACCGCGTCTAACTCGGTGCCGGCGATCGACCAATGATCGGCCGCCAACTCCAGCAAATCCACCGGCCAACCGATCCGTTCGAGGCTGGCGGCGAACGCTCTGCTGACCGTCACCGGCACGACGTCATCTGCAAGACCGTGCATCAACGTGAATGGCGAACCGATGTGGTCGGAAGACAGCCCCTCGGTCACGAGCCGACCGGAGATCGGATCGCGGACCGTGAAAGGGCAGGCCAAGCAAACCGTATGTGCGAGCGCGATATCGAGGTGGGCTGCATCCAGCGTCAGGCGCGCCGCAGCGACACCCCCCAAAGACCACCCAACGAGCACGATGCCGTCGGCATCGTGAGCACGCTCCCGGGTGAAGTCAATTGATCGCAACAAATCCGCACGCCCGCCGTCCCGAGCATATGAATCCCAATCCGGCACTACCACTGCGGCATCGTGGCCGGCGAGCAATCCGGCGAGGGGCCGGACGGCAGCGCGGGCATCGGTCTGCTGCCCGTGCCACAGCAAGATCGTGGGCTGCGCCGAATCGCCAAACACATCGGCCAAACGTTCTGGGGCGTACTCCACCGTCCTCACCGGCACCAGTGTGCCCTGACACGGATCCAACCTCGAATGGGGAAGGAAGCTTCGGGTCGGTCAGAACGTGATTGCAGCTCGGCGTACGGTATGGACGCTTGTTTGCAGTCACCGATGTCGTGGGCTTATATCTGGAGCCGCCCGAGAACGCAGTCGTGTTGTGCGTCGATGAGAAAAGCCAGAACCAGGCGTTGGACCCCCAGCCGATGCTGCCGATGCGACCTGGCCTCCCTGAGCGGCGAACCCACGACTACGTCCGCCACGGCACCACCACGTTGTTCGCCGCGTTGGAGATCGCGACCGGCCAAGTCACCGGCATCCCGCCGAGGTGTTGTTCGAACGGATTTGCCGGGAGAACGGAATCACCCCCCGCTTGACCAAGCCGCGTTCACCGACAACGACTGGAAAGATCGAGCGCTGGCATGAAACCCTGCGCCGAGAGTTGCTGGATGCCGCTGGGGTTTTGGAGCGCAACGTCCCCGGCAGGACAAGCTCCTGGTAGCCTGACGTGCCACAGCCACTTGGTCGTGGCGTGGCCTTCACGTCACGTTCGCAAAGGCAAGCCGGGGAATTTGGGAGCAACCTCCGAGGGCAACAGTCGAGCGAGGAGGGGATCGCCGTGGAGTCCGATATCTTCACCCTAACGGAGGCAAGGCGGATTCCGGGGCCGACGTTTCCTCTTGTGATAGAGCCGGCGAGAGAGGATATCGACGCGGTGGGGTGGGCGACGGCGCAGCGCCGCCCGATCCGCGAGCTTTTGCTACGCCACGGCGGCGTCCTGTTCCGCGGGTTTACCGGAGGGTCGGTTGAGACGTTCCGCAGCTTCATCACGGCGGTGTCCGCCGAGCCGCTCCCCTATCTGGAGGGTTCGTCGCCCCGGCACGAGGTGGCTGACCGCGTCTACACCTCGACCGACTACCCCGCACACCAGCGGATCCCCCTGCATAACGAGCTGTCCTACAGCAACACTTGGCCGCTACGCATCTTCTTCCACTGCGTAATACCGCCGGCTAGTGGAGGCGCCACCCCGGTGGCCGACACCCGCAACGTGTACCAGCGGATCTCGCCAGCACTGCGGCAACGCCTAGAGGAACGGGACTACCTGTACGTCCGGCACTTCGCCCCCGACATCGGCCTCGGTTGGCGGGAAGCATTCCAGACCGACGACCGCGCTGCCGTCGAACGCTATTGCGCCGACAACGACATCGAACTCACCTGGGGGCCGGACGAGGAGCTAACCACTCGGCAGCGACGACCGGTGTCCGCGGCGCACCCGGAGACCGGCGAGATGACATGGTTTAACCATCTCACGTTCTTCAACGTGTTCACCTTGGACCCGATGGTGGCCCAGGCACTGCTGTCGATGGGCAAGGAGAACCTGCCGAACAACACCTACTACGGCGACGGCGCGGAGATCGAGCCGGCGGCACTCGACGAGCTTCGCGCCTCCTACGAGGCCGAGACCGTGGTCATACCGTGGCAAGAGGGCGACATCATGATGCTCGACAACATGCTCGTCGCCCACGGTCGGGAGGCATACAGGCCGCCTCGGCAAATTGTGGTCGGGATGGCTGAGCCGTGGTCCCGATTTGGGAGTAAAGGGCGATAGCTTCGGTGCCTACATCGGTGGACAGCGCATCGAGCCTGGGTGTGGTGGGCCCTAGGCGATAAAACGAAGCCCGATCCGGGATCACTAATGTTCGCCACTCTAAAACCGGAAGAGCCGGCAAATCACTAGAGATCCAGACAGGCCCCGGGAATTCCTTCACCGCAACGCCGCCTTAAGCTTCTAACCTTAAGCTTCTAATGAAAGTTTGAGTTGTTCACCATACATACTGAGCGATCCGGTGGTCAACATCTCATAATGTGTGCAGTCGACCGAGTACGCTGTAATGTCGCCGGCAACGTAATGGCGCCAACTTTGTAGATGGGATGAATCGTTCCCATTTCCACTTCGTGCAGCGGAGAATATGACCATATCTCCATCAAACACATCAGGCACGTGTTCCAGGAGATACAACTGGTTAGCAGTAACACTTTGAACCATGACCTCCAACAGCTGTGGAAGAGCAAACTCCACTACTTCTCGTTGTTGGTGAATTAACTCCTCTGCCTGCCGGTAAGTAAGAGGCCCCGACTGCACTGGAATATCTATACGATTGGTTCGCAAGATGTGTTCCAAGATTTGACTCTCGCCTAAAGCTTGATTTCGTGCGATGCCCCCGGTAGCGCTGAATGCAGCGTCTAACAGTACAAGGCGTTCGACTACGCATCCGCGTCGGCGAAGCTCCATGGCGAGCTCGTGGGCTACGACGCCTCCAAAAGACCAGCCGAGAAGCTTGTAGGGCCCGGCAGGATAAACGGCTTGGAGCCTGTCTGCATAGCTTGCCGCCATGCTACGAATCGATCCAGGTTCAGCTTCGTCATTTTGCGGGATTTGGTTAATTCCGATAATCGGGCAATCCAAATAATTGCCCAGAGCCCGATATGACCAGCTGAGCCCGAAACCGTCATGAATACAGCACAACGGAACACCCGTACCCTCCTTCAGGACCTCAACAGGGACTACTTCCACCGCGCTGTCATGTCTGCCCAACTGCTGGCTCAGGCTTCTAACGGCCGGCGCGTAGAATAAGGTGCGCACCGCTAGGTGGATATCAAGGCTGGTGTTGATCGCGGCAATCGCCCGCATCGCCAATAGCGAATCCCCACCCAGGTCGAAAAACGACTCATCCACCCCGACCCGCTCGAGCCCGAGGACCTGGGCATAAATGCCGGCCAGGATCTCCTCGGTGGGGGTGGCCGGGGCGCGGTAATGATCGCCATCCTGGTATTCGGGTGCCGGCAGGGCGCGGGTGTCGAGTTTGCCGTTGGGTGTTAGCGGCAGCGCGTCGACCGCCACCACCGCCGCCGGGATCATGTAGGCCGGGAGCCGCTCGGCCAGCCCGGCGCGTATCTCGGCCGGCTCTGCTGTCCCGGTGACATAGCCCACCAGGCGCTTGTCGCCGGGGCGGTCCTCGCGGGCGATCACCACCGCCTGCTCCACCCCATCCACCCCGGCCAACACCGCCTGGACTTCACCGAGCTCGATGCGATACCCGCGGATCTTGACCTGCTCATCGGCGCGCCCCACATACTCCAACTGGCCATCAGCGCGCCACCGCACCAGATCCCCGGTGCGATACATACGTATCCCCGGCGCTCCCGCGCCACCGAACGGGCACGCCACAAACCGCGACCCCGTCAACCCCGACCGGCGCACATACCCACACCCCACCCCCGCACCGGCCACATACAACTCACCGACCACCCCCACCGGCACCGCCCGCAACCACCCATCCAGCACAAACAACGCCGCCCCCGACACCGGCGAACCGATCGCCGGCACCCCCGACCCCGCTGTCAGCGGCGCACTCGTCGACGCATACACCGTGGTCTCGGTCGGGCCATAGGCGTTGATCATCACCCGCCCGGGCGCCCACCGATCCACCACCTCGGCCGGACAGGCCTCACCGGCCACCACCAACGCCACCGGTCCCAACCCCCGCGGCGACAACACCCCCACCGCAGACGGGGTCTGGCTTAACACGCTGACCTGTTCAGCAACCAGCAAGGCGTGAAAGTCGTCCGGTGAGCGCGCCACCGACTCGGGCACCACCACCAGCCGCCCCCCACCCAGCAGCGCACCCCAGATCTCCTTGACCGACACATCAAAGCCATAGGAATGCCACTGCGTCCACACCCCCGCCGCCGGCAGGGGTGCATGCAGTGACGCCATCAGCTGGGTCACGTTGTGGTGGGTGATGGCCACCCCCTTGGGAACACCGGTGGTGCCCGAGGTGTAGATGATGTAGGCGATGTCATCCGCCGCGGGCGCCGGCAAACCCGTACACGGATAGGTCTGGATTTGGGGGTCCTCGACATCGATGACCAGCAGATCGCACCCGTCCAGCCGGTCGGCCAGCCCGGTGGTGGTGATCGCCGCGATCGGCGCGGCGTCGGCCACCATGAACCCGATCCGGGCCGCCGGCAGCCCCGGGTCGATCGGCAGATAAGCCGCCCCGGTTTTCAGCACCGCCACCATCGCCACGACCGCCTCGACCGAACGGGACAACAGCAGCGCCACACACTCACCCGGACCCACCCCATGGCCGGCCAACAGGTGCGCCAACCGGTTAGCCGCCTCCTCGAGTTCCCGGTACGTCATCGAGCGGCCCTCGAAGGTCAGCGCCACCGCGTCGGGCGTGCGCGCGACTTGGGCGGCGAACAACACCGGAATCGACACCGCCGGCGGTGCGGGCCGGGTCAACACCGCCCGGTTGCCCCACCCATCCAGCCGGGCGTGCTCCCCGCCATCGAGCACATCCACCGACGAGAGCCGCCGGGCGGGGTCGGCGGTCATCGCCACCAACACCCGCTCCAACCGCCCGATCAGCGCCTCGATGCGGTCCGCGCCGAACACATCCGTGCGAAACTCGACGCGAAGGCCCAGTTCGCGGCCGGGCACGGCCACCACCGTCAGCGGGTAGTGGGTGGATTCGCGGCCGGTGATCTCGGTGATGGCCAACCCGTGGGCGCTCAGCGGCGCAGCGGTGTCGATCGGGTAGTTCTCGTAGACGAAAAGGGTGTCGAACAGTCTTTCGTGGCCGGTGATGCGGTGGATGTCGGCCAGCGCCAGGTGCTGGTGCTCGAGTGTGTCGTTGTGCGCGGTTTGCAGCTGGTCCAGCAGGTCTGTGGTGGTGGTTGCCGGCGTGATGTTCGCCCGCACCGGCACCGTGTTGATCAACAGGCCCACCATCGATTCGGAGCCGGGCACCTCGGCTGGCCTACCCGAGACCGTGGTGCCGAAGGCGACATCATGCTGGCCGGTCAGCCAGCACAGCAGCTGCGCGAAGGCGCCCTGCAGCACGGTGTTGACGGTGGTGTGGCGCGAGCGCGCCAGCTCGCTCAGGGCCCGCGTGGTGGCGGCGGGCACCCGAAACGTTTCCACGCCTCGGGCGCCCAGCCCCAACCGATCCGGCGGATCGACCAGTGTCGGGGTGTCAAAGCCGGCCAACACCTCGCGCCAGGCCGCGTGGGCGGCATCAAGGTCACGATCGGCCAGCCAGGCAACAAAGCTGCGATACGACCCGGCCGCAGCCAGCCGCTGCCCGTGATAGCTGGCGAATATTTCCCGCAGCAGGACCGGCCGCGACCAGCCATCGAGCACGATGTGGTGATTGGTCAGCACAAACCGGTGCCGGTCTTCTGCGGTGCGGATCAAAGCCACCCGAAAGGCCGGCTGGCCGCCAATGTCGCAGACACCGGCGCGTTCGGCGGCGCACACCCGCTGGATCTGCTCATCGGGGTCGACGTCTTCGGCGCCAAGGTCGACATACCGCCAGGGCGCCACAGGATCAGCCGGGATGATCTGCACCGGTTGGTCGAATTGTGGGCAGAATCGGGCCGCCAGGTTCGGATGCCGGTTAACCACCGTGTGCACCGCATCGCGCAGGCGGTGGGGGTCAAGGGCACCGGTTAGGGTGATATCCAGCTGCACCGCATACAGATCGTCGCTACCCTGCGCGGTGCTGGCGTGAAAGAGCAGTCCCTGCTGCACCGGGGTCAGCGGTAGCACGTCGGCGATCCGGTATTGCCGCTGGAGCTCATCGATCTGCTGCTGGCTAAGACGGGCAGGGACAATATCGGAGGGGGTCAACCCGCCCCCACCGTGTCGCACATGCGCGCAGATGCCGGCCAGGGCGTCAAACCACAACCGGCTAAGCCGGGTGACCGCCGCGCGATCAAGTGCCGAGGGCGCCCACGTCCAGCCGGCGTGCAGGTGCGGGCCGGTGTCGGTGTCGACGGTGCTGGCGTTGAGCGCCACGGTGTGCGCCAGCGGTATGGGCACCGCCGCGGCCGCGCCGATGACCGACACGCCTTCCTGGCAGAGCCGCCAACCATCACCGGACACCTCGGCCGCCGCGGCGCCTAGACGCCCCAGATAGTTAAACCCGATCACTGGGTCAGACCCGGCCAGGTCAACCTCGGTGTTCAGGTAGCGCAGCACACCATAGGTCAGGGGGTCGGGGAGGGCGCGCAGCTGCTCTTTGGCGTCCTTGACCACCGCCCCCAGCCCCGCCTCACCGGCCACCACCTGCGCCCAGGACAGCCCACCCACCGACAACGACACCGGGTATTTGGTGGTAAACCAGCCCACGGTGCGCGTCAGGTCAACATCGGGGCCCAGCTCCTCGTGGCGCCCGTGGCCCTCGACGTCGATGCCGACCGGCGCGCCGGGGTTGCCCAAAAACTGCGCCCACGCCAAGGCGAACGCGATCAACAAGATGTCGTTCACCCCGGCATGAAACGCCGCCGGCACCTCACCGAGCAGCAGGCGGGTGGTCTCGACATCCAGCTCCACCGACAGGCGCCCGGCGCTCTCATAGGTATCCACCGCAGGTTGCACCGCCGGCAGCGCGGCCGGGGTCGCCGCCACCTGCCGCCAGGCGTCCGCCTGATCCACCACCGCCGGGCGGCGCGCGTGCTCAGCCAGCAGCGACGCCCACCGGGCAAACGACGTCCCCACCGCCGGCAACGCCACCGGCTGCCCGCCGCGACGCTGGGCCCAGGCGATGTTGAGGTCCTCCAGCACAATCCACCACGACACCGCGTCGACGGCCAGATGGTGAATGATCAACACCAACTGGCCGGTGGAGGCCACCCACAACGCGCTCAGCATCACCCCGGTGGCCGGGTTCAACCGGGACCGCGCCCCCACCAGCGCCTCATCGGATAACACCGCCACCGAGTGCAGGCACCCGCCCGCATCCACCGACCCCGCGTCGGGCACCGTCAACGACCAACCCCCGGCGCCGTCGTCATCGACGCGCAGCCGCAGCATGGCATGCCGATCCACCAGGGCCTGCAACACCACCACCACATCGGCCTCGGTGACCCCCACCGGGGCCTGCACCAGCACCGTCTGGTTGTACTGCTCCACCGGGCCATCCACACCGTGCAGCCAGCACATGACCGGTGTCGCGACCACCTGCCCGAGGCCCTCATCGACCGGGCCAGCCGCACCGTCGGCCACCCCGGCCACCCGGGCCAGCCCGGCCACAGTCTGCTCAACGAAAATATCGCGCGGCCGACACAGCACCCCGGCGGAACGGGCCCGCGCCACCACCTGCATCGACAAAATGCTGTCCCCACCCAGCTCGAAAAACGAGTCATCGACCCCGACCCGCTCGACACCCAGCACCCGCGCGTAGATGCCGGCCAGGACCTCCTCGACCGGGGTGGCCGGGGCGCGGTAACGATCAACATCCTGGTACTCCGGTGCCGGCAGGGCGCGGGTGTCGAGTTTGCCGTTGACCGTCAACGGCAACGCCGCCAACACCACCACCGCGGCCGGAACCATATACGCCGGGAGCCGCTCGGCCAGCCCGGCGCGTATCTCGGCCGGCTCAGCTGTCCCGGTGATATAACCCACCAGGCGCTTATCGCCGGGGCGGTCCTCGCGGGCGATCACCGCCGCCTGCTCCACCCCGTCCAGCCCGGCCAACACCGCGCGCACCTCACCCAGCTCGATGCGATACCCGCGGATCTTGACCTGCTCATCAGCACGCCCCACATACTCCAACTGGCCATCAGCGCGCCACCGCACCAGATCCCCGGTGCGATACATACGTATCCCCGGCGCTCCCGCGCCACCGAACGGGCACGCCACAAACCGCGACCCAGTCAAACCAGCCCGCCGCCAATACCCAACACCCACCCCCGCACCGGCCACATACAACTCACCGACCACCCCCACCGGCACCGCCCGCAACCACCCATCCAGCACAAACAACGCCGCCCCCGACACCGGCGAACCGATCGGCGCCACCCCCGACCCCACCTCAACCGGGCGTCCGATCGTGACATCCACCGTCGTTTCGGTCGGGCCGTACTCGTTTACCAGGGTGGCCACAGCGGCGTATCGATCCACAATTTCTGCCGTGCAGACCTCGCCACCCGTAATCAGCGTCACGCCGCACAGTTGGTCGGCTGGCAGGGCGGCCAGCGTGCTGGGCGTGAATTTGGCGTGCGAGACGTTCTGCCGGGCCATCAAATCGGTTAGTTCCTTGCCCGGCAACGCCTGATCATTGGTGGGAATCACCGCGGCCGCTCCGGTCAACAAAGCCCACCACATATTCCCGACGGACATATCAAAGATCAACGGAGCGAACTGCAGAATCCGACTCCCAGGGGTAATGGCCAGACGCTCGGCGTGACTGGCCACCAGGTCAGCGATGCCGGTATGGGTGACGGCCACGCCTTTGGGGGTACCGGTTGTGCCCGAGGTGTAGATCAGGTAGGCGATGTTGTCGGCGGCCGGCGCCGGCAATCCCGTGCTGGGCTGGGGGTCGAGGGCGGGGTCGTTGACTTCGATAACCACCAGGTCATGCCCGCCCAGCCGCGAGCGCAGGCCTACTGTGGTGACAGCGGCCACCGGTGCGGCGTCTTTAAGGATGAACGCGATGGGGGCATCGGGGTGGTTGGGGTCGATCGGCACGTAGGTGGCCCCGGTTTTGAGCACCGCCAGGATCGCGATGATGGCCTCGACCGAACGGGACAACAGCAGCGCCACACACTCACCCGGACCCACCCCATGGCCGGCCAACAGGTGCGCCAACCGGTTAGCCGCCTCCTCGAGTTCCCGATACGTCATCGAGCGGCCCTCGAAGGTCAGCGCCACCGCGTCGGGCGTGCGCGCGACTTGGGCGGCGAACAACACCGGAATCGACACCGCCGGCGGTGCGGGCCGGGTCAACACCGCCCGGTTGCCCCACCCATCCAGCCGGGCCTGCTCAGCCTCATCGAGCATGTCGATCGACGAGAGCCGCCGGGCGGGGTCGGCGGTCATCGCCACCAACACCCGCTCCAACCGCCCGATCAGCGCCTCAATGCTGTCCGCGTCGAACACATCCGTGCGAAACTCCACCATCCCGCCAATCCCGGCGGGGTCACCGGCCTGGGTCCAGCGTTCGGCCAGGAAAAACACCAAATCCATGCGGGCGGTGCGGGTGTCCACCGGCAGCGGGGTGACCTGCAGATCACCCAAGGCCAACCCGGCCGCAAAATTATTGTCCTGCCCGGGAAGGTTCTGCCAGGCCAACACCACCTGGACCAGCGGGTGATGGGTCAGGGATCGGGTGGGGTTGAGCCGCTCCACCAGCACCTCAAAGGGCACGTCTTGGTGCTCGTAGGCGGCCAGGCTGAGCGCCCGCACCTGGCCCAGCAGTTCTTGGAACGTGGGATCACCTGCCACGGTGGTGCGCAAAACCAGGGTGTTGACGAAAAACCCCACCAGCTCATCGAGCGCGGGATCGCGGCGCCCGGCGATCGGGAACCCCACCGCCACCTCACTGCTAGCGCAGAGCTTCGACAACAGCACCGCAAGGCCGGCCTGCATCACCATGAAGCTGGTCGCGTTGTTATCCCGGGCCACCCGAGCAACCCGCTGCTGCAGCCCCGCCGACCAGTTGACCACCACACTGGCGCCACGATGATCGGCAACCGGCGGATAGGGCCGATCGGTGGGCAGCTGCAGGCACTCGGGCATCCCGGCCAAGGCCTGCTCCCAGTAGGCCAGCTGCGCGGCGATGCTGCTCCGGCTGTCCCGCAAATCACCAAGGATTTCCCGCTGCCACAGCGTGTAATCGACATACTGCACCGCCAAATCGGCCCAACCGGGCGCTTGCCCCGCACACCGGCTGGCATAAGCCACCCCCAGATCACGCACCAGCGGCCTGATCGACCAGCCGTCGGCGGCGATATGGTGCACCGCGGCCACCAGCACGTGCTCGTCATCGGCGACACTGAAAAGCCGTGCCCGCAACGGAACCTCGGTTGCCAGGTCAAAACTGTGACGCGCCGCCGCGCCGATGGCCTCACCCAGCCGGGCCGCCGACCAGCCGGTGGCATCAACGACCTGCCAACCCAAGTCGGCCCGCTCGGCGGGCACCACCAGCTGCCGCGGTATCCCCTCGGGCGCCGCAAACAGCGTCCGCAGGCTCTCATGGCGGCCCACCACATCGGCCAGTGCGGCACCCAGCGCATCGACATCAAGGCGCCCGCGCAGCCGCAACGCCACCGCCATGTTGAAGACCGGTGAAGGCCCCTGCAACTGGTCAATAAACCACAACCGGCTCTGAGCAAACGACAACGGAACCACCGCGGGCCGCTCAACCGCCACCAACGGCTCAAGCCGACCCCCAGCCCCACCGATACGGGGCGCCAACCGGGCAACCGTGGGCGCCTCGAACAACGCGCGCACCGCAAGGCCGGCATCCAGACCGGTGTTGATCGCGGCGATCGCCCGCATCGCCAATAGCGAATCCCCACCCAGGTCGAAAAACGAGTCGTCGACCCCGACCCGCTCGACACCCAGCACCCGCGCGTAGATGCCGGCCAGGATCTCCTCGACCGGGGTGGCCGGGGCGCGGTAACGATCAACATCCTGGTACTCGGGTGCCGGCAGGGCGCGGGTGTCGAGTTTGCCGTTGGGTGTTAGCGGCAGCGCGTCGACCGCCACCACCGCCGCCGGGATCATGTAGGCCGGGAGCCGCTCGGCCAGCCCGGCGCGTATCTCGGCCGGCTCTGCTGTCCCGGTGACATAGCCCACCAGACGCTTGTCGCCGGGGCGGTCCTCGCGGGCGATCACCACCGCCTGCTCCACCCCATCCACCCCGGCCAACACCGCCTGGACTTCACCGAGCTCGATGCGATACCCGCGGATCTTGACCTGCTCATCGGCGCGCCCCACATACTCCAACTGGCCATCAGCGCGCCACCGCACCAGATCCCCGGTGCGATACATACGTATCCCCGGCGCTCCCGCGCCACCGAACGGGCACGCCACAAACCGCGACCCCGTCAACCCCGACCGGCGCACATACCCACACCCCACCCCGGCACCGGCCACATACAACTCACCGACCACCCCCACCGGCACCGCCCGCAACCACCCATCCAGCACAAACAACGCCGCCCCCGACACCGGCGAACCGATCGCCGGCACCCCCGACCCCGCTGTCAGCGGCGCACTCAAGGCCACATCCACCGTGGTCTCGGTCGGGCCATAGGCGTTGATCATCACCCGCCCGGGCGCCCACCGATCCACCACCTCGGCCGGACAGGCCTCACCGCCCACCACCAACGCCACCGGTCCCAACCCCCGCGGCGACAACACCCCCACCGCAGACGGGGTCTGGCTTAACACGCTGACCTGTTCAGCAACCAGCAAGGCGTGAAAGTCGTCCGGTGAGCGCGCCACCGACTCGGGCACCACCACCAGCCGCCCCCCACCCAGCAGCGCACCCCAGATCTCCTTGACCGACACATCAAAGCCATAGGAATGCCACTGCGTCCACACCCCCGCCGCCGGCAGGGGTGCATGCAGTGACGCCATCAGCTGGGTCACGTTGTGGTGGGTGATGGCCACCCCCTTGGGAACACCGGTGGTGCCCGAGGTGTAGATGATGTAGGCGATGTCATCCGCCGCGGGCGCCGGCAAACCCGTACACGGATAGGTCTGGATTTGGGGGTCCTCGACATCGATGACCAGCAGATCGCACCCGTCCAGCCGGTCGGCCAGCCCGGTGGTGGTGATCGCCGCGATCGGCGCGGCGTCGGCCACCATGAACCCGATCCGGGCCGCCGGCAGCCCCGGGTCGATCGGCAGATAAGCCGCCCCGGTTTTCAGCACCGCCACCATCGCCACGACCGCCTCGACCGAACGGGACAACAGCAGCGCCACACACTCACCCGGACCCACCCCATGGCCGGCCAACAGGTGCGCCAACCGGTTAGCCGCCTCCTCGAGTTCCCGGTACGTCATCGAGCGGCCCTCGAAGGTCAGCGCCACCGCGTCGGGCGTGCGCGCGACTTGGGCGGCGAACAACACCGGAATCGACACCGCCGGCGGTGCGGGCCGGGTCAACACCGCCCGGTTGCCCCACCCATCCAGCCGGGCGTGCTCCCCGCCATCGAGCACATCCATCGACGAGAGCCGCCGGGCGGGGTCGGCGGTCATCGCCACCAACACCCGCTCCAACCGCCCGATCAGCGCCTCGATGCGGTCCGCGTCGAACACATCCGTGCGAAACTCCACCATCCCGCCAATCCCGGCGGGCTCACCGACCTCGGCCCAGCGTTCGGCCAGCGAAAACGCCAGGTCCATGCGGGCAGCATGGATATTGACTGGCATAGCGCTGGCGTCTAGACCGCGCAGGGTCAACTCTGCGACAGGGTTGTTGTTGTTCTGCCAGGCCAACATCACCTGGACCAGCGGGTGATGGGTCAGGCTTCGGGTGGGGTTGAGCCGCTCCACCAGCACCTCAAAGGGCACGTCTTGGTGCTCGTAGGCGGCCAGGCTGCGCGCCCGCACCTGGGCCAGCAGTTCTTGGAACGTGGGATCACCTGCCACGGTGGTGCGCAAAACCAGGGTGTTGACGAAAAACCCCACCAGCTCATCGAGCGCGGGATCGCGGCGCCCGGCGATCGGGAACCCCACCGCCACCTCACTGCTAGCGCAGAGCTTCGACAACAGCACCGCAAGGCCGGCCTGCATCACCATGAAGCTGGTCGCGTTGTTATCCCGGGCCACCCGAGCAACCCGCTGCTGCAGCTCGGCCGACCAGTTGACCGCCACACTGGCGCCACGATGATCGGCAACCAGCGGATAGGGCCGATCGGTGGGAAGCTCGAGCCGTTCCGGCAACCCGGCAAGAGCCCGCTCCCAAAACCCCAGCTGCGCTGCGATCGCACTAGCGGGATCCTCAAGCTCACCGAGGTGTTCACGCTGCCACAACGTGTAATCGACATACTGCACCGCCAACCCGGCCCAGCCCGGGGCCTGCCCCTCACACCGGGCGCTATAGGCGGTGCTGAGATCGCGCAGCAGCGGCGTGAGCGACCACCCGTCCGCGGCGATATGGTGCATGGTGAACACCAGCACATGCTCCCGGTCAGCAACTGCGAAAAGTCGTGCACGCACCGGGATCTCGGTGGCCAGATCGAACGCATACCGCGCGGCCACACCCACGGCATCCTCAAGCTGGGTCGCCGACCATCGGACCGCATCGATGATGCCCCACCCAAAATCTGCCTCGTCGGCAGCAATGATCCGCTGCTGCGGCACCCCATCGACGGCCCAGAACACCGTGCGCAAACTTTCGTGACGGCCCACCACATCGGCCAGTGCGGCACCCAACGCACCGACATCCAACTGCCCACACAACCGCAACACCAACGGCACGTTGTAGGTCGCCGACGGCCCCTCCAACTGATGCAGGAACCACAACCGGCGCTGAGCAAACGACAACGGCACCACACCGGGACGAACAACGGGCACCAACGCCACCCGCCGGCTATCAACCCCACCGACATGCTGCACTAACTGGCGAATCGCTGGTGCGTCGAACAGGTGGCGGACCGTGAGGTGCGCACCGAGTGATTCCTGCACCGCGGCGACCACCCGCATGGCCTGCAGCGAATTGCCGCCGAGATCGAAAAACGAATCATCCACCCCGACGCGGTCCACCCCCAGTACCCGGGCATAAATACCGGCCAGGATCTCCTCGACCGGGGTGGCCGGGGCGCGGTAACGATCAACATCCTGGTACTCCGGTGCCGGCAGGGCGCGCTTGTCGAGTTTGCCGTTGACCGTCAACGGCAACGCCTGCACCGCCACCACCGCGGCCGGGATCATGTACCCGGGCAGCCGCTCGGCCAGCCCGGCGCGTATCTCGGCCGGCTCAGCTGTCCCGGTGACATAGCCCACCAGACGCTTGTCACCGGGGCGGTCCTCGCGGGCGATCACCACCGCCTGCTCCACCCCGTCCACCCCGGCCAACACCGCGCGCACCTCACCCAGCTCGATGCGATACCCGCGGATCTTGACCTGCTCATCAGCACGCCCCACATACTCCAACTGGCCATCAGCGCCCCACCGCACCAGATCCCCGGTGCGATACATACGTATCCCCGGCGCTCCCGCGCCACCGAACGGGCACGCCACAAACCGCGACCCGGTCAAACCGGCCCGCCGCCAATACCCACAAGCCACCCCCGCACCGGCCACATACAACTCACCGACCACCCCCACCGGCACCGCCCGCAACCACCTATCCAGCACAAAAAAGGCCGCCCCCGCCACCGGGGAGCCGATCGGCGGCACACCCGACCCCGGTGTCAGCGGCGCACTCATCGACGCCCACATCGGCGTCTCGGTCGGGGCGTAGACGTTGATCATCACCCGCCCGGGCGCCCACCGATCCACCAACTCGGCCGGGCAGGCCTCACCGCCCACCACCAACGCCACCGGTCCTAAACCCTCAGGCGACAACACCCCTGCAGCAGAAGGAGTCTGGGTGAGCACGCTGACCTGTTCAGCGACCAGCAAGGCGTGAAAGTCCGCCGGCGAGTGCGCAACCGATTCGGGCACCACCACCAGCCGCCCCCCGTCCAGCAGCGCACCCCAGATCTCCCAGCCCGAGACGTCAAAGCCATAGGAATGCCACTGCGTCCACACCCCCGCGCGCGGCAGGCCCACATCCAGTGACTCCATCAGCTGGGTCACGTTGTGGTGGGTGATGGCCACCCCCTTGGGAACACCGGTGGTGCCCGAGGTGTAGATCAGGTAGGCGATGTCATCCGCCGCGGGCGCCGGCAAACCCGTACACGGATAGCTGGGGATGCGGGGGTCCTCCACATCGATAACCGCAAGATCGCACCCGTCCAGCCGCGAGCGCAGCCCGGCGGTGGTGATAGCGGCCACCGGTACAGCGTCCTCAAGGATGACCGCGATCCGCGCCGCCGGGTACATCGGGTCGATCGGCAGATAAGCCGCCCCGGTCTTGAGCACCGCCACAATCGCCACGACCGCCTCGACCGAACGGGACAACAGCAGCGCCACACACTCACCCGGGCCCGCACCATGGCCGGCCAACAGGTGCGCCAACCGGTTAGCCGCCTCCTCAACCTCCCGGTACGTCATCGAGCGGCCCTCGAAGGTCAGCGCCACCGCGTCGGGCGTGCGCGCGACTTGGGCGGCGAACAACACCGGAATCGACACCGCCGGCGGTGCGGGCCGGGTCAACACCGCCCGGTTACCGATCTCTTCCAGGCGGGCGTGCTCACCGGCATCGAGCACATCGATCGACGAGAGCCGCCGGGCGGGGTCGGCGGTCATCGCCACCAACACCCGCTCCAACCGCCCGATCAGCGCCTCAATGCTGACCGCGTCGAACACATCCGTGCGAAACTCCACCGCCCCCCTGATCCCGGCGGGCTCACCGACCTCGGCCCAGTGTTCGGCCAGCGAAAACACCAAATCCATGCGGGCAGTGTGGGTGCCCACCGGCAGCGGCATGACCTGCTGATCACCCAGGGCCAGCCCGGTGGCGGGGTCATTGTCCTGCCCGGGAAGGTTCTGCCAGGCCAACACCACCTGGACCAACGGGTGATGGGTCAGGCTTCGGGTGGGGTTGAGCCGCTCCACCAGCACCTCAAAGGGCACGTCTTGGTGCTCGTAGGCGGCCAGGCTGCGCGCCCGCACCTGGGCCAGCAGTTCTTGGAACGTGGGATCACCTGCCACGGTGGTGCGCAAAACCAGGGTGTTGACGAAAAACCCCACCAGCTCATCGAGCGCGGGATCGCGGCGCCCGGCGATCGGGAACCCCACCGCCACCTCACTGCTAGCGCAGAGCTTCGACAACAGCACCGCAAGGCCGGCCTGCATCACCATGAAGCTGGTCGCGTTGTTATCCCGGGCCACCCGAGCAACCCGCTGCTGCAGCCCCGCCGACCAGTTGACCGCCACACTGGCGCCACGATGATCGGCAACCAGCGGATAGGGCCGATCGGTGGGAAGCTCGAGCCGTTCCGGCAACCCGGCAAGAGCCCGCTCCCAAAACCCCAGCTGCGCTGCGATCGCACTAGCGGGATCCTCAAGCTCACCGAGGTGTTCACGCTGCCACAACGTGTAATCGACATACTGCACCGCCAACCCGGCCCAGCCCGGGGCCTGCCCCTCACACCGGGCGCTATAGGCGGTGCTGAGATCGCGCAGCAGCGGCGTGAGCGACCACCCGTCCGCGGCGATATGGTGCATGGTGAACACCAGCACATGCTCCCGGTCAGCAACTGCGAAAAGTCGTGCACGCACCGGGATCTCGGTGGCCAGATCGAACGCATACCGCGCGGCCACACCCACGGCATCCTCAAGCTGGGTCGCCGACCATCGGACCGCATCGATGATGCCCCACCCAAAATCTGCCTCGTCGGCAGCAATGATCCGCTGCTGCGGCACCCCATCGACGGCCCAGAACACCGTGCGCAAACTTTCGTGACGGCCCACCACATCGGCCAGTGCGGCACCCAACGCACCGACATCCAACTGCCCACACAACCGCAACACCAACGGCACGTTGTAGGTCGCCGACGGCCCCTCCAACTGATGCAGGAACCACAACCGGCGCTGAGCAAACGACAACGGCACCACACCGGGACGAACAACGGGCACCAACGCCACCCGCCGGCTATCAACCCCACCGACATGCTGCACTAACTGGCGAATCGCTGGTGCGTCGAACAGGTGGCGGACCGTGAGGTGCGCACCGAGTGATTCCTGCACCGCGGCGACCACCCGCATGGCCTGCAGCGAATTGCCGCCGAGATCGAAAAACGAATCATCCACCCCGACGCGGTCCACCCCCAGTACCCGGGCATAAATACCGGCCAGGATCTCCTCGATGGGGGTGGCCGGGGCCCGATATCGGCCGGCACCGCTGTAGTCGGGTGCCGGCAGGGCCCGGGTGTCGAGTTTGCCGTTGGGTGTTAGCGGCAACGCCTGCACCACCACCACCGCGGCCGGCACCATGTACCCGGGCAGCCGCTCGGCCAGCGCGGCGCGTATCTCGGCCGGCTCTGCTGTCCCGGTGATATAGCCCACCAGGCGCTTGTCGCCGGGGCGGTCCTCGCGGGCGATCACCGCCGCCTGCTCCACCCCGTCCACCCCGGCCAACACCGCCTGGACTTCACCGAGCTCGACGCGATACCCGCGGATCTTGACCTGCTCATCGGCACGCCCCACATACTCCAACTGGCCATCAGCGCGCCACCGCACCAGATCCCCGGTGCGATACATACGTATCCCCGGCGCTCCCGCGCCACCGAACGGGCACGCCACAAACCGCGACCCCGTCAAACCAGCCCGCCGCCAATACCCAACACCCACCCCCGCACCGGCCACATACAACTCACCGACCACCCCGGCCGGCACCGCCCGCAACCACCCATCCAGCACAAACAACGCCGCCCCCGACACCGGCGAACCGATCGGCGCCGCCCCCGAACCCGCCACCAACGCACTGAGCGCCACCCACACCGCGGTCTCGGTCGGGCCGTAGACATTGATCATCACCCGCCCGTAGCAGCCCAGCGGTCTATCACCTCGGCCGGACAGGGCTCACCGCCCACCGCCAACACCGGCAGCGACTCCAACCCCTGCGGCGACAAACCCCCCACAGCAGACGGAGTCTGGGTCAACACATCGACGTGTTCACCGACCAGCAAGTCATGAAAGTCCGCGGGCGAGCGGGCCACCGACTCCGGCACCACCACCAGCCGCCCCCCATGCAACAACGCACCCCAGATCTCCCACACCGAGAAATCGAAACTATAGGAAAGCCACTGCGTCCACACCTGCCCCGCCGTCGGTGTGAACGAGGTCGGTGAGGCGAACAGTTGGGTGATGTTGTGGTGGGTGATGGCCACCCCCTTGGGAACACCGGTGGTGCCCGAGGTGTAGATGATGTAGGCGATATCCTCGGGGGCCGGCGCCGGTCGTGCCGTGCCTGGGTTGGGTGTCAACAGCGGGGTCTTCGACATCGATAACCAGCAGATCGCACCCGTCCAGCCGGTCGGCCCAGCCCGGTGGTGGTGATCGCCGCGATCGGCGCGGCGTCGGCCACCCATGAACCCCGATCCGGGCCGCCGGCAGCCCCGGGTCGATCGGCAGATAAGCCGCCCCGGTTTTCAGCACCGCCA
>CAWAWC010000012.1:0-251986 GCA_963785625.1 uncultured Actinomycetota bacterium | reverse complement strand
GCTAAGCTAGCTAACAGCTAACGGAACAGCCGTCCCGCGGCCTCCAGGTGCTCGGCCGCCTGTCATGTGTGCCATTCGTCAAATGGATCTGTAGTTTCGACGCGGCTACAGGCTACGAATGCGACGATTGCCCCATGCGGGATCGCCAGGCTGCCCAGGCTGGGGAGTTGGTCCGCGCGTTGAGCCATCGACTGCACGAGATGATTACCAAGTTAGCCCGGGTGGAACGCCAGGGCGTTACCGGCATGAACGCCCGGGCATGCGCGATACGGTTGGAAGCAGCCTCGCTGCGCAAGGACATACAAGAGGCCCAGGTTCTTATCGACCGGCTACGGCGCCGTTATCCGGATGCCGACGAGCAGACACAACAGCATCCACCTGGACGACGGCCTCGAAGCCAAGGTGGGGGCCCGGGAAGCCAATTAGCTTGGGCCACGCCGCCGACATCCCCGACGCGGTAAGCCGCGAAGGGCGGCATCCTAGCCATCGCCACTGACAACGAACGGAACGGGCCCGTTCCGCTTTGGCGCAACCCACAACCTGATGGACAGCTCGGAGGGGTACCGTCCCCTCATGCCAGTCGATGACCTGTCCTGGTTTTACGCGCTCCCGATGGATGACCAAGTTTCGCTGCTACGCAACCCGGAGCAGCCGCTGTCCCCGCGCCTTGCCGATTACCTCAACGACAAATCAGTGGCTAAGACCGACACACACTGGGCCGGGACTAAACCCACCCCCTTGAAACTGACCGAAGCATCACGGCTAAGTGCGATCTGTGAACAGTTCGACGACTGGTGGTGGGACCAGCTCGCCGTCCACGAACAGGATTACATCATGCAGCAGCGCGACGGCGACCTCGATGGAACTCTACGCCGAGGCCGTGCAAGCCGCAGCCGGGGATGCGCTTGCGGAGGTGCTTGTGTGGAATGCGGAAAAGGACAGCTTCCGACTGGTTCCCATTCTCCGCGCCTACATCGAAATACAGGCGCGCTCGGCGTAGGTCTCCGCCGTGCCTTAGGTGCGGGACGCGCGGCTGCTGTTCTTGCTGCACCTGATCTTCAAGATGCAGCCGGTCCGCAACGGCGAGGAACGCGGCCACCCACGACCTCGGCGCCGTGAGATGCAAGCGGCAACAAGCTAACTCACGGGCGATCATAGCCAGCCGCTAGCCGAAGCCGGTGCCGAACAGCATGCCCACCAGGTAGGTGATAGTGGCGGCGCCGTAGCCGATGAGCAGCTGGCGCAGTGCTCGCCGAACTGGCGGTCCGCCGGACAGCAGGCCGACTATAGCGCCGGTGGCCAGCAGTGCGGTTCCGACGAGGATGGAGGCCACGACAAGCGCGAGGGTGCCTTGGAGGCCGAAGAGGTAGGGCAGGACGGGGATCAGGGCGCCGGAGGCGAAGAAGCAGAAGCTGGAGAGCCCGGCCCTGAGGCCGGTGCCGATCGCTTCGTGCTCATCGGTGTTCGTTGCGGCCGGGCGTGGGTGCCCGGTGATACCCAAAGTGTGGTTTCCGAGGACCTCGGTGGCGTACGCGGTCGCCTGCGATGCGCTCATGCCGCGAGCCCGGTAGACCAAGGCCAACTCGTTGGCGTCGACGTCGAGTTGGGCCAGCGCGGTGCGGGCTTCGGGGTTGGGGGCGGACGCTTCCAGCAATTCGCGTTGCGAGCGCACGGAGACGTATTCCCCCGCTCCCATCGACAGGGATCCGGCGAGCAGCCCGGCCATACCGGTGATGAGCACGGTGTGGTTGGACACCCCGCTGGCGCTGATACCCAGGACCAGGGCGAGGTTGGTGGTCAGGCCGTCGTTGGCGCCGAATACCGCGGCCCGGAAGCTGCCCGAAAGGCGGTTGCGGCCTCGGGTGGCCAGGGCGCGGACGACTTCTTCGTGAATGCGCTCATCTGCCGCCATAGTGGCGGTGGCGTCGACATCGGCGTTATACGTCGAGCGGGCCTCAGCCCGCTGGGCGAGGGCGAGGACGAACACCGACCCGAAGTGCCGCGCCAAAAAGCCCAGAATGCGGCTGCGGAGATTACTCCGGCGGGGCTTGTCGACCTGCTCGCCGAGCAGAGTCCGCCAGTACTGTTCGTGGCGGCCCTCGGCGGCGGCCAGGGCCAGCAGGATGTCTCGCTCTTCCCCGGTGCGCCGCCCCGCCAGATCGCGGTACACATCCGCCTCGGCCCGCTCATCGGCCAAATGCTGGCGCCAGCGGCGTAGATCAGACGGGTTCGGGCGCGCGTCCTCGGACACGTCAGCCCGCTCATCCGGTGTCTTACGGCGAAACATTCTGTTGCTGTCCATCAAGGAAATCATTCCCGGTTGACGGGCGCGACGTCACAGCCACGGGCGAAAGACGCCGGAGCATTGCCTACGGCGAGGCCCTCGATTCGAGGTCGAGAAGCTCAGCCCCGAGGTCGTCGCCGTCGAGGAGGACCTGCGCGCCCGCCTCGGCGAGCGGGCCAAGGCCCCCGGCCCGCTGACCCCCGAGTTCCCTGCCTCACGGCCTATCCTTCAAGAACCCCTGAAGCGGCTAGGGCCCGGGATCGGCGGAGGGTCGGATGACGGCCATAGCAGCGTGCCGGACGTGTGGCACTGAGCCTCTGGAGCACGCCCGGTTTTGTCACGGCTGTGGCTCACCGGTCAAAGACGGCGATACCCGGGCCGAGTACAAGCAAGTCACGGTTCTGTTCGCCGATGTGGTGCACTCGATGGACATCGCGGCGGCGGTCGGCTCGGCCGGTGTCGTCGGTGTCGTGCGGTTAGCCGTCGGATGTTGCTCTGTGCGCAGTGCTGTGCGGAGAACCGGAATAACTTTGGACTACCGACCAGCGCTGTGCCGGTGATTGTCAGACACTCCGCTAAACCACCGGCCACAACACCACCGAGAGGAACCACCCACCCCTCATGGAACTTCACTGGGTCAAGGACCACGACGAGCAGTACTCCGCAGACAGCGGCAACCGCACCTACATCGTTCGCCTCTTCAACGTGGGCGCATACGACGGCGACCCCACGCTGACCATGTACGACGACCGGTATCGGTCGACATGCTGGTCTCTGACGACCCGGGTGGGCATCGTGACTCGTAACCCTGTCCGGTTGTTCAACGACCTTTCCAGCGCGTTATTCGCGGCGCAGGTTGCGGAGGACAACGCGAGGGACCACCAACGCCAACTACTCAGACGTGGGTGATCGCCCAGGACGACACCGACGAGGAGTCTACGGAGACCACACCGCCACGATCACCGGCCGCGACGGCAAGACCTACACGTACTGGACCCGCCTACGTCGCGGACGGTGATCGGCAAGGAGATGGGCCAGTTGCCGGTCGCTGATCGCCGCCTACGGCCAGCGCAATGCGCCGGATGCGCTCACCAACTGCATCTAAACCCATCATGTCTCAGGCCTGGAACGGCAGGCGTCGGCGACGCACTGCGGATTGCCGAACGATCCGGTGATGATGTGGCGTTGGACCTCGCCTGGGCGGCGTTGGGCACCGCGCTGGTGCACCGCCACGCGGATGCGGAGCGTTCCAGCGGACAAAAGCTGCTGGCCGAGGCCAGCGAAGCGCTCCTGCGCCGGGTACAGAACCGGTCCGAGTTGCCGATTTTTGAGGTGTATTTGGCGCGTGAGCAGGCTAGGCGTGGAGATCGCGATGAGGCGATACCGCTCATGCGCGCCGCTGTCGACCAAATGGTCCGCCAAGGACAGCTACTGGGGACGGGCATTGCAGCGACCGGTATCCTGGTGGAGACACTGCTTGAGCGCGGGGCCGACGGTGACGTGGCCGAAGCCGAGGCCGCGATCACAAGGTTGGCGGATGCGCCCTTTGACGACGAATTGGTTATCCGCGAAATATGGCTCCTGCGGCTGCGGGCTCTTCTGGCGCGGGCTCACGGTGACGAGGCCCGCTATCGCGAACTACGGGATCGATACCGACAGACCGCGAAAACCCTTGAGTTCGAGGTGCACATCGACTGGGCTGAGGCGATGACATGAACGGCGTTGCCCGGGAGGGGGTTTCGCCCTCGGGGGTCGTCACCTTCCTGTTCACCGATATCGAGGGTTCCACCCGGCGGTGGGAGACCGACCCGGAGGTAATGCGGGCAGCACTGGCCGACCACGACGAGGTGCTGCGCTCGGCGATCGAGGCCCAGGGGGGTCGGGTGTTCAAGCACACCGGGGACGGGGTGTGCGCGGTATTCACCTCACCCCGAGCCGCCGTCGAGGCTGCCGTCGCCGCCCAGCAGGCACTGGAATTACCGGTGCGGATAGGGATCTCGACTGGGGAAGCTGAGCTACGGGGATCGGACTACTTCGGTGCAGTACGAGACCTGGAAGCTTGGAAAATGGTCGCGCCCAGAGCGGTGGTGTACGAGTCGGGCCATCGCGTGACCTTCGTTCTGCAGTTTAGGTCGTGAGTCCTGGTTTGTATTAGTCGGTGGAGCCGTCGGTCATCCAATTTGTCCGGGCATGTGCATCCGGTTGGCAACAGGCCAGGTCACGCGGCGTTCTAAGCTGACGGCAGCCTTCGGACATATGCATGTTTGTTCATGAGCCAACGGACAGGACTGAGGGGAGGCGAAGTGACCGAAACTGATGGCGCCGTCACGAACCACCTGATTGAGCGATACCTAACCATCGTCGCTAACGACGACTACGAGCGGTTCGGCGAGTTGCTCACTGACGATTGCAGTTTCACCCTGATGCCTATCGGCCACACGTGGAGAGGCCGTAAAAACGTCATGAGCGCGGTCATGGCCGCCGGAAGTCGCAGGACGCACGATAGCCGGTCGAAGGTCAATATCACCAACTGGTTTACCAACAACGAGTATCTCGTCGTCGAATACGAACATGCAGCACTCGTCGGCGGAGTTCGTGTCAAGATCGACGGATACTGCTGGGTATTCCACATCCGGGACGGGCGCTTCGATTCGATGCGTGAATACATCAATCCCAGCAACGCAGGCATGAGCATCCTGTTGAGTCTTGTCTTGAGAGCGTATCCGCTCCTCGCGCGAAGGAGAGCCAGGGGCGTAGCGGCGTCCTGACTGGCCGTAGAAGTTTCGTGGACCCGTCAGCCCTGTCGGGGATGGATCAGGCGGTCAGCGCTGGTGCGGTGGTTGGCTCCTGTGCGGTGGAGGTGAGTGCGGCGCGGGAGCGGCTGAGCACATCAAGTCCGAGGTAGCGGTGGCCTTCGATCCATTCGTCGTGTTGTTCGGCAAGCACGGCACCGACGAGGCGGATGATCGCGGTGCGGTCGGGGAAGATGCCCACGACGTCGGTGCTGCGGCGGATTTCCTTGTTGAGTCGTTCCTGGGGGTTGTTAGACCAGATCTGGCGCCAGATCTGTTTGGGAAAGGCGGTGAATGCCAGCAGTTCTGCGCGGGCCGCATCGAGGTGCTCGGCCACTTTCGGCAGCTTGTCCGCTAGTGCGTCGAGCACCCGATCATACTGAGCGACAACAGATTCTGTGTCTGGTTGGTCAAAGATGGAGTGCAGTAGGGTGCGCACCCAGGGCCAGGAGGACTTCGGGGTGACCGACATCAGGTTGGTGGTGTAATGGGTTGCCGGTAGCGTGCGCCTATGACATTCAAAGTCGTGTGGGCCGATGGCAGCGAGAATACGTACGGAGACGAACTACATTTCGACACCGAGGGCGCCGTTCTCAAGATTGGCTACACCAAGGGTAGGTGGTCGTGGTACTTCGCACCTCACCAATGGGCACACATCGAGCATGAGCCACAGGACGCAGCGCCGCCTCCATTCCCGCGCGTGGTCGCCGGCCTGCGCTCCCATCCGGGCGGCTAGTCTCTGACCGGGCGTGGCCTTCCAGGCTCGCCACCGATCCGCCACGATAGGCGGACAATGATCACAACGAAATCTGCTGACGGCACCGATGTCCGCGCCTACGACGAAGGCCGCGGTCGGGTCATCCTTGTGATCCATCCAGGTCTCGACGATGGAAAGTCGTGGGCACCAAGTTCGGTCGGCCTCGGAAGGTGGACGACCCTGAGCACATCGCCACCGCCAAGCGGATGAAGGCCGACGGTCACATTGGGAGGGACATCGCCAAGTACCTCGGGGTCAGCCGGGCGACGTTGTATCGGTACCTGGGCGAAAAAACGGTGCTGCCTGAACGACAACCGGCGACGGCCACCTGGGATACTGGTTGCCCGACCCGGCCATGCACTGGCACCACAACTCTCGACGAAGGCAGCCATGACCTCGACGATCGCCGTCCTGTTCGTCCACGGCGTGGAGATCAAGGATCCCCACTACGCCGACAACGCGATCAAAATGCTGCGCGCCGAGTACGCCCGCGCGTGCCGTGGCGCAGAAGCCGCGGAACTCGAGATCGAGGCGGCGTTCTGGATCCCGGTGGCGGAGCCCGGTCTCGATAAGATCGTGCGGGCGTCCTTCGGTCACGGCTTCGCCGGCTGGACGCAGCGACTCGACGACCTCGTCCACCGGATCAACAACGGCTCGTATCTCGCCATGCTGCCGTTGGTCGTTTCGGGCCTGCTGGGGCGGTTTCCCGGGTTGCCGAAAGCGCACTGGCCGACACTGCGCTGGGCTGTCACTTACTTTCTGGGCGACGTCATCGCCTATCAGATCGCTGAGGGCAGCGACGCCAACTACGACGCCATCCACGCCTGCCTGGATGAGGCGCTGGCGACCCTGGCCGAACGGGCCCCCGACGCACCGTTGTGCGTCATCGCGCACAGCCTCGGCACAGTCATCGCCTCGGACTACTTCTACGATCTGCAGAAGGCAGGATCCAAGAAGTCGACGAAGTCGGTGCCCGGGTCATCCACTGCGCTCCAGCGTGGCGAGACCCTGACCTGGCTTTACACCCTGGGTAGCCCGCTCGCATTGTGGATGGTCCGCTATCCCAAGTTCGATGCCCCGATCAAACTTCCCGGTCGCACGCGCAGTGCCGCTACCCGGAAGGCGGCGCAGTGGGTAAACTTTCACGACCCCGACGACATCGTCGCGTATCCACTGCGGACGCTGAACGCGCATTACGCCGACGCGGTCGACTGCGACCAGGCGGTGTCGGTGGGGCCACCGATCCTCGGGAACACTCCGGTCTCGCATGTCGCTTACTTGAATTCGCGAAAGGTCATGCGGCCCATTGCACAACGCCTCGCCATGCTGACCCGATCGACCGATTGACCGCTGCCGTGGTCAACAACCCCGTCGGACACCTGCCCAACGAAGAGATCGAGATGACCGAACAAGAGGCGCTCGAACGGCTCGCTGCCCTAAGCCTCCTTGCCCGGTTCGTTGACGATGCTGATGTTGTCGAGGACCAAAAACCATGACCGAGGATCTCACCGTTGAGCAGAGTTGGCGAGGTCCGTTCTGGCTGCCCGGTCAACCCGACCGCGACCAGCGTGGCGTTTTGACGTATAACCCTAACAACGGCATAACCCTCTCTCTTGTAGGCGGTTTCGGCGACGGTCGGTGGGCGCAACTTTCGCCGGGCGGGTATGCGATGCGAGAAGGTTCAGGGCGGTTTCTGGTTATCCACGGAAGGGTCGGCTCCAAAGCGGTGTCGCTGCTGGATTGCCGGATCATGGCATCGAGCTCGTCGGGTATTGGTTTCGAGTTGGATGAACAGGAAGTCCGTGTCGGACGGATGTTGACCGGCGTGTTCCTCGATGACCCAGACGCCGAGGCGTTTTCGGAGCTGACTATCGAGCTAGAGAACCTCACTCGCTGGGATCGTCGAGAAGACATCATGTCGCACATCGAGTACGACCCCGGCCATCCGTGCGGAGAAAAATGGAAGGTGACCGTAGACCCCGTTGCTCCGCTAACGGTCACTGTCGATGACCTAACGATTGAACTCGGACGACGATATGTGATGCCCTCGGGTGACATGAGGCGCGACGGAAGCTGTCAACCTGAATGAGGCACGGTCTAGCGGTATTTAGTGAGTGGTCTCCTCTGGCTGGTGGGGTGGGTTGATCCACGAGTCGGTGGGTAGGTGTGGCGGCTCGGGCGGCTTGCGGATGAACCGTTCGGGATGCGCCCGGTATGCGTCGGTGAGCACGGCGGCGCGCTTGTCACGGACGGCCTCGGCGGTGCCGTAGTGGATATCGGCGGGAGTGTGTAGGCCCAGCCCGCCGTGACGATGATCGTCGTTATACCAGGCGAAGAAGGTCTGGCAGTGCCGGCGGGCGGCCTCGATAGAGTCGAAGCGGCCGGGGAAGTCGGGCCGGTATTTGAGGGTCTTGAAGTGGGGTTCGCTGAATGGGTTGTCATCGGAGAGGTGCGGGCGGCTGTGCGACTGGGTGACGCCGAGGTCGGCGAGCAGGAACGCCACTGGCTTGGAGGTCATCGAGGAGCCGCGATCGGCGTGGATGGTCAGCTGATCGGCTCTGATGCCCTGCTTGGCGCAGGTCTGGCGGATCAGCACCTCGGCCAGAGCCGCCGATTCGCGGGTAGCGACCATCCACCCGACCACGTACCGCGAAAAGATGTCCAAGATCACATACAGGTAGTAGTACGTCCACTTCGCGGGGCCGCGCAGTTTGGTGATGTCCCACGACCACACGGAATTCGGCTGGTAGGCAACCAGTTCCGGTTTCACGGTGGCCGGGTGGGTGGCCTGCTGGCGCCGTTCGCGGGTTTCGCCGGCCTGGCGCAGCAGCCGGTAGAACGTGGAGATCGAGCCGAGGTAGACGCCTTCGTCGAGCAGCGTGGCCCACACCTCGGCCGGCGCCATGTCGACGAACCGGTCGCTGTGCAGAACGTCGAGGATCGCCTGGCGTTCGGCCTGGCTCAGCGCCCGCGGCTGGTGCCGGTCTCGGTGCGGGATCGGCACCGACCGAGCCGATGGCGGGCTGGTGCGGTGGCGCCGGTAGTAGTTGGCCTGCGCGGCCCCCACAGCCTGGCATGCATCCCGGACCCCGACACACCCGACCAGCTCGGCGATCGCGGTGTCGGTCACGGCGTCAACCTCGGCTCGGTGTCCGCGCTCCCGGAGAGCGTCTCCAAGAGCGCGTGCAGTTTTGCCTGCACATCCACCACGAAGCGGGTCTTGGCCAGCTCCTGCTCCAGTTGTCGTTTCTCCTGCTCAAGGCGGGCGATCCGCTCGGCTTGGGGGTTGCGCCGCTTACGTCCGCGCGCAACGGCCAGCCCAGCCAGTGCCCCGGCGTCACGGGCCCGCCGCCACGCCACGATGTGGCTGGAGTACAGGCCCTCCCGACGCAACAACGCACCCTTCTCACCATCGGGGGCAGCGTCGTAGGCGGCCAGGATCTCCAGCTTGTACTTCGCGGTGAACGTTCGGCGCCGGGCACGCTCGGGCACCTCAGGGTCGGGACGTTCCGTTCCAGCACCGCTCATCCGACCAGGATCTTCGATCCCAGTCGCTCGGACCAATGTGGTCACCTTGTTCGTCATCTCGGGGAAGCTCTCCATCCCCGCCCTCGGGTCACTAATTGTCAGGGGGCAGGTGCCTCAACCCAGGTTGGCAGAGAGGGCTTAAACGCGTGTTCAAGGTGTCGGTACCGGCGTGTACCGCCGTTTGCTGGTGTGACGGCGGTCACACAACGAACCGTCGTAGATGGTTGAGTGGTTGCCGGGCCGCCGGATGCCCCGCGTTGGATGCCTGCCGCCGTGTTGCTGTCACGCCGCTGTCAGGGCGGGCCGGAAGGTGTCGGATTTCCTACACCTGCAGCGCGCCTACCTGCGAAAATATCGGTGGGGCGACTGGGACTTGAACCCAGGACCAACGGATTATGAGTCCGCGGCTCTAACCAACTGAGCTACCGCCCCCGGTGTGATCCGACGTCGACCTTAGCGCCAGCACCGACGGCAGGCGATGCCGCATCCGCTTGGCCCACAGGCGCTCAAGCAGGCCGGAGGCGGAAGATCCGGATCTCCCTGGGTGCGCAACGCTTCCGGTAGTTCTCATAGCCGGCGAAGACGTCGACGGCCGTGGCCCAGGCGAAGTCGCGCTCGTCGCCGGTGAGCAACTCGGCGCGGTACGGCCTGGGCGCTCCCCCAAGCTCGAGGGTGCATTCGGGGTGTCCCAGCAAGTTGGCGCTCCACGAGGGGTGCTTCTCCCGGCCGTAGTTGGACCCGATCGCGAGCAACCCGTCACCGTCGTCGAGCAACGTCAGCGGCTGTGCACGCGGCTTACCCGACTTGGCGCCTGTCGTCGTGACCAGCCCCACCTTATCGATCCCCATCGTGCTCAGCCGCCCGTTTGTCCGCGGTATCAGCGCCTTGTCGATGCGCGGCGCCAGTTGCGATCCGAGGACGTAGCCGGCGCGACTCATGGCTGCGCGCTCCAACAGCGCCTCATGCCACCGCAGCCGCCGGCCCCGGTAGGGGCTAAATCGTCTTAGAGACACGCCCCGATCGTATAGACGACGCTCACCTGAACACCGTCTGGCCGTCGGCGCCGATCAGGTAACGCTCGGTGCCGTCCTCGACGCGCGGGGCGTCGGCCCCGAGCGACACGGCGACCTTGTTGCTGGCATTGCGCATGATGTCGAAGGTGAGTTCCACGGCCTCGGCCTCGGAGAACCCCGAGCGCACCTCGGCGACATCATCGGCGACGAGGTGCGCAGGGGTCCAAATTAACCCATCGGCATACCGCAGCGCTGCTTTAGCGCGGCCGTCGAGCAAAGCCGACGTCTCGTAGCGTTCGATGTCGCCGTACAGCGTTTCCGAGCCCCCGGCGTCGAGCGCGTTGCCCTCCCGCAGCGACTTGCACAGCCGGCAGTTGTGCTGGGCCGCGCCCCGGAGTCGCACCAGTTCGGAGGTGACCGGGTCCAGCGTGCGCATCCGCGCCACCGCCGGCAGGAAGTCGTTGAAGACCAGATCCGACGGCTCGGTGGTGTGGTCCCAGCTGATCGGCTCGCTCACCCAGCCGAGATGCTCCGAGCCCACACCGAGCGCCTCCAGCCCGGCCCGCACCCGCGGGATGAAGTCCGCGAGATACATCAGCACCACCACGCCAAACGTGCGGTCGCCCAAGTGCTTCCACAGCCGGGACCGCTGCACGGACGTAATGGCCGACACGTCGGTGCTGAATTGTTCGGCGAATTCGGCGGTGACGGCCTCGGCCTCCGACTCGGGCTCGCCAACCTCGACGGGAGCGGGCAGCGGCGGCAGCGACAACGTCTGCGCGCACACCCGTCGGACCAGCGCCGAGACCCGCCCGTCGCCCGGGGACAGCTCCACCAACCGCGTCAGCATTTCTCACACGCTAGGACTCGCTCAGCTGCATAGCAATCGGCTATTGCGCCTGGCTGACCGAGGACATGTAAAAGTCCGGTATCCGTAGCGACGGCATCGCCGCCCGGGTGGCCCAGTCCCCCCATTCCCGCGGCAGCGTCTTCTCGCTGACCCCGGCCTCGCTGGCCCGCCGCAGCAAGTCCAGCGGGCTTTCGTTGAACCGGAAGTTGTTGACCGCGGCGGTCACTTCCCCGTTCTCGATCAGGTAGACACCGTCGCGGGTCAGCCCGGTGAACAGCAGCGTGGTGGGATCGACGACGCGGATGTACCACAGCGTCGTCAGCAGCAGCCCCCGCTCGGTGCTCGCAATCATGTCGGCCTGAGTCGCGGACCCGCCGGTCATCACCACGTTGTCGGCGGCCACCGCGACCTCGGCGCCGAATTTCGCGGCGCTGGCGCGCGGATAGGCCAGCGCGTTGATGACCCCTTCACGGATCCAATCCACCTGGCCGATCTCCATGCCGTTGTCGAACACCGACACCGTCTCCGAGGAGCTGCTCACCGCGACGAACGGGGTGCACGCCAGGCCCGGTGCCATCGGATCGGAGAACAGCGTCAGCGGCAAGTCGGTCAGCCGCTCCCCCACCCGGGTGCCGCCGCCCGGCGCCGAGAATGCGCTGCGGCCCTCCTGCGCGCCGCGGCCGGCCATCGACCACCCCAGGTAGATCATCATGTCGGCCACCGTCGAGGGCGGCATGATCGTCTCGTAGCGGCCGGCGGGCAGCTCGACCCGCCGCTCAGCCCAGCCCAGCCTCGTCGAGAGCTGCTCGAGCAGCGAATCCGTTGGCACGTCGACGAAGTCGGCGGTGCCGATGCCCGCCCAGGCGCTGGCGTCGCCGCGCTTGGCGTTGATCTCGACCGCGCCGGTGGGCTGGGTGTAGCGGCGGCGGAGCCCGGTCGACGAGGCGAGCAACGTCGTCGAAACGCTGTGGTGGGCAAAGCCGTACAACCGGTCGGCGCCGCGGAACCCGCGGCTCAGGGAGTCGGCGACGTCGGCGAACACCAAGGGCCCGGTTCCGGGCGCCGGCGCGTCCCAGTCCGCGGGTACACCGGTGTCGGCGAGCAACGGGGCGGCATCACCGGCCTCCGGCGCCGAGCGGGCGGCGTCCTGGGAGGCCGCCACCAGGCCGGGAATCACCCGCGGATCCACCTCAGCCGACACCACCGTGCCGATGCGCGCTTTGTCACCTTGGCGCACAACAGAAATCACCGTGATGCTGCGGCTGACCGACACCCCGTTGGTGGTCATCGAGTTGCCCGCCCACCGCAACGTCGCCTCGACCTTGTCGGTGACCAGCACCATGGTCTCGTCGGCGCCGCCGAGCTTGGCGGCCTCGGCCAGCACGAGGTTGACGACGTGCTGCGCGGTGATCATTGGCCGCCCTCGGTCCGGGTGTTGAGCACGTTGACGCCGCGGAACAGCGCCGAGGGGCAGCCGTGGCTGACCGCGGCGATCTGTCCGGGCTGGGCCTTACCGCAGTTGAACGCGCCGCCCAGCCGATAGGTAGACGGGCCGCCGACGGCTTCCATGGAGTTCCAGAAGTCCGTGGTGGTGGCCTGATAGGCGACGTCGCGCAACTGACCGTCCAGGCGTCCGTCGCGGATGCGGAAGAACCGCTGGCCGGTGAACTGAAAGTTGTAGCGCTGCATGTCGATCGACCAGGATTTGTCGCCGACGATGTAGATGCCGTCTTCGACCCGGCCGATCAGGTCCGCGGTGCTGATCTCCTCGGGCGCGGGCTGCAGCGACACGTTGGCCATCCGCTGGATCGGCACGTGATGGGGCGAATCGGCGTAGGAGCACCCGTTGGAGCGCGGCTGTGAGAGCCCTTGTCGGAGTCTCAGCGCGAACACCCGGTCGAGTTGATAGCCGACGAAGATCCCGTCGCGCACCAGGTCCCAGCGTTGCGCGGCCACGCCCTCGTCGTCGTAACCGATGCTGGCCAGGCCGAATTCGGCGGTGCGGTCGGCGGTCACGTTCATCACCGGGGAGCCGTAGCGCATGGTGCCCAGTTTGTCCGGTGTGGCGAACGACGTTCCGGCGTAGGCCGCCTCGTAGCCGATCGCACGGTCGTACTCGGTTGCGTGGCCGATGGATTCGTGAATGGTGAGCCAGAGGTTGGTCGGATCGATCACCAGGTCCTTGGCGCCGGGAACCACGCTGGGCGCCTTGATCTTTTCGGCGAGCAGCGCCGGCAGCTGCGCGAGCTCGTCGCTCCAGTTCCACACCTCGTCGCCGGCCAGCACCTCCCAGCCCCGCCCCATTGGGGGCGCCAGCGTGCGCATCGAGTCAAAGCTGCCCGCCGCGGCGTCGACGGTCGTTGCCTCCAGCGACGGCAAGACCCGCACCCGCTGCTGGGTGATCGACGATCCGAAGGTGTCGGCGTAGAACGTCTGCTCTTTGACCGCATGCAAAGCGGCCGACACGTGGTCGATGCCGTCGGCAGCCAGCAGCCGCCCGGAGTAGTCCTCTAGCACCGCGATCTTGTCGGTCACGGGGACGTCGAACGGATCGATCCGGTAGCTCGACACCCAGGTGGCGTCGGCGTACACCGGCTCGGGCGCCAGCTCGACGCGCTCGTTGTTGAGGGTCGCCAGCGTGGTGGCGACCTGCACCGCGCGCCGTGCCGTCTCCGCGGCGACCCCGGGAGCCAACTCCGCGTGCGAGGCGAATCCCCAGGTGCCGTCGACGATCACCCGCACCGCCAAACCGACCTCCCGGCTGACGACCGCGGTTTCCAGCTCGCCGTCGCGCAGCTGGATGGTTTCGGCGCTGAGCCGGTGAATCCGCAGGTCGGCATGGCTGGCCCCGGCCCCGGTGGCCGCCGACAGCGCGGCTTCGGCCAGTTCGTGGCGCGGCAGGTCCAAGAAGTCGGCGTCGATCCCCCGGTTAGGTGTCACCGCTCCACCGTATCGACAGCCCGTTACGGCCCGCTTTAATACCTCCATGGTCCGCGCAGTCCTGAGCAGACAGCCTCGCTCGCCCGCGCTGGCCTACGCCTTGCTGGCGCCCAGCCTCTTCGGTGTCCTCGCCTTCTTGCTGCTGCCCATCCTGGTCGTGATCTGGCTCAGCCTGTACCGGTGGGACCTGCTGGGTCCGCTGCGCTTCGTGGGCCTGGCCAACTGGCGCTCGGTGCTGGACGACCGCGGCTTCGGCAACTCGCTGATCGTCACCGCCGCGTTCGTGGCGATCGTGGTCCCCGCGCAGACGGTGCTGGGATTGCTGGCCGCATCGATGTTGGCCCGCAAACTTCCGGGCACCGGCTTGTTTCGCACGCTGTACGTGCTGCCGTGGATCTGCGCCCCACTGGCGATCGCCGTGCTGTGGCGCTGGATCCTGGCGCCCACCGACGGCGCCGTCAGCACCGTGCTGGGCCACCGCATCGATTGGCTGTCGGACCCCAGCTTCGCGCTGCCGCTGGTGTCGGCCGTCGTGGTGTGGACCAACGTCGGCTACGTGTCGCTGTCGTTTCTGGCGGGCCTGCTGGCCATCCCCGACGACATCCACGCGGCCGCCCGCACCGACGGCGCCACCGCGTGGCAGCGGTTCCGGCGCATCACGCTGCCCATGCTGCGGCCGACGACGTTCTTCGTCCTGGTGACCGGGATCGTCAGCACGGCGCAGGTTTTCGACATGGTCTACGCGCTGACCGGCGGCGGACCGGCCGGCAGCACCGACCTGGTGGCCCACCGCATCTACGCCGAGGCCTTCGGCTCGGCCGCCATCGGGCGGGCCTCAGTGATGGCGGTGGTGCTGTTCGTCATTCTCATCGGCGTCACGATCGTGCAGCACCAGTACTTCCGGCGGCGGATCAGCTATGACCTCACTTAACCGCGTCTCGAACGCGGTGATCTACGCCGGGCTGGCGCTCGGTGCTGTGATCACGTTGGCGCCGTTCGCCCTTGGGCTACTGACGTCGTTCACGTCGGCGCACCAGTTCGCCACCGGCACGCCGCTGCAGCTGCCGCGGCCGCCCACACTGGCGAACTACGCCGACCTGGCGGGGGCGGGGTTCGGCCGCGCGGCCGCGGTGACCGCGTTGATGACGGCGGTGATCCTGTCGGGCCAGCTGACCTTTTCCGTGCTGGCCGCGTACGCGTTTGCGCGCCTGGACTTTCCCGGACGCGACGCGCTGTTCTGGGTCTACATCGCCACGTTGATGGTGCCGGGCACCGTCACGGTGGTGCCGATGTATCTCATGATGGCCCAGCTGGGCCTGCGCAACACCTTCTGGGCGTTGGTGCTGCCCTTCATGTTCGGCTCGCCGTACGCGATATTCCTGCTTCGCGAGCACTTCCGCATCATCCCGCACGAGCTGATCAACGCCGCCCGCCTCGACGGTGCTAACACGTTGGACGTGATCGTGCACGTCGTGATCCCCTCGAGCCGACCGGTCTTAGCCGCCTTGACGCTGATCACGGTCGTTTCGCAATGGAATAACTTCATGTGGCCGTTGGTGATCACCAGCGGGCACCGGTGGCGGGTACTCACGGTGGCCACGGCCGATCTGCAGTCGCGGTTCAACTCGCAGTGGACGTTGGTGATGGCGGCGACGACGGTCGCGATCGTGCCGCTGATCGCGCTGTTCGTGGTTTTCCAACGCCACATCGTCGCGTCGATCGTCGTTTCGGGGCTCAAGTGAGCGGCACTGGCGCCGAGATTGCCGTGATGGCCGTGGCTTCCGCCGAATCACGACCACTGCGGCAATCTGGGTGTACACGATGACCAGGCCACGCTCCTCCACGCTGGTCGCCGGGGCGGTTGCGCTCGTCGCGGTGCTGCTGGCCGCCGCGGCGATATTGCTGGACTACTCCGGCACACCACACGGCGGCAAGATTGTGGTGACGGTTCGCATCTGGGCCGACCAGATCGCCGCGGACTACCGGCAGTCGTTCGAGGCCTTCGCCCGCAAGCACCCCGATATCGAGGTGCACATCAATCTGGTGGCGTATTCGACGTACTTCAACACCCTGCGCACCGACATCGCCGGCGGCAGCGCCGACGACATCTTCTGGCTGTCCAACGCATATCTCGCCGCGTACGCCGACAGCGGCCGGCTGATCAAGATTGATACTGGCGCCGCCTCGGACTGGGAGCCGGCGGTGGTCAACCAGTTCACCCGAGGCGGCGCGCTGTTGGGTGTGCCCCAGCTGACCGATGCCGGAATCGCGCTGTTCTACAACGCGGACCTGCTCGCGGCGGCAGGTGTCGATCCCGCCGAGCTGGGTGCCCTGCGATGGAATCCGAACGGCGACGACACGTTACGTCCCATGCTGGCGCGGCTCACCGTCGGCGAGAACGGGCATGACGCAAGCACATCGGGTTTCGATGGCAGCCGCGTCCACCAGTGGGGATACAACGCGGCCAACGACCCTCAGGGGATCTACCTCAACTACATCGGCTCCGCGGGAGGTGTGTTCCAGCGCGGAGACGAGTTCGCCTTCGACAATCCCGCTGCGGTGGAAGCCTTCCGCTACCTGGTCGGCCTGATCAACCGCGACCACGTCGCGCCGCCCGCGTCGGACACCAACGACAACGGTGACTTCTCGCGCAATCAGTTCCTGGCCGGCAGGATGGCGCTCTTCCAGTCCGGCACCTACAACCTGGCGCCGGTGACCCGCGATGCCCGCTTTCGCTGGGGTGTGGCCATGATGCCCACGGGTCCGGCGGGCCGGGTGAGCGTCACGAACGGCATTGCCGCGGCGGGCAATGCGGTGACCAAGCACCCCGACGCGGTACGCCAGGTCCTGGCGTGGATGGGCAGCAGGGAAGGCAACGAATACCTGGGGCGTAACGGCGCGGCCATCCCCGCGGTGCTGTCCGCTCAGCCAGTTTACTTCGACTACTGGGCCGCCCGGGGCGTCGACGTCACACCCTTCTTTGCCGTGCTGAATGGTCCGCGCATACCGGCCCCGGGCGGTGCCGGATTCGCCGCCGGTGACACGGCCTTGCAACCGTATTTCGACGAAATGTTCCTCGGCCGCGGGGACGTCGCGGCAACCCTGCGGCAGGCCCAGGCTGCGGCCAACGCCGCCGCGCGGCGCTAGCCGGCGAGTCGCAGCGGTGAGCGCCACGCTGGCGTGACGCTCGACGATCAACGCCACCCTGGCGTGACAGCCGGCGTGGGGAGGGTCGAGGCTCAGCCGGGCAGCACCAGCACCGGTACCGGGCTGTCGCGGATGATCTTGCCGCTGCGCGAACCCAGGAATACCCGGCGGATGTCGCCGCGCGGCCGAGTGCCCAGAGCCAGGATCTCGCCGTCTTGCCAATCCGCCGCGTCGAGCGCCTCTTTCCAGCTATTGCCGGTGGCCACCTGCAGCGCAACCTCATTGCCGACTATGCCGTCGGTCTTCAGGTTCTCGAGGATTTCGCGCGCCTGCGACGCCCACGCCCGCAGGATCGAGTCCTCCGCGTCGATCCCCGCCTCGGGCGGGTACATTGTCTTGCCGCGGACCGCAAAGGTCATCACCCGTACCGGCACCGCGAATCGTTCTCCGAATTCGACACAGCGCCGCACGACGTCGAGCGTGTCCGGAGTAGCCGAGTAGGCACACGTGAGCCGCGTCAGTTTACCAGTCCCGGAACGGTATTCACGGGGGCTGATCGCCACCGGCACGGGCGACGCGTGCAGCAGCCAGTCGGCGGTCGATCCGATCACCACCAGGCCGCCCCCACCGCTGGGCAGCGACCCGAGCACCAGCATGTCGGCGTCGACGTCCTCGACGACTTCAATCAATCCGCCCGACACCGACCGGTGCGCCCGCTCGACGTAGACGACTTCGATTCCCTCGGCGACGTCGCGGAGATAAAGTGCGGCCTCGGTGGCCGACTCCGCGGCCAAGCCGTCCGCCCATTGCTCGTACCGCGCGTCGATGCGCGCGGGCGACGGCGCCAGCCACGGCTTGGGCACGATGGTCGCCACCGTCAGCGACGTGTTCAGCGTCCGCGCGACGCGGACGGCGAGGTGCAGGCCGGACAAACCGACGCTGCCGGCCCGGTACCCCACGACGACGGTCATGACGTTTCCTGCGCGGAAGAGTCGTTGAGTGCGCTGTGATGGCGACCCCAGACGAAGTAAAAGATCAATGCCACCGAAACCCATCCGCTGAACGCGATCCAGGTGTACCAGTGCAAGCTGGCAAGGATGTAGCCGCACGCCAAGACGGAAAGTATTGGTGTGACGGGATAACCCGGCACCTTGAACCCCCGGGGCAGGTCGGGCTGGCGCACCCGCAACACGATCACCCCGACGGAGACGACCGTGAACGCGGTGAGCGTGCCGATGGACACCATGTCCGTCAGCTTCTCGAGCGGTGTGACGGCGGCCAGGATCGCGGCCACGGTGGCGACGATCGCCGTGTTGTTCACCGGGGTCATCGTCTGTGCGTTCACCCTTGCGAACCGCGACGGCAGCAGCCCGTCGCGGCCCATCGCGAACAGGATGCGGGTCTGGCCGTACATGCTGACCAGCGTGACGCTGAAAATCGAGATCACCGCGCCCGCCGCCAAAATCGTGCTGGCCCACCTGCCATGCGTGACGTTCTCCATGATGGTGGCCAGCCCGGCCTCCTGCTGCCCGGCGAAGTTCTGCCACGGCTGGGTGCCCAGCGCGGCCAACGCGACGAGCAAGTACACGGTGGTGACGGTCACCAGGGCCGCAATGATGGCGCGCGGCATGGTTTTTTGCGGGTCCTTCACCTCGTCGCCCGCCGTCGAAACCGCGTCCAGCCCGATGTACGAAAAGAAGATCGTCCCAGCCGCTGAGCCGATGCCTGAAATACCGAAGGGCGCGAAGTCTCTGAAGTGGCCCGCGTCGAAGGCGGTCAACGCGATAACGACAAACATCAGCAGGACGCTGAGCTTGATCACCACCATGATGGCGTTGATTTTGGCCGATTCGCTGGCGCCTCGGATGAGCAGCAACGCGCACATCGCGATCAGAATGATCGCCGGCAGGTTCACGTAGCCAGGTCGCGACTCCCACGGGGCGGCCGACACCGCGTGCGGCAACCCGAAGCCGAAGACGTTACTCAGCAACTTGTTCAGGTAGCCGCTCCAGCTGACCGCGACCGCGGCGGTCGACACCCCGTACTCCAGCAGCAGGCAGGCCGCCACGCCGACCGCGACGACCTCACCCATGGTGGTGTAGGCGTAGGAATACGACGAGCCCGAAACCGGCACGGCCGACGCCAATTCCGCGTAGCAGAGGGCCGCCAGCCCGGCCGCGAGCCCGGCGATGATGAAGGAGACGATCACGCCCGGGCCGGCTTCCGGCACAGCCTGGGACATGACGAAGAAGATTCCGGTGCCAACGGTCGAGCCGACGCCGAACATGGTCAGCTGGAACGTGCCGATGCTTCGCTTGAGCTGGTCTGCGGCCCCGCGTGCGATGTGCGCGCCCCCCACCGGGCGCCGCCGCAGCATCTGTTCTGTCAGGCTGATCGACGTAGCCGGCAACCCTGCGCCTCCTGTAGGTAGATCAGCTGATTATGGGCCAGCCTCCCGCAACGCCAAAGCGAACTGATGAACTGCCCAGTCGATCTCCTCGGCGGTGACCACCAGTGGCGGAGCGAACCGCAGCGTCGACCCGTGCGTGTCCTTGACCAACACGCCACGGTCGGCCAACCGCAGGCTCATCTCCTTGCCGGTGGCCAGCGACGGATCGACGTCGACGCCGGCCCACAAGCCGAAACCGCGCACCGCCAGCACGCCGTCACCGATCAGTTCCCCCACCCGCTTGTGCAGGTGCGCACCCAACTCAGCAGAACGGGCCTGGAATTCCCCGCGGGCCAGAATCGAAACCACCGTGCTGCCGATCGCGGCGGCCATCGGGTTGCCGCCGAACGTCGAGCCGTGCTCTCCGGGACGCAACACGCCAAGGATGTCGCGGTCTGCGACAACCGCCGACAGCGGGACCACCCCACCCCCGAGCGCCTTGCCCAGCAGGTAGACGTCCGGTACGACGCCCCACCGATCGCAGGCAAACGTGTAGCCGGTGCGCGCCAGCCCGGACTGGATTTCGTCGGCGATCATCAGCACGTTGCGCTCGCTGCACAGGGCACGCACGGCCGGCAGGTAGTCGTCGGGCGGGACGATGATGCCCGCCTCGCCCTGGATCGGCTCCAACAGCACCGCCACCGTGTCGTCGTCGATCGCGCGCGCCAGGGCCGCGGCGTCACCGAACGGCACCGAGCGGAACCCCGGGGTGAACGGTCCAAAGCCGTCGCGCGCCGACGGATCCGTGGAAAAGCTGACGATGCTGATCGTGCGGCCATGAAAGTTGTTGTCGGCCACGATGATGTTGGCCCGTCCTGCGGGAACGCCCTTGACGTCGGCGCCCCACTTGCGCGCAACCTTGAGACCGCTTTCCACCGCTTCGGCGCCCGAGTTCATCGGCAGCACCATGTCTTTGCCGCACAATCCGGCAAGGGCGGCGCAGAACGGCCCGAGATTGTCGGAATGGAACGCGCGGCTCACCAGCGTGACCGTGTCCAGCTGGGCGTGCGCCGTCGCGGTGATTTCGGGATTGCAGTGACCGAAGTTCACCGCCGAGTACGCGGCCAGACAATCCAGGTAGCGCCGGCCCTCGACGTCGGTGATCCACGCACCCTCGGCGCTGGCCGCCACCACCGGCAGCGGCGAGTAATTGTGCGCCGCATACCGTTCGACCAATGCGATTGCGGTCTCGGTTCCGGTGTCGGCCAGGATCGTCATGGGTGAACCTCCAATGTGCAGCACTTCACCGAACCGCCGCCCTTGAGCAGTTCGGACAGGTCGATACCGATCGGCTCGAACCCGGCTTCGCGCAGCTGTGCGGCGAAACCGGTTGCGGCAGCTGAGTGCACGACGTGCAGACCGTCGGACACGGCATTGAGCCCGAACGCATACGCGTCGGCGCTGCCGACCACGATCGCGTCGGGAAACAGTGCGTGCAATTGGTCCTGCGCCGCCGCACTGAACGCCGGCGGGTAATAGGCGATCGTGTGCTCGTCGAGGATGGCCAGCACGGTGTCGAGGTGATAGAAGCGTGGGTCCACCAGCTCCAGCGAGATCACCGGCATCCCCAGCGCCTCGGCGATCTCATCGTGCGCCCGCGGGTCGGTGCGAAAGCCGTGGCCGGCCAACACCATTTCGCCGATGAGCAGAAGATCACCCTGGCCCTCATTGACGTGGCGGGTGGATACCGGTCGATAGCCGGCGGAAGACATCCACTGCGCGTAGGCCTTCGACTCGCCGGAGCGTTCGGCGAACCGAAATCTGGCAACCACCGCAATGTCGTTGGCGATGAACCCGCCATTGGCGGCATAGACCATGTCCGGCAGCCCGACTACCGGCTCGATCAGGTCGACGCTGTGGCCCAGCTGTACATAGGTCTGGTACAGCTGCTGCCATTGCGCTGTCGCGACGTCGACGTCGACCGGTGTCGCGGTGTCCATCCACGGGTTGATCGCGTATTCGACGGCGAAAAAGGCGGGCGGGGTCATGGCGTAGCGGCGTGCGCGCGACGTGCGGCCGACGCTTTGCCGTTCTGGGGCCGCAACGGCGGCAGGGCGGTCCGTCATAAAACAACGATATTTTGGCCTCGTGGCACAATCAAACGACGGATATTGCGTGTCTATGGTTGATTCATTGCGCTAAAGTCGGCAATATGAAGATTCGTTGCGCCTCGGGCGACTTTGGAGGGTGATGGACCGACTGGACGAGACCGACGAGCGCATCCTCGCCGAGCTCGCCGAGCACGCGCGCGCCACCTTCGCCGAGATCGGCCAGCGGGTGAATCTGTCGGCGCCGGCGGTGAAGCGCCGCGTCGACCGGATGATCGACAACGGAGTGATCAAAGGCTTCACCACCGTCGTCGACCGCAACGCGCTCGGCTGGAACACCGAGGCCTACGTGCAGGTGTTCTGCCACGGCAGGATCGCGCCCGACGAGCTGCGCGCGGCGTGGGTGGACATCCCCGAGGTGGTTAGCGCCGCGACGGTGACGGGTACGTCCGACGCGATCCTGCACGTCCTGGCCCGCGACATGGCACATCTGGAGGTGGCGCTGGAGCGCATCCGCTCGAGCGCCGACGTCGAGCGCAGCGAAAGCATTGTCGTGTTGTCCAACCTGATCGACCGCGCCCGCCCCTAGCGGCGAATCGGGGCGAACCAGCCGCACTGTAGGGTTGGCAAGACTGGGCCATGGTGCTTGATGCCGGCACCCTACACAGCCACCAACAACAGCCACCAACAGGAATGTGCTACCATGTAGCACATGAAGGTAATAGGGGTGCGCGAGCTGCGCCAAAATGCCAGTAAGTACCTCAAGGAAGTGGCCGCAGGGCAGTCCATCGAGATCACGGACCGCGGTCATCCCGTCGCTCGGTTAGTCCCGACCACGGGTGATCCGTGGCAAGATCTCATCAGCGCTGGCGAAGTCGTCGAGGCAGCCCATCGCTTGGGCGTCGATGACATCAAACCTGACGCATACCCGCACAGCGCTTCCGAAACCCTCGAGCGACTGCGAGACGATGAGCGCTAGGCCAATGCGGCTTTACCTGGATACCTCTGCCTTGGCCAAACTCGTGGTCGCCGAGGATGAATCCGAGCCACTCAAGTCCTTCCTGCGCGACCGTGCCGACGACGGTTGGTTCTCGGCGGCCTTGGCGCGCACTGAGCTGATACGCGCCGTTGCCCCGAACGGTGCTCAGGCAATTGCCGATGCCCGGAAACTCCTGAATGGCTTGGACTTTGTGGTGCTGTCGCGGCAGTTGCTCGACGACGCCGGCACCGTACAACCGTTGCGCCTACGCAGCCTCGACGCGATCCACCTCGTTGCCGCACAGCGAGCCGGCGATGCGTTGCGCGCGGTTGTCTCCTATGACGCCCGAATGCTCTCAGCTGCAGCCGATCTCGGGATAGTCACGGCATCGCCGCGCTAGGCGGCGCAACACTCTCATAGGTTGACGAAATGGGCCAGCGCCCGGACCGACTGATCGACCTCCGTCGCGCGGTGAGGAGACCGCCGCCGTGAGGGCTGGGCCAACCAGAACGGCTAACGATCGTTTACAGCTGACGCTGGATGACTTCTTGTAGCTTGTCGACCCCGAATGCGTTGTTTCAGTTGCCCTATACCGCGCGCCAGCCGCGACGGCTGCGGGCTTGGCGGCCGCCGAGAAGCATAGGACCACGGCTGGTTTCGTTCGGGAACCGAAGCGGTCCGCACGTGTTTGAGCTGCATCCGCAGGTGCTGGCGCAGGTCATGCAGATCCGGATCCGTCCACCGGTTCACGGCCTCGATCGGGTCGGTCGTCAGGTCGTAGAGCTCCCACTGGTCGTCCAGCGGGGACGTGCGATACGCCTCTCCCCCAATGCCATTGGCCGCCAGGTGCCGTACACCCGGGTCTGTCCAGGTGGCCGGATCGTCGAAGGTGCGCACCAGTTTCCATAAGTGCCCCGACCCTTGGGGAACCTCGTCGACGCGGACAACCAGCCCCTCGAAATTGGACGCGGTATAGGCGGGGACCCGAATACGCAGTGGCGCAGGCGGGTTGACCGTTCGCTTGAGCCGGCGCGCCAAACCGGAGGCACCGCTGTCTCCTTCGAGCACGTTGTCGCGGGTCATGAGATAGACGGACCGCGCCTCGTCGGCCGGCCCCCCGTCGATGACGGGCATGAGGTTTCGGCCCGGCAGTTGGTGAACTTCCGAGAAGGATTCGGACAACGTGGCGGCTACCGTGGCGACGGCGGCGACGTCTAGGCCGGCGGCTGCCAGCAGCGTGGGGACCAGGTCGACATGCGACGTCGGCGCCGTGACGACGCGCCGCTTCGTCGCGCGTTCCCCGATGCGGGCGATGACGAAGGGAACCCGGGTGGCCTCGTCGTACAGGTTGAACCACTTCTGGTGCAAGCCGCCGTGAGCACCCAGCAGATCGCCGTGATCGGCCGTACGCACCAGCAGCGCGTGGTCGGACCCACCCTCGGTGACGGCCCGCCGGACGCGGTCGATCGGTCCGTCCACCTCGGCGTGCAGCCGGTAGTAGAGATCGCGGTAGCGCTGCGCGCTGCGTTCGTAGGTCCGGCGGATCGCGGGCGCCGGGCCGTAGCCGGAGTAGTACGCCTCGCGGAACGCGATCTGCGCGGCCGGCTTGGTCGAAAGGTCCTCGTCCGCGGTGGGCGGCGGGGGCACAGGCGGTGGATCCAGTGGTGACGGCCTCAGCGGACTTCGCCGCGACCACGCCGGGAACAACACGATGTCATGGGGATTCACGAAGCTGGCGACCAGTAGGAACGGGCGCAGCGCTTTCGCGTCGCCGGCGCGGCGGCGGGCGTAGCGCTCGGTGAGCCAGGCGACGACACGGTCGGCGATCAGGGGGTCGCGGCGCACACCGGCGTCGGCCAGCGCCGCCCCGTGCGGCTCGGGGCCGACCCATCCCGAAAAGCCGAACGATGCCAGCGGATCGGCGTCCAGGTAGCGCCGCACCGCGGCGTGGTCGACGACGCCGTGGTCGTCGTTGGTCGCCAACGGGCGGCCGGTCGCCGGGTCGGTGAGGTCGGCGTGCGAGATGTGCCACTTGCCGTCGTAGTGGGTGTCGTAGCCGGCGGCGCGGAACCAGTTGCCCAGCGTAGGCACCTCGCCCGGCCGCAGCCAGCGCATGCGGGTATCGTCGGCCGTCTTTCCCAGGCCGTCGGTCTGGGTGACCCCATGCAGGTCGGGGTACTGTCCGGTGAAAATCGTTGGTCGACTGGGCACGCAGGCCAGCGAGCCGGTGTAGTGCCGCGCGAAACTGACGCCGTGGTCGTCGAACCACTTGCGCCCGGCCAGGATTCGATCACGCCAAGCGACCACCTCGGGAGCCTCGTACGGCGGCACCGCGCGTTCCTCGTCGGTGATGATGACGATGACATCGGGGCGGAGGCCGGGGCGATCAGACACGGCCCTTCTCCAATCGGTTCGCGAGCCCGGCGAGCATGGCGTCGGACTGCCGGGCGAGGAAACGACACAGGACGCGTTCGGCCAGCTTCTGGACTCCGCGAGACCCGACTTCGACGGTGCTCGTCAGGGCCACAACCACCGAGTCACCCGTGGCCGGTTCCACCGTCCAACGGTTGGTCACCCTGCGCAGGCGGCGGGGCAATCCTTCGATCTCGTAGGCCAGGGCGCGAGGGGGGTCGAACTCGATGATGCGCTCGACGAGGGCGTCGCGTTTCACCTGGACTCGCCGGGCGGTGCCGAGGGGCCCTCCGTCGGCACCGGAGAACAGGATGCACGAGTGGTCGACGTTGCCGGCCCACGAACTGATCGAGCCGAAGTCCGCGAGGACGTTCCAGATGTCCTGCGGCGGAGCGGCGATGACGCGCGTGCGCTGAATCTCGGCCACCTGCTCAAGCTACGCGAAAAGCAACCCGCCCCAGGCTCTTTTTAATGGGTCGCCTGCAAGAGCATCTCGAGCGTGACCGCCAAGCCGCTGACCCCGACGACGATCGCCAGTGTCACCCAGTCGGCCAGTTTCGGTCGCGTCGGGTTGGCCGAGAGCTGACCCGTGCCGCCGCGAGCGGTGATCGCGTCGCCCATCTCGTCGGCGCGGCGCAGGGTGACGGTGATGGCAGCGGACAGCAGGTCGATCAGCTCCACCGCATGCCGCCGGCGACGAGCCTTGCGGCTGCGTGGTATGCGTTTGGGCCGCAACCGGCGGGCGGCGTAGAGCACCTGGAATTCGTCGATCAGCATCGGGAAGGCGCGCAACGCGAGCGCCAACGCCACCGCCCATTCGTCGACGGGAATCCGCAGTAGTCGCAGCGGTCGTCCCAAAGTCGCTAGCGCGGGCCCTATTTCGGCGACATTGGTGGTCCACGACACCATCGCCCCCAGGGCGAGCAGCACGATCGAAAGGGCGGTGATCCGTAGGAAGTGCAGCCCTCCACCGAGTCCGATCTCAAGTCCGCCTATCGAGATCTTCGGGCTACCGCCGGCCATCGCCGCCGTGATACCGCCCAGCGCCAGGACGATCCATAACCACCGTGGTATTGACGGCAGCACGCCGCGTGGGATGTGGGCGATCCTGGCCGCCGCCAGCAACAGCGCCGCCACCAACCCGATCGTCACCCACTCCGGGTAAAAGGTCAGCAGCACCGAGACACCGAAAGCCACCAACAGCTTGGTGCCCGCCCACAGATCGTGGATGGTCGAGGTTCCCGGTACCGGAACCAGCAGCACCACCGGGCGCCGCGTCCGCCCGGGTGCCGGGGCCGAGGTTGTGGTCATGGCAGTCCCCCCGCCGCCGCCGAAACGGGTTCCAGCGTGCCGTTGCTCAGGTGCAACGTGCGCGGGCACAGATCCTCCAGCCCGGCGAAGTCATGCGAGATGACTACGACCGTCAGGCCCCGGTCGCGGCGCAGGTCTTCCAGCAGCCGCAGCAGTCCTCGCTGGCTGGCGGCGTCCAGCCCCGCCAGCGGCTCGTCGAGGATCAACGCCCGCGGCGAGCGCGCCAGGAGCCCGGCCAGCACGACCCTGCGCATCTGCCCGCCGCTGAGTTGGTCGATGGGCCGCTTGGCCAGGGTGCGATCCAGCCCGACGACGCCAAGCGCCGCGGCCACCCGGTCCTCATCGCGAGACGAAAAGCCCGCTGCCGACGCCACTTCCAGGTCGACACGGCTGCGCATCAACTGGAGCCTGGCCGCCTGGAACGACAATGCGACCGCGCCGACCTGCTCGTGTGTCGGCCTGCCATCCAGCAGGCAGGCGCCGGCGGTGGGAACCGTGAGTCCGGCCATGATCCACGCCAGCGTCGACTTTCCCGAGCCGTTGCCGCCGTGGATCAGCAGGCCGTCGCCCTGCTCCACCACAAAACTGACGTCGCGCAGCGCGGTCTTGCCCCAAGGGGTACCGCGACCGTATTCGTGTCCTACGCCGATGAGTTCGAGCACCGGTGCGCGGGAGCCGTGATCGACCGCGACGGTCGGGGCCGGCGCGCTCGCGGTCTCAACCATGTCGGTGTTGTCCGGTGAGTCGCTGAGATCGATCGTGCGGTCGGCGAATTTAGTCTCGTTGTTGTAGTGCGTGATGTTCACCAGGGCGGTCCGGTGCCGTTTGGTGAGTCCGGACAGCACGCCGAGCAGGGCGTCGCGGCCCTGCTGGTCGACCATGGTGGTGACCTCGTCGGCGATCAGCAGCGCCGGCTCCCGGGCCAGCGCCGCGGCAAGCGCGAGGCGCTGCAGCTCACCGCCGGACAGGCTTCCGGTGTCGCGCTCGGCGAGATCTTCCAGGCCGACCTCTTGAAGTAGTTGCGGCACATTGACGTTGGTGCCCGGCGGTAGGCCCCAGACCACGTCGTCGGCGACCCGAGTACCCAGGACCTGGCTTTCCGGGTGCTGCAGGACGATCGCCGTGCCGCCCAGCTTGCCCAGGCCCACCGCGCCGGGACGTTCGACGGTGCCCGACGTCGGTGCACGGCCGGCCAGGATGAGCATCAGCGTGGTCTTGCCGGAACCGTTGGCGCCGGTGATCGCCAGGTGTTCGCCGGCGCGGAGTTCGAGGCTGAGTTCGGGCAGCGCATCCTGTCCGGCGCCGGGGTAGCGGAAACGCACCTTGTCGAGCCGCGCGGGAACGGGCCCGACCGGGCGGTCCTCGCCCGTGACGGGAGCGTCGAGTTTGTGGACGTCGGGGATGCCGAGCATCCGCTCCAGCACGCGCGATAACGCCCACCAGCCGATCAGGGACACGACCACCACGGAGATGACGAAGTACACGAGAAGCACCCACGGCCAGTAATGCAGCCCTATCGCGAGATACCGCTTCACGCCGGCCGCGGCGCCGTGCAGGTGCGCGTGGTTCAGGGCGGTGGCGATCCCGTCGACGTTCGCGGTGATCGCGGCGAAGGCCAGGTGCCGAAGCCGGGTGAGCACGGCCACGATGCCGATAATGAACCCGGCGAACACGAACCCGGCGATCAGGCCGGTGACGATGACCGTCGGTATGCCACGGCGCGTGCGTTTGACGGTTCCGGTCAGCCCGCCGATATAGGCGCTGGTGACGACGGCCATGAGACCACTCGTCCCGCCGATCAGGAAGGCGATCACCCCGCCGGCAACCGTCGCGGCGATCAGCAGGCGGACACGGTACCGGTAGGCCAGCAGCCCCATCGGCACCGTGCCCAGCAGCGCCAGGCCCGCTGCGAAGGGGACGACGACGGAGATGATCGCGATAACGGCGGTCAACGCCGCCATGACCGAGGCCTGCGCCATTTCGCCCGGCCGCAGAGATCCACTCCGGCGGCGCGAAGGCAGATGAGCCGACTCGATCACTCGACCGATTCTGCCAGGCCGCTGCGCTGTGTCCCGGCAGCGCACCGGCGATCTATGTTTTGGCACCTCGGCGGCGCCGCTCGTCTCCCATAGCAAAGCTATGCAACGATGGAGGCATGAATGCATCCGCCGCCAACCACACCGATGTCGTTGACGCCGCAAACTCTCAGCCCGAGGCGAGACTGGGTGCCGATCTGCTCGCCGTGGTCGCGCGGCTCAACCGCCTGGCCACCCAGCGCATCCAGATGCCGTTGCCCGCGGCGCAGGCCAGGCTGCTGGCCACGATCGAGGCCCACGGGGAAGCCCGCATCGGTGACCTGGCCGCCGTCGACCACTGCTCCCAACCGACGATGACCACGCAGGTGCGTCGGCTCGAGGACGCCGGCCTGGTCACCCGGACGGTCGACCCTGGAGATGCCCGGGCGGTGCGGATCCGCATTACCGCGCAAGGCGTACGCACGCTCAACGCCGTCCGGGCCGACCGCGCCGCTGTGATCGAACCCCAGTTGGCTCTGCTCGAGCCGGCGGACCGCCAAGTGCTCACGGAGGCGGTCGAGGTGTTGCGCCGCCTGCTCGACAATGCCTCAATCGTGAGGCGACGCACCGCGCTGTGATCGGCGCGGTCCGGAGTGGATAGACGATGGTCGGCAGGTAGACACTTAATCAGCGTCTGAGCGCGGTTCGAGATGACGAAAGGGGGGCGGCCATGCGGACCGAGGGTTCCGCCTTTGCGGCCTCTCCGTTGACCGTATGGGTGGGACCGATGCGGTACGTGTTCGCCCCGGGCCGCGACGTGATCGTCGGTTACGGCCCCGGGTGCGACATCCCGTTGGAACGCCTGGGGAACGCCGCCCCGCCGCCGCCGACGCCCCGCGCGGATGTGGTGCTGCGTTTCACCGGAACCCACTGGGTGGCCATCGATAGGAGCCCTGACGGCATCTTCATTAACGGCGCACGGGTGCCGACCGTCGAGATCCATGACGGTCAGGCGATCAGCATCGGCGATCCGCAGCGCGGTCCGCGGCTGGTCTTCCAGATCAGCGCCGCGACCGGTCCGCCCGGACGCCCGCCCGCCCCGCCCCAGCGCCCCGCTTACCCGCCGCCGCAGCGGTCTGCTCCGCGACCGCATCCCCCGCCGACGGCCCGGCCCCCGCAGTTCCGGCAGCCTCCGCCTCCGCCGGGCGCGATACCGCCCCGTCAACCAAACCCACCCGTGCCCCCCGACCTGCGGGTCCCGACCGAGCGAGCCACCCAGCGGATACGGGTGGCCCCGCCGCCGCCGCCGCCGACCGGGCGCCCCGCCCGGCCGACGTCATCCGGGCCGCCGCCCGATGAGCCGTCGAGCGCGCCGCCCGTGGCAGAGGCAGAAGAGCCGAAGGGCAGTGGGCTGATCGAGCGGATGGTGACGCGAAAGCTGCGCGTCGCGCGCCCCTCCTTCCGCACCGAGGAGGGCAGCTCCACCTACCGGTTGCCGTTGCGGCCGGGGGCGCGGACCACCGGGTTGGCCGCATACCAGCTGGGACTCACCGTCGACGGACACGAAATGCTCGCCGGCATCTCGTTCACCGCGCGTCCGGGCACGTTGACGGCGGTGGTCGGGCCGTCAGCACCCCGCAATTCGGCGCTGCTCGCGCTGCTGGCCGGCACCAGAGACCTCACCTCCGGGCAGATCACCGTCGACGGCCACGATGTGCACGCCGAGGCCGAGTCGATGCGGACCCGCATCGGCGTGGCGATGCGCGACGAGTGCCTGCACGCGCGGCTCACCGTCGAACGGACCCTCGGCTATGCCGCCGAACTGCGCTTGCCGCCGGACACCTCACCCGAGCACCGCGACCGCGTAGTGAACCAGGTTCTCGAAGAACTCGCCCTGACGCCGCACCGCGCCACCCGGATCTCCAAACTTCCGCCCGAGGTGCGCCGGTGCGCGTCGATAGCCGTCGAGCTGATCACCAGACCGACGCTGCTGGTGGTCGACGAGCCGGGTGCGGGCCTGGACGCAGCCCAGGAAAATTACGTGATGGCCATCCTGCGCCGCCAGGCCGACATCGGCTGTGTCGTCTTGGTGGCCCTGTCATCGCGGTCATCGGAGGCGTCTCTGGGCAACCTCAACATGTGCGATCAGGTCATGGTGCTCACCGCCGCCGGCACCACGGCCTTCCTCGGTACGCCGCTGCAAATCGAGCCCTCGCTGGGCACCACCGACTTCGCGCAGATCCTCGACCGGGTGAGCGCCGATCCCGTCGGGTCCCACCGCGCGTATCGAACGGGGCAACAGGTCCGTGCCGACCGGCGGGCCCTGACCACGCCGCCCGACGTCGCCGCGCCGTGGCCGCCGCCCGCGAAGCTCCCGGTGCAGCGACAGATTCGGATGTTGACCCGCCGCCAGATTCGCCTGCTCTTCGTCGACCGCGTCTACTTCCTCTTCTGGGCGGTCCTGCCGCTGGTGCTGGCGGCGCTGGCGGTGCTGATCCCCGGCGATTCCGGCCTGGACCGGCCTCCCCCGGGCAGCGGCAACCCGCATGAAGCCATCGAGATCCTGGCCGCGCTCAACATCGCCGCGGTGATCCTGGGCACCGCGCTGACCATCCGCGTCGTGGTCGCCGAGCGTCACGTGTTCCGGCGGGAGCAGGCCGTCGGACTGTCTTCGTTCGCCTATCTGGCCGCAAAGGTCATCGTCTTCAGTGCGGCCGCGGCGATCCTGACGTCCGTCGTGTTCGTCGTCGTCGTGGTGGTCAAGGGCGGGCCCGTGCATGGCGCCGTGCTGCTGCATAACGCCACGCTGGAGCTCTACGTAAGCATGGCGGTCACGGCCATCGTCTCGGCGATGGTCGGGCTGGCGCTGTCCACGCTCGGCAATTCGTTGCGGGAGGTGCTGCCGCTGCTCGTGCCGGTGATACTGGCGTCGATCCTCTTCGACGGGAGTTTGGTTCCGCTGGTGAGCAAATGGGGCTTCCAGCAGATCTCCTGGTTCGTCCCGGCCCAGTGGGGCTTCGCGGCCTCGGCCTCCACGGTCGATCTGCGCCGAGTCGACGCGCTGGCCGCCAACGCCGAGATGTGGGCCCATTACAGCGGCTGGTGGGTGTTCGACATGATCATGCTGGTGCTCTTTGGCGGGTTCGCGGCCGGTTCCGTCCTGTACCGGTTGCGGCCACCGGAACGCGACACCCGCGGCCGGTCACCGCATCGCGAACAGCAGGAACTGAGTGACCTGACTGGGTGAGAAGTTGTTATCGCTGACGAGCACCACCGACTGGCGGCCGTCGGGCAGCTTGGGTCCCAGGGTGATGCCCTCGATGTTGTCGATTTTGTCCGGGGGACTGTCCCGCGATGCCAACCCCGGTGTCGCGGACAAATCCGCCGCCAGGGTTTTGCTCATCGGGGTCAGCGCGGCCTGCCGCATCGACGGCAGGGCGGTAACGTCGGTCGCCGCGCCGATGTCGGCGCGATAGATCCGGACGGTCGGGGGCACGGAGTCGGACCGCTCCAACACCAGGAACGTGGTGTCGGACAGCGCGACGAGGTCCGAGACACCGTTGAGGTCGGCGGGCGGCGCCGGCGGGTCCATGGGATAGGCGTACTGCGCGACGGGTTGCCCTGTGGCGATGTCGAATTTGGTGACGCGGGTCAGCACCCCGTGGTCGCCGTCGCTGTCCGGTCCGTCGTTATAACCTGGATCCTCCATCGCGGCGAACACCGACTGGCCATCCGGCGTCAGCGCCAGTCCCTCGAGCGACAGGTTCCGCCGCGGTCCGGTGTGCTGCGCCGACATGGCCAGGTTCGGTGGCAGGGTGAATTGGCCCAGGTAGGCACCGTCAAGCCCGGCGATCCTGACCCATGGGTCCAGCAACACCGGCCCCGCAGTGAGCCGTTCACCCTCCGACGACCAGTACAGGCGCTGCCGGCCGGGGTCGAAGGCGATGCCCTCCGGGTCGGGGGGGACGATCGGCGGCGCGGTATTCAGCGTCAGTGGCGGGAACGGGTGGCCCGACTGGTCCAGCAGCGGGTGGGTTCCGGTGAATGTCACGTTTCCGATTCCCTTGTCGGACAACGACATTTGCACGGTGTAGAACCGTGCCGGGTTTTTCTCCGAGCGGTCGTCGCTGATTACGTAGTACAGCTGGCGGCCCGCGTCATAGCTGATCGCCGACAAGCCGCCGATGACCGTGCCGTCGAAGGTGGCGCCGAACGCAACCTGCGATTGTCCGAGATAGGTCAACATCGGCGGCGGCGCGGCGGCCGCGGCGGGCGGTCGCTTGGGGGCACATCCGGCAAAGGTCCCGGCAAGGCAGAGGACCAGGCAGAGGCAGCCGACAGCGCTGATGCGGACCCCCATGCGGCCGACGCGTCGCCATTGACCCATACCCGAGAAGGTAAGGGATGGGTCGCATTCCCGCACCGACACCCGAGAGCAAACGCGCTGGGGTGACGTGAGGCCCGAGTCGGATTACGTCGCGAATCGCCGGCCCGGAGTTGCTATTGGTTCGTTTTTGCAAAGCGGACAGGATCTTTACGTCCCAGAAAGTGCACACGAAACCCCCGCTTCGTCAGGACGCTGGCGCATTGCCGTGAGCGCCAATCTCACAGTGGTGTAAGTGGTGTGATCGTCATGTGTCACAAAGTTATTGGTTCGGCACCTTGCCGCGAGCTTGCAGTTTGCTGTCCGGTCCGATGCCGAACTTGACCGTGCCGATACCGGTAGGGCAGCACTCCTCGTCCTTACCTTTTCGCCATTGGTACTGAACCGTGACGGTGTCATCGGCGGGCGCCAACACGGTGATGTACGGCTTCGGGTTGGGGGTGGGCGTGCCCAGCGGTGTGTTGTGGTCGAAGAACAGCAGCTGCTGAGGAGTCGACTCGCTGGCAATCGTCGGGATGATCTGCACCCAATACAAGCGGCAATTGTTGGTATGCCCCCGGGCGATTTCGACCCAGGTGGTACCTGGGGTGGCGATCGGGACGGAGGCGATGGCCTGCCGCACCGTGTCGGCGGTCGGCCCGTCGGACTCCTTGCAGGTGCCGGCTCGGCTCGGCGGTGGTGCGGACTGCTTCGTCGGCGCCTTGCCGCCGCAACCGGCGGCCAGCAAAACCAACAGGATCACAGTCAGCCGACGCACGCGGTGAGCTTAGCGAAGGCTGTGAAAGTGCCATCGGTTTGGTCAAAGACGTCGCTCGGGGAGGCAGCCCCGGGGGCGCCGCCACTAGCCTGGCAAGAGGCGGCCGGTCGACGATGACCTGCGATGACGCGATCCGCAGCAGTTGGGTCCCACGGCGATTTCACAGAGGCATGCAGCCCGTTGAGAGGAAGCCGTAAAGCGTCCGAAATTTCGGGCCTCGGTGCCGAAACATCGTTCCCGCAGAATGAATTCGCACGGCGCGGAGCTAACCCCAATGCGCACTCGAGGGAGGGACGCAAGCGTGGCCACGGAGGCGACGGGGTCCAAGGCGGCGAGGCCTCCATGGCGTCCATGGACGCCGTGAACACCATTGTGTGCTTACTGCGGCGTCGGTTGCGGAATGGTGTTGCAGGTCACAACCGATCCGCAAAGCGATCGCCGCCACGTCGCCAAGTCGATTGGCAGCAAGGCACATCCGGCTAATTTCGGGCGACCAGCCCGACAAGGTCTGCGTGCAGCACCTGATGCGCACGAAGGGCGCCGAGTTGTGGGGCTGGCTGCGGGACGGCGCACAACTGTTACGTCTGCGGTACCGCCGACCCCATGGCCAAAGACGTCGACCGCACGCTCTGCGAAATCGCGGCCGAACACGGCAACCTCGACCCGGAAGCGGCGATGGCCTACGTGCAGTCCTTGAGCGCAGACAAGCGCTACCACCGCGACGTGTACTAGCCTAGATTTTTCGTGAAACTCGGTGAGACACGGGCTTTAGGTTGGCGAAAGTGCCTGTCCTGCAAGGAATAATGAGACTTCTCTACGGTCCACGATTCCGAACGGGAAGGCACTTTCCAGGTGAAGAGTAGCGCAGCACGATCCAGGTTGGCCATCAGCGCGGACGGGCGTGGCGTGGTGTCGCACGCCGGGGTCGGCATGTTGCGGGAACTCGCCGACCTGACTGGGCTGTCGGCGCAGGTCACCCGGGCGTTGGCCGATACCTACCGCGGACCGTGGACCCACGCGCCCGGGGAGGTGTTCGCCGATCTCGCCGCGGCGGTGGCCGACGGCGCGGACTGCGTCGACGGGGTCGGGAATCTGTTGGGTGACCGATCCCATGTGTTTGGGCAGGTCGCGTCGACAACCACGTTGTGGCGGCTGCTCGACGAGCGGATCGACGCGACGCATCTGTCGCGGATCCGCAGGGCGCGAGCGTATGCCCGCGAGCGGGCCTGGGCCGCGGGAGCGGCTCCCGATCATGACGGCTGGCTGCATCTGGACGTCGACGCCACCATCACCATCGATCACTCCGACAACAAGGAGAACGCCGCCGCGACCTGGAAGCACACCTTCGGAATGCATCCGCTGCTGGTGTTTTTGGACCGGCGAGACATCGCCGCCGGGGAAGCTCTGGCCGGGCTGTTGCGCCCCGGGCAATGCCGGCAGCAACACCAGCCGCCGATCACATCACCGTACTGCGGCAGGCGCTGCGACCAACTGCCGCCACAGTATCGACCTGATCCGGAAAACCCGAAATACACCAAGGCTTCTGATCCGCTCCGACTCCGCCGGCGCCACCCACGCCTTCGCCACCGCCTGTCGGGAAGAGAAGGTCGGGTTCTCCTTCGGCACCGCGATCGACACCCGCATCCGCGACGCCACCGAGGTGCTCAACACCGCTGCGGCGTGGCATCCGGCGATGGACGCCGACGGCGGGATCCGCGACGGCGCGTGGGTCGCCGAAGCCACCGATCTGGTGGACCTGTCGGCCTGGCCGGACGGGACCCGGCTGATCCTGCGTAAGGAACGCCCCCATCCGGGTGCGCAGCTGCGGTTCACCGACTCCGACGGGCACCGGGTCACCGGGTTCATCACCGACACCCCCGACGGGGTCGTGCCCGGCCAACTCCCCGGCCTGGAACTGCGCCACCGCCAGATGATAGGGGCGCCCAGCAAACCCGTAATGCGGCCGAAACATCGCGCATCCGCGGCCGAAACATGCCCGGCGCACCATACGCCTTAAGACCTGTTCCGCACTCGAGGAGGGACGTAGGCGTGGCGAGGGAACGTGGCGGCCCCGATGTCTGCCCACTGCACGGTGGGCAGGGGCATGACGCTGGGGCTGACAGCCCGGCCGCCGACCAAGTCGACTGGGCCGGGTTGCCGGTCAACCTCGACATGGTGTTCTCCCAGCAGCAGCGCGACAAGGTCTATGTGCAGCACCTGATGCGCAAACGCGGGACGCAGTTGTGGGGATGGTTGCAGAGCGGCGCACAGACGTGCGTATGCGACGTCGCGGACGACGCGGGACGCCGTCACTCGGACGCGGCCGAGTCCGTATCCAGCCGATAGCCATTCTGCGCCCGCTCGCCGAGAGGCTGTCGACGCCCCGCAGCGGTGCAACACAGCCGTTTTCTTCTCTCCGCCCAGACGGGTGCCCCAGCATCAACCATGCGAAACGGGAAAGCCAGCATGGCGCCACGCGCCGAATCCACCAACCACGTCCGCTACGTCGGTAAAACCCGAGGCCCGCAGCACACTCGCGGCCACCATCGACCGGCCGCCGCCGGCGCAGTAGGCGACCACCGGGGCCGTCGGGTCCAGAGCGGCCAACGCATCCGTCAGGGCAGGCAACGGGACTTGCTGTGCACCGGGAATCATGCCCCCCGCCGCCTCCTGCGGGCTGCGCACGTCTACCAGTTGCAGACGGGGCTGCAAGCCGCGCAATTCGGCGAGCCGCCCGACGGCCAATCGTGCGGCTGACTCAACGAGGTCCGGCCGATGTGCGAAAACCCAAGCGAGGTCACATAATTGACCGACGACCCGATCGAATCCCACCCGCGACAGGCGGATCCGGGACTCGCGAGCCAGCGCTACGTCGCCGACCAGCACGATGTCGCGCTCCGGTGACAAGACATCGCCGGCCCACTCGGCGAAGCGGCCCTGCAGGCCAATGTTGATCGCACCTCGGAGATGTCCCGATGCATAATCATCCGGCTCCCTGCTGTCTAGGAGGATGGCACCCGCCTCGGAGTATTTGCACACGTCCTCGATATCCAGCAGGGACGGTGGATTTTCGTCGAGCAGCGGGCGCAGCTCGCGATTGCGGTGTGCGGCGAACTCAAAGTATCGCGGTCGCACCGGTTGGCCTTCGGTCACCGCAGCGACGAATTGGTCCAAATCGACTGCCCGTAGCGCATAGTTGGTCAGCCGCTGCTCGCCGATCGTCGAACTGGTCTCGCTCGACAGCTGCTTGCCGCACGCCGATCCGGCGCCGTGCGCGGGAAACACGCGCGTGGCATCGGGCAGCTTCAACAGTTTGGTCTGCAACGACCCGTAAAGCTTCTGGGCAAGCTCATCAGCCGAGAAGCCCGAAGTCACCAAAAGATCTGGGCGCCCGACGTCGCCCACGAACAGCGTGTCGCCGGTGAGTACACCGTAGGGCACCTCATCGTCGGCGTGCTCGTAGACCACCACGCAGATCGACTCGGGAGTGTGACCTGGTGTCGCGAGAATATCGAGGGTCACATCCCCCAACGAGATCCGTTGGCCGTCCCGCAACGGATCGATGGGGAACTCGACATCGGCACCTTCGCCGAAAGAGATAAGAGCTCCGGTAGCCGCGGCGAGCTCCAAATGACCGCTCAAGAAGTCGGCGTGGATGTGTGTCTCGATGACCCGTTCGATGCGCAGCCCATGCTCGGCAGCTTCACCGAGATATTCTCCGACGTCGCGCCTTGGGTCAACCACGACGGCGCGCCCCGTGGTCTCATCCCCGATCAAGTAGGAAGCCTGCGACAAACAGCCCAGATAGTGCTGTGTGAAGATCATCGGTCTTCCTCTCCGTATCGTGTTCACCGGTTCCGCGGAGCGGGCTGCCCATACACCGCCACCACCACGGTGCGGTCCAGGCTGTTGTCTGACCACACCCCGATAGCGGTGTTGGCACAGTCACGGATGATCGCCATGTCGTCGGGGTCGTAATACCACTGGTTGACCAGCTCGAGGCTGCTGATTGCGATGGCCGGATTGATCGCCACCGTCTCGGCGGCCTTGCCCTGGAAACCGGCGGCATTGGCACGGTCTTGCGGCGTTGAGCCGTCTGATCCGATGTCGCCGTTGATGCTTCGGTTGTTGATCATGTCTTCCGCGTGCCATTCGGCGGCCAGCGTCAGCGCGTTGTTCCTGATGACGTCGTTGGTGCAGCCCGCCTGGTGCTGGAAGGTGTAGACGGCGGACACGACAGCGCTGTTGAGCCGCTTGTTGTCGGCATGCGCGGCAGGCGCGGCCAACGCCGCCGTTCCCGAAACGAGGACGGCGACGGGCAACCCGCGCATCACACCGGATCGAAATGTGAAACGAGCCATCGGCCTTTGACCTTGTCCAGTGTCACCCGAACGACGGGCTGGGTATCGGTGGGGGCGCCCTCGCCGATGGTCACCGTTTGGTTGACGAACAGCAACACCACGGCGTGGTTGGCGGTTGCCGAAACCGATGCTGCCGCATTGACTTTGGCTACCGCCGAGATATGCTTTTCTTTTGCGCCCGGAATCACGACCTCGCGGGTCAGGGTGCTGTACTCGTCCTTGAAGTCGCCGGTCAGCCGTTCTCGCGCCGCACCGAGATCTTTGTCTACCGAGTCCGGCTTGTACGAGAGCAACGCAACCGCGTCTTCGCTGGCGACCCGCAACGATTCCGTGCGGGCCAACGCAATGTCGTCGGCTGAGCCATTGAGCCAGGCGAAGTAGCCCGACGCCAGGGCCAGCAGCAACGCCAATCCGGGCAAGACACCGAAAGCGAGCAGATGCGACCAGCCGATGGGGCGCCTTTTCCGCCTGCTATCGGGTTCGTCATCGGACGCCTCGTCGACATCGGCGGATTCCGACTCTTCTTGCGTTGTCTCGTCTTCGGCCGTCGGTTCGGTATCTTCCGCGTCAGTGTCGACCACGACTTCCGTCTCCTCCCTCAGCGTCGTCATGGCACGAACACGACGTTGGACACTTTGGCGTCGTCGCCGACCGACCGAACCTCAATTCGCATCCGCCATTCGCGTGGCGACTGCTCGCCGCCAGCGGTCCGCGACTTCACCGCGACGGCTACCAGCACCTGGGCCGAGTCGCCCCGCTGGGATTCCAGCCCGGCATCGGTCACTGTGCCTTCTGATTTCGACTGCGCCGCCTTGACTACCTCGATGAACGGCTTGGACCGCTGCTCAAAATCGTCGCGGAATGCTCCGGTGGCCAGATCGAGGACTCGCTGTACGTCGGCATCGACGCGGGTGTAGTCGATCGTTGTCAGGTTCACCGCCCCCTGACGGGCAACCTGAACGAAGAGATCGCGCTGAACCTGCGCCTCATGTTTCTGGTAGGCGCGGTAGCCGAGCCAGCCGGCCAATCCGGCCAGCGTCGCCACGATGACGGAGCTGGCCACCAATGCCGCCCCGACGCGTGACAGGCGCCGACGGGTGACCCGGTGCCGCCAACGTGCGAGCCGACCTTTGGTTCGGGCGACGTCCTCGACGTCCTCGACGTTCTCGTCGCCCTCGTCGACATCGGCGACCTGCTCGACCTCTGCGGCGTCGGCCTCGGCGAGACCGTCCACATCGTTGCGGTCTGCCGTTGCCTCGCTCCCTTTTGACTCGCTGTCCGGGGTATCCGGGCTATCCGGGTCGTCGGCCATGTTGCTCCTCACTCATGAAAGTCCGGGAATGCTCACGGTGACGGGACGAGTAGTGCCTGCCAGCTCTTGGCGCGCGGATGCGCCAAGTCGGACTCGGTGTAGCGGTGACCGTCCGGCCCGATGTAGTCGCCGGTAACCGGATCGTAGGTGGCAACCGCGACCGGCGCGGGCGGCGGCGCGGTGCCCTGCGGCGGTGGTAGTCGCGGATCCTGTCCCGGCGGATACTGCGGCACACCCTGTCCGCTGTAGGTGGCGTTCGGGTCGCCCTTCCAGTTGTAGCCATCGTTGAGCGGCACGTATTCTTCGTCGCTTTCACACTGCTCGATCGTGGCGGCACGCTTCCACGGCTTGGTCTCGCACGGAATATTGCGCGCCCCACGGACATTGAGCTCGGAATCCTGCGGAACCCGGCAGTACAGGTCCGCAGTCGGCCGGTCTGGGGCGTCGACGTCGGCCGGTGAGCGACGCTGCGTGGGCGGCAGGAAGCCCGTCGTGCAAGGCGGCGGTAGGTTGAGGTTGAGGTTGAAATCCAAGTAAAAGCCGCGATATTCCTGCTTACTGTTCAAATTCGGTATCAGAGCCGCCGACATCACCGCGATGCCTTGCGGGAACAGGACCAGGAGTTGCTCTAAATCGTGGCGGTAGACGACGGCGATGTCACCGAGGCTCACCAGGTTGGCCATCAGCACCGGCAGCGCCGGCGTCACCCGATCAAGCAGCGCGCGGCCTTCGGCCACCCCGGAGGGTCCCTGGGTCAGCAGATCCCGCAGCGCCGCATCCTGCGCCTTGAACTGCGCCGTGATGGCTGCGGTTCGATTGGCCCACGTGGCGATCGCCTCCGACGTCTGGACCTGGGAGTTCAGCACCGGGGGCGCTTGGTCGATCAGGGCGGCAAGCGGGTCGACCGTCCGGCCTCCCGCAATGGCCAGCGCAGTCGACCCGTCGACGATCCGCGACAGTTCGGGGCCGAGGCCACTGACCGCCCGGTTGGCCTCGTCGATCACCGTTCGTAGATTGTCGCGCGGAATCGCCTGCAGCGCACGGTTGGTCAGGTCAAGCAGGTGGCCGATGTCGACGGGCACATCGACACGCCCGACGGGAATGACGTCGCCGTCACCCAGCGGCCGCGAATGTTGTCCGTCCTTCCCCGGCCGCGGGGTCAGTTCGATGTACTGCTCGCCGATTGCCGAGCGGCTGTGTACCGAAGCCTCCACGTCCGAAGGCACCTTGACCCCGGATCTCATTGCGAGCACGGCACGCACCCCGGTGGCGGTGACGTCGACCGACTTGACCTGACCCACGTCCGTGCCGCGATAGGTGACGACCGAAGTCTGGTAGAGCCCACCGGACTGGGGCAGGTCGACCGTGACCCTGTACTCCCCAATCCCGAACAATGTCGCGGGCAGCTTCATGAAGTTGAATGCCATTGCCCCACAGGAAACGAAAGTTATCAAGGTCAAGATTGCCAGCTGGATCCACGTCCGGCGATTCAGACGCAGCATTCAGTATCCCCCGTTGTGGTACGGCACGGTCAGCGGGTTGCCCGCCGTGGCCGGGCTCGGTTGCATGCCGATTGAGCGTCCCCACAGCATTTCGAGCTGGGTCAGGTTGCCCTCCCACCGTGAGCCGGTGAAGAGCGAGGTATCGATTCGGCTCAGCGTCAAATCGACGATCATCGTCAGGTTGGCGTAGTCGCCACGGAACCAGTTCTTCACCGTGGATGTCGGCCAGGGATAGGTGGCCAACCCGTCCAGGCCCTTGGTGAGCGCCGGCCCGGCGTCGGCCAGCGACCGCAGCACCGGCGCGATGTTGCGCAAGTTGTTGACCAGAGATTCCCTGCTCTGGTGGATGGTGTCGGCCGCGATCGCGCTGAACTGGCCCAGCTGATCAATCGCATCGGCGATCTTGGTGCGCTCTTGAGCCAACACGGCCAGCGCTTTGGGAACGGTCATCAGCGCCTTGTCGACGACCGGGTCTTTGGCGGCGACCTGGCCTGCCAGCGAATTGAGATTCTCGGCGGCAGCGATGATGTCGTCGGTCTGGGCATTTGTGCCGCGGATGAACTCGTCCAACTGGCCGAGCAGACTACGCATGTCGTTTTCCCGGCCGGCGAATGCCTTGGCGATCGCCTGGTTGATTTCCTGCAACTGCCCGAGCCCGCCACCGTTGAGCAGGACCGACACCGAAGCCAGGGTCTGCTCGGTGGTCGGGTACATGCTCGCGCGCGACAACGGGATGACCGACCCGTTCCTCAGTTGACCGACCGGGGGCTCGTCCTTGGGCGGTGCGAGTTCGATGTGCATCGAGCCGAGCAGACTTGTCTGCCCCAGCTTGGCGGTCGAATTGGCCGGCAGGTGGACATCGCCGTTGATGCTCATCGTGACCAGGGCATGCCAGTCTTGCAGCTCGATCTTGGTGACGTTGCCGACGTTGACGTCGTCAACCCGAACGCGGGTGTTCTCCTGAATGGTTACGACGTCGGGCATTTGGGCCTGGACCGTGTAAGCGCCCGGCCCCCCGCCCGCGGTACCGGGCAGCTGGAAAGAATTCAAGCCCCGCCATCCGCAGGCCGGAACCGCGGCAACGCATATGAAGCATATGAAACCGAGCCCCGCGGCTACCGCGCGTCTCATGAGGGCCCCGCCGGGAGCATCAGGTTCTGCAGTACCTGGGTCGAGTTCGTGGTGGTGCTTGGCGGCGGAGGCGCATCGGCGAGTTGCGGCTGCTCTGGTGGAGCGGATTGCGCGGGTGGCCCCGGCTGCGACCCATCCGCAGGTGGGGGTCCCTCGGGCGGCAGGGTTGTTTGGGGGGGTGTATAGCCAGGTCGCAGCGAATCCTCGCTGTAAGTGATCTCGCTTGGCCGGGCCTGCGTCCCGACGAACGGGTTGATCCCCGCCGGAATGTAGTTGTAGATGCGGTTTTTGATGATCGGATTGACGTATTGCAGGCACAACTTCGATACCCGGTCCAACCGTGCCCGGGCGGCGGCTTCGATCGAGCTGCAGATCCACTGCGGGATGTCGGCGAAATTGTTCAACGCCAAGATGCCGGTCATCGCGCTCTGCGCGGGCTGATAAATGTTCAGGAAATTCTGGAATACCGTCGGAGCGATATGCAGGATTTGTTTGATATCACCACGGCTGTCGTTGAGCGCGGTCGTGATGGAACCGAGCCGGTCGAACGTGACGCCCACGGCTTCCCGGTTTTCGGCGAGAAAGTCGCGCAAATCATTCAGCGCCCCATCCAGGCCCCGCACCGCATTGGCGACCTCGTTGGGGGTGTTCGTGAATATCGTCGTGACGCTGGCCAGGTTTTGGTTGAAGGAGGCCAGTAGGTTGCTGCTCGAGTACAGCGCCGAGACGAGCAGCTGAAGATTGCGGACCGTGCTGAAGATGTCGTCGGCGTGGTCACCGAGTGCTGAAATCGCTTGGGACAGCTTGATGACGGTATCGCGAGCGGTGTCTCCCTCGCCACGCAGGTTGTCCGCGGCCGCGTTGACGAATTCACCAACCGAGTTCACGCCGCCGGGTGCGGCAGGTTGTAGCGCATCGGCTAGCTTCTCCAACTGCTTGCGGAAGTCGTCCCATTCGACGGGCACCGCGGTTCGGTTCAACGGGATCGACGCACTGGGACTCAGTTTGGGCCCGCCGGAGTACGCCGGGACGAGTTGGATCGCCCGCGCAGTCACCAGCGACGGCGACAGGATCGCGGCGCGAGCATCGGCCGGGACCGAATATTGCTTGTCGACGGAAAATGTGACCTTGGAGCTGCTGGGCTGCGGCTCGATCTTGTCCACCACGCCGACGGCGACGCCGAGGATCCTGATCTCATCGCCGACGAACAGCCCGTTGGCCTCGCTGAAATACGCCGAGTAGGTGTTCTTTTCGACGTCCTTCCACAGCTTCTTGCCAATCAGGAACGAAGCGATGGCCAGGGTCGCGACCAGGCTGATGGCGATCGCCCTCCGCAGAGTGTGTCGAGTCATGTTCACTGCCCCCCGGTTTCGGCGGGTGCGGGTGCCGCGTTGGGCTCAGGAGGCGGGCCCGGCGCGGGCGCCGGCGAGGGAGGCTGCGACCACAGGGGGTGGGGTGCATCCTCGGGCGGCACGGGTGGAGTTCCGGTCGGCGGATCCACCGCCTCCGACGGCAGCTTCTGGTTGGGGTCCAACGGCCGGTCGTACATTCTTGCGTCCAGCGTGGGTCCGCCCAGCTGACCGGGGATCAGGTTTGCAACGTAAGCCTTGAAAAACGGTCCGGATCCCAACACTTCGCCGAAAGTCATTGCATATCGTTTGAATTTGGGCAGGGTCCTCTGCAGGTCTTCCTTGCGGTTGTCGAGAATCTCGAGCACCCCGTTGAGCTTGTCGAGGGCCGGCTTGAGTTGAGTCCGGTTGTCGTTGACCAGCCCCGAGATCTGGTGCGAAACCGCGGTCAGGTTGTACATCAGGGCGTTGAGGGAATCCCGCTCATCCAACAACGCCGCCAGCAACGCGTTTGAGTTTGCTACCAGACCGGCGATCTGTTGACTGCGCCGGTCCAGAACCCCGGAGACCTTATTGGCGTTCGCCAGCACGTGACGCAGCTGCTCGTCGCGGTTGTTGAGGGTTTCGGAGAACCGGGCAACGCCCTGCAATGCGGGTTTGAGCTCCGGCGGGGTTTCCTTGAACGTGTTGGCCAATGTCGTTAGCGCCGAGGATAACTGCTCGGTATCCAGCCCACTGATCGTTGTCGCCAGGTCGCCCAGCGCGACGGGGAGGTCGTATGGCGAGGTGGTGCGTTCCAGCGGAATGGTGCCCGTCAGCCTGCCCTCCCCCCGCGGCGTGAGCTCGAGCATTTTGCTGCCCAGGATCGTCTCTGTCTTGATCGCCGCTTCCGTGCGGTCACCCAGCTGGATGCCGTTGCGAACGGTGAAGCCTACTCGGACCTTGTTGCCTTCCAGGCGGATATCTGACACCCGGCCCACACCCATGCCGGAAACCCGAACGGTGCTGCCGGGTTTGATGCCGCCGGCCTCGGAGAAGTAGGCCGAGTAGTCGCTCGTGCGCTTGATAAATGGCAGCTTGTCGTACTGGAAGGCGGCGACGGTTATACAGGCCAAGATCACGCTTCCCATCACGCCAATCATGAGCGGGCTGCGCCAACCTAGCGGTTTGATGGTGGGGAGCTTCATTGCGGCGTGCACCGCCCGCTGGCCTGGCCGAGTAGTTTGACGTAGATCGGATTGCCGCCTTTGCCGTTCAGCTTGAGTAACACCTCGCAGAAGTAGAAGCCGAAGTAGTCGCCGTTGATGCCCTGTCGGGCCAGCACCTGGTAGGTGTCGGGAAGCTGCTTGAGGAGGTTGTCGACATACTCGCGGTCAGCGAGGACCTGCGCCGACATGCGGTCGGTCTCGTGCACCACGTCCTTGATCGGCTGGCGCGCCTGGACCAGCAGGTTAGTGACGGATCCGGTGGCGGCGTTGATGTAGGCCAGCCCGGTGGAGATGTCATTCTTGCGCTGCGCCAGCCCATCCACCAGCTCGGAGAGCTTGTCCAGGCCGTCGGAGAACTCGTGGTCGCGCGCCGCGAAAGTGTGCAGCACGGTGTTCAAGTTGGTGATCAGCTCGCCGATCAGCTCGCTGCGCCCGGCCAGCGTGGAGGTCAGCACCGAGGTCTGCGCCAGCACCGAGGCGATGGTGCCGCCCTGCCCCTGAAAGATTTGCAGCAGTTGGCCGGAAAGGGCATTGACCTGATCGGGATCCAACGCGCGGAACAAGGGCCGGAAGCCCCCGATCAGCGCGTCGACGTCCAGTGCCGGCGACGTCCGTGCCAGCGGGATCGTCGCGCCGGCGGGTAGCCGGTGTGGCGGCCCGGGGCCCTCTTCGAGAGCAAGATAGCGGTCACCGATGAGGTTTTCGTAGCGCACAACGGCTTTGGTGCCCTCGGTAAGCCGTACCCCCTTGTCTACTGCGAAGCCGACGGTGACCGTGCCGTCGCGATGCAGGGTGAGGTCGCCGACCTTGCCGACCTCCACCCCGGCGATGCGCACGAAGTTGCCCGACTTCAGGCCGGATATGTTGGTGAACACTGCTTGATAGCCGGTGCGGTCCTCGAAGCGCATCTGCCCGAACACCGCGATCAACCCGAATGTGAATATCAGGCAGATGGCCGTGAACAGCGCAACCCGGGCAATGGTTTCAGATAACTTCTTTCTCATGGTGGTGGCTGGCCCCCGCGGAAGAAGTAGCGGGGCGGTTCGGGCGGATTCTTAGTGGTCGGGAAGTAGTTGGACCACCAAGGGTTGCCTGCGGCCACATTGGTGCGGATCTCGTTGGGCGCGGCGCCCCATCCGGTGTCGGTCACCAGCGCACGCACCGGGAAGTTCGCACTTGGGTCGGGCAGCGAACCACAGCTGGGCCTGCCCCCGGGGCCGCCTGTGGCGTTCACTTTCGGTAGGTGTTTCGGGTATCGGTACGGGTCGTCGCCGAAGAGCAGGCCGGCGTCCATGATGAAGGAGTATCCGTTGCCACCGAGCGTGTCCCGGCCGCCGTGGTCCACATACCACTGCGCACCCTGGAACAGGCACGTGAAGGTGGGGGAGTATTCCTGCAGCAACGCCGTGGTCGGATCGAGCAGGTTGACGGACCGCACGATGTTGGATTCGTTTCTGCCGATGACGTTGATGCCGGTTTGGCTGAAGCCCACCGCCGACAACAGCAGCGTGTCGAGCGACCTCTGGTCTTCGGTCAGGGTGGTGCTGGTGGTCGTCGCCGAATCGAGGATCGACAGGATATCCTGCGCCGCACCGGAATAGATGGCCGCAGTCCTGCCGAACAACCGCCAGTTCTTATGAATGGTTCCCATCCGGGGGTTGACGGTGAGCAGCAGATTGTTCGCGTCAGCGATCGCCTCTCCGATCCGATCGCCCTTGCCGCGCAACGACTCTGAGAAGGCGGACAAGATCGCGTTCAGCTTCGCCGGGTCGAGCACTGCGAGCACCGACTGCAGATTCTCGAAAACCGTGTTGACTTCGACGGTGACGTTGCGGGAATGCACCACCGCCCCCGGTTTCAGCGGGGTGCGGCTGGGGTGCTCGGGCACGATCAGGTCGACGTACTTGGACCCGAAGGCAGTGGTCGATTTGATCTCGGCTTCGAGGTCGCTCGGCAGATACTTGAAGGGGCCCGGATCCATCTTCAGTTGCAGCTGAGCCGCTTTCACGTCGGTGGCGATCGTCGCGACCTGGCCGATCTGCACGCCGCGCAACTTCACCTTGGCACCGGGTTCCATCACCAGTCCCGCCCGGTCCGACACCAGCGTGAGCGGGATAAAGGTTTTGAATTTGCCGGTGAACGACCCAGCGGTCAGCGCGATCAGAACTGCGGGCAGGATGAACAACGCCGGTGCCCACCAGATCGGGTCGATCCTGCTGGTGCGCGATCTATTGATCCTGCGGGCCGTGTTGCCCGTGCCGGGTCTGTTGCTCATGCGGTCAACCCGACAGGTTGAAGTTGCCGGACTGCCCGTAGACGGACAGCATGATCATCAGGGCCACGAAGGCCGTGACGATCATCGATGACCGCACCGAACGACCGACCGCTTCTCCCACACCCGCGGGACCACCTGTCGCCGTGAAACCGTAGTAGGTGTGCACGACCATCACACCCGTCGCCATCGCCAGCACCGCCGCGAACGACCACAGCAAATCCGTGGGACGCAAAAACGTGGAGAAGTAGTGCTCGTATACGCCGCGCGACTGACCGTACAAGTTAATCGTCAGGAACTTGGCCGAAAAGAACGACATCAGCACGGCGACGGCGTAGAGCGGGATGACCACGAAGACGCCGGCGATAATTCGCGTCGACGCCAGATAGGTGATCGAGCGGATACCCATGACTTCGAGCGCGTCGATCTCCTCGTTGATGCGCATCGCGCCCAGCTGCGCCGTCGTCCCCGCACCGATCGTGGCGGCCAATGCCACCCCGGCCGTGCATGGCGCGATCATCCGGACGTTGAAGAACGCCGACAGGAATCCCGTCAGCGCCTCGACGCCGATGTTGGACAAGGCGTCATAGCCCTGTACCGCGACAAGGGCTCCGGTGGTCAGGGTCAGAAAGCCGATGATGCCCACGGTGCCCCCGATCACCGCGAGCGCACCCGTACCCAAACCCATCTCTGCGATCAGCCGCAAAAGTTCGCCAGGGTAGCGCCGTACCGCATCGGCGGTAGACACCAAAGATTGCCCGTAGAACGCGGTCTGTTCGCCCAGCCTGCGGGTGGCGGCCACCAGCCTGGGGCCAAAAGTCACGAACCATGGGGGCTCACTCGCCGCCTCGCTCACTTGGCGGTCACCTTCACTCCGAGCGCGGTTATCACGATGTTGATGAAGAACAACGCCATGAAGGAGAAGACCACGGTCTCGTTCACCGCGTTACCGACGCCGGTGGGGCCACCGCCCACCGAGAGGCCCTTGTAGCAGGCGATCAGGCCCGCGGACAGCCCGAACATGGTTGCCTTGATGAGCGAGATCACCACCTGCGGCAGTCCCGTGACCAGGGTCATCCCTGCGATGAACGCTCCCGGGGTGACGTGTTGCACGAAGACCACGAAGATGTAGCTGCCCGTCAGTCCGGTGACCGCGACCACCGAGTAGAGCAGCAGCGCGACGAACGTGGCGGCGATGATGCGCGGCACCACCAGGGCCTGAATCGGATTGACGCCCATCACCTTCATCGCGTCGATTTCCTCACGGATGGTGCGGGCACCCAGGTCGGCGCACATCGCGGTCGATCCGGCGCCCGCCACGGCCATCGCGGTAACGACCGGTCCGACCTGAGTCACCGATGCGAGCGCGGCACCGGCCCCCGACAGGTCACCTGCGCCGATTTCGACGAGCAGAATGTTGAGGACGAACACGATGAGCACCGTGTACGGGATCGACAGCATGATCGTCGGGAAGATCGACACCCGGGCGACAAACCAGATCTGCTCGAGAAGCTCCCGCCACGCCCACTTCCCGCGCACCACGGCCACCAGGGATTCGATGCTGAGGATGAAGAACTGGCCCAGCGCGTTCATGGGCTTTGCGACGACTGTGCCGTTCATAGGGCTCGTTCAATCCAACGGGCGTCCATATGGCTCAATCCAAAATTCCCATTCTTGTAACTAAATTAACCCGGTCGTAATAGCTGACACGAAAGCGTCGTGGTTCTTTACATGCCGACGGCAATGTCTGTTTGCGCGCATAGACCAAGGGAGAATCTACGCGCAAACCCATGGCCGCGTCAGGATTGCAATCAGCACGAAGAAATCTAACCGGCGCCCTTTCAGGCTCAGCCGACGTTCGCGCCAGCTGCGGCGGTCCGACGCGCTTTGAACTGCAACTTCCGGATGTGAACCCGACCCTACGACCGGGTGGCGCCCGGACTCCGAACCCTGGGGGTTGGGCCGAAGGCGGCGCGCGGAGACGACACGGCCGGCGGACAACAAGACGCCCTGAGCACTTTGCCGCGGTGACCCCGAGTAGGAATTCTTCGCTTTGCGACTTCCATCTGCGGGGAAAGTGTTTGAGAACGAACGCCACGCCACGTAGAAATGGCTTTCAAACAAGGATTAGGCTCAGCGTGAGCGTAAAAGCACTATCCGCGCAAGCGTGCCGATCCGGATACGCTCACCGGGTGGCAGAGAGCCCGTCGTCGTATCTGGTGCTGGCTTCGCAACGCAGCGGCAGCACGCTGCTGGTCGAATCGCTGCGGGCGACCGGCGTGGCCGGCGAGGCCCGAGAGTTCTTCCAATACCTGCCGAGCACCAGCCAGTCGCCACAGCCGCGGCAGTGGTTCGCCGACGTGGCGGACGAGTCCATCCTGCGCCTGCTCGATCCGCTCGACCCCGGAACGCCAGACCTTGCGCCGGCCGAGACGTGGCGCGATTACATCCGCACGATCGGGAGAACACCGAACGGGGTGTGGGGCGGCAAGCTGATGTGGAACCAGACACCGCTGCTGCTGAGCCGTGCGAAAAATCTACCGAATCGCAGCGGTGACGGCCTGCTGGCTGCGATCCGCGACGTGGTGGGCGAGGAGCCGCTCCTAATCTATGTCCACCGGCCCGATGTGGTGTCACAGGCGGTCTCGTTCTGGCGGGCGGTGCAGACGCGGGTGTGGCGCGGCAGGCCCGATCCCGTGCGCGATGCGCGCGCTACTTACCACGCCGGAGCGATCGCTCACGTCGTCACCATGCTCCGTGCACAGCATGAGGGCTGGCGAAATTGGTTCGCCGAAGAAGATGTCAAACACATGGAGATTCCGTATCCGGTGTTGTGGCCCAACCTGACCCAGGTGGTCGCCAGCATCCTCGAGGCATTGGGGCTTGACCCACGACTGGCGCCCGAGCCGGTGCTCGAGCGCCAAGCCGACCAGCGCTCCGACGAATGGGTGAGCCGCTACCATGCCGATGCAAAGAAATACGACCTGCCTACCTGATCGCAACCGTGCCGGCGGAGAAGCGCGCAATCGATCCATTGTGTCTGGCGAAGGAAGTTCACCGGCCGACCTAAATTCAGCCCGATCGAATAACTTGGTTCCCGCCGCCCGACACGCCACCATTCCGTCAACGGAGTGTGGCCGCAAATCCCGCTGCACGTGTCTGAGGAGTCATCGTGGGTGAAGGCGTGCCGGATAGCGGACGGGAGCAAGACGCGCCGCTAGTGCCAGATTTGAGGCCGGATTGGTTGGGTCGGGTCGGGTCGGTGGACTGGTGGGCGACCGCGGTGGCGGGTGTGATCGTCGCGTTGGCGGTGGCCGACGTGCTCCCGAAGATCCCTTGGTGATCGACATGAGCACCGTTCGCGTCGAGCCCGAAGAAACGTCGGCTGAAGCCTCATTCACCAGCACCCGTCCGCTCGACTACGTGCCGGGCATTCTGCTCCTGGTCGGCGTCGGCGTGCTGGGCAAGTACGCCCAGGTCTGGCTGAACGCACTGGCCAAACACCACCACTGGACCGTGCCCGACATCGAATATGTGTTGTGGGCGATCGTAATTGGGCTGCTTATCACCAACATCGTCGGCCTGCACCCGATATTCCGACCCGGAGTGCTGACCTATGAATTCTGGCTCAAGGTCGGGATCGTGTTGCTGGGTTCGCGATTCGTGCTGGGCGACATCGCCAAACTTGGGGGCATCAGCCTGGTGCAGATTCTGGTGGACATGACGATCGCGGGAACGATCATCATCGTCGTGGCGCGCGCGTTCGGATTGTCGGGCAAGCTCGCCTCGTTGCTGGCGATAGGCACGTCAATCTGCGGTGTGTCGGCCATTGTGGCGGCCAAGGGCGCGATCCGGGCCCGCAACTCCGACGTGAGCTATGCGATCGCGGCGATCCTGGCGTTGGGCGCGGTGTCACTGTTCGTGTTGCCGCCGCTGGGGCATGCGATCGGGCTCACCGACCGCGAATTCGGTCTGTGGGCGGGACTTTCGGTGGACAACACCGCCGAAACCACCGCCACCGGATACCTGTACTCCGACCATGCCGGCAAGATCGCGGTGCTGGTCAAGTCAACCCGTAACGCGCTGATCGGGTTCGTCGTCCTGGGCTTCGCGCTGTTTTGGGCCGCGCGCGGCCAAGCCGACGAGATTGCGGCGGGCGCCAAAGCCAAGGCCGCATTCGTCTGGAACAAGTTCCCGAAATTCGTGCTCGGCTTCCTAGTGGTCTCGGCGATCGCCACCGCGGGCTGGTTGACCAAGGGCCAGTCCGCCAACCTCGCCAACGTGTCGAAATGGGCGTTCTTGCTGACCTTTGCGGGTGTGGGGCTCAATACCGACATCCGCCAGATCGCGCGCACCGGATGGCGCCCGCTCGTCGTCGCGGTCATCGGGCTCACCGTGGTCGCATCCGTCTCCTTAGGAATCGTGCTACTCACTTCACGCGTGTTCGGCTGGGGCGCAGGCACATAGGAAGGTAGCGCCCGCAGGCCCACTGCTGCCGGGGACGCGGTCGAAGCGTTGGTCGGTGCCGCCGGTCCCGGTGTGCGCAAATATCCGGCTGGCCACGTCGACGAAGACGTCGCTACATCGAATCGTTCAACAACCGGCTACGCAAGGAGTGCCTCAACCGCAACCACTGGAACACTCTGTTCGAGGCCCGGGTGGTCATCGGCGACTTCAAACACGAGCACAACCACCGACACCGGCATTCAGCAGTAGGTTATCGCACACCGGCCGAGTACGCTGCGGCATGCAGACACACCCACACCCCGTGACCTGCGAAATCAACTGAATCCGGAACGAAAACACTGACTCCAAGACCGGCGGACATAGTATCGGGGACTCGCCAGGAAACTCATGAAAGAAAAGACGAAGGATATATTCCGGCTTCCGGCCACGGTGCTTTTCATTCTCGGCATCCTGGATTTGGTCCGCGGATTTATGCACACCTTCTTGCTGCGCTGGTCGGCGGTACACATTGCCGGCTTCGACCCGATCACCACGCCCCCTGACCAGTTCTTCCTGCTGGGCGCATTCGGCATCTCTAACTTCCTGACCGGCTTCCTGTACTTTCTGATCAGCCGGCGGGTAAGGGAACTCTCTCCGCATGTGCTGATCATCATCCCAGTGACCTACCTGCTCGGCATGATTGGCATTAGCGTCTCGCGCGTGCACATGCAGGCGGCATTCGAGGGTAAGTATTTTATGATGGCTTACTTTGCCATTTGCGTGGTGACGTTCGTCGTGTTCCTGGTGCAAAGAGGCGCACAGAAAAAGGGAGTGGACCAGTGAGCAGTGGTTCGCCATCCCGCCGCTCGTAGCGGATTCCGATCATGGAGGAGAGCAAAGGGGTGGCGGTCGACCCCACCTGGGAGGGGCTGTTCCCGGTGGTGCAGGAGCAGCGGCATGTGCTGCGCTCACGCAACCGGGTGACCCTGGATGCCCAGCGGTTCGCCCAATTGGCTTCCTGGAAAGGGCAGATCGTGATCGACGGCGAGGAGATCGCAGTCGACACCGCAACGCGGATCGGTACCCCGGACCGGTCGTGGGGTATCCGCCCGATCGATGAACCCGAACCGGCCGGCCGTCCCGCCGACCCGCCGTTCGAGGGCATGTGGTGGCTGTGCGCGCCGATGGCACCCGCGGCCAGCCCAGCTGCTCGACCCGGCCGTCGCGCCAGATCCGGGGGCAGTCTGTTGAGCGAGCGGAACCCCCTGGGCTCCTGCTGGACGATGATGACGTGCAGTCACACCCACCCGGTGGCCTGCGAGATCAACTGAATCCGGAACGAAGACAACGACTCCAAAACCGGGTGGACTCAATATCGGGGACTCGCCACGGCCGATTGACAAAGAAATACAGCTCGATCTTCAGGAGCCGCCACAAGGCGGCGGGCTCGGCTCCGGCCATGGCCGTGAGCGCCTGACCATTCTCTCGGTGGCTCTGCTCAATAAATTCAAGATGATTCAAATAGTCAGGGTTTTAGAGAAACGAGTGTTTCCTAATGGACCCGCTTTCCGAAAGCGCCGAACTCGGCATAACACCGAAGCGACAACCGATGGGTCCGAATGATCGATCCATTCGGCCAGACCGATCAGCCCGCGCATCCCTCAGCACCGCGCTGCTCACCCACCGCGTAGTTCAGTTGGGGCGCAGACACCTACGAGGACTTTGGGCCGGGCCCTTCAGCCGACGTTGGTGCCGCCTTCGGCGATCCGGCGTACCGCATTGAGGAAGACGTCGATCTCCTCGAACGTGTTGTAGAACGCGAACGACGGGCGAACCGTCGCCTCCAGGCCGAGGCGACGCAGGATGGGCTGCGCGCAGTGATGGCCGGCGCGCACCGCAATGCCTTCGGCGTTGAGCGCCTTGCCCACCTCGAGCGGATCGTGTCCGGCCAGCACGAACGACAGCACGCTGGCCTTCTCGGTTGCAGTCCCGACCAGGCGGACTCCCGGGATGGCGGCCAGGCGGGGTGTCGCGTATTCCAATAGGGCGTGCTCGTAGGCCGCGATGCGGTCGACTCCCAACCGTTCGACGTAACGCAGCGCTTCCCCGAGCCCGACGGCGTCGGCGATGTTGCCGGTACCGGCCTCGAACTTGCTCGGCGGCCCCTGATACAGCGACCGCTCCAGCGTGACGTCGGCGATCATGTTCCCGCCACCCTGCCACGGCGGCGTCTCCGTGAGCGCCTCCTCGGTTCCGTAGAGCACACCGATCCCGGTGGGGCCGTAAATCTTATGACCGGAGAACACGAAGAAATCGACGCCGAGCTCGGAGACGTCGACGGGCATGTGCTGAATGGACTGGGCACCATCGATCAGCACTCGCGCGCCGTACCGGTGGCCCAACTCGACGATCTGCTCGACCGGGACGACCGTGCCCAGCGCGTTGGACACCTGGGTCACCGAAACCAGCTTGGTTTTCGGCCCCAGCAGGTCCTCGAACTGTGGCAGCAGCAGGTTGCCCGCGTCGTCGACCGGCGCGACCTTTAGTATTGCACCGGTCTGCTGCGAAATAAGCTGCCAAGGAACAATATTCGCGTGATGTTCCAGATGAGTGATGACGATCTCGTCGCCCGGCAACAGGTGCTTGCCGCCCCAGGCGTAGGCCACCAAATTGATGGCTTCCGTGGTGCCGCGCACAAAGACGATCTCTTCGCTCTTGGCCGCGCCGATAAACCGCCGGACCGTGTCGCGGGCCTCTTCATAGGCGTCGGTCGCCCGGGCCGCCAACTCATGCGCCGCGCGGTGGATGTTGGAGTTCTCGTGGGCGTAGAAGTACGACAGCCGGTCGATCACCACCTGCGGCTTCTGGGTGGTCGCGGCATTGTCGAACCAGATGAGCGGCTTCCCGTTGACGGTTTCCCTCAGGATCGGGAAGTCCGCCCGCACCGCGTTGACGTCGAAAACCTCGTGGTCGTCGCGCAGCCGGGGCACCGGATTGGCGGCGGTCAGGAAGTAGTAGTCCTGCTCGTCGCCGGCCGGCGCGGTGAGCGGCGCGTCAGACCAGCCGAGGTCGACGATCGGGGGTGCCTCAGGCAGCCACGACGGCGTCGAACCGCGCGGGGCCGCCGGAACGGTCGGTGCGGTCCCGGCCAGCACACCGGGCACAGTGGGCACGATGCCGCTGGGCACCGCGAAAGCGGTCAGGTCGGCGCCCCCGGGCGACCGGTAGGGGTCAGTAACTGCCCCCGTCGCACCGGCGGCCGATGGCGCTGCCGTCGTAACGGGCAAGCTTCCGCGTGGCGCGACCGGAACCGTCTGCGGCGGAGCTTCGGGCTCGGGAGAGGTCGGCGCGGGGACGTAGATGTCCCTGACACCGACTAACGGCACCTGGGCCGGGTAGACGTCGGCCGTGCCGGCGGCCGCCTGTCCGGCAGAAGTCGCCGTCGTGACGTCAGGCACGCTGCCCCGCGGGGCAACGGGCACCGTCTGCGGCGGGGCTTCGGGTTCCGGGGACCTCGGAGCCGGAACATAGATATCGGTGACACCGAGCAGCGGGACCGGCGCCGGGTACAGGTCGGCGGTTCCTGCAGCAGTCTGCCCCGCCGACGTAGCCGCGGTCGTGTCCGGCACGCTGCCCCGCGGAGCGACCGGCGCCGACTGCGGCGGACTGTCGGGACCCGGGCGGATGCTGGTCGCATACAGCTGGCTGGCCAGCGCTGCGAGTTCGGCGGCGCTGATGGGCAGGTCGCTTTCGGCGTCTACCGCTCGGTACTCACTTGTACTCATGGAACTGGTCCACGGCGACGTTGTCCAGCACGCCGAGCGCGTCGTCCGTCAGGACAGCCAGGGACGTATACAGGGTGACCAGGTAGGTCGCGATCGCCGACTGGTTGATACCGGTGAATCGCACCGACAGCCCGGGCGCCTGCTCGCCGACCAGGCCCGGCTGGAACAGGCCCACTACGCCCTGCCGTTCCTCCCCGGTGCGCACCAGGATGAATTTGGTCTTGCCGTCCTCCACCGGCACCTTGTCCGACGGGATCAGGGGGATGCCCCGCCAGGTGATGAACTGCGCGCCGAACAGGCTCACGACCACCGGCGGCACCCCGCGGTAGGTGGCCTCGCGGCCGAAAGCGGCGATACCAAGCGGGTGGGTGAGGAAGAAGCTGGGCGTCTTCCACACCTTGGTGATCAGCGCGTCCAGGTCGTCGGGCGTGGGTGCGCCGGCCAGCGTCTGAATCGTCTGCTCGGGAGTCGCTTGCGCGAGCAGCCCGTACTCGGGGCTGTTGACCAATTCGAATTCCTGGCGTTCTTTGATCGTCTCAATGGTCAGCCGCAACTGCTGGGCTATCTGGTCGTGCGGGCTGGAATACAGGTCCGAAACCCGCGTATGGATGTCGACGAGGGTGGAAATGCTCCGCAGCGTGTATTCGCGCGGACTGGTCTCGTAGTCGACATAGGTCTCCGGCAGCGGTTCTTCGGTGCCGGCGCCCGCTTCGGCCTTGATGGCGACCTGTTCCGGGTTGACCACTCGGTTCACCCGGTAAAGACCCGCTTCCACCGGCACCCAACTGAGCAGATGCAGCAACCAGCGCGGCGTAATGGTCGAAAGCTGCGGGACAGTCTTCGTCGCGTTGGCGAGCTGCCGGGCAGCAAGATCGCCGAGTGCCTGAGACTCATTTTGAGCCGACGTCATCGTGGTCCTTCCATGCTTGATCGGAAACTGAAGCAGAGTTCGGCAGGTCCTCGATCACCCCGCCGTTATCGCGTCCGCGCGCCGAGCCTAGGCAAGTGTAAGACCGAGGCAAAGTATTAACACCGCCGGTGAGTTAAACACCCGTAAAGCGCCCGCAATCTGACAGTCATGTGCCGGGGCCCTATAGTGGGGCCTATGCAACAGGCCGTTCAGCTGCGATTCGCTCCTTCGCGCTGCCTCGCCATGGGCTGTTGTCGCTGTTGTTGTTGATTTCCTGACGCCCCTGCCGCTGTAGAAATCCTCGCGCTTTGCCCGCAGGCGGGCAGTAAAGCTCGTTCGCCCGGGCCGCATGGAATGCGCGTTAGTCACATCCACTCAGGAAGATCAACCACCAATGACAGTGTTGTCGATACCCAACCGCGCGATCGCGCAGGTGGCCACACGTCGGCGCGTACTGGTCCGGCCGGCCACCCGACTCACCCACATGACGCGCTACCGAGGCGGCACCTACTCCCACACCGTCGACAGGATCGTGTTCACAGACGGCAGCAGCGCGCGCACCGATCTGATCCGGCTGAACCCGAACTTGCATGCCTACTCGCTGGACTTCGCCGGCATCGCACCGCACCATCCGTCCCGCTACAGTCTGGGAACTTGGTCGACACTCCCCCACCTGCACACCCGGGGCTACGAAACCGAGGTGGATTGGATCCTCCGCCACTCCTTCCCGATGCGGACCATCACCGAACTGAGCCACCAACTGCGCCGTGCCGGCTACCCACTGGGGCCGGCCAACATCAGCGAACATGAAGCGATCGCGGCAACTCAGGCCGCGATCTGGCATTTCACCAACAGTTTGAAGCTAGACAATCGGCCGCTGAACGTTCCGGTTTCGGTGCGGCGGGCGCCGGAGCCGGTGATCACCTTCGAATTCGACGGCGAGCCGCAATTGGGCGGCTACTCGGTGTGGGTAGCGTCCGACGAGGCCGTTAGCTTGAAGTTGCAAAAGTCAGCGAACGGCATTGTTTGGCAAGATGTTTCGACCTCACAATTCACTGCGGAAGCCGGCGTGGGGCACCATCGACGCACACTTGGCGTGGGCAGCACGCTTTCGGCCAGTCGTCACGGCGGCGGCGGCCGCGGCTACCGTTACTACCGGTTGGTGGCGGCTCGGCTCCCAGAGGGCGCCGCCGTCCCGACAATCGACGACGTCCGTTTCTGGTTAACCGATGCCCGCCACTATCGCAATGCCGACCGAGTCGTGCACCTCTACAATTATTTACTGAGCGGGGCACGCAAAGCCTTAAGTGACACCGACGAACTCCACCTGGTCGATACTCAAGCAACCGCAGAATCCGAGCTCATAGGACCATTTCAAGTGCCAATCCCATTGACGCTCAGCGTCACTGACGGACACACACTCGTCGGCGCCGACGGCTCCAGAATCGACGGCGTGGTTCACCCGGGTACGGATTTTTACCTCCGTCCGGCACCCGGCACTTCGGCGACGACAATGACGGCAAAAACACCGCACGACCTGACCGGGCGGGTGCTCACCGGAGTCGCGGTGGAGGCGGCCCAACATCGATTGACGCCCATTGCTCTGGTCGTGCCCACGGACGTGGCGATCGAATTCGACATCGTCTGGCAGGCCGAAGAGTGCCGTACCCACATCGACGAGGAAGTTTCATGAGCATCGCAGACAACGTCACCCAGCTGGTCGGGAACACGCCGCTCGTCCGGCTGAACCGGGTCACCGAAGGCGCGGTCGCCGACGTCGTCGCCAAGCTGGAGTTCTTCAACCCGGCCAACAGCGTGAAGGACCGCATCGGGGTGGCCATGATCGATGCGGCCGAGGAGGCGGGATTGATCAAACCCGACACGATCATCCTCGAGCCGACCAGCGGGAACACCGGCATTGCGCTGGCGATGGTGTGTGCCGCCCGCGGCTATCGGTGCGCGCTGACCATGCCGGACACGATGAGCACCGAGCGCCGAATGTTGTTGCGCGCGTTCGGTGCTGAGCTCGTCTTGACCCCGGGTTCGGAGGGTATGGCGGGTGCGATCGCCAAGGCAGAAGAACTGGCTAAGAACGACCAACGCTATTTCGTCCCTCAGCAGTTCGAGAACCCGGCCAACCCGGCAATCCACCGAAAAACCACTGCGGAGGAAGTGTGGCGGGACACCGACGGGAAGATCGACTTCTTCGTGGCCGGGGTGGGCACCGGTGGCACCATCACCGGGGTCGCCCAGGTCATCAAGGAACGCAAGCCGTCGGTGCAGTTCGTGGCCGTGGAGCCCGCCGCCTCACCCGTCCTGTCCGGGGGCCAGAAGGGACCCCACCCCATCCAGGGCATCGGCGCCGGATTCGTCCCGCCGGTGCTCGACACGGAGCTGGTCGACGAGGTCATCGCCGTCGGCAACGACGACTCGTTCAACATGGCCCGGCGGTTGGCCCGGGAGGAAGGTCTGCTTGTCGGCATCTCCTCGGGCGCGGCCGTCGTGGCCGCCCTCGAGGTGGCCCGCCGCCCGGAGAACGCCGGCAAGCTCGTCGTCGTCGTGCTCCCCAGCTTCGGTGAGCGGTATCTGAGCACTCCACTCTTCGCCGACCTGGCGGACTAGCCATGCTCGCGGAAATACGGCGCGACATCCGGGCGGCCACGGAGCGGGATCCGGCCAGGCCCACCACGCTGGAGGTGATCTTCGCCTACCCGGGCGTGCACGCTATCTGGGGGCACCGGATCAGCCATTGGCTGTGGAACCGTGGCGCCAGATTGGTCGCGCGGACGCTCGCGGAATTCACCCGCATCCTGACCGGCGTTGAGATCCACCCGGGCGCCGTCCTTGGCCCTGGCCTCTTCATCGACCACGCGACCGGCGTGGTGATCGGAGAAACGGCCGAGGTGGGCGAGGATGTGACGATCTACCATGGCGTGACCCTCGGCGGCAGCGGCGCGGATACCGGCAAGCGCCATCCGACAATCGGCGACCGCGTCATCATTGGCGCCGGCGCAAAGGTTCTCGGAGCGATCAAGGTCGGCGACGACAGCCGGATCGGTGCCAACGCGGTGTTGGTCAAAGAGGTTCCGTCCAGCGCCGTGGTCGTCGGGGTTCCCGGGCAAGTCATCAGTCGCCAGCGGCCGAGTAGCACCGACGACTCGATGATGCCCGACCTCGTGGGTGTCAGCCTGCAGTCCCTGCTCACCAGGGTGTCCAAGCTGGAGGCCGCCAACGATGGCCAGCCGCAGACCGAGTTCGTTATCCGGCCGCCCGAAGCCGGGGTGTGGCACGGCGAAGACTTCTCCATTTGAGCAGACTCATCCGGATCGTTCCCAGTCACGAACCCGTCCGCGACGATGAGGTCGTAGCTCCATCCGCCGGAGCAGCAGAGGTTGTGGTGCACAAATGAGCACGCTTGCGATCGCCACGACGGCGATCATCGCGGCGCTTGCGGCCGCCACCGCGGTCGGCGCGGCGGTCAATCGACGGTCGGGCGTCCTGCGGGAAACCAGCCCCGAGCCCCATGCCGCCACATCGGACCTCGGCCTGTCCCAGGCGGGGCCGACGGTGGTGCACTTCAGCGCTGTGTGGTGTGGGCCGTGCGGTTCGGTGCGTCGTGTGGTCGACCAGGTGTGCGCCGACCTCGAGGATGTGTCACACGTGGAGATCGATATTGACGCCAACCCTGCGGCCGCGAAACAGCTGTCGGTGTTGTCCTTGCCAACCACCTTTATTTTTGACGCCGAGGGCAGGCAGCGTTACCGGAGCGCCGGGGTGCCGAAGGCGGCTGACCTGCGGGAGGTTTTGCAATCGCTTGGCGTGAGCCCCTTTTCCCCCCTCTACTTGCTTTTCCTCTTTTCTCCTCTTTTATCACCACCACAGTTCTTGTGGCCACGTTGATTACGTCCGCGTTCAGTAACGCGCCGCCGCGTGATCCTGCACCCAGGCCATCATCTTCGCGACCAGCGCACTACGCGGCCCGCGTAACAGCCCCTATGGGCACTGTTCGCCAAACTGGTCGCATCGCGCTGGGCCCGTGAGGGAGCGGGAGCTGGTACCGCGCTGAAATTCGCCCAAGTAGTCGGGCTTTTTTTCGCGGTGATCGGGGTCATCGGCTTCGCCGCAGAAGTCCCGCTGCTCGGCGTGATCGCGACCGCGTTCGCGCTGTTCGCCTCCTTCCTCAACGCCGCATTCGGCATCTGCCTGGGCTGCCAGCTCTACCCCTTCGCGCCAGACTTCGCCGGGCGTCCGCGGCCTAGGAATCGAATCGCCAAGCAGCAAACGAATTTCCTTACTGCTCGCGGTGACGATCGCCGTCACTCCGATAGGGCACGGCCAGCATCCGAGACGCAATTGCCGGGCGCCTGGCTTAAGTTGGCCCGATAAAATACGCAACGGTCGTCTTGGCGCAAAGATTTAAATCGCTTGTGAGCCAAACATACTGAATTCACCGGTGGCCGATGCCCATGTCGTACAATCGATCCATGCAACAGGCCGCGCCGCCGTACTCGTGCTTCCGCGTCGCCTCTTCGCGGACTGTTGTTGATTTCCTGACGATTTCCGATGCTCTGGTAACCAGATCGGTTTTTCGCGTCTAAGTGCTACTCAATTCGCCGGACGGCAGTGCGTGCATCCAATCTCACAGGAAGATCAACCATTCATGAGCGTCTTGTCCATACCCGATGGGCGCTGGTGCGGTGCGACCCGTCGGCGTGTACGTACGCCCCGCCACTAGGCGGTGACTAGTGGTCGCGGTCGTTGGTTCCTGTTGGCCCAGCCGCTGAGCCCGTACCAACCATGATCAGCCAACCCACCTGCACGCTTTCGCTGGATTTCACCGGTTTCGCTCCAAACTTGCCGTCGCGGTACCGCCTGGGGACGTGGTCTGCGCTCTCGCATCTGCGCGCCCGCGCCTGCGAGGCTGAGGTGGACTGGATCTTGCGCCACTCCTTCCCGATGCGGACCACCACCGAATTGAGCCGCCGGATGCGCCAGGCCGGCTACCCGTTGGGAGCGGCCAACATCAGCGAACATGAAGCGATCGCCGGAACGCAGGCCGCGATCTGGAATCTGACCAACGGCCTGGACTTGGACATCCGGCCGCGGAACGTTCCGGTTGCGCTGCACAGAGCACCCGGGCCCATCCTTACCTTCGAATTCGACGGCGAGCCCCAACTCGGCGGCTACTCGTTGTGGACGGCGTCTGACGTCGCGGTTGACGTGGTACTGCAAAAGTCAGTCGATGGTGATGCCTGGCAAGACGTTTCCGGCTCGCAACTGACGGCACAACCGGGCCAAGCCGTCATCAACGCGTTTTGGGCGTCGGCAGCGCTGCAGACCAGCAGCCACGGCCGCGTCGATCGCGGCTACCGTTACTACCGGCTGATGGCCAGCGCAGATGGCGTCACCCCCATCATCGACCATGTCCGCTTCTGGCTGGCCGGTTCTCGGCACTACCGCAACGCCGACCGCGTCGTCCACCTCTACGACTACCTTCTGTCGGGGGCGGCCACAGCCTTCCGTGCAGGCGACGAACCCCACTGATAGATACCTATGCCGCGGCCGAATCCGATTGCATAGGTCCCTTTCAAGTGAATCCCTTTGACGCTGAACGTCACCGATGGTCACGCGCTGGTCGACACCAACGGCTGCGCAATTGACAACACGGTCCTACCGGTATCGACTTCTTCCTATTTCCGGCACCGGGCACATCGGCGACAACACTGACTGCAACAACCCCACACGCCCTCACCGGGCGAGTGCTGACCGGAGTGGCGATAGAGGGGTCGCCACGGCGTCTCACACCCATAGCTCTGGCCGTGCCGACAGAGGTGGCCGTCGATTTCGACATCACCTGGAACGCCGAAGGCCGCGCCGGCAACCTGACATGTAGCGACTTGGTCGTCGCGGGCCACGGTCGACCATGAACGATCTGTCCTCGACGTTCTTTCCGGTGCGGCACGTCCGTGCCGGCGTCGGTAAACCCACAGACGAATCGGACCAGGAGGTCGATGGCGAATGATTGAAGGTCTTACAAGTCGACCCCCCGTCAGCCCTAACCACCGGGAAACCAGGCGGTGCTCGACACCGCGTAGGAATACTTGTCGGATGGCGCCGATGCACCGTTGATGCCGCCTTCCAGAGCTGATCAGTGCCAGCGAGCGGCATGGCGTCGGGTCTTCGCCATGGCTTCGGGCTGGTCACGTTGGCCAGTGGAGGCGTTCATAAAGAGGCTGGGGTTAATCCCGCTCAGCTCGCGGCTGAGCGGGAGTGGGGCCTGAATCACCTCTGGACCCCTAACGGATGCCGAGGCGCGCGGTGTCACAAGCTGGAACACTCGGCATGGGCAAATGAGCCGGTTCTACGGCGCAGTGGCCGTGCAGCATTCGGCTCTCTCGCCGAGCACTCCGAGTCCGCCTGCGGGCGAGACGGCCGGCTGGCCGCCGAGCTGATGCATCGCGGTGCAGCCCGGCGTCCGGCCGATGGGTCGGCTGGCGAACCCGACCAAGGTCAACGCCAGATCGACGCGTGTCGCGCTCACCGTCGCATCGCAGCGCTGCCCAAATCCTTTTGCCGATTTACCTGTGACCTCGGCGAAGTAATGCTCACGCTGAGCATAACCCGTCAACGGAATGCGTTGTGTCGCTGAGCGTTGCACAGTGGGTATGCAACTCAACCAGAAGGTGAGCACGATGCCCGCGACTGGTCTGCACCAGCGGCGATCGCGGCGTCGCTCGACGACTTCCCCGCCGCGCCCGCCGGCGACACATTGCTCGTCGGAGGCCCCTCATGACCGAACTGCATCTGGCGGTGGCGCTGGACGGCTACGGTTGGCACCCGCACGCGTGGCGATCCGCTTTCGCGCACACGCGACCGGCGGTGGACAGCTCAGCGGTCGATACTGGGCGGCGCTGGCGGGCATCGCCGAGCGCGGCTTCCTCGATTTCCTGACGATCGACGACACCCTGGACGTTCAGCCGGGCCGGCGGCCCGAGATCTCCCCGCGGCGCCTGGCGGGCCGCGCCGACGCGGTGCTGGTGGCCGCGCGCATCGCGCCGGTCACCGCACACATCGGCCTTGTGCCGGTAGCCACGGTTACCCACACCGAGCCGTTCCATATCGCGAAAGCGCTTGCAACGCTTGACTATATCTCAGATGCCGGGCAGGTTGGCAGGTGCGGGTGAGCGGCACCGCCCACGAGGCGGCGCTGTTCGGACGCAAGCCCGGGCTAGAACCTGACGAGTTGTTCGACGAGGCCGCCGACGCTGTAGAGGTGGTCCGCAGGCTCTGGGACAGCTGGGAGGACGACGCGGTCATCCGAGATGTGGCCAGCGGCCGCTACATCGACCGCGACAAGCTGCACTACATCGACTTCACCGGCAAGTACTTTTCGGTCAAGGGCCCGTCGATCACCCCGCGCCCACCGCAGGGCCAGCCGGTGGTGGCAGCGCTGGCGCACACCCCGAGCATCTGCGAGTTCGCCGCCGGCAGTGCCGACGTCGTCTTCGTCACCCCGCATGACGAGGAGTCGCTGCGTGAGATTCTGGCCGACGTTGCCGAAGCAGAGCGCGCCGCGGGTCGTGCGCTGAAGGTGTACGCCGACCTGGTCGTTTCGCTGGTCGAAGATCCTTGACGCCGGCGGACGAAATCTCCTCTGATGCTCACGTCTTCGTCGGTGGCACAAGCGATTTGGCAGAACTTCTGCTTGCCTGGCGCGACACGGGGATCGACGGGTGCGGCTGCGCCCGCGGTCAACGCGATCGACCTGCCCGCGATCGTCGATGACCTGGTGCCGCGGCTGCAGCGCGCCGGCAAGTTTCGCACCGGCTACCGCGACGGCGAGACGCTGCGCGAGCGGCTGGGGCTGGCTTCCGCACCCAATCGCTATGCGGCGGTATCACCATGACGTTCACTCCGCTGTCGATCCTCGACCTCGCTCCCATCAGCGCGGGCAGCGACGCCGCGACCGCACTGCGCAACACCATCGACCTCGCCCAGTATGCCGAGCAGTGGGGCTACAAGCGCTACTGGCTCGCCGAGCACCACTTTGTCGGGGTGGCCAGTCGGCACCGGCGATGGTGATCGGGCAGATCGCCGCGGCCACCGGACATATCCGCGTCGGGTCGGCCGCGGTGCAGATCGGCCACACGACGGCGATCGCGGTGGTGGAGAGCTTCGGCATCCTCGACGCGCTCTATCCCGGTCGCATCGACATGGGGCTGGGCCGTTCCGGACAGCGGCGCAACGAAGCCGCCACGTCATCGGCGCCGCAGCCCCAACGCGCGCCCGCGCCGTGGCGTAACGTGGACGGTCTCGTCATACCCCCGCCTTTCGACCCGACGATGCTGATGAAAAGCGAGCGGTTACGGGCACAGGCGTCCGCCCTTGCCCAGACCGGCGCGGTGCCCGCCGACTTCGCCGAACAGGTCGCCGACATCGAAGCGATGCTCGACGGCACGTACACCGTCAACGGCCATGAGCTGCATGCCGTTCCAGGTGAGCATGCCCGGCTGACGCCATGGATCTTCGGCAGCACCAAGGGACAGAGCGCGCAGGTGGCCGGCGCCCGCGGGCTTCCGTTCGTCGCGAGCTACCACATCACCCCCGGCACCGCACTCGACGCGATCGCGGCCTACCGCGAAGCGTTCCGGCCGTCGGCCCGGCTGACAAAACCCTATGTGGTGGTTTCGGCCGACGTCGTGGTCGCCGACGACAGCGCCACCGCTCGCCACCTCGCATCCGGCTATGGCAGCTGGGTATATTCCATCCGCAGCGGACAGGGCGCTATCCCCTACCCGGATCCCGACGTCTGCGAGCCCTTGACCGAGGACCAACTGGCGCTGGTAGCGGACCGCACCGCAACGCAATTCGTCGGCGATCCCGACGAGGTCGCCGACCGGCTCGAGCTGCTGCGCCGGTCACCGCTGCCGACGAGCTGTGATCACTTCGGTAACGCATCGGCACGACGATCGGTTGCGCTCATGAACTGATCGCCAAGCGATGGGGACTGACCGGATGAGCATTCGAGAAGCAAACCGCCGCAAGCAGATACATCTGGCCGCCCACTTTCCCGGGGTGAACAACACCACGGTGTGGTCCGATCCGAGCGCCGGCAGTCAGATCGATTTCGAATCGTTCGTGCACCTGGCACGGACCGCCGAGCGGGGACTGTTCGACTTCTTCTTCCTGGCCGAGGGCCTGCGATTGCGCGAGCACCGCGCAAGATCCACGACCTCGACGTTGTCGGCAGGCCCGACACGTTCACGGTGCTGGCCGCGCTCGCCGCAGTCACCGAGCAGCTCGGCCTGGCCGGCACCATCAACACCACCTTCAACGAACCCTACGAGTGGCAAGGCAATTCGCGACGCTGGATCACTTATCCGACGGGCGAGCGGCCTGGAATATGGTCACCTCCTCCGACGCGTTCACCGGGGAGAACTTCCGCCGCGGCGGCTTCCTCGACCACGCCGATCGATACAAAAGGGCCGAGGAGTTCATCACCGTTGCACGGCGGTTCTGGGACAGCTGAGCACCCGACGCCGTGTGCCGACGTCGCCGCCGGGATCTACGCCGATCCGGCCCGAATCCACACCGTCGAGCATCACGGTCCGCAGTTCGACGTCCGCGGCGTCGCCTCGCTGCCCGCGGGGCCGCAAGGCCATCCAGTACTGCTGCAGGCCGGCGACTCGGAAGACGGCCGCGACTTCGGCGCCAAGCACGCCGACGCCCTGTTCACCCTGCACGGATCGCTCGAGGCGGGTCAGCGCTACTACACCGATGTGAAGACCCGTGCCGCCGCCTACGGGCGCGACCCCGACCAACTGAAGGTGCTACCCGGCGCGACCTTCGCGCTGGGTGCACTGCCCGAGGAGGCGCGGACAACGCCCGCCACATCCGGAGCAGCAGGTCAGCGGCCCGACCGCGATCGCTTTCCTCGAGCAGGTGTGGGGCATCGACCTGTCGGCCTACGATCCCGATGGCCCGCTACCCGAGATCGACCCGTCGACAATCCTCAGATCACCCGGGGACGTGTGCGCCACGGCGACCCGAAGGCCGTCGCCGAAAGCTGGCGGGCGCGCGCGCGAGCCGACAACCTGTCGATCCGCGAACTGATCATCGAGGTGACGAGCCGTCAGCAGTTCATCGGAACGCCCGCACAGGTCGCCAACGAGATCGATCGCTACGTGCAGTCGGATGCCTGTGACGGATTCATCCTGGTGCCGCACCTGACGCCGCACGGCCTCGACGAGTTCGTCGACAAGGTGGTGCCGACTGCTGCAGGAGCGCGGCACCTTCCGCACCGAGTATCGCGGCCAAACGCTGCGCGAGCACCTGGGCCTGTCACGCGTGGCAGCGAAGTCCGACGGACGCGGCGATCGGCGGATAGGGAGCGGCGGCGCTGGGCTCCTCCCCTGGTGGCCGTCAACTGCTGTTCAAGATGTGTTCACGGCGATCGGCGCTACGGTGGCGTGATGGGCCGAGTCAGCGGACGGAACTTGCGATGAGCGATCCCCACGCGCCGAGGATCCCCGCCGCGTTGGCGACCCCGAGCCTGAACCGTGGGGTCGGCTTCACGCACGAGCAGCGGCGGCGGCTGGGGCTGACCGGCCGGCTCCCGTCGGCGGTGCTCACCCTCGACGAGCAAGCCGACCGCGTCTGGCACCAATTGCAAAGCCTGGCAACGGATCTGGGCCGCAACCTGCTTCTCGAGCAGCTGCACTACCGTCACGAACTGCTGTACTTCAAGGTGCTCGAAGACCATCTGCCCGAGCTGATGCCGGTGGTGTACACACCTACCGTCGGGGAGGCCATTCAACGCTTCTCCGACGAATACCGTGGGCAACGGGGGCTTTTCCTGAGCATCGACGAGCCCGACGAAATCGAAGAGGCGTTTGCGACCTTCGGGCTGGAGTCTGACGACGTCGACCTGATCGTGTGCACCGACGCCGAGGCGATCCTGGGCATCGGCGACTGGGGCGTGGGCGGAATCCAGATCGCCGTGGGCAAATTGGCGCTCTACACCGCCGGCGGCGGCATCGATCCCCGCAGGTGCATCGCGGTGTCACTCGACGTCGGCACCGATAACGAGCAGCTGCTGCAGGATCCGTTTTACCTGGGCAATCGCCACGCCCGGCGGCGCGGCACCGAGTACGACGAGTTCATCAATCGCTACATCGAGACCGCTCACCGGCTCTTCCCGCGCGCCATCCTGCATTTCGAGGACTTCGGGCCCGTGAACGCACGGAAGATCCTGCAGACCTACGGCGACCACTACTGCGTGTTCAACGACGACGTCCAGGGCACCGGCGCGGTCGTCGTGGCCGCCATGTACGGCGGATGCCACGTCACCGGCGTCCCGCTGAGCGACCAGACGGCGGTGGTCTTCGGGGCCGGCACCGCCGGGATCGGGGTCGCCGATCAAATCCGCGACGCGATGGTCGCCGACGGCGCCTCCGTCGAGGAGGCCACCGCGCGGATCTGGCCGATCGACAAGCAGGGCCTGTTGTTCGACGACATGGACGACCTGCGCGATTTCCAGGTGCCCTACGCGAAGAACCGCGAGAAACTGGGTGTCGCCGCCGGGCCACGGGTCGGACTGGTCGACACCATCAAGCTGGCCTCCCCCACCATCCTGCTCGGCTGCTCCGCGGTGTTCGGGGCGTTCACCCAGAAGGTCGTCGAGGCGATGACGGCGTCGTGCGAGCGACCGATGATCTTCCCGCTGTCCAACCCCACCTCCCGCATGGAAGCCATGCCGGCAGACGTGCTGGAGTGGTCGCAGGGCAAGGCGCTGCTCTCCACCGGCAGTCCCGTCGCGCCCGTCGACTACGGCGGCACCACCTACACCATCGGCCAGGCCAACAACGTGCTGGTGTTCCCGGGAATAGGACTGGGCATCATCGTGGCCGGAGCCCGGCTCGTCACCAGGGCGATGCTGCAAGCGGCCGCCAGAGCCCTTGTGCTGGAAGCAAGCCCGAAGAACACTGGGGATTCCCTGTTGCCGGACGTGCAAAACCTGCAGGCCATCTCGGCCGCGGTCGCCGAGGCCGTCTATCACGCCGCCGTCGAAGACGGGTTGGCCACCACGACCCATGACGACGTGCGGCAGGCCGTCCTCGACACCATGTGGCGGCCGGTCTACGACTAGGCAGTCGGCACACCCGGGGGCGGCAGGCCGAAGAGCCGGTTTCCGAATGTCGCGCCCTGTCCACCCGCGAGATATAACATTCCGTCGCATGCGCGTCGCGATCGTGGGTGGTGGAGCTGCGGGCGTGCTCGCCGCGGTACATCTCCGCCGGAGCAAACCCGCAGCGCAGATCACGCTGATCGACGCGTCCGGTCGTCCCGGCACTGGCGCAGCGTATGGCACCAACGACCCGACCCACCTGTTGAACGTTCCTGCGCAGCGCATGTCTGCATGGCCAGACGATCCCGATCACTTCTGCCGTTGGCTCGACGAATGCGCTGTCACGTCGGCCGAGAGCTTCGCACCGCGTCTTGCGTACGGCCGCTACCTGCAAGAACAACTCGCGGTCGCCGACGTGCGGATCGAGACGGCCGAGGTCGTGGGGTTGGTGCCGGGCGTGCCCGCGCGCGTGGCGCTGAACGACGGACGGTCGTTATCGGCCGACGCCGTCGTGCTCGCGTCTGGGCGCCCCGAAGGCGGGATGCCCGACTCGTTGGAACGCGCCTTCGCTCCGGTGTTGGCGTCAGGCACCGACGGCAAGGTTGTGGTGGATCCATGGGCACCCGGCGCACTCACGGCTCTTGCAGCGCGTCGGCCCGCGAACGTCCTGGTGGTCGGTTCGGGACTCACCGGCGTTGATGTCGCGCTGCATCTCATGGCGCGCGGCGCCACGGTCACACTGCTGTCGCGTCACGGCGAACTCCCGCGCCGATTCCGCGCCACCGGCGCGCCCACACAGTTGCCTAACGTCGATGCACTCGCTCCCGAGGTATCGCTTGAGCAATTGCGAACCGCGCTCGCTGCGGACCTCGCGCACGCGCGCGAAGCCGGTCTGGACTGGCGGCGAGTGATCGACGCGGTGCGACCGCGTACGGCCCGGCTGTGGCGCTCGTTGGGGTGGGAAGACCAGCGCCGGTTCCTGCGCGAGGACTTACGGCAGTGGGAGGTCTGTCGCCACCGCATGCCGCCCACGATCGCCGATGCGATTTATGCCGCGATCGACAATGGCCAACTGATCATCGAGGCAGGCGAGGTCGCCGATGTGTCGCTGCACGGCAGTGGCGTTGAACTGGTTGTGACAACGGGCGAGCGATCAGTGCGCCGACGTGGTGACGCGGTCGTCGTCGCTACTGGCGCCGCGTGGGATCGGCGGTCCCTGCAACGCTCCGCGCTCTGGGCGAACTTGTTGGCCACAGATATCGCGTCGATGCACCCGTGCGGCATAGGCGTGCGACTCGATGCGGACAGCTACCTCGTCGACGCGGCCGGGGCCACCGTCCCAGGCATCGTGTGTATTGGCTCGATCCGCCAGGGTGAGCTGTGGGAGACCACTGCGATTCCCGAAATCCGTGCCCAAGCGGCTGCTATCGCGGAGCTGCTCGCCGACGATACGCGCGGCCGTCCCGTTTCGGCGCCCAATCTCATCGGGGCTGCGCCGGAATTGAGTGGTGCGCCGGCTTCGTATGCCGAGGGTGTGCGTCGCCTGCTCGCCGTCCAAGACGGCGCGTCCGTTGCCTTCGCTGCCGCGGTCGCGGAAGATCCGCACCACGCGCGTGCGCACGTCGCGCTCGCGATGATTGCCACAGAACGGCCCGACCGCGCGGGCGGCCCCGACGCAGTCACCGGCCACCTCGCTCGAGCGCGCTCGGCACTTGCACATCGGAGCGACGAAGACCGCAGCCACGTCGAGGCCATCGCGACGTGGTGCGAAAAGGGAAACGCGGCAGGCACCGACGCGCTCATCGACCATCTCGAACGCGTACCGGACGACGCGGTCGCATTGCTTGTGCTCGCGCCGTCGATTGCGTTCGCAGGGGCTGGCGACGCGTTGCCGGACGCCTGGCGTTACGTCGAGCAATTCACTGGCGTGCACGGCGAGGCGCCATGGTATCTCGGCTTGCGCGCCTACGGCCGAACGGAGCAGGGCCTCTGGTACGACGCAGCCGACCTGGCTGACGCCGCACTCGAACTCGATCCAGGTAATGGCAACGCGGCGCATGCCCTGTCGCACGTGCACTACGAGACCGACGCGCATGGAGCCGGGCTGAAATGGCTGATGGACTGGATCCCGAGCGACGGCAGCACGCAGCGTTACCTCCCGCACTTTCAGTGGCACGCCGCGCTGCACGAGCTCGCGATGGGCGACGCGGCCGCCGCGGCGCGTCGGTACGCCGCGTTTCTCGCACCGCCCCACTCGAAGGACGTGCGCTGTCTCGTTGATGCCGGTTCGCTCGCATGGCGGGCGCGCCTGCATCCGGATTGGGTTACCCCACCTGATCCGATACCGGTGCTCGCCGAGGTCGGCTCGCTTGCGTATGCGCCGCAAACGCCGTTTATCGCGTTCCACGCGCTACTTGTGCTGGCCGCTGCGAATGATCCTGCCGCGATCCGTGCGATCAATGTTCCGGGCGCGACCGACGAGCAGGCAACTACGCTGCGTCTCATCGGCGAAGGTCTTATCGCGTTGACGGAGGGTCAGCCGCGCCTCGCGCTCGACTATCTCCTCGAATCGCTCGCCGGGCTTCCGTCGATTGGCGGTAGTCGTGTGCAACAAGAAGTGGTCCTCGAAACGGCGTTGGCCGCGATGCTCCAACTCGGTGCGCCGGGTCAAGCAGCGCGCCTCTTGTCGCGACATCGCGCCATGCCTGGGCCGCAAGTGACACGCGGCGCCGTGAACTGACGCTACTGGAATAAACGGTGACCGATGCTTGCTGGAGAGCCCAAAATATCATCCGACCTGCTCCCCCGCCTGGACTCGAACCAGGAACCTATCGGTTAACAGCCGAACGCTCTGCCAATTGAGCTACAGGGGAATAACCCGATCGCGGGACGACTCTAGCGTACCGGCATACCCTCGCCCAAGTAGAGGGTTACGACACCTTCCGCGCAGCTAGAGAGATCGGGCGCGCACGCACCGGCCCGCGTGAGGCAGGATGGAGCCATCGATCGTCGGGAGGAACGCTTTGATCGGATATGTCCTGGTGCTCGGAGTGGGTTACGTGCTGGGCTCAAAGGCCGGGCATCGCCGCTATGAGCAGATCGCCGGCACCTATCGCGCGCTGACCAGCAGCCCCGTGGCCAGGTCGATGATCGAAGGCGGGCGGCGCAAGATCGCCGACCGGATCTCTCCCGACACCCGGTTTGTCACCCTGACCGAGATCGACGACGAAACCGTGATCGTCGAAGGGCCCGCCGACGTGGCCGTTACGCCGTCAGATCGTCGCCGCTAGCCTGCTCCAACAGGCTGCGCCGGTATGCCTCCATGGCGACCAGGTCGCCGAACAACGCGTGATACTCATCGCCCTGCTCGATCGGCGACATGCGCTGCAATTTCGACTTCACCTCGGCGATCTGCCGACCCATCCAGACCTCCTGCAGCCGGGCCAGCACCCCGGCGATATAGCGCGGCAGCCTCTCGTCGTCGACCGCGACGGCCTCCACCCCCAGCTCGCTGATCAGGCCCGCGGTCAGGTCCGACGTGGCCTGCCGGCGGACCGCGTCGATCCACTGCGCGCCGGTCACGCCGGTCGAGGTGCCGCCGGCCGCGTCGATGGCCGCCCGGACGGCGGCGTAGCCGGGGTGCGTGAAGCTCTCGACGGTCAGCGTGTCGAACACCGGGCCCGCGAAGGCCGGGTATTGCAGCGCCGACTTGAGCGCCTCGCGCTGCGGCCACAGGGTCGGGTCGCGCGGATCGGGACGAGCGGCGGCGGGCTCGGCCGGGGCCGCGTTACGGGGCTGCTGCGCGGGGCGGCGGGCGGCGGTGGATCGGGACCCGTTCCGGGCGGGCGTCTTCGACCTTTTGGCGTGGTCCCGCACCCGGTCGATGACCTGTGCGACGTCGTCCCAGCCGACCCAGCCGGCGAGCTGGCGCGCGTACTCGTCGCGCAGGGTCGGGTCCTTGATCTGGCCCACCATGGGGACGCAGCGGCGCAGCGCGGCCACCCTGCCTTCGGCGCTGTCGAGGTCCATCTCAGCCAATGCGCTGCGAATCGCGAATTCGAACAACGGGGTTCGCCGTGCCACCAGGTCGCGCAGCGCGCCGTCGCCGGATTTGAGCCGCAGGTCGCACGGGTCCATGCCATCCGGGGCCACCGCGACGAAGGACTGCCCCGCCAGGTTCTGCTCGCCGTCGAAGGCCTTGATCGCGGCGGCGCGGCCGGCGGCGTCGCCGTCGAAAACGTAGATCAGTTCGCCGCGGAAGAAGCTGTCGTCCATCATCAGTCGGCGCAGCATCGAGAGGTGCTCGTCGCCGAACGCGGTCCCGCACGACGCCACCGCGGTGGTGACGCCGGCCAGATGCATCGCCATCACGTCGGTGTAGCCCTCGACGACGACCGCCTGATGCCCCTTGGCGATGTCGCGTTTGGCCAGGTCGATGCCGAACAGCACCGACGACTTTTTGTACAGCAGCGTTTCGGGCGTGTTGATGTACTTGGCCTCCATCGGGTCGTCGTCGAACAACCGGCGGGCGCCGAAACCGATCACCTCGCCGGCCGAGCTGCGGATCGGCCACAGCAGCCGCCGGTGGAAGCGGTCCATCGGGCCGCGGCGGCCCTGGCGGGACAGGCCGGCCGCTTCCAGCTCCTTGAACTCGAAACCCTTGCGCTGCAGATGTTTTGTCAGCGAGTCCCACCCAGACGGCGCGAATCCGCAGCCGAAATGGCGGGCGGCCTCGGCATCGAAGTTCCGCTCGGTCAGGTACCGGCGGGCCGGTGCCGCCTCGTCGGATTCCAGCGCCGCCGCATAGAACTCCGCCGCGGCGGCGTTGGCCGCGATCAGCCTGCTGCGGCTGCCGCGGTCGCGCTGCACGCTGGTCGCCGGGCCGGTGTAGCTGATCGTGTGCCCGACCCGGTCGGCGAGCAGTTCGACCGCCTCGACGAAGCTCACATGTTCGATCTTCTGAACGAACGCGTACACGTCGCCGCCTTCGCCACAACCGAAGCAATGGAAGTGGCCGTGGTTGGGGCGGACGTGAAACGACGGCGACTTCTCGTCGTGGAACGGGCACAGGCCCTTGAGCGAGTCGGCGCCGGCGCGGCGCAATTGGACGTAGTCGCCGACGACTTCCTCGATGTGGACCCGTTCGCGGATGGCGGCGATGTCGCGATCGGGAATCCGGCCCCGGCCCCCCGAACGGCCGGCATCTCGTGAACCCGCCGGACTTGACATCGGCTCAGTCTAAAGCGCCGGACCGCTCAGCTAGCCGGTCCGATGACACCGCAGGCGACCCGCTCCATTAGCATCGCCATGTCGCCGCCTTCGGCGCCGTGCAGCATCAACGCCGTTTTGTTGCCCGCCAACAGCTCGTCCCTGGTGAACGCGTCGGTCGTCGTAACCAGGTAAGCGGACCCGTCCGAGCGCACCTCGAGCGAGGTCAGGTCGCCGCTCTCCGGCTTGCCGGTATGTCCGGGCGCCTGGTAGTGACCGCCGGCGGACAGGAAGTCGCCGGGCGGACCGCCGGTCGGCGCGACCGAATTCGGTTCGCACTTGCCGATTTCGTGGACGTGCATGCCGTGGAAGCCGGGCGCCAGGATGCCGCCGGCCACCGTCTTGACCGTGACGGTGACGTACCCGCCGGTGAAATCGAACGTCGCCGTGGCGACGTCCCGGCCGTCGGGTGCCTTCAGGTGCGCGGTGAGCGAATCACCGCCGGGCGAAGCGCTGGGTGTCGTCGACGACGAAGCCGGTGCACCACTCTTGACGGCAGGTGTGGTGCCGGGCTGGGTGCTCGGGTTCTGACCGGGACTACACGCGGTGACAGCCAGGACGGGAAGCCCCACCAAGAGGGTGGCGATACCACTGATTTTCATCATGACGGGCAGCCTATCCCGCAACGGCGACGCCGTATCCGGCGATGTCTCGATTCCGCGGCAGAAGCCGCTACGGACCGGCCTGCCGGGCGTCGATGCGCTCCAGTCGGCCCTCGGTGCAGGAGGCGATCTGATCGACAATGACCCGTAACCGGCCGCCGTCGTCGGCGGCGGTGATGAACGCCGCGGCAAAGATCGGGTCCAGCGTTGCGGGCGCCCCGGCGGACAGCCACTGCGCCACCCGGTGGATACGCTCGCGCTGCCGGGCCTGCGTTTCCCGGTGCCGTGGATCGGACATGATGAACTGCAGCGCAAGGATTTTCAGCAAGAGGACCTCGGCGCGGACCAGGTCGGGCACCTGCAAGTCGGCCCGGTAACGAACCAGCGGGCCCGGGCCGGCCGCCGCACGCGTGGTCGCGATGGCGGTCGAGGCGAACCTGCCGACCAATTCACTGGTCAACCGCTTGAGCGCGACCGAGGCCGCCAGCGTGGCGTCGTACTTGCCCACCGCCACCACCGGCAGACCCGACAGCCGCCGCGCGGCCGCCATGAAGTCGTCGGCGCTCACCCGGGAGAACTCGCTCTCCCCCAGCTTGGCCAGCGCGGCCACCTCGTCGTCGTCGGCGAGCACCCGCAGGTCGATGCGCTGAGCGACGACGCCGTCCTCGACGTCATGCACCGAATAGGCGACGTCGTCGGCCCAGTCCATCACCTGGGCCTCCAGGCAGACCCGCTCTCCCGGTGCGCCCGAACGAACCCAGGCCGCCGGTTCGCGGTCCTCGTCGTAGAACCCGAACTTGCTGCTGCCGTTTCCAGGCCCGTGCCCACGGGTCCACGGATACTTGGTGACCGCATCCAGGGATGCGCGGGTCAAATTCAGTCCGACGCTATTTCCCTGCGCGTCAAGGACTTTCGGCTCGAGACTGGTCAGGATTCGAAAGTTCTGCGCGTTGCCCTCGAAACCGCCGTACTGCGCGGCGACCTCGTCGAGCGCGCGCTCGCCGTTGTGCCCGTAGGGCGGGTGGCCGATGTCATGGGCCAGGCCGGCCAGCTCGACCAGGTCCAGGTCGCAGCCCAATCCGACCGCCATGCCCCGCCCGATCTGGGCCACTTCCAGCGAGTGCGTCAACCGGGTGCGCGGAGTATCACCCTCGCGGGGCCCGACGACCTGTGTCTTGTCGGCCAGGCGGCGCAGCGCGGCGCTGTGCAGCACCCGGGCCCGGTCCCGCGCGAAGTCGCTGCGGTACTGACCTTCCGTACCCGGCAGACCCGCGGTCTTCGGCGCTTCGCGTACCCGCCGCTCGCGGTCGAAGTCGTCGTAGGGGTACTGCTGATTCGTGCTCACCGACGCACAGTCTGCCAGGGAATCCTCCCACCTCATGCCTAGTGGCGGGGAACGCCACAGGTCAAAGCGTGTCGAACTACTGCGATCGGTCGAGTCGTCGTCGTAATAATAGGGCGATATAGTAGGGCGATCTGGCTGAGGCAGAGAAAGCTTCGTGTGTTGTGAGGGTGATCTGCTTTTCGCCACCGTCAGCGCGCATGCTGGCCGCTGGTGGGTGTCACTGAACGTCGAAGCCGCCTACTTACACCCCGCCCACCGGCACACGCCACGCGCCGACGGCGACCACCGCGGCTGAGTTGGCGTCGATCGGGGTCTGTCGGCGTTCGCCGTCGCCGCTACCGCCGACGGCGACGAAGTCGCCCGGATCGCCGACGCGCCCAAAGCGCTTGCCGCGGGGATCAAACAGCAGCGTCACCTCGCCAAGACGTTATCGCGCACAAAGATAAGGATCTGCCAACCGTCGCCAAGCCGCCGCCAGGCTGGGCCAGCACCACCATCACGTCGCCAACGTGCGCCGCCATTTCCTCCACCAGGTGTCCAACGCGCTGGTCAAGACTCACGACCGGCTCGTCATCGAGAACCTGAATGTGACTGGGATGCTGCGTAACCACCGCCTCGCCCGAGCCATCTCCGATGCCGGCTGGGCCGAGTTCGCGCGGCTGCTGGGTTACAAGCAAGCCTGGCGCGACGGCCAGCTCATCGCCGCCGATCGCTGGTACCCGTCAACCCGGCTGTGCCCGGCATGCGGGACCATCCGCACAGATATGACGCTGGCTGACCGGGTCTTCACCTGCGGCTGCGGATATTGCGCCGATAGGGACACCAACGCGGCGACGAACCTGGCCCGCTGGGGCCAAGCCCACCACAACGCATCACCAGATCCCCGGACCTCCAAGCAGCGGGGCCGGGCCAACAATGCCCGCCGACGGGACGGCTCTGACCTGGGGGCACCTCCCGCTTGCGGGGGACACCCCACGTATGCTGGTGAAGCCAGCCCGGTTGAAGCGGGAACCGACGTTCACACCGCACCAGCTGCCTGAACCGACGACCGCCCGAGAAGGGCGGTGCCGAACACTCACCCGAATTGTTCGACACGCTTTAGATTGACGCTATGCGCACTGCTGCTCGCCTGCTTGGCGTGATCCTGACGGTCCTCGGCGCGGGGCTGCTGCTGGCACCGGCAGCCAGCGCACAACCACCGCTCCAGCTCCCGAACTATGTCACCGACAACGCGGGAGTCCTCTCGGACTCCGGTCGTGCCGCGGTCACGTCGGCCATCAGCAAGCTGTATGCCGATCGCCACGTCCGGCTCTGGGTTGTCTACGTCGACAACTTCTCCGGGCAGAGCGCGGACAACTGGGCCAGAAGCACCCGAAGCATGAACGACTTGGGTGACTACGACGCGCTGCTGGCCGTCTCCACCGGCGGCCGCGCCTATGCCTTCCTGGTGCCGTCCGCGGTCAAGAGTGTCAGCTCAACGCAGGTAGATGGGCTACGGCGCGACAAGATCGAGCCCGCGCTGCGTAACGGCGACTGGAGCGGTGCGGCGGTCGCGGCGGCCAACGGGCTCGACCCGTCGACCCATTCGTCGGGCCCGGCCGTATTGCTGGTGGCGCTCGGCGTCATCGCCGTCGCCGTGCTGATCTTGCTGGTTTTCATGCGCTACCGCGCCCGCCGACGACGCGCCGCCGCGTTGGCCGCGGCGCGGCGAGCCGACCCCACCGACGCCAACGCGCTGGCCGCCGTGCCGATCGAGGCGCTCGACGACCTGTCGCGCTCGATGGTGGTCGACGTGGACAACGCGATGCGCACCAGCTCCAACGAACTGGACGTGGCGATCGCCGAGTTCGGCGAGCAGCGGACTCAACCGTTCAGCCAGGCCTTGAAGAACGCGAAAGCCGCTCTGTCCCAAGCGTTCACCGTGCGCCAGCAACTCGATGACGACATCCCCGAGACCCCGGCGCAGCAACGGGAGCTGCTCACCCGGGTGATTGTGTCGGCGGCGCGAGCCGACCGTGAACTCGAGTCGCAGCGCGAGGCGTTCGAGAAAATGCGTGACCTGGTGATCAACGCCTCGTCCCGGCTCGACGGCCTGACCCAGCAATACGTGGAACTGACCACCCGCATCGACCCGGCCGCACAACGGTTGGCCGAGCTGCGCAACGACTTCGACCCTGCCGCACTGGCTTCGGTGTCCGGCAATGTCGCGGCCGCCAAGGAACGGCTGGAATTCGCCGACCGCAACATCGGTTCGGCCCGTGCAGCGGCCGGCCAGGCGGTGAGCGAACAGCAGGCCGCTTTGGTGGATACATTCCGCGCCGCCGAGTCGGCGCTCGGCCAGGCGCGTGCGCTGCTGGACGCGGTGGACAACGCCGCCGGCGACATCCGGCACGCCATAGCCGGGCTGCCGTCGGTCATCGCCGACGCCCAGGCGGGCATCGAGCGGGCGGACGAACTGCTGAAGACGACACAGAACACCAAATCCGCGCACGCCGGCGAACTGGTCGCGGCGCGGGACGCGGCGGGCCGGGCGGTCGAGTACGCCCGCGGCGGCGGCTCGGCCGATCCGCTCGGGGCGTTCGGGCAGCTGACCAAGGCGGACGCCGACCTCGACCGGATACTGGCCACGATCGCCGAAGAGCAGGCCAACGTCGAGCGGCTACGCCGTTCGTACCAGCAGGCGTTGTTCACCGCCGAGTCGCGGGTGCGCGGGGTCTCCGACTACATCGACACGCGGCGGGGCATCATCGGCCCGGAAGCCCGCACCAGGATCGCCGAAGCCACACGGCACCTTCAGGCCGCGCGGGACAAGGCAACGACGAACGTGACCGAGGCGATCGCGCACGCCGACGCGGCGTCGACGCTGGCGGCTCAGGCGCAGTCGCTGGCCAACGACGACCTGCAATCGGCCCAGCAGGCCTACGCTGGCCGCGGCGGCAGCGACACGGGGGCCATGCTCGGCGGGATCATCATCGGCGACCTGCTCGGCGGCGGCATGCGGGGCGGGTTGGGCGGCTGGAGCCCGACGTCGTTCGGGGGCTCATCGGGTAGCTCATCCGATGGGGGCCTCATGGGTGGCGGCGGCCGATTCTGATCGGCTCGCCCGGACGGCACGGCTTCAGACATGATCATGCCCCCGGGTACGTGGTACCCGGGGGCATGATCATGCTTCGTCAGGAGGGCGGCGCGCCGGCTGCGGCGCGCCGCCGCTGACCCATACTTCTTAGCCCCAGCTGGAGCCGACGGCGCCGTCGGTGCTGGCCATGTTGCTGCCGGCGGTCTGCACCTTCTGGCCGTGAGCGTTGGCCTGCTCGTAAATCACCTGGAAGTTACGACCCAACTGGGTGATGAACTCCTGGCAAGCCACCGAACCGGCGCCACCCCAGAAGTCACCAGCAGCCAGCACATCACGAACGATGGCCTGATGCTCTTGTTCGAGCGAGGCGGCCTGCGCACGAATCAAGGCGCCGTGGGAGTCCACATCCCCGAACGAGTAGTTAATGGTCATTGCTTAACTCCTTAAAAGTGTCAGACGGCTAGCTGCCGAGGATCTGCTGCGAGGCTTGCTCTTGCTGCTCGTAGTTGTTCGCGTCACGGACCAGACCGTCCCGCACCCCGTGCAGCATGTTCACGATGTTGCGGAAGGCCTGATTCATCTGGCCCATCGTGTCGTACGAAGTCGCCTGCGCCTGCCCACTCCAGCCGGCACCGGCGATGTTCATCGACGACGCCCACATCTTGCGAGCCTCGTCCTCAACGGTCTGCGCGTGCATCTCAAAACGGCCCGCCATCGCCCGCATCGAGTGCGGGTCAGTCATAAAACGTATTGCCATGTTGCCCTTCTCCTTTGTGACTAATTACCTGGACATGTCGTTCAGATTGTCTTTGTAATTGTTGTCTTTGTAATTGCCGGCCGCGGGGATACCGAGCCGCCGATCACCTGTGAAGCGCCGACAGTCGCCCCCTCTCTCTCAGCCGGCCGCCGGGGAATGTGGTACGACGCTGTTGGTCCGCGGAATGTCGAAGCGAGGTTCGGCTTCCTCTTCCCACCCGCTCCATTCGGCCTCGTCGGCCCACTCGTCCGTGCCTTCAGCGGGCTCCGTTGAAATTAGCCCGGGGATCGCCGCCTCAGCGGCATCGGCGTCCTCTCCTGGCTCCGGCGCCCAGTGGTCATAGTCGTCCGGCGGAACGGCGACACCCCACGTGAGCGGGACCGATAGGGCACCGAGCATCCCGGACTCACCGCGAACCGCCGACACCGAATCGTCTGGCAACGGCGAACCAAGAGGTAATAGCACGTTGCCCCCTTCCACAACCGATCTTTGGGTACTCGGACTCGGCGGCGACCAAAACCACCGAGCACTCCGAATCGTAAGTCAATCCCGAGGACAATATCCAGGAATTACCGATTTCGCTTTCTGCAGAGCACTTTCTGCAGAGCAGATGGGCAACCCGAGACCGGGTCCGCGGGCAACGCCGCTGAGCGTGGCAGTCGGCGCGCGAACCGGCCTGGCAGTTCAGCCGCGCGCTGGAACACGCTCTCCGGCGCAGCCGGCGGGACTTGTAAAGCACTGTCTCGCAACCCCTTCCGCAAAGATAAGGGTCATTTGCGATTCAGTAGAAAACGCCGAAATGCGCGGGTAACACCGAATCCCCCCGAGGTGTTACCCGCGCCCTTCGCGGTTTTGTCTCAGCCCCAGCTGGAGCCGACGGCGCCGTCGGTGCTGGCCATGTTGCTGCCGGCGGTCTGCACCTTCTGGCCGTGAGCGTTGGCCTGCTCGTAAATCACCTGGAAGTTACGACCCAACTGGGTGATGAACTCCTGGCAGGCCACCGAACCGGCGCCACCCCAGAAGTCACCAGCGGCCAGCACATCACGAACGATGGCCTGATGCTCTTGTTCGAGCGAGGCGGCCTGGGCGCGAATCAAGGCGCCGTGGGAGTCCACATCCCCGAACGAGTAGTTAATGGTCATTGCTTAACTCCTTAAAAGTGTCAGACGGCTAGCTGCCGAGGATCTGCTGCGAGGCTTGCTCTTGCTGCTCGTAGTTGTTCGCGTCACGGACCAGACCGTCCCGCACCCCATGCAGCATGTTCACGATATTGCGGAAGGCCTGATTCATCTGGCCCATCGTGTCGTACGAGGTCGCCTGCGCCTGCCCACTCCAGCCGGCACCGGCGATGTTCATCGACGACGCCCACATCTTGCGAGCCTCGTCCTCAACGGTCTGCGCGTGCATCTCAAAGCGGCCCGCCATCGCCCGCATCGAGTGCGGGTCAGTCATAAAACGTGTAGTCACCAAACGCTCCTTTCACACACAACGGAAATGTCGATCACCTGCCGCAACGCACCGCGATTCCCGACCCGCTGCGGCAGCGAACGTCTAAACCCTGGCCGCTTACCCCCGCTCTTATCCGACCCCGGTCCGCGGCACCACGCTCGGCCGCGACTGCACCACATGGTTCGGACTGGCCCCGCCGCGGCCCAGCATTCCGCCGGGCGCGCCAGCGCCGGCGCCCATGCCGCCCATGGGCATCGGCATCATCGGCATGCCACCCCCCATGGGCGCGCCGGCCGCGGCGGCGGCGCCAGCGGGCATCTCGCCCAGCCCCGACATCGCCGAACTGACCATCCGGGCCGGTGTTGACCCTTGCCAGGTGGGCGGCACCGACATCGCCCCCACCAATCGCGCCTTGCCGAGGCCGGCCTCCGCGCCGCCCAGGCCACCCAGGCCGCCGACTCCGCCCAGCCCCTTCATCGCAGGGGCGGCGCTACCGACGAACTTCGCGGGATCGGCGGCGGCGCCGGCCAGATCCGTGGCGCTAGCCAGCGCTGGATGCGCACCCATTCCGGCTTGGGCCGCCATCATGATCGGCGACATCATCATGCTCGCCGGATACATGGCGATCTGGGCCACCGACATCAAGGACGACGGGTTGGCAGCCAACGACGACACTTCCGATTCCGCCGAAGCAACCAATGAGGACGATGACACCAAGCTTGTCGCCTGCGACGTCAGGCTCGACAGCCCGGACGGCACCAGGCTTGCCAAATTGGACAGCCCCGGCAGGCTCAGCGACGGCAGGCTGAACGACGGCAACGCCGCCGCCACCGACAGCGCGCCGGTGTGATAACCGAACATCGCGGCCACATCGGCGGCCCACATCTCCATGTATTCGAACTCGGTCATCGCGATCGCCGGCGTGTTCTGGCCCAGGATGTTCGTCGCGATCAACGACAGCAGCTGGACGCGGTTTGCGGCCACCGCCGGGGTAGGGACGGTCGCCGTCAGTGCCGACTCGAAGGCCGTCGCCGCCGCCCGCGCCTGGGCGGCCGCGGCTTCGGCTTGCCCCGCCGCCGAGCTCAACCACCCGACGTACGGTGCCGCCGCCGCCGCCATCGACATCGACGCCGGACCCGACCACGGTCCGCCGAGCAACCCGGAAATCACCGACTGGAACGACGACGCGGCACCCGACAGATCCGACGCCAACCCGTCCCAGGCCGACGCCGCCGCGAACAACGGCCCCGACCCCGCACCGGCGAACATCAGTGCTGAGTTCATCTCCGGCGGCAACCACGGAAACGACGGAAAGGTCACAAGCCAACACCTCCAGCCGCATCAGCGGCTTCGACGACCACGGAGCACACATGCGGCGGTTGGACACGTCTGAACCACCACGCTTGGATCCTAGGACAATGGCGCACCGAAAACCGATGGTTTCACCAAATGATTTTTCTCCGATCGGGGGCGGCGCCGCGGCGCGGTAAGATATCGCGGTTAACCAGACGTCCGTCCCGGGGGCCCGCCCGGCCGGTGGCAGTTGACCTGGGAAAACTCGCAGAAAATGCGTCAAATTCTTCGGTTCCCGAGTCACGCGGCAAATGCCAATTTCCGGCCAGGCGCCGGCCATTTATCAGAAATTCATGAGAAAGCCGACAGGCCGGTCCCGATGACGAGCACGCCCGAGCTGCCCACTGGGGGCAAAGCCCATGTTCGTGTTGCCGCATCGAAGCACCCGATTGGAGTTTTCCCGCGTCAAAAAGACCGGTGCCCAGCGTGCCGGTCAGCAGCCCTTGAGCCGCGCCGCCAGATAGTCGGTAACAGAGTTCATCGCGACTCGATCCTGGGTCATGTTGTCGCGCTCCCGCACCGTGACGGCGTTGTCCTCGAGTGAGTCGAAATCCACCGTCACGCAGTAGGGCGTCCCGACCTCGTCCTGGCGTCGGTAGCGCCGCCCGATGGCCCCGGCGTCGTCGAAGTCGATGTTCCAACATTTGCGCAACTCGGCGGCCAGGTCACGTGCCTTGGGACTCAAGTCGGCGTGCCGGGACAGCGGCAGCACGGCGGCCTTCACCGGCGCCAGTCGCGGGTCCAGCCGAAGCACCGTGCGCTTGTCCATGCCGCCCTTGGCATTCGGCGCCTCGTCCTCGGTGTAGGCGTCGATCAGGAACGCCATGAACGATCGGGTCAGACCGGCTGCCGGTTCGATGACATACGGGACGTACCGGGCATCGGCGACCTGGTCGTAGAACGACAGGTCAACGCCGGAATGCTTTGCGTGCGTGGACAAGTCGAAGTCGGTGCGGTTGGCCACGCCTTCGAGTTCGCCCCACGGGTTCCCGGCGAAGCCGAATTTGTACTCGATGTCGACGGTGCGGTCGGAGTAGTGCGACAGCTTTTCGGGCGGGTGTTCGAACAACCGCAGGTTCTCCGGGTCGATGCCCAGGTCGACATACCATTGCCGCCGGGTGTCGATCCAGTACTGATGCCACTCCTTGGCCGTCGACGGCTCGACGAAGAACTCCATCTCCATCTGCTCGAATTCGCGGGTGCGGAAGATGAAGTTGCCCGGGGTGATCTCGTTGCGAAAGCTCTTGCCGATCTGCCCGATACCGAACGGCGGCTTCCTGCGCGCGGTCGTCACCACGTTGGCGAAGTTAATGAAGATGCCCTGCGCGGTCTCCGGACGCAGATAGTGCAGCCCCTCCTCGGTTTCGATGGGCCCGAGGTAGGTCTTGAGCATCATGTTGAACTCGCGCGGCTCGGTCCACTGGCCCTTGGTGCCGCACTCCGGGCAGACGATCTCGGTCATCGGCACCGAATCGGGGTCGTCGATCCCCTTCTTGGCCGCGTAGGCCTCCTGCAGGTGGTCCTGGCGGTGCCGATGGTGGCAGTTCAGGCACTCCACCAGCGGGTCGTGGAACACCTCCACGTGCCCGGAGGCCACCCACACCTGCCGCGGCAGGATGATCGACGAATCGATTCCCACCACGTCGTCGCGGCCGGTGACCACCGAACGCCACCATTGCCGCTTGATGTTCTCCTTGAGCTCCACCCCCAGCGGGCCGTAATCCCACGCGGACCTGGTGCCGCCGTAGATCTCACCCGAGGGGAAGACGAAGCCCCGCCGTTTGGCCAGGTTCACTACGGTGTCGATGACGGACGCCACGGCGTGGTGCACTCTCTTTCCGAGTCGAGGAGCGAACGGATGCAGCGGTGAAGCGCTGCGCGCGAAGCACCAGTCATGGTAGCGACCAGCGCCCCGGTCTTTGACATGCGTCACCATGCATGTGACAGTGGAGGGCAGCCGATCGCTATCCCTAACGGCCGGCCAAATCCCTACCCGGCACTCCTCGAAGCGATGGCTCTCTCCTATGGTGATGTCCTCTTCAGCGCCCACTACCGCCGATGGCGGCATGGGACCGGGCCTGAGCGTCCTGGGAGCCGGCCCCGCGCACGAGCACGGCAAAGCCGGGTCCGCTGCCCATTCCGGGAGCCCTGACTATCCCGTCCCACCCCCGCGGGAAATCCTCGACGCCGCCGGCGAACTGCTGCGCGCGCTGGCGGCCCCCGTGCGGATCGCCATCGTGCTGCAACTGCGCGAATCCCACCGCTGCGTGCACGAATTGGTCGACGCCCTCGGGGTGCCGCAGCCGCTGGTCAGCCAGCACCTGAAGATCCTCAAGGCGGCGGGCGTGGTCGCCGGGGAGCGATCCGGCCGGGAAGTGCTGTACCGGCTCGCCGACCACCACCTGGCGCACATCGTGGTCGACGCCGTCGCGCACGCGAGCGAGGACACACCGTGACGGGCGCCGGCGTGAGCGCGCGGTCCACCCGGCAGCGGGCGGCCATCGCCGCGCTGCTGGAGACGCTCGACGAGTTCCGCTCGGCCCAGGAAATGCACGACGAGCTACGGCGCCGCGGGGAGAACATCGGGCTGACCACCGTCTACCGAACGCTGCAGTCGATGGCGGCGGCGGGCATGGTCGACACGCTGCGCACCGACACGGGCGAGTCGGTTTACCGCCGGTGCTCCGACCACCATCACCACCACCTGGTGTGCCGGTGCTGCGGTTCCACGATCGAGGTGGGCGACCACGAGGTCGAGCAGTGGGCGGCAGAGGTGGCGGCCAAGCACGGTTTTTCCGAAGTCAGCCACACCATCGAGATCTTCGGCACCTGCTCGGAATGTAGGGCCTGACGGCCGGATTCACGTCGTCAGCGCGCGACGGATCTGGGCGCCCGCATCCAGCACCAACAAGATCAGGGTGCGCAGCGCGTCGTCGGTCAGTCCGCCGCCGGGAAAGTTGTAGCGCAGCATGATGTCGGCGGTCTTGGAAGTGCCCCTGCCGGAGTTGCGCTGTACGGCCTGCTCGGGGACCTTCTCTGGGACCTTCTCGACCACCGTCACACTGCCGAAATTGATTTCGCGCGCCTGCCGGGCCACCTGCTCGCTGACCTTCTTGGTCAGCTGCAGGTCCCACGCCAGCACCTGGGTGAGCGACACCAGGTCGAGGTCTTCGGCGATGTTCACCACCCGCAACGACGCGATCGTGCCGTTATGGCGCACCGTGAGCGCGCCGTCGGATTCCTCCTCGACGGGAACGACGTCGCCGAGGATGGTTGCCAGGCGATCCTGCAGGGATGGCATCAGGCGCTCCCGAACCTTCGATTGCGGGAGGCGTACTCCTCGCACGCCGCCCACAGGTCGCGGCGGTCATAGTCGGGCCACAGCTTGTCCTGGAATATGTACTCGGCGTAAGCCGCCTGCCACAGCATGAAGTTGCTGGACCGCTGCTCCCCCGAGGTCCGCAGGAAGAGGTCGACGTCGGGGATGTCGGGTCGCTGCAGGTGATGGGAGATTGTCGACTCGGTGATCCGGTCCGGGTTCAACCTGCCCGCGACGGCCTCACGAGCGATTTCCCTTGCGGCGTCAGCGATTTCGGTGCGACCGCCGTAGTTGACGCAATAGTTGATGGTGATCACGTCGTTGTTCTTCGTCATCTGCTCCGCTATCGCCAGCTCGTTGATCACACTGCGCCACAGGCGCGGACGTGAACCTACCCATCGGATCCGCACCCCCATCTCGTTGAGGTTCTCCCGCCGTCGTCGCACCACGTCACGGTTGAATCCCATCAGGAAGCGGACCTCGTCGGCCGAACGCTTCCAGTTCTCGGTGGAGAAGGCGTAGAGACTGAGCCATTTGATTCCGAGTTCTACTGCGCCGCAAGCGATGTCGATCACCACCGCCTCGCCCATCTTGTGCCCTTCGGTGCGGCGCAGGCCGCGCTGGGTGGCCCAGCGGCCATTGCCGTCCATCACGATGGCGACATGATTGGGCAACCGGTCGGCCGGGATCCGGGGCGCGGCCGCTTTGGACACGTGTTGCGGCGGACGGCGCGGGCCGCCGTCGGGCGATGGCGGGAGCTTCGGGAACACCACGGGCCACGTCGACGTATCGGGGAAGGTCGGGTAGTCGTCGGGTGCGGGGGGCAGCTGCGGGAAGTCGGTGGATGCCAGCTTCCGGTCAGCCTTTCTAGCCACAGCCCATATCCTGCCCGGTCAGCGCTGCGCGCCGTTCGGCGATGGTGCGGTCGACGTGGTAGGTCCGCTCTACCAGCGGCAACGTTTTGAGCTGCCGTTCCAAGTGCCATTGCAGGTGCGCGGCCACCAATCCGCTGGCGTAGCCGCGGTGCGATTGCGGAGTCTTTTCGGCGAACTCCCAATCGCCGTCGTGCAGCGCGGACATCAGATCCAGCACACCCGGCGGCGGCGTGGTCGAACCGGCCGGGCGGCAGTGCGGGCAGACGCTGCCCCCGGCGGCGATGTGGAACGCCCGATGCGGACCGGGTGTGGCGCAGCGGGCGCACTCGGTCAGCGACGGCGCCCATCCGGCGATGCCCATGGCACGCAGCAGATAGGCGTCCAGCAGCAGGTCCCGGGACCGGCGCCCGTCGGCGACCGCCCGCAAGGCGCTGACCGTGAGCCGGTGCAGGGCCGGGGCGGGTGCCCGCTCCTCCCCGGCGAGGCGTTCGGCGGTCTCCAGCATCGCGCACCCGCACGTGTAGCGGCCGTAGTCGCTGACGATGTCGGTGGCGAACGCGTCGATCGCGACGACCTGGGTGACGATGTCGAGGTTGCGGCCGGGGAGCAGCTGCGCGTCGATGTGCGCGAACGGCTCCAGTCGCGCGCCGAATTTGCTGCGGGTGCGGCGAACACCCTTGGCCACCGCGCGAACCAGCCCGTGGTCGCGGGTCAGCAGGGTGACGATCCGGTCGGCTTCACCGAGCTTGTGCTGGCGCAGCACAACAGCTCGGTCTCGATACAGCCGCATCTCAACAGTTTTGCACCCCACAGCGACATCGCGGGTATCCGCGCCGATAGTCTGCTAACCCGTGGTTGGCGCTTCTGGGTCCGGTTTCGGGTCCGCTTCCGGATCCGGCGGCCAGCGTCTGCCCACACTGACTGACCTGCTCTATCAGCTGGCCAACCGGGCGGTGACAGCCGACACACTGGTGCGCCGCTCCCTGCACGCGATCAATGCCAGCCAGTCCACCTTGAACGCCTTTCGGGTGGTGCTGACCGAGTCCGCGCTCGCGGATGCGGCTAAGGCCGACCGGCGCCGGGCCGCCGGCGACACGGCGCCTTTGCTGGGCATCCCGATCGCAGTCAAAGACGACGTCGACGTTGCTGGAGTGCCGACCGCCTTCGGCACCGACGGGTACGTCCCGGCCGCCACCCAGGACTCGGAGGTGGTTCGCCGGCTGAAGGCGGCCGGTGCGGTGATCGTCGGCAAGACCAACACCTGTGAATTGGGCCAGTGGTCGTTCACCAGCGGCCCGGGCTTCGGGTATACCCACAATCCCTGGTCCCGTCGGCACACACCGGGCGGATCGTCGGGCGGTAGCGCGGCCGCGGTGGCTGCGGGACTGGTCACCGCCGCGATCGGCTCGGACGATGCCGGTAGCGTCCGCATCCCCGCCGCATGGACGCACCTCGTGGGCATCAAGCCGCAACGCGGCCGCATCTCCACCTGGCCGCTGCCCGAGGCGTTCAACGGCCTCACGGTCAACGGCGTACTGGCCCGCACGGTGGCCGACGCGGCGCTGGTGCTCGACGCGGCGTCAGGGAACGTCGAGGGCGACCGGCACCAGCCGACCCCGCTGACGGCATCCGAGTACGTCAGCATCGCGCCCGGGCCGCTGAACATCGCCCTGTCCACCCGGTTTCCGTACACCGCTTTCCGCGCGAAGTTGCATCCGGAGATCTTGGCCGCGACGCGGGCGGTGGGTAAACAACTCGAGCTGCTCGGCCACAACGTGATGACCGGCAACCCCGACTACGGCATACGGTTGTCGTGGGATTTCCTCGTCCGGTCCACCGCCGGCCTGCGCGACTGGGAGGAGCGGCTGGGCGACCGGGTCGCGTGGGATCCCCGCACACTGTCGAACCTGCGGCTGGGCCATGTGCTGGGAGAGGCCATTCTGCGCAGCGCACGGCTGCACGAGGACGCCGACCGGCGGCGGGTGGGCTCGATATTCGACATCGTCGACGTGGTGCTGGCACCGACCACCGCGCAACCACCGCCGCTGGCGCGCTCCTTTGACCGAATGGGCACCTACGGCACCGACCGAGCCATGATCGCCGCGTGCCCGGTCACCTGGCCGTGGAACGTGCTGGGCTGGCCGTCCATCAATGTGCCGGCGGGATTCACCTCCGAGGGCCTGCCGATCGGCGTGCAGCTGATGGGTCCGGCGAACAGCGAGGGGATGTTGATTTCGCTGGCCGCCGAGTTGGAGGCCGTCTGCGGCTGGTCGACCAAACAGCCCAAGGTGTGGTGGAACCAGGGCACCGACACTCCGCCCGTGGCGGGCGCTCCCCCACCGAGGCGGTGAAACCCTAAGGGGCACAGCGCCGAAGCGGACGGTGGAAGCGGGATCCGTTAAAACCCAAGCCGGCCAAGCTGTTTGGGGTCGCTCTGCCAGTTCTTGGCGACCTTGACCCTCAGGTCGAGGTAGACCTTGGTGCCCAACAGCTTCTCGATCTGGCCGCGCGCCGCGGTGCCGACCTCCCGCAGCCGGGCGCCGCCCTTGCCGATGATGATCCCCTTCTGGCTGTCCCGCTCGACGTAGAGGATCGCGTGCACGTCGATCAGGTCATCACGGCCCTCCCGCGGGTTCACCTCGTCGATGACCACCGCCAACGAATGCGGCAGTTCGTCGTGAACTCCCTCCAGGGCGGCCTCGCGGATCAGCTCGGCCATCAGCACTTCCTCGGGTTCGTCGGTCAGCTCGCCGTCGGGGTAATAGGCCGGGCCTTCCGGCAGCGCCGCCGCCAGCACGTCGATCAGGACATCGACCTGCTGCCCGGTGACCGCCGACACCGGGACGATTTCGGCTGTGTCGCCGACCAGCTCGCTGACCGCGACCAGCTGTGCCGCAACGCGGTCCTTGGGCACCTTGTCGATCTTGGTGACGATGGCGACCAGCGTCGTTTTCGGCGCGGTGGAACGGATCTGGTCGACGATCCAGCGGTCCCCGGGGCCGGTCGGCTCGTCGGCCGGGATGCACAGTCCGATCACGTCGACTTCGCCGTAGGTGTCGCGGACCAGGTCGTTGAGCCGCTTGCCCAGCAGCGTGCGAGGACGGTGCAGGCCGGGGGTGTCGACCAGGATGATCTGAAAGTCCTCGCGGTGAACGATGCCGCGAATGGTGTGCCGGGTGGTCTGGGGACGCATCGAGGTGATCGCCACCTTCGCGCCCACCAGCGCGTTCGTCAGCGTCGACTTGCCGGTGTTCGGCCGGCCGACCAAACACACGAAGCCCGAACGGAACTCGGTCATCTCGCCGAACGTGCGCTCGGCGCGACTTTTCGCCGAAATTTTCGCAGTGGGTACACGCTCGGCGTCACAGCGGCTTCCCGCTATCGGAGCCGTTGGGCGACCCGTCGGATTCGGCCGGGCTCAACAGGACGGTGCCGATTCGCACCCGGCCCCGGTGGTCGGTGCCGCCCTCGGCGTGTAGCCGCAGGCCATGCGAGATCACCTCGGCGCCCGGCAGCGGAACCCGGCCCAATTCCAGGGCCAGCAGGCCGCCCACGGTGTCGACGTCGAGGTCGTCGTCGAACTCCATCCCGTAGAGTTCGCCGACGTCTTCGATCGCCAGGCGCGCCGAGACGCGGAAACGCTTGTCGCCCAGGTCTTCTATCGGCGCCGTCTCCGCCTGGTCGTACTCGTCGGCGATCTCGCCGACGATTTCTTCCAGCACGTCTTCGATGCTGACCAGGCCGGCGATCGCGCCGTACTCGTCGACGAGTAGCGCCATGTGGATGCGGTCGCGCTGCATCTCGCGCAGCAGCGCATCCAGCGGCTTGGAGTCCGGCACGAACACCGCCGGGCGCATCACCTGCGCCACGGTGGTGGAGCGGCCGCGGTCCCCGGATAAATTCGTCTGCTGCACGAGGTCTTTCAGGTATACGACCCCGACAATGTCATCGACGTTTTCGCCGATCACCGGAATGCGGGAGTGCCCGCTGCGCACGGCCAGGTTGATCGCCTGGCTGGCGAGTTTGTCGCTTTCTATCCAGATCATCTCGGTGCGCGGCACCATCACCTCACGGGCTGGGGTGTCCCCGAGCTCGAACACCGACTGGATCATCCGGCGTTCGTCGGCGGCGACGACGCCGCGCTGCTGGGCCAGGTCGACGACTTCGCGCAGCTCGATCTCGGATGCGAACGGCCCGTTGCGAAGGCCGCGGCCCGGAGTCAGCGTGTTACCCAGGACCACCAGCAACCGGCTGAGCGGCATCAACAGCCACGAGATCACCCGCAGCGGAAGGGCCGTCGCCAACGAGATGGAATACGCGTGCTGGCGACCCAGGGTGCGCGGACCCACCCCGATGACGACGAAGCTAGTGACCACCATGATGGCTGCGGCGCCGAACAACGCCCATTTCATGCCCAGGCTGTCGTAGAAAAAGACCACCAGCAGCACGGTCGCGGTGATCTCGCACGTGATCCGCAGCAGCACCACCAGGTTGATGTAGCGGGGCCGCTCGGCCATCACCCTGGACAGTGACACCGCCCCGGGCCGCTCGTCGCGCACCAGTTCTTGCACCCGCGCCAGCGACACCGTGCTGATGGCGCCGTCCATCGCCGCGAAAAGCCCGCCCAGGGCGATCAGCGCGACCGCGCCCAGCAGCTCGGAAACGCCCGTCAACTGTCGAAATGCCTTGACTTGTCCAACAACCGGCGGTCGCGCTCTTCCTGGCGCTCCTGTTGGTAGGCCTCGACCTGTTCGGCGACCCACTCTTCGAGCAACCGCTCCTGAAGGGCGAACATCTCCTTCTCCTCGGCCGGTTCACCGTGGTCGTAGCCGAGCAGATGGAGCACGCCGTGAATGGTCAACAGCGCCAACTCGTGTCCCAGGCTGTGACCCGCCGCGGCCGCCTGCTCGGCGGCGAATTCCGGGCACAACACGATGTCGCCCAGCATCGATGGACCGGGCTCCGGCGCGTCCGGGCGGCCACCCGGCTCGAGCTCGTCCATGGGAAAGCTCATGACGTCGGTCGGCCCGGGCAGGTCCATCCAGCGCATGTGCAGGTCGGCCATCGCCGCGGTGTCCAGCAGCACCATCGACAGCTCCGCGGCCGGGTTGACGTCCATCTTGGCGATGACAAACCGCGCGACGCTGACCAACTCGGCTTCGGAGACGTCGATGCCCGACTCGTTGGAAACTTCGATGCTCATGAGATGCTCACCGCGCCATCACCGGGGACCGCGGGAGCCCATCGCGCGCCGGGCCGCCCGGTTCATGGCCAGCCCCGGTTCCTCGAACTTCGCGTAGGCGTCGACGATTTCCGAGACCAGCCGGTGGCGCACCACGTCCACACTGGTGAGCTCCGCGATGTGGATGTCGTCGACGCCGTCGAGAATCTCCATCGCCGACCGCAGGCCCGACCGGGCGCCGCCGGGCAGGTCGACCTGGGTGATGTCCCCGGTGACCACGATCTTCGAGCCGAAGCCGAGCCGGGTGAGGAACATCTTCATCTGCTCGGCGGTGGTGTTCTGCGCCTCATCGAGCACGATGAAGGAGTCATTAAGCGTTCTACCGCGCATATACGCCAGCGGCGCCACCTCGATGACCCCGGCGGACATCAGCTTCGGAATCAGCTCGGGATCCATCATGTCGTACAGCGCGTCATACAGCGGCCGCAGGTACGGGTCGATCTTCTCGCTCAGCGTGCCGGGCAGAAAGCCAAGGCGCTCACCGGCTTCCACCGCCGGCCGGGTCAGGATGATGCGGGTCATCTGCTTGGCCTGCAGCGCGCTGACCGCCTTGGCCATCGCCAGGTACGTCTTGCCGGTGCCGGCCGGCCCGACCCCGAAGACGATGGTGTTGGCGTCGATGGCGTCGACATAGCGCTTCTGGTTGAGCGTCTTGGGCCGGATGGTCTTGCCGCGGCGCGACAAGATGTCCAGCGTAAGCACCTCGGCCGGTGACTCGTTGTCGGTGCCGACGAGCATGGCGACACTGTGGCGCACCACCTCCGGCGTCAACGGCTGACCGCGGGAGACGATCGCGACCAGTTCGGAGATCACCCGCTCGGCAAGCGCGACGTCGGCCGCTTCCCCGGTGAGGGTGACGGAGTTGCCGCGAACGTGCAAATCGGCGTTCAGATTGCTTTCCAGGGCGCGCAAATTCTCGTCTGCCGAACCCAACAGACCCACGACGACATCGGGCGGAACGTCGATACTGCTGCGAACCTGAGCAAGGGTCGATGATGCGTCACCGGCGCTGGTTTCGCGGGGCGTCACGTGGTTTCGATGCCTGCTTCCTAAGCTCTTAAGGGGCTTGTCGATGGTTGGCTAGCCGCCTCAGTCTACGCCGAGGCCCCTGGTTGGTCAGCTTTCACCAACGTATTCGACGGCACGTCCTTGTCCAGCACCTTGCGGGCCCGGGCCGCGCCGGTGACCGGCAGCACGGACGGGTCGAGCAGCCCGACTGCCGCGGCGTCCTTGGCGACAAACTCGTGAGCGACGTGCTCGCCGAAGATGGCGCTCAAATCGTGGGCGGCATCGGTCATCAGCGGAAGATAACTCGGCGAGGCGGATTTGGAAGCCGAGTCCGCGGCGCGGTTACAGGCTCGACGGACTTTCCCACCGTGGGGTGAGCACCCCCAGCGCGCCCAACGCCACCGCGGCCGCGGTCGACGTGCGCAACACCTGCGGGCCCAGCCGGATCGCCACGGCGCCCGCGTCGGTCAATGCGGCGATCTCGTCCGGCGCGATACCGCCCTCCGGGCCGATCACCAGCAACACCGACTTCGCTTGTGCGATATCAATATCGGCGAGCCGAACGGTCGCCGACTCGTGCAGCGCCAGCACCGCCGCGCCGGCGGCCGCCTCGTTGCGGATCCGCCGGGTCAGCGCCTCGGTCGACAGCACACCGTCGACGGGCGGGATGTGCGGCCGGCGGGATTGCCGGGCCGCCGAGCGGGCGGCGGCGCGCCACCGGCGCAGACCTTTGTCCACGCGGTTTCCCTCCCAGCTGGCCACGCAGCGGGCCGCCCGCCACGCCAGGAACGCGTCGGCGCCGGCTTCGGTGGCCAATTCGATCGCCAACTCGGAGCGATCCGATTTGGGCAGCGCCTGCAGCACCGTGACCGGCGGGCTTGCGGGCGCGACGCTCCACCGTTTCAGCACCCGCGCGCGCAGCCCGTCGCGTCCGGCGTGCTCGACCTGGCAGTGGGCGAGGCTCCCCGCGCCGTCACCGAGCACGAGTCGCTCCCCGACGCGGATCCGGCGCACGGTCGCGGCGTGAAACCCCTCGTCGCCGTCGACGACGGCCAACTCGCCAACCTCGGGTAGTGCGTCGACATAGAACAGCGTCGCCACCATCTGCGCGGCTCCGAAAGCTCTGACTAGCGCCCGGTGAAGGTCTCACGCAGCCGGCTGAACAGTCCGCCGCCCGCGTGCGACGAGCGGACCTCCGGCACGTCGCGACTGCGGCGGTTCTTCAGCTCGCGCAGCAGTTCGGTGTCGTGGTGATCCAGCTTCGTGGGGACCACCACCTCGACGTGCACGTGCAAGTTGCCCCGGACTCCGGAGCGCAGGTGCGGCATCCCGTGGCCGCGCAGGGTGATCACCGCACCCGGCTGCGTGCCGGGCGGAATGGTGATCTCGCTCATACCGTCCAGGATCGCTTCGACGGTGACCGTGGCGCCCAGCGCGGCGTCGACCATCGGCACCGACACCGTGCAGTGCAGGTCGTCGCCCTCGCGGACGAAGATGTCGTGGGCCTGCTCGTGGACCTCGACGTAAAGGTCACCGGCCGGCCCGCCGCCGGGCCCCACCTCACCCTGGGCGGCGAGCCGGACCCGCATGCCCTCTCCGACACCGGCGGGAATCTTGACGCTGATCTCCCGGCGGGCCCGAACCCGGCCGTCGCCCATACATTGGTGGCACGGGTCCGGGATGACGACGCCGACGCCGCGGCAGGTCGGACACGGCCGCGACGTCACCATCTGCCCCAGCAGCGAGCGCTGTACCGTCTGCACCTCGCCGCGACCGCCGCAGGTGTCGCATGGAACCGGCGCCGAATCACCGTTGGTGCCCTTGCCCTGGCATCGATCGCACAAGACGGCGGTGTCGACGGTGACCTGCTTGGTCACACCGGTCGCGCACTCTTCCAGGTCGAGCCGCATCCGCAGCAGCGAGTCCGAACCCGGCCGGACCCGGCCGATCGGGCCGCGGGAGGCCGAACCCTGAGCGAAGCCCCCGCCGAAGAACGCCTCGAACACGTCGCCCAAATTGCCGAATCCACCGAACCCGCCGCCGGCCGCGGCGGCGTTTTCCAGTGGATCCCCGCCCATGTCGACGATCCGACGTTTCTCGGGGTCACTGAGCACTTCGTAGACGGCGCTGATTTCCTTGAACTTCGCCTGCGCGGCCTCATCGGGATTTACGTCGGGATGCAACTCGCGCGCCAACTTGCGGTACGCGCGCTTGATCTCCGCGTCGCTGGCGTTTCTGCTGATGCCGAGCAGCCCGTAATAATCGCGTGCCACGCTTGACCTTTCTAGGCCCTTTCCCACGGGTGCGTGTTCATCGAGCACCCAGAACTTCGCCGATGTAGAGAGCAACCGCCGCAACGTTGGCAATAGTTCCCGGATAGTCCATCCGGGTGGGTCCCAGCACACCCATGCCGCCGTACACCGTATCCGACGTGCCGTAGGCGGTGGTCACCATCGCGGTGCCGGCCATCTCCTCGACGGCCGTCTCGTGACCGATGCGCACCGTCACCTTGCCCGCCTCCTGCTGGGCCGCCAGCAACCGCAGCACCACGACCTGCTCCTCGAGGGCCTCCAGGATGGAGCGCAGCGAACCGCCGAAGTCGGCCGCGTTGCGGGTCAGGTTGGCGGTGCCGCCCATCAGCAGGCGCTCCTCGGTGTGCTCGACCAGCGACTCCAGCAACACCGTGGCCGAGCGCCCGACGGCATCGCCCAACCCGTCCGGGCTGCGCAGTTGGCCGGCGAGGTCGGCCACCGCGACCGAGGCCGCCGACAGCTTTTTGCCGACCAGCGCCTGGCCGAGCATCTCGCGCAACTGCGAGAGCTGGTGGTCGTCTATCACGTCGCCGAGTTCCACGATGCGCTGGTCCACCCGGCCGGAGTCGGTGATGACGACCATCAGCAGCCGGGCCGGGGTCAGGGCGATCACCTCGAGGTGGCGCACGGTGGACGACGTCAGGGTCGGATACTGCACCACGGCCACCTGACGCGTCAGCTGAGCCAACAGCCGCACCGCGCGCCGCAGCACGTCGTCGAGGTCGACACCGGACTCGAGGAAGCCCTGGATCGCGCGGCGCTCGGCGACCGACAGCGGCTTGACGTCGTCGAGCCGGTCGACGAACTCGCGGTAACCCTTCTCGGTGGGCACCCGCCCGGAGCTGGTGTGCGGCTGGGTGATGTAGCCCTCGGCCTCCAGCACCGCCATGTCGTTGCGGACGGTCGCGGACGACACGCCCAAGTTATGACGGTCCACCAGGGTCTTCGAACCGATCGGCTCCTTGGTGGAGACGAAGTCGGCGACGATGGCACGCAGGACCTCAAAGCGACGATCGTCGGCACTTACCACAGGGTGTCACCTCCTCGATACCGCCCTGACCGCATTCATTTTACGGTGCTGAGGCGGGCCGGCCGCCAATCAGCGAGCCTGCGGCCCCTTGCGCGCGGGAAAAGCACGCGGGAAAGTATCGATCGCTGGGAAAACCATTTCCCGCTAGCCTGTCCTGCATGGACGGGCCCTGCCGAGGCGACGCGTCGGGGAAGACTCGCCGATGATCTTCAAGGGCGTGCGTGAAGGCAAGCCGTATCCGGAGCACGGGCTGTCCTACAAGGATTGGTCTCAGATTCCGCCACAGCAGATCCGGCTCGACGAATTGGTGACCACGACGACGGTGCTCGCGCTGGACCGGCTGCTCTCCGAAGACTCCACCTTTTACGGCGATCTCTTTCCGCACGCGGTGAAGTGGAAGGGCACCACCTATCTGGAGGATGGCCTGCACCGTGCGGTGCGCGCGGCGCTACGGAATCGCACGGTGCTGCACGCCCGGGTGTTCGACATGGACATGCCGCTGAGCCAGCAGGGCTAGCGCCCCGCTGGTCACGTTTCCGCGTCGGCAGGTGTCGACGTAGTGAGACGTTGGTTGACGCGCATTGTCAGGAGGATCGCCATGTCCCGGCTACAGGGAGTCTCCGACCGCGACGCCGGCCTGGGCGCCAAGATCGCCTTCTTCTTCACCCGGCGGAAACTGGCGCGGATGGCCGGGCTCGAAACGGCGGGCATGCTCGAACCGCTGCGGATGTATGCGCACATCCCCCGGCTGCTCAACGCCTACGGCAGGCTGGAGCAGGCCGAGTCGAAACTGGACATCCTCGGTCCCCGCCACCGCGCGCTGGCCGAGCTGAAGTCGGCGACAACGGTGCGCTGCGAATACTGCATCGACCTCGGTTCGCAGATCGCCCGCCAGTGGGGCATCACCGACGAAGAGCTGCTGGCATTGTCTGACTACCGGAACGCCTCCTGCTTCTCCGACGTCGACAAGCTGATCCTCGAGTACGCCACCGCGGTCAGCCGCACCCCTGTCGAGGTGAGCGATCGGCTTTTCGACGCGCTGCGCGCCCACTTCGACACCGCCCAACTCGTCGGCCTCACCCACGTCATCACGCTGGGCAACCTTCGCGCCCGCTTCAACGTCGCACTCGGCATCGGGTCGTCCGGCTTCTCCGGCGACCGCGTGTGCGCCCTGCCTGACGTCGGCGGCGGGTGACGATGGACGCGACGCTGACCGCGCGCTTCGAGGCGACCCGGCCACGGCTCGCCGCCATCGCTTACCGCATGCTGGGCTCGGTCGACGACGCCCAGGACGCGGTGCAGGAAGCGTGGCTGCGCTTGAGTGGCAGTGCCGACGAGGCGATCATCAATCTCGACGCGTGGCTGACGACCGTGGTGGCCCGCATCTGCCTCAATGCGCTGCGCGACCGCCACGCCCGCGGCCGGGAGGAGCTCGTCGCGCGGCTGCCTGACCCGATCGTGGACGCCGAGGACGAATTCGATCCCGAGCACCAGGCGCTGCTGGCCGACGCGGTAGGGCTGGCCCTGTTCGTGGTGCTGGACACGCTGCCGCCCGCCGAGCGCCTGGCGTTCGTGCTGCACGACGCGTTCGCCGTCCCGTTCGACCAGATCGCACCCATCGTCGACCGGACCCCGGAAGCGACCCGCAAGCTGGCCAGCCGGGCGCGCCGGCGCATCGAGCAGGCCGATCCGGTTCCCGACGGCGACATCGTCGCGCAGCGCGAGGCCGTCGACGCCTTCTTCGCGGCGGGGCGCTCCGGCGACTTCGACCGGTTGGTGGCGGTATTGCATCCCGACGTGGTGTTGCGGGGAGACTTCGGACCGCACGCCCCCGGGTTCCGCGCCGAGGGCGCCGCCACGGTGGCCAAGCTGGCCCGCGGTTACGCCGCGCCCGAGCGGGAGGTGCGCGCGGCCACGGTCAACGGCGCCGCCGGCGCGGTCATCGCCGTCGACGGCCATCCCACGGCGATCATGGCGTTCCTGGTGCGCGACGGGCGGGTGGCGGCCGTCGACGTGCAGGCCGACCCGGCGCGCATCGCAAGGATCGACCTGAGCGCGGTAACCAGCTAGTTGGTCCCGGCTAGTTGGTCCCGGCTAGTTGGTCCCGGCTAGTTGGTCCCGGCTAGTTGGTCCCGGCTAGTTGGTCGCTGTCGCCGCCTGTACCAGGGCGATCGCGGCGTCGTGCTGCAGCATCCAGTTGCCACCCTGGTTGACGAACACGAGTTGCTTGGTGACCGGTCCGGCGAACTTCGGACCCGCGATGGCGACATCGGCGCTGGCCATGTTCGGGCCGGCCGGCTGGATGTTCGTCACGGTGAATGTCTCCGGAAAGTTCCCGTTCCGGTAGGCCTTTCTCAGGTCGTGGTCGGCGACGCGGCCCTCGTCCGGACTGATGCCATTCTCGACCAAATTGGTCTTGGTCGTGTACGAGACGCCGGGATCGGTGACTTGGTTGCAGAGGTTGGACAACTGGTCCGGGGTCGGCAGATTTTGCCCCGGCGCCGGGGGCGGGGGCGGCGGGTCCTGCGGCTGGGGGTACCACCCGCTTGCGGGGGATGCTGGTCCGTACGGCGCACCGACCGCGACCAGGTTCACCTGAGCCGCCGGCGGCGCGACGGAAGCCGCGAGAGAAGCAAAGCCTGCGGCTGCGCCGCCGATGACGGCCAACGCTGCCACGCTGGTAGCTACGGATTTCACGGTTACTTTCACGGTCCGGTCCCCTCCCCCTCCGGTTCGCATGGACCGTGACTCACCGCCACGTCGCCCATGGTGCTTGGTGTGATTGTGCGCGTTGTGACCGCTGTTGGGTATCTCAGTTAGGTCACGTTACGACCAAGCTATGGGTGGCTGCACGGAGGAATCTGTGCGGCAGCTGTGTAGCAGACCAGAATTGGGGTCGGGTGCCGGGCCGAATCGGTCAGTCCCGGACCATGTCCACGCGCTGGCTTTTCGGACGCATGTCGGGCCAATTGTCATCGACGTAGTCCAGGCAGGTGGCCCGACTGGCTTCGCCGTACGCCACGCGCCGCCCGGCCGGGACGTCGGCGAAGGCCGGCCACAGGCTGTGCTGGTCCTCGTCGTTCACCAGCACCAGGAAGGTGCCCAGGAAAGTGCCCAGGAAAGTGCCCAGGAAAGTGTCAATGTCGTCATCGAAGGGATTGGTGCTCATCTTGTCTCCTAGTGGCGTGGTGCCCGCACGGGCCTGTCGTGGCTCCCACCACCCGGTCCGACAACAGTCCGAGGCAGCTCAGGTTGGGGAAGCCGGGCCCCTGGGTGAGTCCGGACAGGTTGGGCAGGAACAGCTTTGGTGCCAGGTCGGTGACGGACAGGTCGTAGCCGATCGCTTCCTGCAGGCTCTCGGCGTCGAGTGGTCGGCCCAGGGCGAGCTCGAGCAGGTCGAGGGCGTCCTGGCGGAACAACGCGGTGAACCAGAGCGGGTCGGCGCCCGAACCGTCGATGACGAGGTCGAAGCCGTGCACCGTTTCGAGGTTTTCCGCACCCCGGTTGGTTGCGAGTGTCAATCGGACCTGCCCCTGCCGGGCCACCGCGTGAGCCACCCGGCCACGCAGGTGGTGAATGCGGTCGTCGGATAGCAGCGCCTCCTGCACGCTCGCCGAGAACACCCCGCGGTCGGTGCGGGCCAGCGCGTCGCGGCGTTCGTCCAGCGTCAGGGCGGCCCAGTCGGTGGGGTCGGAGAACAATGAGTTTTCGAAGAAGCCCTCGCCGCGGGTGAACAACGTCACCTGAGGGGAGATGACCGTGATGGTCGAAACCCGGTGTCGAAATAGCTCGTTGAGCATCGACGCGGCCGTCTCACCGCCACCGATCACCGCCACCCGCTCGGCGGTGATCCGGTCGTGGCCCGCGGCGCGGTCCCAGAACTGGGCGATGGACAGCACTCGCGGATTGCCGGGCAGCAGTGACTTCTCCGCCTGGCCGGGCCCGGTGATCATCAATGCGTCGGCGTGCACGGTGGTTTCGCGGGTGTGCACCACCCACCGGTCGCCGGTGACGGCCAGCGCGTCGACCTCGCCGTGCACCACATCCAAGCCGACGTGGTCGGCCACCCAAGCCAGGTACTGGCCCCACCGGCGATGGGTCGGCGCCGGTCTGCCGCGGTCGACCCATTCGGCGAACGACGCCGTGGCGATCAGGTAGGACTGCCAGCTGTAGCGGGTCATCCGCTCGTCGAGTTCGGCGTTGCGGCGCGGAACCAGCGCCGACCGGTAGGGAAAACCCACGTCTTTTTCCGGGCTGGTGCCCAACCGGTGTGCCCCGTCGGTCCAGCCGCCGCCGGCCTGCCAGTTGGCCCCGACCGCGGTGCGTTCGACCGCGATCACGTCGGGCACGTCGACGCCCATGTCGCGCAGCACGGATGCCTTGGCGGCGACGGCCACCGCCTTGGCTCCCGCACCCAGGATCGCCAGTGTGCTCATTTCGCCATCCCCTCTAGTGTGTCGACCCAGATCCCTTGCAGGGCAACGATTTCCGCGTCGCCGAGGATGTCGGGTAGCGTCCGCCACTGGGTGGCCAGCACGCGATGATCGCCCGTCCCGAGAATCCCTGCCACCACGGTCAGTTCGTGGCGCACCGCCTGTTCGGGCTCCGGCATTGGGTTCACCCCGCCTAGCAGCTCGCGCTCGAGCTGCAGGCCGCCGGTGCCGACGTGGACGCTGCCGACGTAGTTGAGCAGCAACTGGGGCTCGGGATGGTCGCGCAATCGCGTGTCGGGCCGCAGATACCGCAGCAGGCCGTAATCTATTGCGCTGCACGGTATTCGGGCCAGATCGGTGCGGCCGTCGGAGTGGATGCGCAACGGGTAGATGGCGCTGAGCAGTCCGACCGTGTCGCTGGTATCGGCGGTCACGTCGATGTCTTCGATGTCTTCGATGTCAATGTCCGCGCGGCCATGCGTCTCCAGCGCCAGTAACGGTGCCGGCGTGTCCTGACCGCGTCGCCGCCGCCACGCGGTCACCGTGCGTGCGGCCGCAGTGATCAGCAGATCGCTGATGGGATGCGGCGCTGCAAGCAGCCGGGCGGTCAGGTCGGTCCCGCAGGCGCAAATGGTGATCGCTAGATCACCGACCCGGTCGGTCTCCGGCCGCACCCTGCGGGTGCCCAAGGGCGGATCGGCGCCCCGAAGTTCCGCGGCCCAGAAGTCCGCGGTGTCCAGGGCCCGGGCCCGCTCGGCCAGCAGGCGCGACCATCGCCGGTAGGTGGTGTGCTCCCGCGCCGGCGTGGGCGTGCGTCCCGCGGCCAGCGCGTGCAGGCCGGCGTCCAGTTCGCTCAGCACGATGCGCCAGGAGGCGGGGTCCATGGCCAGCACGTGCGCCGTCAGCACAAGCACACCGGGTGCGCCAGGCTCGCGCAGCCACACCGCCGACAACAGTCGACCGGCCTGTGGGTCGAGGCCTTCCGTCGCGCCGAGGGTGTGTTTGGCGACAGCGTCGACCAGGTCACCGCTGACGCGCGCCTCGCTGAGGATGCCCGCTTTCGGTTGCGCCACAAGCGTCATCGCGTCGCGGTCCAGCCGGCATCGCAAGATCTCGTGTCCGTCGACGACGGCACCCAGCAGCGCCTCCAGACCTTCGCGGTTGATCGTATTCGGCAGCCGGATGACTTCGGTCTGCGCGAGCCGCCGCGGTTCGCCGTACTCGTAGAGCCAATGAACGTTGGGCAACACAGGGATTGGTTCGCGGTCCGCACTGGCGGACGCGTGCTGTGTCGCGTCGGAATCGATTGCCGCGGCGAGTTCGCGGATGGTCTCGCACTCCACCATCAGCCTGGCACGCAGCGCGATCCCACGACGGCGGGCGGCCTGCACGACCGACAGCGCCACGATGCTGTCCAGACCCAGGTGCAGAAAGCCGGTCGTGACGTCGACGTCCGCCGTTCCTAGTACGTCGGTGAACGCCCCGGCCAGCGCCGTCTCGGTCGGGGTCTCGGGCGGGGTCGCCGGGCCCTCGGCGACTGGGATTTCTGTGATTGCCGCCAATGATTTTTCGTCGATCTTGCCGTGCGCGGTCAGCGGAAGTTCGTCGAGTACCACGATGTGATGTGGAACCAGGTAGCGCGGCAGCCTATCGATCAGCATCGATCGCAGTTCGGCCTCCGCCGGCGGGTTCGCCCCACCCGCCACAAACGCCGCGAGCCGGGGACCAGTGGCATGGCGGCGAGTCGTCACGTGGGCGGCGCGCACCCCGTCGTGGCTGTTGAGCACCGCGGCGATCTCACCCGGCTCGACGCGGAAACCGCGGATCTTCAGCTGGTCGTCACTGCGCCCGAGGAACTCCAGGCCGCCGTCGGGCATGCGGCGCACCATATCTCCCGTGCGGTACATCCGCCGCCCGCGGCCGTTGGGGTCGGCGACGAACCGTGCGGCGGTTTCCCCCGCGCGTCCGAGGTAGCCGCGGGTGAGCTGATCGCCCGCCAGGTACAACTCACCGGCGACGCCGGCGGGCAACGGCCGGAGCCAGGAATCCATCACATAGGCGCGGGTGGTCCGGGTCGGACGCCCAATGGTCGGTCGTGCATGCTCGTCGATGGCGGCGACGACGGCCTCGACTGTGGTCTCGGTGGGTCCGTAGCAGTTGAATGCGGTCATGGCCGTTCGGGCGCATTTCTTTTGGATCGCTTGCCACGCGGCGCCGCCCAGGGCTTCGCCGCCGAGGGCGAGCACCGCCAGGGGCACGCGGCGCAGCAGTCCCGCGTTGTGCAGCTGGGCGAACATCGACGGGGTGGTGTCGATCATGTCCAGGCCGAACCGGTCGATCGCTTCGACGAGCGCCTCGGCGTCACGCTGGCGGTCGTCGTCGATGATGTGCACCGCGTGGCCGTCGAGCAGCGACGCCAACGGCTGCCACGCCGCGTCAAAGGTGAAGGACCAGGCATGAGCGACGCGCAGCGGTCGCCCGATCCGCGCGGCCGCCGGCCGAAGGACGCGGTCGATGTGGTCGTCGGCGTACGCCGCGAGCGCCCGGTGGGTGCCGACGACGCCCTTCGGTGCGCCGGTGGTGCCCGAGGTGAAGACCGCGTAGGCCGCGTGCTCCGGTGGCGCCGTGGCCACCCGGTATCCGGCGGGCGTGGCAACGGTATCAGTTAGGGCCGTGAACAGTTCGCCGTCGACGACGATCGGGGCCGCGGTCTGACGCAGGATCTCGGCGACTCGCTCGTCCGGCATCGCGGGATCCAGCGGCACGATCATGCCGCCGGCCTTGAGAATCGCCAGCATCGCGGCCACGTAGCGCGGGCCCCGGGGCAGCATGATCGCCACCGGAGTCTCGCTGACCACGCCCGCCCGGCTCAGGGCGGCGGCCAGCCGGTTGGCCTGCTGATCGAGCTCGCGGTAGGTCAGCCGACCGTCGGCCCAGCTGACCGCGACCGAATCGGGCTGCATTGCCACGATTTCGGCAAACCTTGTGTGCACCGGCACGCTGACATCCGGCGGCGCGGGCGCGGTCGAGTCGCGCTCATCGTCGAGCAGGATGTCGACCTCACGCAGGGGCCGGTCCCACTTGTCCACCGACCGCCGCAACACCGCCAGCAGCCGCCGGCCGAGCTCCTCGGGCGCCATCGCGCCCAACGCACCGTCGAGCACCTCCACGAATACGATGAGCTCGCCCGCGCTCAGGTGCGCGGCGATGGTGACCGGGAAATGCGAAACGCTCTCGAGCGCCACGGGACGGAAGGTCACGCCGTTTGCGACGAACTCGGTGGCGCCCACCACCGCCCCGGGCGGGAAGTTCTCGTACACCAGCAGGGTGTCAAACATCTCACCGACGCCGGCGATCGAGCGCAGTTCGGCGTGCCCCAGATAGCCGTGGTCGCGCAATGCGGCGAATTCACGTTGCAGGGCAACGCATTGCGTCCCGACCGGCCTGCGGGGATTCAGCCGTACCCGCAGCGGCACCGTATTGATGAACATGCCGACCATCGTCTCCACACCCGACAATTCGCCGGGCCTGCCGGACACCGTCACCCCGAACGACACATCGCTGCGACCCGTGAAACCCGAAAGCGTGACCGCCCAGCCCATTTGGATAAGCGCGCCCACTGTGACCCCGCGGGTACGGGCCGCCGCCGCCAGCGCGGTCGTGGCATCGCGGCCCAGGCGCAGCGCGGTGCGACGCGGAATGCCCGCCCGTGGCGGGGTGCCGGTCAACGCCGGCGACAACAGCGTCGGGCCGTCGAGGCCCTTGAGGTACTCGGCCCACAATGTCCGGCTGCGCGTGTGGTCCCGGGCGGACAGCCAGCCGATGTAGTCGCGGTACGGCCGTGGCGGTGGCGGTAGGGCGGCGGTGTCGCCGCCCGCCCGATACAACTCAAGCAGTTCAGAGACGAAAAGTGGCAACGACCACCCGTCGATGAGGATGTGGTGCGCGACCACCGCAAGACGCCAATGTTGGTCGGGCAGTTCGATGAGCAGGAACCGCATCAGGGGGCCCCGGCTCAGGTCGAAACCGCGCCGGCACTCCTCGGCTTCCAGCGGCTCCACCTCATCGGGAAGGGCGAGCACATACCGCCAGGGCAATTCGACGCTGCTCGGAACCACCTGCACGGGCCGGCTCAGATTGCCGTGGACGAAGCTGGCCCGCAGGTTCGGGTGCCGGGTCAGCATCGTCGCGGCGCAGTCGCGCAGCAAGGCCACGTCGAGCGGGCCGACCACGTCGGCGGCCATCGTGACGACGTAGGGGTCGGCCTCAGCGGACTCAGGATCGGTCAGCGCGGCCATCGAGAACAGCCCCTGCTGCAAGGGGCTCAGCGCCATCACATCCTCGATGACCGGTCGCGACTCGGCCCGCGTCACGGCTGATGACCCCACGATGACGTCAGGGCCGCCAGTTCGTCGGCGGCAAGGCCCGAGGTGCTCATCGGCGCGTAATGGCTTTCTGCGGGCTCGGTTTCGGCTTCCGATTTGGCGTCGAGCGCGGCGGCGAGCCCATGAAGCACGGGGTATTCGAAAACCATCCGCGTGGTCAGCGGCAATCCGGCGTCGCGCGCGCGGGCGGCCACCTGCACCGCGAGAATGCTGTCTCCCCCCAGGTTGAAAAATTCGCCGTAGCGACCGACCTCCCCGGCGTCGAGCACGTCGGTGAGGATGGCCGCGAGCGCCCGCTCGGTGGCGGTGCGGGGCGGTTCGGCCGGAGCGGTAACCGGTGTCGCCCGTGCTTGCGCGGAAGGCTCGACGCTTAGCAGTTCCAATTGCCCGTCGTCGGTCCACAGGCCGCGCTCGCTGTTGCGGTAGAGCCGCGAACCCGGTTGCGGGGCAAACGGATCGGCGACGAAGCGGGTGGCCGTCAACGACGGCCCCGCCAACCGGGCGCGGACCGCCGGACCGCCGCCGTAGTAGACGTCGCCCACCACCCCGACCGGGACGGGGTTCAGCGAGGCGTCCAACAGGTATACCCGCGCCGTACCGTGATCCGACTGGTCCAGAATGCGTTGTCTCTCTTGCGCACTGCCGATCTCGAGCTCGCGCAGCCGTTGATCGGGGCGGTCCGCGAACGCCTCAACCACACGGACCAGCCACTCGGCGAACCGTTCCGCGGTGCTGCGTTTGTGCAGTTCGGGGCGGTAGATGACGTGACCGCGGTAGCCACCGCCGGATGCAGGGTCGGATGCGAAGAAGTTCACCGACATGTCGGCGTGCGCGACATCGAATGTCGGCTCCAGCGCGCTGAACGTGGTGTCACCGTCAGGCCCGCTGTCTAGGACGCGGTCTTGCGGCGAGCGTTCGCGAACGTGCACCACCACGTCGAACAGCGGATTGCGCGACAGCGACCGCGCGGGCCTGACCGCGTCCACCAACTGGTCGAACGGCAGATCCTGATGCGCGTAGGCTGCCAGCGCCATCGCCCTGGTCCGCTGCAGCACCTCACGCAGCGTCGGATTTCCGCGCAGGTCGTTGCGCAGCACCAGGATGTTGATGAAAAACCCGATCAGCTGGTCCAGGTGGGACTCACTGCGACCGGCCACCGGGGTGCCGATGGGGATGTCGGAGCCGCCGCCGGCCTTGTGCAGCACCACCGCGACGGCGGCCTGCAGCAGCATGAACTCGGTGATGCCGAGGCCGCGGTTCAGTGCGGAGAGCTTCTCGCGGGTCGCGGACCCCAACCCGAACTCGACGACCTCGCCGGCACCGCTGAGCGCCCCCGGGCGCGGGAAGTCCGGGCGCAGGCCGCTTTCGCCTGCCAACCCGTCAAGTTGTCTGGTCCAGTAGTCGCGTTGCGGACCGGCGATCCCCGCACCGTCGTCCAGCAGCGCCGCCTGCCACACGGCGTAATCCGCGTACTGCACCGGCAGCGGTTCCCAAGGCGGCCCTTGAAGCTTTCGCCCGCCGCTGCGGGCTCGGTAGGCGGTCAGCAGGTCGGTGAACAGCACGTGAGCGGACCAATGGTCGCCGGCGATGTGGTGCACCACCAGCGACAACACGGTCTGCTCCGGCCCGCTCAGCAGCGCCGCCCGGATCGGCCAGTCGGCCTCGAGATCGAAGACGCAACGCCGCTCGTTATCCAGTTGGGCGTGCAGCCACTCCTCGTCGGGTCCCTCGGCGCGGCGCACCGGCAGTTCCGCCGGTGGATGGATGATCTGGTGTGGCACGCCGTCGATTTCGCGGTAGGTGGTGCGCAGGATTTCGTGCCGCGCCACGACGTCGGTGATGGCCGCCGCCAGCGCATCGGTGTCGCAGGGGCCGCGCAGGGCCGCGGCGAACGGAATGTTGTTGATGCTGTTGGGTCCGTCGAAGCGATAGGTGAACCAGCTGCGCAGCTGCGACGACGACAGGCGCGCCGGTCCGTCACGTTCTACCGGCGCCAACCGCGGCCTCGCCGCCGCGGGATCCAACGTGTCTATGGCGTCTAGGTGCCCGGCGATCCGCGCCACAGTGGCCAGTTCGAAGATCTCCCGCACACCGATATCGACGCCGAAGGCCTTGCGCACTGCCGCAACGAACTTCGTCGCAAGCAGCGAGTGGCCGCCGAGATCGAAAAACGAGTCGTCGGCGCCGACCCGCTCCCGGCCGAGCAGCTCGGCGAACAGTTCGGCGACGCGCCGCTCGGTGGCCGTTTCCGGCTGCCGGAACTCGGCGCCGGAGCCCACCTCGGGGTCCGACAGGGCCGCGCGGTCGATTTTGCCGTGGGGGGTGATCGGGATCTCGTCGAGCACGACGTAGACCGCCGGCACCATGTATTCGGGCAGCGCTGCCGCCACCCGGGCCCGGATGCGATCCAGGTCAACGCACGAAGGTTCGTCGTCGCCCACCGCGGGCGTCACGTAGCCGACCAGGCTCTTGCCCAGCCGTGGCAGGTCGCTGACCACCACAACGGCCTGCCCGACCGTGGGGTCGACTGAGATGGCCGCGGCGACATCACCCAGTTCGACTCGGAAGCCGCGGATTTTGACCTGTTCGTCGGCGCGACCAACGAACTCGACGTCGCCGTCCGCGTTGCGCCGCGCGAGGTCCCCGGTCCGGTACATCCGGACACCGGGACTGAACGGGTCGGCGACAAAACGCTCGGCGGTCAGTCGGGCACGGCGATGGTATCCGTGTGCCAGATGCGTTCCGCCGAGGTAGATCTCGCCGATCACGCCAACCGGGACGGGTTGCAGCGAGTCGTCCAGCAGGTACATCGTGGTGTTGATCTTTGGCCGGCCGATGGGCACGACGCGGGTGCCCTGTGGGCCCTCGACTTTGTAGCGGCTGGCGTTGATGACGGTTTCGGTCGGACCGTAGAAGTTTTGCAGCAGTGCGTCGAAGGTGGCGCGGAACTTGTCGGCGACCTCGCCGGGTAGCGGCTCGCCGCCGATGGGCACGCGCTGCAGCGTCCGCCACTGGTTGACGCCCGGTAGCGACAGGAACAGACCGAGTAGCGACGGCACGAAATGCATGGCCGTGATTCCCTCGTCGCGCAATAGCTCAGTCAGATAACCGATGTCGTTGAGCCCCCCGGGGCGCGGGATCACCATCCGCGCGCCGCAGGCCAGCGTGCCGAAGATCTCGGCTATCGACACATCGAAGCTCGGCGAAGCGACCTGCAGCAGTCGGTCCTTATGGCCGACACCGTAATCCCCCTTGAACCAGACAAAGTACTCCGCGACGGGGCGATGCGGCACCGCGACGCCTTTGGGCAGTCCGGTGGTCCCCGACGTGTAGATCAGGTACGCGGTGTTGTCAGGCCGCAGCGGCCGTACCCGATCAGCGTCCGTGGGATCATCGGCGCGGTATGCGGCCAGGCCACCCACCGGCTCGCGCAACACCAGCTTCGCTTCGCAGTCGTCGAGAATGAATTCCCGCCGATCCTGTGGGTAGGTGGGGTCCACGGGCACATATACCGCGCCGGACTTCGCGATCGCCACCGCGGTGACGACCAGATCCGGCGACTTGTCGAGCAGCACGGCCACCCGGTCCTCGCTGCCTATCCCCCGCTCGATGAGCCAGTGCGCCAACCGGTTTGCCGCCTCGTTGACGTCACGGTAGGTGAACCGGCGGCCTTCATACACGACGGCGACCGCGTCCGGGGTCCGGGCGGCCTGCTCGGACACCAGGTCGGCGAGGGTGCCGGGGGCGGTGTCGAACCTCTCGCCGCTCGATACCTTGCGCAGCCACCCGGCGTCGGCTTCGTCCATCAGCGCCAGTTCGGCCAGCGGCTGGTCCGGTCGGGCGAGGGCGTCGTCGAGCAGCACGGCGAAGTGATCCAGCATCTGGCGCACCAGGGCGGGTTCGAGAATGTCCAGGAGGTGCTCGGCCTCGACCAGCGCGCCGGTGCTGTCGAATTCGACCATGAAGCCCAGGGGTAGCTGGGTGAGGTTGCTGCGCAGGTCGTAGCGCTCACACGTCACGCCGGGCGGGCGGAATCCGCCGCCATCCGGCTCGCGGAAGCCGAAGCTGACCCGGGTCGTCCGTTCGGCGCCGTGTCGGCGGTCCGGGTTCAATTCGCGCACCGCGCGGTCCAGGCCGACCCGTTGGTGCGCGAATGCCCCGGTTGCGATGTCGCGCGTCGATGTGAGCATCTCGCGGAAGCTCATGGCCGGCCGGGGTCGCAGCCGCAGCGCCACCGTGTTGCCGAAATATCCGATGGCGTCGTCGGTTCCGGCGCCGCGATTGAGCACCGGTGCGGCCACGAGAAAGTCGTCGCTGTGGGTATAGCGATGCACCAGGACCCCGAAAGCGGCCAGTAACACCATGTAAGGGGTGCAGCCGGTGTCGCGCGCCATCGCCATCACCCGTTGGGCGGTTTCCCCGGGCAGCCGCAGCGTGCTGCGGGCGGCGCGCCAGCTGGTGGGCATGCTCGTCCCTGCGGGGCCGGGAAGCTCCAGCGGCTCCGGCGGATCGGCCATGACGGCCCGCCAGTAGTCGAGGTCGGCCTCGGTGGTGTCCGGCCCGGACGGGGCAGGCAAGTGGTGCTCCGGTCCGAGGTCGGCGCCAACGTAGGCCTTGCCGAGATCGGCGAAGAACACCCGCCACGATCCGTCGTCCCAGGCGATGTGATGGGCCACCAACAGCAGCACGTGTTCGTCGTCGGCCGTGCGCACGACGGTGATCCGCAGCGGTGCGTCGGTGGAAAGATCGAAGGGAGGGGAGAACTCGCGCTGAGCCAGCACCTCGAGGCGAAGCCGCCGTGCGTGTTCGGACAAACCGGTCAAGTCGTGTTGTGCCCACCCCGGGCGTAGATCGTCATGCACCGTCGGCCGTGGGTCGCCTTGGTCGCCGACTGCGTAAGTGGTGCGCAGCACCCGATGCCGGCGCGCGACGTCGTTGACGGCGTGGTGCAGCCGACCGAGGTCGAGATCGCCGGTGATCCGATAGGACACACAGACGTTGAGCAACGCGCCACTGGGGTCGGCCGTCTGCACGAACCACATCCGGGCCTGCCCGTCGGAGAGGTGGTCGTCGGCGCGGATTTCCTCAGTATCGGACGAGAGGCCGCGTTCGGCGAGCTTGCGACGCAGCAGCTTCAGGCGAGCCGCATCCAGCCGGGCGCCGGTGTCGGCGATATCAGTCACGCGAATTGTCCACTCTTCGAGACCACTTTCTGTGCTTCGTCGGCACCCCCGAGTTTTTCGACGAGTTCGTCGCCGGTGATTTCGTCCATCAGCGTCGCCAGGGACACCGTCCGGCCGAGCGTCCGGTTGAGGCGCTTGCGCAGGTCGAGTGCGAGCATCGAGTCGACACCCAGATCGAAGAGCGATTCGGTGAGATCGATCTGGCCGGCTTCTGCAACTCCGAGCACGGCCGCCAATTGACTGCGCACCGCATCGACGACCGACAGGGTGCCGGCAGCGTCGTGCGCGGCGACTTCGCTCCCCCGGTATCGCCCGCTGTCCAGGAAGATCCGCAAGCGTGCCGCGTCGGCCGAGAACACCAGCGGGTCGTCGTGCCAGTCGCGCAGGCTCGCCTCGATCGCCTGCCGCGGCGCCATTGGGCGCAGTCCGGACCGTTCGATGTCGGCGATGTCGGCCGAATCCACAATGCTTTGGCCCGATTCGCCGTCGGTCGAGCCCTGCCACAGACCCCATTTCACCGAAGCGCAGTGTCTGCCCTTGGCGCGTAGCTCGGCGGCCGTGACGTCCAGCAGGCGGTTGGCCGCCGAATACACGGCGTGTCCCCGCCCGCCCCACACGCCGGACACCGAAGAACACAACAGCATTCGAGCCTCAGGCCGGACCGGCCACAGCTCGGCCAGGTGTGCAATGCCCCCGACCTTGGCGGCGAAGGTGTCGGCGGTAGCGGCCGCCGTCAAGCCGGTCCGCCCGGTCAAGGCACCGAAAGTGGCGCTGCCCGCCGCGTGCACGATCAGCGATGCACCGTCGGCACCGTATTCTGCCGCGATAGCGGACAATCGGGCCGGGTCGGTGAGGTCGCAAGGCGGTGCAACGAACTCCGTACCGTATTCGGCCGCCAAACACTTCAGCACTTCGGGATCCGCCGGGCGGCGACTCAGCAGGACGATGCGCCGCGCTCCGTGCTCGGCGAGATAGCGCGCGCAGTGCAGGCCGACGGCGCCGGAACCGCCGGTGATGACGACGTCGTCGAGCACCGCGGAGTCGAACGGCCGTTGCGACGCGGCGGACACATCGCGGAATGTCCGCTCGAACAGCGCGCACCCGCCCGCGGAATCCCGCAGCGCGGTTTCCTTATAACCACACAGCAACGCTGCCACAACGGCCGAATCGGCGGCCGGCGTCAACTCCCACGACGGCAGGTCCACGTGGCTGAAAGCCAGTTCGGGGAATTCAAATCCCATGCTGCGGTGCATCGCGGCCAGCGCCGCATGCGCGGCTGAAGTCGGCGGGTCTTGGTGACCGACGCGCTCAGCGCCCACGGTGACCAGACAGACCGTCTGGCACCGGGGTCCGAGCGTGCTCGCATAGTCGAGCACACCGGTGCCGATCAGTCCGGCGAGTTTGTCGGCGGCCCCCGCGGCGTCGGCATTGTCGAGTGCGGGCGCGACCGCGACGACGATCTCGGCATCCCGTTTTGCGCTGAGCTTGCCGGCGGGGTAGGAGTCGATCGCCGCGCGTAGCGCTCGGGCCAACGCCCCATCACCGCCGAGATCGATCACCGCGAATTGCAGGGGCGCTTCCAGCACCGGTGCCGACGGTGCCGCCTCCACCCAATGCTCGAGGGCAGTTGTTAGTCCGGGGCTGAGTCCCGAGGGCATGGGCGGCAGCGGCTCCGGGTGCGCCCACATCGGGATCGCGCGCATCGGTGCGTTCGGAAAGCCCGGCAGACCAACACCGCCGGCCGCATCGTGCAGGTGATCACCCCAGCCGTAGCCCAGGTCAGCCACCGCCGCGATCACGATATTCGCCGACAGCGCGTCGACTACGGGCTCGTCGTGGCGAGCCGAGCCGACCAGCACCGGCGAGTCGTCCGGCAGGCCCGCCTCGAAGATCTGCTCAATCGAGAACAATAGCGCGGGATGGGCCGACAGCTCGATGAACGACCCTGCACCACAACGGATCGCCGACTCGAATGCGCGGTCCAGCCGCACGGTGTTGCGCAGGTTCGCATACCAGTAGTCGCCGAACGGTGTGCCGGCGGACACCACGTCGCCGGTGGTACCGCCGATGAATTGCACCGGCGCGTCGGCGAATTCCGCGGCGGGCAGCCGCGCTCGCAGCTCGTCGCGGAGCTGCGCGAGCAAGCTGGTGTGCCCGGGGAAGCCGGCGGTGATCTCGCGGGCGAAGCGACCGCGGGAGCGAACCGCGTCGACGATGGCCAGCACCGCGTCGCGATCACCCGACACCGCGACGGTCGAGGGCGAGTAGACCACCGACAGCTCCACCCAGCCGTCGGCGGCCGCGATCAGCGCTTGGGCCTCCTGGAAGCCGACGCCCAGTGTCGCCATCGCGTAGCGACCCGGAAGGCGGTCCACCACACGGGCACGGGCCGCGACCACGGCGACGGCATCCGGCAGGGTGATTCCTCCGGCGATGAAAGCCGCGGCGACCTCCCCGAGGCTCTGGCCTACGGTGAGGTCGGGAAGCACACCGCACGCGCGCCACACCTCCGCGAGCGCAACGGCATGGACGAATTGCGCTCCCTGCACCTCGATCTCAGAGAAGGTGCCCGCATCGTCCGCGGCTGTCAGGTAGCCTAGCGGCGACTCGACTCCGGCGGCCTCGAACCCCCCGGCGCACACATCGGCCGCGGCCCGATAGCTCGGGATCGCCCGGTAGGCAACGGTGCCCATGCCCGGCCAATGACGGCCCTGACCGGGACACACGAACGCCTGTCGGGGGGCGGCACTCAGCGTCGACCTCGCGACCAGCGGATGCTCGCGACCGGCCGCCAGCGCACGCAACCCATGGGCGAGCTCGAGCCGGTCCGCGGCGCGGAGCACCGCGCGGTACCTGCGGACCCGTCGGGTGCTGTGCAGCTGCCGGGCGATTTGGGGCACAGTCGTTTCCGGGAACCGGTCCAGGTAGTCGGCGATCGCCCCGGCATCCACGGAGACCAGTTCGTCGGCGTGGGCGCTGAGCACAACCGGAATCCGGCCGTCGGGCAGTCGGGCCATCACGCGACCTCGCACCCAGCCGGCATCGAGACGATCAGGTGGGCGTTGGTGCCGCTCATCCCGAACGCGGACACTGCCGCGGTGCGCCACCCGTCGACGGCCGGCCACGGCGTCAGCTTGTCAGCCAACCGCAAACCTTTTCTTTCCCAATCTATTTCGGGGCTCGGCTCGTCGACATGGAGGGTCGGGGGTATCGCGGCGTGTTCCCCGGACAGGATGACCTTCGCAAGACCCAGCGCGCCCGCCGCGGCCTGCGCATGCCCGATGTTGGACTTGACCGACCCCAGAAGCGGGCCGCGTCCGGCCGGCGCGGTGCCGTAGCTGGCCGCCAGTGAGAGCAGCTCGGTCCGGTCGCCGAGCCGGGTCCCGGTGCCGTGCCCTTCCACCATTCCGACGTCGGCGGGCTCCACCTCGGCCTGCGCGAGGGCGCGGCGGAACAGTCGCAACTGCGCGTCGCCGCTGGGGGCCGTCAGCCCGTTGCTGCGCCCGTCGGAGTTCAGGCAGCTGGCGCGCACCTCGGCGAGGATGCGACGCCCGTCGGCCTTCGCCCTGGACCGGCTCTGAAGCACGAACATCGCCGCCCCCTCCGCCCAGACGGTTCCGCTGGCATGGGCGCTGTACGGTCGGCAGTGCCCGTCGTCGGACAGCGCGTGCTGTTTGGAGAACTCGACGAAATAGCCCGGGGTGCCCATCACGCACACACCGCCGGCGAGCGCGAGGTCGCAGTCGCAGGCCCTAATCGCCTGGACCGCGGTGTGAAACGCCGTGAGCGCCGAGGAGCAGGAGGTGTCCATTGTCAGGGCCGGCCCCGCCAGGTCCAGCGAGTAAGCGATGCGCCCCGAGATGACACCCAGCGACGTTCCGCTGATCAGATGACCGCTGTGGTGTGAGAACTCGGAAAGGCCGGGGCCGTATTCGAGCGCGGATGCCCCGACATAGCAGCCCACGTGGTGGCCGGCCAGATCATCGGGGTTGATGCCGCTGTTCTCCACGCTGCGCCAGGCCAGTCGCAACGCGACTCGCTGCTGCGGATCCATGGCCACCGCTTCGCGCGGTGAGATGCGAAAGAACTCCGGGTCGAAGGTCGTTGCGGTGGAGAGGAAGCCGCCCAGGTTGCGGATGGGCTTGAATCCGTCCCGTCGCGACTCCGCGAACAGCTCGCGCAGCGCCCAGCCTCGATCGGTGGGGAACGGGCCAAGTCCCTCCCGTTGGTCGGAGAGCAACGTCCAGAAATCGTCGGCGGTTTCCACCCCACCGGGCGCTTCGACCGCCAGGCCGACGATGACGACCGGGTCGTTATCGGACATCGGCGCTGACCATCCGAGCCACGGGGTCGAGGTGATCGTCGAGGTAGAAGTGTCCGCCGTCGAAATCCGACAGCCTGAATCGGCCGGCGGTGTGAGTTTCCCACGCGGCCAGCATTTCCCGGCTGATCCGGTGGTCGCGGTTCCCGCCGACCGCATGGATGTCGGCACCGATGCGCACGTCCGGCCGACATGAGTAGGCGTTCAGGGCGCGGTAGTCGGCCCGGACCGCCCTCACCAGCAGTTCGACGAATTCCTCGTCCTCCAGCAGGACGGGATCGGTGCCCCCGAGTTCGACCATGTCGGCCAGCACGCCGCTCTCGCTGGTCGGCAGCGGTCCGGACGCATTGACCGACGACGGAGCCTGCCCGGCGGAAGCCCACAGCACGCGCACCGGCACCCCCCTGCTTTCGGCGATACGAGCGAACTCGAAGGCCACCGCCGCCCCCATGCAATGGCCGAACAGGCTCAGTGGAGCCGCCGCAGCCCAGTCGCCTCCCTCGAACAACTCGAGGGCCAACGCACCGATGCTTTCTGCCGCGGGATCATTGCGCCGGTCGGCCCGTTGCGGGTACTGCACCACGTAGGTGTCCATATCGTTGGCCGACAACGCCTTAGCCAGCGACCGGTAAGCCGCGGCGGCACCGCCGGCGTGTGGGAAGACGACCACCGAGCCGCGCGCGGTGCTGCCGGTGAACCGCTTCACCCAGGGCTTGAACTCCCGCCGCGCCGGTTCGGTCGTTGTTTCGTTGCTGCCATTCGATCCGAGGGCGGACAACACATCGGCGCTCGACATTTCCGCGACGTCCAGATAGACGTCGGCCACCAGTTCGAGTCGGTCGTCATCGGTTTCCCGGCCGATGAGCAACTGGGCCAGCGCAGCGACGGTCCGGGCGGCAAAGACGTCGGCGACCATCAGGCTTGGCGAATCCAGCCACTGCCGGATACCCGCGACGGCGTGTGTCGCGAGCACGGAATCGCCACCGAGGGAGAAGAAGTCGTCTTGCACACCAACCTTGTCGACGTCATGTTTGAGTAAGTCCGCAACGATGTGGCAGAGCGCCCGCTCCAGTTTCGTTCGCGGGGCCTGGTAGTGCGCTGTCGTACCATCGGACCGCTCGGCCACCGCTGTGGCCAGTTGAGCGGCGACGGCGCGCCGGTCGATCTTGCCGCCGTCGGTGCAGGGGATGCGCTCAACCACGGACACATGCTGGGGAATCATGTGCGCCGGAACGAGTTCGGAGAGCGTGTCGCGAATCCGCTGGCTGGTCACCGCCGCGTCATCGAGGCACACGGCCGCGGCCAGCACGTCGAGGTCCGGTAGTACGGCGGCCACCGCCGCGCGCACACCGGGCACCCGTCGCAGCGCGGCCTCGATCTCGCCGAGCTCGACCCGGTACCCGCTGACCTTGATGCGGTGATCGGCGCGTCCAACGAATTCCAGATTGCCGTCCGGCCGGTAGCGAACCAGATCGCCGGTGCGGTACCAGGTGCGGCCGTCGTGCGCGACGAAGCGCTCCGCCGTCAGTTCGGGGCAGCCGCGGTATCCGCGGGCGATGCCACGCCCGGAGAACCATAAATCGCCGGCCACCCAGTCGGGGCAGTCGGCGCCGGCGGCGTCGACGACCCGGCAACAGATGTTCGGGAACGGCGTCCCGTAGGGCACCGCCGTCCAGTCGGCCGGGAGATCCGAGTCCACCTCGAAAAGGGTTGCGTGCACGGCCGTTTCGGTGGCGCCACCCAACCCGGCAAAACGCACGTTGGGCGCCTGCTCGCGCAGCCGGCGGGCCAGGCCGGGGCGCACCCAGTCGCCGCCGGTGGGCACCACCCGCAGCGACGACAGTCTGCCGTCCCCGACCTCGACCAGCATCTCCAGCCAACCGGGCAGGAAGTTCAGCACAGTGACCTGGTGGGCGTCGATCAACCGGGCCCAGGCGTCGGGGTCGCGGCGCTGCGCTTCGTCGACCACCACGACGGCCCCGCCGGCCCGCAATGTGGCGAAGATGTCCAGCACCGACATGTCGCACTCCAGTGTCGACAGGGCAAGGCAGCGGTCGGCGGCGCCGACGTCGAAGTGTCGGGTGAGGAACTCCACGGTGTTCATCGCGCCGTCGTGCGTCATCTCCACACCCTTGGGCTCGCCGGTGGAGCCGGAGGTGAACAGCACATACGCGAGCTCGGCGGGATCGGTTGTGGCGGGCTGGATGTCGGCCGCAGCAGGCGCGGCGCGCAGCACGTCGGCGATGGTCACCGCGGGCACCGGCAGCGACAGCGGCTGCCCGCCGCAGACCAGGGCCAGGCTCACGTCGCCGGTCTTCAGGATGCGTTCTGCGCGGTCGCGGGGCTGGTCGACACCGATCGGCAGGTAGACCGCACCGGCGGCCAGGATCCCCAGCAGGGCCGGCACCTGTTCGGCGGTCTTCGGCCCCATCACGGCGACGGCGTCGCCGGAGCCGATCCCGGCCGCGCGCAGCGCCGCGGCCACCGCCAGCGCCTGATCGCGCAGCTGCGCGTAGCTGAGGTCACCGGAGCCGGCGAACACCGCGGGCGCATCGGGCCGTTGGGCGGCCTGGTGAAAGAACCCGTCGTGCAGGGCCTCTCCGCTGGGCGGGGCGGGGCGGGCGTTGACGGCGTCACGCACGGCGCGCTGCGCGGCCGGCAGCTCCGACGGTCCCGACGCAGCCCAGGCGTCGTCACAGGCGGCCAATCGAAGCAGTTCGTCGATCTGGTGGGCGAACATGGCGTCGATCACGCCCGGCGCGAAGACGCCGGCGCGCACGTCCCAATTGACCAGCACCCCGCCGTCGAATTCGATGACCTGTGCGTCCAGCAGCACCTGGGGGCCCTGCGAAATGATCCAAGAGGGTGCGCCGAATTGCCCGGTGACATCGGCGCCGAACAGTTCGCCGAGTCCCAGCGCGCTGGTGAAGACGACCGGCGCCAGCACCTGGGTGCCGCGATGGCGGCTGAGATCGCGCAGCACCGACAGGCCCGGGTAGTCGGAGTGGGCGGCGGCCGTGCGCATGGCGTCCTGCACGGCGTGGGCGCGCGCCGCCGCGGTGGGTGCGTCGGTCAGGTCGACGTCGAGCAGCAGCGAGGAGGTGAAGTCGCCGACCAGCGAGTCGACGTCGGGGTGCAGGGCCTGGCGCCCGAACAGCGGAACGTTCAGCAGGAAGCGCTTCGCGGTCGACCAGCGCGCCAGGGCGTTGGCGAACACCGCGGCATGAGTCATCGCAGGAGTGATCCCGCGCGCCCGGGCGCGGGCGAAGAGGGCGTCGCGGGTCGCCGGGTCCAGCCAGTGGCACCGCCGTGTGCTCCGCTGCGAGTTCTGGCCGCCGACCGAGGGCAGGACCAATGGCAAGGCCGGCGGGTCCGGCAGCTGCGGGATGCGCCGCGCCCACCAGGCGCGGTGGGCGTCGCGGGCCGGTTGCGGCCGCGCTTCCCGGGCCTCGACGGTCCGGCGGTATTCCCGGTACGTGTAGCCCAATTCGGGCAGGTCGCGGCCGCGGTACAGCGCCGCCAGGTCGGCCATCAGCGTGCGGTAGCTCATGGCGTCGGCGGCCTGCATGTCCAGATCGACGTGCAGCCGCGACCGCTCGTCGGGCAAGAGCGTCACCGCGAGCTCGAACACCGCGCCGTCGAGCTGCTGGTGCGATTTCGCGTCGCGGATGGCGGCGACCCGCCGGGCGAAGTCAAGGTCGTCGCGCAGGTCCACCACGCTGACCGGGAACTCGCCGCATTCGTCCGGCCCGGCGATCCGCTGCGTGCCGTCGGGCAGAAACCGCACTCGCAGCATCGGGTGACGAAGCGCCAGCGCCGTGGCCGCCGCGCGCAGACGGTCGGGGTCGATTGGGCCGCCGTCGAACTCGACATAGAGGTGCCCGGCCACCCCGCCGTAGTGCTGGTTGTCCTGGCGGCCCACCCACATCGCGTGCTGCATCGAGGCGAGCGGGAAGGGCTCGTTCGTCTCGGGCGAATGGGCTTTGCCCACTGAACTGCCGGCTGCGTGGGCGGTAAGGGCTTCGAGATCAGCTCGGTTTTCCGGACCGGTGGTCACCAACTGCGCCCAGGCCTCGATCGTGGGTGCGGCGGCCAGCGTGGCGAAATCGATGGCGATGCCGTGGCGCCGCCAGCGACCGGCCAGCGTCATCATCCGGATGGAGTCCAGGCCCTGACCGATGAGGCTGTGAGCTGGGTGAACGGCACCGACGTCGACGCCCAAAAGCTCGGCTACCTCCGCGCGGATGTCCTCCGCGCACGCCGGGCCATGCATGACGAACCACTCCCTGGATTAGCACAGGCTTCCCTAATTTCGGTTACCCTATCCTTGACCCCCGCGTCCCCGCTACTACCCCCCGGCAAAGGAGCCCGATGGCCCCGAGCGCGTCGCCGCCGCGAGCGGAAGGCTTGCCGGGCTTCGTGCCGTTCCCCGCCGACCGGGCCGCCTCCTATCGGGCGGCTGGCTACTGGTCCGGACGGAGCCTGGACTCGATCCTGAGCGACGCCGCGCAGAACTGGCCTGACCGAATCGCCGTCGTCGATGCTCTGGCCGATCACGGCTTGAGCTACGCCGAACTCGATGCGCAAGCCACCCGGGCCGCCGCCGGGCTGGGCGACCTCGGCATCGCGCCGGGCGACCGCGTGCTGCTGCAACTGGCCAACGGCTGCCAGTTCGCGGTGGCGCTGTTCGGGTTGCTGCGGGCGGGAGCGATCCCGGTGATGTGCCTGCCCGGGCACCGGGCAGCGGACTTGGGGCACTTCGCCGCGGTAAGCCAGGCGGTCGGCCTGCTGATCGCCGACGCGGCAAGCGGTTTCGACTATCCGGCGATGGCGCGCGACCTCGTCGCGGACTACCCGGCACTCCGGCACGTCATCGTCGACGGCTACCCGGGGCCGTTCACCTCGTGGACGCAACTGTGCGCCCGGACCCCGGCCCGGTCGCCGGCGCCGGCGGCCGATCCGGGATCGCCTGCCCTGCTGCTGGTTTCTGGCGGTACCACCGGAACCCCCAAACTGATTCCTCGCACCCACGACGACTACGTGTTCAACGCGACCGCGAGCGCCGAGGTGTGCCGACTGACCGCCGATGACGTCTACCTGGTGGTGCTACCGGCCGGCCATAACTTCCCGCTCGCCTGTCCCGGCCTGCTCGGCGCGATGACGGCGGGCGCCACTACCGTGTTCGGCGCCGACCCCAGCCCCGAGGCGGCCTTCGCCGCCGTCGCGCGACACGGAGTCACGGCCACCGCCCTGGTGCCGGCGCTGGCCAAGCTGTGGGCGCATGCCTGCAACTGGGAGCCCGTGACACCGAAATCGTTGCGACTCTTGCAAGTCGGCGGGGCGCGACTGGAGGCCGAGGACGCCCGGCTGCTGCGCGCCGCGTTGACCCCCGGCGTGCAGCAGGTGTTCGGGATGGCCGAGGGACTGTTGAATTTCACCCGTCTCGACGATCCCCCGGAACTCGTCGACATCACCCAGGGGCGGCCGTTGTGTGCGGCCGACGAGCTACGCATCGTCGACGGCGAAGGCCGGCCGGTGGCGCCCGGTGAAGAGGGCGAACTCCTGGTGCGCGGACCGTACACGCTCAACGGCTACTTCGGCGCCGAGCGCGACAACGAGGGCTGCTTCGATCCCGACGGCTTCTACCGCAGCGGTGACCTGGTCCGCCGTCGCGATGACGGCTACCTGGTGGTCACCGGCCGGGTGAAAGACGTTATCTGCCGCGGTGGTGAAAACATTTCCGCGGCCGCGCTCGAGGAGCAGCTGGTGAGCCACCGGGCGATCTCATCAGCGGCCGCGGTGGCGCTGCCGGATCCCCATCTTGGCGAAAAGATCTGCGCGGCCGTTGTTTTCCGTGGCGTGCCCGTCAACCTCAATGAACTGAACGCCTATCTCGACGAGCGCGGCGTGGCCGCGCACACCCGCCCCGACATGCTGGTCGCCATGGTCGCACTGCCGACCACACCGTTCGGCAAGATCAATAAAAAGGCTATCGCCCAACAGCTTTCGGCGGCTAGTAACTCAGCCCGGAGAACATGACCCGACCGGGATCGTACCTCTGCCGTACGGCGCTCAGCCTGGAGAGATTCGGGCCGAAGTACCGCGACGGCGGCTGGTTCGCCTCGACATAGTTCACGTAACCGCCGACCGAATATGGTTGCACCGCCTGGTGCGCCGTGTTGAGCCAGCTGGTCGCCGCCGAGGGATCACCGGATGGTTCGATGTACCACTGCACCAGCGCGGCGTGGCGCCGCCACGGAAAGGCGGTGGCCCCTGGCGGAACACTCGCGAGCGCGCCGTCGAGCGCATGCATGATCGTCAACATGCGGCCCGCGCCACGAGGAAAGGCGTTGACTGCCGAGGCGATCCCCTGGGCGGCGGCCGGGCTGATCGCCGGGAAAACATCGGAACCGCCGACATATCCGAGTGGCGACGGGTTGAGGTTACCGGCCAGATACCGAACCAGGTCCAAATAGTTGAACGTATGGTTCTCGGTCCCGGTCGGTTGCGTTCCGACGGCTGAAGTGATCGCGGCCGCCGCGCTGCCACCCGACCCGACCGGGCAGGTCGCCAGGATGCGGCAGTGCGTTCCCGTCGGGTCGACGGTCGCGTCCGCGAGCGCCCAGCTGTTGCGGTCGGCGGTGCGCAGCCAATTCACCCAGCCCAGGAGAACCTGCGCGAATGACTGCGGCGGGAAATTGAGGTTTACCACGTCGACGTCCCCGGCGGGGAAGGTGGCGAAGGTCAGCGAGGTCGTCACGCCGAAGTTGCCACCCCCACCGCCGCGCAACGCCCAGAATAGGTCGGGGTTGTTGGCGGCAGACGCGGTGACCGTCTGCCCGCCGGGCAGCACCACCGAAGCCGACGTCAACTGGTCACACATGAGTCCCGCCTGCCGCGAATGGGCGCCCAGCCCACCGCCCAGGGCGTGCCCGGCAGCACCGACCGTCGGGCAGATACCCGTCGGGATTCCCCGGCCGGCCGCGGCCAGCGCCTGGTGCAGCGCATACAGGCCGGTCGCGGGCGTCACCGTGACCTGCCCGGTGGCGGCATCGTAATTGATTCCTCCGGGCAGCTGCCGCAGGTCGAGCACCATGGTGCCGTTCGCGGTCGATGCCCCCACATAGGAATGCCCACCGCTGCGCGGAGCGACTTTGAGGTTGTTGGCGGCGGCGAATGCCATCGCCTTTTGCACGTCCGCCGCCGATGTCGGCGTGACGACGGCCGCCGGCGTCGAGCCGTTGTAGATGGTGTTGAATACCTGTTTGGCGCTCGCGAATTGCGCGCCATTATCCGGCAGTATCACCTGCCCGCCGATGGCGGTAGAAAGACCGCCCCAGCCGGAGGTATTCGGAACGGCGGCAGCCCGGACTGGCCCGAATACCGCGCCAGCTGCTAACGCTCCGGCGGCGCCCCGCAGAAACGTCTGCCGTGAGATCTCACGCGCCAACTTCGGGCTCCCGCAATAGCGTCATGTCCCGGATTGTCGACCACGAGAACCGGGGTGCCGCACAACATGTCGCATAACGACTGAAACGTGCCCGAACCGTTACCCGGCCAGCTGAATCCGTTGCGGGGAATTCTTGTTCGCGGCGTCGCCGCGTTGCGGTCCGGACGTGCGATCCCGGTGGGCGGAATAGGCGCGCAGGCCGCCTCGTTGGCGCATTTCGTGCCAATCGATGAGTTATTCCAACCGCTGACTATCCGCTCACTCAGCGTGCCGAACAGGGTCGCGATAGCGCCGATGACCCGACAGGCTTAACCTGGCCGGGTTACCGGTCATCACGGTTGGCTCCGTCGGGCTGGAAACGCAGGTCCGCAGCGAGAAGCGGGGCCAGGTGATTCGGCCCGCACCCGTAGACCGCCTGGTGGTCTGTCTGCGAATTGATGTGGCGGGGGTTTGCGGCCCAACGATTTCCTCGAGATCGACGTTAGCGTGCGCGCTTCTTGCAACTTTCACACGCCACCGTCGATTTCGGTGCACGGCAACACCCGCAACTAGGCCGAGGCGCCACGCACTCTGGTAATTCGCAGACACACCGCTAGTCGAGCAGTTCGAAGCCGGTGAATTCGACGTCGCGGCAATCGGGCACCTGACGACATGCTGCCCAGCCACTTTGAGCCGGGGTTATGGCGGTCAGTGCCCGCTCAGCGTTAGCGTGCCTTCGGTTTTGAGTACCTTGCGGGCGGTGATCTTCTCGGTTCTGCGGGCCTCGCGCTCGAGGTAGCGCTGCTTGGATTCATCGAACTTGTCGCTGGCTTCCTCGAGTTCCTTGACCAGCAGGGCGAGATCGTCACGCATCCAGGCGCCCTCGCCGCTGAAGTCTTCGCGTTCGAAGATGCGCCACTTCCGCAGCACCGGCATGACTACCTCGTTGAGATGTATGCGCGGGTCGTAGACGCCGCCGACGGCGATGATCACCGCCTTGCGGCGGAACTCCGGCACCGTGAATCCGGGCATCTTGAAGTTGCGCAGGATCCGGTGCACCGACCTGATCGCCTGGTTGGGCGCGATGTCCAGACCCGCGGCGCTGATGTCCCGGTAGAAGATCATGTGCAGGTTCTCGTCGTGCGACACCCTCGCCATCAACCGCTCGGCGACCGGGTCGTTGCTGACCGCCCCGGTGTTGCGGTGCGAGACACGGGTCGCGAGCTCCTGGAATGAGACGTACATGACGGCGTCGAACAGGCTCTCAGCGAATAAGTCCCCTTGCTGGTTCTGGCCCGGGCTGAAGCCCCGGGTCATTTGCTCGAGGCGCAGCTTCTCCAGCTCGACCGGGTCCACCGCGCGAGTGACCACCAGGTAGTCGCGCAACGCGGTGCTGTGCCGGGCCTCCTCGGCGGTCCACCGGTTCACCCACTGCCCCCAGGGACCGTCCATGCTGAAGTTCATCGCGATCTCGCGGGTGTACGACGGCAGGTTGTCCTCTGTCAGCAGGTTCTGCACGATCGCGACCTGCGCCACATCGGGAATCCGGCTCTGCTCGGGCTCCCAGTCCTGGCCGTCGAGCGCATAGAAGTTCTTGCCGTCCGACCACGGGACGTAGTCGTGCGGATTCCACTCCTTGAACATCGAGAGGTGGCGATTGAGCAGTTGCTCAGCCACGGGCTCGAGTTCATGGAGTAGCTGCACGTTAGTCAGGCCCTTGGACACAACGCCTCCCAGTTATTGTTCCTGTCAGTTACAGGCAATGTATCTGTGTCATTCGGTTACATCAAGCTGACACGCGGTCAGTTGAGTAAATAGGGCCGAAAGTCCCACGTGCGATGTTGGGCAGGACACAATCCGGCCGCTGGGGCAGTCGAGGGGCAGTCGAGGGTGGAAATCGGACGCTATTGCCGGGCGACGAGGTAGGGCGCGAGCGTGGAGAGCTTCTCGCAGGTTTCCTCGAATTCGCGCTCGGGGTGCGACTCTTCGATGATGCCGGCGCCGGCCCGCAACCACGTGTGCCCGTCGCATTCGTAGGCCGCCCGTAACGTCAGCGCCGCGTCCATCCCACCGTCCGCGGAGAACATCACGACCGCACCCGAGTACAGCCCGCGTGGCGCCTCGTCGAGACGCAGGATCGCCTCGACGCCCGCCGCTTTCGGAATGCCGGATGCGGTGACGGCCGGAAAGAGCGCTTCCAGCGCGTCCATTCGGTCGCTCGAGGCGTCCAGGCGCGCGCTGACCGTCGAACCGAGGTGCTGCACGCTCCCGCGCTCCCGAACCGTCATGAAATCGGTGACCGCCGCGGTACCCGGTTCGGCGATCTTGCTGATCTCCTCCAGCGAAGTCCGCACCGAAATGGCATGCTCGACAATCTCTTTCGAGTCGGATTGCAGATCGTCGCGGGCTTGGCGGTCGCGCGCAGGACCGCGACCGAGCGCGCGGGTGCCGGCCAGCGGCTCGGTCACTACGGTGCCGTCGGTGCCGACGGCGGCAACAAGTTCGGGGCTGTAGCCGACGGCACGAATCCCGCCCAGCCGCAACAAGAAAGATCTCACCGGGGTATTGTGCCGTCGCCCCAGCCGGTAGGTGGACGGAAAGTCGAGCGCGAAAGGCACGTTGACACAACGGGACAGGATGACCTTGCGGTAGCCGCCTTTGGCGATCTCGCGAACGGCCGCCGCGACCCGGTCGCGATAGCCCGATGGGTCGGAGACGACGTCGACCGCGCGGACGTTGCGCACCTCCGGCACGCCGTCGCGGAGCAAGCCCAGTACCGCATCGCGCTGGTGGGGCGTCGCGCCGAACAGATGAACCGCCTCCCGGGTCACCACGAGGCGGGTTCGCGGCCAGAACACGCGGGCCAGCGGGGTCCGCGGCGCCAGTCGCCAGTGCAGCCCGTAGCGGTGGACGCCGAATTCGAATGCGATCCAACCGAAGAGTTGATCGGTCTCCAGCAACAGCCGATCGATTGCGTCGCCCAGAACCGCTCCCGGCCGCCCGGACCACTCCTGCCGCTGGGTCACGCCCTCGCGGACCACGCGGAGCTCGCGGCTGTCCAGCTCGATTATCGCCCGCATGCCGCTGGCCAGCACCCATTGGCCGTCGTGCTCGTAGAGCAGGTATTCGTCGCCGGCCCGCTCGGGCAGCACCGCGGCCAACTCGGCCGCGAGGTCGGCCGGGTCGACGTGGGCGGGGAGCGGAATCGGCGGTGACGCGGAGTCGGCGGCACTGGTCTCGACGCTGAGCTCGGTCACGGTTAGTAAATGTAGCCTAACCTATTAAAATGTGCTCGACCGCGCTCGCGCACGTCGTCCGATAGGCCCGTTCGGGCAGTTTTAACGAGACTTTTACGGGACTCATGCGGGCGCTCGACGAAGGCCGATCTCGTCTCGCGACGGTCCGATTCCCAGCCGCTTTTCGTGACTCGCGCTAACCGCGGCCGACGCCGTCCCCGACCAACCACAACGATTGGCGCGCTTGCGATTTCCCCTTTCGCACCGGAGATCGAGATAGCACACTGCATCGCGGGTCGCCTCCGTCCTTGCCTGCGCACGCCTCGGGGCCGGAAGGCGAGCGCCGACACGAAACGTTATCCCCACCCAGTCAATTCACAGACAAGTCACAGTGCATCCAAACCTTTGCGCCCTCGGCATCTCGACCAGCACGGCTGTGACCATTGGTTTTTCGCGAGCCGGGCTATTCGGCCGCCGCCGAGATCACGACCGTGTGTTCCGGCTCTCTTCGACTGGCGGAGCGGGGGCAACGGGTTTACATTTCTCCACGATCATCGGGATGTTCGTGGTGGCCCTCCTTGCGGACGGTGCTTCCCCTGATCACCGGATCGCTCAAGAGAGGCACCAAATGCTGCAGGAGTTCTGGCAAAACTTCACACACAACCTGTTCAAGCCGCTGCTCTTGTTCTTCTACTTCGGGTTCCTGATCCCGATCCTGAAGGTACGGTTCGAGTTCCCGTACGTCATCTACCAGGGCCTGACCATGTACCTGCTGCTGGCCATCGGCTGGCACGGGGGTGAAGAGCTCGCCAAGATCAACGCCTCCAGCATCGGCGTCATCGTCGGCTTCATGTTGTTGGGCTTCGTCCTGAACTTCCTGATCGGCGGCCTCGCCTACCTGCTGCTGACTGGGCTGACGTCCCTGCGAAGAATCGACCGGGCGACCGTCGCCGGCTATTACGGGTCGGACTCGGCGGGAACGTTCGCCACCTGCGTGGCCGTCCTGGCCGCGGTCAACATCGCGTTCAACGCCTACATGCCGGTGATGTTGGCCGTCATGGAGATTCCGGGCTGCCTGGTGGCGCTGTACCTGGTCGCCCGGCTGCGGCACAAGGGGATGGACGCCGCGGGGAACATGGCCGACGAGCCCGGCTACGTCGCACCGGTCAGGGTCGGGGTCGGGCCCGGCACGGCGGCAAAGCCACCGCACGGCGAGAGCCTCGCGGAGGAACGCGAGCGGGGGGTCGAGCAGGAACTCGAGTTCTCGCTGGAAAAGCTGGAGCACCCGGACTGGGAGCCCGGACCGGGCCTGGCCAGCGCCAAGGGAAAGCGGATGCCCATTTTCTCCCGCGAACTCTTCCAGGAAGTGTTCCTCAACCCTGGTCTCGTGCTGCTCATCGGCGGCATCATCATCGGTCTCGTCAGCGGGCTGCAGGGGCAGAAGGTCGTCGCAGACGACGACAAGTTCTTCGTGTTGGCATTCCAGGGCGTGCTGTGCCTGTTCCTGCTCGAGATGGGCATGACGGCGTCCCGTAAGCTGAAGGATCTGCGAACGGCTGGTCCCGGCTTCATCTTCTTCGGCATCCTCGCGCCGAATATCTTTGCGCCGCTAGGGATCATCGTCGCCCACATCTACGCGTCGCTCAGCCACGCCGATTTCAAGCCGGGGACCTACGTGCTGTTCGCGGTGCTGTGCGGCGCGGCGTCGTATATCGCCGTCCCCGCGGTGCAGCGACTGGCGATTCCCGAGGCCAGCCCGACGCTGCCGCTGGCCGCGTCGCTGGGTTTGACGTTCTCCTACAACGTCACCATCGGAATCCCGCTTTATATCGAGATCAACCGTATGGTCGCGCACTGGTTCTAGTGTCGCGCGTCACCCGTTGGGCAATAACACCGGCTCGTGCGGCGATCGGTGATGCCCGAACGCACACCTGGGCGATAGTCAACTGATGCAACTGGCCGCAGGGCGTGCTGACAAAGTTGTTAATAGTTGGTAAAAGCGGGTTGACGGCGGTCCCGAAAGTCCGCACAGTTTATGGGTGTTCGTGGACGCCCCGGGTCGGTCACTGCTTCCCTCGCCGCCGGACTGAATTCCCCGGAGGCAGGAATGAATCACGAGTTCTTTCAAAACCTCACCCACAACCTGTTCAAGCCGCTACTCCTGTTCTTCTATTTCGGCTTCCTCATCCCGATCTTGAAGGTGCGGTTTGAGTTCCCCTATGTGATCTATCAGGGCCTGACCATGTACCTGCTGCTGGCCATCGGCTGGCAGGGCGGAGAAGAACTCGCCAAAGTCCAACCATCCGACATCGACAACATCGCCGAGTTCGTCGCTCTCGGCTTCGTCTTGAACTTCGTGATTGGTGCGCTCACTTATCTTTTTCTGAGGTACCTGACCCCGCTGCGGCGAGTCGACAGGGCGACGATCGCCGGCTACTACGGGTCGGACTCGGCGGGTACCTATGCGATCTGTGTAGCGGTCCTGACGGGCCTCCACATCGCTTACAACGCCTACATGCCGGTCGCGCTGGCCTTAATGGAGATTCCCGGCTGCCTGCTGGCGCTGTATCTGGTAGCCCGGCTGCGGCACCGGGGGATGGACGAGGCCGGGTTCATGCCGGATGAACCCGGCTACAAGGCTCCCGCGAAAGTCGGGCCCGGTGCGGCTACCGGGGCGGGACGGACGGAAAGCGACGATGCCCCCGAGCGAGGGACGGAGGAGGAGCTGGAGTTCTCGCTGGAAAAGCTCGAGCATCCGGACTGGGAGCCCGGCCCGGGCGCGCCCCGCGCCCAGGGCAAGCGGGTACCCCTTTTCTCACGCCAGATATTCCAAGAGGTGTTCCTCAATCCCGGAATCATTCTCCTCCTCGGCGGCATCGCCATAGGCTTCATCGGCGCGCTGCAGGGACAAAAGGTCGTGCACGACCAGAACGAGCTATTCGTAGCCGCGTTCCAGGGTGTGCTCTGCCTGTTCTTGCTGGAAATGGGCATGACGGCGTCGCGCAAGCTGCGGGATCTCAGGTCCGCCGGCACCGGGTTCATTTTCTTCGGTTTGCTGGCGCCAATCTTGTTTGGGGCGCTGGGGATTCTGGTCGCCTACCCCTTCACCTACCTGACGGATACTCACTTTCAGCCGGGGACTTATGTGCTGTTTGCCGTGCTCTGCGGCTCGGCCTCCTACATCACGCTCCCCGCTGTGCAGCGTCTGGGAATCCCCGAGGCGAGCCCGACCCTGCCGCTGGCCGCATCGCTGGGCCTCACATTCTCCGTTGCCGTCACCATCGGAATTCCGCTCTATATCGAGATCAACCGCGTCGTTGCGCACTGGTTTCCGGGCACCTGAGCGCTATCCCAGCAGTGTGCGCACCACCGCGTCGGCCAGCAACCGGCCGCGCGCGGTGAGAACCAGCCTGTCGTCCCGCGCCACCAGCAATCCGTCGGCGATCGCGGTGTCGGCGCGAGCGCGTTCGGCGGCATCCAGCCGGTCCAACGGAAGTCCTTGACGCAGCCGGATTTTCAGCAGCACGTCCTCGGTGTGCAGCGCGTCGGCGTCCAGCTGCTCGAAACCGGCTACCGGCAGGGCGGCATCGGCCAACATCTCCGCATAGGCGTTGGGGTGCTTGACATTCCACCAGCGCGTCGCACCGACGTATCCGTGCGCACCGGGTCCGGCGCCCCACCATTGACCGCCGTTCCAGTAGCCGAGATTGTGCCGGCACTCGCCGCCCGGGCGGGACCAGTTGGACACCTCGTACCAACTCATCCCGGCCCCGCACAGCCTGGCGTCGACCAACTCGTAGCGGTGCGCCAACACGTCGTCGTCGGGAGGAGCCAACTCGCCGCGCCGAACCCGCCGGGCCAGGGCGGTGCCCTCCTCGACAACCAGGGCATACGCGGAAACGTGGTCGACGCCCGTCTCGATCGCCGTATCGACGGAGCGCAGCAGGTCGTCGTCGGACTCCCCCGGCGTTCCATAGATGAGGTCCAGGCTCACGTGCTCGAAGCCGGCGGCCAATGCCTCGCGGGCGCAGTCCGCCGACCGGTTCGGCGTATGGATCCGGTCGAGGACTCCCAGCACCCGGGGCGACACCGACTGCATGCCCAGCGACACCCGCGTGTATCCGGCCGCGCGAATCGCCGCGAAAAAGTCCGGCCAGGCTGACTCCGGGTTGGCCTCGGTGGTGATCTCGGCGTCCGGGGCCACCGCGAAGTGTTCACGCACCATGTCGAGCAGGGCGGCCACGCGCTGACCGCCGAGCAGCGAGGGCGTCCCTCCGCCCACGAAAACAGTGGCCACCGGGGGCGCATTCAGCCGCGCGGCCGCCAGCTGCAACTCCGTTCGCAGGGACTCCATCCAGGCATCCGGGTTGACTCCCCCCAGCTCGGCCGGGGTGTAGGTATTGAAGTCGCAGTAGCCGCAGCGGGTGATGCAGAACGGGACATGCACATAAAGGCCGAACGGCTGTCCGGGGCTCGGCTCGAGGGCGGGCAGCTCAGCCGGGGCCTCACGAAGGGTCATGGCAAATCATCGCACAGCGAGATGCCGCGCACGGTCGCACGGGGTTCTCGACTTTGCACGCCTGATCGCGTAGGTCGGCGAGCAACTTTGGCTCATCGTGAGCAGAAATACGACCTGATTGCAACCCCGGTCGGCATCCATGGCAGAATGGCAGACGTGACCGCCGCCAGCCGCAACCTGCGCACCGCCCTCGTGGCGCGGCGACACATTGACTTCAAGCGTGTCTGCAGCTGTTGCTGTCTGCCTTGATCTCGTAGACCCGCCCACCTGTACCTCTCCAGCTGGCTGCCGGATCTGCGCTGCCGAAAAATACCGGTGAATCGCGCTGTCTGACGCCCTTGACGAAAGAGAACCCCGGGAATGACCACAGCCCCTCCCACAAAGCCCCGCAATGAGGGTCAGTGGGCGCTGGGACATCGCGAGCCGCTCAACGCCAACGAAGAGTTCAAGAAGGCCGGCAACCCGCTCGAGGTGCGGGAGCGAATCGAAAATGTCTACGCCAAAGCAGGATTCGACAGCATCGAGAAAAACGATCTGCGCGGCCGCTTCCGGTGGTGGGGCCTGTACACCCAACGCGAGCAGGGATACGACGGCACGTTCACCGGCGACGAGAACATCGACCTGCTGGAAGCGAAATACTTCATGATGCGGGTGCGCTGCGACGGCGGCGCGATCTCCTCCGCCGCGTTGCGCACCCTGGGCCAGATCTCGACCGAGTTCGCCCGCGACACCGCCGACATCTCCGATCGCGAGAACGTGCAATTCCACTGGATCGAGGTGGAAAACGTCCCCGAGATCTGGCGGCGGCTCGACGAGGTCGGACTGCACACCGCCGAAGCGTGCGGTGACTGCCCGCGCGTAATACTTGGCTCACCGCTGGCCGGGGAGTCCCTGGACGAGGTGCTCGACCCGACCTGGGCCATCGACGAGATCGTGCGCCGCTACATAGGCAAGCCGGACTTCGCCGACCTGCCGCGCAAGTACAAGACCGCCATTTCCGGTCTGCAGGACGTCGTGCACGAGGTCAACGACATCGCGTTCATCGGCGTCCACCATCCCGAGCACGGTCCCGGGCTGGACCTGTGGGTGGGCGGCGGCCTGTCGACCAACCCGATGCTGGGCAGGCGCGTCGGCGCCTGGGTTCCGCTACACGAGGTCCCCGAGGTGTGGGCGGCGGTGACCTCGGTGTTCCGCGACTACGGCTACCGCAGGCTGCGGTCCAAGGCCCGGCTGAAGTTCCTGATCAAGGACTGGGGCGTCGAAAAGTTCCGCGAAGTTCTCGAACGGGAGTACCTCAAGCGCCCGCTGATCGACGGCCCGGCCCCCGAGCCCGTCAAGCGCCCGATCGACCACGTCGGGGTCCAGCGGCTGAAGAACGGGCTCAACGCGGTTGGTGCCGCCCCGATTGCCGGTCGGGTGTCCGGCGCCATCCTCTCGGCGGTGGCCGACCTGGCCGAGCGGGCCGGTTCCAACCGGATCCGGTTCACCCCATACCAGAAGCTGGTCATCCTCGACATACCCGACAACAAGGTCGACGACGTGGTCGCGGGACTGGAAGGCGTCGGCCTGCAGACCAAGCCGTCGCGGTGGCGGCGAAATCTGATGGCGTGCAGCGGAATCGAGTATTGTAAGCTGTCGTTCGCCGAAACCCGGGTCAGGGCGCAGGCTTTGGTTCCCGAGCTGGAGCGGCGGCTCGCAGACGTCAATTCCGAGCTTGACGTGCCGATCACCGTCAACATCAACGGCTGCCCGAACTCGTGCGCGCGGATTCAGGTCGCCGACATCGGTTTCAAGGGCCAGATGGTCGACGACGGCCATGGCGGCTCGGTGGAGGGCTTCCAGGTGCATCTGGGCGGCAGCCTCGGCCTGGACAGCGGTTTCGGCCGAAAACTGCGTCAGCACAAGGTCACCAGCGAGGAGCTGGGTGAATACATCGAGCGGGTAGTGCGCAACTTCATCGAACACCGCAGCGAGGGTGAACGCTTCGCGCAGTGGGCCCTTCGGGCCGGGGAGGACGATTTGCGATGACCGATCGGGCAACGAGGCCGACTGAAGCCGAATTGCGTGAACTGGCCGCCCGTGGCGCGGCGGAGCTCGAGGGCGCCAGCGCCTCCGACCTGTTGCGCTGGACCGACGAGAATTTCGGCGGAGTCAACGGGGCGCGCGGCTGGGCGACATGCAATTACGTGGTGGCCTCCAGCATGCAGGAGGCCGTGCTGATCGACTTGGCCGCCAAGGTGCGCCCGGGCGTACCGGTGCTGTTCCTGGACACCGGCTATCACTTTGTGGAGACCATCGGCACCCGGGACGCGGTCGAATCCGTCTACGACATACGTGTGGTCAACGTCGCGCCCGAGCACACGGTGGGCCAGCAGGACCAGCTCATGGGCAAGGATCTGTTCGCCCGTGACCCCGGCGAGTGCTGCCGGCTGCGCAAGGTCACACCGCTGGGCAAGGCCCTGCGCGGATACTCCGCGTGGGTAACCGGGCTGCGCCGGAGCGACGCGCCGACGCGCGCCGACGCCCCGCTGGTCAGCTTCGACGAGGGGTTCAAGCTGGTGAAGATCAGCCCGCTGGCGACGTGGACCGACGAGGACATGCAGGACTACATCGACGAGCATGATGTGCTGGTCAATCCTCTTGTTTACGAAGGGTATCCGTCGATCGGCTGCGCTCCCTGCACGGCCAAGCCCGTCGAGGGCGCGGACCCGCGCAGCGGGCGCTGGCAGGGGCATGCCAAGACAGAATGCGGGTTGCACGCGTCCTGACGGTCCTGCTGACCGCCCGAAGAGGTTCCGTCGTTACGCCGGCGTCAGCGCGCTTTGGTCTTCGTCAGTACCGCCGGCGCCGTCGTCGGGCGTCACGATGTCGCTGGGGAGCGGCGGCACCCGGGTGGCTCGCACGTACACGGTGTCGCCCTCCCGTAGGGCCAGCGCCTCGGCGTCGCCGCGGGTGATCTGCGCGGTGAACTGGCCCTTGGTGGCCGCGCTGGTCAGCTCCACCCGCACCTCGAAGCCCAGCGCCACCACCCGGTCGACGGTGGCGCGCACCACCCCGATGGACTCCGCGGTGCCATCACCACCGGCGATCGCCATCTCGGGGTTGCGGCCTACCCGGATGTCGTGCGGGCGCACCAATGCCCCGTTGAGCGTGGAAACCGCACCGAGGAAGGACATCACGAATGCGCTAGTCGGGGCGTCGTACACCTCGGCCGGGGATCCGACTTGCTCGATCCGGCCTTTGTTCAACACGGCGATGCGATCGGCGACGTCGAGCGCCTCGGCCTGGTCGTGGGTGACCAGCACCGTGGTGACGTGCACCTCGTCGTGCAGGCGGCGCAACCACGCCCGCAGATCCTCACGCACCTTGGCGTCCAGCGCGCCGAACGGCTCATCAAGCAGCAAAACCTGCGGGTCGACCGCCAGCGCCCGGGCCAGCGCCATGCGCTGTCGTTGACCACCGGAGAGCTGGTTGGGATAGCGCGTCTGAAATCCGCTAAGCCCCACTACTTCCAGCAAGTCGTCCACCTTGGCCCTGACCTCGGCTTTGGGGCGCTTACGGATCTTCAGCCCGTACGCCACGTTGTCACGAACGGTCAGATGCTTGAACGCCGCATAGTGCTGGAACACGAATCCGATCCCACGCCGCTGCGGCGGCACCCGCGTCACATCCTGACCGTTGATGGTGACCGTTCCGCTGTCGGGCTGGTCCAGGCCGGCGATGGTGCGCAGCAGGGTCGACTTCCCCGAACCGCTGGGTCCCAGCAACGCCGTCAGCGAACCGGTGGGTACCACGAAGTCCACATGGTCCAGCGCAACGAAGTCGCCGTAATGCTTGTACGCATCGTGCACGACGATCGCGGGGTCGACGGATCCGGTTGCATTGTCGGTCATGTATGAGTCTCCCTGTCAGGCCTACCTGGCCGCTCGTGCCCGGCGGGCATCCAGAACCACTTGGAAGATCAGGACCAGTACGGCGACGCCCATCAGCAGCGTCGACAGCGCATAGGCGCCGTACTCGGCGCCGCGGTTGTAGCGGTCGGAGACAAGCAATGTCAGCGTCTGCGACTTTCCCGGGAAGTTGGAGGAGACCATGATGACCGCACCGTATTCGCCGAGGGTCCGCGCGATGGTGAGCACGATGCCGTAGGTCAGTCCCCACCGGATGGACGGCAGCGTGATCCGCCAAAAGGTCTGCCACCAACTCGATCCCAGGGTTGCCGCCGCCTCTTCCTGGTCAATGCCCAATTCGTGCAGCACCGGCTCGACCTCGCGCACCACGAACGGCAGGGTGACGAAGATACTGGCCAGCACGATGCCGGGCAGGCCGAAGATGATCTTGAACCCGAGATCTTTTTCGACGAATCCGAACGCGCCGGCCGATCCCCACAGCACGATCAACGCCACGCCCACGATGACGGGCGACACCGCAAACGGCAGGTCGATGACCGCCTGCAGGACGCCCTTGCCGCGAAACCTGTTGCGCGCCAGAACCAACGCCGTCGGAATGCCGAAGATCACGTTCAGTGGCACCACGATGGCTACCACCAGGAGCGTCAGATTGAGCGCCGATATGGCCGCCGGAGTGCTGACCCAATCGAAGAACTGACCGAACCCGGGCCGGAATGCGCGCCACAGGATCAGCGTCACGGGAATGACGAGCAACACGAAGACGTAGGTGAGCGCGACGAGACGGAGGAGATACCGAACCCGCGGCGACAACGTCATGCGGCCGACTCCTCGCGTCTCGCGGCCCGCCCACCCACGATCCGCAGGATGAACAGCACGACAAAGGAAATAGAGAGCAATACAATCGATATCGCGGCGGCGCCGGTGCGGTCGTCGTTCTCGATGAGGGTCCGTATCCACTGCGACGACACCTCGGTCTTGCCCGGCACCGCACCACCGATGAGCACCACCGACCCGAACTCGCCAATGGCTCGCGAGAATGCCAGGCCCGCACCGGACAACAACGAGGGCAATAGCGACGGCAGCACGACCGAGGTGAAGATCTTGGGCCCGCCGGCGCCCAGCGAGGCCGCCGCCTCCTCGACTTCCCGATCGATTTCGAGCAGCACCGGTTGGACCGCGCGCACCACGAACGGCAGCGTGACGAAGGCCAGTGCCACCGCCACGCCCCATGCGGTGTGCTGCAGGTGCAGGCCCACCGGGCTGTTGTTTCCGTACAGCGCGAGCATCACCAGGCTGGCGACGATGGTGGGCAGCGCGAACGGGAGGTCGATGATCGCGTCGACGAGCCGCTTGCCGACGAAGTCGTCGCGCACCAACACCCAGGCGATGACGAGGCCGAAGACCAGGTTGACAACCGTGACTCCGGCGGAAATGGTCAACGTCACCCGGAAAGACTCCCGCGCGGCGTTCGAGGTTACCGCCAGCCAAAAAGCGTGCCGGCCGCCGCCCGCGGCCTGCCATGCGATCGCGACCAAAGGCAGCAGCACGATCACCGAGAGCCACAGCGTCGCCACACCGACCCGAAGTGACGTGTTGCCGGTCCGGCGTCGCGGAAGACGCGAAACCCGCGGCCCGGGCTTAGACCGGACCGCGTGGGAGTCGGGTGTCACTGCGGCGGTCATCCGGTGGCCTGCGTGTAGATCTTGGTGATGCTGCCGGTGCTCTTGTCAAACAGCTGCGGATCCACTGTCCCCCAGCCGCCCAGCTCGGCAATCGTCCAGAGTTTCACCGGCGCCGGAAACTGGTCGCGGAAGTCGGCGGCGACGGCCGGATCGACCGGCCGGAAACCGGCCTGGGCCCAAACCCGTTGCGCCGCGGCGGTGTACTGGAAGTTCTTGAACGCGACGGCGGCCTCGAGGTGCGGGCTGGTGGTCACCACCGCCACTGGGTTCTCGATCTTGAAGGTCTGCGGCGGATTGATGTGTTCGACCGGCTTGCCCGCCCGTTCGGTGGCGATGGCCTCGTTCTCGTAGCTGATCAACACATCCCCGCTGCCCTGGACGAAGACATCGGTGGCTTCCCGTCCCGATCCGGGCCGCAGTTTGACGTGTTCACGCACCAACTTGCCGATGAAGTCCACGCCGGCCTGGCTGTTGCTGCCGCCCTGGCTCTTGACGGCGTACGGAGCGAGCAGGTTCCATTTCGCCGACCCGGAACTCAGTGGGCTCGGCGTGATGACCTCGACGCCGGGCCGCAACAGGTCGTCCCAATCCTTGATGTTCTTCGGGTTGCCCTTGCGCACGACCAAGGTCACCACCGATCCGAACGGGATTCCCTTGGTGGCGTCGGTGTTCCAGTCTTTCGAAACCTTCCCGGCCTTGACCAATCGGGTGATGTCGGGCTCGACGGAAAAGTTCACCACGTCGGCGGGCTTGCCGTCGACAACACCGCGGGATTGGTCACCGGAGGCCCCGTAGGAGGTGACCACCTGCACACCCTTGCCTTCGTCGGAGGCATTGAAGGCGGGAATCACCTTGCTCCAGCCCGGTTCTGGGACCGAGTAGGCGACCAGGGTGATGCTGGTGCGCGCGTTGGCCGGCCCGCCACCGCCGACGACGTCGCTGGGACCGCCGTGACACGCGGCGACGACACCGGTGATCAGCGCGATTGCCCCGAAGTATCGGACACGCCGCCGGTGCTGCGCGACGCCGATGTTCAGCATGAGGAGCCTTCCAGTGCGGGACGGGTTTTGATCCCGTTGCTGCGGAACGGCACTGAGAACCTGACGAGAACTCACAAACTCCAGACCAGACCGCGCACGGGTTCGGGAGTCAGCGACAACAATGCACGAAGACACCGCATTCGAGAACCTCGGATGCCACGCGCATGTGGCGAAGCCTAACAGGAATTCACCGGCCCGCCACCGGGCCGGGGTCGAAGCAGACCCAGCGCGGCTCAGTGCGTCAGCAACCAGGTGACGATCACCAACACCACCAACGTGACGAGAACCAACGTCACGTGTGAACGAGGCATGGGCGCTACCCGGGCGTCCCGTCGGCGTGGCGGGCGCGGCGCATCAGCGCGATGCCCCTGCCGAGCAGGCCGTCCAGCGCGGCCGCCGTGATATAGGCCACCGCCAAGACTATGGGCATGACGACCATGGCCTGCAGGATGAAGGCGAGCCCCGAAAGCCACAGCTCGTTGCCGTCCCACCAATTCAGCAACCCGTCCATCGCCCCCAGACTATTCGCACCGGCACGCGAAACCAATGTGTGAGGATCGGCTCCCCTCCGGACCCTGCAAATCTGGAGCAACGAGCTGCCTCATCGCCGGCGGCGGACCCGCGGGCATCGTGCTTGGCCTGCTGCTGGCCCGTGCCGGGGTAAATGTCACCGTGATGGAAAAGCACGCTGACTTCCTGCGTGACTTTCGCGGCGACACGGTGCACGCGAGCACGCTGCGGCTGCTCGACGAGCTGGGTTTGGGAGAGCGATTCGCCCGGCTTCCGCATCGCCTCATCAGCACGATCCACATGGAGATACAGGGCGAACCGGTGGATCTCGACCTGACCCGGCTTCCGGGGACGCACCAGCACATCGCCCTGGTGCCACAGTGGGACTTCCTCGAGATGGTGGCCGCCGCCGCCGAGGCCGAGCCGACCTTCCGGCTGTTGCGCAGCAGCGAGGTAATCGACTTGCTCCGCGACGGTAACCGCGGCAACCGCATTGCCGGCGTCACGTACCGGGACAAGACGGGCGAAACCAAGGAGATGCGGGCCGAGTTGACGGTGGCCTGCGACGGCCGCTCGTCGACAGTGCGCTCGGCGATGGGCCTGACACCGCACAGCTTCGGCGCGCCGATGGACGTGTGGTGGTTCCGGTTGCCCCGTCGGCCCGACGACCCCAGGGGACTGGCCGGCGTGCTCCGCGCCGGGCACGCGACCATCATGATCGACCGCGGCGATTACTACCAGATCGCCTACATCATTCCGAAGGGGAGCGACGCCCGGCTGCGGGTCCAAGGGATCGAGGCGCTGCACCGGGCGCTGATCAGCATGGTGCCCTGGATCGCCGACCGTGCCGACCAGCTCGCCTCGTTCGACGACGTGAAACTGCTTGACGTGCAACTCAATCGGCTCCGCAGATGGTATTGCCGATGGCGTGCTGTTCATTGGCGACGCGGCGCACGCGATGTCGCCGGTCGGTGGTGTCGGTATCAACCTGGCGGTCGCCGACGCGGTGGCCGCCGCCCGCATCCTGGCCGGTCCGTTGCGCTCGGGTCGGGTTTCCACCCGCCAGCTGGCGCGGGTACAGGTGCGCCGCTGGCTGCCGACAATGATCCTGGATCCTGCAGACGGCGCAACGAATGATCCACGCCAAGGTGATCGCTGCCGCGGTGGCCGGAAGTGAAACCGGAAGCGACCCCGCAAGTTACAAGGGCGCGCCGCGAGCCGTCCGGCTGATGGGCCGCACGGCTGCCTTGCGGCGATTCGTCGGCTACGTGGTTGCCGTCGGCCCGCTGCCGGAGCACGCGCCCGGGTACGCCAGACGGCGTGGGTGATCCCCGACACGCCGGCCCGCTCACCTCGGCGAAAGCATGGACGGCGGGCAGGTCGACGGTCGATGATGACGGGATGGTCCTGCACGCCGAACCCGCCGACCAACCCGCCGACGGCGCGACCGCGGAAGCGTTCGAAACGGCTCCGGAGACGGTCTTGGCGTCTCCCATCGACTTCGGCGCCCCAGCGCCCTTTGCGTCCAGCGGGACGTCGCGCAACCCGTTTCCGCCGATCGCGGACTACGCGTTCCTGTCCGACTGGGAGACCACCTGCCTGATCTCGCCGGCCGGCTCGGTGGAATGGATGTGCGTGCCCCGGCCGGACTCCCCGAGCGTGTTCGGCTCGATCCTCGACCGCAGCGCCGGCCATTTCCGCCTCGGCCCCTACGGCGTCTCGGTACCCTCTGCCCGTCGTTACCTGCCCGGCAGCCTGATCATGGAAACCACGTGGCAGACCCACACCGGGTGGCTGATCGTGCGCGACGCGTTGGTGATGGGACCGTGGCACGACATCGAGCGCCGGTCGCGGACCCATCGCCGCACGCCGATGGACTGGGACGCCGAGCACATCCTACTGCGGACGGTGCGCTGCGTCAGCGGCACCGTCGAGCTGATGATGAGCTGCGAGCCGGCGTTCGACTACCACCGCGTCGGAGCCACGTGGGAATACTCGGCCAACGCCTACGGCGAGGCCATCGCCCGCGCCACCAAAAACCCGGACGCCCACCCGACGCTGCGGCTGACCACCAATCTGCGGGTCGGGCTGGAGGGCCGGGAAGCGCGGGCGCGCAGCCGGATGAAAGAGGGCGACGACGTGTTCGTCGCCCTGAGCTGGACCAAGCACCCGGCGCCGCAGACCTACGAAGAGGCGGCCGACAAGATGTGGCAAACCACCGAGTGCTGGCGGCAGTGGATCAACATCGGCAACTTCCCCGACCACCCGTGGCGGGCATACCTGCAGCGCAGCGCGCTCACGCTGAAGGGACTGACGTACTCGCCCACCGGCGCGCTGCTGGCGGCCAGCACCACGTCGCTGCCCGAGACGCCCCACGGGGAGCGCAACTGGGACTACCGCTACGCCTGGGTTCGCGACTCCACGTTCGCGTTGTGGGGGCTCTACACGCTGGGACTGGACCGCGAGGCCGACGACTTTTTCGCGTTCATCGCCGACGTCTCCGGCGCCAACAACAACGAGCGTCATCCGCTGCAGGTGATGTACGGCGTCGGCGGCGAACGCAGCCTGGTCGAAGAAGAGCTGCACCATCTGTCCGGGTACGACCATGCCCGTCCGGTGCGCATCGGCAACGGCGCCTACAACCAGGACCAGCACGACATCTGGGGCTCGATCCTCGACTCGTTCTACCTGCACTGCAAGTCCCGCGAGCAGATCGGGGAAAGCTTGTGGCCGGTGCTGAAAAAGCAGGTGGAAGAGGCGATCAGGCACTGGCGCGAGCCCGACCGAGGCATCTGGGAAGTCCGCGGCGAACCGCAGCACTTCACCTCGTCGAAGGTGATGTGCTGGGTGGCGCTGGACCGCGGGGCGAAATTGGCCGAGCGGCAGGGCGAGAAGAGCTACGCCCAGCAGTGGCGGGCCATCGCCGAGGAGATCAAGGCCGACATCCTGGCACACGGGGTGGACTCCCGGGGCGTGTTCACTCAACGCTATGGCAGCGAAGCGCTGGACGCCTCGCTGCTCCTGGTGGTGCTGACGAGGTTTCTGCCCTCGGATGACCCGCGGGTGCGCAATACCGTGCTCGCCATCGCCGACGAGCTCACCCAGGACGGCCTGGTGCTGCGCTACCGCGTCGAGGAAACCGACGACGGGTTGACCGGCGAGGAAGGCACCTTCACCATCTGCTCCTTCTGGCTGGTGTCGGCGCTGGTCGAGATCGGCGAGGTGGCGCGGGCCAAGCGGCTCTGTGAGCGGCTGTTGTCCTACGCCAGCCCGCTGCACCTCTACGCCGAGGAGATCGAGCCGCGCACCGGCCGGCAGCTGGGCAACTTCCCCCAGGCGTTCACCCACCTGGCCTTGATCAACGCGGTGGTACACGTGATCCGGGCCGAGGAGGAGGCCGACGGCTCGGGGATGTTCCAGCCCGCCAACGCGCCCATGTAGGCGAGATCAGCGCGGCGTCGGTCCGGCCAAGGCGTCGATTCTGTCCATCATCATTTGCGCGATGTCTTGCGCGCTGTCGGGGATACCGTCTTGACCCCGTGGCGACGAACGTGTCGCGTTGAAAAAGTCGACCTCAACCTCGACCAGGCAATTCCCTCGCACACCAACGGCGCGGCCCGCCGGGATGGAGTCCGCATCTTCGCTCGACGACGCCAACGCGAGCCAAACGGTCGCCCCCACAACGGAGCCGGCGACGTGAACCTGACTGATCGTGGCCTTGAGCCTGAAAATGTTGTCTGACAACGGTTGCGTCCGGCCGTCACAGTTTTGCCACTGGCGAGAGAACCCCGCGAACAGCGCGTTGGCGTCGGCGGCCGTGGGCAGGCTGACCACGCCCTCCTTCACCTCGGTAACCACGGTGGACATGGCCGCATGTCGCCACGCCTGCACCGCGACCCCTTTGACGTTGCCGGACTGGTAGGCGGCCTGCTCCAGCATCCCCGCGACACCGAGGCAGTCGACGGGCGAAGCAGATCCGTCGGCCTGCAACGCCTCGGGACCCCCGAACCGCGACGGGAAGCGAGGGTCGACGATCATGGGCTGCTTCAGGATTCGCGACAGGGTCGTGTGGCCCAGCAGCACCCGCGTGATGGTTGGCCCCGCGAGCGGTCGCGGCGCCAAACCCGGCGCCGGCTGCGCCTTGCCGCCGACGGCTACGGTGCAGCCGGAGACCAGCATCACCACCGCGAGCGAGGCTACGAAGAACAGATGGCTTCTCAGGCGGTCGAAAGTGCTTCTTTCCCGCGCCTCCCGGTGCACAACGCGGCGTCGAATACGCCTTGCCGCACGTCGACCCCGGACCATTCTCGTCGGCTCCTCGCCTCCTTTTGATTACCTAAAGTTTACTTTTTGGGCGGTGCAATCGCCGCAAGCCACACCGAAGCCACAGCCCAAAGCCAGCGATGTCTCAGCCGGCACCAAACGGCCGCGTCAACTCAGGGCGCTGACCTTGTCCATCATGGCGTGCGCGATGTCGATGGCGCTGGTGTCCAGGTTGGCCGATCCCGGGTCGGAAGGGCGTCGCTCGCCGAAGAAGACCACCTTCACCTCGACGAGGCAGTTCATCCGGACACCGAGTGCCCGCGCCTGCGGCGTGGGCCGCAGGGCCGGCATGTTGGGCAGTACGGATGTCGCGGTATTAGTCGCCGCGAGAATGGAATCGGCAACGCGGACATCGCTGATAACGTTCGTTGTGCTGATCGGGCCCGTTTGTTCCGTCGTCGTGGCGTCCTTGCACTTCTGCCACTGCTCCGAGAATTGCGCGAACAGCGCCTCGGCTTGCGCGGCCGAGGGTAGCGTGACCACGCCCTCCATGACGCCGATTACTTGTGCCGGCTCGCCGTTATTCCACCATGACTCCGACGCAACATCTTTGACGTCAGCGGACTGGTACGCGCTTTTCTGCAGCATCGCCGTCACGCCTTGGCAACCGGCTGGTGACACCGATTCGTCCTTTTGGTTGAGCTTGTCGGGGCCGCCGAACTCGGGCGGTGTACGGGCCACAAAGGGCTGGCTGAGCATCCGCGACAGTGCGGCGTCGTCGAGAAGCACCTGTCTGACGGTTTCACCGGTAAGCGGTCGCGGCTTGAGATTCGGCGCCGGCTTCGCCGTGCCGTCAACAACCGGACCACAGGCAACCGCCAACGCAGCGACCACCGTCAACGCCATCGCCGACCCAACTATCCGCACGGCTACTTCTTACCCTTGTCCCCGGCGGCGTCGGTGGACAGCGCCGCGACGAATGCCTCCTGCGGGACATCCACGCGGCCAATCGTTTTCATCCGCTTCTTGCCTTCCTTCTGCTTTTCCAGAAGTTTGCGTTTGCGGGTGATGTCGCCGCCGTAACATTTGGACAGCACATCCTTGCGGATCGCGCGGATGTTCTCGCGCGCAATGATTTTCGATCCGATGGCCGCCTGCACCGGCACCTCGAACTGCTGGCGCGGGATGAGTTCCTTCAGCTTGGTGGTCATCTTGTTGCCGTAGGCGAACGCCGAATCCTTGTGCACGATCGCGCTGAACGCGTCGACCGCCTCTCCCTGCAGCAGGATGTCGACCTTGACGAGTTGGGCCTCCTGCTCGCCCGCCTCCTCGTAGTCGAGGCTGGCGTAGCCGCGGGTGCGCGACTTCAGCGAGTCGAAGAAGTCGAAGATGATCTCCCCGAGCGGCATGGTGTAGCGCAGTTCGACCCGTTCGGGTGACAGGTAATCCATGCCCCCGAGTTCGCCGCGGCGCGACTGACACAGTTCCATGATGGTGCCGATGAATTCGCTGGGCGCGATGATCGTCGTCTTCACCACGGGCTCGTAGACCGTGGCGATCTTGCCCTCCGGCCAGTCCGACGGATTGGTCACGAGAATGCCGCCGTCCGCCCCACCCTCCAAGATCACCCGGTACACCACGTTCGGCGACGTCGAGATCAGGTCCAGATCGAACTCGCGCTCCAGGCGTTCCCGGGTGATCTCCATGTGCAGCAGGCCCAGAAATCCACAGCGGAACCCGAAGCCGAGGGCCACCGAGGTTTCCGGCTCGTAGGTCAGGGCGGCGTCGTTGAGCTGCAGCTTGTCGAGGGCGTCGCGCAGATTCGGATAGTCGGACCCGTCCATGGGATACAGGCCCGAGTACACCATCGGCTTGGGCTCGCGGTAGCCGGTCAGCGCCTTCTTGGCGCCATTGCGCGCCGTGGTCACGGTGTCGCCGACCTTGGACTGGCGGACGTCCTTGACGCCGGTGATCAGGTAGCCCACCTCCCCCACGCCGAGGCCGTCGCTGGGCTTGGGCTCGGGCGAGACGATGCCGACCTCGAGCAGTTCATGGGTGGCGCCGGTGGACATCATCGTGATGCGCTCGCGCGGGCTGATCCGGCCGTCCACCACGCGGACGTAGGTGACCACGCCGCGGTAGATGTCGTAGACGGAGTCGAAGATCATGGCGCGCAGCGGCGCGTCGGCGTCGCCTTGCGGCGGGGGCACCCGGCGAACCACCTCGTCGAGCAGGTCGGCCACGCCCTCGCCGGTCTTTCCGGAGACCCGCAGCACGTCGTCCGGCTCGCAGCCGATGATGTGGGCGATCTCACCCGCGTAGCGGTCGGGATCGGCGGCGGGCAGGTCGATCTTGTTGAGCACCGGGATGATGGTCAGGTCCCGATCCAGCGCCAGGTAGAGGTTGGCCAAAGTCTGCGCTTCGATCCCCTGGGCCGCGTCGACGAGGAGGACCGCGCCCTCACAGGCCTCCAGCGCGCGCGACACCTCGTAGGTGAAGTCCACGTGCCCGGGGGTGTCGATCAGGTGCAGCACGTAATCGGTCGCCCCGTCGTTGTCGCCGACCCGCCACGGCAGCCGCACGTTCTGCGCCTTGATGGTGATGCCGCGTTCCCGCTCGATGTCCATCCGGTCCAGGTACTGGGCGCGCATCGTCCGCTCGTCGACGACGCCGGTGAGCTGAAGCATCCGGTCGGCCAGCGTGGACTTGCCGTGATCGATGTGAGCGATGATGCAGAAATTCCGAATCTGCGCCGGCGCGGTGAAGGTCTTGTCGGCGAAACTGCTGATAGGAATCTCCTGGTCTACCGATGCTCGAGGGCGGCGTCGGGCGGGTAATTGTAAGCATGTCCAGGGTATCTATGCCTGGCCGGCTCAGGCACACTCGGAGGCACACTCGGAGGCACCTCGGAGGCGCACTCGGACACGGTCGCGCCGGGTCGCTCCCGTCTATGCTGCGAATATGGCGTCTGCCCGAAAGTCGCAGTGGAAGACGTTAAGGCGGTTCGCGGAGAACCTGGTCGTCACCGGGGCTCCGCGGCTGGCCCGGCACCTGGAGAACTCACAAACCGTCCTGCGGGAGCTCCAGCAAGCCGTCAAGATCACCGCGAACGTCATCGCCGCGGTCGCGCCGCAACCACCCGCGGCGGTCACCGCCGGCCGCCCGGTGACCAGCATCAGCTTCCCCACCGCGCACCGGGCCCGCAAGCTGGTCTACGCACCGGACCTCGACGGCCGGGCCGACCCCGGGGAGATCGTGTGGACGTGGGTGGTCTACGAGGACGATCCCACCCGCGGCAAAGACCGTCCCGTCCTTGTCGTCGGCCGTGACCGCAGCATCCTGCTCGGGCTGATGGTGTCCAGCCAGGAGCGCCACGTCGCCGACCCGAACTGGGTGCGGATCGGCTCTGGCAACTGGGATTACGAGGGCAGGGAAAGCTGGGTGCGGCTGGACCGGGTGCTCGACGTGCCCGAGGAGAGCATTCGCCGCGAGGGCGCGATTCTGGAGCGCGAGATCTTCGACGTGGTGGCCGCCCGGCTGCGCGCGGAGTACGCCTGGCGCTGAACTTTCGCCCAGCGTGTAACCACTGCGAGAAAACAGCAGAATTTTCACGCTGAGTGCACGCTCGGACGAGCCGGGCAATCAGCCTTGGGTGATGTAGGAGTGCAGCTGCTGCTGCTCGGCCTCGAGTTCTTCCATCCGGGTCTTGACGACGTCACCGATGCTGACGATGCCGATGAGCTTCTTCCCGTCGAGCACCGGCACATGGCGCACCCGGTTCTTGGTCATCAGCACGCTGATGGTGTCGACGGTGTCGGACTTGGTGCACGTGGCCAGCTCGGTGGTCATGATCTTCGATACCGGGCGGGTCAGCACGCTGGCCCCGTGCGCGTGCAGTTGGCGCACGACGTCCCGCTCGGACACGATGCCGACGATCCCCTCGGCGCCCATCACCACCATGGCGCCGATGTTCTGTTCGGCGAGGCCGGCCAGCAACTCCAGGACCGTGGCCTCCGGGTTGATGGTGACCACCGCCACCCCCTTGTTCCGCAAGACGTCCGCAATCCGCATCAAGGCCTCCGTTGTGATCCGCTTCACACCAGGCTACGGCTAACTCGCGCGGCGGGAAAGCCAATGCGAGAACCGGCACCAGTCGTGTCCCTACACCGACCTCAGCGGGTCAAACTGCGGCATGGCCTGCAAGATAGAAGCCATGATCGAGATCACGCTGCTGGGAACCGGAAGCCCCATCCCGGACCCCAACCGTGCCGGGCCGTCGACCCTGGTCCGGGCGGGCGGGCAGGCGTTCTTGGTCGATTGCGGGCGTGGGGTGCTGCAGCGCGCGGCGGCGATCGGCGTGGGCGCCGCCGGATTGTCGGCGCTGCTGCTCACCCACCTGCACAGCGACCACATCGGCGACCTCGGCGACCTCATCATCACGCGGTGGATCACCACCTTCGCGCCCGATCCCCCGCCGCTGCCGATCATCGGGCCGCCCGGCACCGCGGAAACGGTCGAGGCGACGCTGCAGGCGTTCCGCCATGACATCGGTTACCGGATCGCCCATCACGCCGACCTGAACGAACCGCCCGCGGTCGAGGTGCACGAGCACACCGACGGTCCGGTGTGGGACCGTGACGGCGTCACCATCCGGGTGGCCCCCACCGATCACCGGCCGGTGGCGCCCACCATCGGGTTCCGCATCGAAGCCGGATCGGTGTCGGTGGTGCTGGCCGGGGACACGGTGCCCTGCGCCACGCTGGACGAGCTGGCGCGGGGTGCCGACGCGTTGGTGCACACCGTGATCCGCAAGGACATCGTCGGCACCATCCCACAACAACGGCTCAAGGACATCTGCGACTACCACTCGTCGGTGGAGCAAGCGGCGGCAACCGCGGCCCGCGCGGGCGTGGGCACCCTGATCATGACGCACTACGTGCCGGCGCTGGTCCCGGGCCAGGAGGACCAGTGGCGTGCGCTGGCCGCCGGCGAGTTCGGCGGGCGGATCGAGCTCGGCGACGACCTGCATCGGGTCGAGGTCGGCGCGCGGCCGTGACCAGCTAGGCCAGCCGGGTGACCTCCACGACCACCTCGAGGTCGGTCGCCCCCTCCCCCGAGTAGATGCCCTTCAGCGGGGAGACGTCGGTGTAGTCGCGCCCGGCGCCCACGCTGACGTATTGCTCGGTGATCTGAGTGTGGTTGGTGGGGTCGTAGTCCCACCAACCACCGGTCCAGGCTTCGATCCACGCGTGGCTTCGCCCGTCGACGGTGTCCCCGACGACGGCGTTATGCTTAGGATGCAGGTAGCCCGACACGTAACGCGCCGGAATTCCCATGCTGCGCAACAGCATTAGTGACAGATGCACGAAGTCCTGGCATACGCCCTTGCCCTCGTTCAGCGCGTCCAGCCCCGACGAATGCACGCTCGTGGTGCCGGGGAGGTAGTCCAACTCGCCACGCACCCAGTCGGCTGCGGCGACGACGGCTTCGGCCGGCCCATGCGTTTTGGCGATCTTCTTGCCCACGGACGCGACTTGCTTGGTCGCCGGGGTGTGCTCGGTGGGGCGGAGCAATTCGTCGAACCGATCGATCACGGCCTCGGACTGCAGTTCGCCCCAGCTGGCCTCGGTCACCGGCGACTCCGGCGGCTCCGTCTCGACGACCGACGACGACGTCACCGTCAGGTCGGTATGCGGCGCGTGCAGGTCGAACGCGGTGACGGCGGTACCCCAATAGTCGATATAGCGGTAGGACCGGGTTGCCGGAATGGTTTCGACACGGTTGAGGATGACGTTCTGCCTGGTGTTCGACCGCGGGGTCAGCCGCGCCTCGTTGTAGGAGGCGGTCACCCGCGACTGGTAGGCGTACCCCGTGGTGTGCACGACGCGGAGCCGCCACATCAGCTTTCCCCGTGCCGGGTGACCAGCCGACCGCGTTGACCGGCATCCGACCACGCCACCCAGGGGGTGACGTGAAAGTACAGCACCGACAGGGCTTCTCCTACCTCGTGGCAGGTTTCCTGCAGGCCCGCCAACCGGGTCTCCAACGACTCCAGCAGCACACCGGGTTCGACGAACTCCAGCTCGCTGCGGGCCCGGCCGAGCAACCGCTGTGCCTCGGCGGTGGCCCCGATCCGGCTCTGCGGATTGTGCAGCAGTTCGTCGAGATTGTGCTCGGCCAACCTCAGTGAGTAGAACACCGACCGCGGAAACAGCCGGTCCAGCAGCATGAACTCCACCACCCGCGCCGCGTCCAGCACACCCCGGTACGTCCGCAGGTAGGTGTCGTGCGCGCCCGCCGACCGCAACAGCGTCACCCACGCCGGCGAGGACGCGCTGTCACCGACCCGCGACAGCAACAACCGCACCGTCATGTCCACCCGCTCGATCGCGCGGCCCAACAACATGAAGCGGTATCCGTCGTCACGCGACAGCGTGGAGTCGGCCAGTCCGGCGAACATCGCCGCCCGGCCCTCGATGAACGACAGGAACTCATGTGGCCCAAGGCGTTTGGCGGCGCGCTCGCGTTCGGGCAGCGCATGGTAGGTGGTGTTGAGGCACTCCCAGATCTCGCTGGAGGTCACTTCGCGCGCCGACTTGGCGTTCTCCCGCGCCGCCGTGATCGCGTCGACGATCGAGCAACCGCCCTGGGTGTCGGTGCTATAGGCCACCAGGTCGGTCAACGACCAGACATCCAGGTTGTGGTCGGGGGGCTCGATGCCCAGCACCCGCAGCAACAGCCGGGACGCCTGGTCCGGGTCGACGCTGGATTCCTCGAGCAATTGGTGCAGTGCCACGTCGAGGATCCGCGCGGTGTCGTCGGCGCGCTCGACGTAGCGGCCGATCCAGTAGAGCGCCTCGGCGTTACGGGCCAGCATCAGCGGACCGCCCGCTGTTGTTGCTGCTGCTGGGTCTGCTCGTGCTGCGGCGGTTCGCTCAGCTGCGGCTGTTGTGGCGTCAGCAGCGGGGATCCGTTGGGGACCGGGTCCGGCACGGATTTCGGCAGCGACCGAACCACCCCGGCGGCGCCCAGCTCGCGGTCGGCGGCCGACGCGCGCGGCGCCAGCACCCAGGTGTCCTTCGAACCGCCACCCTGGCTGGAGTTGACCACCCGCGAGCCCTCGACCAGCGCCACCCGGGTGAGCCCGCCCGGCAGGACCCACACGTCGTTACCGTCGTTGACGGCGAACGGCCGCAGGTCGACGTAGCGGGGCGCCAGCGTGCTGCCGACCCGCGTCGGCACGGTCGAGAGCTCCATCATCGGCTGGGCGATCCAGCTGCGCGGATCGTCGCGGATCTTCTTGGCGGCGGCGACGAGCTCTTTGTCGGAGGCGTCGGGACCGAACACGATGCCGTAGCCCCCGGACCCCTCCACCGGCTTGAGGACCAACTCTTCGATCCGGTCCAGCACCTCTTCGCGTTCGTCGTCGAGCCAGCACCGGAAGGTCTCCACGTTCGCCAGCAGCGGCTTCTCGCCGAGGTAGTACTCGATCATGGTCGGCACGTAGGTGTAGATGAGCTTGTCGTCACCCACACCGTTGCCTATCGCGCTCGAGATCACGACGTTGCCGGCACGTGCGGCGTTGACCAGGCCGGCCACCCCGAGGACGGAGTCGGCCCGGAACTGCAGCGGGTCCAGGAACACGTCGTCGATGCGCCGGTAGATGACGTCGACCTGGCGCTCGCCCTCGGTGGTGCGCATGTACACCTGGTTGTCGCGGCAGAACAGGTCGCGGCCTTCGACCAGCTCGACACCCATCTGACGGGCCAGCAGCGAATGCTCGAAGTACGCCGAGTTGTACACGCCGGGGGTCAGGACCACCACTGTCGGGTCGGGCTCGTTGGTGGCCGCGGAGTTGCGTAGCGCCCGCAGCAGGTGCGACGAGTAGTCGTCGACCGCCCGCACCCGATGGGTGGCGAACAGGTTCGGGAAGACCCGCGCCATGGTGCGCCGGTTCTCCATGACGTACGACACACCCGAGGGCGAGCGCAGGTTGTCCTCGAGCACCCGGAAATTGCCCTTGTCATCGCGGATCAGGTCGATCCCCGCGACGTGAATGCGCACGCCGTTGGGCGGCACGATGCCGACGGCCTGGCGGTGGAAGTGCTCGCACGACGTGATCAGACGCCGCGGGATGACCCCGTCGTTGAGTATCTCCTGGTCGCCGTAGATGTCGTCGAGATACATCTCGAGGGCCTTGACGCGCTGGATGATGCCGCGTTCCAACCGGCTCCACTCGGCGCCCGATATCACCCGCGGCACCAGGTCCAGCGGAAAGGGCCGCTCCTGACCGGACAGCGAAAATGTGATGCCCTGATCGATGAACGCGCGGGCCAGCGCTTCGGCGCGGGCCTTCAGCTCCGAGGCGTCCGACGGCGCAAGCTCGGCGTAGATGCCCTTGTACGGGCCGCGCACGGCGCCCTGAGCGTCGAACATCTCGTCGAAGGCCGCCGAATAGGAGTCCGACGTGTTGTATCCGCCGAAAATGCGCTCAGCGCGTGCGGCGCGAGACCCCCGCCTGGTCCCCTCGATCTGGTTCGTAAGCCTCACTTGTCAGATGCTGCCTCAACTTGACGTTCGGGCAGGCTGCGGGTTGCCATTTTGGGAGAAAACGTAACCGACTGATAACCTGGGCAGTCGCTGTCGGGTATAGGGGCGCCCAAGCAACCATCGAGCCAAAGAAGGAACTCCACGCGTGGCTAACATCAAGTCGCAGCAGAAGCGCATTCTCACCAACGAGCGCGCTCGCCTGCGCAACAAGTCGGTGAAGTCTTCGCTCCGCACCTCTGTTCGCGCGTTCCGCGAGGCCGCCCACGCCGGCGAAAAGGAGAAGGCCGCGGAATTGCTGTTGGCGGCCAACCGCAAGCTGGACAAGGCGGCCAGCAAGGGCGTGATCCACAAGAACCAGGCGGCCAACAAAAAGTCAGCGCTGGCGCGCGCCCTCCACAAGCTCTGAGGTCCGTCGGCCGGCTCAGCGGGCCCGGTTGGCGGCCAGTTCAGCGACCTGTCTGACCGCGGATTCCATGGCGTAGTCGGCATCGACCACGGCGCCCTTGACGTTGGCGTTGAGCGCAGCGACCACCTTCATCGCGGTCGCGACCGTGTCGCGCGACCAGCGGCGCGCCTGCTTTTGCGCTTTCTGCACCCGCCAGGGCGGCATGCCCAGCTGCGCCGCCAAACGATAGGGATCGCCCGACAAGGGCGCGACCCGTCCGATCGTGTGGACGGCTTCGGCCAACGCGTCGGCCAGCACCACCAGCGGCTCGCCCCGCATCATCGCCCATCGCAGCGCCTCGGCGGCGCCTTCGATGTCGCCGGCCACGGCCTTGTCCGCGATGTCGAAGCCCTTCACCTCGGCTTTGCCGCTGTGGTAGCGGCGCACCGCGGAGGCATCGACGGCACCGGCGGTGTCGGCGACCAGTTGGGAACAGGCGGAGGCCAGCTCGCGCACGTCGGAGCCGACGGCGTCGAGCAGAGCGGTCACGGTGTCCTCGTCGACCTTGGCCCCCAGGGCGCGGAACTCCTTGCGGACGAAGTCGACGCGTTCGCTGACCTTGGCAATCTTTGCGCACGGATGCACGACGGCGCCAAGCGACTCCAGCTCGGTGGCCAGTGCCTTGGCCCGCCCGCCGCCCGAGTGGACTACCACCAGCACCGTGCCCGGCGGGAGGTCGGCGGCGGCCGAGGCGATCATAGCGGCCGCCTCCTTGCCCGCTTCGGCGGCGGCTTCCAGCACGACGATGCGTTCGTCGGCGAATAGCGACGGGCTCAGCAATTCGGCGAGCTCGTAGGTGTCGACGTCACCGGCCCGCATTCGGTTGACCGGAATGTCGGCGTTGTTCAGGCTTCCGGCCCGCTTCCGCGCCGATCGCAGCACGTCGGCCACGGCGCGTTCGATCAGCAGTTCCTCGTCCCCCTGGACCAGGTGCAACGGCGTACCCTCGCTCACCCCACGATGGTGTCATGACGGGCCGACTACTCCGCGGGGAGGATCGAACCGCTCGGCGATCGTCCAGGCCAGCGCGCACATAACCAGGAGCGCCAAGACGGGGCGGACCGCGGTGCGAAACCAACTCCACCGCCACAGCAGCACCACCGACGCCGCGACGGCGGCGACCATCAGCACGCCGGCCACGCCGGCCGGAACGGGCACCGTCGCCGCGGGCACGCCGGCCGCCGACTGCGCCACGCGCAACACCCACCACAGCTCGGGCCCGGTGAATCGCATCAACAGCTGCGCGCCGGCCGGCCAGAGCACGCAGAGCGCGGCGGCGGCGCTGCCCAGCACGGTGATCGGTGCGATTACCGGGGCGACCGCCAGGTTGGCGCCCACCGCGACGAGGCTGACCCGGCCGGAGATGCCGGCGACCAGCGGAGCTGTCACCAGATGGGCGGCCCACGCGACCGCGAGACCGTCCGCCAGCGGCTTGGGGCAGCCCCCTCGGACCAGTCGCCGCGACCAGGTCGGGGCGACGACGACCAACGCGGCCGTCGCCAGCACCGACAGCGCGAAGCCCACGTCGACGGCCAAGTGCGGAGCGACGGCCAGCAAGATCAGCACCGTGGCCGATAGGGCCGGAATGGCTTGGCGGCGACGAGAAGACAGCATGCCCGCCAGCGCGATGGCGCCCATCACGGCGGCCCGCAGCACGCTCGCCGTCGGTTGCACGACGAAGACGAACGCCACCAGCGCCACCGCGGCGAGCACGACCGCGGCCCGCGGGCCGATTAACCGGGCCGAGAAGAGCACCGCCACGCACACGATCGTGACGTTGGCTCCCGACACCGCCGTCAGGTGCGTCATGCCCGCGGCGCGAAACTCGCGGCCGGTCTGGGCGCTCACGGCCGAGGTGTCACCGAGCACCAGCGCGGGGAGCATCGCGGCCTGCTCGGCGGGCAATGTGTCGTGGGCGGCGGCCGCGAACCGGCTGCGCACACCGTGAGCGGCCCGCTGCGCCGCGCCCGCGGCGCCCGGGGCGGGCCGGCCGGACGCGGTGAGCACCGCCACCGTCAGGTCGTGGCGGGTCGGGCGGCCGATGCGCGCCATGAACCGCACCGGCTGGCCCACCAGCACGGCATCGGTCTGGGGGCCGAAGTCGGACGCCCGCGCGAAAACGACCACCCGACCGGACATCGCGTCATCGCGGACGCGCTGCAGTTTGGCACGAAACATCAGCCGGCCCTGATTTCCTGGGCCGAGCGGCGCCGCGCTTTCGGTGGGGGTGACGGTCACCGGAGCGGCCGTTCCGAACGCCGCGGTGATCGGGTGGCGCCCTACCGCGTCGGCGCGCAGGGCGACCGCGAACCCGAAGCCCGCACCCACGACACCGACCGCCGCCAGGCCGGCGCTCATCACGCCCAGTCGCCCGCCTCGTGCAGGCCGGCGCGCGGCGCGGTAGGCCAGCGCGCCCGAGAAGGCGACCAGCCCGACGCAGCACACCCCCAGGATCCGGCCGACCGGCCACCAGATCCCGGCGGCGGTCACCATCCAGCAGGTCAGTGCGGCCGGTACCAGGCGCACATCGACGTTCGCCGACGTCGATTCGCCCGTTGATTCACCGGGGCCGGGGTGATGCACCAGGGTCAGACACGGACGAGCGGGCGCAGCTTTTCCAGCCGCGCCGGGCCGATGCCGTCGACGTCGCCGAGCTGGTCGACGCTGGTGAATTTCCCGTTGGCCTGCCGCCACGCCACGATGGCGGCGGCGGTGACCGGCCCGACCCCGGGCAGGGCGTCCAGCTGGTCCACGGTCGCGGCGTTGAGGTCGAGCACGTCACCGGCCTTGGGCCTCCCCGAGCCCCCTCCCGGTCCGGGCGCTGCTGTGCGCGACACGGTTGTCGAGCCGGAAGCCACCGAACTCCCGAGCGCCGTGGGCTGCCCCGAGACGGGGGCGAGCCCGACCACGATCTGCTCGCCGTCGCCGAGCGGGCGGGCCATGTTCAGTCCGATCGTGTCCGCGCCGTTCACCGCGCCGCCGGCGGCCTGCAGCGCGTCGGCGATGCGTGCGCCGGGGGCGAGAGTGACCAGCCCCGGGTTGCGTACCAAACCGACGACGCTGACAACCACGGGTCGGTCCGGACCGGCCGGTTGCCCGGCGGCGGGATTCGCGGACGACCTGGGGGTCGCCGTCGACGCCCGTTCCACCGGTGGGAGCTTGGCCGACATCACCGGCGCCGGCCGGTCGCGCAGCAAGGTGAAGACGGTCACCAGTACGGCCAGGACGGCCACGATCGCAAGCGCGATGCCACCGGCACGGCCCGGGTCGGCGCGCATCCTGGCCACCCAGCCCCGGCCCTGCGACGCGTCCGGAAGCCACCGGGGTAGCAGTGAGTTCTGGTCCTCCTCCGGCGCGTCGTCGTCCGACGGGGAATCGGCACGCGGATCGGTGTCCGGGTCTGCGCCGAGTCGGCGATGCAGGCGCTCGGCGGGAAGTTCTGATCGCATGAGCCGACCGTAGGCGCGCAGACCGGCACAACGCCCCGTCGAGCGGCCGCGCGACGGCCGCCTGTGGATTAAGCCGAGGCTGTGCAGAAGCGCCCGATGCGATGGGTCAAGATGGAACCCGGAGCGCATGGCTTCCGACCGGCCGCCCCGGCCGAAGCGGGTCATCGCGTTCGCCCCAGACGACAGGAGGCTGCCATGAAGCTGGCGCTCACACCGGAGGAAGCCGCGTTCCGCGACGAGCTTCGCGCCTTTTACAATACCCAGATTCCCGGAGAGCTCCGCGAGCTGGTCCGCCAGGGTTCCTCGCCGTCCCGCGATCAGATCGTCACGTGCCACAAAATCCTCAACGATCACGGGCTGGCGGTACCCAACTGGCCCGTCGAGTGGGGCGGCAAGGACTGGTCGGCCACCCAGCACCAGATCTATTCCGACGAAATGCAATTGGCGTGCGTGCCCGAGCCGCTGAACTTCAACACCAAGATGGTCGGCCCGGTGATCGCCGAATTCGGGTCTCAGGAAATCAAGGAGCGCTTCCTGCCGCCGACGGCCAGCATCGACATCTGGTGGTGCCAGGGATTCTCCGAGCCGGAGGCCGGCTCCGACCTCGCCTCGCTGCGCACCACCGCGGTCCGCGACGGCGACAGCTACGTCGTCAACGGGCAGAAGACCTGGACAACGCTGGGCCAGTACGCGGATTGGATCTTCTGCCTGGTCCGCACCGACCCGCAGGCACCCAAGCGCCAGGCCGGCATCTCGTTTCTGCTCATCGACATGGCGACGCCGGGCATCACCTTGCGACCGATCAGGACGATCGACGGGGGCCACGAAGTCAACGAGGTGTTTTTCTCCGACGTCCGGGTACCCACCGATCAGCTTGTCGGACAAGAGAATCAGGGCTGGACGTACGCCAAATTCCTGCTGGGCAACGAGCGCACCGGCATCGCCGGGGTGGGCCGGACCAAGGTGCGCCTCGCCGAGGTGAAAAAGCACGCCAGGGAGACGGGTCTGCTCGACGATCCCTTCTTCGCGGCGCGGCTGGCCGAGGCCGAAAACGAGTTGCTGGCACTGGAACTCACGCAGGCGCGCGTCGTGTCCGACTCCTCGGACGTTAAGCCCAACCCGGCGTCGTCGGTGCTGAAGATGCGCGGCAGCCAGCTTCAGCAGGTGGCGACCGAGTTGCTGGTCGAGGTGGCCGGCCCGGACGCGTTGCCGGTCGACGGTGACGACATAGCGTCACCACCCTGGGCGCAAACCAGCGCCCCGCGCTACCTCAACTACCGCAAGACGTCGATCTACGGTGGCAGCAACGAGGTACAGCGCAACATCATCGCGTCCACCATTCTCGGATTGTGAGGCAGCCATGGACTTTCAGCTGAGCGACGAGCAGGCTCTGCTCCGGGACACCACCCGCGAGCTTCTGTCGCGCACCTACGACCCGGAGAGCCGCAACAAGATCATCGCAACCGACCTCGGGTGGAGCCGCGACGTCTGGAGTCAGCTGGCCGGCACCGGAATCCTCGGCCTCGGCTTAGACGCGGACGAAGCCGGGCAGATCGAGATCGCCGTGGTGCTCACCGAGATCGGGCGGAGGCTGGCACCCGAACCCGTCCTGCACGGCGCCCTGGCACCGGGCGCGCTGATCGCCGCGCGAGGCAGCGACGCACAAAAGCAGCTCCTGGATGACGTCGCAGCGGGTCACAAGCTACTCGCGTTCGCTCACCTGGAAGCCGGCCACCGAAAACCAGCCTCGACCGTCGCCACTCGGGCTGTGGCACAAGGCGATTCGTGGGCGTTGAGCGGGACGAAGAATCCCGTCCTGGCCGGCGACTGCGCCGACACGCTGGTGGTCAGCGCCGCACTGCCGGCCGGCGGAACCGGGTTGTTCCTGGTCGACGGCCTGCCGGACAACACTGCGGTGAACCGGCACCCCTACCCGACGTTCGATGGGCAGCGCGGCGCACAGATCGACCTGGACAACACACCCGCCGAACCCCTGGGTGACGCGGTGGACGCCTCGGGCGCCATCCGCGACACCATCGTCCGGATCCAGTCGGCGCTGTGTAGCGAAGCGGTGGGCGCAATGGAAGAGGCGCTTCGCCTCACCACCGACTACCTCAAGACCCGCAAGCAGTTCGGCGTCACGCTCAACAAGTTCCAGGCCCTCACCCAGCGGGCCGCCGACATGTACGTGTCGCTCGAGCTGGCCCGCAGCATGAGCCTGTACGCCGCGATGTCGATCGCCGACGGCAACCTCGACCCGCTGGTCGCATCGCGCGCCAAGCTGCAGATCGGACGGTCGGGCCGGCACATCGCTCAGGAGTCGATCCAGCTGCACGGCGGCATCGGCGTGACCGCCGAATACCCGGTAGCCCACTATGCGGCGCGGCTCACCGCGATCGAGCACACCTTGGGCTCCTCGCAGGACCACCTGCACGTTCTGGTCGATCGCCTCGCCGACTACGACTTGGCCCGGCTATAAAGCCCATGGCCGAGCTGTCGCAAAAGGTGGTCGACTTTCTCTCCGCGGGCACCCGCACCGGCATGCTCGGCTATGTCGCTGCCGACGGCCGTCCGCTCGTGGCGCCGGTGTGGTTCATTGTCGACGACGGGCAGCTGGTGTTCAACACCGGCCGTGACACGTCAAAAGGGCGTGCGCTGAAGCGTGATTCACGAGTCGTGATCTGCGTAGACGACCCGCACCCGCCCTATTCGTTCGTGCAGGTCCAAGGGGTGGCGGCGGTCAGCGAGGACCCGCACGACCTCTTGGACACCGCGACCCGCGCGGGCGCGCGATACATGGGCGCCGACCGCGCCGACGAGTTCGGCCGCCGCAACGCCGTTGCGGGCGAACTGGTGGTGCGGGTGCGCCCGACGAAGATCATCACCGGATTCGACATCAGCGACTGACTCCCCGCTCGCGCTCGGAACCCGAAAGGTGTTTCGGAGCGAAAATCGCTGGCGAATGCCGCCTTAAGGGTGGTTCGGCACGCTTGTGGACGCTGTGAAGAGATTCGTCGCGTGTGGAAATCGTTACCGGACATACTGTTTCGTTCAGTCATTAGGTTTGTTCGGGCGCACCGACGCATTCCACCCCGTCCGACTGCGGGCTCGACTGTAGGCCCGACGCTGAGTCCGACTCCGGAACCTGACCGGCGAGGTACGTGGCGAGCCCCCCGATCGTCGGATAGTCGAATACCGCGGTAGCGCTGATCGTGAACGCGCCACCGAACTGGCTGTACAACCGGTTACGGAGTTCGACCGCCATCAGTGAATCCGTGCCCAGGTCCAGGAACCGGCTGGTTGCGGCGGGCGGTTGCGCGAGCCGCAGGAAACCCTGCACTTCGCGCTGCAGGAATTCGGTCAGGAAACTGGCGCGCTGCGCCACGGGTACCTCCTGCAGTTGCCGGAGCAACTCACTGTCGCCGGTTGTCTCCGCGACGGCACTCGGCAACACGAGGTCGAGAATCGGTGGACGAGAACCGCCCAGCAGCTTCGCGGCACGCCGCCAGTTGGCCTTGATGACGGTTGCCTGCCCAGTTCCGTTGGCGACAACCTCGGCGAGCGCGTTCAGGGCGGCCGTGGGTTCCAGCGGAACCAGGCCTTGCGCATCGAGATTTGCGCGGGCGGCCTCCGAAGACGCCATGCCCCCCTTGGCCCAGGGACCAAAGTTGACGCCGGTCGCCGGCAAGCCTTGCGCCTTTCGTTCCGCGACCAGCCCGTCGAGCAGCGCATTGGCAGTCGAGTAGTTGGCCTGGCCGGGTGAACCGAGCAAGCTGGACACCGAGGAGGACACGATGAAGAAGTCTAGATCGTCGTTCTTCGTCAACCGGTCTAAGTAGCAGGCACCGAACGCCTTGGGCGCCAACGTCGTCCGGAAACGCTCCGGGCTCTGCTGTGACAGCAGCGCGTCGTCGAGCACGCCCGCCAAATGCGCAACTCCCGCGAGCGGCGGCAACTCCGCGCGGATCCGCTCCAGCAGCTTTTCGACTTCGGACTCGTCGCCGACATCGGCCGCGAAGGTGTGGATGCGGCATCGGTAGCGCTCAGTGATGTCGTCGATTGCCCGTTGTGCGTCCGCATCGGGCGTGCGCCGGCTGGTCAATACGATGTCACCGGCACCGAGTTGGGCCAGATAGGCCGCGGTGTGCAGGCCGATCGCACCGAGTCCACCGGTGATGAGATAGCTCCGATCGCCTCGCGGCCGTAGCGGGTTCGGCATTTGCAGCACGATCTTCCCGATATGCCGCGCTTGCTGCATGCGGCGAAAAGCCGTCTTCGCCTCCGTCAGCGGGTAGATCTCGACGGGTAGTGGCGTCCACTCGCCACTGGCCAACCCGTCCGACACCTCGGCCAGCAGGCCACGGATACGCTCGGGTTCTTGCAGGGTGGTCCCGTCCAGCGCGACGATCTCGTAGGCGATATCGGGACGGGCCGCCGCCATCTGTTCCGGAGTCCAGATGTCTCGCTTAGCGATCTCGGCGAAACGGCCATTCTGGGCGGTGGCCCGCACAGTCGCTTCGACAAACCCCTCATTGGTCAGGCTGTTGAGCACCACGTCGACGCCGGCACCGTCGGTGTCGGCGAGGATTTGGTCGGCGAAATCCGTACTGCGCGAGTCGTAGACGTATTGCACACCCAGCTTGCGCAGTGTCGCGCGTTTGTAGGTACTGGCGGTGGCGAAGACGATCGCACCGTGCTGCTGCGCCATCTGGATCGCGGCCAATCCGACACCACCGCTCGCGGCGTGAATGAGCACCCGGTCACCGGGCTTCAGCTGCGCCCAGTCGAACGCGAGCCGGGCCGTGAGTGCCGCAGCGGGAATGCTCGCCCCCGCTACCGCGCTCAGCCCGTCGGGCACCGACGCCAGCAACTGAACCGGCACATTAAACCGGCTGGCGAACGCGCCCTGCATGAAGCCAAAGACGCGTTGGTCGACCTCGAATCCGGTGACGCCGCTACCCAACTGGGTGACGATGCCGGAGAAGTCACCGCCGATCGGGCCCGGATCGCCCGGGTAGAGGCCCAGCACATTGAGCACATCCCGGAAGTTCAAACCAGCGGCCTCTACCCGGATCTGCACATAGCCCTCGTCCGGCGGCGGCACTTCGGCCTCGGTCAGACGCAGGTTGTCGATCGTGCCGCGTTCAGTGGGCGCCAAGACGTAATTGGTTGCCCGCGGTACCGCGAGATGACCGCTGCGCGCCCATGGTAGTAACCGGGACGCCAAGAACTTTCCTTGCCGCAGTGCGAGTTCGGGTTCCTGAAAGGGTGTGCTCGGTGCGCAGAGGAGGCCGGCCAGCGAGTGCACGGCCTCCTCTGATCCGTCGTAATCGACCAGCCTGCAGTGCAGGGCCGGTTCCTCGTTGACGATGGTGCGGCCGAGTCCCCAGAGCGCTGCCTGCACCGGGTCGACCGGCTCGCCGGATTCGGTCGCCACGGCCCGTTCAGTGACGATCCACAGACCACCGGGAAGTTCGAGCGCCTCATCGGCCTGCAGGGTGTGCACGGCACTGAGCAGGTGGGCGATCTCGGTCTCCAGCCGCGCGGCAGATTCAGCGCTCGACTCCTCTGCACTCGGTCCGGTGCTGCGCCAAACGATGCCGGAGAACGGCACACCGCGCTCCCGAGCCTGTGCCAATAGCTGCCCCAAGGACTCCGGATCCACTGAAATTGAGGCCCGGTCAAAAGAGACGCAACCCGGCAGGTTGGCCGACAGTTCGTCGAATCCGGCAACCAGCCAGGTGCCGTTCACGTTTCCGGCGCCCCCGACATCACCGCTCGACGGCGGAGGCGGCACCTCGTGCCAGCCGAGGGTATACAGCAGCCGGGTGGCATCTCCGCCGAGCCCGCGCAATAACGCTTCTCGGGGCGCGCGTTTGACCGTGAACTCGCGAATCCCGCCCAGGTAGCGGCCACCCCGATCGACGAAATCGAGATCGAAGACTTGGGTTTCGCTGTCGAGGGCGCTGGTATGCCATCTCGCGCGGCAATAAAACCGCCGAGGCATCTTCTCCCGCAGCTCTACCCGCCCGTACCGCAACGGCAGGAACAGATCGTTCACCCCTTGTTCGGCCGCGATAAGCGCCGGGAAAGCCGGGAAGGCGACTCCGGTGCACAGATCCAGCAGCACCGGATGGATCGGCTCGCTTCCGAGCTGTTCGGCGAGTTCGTCGCCGACGGTGACATCGCCGATCGCCTCACCCTCGCCGACCCACAGCGATTTGAGGGACGTGGACCAGGTAGGCCCCCATGCCAACTCCATGTCGGCGAAGGTCTCGAACAGCTGCTGCGGACGGGTGCGGTCCAACAGCTCGATTGCCGCGTCGATGGAGTCCGCCGGATCGGGTGCCGGCTCGGCCCGCTCGTCGTCGACACCGGTGACCATCGTGTTCAGGGTGCCATCGGCGTTCAACGACCATTCAGCATCGCGGACGCCGTACGGGCGGCTGTGCACACGGAAGCTCCAGCCGCCGCCGTCCTCCAGCGGATGCAAAGTCAGCTGCACCTCGCGAGAAGCCTTCTCGGCCAGGATGATCGGCTCATAGAAAAAGACGTCTTGCAGCCGCCCCGGGGGCCCAACGGCGGCCAGGGCCATCGCCGCATACGTCGCCCCCGGAACGACAACGGTGCCATAGATGACGTGATCGGAAAGCCACGGCTGCGACTTGACCGACAGCCGACTGGTGTAGACGGAGTCGCCGGAGGCGAGATCTTTTGCGCTACCGAGGATTCCGGATACGGCAGCGCCCTGTCCGTCGAGGCCGGCGATGCCGGAAGTCTTGGGCCAGAAGCGACGGTGCTGGAACGGATAGGTGGGCAGTTCGAGTCTGCGGCGAGGTTGACTATGCAGCGCAGCGAACTTGGGCCGATGGCCGCTGACGTAGGCCGCGGCCAGCGCTTCGGCGATCTGGCGCCGGTCGCCGACGCCCTTGCGCAGGGAAACGATCGCACGCGGCGCGGCCAGATGTTCCGGCCAGACCTGCACCGCAGCCGCGGTCAGAACCGGTTGCGGACCGATCTCCATCAACACCGAGCATCTCAGCGCCGCCACGGTGCGCACGCTTTCGGCGAACTGCACCGGCTGGCGGGAATGCCGCCGCCAATATTGGGCGTCTAGCGGGGATTCCGCCGTGAGCACGGTGCCGGTGCGGTTGCAGACCAGCGGCAACGTCGGCACAGCGAACTGCAACCGCGCTGCGTACGACTCGAATTCATCGAGCACCGGCTCCAGCAACTCCGAATGGAAGGCGTGGCTGGTTTCCAGCCGGCTGCATCGGATGCCGTCACTGCCGCACCTGGCGACGATCTGTTCTAGATCCGCGCCTGGACCCGACAGCACCGTGTTGGGGCCGTTGTAGGCGGCGACCGACACTCGGGGGAACTCGTTGGCGATCTCCTCGACGTACTTGGCGTCGGCGAACACCGCCACCATTCGCCCGCCGTCGGGCAGACTGCCAAACAGCCGGCCGCGCTCGGCCATTAGCCGTGCTCCGTCCTCAAGGCTGAGAACCCCGGCCACACACGCCGCCGCATACTGCCCCACGCTGTGCCCCAGCACCACGTCGGGCTCGACGCCCCACGACTGCCACAGCCGGGCCAGGCCCATCTCGACGGCGAAAAGCGCGGGCTGCGCAAACGATGTGTGTCGCAGTGTTTCTCCGGCCCCACCCCCGGTGTCGCGGTCGGTGGCGAACAGCACCTCCAGCAATGGGCGCGGCAGGATCCCGTTGACCGCGTCCGCGCAGCGTGTCACCGTGTCTGCGAAAACCGGCTCAGCGTCGAACAACTCGCGCGCCATCCCCGGGTACTGGCTGCCTTGACCGGTGAACAACCATGCCGTCGTCGGTGGGTCCGTGCACTCGCCGCGTACCACTCCCGGTCGCATCCGGTTCTCGGCCAACTCGGCCAGCACCTCGCGGGCGCTCTGAACCGAATCCACGACCAGCGCGGCCCGGTGTTCGAAATGCGAACGCCCGGTCGCGGCCGTGAAGCACACATCGGCGATGTCGACCTTTGGGTGGGTGTTCAGCCATTCCACATATCGCTGCGCCAACGCCACCAGCGCCTGCGGTGACCGCGCGGACAGCGGCAGCACGTCGACCGGCTCGTCTTGTGCGTCCGACTCCGACGCCACCGCGATGTCGCCTGTCGAGTATTCGTCGGCGGTCGCCGATTGTGATGGCGCCTCCTCGATCAGCACGTGTGCGTTCGTGCCGGTGAACCCGAAGGCACTGACGCCGGCGCGTCGCGGCCTGCCGTTGGCCTGCCACGGAATCGCCTTGTCCACGACCCGCACCGGCAGCGAGTCCCACGGGATATGCGGCGACGGTGTCTCAAAGTGCAGGCTCGGCGGCAGCACTTCGTGCTGCAACGACAACACGACCTTGATCAGGCCGGCGACCCCTGATGCCGACTCGAGGTGGCCGATGTTGGTCTTCACCGATCCGATCAGCAACGGCCGGTCCGCGTCACGGGCGGCACCATAGACGGCCCCGGCCGCCTGCACCTCGATCGGATCACCCAGCGGGGTACCCGTCCCGTGCGCCTCAAGGTAGTCAACATCCCCGCCGGCGAGACCGGCGCGAGCCAGCGCCGCGCTGATAAGCCGTTGCTGTGCGCCACCATTGGGCACCGTCAAACCACTGGAGGCGCCGTCTTGATTGACCGCGCTGCTTGGGATGACCGCGCAAACCCGATCGCCGTCGCGCGCCGCATCGCTCAGCCTCTTGAGCACCAGAATCCCGCAGCCTTCACTGCGCACATAGCCGTCGGCGGAGGCATCGAAGGTCTTGCAGCGCCCGACGGGGGAAAGCATCCTGGCGCGTGAGGCGGCGATGCTGGATACCGGACTCAGCATGACGTTCACACCACCGGCCAACGCCAAATCGCAGTCACCGGAGTGCAATGCCTGGCAGGCCTGATGGACGGCCACCAACGACGAGCTGCACGCGGTATCGACCGCCACCGCCGGTCCTTCCAGTCCGAGCGCGAAGGCAACCCGACCCGAAATGGCATTGAGCGCGTTGCCGGTGATGAAGTGGGGCTCGATCTTCTCGACCGAGTCGGCGGACAGCAGATGCGAATACTCGTTGGCAGCCACCCCCACGAAGATGCCGCTTCGGCTGCCGCGCAAGGCCCCCGGGGAATACCCGGAACGTTCCAAGGCTTCCCACGCGGTTTCCAGCATCAGCCGCTGCTGCGGATCGATCCAAACAGCCTCGCGCGGGGAGATACCGAAGAACTCCGGATCGAATCCGTCGATTCCGTCCAGGAATCCACCGAAGCGGCTGTAGATCTTGCCCGGAGTCTCTGGATCCGGGTCGTAAATCTCGTCGATGTCGAATCGGTCATCCGGGACTTCGCGGATCGCATCGACACCGCCGGACAACACCTCCCAGAAAGCTTCGGGATCGGGCGCGCCGGGAAAACGGCACGCCACCGCGACGATCGCGATCGGCTCATCCGTGCGCCCCGTTGTCGGCGAGGTCACTAACGAGGCCGGCTGGGCGCCTGAATTGGCGGCCTGCTCGCTGAGCCCGAGCACGTCGCCGAGCAGGTAATCCGCCACGTCGGACAGACGTGGGTAGTCCATCGCCAGGGTCGCCGGCAGCTCCCTGCCCACTGCTTGCTCGATGCGGCGGCGCAATTCGACGGCCATCAGCGAATCCATGCCGAGATCGAAGAAACCGGCGTCCTCGCGGATCTCCGCGGCATCGACTCGCGTCACCTCCGCCACCGCCGCGCGCAGGTAATCCGCGATAAGTTTCTTACGCCGCTGCACCGGAGCGTGGGTGAGCTGCTCGACCAGTTGAGTCTTCCCAGACGGTGTTGGTGCCGGCGCGGAATCGGGCACCTCACGCTCCAACTCCGCCAGGAATGACCGCCTCCCGGCTTGCTGGTAGAGTGGCAGGAAGCGGGCCCAGTCGATCCGGGCCACCACCCCTTGTGCGGCCCCTTGTGCCGCCTTCTGTCCTGAAGAAGCCGCCATGAGATCGGCCATCCCCGCCAGTGCGTCAGCGGGTGACAATGTCCGGACCCCGCGCTGAGCCAGTCGCGCACGAGCCTCCTTGTCGGCCATGCCCGCCGACCAGGGACCGAAATTAACGCTGATCCCCGAGACGCCCTGCTCGCGCAGCCGCCAGGCCAGCCCGTCGAGGAAGGCGTTAGCCGCGCTGTAGGCGGTCTGACCGAACCCGCCCCATACTGAAGCGATCGAGGAGGTACTAAGGAAGAAGTCCAGCTGTAGGTCCGCAGCTGCTTCGCTCAAATGCCAAGCACCCCAAACCTTCCCGGCGAACACTTGATCCACTTCGGCGTCGTCTAGGGTGCGCAGCGGGGTGGTACTGATCTCGCCTGCGGCATGGACGATGCCGGCCACCGGCGGTAGTTCGGCCTGCACGGTGGCTAACAGGCGCGCGACGTCGTGCGCATTGGCGACATCGGCCGCGATGACCAGGAATTCGCAGCCGTACTGTTCGCGTAACGCATCGATGCGCCCTTGCGCGGCATCGCTGGGTGAGCGTCGGCCGGTCAGCACCAGATGCCGGGCGCCGTGCGCGGCCAGGTATCCGGCGATCTCCAGTCCGACCGAACCCAGCCCTCCGGTCACCAGATACGTTGCGTCATCACGCAGTGCCAGCGGTGTTGCGATCGTCTGCCCAACCCGTCGAACCAGCCGGGGAACATAGACCGCTTGACCACGCAGCGCAATTTGGTCTTCCCTAATGGCCAAGCCCCGCGGTGCCGCCGCCACCTGGTTGATCAACCGCGACCATTCGTCGGCAGTCCCTTCGGCCAGATCCGCCAGTCCGCCCCACACTTGCGGATGCTCCAGCGAGGCGGCACGACCGAATCCCCACAGGCAACTCTGATCCGGTGACACGGTGTCCGCGTCAGTTACGCGTTGCGCGCCGCGGGTTACCACCCAGATGGGTCCGCGCAGTTCAGCGGCAACCGCGGCGCGGAAGAGTCGCCGTGTTCCGCCCAGGACTCGATGTTGCATGCGCAACAGCGACCGCATCGACGGTGCGGTGTCGGCGTCGAGGGCCGCGACATGCAGAATATGTAGCGTCGGTTCGTCTGCCACCGCAGCGCGCAACGCGACCTCGAGCCGTTCCTCGTCCGCGTCGGACACCGGCAACCCGAGAATCCGATGCTGGTGGCCATGCGCGATCAGCGCGTCGACCAGAGGCTGAACTGCATCGGCATCATCGCCAATGAGGAGCCAGGCAGATCGCTCGTCGGCGTCCGCATCTGAGATCCCTGAGACCCCAGCAACGGATTTCTCCCAGCGAAGCTCGTAGCGGTCGTCCGCGATGGACTGGGTTTTGCGTTGTTGGTTGTGTTGTGCGGCGAGCTTTGTCAGCACATCCGCGGTCTGCTGATTGCCGCTCGCACCGTCGAGTAGCGCGGCGAGTTCCTCGATCCGGCCGTCCTCGAGAAGCCGGACGGCTTCGGTACGCAGGGCTGCGGTCTGGTTCGAGGCCTGTTGGGTGGGCCGGACCCGCTTCTCGCTGTACCAGTACTGGCGATGCTGGAACGGATAGGTAGGTAGGTCGAGCTTGCGCGCTGGTCCTACGACAGCGCCGAAGTCGGGCAGGTGGCCCAGGACGTACGCATCAGCAAGGGCTTCGGTGATCTGGCGGTGGTCGGCGGTGTTTCGACGCAATGACGCGATCGCCCGCGGTGCAGTGGCCGGGTCAGGCCATGCCCGAAGGGCTGCGGCGGTGAGCACCGGTTGCGGGCCGACCTCCAGCAACACTTTGCAATTCAGATCGGCAAGGGTGCGCACGCTCTTGGCAAATTCCACCGGTTGGCGCGCGTGGCGACGCCAATAGGAGCCATCGAGTTTCACGCTTCTTCCGAGCGCGGCGCCGGTGCGGTTGCAAACCAAAATCCGTTGTGGCGAAATGAAATTGAACCGGTCCGCATACGACTCGAACTCGTTGAGGATCGGATCCAGCAGCGCCGAGTGGAATGCGTGGCTGGTGTCTAGCCAGTCACACCGGACACCATCGGCTGTCAACCTGGCCACCGCCCGGTCCAGATCCTGCGCAGGTCCCGACAGTACGGTATTAGTACCGTTGTAGGCGGCAACCGACAGACTTGGGAACTCGTCGGTGAGGCTCTCGACGCGCTCGGCGGCGGTGAACACCGCGACCATCCGGCCGCCCGCAGGCAAACTGCCGAAAAGGCGGCCGCGCTCGGCCGTCAGCAGCGCTCCGTCCTCGAGGCTGAAGACGCCCGCGACGCAGGCCGCCGAATACTGGCCGACGCTGTGGCCCAGCACCACGTCGGGTTCGAAGCCCCATGACTGCCAGAGGCGGGCCAGGCCCATCTCCACCGCGAACAGGGCGGGCTGGGCGTAGGAGGTCTGCCGCAGCGTCTCTTCGTTGTCTGGGCCATCCGCATCGAAAATAACTTCCAACAATGGTTTTTCGAGAAAGTCAGCAACCACTTCCGCGCAGCGGGTCACTGTTCCGGCGAACACCGGCTCGGTATCGAACAGCTCCCGGGCCATGCCGGCGTACTGGCTGCCTTGACCGGTGAACAGCCACGCCGTCTTCGGCGTGTCATCGGATACTCCGCGCACCAGACCAGGTGCCGGGCGGTCGTCCGCGAGCGCACCGAGCAACTCACTGGCAGATTCCGTCGAATTGACCACCAACGCGGCCCGGTGCTCGAAGTGTGCTCGCCCCACCCCGGCGGTAAAGCACACGTCCGCCAGGGTGGCCTCTGGGTGCGCGCTCAACCAGCTGCGGTATTGATCGGCGATCTGTACCAGTGCGGCGGGCGTGCGCGCCGATAGCGGAAGTACGCTGAACCGTCGGTCCCCGGGCTGGTCGAGCGGACCCGGTGCCACAGCTACCTGGCCTACTTCATCAGGCGCTTCCTCGAGGATGACGTGCGCGTTGGTCCCGGCGAACCCGAACGAGCTGACTCCCGCAACGCGAGGCCGACCGCTGCGTTCCCACGCGGTGGCCTCCTTGACAACCTGCACCGCAAGCCGGTCCCAGGGAATGTGCGGCGACGGATTGCGAAAGTGCAGGTGCTGCGGCAATACCTCGTGCTCGAGCGACAAGATGACCTTGATCACACCCGCGATGCCCGCGGCTGCTTCCAGATGCCCGATATTCGTCTTCACCGAGCCGATCAACAGCGGTCGGCTCGCGGCGCGCCCAGCGCCGAGCACCGCGCCTGCGGCCTGGGCCTCGATCGGATCGCCCAGCGATGTCCCGGTCCCATGTGCCTCCAGGTATCCGACGTCGCCGGGTGCGACGCCGGCGCGCTCCAGCGCCTCGGCGATAACCCGTTGCTGGGCAATGCCGTTCGGCACCGTCAAACCACCCGATGCGCCGTCCTGGTTGATCGCGCTGCCCCGGATCACGGCCCGAATCCGGTCGCCGTCGCGGATCGCGTCCTTAAGCCGCTTCACGACAATGACACCGCAACCCTCGCCGCGCACGTAGCCGTCCGCGGCCGCATCAAATGTCTTGCACCGGCCGTCGGGCGCGAGCATGTGCGCATGGGAAAAGGTGATCATGGTCGCCGGGGTGAGCAGGACGTTCGCGCCGCCGGCCAGCGCAAGGTCACATTCCCCCAAGCGCAGCGCTTGGCATGCGTGATGGATTGCCACCAACGACGAGCTGCACGCCGTGTCGACGGCGACCGCCGGGCCCTGCAGCCCCAATCGATAGCTGATCCGGCCCGCTGCTGCGGCAGGCGACGTCCCGATTGCCATGTAGGCTTCGATCTCGGCGTAAGTCAGCTCGTCGGATGCCATTCCCAGGTAGTCATGGGTGGACAAACCGACGAACACACCGGTGTTGGTGTTCGCCAAAGCCGTTGGCGCGGTGCCCGAATGCTCCACCGCCCGCCACGCCGTCTCCAGCAAGAGCCGATGCTGCGGGTCCATAAACCTGACCTCGCGCGCTGACATACCGAAAAACGGCGCGTCGAACCCCGTTACGTCGTCGACGAAACCTGCCCGACGGGTCACAACCTTCCCGGGCGCATCGGGATCTGGGTCGAAGAATTCGTCGGCATCCCACCGGTCCTGGGGCACCTCCGATATCGCATCCCGGCCTTCCCGCAGCACCTGCCAGAATTCGTCCGCGTCCGCGGCACCCGGAAAACGCGCCGCGTAGCCGACGATCGCAAAGCCCGATGCCCCCCGCATAGGGTCTTCGACGGATGTCATGCGGTTATCCTCCCTGTTCCGACCGGAAGATCTGATGTCCGCCGGCCCTTGCGGCGCCGGGACCGCGGTTGCTCCGAACCACGTCTTAGGCCACTCACTGCACACACCCAGGACCAGACCTGGCGGAACTCCCCCCGGCGTACTGCCCCCAGCCACCGTCATGGCGAATGTACACATGTCCGGTCCGGTTGTGCAGCCGAATCACCTCCGACGGCAAGTACTCCAAGTATGGATGCTTCGCGGCGCCGCATCGCGCAAGTATCGTCGGGCGTGGCGGCCCTGCGTCCGACGCCGGGCCGTTCTATCATCACCACCGCCCGCCGTGCCGGTGAGCCGTCGCACGCGTATCCGCGCATGTCGGCGACGGCGCTCGCCGCAAGGGTTATCTTGATCTCGCTACCAGCGCGGCCGCACTGCAGCCTTGGAAAGGCTTGGAAACCGGGGAGAAAATATTGCGAATCGGGAAAATTACGATCGGCTCACTCGGTGATTGGACGCCGACCCCAGGCGTAGTCATCTCCTGGCACCCGACGACCGCGGCTGCCGAAAAGGTCCGACAAGCGCCGGCCAGTTCTGTGCCGGTCAGCTACATGCAGGGCCAACATCTTCGTAATTATCACGAACGGACAGCCGCGGGGCTGGACTTTTCGCGGCAAATCATCGCTAACTGTGAAGTACCCGGCCAGTGTGATATTTCTGCCATGAATCACGCCGTCAACGCATACCTGCGCCGGCATGACACGTTCCGCAGTTGGTTCGACCATACGGGTAATGGAGAGTTCATAAGGCATACCATCAGCGATCCTGCTGATATTGAATTCGCGCCGATCGATCACGGCAAAATGACGGTTGACGAAATACGCGCTCATGTCGTGGCCATACCGAATCCGCTGGAGTGGGGCTGCTTCACCTTCGGGATTATCCAAAGCGAGAGTCATTTCACTTTCTTTGCCGCCATGGATCATGTCCACGGGGACGCGACGTTGATTGGCACAACGATGCTTGAGGCCAACGGAATGTATGCGGCGTTGAGCGGAGGCGGAGAACCCCTTGCGCTTCCCGATGCCGGCAGCTTTGACGATTTCTGCGCCCGCGAGCACCAGTACACGTCAACGTTAACCGTAGATTCGCCTCAGGTACGCGCGTGGATTGACTTCGCCGAGAACAACAATGGTAGCTTTCCCGAATTCCCACTCCCACTGGGTAACCCGTTGGAGCCAAGTGACAGTGATTTGGAGCCAAGTGACAGTGATATGGTCTCCGAACTCCTGATGGACGCAGAACAGACGGAGCGGTTCGAATCAGCCTGCACAGCGGTCGGCGCGCGCTTAATCGGCGGCTTGTTCGCCTGCATCGCCCTGGTGGAGCATGAGTTTACGGGTGCTCTCACGTATTACGGCCTCACTCCCAGGGATACACGCAGAACTACGGATAATTTTATGACGCAGGGTTGGTTTACCGGCTTAGTCCCGATCACCGTGCCAATAGCTGCGGCCTCTTTCGGCGATGCCGCGTGGGCAGCGCAGGCTTCTTTCGATTCAGGTCTGCACTTGGCGAAGGTGCCGTATTACCGCGTATTGGAATTGGCGCCGTGGTTGAGCTGGCCACAGCCAAACTTTCCGGTGTCGAACTTCTTGCATGGCGGCGCTGCTCCGCTCAACGCTGTTCTTGCAGCAGCCGACCTGGGTTATGCACACAATATAGGTATCTACTCTGACGGCCGGTATTCATATCAACTGACCATCTATCTATTTCGGTACGGGGAGGGCACGGCAATGGCGATCATGTTTCCCGACAATCCGGTCGCTCAGAAATCAGTTGTCCGCTATGTGGAAGCGATGAAATCCGTGTGCGTGCGGGTCGCCGAAGGCGGGCATTGGGGACGCGTTGCGTAGCGTGGAGTATTTCGATGGCTCTTAGATGGCTCGGAGTGCGAAATTGCGCGGTTTGACGGGGCGTGGGCGAGTGTGGCCGAGTGTCGCCGGCGAGCGCACATGGACCTGCGCCGACCGGGGGTGAGGGCGATATGCGGCGGCTAGCCGATTTTGTGGTGCGGTGGCCCTGGGTAGTAATAGGGCTCTGGGTCGCGATTGCGGTCGCCCTACCACTGACATTCCCATCCCTCAACGAGATGGCCCAGAAGCATCCGCTCGCTATCTTGCCCAGCGATGCACCGTCGAGCATCACCGCTCGAAAGATGACCGAGGCATTTCACGAATCGGGCTCGGAAGACCTCCTGTTGGTGGTCCTGACCGACGACAAGGGGCTTGGCCCCGCCGACGAAGCCGCTTACCGGAGACTGGTGGACGCGCTGCGCCAGGACACGCGAGATGTCTTGATGTTGCAGGATTTCGTCAGCACGCCGCCCCTGCGTTCGGTCGTCACCAGCAAGGACCACAAAGCCTGGGTGCTGCCGGTCGGCGTTGCGGGCGAGTTGGGCACTCCACGGTCTTACGCCGCTTTCAACCAGATCGGCGACATCGTCAAACACGTCTTGGAACAGACGCCGGCCGGAACGCCCCTGACGGCAAACATCACCGGCCCCGCAGCAACCGTCGCCGACCTCACTGTCGCGGGCGATCGGGATCGGCTTCCCATCGAGTTGGCGATCGCCGTTCTGGTGCTCATCGTCCTGCTGGTGGTGTACCGCAGCGCGGTCACCATGGCGCTGCCGTTGCTAACGATCGGGTTGTCCCTGGTGATCGCGCAGGCGTTGGTGGCGGGCTACTCCCAACTGACCGGCTCGGGCGTCTCGAACCAGTCCATGGTATTTCTGAGCGCGATCATGGCCGGCGCCGGAACGGATTACGCAGTCTTTCTCATTAGCCGCTATCACGACTATCTGCGGTCGGGTGCGGATTTCGATCCGGCGGTCAAGCGGGCAATGATCTCGATCGGGAAAGTGATCAGCGCCTCCGCCGCCACCGTGGGAATCACCTTTCTCCTCATAAGCTTCGCCCGAATGGGCGTGTTCAAAACGGTCGGAGTGTCGTCGGCGATTGGGATCGGCGTGGCATTCCTCGCCGCAGTGACTTTGCTGCCGGCAATGTTGGTGCTCGCCGGGCCACGCGGCTGGGTCAAGCCACGGCGCGAACTGACCGCTCGGTTCTGGCGGCGTTCCGGCATCCGCATTGTGCGCCGGCCGAAGGTTCATCTGGTGGCCAGTGTGCTCGTGTTGATCATCCTGGCCAGCTGCGCCGGCTTGGTGCGCTATAACTACGACGACCGCAAGGCCCTGCGGTCTTCTGCTCCGAGCTCCATCGGGTATGCCGCGCTGGATCGCCATTTCCCGGTGAACCAGTCCATTCCGGAGTACATCCTCGTCCAATCACCGCATGACCTGCGCACGCCGCAGGCCCTCGCAGACTTGGAACAGATGGCGGAACGAGTCAGCCAACTGCCGAATATCGCTGCCATAAGCGGCATCACTCGTCCCACCGGAAATGTCCCGGAACAATTCAGAGCCACGTATCAGGCAGGCGCTATCGGCACCTTTCTGGCCGGCGGGTCCACCCTGATCAACGACCACACCAATGACCTCAACCGGCTGGTCGAAGGGGCCGGCACGCTGGCCGACAACCTCGGCCAAGTGCGCGGCCAAGTCAGCCTGCTCGCTGCCAGTATCCAGGGCGTGATCGACGCCTTCTCATCGATGAAGACCCAGTACGGTGGCGACACGTTGGTCAAGGAGGTCGACACCGCAGCCAAGCTGGTCGACCACGTAAACTCGCTCGGCAATTCCATGGGCCTGAACTTCTCAGCCGTCAAGGACATGTTCGCCTGGATTGGCCCGGTGCTGACGGCGCTGCAGGGCAATCCGGTCTGCGATGCCGATGAGTCCTGCAGCGCCACCCGCGGGGAGTTTCAGCGACTCGTCGGCGCGCGCGATCACGGAGACCTCGACGAGATCAACGACCTAATCCGACAGCTGCAGACATTCCCGGACAAACAGACCCTGAACGCATCGATAGACCGACTGCGTGGTGCACTCACGAACGTGACCAGGGTGATGCATTCCTTGGGGATGGACCAACCCGGTGGCCTGCAGGCGAACCTGAACAGCCTGCAGGATCGCGCAGGCCGATTCGCCGGTGGGAGCCGGCAAGTGGCCGACGCTGTGGCTCAACTCGTCGACCAAGTCAAACAGCTGGGTGCCGGGCTCAGTGAGTCGGCGGCGTTTCTGTTGTCGCTGAAACATGACGCTGCACAACCGGCAATGGCCGGGTTCAATATCCCGTCCCAGCTGCTGCGTTTAGAGGAGTTCCAGAAGGCCGCCAAGGTATTCATTTCGCCGGACGGCCACTCGGTGCGGTACCTGGTTCAAACCAAACTCAATCCGTTCAGCACCGAAGCCATGGATCAGGTCAGCGCGATCAGTGCGACCGCTCGGGGAGCCCAACCGAATACCGCATTGGCGGACGCCACGGTATCGATGGCGGGATACGCCGTTGGTCTGAAGGACACGCGCGACTATTACGAACACGACATCCGGTTCATCATCGCGGTAACCCTCCTCGTCGTGCTACTGACCTTGATCGCGCTGCTGCGTGCGTTTGTCGCGCCGCTGTATCTGGTTGCTTCCGTGGTCATCTCGTATTTGTCGGCAGTGGGTATCGGCGTTCTGGTATTTCAATTCATACTCGGCCAGCAATTACATTGGAGCGTGCCCCCACTGGCATTCGTGGTGTTGGTCGCGGTGGGAGCCGACTACAACATGCTGCTCGTCTCGCGAATGCGTGACGAGTCTCCGCGCAGCACGCGCTACGGCATCATTCGCACCCTGAGTTCGACAGGCGGGGTGATCACTGCGGCAGGCCTGATCTTCGCCGCCTCGATGGGCGGTCTCTTGTTCTCCAGCATCGGCACCGTGGTCCAGGGCGGTTTTGTGATCGGCGTGGGAATTTTGCTGGATACCTTCTTGGTACGCACCATCACGGTTCCCGCCATCGCTGCGCTGGTCGGGCGGGCGAACTGGTGGCCGTCACGAGTGGGCGTGCGGCGGTCCTTGCGGCGGTCACCGTCGCGGTCACCGGCCGGACGCGCCGAGTAGGGACAGGTTAGCGCGCACGCGTGATGTATGTGAGACTACGAGACGAAGCCGAGCGGTCAGGAGTAGGATGAAGAGACTACTCGCAGGAGTGACGGCGCTAGTAACTATCAGCGCTACAGGATTTTTCGGCGTCGGGACTGCGTCGGCCGACGACACCCCGGCTGGCGGGACGCCGGCCCCCGGTTCGTCAGCCGACGGGACGGCTTACGCGCTGGGAGGCGCTCACGTTCTGGGTATTCCCTATGACGAGTACATCCGGCGCGAAGGTGACGAATGGCTCACCGGCCTGAAGCGAGAAATCGTTCGCTACCCGGCAGGGCAGGTTCAGGGTCACGTGCTGGATCGTCTCTTCCCAGGCATGGGCCGCCTCGATGAACTCTTTCCAGGCCTCGGTGTGGACGGTCCCAGCGTCGGCGAGTCGGTCGACGAGGGAGCGGGTAACCTCGACGCGGCGATCCGCAACGGTGGTCGCGGTACCGCGATCGGCCTATCCGAGGGTTCGCTCGTGCTGGAGGCCGAGCAGGCTCGGCTCGCGAACGATCCCACGGCACCACCGCCAGATCAGCTGAAATTCGCCACATTTGGCGACCCGGTTGCGCGTCACGCCTTCGGTCAGAGTTTCCTGACCGCCATGTTCCCGGTCGGCAGTGTTGTCCCAGCACTCGACTACCGCATACCGCCTCCATTCGAGAGCCAATACGACTCCAAGGTTTTCGTCTCCGCCTACGACTCGATCGCCGACTTTCCCGACCGGCCGGATAACCTGTTCGCTCTCGCCAACACGCTCATGGGCCTCGCCACCGGTCACACTGCGGTGGCATTCACCAACCCGAGCATGGTGCCGCCGCAGAACATCAGGACGACGGTCAACTCCAAGGGTGCGACAACGACGACGTATTTGATCCCCGAAAAGCACCTTCCGCTGGTCATGCCCTTGGCTTACATCGGGATCCCGGAGGACACGCTGAATAAGCTCGACGCGATATTGGCGCCCCGGGTGAATGCGGGCTATTCGCGAAACGACGATCCGGCGACCGCTCCGATCCAAGTGGACCCGGTGCACGGCTTCGACCCCGCGGCCGTCACTGCGCCGGCCACCCAGGCGACTTTCGGCGGCGGCGCCGATCCCTTTTCGCAGATCCTCAACGGTGCCATGTCCGTGTTGTCCCAGGGCTCGAGTGGCGCCCGAGGCTGACACCGACTGCGCGCCGACGGAGTCGACGAGTTAGTACGGACGTGATGTGACGCCTATGTCCCAGTCATCTATTCTCGCGATGCTGCACGGACGTGCCAGCCTGCGGCCCCATGACATAGCGTTCACTTTTACCAATTACGACGACGACTGGGCGGGTGTTCCCGAGAGTCTCACGTGGTCGCAGTTGTCCCGCCGAACACTAAACTAAATGTGGCACGCGAGCTCGACCTTCACGGGTCGGTCGGAGACAGGGCAGTAATCCTGGCTCCCCAGTGCCTTGATTACATTGCGGCATTCCTGGGATCCATGCAGGCTGGGCTTATCGCAGTTCCGCTCCCGTTGCCATACCGCGGCTCGAATCATGAGCGTGTCAGTGCGATCCTCGCCGATACGTCGCCCGTAGTCGTTCTCACAACGTCCGCGGTCGCCGAAGATATCGCTGGATATGTTGATCAAGCATGTGTGGACGCTGCTCCAAAGATCGTCGAAATCGATTCGATAAGCCTGGACTTCGACGGCGAAACAAGCTTTCGGACAGCTGATCTGCCTAACGTCGCGTACTTGCAGTACAGCTCGGGTTCGACCCGGCTGCCGACCGGGGTGATGATCTCGCACCACAACCTCCGGGTGAATTACGAGCAGCTGATGCGCGGCTTCTTCGCGGACTCCCACGTTAAAGCCCCACCGAGTACCACGTTTGTGTCGTGGTTGCACTTTTACCATGACATGGGTCTGATGCTGGGAGTCTGCGCACCGATCCTGAGCGGCTTTCGCGGCGAGCTGACAAGTCCGATCTCATTCTTGGAAAGGCCGGCCAGGTGGGTGCGGTCTCTGGCTGCAACTCCGCATACATGGTCAGCGGCGCCTAACTTCGCCTTTGACTTGGCCGCCCGCAAAACAACCGACGGCGACTTGGCCGGGCTCGACCTCGGGGAGGTGCTGAGCATCATCAACGGTGCCAAACGTGTCGAGCCGGCCACATTGCACCGCTTCGTTGATCGGTTCGCCCACTTCAATTTTCGCGACCATATGGTGCGTCCTTCATATGGCTTGGCGGAGGCAACCGTCTTCGTGGCGACTGGCACCTGGAGCGAGTCATCGGGCGCGGTTCACTTCGATGTCGGGGAGCTGTCCGCGGGCCGCGCTCAGCAGTGTGCGGCCGGGACCGGCACAGCGCTGGTGAAATACAAAGTGCCGCAATCACCCACGCTGCGAATCGTCGACGGCGACACAAACCGCGAGTGCCCGCAGGGCTTGGTCGGCGAGATCTGGGTACATGGCGCCAATGTGGCCGACGGCTACTGGCGCAAACCGCCGGAGGAGCAGCGCTGCTTCGGCGCAATGCTCGTCGACCCTTCGCCGGGTACGCCTGACGGACCCTGGCTAAGAACCGGCGACCTGGGTTTCATCTACGAGGGTGAGCTGTTCATTGTCGGCCGCATCAAGGATCTGCTGATCATCCGTGGGCGTAATTACTATCCCGAGGACATAGAGGCGACGGTCCAAGAGATCACAGGTGGTCGGGTAGCGGCGGTATCGGTCCCGCTGAACAGTACCGAGGAGCTGGTCACCGTCATCGAGCTCAACAAGCGCGGCGATTCCGACGAGGAGGCGATGCACTGGCTCCGCGGAGCCAAAAGCGACGTCACCTCAGCGATATCCAATGCGCACGGCTTGAATGTCGGGGACCTCGTTCTGGTACCGCCCGGGTCGATTCCCACCACCACGAGCGGCAAGATCCGGCGCGCCACCTGTGTCGAGCAGTACCGCCAGGACCAATTCACCCGGTTGGACGCCTAGGAATAAACCAAGCCGGCCCGGGGGCGCGCCCGGCTCGCGTCCGCGTGGGCCCGGTTGCACATAATGGGTCAATCGCACCGGCAAAGGAGACCCCGATGAGCACGACCAGCCCTGACCGACCGCTGCGGGTGATCCAGTGGACCACCGGCAACATCGGCCGACGCTCGCTGCACGCCATCATCGGCAGGCCCGACATGGAACTGGTCGGGGTGTACGCCCACGGCCCGGAAAAGGTCGGTGTCGACGCCGCCGAACTGGCCGGCTGGCCGGAACCGACCGGGGTGAGAGCGTCCAACGACATCGACGCCCTGCTCGCGCTGGGCGCCGACGCGTGTTGCTATAACCCGCTGTGGCCCAGCATCGATGAACTAGTGCGGCTACTGGAATCGGGCGTCAACGTCTGCTCTTCCGCGGCCTGGATCACCGGCGGCAAACAGACACCGCGGGACCGCCGGCGCATCCTCGACGCCTGTCACCGGGGCGGTTCGACGATCTTCGGCAGCGGGGCGCATCCCGGGGTGACGAACATGGTCGGCATGGTGCTCAGCGGCGCCTGCGAACGCGTCGACGAGATCCGCATCACCGAGTCGGTGGACTGCTCGACGTACGAATCCGCGGAAACCCAGACCGCGATGGGGTTCTCCCAGGATCCCGACACGCCGGGGCTGGCCGAAAGCGTGCGACGGGAAAGCGAGGTGTTCGCCGAGTCGGCCGCGATGATGGCCGACGCCATCGGGGCCAAGCTGGACAAGATGACCTTCGACGTCACCTTCACCGCGGCCACCGGCGACTCCGATCTGGGGTTCATGAAAATCCCGGAGGGAACGGTCGGCGGCGTGTGCGGCTACCACCGTGGCTGGCAAGGTGACCACAACGTCGTCAGCGTCGGGTTCAACTGGACGATGGGCAATCACGTGGTCCCGCCGAAGCCCCTCGAGCACGGCCACGTCATCCAGGTCTTCGGGGTGCCCAACATGCGCACGGTCCTGCACTGCCTGCCGCCCAAGGGTTGGCAGGAGCCCGGGTTCATGGGCCTGGGAATGATTTACACCGCGATGCCGGTTACCAATGCAGTCCCGGCAGTGGTGGCCGCCGAGCCCGGGATCGTGACACTGGCCGATCTACCGCCGGTAACCGGCCGCTTCGCCGGCTAGACGTAAGGCCCAGACGTATGGCGCCCACACCAAACGGCCCCGGAGGAACGCGCACGTGCACTAAGGTTTAACATTCTTAGCCGAGCAAAGTAGCGGGCTATCAGGGACGAAGAAGCGGGCTATTCGGCGGGGCGGCGAGGCCCCGCGGCGGTTAGCGGAGGGCGGGTCAGGTGAGGGTTACTCCAAATTCGGCGTCCATAACCCACGCACTCAAACGCGCGTGGATACCCCTGACCCTGCTGGTCGTGCTCGCCGTCTCGGCTCTGGTCGTGTCCCGGCTGCACAAAATCTTCGGGTCGCAGGACCTCAATGCGAACGCCGGCGCCGGGATCGAGATCGTGCAGTTCAACCCCAAGGTCGTCACCTATCTGGTGTCCGGCCCCCCGGGATCCACCGCGAACATCAACTACTGGGACGAGAACGCCAATACCCATCAGGTCAATGCCGCCCCGCTGCCGTGGTCGTTCACGATCTCGACGACACTGCCCGCGGTGAGCGCCAACATCATGGCGCAAAGCGACGGCAACCAGATCAGCTGCAAAATCACCGTGGACGGTGTCGTACGCGAACAACAAAACTCCGACGGCCACAACGCCCAGACCTTCTGCCTGGTGAAGTCCGCATGAGCGACATGAACAGCAAGGGCCACCTAGACACCCGAGACGCCGAGGACACCGGGCCGATCCGCGCCCAGGGCCCCGCCAAGGCCGAGCGTGGTCACCGGCCCGTCATCCCCCACGCAATCCGCGTCTTCGCGGTGCCGATCATTCTGGCCTGGGTGTTCGTGACGGTCCTCGTCAACGTCATCGTTCCCAAGCTGGAAGTCGTCGGCGAAGCGCATTCGGCCCCGATGGCCCCCCTGGACGCGCCGTCGATGAAGGCGATGATGCTGCTGGGGCACAACTTTCACGAATTCGATTCGAACAGCACCGTCATGATCGTGCTGGAGGGCCAGCAGCCCCTGGGCGACGACGCACACCGCTACTACGACGATGTGATCCGACAACTGCGCCAGGATCCCAAGCACATCCAGCACATCCAGGACTTCTGGGGAGACCGGCTGACCGCGGCCGGAGCGCAGAGCGCCGACGCCAAGGGCGCCTACGTCATGTTGAACCTGGCCGGCAACCAGGGGACGACACAGGCGAACGATTCCGTGGAAGCCGTCCGCAAGGTAATCGGCCGAAGCCAGCCACCGCCCGGGGTGAAGGCCTACGTCACCGGTCCCGCGGCGCTCAGTGACGACATGCACGTCATCGGCAACGCCAGCCTGGCCAAGATCACGCTGTTCACCCTGGCCGCCATCGCCATCATGTTGTTTTTGGTCTACCGCTCGATCGTGACGGTGCTGGTCCAGCTGTTCATGACCTTTGTCGCGCTGGCATGTTCGCGGGGAGTCGTTGCGGTTCTCGCGTATCACGATGCATTCGGGCTCACGACGTTTGCGGCCAATATCCTCACCATGCTGGCGATCGCGGCGGGAACCGATTACGGCATCTTCCTCGTCGGCCGCTATCAGGAGGCGCTCCGGGCAGGTGAGGATCGAGAAACCGCCTACTACACCACATTCCGCGGTGTGACCCCGGTTGTTCTGGGGTCGGGACTGACAATCGCGGGGGCGACCTACTGCCTGAGCTTTGCACGACTGCCCTGGTTCCACACCATGGGCCCGCCCGTCGCCATCGGGATGCTGGTCGTGGTGCTGGCCGGGGTCACGCTTGGTCCAGCGGTGGTTTTCGTCGGCAGTCGCTTCCATCTCTTCGAGTCCAAACGGGCAGCCAGCAGAGGTCGGCTTTGGCGGCGAGTGGGCACCGCCGTGGTGCGTTGGCCGGCACCAGTTCTGGCCGTCAGCGCCGCCGTCGTTCTCGTAGGCATGGTCGCCTTGCCGAGCTATGTGACGAGCTACAACGACCGGTATTACCTACCTACCAGCGCTCCCGCGAATCTGGGATATGCGGCCGCCGACCGGCATTTCTCTCAGGCGCGGATGAACCCCGACATGTTGATGGTCGAGGCCGACCACGACATGCGAAATCCGGCCGACATGCTGGTGCTGGACCGGGTCGCCAAGAACGTCATGCGCACGATTGGCATCGCCATGGTTCAGGACATCACCAGGCCGCTCGGCATTCCGATCCAGCACAGCTCGATCCCGTTCCAGAACAGCATGCAGAGCCAGACGACCATGCAGAACATGGGCTTCCTCAAGGAGCGCATCGCCGACATCCTCAAGATGGCCGACGACCTACAGGTCCAGATCGATACCACGCAGCGCCAGTATGAGGTGACGAAAGATCTTTCGAAGGCCGCCGACGACAGCGCACGAACCACGGCGGATACCTCGGAAATCACCGATAACCTGCGCAACCACATCGCGGATTTCGACGACACCTTCCGGCCGGTACGCAGCTACTTCTACTGGGAGAGGCACTGCTACGACATTCCCCTGTGCATCGGGTTGCGGTCCTTGTTCGATTCGCTGGACGGTTTCGACCAACTGGCCGAGCAGTTTCACATCCTCACCGGCGACATCCAGCACACGGCCGAGGCCACGCACGTGTTGATGACGTTGTTTCCCACGCTGATCGCGACGCTGAAGACCACCAGGGGCATCACGCTGACGCTGTACCAAACGTTCAAGGCGATGATCGACCAGATGGAGGCCATGAGCGACACCGCGGTCGTCATGGGGCAGAGTTTCGATGCGTCGAAGAACGACGACTTCTTCTACCTGCCGCCGGAAGCGTTCGACAACCCCGACTTCCAGACGGGTCTGCGCATGTTCTTGTCGCCCGACGGGAAGTCGGCGCGCTTCTTCATCACCCACCAGGGCGACCCGATGACCCCCGAGGGCATCTCGCGGGTTGATTCCGAGCGCACCGCCGCGCAAGAGGGACTGAAGCAGTCCTCCCTCTCGAACGCCAAGGTCTATCTCGGCGGCACCGCCGCCACCTTCAAAGACATGGCCGACGGCGAGAAGTACGACCTGATGATCGCGGTGATATCGGCCCTCACGCTGATCTTCATGATCATGCTGCTGCTGACCCGCAGCGTGGTCGCAGCCCTGGTGATCGTCGGCACGGCGGCCAGCTCCATCGCCGCGTCCTTCGGGCTGTCCGTGCTCATCTGGCAGGACCTGTTCGGCATCAAGGTCCACTGGATCGTCATGGCGCTCTCCGTGATCATCCTGTTGGCCGTGGGATCCGACTACAACCTGCTGCTGGTGTCCCGGTTCAAAGAGGAGATCCACGCCGGCCTGAAGACGGGGATCATCCGATCCATGGCGGGCACCGGTGGGGTGGTGACGGCCGCGGGTCTGGTGTTCGCGTTCACGATGGCGTCCATGCTCGGCAGCGACCTGCGGGTGCTCGGCCAGTTCGGGTCGACCGTCTGCATCGGTCTGCTGCTGGACACCCTGATCGTGCGGACGTTGCTGATGCCGTCGATCGCCACCTTGCTGGGGCGCTGGTTCTGGTGGCCGCAAGTCGTCCACCCGCGCGGTGACAACGCCCTAAAGATCGTCAGCCCCACGGCGTAAGCAACGCAATATGCCGCGTCCGGCTGTTCTGCTCCACAATCCAGACGAGGGCGTTATATCCATCACGCGTCAGTATCGGGCATCCCCCTCACCAGGGTGCCGAGTGTGGGCCGTGTGTACGGGAGCTGCCCTGAACTCGTCCGCAGGGCCCACGCTCGCGCTGCTACGACCGCGGCACTCACTGCTTCACGTCTCGCCTAATTCGAGACATACCGCGACGGCCCCGGCGCCGACGTGCAGCGCGAGCACCGGCCCCAAGTCCGTGATGATCGCGGGCTCGCACGCCGGTAGCCGGTGCGCCAGCGCCCCGGCCACCTCCTTCGCGCCGTCCGGATTGGCGACGTGGTGCACTGCGAGGGCGGCCGAGCCTTCGCCCACCACCTCGCACACCCGGTCGATCATCGCCTCAGTCGCATGGGTGACGGTGCGAACCCGTTGCGCCAGTACGAGTTTGCCGTCGTCGATGCGCAGCAGCGGCTTCAGCGCGAGCGCCGTGCCGAGCCACGCCTTGGCCCCGCCGATCCGTCCGCTGCGGCGCAGGTTCTCCAACCGGTGCACCACCATGAACGCGTGGCTGCGGGATACCGCGGACCGGGCCGCGTCCGCGACGGAGTCCAGGTCCGCACCCGCGGCCGCGGCCCGCGCGGCGGCCAGTGCGACGAATCCGGTGCCCATCGCGGCCGACTTCGAGTCGATGACGCGCACCTTCGGGTCGAGATCCGCCGCGGTCCGTTCGGCGGCGCCGTAGGTTCCCGACAGCGCCGAGGAAATGTGCACTGCCACCACGCCGTCGCCGCCGCTGTCGGCCAGTGCCTGCTGGTAGGCGTCGGCCAGTTCGGCCGGGGTGGCCGCCGCGGTGGTGGCGTGGCGCTTGTGGATGTCCTCGGGAATCTCGTCCACGCCGTCGCGCAGGTCAGTACCGTCGAGCAGGATGTGCAGCGGGACTACCCGTATCCCCCACTCGTCGCGCAGGTCGGCCGGCAAGCGCGCCGATGCGTCGGTCACCACCACCACGGACATGATCAGCCGCGGGGTTTCTCGTTCGGCACCCCTGCTTCGGCCAGCGCCTTGAGCATCAGCTCCGCCACGGCTTGGTGGGCTTCGAAGTTCCAGTGAATGCCGTCGGGGTTGCCGCGTCCGCTCAGGAGCTGTTCGGCCACCGCGGCTTTGAGATCCACCAGCGGAACGTCATGCTGCTGGCCCCATTCGGTGATCGCCGCGACCGTACCGGCTCGGCCGTGATGCGCCTTACCGTACGTCTCGGCGATGTGCACCGATGGCAGCGAGGCCACGATCGGGATGCCGGGGCGGTTGAAATCGATTGCGCTGCGGGTCTGTTCGAGGTATTCGGCGCTCAGGTGGGGCGGCAGCGCGGATCGGGCCACCGGCGAGAGCCGCGGTTGCAGCCAGCCGTAGCCGTCGCGGGCCCACCGCCGCAGCAACGGCGGCCGTACGTAGCGGATCAGCTCGCGCAGCGCGGTCGGCAGCACCGACGGCAGCGAATCCATCCCGCTGGTCGCGAAGATCACCGCGCCCGCCCGGGGCAGCGCCGCCCAGGCCCGCGGGTCCTGGGTTGCCGCCCACCAGATGTCGCGGCAGGTCCAGCCGATGCGGCCGATCAATTCCAAGTCCCAACCCAGTTGCGAGGCAACGAGATTGGGCCATATTCGGGGGTCGTCGGCGGGCAGCCCCCCGGTGGGCCCGTAATAGGCCAGCGAGTCGGCGAAAACCAGCAGCGCGGGCCGCATTTCAGAGGACATCGTTTGCGACCTGGGCCGAAGCGTTCCAGACATCGAGGCGCCACCGGATGCTGTCCAGGCCGGCGCCGTGATCGTCCCCGTCGTCATCCGAGTGTCCGGAAAGTTGCACCCAGCTGGCATTGCCCATGCCGCCCAAGGCCGGCCAGTTGGCTATCGGGAGCTTGAGCAGCGCGGCCGACAACGCGGCGATCAGGCCGCCGTGGGCCACCAGCACCACCGGTCGATCGGGGTGGTTCGGGTCACCCCATCCCGGATCACCCGATACCAGCTCGGCAATCAGCGGCATACTGCGGGCGGCCACATCGACCCTGCTTTCTCCGCCATGCGGTGCCCATGTCGCGTCCTCGCGCCAGGCCAACCGGGCGCCGGGCGCCTCGCTGTCGATCTGAGTGTGGGTCATGCCCTGCCAGTCGCCGAGATGCGTCTCGCGCAACCGGTCGTCCACCCACACCCTCAGCCCGGTCCGCTCCCCCAGCTCGATCGCCGTGTCGTGGGCGCGCCGCAGGTCCGAGGAGACGATGAGCAGCGGCTGCAGCTTGCCCAGCACCTCGGCGGCGGCGACCGCCTGCGCGCGGCCGAGTTCACTGAGCTCCGTGTCCAGCTGGCCCTGCATCCGGCTGCCGAGGTTGAAATCGGTCTGTCCGTGCCGCATCATCACCAGCCGGCGGACCCTCATTGCGAGCTCGCCGCGTCGTCGCGTTCCTCGCGGTTCCCGTCCAGGTCCACCGGCACCACCGGGCAATCGCCCCACAGCCGGTCCAGGGCGTAGAAGTTGCGGTCGTCCTGATGCTGGATGTGCACCACGATGTCGCGATAATCCAGCAGCGTCCAGCGGCCCTCCCGGGCGCCTTCGCGGCGCGCCGGCCGGTAGCCTGCCTTGCGCATCTTCTCCTCGACCTCGTCGACGATGGCGTTGACCTGCCGCTCGTTGGACGCCGAGGCGATGACGAAGCAGTCCGTGATGACCAACTGGCCCGAGACGTCGATGACGACGACGTCGTCGGCCAGCTTGGCGGCGGCCGCCTTGGCCGCCACGGTGGCCATGTCGATCGCTTCCTGCGTGGCGGTCACGTGTTGTCCCCGCCGGTCAGGCTCGACTTTCTGGAATTTGCGGCCGGGCGCTCGGTTCCCTCGTGATCGGCGCGGTACAGCCCACGCTTGGAGACGTACTGCACGACGCCGTCGGGCATCAGGTACCACAGCGGCCGGCCCTCCTCGGCGCGTCGACGGCAGTCGGTCGACGAGATCGCCAGAGCGGGAATCTCGACCAGTGTCAACACGTCATCCGGAAGCTCGCCCAGCACGCCGGTGATGTGTTCGCGCCGCAGCTCGTATCCGGGACGGCTGACGCCGACGAAGCGCGCCAACTCGAACAGCCCTTCCCAGCCTTGCCACGACAGGATGGAGGTTAGCGCGTCGGCACCGGTGATGAAGTACAGCTGCGAATCGGGGTTGCGGGCGTGCAGGTCCCGCAGCGTGTCGCGGGTGTAGGTGGGGCCGGCGCGGTCGATGTCGACCCGGCTCACCGAGAACCGCGGGTTGGACGCGGTGGCGATCACCGTCATCAGGTACCGGTCCTCGGCGGCCGAGACTCGCCGGGACTTCTGCCACGGCTGACCGCTGGGCACGAACACGACTTGGTCTAGGTCGAACCGGTCGGCGACCTCACTGCCGGCGACCAGGTGCCCGTAATGGATGGGATCGAATGTCCCACCCATGACGCCCAGCCTGCGCAGCCGCTTTTGCACGATTCGCCAGCTTACTTGAGCCGGCGATCAGGGCCGATTTCCCAGCTAGGGGGTTGCCGGCACGAAGACGGCGTCACACCGGCAGCAGCTGGTCGATCACCGCCGCCAACTGCTTGGCGGACCGACATTCGTGCATCGTGATCACCTCTTGGTAGCGCGGCACCACCGAGTCGCCGCTGCCCCACAGATGCTTGGGCTCCGGATTCAGCCAGTGCGCGTGCCGGCTGGCGGTCACCATGTGGGACAACAGCTCGGTCTCCGGGTTGCGGTAGTTGGTGCGGCCGTCCCCGAGCACCAGCAGCGAACTACGCGGCGACAGCACATTCGGGAAGTTCTGCACGAACGACGCGAACGCGTTGCCGTAGTCGGAATGGCCGTCGCGGCTGTACACCCCGGCCTCCCGGGTGATCCGCTGGATCGCCACGGCCAGGTCGGCGTCGGGCCCGAACATGTGGGTCACCTCGTCGGTGGTGTCGATGAAGGCGAACACGCGAACGCGGGAAAACTGTTGGCGCAAGGCGTGCACCAACAGCAAGGTGAAGTGGCTGAACCCGGCGACCGAACCCGACACGTCGCACAGCACCACCAGCTCCGGACGCGCCGGGCGGGGTTTCGCCAGCACCACGTCGATCGGCACGCCGCCGGTGGACATCGACTTGCGCAGCGTCTTGCGCAGGTCGATCGACCCGGCCCGGGTGCGCCGCCGGCGGGCCGCCAACCGGGTCGCCAGGGTGCGGGCCAGCGGCGCCACCACCCGGCGCATGTCGCGCAGCTGTTCACCGGAGGCGCGCAGGAACTCGACATTCTCGGAAAGCTGCGGGATGCCGTACATCTGGACGTGCTCGCGGCCGAGCTGCTCGGCGGTGCGCCGCTTGGTCTCGGCGTCGACCAGCTTTCGTAACTGTGTAATCCGCTGCGCGGCAAGCGCTTTGGCGATCTGCTCCTGCGTGGGTGTGGGTTCGTCGCCGTACGGCGCGAGCAGCCCGGCCAGCAGCTTGCCCTCCAACTCGTCCAGCGCCATCGCCTTGAGCGCCTGGTACGAGGAGAACGACGGGCCGCGGCTGGAGTTGTATTTGCCGTAGGCCTCGACGATCCGCGCGATCATTGCGACCAGGCGCTCGTCCATGTCGGCGAGGTCGGGGTTTTCGGTGAGCAGGTCCAGCAGCATCTGGCGCATCGCCTCGACGTCGTCGGGCGGCAGGGAGTTGTCGTGCGCAGCGTCGCCGGATTCGTCCAACACCACCGCGCGGGCGCCCAGCGCCGCCGGGAACCACAGGTCGAACATGGCGTCGTAGGTGTCGCGGTGATCGGCGCGGCGCAGCACGGCGCAGGCGATTCCCTCGCGCAGCACCTCCCGATCGCCCAGGCCCAGGGTGGCCATCACCCGGCCGGCGTCCACCGTCTCCGATGGTCCCACCGAAATCCCTTGCGCCCGCAGCGCCTCGACGAAGCCCACCAGGTGGCCCGGCAGCCCGTGCGGGGCCAGTGGCCGGGTGGGTCGGATGCGGCGGGCGGCCATGGATTTCCTAGTTCAGCCGCAGCTCGCCGATGGCGCGCTGCTGATCGGATTGGTGTTTGAGGACCACGCCGAGCGTGGCGGCGACGACGGCGTCGTCAATGGTGTCCATGCCCAGCGCGAGCAGTGTGCGGCCCCAGTCGATGGTCTCGGCGATGGACGGCACCTTCTTGAGCTGCATGCCGCGCAGCACGCCGATGATGCGCACCAACTCCTCGGCGAGGTGCTCGGGCAGCTCGGGGACGCGGGATAGCAGGATGCGGCGTTCCAGGTCCGGGCTGGGAAAGTCGATGTGCAGGAACAGGCAGCGACGCTTGAGCGCCTCGGAAAGCTCGCGGGTGGCATTGGACGTCAGCACGACGAACGGTGGCCGCTCGGCGGTCAGCGTGCCCAGTTCGGGGACGGTCACCGCGAAGTCGGACAGCACCTCCAGCAGCAGGCCCTCGATCTCGATGTCGGCCTTGTCCGTCTCGTCGATCAGCAGCACCGTCGGCTCGGTGCGCCGAATCGCGGTCAGCAGCGGACGCTGCAGCAAGAACTCCTCGCTGAACACATCGTCCTTGGTCTGATCCCAGTCCCCGGAGCCCGCTTGGATGCGCAGGATCTGCTTGGCGTGGTTCCACTCGTAGAGCGCGCGAGCCTCATCGACCCCCTCGTAGCACTGCAGACGGACCAGTCCCGAATCGGTGGCCTGCGCGACGGCGCGGGCGAGTTCGGTCTTGCCGACACCGGCGGGGCCCTCTACCAGCAGCGGCTTGCCCAGCCGGTCGGCCAGGAAGACCGCTGTCGCGGTGGCGGTGTCGGGCAGGTAGCCGGTCTCGGCGAGCCGCCGCGAGACGTCGTCGATGTCGGCGAACAGCGGCTTGGGCCGGGCGGGCACGCTCACTATCTGGTTCTCCTAAAGCATTCGGTGTCAGGCCGGGCGGATCTGCCCGTCCCCCCACGCGATCCATTTGGTCGAGGTCAACTCCGGCAGTCCCATCGGACCGCGGGCGTGCAGCTTCTGGGTGGAGATGCCGATCTCGGCGCCGAAACCGAACTGCTCGCCGTCGGTGAACGCCGTCGACGCGTTCACCATCACCGCGGCGGCGTCGACGCCGTCGGTAAAGCGTTGCGCCGCGGCCATATTGCTGGTCACGATGGCCTCGGTGTGTCCGGTGCCGTACTCGTTGATGTGGGCGATCGCCGCGTCGACACCGTCGACCACCGCCACCGCGATGTCCATCGACAGGTATTCGCGGCGCAGGTCGTCCTCGCCGGCTTCCCGATCAGAGCAGAGATGCACCGTCACGCCGGCGTCCCGCAGGGCCGCCACCAGCCGCGGCAACGCCTGTCCGGCGATCGCGGCATCGACCAGCAGCGTCTCGGCGGCGTTGCAGACGCTGGGCCGGCGCGTCTTGGAGTTCAGCAGGATTCGTTCCGCGACATCGAGGTCGGCGCCCTCGTGCACGTACACGTGGCAGTTGCCGACGCCAGTCTCGATGGTGGGCACCCGCGCGTCACGGACCACCGCGTCGATCAGACTGGCCCCCCCGCGCGGGATCACCACGTCGACCAGGCCGCGGGCCTGGATCAGGTGCGTCACGGTGGACCGATCGGCGGCCGAGAGCAGTTGCACCGAGTCGGCCGGCAGGTCCTCACTGACCAGCGACGCGCGCAACACCTGGACAAGCGCCCGATTCGACCGCTCCGCCGACGAACTGCCGCGCAACAGCACGACGTTGCCGGATTTGAGCGCCAACCCGAAGGCGTCGACGGTGACGTTGGGCCGGCCCTCGTAGATCATGCCGATGACGCCGAGCGGGACGCGCTGCTGACGCAGGTGCAGCCCGTTGGGCAGGGTGTAGCCGCGCAGCACCTCCCCGACCGGGTCGGGCAGCCCGGCGACCTGGCGCAGGCCGGCGGCGATGCCCTCGACGCGCTTGAGGTCAAGCGCCAACCGGTCCAGCATCGCGGCCGGCGTGCCGGCGGCGCGGGCGGCATCGAGATCTTCGGCGTTTGCCGCCAAGATCAACTGGGCGTTGCCGCATATCGCGTCGGCGGCGGATCGCAGCGCCTGGTCCTTGACGACCGTCGGCAACAACGCAAGGGCGCGGGAGGCGACACGGGCGCGGCGTGCGGCGTCGTGGACCTCGCGGCGCAAGTCAGGAAGCGATGGTGCTTGCAGACTCATTTGACCAGGGTAACGGTCGTCAAATAACCGGGTGAGGCGACCCGTTCCGGGTGTCGCCGGGGTCTCGGCCCTACCCGACCCGCTCACCGTGCCGAAGCTGCCGGACCTTGCTTCGACGTTCTTCGAGAATGTGGCCAAAGCTTTGCAACAGCAACGGTTCATCCATCACCAGATGCTCGAGGTGATCGCGATCGATCTCCAACGCGGTCACCTCTTCCAGCGCGTATGCGCTGGACAGATTCGGTTGCCGGGTCAGCGCGGTCAGGCCGAGGAACGAGCCCTCGACCAGCGTGCTGACCGGCACGACCGAACCGTCGTCGGCCGTCGTGGTCATCTGCACGCGCCCGGCGACCAAGAACGTCATGGATTCGGGCACTTCACCGGCGTGCTCGACGATTTCGTCGGCGCCGTATCGGACGAGTCGTGCGAATGATTGCAGCGACCGCTGGTCCTCAGCACCCAGCTTCAGTGTCGGGGCCACAACGGTACGCAGCGCGTGCTCCATCCGGTCGGGCGTCGAGAAGTCATCGTCGGCTTCGTCGAGGTGGAGGTTTTCCCGTCGTGCGGCGTACCAGACCCAGCGCAGGAATGTCGCCTTCGCGGCGTCCGCATCTTCTGGTGAGGTCAGCCCGATGGTCGTGCGGTACTCGGCGGCACCCAGGGGTACCGACTTCGGAACGCTGCCCAACTTGAGTTGCGGCAGTGCGCGGGCAACACGCGTCAGCATCGCGCAGACCCGGTCGGGCGGGTCCGCGCTGGAAAAGGCCGTCGTGATCGCTACTTTGTGTGCGCCGGGCGGGCGACTGAGATTAGTGAACGCCGTGGTGGCTAGCACCGAGTTCGGCGTGATCCGCATTCCGCTGCCGGTGTCGATGTGCACCGCCCGCCAGTTCACCTCGACAACGCGTCCCTGCGCCGTGCCCGTGTCCAGCCACTCACCGATCCGGAACGGCTGCTCGAAGAGCATGAACAGGCCCGACACGATCTGGCCGACCGAGTTCTGCAGCATCAGCCCGATGACGACCGAGGTGACGCCCAATGCGGTGAAGAGCCCGACGATCCGGACGCCCCAGATGTACGACAGCATCACTGCCAGGCCGACCCCGATCAGGCCGAAGCGCGCGACGTCGAGGAAGATGGTGGGTAGCCTTTTGCGCCAGCTGGTTTCGGGCGCGCCCTGGAACACGGTTGCATTGAGCCCTGACAGCAACAGGACCAGCACCAGCACGCCGAACACCGTGGTGAGGATTCGCACCGGAACATCTCGGGCCGGAATCTGCGACGCCTGGACGAGCAACAACAGCAACGCACCGAGCGGCAGCAGGTAGTTGCGCAGCAGGCTCACCTGCCTGGCCAGTCGGCTGTTCTTGCGAACGAGTAGGTCTTGCAGCTCGGTGAGAAGGATCAGCGCGACCGGTAATCCAACCGCGATGCCAATCGCCCAGTAGAACCACGGGTCATCCCAGCTGCTCATTACCGCTCCATCAACCGGTAGATCGGCTGATCGGTGCCGCCGACAGAAGTCGTGCCGGCGGGAGCGAATTGCCGGACATCCCGCAACGCTTCGTATACGCGCGAGCTGACGTAGATGCCGGGCTGCGGTGAGCCGCTGTGCATTTGGTAGGCCAGACTGACCGCGCCGCCCCACATGTCGTAGACGAGGCTGGAGCGGCCGACCAGCCCGCTCACGACGTCGCCGGTGTTGACGCCGACCCGAAGGCCAAGCTGGTGGCCGGTTTCGCCGTTGAATCGATCGATGATGCGGCCGATTTCGAGGGCGAAGTCGACGCTGCGGTGAATGCTGTCCAGCCGCGGGGTGACGACGCCGCAGCTGGCGAGATAGCCGTTGTGGAAAGTGCGAATCCGTTCGACACCAAGGGATTCCGCTGCAGAATCGAACTGCCGGAACAGTTCATCGATGGTTCCGACCAGTTCGTGCTCCGGCAGCTCGTTGGACATCTCGTCGAGGCCAAAGATGTCGGCATAGATGATGGCGACGTCTTGATGTTTCTGGGCGATATTCTCCTCACCCTCGCGATAGCGTTTCACCACCGACTCGGGCATCAGCGAAAGCAACAGGCGGTCGTTTTCGCGGCGCTGCTCGTTGAGCAGCTCTTCCTTGATCGCCAGGTTACGGCCCATCTCGTTGAAAGCCGCGGTGAGGTCCCCGATTTCGTCGCGCGCCGTGACCGGAATGTTGACGTCGTAGTCGCCGGAGCCGATCTTCCGGGTGCCCTCTTCGAGGCGCCGGACGGGTCGCACCGCGGTTTGGGCGATGATCATCGAAACCACGCAGATGACAAAAACCATTGCCGTGACCGCAATCACGAGCCCCTTGCTGAACCTGCCCAGCCGCGCGAAAGCATCGGAGTTGTCCCGCGTCGCCAAAACCGACCAGTGCAGATCGGAGTTCGCAATGGTGATCGGGGCGTAGGCTTCCAACTCCCTATTTCCCATGTAATCGGTGGCGGTAATAACTCCGGTCTCGCCGCGTTGGGCGGCGCGCAGTCCCGCCGTCGGAACCGGCTGCACCAGCACCGTGGTACCCAAACGGATCGCCCGGTCCACGACGTCCGGCGGGGTACCGGCGTCGATGGCGTCGCGCCGGTATTGCTTCGGGTCTTGGAGAAATTCTCGCGAATCGGAACGCATCAAGTTGTCGGGGCCCGCCAGATACGTCTCGGTCGCGGCGCCCATGCCAGCTTCTTCCCAGTGTCCGTTGGCGGTCATGATCTTGTTGATCTTGGCGATCGGCACCGGCAGGGCCATCACGCCCGCGATCTTGCCGTTGATGCCGACCGGTGACACCACCCACGCCGTGGGAAGGTCGCGTTCCGGCTGATACGGCTGGAAATCGGTGATCCAGACGAAGTCAACGTCGTTGGAGGCCAACGCTTTCTGGTAGGCCTCGCGCAGCTTTGTTTCCCGATACGGGCCGGTGAGAATGTTGGTCCCGAGGTCGGCACCTTTCATGACGCTATAGACCACATTGCCTTGCATGTCCAGCAGAAGCGCGTCCTGGTAATCGAATCGGGTGACGATGCCGCGTATGTAAAAGTCGAAGCGGGCGTTCGCCGCCGACCAAGCACTGTCGTCGCCGGCGTCCACGACGGGCAGCGAGTTGGGATTCGGCCTGGGTGGCGCGGCGTAGTACGCCTGAACGTACTTCTGGGCGTTGGAAGTCGGGAACACCGCGTTGAGGTCGATGGAGTCACCGGTCGCCCGTTTGATCGGTGCGATCATGTCGTTCTGGTAGTAGGTGACGAGCGCCTGCTCTTGGGCGGGGCTGATCGTCGCGTTGCCCAATTGAGCGAAGCCCTCGGTGAGCGCCGTCGCCGCCTGGTTGATGCTGAATCCGCCGCTGTAGACGATCAGCGAATTCGTCACTTCCCGAAACAGCGCCTCCACCGACCGCTTCTGGCCCTCGCGCAATTCGATCAACCGCTCGGACTCGACCTCCCGCAGGGCGCTGCGGCCGGAGATGGCCCCGATCATGCCGATCACCGCCACGCCCAGGATGCTGGACAGCAGCATTGTCAGCAGGATCTTGGACTGGATCCCGAACCGGAAACGGGTCCATATCAAAGGGCGGCGCGTCCGCTTCGGCGCCTTGTGGGCAGGGCCGGATGCCGGGGTGGTTTCGGCTGCGGTTCCCGGGGTGATCTTAGCGGCCGGTTCGGCGTTTTTTTGCTCGGTCGCTGTCAATCGCCTTTCCGCCTTTCTTCTGACGGGATTCAGCATCCTTAACGCAGCACACTATCGCGCCCACCTCAAGAAATTGGCGATTGCCGCAAAGGCCGGAGCATAAAGTGGCATCCGGATTCCTCGCACCTTCCGGGGCATCTTCCAGGCTGAGTCGACTAAATTTGGCGCAATGACTCGGGTCTGCGTGGTCGGCAGCGTGAATATGGATTTGACCTTCGGTGTCGATGCCATTCCACGGCCGGGCGAGACGGTGCTGGCGTCGTCGTTGAGCTACGCGCCCGGCGGCAAGGGCGGTAATCAGGCGGTGGCCGCGGCGCGCGCCGGCGCACGAGTGCAGTTCGCGGGCGCGGTCGGTGACGACGCCGCCGCCGAGCAGTTGCGGGCGCACCTGCTGGCCAACGGCGTCGGGCTGGACGGTACCGTCGGGCTGCGCGGGCCGAGCGGCACGGCGATCATCGTGGTCGACGCCAATGCCGAGAACACCATCGTGGTGTCGCCGGGCGCCAACGGGCGGCTATCGCCGGCCGCCCCGGCGGTGCGCGCGGTCGTTGCCGACTGCGACGTGCTGCTGACCCAGTTGGAGATCCCGGTGCCGACGGCCGTGGCGGCGGCGCGCGAGGCCCGTTCGGCCGGAGCTGTCGTCATCGTCAATGCCTCACCGGCCGGCCAGAACGAAGAAGCCCTGGCCGGGCTGGCGGCCCACACCGACGTGGTGATCGCGAATGAAGCCGAAGCGGGCGAATGGCGCTGGCGGCCAACCCACTTGGTGGTCACCCTCGGCGCGCGCGGCGCCCGCTACGTGGGCGCCGACGGCGAGTTCACGGTACCCGCACCGGCGGTTGACGCGGTGGACACGACGGGCGCCGGTGACGTGTTTGCCGGAGTGCTGGCGGCGAACTGGCCGCAGGGCCCGGGCGCGAATCCGGCTGCGAAAGGTGAGCGGCTGCGTGCGTTGCGGCGTGCCTGCGCCGCGGGTGCGCTGGCAACGCTGGTCCGCGGCGCCGGTGACTGCGCACCGGACGCCCAGGCGATCGAAAGGGCGCTGCGGGAGTGTATTTCGGACTGATTGGCTAGGCTCGGCGCGGTGTGCTGACCGGCGGCTACGAACGCGCGGCCGATTCTCGCCGGCCTTCGCTCACAGGACGTATCGCGGGTCAGGGAGCTGGTGGGTGCGGACTACGTACCGCTCGCGGTGCATCTGCCGCGCTCCGACCGCCTATCGCGCCCGCCCCGGCCATCGATCACGGGACCGAAGTTCCTGCTAGCCCTCGGGTATCTCGCGTTCGATCTCGTCGAGCCAGATGCGCGCCGACATGTCCGACGGGGCCCGCCAATCCCCGCGCGGCGACAGCGCACCGCCGTGCGACACCTTGGGGCCGTTCGGCAGCGCCGAACGTTTGAACTGGCTGAATGAGTAGAACCGCTGCACGAAAACGCTCAGCCAGTGCCGAATTTCCTTCAGCGAGTAAGACGGCCGCTTGTCCTTGGGATAACCCGGCGGCCACCTGCCCTGTTCCGCGTCGCTCCAGGCATGCCAGGCCAGGAACGCGATCTTCGACGGCCGGAACCCGTAGCGCAGCACATGGAACAGCGAAAAGTCCTGCAGCGCAAACGGTCCGACCTTTGCCTCGCTGCTCTGCAGCTCCTCCTCCTCACCGCTGGGAACCAGTTCCGGGGTGATCTCGGTGTCGAGCACCGACTGCAACACCTCGCTGACCTCCGACTCGAACTGATCCGACGAGATGACCCAGCGGATGAGGTGCTGAACCAGCGTCTTGGGCACGCCGGCGTTGACGTTGTAGTGCGACATCTGGTCGCCGACACCGTAGGTCGACCAGCCCAGGCCCAGCTCGGACAGGTCGCCGGTACCCAGCACGATGCCGCCGCGCTGGTTGGCGAGCCGGAACAGATAGTCGGTGCGCAGGCCGGCCTGGACGTTCTCGAAGGTGACGTCGTAGACCTTCTCGCCGCGCGCGAACGGGTGGTCGATCTCCTTGAGCATCAGCTTCGCGGTCTCGGTGATGTCGATCTCGGAGAAGGTGACACCGAGGGCTCGGCACAGCTCGACGGCGTTGCGCTTGGTGCGATCCCCCGTCGCGAAGCCGGGCAGCGTGAACGCGAGGATGTCGCTGCGCGGCCGGTCCTCGCGGTCCATCGCGCGTGCGGCGACAATCAGCGCGTGCGTCGAGTCCAGTCCGCCGGAGATCCCGATGACGACCTTCGGATAGTTCAGCGCACGCAGTCGCTGCTCTAGCCCGACGACCTGGATGTTGTAAGCCTCGTAGCAATCCTGTTCCAGGCGTTCGGGATTCGCCGGGACGAAAGGAAAGCGCTCAACCTCGCGGCGCAGTCCGATGTCGCCGGTCGGCGGGTCGAGCCGGAACTCGATGCGCCGGAAGGACTCCGGTGTCCGGTGGTGGCGCCGGTTGTCGTCGAAGGTTCCCATGCGCAGCCGTTCCGAGCGCAGCAGGTCGGTGTCAACGTCGGCGACGCTGCGTCGCTCCCCCTTGGGAAAGCGCTCGGACTGGGCGAGCATCGCGCCGTTTTCGAAGATCATCGTTTGACCATCCCAGGCCAGGTCGGTCGTTGACTCGCCCTCCCCCGCGGCGGCGTAGACGTAGGCCGCCAGGCATCGCGCCGACGCCGAGCGGGCCAGCAGGCGACGATCCTCGGCACGGCCGATCGTGATCGGGCTGCCGGACAGGTTGGCCAACACCGTCGCGCCCGCCAACGCCGCTTCGGCGCTGGGCGGAATCGGCACGAACATGTCTTCGCAGATTTCGACGTGCAGCACCAGGCCGGGCAGGTCGGACGCGGCGAACAGCAGGTCGGGGCCGAACGGGACGTCGGTGTCGCAGATGCGGATGGTGCCGCGTTCGTCGTCTCCCGGGGCGATCTGGCGGCGCTCGTAGAACTCCCGGTAGGTGGGCAGGTAGGACTTGGGCGCGACGCCGAGCACGGTGCCGCGGTGGATGACCACCGCCGTGTTGTAGATGCGGTGCCGATAGCGCAGCGGCGCGCCGACGACCAGAACCGGCAACAGGTCGATCGAGGACGCGACGATGCTCTCGACCGCGTCCTTGACGTCGTCGAGCAACAGGTCTTGCAACAGGATGTCTTCGATGGAGTACCCGGACAGTGTCAGCTCCGGGAAGAGGGCCACGGCGACGCCGTCGTCGTGGCACTCGCGCGCGATCCGCAGTACCGACTCGGCGTTGGCCGCGGGGTCGCCGATCGTGGTGTGGTGCGTGCACGCGGCGACGCGGACAAACCCCTGGCTGTAAGCGTTGTAGAAGTCCATGGCCCCTTCATTGTCGCCTGCCGGGTGTCAACTGGTGGGCGCCGGGTATCCCCGGGACAATGAGCGGCACTGCTGTCCTGGTGGTCGACATGATGAACAGCTATCAGCATCCCGACGCTGAAGAACTGATACCCAATGTCGGCACGATCATCGACCCCCTCGCCGACCTCATCGGGCGCGCACGCGAATCCGACGAGGTCGATCTGGTGCACGCGAACGACAACTACGGCGATTTCAGCGCCGAGTTCTCCGACCTGGTCCGCTCCGCGCTCGATGGCGCCCGGCCCGATCTGGTGAAGCCGATCGTGCCGCCGGAGGGTAGCCGGGTGTTGACCAAAGTTCGCCACAGTGCGTTTTATTCGACGGCGCTGGCTTATCTGTTGAACCGTCTGGAAACCAAGCGATTGGTCATTACCGGCCAGGTCACCGAGCAGTGCATCCTCTACACCGCGCTCGACGCCTACGTGCGCCACTTCCCGGTGGTGATCGCCAGCGCCGCCGTCGCGCACATCGACCCCGATCAGGGCGCCGCGGCGCTCCAGATGACGGAGCGGACATGTCCGCCGAGTTCACGACCGCGGCAGACTGCCTCGGCTGACTCCGGCGCGAGCGTGCGCAGAATGCCGGCCTTGTCGGCGTGTCGTCGTGCAAACTACGCACGCTCGACGCGGGACGCGCGGCGATTACCCTCGGAGAGGTGATCGCCCGCTGCCCCGAAGCGCCGGAATTGGTCGCGCTGCTGGCCGGTCGGCGCGTCGCGGTGCTCACCGGCGCGGGGATTTCCACCGACTCGGGCATCCCCGACTACCGCGGACCTGATTCGCCGCCGAGCAATCCGATGACCATCCGCCAGTTCACCCTGGACCCGGCGTTCCGGCAGCGGTACTGGGCGCGCAATCACGTGGGGTGGCGGCACATGGACGACACCCTGCCCAATGCCGGTCACCGGGCGCTGGCCACACTCGAGCGCGCCGGCGTGGTGACCGGCGTCATCACCCAGAACGTCGACCTGCTGCATACCAAGGCCGGCAGCCGCAACGTCGTCAACCTGCACGGCACGTACGCGCAGGTGATCTGCCTTGGCTGCGGCCACACCATGACCCGTGCCGCGCTGGCCGACCAGCTCGAGGCCCTCAACCCGGGATTCATCGAGCGGACCGAAGCCGTCGGCGGGCTTGCGATGGCCCCCGACGCCGACGCCCTCGTCGCCGATACCGCGTGCTTCCGCTATCGGAACTGTCCGCGCTGCGAGGGCATGCTCAAGCCGGACATCGTCTATTTCGGCGAAAGCGTTCCCAAAGATGTTGTCGCTCAAGCATATTCACTGGTCGACGAGGCCGATGCATTGCTGGTCGCCGGCTCGTCGCTGACCGTGTTCTCCGGCTACCGGTTCGTGCGTCATGCCGCCGCCAACGGCATCCCCATCGGCATCGTCAACCGCGGCCGCACCCGGGGCGACGACCTGGCTACCGTCAAGGTCGACGGCGGCTGCTCCGAAATGCTGTTGCTGCTATCCACTGAACTAACGGGGGCACTGCTGCCGGCAGCCCTGCGCTAACGCCCCACCACGACAAGGTCGTCAGCATGCACGGCGGGTCGGCGCAACTCCCCGGGCAACTCCGAGGTCGACCGGCCCATCATGGTGGCAAGCTCGGCCGCGTCGTAGGCGACCACCCCTCGCGCCACCATGGTCGCGTCCGGTCCGCGCAGTTCGACGACGTCTCCGCCGTAGAACCGGCCCGACACCGCGGTGATCCCCGCGGGCAGCAGCGAGCGGCGCTGGTGCATCACCGCGCGCACCGCGCCCGCGTCCAGGGTCAGCGAGCCGGCCGACTCGGCGGCGTAACGCACCCAGAACCGGCGGGCCGACATCCGGTCGGGCCGCGCGGCGAACACCGTGCCCGATGCGGCGTCGGTGAGCGCGGTCGCCGCGTCGGCGGCCGCCGCCAGCAGCACCGGCACGCCGGCGTCGGCGGCCAGCAGCGCCGACGACACCTTCGACGCCATCCCGCCGGTGCCCTGGGCGCTGCCCGGCCCGGCGACCACACCGTCGAGATCCCCCGCGGCGGACACCTCGGGTATAAACCGGGGGGGTAGCGAGCTCCTAGTTCTTCGCGGGTCGGAGTCGTAGAGCCCGTCGATGTCGGAGAGCAGCACCAGGGCGTCGGCGCCGACCAGGTGGGCGACCAGCGCCGAAAGGCGATCGTTGTCGCCGAAGCGGATCTCGTTGGTGGCGACCGTGTCGTTCTCGTTGACGATCGCCACGGCGTGCAGTGCGCGCAGCCGGTCCAGGGTGCGCTGGGCGTTGGTGTGCTGGGCGCGCATGGAGATGTCGTGCGCGGTCAGCAGCACCTGGCCGACCGTGCGGCCGTACCGGGCGAACGCCGCGCTCCACGAGTTGACCAGTGCCACCTGCCCGACGCTGGCCGCGGCCTGCTTGGTCGCCAAATCCTTGGGACGACGGGACAATCCGAGCGGCTCGATCCCGGCGGCGATGGCGCCCGACGACACGATGACGACGTCGGTGCCCGCCTTCATTCGCGCCTCTATCGCATCGGCGAGCCCGGCCAGCCGACCGGCGTCGAACATCCCCGACGACGTGGTCAACGCGTTGGTGCCGACCTTGACCACCAGGCTGCGGGCGGTGCGGATGGCTTCACGGTGTTCGCTCACGAGGGGCCACCGGTTTCGCGACGCCGGTGCCGCGCGGCCTTGCGCTCGGCGGCCCCGATGCGCTCGTTGCGTTCCAGCCGCGCATCGGTGCCCCGGCCGGACATCGCGACGTGTTGTCCCGCGGGCGTTTGCGGTTCCCAGTCGAATGTCATGTCACCGATGGTCACCGCGCAGCCGGGTTGAGCCCCGAGCCGCAGCAGTTCGTCTTCGACCCCGAGCCGGGCCAGCCGGTCGGCGAGATAACCCACCGCTTCGTCGTTGTCGAAGTTGGTCTGGCGCACCCAACGCTCCGGGCGCGCACCGGCTACCACGAACCCGCCTTGCCCGTCGGGCTCGACGCTGAAGCCGCTGTCGTCGACGGGCACCGGACGAATCACCGGTCGCCGCGGCACGCTCTGCGGCCGCGCGGCGTTGTACTCAGACACCATCCGCCAGAGCCCGAAGATTAACGGCTGCAACCCTTCTCGGGCGACAGTCGACACCAGGAAGACCGGCCACCCGCGCTCGGCTATCTCGTCAAGGACGAACTCGGCGAGCTCGCGGGCCTCGGGCACGTCGATCTTGTTGAGCACCACCGCCCGGGGTCGCTCGGCGAGGTCACCCAGGGTCGCATCCCCTTGCAGGGTGGGCGTGTACGCGGCGAGTTCGGCTTCCAGCGCGTCGATGTCGGAGATCGGATCGCGGCCCGGTTCCGCGGTGGCGCAGTCGACGACATGCACCAGCACGGCGCACCGCTCGATGTGCCGCAGAAAATCCAGGCCCAGGCCGCGGCCGCGCGACGCCCCGGGAATCAGGCCGGGCACGTCGGCGACGGTGAAGGTGTGCTCCCCCGCCGAGACGACACCCAGGTTGGGCGCAAGCGTGGTGAACGGATAGTCGGCGATCTTCGGTTTGGCCGCGGAGATCGCGGACACCAGCGACGACTTCCCGGCCGACGGGAATCCGATCAGCCCCACATCGGCGACGGTCTTGAGCTCCAGCGTCAGGTCGCGGGACTCGCCCTCCTCCCCGAGCAGGGCAAAGCCGGGGGCCTTGCGGGCGCGCGAGGCGAGCGCGGCGTTGCCCAGGCCGCCGCGGCCGCCGGCGGCGGCCTCGAAGCGGGTGCCCGCGCCCACCAGGTCGGCCAGCAGCCGGCCGTTTTCGTCCAGCACGACGGTCCCGTCGGGGACCTTGACCTCCAGGTCGGCTCCGGCGGCGCCGTCCCGGTTGTTGCCCATCCCCTGTTTGCCCGACGGCGCGGTGATGTGCGGACGGAAATGAAAGTCCAGCAGGGTGTGGACCTGCGGGTCGACGACCAGGATCACGCTGCCGCCGCGGCCGCCGTTGCCGCCATCGGGCCCGCCAAGCGGTTTGAACTTCTCGCGATGGACCGACGCGCAGCCGTTACCGCCGGAACCCGCCCTCGCGTGGATGACAACGCGATCGACAAACCGAGACATCGAGGGTCCTCCCAACCGCCGAACGTGTAACCACTGCGAAATTTGCGTCAAATTTTCGCAGTGAGTGCACGCTCGCGATGGTCAGCCGGTGGTCTGTTCGGCCGGCGTGATGCTGACGGTCTTGCGTCCCCGCTTGACCCCGAACTCGACGGCGCCGGCCGCTTTGGCGAACAACGTGTCGTCGCCGCCGCGTCCGACGTTGACGCCGGGATGGAACTTGGTGCCGCGCTGCCGCACCAGGATCTCGCCGGCCTTGACGACCTGGCCGCCGAACCGCTTGACGCCCAGCCGCTGAGCGGCGGAGTCGCGGCCGTTGCGCGAGCTGGACGCGCCCTTCTTGTGTGCCATGTCTGTCGCCTTTGCTACTTGATCCCGGTCACCTTGAGGACCGTCAGCTGCTGACGGTGGCCCTGACGCTTGTGGTAGCCGGTCTTGTTCCGGAACTTGTGGATACGGATCTTGGGGCCCTTGGTGTGCTCGAGCACCTCGCCGGTCACCGCCACCTTGGCCAGCGCGCCGGAATCGGAGGTCACCTTGGCGCCGTCCACCACCAGGGCGACCGGCAGTGACACGCTCGAGCCGGGCTCGGAGTCGAGCTTCTCGACCTTGACGACGTCTCCGACGGCGACCTTGTACTGCTTGCCGCCGGTCTTGACGATTGCGTAGGTCGCCATCGTTGCTCCTGCCTTAACTCTGCCTCGCCGATTGCCCGTCGCTTGGCGCGCGAGCCACCGGCCGTGCTGGTGGTGGGTCTGGTGCGGACCGCGCGCCCGGCAAAAACCTAAGCCCGGAGTCCCGCCGGTCGCCGGCCCAGTTGGTTGCCCGGCCTGGCGACAACTGACCAAGGGTACTTGACCAGCGGGTACAGGGTCAACCCGACCGGGACCCGACCCGCGTGGGCTCGCGTGTGCCCGCAGCGCAGCAGGTCAGTCGGCCTGGGTCGGCGGGCCCGCCGGCCGGCCCGCCGCGCGCCGCCGGCGTGGGCGTCCGAAAGTCGACCCGACCTCGAGGTCCCCCGCGGAATCCCCCGCACCGTCGGCTTCATCGGAGTCCTCGTCGTCGAGATCTTCGTCCTCGTCGTCGAGCTCGAGGTCGTCGTCGTCGAGGTCTTCCTCGTCGTCGAGGTCCTCGTCGTCGAGCTCGTCCTCGTCTTCTTCGTTGTCCTCGTCGGGGCCTTCGAAGTCGTCCTGGTCGGTGTCGTCCACGTCGCCGCCGGCGCGCTCGTCGGTCCGCTCGTCGATCTCGCCGGTGAGGTCCTCGTCGGACTCGCCGGACTCGTCGTCACCGCGGGTGGCCCCCGCGGCCATCGCCTTGAACATCGGGTGCTCGCCGGGAGCGTGCGCGGGCACCTTGGCCACTAAGGGCTGGTCGGAGGGCTGGTCGGCGGCCTCGTCGGACCGGCTCTTTTTCGATCGCCGGCCGCGGCGGCCAACGGACTCGGACTTGCGCCCGTTCGATGGGGTCGATTCGACGGGGTCGGCGTGCAGCAGCACGCCGCGGCCGCCGCAGTTCGGGCACGACGTCGAGAACGCCTCGATCAGCCCGGTGCCCAGCCGTTTACGGGTCAGTTGCACCAGGCCCAGCGACGTCACCTCGGACACCTGATGACGGGTCCGGTCGCGGGCCAGCGCCTCGGTCATCCGGCGCAACACCAGGTCGCGGTTGGACTCCAGCACCATGTCGATGAAGTCGATGACCACGATGCCGCCGATGTCGCGCAGCCGCAGCTGACGGACGATCTCTTCGGCCGCCTCGAGGTTGTTCTTGGTGACCGTCTGCTCGAGGTTGCCCCCGGAGCCGGTGAACTTGCCGGTGTTGACGTCGATCACCGTCATCGCCTCGGTCCGGTCGATCACCAGGGTACCGCCCGACGGCAGCCACACCTTCCGGTCCATCGCCTTGACGAGTTGCTCGTCGATGCGGTGCACCGCGAACACGTCGGGCCCCTCGTCATTGGGTGTTTCGTACTTGGTCAACTTCGAAACGAGATCCGGCGCAACCGAATTCACGTATTCGTTGATGGTGTCCCAAGCCTCGTCGCCGGAGACGATGAGGCCGGCGAAGTCCTCGTTGAACAAGTCGCGGATGACCTTGACCAACACGTCGGGCTCTTCGTACAGCGCCACCGCGGCACCGGCGGCCTTCTCCCTGGTCTCGCTCGCCTTGGCCTCGATCTGCTTCCACCGCTCCTGCAGGCGGGTGACGTCGTTGCGGATGTCATCCTCTTTGACGCCTTCGGACGCGGTGCGGATGATCACCCCGGCGTCGGACGGCACCACCTCACGCAAGATCTCCTTGAGCCGCTGGCGTTCGGTGTCGGGCAACTTGCGGCTGATCCCGGTCGAGGAGGCACCCGGCACGTACACCAGATAGCGACCCGCCAGCGATACCTGAGTAGTAAGCCGTGCGCCCTTGTGCCCGACCGGGTCCTTGCTGACCTGGACCACGACGTAGTCGCCCGGTTTGAGCGCCTTTTCGATCTTGCGGTCGGACCCGCCCAATCCCGCGGCGTCCCAATTCACCTCGCCGGCATAGAGCACGCCGTTGCGGCCGCGACCGATGTCGACGAAGGCCGCCTCCATCGACGGCAGCACGTTCTGCACGATGCCCAGGTAGATGTTGCCCACCAGGGAAGCGGAAGCCGCGGACGTCACGAAATGCTCGACGACGATGCCGTCTTCGAGCACCGCGATCTGGGTGTACCGCGAGCCCGGATGCGGCGCCTCGATGCGGACCCGGTCGCGCACCACCATGATCCGTTCGACGGCCTCGCGGCGTGCCAGGAACTCGGCCTCGGTCAGCACGGGTGGGCGGCGCCGTCCGGCGTCACGCCCGTCCCGACGCCGCTGCCGCTTGGCCTCCAGCCGAGTCGAGCCGTCGATCCCCTTGATCTCGCTGCTCGCCGCGCCGTTCCCGCCCTCGTCCGGGCCACCGTTCTTGCCGGAGCGTGGCGGCCGCTCGTGCACCACGGTGTTGGGCGGATCGTCGGGCGACGGACCGTCTTCGTTGTCGTCGCCCGATCCGGATTTACGGCGCCGGCGCCTGCGGCGGCGGCGACTGCCCGCTTCCGAGGAACCGTCGTCGGACTCATCGGAGTCCTGGTCGTCGGTGTCGTCGGCGTCGGATTCGCCTTGGGCCCGCGTCTGGTCCTCGTCGTCGTCGCCGACCTCGTTGGCGTCGGATCCGCCCTGCTCACCGCGCCCGCGGCCACGACCCCGTCGGCCCCGACGCCGCCGGCGGTTGGCCGGCCGATCGGTCTGCTCGTCGTCCTCGTCGGTGTCGGACTCGTCGGACTCGTCGGAGTCGGCGCCGTCCTCGTCGCCGTAGTTGTCCTGGTCGGCCTCGACCGGCTGGGGCGCGACGAACAGCGGCATGTACTCCGGCAGCTCGGTCGCCGCCGACGATGGCCGGGATCCTGGTGCCCTGGAGACGGGAACCGGTGCGCTGCTGAAGCCGGGAATGTTCGGCAGAGGCTTGGCGAAGACCAGGTCACGCACCCGCAGCGCATCCTCACGGTCCACGCCGGAATGCACAGTGCGGGTTTGCCCGTCGAGGGCGGTCAGCGCTTCCAGCACCTCGGTGTTGGTGCTACCCAACGCCCGTGCCAGTTGGTGGACTCTCAGCCGGTCCGGCAGATCCTCGTGCCGGGTCGGCTCCTGTGATCGGCCTGTAGGTGGCGCTCCGTCTACCACGTAGTCTCCTTTAGCCCCCGGGCGCGTCCTGTCGACGCGGCCACGCGAGGGCTTCGCTATGGGCCCGGGTTTGCTTCCCCCGGGCTTGTGATGGTCTCGCCCCGAGCGGCTCGGGTAGAACTCGCTCGGCGCCGTGCTGAATGTCGGCCTGACATGCGGCGCAACATCACGGGGTGGCGATGGTCGCGCTTGTCTAAGTCTTCATTCGGGTGTCTGACGCCGGTCCGGCGACGTTCACCCGCTGCCAGTATCCCATATCACTTCTCGGGCTTACTCGCACCTGACGGGCGACTGACGAACCCGAACGTCGCGCCGCTAGGCGCCGGGGAACCAGAGGTCGATCTCGCGCGTCGCGGACTCGGCCGAATCGGACCCGTGCACCAGGTTGAGCTGCGTCTCCAGCCCGAAATCGCCCCGGATGGTGCCGGGCGTGGCCTTCTCGACCGGGTCGGTGCCACCGGCGAGCTGCCGAAACGCCGCAACGGCGCGCGGTCCTTCCACGATCGCCGCCACCACCGGTCCCGACGTGATGAACTCCAGCAACGAATCGAAGAAGGGCTTCCCGTCGTGTTCCGCATAGTGCCGGCGGGCCAGCTCTTCGCTGACGTGGCGGAGCTCCAGCGCAGCGATGGTGAGGCCTTTTCGCTCGATGCGACTGATGATCTCCCCGATCAGGCGCCGTTCCACGCCGTCCGGCTTGATCAGTACGAGGGTCCGTTCGGTCACGGCGGACAGCGTACAGAAGCACGCGCGGGCTGGTCGGGCGGCCGACCCTTCTATTCCCCGCGCTGCTGCCGGCGCTGGACCTCGGCGCGGAAGTACGCGATCAGGGCCCACAACCCGGTGAACAGCACCCCGATGAATCCCACGCCCGGATACACCGCGAAGCCGGCCAGCAGCAGCACCTGGACGCTCAGGTTGACCCAGATCGCCCAGGGTCTGCGCTGCAGCCCGACAAGCAGGACCAGCAGTGCGGCCAGGCCGATCAGGTAGGCCAGCGATACCGACGTCAGACCGCCGCCGACCGCGCCGACCACCGGTATCGCCAGCAGCACCACGATCGCCTCGAGAACCAACGTCGCGGCCATCACCGCGCCGAAGCTCTTCCACGGGTCGGCGCGGCTCTCTTCGGGGCCCTGAGGGCTTCCGTCGGTCATTCCGGATCACGACCGAACAGCGTCCGGGCCGCCCCCGCCGTGACGACCGAGCCGGTGATGACGATCCCGGTGCCCGAGAACGCGTCGGCTTCCCCGTCGACTACCCCATCCCGCCCATCCCGCAAGGCCTCGTCGACCAGGGCGGTCGCGGCGTCGATCGCGTCGCGCAGGTTCTCGACGGTGCTCACCCGGTCGGGCCCGAACCGCTCGGCGGCCGCCGCACCCAGCGACTCGACATCCAACGCCCGCGGCGACCCGTTCTGAGTCACCACGACGTGGTCGAACACCGGTTCCAGCGCGGCCAGGATGCCGTCCACGTCCTTGTCGGCCAGCACGCTCAGCACGCCGACCAGGAATCGGAAGTCGAATTCGCCGGCCAGAGTCTGCGCCAGCGCCGCCGCGCCGGCAGGATTGTGCGCGGCATCGATGAACACCGTCGGCGCGCTGCGCATGCGCTCCAGCCGGCCCGGGCTGGTGACGGCGGCGAAACCGGCGCGCACGGCGTCGACGTCGAGCTGACGCTGCGCACCCGCGCCGAAGAAGGCCTCAACCGCCGCGAGCGCCACGGCCGCGTTGTGCGCCTGATGTTCTCCGTGGAGGGGCAGGTAGATGTCGGAATACACCCCGCCCAGACCCTGCAGCTGCAACACCTGCCCGCCGATTGCGACCTGACGGCCCAGAACCGCGAACTCCGAGTCCTCGCGGGCGACCGCGGCGTCGGCGCGCACGGTTTGGGCCAGTAGCACCTCCATCGCCGCCGGGGCCTGGCGCCCGATGACCACGACGGTGTCGGGCGAGCCCTCGCGCGACTTCCTGATGATGCCGGCCTTCTCGCCGGCGATCGCGGCGATGTCGTCGCCGAGGTAGTCCACGTGGTCGATGGCGATCGGGGTGATGACCGCGATCGGCGCATTGATCACGTTGGTGGCGTCCCATCGCCCGCCCATCCCCACCTCGACGACCGCGACGTCCACGGGGGCGTCGGCGAACACGGCGAACGCGATGGCGGTGAGGACTTCGAATTTGCTCATCGCCGGGCCGCCGGCGGCCCGTGATTGGTCGTCGACCATCTGCACGAAGGGCTCGATCTCCCGGTACGTCGCCACGTATTGGGCGGGGCTGATCGGTTTTCCGTCGAGCGCGATGCGCTCGACCGCCGACTGCAGGTGCGGGCTGGTGGTGCGGCCGGTGCGCCGGTGCAGCGCGGTCAGCAGGGCGTCGACCATCCGTGTCACCGACGTCTTACCGTTGGTGCCCGCGATGTGGATGGACGGGTAGCCGAGTTGCGGCGAGCCCAGGAGGTCCATCAATGCGCTGATCCGGGTCAGGCTCGGCTCGATGCGGGTCTCCGGCCAGCGTTGGTCCAGCAGGTGCTCGACCTGCAGCAGGGACGCGATCTCGTCGGGGGTGGGTGCTATACCGGTTTCTGGGCTCGTACCCGGCCCCCACTCGGGTGGCTCGAAACTCATTGCAGCGCAGCCAGCCTGGCCGTGATCCGGTCGGTCTCTTCTTGCGCGAGCCGCTGCCGGTCACGGATCTTGCCGACGACCTGTTCCGGGGCCTTGGCCAAGAAGTCCGCGCTGGCCAACTTGGCGGCCGTGGACGCGAGTTCCTTTTGCGCTGCGGCCAGATCCTTTTCCAGGCGTCGGCGTTCGGCGGCGACGTCGATGGTGCCCGAGGTGTCGAGTTCGACGACGACGGTGTGGTTCATGGTGGGCCCCAGCCGGACTTCCAGCGACACCGACGAACGGAAGTCCGGACCCGGCGTGGTGAGCCATGCCAGCGATGTCACGGCGCTCACCTGACCGTTCAGGTCCGCGTCCTCGACACCGGACAACCGGGCCGGCACCTTCTGCCGGTCGGCCAGACCCTGGTCGCTGCGAAACCGGCGGACCTCGGTGATCAGCTTCTGCATGTCGCCGACCCGTTGCGCCGCAAGCGGATCCAGCTTGACGCCCGACGGCTTGGGCCAGTCGGCGATCACCAGTGACTCCTGATCGGTTAGCGCCTGCCACAACGCCTCGGTGAGGAACGGGATGACCGGGTGCAGCAACCGCAGCAGCGTGTCCAGCACCGCGGCCAGCACGGCGGTGGTGTGCGTGATGCCGTCGGATAGCTGTGTTTTGGCCAATTCCAGGTACCAGTCGCAGAATTCGTCCCATGCGAAGTGGTAGAGCGACTCGCAGGCCCGCCCGAACTCGTAGCTGTCGAACGCCGAATCGACCTCGGCGCGAACCTCTTCCAGCCTTCCCAGGATCCACCGATCGGCATCGGACAGCTCGGACTGCGGCGGCAGTGCCGCCAACCGCGCGCCGTTGAGCAGTGCGTATCGCGTGGCATTGAACAGCTTGGTGCAGAAATTGCGCGAGGCCCGGACCGCGTCCTCGCCAACGGAAAGGTCACCGCCGGGACTGGCTCCGCGGGCCAGCGTGAACCGCAGGGCGTCGGCCCCGAACGTCTCCACCCAGTCCAGCGGGTCGATGACGTTGCCCTTGGACTTGCTCATCTTGCGGCCGGATTCGTCACGGATCAGTCCGTGCAGGAAGACGTCGGTGAACGGAACTTGCGGTCCGCGGCGGCCGCCGAGCGTGATGGCGTCGTCGTCACCGACAAAGGTGCCGAACATCATCATCCGCGCCACCCAGAAGAACAGGATGTCGTAGCCGGTGACCAAAACGCTTGTCGGGTAGAACTTTTCCAACTCCGGCGTCTGCGAGGGCCAGCCCAGCGTGGAAAACGGCCACAGCGCGGAGGAGAACCAGGTATCCAGCACGTCGGAATCCTGCTCCCAGCCCTCGGGAGGCGTTTCGTCCGGACCGACGCACACCTGTTCGCCGTTGGGCCCGTACCAGATCGGGATGCGATGGCCCCACCACAGCTGTCGCGAGATGCACCAGTCGTGCATGTCATCGACCCAGGCGAACCAGCGCGGCTCCAGGCTGGACGGGTGAATCACCGTGTCGCCGTTGCGCACCGCGTCGCCGGCGGCCTTGGCCAGCGATTCCACCCGGACCCACCACTGCAGCGACAGCCGCGGCTCGATCGGCTCGCCGCTGCGCTCGGAATGTCCGACGCTGTGCAGATACGGGCGTTTCTCCTCGACGATCCGGCCTTCGGCGGCGAGTGCTTCGCGCACGGCAACGCGAGCCTCGAAGCGGTCCATGCCATCGAATTGCGTTCCGGTGTCGATGATTCGGCCCTTGGTATCCAGGATCGAGATCATCGGCAACTCGTGCCGCAGCCCGATCTCGAAGTCGTTGGGATCGTGGGCGGGCGTGACTTTGACTGCACCGGTGCCGAATTCGGGATCCACATGCTCGTCGGCGACGATAACGAGCTGCCGGTTAATGAAGGGGTGCGGCAGGGTGCTGCCCACCAGATGGCGGTAACGCTCGTCGTCGGGATGGACCGCGATCGCGGTATCGCCGAGCATCGTCTCGACCCGGGTGGTGGCGACCACGATGTGCGGTTGCGAGTCGTCCAGCGAGCCATACCGGAACGACACCAACTCGCCCTCGACGTCAAGGTAGTTGACCTCGAGATCGGAGATGGCCGTCTGGAGTATCGGCGACCAGTTGACCAGCCGCTCGGCCCGATAGATCAGCCCGGTGTCATAGAGCCGCTTGAAGATGGTGCGGACGGCCCGCGACAGGCCCTCGTCCATGGTGAACCGGTCGCGACTCCAGTCGACGCCGTCGCCGAGCCGGCGCATCTGGCCGCTGATGGCACCGCCGGACTCACGCTTCCAATCCCAGACCTTTTCGACGAACAGCTCGCGGCCGAAGTCCTCCTTGGTCTTGGCGTCGACCGCAAGCTGCTTTTCCACCACGCTCTGCGTCGCGATGCCCGCGTGGTCCATGCCCGGCTGCCACAGCACCTCGTATCCCTGCATGCGCTTACGACGGGTCAGGGCGTCCATCATGGTGTGTTCCAGCGCATGGCCCATGTGCAGGCTGCCGGTCACATTCGGTGGTGGCAGGACGATCGAGTATGCCGGCTTCGCGCTGGTGGGGTCTGCGGTGAAGTAGCCTGCGTCCAGCCACCTCTGGTAGATCGCGCCCTCCATGGCGCCGGGATCCCACGACTTGGGCAGGTCGGCGGCGGAGCGGCTGGCGGTCACCGGTCAATTCTAGGGAGCGCCGACTGCGCGTTGGTAGGCGCCCGAACGCGCAGTCGGCGATCCGGTAACGGCTACATTCCGTAGCTTCTTGTGCGCCGCTATCAGGGAATGGTGAGGACTTGCCCCGGCTGGATCAGGTCGGGATTGGAAACGCCGCTGGCATCGGCGATCACCTGGTACTTGTTGCCGTCGCCGTAGAAGCGCTCCGCGATGGCCCACAGCGTGTCGCCGGATTCGACCGTGTACGTCCTCGCGGCAGGTTCCGGCGTGGTTTCCGCAACGGCCGCCACGGCTTCCGGTTCTGCCTCCGCAGCGGCCTCGGGCTCTGGCGGCGGCGCATCGGTCTCGGTCTTCGTCGACCAGGCCGCTCCACCGTCGGCGTAGAGCACCAGGTTGCGATCGTCCTGGAGCACGAGTTTGGCGTTCTTCTTGCCCGGGGTGTTGCTGTGCCACACCGGTTTGTCCGCGGTGTACACGACGAAGTTGCCGTCGGCCTGCACTTCGGCGCGCACCACATCTTGGCCGCCGGTCCCAGCGGCCCAGATAGCCTGACCGCGAGACGCCAGCACCAGGTTGCCGTCCTCCTGCAGCGTAAGGGTGTAGGCCCCGTTCTTGGAGACCAACGACTCTCCCCGCACGAGCTTCTGGCCTTGGGTGAGCGTGTCTGACATCGCATTCCTCTCGTAATTTGGTCCGGCCGGGTTTGGACCGGAGATTGTTGCCGGTGCCGGCAGATGAACTCTGGGGCGAAGCCCAACTACCTCTTGCCGCCGAGCAAGCCGCCGAGGATGTCGCCCAGCCCGCCGCCCTTGCCGCCCAACACGCTGCCGAGTATGCCGCCGAGGGAATTGTCGCCGGAGCCCCCGCCGAGAATGCCGCCCAGAATTTCGCCAAGGCCGCCGCCGGGCTTCTGCGCGGTGGTTGTCTGCGCCGCTCCGCCGCGGGAGTCGAGCTGCTTACCGACGTATGCCAACACGATCGGGACCAGAACGGGAAGCAACTTCTTGAGCAGATCGCTATTGCCGGCACCCCCCTTGGCCAACGCCGCCGCGACCTGATCGGTGTCGTTGCCGCCGAAGAGGGTCGCAACCGCCTGATGCCCGTCGCCCTCGGTCACCTGACCAACGCCTGCGTCGAGGAGGCCACGTGCGGCCTGCGTACTCGCGGCGGATTCAATCTTGCTGGCGTGCTCGGGGTCTTGGCTGTTGTGCTGCAGTCCAGTGAGCAGCACCGGCACCAGCGTGCGAATGGCGCTATCGACCTCACCTTCGTCCGCGCCGAGATTATTGGCAATTTCGGATGTCGGAATCCGTGCGTACAGGTCGTCCAGGCCGGCCATCGGTGGGGTCCCTTCTTCGGGATGTCGAGGATCGCGTAAGCAGCTTGACATTAGTCGAATACGGCCTCGGCCGACAGACTTCAGCCAGCGATGATCAATTCAACCGTTCGGCGTGCAGTGCGACGCCGGCGGCCGGGAATCGCGCCAGCAACGCGTCACCCATCGCGGCAGCGGGCGTGAGCACACCGCGAAGATCCGAGAGCTTGTCGCGGTCGAATGCGAGCGCAAGGCCGCACTCGCCCAACAGCACCGAGGTCGCCTTGTAGCCCGGGTCGCCCCGCTGCTCCATGCGCGCCACGTAGCGGGCGCCGCTGGTCGTGGTGGTGTAGGTCTCGATTCGGTAGTAACCGCGGTCGCGGGCCGCCGCACTGGGCCCGGTACCGGGCTTGGGGACAACGCGCTCCAGCAGCCGACGCGGGAGCAGCCGGAAGTAGCGGCTGCCCAATCCGAACGTTGCGTTGCCGACCCCGCCTACGACGGCGGATGCCAACGGCGCCAGGGGTGACGACCCCAGGCTCATGCTTTCGCTGTAGCGGAACTGGCGGCCGTATGCCCAGTCAAGTAATGCGTTGCTGCGACGCACAATTCGCGTGTTGACCGGCGCCATCATGAATCCGGCCATCCAGAGACCGGCCAGTTCCGGCGCGATCTGGCGGCCACGGCGTAACGGCAGATCGGGTTGGCGGCCCAGCTCCGGTTCGGCGGCGCGATCGGTGCTCAACGTGTAGGGGTCGGCAAGCTGGCGGCGTACGTCCGGATCGCCGGAGGCGGCGTTCAGGACTTCCAGCATCGACGCGACGGTGCCGCCGGATACCCCGCCCGAGAAGGAGCGCACTACGAAATCGGTCGCCAGCAGCTCACCGGCGCCGTCGTCGCGGGCCGCCCGGTACAGCGCATACACGCTGAGATCCGAGGGCACGGAGTCGAACCCGCAGGAATGCACGATGCGGGCGCCGGTGTCAGCGGCCAGCTTGTGATATCCGTCGATGCTGTCGCGGATGAACGGCGGCTCGCCGGTCAGGTCGGCGTAATCGGAGCCCGCCGTGGCGCACGCCGCCACCAGCGGCAACCCGTAGCAGGTGTACGGGCCGACCGTGGTGATGACGACCTGGGTGCGGGCCGCCATCTCGTTCAGCGTTGCTGGAGACGCGGCATCGGCGGTCACGAGCTGCCAGGATTGCGCGGACTCCCCCAAGCTGTCGCGAATGCCGCGCAAGCGCTCGGTTGACCTGCCGGCCAGCGCGATCCGCGCGTCGCCCGCGGATTTCGCCAAATATTGGGCGGTGAGCTTCCCGACGAAGCCGGTCGCCCCATACAGCACGATGTCGAATTCACGCGGCGTTGCGGTCACTGACCCGACGCTACCCGACACGTTCCGGGCGCCCGCGGGGCCGCAACACGCGGAGATGAGGAATGCCGGGCCCGCAGGCCCGGCATTCCTCATCTGACGACCGTGGGTCAGCCGCGACGCCCGCAGACCGGCCAGGCACCGATGCCCTGGGCGTGCAGGACGTTCTCGGCCACCCGGATCTGCTCCTCACGGCTCGCATTGGCCGGCGAGCCCGAGCCACCGTTGGCATGCCAGGTGCTCGACGTGAATTGCAGGCCGCCAGAGAAGCCATTACCGGTGCTGATCTCCCAGTTGCCGCCCGACTCGCACTGCGCGATGGCATCCCAGTTCACGCTGTAGGTCTTGTGAGCCGGCGGAGGCGGCGGGGTGTCCGGCGCCGGAGCCGGCGGAACGACCGGGTCGAAGCCTGCCGGAGCCGGAGGCGGCGGCAGCGGGACGTCGACCGGTGCCAAAGCGTCCGGAACCGCAGGCGGTGGCGGAACGTTCGGGTCAAAGCCCAACGGCGCCCCTGGGGGCGCGTCCGGCGCCGGTGCACCCGGGGCCGGCAGTGTGGGTGCGTCCGGGGCGGCCCCGGCGGGTGCCACGTTTTGGTCGAGCCCCATCGGCTGCGCCGTGGCGGTCGCCGACGGCACGGTTACGAGCGTCCCTGTGATAGCGGCGAGCATGAGCGTCTTGCGGACGTTCTTCAATACTGTTCCTTTCGCGGTGCGCGCGCGCCAAAGCAAGCCCACGGTTGTGGGCTGAAGTGGTTGCTTGATGCGGAATGGTGCTTCGGGGACGTGCCGTTCATTCCGGCACGACAGCGGCGGGCCTGATGTGCCCGGCGGGCTATTACCCACCGGCCGCGGACGGTCAATCGCCGTCTGCAGCCCCGCTCACACGCGGGTCCGTGGATTCAATTTTCATAACTTTTCGGTAACCCGTTTTCGGGCTAACAGGGACCGTACGAGACGCCGCGCCATTCGTCATCTTCAGAAGTTGGATATCTCGGTTGTATAACGGGCTGATTACGGCGCAATCGCGTATTTATCCGCGCAGGTCACCGCGATATTTTCGCTTGGTAACCATCTGGCGCGATCGCAACCCAATCGTGAGCCGAATCACATACATTTTGTGAGCTGCGACACGTATTTGCGAAAGGGCGTGGCAGGCTGCTGACCCGCAAGCCGCCGTCGACCATTGCGCGCCGGGCGGCGGCAGCAACAACATTGCGCGCCGGACGGTCGCGTGATTCACCGGATGACGGCGGCGATCGCGAAGCGTCGACGAAAGATACCAAGCAACAGGGCTATTCGTCGATCAGACTCGACGCCGTCGCGGTTGGCAGGTGCCAACCCCTCGCTACTAGAATTGCCCAGGCAGACAGCGGATTTCGATCGATTACGTTGCACAGGAACATTTTTCGCTGTCAGACTGCGTTAAGTCCACTGCGATGATCGATCGACCCGAACCTGGCCGCGCCTCGCGGCCACATCGGTCATGATTCCGGGCTTCAAGATTTGCCGCAGAATACTGCGACCTTTCGCTAGCGCTTGCCGCCGGATTTCGGGATCTCGGTCGACCGGCGAATCGCGAAATCACCGTTGCGCCAAGTCGATACAGATCACAGCTAAATGTCCCTCAGCGTGAAAAAAACCACTAATTGACCGTAATTAGCTTCATGTCAAACGAAGTTTCGCTTATTATCGTGCGCCTAGAATTCAAATCGGAGAATTTGAGTATTCCGTCAAAGCCATTGCTCGCCGAGTGGCTCGGCGCGGCACGGTGGTCTCAGGCTCTGACCAGCGTGCGCAGATCGGCCTCGCTGTTGACGTTGGTCAGGGACCTCGAATCCCTAGAATCCAAAGTCACGATGCGTTGCGCATCCGAGCTGTCGACCAGGGCGCGCATCTTGCGCTCCCCGGCGGCCACCAGCGCGTCGACGCGGTCGGCCAGGTCGGTGCGGTACACCGCGGCCAGGTAGTGATCCTGGCCGTCCCACGGCAACACCACTTCCGCACCAGTCTCGACCGCCGTGCGGGTGAGGTCATCGATGAGTTCGACGGCCAGAAACGGCATGTCGACGGCGCAGACGAACGCAAACGGCGCGCCCGCCTCGGCGGCTGCGCGCAACGCCCGCCCGGTCGCCGGCAACGGACCCAGGCCGCGCAGTTCGTCGCGCAGGATTCGGGCGTGCAGTGCGGGCAGCGGCTGCCCCTGGGCGGCCATCACAAGAACCGGGTCGCAGCGCTTGCTCAGGATGCCGACCATGCGCTCGACCATCGTGGCGGGGTCGGAACCGTCGGACGATCCGGGGATCGGCAGGCTCGCCTTATCGCGGCCCATGCGCAGCGATGCGCCGCCGGCGAGTACTACCCCTGCCAGCAACCCGGCCTGTTCCACTGCGTCGGGCACCAGCTCAGCCACCTTAGTCGACGGTCCAGGTGTCGCGGCCACGCAGCAGCGACTGCAGGGCGGCGCTGTCAAACGGGCGCGAGGCCTGCGCGGTGCGGACCTGAGCGCGCGCCGCGTCATCGTAGGTGGGCCGAATGACGTTCCGGAAGATGCCCAGCACGGTGTGCTCGAGATTCTGATCGGACAGGCGGGACAGCGCAAAGGCGTAGGCCGAATCGTCGGCGTGCGCGTCATGCACCACGATTTCGTCGACGGCGACGTCGGCGGTCTTGGCCACATCCAGGCCGAAGCCCGACTTGACTAAGCAGTATTCGCCGTTGGCGCCGAAGACAATTGGCTCGCCGTGCCGGATGTTGATCACCCGCTCTTCGGCACCCTCCTTGCGCAGCGCGTCGAACGAGCCGTCGTTGAAGATCGGGCAGTCCTGGAGGATTTCGACCACCGCGGCGCCGCGGTGATTGGCGGCGGCGCGCAGCACCTCGGACAGTCCGTTGCGGTCGGAGTCCAGTGCCCGGCCGACAAACGTCGCCTCGGCGCCCAGCGCAAGGGACACCGGGTTGAACGGGTGGTCCAGCGATCCCATCGGTGTCGACTTGGTGACCTTGCCGACCTCCGACGTCGGCGAGTACTGGCCCTTGGTCAGCCCGTAAATCTGGTTGTTGAACAGGAGGATCGTGATGTTGACGTTGCGGCGCAGCGCGTGGATCAGGTGGTTGCCGCCGATCGACAACGCGTCGCCGTCACCGGTGACCACCCATACCGACAGGTCCTCGCGGGCCAGCGCCAGACCGGTCGCGATGGCGGGCGCGCGGCCGTGGATGGAGTGGAACCCGTAGGTCTCCAGGTAGTAAGGGAACCGGCTGGAGCACCCGATGCCGCTGACGAACACGATGTTCTCGCGACGCAGACCGAGCTCGGGCAGGAAGTTGCGGATGGTGTTGAGGATGACGTAATCACCGCAGCCCGGGCACCAACGGACCTCCTGGTCGCTGGTGAAGTCCTTGGCCTTCCGCGGCTCGTCGGTGGTGGGCACGGCGTCGTTCTTGGTAAGTCTCGGTGTGAGCCCGAGATCTGTACCCGCCAGATTGCCGATCACGTCAGTCACGATTCGCTAGCTCCCGCTCCAACCGTTGCCGCCGACAACCTGGCGACCATTGTCTTGTCCTGTTCGATTTCGGCCAGCGTCCCGGCCAGCGCGGCGCGGATGACCCGCCCGATCTCGTCGGCGAGGAACGAGACGCCTTGCACCTTCGTGACCGACTGCACGTCGACCAAGTACTTTCCGCGAAGCACCAACGCCAGTTGGCCGAGGTTCATTTCCGGTGCGACCACCTGCGGGTAACGCCGCAGCACATCGCCCAGGTTCGCCGGAAAAGGGCTCAGGTGGCGCAGATGGGCGTGGGCAACCTTGACGCCCTTGCGCCGCGCGCGCCGACACGCTTCCCCGATCGGGCCGTAGGAGCTGCCCCAGCCGATCAGCAGCAGCTCGGCGTCCCCGGTCGGGTCATCGACTTCCAGGTCGGGAACGGAGATGCCGTCGATCTTGGCCTGGCGCAACCGCACCATGAGGTCGTGATTGACGGGCTCGTAGGAGATGTTGCCCGAGCCGTTCGCGGCTTCCAGGCCGCCGATGCGGTGCTCCAGGCCGGGGGTACCCGGCACCGCGAACTGGCGGGCCAGCGTCTCCGGGTCGCGGTTATAAGGCTGGAAGGGTTCGTCCGGCTTGGCGAAGGTGTGCTTGATGGGCGCCAGCGTGCCGACGTCCGGAATCCGCCAGGGCTCAGAGCCGTTGGCGATCGCGCCGTCGGACAGCACGATCACCGGGGTGTGATAGGAGACCGCGATGCGAACCGCCTCCAGGGCGGTCTCGAAGCAGTCCGCCGGCGACCGGGGCGCCAGCACCGCCAGCGGTGACTCCCCGTTGCGGCCGTACAACGCCTGCAGCAGGTCGGCCTGCTCGGTCTTGGTGGGCAGGCCGGTCGAGGGCCCGCCCCGCTGCACGTCGATGACCAGCAGCGGCAGTTCGGTCATCACGCCGAGACCGAGCGCTTCGGACTTGAGCGATACGCCCGGCCCGGAGGTGCTGGTAACGCCCAGAGCGCCGCCATAGGAGGCCCCGAGCGCCGCGCAGATGCCGCCGATCTCGTCTTCGGCCTGGAAGGTGATCACGTTGAAGTTCTTGTGCTTGGACAGCTCGTGCAGGATGTCCGACGCCGGCGTGATCGGGTAGCTGCCGAGGACCACCGGAATGTCGGCCAGCTGACCCGCGGCGACGATTCCGTAAGCCAGTGCGGTGTTGCCCGAGATCTGACGGTATTCGCCCGCCGGCAGCTTCGCCCGCGTGACCTCGTAGGTGGTGCCGAAAGCCTCGGTCGTCTCGCCGTAATTCCAGCCCGCCTTCAGCGCCAGCACGTTGGCCTCTGCGACGTCCGGCTTGCGGGCGAACTTCTCCCTGATGAACCTCTCGCTGGTCTGGATCGGCCGCCCGTACATCCACGACAGGAGGCCGAGCGCGAACATGTTCTTGGCGCGCTGGCCGTCCTTCTTCGAGGCGCCGATCGCCTCGACCGCCCCCAGCGTCAGCGTGGTCATCGCGACGGAATGCACGACGTAATCGGACAACTCGTCGGACTCGAGCGGGTTGGTTACGTAGCCCACCTTCGTCAGGTTGCGCTTGGTGAACTCGTCGGAATTGGCGATCACCATTCCGCCGCGGGGCAGGTCGCCGAGGTTGGCCTTCAGCGCCGCCGGATTCATCGCGACGAGAACGTCGGGCCGGTCGCCGGCGGTCAGGATGTCGTAGTCGGCGATTTGAATTTGGAAGGACGAAACCCCGGGCAGTGTGCCTGCGGGCGCGCGGATCTCGGCGGGGTAGTTCGGCTGGGTCGCGAGGTCGTTGCCGAAAAGTGCCGCGTCCACCGTGAACCGGTCCCCGGTGAGCTGCATGCCATCCCCGGAGTCCCCGGCGAATCGGATGACGACTTGTTCCAGTCGCCGACGGTCGGAACCGTTATGAGAAGCCCCATTAATAGAAGTCCCGATGTGAGAATCTGACCCGGCCGCGCTGCCGTTCGGATCCACGTATCCGCCCTCCATTTATTAACCGGAGAGGCACTCCGCGTAGCTTCAGGTTACGCGCCGTTGAAGTGACTCCCCGGCCATCATGGTTTCATGTCACTGGCGGTACCGATTATGGCACTATTTGTTAGCCCAGGTAGCCATCTCGGCGGCCTTACACGCGGCGGGATTTCACCCAAAAGCTGAAGTCAGCGACGCGTACCCGTGAGTAGGGTGCAAAACTGTGGCGTTGGTCACGTCCGCGACGCGGACGCGGCGGCCGTCTCCGGCATCGCGATCAGATACAAGACAAAGCCCGCTGCGGCGAGCGCACCGAGGGAGGCGAACGCCGCGTTGTAGCCGGCTGCGACCACGATCGAGCCTGCGACCAAATTCGATACCGACGCGCCGATGCCCGTCGCGGCTGTTACCGCCCCCAGGCTCACGTTGAACCGGCCGGTCCCGTGCGTCACGTCCTGGACCGCGAGGGGAAACGGCGCACCGAACACGCCGGCCCCGACTAGCCGATGCGCCACCCCGGCGCGGAACCCTTACAGGATGGTCAAGGGCATCCGGCACGCGAATTCACGGCCGTCCCGGCCCCATCGAAGAAAAACGCTACGCGGTCTTGTCGCGACGCTCGGCACGCGATGGCTTGCGCGGCACGATCGTCGGCAGCACGTTGTCCTGCACCGTCTCCTTGGTCACCACGACCTTGGCGACGTCGTCGCGGCTCGGGATGTCGTACATGACGGGCAGCAGGACTTCTTCCATGATGGCCCGCAAGCCCCGGGCGCCTGTGCCGCGGTGGATCGCCTGGTCGGCGATGGCTTCCAGCGAATCGTCGGTGAACTCCAACTCCACGCCGTCCATCTCGAAGAGCCGGGTGTACTGCTTGACCAGAGCGTTCTTCGGCTCGGACAGGATCTTGACCAACGATTCCTTGTCCAGGTTGGTGACCGAGGCGACGACCGGCAGGCGGCCGATGAACTCGGGGATCAGCCCGAACTTGATCATGTCCTCCGGCATGACCTCGGCGAAGTGGTCGGTGGTGTCGATCTCGGCCTTGGAGCGGACCTCGGCGCCGAAGCCCAGGCCGCGCTTGCCGACGCGCTCGTAGATGATCTTCTCCAGGCCGGCGAAGGCGCCCGCGACGATGAACAACACGTTGGTGGTGTCGATCTGGATGAACTCTTGGTGCGGGTGCTTGCGGCCGCCCTGCGGGGGAACCGATGCCTGGGTGCCCTCGAGAATTTTCAGCAGGGCCTGCTGGACGCCCTCACCGGAGACATCGCGAGTGATCGACGGGTTCTCGCTCTTGCGGGCGATCTTGTCCACCTCGTCGATGTAGATGATGCCGGTCTCGGCGCGCTTGACGTCGTAATCGGCGGCCTGGATGAGTTTGAGCAAGATGTTCTCGACGTCCTCGCCGACATAGCCGGCTTCGGTCAGCGCGGTGGCGTCGGCGATGGCGAATGGCACATTGAGCATCTTGGCGAGCGTCTGGGCCAGGTAGGTCTTGCCGCAGCCGGTCGGCCCGAGCATCAAGATGTTGGACTTGGTCAGCTCGACCGGCTCATGCCGGGAGTCGCGTCCCTTCTCACCGGCCTGAATCCGCTTGTAGTGGTTGTAGACCGCGACGGCCAGCGTCCGCTTGGCGGTGTCCTGCCCGATGACGTATCCCTCGAGGAATTCCCGGATCTCGACGGGCTTGGGCAGTTCGTCGAGCTTGACGTCGTCGGCGTCGGCGAGCTCCTCTTCGATGATCTCGTTACACAGATCTATGCATTCATCGCAGATGTACACACCGGGGCCAGCAATGAGTTTCTTGACCTGCTTCTGGCTCTTCCCGCAGAACGAGCACTTCAGCAGGTCACCGCCGTCTCCGATGCGCGCCATGGTGCTGAGGGCCTACTTCCTGTTCGCCGTTGGTCGTGCTGTGCCGCATGTTCCCCCGACGCTACCCGTTCTGTCGGGCCCGACGCGACTAATAACGCCGAATCGCGTCGGTGGTATTCATGCCTCTTCCGTCTGAACATATAGCCAGACCGCGCCCGCCACTCGCGTAAGACGCGCGTTGCGTGTCTTTGGCGTGTCGTGGTCGTTATTCGACCGAAGCCACCTTACCGGTGTTGATGTTCGCCGAGCGTGTCGTCAGCGCGAAAAATCGGTGGAAAATTCGCTGTGAGTACACGCTCGACGAAAACTCCGGTGATCGCAAGCGCGGCGGAGCCGGGCGCTGGGGGTACTCCCCCGCTCCGCGGGGACCCCACCCGCTTGCGGGGGACGGGTCACCGGCGATCAAGCTACGCGGTCTGCGCCGACAACTTCCGGTACTCCAGGACGGTGTCGATGATCCCGTAGTCCTTGGCCTCTTCCGCAGTCAGGATCTTGTCCCGGTCGGTGTCCTTGCGGATCGTCGCGGCGTCCTTGCCGGTGTGCCGGGCCAGCGTGGTCTCCATCAGCCTGCGCATCCGCTCGATCTCGGCGGCCTGGATCTCCAGATCGGAGAATTGGCCCTGGATCACGCCCGACAGCGAGGGCTGGTGGATCAGCACGCGCGCGTTGGGCAGCGCCATCCGCTTGCCCGGCGTCCCGGCGGCCAGCAGCACCGCCGCGGCCGAGGCGGCCTGGCCCAGGCACACCGTCTGAATGTCGGCGCGCACGTACTGCATGGTGTCGTAGATCGCCATCAGCGAGGTGAAACCGCCGCCGGGCGAGTTGATGTACATGGTGATGTCGCGGTCGGGGTCCAGCGACTCCAACACCAGCAGTTGCGCCATGATGTCGTTCGCCGACGCGTCGTCCACCTGGACGCCGAGGAAGATGATGCGCTCCTCGAACAGCTTGTTGTAGGGGTTGGATTCCTTGACGCCGAAGCTGGAGTGCTCGATGAACGACGGCAGGATGTACCGCGCCTGGGGCTGGATCTGGGGGTGCAGGGGATTCACTGGGCTTCTCCATTAACGATGTGGGCGGCGCGGGTGATGATGTGGTCGACGAACCCGTATTCCAGGGCCTCCGGGGCGGTGAACCAGCGGTCGCGGTCGGAATCGGTCTCGATGCGTTCGATCGATTGGCCGGTGAACTCGGCGTTCAGCCGGAACATCTCCTTCTTGATGACGGCGAACTGCTCGGCCTGGATGGCGATGTCGGACGCGCTGCCCGTCACCCCGCCCAGCGGCTGGTGCATCAGGATGCGGGCGTGCGGCAGCGCGTAGCGCTTGCCCTTGGTGCCTGCCGCCAACAGGAACTCGCCCATCGAGGCGGCCATGCCCATCGCGTAGGTGGCGATGTCGCATGGCGCCAGAACCATGGTGTCGTAGATCGCCATCCCGGCGCTGATCGATCCCCCCGGGGAGTTGATGTACAGCGAGATGTCCTTCTCGGCGTCCTCGGCCGCGAGCAGCAGAATCTGCGCGCACAGCCGATTGGCGACCTCGTCGTTGACCTCCGAACCCAGGAAGATGATGCGCTCGGACAACAAGCGCTCATAGACCGAGTCCGTCAGGTTAAGACCCTGCGAGGGCGAACGCATGTCAGTCACGACTGGCTTACCTGCTTTCTCGAGTACTCCTATGCACCGACCCTAACCAACCGCTCCGCTGTTTGGCGGCCCCGCTACCCCCTGAGACGGGCGCGTTCGCTCACAGCGTCACGGCGCGGTCATTCCGTCGCGTCTGTGGAATCTTCCGACGCTTGGCCCTTTGCCGGGGCCTCTTCGGCGCCTTCGGTTTCGTCGCTCGCCTGAGCCTCGGCCTGGTCGGCGGGCACCTCGGCCGCGCTGCCGCGCTTACCGAAAAACTCACTGGTGTCGACGGTGTTGCCATCGGTGTCGGTGACCGTGGCCGCCTCGACCGCCGCGGCGATGGCCAGACCGCGCCGCACGTCGGCGAACATGGCTGGCAGCTGGTTGTTCTCCTGCAGGTAGCCGAGCAGCTGCTGCGGCTCGATGCCGTACTGCCGGGACGTCAGCACCAGCCGTTCGGTCAGGTCGTCCTGGCCCACCTGGACCTGCAGCTCGTCGGCCAGCGCATCCAGCAGCAGCTGCCGCTTGACGTCCGACTCCGCGGCCGTGCGCGCCTCGGTTTCGAACTGCTCGCGCGACTTGCCCTGCTCGGCGAGCGCCTCGTCGAGCTTGGCCTCGTCGTGGTCGAGGCCGTGGAGCGCGTTGTGCACGGCGCTGTCGACCTGCGCCTGGACGATCGCCTCGGGCAGCGGCACCTCCACCTGCTCGAGCAGCGCGTCCAGCGTCTTGTCCCGAATCTGCTCGGCCTGCTGGGCGCGCTTGATGCGCGCCACCTGGTCGCGAAGGTCGGACCGGAGCTCGTCGATCGTGTCGAACTCGCTGGCCAGCTGGGCGAATTCGTCGTCGGGCTCCGGGAGTTCACGTTCCTTGATCGACCTGACCGTGACGGTGACCTGAGCGTCTTGCCCGGCGTGCTCGCCGGTCGCCAGCTTCGCGGTGAACTCGCGGGACTCGTCGACGGACAGACCGACCAGTGCCTCGTCCAGGCCCGCGATGAGCCGGCCCGAGCCGACCTCGTGGGACAGGCCCTGCGCGGCCGCGCCCGGCACCTCCTCGCCGTCGACGGTGGCCGACAGGTCGATCGAGACGAAGTCACCATCGGCCACCGGCCGGTCCACTCCGGTCAGGGTGCCGAACCGGGCCCGCAGGGACTGCAGCTCGGCCTCGACGTCGTCGTCGCTGACCTCGACCGGATCCACGCTGACCTGCAGCGCACCCAGGTCGGGGAGGGTGATCTTGGGGCGGATGTCGACCTCGGCGGTAAAGGCGAGCTCCTGGCCGTACTCCTTCTTGGTGACCTCGATGTCGGGCTGGCCGAGTGGGTGGACCTCGGATTCGGCCACCGCCTGCCCGTACCGGGCCGGCAGTGCCTCGTTGACGACCTGGTCGAGCATCGCCTCCCGGCCGATCCGGGCTTCCAGCAACTTCGCGGGCGCCTTGCCGGGGCGGAACCCGGGCAGCCGCACCTGTTTGGCCAGCTCTTTGTAGGCCCGCTGAAACTCGGGCTCGAGCTCGGTGAACGGCACCTCCACGTTGATACGCACCCGGGTGGGGCTCAACTGCTCGACGCTGCTCTTCACGGCTCTGCTCCTCGATGGTCGTTTCTGGTTGTCGGTAAGGCCGCGTGAGCGGCACAGGGAGGTCGGAATTTGTCGGGGTGACAGGATTTGAACCTGCGGCCTTCCGCTCCCAAAGCGGATGCGCTACCAAGCTGCGCTACACCCCGCGCTGACCTCGCGATCCTACGGCCCAGCGTCACCAGGTTCGTCACCGGCTTCGCAGCCTCACGGAGCGGTCACAGGACCGCGTCGATTAGATTTGATCTGCGCCGCCAACTACAGTCACGCTCGACTAGATACATGCGGGCGTAGCTCAATGGTAGAGCCCTAGTCTTCCAAACTAGCGACGCGGGTTCGATTCCCGTCGCCCGCTCGGGCTGAGTGTCTGCTCGATAGAAAGGCGCCATGAGCGACGGTGAAGTGAGCGCCGCAATCCATGGCTCATGCGCGTCCGACTTCGTCGGGGTACGCGACGCGTTCGAGCGCAACTTCGCGCTGGGCAAAGAGGTCGGCGCGGCCGTCGCGGTGTGGGTGGACGGCACGCTCGTGGTCAACCTGTGGGGCGGCTGCGCCGACGCGGCCGGCACCCGACCCTGGCAGCAGAACACCCTGACCACAGTTCTGTCTGGCACCAAGGCCCTGACCGCCACTTGCGTCCATCAACTGGCCGACCGCGGAGAGCTGGATCTGCAGGCGCCGGTGAGCCGGTATTGGCCCGAATTCGGGCAGGCGGGCAAGCGAGACATCACCCTGGCCATGGTGATGGGCCACCGATCCGGGGTGATCGGGCCGCGCACCCGGATGCGCTGGGAAGACGTCGCCGACTGGGATTTCGTCTGCGAGCGACTGGCCGCCGCGGAGCCCTGGTGGGAGCCGGGCACCGCGCAGGGCTACCACATGACCACCTTCGGTTTCATCCTCGGCGAGGTGTTCCGCCGGATCACGGGGCGGACGGTCGGTCAGTATCTGCGCACCGAGATCGCCGAACCGCTGGGCGCCGACGTCCACATCGGGTTGTCCCCCGCCGAACAACGCCGCTGCGCCGATCGGGTGAACAAACCGCACGCCCGAGACCTGCTGGCCGACGCGCAGGCCCCCGGCTACCCCACCAGCCTGGCCGAACATCCCAAGGCGGGACTGTCGGTTTCGATGGGATTCGCCCCCGACGACGAACTGGGTTCCCACGACCTGGAGCTGTGGCGCCGGCTCGAGTTCCCCGGCACCAACGGGCAGGTAACGGCCCTGGGCTTGGCGACGTTCTACAACGCGCTCGCCCAGGAGAAGCTGCTCAGCCGTGAGCACATGGACCTAGTTCGGGTGTGTCAGGGCGGTTTCGAGAGCGACCTGGTGCTCGGCCCGCGGGTCGCCGACCACGGATGGGGTCTCGGCTACATGCTCAACCAGCGGTGCGTCAACGGACCCAACCCGCTGATCTTCGGCCACGGCGGCCTGGGCGGCTCGTTCGGGTTCGTCGACCTCGAACACGGGATCGGCTACGCGTACGTGACGAATCGCTTCGACGCCACCAAGGCCAACGCGGACCCGCGCAGCGTCGCCCTCAGCAACGAGGTGTACGCGACGCTGGGAGTCGTCGAGCGGCCGGAAACGTAAACCGCACCCCGCCGAATCGTCGGCAGGGTGCGGCTGTTCAGAGGATCAGGGATGCCAACCGGGCGGTGGCGGCGGTCCCCCGGGGCCACCCGGTCCCCAACCACCAGGTGGCGGCGGTTCCCCGGGGCCACCCGGTCCCCAACCACCAGGTGGCGGCGGTCCCCCGGGGCCACCCGGACCCCAACCACCAGATCCGCTCTGCCAGTCGTGGCAATGGTTCCAGTCCCAGTTGTCGCCCCAGCCGGGATCCCAGAAGTCACCCGGGCACCACTGCGGGAAAGGCCCGGCCTGCGCCTCGTTGCGACTCCCAGTCCCGCGAGGCCCAGACCGATGAGTGCCGCGAAAATTGTTGCGGCTAATCGTGGAAGTGTGTTCACGAGGGGGACCCATACCCCCAATGAAGCCGTTTTTAAACAAGAGACTTCGGCGTTTCTTCTGTGGGTTTCCTGCCAGTCGAGGTCACCCCCGGCCACCTGCGGTCTTTCCGTGCTGACCGACGGCGAGCCGCATCACTTCTGGCAGGCCGGACACCAGAACACGTTGCGGCCCTCCAGCACCGCCGCGCTGATCGGTACCCCACACACCCGGCACGGCTCGCCGGCGCGCCGGTACACGTATGTCCGCGGCCGCCCGGGCAGGTATGACGGCGGACCATGGTCGTGTTCGGGCCGCACCGTGATGATCTTGCCGCGACGCAAACCGACCTTCATCAACGCCACCAGATCGGTCCACGCCGCGTCGAACTCTGCCTCGCCGATTGCCCGGCCGGGCCGATACGGGTCGATACGGCGGCGGAACAGCAACTCGCTGCGGTAGACGTTGCCCACGCCGGCGACGACGGTCTGGTCCATCAACAGCGCGCCGACGGGCCTGCGGGACTTCATGATTCGGGTCCATGCCCATGACGGATCGGCGTCGCCCCGCAACGGGTCGGGGCCCAGCCGGGCTACGACGTCGCTCACCTGCGCTTCGTCGATGACCTCGCACACCGTCGGGCCGCGCAGGTCGGTGCCGTAGTCGGCGCCGACCATCCGCATCCGCACCTGGCCGACCGGTTCCGGCAGCACCGCACCGTCGGGGCCTGAGGGAACTGACCACTCGGTGAAGGCCCCGTAGAGACCGAGGTGCACGTGCACGATCGGGCCGCCGTCGTAGTGGTGGAACAGGTGCTTGCCCCAGACGCCGGTGCGCAGCAGCACCCGGCCGTCCACTGTGGCCGCCGAGCCGGTGAATCGGCCCTGCGGGCTGGACACCGCAACGGGTGCACCGGCGAATCGGCGTTGATGCAGCCGGGCCAGCCGGTGCAGGGTATGCCCTTCTGGCATGTCTTAAGCCGGAGCGCCGGGCACCGGCGGCGCCTGGTGAGTGCGTTCGTATTCGGCGAGAATGTCGATACGCCGTTGGTGGCGTTCGGCTTTCGACCATGACGCGCTGAGGAATGCGTCCACGATGGCCAGCGCCTCGGCCACGGTGTGCATGCGTCCGCCGATGCCGATCAGCTGCGCATTGTTGTGTTCGCGGGCCAGCGTTGCGGTCTCCACGCTCCACCCCAACGCGCAGCGGGCTCCGGGGACTTTGTTCGCGGCGATCTGCTCACCATTGCCCGATCCGCCCAGCACGATGCCCAGGCTGTCGAGGTCGGCCACCGTGCGCGTGGCGGCGGCGATGCAGAACGCCGGGTAGTCGTCGGCGGCGTCGTAGCTGAAGGCACCGCAGTCGATCGGCTCGTGCCCGGCTTCCTTGAGGTGCTCGATGATCTGCTGTTTGAGCTCGAATCCGGCGTGGTCAGAGCCAAGGTACACGCGCATGCCCGCCATCCTTACCCGCCGGTGCTCACCGGCGCAATGCGGCCCGCGCCCGAGTGGTCCGGCGGTGATCGCAAGCGCGGCGAAGCCTGGCGCTTGGGGGTACTCCCCAGCTCCGCGGGGACCCCACCCGCTTGCGGGGGACGGGTCGCCGCCCGGGGCTAGTCGAATTCGGGCTTCTCGGTGCGCGTCCGTTTGAGTTCGAAAAAGTGCGGGTACGACGCGAAGGTCACCGAGGCGTCCCACAGCTTGCCCGCTTCCTCGCCGCGCGGGATCTTCGACAGCACCGGGCCGAAGAACGCCACGCCGTTGACGTGGATGGTCGGCGTGCCGACGTCGTCGCCGACCGCGTCCATCCCGGCGTGGTGGCTCTTCCGCAGCGCGTCGTCGTAGGCGTCGCTTTCGGCCGCCGCGGCCAGCTCCGCCGGCAGGCCGGCGTCGACCAACGACAGCTTGATGACCTCGTCGAGGTTTTTGTTGTCCTCATTGTGGATCCGGGTGCCCATCGCGGTGTACAGCGGGTCCAGGACGCCGGCACCGTGGGCCTGTTCGGCGGCCATCGCCACCCGCACCGGCCCCCAGGCCTTCTTCATCATTTCGCGGTATTTGTCGGGCAAGCCCTCGCGGTCTTCGTTCAGTATCGCGAGGCTCATGACGTGGAAGTTCACCTGGATGTCGCGAACCTTTTCCACCTCAAGGATCCAGCGCGAGGTGATCCAGGCCCACGGGCATAGCGGATCGAACCAGAAATCGGCTTGGTCTTTCACGGGGGCCTTCTCGGGCATAGCGCAGTCCTCTCGTCGGTCACAACACCGTTCAGCACAACCGTAGGCGCCGTGCGGGTGTTCCCACGCTGCGCGGCACGTAAGTTAAAGGCGTGGCCACTCCCAATCTCACCCGTGAGCAAGCCGTCGAACGCGCCGCCCTAGTCACCGTTGGCGCCTACCGGATCGAGCTCGATCTCACCGACGGCCTGGGTGGTGGGGGCGCGCCCGGCGAACGAACCTTCCGGTCCATCACCGCCGTGACGTTTGACGCGCTTGCCGGCGCCGACACCTTCATCGACATCGTCGCCGACACGGTGCGCAGCGCCACTCTCAACGGTCGCGAGCTGGACGTCTCCGCCTATGACGAATCGATCGGCATCCCGCTGCGCGGAGTCGAGGAACGCAACGTCATCGTCGTCGACGCCGACTGCCGCTATTCCAATACCGGCGAGGGGTTGCATCGCTTCGTCGACCCGGTCGACGACGAGACCTACCTGTACTCGCAATTCGAGACCGCAGACGCCAAGCGCATGTTCGCCTGCTTCGACCAGCCCGACCTCAAGGCGACGTTCGAGATGACGGTGACCGCGCCGAAGCACTGGAAGGTGATCTCCAACGGAGCGACGGTGTCGGTCGACAAATCCGTCGACAAAGGTGTGCACAAGTTCGCCACCACACCCCGGATGAGCACCTATCTGGTCGCCCTGGTCGCCGGCCCGTATGCCGAGTGGAAAGACACGTACAGCGACGAACACGGGGAGATCCCGCTGGGCATCTATTGCCGGACCTCACTGGCCGAGCACATGGACGCCGAGCGGTTGTTCACCCAGACGAAGCAGGGATTCGGGTTCTACCACAAGAATTTCGAGCTGCCGTACGCGTTCGGCAAGTACGACCAGCTGTTCGTGCCCGAATTCAACGCCGGGGCAATGGAGAACGTGGGCGCGGTGACGTTCCTCGAGGATTACGTCTTCCGCAGCAAGGTCACCCGCGCGTCCTATGAGCGGCGCGCCGAGACGGTGCTGCACGAGATGGCGCACATGTGGTTCGGGGACCTGGTCACCATGAGGTGGTGGGACGACCTCTGGCTCAACGAGTCGTTCGCGACCTTCGCGTCGGTGTTGTGCCAAAGCGAGGCCACCGAGTTCACCGAGGCGTGGACCACGTTCGCCAATTCGGACAAGTCGTGGGCCTACCGGCAGGACCAGCTGCCGTCGACACACCCGATCGCCGCAGAAATCCCCGACCTGGCCGCCGTCGAGGTCAACTTCGACGGCATCACCTACGCCAAAGGCGCGTCCGTGCTCAAGCAGCTTGTCGCCTACGTCGGGCTGGAACGTTTCCTGGCCGGGCTGCGCGACTACTTCCGTGCGCACGCGTTCGGCAACGCCACGTTCGACGATCTGGTGAACGCGCTGGAGAAGGCATCTGGCCGCGACCTGTCGGACTGGGGTCGGCAGTGGCTGAAAACCACCGGGCTGAACATGCTGCGCGCGGATTTCGACGTGGACGCGGACGGCCGGTTCACCCGGTTCGCGGTGACGCAAAGCGGCGCCACGCCGGGGGCCGGCGAGACCCGGATACACCGGCTGGCGGTCGGGATCTACGACGATGATGGGGCCGGCAAGCTGGTGCGGGTCCACCGGGAGGAACTCGACGTCGAGGGCCCCGTCACCGAAGTGTCTGCGCTAGTCGGGGTTTCGCGAGGCAAGCTGGTTCTGGTCAACGATGACGACCTGACCTACTGCTCCCTGCGGCTGGACGCCGAGTCGTTGCAGACCGCGCTGGGCCGCATCGCCGATATTGCCGAGCCGCTGCCGCGCACGCTGGTGTGGTCGGCGGCGTGGGAGATGACGCGCGAGGCCGAGATACGCGCCCGCGACTTCGTGGCCCTGGTGTCGGGCGGGGTGCACGCCGAAACCGAGGTGGGGGTGGCGCAGCGACTGCTCATGCAAGCGCAAACCGCGCTCGGGTCGTACGCCGAACCCGGCTGGGCCCGGGAGCATGGCTGGCCGCAATTCGCCGACCGGCTGCTGGAGCTGGCGCGCGCCGCGCAGCCCGGGTCGGATCACCAGCTCGCTTACGTCAACACCCTCTGCTCCTCGGTGCTGTCGACCCGCCATGCCGTGACGCTGGCGGACCTGCTCGACCGCGACCCGGCCGAATCGGGCTTGGCGGGTCTCGAGGTCGACACCGACCTGCGCTGGCGCATCGTGACCGCGCTGGCCACCGCGGGCGAAATCGATGCCGCCGGAGCCGAGACACCCTTCATCGACGCCGAGGCGCAGCGCGATCCGACCGCTGCCGGCAAGCGGAACGCTGCGAAGGCGGCGGCCGCACGCCCGCAACCGCTGGTGAAGGAGGAGGCCTGGACCAAGGTGGTAAAGGACGACACCCTGGCCAATATCACCAGCCGTGCGATCGTCGCGGGCATCGTGGCGCCGGGGCAAGGCGAGCTGCTCAAGCCGTTCACCGCCCGCTATTTCGAGGCGATACCCGGCCTGTGGGCCCGCCGGTCCAGCGAGGTCGCGCAGACGGTGGTTATCGGCCTGTATCCGACGTGGGACATCTGCGAGGAGGGCATCGCCGCCGCCGACAAGTTCCTGTCGGATCCGGAGGTTCCGCCGGCCCTGCGCCGCCTGGTGCTGGAGGGCCAGGCCGGGGTGAAGCGGGCCTTGCGGGCCCGAAAGTTCGACTCCGCTGAGGACTGATCGAGGGCCTAACCGAGTCGCAGGGAACTATGCCGGCGAAATTCCGGCGCTCATCACGCGGATCGCGCTGACCAGCCCGTCGACCAGGTCACCCCGCTCGAATGTCGAGGACGCCGCGGCCACCCCCAGGGGCGCAGCCGACTCGGCGCCCCGACCCCGGACCCCGGCGCCGTAGACCACCTCGATGGCGCGCTGGTCGGGCGAGACGGCGAGCAACACCGCATCGTCCGGCGTCGGCACCTTGGCCAGCAACGCGCGGGCCCGGGCGGCGGTGTCGGCGCCGAGATCGCCCAAGTAGATGGCGAACCGCGCCCCCGATGCTCGCGAGCCGTATTTCAGCGCGTCGTCGATGACCACCAGGTCCTTGATCGAAAACGGGTAGTGCACGGACAGCTCCCCGGGCTCGGTCACCCCGGAGATCCGGCCGCTGGTGGTGATCACCGAACCCCTGGGCAGCTCGGCGTGCTCGATCGTCGCTACGTCACCACTTGCCACTTGCGCCACCTCCAACCGACAACTCCGCCGCGCCATGTCCACCGTGCGCGTGGCCGACGTCTTCGTCGGTGGCGGCCCACAGGATCGGCGGGTGCGTCCACTTCTCCCCCAGCTTGTAGCTCGCCGGGTGCGGGCCCTTACGCGACCAGATCAGCGCCGACAGCACCGCCACCAGCAACAACGGTATTCCGATGAAGTACAGATGGATCTCCAGAAGACTCACGTCGCAAACGGTATCCCACCGGGCGGCCTATCGGCATACCTGGCGGGCAATCCACCCCCGATCGACCTAAGCGGCGCCCTCGCCGAGGTACCGGGCCCAGGCGGGATCCAGCTCCTTGACCGTCGACAACAGACGCCAGTGCTGTCCCGTCGGCGGGAGCGGCGCCCGGCGCAGCGCCCAGCCAAGCTCGGCGAGCAGCCTGTCGCCCTTGCGATGGTTGCAGGTCGAGCAGCACGCGACGCAGTTCTCCCACGAGTGGTCACCGCCGCGGCTGCGCGGCACCACGTGATCGACGGTGTCCGCCTTGGCCCCGCAGTAGGCACAGCAGAACCGGTCGCGGTGCATGAGCGCGGCGCGCGTCATCGGGACAAGCGCGCGGTACGGGACCCGGACATAGGTCCGCAGCTGGATCACCGACGGCACGACGATGGACCTGCTCGCCGAATGGATGACCGGGCCGGTCGGGTCGTCGTGCACCACGTCGGCCTTGCCGCAGATCACCATGACGATCGCCCGCCGCATCGGCAGCGCGGTCAGCGGCTCGTAGGTGGAGTTCAGCAGCAGCACCCGCCGGCGGCTCCAGATCGACGCGGTGTCGTGCCGGTTCGGCGGATGGGTCTCAGCACGCTGATGGGTTTCAACGCGGGAACGAATTTCGACACGGGGATAGATTTCAACACTGTGCAGGCATGAAGCGGATAGGGGTCCGGTTGACCCTGCCGCGGCACCGGAACTGCGGTGGCTGCGGCGTCTCTTGCCCTGCGCCATAGATCCTCCGCGAAACAGTCCACCATGATTCGCGGCCAATCGCACGCCTATTGCAGGTGAACGCCGTGTCGAGCCGGTGAATAGCGGGCGTGGATCTCCGACGGGTTGGCCCCGCCGCGGCACTTAACACCCGGCCGATGCATCACAATGGGGGGGATGGATCAGGTGAGCTTCTACGACGCCGTCGGCGGTGCCGAAACATTCAATGCGATCGTGTCGCGCTTTTACGCGCAGGTCGCCGAGGACGAGATACTGCGTCAGCTGTACCCCGAGGACGATCTCGCGGGCGCCGAGGAACGACTGCGCATGTTCCTCGAGCAGTACTGGGGCGGCCCGCGGACCTACTCCGAACGGCGCGGCCATCCCCGGCTGCGGATGCGTCACATGCCATTCCGGATCACCCCCCTCGAGCGCGACGCCTGGCTGCGGTGCATGCACACCGCCGTCGCCTCGGTCGACTCCGAGACGCTGGACGACGAGCATCGCCGCGAGCTGCTCGACTACCTGGAGATGGCCGCCCACTCCCTCGTGAATGCGCCGCTGTGATGTGGTGGTCGAACGCGGTGTTTTATCAGGTCTACCCGCGGTCGTTCGCCGACAGCAACGGCGACGGGGTCGGTGACCTCGACGGGTTGGCGGGGCGGCTGGACTACCTGGGCGAGCTCGGCGTCGACGCGATCTGGCTGAACCCCGTCACCGTCTCGCCGATGGCCGATCACGGTTACGACGTCGCCGACCCGCGTGACATAGACCCGCTGTTCGGCGGCCTGGCGGCGTTCGAGCGGCTGGTCGCGGCGGCACACGAGCGCGGCATCAAAGTCACCATGGACGTGGTGCCCAACCACACCAGTTCGGCGCACCCGTGGTTCCAGGCGGCGCTGGCCGCGGGGCCGGGCACCGACGCACGGGACCGCTACTTCTTCCGGGACGGGCGGGGGCCCGACGGGGCGTTGCCGCCGAACAACTGGGAGTCGGTGTTCGGCGGGCCGGCCTGGACCAGGGTTGTCGAGCCGGACGGCCACCCCGGCCAGTGGTACCTGCACCTGTTCGACGCCGAGCAACCGGACCTCGACTGGGACAACCCCGAGGTCTTCGACGACTTCGAGAAGACGCTGCGATTCTGGCTGGAACGCGGCGTCGACGGCTTCCGCATCGACGTGGCGCACGGGATGGCCAAACCGCCCGGACTGCCCGACGCAACGGACAACTGCCAGGTGCTGCGTCACACCGATGACGACCCGCGCTTCAACAACCCGAACGTGCACGCGATCCACCGCGATATCCGCACGGTCATCGACGACTATCCGGGGGCGATGACCGTCGGGGAGGTGTGGGTCACCGACAATGCGCGCTGGGCCGAGTATCTGCGGCCCGACGAACTGCATCTGGGCTTCAACTTCCGGCTGACCCGCACCGAGTTCGAGGCCGGCGACATCCATGACGCGATCCAGAATTCGCTCGCGGCCGCCGCGATCGTCGACGCGATCCCGACCTGGACACTGTCCAACCACGACGTGGGCCGGGAGGTCACCCGCTACGGCGGCGGTGCGGTCGGCCTGCGCCGGGCGCGCGCCATGGCGATGGTGACGTTCGCCCTGCCGGGCGCGGTGTTCGTCTACAACGGCGAGGAGCTCGGACTACCCGACGTCGACCTGCCCGACGAGGTGCTGCAGGATCCGACGTGGGAACGCTCGGGACATGCCGAACGCGGCCGCGACGGGTGCCGGGTTCCGATTCCGTGGTCGGGTGGCACTCCCCCGTTCGGTTTCTCCGCCAATCCCAACACCTGGCTACCGATGCCGGACGAATGGGCGGCGCTGACCGTCGAAAAGCAGCGAGCCGACGCCGACTCGACGCTGGCATTCTTCCGACGCATCATCGAATTACGCAGGGAGCGCAGCGAATTCGATGGTAGCGAGATCGAATGGCTGTCGGCGCCTCGCGATGCGCTGATCTTCCGCCGCCGCGGCGGTGGTCTGGTCTGCGCGCTGAACGCCGGCCGCCGACCGATCGCGCTGCCACCGGGAGACCTCATCCTGGCGAGCGCGCCACGGATCGACGGCAAGTTGGCGCCCGACGCCGCCGCCTGGTTGGCGTAGCCGGCCCAGACCCTTATCTTTATCGCATGGCGCCATACGCGTGGGCAGTGATCGGAGCCGGCCCCGCCGGAATTGCCTCTGTCGGAAAGCTTCTCGACCGAGGCGTAGCGGACGACAAGATCGCGTGGATCGATCCGGCGTTCGCGGCAGGCGACATCGGCGATAAGTGGCGGTCGGTGTCCAGCAATACCCAGGTCGGCCACTTCCTGGACTACATGAACGGCTCGGCGGCTTTTGGTTTCGCAGAGGCACCCCCGATGCCGCTGCAGGAAATCGACCTCACGGAAACATGTGCGCTGGCCCTCGTCGCCGATCCCCTGGTCTGGATCACCGGGCGGCTGCGGGAACGAGTGCACGGCTTTCAAACAACGGCGACCGCCCTGTCCCTGCGGGAAAGGCAGTGGACGATCGAGACGCAGCAGGGGGAAATCAGCTCGCAGAACGTGGTCCTCGCCGTCGGGGCGGTTCCCAAGAGGCTTTCAATTCCCCATTTGGACGAGATCCCGGTGGAGGTCGCGCTCGATCTCGAGCGGCTCTCGGACCAGCCGCTTGAAGGTGCAACGGTCGCCGTGTTCGGTTCGTCGCACTCGTCGATGATCGTCATGCCTCATCTCTTGCGCCAGCCCGTCGAAAAGGTGATCAACTTCTACCGCAGTCCGCTGAAATACGCTGTTTATCTTGATGATTGGATCCTTTTCGACGACACCGGGCTGAAGGGCCGAGCGGCCGTGTGGGCCCGAGAGAACATCGACGGGGTGTACCCGGAACGGCTCGAACGGTGCTGGGTGTCCAGCCCGGAATACGACGGGAAAATCGCGGAGTGCGACCGGGTCGTGTACACCGTCGGCTTTGCGCGGCGGAAGCTTCCCGAGACCCCGCAGTGGGGTGAACTCGACTACAACGCAAGCAACGGAATCCTCGCCCCCGGCCTGTTCGGGGTCGGAATCGCGTTCCCCGAGTATGCAACCGACCCTTACGGGTACGGGCAATATCGGGTGGGACTCAAGAAGTTCATCGACTACCTCGAATCCGTTCTCCCGTTGTGGCAGCTGTACGGCACGTGATGGGCGGCGCGGCGCGAAGCCCGTCAGCGCACCAGCAGCGCCGAGCCGCCGCGTCGCCGGTAGACCGAGCCGAACCGGGCGTCGACCCGCAACCACGTTGGCAGCACCCGCACCCGAATCATCTCGTCGGCACCGTCGGTGGGCTGCGGCAGGAAACCCATTGCAGTCAAGGCGAACACACACCGCATGGGCAGCCCCACGCTCACGTCAGCGGAGCTGACCTGAATGACCTCCTGGTCCAGCAGCGAGACCGGCGGACCGTGAGAACCGCTGTGCTCCTTGGCAAGTCGGGCACCACGCTCGGCAAGGTCGACCAGCACCCGGGCCGGCACATCGTCGAGGTGGGTGAAGCCGGATTCCGGGGGCAGCGCACCCCGCCATGCCGAGTCCATCGCGAATCCGGGATCGACGTAGCCCGAGGCGTCCATCGCGGCCAGGCCGCTCCCCAGTGCGTCCGCCGCCACCGACATATCGTCGGGTCGTACCTTGCCAACCACCGCGCGGCTGGCCAGCACGTCGAAACCGGTTGCCACCCAAGCCGTCAGCAGCCCGTCCGAGCGAGCGCGGAGCCGAACGACCGCCGCGTCATCCAGCCGCATCGCGTGGTCGACGAACGCCGCCAGGTCTTTGCGGTGGGCATCCCTGGATTCGGGGCCCAGCCACACTCCGCGTTCGGCTACCCCTTCTATGGTCGAAGCCACCGCTGCAGATACTCCCGGTGGTGGGGTGAAAGCCGCGCCAGCCGCTGCTCCTCGATGTGGACCGTGGCCAGTTGCGACTCGGCGACGACGGCGGGCCTGGAGTCGGGGGCAGCATTGACCGAGCGCACTTCGTAACCGAGGGTGAAGTCCACCGTCCGCAGCCGTTTGGTCCAGACGGTCACCTGCAGCGGTGAGTCGGTCAGCCGCAACTGAGCCTTGTAGGTAACCGTGACTTCGGCGATGAGCAACCCGATGGTTCTGATGTCGACCTCGAATGCTTCCCGCAGGAACTGGACGCGCGCCTCCTCGATGATGGTGACCAAGGTGGCGTGGTTGATGTGCTGATACATGTCGATGTCCGACCAGCGCACCAGCACGGGTGCGAGGTATCCGATGCTCAACTCGACGATCCCCGTCCGCTGGTGCGTGTCATCCGTCGAATCTGTCGCGCAGCCACGGACAGCGTCGCGAGATCCTTTTCACCGGTTTCCTGAATCTCCAAGAGCGTCCGGCGGGCCCGTTCGACCCGGGACGCGCTGAGGTGCTCCCACTCGGCGATCTTCTCCTCACCGCTCTCATCCGGCTCTCCCACGGCGAGGACGTCGAAACACAGCGACCGCACCGACGCGTAGATGTCATCGCGAATCGCCAAGCGCGCCAAAGAATGCCAGCGGTCGTTCCTGGGCAGCTCGGACACCGCCGTCAGCAGGCTGTCGGTGCCGAGCCGGTCCATCAGGGCAAAATAGGTGTCCGCGACTTCGGCGGCGTCGATCTCGGTGATGTCGCCGATGTCGATGATGTCGAGCAGGCTGAAGCGGTACAGGCCGGCGGCGACCAGGTAGGCCAGGTCGTCGGGCGCCCCCTGCGAAGCGAACTCCGCGGCCTCCTTTTCGACGATGGCCTTGTCGTCACCGCGCAGCCACTCCGACATCCGCGGCGTGAGGTCCCTGTCCTTGGCGGCGAACCGGTTGATCTCGGCGCCGACGGCCAACGGCTGCGGACGGTAGTTGAGCAGCCAGCGCCCGGCGCGGTCGATCAGCCGCCGGGTGTCCAGCGTGAGCCGGTCGGACAACGCGACCGGCAGGTTCGCCGCGCGGATCCGCCGCGAGATGTCACCCACCCCGAAGATCGCGTCCGTGGCTACATAGGTGCGCACGGCATCGACCGGCCGCACACCAACGTCCTCGGCGATCCGGAAGGCGTAGCTGATGCCCCCCGTGTCCACCAGATCGTTGATCAGCATGGTGGTGACGATCTCGCGGCGCAGTTGGTGCGTGCGGATCTCGGGGGTGAACCGTTTCCGCAGCGGCGTCGGAAAGTACAGAGGCAACCGCGAGGCGAACACGTCCTGTTCGGGCAGCTCGGTGCCCAGCATCTCCTCTTTGAGGCCCAGTTTGACGTGGGCCATCAACGTGCACAGCTCCGGCGAAGTCAGGCCGATGCCGGCCTCGGAGCGGCGGTGAATCTCCTTCTCCGACGGCAGCGCTTCCAATTCGCGGTTCAGGCCGCGCTCGTCCACCAGGTACTGGATCTGCCTCGCGTGGACGGGAAGCAGGCTGGCCGCGTTGGCGCGGCTGGTGCCGATCAAGTCGTTCTGATCCTCGTTGTCGGTGAGCACCAGTCGGGCGACCTCGTCGGTCATCGACTCCAGCAGTTCCTTGCGCTCGTCGGCCCTGACCTTGCCGGCGGTCACCAGCGAGTCGATCAGGATCTTGATGTTGACCTCGTGGTCCGAGCAGTCCACGCCGGCGGAGTTGTCCATCGCGTCGGTGTTGATCCGGCCGCCTGACAGGTCGAACTCGACGCGCCCCAGAGCCGTCACGCCGAGATTCCCGCCCTCGCCAATCGCCTTGGCACGCACCTGATGTGCGTTGACCCGGACCGGATCGTTGGTACGATCACCGACATCGGAGTTGGACTCGGATTCGCCTTTGATGTAGGTGCCGATGCCCCCGTTGAACAGCAGGTCCACCGGCGCCTGCAGGATCGCCTTGATCAGGCTGGGCGGCGACATCTCGCTGACGTCTCCGTCGATGCCGAGGGCGTCGCGGACCTGGGGGCTGACCGGGATGGCCTTGTGTTCGCGGCTGTAGACGCCACCGCCCTCGCTGATCAACGATTTGTCGTAGTCTTCCCAGCTGGACCGCGGCAGGTCGAACGTCCGGCGGCGTTCCTCCCACGAAGCCGCGGCATCGGGGTCCGGGTCGAGGAAAATGTGGCGGTGATCGAACGCGGCGATGAGCCTGATGTGTTTGCTGAGCAGCATGCCGTTGCCGAACACGTCCCCGCTCATGTCGCCGATGCCCACGACGGTGAAGTCCTCGGCCTGGGTGTCGACCCCCATCTCGCGAAAGTGTCGCTTGACCGCCTCCCACGCGCCTTTGGCCGTGATGCCCATGGCCTTGTGGTCGTACCCCACCGATCCGCCGGACGCGAAGGCGTCACCCAACCAGAACCCGTAGGACTTGGCCACGTCGTTGGCGATGTCGGAGAACGTGGCGGTGCCCTTGTCGGCGGCCACGACCAGGTAGGCGTCGTCGCCGTCGCGCCGCACCACCTCGGGCGGCGGGCTGACCTTTCCGGTTGCGCGGTCGACGTTGTCGGTGACGTCGAGCAACCCGGAGATGAACAGCTGATAGCAGGCGACGCCTTCCTCGCGGGTGGCCTCGCGGTCGGCGGCCTGGTCGCCGGTGACCGCCGGCGGCCGCTTGACGACGAAACCGCCCTTGGCCCCCACCGGCACGATCACGGCGTTCTTCACCGCCTGCGCCTTGACCAGACCCAGTATCTCGGTGCGGAAGTCGTCGCGACGGTCCGACCAGCGCAGGCCGCCACGGGCCACCGGGCCGAACCTCAGGTGCACGCCCTCGAGGCGCGGGGAGTACACGAAGATCTCGCGCTTGGGGCGCGGCAGCGGCAGCTCGTCGATGAGCTGTGCGTCGAGCTTGAGCGCGAGGACATTGCGCTGGCGAGCCGAACCCTTGTGCGTCACAAAGTAATTGGTCCGCAACGTGGCCTGAACCAGCGACGCGAACGCGCGCAGGATACGGTCGGTGTCCAGACCCACCAGCGCATCGATGTCCGTGGCGACCGCGGTGGCCGCCGCCTGCGCATCGCGGCTCGCCGACGAACGGTCGGGCCGCGGATCGAAGAGGGCCTCGAACAGCCTTACCAGCGACCGCGCGGTAGAGGGGTGCTCGTTGAGCACCGACTCGATGTAGGACTGGCTGTACGGGAAGCCGGCCTGCCGTAGGTATTTCGCGTACGCCCGCAGGAGCGAGACCTGCTGCCAGGTGAGCTTCGCGCGCATCACCAGCTCGTTGAACCGGTCGATCTCGACACGGCCCTGCCAGATTGCGGTGACCGCGTCGGCGAATCGTTGCGCGGTCGCGCCTCGTTCGTCCGCCGACGACGCTGGCGGGATGGTCGGCGTCTTGATTTTGAATTGGTAGATCCAGACCGGCAGCCCGTCCGGTCGGTCGAGTTCGAACGGCCGTTCCTCGAGCACCTCGACGCCCATGCTCTGCAGCATCGGCAGCAGCTGGCTCAGCGAGGCGGTCCGTCCGCCCATGAACCAGGTCAGCTGGGCCGCTCCGTCCTCGCCGCGCTCGGAGAACACCAGCTTGACCGAACCATCTTGCAGTTCTTTGATGATGGCGATGTGGTCGATGGCATCGTCCGGGCTGACGGCCTGTTTGTAGACCTCGGGAAAGGCGGTCGCGTAGTGCTCGGCATCGGTCTGCTCGACCGATCCGGTCGCGGCGGCACCGATCAGTCGGTCGGTCCAGGTCCGGGCGGCTTCACTCAGCAGCCCTTGAATGCGGATCCGGTTGTCTTCGGAAACGTCGACCGGCGCGGCATTTTCGGGCAGCCGGACCATGAAATGCACAAGTGCCCAAGGTGATTCACTGACCCGGGCGGTGAATTCGAGTCGGGTACCACCGAACTCGCGGACGAGGATGTCTTCCATCTGCAACCGAACCGGAGTGGTGTACCGATCGCGGGGCAGGTAGACCAGGCAGGACACAAAATACTGCAGTCGGTCGGCGCGCAGGAACAGCAGCGCGCGCCGCTGGGATCCCAGATCCACCACCGCTTTGGCCATCGCAAGAAGCCGTTCGGCACTGAGCGTGAACAGCTCCGAACGCGGAACGGTCTGAATGACGTCGAGCAGCAACTGGCCGGGGTGGATGGGATCGCTCTCGGCCATCGTGAGCGCTTCGCGGACCCGGTGCGAGATCATCGGGATCTCCAGGACGTCGGCGTTCATGGCGGCGACGGTGAACAGGCCGACGAAGCGGTGCTCGACAACAGCATCGCCGCCGGTGTATTCGCGAACCGCGATGGCATACGGGTACGCGCCGTAGCGCAGATAGCTGCCCACGACGGACTGGGCCAGCACCAGCAACCTGTCGTCGTCGGTCAGCCGGGGGCGCGATCCGGTGCGCGTGCGCAAGACGCCCAACCCGGGTGAGCCGTCGCCGGACACCAGCCCCTCGTGCACCCGGCACCGCTGGTAGCCCAGTAGTAGGAAATTCCCGTCGGCCAGCCAGCGCAGCAGCGCCGCGACGTCGTCGCGGTCGGGCGCCGAGAAGTGGTCGCCGGGGTTTTCTTCGACTTTCGCGGCCAGTTCGCACAGGGCGGCGACCAACGATGCCGCGTCGCTGGCGACCTCTTGAACGTCGGCCAGGACCTTGGGTAACAGCCGTTCGACCTCGGCGAGGCCCTTACTGTCGACGGAGGGCGAGAGCTGCACGTGAATCCACGCCTCGCCCACGTACTGCGACGCGTCCGGGGGTTTCGGTTCGACGCTGAGCAGCTCGCCCGTCGGGCTGCGACGCACCTCGAACACCGGCGTCATGATGGCCGCGTAGGCGACACCGAGCCGATGCAGCAGGACGGTGACCGAGTCCATCAACATGCCACCGTGGTCGGTGACGACCTGAAGCGCGGGCCCGAACCCGCCGGAATGATCACTGTGGTAGACGGCGACGCGGCTTTCGCCGGCGGGGCGGTGCTGGCCGAGCCGATAGTGGGCACTGAGCATGGCGGGGGTCACGATGGCGGCGGGGACGGTCACATCAGTGGGCCCGGTTGCGGAACCCGGTTCGTCGTCGGAGACCGGTTCGTCCCTGTGCGGACCGCGATAGCTCTCGACGTAGGCGTTCAAGACCCAGTCGGAAATGTCCTGGTGCCGGCTGAAGCTGGTCCACGGCTTGAGATCCTGCTTAGCCCCCGGATCGATCGTCATGCCGATTGCTCCCAACTCACGACGGTGCAGCTCTGCACTACTGCCCCACTCTCCCCCGCAAGCGGGGGCGCCCCCACAGCGGCCGTTTCGGCCGCATCGTCGCTGGGGCGGCTCCATCGCCCCGGGTCCTGCGCACCCGTTTCCGGCCTCAACCTCGCCGAGGTGGCAGAGCTGACATTAGTCGCGCGTCAACTTGCGGTGGGTCACTCTGTGCGGACGGGCGGCTTCAACCCCGAGCCGCTCGACTTTGTTCTCCTCGTATGCCCCGAAGTTGCCCTCGAACCAGAACCATTTGGCCTCGTTGTCCTCGTCGCCTTCCCACGCCAGGATGTGCGTGCACGTCCGGTCGAGGAACCAGCGATCGTGCGAGATCACCACCGCGCAGCCCGGGAAGTTCACCAGGGCGTTCTCCAGGGAGCTCAGGGTCTCGATATCCAGGTCGTTGGTCGGCTCGTCGAGCAGGATGAGGTTGCCGCCCTGCTTGAGCGTCAAAGCCAGGTTGAGCCGGTTGCGCTCGCCGCCCGAGAGCACGCCGGCCGGCTTCTGCTGGTCGGGCCCTTTGAACCCGAACGCCGAGACGTAGGCGCGAGACGGTACTTCGGTACGGCCGACCTCGATGTAATCGAGCCCATCGGAGACGACTTCCCACACGGTCTTCTTCGGATCGATACCCGCGCGGGCCTGGTCGACGTAGCTGAGCTTGACGGTCTCGCCGACCTTGACGGTGCCGCTGTCCGGTTCTTCGAGACCGACGATCGTCTTGAACAGGGTGGTCTTGCCGACACCGTTGGGTCCGATGACACCCACGATGCCGTTGCGCGGCAGGGTGAAGGACAGGTCCTTGATCAGGGTGCGCCCGCCGTAGCCCTTGTCCAGGTGTTCGACCTCGACGACCAGGTTGCCCAGTCGCGGCCCGACAGGAATCTGGATCTCCTCGAAGTCGAGCTTGCGCGTCTTCTCCGCCTCGGCGGCCATCTCTTCGTAGCGCTGCAGGCGCGCCCGGCTCTTGGCTTGGCGTGCCTTTGCCCCGGACCGGACCCAGGCCAACTCCTCGGCCAGCCGCTTTTGCATCTTAACGTCCTTGCGGCCCTGCACCGACAGCCGCTCGGCCTTCTTCTCCAGGTACGTCGAGTAGTTGCCTTCGTAGGGGTAGGCGCGGCCCCGGTCGAGTTCGAGGATCCATTGCGCCACGTTGTCCAGGAAGTACCGGTCGTGGGTGACCGCCAGCACGGCCCCCGCGTAGGCGGCCAGGTGCTGTTCGAGCCACTGGACACTTTCGGCGTCGAGGTGGTTGGTGGGCTCGTCAAGCAGCAGCAGGTCCGGCTTGGACAGCAGCAGCTTGCACAACGCCACGCGGCGACGCTCACCGCCCGACAGGTTCTTCACCGGTTCGTCGGGCGGCGGGCACCGCAGCGCGTCCATGGCCTGTTCCAACTGAGAGTCGAGGTCCCACGCGTCGGCGTGGTCGAGGTCCTCTTGGAGCCGACCCATCTCCTCCATCAGTTCGTCGGAGTAGTCGGTGGCCATCAGTTCGGCGACCTCGTTGAAGCGGTCGAGCTTGACCTTGATGTCGCCCAGCCCCTCTTCCACGTTGCCGCGGACGGTCTTCTCCTCGTTCAGTGGTGGCTCCTGCTGCAGGATGCCAACGGTGGCGCCGGTGGCCAGGAAGGCTTCGCCGTTGTTCGGCTTGTCCAGACCAGCCATGATCCGCAAGACGCTCGACTTGCCGGCGCCGTTCGGGCCGACGACACCGATCTTGGCGCCCGGATAGAAGCTCAACGTGACGTCGTCCAGAATCACCTTGTCGCCGTGCGCCTTGCGGACCTTTTTCATCGTGTAGATGAACTCAGCCATGCCGCAGTTGTGCCTTTCTGGTCTCGTGATCTGGTCTAGTGATACCGCGGACCATCCTAGGCACCGCCCGACAGCCGCAGGCCGACCCCTAAGCCGGCCCTCAAGCGGATCTGGGTAGAGAAGCCCGGTCGGCGGCGGCATCGGCGGTGGCATCGCCCGAGTCGGCCGGGTCGCCCCCGGCCGCAAGGTCCTCGCAAGTACCAACGTCGATGGCCGCGGCGGTAGTTCCAGGCGCCGCTCCGGCCGCCGGAGTGTTCTGGTCGACGGTCGGACCGGTGTAACCGGGCTTCTCGATGCGCACGAACACCCGCGACAGGTCCGGCCCGACCGCGATCGCCCGCATCTCCAGCGACGAACGGCGGTTGCCGTCGCGGTCCTCGTACTCGCTGGTGTAGACGTGGCCCGTGACGACCACCGGTGCGCCCTTGCCCAACGCGGCACCCACACCGGAGACCAACTTGCCCCAGCAATTGACGGTGATGAACAGCGAGTTCCCCGGCTCCCAGCTGCCGTCGGCGGCACGGCGACGCGAGTTGCTCGCCACCCGAAACTTGATGACCTGCTGATCGCCGACCTGGCGGCGCTGTGGGTCGTTGACGATGTGACCGACGACGGTCAGCGGCGTTTCGAACATGGATGGATCCCTTCCCGGTTGCATTTCTGGCTCGGTGACCAACTTGGTGAACACCTCGCGAGCCTGTACGGGCGTCATTCAGCTCGGCGCTACCGACGGACGGCACCGCAAAACCGGCAGTCTCCGGCCGTCCTGTGGACAGAACCGCGACTGTGGATCAGTCCGCCGGCTGGTGGGGGCGGTCCGGGGTGTCCCCTCGCCCCAGTTGCGCCAGCATCGCGTTGTAGGCGGCCAAGTCGGCGTCGTCGTCACGGTCGGCGGCGCGGTCCAGCCGCCGGGCGGTCCGCTCGTCGCTGCGCGCCCACTGGATCAGCAGCGCGAGCATCACGATGACCAGCGGTATCTCGCCCGCCGCCCAGGCGATGCCGCCGCCCAATCGCTGGTCACCCATCAGGTCGGTGTGCCAGCTCAGTCCGAGCGAGCGGTAATAGTCGGCACCGAGAACCGTTCGGGTGCCCATCAACACCACCCCGAAGAACGCGTGCAGCGGCAGCGACGCGAAGACGACGCCCACCTTGGCCAGCGGCGGGATCGGCCGCGGCGTGGGATCCACCCCGATGACGATCCAGTAGAACACGTAGCCGCTGAGCAGGAAGTGCACGTTCATCGCCACATGCCCGGCGTGACTGCTGACCGCGGTGTCGAAGAGGCTCGAGAGGTACAACCCGTAAAACCCGGCGATGAACAGCACGGTGGCGACCACCGGGTGGGTGACGAATCGCGAGTAGTGGCTGTGCAGCGCGGCCAACAGCCATTCCCGCATACCGGGGGGATCGTTGCGCCCCGCTGCGGGCAGTGCCCGCAGCGCCAGGCTGACCGGGGCGCCCAGCACCAACAGGATGGGGACCAGCATCGACAGCGCCATGTGGGCGACCATGTGCATGCTGAACATCGCCGGCATGTAGCGGCCGACACCGGACGACGTCACGAATAGCAACGCCAGGCAGCCGAGGAGCCAGGCCGCCGTCCGGCCCGGCGGCCAGCTGTCTCCGCGTCGGCGCAGCCGCAGCACCGCTGCCACGTACAGCGCGGCGAAGACGATCGCGGCGGTCCCGAAGATCAGGTCGAAGCGCCAGTCGAGCAGGATGCGCGCCACGGTAGGCGGTCCGTCGAAGTCGTAGCCGATCTCGGCTTCGGGAATCGACGGGAGCCGGTTCGGCGGAGGTGGCGGCGCGGTGCGGCCCAACCCGACGGCCACGCCGAAGGTGACGCCGAAGATCGCGGCCTCGATCAGCGCCAACCGGGTCAGGGTCCTGCGCGCTTCGGAGCGGCCGAGGTCGGCTTGCAGCCGGGTAACCGCCGTGCGCCGCTGGCGCCAGCCGAGGACCCCCAGCAGGCACAGGGCGACGAACTTCGCGACCACCAACCGGCCGTAACCGGTGGTCAGCAACTCCGAAGGCAGGACGCGCACCAACGCGTTGACCATGCCGCTGAGCGCCATCGCGACCCAGCACCACAGCGCGACGGCCGAGAAGCGCCGCGCCGCCAGGCCGATGTGGTCACCGCCGCGCAGCGCGTGGGCGAGCAGCGCGAGCAGGCCACCGGCCCACAGGCTGGCGGCGACCAGGTGGATGAGCAGGCTGTTGGTGCCCAGGTCGTGCGAACCGCCGGCCGACGAGTGACCCGTCAGGCCGAGCGGAATGATCGTCACCAGCGCGCCCAAGAGCAGCGGCGGTGTCCACGACCAGCGCAGCACCCACAGACTCGCCAGCGTCACGATCGCGGCCAGCGCCGCGGTCCAGCGCCAGGCGGAGGCGGTGTTGATCAGGCCGGCCACCGACCAGATCTGCACCGGGTTGAGGTGATCGACCAGTCGGTGGCCGGACACGTCGGAAATGGTCAGCGGGACCAGTAGGGCGGCACACACCGCCCACACCCCGGACGCCACCGTGCCCAGCCTCAGCGCGCGGTATCCGCCGGCGTCGAGGACGCCGCTGTGTTGTGGGGGCACCATGAACGCCGCGAACAGGAACGACCCGACGGCCAGCACCGCGGCGATCTCCCCCGCGGCCCGCACGAACGGCAGCCCCAGCGTGGTTGCCGGCCCCGAATCGGGCAGACCGGTGGCGGTCAGCGCGTCGGCGAGTGATAGGGCCCCGATGCCGGCCGCGGTGCAGCCGGCCAGCACCGCCACACCGATCAGCACCGGCCACACCGGCGTGCGGCGGTCTACTCCGGCGTATTCGGAGGCTGTTTTAGAGGCCTCGCCAACAGCCTCGCCGACAGCCTCGCCGGCGGGCCGGGCAACGGTCATGTGTCCAGGCTATTGGTGGAAACCGCGGACTACGGAATCCGCCTGCCCAGGCGACTGACGGGCCTGGAATTCTCGGGCGAAGAATCGGTTGCGGGCGATCTGCCCGACCCAGTCGAAATCGCGCAGGATGCCACGCAGTTCCTGTCGGAAGGCGTCCCGCCTTTCGGCGAGGTCTGCGGCGGGTGCGATCAGGCCCTGGTCGACGACGACCTGACGCGCAGTGCCGAACAGCAGTGTCGATACCGATTCGCTGCTGCGGACCCGGGTCTGCGCCACGTATTGCCGGCCGACTCCGAGCGCCAGGTCCGTCAGTTCCTGCTGGCCGATGTCCGCCGGCGCGTCGCGCAACACGTCGGCGACGATCTCATACGCCTCGAAGAACACCCGCAGCATCGCATCCGACATCAGCGGACGCTTGGCGAACAGTATCGCGTCGATCTCTTCGCCGCCGACGGCGACGTGGGCCTCCCAGTCGTCGTACCATGCCATCTCCTCGGCGATGTTGTCCCGGAACGCCGCCGAGTCGGCGAAGTAAAACTCGAATTTGAGCAGATCGCGCAGCCGCATGGCCTGGGCCCAGAACGCCTCCATGCGGTCGCCCTCGGCGCGCCTGGCGTGCGCCAGCGCCAGTTCGACGATCGAGGTCTCCAGAAAGGCATGGATCACCGAGTTGCGGTAGAACGCCGCGGCGTGCTGCTCGTTCGGCGCGATCAGCCACACCGGTTGCCGGCCGCCGTCGACGCGGGTGATCGGGTGCCCGTTGGACAGTGCGTCGACCGCAGCGCGCACGCCGTCGCGCGTGCGCAGCCGCAACGCGCTGGTCGACATCGGGATGCGCTTGCGCTCGAGATAGTCGAGTGAGTCCTGCAGGGTGTGGTGCAGCTGGTCGAGCGTCAACGCCGCCCCGCGGGTGGTCAGCAGCAGCGCACACACCAAGCTCGTGGCGGTGACCGGCGTCGACTGCAGAATGCGCCATGCGACTTCAAACGACATCTTTTGCAGCGCAAGGCGTTTAGCATCCTCATCCTGGGCGAGCGGACCGCGCGGAGGGCCGAGGTACTGGCGCATCGAAACGGCTTCGGGGAAGCGGACGTAGATCTTGCCGTAGTTGCGCTCGCCCTGCGCCCTGATGAAGTGGTACAGCCAGCCGAGCCCCTCGGGCGTCTTCTCGCCCCCGCGGGCGTAGGCGGCGTACTCGGCGGTCTCGTGCAACTGATCGAAGCTGATGGACACCGGCTGCAGCAGGATGTCTTCGCTGCGGCCGTCCAGGTAGGCGTCGGCCACGTACGCCAGCAGACCGAGCTTGGGAGGCAGCATCTTGCCGGTACGCGAGCGGGTGCCCTCGATGGACCAGCTGAGGTTGAACCGCTTTTCGACGATGTAGCCGACGTATTGGCGCAGGACGTACTTGTAGAGCGCGTCGTTGCCGATGTTGCGCCTGATGAAGATCACGCCGGAACGGCGCAACAGCGGACCCATCACCCCGAACGACAAGTTGATTCCGGCGAACACGTGCACCGGCGGTAGCCGGTTCTCCTGCATCGCCACCGGCACCACCGCGCCGTCGATGTAGGACCGATGCGAAAACAGCAGTACGGCCGGGTGGGTTTCCAGGCCGACGCGCATCGCCGCGACCTGGTACTCGTCGTAGTCGATCTCGGGGTCGAATCCGCGGCTGAGCGCCCGGCCGAGAACGGAAACGAGGTCGACGGACACCCTGCTCCACCCGGTGGCGAGTTCGTCGAGCATCTTGCCGGCTTCCTCGACGGTTGCGCCCGGGATCTTCGCCAGGCCGGTGCGAAACCGCGCCGACGCCAGGATCTCCGGTTTCACCAGACGGGGAGACTTGTAGTGCGGCCCCAGGATTCGGTACTCGACACGCTCCATCGCCAATATCGCGCGCCGGATGACGAACTGGGCGAACTCACTTTTGTGTTCCCCGACGGTGGTGTCGCGCCACCGCTGGCGGAGTTCGGACAGCGTGGCCGACTCGCCGGCCACCACCCGCGCGCGGTGGGGAGCCGCGCGCACGATCTGTCGTTGCCGCCGCTCGTTGGGTTGGTAGGGATCCCGGCCGGGCAGCAGGCCCGCCAGCTTGGCAACTCTGCCGCGGTCCGCGGGCGGCAGCCAGAACACCCGCACTGGAACGATCGAACGGTCGTCCCCGGACTCGAGCTGGGCCGCCAGCGCGGTCAGCGCGGGCGGCGGCGCATCGGGCGGCGGGAGTTCGAGTACGTCGAAGTTCGCTCCGGGATTCGCGGCCCGCTGCCGCTCCAGCCAGGCCGTGACCAGTTCCTTCTCGACCGGCGAGGCCATGGACGCCAACACCAGCGAGTCTTGCGCGGTCAGCACTGCGCTGGTGTCTGCGGCCGTTTGGGTCATGGCCGCCCGCTGGGCTGGGCGTCCGGCGGGTCAGCGCCGGCGTTGGCGGCTTTCTTCGGCGCTGCCTTGGCCGCAGCCTTTTTCGCTACCGCCTTGGCCGGAGCCTTCTTCGCCGGAGCCTTCTTCGCCGGAGCCTTCTTCGCGGCGGCGACCTTTTGCGCGGGGGCCTTGGCGGCCCGACTCCGGGCTTTGCCCGGCGCGGTCTTCTTGGCGTACAAACCCGCCTCGGGTAATTCGTCGACGGGCCAGTTCGCCAGCGTGTCCAGATACAGCTGGCGCACCTTTGCGATGCGCTCCGGCAGCGTCTCAACTGTCCAGTCCCGCACCGAGATCGGTGGAAATACCGCGACGTCGACCGTGCCCGGGTTGATCGTCGCGGAATTGCGGGCGGCGACGAGCTCCGCATTGCGGATGACGATCGGGACGATCGGGATGCCCACGGCCATCGCGATGCGGAACGGCCCCTTCTTGAACGACCCCACCTCGGTGGTGTCCACCCGGGTACCCTCCGGAGCGATCACGATCGAAATGCCTTTTCTGGCAAGCTCTTCGACCTGGTGCAGCGACTCCACTGCGGCGACCGGATCGTCGCGGTCGATGAACGCGGCATCCATCGCCTTGCCGATCGTGCCCATGATCGGATCCTTGGCCAACTCCTTCTTGCCCACCCCGGTCCAGTTGTCGCGCACCAGCGCGCCGACGATCACCGGGTCAACCTGGTTGCGATGATTGAAGATGAAGACCGCCGGGCGATGCGCCGTCAGGTTTTCTCTGCCGATGACGTTGAGCTGCACTCCCGTAGTGGCCAACAACATCTGAGAGAACGTGGAGGTGAAGAAGTTGACGCCGCGCCGCCGGCTGCGGGTCAGCACGCCGATGCCCACGGCGCCGGCCGCGACCGGGAAGATCGAACCCAAGCCGGCCAGCGTTCGAATTTGCCGCCGGATGCCCACCGGACCGCGACTGCTGAATCGCAGGATCGGCCAGCCGCGGCGCTTGGCTACGGCGGCCATCTTCCCTTCGGGATTGGTCGGCCGCGGATTGCCGACCAGATACATCAGAGCGACGTCCTCGTCACCGTCGGCGTAGAAGTAGCTCTCCTTGAGGTCGATGTCGTGCTCGGCGGCGAATCGCTGCACCGCAGCGGCTTTCCCCGGACCCCACAGGATCGGCTTCTCCACGCCGCCGGTCAGCAACCCGTCTTCGGTTGTCTCGAACTTGTTGGTAAGCATGTTCGAGATCCCGAGGAAGCGCGCCACCGGATTGACCTGAATGGTCAGCGCCGACGAACTCAGCACGACGGTGTGGCCGCGGGCCACGTGGGCGCGCACCAACTCGCGCATTTCCGGGTAGATGCGGGACTCGATCCGCTGGACGAACAGCCGCTCGCCGATCTCCTCCATGTCGTCTATCAGCCGCCCGGCCAGCGCCGCGGCGGCCTTGCCGATCAAGTCTTCGAACTCGATGCGCCCGAGCGTGTGACTGAGGCCGGCCTGGACCATGCCGAGTAGCTCGCCCACACCCATGTCACGACGCAAGAGGCGCTCCTGCGTCAGGATGACGGCGGTGAAGCCTGCCACCAACGTTCCGTCCAGGTCAAAAAACGCGCCGATTCTGGGCCCCGCAGGACTGGCCATGATCTCGGCGACCGAGCCGGGCAACCGCATATCCGTTTCGCGAGCGGCGGCCCGCTCTTGGGACGCGCTCATGAGCCCGACACCGATCGAGAGGAAACGGCGGGCTCCGCGAACGACGCCGGCACCGCGCGCGGCACCGGGTCACCGGCCAGCGCCAGGATCTCGTCGAAACCGTCCAGCAGGCACTGGGCGAACAGCGCCTCGTTTCGCACCGACGCCCTGTCGTAGCGCACGGTGATGGTGCACCACCCGCCCCGGGAGATCAGCACCACCATCATCGCCACGCCGGGCAACGGGCCGATGCCGTACTGACGCAGTATCTTTGCGCCGGCGATGTAGGTGTCCCCGGGGTAGACGGGGACATTGCTGGCCTGCACGTCCGACCCGATCACCGAGCCGGTGATCCCCTCGAGGATCGCTGTCGGCAAGACGCTGAGCACCGGGGCGATGGAACCGACGATGTTCATCGCGGGCTCGTCGCGGCGCTGTGTCATCTGCGCGCGGATCTTCTTCATCCGGGAGACCGGGTCGACGGTGCCCACCGGTGCCGCCAGGTTGACACCGGTGAACCTGTTGCCGCCGGCCGTATCCGCGTCGGCCCGCAGGCTCACCGGAACCGCCATGGGCAGCGTGCTGATCGGCACCCCCAGGGCCTCGTGGTAGCGGCGCAGGGCGCCACACAAGCCCGCGAGGTAGGCGTCGTTGATCGACCCGCCACCGGCCTTTGCGGCCTTGTGCAGGTCGGAGAGCGGGATGTCGATCGCCTCGGTGCGGGAGGCCAGGCTGCGCCGGCGCAGCAGCGGCGACGGCTCGGCGGCCCGGTTCATCACCCGCATACCCGACAGCGCGTAGCCCACGAGCCCCGACACCGTCGACGCGGGTTCCAGGATGGCCCGCCCGGCCACCGAAACCGCCCCGGACACCGCGCCCAGCACGCCGCCGAGTACCGCGATAGGCAGGTGGTTGATGCCCTGGCGCATCAGATCATTCGGCGTCAGATCCTGCGGAATGGGCAGCGGGGGCGTCGGCTTGGCCGGCGGGTCGCGCTCCAGGTCGTAGATCTCCGCAAACATCTCGACACTGCCGACACCGTCGGTGACCGCATGGCTGACATGCAGCAGCGTCGCGGCCTTGCCGTCGGCGAGACCCTCGACCAGGGTGGCGGTCCACAGGGGCCGCGAGAGGTCCATCGGTGACTGCAGGATCACCTCGGCCAGATCGAACACTTCGCGCAGCGTGCCGGGATCGGACACGCGCACCCGGCGGACGTGGAAGTCCAAGTTGAAATCGGGATCGACCACCCACCGCGGCGCCGCCGTCGGCAGGGTTGGCACGACAACCTTCTGCCGCAGCCGCAGCACCTTGCGGGAGGCGTTCTCAAACCGGGTCCGGAACCGCTCCCAGTCCGGCGTGGTGTCGAGCAATTCCAGCGCCATGATTCCCGAGCGGGTCCGGGGATTCGCTTCCCCCCGATGCAGCAAGTAGTCGACCGGTCCAAGCGCGTCGGACAACTTGATGCCCTCAATGGCGCTGACGGATTCAGTCATGGTCATCAACTCGACGCGCCAACCTTGTCACCGTCGATCAAGCCTCCTGCCTCAAGCCCGCCGTTCCAGTCGCCAACACAACGCTAGTCGGGTTGCCGCGCTGGTGAAAGGAGTGGTTGAGGCGTGCCCCAAGCGACGGGCGGACCGGGCTCAGCAGGCCTCAGCAGGCCGACGTCGCCGGCACCGGCAACGAATCCATCAGCGAGGTGGAGCGGCGTCCGTAGACGACGCCCAAGAAGTCGGCCACGGCGGTGGCGACCAGTCGTGACCGCACCGTCGGGGTGATGTCGAAAGCGTGGTGGGCATTGGCCAACTCGGCGTAGGCCACCGTCGGGGCGCCGGCCGCGCGCAGCGCCGCGCAGAAAGCCCGGCCCTGGCCGCTGGGGACCAGTTCGTCTTTCTCACCGTGCAGGACGAAGAACGGCGGAGCCTCGCCGTGCACGTACGAGATCGGCGACGCCGCCCTGAACCGCTCGGGATCGTCGGCGTAGCGGGCCTTCAAGACGAAATGCTCGAGGAACGGCAGCATCAGTTCGTGCATGTTCTCGAAGTCGGTGAAGTCGTACACGCCGTAATACGGTGCGACCGCCTGCACCGTCGTGTCGGCGTGTTCGAACCCCGGCTGGAGCGTCGGATCGTTCGGGGTGAGTCCGGCCAGCGACGCCAGGTGCCCGCCCGCCGACCCGCCGGTGATCGCGACGAAGTCGGGGTCGCCGCCGTAGTCGGCGATGTTCTCGCGCACCCACGCGATCGCCCTCTTGACGTCGATGAGGTGGGTGGGAAACGCGCAGCGCGGGCTCTTGCTGTAGTTGATCGAGACGCAGATCCAGCCGAGTTCGACCATCCTGCTCATCAGCGTGTACGCCTGAGGGCGTTTGTCGTTGACGGCCCACGCGCCTCCCGGGACCTGTAGCAGTACGGGCGCGCGGCGGCCCGGTGCCAGGTCGTCGCGGCGCCAGACGTCGAGCAAGTGTTCACGCCCACCCGGGCCGTAGGAGATGTCGGAGGTCTGCGCCGCGTAGCGTCGGCGTGGGCCGGGCCTGCTCAGCAGCCCGCCGCGGGGGGCGCACCCGTACTGAGCGGAGGTCGGGTGGCCAACCTGCTCGCGGAAATCCGGCCCGAACGACTCTTCGAGCGCCGCGGTGAGGGCCTGATCCGCTCGCTGCGCGGCCCAGGTGGTGGCCACCCGCCCGATGGATGGGTGCGACACCCGGGACAACGCATGCCCGGTCACGACGTGGGGGGGAAATTCGGTGAGGAGCCAGCCGGCGACCCATCCGAGCGCGACCGGCGAGCCGCGCAGCAGCAGCGCGCCAGCCCGGTAGGTGTCCCTGGCGTCCCCCAGCAGTCGCTGCGCCTGGTTACCGGCCCGCGAGCACTGTGAGCCCAGGTTGATGGCCACGCTCATAGCAACGCCACTCCTCGACGTTATGCACACGCTTCGTTGCGGTGAACGGCTGTTTATCAACCGGTGCTATACGTGTGTCGAGGCTCACACCGTAACCGATAAGCGCGGCGGGGGAACGCTTTTCGGAAACGGCGCGTTGCCGAAACCTATCCGCGATGTGGCGTTAGATAGACTGACCTGCGCATTGCCTCCGTAGCTCAGGTGGATAGAGCAAGGGCCTTCTAATCCCTAGGTCGCACGTTCGAGTCGTGCCGGGGGCACCGTGTTTTACCTGGTAGATCCCGGTAGGCGCGACGCCGCACCGCCTCGCGGTCGCGGTTATCGTGGCTTCGTCGCGGCGATCGGCGGGGGTGACGAGGGCCAGTTCGGCGCGGTAGCTAACTTTGGCAGAAGGGTTTCCGGGCCGAGAAATGAGCAGCCGTCAGGCCGTCGTCGGTTGTCCACTCGAGATCTGGCACGCCGAATGCCAGGCTCGGGCTGTCGTGCGGTGGAACAGAAGCCGGATAAGTGACAACTACGTCGGTGTAAAAGAGCACATCGGCGGGGCATCCGGTAGTCCGAACGGTCCAAACGACGCCGGACTGTGACAGACACTGCCTGCCCCGTCGCGATCCTGTCGTCGGCGCCGCTCCGAACCGGCGCTGACGGCGACGGTGCGCTAGCGACCCTTTGTCGCTAGAACAGTGCCAGTCTGACTTTTGACATCGCCCTCGCGGCCGCGGTGCTGTCGGCTCATCGCAAGACACCATGGCGACGCCTGGAGACCACCGTGTTGCTGGACGAACTCGCTCTCGACGGGCGGGTACGGCCGGTGCACGGTGTGCTGTCCGCGGTGCTGGCCGCCAAGCGTGACGGCTGGGCGGCGTCGGCGACATGAATCGTGACATTACCGCCCAGATCGACAAACCGGTGCTCCACGCCTCCGAGTTCCGGAAGTAGATCAACGTTCACCGCTGCTCGCTTTCCGTCGGGGGACTCGATCGGGCGGGGTCGCCGCCTTCGCACTATGTCTGTATCGGTTTGCGTGTGTGGTCGGATCACCCCTGTTCAGTCACTCAGGCGGCTCGTCGGAAACCGTATCGACGGCTGGCGACTGCCTGCGGGTTTCCAGGCGGTATATGGTCATATCGGCCGGGACTCCGCTGTGCCGATGCGCGAACACCGCGCGGCGCACCCGCTTGGCGGTGACGCCCAGCTCGTCAAGCTGTTCCGGGGTGAGCCGCTGCAGCGTCGCGCCGGAGATCAGCACACCGCCCTTGTCGGCACATTCCATCACCCTGGCCGCGATGTTGACGTCGACGCCGAGCCAGTCCGATCCGATGCGCTGCGGCCGCCCGGTATGGATGCCGACCCGCATTGTCGGGGTATATCCTTCCACCTCAACGGTTTTCAGAGCCTCCCGTGCGGTCCGCACCGCTGCGATGGCGGTGACCGGATCGGGAAAGACCGCCATGATCCCGTCACCCATGCGCTTGACAACCTGTCCGCCGGCTTCGAGCAGCGGCGGTTCGACGACCTGCGCGACCCAGCGCAGCAACCTCAGCATGGCGTCGTCGCCGGCGCGTAACGCCCATTCAGAGAAGCCGACCAGGTCGGTGAACACCAGCGTGACTCCCTCATGGGCGGGCCGCCCGGTCACGCGCTCCCTGAACGCGTGCCACACCTGCAGGGCGCCCAGCCTCACCTCCCGCGACGCGGCGTCACCGCCGCCGAGCAGCCGATCCGCCGCGCGTGCCGCGACCTCGAAACCGCCGGATCCCGTCGTCGACAATCGGTCGCCGAAATACGGATCACCTGGAAACGCTCGCCGGGCACGACGAAGGAAGGCAATCACCCCGGGGCTGTGATTGGTGTCCTTCAGCCACGCTGCGGGTCCGCTGGACCGCTGTGGCGAGGGGTCCGGTCGATGGTCCGGTGACCCGTCAACTTCCCCCAGGGCGCGCCAGCGACGCCACCCCAGACGAGATCGCCGCGCAGCCGCCGCGTCGGGGCCCGTTGGCGGCGGTGCGGACGATGACACCGGCAGCGACTAATCAGCAGCAGGCTTTGCAGCGGCCTTCGCAGCGGGCTTTGCAGCGGCCTTCGCAGCGGGCTTTGCGGCGGCCTTCGCAGCGGGCTTTGCGGCGCCCTTCAGCGTCCCGATCGCGCTGCGCACCATCGTGGCCACGAACTCGTTCGTCGTCATGGCGAGCTGCTCGTAGTAGTCCCCGATGGCGTCGATGACCTTCTTGCGCGCCGACGGGTCGTCGACGAGGTTGGGCATC
>CAWAWC010000011.1:0-174090 GCA_963785625.1 uncultured Actinomycetota bacterium | reverse complement strand
AGCGGCTGTTGGTGGACATGACCACCGACCCGAACCGGCCGCTCTCGTCGATCGATGTGCCAGATGAAGGTAAGCACGCCCGGCCGGATGGGTGGGGCAACGGGTCGGTGCCGGTCCAGCCGGCGACCACCGCGGTCTCGGCACCCGAAACCGAAAACGGTGGTCGCGCACCGGCTACCTTGGTCGAACAAATCCTGGCCGACATCTACGCCCAGGTGCTGGGTGTAGACCACGTCGGGATCGACGAGTCATTTTTCGACCTGGGCGGCGATTCGCTCTCCGCGATGCGGGCGGTCGCCGCGATCAACACGGCCCTCGACACCAAGCTTGCGGTGCGCACCCTATTCGACGCGCCCTCCGTGAGGAGCTTGAGCCAACGGTTGGGCGGACATGCCGACTCGGTGGTAGAAGTTCCCGCCGTGAGTCCGGCCAGCGATCTATGAGATCGCGCCGACGACATCGAGGCTGAGCGACAGCCCAAGGCCAACGGACCCAATGTTGGGTCCGTGCAACGGCTGTGCAATTGAGGAAGACGCCACCGAGTTGTTCGCCTACGACCAGCTGCGGCGCACATCCGCTGCGCGTCGTGCGGCTGCTACCACATACGTGGCACCAGGCGATAGCGAACCTTCTCCGTGTACTCGCGATATCCGTCCAACTCTTTTTGGAGTAGCTTCTCCTCGTCGCGGATGCGCGAGGCGAGCACGATTAGTCCAGGAACGACGAAGACGAGTCCCCAGTACGAACCGAGTGCAAGGGGGATACCGACCATCATGATCACATTGCCGGTGTACATGGGGTGCCGCACCTGCCCATACAGACCGGTGGAGACGACCGTCTGGCCTGCCTCCACCCGGACGGTTGCCGCCGCATAGCTGTTCTGAATGATCACCAGCGCCACCACACCCAGTCCCACGGCTACCAGAACATCACCAACCAAGCAGATTGCCGTTGGTACCGGCGACCAGCCAAAGCGATGGTCAAGGGCGCTGACCACGACCATTGCTGCCAGCGACAAGTACAAGCCGGCAATAACGACCTTCTGCGCCATTCGGGTCTCCGCTGTCGGCCCCCCACGCATCCGCCTCTGAAGCGCAACGGGGTCCGTACGCAGCAAGTAGATGGTGGGTGTCCACGCCGAAACGGCAACCACCGCCAGAAAAACCCACGCTTGCCAGTAATTGAATGTGCCTGCCGGGAAAAACAGCATCGAGCCAAACATGACGAACTCAACAAGACCGAATACCAACAACTTGGGAATGGTTCTCACCGATCCTCCTTCGTCCGTCCGGCACCGCACGCCAACGGCGCACATCGCGGCGCCGGAAGACCGCTACTCCCAGCGTGTCAGTGCCGCACCGATTGCCAGAAGCCACAACGGCGGCGCAGGACTGAAACTACCGCCGCCTACCCGGAGGATGTGCGCGAATGTGTCATTTGCCGCACGCTAGGGGACACCTAATGCCCTTAAAGCAGAAGGACGTTGCGGTGACGGACGCGACTAAAGCGACCGGATGTGTCAATGTGACGGCGGTTGATCCTGAGACTCCGAGTGTTCCCAGCGCGATGTAAGCAACGAATGACGGTTGCGGAAGGCAATCGACAAAAACCGCGACCGAATACCTTCGTTTTCGCTTAGGATCGGCACCGGGCTGGGAGGTCAGCGATGTCATATGTGATTGCAGCGCCGGACACATTGTCGGCAGCAGCGGCGGACGTTGCTGCCATCGGCTCGTCGATCAACGCGGCTCATGTGGCGGCTGTGGGCCCGACGAGTGCGGTGATTGCCGCCGCCGGCGATGAGGTGTCGGCAGCGGTCGCATCGGTCTTTTCCGGCTTCGGCAAGAACTTTCAGGCGTTGGGCGCTCAGGCGGCGGCGCTGCACGCCCAGTTCGTGCAGGCCTTGACCGGGTCGGGGGGCGCATATGCGGCCACCGAGGCCGCCAGCACCTCGCCGTTGCAGGCCGCGCAGAGCACGCGCTGGCGTCGGTCACTGCGTCGCCCGCGCAGGCCGTGCAGGCCGCGGAGGCGGTGATCAATGCACCCACCTTGGAGACGTTCGGGTTCCCGCTGGTCGGCAACGGCACCAACGCGACGACGCCGGGGGGCAGCGGCGGCAACGCCGGATGGTTGGTTGGCAACGGCGGCAACGGCGCGGCCGGGGCGGCCGGGCAGCCCGGCGGTAACGGCGGTAACGGCGGGCTAATCGGCAACGGCGGGGCCGGCGGGGCCGGCGGGGCAGGTGCGGCAGGTGGGAACGGTGGGTCGGCGGGTTGGTTTGGCACTGGCGGTAATGGCGGGGCCGGCGGGGCCGCCACTGCCCTCAACGGGGCTGGCGGTAACGGCGGGGCCGGCGGGGTCGGTGGGTTAATCTTCGGTAACGGCGGGGTCGGCGGGGTCGGCGGGGACGGCGTTGGCAGCGGTAACGGCGGTAACGGCGGGGCCGGGGGCGGCGCCGGCTTTGCCGGCACCCCCGGCAACGGCGGCAACGGCGGCAACAGCGACAGCGGTTTCGACGGCAACGGCAACCCCAATATGGACGGCTTGGGCACCGGTAACGGCGGTAACGGCGGGGCCGGCGGGGGCGCCGACGGGTACAACAGCAACAACCCGGGGGGCCAGTTCTGGTTCGGCTCCGGCGGTAACGGCGGTAACGGCGGCAACGGCGCCGTCGGCGGTACCGGCGGCGAGGGCGGCCCTGCAATCAGCGTCGGATTCGGAAACGTCGTCGGCGGCACGGGCGGACAGGGCGGAACCGGCACGGTTACCGGCGGCGCGGGCGGCCAGGGCGGCGCCGCGGTGATGGGCTACTACCCCTTTGGGACCGCGGGCAACGCCATCGGCGGCGACGGCGGCCTTGGCGGCGCCGGCCCCACGGGCGGAGTCGGCGGCCAGGGCGGTGTTGCGTACAACTTCGGTTCCGCGTCAGCCTACGGCGGCATGGGCGGCGACGGCGGCGCAAGCTCGGGAACAGGTCTCTTGGGGGGCAACGGCGGCGCCGGCGGCAACGCCTACGCAGTTATCGTCTCCGATGCCTTCGGCGGGGGCGGCGGAAGCGGCGGCACCGGCCCCGGCGGCACCGGCTCCACCGGCTCATCCGGCACCAGCGGCAACGCATAGCTCGCCGCCGACACGGTCCGCGGATAGCTCTCACATCACCTCCGCGATGGCCGGACTCGCGCGACTCGTAGGCTGACCTCCGATGAAGGCGCGAATCGAGACATCCCCGCTGGCGTGGCTGGACGAGGTAGAAAAACAGCGCCGCGAGGCCGGGCTTCGTCGCTCGCTGCGCCCGCGCCCGGCCGTCGCCACCGAACTGGACCTGGCGTCCAACGACTACCTGGGCCTGTCGCAGCATCCCGACGTCATCGAGGGCGGCGTCGCCGCGCTGCGGGTCTGGGGCGCCGGCGCAACCGGCTCCCGCCTGGTCACCGGCGACACCGAGCTGCACCAGCAATTCGAGCGGGAGCTGGCCGAGTACGTGGGCGCTTCCGCCGGTCTGCTGTTCTCCTCGGGATACGCGGCCAACCTCGGCGCCGTCGTCGCCCTGTCCGGTCCCGGCTCGCTGCTGGTGTCCGACGCCTATTCGCACGCGTCGCTGGTGGACGCCTGTCGGCTGTCGCGGGCCCGGGTGGTGGTGACGCCGCACCGCGACGTCGCCGCCGTGGACGGCGGCGCTGGAGTCACGCGACGAGGAGCGTGCCGTCGTCATCACCGAATCGGTGTTCAGCGCCGACGGCGCGCTGGCTCCGGTCCGGGACTTGCACGAGGTCTGCCGCCGCCACGGCGCGCTGCTCATCGTCGACGAGGCGCACGGTCTCGGCGTGCGCGGTGGCGGGCGCGGACTGGTGCACGAGGTGGGGCTCGCGGGTGCGCCCGACGTGGTGGTGACGACGACGTTGTCCAAGGCGCTGGGCAGTCAGGGTGGCGCGGTCCTGGGGCCGGCGGCGGTGCGTGCGCACCTGATCGATGCGGCGCGGACGTTCATCTTCGACACCGGCCTGGCACCGGCGGCGGTGGGCGCCGCGCGGGCCGCGCTGCAGGTGCTGCGGGCCGAGGCGTGGCGGCCCGACGCGGTGTTGCGCAATGCCCGCGAACTGGCCGCGATCTGCGCAAGCCCGGCGAGCCGCAGTCGGCGGTGGTGTCGGTGATCCTCGGCGATCCCGAGGTGGCGCTGGCCGCCGCCGTCGCGTGCCTGGACGCCGGCGTGAAGGTGGGTTGCTTCCGGCCCCCGACGGTGCCCGCCGGGACATCGCGGCTGCGGCTGACCGCCCGGGCGTCGCTGGATGCGGCCGACCTCGAGATCGCGCGCCGGGTGCTGACGGACGTGCTGTCCGGGCTTCTTTAGGGCGCGCCGTTGACCGTCCTGTTCGTTACCGGCACCGGCACCGGGGTCGGCAAGACGGTCGTCACCGCGGCGCTGGCGTGTCACGCCCGTCAGGCCCGCATCGACGTCGCGGTGTGCAAACCGGTCCAGACCGGCACCGACTCCGGCGACGACGACCTCGCCGAGGTGGCCCGGCTCTCCGGGACGACCGAGCTCGCCGGATTGGCGCGGTACCCGCAGCCGCTGGCGCCGGTCGCCGCGGCCGAGCAGGCCGGGACGGCCCTGCCCACCCGCGACGACGTCCTGCGGCTCATCACCGGCCTGGACCACCCGGGTCGCTTGACGCTGGTCGAAGGGGCCGGCGGGCTGCTGGTCGAGCTCGCCGAACCCGGCGTCACGTTGCGCGATCTCGCCGTCGACCTGGGCGCGGCGGCGCTGGTCGTGGCCACCGCGCAATTGGGCACCCTCAACCACACCGCGCTGACCCTGGAAGCACTTGCTGCACAAGATGTTTCGTGTGCCGGCTTGGTGATCGGCAGCTGGCCGAGACAGCCCGGGCTGGTCGAGACCTCGAATCGGTCCGCCCTGGATCGGTTGGCCCCGGTGCGCGCCGCGCTGCCCGCCGGGGCCGGATCGATGGACGCCGCGGAATTCGCGGACATGAGCGCGGCGGCGTTCGACCGCGACTGGGTTGGCGCGTTGGTCCGCTGATGGTGCATTCGATCGAGCTGCTCTTCGACGCCGAGACCGAGGCGACGATCCGTCGCATCTGGGACGACCTGGCGGCCGCGAACATCCCCAGCCAGGCGCCGGCCGGCCGGCCGCACGTGACGCTGGTGGTGGCCGACCGCATCGCCGAGGACGTCGACGCCCCGCTGCGGCCGCTGACCGACCGACTACCGCTGCAGTGCATCGTCGGCGCCTCACTGCTGCTCGGGCGGACCAACGCCATCCTGGCGCGGCTGATCGTGCCGACGGCGGGAATGCTCGATCTGCACGCGGAGGCGCACCGCATCTGCGGCGAACACCTGCAACCCGAACCCGCGCCCAACAGCCTGCCCGGCCGCTGGACACCACACGTCACGCTGGCCCGCCACGTCGGGGGGCCGATCCTCGGCCGCGCGCTGCGCATCGCGGGGCGCCCGGCGCTGATCGAGGGGACGTTCTCGGGTCTGCGCCGATGGAACGGCGATAAGAAAGCCGAATACCAGATCGGCTAGTTTAAGTCAGGCTGCCACGATCACGTGGCGGGTGTGTGCTGACGCGTTTTTCACGCTCGGCGACCGACGAAGATGCAGGGGAGTACCCGGTGACTCAAGCGGCAACTCGACCGACGACCGGCGCCAACGACACAGACATCCTGGTCGAGGCCCGGCAGCAGGTACTCGAGCGCGGCGCGGGACTGAGCCGGGACCAGGTACTCCACGTGCTGCGGCTGCCCGACGACCGGCTGGACGAGCTGCTGGCGCTGGCACACGAGGTGCGGATGCGCTGGTGCGGCCCCGAGGTCGAGGTCGAGGGCATCATCAGCCTGAAGACCGGCGGCTGCCCGGAGGACTGCCACTTCTGCTCGCAGTCGGGGCTGTTCTCCTCGCCGGTGCGCAGCGCCCGGCTGGACATTCCGAGCCTGGTGGAGGCGGCCAAGCAAACCGCGAAGTCGGGTGCCACCGAGTTCTGCATCGTGGCCGCGGTACGCGGGCCCGACGACCGGTTGATGGCCCAGGTCGCGGCCGGTGTCGAGGCGATTCGCAACGAAGTGGAGATCAACGTCGCCTGCTCGCTGGGAATGCTGACCGCCGAGCAGGTGGAGCGGCTCGCGGCGATGGGCGTGCACCGCTACAACCACAACCTGGAAACCGCCCGCTCGTTCTTCACCAACGTCGTCACCACCCACACCTGGGAGGAGCGCTGGCAGACGTTGTCCATGGTGCGCGACGCCGGCATGGAGGTGTGCTGCGGCGGCATCCTCGGCATGGGGGAGACCCTCGAGCAGCGCGCGGAGTTCGCCGCGGAACTGGCCGAGCTCGGCCCGGACGAGGTGCCGTTGAACTTCCTGAACCCCCGGCCGGGGACCCCCTTCGGCGACCTGGAGGTGCTGCCGGCGGCCGAAGCGCTGAAGGCGGTGGCCGCGTTCCGGCTGGCGTTGCCGCGCACCATCCTGCGCTTTGCCGGGGGCCGCGAGATCACCCTGGGCGACCTCGGCGCCAAGCAGGGCATCCTCGGCGGCATCAACGCCGTGATCGTCGGGAACTACCTGACCACGCTGGGCCGCCCGGCCGAGGCCGACCTGCAGCTGCTCGAAGATCTGCAGATGCCGATCAAGGCGCTCAACGCCAGCCTGTAAGAAACTGGACACTGTGGGTCAGGATCTGGGCGCTGCGGTCACCGCGGGCGTCTACAACGTCTACACCGGGGAATTGGGGGGAACGGCAGTGCCGACAGCGGCCCAGTTGGGCCTTGAGCCCCCCCGATTCTGTGCGCAATGCGGTCGCCGGATGGTGGTGCAGGTCCGCCCCGACGGTTGGCGGGCGCAATGCTCGCGGCACGGCCACCTGGACTCCGCCGACTTGGAGGCACAGCGGTGAGGAACACTTCGCAGACGCGCGCGGTCGTCGTCGCCGGGCTGGGCGTGTCGGTCACCGGGGTGCTGATCGGCGGGCTGTGGGCGTGGATCGCCCCACCGATCCACGCGGTGGTGGCCATCACGCACTCCGGCGAGCGCGTGCACGACTATCTGGGCACCGAATCGCAGCACTTCTTCGACGCGCCCTGCCTGATGCTGGGCCTGTTGACCGTGCTGGCGGTGGTCGCTGCGGTCCTCGTGTGGCAGTGGCGCGAGCACCGCGGTCCGGCGATGGTCGTCGGGTTGTCGGCCGGGATGGCGGCGGCGGCCGCCGCCGCTTCGGGGCTGGGGGCGCTCCTGGTTCGACTGAGCTACGGAACCTTGAACTTCGACGCGGTGCCGCTGTCGGGAAAGCCGTCGGTGGCCTACGTCGTCCAGGCTCCGCCGGTGTTCTTCTCGGATGAGCCGCTGCAGGTGGCGGCGACCCTCGTCTGGCCCGTCGGCATCGCGGCGCTGGTTTATGCCGTGCTTGCGGCGGCGCATGCCCGCGACGACCTCGGAGCCCTTCCGGCCGGCGATCGGCCGTTGCCCGCGCGGCCTATGGAGCCCGAAGCGTCGGTGTCATAGCGGCCGGCGGTGAATCGTCCGGCCGGTGAGGACCTTGGCCGCGATCTTGGCCAGCCGCGCCATGCCGACATAGGTCATCGGATGGAACATCGTCGGCCAGGTGGTCCTGATGAGGTGCTCGGTCAGCGGCCGGCGGTCGAACCGGTCGGTGAGCCAGCGCAGCGTCATCGGCGCGGACAGCGGGTGCAGCAGCATGTGCTCGTTGAACGCGTCACGGTGATAGGTGACCCGCGCGCCGCCCGCCGAATAGGCGTCGGCGAGCGCGTCGATGTCGTTGACGTCGATCAGGTAGTCGTGCACCGCCTGGACGATCAACACCGGAGGCGTGGGCACGGCGGCGCCGAGCTTGATGTTTTCGAAGACGTACGTGATCTCGGGAGTCGACAGGATGTCCTCGAGCGGCTCGTCGAGGTAGTCGCCCATGTTCTTGCCGGCCATCCGCAGGACCGCCTCCACGGTCGTCATCTTCTCCAGCGCGTCGAGCAGGGCGCGCCCCTCCTCATTGGCGTGCTCTCTGATCACCCGATCCAGGTCGGGATAGATGTGGGCGAGCGCGGCCACCACCAGCGCGGGCAACCCCGCAAGCAAGCTGCCGTTGAGCCTGCGGAAGGTGTGGCCCAGGTCCCCGACGGGTGACCCGAGCACTGCCCCCACGATGTCGAGTTCGGGCGCGTACGCGCCGCACATCTCGGCGGCCCAGGCGCTGGCCAGTCCGCCGCCGGAGTAACCCCACAGCCCGATCGGGGCTGACGGGGACAATCCGAGGCGTTCGCAGCTCAGCGCGGCCCGGATGCCGTCCAGGACGCGGTAGCCAGGTTCATACGGCGCGCCCCACAGGCCCCGGAGGCCTTCGTGGTCGGGCACCGAGACGGCCCAACCCTCGGCCACGGCGGCGAGGATCAGGAAAAGCTCGAACTGGCCTATCGACCCGAGGGCCTTCGCCTTGCGCCGCAGCGCATACGACGGGAAACAGCGCGACGACATGGCGTCGATCGCGCACTGGTACGACAACAGCGGGCACGGGCGCTCGGGCGCCAGCTCGGCGGGCACGATCACCGTGGTCGCCGTCGCCTCGGGCTCGCCGTTCATGTCCATCGTCCGGTACAGCAGCTGGACGGCCTTGACGGGCTGCGGTATCAAACCCAGAAAAGCCAGCTCGACGTCGCGCGAGCGCAGCACCGTACCGGGTTCGGCGTGCTGGTAACCGAGCGGCGGCTGGTAAAACGGGTCGTCCGACGGCAGCAGCGGGCGCACTTTGCGCTGCAGCTCCTCGTGCTGCGGCTGACCGATCCACTGCGCGCCGCGTGCGCCTGCCAGATTGCCGAGCTCAACCATTGAGGCTCCCTTCATGGCCACCCGGCATTCTCGCGCATGAACGGGCGGTTACCAAAACGCGATCGCCGCACTGTGAGCCAGTTCTCGAGACACTTTGCACGTCGGAGACGTCACAGCGGATCTCACAGCGGATTCATAGCTGCCCCGGGGGGTCGAAGCGCAGCGAATTCGTCGGTGACTCGCAGTTGTGAGTCGGTGAAGTGGTAGAGCGCTGCCGGCCGTCCGCCGCTGCGCCCGGACTGCGCGAAGATGCCGGTGTGCGAGATGACGCCGCGGCGGACTAACACCCGTTGCAGATTCGTCGCGTCGACCTGATAGCCGAGCGCGGCGCCATAGATGTCGCGCAACGTCGATAGCGCGAAATCCGTTGGCGCCAAGGCAAATCCGATGTTCGTATAGGATAACTTGGCGGCCAGTCTGGCGTGGGCATGGGTCACCATCGGGCCGTGGTCAAACGCCATCGGCGGCAGCGAGTTGACCGGATGCCAGCGGGTGTCTGGTGGTAGCTCGGGCGTGGCGGGGGAGGGCACCAGCCCTAGAAACGTCGACGCGATCATCCGGGTGCCGGGGACCCGATGCGGATCGGAAAAGACCGCCAGCTGCTCGAGATGCGCCACTTCTTTCAGGTCCACTTTCTCGGCCAGCTGACGCCGGACCGAGGTGGTCATGTCCTCGTCGTTGCGCACCCGTCCGCCCGGCAGCGACCAGGCGCCCTTCTGCGGGTCCTGGGCACGCTGCCATAACAGGACGTTCAGCTGCGGTTTTCCCGCGCGGGGGCCGGCCGTAACCGGGCGAACCTGGAACACGACTGCGAGCACTTCGTGCGCGGTGTTACTATTGGGCATGTTTTCGATCATAAGTCGAAAACCTCCCGGGTTGCGAAAGGAGCCGCCGTGACGGTCTTGACCCGCATGGACACGCTCGCCGACGAAGTGACAGCCATGACTGCCCGCATCACCAATTCTGAAACCGGCTACGGCGGTGTGGATGGTGACGAGCAATGGGCCGCCGAGGTTCGTCGTTTGGCTAAATTGCGCAACGCCACCGTGCTCGCGCACAACTACCAGCTGCCCGCCATCCAGGACGTCGCCGACCACGTGGGCGATTCGCTGGCCCTCTCGCGGATCGCCGCTGAGGCACCCGAGGACACCATCGTGTTCTGCGGCGTGCACTTCATGGCCGAGACCGCCAAGATCCTCAGCCCGGCCAAGACCGTCCTCATCCCGGACCAGCGGGCCGGATGCTCGCTGGCCGACTCGATCACCGCCGAGGAGCTGCGCGCCTGGAAAGACGAGCACCCCGGCGCCGTCGTCGTCTCCTACGTCAACACCACCGCGGCCGTGAAGGCGCTCACCGACGTCTGCTGCACCTCGTCCAACGCGGTCGACGTCGTCAACTCGATCGACCCGGACCGCGAGGTGCTGTTCTGCCCGGACCAGTTCCTGGGCGCTCATGTGCGGCGGGTGACCGGTCGCACCAACATCCACGTGTGGGCGGGTGAGTGCCACGTGCACGCCGGCATCAACGGCGACGAACTCACCGGCCAGGCCCGCGCGAACCCCGACGCCGAGCTCTTCGTGCATCCCGAATGCGGTTGCGCGACTTCGGCTTTGTACCTCGCCGGCGAAGGCGCCTTCCCGCCGGACCGGGTCAAGATCCTGTCCACCGGCGGCATGCTCGAGGCCGCTGGCCGGACGCGCGCGCGCAAGGTTCTGGTCGCCACCGAGGTCGGCATGCTTTATCAGCTGCGCCGGGCCGCGCCGCAGGTCGACTTCCAAGCGGTCAACGACCGCGCTTCCTGCAAGTTCATGAAGATGATCACCCCCGCGGCGCTGTTGCGCTGCCTGGTCGAGGGTGCGGACGAAGTCCATGTCGACCCGGAGGTCGCGGCCGCGGGCCGCCGCAGTGTGCAGCGCATGATCGAGATCGGGCGACCGGGCGGTGGCGAATGACGGCCCGCCCCTCGTGGACGGACACCGCCGACGTCGTCGTCATCGGCACCGGTGCGGCGGGACTGGCCGCCGCGCTCGCCGCGCATCGCGCCGGCCGCAGCGTCGTCGTCCTGAGCAAGGCGGACAGTAAGCGGGGCGCGACCGCCACCCGCTACGCGCAGGGCGGCATCGCGGTGGTCCTACCCGGGAACCCGGAAAATGGGGACTCGGTCGAGGCCCACGCCGCCGACACCCTGGCCGCCGGTGCGGGACTGTGCGACGCGGACGCGGTCTACTCGATCGTCGCCGACGGCTACCGCGCGGTCTCCGAATTGGTCGGTGACGGAGCGCGATTCGACGAATCTGTTCCCGGCCAGTGGGCGTTAACGCGCGAGGGCGGTCACTCCCGGCGCCGCATCGTGCACGCCGGCGGCGACGCCACCGGCGCCGAGGTGCAACGAGCGCTCGACCAGGCCGCGGCCACGCTGGACATCCGCACCAGCCACGTGGCCCTGCGGGTACTGCACGACGGCACGGCGGTGACCGGAGTGCTGGCGGGCAACGCGGACGGGTACGGGATCATCAGCGCGCCCTCGGTCATCCTGGCCTGCGGCGGCCTGGGGCAGCTCTACGCCGCGACCACCAATCCTGAAGCTCCACCGGCGATGGGATCGCGCTGGCCCTGTGGGCGGGTGTCGCCGTCAGCGACCTCGAGTTCATCCAGTTCCACCCGACCATGCTTTTCGATGGGTGCACCGGTGGCCGGCGTCCACTGGTCACCGAGGCGATCCGCGGCGAGGGCGCGATACTGCTTGACAGCCAAGGTAATTCGGTCACGGCGGGCGTTCACCCGATGGGTGATCTGGCGCCTCGTGACGTCGTCGCGGCGGCCATCGACGCGCGGCTGAAGGCCACCGGCGATCCGTGCGTGTTCCTCGACGCGCGCGGCATCCACGGCTTCGAGGCCCGGTTCCCGACCGTCACCGCCGCATGCCGGGCCGTCGGCATCGACCCGGTCCGACAACCGATTCCGGTGGTTCCGGGAGCGCACTACAGCTGCGGCGGCGTCGTCACCGACGTGTCCGGCCAGACCGGGCTGCCGGGGCTGTTCGCCGCGGGCGAGGTCGCCCGGACGGGCATGCACGGCGCCAACCGGCTGGCATCCAACAGCCTGCTGGAAGGCCTGGTGGTCGGCGGTCGCGCCGGACGGGCGGCGGCCGCGCACGCCGCGGCGGCCGGGCGCGTCCTCGCCTCGGCGCCCGAGCCGATCGTCCACACCGCGCCCGAGCGCGGCGACCTGCAGCGAGCCATGAGCCGCGACGCCTCGGTGGTGCGCGACGCCGCCGGGCTGAACCGCTTGTCCGGCAAGCTCTCCCGGGTGCCGGTGCGCACCATCGCGAGCCGCCGCGATTTCGAGGATGTCGCGCTGGCCCTGGCCGCCCGGGCGGTGACCGTTGCTGCCCTCGCCCGCACCGAGAGCCGCGGCTGTCACCACCGCGCGGAGGATGCGGACGCCGCACCGGAACAGGCGCGCAGCAGCGTGCTGCGGCTGGCCGACGACCAGAACTCGGTGCTGGTGGAGGCGCTGGCGGCGGTGGGTTGACGATGCTGTCACACGAACGCGGCGCCGCTTTGGAGACCATTCGCCGCGGTCTGGACGAGGACCTGTGCTACGGGCCCGACGTCACCACGCTGGCGACGGTGCCCGAGGGCGCGGTGGCCACCGCGTCGATGGTTCCCCGGGAGCACGGCGTGATCGCCGGCGTCGACGTCGCCTTGCTGGTGCTCGACGAGGTTCTCGGTGCGGGCGGCTACCAGGTGACCCACCGCGTCGACGACGGTGCCCGCTTGGAGCCCGGCGAACCCGTGTTGACGGTGCGGGCAGACACCCGCGGGCTGCTGACCGCCGAGCGGACCATGCTGAATCTGATCTGCCACCTGTCTGGCATCGCCACGCTGACCGCGGCCTGGGTCGAGGCCGTGTACGGCACCAAGGCCAAGGTCCGCGACACCCGCAAGACCCTGCCCGGCCTTCGGGTGCTGCAGAAATACGCGGTGCGGGTCGGTGGCGGCGTCAACCACCGGCTCGGCCTGGGCGACGCGGCCCTCATCAAGGACAACCACGTCGCGGCCGCCGGATCGGTGGTGGACGCGTTGCGGGCGGTGCGCGACGCGGCCCCCGATCTGCCGTGCGAGGTGGAGGTGGACTCCCTCGAGCAGCTCGATGCCGTGCTGCCGGAAAAGCCCGAACTGGTCCTGCTGGACAACTTCCCGGTGTGGCAGACGCAGATGGCCGTGCAGCGCCGGGACACCCGCGCGCCCGCCGTGCTGCTGGAATCGTCCGGCGGGCTCAGCCTCGAGAACGCGGCGGCTTACGCAACGACCGGGGTGGACTACCTGGCCGTCGGCGCGCTGACGCACTCGGTGCGCGCGCTGGATATCGGCCTCGATATGTAGGCTCGCGCCGCCCGAAGCCACGCGCTGCCGCGACACTTACACCACGCACACGCCACGCCGAAGCGCGTCGCCCTAGCTTCAGTCTCGGCGCGCGAAACGACCCGCACCCTCAGGCGATGTCGCCGACGAAAACCCCGATGCGGCGCAGCTGCATGCGCGCCATCGCCGGCAGGCGCTGAACCTCTGGGCCGTCGGAGCCCGCCGGCAGGATCCGGGTGTTGGTGATGTGCACCACGCGGTTGCGGCTGTACTGCACGTCAGCCTCGCCGGCGGCCAGCACGTTCTTCACCCAGTTCGTCTTGCCGTGGGCCAGCGCGATCGCCAGCACGTTCCCCTTGCGGTACGGCGTGATGATCGTCTCGTATTGCTTGCCGGACTTGCGGCCACGGTGCTTGATGGTCGCTGTTCCGGGCAGAAAGCGCGCGATCGGCTTCACTGCCCGGTTGAGGTATTTGATCTGGAAACGCTCGAACCAGAGTGGGAACACCATCGGGACGCCCGGCGCGTTGTTGGGGTGATCCTTTGCGGACATGGCGGCTCCTCCTCCTAAGCGTGTTCACCCAAACCTACCGGTCCGATATTCACTTGAGTTGCTCTGGGACAATAGTGACCGTGAGCACCAGCCAGAAGTCGCCGATGGCCCGCATCGACCTGCGTGGCGCGGAGTTGACGGCCGCCCGATTGCGGGCGGCGCTGCCGCGCGGCGGCACCGACGTCGAGACGGTGCTGCCCAAGGTGCGCCCGATCGTGCAGGACGTCGCCGAGCGCGGCGCCGAGGCGGCGTTGGAGTACGGGGCCTCCTTCGACGGGGTGCGCCCGCCCGCCGTCCGGGTTCCGGCTGCGGCCCTGGCGGCCGCGCTGGACGAGCTGGACCCCGACGTCTCCGAGGCCCTGCGGGTGATGATCGAACGCACCCGCGCGGTGCACGCCGACCAGCGTCGCGCCGACGTCACCACCACGCTCGGTCCCGGTGCAACGGTCACCGAGCGGTGGGTTCCCGTCGAGCGGGTCGGCCTGTATGTGCCCGGCGGCAACGCCGTGTACCCGTCCAGCGTGGTCATGAACGTGGTGCCGGCTCAGACCGCCGGCGTGGGCTCGCTCGTGGTGGCCAGCCCACCGCAGGCCCGTTTTGACGGCTTGCCGCACCCGACCATCCTGGCCGCGGCCCGGCTGCTGGGGGTCGACGAGGTGTGGGCGGTGGGCGGTGCCCAGGCCGTGGCACTGCTGGCCTACGGCGGCACCGACACCGACGGCTCGGAGTTGGTGCCCGTCGACATGATCACCGGCCCCGGCAACATCTACGTCACCGCGGCCAAGCGGCTGTGCCGCTCACAGGTGGGTATCGACGCCGAAGCCGGGCCGACGGAGATCGCGATCCTGGCCGACCACACCGCCGATCCGGCGCATCTGGCCGCCGACCTGATCAGCCAAGCCGAACACGACGAGATGGCGGGCAGCGTGCTGGTCACCCCCAGTGCGGACCTGGCCGCCGCCACCGACGCCGAAGTGGCCGCCCAGCTGACAACGACCGTGCACCGCGACCGGGTGACGACGGCGCTCGGCGGGCCCCAGTCGGCGATCATCCTCGTCGACGACCTGGACGCCGGCATCAAGGTGGTCAACGCGTACGCCGCCGAACACCTGGAGATCCAGACCGTCGACGCGCCAAGAGTTGCCGCGCAAATACGTTCGGCCGGGGCCATCTTCGTCGGCCCCTACGCACCGGTGAGCCTCGGCGACTACTGCGCCGGATCCAACCACGTGCTGCCGACCGGGGGCAGCGCCCGGCATTCCAGCGGCCTGTCGGTGCAGACGTTCCTGCGCGGCATCCACGTCGTCGACTACACCGAGGCGGCCCTCAAGGACGTCTCCGGGCACCTGGTCACGCTCGCCAAGGCCGAAGACCTGCCGTCGCACGGTGAGGCCATCCGGCGGAGGTTCGAGCGATGACGGAGCAGCGACCCACGCTCGACGACCTGCCGCTGCGCGACGACCTGCGCGGCAAATCGCCTTACGGCGCGCCGCAATTGGCGGTTCCCGTGCGGCTGAACACCAACGAGAACCCGCACCCGCCCAGCACGGCGCTCGTCGACGACGTCGTGCGGTCGGTGGGCGAGGCGGCCGTCGACCTGCACCGCTACCCCGATCGCGACGCGGTGGCGCTGCGCCGCGACCTCGCCGGCTACCTGACCGCGCAAACCGGTGTTCCGCTCGGTCTCGAAAACGTCTGGGCCGCAAACGGTTCCAACGAGATCCTGCAGCAGCTGCTGCAGGCGTTCGGGGGGCCGGGGCGCACCGCGATCGGCTTTGTCCCGTCCTACTCGATGCACCCGCTCATCTGCGACGCCACCCACACCGAATGGCTCGAAGCCGCCCGCGCCGACGATTTCAGCCTCGACGTCGAGGTCGCCGTCGCCGCCGTCACCGACCGCGAGCCCGACGTGGTGTTCCTCGCCAGCCCCAACAACCCGTCCGGGCAGAGCGTTCCGCTGCCGGACCTGCGACGGCTGCTCGACGTGGCGCCCGGGATCGTGATCGTCGACGAGGCCTACGGCGAGTTCTCCTCGCAGCCGAGCGCGGTGGCGCTGATCGAGCAGTATCCGACCAAGCTCATCGTCACCCGCACCATGAGCAAGGCGTTCGCCTTCGCCGGCGGCCGGCTCGGGTACCTGATCGCCACGCCGGCGGTGATCGACGCGATGCTGCTGGTTCGGTTGCCGTACCACCTGTCGTCGGTCACCCAAGCCGCCGCCCGGGCCGCCCTGCGCCACGCGGACGACACCCTGGGCAGTGTCGCCGCGCTGATCGCCGAACGCGAGCGCGTCACAACGGCCCTGACCCGCATGGGCTTTCGGGTAATCTCGAGCGACGCCAATTTCGTGCTGTTCGGCGAGTTCGCCGACGCGCCGGCCACCTGGCAGCGCTATCTGGACGCCGGCGTCTTGATCCGCGACGTCGGCATCCCCGGCTACCTGCGCGCCACGACGGGACTAAGCGACGAGAATGACGCGTTCCTGCGGGCCAGCGCCCAACTCGCCGCCACCGAACTGGCACCCGCCACCCCAGTAGGAGCCCCGTGACCACCAGCGAAATCCGGCGCGCACGTATTGAGCGCCGCACCAAGGAATCCGACATCGTCGTCGAACTGGACCTCGACGGCACCGGGCAGGTTCACGTCGACACCGGCGTGCCGTTCTACGACCACATGCTCACGGCGCTGGGCAGCCACGCCAGCTTCGATTTGACCGTGCGCACCAAGGGCGACGTGGAGATCGAGGCGCACCACACCATCGAGGACACCGCCATCGCGCTGGGTCAGGCCCTCGGGCAGGCCCTCGGCGACAAGAAGGGTATCCGCCGCTTCGGCGACGCCTTCATCCCGATGGACGAAGCGCTCGCCCACGCCGCGGTCGACGTGTCCGGCCGCCCCTATTGCGTGCACACCGGGGAGCCGGATCACCTGCAGCACACCACTATCTCCGGCAGCTCGGTGCCCTACCACACGGTGGTCAACCGGCACGTGTTCGAGACGCTGGCGGCCAACGCCCGCATCGCGCTGCACGTCCGCGTGCTGTACGGGCGCGACCCGCACCACATCACCGAGGCGGAGTACAAGGCCGTGGCCCGTGCGTTGCGTCAGGCGGTCGAGCCCGACCCCCGGGTGTCGGGCGTGCCGTCCACCAAAGGCGTTCTGTGAGTTCCAAATCCGTGGTAGTCCTCGACTACGGCTCGGGCAATCTGCGGTCGGCCCAACGCGCCCTGCAGCGGGTCGGGGCCTCGGTCGAGGTGACCGCCGACGCGGCCGCCGCCGCCAGCGCCGATGGACTGGTGGTGCCCGGTGTCGGCGCGTTCGAGGCGTGCATGACGGGCTTGCGCAAAATCTCGGGCGACCAGATCATCGCCGAGCGCGTCGCCGCGGGGCGTCCGGTGCTCGGGGTTTGCGTCGGCATGCAGATCCTGTTCGCCCGCGGCCTGGAATTCGGGGAGTTCGGGGTGGAGACGACGGGCTGTGGGCAGTGGCCGGGCGCCGTCACCCGGCTGGACGCACCGGTGATTCCGCACATGGGCTGGAACGTGGTGAGGCCCGGACCCGGCAGCGTCCTGTTCAAAGGGCTCGACGCGGACACCCGGTTCTACTTCGTGCATTCCTACGCCGCACAACGCTGGGAAGGTTCGCCGGAGGCGGTGCTCACCTGGGCCACCCATCAGGTGCCGTTCTTGGCCGCGGTCGAGGAAGGGCCACTCTCAGCCACTCAATTCCACCCGGAGAAGAGCGGGGATGCCGGTGCGGCCGTACTGAGCAATTGGGTTGGGGGACTGTGACGATGCCACTGATTTTGTTGCCCGCGGTCGACGTGGTCGAGGGCCGCGCCGTGCGCCTGGTGCAGGGCAAGGCCGGCAGTGAAACCGAGTACGGTTCGGCGCTGGACGCCGCGCTGGGCTGGCAGCGCGACGGGGCCGAGTGGATCCACCTCGTCGACCTCGACGCGGCGTTCGGTCGCGGCTCCAACCGCGAACTGCTCGCCGAGGTGGTCGGCAAGCTCGACGTACAGGTGGAGCTGTCCGGCGGAATCCGCGACGACGATTCTCTGGCCGCGGCGTTGGCCACCGGCTGCGCCCGGGTCAACCTGGGAACGGCCGCCCTGGAAAACCCGCAGTGGTGCGCGCGGGCCATCAGCGAGCACGGCGACAAGGTCGCCGTCGGGTTGGATGTCCAAATCGTCGATGGTGAGCACCGGTTGCGGGGACGCGGCTGGGAAACCGACGGCGGCGATTTGTGGGAGGTGCTGGAACGCCTGGATAGTCAAGGGTGTTCGCGGTATGTGGTCACCGACGTCACCAAGGACGGCACGCTGGGCGGCCCCAACCTCGACTTGCTGGCCCGCGTCGCCGATCGGACCGAAGCCCCGGTGATCGCCTCCGGCGGGGTGTCCAGCCTCGACGACCTGCGCGCCCTGTCCAACTTAGCGACCCTCACCGGCCGCGGGGTCGAGGGCGCCATCGTCGGCAAAGCCCTCTACGCCGGGCGGTTCGCCTTGCCGCAGGCCCTGGCCGCGGTGCGGGAGTAAGAGCGCGATGGACCTGGACGCTCTGGTCGAGAAGGCGTCGGCGATTCTGGACAACGCCACCGGGCCGTTCCTTGCCGGCCACCGCGCCGAGTCGGCGGTGCAGAAGCAGGGCAATGACTTCGCCACCGACGTCGACCTGGCGATCGAGCGGCAGGTCGTCTCCGCGCTAACGGAGTCCATCGGAATCGGCGTGCACGGTGAGGAGTTCGGCGGGGAGGACGTCGACGCCGAATGGGTGTGGGTGCTCGACCCGGTCGACGGGACGTTCAACTACGCGGCCGGGTCGCCGATGGCCGGGATTCTGCTGGGCCTGCTGCACAACGGCGACCCGGTGGCCGGGCTGACGTGGCTGCCGTTCACCGACCAGCGCTACACCGCAATCGTCGGTGGCCCGCTGATGAAAAACGGTGTGCCGCAGCCGCCGCTGGGACCCGTCGATCTTGCCGACGCCCTCATCGGCGCGGGCTCGTTCAGCGCGGACGCGCGCGGCCGGTTTCCGGGGCACTACCGGGTGGCGCTGCTGGAGAACCTCAGCCGGGTGTCGTCGCGGTTGCGGATGCACGGTTCCACCGGCCTGGACCTGGCTTACGTCGCCGACGGAATACTCGCCGCGGCAATCAGTTTCGGGGGCCACGTGTGGGACTATGCCGCCGGTGTGGCGCTGGTACGAGCCGCGGGTGGCGTCGTCACCACCTTGGGCGGCGAACCCTGGACGCCCGACTCGAAATCCGCACTCGCGGCGGCGCCCGGCGCGTACGAGGAAATTCTCGACATCGTGCGCAGCACCGGCCAGCCGGAGGACTACTGAGATGTCCGTCGCGGTGCGCGTGATCCCATGCCTGGACGTCGATGCCGGCCGGGTGGTAAAGGGGGTTAACTTCGAAAACCTGCGGGACGCGGGCGATCCGGTGGAACTGGCCGCCGCCTACGACGCCGAAGGCGCCGACGAGCTCACCTTCCTCGACGTGACCGCGTCGTCGTCGGAGCGGGGCACCATGCTGGAGGTGGTGCGCCGCACCGCCGAGCAGGTGTTCATCCCGCTGACCGTGGGCGGCGGTGTGCGCACGGTGGCCGACGTCGACGTGCTGCTGCGCGCGGGGGCCGACAAGGTGTCGGTCAACACCGCGGCGATCGCCCGGCCCGACCTGCTGGCCGAGATGGCCCGGCAGTTCGGGTCCCAATGCATCGTGCTGTCCGTCGATGCCCGCACGGTGCCGGCCGGTTCGGCGCCGACACCGTCGGGCTGGGAGGTCACCACCCACGGCGGGCGCCGCGGCACGGGGATCGACGCCGTCGAGTGGGCGGCCCGCGGCGCCGAGCTGGGGGTGGGGGAGATCCTGCTGAACTCGATGGACGCCGACGGCACCAAGGCGGGGTTCGACCTGGCGATGCTGCGGGCGGTGCGCGCGGCGGTCACGGTGCCGGTGATCGCCAGCGGGGGCGCCGGGTCGGCGGAACACTTCGCGCCCGCGGTGGCCGCCGGCGCCGATGCGGTGTTGGCGGCCAGCGTCTTTCACTTCCGGGAGCTGACCATCGGGCAGGTGAAGGCCGCCATGGCCGCGGAAGGGATCACCGTGCGATGACACTCGACCCGAAAATTGCCGCGCGGCTGAAGCGCAACGCCGACGGACTATTCACCGCCGTCGTGCAGGAGCGCGGCAGCGGTGACGTGCTGATGGTCGCCTGGATGGACGACGACGCGTTGGCCCGCACCCTTAACACCCGTGAGGCGACGTATTATTCGCGGTCGCGCGCCGAGCAATGGGTGAAGGGGGCGACGTCCGGGCACACCCAGTACGTCCATTCGGTGCGGCTGGACTGCGACGGGGACACGGTGCTGCTGACGGTCGACCAGGTCGGCGGCGCCTGCCACACCGGCGACCACAGCTGCTTCGACGCCGACGTGCTGCTGGAACCCGAAAGCTAACTGGGGGCCACATCGAGCCCGTTGGCCGCGGCGATCGCCGCGCGGGCCCATTCGTGGTGGTAGACGGCCGGCGCGATGCGGTCGCGGCGAATGGCCTCCATGTCGATGGCCTTTCCGTTCAATATCGCCCCCGGCACCCGGAACGAGAACGCCGGTTCGTCGGTGGCGACGGCGAGCATGGCGTCGGTATCGGTGAACCGATTGGCGCGCATGGTTTCTTCGGCCCACTTGAAGGGTTTGAGGCCGCCGAAGTTGTGCACGTACACCACCCACAGCCGGGTGCCGCGCTGGTTGTAAAGCTTGGTGACGGCCCGTTCCACCGCGGCGCGTTCGACCGGCCCCAGCACGCCCGATCGATCGGTGACTTGGCCGGACAGCGTGATCGCCGGCGTGGTCGCCGGCGGGACGGCGCCGCCGGTCGTCGGCGCCGCCGAAACCGACGGTGCGCCGCCGCCCGCCGGCCTGGAGTGGCCGCGCAGCATGTGCACACCGACGACCGCGGCCACCGCCAACAATGCGACGGCGCCGAGTGCGGCGAGCACCGTGGCCGCTCCCCGCCCGCCGCCGCGGGCCTTCGGCGGCGCGGTCGAGGCGCTGCGGGGCGTCGTGATCACCTCCGTAGGGGCCGGGATCGCTTGCGTCGGTGGGGAAGTGACCTGCGTGGGTCCAGCCTCGGTCGGGGCGGCGACCGCCGGACCGGCCAGCGCGGACGCGAAGTCCGCGCACGTCGGGTAGCGGTCGTCAGGGCTCTTGGCGAGTGCCTTGACGATGACGGGGTCGAGTTCGGCCAAGTCCGGTCGGCGCTCGCTGATCAGCGGGGGCGGCGCGGACAGATGGTGGCTGATGACCACCGCCGGATTGGAGTGGTGAAACGGGGCGGCCCCGGTCAGCAGGTTGAAGGCGGTGCAGCCCAGCGCGTATTGGTCGGCCCGGGCGCCGAGGTCCGCGCCCTGCAGTTGCTCGGGCGCGCAGTACGCGGTCGTTCCCACCAGCATGTTCGTCGCGGTCAGGCCGCTGATCTCGCCCAACTCGCGGGCGATCCCGAAGTCGGCCAGCAGGATTCGCCGCCGGGAGCCTGCGTCGCTCAGCAGGATGTTGGCCGGTTTGACGTCGCGATGCAGCAGCCCTTGAGAGTGGGCGTAGTCGAGGGCGTCGGCGACGGCCGAAACGATCCGCGCGACCTCGGCCTTCGGCATGCCGGACGGATACTGGTCACGCAGCAGCCTGGCGGCGTCGGTTCCCTCCACGTAGTCCATCGAGATCCACAATTGCCCCTCGTATTCGCCGCGGTCATGGATGCCGACGATGTGTTCGTGGTAGAGGCTGGCCGCCAGGTCGGCCTCCCTGTTGAAGCGTTGGCGGAACTCGAGATCCGCGGTCAGATCGCGGGGCAGGATTTTCAGGGCGTCGCGGCGGGGCAACCGCGGGTGCTGCGCCAGATACACCTCGCCCATCCCGCCGGCACCCAACTGACGAACGATGGTGTATCCGGCGAACACCTCGCCTGCTGCGAGGCCCTCCCGTTGCGGCATGTAGGCATGCTACTGAGGCCGTGCAGGCGGTTACCACGATTCGACGCCGTCGCGCGCCGGCCGCCGCTTTCCGTGAGAATGGCGGTCAATGTTCAAACGGGTGTCCTGGACCGCGGTGGTGCCCCTGCTCGCCGTCGTCGTGCTGGCCCTGAGCTGGGGTCACAAGCTGGGCCCGGGGCTGGTCGTGTTCGCGGCGGCGCTGCTGATCGGCGCGGTCCTGGCCGCCGTCCATCACGCGGAGGTGGTCGCGGCCCGGGTGGGCGAGCCCTTCGGATCGCTGGTCTTGGCCGCCGCGGTGACAGTGATCGAGGTGGCGCTCATCGTCGAGCTGAGGGCATCCGGCGGGAGCGAGGCGGCGACACTGGCCCGCGACACCGTGTTCGCCGCTGTCATCATCACCACCAACGGGATCGCCGGCTTGTCGCTGCTGCTGGGCTCGCGACGGTATGGCGTGACGTTGTTCAACGCCGAGGGGAGCGGGGCCGCACTGGCCACGCTCACCACGCTGGCGACATTGAGCCTGGTGCTGCCCGCGTTCACCACCAGCCAGCCGGATAGGGAGTTCTCACCCGTTCAGCTGGCCTTCGCCGCGGTCGCCTCGCTAGGGCTGTATCTGCTGTTCGTGTTCACGCAGACCATTCGGCATCGCGACTTTTTCCTGCCGGTCGCGCAGCGGGGCCAAAAGCGCCTCTTCGAGGACGAGGGCCATGCCGAGCCGCCGAGCACCCGGGCGGCGCTGGGCAGCCTCGCGCTGCTGCTGGTCGCCCTGGTCGCCGTGGTCGGTCTGGCCGAGGAGGAATCGCCGGCGGTCGAACGGGCGGTGAGGGCGGCCGGGTTTCCGCAGACGTTCGTCGGCGTGGTGATCGCGGCGCTGGTGCTGTTGCCGGAGACGCTGGCGGCGGTGCGGGCGGCGCGGCGAGGCCGGATCCAGACGAGCCTGAACCTGGCCTACGGGTCGGCGCTGGCCAGCATCGGGCTCACTATTCCGGCGATCGCGCTGGCGTCGGTCTGGCTGAAGGGGCCGCTGGTGCTCGGGCTCGGCGCCGTCCAGTTGGTGCTGCTGGCGCTGACCGTCGTGATCAGCATGCTGACCGTGGTGCCCGGCCGGGCCACCCGGCTGCAGGGCGAGCTGCATCTGGTGATACTCGCCGCCTACGTGTTCCTGGCGATCAACCCCTGAGGCGCGGCGAGCAGACGCAAAAGCGCCCAAAAGTGCTCGGATTTGGGCGCTTTTGCGTCTTCTCGCGCCAAGCGGGTCGGCGCAGGGCTAAGACCGCGCGCGCAGCGTCTCCAGCGCCTTGTCGGCGTGGGTGTCCATGCTGAATTCGCTGGAGATCACGTCGAGCACCTTGCGGTCGGTGTCGATGACGAACGTGGTGCGCTTGACCGGGATGACCTTGCCCAGCAGGCCGCGCTTGACGCCGAACTGCGCGGCGACGGTGCCGTCCGCATCCGACAGCAGCGGGTAGTCGAACTTGTGCAAGTCGACGAACTTGGCCTGTTTTTGCACGGGGTCGGTGCTGATGCCGACCCGGCTGGCCCCGATGGCGGCGAACTCCGCGGCCAAGTCGCGGAAGTGGCAGGCTTCCTTCGTGCAGCCGGGCGTCATCGCCGCCGGATAGAAGAACAGGACGACGGGTCCGTCGGAAAGCAGCGCGCTGAGCTTGCGCGGCGTTCCCGTCTGATCGGGCAGTTCGAAGTCGGCCACCGTGTCGCCAGGTTTCATGGCCGTCAGGCTACGCCCGTATGAGGGCGTGACTGGGCCGGGTCATCGCAACGCATCCGCCATCGCTACGTGCCCCTCAAAGCCGGGTTCCAATGGATCAGACGCCGATGATGTCCAGGAGGTGTTCGAGCCCTCCGAAGTCATCGACGTTGCGCGTATAGAGCGGGAGGTTGGCGGCCAGGGCGGTGGCGGCGATCAACAGATCGACGGCTCGGGGGCCACGTGCCTTGCGCCCCGTCGCAACGATCGCGGCGTAGACGCGTCCATAGGCTCTCGCTGAGTCGCAATCGAACGGCAGTGGATCGAAATTGGCCTCGGCTCGTTGTAGGCGATCTTGGCGTCGTGCGCGCTCGCCTGCATCGGCAGTCGCGTGAGGTCCGGCGGCTAGCTCAGCGACGGTAAGAGCGCTGATGGCGAGTTCCCTTGGGAGCCGCTCGGCGTCGATGTGATCCAGATCGATCACGACCGAGGTGTCAATGAGCCCCTGCAATGGACGAGGAGCTTCAGCCACGCGGCGCGATCTCCTGGCTGGCGGCTTGATCGAGATCGGCCCGGAAGCGGTCGAACTCCACCCGCGGAGCGCCCCTGAACGCGGCGACGGCCGCCTCGGCGCTGATGAATCGATGGCGGCGCAGCGGGGAAAGCTCGCCGACCGGGATCCCATTCCTGGTCACGACGAACGACTCGCCTTGGTCAAGTTGGCGCATGATTTCGCCGCTGTTGTTGCGCAACTCCCGCTGGGTGATCTGTTTGGCCACACCAGACTGTAGCATGTGTGCTACGCGGTCGATCGCCCGCCTGACGTGGCTGGTCCGGGCTCGGTGGCACATCTGGGAGGATGGTTCGGTGCACGACCACCTCGCCGCGACCACCTCACGAGAGGCCTTCCGCCAGCTGGCGGCGGAGCACCGTGTGGTTCCGGTGACCCGCAAGGTGCTGGCCGACAGCGAGACGCCGCTGTCGGCCTACCGCAAACTCGCCGCCAACCGCCCGGGCACGTTCCTGCTGGAATCCGCGGAGAACGGCCGCTCCTGGTCGCGGTGGTCGTTCATCGGCGCGGGGGCGCCGTCGGCGCTGACGGTGCGCGACGGCGAAGCGGTGTGGCTGGGCACCGTACCGCAGGACGCGCCCACCGGGGGCGACCCGCTGCACGCGCTGCGGGCCACCCTTGAGCTGCTGGCGACGGCCGTGTTGCCCGGTCTTCCGCCCCTGGCGGGCGGCATGGTCGGCTTCTTCGCCTACGACCTGGTGCGGCGGCTGGAACGCCTGCCCGAACTGGCCGTCGACGACCTGCACCTGCCCGACATGCTGCTGCTGCTGGCCACCGATTTGGCCGCGGTCGACCACCACGAGGGCACCATCACGCTGATCGCCAACGCCGTGAACTGGAACGGCACCGACGAGCACGTCGAGGAGGCCTACGACGACGCCGTCGCCCGGCTGGACGTGATGACGGCGGCGCTCGGCCAGCCGTTGCCGTCGACCGTCGCAACGTTCAGCAGGCCCGAGCCCCGGCACCGAGCGCAGCGCACCGTCGAGGAATACACCAAGATTGTCGACTACCTCGTCGAGCAGATCGCGTCCGGTGAAGCCTTCCAGGTCGTGCCCTCCCAGCGCTTCGAGATGGATACCGCCGTCGACCCCATCGACGTGTACCGGATGCTGCGCGTAACGAACCCAAGCCCCTACATGTATCTGCTTCATGTGCCGAACAACTCTGGCGCAACGGACTTTTCGATCGTCGGATCCAGTCCGGAGGCGCTGGTCACCGTCGCCGAAGGCTGGGCGACGACGCATCCGATCGCCGGGACCCGGTGGCGCGGGCACACCGAGGAAGAAGATCAGCAGCTGGAAAAGGACCTGCTGGCCGACGCCAAAGAACGTGCCGAGCACTTGATGCTGGTGGACCTCGGGCGCAACGACCTGGGCCGGGTCTGCACGCCGGGCACCGTGCGGGTCGAGGATTACAGCCACGTCGAGCGCTACAGCCATGTGATGCACCTGGTCTCCACGGTGACCGGGATGCTCGGCGGGGGGCGCACCGCGCTGGACGCGGTGACGGCGTGCTTCCCGGCGGGCACCCTGTCGGGCGCGCCGAAGGTGCGGGCCATGGAACTGATCGAAGAAGTGGAAAAGACGCGCCGCGGGCTTTACGGCGGCGTGGTCGGCTACCTGGACTTCGCCGGCAACGCCGACTTCGCCATCGCGATCCGGACCGCGTTGATGCGCGACGGCACCGCCTACGTCCAGGCCGGCGGTGGGGTGGTGGCCGACTCCAACGGTCCGTACGAATACACCGAGGCGGCGAACAAGGCACGCGCGGTGCTAAGTGCGATCGCCGCCGCCGAGACGCTCACCGCTCCGCACACGGGCCGAAATGGCTGATGGCCGGCCGGAGCGCACCGGCCGGTTGACGATCGTGACAGCCCAGTTGCTGCTGGTGGTGGCCGCCGGGGCGCTGTGGGCGGCGTCGCGGCTGCCGTGGGTGGTGATCCGATCCTTCGATGGCCTGGGGCCGCCGAAGGAGGTGACCCTTTCTGGCGCGTCATGGTCCACCGCGCTACTGCCGTTGGCCCTGCTCATGCTGGCGGCCGCCGTCGCGGCGCTGGCGGTGCGGGGCTGGCCACTGCGGTTGCTCGCGGTGCTGTTGGCGGTCGCCGGCCTCGCGGTCGGCTATCTGGGCGTCAGTCTGTGGGTGCTCCCCGACGTGGCGGTGCGCGGAGCCGATCTGGCGCATGTCCCGCTGATGACGCTGGTGGGCAGCGAGCGGCGGTACTGGGGGGCGGGGCTCGCGGTGGGAGCTGCGGTGTGCAGCGTGATCGCCGCCGTCCTGTTGATGCGGTCGGCCCTGATTCTTGGGAGCGACCGCCGGGGCGGCACGAAATACGCGGCTCCGGCGACGCGCCGGTCGATTGCGCAACGCGAGGGCGCCGGCAGCGCGATGCTGGAGGGGCCGCAGACGCCAACGATGTCGGAGCGGATGATTTGGGATGCGCTCGACGAGGGCCGCGACCCGACCGATCGGCCCAGTGGGTCGGACACCGAGGGTCGGTGACGGGGCGCTCGCCGAGGGTCGGTGACGGGGCGCTCGCCGAGGGCCGCTACCCTTCAGTGACGTCGTCGGGAACGCTGGGGTTATCCGGGTGACCGAGGGAAAGGGAAACGACAGGCATGAGTCCGGCATCCGTGCTCGACTCCATCCTTGAAGGAGTCCGTGCCGACGTTGCCGCGCGCGAAGCCCTCATCAGCCTGTCAGAGATCAAAGCGTTGGCCGCGGCCGCGCCGCCGCCGATTGACGTGATGGCCGCCTTACGCGAGCCCGGTATCGGCGTGATCGCCGAAGTCAAGCGAGCCAGTCCGTCGGCGGGTTCGTTGGCGACCATTTCTGACCCGGCGAAGCTGGCCCGGGCCTACGAAGACGGCGGCGCCCGCATCATCAGCGTGTTGACCGAGGAGCGCCGTTTCTGCGGTTCGCTCGACGACCTCGACGCGGTGCGGGCGGCGGTCTCGGTTCCGGTGTTGCGCAAGGATTTTGTGGTGTGGCCCTACCAGATCCACGAGGCGCGGGCGCACGGCGCCGACATGTTGCTGCTCATCGTTGCCGCGCTGGACCAGTCCGCGTTGGTGTCGATGCTGGATCGCACCGAATCCCTGGGCATGACGGCTCTTGTCGAGGTGCACACCGAAGAGGAGGCCGACCGGGCGCTCAAGGCCGGGGCCAACGTCATCGGTGTCAACGCCCGCGACCTGAACACGCTTGCGGTGGACCGGGATTGCTTCTCGCGCATCGCTCCTGGGTTGCCCAGTAACGTGATCCGGATCGCCGAGTCCGGTGTGCGTGGCACCGCGGACCTGTTGGCGTACGCCGGTGCGGGTGCCGACGCCGTCTTGGTCGGTGAGGGTCTGGTCAAAAGCGGTGACCCGCGCGCCGCCGTCGCCGATCTGGTGACCGCCGGCACCCATCCGTCCTGTCCAAAACCGGCTCGCTAGTCATGGAAAATGATCGAAAAGCCGTGCACTGAAGCGTTGAACCCGATGAGCCGCCCGCGCGTTGAGCCTTGGTGATGGACGAACTCTCCGGGCCGGATCTTCCGCGTTCGAGTGCGGCCATCGCTGAACCCACCCGCCACGACCCCGACGCCGGCGGCCATTTCGGCGTGTACGGCGGCCGCTACGTCGCGGAGGCCTTGATGGCGGTGATCGAAGAGGTCACGGCCGCCTACGAAAAGGAACGCGTCAACCAGGACTTCCTGGACACCCTGGACGACCTGCAAACTCATTACACGGGTCGGCCGTCACCGCTGTACGAGGCCACTCGGCTGAGCGAGCGTGCCGGCGGAGCGCGTATCTTCCTCAAGCGAGAAGACCTGAACCACACCGGTTCCCACAAGATCAACAACGTCCTCGGTCAAGCGTTGCTGGCCCGGCGAATGGGCAAGGCCCGGGTGATCGCCGAGACGGGGGCCGGTCAGCACGGCGTGGCAACCGCCACCGCATGCGCACTGCTGGGCCTGGATTGCGTGATCTACATGGGCGCCGTGGACACTGCGCGCCAGGCGCTCAACGTGGCGCGGATGCGGTTGCTTGGCGCCGAGGTCGTCTCCGTCGAGTCCGGCTCGAAGACACTCAAGGACGCCATCAACGAGGCGTTCCGCGATTGGGTGACCAACGCCGACAACACCTACTACTGCTTCGGCACCGCCGCGGGGCCCCATCCCTTTCCGACTATGGTGCGCGACTTTCAACGAATCATCGGGCTCGAGACGCGCGTGCAGATCCAGAAGCAGACGGGCCGGCTGCCCGACGCCGTAACGGCCTGTGTCGGCGGCGGATCCAACGCGATCGGCATCTTCCACGCGTTCATCGACGATCCCGGTGTACGGCTGATCGGGTTCGAGGCGGCAGGGGACGGCGTCGAGACCGGCAGGCATGCCGCGACATTCACCGGCGGTTCCCCGGGGGCGTTTCAGGGGTCGTTCTCCTACCTGCTGCAGGACGAGGACGGCCAGACCATCGAATCTCACTCGATCTCAGCGGGTTTGGATTATCCCGGGGTGGGTCCGGAGCACGCGTGGCTGCGGGAGACCGGGCGGGCCGAATACCGGCCCATCACCGACTCCGAGGCGATGGAGGCTTTCAGCGTGCTGTGCCGCACCGAGGGCATCATCCCGGCCATCGAATCCGCGCACGCGGTGGCCGGCGCCCTCGAGCTGGGGGTCGAGTTGGGCCCGGGCGCGATCATCGTGGTGAACCTTTCGGGTCGCGGGGACAAGGACGTCGAGACCGCAGCGAAGTGGTTCGGGCTTTTGGACGACGACCAGGGCAAGCAATGACCGTGCAACAGGGCCAGGCAAGCAGGCTCGGTCCGACCTTCGAGTCGTGCCGCAAGGACGGTCGAGCGGCGCTGATCGGTTATCTGCCCACCGGTTATCCCGACGTACCGACCTCGGTGGAGGGCATGGTCGCGCTCGTCGAATCGGGTTGCGACATCGTCGAGGTCGGCGTGCCGTACTCGGATCCGGGCATGGACGGACCGACCATTGCCAAGGCTACCGAGATCGCGCTGCACGGGGGAGTGCGAGTCCGGGATACCCTGGCCGCCGTTGAGGCGATCAGCTCGGCCGGCGGGCGTGCTGTCGTGATGACGTACTGGAACCCTGTGCTGCACTATGGGGTTGACGCGTTCGCTCGGGATCTGGCAGCGGCCGGTGGGCACGGCTTGATTACCCCGGACCTCATTCCCGATGAGGCTGGGCAGTGGATCGCGGCATCCGAGGAGCATCGGTTGGATCGGATATTTCTGGTGGCGCCGTCATCGACGCCGCAACGGTTGGTGATGACGGTGGAGGCGTCGCGCGGGTTCGTCTACGCGGCGTCGACGATGGGTGTGACGGGGGCGCGGGACGCGGTGTCGCAGGCCGCGCCCGAATTGGTCGGCCGGGTAAGGGCGGTGTCTGACATACCCGTCGGCGTCGGCCTGGGAGTCCGCTCGCGCGATCAGGCCGCGCAGATTGCCGGCTACGCCGACGGCGTCATCGTTGGTTCAGCGCTGGTGTCCGCGCTCGGCTCCGCTGGTTTGCCCGCTTTGCGCGCACTGACCGAGGAACTCGCTGACGGTGTGCGCAACGGGGTGTCGGCCTCATGACGATGCCGATGCCGCCCACGTACTTTCCCAGCCCGCCGCAAGGTGTGTGGCATCTCGGCCCAGTGCCGATCCGGGCCTACGCGCTGTTCATCATCACCGGCATCGTGGTCGCGTTGCTGATCGGTGACCGGCGGTGGGAGGCCCGCGGCGGCCAGCGCGGCGTGATCTACGACATCGCGCTGTGGGCGGTGCCGTTCGGGTTGGTCGGCGGCAGGCTCTATCACCTGGCCACCGACTGGCGGACCTACTGGGGTCCGGGCGGGGCCGGGTTTGGCGCGGCGCTGCGCATCTGGGACGGCGGCTTGGGCATCTGGGGCGCAGTAGCCCTCGGTGGTGTCGGCGCGTGGATCGGTTGCCGGCGTCGCGGGATTCCGCTGCCGGCCTTCGGCGACGCGATCGCGCCGGGCATCATCTTGGCGCAGGCTATCGGTCGGCTCGGGAACTATTTCAACCAGGAACTCTACGGCCGCGAAACGACGCTGCCGTGGGGGCTGGAGATCTTCTACCGGCGAGACCCGTCGGGATACGTCGATCCGCATTCGCTCGACGGTGTCTCGACGGGGCAGGTCGCGCTCGTCGTGCAGCCGACGTTCCTCTACGAATTAATCTGGGACGTGCTAGTTTTCGCCGCATTGATCTACTTGGACCGGCGCTTCACCCTCGGGCACGGCCGACTGTTCGCCCTCTATGTCGCTGGGTACTGCGTCGGGCGCTTTGGTGTCGAGCTGCTGCGCGACGACGCCGCAACCCACATCGCCGGCATCCGGATCAATTCCTTCACATCGACTTTCGTGTTCATCGGGGCGGTGGTGTATTTCATCCTGGCGCCGAAGGGCCGCGAGGATCCAGAGAGCCTGCGCGGCAACGATTACGTAGCCGACGAATCGGCCGAACCCGAGCCGACCGGTGAACTCGCGACCGCCGCTGGAGCGGCCGCGGTGACCGCCGCGGCTGCAACTGCTGCAGACGAAGACAACGAGCCGGCCGATTCGGCCGACACGGTCGCGTCCAGTCAGGTGGCCGATGATGACGCGGCGGAGCCCGAGACGGTCAAGGCCACGACGGTCAAGACGGCGACCGTCGAGCCTGAGGCTGCCGAGCCGGAGTCGGCGGCGGAGGCCATGGAACCGGACGCCGTCGAGCCCGAGCTCGACCAGGCGGCGGAGCCGGAGTCGGCGGAGTCTATCAAGCCGGACGCCGTCGAGCCCGAGCTCGACCAGGCCCCGGAGGTTGCGGAAGCGGAGGCTGACGAGCCGGAAACCGCGGAGCGCGAGGCTGCGGAATCTAAGGCTGCTGAGCCGGATTCGGCGGCGGAGTCCATGGAACCGGACGCCGCCGAGCCTGAGCTCGAGGAGGCGGCGGAACCCGAGGCCGCAGAACCGGAAGCCGAGGCGCCTGAGGCCGATTCAGCGACATCCGAGCCGGAGGTCGACAAGCCCGAGACCACCGAGCCGGAGGTCGACAAGCCCGAGACCACCGAGCCCGAGACCACCGAGCCCGAGAGTGACGCGCCGGCGGCGGAAGACGACACCGAAGGCGAAGACGGGTCCGGGGAGCCCGAGGCGGATAGGGCCGCCACACCCGATGCTGAGTCCGAGAACGTCGTCGACGAGACCTCAACTGGCGACGAGAAGGCGACTCGTCGGCGATGGACGTTGCGCCGGAGGAACCGGCGGTAGCCGCTGAGCGGCTGGCTGAGCGGCTGGCTGAGCGGCTGGCTGAGCGGCCCCGAATCCGGGGCTAGGGCGGACTGCGGCGAATCTGTCATGCTGGCAATGTGACCGAACCGTCGTGGGGTGACCCTGCAAATCCTGGCGCGCCACCACCACAGCCACCGGGGTATCAGGCGGGGTATCCACCGCCGTATCCGCAATACCCGATGCCGGGGACTTACTACGACCCATCCGCCCCCTTCGGCCGCCACCCGGTGACCGGGCAACCGCTGTCCGACAAGTCGAAGACGGTCGCGGGCCTGCTGCAGCTGCTCAGCCTGATCGGCATCGGCGGCATCGGCCGCTTTTACATCGGCGACATCGGCGTCGGCGTCGCTCAGCTGCTCGTCGGCTGGCTCACCTGCGGGGTCGGCCTGATCTGGAGCCTCGTCGACGCGATCCTGATCTTCACCGACAATGTCCGGGACCCGCAGGGTCGCCCGTTACGTGATGGAACCTGAGCCGGCCACGCGGCCGCGCGGCCCGCATCGTCATCGCCTGTACACGGCGGCCGGTACGGGCGCGGCGCTGGCCGGCGCGCTCGGTTACGTGGCGCTGGTCGACCCGCACAACACCGCTTCGGCGTACCCGCTGTGTCCGTTCAAATTGCTCACCGGTTGGAACTGCCCGTTCTGCGGCGGGCTTCGGATGACCCATGACCTGCTGCACGGCGACCTGATGGCCGGCATCAACGACAACGTCTTCCTCCTGGTCGGCATCCCACTGTTGGCCATCTGGGGCCTGCTTCGCCGCCGCCACGGCAAGGCAGCGCTGCCGATTCCGGCGGTGCTCACGATCGCGGTCGCCGCGACGCTGTGGACGGTGCTGCGGAACCTGCCCGGTTTCCCGCTGGTGCCGACCGTCACCAGCTGACAGGGGGCCGTTGTGACCGCGCCCGACTATGCTGGGTCGGCGTGAGTAGACGCGGAAAGATCGTCTGCACCCTCGGCCCTGCATCGAACTCCGACGAGCTCATTCTGGCGCTGGTCGAGGCCGGAATGGACGTCGCCCGAATGAACTTCAGTCACGGCGACTACTCCGATCACGAAGCCGCCTACGAGCGAGTGCGGGCCGCTTCCGACGCCACTGGCCGCGCGGTCGGTGTGCTCGCCGACCTGCAGGGACCGAAGATCAGGCTGGGGCGTTTCGCCACGGGGCCGACGTACTGGGCAGACGGTGAGACGGTGCGGATCACTGTCGCTGAGTGCGAAGGCAGCCACGACCGGGTGTCCACCACCTATAAGAAGTTGGCAAAGGACGCCACGGTCGGCGACCGGGTTTTGGTGGACGACGGCAAGGTCGGGCTGGTGGTCGATGCCATCGAGGGCGACGACGTCGTCTGCACCGTCACCGAAGGCGGCCCGGTCAGCAACAACAAGGGCATCTCCCTGCCCGGCATGAATGTGTCCGCACCCGCGCTGTCGGTCAAAGATGTCGAGGATCTCACCTTCGCGCTCGACCTCGGCGTCGACCTGGTCGCGCTGTCGTTCGTGCGCTCGCCATCGGACGTCGAACTCGTCCACGAGGTGATGGATCGGGTCGGGCGGCGGGTTCCGGTGATCGCCAAGCTGGAGAAGCCCGAAGCGGTCGACAATCTGGAAGCGATCGTGCTGGCGTTCGATGGCATCATGGTGGCGCGCGGCGACCTGGGGGTCGAGCTGCCGCTGGAAGAGGTTCCGCTGGTGCAGAAGCGGGCGATCCAGATCGCGAGGGAGAACGCCAAGCCGGTCATCGTGGCGACGCAGATGCTCGATTCGATGATCGAAAACTCACGGCCGACGCGAGCCGAGGCCTCCGACGTCGCCAACGCCGTGCTCGACGGCGCCGACGCGCTGATGTTGTCCGGGGAGACGTCGGTGGGGAAGTACCCGATGGCGGCCGTCCGGACGATGTCGCGGATCGTGTGCGCGGTGGAGGAGAACTCCACGGCCGCCCCACCGCTGGCGCACGTGCCCCGCACCAAGCGCGGGGTGATCTCCTACGCTGCCCGCGACATCGGCGAGCGACTCGACGCCAAGGCACTGGTCGCGTTCACCCAGTCCGGGGACACTGTCAAGCGACTGGCCCGCCTGCACACCCCGCTGCCGCTGCTCGCCTTCACCGCGTGGCCCGAGGTGCGCAGCCAACTCGCCATGACGTGGGGCACCGAAACGTTCATCGTGCCGATGATGACCTCCACCGACGGCATGATCCGCCAGGTCGACAAGTCGCTGCTGGAACTCGGTCGCTACAAGCGCGGTGACCTGGTGGTCATCGTCGCCGGCGCGCCACCTGGCACAGTAGGATCGACCAACCTGATTCACGTGCACCGGATCGGGGAGGACGACGTCTAGCTCGACGACGATGCGGGCCGCGTGGCGGGCTGAGGAGGAGTCGGGCAATCGAACCTAGCCCGAACCCCAGGGAGCGGGCACAAATGGAGGAGAGCCCGTGGCGGCCGGCTATGAGTCTCAGCAGCCGAATGTTCGACAAGACACGCATTCCGATTTCGAGGAACTGCTGGCGATACTCGATCTCAACCGTGTCACCGACGAACTGTTCGTCGGTTCTCACCCCACCAAGAACCCGCTCCGGACATACGGCGGCCAGCTCATGGCGCAGTCGTTCGTCGCCAGCACCCGCACCTTGCTCCGGCAAGACCTCCCCCCCAGCGCCCTGTCGGTGCACTACATCAACGGCGGCGACACCGCCAGGGACATCGAATTCCACGTGACCCGGCTGCGGGATGAGCGCAGCTTCGCCAATCGTCGCGTCGACGCGGTGCAGGACGGCGTGCTGTTGTCCTCGGCGCTGATCTCGTACATGTCCGCCGGCCCTGGCCTCGAGCACGCCGTCGAGCCGCCGCAGGTCGGCCCGCCGGACAGGCAGCCACCGCTCGGCGACCTGCTGCGTGGCTACGAGCAAATCGTCCCGCACTTCGTCAAAGCCCTGCACCCGATCGAGTGGCGCTACACCAACGACCCGGCCTGGATCATGCGGAAGAAGGGGGAGCGGCTTCCGCACAACCGGGTCTGGATGAAAGCCCTGGGTGTGCTGCCCGACGACCCGCTGCTACACACCGCGGCAATGGTGTACTCCTCGGATACCACGGTGCTGGATTCGATCATCACCACTCACGGGCTGTCCTGGGGCTTCGACCGCATCTTCGCCGCTTCCGCCAACCACTCCATCTGGTTCCACCGGCAGGTCGACTTCAACGACTGGGTGCTGTATTCGACGTCGTCGCCGGTGGCTGCCGAATCGCGCGGGCTGGGCACCGGTCACTTCTTCGACTCCTCCGGTCAAATCATCGCCACGGTCGTTCAGGAGGGGGTCGTGAAATACTTTCCGCCTTCGCCCCGATAGACAGATGCGGGATACCTGCGCAGCCAGCGGTCTGATTTCGGCCCGGCACGGCCGCCATCGGGCGTAAGTTGCAATCAGCCGGGTATTCGGTGCCGTGGCGGCGCAAGCCGCCCAGCTGGATCGTCAGCAGCCTCGGGAGGTGAGGGGTGAGCGGATCGCCGGCCGACGTCGCGGCAAGGCATCGCGCGCGGGAACGTGTTGTCGTTCACGTGGATTCGCTGGCAGCCCGCTGGATCGGCGCTTTGGCCCTGTTGTGCGCCGCGGGTTGGCTCGTCGTCATACTCGCCCGCCACCACCAGCACCCGGACTGGCACTACACCGACCGGCTGGGCTGGTCGCTGACGGTTCTGGGTGCGGTGGCTTTCATCGCCCGCGGGATTTTCCTCGGCCGCCCGGTGACGACGGCGCACGCGGCGGCGGCCGCCTTCTGTGTGCTGGCGGGCCTCGGTTCGCATGTGCTGTCCTTCGATTTGCTCGGTGACCTGCTGATCGTCAGCTCGGGGATTGTGCTGATGTGGGCGACCTCGTCGCATCCGCGGCCCGAGGACCTGCCCCGGGTGTGGGCACTGATCAACGCCACCAGAGGCGACGCGCTGGCACCCTTCGCCATGCAAACGGGCAAGTGTTATCACTTCACCGCGGACGGCACGGCCGCGCTGGCATATCGGACGCGGCTGGGGTTCGCCGTGGTCGGCGCCGACCCCATCGGTGACGAGAATAAATTCGGCGAGTTGGTCGCCGATTTCGCCGCCACGTGTGACGCGCACGGCTGGCGGATCGCGGTGGTGGGGTGCAGCGAGCGGCGGCTCGGGCTGTGGGCCGATCCCGCGGTGATCGGGCAGTCGCTGCGGCCCGTGCCGATCGGCCGCGACGTCGTCATCGACGTGTCGGGTTTCGACATGGCGGGCCGCAAGTTTCGCAATCTGCGTCAGGCGGTCCAGCGAAGCCACAACTGGGGCATCACCACCGAAATCGTGGCGGAGCAGGCGCTCGACGATGAGCAGCTCGCAGAGTTGGCCGACGTCGTACGGGCCTCCGCGCGGGGCGCCGGCACCGAGCGCGGCTTCTTCATGAACCTCGACGGTGTGCTCGAGGCCCGGTTCCCCGGAATACAGCTGATCGTCGCCAGGGATGCCTCCGGGCGCGTACAGGCCTTCCACCGCTACGCCACCGCCGGTAATGGCGGCGACATCACCCTCGACATCCCGTGGCGTCGCCGCGGGGCACCCAACGGGATCGACGAACGACTCAGCGTCGACATGGTTATGGCCGCCAAAGACGCCGGAGCGCAGCGCATTTCGCTTGCATTCGCGGCGTTTCCGGAGATCTTCGACGACAAGAAACGCAGCCGGACCCAGCGTGTCTTCTACCGGTTGATCCACGTGCTCGACCCGTTGATCGCACTCGAGTCGCTGTACCGGTACGTGCGCAAGTTTCACGCGTTGGATGCGCGGCGCTACGCGCTGGTCTCGATGACCCAGCTGGTCTGGTTGGTGTTCGTCTTGTTGTCGGTGGAGTTCATGCCGCGCCGGCGACACCTTTAGTCAAGACGCAGTTCGCGGCAGCGGATGCCCGTGGGCACGTGGTGAGTCGCCACCACGACCGTCCGGTTCGCGGACACCAGACCTGACTCCGCGCCCAGCAGGTCGCACAGGACGCGTTCGGCGTCGACCGCGTCGAGGTGTTCGGTGGGCTCATCGAGCAGCACGATCCGCGCGGGTGAGAGCACCGCCCGGGCCAGCAGCAACCGTCGGCGCTGGCCCGCCGAAAGGGCCTGCGCGCCAACGGTCAGCACCGTGGACAGCCCCTCGGGCAAGGCGGCAGCCCAGCCGCCCAGCCCGACCGCGTCCAGCGCCGCGGTCAGTTCGTCGTCGCGGCAGTCTCCGCGGGCCACCAGCAGGTTGTCACGGACGGTGGTGGCGAAGATGTGCGCGTCCTCGGCGAAGAAGCTGACGGCCCCGCGTAGGCACTAAGCAGGCGAGCGTCATCAGCAACGTTGGTGGTGATACCGAACTGCCACCGCGAGATGTCGACGACATTCATCCGTCAACCCCCCGAAGGTCAAGGTCGACGACATAGTGCAGTAATACCGTTCGCGCGGTGTGCTATCCCGTGAGCCTCTTCGACGCCTTGCGGATACCGAACGAAGACACGATTTCGAACACGCCGATGACGACGAACCAGACACCGACCACGAGCGCCAGGGTGACGATCGAGTCGAACGGAGACGCCAGGATGATGATGCCGGCGAGCAGGCTGATCACCCCGATGAAGATCGACCATCCCCGGCCCGGCAGGTTCGGGTCACTGATGGCCGAAATCGTCGTGGCCACACCACGGAAGATGAACCCGATGCCAATCCAGATGGCCAGCAACAGAATTGCGTATCCCTGACCGAAATGGCGGAACGCCAACACCGCCAGGATGAGCGACGCCGCCCCGCTGATGAACAATAGGACTCGGCTGCCCGCCGAGACGTGCAGGGCGAACGCGAAGATCACCTGCGCGATACCGGTGATCAACAGGTAAACGCCGAAGAAGATGGCGGCGACCACAATCGAAATTCCCGGCCACGCCAGGATCATGCCGCCGAGGATCAGCGACAAGATTCCGGATACCAGAGTGGATTTCCACAGATGCGGCAACAAGCTTGGAACGGGGGCGGTCCCGGGAGTGGTTGTCATGGCCGAAGTCTGGCACAAATAGCCGGTCCCGGGATAGGGCCGTTGGGCTCACACGCGGGCGGTGTGCGACTCCTCGGTGAGCACGTCGCCGGGTGCTTCGCCTGGTTCGCGGGCGGGTTTGCGGGCCGGCTTGCGGCCGATCAGGTACCACGTGCGCATAATGCCCTTGCCCTTGACCTCGATCAGTCCGCGCTCCCGCAGCACAAAGTCGTCCTTCAGACGCTCGTACATCTCCTCGGGCACCTGAATCCGTCCCACCGAGTCGGTGGATTCCATCCGGGACGCGACGTTCACCGCGTCGCCCCACACGTCATAGAAGAAGCGGCGAGAACCCACGACACCCGCGACCACCGGGCCGGTGGCCATGCCCACGCGCAGCGGGACCGAGTTGCCGTGCGGATCTTTCAGCCCGGCCACGACATCGGTCATGTCAAGTGCGAAATCCGCAAGCGCCCGGGCGTGGTCGGACCGCGGGCGCGGCACCCCGCTGGCCACCATGTAGGAGTCGCCGCTGACTTTGATCTTCTCCAGGCCGTGCCTGTCCACCAGCTCGTCGAAGGCACCGTACAAGCGGTCCAGGAACCGCACCAGGTCGGCCGGCGCCATCGCGCTGGCGCGCTCGGTGAAGCCGACGATGTCGGCGAACAACACGGAAGCGTCGTCGTACTTGTCGGCGATGACGCTTCGCTCCGACTCTTTTAGCCGCTCAGCGATGCTGGCCGGCAACATGTTGGCCAGCAGGGCCTCGGACCGCTCGTACTCGGATTCCATCACCGCCTCGGCACGCGCGGTGTCGCGCAGCGCGAACCACACCGTCACGACCACCATCACGCAGGCGGAGATGGTCGTGATGACGAAGCCCATCCACTGGGCCCAGGCCGGTTGCAGCCCGGTGTTGCGGGGAATCAGGTATTCCGCCGTAATGATCAGGCCGGCGGACACCGCCGCCAGCACCGACGCCAACACGATGTGTTCGATGCCCAGCAGCAGCACCACCAGGCAGGCAGCGACCAGGAAGAAGAATTCCGAGCCCGAGCCGGTGCCCACCGCCCAGCAGCTGACGAAGATCGAGACAAAGGCCGTACCGATAAAGGTAAGCGGCGCAACCAATTCCCCGAAGCGGTGCAGCCATGGAACCATCGCGAAGACGATCGCGGCGATGATGTTGATCGAGCCGATACGCCAGGACCAGGAATCGGTCCCGATTTGCACGATCACGAAGGTCGCGAGGATCAGCACTGCCAGCAAGGCGGTGATGGAGAGCACCCGATTCCGGCGCGCGGCCGCATCGGCGTAGTGCTGATTGCGCTCGCGGCTTTGAGCCCGCACCGCCGCTACGCAATCCGGGCGCGGCGAGCCATCCGAGGATCTCGGTGCGGCTCCGCACTTCTTCGCCGCCACGACTACAGCGTAACCGCTGACTTCTATGCTTGTCGGCTGCCTCGGCAACGTGCGCCGCGAGCGTCCGGATGTTTCACTGTGAATGTCATGCCAGAAGTGTGGCATCGAAGCTGGCCGCTGCCACCATCGCGCAGCGTAGCCCTATTCGGTGTGCTCGGCGGTCGGGCCGGCTGGCCTCTGCACGATCTGCCCCCCTGTTGCTGGTCAGAGCAGTAGCTCATCGCGGCCCGCGCCGTCACCTCACTCTTCGCGGACCTCGTCCTCGTCATGAGTTTCGACGACCTGGTGCTGCTCCTGCCAGTCCGGCGCATTGCTTTCCAGCGGCACATCGCCGTTTTCGATCGGCACCCGCTCGTCGAGGTCGACGGTTTCCAGGTCGGCGGCCTCAGCTGCGGGGCGCTGCTGCTCAATAGCATCGGCGAGAGGGACATCGTCGGGAAAGGGACCACTGTCGCTCACTTGAGTCAACCTACTCCGACGCTTATGACTCTCATATAGCGCCGCCGCGCTGCTGCTCCAATGCCAAGTACTCCACCATCCGGCAAAGGTTGACAACAGCCGCGCTCAACTTGTAGATGGTGGCGTCCCGATCTTCCACGCACGACTGCCAGTCCGGGAACTCCTGCGGCAATTTCTGGTTGTCTGCGTTGACGTGGATTTTCTGCTCGATTTGCTCGCACACATCCACGAGGGTCAACTCTCCCGGCGCACCGATGTCGGAGAGCCATTTATCAGTCATGTCAGATCGTCACCTTATCCAAAGAAACAAAGCCCCCGAATCTCGCAGGCTATCGGGTCCGCGAGGACATCACCATCAGGGCATCCGATCAGGGCAGTACGCCGCGATCGCGTCGTGGGCGAGTTGGTCCATCTGGGGTTGCGTCAATCCTTGGCTGACGAGTTGATTGCGGAGGTTGGCGATCTGCATCGTGTAGGGGCTGGGTAGGCCGATGCCGATGCGGGGCAGGTTCTGGGCGTCGCAGAATTGGTGCGCTATCGCGATCAGTGCGCCGCGGTCCCCGGGGATGCCCTGTGATGACAGCGTCGCAACGAACTGGTCGTCGGTGTTGTCCGCGTGGGCGACGCCGATTACTGGCACCAGCGCCAAAACCGCCCCCACGGCGGCCGTCATCTTCTTCAGCATGAGTCGAGATGTTTCGCTGGGGCACCGCCGCTGGCCAGGGCCGTTCGGCCCGCTTTGCCGGTTTCAAAGTCACTGTGTGCCGTCCAGTGCGGGAACCGTAACGGCAGATGCAACATCTAAGACCGGTGGGTGAATCATCCCGGGTTTCATGCTGCTTTGAACCCGAGGCTTCCCAGCCCACGATTGTCCCGGCGTAGGCGTCGATGACGAACGCGACATAGACGAACACCCCGGTGGACAGTTTCACGTAGGTGAAGTCGGCTACGAGCAGCCGGTTGGGTGCCGGGACCCCGAACTGGCGGTCCACCAGATCCGGTGACCGCGCCGCGGTCGGGTCGGCGATCGTGGTGCGCACCGTCTTCTGCCGGCGCACTCCCTGCCAGCCGTTGCAGCGCATGAGGCGCTCCACGGTGGACTTGGCCACCGGGATGCCTTCACGCTGCAGGTGCGCCCACATCTTCAACGACCCATACAGCGACTCCGGCTTACGGCGGCCATGCTCGTCGGGCTCGTAGTAGCCGGCCAGGACCTCGGTGATGGTGGCGTCCCACAGGGACCGCTTCGAGGGCTCCCGCACCACCCACGCGTGGAACGTTCGCGGGGCGATCGGCACACCGTGCTCTGTGAGTACGCGGCAGATCGGAGCGACCCCGAAACGGTCCCTATGGTCAGCGATGAACTCACAAACCTGCGCCGTGCTCAGCGCCGTGAGCGCGGGTCGCTCTCCCGCACAAAGATGTTGCCGCCTTCAGGATCTCGACGTCTGCTCCAGCTCGGCGTTGCGCCGTTTCAACGCCCGGATCTCTGCGGCGGCCTCGCTGGAAACCCCGTCACGTTGGCCGTCGTCGACCTGCTGCTGACGGATCCAGTTCCGCAATGTCTCGGCGTTCATCCCCAACCGCTCACTCGGATAATCATCGCGATGATCGAGCACCAGACGCACAGCCTTCGCGCGGGTCTCCGGGTCGTACTTGCTCGGCATGAAATGCACCTTCCCAAGAAAGGAGGTGCGCATCAAACGCGGGATGGTTCACCCGCGCGCCAGCTCTGTTCGCCGATCGGATAGGGACCGATAGGGAATTGCCAGGAAATACCCCCCGCGTATCCAACACTCAACTTCAGTTTATCTTCCAGGTTTGATGGGTATCCCTTGCGTATTATGAAACGCTTTTCACGCTTATATGCAGCGACTTTCGCGTTGACCACTGCTTTGGGGCTGGCCGGTTTGGGCGCCGCAACTGACGCGCGAGCCCAGCCGGGGCCCTTCCCGCAATGGTGCCCGGGTGACTTCTGGGATCCTGGGTGGGGCGATAACTGGGACTGGGGGAATTGTCACGACAACTGGCGGGACGGCGGTCCTGGCGGCTGGGGTCCTGGCGGTCCTGGCGGTCCTGGCGGTCCTGGCGGCTGGGGTCCTGGCGGCTGGGGTCCTGGCGGCTGGGGCCCTGGCGGTCCTGGCGGTCCTGGCGGTCCTGGTGCCGGTCCTGGCGGTCCTGGTGACCACGGTCCTGGCGGTCCTGGTGACCACGGTCCTGGCGGTCCTGGCGGTCCTGGTGACCACGGTCCTGGCGGTCCTGGCGGACCTGGCCCGGGCGGACCTGGCGGTCCTGGCGGACCTGGCCCGGGCGGACCTGGCTGACCTGGCCCTGGCGGACCTGGCTGACCTGGCCCTGGCGGACCTGGCCCGGGCCGTAACTAGTAGCTGGGGACACTAACGCTGGTTGCCCCCAATGCCAGAGGTGGAGGGTAGACGGTATCCGTGCGCGGCAACGCGGCCCACGTGCTCGCCGCGGGGCCCATTGTTTTGCCTTTCTGTCGCTTCACGGGTTTCCGCGACTTCATCGATCAAGCAAACAACATCGTTGTTATTCACGTCAGGCCAAGATTTTTGGCTGAACTCACGGGATTTGTGATGTGGCGTTATCGGTGTGACCCGAGTTGGCATCTGAAGCAACCACGGACACCCCGAATCGACTTCCCAAGCTGAATACGCGGGTTCGATTCCCGTCATCGGCTCCAATATAAAGCCTGGTCAGAGCAGATTTCTGGCTTGCCCATCTGTTCGGGCGGCGCAACCGGTCCCCCGCCCGTACCCCGTACGCCGCTTTCACGCGGGCGCGCATTAGTACTTTCACGCGGGCGCGCATTAGTAGTTGTGCGCAGATCAATTGGCGCTGAAGCCGAACGGCGTGTCGCCCAAGTACTCCCCCCGGCGAACTTGTATCGAACAGTTGTTCGTGTACCGTGGCATGTGATCGGACTCCACCCGGGAGCCAGAAGAACGGGGAGACTATTGCGTTCTTCAATCACAAAGGTGGGCTCGCGGCGACGATGCAGTTTACTGGATGCTCGGATCAATCGGTTCCGGCCCCGCCGGTTCTACGTTTTTCTGAACCGGCGTTGCGGCCTCTGCAGGGAAGATCACGTTCAAAACGTCTTCGCCGAGATCTGTCGCACCCGGCCCGTTCATCAAGACAAAAAACCCCCACTTTGAGGGCCGGCTACCATCGTTAGCATCAAGAGCAATCCATGAGGTGAATCCTTGTTTTTTCCCGCTCCTTGACTGAATGATATACCAATCGCCACCAATCTGTTTGTATGGGAAAACCCACCCGTACCCAAGCATGTCGGTCGTTTCGTCAGGGTTACAATACTTGCGCAGGCCCTCAAAATACCAGCCCTGTAAATCAGCAGGATAGCTGGACGACATGCAATACTGAAGAAATTTCAGCATGTCGTCACCATTGCTGACGATCCCGCCATAGCCGTACTCGACGAGGTTCAACGGCGAATGGTCGTGTACCGTCCACGCATCGTCCTTGAGGGTATATCCGAATGGCAGTGAGTCTTTGTTCGTCATCGGTTCGTAGTACGTCGTAGCATCCCCGCTGAAGCACTGACAGTACTTGCTCAGACTACTCTGGATCTTATTGAGAAAGTCCTCATCATTAAGGCTATCGAGGTTTATCGCAGCCATTAGGAGCAGGGCGTTCGCCAGATTTGAGTAGGAGTACATTTTGCCCGGCGCATATGCCTGCTGGTACTTAGACCCAGGTGTGCCATATACGCCGAGGTAATCGAAGAAGTTTGTCAACGAATCTGTGAGATTCGACGGCTTCACCCAAGGAGTTTTGCAGTCTCCATTATCGTGGGCGAATCCGGAAGTATAGGCGGCGAGACACTGGATTGGTATCTCTTGGACGGTCTGGCTGATTTGATCCCGCAGTGGCGGGTCGAGCAGGTCGTAGACGCTCCCACCGAAGTGGTGATCTTGGAGCATTTCATAGATACCCGTGGTGAACACCTTTGAGACGGAGGCGAGGTAGAACGGCGTATCGCCTTTCACGTCGACCAAATCACCGTTCCGACACTTGACCTGCGGGCTCGAAAAGACCTTGTCGCCGCCAGTGCCGGTATCCGGTGAGATCCAACCGACAGCTGCACCAATTATATCGGGGTGACCCGCTGTCAGCTTCCCAATGTGGTCGTCGACTAGCTGCTGTATTTCTTGATGCTGCGATGACGTCATCGGCATTTCTCCCTGGATTTATAAATGGGCCTGCTTGTCTATAAGGATGTGATGCGCCTTGGCCCAATGATCGACGGCGGAAGGGTCGTCTGCCGATTCGAGTGCGGCCGCAATGTGGTAGACGCGCATCCACAGATCGCGCTGCCATGGGGCGTTTTGCGGGTCGGTGTCGGCGAGCCGCTCGCCAATGTGCAGGGAGCGGGTGTAGTGCTCCAAGGCGCCGGCCGCGTCGCCGCGCCCGGCCAGCACATCCCCCACCCTCTCGAGGCTGACGGACAGGTCGTGCTGCCATCCGGTGTTGTGCGGGTCGGCCTCGACGAGTCGCTCGCCAATGTGCAGGGAGCGGGTGTAGTGCTCCAAGGCGCCGGCCGCGTCGCCGCGCCCGGCCAGCACATCCCCCACCCTCCGGAGGCTGGCGGACAGGTCGTGTTGCCATCCGGTGTTGTGCGGGTCGGTGTCGGCGAGCCGCTCGCGGATGTGCAGGGAGCGGGTGTAGTGCTCCAAGGCGCCGGCCGCGTCGCCGCGCCCGGCTAGCACATCCCCCACCCTCCGGAGGCTGGCGGACAGGTCGTGTTGCCATCCGGTGTTGTGCGGGTCGGCCTCGACGAGCCGCTCGCGGATGTCCAGGGCCCGGGTGTAGTGCTCCAAGGCGCCGGCCGCGTCGCCGCGCCCGGCCAGCACATCCCCCACCCGGTTGAGGCTGCCGGTCAGATTGCGCTGCCGTACGGTGTTGTGCGGGTCGGCCTCGACGAGCCGCTCGCGGATGTCCAGAGCCCGGGTGTAGTGCTCCAAAGCGCCGGCCGCGTCGCCGCGCCCGGCCAGCACATCCCCCACCTTATTGTGGCAGGCGGCTACGCCGCGCTGCCATAAGGTGTTGTGCGGGTCGGCCTCGACGAGCCGCTCGCGGATGTCCAGGGCCCGGGTGTAGTGCTCCAAGGCGCCGGCCGCGTCGCCGCGCCCGGCCAGCACATCCCCCACCCACTCGAGGCTGACGGACAGATTGCGCTGCCATCCGGTGTTGTGCAGGTCGGCCTCGGCGCGCCGCTCGCCGATGTGCAGGGCCCGGGTGTAATGCGCCAAGGCGCCGACCGCGTCGCCGCGCCAGGCCAGCACATGCCCCACCTTGTTGTGGCTGGCGGCCAGGTCGCGCTGCCATCCGGTGTTCTGGGGGTCGGCCTCGACGAGCCCCTCGGCGATGCGCAGGCCCCGGGTGTAGTGCTCCAAGGCGCCCGCAGAATCGCCGCGCGAGGCCAGCACATCCCCCACCTTGTTGTGGCTGGCGGCCAGGTCGCGCTGCCATCCGGTGTTCTGGGGGTCGGCCTCGACGAGCCCCTCGGCGATGCGCAGGCCCCGGGTGTAGTGCTCCAAGGCGCCCGCAGAATCGCCGCGCGAGGCCAGCACATCCCCCACCCTCTCGAGGCTGACGGCCAGGTCGCGCTGCCATCCGGTGTTCTGGGGGTCGGACGTGGCGAGCCGCTGGTAGGCGTTGAGGGTCGCGCCGGCCAGGGTGTGTGCGGTGGCTAGTTCGAGGCGAGATTGGACCGGTTCGATGAGCCAGAGCCCGGCGGCGGCGAGGTTGGCGTTGGCGAGCTCGGGGCGGTTGTCGGCAAGCCGGGCGGCGATGGTGGTGGCGGTGACGGCCAGCAGCGCCGTATCGGGTGTGGCGGCTTCTTGGAGTTGTTGCGACGTGTGCTCGAGGAGGGCGTCGAGGCGCTGTTCGGTCACCGCGTTTCCGACGCCGGCATCACCGCGGCGCCCAGCCGGTCCAACATCGCCACCTCCCTGCACGGTCTTGGCTTTAGCTACAGCCGGGACCTGCAGAGGAGTCTCGAAAGAGCGGTTTCTTGCTGCGCCGACCACAGCAGCGGCCACGGTGCAAGGTGCGGGCTTTCACACGACCGTGCCCACATGTTCACCTGCCCATCGACTTCAGCCCGGGCAGCAACAGGCTCCGCACTCCATGATCACTGTCGGGCCGGTTTCGATGGTTGAGGGCTTCCATCGCCACGTTGTCTCGATGGTGGGGTTCGTGCTGATGTGTGCGCGGTCGACGACGTCGCAGTGCAGTGCCCGGCGACCGACGTCGCAGCTCTCCGAAAGTATTTGGTTGTCGGACAGCCCCAAGGGGTTGCGGATCAGCCTAACGCCGAATCGCTCGGTTTTGCCGCACGACCGAAGTCGTTCGGCCAGCCCGGCCAACACGGTCTCGTCGTCGTCGTTGATTGCTGTGGTAGGGCCGAAGTCTGCCGGCCCGGCGAACTCCATGCCGACCAGGCCCACACCCGAGGCCACCTCGGTGTCAAAACGCATCGAGGTGGCGCGCAATCCGGTCGGGGAGAAGGCGGCCCGCTCAATGGGGGTGGTGTGGGTCTGGGGCGGTGAGGTGATCGCCCGTTCGACGAAGACCTCTCCGGGGGCGGGTTCGAAGTGCTTGTGGAGCAACCAGATAGCGAATCGCTGCCACGCATCGGTGGCGACGAGATACTGGCCTAGCTCGTCAAGGCAGGCGCGGTCGTCTTCGCTCAACACATTGACATCGGTGGTATCCATATCGGCTAACCCGGCGTAATCCTGAACGTCATGGTCCCGGATAGTGAGCATAGCTAGTCTCCTATGAAATTGGAGGTCCCCAAAACGGCTTTTGGTTAGACCGGATCGTAGCAGCGGCCGACTGCAGGGTTGAGGCTTTCACAAGATTAGCGCTGAATGTTTAGCGGCTCCTCACCCCAGCCCAAGAACGGGGCGCCCACCGGCAGCTGGTGGAGTCACCAAACGGGCCGATCGGGAGGTTGTCCCCGTCTTCGTAGAACTTTGAGTGGCGGTCGCTCGCCTGAGGCCTGCCGGATGGTAGGTCTTCGGGTGAACCGCCGAGTACACCCTCAAGAAAGATGACATGTGATGGGGACCCCCTCAGCTAAGACGCACGTTGAGTTTGCGTCAGTGATTTTTCGGGAGCTTGAGGAGGATTCTCAATGACGTTGTCAAGCCGCCGCGGCTGTAGTCGTCGGTTGGCAGGCGGCGTGGTCGCGGAGCATGGCCCACAGGACGTAGAGGCGTCGGCGGGCCAGGGCGAGGACGGCTTGGGTGTGGGTTTTGCCTTCGGTTCTCTTGCGGTCGTAGTAGGTCCGGGAGGCGGGGTCGGTGCGGATGGCGATCTGGGCGGACAGGTAGCAGGCCCGCAGCAGTCGTCGGTCGTAGCGGCGGGGGCGTTTGCGATTGTCGCTGATGCGCCCGGAGTCTCGCGGTACCGGGGCGAGGCCGGAGACGCCGGCGAGGCGGTCGACGCTGTCAAAGGCGGTCAGGTCGCCGCCGGTGGCGGCGAGGAATTCAGCGCCGAGCTGGACGCCGAATCCGGGCATGCTCAGGATGATCTCGGCGTGGCGGTGGCGGCGAAATCGGTCCTCGATCATCGTTGCGGTGTCGCCGATTTCGGTGTCGAGGGCCATCACCTCCTTGGCCAGCCGCGCGACCATCGCGGCGGCGATCTGTTGTCCGGGCACGGTGGTGTGCTGGGCGTTGGCGGCCTCGATCGCGGTGGCTGCGACGGCAGCGGCGTTGCGGGCCTTGCGTTTGCGCAGCCAGGCTTCCAGTCGGGCGGCGCCGGCGCGGCGCAGCCCGTCGGGGGTTTGATAGCCGGCGAGCAGGATCAGGGCGGCCTTGCTGGCGCTGTAGTCGAAGGCCCGCTCCAGGGCGGGGAAGTATTCGAGCAGCTGGGCGCGCAGCCGGTTGATCGCTCGGGTGCGGTCGGCGACCAGGTCGGTGCGTCGGGCGGTGAGGATGCGCAGGGCCACTGCGATCTCGTCTCCGGGTCGCAGGGGTTGCAGGTCGCGGCGCATACGGGCCTGGTCGGCGATGATGGCGGCGTCCTTGGCGTCGGTCTTGCCGTCGCCGCGGTAGCCGGCCGAGGCGTGATGGACGGTGCGGCCGGGGATGTAGAGCAGCCGCTGCTCTGCGGTGATGAGCAGGGCGATCAGCAGTGCGGCTCCGCCGTGGTTGAGGTCGATCGCCCAGGTGACCTCGCCGCCGTCGGCCAGCGTGGTGACCGCGTCGATCAGTTCGAGCAAGACCGTCTCGTCGTTGGCGACCCGTCGGGACAGCACTCGCTGCCCTTGGCCGTCGATGACCACGCAGTGATGTTCCGACTTACCCGCGTCGATGCCGACCCACAGTTGCTGTCCCACAACCACCTCCACGATTGTCATCGTTGCTACCAGCCCAACCGACGACCACGCCGTCGTGTCCTTACACAGCGATCGAATCGCATCTCTCAATTAGCGGTCGAGTCGTCGCGGGACGCCGGGCGGCCAATCCTCCTGGGCCATGAAATACAGCAGACCAATGAAAGCCATACCCAACGTCCCTGGGTGAAAAGCACCGTACAACGTCCGGTCTCAATCACCCTGCAAGAAAGGTAAGGTCCCAATGACGATCGTCGGCGGGTTGGGCGTGCACCGGCAGCAGATCACGTTCGATTACGTGGATAACGACGGGTTGGTCCGGTGGGGCCAGATCCGTCCGGCGACGCGGAAGACGTTGCGGGCATGGCTGGCCAGGCACTGCGCTGAGGGGGATGGCGAGTTCGGGCTGGAGGGCTGCACTGGGTGGCGGTATGTCACCGAAGAGCTGGCCGCCGCGGGCGTGGACGTGCATTTGGGTGATCCGGCCGAGATCGCGGTGGCGCGGGGTCCGAAGAAGCGCGCCAAGACCAACCGCGCCGATGCCCGGTTGCTGTGCACGCTGGTGTTGGAGGGCCGGTTCGCGGAGTCGTGGATCCCGTCCGCACACATGCTGGAGATCCGCACGCTGGGGCCGGTTGTACTGCACGCTGATGGACGAGCGGCGCGCCTGGCAGCAGCGGGTGCACGCCCAGTTGTTCCATCAGGGCTGCCCACCGATTCAGGCGCTGTTATCCGAAGCGGGCCGGGCGGCGCTTGCGAATGTCGAGGTATCGGCGGCGGGACGCCAGTAGAGCCGCCTGCTCATCGACAGCGTCGGCGAGGACCGGGGCCGCTCAGCGCCGCTGGAGCGGGCGATCCGCATGATCGAAACCGACAGTAAGGCACTTGAGGAGTCCCGACATCCTGAGGATATGGGGGTGCCGACGCGACCCGTTACGCGTCGAGGCGGGGTATGGGAATCGCGACATCTATAAGCAGCGGTCCCCGTGGCACGTCGTCGGGTGAGCCGGCCCGCGACCAAGCGGCTGTCGCTGCTCACTGCTACCACGAACGTCGACATTAGCGGGGCTCGCTCGCCAATCTCGTTCTACTGCACAGTTTAGTGATGTTCGTCCGCAGCAGCCTCATTGACCGCCCGGGTACCGATGCGGAAAAAGCCTGTGCCACCACCCTGGCCAGCCATTGACAAGCGCGCGCGCCCACACCCACCCTAAGGGCATGGAGGTGCGGCTGCACGACAGCGTCGACGACTTCCGCCGCGTTGCCGTCGACATTTACCGGTGCGACCCGGTTGAGGCGACCAGGGAACTCACGATATTGCGCGCCGGTCTACCCGACAGCAATCCGGCGCCGCTGCTCGTCACGGTTTGGGATGGTGCGGCGGCGGTCGGCGCGGCGATCCAGACACCGTGGACCGCACTGTTGTGCACCGGCCTGCCGGAGGCCGCCATCAGCGACGTCGTCGCCGAAATCGTCCGTGTACGACCAAATCTGAATGCTGTTTGCGGGCCCTACAGCATAGCAACGAAATTCGCCGCGGCCTGGCGCGGAGCCACCGGAGTGCTCAGCACGGTGAGCATCCAGGAGCGGCTGCACCGGCTGGACAGGCTGTGCCCTCCATCGGCCGTTGAGGGCGAACCCCGACCGGCAGTCCAAGGTGACATCGGTTTGCTCGTCGATTGGCTCAACCGGTTCCACGCCGAAGCGTTCGGCGATGTACCTGACCCTGCCGCCAACGCCCGGTACGTGCGAAACGCGAAGGAGTTGGGCGATGAGTTACTGCTTTGGACGTTGAACAGCGATCCGGTGAGCATGGCGGGGGTGCGTTCACCCGAGGCGGGCGTCTCTCGGATTGGACCCCTATACACCCCACCCGACAGGCGCGGGCACGGATACGGAGAGGCGCTGACCGCCGCCGCGGCGGCGTGGGCCCTCGAGGGCGGTGCCGACGAGGTGGTGTGCTTCACCGACCTGGCCAATCCGGCGTCCAACGGAATCTGCCAAAGCATCGGCTTCCGACCGGTCAGCGATTCGGTACGTATCAATTTCTCGGGGCCGGTGTAACGGGGCCAAGCACCGTCGTTTACGGTCCAACAATCACAGGCAAGCGCCGCTGCAGGCCCAGCTGTCGCGCGGACGAACTATCCCCAACGATATTGGAAGTCCTGGACGTGGATCAGTTGGTTCTCGCGAACCAGCCGAAGCGCCCCGCAAGCTTGCGCGGTTGGAGCGGGGCAAGTCCCGCCCGGCGGTGGGGGTTAGGGTTACCGCAGGTTACGGTCACCGAGAGTAACGCCGAGATGTGGCCAGAGGTCGTGTTAGCTGAGCTAAGGCACACATGCGCATCCTTGGCGATAGCGGCGGGGGCCAATGTTCTGGCCGTACAATGCCTTCTGGGCCATGAGACGGCGTCGATGACGCTCAACAGGTATGGCCACCTGTTCTCCGATGACCTGACCAACGTGGCGAGGCGCTGGATAAGGCGGCTAGGGCGGTTTCGGCATGAACTGCGGTACGACCGCGGTACGACTGCGGTACGACTGCACAGGTGCGCCGGTATTTAGCCTGGTCAGACGGTGCCCTCGGTGAGATTCGAACTCACACTGTACGGGTTTTGAATCCGTTTCCTCTGCCAGTTGGGATACGAGGGCTTTGCTCGGCCTCCTACCTTAGAGGCAGCCTCCCACCATAGAGAATTTGGTGTCTTTCCCTGTCTCACCGCCCCCGAGGTCGTTGGTCGCAGCCGCTCACGACACAATGTCCCTCATGACAGGCCCCACGACCGACCCCGGCGCCGCTGTGCCGCGCCGGGTCCTGATCGCGGAAGACGAAGCACTCATCCGGCTCGACCTCGCCGAGATGCTGCGAGAGGAGGGTTACGAAGTCGTCGGCGAGGCCGGCGACGGCCAGGAAGCCGTCGAGTTGGCCGAGCGCCACAAGCCGGACCTGGTCATCATGGATGTGAAGATGCCGCGCCGTGACGGGATCGACGCCGCGGCCGAGATCGCCAGCAAGCGCATCGCGCCGATCGTGGTGCTGACCGCGTTCAGCCAGCGTGACTTGGTCGAACGCGCCCGCGACGCCGGAGCGATGGCCTATCTGGTGAAGCCCTTCACCATCAGCGACCTGATCCCGGCCATCGAGTTGGCCGTCAGCCGATTCAGCGAGATCACCGAGCTGGAGCGTGAGGTTGCGACCCTGTCCGACCGGCTGGAGACCCGCAAGCTCGTCGAGCGCGCCAAAGGCCTGCTGCAGGCCAAGCAGGGCATGACCGAGCCCGAGGCGTTCAAGTGGATCCAGCGTGCCGCCATGGACCGGCGGACCACGATGAAACGGGTGGCCGAAGTCGTCCTGGAAACGCTGGACACCCCGGAGGAATAGCTGGGCGCGCGGTGTGCGCTCAGGGCGTCGCGTGTGCGTTCAGGGAGGCGACACGCCGAGCCGGGCCGCCGCCAGCGCACACCGAAGGCCGCCGGCGCACACTCGCCCCAGCGGCGACGCCTTTAGCGGGCCACGATCACCGACGAGCCGTGCCCGAACAGGCCCTGGTTGGCGGTGACGCCGACGGTGGCGTTCTCCACCTGCCGGCCGGTGGCCTGACCGCGCAGCTGCCAGTTCAGCTCGCAGACCTGGGCGATCGCCTGGGCGGGGATGGCCTCGCCGAAGCACGCCAGCCCGCCCGACGGGTTGACGGGCACCTTGCCGCCGAGGGCGGTCGCACCGCTGCGCAGCAGCGCCTCGGCCTCACCCCTGGCGCACAGCCCCAGGTGCTCGTACCAGTCGAGTTCCAGCGCCGTGGACAGGTCGTAGACCTCGGCCAGGCTCACGTCTTCCGGCCCAATGCCCGCCTCGGCGTAGGCCGCGTCGAGAATCTGATCCTTGAACACCCGGCCGGGTGCCGGCACCGCCGCGGTGGAATCCGTTGCGATGTCAGGCAATTCGGGCAAGTGCTGGGGGTAGCGCGGGGTGACCGTGCTGACCGCGCGCACCGACGGCACCCCATCCAGCGAGCCGAGATGTTGGCGAGCGAACTTCGCGCTGGCCACGATCAACGCCGCCGCGCCGTCGGAGGTGGCGCAGATGTCGAGCTGCCGCAACGGGTCGGCGACCACCGGGCTGGCGAGCACGTCGTCGACCGAGGATTCCTTGCGGTAGCGGGCGTACGGGTTCTGCAGGCCGTGCCGGGAGTTCTTGACCTTCACCTGTGCGAAGTCCTCGGATGTCGCGCCGTAGAGGTCCATCCGGCGCCGCGCGAGGAGAGCGAAGTAAACCGGGTTCATCGCGCCGATCAGGTGGAACCGCTGCCAGTCGGGATCGTTCTTGCGCTCCCCGCCCACCGGGGCGAACGCCCCCTTCGGGGTGGTGTCGGCGCCGATCACCAGCGCGACGTCGCAAAAACCGGCCAGGATCTGGGCGCGCGCGCTCTGCAGGGCCTGGGAGCCGCTGGCGCATGCGGCATAGTTCGAGCTGACCGGGACGCCGTTCCAGCCGAGTTTCTGCGCGAAGGTCGACCCGGCGATGAAGCCGGGGTACCCGTTGCGAATGGTGTCGGCCCCGGCGACCAGCTGGATCTGCCGCCAGTCCAAGCCGGCCTCCCGCAGGGCGGCTCGCGCGGCGACCACACCGTATTCGGTGAAGTCTCGGCCCCATTTGCCCCACGGGTGCATCCCGGCGCCGAGGATGTAGAGCGGTTCGGGCGTACTCGTCATTTGCGCAGCTCCTCCTCATCGCTTCGCTCTGCATCGTCGCCGGCGCGTGCGATCCTCCATGCGTGCACGATGCGCTGCACACCGTCGTCGTCGGTGAAGAGCGGCATGGTGGTCAGCTCCATCTGCATGCCGACCTTCAGGTCGTCGGCCAGCGTGCCCTCGACCACCTTGCCCAACACAATCAGCCCCTCATCAGCCAGCTCCACCGCGGCGATGGCGAACGGTTCGAAGGGGTCCGGGGCCGGGTAGGGCGCTGGTGGGGGGTAACGGTTTTCCGTGTAGCTCCACAGCGTTCCTCGAGTGGACAATGGCACAGGCTCTAGTCTGTCGCTGTCGCAGGCCGGGTTTGGGCAGTTGTTCTCACGCGGCGGAAACACGTAGGTACCGCATTGGGGGCATTTGCTGCCGATCAGATGAGGGGCGCCGGCGTCATCGGTGGCGAACCATCCGTCGATTGCCGGTTCTTGGCGGGTGACCTCTGGCACCGGGCCAGCGTACCCAGCGGACGCCCGAAACTGAAACGTGTTGCAGTTCTGCAGCGGGGTTCATTAGGTCGAGACCCCTGCAGCGGCGCTCAACGGATCCGGCGGTGTTGGGCTTTGCTCAGCGCCGGGGATCGGAACCACCACTTGATCCGGTAATCGTTATGAAGGTGTCTGGCGGCGTCGGGCTCTTTTCGGCGCCGGGGAGGTCGGTTGCCCGCTGGGGGGCGCTCGGCGGGCTGCCGACAATGACGGTCGGCTCCGCAAGTGATTGGTCCGCCGCGGTGTGTGAGCGGTGACGGTCACGCACGGCAGACATTCCTGGCATGCAAACGAAGCAGCGGCGCAGTCAGAATGAGACGGGTTCAGATTGTTTGAGCAACAACATAACGAATATACAACGTTGGCAAGCGATTAAGAACATCGAACTATGGAACATATTGCGGCCCAACAGTTTTGCCGATATGGGTCGCCCATCGACATCGCCGCCAATCGGCGGTCCATAATACCGACGGGTGCTTACTGGTAATGCTGCATATTCGTTGCCGGCGTATTGAGTCGCATGGGGCGCGCGAGTGGTGCGTCGCGTAGGGAAGGAGTCACCATGTTGCATCGTGCGATTTGCTGGTATGGGGTCCGCGGCCCGGCCGCGGCCCTCTGATCCGCGTGGCTGGGGGTCAGCCGGGTGCGTTGGCACGTGGCTGCGGGACCACCGGCCAGACCCCTCTACGGCGCGGCGCTGTGACGAGGCCGCTGGGCTTGGCTGCCGTTGACAAGTGTTTTCGCGGAAACGAGGGAGTTCATGCTCGGGCGGGTCGAGCTGAGACGCGTTTGGGCAGCACGAGGAGAGCGGCGATCAGGAAGCACAGCGCCCCGACGAAGGTACCCATGTTGGCCAGTAGAGCGTCTTCAGTGACACCTGTCCTCCTGATGAAGGCGCCGACCGCTGAGGCGCCAAAGGCGATCGAGCCGATCATGCCGGTCCACGCTGCCAGCCAATCGCGTGATTTCAGTTGAACGAGCCCGACCGTGAGGGTCACTGCCGCAACCCCCAGTACCCCGCTGACCAGGAATGCGACCGAACCCGCCGCGTCGGGCCACCACACGAAGTGCCGGCGCGCAGGTATTCGATGCGCCCACAACGCTGCACCGGTGCTGACGTTGAAGCGCAAGGTGCCGAAGAACTGGGTTGCCGCCGAGAGGAATTCAGCTCGTATCGAGGGTGTTCCCCACGACCGACTCATCGACGGTCTGCTGAGCAGCAGCTGGATCAATGCCGCGCTGGTGAAAAACCAAGAGCCGATGAAGCACAGCAGATTGGTGGCGCCCGCACCGCCGACCATGGCAAATCCCGGAGCCGTACCGATCGCGAATAAGGACGAACCGATCGCAAATAGCCAGCACTGGCGTCGCAGCATCTCAGTTCTCGGCAGGGTGTCGATAACCTGCCAATTCTACAAAGTCCGTTACCACCGAGTTACGGAAGGCTCCGCTCGTGAAACGCTTAAACTGCCACCCGAAGGCTCACACGGTCGAGCGAACTCTTACACCACGCCCCTGGGCTTGGCCCGCCGCGACGCGCAAGTCCGCCACGCCATCACGAAACTGATCCATTACGGCCTGCGGCACCAGATTCCCACCATCGCCGTGGAGGACCTGGACTTCGCCGATGCCCGCGCCGTCGGGCGCGAGACGATGGGCCGCGGCCAGCGCGGCAAACGGTTTCGCAAAGCAGTGGCCGGCATCCCCACCGCAGTGTTCCGCAACCGGCTCACCGCGCAGACAGCGGCGCTAGGCATCAGGCTGCTCGGCGTCAACCCCGCAGACAGCAGCGCATGGGGAGACCAGCACTGGCGTGAGCCCTACCCAAATCTCACCCGACAGCAGGCAGCCGCCACCGTGATCGGGCGTCGCGCGAAAGGCCACCAGGCACGGCGACGGAAAGGTGTGACCCGCACGCGACCAGAGGATCGCGTCAGGAGAGCTACCAACCAGGCCGCACCCCACAGCCGACGGGCGATCAATAGCCGACACCAGCAAGGGATGCCGGGAACCAAATCGCGCCCGCCCGGCCGGACACGCACGCGGCTATCGGGCCGGGCAATCGTTACCCCGGCACCGGCCAACAACGGCCGACCACGTCAGTAACGGTGCATAGAGTGAGAGCCGTGACCGCCGCGACCACCACCAGTAAGGCCCGCGAGACCGCAACCAAGCCGACGCTGATGTTGCTGGACGGCAATTCGCTGGCCTTCCGGGCGTTCTACGCGCTGCCCGCCGAAAACTTCAAGACCCGCGGCGGCCTGACCACCAACGCGGTCTACGGCTTCACCGCCATGCTGATCAACCTGCTGCGCGACGAGGCCCCCACCCACATAGCCGCGGCCTTCGACGTGTCGCGCCAGACCTTCCGCTCCGAGCGCTACCCGGAGTACAAGGCCAACCGGTCGGCGACCCCCGAGGAGTTCCACGGTCAGATCGACATCACCAAGGAGGTTCTCGGCGCCCTGGGCATCACCGTGCTCGCGGAGCCCGGGTTCGAAGCCGACGACATCATCGCGACGCTGGCCACCCAGGCGGAAAACGAGGGCTACCGAGTGCTGGTGGTCAGCGGTGACCGCGACTCCTTGCAGTTGGTCAGTGACGACGTGACGGTGCTCTACCCGCGTAAGGGCGTCAGCGAGCTGACCCGTTTCACCCCCGAGGCCGTTGTCGAAAAGTACGGGCTGACGCCCGCGCAATATCCCGACTTCGCAGCCCTGCGCGGCGATCCCAGCGACAACCTGCCCGGCATTCCCGGCGTCGGCGAGAAGACCGCCGCCAAATGGATCGCCGAATACGGGACGCTGCAGGGGCTGGTCGACAACGTCGACTCGGTGCGGGGCAAGGTCGGCGACGCGCTACGCGCGAACCTGGCCAGCGTGGTGCGCAACCGCGAGCTCACCGACCTCGTCAAAGACGTCCCGCTGGCGCAGACGCCGGACACGCTGCGGCTGCAGCCCTGGGACCGCGACCAGATTCACCGGCTCTTCGACGACCTGGAATTCCGGGTCTTGCGGGACCGGCTGTTCGAGACCCTGGCCACCACTGGGGGGCGGGTGCCGGAGGTCGAGGAGGGCTTCGACGTGCGCGGCGGCGCGCTGGAGCCCGGCACGCTCGGGCAGTGGCTGGCCGAGCACGCCGGCGACGGGCGCCGCTGCGGGCTGGCCATCGCCGGTACCCATCTGCCCTACGGCGGGGACGCGACCGCGCTGGCCATCGCCGCCTCCGACGGCGAAGGCGCCTACGTCGATACGGCGACGCTGACGCCCGACGACGACGCCGCACTGGCGGCGTGGCTGGCCGATGCGGCGAAACCCAAAGCGCTGCATGAGGCGAAGCTGGCCATCCACGACGTGGCGGGCCGCGGGTGGACGCTGAACGGCATCACGTCCGACACCGCGTTGGCGGCCTACGTGGTGCGTCCGGGGCAGCGCAGCTTCACCCTCGACGATCTTTCGCTGCGCTACCTGCGACGCGAATTGCGCGCGGAATCGCCTGAACAGCAACAGCTTTCGCTGCTCGATGACATGGACGGGGTGGACGAGCAGGCCGTCCAGACGCTGGTGTTGCGGGCCCGGGCCGTGGTGGACCTGGCTGACGCCCTGGACGCCGAGCTGGACCGCATCGACTCCACCGCCTTGCTGGGTGACATGGAGCTGCCGGTGCAGCGCGTGCTGGCGGACATGGAAAGCGCCGGTATCGCCGTCGATTTGCAGCTGCTGACCGAGCTGCAAAGCCAATTCGGCGATGAGATCCGCGACGCCGCCGAGGCCGCCTACGCCGTGATCGGCAAGCAGATCAATCTGGGGTCGCCAAAGCAGCTGCAGGCGGTGTTGTTCGACGAACTCGCGATGCCGAAAACCAAGCGGACCAAGACCGGCTACACCACCGACGCCGACGCCCTGCAGTCACTGTTCGACAAGACCGGGCATCCGTTCCTGCAGCACCTGCTCGTCCACCGCGACGTCACCCGGCTGAAGGTCACCGTCGACGGGTTGCTGAACTCGGTGGCCGACGACGGGCGCATCCACACGACGTTCAACCAGACGATCGCGGCCACCGGCAGGTTGTCGTCGACCGAGCCCAACCTGCAGAACATCCCGATCCGGACCGACGCGGGCCGGCAGATTCGGGACGCGTTCGTGGTGGGGCAGGGTCCCAATGGACCAATGGCCGAGCTGATGACCGCCGACTACAGCCAGATCGAGATGCGGATCATGGCGCACCTGTCCAAGGACGAGGGCCTTATCGAGGCGTTCAACACGGGGGAGGACCTGCACTCGTTCGTCGCCTCCCGCGCGTTCGGGGTGCCGATCGACGAGGTCACCCCCGAGCTGCGCCGCCGGGTCAAGGCGATGTCATACGGGTTGGCCTACGGGCTCAGTGCCTACGGGCTGTCCACGCAGCTGAAAATCTCCACCGAGGAGGCGAAGGTCCAGATGGACCAGTACTTCGCCCGATTCGGCGGGGTGCGCGACTACCTGATGGCCGTCGTGGAACAAGCCCGCAAGGACGGCTACACCTCGACGGTGTTGGGCCGTCGCCGCTACCTCCCCGAGCTCGACAGCAGCAATCGGCAGGTGCGGGAGGCCGCCGAGCGGGCGGCGCTCAACGCGCCCATCCAGGGCAGTGCGGCCGACATCATCAAGGTGGCCATGATCGAGGTTGACAAGGCGATCAAAGAGGCCGGACTGGCGTCCCGGATGCTGTTGCAGGTGCACGACGAGTTGTTGTTCGAGATCGCGCCCGGTGAGCGGGAACGGGTGGAAGCGCTGGCGCGCGAGAAGATGGGCGGCGCCTACCCACTCGACGTCCCGCTGGAGGTTTCGGTGGGTTACGGCCGCAGCTGGGACGCTGCCGCACATTAGGGGCCTCGCGCATCGAACGGCGGGCGAACGTGTGTTCGGTCGAACGTAACGGTGTGGCGAAAATTTGGTCTGAATTTCGCCGTACCGTTACGTCGGCGGGTTGTGCGCGCCGACCGGTTTGTCCAGCGTGTGCCGCGTCGAGTAGCCTCGACGAGTAAATCCCGATTTGTCCCTACGACCCAACCTGTCCGGAGCAACCCAACAACATGCCGAGTCCCACCGTCACCTCGCCCCAAGTAGCCGTCAACGACATAGGCTCCAGCGAGGATTTTCTCGCAGCAATAGACAAAACGATCAAGTACTTCAACGACGGCGACATCGTCGAAGGCACGATCGTCAAAGTTGACCGGGACGAGGTGCTCCTCGACATCGGCTACAAGACCGAAGGGGTCATCCCCGCCCGCGAGCTCTCCATCAAGCACGACGTCGACCCCAGCGAGGTCGTTTCCGTCGGCGACGAGGTCGAGGCCCTGGTTCTCACCAAGGAGGACAAAGAGGGCCGGCTCATCCTGTCGAAGAAGCGTGCGCAGTACGAGCGCGCCTGGGGCACCATCGAGGCGCTCAAGGAGAAGGACGAGGCCGTCAAGGGCACGGTCATCGAGGTGGTCAAGGGTGGCCTGATCCTCGACATCGGGTTGCGCGGCTTCCTGCCCGCATCGCTGGTCGAGATGCGCCGCGTCCGTGATCTGCAGCCGTACATCGGCAAGGAGATCGAGGCCAAGATCATCGAGCTGGACAAGAACCGCAACAACGTGGTGCTCTCCCGGCGGGCCTGGCTCGAGCAGACCCAGTCCGAGGTGCGCAGCGAGTTCCTCAACCAGCTGCAGAAGGGCGCCATCCGCAAGGGTGTTGTCTCGTCCATCGTCAACTTCGGCGCGTTCGTCGACCTCGGCGGTGTGGACGGCCTGGTGCATGTCTCCGAGCTGTCCTGGAAGCACATCGACCACCCGTCCGAGGTGGTCCAGGTGGGCGACGAGGTCACCGTCGAGGTGCTCGACGTCGACATGGACCGCGAGCGGGTTTCGCTGTCGCTCAAGGCGACTCAGGAAGACCCGTGGCGGCACTTTGCCCGCACGCACGCCATCGGCCAGATCGTGCCGGGCAAGGTCACCAAGCTGGTGCCGTTCGGGGCTTTCGTCCGCGTCGAGGAGGGCATCGAGGGCCTGGTGCACATCTCCGAGCTGGCCGAGCGGCACGTCGAGGTGCCCGACCAGGTGGTTGCCGTCGGCGACGACGCGATGGTCAAGGTCATCGACATCGACCTGGAGCGCCGCCGGATTTCGTTGTCGCTCAAGCAGGCCAACGAGGACTACAACGAAGAGTTCGACCCGGCGAAGTACGGCATGGCCGACAGCTACGACGAGCAGGGCAACTACATCTTCCCCGAGGGCTTCGACCCCGAGACCAACGAGTGGCTGGAAGGGTTCGACTCCCAGCGCGGGGAGTGGGAGGGCCGCTACGCCGAGGCCGAGCGCCGGCACAAGATGCACACCGCGCAGATGGAGAAGTTCGCCGCGGCCGAGGCGGCCGGGCACGACAGCGGCGCCCAATCACCGGGCAACGGCGGCGGTTCCCCGGAAAAGGCGGCCGGTGGGTCGCTGGCCAGCGACGCCCAGTTGGCTGCTCTGCGGGAGAAGCTCGCCGGCAACGCTTAATGCTGCGTATCGGTTTGACCGGTGGCATCGGCGCCGGCAAGTCGGCACTGTCGGCCACTTTCGCGAAATGCGGTGCGATCATCGTCGACGGCGATGTGATCGCACGCGAGGTGGTCGAGCCGGGAACCGAGGGGCTGGCGTCACTCGTCGAAGCATTCGGTAGCGACATCCTGCTGCCCGACGGGTCGCTGGACCGTCCGGCGTTGGCCGCCAAGGCTTTCCGCGACGACGAGGCGCGTAAGAAGCTCAACGGGATCGTGCACCCGCTGGTGGGCAAGCGTCGCGCCGAGATCATCGCCTCGGTGGCTGAGGGTTCTGCGGATTCGGTTGTCGTCGAAGACATTCCGCTGCTCGTGGAATCCGGGATGGCGCCGCTGTTCCCGCTGGTGGTCGTGGTGCACGCGGATGTCGAGGTGCGCGTGCGGCGGTTGGTCGAACAGCGCGGCATGTCCGAGGAGGACGCTCGCGCCCGGATCGCCGCCCAGGCCAGCGACGAGCAGCGCCGTGCCGTTTCCGACGTGTGGCTGGACAACTCTGGCAGCCCGAAAGAGTTGGTCCGGCGCGCCCGCGACGTGTGGGAAAACCGGATCCTGCCGTTCGCCCACAACCTCAGCGCGCGCCGGGTCGCCCGGGCCGCCGCGCGGCTGGTGCCACCCGATCCGGCCTGGCCCGACGAGGCGCGACGGATCATCGCCCGCTTGCAGACCGCATGCGGCCACCGGGCCGTGCGTATCGACCACGTCGGCTCGACCGCCGTGCCGGGACTTGTAGCAAAGGACCTCATCGACGTTCAGGTCACCGTCGAATCCCTTGCCGTCGCCGACGAACTCGTCGAGCCGTTGCTCGCCGCCGGCTATCCGCGCATCGAGGGGATCTCCGAAGACGTCGCCAAGCCCGATCCCCGCAGCGTTGTCGACCGCTACAACCACAATGCCGACCCTTCGTTGTGGCACAAGCGGATTCACGCCTCCGCGGACCCGGGCCGGCCGACTAACGTGCATATCCGGGTGGATGGCTGGCCCAATCAACAATTCGCGCTGCTCTTTGTGGACTGGCTAACGGCCAATCCGGGGGAGCGCGCCGACTACCTGTCCGTCAAGCGGGCCGCCGAAGAGCGCGCGGGCGGCGACACCGACTCCTATGTCGCGGCCAAAGAGCCGTGGTTTGCCGACGCCTACCGACGGGCGTGGGAATGGGCCGACTCCACCGGTTGGCGACCCTAGGGTAGCGTTGCGCCGCACTGCAGCACCCCGTTCAGCGGGTCGCTATTACCAGGCGCTGGTCTGACCATTCGATCGACCTGGGTGAGAACGTTGTCGTCCACGTCGATCTCGCAGTGCACGTTGGCCGAGTAGGGCCAATGAAGCACGATCTGCATGCCGGCCTGCTGCGGATCGGGCAGCACCGTGTCGGCCTCGAACACGTTGCCCGGCAACGAACTCAGGCCGGCCGTGTTCGTCTGGCCTCCGTTGATCACGAAGGTGGCCTGACTACCCATCGTCACCCCATCGATCCTGGCGCGGTAGGTGATGTTGTGCAGGTCCGCGTGCGCGGTTGCGGGACAAAGCGGAGAGCCAACCACGATCGCCGCCATGGCGGCGATCGGCGCCCCGCTGCGGCCGTTGGTGCTCATAGTCGCTGAGATTACGCCCGGCCCGACCGCAGAACCAGGCTGGTCAGGGGGTCTCCCGTACGACCTCGCCGGCGTCCTTGTCGGTACGCAACCCGAGGTAGCGTGGATGTCGCAGCTTTCCGTCGCGGGTCCACTCCGTGAATCCGATCTGCACCACCAGCTCCGGGCGCACCCAGTGAGCGCCGGTCTCGCGCACGAGGCCCCGGGTGAATGGTGCTGTGTCCTGCGGGATCGCCGACAGCCGCTCGTGCAGGCGGTGCAGCGTCGCTTCGTCGAAGCCGGTTCCGACCTTGCCGGCGTAGACGAAGTCTCGGCCGTCGTGGTAGCCGAGCAGCAACGCCCCCAACTCGATTCGGCTTCCCTTGGGACTGGTATAGCCCCCGACCACCAGCTCCTGGTCGCGGACGCACTTGAACTTCAGCCAATTCGGCGAGCGTCCGCCGTCATAGGTCGAGTCGGCCAGCTTGGCGATCACCCCTTCGTCGCCGCGCTCACATGCGGCCCGGTAGGCGCCGATGCCGTCCTCAACCCGGTGTGTCGTGTAGCGAAGCGGTCCGCCGAACTCTATCGCGCTGCGCAACAACCGCTTACGAAACACAAGCGGCACGTCGATGGTCGACTCGCCGTCCACGTGCAGTAGGTCGAAGAGATAGTAGAAGACGCGGACCGGCGACGCCCGCGACACCTCCGGGTCGGTGATGCCCAAGCGACCCTGCAGCCGGGCAAAGCTGGTGCGCCGGCCCTCGAACGCCACCACCTCCCCGTCCACGACGAACCGCGTCGTGCGCTGGGCGCCGAGTGCGTCGACCAACTCCGGGTAGGTGCCGTTGAGCGGCTGGCGATTTCGCGACAGTAGCCGCACCCGGTCGCCGTCGCGGAACGCCAGGCAGCGCATGCCGTCGAACTTGCGCTCAAAGATCCAGTGCGGATTGGAAAACCGCTTGTCGGTGAGAGTGGCCAGCGTGGGTGCTCGCCAGTCGGGCACCGACTCGTCGTGCAGCGCCGCGCGCACCGAAGCGGGCAGTCCGGCGAAGTCGATCATGACGATCCGCCTTGGTCGTTGACCGGCTGAGTGCAGTCCATGCCCAAAAGGTACCCGGTCGGCCAGTTGGGAAACTTGCTCCGGGCAGGTGCGGTTTTTACTCTCCGGACGATTCCGGAGCCGGTTCGGCGATGCTGCCGGCATCTAGGTAGCGTTCTTCGATCGCATGGGCGAGCTGATTGCGTATGCGTTCCATGTCCGCGGCGTGCCGGGCCGATACCTCATCTTCCCAGGCCGCCACCTGCTCGGCGAAGTCCTTGTCCGCGATGGTGCCGTCCAGCCAGCGGGAGAAATCGCCTCGATCTAGATGGTATTGAAGCGTTCGGCGGTCGAGATGGCTTATAGCAGACGCGGAATTCGTCCATCGTCGCGGCCGGACGGATGGATTGTCCTTCGGTTGCGTGGAAGTAGAACCGACGCTCGTTGGGAAGGCGGACATCGGCATACTTCCGGCGGTGCCGCACGTGTTCGGTCTGACGGTCGGCGATGGCGAACGCGCGGGGCGGCCCGGAGCCGAAACGCACCGCGGCCCGCCGTGCTAAAGCCATGTTGGCGTCGTCGTCGCTGAGCGTCAACATCACGTCGCTGCTGTCAATTTCGGCGGCGGGTAAGGAAGCCGGCGCAAACGATGACAACACGTAGCCGCCGCGCCGTGCCCAGTGTGCTTCCTCCTCAGTGCCGAGGAGATGAGCCTCGTCATAGATCACCCAATGCGGAAACCCGTGCTGCTCGCGGTGCGCCTCGGCGGTGGACCGCAGGCGGTGCAAATACTCCATCTTGGTTGCTTCGGCGACCCCGGACATGCCCACCACCAGGCTCGTTCGCGGATCCAGGCCGTTGACGACGTCGATGGGTTCGAGAAGGTGGTCACGGCCATCAACGACCCGTACTCCATGGAGCTGCTGCAGTTGCACGTGGTCGCCTTCTGGGTCGATGACCAGCACACAGTAGTGCGCCTGGATCCACCGCTCCGCCATCAGGCCAACCAGGTAGCTCTTCCCCGATCCGGTCGCGCCGGTAACCAGGATGCGGCCCTGACTTCCCGGTACCTGGGCGGGTGATTTGTCATCGAAGGTGCCGATGTCGATCCACCGTCGGCGCGGGCAAAACCGCCGCGCCCCAGTGAGATAGGGGCCGTTCAGCAGGGCGGCGACACCGGCACCGTCCGGGTCCTCGAGGACGAGATCGGCGTGCCGCAGCACGGACGAGACGGCATTGGGCACTGCGACGCCCAGTTCGGCGACGCCGAACATCGACAAGTCGTTTTCCGCATCCCCGACCGCGATCGTGTTGTGCGGGGAGAAATTCATTTCCGACAGCACGGCGTTCAGTCCGCTGCCCTTCGTTACGCCCGCCGGCAGCACCATCAGGGCATCCCGGTTTCGGACGAACTGGCAGTCCAGTTCGAGCTCACCGATCACCTCGACGACATTCGCGGCATGCTCGCCGTCGATCGCCACCAGCACCTCGCCGCGACGGTATGGCAACCGACCCTGAGCGAGCGCGTCGGTGAGGGTGCTGTCCACCGGCTCGGCGAGCGCGCATGATTGTCCGTTGACGACCACCACGGCGCCGTTCTCGAGTACCAGCGCGTCGAAGTGGTCGGCGATGTGGGGGAATTCGGCCTGCAGTTCCGCTTCGATGCGGCCGGTGACCAGGAGGACCGTGAGCCCTTTTTGCCGGGCATCGTCGATGGCGTCCAGCGCCTGGGGTGACAACCGGCCCCCCGACGCCAGCGTGCCGTCGAGGTCGAGCGCTATCACTTGGAAAAACGTCACCGGTCCCCCTTGGCGCTTACTGACGTATCACAGCCGAACCTAGGGTGTTGGCGCGCCGACCTGTAGGGTCGTTGGACCCTCGTTCCCGAAGCGAGGCGCCGCCGCCATAGAGGCCCCGCCAATGCGTTGACGCAGCCGAAACGCTTGCGGTGCGGGCCGATTCGGACGCTGGCGCCTACGTGCTGCGCCAGGTGATCTCCATGCCCTCGCCGGCCAGCCACCGGGTGAGGTCATAATCGTTGCGGGCCAGCCCGTCCACGGCCGCCACGGCGCGTCGCACCGCCCGCTCGGCGACCTCCGGGGTCAGCAGGCCGTGGCGAACGGCCTCGAGCAACTCGTCGACATCGGCCAGAACGGCCCCCGTCCCGGTGCGAACCTCGATGTCGAGATAATGGTCTTCCGAATGCCACACGTCGGGGCCGGGCGTGTATTCCCCGACATCCAGGTAGTAGTCGTGCTCGCGTTCATGGCCCGGATTGAAGTGGAAGACCGTGGCGCGCAGACCCGGTGCGGGCAGCAGCCATGACTCGAGGTAGTGAAACTGGGCCCGGCCCGGAGTGGGCCGCGCCATATAGAGCCCCCACGGCTGTAGCACGTATTCGTCGACGGCCCGCACCATGCCTTTGGGATCGGTGTTGGTGCGGGCGACCAGGTCGAACGTTTCGTGCTTCGGCGGATGGATGGTGTCAGCCTACCGACGCAAGCGGATCTTCCACCGCACGAAGCCGGCGTAGAACAGCGACAGCGCGGCCAGCATGCCCATGTCGATCAGCCAGATCTTCGACGTGTGCTGCCAGAAGCGGTCCTGGGGGAGCAGCGAACCGGGAACCAGATGCCGAACGTCGACCGTTGCGGCCGCCGCCGCGTAGCCCCAGCGCGCGGGCATCGCGAAGGACAGCTGGTCCAGGGCAAGCCGGCCGGTCACCGGCACCATCCCCCCGCACAGCACCAACTGGGCCATGATCGACACCACGAACAGCGGCATGATCTGCTCGCTGGAGCGCACCAGTGACGAAATGGCCAGGCCGAGGATGGCCGAGGCGACGCAGGTCGCGGCCACGGTCGCGAACAGTTCCACGGTGGCGTTCCCCAGCAGCACCGCCCCCCGTGTCGGTGCGCCCTTGCCCACGACGACGATCGTGGTGGTGATGGCCGACTGCACAATCGCAAAGCCGCAGAACACCGCGGTCTTGGCGAGCAGGTAGGCCGACGTCGACAGCCCGACCGCTTGCTCCCGTTGGTAGATGGCACGTTCGCCGACCAGATCGCGGATCGTCAGCGCAGTGCCCATGAACGCCGCGGCGAGCAGCAGCAGATTCAGTATCTGGGCGGATTCGTCGGGCGTTCCGGCGTTCGGGCCGGGGACCCGGAACCCGCTGGACCCCGGAACCGTCAGTGACAACACACCCAGGATGAACGGCAACAGGGCCAGGAAGATGAAATAGGCGCGGTCGGCGATGACCAGGCGGACCTGCCGGCGAGCGACCGTCGAGATCTGGCACCGGACGCTGGTATGCACGGGTGCGCCGAGGTCGCCCGGCTCTTCGTCGCGGGCCGCCAAGAGTTTCTGGGGCCGCTTTTGGGCTTCACTCTGCGCGATGAAGCGCCTGTTGGCTTCCTCGGGGTCGGCGCCCACTTTGGTGAAGATTTCGGCCCAGTTGGTGGTTCCCATCGCCTCACCGATCTGGTCGGGCGGGCCGCAGTAGGCGGTCTTGCCGCCCGGCGCCACCAAGAGCAGCTGGTCGCACGTGTCGAGGTAGGACAACATGTGCGTCACCACGATCACGACGCGACCGGCGTCAGCCAACTGGCGCAGCATCGTCATCACCTGATAGTCCAGCGCCGGGTCGAGGCCCGACGTCGGCTCGTCGAGGATCAGCAACGACGGTCCGGTGAGCAGTTCCAGTGCCACCGACGCGCGTTTGCGTTGACCGCCGGACAACTTGTCCACTCGAGTGTCTGCGTGCTTGGTCAGGTCGAGCTCGTCGAGCACCTTCGCGACCACCTTGGCGCGGTCGGCCTTGCTGGTGTCGGGCGGCAGCCGCAGTTCGGCGGCGTAGCCCAGCGCCTGGTTGACCGTCAGCTGGCGGTGCACCACGTCGTCCTGCGGAACCATGCCGATCCTGCTCCGCAACGAAGCGTATTCGGCGTGGATGTCGTGGCCCTCGAAGCTGACCGAACCGGACGTGGGGCGGGCGTAGCCGGCGATGAGTCGGGCCAGGGTGCTCTTGCCGGCGCCCGAACCGCCGATGACGGCCGTCAGGGTGCCCGGCCTGGCGGTCAGGGAGATGTTGTCCAGCAGTTGCTTGCCGTTGTCGACGACGTATTTGACGTTGCGGACCTCCAGTCCGCCGGTGCGCGTTGCGGCGTCGCTGAGCCGGATCAGGGTGCCGTTGCGGAACACGAGGTCGACGTTGCCGATGGTCACCACGTCGTCCTCGGACAGGATCGCCGACCCCACCCGGGTGCCGTTGACGAATGTGCCGTTGACGCTCTTGTCGCGGATCTCGGTGCCCAGCCGCGTCTGCATCAGCGTCGCGTGCTCACGCGAGGCCAGCACGTCGGAAACCACGATGTCGTTGTCGGCGGCACGGCCGATCGTGATGGCGGCGGCTTCGTCAGCCCCCGCCGACCTGGGTGAGAGGAACTTCACCATCCGGGTCGCGAGGTTTGAGACGTCGGCCGTTCTGGCGTCGATCACGGTGAATTCGGCCGCCGGCGTCGAGTCCGGTCCGGCCGGTGCGCCGGTGTCACGTGCGTCGGGCGGTGCGGCGTATGACCTGGCCGGCGAGTCGGCGTTGACCACGGTCAGCTGGTCAGGCGGCGTACCCGCCTTACCCGGCAGCGGCATCGACGATGTCGGCGTGCGCGGCGGAGGCGCCTGCCGCGGCGGCGAGACCGGCTGCCTCGTCGCGGCGTTCGGCGGCCGCCCCGGCTGTTTGGCTGGCTGCTTGCGCGGCATCGGGCGCGGCGGTGCCGCGTGGGGACCGCGCCGGACGGGATTCCGCGGGTGCCCGCCGGACTGGCCGCGCGGCGGTTGAACGGGATTCGTTTGCTCGGGGAGCGCGGACCACGCCAGGGTGGGCGGCCCGGAGTCACGCGTCAGTCTCGTCTGGCTCGGGCGGTTGGTCTGGCCCTGCTGCGGGCCGATCGCGAAGGTCAGCCGTGGTCCCTGCGGATTGCCGACATTGATGCTCTGGCCGTCGTGGATATCGATGACGGGCATCCGGTAGCCGTTCAGGTAGGTCCCGTTCAGCGACCCGTTGTCGATTGCCAGCCATCGGCCCTGATCGAAGCGCAAGATCAAGTGCGCCCGCGAGATCCGCGGATCCGCGATGCGCACGTCGGCGTGCGTGTCGCGCCCGATGACCACTTCGTGGCCGGCGGCGAAGGTACGTTGGGACCCGTCGTGCCGAATTGTCAGGACAGGCGGGGCGGGTCGAGTCACTACTCAAGTATCGGTCGGCGCGGCGAGTGCCCTCCATTGGACTCGCCTGTGATGTCGCTTTGTTTCGATTTGGCCTCTCATAGCTACCTCATAGCTTGCGGAGGCCAATCACCCACGCAGATCCGGCACCATTCGAACGTGAGGACTGCAAGGGGAAGTGTGTCCGGAGGTGGCGAACACACCGCCGCGCTGGACCGACGCAACGACGAGAGGCAGAGGACCCCAATCCCGATGCGCGCTGAAGCGTTGCGCTGTGCATCGGGCCACGGCGATGCCCGCAGTTAGCGCCAAAGAATGAGGGGGCAAGCGGAGATGGACGAACATAACGACCACAGGGGGACAACCCGTCGCCTGGATGTCGGGCGACGGCTGTTGAGCAATCCGCGGGCGGCCCGTGAGGCCCTGCGGGCGGGTTTCAACTCGCTGCCCTCGGCGACCGTCGCGCATCTCTTGCGGCGCATCCCCCCGGTCAGCTCCACCCCGAACGCGGAGCCCGAGGCCGTACCTCAGCAGAGCGAAGTCAGCGGGTCGCGACTCGCCGTAACCAACGGCTCCCCGTTCGCGGGTTACACGATCTTGCGGCAGCTGGGCGCCGGTGGCATGGCAGAGGTGTATCTGGCGCTGCATCCGCGTTTGCCGCGCCGCGACGTGATCAAAGTGCTCGCCGAGGCGGTCACCGCGGACCCCGAGTTCCGCGAAAGGTTCAACCGAGAGGCCGATCTCGCCGCAACGCTCTGGCACCCGCACATCGTCGGCGTGCACGACCGCGGGGAGTTCGACGGTCAGCTCTGGATTTCCATGGACTACGTCGAGGGGACGGATGCCGCTCGACTGGTGAAAGAACGCCACCAGGACGGGATGCCGATCGACGAGGTGTGCGCGATCCTGCATGCCGTCGCCGCCGCCCTCGACTACGCCCATGACCGCGGCCTACTGCACCGCGACGTCAAACCAGCCAATATCCTGCTCACCCATCCCGAAGATGGGGAACGCCGAATCGTGTTGGCGGACTTCGGTGTCGCGCGCCATCTCGGCGACATCAGCGGGATCACCGAGACCAACGTCGCCGTGGGGACGGTCGCCTACGCGGCGCCCGAACAGTTGACGGGTGGGAATATCGACGGGCGGGCGGACCAATACGCTTTGGCCGCAACGGCTTTCCACCTGCTCACCGGTGCGCCACCGTTTCAGCACTCCAATCCGATCGCGGTGATCAGCCAGCACCTGCACGAGGATCCGCCGCTGCTCAGCGATTTTCGGCCGGAGTTGGCGGACCTGGACGAGGTGTTCTGCAAAGCCCTGGCTAAACAGCCCGAGGACAGGTTCGAGCGGTGCCGCGCCTTCGCCGCCGCCGTCAGCGAGCGGATCGACGGTGTTTCCGACGTGGGTCGCAGCGCGCCCCCCGCCGCCGCTTCGTTCACACCGCCTCGGCGGCGCGGGGTTCGCGGTGCCGTCACCGCGCTGAAACACAGGTACTCGTCGCGGACCCGGTGGGCGACCGCGCTGCTGTGCGCGGTGCTCATCGCCGTGGCGGCGACCTGGTCGATTCTCTACTCCTTTCAGCCCGACCCTTCCTCCCCGAGCGTTCCCGCGCTCGCGTCGAAACCGTCCGTCTCGGCGCCCAGCGCCGCGCCGACGAGGCCCGGCGGACCGTCCCTCAGCGGCGCCTACCAGTTTGCGTACGACCACAGCAAGCAGACCACGAACGGGATCCCGATTCGCGACGCCGCAGCCAACAGCAATTGGTGGGCGTTCCGGTCGGTGTGCACCACCAACGGCTGTACGGCCACCGCGACTCAACTCGACGACGCCACCCACCAGACAGCCAGCACCACCGACGGAGGCCACACCGACGCGCTGCGCTTTGTCGGTGGCTATTGGCAGGGCACGCCGCAGCAGGAGCGGGTGGGCTGCACCCCGCCGAACGGGCAGGCGCCGGCCACCCAGCAGGAGACCATCGCGTGGTCGTTGGCGCCGCAGGCCGACGGCACCCTGCGCGGCACGGTCACCGAGACCGTGCTCAGCAACGAATGCGGCGCACAGGGCGCGGTGGTGCGGGTACCCGTGGTGGCCACCCGGATCGGTGACGTCCCGGCGGGCGTGAACATCGCCGACCCCGCCCAGGTGGCGAACACGACGAACCCACCGTCGACGCCGGGGTCGCCGCCCGTGTTGGGCGGGCTGTGCAGCGACATCGACAAGCTCGCCTACGACCCGACCAACAACGAGCAGATCGTTTGCGAAGGCAACGCCTGGGGCCGGGCCCCCATCACGAACGGCGTGCACGCCTCCGGTAGTTCGTGCGACAAGCCCGGACTCCCGGTCTTCGCGATGACCACCTCCAGCGACGGGCACCTGCTGGAGTGCAATCCGGTCAGTCGGACCTGGACCCGACCGGCCGGGTAGATCCTAAGACCAGCACTAAGCCACTTGTCGGCGCACCGCTCTACCCTGGTGGCATGGCTTTCGCCACTGAACATCCGGTAGTCGCGCATTCGGAATACCGCGCCGTCGACGAGGTCGTGCGCGCAGGCGGCCGCTTCGAGGTCGTGAGCCCGCACGCGCCGGCCGGCGACCAGCCGGCCGCCATCGACGAGCTCGAGCGGCGGATCAGGGCGGGGGAGCGCGACGTGGTGCTGCTCGGCGCGACCGGCACCGGGAAGTCCGCCACCACCGCCTGGCTCATCGAGCGGGTGCAGCGACCCACCCTGGTGATGGCCCCCAACAAGACGCTGGCCGCGCAGCTCGCCAACGAGCTGCGGGAAATGTTGCCGCACAACGCCGTTGAGTACTTTGTGTCGTACTACGACTACTACCAGCCCGAGGCGTACATCGCGCAGACCGACACCTATATCGAAAAGGACAGCTCCATCAACGACGACGTGGAGCGCCTGCGGCACTCCGCGACGTCGGCGCTGCTGTCGCGCCGCGACGTGGTGGTGGTGGCCTCGGTGTCGTGCATCTACGGCCTGGGCACGCCGCAGTCCTACCTGGACCGCTCGGTGGAGTTGCGGGTGGGCACCGAGGTGCCCCGCGACGGGCTGCTGCGGCTGCTGGTCGACGTGCAGTACACGCGCAACGACCTGTCGTTCACCCGCGGCTCATTCCGCGTGCGCGGCGACACGGTCGAGATCATCCCCTCCTACGAGGAGCTGGCGGTGCGCATCGAGTTCTTCGGCGACGAGATCGAGGCGCTGTACTACCTGCACCCGCTGACCGGTGAGGTGATCCGCCAGGTCGACTCGCTGCGGATCTTCCCCGCCACCCATTACGTGGCCGGTCCGGAGCGCATGGCGCACGCGATCTGCACCATCGAAGAGGAACTCGCCGAGCGGCTCGCCGAACTCGAGAGTCAGGGCAAGCTGCTGGAGGCCCAGCGGCTGCGGATGCGCACCAACTACGACATCGAGATGATGCGGCAGGTCGGCTTCTGCTCGGGCATCGAGAACTACTCGCGGCACATCGACGGCCGCGGTCCTGGCTCGCCGCCGGCGACCCTGCTGGACTATTTCCCGGAAGACTTCCTGCTCGTCATCGACGAATCGCACGTCACCGTGCCGCAGATCGGCGGCATGTACGAGGGCGACATGTCGCGCAAGCGCAACCTGGTGGAGTACGGGTTCCGGCTGCCGTCGGCATGCGACAACCGCCCGCTCACCTGGGAGGAGTTCGCCGACCGGATCGGGCAGACGGTGTACCTCTCGGCCACTCCGGGCCCCTACGAGCTCAGCCAGACCGGCGGCGAGTTCGTCGAGCAGGTCATCCGGCCCACCGGCCTGGTGGACCCGAAAGTGGTGGTCAAACCGACCAAGGGCCAGATCGACGACCTGATCGGCGAGATCCGCAAGCGCACCGAGGCCGACGAGCGGGTGCTGGTGACCACGCTGACCAAGAAGATGGCCGAAGACCTCACCGACTACCTGCTGGAGATGGGGATTCGGGTGCGCTACCTGCACTCCGAGGTCGACACGCTGCGCCGGGTGGAACTGCTGCGCCAGCTGCGGCTGGGCGAGTACGACGTGCTCGTGGGCATCAACCTGCTGCGCGAGGGCCTGGACCTGCCCGAGGTGTCGCTGGTGTCGATCCTCGACGCGGACAAGGAAGGCTTCCTGCGGTCGACGCGAAGCCTGATCCAGACCATCGGCCGCGCCGCCCGCAACGTCTCGGGCGAGGTGCACATGTACGCCGACAGGATCACCGACTCGATGAAAGAGGCCATCGACGAGACCGAACGGCGACGGGCGAAGCAGATCGCCTACAACGAGGCGCACGGCATCGACCCGCAGCCGCTGCGCAAGAAGATCGCCGACATCCTCGACCAGGTCTACCGCGAGGCCGCTGACACACAAGCCACAGAAACCGTGGGAATCGGCGGGTCCGGGCGCAACGCGTCCCGCGGCCGCCGCGCCCAGGGCGAGCCGGGGCGCGCGGTCAGCGCCGGGGTGTTCGAGGGCCGCGACACCGCCAGCATGCCGCGCGCCGAACTGGCGGACCTGATCAAGGACCTCACCGAGCAGATGATGGCCGCCGCCCGTGATCTGCAGTTCGAGCTGGCCGCCCGGTTCCGCGACGAGATCGCCGACCTCAAGAAGGAGCTGCGGGGGATGGACGCCGCCGGGCTCAAGTGAAGCGGACCGACGACACCACCGGCAGCTGGCGGGAGTTGCTAGGGGGCGAGTACCTGGGTGCGTCGGTCGTGCTGGCCGGCGGCGTCGCCCTCTACGCCACCAACGAGTTCCTGACCAGCAGCCTGCTGCCGAACACGGTCGCCGAGATCGGTGGCAGTCGCCTCTACGCGTGGGTGACCACCCTGTACCTGGTCGGGTCGGTGGTCGCGGCGACGCTGGTCAATCCGATCCTGCTGCGCCTCGGGGCGCGTTCGTCCTATCTGGTGGGGCTGGCCGTGTTCGGCGCCTCCAGCCTGGTATGCGGGGCGGCGCCCACCATGGAGATGCTGATCGCGGGGCGCACGCTGCAGGGCCTGGCCGGCGGCCTGCTGGCCGGACTCGGCTACGCGGTGATCAACGCCGCGCTGCCGCGCTCGCTCTGGACCCGCGGCTCGGCGCTGGTCTCGGCGATGTGGGGCGTCGCCACGGTTGTCGGCCCCGCGACAGGTGGCCTATTCGCGCAGTTCGGTCTCTGGCGGTGGGCCTTCGTCGTGATGACGGCGCTATCGGCGCTGATGGCCGTGTTGGTACCGATCGCGCTGCCCGCGGGCAGGAACGACCCGACGGGGGCGGCGACGGCGATCAGGGTACCGGTCTGGTCGTTGGTGCTGATCGGTGCCGCGGCGCTGGCCGTCAGCGTCGCGCAGATCCCGCACAACGTCGTCGCGACCTTCGGACTGCTGGCCGCCGGCATTGCGCTGGTCGGTTTGTTTGTGATCGTCGACTGGCGGATGCGCGCGGCGGTGTTGCCGCCCAGCGTGTTCGGCCCCGGACCCCTGAAATGGATCTACCTGACGATGGGGGTCCTGATGGCCGGGGCGATGGTGGACATCTATGTGCCGCGGTTCGGTCAGCAGTTGGCCCATCTGCAGCCGGTCGCGGCCGGGTTTCTGGGTGCGGCGGTGGCGGTCGGTTGGACGGTCAGCGAGATCGTCAGCGCGTCGCTGCGGAGCCCGCGGACGATCGGACGGGTGATCGTGGCCGCACCGGTGGTGGTGGCGTCGGGTCTGGCGTTGGGCGCGCTTACCCAGCGCGACAACGCCTCGGCCGGCCTCGTCGCGCTCTGGGCGCTGGCCCTGCTGCTGGACGGGATCGGCATCGGGATGGCGTGGCCTCATCTGTCGGCGCGCGCCATGGGTTCGGTCGACGATCCCCGCGAGGGCGGCGCGGCGGCCGCGGCGATCAACACCGTGCAGCTCATTTCCGCGGCATTCGGCGCCGGGCTGGCCGGCGTGGTGGTCAACACCGCCCACGGCGGCGACGTGATGGCGGCACGCTGGCTGTTCGCGGTGTTCACCGCCCTGAGCGCCGCCGGCGTAATTGCCAGTTACAACGCGACCCGCGGCGCCCGGGTCGACGCCCTGGCCTGAGTTCAGTCGGCCTCGTCGTCGGCCCGAACGACGGCCACCACCCCGTCGACGTCAGCGAACGCGTCCGTTGCGTTGGCGATCGTGGCGCCCGACAGCGGCATCGTCACCGCGACCTCCCCGTTGCCGACGTCCTGCGGGTCCGCGTCCGCAGTCCCGCGCTCTTGCCTTCGATCGTGCGTTCCAGACCAATGAGTGCGGTCAACCCGAACGCGGCGAAGAGTTCGACGAGGTGCCTAAGGCCCTGCACATCGCCGCTCAGCGGCGGCGCGGCCAGCCAGGTCTGCATGCCCGTCAATTATCCCTCGATCGGGACTTCACGCGGAATTACCGCGTCGACTTCACCACCTGCGAGTAATGGAATTGCCAACGCTCGACAATGTGGAAACCGAGGTAGCTCGGGAATCGATACGCCGGGGATCGCCCGAATACCCCGGGCGGCAAAGATTGTCCGGCTTGATGGTCGGGCAGTGACTTGTCTTTATCGGTGATGGTCCAGATGGTCGAGCATTTGTTGATCTTGGCCGTTGTCAGCCAGACGGCGACGTGGCCGTCCCAGAGCCAGCCGACCTTGGGACCGTAGGCGCCGCGTTCGACGTCGATCAGCGAGCGGAAGGCCGCCGGGCGGGCGGCCAGCAGGGCACGGATCGGCCCGGGCCGCCAGGGCACGGTGTTGTCCACCATGAGACAGTCCCCGGGCGCGGCGTGCGAACTGATCAGGTCGGCCACCTGGCTGTAATCCCAGCCCTCTTTGGCGTACGGCCAGCGTTGCGTGAAGAGGTAATTGGGCAGCGCAGCGACGGCGAACAACAGCACGACACCAGCGATCGGCCACGGCTTGCGGGCGACGGTCACGATGGACACGGCCAGGACGACGGCTATCGCCGGCGTGGTGAAGATCAGGTAGCGCGGGTAATAGATCGGTTCGCTGATCGCCGAATAGATGACGAGCAGAGCGGTGGGAATGACGATCCACACCGCGCACAGGATCAGCAGACGACGCATGTCGCCCGCCGGGGCCCGCGCTCCGGCGAGTCGGGCCACGACCGCCGCGGCGATGACGACGGCCGCCAGGATCGCGAACGGAATGCTGTGATCGAAATACTGCCGCTGGATGATGTCGAAGGCGTAATGCCAGCTGACCGGATAGATCCAGTTGACCTGGAATACCTGACCGTGGGCGAACATGATGAACGGCGTCATGATCCCGATGGCGACGGCCGACGCCCCAACCCACCAAAGGACCGCGGACCGGCGGAAGTTGGTGGGCGCCAACAGTGGCACCAGCACGGCATAGACCGGCACCAACAAGACCAGGTTGATATTCAGCAAAATGGACAGCGCGAAAGCCAGCGCGTAGAACACCCACATTCGGGGCCTGTTGCGCCGGACGGCGGCGAGGAGCAACACCGTCAGCCAGATGGTCGCGGCCGTCGCGAAGGCGTACGAGCGTGCTTCCATGCCCGCCCAGGTGGTGCGGGGGAGAATGGCGAACACGGCACCCGCGCACACCGCGGTCGCCCGCCCGGAAGCGTAAGGGGCGAACTGCTTGGTGAACACCGTGACGCCGGCGGCCGCGGCCCCGATCGCCAGGGCGCTGGGAAACCGCGACCAGAATTCGGTCGGAGGGAAAATCGCGAACCAGCCGTGCATCAGCAGGTAGTAAAGGCCGTGCACGGCATCGATGTGGCCCAGCAGCCGCCACAGCTCGGGCAACGTCCGGCTGGCCGACGCGGATATGGTGGCGCCCTCGTCGAACCACAGCGAAGGCCTGCAGGCCCACGCGGCGCTGATGGCGGTGGCCAACACGGCGATCGCCCACGGGTCGAGCAGCCTGCCGCGCGGGCGTACGGGCGCGGGCTCGTCAACCGCGTCCGCGGCGCGCTGCTGAACGGTGATGGGCATGATGCTTGTCACTGTAGGGCCGGGTTGATGAATTTGGTCACGCTGGGCTTAATGCGGGCTCCGGACCGGCGAAATTCGGTGCGATGCGTTCGCGGTTCGGGCCCGTATTTCGCGAAAAAGTCCGCAACGCAGGGTTTTTCGCTTTCAGGACGAGCATTCGGTTGTTTTCTCATCGGAAATATTGTCCGGTGCTGCCGCGTGGCCCCGCAAATGCTGGATTACGCCACGCCACGCTGCGTCACTCAGCTACTCCACCGCACCCGGCAAACGCGATACTGTCTTGGGTTGGCTGACCAACCGAAACTGGGAGGGTACATGGGCGCCTATCGGACGGTGGTGGTAGGAACCGACGGCTCGGACTCGTCGATGCGCGCGGTAGACCGGGCAGCGCAGATCGCCGGGACGGACACCAAGTTGCTCATCGCCTCGGCGTACTTACCCCAGCATGAGGACACGCGGGCCGCCGACGCGCTGGGGCAGGAAAGCTACAAGGTGTCGGGCACGGCACCGATCTACGCGATCCTGCAGGACGCCAAGGAGCGCGCGCACGCGGCCGGAGCCAAGGACGTCGAAGAGCGAGCGATAGTCGGCGCTCCGGTCGACGCGCTGGTCAAGCTGGCCGAGGACGAAAAGGCCGACCTGCTGGTCGTCGGTAACGTCGGCCTCAACACGATCGCCGGCCGGCTGCTGGGATCGGTGCCGGCCAACGTCTCACGTCGGGCAAAGGTCGACGTGTTGATCGTGCACACGACCAACTAGTGTGCCGAGTCATTAATTCGTGCGCTGTGGGCGCTTAGGCTCGCCGAACGTGGGCGATATGGACGAAAAGCGATCGCAAAGTGTGCATATCCCCCACACTCGACGCACCCGTGATGGCGTCGAACGGCACACCCGGCTGATGTCGAACTTATGACTCGGGACGCTAGGGCGCCATCGCCTGCGGCCTTCAGGGCATGGCTTCGGCCCAGGCGATCACGCCAATCAACCGGCAGTGCACCCGAGCCGATCTCACCGGCGATGACCTGTCCTGAGTTGAGTCCCACGCGTAGCTGTAGGTCGATACCGTCGCGCTTTTGGATTTCGCCGGCGAGAGTGGCCGCAGCCGCCTGAATGTCCAAGGCTGCCAAGGGGAACCGCAACCGGCACAAAATCGCGCACCCTCCCACGGCTCGGTGCCGCACGTAAGGCACGCGGCCGCTGCGGTCATCCGACCTCCGCCGCTTCCCGGCCCCCGGTTATCCAGAATGGGGCGCTAAACGGCTGGTGAGGCCCTTATAACGGCGGATTTGCCGTAAACGCCGCAACAATCACCACCGTCGTTCGCGCCACTCCTCAAGATGCGGGCGCTCGGCACCCAGCGTGGTGTCGTCGCCGTGGCCGGGGTAGACCACCGTCTCGTCGCCGAACCGGTCGAACACCCTCGTCTTCACGTCCTGGTACAGCGAGTCGAACTCTGCCGGCTTTGTTGTCCGCCCAAGGCCCCCCGGGAACAGGCAGTCGCCGGTGAACAACTGGGTGACCCCGCCGGTTGCGGATCCGTCGAGAGCCAGCGCGATTGATCCGGGCGTGTGCCCACGCAGGTGGATGACGTCGAAAGTCAGCCCGCCGACCTGCACGGTGTCGCCGCCGGCCAGCAACCGGTCCGGCTTGACCGGTAGCGGGCCGGCGTCGATCTCGTTGGCGGCGGACGGGGCGCCGGTGGCCTCGGCCACGGCCTCCAATGCCTGCCAGTGATCGAAGTGCTGGTGGCTGGTCACGATCAGCGACACCTTCGGGGCGTAACTGCGGATCAGGTCGATCAGGACGTCGGCGTCGTTGGCCGCGTCGATCAAGAGCGTCTCGCCGGTGGCCGAACACGTGACCAGATAGGCGTTATTGTCCATCGGGCCCACCGATGCCTTTAGGATCGTGGCGCCGGGTAGGGTCCGGCGGGCCGCAGTACCAGGGTCGACGTGTCCGGTGTAGTTGTCGTCAACGAGAGTCATTTGCGCCGCTCTCCCCCGCAAGCGGGTGGTACCCCCACGATCCCGGCCGCGCCGGCATCATCGTCGCCGGCGCAGGTCATGTGCTCCACGTTACTGGTCACCGATTGCTTGTCGGTAAGGGCACTTAGCATGGAATGCGCCGTGCGCAGTATCCGCGTTCAGCACTGGCAAGATCTTCACTGAGAGGGGGCAGCGTTGGCTGACCGCCTGATCGTCAAGGGCGCCCGAGAACACAACCTGCGCGGCGTCGACCTCGACCTGCCGCGCGACTCGCTGATCGTCTTCACGGGGCTGTCGGGATCGGGCAAGTCGTCGCTGGCGTTCGACACCATTTTCGCCGAGGGCCAGCGCCGCTACGTGGAGTCGCTGTCGGCTTACGCCCGCCAGTTCCTGGGGCAGATGGACAAGCCGGACGTCGACTTCATCGAGGGTCTTTCCCCGGCGGTGTCGATCGACCAGAAGTCGACGAACCGCAACCCGCGATCCACCGTTGGAACCATCACCGAGGTGTACGACTACCTGCGGCTGCTCTACGCCCGCGCGGGCACACCGCACTGCCCGATCTGTGGCAAGCGGATCGCTCGGCAGACGCCGCAGCAAATCGTCGACCAGGTGCTGGCGATGCCGGAGGGCACCCGGTTCCAGGTGCTGGCCCCGGTGGTGCGGACCCGCAAGGGCGAGTTCGCGGATCTCTTCGAGAAGCTGAACGCCCAGGGCTACAGCCGGGTGCGGGTCGACGGCGTCGTGCACTCGCTGACCGACCCGCCCAAGCTGAAGAAGCAGGAAAAGCACGACATCGAGGTGGTGGTGGACCGCCTCACCGTCAAGGCCACCGCCAAGCAGCGGCTCACCGATTCGGTGGAAACCGCGCTGAACCTGGCCGACGGCATCGTGGTGCTGGAATTCCCAGACCATCAAGACCATGAGCCGGGGGCACCGCACCGTGAGCAGCGGTTCTCCGAGAAGCTGGCCTGTCCGAACGGGCACGCGCTGACGGTCGACGACCTGGAACCGCGGTCGTTCTCGTTCAACTCGCCCTACGGCGCCTGCCCCGAGTGCAGCGGCCTGGGCATCCGCAAGGAAGTCGACCCCGATCTGGTGGTGCCCGACCCGGAGCGCACGCTGGCCGAGGGTGCGGTGGCGCCGTGGTCGGCGGGCCACACCGCGGAGTACTTCATCCGCATGATGGCGGGGCTCGGCGAGGAGCTGGGCTTCGACGTCGACACACCCTGGCGCAAGCTGCCCGCTAAAGCGCGCAAGGCGATCCTCGAGGGCTCCGACCACCAGGTGCACGTGCGGTACCGCAACCGGTACGGCCGCACCCGCTCGTACTACGCCGACTTCGAAGGCGTGCTCGCGTTCCTGCAGCGCAAGATGGCCCAGACCGAATCCGAGCAGATGAAGGAGCGCTACGAGGGCTTCATGCGTGACGTGCCCTGCCCGGTGTGTGAGGGCACCCGGCTCAAGCCCGAGATTCTGGCCGTCACGCTGGCCGCGGGGGAGCGCGGCACCAAGTCCATCGCCGAAGTCTGCGAGCTGTCCATCTCGGACTGCGCGGACTTTCTCAACGCGCTCACCCTCGGTCCGCGCGAGCAAGCGATCGCCGGACAGGTGCTCAAGGAAATCCAGTCGCGGCTGGGCTTTCTGCTCGATGTCGGGCTCGAGTACTTGTCGCTGTCCCGCGCCGCGGCGACGCTGTCCGGCGGTGAGGCGCAACGCATCCGCCTGGCCACCCAGATCGGGTCCGGTCTGGTGGGCGTGCTCTATGTGCTCGACGAACCGTCCATTGGGCTGCACCAGCGCGACAACCGTCGCCTCATCGAAACCCTCACCCGCCTAAGGGATTTGGGGAACACCCTGATCGTCGTCGAGCACGACGAGGACACCATCGCGCATGCCGACTGGATCGTGGACATCGGCCCGCGGGCCGGCGAGCACGGTGGCCGAATCGTGCACAGCGGAACCTACGACGAGCTGCTGGCCAACGAGGACTCGATCACGGGCGCCTACCTGTCGGGCAAGGAGAGCATCGAGGTTCCCGCGATCCGGCGTCCCGTCGACCGGCGGCGCCGACTCACTGTCGTCGGCGCGCGCGAACACAACCTGCGCGGCATCGACGTGTCGTTCCCGCTCGGCGTGCTCACCTCGGTGACCGGCGTCTCCGGCTCCGGCAAGTCGACCCTGGTCAATGACATCCTGGCCGCGGTGCTGGCCAACCGTCTCAACGGCGCCCGGCAAGTCCCGGGCCGGCACACGCGTGTCACCGGGCTCGACCACCTGGACAAGCTGGTGCGGGTCGACCAGTCGCCGATCGGCCGCACGCCGCGCTCCAACCCGGCGACCTACACCGGGGTGTTCGACAAGATTCGCACCCTATTCGCGGCCACCACCGAGGCCAAAGTCCGCGGTTACCAACCCGGCCGATTCTCGTTCAACGTTAAGGGCGGTCGCTGCGAGGCGTGCACGGGCGACGGCACCATCAAGATCGAGATGAACTTTCTGCCCGACGTGTACGTGCCGTGCGAGGTGTGCCACGGCGCCCGCTACAACCGGGAGACCCTCGAGGTCCACTACAAGGGCAAGACCATCGCCGAAGTGCTCGATATGTCCATCGAGGAGGCGGCGGAGTTCTTCGAGCCCATTACGGGCATCCACCGCTACCTGCGCACCCTCGTCGACGTCGGCCTGGGTTATGTCCGGCTCGGCCAGCCCGCGCCGACGCTGTCCGGCGGCGAGGCGCAGCGGGTGAAACTGGCCGCGGAACTGCAGAAGCGCTCGACCGGGCGGACCATCTATATCCTCGACGAACCCACCACCGGGCTGCATTTCGACGACATCCGCAAACTGCTGAACGTCATCAACGGCCTGGTCGACAAGGGCAACACCGTCATCGTCATCGAGCACAACCTGGACGTCATTAAAACGTCGGACTGGATCGTCGACATGGGCCCAGAGGGCGGCGCGGAGGGCGGAACGGTTGTCGCCGAGGGCACTCCGGAGGACGTCGCGGCGGTGCCGGAAAGCTACACCGGCAAGTTCCTCGCCGAGGTCGTCGGCCTCCCCGGCTCATCAGCCGGCGCTCCGCGGCGATCGAGCCGGCGCAGCAAAGTCACCGCGTGAGCGGGGTTTCGCCGCGACACTAAAAGTCTGCGACGACACACGAAAGACGGTGAGCTGGTTTAAGTTTCGCGGAAGCTGCGACGGGAAGCGGGGGCTGATCCGCACACTATTCAACCCTCCTCGGAGCGCATGGACTCGCGGATCTGCGCCAGGCGCTCGGCCGCCGCGCGCTGGCGCTGTTCGTACTGCTCTTCGACGGACTGGCCCTCGGGTGACTCGGCATCAAGTTCGGCGGCGCCCTGTGCGGTCGTGTACCGGGTCTCGATTTTCTCGCGGACGGATTCGAAGGTCGGCACACCGGCGCTGTCGTACCCGGCGTCGGGTTCTGTGGCGTCGGGGGTTTCAGGTTCTTCGGGCATGCCACCAACGCTAATGCGGGTTGACGGCCAGCCACACCGCGATCACCGACGCATGGCTTCGACGTCGCGTCCATGCGGGCACCAGCACCACTGGTGTACTAGCCCAGCGCGTCCAGGCGCTCCACGGATTGCAATGCCGCGCAAATATCGCCCGCCGGACCCGGGCGAGGGATAGCACTATCGGCTAGCGGTGCTAGTGTGCTCGGCCGGCACCACCACCGTGCCGCCGACGGCGCTGGGCGGCGATGCAAAGGGCAACGACATCCGCGGCACCCCCGGTGTGCCCAGCCGGCCGGCCAGCCACGGCAGCGCGGCCGCGAAGGCCCGGTCGGCGAACGGCCAGTCGTGCCTGCCCGGCTGGGGCACCACCGCGCAGTCAATCCCATTGGCGCGGCCCAGCGCACAAAGCGAGAACGCGGCCGCGGTTTGGTTGCCGGGGTTGGCGGCGGCTTCCCGACCGGCGAGACGCATCGCGCCGCTGTCGCCCATCGCGAAATCGCGGCGCGGCGGCGGACCCTCTGAGGAGATCGTGAACCAACCGGCCACATCGGTGTACGGGCCGTGCCGGTTGATCACCGTGGTGGGGTCGAACGCGGCCCAGGCGTCAGCGTTTCCGCTGAACAGCCTGGCGATGGTTTGCGCCTTGGTGCCCGCGTTGGGAAAGAAGTCTCCGGCGACGTCGACGAACGCGCTGAACATCTCGGGATGCATGACGGTCAGGTCCACGGCGCACGTCCCGCCCATAGACCAGCCGGCGACGCCCCAGTTGGATCGGTCGGGGCTGACGCCGAAGGCCGAGACCATATAGGGAACAACGTCCTTGGTGAGATGGTCCGCGGCGTTACCCCGCACCCCGTTGACGCATTCGGTGTCGTTGTTGAACGCGCCGCCGGAGTCAACGAACACCAACACCGGCGCCTTACCGTCGTGCATGGCCGCGAAATCGTCGATCGTCTTGACCGCGTTACCCGCGCGGGTCCAGTCCGCGGGTGTGTTGAACTGCCCGCCGATCATCATCACCGTCGGCAACGGCGGCGGTGGGCTGTCCCCCGCAAGCGGGTGGTGCCCCCTGGTGAACCACTCGGGCGGCAGGTACACCAGTTCCCCGCGGTGCTTGAAATGCGATGCGTCCGAAGGAATTTTCACCGGCACCACACTGCCGTGCGGTGGACGGGTTCGTTTGGCCGCCATCGCGATGACGGTGGCCTGGTCGGTCTGATCGGGCAGCGGGCCGGAGGTGAGCTGGTTCCACGCGGCCTGCACCGTGGGGAAGTAGCCCACCCACGCGTTGAGCACCAGCCCCGCGCACAGCAAGCACATCGGTACGGCCAGCAGGCCCGCGCCGCGCCGCCACGGGTGGGCGGTGCGCCAGCCGAAAATCAGCACCGCCACCGCGGTGCCGGTCAACGCGATCCAGAGCAACAAGGTGGACGGCGCGGGTTCATCGGACAGGCCCCGGTCAACGACGTACCAGTGCGTCACATAGGCCGCGGAACCGCCGACCAAGGCGGCTGCGGGCAGCCACAACGTCCTCCAGTGCCGCGACCGCCAGCCGACCGCCAGGGCCAGGACGACGGCGGTAACGACCTGAAGCGTGACGGGCACCCAGCCATGCATCAGTGAAATGTGACCAGTTGCCAGCAAAGGAAGCGTAGGCGCTGTCACGTGGTTCATTGTGATCCATTGTTAACCTGCTTGGAACAAATTCACCCGATGTTCGCCCTTGACTCGCGGGGACTCGCGGGGGACTCGCCGGGACGACGAACCGTCCGCTAATGCGGCTTGGCCAGCGGGAACGACAGTGTCTCGCGGATGCTACGGCCAGTTATCAGCATGACGAGCCGATCTATGCCCATCCCGAGCCCGCCGGTTGGCGGCATCGCATATTCCATGGCCTGCAGAAAATCCTCGTCGAGTTCCATCGCCTCGGGATCCCCGCCCGCGGCCAGCAGCGACTGCTCCTGCAGCCGCCGCCGCTGTTCCACCGGATCGGTGAGCTCGCTGTAGGCGGTGCCCAACTCGACGCCCCACGCCACCAGGTCCCACCGCTCGGCCACCCCGCGCACGCTGCGGTGCGGCCGGGTCAGCGGCGACACGGACGTCGGGAAGTCGATGTAGAACGTCGGTTGCTCGGTCCGGTCCTCGACCAGGTGCTCATAAAGTTCGAGCACCACCGCGCCGGCGTCCCAGTGCGCCCGGTACGGAATGTGTGCGGCGTCGGACAGCTTGCGCAGAGTGGCGAGGGGGGTGTCGGGGTCGATGCGCTCGCCGAGCGCTTCGGAGACCGCGTCGTGCACGGTCTTCACCGGCCACACACCGGCGATGTCGACGGGCTCGAGGCGGGAGTCGCTGCCAGCGCGGGGCCGCAGCACGATCTGCTCACCGAGCGCGGCTTGGGCCGCGTTCTGGATGAGCTCGCGGCAGCCGTCGATCCACACCTTGTAGTCGGCGTGCGCCTGGTAGGCCTCCAGCATTGTGAACTCCGGGTTGTGGCTGAAATCCACGCCCTCATTGCGGAAGGCCCGCCCCAACTCGAAGACTCGTTCCACACCGCCCACGCACAGCCGCTTCAGGTAAAGCTCCGGCGCGATGCGCAAGAACAGGTCCATGTCATAGGTATTGATATGGGTGACGAACGGCCGGGCCGTGGCTCCGCCGTGGATCTGCTGCAGGATAGGTGTCTCGACTTCGATGAATCCCTTCGCGAACAGCGTTTCCCTGACCGACCGCAAGACGCTGCTGCGGGCCTTGATCAGCTCACGCGACTCGGGGTTGACGGCCAGGTCCACGTAGCGGGCTCGCACCCGGGCTTCCGGGTCGGTGAGCCCCTTCCACTTGTTCGGCAAGGGCCGCAGGCACTTACCGATCATCCGCCAGTCGCTCACGAGCAACGAGCGGGTTCCGTTCTTGCTGAAGCCCATGTGTCCGGTCATCTCGACCAGGTCACCGAGGTCGATGGCCGCGGTGAAATCGGCGGTGCGGCCATGCCCCAGGTGCGAATTGTCAAGCAACACTTGCATTTCCCCCGACCAGTCACACAACTGGGCGAAGAGCACCCCGCCGTAGTCGCGTATCCGTAAGATCCGGCCCGAGACTGAGACGGTCTCCTGGTCGTCGGCGTCCAGCGCCCGGGCGATCGTGTGACTGGGCGGAGATCCCACCGGGTAGGCGTCAACACCCTTGCGCTGCAATATCTTCAGCTTGGCCAGGCGCACCCGCACCTGCTCGGGCAGGCGAGCCTTCGACTCCTCTGCTTCGGCGGCGCCCTCCCGACGCTGCAGGTCGCTCACGTCGGGCGCGGAGCCGTCGTGGTGCAGCAGCCCGGACTCGGCCAACTGGGCCGGCACGGCGGGATGGTGGCCGGTGTGCACCTTTTCCCGCCGGGTGAACGGCAAGACGAGGAAACCTTCGGCGATGACCGACGCGACCCCCACCCGGGGGATCAGCCGGGCGTCCTCGTAGCAGGCGTAGCGGGGGACCCATTCGGGTTGGTATTTCATATTCGAGCGGTACAGGGTCTCCAGCTGCCACCACCGCGAGAAGAACAGCAGGAACCCGCGCCACAGCCGGGCGACTGGGCCGGCACCGAGTTGTGCGCCCTGCTCGAACGCCGACCGGAACATCGCGAAGTTCAGCGAAATGCGCGTGACGCCCTGGGTTTCGGCGTTCAGCGCGAGCTCGCTGACCATCAGTTCGATCGTGCCGTTGGGGGATTGGGGGGAACGGCGCATCAAGTCCAGCGAGACGCCGGTGGTTCCCCAGGGGACCAGCGACAGCATCGCGACCACGTCGCCGCCGCGGTCCAGCGCTTCGACGAGCAGGCAGTCGCCGTCAGCCGGATCGCCGAGCCGGCCCAGCGCCATGGAAAAGCCGCGCTCGGTCTGGGTGTCCCGCCACGCGTCGGCGCGGGAAATGGTGTCGGCCATCTCCTCGGGAGAGATGTCGCGGTGTCGCCGCATGCGCACGGTGAGGCCGGCTCTGCGGGCTCGGGTGACGGCCTGGCGCACCCCGCGCATGTCCGGGCCGGACAGCTTGAAGTCGGCGGTCCGCAGAATCGCCTCGTCACCCAACTCCAGGGCGTTGAGCCCGGCCTCGCGATATGCCTGCGCTCCTTGCGAACTGGCGCCCATGACGCCGGGTGCCCAGCCGTACGTTTGGCACAGCGCCAACCACGCGTCGATGGCCTGCGGCCATGCCCTCGGGTCACCCACCGGGTCGCCGCTGGCCAGGCAGACGCCGACCTCGACTCGGTAGGTGATGGCGGCGCGGCCGCTGTGCGCGAACACCACCGATTTGTCGCGACGGGTCGCGAAGTAACCCAGGGAGTCGTTCTTGCCGAACAGCTCGAGCAGCCCGCGGATGGCGGACTCGTCCTCACCGGTGAGGGCGTTGTCGGCGCGCTGCGACTGGAACAGCACGATGGTCGCGGCGATGAGTGCCAGCGCGCCGAACAATCCGAAGATCGCGGTGAGAAAGACGTGCGGCCGGCCGGTGAACTGATCGGGGTCGACGATGGCGAACCCGACCACCCGGTTGACCACGTACCAGAAGCGGGAGTCGGGCGCCAGCGTGCCGGGGAACATCTCGACCAGGCCCCAGGACGCCAAGATCCCGATGATGTCCCCGACGACCAGCACCGCTGCCGCTTTGAACAGCGCCGCTTTGCGGACCTTGGCCCAAAACTCCCGATAGGCCAGCACGAGAAGAACGACGGCCACGACGTGCACCGCGAAACCGAGGTTCTCCCCGAAGGTTTCCGCGGGGGTGTTGTCGCCCGCGGCGATATCGGCGGCATTCAACACGGCGGCAAGGATCATGTTGCCGAGCAACAGCACCCAGGCCACGCGTTTGCGCGCCGTCAGCGCCGCGGCCAGCAACGCAAGTACGAACGACCACGCGATGCTGGTGTCCGGGAAGTTGAAGAGGTAGTTGTTGATGAATTCCCGCGGAACCTTGATCAGCCATCGGATCAGCGGTGACACGCTGGCCAGCAGGGACAGGGTGGCGATGACGCCTACCGTCCAGCCGGCCGCCGCCGGAACCCAGCGAAACCGGGACTTCGACCGACTGCCCGAACGACGAGTAGCGAGTGTCACAGACCGCGAGGATATGCCCTCAAACCTAGAAAGTCCTGATGATGCGCTCAGAATCGCCGAGTGTGGTTCGTTATGTTTTCCGGACTGCGCAACGGCGGCACGACCGCGTCCGGCATCCCATCCGGCATCCCATCCGGCAGAAGCCTCCTACCGGCGAAGTGCGGAAAGACAGCCCATGGCTGCTAAACTGTCGTCCGCGACCATCCCGGCGAAGGCCAGGAACAGTAAGTGGAGTCCCACTCCCACCGCTAGCCAGGGCAGACTCAGCGTTTCCGAGAGTCTCATCAAAGGCGAAACGGTCCGGTCACAGGCGTCACGCACGCCTGTTCCGCGGGCAACGCGGGCGGATTGATTGTCTTCAAGCCGCGATCGGTCGGCATTGGGCCCTGCTTGTGCAGGGCTTTTCTGCTGATGGTGTGGTGTTGCCACCGACTGAATCCGGACGGACCCGACGCTAGTCGTAACCGGAAGACACATGAAAGCCCAACAAGGGAGGCCCCATCAGCACTGAGACCCGCGTCAACGAGCGCATCCGTGTACCTGAAGTCCGATTGATTGGCCCAGGGGGGGAGCAGGTAGGGATCGTGCGCATCGAAGACGCACTCCGCGTCGCCGCGGACGCCGATCTCGACCTCGTCGAAGTAGCTCCAAATGCCAGACCTCCGGTCTGCAAGATCATGGACTACGGCAAGTTCAAATACGAGGCGGCGCAAAAGGCGCGCGAATCCCGCCGGAACCAGCAGCAGACCGTCGTCAAAGAACAGAAGCTGCGACCGAAGATCGATGATCACGACTACGAGACCAAGAAGGGCCACGTCATCCGCTTCCTGGAGGCGGGATCGAAGGTAAAGGTCACCATCATGTTTCGCGGACGTGAGCAGTCCCGGCCCGAGCTGGGCTATCGACTGCTGCAGCGGCTCGGGAGCGACGTCGCCGACTACGGATTCGTCGAAACGTCCGCCAAGCAGGACGGCCGCAACATGACGATGGTGCTGGCACCGCATCGCGGCGCGAAAACCCGGGCCAGGGCCCGGCATCCCGAAGGACCGGCCCCCGATGCCGATGAGACCGGCGACAGCCAGCCCTCTACCGAACTGACGAGAACAGCAGAACCTGAGAATTGGGGAAATATGCCCAAGGCCAAGACCCATAGCGGGGCCTCGAAGCGGTTCCGGCGCACCGGGACCGGAAAGATTCTCCGCGAGAAAGCCAATCGCCGGCACCTGTTGGAACACAAGTCGACCAAACGAACCCGGCGGCTGGCCGGCCGGACGACCGTTTCAGCCAACGACACCAAGCGCGTCAACTCGCTGCTGAACGGCTGACCGCCGCGCCGGGTGACCGGCACCAGACCTTTTAGAAGCATTCACTGCCTGAACGAGAGTAGGAACATTCCATGGCACGCGTGAAGCGGGCGGTCAACGCCCACAAGAAGAGGCGCAGCATCCTCAAGGCCTCGAAGGGCTATCGCGGCCAGCGGTCCCGGCTCTATCGCAAAGCCAAAGAGCAGCAGCTGCATTCGCTGAACTATGCCTTCCGCGACCGGCGCGCCCGCAAGGGGGAGTTCCGCAAGTTGTGGATCTCGCGGATCAACGCGGCTGCCCGCGCCAATGACATCACCTACAACCGGCTGATCCAGGGTCTCAAGGCCGCGGGTGTGGAAGTGGACCGCAAGAACCTCGCCGACATCGCGGTCACCGACCCGGCAGCGTTCAGCGCGCTCGTGGACGTCGCCAGGGCGGCACTGCCCGACGACGTCAACGCCCCCTCGGATTCGGGAGAGGCCGCCTAGCCGCCAGGCCGTGCTCACCGAACGCTCGGCCAGAGTGGCGGCGGCGGTCAAGCTGCATCGTCACGTCGGCCGTCGGCGGGCGCGACGATTCCTCGCTGAAGGCCCTAACCTGGTCGAGGCCGCGTCGGCGCGTGGGTTGGTCCGGGAGGTGTTCGCCACCGAGACCGCGGCGCAGCGGCATGCGTCGTTGCTGGCCACGCTGCGGTGCCCGATACATCCGGTCAGCGAGCGGGCCGCCAAGGCGCTCTCCGACACCGTCACGCCCACGGGACTGGTTGCGGTGTGCGAGATGCCGGCGACCCGCCTGGAGGACGCGCTGGCCGGCTCACCGCGGCTGGTCGCGGTCGCCGTCGAGATCAGCGAGCCGGGCAATGCGGGCACACTCATTCGCATCGCCGACGCCATGGGCGCGGGAGCGGTGATCCTGGGCGGGCACAGCGTCGACCCGTACAACGGCAAGTGTTTGCGCGCCTCGACCGGCAGCATCTTCTCGATTCCCGTCGTCGCCGAACCCGACGATCACGCCGCCATCACCGCGCTGCGCGCCGCGGGGTTGCAGGTGCTGGCCACCACGGTGGACGGCGAGCGGCGCCTCGATGAGGTCGGCCTCGCCGCGCCGACGGCCTGGCTGTTCGGGCCCGAAGCCCATGGCTTGCCGACCGGGCTGGCAGACCAAGCCGACCACCGCGTGCGCATCCCGATGGCCGGCGGCGCCGAGAGCCTGAACGTGGCCGCCGCGGCGGCGATCTGTCTCTATCAGAGCGCGCAGGCGCTGCGAGCCCTAGAGGGCCGTTAGGCGGCCTTCTTGGCTCGGCCCCGGGCGGGTCGCAGGCCGGCTAGCGAGAGCGTGTTGTGCATCAGGGAGCCCGCGCGTTCCATCAGCACCTGCGCGGCTTCTGCTGTGACTGCGCTCACGATAACTTTGACAACGCACGTTGTCTATGATTTCGGCCCCGCGCGCGGGAGGGTGTTACCGAGGTGCCATCCGAGTGTGGCAACGTCGTGATCAGGGCGTTTGGTGTGAGATGTGACGCAAACGGCAGGGGCCGTAATTGCCTGCCTCCGCGGAAACCAAATAACCTGGCGACGTGGAACTCGCGCGTCGCGATCCGGACCCGGGCGAGCCCGAAGAACCGGTGACTACGGCGCCGCCTGAGCCGCGAGGGCGTTCTCCGGTGTCGGTGCACAGCGCGACGCAGTGGTTGAAAAGCAGAAATCGCAGCCCCGGGGCGGTGGAGTTCATCCGGCGCGCCCGACGGCTGCTGCCCGGAGACCCCGAGTTCGGGGATCCGCTGTCCACGGCGGGCGTCGGCGGCCCGCGTGCGGCGGCGCGGGCCGCCGACCGGCTGTTGGGCGATCGCAATGCGGTGTCGCGCGAAGTGAGTCTCGGCGTGTTGCAGATGTGGCAGGCGCTGACCGAGGCGGTTTCTCGACGGCCGGCGAACCCCGAGGTGACGCTGGTCTTCACCGACCTGGTCGGTTTCTCGACCTGGTCCCTGGAGGCCGGTGACGAGGCGGCGCTTGCCCTGCTGCGGCAGGTGGCGCGCGCCGTCGAGCCGCCGTTGCTGGACGCCGGCGGGCACATCGTCAAACGCATGGGCGACGGCATCATGGCGGTGTTCCGGGATCCGGTGGTCGCGCTACGGGCGGTGCTGGCCGCCAAGGATGCGCTGAAATCGGTGGAGGTGGCGGGCTACACCCCCCGCATGCGAGTCGGGATCCACACCGGGCGGCCGCAGCAGCTGGCGGCCGATTGGCTCGGTGTCGACGTCAACATCGCCGCTCGTGTGATGGAACGGGCCACCAAAGGTGGAATCATGGTGTCCAGCTCGACGTTGGACCTGATGCCGCAAAGCGAACTGGAGGCGTTGGGCGTCGTGGCCAAACGCGCACGTAAATCGGTCTTTGCGCACAAAAGCGCCGGCATCCCGGCGGACCTGGCGATATACCGCCTCAAGACTCTTAGGGAGTTAACAGCCTCTGATGACATTCCCGAAACAAATCCGTAGCCATAATTGGTGTCAATGATCGGGGGCATCTTGTCCCGGCTTGCCCGGGTCCAGTTCACTTTGGGGTACGCGGCTGCGCTCCTCGCGATCAGCTGCGTCATCCTGGCGCTCGGCCCGCACGCGCACGATGTGATCGTCCAGCATGCCAGCACCAACCTGCACAACCTGGCGCACGGTCACCTGGGCACGCTGCTGGGCAGCGCGCTGGTCGTCGATGCCGGTCCGCTCTACTTCTGGCTGCCCTTTCTGACGTGCCTGCTGGCACTGGCGGAGCTGCATTTACGCACCATCCGGCTGATGGTGGCGTTCGTCGTCGGCCATATCGGCGCGACGCTGCTGGTGGCCGCGGCTCTGGCCGCGGCGGTCGAGTTCGGCTGGCTGCCGCTGTCGATCACGCGGGCCAGCGACGTGGGGATGAGCTACGGCGCCCTCGCGGTGCTCGGGGCGATGACGGCGGTGATTCCGCAGCGGTGGCGTGCGGCCTGGGTCGGCTGGTGGGTGGCGGCGGGCCTGGCCGCGGCGGTCATCGGGAGCGATTTCACCGACGCGGGTCACACCGTCGCCGTCATCCTGGGCGTGCTCGTGTCCGCCCGGTTCCGGCAGCCTGTTCACTGGACGCCGGTGCGTTGTCTGATGCTGGCGGCGTCCTCGGGATTCGGTTTCCTGATGCTCGCTCACCACTGGGGCACCATGGCCGCCGCGCCGGCGTTCGGTCTGCTCGGCGCATTCGTGGCCTATAAGGTGGCTCAATTCGCCACGGCCCGCAGGTCGTTACCGGTTTCGCCGGTAGCGGAGGAATCGCCGACCGGCGCCCAGCCGGTCGTGGCGGGCTAAGCGTCCCCTCCCCGATCTGACCCCGCGCGTTTCGGTGCAGCGCGCGCCGAGTGGCATGGGCCGGGTCACTATGATCGGCACGTCCAGCCAGTCGCATCAGCCCCGTCAGCAAGGAGAGTGCCGCCGCGTGGGTGATCAATCCGTCGACCTGTCGCCGGAGGCCTTGGCCCAGGCGGTCAGCGCCGCCGAGCAGGCCATCGCGCTCGCCGACGACCTCGACACGCTGGCCCGCGTCAAGACGGAGCACCTGGGCGACCGCTCCCCGCTGGCCCTGGCGCGACAGGCGCTGGGTACCCTGCCGAAGGACGAGCGCGCCGACGCGGGCATGCGCGTCAACAGCGCACGCGCCGAGGCCCAACGCAGCTACGACGAACGGCTGGCGACGCTGCGCGCCGAGCGCGATGCCGCGGTGCTGGTCGCCGAGGGCATCGACGTGACGTTGCCGTCGACTCGCCAGCCGACCGGCGCCCGCCACCCGATCACTATTCTGGCCGAGCACATCGCCGACACCTTCATCGCCATGGGCTGGGAAGTGGCCGAGGGGCCGGAAGTCGAAACCGAGCAGTTCAACTTCGACGCGCTCAACTTCCCCGCCGACCACCCCGCCCGCAGCGAGCAGGACACCTTCTACATCGCGCCGGAGGATTCGCGTCAGCTGTTGCGCACCCACACCTCGCCGGTGCAGGTGCGAACCCTGTTGGCCCACGAGCTGCCGGTCTACATCATCTCCATCGGTCGCACGTTTCGCACCGACGAACTCGATGCCACCCACACGCCGGTCTTCCACCAGGTCGAAGGGTTGGCGGTGGACCGCGGCCTGTCGATGGCCCACCTGCGCGGGACGCTGGACGCGTTCGCACGCGCCGAGTTCGGCCCGTCGGCGCGCACCCGGATCCGGCCGCACTTCTTCCCGTTCACCGAGCCGTCCGCCGAGGTCGACGTCTGGTTCGCCAACAAGAAGGGCGGCGCCGACTGGGTCGAGTGGGGCGGCTGCGGCATGGTGCACCCAAACGTGTTGCGGGCCGCGGGAATCGACCCCGACGTCTACTCCGGCTTCGCCTTCGGGATGGGCCTGGAGCGCACCCTGCAGTTCCGCAACGGCATTCCCGACATGCGCGACATGGTCGAGGGCGATGTCCGGTTCTCGCTGCCCTTCGGGGTGGGTGCCTGATGCGCGTTCCCTACAGCTGGCTGCGCGAGGTCGTGAACGCCGGAGCTCCGGGCTGGGACGTCGCTCCCGAGGATCTCGCGCAGACGCTGGTGCGGATCGGCCACGAAGTCGAGGAGGTGCAGACCCTCAGCCCGGTCGACGGCCCGCTGACCGTCGCGCGGGTGACCGATATCGAGGAGCTCACCGGCTTCAAGAAGACGATCCGGGCCTGCCTGGTCGACGTCGGCGCGGATGAGCAGCACGAAATCGTCTGCGGTGCAACGAACTTCGAGGTTGGCGATCTGGTGGTGGCGGCGCTGCCCGGGACCACCCTGCCCGGCGGGTTCGCCATCACGGCACGCAAGACCTACGGCCGTAACTCGGACGGCATGATCTGCTCGGCCGCCGAACTCGGCTTGGGCGCAGACCATTCAGGGATCCTGGTGCTGCCACCCGCCAGCGCCGATCCGGGAGCCGACGCGGCCGCGGTGCTCGGACTGGACGATGTGGTTTTCCACCTGGCCATCACCCCCGATCGCGGTTACTGCATGTCGGTGCGCGGGTTGGCCCGCGAGATCGCCTGCACCTACGACCTGAACTTCGTCGACCCGGCCAGCGACGAGGTGATCAAGCCACTCCCGGCCGAGGGAGAGGCTTGGCCGCTGAGCGTGGAGCCCGACACGGGTGTCAAGCGGTTCGCGCTGCGCCCGGTCACCGGAATCGATCCCACCGCCGTGTCGCCATGGTGGTTGCAGCGCCGACTGCTGCTCTGCGGCATCCGGGCGACCTCCCCGGCGGTCGACGTGACCAATTACGTGATGCTGGAATTGGGCCACCCCATGCACGCCCACGACTGCGACCGCATCACCGGGGGCTTTGGCGTGCGGTTCGCCCGCCCCGGGGAGACCGTTGTCACCCTCGACGACATCGAGCGCCGACTCGACCCGGCCGATGTTTTGATCGTCGACGACGCGGCGACCGCGGCGATCGGCGGCGTGATGGGTGCGGCGAGCACCGAGGTGCGCGCCGAGTCCACCAACGTGCTGTTGGAAGCGGCGGTGTGGGATCCGGCCGCGATATCGCGTACGCAGCGAAGGTTGCACCTGCCCAGCGAGGCGGCCCGTCGGTACGAGCGTGGCGTGGACCCGGCCATTTCGGTGGCCGCGCTGGACCGGTGTGCCGCACTGCTCGTCGAGATCGCCGGGGGGGCGGTGTCAGAAAGCCTTACCGACTGGCGGGGCGTCCCGCCGCGCGATGACTGGTCACCGCCGCCGATCCGGATCGCCGTCGACCTGCCGGACCGCTTCGCCGGGGTGGCCTACGCGCCGGGCACCGCCGCCAGACGACTGGCGCAAATTGGGGGAGCGGTGGTCGAGGAAGGCGACGCGCTGACGGTCACGCCGCCGAGTTGGCGACCAGACCTCGTGCAGCCCGCCGACCTCGTCGAAGAGGTGCTGCGCCTCGAGGGGCTGGAAGTCATCCCGTCGGTGCTGCCGTCGGCTCCGGCGGGTCGGGGCCTCACCGCCGTGCAAAAGCGGCGCCGCGCCATCGGCAAGTCGCTGGCGCAATCCGGATACGTGGAGGTTTTGCCGACGCCGTTTTTGCCCGCAGGCGTTTTCGATCTGTGGGGTCTGCCGGCCGATGACCCGCGACGCTCCACCACGCATGTGCTCAACCCGCTGGAGGCCGACCGTCCGCACCTGGCGACCACGCTGCTGCCCGCCTTGCTGGAGGCGTTGAGCCGCAACGTGTCTCGAGGTCTGATCGATGTCGCGCTGTATTCGCTGGCGCAGGTTGTCCAGCCGACCGAGGAAACTCGGGCCGTCGAGCTCATCCCCGTCCACCGGCGGCCCACCGACGCCGAGGTAGCCGTGCTGGACGCGTCGCTGCCGCGGCAACCGCAGCACGTCGCCGCGGTGCTGGCCGGGCTGCGTGAACGACGAGGCCCCTGGGGACCCGGCCGCCGGGTCGACGCCGCCGACGCGATCGAGGCGGTACGAATCGTGTCGCGCGCCAGCGGAATTGACGTCACGCTGCGCGCGGCCCAGTACCTGCCGTGGCATCCGGGCCGGTGTGCCGAAGTGCTAATCGGGGAAACCACCGTCGGTTTTGCGGGGCAGTTGCATCCCGCCGTGATCGAGCGCTCGGGACTGCCGAAAGGCACGTGCGCAATGGAGCTCAACCTCGATGCGATACCCATCGTTGAGGCTTTACCGGCCCCCAGGGTCTCGCCCTTTCCCGCCGTGTTCCAGGACGTCAGCCTCGTGGTGGCCACGCATGTGCCGGCCCAAGCCGTGGCGGACGCCGTCCGCGAGGGCGCCGGCGAACTGCTGGAAGACATTCAATTATTCGACGTTTTCACCGGTCCGCAGATCGGCTTGGATCGCAAATCGCTGACGTTCGCGCTGCGCTTCCGCGCGCCGGATCGCACGCTGACCGAGGACGACGCTAGCGCCGCCCGCGACGCTGCGGTGCGCCGCGCCGCCGAGGCGGTGGGCGCCGAACTGCGCGCCTAGCGGGCGCTTCGAGCGCGCCGCGTCGACCTGCCGAGTTTCCTGTGAAAACGCTAGTTGTCTTTTTCTGCTGAGGCGGCGCTTGGTTAGGCTCACCATAACTTGGTTACCGGCGGGTAACTAATGCACCCGCCGTCGTTGCGAACGGCTTCCTCAATGGCCAAACGCTCATCAACCTGCCGCCACTGGCGGTCAACATAGGTGACCTCCTCATCACCCGGACGACGGCTTCGCTTCCGCTGGGCGGTCTTCTCACCTCGCTAAGTCCCGTGATCAGCGACCTCGCTTGCTGAGCTTCGGGTCTGAGCTCGCGTCGGTGATTACACCCACCATGCAGTAGTCGAGGGGCCAGGACGCTGCGTTTGGCCGGCGTTCCTGGCCCCCCGCGCTTACCGGATTCGGGTTGCGCCCTCCGGTTTCGGCGCTGGACCGGGGTGAATATGTTGCTATGCTGCGGTTTGATGGGGCTTAAACTTAAGGCGCGAACAAGAATTTTCGGTTCTTCCTCGCGCGCGCGAAGGTGCAATTAAGCTCTGTTTTCCTGGGTGTTAACGCAGTGACCGTCGTACGGCTCGATGGGAGATGGACATGTCGTTTCAGGTTGCGCCGGACCTGGTGCAATCGGCGGCCCAAAATCTGTCAAACATCCACTCGACGCTGGAAGACGCCAGTGCATCGGTAGCGGCGCCCACTACGGGGGTTGCGGCCGCAGCCGAGGACGAAGTGTCGGCCGGGGTCGCCGCGTTATTCAATTCGTTCGGCCAGGAGTACCAGGTCCTCAGCGCCCAGGCGCAGGCATTCCACGCGCAGTTCGTCAACCTTTTGAACGCGGGGGCCGGCGCCTACCTGAGCACCGAGGTTGCCAACGCCGAGCAGGCCCTGGCGAGCCAGGTGACGGCGCCTGTGCAGGGATTGCTGGGCGCGGCCGCTGGCACCAGCGGTGGCGCTGCCGGGGCCGTTGCCTCGAGTGTGGCCGCTGCGCAGTCGGCGGCCTTCCCGATCCTGGGCGGTCTTGGGGGCGGGACAGTGGGATCGCTCCTGGGTGGCCTTGGCGGCGGGACGCCCGTGGGCTCGCTCCTGGGCGGTCTTGGGGGCGGGACAGTGGGCTCGCTGCCGGGCGGTCTCGGTGGCGGGGCGCCGGTTGGCTCGCTTTTGGGTGGTGTCGGTGGCGGATCGTTAGTCTCGAGCCTTAACGGCGTTATCACCGGGACCGGCCTGCAAACCCTCTACAGGGATATCGCGGTTCTCCCCGGAACGCTCCAGTCGCTTGGGGGTGCCCTTGGGGGTGCCGTGGCGCCCGGACTGCTGCACGCCGGCGCGAGCACCGGCAGCACCGGCGGCCCGTACCAAACACTCTTCGAAAACACGATCGCCAACCTGCCGGCCGCTGCCGCTTCGTCCGGTGGCATCATCGGCCCTTATGAAAGCCTCGTTGCCAATACCATCGCCAACCTGCAGAGCACCGGCAGCACCTGGGTTAACCAGACGGCGCCCGCCCTGCTCCACGCGGCCACCGGCTACCCCCAGTTGATCGCCACGTCGTTAGGGAGTGGAAACTTGCTGCCGATCCTGTCCGTACCCGGACAAATCGGGCTGGGCTTCGCGAACGTGGTCCAGGCGCTCGCCAATCCGATATCGCTGTCCGTAACGTCTCTGAACTCGTCGGGTGCATCACTCGCGCTCGGCATCGGGCTGCCGGAACTCCTGGCCTTCGATGCTTTGGGTGCGCAGATCAACGTAACCAGCGCGGTCACAGCGACGAACGGACAAATTTTCAACGCGCTACTCGCCGGCAACCCGCTGGCCGCGGCCACCGCGCTCATCGACGCGCCCGCCAACATCGCCAACGGATTTCTCAATGGCGAAGAGACGCTGTCGTTGAGCCTGCCGCTGCCGGGATTCTCAGTGACGGCCACCGTTCCGTTCACCGGTCTTCTCGTTCCTCTCCAGCCCCTTGCGGTGACCGTGACGGCGCCGCTCCTACCACAGTTCAATAGCGTCACAGTGACGGGTCCACCGGTGGGCGGCCTGGTTCCCACGCTGGTGGACTATCTGCCTGAAGTGCTTGCGGAAGCGTTCACTCCCTAGCCACCTGGCCGGACACGGCGCGGTAGTCCGCCCGAATGTCGTTGAGGCGCTTACCGACACAACCACCACGTTCAGTGTCGACCTCAATACCGGCAACCTGCCTGCGAGCCTGCTTCAGTCGACGTTCGACCTCTCCGGGGCGCTGCCATGTCCACAGCGGGCCGGGATCGAATGAATTTGCAAACTTCTGCATAACCATGCATAATCGTCGAAATGGCCGATGTACTGAAGGTGGCGGTTGCCGGCGCCAGCGGCTACGCGGGCGGTGAAATTCTCCGGTTGCTGCTTGGGCATCCGGCCTACACCGACGGACGACTGGCCATCGGTGCGGTGACCGCGGCAGCCAGCGCCGGCAGCACGCTGGGTGAGCACCATCCGCACTTGACCCCGTTGGCGCAGCGAGTGGTCGAGCCTACGGACCTGTCCGTGCTCGCGGGCCACGACGTGGTGTTTTTGGCCTTGCCGCATGGGCATTCGGCGGCGCTGGCCGAACGACTCAGCGACGAAACCCTGATCATCGACTGCGGCGCCGACTTCCGGCTCACCGACGCCGGTGCCTGGGAGCGGTTCTACGGATCCCCGTATGCCGGCAGCTGGCCGTACGGGCTGCCGGAGTTGCCCGGCGGACGGGAGCGGCTGCGCGATGCGCGGCGCATCGCGGTTCCCGGCTGTTACCCGACCGCGGCGTTGCTGGCGTTATGGCCCGCGGTGGCCGAGGACCTGATCGCGCCCGCCGTCACCGTGATGGCCGTCAGCGGCACGTCCGGAGCCGGTCGCACCGCCAAGATCGACCTGCTCGGCTCAGAGGTCATCGGGTCGGCGCGGGCCTACAACATCGCCGGCGCTCACCGGCACACCCCCGAGATCGCCCAGGGGCTGGGGGCAGTCACCGACCGCGACGTGACGGTGTCGTTCACCCCCGTGCTCATCCCGACGTCGCGCGGCATCCTGGCCACCTGCACGGCGCGCACCCGCTCGCCGTTGTCGCAGCTGCGGGCTGCTTATGAAAAGGCTTATGACGCGGAGCCCTTTGTCTACCTGATGCCCGAGGGTCAGCTGCCCCGCACGGGAGCGGTCATCGGCAGCAACGCGGCGCACATCGCCGTCGCGGTGGACGAGGCCGCCGAGACGTTCGTGGCGATCGCCGCGATCGACAACCTGGTCAAGGGCACCGCCGGTGCCGCGGTGCAGTCGATGAACCTGGCGCTGGGCTGGCCGGAGACGGAAGGACTTTCGGTGATCGGAGTCGCGCCGTGACCCAGACGGAGGCGGCGCGGTTGCTGCGCGAGCAGGGCGTCACCGCCCCCGCCGGATTCCGGGCCGCCGGCATCGCCGCGGGCATCAAAGCATCCGGCAAGCGCGACCTGGCCCTGGTCTTCAACGAAGGGCCCGACTACGCGGCCGCCGGAGTCTTCACCCGGAACAAGGTTAAAGCCGCCCCCGTGCTGTGGACCCAGCAGGTGTTGACCACCGGGCAGTTGCGCGCGGTGATCCTCAACTCTGGCGGCGCAAACGCCTGCACCGGACCCGGCGGCTTCCAGGACACCCACGCCACGGCGGAGGCCGTCGCGGCCGCGTTGTCGGACTGGGGGACCGAGACCGGGCCGATCGAAGTCGCGGTCTGTTCCACCGGGTTGATCGGCGACCGGTTGCCTATGGAGAGGGTGCTCGCCGGTGTGCGTGAGATCGTCCAGCAGATGGCCGGCGGCCTCAGCGGCGGCGACGAAGCCGCGCAGGCGATCATGACCACCGATACCGTGCCCAAACAGGTTGCGCTGCACCATCCGAACAGCTGGACCGTCGGCGGGATGGCCAAAGGTGCGGGCATGCTGGCCCCATCATTGGCCACCATGCTGTGCGTGCTCACCGCCGACGTGGTCGTCGAACCGGCGGCACTCGACCGGGCGCTGCGCCACGCCACCGCCCGCACCTTCGACCGGCTCGACATCGACGGCTGCTGCTCGACCAACGACACCGTCCTGCTGCTGGCGTCGGGGGCTAGCGGGATCGCCCCGCCGCAGCCCGAACTCGACGAGGCGGTGCTGCGGGTGTGCGACGACCTGTGCGCCCAACTGCAGGCCGACGCCGAGGGCGTCACCAAGCGGGTCACCGTGACCGTGACGGGCGCGGCCTCCGAGGACGATGCGGTGGCCGCAGCGCGAATGATCGCCCGCGACAGCCTGGTCAAGACGGCGGTGTTCGGGTCGGACCCGAACTGGGGCCGAGTCCTCGCCGCCGTCGGCATGGCGCCGGTCACCCTCGATCCCGAGCGAATCACGGTGTCGTTCAACGGGTCCCCGGTCTTCGTCGACGGCGTCGGCGCTCCGGGCGCACGCGAAGTGGACCTGTCGGCGGCCGACGTCGACATCACCGTCGACCTGCGTTCCGGCGACGCCTCTGCCGCCATCCGGACCACCGACCTGTCACACGGCTACGTCGAAGAGAACTCGGCCTACAGCTCATGAGCGTCTCATTGTCCACCCAAGTCAAGGCGGAAGTGCTGGCCGAAGCCCTGCCCTGGCTCAAGCAATTGCACGGCAAGGTCGTCGTCATCAAATACGGCGGCAACGCCATGACCGACGACACACTGCGCCAAGCGTTCGCCGCCGACATGGTGTTTCTGCGCAACTGCGGGATCCATCCCGTCGTGGTGCACGGCGGAGGACCGCAGATCACCGCCATGCTGCGGCGGCTTGGCATCGAAGGTGACTTCAAGGGCGGCTTCCGGGTCACCACACCGGAAGTATTCGACGTCGCGCGGATGGTGTTGTTCGGGCAGGTGGGCCGCGAACTGGTCAACCTGATCAACGCGCACGGGCCCTACGCCGTCGGCATCACCGGTGAGGATGCGCAACTGTTCACCGCCGTGCGGCGCAGCGTCACCGTCGACGGTGTAGCCACCGACATCGGCCTGGTCGGAGATGTCGACCAGGTCAACACCGCAGCGTTGCTCGATTTGATTGCGGCGGGCCGCATCCCGGTGGTATCGACGCTCGCGCCGGATGCCGATCGCGTGGTGTACAACATCAACGCGGACACCGCCGCCGCGGCGCTGGCCGAAGCCCTGGCAGCCGAAAAGCTTTTGATGCTCACCGATGTGGAGGGCCTGTACACCAGCTGGCCGGACCGCGATTCGTTGGTCAGCGAAATCGACACTGACACATTGGCGCAACTGCTGCCGACGCTGCAGGCGGGCATGATCCCCAAGGTCGAAGCGTGTCTGAGGGCCGTCACCGCGGGTGTGCCCAGCGCGCACGTCATCGACGGGCGGGTGAAACACTGCGTGTTGGTGGAGCTGTTCACCCACGCGGGCACCGGTACCAAGGTGGTGAGCGCATGACCAACACCGAGGCCCTCAAGCAGCGGTGGGAAGCCGTGATGATGAACAACTACGGCACGCCGCCGGTGGCCCTCGCCAGCGGCGACGGCGCCGTGGTGACTGACGTGGACGGCAAGACCTACCTGGACCTGCTCGGCGGCATCGCGGTCAACGTCCTCGGGCATCGCCATCCCGCGGTCATCGAGGCGGTGGCGCACCAGATGTCGACGCTGGGCCACACCTCCAACCTGTATGCCACCGAACCCGGTGTCGCGCTGGCCGAAGAACTAGTCGCACTGCTGGGGGCGTCCGATGAAACAGGGGCGCCGACGCGGGTGTTCTTCTGCAACTCAGGCGCCGAGGCCAATGAAGCCGCGTTCAAGATCTCCCGGCTCACCGGACGCACGAAACTGGTTGCCGCACAAGGGGCGTTCCACGGCCGAACGATGGGATCCCTCGCGCTGACCGGTCAGCCGAGCAAGCAGGCGCCCTTCGAGCCCCTGCCGGGCGAGGTCTCGCACGTGCCGTACGGAGACACCGACGCCCTGGCCGCCGCTGTCGGCGACGACACCGCCGCGGTGTTTCTCGAACCGATCATGGGGGAGAGCGGTGTCGTCGTCCCACCCGAGGGTTATCTTGCCGCCGCACGGGACATCACCGCACGGCACGGCGCCCTGCTGGTGCTCGACGAGGTGCAGACCGGAATGGGCCGCACCGGAGCCTTTTTCGCCCACCAGCACCACGGCATCACGCCCGACGTGGTGACCATGGCCAAGGGACTCGGCGGCGGGCTGCCGATCGGTGCCTGCCTGGCCGTCGGGCCGGCCGCCGAGCTGCTGACGCCCGGCCTGCACGGCAGCACCTTCGGGGGCAACCCGATCTGCACCGCGGCGGCGCTGGCCGTGTTGCGGGTGCTCGCGGCCGAGGACTTGGTCCGGCATGCCGAGGTGTTGGGCAAGTCGGTGCGCCATGGCATCGAAACGCTCGGACACCCGCTGATCGACCATGTGCGCGGCCGCGGACTGCTATGGGGCATAGTGCTGACCCCGCCGCGAGCCAAGGATGCCGAGGCGGCCGCGCGGGACGCCGGATTCCTGGTCAATGCCGCCGCACCCGACGTCATCCGGCTGGCACCGCCGCTGATCATCACCGAAGCCCAGATCGACGGGTTCATCGCCGCCCTGCCGGGCATCCTCGACACTGCCGGGGCCGCAGCATGACGCGCCACTTTCTGCGCGACGACGACCTGTCGCCAGAGGACCAGGCCGAGGTCCTGCAGCTGGCCGCCGAACTGAAGAAGGACCCGTTCGGCTGCCGTTCCCTCGAGGGGCCCCGCGGGGTAGCGGTCATCTTCGACAAGAACTCCACCCGCACCCGGTTCTCCTTCGAGCTGGGGATCGCTCAGCTCGGCGGGCACGCCGTCGTCGTCGACGGCCACAGCACCCAGCTGGGCCGCGACGAAACCCTGCAGGACACCGCGCAAGTGTTGTCCCGCTATGTCGAGGCCATCGTGTGGCGGACGTTCGGGCAGGACCGGCTCGAGGCGATGGCCTCGACCGCGACGGTGCCGGTGGTCAATGCGCTCTCCGACGAGTTCCATCCCTGCCAGGTGCTCGCCGACCTGCAGACCATCGCCGAACGCAAGGGCTCGCTGAAAGGCTTGCGGCTGGCCTACTTCGGGGACGGCGCCAACAACATGGCTCACTCGCTAATGCTCGGCGGAGTCACCGCCGGCCTCCACGTCACCGTCGCCGCTCCGGACGGCTTCGCGTCCGCCCCTTCCCTCGTGGCCGCGGCCGAGCGACGCGCCCAGGCCACCAATGGCTCGGTCACCTTCACCGCCGACGCCGACGCGGCCGCAACGGGCGCCGACGTTCTGGTGACCGACACCTGGACGTCGATGGGCCAGGAGGGCGACGGGCTCGACCGCGTCAAGCCGTTTTGGCCGTTTCAGGTCAACGAGCGGCTGCTGGGGCTGGCGGACCCGGACGCCGTTGTACTGCATTGCCTTCCGGCCCATCGCGGCCACGAGATCACCGACGAGGTGATGGACGGGCCGGCCAGCGCGGTGTGGGACGAGGCCGAGAATCGGCTGCACGCGCAGAAGGCGCTGCTGGTGTGGCTGCTGGAGCGGGCACGATGACGCGCAGCGGTTCGAAGGCCACACCCGAGACCACCCGGGCGGGTCGGCAAGCCCGCATCGTGGCGATCCTGTCGTCGGTGTCGGTGCGCAGCCAAAGCGAACTGGCGGCGCTGCTGGCCGGCGAAGGCATCGAGGTCACCCAAGCCACGCTGTCGCGCGACCTCGAAGAGCTGGGCGCGGTGAAGCTGCGCGGCGCCGACGGCGGCGTCGGCGTCTACATCGTTCCGGAGGACGGCAGCCCGGTGCGCGGGGTGTCGGGGGGCACCGCACGGCTGTCCCGCCTGCTGAGCGAGCTCCTGGTGTCCGCCGACGCCAGCACCAACCTCGCGGTGCTGCGCACACCGCCCGGCGCGGCTCACTATTTAGCCAGCGCAATCGATCGCGCGGCGCTACCGTACGTGGTCGGCACCATCGCCGGCGATGACACCGTCTTCGTGGCCGCCCGTGAGCCGATGACCGGCGCCGAGCTGGCCAGCACGCTGGAAAGCCTCACCTAAACACAAGGAGATTGGTTCATGTCAGAACGCGTCATCCTGGCGTACTCCGGCGGTCTGGACACCTCGGTGGCGATCAGCTGGATCGGCAAGGAGACCGGCCGTGAGGTCATCGCGGTGGCGATCGACCTGGGTCAGGGCGGCGAGGACATGGAGGTGGTCCGCCAGCGCGCCCTGGACTGCGGCGCCGTGGAAGCCGTAGTCGTCGATGCCCGCGACGAGTTCGCCGAGGGCTACTGCCTGCCGACCGTGCTCAACAACGCGCTATACATGGATCGCTATCCGCTGGTGTCGGCGATCAGCCGGCCGCTGATCGTCAAGCACCTGGTGGCGGCCGCCCGCGAGCACGGCGGCGGAGTCGTCGCGCACGGCTGCACCGGCAAGGGCAACGACCAGGTCCGGTTCGAGGTCGGATTCGCTTCGCTGGCACCGGATCTGGAGGTGCTGGCGCCGGTCCGCGACTACGCGTGGACGCGGGAGAAGGCGATCGCGTTCGCCGAGGAGAACGCCATCCCGATCAACGTCACGAAACGCTCGCCGTTCTCGATCGACCAGAACGTCTGGGGTCGTGCGGTGGAAACCGGCTTCCTGGAACACCTTTGGAACGCCCCCACCAAGGACATCTACGCCTACACCGAAGACCCCACGTTGAATTGGAGCACGCCCGACGAGGTGATCGTCGGGTTCGACCGCGGGGTGCCGGTGTTCATCGACGGCAGGCCGGTATCCATGCTGCAGGCCGTCGAGGAGCTCAACCACCGCGCCGGCGCGCAGGGGGTCGGGCGCCTCGACGTCGTCGAGGACCGGCTGGTGGGCATCAAGAGCCGCGAGATCTACGAGGCCCCCGGGGCGATGGTGCTGATCACCGCGCACACCGAACTCGAGCACGTCACCCTCGAGCGCGAGCTGGGCCGGTTCAAGCGGCAGACCGACCAGCGCTGGGCCGAACTGGTCTATGACGGGCTGTGGTACTCGCCGCTGAAATCCGCGCTGGAGGCGTTCGTCGCCAAGACCCAGGAGCGCGTCTCCGGCGAGGTCCGGATGGTGTTGCACGGCGGCCACATCGCGGTGAACGGCCGGCGCAGCGCCGAGTCGCTCTACGACTTCAACCTGGCCACCTACGACGAGGGCGACAGCTTCGACCAGTCGGCCGCGAAGGGCTTCGTCTACGTGCACGGGTTGTCGTCGAAGATCGCGGCCCGCCGGGACCTGCAATGACCCCGCTTTCCCCGCTCGGCACACGAAAATGAGCACTCGCGAAGGGTCGCTGTGGGGCGGTCGGTTCGCCGACGGCCCGTCCGAGGCGCTGGCCGCGCTGAGCAAGTCCACCCACTTCGACTGGGTGCTGGCCCCGTACGACATCGTCGCCTCGCGGGCCCACACCAAGGTTCTGTTTCTTGCCGGGCTGCTGACCGAACAGCAGCGCGACGGGCTGTTGGCCGGGCTGGACAGCCTGGCGGCGGACGTCGCCGACGGCAGCTTCGGCCCCTTGGCCAGCGACGAGGACGTGCACGCCGTACTGGAGCGCGGACTGATCGACCGGGTCGGGCCCGACCTGGGTGGGCGCCTGCGGGCCGGCCGGTCCCGCAACGACCAGATCGCCACCCTGTTCCGGATGTGGCTGCGCGACGCGGTCCGACGCGTCGCGGCCGGGGCGCTCGATGTCGTCGGCGCGCTGGCCGCGCAGGCCGCCGCGCACCCGACGGCGATCATGCCCGGCAAAACGCACCTGCAGTCGGCCCAGCCGATCCTGCTGGCGCACCACCTGCTCGCACACGCCCACCCCCTGCTGCGCGACGTCGACCGCATCATCGACTTCGACAAGCGCGCCGCGGTCTCCCCGTACGGCTCGGGAGCGCTGGCCGGGTCGTCGCTCGGCCTGGATCCCGACAGGATCGCCGAGGAGCTGGGGTTCGGCGCCGCCGCCGAGAACTCCGTCGATGCGACCGCCGCCCGGGACTTCGCCGCCGAGGCCGCCTTCGTGTTCGCCATGATCGCCGTGGACCTGTCGCGGCTGGCCGAGGACATCATCATCTGGAGCTCGACGGAGTTCGGCTACGTGACGTTGCACGATTCGTGGTCCACCGGCAGCTCGATCATGCCGCAGAAGAAGAACCCGGACATCGCCGAACTGGCCCGCGGTAAGTCCGGGCGGCTGATCGGGAACCTCGCCGGGCTGCTGGCGACGCTGAAGGGCCAGCCGCTGGCCTACAACCGTGACCTGCAGGAAGACAAGGAGCCGGTGTTCGACTCGGCGGCCCAGCTGGAGCTGCTGCTGCCGGCGATGGCGGGGCTGGTCGCGAGCCTGACGTTCAACGTCGAACGGATGGCGGCCCTGGCCCCGGCCGGCTACACGCTGGCCACCGACATCGCGGAATGGCTGGTTCGCCAGGGGGTGCCGTTTCGGTCCGCCCACGAGGCCGCCGGAGCCGCCGTGCGGGCCGCCGAGCGGCGCGGCGTGGGGCTCGACGAGCTGACCGACGACGAGCTGGCCGCCATCAGCCCCGAGCTGACGCCGCAGGTTCGGGAAGTGCTGACCATCGAGGGCTCGGTGTCGTCGCGCGACGGGCGGGGCGGCACCGCGCCGATTCGCGTATCCGAGCAGCTCGCGGCCGTCCTGGCGGCCTGTGCGGAGCTTCGCGGACGGCTGAAGTGACTTTAGTCTCCGTACCGGGTATCGGCGGGCAGACTAAACTTCGAGTCTTGAGCATCCGGGTGAACCCGTCAGCCGGAATCTTCGTGACCAAAGGGTGGGACCAATGAGCGTCATCGCCGGAGTGTTCGGCGCGCTGCCGCCATATCGGTATTCCCAGCGCGAACTCACCGACTTCTTCCTCAGCGTTCCCAAATTCGAGGGTTACGAAGACATCGTTCGGCAGCTGCACGCCAGCGCCAAGGTCAACAGCCGCCATTTGGTGCTGCCGCTGGAGAGGTACCCGACGCTCTCCGACTTCGGGGTGGCCAACCGGACCTTCATCGAAAACGCCGTCGACCTGGGCTGCGAGGCGCTGTCGGGCGCGCTGGAGGAGGCGGGCCTGCAGCCTGCGGACCTGGACGTGCTCATCACGACGACAGTCACCGGCCTCGCCTCGCCGACGCTGGATGCCCGGATCGCCGGGCGGCTCGGACTGCGCGACGACGTGCGCCGGGTGCCGCTGTTCGGGCTGGGCTGCGTGGCCGGGGCGGCCGGCGTGGGCCGCCTGCACGACTACCTGCGCGGTCACCCGGATGGTGTCGCGGCCCTGGTGTCGGTGGAGCTCTGCTCGCTCACGTACCCGGGCTACCAGCCGTCGCTGGCGGGCCTGGTCGGCAGCGCGCTGTTCGGCGACGGGGCCGGGGCGGTGGTGGCCGTCGGCGACCGCCGCGCCGAACAGGTGCGCGCCGGCGGGCCGGGCATCGTCGATTCGCGCAGCCGCCTCTATCCCGACTCGCTGCGCACCATGGGCTACGACGTCGGCGCCACCGGGTTCGAGCTGGTCCTGTCGAAGGATGTGGCCGGCGTCGTGGAGCAGTATCTGTACGACGACGTCACCGGATTTCTGGCCGGGCACGGCCTGGACACGACGGACATCGGCGCCTGGGTCAGCCACCCCGGGGGTCCGAAGGTGATCGAGGCGATCAACGCGAGCCTGAGCCTGCCGCCGCAGGCCCTGGAGTTGACGTGGCGCTCGCTTGGTGAGATCGGCAATCTTTCGTCGGCGTCTGTGTTGCACGTGTTGCGTGACACCATCGCCAAGCCGCCGCCCAGCGACAGCCCCGGGTTGATGTTGGCGCTGGGTCCGGGATTTTGTTCCGAACTGGTCCTGCTGCGCTGGCACTGATGCCGCGCCCAAGGACTTCCCGCCGTACCGTAAGGCCTCGCTTTATGGGCCATCCCGCGCCTCACCGGAGCGTCGCCGTGAGTGACACGAGAGGCCGGCCCGCATGAATAGCATCCAGGAAGAGCTCATCAAGGCCCTGCGGGAATCTCTGAAGGAGAACGAGCGGCTGAAGCGGGAGAACCGCCACTACCTTGCCGTGGCAACTGAACCCGTTGCGGTGGTGGGGATGGGTTGCCGCTATCCGGGTGGGGTGGATTCCCCCGAGGCGTTGTGGCAGATGGTGGTTGAGGGCCGCGACGTGATCTCGGACTTCCCGGCCGATCGCGGCTGGGATCTCGCCGGGCTGTTCGATCCGGATCCCGACGCGGTGGGCAAGTCGTATGCCCGGGGCGGCGGTTTCTTGACCGATGCGGCCGATTTCGATGCCGCGTTCTTTGGCATCGCGCCGAGCGAGGCGCTGGCGATGGACCCCCAGCAGCGCCTGCTGTTGGAGGTGTCGTGGGAGGCGTTGGAGCGGGCCGGGATTGACCCGCTGGCGTTGCGCGGGTCGCCGACCGGCGTGTTCGCCGGCATCTTTCACGGTTCGTACGGCGGCCAGGGCCGGGTACCGGGCGACCTGGAGCGGTACGGGATGCGTGGCTCGACGTTGAGTGTGGCGTCGGGCCGGGTGGCGTACGCGTTGGGGTTGGAAGGACCAGCGGTGTCGGTGGATACGGCGTGTTCGTCGTCGCTTGTCGCGATCCATCTGGCGGCGCAGTCGTTGCGCTCCGGCGAATGTGACCTGGCGCTGGCCGGTGGGGTGACGATCATGGCGACGCCGGCAATGTTTGTCGAGTTCAGTCGTCAGCGAGCGCTGTCCGCCGACGGTCGGTGCAAGGCCTACGCGGGCGCCGCCGACGGAACCGCGTTCTCCGAGGGCGTCGGTGTGCTGGTGTTGGAGCGGCTGGCCGATGCGCGGCGGTTGGGGCACCCGGTGTTAGCCGTGGTGCAGGGGTCCGCGGTGAATCAGGACGGCGCCTCCAACGGGCTGGCGACACCCAACGGGCCTTCACAGCAACGGGTGATCAGGGCCGCGCTGGCCAGTGCGCGGTTGAGTGCGGCCGACGTGGACCTGGTGGAGGGACACGGGACGGGCACCACGTTGGGGGATCCCATTGAGGCCCAAGCGCTTTTAGCGACGTACGGACAAGACCGGCCAGCCGACCGGCCACTGTGGCTGGGTTCGATCAAGTCGAACATGGGTCATACGTCGGCCGCGGCAGGCGCCGGCGGGGCGATCAAGATGGTGCAAGCGATGCGGCACGGGGTGATGCCCAAGACACTGCACGTGGATGTGCCGACACCCCAGGTGGATTGGGCGGCCGGGGCGGTGTCGCTGCTGACGGAGGCGCGGCCATGGCCGGTGCAGGAGCGGCCGCGCCGCGCGGCGGTGTCGGCGTTCGGGATCAGTGGCACAAATGCCCATGTGATCTTGGAACTTCCAGCGCAGCCCGCAGAGGAAGTGGAAAGCCCGACGGCCACAGGTGACGACGTGGTGGTGCCGTGGGTGCTGTCGGCCCGATCGCCTGACGCGTTGACGCACCAGGCGGCGCGGCTGCTCGCGCGCGTCAGTGCCGATCCGGATTTGCGTGTTGTGGACGTGGGTTGGTCATTGGTCTCGACGCGGTCGCGGTTCGAGTACCGGGCGGTGCTGGTGGGTCGCGATCGCGCACAACTCATGCATGGTTTGGCGGATCTGGCCGCCGGTGAGCCCGGCATGGGTGCGGCGGTGGGCCGGGCCCAGTCGGTGGGCAAGACCGTGTTCGTGTTTCCCGGCCAAGGTTCGCAATGGGTGGGTATGGGCGCTGAGTTGCTCGACTCTCCCCCGCAAGCGGGCGGTACCCCCACAACGGTATTCGCCGAGCACATGGATCGATGCGACAAGGCGCTCGCCGAGCACGTGGAATGGTCGTTGCTCGATGTCATCCGCGGTGTGCCAGGCGCGCCGGGACTGGACCGAGTGGACGTGGTGCAGCCGGCGCTGTGGGCGGTCATGGTGTCACTGGCCGAGTTGTGGCGCTCGGTGGGCGTGGTCCCCAGCGCGGTGATCGGTCATTCGCAGGGGGAGATCGCGGCGGCGTACGTGGCGGGAGCACTGTCGCTGGAAGATGCCGCCCGGGTGGTGGCGCTGCGCAGCCTGCTGCTGCTGCAATTGTCGGGGGCGGGCGGCATGGTCTCGCTGGCATGCGGTTTGGCACAAGCTCAGCAGTTGCTGGCACCCTGGGCCGATCGGCTGAATGTCGCCGCTGTCAACGGTGTTTCCGCAGTGGTGGTGTCCGGTGCGGTGGATGCGCTGGCGGAGCTCATGCAACGGTGTGAAGCCGGCAACGTTCGGGCCCGCAAGATTGATGTCGACTACGCATCCCACTCCGTGCAGGTCGACGCGATCCGCGAAGCCCTCGCCGATGCGCTGACCGGCATCGAGCCGCGTTCCTGCTCGGTCTCCTTCTTCTCCACCGTAACCGGTGAAGTCATGGACACCGCGGGCCTGGACGCCGACTACTGGTACCGAAGCATCCGCCAAACAGTGCAATTCGAACAGGCGGTACGTAGCGCCCGCAACGCGGGGTATCGCGTATTTATCGAATCCAGCCCCCATCCGATTCTGATGACCAACATCGAAGCGACCATGGCGGCCGAGGCCGATCGCGACCCCGATCGTGGTGGGGATGCGGTTGTCATTCCATCGTTGGGCCGTGACGATGGTGGCCTGCAACGGTTTTGGCTCTCGGTCGGGCAGGCCTATGTCGCCGGCGTCGGAGTGGACTGGCGGGGCGTCTACGCCGGCTCGGGCGGCCGGCCGGTGCAGTTGCCGACGTATGGGTTCGTCCGGCAACGGTTTTGGTTGCCAACTGAATCGGCAGGACCCGGGGACGTCGGAAGTTTGGGCCTGATGCGCGCCGAGCATGGGCTGCTGGGTGCGGTGGTGGATCGGCCCGATTCGGGCGGAGTGGTGCTGACGGGCCGGCTATCGACTGCCGCGCAGCCCTGGTTGGCCGATCACGCGGTAGCCGGGACTGTGCTGTTCCCCGGGGCGGGATTTGTGGAGTTGGCTATCCGCGCCGGTGATGAAGTCGGTTGCGGGGTCATCGAGGAGTTGACGTTGTCTGCACCGCTGGTGTTGCCGGTGGCCGGTGCAGTGCAGGTGCAGGTGGTGGTCGGTGCGGCGGTAGACGCATCGGGGCGCCGCGAAGTGTCGGTGTATTCATCGGGCACTCAGCCTGATTCGGAGTGGACGTTGCATGCGCAGGGCTCGTTGAGCGCAGGGCTGGTGGCGCCTGCCGCAGATTTGTCGGTATGGCCCCCGGTGGGCGCGTCCGTGGTGGACGTCGCCGGTGCCTATGAGCGGCTGGCAGAGCAGGGCTATGAGTACGGTCGGGCATTCCGCGGTCTGCGGGCGATGTGGCAGCGAGGAGCCGAACTCTTCGCCGAAATCGCGGTGCCGGACGAGGCTGGACTTCAGGGTGGCGGGTTCGGGATCCACCCCGTGCTGCTGGACGCCGCACTGCACGCCATGGGCGTAGCCAACGACCAGTCCCAGCCCGTGCTGCCGTTTTCCTGGCGGGGCGTGTCTTTGCACGCCGCGGGGGCATCGTCGGCGCGGGCCCGCATTGCGCCGGCCGGTGCCGGGGCGGTATCGGTGGAGCTGGCCGACGGTGCCGGGCTGCCGGTGCTGTCGGCGCGCTCGTTGGCGATGCGCCCGGTGTCGGCCAGGCAATTGTCTTCCCCCTCGACTTCCCTCTCAGCCCCTGCCGACGATTTGCTCGAGGTGATGTGGTCTCCGGTGCCGCTGAACGGCAACGATATCGGCGCGGAACCCGTGGTGTGGGAGCTGAAAACTGCCGGTCGCGGTGTGGTGACGTCCGTGCATGCCGCCAGCACCCAGGCGTTGGGGGTGCTGCAGTCATGGTTAAGCGGTGACGGTTCCGGGTTGTTGGTGGTGCTGACCTGCGGGGCGGTCGCGCTCGCTGGTGAGGACGTTTCGGATTTAGCCGGTGCGGCCGTGTGGGGATTGGTGCGCTCGGCCCAAGCCGAGCATCCCGGCTGGGTGGTGTTGGTGGATTCTGACGGGTCCGTGGATCTGGGCTCGGTAATCGGCTGCGGCGAACCGCAATTGGTAGTTCGCGGCGGCGTGGTTTACGCGGCTCGGTTGCGGCCGGTAGTAGCGAGCTCGGTACTCAGATTGCCGAGTGGGGGATGGCGGTTGGCCGCCGGCAGCGCAGGCACGTTGGAGGACTTGGTGGTGGGCCCATGTCCGCGCGGGGAACTGGCGGCCGGACAGGTGCGGGTGGCAGTAGCTGCGGTCGGGGTGAACTTCCGGGACGTGTTGGTGGCGCTCGGGATGTACCCCGGTGGTGGGGAGCTGGGCGCTGAGGGTGCTGGGGTGGTGGTCGAGGTCGGCCCAGGCGTGACCGGCCTGGTGGTCGGCGATGCGGTGATGGGGTTGTTGGGGGTGGTGGGCTCGGAAGCGGTGGTCGACGAGCGGTTGCTGGCACCGGTGCCGGAGAGATGGTCGTTGGCGCGGGCCGCCGGGGTGCCGGTGGTGTTTTTGACGGCGTGGTACGGGTTGTCGGTGTTGGCGGGGCTACGTGCCGGCCAGCGGGTCTTGGTGCATGCCGCCACCGGTGGGGTCGGGATGGCGGCGGTGCAGTTGGCCCGGTATTGGGGCGCCGAGGTTTTTGCCACCGCCAGCCGGGGCAAGTGGGACACATTGCGGGCGATGGGCTTTGACGACGATCACATCGGCGACTCGCGGACATTGGGATTCGAAGACAAGTTTTTGTCGGCCACTGGCGGGGCCGGGGTAGATGTGGTGCTCAACTCGCTGGCCGGTGCGTTTACCGATGCGTCGCTGCGGCTGTTGACTCGTGGCGGGCGCTTCATCGAGATGGGCAAAACCGATATCCGCGATCCACAGGTGATCGCCAAGCAGTATCCCGGTGTGCGATATCGGGCTTTCGATCTGATGGAGGCCGGTCCCGAGCGCTCTGCGGCAATGCTGGCCGACGTGATGAGACTGATCGGTGGAGGCGCCTTACAGCCATTGCCCCTCAAGACGTTTGATGTCCGATGCGCTTCAGCGGCATATCGGTACGTCAGCCAGGCCCGCCATATCGGCAAAGTCGTTCTCACCATCCCTGGCGGGCCCGACGACGCGCGCAGTGGGAGTGGCGGCGGTCTGGTCGGGGGCAGCGTCGTGATCACCGGCGGCACCGGCATGGCCGGTTCGGCGCTGGCTCGCCACCTCGTCGAGCACTACGGGGTCGCCCATGTGGTCTTGGTCAGCCGTACCGGTGCCGATGCCGACGGGGTCGCGCAGCTGGTGAGTCAATTGAAAGATGCCGGGGCCGAGGTGATGGTATCGGCCTGCGACGTCGCAGACCGCGGCGCGGTGGCGGCGATGCTCGCGCAGGTCCCGGCGCGGTATCCGCTGCGGGCAGTGGTTCATGCCGCGGGGATTCTCGACGACGGTTTGATCTCTTCGCTGACCCCGGACCGGGTGGAGGCGGTGCTGCGGCCCAAAGTCGATGGGGCCTGGAATCTGCACGAGCTGACACAGCATCTGGATTTGTCCGCGTTCGTGGTGTTTTCATCGATGGCCGGGATTGTGGGCACCCCGGGTCAAGCCAATTACACCGCGGCGAACGGTTTTCTCGATGGGCTGGTCGCACATCGGCGCTTCCACGGTCTGCCGGGTTTGTCGCTGGCCTGGGGGTTATGGGAACAAGCCTCGGCGATGACGGCCCACCTAGGGGAGCGAGACAAAGCCCGGATGGGCCGACTCGGACTCGCACCGCTGTCCACCAAGCAGGCACTGGAAGCGTTCGATGCCGCCATGCTGGTCGATCATCCAGTGCTGGTGGCGGCCCGCGTGGATCGGGTTGCGCTGTCCGACAACAGCGCTGGGCTGCCGCCATTGCTGAGGGAGTTGGCTGCTCGCCCAATTCGGCGCATCATCGACGACGCCCGTACCACTGCGTCGACAACCGGTCTCACCGCGCGCCTGCACGGATTGACCCCTCAGGCCCGACAACGCGAGTTGATCGACCTGGTCTGCGGCAACGCCGCTACCGTGTTGGGGCTGCCAACCACCTCAGACATCAACCCCGACCGCGCATTCCAAGACCTGGGGTTTGACTCGCTGACCGCCGTTGAACTGCGCAACCGGATTAAAACCGCTACCGGACTTACGCTTTCGCCGACGCTGATCTTTGATTATCCCACCCCGGCCGTCCTGGCCGGACATCTGAACTCGCAACTGGCGGCCATAACCGGAACTGCCGGCGGCGATCAGCTCAACCTGATGGCCCGCTTCAACGACATCACCCGTGAACTGCAAGCTCTGCTCAACCAACCCGACTGGAATCCCGAGGACAAATCTCTTGTGAGCGCGCGAATCCAAAGCCTACTCAACACCTTAGACGCTGTCGGTCACCCAGAGCATGGAGATCTCGACGAGGACCTTCAGGCCGCCACCGAAAACGAACTCTTCGCAATCCTCGACGAAGAACTCGGCCGTTGATACCCCACAGGAGTAACGATGCCGAGTACTGACAAGCACGTCGATTACCTGAAACGCCTGACGGCAGACCTGAGACGGACACGACGACGCCTCTCGGAGCTGGAAAGCAAGCTGACCGAGCCGGTGGCGGTGGTGGGAATGGCCTGTCGCTACCCGGGTGGGGTCGATTCGCCCGAAGCCCTGTGGGCGATGGTGGTCGACGGCCGCGATACGGTGTCGGACTTTCCCGCGGATCGGGGCTGGGATGTAGAGGGGTTGTACGACCCGGATCCGGATGCCCCGGGAAAGATGTACACGCGACAAGGCAGCTTCTTGCAGGGAGCCGCCGACTTCGACGCCGGATTCTTCGGAATCGGGCCCAGCGAGGCGCTGGCCATGGACCCGCAGCAACGGGTGATGTTGGAGATCTCCTGGGAAGCCTTGGAGCGGGCGGGGATTGACCCGCTGACGTTGCGCGGCTCGGCAACGGGAGTGTTCGCCGGGGTCATCCACGCCGGCTACGGCGGCGAGGTGAAGGGGGAGCTGGAGGGCTACGGCCTTACCGGCTCGACGCCGAGTGTCGCATCGGGCCGGGTGGCCTACGCGTTGGGGTTGGAAGGGCCAGCGGTGTCGGTGGATACGGCGTGTTCGTCGTCATTGGTCGCGATGCATTTCGCCGCGCAGTCATTGCGTTCCGGGGAGTGTGATTTGGCGCTGGCCGGTGGCGTGACGGTGATGGCCGTTCCCTCGGCGTTTGTGGAGTTCAGCCGGCAGCGGGCACTGGCTCCCGACGGGCGGTGCAAGGTGTATGCGGCCGCTGCGGACGGGACTTCGTGGTCGGAAGGCGCCGGGGTCTTGGTGCTGGAGCGGCTGGCCGACGCCCGACGGTTGGGTCATCCGGTGCTCGCGGTGCTGCGCGGCTCGGCGGTGAATCAAGACGGCGCCTCCAACGGTTTGACCGCACCCAACGGTCCGTCACAGCAGCGGGTGATCCGGGCGGCGTTGGCCGACGCCGGACTGACCACCGCCGAGGTGGATGTCGTCGAAGGCCACGGAACGGGGACGGTGCTCGGGGATCCGATTGAAGTCCAGGCGCTTTTGGCGACCTACGGACAGGATCGGCCGGCGGATAGGCCATTGTGGCTCGGCTCGATCAAATCCAACATCGGGCACACGTCCGCCGCGGCCGGAGTGGCCGGGGTGATCAAGATGGTGCAGGCGATGCGGCATGGGCTGATGCCCAAGACGCTGCATGTGGATGCGCCGTCGGCACAAGTGGATTGGTCGGCTGGGGCAGTGTCCCTGCTGGTCGAGTCACAGCGGTGGCCGGACCACCAGGGGCCGGGGCGAGCGGGGGTATCGGCCTTCGGGATCAGCGGGACCAATGCGCATGTGATTGTGGAGCAAGCGCCCGCGGAGTCGGAAACCGCTGCGCCCGCGGAGCCCGACCCCGAGTTCGCGGCGCCCTGGGTGTTGTCGGCGCGGTCTGCTGACGCCTTGGCCGACCAGGCGCGGCGATTGTCGGCACATGTGGAAGCCGATGCCGGTTTGCGGGTGGCCGACGTGGGTTGGTCGTTGGTGACCACGCGGGCGGTGTTCGAGCATCGGGCAGTGCTGGTGGGCCGCGACCGTGAGGTGCTGTTGGCCGGGTTGGCGGGCATGGCGTCCGGGGAGCCGGATGCGACCGGGGTGCTCGGGCGCGCGCGGTCAGTGGGTAAGACCGTGTTTATGTTCCCCGGCCAGGGCTCGCAGTGGTTGGGGATGGGCTTGGCGCTGTATGGGCGCTTTCCGGCGTTCGCCCACGCGTTTGACGAGGCGATGGGCGCGGTGGACGTCGATTTGCGGGTGCCGCTCAAGCAGGTGATCTGGGGTGCGGACCCGGAGATGTTGGAAAATACCGAATTTGCCCAACCGGCTTTGTTCGCCGTTGAGGTGGCCTTGGCGGCGTTATGGCAATCCTGGGGTGTGGTGCCTGACGTGGTGATGGGTCACTCGGTGGGCGAAATCGCGGCAGCGTGTGTGGCGGGGGTGTTGTCGCTGCGCGATGCGTCACGGATGGTGACGGCGCGGGGTCGGCTGATGGCTCAGTTGCCGACCGGTGGGGTGATGACGGCGGTGAGCGCCAGTGAGGCCGAGGTGGCCCCGCTGCTGAGTGCGGGTGTGAGCATCGCGGCAGTCAATGGCCCCGATTCTGTCGTGCTGTCCGGCGAGCAAGCTGCGGTGGATGCCATCTCGGATCGGTTGGCGGAGATGGGCCGACGAGTGCGCCGGTTGGCGGTTTCGCACGCGTTTCACTCATCGCTGATGGAGCCTATGATCGACGACTTCTCGGCGCTGCTGGCCGAGGTGTCCCCCGATGAGCCGCGTATCGATCTGGTGTCCAACGTGACTGGGCAGCTAGCAGGATCTGGGTATGGGTCGGTGGCGTATTGGGTTGAGCATGTGCGCCGGTCGGTGCGCTTCGTCGATGGTGTGCGACTAGCCGAGTCGCTCGGCGCCGGGGTGTTCCTGGAGGTGGGTCCGGGTGCGGCGTTGACGGCTGCCGTGCAAAAGTCTTTGGCGACCGAGCAACCGGTGCCGGTGGTGACGATGCCCAAGGACCGTCCCGAAATCGAGTCGCTGCTGCGCGCGGCCGGCCAGTTGTTCACCAGCGGTGTGAATGTGGAATGGCCGGCCATGTTCGCCGGCCTGGGCGCGCGCCGAGTGGAACTGCCGACCTATGCCTTTCAGCGGCGCCGCTTTTGGCTGCCGACCGAGTCGGTCGGCTCGAAGGACATCGGCGGTGTCGGGTTGGCGGGGGCCGAGCACGCGTTACTGGGTGCCGTGGTCGATCGGCCCGATTCGGGTGGGGTGGTGTTGACGGGCCGGTTGTCGACGGCCACGCAGCCATGGTTGGCCGATCACGCGGTGTCCGGGATGGTGCTGCTTCCCGGCGCGGCGTTCGTAGAGCTGGTGTTGCGGGCCGGTGACGAGGTCGGCTGTTCGGTGATTGAGGAGTTGACGTTGTCGGCTCCACTACTGATGCCGGCGGCCGGCGGGGTGCAGGTTCAGGTCGTCGTCGACGCTGCCGACGACACGGGATCTCGGCCCGCCGCGGTGTATTCCCGTGGACTGCAACCGGGTTCGGAGTGGATACTGCACGCGCAGGGTGCAGTGAATACGCGGGCGGTCGAACCGATCGCGGATTTGTCGGTGTGGCCGCCCGTGGGCGCGGTGCCGGTCGACGTGACCGGTGTTTATGACGAATTGACCGAGCGGGATTATGGCTACGGTCCGGCGTTTCGTGGGTTGCGGGCCGTATGGCGGCGGGGCGATGACATCTTCGCCGAGGTCGAAGCCCCGCACGACGCTGGTTTGACGCTCAGCGGCTTCGGGATCCACCCGGTTGTCTTGGATGCGGCGTTGCACGCGCTGGCGGTGGCCGACAAGCAGGACCAGATTGTCTTGCCTTTTTCCTGGCAGGGGGTGTGCTTGCATGCGGCGGGGGCGTCACGGGTGCGGGTGAGATTGGCGCCAGTGGGCACGGGCGCGGTATCGGTGGAACTGGCTGATCCGACGGGATTACCGGTGCTGTCGGTGCGAGAGCTACTGACGCGGCCGGTGTCGGCCCAGCAGTTGTCGGCGGCCGTGGCCCGGTCCGGCGGCGGCGAGCTGTTGGAAGTGGTCTGGTCGCCAATGGTATTGAGCAGCAACGATTTTGCGGCTGACGTTGAGGTTTTTGAGTTGGCTGCGGACGCCGCTGGGGCGGCCGCGTCGGCCCATGCGGCCACCCACGAAGTGCTCGGTGTGCTCCAGTCATGGTTGGCCGGTGACCGGGCCGGGAAATTGGCAGTGCTGACTCGCGGGGCGGTCGGGTTGGCCGGTGAGGACGTATCGGATTTGGCCGGTGCGGCCGTCTGGGGATTGGTGCGGTCGGCGCAGGCCGAACACCCGGGCCGGGTGGTATTGGTCGACTCCGACGGATCACTCGATATCGGGACGGTAATCGGCTGTGGTGAACCGCAATTGGTGGTCCGCGGCGGCGTGGTCTACCACGCTCGGCTGAAACCGGTCGGTCCGCAGCCGGCGTTGCGGTTGCCCGAGGCTCCCTCGGTATGGCGGTTGGCCGCCGGCGGCGCCGGCACGTTAGAGGATTTGGTGGTGCAGTCGTGCCCACGGGAGGAACTGGCGGCCGGTCAGGTACGGGTGGGGGTGGCCGCGATTGGGGTTAATTTCCGCGACGTGTTGGTCGCGTTGGGCATGTACCCGGGCGCTGCGGATTTGGGCGCCGAGGGCGCCGGCATAATCACCGAGATCGGTCCGGGTGTGACCGGGTTGGCGGTCGGCGACGCGGTGCTGGGGATATTGGGGCTGGCGGGTTCCGAAGCGGTTGTGGACCAGCGATTGGTGGTGCGGGTGCCGCCGGGCTGGTCGCTGGTGCAGGCCGCCGGCGTGCCGGTGGTGTTTTTGACCGCGTGGTACGGGTTGTCGGTGCTGGCGGGGCTAGGTGCCGGGCAACGGGTGCTGGTGCACGCCGCGGCCGGCGGGGTGGGTATGGCCGCCGTGCAGCTGGCCCGGCATTGGGGCGCCGAGGTTTTCGCGACGGCCAGTCGCGGCAAGTGGGACACGTTGCGCGCCATGGGACTCGACGATGACCACATCGGGGATTCGCGGACGTTGGAGTTCGAGCAGAAGTTCTTGTCCACCACTGCGGGCGGTGGGATGGACGTCGTGCTCAACTCGCTGGCCGGTGCGTTCACCGATGCGTCGTTGCGGCTGTTGGCCCCCGATGGGCGCTTCATCGAAATGGGTAAGACCGACCTTCGCGACCCGCAGGCGGTCGCCCGAACTTATCCGGGGGTGCGCTATCGGGCCTTCGATCTGATGGAGGCCGGCCCGGACCGAATCGCGGAGATGTTCGGCGAACTGATGGAGTTGTTCGCCGCCGGGGTGCTGGCACCGTTGCCGACCAAGGATTTCGATGTGCGCCGTGCCGCGGAGGCGTACCGTTTCGTGAGCCAGGCCCGCCACATCGGCAAAGTCGTGCTCACCCTGCCGGACGGGCCCGCCGGGCTGGCCGGCGGCACGGTGCTGATCACCGGCGGGACGGGTATGGCCGGTTCGGCGGTGGCTCGCCACCTGGTCGACCGGTATCGGGTGCCCCATGTGATGTTGGTCAGTCGCGGCGGTGCGGAGGCCGAGGGGGTCCCGGGGCTGGTCGCTGAATTGCGCGACGCGGGGGCCTCGGTGTCGGTGGTGGGCTGCGACATCGGCGACCCCGATGCGGTGGCACGACTTTTGACGCAGGTGCCCGCGCGCCATCCGCTGCGGGCGGTGGTTCATGCCGCGGGAGTGCTTGATGATGCGGTGATCACGTCGTTGACGGCGGAGCGTATCGACACGGTACTGCGGGCGAAGGTCGACGGGGCCTGGCATTTGCACGAGCTGACGCAGGATCTGAATTTGTCGGCCTTCGTGGTGTTCTCATCGATGGCGGGCATCGCGGGCGCTCCGGGTCAAGGTAACTATGCGGCGGCCAACAGTTTCCTGGACGCGCTGGCGGCATACCGGCGGGCTCGTGGACTGCCCGGGTTGTCGATCGCCTGGGGTATGTGGGAACAAGCGTCGGCGATGACGCAACACCTTGGTGATCGCGACAAAGCCAGGATGAGCCGGGTCGGGCTGGCCGAATTGACCACCCCTCAAGCGTTGGAGCTGTTCGATGCCTTGCTGCTGGGCGAGCGGCCAATGGTGGTGGCCACTTGCCTCGATACTCACGCACTGAGCCACAACGCCGCCGCATTGCCTCCGCTATTGAGCCAGTTGGTCACTCGCCAAACCCGGCGGGTCTTAGATCACATCGACACGGTGTCGTTGACGGGCCTGCGGGCGCGGCTGGCGGGGCTTACTCCCGAGCAGCGATGCAGTGAGCTGCAGGATCTGGTCTGTGGCAACGCCGCTACGGTGCTGGGCCGCAGCAGCGCAGATGTCGCCCCCGATCAGGCTTTCCAGGACCTCGGGTTTGACTCGCTGACCGCCGTCGAACTACGCAACCGGCTCAAAATCGCAACCGGGCTGACCCTTTCGCCCACGCTGATCTTCGACTACCCCACGCCCGCGGCCCTCGCCGAACATCTCGAAACCCAGCTCGCCGCCGCAACCGGAACCACCGGTGCCGATCAAGACGGCCCGATCGCCCGCTTCAACGACATCGCCCGTGAACTCCAAACGCTGATCGACCAACACCACTGGAACCCCGGTGACAAAGCGCAGCTGAGTGCCCGTATCCAAACGCTGCTCACCACCCTGACCCGCCCGTCTGAAAACACCGAGCCCGAATATTTTGACGACACCTTCGACGACGACATCGACACGGCCACCGACAAGCAGCTTTTCGCCATCCTTGACGAAGAGCTGGGTCCTTAACGCCCTCTTGAGGAATTGAGAGGATGCCGTGCAGCCGAAAGACATAGCGATCATCGGGTTGGCCTGCAGGTACCCCGCCGCGTCCAACCCCCGCGACTTCTGGCGTCTCATTCGGGATGGGCGCGAAGTCGCCCAGCAACCCGGTAACGCCTCCGAGTTCGACGCGGACTTCTTCAACCTATCGCCACGTGAGGCGTGCGCGATGGACCCCCGGCAGCGACTTGCGCTCGAACTGAGCTGGGAACTATTGGAAGACGCGTTCGTCATCCCGGAAACGGTGCGAGGGCAGCAGGTTTCGGTGTACCTCGGCGCGATGACGGATGATTACGCCCTACTGACGCTGGGCGATGCCGCCATGAACCTCGATCATCACTCGTTCGCCGGCATCAGCCGGGGGATGATCGCCAACAGGGTCTCGTACACCTTCGGGCTGCATGGACCCAGCATGACCATCGATTCGGGTCAGTCATCTTCCCTGGTCGCGGTTCACCTCGCCTGCGAAAGCCTGCGCCGTGGTGAGTCGGCGCTGGCGATTGCCGGTGGGGTCCACCTCAACTTGGCTGCCGAAACGGAAATGATGGAACGAGAATTCGGCGCGCTGTCGGGTTCGGGCCACACGTATGCGTTCGATGGGCGTGCGGATGGTTACGTGCGGGGCGAAGGCGGCGGGCTGGTGCTGCTGAAGCCATTGCGCGCCGCCCTCGAGGACAACGACCGAATTCACGCGGTCATCGTGGGTAGCGCCGTCGGCAATGCCGGACACCGCACCGCCGGCCAGACGGTGCCCTCGGTTCCCGGCCAAGCCGACGTGATCCGGCGCGCGCTTGCCAGCGCTGCCCTGGCTAGCAGCGACATCGACTACATCGAGGCTCATGGCACCGGAACAAAAGTCGGCGACTCGGTCGAGGCGAGGGCGTTGGGTGAAATTTTCGCCGAACGCCGAGATCGTCCGGTGCTCGTGGGATCGGTCAAGACGAATATCGGTCACGCGGAAGGCGCCGCCGGAATAGCGGGGCTGCTCAAGGCCATCCTGGCGATTGAGAATTCTCAGATTCCGCCAAGCGTCAACTACGCCGGCGCCCGGCCGGACATCGACCTGAAAAGCCTTGGATTGCAGGTCGACACTCCGCTGGCGTCGTGGCCGGTGCACGATCGCCCACGCCGGGCGGGCGTGTCGTCGTTCGGCATGGGCGGAACGAATGCCCACGTGATTGTCGAGCAGGCGCCCGCGGAACCGGAAAGCTCGGCGGCACAGGATGACAACCCCGAACTGGTGATGCCCTGGGTGTTGTCCGCCCGGTCGGCTGACGCGTTGGCCGGTCAGGCGCGGCGGTTGTTGGCGCATGTGAATGCCGACGCCGACGTGCGTCCCGTCGATGTCGGGTGGTCGTTGGTGACGACGCGGTCGGTGTTCGAGCATCGGGCGGTGCTGGTGGGCAGTGATCGGCGTGCACTGTCGGCTGGGTTGACGGCGTTGGCCGACGGTGAGCCGGGCGCGGCTGTGGTGGGCCGGGCCGCACGGGCGGGTAAGACGGCGTTTGTGTTTCCCGGGCAGGGTTCGCAGTGGCTGGGCATGGGCCAGCAGCTGTGTGGCCGGTTCGGGGTGTTCGCGCGGGCTTTCGATGAGGCTGCCGAGGCGCTGGGTGACCAATTACCGGTGCCGCTCAAGCAGGTGATCTGGGGTGCCGACGCAGAGGTGCTGGACCAGAACGAGTTTGCCCTACCGGCGCTGTTCGCCGTTGAGGTGGCATTGGCGGCGTTGTGGCGATCCTGGGGCGTGCTGCCTGATGTGGTGCTGGGGCATTCGGTGGGGGAGATCGCCGCGGCACACGTGGCGGGGGTGTTGTCGCTGCAGGATGCCGCACGGGTGGTGGCGGCGTGGGGCCGATTGACGGCTGGGTTGCCGGTGGGTGGGGCGATGGTGGCGGTGTCGGCCAGTGAAGCCGCGGTGGCCCCGTTGCTGGGCGAGGGCATCAGTGTGGCGGCGATCAACGGGCCCGATTCGGTGGTGCTGTCCGGCGGGGACGCTGCGGTTGGTGCGTTCGCGGATCGGTTGCTGGGGACGGGTCGGCGAGTGCATCGGTTGGCCGTTTCGCACGCGTTTCATTCGCCGTCGGTGGAGCCGATGATGGACGACTTTGCCGCGGCGCTGGCCGAGGTGTCGCCCGGTGAGCCGCGGATAGCGTTGGTGTCCAATGTGTCTGGCCAGCTCGCCGGGCCCGGTTACGGGTCGGTGGCGTATTGGGTTGAGCATCTGCGCCGACCAGTGCGTTTCCTCGACGGTGTGCGCTTGGCCGAATCGCTGGGCGCCGAGGTGTTCGTGGAGGTCGGCCCGGGTGGGGGTTTGAGCGCGGCGGTGGACCAATCACTGACCACCGAGCGGCCCGTGTCGGTGGTGGCGATGCCCAAGGACCGTCCCGAAATCGAGTCGGTGCTGCACGCGGCCGGGCGGTTGTTCACTTGCGGTGTGGGCGTGGACTGGACGGCCGTATTCGCCGGCCTGGGGGCGCGCCGGGTGGAGCTGCCAACGTACAGCTTTGTACGACATAGGTTTTGGCTAGGCGGCGGGGGAGATGTGCAGACCGCGAAGGTAAGTGAGTCGGTCGACCTAGCCGAGCAGCTGCATGGGCTGTCCGCCGAGGAGCAGCATCGCCGGCTGGTGGAGTTGGTGCAATCGCAGGCCGCGGTCGTGCTGGGACACTCGGGCGGCCAGGACATCGATGCCGGGCGTGCCTTCCAGGACCTCGGTTTTGACTCACTGACCGGGGTCGAACTCCGGAACCGTCTGAAAATGAATGCCGGGTTGGCGTTGTCGCGCACGTTGACCTTTGACTACCCCACTCCCGCAGCATTGGCCGAGCATCTCCGCCAGCAACTGCTTGGCGAGGATCAAGAAGAATCGGATGAGGAACATGTCAGGGCGGTGCTGAGGAAAATTCCCCTGCGCGAACTTCGGCGAACCGGATTGCTGGACAAACTTCTGATCCTTGCCGGCGAGTCCGAGGGGTCCACTCCCGACGCACCCGTCGGTGACGACGTCATCGACTCGTTAAGCCCGGACGACCTGATCGCCATGGCGCTTAACCCACGCGACGAGGAGGGCGTTGAATGACGAAATCCTTTCGGGCGGAAACTGATTACGCGTGCGAACGGGAGGTTAGTAATACACGTGTTGAATAAGCACGACTTTGCGCGTCAACAGCAGACCGCCTAAAATGCGGGCACCGAGGGAAGGCCTATACGAGCAAGTGAGCATGCAAAAGAGTAGGGCATGAGCGTCATCGCGGGTGTGTTCGGTGCGTTGCCGCCGCATCGGTACAACCAGAGCGAGATCACCGACCAGCTTGTCGAGTTCCCGGTGCTCAAGCAGCACGAAGAGGTCATTCGGCGTCTGCATGCCGCCGCCAAGGTCGACAGTCGCCACTTCGTCTTGCCGCTGGACCGCTACTCGTCGCTGACCGACTTCGGTGAGGCTAACCAGATTTTCATCGACAGCGCCGTGGAGCTCGGCTGCGAAGCGTTGCTGGGCGCACTCGACGAGGCGGGGCTGCAACCTCAAGACGTTGACATGATCGCCACAACGACGGTCACCGGGGTCGCGGTGCCGTCGCTGGATGCGCGGATCGCCGGACGGCTTGGCATGCGCCCGGATGTACGTCGGCTTCCATTGTTCGGCCTCGGTTGCGCGGGCGGCGCTGCGGGGGTCGCCCGGCTGCGCGACTACCTGGAGGGCGGCCCCGACGACGTCGCGGTCCTGATTTCGGTCGAGCTGTGTTCACTCACCTACCCGGCTGTCAAACCAACGGTATCGGGACTGGTCGGCAGCGCGATGTTCGGGGACGGCGCGGCCGCGGTGGTGGCCGTCGGGGAAAGGCGCGCCCAACAACTACGTCCCAGCGGCCCCGACATCGTCGACTCGCGCAGCCGCCTCTACCCCGACTCGCTGCACATCATGGGCTGGCAGGTCGGCTCCGCCGGGCCGCAGCCCGTGCTGTCTCCGGAGCTCACGAACCTTGTCGAGCGGTACCTGGCCGACGACGTCAACGGCTTCCTGGCCGCGCACGGTCTGACGAAGGACGACATCGGCGCGTGGGTGTGCCATCCCGGTGGTCCCAAGGTCATCAACGCGATCGCCAACAGCCTTGACCTGCCCCCCGATGCGCTTGAGCTGACCTGGCGTTCGCTGGGCGAGATCGGCAATCTCTCGTCGGCCTCGGTGTTGCACATCCTGCGGGACACCATCGACAAACCGCCGCCCAGTGGCAGCCCCGGGCTAATGCTCGCGATGGGTCCCGGGTTCTGTTCCGAATTGGTGCTGCTGCGCTGGCACTGAGTCGATGATCTCGACGGTCAGTCCGGGCTTGGGGCGTAGCGCGGCGACGTTGCCAGCGCGGATCCGCTGAGCCGGCAACCGCAACCGGGTCCTGGCGACCAGCCGGGCGAGCATGACGGTCAGCTCGGTGGTGGCCATGACCGATCCGATACACCGATGCAAGCCCCCGCTGAACGGAATGAACTCATGCGGTGCGGGCCTGCGGTAATCCGCTGCGCCGGGGTCCCACCGCAGCGGCCGAAATTCGGTCGGCTCGGGCCATAGCTCGGGCAGCCGGTGGGTGACGTACGGGCTGAAGATCAGCAGCCGGCCGGCCCGGATGCGGTGCCCGTCGAACCACAGATCACGCATCACCCTGCGGGCGGAGATCACGCCGGGCGGGTACAGCCGGAGCGTCTCGTGGACGACGCCGTTGAGATAGGCCAGCGCGTCCAGGTCCGCCGCGGTTGGCGGACTTCCGCCGAACACGCGACGCACTTCCTCGGCCGCGGTGTCCCAGGCGCCCGGCAGGGACAGCAGCGTGAAGATCGCCCACGCCAGCGCGCCGCTGGTGGTCTCGTAGCCGGCGGCGATGAGCGAGATGATCTGATCGCGAATCTCGTTGTCACTCAACGTATAACCTTCGTCGCCGCGGTCATTGATCAGCATTCTCAACATATGGTCGTCGGGTCTGGGGTCGGCGCGGGTCTCGGCGATCCGGGCGTCGACGAGGTCGTCGATGTGTCTCCGGGCGGCCATCGCCCGTCGCCAACCCGGCGCGTTGACCCACCGTTGCAGCTGCACCACCTGCGGCAGCTGCTGAGCCAGGTCCAGCAACGGCTGCAGTTGCTCACCAAGAAAGTCCGAGTGCACCGCCAGACGCGGACCAAACAAACTCTCGACTGTGCTGCGCCGGACCGCGGAGCGGCACTGTCGGTAAATGTCCAGCCGCTGCCCGGGCCGCCAGCCGTCGATAACGGTGTCGACAGCGCAGACCATGTTCTGCACGTAGTCCTGAACCTGTCGGTGGCGCAGCCCGGGCGCCACGACACTGCGCCGGCGCCGGTGGTCATCTCCGTCGCTGACGATCAGCGCGGTGGGCCCGTCGACCAGGGCCAGGTTCTGAAACGTCTCCCGCCAGCTGAACGCGTCGGCGTTGGCGAAGACGAACTTGTTCGCCTCGGGCCCCAGCAGGTAGGTGAAGCCATGCCGCCCGACTCCGGAATTGATGACCGCACCCCATCGCCGATACAGCGCGAGCAGGACTTCGCCGGGACGGTAAGCCACCGGCTGATACGGCGGACTTTTCATGGAATCCACGGTTCCGATTATTCGAGCGTCTCCGACAGCTCCAGCCAGCGGCTCTCCGTCGCGGCGACCTCTTCTTCGAGCGCGCGCAGCTCTTGGCTGAGCCGCGTGACACCGACGTGGTCGGACTGGTCATGCTCGGCGATGTCGATGTGTTTGGCCTTGATCCGCTCGGCCAACCGGGCGAGCTGGCGGTCCAGGGCGGCCAGCTCCTTTTCGGCGGCCCGACGCTGGGCTCCCGACATAACTTGCTCGACGGGCGGCGCCGACGGCGCGGGGGGTTCCGTGGCTGCCGTGCTTGCCCGGTGGGCGGCCAGCCGCAGGTATTCGTCGATGCCGCCGGGCAGATGCCGCAACCGGCCGTCGAGGACCGCGTACTGCTGATCGGTGACCCGCTCGAGCAGGTATCGGTCGTGGGAGACGACGATCAACGTGCCCGCCCAGGAGTCGAGCAGATCCTCCATCGCGGTCAGCATGTCGGTGTCGACGTCGTTGGTCGGCTCGTCGAGCAGCAACACGTTGGGCTCGGCCAGCAGGGTGAGCATCAGCTGCAGGCGCCGTCGTTGGCCCCCGGAGAGATCGCTCACGCGAGCCGACAGCTGCCCGCGGGCGAACCCGAGTCGCTCCAGCAGCTGGGTCGGGGTCACCTCGCGGTCGTCGACCTGGTAGCCGCCGCGCAGCCCGCCCAGCACGTCCGCGATCCGGTCGTCGGCCCCCGCCGCCAGGCTTTCGCCCTGCTGTTCGAGCACGGCCAGCCGAACCGTCTTGCCGCGCTTGACGCGCCCGGAGTCCGGCGCGATGGTGCCGGCGATCACGCCCAGCAGGGTCGACTTGCCGGCGCCGTTGGCCCCGACGATGCCGGTGCGCTCACCCGGGGCGATCCGCCATTCGACATCGCGCAGCACCTGGTGGCCTCCAAAAGACGCGAACGAGACCGACACGTCGAGCAGGTCGATGACGTCTTTTCCGAGCCGCGCGGTGGCCAGCTTGGCCAGCTCGACGGTGTTGCGCAGCGGCGGCACGTCGGCGATCAGTTGGTTGGCGGCCTCGATCCGGAATTTGGGCTTCGAGGTCCGTGCGGGTGCCCCGCGGCGGAGCCAGGCCAACTCCTTGCGCATCAGGTTCTGCCGCTTGGCCTCGGTGGCGGCGGCCATCCGGTCGCGCTCGACGCGCTGCAGTACATACGCCGCGTACCCGCCCTCGAACGGCTCTACGAGCCCGTCGTGCACCTCCCAGGTGGTGGTGGTGACCTCGTCGAGGAACCAGCGGTCGTGCGTCACCAGCAGAAGCCCGCCGGTGTTGCGCGCCCAGCGTTGCTTCAGGTGGCCGGCCAGCCAGGTGATCCCCTCGATGTCCAGATGGTTGGTGGGCTCGTCGAGGGCGATGACGTCCCATTCGTCCACCAGGAGCCTGGCCAGCTGCACCCGCCGGCGCTGGCCGCCGCTGAGCGTGGAGATCGTTGCCTCCCAGGCGATGTCGGACACCAGCCCGCCGACCACGTCGCGGACGCGTGCGTTACCCGCCCATTGGTGTTCGAGTTGGTCACCGACCAGCGTCCAGCCCACGGTGCGTACCGGGTCCAGGACGTCCGACTGGCTCAGTGCGCCCACCCGCAACCCGCTGCGCCGGGTCACCCGCCCGGAGTCCGGTTGCAGTTGACCGGTCAGCAGGCCCAGCAGGCTGGACTTGCCATCGCCGTTTCGCCCCACGATGCCGATGCGCGCGCCGTCGTTGACCCCGAGCGTGACCGACTCGAAGACCACCTGAGTCGGATATTGAAGGTGTACGGCCTCGGCCCCCAGCAGGTGCGCCACCGGGCCGAGGCTAGCGTGTCGACCCAAACCTGCCGAACCGGCCGGGGGACGCCGGCAAGCGACAACTTCCGTTCACCTCCGCCTGTCCAGCGGGATTCACTTCCGGCAGCAAGGCAGGAAACACGCCATGAACACCCCTCACAACCTGACGCGGATCATCGCCGGGGCGCTGCTGTCGGGCGGCGTCGCGGTAGCCGGCTTGGCCCCGGGTCCCAGCTGCTTACCGTCGACGGCCGTTCATACTTAGCCACATGGTTGACCAGTCGCCGCCGAGCACGGGTCGGGATGCAGACCGCCTCGATCCCGGCCCCTTCCGCGCTAAGCCAAACGCGGCGCGGCGCTCGCCTCAAGAAAAGAAGCGACTCAGCTACGACAACGACCGACGCAATGCCTATGGCGAGAGCGACAAAGGATCACGAAAGACGATCCCGCGGCTTAAGCGCCACGTCAACAAGGCCAACCGGCACCACGATCGGCAGACCCTGCTGCACTCCACCGGCATGCGCCAACCCGACACCGAAGACACGACCGAAGATCGCCTCCACGGGGGAAAGCCCAAAACATGGCGCAAGTCACCAGACGAGACACTCCGCCACGCTGTCGCACGCAAACTCAAACGCCGCCAACGCGATAGACCACCCGGCGACAACTAACCCACCGACAATTCCATTGCGAGCCGACCATCACGGCACAGTGGAAAACCACAGAGCCTCACGAGAACCACCAGCTCGACTTACACCAACCCGCGGGACGCGACCCGGTGCCCAGCATCCGTCGAACCTGAGATTGCTCCGTCGTTTCGGTCATAGTCATCAACAAAATGGCTGGTAAACACCGGGACGCCGATTCGTCACCTCACAGCAGATCGTTAATTGGCGCCCAGCCTTCGGCTAACAACGACACGCAATGTATAGGGATGACAACACCCATCGACCCTCAGTGGCATGAAATCAATTCAGCCGGCGGTCGGTGTCAACGTCGCCGTGTGAAGCAAGTGATTTTCGCCGGGGCCGCGGCCATGGCGATGCTCGCGCTCTTCGACGCCACCGCACCGCTCGGTACCGGCGAAACCACGGTCGCATCGGGGTCGGTGCGGCTAGTAGACCAGACCACTGACGTGCCGGCGGCGCCGCCGTCGCCGGGGCTGCCGCTGCCGCCGGGGGTGGGGTTGCCGCCGGGGACGGTGTTGCTGCCGGGGGGGATGCCGGTGCCGCCGATGCCGCCGGGGACGGTGTTGCCGCCGGGGACGGTGGTGCTGCCGGGGGGGCCGGACTTGCCGCCGCTGCCGTCGCCCGTGGACTTGTCGCAGTTGGCTGCGCCGGACGTGCAGCAGTTGTGGGCGAGGATGTTGCAGCTGGCGGCGTCACCGCCGCCGAACGTGCCGAACGAGGTCTGCCGGTTTAATACGGTCAGGGTCCCCTGTTGAATCATGTCAAGAGGCCCGCAAAGTGTGATTCGTTGACTCATTCGTAGTTGCCCGCGAAGAGGTGGCGGTGACGGGCACTTTCCGGCTGGGTCGGCCTAAGTGTTCTTTAGCCAATCGGTGACCGCATTCCTTGAAGACATTCTGGGGCTGGCGCGACGAACAGTTGCCCGACGGCACGGTAATTCGTCTCGGAGACACCCCCAATGGCGGCCTGAGCTGCGACCTCGTGGGCGGGTTCCTCACCGAGCAGGGCTACCACCCCGCCGCTCTGGGCTGGTTGATCGACGCACTCGCCTTCACCACCCACGACCACGCTGAGCACCGAGACCTGTTCTAGGGCAGAGTTTCCCGGACTCGGCGGCAGAGAAGCCGTCGAACTATCTTCCGGTCAGGATGTTCCTGTCCGCTTTGCGTACTCCTTGCGTTGCTCGAAGTCGACATCGGCCATAAACACGCGCTCTGCGCCCAACGCGCGCTCCAGCAATTCGTATACAGGTCGGGGCATAAATCTTCGTCCGCTCAGGGCAAGAATTCCGAACGACTTCGGGACCACGACACGTGGTTTTGGCGAGACGATCAGGCGGGCCACTGCGTTGGCGACGTCCTCTGGTTCGATGTTCTTGAAGCCCTTCGCGTGGCCGGCGCCCGCAATCATCTCCGTATTGGTCAGTGCGGGAAGCACCGCAGAGAAGTGGACTCCGCGAGAGCGATTCTCCAAGCGGATCGCGTCAGTGAATCCCAGCACGGCGTGTTTTGTGGCGCAGTAACTGGCAATTCCCGGGACCGGTATGACCCCGCCGCTCGAGGCGATGTTGATGATGTGTCCACGGCCGCGAACAATCATCCGCTTCGCGGCCAATTTGGTTCCGAGGATCACGCCGTATGCATTGACGGCAAGCACCTGTTTGGTCACTGTGTCGGGCTCATCAACGGCCCTACCGACCGAGACGATGCCGGCGTTGTTCACCAATACGTCGATAGGCCCGAGCCGCTCTTCCACGGTGTCGAGAAAGTCGGTGAAGGATTGTCGATCCGTCACGTCCAATCCGCAGTAGAGATCCAGCCCCAACCGGCTGCCCGCTTCCTTGACTGCGGATTCGTCGAGGTCCCCGATGGCGACCTTGGCACCCAAGCCTTGCAGAACGGTCGCAGTAGCCAATCCAATTCCTCGGGCCGCGCCCGTGATGGCAATGACCTTGCCCGCAAGGGAAACAGACCGCGGCACTCCAGCCTCCTCCCAGCAAAATTGACCTGCAGCAGGCAACCCAGCATCGAAACCGTTTCGTGGTCGGCCTAAGCATAGGCCGCCAGAAGCAGCTCATATGGAGGATTGCTCATGGTGGACGCGAAGGACGGCCCCCGACCCCGAACCGCCGGCAGTTTGGTCACCCTGAGCCCACATCGGCGGCGGGCACGGTGATCTGGCGCCTGCCCGACGGGCACACCTACGTCACCACCCCGGGCAGCGCGCTGCTGTTCCCCAGCCTGTGCGCGCCCACCGGCGACATCCCCCACCCGAGCCCACCGGCGCCGAGCGCTGCGGTGAGCGCACCGCCATGATGCCGCGACGCATCCGCACCCGCGCCCAACACCGCGCCCACCGCGTCGCCTGCGAACGCCGGCACAACCGCCAAACCCGGTTAGCCGCTCACACCCCCCACAGACCGGCCCGGCCCCACCCGACGACGTACGACCGCCCTTCTCAGGCCTGCGCGGGTAAATCGCCTGGCCAGAACCCCCGCATACCCCGATGTGCCATGATGACCAAGCTGTCAAGAGTCAGGGAGCGGCGGTGGATCTCAATTTTGCGGTGGTCACACGACCGGTCGAACGTCTGATCGCTACGGCGCAGAACGGGCTGGAGGTCTTGCGCCTGGGGGGCCTGGAAACCGGCAGCGTCCCGTCGCCGGCCCAGATCGTCGAGAGCGTGCCGATGTACAAGCTTCGACGGTATTTCCCGCCCGACAGCCGGCCCGGACAGCCACCTGTGGGTCCACCCGTGTTGATGGTCCACCCGATGATGATGTCAGCGGACATGTGGGACGTCACCCGCGAGGAAGGTGCGGTGGGGATCCTGCACGCCGACGGCCTGGACCCGTGGGTCATCGACTTCGGCTCACCGGACAAGGTCGAGGGCGGCATGCGCCGCAACCTGGCCGACCACATCGTCGCGCTCAGTCAGGCCGTCGACACCGTGAAGAAGGCCACCGGCCAAGATGTGCACCTGGTCGGGTATTCGCAGGGCGGGATGTTCTGCTACCAGGCTGCGGCCTACCGGCGTTCGAAAAACATCGCCAGCGTCGTGGCGTTCGGCGCCCCGGTGGACACCCTCGCTGCGCTGCCCATGGGGATCCCTGCGAACCTCGGCGCCGCCGCGGCCAGTTTCATGGCCGATCACGTGTTCACGTGGCTGGATATCCCAAGCTGGTTGGCGCGCACCGGTTTTCAGATGCTGGACCCACTCAAGACCGCTAAGGCCCGGGTGGACTTCGTGCGCCAGCTGCACGACCGGGAGGCGCTCTTGCCCCGGGAGCAGCAGCGCAGGTTCCTCGAGCGCGAAGGCTGGATTGCCTGGTCGGGCCCGGCGGTGTCCGAGTTGTTAAAGCAGTTCATCGCGCACAACCGCATGATGACCGGCGGTTTCGCCATCAACGGGCAGTTGGTCACGCTTACCGATATCACCTGCCCGGTACTGGCCTTCGTCGGCGAGGTGGACGACATTGGCCAGCCCGCGTCGGTGCGCGGCATCCGGCGCGCGGCGCCCAACGCCGAAGTGTACGAATCCATCATCCGCACAGGTCATTTCGGTTTGGTCGTCGGGTCGAAGGCCGCACAGCAGAGCTGGCCCACCGTCGCCGAATGGGTGAAATGGCTCTGCACCGGTGGCGACAAGCCCAGCGGGATCGACCTCATGGCCGATCAACCCGAAGAGCACGCCGACAGCGGCGTGGCATTCAGCTCCCGGCTGGCGCACGGCATCGGGGAGGTCTCCGGCGCGGCGCTGGGACTGGCACGCGGCACGGCCGACGCCGTCGTCGCGGCCAACAAATCCATGCGCACCCTGGCCGTGGAGACGGCCCGGACGCTGCCGCGGCTGGTCCGGCTGGGCCAGATCAACGACCACACGCGCATCTCGCTCGGTCGCATCATCGAGGAACAGGCACACGACGCCCCGCAGGGTGAGTTCCTGTTGTTCGACGGGCGGGTGCATACCTACGAGGCCGTCAACCGACGCATCGACAACGTCGTACGTGGCCTGATCGAAGTCGGGGTGCGGCAGGGCGACCGCGTCGGCGTCTTGATGGAGACCCGGCCCAGCGCGCTGGTCGCCATCGCGGCGCTGTCGCGGCTGGGTGCTGTCGCCGTGGTGATGAAGCCGGACACCGACCTGAACGCGGCGGTCCGGCTCGGGGGAGTAAACGAGATACTGACCGACCCCACCAACCTCGACGCGGCGCGAGACCTGCCCGGGCAGATCCTGGTTTTGGGCGGCGGCGAGTCACGAGACCTACACCTGCCGCAGGACACCGACGTCATCGACATGGAGCGGATCGACCCGGACGCGGTTGAGCTGCCGGCCTGGTACCGGCCGAATCCCGGACTGGCCCGGGATCTGGCGTTCATCGTCTTCACCACGGCCGGCGGCGAGCTGGCGGCCAAGCAGATGACCAACTACCGCTGGGCGGTGTCGGCCTTGGGGACCGCGTCGACGGCCGCCCTGGACCGCCGAGACACCGTGTACTGCCTGACGCCGCTGCACCACGAGTCGGCGCTCTTGGTCAGCCTGGGCGGCTCGGTGGTCGGCGGGGCCCGCATCGCCCTGTCCCGTGGCCTCGACCCGGACCGGTTCGTCCGAGAGGTCAGGCAGTACGGCGTCACTGTGGTGTCCTACACGTGGGCCATGCTCCGCGAGATCGTCGACGATCCCGCGTTCGTGCTGCACGGCAATCATCCGGTGCGCCTGTTCATCGGCTCCGGTATGCCGACCGGACTGTGGGCGCGGGTCATCGACGCCTTCACGCCGGCTCGTGTCGTCGAGTTCTTCGCCACCGCCGACGGACAGGCGGTGCTCGCCAACGTGTCGGGCGCCAAGATCGGCAGCAAGGGCCGGCCGCTGCCGGGCGCCGGTCGCATCGAACTGGGCGCCTACGACCCCGAGCTGGACCGGATCCTGGAGAACGACCGTGGCTTCGTGCAGATCGCGGAGCCCAACCAGGTCGGGGTGCTGCTCGCGGCGTCCAACGGCCCCATCGACCCGACCGCGTCGGTCAAACGGGGAGTGTTCGCCCCGGGAGACACCTGGATATCGACCGAGTACCTGTTCCGACGCGACGACGACGGGGACTACTGGCTGATGGCCCGGCGCGGCGAGGTGATCCGCACCGCCCGCGGGTTGGTCTATGCCGAACCGGTCACCGACGCGTTGGGCTGCATCAACGGCGTCGACCTGGCGGTGACCTACAACGTGCCGGTGGGTGACCAGCAGGCGGCGGTGTCGGCGGTTACGCTGCTGCCGGGCGCCACCATCACCGCGGCCGACCTGACGGAAGCCGTCGCGAAGATCCCCGTCGGGCTGGGGCCGGATATCGTGCATGTGTGCGCGGAAATGACCCTGAGCGCCACCTACCGTCCCACCGTCAGCGCCCTGCGCGCGGCCGGGATTCCCAAGGCGGGGCGCCAGGCCTGGTATTTCGACACCGACAGCAACGAGTTTTGTCGGTTGACGCCCGGGGTGCGGTCCAGGCTGAGCGGACGCGGTGATGGTTGACGATGCACTGTTGAGCATCCTGGTGTGCCCGGCCGACCGGGGACCGCTGCTGCTGGTGGACAACGAGTTGTACAACCCGCGGCTGCGGCGGGCCTACCGCATCGAGGACGGCATTCCGGTGCTGCTGATCGAGGAGGCCCGCGACGTCGACGAGGACGAGCACGCCCGCCTCATAGCGCGAGGCCGTCCGGCAGATCCCCAGTGAGGTAGCGCTGCAGATTCGGCGCGATGGTTGCCGCGATTCCCTCGGGCGGCAACGACGCGAACGGCTCCAGTTCCAGGATGTAGCGGGCCATCACCACGCCCACCAGCTGCGAGGCCACGAATTGGACGCGGATGACGCCGGTTCCCGAGGGATTGTCGACGCGCGGACCCACTTCCACCGCGATCACATCCTGGATGAACGACCGGAACAGGTTGACCTCGGAGCCGGCCAGGATTGACCGCAGCGTGGCGATGAACCCGGCGCCCAGCTCGGAGTCCCACAGCGGCAACAACATTGACGGCAGTCGGTGGCCGATTTCCTCGACGGGCACCTCCCGCAACGGGCCGATCACCTCCATCGGGTCGATCGGGATGCGCACCGCCGCGGCGAACAGCTGCTCCTTGGTGCCGAAGTAGTGGTGCACCAACGCCGAATCGACACCGGCCGCCGCCGCCACCGCCCGTATCGACGTGTTGCCAATCCCATTGCGCGCGAATAGTTCTCGAGCGCTGCTCAGGATGCGGTCCCGGGTGTCGGAGGTTCCGGCCGGTCGCCCGCGCCGCCTGCGTTTGGTCGCGGTCACGAGGTCCGTCGCCGCAGCGTCGCCGCCGCCAGGCACAGCGCCGCGAGTGCGAAGCCCAGCACGGCGATGATGTCCCGCACCGCGACGCCGGTCGGTTCCGAATGCGCACCCACCTGCTGCAGGGCCTCCAGCGCATAGCTGGCCGGCAGGGCGTTGCTGATCCACTGCAGCCAGTGCGGCATCAATGCCCGAGGCACCAGGATGCCGGCCAGCAATAGCTGCGGCACGATCACCAGCGGAATGAACTGCAAGGCCTGAAACTCGGTGCGGGCGAAGGCACTAAACAACAGACCGAGCGCGACACCCAGGATGGCGTTGACGATCGCCACCAGGAAAACCCACGCCGGGCTGCCCGCGGTCTTGAAGTGGAGGAGCCAAAACGACACCACGCACAGCAGGCTGGCCTGGACGGCCGCCGCCAAAGAGAACGCGGTCCCATAGGCGCCCAACAAGTCGAACCGGCGCAGCGGGGTGGCCAGGATGCGCTCCAGGGTTCCCGAGGCGCGTTCGCGCTGCATCGTGATCGACGTCAGCACGAACATCAGAAAAAACGGGAAAATGCCCACCAGTATCAGGCAGGCGTTGTTGAACGGCGCCGGCGTGCCGGGACGGTGCGGGATGTTTCCGAACATGTAGTACATCAGCGTGATGACGACGACCGGAACCACCAAGATCAGAGCGACGCTGCGGCGGTCGGCGGCGAGCTGGCGCAGGATCCGGACCGTCGTGGCCGCATACCCCTGCAGCGTCAGCCGGCGGCGGGCACGGTGGTGCGCCGGATGATGGACAGGAACGCTTCCTCCAGTGACGTGCATCCGGTGTCCTCTCGTAGTCGGCTGGGCGTGGTGTGGGCCAGCAGTCGTCCGTCGCGCATCAGCAGCAGATCGGCGCAGCGGTCGGCTTCGTCCATCACGTGGCTGGACACCAGCAGGGTGGTTCCGGCCCCTGCGAGCGCGGTGAACTTCTCCCACAGGTCGAAGCGCAGTACCGGATCGAGCCCGATCGTCGGCTCGTCGAGGACGAGCAGATCGGGGTGGCCGACCAGCGCGCACGCCAACGACACCCGGGCGCGCTGCCCGCCCGATAGGTTGGCGCAGTAGGCGTTGCGCTGGTCCTGCAGGTCAACCGCCTCGACGGCCTCCTCGGCGGCGCGCCCATCCATGCCGTACAGCGAGGCGAAGTAGCGGATGTTGTCGATGACCCTCAAGTCCTCGTAGATGGTCGCGTCCTGGGGCATGTAGCCGACCCGTCGTCGCAGCGCGGCCGACCCGGCCGGGTGGCCGAGCACCGTCACGGCGCCGCCGGTGACGATCTGGGTCCCGACAATGCAACGCATCAGCGTGGTCTTGCCGGATCCGGACGGGCCAAGCAGGCCGGTGATGGTGCCCCGGGCGATCCGAACGGAAATGTCTTGCACCGCAGGCGTTTTGCCGCGTATCACGCGCAGGTCCTCGATGGTGACGGCCGGTTCCGCGCCGTCGCGAAGTAATTCATCACTCGATGAACTCATCATGTGATGAATATCCGCCCCCGATCAGGCGGTTGTCAAGGCTGCTATCCGTGCAACGGCAGGTGCCCGTGCACGCCTTCGGCGTAGGCGGTTTCGGCGTGCTGGGTGAGGTCGACACCGGTGGTCTCATCTTCGGTGCTGAGCCGGAAGCCGATCACCCGATCGATCAACTTCGCGAGAACGAACGACACCGTGAACGCGTAGAGAGCGACCACGACGATCGCGAGCGTTTGTTTGCCCAGCTGGCCGAAGCCGCCCCCGTAGAAGAGGCCCTGCGGACCCGACGTCATGACCGCGGTGGCGAGCAGCCCGATCAATGACACACCGACGACGCCGCCGACGAAGTGCACACCGACGACATCCAGCGAATCGTCGTAATTGAAGCGGAATTTCAGGCCCACCGCGAACGAGCACACGACACCCGCCGCGAGGCCGACGACCGCCGCGCCGAGCGTGTTGACGGTCCCGCACGACGGGGTGATGGCGACGAGGCCGGCGACCACACCGGATGCCGCGCCGAACGTCGTGGGCCTGCCGTCACGGAACTGTTCGACTGAGAGCCAGCCGAGCATGCCGAGGCAGCCGGCGACGAGCGTGTTGAGGAAGACGGCCGCTGCAGTTCCGTTGGCGGCCATGGCAGAACCGGCGTTGAACCCGAACCAGCCGAACCACAGCAGCCCGACACCGAGCAAGACGAGCGGCAGGTTGTGCGGCCGCATGGCGTCTTTCTTGAAGCCGATGCGGGGCCCGAGCACCAGCGCCAGAGCCAGAGCAGAGGAACCGGAGACGATCTCGACGACGAGGCCGCCCGCGTAGTCGAGCACACCCAGCTTGGCCAGCCAGCCGTTGGGTCCCCACACCCAGTGCGCGACAACCGAATATACGACGATCGCCCAGACCGGGACGAAGACGATCCAGGCTGCGAACTTGGCGCGGTCGGCGATCGCGCCGCTGACGAGGGCGGCCGTGATGATCGCGAACGTCAATTGGAACGTGGCATAGAGCAGTTCGGGAACCGCGCCGTGGGCAGTTCCCGGCCCGATGCCGAGCATCCCGATATGCCTGAGGCTGCCGACGAGTCCGCCTGCCCCATCCTCGGAGAACGCGATGGAGTAGCCGAGCAACAGCCACGCCACCGTGACCAGCGGTATGGAGATGAAGCTCATCATGATCATGTTGAGCACCCCGGTGGTCCGGACCATGCCGCCGTAGAAGATCGCCAGGCCGGGGGTCATCAGCAGGACCAGTGCGGTGCTGGCCAGCAGCCACGCGGTGGCGGCGGGGTCGATCGCATGCATCGTTTGGGCTCCTTCGAACGGTGCTGAGACACCTCAGGACACCGGGATACTGCCATGTTTGCGGTGCCGGTAGTTTCGGTGGGTGGTCCAGGTTGGATTTGGCCGAGGCCAGTTGTTAGTCGACCCGGTCGCGGCCGCGCATCGTTTGCTTGGCGCCACCCTCACCGCACGCGGCGTACGCGCCCTGGTCGTCGAGGTCGAGGCCTACGGCGGGGTTCCCGACGGTCCCTGGCCGGATGCGGCGGCCCACTCGTACCGCGGCCTCAACGCCCGCAATGCCGTGATGTTCGGGCCGCCCGGGCGGCTCTACACGTACCGCAGCCACGGGATCCACGTCTGCGCCAATGTCTCGTGCGGACCCGACGGCACGGCCGCCGCGGTCTTGCTGAGGGCCGCCGCCCTCGAGGAGGGCACCGACGTAGCCCAGGCGCGGCGCGGCAAGGCGATCCGGCCCGTCGCGCTGGCCCGGGGTCCGGGGAACCTGTGCTCGGCACTTGGAATTACCATGGCCGACAACGGAATTGATCTACTCGACCCCGACAGCCCGGTCACCCTGGAACTCAACGAGCCGCTGCCCGCGGTGTCCGGCCCCCGGGTCGGGGTCAGCCAGGCCGCCGACCGGCCCTGGCGACTGTGGCTTGCGGGACGATCAGAGGTCTCCGCGTACCGCCGCAGCCCGCGGGCACCGGCGCCGGGCGCCAGCGACTAGCGCGGCCTGCCCTGGAAGGATCGAGAGCATGATTCTCGACGAGCTCGGCTGGCGCGGGTTGATCGCGCAGTCCACCGACCTCGATGCGCTGGCCGCCGAGGCGCAGCGCGGCCCGATGACGGTGTACGCCGGCTTTGACCCCACCGCGCCGAGCCTGCACGCCGGGCACCTGGTGCCGCTGCTGGCGCTGCGGCGGTTTCAGCGCGCGGGGCATCGTCCGATCGTGCTCGCCGGCGGCGCCACCGGCATGATCGGTGACCCGCGCGACGTCGGCGAGCGCAGCCTCAACGAGGCCGACACCGTCGCCGAGTGGACCGAACGGATCCGCGGACAGCTGGAACGCTTCGTCGATTTCTCCGATTCTGGGGACTCACCGACCGGCGCCGTCGTCGTCAACAACCTCGAGTGGACGGGTCGGCTGTCGGCGGTCGAGTTCCTGCGCGACATCGGGAAACACTTCTCGGTCAACGTGATGCTGGACCGCGACACCATCCGTCGCCGGCTCCAGGGGGAGGGCATCTCGTACACGGAGTTCAGCTACATGCTGCTGCAGGCCAACGACTACGTCGAACTGCACCGGCGCCACGGCTGCACGCTGCAGATCGGCGGCTCCGATCAGTGGGGCAACATCATCGCGGGCGTTCGCCTGGTCCGCCAAAAGCTCGGCGCGACGGTGCATGCGCTCACGGTCCCGCTGGTGACCGCCGCCGACGGCACCAAGTTCGGCAAATCCACCGGCGGCGGCAGCCTCTGGCTGGACCCGCAGATGACGACCCCGTACGCCTGGTACCAGTACTTCGTCAACACCGCCGACGCGGACGTGATCCGGTACCTGCGGTGGTTCACGTTCTTGCCCGCCGACGAGCTCGCCGAGCTGGAACAAGCCACAGCCGAGCGCCCGCAGCAGCGTGCCGCCCAGCGCCGGCTGGCCCGCGAGTTGACCGTGCTGGTGCACGGCGAGGCGGCCGCCGAGGCGGTCGAGCACGCCAGCCGCGCGCTCTTCGGCCAGGGTGAACTGGACCGCCTGGACGAGGCGACGCTCGCCGCGGCGTTACGCGAGACGTCGGTCGCCGAGCTCAAGCCCGGCGGCCCGGACGGGATCGTCGACCTCCTGGTGGCCAGCGGCCTATCCGACAGCAAGAAGGCCGCGCGGCGCACCATCAGCGAAGGTGGCGTGTCGGTCAACAACGTTCGCATCGACAGCGACGAATGGGCGCCGCAGCCCTCGGACTTCCTGCATGGCCGATGGCTGGTGCTGCGCCGCGGCAAACGCAATATCGCCGGGATCGAAAAGGTCTAGGAGCGCGTGGGCGCCCAGCCTTAGTGCGCAAACCTTTATCCCGACGTGTCGTTGACGTGACCCTTGGCGACGACCGTAGTCACGGTGATTGGGACGTTGACCGCCCTGCGGTTGCTGGGCGCGACGGCGGGCGTGGCCGGGCTGACCGCGGGGCTGGCGGCGCCCGTGCACGCCGACCTGATGGGCGATGCATTCCTGAGGGCTCTCACGAATGCAGGCGTTCCGTTTTCGCAGCCGGACAGCACGATGGCGCTGGGGGAGTCGGTCTGCCCGATGCTCGTCACGCCCGGTGCGTCGTTCGACGCCGTCGTCGCAGCCACGGCCGCCGCCAACGGGATGTCCCACGAGGCGGCGGGCGTCTTCACCATCATCGCGATCGCGACCTACTGCCCGGCGGTGTTGGCGCCGTTGCTGACCAATCGGCTCCCCGCCTAGTGCTGATGGCGGCGACCCGCTTCGCCCGGCTGCGCCGCGCTCGCGATCCCCACTAGTGCTGATGGCGGCGACCCGCTTCGCCCGGCTGCGCCGCGCTCGCGATCCCCACTAGTGCGGCCAGGGCCGCTGGCGTGCCCGTATTGTCGGCAGCGTGGTCGACGACAGGCGCGGGCGAAACGGTGAAAGGCGCCCGCGCCCGGCGGCCGGCAAGTGGTCGGGGCCGGGCCGCGCACGCCCCGTCCAGCCGCGCAACACCGCCGACGGCCAGCGCACGCCGCGGGACGCGCCGGCCATACCGCCCGGCGTGGAGGCCCGGCAGCTGGCACCGGAAGTCCGGCGCGAACTGAGCACCTTGGACCGCGCCACGGCCGACGCGGTGGCCCGCCACCTGGTCGCCGCCGGCGACTTGCTGGACGAGGACCCCGAAGCCGCCCTGAGTCACGCCCGCGCGGCGCGGGCCGGGTCCAGCAGGATCGCCGCGGTGCGCGAAGCCGTCGGAATCGCCGCCTACCGGTGCGGCGACTGGGCCCAGGCGCTGGCCGAATTGCGCGCCGCCCGCAGGATGGGCAGCAAGTCCTCCTTGCTCGCGTTGATCGCCGATTGCGAACGCGGACTTGGCCGTCCGGAGCGGGCGATCGAACTGGCCCGCGGCCCGGAGGCGGCTCAGCTCAGCGGCGACGACGCCGACGAGTTGCGCATCGTCGCCGCCGGCGCCCGCGCAGATCTGGGGCAGCTGGAGCAGGCGCTGACCGTCCTGGCGACGCCGCAGTTGGACCCGAGCCGCACGGGCACGACGGCGGCGCGGTTGTTCTACGCCTACGGGGACACGCTGCTGGCGCTCGGTCGCAAAGACGAGGCGCTGCAATGGTTCCTGCATTCGGCGGCCGCCGATGTCGAGGGCGTCACCGACGCCGAGGACCGGGTAGCCGAGCTGGGCTGACATGACAAGCCTTGCGCAGGAATACGACTGCCTGCTGATCGACCTGGACGGCACGGTGTTTCGCGGTGCTCAGCCCACGACGGGCGCGGTGGAGTCGCTGGACGAGGTCCGCAGCCGCAAGCTGTACGTCACCAACAACGCCTCCCGCAGCGCCGACGAAGTGGCGTCGCACCTGCGCGACCTCGGCTTCACCGCCACCGCCGCCGACGTCGTCACCAGCGCCCAGAGCGCCGCGCACCTGCTGGCGAGCCTGCTGCCGACGGATGCGCCGGTGCTGATCGTGGGCACCGAGGCGTTGGCCAACGAGGTCGCCGCGGTCGGGCTGCGTCCGGTGCGCCGGTACGACGACGACCCCGTCGCCGTCGTGCAGGGGCTTTCCAAGACGATCGGCTGGCCGGATCTCGCCGAGGCCGCGCTGGCCATCCGGGCCGGCGCGCTGTGGGTCGCGGCCAACGTCGACCTCACGTTGCCCACCGAGCGAGGCCTGCTGCCCGGCAACGGCTCCATGGTGGCCGCACTGCGGGCGGCGACCGGCGCCGAACCCCGGGTCGCGGGCAAGCCGGCGCCGCAGCTGTTGACCGACGCGGTGGCCAGGGGCGACTTCCGGGCGCCCCTGGTGATCGGCGACAGGCTGGACACCGACATCGAGGGCGCCAACGCCGCGAAGTTGCCCAGCCTGATGGTGCTCACCGGGGTCAACACGGCGCTGGACGCGGTCTACGCCAAACTCGCCCATCGGCCCACCTACATCGGCCGCGACCTGCGCGCACTGCACTCCGACGGCGAGCTGCTCGCCGTCGGGCCGCAACCGGACTGGCATGTCGAGGTCGGGGCGGAGGCGGTCACGGTCAGCGGCAACGGCACGGACGACGGGGACGGGTTGTCGATCGTCCGCGCGGTTGCCAGCGCGGTATGGGGTGCCGGCTCAGCCGGATCGGCGTTGCGCATCGAGGCCGCCGACGACTGGGCCCGCGACGCGCTGCGGCGCTGGTCTCTGGTGCACACCGACTGACGGGTGACTAGCGTAAGAGCCCAATGAATATCGATCCCGATCAGCTTCGCGCTGAAATCGACGCCCTGCTGGCCCAGCTGCCCGACCCCGGGGACCCCGACAACCCGGCAGACGGGCCGTCGCTCGCCGAGCTCGAAGAGATAGCGCGGCGCCTTTCCGAGGCGCACGACGTGCTGCTGCAGGCGCTGGAGTCGGCGGAGAAGGGCTGAGTGCGCGCATGGCACGACGTGCCCGCGTTGACGCCGAGCTCGTCCGGCGCGGCCTGGCGCGGTCGCGTCAGCAGGCCGCGGAGCTGATCGGCGCCGGGAAGGTGCGCATCGACGGCATGCCCGCGGTCAAGCCCGGCACCGCCGTCGCCGCCACCGCGGCACTCACCGTCGCCGACGACAGCGAACGCGGCTGGGTGTCGCGCGGAGCGCACAAGCTCATCGGCGCGCTGGACACCTTCGGCATTCAGGTCGCGGGCCGCCGCTGCCTGGACGCCGGCGCATCGACGGGCGGATTCACCGAGGTTCTGCTGGACCGCGGGGCCGCCGAGGTGGTCGCCGCCGATGTGGGCTACGGCCAGCTGGCGTGGGCGCTGCGCAGCGATCCGCGGGTGGTCGTCGTCGAGCGGACCAACGCGCGTCACCTGTCGCCCGAGGCGATCGGCGGCCGGGTCGACGTGGTGGTAGCCGACCTGTCGTTCATCTCCCTGACCACTGTGTTGCCTGCGCTGATTGGATGTGCTTGCCCGAGCGCGGATATCGTGCCCATGGTGAAGCCGCAGTTCGAGGTGGGGAAGGGACAGGTCGGGGCCGGTGGGGTGGTCCACGACCGCGAGTTGCGTGCCGGCGCGGTGCTGAGCGTCGCGCGCCGCGCCGCTGAGCTGGGCTGGCGCACCGTCGACGTCACCGCCAGCCCGCTGCCGGGCCCGTCGGGCAACGTCGAATACTTCCTGTGGCTACGCGCCCAGACGGATCGAGGTCTAGCGGATGAGGACTTGGAGGACGCGGTGCGCCGCGCGGTAAGCAGCGGCCCGTCGACGATGCGGGCCGGAACGGCCCGAGATGGGGGCACTCCCCCAGAGGGAGGGACCCCCACCCGCTTGCGGGGGAGAGCGGGCCAATCCGAACGGAGCCCGCAATGACGCAGCAACGTACCGTCCTGATGGTGGTCCACACCGGCCGCGACGAAGCCACCGAAACCGCGCGCCGTGTGCAAAAGATGCTGGGCGACAACGGTATTGGGCTTCGTGTGCTGTCCGCCGAAGCGGTCGACCGGGGACCGTTGCACATGTCTCCCGGCGACGCGCGGGCCATGGGTGTCGAGATCGAGGTGGTCGACGCCGACCCGCATGCGGCCGAGGGCTGCGAACTGGTGCTGGTGCTCGGCGGCGACGGAACCTTCCTGCGGGCGGCCGAATTGGCCCGCAACGTCGGAATTCCGGTGCTCGGCGTCAACCTGGGCCGGATCGGCTTCCTGGCCGAGGCCGAGGCGGAGGCCATCGACCGCGTGCTGGAACGTGTCGTCGCACGAGACTATCGGGTCGAGGACCGCCTGACCCTGGACGTGATCGTGAGCAAGGACGGCCACGTCATCCAGGAGGGCTGGGCGCTCAACGAAGCAAGCCTGGAAAAGGGTCCGCGACTGGGCGTGCTCGGCGTCGTCGTCGAAATCGAGGGGCGACCGGTGTCGGCGTTCGGCTGCGACGGGGTGCTGGTGTCAACTCCCACCGGATCCACCGCTTACGCGTTCTCCGCGGGCGGCCCGGTCCTGTGGCCGGACCTGGAAGCAATCCTGGTGGTGCCCAACAACGCTCACGCACTGTTCGGTCGGCCCATGGTGACCAGCCCCGACGCCACCATCGCGATCGAGATAGAAGGAGACGGCCACGACGCCCTGGTGTTCTGCGACGGCCGCCGCGAAATGCTGCTACCGGCCGGCGGGCGGCTTGAGGTGAAACGTTGCGGCACACCGGTGAAATGGGCGCGCTTGGACAGCGCGCCGTTCACGGACCGCTTGGTGCGCAAATTCCGGTTGCCCGTGACCGGCTGGCGCGGGAATTAACGGCGCTGGTGCTCACCGAAATACGGATCGAGTCGCTGGGCGCCATCGGCGTTGCGACCGCCGAGTTCGGCCGCGGCCTGACGGTGCTCACCGGTGAGACCGGTACCGGCAAGACCATGGTGGTCACCGGGCTGCATTTGCTCGGCGGTGCCCGCGCCGACGCCACCCGCATCCGGTCCGGAGCCGAGCGCGCGGTCGTCGAAGGTCGTTTCACCACAACGGATCTCGACGACTTCGCGCACCTGGATGAGCTGCTGGACGCGTCGGGGGCGGAACGGGACGAGGACAGCAGTGTGATCGCGCTGCGGACGGTCAGCCGCGACGGGCCCTCCCGTGCCTACCTGGGCGGTCGCAGTGTGCCGGCCAAGTCGCTGAGCGGCTTCACCACCGAACTGCTCACCCTGCACGGGCAAAACGACCAGTTGCGGCTGATGCGGCCCGAGGAACAGCGGGGCGCGCTGGATCGATTCGCGGCCGCCGGTCCCACCCTGGAGCGCTACCGGAAACTGCGTGACGCCTGGCTCTTGGCGCGGCGCGACCTGACCGACCGCCGCAACCGCGCCCGCGAGTTCGCCCAGGAGGCCGACCGGTTGCAATTCGCGCTGCACGAGATCGACACCGTCGACCCGCAGCCCGGGGAAGACGACGCGCTGGTGGCCGACATCGTGCGGCTCTCCGAACTCGACACGCTGCGCGACGCCGCGGCCACGGCCCGCGACGCGTTGTCCGCTGACGACCCGGACGGGTCCGGCATCAGTGTGACGGACAACCTCGGGCGGGCCAGGGCCACATTGGAATCCACCGGCGACGCCACGCTGCGAGCCCTCGCTGCGCAGCTCGACGAGGCGCTGACGGTGGTCGTCGAGGTGGCGCGCGAGCTCGGCGGCTTCTTGGACGAGCTGCCGGTCGATGCGAGCGCGCTGGAGTCCAAGCTGGCCCGTCAAGCGGAGCTGCGGATGCTGACCCGCAAGTACGCGGCGGACATCGACGGGGTGCTGCGGTGGGCCACGCAGTCGCGGGAACGGCTGGCCCAGCTCGACGTCTCCGAGGAGGGTTTGGCGACGCTGGCGAATCGGGTCGATGAGCTGGCACGCGAGTTGACCGACGCCGCAGTCGATCTGAGCAAGGCGCGGCGCAAAGCCGCCAAGCGGCTGGCCAAGGAGGTCACCGCCGAGTTGTCGGCCCTGGCGATGGCCGATGCGGAGTTCACCATCGACGTGACCACCGATTTCGCACCCGACGGGGATGACCCCGCCGCGCTGACGCTTCCCTCCGGCGAGCTGGTGCGCGCCGGGGCCGACGGCGTCGACCAGGTCGAGTTCGGCTTCGCGGCGCACCGCGGTATGACCGTGCTGCCGCTGGCCAAGAGCGCGTCTGGCGGGGAGCTGTCCCGGGTGATGCTGGCGCTGGAGGTGGTGCTCGCGGCCTCTCGCAAGCATTCAGTGGGAACCACGATGGTGTTCGACGAGGTCGACGCCGGCGTCGGCGGCTGGGCCGCGGTGCAGATCGGGCGGCGGCTGGCCCACCTGGCCCGCACGCACCAGGTCATCGTGGTCACCCATTTGCCCCAGGTCGCGGCCTACGCCGACGTGCATCTGGTGGTGCACAGCGCCGAGGGCGCCAGCGGGGTGCGACGGGTGACCGGTGACGAGCGGGTCGCCGAATTGGCCAGGATGCTGGCCGGGCTGGGCGAATCGGACAGCGGCCGCGCGCATGCCCGCGAACTGCTCGACGCGGCCCAAAAGGACGAGATCTAACGTCGCCGAGCGGCGAGTGTGCGTGTTGGTACAACGACGCTAAGCCGCAAAACTCGGACATCTGCGCACCCTCGCGCGGCGAAGTCGTTGCCGAGCTTTTACCGTCCTGTGACTCCTGAGGCTACAGATAACTTATGAGGCTGGTGTTACGGCGCGCCTCCCCGCCTGGACGGCGCCTCCCCGACAGAATCGAGGCCCATGAAGATGTCAGGTCTACTGTCCCGTCACACGTCCCGGCCGGGCCTCGTCGGCACCGCCCGGGTTGACCGGAATATCGACCGATTGCTGCGCAGGGTGTGCCCTGGCGACATCGTGGTGCTCGACATCCTGGACCTGGACCGCATCACCGCGGACGCGTTGGTGGAAGCCGACATCGCCGCCGTCGTCAACGCATCGCCGTCCGTGTCGGGGCGCTATCCCAACATGGGACCGGAAGTGCTGGTCAACAACGGGGTCACCCTGATCGACGAGGCCGGGCCCGACATCTTCAAGAAAGTCAAGGACGGCTCCAAGATCCGGCTGTACGACGGCGGGGTGTACTCCGGCGACCGCCGCCTGGTCCGCGGCACCGAGCGCACCGACCACGACATCGCCGACCTGATGCGGGAGGCCAAGAGCGGGCTCGCCGCCCACCTCGAGGCGTTCGCCGGCAACACGATCGAGTTCATCAAGAGCGAAAGCCCGCTGCTGATCGACGGCATCGGCATTCCCGACATCGATATCGATCTGCGCCGTCGCCACGTCGTGCTGGTTGGCGACGAGATCAGCGCCGCCGATGATCTGCGGTCCCTCAAGCCGTTCATCAAGGAGTACCAGCCGGTGCTCATCGGCGTGGCCAGCGGCGCCGACGTGTTGCGCAAGGCGGGTTACCGCCCGCAGATCATCGTCGGCGACCCCGACCAAATCAGCACCGAAGCCCTCAAGTGTGGTGCCCACGTCGTGCTGCCCGCCGACGCCGACGGTCACGCGCCCGGCCTGGAACGCATCCAAGACCTCGGTGTCGGGGCGATGACCTTCCCGGCCGCCGGCTCGCCGATGGATCTGGCGCTGCTGTTGGCCGATCACCACGGCGCCGCGCTGCTCGTGACGGCGGGCCACACCGCCAACATCGAGACGTTCTTCGACCGCACGCGGGCGCAGAGCAACCCTTCCACCTTCCTGACCAGGCTCCGGGTCGGGGAGAAGGTGGTGGACGCCCAGGCCGTCGCCACGTTGTACCGCAACCACATCTCGGCCGGTGCCATCGCGCTGCTGGCGCTGACCATGCTGATCGCCGTCATCGTCGCGCTGTGGGTCTCCCGCACCGACGCCACGGTGCTGCACTGGATCGTTGACTACTGGAACCGCTTCTCCCTGTGGGTGCAGCACTTGATCACGTAATTTTTCAGGTTCACGAGGACGGTTGCCTTTCATGATCTCGTTACGCCAACATGCGATTTCGCTGGCCGCCGTCTTCCTGGCGTTGGCCGTGGGAGTCGTGCTGGGGTCCGGCTTTTTGTCCGACACCCTGCTGTCCAGCCTGCGTGACGAGAAGCGGGACCTGTACTCACAGATCAGCGGGCTCAACGACCAGAAGAACGTACTGAACGAAAAGCTAAGTGCGGCAAACAACTTCGATAATCAACTGGTCGGCCGGATAGTGCACGACGCGCTCGCCGGCAAATCGCTGGTCGTGTTCCGCACCCCGGATGCAAAAGACGACGATGTCGCCGCGGTGTCGAAATTCATCGGCCAAGCCGGCGGCACCGTCACCGGAACGGTCTCGCTGACTCAGGAGTTCGTAGACGCCAACTCCGCCGAGAAACTGCAGACCGTAGTGAACTCGTCGATCCTGCCCGCCGGTCAGCAGCTGAGCACCAAGCTCCTCGACCAGGGCTCGCAGGCCGGCGACCTGATGGGCATCGCGCTGCTGATCAACGCCAACCCGGCCGTCCCGCCCGTCCCAGAAGTTTCAGAGACGCAGCGGGACACCGTGCTGGCCGCGCTGCGCGACACCGGCTTCATCACTTACCAGCCGACCGACCACATGGGGGCGGCGAACGCCGCGCTGGTCATCACCGGCGGCTCGCTGCCCCAGGACGCCGGCAACCAGGGCGTCAGCGTGGCCCGGTTCTCCGCGGCGCTGGCCCCGCACGGCTCCGGCACCCTGCTCGCCGGCCGCGACGGTTCGGCGACCGGCGGCGCCGCGGTGGCGGTCGCCCGCGCCGACGCCGGCATGTCCTCAGTGATCAGCACCGTCGACGACGTCGATGCCGCGCCCGGGCGCATCACCGCGGTGTTGGGCCTGCATGACCTGATCAACGGCGGCCATGTCGGGCACTACGGCACCGGTCACGGCGCTACTTCGGTCACAGTGCCCCAATAGACGCCGCGGCGTGTTCGCGGCAGCACTGCGTGCCGGGTGTTAGGGTGGGTTTCCGTGGGTCGGCAGGCCCAGATGGTACAGGCCAGAAACGTCACGCCCTGCCCGTCTTCACGGAGGTTGCTCATTGCGTAGGCACCCGCAAACCGCTACCAAGCACCTCTTCGTCAGCGGTGGCGTCGCTTCCTCGCTCGGTAAGGGATTGACCGCCAGCAGCCTCGGACAGCTGCTCACCGCGCGCGGCTTGCGCGTCACGATGCAAAAGCTCGACCCGTACCTCAACGTGGACCCGGGTACCATGAACCCGTTCCAGCACGGCGAGGTCTTCGTCACCGAGGACGGCGCCGAGACCGACCTCGATGTCGGTCACTACGAGCGGTTCCTGGATCGTGACCTGTCCGGTTCGGCGAATGTCACTACCGGGCAGGTGTATTCGACCGTCATCGCCAAGGAACGACGCGGCGAGTACCTCGGTGACACCGTCCAGGTGATCCCGCACATCACCGACGAGATCAAGCGGCGCATCATGGCGATGGCCCAGCCCGACGCCGATGGGAACCGCCCCGACGTCGTCATCACCGAGATCGGCGGTACGGTCGGCGATATCGAGTCGCAGCCCTTTTTAGAGGCGGCGCGGCAGGTCCGCCACGACCTCGGCTGGGAAAACGTGTTCTTCCTGCATGTTTCGCTGGTGCCCTACCTGGCCCCGTCGGGTGAGCTCAAGACCAAGCCCACTCAGCATTCGGTGGTCGCATTGCGCAGCATCGGTATCACCCCGGATGCGCTGATTCTGCGCTGCGACCGGGACGTCCCCGAGGCATTGAAGAACAAGATCGCGCTGATGTGTGACGTGGACATCGACGGCGTCATCTCCACCCCGGACGCCCCGTCGATCTATGACATCCCTAAGGTGTTGCACCGCGAGGAGCTCGACGCCTTCGTGGTGCGCCGGCTCAACCTGCCCTTCCGTGACGTCGACTGGACCGAATGGGACGACTTGCTGCGCCGGGTGCACGAGCCGCACGAGACGGTGCGAATCGCTCTGGTGGGCAAGTACGTTGAGCTTTCGGACGCCTACTTGTCGGTCACCGAGGCGCTGCGCGCGGGCGGCTTCAAGCACTACGCGAAGGTCGAGATGCACTGGGTGGCGTCCGACGACTGCGAAACCGCCGCCGGAGCGGCGGCGGCGCTCGGCGACGTGCACGGCGTGCTGATACCCGGCGGGTTCGGTATCCGCGGCATCGAGGGCAAGATCGGCGCCATTCGGTACGCCCGGGCGCGCGGGTTACCGGTGCTGGGGCTGTGCCTGGGCCTGCAGTGCATCGTGATCGAGGCCGCGCGCTCGGCCGGGCTCACCGAGGCCAGCTCGGCCGAATTCGACCCGGACACACCGGATCCCGTCATCTCCACGATGGCCGACCAGCTCGACATCGTCGCCGGCCAGGCCGACCTCGGCGGCACCATGCGGCTCGGGGCTTATCCGGCGGTGCTGCAGCCGGGTTCCATCGTCGCCGAAGCGTACGGGACGACGGAGGTGTCCGAACGCCACCGGCATCGTTACGAGGTCAACAACGCCTACCGCGACAAGATCGCCGAAAGCGGCCTAAGGTTTTCGGGTACCTCGCCCGACGGCCACCTGGTGGAATTCGTCGAATACCCGCCGGAGGTGCATCCGTTCGTCGTCGGCACCCAGGCCCACCCGGAACTGAAGAGCCGGCCCACCCGACCGCACCCGCTCTTCGTCGCATTCGTGGGCGCGGCCATGGACTACAAAGCCGGCGAGTTGTTGCCGATGGACATATCCGAGCACGCGCCCAACGGCAACCACCAAGACAGCGCTCAGCGGCCGCTACCTGAGCCCGCGTCCCGTGGCTGAGCACGTCTTCGAGACGACATCGTCCGAAACCTTATACACCGGAAAGATCTTCGCGCTGCGGCGCGATCACGTCCGGATGCCCGGGGACACCACCGCGGTACGTGAAGTGGTCGAGCATTACGGCGCGGTTGCCATCGTGGCGATGGACGACGACGGCAACATCCCGATGATCTATCAGTACCGGCACCCCTTTGGCCGGCGCCTGTGGGAGCTGCCCGCCGGGCTGCTCGACGTCGCGGGCGAGCCGCCGCATCACACGGCCGCCCGCGAGCTGCAGGAGGAGGCCGGCCTGCAAGCCAGCACCTGGCGGGTGCTGGTGGACCTCGACTCCACGCCGGGCTTCAGCGACGAGTCGGTGCGGGTCTATCTGGCCACCGGCCTCAGCGAAATCACCAGGCCCGAAGCGCATAACGAAGAGGCCGACCTGACGCTGCAGTGGTATTCCCTCGCGGAGGCCACCCGGATGGTGTTCAGCGGCGAGATCGTCAACGCCATCGCCGTTGCCGGGATATTGGCGGCACAGGCCGTGACCCGCGGATTGGCGCAGCCGCGTCCGCTGGACAGCCCGTGGACCGACAGGCCGACGGCGTTCGTCGCGCGAAAGGCCACGCAATGACGATGGTGGCGCCGCTGCAGACACAGCTGCAGGGCTACCTCGACCACCTGACGATCGAGCGCGGTGTGGCGAAAAACACCTTGAGCTCCTATCGCCGCGACCTGCTGCGTTACACCAAACACTTGTCGGACCGCGGAATTCACGATCTCGCGAAGGTCGGCGAGGACGATGTCAGCGAGTTCCTGGTGGCGCTGCGCCGCGGCGATCCCGATTCGGGCGCTGCGGCGCTCTCCGCGGTGTCGGCGGCGCGGGCCCTGATCGCGGTGCGCGGCCTGCATCGGTTCGCCGCCGCCGAGGGCCTCACCGAACTGGACGTGGCGCGCGCCGTCCGGCCGCCCACCCCGGGTCGTCGGCTGCCCAAAAGCCTGACCATCGACGAGGTGCTGGCGCTGCTGGAAGCCGCGGGCGGCGACAGCCCGGCCGACGGCCCGCTGACGCTGCGCAACCGCGCGCTGCTGGAGCTGTTGTATTCCACCGGAGCACGGATCTCCGAGGCCGTCGGCCTCGACGTCGACGACATCGACACCGAGGCCAGGACGGTGCTGCTGCGCGGCAAAGGCGGCAAGCAGCGGCTCGTGCCGGTCGGGCGCCCCGCCGTGCAGGCGCTGGACGCCTACCTGGTGCGGGGCCGCGCGGAACTTGCGCGTCGGGGCCTTGGAACGCTCGCGACGCCAGCGATCTTCCTGAACGTGCGCGGCGGGCGGTTGTCGCGGCAAAGCGCGTGGCAAGTGCTGCAGGACGCCGCCGAGCGCGCGGGCATCACGTCGGGGGTGTCGCCGCACATGCTGCGGCATTCCTTCGCTACCCACCTGCTCGAGGGCGGCGCCGACGTGCGGGTCGTGCAGGAGCTACTGGGGCACGCCTCGGTGACGACGACGCAGATCTACACGCTGGTGACGGTGCACGCCCTGCGCGAGGTGTGGGCCGGGGCCCATCCCCGGGCCCGATAGCTCAGCCGCGGTAATCGGACTCCAGCACCAGGTCGGACACCAGTGACTGGTATTCCAGGTGGGCCTTGTGTTCGACGGTGTTCCACAACTTCCCCTGCTGCCGGCGCATGTACTCGCGGTACTTGGGGGCGCCCGGGACCCGCACGTTGTCGGCGACCACGATGCTGCCCGGTTGCAGCCAACCGCGGTCCAGGATGCTCTTGAGGTCGTCGAGGTAGGCGTCCTTGTCGTGGTCGAGGAATACGAAGCCGAGTGTGCGAGAGGCGAATCGGTGCTCATTGGCCAGCGAGTCCAGGGTGCGCCCGCCGTCGCCGATGGTGCCGACCACACACGTCACCCGGTCGGCGACCCCGGCGTGAGCCCAGATCCGGCGGGCGTTGGCGGCGTTGGCCTCGGCCAGCTCGACCGAGAACACCTTCGCGTGGGGGGCGGCCCTGGCGATCCGCAGCGCGCCATAGCCGCAGTAGGTGCCCAACTCGAGCGCGACCGCCGGATCGGCACGGCGGACGGCGGCGTCGAGGATCAGCCCCTTCTCGTCGCCGACGTTGATCAACATCGACTTCTCGTAGGCGAACTTGTCGATGGTGGCCAGCACGTGGTCGATGTCGCCGGCCCGGGCGTTCTTCAGGACGTAGTCGACCGCAGCGGCTTCGCGTCCGTCACCGATCTGGCCCGTGGTGGTGATGTTGCGCACTCCGGGAGCCATCCGCCAGACCGACCACCGCAGCAGAGGCATGCGCCGCTTCAGATCCATAGATGACCACGATAGTGCCGCTGGCGAGCCACCTCATGGGCCTCTCGTGGTGCTGGTGAGACGGGTGTGACTCGCCGCAGCTCCTGGCCCATATTCGCTGGTGAAACACCCTGCGGGTCGTCCGGCTTAAACGCGGGGAGCCGCTAGACTTTCCTGCGATGTTCACCTCCCGAACACTCCAGGCATGACGACCGACCAGCCGGACAGCGGCGTCGAGATCGGCTTGACGGGACGCCCGCCGCGGGCGATCCCCGAGCCACAACCGCGCACGTCGCACGGCCCGGCCAAGGTCGTCGCGATGTGCAACCAGAAGGGTGGCGTCGGCAAGACGACATCGACGATCAACCTGGGCGCCGCGCTGGCCGAGTACGGCAGGCGGGTGCTGCTGGTGGACATGGACCCGCAGGGCGCACTGTCCGCGGGTCTCGGCGTTCCGCACTACGAGCTCGAGAAAACGATTCACAACGTGCTGGTGGAGCCGCGGGTGTCGATCGACGACGTCCTGATCCACTCGCGGGTCAAGAACATGGACCTCGTGCCCAGCAACATCGACCTGTCGGCCGCGGAGATCCAGCTGGTCAATGAGGTGGGCCGCGAGCAGACGCTGGCCCGGGCATTGCACCCGGTGCTGGACCGCTACGACTACGTGCTGATCGACTGCCAACCGTCGCTCGGCCTGCTCACGGTCAACGGCCTGGCCTGCGCCGACGGCGTGGTGATCCCCACCGAGTGCGAATTCTTCTCGCTGCGCGGCCTCGCGCTGCTTACCGACACCGTGGACAAGGTGCGCGACCGGCTCAATCCGAAGCTGGAGATCAGCGGCATCCTGCTCACCCGGTACGACCCCCGCACGGTCAACGCCCGTGAGGTCATGGCCCGCGTCGTCGAGCGCTTCGGTGACCTGGTGTTCGACACCGTGATCACCCGAACCGTCCGCTTCCCGGAGACCAGCGTGGCGGGCGAGCCCATCACCACCTGGGCGCCGAAATCCACCGGCGCCATCGCCTACCGCGCGCTGGCCCGCGAATTCATCGACCGATTCGGCGCGTGACAGGGATCGCGAACGGAGAGGCACCGCCCAAGAACGGCTTTCGGGTCAGGCTGACGAACTTCGAGGGGCCGTTCGATCTGCTGCTGCAGCTGATCTTCGCCCATCGCCTCGACGTCACCGAGGTCGCGCTGCACCAGGTCACCGACGAATTCATCGCCTACACCCGCCAGATCGGGCCCCAGCTGGGGCTGGAGGAGACCACAGCGTTTTTGGTGATCGCCGCGACCCTGCTGGATCTCAAGGCCGCGCGCCTGCTGCCGGCCGGGCAGGTCGATGACGAGGAGGACTTGGCGCTGCTGGAGGTGCGGGACCTGCTGTTCGCCCGCTTGCTGCAGTACCGCGCGTTCAAGCACGTCGCGGAGATGTTCGCCGAGCTCGAGGCGACCGCGCTGCGCAGCTATCCGCGCGCCGTATCGCTGGAGGACCGGTTCACCGAGCTACTTCCGGAGGTGATGCTCGGCGTCGACGCCGAGCGGTTCGCCCAGATCGCCGCGATCGCGTTCACCCCACGACCGGTCCCGACGGTGGCCACCGGGCACCTGCATGAGGTGCAGGTGTCGGTTCCCGAGCAAGCCAAGAAGTTGCTGGCTTTCCTGGAGGTGCGGGGCAGCGGCCAGTGGGCCACATTCTCCGAACTGGTCGCCGACTGTCAGGCCCCGATGGAGGTTGTCGGGCGGTTCCTGGCGCTGCTCGAACTGTATCGGACCCGGACGGTAGCATTCGACCAGTCAGAGCCGCTTGGCGTGCTTCAGATTTCGTGGACCGGGGAACGTCCGACCTGGGGGTACCGCCCGCTCGCGGGGGACGAAGCCTTGGCAGAAGTGCGGGACGAATCATGACCCGCGCCGCGACGATGCAGTGGGGGTACCGCCCGCTTGCGGGGGACGTAGCGATGTGGGGGTACCGCCCGGTTGCGGGGGAGAGGAGCGGCGCTCATGACTGAAGAGTTTCCCGACGTCGACCTCGACCTCGACTCGGAGATCCCAGGCATCCCCGACATCGCCGAGGCAGCGCCCATGGATGCCGACGAACTCCAGTCGGTGCTCGAGGCGCTGCTGCTTGTCGTGGACAGCCCCGTCACCGCCGAGGCGCTGGCAGCGGCCACACAGCAACCCGTCTACCGGGTCGCCGCGAAGCTGCGGCAGATGGCCGACGAACTCGCCGAACGCGACAGCGGGATCGACCTACGACAGACCAGCGAAGGCTGGCGGATGTACACCCGCGCCCGGTTCGCGCCTTACGTCGAGAAGCTGCTGTTGGACGGGGCGCGATCGAAACTCACCCGGGCCGCGCTGGAGACGCTGGCCGTGGTGGCCTACCGCCAGCCAGTGACGCGTGCGCGGGTGAGCGCCGTGCGCGGCGTGAACGTGGACGCCGTGATGCGCACCCTGCTGGCGCGCGGCCTGATCACCGAGGCCGGCGTCGACGACGACACCCGCGCGACGACGTTCGCCACCACGGAACTGTTTTTGGAGCGCCTGGGATTGACATCGCTGACCGACCTGCCCGACATCGCGCCGTTGCTTCCCGACGTCGACACGATCGAGGACCTGAGCGAATCTTTGGACAGCGAGCCACGTTTCATCAAACTCTCGGGTCGGCCGGCGCCCGAGAGTGCGCTGTCGTTCGACGTGGACCGGGATTGATGGTCGAAACTCAGGGGATCCGGCTGCAAAAAGTGCTGTCCCAGGCCGGAATTGCGTCGCGACGGGCGGCGGAGAAGCTGATCATCGACGGCCGCGTCGAAGTGGACGGACAGGTCGTGACCGAGTTGGGTACCCGGGTCGACCCGCACGCCTCAGTGATCCGCGTCGACGGGGCCCGGGTGGTCCTCGACGATTCGCTGGTGTACCTGGCGCTCAACAAGCCGCGCGGCGTGCACTCGACCATGTCGGACGATCGTGGCAGGCCGTGTATCGGCGACTTGATCGAACGAAAGGTCCGCGGCAACAAGAAGCTGTTTCACGTCGGAAGACTCGACGCCGACACCGAGGGCTTGATCCTGCTGACCAACGACGGCGAGCTGGCGCACCGGTTGATGCATCCCTCCCATGAGGTGCCAAAGACCTATCTGGCGACGGTGACCGGATCGGTGCCGCGCGGCGTGGGCAAGAAGCTGCGGGAGGGAATCGAGTTGGAGGACGGCCCGGCGACGGTCGATGAGTTCGCGGTGGTGGACGCCATTCCGGGCAAGACGTTGGTGCGGGTGACGCTGCACGAGGGGCGCAATCGCATTGTCCGCCGACTGCTGGCGGCCGCGGGATTTCCGGTGCAGGCGCTGGTGCGCACCGATATCGGGCCCGTGACGTTGGGTGAGCAGCGCCCGGGGAGCATCAGGGCTCTAGGACAGGACGAGATCGGGCAGCTGTTCAAAGCGGTGGGTTTGTGAGCTCTGATCTAGTGGTTGCCATCGACGGCCCGGCCGGGACCGGAAAGTCCTCCGTGTCAAAGGGTTTAGCGCGTGCGCTGAGGGCACGCCATCTGGACACCGGGGCCATGTACCGGATGGTGACGCTGGCGGTGCTGCGCGCGGGAGTCGACCCCACCGATGACGAAGCAGTCGGGCAGGTTGCGTCGAAGGTGCAGATGTCGGTGGACTACGATCCGGCCGGTGATCGATATTACCTTGCTGGAGAAGATGTTTCGACTGAAATTCGCGGCGACGAGGTGACCCGGGCGGTGTCGGCCGTGTCATCGATTCCCGCGGTCCGCGCCCGGCTCGTCAGGCTACAGCGGGCCATGGCCGAGGGCCCGGGCAGCGTCGTCGTCGAGGGTAGGGACATCGGAACCGTGGTCCTGCCGGAAGCGCCCGTGAAGATCTTCCTGACCGCGTCGGCGGAAACCCGCGCCCGGCGGCGCAACGACCAGAACGTAGCGGCGGGCCTCGCCGACGACTACGACGCAGTGCTCGCCGACGTCCGCCGCCGCGACCACCTGGACTCGACCCGGCCGGTGTCTCCACTGCGGGCGGCTTCGGACGCGGTGGTCGTCGACACCAGCGACATGTCCGAGGCGCAGGTGATCGCCCATCTGCTGGAGTTGGTCGAGCAGCGAAGCGGGGCGGTGCGGTGACTCAGGACGGCACCTGGACCGACGAAAGCGACTGGGAATCAATCGATTCCGAGGTCGGGGAAGCCGGCCCGGCGCCCGTGGTCGCGGTGGTGGGCCGCCCGAATGTCGGCAAGTCGACACTGGTCAACCGGATTCTGGGCCGCCGCGAGGCGGTGGTTCAAGACGTCCCCGGCGTCACGCGGGACCGGGTGTCCTACGACGCGCTGTGGGCCGGGCGCCGCTTCGTCGTGCAGGACACGGGGGGATGGGAGCCCGACGCCAAGGGCCTGCAACAGCTGGTGGCCGAACAGGCGTCGGTGGCCATGCGTACCGCCGCTGCGGTGATCCTGGTGGTCGACGCCACCGTCGGCGCCACCGCGGCCGACGAGGCCGCCGCGCGTATCCTGCTTCGTTCGGGAAAGCCGGTCTTCCTGGCCGCCAACAAGGTCGACAGCGAGAAGGCCGAGGCGGACGCGGCGGCGTTGTGGTCGCTGGGTCTAGGGGAGCCGCACCCGGTCAGCGCGATGCACGGTCGCGGGGTGGCTGACCTCCTCGACGAGGTGCTGGCGGCTCTGCCGGAGGTTTCCGAAGCCGCGCCGGTGGAAGGCGGTCCCCGACGGGTGGCGCTGGTTGGCAAGCCGAATGTGGGTAAGAGTTCGCTGCTGAACAAGCTTGCCGGGGATCAGCGATCGGTCGTGCACGAAGTCGCCGGGACGACGGTGGACCCGGTCGACTCGCTGATCGAGTTGGGCGGAAAGGTGTGGCGGTTCGTCGACACCGCGGGCTTGCGGCGCAAGGTCGGCCAGGCCAGCGGGCACGAGTTCTACGCTTCGGTGCGCACGCACGCGGCCATCGACTCGGCCGAGGTGGTGATCGTGCTGATCGACGCGTCACAACCGCTGACCGAACAGGACCAGCGGGTGCTGTCCATGGTGGTTGAGGCCGGACGGGCGCTGGTGCTGGCTTTCAACAAATGGGACCTGGTCGACGAGGACCGGCGCGAGCTGCTGGAGCGGGAGATCGACCGCGAACTGGTGCAGCTGTCGTGGGCGCAGCGGGTCAACATCTCCGCCAAGACGGGCCGAGCGGTTCAGAAGCTGGTGCCGGCGATGGAGAGCGCGCTCGCATCGTGGGACGCGCGCATCGCCACCGGGCCGCTAAATGCCTGGGTGAAGGAGGTGGTGGCGGCCACGCCACCGCCGGTGCGCGGGGGTAAGCAGCCGCGCATCCTGTTCGCCACGCAGGCCACTGCCAGGCCGCCGACGTTTGTGCTCTTCACGACCGGTTTTCTGGAAGCCGGTTATCGACGCTTCCTGGAACGGCGCTTGCGCGAGACCTTCGGGTTCGAGGGCAGCCCGATCCGGATCAACGTGCGGGTGCGCGAGAAGCGGGGAGCGCGGCGCCGCTGAGCGACGCCGCTGAGCGGCTTCAGTGTGCGCTCAGACATTCGAGTGTGCATCCACGGCGGAAATCCAGCGATATTCCCGCCGTCAGCGCACACCGAACGCCGCAAACGCACAGTTTGAAGCCATAGTTTTGGCATCCGCGGCCTAATCGATTGTCGGCGATTTCGCCGGTCCCTGACGCGCTGCCTTAATCTCCTCCCACGATACGAGTGATGACGTTTACATCACAGGAAATATCGTTGACTGTTGACTCGCGGAGCGTCTATGGTTTCCCATAACACGGGTTAGCATACCCGTATTGCGGGAGTATTGGAGGCAGTATGACGACGGCGCAGCAGGCACCCAGCCCCGGCTTGACGCGGTTCAGCATCCGGGACAAGTCGATATTGATCACCGGCGCGACCGGTTCGCTGGGCCGTGTCGCGGCCCGCGCGCTCGCTGAAGCGGGGGCCCAGTTGACGCTGGCCGGCGGCAATGCCGTGGGCCTGGCCCAGCTCGTTGACGAGGCGGGCATCGGGGACGCTGCGGTGGTCACCCGTCGGCCGGATACCCCGGCCGACGCCCAGGCCATGGCCGAGGCAGCCGTCGCCCGGTACGGGCGCCTCGACGGAGTTTTGGTGGCCTCGGGCATGAACCACGTCGCGCCGATCACCGAGATGGCCGTCGAGGACTTCGACAAAGTGATGGACGCCAACGCGCGCGGCGCGTGGCTGGTCTGCCAGGCCGCCGGACGGGTTCTGCTCGAGCAGGGCGGCGGGGGCAGCATCGTGCTGGTGTCCTCGGTTCGCGGCGTGCTAGGCCACCCCGCCGGCTACAGCGCCTATTGCCCGTCGAAAGCGGCCACCGACCTGTTGGCCAAGTCCCTGGCGGCCGAGTGGGGTGCCAGCGGAATTCGGGTAAACGCTCTTGCTCCAACGGTTTTCCGGTCCCAGCTGACCGAGTGGATGTACGCCGACGACGAGAAGGGCCAGGCCACCCGCGATGCGATGTTTGCGCGAATCCCGTTGCGCCGCTTCGCCGAGCCAGACGATTTCGTCGGCGCGTTGATCTACCTGCTCAGCGGCGCATCAAGCTTTTACACCGGCCAGGTGATGTATCTGGACGGGGGATACACGGCGTGCTGACCATCTTAAGGAAGGGACAAAAGACATGAGTATCACCTGGCCGCTCGGCGAAGCCGAATCGAAATTGGAGTTCTACGACCTGTCACACCCGTGGGGTCACGGTGTGCCGGCCTGGCCGTACTTCGAGGATGTCAAAATCGAACGCCTGCACAATATGGCCCGAAGCCGCGTTCTCACCCAAAAGATCACCACCGTAATGCATTCCGGCACCCACATCGATGCGCCCGCGCACGTGATCGAGGGCACACCCTTCTTGCACGAGGTTCCGCTGAGCGCCTTCTTCGGCACCGGGGTCGTCGTGTCGATCCCGAAGAAGAAGTGGGAGGTGGTCACCGCCGAGGACTTGGAGCAGGCCACGCCGCAGATCCGGCCCGGCGACATCGTCATCGTCAACACCGGCTGGCACCACAACTACGCCGACAGCGCCGAGTATTACGCCTACTCTCCCGGGTTTTACAAAGAAGCCGGCGAATGGTTCGCGGCGAAGGGCGTTAAAGCCGTCGGCACCGACACCCAGGCGCTGGATCACCCGCTCGCCACGTCGATCGGGCCGCACGGTCCTGCCGAACACAGCGGTGGCCTCTTGCCCTGGGCGGTCAAGGAATACGAAGAGAAGACCGGCCGCACGGTGCTCGACGACTTCCCGGAGTGGGAGCCCTGCCACCGGGCAATCCTGTCCGAGGGCATCTACGGCTTCGAGAACGTCGGCGGCGACCTGGACAAGGTCACCGGCAAGCGCGTCACATTCGCCGCCTTCCCGTGGCGCTGGGTCGGCGGCGACGGCTGTATCGTCCGGCTGGTGGCGATCGTCGATCCCAGCGGTGGCTACCGCATCGAGACCGGGCGGGCGGCGTGAGCGTCAACCCCGACGAACCAGACGTCCGCGGTGGCGGCATCCAGGTCATCGCCCGGGCGGCCGAGATCTTGCGGCTGCTGCAGGCTCACCCCGGTGGGCTCAGTCAGGCCGATGTAGGTGAGCGGCTGGGCATGGCGCGTTCCACGGTGAGCAGGATCCTCAACGCGCTGGACGACGAGGGGTTGGTGGCCTCCCGTGGGACACGTGGTCCGTACCGGCTGGGTCCCGAGATCGCGCGGATGGCCGACACCGTGCGCCTCGGCGTAGTCATCGATGTGCACCCGTTCATGGAGGAACTGTCCCGCGAGGTGGGAGAGACGGTTGACCTGTCGATTCTGGACGGAGACCGCGCGACCTTCGTTGACCAGGTTGTCTCACCGCACCGCCTGCGAGCGATCAGCGTGGTGGGGGAGTCATTCCCCCTGCACTGCTGCGCCAATGGCAAGGCGCTGCTGGCCAGCATTCCCCCGGCGCGGCAAGCGCAGGCGCTGCCCAGCCGACTCGTTCGACTCACCGCGAACACCATCACGACGCCGGCGGCATTACGCAAGGAGCTCGAGCGTATTCGAGCCGAAGGCGTCGCCTATGACCGCGAAGAGCAGACCGAAGGTATCTGCGCGGTGGGTGCGGTGCTCAAGGGGGTGACCGACCAGAGGGTGGCGGTCAGCGTTCCCGTTCCGGCGCAGCGCTTCTATCACCGCGAATCTGAACTTGCCCAGGCGCTGCTGGCGTGGGTCGAGAAGGTGAACGCCCGGTTCGAAAAGGCGGAGGACCATTGACAGATTCCCTGTCCGACAAGCTTGTTGGCGCGCGAAAATTGGTTTCCTACGTGGCGCAATACAGTCCCGCCGTACCGGGCCGATACCCGCGCGGTGAGGGCGCGCAAGGGGTTGATCAGGAGTGGTGGACCATCACGTCAGGGCTTGCCAGTGCTGAACCGGCCGGAGGCGGCCCGGGTCGGAGGTCGCTTAATGGGTTGGCGGGTCGTCTACGGTAGGCTTTCGACCTGCTGTTGGTGATGCCGGCGGCGAGCGGGCTGTGGCGCAGTTTGGTAGCGCACTTGACTGGGGGTCAAGTGGTCGCAGGTTCAAATCCTGTCAGCCCGACACAGGTCAGAGGGTGTTTTACTCTCCGACGGACACCGTTAAAAACCGTCTTGACCCCAATTAGTACCCCAATTGCCCGATAAGATGCCCTCATGGCGAAGCGGGCAGCAAACGGTCGGGGAGCAGTTCGCCAACGTCCAGACGGGCGTTGGGAAGCCCGGCTGAGTTACCTCGATTCCGCCACCGGGAAACGCAAGCGTGTTTCGGTCTACGGGGCCACGCAGAAGACCGCCCTGGCCGAACTGGACAAGGTGCAGGATCGCCTTAAAGAGGGCAATCCACCCAAAGACGCTACTTCGACTGTGGGCGCATGGCTGGTGCACTGGCGAGCGACGACGCTGGCGGCCAGTGACCGCAAGGCGGCGACCAAGGAGTTGTACGCCAACCTCGCCCGTAAGCACTTGGAGCCTGCGCCCTTTGGTGCGCTCCGGCTGGATCGGCTCAAGGCCTCCGACATCGAGGGGCTGGTGTTGTCGATGAGGTCCCTGACCAAACCCGGCAGGCCGACCCATGACAACCCCAACCCCGAGCCGGTACGCGCCTTGTCTGACTCCACGATTCGCCAGACGTTCACGATCTTGCGACAAGCCCTTGACAGTGCCGTCCGCGATGGCTTGCTGGCCCGAAACCCCTGCCACCTGGTGAAGCGTCCCGGCGTTCATCCGACCGAGGCCAGGCACTTAGACACCGGCACCGTCTCTGCCCTCCTGATGGCCGCTGACGGCCTCCGCTACGCTCCTGCCCTCAAGCTCATCGCAGCCACCGGACTCCGGCGAGGAGAGGCCTTGGCGCTGCGGTGGTCTGATGTCGATCTCGACACAGGGCTTCTGGTGGTGCGGGGCACCCTCGCCCGAGTCAATGGCGCACTTGTGATCACCCAGCCCAAGACGGAGCGCTCGCGCCGGGAGATTCCGCTGACGCCGCCCGTCGCCGCCATGCTCAAAGCCCACCGCAAGGTTCAGCTTGAGGAACGTCTGCGGGCGGCGAACCAGTGGGCTGACACCGGCCTGGTGTTCGTCACTGAGATAGGTAGTCCGGTCGAGCCGTCGAGTATTTTGCGCGAGATTCGCACCGCCGCAGCCAAAGTCGGTCTTAGTGATGTCGGCGTACATACGTTGCGCCACTCCGCAGCAGTCGCATGGCTTGAGGCGGGCGTTCATATCCGCCAAGTGGCCGACCTTCTGGGTCACAGCTCGATCAGCGTCACGGGTGACGTATACGGGCATGGCAGCCAGGACGGTGCCAAGGCTGCCGTGTTGGTTCTTGGTGCTCAGCTGAACCTCTGACCAGCGGATTGCACATTTGCTATAGGTTCGGGATTAGCTGTCGATTTCAATATGCCTCGATATCAACCGATTTGGAAAAAACTATAGGTTGCTGATATCTTCTCGGCGGTAGTAGCGTCATGGATCATGCACGATGACGCATCTAGAGGCGCGCCGACGCCTGGGGAAGCACTTATCCCCATCGGAAAAGTGAATCAGCCTGAGATAGGCGGGATTTCACGCCGCCAGGTCTACAAGCTGATTGATGCCGGTGAGCTGCAGCGTGTAAAGATCGGTGCCCGGGCGTTTCTCGTCCGCGAGAGTATCGCCGCATACATTGCCCGGCTCATTGAGGCTGCGTCATGACGCAGACTGACATGCGACGCCAGGGTGATCGGTGATGCCTGAAAAAGAGTGCCCTGTTTGGGAGCGGCCAACCGGGGGCGAGTCGCACAATGCGAACAGCTCCGAAGCGTGCCGCGCGGCCGCCGCATTGGCCGCTGCCCGTGCTGAGACCACTCGGATCAAGAACCAGGCGCTCGACGACGTGCTGGCCCATCTCCTCAAACACCATGAGCTGTCCGAACAGGCTCGTGATCTCATTGCCGGGCTGATCGGACGTTGGGGGACATGAGCTTTGAAGAGGAAGGGGGCATCAATGCTTTTCCAGCAGAGGGGCGCTGCCCACGATGCGATGGCTACGGCATCATCTTCAAGCTCGGGGTGCGCTGCCTCGACCCATTCCACGACCAGGCGATTCTCGATCTAATCGCCCAACGTAAAGCAGACCGAACAACGAGCCGGATGGCCGACGAGGGCCGTGCCCGGATTGCGGAGGTGATTGCCCAAGTGCGCAATGCGAGCAATGAACCCTGAGAGAACGGGGCAGGCGGCCCAATCCCCTGGACCGCCCGCCACCACCAGCGGAAAACCCACCGGCACCACTCGAAAGGCCTTCTGGCATGAATCCTAGCCCCGGGCATGGACTTGAACTGTCCTACACACGGCGCACCCAACTGCGCCAGGAACAGGGCCCTCTCGCCGCGGCGGTCTTCGATGTGATCGCCCACCGCTACACCGGCACCGCGGTCGCAATCACCTACCGGCAGATGACCGAGGGGGCCAACGTCAGCGAGCACACCGCTCGCCGCATGGTGAGGGCATGCCAACACCGGGTGGCTCAAGGTGGAACACCACTTGAGGAGGTCTGATGCCCACCCCACCTGAATACCGGGGCGTTACATCACCGGATAGGGCGTTGGCCGCCCAAGTTCTGGCGGCACACGACGACAAGTGGGAGAGCTATTCCCGGTCGCGTAGGCGCGACGTTACCGAAGCCGTGCTCGCGAAGGCAATGAAACGGGTCTACCACAACATGGACACCGGTAAACCGACCACCATCGACTACGAAATCGGGTGGGTTGCCGAGCGACACGCCAAGGCCGTGTGCAGACGCAGGGCCGCACGAGAGGAGCACAAGGCCAAGCACGGCCCCGAGTTCCTCAAGGCAGAGAGCAAGCTCAAGCAGGGGATGAGAGCTCTTCGCGAACTTTTCGACATCGCCGATGGCATCGACTTCGATGACGATGCGACTGAAATTCTCACCGACACCCTCGGTCGGCTGCGGGCGCTGCTCGATTCGGGCGGGCGGACCCTCTGATGGCCACCCCACCCGAATACCAGGGCACCGTACTCGACGAGATGCATGCGCGGCGGTGTCGAGTGAGTCCTTGTACTGGAGGTGTGGCTTGACATGGGCTTCACACTCCTCTTCGACAACCCCCTGTTTGGCCACCACAGCCCGCTGGTGTTGGGGTGGAGCGACGACCAGCTATGGCCGATTGCCGCTCGGCTCGCTGAGTTCTTGCCTGCCAACCTGACTGACGAGATGCAGCTCGCCATCGCCAGCTGTGCCCGCTCGATCACCGCCGAGAAGAAACTCACTGGCCACCCAGTGCACTTCGCTCGCGGCAAGGAGGCCTACCGGGTACCTGAGCGGTACCGCTGCGGCGACCCACGCCACTCCTGGTACTACATCACCCGGGCGATGGACATCTTGGAGAAAGCCGGTCTGATCGAACAGGTACGTGGCATGTGGTTCCCGGGCAATAAGGGATTTCAGTCGATCGCGTGGGCGACGGATAGGCTCATGGACCTTCTGGGGCCGCTGATCGAGATGGAAGAACGGCGAACGCTACCCATCCGGGAAGAGACCATCGTGCTTCGTGACCGCGAGGACAAAGCGCGTCTCGACTACGAGGAGAGCAACGAGACCACAGCCATGCGGGCGCAGGTGGAGGTCGTCAATGACGCCCTCTCACAGCTCGATCTCCGTCTCGGCGGAAAGGCTTTCGAAATTCCGGTGGGGCGCAGAATCTTCAACCAGTCGTTCAGCCGGGGCGGACGCTTCTATTTTCACGGCCCCTCCTTTCAGAACATCCCCGGCGAGAAGCGCCGCGAGCTGGAGGTGGTTATTGAAGGAGTCGCTCACCCCATGGTTGAGATTGATTACAGCAACCTCCATATCGAGATGGCTTACCGGGAGGCACGCAGGCGGATGCCTCGCGGGGACCAGTACGCGATTGAGGGGTTTGACCGTGGCCTGGTCAAGATTGCTGTGAACACCTTGTTGAACGCCGACACCTACCATTGCGGAATCCTCGCTGTTGCAGACGAACTCTTCCACAACAGGGAGCTGCACGTCGCCAGTGGAATCGTTGGTGGGGGCAGGCGTGAGTGTCGGAAACTCGCCGAGGAGGTCGTCAAGGCGACCAGGCACAAGCACCGGCGGATCGAGAGGTACTTCGGATCAGATTGCGGTGCACGGTTTCAGCGCAGAGATTCCGACATGGCGATGCAGATCATGCTAACGATGATCCAGCGGACGGGACGGTGTCCCCTCCCCATCCACGACTCCTTCCTGGTAGCAGAGATCGACGCCGCACCACTGACAGAGACGATGAGGGAAGTGGCCCGGGAGAACAAGCTCCGTCCCTCCCTCAAAGTCCTTCGCAGGAGCCACGAGCCGACCTACGTTTTCCATATGGAGGTAACAACCTCTGACCAGGGCAAACTCGGATGGAATGCTTACCCCAAAAAGATGGCACTGAGCGGGAGATGCGCCAGGGTGAGTTTCAGCGGTAACGACGTAAGTCGTTTCTCGGGCGGTGGATTCATCTGCTGCCACGATCCCCCCACGATCAAAACGCAGACATACCCCCTCGCGGGCGGTGAACGTCAAAGTGCAGTAAGAAAATCCCAGTCCCAGCTCAGTCGAGGACGACATGAACGCTTTCAGCGATGAGGACCACAGGAAGCACTGCTATGCGCTTCTTGCCCGCGACATCAGACGCCTCACTGCGATGATCCATCGTCCCGACCTCGATGAGGACAAGAAGGCGATGATCGACACCGCACTGGAACAGCTCGAAACTCGGGTCTGGGTGATGGCGTTCCACGACCCCGCTACCGGCAGCCTGATCAAGGACGAAGGTGTGTACTCCGATGGCCGTCCGGTAACGACGACGATCGACTGGGGCGGTGGGTTCGCCACGCTGGTTCACAGTCCCGATCCGAACGACGAGACTGGCGTTGCGGCTGAAGAGCTTTCCGAGGAGGCGTGGCCCAGTGGCCCAGAGACGACCGTCGCGGTTGAAGACGATTTCTTCGACAGGCTCGACCGCGAGGACGACGTGGAATGACTCTGCGCAACCGCTCAACCCCAACGGGGGCAACCTGGAGCCGGTTACAGCGAAGAGCCGCAGCGGAGGGTCTCACCTTCACCGAAGTCCGAGAGGTGAAGCCTTTAATTGCTGTAGCAGCGGGCGCACTCTCGAACCCACCGCCGCTCTAGCAATACAGCTAGGCCATCCGGCTCATTGAATGAATCGCAGTGCGTGGCTCAGCCCCCGAGGAGGCCACCGCCCCCCAAAAGGCTGCCGGTCAGGGCGGGAACGATGCCGCCGACCTCCGTACCCGGGATCGGGAAGGTCATTGGCGGGTTCCCAGTAGTCGCAATGGTCGCCGAGATGGGTTGGAGAGGAGCGAGAACACCGCCAACGGGGACGTCGAGCGTCACTGACACATCCGGTAACGACAGCGGCACGGTTACCGTGTCTTGGCCATAAAGGAAGGCGCGCCCGACGTTGGCGGGAGCATCGACGAGTGCGGCCGTTGCCGCCCCCAAGTTCCCTGTCTGCACAGCATTGACAAACGCTGTCAGGCTGTGTTCGAGCGCGGACCTTGTGACAATCACCGGGCCTTCCGCATCAAAGATGAGTTCAGTCTCCTCCACACCCGGTATGCTGCTGACCAGCTCGGACAGGAGGCCGCTGCCGACGGACTGGACGATCCCGCCGGACGCAGCGGCACCATACGTGTTGGCGGCCTCGGTGGCCGTATAGCTACCCCCGGCGGCGTTCATGGCCTGCACGAACTGGTCATGAAACGCCGCCGCCTGGGCGCTGAGTGCCTGAAAGCCCTGACCGTGGGCGGAGAACACCGCCGCAATGGCCGCCGATACCTCATCCTCAGCCGCGGCCAGCACCCCTGTAGTCGGGGTTGCCGCGGACGCAGTGGCCGCGTGAATCGTCGAGCCGATGTTGGACACATCCGTTGCCGCCGAAGCCAGGAATTCTGGGGCCGCGACCAGATACGACATCGCCATCCTCCTACCGCTAAAGGAACCGCCGGGCAGAAACACAGCGTATCGGCAACCCGGCCCGACATTTCGGCGTTTCACCAGATCACCGCGGCGAGTCGGAGCGGCGCGAGAAATCCCACCGGTCCCCGGGGACGGCTTTACCAGTCACCATGGGCCATATTGACGGCTGGATCGCTGGGAATCACGTGCTCGCCATTGCCTAGCTGCCCCTGGCGGATACAGGCAGGGGGGTGTGTCTCAGATGCCGTCCGGCGAGTTGTCAGTCCCGCCAGCCCCAGAAGGTTTTCAGAAGACGATGTAGCAGTATGAAACCGTGCAGAACTATCGCCGACGACCAGTCTGTAAATACGGCGAAGTACCGCACAAGCACTGCAACTACTCGCCCTGTCAGCGTCGCGGTCTGGGACACTGAAACGAACCGAGCAGGCAAGGCCAAAGTTCAATCGGGAGCAGCACGATGACGGTGTGCGACACAATCAGCGACTCTGTCAGCGAGGTAGTCGAGTCGCCTGAGCTGGCTGAACTCTTCCGCCAGATGCCCCTTGAGCCCCGATGTCGGGTGTGCCGCAACGACACCGTGCGCGCAAAAGTCAACGGCCTCTTGGCAGTCGGGACAAGCTACGCGATGATCCTGCGGTCTATAGCCGACGAGAACGGCAAAATCGACAAGCGCGACAAAATCACCATCGACTCCATCAGAAACCACACCGCACGGCATTTCCCCGTGCAGAACGTCGCCAGGGCCACGTACAGGGCCATCCTTGAGCGGCGAGCCCAGGAGCACGGCATCGACTTCGTCCATGGAGTCGCCACGGCGATCACGCCGATGGGCTTTTTTGAGAGCGTCATGGTGAAAAGCTATGAAAACCTTGTTGATCCGCACACCAAGGTCGATGTCAACACCGGCATGGTCGCCGCGGGTCGGCTACAGGCGCTGATCGAATCGAGGGCCAGCGGTACCAGGATGGTGGACATGTGGGCACAGATGAATCGCATCATTGAGGTGGTCCAATCTATGGTGCCGCAGGAGCTGCACGAAGAGCTGCTGCAACGGATCGAGTGGCAGGGACCTGTCGCGGTTCACACACCGGCCGACGAGTTTGAAGACGTAGAGGACGAGTACGGCCCCGCGGAATCCGCGCAGGCAGACCAGGACTGCTGGACTCAGTGCGCAGGGAGAGACTGACCACCAGCCCACAGGATCAGCGCGTGCCAGCGTCGTGGTTGATGGACTGGTTCCCATTCTCCGCACCTATGTCGAGATGAAGGCGCGGTCGGCGCAGTAACGTGAAACCTTGCACCCGCTATGAGTCAAGAGATCAGCGATGGCGATAGGCAACGGGCGGGGTCCTTCTGGCTAAGGGTCCACGCCATGCAGGGCCACGTCCGACCACCGCAGGCCGCTGCGATCAGCTGTTCAGCTGATCTAGTTGCTCAGTCCGACGACCAGATTGATGGTGACCGCGAGGATCACCGCTCCAAAGAGGTAGGAGAGCAACGCCTGGCATAGTGCGATCACTCGAAGCTGCCGTGTCTCCAGCTCGGTGTCGGACACCTGGTAGGTCATGCCGATCGTAAAACCCAGATACAAGAAATCTCGGAACCACGGTTCCTCAGTTCCTTTGAAGCTGATTCCACGGCCGGCGTTCGAGTAGTAGACGTCGGCATAGCGGAGGCTGAAGACCGTGTGGATGACGAGCCACGCCGCAACGATACTGACCACCCCGACCGCTGCGGCGACATTCCTTTCGACTCCGTGCTTCGAACCTGCGGCAAGCAGATGGCCGACGCCAGCCAGACTCGCTACGCTCGCCAAAAGGACGACGACATCACTGACCCACCTCGTCGGCGGGTCTTCAGGGCCAATGTGATTGCGCGTCCGTTCGGCGTTCATTGGGAAAACAACGATCCACGTCCACCCGAGATAAACGCACGCCGCCGCGATCCACCCGACGGCCGGCGCATAGGTCGAGCCGGCCCTGACACCGACCGCCGTAGACACTGCAAGACCTACCATTGCCGCCAGCGCCAGCCGGATGACGACTCGTGTCTGTCGGCTCAACTGAGCTTGCTTTTCCATGCCGCAAGCTAAGCACCCGTTGACCAGCCGGAAAAGTTACTTGGTGGACGGGTATGCAGCCGAGACGAGTGCAGGCTAACGGTGATCAAAGGTCGTTATCCATTTACCGAACTTTCTTCTACGTATCTGACCTTTGCCGTCCTTATCAGCAATTACAGCGCGTCGAGGGCGCTGTTTAATCATTTTTCTGATGTGACGTGGGATCATAGCTGGCCATGCCGAAACACCAACGCAGACAGAGTAATTTGCATTATCTCGGGCGGGCTAGACGGGCGAGTGCTGCCGTTCGCGCAAGCGAAACCCACAGCGCGCCAACGGATCTCGGCACGATCACCCTGCCCCCTTACCGCCGCCGCCCGGCGCCTCAGGGGGGTTCCGGACCACCCTCAATCGGGTCACCCCCCTGGATCCGTGCCCCCTCAAAGTCTCTGAGGGCCCCTCACGCTCCCGGTTGCGGTCGAGTCGAGTGGCCCGAGTCCTGATCATCGAGGGACCAAGAACCCGCAGGCGAGGCTTCAGGGCACATTCCCATACGTCCTGGCGATCTGTTTACCGGCATCGGACAAATTGATTCTCACAAAACATTCCGACACCACCCCAGTTGGTTGATGGACCGCCTTCATCGCGCGGATCCACCAACAGTGCTGGAGTCGACGTCAGCAATTGATCGATGATCCCCGGCCCCGGCGGCAAAAAAGGGTCTGAATCCGCGTGCGCCACGCCGGTGCCGCCCGCGAGAGCCACGACGCTGATCGCTCCGGCCAGCAGACCGCGTGCGCACGTGTGAAGTTTCATCGTCGCCCTCTCCGTCCTCGGCCCCTGGATCACTGATTATCCGCCAGCGCCAATTCTAGCGGTCTGGTAAACGAAGCGAGTGCAGGATTCCTGGCCAACGCCGACTAGCGCCACCGGTCCCCCCAGCGTCCCGCACCCATATCGCATAACAGTTACGAACCCACAACAACTTTGGTGAGTCGGCCAGCAAATTTCCCACCTTGAATCGAACCGTGCGTACGGTGTCGCCCGTGAGGCCGATAGCCGTGGTCGTTCGTCGCGCTGCGGTTTTGGCCGTCTGCTTCGCCATGTCAGTGACTACCGCGCCTTCAACGGCTGCTGATCCTGACGCTGAGCCTGCCGCTGAGGCTGCCGCTGCTGCTGCGGCACCACCACCGGACGGGCGGGTGCCCTCAGCCGATCCGGCAATCCTCAACACTCCTGACGGCTGGACCCTGGGCCTCGGGGGGAAGGACGAGATGCAGGTTCCCATTGCGCCACTGACCACTGCGGTCTCGTCTCGCGAATACCTCGCCAGCGGGACATTCGTCGGTTCCCTGAGAGGACCGGAACAGCCTCGCGGCGTCCTGGAGGTGGGTTACGAGATCGGCTGCGGAATCGATATGAGCACGTCTAATGGCGTCACGATGGCGGGTAGCGCAGGCCTCAACCCGGGCGTCGGCTTCCCGTTGTCCGGTGGTTTTATCCCGTTGGTTACCGTGCCGGTCAACGGCGTGATCACCGTGGGGCTTAAGCCCGGCCTCGTAATCGTGGTGCCGGTGGACAAAAAGGAGTTCAAGGGTCCAAATCCCTGGGTCATGATCAGCAACTTCCACGTCAAGATCGACGGATGCGTGGGCCAGTCGTTCATCCGCTCCTACGCGGTGCTGACTCGAGTGACCGATGAGTCCGACGTGGTGCTGTCCTACGTCGGCGTCACCAAAGCCGTCTGATCGCGGTCGCCGTCAACAGACGGCAATGCTGGACTAGTCGCGAGGGATGCCCGCGAACTGAGCGGCTCAGAGTATCGCCCTTGCGCCGTTGAGTGATTCCGAGACCGGCGCACTGGTCTTGCAACTGGTAGTTCCGGACCCCTCAATCGCAGGCGTGGCCACCCTGATCACCGAGCGGGCTGCCGGGAACCCGTTTTTCGCCGAACAGATCGCTGCCGAGTCCTCTCGCATGAGGCCCGGCTCTCACGATGATGCCCGGTCTGATGATGAGACTGGGCATGACCTCGAATCTTTAGTCCTGTGTTGTTGGGACTAAATGCCCTTGGCCGCCGCCAAGCGGTTAAGCAGCGCCGCGAGCGTCTTGTCGGAGATGTCGAACACGTCGCAACGTCTCATTCCTCCCCTTGGCGAGAAACGCTGTCGGATCAGCTCGACGACCCGCCCCAAGACGAGTGCGCGACGATGCCGGCCTCAGGGGGGCACTGACTGCCAGATTTTTCATTTTCCGACAGATGAATTGACCCAAATGGTCGCGGAGTCGGTCAATCTCTCGACCGAGCAGGTCACCGACGTGCCCGGATCACCCGGCGTTCGCCAAATAGCGAAGCCTTCCACCAGGAGTCGGAGTACTCCTGGGCCGATGGCTGACACAGCTCAGCCGGAAGTCTTCTGTCGCTGGGTGATCCCCGCCGCATAGCGGGCAGCGATACGAAGGGGCGGGATCGGGCCGCCGCGGCGCGGGATCGGAGGAGTGTCCACCGGCGGAGGGCTGGGCATGCGCCGAGCGGTAGGCCTCTTGCCATCCCCACCGCGAAATGCCCCGTTTGAGGTTTCATGGCGGCGGGGAATTGCGACGCGTGATGCGGTAAGACAGGGCAGGGCCACCGCACAGGAGGCCCATCGTGACGCCAGCAAGCTGGTCGGATTAAGTCAATCGCATATCCGGGACGCGCGTGTCCCGAGTAGCTCATCGCAGCCACGGTCAGCTCCCCCCTTGCGGGCAAGTTCTTCTTGCATCGGCGAATGACGGTGCAAATGGGCAACCCGTCTGAGATTTCTAGGCTCGATGTATCGGCTGGCTGCGGCTGGTCGAAGGTAGACGGTGAAAGCCCCCCTGCCGCGCAAGCCCGGTGACAGGATGACATCATGACAATGTCGTCTCAGCCCGGCCTGCGCCAATTGACGACACCACGGGCGGCCGCACTGGCAGGTGTGGTGTTCGCGCTGCTGTTTGGTGCTGTATTGATCTTGATCCGGACCAAAATGCCCGAGGGCGTGCAGGGTTCGGCTCAGTGGCTGAACAGTCGCCGCAGCGGGATCGCGGCGGCAGCGGAGCTGATGCCGTTCGCCGGCATCAGCTTCCTGTGGTTCATGGGCGTGGTACGCGACGGCTTGGGGCGCTACGAAGACCGGTTCTTCTCGACTGTCTTTCTGGGTAGTGGTCTGCTGTTTCTGGCGATGATGTTTGTTTCCATGTCGCTGGCTGCCGGCCTGGTAGCGACCAACACCGCCGTGACCGACCCGGCCGCCCATGCCGAGATGGTCGATTTCGGGAAGATGGTTGTGCTGTCATCCACCAAGACCTATGCGGTCCGGATGGCCGCGGTGTTCATGATGTCGCTGGCGACAATGTGGTTGAGGACGGGCTTGATGCCACGCTGGCTAGTTGGACTGAGCTATCTCGCTGCTGTCTCGCTGCTCCTGGCAAGCGACGTCAGCATGTGGATCACGATGGTGTTCCCCGTATGGGTGCTGGTGGTGAGCGGCTTGTTATTGGCCCGCGCAGGGCTGTTTGAGCAGCTGAGGGCCGGTGACGATGGACCGACTGAACCCTCCAGATGAACCACGGCGGAACGATTCGTTGCCTAGCCAAGTTGCCGTCGGCGAAATAGGTTCGTGAGCCGCGATCGGGGGGTAGCGTCGCGCCCATCGGAGCAAGTTGAGGGGAGAACGAAGATGCCGGCGACCGATCACGACTGGAGCAAACCCGCGGCGGTGGCCATCCCGAAGGAGGGGTACTTCGAGCTCGAGCGGGGCCGCTACGGCCCGATCTATCCGCGGACTCCTGCCTGCTACGGGTTTTCGATCATTGCGAAGGTTAAGGAGGGACGCGAGGGGGTTGTCCGTGCCTACGGCAAGCAGATCGAGGAGGCTATCGCGGGCAGCCCCGATGTGCTAGCGCCGCTGCGACTGCATTACCTGCGCTGGGTGCTCTTCGATGTCGGTTCCGGGCTGCATTTTCAGTACCAGGGCATCTTTGACACCGATTTCGACAAGTACACCGAGGACGCGGTGCAGCTGTTCAGCCAGACCGGCATCACGACCGTCTTCACAAACCTGGAGGGCTTCCCAGAAGACTGGAAAGAGAACCCCGCGGCGTTTGTGAAATTCGTGCGCGAACACCAGTGTCCCAGTTTCCTGGAGTACGGCGAGTACCCGTACGTTACGGCCGATGAGATCAAGAAGGCGCTGCGGCTCAAAGCGGCGTTTTCCGACATGCTTGATCAGATGCAGTGATCCGCACCAGGCGGTGCGCTGATGCTTGAGTTCGACGATATCCAGCACATTCTGCTGACCCGTACACCAGCGATGACCGGGCGCTACGAGTTCCTGACGTTCAGCAACCCGGCGGGGGGCCGGGCGTGGCTGTCCGAGCTGATCCCCGTGGTCGTATCGGCCGCCACAGCGCAAGCCTCGATGGATAGCACCAAGCGGTGGGTCACGCTGGCGTTCACGTGGAACGGCTTGCGGGCGCTCGGGGTTCCCGAGGAATCCCTGGCAACTTTCCCGGAGGAGTTTCGCCAGGGCATGGCGGCCCGGGCCGACATCTTGGGCGATACCGGCGCTGCCCACCCAGACAACTGGGTGGGCGGACTGGCAGGCGCTGACTTGCACGCGATCGCGATCCTGTTTGCTCGCGACGACGCTGAACATGCGCGGGCCACCGGGGTGCACGACGAGCTGGTGACCCGGTGCGACGGTGTGCGGCGGCTGTCGTTTCTGGATTTGAACGCGACGCCGCCGTTCAATTACGCACACGATCACTTCGGGTTCCGGGATAGGTTGTCGCAGCCGGTGATCGAGGGCTCGGGTGAAGAGCCCACGCCGGGGTCGGGCGTGCCGCTGAAGCCGGGCGAGTTCATCCTCGGTTATCCGGACGAGCTCGGGCCGGTCGCAGATCTGCCGCTGCCAGAAGTCCTGTCCCGCAATGGCAGCTACATGGCCTACCGGCGGTTGCAGGAGCACGTTGGACTGTTCCGCGACTATATCCGGGAGAAGGCCGAGACGCCGGATGATGAGGAGCTGCTGGCGGCGAAGTTCATGGGCCGCTGGCGCAGCGGCGCCCCGCTGGTGTTGGCACCGGATAAGGACGATCCCGAGCTGGGCGCGGATCCTATGCGCAACAACGACTTCAACTACAAGGAGATGGATCCACTCGGGTATGCCTGCCCGCTGGGATCGCACGCGCGACGCCTCAACCCGCGCGACACCGCGCACAACATGAACCGGCGCAGGATGATTCGCCGGGGTGCCACCTACGGTCCTGCCCTGCCCGAGGGCGCGCCAGACGACGGGGTGGATCGTGGCATCGCCGCGTTCATCATTTGCGCCAGCCTGGTTAGGCAATTCGAGTTCGCGCAGAACGTCTGGATCAACGACCGAACGTTCCACGAGCTCGGCAACGAGCACGATCCGATATGCGGAACCCAGGACGGAACAATGGAGTTCACGATTCCCAAGCGGCCGATCCGCAAGGTCCACAAAGGCTTGCCGGCATTCACCACCCTCAAGGGTGGGGCCTACTTCTTCATGCCGGGCATCAACGCGATGCGCTACCTCGCGGCGCTCGACAGTTAAGAGGACACGACCATGAGCACGCTGCCCCCTGCACGCACCTACAACCAAGCCCATGTCCCCCGCAAGCACACCCCAGGTCACCGGCGCATCAGCATCTACTGGACCTGGAGCTACCCGTGGGAAGCCCAACGCGACCCCGCCGCGATGTACAACCGCTTCTCCACCATGACCGAAGTCCGCAACGCCTTGTGGCCCAGCTATGAGACACCGGAATACGACGAGGCGCACTTCCTGCAGGGCATCGCCGGCACCCTGGAACTTTTTCACCGCTCGGCGCTGGCGTTCCAGGACCTGGCCGGCGAAGCCACCGGCCACCCGGTCGCCGTGTTCCAGCGCATCGACCAGGCGGGCTACCAGCTCCCGATCGACGAGCGGATCCTCGCCGACACCGACACCCTCATGGTCTTCGGGCTGGACCACATCCTCTCGGAACAAGAAGCCGCACCAGAGGAGATCAGCGCTATTCGGAAATGGCTGCAACGAGAAGGCACGTGCCTGCTGCTGGCCCCGCATCACGACGTGGGCTTCACCGACGATTTCGCCCAGCGTCAGGTTGAATACCAGCACCACGGCGACCCGCTAGTGCCACGCCAGCAGCGGTTCGGTCAATACACTCGCTCACTGATGAAGGCGCTCGATGTTCCGGTTCACAACAAGTGGGGGCTGCGTCCCGCCGTCGTCGAGGGCACCAACGAGATCGCACCACTCACAGCGTCCCGCGACTTAGACGCGCCAAGGCTGCTCGACAACGTCACCACGTTCAACTTCCATCCCCACCTGCCGCACTACGAACTCACCGCACCGGAGAGCGACTCGGTGCGGGTGCTGGGTCGTCAACGCATCGATCCCACGAGGCCCCATCCCTTCACCGCGGCAGGCAACACCGAATTTAACGCGCTCATCTGGATGCCGCCGTCGGGCTGGCGTGCCGGCGACATCGTCCTCGTCGATTCCACGAACTTCACGACGCTTTTCGGCGGCACCGACAGCCTCAAGAATTTTTGGCACAACCTCGCCACCAT
>CAWAWC010000010.1:0-676023 GCA_963785625.1 uncultured Actinomycetota bacterium | reverse complement strand
TGCGCTGGACACCTGCCCATGGCCGCCGCCCACGGTGTTCCTGATGCGCCGCGGTGCGAACAACACCTACACGCTGCGGCTCGCGGAGGACGTCTACCCCAACCAGCCCAACGTGCGCCGCTACACGGTCGATCTGCGGGCCGCCCTGTTCGCCGACCCCCGCTTCGTCGTCCAAAGCGTCGGCCCGTTTGTGCTGGCCATCCGCAAGCCCGTGGCCTGACCGCCCATGAGTCCCGAGACCTCGCCAACAGTGGTCGAAGAACTAGCATCTACCTCCGTGGGCGACACGGGAGGCAATTACCGGATCGCTCGGTTGGTTGCCACCGTTGCCGGTCTGCTCGGGACCCTACTGGCGATCACCACCCCGCTGCTGCCGGTCAACCAGACCACCGCCCAGCTCAACTGGCCGCAGAACGGGACGTTCGGGAGTGTCGAAGCCCCGCTGATCGGTTATGTGGCCACCGATTTGAGCGTCACCGTGCCGTGCGAGGCCGCCGCCGGTCTGGCCGGGCCCCAGAACGCCGGCAAGACGGTGCTGCTGTCGACGGTGCCCAAGCAGGCCCCGAAGGCCGTCGACCGCGGGCTCCTCATCCTGCGCGCCAAAGATGACCTGGCCCTGGTCGTGCGCAACGTGCCGGTGGTCAGCGCCCCGTTGAGCCAAGTGCTAAGCCCGGCCTGCCAGCGGTTGACGTTCACGGCGCACGCCGAGAGGGTCACCGCCGAATTCGTCGGCCTGACGCAGGGACCCAACGCCGAACACCCCGGCTCACCGCTGCGCGGCGAGAAAAGCGGCTACGACTTCCGGCCGCAGATCGTCGGCGTGTTTACCGATCTGACCGGGGCCCTCAACCAGTCCAAGCCGCGCGGGCCTGAGCTTTTCGGCGACCGTCGACACCCGCTACAGCAGCAGCCCCACCCCGCTGAAGCTGGTCGCGATGATCCTCGGGGTGCTGCTGACCGCCGTCGCCCTGGTCGCGCTGCACGTCCTCGATCGCGCCGACAAAATCCGGCACCGCCGCCTCCTGCCGCAGCGCTGGTGGTCGGTCGGCGGCCTGGACGCCCTGGTCATCGCCATGCTGGTGTGGTGGCATTTCGTCGGCGCCAACACCTCCGACGACGGCTACATCCTGACCATGGCGCGGGTGTCCGAGCAGGCCGGGTATATGGCCAACTACTACCGCTGGTTCGGCACCCCCGAGGCGCCGTTCGGCTGGTACTACGACCTGCTGGCGTTGTGGGCACACGTCACCACCACCAGCATCTGGATGCGGTTGCCCACCTTGGTCATGGCGCTGACCTGCTGGTGGGTCATCAGCCGCGAGGTCATCCCGCGGCTGGGGCACGCCGTCAAGACGAATCGGGCGGCGGCATGGACCGCGGCGGGCATGTTCCTGGCGGTCTGGCTGCCGCTCGACAATGGCCTGCGTCCCGAGCCGATCATCGCGCTGGGCATCATGCTGACCTGGTGTTCGGTGGAACGCGCGGTGGCCACCAGCAGGCTGCTGCCGGTGGCGATCGCCTGCATCGTCGGCGCGCTGACGCTGTTCTCCGGCCCCACGGGTATCGCCTCGATCGGTGCGTTGCTGGTTGCGATCGGGCCGCTGCGGACCATCCTGCACCGCAGATCCAAGCAGTTCGGTGTGCTGCCGCTGGTGGCGCCCATCGCGGCCGCGGCCACCGTGACCGCGATCCTGATCTTCCGCGACCAAACCCTGGCCGGCGAGATGAAGGCCACCGCCCTCAAGCGGGCCGTCGGGCCCAGCCTGAGCTGGTTCGACGAGCACCTCCGCTACGAGCGGCTCTTCATGGCCAGCCCGGACGGATCGGTCGCCCGCCGCTTCGCGGTGCTCGCACTGGTGCTCGCGCTGGGGATATCGGTGGCGATGTCGTTGCGCAAGGGCCGGATTCCGGGCACCGCCATCGGGCCGAGCCGCCGCATCATCGGCATCACGATCATCTCGTTCCTGGCGATGATGTTCACCCCCACCAAGTGGACCCACCATTTCGGGGTGTTCGCCGGGCTCGCCGGATCACTGGGCGCGCTGGCCGCCGTCGCGGTGACGGCCGGGGCCATGCGCTCGCGCCGCAACCGCACCGTCTTCGCCGCCGTGGTGCTCTTCCTAGTGGCGTTGTCCTTCGCCAGCGTGAACGGCTGGTGGTATGTCTCCAATTTCGGTGTGCCGTGGTCGAATTCGTTCCCGAAATGGCACTATGCGTTCGCCACCATGCTGCTGGGGCTGACGGCGCTGGTGCTGCTGCTGGCGGCATGGTTCCACTTCGTCGCCACCGACAACGGGCCGCCCACGACCCGGTATGGGGCGCGGCTGGCCGGAATCGTCCAGTCGCCCTTGGCGATTGCCGCATGGGCGCTGGTGGTCTTCGAGGTGGCGTCGCTGACCCTGGCGATGACCGACCAGTACCCGGCGTGGTCGGTGGGCCGGTCCAACCTGCAGGCGCTCACCGGCAAGACCTGCGGGCTGGCCGAGGATGTGATGGTCGAGCAGGATCCCAACGCCGGCATGTTGCCTCCGGTGACGGGGCCGGTGGCCGACGCCCTGGGGGCCGGTCTGTCGGAAGCCTTCACGCCGAACGGCATTCCGGCCGACGTCCGCGCCGACCCGGTGATGGAACGTCCGGGTGACCGCAGTGTCGTCAACGACGACGGGCTGGTCACCAGCAGCGAAGCGGGCACCGAGGGCGGCACCAACGCCGCACCCGGAATCAACGGCTCTCGCGCCCGGCTGCCCTACAACCTGGATCCGGCCAGCACGCCGGTGCTGGGCAGCTGGCAGTCCGGCGTCCAGGTGCCGGCGAGGCTGCGGTCGGGCTGGTACCGGCTCCCCGCCCGGGACAAGGCCGGCCCGCTGCTGGTCGTGAGTGCGGCCGGTCGCTTCGACCCCCCCGAGGTCCAGTTGCAGTGGGCCACCGACGACCAGGCGGCCGGCGGACACCCCGGCGGCTCTTTGCAGTTCGCCGACGTCGGGGCCTCACCGGCCTGGCGTAACTTGCGGTTGCCGCTGGCCGCGATCCCCACCGCCGCCACCCAGGTCCGGCTTGTCGCCGACGACGAAGACCTGGCGCCGCAGCACTGGATCGCGTTGACACCGCCGCGGATCCCGCAATTGCGCACGCTGCAGGACGTCGTGGGTTCGACCGACCCCGTTTTCCTGGACTGGCTGGTCGGGCTGGCGTTCCCCTGCCAGCGCCCGTTCGGGCACCGAAACGGCGTCGACGAAACGCCGAAGTGGCGCATCCTGCCGGATCGGTTCGGCGCCGAGGCCAACTCCCCGGTGATGGACAACAACGGCGGCGGTCCGCTGGGCGTCACCGAGCTGCTGGTGCGAGCGACCACGGTGGCCACCTACCTGAAAGACGACTGGTCCCGGGACTGGGGTGGCCTGCAGCGGTTGACGCCCTACTACCCCAACGCCCAGCCCGCCGAACTCCAACTCGGGACGGCGACGCGCAGCGGCCTGTGGAGCCCGGCGCCGCTCAGGCATTAGGGGCACACATGGTTCTGCCCCGCTTCCAGTCGAAGACGAGAAAGCGGGGCAGATTGCCGTGCTGGTCTAGGGAATCAGGGCACGGAGGGGATGCGTCAGCGCCCAGCCCGGGTGGGTAATGTCAGCGGCGTAATGACGCAGCGGGTGGAGAGGCCCGCTGTAGGGAACCCACGGGTCGGCGGATGCGACCGCCGGCATCAGCGATCCGGCGAGTGACAGGCCGACGGTGCCGAGCACGACACCGGCCGCGATCCGCAGCTTGGACACCTTCTTTGGTTCTGCAGTCATGGTTGCCATTCCTCCTCTGGTCTCGTTCTGGTTCGGCGATTGCCGGTACCTGAAAGTTTGGCCTTGACCGCTTGCCGGTCCTTTGCGGAATCCTTGCGAAATTCTTGCGTCCCTGGTCGCCCCGGCTTCATGAACGGAGAGTCGCCCTGTGTGGCCTCTGCCCGAAGTGGTGATGCATTGGCCAGACCGACGCGGCGGGCCACAGCGCGGGGCGCTGCTGATGGCCATGGCCGGCCACCCTGCGGCGCTCGCGGACCTCGACGGCCCGGGCCTGGCCACGCTGGCACACCGGTCAGCCAAATAGCCTCAGCCGGGCCGGATCTCGAAGGTGAACTCCTGGTTGCCGATTCGGATGCGGTCGCCGTCGGCCAGGGTGGCGCTGCCGCGGATGCGCTGGCCCTGCACCTCGACACCGTTGGTCGACCGTAAATCGGTGATCACGAAACCGGTTCCGGTGTCGGCGATGACGGCATGGTGGCGGCTGACTTCGGTGTCGTCGATAACGATGTCGTTGTCGGTGAAGCGCCCGATCCGGATGGTCGCGCCGCTCAGCCGATGCTGTCGTCCGGTCTTGTCGCGCAGCCGCGCTACGGCGCGCTCCGCCACCGAGCCTTCCGGGACGGCGTCTTCCTGCCGATAGACGCCGCGCTTGTGAGTGGTCAGGGCGGCCAGTTTGGTACCCAGCGGCTCCTGGCGCAGGATGCGCTCGTGCAGGGCGCTCACCGTGGGACCGGGGTCGATGCCTAGTCCTTCCGCCAGCGCGGCTTTGAGTCGCCGGTAGGCACCGAGCGCGTCGGACTGGCGCTCGGTGACGTAGTAGGCGGTGATCAGCTGCGCCCACACCGGCTCCCGGTAGTGATGTTCGGCGGCAAGCGCCTCAAGCTCCCCGATCACCGCGGCGGCGCGCCCGCACGCGATCTCGGTCTCGGCGCGGGCAAGTTGGACCGCCACCTTCTCCTCCATGAGCGTCGTGGCGAAGGCGGCGACAAAGGGGAAGTCGCGCAGGTCGTCCAGCACCGGCCCCCTCCACTCGGCCAGCGCCGCCGAGAAGTGGCCACTGGCGTCGTCGAACTGCCCCGCGGCGGCCGCCTTGGTCCCCGCGGCCTTCGATGTGAGGAACCGGCCCACGTCGCAGTCGACGTCGGCGACGCAGAGCTGATACCCCGGCGGTGCGCTCGACAGTACCTGCGACGGGTCGACGCCGGCGGAGCGCAGCAGCCGGCGCAGGTTCGACACGTGGGCCTGGATGCTGGTGCGCGCGGCCGGCACCGGATCCTTACCCCAGACCCCGTTGATCAACGACTCAACGGACACCGGCCGGTTGCGGTTGATCAGCAGCATGGCCAGCACCGCTCGCAGTTTCGGCGGGCCCACCGGCACTCGAACGTCGTGGATCGTCATCAGCAACGGTCCCAAGACGCCGAACCCGAGACCTGAGTCCGTCATCGCGCTGCCAGCCTCCCGCAAAGTCGGGGCCGTCTTGAGGGCCTGCGCCACCCATTCTGACCGCATATAGTGCGGCAAGCGCTACTTTCCGGGCCGGCAGCCCGGCGATTCGCGGCCCCGGGACCGGTCAGCCCGGTGGCCGCGGAAATTGGCGGTGACTTAGAGCGTGGGCAACGCGCCCTGGGCGACGATCTCGTTGACGAGCTTCACCACCCGCTCGACGGCGATTTTGTTGGCCTCCGCTGGTGCCCGGCGCGCCCGTTCATCATCGGTGACGACATTCTCAAAGCCGGATTTGACAGATGCGGTCACGGCAGCTCCCTGCCCAAGGTGCGCAACACGCCTAAAACACAAGTGACTCGTTCCCCCGACGCCGCCCGCAGCAAACCAGAATTCGGCGGGAATCCTCCAGCCGGCCCAGAGCGGGCGAAAAGCTGGTGCGTAGGCGGCCGACTGGACGGCACTAGACTGACGCGCTAAGCATGTCTCATTGCTTAACCAACGGGAGGGAATCATGTCCTGGTTTGTGCAGCCCGAGGCGGTTTTGGCCTCGGCGGGCGCGGAGTCGGCGATCAGCGCGGAGACCCAGGCGGCGGCCGCCGCGGCCGCCCCCGCCCTGCTTGGCGTGACGCCCATGGGGGGCGACCCGGACTCCGCGATGTTTTCGACGGCGCTTAACGCCTGCGGCGCGGGCTACCTGGGGGTGGTCGCCGAGCACGCCGCTCAGCGTGGCGTGTTCGCCGGCACGCAGGGCATCGCGTCGGCGGTTTATGACGCGACCGAGGCGGCGCGCGCGGCGGCGATAGGGCTCTAGAGGGTACTGCTTATGCCTGATCCGGGGTGGGCTGCGCGCACACCCGAGGACAACGACCTGCTGCTCAAGGCCGGGACCGGGGTGGCCACCCATGTGGCCAATCAGACGGCCTGGACCACTTTGGGGGCCAGCCATCACGCCTCTGGTGTCGCGTCGGCGATCAATACCGCTGCGACGTCGGCGAGCTGGGTGGGCGCCGGCTCGGCGGCCTCGGCCACGAACGTCACCCTGCTCAACGCCTCACTGCACGGGCTGGCCGGTTGGGTCGACATGAAACCGGCGGTGGTGGCGGCCGCAATCGCGGCCTACGGGACGGCGAATGCAGGCATGCGACCGGCTCCCGAATGCATCGCGAACCGCGTCGAGACTGCGACTGACTACGGCATCAACCCGAGCGTGCTCTGGACCCTGACGCCGCGCATCACCTCCCTGGAGTTCGAGTACTACGGGAACATGTGGCCGAACAATTCCGCGGTCGGCGCCGCCTACGGGGCGATCCTCGCGGCCCTGGCCGAAAGCCTGGCCATTGCGCCGCCGGTGGCCGGCATGGGCGCCTCGCCGGCGGCCCCGGCAGAGGCGGCATCGGCGGTCGGTGAGGCGTCCGCCGAAGCGGCGGCCGGCGATGGGATGCGCGCCGCGTATCAGGGGGTGCAGACGGGAACGACGAGCGCCGGCCAGGCGGCATCGGGCGGCCAGGGCATGGGCGACCAGCTCGGCACGTTCATGGGACCCGCGCAGTCGATGATGGGGGCGGTTCCGCAGGCGCTGCAGGCTCCCACCCAACTGATGCAGGCGCCGATGAGCGCGATGCAGCCGCTGCAGTCGATGATGGGCATGTTCGCCAACCCCGGCGCGCTCGGCATGGGCGGCGCCACCCCGGGAGTCTCGGCGGCCTCGGCTGCGGGCGGGATTTCGGCCGCCGAGGCCGGGGCGTCGGCCGGCGGCGCAGGTGCATCTTTGGGAGGGGCGGGTGTGCCCGCGACCACCTTCACCCGCCCCGTCAGCGCCTTCGAGCCCGCCACCGGCGGACGCCCGGTGGGGTTGCGCCCCAGCGGGGCGTTGGGCGCCGAGACGGTGCGCCCGGCGACGACGACCGTCGGCGCCGACACGATCGGCGGTATGCCCGTCGGGCATGCGGCGGGGGGTCATCGCGGATCCCGCGGCAAGTCCGAGCAGCCCGCAACGGTGCGGGTTGTTGACGACCGCGTCTAGTAAATCACCTGCTCACGGGGTGAATCGACACATCTGAATAGCGCCCATACACTGCATCGCATACCCCCGGATGATCAAAATTGGGGAGCGACCAGCCGGAGAAGGAGAAATCAAAGTGGCCAACAGCTCAATTGTCGTCGACGCAAATTTGTTGCGCAGTACCGCCGATAAAATTCAGGCCAATATGGAGCACGCGATCGCGGTTGCGAAGGGCTACCTGGCGAACCAGGAAAACGTGATGAGCCCGGCGACCTGGTCGGGTGCCGGGGTGGTCGCCTCGCACATGACCGCCACCGAGGTCACCAACGACCTGAACAAGGTGTTGCAAGGGGGCACGCGCCTGGCGGAGGGCCTCAAGCAGGCCGCAGCCCTGATGGAACACCACGAAGCCGACTCGCAGGCCGCCTTCCAGGCCCTGTTCGGCGGCGCCCAGAACGTTTAGTCATATCACCCGTAATCTTGCTTCTTGAAAGGACTTTCAGCATGGACCCGTTAATTGCTTACAACCCTTCAGCCGTCGCCGATTTCGCCTCTGATGTAGGTTCACGCGCCGGCCAACTCGAGGCGCTGCGTGGCGACACCGCGAACCTGACCAACGCGCTCCAGGAATTTTTCGCCGGCCACGGCGCGACCGGATTCTTCGACGCGCAATACCAAATGCTCTCGGGGCTACAGGGGCTCGTCGACACGGTGCGCCTGCACGGTCAAACGACCGGCCACGTGCTCGACGCCGCAATAAGCACCGACAACCACATGCGGGGCCTGTTTTAGACCTGAGGCCCGATCGCCCGAGGCTAATGTCCTCATTTGGGCCCTATGCCTCACCTTGTGATGTCTGAACTGCTTGAAGTCAAAACGCCATGCTGACAACGACAGTCGACGGGCTGTGGGTGTTGCAGGCGGTGACCGGGGTAGAGCAGACCTGCCCCGAGCTCGGACTGCGGCCTCTGCTGCCGCGACTTGACACCCCGGAGCGCGCACTCCAGCATCCCGTGGCCGCCGAGCTCATGGCCGCCGGCGCGCTCGACGAGGCCGGCAACGCCGACCCCATGATCCGCGAATGGCTCACCGTGCTGTTGCGGCGCGACCTGGGACTCCTGGTGAACATGGGTGTCCCAGGTCGCGAGCCTACGCGGGCCTCCATCTGCCGATTCGCGACCTGGTGGGTCGTCTTGGAACGCCACGACGACCTGATACGTCTTTATCCCGCCGGCACAGCCGGCGACGAGACGGCAGCCAGCGAACTGGTGGTGGGTCAGGTCGAGCGGCTGTGCGGCGTGGCGGAGGCGGCGCCGCTGCGGCCGGTCACCCTGGATACGAAGCAGCTGCTGGAATCGGTGCGCGACGCGGCCAGCCTGCGATCGTTTCTTCTCAGCCAGCGTCTCGACGTCGACCAACTGCAGATAGTCATCATGGCCGCCGATCCCGCGCAATCCGCGCATGCGGCCATCGTGGCGCTACAGGCCGGCGTCGGGCCCGAGAGGACCGCGCGCGTCGCCGTCGGCGATTCCACGGTAGCCATCGTCGACACCCCCGCCGGCCGCGTCTGTGTGGAAGACGTCGTTTCGGGCCAGCGTCGATATCAGGTCGTCTCGCCCGGTTCCCGCAGTGATATCGCCGGGGCGGTGCACAGGCTCATCCGTCGCCTCCCCGCCGGCGACGAGTGGTACTCGTATCGGCGGGTGGTGTGACCGTACAGACACCGGATAAACTAACGCGCTAAACGAATCCCGTGGAATAACAAAGCCTTACGCACTTGAGGGCTTAGTGATCGGGTAAACACGGTATCCCAAGGCGTGTTAGCATCGCGTTTGTGACGAGCCCTTGGAATGACCCGAATATATCGGACGAAGGGGCGCTCGGACGGGGGGATCCGTCGACGGGGCGCAACTTCCGAGATTCGGTATCGGACACTATGCGGATTACCGATCTGGCTGCGCCGCGGAAGATTCCTCCCGGGGCAGGTTGGCGAAAATTCATCTATAACATGTCATTTCGCAAAATAAACCTCGGTGAATCGCCCAGTGAACGCCATTACCGCGATTTGCAGAACCGCATCAGGCGGCATATTCGCCGGCAGTACGTGATCACGGTCGTCTCCGGTAAGGGCGGCGTCGGGGTCACAACGATGGCCGCCTGCATCGGCGGCGTTTTTCGTGAATGCCGTCCGCAGAACGTGATTGCGATCGACGCGGTGCCCGGTTTCGGCACCTTGGCTGACCGCATCGACGAGTCGCCGCCGGGCGATTACAGCGCGATCATCAACGACACCGACGTGCAGGGCTACGCGGATATCCGCGAGCATCTGGGTCAGAATGCGGTCGGGCTCGACGTGCTGGCCGGAAACCGCACCTCAGACCAGCCCCGGCCGCTGGTACCGGCCATGTTCTCCGGGGTGTTGTCGCGGCTGCGGCGAACCCACACTGTCATGATCGTCGACACCTCCCCGGACCTCGAACACGAGGTGATGAAGCCGGTGCTGGAGAACACCGACACTCTGGTGTTCGTCGCCGGCATTACCGCGGACCGCTCCAAACCGGTGCTGAGGGCCGTGGACTATCTCCGGTCGCAGGGCTACCACGAGTTGGTCTCGCGGAGCACGGTGATCATCAACCACACCAACCAGATCACGGACAAAGACGCCTTGGCCTACTTGACCGAGCGGTTCACCAAGGTCGGGGCAATCGTGGAAGTGATGCCGTTTGATCCGCACCTGGCCAAAGGTGGGATCATCGACACCGTTCACGAGTTAAAGAAGAAGTCACGTTTGCGGCTATTCGAAATCACCGCCGGCCTGGCCGACAAATACATTCCCGATGCCGAGCGGACGGCGCCGTGACATCGCCGCATAAGGTTGCTTTCCCTGCGCGTTGTGCGGTGAACATTTCCTATGAGAAGCATCTGTGCTCCCAAGTGTTTCCCGCCGGAATTCCGGTCGAGGGATTCTTCGAGGGAATGGTCGAGCTGTTCGATGCGGACCTGAAGCGCAAGGGTTTTCAGGGAGTAGCGCTTCCGGCGGGCAGCTATGAGCTCCACAAGATTAACGGCATGCGGCTCGATATCAATAAGAGCCTGGACGAACTGGGTGTGCAGGACGGCGACACGCTAGTGCTGGTGCCCAGGGTGGCCGGCGAGTCCTTCGAACCGCAGTACGAGTCGCTGTCAACGGGCCTGGCGGCCATGGGCAACTGGCTGGGCCGCGACGGCGGTGATCGAATGTTCGCGCAGGTGACGCCGCTCACGGCCGCCCACACGGCGATCGCAATCATCGCGATGGCGGTTGGGGTAGTCGTGGCCCTGACGTTGCGGGCCCGCACCTTCACCGACGGCATCATCCCGGCGGCGGTGGCCGCCGGGGTCGGCTCGCTGCTGGTGATCGCGACAGCGGTGGTGTGGTGGGGCTGGCGGGAGCGCCGCGACATGTTTAGCGGATTCGCCTGGTCGGCGGTGGTGTCGCTGGCCGTCGCCGGTGCCTGCTCGCCGCCCGGTGGTCTTGGTGCGCCTCATGCGCTGATCGGGCTGGTGGTAGTGATCCTGGGCGCCATCGCCATCGGTGTGTTGACGCAGAAGCGTTGGCAGACAGCGGTGGTCACCGCGGTGGTGACGGTGTGCGGGATCCTTGCGGCCGTTGCCGCCGTCCGGATGTTCCGGCCGGCTTCGCCGCAGGTGCTAGCCATTTGCGCGCTGGTGTCATTGCTTGTCCTGGTCAGGATGACGCCGTTGATCGCGCTGTGGGTGGCCCGGGTGCGGCCCCCCCACTTCGGGTCGATCACGGGCCGTGACTTGTTCGCGCGGCGCGAGGGGATGCCGGTCGACACGGTGTCGCCGGTCAGCGAGGAAGAAACCGAGGACGAAGACAACGAGCTGACCGACATCACCGCGCGGGGCGCCGCGATCGCCGCATCGGCGCGGCTGGTCAACGCCGTGCAAGTCGGTGTGTGCGTTGGGGTTTCGATTGTGCTGCCCGCCGCGGTGTGGGGGGTGCTGACGCCGAGGCGTCCGTGGGAGTGGTTGGCCCTGCTGGTCGCCGGACTGGTGGTGGGCATCTTCATCACTCAGGGCCGCGGCTTCGCCGCCAAGTATCAGGCGGTGGCGCTGGTGTGCGGGGCGTCGGCCGCGGTGTGCGCCGGCGTTGTCAAGTACGCGACTGCAGAGCCAAGAGACGCCATGGACGGATTGCTGTGGCCAGCGGCGGCGGTGGCGTGTCTCGCCGCATTCGGTTTGGCCGCGGCACTTTTGGTGCCAGCAATGCGGTTCAGACCATTCATCCGGTTGACGGTGGAATGGGCTGAAGTGCTGGCGCTGATTGTGTTGCTCCCGGCGGCGGCAGCCCTGGGGGGGCTATTCACGTGGCTTCGGCACTGACACGGGTGTGCTCCCGGGTGGCCGCGGTCAGCGCCGCAGTCACCCTACTTGCCTTGTCGGTCAATGTTCCTGCCGCACATGCGATTACACCACCAACGGTGGATCCGGCCATGGTGCCGCCGGACGGGCCACCGCGTCCCGACCAGCCGATGCGCCGCGCCAACAGTTGCTCCACGCCGATCACCGTGAAGAACCCCGACGTCGCGCAGATGGCGCCGGGGTACAACCTGATCAACATCAGCAGCGCGTGGCAATACAGCACGGGCAACGGTGTGTCGGTGGCGGTCGTTGACACCGGGGTTTCTCCCAACCCGCGGCTACCGGCCGTGCCCGGTGGCGACTACATCATGGGTGAGGACGGGCTGTCGGATTGCGACGCGCACGGCACGGTCGTGAGCTCGATCATTGCCGCCGCGCCGCAAGGCATTGTGCCAATGCCACGGCCGATGCCGCCGACACCGGCGTTCCCCCCGCTGGCCGCGCCGCCGGCGGTCACCACCGCCCCGCCCCCGCCCGTCGAGGTCCCGCCTCCGCCCGCACCACCGCCACCGCCGCCGCCGGTGACGATCACCCAGATCGTCCCGCCACCACCGCCCCCGCCCCCGCCCCCGCCCCCGGAGGGAGGGGGCGCGACGGCCGCGTCCAATGGCCCGCCGGATCCGCAAACCGAGGACGAACCCGCGGTACCGCCACCTCCGCCGGGCGCACCCGATGGGGTGGTGGGCGTCGCCCCGCACGCGACGATCATTTCGATTCGGCAATCGTCGCGGGCCTTCGAGCCGGTCAACCCGCCCCCGGCCGACCCCAACTCCGACGAGAAGGTGAAGGCCGGAACGCTCAACACGGTGGCGCGCGCGGTGGTACACGCCGCGAACATGGGCGCCAAGGTGATCAACATTTCGGTGACCGCCTGCCTGCCGGCGGTGGCCCCCGCCGACCAGCGGGCGCTGGGCGCCGCGCTGTGGTACGCGGCCACGGTCAAGGATGCGGTGATCGTGGCCGCGGCCGGCAACGACGGCGAAGCCGGCTGCGACAACAACCCGATGTACGACCCGCTCGACCCGTCGGATCCGCGGGACTGGCATCAGGTCAAGACCGTCTCCTCGCCGTCGTGGTTTTCCGACTACGTCTTGTCGGTGGGTGCCGTCGATGCCACCGGCGCCGCCATCGACAAAAGCATGTCCGGTCCCTGGGTCGGTGTCGCGGCACCCGGAACCCACATCATGGGGCTGTCGCCGCAAGGGGGCGGACCGGTCAACGCCTATCCGCCGTCGCGGCCGGGCGAGAAGAACATGCCATTTTGGGGCACCAGCTTTTCGGCGGCCTACGTCAGCGGTGTCGCCGCCCTGGTCCGGGCCAAGTTTCCCGACCTGAGCGCGCATCAAGTGATCAACAGGATTGTGCAGTCGGCGCACAATCCGCCCGCGGGCGTGGACAACAAGGTCGGCTACGGACTGGTGGATCCGGTCGCTGCGCTGACGTTCAACATCCCGCCCGGTGACCGGTCGCCCCCCGGCGCGCAGAGCCGGGTAATCACGCCGGCCCCGCCGCCACCGCCGCCGGATCACCGGGCGCGCAACGTCGCCGTCGGGTTCATCGGCGCAGTGGCCGCCGGGGTGCTGGTGCTGGTCATCGCGGCGCGGCTGCGGAGGGCGCGATGAGACCCAGGCTGACCGGGTTCAGCCCGGGCAGCAATCGACGGGTTCTCGGGGTCTGCGTCGTGTTCCTACTCGCGTTGCTGAGTTGGACACTGGCCGGCTACATCGGCGCGGCGATAGCCGCGGTGGTGGGGATCATGCTGGTGTTCGTTCGTTGGTGGGGTCAGCCGGCGTGGTCGTGGGCGGTGTTGGGGCTGCGGGGGCGGCGCCCGATCAGCTGGGACGCGCCGATCACCGTGGCCAACAACCGATCCGGCGGCGGAGTTCGGATGCAAGACGGTACTGCGGTGGTGGCGGTGCAACTGCTCGGCAAGGCGCACCAAGCCACCAGGGTGACCGGCTCGGTGACCGTCGAAACCGAAAACGTCATCGACATCGTCGAACTGGTGCCGATGTTGCGGCACGCGCTGGACCTGCAGCTCGACTCGATCAGCGCAGTCACATTCGGCTCGCGTCACGGCAATGTGGGCGACTACCCGCGCGTGTATGACTCGGAGATCGGCACCCCGCCGTATGCGGGCCGGCGCGAAACCTGGTTGATCATGCGACTACCGGTGCTTGACAACACGCAAGCCTTACAGTGGCGCACCACCGCTGGCGCAGCAGCTGTTTCGGTCGCACAGCGCATCGCGGGAGTGCTGCGTTGCCACGGATTGCGGGCAAAGGTGGCCACCGCCACCGACCTGGTCGAGCTCGACCGTCGGCTGGGGTCGGACGCGGTGGGTGGGGATGCGCAGCGGTGGAAAGCCATTCGGGGGGAAGCGGGCTGGATGACGACCTATGCCTACCCGGCCGAGGCGATCACGTCGCGGGTTTTGGCGCAGGCGTGGACGTTGCGCGCGGACGAGGTCATCCAAAACGTCACCGTGTATCCGGACAGGACGTGCACCGCGACCATCACCGTGCGCACGCCGACGCCGGCACCCACCCCGCCCGCCGTGATCTTGCGCCGGCTCAACGGCGAACAGGCCGCCGCGGCCGCGGCCAATATGTGCGGCCCGCGGCCGCACCTGCGCGGCCTGCGGCGCAGCCAACTGCCGGCGCAGCTAATCGCCGAGATCGGCCCCTCGGGCGTGCTGATCGGCAAGCTCAGCAACGGCGACCGCCTGATGATCCCGGTTACCGATGCCGGTGAACTTTCGCGCGTGTTCGTCGCGGCTGACGATCCGATCGCCAAACGGATCGTGATCCGCACGGCCGGCGCCGGCGAGCGGGTGTGTGTGCACACCCGCGATGCGGCGCGCTGGGCCAGCGTCCGCATGCCCGAGATCAGCGTCGTTAACGCGTCACGGCCGGCGCAGCGAACCACCGTCAGCGTCGTGGATTTTGTCGCGCGGCGTCGGCGAAACGGCGACCCCCCGGCAGAGTTCGCGGGCCCAGATGTTGGGGACATCGCGATCTCGCCCACCCCGCGGCCGGCCACCGTGATCACCGTCGCCCCGTCCGGCACGACCCTGCCCGAGACGCAGCGGCACAACTTCGAGGTGACCATCGAGCAGATCGGCCCCGCGACGGTGAAAATCATTGCCGACGGCCAAGATTGGCTGGTCGAGATGGACATGTTCCGGGCCGAGAACCGCTATGTCAGCCTTGACCCGGTCAGCATGTCGATCGCCAAGTAGAAAGTCCACAACGCGAGGCACGGTTTGATGAGCGCACGCAGAAACTGTCACGACAGCTTCCCCGCCCGCCGAACGGGAGTCGGGGACGGTGCGTCCTATGGGTGACTTACACACCGCCCGTAGGCATTTCGATCGCGCGATGGCGATCAAAAGCCGCGAGGGGCGGGCCGCCGCGTTACCGGAGTTCGTCGCCGCCACCGACGCCGACCCGACGATGGCCGACGCGTGGCTGGGGCGAATCGCCTGCGGCGACAGTGCTCTCGCCTCGCTGCAACAGCTCTATGCCAACAGCGAATGGTTGCACCGCGAGACGACGCGGATCGGCCAGACGCTCGCCGCGGAGATCCAACTGGGCCCCTACATCGGAATCACGGTGACCGACGCCTCGCAGGTGGGGCTGGCCCTCTCGTCGGCGCTGACGAGCGCCGGGCAGTACGCCGAGGCCGACGGGCTGCTGGGCAATCGGGAACTGTTGGATTCCTGGGCCAACTACCAGTGGCACCAGCTGGCCCGGGCGTTCTTGATGTTCACCACGCAGCGCTGGCCCGATGTCTTGCTGACGGCCGCCGAGGAGTTACCGCCGCAGGCGATCGTCATGCCAGCGGTCACGGGGTCGATCTGTGCGCTGGCCGCCTACGCCGCCGCGCATCTCGGTCAGGGCCGGGTGGCCCTGGACTGGCTGGACCGTGTCGACGTGATCGGACACAGCAGGCCGTCGGCCCGGTTCGGTGCCGACGTGCTGACCGCGTCGATCGGCCCCGCCGACATTCCGCTGCTGGCCGCCGACCTGGCATACATGCGGGGCATGGTGCACCGACAGCTCGGTGAAGAGGACAGGGCCCAGGGCTGGCTGTCCCGGGCGACCATCAACGGGGTCCTGACCGAGCCGGCGAAAGAAGCCCTGGCCGACCCCAATCTGCACCTGGTCGTGACCGAAGAACACACCATCGCCAGCCGAACCGATCGATGGGACGCCTCGACGGCGAAGTCCCGCGAGGAGCTCGAGGACGACGACGCGGCTGAGCGGCGCGCGGAGTTGCTGGCCGAGGGCCGTGCGCTGCTCGCCAAACAGGTGGGCCTGGCGGCGGTCAAGCAGGCGGTCTCGGCGCTGGAAGACCAACTCGAGGTGCGCATGATGCGCCTGGAGCACGGCCTGCCGGTGGAGGGGCAGACCAATCACATGCTGCTGGTGGGGCCACCGGGTACGGGTAAGACGACCACCGCCGAGGCGCTGGGCAAGATCTACGCCGGCATGGGGATCGTGCGTCATCCCGAAATCCGGGAGGTGCGTCGATCTGACTTCTGCGGGCACTACATCGGGGAGTCGGGGCCCAAGACCAACCAGCTGATCGAAAAATCACTCGGCCGAATCATCTTCATGGACGAGTTCTACTCTTTGGTCGAACGCCACCAGGACGGCACGCCGGACATGATCGGGATGGAGGCCGTCAATCAGCTCCTGGTTGCTTTGGAAGCGCACCGATTCGACTTCTGTTTCATCGGAGCCGGCTACGAGGATAAGGTCGACGAATTCCTCACCGTGAACCCTGGTTTGACCGGCCGGTTCAATCGCAAGCTGCGCTTCGAGTCGTACTCGCCGGCCGAGATCGTCGAGATCGGGCGCCGCTACGCCACACCGCGGGCCAGCCTGCTCGACGACGCCGCGCGTGAGACGTTTCTCGAAGCGGCCACCACCATCCGCAACTACACCACTCCCGTTGGGCAGCACGGCATCGACGCCATGCAGAACGGCCGGTTCGCCCGCAACGTCATCGAACGCGCCGAAGGGTTCCGGGACACCCGAGTGGTCGCCCAGAAACGCGCGGGCCAACCGGTGACGGTCGAGGATCTGCAGATCATCGCCGCGCCCGATATCCAGGCCGCGGTGCGCAGCGTGTGCTCGGACAACCGCGATATGGCCGCCATCGTTTGGTAGCCCGCCCAGGCGACGCCGGATCGGTGCTGCACGAAAGCCGTTGATTACGCGGCCGTCAAGTTTAAAATGCTCGCGGGTCCGCAGGCTGCGGCTAAATGAATGGAGTGTGCGCGCGGTGCACCGTATCTTCCCGATCACGGTGGCGCTGGCGTTGCTGACCGCGCCGTCCGCCGCCGCGGTCCCGCCGCCCTCCATCGATCCCGGCGCGGTACCGCCCGATGTGACCGGCCCCGACCAGCCCACCCAACAGCGCGTCGTGTGCTCCTCGCCGACCGTCTTGCCGGACTCGAGCTTCCACGATCCGCCGTGGGGCAACGCCTACATCGGTGTCGCCGATGCGCAGAAGTTCGCGACCGGGGTGGGGGTGACGGTGGCCGTGATCGACACCGGCGTCCAGGCCTCGGCGCGGGTCCCGGCGGAGGCGGGCGGTGACTTCGTCGACCAGGCCGGCGACGGGTTGTCCGACTGCGACGCCCACGGCACCGTCACCGCGTCCATCATCGCCGGGCGGCCCGCACCCACCGACGGGTTCGTCGGCGTCGCCCCCGACGCCCGGCTGCTCTCGCTGCGCCAGACGTCGGGGGCCTTCCAGCCCGTCGGCGCGCAAGTCAACCCCAACGACCCCAACTCCACCCCGGCGGCCCGGTCGGTGCGCAGCCTGGCCCGGGCCGTGGTGCACGCCGCCAATCTCGGTGCGGGCGTGATCGATATCAGCGAGGCGGCCTGCTACAAGGTGACCCGGCCGCTCGACGAGTCGGCCCTGGGCGCGGCCATCAACTACGCGGTCAACGCCAAGGGCGCGGTGATCGTCGTGGCGGCCGGCAACACCGGCGGCGACTGCAAGCAGAATGCGCTGCCCGACGCGTCCGCGCCCGCCGACCCGCGCGGCTGGAACAAGGTGCAGACGATCGTCACACCCGCGTGGTACGCGCCGCTGGTGCTCACGGTCGGCGGAATCGGCGAAAACGGCTTGCCCAGCCAGTTCTCGATGCACGGACCGTGGGTGGGTGTGGCGGCGCCCGCCGACAACATCGTGGCGCTGGGCTATCAGGGTGACCCGGTGAATGCGTTGCAGGGCAAGGAAGGTCCCGTGTCGATCGCCGGCACGTCGTTCGCGGCGGCGTACGTATCGGGGCTGGCGGCCCTGCTGCGGCAGAAGTTTCCCGACCTCTCCCCGGCCCAGATCATCAACCGGATCACGGCCACCACACGACACCCGGGCGGCGGCGTGGACGACGCCGTCGGCGCGGGCGTTGTCGACGCGGTCGCGGCACTGACGTGGGACATCCCGCCGGGCCCCGTGTCGGCGCCGTTCAACGTCAGGCGTATTCCGCCGCCGGTGGTGGCGCCGGGCCCCGATCACCGGCCGATCACCGGTGTGGCGCTGGGGGTCCTGGGCCTGATGCTCGCGTTGGGGCTGGGCACACTGGCCGCCCGGGCCCTGAGACGCCGATGAGCAATCCGCTCGGACTTCGGTTCAGCACCGGGCACGCGCTGTGGCTCGCGGTCGTGGCCCCGCCGTGCCTGCTCCTGTTCCTGGGCACCCGGTACTGGTGGGTGGGCATCGTCGTGGTGGCGCTCGGCGCCGGTATCGCGTTCGTCACCTTCTTCGGTCGCCGGGTGACCGGCTGGCTGGCCACCGCCTGGGCGTGGCTGCGGCGGCGGCGTAAGCCGCCGGATTCCCCGTCGGAACCCGTCGTCGGGGCCACCGTGAAGCCGGGCGACCACGTCGCCGTCCGCTGGAAGGGCGAGTACCTGGTCGCGGTCATCGAACTGATCCCCAGGCCGTTCACGCCGACGGTCATCGTCGACGGTCAAGCTCACACCGACGACGTGCTGGACACCCGGTTGTTGGACCAGCTGTTGTCGGTGCACCGTCCGGACCTGGAGGCCGATGTCGTGTCGGCCGGATACCGCGTCGGCACCACCGCGTCCGCCGATGTGGTGAGCCTGTACCGGCAGCTGACCGGGACGGACCCGGCTCCGGCGAACCGCCGCACCTGGATCATGCTGCGCGCCGACCCCGAACGCACCCGCAGGTCGGCGCAGTTGCGCGCCGAGGGTGTCGCGGGACTGGCCCGCTACCTGGTGGCGTCGGCGACGCGCATCGCCGATCAACTGGCCAGCCACGGCGTCGACGCGGTGTGCGGACGCAGCTTCGACGACTACGACCACGCGATCGACGTCGGATTCGTGCGCGAGAAGTGGTCCATGATCTTGGGCCGCAACGGTTTCACCGCGGCCTACACCGCGCCCGGAGGCCCGGACCTGTGGTGGTCGGCACCCGCGGAGCACACCATCACCCGCGTCCGCGTCGCTCCCGGTCAGGCTCCGCTGTCGACGGTGCTGCTGACCACGGTCGCGAAGCCGAAAACGCCCCGGGGATTCTCCCGGATGGTCGGCGGCCAGCGGGCCGCGCTGCAAGGCCAGAATCTGCTCGCCAACCGCCACTGCCAGCTGCCGATCGGGTCGGCCGGTGTGCTGATAGGGGAGACGACGAACCGGTGCCCGGTCTATATGCCGTTCGACGACGTGGACGTGAGCATCTCGCTGGGCGACGCGCAGGCGTTCGCGCAGTTTGCGGCCCGCGCGGCGGCCGCGGGCGGGATTGTCACCGTCGGACCGCAGTTCGCTGAGTTCGCCAAGCTGATCGGCGCGCATATCGGGCCGGTGCCCAAGGTGGCTTGGCCCACCGCGACGACCTATCTGGGCCAGCATCCCGGCATCGACCGGGTGATCCTGCGCCACAACGTCATCAGCACTCCACGGCACCGCAAGCTGCCGATCCGGCGGGTTACCCCGCCCGAGGAAAGCCGCTACCAGGCGGCTTTGCCGAGATAGGGCGCGGATCGAGTTCGGTGCCAGAGCCTTCCACGGTCCCGATCGCGGCAAGTTCGGCACCGTCAGAAGCGGATGTTGCGGACCAGGTCGTAAACGCCGGTGACCCACAACAGCATCGGGATGATCGACGCGACCACCACACCGTCGACCAGTTCCAGAACCCGCTTCGTCACCGGTGAGACGCGGCGAACCTGGCTCGTCGCCCCGACGACCATCAGCGCGATAATGGCGGCCGCGAGGTAGCTGGTCAGGATCAGCCAGGCGTAGTGCGGATACCAGTGGCAGAGCCTGACGGCCAGACCGGTCGGTATAGCGACCGCGGCGGCCAGCAACGCCCACGCGCACCAACGCTCCGCGTAGAGCCGCGACCTGAACCCGCAGACCACCGCGACCAGCAGGGCGGTGACCAGCGTGTGCACGAAGAAGTGCCCGCGCACCAGTACCGCGACGGAACCGACCGCGAGAACCAGGGCGCCGGCCGTCACGTGCCCGATCAGCAGCTGCTTCGCCAGTCGGGACCGCTCGGTGAGTCGCGCAGCCGATGCGGGCACCGACGCGAAGATGGCCTGCCAGGTCTCCGTCTCGTCGCCGGTGGCCTCGTCGGCCGGATCGAGCAGTTCTTCGTTGTCCACCGTCTCACCGGGAATTGGGATAGGCGGCAGGGCGATTCGCGCGACGGCGACCGTCAGCTTGGCGGCATTCGTGACGACGTAGAGCCCGAACGCGATCGCCCCGGCCGGCACCCAGCTCTGGCCGCCGTAGCCGAAGGCAACAGCGGCCGCGGTGACCGCGGTCGCTGTCACCACGATGAACGACCCCAACTCCGCGCGCCGCCGGGGACCGCCGCGGGTCAACAGCGTCAAGAACAGCACAACCGCGGCCGCGGCGGCCAGCTGCGGTGCACCCAGCGCATTCACCCCGCGGGGCAGCGGGATCGCCATCGCAGCGGCGCCGGCGATCAGCGGGTACGACGCGATCAGCAGGCTTTCGGAAAAACCGACATTCTTGTAGAACCTGTTGGCGACAACGGAACCCACTAGCACCCCGACGCCGATGAGGCCCACCGCCAACGGCCAGAACGGGTTGCGCCCGGTATCCCACCATGCCCGCATCGCGGCCGCCGTGATCGGCAGCGTCAACGCCGGGAGGGCCACCGCGACAAAGCGATACAGCGCGGTCCGGTCGAACTCCGGTGATTCGTCGAGCACCGCGATCGCGTCGATGACGTCCTCGACGATCGGTCGATACCGCTCGGTGCGACTGGCCGACACCAAAGTCAGCAACGATCCGTCGACCACGCCGGCGTCATCGAGTGACTGATCGGGCGGCAATGGCGGGGAGCCGGGCCGGGCGAACGTCCAGACACCTTGGGCGGAGAAGTCGAAGCCGGGCACCGCATCGGCCGGGGTGTCCTCCAGCAGGTCGGCCAGCACCGAGACAGTTTCGTCGATGTAGGTCTCCATCGGCGCGGCCGAGGGTAGCACCAGATCGGTCATTCGCTTACCGGTCAGGACTGTCACCCGGGTGGTGGCGGGCCTGGCGGGTGTCTTCCCGGCGGCACCGGGACCAGCGGCGGAAACAGGTGCGCTCAACGACGTCCAGCCCTCTCGAAATCGTCGGATAACGCTGCGGCCAACTCGAGGACCCTGCGCTTGTACACGGGATCAAGTGAGTCCAGCTGAATTTCCGTTCCGGCCGCGATGTGTCTGTCCCATGGCAGAACAACGATGCGCCCGGGTTGAAAATGCCGACCGAATTCGCGCAGCAATTCCCTGATCGGTATGTTCGGCTCCCCCGGCACGATGTGATTGATCACCAGACATGCCCGGCTCAGCAGATCCTGGTACCCGTTATTGCGTAACCAGTCCAACGCGACCGACGCCTGCTCCGCTCCGTCGACCGACGCGCTGGCCACTATGATCACTGCCGACGCCGTCGACAGCACGCCTTGCGTCACGGGATCGAAAAACCCGGCGCCGCAGTCGGCCAGCACCAGGTTGTAAAACTTAGACACCGCGCCGGACGTGAAATGCCAGTCCTCGCCGCTGAGCCCGCGCCGGGCGACACTGTACTCCTCGGCGGGAAGCACTTCCAGGTTGACCGCATTCGTGCTGGTATGCGCGCGCACATTGTTGTAGGCGGATAAATCATCGTCGACCAACAGATTTGCGATGGTCGCTGTCGGCCGAAGTCCGGCCCGGGCGGCGAGGTTTCCCGCGCCCGGATCGGCATCGAGCGCCAGAATCCGATCCCCGCGCACCGCGGCGAACGTCGAACCCAACGCGACCGTCAGGGTGGTCTTGCCGGCCCCGCCCTTGAGGCCCAGCACCCCGATTTCGTAGGACCCGCGTGGATTTCGGCGAACGCGGCTGCGCAGGTCCAGTTCGCGCTTCTCGTCGGGGGATAGACCAAAGTTGACGCGTGTCAGTGCGTGGACCCAGCGCCTCCATCCGCGCCGCGATACCAATCTGGGCGGCTTTTGCGCCGTCGGACTCTCGGTTCTCGGGGGTTCGGGCTGCGGCTCCGCCCGCCGCACGGGCGGGCTCGGCGCGGCGGCGGCCGCGGCTTGAGCCGCGGCGAGTTCTTCGGCGCGACGCCTGGCGGCCCGCCGCCCGACACCGGGTTCGAACGGGGCTGCCGCGGGCTCCGGCCGGGCCATAGGCGGCGGCCCCGACGCATCCGGGCGCGGCCGCACCATTGCCGACGGAGCAATCGCCACGCCGCCTTGTTCGGCGTCTTCGCGATATCGGTGGGCGCGGCGCGCGCGCTGGGGGCCGGCCGGCGGCCGGGTGCTCGCGATGGGCGAGGCCGCCGGGGGTTTGGGGGGCGCCGGCGCGGCGGGCTGCGCACCGCCGACTGGAATCGGGCGCGCCAGCGGTCTGAGTGGGGCGGACGGGGGTTGTGGCCAAGCGGGTGGCGGGGGGACGGAGGGCCTGGGCGGCGCGTGCGTGGGTTCCATTGTGGGAGAAGTTGATTGGGGTGCCGTCGAGGTTCGCGGGGACCCTCCGACCGGCGAGACGGCCAGCATTTGTTGGGAGCCATCGATGCGCATCGGAGGCGCTGGCCGTTTCGGTGCAGCGGGCGCCGGCCCACTGGCCCGCGTCGGTGGCGGTCCGGGCAGAGCGTGCGGAATGTCCCGCGCACCAACGACCCGCGGCGCGGGTGTGGGACGCGAGGACGGTTCAGGTGGCGCGGGTGACGTCGAGGGTACTTCCGATCGCTGCGGCGGGGGCTGTTCGAGTTGCTGCGACCCGTCGACCGGAGGCGATGGTTGGCCGTTGGGTCTTGGTGGGCCGGCGGACTGCGGGCTCGGCAGGTACGAAGTATTCACATCGAAGGAAGCGCCGACTTCGAAGTTCGTCTCCAAGAAAGCGTCGTCAAGATCTTCTACGTCGTCAGCGGGCCGAAATAGCTTGTCGTAATCGGCCGGCATGAGAACCTCTCAAAACTTCGTCCAAAAACACGAGGGGGGTTAAATACCCTTTGAGAGACTAACTCGGCCAATTTCGTGTTTTGCTGATTTGCGCATGTTTGCTAGCCCGAAACTACGTTGGCTGCCGGTTACCGATGCCACCACATCCGCGCTCCCCCGTCGTTCCGCTGCGCGCAGTGCCGTTGACGCGCGTGCTGATTGGCGGTTTCCCGATCGGGTGACATCCGTTCCATTTAGTTACATCGTGTGCGCTCCGGGCTAGACCCGCGGCGCCCGTTCGGTGTGCGAGGCGGCAATCTGTGTCACCACGGACGTCATGGCCGCAACCAGGTTCTGGGTGCTGTGCACGCCGTCGAACCGGGGTACGCCGATCATCAGGTGGCGCTTCTGCAGCGAGATCGCCCGGCCCGGACGGTTGGCCGGGATGTCGCCGGCGATCCTGTCGATCTCGGTGTCGTTGACGTCAACGAGCCGGAATTCGATCTTGGTGCCCAGGTAGTCGCGGACGCCAGATTTCAGCTCCCCCCAGCGCGGGGTAGAGATGATGGTGTGGACGCCGAACGAAAGCCCTTGCACCGCAATGTTCTCGACCATGGGCTCCAGGTCGGGAAACTCGCTGACGAATGCCGGCCACCCGTCGATTATCAGGAACACGTCGCCGAACGGGTCAGCGGCGACGGGTTGCTTGGGATCCGCGCGCATCTGCCGGTAGGCCGCCATGGAACCCACCCGGTGCTCCTTGAAGGTGGACTCTCGTTGCCGCATGACGGCTTGCAATTGCGCAACCATCCGGTGCACCCGGTCGGGCCCCGATCGGCCGGCCACCCCGCCGACATGCGGCAAGTGTTCGACGTGGGCCAGGCCATCGCCACCGCGGTCGATGCAGTAGAACTGGACGTCTCGCGGTGAATGCGTGGCGGCGGCCGACATCACCAAGGTTTGCAGCAATGTCGACTTCCCGGTCTGCGGCGCACCGGCGATGCCGATGTTGCCGCCGGCCGCGGAGACGTCGATGCCCCAGACATCTTGGCGGTGCAAGCGGGGCTCGTCGATGATCCCCAACGCAAACCGCAATGGTTTTCGGGCGCCGCGCTCGAGGAGTTCGTTCAGCGGCGTGGGCTCGGACAACGGCGGCAGCCACATCCGGTAGGCGCGGGTTTCCCCGGTGCACAGTTGGTCCAGCACCACCTCGCGCAGCGCCCGTAGTTCCGGTTCGGTTGTCATCGGCGCCGCTTCTCTCCCCCGCAAGCGGGAGGTGCCCCCACATCGCTCCGCTCTGCGTCGTCGCCGGCGCGGGTCATGACATCATCGCCGGGTCGAAAATCGGAGCCGCGGTGAACCTGTTTACCGCCGTCGGGCCCGCCTTCTGCCGACCTGGTGCGCCGTTGTCGCCGCCGGTCTGCGGGCCGGTCGACGGCAGGTAGGGGCCACCGGTGTACAGGGTGCTGAACTTGACGGGGTCTTGCATGCCCACGCGGAGAAACCCGACGCCCCTTTCCTCATTGGTGATGTACTGCGCTTCCGGGGTGCCGATCACCGCCTTGGAATCGTGGGAGCTGGCGGTGCGCAGAGCGATTCGATAGGTGAGGTTGGGCTCGAGCTTGTCGATGCGCACACCGGCCTTCTGCAGCGACTGGGTGGCCAGCAGCAGATGCACACGCAGCGACCGTCCCTCGCGGCAGATCCGGTCGAGCAGCCCGATGAAGTCGGGATGGTGTTGCAGCAACTCGGCGAACTCGTCGACGACGACGAAAAGTGCAGGCAATGGCGGTAGCTCGGCGCCGCGCTCTCGATTTCTCTCGTACTCGGCCACGCTGGACAGCGCGCCGGGGGTGCCCACCTGCGTTCCGGCCTGACGCAGAAGCATCTGCCGGCGGTCGAGTTCGCCGGTCAGGACCTCACCCATCCGGCTGACGAGTTCGGCTTCCTCGGCCATGTTGGTGACGACGGCCGCCGTGTGCGGAAGCTTCTCCATGCCAAGGAAAGTCGAACCGTCCCTGAAGTCGGTCAGCAGGAGGTTCACCTGGTCAGGGTGCGTCATGGCCGCCAACGACAGGATCAGGGTCCGTAGGAACTCGGACTTGCCGGAACCCGCCGTCCCGATGAGCATGCCGTGGGGACCGGCGCCGAATTCCGCGCTGTCCTTGATGTCCAGGTACATGATGTCGCCGGTCTTCAGTTCTTCACCGAACGGGATCCTGAGCCGGTCACGGTCGGTGTCGGTGTACATCCGCCACCGCGCCGAGGTCACGTCCTCGACGGTCCGGGCGGCGACCAGTTGATGCCATTCGGTCGCCACCTTCTTTTGCACCCGCGACCTCTTGTCCACGATGGTGCCGGTGATGGACCAACCGGCCAGCTTCCTCGCGACGCGGTTGGCGTCCTGCGGGCGCATCGAGTCGGCGACCGACGTCACCCGACGGTACGACTGGCCTGGCAGCCTATCGTCGGCGCTGCCGTCGGCGGCCAACCGGATGCGGTAAGCCGATCCGCGGTGGTTGCCCAGCGTGATCACAGTGACACCGGCCCGACCGTCGGGCGGGAACCCGGCCTGGCCGCCGGTCAGGTCCACCACTAGGACGTACGGGCCGCCGGGCAGCGAGTCCGGGGCGTGCGGGCCGCGCGCGGCCAGGTCGGCGAGCGCGTCGGGCCGGCTGAAGATCATCCGGGTGGGCCCGGCGGCGTCGGTGTCCGTCAGATGCTGAACGTGTGGCAGCCACTTCAGCCAGGACCAGTCGGGATCGTCGGGGTCTTCGGTCAGCACCCGGATCTGCAGCAGGTCCGGCGGGTGGAACACGGCGAGGTGGCAGACCATCGCGGTCAGCATACCGACCGCACGGGCCCGGTCGCCGCCGACCGCAATCGTCGGAAACGTGCGCAGCTGCAACAGCTTCGGGCAGTCGTGGATGAGCCCGTAGGTGCGCAAGAACTTGACCATCCACATTTGGCTGACCGGCTCCGGGAACGGCTGCGGCGCCGCGGTCGCCGCTGGCTCGCCGCCCAGGCCCGGCTTGAGGAGTCGGTCCACCGCCGGCTCATCGCCGATACCGATGCGGGTGGCCGCAAAGAAGTCGGCGTTGGCCGCCCGTGACCACTGCCGCGCGGTGCCGACGATCGACAGCAGGTCGTCGGGATGCGGCGCGTGGTAACCGAAGAAGGCGACCTGCGAGCCGGCCGAGGCGGTCACACGGCCGCGCAGTCCGGCCAGATACCGCAGGTATTCCTTGCGGTCGGCGTTGATTTCGGGCACCCTTTTGCCGCCGCCAGAGCCGCCGGCCAAGCCGCCGACCACCATCACGACCATCATCAGCGGGATGAGCAGCATGTAGGGCGACAGTTGCTTGCCGCCGGCGATGATGATTCCGATCATGCCGAGCATGGCGCCGCCCATCACGTAGGGCAGGATCTTCTGTACGGCCGACGGGGGGACCTCGGTCCCGAGGTCCCCGGGCGGCGTCAGGTCGATCTCGCCGGGGGTCAGCCGGGGCCCGCGGGCGATGGTTGGGGTGAACTTCTTGGTCGTCATCAGTGCGCTCCGGGGGTTCCGGCGGGCACGCTTCGGGGGCTCGGGTCGGCCGGCAGCGTGTCGTGCTCCAGGAGGGCGGCGTCTTTGGACAGCACCGGCCCGTCCACCAGCAGGCGAATGATCTGCCACGGTGCGTTTTTGGGGGAAGACAGCCCTAGCGCCTTGGCCGCGTCCGCGTTCGGGACGCCGTACCGGACGCCCTGCGGGTCGACGTAGTACAGAGACTCACCGTACCGGGGATCCGGCGACTGCAGCGACACGAACTTGCCGCCGTCGAGGTAAACGTTTGCGGTACCGTGGATTTGCGTGATGCCGGTGTTCATGGCGGACGACGGTATCGGCAGGTGCCGACCGGCGAGCACCATCGTCTTGGGCTTCTGGTCGCCGCCCGGGCGTTCCCACGTCCAGCACAGCGTCGGCTCTTCGCTGCGGGCCAAAATCTTGAGCGATTCGTTGGGCAGCGGTGAAGCGTAGACCTTTTCCGGAAGCCGCACAACCAAACTGGGTACCAATGTGGGAGGCGCCACCAGCCCGTGCGACTGGGTGGCACGCAGCGCGGCGGCGGTGGTGGAGTTCACCGGCGCGACGCCGTCGGGCAGCACCACGTAGTGCTGCGGCCCCTTACCGGTGAGGACGTAGAACACCGAGCCGATCACGAGGTCGGGGCTGAGGCCAAGGGTGTTGGGGGAACCCGCGTCCGGAATCGGTGGAAGCTGCCAGGCGCCGACGTTGGGCAGTGCGTTGAACAGACCCTCGGAGATGGGCGCCGGTTTCGCGGTGACGGGTATGCCCACCGCAGATGTCAGTGCGCGGTCGGTGAGGTCGATGGCGTGGCGCCCCTTCGGGGTGACGATCCACATCGTCCCCTCATACGAGGCCAGCAGCGCCTCGTTCGGATGCATCGGATCGATCGAGGTGTCAATCGTCAACGGCATCGAGAGCACCGCCGTCTGCACCGCGGGCGCGCTGCTGTCGGCCTTAGTGACGGTGTCGCACAGCGCCCAGACCGACGAGGCGCCCGAAGAAACGGGCGTGGCGTACGGTGCGCCGGGTATTCCGATCGTCTGGCCCATCGGAAACTTGTCCAGTTCGCTGGACTTCACGACGGCGGGATTGGCCGGCCTCCCTAGCGCCAGCCGCGCCGAGGTCAGGTTGTAGACGGGATGCAACTTTCCCGACAGGACCACGTAGAGCTGATTGGTGCTGCGATCGGTGAGCAGGGTGCTGCCGCCGAGCTTGCCCTGCGGCCGGAAGTAGGCCAGCAGCAAGGCACCTACCGTTATCAACACCGCGACGACGATCCCGACGGCCACCGACCGGCTGTAGAACTGCAGCGGATCGTCCAACATGCGGGTGTCCCGCCGGACGATGGCGTGCTCCAGTCGGCGAAGCAGGAAACGCCACCCGCTAACCTGAACCTTGGTGGTCAGGCGAAGCCCCATGTCTCACTCTCTCATGTCCAGGTGCGCGTGCACCGTAGCGATCGCCTCGGCCATGTCCGCGCCGCTGATCTCGCGCAACCGGTCCTCGTCGAGATCCTCGACATTGGGGCTCTGCGCCAGTCGCATGTCGCGGCACTGTTCGCCGACCTCCACCAGTTGTCGCGCATAGCGGCCGTTGCCGGCGACGTCGAGGGCGGGTCGGCCCCGCACGGTGCGCTGATCCAGTTGCTTGGCCCCCTCCAGCAGGCTGTCGGCGGCGTCCGGACTCAGGGTTGAATCATTATCAGCGGCAATGACTTTGGCGATCTCGAGCAGCTCCTCGGGCGAATACGTGTCGAATTCGATCCGGGTGGCGAACCGCGATCGCAGACCCTCGTTGGTTTCCAGGAGCCGATCGATGTCGGAGCTGTAACCCGCGATTATCACCACCAGACGGTCGCGGTCGTTCTCCATCCGCGCCAGCAGGGTATCCAGCGCCTCCTGCCCGAAGGGGTCGGTGCGTCCATCGCGGTCTTGAACCAGCGCATACGCCTCGTCGATTAGCAACACTCCGCCGAGGGCGTGGTCGATCGTCTTGGCGGTCTTGACGGCCGACTGCCCCTCGTATTCGGCGACGAAATCCTTGCGCGATGTCTCCACCAGTTTCGGTTCGGCGATGACGCCCAACCCGGCCAGAATATTGGCCACCACCCGGGCGATCGTCGTCTTGCCCGTGCCGGGCGGGCCGGTGAAGACCATGTGCTTACTCGGCTGCGCCACCTTCAGGCCTTTGGCGGCGCGCACTTTCGCCATCATCGTCGCGGCGCGATACCGCTCGATCTGCGTTTTCACCCGGGTCAGGCCGATCTGGCGGTCAAGCTCGGCCTGTGCCCGGGCCAGCAGCGCCTCCCGAGCCGAGTTGTCCGCGACGACACTTGCCGGATCCCACGGGTCGGTGCGAGCGGCGATCTGTTCGGCGGTGGTGGTCTTCAGGCGGTAGGTCGGATCCTTCAGCGCGGCAGCGACTTTGGGATCCGAGTGGGTTGTCTGCAGCCATTCCAGCAGGGCCACCGCGGAGTCTTCGTTGCCCTGGCCGCGCCGTGCCATCGCCAGATACCACGCGATAGCGCGCGCGCACGCCTCACCGGCCGGCGAATCATTGGCCTCGGTGAGTCGCCGTTCGGCTTCGGTGAACAGGCCGAGGTTCGCGGCGGCAACCCCGTGCGCGACACCGGCCGCGGCGGCCAGGAACTTGTCCGGCCATCTACCGGCACCCTTGACTTCGTCGATGACGTCGGTCCACCGCTCGGCCGCGCCGTAGACGACCGCCTTGAGCCACGCCACCAGGTGCTCGGTCCCGGCGGTCGCGGCCGCGTCGATCGCCTCCATGGCGTCGGCGAAGTTTCTTTGCGCCGCTTCGCTTGCGGCAAAGCCCATGGTGATGGCCAGCGGCGAGGTGACCGGGTAGGTGATGTCGCCGTAGGGGCCGCCGATCGGCACCCGGGCGCCCAGGGCACTCATCGAGATATGCACCGATCCCGCCAACTGTCCGAAGTTTCGACGCGAATACCACGCGCGGAACAGCGTCACTCGGTCGGTGTCGCCGCACCTGATGCGGCCTATCCATGCGTCGCACGCCGACTCGTCGTAGTCGGTGATCTCGGTGAAAAGGTCCAGCGCCCGTGCCTCGGACATGGGCAGCATGCCGACGGCGGTTTCGAATAAATCGGCCAGATGATCAGTCATCATCTGCCGTGGCCCGGATGAGGTCCCCGTTGTAGCGAGTGGCGAAAACTTCCACCGCGGCGGCCTCCCCCGGAGTCGGCAGATTCAAAGTCATACCAACGGATTCGCCCGGCAACACGAATCTGCACTGCGCGGCGATCACCAGCATGCCTAACTTTGTACTCGCTATGACTTGGGCGTGTGAAGCTTTCGCTCACTAGCGCTTTCGCGCCAGTCGCGAGCGGTCTAAAGGACGCGAGCCATAACCGGCTTGCCGACCGCGCGAGTAACCGGCGGAGCCTGCCCGGCAAACGGTGCGCGACGGCACCGGAGCAGCAACGTCAGCTGATCTGACGGATCAGTGCTTCGATCGCGTTGGTGACGTTTGCCGGCAACGCTTCGCCCGCCTCGGCGCAGACGATCACCTCCTCGGGCAGACCGGCTGCCTGCGCGGTTTCGGAGGTCGAGAGGTTCGCCCGGTGGCGGGCCGCATACAAACGCTGCGCCAGCGGGGCGCCCGGCGCGGTAGCCCCCAGCCTCATCAATTCGTCGTGGTGGCGGCGGACCGCGCTCAACGCCTTGATCAGTTCCGGGGTTATCCGGCTGATGCGAGTCGCCCGCACGGCAATTGCTTCTAGTTGGCGCAGGTCGGCGAGGATGGGCGCCGCCCGCTCGGTGAATTCGGGGTCGTCGATCGCCGGCAACGCGGCGATGGCCAGGCGGCAGCCGTCCACGGCGGCGGCAACGGCCTGCGCGATCAACGAGGCGGGGCCGTCGGGCCCCGGCGCTTCAGGTGCCCGGGCGCCCGCGAAAGGGTCCTCGGGCGCCGGGGCGGTGGTGGCCGCCCTGGCGGATACCGGCTCCCCGCGGCGGATCCGCACGATGGTACCGGCGGGCCACCGCAGCACCTCCTCGAGCTTGGCCCGGGTTCGTGCCCGCGGCCAGCTGCGGCCCTTCTCGAAGGCGATGAGCGCGCCCGCGTTGATGAGTCCGTCGGCTGCGAGACTGCGCTGGCTGATGTCCAGTTCCCGGCGGCGCGCCGCTGCGGCGGCCCCGGCGCGAACCATGCCGGGATCCGGCTCACCGGCCCGCGAGTCGCTTTTGTGGTAGCCCGGCTCGGTCGAGGTGTTTGAGGGCCTGACGACTTCGAACGTCAACGTCTTGCCGGCGGTCGGGTCGCCGAACCGGACGACAGTTTTGTCGGTGACCGTCACCGACGTCTTTCGCAGTCCGTCGACGAACATGCCGTCGGGGCTGCTGTCGACGATCCGCCATTGACCGTCGGTGGGCTCCGCCCGCAAATGCTCCTGGGAGATGCGCGGGTCGTCGATCTGCACGCCGGCCTGCGGCTCGCGGCCGATGGTGACGGCACCACGTCCGGGCTCGATCGAATGTGAGGTGTCACCGCTGTGCACGAGTAGCGCTGGCTGCGCGATCCGCTCGGCACTGGTCATCTCGGTGATTCCTCGCTGGGGAGTGGTGCGGACGGGGGAACGGGGTTGCCCCCACGTATGAATTCTAACCGTTGCACTGCCCTGATGCTATCGCTTCGCTACGGTTTTGGATCATAATTTCGCCGTGACGGGCCAGCCCGGGCGTCAGTGGTGTAACCGGTCCATCGCTACGGTTAATGCGATGCTGCGGTGCTGCCGTTCCGGCACGCCGGATTAGCGGCTTTTCCTGCGACGATCCGAATCCCTACCAAGCGGGGTTTGCGCAGATAGGGCGGTCCTCGACCGGATAGTGCTGCAGTTACTGATGCAGTTGGCGCCGGGGCGAATGACCGTTTCATAGCACTAACTGTTGCATCGCCACAGTTAGTGCTATACGCTACCGCACAGTAGGACGCAGAACTGCAACACTTTGTGGAGGAACTGGCGAAATGACCGCAACGGCTGTGCACAACACCCCGCTGGGCGCCTGCACACAGGACCCCGATCGTTGGACGGAGGCTCCCGACGACGAGGCCAGGGCCTTGTGCCGGGCGTGCCCGCGGCGGTGGCAGTGCGCGCGCGACGCCGTCGAATCGGCGGGCGCGGAGGGGCTGTGGGCAGGCGTGGTGATTCCCGAAGCGGGCCGCGGGCGCACGTTCGCGCTGCGCCAGTTGCGATCCCTGGCCGAGCGCAACGGTTACCCGGTGCGCCATACGGCCAGATCGGCCTAACCCGCCAGCAGGGGCCGTTGATTTGAGGGGTCGGCGGCCGCCGGCGGGATACAGCCGGATCCCTTGTCCCGCCTCCCGTTCGGGAGTGCGGGCGGCGACTCCGGCCTACATAGACAGCGCGAGAGGTCACCCGATCTCTCGCGCTGTCTATGTCGGGAAACATACGTCTGATGCTTGCAGGCGTGCCCGTGGTGCTGGCCTTCGCCGACCACCGGCTCTTCGCCGCCATCGTGCCAACGATCCGCGGTGGCCGCGTGAGCAAGGTCGAGGCGGTCGCCGACCCTGCAGCGGTCGGCCGCCGTAGTGCGATGATGCCCTTGAGGCGGTCAGACATGCGATACCGATGTGAGGAAACCGTGCACGCACCGGCCGCACGGGTGTGGGACTTGCTGGTCGACGTGGAGGGCTGGCCGGCCTGGACCGAGTCGATGCGGGAGATAAAGCGCCTGGACGACGGTCCGCTCGCGGTGGGCAGCCGCTCGAGGGTCACCCAGCCCAAGGGCCGGCCGATGGTGTGGACGGTCACCCGGCTCGAGCCGATGCGCGAATTCACCTGGGCGGCCACGCAACCGGGCCTTTCGTTCCAGGCCGTGCACCGCATCGACGACACGGGCGGCCGCGTGGCCACGACGCTGGAATTCAACGTGACGGGGCCGTTGGCGTGGCTGGCGGCGCCACTGGCCGGACGCCGGATCCGCTCATACCTGGCTATGGAGAGCGGGGGCCTCAAGCGGGCCGCTGAGCGCGGCTAGTTCCGGTCGTCACGCGGTCGCCGGTCGCGGACGCGGTCCGGACGCGCCGCGAAAAACCCTGCGACGGTTGCGGTCACCTGGAGGAACTTGCGCCGCGTGGCCGGGGCCATTTCGCGGCTGACATCGATGACGCCGCCGGGCCGCAGATGGGGATCGAAAGGCACCTCTACGACGGGTTGTCCGTGATCGATGAACTCGCGAGCCAGCAATGTCCGGGTGCGTTTGTCGGCGTGCCCGTCGGAGTCGTTGAGCACCACGAGGGTGTTTTGCAACAGCGTCGAGAGGGCCTGTTCGGCCAGCCACTCCATCGTCCGCGCCGCCGCTGATGCGCCGTCGGCCCACGGCGAGGACACCACGATCAACGCATCCAGATCGCGCAGCACCTCCTGGGTGACCGGTGCGTCCATCGTCGAGCCGCAGTCGATGACCGAGATCGTGAAATGTCGGTCGAGCCGTAGGGCGGCTTCCCGGTAGATCGCGGAATCGAGCACGCGGCGTGGACCGGACGCCGGTTCGCCACCGAGCACGTACAGGCCGGCGGAATTGCGGCCCAGACGCCCGACCACATCCCCGAACGACCGCAGGTTCTTGTCCGCGGTCAGCTCCCAGAACGAGGCGGTCGACGCCGGATCGATCCGGCTGCTCAACCGGCCGAAGGCCGTGTCCGCGTCGATCGCCACGACGTGGTCGTGCCTGCGAAGTTCAGCGAACAGCGATCCGACGGTCGCGGCCACCGACGTCTTCCCCACGCCCCCCTTGCCGAGTACACCGACCTTGTAGTTGCCGTGCAGGGCGGTCCGGATGGCCGCTTCGAATTGCGCTTCCTGGCGTTGCGCGGCGGACGGACCAAGCTTGACCAGGCCGAAGGTGGCCAGCCGCAGGATGCGTCGCCAACCGCGGTCCGGTGGTTCCGGGGCCGGCGCTGGGGCCCGCGCAGGCGCAACAGCGGGCGCCGGCGGGACGGGATGCGCGACGGGGCGGCCCGACTGGTGGCGCGGTGCGGCGGAGCGCAGCGGCGGAGCCGGCGGGGCCGGCGGGCGCGGCGGGGCAGCGGGCGCCGAAGGCGGATGCGGGCGGAAACCCGGGGGCGCCGGCGGGCGCGGCGGGGCGGGCCATTGGGCTGGCGGGGGCGCGGCGGGCCGGGGAATGCCGGGGTAGGGACCGGGCGGGCGCGCGGGCATGCTCGGCCGGTCGGGCCGCAGGCGGTCCCGCAGAAATTCGTTGCGCTCGTTCATGGGCTCCTCGGGTGTGAGGCGATCGATTACCGCGTGTGTGGCCCCACCGCGAAACGCCTTACGTGACGAGCCTCACGGTCCAACCACTCATGCCTGATCCGACCAGTATCAGTCCAGTATCGGGCACTTGCCGCCACCAGGTTGCCGGTGCGGCCGCGCAAACTCAGCGGCGCCGAAAATCGGCGCCGCCGCAACGGGCGATCAGCCCGCCGATGGGGCTGCGGCGGGCAGATGACCAGCCGAGAAACAGCACGTCGACGGGGTTGCCAGTGACCCACCACGACGAATTTACGGTGCCGCCGGCCGGCAGTTAGACTTGACCAAGTTGGCATGTCAGGCGGGTATTGTCATATCGTTTTACGACTCGTCGAGACCTGTTTCCAGGCCGCCGTTCAGCGCTGCACGGACGAATCTCTAACCGGATCAGCTCCGCCTGGGGGACAGCCCATCGACGAGACCGAAGGGGTTTAGCCCGCAACTTCCGGGTGCGGCCTCGTCGGAGCCGCTCGTAACGGCTGCGGAGAACGTTCTGTTGAAGGGTCAGGTGCATATGACGCCCAAGCGCGTCGGGTTATACAACCCCGCGTTCGAGCACGATTCGTGCGGGGTCGCCATGGTCGTCGACATGCACGGCCGCCGCAGCCGCGACATCGTGGACAAGGCGATTACCGCGCTGCTCAACCTGGAACACCGCGGCGCTCAGGGCGCCGAGCCGCGCAGCGGTGACGGCGCGGGCATCCTCATTCAGGTCCCGGATGCATTCCTTCGCGAGGTCGTCGATTTCGAGCTGCCCGCGCCGGGCAGCTACGCGACCGGTATCGCATTTTTGCCGCAGTCGTCCAAAGACGCGGCGGCCGCCTGCGCCGCGGTGGAGAAGATCGCCGAAGCCGAGGGGCTGCAGGTGCTGGGCTGGCGCAACGTGCCCACCGACGACACTTCGCTGGGTGCCTTGTCCCGCGACGCGATGCCCACCTTCCGGCAGGTGTTCATGGCGGGCGCCTCCGACATGACGCTGGAGCGCCGCTGCTATGTCGTCCGCAAGCGCGCCGAGCACGAACTCGGGACCAAGGGTCCGGGTCAAGACGGGCCCGGCCGCGAAACCGTTTACTTTCCAAGCTTGTCCGGCCAGACGCTGGTGTACAAGGGCATGCTGACCACCCCGCAGCTCAAGGCGTTTTACCTTGACCTGCAAGACGATCGGCTCACCAGCGCCCTGGGGATCGTGCACTCGAGATTTTCCACCAACACCTTCCCGTCGTGGCCGCTGGCGCATCCCTTCCGGCGCATCGCCCACAACGGGGAGATCAACACGGTCACCGGGAACGAGAACTGGATGCGGGCCCGTGAGGCGTTGATCAAGACCGACATCTTCGGGTCGGTAGACGACCTGGAGAAGCTGTTCCCGATCTGTACCCCGGGTGCCTCCGACACCGCGCGTTTCGACGAGGTACTCGAACTGCTCCACCTCGGCGGGCGCAGCCTCGCCCACGCGGTGCTGATGATGATCCCCGAGGCCTGGGAGCGGCACGAGAGCATGGACCCCGCGCGCCGGGCGTTCTACCAGTACCACGCCTCCTTGATGGAGCCGTGGGACGGCCCGGCGTCGATGACGTTCACGGACGGCACCATCGTGGGTGCTGTGCTCGACCGAAATGGCTTGCGCCCCTCACGAATCTGGGTCACCGACGACGGCCTGGTGGTGATGGCCTCGGAGGCCGGCGTACTCGACCTCGACCCGGCCACGGTTGTCCGCCGGATGCGGCTGCAGCCCGGCCGGATGTTCCTGGTGGACACCGCGCAGGGCCGTATCGTCGACGACGAGGAGATCAAAGCTAAGCTGGCCGCCGAGCATCCCTATCAGGAGTGGCTCGACAAGGGCCTGGTCCCGCTCCACGAGCTCCCGCAGGGCAAATATGTGCGGATGCCCCATGAGCGGCTCGTCAAGCGGCAGTTGACATTTGGTTACACCTACGAGGAGCTCAGCCTGTTGGTGGCGCCGATGGTGCGCACCGGAGCCGAACCGATCGGCTCGATGGGCACCGACACCCCGGTCGCGGTGCTCTCGCAGCGACCGCGGATGCTGTACGACTACTTCCAGCAACTGTTCGCGCAGGTGACCAACCCCCCGCTGGACGCCATCCGCGAAGAGGTGGTGACCAGCCTCACGGGCACCACCGGCGGCGAGCGCGACCTGCTCAATCCGGACGAGACTTCGTGTCACCAGATCGTGCTGCCGCAGCCGATCCTGCGTAACCACGAGCTCGCCAAGCTGGTCAACCTCGACCCGGACGATAAGGTCAACGGGCGGCCGCATGGCATGCGGTCCAAGGTGATTCGTTGCTTGTACCCTGTCGCCGAAGGGGGCGCCGGATTGGCCGCCGCGCTGGACGAGGTACGCACGGCGGCGTCGGCCGCGATCGCCGACGGAGCCCGGGTGATCATCCTGTCCGACCGTGAATCCGACGAGCAGATGGCCCCGATACCGTCATTGCTCGCCGTTGGGGCGGTGCACCACCACCTGGTGCGCGACCGGACGCGCACCCATGTGGGTCTGGTGGTCGAAACCGGTGACGCCCGCGAAGTGCACCACATGGCGGCGCTCATCGGTTTCGGTGCGGCCGCGGTCAATCCCTATCTGGCGTTCGAATCCATCGAGGACATGCTGGACAGAGGTGCTTTTGAAGGCGTCATCGACGGGATCGACCGCAACACGGCGCTGAACAACTACGTCAAGGCGGCCGGCAAGGGTGTATTGAAAGTGATGTCCAAGATGGGCATCTCGACACTGGCCTCCTACACCGGCGCGCAGCTGTTCCAGGCGGTCGGGATCTCCGAGGATGTGCTCAACGAGTACTTCACCGGGCTGAGCTGCCCCATCGGCGGGATCGCCCTGGACGACATCGCCGCAGACGTCGCGACCCGCCACGGGCTGGCCTACCTCGACCGCCGAGACGAACGCGCGCACCGCGAGCTCGAGGTGGGCGGGGAATACCAGTGGCGCCGCGAGGGCGAGTACCACCTGTTCAACCCGGAAACCGTGTTCAAGCTGCAGCACTCCACCCGCACCGGCCAGTACAACATCTTCAAGGAGTACACGCAGCTGGTCGACGACCAGAGCGAACGGATGGCGTCCCTGCGCGGACTGCTGAAGTTCCGTGGCGGCGTGCGTCCCCCGGTTCCGCTCGACGAGGTGGAGCCGGCCAGCGAGATCGTCAAGCGCTTCTCGACGGGGGCGATGAGCTACGGCTCGATCTCCGCCGAAGCCCATGAGACGCTTGCGATTGCGATGAACCGGTTGGGCGCCCGCTCCAACTGCGGTGAGGGCGGCGAGGACGTCAAGCGTTTCGAACGCGACCCCAACGGGGATTGGCGCCGCAGCGCGATCAAGCAGGTCGCCTCCGCCCGGTTCGGGGTGACGTCGCACTACCTGACCAACTGCACCGATATCCAGATCAAGATGGCGCAGGGTGCCAAGCCCGGTGAGGGAGGCCAACTTCCGGGTAACAAGGTTTACCCGTGGGTTGCCAAGGTGCGACACTCCACTCCCGGTGTGGGCCTGATCTCGCCGCCGCCGCACCACGACATCTACTCAATTGAAGACCTGGCGCAGCTGATCCACGACCTGAAGAACTCCAATCCGTCCGCGCGGGTGCACGTCAAGCTCGTTTCCGAGAACGGCGTCGGGACCGTGGCCGCGGGCGTGTCGAAGGCGCACGCCGATGTGGTGTTGATCTCGGGTCACGACGGCGGCACCGGCGCCACCCCGCTGACGTCCATGAAGCACGCCGGGGCGCCGTGGGAGTTGGGCCTGGCCGAGACCCAGCAGACGCTGCTGCTCAACGGATTACGTGACCGAATCGTGGTTCAGGTGGACGGCCAGCTGAAGACGGGCCGCGACGTGATGATCGCCGCGCTGCTGGGCGCCGAGGAATTCGGCTTCGCCACCGCCCCGCTGGTCGTGGCCGGCTGCATCATGATGCGGGTATGCCACCTCGACACCTGCCCGGTCGGGGTGGCCACCCAGAACCCGTTGCTGCGGGAGCGGTTCACCGGCAAGCCGGAGTTCATCGAGAACTTCTTCATTTTCATCGCCGAAGAGGTCCGAGAATACATGGCCCAGTTGGGATTCCGGACGCTCAACGAGGCGGTCGGCCAGGTGGGATCGCTGGACACCACGCTGGCGCGGGCGCACTGGAAGGCGCACAAACTGGACCTGACGCCGGTGCTGCACGAGCCGGAGTCGGCGTTCATGAACCAGGACCCGTACTGCAGCTCCCGCCAGGACCACGGCCTGGACAAGGCGCTCGACCAGCAGCTGATCGTGATGAGTCGCGAGGCATTAGATGCCGGTTCGCCCGTCCGTTTTTCTACAACCATCAGCAACGTCAACCGCACGGTGGGCACCATGCTCGGCCACGAGTTGACGAAAGCCTATGGCGGCCAAGGTCTGCCGGATGGAACCATCGACATCAGCTTCGAAGGGTCGGCGGGCAACAGCTTCGGCGCCTTCGTGCCGCGCGGGATCACCCTGCGGGTCTACGGCGATGCCAACGACTACGTCGGCAAGGGTCTGTCCGGGGGGCGGATTGTGGTGCGGCCATCGGACAACGTGCCGCAGGGCTATGTCGCGGAGGACAACATCATCGGCGGCAACGTGATCCTGTTCGGCGCCACCAGCGGCGAGGCCTTCCTGCGCGGCGTGGTCGGCGAACGCTTCGCGGTCCGCAACTCCGGCGCCCACGCGGTGGTCGAAGGCGTCGGCGACCATGGCTGCGAATACATGACCGGCGGCAAGGTGGTCATTCTCGGCCACACCGGCCGTAACTTCGCGGCCGGCATGTCCGGCGGCGTCGCCTACGTTTACGACCCGGACGGCGAATTACCGAAGAACCTCAACACCGAAATGGTAGAGCTCGAGACCCTCGATGAAGACGACGCAGACTGGCTGCACGGCATGATCCAGGCCCACGTTGACGCCACCGATTCCGCTGTCGGACAGCGGATCCTGGCCGACTGGCACGGACAGCAACGGCATTTCCTCAAGGTGATGCCGCGGGACTACAAGCGGGTGCTGCAGGCGATCGCCCAAGCCGAGCGTGACGGTGCGGACGTCGAGAAGGCGATCATGGCGGCCGCCCATGGCTGATCCGACCGGCTTCCTGAAATACACGCATCGGGAATTGCCGCAGCGCCGGCCTGTCCCGCTGCGGCTGCGGGACTGGCACGAGGTCTACGAGGAATTCGACGACGAGACCCTGCGCGAGCAGGCAACCCGTTGCATGGATTGCGGTATCCCGTTCTGTCACAACGGTTGCCCGCTGGGCAACTTGATTCCGGAGTGGAACGACCTGGTGCGCAGGGGCCGTTGGCGCGAAGCCATCGAGCGACTGCATGCCACCAACAACTTCCCGGATTTCACCGGCAGGCTGTGCCCGGCGCCGTGCGAGCCGGCATGCGTGCTGGGCATCAACCAGGATCCCGTGACGATCAAGCAGATCGAACTGGAGATCATCGATCACGCCTTTGAGAACGGCTTTGTGGCGCCGCTACCTCCGGACAAGCTGACCGGCAAGAAGGTCGCGGTCGTGGGTTCGGGCCCGGCGGGTTTGGCGGCCGCTCAGCAGCTGACCCGCGCCGGCCACACCGTCACCGTTTTCGAACGGGCGGATCGCATCGGCGGGCTACTGCGCTACGGCATCCCGGAATTCAAGATGGAAAAGCGAGTTCTCGACCGGCGCCTGGACCAGATGCGGGCGGAGGGCACTGAATTCCGGGCCGGCGTGAAAGTCGGGGTCGACATCACCGCCGAACAGTTGCGCGCCGAATTCGACGCGGTGGTGCTGGCCGGCGGGGCCACCGCCTGGCGCGACTTGCCCATTCCCGGCCGGGATCTCGATGGGATTCACCAGGCGATGGAATACCTTCCCTGGGGTAACCGGGTGCAGGAGGGCGACGACGTTCTAGGGCCTGACGGGGAGCCGCCGATCACCGCCAAGGGCAAGAAGGTCGTCATCATCGGCGGCGGCGACACCGGCGCCGACTGCCTGGGCACCGCGCACCGGCAAGGTGCGATCAACATCCACCAGTTCGAGATCATGCCGCGCCCGCCGGACTCGCGCGCCCAATCCACCCCGTGGCCGACCTACCCGCTGATGTACCGGGTGTCGTCGGCGCACGAAGAGGGCGGCGAGCGGGTGTTCTCGGTCAACACCGGGGAGTTCGTCGGCAAAGACGGGCACGTGACGGCGCTCAAGGCGCACGAGGTGACCATGCAGGACGGCAAGTTCGTCAAGGTCGAGGGTTCGGAGTTCGAGCTCGAGGCCGATCTGGTTTTGCTGGCGATGGGATTCGTCGGGCCGGAGAAGGAGGGCCTGCTCAACGACCTCGGTGTCAAGCTCACCGAGCGCGGCAACGTCGCCCGCGGCGCCGACTTCGACGCGTCGGTGCCCGGCGTTTTCGTTGCCGGGGACATGGGTCGGGGCCAGTCATTGATCGTCTGGGCGATAGCTGAGGGCAGGGCCGCGGCGGCCGCCGTGGATCGGTATCTGATGGGCGCCACTGCCCTGCCGGCGCCCGTCAAGCCGACGGCCGCACCGCTTCAGTAGTCACTCTAGTCACACCAGAAACACGCACCGAGTCGTTCGGCGAGTCTCCGGCAGTTTGCCAGAGGACGGGTGTCTAATGGATCGCTGTGGGCTTCGCCACACAAAGTCTAGTGGAGCCTTCGGTTGAATGGACCGATCGCAGGAGTGGTTACTGTGCATATCAACCCAGCACCTCGGTCGCGGGTGGGGCGAAAGGCCTGGTCATGGCTACGTCATCCGGTGAAGAGCCGCGAGTTTCCCGCTAAGCACGAACGCCTGGTCACCGCGGAAGAACTGCTGCTCTTCGGGGTGTAAGCCCCCGGCCCGGCTGGCCGGGAGCGGGCGCCCGATTTGCTCGAGTTTGCCAAGCCGGTATGCGGGCGGCAAACGACGCAAACCGCCCCTCAACCGTCCCACAGCCCGGAATCCCGGATCGCCTCGGCCAGCGGTTCCAGGACGGCCGGGTCGTGCGGCGGGGCGATGTAGACGATGCCCAGGTCCAACCCCTCGGCGGCCAACCCGGCCGCCTGCTCGATGACCTGCCCATAGTTGCGGTCCGGCCCCAAGAAAAGGTGGGCCGACAGCGTGATCTCTTTTGGGTCGCGCCCGATCTGCTCGCACTGCGCGGCCAGCACGTCGCGCTTGCGCGCGAACAGGTCGGGCGGCCCGCCGGCGAAGTTCCAGTGCTGGGCGTAGCGGGCGGTGATCGGCAGCGTGCGTTTCTCCCCGCTGCCGCCGATGCAGATCGGCGGGTGCGGCCGCTGCGGCCCCTTGGGCTCGTTGCGGGCCCCCTTGAGCTGGTAGTACTTGCCGTCGAAGTCGGTGGTCTCCTGGCTCAGCAGGCTGATCAGCACCTCACAGCCTTCCTCGAACCGGTCGAAGCGTTCCTTGATGCTGCCCAGCTCGATGCCGTAGGCGCCCGACTCCTCCTCGTTCCAGCCGGCGCCGATCCCGAGCTCGAGTCGCCCGCCCGAGATGATGTCGAGTGCCGCGGCCATGTTGGCCAGCACGGCGGGGTGGCGATAGTGGATTCCCGTCACGAGAGTGCCCAGCCGCAGCCGCTGAGTGGCCTGCGCCAGCGCCGTCAGCGTCGTCCAGCCCTCCAGGCACGGCCCGCTGCTGTCGGAAAGGATTGGGTAGAAGTGATCGAACGTCCAGCCGGATTCGTAAACGTCGATGTCGTCGGCCGCCCGCCAGACGGCCAGCATGTCTGCCCAGGTGGTGTTCTGTGGTGAAGTCTTGAACGCGAATCGCATGAAATCGACGTTAGTCCAACTTTATTAAGCGCAACTAAACTCGGGCGGGCGATGACTTCTCCCTGCGCCACCCTCGGCATCGACACCAGGATCACCCTGCTCGCGGCCGGGCTGATCTTTCTGCTCGCGCTTGTCCTCGGGGTGTGGAAGTACCGCCAGATCATGGCCGCCGACGACCATCGTGCGCACCCGTACGTCGACATCGCGTACCGGGCGGCGCTGCTCTACTCGTTCGCGATCCTGCTGATCGCCGTGTTCGTCGAGCTCAGCGCCTGGCCGGCGTGGGTCAACCTGACGGCGGCGGGCGTCGTCGTCTTCTTCTTCGTGGGCGCCATCTTGAGCTACGTGGTGCACGGCGCCCGGCGCGACACCGTCAACCAATTCGAGAACCCCGACCGCGGCACCGCGGTGGGGATGGGCTTGCTCATCGCCGGCGAGATCGGCGGCTTCGGGGTGATTCTCGCCGGATTCGTCGTCGGTCAGCTGTTGTGATCCGGTTAGGCAGACTGGCGTCATGGATCCGGTAGCAGCGCTTCGGCAGATCGCCTACTACAAGGATCGAAGTCGCCACGACCCCAGGCGCGTCATGGCATACCGCAACGCCGCCGACATCATCGACGGCCTCGACGACGCCGCGCGGGCACGGCACGGCCAGGCCAACAGCTGGCAGTCGCTGCCGGGCATCGGGCCCAAAACCGCCAAAGTCATCGACCAGGCCTGGTCCGGCCGCGAGCCCGACCTGCTGGTCGAATTGCGTTCGGCCGCAGAGGATCTCGGGGGCGGCGACCTCCGTGCCGCGCTGCGCGGCGACCTGCACCTGCATTCCAACTGGTCGGACGGGTCGGCGCCGATCGAGGAGATGATGGCCACCGCGGCCGCGCTCGGTCATGAGTATTGCGCGCTGACCGACCACTCGCCGCGGCTGACGATCGCCAACGGACTGTCACCGGATCGGTTGCGCAAACAGCTCGACGTGATCGACGGGCTGCGGGAGCGGTTCGCGCCGATGCGCATCCTCACCGGGATCGAGGTGGACATCCTTGATGACGGCAGCCTGGACCAGGAGCCCGAGTTACTAGAGCGCCTGGATGTGGTGGTGGCCAGCGTGCACTCGAAGCTGTCGATGGATTCGGCGGCGATGACCCGCCGCATGGTGCGCGCCGTCTCCAACGGCCACGCCGACGTGCTCGGCCACTGCACCGGTCGGCTGGTCTCCGGGAACCGTGGCATCCGGCCCGAGTCGAAATTCGACGCCGAGGCGGTGTTCACCGCCTGTCGCGAGCATGGCACCGCCGTGGAGATCAACTCCCGTCCCGAACGTCGCGACCCGCCGACCCGGCTGTTGAACCTGGCGCTGGAGATCGGCTGCGTGTTCAGCATCGACACCGACGCGCACGCGCCGGGTCAGCTCGACTTCCTCGGCTACGGCGCCCAGCGCGCGCTGGACGCCGGCGTTCCCGTCGACCGGATCGTGAACACCTGGCCGGTGGACCGGCTGTTGGAGTGGACGGGCTCAAGCTAGTCGGGTTGGGGGTACCACCCGCTTGCGGGGGAGTGCGGCATCTCCAGTCCCGCGTCGCGGCCAAGCATCACCGCGGGTGTGAGGGCGGACCTGCCGTAGCGACGGCGAACCTCATCGATCGCCGCGTCCACGTTTTCCAGGGCCGGTGATCCCTCGCCCAACGGCAGCAGCAGCTGCTGAGCGCCGCTGCGGTCGATGCCCGACACCGCGAAGCCGACCAGGGTCAACCCCCGCTCGGCGATCGCGGGCGCAGCCGCGTCGACCAACTGCCGGGCGGCGGCCAGGATCGTCCGCGTCGACGAGGTGGCCCACGGCAGCGTGCGCGACCGACTCGCGCGGCTGAAGTCGTCGAACCGCAGCCGCAGCACCACCGTGCGACCGGTGCGTCCGGCGGCGCGCATCCGGGCGGTGATGCGGTCGATCAGGTTGACCACTACCGCGTCGATCTCGGTGGGCGACATGGCGTTGCCGGCGCGGCCGAGCGCCCGTTGCGCCCCGATTGACCGGCGGCGCACACCGGTGGTCACCCGCCGGCGGTCGATGTTGCGGGACAGCGCGAACAGTTGGCGGCCCATCGCCGCTCCCACCAGGGACTTCAGCGTCGACTCGGTGAGCTCGGCGACGTCGGCCACGGTATCGATGCCGAGGGCGTGCAGCTTGTCGGCGGTCTTGGCCCCCACGCCCCACAACCGGCGCACCGGCAGCGGGTGCAGGAACGCCAGCTCTCCGTCGGGCGGCACCAGCAACAGGCCGTCGGGCTTGGCCTCCTGGCTGGCGACCTTGGCGAGGAACTTCGTTCGGGCCACGCCGACGGTAATCGGCAGGCCGGCGCGCTCGCGCACGTCGGCGCGCAGCCGCTCGGCGATTTGGACCGGCGTGCCGGAGACCCGGCCCAACCCGCCGACATCGAGGAAAGCCTCGTCCACCGAGAGCGGCTCCACGATCGGGGTGCAGTCGCGAAAGACCTCGAACACGGCGTCACTGGCGCGCGTATACGCCGCCATTCTCGGGGGGACGACCACGGCGTGCGGGCATAGCCGCCGCGCCAGCGCCCCGCCCATCGCGGTGCGCACGCCGTAGGCCTTGGCCTCGTAGCTGGCGGCCAGCACAACACCGCCCCCGACGATCACCGGCCGACCACGCAACGTCGGGTCGTCGCGCTGTTCGACGGAGGCATAGAACGAATCCAGGTCCGCGTGCAGGATGGAGGCATCACACCACACGAACATATGTTCGCATACACGCCCGACAGGCTGCGGGCTAGGGACCCTCGGCATAGATGCTGCTGACCCAGATGTGCACCAGCGTGTCCAGCACCCTGGCCTCCGGGATGGACGGCTGCTCGGCGGCGAAGGACGCGGAAAGCGTGCGCTCGTTCATCAGATTGAGCGCCGTGGCCAGCTCCAGGGCGGGAAGGGTTTTCGGCGCGGCACCGCGCTCGCGCTCGGCCTCGATCACCGCGGCAGTGTAGGCGATCCACTTCTGCATGAAAGTCGACCACAGACGGCGGACCTCGGCGCTGCTTGCCATGGCGGCCATCCCGGCCCGGGCCGCCGCCTTGTGGGATCCGAACGTCTGAAAGAACACGTTGATCCCGGTACGCCACATACTGTCGCGGTCCCCGTCCGGCCCGTCGGTCAGGGTTTGCAGCGCGGTGTCGGCCTCGTGGACAACCCGGTCCAGCAGCGTGAGCAGCACGGCCTCCTTGGACGGGAAATAGAAGTAGAACGTCGGCCGGGAGATGCCCGCGCCTTTGGCCAGGTCGTCAACCGAGATGTCGGTCAGCGGGCGGTCCTCGAGAAGCCGCTCGGCGGTGGCGAGGATTGCCAGCTCACGCTCGTCACCGGACGGACGGGCACTGCGCCGGCCACGCGAGGCATGCGTCGCGCTGGAGGGGGTCACGATGGCAGCTTACTCGGTGTCGAAAGATTCGACACTGCGTTGACCGGTTCGACGGGGCGTTGATAGCGTGGCTCCATGACTGAGCACCTGGACGTCGTCATCGTGGGCGCCGGCATCTCCGGCGTGAGCGCGGCTTGGCACCTGCAGGAGCGCTGCCCGACCAAGAGCTACGCGATCCTGGAAAAGCGGGCGGCCATGGGCGGCACCTGGGACCTCTTCCGCTACCCGGGAATCCGCTCCGACTCCGACATGTACACGCTCGGGTTCCGGTTCCGTCCATGGACCGAGCGACAGGCCATCGCCGACGGCGGGCCGATCCTCGAGTACGTCAAGGGCACCGCGGCGATGTACGGCATCGACAAGCACGTCCGGCTCAACCACAAGTTCGTCAGCGCCGACTGGTCGAATGCCGACAATCGCTGGACGTTGCGCATCGAAAGCAACGGCACGCCAAGCGAACTCACGTGCAACTTCCTGTTCCTGTGCAGCGGCTACTACAATTACGAGCAGGGCTTCGCGCCGTCGTTCGCGGGCTCGGAGGATTTCACCGGCCCGATCATCCACCCGCAGCACTGGCCCGAGGAACTCGACTACACCGGCAAGAACGTCGTCGTGATCGGGAGTGGCGCCACGGCGGTCACTCTCATTCCCGCACTGGCCGAGTCGGGCGCCAAGCACGTGACGATGCTGCAGCGCTCGCCGACCTACATCGTGTCTCAGCCGAAGCGGGACAAGATCGCCGAGCGGCTCAACCGCTGGCTGCCCGACAACATGGCCTACGCCGCGGTGCGCTGGAAGAACGTGCTGCGGCAGGCGGCGCTGTACGGGGCCTGTCAGAAGTGGCCGCAAAGGATGCGAAAGATCTTGCTCGGCTACGTGGAGCGCCAGCTGCCGGACGGCTACGACGTGCAGAAGCACTTCAGTCCGCGTTACAACCCGTGGGATCAGCGCTTGTGCCTGGTGCCCAGCGGCGACCTGTTCCGCGCCATCCGGCGCGGGCAAGCCGAGGTGGTCACTGACACCGTCGACCGGTTCACCGCCACCGGCATCCGGCTCAACTCCGGCCAGGAACTGCCGGCCGACATCATCATCACGGCAACGGGATTGAACCTGCAGCTGTTCGGCGGTGCCACCGTGACAGTCGACGGGCAACCGGTGGATCTCACCAAGATGATGGCCTACAAGGGCATGATGCTGTCGGGGCTGCCGAACATGATCTACACGGTTGGATACACCAACGCGTCGTGGACCCTGAAGGCGGACCTGGTGTCGGAGTTCGCGTGCCGACTGCTGAATTACATGGACGCCAACGACTTTGAAACCGTGGTGGTCGAACACCCGGGTTCCGACGTCGAGGAACGCCCGTTCATGGACTTCACCCCGGGCTACGTGCTGCGCTCGCTCGACGAGTTGCCCAAGCAGGGCTCGCGGACCCCGTGGCGGCTGAACCAGAACTACCTGCGCGACATCCGGATGATCCGGCGCGGCAAGATCGCCGGCGAGGGCCTGCGATTCGCCAAAAAGCATGCGGCGGTTGCCGCTTAACGCCTAGCCCCACGGTGACGAACAGTTCCTCGACCTTTCGGCATAAGTACGACGCGGATCGGGTTGTGATTTTGCGGTTGCACCCTTGAGCGAAAAAACTTGCGTCACTTGCATTTCGCGAGTCACATCCCGAGGTTATTTGTCGGTGCCCTTGTCTAGCTTTGGGTCATGGCTTCGAGCGGCGCTGTCAGTCGGGATGCGTTGTCGGCGGCCTTCGACACTATCGAGGCCGCCTTAGACAAGGCGATCGGGGTTGACTGCGATCCACTCGCCACCCGAGATGCGCTGGAGATGTTGGAGCGGTGTGAGCGGGTGCGCCGCCGGATCCCGGCGGTGGAGCATCCGCTGATCAATAACCTGGCCCGGCAGGCCACGCCGGAGGAGCTGGGCGGCAAGCTGTCGCACGCGATCGCCGAGGCGACGCTGATCCGCCGCGCCGAAGCCGCGCGGCGGATCAAGGAGGCCGTCGATCTGGGGCCGCGTCATGGGCTGACCGGTGAGCCGCTGGCGCCGGTGTTGGCCCACACGGCTGCGGGCCAGCGCGAGGGCACACTGGGGACCGGACAAGTGACGTTGATCCGCAAGTTCTTTCACCAGTTGCCGGGCTGGATCGATCAGGGGACCCGAGAGCAAGTCGAGGCGCGGTTGGCCACCGAAGGCAGCCGGTTTCGGCCCGAACAGCTCGCCGAGCTTGCCGCCACGTTGGCCGATTGCCTCAACCCCGACGGCACCTACACCGATGAGGATCGCGCCCGCCGGCGCGGGCTGACCCTGGGCCCGCAAGGCCCCGACGGCATGTCCGAGCTGCGCGGGCGGCTGACCCACGAGGCGCGCGCCACCCTCGAGGCCGTGCTCGCCAAGCTGGCCGCCCCGGGTGTGTGCAACCCCCTTGACGACAATCCGTGCGTGGACGGCGCACCCAGCCAGGAGGCCGTCGACAAGGACAGCCGCAGCACCGCCCAACGCAACCACGACGCGCTGCTGGCCGCCCACCGCGCGCTGCTGGCCTCGGGCAAGCTCGGTCAGCACAACGGGTTGCCGGCCTCGATCATCGTGACCACCACACTGGGCGAGCTCGAGGCCGCCGCCGGCCGGGGATTGACCGGCGGGGGCAGCCTGTTGCCGATGAGCGATGTGATCCGCCTGGCCCGCCACGCGCATCACTACTTAGCCGTTTTCGACAAGGGCAAGGCCCTGGCGCTGTACCACACCAAGCGCCTGGCCTCGCCGGGTCAGCGGATCGTGCTGTACGCCAAAGACCGTGGGTGCTCGGCACCCGGGTGCACCGTGCCCGGCTACTACTCCGAAGTGCACCATGTCACCGACTACGCCACCTGCCGCCGCACCGACGTCGACAACCTGACCTTCACCTGCGGCCCCCATCACCGCCTGCTCAAACCCGGCGGATGGAGCACCCGCAAAAACGCCAAGGGCGACACCGAATGGATCCCACCGCCGCACCACGACCGAGGCCAACCACGCACCAACACCTTCCACCACCCCGAAAAGCTTCTCCGCGACGGGGACGACGACGATGAGTGCTAGCGGCCGGCCGGCTGCCGAAATGCCGCAGCGCGATCGCCACAAGCCCCATCGCCTCACCCGGCCCCACCGCGCTCGCGATCGCCACTAGGTGTCTGCGACGACGACGATGCCGTCGTCGTCGCTGTAGGCCGTCTCGCCCGGCACGAACACCACCCCATCCAAAGTGATCTCGACGTCGCGCTCCCCCGCACCGGTTTTGGTGCTCTTGCGGGGGTTGGTCCCCAACGCCTTGATGCCGATGTCGATACCGCGCAGCGCGGCGGCGTCGCGCACCGCCCCGTTGACGATCAGTCCGGCCCAGCCGTTGGAGCGGGCCAACTCGGCGATGACGTCGCCGACCAGCGCGGTGTGCAGGGAACCCGCGCCGTCGACCACCAGTACCCCACCCTCATTTGGCAGCGAGAGCACCGATTTGAGCAGCGCGTTGTCTTGGAAGCACCGCACCGTGCTGATCGGCCCGGCAAACTCGTGCCGGCCGCCGAACTGACGGAATTGGAGGTCGCAGCTGCGTACGTCGGGTCCGATTTCGTCGACAAGGTCGGCGGTCGCCCGGAAAGATACGGTCACGGGGTTTCAACGGCGCCGCAGCTGCCGGATCAGCAGGATGGCCAGCAGGCTGACGCCGAGGGCAACGATCAGCGGCAGTCGGGACTGACTCAGCACCGACGCCGGAACGTCCGGAGCGACCGGGTTGTCGGCGGTCTCTACGGTCGATTTCGCTTGTGCGGCAGCGTCTTTGGCGGCCGCAGCAAGGTCGCCGTTGGTCTCGATGCGCTGCTGTGCGGCGAGGGGCTGCACAGCGGACTTGGGCGGAGCCGGTTCAGGGCTGTTGGCCGGTACTTTCTTGGCGGGCGCCTTTTTGGCCGGTGCTTTTTTGGCCGGCACCTTCTTCGCTGGTGCTTTCTTGGCGGGCGCCTTCGCGATCTTCTTGGCAGCCTTGGCGGGGGGCTTCTTCTCCGGCGGGGTCGACGCGCCGTCGGGTTCGCTGTCGGGTTGGTCCTGCGGTTCTGCCATGCGGCCGCTCCTTTGAGCTTTCTCTGACTGTGGGTCTAGCGCACCGGATCCTTTGGTCCCATCATGCCAGGACGGGTAGCGGCGGCTCGGCGAGCAGGGCAGGTCACGGTCTGCGGCGCACCGCCCAGAGGGCGCCGGCTGCGACGAGCGCCACCGCTACCACCACAAACGGCCAGAAGGGGAGCCCGCCGCCGGCAGCGGCGCCGGTGGCCGGGGGGCCGGGCGTGCCGGTGCCGGGCACCGTCAGGCGAAACGACCAGGACCCCGACACCACATGGCCGTCCGCGGACGTCACGCGGTAGTTCACCGTATAGGACCCGGCCGGGCCGAGCGGCCGCACACCGATGCTGACGACCGCGCCCTGCACCGTCGGCTCCCCGGTGGACCACACGTTGCCGTCGGGACCGACGACCGTCATCGCGGCGAACGTGGTCTGCAACCGCTCGTTGAATGTCGCGCTCACCCGCTCGGGACTCGTGGCGAGCACCGCGTTGTCCGGGGGGTCGGCGGAGATGCGCGCGGCGTGCGCGACCGCGATGGGGGCGTTGAGCGTTGCGATCGACATCAGGGCGCCGGCGCACGCGACGACGGCGAGGCGCCTCATGCCCGTCGGCGGATCAGCACGAGAAAGGCACCGGCGGCGGCCACCACCAGGGCCGCACCGCCCAACAGGCGCGCGGTGTTGTCGGGCGCCTTCGACGGCGCGGGCGCGGCGGCGTGGTCCGCGGGCGTGCCGGCGGGCGGATGGTGTTCGTGCGGAGCCGCCGGGCCTGCGGCGAGCGTCAGCGTCGGGGCCGGGTGCTCCGGTTCCCCACCGCCGGCCAGTGGCGGCTGATCCCACTTCACGACCGTCCCGTCGGAGTAGGTCTGGGTGGCCGGGAAGCTGACCGTCTCGGTGTCGGGCAGCTGCACCGCTATGCGGAACAGGCCGAACTCGTCGACTCCGATCCCGGCGTTGGGCGCGGCCGTCCAGGTCACCGAACGGTAGGTGCCGGCAGCCGCGTCGCGGTCCAGCGTGGCCGTCCATCCAGGCAGGTATTCGGTGCTGACCGAGGCCACATTGGGGAGAGTGACGGTCAGCGCGGTCGTGAGCGCGCCCGTGTTCGATTCGTTGGGCACCTGGAAGGTGACCAGCGCCGTGGCGCCGCGCACTGGGTTGTCGCTGCTGGCATGGACGTGCGCCCATGCCGCAGGCGTGCCGGCCGCCGAACCGAGGTAGAGGGCTACGGCGGCGGCGAGCGGGATAAGGCCGCGGGAGATCCACCTACTGGCGCTTGGCATCTCAGGTCACCGCTTCCGCTGGTCAGCCCAGTCCGAGCCGGGCCATCAGGTCCGCCTCGATGCCGTCGAGTTGGGACAAGATCGCGGCGTGGGCCGCCCGCCGCCGCGTGGCCGGCATGTTCTCCGCGGCGGTAACAGCCGCCGCCAGATCGGCCAGCCGTTCGGTGATGGCGGACACGAACTGCTTGGTTTCGGCGTCCTTGGGCTTCCCGTCCTGCACCATCTGCAGCGATTTTTCCGCGCCGGCGATCCGGGCCGACAACTGGGCGCCGTGCCCGGAGAACTGGCCGATCTGAGCCAACGGAATCCCAAGCTGGTCCGCGCGGCGCTGGTCGATCATCGCGCGGGCCGCCATAGCCGCCCGGTATATCACCGGAGTCAGGATCGGCGCGAGCAGTCGAGACACCGTCAGCATCCGGCGGATCCTGGTGGGCGACAACACCTTGCCTTCCCGTGCCGTCTTGAGTCCGGCCTCGGCGACTTTCAATGCGGCGCGGTCGCTTTCCCGCTGAGATTTGATTTGCGCCCGGAGGGCCTTTTCCACGGCCTGCCGTTCGCCCTTGATGCGGCGTGCCTCGTTCCTGGCGGCCAGCCTGGCCTCCAGCTTGGCGCGGGCCTTGATCGCACGGGCCTCGGCGCGACGCGTCGCGCGACTCTTTCGCTTGCGGAACAGGCCCATTCCCGGCCGCCTCCCGAGTGTCTGGTGGACTATCGCTCTCGCGCGTGCGCGATCCAAGCAACCCTAATCGGAATGGGAAGACGGCAGCCCGCCAGGGCGGGCCGCACAACGCGCTCTGCGTCGCTAGGCGCCCGAGTGCTCCGTGCGCCGCAGTTCGTCGACCCGCTCCGCGATCTCCTGCCGGCCCTCCGAAGATAACTCGGCGGCAGCCAGCGCGATCCGACGCACCCCGTCGTCGCGCATCGTGGCCAGCCACGACAGTTCCTTGTCGAGCTCCTCGTAGTACTCGTCGTCAGTGAAGTAAGCCGACTTGATCCGGAAGAAGTTGGCCAGGGCGGCCATCGTCGCCGTCGACGGATTGGTGCGGTTACCGGAACGTAGCTGGGACAGGTAAGGAGCCGACATCGTAACGCCCTCCGCCTTGAGTGCCGCGATCACCTCCGCGGAGGTGTGCGGTCCGCGCCCGGGCGGATACACCGTGTCGAAGAGGCGGTTCAGGCGGGCGGCGAACGTCGTGCTCATCGATATGACCTCCACTGGGCCGTAGAAGTGAACTATTACCTAGATGTATTAGCTGGTCGTGGTAGCGACGGTTCGCCGTCGTAACCAGGTGCAAACTCGACCAGTTCTGGTACGCGCGTCGGGGACACACGCCAATTTAACACGTCACGAGCCTCCGTCCGATTCGCTGGGGTGTCCACTAAATCAGCGAAACTCACAGGTTATCCGCAGAATTCAGCGTTGCGTCCGGCGTGGCGGGCCGCCGACCTCAAAACGGGCGCGGAGGCGTACCAAAGCGTGCTGAGCGGTTGCACCGCAACCGACGAGCAATCCGAGCTGTTGCCCGCGATTATTTGCTGTCAGGTTTGCAACCCGTGCCCAAAACGGGCGTGCGGTCCAGTGAATCGCCCGCAGAGATACCTCTGGGGGCGGCTGCCGGACACTGCAAGGGGCGAGGACGGCTGTGGCCGGTACTTCAGGCGGCGTCCGGCGACCCAGCGGCGGTTGAAGCAGCCGCCCGGCGCCGTCGCAGAGTTTGCGCTGCGACCACGGTCGCGGCGCCCACGGCCACCACGGCGGTCACGCCGATGGCCGCCGGGCGCGATCCCAGCGCGCCGTCGAACAGCAGCCACAAGCCGAAAATCAGGAACAGCGGGCCGGCGAAGACGTGCAGCAGATGCTCCGGCAGGCGCCGATGCAGCAGCATGCCCACGACGATCGCCAGGGCGTCGGCCAGCACCATGCCGAGGGTCGTGCCGATCCAGACGCCGGCCCAGTCGTGATCGCTGGCCAGCGTCACCGTCGCCAACGTCGTCTTATCGCTCAATTCGGCGAGCGCGAACGACGACACCACGGTCATCAGCGCGAACCGTGGTTCGCGAGTGGACGAGACAGTCTGACCGGCGGAGGCGCCCTCGTGCCAGGCCCATACCGCGAAGATCAGGAACGCGATCGCTGACGCGAAGGCCATCGGCCGCGCCGGCAGGGTGGCGCCCAGAAAGTGGCCGATCGACACCGAGACCCCGTGCACCATGAACGCGGCGATCGCAACCCCGGTAAGCACCACCCGCCATCGGTAGCGCAGCGCGTAGGTCATGGTGATGAGCTGCGACCTGTCCCCGAGTTCGGCAAGAAACACCACCCCGAGGCTCAGTAGCGTGGCGGCAAGCATGGCGGGCGACCTTTCGACACGTCGTCGACAACCTCGCGGTTATCGACCATCGGTCGAAGGTCTCGCCCACCGGTCGCTGTTGAACCGGTTCGCCGGCCGGGCTGCACGCCAGTATGTCGACTCGACGATTCGGGGCTACTCCCCTTCGCTAACGGTTTCAGGCTAACGGGCTGCTCGGGTGCGCGCCACAGCAGCGGTCAAGTTCGGTCGCCCGTAATCGCCGATTCGCCGGGGGATCAATTCGTCGACTTCATGCGGCAAGCAGCATTGCCAGGATCGCCGTATCGGGATGGCTGATGGGGTCGACGCCGACGCGGCTCACCATGGACGTGATCGTGCCATCGGCTTCAGCTTCCACCCAGGCCGCCCGGTGCTCTAAGCCCAGATACGGCAATCCGGGCAGCAGCACGCATCCCGACGCCGCCCCTGAGCATTCCGGCAACGACGGCGTGGTTTCCGAGGGCGGGTGGAGCATGAGCAACGCGGGGGGCTGGTGGTCTGCGAAATAGCCTGGCTGGATGGCGGATTCACCGAAGACCGTGCCCTCGGCCAGTACCAGGCCAACGGTGCCCGGCTCGGGTTCGTCGGGCAACTCCTCTCGCGCACCAAAGACCGTTGTAGTGGAGAGCAATCCAGGCAATGACGCGACCCTGACCGCGACCATAAGCAGTTGCGCCCATTCCTTTGTGGAATCGGGCCAACGCCCCGAAATCACAAACCCTTTCAGGGCACCACGAGAATGGAAGGGAGAAATCCCTATCGGCCGGTCTGAGCCAGTCTCCATTTCGACCTCCCCGCGACGCCTCCGTTTCGAAATAACCACTCTGGTAGCTCGAATAACTAAGCATGCCTGGGGATTAGGCGCCGCGCAACCCGACACGGCCAGTGGTGTGCGCGTCAATCGCGGCGACCAAACCCGGGAAGAGCAAGGGCGCCACGCGATGCGCGTGGCGCCCTTGCTCTTCCCGGGTTGTCTCAGGGGGTCAGCAGCCCCTTGGTCTTCGAGGTTGTGGCCGCGTAGCGGGCTTGCACGTCCGCCCAATTCACGACGTTCCAGAACGCTTTGGCGAAGTCCACCTTGACGTTTTTGTACTGCAGGTAGAAGGCGTGCTCCCACATGTCGAGCAACAGCAGTGGCACAACGCCCAGCGGGAAGTTGGACTGGTGGTCGTACACCTGGAAAATCAGCAGCTTGTTCCCGAGCGTGTCCCACCCGAGGGCGGCCCAGCCCGAACCCTGCACCGTGGTTGCGGCCGCGTGGAACTGCGCGCGGAAGTTGTCGAACGACCCGAAGGCGTCGTCGATGGCCGCGGCAAGCTCACCGGTCGGCTTGTCACCGCCGTTCGGCGAGAGGTTCTTCCACCAGATGGTGTGGTTGACGTGGCCGCCAAGGTTGAACGCCAGGTTCTTCTCGTTCAGCAGGATCGCGGCGTGGTCTCCCTTGGACCGCGCCTCTTCCAGTTTTTCCAGGGCGTCGTTGGCGCCCTTGACGTAGGTGGCGTGGTGCTTATCGTGGTGAAGCTCGTTGATCTGACCGGAGATGTACGGTTCCAGCGCTCCGAAGTCCCAGTCCAAGTCGGGCAGGGTGTATACAGCCACAGCATTCCTTTCTTCGATTATCGTCTTAACGCTCATTCGCGAGGGCTGCCACGCGGCGGCCTGGCCTAATCAACCCTGCTCCATGACCGCGCACGCCGCAAGAACGACCGCTAGGCACAGCTACGCCGGGGTACGCCGTTCGGCGCGGTTTCAAGACAATACGATGACCGCAAGAACGGCGAGCAGCGCCAGTGCGATCAGGCCGGCACGCAGAGCGGCAATGCTATAGCTGTGATTCCACGCAGGCGAGCCGGAACACGACCTCGACTGAGCCGGCGAACCGGGACCGAATGAATGCGTGGCCATCAAGCGCCTTTCACGTGCCCATACACCTCGCCATAGTGAGGTGAGTCGCAACAACGTTATCGGATCGCGATCATAACGCGTCGCGATCGGCTTGGAAAATGTGCCGCGCGACAGCGCCGCAAGCTGCGGATTCGCGGCGCCGGGCGCCACAGGCGGCGGCCATGACAAGGCACGAAACCACGGCTCCGTAATTGGGTATGCGACTGCTTAGCAAGGCAATCCATTTCGCTCGCGTGCCGCCCAGGGCTGTTAACGGCACACCGATACCACCGGGGTGTTATCCACAAGTGCAACCCCCGTTAACCCGCAAAGGCTGTGTTGATAGCGCGAATACCCAGCGGCGAGGTGTGGATAAACCTGTGGAAACTGTGGATAGCCATCGGAGCCTGCTTGGTTGCTAAGGCTTTCCTCGCCCGGGCCGCTTTCGCGGCCCGGCATCGTCACCGGGCCGGGTTGGACTGCCCGACTCCTCCCCCGGGCCGCTTTCGCGGCCCGGCATCGTCACCGGGCTGGGTTGGACTGCCCGACTCCTCCCCCGGGCCGCTTTCGCGGCCCGGCATCGTCACCGGGCTAATCTGGTCCGGTGATCCAGGTGTGCTCCCAGTGCAGCACTCGGTGGAACGTGCGCGAGCGGCGACGCGAATGGTGTCCCCGCTGCCGGGGGGCGTTGATGGCGCCGTTGGCGGAGGCGCCGACCGCCGAACCGCGGTGGGACGCCCGCGGTAGGCGGCCGCCGAGCGGACCGCCCGCGTGGCAGCGCACGCCACGGCTGCCGTCCGGCTACCGCTGGATAGCGGTGCGCCCCGGCGCACCGCCGCCCACCCGACGGGGACGACGGGCCCGGGGACCCACGCCACGGTATGCCGTGATCCCGCGTTGGGGCCTGTACGACCGCGTGGAGCAGGCACCGGCGGAAGTAGGAAAGCCCACGCACACGGCGCCGTCGGCGGCCACCATTCGCGCCACGCTGTTTGTCAGCGTGATGGTGCTCTGCATGACGGCCCTCGTCTACGTCGTGCGCTACGTGCTGCTGGTGATCAACCGGAACACCCTGCTGAGCTCGCTGGTGGCCATCGCCGCGGACTGGCTGGGGGTGCTGGCCAGTGTGCTTGCGATCGCCGCGGTGATCACCTCCGGAGTAATGCTCATCCGTTGGCTGATCGCGCGGCGGGCCGCCGCTTTCTCGCATCACGGCCTGCCGGAGCCCCACTCCGTCCGGACGTTGTGGGCCGGCTGCGTGGTGCCGCTGGCCAATCTGCTGTGGGCCCCGATCTTCGTCATCGAGCTGGCCACCCTCGAAGAGCATTACGCCCGGATACGCCGGACCATCTTCGAGTGGTGGGTCGCGTGGGTCTTCAGCTACCTCGTCTCGGTCTTCGCCATCATCACCAGCTTCGCCACAGACTCCCAGGGCATCGCCAACAACACCGTCATGATGGTGTTTGCCTACCTGCTCGCGGCGATCACACTGGCGGCGGCGGGCCGGGTCTTCGAGGGATTCGAGCGCAAGCCGGTCGAACCGGCCGCGCACCGTTGGGTTGTCGTCGCACCCGACGATCAAGGTGGGTCCACCGCACCGGTACCCGCCGGCCCGGTTGAGTTGCCGGGGCAGGAACCGGCAGCATAGGGATATGACGTGGGCCGACGAGGTGCTCGCCGGGCATCCCTTTGTAGTCGCCCACCGCGGCGCATCGGCGGCCCGGCCCGAACACACGCTGGCCGCCTACGACCTCGCCCTGAAAGAGGGCGCCGACGGCGTGGAATGCGACGTGCGCCTCACCCGCGACGGCCATCTGGTTTGCGTGCATGACCGCCGGCTGGACCGGACGTCGACCGGGGCCGGTCTGGTCAGCACGTCGACACTCGCCCAGTTGCGTGAGCTCGAGTATGGGGCGTGGCACGACAGCTGGCGCCCGGACGGGGCGCACGGGGACACCAGCCTGCTGACCCTGGACGCCCTGGTTTCGCTGGTGCTGGACTGGCGCAAGCCGGTGAAGCTCTTCATCGAGACCAAACATCCCGTGCGATACGGCGCCCTGGTGGAAAGCAAGCTTCTCGCGCTCCTGCATCGCTTCGGCATCGCCGCACCCGCCTCCGCCGACCGGTCCCGCGCGGTGGTGATGTCGTTCTCGGCGGCCGCGGTCTGGCGGATCCGGCGAGCCGCGCCGATGCTGCCGACGGTGCTGCTCGGCACGACGGCCCGCTACCTGATCAGCGGCGCGGCCACGGCCGTCGGGGCCACCGCCGTGGGGCCCTCCCTGGCGACGCTCAAGGAGTATCCGCAGCTCGCGGACCGCGCCGTGGCGCAGGGCCGGGCGGTGTACTGCTGGAACGTCGACGAGTACGACGACATCGACTTCTGCCGGGACATCGGCGTGGCGTGGATTGCAACGCACCACCCGGGGCGCACAAAGGCCTATCTGGAGAGCGGGCGCGCCGGCACGGGCAGCGGTTAGTTCGCCGCCACGCGATCCCTATCGCGGCACGGGCGCGTCGGACCCCAGCGCCGCGAACAACTGGGCGGCCTCGTCGTGATCCCACACCACCACCGATCCGGCATCGCTGTTGGTGAATTCGCCGATCGGGACCGTCATGGCGGTTTTGGTTCCGTGCAAAGCCCAGCCGAGCCGGGCCAGGTCCCACACGTGGTCACCGTGATCGACGGTCAGGGCGTCGGCAGCCGCGCGCGGTACCGCGTACCAGCGCCACGGGCTGAGCCAGACGGCCGGACTGGCGGCGCGGTTGAGCAGGGCCGAGAGGAACTGCCGCTGGTTGACCATCCGGTCCAGGTCCGCCCGCGGTGTGTCACGCGTCCGGACGTACCCGAGCGCGTTGCGACCGTCCAGTTTCTGGCAGCCGGCCGGCAGGTCGATACCCGCTAGGGGGTCGTGCAGCGCCGCGGTCGGGCACATCGTCACCCCGCCGAGCGCGTCGACCAGGGCGGCGAACCCGCCGAAGCCGATCTCGGCGTAGTGGTCGAGGCGCAGTCCGGTCGCCTGTTCCACCGTCTGGATCAGCAGGGGGGCCCCGCCTATCGCGAACGCGGCGTTGACCTTGTCCTTGCCATGACCCGGGATCGACAGGTACGAGTCGCGCGGAATCGACACCATCGTCGGCGGGTTACTGGACCGGAAGTCCGGCACGTGCACCAGCACGATGGTGTCGGTACGGCCGCTGCCGACGTCGCCGCCGGTGGACAGCTCGCGCTGCTGCTCGGGGGACAGACCCTGCCGGCTGTCCGAGCCGACGAGCAGCCAGTTGGTGCCGCGGCCGGGTCCCGGCCGGTCGGGATAGTCGGTCAGCACCTGTTCGCGGTGCAGTTTGGTGTCGAGCCACACGCCGCCGCCGAGGATGCCGCCGCCGACGAGCAGCGACCCGATCAGCGCGATCGACGTGCATACCCGCAGCCAGCGGCGCATGCCGCGGTTGCGGCGCATGCCGCGGTTGCGGCGCGCCCGCGGCCCGACGGGCCGCGGAGGGGGGCCGGGCGGGGAGGAGGGCCGGGCTTCCGGGCTAGGTGCGGCCGGTTGCGACGGTGCCCCAGACGGGGGCGGCACCGCACCCGCGGAACCCGGCGGCGACGGCCGGCGCAGCGGCGTCGTCCGATCATCCGCTCCCGGCGCGGGGCCGGTGTCGCGGCGAATCACCTGCGGGGGCTCCCGCCGCCCGTCGAGCGGTCTGCGAGGCTGTCGACGTTCCCGTGATCGGTCGCCGTCCACCCGAATAACTTAGGTCAGTCGCTATTGACGGGGTCACCGGCGGGCGCGCAACCCGTTGACGAAGGGGCAACCCAGGAGCACGCGGATGGCCTGGCTCAGTCCGGTCATGTCGCTTACCGGCTGGTGGAACGGCAGCCGGACGTCATGGTCGCCGTCGGTGCGTTCGACGCGGAACCGCATGCCGTAACGGTCGATGCCCAATGGGCGGACCCGCCCGCGCCGCAGCGACGCGGGCAGCCTGGACACTAACCGGGCGACCACGTCGTGGTGGGCGGTGTCCAAGTGCCACAACAGCGTCGACTCGATCTCGCAGAAGGGGTCGGGGCGGGCTGCCAGCAACTCCGCCACATCGACGGGCTCGGCACCGGTGGCGTCGGTGACGACCACCGTCCCGACCTCCAGCCGCAGCAGCGTGTAGCGCGGCTCGTCGTCGCGGAACATCGATCTGGGCGTCTCGACCTGTAGCAATGCGGGATTCGGGCAGTCACTGGCGATTCGGTCCAGCATCGGTGTCACCGCCTCCGGTGAGACCTCGGCCAGGCGGCCCCGCATCCAAACCAGCGAACGGACCGATTGGCGTAACGGGAGTGGTGCCTGGTCAGTCAGCTCGAGGAGCGCCTGCGACCCGGCGACCGGGCGGCCCGGCGTTCCCGCGCGGTCGACCGGTAGGGCGATGGCGAAGGATCCGTCGTCAAGCAGGTGATGCACGGGCGTGGCGACCGGGTCCTCGCGCTCGATCGACACCAGTGCCCCGGCGGCCCTGGCGCAGGCAGTGCGGATGCGTTCGGCGGTCGTCGGCGCGGCGTGGGTCAGCGGCAACACCATTCCTCCTATAGTTAGGCAAGCCTAAGTTAACTTAGACGCGGCGGCGGCGCAAGACGTGTTTGGCGGGGCGCGCCGTTAGGGTTGGATCGTGGTCCGCATCGCTTACCTCGGTCCCGAAGGGACCTTCACCGAGGCGGCGCTGATGCAGATCACGGCCAACGGCCTGGTTCCCGAGCAGGGACCGGGCATGGTGCAGCGGTTGTCGTTCGAAAGCACACCGGCGACGCTGGACGCCGTCCGCGGCGGCGGCGCCGAATACGCCTGCGTGCCGATCGAGAACTCGATCGACGGGTCCGTGACGCCCACCCTGGACAGCCTGGCCATCGGTTCGCCCCTGCAAGTCTTCGCCGAGACGACGCTGGACGTGGCGTTCAGCATCGTCGTCAAGCCCGGGCGCCGCGCCGCGGACGTGCGCACCCTGGCGGCCTTCCCGGTCGCGGCGGCGCAGGTGCGGCAGTGGCTGGCGGCCCATCTGCCGGGCGCGGAACTGCGGCCGGCGTATTCCAATGCCGATGCGGCGCGCCAAGTGGCCGACGGGCACGCCGACGCGGCGGTGACCTCGCCGCTGGCGGTCACCCATTGGGGGTTGTCCGCCCTGGCAGAAGGGATCGTCGACGAGCCCAATGCCCGCACCCGCTTCGTCCTGATCGGACCGCCGGGGCCCCCGCCGGCCCGCACCGGAGCCGACCGGACGTCGGTGGTCTTGCGGGTCGACAACAGCCCCGGCGCCCTGGTGGCCGCGCTCGCGGAATTCGGCATCCGCGGCATCGACCTGACCCGGATCGAGTCCCGGCCGACCAGAACCGGCCTCGGCACCTACCTGTTCTTCGCCGACTGTGTGGGCCACATCGACGACGGCGCCGTCGCCGAGGCGCTTAAGGCGCTACACCGTCGTTGTGCCGATGTGCGATACCTGGGTTCGTGGCCGACGGGGTCGGCCGCCGGGGTGGTGCCTCCCCCGGCCGACGACGCGTCACGCTGGCTGGCGCGGTTACGGGAGGGCAAGCCCGAGCAGAGGTTCGAGCCGTGAGCGGGCGTCTGGTGTTGCTGCGCCACGGCCAGTCCTACGGCAACGTCGAGCGCAGGCTGGACACGCGACCGCCCGGCGCGGAGCTCACGCCGCTGGGGCGCGACCAGGCGCGGGCGTTCGCCCGCGGTTCGGGGCGGCCGGCGATGCTGGCGCACTCGGTGGCCACCCGCGCGTCGCAGACGGCCGCGGTGATCGGCGTCGAACTCGAGGTGACCGCGATGCGGGTCGAAGGCATCCACGAGGTGCAGGTCGGGAACTTGGAGAACCGCAGCGACGACGACGCCGTCGCGGAGTTCAACGCCATCTACGAGCGATGGCATCGCGGCGAGCTGGACGTGCCGCTACCCGGCGGGGAGACCGGTAACGACGTGTTGGACCGCTACGTCCCCGTGCTCATCGACCTGCGCATGCGCTACCTCGACGACGACGACTGGGACGGCGACATCGTCGTCGTCAGCCACGGCGCGGCGATTCGGTTGGCGTCCGCGGTGCTGGCAGCGGTGGACGGCAACTTCGCGCTGGACAACCATCTCGACAACGCCGAATCCGTGGTGCTGACCCCGATCACAGACGGGCGGTGGAGTTGCGTGCAGTGGGGATCGGTGACACCGCCGTTCTGTCCCCAGGAACCCGAGGTCCAGGCCAGCCCGGCCGCGGACGCGGTGCGGTCGGGCGCCGACCCGATGGGCTGACGTCCGGTCAAACGGCGATCCGGGCCGATTCGGCGTGGCAGTCGCAGCCGACGGCATCGCAGTCGATGACGAACGCATGCGCGATCAGCTCGGGGCAGGCGCAGTCCGGTTCCGTGCATTCCCACCGGCCCCAAGGCCGGCCGGATGAATGGCGAATGATGGTGCCGTGACAGTGATCTAGGCCTGCCCGGCAGTCGCGGCAATCGTCGCTCATAGGCCGTTCATAGCACCGGGCGCCGACAAATCGGGGATGCCGCGCCCGCAAGGCGGCGGGTTTGTCGGAGACCTTCAGGCCCAGCCGAGTTCTTCCAGCCGGTCGTCGTCGATGCCGAAATGATGGGCGATTTCGTGGATCACGGTAATGGCGACCTCCTCCACGACGTCGGCGTCCGAGTCGCAGACGTCCAGCAGCGCCTCGCGGTAGATCGTGATCGCGTCGGGCAAATATCCGGAGTATTCCGAGTCCCGCTCGGTCAGCGCCACCCCTTCGTAGAGCCCGAGCAGCTCGGCGTCCTGCGGGTGGCGGTCTTCCACCAGGACGACGACGTTGTCCATGGCCGCCGCCAGCTCGGGCGGGATCAGGTCGAGTGCGTCGGAGACCAGCTCGTCGAACCGCTGCGGGTCCATCCGCACGGACACCGGGCTAGCCGCCGGGCGCGGGCTCGGCCGGCGGCGCCTCCGGCGCCGGGTTGGCCGGTGGCGGCGCTCCGCCGTCCGCCGGGGGCGGGGCGTTCTGCGGCGGCGCTTGCAGGGCCGGAGCCTGCTGCGGGGCTTGCGGGGCGGGCGACTGAGGAGCCGCCTGCTGCCCGGGCAGGTGCTGGTTGTTCGGCGGAATGGCCGGCGCGGCGCTGGGCTGGTTGGCCGGCGGCTGGGCCGGGATTTGGACGGGTATCGCCGGCATCGTGAGCCGGTCTTCGGGGACGTCGGGCGGGGGTACCGGCGGCAGGCCGTTGATCAGCAACTGGCCCTTGGCGCTGTTAAGCAGCGTCGCCCAGCCGCCGTTGCCCAGGGTGGCGCCGATGCTGCAGGCGACCTCGCGGCTGCCCGCCGTCCAGCTCGACAGCGGCACGGTCGGGTAAATCAGGGTCAGGGTGGTGGTGCGCAACTTGATGGGCGCCAGATACGCGTCCGTCATCTTGGTGCACGAATCCTTGATGAAGCCGTCCTGGTCGGGTTCGGGGGGCAGGGCACCGGGAAACTTCTCGGCGAGATTGACCGTGCCGGTGACCTCCACCGCGTGCGGGGCCGCACAGTCGACCGCGACGTCGGTGGGCTGATTGGTTGCCGCATCGATGCCCAGGCAGGTGCCGGCCGGCCAGACCTTGGACTGGTCGACGTCGGCGACCTTGCCCTTGAAGGCCTCCTGCTGGTTGTTGGGGCCGGGCAACTGCAGGCCGCACAGCATGCGGCGGTCGCCCGACTGGCGCCAGGCCCGGTCACCGGGCCAGAGCAGGCTGACGGTGAACTTGCTGTTGGGATCGAATTTGGGTCCGAGATAGTTGCGGACCGCGGCTTCGCACTGCTCCTGGGTGATCTGCTGGATGCGGGCGGGCGACGGCGGAGCGGCATTGGGCCCGTACTCCGAGCCGGGGAAGGTCCGCAGATCGACGGACTCGGCGACCTCGAACTTGTGGTTGTCCGCGCAGCTGACGACGCTCGCCGACTCCGGGGTGGTGTCCGGCCACATCAGGCAGTCACCGCTGCCCGCGCGGTTGAGTGCGGCGGCGCTCTTGGTGCCGGTGCTGGGCACCGGGTTGCTCTCGAGATAGCCGGCCAGCCGCCCCGGCCCGGTGCCGCCGACCGGGATGGCGGTGACCAGTCCGGCGATCAACAACCCGCCGAGCGCGGTCAGCAACAGCGCCCGCCTCGTCGCCCGCGCCTGCAAACTATGCCGCCACCGGAAGCCGGCCAGTCGCTCTTCCGCTTGCTCGTCAGGCAAGGCGGGCGCGCTGGCTCCGGAAACTTCCTTCTCGGGCGCCTGGGTCATCCGCACCATTCTGACAGGGCGCGCTAAGCGGCGTGACGAATGTTGCAGATGTGGCTTCCTCGGTATGGCCGCGGCGGGATGCTCCGGGACCGGACCGCAGCGCCGAAAGTAGTCTCAGGGCCGTGATCGACCTGAAGCTGCTCCGGAAAGACCCCGATGCCGTGCGCCGCTCCCAACTAAGCCGCGGCGAGGACCCCGCGCTGGTGGACGCCCTGCTGGAGGCCGACGCCGCCCGCCGGGCCGCTATCTCGTCCGCCGATGCGCTGCGCGCCGAACAGAAGGCGGCCAGCAGGGAGGTGGGCAGGTCGTCGTCCGATCAGCGCCCGGCCAGGCTGGCGCGCGCCAAGGTGCTCGCCGAGCAGGTGAAAGCCGCCGAAGCCGCCCAGAGCGAAGCCGAGTCGGCGTTCACCGCAGCGCACATGGCGATCTCGAACGTCGTCATCGACGGGGTGCCTGCCGGCGGCGAGGACGACTACCGGGTCCTCGACGTCGTCGGCGAGCCCGTGGCGATCGACAACCCGAAAGACCACCTCGAGCTCGGCGAGTCGCTGGGGCTGATCGACATGCAGCGCGGCGCGAAGGTATCCGGCTCGCGGTTTTACTTCCTGACCGGTCGGGGTGCTCTGCTCCAACTGGGCCTGCTGCAGCTGGCCCTGCGGTTGGCCGTCGACAACGGCTTCATCCCGGTGATCCCGCCGGTGCTGGTGCGCCCGGAGGTGATGGCCGGCACCGGATTCCTGGGCGCCCACGCCGACGAGGTGTACCGGGTGGAAGGCGACGACCTGTACCTGGTGGGCACCTCCGAAGTGCCGCTGGCCGGCTACCACGCCGACGAGATCCTGGACCTGTCCGGCGGGCCGCTGCGCTACGCGGGCTGGTCGTCGTGTTTCCGGCGCGAGGCCGGCAGCTACGGCAAGGACACCCGCGGCATCATCCGGGTGCACCAGTTCGACAAGGTGGAGGGGTTCGTTTATTGCACGCCCGCCGACGCCGAGGCCGAACACGAACGGCTGCTGGGCTGGCAGCGCGAGATGCTGGCCCGCATCGAGGTGCCGTATCGCGTGATCGATGTGGCCGCCGGCGATCTCGGCTCGTCGGCCGCCCGCAAGTTCGACTGCGAGGCATGGGTTCCCACGCAGGGCGCCTACCGGGAGCTGACGTCCACGTCGAACTGCACCACGTTCCAGGCGCGCCGGCTGTCGACGCGCTACCGCGACCGGGGAGGCAAGCCGCAGATCGCGGCCACGCTCAACGGCACGCTGGGCACCACCCGGTGGCTGGTCGCGATCCTGGAGAACCACCAGCAGCCCGACGGCAGCGTGCGGGTCCCGGCTGCCCTCGTCCCGTACGTGGGCAGCGAGCTGTTGGAGCCGGGGGGCTAGGCGCTCACCTTTTCGCGGACCTGTTGGTGGCGCCGCTGCCGTTCGATGGTGGCGAAGTACCAGGCCAGCGGGAACGAAAAGCTGGTGAAGAAGCTGGCCAGGAAGAACAGCCAGGGACGTCGGATGCCGCGCCGGTAGCCGTCGACGATGGTAAACACCGGCAGCAGAATGACATTCGCGATGAGGTAGTCCTGACTGCCGGAACCTGCAGCCGGGTTGGCGAACTGTTGTCGCAGGAAGTTCGGATAGCTGGCCGGCCCCTGGACGATGCTGCCCTGGCCGTGCGCGTCGAGCACGAAGTGAATGTTGAAGTACCAGCCCAACGCGATCGAGGCGATGCCGGCTGTGTAGTAAACGCATTCCAGCGGCGACAGCCACGCCCCGTCGGCCGGTTTGGCGTAGATCTTCGGGTTCGACGCGACAATCCAGCCGATCACGGCGAGCCCGAGTACTGCGTGAATGTAAAGCCAGATCATGGGCGCAGTCTCACCGCACCGCAACGTTTTGTCAATATTGACATAACGCGCCGTGGGGTACCTTACTGCCATGGTTCGGCCCGCGCAGACGGTGCGCAGCGAACGCACCCGGGAGGCTCTGATCCAGGCCGCGCTGGTGCGGTTCTTGGCCCAGGGTGTCGAGGACACGTCGGCCGAGCAGATTGCGGCGGACGCCGGGGTATCGCTGCGGACCTTCTATCGACACTTCGGCTCCAAGCATGATTTGTTGTTTGCCGACTACACCGGACTCCACTGGTTTCGCACCGCGCTGGACGCGCGGCCCGCCGATGAACCGATCATCGATTCCGTGCAGTCGGCCATCTTCGCGTTCCCCTATGACGTGGAAGCCGTGACGAAAATCGCCGCGCTGCGCGGTGGCGAGCTCGACCCCGGCCGGATCGTGCGGCACATTCGCGAGGTTCAGGCCGACTTCGCCGACGCCATCGCCGGGCAGTTGCAGCGCCGTAGCTGTCCGGCCGGGCCGACACCCGACGATCGGCTGCGGATCGCGGTGACGTCGAGGTGCATTGCGGCCTCGGTCTTCGGGGCGATGGAGGTGTGGATGCTCGGTGATGACCGGTCGCTCGGTGAGCTGGCGCGGATGTGTTACACGGCGTTGGAATCGGTGCGGGCCGGTATCAGCGGGTCCTGGGGCGCCTAACCGACTTTCGTCATAATTGACAAAACTTTGCGTCCGTGCCAGCCTCACTTTTCGGAGGGCAGGGACATGGGTGACTATGACGCGATCGTTGTCGGTGCCGGGCACAACGGCCTGGCCGCAGCGGTGTTGCTGCAGAAGGCGGGCCTGCGGACCGTTTGCCTGGACGCCAAGCTCTATGCCGGTGGGATGGCCTCCACGGTGGAGCTCTTCGACGGGTATCGGTTCGAGATCGCCGGCTCGGTGCAGTTCCCGACGGCGGCCGAGGTCATCAGGGAGCTGAGCCTGGACACCTTGCCGACCATCGACCTGGACGTGATGTCGGTGGCACTACGCGGCGTGGGTGACGATCCGCTGGTCCAGTACAGCGACCCGATCAAGTTGTTCACCCACCTCAACGAGGTGCACGGGTCGGACGCCGTCAACGGAATGGCGGGCCTGATGGCGTGGAGCCAGGCGCCTACGCGGGCGCTGGGCCGGTTCGAGGCGGGAAAGCCGCCAAAAACCCTCGACGAGATGTATGCCTGCGCCACAAACGAATTCGAACGCTCGGCCATCGACGACATGCTGTTCGGCTCGGTCACCGACGTGCTGGACCGTTATCTCCCCGACCGCGAGAAGCACGGCGCGCTGCGAGGCTCGATGACGGTCTTGGCCGTCAACACGCTCTACCGGGGGCCGGCCACGCCGGGCAGCGCGGCGGCGCTGGCGTTCGGGCTCGGTGTTCCCGACGGGGACACCATGCAGATGAAGAAGTTGCGCGGCGGCATCGGCGCCCTCACGTCGCACCTGTGCGAGCTGCTGGAAAGCCACGGTGGCGAGGTGCGGCTGCGGACGAAGGTGACCGAGATCCTAGTCACCGACGGGCGGGTCAGTGGCGTAGGCACCGAGGCCGGAGACACCCTCACCGCCCCGATCGTCGTCTCCGGGATCGCGCCCGACGTCACGCTCAATGAGCTGATCGATCCCGCCGCGCTGCCCGCCGATCTGCGGCAGCGGTACGCGGGGATCGACCACCGCGGCAGTTACCTGCAGATGCATTTCGCGCTGGACGAGGCGCCGGAATTCGCCCCGCCCTACGAGGCGCTCAACGACCCGGCCATGCAGGCGTCGATAGGCCTGTTCTGCACGCCCGAAGAGGTACAGCAGCAGTGGGAGGACTGCCGCCGCGGGATCGTTCCGGCCGACCCGACGGTGGTGTTGCAGATCCCGTCGCAGAACGACCCGGACCTGGCGCCCGAGGGCAAGCACGCCGGCTCGGCGTTCGCGTTGTGGTTCCCGATCGAGGGCGGCCTGGACTCCGGAGACTACGGCCGGGCGAAGGTCGAAATGGGTCAGCGCGTGATCGACAAGATCACGCGACTGGCGCCGAACTTCGAACGCAGCATCATCCGGCATACCACCTTTACGCCCAGGCACATGGGTGTGATGTTCGGAGCCCCGGGTGGCGACTACTGTCACGGGCTGTTGAATCCCGACCAGATCGGCCCCAACCGGCCCGGGCCGACGGGCTTCATCGGCCAGCCGATCCCGATCGAAGGGCTCTACCTGGGCAGCGCCGGTTGCCACGGCGGGCCCGGAATCACGTTCATCCCCGGCTACAACGCTGCGCGACAGGCACTCGCCGACCGCACCGGCTAGCGAATCGGCGGGATCGCCCAGCTAGTGGACGAGCTGCTCGAACCTAAGCGGCTCATAGGAACGGCGGCTAGGCTACCCAGGACCTGACCACCCCGGTGCCGGCGTGACGATTGACCGCCGGGACCGGGACTCGGGTGCTGCAGTACAGGAGGTAGCAATGCTAGTCGGGCCGCTGGACGTCTCCACGGTCAGCGAGTGGGAGCCCGCCCCCGGCACGCTGGTCTCTTGGCACGCGTCTGCCGCTTCGCTCGCCAAGGCCCGTGAGGCGCCCGTCAGTGCCGTGCCGCCGAGCTATGTGCAAGCTCGTCACCTGCGGAGCTTCTGTGAGCAGGCCGCCCGGGGGTTCGACCACTCCCGGCTGCTGATCGCGTCCGGCGAGGTATCCGGCCGCTGCGATCTCCGCGCCATGACCTACGTGATCAACAAACACCTGCGCAGGCACGACACCTACCTCAGCTGGTTCGAGTACCACGATGCCGACCACATCGTCCGGCACACCCTCCCCGACCCGGCCGACATCGAGTTCGTCCCGACCGAACATGGCGAGTTGACTACCGGGGAACTGCAAAACCACATCGTTTCCATACCGGATCCGCTGCAGTGGGACTGCTTCGGCTTCGGGATCATCCAGCACCCGGACCGTTTCACCTTCTATGCCAGCATCGATCACCTGCATGCCGACGGGCAGTTCGTGGGGCTGGGATTGATGGAATTCCAGACCATGTACGCCGAGCTCGTAACGGGAAAGCCACCGGTTGGGCTACCAGACGCGGGCAATTACGCCGACTTCTGCATCCGGCAGCGTGAATACACCTCCGCGCTGACCGTCGATTCGCCGGAGGTGCGGGCCTGGATCGACTTCGCCGCAGCCAATGGCGGGACATTCCCCAAGTTCCCGATGCCGCTGGGTGACGAGTCCGTGCCCTGCGGCGGCGACCTGATGACGATGACGCTGATGGACGAGCGTCGGACCGAGCGATTCGAGGCCGCGTGCGTGGCGGCGGGCGCCCGATTCATCGGGGGCATGTTCGCGTGCATTTCCATCGCGCTGCACCAATTGACTGGCGCCGAAACATATTTCGGGATCACGCCCAAAGACACCCGTTCGCCGGCCGACTTGACGACACAGGGCTGGTTCACCGGCCACATCCCGGTGACCGTTCCGGTCGCCGGATCGTGCTTCAACGCTATTGCGCAAAAGGCGCAGACATCTTTCGATTCGGGCGCGGACTTGGCGCAAGTGCCATTCGAACGCGTCGTGGAATTGGCGCCCTCGTTGCGCAACCCTCCGCCGCTCTTTTCGCTGGTGAACTTCTTCGACGCGCAGGTAGCCCCGCTTTCGATGCTGACCAAAACGTTCGAGGGCCAGACCGTCGGTGGCCACAGCGACGGCAGGGTCACCTATCCGCTGAGCACGATGGTCGGTCGATTCGAGCAGACCGCGGCGGGTGTGTTGTTCCCGGATAATGCGGATGCTCGGGACTCCGTTACCCAGTACCTGCAGGCGCTAAAATCGGTGTGTGTCCGCGTTGCCGATGGCGGGGCCGCGGAACGCGAACGTAAGGTCGCCAACCTCTCAACGCAGGCGGTCTCCTAATTTCCAGGCGGTTGTGAATGTCGGGGCAGCTAGAGGACGTCGGCCGCCCCGGCCAAGACATCCCGGTCGGTGTTTTTCCACGGCTGGGGCGCCTGATCGCGCGCAGGCCATGGCTGGTGATCGGCGTCTGGGTCGTACTCGCGGGCGTGCTGTCGGTGACCATGCCGTCCCTGGAAGACGTTTCCCAGCGGCACCCGGTCGATCTGCTGCCGGCGACAGCCCCGGTGCTGGCCGCGACCGAGAACATGACAAAGGCGTTCCAGGAGCCCGAGTCGGAAAGCATCGCGGTGATAGTGCTCACCGATGCCAAGGGGCTCAGCCCGGCCGACGAAGGCACCTACAAAAAGTTGGTTGAAACCCTGCGTCGGGACACCCGGGATGTGACGTCGCAGCAGGATTTTCTTGAAACACCGCCGTTGCGAGAGCTGTTGACCAGCAAGGACAACCAGGCCTGGATCCTGCCCGTCGGTCTGCCCGGCGACTTGGGTTCACCTGAGTCGAAACACGCGTTCGCCCGCGTGGCCGACATTGTCAAACGCGACGTCGCGGGTTCCACGCTGACGGCGAACCTGACCGGGCCCGCGTCCACCGTCGCCGACCTGAACCTCACCGGACAGCGGGACAGGACCCGGATCGAACTCGCCATCATCGTCTTGTTGTTCGTCATTTTGCTGATCATCTACCGAAACCCGGTGACGATGGTGCTGCCGCTGGTGATGATCGGCCTGTCGGTGGTGGTTGCCCAGCGCCTTGTGGCGATAGTGGGACTGGCCGGCCTCGGTGTTGCCAACCAGACCACCATTTTCATGACCGGGATGATGGTCGGTGCCGGAACGGATTACGCCGTCTTTCTCATCAGCCGCTATCACGACTACCTGCGTCAGGGCCTGGATTCGGATCAAGCGGTCGCCAGGGCATTGACCTCCATCGGCAAGGTGATCGCGGCCTCCGCAGCCACCGTGGCGGTCACGTTCCTCGGAATGGTCTTCACCCAGTTGGGAATCCTGCGAAGCGCCGGCCCGGTGTTGGGAATTTCGGTAGCCGTGGTCTTCTTCGCCGCCGTGACCCTCCTGCCGGCCCTGCTGGTGCTGGCCGGACGCCGTGGTTGGATCGCGCCGCGCCGCGACCTCACCCGCCGACTGTGGCGGCGCTCGGGCATCCAGATCGTGCGCAAGCCGAAAACGCATCTGCTCGCCAGTGCGCTCGTGCTGATCATTCTGGCCAGTTGCGCGGGTCTGGCCCACTACAACTACGACGAGCGCAGCTCGCTGCCGGCGTCGGTCGAAAGTTCGGTGGGGTATGCCGCTCTCGACAAGCATTTCCCGCCCAACTTGATCATTCCTGAATACCTCTTCATCGAGTCGCCGCACGATCTGCGCACCCCGACGGCGCTGGCCGACCTGGAGCAGATGGCGCAGCGGGTAAGCCAGGTGCCGGGTGTCGCCAGTGTCAGGGGCATCACCCGACCAACCGGCGACTCCCTCGAGCAGGCCAAACTCTCCTGGCAGGCGGGCGAAGTCGGCAACAAACTCGACGAGGGCTCCAAACAGATCGTGGACCACACCGGTGATCTCGACAAGCTGGCGGGCGGCGCCAACGAATTGGCCGGCAGGCTCGGTGACGTACGGACCCAAGTCAACCAGGCGGTGTCGGCGGTCAGCGGTCTGGTTGACGCACTGGGGTATCTGCAGAACGCGTTCGGCGGCAATCGGGCGCTCGGCGAACTCGCGGGCGCGGAAAAGCTGATCAACAGCATGCGCGGACTGGGTGACGCCATCGGCGCAAACGCCGACTTCGTCGCCAACAACTCCGATTGGGCCGCGCCGGTGCTGGGCGCACTCGACAACAGCCCGATGTGCAGTGCCGAGCCCGCCTGCGTCAATGCGCGCACCGAACTGCAGCGGCTGGTCACGGCGCGCGACGACGGAACGCTCGGCAAGATATCCGAGCTGGCTCGAGAGCTCCGGGCAACGCAAGCCGTGCAGACCCTGGCGGCGACCGTATCGGGGTTGCGTCGGACACTGGCAGCCGTCGTCGGCGCTATGGGTTCGTTGGGGATGGGCAGTCCGGGTGGCATGCGGGCGAAGATCAACTTCTTGCAACAGGGGGCGAACAGTCTCGCCGACGGCAGCCGCCAATTGGCCGACGGCGTACAGCAATTGGTCGATCAGGTCAAAAAGTTGGGTTTCGGGCTCGGTGAGGCCTCGGCGTTCCTGATGAACATGAAAAATGACGCGACGACCCCGGCGATGGCCGGTTTCTACATTCCCGCGCAGGCGCTGTCGTATGCCACCGGCAAGGGGGACGGCTCGGCGGCGATGCCGGGCGAGGTCCGCGACCTCCTGGGCGGGCTGGACACCGATCAGCTCAAAAAGCTTGCCGCTGCGTTCGTTTCATCCGACGGCCATGCGGTGCGGTACCTCATACAAACCAAAATCAACCCGTTCAGCACGGCCGCAATGGATCAAGTCGACGCCATCACGGCCGCCGCCCAGGGGGCTCGACCGAATACCACGCTGGCCGATGCCAAGGTGTCGGTGGTCGGGCTCCCGGTCTTCGTGAAGGAGACGCGCGACTACTACAGCCACGACCTTCGGTTCATCATCGTGATGACCATCTGCGTTGTCCTGCTGATCCTGATCGCGTTGCTGCGCGCGATCGTTGCGCCGCTGTACCTGATCGGTTCGGTGATCATTTCCTATATGTCGGCGCTCGGTATCGGCGTAATAGTGTTCCAATTCATTCTCGGCGGGGAAATGCATTGGAGCGTACCCGGATTGACGTTCGTCATATTGGTCGCGGTCGGCGCCGACTACAACATGTTGCTCATCTCCCGGTTGCGCGAAGAGTCCAAGTCGGGCATGCGTTCCGGTGTCATCCGTACCGTGGGCTCAACCGGCGGTGTGATCACCGCGGCGGGCCTGATCATGGCCGCCTCGATGTTCGGTCTGGTATTCGCCAGCCTGAGCAACGTCGTGCAGAGCGGCTTCGTCCTCGGGACCGGGCTGTTGTTGGACACCTTCCTGCTGCGCACCGTCACGGTGCCGGCGATCGCGGTGTTGGTTGGACGGGCGAACTGGTGGCGGCCGCCGGCCTTGATGCTGGCCTATTGGTGGCCGCCGCGGTGGCCGCTGCGGTGGCCGCCACAAGGGGAGCGTGGCCGGGCTCAGCCGGCGAAACGCAAGCCGCTCTTGCCCGAGGCAGAGGACTTGCCGGCGTGGACAGACGACGACTTGATCAGCTTCTCGTTGCACGACGGGCTGAGACTCTAGGAATCTAGCCCCGCCGTTATCACTTGCCGTTGAGCAGCAGCCGGCCGACCGCTGGCAAAATACCCTTGCCCTTAACGATTTTGGGGACGACCGTGGCGGCGGCAGCAGCATTTCGGGCCAGGTTGCCCACCGTGACAGCGCTGGTGGCCGCGGTGACGCTGGCCGTGGTGGCGCGGACGGGGAGAGCGACCGCGGAGTAGACGGTGGGGATATGGGTGACGCCGTTGATGAGTTGGACCGGGTTGTGCGCAGGTCCCGGGTCATAAGCCCGGTCGATCAGCGGCCGCAGCGTCGCGTCGACCCGACCAACGTCCTCGGGAGGCATGCCCGCCAAGTCCACAAGTGCCCGGGCCAGTGGCAGCTCCTCGTTGCGGATGAAATACGTCGTCGTGGTGCCGCCCATGCTGTTGGTTGTCCTCGTGATGTCCCAGGGAGCCACGCGGGTCGGGTCGGAGAATGCCGTCGCGCTGTGGCCGTAATACCCGCCCGCGAAGACCGCGTTGAGGTCGGCCAGCAGGTTGCCGGGATGGTTGGGCGGATCGGAGAAGGGATCGTATTGGCCCACAATGTTGATCGTGCGGTATTGGCTCTCAACTGTGCCCGGGACGGTGTAGTCGATGATCGGCACGTGGGTGCCGGGCCCGAACGCCTTGACGAGAAGGTTGTTAGGGTCACCGGCCTTGATGAACGTGAGCTGGTCGGCCGGTGGTGCGGTCGGGTCGAGCGCCAGCCGCGCCTGCTCGCGGTCGAGCGCCAGCGTTCCCTGCGACAGTCCGGCCACCGAGATGGGCCCGCCGGTGCCCCGGATCGCCGCGTCGAGATTGTTGGTTCCGGTATTCACCGAGCTGTTGACGGTCGGTGAATCCAAGCCTGTGACCGGCCAAAAACTTCCCGGATAGGGAACGACACGCCGGATCGCGTCGGGACTGTAGTAGTTCGCGTCGATCTGCGGCTGCATCTCGGGTTTGAAGTGGTACAGCGACCTCAGCGGCCCATAGGGAGACGGCGCGGTGCCGGGCACGATCAACGCGGTGTCGGCCGATGCGACACCATCGCCGAAAATCGCTGTGCCCGTTAGCATTGCAGCCACGACGGTGCGGACGACTAACTTATTCACGAAGTCCCCTCCAATGGGGCCGAACAACGTACAGCAAGCATGCCACCTACGCCGGGGCGGGGGCTTCCCAACATCTTAGGCTTCCCAGCATCTCATAGGTTGGTCAAGCCGAGCATCAACATAAAGCCGCCCCCCACGCCCACCAGGGCTGCGGCGTCTCGGCGGCTGCGCGACCGCAGCCACGTTTGCAGTGCGGCCATGAATGCCCGCGTCTTTTCCGGCGCTGCCAGGTAGCTCACGAGAGGCAGTTCCGCCACCGTGAACGCCACCAGGTTGAACGCCAGAAGCGCCTGGACCTGCGTGACCGGTGCAGCGTGCGAGGCGAGGACGGCGGCCATCGAGCCCATGTAGTTGGCCGAAGGTAAGGCGGCCCCCAGCCCGCTAATCCCCGCGACATACATCGAGTCGCCCTGCAGAAAGCCCCGCGCACGCGCGGTGAGCCTCTGCAACCCACTCCCCGATGGCCGTTCCAGCACGTTAATGCCCCCACTGCCACCGACTGTGGTCACTGCCGGGGCGCGGGGGGAAACCTTCTGCAGCGTGACAGTTGTCGACAGCACAATGGCGATCAGCAACGCGACCAGCCCGGAGCCGACCTGCACCTCGGCGACGGTCAGGTGGCCGATCACCGGCGCGGTCCTGAGGGCGAAAAGCACGACCAAGCCCACTCCCACGCCCATCGTGAATCCGCCGCACAAGAACGCGATCAGCTGCAAAAGCGGGCGTCGCCGGTTGAGTAGAAGAATGACCAACCCCAGCCGGATCGGTTCGAAGATCACCGAGCCCGCCAGTATCAGGACGGTGGCCCACATGCTGGGCCACCGTACCGGACCTGCCGCGCCACTGTCCTGAAAACTCGCCCCGCCGGGTTGGCGAAATTTCCCTGTAAAGGTCTTGTAAGCAGTTCGCAAGCGGGGCGTAACACGCTGGAATACGTGCTCTGACTCCCCACGGGGGCCGGTTACACTTGGGTATCCCGCAACACCAAACGCGGCTGGGAAGTCCTCGCGGCAGCTGAACACGCGGTTCCGGTTCGCCGGTCCAGGAGTTTATACAAGCAATCTCGTGGATGAATGGTAAAAATGCCCGGTTGTAGGTTCTGCGGTGCACACTGACGGTGCCCGCTCCGTGGCGACGGGCGACGGCGCTGGCGGTGCTGGAAATTGCGCGAAGCGATCGCTTGGCGGGTCGCCCGCCGCGCGACTGTGCCCAAGCCGAATAGCGGGAAGGTAAGAAGCACGAGTGTTTGGCATAACAACGCTTCACGACTGGAAGCCGGATCCGGGCCCCGTCATCTGTTGGCACGCTTCGCCCGCAGCGAAAGCCAAAGCGCAGGAGGCGCCGGTCAGTCCGGTGCCACCCAGCTACCAGCAGGCCCAACATCTTCGCCGTTACAGCGACCACGTAGCGCGAGGTCTCGACATGTCGCGCCTGATGATCTTCACCTGGGACCTGCCGGGGCGCTGCGACGTTCGTGCCATGAACTACGCGATCAACGCGCACGTTCGCCGGCACGACACGTACCACAGCTGGTTTGAGTATCAGGATGCCGAACACATCGTCCGCCACACCATCGCCGACCCCGCCGAGATCGAGCTGGTTCCGATCAAGCACGGGAAGATGGCGCCGCAGGACTTGCGAGACCACATTTCGACGCCGCACCCGCTGCAGTGGGACTGTTTCTACTTCGGGGTTATTCAGAGCAAGGACCACTTCGCCTTCTACGCGAGCATCGCGCATCTGTGCGTCGACCCGATGATCGTCGGCGTCTTGTTCAGGGAAATCCACCTGATGTACACCGCCCTGGTGGGCGGTGCCGCGCCGGTCGAACTGCCGGCGGTGGGCTGCTACGGCGACTACTGCATCCAGCAGCGCGAGGAACTGGCCGCCTTGACGCCGGACTCGCCGGCGGTGCGCGGCTGGATCGAGTTCGCCGCCCACAATGGTGGGACCCTTCCGTATTTCCCCTTGCCGCTCGGTGACTTATCGGTGCCCTATGCCGGCAAACTCGTCATCGAGACGCTGATGGACGAGCAACAGACGGACCGATTCGAGGCCGCCTGCGTCGCGGCGGATGCCCGATTCAGCGGTGGCGTCTTCGGTTGCGCGGCCCTCACCGAAAGCCAGTTGACCGGTGCTGAAAGCTTTTCCGTAGTCACCACTACTGACACTCGCAGAACCCCAACCGAACTGATGACGACGGGCTGGTTCACCGGCTTGGTTCCGATTACTGTCACCGCCACAGGGGTTTTCGAGAATGCGGCGCGCTCGGCGCAAGATGCCTTCGATTCGGGCATCGAGTTGGCGACGGTGCCGTTTGACCGCGTGCTGGAGTTGGCGCCGCCCGAGGCGGGTCTCGGCAGACCGCGGCCGGGCAACTTCGTCATGTCCTTCCTGGATGCAAGCATCGCGCCGCTTTCCGCCGTTGCTAATTCCGATCTGAATTTCCGGATCTACGACGAGGGAAGGGTTTCTCACCAGGTGTCGATGTGGGTAACCCGGCTCCAGCACGAAACCAGGGTCACGGTGCTGTTTCCCAACAACCCGATCGCGTGCGAATCTGTCGAACGCTACCTCGAGGCGATGAAAGCCACGTACGCTCGAGTCGCCAGCGGCAGAGCCAGCCGCGCCTTCGCGCACTCGCGTGCCCGCTAACCACGCTGACTTAGCAGGTCGTCGAGGAGCGAGGTGAACTCCTCCGGCCGCTCTGGGGTGAGCGCGGGACTCGGCCACGTTCCCGGTACGTCTAACGTGATCAACGTCGACTTCAGCGGCCGGCGCAAATCCAGCGGAAGCCAGCGGCGCAAGTCCGAGCTGCCCCAGATGCGAAATCGCTGTGTGAAAAGCCCCAGCCCCTGGGCTTTGTACCCGCGGATCGTGTCCAGCGCGATCACCTTGGACGTGCCCGAGGGAAAGTGGTAGCGGCGCAGCGTGATCGCCGCGCGATCCAACTGGACCAGGCCATCGTCGTACGTTTCGCTCATTCCCGCGAACTCCGCAGCTGGTGGCCCCGCGCGGTCAGGCAGTGGCCGTCGTCCAATCGCCACTGCCACCCGTGCAGGTTACAGGTCAATGTGTTGCCCTCTACGACACCAAATTTCGACAGGTCGGCCTTGAGGTGGGGGCAACGGCGCTGAATCTGCCAGCCGTCCAGCGTGATCGACGCGGAGTCGTCGTGAGTCTCGGCGAACCAGCCGTCGGCATAGGCGATGCGCTCGTTGGTCAGGCACTTGAAGAAGGTGTAGAGGTACTCGTTGTAGCCGCCCACCCGCCACGCCGTGAAACGGGTGGACAGGAAGATGGTGTTGACCCAGTCCGGCTCTTGGTCGCGCAGCACGGTACGGACCAACTCCGGCGCTATCGCGAAGCCGTAGCGGACTTTTTCATCGGGAACCCGTTCGCGAACAGCACGTTTCGGGAAGTCCAGGATCACCGTCTCGGGACCCATGAGGAGTTCGACCGGGTAGCCGATGCCGTCGCAGATTTCGTCGCTCTGCAACATGATCGGCTCGAACAACGCGCGCAGCTGGTCCAGTAGCGGTTCGCCGGTGGCGGGGGCCCATCCGGCTCGCTCAGCGGCGATGACGGGCGCCATCCGCTCGGCATAGTCGGCGATGTAGGCGGCCTTGCCGGTGGTGAAGATGGCCTCGACCTCGTCGTCGGGTAGCGGATGGCTGAGCGAATTCAGCGTCGCGCCCGTGAAGTCCGCGGTCGATCCGGGCATCATCAGCAGGCCGCGGTCGTGGCCGTGGGTGCGCATCTGATCCAGGAAGACAATCTGGTCGGGGAAGATATTGGCCGGATCGCCGTGGTCGTCGTTGAGGTGGCGCAGTTCGGGGTCCAGGAAGCACGGCGGGCCCGCCGAGGGTATGACCCAGGTCGCCCCGACCTGGGCGATGTACTGGCGGGCGCGGTCCATCCCACGCTGACGTTTCTGGATGGCGAACGACTCCTTGGCGCGGGCCGGCATGTCGTAGACCACCGGGTACCAGATCGCGCCGGAGTACTGCAGCATGTGCACGTCGACGTGGCCGAATTCGCTCGCCAGCACCTCCAGGTCGACCGGGCGGGCGTCGTTCATGTTGAAAACCGTCGTCGTGCCGTCGGAGACCACCAGCGCGGAGTCGCCGATCGGGCCGTCGGCGGGCGCCCGCATGGCGATGATCATCACGTCGAGGTCGCCCTTTGGGCCGCTGAGCCGATGCTTGACCGAGTCGGTGGTCTCGAGGAACCGGTGGAACCCGAGCTTCTGCAGTTCGCCCCGCAGATCGGGCACGGGGAAGTCGGGCAGCAGCACCACCGCGTCCTTGTTGACGTGCTCGGCCAGGTTCTTGGGGTCGAAGTGGTCCTTGTGCAGATGCGAGACGTACAAGTAGTCGCACGCGCCCAGGCTGTCCCAGCCCAGAGTGCTGTTGTCCGGGAAGGGGAACCAGGACGCGAAGTACGCGGGATTGACCCAGGGGTCGCAGAGGATGCTGCCCGCGTGGGTCTCGATCAGAAATCCGGCGTGGCCTACGCTTGTGAGCTGCACAAATACCTCTCAGCGCCGTTTGGCAGTAAGGGCTTTTAGCCCCCGAGCTTAGCCCGAGGTGGCATGCGTCCCACCCGCGACCGGGTTGGTTCCCGGGGTCGACCGTCGCCGGCTCACCCGGGTTTTGCCGGGGCTCCCTCCCTTCGGCACCCCGGCTGGCTCACAGCCTGGAGCACTAGGCTGAACCCCCGTGGAACCGTTATACGGGACTATCATCCAGCTTGCCCGTCTGGTCTGGCGCATCCAGGGTCTGAAGATCACCGTGTGGGGTGTGGAGAACCTGCCGACAAGCGGTGGCGCGGTCGTCGCGATCAACCACACCAGCTACCTCGACTTCACCTTCGCGGGTTTGCCCGCCTACAAACAGGGCCTGGGCCGCAAGCTGCGGTTCATGGCCAAGCAAGAGGTGTTCGACCACAAGATCACCGGGCCGATCATGCGCAGCCTGCGGCACATCTCGGTGAACCGGCAGGACGGGGCCGCGTCCTACGAAGAGTCGGTCAGGAACTTAAAGGACGGCGAGCTCGTCGGCGTCTACCCCGAAGCCACGATCAGTCGCAGCTTCGAAATCAAGGAGTTCAAGTCCGGGGCCGCCCGCATGGCGGTCGAAGCGGGGGTGCCGATCGTTCCGGTGATCGTCTGGGGTGCGCAGCGGATCTGGACCAAGGGCCACCCCAAGAAACTGTTGCGCCCGAAGGTGCCGGTCGTCGTGCTTGTCGGTGAACTGATCGAACCGACGCTGGGTACGGCGGAACTCAGCGCGCTCCTGCACTCACGGATGCAGCATTTGCTGGAGCAGGCGCAGGAGCTGTACGGCCCCCATCCCGCCGGCGAGTTCTGGGTGCCGCGCCGGCTGGGCGGCGGCGCGCCATCGTTAGCTGAAGCCGCCCGTATGGACGCTGCGGAGGCCGCCGACCGGGCGGCCCGCCGCGCCCGATCCGCGGGGTCGCCGGGGTAGCGGATCGATGGTGGAGCCAACTTTCCGCACCCTCGAGATCCTGGCCCAGCTGGTCGTTGCGGCCTCCGGGGCGGAGGTGACCTACAGCGGCGAGGACAACATCCCCGAACGGGGCGGCGCCGTGGTCGCGATCAACCACACCAGCTATGTCGACTTCCTGCCTGCCGCGCTGGCCGTGCATCGGCGGCAACGTCGGCTTAGGTTCATGATCAAGGCCGAGATGCAACAGGTGAAGGTGGTCAACTTTCTGATCAAGCACACCCACACCATTCCGGTGGACCGCGGCACCGGGGCGGGCGCCTACGCGGTGGCCGTCCAGCGGTTGCGCGAGGGGGAACTGGTCGGGGTCTACCCGGAGGCCACCATCAGCCGCAGCTTCGAGCTCAAGGAGTTCAAGACGGGGGCGGCCCGGATGGCCGTCGAGGCAGAGGTGCCGATCGTCCCGTTGGTCGTGTGGGGTGCGCAGCGGATCTGGACCAAGGACCAGCCACGGCGCCTAGGCCGCCACCAGGTGCCGATCGCGGTGCAGGTGGGTGCGCCCGTGGTTGCCGACGGCGACATTTCGGCCACCGACGCCGCGTTACGCGAGTCGATGACCACGCTGTTGCACGAGGTGCAGGGGCGGTATCCGCACGAGCCGGGGGCTCACTGGGTGCCGCGCCGCTTGGGCGGCGGGGCGCCGACCTTGGCGGAGGCGGCTCGGATGGAGGCCGCGGAGGCTGCGGCCCGGTCGGCCAGAAAGGCCGGCAGCCGTGCCCCGCGCTCGTCGCGGTAGGGGGAAGGAGAAGAAATGGCCGAGCGTTTTTACCGGTTGGGGGAGTGGATAGTTCCGCCGATGGTCGCGATGCAGGGAACCAGGTTCACGTTTCGCGGCCTCGAGAACATTCCCGAGTGGGGCGGCGCCTTGCTGGCCCAGAACCACACCAGCTACCTGGATTGGCTGCCGCCGTTGTTCGCCGTGCGTGAGCGGGGACGGCGCATGTACTTCATGATCAAGGCGGAAATGGCCGATGTGAAGGCGGTCAATTACGTGATCAAGCACGCCCGGCTGATTCCGGTGGACCGCAGGTCGGGACATGACGCTTTTGCGGAGGCTGTGCAGCGACTGCGAGAGGGCGAGCTGATTGGGATGCATCCCGAGGCCACCATCAGCCGTAGTTTCGAGCTCCGGGAATTCAAGACCGGGGCAGCGCGGATGGCGCTGGCAGCCCAGGTGCCGATAGTTCCGGTGATCGTCTGGGGTGCCCATCGGATCTGGCCCAAAGACCACCCAAAGAAGGTGTTCCGCAATAAAGTTCCGATCACCGTGGCCACCGGGCGGCCCTTGCCGCCCCACGGCACGGCCGAGCAACTCAACGCGGCGCTGCGTGAGGCTATGAAGGGATTGCTGTACCAGGTGCAGGAGGAGTATCCGCATCCGCAAGGAGCGTTCTGGGTGCCGCAGCGGCTGGGCGGCGGCGCGCCGACCCAGGACGATTCCAGGGCGCTCCGGCTGGCTGAATTACAAGAGCGGGCCAAGAGGTACGGCAGCGACGGGGTGACTCGACCGGGGCAGAGCCAAAGCGGATTGCATTGACGGCGGCCGCTGGCGGCGAAGGCGGCCCGTCTCGATGACCCGAAAATGACGCAGCCGGCGCTGATCGCCTGCGACGTCGACGGCACGTTGTTCGACGACGAGGAAACCATCACTCCGCGCACCCGCAACGCCGTCCTGGCCGCCGTCGCCGGTGGTGCGCAGTTCATTCTGGCGACCGGCCGCCCACCACGCTGGATCCGCCCGGTAGTCGAGGCACTCGGCTTCGCGCCGATGGCGGTGTGCGCCAACGGCGCCGTTATCTATGACTCCGCGAACGATCGGGTGGTGTCCGCCCGCACGCTGCCCGTCGACGCCCTGGCCGAGTTGGCGGAACTCGCGGCGCGCGTGATCCCGGGGGCGGGCCTGGCCGTCGAGCGGATCGGCGAACGCGCGCACGACACGGCGACTCCTCAGTTCATCAGTTCGCCGGGGTACGAGCACGCTTGGCTGAACCCGGACAACACCGAAGTGTCCCAAGAAGACCTGCTCAGCGCGCCGGCAATCAAGCTGCTGATCCGCCAGGCCGGTGCGCGCAGCGCGGACATGGCGGCCACGCTGGCCAAGCACGTCGGGATCGAGGGCGACATCACCTATTCCACCAACAACGGGCTCGTCGAGATCACGCCGCTCGGAACCAGCAAGGCCACCGGCGTGGAGGAGATCGCCCGACCGTCAGGGATCGCCAGCGAAGAGGTGGTGGCATTCGGCGACATGCCCAACGACATCCCGATGCTGTTGTGGGCCGGTCACGGCGTCGCGATGGGCAACGCGCATCCCGAAGTGATGGCCGCCGCCGACGAGGTCACCGCTCGCAACAGCGACGACGGGGTCGGACGGGTGCTGGAACGTTGGTGGCTTTGAAGCATGGTGGCGTGTCGGGGACACCGGGCGGAGTAGTGCCCGGCTACGTGCCGGGGTGGGTCGGCAGCGAGAAGTGTTCGGGCGGCACCGTGGGGCCGCTCGGCGGTTGTGTCGACAGCGGCGTTGTGATCCCGTCGACGACCTCGGTCATGTTCCCGGTGAGCCGCTCGTAGTTCAGGGTCCCGTGCTGGAAGTTCTGCGTGATCTGCAGTGGCTCTTGGATTTCCGCGCTGGTCGGCAAGCCCAGCGGACCCCGTTCGTAGCTCTGCGAGGCCCAGGCGTCGTAGATCGCGCCGGTGACGGGTTGGGGTCCGGTTGCTGGTGACCAGTACATCGCGCCCTTGGTGAAGGTGACGTAGCGGGCGTCGCCTGCCGCGCTGTCTTCCGGCGCGGTCGGCGCGCCAAGCACACTGTTCATGCCGCCGAGCTGCTGCCAGTGGTCGTAGATCGCGCCACCCTGCAGTGCCTTGATCAACTCCTCCGGGGGGTCGTTGAAATGCGAGGCGACATCGCGTATCTCGTCCATCAACGCGTAGGCGGCGTTGCCGGGGCAGTCGGTGTTCCCAACGTCGCGGTGGGTGAAGATGGTCGGCAACGTCGCGATCGTGCCGGCCGCGAAAGTGGTGTAATGGCTACCGGCCGACTCCAACTGCACCGTGCCCTTGGGGTCGACGCCGTCCATGCCCAGCCGCCACCCGAGCAGCCGGCCCACGGTCCGCAGCTGGATCGGCGTCGGCGGTACGTCGTCGAAGTTGCCGATCATCGCCACGCCCCAGGTGTTGCGGTTGAACCCGCCGGTGTGGAAGCCCTCGACCGCTTTGGTAAGCCCGCCGGCGCTGCCCTCGAACACCTGCCCGTACTTGTCGACCAGTGCGTTGTAGGCGATATCGCACCAGCCCAGGGTTTTGCTGTGGTAGGTGTAAATGGCCTTGACGATGCCCGCCGACTCAAGCGGGGAGTAGTCGTTGCTACCGGCGGTGTGGTGGATCACCGCGGCGCGAATGCCGTTGTCGTACTGCGGGGTACCGCATCGCAGCGACTCGTTTGCACCCCATTCCGCTCGGCTGATGATGGCGGGCGCCTGGCCGGGCATCAGGACCCCGGCGGGCGGCGTCCACGGCGTTTTGGCCGGCGCTTGCGGCGGCGAGATGAGGATCGCAGAGATGTTCTGCCCGAAGGGTTGTTCCCTGGACGCCGGCCGATAGCCAAGATCGTCCGGACGGACGCTCGGTGGCGCCGGTGGCGGTCCCCCGCCAGCGGGTGGTGCCCCCAGGGTCATGGGGGCGTCGAGCGGGCGGGTGACCGCAATCTGCACCGTCGTGGTGGTGCCGACGAATACCGGGTCGGTGCTGCGGGGCCCCTCGCTCGGTCCTTCGCCTCCCGCCGATGTCACCGGATCGGGGGCGGCCGTTTCGTACTCGGTCTGATACCAGGGGCCCCAGGAGCCATCGGGGTGCTTGGCGCGCACCCGCGTGGACGTGCCGGCCAGATCGCCGGTGAGCGCAACGAGGGAAAACGGTGTGTCCTGGGTGAGCTCGCGAACGGTGACACCGCCGCCGAGCCCGATGAGTGGCTGCTCGGCGAGCTGGGTGTCGCGAGGCCGCGACGGGTCGGGAGCGGGGCGATCGCGCGTCGCGTCTGCTACCCACGACACGATGAGGACGGTCGCCGCGATGGCGGTGAGCAACATCGTCGGCGCGCGACTGCGGGACACCAGCCGATGTTACTTATGTTTCTGATGTTATTAGTGAGGCGACACGGCAAAGGGCCGCGGAAACTGCGCGGGAGCTGGTTCGACGGCACCGCAGAGATCAGGTTGATGGATCCCGAAGTCCATGCGCTTCTCTGCGGTGCCGTCTGGTGACAGGTTCTTCTGGCTAGACGGGCGGCAACGCCGGCGCGGCAGCACCGGCAGCGGCCGGCAGCGCACCGGCAGCGGCCGGCAACGCACCCGCAACACCCGGCAGCGCACCCGCAACACCCGGCAACGCACCCGCAGCACCCGGCAGGGCACCCGCAACACCCGGCAGCGCACCCGCAGCACCCGGCAGGGCACCCGCAGCGCCCGCCGCGGCCGGCAGGGCGCCAGCAGCGGCCGGCAGGGCACCCGCAGCACCCGGGAGGGCACCCGCAACACCCGGCAGGGCACCCGCAACACCCGGCAGGGCACTCGCGGCACCCGGCAGGGCACCGGCGGCAGCAGGCGCGCCCGCGGCGCCGTGCTGGACGCCTTGCATGATCGCCGGCATCACCAGGCCCTTCAGCAGGTCGATGGCCTGACCCGCGCCCAGCTGGTTGGCGGCCTGCATCACATCGTTGATGAGTCCGCCACCACCGCTGCTCCCGCTACCGCCGCCGGTACCGCTCGCGATGGGCGAGGTGCCGCCGAGCGTCGAGGGATCACCGATGATCGGGTAGGTGCCACCCGCGCCCGGGTCCAATCCCGTCTGTGAGTCGATCGGCACTTCGCTCGGGGCGAAGGTGGAAGCGCCCACGCCAGGCGCGACCCCCGTCGGGCTGGTCAGCCCGGGGTTGGACAGCGCCGGGTTGAGCCCCGCGGCCGGCGTCGTGACGCCCGGGGTAGTCACGCCCGGGATCGTCGGGAGCGCACCGGGCGCGGTGAGGCCGGGCGTCGTAGGCGTCAAACCGGGGCTCGTCAGCGCCGGGCTGGTCAGGCCCGGGCTGGTCAGCCCCGGACTGGTCAGGCCGGGGGTACCGAGGCCCGGAGTGCCTAGCCCCGGGCTGGTGAGGCCCGGCGTGGTGGTCGCCGCGCCCCCGCTTAGGGCCGGCACCGGGGGCAGGTTGATCCCGAATTGCGACAGCCCCTGGGATAGCGCGCCCATCAGCTCACCGGGCAAGTCAGATATTTGCGCCGCCTGCTTGAACTCGTGGTGCTCGGGCGGCTTGTTGCCCGCTGTCGATTCGTAGACCAGGAAGTACGCGCATGGACTCGCCACTGCCAGGGCGGCGACCGCGCTCATGGCTGTCGAAAGCTTGCGTCGGCGTCGGTTCGGCACGGAAGTCTCCTCAATCTGGACAACTAATTCGAACTATGTGTTGTGTCGGCGTGTCCTGCCTGTCCTGTCCGGCATGAACCACACACAGTTGATGGTACGAGTGAGAAAGATGTTACTAGAGTGGCGATATCGAATCGTGAGGCAATTGCGACCCCACCCGTAACCGCCGATCGCGGAGCGGCTTCTGTCGGCCGCGGCTGGACCGAAGCCGACTCCCCAGCCTCGCCAAATGGGTTAGACCCGCGCGGTCGGATAACCTAAGCAACCGATGACCGATCGTTTCGACCTCCTCGTCGTCGGCTCCGGATTCTTCGGCCTGACCATTGCCGAGCGCGTCGCTACCCAACTCGGGAAGCGCGTGCTCGTCGTGGAAAGGCGCCCGCACATCGGCGGCAACGCGTACTCCGAAGCCGAGCCGCAGACCGGCATCGAGGTGCACCGGTACGGCGCGCACCTGTTCCATACCTCTAATGCGCGCGTGTGGGATTACGTGCGCCAGTTCACCGAATTCACCAGCTACCAGCATCGGGTGTTCGCGATGCACAACGGGCAGGCCTACCAGTTCCCCATGGGACTGGGCCTGGTGTCGCAGTTCTTCGGCAAGTACTTCAGTCCCCAGGCGGCCCGGCAGCTGATCGCCGAGCAAGCCGCCGAGATCGACACCGCGGACGCGCAGAACCTGGAGGAGAAGGCCATCTCGCTGATCGGCCGACCGCTCTACGAGGCGTTCGTCAAGGGGTACACCGCCAAGCAGTGGCAGACCGACCCCAAAGAGTTGCCGGCGGCCAACATCACCCGCTTGCCGGTGCGCTACACCTTCGACAACCGATACTTCAGCGACACCTACGAGGGCCTGCCGGTCGAGGGTTACACCGCGTGGCTGCAGAACATGGCCGACGACGACCGCATCGAGGTGAGGCTGGACACCGACTGGTTCGAGGTCCGCGACCAGGTGCGCGCGGACAGCCCGGACGCCCCGGTGGTCTACACCGGCCCGCTGGACCGCTATTTCGACTACGCCGAAGGCCGGCTGGGCTGGCGCACCCTCGATTTCGAGGTCGAAGTGCTGCCGATCGGGGACTTCCAGGGCACGCCGGTGATGAACTACAACGACCTCGACGTGCCTTACACCCGCATCCACGAGTTCCGCCACTTCCACCCCGAACGCGACTACCCGACCGACAAGACCGTGATCATGCGGGAGTACTCCCGGTTCGCCGCCGACGACGACGAGCCCTACTATCCGATCAACACCGAAGCCGACCGCGCCCTGTTGGCCGCCTATCGAGCCAGGGCGAAGTCCGAAACCGCCACGTCGAAAGTGCTGTTCGGCGGGCGGCTGGGCACCTACCAGTATCTGGATATGCATATGGCCATTGCCAGCGCACTGAACATGTACGACAACGTCCTGGCGCCGCACCTGCGCGACGGCAAAGCTTTGGTTGAGGAAGGCGTGGGCGAATGACCGCCGTCAGCCTGCTGTCCCGCATCATCCTGGCGCGCCCGGGTGAGCCCCTCGACGTGCGCAAGCTGTACCTCGAGGAGTCGACCACCAATGCGCGTCGCGCGCACGCGACGAGTCGCACGTCACTGCAGATCGGCGCGGAGTCCGAGGTGTCGTTCGCGACATACTTCAACGCCTTCCCGGCCAGCTACTGGCGCCGCTGGACGATATGCGAGTCGGTGGTGCTGCGGGTCGAACTGACCGGCGCCGGCCGCGTCGACGTCTACCGCACCAAGGCCACCGGTGCGCGCATCTTCGTCGAGGGCCGCCAGTTCGGCGGCGCCGACGACCAGGTGCTCGAAATCGAAGTTCCCCTGCAGCCTTTCGAGGACGGCGGCTGGATCTGGTTCGACATCACCACCGACACCGCGGTCACCCTGTGCAGCGGTGGCTGGTACGCGACCGAACCCGCGCCGGGCACGGCGAATATCGCCGTCGGAATCCCGACCTTCAACCGACCCGCGGACTGCGCCAACGCGCTGGCCGAACTGACCGCGGATCCGTTGGTCGACGAGGTGATCGGGGCGGTGATCGTGCCCGACCAGGGCGTCCGCAAGGTGCGCGACCATCCCGACTTCCCCACCGCGGCCGCCCGGCTGGGCCATCGGCTGTCCATCCACAACCAGCCCAACCTCGGCGGATCCGGTGGCTACAGCCGGGTGATGTACGAGGCGCTGAAAAACACCGCCTGCCAACAGATCCTGTTCATGGACGACGACATCCGCATCGAGCCGGACTCGATCCTGCGGGTGCTGGCGATGCACCGCTTCGCCAAGACCCCGATGCTGGTGGGCGGCCAGATGCTCAACCTGCAGGAGCCGTCGCACCTGCACATCATGGGCGAGGTCGTGAACCCGTCCAACTTCATGTGGACGGCCGCGCCCCACGCCGAGTACGACCACGACTTCGCCGAATACCCGCTCAACGACAAGGACTCTCGCAGCAAGCTGCTGCACCGCCGCATCGACGTCGACTACAACGGCTGGTGGACGTGCATGATCCCGCGGCAGGTCGCCGAAGAGCTGGGACAGCCGTTGCCGCTGTTCATTAAATGGGACGACGCCGACTACGGATTACGGGCCGCCGAGAACGGGTATCCGACCGTCACACTGCCCGGCGCGGCGATTTGGCACATGGCCTGGAGCGACAAGGACGACGCCATCGATTGGCAGGCGTACTTTCACCTGCGCAACCGGCTGGTGGTCGCGGCCATGCACTGGGACGGTGACGTCACGGGGCTGATTCGCAGCCACCTCAAGGCGACGCTGAAACACCTTGCCTGCCTGGAATATTCAACGGTCGCCATCCAGAACAAGGCAATCGATGACTTCCTGGCCGGCCCCGAGCACATCTTCTCAATCCTGGAATCGGCGCTACCGGAAGTGCACCGCATCCGCAAGGAATACCCGGACGCGGTTGTCTTGCCGGCGGCCAGCGAGCTGCCACCGCCGGTGCACCGGAGCAAGGCGATGAAGCCGCCGGTGAACCCGCTGTCGATCGGCTACCGGTTGGCTCGCGGCATCTTGCACAACATGACCGCCGCCGATTCGGCCCATCACGAGCGCCCCGAGTACAACGTGGCGACCCAGGACGCGCGCTGGTTCCGGCTGTGCACCGTCGACGGCGCCACCGTCACGAGCGCCGACGGGTGCGGCGTGGTCTACCGCAAGCGCGACCGGGCCAAGATGGTGTCGCTGCTGCTGTCCTCGCTGCGCCGCCAGCGTCAGCTGGCGAGCCGGTTCGACGAGATGCGCCGGGCTTACCGGGACGCGCTGCCCGTGTTGTCCAGCAAGCAGAAGTGGGAGACGGTGCTGTTGCCCGCGGCAGAGGCCGAGCGCAAACATGCCTGAATCGGCGCCTCCGAGCGGCGAAGTGGCCGCGTTGGTGGCCGTGCAGTCGGCGCTGGCCGACCGCCCCGGTGTGCTGGCCGCGGCGCGCGGGCTGTCGTACTTCGGGGAGCACAGCATCGGGTGGCTAGTGGTGGCGGCGCTGGGCGCCGCGCTGACGCCGACGCGTCGACGCGGGTGGCTGGTGGCCGGGGCCGGCACGTTCGTCGCGCACGCCGCCGCCGTGGTGGTCAAGCGGGTGGTGCGGCGGCAACGCCCGCATCATCCGGCCGTCGCGGTGAACGTCGGCACACCGAGTCGGCTGAGCTTTCCGTCCGCGCACGCCACGTCGACCACGGCCGCGGCCATCCTGATGGGCCGGGCCGCGGGGCTGCCAACAGGAATGGGCGCCGCGCTCCTGGTGCCCCCGATGGCGTTGTCGCGGATCGTGCTCGGGGTGCACTACCCCAGCGACGTGGTCTTCGGCATTGCCCTCGGTGCCGTGATCGCGGCGGTCGCCGCCCGGTTCGACGACCGGATCGAAGGTGGCACTTCGGATGAATAAAGGGTCAAAAATGAGTGAAGACGAGGTGACCGGACCTCCGGGCAACGTGATCCTCGGTGTGGTCAAGGCGATTCGCCCGCGGCAGTGGGTGAAGAACGTGCTGGTGCTGGCAGCGCCGCTGGCCGCGTTGGGGGGCCCGGTCCGCTACGACTACGCCGAGGTGCTGACCAAGGTGTCGGTGGCGTTCGTCGCGTTCTGCCTGGCGGCGTCGTCGATATACCTGGTCAACGATGTCCGCGACGTCGAGGCCGACCGCGAACACCCCACCAAAAGGTTCCGGCCGATCGCGGCCGGTGTGGTGCCCGAGTGGCTGGCCTATGCCCTCGCGGTGGTGCTGGGGGCAGCCTCGCTGGCGATCTCCTGGTGGCTGACCCCGAACCTGGCGCTGGTGATCGCCGTCTACATCGGCATCCAGCTGGGGTACTGCTTCGGCCTGAAGCACCAGGCGGTGATGGACATCTGCATCGTGTCGTCGGCGTATCTGATCCGTGCCATCGCCGGCGGTGTGGCAGCGAATATCCCGCTCTCGCAATGGTTTTTGCTGATGATGGCGTTTGGGTCGCTGTTCATGGTGGCCGGCAAGCGCTACGCCGAGCTGCAAGTCGCCGAGCGCACCGGTGCGGCGATCCGCAAGGCGCTGGAGAGCTACACCAGTACCTATCTGCGGTTCGTCTGGACGATGTCGGCCACCGCGGTGGTGGTGTGCTACGGCCTGTGGGCCTTCGAGCGCGACCGCCGTTCGGGGTCCTGGTACGCGGTGTCGATGATTCCGTTCACCATCGCGATCCTGCGCTACGCGGTCGACGTCGACGGCGGGCTGGCCGGGGAGCCCGAAGACATCGCACTGCGCGACCGGGTCTTGCAACTGCTGGCGCTGGCCTGGGTCGCAACAGTGGGAGCCGCCGTTGCCCTCGGGTAGCCCAGGACTGCAGGCCCTCAAGGTGGGGGTGATGCGGCGTCGTCCGGTGGTCGGGCGAATCCGTTGGCCGCTGTTTCCATACGACGCGGTGGTCCGGGTCAGCCTGGGGATCAGCGTGGCGGTGGTCGCCGCGCTGTTCGCCTGGGGCGCTTGGCAACGACGCTGGATCGCCGACGACGGCCTGATCGTGCTGCGCACGGTCCGCAACTTGTTGGCCGGCAACGGGCCGGTGTTCAACGAGGGCGAGCGGGTGGAGGCGAACACCTCCACGGCGTGGACCTACCTGATGTACGCGGGCGGCTGGGTCGGCGGCCCGATGCGCCTGGAATACGTGGCTCTGGCGCTGGCCCTTGGCCTTTCGGTGCTGGGTGTGGCGCTGGTCATGCTGGGCACCGGCCGGTTGTTCGCGCCCAGCCTGCGCGGTCGCCGGGCGATCATGCTGCCCGCCGGGGCGTTGGTCTACGTCGCGCTGCCCCCGGCGCGCGACTTCGCCACGTCCGGCCTGGAGAGCGGTCTGACGCTGGCCTACCTGGGGCTGCTGTGGTGGATGATGGTGTGCTGGTCGCAGTCGGTGCGGGGCCGCGCCGACGGCCGGGCGTTCACCGGTGCCCTCGCCTTCGTCGCCGGGTTCAGCGTCCTGGTTCGCCCCGAGCTGGCGTTGATGGGCGGGCTGGCGCTGATCATGATGCTCATCGCGGCGCGCACCTGGCGCCGTCGGGTGCTGATCGTGGTGGCCGGCGGATTCCTGCCGGTCGCCTACCAGATCTTCCGGATGGGCTACTACGGCCTGCTGGTGCCCGGTACCGCCCTCGCCAAGGATGCGGCCGGGGACAAATGGTCGCAGGGCGTGACATACCTGTTGAACTTCGACGCGCCCTACGCGGTGTGGGTGCCGCTGGTGCTGTCCGTGCTGCTGGGGGTGCTGGTGCTGACCGCACGCCGCCGACCGTCTTTCCTTCGGCCCCTGTTGGCGCCCGACTACGGGCGGGCGGCCCGGGCGGTGCAGAGCCCGCCGGCCGTGGTGGCCTTCGTCCTCGTCAGCGGACTGCTGCAGGCGCTCTACTGGATTCGCCAAGGCGGCGACTTCATGCATGGACGGGTGTTGCTCGCGCCGCTGTTCTGCTTGCTGGCCCCGGTGGCCGTCATCCCCGTGCTGATCCCCGACGGCAAGGACTACTCGAGGGAGACGGGCTACTGGGTGGCCGGCGCGGCCGGCGCGCTGTGGCTGGGGATCGCCGGTTGGTCGCTATGGGCGGCGAACTCACCAGGGATGGGCGACGACGCCACCCGCGTCACTTACTCCGGCATCGTCGACGAGCGTCGCTTCTACGCGCAGGCTACCGGGCACGCACACCCGCTGACGGCCGCCGACTACCTGGGGTACCCGCGGATGGCCGCCATCCTCACGGCGCTCGACAACACGCCGGACGGAGCGTTGCTGCTGCCGTCCGGCAACTACACTCAGTGGGATCTGGTACCGATGGCGCAGCCCCCGCCAGGCGGCGCACCGAATGGCCAGGCAACCGAAAAGCCGCAACACACAGTGTTTTTCACGAACTTGGGCATGGTCGGCATGAATGTCGGTCTTGACGTGAGGGTGATCGACCAGATCGGGCTGGCAAATCCGGTTGCCCAGCACACGGAGCGATTGAAGCACGGCCGCATCGGGCACGACAAGAACCTCTTCCCCGATTGGGTGATCGCCGACGGCCCCTGGGTGAAGCTGTACCCGGGCATTCCGGGCTATCTGGACGCGAACTGGGTGGCCCAGGCGGTGGCGGCGTTGAAATGTCCCGAGACCGAGGCGGTGCTCAGTTCGGTGCGGGCCCCCATGACCGTGCACCGGTTCGTCTCCAACGTCCTGCATGCCTACGAGTTCACCAAGTACCGGATCGACCGTGTCCCGCTTTACGAGCTAGCCAGGTGCGGGCTCCCGGTGCCTGAGGCAACCCCTCCACCACCTCGCGAATGAGGGCTGCGCAGAAGAATTTTCAACAAATCTCGAACCGATCACGCCGCATTACTTCCCAAACATTCACAGCAACATCACATTTAGCCGCTCACCAGCGGGCATCCACCGCCGGGCACATGCGAAAACGGTTGTAATTAGGCACATGTTTGATCACAAATCCGTCGGTTAACGACGGCCTGACGGCGCATTGCCCGCGCGGCTCGATGAGAGCGAATGGCCCATGATGTGTTTGACTACACGGGCACTGCTGCCCAAGCGCATGCAGTCCGACCCAAATCGACGATGCGCCCAATCGGAGGAATGCGCCGAAAGGCCGAAAGGATGAGGAAGCAAGGATGACGCTTGTTGACAGGTTGCGCGACGCCGTGGCACGTATGCCGCGACGGCTCGTGGTGGGTGCCGCCGGTGCGGCCCTGCTGTCGGGCTTGATCGGCGTCGTGGGGGGCTCCGCGACCGCCGGGGCATTCTCCCGCCCGGGCTTGCCGGTGGAGTACCTGCAGGTTCCCTCCGCCGCGATGGGCCGGGACATCAAGATCCAGTTCCAGGGCGGTGGCGCCAACGCGCCCGCCCTTTACCTGCTAGACGGGATGCGCGCGCAGGAGGACTACAACGGCTGGGACATCAACACCCCGGCGTTCGAGTGGTACCTCCAGTCGGGCATTGCGGTGGTCATGCCGGTCGGCGGGCAGTCCAGCTTCTACTCCGACTGGTACAAGCCCGCCTGCGGTAAGGCCGGCTGCACCACCTACAAGTGGGAGACCTTCCTCACCAGCGAGCTGCCGCAGTACCTGTCGTCGCAGAAGCAGGTGAAGCCCACCGGCAGCGCCGCGGTCGGCCTGTCGATGGCCGGGTCGGCGGCGCTGATCCTGGCGGCCTACCACCCCGACCAGTTCATCTACGCCGGCTCGCTGTCGGCGCTGATGGATCCCTCGCAGGGCATGGGCCCATCGCTGATCGGCCTGGCAATGGGTGACGCCGGCGGCTACAAGGCCGCGGACATGTGGGGGCCGAAGGACGACCCGGCGTGGGCGCGCAACGACCCGTCGCTGCAGGTCGGCAAGCTGGTCGCCAACAACACCCGCATCTGGGTGTACTGCGGTAACGGCAAGCCGTCGGACCTCGGTGGTGACAACCTGCCCGCGAAGTTCCTCGAGGGCTTCGTGCGGACCAGCAACCTGAAGTTCCAGGACGCCTACAACGCCGCCGGTGGCCACAACGCGCTGTTCAACTTCGACGCCAACGGCACGCACGACTGGCCGTACTGGGGCGCGCAGGTCAACGCCATGAAGCCTGACCTTCAGCGGACGCTGGGCGCGACGCCGGGCACCGGTCCGGCTACTGCTGCTGCTGCTGCTGCGATCCAACCAGGGGCAGGGCACCTAAGCACCCACAGCGCGATCGACGGCGGCGACCTCTCGGGGTCGCCGCCGTTGGTTTGTCACGGCTTGGCAGTGGCAATTCGAGTGTGGCCTATTTCACTACCCGGGGGCCGGGCGTGCCGCGGCGCTGGCTAATGTGCACACAGCGGCTAGACGATGGAGGCTGGACATGAGGGTCGTGCGGGATCTGTCAGCGCTGTTGCGGGTGTTCTTCGTCGCCGCGGTGGCGGTCTGCCTGGTCGGTGTGGCTGCGGCTTTAGGCACGACGGGTCCTGCCGGCAAGGCCAGGGCGGCCGGATACGAAAGCCTGATGGTCCCCTCCGCCGCCATGGGCCGAGACATCCCGGTGGCCTTCCTCGCCGGCGGTCCCCACGCGGTCTACTTGCTCGACCCCTTCGACGCCGGCCCGGACGTCAGCAACTGGGTGACCGCGGGTAACGCGATGAACACGTTGGCCGGCAAGGGAATTTCGGTGGTGGCGCCCGCCGGCGGCGCCTACAGCATGTACACCAACTGGGAGCAGGACGGCAGCAAGCAGTGGGACACCTTCCTGTCCAGCGAGCTGCCGAACTGGCTGGCCGCCAACAAGGGCCTGGCGCCCGGTGGGCACGCCGCCGTGGGCGCCTCCCAGGGCGGCTATGCCGCGATGGCGCTCGCCGCCTTCCACCCCGACCGCTTCGGCTTCGCCGGCTCGCTGTCGGGTTTCCTGTACCCGTCGAGCACCAACTACAACGGCGCGATCCTCGCCGGCCTGCAGCAGTTCGGCGGCGTCGACGGCAACGGGATGTGGGGAGCCCCACAGCTGGGCCGGTGGAAGTGGCACGACCCGTGGGTGCACGCCTCGCTGCTGGCGCAGAACAACACCCGCGTGTGGGTGTTCAGCCCCACCAACGACGGGGCCAGCGATCCCGCCGCCATGATCGGCCAAGCGGGCGCGGCGATGGGCAGCGCCCGGGAGTTTTACCAGCAGTACCGCAGCGTCGGCGGGCACAACGGCCACTTCGACCTTCCCGGCGGCGGCGACAACGGCTGGGGCTCGTGGTCGGGGCAACTGGGGGCCATGTCGGGCGACATCGTCGGAGCGATCCGCTAGTCGGGCCGCGTCCGGGAAAACCGGTGCCGCGCAACATGCCGGTACCGTGTAGATGGTGCAGCAGAGTTCAAGACGGCCGCGTCACCGCGCGGCGCGCATAGCGCTCGGCCGGTCCTCGGACGGTCCCTTGGACGGTCCCCTGGACGTCCCCTGGACGGTCCCAGCGCCCGGCGCCGGCCTGTCCGGGGCCCATCGCTTTCGCACCGGAGACTTTCGACGAACCGACCGACTCCGCTGGCAGGAGAACATGGCCACCACAGCCCGGCGTAAGCGCCACCGAACCCTGGCCTGGATTGCCGCCCTCACCGTCGCCGGCGTCGTGTTGCTGGTCATCGTGGCCGCGGTGATATTGCTGCGCAGGCCCGAGTCACCGCCCAGCGCGGTGCCGCCCGGCGTGCTGCCGCCGTCCTCGACGACGACCCACCCGCACAAGCCGCGGCCCGCTTCCCAGGACGCCTCCTGCCCGGACGTGCAGCTGATCGCCGTCCCCGGGACCTGGGAGTCCTCGCCGCAGGACGATCCGGTGAACCCGACGCAATTCCCGAATGCGTTGCTGCACACGGTGACCGGGCCGATCTCCCAGCAGTTCCCGTCGTCGCGTGTGCAGACGTACACCGTGCCCTACACGGCACAGTTCCACAATCCGCTCGGCGGAGACACGCAGATGTCCTACAACGACAGCCGGGCGGAGGGCACGCGGGCGGCGGTTCAAGAGCTGACCGACATGAACAGCAAGTGCCCGTTGACGAGCTACGTGCTGGCGGGCTTTTCCCAGGGCGCGGTGATCGCCGGCGACATTGCCAGCGATATCGGCAACGGCCGCGGACCCGTCGACGACGACCTGGTGCAGGGTGTGACGTTGATCGCCGACGGTCGTCGCCAGCAGGGGGTGGGCAATGAGATCGGGCCCAACCCTCCGGGCCAGGGCGCCGAGGTCACCTTGCAGGAGGTGCCGGTGTTGTCGGGCCTCGGCTTGACGATGACGGGTGCCAGGCCTGGCGGTTTCGGCGCGCTCAACGACAAGACCAACGAGATCTGCGCGCCGGGCGACCTCATCTGTGCCGCCCCGGACGAGGCGTTCAGCGTCGCGAATCTGCCGAACACGCTGAACGCGCTCGCCGGTGGTGCCGGACAGCCGGTCCACGCGCTCTACGCCACCACCCAGTGTTGGAGTCTGGACGGCGAACCGGCGACCGACTGGACGTTGAATTGGGCCCATGGGCTCGTCGCCAACGCGCCGCACCCCAAACATGGGTGACGGGCACCGGACACAGCCGGTTGCTAGCGGCTTGCCGGGCGCGATCAGCGGTACCTTGTGATTTGGTGTGCCGCGAGCCGCCCCGTAACATTAAGAAGAATTTAAGAGCAATCAGGACTTCGTCGCGGACCCGATCGGGTCGAAGCTGGCTTGCGTGCAGAGAACGCTGTCGGCGTGGCCGACACCGAGATGTGACCCGTCGGCGTAGCCGACCTAGCACTGTTCTGACAGGAGAGCGGTATGGCGTACCACAACCCGTTCATCGTGAATGGGAAGATCAGGTTCCCGGACAACACGAACCTGGTTCGTCACGTTGAGAAGTGGGCGAGGGTCCGTGGCGACAAGCTGGCTTATCGATTCCTGGACTTCTCCACCGAACGCGACGGTGTGGCGCGCGACATCGTGTGGTCCGATTTCAGCACCCGCAACCGCGCCGTCGGAGCCCGTCTGCAGCAGATCACCCAGCCTGGCGACCGTATTGCCATCCTGTGCCCGCAGAACCTGGACTACCTCATTTCGTTCTTCGGTGCGCTGTACTCCGGCCGGATCGCGGTGCCGTTGTTCGACCCGGCCGAGCCGGGTCACGTCGGCCGATTGCACGCGGTGCTCGACGACTGCGCTCCGTCGACGATCCTGACCACCACCGACGCCGCCGAAGGTGTCCGCAAGTTCATCCGCGCCCGTTCGGCCAAGGAACGACCCCGTGTGATCGCCGTCGACGCGGTGCCCGACGAGGTCGCCGCCACGTGGCAGGATCCCGAGGCCAACCAGGGCACCACCGCCTACCTGCAGTACACCTCCGGCTCTACCCGCACACCGACCGGCGTGCAGATCACTCATCTGAGCCTGCCCACCAACGTGCTGCAGGTGCTGAACGCGTTGGAGGGCACCGAAGGCGACCGCGGGTGCATGTGGCTGCCGTTCTTCCACGACATGGGCCTCATCACGGCGCTGTTGTCGTCGGTGCTGGGTCAAAACTTCACCTTTATGACCCCGGCAGCGTTCGTGCGCCGGCCCGGCCGCTGGATCCGCGAACTCGCACGTAAGCCCGGCGAGACCGGCGGGGTCTTCTCGGCCGCGCCGAACTTTGCGTTCGAACATGCCGCGGTGCGCGGCCTGCCCCGCGATGATGAGCCGCCGTTGGACCTGAGCAACGTCAAGGGGATCCTCAACGGCAGCGAGCCCGTGTCCCCGGCGTCGATGCGCAAGTTCTACGAGGCATTTGCGCCCTACGGCTTGAAGGAGACGGCCATCAAGCCGTCCTACGGCCTGGCCGAGGCGACGCTGTTCGTCTCGACCACCCCGATGAACGAGAAGCCGAGGGTTATCCACGTCGACCGGGAGGAACTGAACAACCAGCGCTTCGTGGAGGTGCCCGCCGACGCGCCGAACGCCGTCGCGCAGGTTTCCGCCGGCAAGGTCGGGGTCGACGAATGGGCGGTGATCGTCGATGCCGACTCGGCCAGCGAGCTGCCGGACGGGCAGATCGGCGAAATCTGGCTGCACGGCAACAACCTCGGCATCGGCTACTGGGGCAAGGAAGAAGAGACCACCGAGGTTTTCCGGAACATCCTCAAGTCGCGCATCAGCCAGTCGCACGCCGAGGGCGCCGCCGATGACGGGTTGTGGGTGCGCACCGGCGACTACGGCACCTACCACGAGGGTCACCTGTACATCGCGGGCCGGATCAAGGACCTGGTCATCATCGACGGCCGCAACCACTATCCCCAAGACCTCGAGTACACGGCACAGGAATCCACCAAGGCGTTGCGGGTCGGCTACGTGGCCGCCTTCTCGGTCCCGGCCAACCAGCTGTCGCAGGTGGTATTCGACAATCCGCACGTCGGCCTCAAGTTCGACCCGGAGGACTCCTCCGAGCAGCTGGTGATCGTCGGGGAGCGCGCCCCGGGTGCGCACAAGCTCGAGTACCAGCCCATCGCAGACGACATCCGGGCGGCCATCGCCGTGGGGCACGGGGTGACCGTGCGCGACGTTCTGCTGGTGCAGGCCGGGACGATTCCCCGCACCTCCAGCGGCAAGATCGGGCGCCGCGCGTGCCGTGCCGCCTATCTCGACGGCAGCCTGCGTAGCGGCGTCGCCTCCCCAACGGTTTTCGCCACCGACTCCGACTGAACCCGGGAACCCATGGCTGACACAGAATCTGATACCAACCCCGAAAACTCCGCTCCGGTATTGGGCGGGGCCCCCGGCGGGGACGTACCCGCCAAGAAGACCGACATGACGGTCCCCGAGATGCGGCAGTGGCTGCGCAACTGGGTTGGTAACGCGGTCGGAAAGTCGCCGGACGAGATCGACGAGTCGGTTCCGATGGTCGAGCTCGGCTTGGCGTCGCGCGACGCCGTGGCGATGGCTGCCGACATCGAGGACCTGACCGGTGTCACGCTGTCGGTCGCGGTCGCGTTCCAGCATCCGACCATCGAGTCGCTGGCCACCCGGATCGTCGAGGGCGAACCCGAAAGAGACACAGGCGCGGACGACGATAACATCGACTGGTCCCGCAACGGCCCCGCCGAGCGGGTCGACATCGCGATCGTGGGCCTGTCCACCCGCCTGCCCGGAGACATGAACAGCCCCGAGGAAACGTGGCAGGCGCTGATGGAGGGCCGCGACGCCATCACGGACCTGCCCGAGGGGCGCTGGTCGGAATTCCTCGAAGAGCCGCGGCTGGCCGAGCGGATAGCGAAGGCCCGCACCCGCGGCGGCTACCTGAAGGACATCAAGGGCTTCGACTCCGAGTTCTTCGCGGTGGCCAAGACGGAAGCCGACAACATCGACCCGCAGCAGCGGATGGCGCTGGAGTTGACCTGGGAGGCGCTGGAGCAAGCCCGCATCCCGGCGTCCAGCCTGCGCGGCAAGCCCGTCGGCGTCTACGTCGGCGTCTCCAACAACGACTACGCCATGATGGCGGTGTCCGATCCGACGACCGCCCATCCCTACGCGATCACCGGAACCGCGACCTCGATCATCGCCAACCGGGTGTCGTACTTCTACGACTTCCGTGGACCGTCGCTCGCGGTGGACACCGCGTGCTCGAGTTCGCTGGTCGCGATCCACCAGGCCGTGCAAGCCCTGCGCAACGGTGAATGCGATGCCGCGGTCGCCGGCGGCGTCAACGCCATAATCACGCCGGCGGTGACGCTCGGTTTCGACGAGATCGGCGCCGTGCTGGCTCCCGACGGGCGGATCAAGTCGTTCTCGTCGGACGCCAACGGCTACACCCGCTCCGAGGGTGCCGGCATGCTGGTGCTCAAGCGGGTCGACGACGCCCGCCGCGACGGCGACCAGATCATGGCCGTGATCGCCGGCAGCGCGGTCAACCACGACGGCCGGTCCAACGGCCTGATCGCTCCCAACCAGGATGCGCAGGCCGACGTGCTGCGCCGGGCCTACAAGGACGCCGGCATCGATCCGCGCAACGTCGACTACATCGAGGCGCACGGGACGGGAACGGTCCTCGGCGACCCGATCGAGGCCGAGGCGCTGGGCCGCGTCGTCGGGAAGGGCCGTCCCGCCGACCGTCCCGCGTTGCTGGGCGCGATCAAGACCAACATCGGCCACCTGGAGTCCGCGGCCGGTGCGGCCAGCATGGCCAAGGTGGTGCTGGCGCTGCAGCACGACAAGCTTCCGCCGTCGATCAACTTCGCCGGACCCAGCCCGTACATCGACTTCGACGGGATGCGCTTGAAGGTGGTCGACAAGGCCACCGACTGGCCGCGCTATGGCGGCTACGCGCTGGCCGGGGTGTCGAGCTTCGGATTCGGCGGGGCGAACGCGCATGTGGTGGTGCGCGAGGTCTTGCCACGTGACGTGATCGAGCGGGAGTCGGAGCCTCAGATAGCTGCCCCCGCCGAAGCCGCCCCGGCCGAGGCGCCGACGTCGGGAACGTTTGAAGGCCACTCGCTGCAGTTCGACGACTTCGGCAACATCATCACCGACACCCCCGCGGCCGACGAGGAAGATGCCGAACTGCCGGGCGTGACCGAAGAGGCGCTGCGGCTCAAAGAAGCCGCGCTGGAAGAGCTTGCGGCGCAAGAAGTTTCCGCCCCCCTTATTCCGCTCGTAGTGTCGGCGTTCCTGACCTCCCGCAAGAAGGCGGCCGCCGCCGAGTTGGCCGACTGGATGGAAAGTCCCGAGGGCCAGGCGTCCTCGCTGGAGTCGATCGGGCGGTCGCTGTCGCGGCGCAACCACGGTCGCTCCCGCGCGGTGGTGCTGGCCCACGACCACGACGAGGCCATCAAGGGCCTCCGGGCGGTGGCCGAGGGCAAGCAGCGGCCCAACGTGTTCAGCGCCGACGGCCCGGTGACCAACGGCCCCGTGTGGGTGCTGGCCGGATTCGGCGCGCAGCACCGCAAGATGGGCAAGAGCCTCTACCTGCGCGACCCGGTTTTCGCCGAGTGGATCGAGAAGGTCGACGCGCTGGTCCAAGACGAGCTGGGCTACTCGGTGCTCGAGCTGATCCTCGACGACTCGCAGGACTACGGCATCGAGACCACCCAGGTCACCATCTTCGCGATCCAGATCGCGCTGGGCGAGCTGCTTAAGCACCACGGCGCCAAGCCCGCCGCGGTGGTCGGCCAGTCGCTGGGCGAAGCCGCGTGCGCCTACTTCGCCGGCGGGCTGTCGCTGCGCGACGCGACCCGGGCCATCTGCTCGCGCTCGCACCTGATGGGCGAGGGTGAGGCGATGCTCTTCGGCGAGTACATCCGGCTGATGGCGCTGGTGGAGTACTCCGCCGACGAGATCAAGACAGTGTTCGCCGACTTTCCTGATCTCGAGGTATGCGTCTACGCCGCAACCACCCAGACCGTCATCGGCGGCCCGCCCGAGCAGGTCGACGCGATCATCGCCCGCGCGGAATCCGAGGGCAAGTTCGCCCGCAAGTTCCAGACCAAGGGCGCCAGCCACACCTCGCAGATGGATCCGCTGCTGGGCGAGCTCGCCGCGGAACTCCAGGGCATCAAGCCGATGAGCCCGACGGTCGGGATCTACTCGACAGTGCACGAGGGCAGCTACATCAAGCCCGGCGGCGAGCCGATCCACGACGTCGACTATTGGAAGAAGGGCCTGCGCCACAGCGTCTACTTCACCCATGGCATCCGCAACGCCGTCGACAGCGGGCACACCACGTTCCTGGAGCTGGCGCCCAACCCGGTGGCGCTGATGCAGGTCGGTTTGACGACGGCCAGCGCTGGGCTTCATGATGCCCAGCTGATCCCGACGCTGGCCCGCAAGCAGGACGAGGTCGAGTCGATGGTCTCGACCATGGCCCAGCTCTACGTCTACGGCCACGCCCTGGACATCTGGACGCTGTTCACGCGCGCCGCCGGCCCGCAGGACTACGCGAACATCCCGCCGACCCGGTTCAAGCGCAAAGAGCACTGGCTGGACGTGCACTTCTCGCACGGCACCAGCTCGGTGATCATGCCGGGTAACCACGTCGCGCTGCCGGATGGCCGCCACGTCTGGGAGTACAACCCGCGGGGGCTGACGGATCTGGCGTCGTTGGTGAAAGCCGCTGCGGCGGAAGTGCTTCCGGACGCGCGGGTGACGGCGGCCGAGCAGCGCGCGGTCCCCGGGGAGGGCGCCCGGCTGGTGACGACCATGACCCGGCATCCGGGCGGCGCCTCGGTTCAGGTGCACGCCCGCGTCGACGAGTCCTTCACGCTGGTGTACGACGCGCTGGTCGCCCGGTCCGGCTCCGAGTCGGTGCTGCCGGCCTCGTTCGCCCCGGTCGGCGCCGACACGGCGATCGCCGCTCCGGCAACGACGTCGGTCACGCCCACAGCACCCGCAGGAGACGCAGCAGAGCCCGCAGCGGAAACGCTTTCGGACAGCCTCACCAACCGCTACATGCCGAGCGACATGGGCAAATGGTCACCGGATTCGGGAGAAACCATCGCGGGGCGGCTCGGCACGATCGTCGGGGCGGCCATGGGCTACGAGCCCGAGGACCTGCCGTGGGAGGTGCCGCTGATCGAGCTGGGCCTGGACTCATTGATGGCGGTGCGGATCAAGAACCGCGTCGAGTACGACTTCGACCTCCCGCCGATCCAGCTGCAGGCCGTGCGCGACGCCAACCTCTACAACGTCGAGAAGCTGATCGAATACGCGGTCGAGCACCGCGACGAGGTCGAGCAGCTGCACGAGTACCAGAGGACACAGACGGCGGAGGAAGCCGCCCGCGCGCAGGCGGAGCTGGTCAGCGGTGCGACGTTTGCCGACGTCACCGCGCCGGCGCCCGACCCGCAAGCGGAGCCGGAGACGCAATCGCCGCCGCCGCCCCCGCCGGCCTCCCCGCCAGCGTCCGGGGTGCCGATTCCGCCGCCGCCGACCGACCCGTCGGGCCCGTCTGGCCCTTCTAAGGCTTCGGCCCCTTCTGCTAATGGGGACGGCCAGCCGAATCTGAAGGGCGCCGCCGACGCGCTCAACCCGGAGGCGGTCGCCAAGGCGCTCAACTCCGACGTGCCGCCGCGTGACGCGGCCGAGCGGGTCACCTTCGCCACCTGGGCGATCGTCACGGGCAAGTCCCCGGGCGGCATCTTCAACCCGCTGCCCAAGCTGGACGACGACACCGCCGCCAAGATAGCGCAGCGGCTCGCCGAGCGCGCCGAAGGTCCGATCACCGCCGAGGACGTGCTGATGTCGGAGAACATCGAGGCGCTGGCCGACAAGGTGCGCACCTACCTGGAGGTCGGCCAGATCGACGGGTTCGTCCGCACCCTGCGGGCGCGGCCCGAAGGCAGCTCGAAAACTCCGGTGTTCGTCTTCCACCCGGCCGGCGGTTCGACGGTCGTGTACGAGCCGCTGCTCAATCGGCTGCCCGCCGACACCCCGATGTACGGCTTCGAGCGGGTCGAGGGCTCGATCGAGGAGCGCGCGGCGCAGTACGTGCCGAAGCTGATCGAGATGCAGGGCGACGGGCCCTACATCCTGGCCGGCTGGTCGCTGGGCGGCGTGCTCGCGTACGCGTGCGCGATCGGACTCAGGCGGCTCGGCAAGGACGTCGAGTGGGTCGGGCTGATCGACGCCGTCCGCGCGGGCGAGGAGGTCCCGCAGACCAAGGAGGAGATCCGCAAGCGCTGGGACCGTTACGCCCGGTTCGCCGAGAAGACCTTCAACGTCACCATTCCCGAGATCCCGTACGAGCAGCTCGAGGAGCTCGATGACGAGGGCCAGATCCGGTTCGTGCTCGACGCGGTCAGGGAGAGCGGTGTGCAGATCCCGGCCGGGATCATCGAGCACCAGCGCACGTCGTACCTGGACAACCGGGCCATCGACACCGCCCAGATCCAGCCCTACGACGGGCACGTCACGCTCTATCTGGCCGATCGCTACCATGACGACGCGATCATGTTCGAGCCGCGGTATGCCATCCGCAAGCCGGACGGCGGCTGGGGCGAGTATGTGTCCGATCTTGAGGTGGTGCCGATCGGCGGCGAGCACATCCAGGCCATCGACGAGCCCTACATCGCCAAGGTGGGCGCACACATGAGCGAGGCCCTGAATAAGATCGAGCGCCACATGAGTGAGGTAGGCAAGTAGTGACCGAGACTCTGCCAGCTTCGGGGCCAGCTTCGGGACCGGCTCCTATCCAGCACAACACGGCCGAGAAGCTGGCCGAGCTACACGCTCGCCTGGAGTTGGCCAAAGAGCCCGGGGGTGAGAAGGCCGCCGCGAAGCGCGACAAGAAGGGCATTCCGAGCGCCCGCGCCCGCGTCCATGCCCTGGTCGACGCGGGCACCTTCCTGGAGATCGGTGCACTGGCGAAAACGCCGAACGACCCCAATGCGCTGTACGGCGACGGCGTGGTCACCGGGCATGCGCTGATCAACGGGCGGCCAGTCGGGGTGTTCTCCCACGACCAGACGGTGTTCCAGGGGTCGGTCGGTGAGATGTTCGGCCGCAAGGTGGCCCGGCTGATGGAGTGGTGCGCGATGGTCGGCTGCCCGATCGTCGGCATCAACGACTCCGCCGGCGCCCGCATCCAGGACACGGCCACGTCGCTGGCCTGGTACGCCGAACTGGGCCGTCGCCACGAACTGCTCTCCGGGCTGGTGCCGCAGATCTCTATCATCCTCGGCAAATGCGCTGGGGGAGCGGTGTATTCGCCGATCCAGACGGACCTGGTAGTCGCGGTGCGCGACCAGGGCTACATGTTCGTCACCGGTCCCGACGTCATCAAGGACGTGACCGGCGAGGAGGTCAGCCTCGACGAGCTCGGCGGCGCCGACTCCCAGGCCCACTACGGCAACATCCACCAGGTGGTGGAGTCCGAGGCCGCCGCGTTCCAGTACGTGCGCGACTTCCTGTCGTTCCTGCCGTCGAACGCCTTCGACAAGCCGCCGGTCGTCAACCCCGGGCTGGAGCCGGAGATCACCCCGACCGACCTGGAGCTCGACTCGATCGTGCCGGACTCCGACAACATGGCCTACGACATGCACGAGGTCCTGCTGCGGATCTTCGACGACGGCGACTTCCTCGACGTCGCCGCGCAGGCCGGGCAGTCCATCATCACCGGCTATGCCCGGGTCGACGGCCGCACCGTGGGTGTCGTCGCCAACCAGCCGATGCACATGTCCGGGGCGATCGACAACGAGGCCTCCGACAAGGCCGCCCGCTTCGTCCGGTTCTGCGACGCGTTCGACATCCCGCTGGTGTTCGTGGTGGACACCCCCGGCTTCCTGCCGGGGGCGCAGCAGGAGAAGAACGGCATCATCAAGCGCGGCGGACGGTTCCTGTACGCGGTCGTCGAGGCCGACGTGCCCAAGGTGACCATCACGATCCGCAAGTCCTACGGCGGCGCGTACGCCGTCATGGGCTCCCGGCAGCTGACCGCCGACTTCAACTTCGCCTGGCCCACCGCGCGCATCGCGGTGATCGGCGCCGAGGGGGCCGCGCAGTTGTTAATGAAGCGGTTCCCCGACCCGACCACTCCCGAGGCGCAGACCATCAAGCGGGATTTCATCGAGGGCTACAACCTCAACATGGCGGTCCCGTGGATCGCCGCCGAGCGCGGGTTCATCGATGCGGTCATCGAGCCGCACCAGACCCGCTTGCTCATCCGCAAGTCGATGCACCTGCTGCGCGACAAGCAACTGTGGTGGCGCGTGACCCGCAAGCACGGGCTGATCCCGGTCTAGGCCTTCTCCGCGAACAGACGCAAAAGCCCCCTCGGCTCGGCGTGTCGCGGGACTTTTACGTCTGCTCGCCGGTGAACGCGCCGTCGGCGAGTTCCTCGAACCGCTCCAGCGCCTCGTCGGAGTCGGCTTCGATCCCGCGCAGCGGCCCGCGGTCGGCAAGGTAACGCCGCGCGTAGAGCCGAGCGACCAGTGCCTTGCGATCACCGCCACGGGTGGCGCGCTCCCATGCGGCCTGCTCGGTGAGCAACGCCGCCGCATAGACGTCGCCCATGAATCGCGCCAGCGGGAACAGCCGCGCCTCGGCCACCTCCGGGTCGAGTTTGCCCCAGGCCGTGATCGCGGCGTCCAGATCCTCGATGCGGTCGGCGACCAGGCGAGTGGTGTCCCTATCTTCACCGTCATCAGAGACCGACACCGCGTCGCGCATCCGCGCCAACAGTGTTTCGTGCGCCTGCGCCTTTTCGATGCCGCGCCGCACGTCAAGGCACAGGATGTTGTCGGGGCCCTCCCAGATGGTGTTCACCTGCGCATCGCGCAGCAGCCGCGCCACCGGCCACGTCTCGATATAGCCGTTGCCGCCGTGGATCTCGATCGCGTCCGACGCCGCGGTGATCCCGAGGCGGCACACCTTGAGCTTGGTGACGGGCACCGCGATGCGCTGGCGCCGGCTGCCGGGCTGGCGATGGTTGGTGGCGCCGGTGCCGTCGAAGACCATCGCCAGCGCCCCTTCGACGTCCACGATCATCTCGGCGAGCTTGCGCCGCATCAGCGGCTTGTCGATGAGCGCCCCGCCGAACGCCTGCCGCTGCCGGGCGTAGCACAGCGACTCAACTAGGGCGCGACGCGCATTGCCGAGCGCGAACAACGCGATGCCAAGCCGCGCGGCGTTGGTCAGCTCCATCATTCGGCCGAGCCCCTTGCCGTCGGACGGGCCTGCGTCACCGGTTGGCTCACCGGACAGCAGAAACGCCTCGGCGTCAACGAATTCGATCTCGCCGGACGCGACGGATCGGGTGCCGAGCTTGTCCTTGAGCCGCCGTACCCGCACCCCGTTGCGCGACCCGTCCCGGCGGGTGCGCAGCACGAGGAAATTGGCGACGCCGCGGGTCGAATCGGGCGCCCCTTCGGGTTTGGCCAGCACTACGAACGCCTCGCCGGCGCAGTTGGACGCGAACCATTTGAAGCCGTTCACCAGCCAGGTGTCGCCGTTCCGGGTCGCCGTCGTCTCCAGCGCCCCCAGGTCGGAGCCGCCGGTGCGTTCGGTCAGCAGTTGCGCCGTCTCGCCCGCCCACTCACCGGAGGCGAACTTGGCCAGCACGTGTTCGCGCACGTCGGCCGGCGCGTACGCGGCCACCAGCGACTGCACCATGCCGCCGCCCGTGCCGAGCGCGCAACCCATCCCGATGTCGGCCTGGTTCAGCAGATAGTTGGACGCGAACAGCGTCAGCCCCGAACTCACCTTGGCGGCTTTGGCCTCTGCGCGCAGCTCCTGTTGGGCATCCAGGATCGCGCGCTTGGACTGCGTGAACGACGCGGGCATGACGACCTGGCTGATGTCGTGTCCCCACCGGTCGTAGCGCTCGAGGCGGGGCGGGTTGCGGTCGGTTTCGTCCGCCCACCGCGCCACCGGACCGCCCATCAGCTCACCGATGCGGGTCAGGTGGCGCTCGGCGAACCGCAACTCGTCGGGCCGCAGGTAGTAGGCCATCGTGAACTGCAGCGTGGGATCGGTGCGGTACCAATTGAGACCGACTGCCCCGCAATAGTTCTCGGTCCGGTAGCGCTGCGACTTCTGCGGGGTCGAGAACGGCAGCCTGTCGACAGCCTCCAGGGCGTAGTCGGTCATGAGTCGACGGTATACCGTCGCGGCCCTTATGCAGTGGCGCGCAGCGGGCGGCGACGGCGAATCGGGTGAGCGTCCGGCCCGCTGCTGACAGCCGCGCGGCGGGCCAGCGCGTCCGGCTCGACTATCAGCACGGTCTTGCCTTCGGCCACGATCCAGCCGCGGCGCACGAAGCCGCGCAGTGCCCGGTTGACCGATGTCCGCTCCGCGGCGACAAGTTGGGCCATCTCGTCCTGGCTGAGCTCGTGCACGACCCGCAGCGCGTCGCCCTCCGGCCTGCCGAATCGCTCGGCCAGCGCAAGCAGTTGGCGGGCGACCCGGGCGGTCACGTCGCTCGAAACCAGCTCGATCAGTTCGTCGTCGGTGTTTCGCAGCCGCCGGGACAGTACCTGCAACAACTGCTCGGCGATCGCCGGCCACCCGGCCATCCACGTCCGCAACGTGGCACGGTCCAACCACACCGCTCGCACGTCGGTAATCGCCGTGGCGGTGCAGGTTCGGGGGCCGGGGTCAAATACCGCCAATTCGCCGAAGACGTCGGTCGGGCCCATGATCGCCCGGAGATTGGTGCGGCCACCCGGGCCGCAAAGGCTGATTTTGACCTTGCCCACAACAATGATGTACACCCGGTCACCCGGGTCGCCTTCGTAGAAAATCGTCTGGCCCGCCGCGAATTCGGCGGGATGCAGTTGCTCGATCAGTGCCGCGGCCGCGGCGGGTTCGACAGAATCCAGGAGTCCGGCCCGGTCGAGGATTTGGTGGACCGCGCGGTGCTCGATGTCGGCGGTTGTACTCAAGAGAGCCCTCCTCACTCGTATCAACGCGTCTCCGGCCCGGTGAGGAACACCAGGCGGAAATTGCCGATTTGGATTTCATCGCCGTTATTCAGCACCGCCGAGTCGACGGGTGCCCGGTTGACGTAGGTGCTGTTCAGGCTGCCGAGATCAACCACGCTGAAATGGCCGTTATCCTTCCGGAATTCGGCGTGCCTGCGGCTGACGGTGATGTCGTCGAGGAAGATGTCACAGGCAGGATGCCGCCCCGCGGACATGACGGGTTGGTCCAGCCAGAACTGCGATCCGGCGTTGGGACCGCGTTTGACCACAAGGACGCCCGAACCGCGCGCCAGTGTCGCCATGTCCTCCATAGCAGCGCTGGCGACGGCCGCTGACGTGTCGAACTCGTCACGAATGGCGGTGGGCAAAACCGCACCGATATCCGCGGTGCTGTCCTCGGGCACCTGGGTCTGTTCGGTCACGCTTGGCCCCTGCTAACCAGGCGCGCCGCGTGGATCGGCCGCTGTGACGTCGACATCGGGGCCCGATCAGGCAGCCCGCGGAAGGTCCGGGTTTGCGCTTGCCGCTTGTGGTGTCGGCCGCTTCGCTGGCGGAGCCCAGCCGACGTAGGTCAGGTACAGCCCGACCAGGGCGAGCACGATGCAGAGCGCAATCCACCAGCCCTGCGCACCGACCATCCTGTCGGCCACCGAAACGAAGGTCTGGGGGAACGACAACAGGAGCAGACCGCGCAGCGTGATCAGCCAGCCCAGCGCGGACACGATGATCGCCGCGGCGCCGTGCCAGTATTGGTGCCCCGCGACGACGACGAGGCCGAACACCAGGACAAAGGCGCCGCCCACCCACGCCCATAATGAATTGGCCTCGAACTGCGGCAGCAGTGTCCGCATTTCCGAGGCGCGCGCTATGGCGGTGACCCCGGCAATGACGAGGAAAGGACCAAGCACGCGGGAGAACATCCGCGTCGTGGTCTGCGATTGCGGGGAAGCGTCCATGTTCGTACCTCCATCTGACGCCGGTCAGTCTCGACCTCTTTTATCGGACCACTGAACCCAGGCGCGGAAATAGGGACCGAAGTCCCGTTTCGGTCGGGGAATTTGTCCCCGGGCACGGCCTGCGGATTCGCACCAACGGTGACCTATGGCCCTCCCCGGTGGGGTGGCTTCGGCGCATGATCGGCCTAAAGGCACCGATCGAGGGAGTGGGCGATGAAGGCAAACGTAGGTGACTGGCTGGTGGTCAAGGGGACGACGACGGAATTAGCGGATCAGCGGGGCCTGATCACCGAGGTGCACGGCGCCGACGGCGCACCGCCGTACGTGGTGCGCTGGCTTGCCAACGGCCACGTGGCGACGGTCTTTCCGGGTTCGGACGCTATTGTCGTCACCGCGGCCGAACAGGAAAAGGCCGACGAGCGGGCACGCCAGCAGGTCGGCGTGGTGCAGTCCGAGCTGACTCACCGTGGTGGCAAATAGCTGACGCGCGTCAGTTATACCGGCGCCAAGAACTCCGAGGTGTAGAACTCGGCCGGGTTGTGGCTGTGGCCGGGTTGTGGGAGTGGCCGTTCGGCCGCTCGATGATCACCCAGACGCCCGTCGTGCCCGGCCGAATAGTGTCTTGGCCGGTCGTCGTTCCGCTGCCCGCTACGTCGGTGTCGAGGCCGGTGAAGGACGTGCCCGGATCGCCGGGACCACAGGTGGTGGACGCCGGACGCGGCTCTTGAATGAGGCCGACGTCGAAGTGGGTACCGGGTTCGGGGGCGTCGACCAGATGCACCTCTGCGACCGCTGATGACCCGGCCCTACGAACCACCGCCGGTGGCCATTTCGAATGCCGCCGCCAAGAAGATCGTCATCGTGGTTGCCGCCGAGGTCGCCACGCGTGCCATTGTGTGCAATGGATCACCTCCTGCCTCGGCTGTTAGCGATAGCACAGGGCAGGTATTGACCAGTGCCCGGCGTCGATAAACATTTCAGAATTACTCGAACGTAAATTGTCCGGGTAATTAGGCAACTGACGAATTGGTGCGAAACGGTTCGAAATCCGTTCCAATAGAATCTTTTCCGGGACGCTAGCTAGCTAGGGCTTGATCCGAATTTCTCCCGGGGACCACAGTCCGCTGCGGGTGGCGGTGCCCAAGTCAAGTTGCGCGGGCCGCGCATCCGCGACGGTGTCGAACTTGCGCAGCGATCCCCAGTCACGGCCCCAGTCGTGGGACAGGTAGGTGGACATCACGTGTGCCCGCAGCAGCAGATCGGTGATGCCCAGTAGACCGCCGTTGACGCCGTCCTCCCAGGTGTCGGTGTCCTGCTTCTTGGCGTTGTAATCCGGCGTGATGCGAAACTTCGGGATCTCGGTGACGCCGTTGACGTGCAGCATCGGATGCTGACACGGGAAGGCCAGGCCGACGGCCCAGTCCATCAATACCGGCTGCGACGAGCCGACATACTCCTGCACCGAGCGCAGCTCCGGCACCCGCGGCGGGGTCACCGCGATCCATTCTTCCGGCGTGAGGGACAGGTCTTCGGCCACCACCCGCACGGCGACGGCGTCGGCGGACATCTGGGACCGGGCGAAGCGCAGGTTGCGCCATGCCTTCGGCTGCTCGCCGTTCAGGTCATAGGGCACCAGCCGCCCGGCCGGCGTCACGTCACCGCCCGGACCGGGCCTGCCGTATTCCAGCACCACCGTCTGGCCCGAGGTATGTCCGTGCAGCACGCTGTTCCCCGCGATCGTGCCGGCGGCGGTCACGACGACCAGGGGATGCCCATCGTCCGGTTTGGGCAGCTGGTACCACGCCGACGTCAGCCTGCTCTGCTGCTGGGGGCCGGTGGTGTAGGTACCCGCCAGCGGGACCCGGCCGGGGTCCAGCCCGTAGGGCAGCGGCACCAGCGACCCGTTGATGCCCGGCGCTGTCAGCTTTTTCGGCCCATACCAGTCGTAGTCGGTGCCGGGCTGCGGCACCAACGTCTGCTGGACCGCCTCGGCCACGGTACGTTCCGGTACGCCGTTGGGGGTGAACCCGATGGGGTTGACACCACCCAGCGGGCCCAGCGGGCCGTAATCGCCGGGCAGCGGCGCCATGGAGCCGGCGTTGCTGTCCGGCTCGACGAGCACGTCGTCGGCCAGTGCGCAGCCCCCGGCGAATTCGCGCAAGTTGGCCCGGCCATTGGAGTAGGTGGGGTACTGGCGCACGATCCCGGCAACCATCGATGCGATGAACACCAGCGCCATGAACCCGGCGGCGAGGGGGATGGGCGCGGCCGTCACCGCCCGTGCCAGCCGGCCCTCGCCGCGATCCCTGGGGGCGAAGTGCAGCCATATCGCCCACAGTGCCGCGATCGCGAACAGGACGAAAAACATTGTGCTGATGCTGATTCCGGCGATCCTCGGCATGACATTGTTGAACGGCACGCCGTAGCTCGAGACGTACCACCAGCCGTTGGTGGTGGCGAAGCACAGCGCCATCAGGAACAGCAGCGCCGCCACGAACGCCATGCGGTTGCGCGACCAGCGGAGCACCTTCGGCGACACGAGGACCGTGGTCAGCGCGGCCATCGCCCCGCCTACCGCGGCGAACAGCCCGAAGTGGTGCACCCACTTGGTGGGAGTGAACATCAGGAAGAACATGGTCCCGAAGATGACGCCCATCAGCCGCCACGCCGGTCCACGGGCCACACCGGGAATCCGCTTGCGGCGCAACATGATGAACACCGCGGTGAACAGGCACAGAGCGGTGACCAAGAAGCCGAATCGGCGCGACAGCGAACCGTCGACGGTGGGCAGGATGAGGTAGTAGTAGCGCAGGTTCTCGGTGTACCACGCCTGGCTCGGACCGATCGCGGTGCGAATCCTGGTGGCTTCCAACACCGTTGCCAGTGTCTGGTCGGCGAAGACCACCGTGAGGATGACGGAGGCTGCGGCCAGCATCGGGGCCACCAGCGGCCAGGTTCCGACCAGGCGACGCCTGCGCACGAAGATCCGCAGGATCGGGCGACCACCGGCGATCAGGGCGGCCACCGCGATCAGCCCGGTGGGCTGGACGCCCAGGGTGAACGCCGCGGTGATCACGGCCAGCGCCGCCGGTGTCAGCCGGGACGCACATATCGCGCGCTCGATCAGCACGTAGGTGATCAGCGAACCCAGCGCGATAATCGGCTCCGGACGCAGACCGTTGTTGAACGGCATCCACGCGGTGAGCAAGACCATGCCGGCCGCCCAGTTGGCGGCGGTGCTGCCCGTCACCGCCGGCCCCAGCCGGGGCAGCACCTCGCGCGACAGCAGCAGCCAGCAGACCAGCCCGGCGAACAGGTCGGGCAGCCGCATCCACAGGCTGCCGTCGCTGACGTGGGTCATCAGCGCCAGCAGGTTGTAGTACCAGCCGAACGGGTCCTCCGGGCTGCCGAACCAGCGGAAGTAGTTGGACATGTAGCCGGCGTGGTCGGCGACTCGGGCCATCCCGAGGATGTAGCCGTCGTCGGAGGAATTCGCGCCGATCAGATGCCAGAGCAGGAAGCCGAATATCACCGTGGCGTCGATCAGCGTGAACTTGCGCCAGCGGGTCGGGATCAACCGGTGCATGCGGCGCCCGTCCAACTGGTCCAGGCGCCACAGCGCGACCAGTGCGACGATGGTGGACACGATCGCCAGCACCATCGCGGCGAGTTTCAGCGTCGTGGGTGTGGTGGAGAACCGGGTGTCGATGGTCGCCGAGAACCGCAGTCCGGGCGGGGCGGGACCGGTCAGATCCGTGAACACCCCAACGATCTGCGGCCGCAGGTTGGGATCGGGGAAACCGCCGCGCACGGGCTTGCCCGCCGGATCGTTCAGGCCGACGAAGGTGGCGAAGGTGCCGGCTTGTGTGGAGGTGATCTCGATGCGCTGGCATTGCGGGGAGGCCGCCTGGTCCCGGGGCACGCTGGCGATCACCACATTGCGGTCGGTGACGTCGATGCGCTGGCTGCTGACGACGACGAACAACGCGTTGAGCGCCGCGTCCTTGCCCTTCTTGGGCGCCGTGCTCAGGACCACCCCGCCGTCGGGCGGCAGGTCACGCACCACCGAGCACGGTACGGTCGCCGTCACGTCAACCGGCGTCAGCGAAATCAGCGGTGCGGTAACGCTGTTCAATTGGCCGTTTTGCGGCCAGTTCAGCGTCGCGGTGGTCTGCACGACGGGCAGCAGCGGAGTCGCGACCGACAGGACGAACCCGATCAGCCCGGCGATCATCGCGACCCAGCGCGTCACCCGCACGTCCGGGTGGGGGGCCGCTTTGTGGTCGCGGTCAGCGACGGTCGTGACGCTCATGGCAGGGCCCGGATCGGTCCTTGGCGGCTCCAGCCGCGCACGGTCATCACACCCTGTTCGACGACGGCGTTCGGCGCCTGATCGGCCGGCACGAACCGGTGATACTGCTCGACCGACCCCCAGTCGCGGTACCAGTCGCCGCGCAGGTACGTCGAGACGGTCGAGGTGTACAGCATTGCCTGAGTGAACAGGAACGGACCGCCCGCCTCGCCGGCCTGCCACCCGTTCGACGACGCCGCCGTCTGCTTGTGATCGGGCAGGATGCGGTACTGCGGAAGTTCGGCAACGCCAAGGTGTTCGGAGAACGGCCGCTGGCAGGGCAAGTTCGCGGCGGTCGCGATGTCCATCAGCACCGGGGTGCCCGATCCGATCAATTGCTGCAGGGTCTGCAGCACCGGGACACGCGGCGGCGTGAACGCGAACCACTGCTCGGAGCTCAGGTTCGGGTCGTAGGCGACGATGCGCGCCACGTTGGCTTCCGGCGGCGCCCAGGCCAGCGGGAACCGCAGGTTGCGCCACGCCGGCGGCGGCCCGATGTCGATCGGCTGCATCTCCCCGAGCGGCTGGATGGTGCCGTCGGGGCGGGCCGCGCCCCACTGCAATTTCAGCGACTGCCCGTAGGTGAAGGTGCCGTCCTCCTTGTACGACCAGATCGCGCCGGCGGCGGAGACCACCACCAGCGGCCGGTCCGGACTGCGTGGCGGCAACTGGTACCAGGCCGAGGTCGCCGTGGCGGCCAGCGAATTTTCGCCGTAGCTGCCCATCACCGGTGTGCGGGCCGGGTCGAGGCCGAACGGTAGCGCCGCGTGCGACCCGTTCACCCCGACCGGGCCTTTCCCGCCGGCCGTGCCCGCGGAGTCACTCATGGTGGCGTTGGGCTTATTGGGTGACGCGTCGGAATTCACCACCCCCGGTTTGGTCACCACCGGGTAGGACTTCAGGTCATCGCCCACCCCATCGGGCTTGAAGCCGACGGGGTTGATTCCCCCGAGCGGCCCCGCTGGGCCGAACTGCTGCCCCGGAACCGGCTGCAGCAGACCCGCATTCGCGTCCGGCTCGGCCAGCACGTCATCGCCCATCGCGCAGCTGGTGGGCGATAGTCCCGAGGTGATGGCGGCCAGGTTGGCCTTGCCGGTGGTGTAGAGCGGGTAGCGGAAGACGGCGCCTTTGGCCAGGGAGGCGACCTCGCCCAGGACCATGATCGTCGCGACCACCAGCAGCGGCGTGGAGGCCAGGACGCGGTTACGCCGGTTGTCTTGGACCTCGGTGTGCCCGGCGTAGTCCATGCGGAAGTGATACCAGGCGGCCAGCAATCCGGTGAGGATCGACAGCGTCAGGAACATCGACGTCACCGGGTGGCTCGCGATGACCGGCGGGATGTCGTACCACGGGACGCCGTAGTTGTTGACGTCGAACCAGCCGTTGACGCCCGAGGTTGCCCAGGCCAGCACGAACAGCAACGAGGTGACGTACAGCGTCAGGTTGCGCCGGCTGTGCAGGCCGATCCGGGCGAAGGTGAACGCGGTGACCGCCCCCAGCGCGCCGGCCAGCCCGGCGAACGCGCCGAACTGCACGGCCCACTTGGTCGGCGTGAACGTCAGCAGCAGCAGGCCGAGGGCGGTGGTGCCGATCAACCGCCACGCCGGGCCGCTGGCCAGGCCCGGGACCCGGCCGCGGCGCAGCAGCACGACCAGCACCCCGAACATCGACAGCAGCATCACCAGCACCGCGAATCGCCGCGACATCGAGCCCTCGGCGTTGCTCTCCACCGTCAGGAAGTAGTAGCGCAGCCAGTCCTGGTACCAAGCGATCGTCGGGCCGACCTTGTACTTGATGCGAGCCGACTCGGCGACCGTGGCCAACGTTTCACTGCGGAACACCACCACGGTGATCAGCGATAGCGACGCCGCCAGCACCGCCAGCTCTGGGGCCTGGGGGCACCTCCCGCTTGCGGGGGACAGCCCGTCGGTGCCCCGGCGCCGCCGGATGGTCTGGGCGATGGCCCGGGCCCCGGTCAGCAGCGCGGCGAGGGCGATCAGTCCCTGCGGGGCCAGTGTCGCGGTGAGCATCGCCACCACGATCGCGACCGCGGCGGGAGCGAGCCGCCCCAGCCCGATCGCGCGTTCGACCAGCATCCACGTGACCAGCACGCCGAAGGCGATCAGCGGCTCGGGGCGCAGGCCGTTGTTGAACGGCAGCCAGGCGGCCAGGAAGACGGCCCCCGCGGTGAGCACCGCGACCCGGTTTTCCGCCAGGCCGCCCCTGCCCGGCCCCAGCCGGCGCAGGGCCCAGTGGCCGATGATCAGCCAGCACCCGATCCCGGCCAGCGTGGCCGGCAGCCGCATCCAGACGCCGGCGGTGCTCACCGTCGCCAGCTTGGACAGCACGGCCAGATACCAGTCGAACGGCGCCTCGGTGGTCCCGAAGTAGCGGTAGTAGTTGGCGACGTAGCCGGCCTTCGGGGCGACCCGGGCGATGGTCAGGTTGTACCCGTCGTCCGACGAGGTGGCGCCGATGACGTGCCAGAGCAGCAGGGTCGCGATCACCGCCGCGTCCGCGAACCACGTCGCGAGCCCGACCCGCCGCCACGACGTCCAGTGCGGCCGCCAATTGAGGAGTCTGTCGGCGCCCCGACTGCGCCGGTCCAACGCCGCCAGCGCGAGGATGGCCGTCAGAACGGCCAGGGCGCCCACCGCCATCACAACCTTCTTGATCGCAGTGGGCGCGGTGATGAACCGGGTGTCGATATCAACGCGAGCCGACAACCCGGGCTGGGACGGCACCTTCAAATCGGTGAAGATGCCGCCGACTTGCGGTTTCTTTTCGGCCGGGAGCATCCCGGCGGCGCCCGGTATGCCGACGAAGTCCGCTCCGGCCCCGCCGGCGTCGGCCCAGGTGTGCAGCACACTGCAGGCGCCGGCCGCCACCGCCGAGCGCTGTGCCACCGCGGCGACCGTGTCCCGGAAGGCGACGACGATCACGGTCTTGTCCGCGCGCACGAACAACCCGTTCTTACCGGCATCCACCCCGCCGGACGGCAGGGTCGAGACCACCAGGCCGCCGTCGGCGGGCAGGGTGGCCATCGCCGAGCACGGAATGGAGATGTCGAGCGCGCGTGGAGCCCCGGACACCAGTGGGGCGGTGATCTGGGTGACATGCCCGTCCGCGCTGCCCTGGGGCCACAGCACGGTGGCCGTGGTCTGCTTCACCGGAGCCAAGGGAACGATCGCGCACAGCAGCAGGCCCAGGAGTCCCGCGACGATTGCGACCACCCTGGCGACCGCCTTCGGGGTCCGCCGCGATCGCTCACTTCCGTCGTGGGGCACGAGGGTCGATGGTAAGCGAAGCCGCTGAGTGCGTTGAGGATGCAGGGCCGCAGTGGTCGTGAGCAGGCTAAAAACCCGGCTTGAAGTCAACGGAGCGAACGGGGCCGAACCGCCCGATCAGAATCGGGCCGAGGACGGTGAGCCGACCAGGATCCCTTCGACGTCGCCATCGACACCGACTAGCAGACCACGGCCTGGTGGCAGCACCTGGGCGCGGACAAAACTGTTGATCTTGTTTTCCGGGTCGTTGTCCATATAGACGGCATACGAAAACACCCCCGGTCGCTGGACCGGGGGTGATGCCGACCGTGGGGCCTATGCACGGAAATCGTTGGGATTTCGTACATCAACCCCACAGTCGGGGCATCAATCTCCTAGTGGTGATGGTGGTGATGACCGTGTCCATGGCCGTGGTCACCTTCTTCGTTCGCGGGCTTCTCGACAATCGCCGTCTCGGTGGTGATGGATGTAAGCCATGCGCGCAGGCCTTGGATGGTTTGCCCACACTTGCCGAAGGCCTTCGGCGCAGGTCACCCTCGGGAATCATTTCTAGCTGATATCAGTTAAAACTGATACTGTGTGATAGGTGCGGAAATGGGAGGTCGATCTGACTCTCATCGAAGCCTGGATGGACATGCTCGACGACGACGAATACGACAACTTGATAGCAGCGCTGGAGCAGTTGGAGGAACACGGCCCAGTAACCCGGCGACCGTTCGTGGACACCCTCGAGGGGTCAAAGCATCCGAACATGAAGGAGCTTCGTCCGCGCCCCACGAAGGCTGGAGCCCACATTCGTGTGCTGTTCGCCTTCGATGCCAGATCGCGGGCGATCATGCTGATCGCTGGAGACAAGGCGGGGAATTGGTCCAAGTGGTATGCCAAGCACATCCCCATCGCCGACGACCTGTTCACTGCCCATCAGGAGCGTCTGCATGAGGAAGCCGAAGCGGCTAAAGCCGTGAATCCGAAAGCAAGAAAGGGGAAGAAACGATGACCAATCTCGATGACATGCGCCGTCGTCGTCCGGGCAATCGGACCCGTATCGACGCGATCAAGGCTGAGATGGACCGCGAAGTTGCCCAGTATCGTCTCCGTGAACTGCGCGAGGCCGCTGGCTTCACGCAGACGACCCTCGCTGCGGCTATTGGCGTTGGCCAGAACCGTGTCTCCCAAATGGAGCATGGCGAGCTGGGCACTAGTCGTGTGGACACCCTCCGCAAGTACGTTGAGGCGACAGGCGGTGAACTGGAGGTCTCCGTGAAGCGTCCGGACGGGTCACGGGTCCTCCTCAGTCTCTAGCTGTATCCCGACGCCCTGGGACTGACCAGTTGAGACGAAAACACCCCCCGGTCAAGGCCAGGGGGTGTCTCGTTCAGAGGCGCATCAGTGCGCGTGATGGTGACCGTGGCCGTGGTCGTGCTCGTCTGCGTTGGCAGGCTTCTCGACAGTCGCCGTCTCGGTGGTGAGCACGACACAAGCTAAAAACCTGGCATTGCGAACGGGCTCAGTAAACGAGGCGCCGCGCCATCAAGGTTGGGCCGCGGCATCAAGGTTGGGCCGCGGCCGGTGAGCCGACCAGGATCCCTTCGACGTCGCCGTCGACACCGACTAGCAGGCCACGGCCTGGTGGCAGCGCCTGGGCGCGGACAAAACGATTGATCTTGTTTTCCGGGTCGTTGTCCATATAGAACTGCGCCACCTTCGCCGACGTCTGGAACCTCATCCACGGATCCATCGTGAGCGTCGCCCAGTTCGCGCTATTGCGGGTCGTGAATACGTGCAGACCGATCTGACGGGCACGTTCCATCAGTTTCCACAGCGCGGCGCCCACCGGCGGCTTCGGCGGATAGCCCTGATCCGGACGCAGGTCCTGGACATCGTCGATAAGCACAAAATGGCGGCACCCTTCCCACGGCTTGAGTGCGCGCAACTCCTCCTGGCTCAAACCCTTGGGAGGCAGTCGCGGCAGCAGAACCTGCTGCGCCAGCTCCGTGATCACGTCGTCGATCTCGTCCTGGTCGTAGGCGTACGCGCGCACATAGCCCGGGCCGTGCAGATCACGCAAACCATGCGGGGCGGTCTTGGGGTCGATCAGCGTCAGCTGGGCCTCCTCCGGGCTGAACCGGTTCATCACCGCCTCACCGATTGCCACTAGAGACGTGGTCTTGCCGCAGCCCTGCCTGCCCAGGATCACCAACCCGGGGCTTTCCCGCAGCCTGAGGGGGACGGGGCCGAGTTCGTGGCGCTCACCGATGGCGAACGCGATCGAGACGTCGTCGCCGCTCGGGTGTGCGGCCTCATGTTCGAGGATCGACTTGAGTTCGACGCGCCGCGGCAACCGTTGCAGGCTTGCGTGCTTGGTCACCCCGGCGACCTCGGCGATGCGCGCGCCGACTTCGGTGATGTTCACCAGCATGCCGGTGGCGGGATCGGCCAGCGTCGGAATGCCGACCAGCAGCTCGTGCAGGCTGTCCGTCAGACCGAAACCGGGACGGTTCAACGTCCGCCGCGCCGCCTCGCGTGACTCGATGGAGGAGTGCCCCATCTGGCTTTCGCTGGGGTCGGCCAACCGCAATTGGATTCGCGCCGTTGCGTTTTGCAGCAGGCTCTGGCGCTGCCCGTGAATCCAGCCTCCCGCGCTGCAGATGACGTGCACCCCGTACTCGGGGCCGCGGCTGCTCAACGCGATGATGCGATCACCCAGCACGGTGTCCTTCGAGTAGAGGTCGTCGTAGTCGTCGACGACCACGAAGACGTCCCCGAACGGGTCATTGGGATCGGTACCGCCCAACCCGTCGCTGCCCACCCCGAACCGGCGCTCCCGAAAGCCGTCGAGGTCGATCCGGAGTCGTCGGAACGAGTCTTCCCGCGCATCGATCAGCGCGTCCATCGTGCTCAGGATGCGCTCGCCGCCCTCATGGTCCTTCGGCGACACGATGTCGGTGACGTGCGGCAGCGATGCCACCTGCGCCAGCGTCGCCCCGCCGATGCAGAAGAACGTCACCCGCGCCGGGCTGTACATCGTTGCCGCCGAGCACATCAACGTCATCAACGTGGTCGTTTTGCCGCGCTGCTTGGCGCCCACCACGATGATGTTGCTGCGCAGCGCGTCGACCGCGTGCACGACCTGCCTGGACTCCTCGGGAATGTCCATGACGCCCACCGGGAACATCAGCCCCGGGTTGCGGCCGTAATCGACATGCCACGGCTTGCCCCGCCACCCGGCGACGAGAACGTCGACCGGTTCCGGCGTCTCCAGCGGCTCCAGCCACGGCCGGCGCGGCGACCGGTGCGGCACCTCGTGCAGCGACTCGCGCAGTACGTCGACGATCTTTTTCTTCTTGAAACCGTCTTCGTGGTAGAGAAATTTGTCGGGTTCGGCGTCGACGGCGGCGGCGGCCTCTAAGGCCGCGGCGTCGGCCGCGTCCAGCGGCTGGTACTGCCAGTTGTACAGCCGGGGCTTGGTCAACATCATGTCGACGGTGGTGGCCACTTCCGTTGTCTTCGGTACCACGAATGGTGCCGACAGGTAGAAGCAGCGGAATGGCTCGAGATCACGCGGCCCGACCTTCAGCAACGCAAACCCGTTCTCTTTCGACGGCAGATGGTAGGCGGCGTCCGAACCGATCACCTCACGGCTGTCATCACCGGACTCGGCGCGCAGCGCGATCCGGAATGCGATGTTGGACTTGACCTTTTGTAGCGACGACAGGTCGAGGCGCTGACCGCCGAGCATGAAGAAGACGTTGGCACCGCGTCCCTCCTGCCCGATATGGATGATCAGATTGATCCACTTCTCATGGTTGGCAAACAGTTCCAGGTACTCGTCGACGATGACGAGCAAAACCGGCACGGGCGGCAGATCGCGCCCGGCAAGCCGGATCTCTTCGTAGTCATTGGCGTCGCGCGCACCCACCGAGGTGAAAAGCTCGTAGCGTTGCTTGATCTCGCCGTCGATGACTCGGCGCATCCGCTCGGCCAGATGCCGCTCGTCCTTGCCGAGGTTCGACAACGCCGCCACCACATGAGGAATGCCCATAATGTCCTGCGCCGCGGACTCGAACTTCATGTCGACGAAGATGACGTTGAACGTCTCGGGCGAGTGCGTCAGCGCGATCCCGTAGACCAACGACAGAAAGAACTCCGACTTACCCGAGCCGCTCGTGCCGATGACCACCGAATGAAAACCGAATCCGCCGAAATCCTTTGCGCGGATGATGACGTTCTGCAGCTCGCCGTTCGGCTTGGCGCCGACCGGGATCTCACACCACCGCTCGTCGCCGCGGCCGCGCCGCTCGGCCCACAACCGATCGACGTCCAATTCGCGGGGGTCACCGATGCGCAGCGCCCGCAGCAGTTCGGCTGCGCCGCTGGCCGAATCGGCAATCTCGCTGCGGCTGGTGGGTGACCACCGCGCCATAGCCCGCGCGTAGCGGTAGGCGCGGTGGAGCGACAGTTGGTCGGCATGGGCAAAAAACTTGCCGCGCACCCGCAGCAGGGGCGCCGGGCGCCCGTCCTCGCCATCGGCGTCAAACCCGTTCGTGCCGAAATTGACCTCTCCGTTGACCGAGCCGTTGGGTGCGCCGTGTCGCTCACCCATGTCGAAAACTTGGTCCTCGCCGAAACCGACCCCGGTGCCCACCCGAGACGCGATGCGCAATAACGTGATTCCCGCCTTGCCGACTTGCCCGACGACGCTCTCCCAGGCGTCGGGACTCCCGGTGTTGTCATCGACGATCACCAAGTGCGGTCCCAAATCCACCGAGTCGGCGCCCTGCCCGGTCTCCAGCGCCGAGCCCATCGCGGTCGGGGTGGCCGCAGCCATCGGCGTCCACGCGCCGCGCTTGCCCTTCATGTGCAGCTCGGCGCCCAGTGCCTCCTCCAGTTCCTCGGGCGTCGTGAACAACAACCGGCGCCATCCGCAGGCGTCGAACAACTCGTCGTGCAGGTTGTGCGGCAGCCACACCATCCACGACCACACCTCGGGATTGCGGGTGACCACCATCAACTTCACGTCGCGCGGGTTGTGGAACACCGCAAGCGAACACAACACCGACCGCATCAGTGACCGCACCCGATCGAGGTCCTCGCCAACGAAACTGAATCCCGGCGCCGAGCGCAGGTTCACTACCTTGGCGATATCGCGAATCTTGCGCTGCTCCAGGATGAAATCGCGTAACGCCTGGCCCGTGACGGGTTCGAGCTCCTCGTCGGAGGCAATGTCGGGCCACGTCACCGACAGCACCGAATCCGGTGCGTGTTGCACACCCGTGCCTACCCGGACTTCCAGGAAATCCACATCGCCGCGGCCACGTTCCCACATCCGCGGACCGCCGATGATGGCGCCCAACCCACGCGGGTCGGAATGGACTGCATGCTGCCATGCGCGCTGCGCACACACCGCGTTCTGGATCTCATCACGGTTGACATCGAGGTCGCGCAGGTAGCGGCGGCGTCCCCGCTCCATCTCACCCCAGGTGATCTTGCGCGCCCGGCCGAACCGCCCGGAGAACGCCAGCATGCTGAAGGCGCCGATACCCATCAACGGGAAAAAGCCGGTGGACAGGCTCCGCACACCCGAGACGTAGAGCATCACGATGGTGCCGATCAACGCCACGATGAGCGCGGGCACGCCGATCATCACCCAGATGTTGCGGGGCTCGCGTTCCGGGAGAACTATCGGTGCATTGGGCGCCACTCGAACCGGTTTCGGCGGGTCGATCTTGACACGGTTGATCGGGAACGCTCTCTTGGACATCGTCTAGCCTCCAGCTTTCGCTGATGTCGTCACCACGGCCACCTGACCGAGCGTCGGCACGGTGTCACGCGCCACGAGGGCCGCCTGCTGCGACAATGCCGGTCCCGCAGCGAAAGTCCGCAACAACGGCCACGGCGCCTGCGCCGCCGACCCCGGGTCGAGCCCGAGCGCGCGCAGCGTCGAATCATCGGCGGCGATCCCGAATCGCACCCCGTTGTCGGAAACCCAGAACAACGATTCGCGGGAATCGGCACTGAGCACGCCGCTGGTCGATGTCACGAAGTTCGCCGCGCCCGGCAACACCAGCACCTGGGTGGCGACCACCGATGCCGCGTCCCGGTCGTCACGTACCAGGCGCACGATCCGGTTGTCCATGGACGACGACACCGGAAGTCCGCGTCCGTTGTACACGGCGACACGGGCCTGCGGATCCGTCGACCACTTCTCCCAGCCGACGCAGGTGGTCGGATTCGCCGCGGCGTCTACGAAGTTCAGCCGCCCGGCCGGGTAGTAGTCCAGTGCCAGCGAGTTAACCTCGGGGATGTTGACCAGTACATCCGGAGTCACCGCGCGAGGCGCCGTCGACCCGTAGGAGTTGGCGCTTCGCAGCAGGTCGGCCACGAAACTTGTAATCTTTTGCACGCCATCGGGCAAGAGCACATAGAACTGGCTGCCCCCGCCCGCGGTCTGCGCCTGTAGAACCGCGCCCACTTGCGACCCCGAGACCCACTTCGACGGGGTCCCCGCTTGGGATACCTGCGGGACACGCAGCGACTCTGTCGCGGGCAGCCCGTCGAAAAGCGCGCGCGAAATCTCCACGGGCGACGTCACTCCCGGGTCGAGGCCCAGGCTCAGGGTGACGGCCCTATTGCTGGGATCGATCTGCGAGCGTTTTCCGCCCCAGATCACATACGTGTTGCCGTCGAACGTGACGAGCAGTCCCGCGTCGTCGCGCAGGGGTGCCGCGCGGCCGCCACCGTTGAGTTGGCCCGCGATCGAGGTCACCACCGGCTTGTCGCTGGAGCGCGGACGCCCCGCCGTGTCGCACACCGCCCACGCCGAGGGGGCGCCGCGGTTTACGTGCATCGCCGCGGGAGCGCCCGGAATGCCCACCAGCGGCCCGGTCGGATATTTGGCGATCTCGGCGGGCTTGACCCACGTCGGCTGTCCCGCAGTGCCCGTCGCGAGCCGCGCGGACGTCAGATTCAGCGCCGGATACAGCCGGCCGTCGATACGCGCGTAGATGGCCCCGGAGTCGCGGTCCCCGATGATCGCCGAATCACCCACTACCCCAGTCGGTTTGAGTACGTTCAGCAGTAACATCCAACCGCCGGCGATGGCTACTAGCACCATCGACAACATCAGCGCGGCGGTCTGCTTGCGGTCATCGTGTTTCATTCGCACCGAGAAGCGGGTCGTCGCAGCCCGGAGGCGCCGATTGTAGAACAGATGCCCGGAGTTCTGGTCGCGGTTGGACAAACTCAGCGGCATTCTCAATACCCCTTAGGTGATCGGCGTGGATCGGCCTGCTGAATCCGATCAGCCAGATTCGACGCATCGGCGGCAACTCCATAGCGGCCCTGGGCATAGTTGATGAACGCGCACGCCTGCGCCACCAAATCGTGCATGTTGTGCGAAGTTCCGGGCTCGTGGTACCTGGCGAACGTCGTCGCGATGAATTGCCAGGCACCCTTGCTGGGCGTGCCGCGTGCCCCATTCGCATCCCAACCGTTTTCCGCGCCGGCGTTGTGGTTCGACTCGCGGCGAGCCACCAGGTCCATACCGCGCTCCCAGCGGGCACGCGCCGCTGGGTCGTGAATCCCCTTGATGCTCAGGGCTTTGCGGATCGCGGCCAGAACGGCGGCGTGCCCCGGCCTTGCTGCCCGCTTCCGGTGGTAGCGCAGCCGCTGCATCCGCAGGGCCAGCAGCCGTGCCCGCGCCCGCGTCCCGACGATGTGCCTGTGCTGAGCCCGCAGCCGCGCCGCCATCCGGGTCATGGCTTCGCGCCGGCCGATCGGCGTGTCGGCGACCGGCGCCGCATCGGCCTCTGCGGCTTGTAGGACTGCCCGTGTTGCCGCACGTGCTTGGGCGCGATCGGTCCGAGCCGCTGCGAGGGCCTGCGCCAGCGACCGATCGGTGTCGGCCAGCCGGTGCAGTTGCTGCACCGAGCGCAGTGTTTCTGCACAGGACTGTCCCCTGGCCCGGGATAACCGCTCGGCGCGCGGGTGAATCTGTGCCGGCGTATCACCGATGTGGTCGCCGCTGACAGCGCCGGCGAACAGGCTGTGCCCACGCCACAACGCCGCGAGGGCCTGAGTCATCAGCGGATCAGCCAACGATTCCCCCGCCCCTTTTGGGGATCGCATCCTCACGGACACTCAAGCCACTACTCCCACACTCTTTGGCGCGAAATCCACGAATCGAAAGGTCTTCCGGGCTATTCCTTCGCCTCTTCGTCCGTGGGCATGATGACGATTCGCCGGGCGGGTCTGTTGGTTACCACGGTCGGTTTGCCCTCACTGGGCTTTGAGGCCGGCGGAGCGCTCGGCGGGATCGTCAAGCGGCCTTTCACCGGCTGGCCGTTGGGCACACCCGGGGCGGTCACCCGCTTTTCGGCCGGCTTGTCTTTACCGCCTCCTTCGCCGTGGCCGCCCATCGCGCCCGGTGGCATCATAGGCATGCCGGTCATCCCCGACTGGCCCGACATGGGCGGGGTGGCGCCGGTGGGGGTCATCATCACCGGCTTTGCCGGCGCGCCAGAAGGAGTTGTCGGCGGTGATGACGACGGCACCGGTGGCGGACCCATGTAGCCGGCCGGGGTGGTGCCGCCACCGCCCCCGCCGCCGGCGCCGAGGCCAGCGCCGCCACCGCCGGTGTCACCGCCCGGCTCAGCGCCCAGACCATCCAGGAGACGCGAACCGTCTCCGGCCTCCACCGCCCCGGCGGTATGGGTCCCTTGCAGCGCGCTCAGCAGCGGCTGCATGGCACCCTGCCCCGCCTGCATCGCCTGCTGCGGGAGTTGCGTGAGTGGGCCCAAGATGCCGCCGACTGCGCCGCCAAGCGCGCCCGTGATGCCCGACACCAACTGCTGGACCATCTGCGTGGAGCCCTGTGCGCCCACGGCCTGGAATTGTTGCGCGGCGTCGGCCTCATTGGCTGGGAACTTCGCCGCCGCATCGGCAGCGCGGCCCCGGCGGTCCAGGTCCCCCTCGGTGCTGCCCGCGATGTCGCCGGGCACACCAAGATTGCTGGCGGCAGTAAGTCCTCCGATTGCAATGCCAGTGGGCGAGGGATCGCCTGACGGCATGCCCGTCGGCACGATCGTGGGGGGTGGAGGCGCCGCGGCCACCCCGCCATAGGTCGCTGCATGCGCGGCGATAAAGCTCACTGGTTCACCTCCCCTTCAGCCGTCGTGGCTCGTCCTGGGCGCGCCATCGACCGCGGATTCCTCATTTTTGCACAACTGGACTTGGCCGGTATTCACGTCAAATTCCGAGCTGGCAGCCCTGGTTAGCCACCAAACCGCGTTATTACGTCAAACCAGGCCAGGTGATAGTTCGCGAGGTACACATGCTCGTCGATCAGGGCTGCGATCGCAGCCAAAAGCATCCAATCCCCGACAGCGGACACCGCGTGGTTGGGATATGCATTGAGCACCGAGTGCTTTATGTCGGCTATGCGTTCATGCAATAGCTCTGCTTCGTTTTCCAGCACACCCGTTTTCCGCACCGCCGGGGCTGCGAGCGCCTGGGCGATCCGCGGCAGACCGTCGCGGCAGCGCACGGCTTCCACCAAGGTCGGCCCGAGCTCGTCGACTTCGGGCGCGGCGGAGCGGGCTGACCGATCACCGGTGAGCGCAGGCGCCTCGGGATCGGGCTCGGCAATGTAGGCATTGGGCTGGTACGCGGCGGCGACCGTGACAGCACCCAACAGGTCGACCGCGCTGACATCACGGCGCCGTGCCGCCGGCTCGAGCAGCGTCACATGGGCGGGCAACCGGACGTGGGGCGGGATCCACCCGCCTGCGAGGTCGGTGACCAGCAGGCTGGTCTTGCCGTCGTCCCTGAGCCCGGCCGCCCACGACAGTCGCGGCTCCTGGCGGGCCACCGCATCCACAAGGCGCTGTAGCCGTTGCTGTTCGGCGGCCCTGGTTGATACCGCGCCGGCAGCAGCGCCGGTCGTCGCGGACAGCGCCGACGCGCCGGCCATTGGCGACGAACTCGTGCCGGCTTGGCCGGCCGCCGTTCCGGACGCCGCCCGTTCCACGGGCGAAACCAGCGGGCCGCCCGCCGACGGGGACGATGCCGCAACCGGCGTGCCCGAGACCGGCGCCGCGGGAACCGAGGGAATCGCTGGAGGTGCCACGACGGGCGGGCGCAGGTCAGAACCGTAGGCGGGCAACGGGCCGGCGGGCACGGCCGGCGCGCTAACCACCGGCGCCGGGGGCGCCGACCACGAACCGCCGGTCATGACCGGGGCTACCGGCGCTGCCGCGCTGCCGGTCGGGGCGCTGGACGCAGTAACCGCCGCGTCTACGTGAGCGTGTGCCGGGGCGAATGACTCGCCCCCCGACATCGCAGGAGCCGACATCACCGGCGGCGCCGCCAACGGTGCAGCAACCTGCGGGGCCGGAGGTGTTCCCTGCCCGATCGCGTTCATCGCGCCCTGCGTCAAGGATTGTGCAGGGCCAGCTACTGGTTGCCCAGCCGTCATCCCGGTCATGAACGATTGGCCAAGCGGCCCGGGAGATACGCCATGGCCGATGGCCGCAGGTGCTATTGGCCCGCTTGGCATCGCTGGGATTCCGGGTCCTACTGGTCCGCCAGCGCCAGGTGTCGGCACGCCGCTAGCGGATGGCGGCACCACTGGTGGCGCAACTGACCCAGCGAATCCGCCTTCACCAGCTACTACAGGCGAAGATGCCTGCGCGGCGACGACCGGGGCGGTCCCCTGCCCGCTCGCCAAAGCCAGCGTTGGCCGAACCCCCTGACCAGCAACCACAGGCAGCGACCCCTGCGCTGTTGCGATCGGCATCTCCCCGACACTGCGACCGCCAGAGGCGTTCTCCCGCCCACCGCTCCCGGCCGGCCCCGGACGCGGGTCGTCTGCTGCTGATCGGACGCGGTGGTGGAGCGTCGTCGACATTGAAGCCGTGGTCCCGCATCCAAGTTCGGGCATTGGTGTCCATGCCTTCACTGCGAAGGATGTTCTGGGTTCCCGACACCATCGTGTCGACGGCCATGCAACTCGCATTCGAAGCGGCTGCGTTGCAAGCCAATTGGACAAGGTGTATCGACGCTAACTTCGCTTCCGGTGGTTCGTTTGACGAAAGGATTTTATCGATCTGTTTATTGCCGTCATCGGCGATGGCCATCAATTTACTTCGTAGAAGGTCGACAGCGTCAGCACTCGCATTAAACGCCTTGGCTTTGGTCTGATACTTTTCAGCAAGATCTAAATGAAATCGTTCGCCCTCGTGACAACGAAAGATTAAATCGCCTGCGGTATGGCCCCGATTGTTTGTCGCGACAGTAGTTCGCTGGTTACGCAGATCTTGAGCGTAGTGTTGCTGTTGCAAGCATGCCTGATTCCAGTGCTCAGCGAGGGCACGGACCCCGCTCGATGGCCCTGTCCACCACGGTCCGACCAGAGGCAACGAATATCTGCCGGGCGGTAGGTCAGCTACCACCGCAAACCTTTTTCATTACTGCGTCCTTCGCGACAAGGTCGTCGAGCGCAGCGTGGAACTCGGCTTCGTAGCGACGTCCAGCGCTACCCTCCGCCGTAAGCAGTCGTGTATGCCGCCGCCAGTGCGCGTGCTGCATCGCGGTTTGTGGGGTCGAGCGCCGGATTGGCCGCCGCCATGTCGAGCATGATGGCGCCATTGGTGGTGGCGATGCGAGCCAGTGCCTTATCACTACCGGTGGTGTCGACCTGCACCGCTTTTGCCGCCAATTTGTATGTGTCGCACAGTTGGAGTTGCGCCGCGGTCGTGTCGGCGGAGGTATAGCTGGGCGCCGTAGTGCTACTTGACGAAGCCGTGCGTGTGGGGTGCGTGAGGGCCACGATTAGTCCAACGGCGGCCAACACAACGGCGATCCCGGCTGTAGCGAGAGCCGTCAGGGCGATGGCGCGACCGCCGCGAGAACGCGACGCTGGTTGTGTGGGGTAGCTCGGCAACGCCCCCGCCGGCCGGCGGTCAGTCGGCCCCTCACCAAGGTCTGGAGGTAACTCCCCCGCCATGTGTCCTCCTCACAGCCTTCAAGGCTATCCGGATCAATTTCGTAATTGTCCCCAGCCTTGCGCTTCAATAGTGGACAGCCGACCGGATTGGGAGCAAATCACTCACGCGCCTCCCCTACCATGCGCCTACCTCGTAGCCGGACCATCCGAGACGGTTTCCATAGTCGTAATCGCGGTATTGCTTCATAGTGGATTTGACAGCCGGACTGCAGCGAACCGCTTGATGCGATCATGGCGTTAGCCGAGGTGTGCTTCGTCCGCCTCACGACTAAAGGCAAATTGACGACCACCCTTACCGAGGTAGCGTTTCATCCGGCTGAGGAGGGGGCGCTATGTTCGTCGACACAAGACTGCTTCACGCAGGCGGCAGTGACTCTCACCGCGCGGGTGAGCACGCGCAAGAGGGTGCCAATGCGCTCTCGCGGGCACCGCTGTCGTCAGGCATGTTCGGCGAGTTCGCCGCGGCTGATGCCTTTCACGAGGCCGTCGATTCCGCCCGCGCCCAGCACGCCACCAACTTGCAAGCTCACCAGCAGGTGCTGACCGCTGTGGGCGACAAGGCGCATCGAGCCACCGCGGGCTTCACCGAAATGGATGATCACACTGCCTGTGAGATGCGTGCGCTACGTAGCAGTTCGGCCTAATTGGCGTCGCGGGTCTGATCGCACCAATCCCGCTGCGCAGTCGCTGCCATGCCGGTTGACGTGACACCATTCTCGGCGCCGCTCACGATATCTGGAACCAGCTCACTGTAAGTGTTCCAAAAACGATCCACAGCCGCATGAACGACTCCTAACTACCAGAGCGCAAGCGAATTGACCGCCACACCGGCGCTAGTAGCGTTAGCGACCAACTCGGGAGGGCTGACGTTCTCGGTCGGCACACTAGTTGCTGCGCTCAGGGCGCAACGCGTCTCTGGCGTGCATACCTGGGCAATGCTTCGAAAGTGACAGCGGTGCAATGCAACTCAACTGTATAAGCGTTCCACATCTGATCACCGAGGCCGGCGGTGACCCGTGGGCCGTCAACACCAGCCTGCAGGCCGGTCGCCCCGTGCAGATTGACGTTCTTGCCCAAGCGTTTTACGCGGCCGGCCGCTGCACAGGGGCGGCCAATAGCGCATTCGACGAAGCGTGCCGCCGCTTCGAAGCCGCCTGGAACGGTACGAGTGGGGACCACCCCATCAACGACTCCAGAGAAGTACAGCACGTCGCAAAGGAACTCGGCCTGCAGTCCCTCCAGATTCCCAAGATCGCAGTCGAGCTGGAAGGAATTGCGGCCTCCCTCGCCGAGGCGCAACGAAATAGCGCGGCGTCGCTCGCGGCACTGGAAGCCCAACTGCAACAGATCGACGAAGAGCTGAGCGAGGCACTCGCTCTCGAACAAGACAAAACCCTCACCGGCGCTGATCGATCCGCACTCGACGCCCTCATCTCAGCCCTCGAACGCGCAGCGATCGAGCACACCGAATCCACCCTGGCCCAGCTGCAGTTCGTACGGAGTGGTTATTCGGACCACCTACGCAGGTCACTGACCAGTCTCCGTGTCGACGGTTATGACCCAACGGCGATCCAGGGTGTCGAGGCACCGATCAATAGCCCAGCGCCAATACAACTTCCACCGCCAGAGACCAGTCCTGACGGCGTCAACAGATGGTGGAAGTCGTTGAGCTGCGAAGAGAAAGATCGATTGATCGCCGACCACCCGCCAGAAGTAGGCAACCTCAATGGCATCCCGGTCAAGATCCGCAGCCGCATCAACACCGCCGTGATGAACGACGACCTCCACCGCGTCGAGGACACCGCGACCAAGTACCGCGTCACCGCCAATGAAGTGACCGACAACCCGGGCAAGTTCGGCTTAACGGCAACGGCGATCACCCGCTACACCAACGCCCGCCGCACCCAAGAGGGCTTGACGGCATCCGCAACCGCCGTCGACGAGCGGCGCAATCATCCTGACGTCTTCCTGCTGAGCTACCAGCCCGAAGCGTTCGGCGGGGAGGGCGCCGCAGTCATCGCGATGGGCAACCCGGACACGGCGGCCAATACCGCGTTCGTGGTGCCGGGGCTCGGGTCGAACGTGCGCGACGGAACGCTGGCCGACCTCGCTGGAGTGCGCCTGTACGGAGAGTCCGCCCGCGCCGACTGGACCAGGGAAACCGCCGTAATCATGTGGATGGGCTACGACGCCCCTAACACCTGGTATGACCCCGGCCTGTGGGCGCCCAACATGGCCCGAGTCGGCGGGCAGGCTTTGGCCGCCGACGTGAACGCCCTGGCCGTCACGCATGCGGGGGTGCCGACCCACATGACCGTCGTCGGGAACTCGTACGGATCCACCACGGTTGCCGATGCGGCGGCGGGCTACGGAATGCGGGCCGACGATGTGGTGCTGGTCGGGTCCCCCGGAACCGATATGGCGCGCTCGGCGGTCGATTTCCACCTGCCTACGGGTGGGCATTTGTATGTCGGCGCCGCCTCGGCGGACGCGGTCACCTGGTCGCCCGCTCGAGTAACGGGGCCGGGCCTCATCGGTCCCACCGTGGGGGGACTCGGGGCCGACCCCTCGGTCGACGGTTACGGCTCCACCCGGTTCAAAGCCGAGGTACCCGGCAATTCGATTAATCCCGCCTACGACCACCTGCACTACTTCGACGACGGCTCCGAATCGCTGTTCAGCATCGCCGACGTGATCTCCGGCCACGGAGACGCCTTGCAGCACGACGGCATGACCGCGCACCATCGAGGCGACTACGGCCTCGGTGACTGGATCGACCCCGAATGGCTGCGCAACGCAACCACCGGGCATCGGCACGGCGGACCTGCGAGTTAACCGAGCTGAAACCGGTTCAGCCCGAACGGATTACAACGTGCTGGCGCCGTCGGCCAGGCCGTCGCCGTCGGTGTCGGTCAGCCTGACGTCCCACTTGCCGTCGCCGTCGGTGTCGACGTAACCGGTCACACCGTTCTCGCCGGCGCACAGCACCCGATCGGCCACGCCGTTGCCGTCGCTGTCGATCAGCCGGTCGTCGGCGTGGCCCTGACCATCGAAGTCGACCAGCGGACCGCCGGTGTGTTCGACGCCGTCGAGCCCGAACCACCGCAACTGCCCACCCCGGTCGACGGCCACCGCCCACGTCCCCGACCCGTCGTCGGTGAAGAACGCTTCGGGCGTGCCGTCGTTGTCGAGATCGAGCACCGCGTGATCGACCACCCCGTCGCCGTCGAAATCGGCCAGCGCGTCGTCGCGCAGGCCGTCACCGTCGAAGTCCAAACCGATCGCATCGGGCCGGCCGTCGCCGTCCAGGTCGAGGTCGGGCTGGCCGTGCCAGATGGCCGCTGCGCCGTCATCGCCGGCGAGACAGTAGTCCACGACAACTCCGACGCCCGGCGCCCGCTACGGGTTCCCCCGCGACCGCCACCACGCCAGCAGCTCCTCGGTCGCCTCCTCGGCGCTCAACGGCCCGCGCTCCAGCCGCAGCTCCTTCAGAAAGCGCCACGCCTCGCCGACCTGCGGGCCCGCCGGGATGCCCAGCAGCTCCATGATCTGGTTGCCGTCCAGATCCGGGCGCACCCTGGCCAGATCCTCCCGGGCGGCCAGCTCGGTGATGCGCTTCTCGAGCTCGTCGTAGCTGGCCTGCAGCCGGGCGGCCCGGCGCTTGTTGCGGGTGGTGCAGTCGGCGCGCACCAGCTTGTGCAGCCGCGGCAGCAGCGGCCCGGCGTCGGTGACATAGCGGCGCACCGCCGAATCGGTCCACTTGCCCTCGCCGTAGCCGTGGAACCGCAGATGCAGAAACACCAGCTGCGAGATGTCGTTGACCATCTGCTTGGAATACTTCAACGCCCGCAACCGCTTTCGGACCATCTTGGCGCCGACCACCTCGTGGTGGTGAAAGCTCACGCCGCCGTTGGGCTCGTGCCGCCGGGTGGCCGGCTTGCCGATGTCGTGCAGCAGCGCCGACCAGCGCAGCACCAGATCCGGGCCGTCATCCTCCAGCGCGATCGCCTGCCGCAGCACGGTCAGCGAATGCTGGTAGACGTCCTTGTGCTGGTGGTGTTCGTCGATGGCCATCTGCATGCCACCCACCTCGGGCAGCACCACCTCACCCATCCCGGTCTGCACCAGCAGGTCGATGCCGGCCACCGGGTCGGCGCCCAGCAGCATCTTGTCCAGCTCCGCCGCCACCCGTTCCACGCTGATCCGCCCCAGCTGCGGCGCCATCTCCTCGATCGCCTCCCGCACCCGCGGTGCGACGGTGAAGCCGAGCTGCGAGACGAACCGCGCGGCGCGCAACATCCGCAGCGGGTCGTCGCCGAAGGACACCCCCGGCGCCGCCGGGGTGTCGAGCAGTCGCCCGCGCAGCGCCGCCAAGCCGCCCAGCGGATCCAGGAATTCGCCCGGCCCGGTCGGCGTGACACGCACGGCCATCGCGTTGACGGTGAAGTCGCGGCGCACCAGGTCGTCGTCGAGGCTGTCACCGAACCGCACCTCGGGGTGACGCGACACCTGATCGTAGGCATCCGCGCGGAACGTGGTGATCTCCAGCCGGTGCCCGCCCTTGCCGACGCCGACGGTGCCGAATTCGATGCCGGTGTCCCACACCGCATCGGCCCAGGACCGCACGATCTGTTGGATCTGCTCGGGGCGGGCGTCGGTGGCAAAGTCCAGGTCGGGACTCAACCTGCCCAGCACGGCATCCCGCACCGAACCACCGACCAGATAGATCTGATGCCCGGCGGCATCGAACGCCGAACCGAGCTCCCGCAGCACGGGGGCGTGCTGATTCAGCGCGACCGCGGCGGCGGTCAGCAGGTCGGCTTCCTGGGCGGCGTCAGGCACGTTCGATCAGCCTAGTCGGGCCGGGCCGGACGACGACGCGGGCCGCGGCGGCCTCACCCGCCTGCCCGGTAATGCCGGTACTGCTTTATATGGTGCGGTCCGCCGTCATCGCGAGCGGTCCCGCCGTGCGGTCGCGGCTAGCGGCGTGCATCTCCTATAGACGGGGCCGTGCCAGCTACTATCGCATGGGTGTCGGATGGCGAACAGGCGAAGCCACGTCGGCGCCGGGCGCGGCGCCGGGGTCATCGCGGCGCGGGTTCGCCTGAGAGCCAGACGAACGGCCAGCCGGCCGCCGACCCGAAAGCGACCAAATCCGGCCGGCCCCGCCCCTCGCGGCGCGTGCCGGAGCGGCTGCGCACCGTCCACGAAACCTCCGCCGGCGGACTCGTCATCGACGGCCTCGACGGTCCGCGCGACGAGCAGGTCGCCGCTTTGATCGGCCGCGTCGACCGGCGCGGGCGGATGCTGTGGTCGCTGCCCAAGGGGCACATCGAACTCGGTGAGACCGCCGAACAGACGGCCATCCGGGAGGTCGCCGAGGAGACCGGAATCCGCGGCAGCGTGCTGGCCGCCCTGGGGCGCATCGACTACTGGTTCGTCACCGACGGCCGCCGGGTGCACAAGACGGTGCACCACTATTTGATGCGGTTCTCCGGCGGGGAGCTGTGCGACGAGGACCTCGAAGTCGCCGAGGTGGCCTGGGTGCCCATGCGGGAGCTGCCGTCGCGGCTGGCCTACGCCGACGAACGGCGACTGGCCCAGGTGGCCGACGAGCTCATCGACAAGCTGCAAAGCGACGGCCCGGCCGCGCTTCCGCCGCTGCCCCCCAGCTCCCCCCGCCGACACCCCCAGATGCACTCGCGCACCCGGCATTCCGACAGACCGGCGACCGGCCGCAACAACGGCCACGGGCCAGGGTCGTGACCGCTCCGCGACTCCGCCGGGCCGGCTTCATGCGCCTCGCCGCGGTGGTCGGCATCGTCGCCGGTTTCGCGGTGCTCAGCGGAGCTATTGGGCCCCTCGCGCCGCACGCGACGGCGGGCGAGCCGGGAGCGACGCCATTCGTCCGGGTCCGTATCGACCAAGTCACCCCCGACGTCGTCACCACGACGACCCAGGCCGTCGTCACCGTCAGCGGCATGGTCACCAACGTCGGCGACCGCCCCGTGCGCGACGTGATGGTCCGGCTCGAGCACGCCGCGGCGGTCACCGAGTCGGCGAGCCTGCGCACCTCCCTGGACGGGAACACCGACCAGTATCAGCCGGCCGCCGACTTCCTCACGGTGTCTCCCGAACTGCGTCGCGGGCAAGAAGTCGGCTTCACCCTGTCGGCGCCGCTGCGGTCGTTGACCGCGCCGTCCCTGGGCATCGACACACCGGGGGTCTACCCGGTGTTGGTCAACGTGAACGGGACACCGGACTACGGCGCCCCGGCGCGGCTCGACAACGCGCGGTTCCTGCTGCCCGTGATCGGCGTACCGCCCGATCGTGTCGACAACTTCGACTCCGCCGTCGCACCCGACACCTCCAGGCCCGTGCTGATCACCATGTTGTGGCCGCTGGCCGATCGGCCCCGGCTGGCCCCCGGCGTACCCGGCGGCACGATCCCGGTTCGCCTCGTCGACGACGACCTGGCCACCTCCCTCGCCCCGGGCGGCCACCTGGACATCCTGCTGTCCGCCGCCGAGGTCGCGACCAGCCACGACGTCGACCCCGACGGCGCGGTCGGCCGGGCGCTGTGCCTGGCCGTCGACCCCGACCTGCTCGTCACCGTCAACGCCATGACCGGCGGCTACGTGGTGTCCAACTCACCCGACGGCCCCGCGCAACAACCGGGCACCCCAACACATCCCGGCACGGGCCAGGCCGCGGCCACCGAATGGCTGAACCGGCTGCGCGCGCTGGCCCACCGGAGCTGCGTCGCGCCGCTCCCCTATGCCCAAGCCGACCTGGACGCCTTACAGCGGGTGAACGATCCGGGGCTGAGCGCGATCGGCACCACGGGCGTCGGCGCCATCGTCGACCGCATTCTGGATATTGCCTCGACGCGCGGCGCCACGCTGCTGCCCGACGGACCGCTGACCAACCGTGGGGTCAACCTGCTGAGCGCCAACGACAGCACGGTCGCCATCGCCGCCGCCGACCTGTCCGCCCAGGATTCCACCAGCGAGGGATCAGAGAATGTCGACACCGCACCCCGGCGGCTGTCCCCGCAGGTGGTGGTCGCACCGTTCGACCCGGCCGTCGGTGCCGCGCTGGCCGGGGCCGGCACCAGCCCCGCAGTCCCCACCTATCTGGACTCCTCACTGACGGTGCGGCTGGCCCACGATTCGGAGACCGCGCGGCGCCAGGACGCCTTGGGCTCCATCTTCTGGCACCCCCTGCAGCGCGACGCCGCGCCGCGCACCCAGCTCCTGGTCCCCCCGGCAACATGGAACCTGCGAGCCGACGACGCGCAGGGCATCCTGACCGCACTGGCCACCAGCATCCATTCGGGTCTCGCGGTGCCGAGGCCCCTGCCGGCAGTGATGGCCGAGGCCGCCTCCCGCCCCGGACCGCAGGAGCCGGCGGGCGACTTTCCCTCCGCCCGGGGTCGATTCACCGACGAAGTGACCGCCGGTATCGCCGGTCAGGTCGGCCGCCTGTGGGGACTGACTTCCGCATTGACCACCGACGAACGCACCGGGTTGACCGGCGTCCAGTACACCGCGCCGCTGCGCGAAGACATGCTCCGCGCGTTGAGCCAATCCGAACCGCCCGACACCCGCAACGGACTGGCTCAGCAGCGCCTGGCGGTCGTCGGCAGCACGATCAATGACCTGTTCGGCGCCGTCACCATCGTCAATCCGGGCGGCTCGTACACGCTGGCCACCGAACACAGTCCGCTGCCATTGGCGCTGCACAACGGCCTCGCCGTCCCCATCCGGGTGCGGCTGCAGGTCGACGTTCCCCCGGGCATGAGGGTCACCGACCTTGGCGTCATCGAACTGCCGCCGGGCTACCTACCGCTGCGGGTACCGATCGAGGTGAACTTCACCCAACGGGTCGCCGTCGACGTGACCCTGCGGACCCCGGACGGCATGCGCCTAGGTGACCCCGTGCGCCTGTCGGTGCATTCCAACGCCTACGGCAAGGTGCTGTTCGCCATCACGTTGAGCGCCGCGGCGGTGCTGGTGCTGCTGGCCGGGCGGCGACTTTGGCACCGATTCCGCGGCCAGCCCGACCCCGCCGACCTCGACCGCCCGGACCCGCCCCGCGGCAGGCGCGCCCCCGTGCACGACGAGGTCGATCGGCGGGCCGATCAGAAGAATCGGGTATGAACCCCGCCTCCCGGCAGGCCCAACCGCACCAAGGGCGGCTGCCCCAAACAACACAGCCGCGCCGGCGTGACCCGCACCCACCGCCGACTGGTCCGCTACCTCCCGTCCCCGCGGGGATCGACCGCCGCCGGCCCGAACTGTCCGACGCCGCCCTGGTGTCGCGGTCGTGGGCGATGGCGTTCGCGACGCTGGTCAGCCGGCTCACTGGTTTTGCCCGGATCGTCGTGCTGGCCGCGATCCTCGGCGCCGCGCTGTCCAGTGCGTTCTCCGTCGCCAACCAACTGCCGAATCTGGTGGCGGCGCTCGTCCTAGAGGCGACGTTCACCGCCATCTTCGTGCCGGTGCTGGCCCGCGCCGAGCAAGGCGACCCCGACGGCGGCGCGGCGTTCGTGCGGCGCCTGGTCACGTTGACGACGACGCTGCTGCTGCTGGCGACGGCGCTGTCGGTGCTGGCGGCGCCGCTGCTGGTGCGGCTGATGCTGGGCCGCCACCCCCAGGTCAACGAGGCGCTGACCACCGCGTTCGCCTACCTGCTCCTGCCGCAGGTGCTCGCCTACGGCCTCACGTCGGTGTTCATGGCGATCCTGAACACCCGCAACGTGTTCGGGCCGACGGCGTGGGCGCCCGTGGTCAACAACGTCGTCGCGCTCGTGACCCTGGCGGTGTACCTGGTCGTTCCCGGTGAGCTGTCGGTCGACCCCGTCCGGATGGGTAACACCAAGCTGCTGGTGCTCGGCATCGGCACCACGCTGGGCGTGTTCGCGCAGACCGCGGTGCTGCTGGTTGCGCTGCGACGCCAGCACGTCGGCCTGCGCCCCCTGTGGGGCATCGACGACCGTCTCAAACGCTTCGGCAGGATGGCCGTCGCGATGGTGCTCTACGTGCTGATCAGCCAACTGGGCCTCGTCGTCGGCAACCAGATCGCCAGCACCGCGGCCGCGTCGGGCCCCGCCATCTACAACTACACCTGGCTGGTCCTCATGCTGCCGTTCGGCATGATCGGGGTGACCGTGTTGACCGTGGTCATGCCCCGGCTGAGCCGTAACGCCGCCGCCGAGGACACCCGGGCCGTGCTCGCCGACCTGTCGCTGGCGACCCGACTGACGCTGATCACGCTCATCCCGATCGTGGCGGTCATGACCGTCGGCGGGCCGGCCATCGGCAGCGCGTTGTTCGCCTACGGTCACTTCGGGGGAGTCGACGCGGGATACCTGGGCGCCGCGATCGCGCTGTCGGCGTTCACGCTGATCCCGTACGGCCTGGTGCTGCTGCAACTTCGGGTCTTCTACGCCCGCGAGCAGCCCTGGACGCCGATCGTGATCATCCTCGTCATCACGGCGGTCAAGATCGGCGGCTCGGTGCTGGCGCCGCATCTCACCGGTGACCACAAGCTGGTGGCCGGGCTGCTGGGGCTGGCCAACGGCGTCGGGTTCCTGGCCGGCGCGATCGTCGGTTATTACCTCTTGCGGCGCGCCCTCCTGCCCGCGGGCGGCCACCTGATCGGCCTCGCTGAGGTGCGCACCATCCTGGTCACGACCGCAGCCTCACTGCTCGCCGGCCTGGTCGCCCACGTCGTCGATCGCCTGCTGAAGCTGGGTCAGCTCACCGCGCACTGGGGCGGCGCCGGTTCTTTGCTGCGGCTGGTGATCCTCACGACGATCATGCTGCCCATCCTGGCCGCGGTCATGCTGCGGGCAGCGGTCCCCGAGGCGCGGGCCGCGCTCGCTGCGGTCCAGCGCCGGATCGGGGGGCGCTCCGCGACGGCGGGGCTTGACAAAGCCGCGATGTCGGATAGATCGTCTCCCGGCGACCTGGTCACGTACCCTGAGCAGAGGAATTCGTCCCCGCCGGGGGTAGATGCGGTTCAGGAGCCGATCCGGCATCGATCTCTTGAGAGGCCTCCGGTGCGGGCAACCAGCGCCCGAATAGCGAAAGGACCGGAGGTGACCGACCGCCCCATGGACAGCGCCGCATCCGGCGCTGGACCAGGCTCCGTTTCGGGCCCTGAGCGGCCGCGACCGATTGCCGACGACTTCCAGCCCGACATCCCGGCCGAGCCCGCGCCCCGTACGTCGGCGCCGCGACCATCCGACCCGCCCCGCGACGCTTTATCGGCCGACTCGGGCCGCAAAAGTCCGGGCCCGGTTCCGCCGCCGACGGATGACGCCCACTTGGTTCCGGGCGCCCGCATCGCGGGCGGCCGGTACCGGCTGCTGGTTTCCCACGGCGGCACGCCGAACCTGCAGTTCTGGCAGGCCCTGGACACCGCGCTGGACCGGCAGGTGGCGCTGACCTTCGTCGACCCCGACGGAGCGCTGCCCGACGACGTGCGGCAAGACATCCTGTCCCGCACCCTGCGGCTCAGCCGGATCGACAAGCCCGGCATCGCTCGAGTGCTCGACGTGGTGCAGACCGGGTACGGCGGCCTCGTGGTCTCGGAGTGGATCCGCGGTGGTTCGCTGCAGGAGGTCGCCGACACCTCCCCGTCGCCCATCGGCGCCGTCCGGGCGATGCAGTCGCTGGCCGCCGCCGCCGATGCGGCCCACCGCGCCGGCGTGGCCCTGTCCATCGACCACCCCAACCGGGTGCGCGTCAGCATCGAGGGTGATGTGGTGCTGGCGTACCCGGCGACCATGCCGGACGCCAACCCGCAGGACGACATCCGCGGAATCGGTGCCGCGCTCTACGCCCTGTTGGTCAACCGGTGGCCGCTGTCGGAGTCCGGGGTCCGCAGCGGGCTGGCGCCGGCCGACCGGGATGCCGCCGGCAATCCCGTCGAACCCATGGCCGTGGACCGTGACATTCCCTTCCAGATTTCCGCGGTCGCCGTCCGGGCGGTCCAGGAAGACGGCGGAATACGCAGCGCGTCAACGCTTTTGAACCTGCTGCAGCAGGCCACCGCGGTGGCCGACCGCACCGAGGTGCTGGGTCCGATCGACGATTCGGCATCGCCGCCCTCTTACCGCGAGCCAATTCGGGACGACGAGGCCTTCGCCCGCCGCCGGCGCAACCTGCTGATCGGGGTCGGCGCCGGGCTGGCCGTCATCCTGGTGGCCCTGCTCGTGCTGGCATCGGTGGTGAGCAAGATCTTCGGCAACCTCGGCGGCGGCCTGAACAAGGACGAGCTCGGACTCAACACGCCGTCCTCGTCCGCGTCGTCGTCGAACTCCGCCCCGGCCGGCGCCGTCGTCAAACCCACCAAGGCAACGGTCTACTCCCCCGACGGCGATGCCGACAACCCGGGGCAGGCAGGGCAGGCGATCGATGGCGACCCCTCAACCTCCTGGTCGACGGAGGTCTACACGGACGCCGTCCCGTTCCCCGGTTTCAAGCAGGGCGAAGGGCTGATGTTGCAGCTGCCGAATCCCACCGTCGTTGGCCAAGTGACCATCGACACGCCGAGCACCGGGACCAAGGTTGAGATTCGATCGGCATCCAATCCGACGCCGTCGGCGCTCAGCGACACCAACGTGCTGGCTCCGGCCTTTCCGCTCAAGCCCGGTCATAACGTCATACCGGTCAGGGCCGGCTCACCGACATCGAACCTGTTGGTGTGGATCTCCACACTGGGGACGACCAACGGCAAGAGCCAGGCCTCCATCTCGGAGATCACGGTCCAAGCCGCGTCCTGACGGCGCTCACAGACCCGCACACCGGTGAAGTGCCGTCCGATCACCGATTAGTTACTGTCCGGCCGTGGGTTTCGGGGGTCACGCCAAGCGGGAACGCAGCGACGCCGAACTGCTGGCAGCCCATGTCGCCGGCGACCGCCACGCGTTCGGCGAATTGTTCCGCCGTCACCAGCGGCAACTGCACCGCCTCGCCCGCCTCACCACCCGCAGCCCCGAGGACGCCGAAGACGCGCTGCAGGACGCGATGCTCTCCGCGCACCGCGGCGCGGGTTCCTTCCGGCACGACGCCGCGGTGGGCAGCTGGCTGTACCGCATCGTCGTCAACGCCTGCCTGGACCGGCTGCGGCGCACCAAGGCCCACCCGACCGCCCCACTCGAGGACGTCTACCCGGTGGCCGACCGGACGGCCCAGGTCGACACCGCGATCACGGTGCAGCGCGCCCTGATGCGGCTTCCGGTGCAGCAACGCGCGGCGGTGGTGGCCGTCGACATGCAGGGCTACTCGGTTGCCGACACCGCCGCGCTGCTGGGCGTCGCCGAGGGCACGGTGAAGAGCCGATGCGCCCGCGCCCGGGTTCGCCTCGCCGAACTGCTCGGCCATCTCGACGCCGGCCACCCGGCCGACCTCCGCTGACACCACCCGTGGCCAACCGTCGGTGCATCGCGGACACTGGGGCGGATGGATGGACACGCGGATACCGGGGCCGCGGATGACGGGCGTGCGGGAGCAGACCCGCCGCTGACGGTCGAGGTCCTCGCCGAGCTGCAGGCCGGACTGCTCGACGACGAGGCCGCCGCTCGCGTGCGCAAACGGGTCCGCGCCGACCCGCGCGCCGAAGGCATGTTGCGGGCCTTGCACCGGGTGCGCCGTGACGTCGCCGCCGCCGGCGCCGACCCGACGTCGGCGCCCGACGTTCCCCCCGAGGTCACCAAGAGAATCTCGGCGGCCCTGACGTCGATCGACCCTTTTTCCGGCGCCGCCGCCGCTCACTCCGCGCGACCGCACACCCGCCCCGCCCGAACCATCGCGACCGCGGCGGGTCTGGGCGCGTTGCTCGCCGCGATCGGCGTCGGGACGACGGCGCTGCTGCGCGCACCCGAACCGACGCCGAGCACACCGGCGACGGCCGAACACATCACGGTGTCGACGCCGCCGATGGTGATCCCGCTCACGCAAGCCGAGATCTGGGGCCTGCTGGGAAGCCGACCCGACTATGGTCCGCTCGGCGACCCGGCGCGTCGCGCGTCCTGCCTCGGCGGCCTCGGCTATCCGGCGTCGACACAGGTGCTGGGCGCCCGGCCGATCCAGATCAACGCGCGCGCCGGCGTGCTGCTGGTGGTGCCGGCCGACACGCCTGACAACCTGGCGGTCTTCGCCGTGGCACTGAACTGCAACGCCGCCGATACCGGGCTGTTGGCCAGCACCCAGGTCCCCCGCCCTTAGGGTGCCCTGACGCGCGCGGGAACACCCGCGCCTACGCTGGCGTTTGTAGGAATCCGGAGATCATCGTTCGAAAGGCTCGTATGGCTGCCGACACTGTCCATGACGTGATCATCATCGGTTCGGGTCCTGCCGGATATACCGCGGCGTTGTATACGGCGCGGGCGCAGTTGGCGCCGCTGGTGTTTGAGGGCACCGCGTTTGGTGGTGCGTTGATGACCACGACCGAGGTGGAGAACTATCCGGGGTTTCGTGCCGGCATCACCGGTCCGGAGTTGATGGATCAGATGCGTGAGCAGGCGCTGCGCTTTGGCGCGGATTTGCAGATGGAGGACGTCGAGTCGGTGTCGCTGCAGGGTCCGGTCAAGTCGGTGGTGACCGCCGAGGGGCAGACCTATCGGGCGCGGGCGGTGATTTTGGCGATGGGGGCTGCGGCGCGGTATCTGGGGGTTCCCGGGGAGCAGGAGTTGCTGGGCCGCGGGGTCAGTTCGTGTGCCACCTGTGACGGGTTTTTCTTCCGCGACCAGGACATCGCGGTGGTCGGCGGGGGGGATTCGGCGATGGAGGAGGCGCTGTTTTTGACCCGCTTTGCCCGCAGCGTGACGCTGGTGCACCGTCGCGAGGAGTTTCGAGCGTCGAAGATCATGCTGGATCGCGCCCGCGCCAACGACAAGATCACCTTCGCCACCAATCAGGTCGTGCTCGCCGTCGAGGGAGACCAGACGGTGACCGGGTTGCGGTTGCGCCACACCCTCACCGGGGAGGAGACGACGTTGCCGGTGACGGGGGTGTTCGTGGCGATCGGCCACGAGCCGCGCTCGGCGCTGGTGCGCGACGTGCTCGAGGTGGACCCCGACGGCTATGTCCTGGTGCAGGGCCGCACCACCAGCACGTCGGTGCAGGGCGTGTTCGCCGCCGGCGACCTGGTCGACCGCACCTACCGCCAAGCCATCACCGCCGCCGGAAGCGGCTGCGCGGCCGCCATCGACGCCGAACGCTGGCTGGCCGAACACGTGCAGTCCAGTGCCGCCGCGCAAGGCGATGCAACCGAATTTCCGGGCAGTAACGACGCATTGATTGGAGCACCACAATGACCGACGCTGAGAAGACTGGGGGCACAATCGAAGTCTCCGACGCATCCTTCTCGACCGACGTGTTATCGAGCAACACGCCTGTGCTGGTTGACTTTTGGGCGACGTGGTGTGGACCATGCAAGATGGTCGCGCCGGTTCTCGAGGAAATCGCCGCCGAGCGGGCGGGCCAGCTCACCGTCGCGAAGCTAGACGTCGACGCCAATCCCGAGACGGCCCGCGACTTCCAGGTGGTGTCGATCCCCACGATGATCCTGTTCAAAGACGGCCAACCGGTGAAGCGGATCGTCGGCGCCAAGGGTAAGGCGGCGCTGCTGCGTGAACTCTCCGACGCCGTCCCCAACCTCACCTGACCCGGATTCGCTTCGCCGCACCACACCCCCCGGTTAGCCTGGGTTTTTCCTGAAATTGGCAAGCGTCTGAGACAATACCGATTAGTTGGTGCCCAGATGTCAGCATGTCAGTCTGTCCCAGAGGACCCTTGGTATGTCGAGTCCGCGCCGTGAACACGGCGACGCGCTGCGCTGTGGTGACCGCAGCGCTGCTGTGACCGAGATCCGGGCCACGCTGGCCGCGCTAGGGCTGCTGGAGAATCCCGACGAAGACCTGACGACCGGGCGCCATGTGGCCGCCGAACTCTTCGATGCCGAACTCGACCAGGCAGTCCGGGCCTTCCAGCAGAACCGCGGGCTGCTGGTGGACGGCATTGTCGGCGAGGCCACCTACCGGGCGTTGAAGGAGGCCTCCTACCGGCTCGGCGCGCGCACGCTGTATCACCAGTTCGGCGCACCGCTTTACGGCGACGACGTCGCCACCCTGCAGGCGCGGTTGCAGGATCTCGGTTTCTACACCGGCCTGGTCGACGGCTACTTCGGTCTGCAGACCCACAACGCCCTGATGTCGTATCAGCGTGAGTACGGGCTCGCCGCCGACGGGATCTGCGGCCCAGAAACGTTGCGGTCCTTGTACTTTCTGAGTTCACGCGTCACTGGCGGATCACCGCACGCTATCCGCGAGGAAGAACTGGTCCGCCGATCGGGCCCGAAGCTGTCGGGCAAACGGATCATCATCGACCCCGGTCGCGGCGGCACCGATCACGGGCTGATCGTGCAGGGACCGAACGGGCCCATCAGCGAGGCGGATATGTTGTGGGACTTGGCAAGTCGCCTCGAGGGACGGATGACCGCGATCGGGATGGAGACCTTCCTGTCGCGGCCGGCCAACCGCAGCCCGTCGGACGCCGAACGCGCCGCCACCGCGAACAACTTCGGCGCAGATCTGATGATCAGCTTGCGCTGCGAAAGTCAGACGAGCCCGTCGGCCAACGGCGTAGCCTCCTTCCACTTCGGCAACTCGCACGGTTCGGTTTCCACCATCGGGCGCAACCTGGCCGACTTCATTCAGCGAGAAGTTGTGGCGCGCACCGGTTTACGTGATTGCCGGACGCATGGCCGGACGTGGGACCTGCTGCGGCTGACCCGGATGCCGACGGTCCAGGTCGACGTTGGTTACATCACCAACCCGCGCGATCGTGCCATGTTGATGTCGACGCAGACCCGTGACGCCATCGCCGAAGGTATCCTTGCGGCAGTCAAGCGCCTCTATCTGCTGGGCAAAAACGACCGCCCCACAGGCACATTCACCTTCGCCGAGTTACTGGCTCACGAATTGGCCGTGGAGCGGACCGGCGGGCTGGGCGGTTCCTAACCACTCGTCAGCGTGGTGCCGGCCGTAGACCCGGCCCCGACCGGCTGCTGCAGTTGAGCGCTCTCCAGCAGACGCTCCAGCGCGGCCTCCACCTCTGCCTTCCAGCCGAGGCCCTTGTCCAGCTCCAGCCGCAGCCGCGGGAAGTACGGATGTGGCGCCACCACAACGAAACCCGCGTCCTTCAGGAAGTCCGCGTCGATAATGCAGTGCTCAACCGAGCAGTCGCCCAAGGCCTCCAACACCGGTCGCACGTCGGGACTCACCATCTGCGGATCTTGCAACTCGGACGCCGCGGGTGTGCGGCCGAAAGCCTCGAGCGCCCGCACGCCACGACGGACCAACTCGTCGATGACCCGCGCGATGAGTCCGTGCGGTAGATCCTCGGCGGCTTGCCCGGGCTCGATCCCCATCGATGTCAGCAGCACCGCGTCCGCCGACACCGGCGCAGTGGGGAACCGCTGCGCCCGCGGGACTGCCCCCGGCGGGGCGTAGAGGACGTATCCGAGGCAGGGTGGCTCGGCCTGGGTGCGGTCGTCGGGGACCGCCGTCGCGACTTGGCCGCATGAGCCCCACTCCAGCATCACCATCGACAGCCACGCTTCCTTTTCGAACTCGGGATCGGCGAGGTGGTCTTGGTTTCCAAGCGTGGCGGGATCAACCTCCCAGAAGACGCAGCGGCGCGCATGCTTGGGAAGCTGCTCGAAGGCCTCGAGCCGCAGCGGCGTGATTCGAGCGGACACTAGCCTCCTCGCCTCCGTGCGATATTGCAGCCGATTGCACCAGCAACCCCTCCAGGATAGGAGAGTTGCTCATGCTGCGGCCAGCTTTCGCGAGGCCGGTCGACCCGCCGGGCAAAACGAGCCGAGCGCTGTGGTTGCGGCCGGTCATTTGGCCGAAATAGCTTGAGGCACATTAGCTTTCCGTAAAACTGCGGTGGTCGCAGCAGTTGCTCGCACCCTCGAACGGCTCAGGGTGTCACAGTGACGTAATTACAGCGGGTGGCAGGTCACGCTTTGGTCTCGGTCATCATGTCGACGATCCGCTGGAGATCATCGACAGAGCCGAACTCCACCACAATTCTGCCCTTTCGCTTGCCCAGGCTGACTGTCACCCGGGTGTCGAAGGCGTTCGAGAGCCGCTCGGCGACGTCTTGCAGGCCGGGCATCTGGATGGGCTTGCGCCGCTGGGGCGCCGGGGTGGCCCCGCCACCGCGGTTGGCCAGGGTGACCGCTTCCTCGGTGGCCCGTACCGACAGCCCTTCCGCGACGATCCGGCTGGCCAGTTCCTCCTGCGCCTCCGGGCCGGCCTCCAGGGACAGCAGCGCGCGGGCGTGACCGGCCGACAGCACGCCCGCCGCCACTCGCCGCTGGACGGGGATCGGCAGCTTGAGCAGGCGGATCATGTTGGTGATCAGCGGGCGGGATCGGCCGATGCGGGACGCCAGTTCGTCGTGGGTGACGCCGAACTCGTCGAGGAGCTGCTGGTAAGCCGCCGCCTCCTCCAAAGGGTTCAGCTGGACCCGATGGATGTTCTCCAGCAAGGCGTCGCGCAGGAGGTTGTCGTCACCGGTCTCGCGAACGATGGCCGGGATGGTGGACAGCCCCGCCTCCTGTGCCGCCCGCCACCGCCGCTCCCCCATCACGATCTGGTATCGGGCGCCGGTCGGCGATCCGGTGACCGCCCGCACGACGATCGGCTGCAGGAGCCCGAATTCGCGGATGGAGTGCACGAGTTCCGACAGCGCCTCCTCGTCGAACACCTGCCGCGGCTGACGGGGGTTGCGCTCGATGTCGGCCGGTGGGATCTCGCGGTATACCGCACCCACGCCCGCGGCCGGCGCCGGCCCCCCGATCAGAACGTCGGCGGCGGCATCCCCCATCCGCGGGCCCAGCGTCGCCGGCCCCGAGTCGCCCTCCGCCGGACCCGTCGGGATGAGCGAAGCCAGGCCCCGGCCGAGGCCGCCCTTCTTGCGTAACGGCTGCGTCATGGTCGTCCCTTCAGGAATGGTGGTTGGCACGCTCGGCGAGCTCGCGGCTCGCGTCGAGGTAGCTCATCGCCCCGCGGGAACCGGGGTCGTAATCAATGATGGTCATGCTGTAGCCGGGCGCCTCCGAGACCTTGACGCTCCGCGGGATCACCGTCCGCAACACCTTGGCTCCGAAGTACCGCCGCACCTCTTCGGCCACCTGGTCGGCGAGCTTGGTCCGCCCGTCGTACATGGTGAGGATCACTGTGCTGACTTCCAGGTGCGGGTTGAGGTGGGCCTTCACCATTTCGATATTCCGCATCAGCTGTGACACGCCCTCGAGCGCGTAGTACTCGCATTGGATCGGGATCATCACCTCGGGGGCGGCGACGAGTGCGTTGATCGTGAGCAAGCCGAGCGACGGCGGGCAGTCGATGAACACGTAGTCGAAGTCGAGGGCGTCGAGCTCGGCGAGCGCGGTCCGAAGGCGGTTCTCCCGCGCCACCATGCTCACCAATTCAATCTCCGCGCCCGCCAAGTCGATCGTCGCGGGAACGCAGAACAGTCGTGGGCTGTGGGGGCTGGGTCGTATCGCGTCCCTCAGTGAGACCTCGCCGATGAGTACCTCGTACGACGACGGGGTCCCCGCCTGGCGGTCGGCGATGCCCAGCGCGGTACTCGCGTTGCCCTGGGGATCGAGATCGATGACGAGGGTCTTCAGTCCCTGGATGGCGAGCGCGGCCGCGAGGTTGACCGCGGTCGTCGTCTTGCCGACACCGCCCTTCTGGTTGGCGATGGTGAAGACGCGGCGATGGGCCGGTCGGCGCAGCGGTTCGTAGGTGGTGTGGATGACCCGCATGGCGCGTTCGGCGGCGGCGCCGATCGGGGTGTCGAATTCTGCGGATGTTTCACGTGAAACATCCGCAGCCGGCGCGGGCTGTCCGTGGACGGCCGGCGCCGTTGCCTGTGGAACGCTCGCAGCCGGGCTGGGGCCCTCGGACCGGTCTTGTGGCGAACTCATCGCATTCCGCCCTCCCCCATCCGCCGTGCCGACCTGTGCTGCCGCGGGCTTCCGCGTCGTGCCAAAACCACGGTTGTGGGGGGCCGCAAATAGTCCGCGCCACATGTCACCACCCTGGCATCCTCCGCCCCCGCTGCTGCCATTACACGCCGGTGTTGTTCGACTTCGTCGGCCGCGCGCTCCCCTTTGATGGCAACCATCCGCCCACCCGGCCTTAGCAACGGCATGCTCCACTTCGTCAGCTTGTCCAATGCTGCCACCGCTCGCGACACCGCCGCGTCCCTCTCGCCCAGCTTGTCGCGCACCCAGCGTTCCTCGGCCCGCCCGCGCACCACCTCGACGGCTAACCCTAGTTCGCTGACGACCTCGTTGAGAAATTCGCTGCGCCGCAGCATTGGTTCGAGTAGCACGATGTCGAGATCGGGGCGCGCGATCGCCAACGGTATGCCCGGTAGGCCGGCCCCGCTGCCGATGTCGACCACCCGTTCCCCCGGCTCAAGGAGTTCTGCGAGAGCTGCGCTATTGAGCAGGTGCCGGTCCCAAAGGCGATCGACTTCCCGCGGTCCGATGAGCCCGCGGGCCACGCCCGCAACCGCGAGCACCTCGGCATAGCGCCGTGCCATGTCGAGCCGCGGGCCGAACATCGCGTCGGCCGCCTCGGGCGCCGGCCCGGGGTACGCAACTTCCGGCTCCACACGCTCGTTCGGTCCGCCATGTTTCACGTGAAACATCCTTCGCGCACGGTCCGGAACTACATGCCTGTAACTCGCTCAGTCGTGCAAGACAACGACCCGGCGCGACGGCTCGGCGCCCTCGCTCTCACTGTGCACCCCCGGGACCGCCGCCACGGCGTCGTGCACGATCTTCCGTTCGAACGGTGTCATGGGATCGAGCTCTTCGCGTTCCCCCGTTGCCAGCACGCGCCGCGCGACCTTGTCGCCCAACGCCGCCAACTCCTCCCGGCGCCGACGACGCCAGCCGGCGATGTCGAGCATCAGGCGGCTGCGCACGCCGGTCTTCTGGTGCACCGCCAACCGGGTCAGCTCCTGCAGGGCGTCGAGCACCTCACCCCCGCGTCCGACCAACTTGTTCAGGTCGTCGCCGCCGTCGATGCTGACGATCGCGCGGTTGCCCTCGACGTCCAGGTCGATGTCACCGTCGAAGTCCAAGAGGTCCAACAGCTCTTCGAGATAGTCGCCGGCCATCTCCCCCTCCACGACCAATCGCTCCTCCAGGTCGTCGGGCTCGTCGGACTCCTTCGGCCCGTCCTCGACCGGCCCGTCCTCGACCGCCGTTGGGGTGTCGAGGTCTGCGTCGAGGTTGCGCTCGGTGGTGTCGGCGTCTGTCATGTCTTTTTCTCCCTAATTCACGGGTCTCTACCCAATTCGGGTCGCCTGCCGCGGCTGGCCCCCTACAGCTGTGCGGGCATCCCTCAGCGCTTGCGCTTCTTCGGCCGCGCCCCGGGTCGCGGGGTGCGGTTGCTCGGCCCGTCGGTGCGGCTCGACGGCTTCGGCTTGGCCGGCTGAACGTCGCCCTCCGATTCGGTCGCTGCAACGTCGGGGCCCTCCGAGGTCGCACCGCCCGACGATCCGTTGCCGCTCGGCGGGGACGCCTTCGGAGTGCGCTTCGGCTTGGTGCCCGGCGCCGGCGCGTTGGCCGCCCGGCGCGCAATCACTTCTTGCTTCTTGGCCTCGTCCTCTTGTTCGATCATCCCGAAGACGTAGTGCTGCTGAGCGAAGGTCCAGATGTTGTTCGCAAACCAGTACAGGATGATCGCGAGCGGCAGAAACGGGCCGCCGACGACCACACCGAGCGGAAACACATACAGCGCAAGCTTGTTCATCATCGCGGTCTGTGGATTGGCCGCCGCCTCCGGGCTCTGGCGGGCCACCGACGCGCGACTGTTGAAGTACGTCGCAATGCCGGCCAGGATCATCACCGGCGCACCCACCGCGATCACGGCGGGCCGACTGAAGTGGGTGAACGCGTCCAGGCCGGTCCGCTGCGTCATGAACGCGCCGATCGGCGCGCCGAACAGGTTGGCATCCAGGAAGTGCCCGACGTCGGCCGCGGTGAAAACGTAGTTTCCCGTCAGGCGATTCTGGGCCACCGACAAGTGCGGCTGTCCGAAGCCGCCCGTGGTGCGGTTGAACGACCGCAAGACGTGATAGAGCCCGAGGAACACCGGGATCTGAGCGAGCATCGGCAAGCAGCCCAGGATGGGGTTGAAGCCGTGCTCGCGTTGCAGCTTCTGCATCTCGAGCGCCATGCGCTGGCGATCCTTGCCGTACTTCTTCTGCAGCGCCTTGATTTGCGGTTGGAGCTCCTGCATCTGGCGTGTGGTGCGGATTTGACGGACGAACGGTTTGTACAGCAGCGCCCGCAGGGTGAACACCAGGAACATCACCGACAACGCCCACGCGAAGAAGCTGGACGGCCCGAGCAATGCCGCGAAAAGCTTGTACCAGACCCACATGATCCACGACACCGGGTAGTAGACGAAGTCGAGGCTGAAGAAATCAAACAAGAAACTCACTCTCCCCTCGCGTCGCTAGGAGGATCCCGGCGCCGCTCGCGTCTTGAAAGTTCGGGCGCTCCGGTATGGGATCCCACCCACCCCGGTGCCATGGACCGCACTTGGCGAGTCGGGCCACCGCCAGGCGGCCTCCCCGGATCAAGCCGTATTCGGTCAAAGCATCGACGGCATATTGGCTACACGTCGGAACGAAGCGACAGGTCGCCGGCCGCAGGGGTGACACCATATGCCGGTATAGCTGGATCAGATAAACCGCGACACGCACAGCGGCCGCACCGCCAGCGTGAAGCAGCGCGCGCACCGGCGCCGCCACGCTCACCGGCTCGTTCCGACCGACCGGGAGGCGCGACGCAAGCCACGCCGTAGCTGCTGCTCCAACCGGGCTGACGACACGTTGCGGCTACTTGGCAGCGCCCGGATCACCACCCGGTCCGATTCACGAAGATCGCCCAGCATCGTGCGAGCGACGTGACGGAGGCGACGGGCAACCCGATGACGCTCCACGGCCGAACCCACCGGCTTCGGAATGATCAGACCCACCTGCGGAGCGCTGCCGCCGCCACGGTCGCTGCCCCGACGCACGTGGACGATCAGGTCGGGCTGCACCATGCGCATCCCATATTTCACCGTTGCGCCAAACTCCGTCGACCGCCTCATGCGGTTGCGTGCGGGAAGCACCGCCAAAACCCGGCGTTGCGATCAGGCAGTCAATGCGCGGCGGCCTTTACGGCGCCGGTTCGACACGATCGAACGTCCGGCTCGAGTGCGCATCCGCAGACGGAAGCCATGCACGCGGGCTCGCCGCCGGTTGTTCGGCTGAAACGTGCGCTTGCCCTTGGCCACGACGCTCTCCTCGTTGTGTCTCGCTCAGTAGTCCCAGCCATCCGGCCGCCCTCAGGCGTCTAGTCTGCGGGTCGATCGGGGATGGTTCTCGCTCGCTGGCCGACGCGGTCCCCAGGCACATCACCCTAGGTCGCAGCCGTATCGCCGACTTTCGGGCGACTGTTTGAGGGTACTGACGTGCCTGCGCTGGGTCAAACCTGGCCTGCGCCAACGTACCCGCTCGAACACCGCGGAAACTTCGGCTGCCCGGTGGCGTCGACCCGGATACATACCCGTAGCGAGTCGAACCAGGCCCAAAGCACCCTAACCAACTTGATTGGAATGGAGCAGAACGGTTGGCAGCCGCCCGGAAAACTGTTAGCTTCTGCCAAGGTCGTTTTAGACTCGAACGGCGCTCGACAACGAAGCGAGGATGGCGGATCAACTAGCTGCGTAGACGACCTCGAACGGGTTCTCTTCAGCACGGGGATCGCGTGCCGCCGCCGAGAGGTTGCGGTTCGCTCACGATCATCCTGTCCACACCTGTGCATAACTATGTGGACAGTTGCGTTGCCGCCGACGCGTCGTTCATAGTTCGACCCAGATGTGCGAAAACCAGGGAGATGCGTCGTTGACCGATGACCCCGGTTCCGGTTTCACGACAGTGTGGAACGCAGTTGTATCCGAACTCAACGGCGATGCCACCGCGGACGGCACCTCCGCCAATCGCACAACGCTCATCACTCCCCTGACCCCGCAGCAACGTGCCTGGCTCAATCTGGTTCAGCCGCTCACGATCGTCGAGGGATTCGCGTTGCTATCGGTGCCCAGCAGCTTTGTTCAAAACGAGATCGAACGTCATTTGCGTGCACCCATCACCGACGCGCTGAGCCGCCGGCTTGGGCAGCAGATACAACTGGGGGTGCGCATCGCCCCGCCGGACGAGGATGCCGACGACGGCTCCTTCCCGCCAGCGGACGCCTTCCCTCAAACCGATGAGGCTGCCGCTGAGGAACCCCGTGCCGAACTCGACGACACCGACGAGAACGAAGAAATGGCCGGCGGGGCCGAGCACAGCTGGCCCAACTACTTCACCGAACGCGCGCACCACGCCAACGCGACAGTCACGAGCGAAGCCAGCCTCAACCGCCGCTATACCTTCGATACGTTCGTGATCGGTGCCTCCAATCGGTTCGCGCATGCCGCCGCCCTGGCGATCGCCGAAGCACCCGCTCGCGCCTACAACCCACTCTTCATCTGGGGGGAGTCAGGCCTCGGCAAAACCCACCTGTTGCACGCCGCCGGCAACTACGCCCAGCGCCTCTTTCCGGGCATGCGGGTCAAGTACGTATCGACCGAAGAATTCACCAACGACTTCATCAACTCACTGCGCGACGACCGTAAGGTCGCGTTCAAGCGCAGCTATCGCGACGTCGACGTCCTGCTGGTCGATGACATCCAGTTCATCGAGGGCAAGGAAGGTATCCAGGAAGAGTTCTTCCACACCTTCAACACCCTGCACAACGCCAACAAGCAGATCGTGATCTCCTCGGACCGGCCCCCGAAGCAACTCGCCACCCTCGAGGATCGGCTCAGGACACGATTCGAGTGGGGCCTGATCACCGACGTGCAGCCCCCCGAGCTGGAAACCCGCATCGCGATCTTGCGCAAGAAAGCACAAATGGAGCGCCTTGCGGTCCCCGACGACGTGCTCGAGCTCATCGCCAGCAGCATCGAACGGAACATCCGCGAACTCGAGGGAGCCCTCATCCGGGTGACCGCGTTCGCCTCGTTGAACAAAACCCCGATCGACAAGGCACTGGCGGAGATCGTGCTGCGCGACCTGATCGCCGACGCCAGCACCATGCAGATCAGTGCGGCGACAATTATGGCCGCCACAGCCGAGTACTTCGACACCACCGTGGAAGAACTACGCGGGCCCGGCAAGACGCGAGCGCTCGCTCAGTCGCGGCAGATCGCAATGTACTTGTGCCGCGAGCTCACCGATCTGTCACTACCCAAGATCGGCCAGGCGTTCGGCCGCGACCACACCACGGTGATGTACGCGCAACGAAAGATCTTGTCCGAAATGGCCGAGCGACGTGAGGTCTTCGATCACGTCAAGGAACTCACCACTCGCATTCGTCAGCGCTCCAAACGCTGACTTCCGGCCGTCCAAGCCAACTTTTTTCAAAAAACTTCCCACACCCCTGTCACATCAGTCACAGCGGCGTGTTGTGCGCAGCCCTGTACACAACGCAATTAAACAGCGGTGTAACAACAGGGGTTGGATGCACAGCCGTTGGTCATCCCCAGTGCTTCACCGCGGGACACATAGTTGTCCACCGAGTCATACACAACCCGACGACTCCCCTAGCTGCACCAAGACCAAGCTGTCCCCAGAGTGCACAGCCCTTAATACTGTTACTGAGATCTCTCCAAAGGTTTTTCTCTGAAGTAAGGCGCTGGGGAAGCCTCGCGCACGAGGTGTCGTGACGCCCTCGTTGGGCCGGCTTGTCGGCCGTCTCGATTAGCTTTTCAACATGGCCCCAGAAGATCTACGGTTGTTCTTCGACTGCCGTTGCGGTCGTCTGGGCGTGTCGACTCGTCGCAGGCGTTCGTCACGGCAGGCTAGTCACTACATCGTGAACGCTTGGTAGGTGAAGGGACGCTATGGACGCGGCGACGACAACAGCTGGCCTCACCGACTTGAAGTTTCGTTTGGTCCGAGAGTCCTTCGCCGACGCGGTGTCGTGGGTGGCACGAAACCTCCCGACCAGGCCCGCGGTGCCGGTGCTTTCCGGGGTCCTGTTGTCGGGCTCCGATGACGGCCTGACGATCTCGGGGTTCGATTACGAGGTGTCCGCCGAGGCGCAGGTTGCAGCTGAAATCGCTTCTCCTGGAAGTGTTTTGGTTTCCGGACGGCTGTTGTCCGACATTACCCGGGCGCTGCCGAACAAGCCTGTCGACTTCTACGTCGATGGCAACCGCGTCGCGCTGACATGCGGGAATGCCAGGTTTTCGTTGCCGACGATGGCGGTCGAGGATTATCCGACGCTGCCCGCTCTGCCGGAAGAGACCGGGACCCTGCCGGCGGATCTGTTCGCCGAGGCGATCAGTCAGGTTGCCGTGGCGGCCGGCAGGGACGACACGTTGCCCATGCTGACCGGGATCAAGGTCGAGATTTCCGGGGACACGGTGGTTTTGGCCGCCACCGACAGGTTTCGCCTTGCGGTCCGCGAGCTGACCTGGTCGGCGTCGTCGCCCGACACCGAGGCCGCGGTTCTGGTACCCGCCAAAACCTTGGCTGAGGCCGCCAGAGCCGGTACGGACGGGTCAGAGGTTCGGTTGTCGTTGGGCGCCGGGATGGGGGTCGGCAAAGAGGGGCTGCTGGGTATCAGTGGTAATGGCAAGCGCAGTACCACGCGACTCCTGGACGCGGAGTTCCCGAAGTTTCGCCAATTGTTACCGGCCGAGCACACGGCGGTCGCCACGATCGACGTGGCCGAATTGACCGAGGCGATCAAGCTGGTCGCTTTGGTGGCCGACCGGGGTGCACAGGTGCGGATGGAATTCGCCGACGGCATGCTGCGGCTGTCCGCTGGCGCCGACGATGTAGGCCGGGCCGAAGAGGACTTGGCCGTGGATTTCGTTGGGGAACCGTTGACGATCGCGTTCAACCCGACATACCTGACTGACGGGCTGGCATCGGTTCATTCCGACCGGGTGTCGTTTGGCTTCACCACCCCGGGCAAGCCGGCCTTATTGCGGCCGGCGTCGGGCGACGACGCTCACCCGAGTGGTAGTGGTCCCTTTACGGCCTTGCCGACGGATTACGTCTATCTGTTGATGCCTGTTCGGTTGCCCGGTTAGGTGTACGTCCGCCAGCTGGGGCTGCGTGACTTCCGGTCCTGGGCACACGCCGACCTCGAATTGGAGCCAGGCCGGACGGTCTTCATCGGTCCGAACGGTTTTGGTAAGACGAATCTCGTTGAGGCGCTCTGGTATTCGACCACACTGGGCTCGCATCGGGTGGGCACTGATACGTCGCTGATCCGCGCGGGTGCTACCCGCGCGGTGATTTCCACGATCGTCGTCAACGAAGGGCGGGAATGTGCGATCGACCTGGAGATCGCAACCGGGCGGGCCAACAAGGCGCGGCTGAATCGTTCCCCGGTGCGGAGCACCCGCGAGGTGGTCGGGGTGTTGCGTGCTGTGCTGTTCGCCCCGGAGGATTTGGCCCTAGTGCGTGGGGATCCGTCGGATCGACGCCGGTACCTCGACGACCTGGCGACGGTGCGGCGCCCGGCGATCGCCGCGGTGCGTGCCGACTACGACAAGGTTTTGCGTCAGCGCACGGCGCTGCTGAAGTCCGTCTCCGCCGCGCGACACCGCGCCGATCCGAGCGCCCTGGACACCCTGGACGTCTGGGACAGCCGGCTGGCTGAGCATGGCGCCGATCTGATGGCCGCCCGTCTCGATCTGGTGAACCAGCTGACGCCGGAGGTCGAAAAGGCGTATCAGTTGTTGGCACCGGGTTCGCGTTCGGCATCGATCGTCTACCGAGCGAACCTCGGACCCGAGGGCGACATCGGTGGGGGTGACCGCGACTATCTGGAGGCGGCCCTGCTCGCCGGGTTGTCGGCACGCCGTGATGCGGAATTGGAACGTGGAATGTGTCTGGTCGGTCCGCACCGTGACGACCTGGAGTTGCGGCTTGGGGATCAACCCGCCAAAGGTTTTGCCAGCCATGGTGAATCGTGGTCGTTTGCGGTGGCGCTGCGGTTGGCGGCGTACGAGTTGCTTCGCGATGAGGGCAGCGAACCGGTGCTGCTGCTCGATGACGTGTTCGCCGAACTCGACGCCGCACGGCGGCGCGCCCTGGCCACGGTGGCCGAATCCGCGGAGCAGGTCCTGGTGACGGCGGCGGTCGAAGACGACATTCCGCGGGGATGGGCGGCCAAGCGGGTGTACATCGACATCCGTGACGAGGACTCCGGGCGCGTCTCGGTGGTGCAATCGTGACCGAGAGCGACGGCGAGGACGACCTCGAGGGCCTTGAACCACCAAGTGGGTTGAGCGGTATCGACCTGGTGCGGCGCACCCTCGAGGAAGCGCGCGCGGCGGCGCGCGCACAAGGGAAGGACGCGGGCCGCGGCCGGGCGATGTCACGCACTCCGCGCCGCGTCGCGGGACGGCGGAGGAGTTGGTCGGGTCCGGGGCCCGACGTTCGGGATCCGCAACCGCTGGGCATGTTGACGCGAAACCTGGCCAAGAAGCGCGGCTGGTCCGGGCGGGTGGCCGAGGGCACGGTATTGGGACAGTGGCCTTCGGTGGTGGGGCACCAGATCGCCGATCACGCCACGCCGACGGCGCTGAGCGACGGGGTGCTCAGTGTGACAGCTGAGTCGACGGCCTGGGCCACGCAGCTGCGGATGATCCAGTCGCAACTGTTGGCCAAGATCGCCGCGGCGGTTGGCAACGGCGTGGTGACTTCGCTGAAGATCACCGGCCCGACCGCGCCATCGTGGCGCAAGGGCCCACGCCACATCGCCGGCAAGGGACCCCGCGACACCTACGGGTGACACCGGCGACCGGCCGAATCATCCCCACACGGACCTCCATCAACAGACGGCTGAAAGCCGCCAGGACGGAACGAACCGGCGCGACTAACGTCAGGACCCGCCCGGAATTAAGAAATCCTGCGCACGGCGCAGTTAGCTAGGTGGAAACACGCCTAGAAAATCGGTGCCGAGCCTCGATCACGGTAGACTGATCAGGTGCGACCGCTGCGGTGACCGGACCGCTCGCACGAAATCCCGAGGAGAGCATTCCGACCGTGGCTGCCCAGAAGAAGAAGGCCCAAGGCGAATACGACGCCGCACAGATCACCATTCTCGAAGGTCTGGAAGCCGTCCGCAAACGTCCCGGCATGTACATCGGCTCCACCGGTGAGCGCGGTCTGCACCACCTCGTCTGGGAGGTGGTCGACAACGCAGTGGACGAGGCGATGGCCGGTTACGCCAGCACCGTCGGCGTCGTGCTGCTGGAGGACGGCGGCGTCGAGGTCACCGACGACGGCCGTGGCATCCCGGTCGCCATGCACGCGTCCGGGATTCCGACCGTCGACGTGGTGATGACCCAGCTGCATGCCGGCGGAAAGTTCGACTCCGACTCGTATGCGGTCTCCGGCGGCCTACACGGCGTCGGTGTGTCGGTGGTCAACGCCCTGTCCTCGCGGCTCGAGGTGGAGATCAAACGAGACGGCCACGAATGGTCGCAGAGCTACGACCACTCCGTGCCCCAGAACCTCAAACAGGGTGCGGCGACGAAGAAGACGGGGACGACGGTCCGGTTCTGGGCGGACCCCAACATCTTCGAAACCACCGAGTACGACTTCGAAACCGTAGCCCGCCGGCTGCAGGAGATGGCCTTCCTGAACAAGGGGTTGACCATCCATCTGACCGACCAGCGGGTGTCGCAGGAAGAAGTCGTCGACGAGGTGGTCAGCGATGTCGCCGAAGCGCCCAAGTCGGCGCAGGAACAAGCAGCCGAATCCGCCAAGCCGCACAAGGTCAAAACCCGTACCTTCCACTACCCCGGCGGCCTGGTCGACTTCGTCAAGCACATCAACCGCACCAAGAGCCCGATCCACAGCAGCATCGTGGACTTCAGCGGGAAAGGCGAAGGTCACGAAGTCGAAATCGCGATGCAGTGGAACGCCGGCTATTCGGAGTCGGTGCACACGTTCGCCAACACCATCAACACCCACGAGGGCGGCACCCACGAGGAGGGCTTCCGCAGCGCGCTGACGTCGGTCGTGAACAAGTACGCCAAAGACAAGAAGCTCCTGAAGGACAAGGACCCCAACCTCACCGGCGACGACATCCGGGAGGGCCTGGCGGCGGTCATCTCCGTGAAGGTGAGCGAACCGCAGTTCGAGGGACAGACCAAGACCAAGCTCGGCAACACCGAGGTGAAGTCGTTTGTCCAGAAGGCCTGCAACGAGCAGCTCACGCACTGGTTCGAAGCCAACCCGGCGGACGCGAAAGTGGTTGTGAACAAGGCTGTTTCGTCGGCGCAGGCGCGGATTGCGGCGCGCAAGGCGCGAGAGCTGGTGCGCCGCAAGAGTGCCACCGATCTCGGCGGGCTACCGGGCAAGCTTGCCGATTGCCGCTCCACCGACCCACGGCAGTCGGAACTGTATGTGGTGGAAGGCGACTCGGCCGGCGGCTCGGCGAAGAGCGGCCGCGACTCCATGTTCCAGGCGATCCTTCCCCTGCGCGGCAAGATCATCAACGTCGAGAAGGCACGCATCGACCGTGTGCTGAAAAACACCGAAGTCCAGGCCATCATCACCGCGCTGGGCACCGGGATTCACGACGAGTTCGACATCAGCAAGCTGCGCTACCACAAGATCGTGTTGATGGCCGACGCCGACGTCGACGGCCAGCACATCTCCACGCTGCTGCTGACGCTGTTGTTCCGGTTCATGAGACCGCTGATCGAAAACGGGCACGTGTTTCTGGCGCAGCCGCCGCTGTACAAGTTGAAGTGGCAGCGCAGTGATCCCGAATTCGCCTACTCCGATCGTGAGCGCGACGGCCTGATGGAGGCGGGACTCAAGGCCGGCAGGAAGATCAACAAAGAAGACGGTATTCAGCGTTACAAGGGTTTAGGTGAGATGGACGCCAAGGAGTTGTGGGAAACCACCATGGATCCGTCGGTGCGGGTCTTGCGTCAAGTCACTCTGGACGACGCGGCGGCCGCCGACGAGTTGTTCTCCATTCTGATGGGCGAGGACGTCGACGCGCGCCGCAGCTTCATCACCCGAAACGCCAAAGACGTTCGCTTCCTGGATGTCTAACCCGCCCGGCGTTCGACTCTAAAAGAGGAATTCATGACTGACACCACGTTGCCACCGGGTGACGAAGCCGGCGACCGGATCGAGCTGGTAGACATCCAGCAGGAGATGCAGCGCAGCTACATCGACTACGCGATGAGCGTGATCGTGGGCCGCGCGCTGCCCGAGGTGCGTGACGGCCTCAAGCCGGTGCACCGCCGGGTGCTGTACGCGATGTATGACTCCGGCTTCCGCCCGGACCGCAGCCACGCCAAGTCGGCGCGTTCGGTCGCCGAGACGATGGGTAACTACCATCCGCACGGCGACGCATCGATCTACGACACCCTGGTGCGCATGGCGCAGCCGTGGTCGCTGCGCTACCCGTTGGTCGACGGGCAGGGCAACTTTGGCTCGCCGGGCAACGACCCGCCGGCCGCGATGCGCTACTGCGTCAGCGGAGACACGTTGGTAGCGCTGCCCGAGGGTCGTTCGATCCGCATCGCCGATATAGCGCCGGGCGCTAGGCCGAACAGCGACAACGCTATTGATCTGAAGGTGCTTGACCGGCACGGCGCGCCGGTCTCGGCAGATCGCTTGTTCCATTCGGGTGAACACCCAACTTTCGGTGTGCGTACGGTGGACGGGCACGAAATAACAGGCACGGCGAACCACCCACTGCTATGCCTGGTCGACGTCGGCGGCGTGCCGACCCTGCTGTGGAAGCTGATCGAGGAGATCCAACCGGGCGACCGCGCCGTCATGAGCGCTGAGTGTGTGGCTTATGCACGCAACACGCCGACAACGGCGTGCATAGCCCCCACGGTCGACGAGGTACCCGGACTTGCCGAATTTCTTTACATCTACGGGAATGATGCGGACGCGTCGGCGATCGCGTCCGAACTGACCGACGGCCGCTTCTATTACGCCACAGTGGCCGCCGTGACCGAAGCCGGCGTTCAGCCGGTGTACAGCCTGCGCGTGGACACCGAGGACCACGCGTTCGTGACCAACGGGTTTGTCAGCCACAACACCGAGGCGCGGCTGACGCCACTCGCCATGGAGATGCTCCGTGAAATCGACGAGGAGACAGTCGATTTCATCCCGAACTATGACGGCCGGGTACAGGAGCCGACCGTATTGCCCAGCCGGTTCCCCAACCTGCTCGCCAACGGTTCGGGCGGCATCGCCGTCGGCATGGCGACCAACATCCCGCCGCACAACCTGCGCGAGCTGGCCGACGCGGTGTTCTGGGCGTTGGAGAATTACGAGGCCGACGAAGAGGCCACGCTGGCCGCCGTGATGGAGCGGGTCAAAGGCCCTGACTTCCCGACCGCCGGATTGATCGTGGGCAGCCAGGGCATCGCCGACGCGTACAAAACCGGCCGCGGCTCCGTCCGCATGCGCGGTGTCGTGGAAGTCGAAGAGGCCAGGGGCCGAACGTCTTTGGTCATTACCGAGTTGCCGTATCAGGTCAACCACGACAACTTCATCACCTCGATCGCCGAGCAGGTCCGCGACGGCCGGCTCACCGGAATCGCGAACGTCGAAGACCAGGGCAGCGACCGCGTCGGTATCCGCATCGTGGTCGAACTCAAGCGCGACGCGGTCGCGAAGGTCGTGCTGAACAATCTCTACAAGCACACCCAGCTGCAGACCAGTTTCGGCGCAAACATGCTGTCGATCGTTGACGGCGTGCCGCGCACACTGCGGCTCGACCAGATGATCCGCCACTACGTCGAGCATCAACTCGACGTCATCGTGCGGCGCACCACCTATAGGCTGCGCAAGGCCAACGAACGCGCGCACATCTTGCGCGGCTTGGTCAAAGCGCTCGACGCGCTGGACGAGGTCATCGCCCTCATCCGGGCGTCGGAGACCGTCGACATCGCGCGGGCGGGGCTGATCGAGCTGCTCGACATCGACGACATCCAGGCCCAGGCCATCCTGGACATGCAGCTGCGCCGCCTGGCGGCCCTTGAGCGCCAGCGCATCGTCGACGATCTGGCCAAGATCGAGGCCGAGATCGCCGACCTGGAAGACATCCTGGCCAAACCCGAGCGGCAGCGCGGCATCGTCCGCGACGAGCTCGGCGAAATCGTCGACAAGCACGGCGACGACCGTCGCACCCGGATCATCGCGGCCGACGGCGAGGTCAACGACGAGGACCTGATCGCCCGCGAGGACGTCGTCGTCACCATCACCGAAACCGGCTACGCCAAACGCACCAAGACCGACCTCTACCGCAGCCAGAAGCGCGGCGGCAAGGGAGTGCAGGGGGCCGGCCTGAAGCAGGACGACATCGTCGCGCACTTCTTCGTGTGCTCGACGCACGACTGGATCCTATTCTTCACCACGCAGGGGCGGGTGTACCGAGCCAAGGCCTACGAGCTGCCGGAGGCCTCTCGGACGGCGCGCGGTCAGCACGTCGCCAACCTGCTTGCGTTCCAGCCCGAAGAGCGCATCGCTCAAGTCATTCAGATTCGTGGGTATGAAGACGCGCCGTACCTGGTGTTGGCCACCAAGAATGGGCTGGTCAAGAAGTCCCGACTGACCGACTTCGACTCCAACCGCTCGGGCGGAATCGTGGCCATCAACCTGCGCGACAACGACGAGCTGGTCGGGGCCGAGCTCTGCTCGGCCGACGAAGACCTGCTCCTGGTGTCGGCCAATGGGCAGTCGATCCGGTTCTCGGCGACCGACGAGGCGCTGCGTCCGATGGGCCGGGCCACCTCGGGCGTGCAGGGCATGCGGTTCAACGCCGACGACCGGCTGCTGTCGCTGAACGTCGTCCGCGAGGGGACCTACCTGCTCGTCGCGACGGCCGGCGGCTACGCCAAGCGCACCGCGATCGAGGAGTACCCGGTGCAGGGCCGCGGCGGCAAGGGGGTCTTGACCGTCATGTATGACCGTCGGCGCGGCAGGCTGGTCGGCGCGTTGATCGTCGACGACGACAGCGAGCTGTACGCGATCACCTCCGGAGGGGGCGTCATCCGCACGGCCGCGCGCCAGGTGCGCAAGGCGGGCCGGCAGACCAAAGGCGTCCGGTTGATGAACCTGGGCGAGGGCGACACCCTGTTGGCGATTGCGCGCAACGCCGAGGAAAGTACCGAAGACGACATCGAGGAAGACGACGGCGTCGCGGAGCCGGACAGCTAGGCGGTAACGATCGGGGTAAGCGGCGGCCCATCGCAGCACCGCGGCAACTAGACTCAGCGCGACCAGACATAATGCGCATGTGCGACTGCCACCGCTTGGGCGGCTGGTCGGAGATTTAAGGAGTCGGGGTGACCTCACCGAACGAGCCGGGCGCCCCCAACACGGGCGACAGCCTCAATGGGGATGGTTCGGCCGATCGTGCCGGTGCACGCCGCGCGACGCCCGCACAGGCTGGCCGAACTCAGGATGGCGGTGCGTCGCCGCCGCGGCAGCGCGGTGCCACGCGCGGCTCCCAGACAGCGCACCGCCAGGGTGATCCGCACACCGAGGCGCGCCCGACGGGGCCGCCCGCCGGCGCCGATGCCCGGTTGAACCGCTTCATCTCCGGCACCGCTGAACCGGGGTCAGGCGCGCCGGCGCGCGCGAAGAACCCGCAGCAGGACTTCGAGGCTGCGCCGGCGCGCGCAGAGGCCCCGCCCGCCGAGGCCTACGCCAGCGAGTTGCCCGACCTGTCCGGCCCGATTCCACGAGCCGCGCAGCGCACGACCCCTCCCGACCGGAGCGAGACGTCTGGTACTTCGGGGTCGGTCCGTTCGGCGATCGCTGAGGCCCGCGAGAGCCGGGAGAACCGCGTCCAGTTGGCGGCGCGGCGAGGCCGGGGACCGGTTCGGGCCAGCATGCAGATCCGCCGGATCGATCCGTGGAGCACGTTGAAGGTGTCGCTGTTGCTCTCGGTGGCCTTGTTCTTCGTCTGGATGATCGCGGTGGCCTTCATGTACCTGGTGCTGGGCGGCATGGGTGTGTGGGCCAAGTTGAACAGCAACGTCGGCGATCTGCTGAACAATACCAGCGGCAACAGCGGCGAACTGGTCTCGAGTGGCACCATTTTCGGTGGCGCCGTTCTGATCGGCTTGGTCAATATCGTGTTGCTGACCGCCATGGCGACCATCGCTGCGTTCGTCTACAACCTGACCACCGACCTCATCGGCGGTATCGAGGTCACGCTCGCCGACCGCGACTAGTGGCGATCGCGAGCGCGGCGGAGCCGGGCGAAGCGGGTCGGCACCATCAGGACTAGCGTCCCGAGTCATAAGTTCGACATCAGCCGGGTGTGCCGTTCGATGCCATCACGGGTGCGTCGAGTGTGGGGGATATGCACACTTTGCGATCGCTTTTCGTCCATATCGCCCACGTTCGGCGAGCCTAAGCCTAAGCGCCCACAGCGCACGAATTAATGACTCAGGATCGCTAGGCGGATTCAGCGGTTTTGGGGGTGGGGCGCCGATTGCGGTAATCTCGTCGCTCGTCCGTTCGCGTGTGCGGGCCTATAGCTCAGGCGGTTAGAGCGCTTCGCTGATAACGAAGAGGTCGGAGGTTCGAGTCCTCCTAGGCCCACAACCATGTGCCCGTCCAGACGTTGCGTGAGAGTGGCATTGCCACTGTTGGTGATCGCTGTAGCGGCGGCGGTGGCGCAGTCAAGACGCAGAGTCGAGGTCTGGCACGTGGCGGTGGACGACTCCCCCGGTCAACCACCCAGTCACGATGAGGGGCCTTAGCTCAGTTGGTAGAGCACCGCCTTTGCAAGGCGGGTGTCAGGGGTTCGATTCCCCTAGGCTCCACAAGGAAAAGCGCTGCTTAAGTACGACAATTCGGTCGAACGGGTTGGCGGGCATATTTGGAGTGCGCGGGAGCGGACCTGGCGGATTAAGCCCTGGCTAGCCTGGACCGCTCAGCAGTTGGGGGCCCAGCACCGAAAGCCGGGGGTAACAGGTCGAGTGTGCGAGGTTCACCATGGACCCGACGTCTAACAACGAAACGCCCTTCGAGTCCAAGTTGGCGTGGATGTCATCGGCAATCTGTTGTGGCTGCCAACCCCACCCGAGGTCGTAGCAGATGAGGTGCGCCACCCCGATCATTGCCTCGTCGCTGTTCGCCGGCCAAGTGAGGCCGAGGGCGCGCAGTTGAGCGAAGTATGCGTCATCAGTCGGATTGGCAGTCGCAATCGCAGCGCTACTTACCAGGGCAGCGCCAACCATCGTCGGGATGGTAAGTCCGGCCAGCCAGCGAGGTGAGGGCATTTGACACACCGAGGAAGCGTTGCACCGCGGCGCGTTCGGTAGCGGAATCCTTGAAGGGCCAGCACCACAGCGCCAGGAAGACGCGGATGAGCCACTGCACGGCGAGGGGGTCAGCGTTGTCACGGCCCAGCATTTCGGCGGCCAAGCCGGTAACGGTGGGTGAGCTGGCGATCCATTCGCTGGCAGGGGTCGCGTGCATCGACCGCATGAGTTGAGAGAGCGGATCGGATCGCAGTTGTTGCAGAGCGACGATGGTCGCGGTCACCACCCGATCCGGGTCCTCGAGGTCTTTGATGGCTTCGCGTGCGGTGTCGACGATGCGAGCCGCTTGGATAGCGACGACGGCGTCGCGGATGGCTGCCTTGCCGCCGGCATGGCGGTAGATCGTCGCGGGTGAGCAGTGAACCGCGGCCGCCAAGGCTTCGATCGTCAACGCCTCGTACCCCCGGCGGGAAATGAGATCGGCAGCCGCGGCGTAGATCCGTTCGGCGGCTTCACTGCGGCGGTCGCGTCCCACCAACCAGTCGTCGCGCGGCATGCCCCCATGCTCCCCCACGCGGCGGCGCATCGAAACACTTCTCTCAAGTTGAGAAATTTGGGCGAGTTTTTATCAGGCGAATGCGCTGCTGGCGTCGTTCGGGCAACGTCGGCCCCGGGCGGCCCGCGCCGCAGCCGGCCCTCAACTTTGTCGCGTCCCATTGACGCCGTAGGTCGGCGCGTTGAGCCTGAATTCATGCCGGTTTTGGACGATCCGATTCAGTTCTTCGGTGTCGAGGCGCTGCAGGATCCGTACCCGCTGTATGACCGCATGCGCGCCGAGGCGCCGGTGCACCGCATCGGTGATTCCGCCTTTTACGCGGTCTGCGGCTGGGACGCGGTGCAGGAAGCGGTCGGCCGGGTCGACGATTTTTCGTCGAACCTCACCGCGACCATGGTGTTCCGCGACGACGGCACGGTCACACCGTTCGACATGGGGCCGCCGGGAGGTTCCGCCCACGCGTTGGCCACCGCGGACGATCCGGTGCACGCGATGCACCGCAAAATCCTGCTGCCGCATCTGTCGGCCAAGCGCGTGCGGTTCATCGAAGAGTTCGCCGCCCGGGCCGCGGACCGGTTGTGGAAGGAGAACCTGCACGACGGTCAGATCGAATGGATGAGCGCTATCGCCAACCGGCTGCCCATGATGGTGGTCGCCAGGCTACTGGGACTGCCCGACGCCGACGTGGACGATCTCATTCGGCTCGGCTACGCCACCACCACCCTTCTTGACGGGATCGTCACAACCGACCAGCTCGAAGCGGCCGGCGCGGCGGCGCTTGAACTGTCCGGTTACGTCTTGGAACATTTCGAAAAGGCAAGCACTGACGCCGAACACGGCCTGATCGCCGATCTGGCCGCACGCTATGCGTCGGGTGAGCTGGAGCAGTTCCCAGCGCTGGAAATCATGCTCACGCTCTTCGGCGCCGGTGGCGAATCGACCGCATCGCTTCTGGGCAGCGCGGCGTGGATTCTCACTGAGCGACCCGACATTCAACGGCAGCTGCGTGAAAACCCCGAATTGCTAGGCGTTTTCATCGAAGAGGCGTTGCGTTTCGAGCCGCCGTTCCGTGGCCATTACCGGCACGTGTGGCGCGACACGACGCTGGCCGGCGTCGCGGTGCCGGCCGATTCGCACCTGCTGCTGATGTGGGGAGCCGCTAACCGCGATCCGGCGCACTTCGAGGCGCCGAACGAATTTCGCCTGAACCGCGGCTCGGGAAAGGGCCACATCTCCTTCGGCAAGGGCGTGCACTTCTGCGTGGGAGCCGCACTGGCAAGACTGGAAGCCCGAATCGTCCTACGCACGGTGCTGGACCGCACCACTTGGATCGAAGCGGTCGACGTCGGCGAATGGTTACCGAGCATCCTGGTGCGACGGCGGAAGAGCTTGCGGCTGGCCGCGCGATGAGTCCCTTATGGGCGAGGTTGTACGTCGACGCTCGGTGGCCGTGGCGACTGCTCCTCGCGCTCCGAGCGCATTGACCGCCGGACGATGCTGAACGCGACGGCGCCACCGGCCAGGACCGTCACGGCCGCCCCCGCAATCAACCAGGGGCGCTTGCTGCGCCGCCGGGACCGATGCGCGTCCTGCAACGCCTGGGGCAGGCCCGCGACCACCTCCTGCGCGGCGGCCAACTCTCCCCCGCACGCGGGAGGTACCCCCAGGCCGAGCGCTTCCCGGGCGGCCGCGCGGGCCGCCCGGCCTTCTTGGTAGCGACGGCGGAGTTCCGAGGCCGTTGACTGCGCGGACTGGACACCGAGCCCCACAGCACCTCGCGTGACCTCCACCGGTCCCACCGCCGAGTAGGTCAGGCCTCGGGCAAGTCGCTGCCGCGGCGTCAGCCGGGATTCCGTCTTCGCGCTCATCTGCCGCCTTTCTGCGCCGGCCCGTCCGGTGCCTCATCAGCCTGCCATCATGTGAGGCTTCTAGGGGCCGATTGCGCCACACCGTGTTTCGGCAATCGGCCGGGCGCGGGCGGCACCCGGTGCGGGCGGGTCTGCGGGCAATGGCAGACTTGCCTGTCGTGACCAACAGCCCGCATCAGACCGCCACAGCCACCCTGCACACCAACCGCGGCGACATCAAGGTTGCCCTGTTCGGGAACCATGCGCCCAAGACCGTCGCCAACTTCGTTGGCCTGGCGCAAGGTACGAAGGAGTACTCGACCCAAAACGCCTCGGGCAGCTCGTCCGGCCCCTTCTACGATGGCGCGGTGTTCCACCGGGTGATCCAGGGCTTCATGATCCAGGGCGGCGACCCGACCGGTACGGGTCGCGGTGGTCCGGGCTACAAGTTCGCCGACGAGTTTCACCCCGAGTTGCAGTTCGACAAGCCCTACCTGCTGGCGATGGCGAACGCGGGTCCGGGCACCAACGGCTCACAATTCTTTATCACGGTGGGTAAGACCCCGCATCTGAACCGGCGCCACACGATCTTCGGCGAAGTGACCGACGCGGAGTCGCAGAAGGTGGTGGAAGCGATCTCCACAGCGCCCACCGACGGCAACGACCGCCCAACCGAGCCGGTCGTCATCGAGTCGATCACGATCTCCTAAAGCGGCCCCGAGCCATCCGGGCTCAGCGCCGCTTGCGGCCCGCGTAGCCGGCGGCGGTGAGCGCGTCGAGCACCTTCAACGGGTCCGTTCCGAGGTCCCAGCGGGAGAGCAGCACCAGTCCCCCGTTCACCGTTTCCACCTCGAGCAATCGGACCGTGCGTCCGTACCGCCGGAACTCGGTGATCCGGATGATCTTGATGTCGGGGTGCCGCAATACCTGCGTCCGGAACCAGCCGCGCAGCGCCAGGCCGTCGCGGGTAATTGCCAGCTTCGGGCGTGCGCGCCACGTCAGGCCCGCAAACACGACCAGGCCCACCGCGGCAATCCCCGCCATAATCCGGCCCGGCGGGTCTGTGACAACGGTCACACTGGCGATAGCCATCATGACGCCGACAGCCCCGAGACCTGCGATTCCAGCCGTCGGTGGCGCCCATTGAGTTTGCTGCACTGCCTGTCTACCCCCTCCGAACACGGTCAATGCGCTTATCCACAAGCGCTATCAACAGTGGGGATAAACTACACGCGTGTGATTGCGTCGTGGCAATGTTGCTGGCCCAGTAAAAGATCCGCGGCAAAATGAATTCAATACCTTTCGGGCCGCGATCAGTGCCAGCGCATCGTGAGCAACAAGCCGGTGATCATGAAAGCGAACGCGATGGCGTAGTTCCATGGGCCGAGTTGAGCCATCCAGTTGAGAGCCGTCGGAGCCTGACTGCCCACCGCCGCCAACTGAAACACCATCAGCCAGACGAGGCCGATCAGCATCAGACCGACAAAGAGCGCAACGAACCACACACTCGACGGCCCGACCTTCACCTTCACCGGCGTGCGGCTCACCGCGCCGACGGCGAAATCGTTCTTCTTGCGGACTTTGGACTTGGGCATTTGGTACCTCGAATTGCCTCAGTAACGACGCTCAGCGGGACGGGGTGCAACGATAACGACTGCAGCTACTACGCAATAGTCTGGCTACGAGATTAACCCACCTGGCGCGGTGACCAGGAAACGGAGAGCCGATGAGTGACAAGCCCGGCGCGCGCCGCTCACTGTGGCGGCTCGGCGTCCCTCTGGTGTGCCTCCTGGCCGGGTTGCTACTCGCCGCCACGCACGGGGTGTCGGGTGGCGCCGAGATCCGCCGCAGCGACGCCCCCCGGTTGGTCGAGCTGGTCCGTGAAGCGCAGGAGTCGGTCGATCGTCTGAGCGCCCGACGCGACGAACTGGCCGGCAAGATCGACTCGATGCACGGCCGCTCTTCGAGTACCGCCCTGGCCGCAATGCTCCGGCGCGCCGCCGAGCTGGCCGATCAGGCCGAGATGGATCCGGTGCACGGCCCGGGCCTGGTGGTGACCCTTCAGGACGCGCAGCGCGACGCCGACGGCCGCTTCCCTCGCGACGCTTCCCCCGACGACTTGGTGGTGCACCAGCAGGACATCGGGGCGGTCCTCAACGCCTTGTGGAGCGGCGGCGCCGAGGCGATCCAGATGCAGGACCAGCGCATCATCGCGACGTCGGTGCCTCGGTGCGTCGGGAACACGCTGCTACTCAACGGGCGCACTTATAGCCCGCCCTACCGGATCACCGCGATCGGCAACGCCGCAGCCATGCAGACCGCCCTGGCCGCCGCTCCCCTGGTGATCCTCTACAAGCAGTACGTGGTCCGATTCGGGCTCGGCTACGCCGAAGAGGTCAAATCCGACGTGCAGATCGTCGGCCATCCCGAACCGGTTCGGATGCACTACGCGCAGTCCGCCGGCCCCGTGGCGTACTGAGCACGATCGCGGCATCGGCGCGGACGGTACCCTGGCACGATGCGGATCCTGGTTGTCGACAACTACGACAGCTTCGTGTTCAACCTGGTGCAGTACCTCGGCCAGCTCGGTGCCGAGGTCGATGTCTGGCGCAATGACGATCCACGACTCTCGGATGCCCGCGCACTCGCCGCTGAGTTCGACGGTGTTCTGCTCAGCCCCGGGCCGGGCACGCCCGAACGCGCGGGTGCGTCGATCAGCCTGGTTCACGCGTGTGCCGAGCAGCGCACCCCGCTGCTCGGGGTCTGCCTGGGCCACCAGGCCATCGGCGTCGCGTTCGGCGCCACCGTGGACCGTGCGCCCGAGTTGCTGCACGGCAAGACCAGCAGTGTGTTCCACACCAATGTTGGTGTGCTGCAAGGGCTTCCGGACCCGTTCACGGCCACCCGCTACCACTCGCTGACGATCCTGCCCGAGTCTTTGCCGGCGGCGCTGGAGGTCACGGCCCGCACCCGCAGCGGGGTGATCATGGCGGTGCGTCACACCGAGTTGCCGATTCACGGGGTCCAGTTCCACCCGGAGTCGATCCTGACCGAGGGCGGGCATCGCATGCTGGCGAACTGGCTGGCCTACTGCGGGTGGGTCCGCGACGACACCTTGATCCGCCGGCTCGAGAACGAGGTGCGGGCCGCGGTGCGGCCGCATTTCCCGGCCGATCCGGCGACTACTGACCGAACTTCAGCGTGATGATTCCGTCCTTGTTGCAACCGCCCCCTGCCGGCGGGTTCTGATACACCACCTTGTTGCGCTGGGAACCGCCGGCGTCGACGTCGGGGCCCTTGTCCAGCACCCCGGTCCAGCCCAGTGCCCGCAGCCGTGGTTCGGCGTCCGTCCAGAACATCCCGGTGACGTCGGGCATCACGAACTGGTTGCCCTTCGAGACCTGGATCTCGACGACCGAGTCCACCGGAACGGTCTGCCCCACGGCCGGATTCGTGCCGATGACTTCACCGGCCGGGCGGGGACTGTCCACCGATACCTCGCTGAACTTGCTGAAGCCGTAGACGTTGAGGTTCTTCTGCGCGACGTCGACCGTCTGCCCCGCGACGTCTGGGACCTGTTTCGTCTCGGGTCCGGAGCCGACGATAACGGTGATCACGTTGGTGATGGCCGACGTCTGGTTGGCCGGCGGGTTGGTCCCGATCACCTTGCCCAGCAACTCCGGGGCTGATGGGGAGTTCGCCTGCTTGAACTTGCTGAACCCCGCGGCCTTGAGCTTGGTGACCGCGTCGCTGTAGCTGAGCGAGGACACGTCAGGCACCTCGCGCTGCTCGGGCCCGGTGGAGACGTTGATGGTGATCTCGTCGCCCGCGCTCACCGACGAGTTGGCGGCGGGGTCGGTGCTGATGACGTGGTCGGGCGGGATCGTGGAGTCGGGCTTTTGCAGCGTGCGCGTCTTGAAGCCCCGGTTCTGCAGCGCGGCGATGGCGTCGGCGGACACCTGGCCCCGCATGTCGGGCACCTGAACGTCGCGGGCCGTGCCGCCGAACGTGTTGAAGCCGATGACGACGACGATCGTCAGGACGGCCAGCACGGCGACCACGCCGATCCAGCGACTGACCGAACCACCAGTTTGGTAACGGTCGTCAGTGTCGAGGACCTGGCGCGGTAGCGGGTCCGTGCGCGCGCCCCCGTGGCTGCCGGCCCCGGAGGCCAACAGGGAGGTCCGCTCGGCGTCGGTGAACACTTTGGGCGCCTCGGGCGCCTCCCCGTTATGCACGCGAACCAGGTCGGCGCGCATCTCGGCCGCGGTCTGGTAGCGGTTCTCCGGGTTTTTGGCCAACGCCTTGAGCACGACGGCGTCGAGGTCGGGGGAGATGCCCTCGTGCCGCTTCGACGGCGGGATCGGGTCTTCACGGACGTGCTGGTAGGCAACCGCGACGGGCGAATCACCGGTGAAAGGCGGTTCGCCGGTGAGGATTTCGTAGAGAACGCAGCCCAGCGAATAGACGTCGGATCGGGCATCGACGGTATCGCCGCGGGCCTGCTCGGGCGACAGGTACTGGGCGGTGCCGATGACGGCCGCGGTTTGGGTGACGCTGTTGCCGCTGTCGGCGATCGCGCGGGCGATGCCGAAGTCCATCACCTTGACCGCATTGGTGGAGGTGATCATGATGTTGGCCGGCTTCACGTCCCGATGGATGATGCCGTTCTGGTGGCTGAAGTTCAGCGCCTGGCAGGCGTCGGCGATGATCTCGATTGCCCGCCGGGGCGGCAGTGGGCCGTCGGTGTGCACGATGTCGCGCAGGGTGACGCCTTCGACGTACTCCATCACGATGTAGGGCAGTGGTCCCGCGGGTGTTTCGGCCTCGCCGGTGTCGTACACCGCCACGATGGACGGATGATTCAGCGCCGCGGCGTTTTGCGCCTCGCGCCGGAAGCGCAGGTAGAAACTGGGGTCGCGGGCCAGATCGGCGCGCAGCACCTTGACCGCGACATCCCGGTGCAAACGGAGGTCGCGCGCGAGGTGAACCTCGGACATGCCCCCGAAACCGAGGATTTCGCCGAGTTCGTAGCGGTCGGACAGGTGCTGAGGGGTGGTCATCGCGGTGTCTCGTGCCGGGCACCAGCCGTGCCGGGCATCGGTGCGACCCGGCCCGGTTGGACTGTCCGGCTTCTCGTGGGGCCTCTGCTAGGTGCGTTGCGGCCCGTAACGTCGATCGGGCCGATATGGGGCGACCCGCTCTGAAGTCCAGAATTACCTATCGCCCCGCGATCCGTCCAATCGAGCCGCAGGCGTGGACTGGCCCCGCTGGGCGTCTTGGTCGCCGGCGGACCCCCGGTGTCGGTGACCGTCGGGGCGGGTGTCTGCTGTTGCCGGGTGTCTGCGCGCGAGTTGATGACGATGATCACCGCGATGATGATCGCCAGCGCTCCCAGCACTCCCGCCGCCCACAGCAGGGCACGCTGGCCCGAAGAGAACGTGCGCCGGGCCGGCGGCGGACGATGGCCACCCGTTGAAGGCCGGGATCGGCGGGGCGCCGCGCCGCGGCCGGCGGACGCGGACGCCAGCCTCGTCTGCGTGCCGGACGGAATCGCCGCCGGTGACGCCCGGCCGGGAGGCGGCGACTGGCTGGGGCGCGGGGGCCGGCGCCCGGCGCGCACCGCGGCGACGGCGTCCGCGAAGGGACCACCGCTGCGGTAGCGCATCGCGGGGTTCTTGACCAGCGTGATCTCGATGAGCTCGCGCACGTTGGGCGGCAACTCGGCGGGCAGCGGCGGCGGGGGCTCCTTGATGTGCTTCATTGCCACCGTCAAAGCGCCGTCGCCGGTGAACGGCCTCCTCCCCGAAACCACTTCGTACCCAACGACTCCCAATGAGTAGACGTCGCTGGCGGGGGTGGCTTCGTGACCCAGGGCCTGTTCGGGCGCGATGTATTGGGCGGTGCCCATCACCATCCCGGTTTGCGTCACCGGGGCGGCGTCGACGGCCTTGGCGATACCGAAGTCGGTGATTTTCACCAGGCCGGTGGGAGTGATCAAGATGTTGCCCGGCTTGACGTCGCGGTGCACCAGGCCGGCGGAGTGCGCAACTTGCAGGGCCCGGCCGGTCTGCTCCAGCAGGTCCAGCGCATGCCGCAGCGACAGCCGTCCAGTCCGCTTCAGCACCGAGTTCAGCGGCTCGCCGTTCACCAACTCCATTACCAGGTAGGCGGTGCGCCCCTCGCCGTCCAGCTGGCTTTCGCCGTAGTCATGGACCTGGGCAATGCCGGGGTGATTGAGCATCGCCGTGGTGCGCGCCTCGGCCCGGAACCGCTCGATGAATTCTGGGTCCTGGGAGAACTCCTGTTTGAGCACCTTGACCGCGACGCGCCGGCCCAGCCGGTTGTCCACTGCCTCCCACACCTGGCCCATGCCGCCGGTGGCGATCAGGCGTTGCAGGCGGTACCGGCCAGACAGCGTCACCCCAACTCGTGGGCTCATGGTCCTCCCTGTAGCGCTGCCTCGATCACGGCCCGTCCGATCGGCGCGGCGAGTGCACCACCGGTCGCGGACAGCCGGTCCCCCCCGTCTTCCACCAGCACCGCGACGGCGACCTTGGGCGAGTCTGCCGGCGCGAAGGCGATGTACCACGCGTGCGGCGGAGTGTTACGCGGATCGGTGCCGTGTTCTGCGGTACCAGTCTTGGATGCGATCTGCACGCCGGGAATGGCCCCTTTCTGCTGTGCGACCTTCTCGGCGCCGACCATCAGCTCTGTTAGCTTAGCGGCGACCTGCGGCGAAACCGCGCGCCGCTGTTGGTAGGGGGCGGTAGTGGCGATATTCGCCAGGTCCGGCCCTTTGAGGCTTTCGACCAGGTAGGGCTGCATTGTCACGCCGCCGTTGGCGATGGTCGCCGCGATCTCGGCATTCTGCAGCGGCGTCAGGGCGACGTCTTTCTGGCCGATGCTCGACATGCCCAGCGCGGCGGCGTCCGGGATGATCCCGACGGTTGATTCTGCGACCTGCAGTGGAATCACGCTCGGGGTGCTGTCGAGGCCGAACGAGTGCGCCATGCTGCGCAGCGCGTCGGCTCCGGTGAGCAGGCCGAGCTGGACGAAAGCGGTGTTGCACGACAGCGCGAACGCCTGCTTGAGGGACACCGTCGGCTCGTTGCCGCACGTCGTTCCGCCGTAGTTCTCCAACGTGGCGGTGCTGCCGGGCAACGGAATGGAGGCCGCGGCCGTCAGCTGCTCGGTATCGGTGGTCCCGGCCTGCAGCGCCGCCGCGGTGGTGACCACCTTGAACGTGGAACCCGGCGGGTAGGTTTCCGCGATGGCGCGGTTGGTCATCGGGTTGTTCGGGTCGTCGCGAAGCCGCTGCCATGCTCGGGCCTGCACTTCCGGATCGTGCGACGACAGCAGGTTCGGATCGTAGGAAGGCGACGACACCATCGCCAGGATCTTGCCGGTAGCGGGCTCGAGGGCGACGACGGCTCCCTTACACGGCGGCCCGCCACACCCCTGCTGCATGGCGTCCCAGCCGGCCTGCTGGACCCGAGGGTTGATCGTGGTGTCGACGTTGCCGCCACGCGGATCACGGCCGGTGAAGAAGTCGGCCAGCCGGCGCCCGAACAGCCGCTCGTCGGAGCCGTTGAGCAGCGGATCCTCCGCGCGCTCGAGGCCCGAGCTGGAGTAGCGCAGCGAGTAGAAGCCCGTGACCGGCGCGTACACCGCCGGGTTCGGGTAGACCCGCAGAAAACGGAAGCGGTTGTCGGTGGCCACCGAGTAGGCCAGCAGTTGACCGCCCGCGACGATCTGGCCGCGCTGTCGCGAATACTCGTCGAGCAGGACCCGCTGGTTGCGCGGATCGGTTCGCAGGCTGTCAGCGGCGAACACTTGCGTCATCGTGGCGTTGAGCAGCAGGAGCACGATCAACGCCATCACGGTCACCGAGATCCGGCGGAGGGAGGCGTTCATACCCGCTCGATCACCTCGGTTTTGGCCCCCGCGATCGACGATCGGTTGCGTGCCCGGCTGCGCAACGGTTGTCGGGCACTGTGCGAGATCCGCGCCAGGATGGCCAGCAGTACATAGTTCGCCAGCAAGGACGAGCCGCCGTAGGACATCCACGGCGTGGTCAAACCGGTCAGCGGGATCAGCCGCGTCACGCCGCCGACGACGATGAACAGCTGAATGGCAAGCGTCGACGCCAGACCCGCGGCCAGCAGCTTGCCGAAGCTGTCGCGTGTCGCGATCGCGGTGCGCAAGCCCCGGAGGATGACGATGGTGTAGAGCATCAGGATGCCGGCCAGCCCGACCAGCCCCAGCTCCTCACCGAACGCAGCGATGATGAAGTCGGTCGACGCCGCGGGCACGGTGTCGGGTTGGCCGTTACCGAGGCCGGTGCCGAAGATGCCGCCGGTGGCGAAGCTGAAGAGCGACTGCACGATCTGGTAGCCGCTGCCGTCGGGGTCGGCGAACGGGTCCCACCACGTTTGCACGCGAACGCGCACGTGCGGGAACATGAAATACGCCGCAACGCTTCCGAAGGCGAACAGCACCAAACCGATGACCACCCAGCTGAAGCGCTGAGTGGCGAGATAAACGACCACCAGAAACGACGCGTAGAGCAGCAGCGACGTGCCGAGGTCCTTCTCGAAGGCCATCACCCCCACCGAGATCGCCCAGGCCGCCAGCAGCGGCGCGAGGTCTCGCGGGCGGGGCAGGGTCATGCCCATGAAGTGCTTGCCGGCGCTGGTGAACAGTCGGCGCTTGGCGATCAGCACCGCCGAGAAGAAGATCAGCAGCAGGATCTTGGAGAACTCGGCGGGCTGAATCGAGAAGCCGGGGAAGCGAATCCAGATCTTGGCGCCGTTCTGCTCGGACAGGGATGCGGGCAGGACCGCGGGGATCGCCAGAAAAATAAGGCCCGTGACCCCACAGATATAGCCGTAGCGCGCCAGTTGCCGGTGGTCCTTTAACAACGTGATCACGAGCGCGAACGCGGCAACGCCGAGGATGGTCCAAAGCATCTGCTGGGTTGCGCTCGGGTAATGGCGGCCGCTCAGTTGGTTGGTGACGAGGTCGAGCCGGTGGATCATCACCAGACCGAGTCCGTTGAGCAAGGCCACCACCGGCAGCAGCAGCGGGTCGGTGTAGGGGGCGAAACGCCTGATGGCCAGGTGAGCGCTCGCGAAGACGGTCAGGAAGATCAGGCCGAAGCCGGCGAGTTTCCAGCGCAGGCCGCGCTCCTGGTTGGCCTCCACGATAACCAACGCTGCGACGGTGATCAGCGTGGCAAAGCACAAGAGCAGCAGTTCGGCGTTGCGCCGAGTGGGCAGCGGAGGCGTGACCGCCACCGGCGGCTGGAGCTGTGTGGTCATGCCACCGCTCGGCAGTCGACGCCCGGCTGGGGTTCAGGCGGCGCCAGTGCGGGCGCCGACGGCGGGGTTGTCGTGGGAGTGGCGGCGGGACCGGCGCCGCGGGGCGGGTTGCTGGTGGGCGGGGTTCCGGTTGTTGAGGGAACCGAAGAAGGGCCCGAAGAAGGACTCGGCGAAAGGTTGGTGGATGACGGCGATGTGTTGACGCTTGGCTCGGGCGTTCCGCTGGTGGTGACCGGGGCCGGCGAACCGGGTGGGGAGGTCGCGCGCGGTGGCGGGCAGGGCGGCAGCAGCGAGTTGCTCGACAGCTCGCGTAGCTGTCCGATCGCATTGTCCAGGGTCCCGGTGGGAAGGCCGGCCTGAACTTGAGCGCGGGCCGCGGGCTTCAGATCCTGCAGTTGCATCAGGTGGCAGTTGAGGTGACCGCCGGTGTCCTTGTAACTGATGACCGACAGGTCGTTGCGGGCGTCGAGGCAACCCACCAGATACGGCTCGTGCAGAGACATGCCGAGCAGTGATCCCTGAACGCCGCGCAGGATCGACACCATGCCGTTGTGTTCGGCGACGTAGTAGTTGCTGCGGATGATCGCCCGGCCGATGGCCATGCCCGCCAGCACCAACAACACCATCAGTGTGATGACGATCGCCATCCGCCGCCGCGACCACCGCGGACCGCTTGACGGTTCCTCTTGTGGCGCAACGCGTTTGGCCACCTCTTCGCGGGGCCTGATCGCCGAAGCGCGGCCGGCGGAGGTGTTGGGCAGAGTCATTTGGTCGTCGTCACCCGACACCGCTCCGGCGAGAATAGGTTGTGTTTGGCCGTAGTCGTAGTCGACGACGTCGGCGACCACGACCGTAACGTTGTCGGGGCCGCCGCCGCGCAGCGCCAACTCGATCAGGCGGTAGGCGGCCTCGGAGACGTCAGGGATCTGCAGCGCCTCGAGGATGGTTTCGTCGCTCACCGGGTCGGAGAGGCCGTCGGAGCAAAGCAGATAACGATCACCTGCGCGCGCTTCGCGCATGGTCAAGGTGGGCTCGACCTCGTGGCCGGTAAGCGCTCGCATGATCAACGATCGCTGCGGGTGGCTGTGCGCCTCTTCACGGGTTATCCGCCCTTCGTCGACCAAGGTCTGGACGAAGGTGTCGTCCTTGGTGATCTGTGTCAGCTCTCCGTCGCGCAGCAGATAGCCGCGCGAGTCGCCGATGTGCACCAATCCAATCCGGTCGCCGGCGAACAAGATTGCGGTAAGGGTGGTTCCCATCCCTTCCAGCTCGGGCTCCGCCTCGACCTGTGCGGCGATGGCCGCGTTGCCGGCACGGACCGCGGCGTCGAGCTTGGCGAGCAGGTCGCCGCCGGGCTCGTCGTCATCGAGATGGGCCAGCGCGGCGATCACCAGCTGCGAGGCCACCTCGCCGGCCGCGTGGCCGCCCATGCCGTCGGCCAGGGCCAGCAGCCGCGCGCCGGCGTACACGGAGTCTTCGTTGTTGGCGCGTACCAGGCCGCGATCGCTGCGTGCGGCGTATCGCAACACCAGGCTCACGGACGCAACTCGATTGCCGTTTTGCCGATCCGGATCGGCGTCCCGATGGGAACTCGTACCGCAGTCGTCACCTTCGCCCTGTCGAGGTAAGTGCCGTTGGTCGATCCTAGATCCTCGACATACCATTCCGAACCGCGCTGAGACAGCCGGGCGTGCCGCGTCGAGGCGTAGTCGTCGGTCAGCACCACGGTCGAGTCGTCAGCTCGCCCGATCAATACCGGCTGCCCGCTGAGCGTAATGCGCGCGCCCGCCAGCGACCCTTCGGTCACCACGAGGTAGCGGGCGGCGTGCCGGCGCTGGCGTGAGGGCAGGAGCGTGCTGCGCAACGTCAGGCCGCGGCGCACCATGACGGCCCCGGTGGGCGCGTAGATGTCCGTCCGCAAGATCCGGAGCACGGACCAGATGAATACCCAAAGCAACATCAAAAACCCGGCACGCGTCAGTTGCAGTACCAGTCCCTGCATCTGGCGTCCTTTCGGTCCTGCGGCGCATCCCCGGCACCCGTAACACCGAGCACATCGGCAACGTCACGATACGTGGACGGCGGTCTACACGGGGCGAAGCACGGCAGCGTTGAGCCCGTGGTTTTAGTGGATGCGGACGATGATCTCCGAGTGCCCCAAGCGGATCACGTCGCCATCGGCCAGCTGCCACTCCTGGACCGGGGCGTTGTTGACGGTGGTGCCGTTAGTCGAGTTGAGGTCGGTGAGAAGCGCGACCTGCCCGTTCCAGCGGATCTCCAGGTGACGGCGTGACACACCGGTGTCGGGCAACCGGAATTGGGCGTCTTGTCCGCGGCCCACAATGTTGGAGCCGTCGCGCAGCTGGTAGGTCCGGCCGCTGCCGTCGTCGAGCTGCAGGGTGACCGTCGTGCCGGCCGACCCGTAGCCGCCCGGGCCGTAACCGCCGTACCCGCCCGCGGGCTGGCCATAATCGGCCGGCTGGCCATAGTCGGCGGGTTGGCCGTAGTCGGCGGGTTGGCCGTAGTCGCGGTTGGCGGTCTCGGCGTACCCGCCGCCCGGAGCGGCGTACCCGCCCGGGACGGGCTCCGCGTACTGGGTGTAGTCGCCCTGGGCGTAGTCCTGGCGGCCGTATCCCCCGCCCTGCTGGTAACCCTGGTCGTACCCACCGCCTTGCTCCGGGTAAGCGGGTCGTTGCTCCGGCGGGGCCGGTGGGGCGTATCCACCCTCGTGCTGAGGGGCCGGTCCGCGGCCGTAATCGCCGTATCCCCCGTAGCCTTGCGGGGCACCGCCGGGCTGCCCGCCGCCGGGCTGCCCGCCGCCGGGCTGCCCGCCGCCGGGCGGACCATAGCCGCCGCCCTGGCGGTAGCCCTGGTCATAGCCTTGCCCGCCGTAGCCAGCGGGCGCGGGCGGACGCTGCTCATACGACGGTGGATAGCCGCCCTGCTCGGGGTAGCCGCCCTGCTCGGGGTAGCCGCCCTGTTCGGGGTAGCCGCCCTGTTCGGGATAGCCGCCCTGTTCGGGTTGGCGCGGCGGCGGGTAACCCTGCTGGGCGGGTAGCCGCCCTGTTCGGGGTAGCCGCCCTGTTCGGGGTAGCCGCCCTGTTCGGGTTGGCGCGGCGGCGGGTAACCCTGCTGGGGCGGGTAGCCGCCCTGTTCGGGGTAGCCGCCCTGTGGTTCCGGGCCGCCGCGCGGATCATCCTGCGGACGCCCGTACCGGTCGTCGTAATACTCCTCACCGGGCCGCCCCGCCCCCGGACCCCCGCGGTAGCTCGAGTTATCAGTCATTGCTACTCCTCGTTCTGCGCCGAACGCATGATTTGATTGTGGCATCCAGACGGGATCCATGACCGTCGGGCGGGGCTGTGCGTCGGGGTTGACAGCACCACGGGCGCGGTACTGGCCGGTATGCAGTTCCGACGACCGCTCGAACCGGACGACCACCTCACCATACGTTTGCCACCCCTGTTCGTAGATGTAGTCAGCCAAGTACCTAGCAAAAGTGTCCGACGTGAGATCCGGGTCGGTGCCCACTTTCTCGAGGTCGTGCATACCGAGGGTAATGATGTATTCGTTGGGGACCAAAAGGCGGTTTCCCTGAAGTATCCGGACGCCGTCCTCGGCCTCCCGGCGCAAGAGGGCCTCGACCTCCTGCGGGACGATCGATCCCCCGAACATTCGGGCAAACGCATTGTCGACCGTCGCCTCTAGCCTGCGCTCGATGCGCGCCGCGAGCCCCCGTTGGCTACCCATGTTCTAGCGCTCGCCCGCATGTGCCGTGCGATATCGCTGGCGCAAGGCAAACGGGGTGCCAGCGTGTCGTCTCACCTACGCATGGTATCGGGACACCGCGAGGCAGTGGCACCTTGGGAATTCTGAGAATCGCATCGACCCAGCTCAGAGCCACCAAGGGCCCGCACGCTGCGTGCGCGAGACCCGCCGGGGCGATTGGGGAGTGAGGCAATTAAAGTGATATGGTCCTTCGGTTGTTTCCCGGGCGAGTGGCGGAATGGCAGACGCGCTGGCTTCAGGTGCCAGTGTCCTTCGGGACGTGGGGGTTCAAGTCCCCCTTCGCCCACTAATGTGATGAGTCGAGTCATGGGTGACACGTGAGTCGCGTTATCGGTTACAGATTTCCCCGGCCATTGGCCGGGGTTTTGTTTTGGTTGGGCCAAGTAGTTGCGGGGTGGGCGATGTGGAGGCCGGGGAAGGGGTGGTAGCCGGTTTTGCTGGCCAACCCATCGCAGTCATTCCCGGACCCGAAACGCGAGCCCATTCGGGCTTTGCGACCAGGTGAACCAAAGGCTCGGCTGACTCACGGACAAATTGTGTGTCGGTGGCGATCGCCGCCACAGGTTCCATCACATAATCAGGATTCCAGCCGCGGGCGTGATCGAGAAGCGCCCGTTCGTTTGCCCTACGTTCGATCGATCTGGTAGTGATAACAGTCAGGCCGAACGCCAGATCCGCGACCGCGTCCGTCAGGCCGGCTTATCGGCGAAAGATTCTGCGTGCACTACCCGATTCCGCCCCGCCAGTTTTGCGCAGTACAGCGCTTTGTCCGCTGCCTTAAACAAGAATTCTTCATGCTGGTGCTGGGGCTCGTGTTGGTGTGGGGTCATAGACGCCACACCGATGCTAACGGTTACCTGCTTTGATTCGCCAAAAACAATCCCGAGATCGTTGATTGATTGCAGGATGACTTCTGCAAACCTCTGCGATTCCGCGAAGTCGGTGTCTCCCAAGAGCAAAGCGAACTCGTCACCGCCAAGGCGCGCTGCAAGATCTTTGGGTCCGCGGGAAAACGTCAGCAGAACCTGGCCAACACGGGCCAGGCATTGGTCCCCAGCGAGATGCCCACATTCGTCGTTGTAGTTCTTGAAGTTATCGATATCGAACTCAATGAGACTGATCGCCGATCGGTCGCGGATACTCCTTCGAAATTCTCTGCGCAAAAACAGGTTGAAATAGCGCCGATTGGCCATCCCCGTAATCGGGTCGTGCATGGCCAGGTGTTCGGCCCGCTCTTCGGCTAATTTGCGCCGCGTGATATTGCGATGAGAGATTATAAACAAACGCCTTGAATGGTCCTTCATGCGGGAAACATGCATCATAAACCAGCGTTTCTCGTCCGGACTGTGGCAGGGATATTCAAAGTAGAAGGAATCACGCCGATGGTTCACAACGTCCAGAATGCCATTTGCTGCTTCCCCGGCAAAGCGATCGCCTCCAGCGACAGAGGCAGAAAGGACTTTGAAATAGCTATTGCCTACGGAAGCGTAGTCGGAAGAAAGTCCGTTTTCGGCCCCGAAGTCGATCCATGCAGAATTGACATCAACAATGATGCCCGTCTGGTCAATCACGGCGATCTGATCGTCCAGTGAATTGAAGACCAGTGTGTGCAGAGCAGTGACATCTTGCATGGCGCGTGACTCCTGACGAGGAATTAGGGCCGACCACCCAATCACCCATGTGAACATATACTGGCGACCTCCGATGCGCGAAAACGGACGACCCGGACGGTCGTCCGTGGGCACGTTGAAATCGGGCTTGGATCCGCGTAATCGCTACTCGGTCGATGAATGAATCGAATATTGCGGTTGCGGTTGCGGCTGCGTTAGGCGCCCAGCCTCAACCTGTCGGTAGCGTCTGCAGCCGCCTCTAGCGACAAGGATGGTGGCCAGGCCGCGTCCGCCGTACGCGGGGTCGACCTCGGTGTGGTAGAAGACGCGCTGGTTGCCGCGGTCGCGGTAATCGGCGAGGCCGACGGGTCTGGCCCTCGACGGCAATGGTGTATCTGCCCTCCTCCGTGGTGACGGTCGTCTCCGAGCCGGTCTTATCGGTCGCCATCTGTGCTCCCCTTTCTTTCCGGTGTTGGTCCCGGTATTGATCGAGGCCGCGGCCGAGTGGTAGCCAGCGGCGGTGCTGGCAGCCGCGTGACCGATCCCCCGTACCCCTCGACGACGCCGAAGCGGTCATCGCCGTCCTCCCAAAACCGGCGGTAGTTGACGATGTCGTCGTGGCTTCGTCCGACGAAGTTCCACCACATCACCAGCTCTTCGGCGAAGGGCGTGCCGCCGAGCAGCAGCACTCGGGCTGGCCGGTCCCCGACGCCGCGCAGCCGCAGCCTGGAGCGGCCAGGACTTTGGTACCCCAGGTCGGCGGCCGCCAGCGTCGTCCCGTCGAACTCGACGGTCCCCGAATCACAGAGCACGCCGTGTTCGAATGCCGGATCGACGTCGAGGTCGAGGTGGGCATGCACGTCGAGATCGATCTGGGCGCCCAGTAAAGAGGTGAACACATGCACCGGCGATCGGCTGCCGGCAAGCTCTCCGAGAAAGACGCGCCCCACCGCACCGGGCAGCGAAATCGGCGCGGGCGCATAGTGGGTGAAGTCGCGCCCGGTGTCGCGGTCGGAGCCGGGCAGCGCCACCCACAACTGCACACCGTGCAACGCGCTCTTGGAGTCGATCGAGACCTCGGAGTGGCAGATACCCGCGCCCGCGGTCATCAGGTTCAGCTCGCCGGGCCGGATGCGGGCATGCACCCCGGCGCTGTCGCGGTGCTCTACTTCCCCGGCGAACAACCAACTGACTGTCTGCAGACCGGTGTGTGGGTGCGGGGGGACGTCCATGGGCGCGGAGGCGGGGCCGTAGTGGTCGATGAAGCACCACGCGCCGATCAGCGAGCGCTGCCGCTACGGAAGCGTGCGCCGCACCCGAATCGCCCTCGGGCCGCCCAGCGGGACTTCCCGGGGATTCAGTACCTGCACCGACGGTGAACTGTCCGCAATCCATGAGGCCATGCAGGCGACTTCGGCCGGCGCGGCTTCGAGATTGCTCATCGTCCAGCCTTCGTCGTGGGCGTGATGCGACGATAGCGCGACCCGCTCACCCACCCGGCGGTCGCAGCACCTTCATGGCCAGCCAGCATGACGGGTTCGGGGACCCGGTCCTTGATCGACGGCGCGGAATCGGCGGCGCGCGACCTCAGCGGGGTGCCCCGACCGAAGACCCGGTTGATCGGACCGCCGGACGGCTCGAGCACCACCTGCAGCGGCGGGGAGCCTACGGCCGCGCCGAGCGCGTTCGAGATGACCATCCGCTGGATCTCGCTGGTGCCCTCGAAAATGTTGTACAGCTCGGCATCCCGGTACAAATCCTCCACCGGGTGATCGGTGATGTAGCCCGGCTCCCGGTATTGCGCCGCGGCCTCAGGCGGCCGAGCGGGGGCCGATTTGCGCGGTCGGCAGGTGCAACACCACCGCGGCAACCGGGGCGGCGTCGTGTTCGTGACGCGCCAGCAGCGCCGCGTTCTCGGGCAACTGCCGCGAGTTGATCTCGCCGTTGGCGATCTGTCGCAGGATGGCGTGGGCGCGGGCGAGCTGTTCCCGCTTGCGGTACTGCCCACCCGGCAATTTCACGCCGGCCCAGACGCCGTACTCCTCGCGGTGGGCGATGGCGTGTTCGGCGCAGCGACGCTGTTGCGCGAGCGGGCAGCGGCGCAGGCATTGGATTCGCGCCTCGGTGGCCGACCGCTCGTAAGCGCGCGCCTTCGCCGCGCCATCGGCATGGTCGTCGTCGGGATAGCCGAACCATAGCTCCGGATTGGTTGCGCAAGGGTGTCCCATGTCGTTCTCCTCGTCGGCGGGAAACGTTGGCAAAAGCGTATACAAACACGACCACCTTGCGCAAGAGAAACGTGACAAAACCGTATATCCACAGGATCGCTGCGCGGCCTGTGTAATATCCGGCCTATGGCCGGAGCGTGCGGTGAGCCGTGAATCGGCCGGTGCGGCCATCCGCGCGCTGCGCGAATCACGCGACTGGTCACTAGCAGAACTCGCCGCCGCAACCGGCGTCAGCATCATGGGGCTGAGTTTTTTGGAACGCGGCGCCCGCAAGCCGCACAAAAGCACAGTTCAGAAGGTCGAGAACGGCCTCGGACTCCCGCCGGGCACCTACTCCCGGCTGTTGGTGGCCGCCGATCCGGAGGCCGAGTTGGCGCGGCTCCTCACCGCGCAACCATCCGCCCAGATTCCCGCGAGACGCGCTGGGCCGGTCGTGGTCGATCGTCACAGCGACACCGAAGTGCTGGAGGGCTACGCCGAAGCCCAGCTCGATGCCCTCAAATCCGTCATCGATCGGCTGCCCGCGACAACATCAAACGAATATGAGACGTATATTCTGTCTGTGATCGCCCAATGCGTGAAGGCCGAGATGCTGGCCGCCAGCTCATGGCGGGTGGCCGTCAACGCCGGCGCCGACTCGACGGGTCGGTTGATGGATCATCTGCAGGAGCTCGAGGCGACGCGTCAGACCCTGCTCAAGCGGATGCCGGCCAGCTTGAGCGCGCGCTTCGACCGGGCCTGCGCGCAGTCGTCGTTGCCCGAAACGATCGTCGCGGCACTGGTCGGTGTCGGCGTCGACGAGGTCTGGGACATCCGCAACAGCGGAGTCATTCCCGCGGGGGCGCTCCCCCGCGTGCGTGCCTTCGCCGACGCGGTCGAATCGGCGACCCAAGAATGGGCGCAGTGATGGACGACGAGGCCGAAGTGCTGAGCCGGGCTCATCGCCTGTTCGCCGGTAGCCCTCGGCGCCCGACGCTGTACCCAGGCACCGAACATTACGATGACCTGTTGCGGCGAGCCGCCGGACTGAATCCTGATGTGGCACAAGGCTACCGGCTCGCTGCCGAATACAGCAGGCGGCGACTCCTCGCGGCGGCGCGCACCGACGACGCGGCCACCGACGTCATCGCGAATGCCTACCGGGATCGGGCGCAGGCCCGCCAACTCACCAGGAGCGTCCTCGACGAGGCCCGCGCCGACACCGCTACCCCGGTTTCGCCGATGGCACAGCGTGAGGCGATGCGCCGTCGAGTGGCCCGGCTGCGTGCGCAACGCGCCCACGTACTGTCGGCGCGCCTGAAAGCTCGACGGCACGCCGCGGCGCTGCGGTCGCTGCATTACCGGTTACACCGCCGAGGCCTGCCGGCCGCGAACAGCCGCGCGGCGATGGCGGTGCGCGCCGCGTTGTCGCGACTCGGACGCCCGTACGTGTGGGGTGCGACCGGACCCGACCAATTCGACTGTTCCGGGCTGGTGCAGTGGTCCTACGCCCAGGCGGGCGTTCGCCTGGATCGCACCACCTACCAGCAGATAAACGGCGGAATCCCGGTGCTTCGTTCGCAAGTGCGGCCAGGCGATCTGGTCTTCCCCCACGCCGGTCACGTGCAGATGGCCATCGGCAACAATTCGGTTGTCGAAGCGCCCTATCCGGGCGCGGCGGTGCGAATCAGCGACCTGGGTAACAACGTTGCGATTCGGCGGCCGTTATGACAAGCACGCCGACAGGTGAGGGTCGCTCAGCCGCGTGGGCACGAGGAAGGGGTTGAACCGATGTCGGAACAGGCCGGGCCTTCGGTTGCCGCCCTTCGGGCGCGGCAGTCGCAGCTGGCGAACCAGCACAATGCGGCCGCGGAAGCCGACCGCGTGCTGGCAGAGGTGCTAGCCAGCGCTCACGCCGCGATGCGTGAGGGCGTCCGCCGACTGGACGCGATCGCCGAGGAGATCGAAAGCGCCGTCGTGCACCAGGAGCGCCTGGCCATCGACACCGCGTTGGGGGTGCGGGAGTTGCAGAGGTTCCTGCTCGCCAAACAGCGGGAGATAACGGCCATCGTAACGGATGCTCGCGAGCTGGGGCGCGCGAAAAGCGTCGTACTCGAGAGCCTCCGGACGCAGTACGGGGGATAGCGGGAGAGCAAAGGTGTATGTCCACAGGGACCGCGGCGGTGAATTGTCGCCGGAAAGGCACCTCGGTACTGTCGCCGGCATGGAGGGATCGCGACACATCCCGCGCTGGGCCGCAAAGCCGTTTGCCTAGCCGATGTCGCCGCATGAGGATCTGCTCGCCGCGCTCGCGTACATCCGGGACCGCACCGGAGACCCCACTGCGTGGCAAAGGGGTTTGACGCCGCAAGAAGTGGCCGCTGTCGTCAACCCCGCGACGCGATCGCAACAACTCGAGGCCATCCTTGGCAAGGTCCGCCAACATCACCCCGACCTGTTCGGCACGCAGATGCCGACTGGGCGCTTACCGAACACCCCTGCGGCGCCGCCGGACCGGGAGCAGGGCGCCGCTGCGGAAGCCATCGCGCACGCGGAAGCGGCTCTGGCGCGACAGAACACAGCGACCTCCCAGCTCGACATGCAGGTGATCGCTGCCATCCTCAACGCACACCTGAAGAGTGTCGACGGTCGAGAGACGCTGACGACGCTGCAGGGAGAAATCGAAGCCTCGGTACAAACGCGATCCGATCTCGACACCCCGGCGGGAGCGCGCGATTTCCAACGCTTCCTCATCGGCAAGCTCAGGGACATCCGCGCCATAGTCTTGGATGCGAGCCTGGATGACACATCAAAGTCAGCTCTAATGGCCGCCTGGACATCGCTTTACGACGCTTCAAAAAGCCAACCGGACGACTCCGGCGAACAGGAGCGGGCATCGACCGTCCCCGCCGCTGCATCAGCGCTGGATGATCCCGAGAGCGACTGGGATCCGTTGCTCGACTCGATTTCGGCCGATGATCCCGGGCTCCCAACGGGATCGACGGAGGGCCCCCCAAGCGCGGCGACACCGACGGCGCCGGCGCCGCCGGGCATGCCCGCCTTCGGCGCGGGATCGATACCGGGCCTGGGCGCGGCGCCGGGCTCCATGGGCGGTTGGGGGTTGCCGCTTCCCACGCTGCAGGACGGCGCCAGAACCGATCCCGCGTTGCGGGAGTTGCGCGACGAGGGCATGCCGCGACCCGATGACGCAGACCCCGGTGATGCCGGCATGCCGGGGCAGCAAGACGAGGGCCATCCGGAGAACGCGTCAGCAGATAACCCCGGGTCGCCGGCGGCGGCACCGACAACGGTCACGCTGCCCGACGGCGAGACGGTAACGGCGGCCAACCCGCAACTGGCCGCGGCTATCAAGGCGGCGGTCGGGGGTGTGCCGATCGCAGATGCGTTCCGCCAGCAAGGAATAACTATCCCAGCACCCGGAACCGCGGTAACCGACCCCATCGATCCGCTCCGGCTCGCCCCTGGAGACATCGGCATTTTCACCGACCGCCATGCACTTGCCCTCAGCCCGGGTGAAGCGCTCCTCGACGGACAGATTCAGCACATCGCCGACGTGAGTGGGCCGAGCTTCCTAGGCTGGGAACATCCACCGACCGCGACCGCGGCCGCGCCGGTTGAGACCGAGACGCCGGCACCCACCCGGCCAGCGGCCGCGCCGATCACCTCACAACGGAAACCCGCCGGGCCGCTCGGCGGCGCATGACAGGAGACAGCAGATGGCAGATCCGATCCATGTGGTGCCCGCACACTTGCGTGAAGCCGCTGCGCATCACCGGGAGACTTCCGACTACCTTCGCACCGTCCCGTCATCGCATGCCGCGATCCAGGAGAGCCTGGACTCGCTGGGGCCGGTTTTCAGCGATCTTCGCGATGCCGGACGCGAGTTGCTCGAGCTCCGGCGACAGTGCTATGAGCAACAGGCCGACGACCACGCCGACATGGCGGAGAAACTGACGGCGTCGGCGGCGGTGTGGGAGCAACACGAGCGGGACGCGGCGCGCAACTTCCGTGGGATCGTCGACGGCGGTCGATGACCGACGCCAATCCCGCTTTCGACACCGTCCATCCGAGCGGGCACATCCTGGTCCGCTCCTGTCGCGGCGGCTATATGCACAGCGTCGCCCTGACCGAAGAGGCCATGGAAACCGACGCCGAGACCCTGGCGCAGGGCATCCTGTTGACCGCCGATGTGTCGTGCCTCAAGGCGTTGCTGGAAGTCCGCGACGAGATCGTGGCAGCGGGACACACGCCGTCCGCGGAGGTTCCTTCCCCTCAAGATCTGGATGCGGCCATCGAGAAGTTGCTGGCGCACAAATTGCGCCGCCGGGCAGATTAGGCGGGTTGCCGACCGCTTACAGCAGCCAGGTCCTGGCCGCGCCGGGGTCGGGCGCGATATCGGTCGGCGGCTCGACGGGATTGGGGCCGAACAACTCTCGCGCGCGGGCGAGCAGGGCGCGCACTTCGTCGATTTGCTGCTGCAACGCAGAATCAGCCATGGCCTAACGCTACCCAGGCCGTCGCAGCTGCACAATTCACTGACCGAATAGAGCGCCCACGTGTGCCGGTAGTCTTAGCCGGTGGCGATCTTCGGTCGGATAACGGCGCGCCAGCGCCTCCGGAGGGCTACCCGGGAATCACTGGCGATTCCGGCCTTCAGCTCTCCCATCGATTGCACCCCGTGGGTCACGGGTGGGCTCTGGCCCGCCGAGCTGGCGACGACCGACGCCGAAACAGCCACGCTCGCAGCGTATCTCAAAGCCGATCTGGAGCGGATTGCCAGAGGCGCCAACGACGAGCTGAAGGTCATCGAGCGTGCGGGACTGCCCAACCTCACGCGTCGGTCGGAAGAGGCTCGAATCATCGACGAAGCCCGCGCACGCGCCGTGCGACGAGTCGAGTCGACGATTCGTCAACTGCAAACCTTGAAGGCCGAGGCAAGCGCCCAACGGCCGGGCCCGGGGGTTGCCGGACCTGACATCGCGCCGGACCTGGACATGACGCAGGTCATCCCCGCCGTCATGGAGATGGAGGCCGGTTCCGGTGCCTCGGCCGACGTCGCGCCCGAACGGCGTCGGCGGGTCGCCGAACGCGGTCGCCACCACGCGGAGCCGGCAGCGGGTGAGGACGAGGACGCTCCCGTGGCCCCCACCACACCACGCGTCGACGACACGCAGGTCATACCGGCCGTCAGGGATGCGGAGCCCGCTTCCGGTGCGCCGGCCGAAACTGGGCCCGAGCCGCGTCGGGCGGGTCCCGAACTCGGTCGCCACGATCCGGTGGAGTTTCGCGCGTCAGCTGCCGCGCAACCAACGCAGCAGGGCACACCCGCCAAGGAATCCGAGATCGATCGGCTGAACCGGCTCCTGGAGTTTGTGGTGCGGCAAGAACCACGGCTGAATTGGGCGGTCGCGGATCAGGCGGACGGTGCGACGGTCGTGGTCACCGATCTCGCGCACGGTTGGATCCCTCCCGGCATTGTGCTTCCGGCAGGGGTGAGGCTGTTGGCGCCCGGGCGACACAGCGGCAAAGCCTCCGCGCTGATCGGCGAGACGGCGCGCGTCGCTACCTACGTTCCGGGCGATTCGCTGCGCCGGTCGGTTGACTTCGCGACCACGAAGTCCTCGTTGCAGCCGCGCGGGCTGCCGACAATTGACGATCTGGGAGGGTTGCTGAGCGCGGCCACCCACGGGCGCGACGGACTGCCGCGGATGGTGCATGCGATGGCGAGCGCCGCCGCCGGGGGGATCGGCATCGTCGACCAAGAAGTCGACGTGTTGCGGGTACATCTCGATACCGCGCGCTACCAGTTGTTGGTCCAGTACCCGAACGTCGAATCCGCGCTGCTGCTCAACTGTCTCCTGTTGGCAGCCACCGAAGCCTTCGTCATCGGGGATTCCGTCTCGGCGAACTACCACCTCGCCTGGTTTCGCGAACTCGCCGCGCCGCCGTCGTCATAGGCCCGCTCGGATCGCCGGAACGCCTCGCCTGAATTTGAATTGACGCTGGTCGGAGGGGCCGATGATACTGGCATCGTGTCGGGGTCGGGCAGTCGCGCGAATCTGAGCGACAAGGACCTCGTCGAGTCGGTTCTCCGGGAGCTGAGCGAGGCGGCCGACAAGTGGGAAGCCCTCGTCGCGCACGCCCAGGCCGTCACCTACAGCGTCGACCTCGGAGACGTGTACGCCGTGGCCAATGCCGACGGCAGATTGCTCAGATTGGTGTTGCACCCCGGCGTGATGAGCGGCTATGCGCACGGCGAGTTGGCCGACAGGTTGAACCTTGCGATCACCGCGCTGCGGGAAGAGGCCGAGGCGGACAGTAGGACGACCTACGGCGGTCCCCTGCGCTGAGGCCGCTTACGCGCTCATTGACCGTTCGCGACTGTGGGCGGCGGCCACGTCGCTAACGAGATGATGCATCGACCGGAAGCCGTCGGAGCCGAAAGTGGGTCCGCCCGGGCCGCGCAGCAGGAGCGCGGGTTCATCGCGGTCATCGATTTCGTCGCAGATCGCCGGCGGTGGATCCTTGTTACCGCGTTCGACCGGGCGACTGCGTAGGCAGATTGAACGCCTGCGCCATGCTCAGCAGACGCTCGTCGTAGCTGACGAATGCGGTTAGCTGAGAGCCGAACACCGCGCGCGCGGTGGCGAGATGAATGGCATCCAGGGAACGCAGGCCGGGATCTGGATAGGACGCCGCGGCGGAGCGCACCACCTCGTCGATCTCGTAGCGCGCTACGCGCGCGATTGTTTCGGGCACAGCCCCCAACAGGGCCGCGTCGATGCGGCGCAGCGCGCGGGCGAGCTCCACCTCCACCAGCGAAGACGACACCCACGGCGCCGGCGCCTTCGTATCGAGCCAGTCTGCGAGAGCAAGGCTTTCGGGTTCGCGGCGGATCAATTTCACCAAGGCCGAGGTGTCGAGGTACAGCACGCTCAGTAGCGTTCGTCGTCCCGTAGCTCGCGAAGCAGCTGGCCCGCTTCGTGATCGTTATTGATGGGACCGCGCGGTCGCGGCGCCGGTCCGGAGAGCGTTGCCGGGTGAAGGCTTCCTGCCGCGATCATCGCCGACAGAGGGTTGGGCTGCGCGGGGACTATGCGGGCCACTACGACGCCGCGTTCAGTGATGTCAATCTGTTCCCCGCGCTTGACCCGGGCGAGCACCCCGGCGGTGTCTTGGTTGAGCTCACGCACTGGGACCTCGGACATGCCCGAATTGTACTACAATTTTATAGTACGTTGGATAGCCGTAATTAGCATTTCGGTTTCGGGTGAAATTGTTCTGCCCCGGGCACGCATGCACAGCCCCACTCGCGCTGGCTCCCCGAAGCCAGGGGCGGGTTTCACCCCGGTCACGGATGCGGCTCAATGCGCCGATGCGACGACAGCATTGCGGGCGATCGGGACACGGGCCGCCGAATGCAGCTGGCCGCCTACGTTTATTCGGTCACGGACACCAGGGGGGATTGGGCAGAAATTGAGACCAGGCGGCCCACGGCGGCGGCGCTGGTGGATTATCTCCATCCCAAATCCCCCTGGCGACGTTGCCCTGCCCCGGTTGGACGTAGTAGTAGGTGTGGCAGATAGTCGCATCCCAACGCACTGGGTCCACGCGAAGATTGCCGGTCTGCACCGGGCTTGGCTTGGGCCGTGCCTGCGACCACCACCCCCGCGACGCCGCCCGACAGCAGCACTGCCGTGGCCAGCCCCACGATGAGGCGTGTCATAGATCGCAGATTACCAGTGAGGCTTCGCCTCTGACCGCCGAGCATGGGGTCTGGTCAGGGGTGGGTGTTGCGGTCAGGCTGGGGTGATGGCTGAGACGGTGACGATCAACGATGTCCTCGACGGGCATGTGGGCCTGGATCTGGAGTGTCTGGATCGGATCTATTTGAACGGCTATGTGCCGAATCTGCAGGTGAGCGGGCAGGTGGCATCGTTTATGACCGCGCATCTTGGCTATCCGATCCCCTCGCCGGCGATTATGGAGAAGATCGGTACCGCGTTCCGCAGGGCGGTGGATCGGTTCGCCGACGATAACAAGATTCCGGTGGTGCGCTTTGGTAAAGACGACCGCAAGATCGATCGGATGCGGCCGTATCTGGCGCGGCAGGCGGCGACCGGTCGGGCGGGGGTGGCCGCGATCGCGGTGGCGCAGGAGTTCGCGCCGGTGTTCCTGGCTACCAAGAAGGGCGCCGGCACAGCGGTGTGGTTCTCGTTCACCAAAGCCAATCGGCGGGTCACCTGTTACTACTTTTACCTCTGGGACGATGATTTTGGGCCGGCGTTTGTGAAGGTGTGTGCCTATTTCCCGTATCCGATGAAGATCTGGGTCAACGGGCACGAGTGGGCCAAGCGGCAGGCAGCCAAGGCCGGGATCGGGTTCACCGAGCTGTCCAACGGTTTCGCCACGTGCAGCGATCCTGTTGGGCTGCAGTCGATCTGCGACCGGCTGGGCCCCGGCGTGATCACGGTGTTCGCTGAACGTTGGTGGTCGATTCTGCCGCTGCCGCTGACCGACGCCGACCGCGCCGCCGGCTATTGGTGGGAGTTGTCGATGCGCCAGGTCGAGACCTCCCGCACCCTGGTGTTCGATGCACCCCGCCATGCTCGCGGGTTCTTCGAAGCCCTGGTCACCGACAACCTCGACATCGGCCGCCCGGAGCTGATCGAGCTGATCTTCCGACGAGGTCAGCGGCGGGGACGCCCGGCGGCCGGTCAGTTCAAGACCAAGATCGTCACCTACGGCACCGAGGTCAACGTCAACGCCTTCTACCGGCACTCCCGCATCAAGCAATATTTGAAGGACGGGCGCGCGCTGCGGATCGAGACCGTGATCAACGACCCGGGCGATCTGGGCTGCCTGCGCCGGTTGCAACATCTCGACGAGCTGCAGACCCGCGCCCGTGCGGTCAACACCACCCTGCTCAATACTGAACGTGTCGGCCAGGGCTGCGTCCTGGCGAGTCCAGCCTTTGAGCGGATCGCGCGACCCACCCTCACCGAGGATGGCAGGAGGGCCCCGGCCTTACGGTTCGGCGACCCTCGGGTCCAAGCCCTGGCCGGCGCCCTGTGCACCAGCGTGCTCGCCGTCACCGGCATCACCAACAAGAGCCTGCGCGCCTTGATGACCGGACTGCTCGGCGGCACCGACTACACCATGAACCAGGCCAGCTACGACCTGGCCCGGCTCACCCGCAACGGGCTCATCACCCGAGTCCCCGGCAAGAATCTGTACCGCCTCACCGACGACGGGCTACGATTTGCGATCTTCTACACCAAACTGCACGACCGACTCCTACGTCCGCTTCTCACCGCCAACCAGCCGCCCGCCCCACTACCAGTGCGAAACGCCTTGCGCACCATCGACATTCACGTCTCTGAACGCATCGCCCAGACCCGACTGCTACCGAAGGCCGCCTGAAAACTCAGGACAACCCTCAATGTCCTAGCAACCGAGGTTCGCTAGCAACCGAGGTTCGCTAGCAACCGAGGTTCGCTAGCCCGTGAACTGCGACGATGCGGAAATCGCGACATGCGGTTGATGGGCCCCGGCTCTCTTCGCGCGCTTGGGCGCGCTCATCGACCGGCGCTTGGGTTGATGGGCCCCGGCTCTCTTCGCGCGCTTGGGCGCGCTCATCGACCGGCGCTTGGGTTGATGGGCCCCGGCTCTCTTCGCGCGCTTGCGCGCGCTCATCGACCGGCGCCGGGAGGTCCCGCGAAGGCTTGCGCGATCTCCAACCAACGCTGTGCGTCGGCGCCGTGCGCCGCGATGTCCAGGCTGCTCAGCGGGCGTCGCTGGGTAACGAGGAAGCAGAAGTCCTCGGCTGAGCCAGTGACCCGCTGCGCGGCGTCCGCCGGTCCCCAGGACCAGAGGTCGCCGGCGGGTCCCCGCAGCTCGACCAGGAACGGTTCGGCCGGAGCGGCCAGATTGTTGACGGAGAACGCGTAATCGCGGGTGCGCACCCCCAGATGCGCGATCGAGCGCAGGCGCTCGGTGGCCGGCCGTTTGACGCCGAGCGCGTCGGCGACGTCGAGACCGTGCGCAAACGTCTCCATCAACCGCGCGGTCGCCATCGACGCCGCACTCATCGGCGGCCCGAACCACGGCAGCTTTCGACCGTCGGGAACAGTCAGTAGCGCCGCGTGCAGCTGCCCGCGGGTGCCCTGCCAGTCGGCGAGTAACTCGGGCGGCGCCAGGGCCGCCAACTCCTCGGCGCCCGCGTCGACGAAACCGGCCGGATCGGCCGCAGCGGCCTGCAGCACCTCGGCGAACCCCGCTTCGTCGGTGACCGCAGTGAGCGCAACCCGGTCGGTCCACAACAGGTGCCCGATCTGGTGGGCGATGGTCCAGCCCGGCGCGGGCGTCGGATCGGCCCAGCGGTGCGCCGGAAGCGGCGCCACCAGCGCGTCGAGGTCGTCGCTTTCGGCACGCAGTTCAGCCACGATCGGCCCGGGACCGGCCATCATCGCCACCCACAATGCGTCGGGAAAACCACGTATGTACCTTAACGACCGCTCGCCGGCTCGCCGCGGCGTCCAATGATGCTGTGCAAGAAGAGCCCCACGAGGTAGAGCACCGACCCGCACAGCACGAACACCGGCGCGTGCCCATCGGCGGGAATCAGCGTGGCAGACACCGTGATCGAGACGATGAACGCAACCCAAAACAACGCGTCCTGGACCGCGAACACGTGTCCGCGGAGGGCGTCGTCGACGTCCATCTGCATCGCCGAGTCGGCGCACAGCTTGACCACTTGGCCGGCCACGCCGATCAGAAAGCTGCACACCATCATCACCGGAAGCAGCAGCGTGGCGGCGGGCAGCTGGAAGACGGCGGCCGCCGTCAACGCGCCATTGGCCGTGGCGTAGCGCCCCCAGCGACGTATGGCCGACGGTGTCAGCACGTTGGCAAGGAACGCTCCGATGCCTGCAACCGCGAAGAACAGCAGGGCGATACCGAGCCCTCCAGCCGCGGGATGGGCTAAGTGGTGGACCAGTAGCAACATCAGCAGCGAGTTGATTCCGACGACCATCCGGTGCGCGGCCAGGCCGGACAGCGTGGCTGCGACCGTCGGGCGCTGCGCCACCGTTCGTACGCCGTGCAGCCACCCGGTGACCACCGCGTAGACGGCGGGCCCGTGGATCGCGCGCTTGGTGTCGTCGGGGCCCAGCACGCGGGGGCCGAACCGGAACGAAAGCAGCAACGCGATCGACACCGGGACCGCGGTCATGAAGATGATCGCCGAGGCGCCTTCGTCGCCGGCCCCCACGAGGAAGCGCGGCAGCAGCATGAAGTTCGCGCCCAGGAAAGCGGCGAAGGCGCCCACCGCGGTGGCCACCGAGTTCATCGTCACCACTTGTTCGCGCGGCACAACGTGCGGCAGTGACGCCGAAAGCCCGGCCGCGACGAATCGGGACAAGCCGTTGGCCAGCAGGGCCGCCAAGAGCAGCGGTATGTCGCCGGCGCCGACGGCCAGAATGGTGCCGATCGTGGCGATGAGAACCAGCCGGCCCACGTTGGCGCCGACGATCACCAGCCGTCGATCCCAACGGTCCATCAGTGGGCCGGCGAAGGGCCCAAGAAGCGAGTACGGCAGAAACAGCACGGTGAACGCACGGGCGATGGCCATGGGATCGGCGGCGCGATCCGGGTTGAACAGCAGCGCCCCGGCCAGGCCGGCCTGAAAGAGACCATCACCGAACTGACTCGCCATGCGCAGCTGCAGCAGTCGCCAGAAATCCGGCAAACTGCGCACCGACCGCCAAAGGTCGACGTGTGCGCCCGAGTGCGTCCGGGTAGGAATCACAGAACCGACTTCCACGATTTGGGGTGGGTGCGCTGGGCCCCACGGCTGAGGTCGACGCCGCTTCATCAACACTACAAATATTCATGGCCCCCGCTCGATTAACCCGGGCGAAGGGGCGGAGGTGCGATGATGGTGTGGTGCCGCCGCCGGAGGATCCAGAGGACTATGTGGCACCCGCCGCGCAGCGGGTGCGTGCGGGTACGTTGCTGCTTGCCAACACCGATCTGCTCGAACCGACGTTTCGGCGCAGCGTGATCTACATCGTGGAGCACAACGACGGCGGCACGTTGGGTGTCGTGCTGAACCGGTCCAGCGAGACGGCGGTGTACAACGTGTTACCGCAGTGGGCCAAGTTGACGGCCAAGCCGAAGACGATGTTCATCGGTGGGCCGGTGAAGCGGGACGCGGCGCTGTGTCTGGCGACCCTGCGGGTCGGCGCCGATCCGCAGGGCGTGCCGGGCCTGCGGCATGTGGACGGGCGGGTGGTGATGGTCGATCTGGACGCCGACCCCGACGCCGTCGCACCGCTGGTCGAGGGTGTGCGGATCTTCGCGGGATACTCGGGCTGGACCATCGGTCAGCTGGAAGGCGAGATCGAGCGCGACGACTGGATCGTCTTGTCCGCGTTGCCGTCTGACGTTCTGGTCGGGCCGAAGGCCGACCTGTGGGGGCAGGTGTTGCGCCGCCAGCCGCTGCCGCTTTCGTTGCTGGCGACCCATCCAATCGACATCAGCCGGAACTAAGGCCTCCGGCCTGGATTTCAGCCGCAGGACTTCATGCACACGGCGCAGTTTCCGCCGCAGCCGGACGCCGCCGCTTCCTGGCGCACCGCGAAGCGTGCGCTCTGGTAGGAACCGGCGGCCAGCGTGCCCAATGCACCGGCGAGGCAGACGATCATCACCACTAAAGCCGTCGTCGGGGAAGCCGCGAGCGCCACGACGCCACCCGCCGCCAGCATCACCGCGGCCGCGAACTGCGTCGGCGCCATCGCACGCAGCGCTAGCTGGCTAGTGTCGACGGCCTGGTTGTGCGAAAGTGACCACGTCCCAAACCCGGCCGACGCCAACGCTGCACACATGCACAGCACGCCCGCAATCAGCATGGCCTCACAATACGAGGCGGGACTCCGATACGCTCGCCCGGCTCCGCGTGGTTTCGTCCCGTGTCCGCTCAGTGCTGCAGAAACGAAAAGTTCGGCAGCGGCGGCAGCCCGGGCACCATTGCCAAGAGGTTCGGTGTGGGCTGCACGATCGGCTGGTTGGGCAGCACCGCCTGCGCGGGAAGCCCCGCCGCGGCGGCAGCGGGTGCCTGCACGACCGGCGCGCTGGCCGGTGTCTGGGCGGGCGGCGCGACCGGAGCCGTGCCGGGTGTCTGGGCGGGCGCGGGGGCGGCGGCACCGGGAGTGGCCACGCGGAATCCGTTGATGATCGCGTCCGTGGCCTGGCCGTCGGAGACCGCCACGGCACGGTCGGTGGTCACCGACAGCGATACCAGGTACTTGTCGCGCCCAGAGCTGGCGATGACGTGGCGGCGCGAGGTGTTCAGCGTCATGTCGCCGTCGCGGTAGGTGCCCTCGATGACCGACGAGGGGAAGCCGCCGAAGTCGGCCATCGAGGCGTTGGTCGTCTGCCAGGCGGGCAACTTCTGGCTGTCGACATAGCCGTGCGTGATGGCGTCTTTGGGATCGAAGTTACCGACCAGCTTGTACACCACCACCTGGGCGTTCGAGCTGTAGATGCTGTTGCCTTGTCGATCGGCGATGACCGCGAACGCGTCAGGCACATTCGGGTCGGGCACCTGCGTCCAGCGAGGGGGCACGGGCAGCGTGATGTCGAGCGCGTTGAAGCCCTGTGGTTTTTGCGCTTCGAGCTTGACGCCCTTCGACTGCAAGTATTCGCGGAGCGTGCCGGAGACCGCGGGGGTGCCCGCCGGGGGCACCGGCGCCGCCGGCGGAGCCACAGCGGCGCCCGCGGCCCCGGGGGCGGTGGCGAGCACAGGCGGGGCGAACGGATTTGACGCCGGCGGGGCGGCGAGGAACCTGTTCGGAACTTGACCGGGGACGGCCACGGCGTTCTGCGGCGCCGGCATTGGGACAACGGGGGCAGGTGGTGCTGGAAACACGGGATCGGCCGATGCGGTCGCGCCCGCAAGCACGGTGACCCCGATGGCGCCGGCCGCGAGACCTCCTGCGAGGACCCGCAAGGTACGGGCGATCTCAATCATTTGCGTCGGTCCTTCCAATGGCTGGGGATTGCGCACCCGTCGTATAGAGGCCGACTGTAACCAGCGGTCAAAGGTGGGGGATAGGCTCGAAATCGAGCTGGGATGAACCTCTGACCGGTGTGCAACGGAACCGATACCAACCTGTGGCCGGCGAGCCCGCCGTGGCTGCCCTTATACCCTGTTCACGTGACCGAATCCCCGACCGCCGAGCCCGGGAGCATCTCCGGTGCCACGACGGACCCCGATGCGCCGCCGTACCGGTACACCGCAGCGCTCGCGGGCCGCATCGAAAGCACCTGGCAGGAGAACTGGGCGAAGCTCGGGACGTTCAACGTGCCGAACCCGGTCGGGTCGCTGGCCCCGACGGACGGGACCCCGGTCCCCGACGACAAGTTGTTCGTACAGGACATGTTTCCCTACCCGTCGGGGGAGGGGCTGCACGTCGGGCACCCGCTGGGCTACATTGCCACCGACGTGTACGCCCGCTACTTCCGCATGACGGGCCACAACGTGTTGCACGCGTTAGGGTTTGACGCCTTCGGGCTGCCCGCCGAGCAATACGCGGTGCAAACCGGCACCCACCCGCGCACCAGGACCGAGGCCAACGTCGTCAATTTCCGGCGACAGCTAGGCCGCCTGGGCCTCGGCCACGACAGCCGGCGCAGCTTCTCCACCACCGACGTCGAGTTCTACAAGTGGACGCAGTGGATCTTTCTGCAGATCTACAACGCCTGGTTCGATACCGCCGCCAAGAAGGCCCGTCCGATCGCCGAGTTGATCGGCGAATTCGACTCGGGGGCAAGGCATCTTGAAGATGGTAGGAACTGGCACCAGCTGTCCGTGGGGGAGCGGGCCGACGTGGTGGACAGCTTTCGGTTGGTCTACCGAGCAGACTCCATGGTGAACTGGTGCCCCGGACTGGGCACGGTGCTGGCCAACGAAGAGGTCACCGCCGACGGCCGCAGTGATCGCGGGAATTTCCCGGTGTTCCGGAAACGGCTGCGGCAGTGGATGATGCGCATCACCGCCTACGCCGACCGACTCATCGACGACTTGGACGTGCTGGACTGGCCGGAGCAGGTCAAGACCATGCAGCGCAACTGGATCGGCCGCTCCACCGGCGTGCAGGCGGTGTTCTCGGCCACCAGTACCGATGGTTCGCAGGTCGGCATCGAGGTGTTCACCACCCGGCCCGACACCTTGTTCGGCGCCACGTACCTGGTGCTGGCCCCCGAGCACGACCTGGTCGACGGCTTGGTCGCCGCGGCCTGGCCGGACGAGACCGACCCCCGCTGGACATACGGAGCGCCCACCCCGGGTGAGGCCGTCGCTGCCTACCGGCGCGCGATCGCCGCCAAGTCGGATCTCGAGCGCCAGGAAAGCAAGCAGAAGACCGGCGTTTTTCTCGGCGGCTACGCGACCAACCCCGCCAACGATGAACCGGTGCCGATCTTCATCGCCGACTACGTGTTGGCGGGATACGGCACCGGGGCGATCATGGCCGTCCCGGGACACGACCAGCGCGACTGGGACTTCGCCCACGAGTTGGGCCTGCCGATCGTGGAAGTGATTGCAGGAGGCGATGTTTCGGAAGCCGCGCACACGGGCGACGGCGTGCTGGTCAACTCCGGCTATCTGAACGGAATGAAGGTGGCGGCGGCAAAGGAAGCCATCACCGCCCGCCTGCAGGCCGACGCCCTCGGATTGGCGCGCATCGAATTCAAACTGCGTGACTGGCTTTTCGCGCGGCAGCGGTACTGGGGTGAGCCGTTCCCTATCGTGTACGACGAAGACGGACGGCCGCATCCGCTCGACGAGGCTGCACTGCCGGTCGAATTGCCCGATGTGGCCGACTATTCGCCGGTGCTGTTCGACCCCGATGACGCCGACAGCGAGCCGTCACCACCTCTGGCCAAGGCGATCGACTGGGTGCATGTCGAGCTGGATCTGGGCGATGGTTTGAAGCCTTACACCCGCGACACCAACGTGATGCCGCAGTGGGCGGGCAGCTCCTGGTATGAGCTGCGCTACACCGACCCGTACAACTCAGAGCGGTTCTGTGCCAAGGAAAACGAGGCGTATTGGATGGGTCCGCGGCCGGCCGAGCACGGCCCGCAGGATCCGGGTGGCGTCGACTTGTACGTCGGCGGCGCCGAACACGCGGTGCTTCATTTGCTGTATGCGCGGTTTTGGCACAAGGTCTTGCACGACCTCGGCCACGTCAGTTCCCGCGAGCCGTATCGCAGGCTGATCAACCAGGGCTATATCCAAGCCTTTGCCTACACCGACCCGCGTGGCTCCTACTTTCCCGCGGACGAAGTCGTAGAGCGGGGAAACCGCTTCTTCTATCTGGGGCCCGACGGCGAGATCGAGGTGTTCCAGGAGTTCGGGAAGATCGGTAAGAGCCTGAAGAATTCGATATCTCCCGACGAGATCTGCGACGAATATGGCGCGGACACGCTGCGGGTCTACGAGATGTCGATGGGCCCCTTGGAGGCGTCCCGGCCGTGGGCCACCAAGGACGTCGTGGGGGCGCACCGCTTCCTGCAGCGCGTGTGGCGGCTGGTGGTCGACGAGCGCGCCGGAGAAACGAGGGTCAGCGACGGGGAGCTGGGCGCCGAGACACTCCGGGTGCTGCACCGCACCATCGCCGGTGTCTCGGAAGACTATGTGGCGCTGCGCAATAACACCGCGGCGGCCAAGCTGATCGAGTACACCAACCATCTCACCAAAGAGCATCGCGACTCGGTGCCCCGCGCGGCGGTCGAGCCGCTGGTGCTGATGCTCGCCCCACTGGCTCCGCATCTGGCCGAAGAGTTGTGGCTACGGCTGGGCCACACCACTTCGTTGGCGCATGGCCCCTTCCCGGAGGCCGATCCGGGCTATCTCGTCGACGAGACCGTCGAGTATCCGGTGCAGGTCAACGGCAAGGTGCGCGGGCGCGTGGTGGTGGCCGCCGACGCCGACGAGGACACCCTTAAGGCCGCGGCGCTGGCCGATGACAAGGTCCAGGGATACCTGTCCGGCGCCATCCCGCGCAAGGTCATCGTGGTCCCCGGCCGCCTGGTCAATTTGGTGGTCTGAGGCATTCATCGCCGGCCGGGTCGCAGCACCACTTCGTGGACATGACCGTCGCGCGGCGTGGCCACCGCATGGGCGACGGCGCCCGCCACGGTCTGGGGCCGCAGGAAGTTGGCGGCGTCGTACTCGCCCCCTTCGAACGCGACGAGGTCGCGCTGCATCTCGGTGTCGGTCCGGCCCGGATAGATCGTGGTCACCCGCAGGTCCGGTTCGTCGTCGCGCAGCGAGTCGGCGAAGGCGCGCAATGCGAACTTGCTCGCCGAATACGAGGCCATGCGCGGCGAAACGTTGCGCCCGGAGCCGGAGTTTATGAACACCACCTGCCCGCTGGCGCGGCGCAGCGCCGGAAGCAGCGTCAACGTAAGTGCCACCGGCCCAAACACATTGACGGCGAAGGTGGCGCGCCACTCGTCGACGTTCGACTCGGCGACATGGCCGGGGATGGACACCCCTGCGTTGTGCACCAACACGTCGAGTTCGTCGATGATCTCGCACGTTGCCTCGATCTCGTTGCTGTCGGTCAAGTCCAGCGGAAAGGTGGTGGCACCGAGCCGTTCGGCGACGGCGTCGAGCCGATCAGAGGGCCGGCCGGCCAACAACAGTGTGTACGTGGGCGCGAGCGCTGTAGCGATGGCCGAACCGATACCGCCGCCGGCTCCGGTGATGAGTGCAGTTGGCATGCACCTCAGTCTACGGGCGCTACCAATCCCATTGCAGACGAGATATTTTCACGCTTCTTTGCATTCGGTGGGCTCTCCCGTGCGGCCCGGCGCCGATTCGCCCGACGCGAGCCGTTCCAGCGGCGCCAGCGCCTTCTTCAGGGTTTCCACGTCGGCCTCGGGAAGGTGCCCGAGCATCGCAGCCAGCGCGGCGCGCCGGTTCGCCAGGGATTCGCCGTGCACGGCACGTCCGCGCGGGGTGATGTCGACCAGCACCGCTCGCAGATCGGATGGGTCACGCGACCGTTTCACCAGCCCGATCTTCTCCAGCCGGCGGATGGCCACGGTCGTGGTCGGTGTCCGCACCCGTTCGTGCGCCGCCAGGTCCGTCATTCGAATCGGGCCCTGATCGAGCAGGGCGACCAAGATGGATAGCTGCGCCAGCGTCAGGTCGCCGGCCGCCGCCCCGTTGGGGTCCCCCCGCCGCAACAGCGCAAACAGTTTGGACAACGCGCGGTGCAAACCTTCCGCCAGCTCGGTCACATCGGCCGCGGTGGATTCGCTCTCCGCCATAACCGGGCAGTCTAACCCGATATCACGCGGTGCAAGCCAGCTGTTGCCCACTTGGGGCCGTCACAGCACCTGGGCGAGGAACCGCTGCAGGCGCTCGGTCTGGGGGGCGTCGAATAACTGCTCGGGGGGAGCGGATTCCACCACCTGGCCGTGATCCATGAAGACGACCGTGTCGGATGCCGACCGCGCGAAACCCATTTCGTGGGTGACGACGAGCATGGTCATCCCGTCGGCGCCAAGGTCGGCAATGAGTTGCAAGATACCCTTGACCATTTCTGGATCCAGCGCCGAGGTTGCCTCGTCGAAGAACATCACCTGTGGTGCCATCGCGAGCGCGCGGGCGATCGCGACCCGCTGCTGTTGGCCGCCGGACAACGTGCCGGGTCTGGCACCGGCCTTGAGTTTCAGGCCAACTCGGTCCAGCTGAGCCAGCGCGAGCTCGCGGGCCTCGTCGCCGGGCAGTCGCCGCAACTTTCGCGGCGCCAGCGCGACGTTGTCCAGCACGCTGCGGTGCGGAAACAGATTGAAATGCTGGAACACCATGCCGATGCGCTGGCGGAGTCGGTCGGGGTCGTCGCGCAACACCGAGCGGCCGTCCAGCAAGATGTCGCCGCTATCGGGCTCATGCAACCTGTTCAGGGTGCGCAGCAGCGTCGACTTGCCCGAGCCGGACGGACCGATCACCGCGACGGTGCTGCCCGCGGGGACCTCGATATCGACGCCGCGCAGCACCGCTGTGCCACCAAGGTTCTGGTGAATACCCTTGGCGGCCAGCGATACTGACGAGCGGTCGTCGACCGTCACGTCATCTCCTGGCTGACCGTCGCGGTGAGCATGTCGGGCGGATCTTGCGGCTCAACCGAAGCACGGCCGCGGCGCAGCCGCGAATCGATGTAGTTCACCAAATGCGTTAACGGAACGGTCAATATCAGGTAGAAGACACCGGCGGCCACCAGCGGCGACAAATTGCCTGTCTGCGCGTTGAGGTCGCGGCCCACCTGAAACAGCTCGCGCTGCTGGGCGATCAAGCCCAGGAAGTACACCAGCGCGGACGCCTTCAACAGCGCGATGAACTGGTTGACCAGCGCGGGCAGCACCCGCCGGACGCCCTGCGGTATCACGACCAGTCGCATCGCGGCCGCGTAGCTGAACCCGAGGGCACGAGAGGCTTCCAACTGGCCGGGGTCCACGCTCTGGATCCCCGAGCGCAGGATTTCGCCGACGTAGGCGGCGGCCATCAAGCCCAGCGCGGCAATGCCGAGCGGGTAGGGATTGTTGTTGGTCAGTCCGCCGACCAACGGGCCGATTCCCAGCCCGATTATCAGGATGATCACCACTTCCGGAAGCCCGCGGAAGACGTCGGTGTACACGCGCGCCGGCCAGCGCAGCCACCGCGAGTGCGAGATTCCCGCGACCGCCAGTACCATGCCGAGCCCCATGCCGATGACGCTCGCGCTGGCGGTCAGGATCAAGGTGTTGGGCAATCCCGTGCGGAACAGCGTGGGGACGGCTTGGCGATACATGTCCCAATCGAAGAACGAGTCGCGCAATTGTGTCAGCGCGGATTTCGGCGCGGCCGGGCCCATCGGCTTGCTGTGGTGACTCGCCGCGATCGCAGCGAAGTCGGGCAGCACCGGCGCGGGAACCGCCTTGGAGCCCGGCTTCCAGCCCGGCGACAGCGTGCGCGGCACCCACTGGGTGTACAGGTTCGCCCAGGTGCCGTCCGTGATCACCGCGTCCAGGCCTGCGTTCAGCGCATCGACCAGAGGCTTGTTGTCTTCGGCCACCGCGTAGGCCACGAAACTGCCGGCGCTCAAGGTGTTCGCGACGATCACCGCCGGGTCACCCGGTCGAATCGTGGTCGCCGCCTGTCCCGCCGGCGCCACCCAGGCGTCGATCTGGCGGGTCTTGACGCTGGCGTACACGGTGGCGAAGTCGGGGTATTTCACCGGTTGCAAGTGCAAGGTGTCGACGACGTAGGACTCTGCGACGGTGCCCTGCACGACGCCGATCCGCTGCCCGGCGGCCAGATCGCTGAATTCCTTGATCGCCGAGCCGGGAGGCACCACCAGCGAGTAGTACCCGAAGTCGTAGCCGTTGGTGAAGGCGACGGTGCGGCGGCGCTCGCCGGTGGCCTTGATCGAGGCCGAGCCGACGTCGAAGCGCCGCGACGCCACCTGCGCCAGCAATCCCGCGAAATCGGTACCGACGAAGCGGACCTGCAGGCCCAGCTTGTCGGCGATCGCGCGCAGCAGCTGGTTGTCGAACCCGCTGAACTGTCCGGTGGGGGTGATGCACACGTTCGGCGGCGCTCCCGACAGGGTGCCGACGGTCAGCACACCCGGCGTGCCCAGCCCCAGTGCGTCGATGTTCACCGCGCTGAGCGGCTCGACGGTGGGCGTCGTGTGCTCGTCCTGCCGGCCCATGGCACCGCTTCGCGTCAGGTTGTCGGGCAAGACGGTCGCGCTGTCCAAACCGGCCGGCGCGCACTGGTTCCTGTCGGCAGCCGCGGGCGCGGCGAGTGCGGCCAGCGTCATGCCGCCCACCATCAGGATGGTCACGGTGATACCGAGCAGCTTCTCGCGGCGCTTGGTGTGCCGGGGTACGCGCGAATTCATCAGTGCCACCGTATCGACCGACCGGCAGCTCGGACCGGTAGAGCCACCATCAGGACTAGTGGCGATCGCGAGCGCGGCGGTGGGGGCACCTCCCGCTTGCGGGGGACCGCGCGAAGCGGGTCGCCACCATCAAACTAGAGCGCCAGCGACGGCTCGGCGTGGACCGCTTCGGCCTCGGCGACCACCCGCAGCGGGCTGGGGGCGACTCGGCTGACGTCATCCGGCGCGGTGAACACCCTGCGCCGGAACAGTTCGGCCAGCATGGTTTGGGCCATCAGGTACGAGCGGCCGACGCACGCACCCCGCGCGGCTTCCTGGTCACGCCGGTGGATGGCGGCGGTCTCGTCTTCGTAGAACGGCAACATGTCGTCGCGGCTGCCCTGGTAGGTCATCCAGAACACGCGGGGGATGAGGTTCTGCGAGGCGCGGATCATGGCGTGCAGCCGGGGCCCGGCGTACTCGTCGTTGACGGTGCACCGGTATTCCGCGGCGACTTCGGAGAAGGCCCGCGCATCCTTGGCGGTACGCAGCGACCGCATGAGCCCGTCGAGTTGACCCAGGATCCGCGGCGTGGGATTGGTCGCCGCGCGCGCCGACGCGATGCCGTTGAGCAGGCCGTCGAGTTCGTGATGCTCAAGGATGGTGGCTTCGTCGAACCGCTCAACGAACGCGCCGCGGTGATAACGGGTAGAGACGACACCGTCGTGCTCGAGCTGGACGAGAGCCTCTTGGATCGGGACGCGGCTTACCCCGAGGCCGACGGCGATCTCGTTGCGGTCGACCCGGTCGCCGCTGCGCAGCTTCCCGGTCAGTACCAGGTTCAGGATGTGTGAAACAACCAGGTCTTTTTCTTTGATCCCGTATTTCTTCGGCATCTGTTCGTCTGAGTCACTTTCCACCAACTGCGGCCAGCTGGCGCTGAGAGTTTCTCATGACACGGGGCGCGCCAAAAGGTGTTTGGCCGATGAACCCGAGGTAAACCTCAGCTTCCGTCGGCTCAGCGACTATCGCGCCACTTGCACAGCGCTTCCGCAGCGCTCAGGTCGTATTCCGGGCCGCCACACCCCACGGTGAGCAGCGTGACGCCGAGGCCGACGAGGGCTTCGGCGTTCTTGACCAGCCCGCCACGGTTTTCGACCGCGGCCGACCGTTCGATGGCGACCGGGTCCCGCCCGACGTCGGCGCAGTGCCGGCCCAGGATCTCCGACTTGGCCGGGAACTCATCGGCGGAGGTGAAGCTGTGCCAGACGTCGGCGTATTCGGCCACCAGCCGCAGGGTCTTGCGTGCACCGCCGCCGCCGATCAGGACGGGGATGTCGCGGGTCGGGGCGGGGTTCAGTTTGGCCAGCCGCGCCTTGATCCGGGGCAGTGCCGCCGCCAGGTCGTCGAGGCGGCTGCCGGCGGTCCCGAACTCGTAGCCGTATTCGTCGTAATCCTTTTGCTTCCAACCCGAACCGATGCCCAACACGAGCCGGCCGTCCGAGATGTGGTCGACGGTGCGGGCCATGTCGGCCAGCAGCTCCGGATTGCGGTAGGAGTTGCACGTCACCAATGCACCGATGCCGATGCGCGACGTCTGCTCGGCCCACGCCCCGAGCATGGTCCAGCATTCGAAGTGCGCGCCGTCGGGGTCGCCGTACAGCGGGAAGAAGTGGTCCCAGTTGAAGGCGATGTCCACGCCGACGTCCTCGCAGCGCCGAACGGCGTCGCGGATCTGCCGGTATTGCGGGGCGTGCTGGGGCTGCAACTGCACACCGATACGGATGGGGAGGCCGGGAGTCATATGACCACCGTAGGCTCAGCGTGCGTCGAGCACCCCGCGGAGCAGGCTGATAAGCGCCCGCGGCTGGTCGCTCTGCACCGAGTGGCCGGAGTTCTCGACGACATGAGCCTGGCGGAAATGCCTTGCGCGCCTTTCGAGTTCGGAAGCATCCTCGTCGCTGACGAATCCGGACGAACCTCCGCGTACCAGGGTGATGGGCGCCGGCAACGCGTCGACGTCATCCCACAGGCCGGCGAAGTCGGGGAAGACGCGGATGGCGTCGTAGCGCCACGTCCAGTTGCCGTTGTCGAGCCGGCGGGAGTTGTGGAACACGCCGCGGCGCAGCGCCTTGGGCTCGCGGTGCGGCGCTGCGGCGATCGTCAGGTCCAGCATGGCCTGGAAGCTGGGGAACTCGCGCTCGCCGTGCATCAACGCCACGGTGCCTTGTTGTTCCTTGGTCATCTCGGAGTGCCGTTGCAGCGCCGAGGGGGTGACGTCGATCAGGACCAGTTCGTTGACCAGCTCCGGGGCGACCGCACCCAGCCGAATGGCCGTCAACCCGCCGAGCGACATGCCCACGACGAGTTCGGCCGTCGGCGCCAACTCGCGGAGCGCCGGCGCCAGCGCTGCGGCGTTGTTTTGTGGCGAGTAGTCGCCGTCCTCGCGCCAGCCGGAATGCCCGTGGCCGGGCAGGTCGACGGCCAGCCCGGGCTCGCCGAGACCGACGACGACCGTGTCCCAGGTATGGGCGTTCTGCCCGCCGCCGTGCAGGAAGACGATCCGCGGGGTAGTTCCACCCCAGCGCAGCGCGCTGACTTTGCCGTCCGCGGTGTCCACCTCGACCCGGTCCACATCCGGCAGCGGGCCGGCAACCCCCGCCTGTTCGGCGTTCTCGGCCAGCAGCGAGAACTCGGACAATCCCGCCAGTCCGTCCTCAGAGATCTCGGTCACGATCTCTGACATTACGAGCTACGCCCCGAGTGTCGAAGGGTGGCTGCTAAATGGTCTGGCGTCTCAAGAATATATCGACGCCACATGCCGTGGAACCGCTCGTCGGTGTATTGCGAACTGTGCTGATGTGATGCCGACCGCCACCACGGTCAGCAACAGGCGGCCCTGCCGTGCCGGCGCATCGCAATTGACGGGCGGGTACAGCTCACCGCTGCTTTAACGGGAGTGATGCCGCAGTTGGCTGAAACCCGCGCGAATGGTCTCGCGCTAGGCCTCCAGTCTGGCCCGAATGCTGGCCAGTCGTTGTCTGAGTTCCGCTTCGTCGATGACGCCGCGCGCCATCAGCGAGTGCGCCAGGGCCACGAGTTGGTTCTCCGGGTAGGGCAGGTTGGCGTACTTGGTCGCCGACAGCTCGTCTTCCTCATCCCGGCGTTCTTTGAAGGTGAAGTTGAGCTCCTCGCTGCTGCAGGACCGGTCGAGGACGTCACACAGCGCGTCCAGGCTGGTTTTCCACGGCGGCAACGGGTTCTCGACACCGTACTTGGCCGCCATGACCCGCCAGGACTGGTTGCGCTCCGCGATCTCGTCGAGAATGACGAATTCCTCTGCTTCGCTCATGGTTTCGTCTCCCAAGGCGATCACTCAACGATCGGGCGGATGGCCGGGGTCGTTGCGGTGATGACGGTGGTGGTCACACCGGGCTTGGGCAGGGCGACCCCGATCAGGCAGTCCCGGGTGACGATCTCGGCCAGCTGGTCTTCGGTCCAGCCCTCGGTGCCCTCCGGGCGCATGGGCATCACCATAAAGCGGTGTTTCTGGTTGGAATCCTCCACCCGGACCTCGACGTCGTCGGGCAGCTCCAGGCCGAACTCGGCAAGCACCGGGCGTGGCCACCGCACGATCCGGCGACGGTAGTTCGGGGTGCGATACCACTCCGGGGAGTTGCCGAGAATGGGTCGCGGGTAGCACGAACACAGCGCGCAGACGATCACGTGGTGCACCGTGGGGGTGTCCTCGAGGATCTTGAACGCATAGAAGTCGCTCGGCGTGCCGAAGCCGGTGGGGTCCAGCCAGTCGACACCGACCTCCTTGCTGGCGGCGATCGCGTCTGTCAGCGCCAGCTTCTTGAACTCCGGGTCCAGCCAGGCCTTGGCCACCAGCTGGGCCGCCGGTGTCGGGCCGATCTGCTCACCGTACTCGGTCATGATGCGATGCTGCTCGGCGGTGAACAGGCCCTTCTCGATGCACAGTTCGCGCAGGGCGATCTCGAGAACCTCGAAGTCGGTGATCTCATCGACCATCGGCTTGACAGTGCGCACGTGATCGTGACCGTGATCAGACATAAGCAGTGGTATTCCTTTCGGGCACAACGTGAATAGGGATCAGGAGGAGGCCGGGCTGGATCAGCCGGCGGCTAGCAGCCAGCGCTCGGGGATCTCGGTTTGCAGGGTGTCGTTCTTGTGGCCGAAGTAGGAGTCCCACAGGTCGGCCTGCTTGAACCGGACGATGTAGAACCACTCCGGCTTGACGTCCTCACGACCCCAGGTCTCATCCTCCGGGGCGGGGCTCTCATAGGCGACCTCGGCAATCACCCCTTCGACGCCGCGCACGTATTCGGGAGTGCGGGTGTAGAACATCGCGGGCAGCTCGCGCACCTTCACCCGATCACCAAGCTTGAACTTGGCTTTGTCGGCCCAGCTGGCATACATCTTCGGGTCGCCGAGGCCCATCGCCTCGATGTGGTTGCGGTTGCGCTTGACCTTCGAGCCGTCGCCTTCGAACTTGGGTTGGGCCTCGGGGAGCCGCCCGTTAAGACCGCCGGCATAGCGGGCCTGCACCTCAGCCAACCGATCGGTCAGCTCACCCCAGGTGATGTACTCCTTCTCGATCAGCACCCTACCCACCGACCACAGCCAGCGCGCGTAATAGGGAAGGCCCAGGTAGATCGGCAGCCCCACATCGACGTTGGCGATCCGCCGCCGCTCCTCAGAGACCCAGATGCCCCCCCACCCGAGAACCTCGCAGAGCACGTAGGTCATCATCTCCCACTGCTCTTCCTCTTTGTTCAGGAAGGGTTCGGCCACGTTCAGCTGGGCGCCCTGATCGTGGTTGGTCTTCAGGTACGCCCAGTAATGATCGGAAGTGATCATGTTCGGAGTAGGCCATTCCGGAACCTCCGGATAGGTCGCCTTGAGTCGCGATACCAACGCCAGCTGCTTCTCCCGCTCCGCGGCAGTACTCATGACGTTCCCTTTCCTCGCAAATGGTTCGCTGAGGCTAGCACCGGCCGGGAATTATGATGACCGCGTTTGACGGCCTCGCAGTTTTCCGTTTCGACAGCGTTCACCTGCGGCACAGCGTCTTGCGACTGCGCGACCGCAAGGACTTGAGTGTCAACGGTGCAGTAGTGCCCGCCCGGGAGGATCACCGACCGACCATGTCAACGCGTTACCCGTACCGGTCGACGCGCAACGTGTTTCGTCGGATGGTTCGACCCTGGAATCGGCGTGACTGGTTGGAGTTCAGCGCCCTGGGCGCCGCGATCGCCGCACTTCACCTCATCGGGTTCGGCTCGCTGGTCTTGCTGATCGCCCCGCACCATTACCAGGTCGGAACACAGGACTTCGTTATCGGCTTGGGGATCACCGCCTATACCTTCGGGTTGCGCCACGCCTTTGACGCCGACCACATCGCCGGCATCGTCAACGTCGTCGCCCTGATCGGAACCTGGCGGGTGTTCCTGGCGATGCGCCGCGGCGAATTCGACGAAGCAGAACTCGAAGACCACCTCAACAGTCCGGTCGACGCTCAGGAGTTAACCGTCAGCTGACGCCGCCTGGGTAACTTCAGACGCCGGCTAAGCCCTGGGTGTCCACCCCGGCGATCTTGGCCGCGCGCACCGTGTCGATGATGACGCCCGCCGAGTTCGGCGAGTCCCACACCTCGAGCCGTCGAGCGTCGGGCCGGGCCCGCAACCCCCGACCTGTTCGGCGTTCTCGGCGACCAGCGAGAACTCGGACAATCCGGTCGGTTCGCCTTCGGAGATCTCCGTCTCGATCTGTGACCCTAGCGCCGCCGTCTAGAGGAGGTAACGGCGGCGAATGCCGTGGAACCGCTCCCACATGGCGGCGCTGCGTTCCGCCGGAGTCACCATGGCGGTGTCCGCGGGCAGGGCGTCGAGCAGCTCGTCGTACTTGACCACTCGGGTGGTGAGCGCGGCGGGTTCGCCGTCGAGCATGTGCCGGTAGGTGAGGTTTCCGCGTGCGAAGCGCTGGGTGTCCAGCCAGTTGTGGACGCCCGGATCACGATGCGCCATGACGAGCCGGATGCGGCCGTCGCGGTCGACCTTCGTACGGCTGGGCGTGTAGCTGACCGGCCGGTACAGGTAGTCCATGCTGTTGAAGAAGACGCCCATGTTGGTCAGCATCCACAGCCCTTCATGGGCGTCGAACTCGACGATCAGCGCCTCGTCGTCCCCGAGCTCCCAGTACATGTTGGCGGCGGCTCGGCCGCGCTTGGTGTCGGCGTCGGTCTCGCCGACTTGCGGGAAAGCGTTGGGGTGTTGGGGGTCGACGCCTCCGTAGGTGAAGGGGAACTCGGGCCAATCCGACATCAGGCCGGTGACGAAATCACCGGCCCAGCGCATTGCCTCGACCATCTCAGCGGGCGTGGGCAGCGGCTTGGGGGAGGCCATGTCGATCCGCTCGATGCGCATTTGCGCCGGAAGCTCGTCCCAACGGTCGAACCCCTGGCGGATGAACAGCTTGCGGGACCCCGGGGTGGTGGGCAGCCAGTTCGGTCCGCGTTCGGGCCCGCCGATGTAGAGCTCGAATTCCCCCCCAGATTCCCCGTCGCCGACGCAGAGCTGATGGCCCAGCAGGTTGGCCTCCGGCGTGTCACCGAAGGGTTCGTGCAGCACGCCCGGCCCGGGAGTGCGTGGACCCTGGACGGTGACGTTGAAAAACCTTGCCGTGCCACGGGTTCCGACAAGCCGGTAGGTCGAGCGCCCGTCGATCCAGGCTTGCTGGTAGGTGAAGTCGGCGCAGTCGCCGCCCAGCTTGCGGGTCGGGCTGCTGAAGGTGTGCAGCGCCGGGTAGCGGGCGTCATGTGTCTCGAGCGCCAAATCGAAGGCCTGGCCCAGGTTCTGCGTCAGAAAGCGGTATGCGTCGACACGATGCGTGCCCGAAGCGGGGTTGGCCTCTTTGAAAACCTGCTCGCCCGCGCGCTGTAGCTGTGCGCAGAATTCGGTCCACGCCGACTGCAGTGCCGCGTCGTCGGGGCCGTTACCGAAAGCCATGCTCAAGCCCCCAGTCTGTTCAGCGTTGCGCCGACGACATCGCATGCGCGCCGGGCGGATTCGAAACGGCCCTCGTGGTCGATTCGGGGACCGATGAGCTCCAGGTCGAAGCCGTGCGCGTAGCCGCCGGCGAGCGTTTGGGCGACGAACGCTGCGAGCGGGATCGTGCCGTCACCCGGAACCGCCCTGCCCGGCAGCGCCCGGTCACCGAGCACATAGTCGCTCAACTGGACGAGCGCCGTTCGCGGCAGTGCGCGCCGCACCATCGCGTCGAAATCGCCCTCCGCCCAACAGTGAAACACATCGATGCAGATGGCCAGATCGCCCATTTCGGCCAGTGTGATGGTGTCGCGCAGCGTATGGGCGAGGTGGATGTCGGCGTACAGGCTGGACGCATTCTCGATCGCCAGCGCTACCCCGGCCGTCTTCGCTCGCGCTACACACGGCTTGACCATGGCGCAAAATCGGTCGGCGGCCTGTGCCCATGTCAGGTCACCGCGTCCGCCGGTGAGCATGTAGACGGTACGAGCGCCGACGCTCGCGGCGGCGTCGATCACGCAAGACAGCGCCTCCCGCGCGGCCTGTGGGTCGCCGGACAGCCGGCCGCCCGAGAACAGGTGGTAGACCGCTTCCACCGTGTAGTCGTTGCGGTGCAGCAGCATTCGAAACCCCGGATCGAGCAGCTGGCTATCCAGGATGCTCAATCGGGAAATTCCGAGCGCTGACCAGTATCCTTCCAGGTCGGCCGTCGACGCGTCATGGAAGGTGACGTTGTGCACGGACAGGCGTTTGTGGGCTTGCGTCATGTCAGGACCGGTTTTCGATCGCGACACCGAACCGCTCGCGGAACGGCTTGAATTCTGCGTGCAGTGCATCGATGTCTTCGCCGATGTCGACCAGCAGTTGCGTGGAGTACCTGAATTTGCCGTGGCGGTCGCCGCGATTGTTCGCCAGATAGGCGCGCATCGCCGATTCGGCCTCGGCCGTCAGTTCGCGACCGCAGAACGCGTAGTAGCGGCGCACGGTGGCGACGTGATCGGCGACGAAATCGGCGTAGCGAATGTGTAGGATGCGCGGATCGTCGACCAAGGGATTGCTCATCGTGTTGGCGATGCTGGCGCGGGTCATCTCGAGGTGCTTCTTCGCCTCGGCGTGCAGGTCGACCGGACCGACGATGCCGTCCATGATGTCGGCCATCATCATGGTGCGCGACGTGGCGACCTGCACGGGATCGCGGTGCAGCCAGACCATCCTCGCGTCGGGGTATTCGTCGAACAGCTCCCTGAGCCGAAAGCCATGAAACCCTTTGAGCACCCAGTACTTTCGCGGCCGACTGTATTGCAGCTGTTGCAGCATGGCCTTGTGCAGCCGGTATTGCGCCGCCGGATCGGTGGGCAGGCCGCCGACCAGGGACTGCATCGGCACGCGCCACCATGCGGTGGGCGTCATGACGCGGAAATCGAACGCCCACGTGCGTTCGTCCTCGGGCAGTCCATCGCCGAGCATGTCGTTGTAGGGGTGGCTGTGCAGCCACTTGGGCATCTTGGCGTTGATCTCGCGCCAGTCGGCGTCGGACCGCTCGCGGCGGTCGTCGTTGGGACCGGCGAGACCCGGCGGCGGCGAGGGATACATCACTTCCCAGAAGCGCAGGGCGCGCGCGTGCGGATCGACCGACATCAGCGCGTGCATCAGCGTTGTGCCCGAGCGCGGTTCGCCGGTGACGAACATCGGTGCTTCCACTACTTCGTCGCCGATCCGGTAGCGGTTGCGGTCTTCCATGAACTCAAGGCGGGACGTCAGCAGCCAATGGCACACTTGCGTCGCTTGCCGTCTGCCGTCGGCGTCCATGCCGAGGCCGTTCAGGTGGTCGACGGCGACGGCGAAGCGTTCCGGCAACGTGGGATCGCCGTAGTTGCGCAGGCCGGTTTCGGCCTCCGCGGCCCGTAGCATCTCGGCGGCGTTCAAGCGTGTCGTCACGACAGTTCTCCGCACAGCCGCATCAGTTCGTCTTCGGCCGCACGGACGTTCGTTGCCGAAGCCTCCGCATATTTCAAACCCGCCATGGCGCCGTAATCGAGAACTTTGGGCACGCGCAGACCCGCATCCACGTACGTCTTGACGATCTTGGCAACCTCTTTCGGCGTTCCGTGCGGTACGACGGCCAGGACCATCTCGGGCCGCACGTCGTCCAGGAACGCAACGATCCGTTCGCGGGTGAGCACCGCCGGGTCGATGTCCTGAAACCCACGCCAACCCTCGCCCATGGGATGTTCAAACCCGAAGCCGCGCAACGTGTCCGCGGACACCTGCAGCAGAAACGCCTTGACCAGGGGAGCCCGCAGGATCTCGGCTAGGGCATCATCGTCCGCGCCGATCAGACACACCTGGATGAAGCACGGCGTGATCGCCATCGGGTCACGGCCGGCGCGTTCCGCAGAGGCCCGCACCGCGGCGAGCATCTCGGCGTAATGCTCGGGCGTCCAGGCGCCGGCCGGCCACCAGCCGTCAGCGTGGCGGCCGGCGATGTCAAGCATCCGCGGGCCACTGGCGCCGACCCAGATCTGTGGTACCCGGCCCTCGTAGGGCTCGGTGTCCAGCCGGGCATGGTGCAGCGAGTAGAACCGCCCGTCGAAATCGACCGGGCCGTCGCTCTCCCACAGCAGCCGAATCACCGTCAGCGCCTCCTCGAAACGGGTGACCGGTCGGGAGAAATCGAAGCCGTAGGGCAGGGTGTTCTCACTCTCGCCGCTGCCCAGGCCGAGAACGAAACGCCCCTTGGCGAGGTGATCGATGGTCAGCGCCGTCTGAGCCAGCAAGGCGGGATGGCGGCGCACCGTGTCAACGACGGCGCTGACCAGGGGAACCCTCTCGGTCAGCACCGCGGCCGCGGCCGCCACCGCCAGCCCATCCAGGTGGCGGTGCGGCGATGGCGATGCGGTGGCCATATCGGTGAACTCGGGAGTCCAGATCGAGTCGGGCCAGAAGCTGACCATGTGATCGGGCAACCAGATTGAGTGGTAGCGCCCGCTGTCGAGCTCCTTGAGCCGGGACAGGTCAAGGGGGAGCGTCGTGCGCAGAAATGCGGCGGGCTGAACCGTCATCGATCAGATGCTAAGCAACCGCACAGGAGCGTGTCGACAAACGGGACGTACCGCTTGCCACTCCAGTAACGGCAAACAAGCGAGTGGACTTTTGCCCACCTCATAGCGACAGCGCGAGACCAGTGGTCACCGAAAGTCGCGATGAGGTGGGCAAATAGGCACACCCGAGCTTTTCTGTGACGGGTGTGGCTTCACAAGCGGACGGCCGCCTCAGCCCTCGATGAACTCCTCGAGCTGGGCCCGCGCGACGTCGTCGGGCAGCTGCTGCGGCGGGCTCTTCATCAGGTAGGCCGACGCGGCGACCACCGGCCCGCCGATCCCGCGGTCCTTGGCGAGCTTGGCCGCGCGCACCGCGTCGATGATGACGCCGGCCGAGTTCGGCGAGTCCCACACCTCGAGCTTGTATTCCAGGTTCAGCGGCACGTCGCCGAAGGCACGGCCCTCCAGCCGCACGTAGGCCCACTTGCGGTCGTCCAGCCACCCCACGTGGTCGGACGGACCGATGTGGACGTCCTTCGTCTTGAACTCGCGCTGCAGGTTGCTGGTGACGGCCTGCGTCTTGGAGATCTTCTTGGACTCCAGCCGCTCGCGCTCGAGCATGTTCAGGAAGTCCATGTTGCCGCCGACGTTGAGCTGCATGGTGCGGTCGAGCTGCACGCCGCGGTCCTCGAACAGCTTGGCCATGACCCGGTGGGTGATGGTCGCGCCGACCTGGCTCTTGATGTCGTCACCGACGATCGGCACCCCGGCGTCGGCGAACTTCTTGGCCCACACCGGGTCCGACGCGATGAACACCGGCAGCGCGTTCACGAACGCCACGCCCGCGTCGATGGCGCACTGGGCGTAGAACTTGTCGGCCTCCTCCGAGCCCACCGGCAGATAGGACACCAGGACGTCGACCTCAGCGTCCTTGAGCACCTTGACCACGTCGACGGGCTCGGCGTCGGACACCTCGATGGTGTCGGCGTAGTACTTGCCGATGCCGTCGAGCGTCGGGCCCCGCTGCACCACCACATCGGTGGGCGGCACGTCGGCGATCTTGATGGTGTTGTTCTCCGACGCGAAGATCGCCTCCGACAGGTCGAAGCCGACCTTCTTGGCGTCGACATCGAACGCGGCCACGAACTTCACGTCGCGGACATGGTATTGACCGAACTTCACGTGCATCAGGCCCGGCACGGTGCTGTTCGGGTCGGCGTCCTGGTAGTACTGAACGCCCTGGACCAGTGAGGACGCGCAGTTCCCGACGCCGACAATGGCGACTCGTACATCCGTCGATGCCTGTGGCGCGCAATTCTCACTCATCGGGCGTTCTCCTAACTTCATAACCATGTCTCCCGAGTTCTCGGCTGTCATTTGTTCGGTTGTGCAGGGGGTTTCAGGGCTGTTCGGAGAGGCCGGGCGTTGCCCGCTCCGCGGCGATGAGTTCGTTGAGCCATTTGACTTCTCGCTCACTGGACTCGAGCCCGAGTTGGTGAAGCTGACGCGTGTAGCGGTCGAACGAACTGCTGGCCCGCGTCACCGCTTCGCGCAGGCCTTCGCGGCGTTCCTCGACCTGGCGGCGGCGACCTTCCAGGATGCGCATCCGCGCCTCCGCCGGAGTCCGGTTGAAGAAGGCCAGGTGCACGCCGAAGCCGTCGTCGGTGTAGTTGTGCGGGCCGGTGTCGGCCACCAGTTCGGCGAAGCGTCGGCGGCCTTCGTCGGTGAGCTGGTAGACCCGACGGGCGCGGCGAACCGGCGTCCCGGCCGGGGCGGCGTTCTCGGCGATCAAGCCCTCGGCCTGCATGCGTCGTAGCGCGGGGTAGAGCGAACCGTACGAAAAAGCCCGGAACGCGCCCAGCAGGCCGGTCAGCCGCTTACGCAGCTCGTAGCCATGCATGGGTGATTCGATCAGGAGGCCCAGGATGGCGAGTTCCAGCATCGACCCACCTCCTTTGCATCGCTGGTTACGACGGTCCGACGCCTCGCGCCATCGTATCGTTTCGATATATTTGCCACAACTCAACTTGGTGTTGGTGCGACATTGGTTACGCCCTAAGAGGGCGGGTTCACCTGTTTGACGGTGCCGTCACCGAGACGATGAAGCCACCACCGTAGTCGCTCCCGGTGAGCGGAGTCCCGAGCACTTTCGCCACGGGATGATCGTAGAAGTCCGGCCCTCGTTCGGCCCAGCGTGTCGTGGCCGATTACCGCGGCTCGGCCCCTGTTGCGTATCGGTGCCCCGGTCGGCGTCGTACTCTGGTCAACGTGCGACTGCAGCGACAGGTGGTGGACTACGCGCTCCGGCGCCGCTCACTGCTGGCCGAGGTGTATTCGGGCCGCACGGGCGTGTCCGAAGTGTGCGACGCGAACCCGTATCTGCTGCGCGCCGCGAAGTTTCACGGCAAACCGAGCCAGGTGATGTGCCCGATCTGCCGAAAGGAGCAGCTCACCCTGGTCTCGTGGGTTTTCGGTGAGCACCTGGGCCCGGTGTCGGGCTCGGCCCGCACGGCTGAAGAGTTGGTACTGTTGGCAACTCGCTTCGACGAGTTCGCGGTCCACGTGGTGGAGGTGTGCCGGACCTGCAGCTGGAATCACCTGGTCAAGTCGTATGTGCTCGGCGCGGTGCGCCCGCCCAAGGGCACGCGGACGGCGCGCAACGGCGCCCGCACGGCCATTGAGTAACGAGGGACGCCACAGCCAGCCGCCGGGTGACGCGCATGCGTCAGCGACCGAGCATGTGGGCAAGCACGAAATCCCCGACCGTCCCGACGATGACCGCGCGGGCGCGCCTTCGGCGCCCCGCCGGCGCCGTCAGGTTCCTCCCGACGACCGATTGACCACCGTCCTCCCGCCCGTCGTCGACGACCGGTCGCCGCGACGGCCCGACCCGATCGACGAGGTCAAGGCGGCGTTGGACAACCCTGCCACGGGCCCCCTGCAACGGGATGCGATCGCGGAGGTCAAGGCCGCGCTGGACGGCCGCGCGACGTCTCCGCACCGTGATCGGCCGCTCTCGGGCGGCCCCCCACCGGAGGGACCGCGGCCGCCGGTTGAGCCGGGACCCGGGGTCCCTGGTCGCAGGGTCGACTGGGGTTGGGCCCGGCAGATCAACTGGTTGTGGGTGCGACGAGCGGCCTACCTCAGCGTGGCGATGCTGGTGCTGTTGCCGATCGTCACCTTTGCCATGGCGTACTTCATCGTCGACGTGCCCAAGCCGGGCAACATCCGCACCAACCAGGTCTCGACGATCCTGGCCAGCGACGGCTCCGAGATCGCCAAAATCATTCCGCCCGAGGGCAATCGGGTCGACGTCAACATCAGCCAGGTGCCGGTCCACGTGCGCCAGGCGGTGATCGCCGCAGAGGACCGCAATTTCTATTCCAATCCCGGGTTCTCGTTCAGCGGTTTCGCGCGCGCGGTGAATAACGACCTCTTCGGCGGCGGAGGCCTGCAGGGTGGCTCGACGATCACCCAGCAGTATGTGAAGAACGCGCTCGTCGGTTCCGCGCAACACGGGTTCAGCGGCCTGATGCGCAAGGCCAAGGAACTGGTCATCGCCACCAAGATGTCGGGGGAGTGGTCCAAAGACGATGTGCTGCAGGCCTATCTGAACATCATCTACTTCGGTCGGGGTGCCTACGGAATCTCCGCGGCCGCCAAGGCCTATTTCGACAAACCCGTCGAGCAGCTGACCGTGTCCGAGGGCGCGCTGCTGGCGGCTTTGATCCGCCGGCCGTCTTCGCTGGATCCGGCGGTCGACCCGAAGGGCGCCACGGACCGCTGGAACTGGGTCCTGGACGGCATGGTGGAAACCAAAGCCCTCTCGCCCAGTGACCGTGCCGCACAGGTGTTTCCGGCGACGGTGCCGCCCGATCAGGCCCGCGAGCAGAACCAGACCAGCGGTCCCGACGGGCTGATCGAGCGCCAGGTGACCAAAGAGCTGATGGAGCTGTTCAACATCGACGAACAGACCCTGAACACCGAGGGCCTGCAGGTCACCACCACGATCGACCCGAAGGCTCAGCAGGCCGCGGAGAAGGCGGTCTCGAAGTACCTCGACGGGCTGGGGGCACCTCCCTCTGAGGGAGACCCGGACATGCGCGCCGCCGTGGTCTCGATCGACCCGCACAACGGCGCGATCCGCGCCTATTACGGCGGTTCGGACGCCAACGGTTTCGACTTCGCTCAGGCTGGGCTGCAGACCGGATCGTCGTTCAAGGTCTTCGGCCTTATCGCGGCGCTCGAACAGGGCATCGGCCTGGGCTACCAGGTCGACAGCTCACCGCTGACGGTCGACGGTATCAAGATCACCAACGTCGACGGCGAGAGCTGCGGGACCTGCAACATCGCCCAGGCGCTCGAACAATCGCTGAACACCTCCTACTACCGGCTGATGCTCAAACTCAAGGGCGGACCGCAGGCCGTTGCGGACGCCGCCCATCAGGCCGGCGTCGCGACGAGCTTTCCCGGTGTCGAGCACACGCTGTCCGAGGACGGCAAGGGCGGCCCGCCCAACAACGGAGTTGTGCTGGGCCAGTACGAGACCCGGCCGATCGATATGGCCTCGGCGTACGCCACGCTGGCCGCCTCCGGCAGCTATCACCGGCCGCACTTCGTGCAGAAGGTGGTCAACTCCGAGGGCCAAGTCCTGTTCGACGCCGGCAACTCGGACAACAGCGGCGAGCAGCGCATCGACAAGGCCGTGGCCGACAACGTCACCGCGGCCATGGAGCCGATCGCCGGCTACTCGCGCGGCCACAACCTGGCCGGCGGCCGGCCGTCGGCGGCGAAGACCGGCACCACGCAGTTGGGTGACACCACCTCGGACAAGGACGCGTGGATGGTCGGATACACGCCGTCGCTGTCGACGGCGGTGTGGGTCGGCACGGTCAGAGGCGACAAACCGCTGGTAACCGCCTCCGGCGCAGCGGTTTACGGTTCGGGTCTGCCGTCGGACATCTGGAAGGCGACCATGGACGGCGCCCTGAAGGGCACCTCCAACGAGTCCTTCCCCAAGCCGACCGAGATCGGTGGCTACGCCGGGGTGCCGGCCCCGCCGCCGCCGCCCAAGGCGCCCCCGTCCGTGACGGTCATCCAGCCCACCATCGAAGTGGCGCCGGGAATCACCATCCCGGTCGGCCCTCCCACGACGGTCACTGCGGGGCCGCCGCCTCCGGAGGGTGCCCCACCCGGCGGCCCCCAAGCCCCGCCGCCCCCGGGCGAACCACCGCCGGGCCAACCGCCGCCGTGACCGAGCGGCTCGGCGCCACCATCTCACCGCAGCCGCTGGCTGGCGATCTGCGCAGCGTCGACAACCGCGACTGCCCCAGCCGCACCGACTTTCTCGGCGCCGCGCTGGCGGACGTCATCGGCGGACCCGTCGGCCGGCACGCGCTGATCGGCCGCACCCGGCTGATGACCCCGCTGCGAGTGATGTTCGTGATGGCGCTGGTGTTCCTGGCGCTGGGCTGGTCGACGAAGGCGGCCTGCCTGCAGAGCACCGGCACCGGAACGGCCGATCAGCGCGTGGCCAATTGGGAGAACCAGCGCGCCTACTACGAGTTGTGCTACTCCGACACGGTGCCGCTCTACGGCGCGGAGTTGTTGAGCCAGGGCAAGTTTCCCTACAAGTCGAGCTGGATCGAGACCGACGGGAGCGGCGCCCCGCAGACCCGATACGATGGCAAGCCCGCGGTGCGGTACATGGAGTATCCGGTGCTGACCGGCATTTACCAGTACGTATCGATGGCGGTGGCGAAGAGCTACACCGCGTTGAGCAAGCTGGCCCCCGTTCCGGTGGTCGCCGAGGTCGTCATGTTCTTCGACGTCGCGGCGTTCGGGCTGGCGCTGGCGTGGCTGGCGACCGTCTGGGCGACGGTGGGCCTGGCGGGCCGCCGGGTGTGGGACGCGGCCCTGGTGGCCGCCGCGCCGCTGGTGATCTTCCAGATCTTCACCAACTTCGACGCGCTGGCAACGGGTTTCGCGATGGCCGGCCTGCTGGCATGGGCGCGGCGCAAACCGGTGCCGGCGGGGCTGCTGATCGGATTGGGCGCCGCCGCCAAGCTGTATCCGCTGCTGTTCTTAGGCCCGATGTTGCTGCTCGGTATCCGGACCGGGCGCCTCGGCGCGCTGGCCCGCACGGCGGCCGTGGCCGCGGCAACCTGGCTGCTGGTGAATCTGCCTGTGTTGCTGCTCTTTCCGCGCGGCTGGTCGGAGTTCTTCCGGCTCAACACCCGACGCGGCGCCGACATGGACTCGCTGTACAACGTCGTGAAATCGTTCACCGGCTGGCGGGGCTTCGACCGCAAGCTGGGATTCTGGGAGCCGCCCACGGTGCTGAACGCGGTGGTCGCGGTGATGTTCCTCTTATGTTGTGCGGCCATCGCCTACGTCGTGCTGACCGCCCCGCAACGGCCGCGAGTGGCGCAGCTGGCGTTCTTGGTGGTCGCGGTCTTCCTGTTGACCAACAAGGTGTGGAGCCCGCAATTCTCGCTGTGGCTGGTACCGCTGGCAGTGCTGGCTTTGCCGCACCGCCGAATCCTGCTGGCGTGGATGACGATCGACGCGCTGGTGTGGGTGCCCCGCATGTACTTCCTGTACGGCAACCCGAACCGGTCGCTGCCCGAGCAGTTCTTCACCACCACGGTGTTGCTGCGCGACATCGCGGTGATAGCGCTGTGCGCGTTGGTGATCCGGCAGATCTACCGGGCCGAGGAGGATTTGGTGCGCTGGGGCGGCCGCTTAGACGATCCGACGGGCGGCCCCTTCGACCGCGCCCCCGACGCCCCGCCCGGCTGGCTGCCGGACTGGTTGCGCCCCGCCGGTCAGCGTCGGGCGGCCGCACCGGCGCCCGAGACCGACGCCGAGTTGGCGACCGGCGCCGCGCGACCATGACGCTGGTCGCGATCCCGCTGTTTCCCCGGTTCACAGCGCTCGACGCCGTGGGCCCCTACGAGGTGCTGCAACGGATTCCGTCGATCGACGTGGTCTTCGTCGGGCACCGGCGGGGCGAGGTGCGCACGGAAAACGGGATGCTCGGAGTGACGTGCGACGCGAAGTTCGACGAAGTCGGCGCGCCCGACGTGGTGGTGTGCCCCGGCGGCATCGGCACCCGCCAGTTGATCTACGACGACACGCTTCGGGCATGGTTGCAGTCGATACACCGGAACACCACCTTCACCACTTCGGTGTGCACCGGCGCGCTCCTGCTCGCGGCCGCGGGCCTGCTCGATGGGCTGACCGCGACGACGCACTGGAGGGCCGCCGACCTGCTCAACCAGTTGGGCGCCCGCTACGTGCCCGACCGGGTCGTCGAGCATCTGCCGCAGCGCATCATCACGGCCGCGGGTGTGTCCAGCGGCATCGACATGGCGCTCAGACTGGTTGAGTTGCTGTTCGACCGGACGGCCGCACAGGCCGCCCAGCTGCTCATCGAATACGACCCCCAGCCGCCGTTCGATTCGGGCGCCCTCGGCAAGGCCGACGAGGCGACGGTGGCCCGGGCCAACGAGTACCTGCAAGCCCGCCAGTAGCGGGCCGTTTCCCTGCCGGCCCGCCGTCCGGTAGCCTGGTGCGGTTGCCGACGCAGGCGACCCTCCTGCCGCGGACCGACCGTGGCCGCTCAGACCAGAGGAGGTGGTGAGGTTTCCATGCGTCCCTACGAAATCATGGTCATTCTTGACCCCACGCTCGACGAACGCACCGTCGCCCCGTCCTTGGAGACGTTCCTCAACGTCATCCGCAAGGATGGTGGAACCGTCGACAAGGTCGACATTTGGGGTAAGCGCCGGCTTGCCTACGAGATCGCCAAGCACGCCGAGGGCATCTACGTCGTCGTCGACCTGAAGGCCGAGCCCGCGACGGTGTCCGAACTCGACCGCCAGCTGAGCCTCAACGAGTCGGTGTTGCGCACCAAGGTGATGCGCACCGACAAGCACTGACTGTCCCCTGTCGCCGCGGCTGCTTACGCTTACCCGAGGCTTCGCGAGAACATGCTCATGACATTTCACCGTGCACAGGCGAGGAACAGGCCGGAACGAGGAGGAAACTGTGGCTGGTGACACCATCATCACCGTTGTCGGAAACCTGACCGCCGACCCCGAACTGCGGTTCACCCCGTCGGGAGCCGCCGTCGCCAACTTCACCGTGGCGTCGACGCCCCGCATCTACGACCGCCAGAGCGGGGAGTGGAAAGACGGCGAGGCGCTGTTCCTGAGGTGCAACATCTGGCGGGAGGCCGCCGAGAACGTCGCGGAAAGCCTCACGCGTGGCGCGCGGGTGATCGTCACCGGGCGGCTCAAGCAGCGCTCCTTTGAGACCCGCGAGGGGGAGAAGCGCACCGTCGTCGAGGTCGAGGTCGACGAGATCGGGCCCTCGCTGCGGTATGCCACCGCCAAGGTCAACAAAGCCAGCCGCAGCGGCGGTGGCGGTGGCGGTGGCGGCTTCGGCGGCGGCGGATCCCGCCAGGGGCAGCCGGCGCAGAGCAGCGGCGGATCCGGCGACGACCCGTGGGGCAGCGCCCCGGCATCGGGATCCTTCGGCGGCGGCGACGACGAACCGCCGTTCTGACCAAAGAACTCTTAGACCAGTAAGAAACGGGAAGAAAGACACACATGGCCAAGTCCACCAAGCGGCGCCCGGCTCCGGAGAAGCCGATCAAGGCGCGCAAATGCGTCTTCTGCTCCAAGAAGGGCCAGACGATCGACTACAAGGACACCGCCCTGCTGCGCACCTACATCAGTGAGCGCGGCAAGATCCGGGCGCGTCGTGTCACCGGCAACTGCGTGCAGCACCAACGTGACATCGCGATCGCGGTGAAGAACGCCCGCGAGGTCGCCCTGCTGCCCTTCACGTCCTCGGCGCGATAACCGCCGAACGCCCAACCGAAAGTACGTAAACGATGAAGCTGATTCTGACGGCTGACGTCGACCACCTCGGTACCGTCGGCGACACGGTCGAGGTCAAGGACGGTTATGGCCGCAACTTCCTGCTCCCGCGGGGCCTGGCGATCGTCGCCTCGCGCGGGGCGCAGAAGCAGGCCGACGAGATCCGCCGGGCCCGCGAAACCAAGACGGTGCGCGATCTCGGGCATGCCAACGAACTCAAGGCGGCGATCGAGGCGCTGGGTCCGGTCTCGCTGCCGGTGAAGACCGCGGCCGACTCCGGCAAGTTGTTCGGCTCGGTCACCGCCGGCGATGTCGTCGCGGCGATCAAGAAGGCCGGCGGGCCCAACATCGACAGGCGGATCGTCCGGCTGCCCAAGACCCACATCAAGGCCGTCGGCACCCATCGGGTGTCGGTGCACCTGCACCCGGAGGTCGACCTCGAGCTCGCCCTCGACGTCGTCGCGGACAGCTAAGCCTGACGCATTAGCTCGCCCCCCGGCGGCGGCCCTGCTCGGCGGCCGCCGGGTTCCGATCGCCCTGGCGCGCGCCGCGCGACCCCTCCGCGGATGGTCGCGGGCGGGAGCCCCAGCGAATTAATTCTGCTGTCCACCCGCACGGGCGCCGTTACCCGGCCTTAACGTTGCGAAAATCTGGCCGAAAGCCAACACGCCCGACGCAGTAACCTGCGGCGACACGCCGTAGAGATTCTTGTCCACACCGAATGTCTCGCGTTGTATGGCGCGTATCTGCAGTGATGTCCTAGCGCCCCGAATCAATCCACAGGTTCTCCACACCCCGTTCAACACAGGTGTCGACGGATATGCACACGCCATGCACAGCTTCATGAACAGTGCCCCTTTCGGGCACTCGCCAGCAACGTCTAACGTCGTCCCGTCGTCAGGTGCGCCGGCGCGGCGAGGCGGACGTGTCGGCGCCTTGACGTACTCTCTGAATACCGGTGATCGAATATACGTTCGGGTGCGTTTCTTAGGGGAGGAGGGAGTCCGTGGCGGTCGTCGATGACTTGGCGCCGGGCATGGATTCGTCGTCGTCGCCCAGCGAGGATTACGGCCGTCAGCCGCCGCAGGATCTCGCGGCGGAGCAGTCGGTACTGGGCGGGATGCTGCTGAGCAAGGACGCCATCGCCGATGTCCTGGAACGGCTGCGGCCCGGGGACTTCTATCGCCCCGCGCACCAAAACGTCTACGACGCCATCCTGGACCTCTACGGGCGTGGGGAGCCGGCCGACGCGGTGACGGTGGCCGCGGAACTGGACCGCCGAGGGTTGTTGCGCCGGATCGGCGGTGCACCCTATCTGCACACCCTGATCTCGACGGTGCCGACGGCCGCCAACGCGGGCTACTACGCCGGCATCGTGGCCGAGAAGGCGCTGTTGCGCCGGCTCGTGGAGGCCGGGACGCGGGTGGTGCAGTATGGCTACGCGGGCGCCGAGGGTGCCGACGTGGCCGAGATCGTCGACCGCGCGCAGGCGGAAATCTACGACGTCGCCGAGCGACGGATGTCCGAGGACTTCGTCCCGCTCGAGGACCTGCTGCAGCCGACGATGGACGAGATCGACGCCATCGCCTCCAACGGAGGTATCGCGCGCGGCGTGCCGACCGGTTTCACCGAACTCGACGACGTGACCAACGGGCTGCACCCCGGGCAGATGATCATCGTGGCGGCGCGCCCGGGTGTTGGCAAGGCGCTTGCGCTTGACACTCCGCTGGCCACGCCGTCCGGCTGGACGACGATGGGTGACGTCGCGGTCGGGGATGCGTTGCTCGGCGCCGACGGGTTGCCGACGCGGGTGGTGGCCGCTACCGACGTCATGCTGGGACGGCCGTGCTATGAGGTGGAGTTCTCAGACGGGACAGTTATCGTCGCCGACGCGGCGCATCAGTGGCTGACCGAAACGCGCGCATCCCGGAAGTCAGCGCAAGCTGCGGCGGTGGGCTACAACCGCTACAAAAATCAGCGCACCTTTGCGGCGGTGCGAACGACGGCCGAGATCGCCGGAAGTCTGCGCTGCGACACTCGAGACCGGCGACTGAACCACAGCGTGGTCAATGCGTGTGCACTTGACCTACCCGATCGCGAATTCTTGGTCTTGCCGTACACTCTCGGCGCCTGGCTTGGAGATGGCACTAGTGCCGCAGCCCAGATCACCACTGCCGATCCTGAAATCATCATGCGGATAGAAGCGGACGGCTTCATAGCAGTTCCATCGGAATCCGCTCAGTACCGTTATCAGCTGCGTCTGCCGGCTAATGCCGAGCAGGTTCCTAGCCAGTGCGTGGTATGCGGCAAGGAGTTCATTCCCAAAACCAGTCAGGTGCGGACCTGTGGACGCTCATGCGGTGGCCGGGCACGGTTTGTCTCTGCTCCGGTGCCGAGTCCGACCTGCCTTCGCTGCGCGGGACCTTCAACAGGGCGGCGGTTGTGTCGGAAGTGCCGCGCCGCTGTGGGGACATTGCAGGCGCGACTGCGAACACTCGGCGTGCTCGGTAACAAGCACATTCCGACGGAATACCTGCGGGGGTCCGAGACGCAGCGGCGCGCCCTGCTCGCCGGCTTGCTCGACACCGACGGAACCGTGACGGCGGGCGGCAGCGTCCAATTTTCAGTCACTAACCATCGGCTGGCGTCTGATGTCGCCGAGCTAATCGTCAGCCTTGGCTATCGCTGCCAAACCTCGACCAAGCGCGTCTGTGGCCGTCACGATTCGTCCAGCATCGCTTACACCCTGACATTTTCCACAGATGACGAGGTCTTCGCATTGCAGCGAAAGGCCATAGCGCACAAGGAGCGCCGGGCTATCACCGGCACCGAGCGTTCTAGATCACGCTTCATTGTGGACGTCCGCCGGGTAGCGACAGTTCCCGTGCGTTGTGTCGAAGTGGACAACGCCAGCCACATGTATCTCGCGGGCAACGCCATGATTCCCACTCATAACTCCACCCTGGGTCTGGACTTCCTGCGATCGTGTTCGATCAGGCACCGCATGGCGAGCGTCATCTTCTCGCTGGAGATGAGTAAGTCCGAGATCGTGATGCGGTTGCTGTCAGCGGAGGCCAAAATCAAGCTCGCTGATATGCGTTCGGGCCGGATGAGCGACGACGACTGGACGCGGCTGGCGCGGCGGATGAGCGAAATCAGCGAAGCGCCATTGTATATCGACGATTCGCCCAACCTGACCATGATGGAGATCCGCGCCAAAGCGCGACGGCTGCGGCAGAAAGCCAACCTCAAGCTGATCGTGGTCGACTACATGCAGTTGATGACATCGGGCAAGAAGCACGAGTCGCGCCAGGTGGAAGTGTCCGAATTCTCCCGCCATCTCAAGCTTTTGGCGAAGGAGCTCGAGGTTCCGGTGATTGCGATCAGCCAGCTCAACCGCGGTCCCGAGCAGCGCACCGACAAGAAGCCGATGCTGTCCGACCTTCGCGAGTCGGGATGCCTCACCGCCGCTACGCGCATTTTGCGCGCCGACACGGGCGCGGAGGTCACGTTCGGTGAGCTGATGCGGACGGGCGAGCGGCCGCTGGTGTGGTCGCTGGACGAGCGGCTGCGCATGGTAGCCCGGCCGATGACCAACGTGTTCCCGAGCGGCCGCAAGGAGGTGTTCCGGCTGCGGTTGGCCTCGGGGTGCGAGCTGGAGGCCACCGGAAACCACCCCTTCATGAAGCTCGAGGGCTGGACTCCCTTGGAGGAGTTGAAGGTTGGCGACCGCATCGCCACACCTCGGCGGGTGCCGGAGCCCGTCGACACCCAGCGGATGGACGAGTCCGAACTAATCTTGCTTGCTCACATGATCGGCGACGGGTCTTGCGTCAAGAAGCAACCGATCCGCTATGCGTCCGTGGACGAGGCGAACCTCGTCGCCGTGACGTTGTCTGCCGCGCATTTCGGCGTGACCGCGGTTCGCGACGACTATCCCGCGGCCCGGGTGACAACACTGCGGTTGCCGTCACCGGATCGCCTGGCGCGTGGGCGACGCAATCCGATCGCCGCCTGGTTGGATGGCTTAGGGTTGTTCGGGAAGCGCAGCTACGAAAAGTATGTGTCGAAAGCCGTATTCCGTGCGCCCAACGATCAGGTGGCGTTGTTCCTGCGTCACCTGTGGGCGACGGATGGGTCCGTACGGTGGGATGCAAAGGTTGGTCAAGGGCGAATCTATTACGCGTCGACAAGCCGACGATTGGTAGACGATGTGGCGCAGTTGCTGCTCCGGCTCGGCGTCCAGAGCCGGATTAAGCGAGTGCGCAAGGTGGGATATAGAGACTGCTGGTATTTATGGATTTTCAGTGCGCAGAGTCAACAGGCTTTCTTGACGAAGGTCGGTGTCCACGGTGCACGTAGCAAGTCTGCGGAGTTTGTGCTAGAACAGCTCAAATTGCGCACACGTCGTCCGGGCGGGGACACCGTACCCGTAGAAGTCTGGGACAAGGTGCGAAAAGCGCTGACTCGCAAGTCCCTAGCCAACGCCGAATTCAGGGCCGCTACCAACGTCCAGCTGCGCGGGTCCAGGCTGCGATGCGCGGCCGGGAGACCGCTGTTGCACAGGGTGGCCGCGACGCTCGATGATCCCGAAATCCATATGCTTGCAACAAGCGATGTTTTTTGGGATCGAATTGTCGAAATCACCAGTATCGGCGAGTGCGATGTTTATGATGGAACTGTAGATGGCACGCACAATTTTGTGGCAAATGGAATTAATCTCCATAACTCACTCGAACAAGATGCCGACATGGTCATCCTGCTGCACCGGCCGGATGCCTTCGAACGCGATGATCCGCGTGGGGGAGAGGCGGATTTCATCCTCGCCAAACACCGTAACGGTCCGACCAAGACGGTTACCGTCGCCCATCAGCTGCACTTGTCGCGCTTCGCCAACATGGCGAGGTAAGGACCTCCAGCTGTAGGTTCTCAAAACGCGTGTCACCGTCTCATTCCTGATGTCACCTAGCGGGAGTTTCCGGCCTTTGTAGCTGATCGGCGTGTCTTGCGTTGTGGTGCTTGATGTTTGTGGGGCTGGAGTGTATTACCCATATATGGCCTCGATCGTGGGGAAGCGGCGCGGCAATCAGACCTACTACTACCTGGTGGAATCAGCCCGGGTGGGCGGCAAGCCGCGCATCGTTTCCCAGCGGTATCTGGGCAGTGCGGAGGAGGTGACGGCGCAAGCTGTCGCAGACGCCGACCGGGCAGCCGACCCGCAGTCAGCACAAGCGGTTCGGGGATCTGGCGGCGGTGTGGTCGACGCTGGAGCGGCTGGGCGTGGTCGGCATCGTCGACGAGGTGGCGCCCCGGCACGCGAACGCGGCCGCGTCGGTGGGCACCTATATCGCGTTGGCGTGCGCGAATCGGATCGTGGACCCGTGTTCCAAGCGTGAGTTCGCCGACTGGTGGGCCAGCACCGTCTGGGCCGCGGTGGGTGAAGCTGGGCCGCGGCGCGGTGGATCATCGCCGGTTCTGGGACGCGATGGACCGCCTCGGCGAGCCCGAGCTGCGCGAGATCGAGACTCGGCTCGGGCGCGCGATGGTGAGCGAGTTCGGACTGGATTTGACCGGGCTGGCGTTGGACATGACCAACTTCGCCACCTTCATCGACACCGGCAACGAGAAGGCGTCGATCGCGCAGCGCGGCAAGGCGAAACAGAAACGCAGCGACCTGCGGCTGGTCGGGCTGGCGCTGGTGGTCACCCGCGACGGCGGGGTGCCGGTGATCTCGCATGCCTACCCCGGCGACCGGCCCGACGTCACCCAGTTCGCCACGGTCATCGACGCGCTGGTGGCCCGCTACCGCGACCTGGTGTCTGGGGTCGAGTCGCTGACCGTGGTCTATGACGCCGGGCAGAACAGCGGCGACAACCATACGGTCGTCGAGGAGCACGGGATCGGGTTCGTCGGCTCACTGCCACCATCGGATCACCCTGACCTGCTGGCCATCCCCGACCGCAACTACCAGGCGGTGGACCCCGACCGCTATCCCGGGCTGCGCTACGTCGACACCACCGTCACCGCGCTCGGCGTGACCCGCCGCGCGGTGCTCACCCACTCGGCGACCCTGGCCGCCAAGCAATCCCGCGGCCTGGACCAGACCCTGGCCAAGGCGCGGCGCCGCCTCGCCGAACTGGCCGCCCGCCTGACGCGCGGCCGCACCCGCCGCACCCGCGAGCAGGTCGAGGCCGAGATCGCCGCGATCCGCAAACCGCGCTGGGTGGCCGACATCATCACCGTCACCCTCACCGGCGACCACCCCACCCAGCTGCGGCTGCACTGGCACACCGACAACAAAGCCCGAAAACGCTTGGAAAAACTGATCTTCGGCAAACGAATCCTGTTCACCAACCGCGACTGGCCGGTGCCCGACATCGTGGCCGCCTACCGCTCGCAATCCGACGCCGAATTCGGCTTCCGCCAACTCAAGGACCCGCACGTGGTCTCGTTCAGCCCGATGCACCACTGGACCGACTCCAAGATCCGGGTGCACGTGTCCTACTGCGCGCTCGCGCTCGCCGTCGCCCACCTGATGCGCCGCCACGCCGCCCACACCGGGCTGCACCTGTCCGTGCGCGAGTTGCTCGACCAGCTCGCCGGCATCGAAGAAACCGTGCTGCTCCACCACGACGGCGGCAAGGGACGCCCCCGCGTGCAACGCATGCTCACCGACATGACCCCAACCCAACAGAAACTGGCCGACCTGTTCGACATCCACCAGTACGCACCCCCCCGCTGACCTCGCCCGGGTCGGCGTGCCATCCCAGCCAGTTGGGTAATACACCAGCGCACCCCAAAAACACCACCCCACCAGCCGAAATCAGACCCACGATCATGAAAGGCCGGAAACTCCCGCTAGGCCCGCCGCCAGGGATACCAATACGGTCCGCGTGCTCTCGTTCGGCATCGCGCGGCTTTTACCCTCCTTGGCGATCACGCAGAAGACGTCCTATCGTATCCCCGCGGCCTGGGCGCCGATGATCGACGACTATTGCCTGACCCTGGCGGCCTCAGGGCAGACCGCGCCGACGATCGGTTGCGCCGGTTGTCGTTGGCGCACATCGCCCGCGGCCTGGGCCGCCCACCCGCCGAGGTCACCGGCGAGCAGCTCGTCGCGTGGTTCGGGCGACAGACGCACTGGCGCCCAGCGACCCGCCGCAACTACCGCGGCGCGGCCGGCGGGTTCTTCGCGTGGGCCGACAAGGCCGACGGCGTCCCCGACTATCTCGGCGACCATCTACCCACCGTGCGTGACAGCCCGCCGCTGCCACGGCCGGTCCCCGACACCGTGTGGCGTGACGCGCTGGCCGCAAAGCATTTGATACTGCTTGATAAACCTGGGTGAGGACGTGAGCCGAGACCCCGAGCCAGCGGTGCCGGACGTTCATCAGATCGGCCTTGAGCTTGGCTACTTCGTTCCACTTGAGGTGGTTGTCGTACCCGCGTGCCATCTGTGCGAGGTACGCGAGCCTGTGTGTGTGGTCGACTCGTCGGCAGGCGTTGACACCCGGCCTCGCGCGGAGCAGAGTCGGAGAAGCTGGTGGAGGTGATGTCGTTGCCAGAGCGCGTCGAGGTACACATGCGCGACAGCGACGCGTTCTCCTGGTACATGGAGAAGGACCCGCTGCTGCGCTCGACGGTTGTGTGCGTCCTGCTCCTGGATGGCAGCCCGGACTGGGATCGGTTGCCGGAACGGCTCGAACGCAGCACGCGGCTGTCGCCGGGGTTTCGGCACCGGATCGTGTTGCCTCCGCTACGGCTGGCCACGCCCCGCTGGGTCGTCGATCCCGATTTCGACCTGTCGTGGCACGTTCGCCGGTTCGAGGCGGCACCCCCGAAGACGCTGGCGACGGTCCTGGAGTTCGCTCGCAAGACCGGCATGGCGGGCCTCGATCGTGATCGGCCGCTGTGGGAGTTCACGTTCATCGAGGGGCTCGACGGCGGCCAGACGGCCCTGGTGATGAAGCTCCACCACTCGCTGACCGACGGCGTGGGTGGCATGGACATTGCGCGACTGCTGCTCGACGTCGAACCCGACCCCGGCGAGCTCGGACCGATGCCCCAAGCGCCGGTGGGAGAGCACCTCGGCACCGTCGAACTGGCCCGGGATGCGCTCAGCTACGACTGGTCGCAACTCTTCGACTTCTCCAAGCGCCACCTCACCTCGGCGGTCAGCGACGTGACGCACGCGCTGCGGCATCCCCGCGAAACCGTCACCGAGACTGTCGCGACCGGCCAAGCGATCGCGCGCTTCGTTGCACCCGTGTCCGACACCCTGTCGCCGGTCATGACCGAGCGCCACCTGGCCTGGCACTACGACGTTCTGAAGTTCCCGCTGGCTGACATGCTGAGCGCCGCGCACGCCGTGGGCGCCACGCATAACGATGCCTTCCTCTCCGGTGTCACGGCAGGAGTGCGCCTCTACCACGAACGGCACGACACGCAGATCGACGAACTGCGAGTCACGATGCCAGTCAGCATCCGCAAGGCGGACGACCCGATCGGCGGCAACCGCATCACGATCATGAGGTTCAAGGTTCCCGTGGGTATCGCCGACCCGAGCAAGCGGATGGCGGAGACTCACCGTCGCTGCGAGTCCGTGAAGACCGACCGGTCACTGCCCTTCACGAACGCGATCGCCGGCACATTGAACCTGTTGCCGCGTGCCTACATCGGCGGGATGCTCAAGCACATCGACTTCATCGCGAGCAACGTGCCCGGAATCCGAGTGCCGCTGTACCTCACCGGCGCGGAGGTCGAGAGCTTCTACGGCTTCGGTCCCACAATCGGCGCCGCCTTGAACATCACCCTGATGTCCTACTGCGACACCTGCTACGTGGGCGCCAACATCGACACCGGTGCCGTGCCCGACCCCGACGTGCTGATGGACTGCCTGCAGAATGGCTTCGACGAGGTTCTCGCCGTCGGGGGCGGGACTGGACGTGCGGTGTTGCCGATCAACGCCTCGCAAGCACGCCGGGCTCGCAGCCGCCGCGTACGACCGCAGCGAGCAGCCGCAGCCGCCGATGAGTAACTCTACGGGAGCGCCGACCCAGTGGTGCTTGGGCGAGGTGTTGGGAGGCCGGACGTCGGTTCAAGTCGTCACATGCCGCGCTTGGCAGCTTTGACCTCGGCTACCGCGTTCTTTTCTCCGTCGAAGGCGACCTGCACCGGGTCCCGAAGGCAAACAGCAGCAATTCGCCGGCATTACCGGTAACGATTACCTCGGGGCCATTCCCACCGCTCGCCAATACTTTGCCCTCCGGTGTTCGTAGCGACACTCGGGCTGGCGATTTGGCCAGCGTCATCGGGCTGATCATGGTGACGGGCCGCTCAAGTGCCGAGACGACGATGAGCCCGACACCATCGAGAGCACACACCCACCCGCCTTGGTAAACACCCTCATGAGGCAGCCGTCGGGCCGGCCGACTCCCAAGCCGAAGGGGTCAACGGCCAACAACGCCGTCTCCTCAGACGAGCTCGCAGTGGCGCGGTCGGCCGAATCATCGAGTCGGTGTTCGCGATCGGCGTCGAGGGTGCCCGTCGCCTGCTACGCGGCGCTGCCGCCATCCGCTGACGGGTCCGTGGTGGCAGAGGTCGCTATCGCCGTTGCGCCCGAATGGCGACGGGTTGGCCTCGCGACCCTTCTCATCGAACTGCTGGCTCGCCGCGCTCTGGAGTGCGGCATAGCAGCCTTCACCTGCGCTGTTCCTCGCGAACAACCGTCCCAGTGGCCGAACCTGGCGCGCGAGGGACACGCGCGCGTGGTGATCGCGGAAGGAGCCGCGCAGCTGTACGCCACGCTCGCGACACGAACGAGGGGACATGTTGAAGGCAGCGCTGATCGACGTCCGGCACAGCGCGATGCGCCGTCGCCCGCCCGCGGTCAACCGCGTGACCGTCCGTCGTACATCGAGTCGAGCAGCGACTCGTATTTCGCCTCGACGATCTTGCGCTTGACCTTCATGCTGGGCGTCAGCTCGCCCTCTTCGACCGACAGGTCGTGGTCGAGAATCCGGAACTCCTTGATGGTCTCCCAGCGGTTGAGCCGGCCGTTGAGCTCCTCGACGCATGCCTGCAAGTACCTGTGGACTGTGGGGTCCTCGGCTAGCAAGGGGTAGTCGGTGGCCTTCAGGCCCTGCGCCCGGCCCCACTGGGCCAGCGCTTCGGGATCCAGGGTGATCAGCGCGGTCGCGTAGTTGCGGCCGTCGCCATGAACCAGCATCTGGCTGGCCAGCGGACAGATCGCCAGGAACATGCCCTCGATGGCCTGCGGCGCGATGTACTTGCCACCGGAGGTCTTGATCAGGTCCTTCTTCCGGTCGGTGATCCGCAGCCGGCCCGCCTCGTCGATCTCGCCGACGTCACCGGTGGCGAACCACCCGTCGGCGCCCAGCGCCTCGGCCGTGGCGTCGGGCAGGTTGTGGTAGCCGCGCATCACCCCGGGACCCCGTACGAAGATCTCACCGTCGTCCGCGATCTTGATCTCGGTGCCGACAAGCGGCGGGCCCACGAGCCCTAACGTCGGTTCCTCGGGGCGGCCGATGCAGCCCGCGGCGCTGGTCTCGGTCAGTGCGTAGCCCTCGATCACAGGCATCCCGGCGGCGGCGAACCAGGCGGCGACGTCCTTGGAGAGGGTGGCGCTGCCCGACAGGAGGAAGCGGATCCGGCCGCCCAGCCGGGCGCGGATCTTCGACAGCACCAACCGGTCGGCCAGCGCGTACTGGGCCTGGACCAGCCGGCTCGGTCGGCGGCCCCGGAGCCGGGCCTGGGAGACCTTGTTGCCCACGCCGAAGGCCCAGGTAAACAACCGGTATCTGATCCCACCCTCTTCCTGGATGGTCTGCACGACCTTCGCGTGCACCTTCTCGAAGATCCGCGGGGGCCCCGCCATGAACGTCGGCCGGACCACCGCGAGGTTCTCCACGATCTTGTCCATGCGGCCGTCGACGGCTGTGGGGAAGCCGATCTGCAAGTGCACCGCCTCCAGCATCTTGCCGAACGAGTGCGACATCGGAAGCCACAGATAATGCAGGTCGCTAGGCGACACGATGTCGATGGCCTCTGCCCCGGCGCCGATGTACGTCCAGCAGCGGTGAGGCAGCTCAACGCCCTTGGGCCGCCCCGTGGTCCCCGACGTGTAGATCAGCGTGGCCAGCTGGTCGGGCTGCACAGCGGCCACCGCCTCGTCGACCGCGATCGGGTTCTCGACGAGGTGCCTGGCACCCAAGGCCTGCAGGTCCTGCAAGCTCAGCACCCACTCGCCGTCCGCCTCGCCGTCCAACGTGACCACCCGGAGCACGTCGGGGATGTGGTCCCGCTGGGCGCGCAGCTTAGCGATCTGAGTGTCGTCCTCGGCGAAGACGATCCGCGATCCGCTGTCGGACAGGATGAAGGCGACCTCCTCGCCGCCGGTCGAGGGGTAGACGGCGGTCGTCGCGGCACCCGCGCACATGATCGCCAGATCCGCGTACAGCCACTCGACGCGGGTGGCGGACGCGATCGCCACCCGCTCCTCGGGCTGGATCCCCAGCGCGAGCAAACCGGCGGCCGTGGCCTTGACCGTCTCCGCAGTCTGCCTCCAGCTCACCGACGCCCAGCCACCTTTGGTCGGGAAACGGAACGCCTCGGCTTCGGGGGTCGCCGCGACCCGGTCGTAGAACATCCGGGCCACCGACACCGCCGGCGTCGGGTAGCTGCTGGTATCCGCCGTGCCGGCGGTCGTCCTCATCGCGATTCCTCGATTCCTCGCTCCACCGTTTCCCGTCCGGGCGACTTGGGTACGCGCCAGGCAGGCCATGCACGTGACGAGTCTGCCGCGGCTCCGATCTCACACGGTTGGTGAGGGCGACGCTAGGGCACTTCGTCTCAGACTCACACCCTTAAGTAACGGGCGCTCCGTAGGTGGGACTGAGCGAGAGCCGGGTCAGGCGGTCAGGCATGCCCGGACACTCGGACGCGCTCGCGGCGGAACTCCCGACCGTGCCCCCTGAACCAACGGCAACCAACGCCCACCAAACGGAGTTCGTGCAGGTCAGGGTGGCTATTCGGCCGGTTACTACAGGTTGGACGGACGCGTCGGCCTCCGAGTCGCTTGTGAATGATCAGGGCCGCTCGAAGTGCTGGTAGTCGCTAGGAGTCCCTCCAGGAGCCACCCCACCGCCAACCACGACCCGTGAAGACGTGTACGGCTGGGTCGCCGTTGTGTAAGAGTCCCGGGTCGGTGCGGCTGCGGTCCAGGTATGCCGCCGCGTTCTTCGGTTGGAATGCGCCCGTGCCGTCGATGTACGGGTTGAGAAGCGGATTGAGGTCGATAGCCCGACCGTAGGCGTGTTGAGCCATTGGTCGGCTCCTGGGATCCCTCTGCAGTGGAACGCCGAACTGTTGTTGTCCTCCATGGACAACTCATCAGCAGCGGCCGGATAGTGCGGTGGCGACGCTGGGATCGCTGACCGATCTGCTGCACGTGTGCGACCTGGTCACGGGCCTGTCGCCGCGCGAAGCGCACGAGCAGGGACAGCGGCCCGCCGAAGGTGCTGCGGATGGACAACGGACCCGAGCTGGTTTCTCAAGCCCTGCAACGGTTCTGCGACGGCACGGTCGGTTTGTCCTACATCCCACCCGGATAACCGTGGAACAACGGCTGCATCGAATCGTTCAACAACCGCCTGCGGAAGGAGTGCCTCAACCGCAACCACTGGAACACGCTGCTGGAGGCCCGGGTGGTCATCGGCGACTTCAAACACGAGCACAACCACCGACACCGCCACTCGGCTCTGGGCTACCGAACCGCAGCCGAGTACGCTGCGGCATGCAGGCACACCCACACCCCGGTGGCCCGCAGCATCAACTGAATTCGAAACAAACAAACCCGACTCTAGAACTACTCTAGAACCGGGTGGACTCAGTAACGGGGACTCGCCACGAGCACCGACCGCAGTGCTGACAGCCTACCGTTCAGCATGCCCCGATCAAACGCATAGTTTGCCGAGATTCTCAGCACCGTAAGTCTTTTGACGCGCTCCAGTCCGGGTGACCTGCGATGCGTCGATGCCGTCACCGGGATGTCCTCTAGGCTTTCCGAGGAACATCTCGATAAACCTCCCGGCGACCAGGCGATAGAAGTAATCACTGTTGGTGTCGCGGCTAGACTTCCCTAGCGTGCCTAAGTGCTGAATTTCAGCACCAGCGTACGGTTATCGGATCCGCCACGAACATGAGAAAATGCGTCCGCCATTTTGATGAGAATCCCGCAAACCTGCAGGCAGAGGCATCGCCATCCGTCACGGAGTTTGAGACCCTACAAGCAGCTGTCGGATCTCGTTTTCCTTGTCCATTTCTCAGATGAGATGTCCACACGATGTCCGATCGGACATCAGTACGGCATCACCGGACCCACTGAACTGACCATCGAATTCGACCCCGGGTGAATGACGAGTGCGGGCGTATTTGACCGTGCCGGCCGAATTAGTTTCCGATGAGGTCGGCGAGTTTCTCGCCGATCATGACGCTGGGTGCATGGGTGTGGCCGCGGATGATGGTGGGCATGACGGATGCGTCTGCGACGCGCAGTTTTTCGACCCCGCGCACGCGCAGTTGTGGGTCGACCACGCTGGTGTTTGTCGCGTCCCATCCGACAGGTGCCGACTTGGTGATGGGTGCTGTGCGCGCAGGTATCCAGGGCCCGTTCGAGAGTGGGTCCATCGAGGGTGGCCGCGCCGAGTGGACGGACGATCGTGCCGATGATGTCGCGCAGGGCGGGAGCCTGGGCGATCGTCGCGCAGATCCGCAGTCCGGCCATGAGTGTTTCCCGGTCGGCGCCGGTGTCATCAGTGAGGTAGCGGGGGTCATCGATCGAGTTCGTCGAGCAGATGCCGCGCAGCGAGATGTTCAAGATCCGCCGCGCCGCGCTGCCCGCCGAACGCAGTTGAGGTCAGCCACATTTGATGAAAGGACTGCCGTGGCCCCCATCGATCCCGATGCCCCGCTGACCAAACAGCGCGTCGCGGTGCTGGATCGGACCATGACCAACCACAGCCGCGCAGAGCGGGCGGCTATCCTTATGCTGCACGGCAACCCCACCTCGTCGTATCTGTGGCGCAGCGGGTTACCTGAACTGGAGGGCTTGGGCCGACTCATCGCCCCAGACTTGATCGGGATGGATGACTCGGACAAGCTCGCGCCGGCCGACGCCCAGACATCTGGATGGACATCGTCCTCCATGGGATCTTGAGGAAATAATTTGTCACTCAACGCTTCCGGGGTCGGCACGGAACTGCGGCCCTTGACCTCGCACATCGACGCCCGCTGGCTGATGTCCTATGCGGCGGGCCTGGGTCAGCGCGACCCGGCCTACTTCGATACCACCCGGGCAGGCGGCGTCGTCAACCACCCGCTGTTCCCGATCGCGGTGGAATGGTCCCTGATCACCGACCCCGGCTCGGGACTGGAAGCGCTCGGGCTCTCGCTGGCCGAGCGGCTGCGCGGCGTGCACGCCCGCCACGACCTGCACCTGCACCGCCCGATCCGCCCGGGCACCGACGTCACGGTTTCCGCCCAGATCGTCGGCATCGAGCAGACCCCACCCGGTGCGCTGCTGACGATGCGGCTGCGCGGCGCCGACAGCGAGGGCCCGCTGTGGACGACGTGGATGGGATCGCTCTACCGCGGCGTAACCGTCGACGGCGACGACCGGTTGCTCGAGACGCTGCCCGCGCCCCCGGCACCGCCGTGCCGCGGCGAGGAATCACGCAGTAGGGAAGTGCCGATCGAGATGTGGTCGCCGCACGTGTACTCCGAGTGCGCCCGGATCTGGAACCCGATCCACACCGATCTCGCGATCGCGCGGGCAGCGGGCCTGCCCGGGCTGATCCTGCACGGATCGGCCAACCTCGCCCACGGGGTGGACTGGGTGCTGGCCACCCTGGGTGTCGGCGCCGAGCGGGTCGCCCGGGTCGGCGGGTCATTTCGCGCCGCCGTGGCCGTACCCTCGACCATCCGTCCGACCCTGACCGCCATGGCGCGGGCACCCGACGGGACTCACACCGCGCACTTCACCGTCCTCAACGACGCGGGCCACCCCGCGGTCCGCGACGGCTTCGTAGTGATCGGGCCCTGAGCAACACTAAGGCGAAAGGACTGCTATGACCTCCATCGATCCCGATGCCCCGCTGACCAAACAGCGTGTCGCCGTGCTGGATCGGACCATGGCCTACCACACTCGCGGCCAGGGCCCGGCCATCCTGCTACTGCACGGCAACCCCACGTCCTCGTATGTGTGGCGCAATGTCGTGCCGCAACTCGAAGGTTCGGGCCGCCTCATCGCTCCGGACCTGATCGGGATGGGGGACTCGGACAAGCTCGAACCGGCCGACGCCCAGACGTATACCTTCGCCACCCACCGCCGCTACCTGTGGGAGTTCATCGACCGCGTCGTCGGCGATCAGCCGGTGGTGCTGGTCATCCATGACTGGGGGTCGGCGCTCGGGTTCGACTGGGCCCACCACCATCCGGAGCGGGTTCGAGCGATCGCCTACATGGAAGGCATCGTTCGCCCCCTGGCGGGCTGGCACGAATGGTCGGCGGATGCCGTTGCCATCTTCCAGGCCTTTCGTTCCCCCGCCGGCGAGGACCTCATCCTGAATCGGAATCTGTTCATCGAACGGGTGCTGCCCGGCTCGGTACTGGGCTCGGTCAGCGACGCGGCGATGAGCGAGTACCGTCGCCCCTTCCTGCAGCCGGAGCACCGCTGGCCGACGCTGAGTTGGCCGCGCTCCATCCCGATCGCCGGCGAGCCCGCGGACGTGGTCGACGTCGTCGACGCCTACGCCCGGTGGCTGATGACCACCGACACGCCGAAGCTGTTCATCAACGCCGATCCCGGGGCCATCCTGACCGGACCCGTGCGGGACTTCGCCCGGCAGTTTCCCAACCAACAGGAGGTCACCGTGCCAGGTAGCCACTTCATCCAGGAGGACTCCGGACCTGAGATCGGCAGCGCGATCCGGGACTGGCTCACCGGCCTGCCGACACGAGGGCACCGGTGATGACCGTTCTCGACGATTTGGCTACCGCCGAAAGGCATCTCGCCGACCTGGTCGACCGGCTCGACACGACCGCACTCGCCAACCCCACGCCATGCGCCGGCTGGGATGTCAGCTTGCGGCTGGCACATACCTTGGCCTCGGCGGTGAGGCGATGAACGGAAACGCTGTCGATCTCGGCGCCCCCGCCGCCGCGACCGCCGCGACCATCCAGCGATCCCGCCGCGCATGGACCTCGCTGACCGACCTCGACCAGCCGCTGGCCACACCGTTCGGCGAGATGCCGGCCCGCCAGCTTGCCGCCATCGCCACCTTCTCGGCGGTGGTCCATGGCTGGGACCTGGCCGCCGCGCTCGGCGCCCCCCGCGAGATTCCCGCCCACCTGCTCGATGTCGTGCGCCCGGTGGCGAACTTCGTCGTGCCGATCCTGCGGCCCGCCGGCGCCCGCGATGCCGCAACGTGAGCGAGCTGGCTCATCCGCAGCCAGGCCGAGACGGTGAATCACCTCGCCACCAGCCCCGACGATGCGGTTTGCGGACTGGGCGCGACCAACCTCGGCGTAGACATGTTTGGGCCCAAATAGCGCGCGACACATCAGACGAACAGGCCGGGATTCTGGTGTGGATCAGGTCGCCGATAGGTTTGGCAGTTCACCGGTAGAGATCGTGTGTGCCTCGTCGGGATCGATTCCTAGCGCGCGCAAGAGAAGTTCGGCGGTGCATGATCCGGCCTCGCGCCAGGTCTGGTGGCCTTCCAGCACCATCCACATGGCGCTGACGGTGGCGCCGATCACCAGTGAGGCGATGCCGGGAGTCAGTGACTCGTCGACCCTGTAGCGACCGTCGGCGATGCCCGCGCCGACGTCGCGCATCGGTGGTCCGGTGAACATGGCCCGCAGTGACTGCTCGGTCAGCGCGAACCGTACGGCGAACCGGCCCATTAGCGGGTCCTCGTGGGCGTAGCGCACCCACAACCGAACCCCAGTCGCCAGGCGCATCGCCGCGTCGTCGATGCCGGCGAAGGACCGTGTCACGCGCTCGTGCATCTCGGCGCTGAAGTCGGCGAGGACCTTGTCGAACAGCTGCTCGGTGGAATCGAAGTTGCGGTACAGCGTGCCGCGGGCAACGCCGGCTTCGGTCGCCAACTCGCTGATCGTTACGTCGGTGACGCCCTTCTCGGTGAATAGGCGCACCGCGGCCGCGCTGATCCGCCGTTCCGTGGATGTCACGAGCGCCTCCTTTGTGTCGCGACGGGCACCCAACCAAACGATACAGCGTTGTACTTCAAGCATCGCTCAGGTGAGCAATAGAACATTATTGACTTTTATTGAACATTTATGTTCAATACCAGGATCCGCTCACCCCGAGGACATGACCGATGGCCACCAAGACCGACGCGCAACTTGCGACCGTGGAACAGACCCCTGTCCTGGTTGCGGGCGGCGGACCGGTCGGGCTCACCCTGGCGCTGGAACTGCAGCATCACGGGATCGACGCGATCGTGGTCGAGCGCAATCCCGAGACGACCCGTCACCCGAAGATGGACATCACCAACGGCCGCAGCATGGAGCTGTACCACCGGCTCGGAGTGGCCGACGAGCTGCGCGCCGTGGCGGTGGCCGAAGATCACCCATTCGACGTTTCGTGGGTCACCAGGCTGGCCGGGTGGGAATTGGCGCGCTTCGCCTACCCCACCGTCGAGCAGCGCCGCGCCCAGATCCGCGACCGCAATGACGGCACCCAGCCGCTTGAACCCGCGATGCGTGTCTCCCAGGTGGTGCTCGAACCGGCGCTCAAAGGGTTGCTGGAAGACCGCGCGCAACACATCGACGTCCGGTTCGGTTGGGCGCTGGACTCGTTCACCCAGGACAACGACGGCGTCGACGCCGTCATCCGATCCACCGCAACCGGTCAGACCCGCAGGATCCGCGCGCGGTTTCTTGCCGGCTGCGACGGCGCCGGAAGCGTGGTGCGCAACGGTCTGGGCATCGGGCTCGATGAAATCGATCCGCGCCGCCTCACGGTGGGTCGACTCGGTATCGGCACGGTCGCCCCGGCATTGATCCGGGCCTACCTCGACGACCGCGAGACGCCGGCGGACGGGCGGGTTTACCTGATCCATTTCACCTCACCCGAGCGTGAATTGTTCGAACGCTTCGGGACCGCCTGGCACACCCAGGGACCCCAGGGATGGACGCTCATCGCGCAGAACGACCGCGACACCTGGACGATGCACACCCCGCTGGGCATCGGGGTCGACGCGGCGGCCATCGACCCGAAGCAGTTTCTGTTCGACCGGCTCGGGACGAAGTTCGACTGCGAGGTCCTCGTGGCCAACACCTGGCGGCCCCGGCTGGCCGTCGCCGACCACTACGGGCGGGGTCGGGTGTGGCTGGCCGGCGACGCCACCCACCAGTTCATCCCGACCGGGGGGTACGGGATGAATACCGGCGTCGGTGACGCCGTCGGATTGGGCTGGGCGTTGGCGGCGATCCTGCAGGGCTGGGGTACCGAGGGCCTGCTGGCCGCCTACGAGGCCGAACGCCGGCCGGTCGCGCTGCGCAACCGGGACGCCGCCGGCCGCAACTTCCTCGTGCGGATGGCGATCAAGACCGCCTACCGCAAGGCCATTCATTCCGAAGGCTGGGCCGCAGAGCGCAGCCGCCGGCGCCTGGGCCGGGAGATCCTCGATCTGGGCAACCTCGAGAACGAGGCCGACGGCATCGAGTTCGGGTACCGCTACGACACCTCACCGGCGATCTGCCGCGAGTCCGGCAGCGCCCCGATCCAGACCATGGACGCCTACACCCCCAGCAGTTGGCCCGGCGCGCGTCCGCCCAGTCTGTTCCTCGCCGATGGCCGGGCCATCTTCGACCTGTTCGGCACGGGCTTCACGCTGTTGCGCTTCGCCGATATCGACGCCGTGCCCCTCGTGGCCGCGGCCGCCGACCGAAACGTGCCCCTGGAGGTGGTCGACGTCCGCGATGACCACGCCCGCCAGCTCTATCAACGCGACCTGGTACTCATCCGCCCCGACCAGCATGTCGCCTGGCGCGGCAACACCGCGCCGAGCGATCCGGGCGCGGTCGTCGACCGCATCCGAGGCGCCGCGCCGCTCGTCCCGAACTCACCCAATTAAGTACAAAGGAAAACGCAAATGAATGTGGCTTTGTGGATCGTGCAGGCAGTGTTGGCGCCGCCGACGACCTACCACGCGCTGCAGCGGGCGGCCAATGTCCAGGTCGCCGAACTCGACGACATGACTGAGTCGTATCAACGGGTCAAGGAACTCGTATTCGACATGGCGCTGTCGGTCGGCCAACACACCAACGACAAGGAACTGTCCCACTACGCCCTGACCCCCTCGGGCTTCGAGTGGAAACTCGGCTGGAACCCGATCGTCGTCGACGAATCCACCTGGGAGCCCACCACTCACCAGGGCATCAGCATCTGAGGCCACACCCCGGAAGGACAGACCATCATCGACATCTTCGAGCGATTCAAGACCGCGGCGGCCTAGCTGGGCGACCGAGAAGACACCGTCGCCGCACTCAGCGGCACCGGAATCCCGGACCGCTAACCCACCGCTAACCCCCACCCCCGAAACAAAGGAACTCACCATCATGGCTGCACCCAACCGCATCGACGTCCACCAGCACCTGCTGCCTCCTGTCTATGTTGACTGGCTGCGCAAGCACCACATCGACGAAGCCGGCGGCCGCGACCTGCCCGACTGGAGTGCCGAGGCCGCACTGGCGTTGATGGATCAGATCGGCACCGCCACCGCGATCCTGTCGGTGTCCACCCCCGGGACCGGACCCGCCGCCGACGCTGCTGAAGCGGTCCGCGTCGCCCGCGAGGTCAACGACTTCTCCGCCGAACTGGTCAAGGACCAACCCGAGCGCTTCGGATTCTTCGCCACTTTGACGCTGCCACACATCGAACAAGCCCTGGCCGAAACAACCCGGGCACTCGACGATCTCGGCGCCGACGGCGTCATCCTGCTGGCCAACACCAATGGCACCTACCTCGGACAGCCCGAACACGAGGAACTGTTCGCCGAGCTCGACCGCCGATCCGCCGTGGCGTTCATCCACCCCGCCGAACTGCCCGGGCCGGCCGTTGCCGGGATCCCGCCGTTCGCGGCGGACTTCCTGCTCGACACTACCCGTGCGGCATTCCTGCTGGTCCGTAACGGCATCCGTACCCGCTACCCCAACATCAAATTCATCCTCAGTCACGCCGGCGGGTTCGTCCCCTACGCCTCACATCGGATGGCGCTCCCGATCTTCGGTGAGAGTCTGCAGCAGATCCAGGATTTGAAGCAGATGCCCGGCGAGGTCGCCGGGCGCGGCCTGCCCGATGTGCTCGACGATTTCGCTGGCTTCTACTTCGACATCGCCCTGTCCGGCACCCCCGCGGCGCTGCCGAGCCTGCTCGCGTTCGCCAAACCCGGACATGTGCTGTTCGGCAGCGATTTCCCGTTCGCGCCCCCGGTGGCGGTGCAGTACTTCACCGCCACTGGCGACGCATATGCCGACGCCGACCATGCCGCGATCAACCGTGACAACGCGCTGGCCCTGTTCCCGCGGCTCGCGAAAGGCTGATCGGGTGAAGACCGCTCGCTGATTGGCGGCGGGCGATCCGAGGGAGGATCGACTCTGTGCAGTCGCTCGACGTCGGTTCGGGTGCCGTAGTGGGGTCAATGGCGACGGCGTTGACCTGTTGGTAGGGCATCCGCTGGCCAACGGGGCCGACCCGCCGGGCGCTGGAAAAGCTGCGTGCGTGGAGTTCCTCGGTACGTGCCGCGGCCCACGCCACGGTCTTCTCGTGATCGCGCGGGACGTCGTCGCGGGTCCGACCGGTCAGGCGGGCCATGTTGTCCAGGACCACCGCGCCGAGATGGGAAACCTTGTCGTTGACCAGCTCGCGCCCCTTGGCCTTCCACAGCGCCAGGTCGGGATTGTCGCCGGGGCGCAGCCGCGGGTGCGGTCGACGCCTTCCAGTAATGGTCGGGCGGCCGGCGTTGGTGCGGCAGAAGAAGAAGTTGCGGTTCAGTGTGGTGCAGGTCGGCACCTCGCAGAACCACCGGGTGAACACGGCGTACTCCTGAGCCAGGGCCCGTCAAAGGATCACCTCAGCCCTCAAACATGCTGGCCGGTCCAGGCGGACGCGAGTCTGAACCGGGCCCGTGGCGCCGCGCGAAGGCCGGTGCGCGTTCTGGCCGTAGGCCGATGCCGACGAGATAGGCCGGTATCACGGAAAGGCCCGGCAGCCGCTTAACCACGGTCCGCAGGGCCGCGGGCGGTTGGATGTCCTGGCCGCCCTGCCTGGACATCCCGCGGTGCATGGCACGCTGCAGCGCCTGGGTGGCGACGGTGGGCAGGGTGCGCCGGCGCTGCACCGCGGCGAGGTCGCGGGAGCGCACGTGATGGGCGCGCAGCGGCGCAGCCAGCAGCCGTGCCGTGGCGACGGCGTCCTGGATCGCGAGGTTGATCCCGACGCCGCCGGCCGGCGACATGGCGTGTGCGGCATCGCCGATGCACAGCAGGCCGTCGGTGTACCAGCGGTGCAGGCGGTTGAGTCGCACGTCGAGGAGCTTGACGTCGTCCCAGGACCTCAGCGCGTCGGTCGCGAGCTCGGGGATCAGCTCGGCCAGATCGCGCCGAAACGCCGGTAGGCCCTCGGCGCGCAGTTGTTCGTCGGCGCCTTTGGGAATGAAGTAGGCGATCTGGAAATAGCCCTCGCGCGGGATCATGATCAGCGTGCGGCCGCCGGCCGTGCGCGGGATCAGCGAGTACACCCCGCCGGACTCCCGGGGCAGTCGGAACCACCAGAGGTCGAACGGCACGGGGTACTCGTGAGCTGTCAGTCCGGCCGCCTGCCGCAGGATCGAGGTCCGCCCGTCGCAGGCCACGGTCAGGTCGGCCCGCAACTGGCCGGGTCCGTCGGGGCCGAGGTACTGCACCCCGGCGACCGTCTCGCCGTCGCGCAGCAGACCGGTGGCCTCGCAGTTCATCCGCAAGGTGAACGCCGGCTCATCCGCGGCGGCCTCGGCGAGCAGGCTCAGCAGGTCCCACTGCGGCACCATCGCCACATAGGGATGGCGGTGGCGCAGGCGGCTGAAGTCGACGACTGTCATCGGGTGTCCGTTGACGTCGAACTCGGCGCGTTCGATGATGCTCTTGGGCAGCGCGGCGAAACGTTCTCCCAGGCCCAGCTCGTCGAGCAGGCTCATGGTGCTCGGATGCACCGTGTCACCCCGGAAGTCGCGCAGGAAGTCGCCGTGCTTCTCCAGCACGCTCACCTCGACCCCGGCCCGCGCCAACAACAGTCCCAGCACCATGCCGGCGGGACCGCCGCCGACGATCGCGCACGTCGTGGTCTCACTCACAGGTGTCACCGTTCCGAGGGCGCTGCGGCGTCGTTGGCGCAGTCGCCCGCTTTGTAGAGGATCCGTTTGAGCTGGCGCAGCTCGGCGGGGGAGATGGAGCCCAGCAGCTGCTCATCGGCGAGCAGGGTGGCGGCCTGGGCGCGTTTGAGCAGTTTGCGTCCCTCCGGTGTGAGCCGGGCCGGCAACGTGCGGCCCGCCGACAGTTGCGGCCGGGTCACCGCACCGAGGTCTTCGAGGCGGTTGAGCACCTGGTTCATCGCTTGGGCAGAGACCTTGGTGTTGCGGGCCAGTTCGGCGCTGGACTGGCCCGGGTTCATCGCCAGCAGCCGCATGCACACGACCTCGGGAAGCCCGATCCCAAGCCCGCGCAGCTCAGCGGTGACGTGCGGCCGCAGCACGGTCACGAGCCGGTGCAGCAGGTACCCGAGCGGCAGCTGCTCGCCTTCTTCTTTCACCTCAACCATACTGGCATCCTCGCACGACCTGGGTCCGGACGGCGTATGACTCCCCGACGTGACCTCAACGATGTTGTGCAGCAGCGATATTCGGCAGCATCGGAGCGGCGGCTCCAGGGGTCGAGAGCTGGCCCCAACCATCAATATACTTGACATGTATCAAGCATCTTGTTATCAAGGAACTTGTTGATACGATGCGGTGACGCCGAACGCCGGCCACCGTCACGAGAAGGGACACTCACATGTTCGGTGCAGGAAAGTTCGGTGGATTCGGCCCCGGTGGATTCGGCCCCGGTGGCGGCCCAGGTGGCTTCGGTGGCCCAGGTGGCCCAGGTGGCCCAGGTGGCTTCGGTGGATTCGGTGGCCCCGGTGGTCCGGGATTCGGCGGTCCCGGCTTCGGCGGGGGCTGGGGCGGTCCGGGGCCCGGGGGACCCTTCAAGAAGGCCGCCGTCGTCGCAGCACTGCTGCTGGACGGCCCGGCCGATGCCGCCGAGGTGGTCAAGCGGATCTCCAAGGCCAGCCATGGTGCGATCAAACCGCCCAAGGAGCGTGCCGAACTGCTGCTCTCGGTGATGGCCGGCAAAGGTGTCGTCACACTCGACAACGGGGTGGCCACCCTGACCGAGCTGGGCAGGAACCTGTTGGCCTGGCGCGGAATCAACGCCGACACCGCCCGCGCAATGCTGGCCCAAGCCGAGAAGTTCGCCGACGTCGTTAAGATCCGCCGCGAGCTCAAGGCGACCGCGGAACTGGCCCGCACGATCACCTGGACGGGCACCGACGAGCAGAAGCAGACGCTCAAAGGGGCCAAGGCCTCGATCCTGGCCGCGATCAAAGAGGCCAAGCGCTCGCTGCACGAGTCGTTGGCGGCCGACGCGCCCGACCACGCGGCCACCGACCAGTCTCCGGCCGCACTCAGCGACGCAGAACTGCGGGAACTGCGTTCCATCCTGGCCAAACTGACCCAGTGACCGCATCGGAGGGAAGGGACCGAGCTCCACATGCCCAGTCCCTTCCCACCGACTCCCCAGCCGCACGCCCCCTTTAGTGGAAAAGGACCGTTCGTGCTGAGCACCGACAGACACGTCCCGGACATCACGAAGACCCGGTCGGTGCGAGTATGCGGACGGTGGTAACCGGCGCCGCGACGCCTGACGAACTCGCCGCGCTCGCGATCAATCCGGAGCCCTCGGCCCGGATGCAGGCAATGCTCGACTACATCGCCGTGCGCACAGTGTTTTTGAACCAGTTCTTCCTCTACGCGGCCGACCGGTCGGCGCCGCTGACCGCCGGGTAGCCGGTACCCCAGCACTCGACAACCCAGAACTGCCACGCCCACGGCACGATCTTCGCCAAACCGACTCATTAACAACATCTTTGGAAAGGACCGGCCATGCTGAGCACCGACAACTCCGCCGACCTCGCCGCCAGCGTGGGACCGACGGCACTGGGTCCCGCCGCGGCCCGGCGGTGGCCAGCGCCGCGGAGAGCCCGTTGGTCGTCGACCCGTACGCGCAGGTGTTCATCGACGCGGTCGGCGGGGGGATGTGGTCGGTGTTCAGCGGTGCCGCGAAGCGGTGACGAACCCGGGCCATCCGCCGAAGTGGTGGTAGAAGCTGCCCTTGCTCACTTGGAGTTCGTCGCACAACGCGGCGGTGGTCAGAGCCTCGTGGCTGCCGGCGGCGAGCAACCGCAGCGCGACGGTGAAGTAGTCGCGCTGGGTGAGTCGGGGTGTGGTTGCGGTGAAAGGCCGCTCACGGTGGTGGTCTGCGGAACATCTTTTGCCCCAACGATTCTCTCGCCCTTTGGTGTGAGGCCCCGGCATCTAACTGAGCAGCGGCGCCAGCAGCGCCAGTTCTTCTTGAGCGTTACCCGGCACGATGTAGTTGGTCAGGTCGCGAATGTGGTCGATGTTGGCGGCGATGTCCTCAACGTCGGGAACGTTGCCCTTGCCCGCGAACCAGCCCTCGGCGTCACCGATGAACACCCGGGCATAGCGTCCGGCCCCCACCGAGAAAATCTCGTGGGTGATACCCGACTCTCGCGAACACAGATACAGCGCCAGCGGAGTGACGTACTCGGGATCGAGCTTGCTGGCCATCGGGCCGAAAAGTTCCTCGGTCAGCCGGGTGCGCGCCACCGGAGCTATGGCATTGGACTGGATTCCGTAGCGGGCGCCCTCGATGGCGATGGTGTTCGACAGCCCGACCAGCCCCATCTTGGCGGCTGAGTAATTGGTTTGCCCGAAATTGCCGAACAGCCCGGCCGCCGAGGTGGTGAATAGGAAACGCCCGTGCTTCTGTTCACGCATTGCGCGGAACGCGGGCTGGCTGACATAGAACGCCCCGCGCAGGTGCACGTCGAGAATGTCGTCGAGTTCCTGGGATGACAAGTTGGTGAAGGACTTGTCGCGCAGGATGCCGGCGTTGTTGACGACGATGTCGACCCTCCCGAACGTCGTCAGCGCGGTGTCGATGATGGACTGGCCGCCCTGGGGGCTAGCCACCGAGTCCACGTTGGCCACCGCCTGCCCGCCGGCTTTTTCGATCTCGTCAACCACCACTTGGGCCGCCGGTCCCGAGCCCACCCCGTGCACGTCGACGCCCAGGTCGTTGACCACCACCTTGGCGCCCCGTCGGGCGAACTCCAATGCGTAGGTGCGTCCCAGGCCGTGACCCGCGCCGGTGATGACGGCGACCTGTTCGTCGAATCTCACGTCGGTCATGAAAAGTCCTCTCCGCTGGTGGTCGAAATCCGTTGGCCAGCTTGGCATAGATGGTCACCACGCACGCCCCGCCGAGCCCGAGGTTGTGTTGCGGCCCGATGCCCTGTCCATCCGACAGCGAAACGCTCGTCTGCCCAGTGTTGGTCACCATACAGAACGGTATGATCGTCCGGATCGTTTGAACGATAGGGGTTCTGCCATGTCTGTAGAACGGCCTGCCTGGAGCGACGACGATGTCGAGGCGTTCCGGGAACTCGCGCACACCTTTCTGGTGAAGGAGTGCCTGCCCCACGAGGATGCCTGGCGCGAACAGCATCATCCCGATCGGGCAGCGTGGACCAGAGCCGGTGAGCTCGGGCTGCTGTGTCCATCCGTCCCGGAGCGGTATGGCGGGGGCGGTGGCACCTTCGCCCTCGACGCGGCGATGGCCGAGGAGCAGATGCGCACCGGATCGGGAGCCCTGGCAACGCCCGTGCACAGCGGGATCGTCGCGCCCTACATTCTCGAGTACGGCACCGAGGAGCAGCGGCAGCGTTGGCTGCCCAAGCTGGCCAGCGGTGAGTTCGTCGGCGCCATCGCGATGACCGAACCGGGAACCGGCTCCGACCTACAGGCGGTGAGGACCCGGGCCCGCAGGGGCGGCGACAGCTACGTCCTGGACGGCTCGAAAACCTTCATCACCAACGGCTATCACGCCGATCTCGTCATCGTGGTGGCCAAGACCGACCCCGAACGGGGAGCCAAGGGCATCTCCCTGCTGGTCGTCGAAACCGCCCAGACACCCGGATTCTCCCGGGGACGGCTGCTGAAAAAGATCGGTCAGCACAGCCAGGACACCGCCGAACTGTTCTTCGACTCCGCCCGTATTCCCGCCGACAACCTCCTCGGCGGAAAAGAAGGGCAGGGCTTCATCCAACTCATGCAACAGCTGCCCCAAGAGCGGCTGCTGATCGGCGTGATGGCGGCGGCAGCCATCGAGCGAGCGGTAGCGCTCACCGTCGACTACACCAAGGACCGCAACGCTTTCGGCAAACCGTTATTCGAGTTCCAGAACACGAAATTCAAGCTCGCCGAGATGGCCACCACCGCCACGGTGGCACGCGCGTTCATCGACGACTGCATCGTCAAACACCTCAACGGCGGACTGGACGCGGCCACCGCCTCGATGGCCAAGTGGTGGCTCACCCAGAAGCAGTGCGACGTCGTCGACGAGTGTGTCCAATTCTTCGGTGGCTACGGCTATATGGACGAGTACCCGATCGCCCGGATGTATGCCGACTCCAGGGTTCAGAAAATCTACGGCGGATCCAACGAGATCATGAAGGAACTGATCTCGCGATTCCTCTGAACTGAGACGACCTCAGGGCTCGGAAGGGATCAGCCGGCGGACCGCCCGGAAAGGTCCTCGCCGAAAGCAATGAGCGCCCGGCGGCCGAGGCCGAGGATCGTTTCGTCGAAGTCGTTGTTGTCGCGGTAGGACAGCTCCAGCACGCGGTCGGCCATCTCAACGCTGACCAATAATGCGAGCGGGTCAGTGTCGGCAGGAATCAGCTTGGCGTCCACCAGAATCTTGTACATCCGCCCCGCGAGGGTCTGCATGCGGGCCCGAACATGCGCGGTGACGGTCGGGGAGGTGCGGCCGCCCATCCACAGCCGCGCCGTGCTCGGGTGCTCGCGGTAGAAGGCGACGTGCAAGCCGATCTCGTTGTCCAGCAACTCGGCGAACGAACGGATGGTCCAGGTTCGCTCGGCCTCCACGCACCGAGCGTCGAGCTCGGCGACATGGCGTTCGAGCAACTCGCCGAGGATGGCGTCACGATCGGAAAAGAACCGGTACAGCGACGGATAGGACACCCCGGCGCGGTCGGCGATCGCCCGGGTGGTCGCGGCGTCGACGCCGTGCTCGTCGGCGATCGCGGCGGCGGCGTCGAGGATGCGGATCACCGTCTGCCGGCTGCGGGCCTGCACGGGCTCACGCCGCTGAACAGGTGCAACGGTCATCGAATCCTCCCAGTTCGTTCGATTGCCGGAAGCCCTTGACACCGGGTTGTAAAAATATAACACTAGTCACGTTACATTTACTAGCCTGACTTCGGGAGTTACCAATGTCCGTCACCTCGCTCAACCAGGCCCGTCCCATCCAGTCGCTGACCGGGCATGTCGACGTGCTCATCGTCGGCGCCGGTATCTCCGGGATCGGCCTCGGGCACTACCTGGTCACCGACCAGCCCGGTCGGACCTTCGCGATCGTTGACAGCCGCGACGCGATCGGCGGCACCTGGGACCTGTTCCGCTACCCGGGCATCCGGTCGGACTCCGACCTGCACACGTTTGCCTACGCCTTCAAGCCATGGACGAGCGACAACGCGATCGCCGACGCGCACGAGATTCTCGACTACCTCCACGAGGTCATCGAGGAAGACGATCTCGCCCCGCGTATCTACCTGCACCACAAGGTGTTACGGGCAAACTTCGACTCCGAAACCGGGCAGTGGACCGTCACTTTAGAACAGGATGGTCGGCGGTGGGACGTCACCTGCGACTTCCTGTTCGCCGCGGCCGGCTACTACGACTATTCGGCCGGACACCGGCCCCACTTCGAGGGCGAGGAGGGCTACGAGGGCGTCATCGTCCACCCGCAGTTCTGGCCCGAGGACCTCGACTACGCCGGCAAGAAGGTGGTGGTGATCGGCAGCGGCGCCACCGCGGTCACCCTGATCCCGGCAATGGCCGACGCCACCGCCCACATCACCATGTTGCAGCGCTCGCCGACCTACATGCTCTCCCTGCCACGCAAGGACCCGATCGCCAACGGGTTGCGCAAGGTGTTGCCCGCCATGCTCGCCTACCGGATCACCCGTGAGATGAACAAGGGCCGCCAGCGGCTGATCTACAACATGGGCCAGCGTCACCCGAAGGTGTCGCGCCGCCTCATCCGCGCCCTCAACGCCCGCGCCCTGCCCAAGGGATACGACCTCGACACGCACTTCAGCCCGACCTACAAGCCGTGGGACCAGCGGTTGTGTGCGGTGCCGGACAGGGACCTGTTCAAGGCCATCTCCAAGGGCAAGGCCTCGGTGGTCACCGACAAGATCGTGCGGTTCACCCGCAACGGCATCTTGTTGGAATCCGGCCAGGAACTCGAGGCCGACATCATCGTCACCGCCACCGGCCTGCAGCTGCTGGCCTTCGGCGGCATGCAGCTCACGGTCGACGGACAGCAGCCCGACCTGCACGAGAAGCTGGCTTACAAGAGCTTCATGGTTTCCGACGTCCCTAACTTCGCCTACTCGTTCGGCTACACCAACTCGTCGTGGACCCTGAAGGTGGACCTGGTCTGTGAGCATCTGTGCCGGCTGCTGTCCTTCATGGACCAGCGCGGGTACACGACGGTCGTCCCCGTCGTGAACGACCCGAACATGCCCAAGCGCCCGTTGCTGGATTTCCCGGCCGGATACATCCTGCGGTCGGTCGATAAGTTCCCGCAGCAAGGCACCAGCGGGCCGTGGACGGTGGAGATGAACTTTAGGGCCGACTACGAGCGATTGCATAAGGGTCCGGTGGAGGACTCCGCCCTGAAGTTCAGCACCGCGGCCCGCGCGGCAGCCATGTCAGGAGCCGCCACGGCATGAGCCGGCGGTGAAACTAGTCCCGATGGTGGCGACCCGCTTCGCTCGGTCCCCCGCAAGCGGGAGGTGCCCCCACCGCCGCGCTCGCGATCGCCACTAGGCCGCCGACTTTTCCAGGATGTGGACGCCGCAGGCGGAGCCCAGGCCGATCACGTGAGCCAGTCCGACCTTGGCGTTCTCGATCTGGCGGTCGCCCGCCTCTCCGCGCAGGTGGTGACAGATCTCCCAGATGTTGGCGATGCCGGTGGCCGCGATGGGGTGGCCCTTGGACTGCAGCCCGCCCGACACATTCACCGGGGTCGAGCCGTCGCGCCACGTGGCGCCGGAGTTGAAAAAGTCCGCGGCGCCGCCCTCTTCGCACAGCATCAAGTTGTCGTAGTGCACCAGCTCGGCGGTGGCGAAGCAGTCGTGCAGTTCGACCAGGTCGAGGTCACCCGGGCCGATGCCGGCCTGCTCGTAGGCGGTCGCGGCGGCGTTGCGAGTCAGCGTGTTGACATTCGGCAGCACCTGGCAGCCCTCCTCGTAAGGGTCGGTGGTCAGCACCGACGCCGCCACCCTGACCGCTCGCCGGCGTTGTTCGAGGGAAAGCGACTTCAGCGTTTCGCCGTTGCACACGATCGCGGCCGCGGCACCATCGCAGTTGGCCGAGCACATCGGCCGAGTGTTCGGGTAGGCGATCATGACATCGTTCATGATCTGCTCGAGTGTGAACCTCTTCTGGTAGGCGGCCAGCGGGTTCAGCGTCGAATGGGCGTGGTTCTTCTCGCTGATCTTGGCGAATAGTTCGAAGCTGGTACCGCCGTACTTGTGGCCGTATTCGGTGCCGATCTGAGCGAACACACCGGGCATGGTCTCGGTGCCGATTCGCCCGTCGATGGCCGCGACGGCGCCGTAGCGGCCCGCGGGCGCCCAGACGTCGTCGGCGTCCTTCTTGCTGCTGCCCCCGGCGAGCAGCCCCGCGCCGGAGAGCTTTTCGACTCCGACGGCCATCCCGTAGTCGACCTCGCCGGCCTTCACGGCCATGATCGCGGTCCGCAGCGCGGTGGCCCCGGTGGCGCAGGCGTTGGCCACGTTGTACACCGGGATGCCGGTTTGGCCGATCTGTTTCTGGAGCTGCTGACCGATCCCGGCGTTCGCATTCATCAGGTTGCCGGCCGCCAGCACCCCGATATCGGCCATGGTCACCCCGGCGTCGGCGAGCGCGCCGAGCGCGGCCTGGGCGGCCAGGTCGACGGTGTCGAGATCGGGGTGCTTGCCGAACTTGGTCATCCGGATTCCCAGAATCCAGATCTCGTCGCTGGCGCTCATCGTCGCTGCTCCTTCGTCGGTCGGTTGGTCAGGTGGCGGGTTGGAAGCCGAAGCCGATCGCCTCGGTGCCTTCGGAGTCGATGCCGATCGAGTAGGTGGCCAGCCGCACCTTCATCCCGTCGCGGACGTGCTCGGGATCGGGCTCGACGTTGATCAGGTTGGCGCGCACCTGGGTGCCGTCGCAGTCCACCACGGACGCGACGAACGGGGTGGGGATCCCCGGGGCGGCGAAGGTGACGATCGTGAACGCCCGCACCGTGCCCTCGGTCGCGACCGGGACAGTCCTGAACTCGGTCCCGAAGCACTTGGCGCACGCGTTGCGGCGGTCGAAGAACCGGGCGCCGCAGTCGGTGCATTCCTGAGCGACGAGGTGCGGTTCGCCGTCGTCGAGCACCAGATAGTCGACCAATGGGATCTGCCCGGCCATAAAAACCTCCGTCATGTGTATACCGACCGTAGCGCGTGCCGCCTCAGGATTTTTCCCAATGGCCGGCCCAAGGTTCTGTGGGCTGGGTCTATAAGCCCAGCAATTCCGTCATCTTGGGCATGATCGTCTGCAGCGCCTTGAACGGTCTAATCATCACTTTGAATGACTCGATCTTGTCCGCGTCGTTCCAGAAGATCATGTCGACCCCTTCGACAGTGATGCCGTCGAGTTCGGCGCGAAACTCAAGGATCGCCGACCGGTCCGCGTACCACTGGTTGACGTAACGAAAGTTGGCAGCGGAGAACATCTTCTCGGCGGCCAGCAGGTAGGCCGAGGCCTTCAAGCGCCCTTCTTGCGGAGTGAAAACGGCCGGGGAGTAGAAGACGACGTCATCGTCCAGCAGCGCGTCCAGATCCGCGGCATCGCCGCTCGTGGCGAAGCGCAACCACTTCTCGATGACCGGCGGCTTCATGCCATCGCCGCCTGGGCGACGACCATGCCGGCCAGCCGACTGGCGATGATCTCCTCGGCGTCAGCGACGATCCGCGCGATCAGCTCACCGCAGGTCGGGATGTCGTCGATCAGGCCCATCGCCGTACCGACCGTCCAGATCCCGGCGTCCACATCACCCTCGTCGAACACCCTTCTGCCTCGCACCCCGGCCACCAAGTCCTTGATGTCGTCGAACTGACCACCGCGGTCGAGGATTTCGACCACCTCACGTGACACCGCGTTGCTGGCCACGCGTGCCGTGTTGTGCAGCGTCCGGAAGATCAACTCGGTGCCGCGCTCGTCGCCGGCGACGATGGCTTCTTTGACGTTCTGGTGGATGCACGACTCCACGGTGCACATGAACCGGGTTCCCATGTTGATGCCGTCGGCGCCCAGCGCCAGAGCGGCGACCAGACCGCGGCCGTCGGCGAAGCCGCCAGAAGCGACCATGGGGATCTCGATCTTTTTGGCGGCGGCCGGAATCAGGACCAATCCCGGGATGTCGTCCTCACCGGGATGCCCCGCGCATTCGAAGCCGTCGATGCTGATGCCGTCGACGCCGAGGCTCTGCGCCTTGACCGCGTGCCGTACCGAGGTGCACTTGTGCAGCACCCTGATGCCGTTGTCGTGGAACATGGGCAGGTGCGGCGCCGGGTTGGAACCTGCCGTCTCGACGATCTTGATGCCCGCGTCGACGATCACCTGGCGGTACTCGTCATACGGCGGTGGGTTGATCGTCGGCAGAATCGTCAGGTTCACCCCGAACGGCTTGTCGGTCAGGTCACGGGTCTTGGCGATCTCGTTGGCCAGGTCCGCGGGCGTCGGCTGGGTCAGCGCGGTGATGAACCCCAACGCCCCGGCGTTGGCGACGGCCGCCACGAGTTCCGCACGCCCGACCCACTGCATCCCGCCCTGGACGATCGGGTGCTCGACGCCGAATACCTCGGTGAATCTCGTTGCCAGAGTCATGCCGTGGTTCTCCTTGTACCGCGGTGCCCGGACCGCGCCGTCGGGTCGGATGACTCTACCGCCAGGCGTCGGGGTCGCGAAAAGATAGGTCGCGAGGGGACGGAACGATCAGCGTTTTCTCGATCGCGACGGTGTCCAATCGCGGCTCATGGTTTGGCCTCGTGGCCCTGGCCATCGTCGGCCAAGTAGGTGACTTTGTACCACCGCCTGAGCGGCCGGGCGCCCGCGTCATATACCTCGGTCGCAGTTGCCTGCTCCAGCCGAACATCCGTCAGATGCGAATTCTGCACACGGATCTGGTCTTCGAGTTCGGCAAGTAGCGCATCGCCGGTCAGCGTTGTATCGGCAAGCGCGCTTCCCTCGTACCTTGTCCAACTCACTGGATCAAGCGCCTATCTCGAAGGTTCCGGCACGGACCGGGGATTAAATCACACACATATCCGCCAGCGGGTTCGGCTATGACCGGATTTGACGGTATCGAGGTTGCCGGCGAACTGGAGGCGGCGAACTTCGCGCTGGCAGACTTCTCGAACATCATTGTCACTCAACGTTCCCCGGGTTGTCGGGACAGCATGTCGCGTACCGCCAGATGGCTGAAGACCATACTGGTGCCGATTGGGTTACCGCCGCCCGGGTACACCGTGCCGCTCGGCGCGGCCATCGTGTTACCCGCCGCGTACAGCCCAGCAATGGGGTGTCCGGAGGTGTCCAGCACCCGCGCGGCGCCGTCGGTGCGCAGCCCGCCCTTCGTGCCGAGGTCCGAAACACCGAACGCGGCCGCATGGAACGGCGGACGATCGATCGGGTAGAGCGGAGGGGCTCCGCCGGAAAACGCTCGATCGTACGGTTCGTCGCCACGGCCGAAATCATCGTCGACACCGCGCGCCGCGAACTCGTTGAACCTGGCCACGGTGGCCACCAGGTTTCCGGCTGGCACGCCGATCTTCGCAGCCAGTTCGGCCAGCGTGTCAGCGGTCCGCCACAGCCCCGCCGCCACGTACTTCTCCGGCTCGACCATCGATACATTCGTGGCCTTAACGGGTGGCACCAAGCCGTCTCTGTCGTCATAGATCATCCAGTACGGCAAGGTAACCGAACCGTCGCGCATCGCTGCCAGCACGTCTCGGCCCAACCGGTCGTAGGCCTGCGATTCGTTGGTGAACCGCTGGCCGGCATCGTTGACGAAAATCCCGCCGGTGAACCACAACGCGAAGGCCGAACGGCCGTCCGGATGCGTCAGTCCCGGTGACCACCAGGCCTGATCCATCAGGTCGATGTCCGCGCCGGCGGCGATGCCGGCCAGATGTGCCAGGCCACGATTGCCCCACGGCCCCATGGTGTCTCGTGCGTCGCCGGGCACACCGTACTGAGCGCGCATCTCTTTGTTGTGCTCAAAGCCACCGGCCGCCAGCAGTACACCGCGCCGTGCGCGGATGCTGCGACGCTGTCCGAAGGAGTCGACGACGGCTCCCGTGACCGCGCCATCCGAGACCACCAGTTCGACCATCGCGGTGTTGAGCCGGGCCACGCTACGCGGATACTGCCTGGCGGCCAGCAAGAACCGAGCGATCAGTGCCCGCCCACCGATGAAGTAGTCGCCGGGCACCTCCGCGCCCAATCGGTCGACGTCGAGCGGGCCTCGGACCAGATCGCGGAGATCGGGCGCCGCCGCAACCTTGAGCGGTTTGGCCGAGATGTGACGCATACCGTCCCCGCGGGCCTTCGGTGACTTCCCAAAATAGTCGGGCCAGGGCAGCACCGAGAACTTCAAAAGCTCATCCTGCTCCAGGTAGTCGATTAGCGGTGCCCCACTGCGCACGTAGGTCTCCTGCAGAGCACGCGGGGAGCGGTCGCCGACTACCGCCGTGTAGTACTCCAAAGCGTCCTCGATGGTGTCGTCGACGCCAGCACGCTTCAGAACAGCGTTGCAGGGGAACCACATTCCACCACCCCCGGAATATGCAGTGGTGCCGCCGAACTTCTCGGTGGCTTCCACCACTACAACTTCAAGGCCCTCCCGCGCGGCGGTGTACGCACCGGTCACCCCGCCCGCTCCCGATCCGACGACCAGCACGTCGGTGTCCTCATCCCAGTGGGGATCCCGGTCAGACATCGGCGCGCCTTCTACGTCGAGCGAATGCGATGCCTGGTCCGACACGCATTGCAGAGCTTAAGCATGAGACACCCCATTTCATGTATCACCGCGATTGGGTCACGGCGTGCGCAGCAGTCAGTACCGGGTCACCCGGACGTTGTGCGCAGGTGGCGTGGGCCACTAGATTCATCGCCTTCACAACATATTCAGTTCGGAGTGTTTCTCCAGGGCGCAGCACGGCAGCGAACCTTTACCGGTTTCGGGCGATGTACGTGCTGATGACGTCGACAAGCATCGACCTGTCACGGGCGGTTTCCACGGGCGCTGCCATGATCAGCTGTGTGACAACCAGTCCCCGAAGGGTGGACAGCAGCATCTCGCCGAGGGCGGCGCTCTGATTGATGTCCAGATCGGCGTCGATGGTACGACCCAACTCGGAGAAGGTCTTTGCCAGCCGTTTGAGATGTCCTGCGGCAGCGGCACCCCTGGTGGCGCGGGTTCCGATGAGGATTTCGATCGCAGCCCGGGACGTGGGACTCGACATCGCCTCCCACGCTGCGGTCACCACTCGCTCCACCCGTTGCCGGCCGTCCATCGGCATCGTGGCCGGCGGCAAGTCGTGCAGCGCCTCTAACAACTGGCTGAAACCGAGTTCCACGACCGCCATCAGCAGGCCGTCGCGGTCGCCGAAGTGATATTGAATAACCCCCCACGTCATCCCGGCCCGCTCCGCGATGTGTTTGGCGCTGGCCGCGGCGATCCCTTCTTCGAGCACACAACGCACCGTCTCTTCGATGGCCCGGGCGCGGGTGCGCTCGGCACGTGCCTGGTTGCCGTGCGCGGGCCGGCGTGGAGCGACTCGGGAAGCCATGCGGTCAAGGGGACCACATCGTCAGCGCGTTAGCGAAGGGATTGACACGAAAACATTAAGGACTTTATGGTTCTGCCCGGAGCGCCGCCGTGTTCGTCGGCTTCCCGCATCGCTGAGAAGGAGCGCACCATGGGCGACCCACTGGCAAACGACAAGCGCTACAAGGTGATCCTGTGGGCTACGGGAACTATCGGCCGATTCGCCATCCGCACCATCCTCAACCGGCCCAACCTGGAATTGGTCGGAGTTTGGGTGCACTCCGAATCCAAGGACGGGCAGGACGCGGGCAAACTGGCCGGGCTGGACCCGATCGGCATCACTGCCACCCGCGACGCCGACGCGCTGTTGGCGTCCGATGCCGACTGCGTGATGTACGTTGGTCCCGGCACATCGCGTCCCAAAGAAGCCCGCGACGATTTCTGCCGCATCCTGCGGGCCGGCAAAAACCTTGTCACCACTTCGATTCCGGGCCTGGTCTACGAGCGCGGCTCGCTGTCACCGCGCTACACAGGCCCGTTGCGCGAGGCCGCGTTAGCCGGAGCCAGCTCGTTGTTCTCCTCGGGAATCGAGCCGGGGTTCGGCTGCGATCTGCTGCCGATCGCGCTGACGTCGATGTCGCACACCGTGTATTCGATCCGCGGCCTGGAGATCACCAACTACTCGGAGTATCCGGTCGCATTCGATGTGCGCGACATGTTCGGATTCGGCATGCCGTTGGATTACCAAGGGGGACTTCGCACGCCGGGCGCGCTGCGAGTCGGCTGGGGCGCGGCGGTGACCATGGTCGCCGACGCCATGGGCGTCACGCTCGACGGGATCCGCGAGTCGTGTGAGTTCCAGCCCGCGACCAGACGCGTTGAAGCCGCCTCCGGGGTTGTCGAGGAGGGCACCGTCGGCGCGGTGTGGACGCGCTGCATCGGCGTCGTCGACGGCATGGAGGCGATCACGATCGAGCACATCGACCGGATGGCCGACGACTTCGCGCCGGACTGGCCCAAAGGGCGTGATGGCGGCACCGATGGCATCTGGCGGGTCATCATTGACGGGGAACCCAGCTTCGACGCTGAATTTCAGGTCGGCTACCGACCCGAGGAGAACACCAACGACCAGGGGCTGCTGGCGACCGGGATGCGCGCGCTCAACGCGATCCCGTGGGTATGCGAGGCCGAACCCGGAATCGTTGACGCACTGCACCTGCCGCTGACGCCGGCGGTGGGCGGGATGCGGCCGCGCCGCGACGGAATCAAGGCCTTCTGACAGCCGAGAGGATTGACATCGATGGGTTCGCTGAACGACAAGATCGCGATTGTGACCGGCACCAGCCGAGGCGTCGGCGTCGGTATCGCACACGAGCTGCTGCGCGCGGGTGCCACCGTGATCGGCTGCTCCCGCAAACCGCTCGACGGCATTCCCGGGGCCGAGGCGCACCCCGGCTGGGCGCAGCGGTCCGCGCAACTGGTGTGCGACCAAGGCGACTACCACGCGATTGACGCGATGGTGCAACAGGTGGTGGACACCTATGGGCGCATCGACATCCTGGTCAACAACGCCGGTGGCACGGTACCCACACCCCATGCGGAAGACGTTCCCGAACTGGTGCAAAAGATCCAGGGCGCACCCCGCAGCGACGACGACTACGAACGCACCGTGCTGTTCCACGCCTTCGCCATCCAGATGAACCTGATCAGTCCGCTGTGGTTCGCCATCCGCGTCTATCGGCAGATGAAGATGCAGGACGGGACGGGCTGCATCATCAATATCTCCAGCGGCGCATCGCATCCGGCGGGCTCGCCGACGCTGGTGTCCTACGGTGCGGCCAAATCCGGCCTGAACCAGATGACACGGTCGCTGGCCGAGGAGTGGGGCCCGCACGCGCGGGTCAACGCGCTGGCTCTGGGACCCCACATCACCGACAACTTCCGATCGTTCGTGCTGCCGAAAGACGATCCCACCGGCGCAGAGTATTTCAAGAAGATCCCGCTGCGGCGCGGAGGCGAGCTCGACGAGGTCGGGCGGGTCTGCGTCTTCCTCGCCGGCGGCGAAGCCGATTACGTCAACGGCACCACGATCGAGATCGACGGCGGCATGATGCCCGGTGTGCTCTACGAGGCCGGCCTGAAGACGATCACGGATCTGCTATGAACCGCAGGGTGATTCAATTCTCCACCGGTAACGTCGGCGCGCACGCGCTGCGCGCGCTGATCGGGCGACCGGACCTCGAGCTGGTGGGGGTGCACGCGCACGGTACCGATAAGGTCGGTCGAGACGCCGCCGAGCTGTGCGGGCTGAGCGAGCCGACCGGGGTGGTGGCCACCGACGATTTCGATGTCCTGCTGGCGCTGAACGCCGACTGCGTCGTGTACACCTCACAAGCCGAGACCCGTCCCAAACAGGCGGTCAACGAGCTCGCCCGATTCTTGAGCGCGGGAGTCAATGTCGTTGGCACGTCGCTGGTCTGGATGGTCGCCCCGCAACACGCCGACGCCTGGCTGCGCGAGCCGCTGGAGCAAGCCTGCAAGAAGGGCGGCTCCACCTTGTACATCAACGGCGTCGACCCCGGTTTCTCCGGCGACACGCTGGTGTATGCGGCGCTGAGCCTGTCCACCCGGGCCACGGCCGTGACCGTGCAGGAGATCTTCGACTACGGCACCTACGAAGACGCCGAATTTACCGGTGTCAGTTTCGGATTCGGCACCTCACCCGAGCACACCCCGATCATGTTCGCACCCGGCGTGTTGACGTCGCTATGGGGCGGGCAGGTGCGCTCCCTCGCCGACGACCTTGGTGTCGAACTCGATGAGGTGCGGGAGCGGCACGAGAAATGGGTCACCCCCCGACCCGTCGACTGCCCGATGATGAAAGTCGACACCGGTCGGGTCGCGGCCGTCCGATTCGGCGTCGAGGGCATCGCCGACGGCAAGACCGTGATCGTCATGGAGCACGTCAACCGGCTCACTGAGGCGTCAGCCCCGGACTGGCCCTATCCGCCCGAGAGCCGGCCCGGGGTACACCGCGTCATCGTTGACGGCGATCCCGGCGTCGAGATCAACACCCATGTCGGGATCGGCATCGACCACAACCAGGGCGGCGTCATCGCCACTGCCGCGCGTGCGGTGAACGCCATCGAAGCGGTCTGCCAAGCCCCGCCCGGCATCCTGGCCGCACGCGACCTGCGGCCGGTCGATCACCTGCGCGGCACCATGTGGTGAGTCGGTTCAGGGCAGATCGGTCGCGAGGAATGTCAGCGGCAGACCCAGCACCGACAACTCCGACTCGTCCAGCTCGAAGCCCTCACCCTTGCGGTGCTGCCGGAACTTCGTCACCGCTCCGTATCGAGCGGCCACGTCTTCGGCGGCCGTGATGTCGGCTACCCGAAGCGCCACCGAGTAGACACCGTCACCGTGTGTAGCGAGGAACTCGGCCACCGCACTGCTGCGTCCCGCCTCGGTCGCCAAGGGGGTGACCAACTCCACGCCGCCGTTCCAATCCAACGTCACCTGCAGACCCAGGTCCTCCAGTTCGATAGTGGCGAAGGTGAATCCGAGTTCTGAAAAGAAGGCGGTGGCTGCATCGACCCGCTCGGGTGCTACGGCGTAGACGACGTGATGCATCTGTGGCAACGCGCTCATACCAGCCTCTCCACTAGCTGACCGGGCTCCTCGACAGACGGGATCTTTCGACTCTTACGAAGCGCGGTTACACCGGCCGGCGAATCGACAATTCGAGTCCGTTGTCGCGCATCACGGTGCGGCATTGTTCGGGCGTGTAGTCGAAGTTCTCGAGATCCTTGATGTACGAGGCAGGTTCGGCGAGGCCTTCCACGTGAGGGTAGTCAGAACCCATGATGATGTGCTGCTCGCCCAGCAGCTTGAGCAGGCTGGCCAGTTCGTCCTCGTAGAACGGCGACACCCAGACGTGGCGTTTGAAGGTCTCCCTGGGGTCTTCCTGGTAGATGAACGGAATCTGACCGTACGACTTGGTGAGCTTTTCGAAGAGGTGGAACACCCAGGTTGAGCCGCTCTCGATGGCGGCCATGCGTAGGTTGGGGAACCTGAGGAAAAGGCCGTTGTGCAGGTGGTTGGCAAAGGTGTCTTGGATGGGTTCCCCGGAGAACAGTGACCGGAAGCCAAGCAATGCCTGGAAGGACATCATGTAGTCCGGTTCACCCCATGCCGGCATGAACTTCGAGTAGTACGTCTCGCCCGAGTGATAGCAGACGGTGATGCCCGAGTCGTTGGCCAACCGCCAGAAGTCGTCGAACATCGGATCGCCGGGCGGCCGCATGCCGACGTCGGTCGTGATTGGGCCGGGGATCATGACAATGAAGCGGGCGTCATGCTCCAGTACCCACTCGAGTTCCCGCACGGCGTTGTCGGGTTTGCAGAGCGTGATGTACGGAGCGCCGAAAATCCGCTCCTGGTAGGCGAATCCCCAGTCTTCCTCCATCCAGCGGTTGAACGCGCGGAACGTCGCCACCGTGGCGTCCAGGTCGGGGAGCAGCGCCTGCTCCATCCCGACACCCAGGGTCGGCAGCATGATGCAGCCCTGCAAGCCTTGTTCGTCCATCAGCGCCAACCGCGCGTCGCGGTCACGGTAGGCGGGCGGGATGGGCTCAAGGTCGCCGAACAGGGCGTTGAGGTCCGCGCCCTTTGGGTTGCGGCCCCGGAAGTACTCGTCGAGCGCACCCGGTTTGCCGACCGGGTCGAACGTCGGATTCGGGATGAACCTGTTCACCTTCCCCCCGACGATCAGACGCTGCTTGCCGTCGAGTTGCGCCCACTGGATGGCGCGTTTTTTGTACTGCGGCTCGATGTGGCGGGTGAACGCGTCCAGGGCCTCGTAGTAGTGGTTGTCACAGTCGAAGAACTTGAACGGAAGGTGAGTCGTCATCGCGGACGTGTCCTTTCTGCGGCGCCAACGTTCGAAGGCTAGAACGATGTTTCAGTTTTTACAAGCCGTAGGCCCGGCATGACTCATCAGTCAGGCGTTGTGCGCGAGAACCACGTTCTGTATGGGCCGCATGGTGGTCTATTTGCGTGGGAGGCCGAGGATCATCGACGCGATGACGGTCAGCTGGATTTCCGGCGTCCCTCCGCCGATGAGCTCGGAAGGCATGTCGAAGTACGGTCGGATCACGGCCGGTTCCGTGTCCTCCAGCATCGCGATGGATCCGGTCAGGCCCAGGGTCGCCGTCGACGCGCGGCGCAGCAGCAGCACCATCGCGTACTTGGCGATGCTCGAGGCGGGGCCCGCCCCCTGTCCCTCGACCAGACGTAAGGTTTCGCGCAACACCATGGCCTTGATGGCGTTGGTGTGGGCCTCGACGTCGCCGAGGGCCCGCAGCGCCGCGTCCTGGTCGGTACCGTCGATCGCCGCGATCTGGCGAAGTGGGCCGGTGCGATCGATGTTGACGTAGTTTCCGATGGCGGTGCGTTCGACGGCCATGGTCGCCACGGCCAGATCCCAGCCGTCGCCCGGCTTTGCGACCAGCATGTCGTCGGGAACAAACACGTCGGTGAGAAAGACCTCGTTGAAGTCGAAGTGTCCGCTGGCCTGTTTGATCGGTGAGACGTCGATACCGGGCGACGTCATGTCGACCAGGAAGTAGCTGATACCCCGGTGCTTTGGCGCGTCCGGGTCGGTGCGCGCCAACAGCGCCCCGAACTGGGCGCGGTCGGCCTGCGAGGTCCAGATCTTGTGCCCGTTGATCAGCCATCCCCCGTCGACCTTGACGGCGCGGGTGCCCAGGGCAGCCAGGTCCGAACCTGCACCCGGTTCACTGAACAACTGGCACCACCGCTGAGTGCCGCGCAGGATCGGCCAAGCGAACCGCTCGCGCTGTAGGTCGGACCCCCGGTCGAGAATCGTGGGCAAGATCCACTCCGCGATACCGAGCGAAGGCCTGGTCACACCGGGACGTTTGTCAAACTCCTCGGCAATGATCACCTGCTGCACCGCCGAGGCGCCAAGGCCCCACGGCGCGGGCAGATGGGGGGCTATCAAGCCCGCGTCGGCCAACAAGTTTCGCTGCGTCCCGAACGCCAGGCCGGGTGCCCGCGGATCATCCGTGGGGTTCTCGTTGCGCAGCGCCAGCGCCCGGTCGAGGGTGGCCGCGACCTGGGCCCTAAACTCCGATTCGACATCGCCCAAATTTACTGCGGTAGAGCGCTTTAGCGTGCGAGCCAACGCGCCCGCTTCGCGGCTCCATTGCGTCGTCGTGCCCAGCGACGCAGCCAGGCTGATTGCGCGGCGCCAGTACAGGTGGATGTCGTGTTCCCACGTGTAGCCGATCGCGCCGAACATCAGCAGCGCGTCGAGCGCCAAGTCTGGGCCGCGACCCACCGCCACCACTGCGGCCGCCGCCGCGGCCAGTCGGTGCTGCTCAAGGGATTCCTCGCTCGCGCGCACCGCATCCCAGGCGGTCGCCGCCGCCAACTCGGCATTCACCAGGAGTTCTGCGGCCTTGTGCTGCAGGGCCTGAAAGGTGCCGACCGGTTTGCCGAACTGCTCGCGGGTGCGGATGTAGTCCACGGCCGCGTCAACACATCGGCGCACGGTCCCGGCCGCCGCGCAAGCCGCGAGGGAGACCGCGATGCAGCGCGCCCGCTCGGCGGAAATCCCGGACAACACCGAGCGCGCGGGAACGATGTGGTCGGCGAGTTGCAGCACACCCACGTCGGTGCACAAGTCGGTGCCGCGGTGTTGTTCGACAGCGAGGCCCGGATCTGGTGAACGGCCGTCCAGCACGAACCAGAGCACTGCGCCGCCCTCGGAGTGCGCAGCCAATAGGATGCGTTGTGCGGCAGAAATACTCAGCGTCGTGGCGGATGATCCGCGGAGGCACCAGCCGTCACCATGGGGAACCGCGTGCACGTCGGAATGCTCAGGCAGCACGGTGGCCGCGGTCGCGCCGGCAGCCAGGTCGGCCATCAGCGTTGCCGCCGACGCGTCGGCCAGGCTCGCGACGGCACTTGTGATCGCTGTGCTCAACAAAGGTCCCGGCAACAACGCCGCGGCGGCCGCTTCGATGACGCAGGCCATATCGGCCAGCGTGCCGCCCTGGCCACCGGCGTCCTCGGGCAGATGTACCGCGTGAAAGCCGTGTGCGGTGAAGTCCTCCCACCATGGTGGTAACTCACCGGCCGCGATGGAATCGAACGCCGCCCGGGTCTTGTCTATCGGCGCATGGCGCGCCGCGAACTGACTGACCGCCTCGGCCAGCTGCTCCTGATCGGTCGTGATCGCCAGGGCCATGGATTCGTCAGCTTTCCAGGCCGAGGATGCGTGCGGCGTTGCCGTAGAGAAACTTTGGCCACACCTCGTCCTTCAGCGGCACGTTGGGCAGCTCGCTGAATATCCGCTCCAGTGACAAACCCATCGGGAAGTAGCCGGCGTAGAGGATTTTGTCCGCTCCGCGCGAGTTCGCGTAGTCGATAACGGCCTTCGGATAGTACTTGGGCGCGAAGGCGGATGTGGAGTAGTACAAGTTGGGCCACTTCAGCATCAGCTTGACCGCGAGATCCTCCCAGGGCTCGCAGCCATGGCGGGTGACGAAGACCAGATCGGGAAAGTCAAACATCACGATATCGATACGCGAAACCTCTTGCGGCTTAAACGGAATCCGCGGACCGGGAACCCCGGCGCAGACGAAGATCGGAATGCTGAGTTCCACGCACGTGGCATAGATCGGATACATCTTCGGGTCGTCGATGGAGACCTGCGGAAAGGTGCCTGCCGGAAACACCGACGTCGCGCGGATACCGAACTGCTCGAACTCACGGCGGATAGCGTTCACCGACCCCATCACGTCGTTCGGGTCCGTCACCGCGCCGGAGGGGACAAAGCGATCCGGGAAAGCTTTGAGCGCCAGCTGTGCGGAGTCCTCCCCAACCCCGATCATGGCCTTCTCGATGCCGAACCGATCCATCTGCTGGAGCAACAGCGACACCGGGTCGTCGGTCGGCAGTCCCTTGGGCACATCCTTGAACATGTACTCAACGGGGAACTCAAAGTTCTCCTTGGACTCACGGTCCTTCGTCTGCCTGCGGATGAAGTCGTATTGAGCCGACCCCTCGTGCGGGAATCCGATCATGGTGTCAATCACGGGCAGACCGACAGGTCCGGCCATTGCGTCCTCCGATCACGCGCGAGCATGCGACGGAAACCGCCGCTGACTGGGGCAATGTTGAAACGTTGTTCTACCACTGTCAACATACTGCAGTGGGATGAGCTGGCAAGACGGTGTACCCAACGGCGGCATGCCGTATCATCGGCGCAAGCACTAAGAAGCATGTTCTCAGTAGTACCTTCCGACTCTGACCGTCGGGCCCCACTGGAGGTCGCACCGTCAACACCGCAGCTTCTGGCTTTTCGCCGGCGCAGGAGGAATCGGGTGGACGCCCGCGGATCGACCGCGCCGAGTCCGCCGTCGTTCCGTTGGCCGATATGACCAGCAGCCAGCTGATACGACGGGCCAAGGTCATCGAAGAGGTCATCGACCTGATCGCCGATGTCGGTGCCGAGGCGGTACAGATGCGCGACGTGGCCCAGCGTTCAGGGGTGGCATTAGCCACCGTCTATCGCTATTTCAGCTCGAAGGATCACCTCCTGGCGGCGGCCCTCGAGGACTGGCAGAAACGGCTGACTCGGCGGATTCTGGCCTCCGGTGGACCGCCCGATCAGGACCCGCTGCCAGGCGTCCTGGACTACTTACGACGCGCCCTACGCGCCTTTCATCGCAACCCCGAGATGACCGGATTGATGCTTCAGTTGTTGAGATCAACCGATCCTGAGGCGAAGGCAGCGATCGATCAGATGAATCGCACAAATGTCGAGATGTTCAATCGCCTCCTCGATGGCATTGCGCCGGAGGATATTCCGAACGTCAGCTTCGCTCTCAATGCCGCGTTGAGCGGCGCGCTCACCGGGCTGCTCACCGGCAGGCTGACTTTTGAAGAATCGCTGAGCCATGTCGAGTGGGTCGCGCGCGTCCTGCTCGATGAAGGGCAGCCACGCGTGCGAAAGCACGGCGACCCGGCGTCGCGAAGGCGGAGCGAACGATGAGATCGGCAGGCCGGGCGGCCCGGGAACCAGCAGGTGGTCGGACTCTTAAGTAGGTCGCCCGGGTGTTCAGTCCGATCGGTTGGGTGGGGATACGTTTCGCGGCTCACGGCTGCGGAAGCTGCAACAGTTCGATCGCCTTTTCGCGCATCTCCACTTTGCGGATCTTGCCGGTGACGGTCATCGGAAACTCTTCTACAGTATGGACGTAACGGGGAATCTTGTACTGTGCCAGCTTGCCGACGCAGAAGGCACGCAGGGCCTCGGCGGTGAGTGGTTGGGCGCCCTCTCTCATGCGGATCCAGGCCATCAGCTCCTCGCCGTATCGGGCGTCCGGAACGCCGACGACCTGTGCGTCGAGGACGTCTGGATGGGTGTGGAGGAACTCTTCGATCTCACGCGGGTAGACATTCTCCCCGCCGCGAATCACCATCTCCTTGATCCGGCCGACGATGCTGACGTAGCCCCCGTCGTCCATGATCGCCAAGTCGCCGGTATGCATCCACCGCCCGGAATCGATTGCTTCGTCGGTCCAGTCCGGGCGTTCCCAATAGCCCAGCATCACCGAGTAGCCGCGGGTGCATAGCTCGCCCGGACTACCCCGGGGTACCGTCACCCCTGTGTTCGGGTCGACGATCTTGATTTCCAGGTGGGGGTGCACCGTTCCGACTGTCGAGACCCGACGTTCTATGTAATCGTTCGCCCGGGTCTGCGTGGACACCGGTGATGTCTCGGTCATGCCGTAGCAGATCGCGACCTCCCTGATGCCCATCCGCTCGATGACCTGCTTCATCACCTCGACCGGGCAGGGTGAACCCGCCATGATGCCGGTCCGCAGGCTGGTCAAATCGAATTCTGTACAACGAAGTTCGGCTAACTCGGCGATGAACATCGTCGGGACGCCGTAGAGCGAGGTGCAGCGCTCCGCGGCGACGGCGTGCAGTGTGGCGCGCGGCTCGAACGACGGTGCCGGGATCACCATGCACGCGCCGTGGCTCGTCGCGGCGAGATTGCCCATCACCATGCCGAAGCAGTGGTAGAACGGCACGGGTATGCAGATCCGGTCCGCCTCGGAGTAGCCGCACAGTTCGCCGACGAAGAAACCGTTGTTGAGGATGTTGTGGTGACTGAGTGTGGCGCCCTTCGGGAAACCCGTAGTGCCCGAGGTATATTGGATGTTGATCGGGTCGTCCGCGCTGAGGATCTCACCGGCCGCCGTCAGCCGGTGTGGGTCGGTCCGCCGTCCCCTGTCGAGCAGTTCTAGCCAATCGTCGGCGCCGAGGAACACGACGTGTTCGAGAGCCTCGCATCGCGGCCGCACTTCGCTGATCATCTCGGCATAATCGGCGGTCTTGACTTTCTCGGCGGCGATCAGCATGCTGACGCCGGCCTGGTTGAGCACGTATTCCACCTCGTGAGCGCGGTAGGCGGGATTGATATTGACCAGGATCGCGCCGATTTTCGCCGTCGCGTACTGCACGAAGGTCCACTCCGCGCAGTTGGGCGCCCAGATGCCGACGCGGTCTCCCTCCGCGATCCCGTTTTCCAAGAGGCCCGATGCGAGCGTATCGACCCCCGAGACGAACTCTCGGTACGTCCAGCGCCGACCAGACCAGCACTCAACGAGGGCATCGCGTTCGGCGAAAACCTCGGCCGCGCGGTCTAAGTTCCTGCCGATCGTGTCGCCGAGCAAGGGGATGTCCGCGACGCCCGAGGCATAACTCAGCTCAGTCGGCATGAATCACGACGCCCCGGATGTCCTGCGAAATCGCAGGTCCTCGTAGCCCTCGTTCACCTGCTCAGGTATACGTCTTCGTGGCGAGCTGGTCCAGCTTGGACTGGCCGGCGTCAATGAGCCCAAGCAATTTGGCGATTTTTGCGGAGTGGCAAAATCCCCAGGCCAGCCTCACCGCGCGAAACAGCTCCGTGGCAGGACTTCATCGCGGGACGGCGGCCCGCAGCGACACCAGGGCATCGGCGCTCAACCGGGCGAATCTCGGCCATTCGCCGGTTGGTTGTCTCCTCTACTTAGTCGGAACGGGCCTTTTTATTGGCGCCGTCGGCGAACGGTTCGGGCCAGCCGAGACCCTTGTTCAGCATGTGTGCTTCGACGGGGCTGACGCCGGAAATGCTGAGGGTGTTGAAATGTACACCGCCGCGCAGCTCTCGCAGAACGAACATCAGCTGCAGCGCCCGCGCCGGGGCATCGTCGGCCAGCGCCATCGTGCGCCAGCCGGCGTAGAGCGGCAGCCCGGCGTCCGGCGCGGCCGCGACGACGTTAGGCTCGAAAACCACGAACACCGAACTGACCGTGACACCGCTCGCCTCGCCGAGCACACCGCCGCGGCCGGCGACATATCCCGCGAGCGGGTTTCGGTAGCCGGCTACGGCGCTTTCGGCGAAGGTCTCCGGGTGCAGCATGAACACCGCTACCGCTTGCTCGATGGGCCCACCCGCGGCGCGGGCGGCGTCGAACATGTCGTCATCACTCATGCGAGTTCTCCTGTCCTGGACTGATCGGCGCGGGCAACGCCGCGGTGTGGAGACGTTGATCGGTGTGTTCGACCAGCTACGCCGTTGTCTACTCGAGGTTGTCTACTCGAGCTTCCTCAAGCACTCCATCAGCCGACACGCATGCCGCCACCGGCCATTGCTAGTCATCGTTCGAAGGGGATGGTCCGCTGTGCGACCGTGATCCGCCGTTCGACTGGTGGCGGTCGGCAATATAGTCGAGCGGATGACCATCCCATACGATGACGCGCTGCGCGAGCAGATCCGCGCACGTTTGGCGGTTCACAACCGCCGCAGCGTGTCCGACCCGAGCAAACGGCACGCGGCCGTCGCGGTGGTCCTGGTCGACTCCGAGGTGGGCGAGGACAGGGTGGATCCGGCACCGGTGGACGAGTGGATCGCGGGGCGGCCGATGCCGGAGGAAGGCCTCGACGGTCGCATGGTCGGCGTGTCCGGGGGTGCTGCATTCCTGCTGTGCCGCAGAGCATCTCGCCTCAGTTCACATTCCGCGCAGTGGGCGCTGCCCGGCGGCCGATTGGATCCCGGTGAAACCGCGGTCGACGCAGCGCTGCGGGAGCTGAGCGAGGAGGTCGGGATCGAGCTTTCCGGCTCGGCCGTGCTGGGACTACTCGACGACTATGCGACGCGGTCCGGATACGTCATCACCCCGGTGGTGCTCTGGGGCGGTGGGCGGCTCGATCCGCGGCCCGCGCCCGACGAGGTGGTGGCGGTCTATCGCGTGGGGCTTCACCAGCTGCAACGCGACGATTCGCCGCGCTTCATCGCAATCCCCGAGAGCCCGCGGCCGGTCGTGCAAATCCCGTTGGGGAACGACCTCATTCATGCACCGACGGGTGCAGTGCTACTGCAACTGCGGTGGCTTTGTCTAGAAGGCCGCCATGACCCGGTCGACCAGCTTGAGCAACCGGTATTCGCCTGGAAATAGGCGGGCCGTCAAGCAGCTGCCCTCGTGGCAGTCGACAGGACGGTCACTTCGGAGTGCAGGTTGCCACCCTCCCCGTGACTATGATGCCTTTGGGTACCCGTTTTCCGACGAGTCAAATCACAAGGCAAGGCAGTAGATCGCAACGGGACGACGGTACTAGCGCTAAGCATGTTGCCTGACAACCGATTACACTCACTCACCGTTGTCTTCTGGGCAGAAAGTCGATGTAGTGGATGCCAAATTTTATTGTAAATTCCAGCCTTTCGTCACTCGTCGAGTCGCCCGAGCAAAGCCAGTGCGTCGTTGATTACCTGACGTTCGCGCTCGGTATAGCGGTCTTGCATGGCCCGAACCAGCCACTCCTCGCGCACTTTGCGGCCGCTCTGGGCCCAGCGGCGACCGAGGGCGGTCAACGTGATGAGCTGCCCTCGGCCGTCATGGGGATCAGGCGTGCGATCGATCAAGCCGTGCCGGTCGAGTCCGGCCACGGTGGCAGCCATGGACTGCGGGCGGACACGCTCCGCACCGGCCAGCTGACTGGCGGATGCGGGGCCGTCCTTGGCGAGTCGCAGCAGCACCGCCGTTTGCGGCGGCGTGAGGTCATCCGCCGTGGCGGCCTCACGCAGACGCCTGCGCAGCCTGCTGAACATCACGCGCAGGTCCCTGGCCGCCCGGATTGACGATTCGCTGACTTGGCCCATATCAACAGTTCAACCTGTGCGGGTTAGCCTGTCGAATCGGCCGTCGGTAGTTCCGCGGCACAGCTAGCTCGACACCGGCTGGCTGGTAACGCCTGCAAGCCAACTGTTTTGGGTGATTGGCGCTACTTGGGGTTAGTGGCCGGCGTGCGTCGGTCCACATAGGTCTGCGCTGCGCGCCGGATGAAGTGTTCGGTGGGCGTCGGGTGCCAGCCGAGCTCCCGCGTGGCTTTGTCGTGGCTAGCCGGAGAGGTCAGAGCCAGTAGCCGGGCGCTCTGCTTACCGATCGGGAATTCACGTCGCAGCAGCGGTCCGACGGCGTCCGCCAGGTGAGCGAACGCGTGGACCAGCGCCATCGGGATACCGATTCGCGGGGGTCGCGCGCCGACCGCCTCGGCGGCGTGAGTGACTAGTTCTCGCTGGGTCATATAGCGCTCAGAAATGATGTAGCGCTCGCCAACTCGTCCTCGTTGCGCGGCCAACAGTAGGGCGTCGGCGACATCGTCAATACCAACCACTTCGGCCGCGACGCCGCGCACGTAGAACGGCAGCTTCCCGAGTGCCGCGAGCTGCACGAACATGCCCTGCCTCGGCTGCCAATCGGGAGGCCCGTATGGGTTCGAAACATTTGCCACTACGGCGGGTAGCCCCCGATCCGCTACATAGGAGAACACCAGATCCTCCGCCTGCCGTCGCGACTCGATGTAACTGCCGGCTTGATCCACCCAGTTGAAAGGCGTTTCCTCGTCAACCGTTTCACCGTTTTTCCCGATCGCGATCGTGCCAATGGTGCTCAGGAACACGAATCGGCGAAGGTCGGCCTTCGTCGCCACCTCGAGCACATTGCGCAGGCCCTTCACGTTGGTGTCGAAAAGCGGAGCAGGATCGCGTAATTCCGCCCTGGTATCGACGACGCAGTAGTAGACGACGTCGCGATTCGACATGGCGGCGGCGACTTGCGACGAGTCGAAGATGTCGCCGTAATACCGCTCGACGTCCAGGCCGTCGATGCCCTTGGTCGAGCTCGACCTCCGCAGCAGCACCCGGACGTCGGCGCCGCCGGACACCAGATGGCGGGTCACGCAAGCCCCTACGTTGCCACTGGCTCCCATTACCAGAGCCCGCTGTCCGGCCACGTTCACGCGGCTTTCACCAGCTGCCATAGAGCACCTCGATTTCCGCCGTTGCGATTACGGTGACGCCGACAGTAAGAATTGCACGCCACGTGAAACGCCCGCCGGGCTACTTCAGGTCGGCGACCACTTGCTCCAACACGTCGAGATGGTCGTCGACGGTGGCGAGGCCGGCGTTCATGGTGTTCACCGACAGGTGAGTGGCCCCGGCGGCTTTCCAGGACTGGATGTCGGCAGCCGTCTTGTCGCGGTCGTCGGTCCATATAACGCGGCCTTCCATGCCGAGGCCATCGGGGTCGCGCCCCGCCATTGTTGCCGCGCGCCGCACCTGCTCACGCGCGTTGTCGAGGCGCGGTCCAGGGCCCATCATGGGGAACCAGCCGTCACCGAGCCGTCCGGCGCGCTCGTAGGCGCGGTCGGAGGCCGCACCGAACCACACCGGGATCGGCCGTTGGACCGGCAGCGGGGCCAGGCCCGCGGCCGTCACCGTGTGGTACCGCCCGCCGAACGTCACCGACCGCTCGGTCCACAGCTTGCGCATGACCTCCACTTGTTCCTCCGAGCGCTTGCCGCGGTTGGTGAACTTTTCGCCCAGCGCCTCGTACTCGACGGCGTTCCAGCCCAGGCCAACCCCGAGCCGGAACCGTCCGCCGGTGAGCAGGTCAACCTCGGCGGCCTGCTTGGCCACCAAGACCGACTGTCGCTGCGGCAGGATGATGACGCCGGTGACCAATTCCAGTGAGGTGACGGCGGCCAGGTAGCCGAACATGACAAACGGCTCATGGAAGGTCGAGTCGATATTGTAGGGGCCGTCCCAGCCTCGGTGCACCTCCGGATCGGCGCCGACCACGTGGTCGTAGGCAAGGATGTGCGTGAACCCGAGTTCTTCGACGCGCTGCCCGTACACGCGGACGACTGCTGGATCTCCACCGAGTTCGGTCTGCGGGAACACGACACCAATGCGCATTCACCGTTCAACTGCACGGTGCCGTAAAAGCTTCCGCAAAGGCTCGGGCCACAGCACCGAATGAACAAGCGTTCACAACGGATTTCCAGTAACTCGGTACCGCAAGCGTGTCGAGTTCCCGCCGTTCGTCGAGTCGGCAACCCACTTCGCGACCGCGCCGCTCTCGGCACAAACCCTTTCGCTGGCAGTGCTGGGTGGCATGGTGATCACCTTGATGACCCGAATGCAACACGGCACGGACTCGGTGCCCGGCAAGATAGCCGCCGCGGTTGCCGGCACGTTTTTGCTCGCGGGAACGCGCCTGTTCCACTCGATCCTGGACTCGCTACTGATCTTCGGCGCGCTCGTCACCGGCAAGGCGCCGTTCGGTTATTTCGACTGGCTGGGCTGGTTCGGTTATACCGTGGTCGGCAATGTCGTCGGTGGGCTCGACTTTGTCACGCTGCTGCGGCTGCTGCGCAGCAAAGATCGGCTGCAAGAAGAACGTGCCGACGTCGAGGCCGCCTGACGCTTTCGAGTCGATGTCATCGCGGACACCCTTTCGGCCTCAGGGCTTCGACCAACCGACCGTACCCGTTTTCCGCACGCCTAGGCGGTGACTGCTGTCATGCGCCGCTCGTCGCCCTTTCGTGAAGGGCTGGTTCGCCCTTAGGTCTGTGTCCGAAGCGATACGCGAATGGGGTTATGACCCGAACCCCGACGGGGTACGTCGTAGGTATGAGTCCGCTGACGCCAATAGCGATGCCGATCGGCGGCCGTGACCCGGCGCTTCCCTAGAGCCCTCGGATTCCGCTGTCGACGACCTTTACCCGCTTGTGCGGGAAGCGGCGTTCGGCGTGCGCTTGGGCGGTCGAGTTCGGCAGCACGTACAGTGTCTCCTTCTTGTCCTGCAATGGTTTCAACACCAGGTCTATGAATTTCTTGCGGTCGTCGAGGTACGGTGCGATGACATCTTCTCCCGCGGGGCACACCGCCAGGCAATAGGCAGCCTTGTAGTTGGGCTTGAACGACAGGCTCTGCCACATCGACGCGTTCTCCGAATCGCTGACCCGAGAACGAAAGTCGGCCGCATCAGCGCTGTCGGCGATCGTCTGGGCCCAATCGGTGAACCCGCCCATGAATTCGCGGTAGTTGTGTACCGAGCAAGCGACGAAATCGAACTCACCGTCCTTGCCGATCGCGCCAACGGGGCACGCCGCCACGCACAGCTTGCATTCCAGGCACGGGTTGTAGTCCAGCGGTTCGCCGTAGTCGCTGATCGGCGCGTCCACGACGACCGTGCCGAGCAGGATGAAGTTGCCGAACTTCGGATGAATTACGTTGCGGTGGATGCCCATCGCCCCGAGGCCGGCGGCCACTGCAACCGGCTTGTGCGCCACCACCCAAATCCTGCCGGGAAAGCTGTCCATCTCCATCGGGAAGGTCGCAGACGGATTCAGCGCGCGAAAACCGGCATCCTGCAGTTGGCGCACGATGCGGTATGCCGCCTCGTTGAGCAGTTCCCCGCTGCGATGGAACTCCTGATTTGCGACGCTGCGCGCCGTCGAGCGCACGTTGTCGCGGTTCATCCTGACGACCAGCGAGATATAGCTCTTTGCTCCCGGTAGTGCCGCCTCGACATGCTCACGCTCGGAGGACAATTCGGGGTTGTCGACGTCGGCGAACGCGACGTCGTCGGCGCCGGCGGCCAGGCATATCTCACGCAGCCAATCCGCGTCGAGGGGGCCGGATTGCGGCCGCGGGCGCGACCGCACTCGCCGCACGGTGGGGTGCTCGGCCAATCGGTCCGGAAGTCTGCCTAACATTCTGGGTATAGTACACCATACCCAGAATGTTAGGCAGCTGTGCACAGCGCCGAAGCGTCGCCACCGCCTCACTTCGTATCTCACGCGCTGACGGCGCGCTCCAGTTCGTTCAGCGACGTCTCCAAGTGGCCCAGCACTCGCTGCAGGTGCGGGACACTGCGGCGACACCCGACCAGACCGAAGTCGAGGTTCCCGGCGTTGTTGGTCACGGTGATATTCATGGCCTGGCCCGTCCAGCGGGATCGACAGCGGATAATTTCCATCCAGCCGCGCACCGCGCAAATACAGGACCACGACACTGCACACCCGAGCATCCCGTCGTCGGCCAGCGCTTCGCTGACCTCCGGTTCGACCGTGCCCAGGTCCTCGCCGACCACCGTGGCCCCCGCCCGGTGAGCTTCCAGCGCGAGGACGGCGAGCATGACTTCGGCGTCGTAGTGCACGTAGGTGCCTCGATCGGGCCGTCGCCGGGCGGAATCCACTACAGCCGCCACAGGCCGGCGTCGTGGTCGATCCGCAGTCCGTCGGCGTAGCTCAGCACCGCGCGCAGCATGTCCCGCAGCGCAGAGTAGCCGGTGGCCGCGAGGCGGTCCGGTCGCCATGGCGGCAGCCCCAGTCCTGCCCGCGCGGGGTGAGGTTATCCGGCGGCACCCCGACGCTCGCCCCGCCGGCGAGCACGTCGGCCAGCGCCCACGCGTCCGCGCCTTCCGCGTCGACCCCCCACCGGAAGGTCGTGCAACACGCCCAATGCCATGCCGGCGTCCCGCGCGGCCTGTCGCACGGCGATCAGTTGCTCGGCACACCGATAACCACCCCAAAGCAGTTAGAACAGGGACGCACATTGCGATTCGGTCGCAGCGCAGGGGTTAGGTATGGCGGGCTGCTTCTTGGGCGAGTTGCACGCGGCTGGTGAGGCCAAGTTTGGTGTAGACGTGGGTGAGGTGGGTTTGCACGGTGCGCGGTGAGACGAACAGCCGGGTGGCGATGTCCTTATTGCCGAGCCCCTCGCTGACCAGTTGTACGACGTCGCGCTCGGTGGGGGTGAGTGAGGCCCAGCCGCTGGCCGGGCGTTTGCGTTCGCCGCGGCCACGCTGCGCGTAGGCGATCGCCTCCTCGGTGGACAGGGCCGCGCCCTCGGCCCACGCTGCGTCAAAGTCGTTTTCACCCATTGCATCTCGCAGCGCCGCCAATGACGCTTCGTAGCCGGTGTCGTAGACATTGATGCGAACTGCGCCCATGCGCTCCCTTATGGCGTGGGCCGCGCCGAAGAGCCGGGCCGCTTCGGGATAACTACCGGCCTCACTGGCCAGAACGGCGAGGCGTTCGAGGATGTCTGGGACGTGCAGATAAGCCCCAAAGTCGGTCGCGCACGCGAGCGCGTCGTGGGCGTCGCGTTCACCTTGTTCTGGTTCGCCTTGCGCGATCGCCACGCGGGCGCGCGTCAGCAGCGCCATCGACAGGTAGAAGCCGCGGGTCACCATCGTGACGGCTTCTTCGGCCCAGCGGCGAGCCGCGACCAGATCCCCGGCCGCGAGCGCGGTCAGCGAACTGAGGGCACGCGACGTCGCCGCCGTGTGGGGCAGGGCACTCAGCTGCGGCCAGGCCTCGCACACATCCTGGGCCATCCCAACATCGCCGGCGGCCAGGGCCGCTATAGCCAACGCCGCGTAGCCGATGCCCGCGAAGAACCCACCCAACTCGGTAGCAGCCTCGACGGCCGCGTCGGCGGCGGCCCGGGCCGCACCCAGGTCGCCTTGGTACGCCAGCACGACGCCCAGGCACGCGCGGCTATTGATCTCAACGGGCCGATCGTGAGCGGCCTCTGCCTCAGACACCAACTCGCCGAATTGTGCGGCAGCGCCGGCCAGATCACCCTGCTGCAACTGTGCCATTCCGAGGCACCAGCGGCACTGACGCGAGTCATACCGGTCACCGATCTCATCCGCGAGGTCGCGCCCCTCTTCGGCGGCCGTGCCCGCCGCGACCGGATCGCCCGTTGCACCCCACGCCTGCCACGCGAGGATCTGGCTGAGCCGCCACCGATCGTCCAACGCCCGCGCAAGGCCGATCGCCTCGCCGAAGTACCTCTGGGCAGGCTCAGCGTTAAGGCCGCGGGCGGCGATAAGGCCGCAGGCGGTTAGCGCACGTACCAGCAGCGCCGGGTCATCGACCTCGCGCGCGATCGCAAGGGCTTGCTCGGCCTGATCCAGGCTGTCGCCGGCGCCCACCCAGATGGTGAGCATGGCCCTGTCGGACAGCGCCCGTGCGCGCACCTCGGCAGCCACCCCGGCGTGCGGCGTTTCGAGGTCGGCGAAGGTGGCGTCGAACCAGGCCAGTCCTTCCCGGAGGCGTCCCCGTTGCCACAGCGGCTGCAGCGACGACGCCAGCGTCAACGCCAGCTCGACGTCGGAGTTTTCTCGGCTCCACCCAAAGGCGGCGCGCAGGTTGTCGATCTCGGTTTTGGCCTGCTCGATGCGCTGCTCGTAATCAGTGCCGGCCGGGGCGTCGAGCAGGGCGGCCAGCGCCGTGTAGTGGTCGCGGTGGCGCGTGCGCACGGCGTCGGCCTCGCCGGACTCGCCGAGCTTTTCCAGGGCGTATTGGCGCACCGTCTCTAGCAGCCGATAGCGGGTTCGGCCCCCGCTTTCGTCGGTGACCACCAGTGACTTGTCCACCAAGAGGGTGAGCTGATCGAGCACCTGGTAGCGCTGCACGTCACCACCGCCAGCGACTGTTTGGGCGGCGTCGAGGTCGAAGCCGCCCAGAAATACCGCCAGCCGGCGAAACAACACCTGCTCCGGTTCGGTCAGCAGTGCATGCGACCAGTCCACCGAGGCGCGTAGCGTCTGCTGGCGGCGTACCGCGGTGCGCGCCCCCCCAGTGAGCAGCCGGAACCGGTCGTGCAGGCTGTCGAGGATCTCGGCCGGCGACAACGCGCGCACCCGCGCTGCGGCCAGCTCGATCGCCAGCGGCACCCCATCCAGGCGCGCGCAAATCTCGCCCACCGTCGCCGCGTTGTCGTCGCTGATCGCGAAACCGGGTCGAGCGTGGCGGGCCCGGTCGGTGAACAACTCGAGGGCTTCATCGTCCAGCGACAGTGAAGGCACCCGCCAACTCACTTCGCCGGCCACCCCGATCGCCTCCCGGCTTGTCGCCAGCACGGTCAGCCTCGCCGCCCCACCCAGCAGCGCGACCACCAACTCGGCGCACGCATCCAGCAGATGCTCACAGTTGTCGAGCACCACGAGCAGCCGCCGGTCACGAACAAACCGCAGCAGACTGTCCATCGTGGAGCGCCCCGGTTGATCGGGCAGCCCCAGCGCCCGTGCCACCGTCACGGGCACTAGCTCGGGGTCGGTGAGCGGCGCCAGATCCACATACCAGACACCGTCGCCGAACTCGGGCGCAATTGCGGCCGCGACCTGGATGGCCAGCCGGGTTTTGCCCACCCCACCCGCACCGGTCAACGTCACCACCCGGCTCTGCGCCAGCAGCTCGCGCAGCTGGGTCAGCTCCGGGTCGCGGCCCACGAAACTGGTCAGCTGCGCCGGAAGGCGGGTGGAGACAACGGTGCCCGATACCCGAAGGGGCGGGAACTCGTTGACCAGGTCGGGATGGCACAGGTGCACCACTCGTTCCGGGCGGGGCAGATCACGCAACGGGTGGGTGCCCAGATCGGTCAGCCAGGCGCCCTCAGGTAGCCGGTCGACCACCAGCGGTTCGGTCGCTCCCGACAACAGCGTCTGACCCCCATGCCCCAGATCGCGCAGCCGCGCGGTCCGATTGATCGTCGGACCCGCGTAGTTAGCCTCATCGCGCAGCTGCACCTCACCGGTATGCACCCCGATGCGCAGCCGGATCGGGGCCAACGGCGCCCGCTGCAACTGCAGGGCAGCGGCCACCGCGTCGGACGCGCGGGCGAACGCCGCCACGAAGCTGTCGCCCTCGCCCTGCTCGACCGGGCGCACACCGTCGTGCGCGGCGACGACATCACAGACGACGTGGTTGAGTCGCGCGATCGCGCCCGTCATCACCTCGGCCTGGGTCTCCCACAGCCGCGTCGAACCCTCCACGTCAGCCAACAGCAACGTCACCGTGCCGGTCGGCAAAAGCCCGCTCACGCCAAGATCGCTCCAGTCCACCAGCGGTGCGTCCGCACGCGGATCGATGTCGCTCATGCTAACCACCATGCAGCCACTATGTGCGGCAAAACATCAGCGCAAACGCGCAGATTAAAGCCGGTCGCACGCGTATCTACGACCCCCGGCCCCGGATATCTACGCGTTGTGGCTGATGGTCTTGCTGCCTTGGCGTCGGATAGTCAACTTGTTCGAATCCGAGGAGGCCACCATGACCGTCGACGCCATCGGCACCAACAGCCCTACCGTCTTTGATGCCGGGCTGCCGCCCATCGCTTATGAGCACGCCCACAATCCCGAAGAGGCGCACCGGTTCATTCGGCAGGCCCGGCTGCAGGGGCCGATCGCGCTGGGGCCGCACGGGCCCGAAGTGTTGAGCTACGAGCTGGTGCGCACTGTTTTGCGCGATCCCCGGTTTTGCATGCCGAAGGGAGTTGCGCTTGCGGCACAAGGCATTACGTCCGGCCGGCTGTGGGACAAGCTCACCACGGGCCTGTTAAGCCGGGACGGCGCCGATCACAATCGGCTGCGCCGACTCGTCTCCCAGGCGTTTACACCACGGTCCACCGCACGACTGCAGACGACGATCGTCGGGGCCATCACCGAGCTGGTCGACCCGGTGACCACCACGGGGCGCTGCGACGTGGTCGCCGACATCGCACGCCGGTATCCGATTCCGATCATCTGCGGGTTGCTCGGCGCACCGCGCGGTGACTGGCAACTGTTCTCGGACTGGGCCGACGACATCGTTAAGGTCTTGACCTGGAACGTCGCCGACCACGCTGCGGTCATCATGGCGGCCTTCGACGAACTCGACGCCTACATCGACGACATGGTCATCCAGCGGCGCCGCCACCTCACCGACGACCTGATCTCGCAGCTGATCCGCGCCGAAGACGACGGGGACCGACTCACCGCCGACGAGCTACGCATGCTCGCGGAAGGCCTGCTGATGGCGGGCACCGACACCACCCGCAATCAGTTGGCCGCCGCCGTGCAGGATTTGTGCGACCACCCCCAGCAGTGGGCCCTGCTGGCTGAGCATCCCGAGCTCGCCCCGCAGGCAGTCGAGGAACTCATGCGCCACAGCCCAGTCGTTTTCGGCACCATGCGCAAGGCCGTCGAGGATGTCGAACTCGGCGGCGTGAGGATGCCTGCCGGCACGCTGGTGATTGTCAACACCGCCGCCGCCAACCGGGACCCCGCCGTCTACGACGACCCCGACCGCCTCGACATCACCCGCGAGGGGCCGGCGACCATGCTGACGTTCGGCGGCGGCATTCACTACTGCCTCGGAGCACACCTCGCCCGACTCGAACTCGCCCAAGCCCTGACCGTCATCACGCGTCGCATGCCCAACCCGCACCGCGCCGGCCACGCAACCTGGAAGCCCATCGTCGGGATCACTGGGCCCACCACCCTGCCCATCGAATTCGACCCCGGACACTGAACCCGCCGACCGGTCACGAGCTGGGTAGGGTTCCGTTGCGCGCACAAATAAAATCGACTCTCGCAAGAAGTGACCAATTCTTGGGGTCCTGCCAGATTCCCTGGGCAAAGACGACCGCGACCGATCGGACCGTGCGGCGAACGATGTCCGGCCCAGCGAGCGTCTGCGAAGTTGTCTCCGCCTCGGTGCTGTGTTCGGTGGCCTCGGCGCTGGTTACCAACGTGGAGCCCGAAAAGCCATTGGTGGTGGCGGATCAGGGGCCGGCGCCGACCTCGCAGCCGGTGCGCCAGGAGGGGACCGTGATCGCTGTGTCGGCGGGTTCGGTGACCGCGCGCAGCGCCAACGGGTACACACAGACCTGCCTGGTGACCCCGAACACCACCGTCATCACCCAGAGCGGCAGCCAAACCGCGACCGCACCAACGTATTTCGCGGTCAATGACCATGTCGACATCGTCGGGACGATCCGGGGTGAGACCGCGCTGGCTACAGCCGTCGCCGATCGAGACGCGGGACAAGGGGACGGGCTGCCGATGGACTTCGCGGCACAGGGCAACGCGTAGTCCGTGCAGCACACTCGTTCGTGCCCCTGCTGAAGAGAACACGCCCTACCGGCCCAGCGTCCCGAGTGCACTCCCGGCTTAGTATCTTGAGGCGTTCTAGCCACGGGAGGCACCAATGAGCGACCACGAAGTGCGGATGATCGTCTTGTCGACGGACGACCTGGACGAATCGATCCGGTTTTATAGCGAAACCCTCGGCTTGCCGCTGAAGTTCCGCGACGGAGCCCATTACGCCGCTCTGGATGGTGGTGCGATCACCCTCGCACTGGCGACCGCGGTGGACCACCCCATCCCCGGCCAGGTCGTCGTCGGCATCAAGACCGCGGATGTCGACGCCGCCGCGAAGGCGGTTGTGGCCAGCGGCGGTGCCATCGTCAAGGGCCCGTACGACGACGCCCACGAGCGCCGCGCCGTGGTGTACGACAACAAAGGCAACGGCGTGGTCTTCTACAAGCCGTTGGCCCGCTGACACACCTCTGGGACGTCCCCAACTGAATTCCGCGGAGGCGCCCCGCGCAATCGGTGTCGCGTTCGCTGCTGCAGTGTGGCAGAAGAGAGCGTCGGCGTGACTTCCGTCCGCGCATGCTGGACAATCAGGTCGTTGTGGGCTCAGGGACGATGCCTGTAGTCGTTCCCTCCACCAAGGACTAGTGAGCCGACCCTTCTATTCGACACCACAGACCTCGGCGAAGCCGAAGAGAAGCTGAGCACGAACTTCGCCCGGGTGAAGTTGGCGAGCCCCGCCGGCGAACGTCCGACGAGACTGCGCATGCTGCGCTCCACCATCGGCTCTGTGAAGCTCGATGACTCGTATCTGAGTAACGACGTGACGTATCGGATGGAGCGGCCCGAGAAGGTTCTGCTGTGTTACCTGCCCGTGCGCTCGCGGTGTTCACACCCCGGCCAGCAGCACGGTCTGCGCTGGCCTTCCTCGAGTTCCTCTTGGGTGCGGCGGATGCGGCGCTGCCGGGTCGCCTCTTGCTTGGCATTCTCGATCCAGCAGATGAATTCGTTGCGCGCCAAAGGTGTGATGTCTTTCCAGGCCGCCAGCGCCGTGGCGTTGACGATCAGCGACCGGCGCAGGTCTGCGGGCAGCTCGTGCACCACCCCACCGGGCACCCGATGACTGTTCATGGGATCAGGGTAGCGAGCGTCCCTGACGGGCACAGCCTCGCGGTTGGTAGATGCCGCTAGTCAGCGACCAAATGCGCGCTGCTGTCGTGCAATTCGTCACGGCTCAACGTCATCGGGGTCAGAGCGGGGACATCGCCGCCGGCGACGACGGCGCGGGTGATAGGGGTCAGCGTTTGAAACAGGGTTTCCACCTCGTCGTCGGTGAGGGCGTCGAGCGCCGACAGGCCAAGGGCGTCGGTTGTGGATTCGATCTGGCCTTTCAGCTCGCGGCCGGCGCTGGTCAGCGACCCGTCATCGTTGAGCAGACCGCGCTCGGCCAGCCTTTGCTCGTGGTGACGCCACGCCGCTTCGTCGTAATCACGGGTACGCGCGATGTAGTCACGAGGCACTCCGCCGGCAGCGGCGTGTAACACATTGGACTCCCGGCCTGAGATGCCGGAGGCAGTCAACGACGCCACGTGCGCGTCGCCCCGATGCTCACGCAACAGCGTCGTGGCATGCCACAGCGCGGCCAGGGGATCGTCCGGCCACGGCAGCGCCCGGTTTGCAGCGAACAGCGGCCGCCCGTCCAGCGGGGCGTGGCGCGCCGCCTTACCCGCTAATTCCGCTGCCAAACTGACATTTTCATTTGCGCCGAGCCCGTAGCGGTGCAGCGCGGCGACCGCGGAGTCTTGCCGGGCGCGCAGCGCGGCTTCGGGACTGGCGACTTGCCACGCCGTCGGCAGGGCCTTGGCGACGCGTTCGGGGGCGAAGTTGTAGAAGATCGCGGTCACCACCTCGGGGGGCACGATGCCCAGCGGCGCCGACCGGGCAGCGAAGTAACCCATCCAGAATCCCCGGTAACCCAGCCCGTCCAGTGCCGCCCGTGCCTCCGGAGCGAAGTAAGTCACGGCATGTACTGGCTCGAATCGATCGAAGAAGCGTCGCGCCAGGTTCGGTTCTCTGTGCACGGTCGCAGTTAACCACGCGGCGTTGCGCCCGACCACGCTGGTCGTGGCCGCAGGAGTTGCGACGTAATCTCGCAAATAGCGTTCTAACCAAGAAAACGACGGAAGGCGTAGCAATTGCCCGCTCCCGACGACCACCGATACGTGATCATCGGCGCCGGCGCCATCGGCGGAACCGTGGGCGCGGTGCTTACCCGGGCCGGGATTCCCGTGGTCTTGGTGGCACGTGGCAGGCACGCGGAGGTCCTGGCGGCGGACGGCTTGACGCTGAGAACGCCGGACGGCACGTTCCGTACCGCGGTGACCACGGCATCGCGGCCCGATGATGTGGAGTTGAATCACCGCGACGTGCTGCTGTTCGCGACGAAGACCCAGCAACTCGACGAGGCTTTGCAGGAATGGGTGGATCGGCCAGTCTATGGCCGAGATGGTTTCGTGGGGACCGCCGGTGAGCGACTGCCGGCGATGACCGCTCTCAACGGCGTTGCCGCCGAGGAGAAGTCGCTGCGCTATTTCCGTCGGGTCTTCGGCATCTGCGTCTGGATGCCTGCGGTGCATCTCGAGCCCGGGGAAGTGATTGTCCAGTCATGGCCGGTGGCCGGCCAATTCCATATCGGACGGTGGCCCGCGTCGACCAGCACGCGGGAGGACGCCGCGCTATTGGCGGGACTCGCCGAGAGTTGGTGCCCCGCGGGAATTCTCGTGTCTATTCCCGATGACGTCGCTCCCTGGAAGTACAACAAGCTGTTGAGCAACCTCGGCAATGCCGTGGGCGCCCTGACCGCCGAGGCCGCCGAGGCGGTCGATTTGGTCACCGCCGTGCGCGGCGAAGGCGAAAAGGTGTTGCGGCACGCGGGAATCGAGTACGTTTCGTTCGCGACCTCCACGGCGGCGCGGGCGGACGGACCGACTCTACGCCCAGTACCCGGATGGGATCGTGGACCGAGCAACTCCACCTGGCAGTCGTTGAGCCGCAACACCGGCGACGTGGAGACGGACTTCCTGAACGGAGAGATAGTCCGGATCGCGCACCGGCACGGCATCACCGCGCCACTCAACGCGGCGTTGGCGCGAGCGGCGCGTGCGGCCCTCCGCGACGGCGTGGGGCCGGGCGGATATTCGGCGGCGCAATTGGTGGAATTGCTCGGAATCGGCGCTGACGGCCGAGCGGACTAAGCCTTCCGCCGGACTCATAGTCCAAGCAGTCGTTCGGCGTTGAGGTGGGCGATCTTTTCTTTGTCGGCCGGGTTGATCGGCATCTGGTCAAGGAACTGCCGGGCGGCCTTCATGTTGCCGTAGGGGTAGTCGGCGGTGAAAACGATCCGGTCGATGCCGACCACGTTCACCATGGCCAGATAGGCGTTGAACGACAGACTCCAGGTGGGGTCCATCGCGCCGGGGTCCTGGACGAAGAAATCCCCGGCGAGTATGCCGCCGTAGAAGTTCTCACGCAGGTACTCCTTGACGGTTCGTTGCAGGCCGCTCTCGTTGACGGGAAACACATAGTCGGCCCGCCACGCCATCCAGCTCAGCGCTTCGAACTGGTGGCCGACGATGATCTGCAATGACGGGAAACGGTCGAACACGCCGCCCAGGATCAGGCGAAGGCAGTGGATCCCCGTATCGATGTGCCAGCCGGCCCCGGCGGCCGCCAATCGCGCCGAGATCAGCGGATCGAACCCGGCGTAGCAGGCGTCGATTACCGGCTGTGGCGGCATGGTGGGATGCAAATAGATTGGCACGCCGAGTTTTTCGGCGCTGTCGAACACGGGCCAGAAGAAGGTGTCGTCGAGATAGCGGCCGTTGACGTGTCCGTTGATCAGTGCACCCACGAAGCCGTGCCCGCGGACGACGCGCTCGAGTTCTTCCGCGGCGGCGGCCGGATCGCGCATCGGTAGGGTGGCGAAGCCACGGAACCGGTCGGGGTGCTTGGTGACCGCTGCGGCTACGGCGTCATTGGCGTGCCTCGCCAGTTCCACCGCTGCGGCCGGCGCCAGTGTCTCGGGACCCGGGACGGTGTGCGATAGGATCTGAACGTCGATGCCTGCCGCGTCCATTGCCGCGATACGCCCGTCACCCAAATCGGTTATTCCTGGCGGTAATTCGCCTTGGGCGCCGGTGTTTACGTAGCCCGCCTGCTTGAGCAGCTCCAAGGCCGAAGCGCCCGCGTCATTTTGGTGCGCGTCGAAGATGGCCGGGAGCTTGTAATGCTCCTCGAAACCGATGACCTTCATGACATCCTTCCGCTTTGCTCGACACCTGAGGCTTGAACGTCAGCCAGGCCCGCTCACGACGAGGGGATAACGCCAACCAGACCAAGCATCAGCACGACGCCCGGCAACAGATTGGTCACCTGATGCGCGACGATGCTGGCCAACAGACCACCGGAATACCACCGCGCGAGCGCGAGCGGAATGGCCACCACCACCAACAGCGGCGCCCGGGTGAACTCGAGGTGGGCAAGCGCGAACACCACGGTGGTGACCACCATGGCGAACCACTGCCCCCAGCGCCTGTCCAGCGCTCCCCACAGCAGTCCGCGGAAGATGATTTCTTCACATAGTGGCGCGATGACCACCACGATGAGGAATACGGCCACCGCCCACGGCCAGGAGGTCCTGAGCCCGCCGAAGACCCTGCCTACGGTGGAATTCGCGCCCGGCCCCACGATCGACGCGTAGACGATGGATGCCGGGATCGTGACCAGCAGCCCGCCGAAACCGAACATCAGCCCAAGCCGTAACCGACGCCACGACCAGCCGAGGTGCAGGTCCGTGCACGGACCGTTGCCGCGCAACTGCGTGATGAGCATCGCCAGTCCGGCCGCGGTCGCCGTAGGAATCACCAGCGCCAGGGCGAGACCGCCGGCGGAGACGGGACGGGTACCGATCCAGAAAATGGCGAGCGAAGCCGAGACTGCGAGGTACACCAGCTCGACCAGTACGAAGGCGCCTAGCCCCCACCGATGCGGCTGCGGTGCAAAATCGGGAGCCGGTAGCCGCTTGCCGCCGCCCGGCGGCCCGGCCGTGACGGCCTCATGGGCCGGCTCTGCTTCCACGGCCGTGACGCTACCGCAGGGCGGCGGGCTGACATTTCCGGCTGCACCGCCTCTTGAGGTGGACGATGCGTCCGCCGAACTGAGGCGTACGATCTTGTTAGCTAAGCGAACAAAATACTGCGGGCGTTGCGCGCGTTTGCATTCCGCACTGGGTGACCATGATGGGAGGCTGTTATGTCGCGAACCCCCGGTGATACCCGGGACATTCTGACGAGTGTCGGCTTAACCGCCGTGGCCGCCTGTGCTGCCCGCGCGCTCGATGCTGTGCTGGCCAGTATGGTCGTCGGTCCCAAGGACTGACGCCGGTGTTCGTGCGTTTGTTGCGCGTGAAGTTCTCACGGCGATTCGCGATCGTTGAGCCGGCGCCGTGGTTGTGTGCCGGCTTTTAGGCCCAGAACCTGAACTTGTGCATGGCCACCGTTGCCTAGCCGGGCTGTAACATGACGGAAGCGCATTGTTTGTCTTCTGTCCACCAGTGGGCGGGCTGAGTTTGCGAACCTTGACCGACTCGGCACGGCAGAGCCGTCGCCGCGGCTTGGGAAAGGGCGGCCATGACGGAACACTTGCGCGCTTACAACAGCCTGTGGCAGGTCCGCAGTGACTCTTGGTGCCGGTTGGAGGAGGCGGCCGATCGGCTAACGCGTCTGTCCACCACGGGAGTGTTGAAAGAGAAATGGGCCAACTCGTGCCAGGAACTGCTGGCTCGCCTGAGCACACTAGAGCCCTACTGGGCCTATCCCGGCTCGCCCCAGTTCGCCCGATTGCAAAGACTTTTCGCTGCCGGCAGCTATGACAAGTTCACGCAAACGGTCGGGCAGGTCAATCGCGCGCTGACCACGGAGTCGTACCGCTCGGGAGACGTGGACAACGCCGGTGCCGATGATCTGGACATGTTCCCGTCCGACCCGCGCCAGCTCCTCGAACACCAGCCGGCGGCCCAGCGCGACCGTCCCTACTTCGAGGTGCTCGTCGTCGAGAAGATGACCGAAGACCAGGAACGGGCGCTGCGCAGCGAGGTCCGCAAATGGCGTCGACCCGACGACGAGTTCGTCTACGAACTCGTGGTGGTGTCCAGCGGAGATGAGGCTCTCATCGCGGCCCGGCTCAACGTCAACCTGCAGGCAGTGGTGATCAGGCGGCGTTTCTCGCACCAATCGACCCGGGACCTCTCGGCTCTGTCGGAGTTCGTCGATACCGCGGTGTCGGACGAGTTGGCCGACCACCAGACGCCCGAGGAGCGCGCGCAGATCCTCGCGGTTTCCCTGGCGATGTTGCGACCCGAACTGGATCTGTACCTCATGACCGAAATCGATGTGGAGGACATCGCCGGGCGGTTGGGCCAGTACTTCAGCAGGGTGTTTCATGCCCGGGAGGGCATGCTGGAGCTGCACCTGTCGATCCTGCAGGGCGTGGCCGCGCGCTACCGCACGCCGTTCTTCAGCGCGCTCAAGCAGTACAGTCACCGGCCCACGGGCGTCTTTCACGCCCTGCCCATTTCGCAGGGCAAGTCGATCGTCAACTCGCACTGGATCAAGGACATGGTCGGCTTCTACGGCCTGGACGTGTTCATGGCCGAAACCTCCGCGACGTGTGGGGGTCTTGACTCACTGCTCGAGCCGACGGGGCCCTTGCGTGAGGCGCAAGAGCTCGCGGGGCAAACCTACGGCTCGCGCCACACGTACTTCGTGACGAACGGGACGTCGACGGCTAACAAGATCGTCACCCAGGCATTGGTGGCACCGGGGGACATAGTGCTGCTGGACCGCAACTGCCACCAGTCGCATCACTACGGGATGATGATGGCCGGCGCGAATGTCGTTTATCTGGAGGCGTATCCGCTTAACGAGTACTCGATGTACGGCGCGGTGCCGTTGCGTGAGATCAAATCAAAGCTGCTGGCGCTCAAACGGGCTGGCAAGCTCGCCCGCGTCAAGATGATGTCGCTGACCAACTGCACCTTCGACGGGATCGTCTACGACGTCGAGCGCGTCATGGAGGAGTGCCTTGCCATCAAGCCGGACTTGGTGTTCCTCTGGGACGAGGCATGGTTCGCGTTCGCGCGTTTTCACCCGGTTTATCGCACGCGCACCGCGATGGCGTCAGCCCGGGCGTTGCGGGAGCGGCTACAGGACCCCGAGCACAAGCGCCGCTACGAGGAGTATCTGGCCACTGAAGGCGATGTCACCGCCGCCAAACTCAGCGATGACGACCTTTTGGACCGTCGCCTCATTCCCGATCCGGCAAGAGCCCGGGTGCGCGTGTATGCCACTCAATCGACACACAAGACGCTGACCGCACTGCGGCAGGGATCGATGATCCATGTCTTCGATCAGGACTTCGACCAAAAAGTCGCGGAGCCGTTCCACGAGGCCTACATGGCACACACTTCGACGTCGCCCAACTATCAGATTCTCGCTTCTTTAGACCTGGGTCGGCGGCAGGTGGCGCTGGAAGGCGTCGAACTGGTGCAGCGACAGATCGAGAACGCGATGCAGTTGCGCGACGCGATCGACAATCATCCGCTGCTCGGCAAGTACATGAGATGCCTTCGCACGTCGGACTTGATCCCGGACCGCTTCCGGCCCTCGGCCATCGCCCAGCCCCTCCGCTCGGGGCTGCGCAACATGATGGCCGCCTGGGATCAGGACGAATTCGTACTCGATCCGTCAAGGATCACCTTGTTCATTGGCCATACCGGTTATGACGGAGACACGTTCAAACGCCAACAGCTGATGGACCGTTATGGAATCCAGATCAACAAGACGTCGCGCAACAGCGTGCTGTTCATGACGAATATCGGCACCACGCGCAGCTCCGTCGCTTTCCTGGTGGAAGTTCTTGTCAACATTGCGCGCGAGCTCGACCAAGACATCTCCGAAATGAGTCTTGGTGAGCGCGAGCACTTCGAGCGGGCTGTTTATCGGCTCACCGAAATGCCTTTGCCGCTGCCCGATTTCAGCGGCTTCCACCCCGCTTTCATGGATCACAGCGGAAGCGAGCCCACGCCCGAAGGGGACGTCCGCCGCGGGTTCTATCTGTCCTACGACGACACGAACTGTGAATACCTCACCGGCGAGCAAATTGACGAAAGGTTGGACGCCGGATCCGACGTCGTGTCGGCGACTTACGTAACGCCCTACCCGCCCGGATTTCCCGTCCTCGTGCCCGGGCAGGTGTTCAGCCGCGAGATCCTGCAGTTCATGCGTGATCTCGACACGCCCGAAATCCATGGCTACTTACCGAACTTCGGCTACCGCGTCTATACCGAGAAAGCCATCGAAATAACCAGTGCAACTGCTGGACTAATGCCCAACGGTCACCGCTCCTCGGCGCCGCCGCCCTTGCCGGCGCGGGACAAATCGTCGAAGAAGAAGCCGTTGCGGCGCGGCAGGATTGATGGCGACCGGAAGGTTCCCGAGGTTGGGCACGCAGAGCTGATCGGCCAACGGCAGCCCGGCGACCCGGGCGTCGTCGAGGTCGGTGCGGACGAACTCACCGGTGACGCGGTACAGGTTGACACGGAGTCCTAAGCTCACGTCACGTAATGGAAGCCTGGGTCGGGTTCGGCACGGACAGCACGGGGTGCGCTGCAGCGCAGCGGGGTCACCTCACCGGCCCTTCAGGCTGCCGATGCCCAGCGACCCATCGGTGCGTTTCGGCGGCGTGGCGTCCTCGATGTCCTCGACGTAGCGTTGCGGATCGCGGTCGACGATCGGCAATCCCTCGGTGGTGGGATGCTGGGCCATGAAGTCGCCGTACTGGCGCCCCAGCGCGTCACGAAGGCCGACCGGGGCGTGGCGGCGGAAGTCCGACAGCCCTTCCCGTTCCTCTTCACCCATGTGGTCGTCGTTGGCCAGCCGGGCGCCGCCCACCGCCTCCCACCACTGGTCAGAGCCCACCGGCGCCTCGTTGGCGGCGCGCACGGCGTCGCGAATGTCATTGTGGTCACCGATCGCATCGAGCGTCTCGCCCTCGGGATCGTCGGCGCCCCGCTTCAGCAGCTGTGGGTAGAAGATCTTCTCTTCGATGTAGGCGTGCACGTCGAGTTTGTCGGCGAGCGGGCGCCAGACCCGCTCGAGTGCGGCGCGGTTGACCGGTGTCTGCGCCTGCAACTCGTCCAGCCTGGCGAACTGTTTGCGGAACCACTCGTGGTCCGCGAGGATCAACATGGTGATGTCAGCCACTTCGACCCCCGCATCCCAACGACCGCTGCACGTTGCGGCCATCGTGTCTCACGCCGGCAGAACCAGTCAACCAGCTCCTCGCGCATGGCGCCGCGGGCCTGGTCCGCAGATATTGTCAAGACTTGTGGATCGAAGCGAACGATGGACTCACATGCCGAGATGCGTGCGACGCACCGCCGCAACGGCATCCGGGGTCCGGTCACCTCGACCTGCGCGGCGGCCTGACGCCCAAAGAGGTACAGCAGGAGTTCACCCGGCAGATCGCTGATTCGAGCCGTCGGTTCGCCATGTCGAACCTTCACCCGCTCGTCGGGTCCGGCCCACTCAATCCCGAGCCCGCATGCCTTGAGCCGCCGACTCAGGTAGTGGCTGCCCGCGTTCCAGAGGCGCGTTGAGACTACATCCGGAGGGGTGTGGCCGGACACGCAGCAAAAGAACCGTTTCACGTCGGCAACGACCAGACTCCTCGGCCCGGCGCGGGCCCATGTTTAAGGACCATACGTTTTTGTGTATACGTAGCAACCCCTCCGATGTCGAAAGGCAAACGATGAAGCAAACGTCACTGGCTATGGTTCCGGCCGCGGTGCTGCTGTTCAGCGCATGTTCGGCCTCACAGGTCATCAACACCGGCGGTGACACGAAGTGCAAGGACTTCACCACGCAGGACGAGAAGAAGCAGAACGACGAGGTCAGCAAGATGCTGAAGGACAAGGGTGGCGCCGATCCGACCAACCTGGAGATCTCGGCGACCCGGCTGTCCGCGATGGCGTACTGCCAGACGGTGGGCAAACCAGACAGCAACATCTCAGAGGCACCACACGGCTGACAGGCGGCCGTTCCCCCGCGCGCGGCAACGGGTTTGAATCACGAGCAGGGCAAACCTGGCGTCCCGCTGCCGTGATTTTTAGCCTGCGTTGGTGATGTCGACGATTCCGGCGCCGGCACAAGTGTCACTTTGTCGTGTCGACCGAACCTTCGGGACGCATACCGTGCTGCACGAGGTCGACCTGCAAATCGAACCGGGAGAGGTAGTCGCACTGGGCTAACGTCGCGTTTGGGCTGCCGCCCGGCGCAGTCGGCGCGAAAGGCACTGCGGCTGTGCGGCATTGGCTCGACGTCGTCGGATTGCGTGAATGCGCCGACGCTGCTAGTTCAACGAGCGTTACCCTCCCCCGAGGCCGAAGCATCGGAGCTGATCCGCGGCACGGCCTACAACTGCCCCGTTACTTCGAACCTTGCGGCAGTGCCTCTGCAGGCCTGGTGTCCCCATGGCGGCGGCCGACGTAGGCCTCGGCGCGCAGTCGTTCCACCATGTGTGGGTAGTGCAGCTCGAAGGCCGGCCGCTCCGAACGGATCCGGGGCAGCTCGGTGAAGTTATGCCGCGGCGGCGGGCAGCTGGTGGCCCACTCCAACGAATTGCCATGGCCCCAGGGGTCGTCGACCAATACCGGCTCCCCGTAACGCCAGCTCTTGAACACGTTCCATATGAACGGCAGCACCGAGACGCCGAGAATGAAGGCACCAATGGTGGAGATGAAGTTGAGCGTCGCGAACCCGTCGGTGGGCAGGTAGTCGGCGTAGCGGCGCGGCATCCCCGAAGTGCCCAGCCAGTGCTGGACCAGGAACGTGATGTGGAAGCCGATGAAGGTCAGCCAGAAGTGCAGCTTGCCGAGTCGCTCGTCGAGCATGCGTCCGGTCATCTTCGGGAACCAGAAGTAGACGCCCGCGTAGGTGGCGAACACGATGGTGCCGAACAGCGTGTAGTGGAAGTGCGCGACCACGAAATAGGTGTCGCTGATGTGGAAGTCCAGCGGCGGGCTGGCCAGCAGCACGCCGGTCAGGCCCCCGAGCAGGAAGGTCACCAGGAAGCCGAGCACGAACAGCATCGGTGTTTGGAACGTCAACTGGCCCCGCCACATCGTGCCGATCCAGTTGAAGAACTTGATCCCGGTTGGCACCGCGATCAGGAACGTCATGAACGAGAAGAACGGCAGCAGCACGGCGCCGGTCGCATACATGTGGTGCGCCCACACCGCCACCGACAGCGCGGCGATGGCCAGCGTCGCGTAGACGAGCGTGGTGTAGCCGAAGATCGGCTTGCGGGAAAACACCGGGATGATCTCGGTCACGATGCCGAAGAACGGCAACGCGATGACGTAGACCTCGGGATGCCCGAAGAACCAGAACAAATGCTGGAACAGGATCACCCCGCCGTTGGACGCGTCGTAGATATGTGCTCCGAAGCGGCGGTCGGCTTCGAGGCCGAACAACGCGGCGGTCAGCAGCGGAAAGACAATCAGCACAAGCACGCTGGTGACCAGGATGTTCCAGGTGAAGATCGGCATCCGGAACATCGTCATGCCGGGGGCCCGGAGGCACACCACGGTGGTGATCATGTTCACCGCCCCCAGGATGGTGCCCAGACCGCCGACCCCGACGCCCAGAATCCACAGGTCCCCGCCGGCGCCGGGAGTGTGGACTGCATTCGACAGCGGGGTGTAGGCGGTCCACCCGAAATCGGCGGGACCGCCGGGCATGATGAAGCCGCTCAATGCGATGAGCGCCCCGAAGATGAAGAGCCAGAACGACAGGGCGTTCAGTCGCGGGAAGGCCACGTCGGGCGCGCCGATCTGCAGGGGCAGCACCAGGTTGGCGAACCCGAAGACGACGGGTGTCGCGTAAAAGAGCAGCATGGCCGTGCCATGCATGGTGAACAGCTGGTTGTACTGCTCGTTGGACAGGAATTGCAGCCCCGGTCGTGCCAACTCCAGGCGGAGGAGAAGCGCCATCAGGCCGCCGATGAAAAAGAAGATGAAGCAGGCGACCATGTACATGATGCCGATCATCTTGTGGTCGGTGGTGCTGATCACCTTGTAGATGAGGTTGCCCTTCGGGCCCAGTCGCGGCGGGAACGGCCGGCGGGCCTCGAGATCACTGACGGGCGGCGCTTCAGCGGTCATAAACTACCTCTCCCGGGAACCCAGCAACTGGCGCAGCAAATGATAAGCCGTCGAAGTCTTCCCGGCTACCCGCTACGGCGACCTAGGGTCAAACGTCCCTAATGCCGCAGGGTTCCGGTCCGGCTGGCGCGTTAGCAAAGTGAGCCTTACCTTTCCCGAAGAGTCCGTAGAGGCAGCTTACCCCGGTCGGGAGCGCCAACCTGGCTTATCGTTTGGTGGTGTGGCGGGTCGGCCGATTCCTCGTCGTCCTGGTAACGACGGCGGCCGCGCTGGGCCTTTTCGTCCCGTGGTCACCTTTGCCTGCTGCGTGGGGCGCGGCACCGGTGGTAATCGGGTCCGCGCCGCTCAGTTGCCTGGAAACCGCTCTGACGGAGTATGCAGACTCAGGCAAGGGTTGGACCGGAGGGGATTCCACCTGGTCGACTCCGCTGCCTGGCGATCAGCAGCTGTATGGGTTCTCGGATACTTTTCTCGGCCCCATCACCCCGCCCAGCCGGCCGCCCGACGCGGCGTTCGTGCACAATTCGTTCGTCGTCCGCGATTTCCAGGGACACTGGTCCACCGTCGTCGGCGGGACGCCCGACCACCCCGCGGCGCTCATTGAACCGGCCGACCCCGCGCACTGGTTCTGGCTGGGGGCCGCCACGCATTTTGGTCATGCGCTGCAGGTTCCGCTGACCGAGTGGACGAGCACCGGGCCAGGTCCGCTCGACTTCGGTTTCGTGGGTTCATCACTGGCGCGATTCGACGGCCCCGATCTGCGGATGCGGCCCTCGATCACCCCGCTCCCGCGGTCGCGCCAGATCCAGTGGGGACAGTGGGTCCAGCCTGACGGCGGATGGACCTACGTGTACGGCGTCGAGAACGTCGGCGACAGCAAGTACCTGCACGTGGCGCGCGTCGCAGGAGACGATCTGCGCCAAGCGTTCTCCTACTGGACCGGCCGGGCATGGTCATCGTCGGAGTCGGAATCGATTCGGGTGACCGACGGCGTCTCCGCCGAGCTATCGGTGCACAGGCTGCGTGACGGTGTGTACATGCTGACCACGATGCAGGGTGGCAAGTTGTCCACGAACCGCGTGGTGGGCCGGTTCAGTCCGTCACCGACGGGACCGTTCGGGCCGACGGTCACGCTCTATCGGACACCCGAGAGCGGCGGCTCGGGACGGTATCGCGACGCCGACGTCTACACCTACAACGCTCATGTGCACCCGGAGTTCTCGACCTCCACCAGCCTCGTCATCTCCTATGACGTCAACAGCCTCGAAACCGCTCCGGGAGGAGACGTGTACCGCGACGTGAGTATCTATCGCCCGCGCTTCGTGGTCGTGTCGTTGCGCTGGACCGGGGGGTCTGATGCCGAGCCTTCGGGTGCCGCCGCCTCGTGGGGCGGCCCTCGGCAGCCCTGTGCCTAAGCGCAAAGCTCGGCAGTGCAATTTAGATCGCGGTTGCCGCTCCGAGGGCCGCGGCGTTAAGGGTGGCGATCAGGCTTTCCTCGTCTGTGTCGATCTCGCCGTGCAGCCAGGCGATGATGAGGGCGGTGGTCCCGGCGACGAGTGCGCGCGTGGCCAGCTTCCGGTCGATGGACGGCTTCGGGCGTCCGGTGAAGGGGATGGCGTCGGCCGCCATGCGCTCGGTGAAATCACGCACCGCACGCTGTTGACGTTCGCGCAGTCGCGGAAAGCCCGGGCATTCCATATACAGCCGCGCATCCGCGGGGTCCGACGCCAGGGTGTGTACCACCGCGCGCAGTGTGCCCTCGACGCGATCGCCGAGCGGAGCGGTGGTCACTACGTCCTCCATCTGGGCCACCAAGCGGCCGAACAGATCCTCGGCGCATGCGTCGAGCAGTTCGTCCTTGGTGGCGAATTCGGTGTAGAAGTACCGCTTGCTCAGGGCTGCGCGCTGGCACACCAGGTCGACGGTCAACGGCGCCACTCCGCCATCGGCAATTAGGGCACGCGCGGCCTCCAGCAGGCGGGCGCGACGGTCTTGCGAACGCTGTTCGGCGCTCAGACCGCGGTAGGTGCGGCCCCCGACAGTCATGACGACACCTTGACCCATCAGTCGGAACGAGCATAATCTCAAACGCAATCGTTCCACATTGCTTGACGGGTCGCACCCCCTCAATTCGCAACCGCACCCTAGGAGACCGTATGGGCACCCGGATCATGGACGACGCCGCGCGACTGCTGGCCAACCCCCAGGCCTATACCGACGAAAAGCGTTTACACGAGGCGCTGGCTCACCTGCGCGCCCAGGCTCCGGTGTCCTGGGTCGACGTCGAGGGCTACCGGCCGTTCTGGGCTATCACCAAACACGCCGATGTGATGGACATCGAGCGGCAGAACGACTTGTTCACCAACGATCCGCGCCCGCTACTGATGGTCGCCGACGGCGAGGACGTGCTGCGCGCACAAATGGAGGCCGGTATCGGCCTGCGCACGCTCATCCACATGGACGACCCGCATCACCGGGACATGCGCAAGATCGGCGCCGACTGGTTCCGCCCGAAGGTATTGCGGGACTTGAAGGTTCGCGTCGACGAACTGGCCAAGATCTACGTCGACAAGATGGTCGAGAAGGGACCGGAGTGCGACTTCGTCCAGGAGGTCGCGGTCAACTACCCGCTCTATGTGATCCTGTCGCTGCTGGGGCTGCCGGAGTCGGACTTCCCGCGGATGCTCAAGCTCACCCAGGAGATGTTCGGCGGCGACGACACCGAGTTCCAGCGCGGTAACTCCACCGAGGACATGCTCGCCGTGTTGCTGGACTTCTTCAACTACTTCGCGGCCTTGACCGCGTCGCGCCGCGAGCACCCGACCGAGGATCTGGCCTCGGCGATCGCCAACGCGACGATCAACGGTGAACCGTTGTCGGACATGGACACCGCGTCGTACTACGTGATCGTGGCCAGCGCGGGCCACGACACCACCAGCGCCGGGATCGCCGGCGGCATGCTGGCATTGCTGGAGAATCCCGGCGAGCTGGCCCGGTTGCAGAAGGACACAAGCCTGATGGGCACCGCGGTCGAGGAGATGATCCGCTGCGTGGTGCCGGTCAAGGAATTCATGCGCACCGCGCAGGCCGACACGGAGATGCGCGGGGTGCCGATCGCCAAGGGCGAGTCGGTGCTGCTGTCCTATGTGTCAGCCAACCGCGACGAGGAGGTGTTCAAGGACCCGATGCGCTTCGACGTCGGGCGGGATCCCAACAAGCACCTGTCATTCGGGTACGGCGTGCACTTCTGCCTGGGCGCCGCGTTGGCCCGGATGGAGATGAACAGCTTCTTCTCCGAACTCGTGCCGCGGATCAAGTCGATCGAGCTGGCCGGGGAGCCGGAGCTGATGGCCACGACCTTCGTCGGTGGTCTCAAGCACTTGCCGATCCGATACTCGCTGAAGTGAACTGCATCTCTGTCAGGTGATGATCAGGCCCTCGGGCAGTTCATCGTTCAGCACGGCCTGGGCGAGCAACTCACCGAGCAGCGGCCCGACTTAATCAGGTTGCTGCCGACGAACGCGACGACGCGGCCGCGGCGCGCCACCGTCCAGCCGTCTCGCTGGAATCCGGCCAGGGTGCGCGACGGTGACGCAGTCAATCCGGCCAACGGGCGACAGCGACGGGAACAGCGCCCGCACTGTCGCGGGGTCCGGGCCTTCTGCCCGAAGGCCCAACGGCCGGCGGCTCCCCAGCGGCAGCCCTCGCCCTCGGAGCAGACAGGCATGCGGCGCCGACCCGGTCCGAAAAGCGCCGGCGTCTGAACCCCCGCGCAGCTCAGCAGCGGCGGCCAGCCCGCACACCCGCGCGGCGATGATGAAAATCACGTGGCCTTCATACCCAGCGGGTCAGAAGTAGAACCCGGCATACGGCGCATCGGGAACCGCGAACAGCCGGTCGGCCACGACAAGCGCCGCCGGGTCCTCGGTGCCGACCAGCCCGGCGACGTCAAGGTTGCGCCATGTCACCCCGCCGAGCAGGACGGCGGCCAGTCCCTCGATGCCGACGTGCAGCTGTGGGCGCCGGTCCGTCGATTCGGCGCCGTCCCCCGAAATGGTGAAACTCACCGAATTCACTTGGAAGACAGGGTCGTTCACCGCGAAGGTGACCTCATCGTCGGCAGCGTAGCGGCGTGCCGACAGCGCCTTGTGAACGTCGATCACGCGCAGCCACGTTTCGTCGTGCACCGCGGTAACCCGCACGCCCCGCCGATCGAGGAGAAGCCAAGGTAGCGGATCGTCGACGGGCAGCATCCAGAACACCACGCGGTCAACGAGATCCAGCCCGAGGAGGAAACGCATGAGCCCCAGGTACGCCTCCGCGGTGGGCGCGAAGAAATCCTCGACCACGATGGTCCGCTGCTCGCTGACAAACCACGCCTCGGTGTCGATGGGGCGATAGCGGGCGAAACCCGACTCGCATCCGGGGTCGCCATGCACCGCGACATAGTAAGGGCCCGAGGATGATTCGGTGCGCAGCCGCAGGCCCTGCCACCACACCTCAGGGCGGTCAATGGTGCCGGGCCGGGATGGACGGTTTGCCGCGTAGATCCTGGGCAGCACATCCCAGGCTTCGGCCGCGTCCAACAGCCGCACCGGGCCGCCAACCCCGACATCGGGACGAAGCGCCGTCCGTGCCGTCTGAACCTCGACCGTTTGTGATGAGCTGGCCACGCCGTAGCCGTAACGCTCGTAGATCGTCGCCTCCGACGCCCGCAACGTCGCCACCACCTCGCCTCGTGCGGCGATGTCGCGCAACTGATGACGCATCAGCTCGGTGGCGATACCTTTCCTGGTGAACGATGGCAGCACCCCGATGCGCGTGACGGCGGCGTGGCTCACAATCGCTCCACCGGGCAGTGTGAGTCCGCTGGTCACGGCGTCAGCGGTGCCGACGAGCTGGTCGCCGATGAACGCTCCGACCGTGCGGCCCGGCTCGAGCAGCGTGGCGATCCGGCCGGGTGCCAGGTTGGACAGGGGCGGGAACCCGACCATGGCGGCGCGGAACACGTTCGCCGCGGCGACCAGGTCGTCCTCGCCGTCGAGGACACGGATCTCGGAGGTCATAGCGCCATCATGGCTGGTGCCCTCGGCGGCACCTCCAACGCGGTGGTTAACGGATGGGCAGGCCCGTCAGCGCCCGAGAAATGACCAGGCGCTGGATCTCGCTGGTTCCCTCGAAGATGGTGAAGATCTTGGCGTCGCGGTGCATCCGCTCCACCGGGTAGTCGCGGGTGTATCCGTTGCCGCCCAGGATCTGGATGGCCTCGTCGGTGACATAGACGGCCGTTTCGCTTGCCACCAGCTTGGCCATCGAGCCCTCGGCCGAATCGAAGTTGTGGTTGTTGCGCGCCATCCAGCCGGCCCGCCACACCAGCAGGCGGGCCGCATCGATCCGGCTCTTCATGTCGGCCAGCTTGAACGCCACCGCCTGAAACTCACCGATCTTGCGGCCGAATTGCTCGCGCTGGCAGGCGTATTCGAGAGCGTACTCATAGGCGGCCCGTGCCACGCCGACGGCCATCGCGCCGACGGTGGGCCTGGTGCGCTCGAAGGTCTTCAACGCCGCCTGTCCGCCGGTGGAGGCGCCGGACTTGATCCGGGCGATGCGCGCCTCGAACTTCTCCCGGCCACCAAGGATCGCGTCCTCGGGCAGGCGGACGTTGTCCAGCACCACCTCGGCGGTGTGCGACGCACGGATCCCGTGCTTCTTGAATTTCTGACCTTGCGACAGCCCCTTGGCGCCCGGCGGGATGACGAATGTGGCCTGGCCGCGGGTGCCGAGTTCCGGATAAACGGATGCCACTACGATGTGCACGTTCGCGATACCGCCGTTCGTCGCCCAGGTTTTGGTGCCATTAAGAACCCACTCACCAGCGGCCTCGTCGTACTGGGCACGGGTACGGATGGCGCCGACGTCAGAACCCGCGTCGGGCTCCGACGAGCAGAACGCGCCGAGCTTGGGGTCGCCGGGTGTACCGAACATCTCGGGCAGCCAGCGGCCCAACTGGTCGGGAGTTCCGTTGCCCGCCAACGCCGCCGCCGCCAGCCCGGTGCCCATGATGGAGAGCGCGATGCCGGCGTCACCCCAGAACATCTCCTCGAACGCGGTGAGAAAGCCGAGACCCGTCGGCTCGGCCGCCTGCTGCGCGAAGAAATCGGGGGAGTAGAGCCCCACCTTCGCGGCCTCCTGGATCACGGGCCACGGGGTTTCCTCGCGTTCGTCCCATTCGGCTGCGGCGGGGCGAATGACCTCTGCCGCGAACTTGTGCACCCAGTCGCGCACCTCGATCACGTCGTCGCTGAGCTGTAGTGAAAAAGTCACAGTTATACCCCTGAAATATGTTGGTGTTTAACGGTTTCCGTACTGGGCTAAGACGCTCACCGTCTGGGTGACCCACGCCTCGAAGTAGCGCTTTTCGTCGATGTTGCCGGGCATGCGGCCGGTCAGCGCTTGCAGCGTCGCGGCATAGGACAGCGAGCCGATCGCCACGGCCGCGGCGGCCTCGGGATCGGGGATGTGCGTACGGCCGGAGCGATTGGTCGCGGCCAGCTCGTCGGCGAATCGCTGGTAGGCGTTGTCGGTGATGACCTGCCATGTCTTCTCGTCGAGGTCGCCCAGCTCGTCCGGTTCGCGCAGCATGACCTTGAGCAAGTCCTCGCTCTGCTTCAGGTTGTCCCAGATCAGCCGGCCCGCGGTGCGAACCGCCTGCTCGACGCCGCCGGTACGCCACCCAATCCTTGCCATCTACCGCGCGACTGTAGGCGTTGAGCAGCGCGGTGATCTCGAGCTGGTCGGCAAGCTCTTGAATGTCCATGGGCAGCGCCTTATCTGTGAATCCGAGTTGTCGTCTTCGACAAAACCCCGTCAGCTATTGCCTAACTCAGGCCGATTGATTTGTGCATTCCGAGATATCGGAGATTCGCGAGTGTCTAGCGCCTAAACACTAGCCATCGCAGAGGAGGTTCGGAATACCAGTGCGAAGTCGAGGCGGGAGCGTACGACCGCACCTGCCACGCGATGGCGGCCGCCTGGGCGTATGGGTGGTCTGCCCGTGAGGGGCATAGCCACGCCGGCTGATATCTTTGGCGTCGGTTTGGCACTTCGAGCGCAATAAATGGAGCCCAACATTCGCCCAGTTCGGCATGTACAGCTGCCGATGCGGGTGCTGTCACTTCGCACCATCGTCATCGTCGCCGCGCTATCGGTGATAGCCCTCGTTCTCGCCCTGGGCGCGTGGGTGTGGATCGGCGTCACCAATGATCAGTACAGCCAGCTCGACCGCCGCCTCGATTCGGTCACCAGTCTGGGCGACATCAATTCGTTGATCAATACGGGGCAGCTGGGCAATGCGGATGGTCCAATGCCGGACGGCAACCTGGTACGAACCGCGCGCATCGGGGATTTCGTGGTATCGGTGCCCGGCAATATCGTTCTCCCCAAACTTCCGAACGGATACGCGAACACCACGATCAACGGCGTGCAATACCGCGTCCGCACCTTCGACGCGGGCCCGGCCTCGATCGCCCTGGCCGCTCCGCTAGCCGAGGCTCAGCACCGGATCAACGAACTGCACCTGCGGGTGTTACTGATCTGTGCCAGCGTCATCGGCGGCACGGTCGTCGTCGGGTGGGTGATCTCGTTGATCATGGTTAACCCGTTCCTGCTGCTTGCCCAGCAGGCCCGCGCCATCAGTGCTCAGTCCAGCCCCGACGAGGTTCAGGTCCGTGGCGTGCGTGAGGCCGTCGAGATCGCCGAGGCGGTCGAGGGCATGCTGGCACGCATCGGCAACGAACAGCAGCGCACCAGGGCCGCGCTCGAATCGGCTCGCGACTTCGCCGCCGTCGCATCGCACGAGCTGCGCACCCCGCTGACGGCTATGCGCACCAATCTCGAGGTGTTGACCACCTTGGAGTTGGGCCCCGAGCAGCGTCAAGAGGTGATCGGTGACGTGATACGCACCCAGAGCCGCATCGAGGCGACGCTGACGGCGCTCGAAAGGTTGGCGCAGGGTGAGTTGACGACCGTCGATGACTTCGTCCCCTTTGACATCACTGAGCTCCTGGACCGCGCAGCGCACGACGCACTTCGCACCTATCCCGAGGTGCGGGTCTCGTTGGTGCCGTCGCCGACGGTATTGATGGTGGGGCTACCCACGGGGCTGCGGTTGGTGATCGACAACGCCATCGCGAACGCCGTCAAGCACGGTAGCGCGACCGAAATCCAGCTTTGTGTCAGCAGTTCCGGCGAGGGCGTGGAGATCGCGATCGATGACAACGGCACCGGGGTCCCGGAGGCGGAACGCGCAGCGGTCTTCGAGCGCTTCTCCCGCGGGTCGACGGCATCGCGTTCGGGTTCCGGCCTGGGCTTGGCACTCGTGGCCCAGCAAGCCGAATTGCACGGTGGCACAGCGTCATTGCATACCAGCCCGCTGGGCGGCACCCGCCTTCTGCTGAGACTGGCCGGCGATGGGCGTGGCCCGGCATCCTAAAACTGCTCACGTGCCGCGGCTGACCCGCGTCCTGGCGTCGGTTCCGGAACGCAGCACCGTCACCGTCGAGCTTTCGGTCAATTATCTCGATCACGCCGCCCGCCAGGCAATCAGCGACTGGCAGCGCCCGGCATCAGGCCACCGGTAGAACCGTCCAGATATGCCGTCCAGCCGACACCGACCCATCGAAAGGGAACCGGCCCCCGCTGACGTTGCTCGACACGCTCTTAGACGAACCTGAAGCCCGCAGGGTGATTCACAGCGGCGCGGCCTGCTGGGCCAGATTCAACAGGACGTAGGCCATACACATGAGGAAGTTCAGCACGACCAGCACCAGGCCGGCGAAGATCAGGGAACGGGTGCTGCGTCTTTTGAGCCGCTTGTACTTCGCGAGGCGTGCTTCGCGGTCCAGCTGCATCACGATCAACGCAAAATTGACGTCCGTGACTTCACAGTCTGCGACCGGTGCGCCCGCCACCATCGCGCGGAGCCGCTCCGGCGCGGTTTGGACACCCACCCGCTCGAACCGCTGGCAGAGCCGTCGTGCCCGCCTCCGGCCGAGCGCCGGATATCGCATCTGAAGCTGATGCGAGAATTGCCGTCGTTCGTCGCCCCAGGCGTTTGACGGGGTCGTCACAAGCGGGATTCTAATTCGAATCCGACCGATTACGGGAGTGCCCCGAGCAATTACCTTGGCGGAGTTTGATTCGTCGCGTCCCCGGTCATGCGCTCGGATTCGGGCAGGCCGAGGTAGCGCTCGAGGTTGCGGTGCATGTTGATCACGCGCCGCTCCTCGTTGGACAGCACCAGGTGGGTGAAGCCCGGCTGGTGCAGGCCGCGCTGCAGACCCGCGAGGATCCGGATGTCCTGTGTGAGCACCAGGCCCGGCTCGGCCTCTCCGGCGCTGGCGCGGACGTCGGCCGGCTTGTCCTGTTTGTTCCGTGGCGCTCCCGGCGGCATCCGCGTCATCAAGAAAATGACCATCTCGCCCCGATCGGGATCCGGACCCGGACGCGAGCACATCACGGTCAAATGGTCGGCATTGGTCAGCAGCGTCATGTTCGGGAAGACGTTGTACTGGTGCAGCCGAGTAATCCGGTCGGTGTCGGCCCATTCCAGATCGACCCCGCGGCTGGCCGCAAAAGCCCGGGTTCGCGCCGCGATCAGGTCCGCGACCGTCTGACCCGGCCGGCGCTCGTCGGCGGGGAACGGCGTGCCTTCGGCCGCGCCCATCAGCGCCCCCTGCGTATAGACGTAGGCGTCCCAGACCTCTTCGTCGGTCAGCGCGCCGTCAAAGCGTGGGCTCGGCACGCCGTACGGCTGGTCCGACTTTCCGGTGTGACCCCAGATCTGCTGCGGCGCGTGGATGTCGTCGACGCAGCGCAGCAATTCGGGATGCAGTGTCTGGATGTGGTAGGTCTCGCTGTAGCCGTCGGCGATGGTTTTCCAGTTGGCGTCGACCTCGATGGTGAGCGTGGCGTAGCAGCGGAAGTCGCTCAGATTGCACCAGGCGATGTCGTCGGGCACGGCTTCCAGGTAGTCGCGCAACGGCATAGCCGCGAGGTCGAGGTTGACGAAGACGAGCCCCTCCCAGGTGTCGACTCGGACGGGCAGCAGCGGGAAGTCGGACAGACGAATCGAGCCGAAGCCCTTGCGGTCGGGCACCCGCTTGAGCGTGCCGGCCAGGTCCCAGGTCCAGCCGTGGTAGCCGCACTTGAGCTCACGCAGTCCGGAACCCGAGCCCACGCATAGGGAGTTGCCGCGATGGCGACAGGCGTTCTGGAAGGCGCGCAGCACACCGTCGTCACCGCGGACGACCAACACCCCGTACGGGCCGCAGCGGTACTCGAAGTAGTCGCCGGACTCGGCGAGATGGTCGACCATGCAGGCGAGTTGCCACACTTTCGGCCACATCCGTTCGACCTCGAGCGCGGCGAACGCCGGAGAGTAATAGCGCTCGGCCGGCACCAGGGTCGGCGTGTGCGGCGGGGCGCCGATCGCGTCCTCGTCGCGGGCGCGGGCCGGGTTGCCGGTCGCCGTGTTCACTGCCAAACCCCTAGCGCGCTCCTCGCACCAGGCGGCCGGGGCGGGCCCCGGTGTCGACGTCGTTGCGGCGGGTCACCGTGCCGCTGACGATCGTCGCCGCGTACCCGCTTGCGCGCTGCAGGATCCGGTTTCCACCGGCCGGCAGGTCCCAGGCCATCGCCGCGGGATGCAGCCTCAGGGCGTCCATGTCGATGACGTTGATGTCGGCTTTCTTGCCGGGCTCGATCGTGCCGCGGTCAGTAAGACCGAAAAGGTGGGCGGTATCGCGGGACTGTTTGCGGATCACGTATTCCAGCGACAGCTTCTCGCCGCGGTGACGGTCCCGCGCCCAGTGGGTCAGCAGGAACGTGGGGTAGGAGGCGTCACAGATCATTCCGCAGTGCGCGCCGCCGTCCGACAGTCCCAGTACCCCGGCGGGGTGCATCAGCATCTCGCGGATCGCGTCGCAATTGCCGTCGGCGTAGTTGAACAGCGGCAGCATCAGCATGGCGGTCGCGTTCGACTCCAGCATGAGGTCGTAAAGGGTCGACAGCGGGTCCTCGCCGCGCGCTTTGGCGATCGCGGCGACAGTGCGATCCGCGGTGGGCTCGTAGTCGGGCGGGTCGCCCAGCGCATATAGACGGCCGAGGGAGTGCTGCACGAGGGCGAACATCCCGTCGAACAACTGGGTCGGGTCGAGGGGCAGGTCGTCCTCCGACAGGATCGCGGTTTTCACCGCGGGGTCGGCCAGGCGCTGCGCGAGCTCCTCGCGGCTGCACTCGGCCGCCAGGCGGCGGTAGGTGGGCCGATGGCTGAAACCGTGGTGCCCCTGGAAGCCGATCATCATGCCGAACGGCCTCGCGGCGATCTGAGGGTAGAGCCGGCTGCCGGCCGCATGCGCGTCCGCGGAGAGGTCCAACTGCTCGCGCCAGAGTTTCGGGTCGGCGTCCACCTGAATCAGAGCGAACGACACCGGCCGGTCGATCTCGCGGCTCAATCGCCGCATCCACTCCAGTTCCTTCTTGGGGGCGACGATGTCCTCTCCCGCTGCACCCTGCGGGGCCAGTTCGAACACCGCCTGACCGCCGGCTGCCATGGCGCGGCCAAGACCGAACAGCTCTTCCTCGGCGGCAAACGTGCCGGGTACCGGTTCGCCGTCCATCGCGCGGTGGCCCAGCGTGCGGGACGTCGAGAAACCCAGCGCGCCGGCCTCGATCGCCTCGGTGACCAGCCGGCCCATCGCCGCGATGTCGTCGGGGGTGGCCGGTTCGTTGCGGGCGCCCCGGTCACCCATCGCGTACGCGCGAACGGCGCCATGGGCGACCTGGCTGCCCACGTCGATCGCGAACTTCTGCTTGCCGATGGCGTCGAGGTACTCGGGGTAGCTCTCCCAGCCCCACGTGATGCCCTCGGTGAGCGCCGTGCCGGGGATGTCCTCGACACCCTCCATCAACCCGATCAGCCAGTTTTCGGTGCCGGGCCGTACCGGGGCAAAGCCGACACCGCAGTTGCCGGTGACCACGGTGGTGACCCCGTGACCGCTCGACGGCTCGAGCAAGCTGTCCCAGCTCACCTGGCCGTCGTAGTGGGTGTGGATGTCGACGAAACCAGGGGCCACCACACGCCCCGTAGCATCGATGGTTTCGGCGGCCTCGGCCATTTCCAAACCACCCATCTCGGGATCGCCGGCACCCCGGCGGACCACATCGACGATCTTGCCGTCCCTGATGCCGATGTCAGCGCGATAGCGCTCGGCGCCCGTGCCGTCGACGGCGGTGCCACCGATGATCTTCAGGTCGAACATGGGACCCTCCTTGTCGACGACCCACAGTATTTCGCTACGCTAAGTAGCGTAACTGCTGTGGCGGCCATGGCAATAGGTCCAGCCGAATTCGGCCGGCTATAGAGAACTCTCCGGCTATAGAGAACTCTCCGGCTATAGAGAACTCTTCAGTGCCGCTACGGTCTCCAGGTCGTCAAGCGCTGCGACACCGCGACGCAACCCTTCCATGGCGATGTCTTCAACCTGCATACCCCCCATTCCCGCGGTGATCAGCGGGGCCACATAGGCGTACAGCGCGCCCTGCCGGTACCGCAGCCACAGGTCGTCGCGGTCCAGGTCGGGTCCGCCGGCCGCTGCGAGCGCGCGTCGGTAATCGTCGAGTAGGTCGCGCTGTGCTGCGCGGCGGTCCTCCGGCGTCAGGCTGGTGACCAAGGTGTAGGCCAGTTCGCGGGAGGGGTGCCCGCGCCGCACCGCCTGCCAGTCCAGAAGTCCCGGCTTGCCGTCGCGGAAGTACATGTTGCCGGGGTGTGCGTCGCCGTGCATCACCGTATGAGGGGGAGTGTCGATGAGCGCGGCGACCGCGCGGTAGTTGTCGGCGATGAAGCTGCCCGTATCGACCGGGAGAGCGGTGCGCTCGGCGAGCCGCTTCATCGAGGTTTTCATCAGCGAGCCGGTCAACAGGGACGTGGCGTCGCCCGACGGCGTGTACAGCCAGCCCAGCGGCCCGCGCCCGGAGCGCGGCAACCGATCCCAGAAAGTGGCGTGCAGGCCGGCCAGCAGTTCGACGACGAGGCTCGCCTGGTCGACCGAAATCGGGTGCAAGGTATCGGGAAATTCGCATGACTCGGTGGGCAGGTCCTCCAACACCAGCAGGTAGCGACCCGTCCAGGCGTCGAATGCGGCGCCGTAGGCCCTAGGAACGCCGCTGAGCACACCGCTGACTTGCGGTGCGAGTTCGCTGTAGAAACGGACTTCGGTGCGCCCGAGCCGACCCAGTTCGCCCATCAATCGGGTGGCGGCGGTGGCTGCCGCCAGCTTGACGAACACCGACTCGGGCACACCGTCTCCCGTAAGCGCCAGCCGGGCCCGCGACGACGTCCCTGCGTCGCTGCCCACAACACTGACCGAGCGGACCGTGGTGCCCATGACGGCGGACAGGATTGCGGTGTCGATTTCGCCGACCGCGCGCGGCAACCCCGCTCGGCCTCCCAGCACCGCGTCAGCGGTCACCCGGCCGACACCACGGGCCAGATGAGCGGCCAGAGCAATGATTGAGAAGGCTTGCCCCACAGGACTTTCCATATGTGTCCATTCGGTTGGCGACGTCGGTTACGGGCGGCCGGGGGCGCGGAACGTCGATAGTGCGTCGTGAGACAAAACTTACTTAGCGTCTGGACATAGGACAATACGTGGTTATTGTCTGATCTGTGGCACCAGGGCGCGCACGACAAATTGCTCGACGAATTCGCGTTTGTCGGCCAGCGAGCGGTACCGCCAGGAGGGGGTCAGCAAGAACAACGTGGTGGTGTGCAGCCACTGGACGATCGACCGAGGATCGAGGTCGTCGTGGAGTCGCCCGGCGAGCTTCCAGCGCTTCAGCAGCGGCCCGTAATGACTCAATAGCAACTCCACGATGGGTTCCGAGCCCTTCTCGAGGGCTGTGGCCACGGCAGTGCTCTCGGCGGCGAACAGCGCTTCGTTCAGTGGATTGCCGTCCACCGACTCGATGCGCGCCAGGACCATTTCCGGCACCGACCGAACCGGGTCTTCGGGAGCGGGCAGCGAACGCACCAGATTCGCGAGCGCGTTGTCGACGCGCTTCAGCATCAGACCCAGCAGGACTTCGTCGCGGCCGGGGAAGTACCGGTACACGGTGGACCGTGAAACCCCCGCCTCGTCGGCCACTTCACCCATCCGAACCTGCGTGTTGCCGCGGCGCAGGATGCACCGTCCCGCGGCGTCCAGGATGCGTTTGCGGGCTTCCTCGTCATCGAGGATCGCGCGCTCGTCACCCCACCACCGGCTCGGTTCCATGGCGCCGATGTTACGGGATGCGTTGCGCTAGGGAGCATCTGATCCGCCTGAAGCCTTCCCCCGCACGCTTTCCGCCGAATCCCGTTGCACGCCAGTCCATTCGCTAGCCAGAGAGGCCGATCATGGGTTACTCCGCCGCCGACGAGTCGTTCACCCACCAGCTGCCGACGACCTTTGATCAGGTGCATCATCCCGATCCCACGTGGTCGGATCGCTGTTATTTCTTCGCCGCGTCGCCGGACGGCATGATGTTGCTCGCGAGCGGCTACGGCAACAACCCGAACACTGGCACCGGTTTGGGTTATGTCAAGGTCGCTCTCGCCGACGGCCGGCATTGGGACCTGTTGTCGGGCCGGCCTGTGGCCGGCGACGACCGCGGTGACCTCAGCGCCGGCCCCATGCGCTGGAGCTGCGTTGACCCGCTGAAAAAGTGGCGCCTGGACGTCGAGCCCAATGCCTCGGGAATCGAGTGGGAGCTTTACTACGAGCCCACCGCCCCCATGTGGGAGCTGCTGCCGATGAAGGTGCGAGACGAAGACGGCCGATTGCTGGCTGATATGTATCACATGAAGGAACCGGCGCGTTGGACCGGTTGGGTCAAGATCGACGGTGAGCACATCAGCGTTGACGGTTTTCATGGCGGCCGGGACCGTACTTTCGGCGTTCGCGTCTCCGACAAGATCGACTTCTGGCTATGGCTGGATGCGGGCTTCGAAGACCGCGCCATCGAAGCATGGGTCATCGAATCATCCGATGGCACAGTCAACTACGTTGACGGCGGGATCACGCATACGGACGGTACCCTGTCGAGGCGGTTCGTCAAGATCGAGCACGACGTCGAATTCGACGGCGACAGCAAGCGGCCCGCCCGCGCGGCCTTGGTCTTCACCGACGAAGACGGCAAAACGTACCGAGTCACGGCCGACGCACCGCACCAGGATGTCAACGCCTACTACGGATTACCGATGGCGCACTGCCACTACGAGGATCTGGGTAAGGATGCGTATTTCATCCACTTTCGTTGGGATAGCACCAATCTGGAGCAACTCGCCGAGACCGAGGGCAAGTCGATGGCACTTGACCAGCTGATGCGCTTCGAACTCGACGGCGACGTCGGTTGGGGAATCTTCGAGTTGCTTTCGGGCGGACGGGGCTACCGCCGCTACCCGAACTGGGTGGCGATGGATATGTCGGCATTCACCCAGGACAAGACTCCGGTCGACCGTTTAACCGCGGATGGCGAAGGAGCTCGTCAATGACGCTGACCGCCGATGTCGAAGAGCGCTTAACCGCGTGGCTGCGTCGACAACTGGACAACACCGACGAGGTTCGCATCGAGGGCTTGGACCGGGTGAGCTTCGGTCACTCGGCCGAAATGCTGACGTTGACGGTCCTCACGCGACACGGCGACCAGGACACGCGTCAAGACGTCGTGTTGCGTCTGCGCCCCAAGCCACCCGCGCTGCTGGAGCCCTACGATCTCGCCCGCCAGTTCGGCATCCTGCGGGCATTGGAGCACACCACGGTCCGCGTTCCCCGGGCACTGTGGCTCGAGGACACCGGCGACGTGCTGGGACGGCCGTTCTTCGTCATGGAGCGCGCGGCGGGCGATGTCTACGAGATGGAGCCACCCACCGACGTCGCTGACCACACCGTGGTGAGGATGTGCCAAAGTCTGGCCGAACAACTCGCGGCGATCCACTCGGTCGACCTCCAGCAGACCGGGCTTGACACCCTCGACGACGGCAGCGACCAGCTGGACCGCGATCTGAACCACTGGTCCGCAGAGATGAACCGCGTCAAGCGCGGTCCCCTACCTGCGCTGGAACGGCTCCACCAGGCGCTGCGCGCCAGCCAGCCCGAGCCGTGCCCCCGGGTCACGCTGGTGCATGGCGACGCCAAACCCGGCAACTTCGCCTTCACGGATGGCGACGTCAGCGCGGTCTTCGACTGGGAAATGACCACGGTGGGCGATCCCCTGACCGACATCGGTTGGCTCGAGATGCTGTGGATGCAGCCCGTCGGCATCAACAGCCACCCCGCCGCGCTCACCATCGATGCACTGCTCGCGCACTACGAAGCGACCAGCGGGATCAAGGTCCACAACCGCCCGTGGTACCGCGCGTTCAATGCCTACAAGATGGCCGTCATCTGCCTCATCGGCGCAATGCTGGTCGAGGACGGCCACAGCGACGATCAAAAACTCGTGCTGGCCGCCTACGGCACCTCGCTGATGACCAAAGCCGGGCTCTCCGAACTTGGCATCGACGAACCCCTCGATGACGGCCCGGTGCTTCCGCGCGAGGACCGCATCCGACAGGTCCTCGGACAAGCGATGTAAGACCGTGCGGCCTGCGGAACGCAGGGGCCGACATATGATCGGCACGATCACCACGAGGAAGTGGAGCTTTCCATGCCGAACGAACAGCAAGCGGATCGGATGACCTCGGGCAAGGGATTCGTCGCTGCACTCGACCAAAGCGGCGGGTCGACGCCCAAAGCGCTGCGCTTGTATGGCATCGAGGACGACGCGTACTCCTCCGAGGAGGAGATGTTCGACCTCATCCACCAGATGCGCTCGCGGATCATCACCGCCCCGGCGTTCACCGGCGACCGCGTCCTGGCGGCGATTCTGTTCGAGCAAACCATGGACCGCGAGATCGAGGGCCGACCGTCGACCACCTACCTGTGGGAAACCAAGGGCGTCGTGCCCATCCTCAAGATCGACAAGGGCCTGGCCGAGGCGTCCGATGACGTGCAGTTGATGAAACCGATGCCGGGACTCGACGGGCTGCTGGAGCGAGCCGTGGGCAAGGGTGTATTCGGCACCAAGGAACGGTCGGTGATCGGTGGCGCGAACGCCGAGGGCATCGCCGCGGTGGTCGACCAGCAGTTCGTGGTGGCCCGCCAGGTGCTGTCGCACGGCCTGGTGCCCATCATCGAACCCGAGGTGACCATCTCGATCTCCGACAAGGCGCAGGCCGAGGAGATGTTGCGCGACGAAATCACCAAGCATCTCGAAACCGTCCCCGACGGACAGCGTGTGATGCTCAAGCTGACCCTGCCAACCGAGGCCAACCACTACCGCCCCCTGGTGGACCACCCGAAGGTGATGCGGGTGCTCGCACTCTCCGGCGGCTATTCCCGGGACGAGGCCAACGAGCTGCTGGCCAAGAACAGCGGGGTGATCGCCAGCTTCAGCCGCGCCCTGACGGAGGGACTGTCGCTCGACCAGTCCGACGAGCAGTTCAACGCCACCCTGGACAAGGCGATCCAGTCGATCTACGACGCCTCAGTCGCCGGCTGAGCTCGGCGGGCGCTACCCGTTAATAGCGGTGGCGGGCCATGCGTGGTCGTCCCGGACCGCTGTCGTCTTCGTCCGACACCAACGCGGGCACCAATTCACTCGTGACCAAACCCTCGTACCGGGTGAGTTCGTCGACTAGGTCGAAAGACTCGGCGATTTTCGCCGGGGTGTCGATGACGATGGTGACGACCGGCACCCGACGACTCAGGGAAAACACCTTGTCGCCGTGGGGCCGATGATCGCCGTGAAAGCCCCAGACGCCGCGTACCACCGTCGCACCGTCAGTCGCCTTGCGCCGCCGGAGTCGCTGTATGAGCGCGCGGTGGATCGGCACACCGCCGTAACGCGCGGATTCGGAGGTGTAGACCATCAATTTCTGGTACAGGGGCAGGCCGTGCTCATCGACCCCGGGCAAGGCGTGTGGTCGCTCGAGGAGTTCGCCGTCGCGCTTGCATACGCGGACCCGTTCGAGCGTGATCATCGGCCGCGGGAGCAGCTTGCCGAGTTCGGGCAGTACCCGACCAATGCGATCGCCCGATCCGACGGCAATGATCATCGCCGGAACGTCGGCGTTACGGCCGAAGAACTGGGCGCGCTGGCGGTGTCCGTGGAGCGTGCCGTCGACGCCGAAGAACACCGAGGCGCCGGCGAGTTGGCGCCGGTACATCAGATCGCAGATGGCGATGGGGGCGGGCACGCCGTCGACGCGTTCCTTGCGCCCGACATAGATGGTCAACTTGACGGCTTCGTGCAACTCCTCGGCGAGCCGCAGCGGCCCGATATCCCCGCGCAGCAGGCGCGCCCGCTCCAGGGTGACCAGGCCCCGCTGCTTGACGGCGAGGACCGGCTCGAGCAGCGCCTCGATCTTCGGTCGGCTGTCCACCGCGACGATCGCCACCGGCGGGTCCTCCGACAAACTCAGCGACTCATCGGTTCTGTAAAGCCGTCCCGTGCCGAAGCCGGCGATGCCGCGCAGCACGATGGTGCCGGCAATGCGATGCCGTGCATACAGGCCGAGCAGCAGATCGGAGACAAATCCGTCGGCGGTGCGTCGCCGCTCGTCCAAATAAGTAGTGAGCTTCAGACAATCTTCGTCCACGGCCGCTCCTCAAGCGTTGTTATGCATGGGTTTTGATTGCCGCCACCGACGGGAACGCCGGTCCTCGCCGAAGTTGTCCTGTTGCTCCGCGGGAATCGTACTGCAGGATGGTTATGGCATAGCCGCGCGTCACAAAGGCTTGCTGCGCAACAAATTTTCGCACCCTCCGGGAGAAAGTCAGTCGGCCGTCAATCCGTCGGTTGAGCGCTCCCCGTCCCCGAGACGGTGGTCAGGCCGATCCGGGTGCCCGTCTGGTGCTTGGACAGGGGCCGCATGTGGTCCCATCCCTCGATCACCAACGTCGGACTCTGGTCTTGGCCGCTGAACTCCTCCAGGAAATGCTGGAGGGCTTCGGCTGTCGTGTGATCGACCAGCGGAACCCGCGAGCTCAGGTGGAGATACACCGCGCGTGTACCGTGCGGAAGTTGCCCCAGCTCCCGGATGACGTGGAACAGGTTGAAGCACACGAGGGGACCGTCCAGGTACAGGTGGTAGGAGTCCGTACCCGCTTCGCGCCGAGAAACCGGATTGCGGAACAGACTGAGGAAACGGGCGGCAAAACTCGGTTTCGCCGATTCCGGACCCTTGCTCAGAGTGTGCCACAGGCCGACGTACCAGAGGTTCAGTAGCAATTTCAGGACCACGCCGGTAGCGATGCCGATGAGTAGGTCCGTCGTCACGGTCACGAGCATGGTGACCGCGAAGATGACGAACTGAGCCGTACCTACCCGTGCGACGTTGAGCCACAGCGCGGGCCTACACAGTTTGTAGCCGATGTAGACGAGGATGGCGGCCAGGACTGCCATCGGGACCATGTCGATCAGGTCGCGGCCGAGCAGCAGAAACGTCAGGAGGAAGCAGGCGTTGTAGAAGTTGGCCCACTGGGTGCGGCCGCCACCCAGGATGTTCGCGGTGCTCTTGACCATGCCGGGGATGATGGTCAAGCCACCGAGCAGGCTGGAGGCGACGTTGGAGGCGCCCATGGCCAGCAGGGTCCGGTCTGGGTCGGACCGGCGGCGATAGGGGTCGATGTTGTCCACCGCCGCGATCGTCGCCAGGGACTCGGTCCCGTCGATCAGGAGCAGGGTGACGACCAGGTAGGCGAGCGGGAGCCACAGCGCGGCATGGGCGAACGCGTCACCGAATTGCGGGAAGACGATCCCGCGCTTGAGCGAACCGGGCACGTCGATGAGGTAGTGCTTGTCCAACTTCAGGATGAAGGTGCTGATGACCGTGCCGGCGAAGAACACCCAGACCGGAGGCGGCATGACCTTCAGCAGCCGCCCGGGGAGGGCCGCGAGCACGAAGAGCGCCACCAGACAACCGACTCCCAGGTCGAAGACCTGGTGGTTCATCGACGGGACATGGCGGGGCACTTCGCCGAGGATCGCCCAGAATTCGTGGGCTTCGAACTTCACCCCCATGAAGAGGGGGATCTGCTTGACGATGATCATCAGCCCGATCGCCGCCAGCATGCCCTGGATGGCCGCAATCGGGAAGATGGCGCTGAGGCGGGCCACCTTCAATCGGGCGAGGATTATTTGCAGCACCCCCGCGATGGCGATGGCAGCCAGGACCAGCGGGTAGCCCACCGCGAGCAACTCGGATTGCGAGCCGCCTCGGCCCAGGCGGGTGTGTCCCAGTGCGATCATGCCCGCGAAGACGGCCGGCGCCAGTCCCGCGGCCGGGCCGCTGATGGTCACATACGAGCCGCCCAGGAACGGCAGGATGAAACCGGCGATGATCGCCGACATGATCCCGCAGATCGGCGGGGCGCCCGAGGTGATCGCGATTCCCATGGAGAATGGCAGCGAGATCATCGCCACCGTGAAACCCGAGCGTAGGTCGTAGCGCCAGTGTTTGAGACCGGCCAGGCCATTGCGGGGCTTTTCGGTCGGAACGGTCAGATCCTGGTGCATGGCCGAGCCCTTCTCATACAGCGGCTCGAATTTGCATGCTCCGATTGGACATGACGTCGCGATACCGACGAATGCCGACCGAAATGCGACACCGAGGAACTCGATGATCCGAAGATAACCACAGCTTTGCAAACTACGCGCCGATGAAGATGGCTGACTAGCAAATCGCGAGTTCGGCGAGCGAAGTTGGAACCGCTGATCGGCCCCGGAGTCACCGTGACTCATCGTGGTGATGCTGCCTAGGCATGACGGCATTTGTGCATGAGCAACTCCTACCCTCTCGTACAGTTCGCGCGCGTCGACCACCCACGGGTGGGAGCCATTGGCGTCATTTGGCGGACAGATCGACGGGCTACGGCGGGTATAGCCGACTCCGTCGCCTTACTCGCCCCGCGGGTTCACCAGGGTGAGATCGGCTGGCATTGCTGCGTGATAGGTCTCAACTATCGCAACCCAGGGACGATCGCGCGATCGCTGACGATTTCCTGTCGCTTTGCTGTAATCGCACTTTGGTCGCTCGGAGGCTGGGTATACGTCTGCCTTGACGCCCGATGGGGCGATGTTCCGTGTAGTCGACGCGTCGAACGTCGGCAAGCGAAAGGTGGCTTTGCCGGGCGTGATTGGGGGGATTTGGATATAAGATTGCTCGTCGCGGCGGTCAGCGTCTGCGCCCGCAATCGGACTGGCCACGCCCGCGTATGGCGACGCTCCCGGCCATGACGACGCAGTGCGTCGCAGTTCGCCGTGGTTCCGGCGAAATACTACTGCCCGCAACAACTTTTCAGGAGTGGGTCTAAATAGCGTCTCAGTCAGCGCCCACGGGTGAGGGTGTCGACGACGATGCGGGTCGTCAGTTCGGCTCGGCGGCGTGAATACCGTTGTGCCCCGGAAAGAATCGGATACACCACCCCGCCGACGACGGCATCTGCCGCCGAGTCCGCGGCGGTCTCGTCGATGCCTTCGGCGAGCAGACGGGCCCGCACGCTGTCGTGCAGCGGCGCGCTGAATCCGGCGCGCAGCCTGACAGCAGTGTCCTCCTGCTCCATGCAGGCGACGGTCAAGATCCGCAGCATGGCGGAGCCGCGGGCGGTCGTGAGGCTGGTGACCAGCTTGCCCACCCAGTGCACGAGGTCGGCGGCCAGATCATCGGTGTGGTTCACCGACGCGAGGATTTTATCGGCGTCTTCGAGCATGACGTCGGCGACGAGGGCGGGGCGGCTGGGCCACCAGCGATAAATGGTTTGCTTCCCCACACCGGCCCGAGCGGCGACGGCCTCGATGGTCAGACCATCAAATCCGCGCTCGAGCAGCAATTCGCGGGTGGCGGTCACGATCGCTGTGCGCGACTTCTCGCTGCGGCGCCGTGGAGAGCTCGCCCGCGGGTTGACCTGGGTGAGATCGGTCGGCATCTGGTGATCCTTAATCGTCAGGGCCTCGGGGTCCTGGCCCACTCGCCGGCGGCGTCGAGTGCGCTCGACATCTCCCAGCCCGCCCCGTAAGTCTCCCACAAGACGAGACGGTCCGTCTTGTACGGAGGATATCAGTCTGTGCGGCCAACGCTAGTGATCTTGAAGAAGCCCAGGCGCTCAGTGGACGTCATGTTCTTCGGGTCGGCCAGCAACCAATACGGCTCTCCGCAAGCGGAATTCGAGATGACTCCACCCCGCGAACGGGAAACTGGCTGCACGGTCGAACGTGAAACCGGCTTCACGCTCGCGGCAGGAGATCAGCGCAGCTGCTCGGTCGGTACCGCGTAACGGTCCTGGTAGGCGCGCACCCGCTCGCGCACCTCGCCGGCGTCCAGCCCCGTGTCCGACCAGGTGTAGCGACCTCGTCCGCCGTCGCCGGGGTGAGCGGCCAGGAAGTCACGCATCTTCTGCGCGGCGTCGGGCCGCAGCTGGCGGCCCAGCCTCTGGTAGATGTCCTTGATCGTGGTCCACGGGTCGTTCATGAAGTCGCGGTACTGCACGTCGATCACGCGGCCGGCGGGCAGGGCTCCGTTGTCGCGCAGCGTCATCTCGCGGTCCAGGCCAACGATGATCTCCTCGTAACTCTGGGCCGCGCACCCGGCGACGCTGGATTCGGCGCTGGCCATCTGGCGTAAGTGGTGGATCAGCGCCGCGACGGACGAGATGACGTTGAGCGGATCGCGGTGGGTCTGTACGATCAACGCATCGGGGTATTCGGCCAGCAGCGCATCCAGCTGCCACAGGTGCGCCGGAGACTTGAGTAGCCACTGACCGGGAACGCCAGACTGCAGATGCTGCAGGAAGATTCGATGGAAGCGATACGCTCCGGCGTGGTCCGCCTCGTAGAGCAGCCAGCGATAGTAACTCGGCAAGCGGTACTGCGTCGAATAGATCATGCTGGTGAACTCGCCCGCCGTGATGCGGACGCACTCTTGGCCGACCAAGGCGCCCATCGGGTGAAACGCCAGGAAACCGGGCATGATCTGCTCGGAGAGTTCGATGCTGGCCTGCGTCTGCGCGATGCGTGGATCGTCGTGGTAGGTCTCTGTCCGCGGCACCGGGCAGGGCGCGTCGACTTCCCAGGTCAATGGTGAGCGCAGCTCTGGATCCTGGGTGAGCAAGTCGTAGAGGATCGTCGTTCCGGTACGCGGTTGGCCGACGATGAATATCGGGGCCGTGATTGCCTCAGTGGCGACCTCGGGATGTTCTTTGCGCCAGGCGATCACGCCGAGCCGGTTCTTCAGGGCCCGCATGATGTCGAGGTGAGCGATCTCGACACCGATGTCCGATAGCCGCGCCTCGTTGATCAAACCATCGGCGAGACGGTGCAGCCCGGGCTGCCAGCCGTCATCGCCGAAGTCCTCGCTTCCCGCTTCCTCGCAGGCGGTGGCGATGAGCCGTTCCGGATTGAATCGGTCCTGCAGCGTCACGCGCGCTCCTGACGTTTGCGCACTGACACCGCTACGTCGGGCGGGCTGGGGTTGTCCAGCCAGCGCACGACCACGAATCCGCGATGTCGGCCACCGGTGTCGAGCCAATGGCCGAATCCGAAGTCCTGTGCGGAGATCGCGATGCGAACCCGCCCGTCTGCGTCGGGCTGCACCCCGCGGTTGGTCACCGAGCTGTGCCGGCGGCGGGGCTCGAGGCACTCGTGCCAGACGCTTTCCAGCGTGACGTTCCAGTACCGGGTGTCGGGCGGTTGGATGTCGAGGAAAAGCGCCTGGCCGGGATCGAGCCGGAACGTTCCCATCATGTACAGGTTGTCCGGGGTGGTGTCGGCGGCCCCCAGATCGGCGGCCTCCGCGGTCATCAGGGTGTTGGGTCGGTCGAGGAGCTCGGGCTTGATGGTGCGGTGCAGCGTAACGAGTTTCATCAGCGTCCATGCCATGGAGGTGAACTGGTCGGCGAGTTCTTCGTCGGTCAGCGGCGCCACCGGTTCGGGGTCGAGGGCTTCGACGTGCAGGGTGGCCCGCACTTCGGAGATAGGATCGCCGATGTACTCCCGAACGACGACCGACGACGCGTCCTCGGGGATCTTCACCCACTGCGCACCGGCGAGATCGTCGGGCTCGTCGGCCGAGAGCACCAGCTCGAACTCGCCGGCACGCAACGCCAAATGGACGTCGCTGAGGTAATTGGCCATCCTGCGCGGAGTCAGGCCGGTGCCGGCGAGGATCTGAAAGCCGAGGTATGCAGTGGTGCCGCGGGTGCCGGTGATCCGGTAGCTCCGGTCGCCGCGGATCATGGCCAGGTAGTAATTCCCATCGGGATTCGGCCCGCCGATCATCCTGGTGTCCGAACACATATCGAAGAACGACGGATGGTCGGGGTCGGCCTCGACCGACAGTTGTGAACACAACGACGACACCCGGGCGATGGCCCGCAGCCCTTCGAGGAGTTCGCGCTCCGATTCGGCATCCTCCGTCACGACCTTCGTGACGTCGGCGAGCATCTGCTGGAAGAACCGCCACGCGGCACGCGCCTTCGGGGCGGTTTGATCGGACAGGCCGGGCGGGCTTTGAGACATCGTCTCATGCTAAGACTATGTCTTAACAGTTAGGTGTCGATTCACATGAATAGGGTGGGACCAATGTCTGCCACGACGTCGCTGGCCGAACGGAAGCGAACGGCGATGCGTCAGCGTATTGCCGCCGCCGCCGCCCAGCTGGTAGCCAGTCGCGGTTTGGCGGGGGCGACGGTGGACCGCATCGCCGACAGGGCCGACATCGGCCGGGCAACCTTCTTCCGCTACTTCAGCTCCAAGGAAGACGCCGTCGCCGAGGGCATGAACGCCCATTGGCTGAACCGCATCACCACCGCCCTGGCCGTCCAACCTGTGCACCTGACTGCCACCGAGGCGGTCGTCGGCGCTTTTCATGAACTCGCTCGCGGATTCGCCGAGCTCGAGGACCAGGTCCGTGAATTAGCCACGCTAACAAGTTCTTCCGAAACATTGGATGCGTGGACGCTGCACATCTACGTGCGGTACGAATCGGCGATCGCCGAGCTGATCGCACCGCGGATACCCCAGTTGGCTCCCCAGGACCCCAGGCCGCGCCTGATCGGTGCGTTGGCAATGGCCACGGTACGCATCGCCCTGGACGACTGGCTTAGCCACGGCGGATCACTACCCGACCGGGTGCGTCAGGGTCTGGCCGCGATCACTATCGGGTGATCCCCAAGGCTCGATTCGGCGGGCTCGTAGACGCGTTGCTGAAAGCCGTCGCAAACATCGGCTGACGCCATCGCCGATTTGGGACCAATGCCTCTGCCGCGGCGCAGTGGTCAGCGGTAATTTGATGCCTGCCTTGACGATTCACGTCGAGGTTTCATTACACGGACGTTAACAGTATGTGGCCGCGAAACCACAAAACAGGAGTTGTCGTGCCCAGTGAGCGCCTAGCCAGCCAGTTGAGCAGCGCCCCGCATGGCACACCGGCGCCAGTTGAGGCCGACACCACCCGGCGACTGGTCGGTTTGCTCGAGCAGGTCGACGGCTTATTGACCAGCTTGTCGGACGCGGAGTCTTCATGGGCGGGCTGGATATCCGCCGTTGCGCCCGAGCATCGGTCAAGCGCGCGAAACCTTGTGCACTATTGGGCGATTCGCCAATTCGATTTGCGTAAACTGCAAGCGGGACTTGCGATGTTCGGACTTTCCTCGCTGGGCCGCAGCGAAGCACATGTCCAGGCCACGCTTGTGGCGGTTCGCTCGGCGATGGCCGCCATGATGGGTGGAACGTGGCAGCCGCCGCCACCGTCGGCGGTGCCCATTGAGCACGGACCAAAAATCTTGCGACAACACACGGTGGAGCTGCTGGGGCCCCGCCCCGCGCATCGCATGGCCCGCATCATGGTCACGCTGCCATCGGAGGCCGCGACCGACCCCGACTTGGTTCGGGGATTGGTGCAGCGAGGCATGAACATTGCCCGGATCAATTGCGCCCACGACGATGTAGAGGCGTGGCGCGCGATGGCGCACCATGTCCGGGCGATGGCCGCCAGTGCAGGCACAACATGTCGGGTGGCGATGGATCTGGGAGGGCCGAAGCTGCGAACGGGGCCCTTGGAGCCGGGACCGCGCGTCATCAAACTACGTCCGCAAAGAGACGCTCTCGGTCACGTGGTCGCCCCGGCGCGGGCGTGGCTGACGTCGACTGAGGAACCGACCGACCCGCCGGCACCCGGCATGACACGGGTTTCGGTGCCGCGGCAGTGGCTGACCAGCCGCGATGCCGGCGATGTACTGGTGCTGCAGGACGCACGCCGGTCCAAGCGTGAACTCGTTCTGGAGGCTGTTGCTGATACCGCGGGCGGATTCGTGGTGACCGCGCGAAAAACAACCTACTTGCAAACCGGAACGGTGCTGCATGCCGGAGACAGTGGGGAGTCGGCCGAAGTTGGCAAGCTGCCCGAGACGGAGCAGAGTTTGGTGCTGCACTTTGGCGACCTTCTGCAGCTGACGCGCGACTGTTCACCGGCCCCGGTCGACGGTAGTGGAGCTACTCCGCGCATCGGTTGCACGCTGCACGAGGCGTTCGACCATGCCCATGTCGGTGATGCGGTCCACTTCGACGACGGCAAGATCGGTAGTCGGGTGGTGTCGGTCGACCGCGATCTCCTCACCGTGCGCATCGACCACCCGGAGCAGGGGCACGCCCGCCTGAAGGCCGGCAAGGGCATCAATATGCCCGACACCGACTTGCCGATATCGGCGCTCACCGACCGCGACATCGCTGACTTGTCAGCCGTGATCGAACTGGCCGATCTGGTCGAGATGTCCTTTGTGCGCAACCCATCTGATGTCGAGCGGCTGCTCGACGAGCTCGACCGGCTAGGTGGTCACAACTTAGGCATCGTGCTCAAGATCGAAACCCGGCAGGGCTTCGAACACCTGCCGCAACTGCTGCTTACCGCGATGCGCCGGCCCCGGGTCGGGGTGATGATCGCTCGCGGCGATCTGGCGGTCGAGTGCGGTTATGAGCGGATGGCCGAGTTGCAGGAGGAGATTCTGTGGCTGTGTGAGGCAGCGCACCTGCCGGTGATCTGGGCGACGCAGGTGCTCGAGCAGCTCGCCAAGACCGGGCTTCCGTCCCGCGCCGAGATCAGCGATGCGGCGATGAGCGAGCGGGCCGAGTGCGTGATGCTGAACAAGGGCCCTTACCTCAACGACGCGGTCACCGTGCTCGACAACATCATGCGGCGAATGGGAGGGCACCATTACAAGAAGAACGCGTTGTTCCGTCCGCTGCGGTCTTGGTCAGTGGCCGCGGGTGAGGGAATCAACGATGATTCGGGTGGTCAGTTTGGCTTGCCGGCGTGAGTAGTGTTGCGCGCCAGAGAGTATCGGATACACCACGCCGCCGACAATGGCGTCCGCGGCTGACTCGGCGGTGGTCTCATCGATACCGTCGGCAAGAATTCGAGTCCTGACGCTGTCGTGTAGCGGCTCACTAAATCCGGCACGCAACTTGACGGAGGGTCCTCGTGCTCCATGCCCGCGACGGTCAAGATGTGCGGTATGGCCGAGCCGCGCCCCGTCGTTAGAGTTGCCGCGAGTTTGCGCACCCACCCCACCCAGTCGCGGGTGCGCGCGGCGCACCTGGCCGACGACCCGGAATGGCGAGAGACCTCCGGCATGGGAACGTTGCATTCCTACACCGTGGCCTGCAGACCCCTCGGCCCGAACCTCGCCGACGCGGTGCCGCGGCTGCTGGCCATCGTCGAATGGGATGAAGGGCCAGGGTTTTCCACCGAGATGGCCAATGTCGATCCCGCCGATCTACCGGTCGGGATGCGGGTGCGGCCGGTGTTCTGCGACTACCCGGAACACGGCGTCGCGATGCTGCGATACGCAGCCCGCCCGCCTGACGACTACATCTGTGCCCAAACGATTTTCGTCTGCAGGTAAGTCTCGATGCCCGCCTTGCCGGACTCGTACCCCCAACCGGACTGCTTGTACCCGCCAAAGGGCATCGAGTGGTCGAACTGCATCTGACAATTCAAGCCCACGGTTCCGGCCTTGAGCCGCTTGGCTATCCGGTGCGCTCGGCCCAGGTCTTTGGTCCAGGCGGTCGCGGCCAGCCCGTAGGTGCTGTTGTTGGCCAGCGCGACCGCCTCGTCGTCGTCGTCGAAGGGCAGGATTGTCACTACGGGGCCGAAGATCTCTTCCTGGAAGAGCCTGCTCGTGTCGGGGTCGACGTTGGTGACCACGGTGGGGTGAACGAAGTATCCCTTGCGGTCCAGCCGTTGCCCGCCGGTGACGATGTCGACGCCGTCGGACTTGCCCTGGTCAAGGTAGCCCAGCACGCGGGCGAGCTGCTTTTGGCTGATCAGCGGACCGACCATGGCGCCCTCGTCCTTGGGACCGCCGAGTTGCATGAGGTTGGCCATGTTGGCGATTCCCTCCACCACCTGCTCGTAGACGCCGCGCTGGGCGAAGATCCGCGATCCGCACACGCAGGCCTGGCCGGAGTGGATGAAGGTGCCGAACGACGCCATCGGGATGGCCAGGTCCAGGTCGGCGTCGTCGTAGATCAGCACCGGCGATTTGCCGCCGAGCTCCAGCGTGACCTTGTTGAGGTTGCTGCGTGCCGAGGCGTGCACGATTTCCCTGCCGACCTCGGTCGACCCGGTGAAGGCAACCTTCTCGACGTCGGGGTGTGCCGTGATTGCCGCGCCGGCGGTGTGACCGTAGCCGAGCAGCAAGTTGACGACACCCTCTGGCACGCCGGCCTCGGCGAGGATCCGGTCCAGGACCAGCGCCGACAGCGGCGTCTCCTCGGCGGGCTTGACCACACTGCTGCAACCCGCCGCGAGCGACGGCGCGAGCTTGGCGCAGAAGTTGAAGATCGGCCCGTTCCACGGGAAGATCAGTCCCACAACGCCGTAGGGCTCTCGAAGGGTGTAGGCGTGCATATGCGAGTCGACGCCGGTCAGACCGCCCGTATTGACGTCACGCGCAATGCCATCGATCTTGGTGCACCAGCCGGCGTAGTAACGGAACCATTCGGAGCCGACTTTCGTGATGATCTGCGCTTGAGCGGGCGGAATGCCGGCGTCGAGGGATTCGAGCTCGGCGAGGATTCCCGCATTCTCGTCGATCAGATCGGCGACCCGCCACAACACCTTGGCTCTTTCATAGTCGGGCAGGCCGGACCACACGCCGGATTCGGCGGAGGCCTTCGCGCGCGCGACCGCGTCGTTGACGGCTTCGGGGCCACAGTCGGTGAACTCGCCGACCTGCTCCTCGGTGGCGGGATCGATGATCGGAATGACGCCACCCGTTCCCGGTCGTTTACGGACCCCGTCCAGCACAGCCTGCACGGACATCGATGTCCCTCCTCGCCTCATTGCGCGTCGTCACGCGGGTTATGCGCTTAACCTGCCGATGTCCAGCACGATACAACCGCGACCAACCGTCGGACCAACCGCGTAACCGATGCGGTGATCAGGTCGAGTCGCGCACGATGAGTTGTGCGATATCGGTCAGTTCGGGAGACGGCGGGGCGGGGTACCCCAACTGCTCGAAGACGGCCGCTGTGGCAGCGTCGGCGACCGCGCAGGGATCGAATTGCACCGTGGTCAACGGCGGTGCGCTGACCACGCCCATGGGACTCGCATCGACGCCGATCACGGCGAGGTCGCGTGGACACTGCAACCCAGCCTGATGAATGCCGTAGAGGACGAGGCAGGCTATCTCGTCGCTCTGTGCGCATACGGCGGTCACGCCCTCGCTAACCCAACCGCTCACGACATCGTGGGCGTTTTCCGGGGTGACCTGGCCGACGCGGACGGGCGGCAGGTCACGCAGTCGCGCGGCACGCGAAACGCCCTCGAGCCAGTAGTCGCCCAGGGGACGCCATCTCGCAATTCCCGTGTAGGCGAACGCGATCCGTCGATGACCTCGTGAGATGAGGTGGTCGACCCGCATCTCGCCGACGGACAGATGTGGGTTGCCGAGCGCGGTCAGCGTCCCGATCTCGATGTTTGGTATGCCCGCGGCCTTCACCGCCTGAAGGGGCGCCCCGCTCAGCGGGAACAGGCTGCTCACTGCGACGGGGTCTAGGTTCTCGATCGCGTCGACGATGTGCTGATCGTCTTCGGTCTCGAAGATCTGCACCTGGAGCAAGCCCTCGCGCGCCAGCGCCGTGGTCATCCGGCTGCCGGCTTGCATCGGCATCTCGCCGACCGCCACATGCGGTATGACGTAGAGCACCACACCGCTTTTGCCGCGGGCGAGGTTGCGCGCGGCCAGGTTAGGCCGATAACCGAGTAGTTTCGCGGCCCGATAGACCGCCTCCCGGGTTTCCGGGGAGATCCGGCGGCCCTCCGCGTTGTTCAGCACGTAACTGACCGTCGCGGTGGACACGCTGGCCAGGCGGGCCACGTCGGCAGTGGTGGGTCGCGCAACCTTGTTCGTGCCCAACTCCGCGTCACCTTTCCGGCCCGGTCATGCCTCATGGTGGCACGCGACGACAACCGGCAGCGCGCGATGGCGCAATCTGCGGAAATGCCCGGTGTTCCTGGCGGCGCCAGGTTCACAGTCTAATAGTCACTAGCGGAAGCGGTAGGGCAGCACCCGGTTTGCGGGCACATAGATTGCGTGGCAACGGCTAACCGCGGTCAACGCGCGCCCGCATCGTTGACACTGCGATAGCGATCATTGTCTACTAGTCACTTGAGGAGGTCGGCATTGAACAAGGACGATCTGATCCTGATCAGCGTGGACGACCACATCGCCGAGCCGGCCGACATGTTCGACGCGCACGTTCCCGCCAAGTACAAGCACCTCGCCCCGAGGGTCGTCATCGAACCCGACGGCATCCAGCAGTGGTACTACGGCGACGTCCGCGGACGGAACATGGGACTCAACGCCGTCGCGGGCAAACCCCGCGAGATGTACAACGTCGACGCCTCACGCTACGACGAGATGCGGCCGGGCTGCTTCAACGTCGACGAGCGGATCCGCGACATGAATGCCGGCGGCCAGCTGGCGGGCCTGAACTTTCCTAACTTCACCGGGTTTTCGGGGCAGGTGCTCAACCAGGGTCCCGACCGCGAGGTCAACCTGGTCATGATCAAGGCCTACAACGACTGGCACGTCGACGAGTGGTGCGCGGCGTATCCGGGGCGGTTCATCCCCTGCGGCATCCTGCCGCTGTTCGACGTGACCGAAGCCGCCAGGGAGGTCAAACGGCTCGCCGACAAGGGTTGCCACGCCGTGACGTTCTCGGAGAATCCCGAGGCGTTGCAGATGCCCAGCATCCACACCAGATACTGGTACCCGCTGTTCGAGGCCGTCTGCGAAAACAAGACGGTGCTCTGCACCCATGTAGGCTCCGCCTCGCGATCCCCGATGGTCTCGACGGACGCCCCGCCCAGCGTCATGATGACGGCGTCGTCGATGATGAGCATGTTCACCTTCACCGAGCTCATCTGGGCGCAGTTCTACGCCGACTTCCCAGACATCAAGTTCTCGCTTACCGAGGGCGATGTCGGGTGGATGCCCTACTTCCTGTGGCGCGCAGAGCACGTCTACAAGCGTCACTCCGGCTGGACCCTGGCGACGTTCCCGCCGGGCTATAGCGGCCCGACCGACGTGTTCAAGCGGCACTTCTACACCTGCTTCATCAGCGACAAGGTCGGCGTGCACAACATGGACTGGTTCAACGAGGACATGCTGTGCTGGGAATCCGACTTCCCGCATTCCGACAGCAATTGGCCGTTCGCGCCCGAGGACATCATGGAGACGATGGGTCATCTCGCCGACTCGGTCATCAACAAGATCACCCACGAAAACGCCATGGCCGCCTACTCGTTCGACCCGTTCCGGTATATCCCGAAAGAGCAGGCGCGTGCGGGTTACCTCCGCAGCCAGGCCACCGACGTCGACGTCGTCACGCATGTCGGTCACCGGGCCGGCCAGCGCGACCGCGACGCGTGGACTCGGATGACGCAATTCGCCCTGCAGGCGCAGGGAGCTGGACAAGCCCCCGAGACGGCGACCGCGGAGGCTTCCGATATTTCCGGGCGATCCGCCCGGCTGCGCGCCACCACCCTGGGCCGGTGACAGCCCGGGCGCCCTTCACGGACTGGCGTGTGCTGGAGTTGTCCAACGGCATCGCGGTGTCGTACTGCGGCAAGATGTTCGCCGATGCGGGCGCCGAGGTTGTCAAAGTCGAGGCCCCACCCGGTGATTCGATGCGGGCGTGGTCGGTCGGCGGCCCGCCGGGCGCGCTGTTCGGCTACCTGGCCGCGGGCAAGAGGTCGGTGGTGGATCGCGACGGCGCAGAGATCGCGGCGCTGCTTTCCGGAGCGGATGTCGTGCTCACCGACCTGACCGACGGTCGGACCCTCGACGACATCACGGCCCACACCGGCCGCGCGGCGGTTGTCGTGTCCGTAACGCCCTTCGGCACCACGGGTCCCTACGTCGACGAGCACGTCGTCGCGAACGAATTCATCCTGCAGGCGCTGTCCGGCTCGATCGCCGGCCGGGGCTGGCCGGGGGACGAACCCGTGCAGGCCGGAGGCCGCCTCGGCGAGTGGCTGGCGGGCACGTTCGCCGCGGCGGTCGCCGCCGCCGCCACGCGGCATGCGTTCCGGAGCGGACATGGCGAGGTGATCGACGTCTCGACGTACGAGGCGATGGCGATCGCGATGGGCGGCCTGTCGGCCATGTCGGCAAGCGTGCTGGGGCCGGATTCGCTTATCCACCAACGTAGCCTGGAGCTTCCGTCGATCGTTTCCACGGCCGACGGCATGGTCGGCTTCTGCACCATCACCGCGCAGCAGTTCCAAGACTTTCTGGTGATGATCGACCGAGCCGATTTGGTCGACGACGCCGAGTTGGCGTCGTTCGATGGGCGGGTCGCTCGCCGCGATGAGTTCCTCGGCATGGTCACGCAGTGGACCCAGAACCGGACCACGCAGGAGATCGTCGACCTCGCGGTTGCCTTCCGAATTCCCTTGGCCCCCATCGGGACCCCTGCCACCCTGCGGGAGGTCGACCACTTCGTGCAACGGGGTGTGTTCGTCGAATCCGAGTCCGGAGCGCTGCAACCGCGCGTGCCCTACCGCAGCGACGCCATGGTGACCAGGCCGCCCGGGCGACCGCCGCAACTCGGTGCCGACAACGGATGCGTCGAATGGCCACTCCGCTCACTCCGCTCACTCCGCTCACTTCGCTCTCAATGGCCCGCTGAGCCTGACAGTGCCGACGCGGACGCGCTTCCGTTGTCCGACATACGGATCGCTGACTTCACCGCTTTCTGGGCGGGGCCGGTCGCTACCCAACTGCTCGGCGCGCTCGGCGCCGACGTCATCAAAGTCGAGGGCGTGCGCCGCCCCGACGGATTGAGGTTCTCCGGGGGACGCCCACCCACCTGGGACCAGTGGTGGGAATGGGGTCCGGTCTTCCTGTGCAGCAACAACAACAAGCGCGGCATCAGCGCGGAGCTCAGCACCGACGCCGGACGGTCCATCGCCTTGAAACTCATCGCCGCAAGCGATCTTGTCATCGAGAATTTCTCGCCGCGGGTGATGGAGAACTTCCGCCTGGAATGGGATACCGTGCGCGCCGCCAACCCCCGCGCCATCATGGTCCGGATGCCGGCCTTCGGCCTCGACGGCCCGTGGCGCGACCGGGTGGGCTTCGCTCAGACGATGGAGCAGGCGACGGGAATGGCCTGGATGACCGGACACGCCGACGGCCCACCGGTGATCCCGCGCGGCGTGTGCGACCCGATAGCCGGGCTGCACGCCGCCTTCGCCGCCGTTGCGGCGCTGGTGATCCGCGACCGGGATGGCGGGGGAATGCACGTCGAATCGGCCATGGTGGAGTCGGCCCTGAACGTGGCCGCCGAGATGGTGCTGGAGTACTCCCGCAACGGGATCGAAATGCGCCGAGCCGGGAACCGGGGCCCGGGGGCAACGCCACAAGGCGTCTACTCCTGCCGGGGTGACGACAACTGGGTCGCCCTCGCCGCCCTGGACGACGCCGCTCGTTTGTCATTGGCGGGGCTGATCGGTCTTCCCGCGCTAGCCGAAGCCCAGTGGCGCGAGCGGGCCGACGAAGTCGACAAGCTGATCTCGGGCTGGACCGCGCAGCATTCTGTGGCCGAAGCGGTCGACAAGCTGCGCGCCGGCGGCGTGGCCGCGGCGCCGGTTATGCCGGCCGCGGCGCTGCTGCGCGACCCGCAATTGCTCGCCCGCGGGTTCTGGGAGAACGTCGATCACCCCGTCGCCGGATCGTTTCTGTGCACCGGGATGCCGTTCGTGTTCGTCGGCAAGCCGCGACACTGGATTCGGCGGGTGCCGCCGCTGTACGGCCAGCACACCGGCGAGGTGTTAACCGGCGTCCTGGGTTACAACGAAACGGATTTGGTGGAGTTGCGCGAGTCGGGGGCCACCAGCGTGCGGCCGGCGGGGTTGTGACGTGGCGGTCACCCTGTGCGTGCCGCCGCGCGCCGGCGAACTGTGCGCACCGGTACGCTTCTTGCTCCGCCGGGACTCCGTGGTGCTGGAGCTGACCGCCAGGCACAGGATAACGGGCGTCGAGTGGGACGGGACCGAGTGCGCCGTGGCGATGATCGTCGAGATCACCGACCCGCATACCGCGCGCCCCGTGGACGTGAGGATCGACGTGGTCGAAGCCGGAACCGATCACCCCGACGCACGGACCAAGGTCGTCGGCACCATAACGCGCGACGGCCGGCAATACGACGTGTTGGGTAGCTACCTGGGCGTCGTCGCGGACGAAAACTGAAGGTGGGCAATGTATGACGGCGGATAAGCGCACCGCGGCGATCGTCGGGGTGCACAACACCCGGCAAGGGCGTCGGCTGGACGGCGAAATGTCGCGCGGCCTGGCCCTGCAGGCCATCCGGGGCGCGCTCGCCGACGCCGGTCTGAGCCTCGACGACGTAGACGGAATCGGCGCCGGGCCACTGTCCGCAGCGCTGATCTACGACCTGCGCCTCGGGCCGGCGTGGCAGGGGATGGGCTTCGGGGTCGGCATGATCACCGAGGCGGCCACCGCCATCGAGCACGGCATGGCCGACGTGGTGGTGCTGGTAGCCGCGCAGGCCGGCGAATACCGCGACCACGAGGCCACCGCGCCGTGGACCCGGCCCGAGAACGAATTCGTCGCGCCGTGGGGCATGTTCACCACCGCCGAGTTCGCTTTGATCGCCCGGCGCCACATGCACGTCTATGGCACTACGCGCGAACAACTTTCGATCGTGGCGGCGACGATCCGCAACAACGGGTCGCGAAACCCCGAAGCGGTGTATTACCAACGGGGACCGTTCACGCCGGACGACATCACCGCGTCCCGCCCCATCGCGGACCCGTTTCATCTGCTCGACTGCGCCACCACCTCCGAAGGCGGGTGCGCGCTGGTCGTGGCCAACGTGGAAAAAGTTGATGTCGCAAGCCGACCGATCTACCTATTGGGCAGCGGCGCCGACTTTCACGGCCCGTCCTATCAACATCCTCCCGCGTGGGACCTCGCCGGGCGACGCGGCGATCATGTTAACGGCGTGGTCGGCCGGCGCGCGGCCGAATGCGCGTTCGCGCATGCCGGACTGCGGCGTGACGACGTCGACGTGCTGGAGCTCTACGACCCGTTCTCGTTCGAAATCATCCGTCAGCTAGAGGCATTCGGGTTCTGTTGCGAGGGAGAGGGCGGGCCGTTCGTCGCGGACGGCCACATCGCCATCGACGGCAGCCATCCGATCACCACCGACGGCGGGACCATGTCGTTCAGCCACGCGGGCTCCAATCCCCAGATGATGCAGCGGGCCATTCGGGCCGTCCAGCAGTTGCGCGGTCAGGCGGGCGATCTGCAGGTGCCCGACACACATGTCGCGTTGTGCAGCAACGGGGGAGCGGGAGCCTTGTTCACGACGGTGCTGATTCTGGGAGACGAACCACTGTGAACACCTTGCGGCCACAACAGGGACCGGTGCCTCACGCCAGGAGTTCGCTGAGCGTTGCGTTCTGGGAAGGGTGCCGGTCCGGGGAGTTGCGATATCAGCATTGCGAGGCCTGCGGCCTGGCGAACTTTCCGCCGACCGAGCATTGCCGCCAATGCCTTTCGCCACGGCTGCGCTGGACCCCCGGCAGCGGCCTCGGGGAGGTCTACAGCTGGACGGTGGTCCATCGACCGGTCACCGCGGAGTTCGAACCACCCTATGCTCCGGCCATCGTCACGCTGGACGAGGGGTATCAGATGCTGACCAACATCGTCGGTGTGGCGCCCGACGCCCTGGCCGTCGGCATGCGCGTGCGGGTGCAGTTTCACCCCATTGGCGACGATGTGACGCTGCCGTACTTCACCGGGTTACCATGAGCCCCGCGCGCACCAGTGACGGGCTGCCGGTCACCGCCTATCTCGTCCTGGGCGTGCTGGCGGCCAACGACGAGCAGCTCACCGCCGGCGAGATCAAGACGCGCGCCGAATTGTCGGTCGGTCACTTTTATTGGTCGCCGTCGGTCAGTCACGTTCGGCGAGAGCTGATCCGGTTGCTGGCGCGGTCGATGGTGAACGAGATCGGCGCCCGCTCGGGAAAACGTGCCATCACTTTGTACGAGACCACCGATGCCGGGCTCGACGCCCTGCGTCGGTGGGTTCAGCACTTCCCGGTTCAGGACCGTGTCGTCATCAAGCACCCGGTGATCCTGAAGATCTGGCTGGCGCGGGGCGAGGACCCAGAGCACGTGATCGACGGGCTGGAGCGGCATCTCGAGGCAACCCGGGCTCGGCTGGACGAGGCGCTGTGGTCGCGGCAGCGGTCCCGCGACCTCGGCATCATCGCCGATCCCGAACAGCGTTTCTCCCTTGCCGTCCTCGACTACGCCATCCGCGGACTGTACGCGGAGATCTCGAACATTTCGCAACTCCGCGACGAGATCGCCACGGGCACAATGCGAGATCCCGTCAAACGGGTGCGACGGTCGAAGGGGCAGATCCGCCGCCGGGTGCCCCGCGGCTAGTCGCGCTGTCGCGGTAGGCAGTGCCGCGCGGTTCGCGCTCCCACAGCACCTCCCCCTCGCGCGGCACTGTTCCCTCGGCGATCAGTTGGCGTTTGAGCACCTTGTGGGTGGCGGTGCTGGGCAGGTCGGTGGCGATGCGGACATAGCGCGGACGCGCCTTGGGCGACAGGTCGGGTTGCGCGTCGAGGAAGGCTTCGAATGCGTGCGGGTCGAGGGTGTGGGCTTCGTTGAGAACGATGGCCGCCATCACCTGGTCGCCGACGCGTTCGTCCGGGACGGCGTACACCGCGACGCGGTTGATTGCACTGTGGCGCAGTAGAATTCGCTCGATCGGCGCCGCGGCCAGGTTCTCGCCGTCCACCCGCATCCAGTCGGCGGTGCGCCCGGCCAGGTAGATCCAGCCGTCGGCGTCTCGATACGCCAGGTCTCCGGACCAGTACATGCCGTGGCGCATGCGTTCTGCGTTCGCCTCGGCGTCGTTGTAGTAGCCGGTGAAGAAACCCGAACCCATGGTGTTCACCAACTCGCCCACCGCTTCGTCGGCATTGATGAGGGCTCCGGCGGCGTCGAAGCGCGCGACCGCGCACTCGGTCACGGTGTCGCCGTTGTATATCGCGACCCCTTCGAACCCTTTCCCGATCGAGCCCTTCGGTGTGCCGGGTTCGCGTACCACGATGATGGCATTCTCGGTAGAGCCGAAGCCGTCTTCCACCTGGACGCCGAACCGGCGCGCGAACTCCTCGATGTCCTTGTCGCTGCCCTCGTTGCCGAACGCAACCCGCAGGGGGTTGTCGGCGTCATCGTCACGTTCGGCGGTGGCCAGGATGTAGGCGAGCGGCTTGCCGACGTAATTCATGTAGGTGGCGCCGTACCGGCGCACGTCGTCAAGAAAGTGAGTTGCCGAGAACTTCGCCGGCACGATCGCGGCGCCGGAGACCACCGCGGGCGCCCACCCGGCGACGACGGCATTGGAGTGAAACAGGGGCATCGACACGTAGCACGTGTCGTGCTGGGTGAGCGCGAAGCGCTCGACCAGGTTCATCCCGGCGAACATGGCCATCAGGTGTGACACCTGCACCGCCTTGGGATTTCCGCTCGTTCCCGAGGTGAAGATCATCATGAACGCGTCCATCGCGGTGACGTGGCGATGGGGGACCAGTTCGCCGGCATCGGCGATGAACTCCGCCCACTCGGGTGTCGAGGTATCCAGAATCCGTGTCCCCTCGAGGTCCAAACCATTGAGCAGAGGCCGATTTTCGGCGTCGGTCACCACGAATTGGCAGTGTGCGCGGCGGATGTCGGCGGCCAGCGCCTCACCGCGCCGGGTGGTGTTCAGGCCGCAGAGCACATAGCCGCCCAGGCCGGCCGCCGCCATCTGGGTAAGCATCTCGGGCGTGTTGTCCAGCAGAACGCCGATGTGCATGGGTCGTTGCGGGTCGGCGGCGGCGATCAGGGCGGCGGCCCGCGCCGCCGACTGCGCCAGGTACTGACCCCAAGTCCATTGCAGATCGCGGTATTTCACGGCGATCGTCGGGTCCGACAAGCGCTTCTGCAGGAGCGCTTGAATCGTGTCGTCAGTCATCGGATTCACCTTCACTACGCCCGCCGGCACCTACGAGACGAGACGGTCCGTCTTATAGTAGCGTCAGCGGCTTGCCGTTCCGGTCCCTATCCGCCCACCATGATGAGGCCACCGTCCACCGCCAGCAGTTGCCCGGTGATGAAGGCAGCTCCGGGACCGGCCAGGAACACCAGGACCGGGCCGACGTCGCGCGCGGGGTCTCCCAGCGCCCCGCCCAGCGGAATCATCATCTTCATCTGCTGGTCGATGAGGGCGCCCGCTTCGGGACCCAGGAACTCCCGCAACCGGTCGGCCCCGGGGGTCTGCACCGCCGGCGCCAGCGCGTTGACGGTGACCTTGTCGGCGGCCCAGGCGCGGGCTGCCGATCGCGTCCACGCCTGCACGGCGCCCTTGGTGGCGGCATAGACGGCCGAGATAGGGCTGCCCATAACGGCTTCGGAGGACCCGAAGTTGATGATGCTGCCGCCCGCCCCTTTCATGACGGCGTACGCGGCCTGGTTGGTGAGGATGGTCGCCTTGACGTTGGTGTCCAACAGGAACGAGATCTCGTCGACGCCGATGTATCCGGGTATCCCCGGCTGCCACAGCCCGGCGGCGTTCACCAGCACGTCAAGACCACCCAGTTGCTCGGCGGCCTGTTGCACCATCGCCGAAACGGCGTCGGCGTCGCGCACGTCGCACTGCAGCCAGGTCGCCGCCAGATCGTCCGGCGGTGGGGTTTGGTGGTGGGTCGCGGCGACCGCGGCGCCCGCCGCGGTGAGGACTCCGACGGCGGCGGCGCCGATACCGGTCGCCCCGCCGGTGACCAGGATGCGTCGGCCTTGCAGCGGTGGTGGCTCGTCTGACATGGCGGTAACGCTATATCGCGCACCCAATCACGCTGACGGCGCCGCTCGGGTCGGCCGGTTAGGCGCGCACCGCGATCGTCGACAGCAGTTCGGCGAGCCGGTCCGGCCGGTCCAGCATCGAGAACGTCCGCGCTCCCTCGATCACCTCGAGCCGCGCGTTCGGGATGGTCGCGGCCAGTCGTCTGCCATCTTCCTGTTCGAAGAAGACGTCGTCGGCCGACCATGCGATGAGGGTCGGCTTGTCGAACTCGGACAGCCGGGTGGCGACGGCCGTGGTGACCTCGGTGCGCAGCGAAAGGGTGAACTGGCGCAGGTCCTCGGCGACCGCCGGATCGGACAACACCGGCCGCACCCAGATCGCCGTCAGGTCGTTGATGTTGCGATGCGCCAGCCCGTCGAACGCCCGCCTGCGGGCGACCGGCGCGCGCATGGCCTGGATCGCGGCGCGAAACAGCGTCTTGGACTTTGCCGCCAGGATCACCGGCTTGAGGACCGGCGGTGGAAAGTGCTCGAACGCATCGCAACTCGTGAGGACGAGCGCCCCGAGTCGCTCGGGATGATGCACGGCGACGAGCTGGGTGATCACCCCGCCGGTGTCGTTGCCGACGAGGACCACGTCTTGCAGGTCGAGGGTGGTAAGAGCCTCGGCGACGATGCCGGCGACGCCCGTGACGGTTCGGTCGACACCGGGGCGCAACGGTTCCGGATGCGCTCCGAGCGGCCAGGTGGGGGCGATGCACCGCAGGCCGAGGTCGGCCAGTCGCCGGCCTACCTCGCGCCAGAGCTGGCCGCCCATCATGTACCCGTGCACGAACACCACGGGTCTGCCGTTCTCGGGTCCGGATGCTTCGTAATGGATCGTTCCGGCACTAATGTCGATCGTCGGCATGAATAACTCCCGCTTCGAATACACTTACAAACAGTCTGTCTGTTCGTAAGTTACAGACAGGTTGTATGGAAATCAAGAGACGGACCCAGGAGGAGCGCTCCGCGGCCACCCGCGACGCGCTGATCGCGGCTGCGCGCCGGCTGTGGGGCGCGCGGGGCTACGCGGAGGTGGGTACGCCGGAGATCGCCACGGCAGCGGGTGTCACCCGAGGGGCGATGTATCACCAATTCGCTGACAAGGCAGCGCTATTCCGCGAGGTTGTCGAAGTCGTGGAGCAAGATGTGATGGCCCGTATGGGCGCCGTGGTGGGCAGGTCGGGAGCGACGACGCCCGCCGACGCGATCCGGGCAGCGGTCGACGCGTGGCTCGAAGTCTCCTCCGATCCGGAGGTTCGCCAGCTGGTCCTGCTGGATGCGCCGAGCGTGCTGGGTTGGGCCGCGTTCCGCGACGTCGCCCAGCGGTACAGCCTGGGCATGACCGAACAGCTACTGAACGAGGCCATCCGGGCGGGCCAGCTCACCCGCCAACCGGTGCGACCCTTGGCTCACGTGTTGATCGGGGCGCTCGACGAGGCGGCCATGTACATTGCCGTCGCCGACGATCCGAAACGCGCCCGGCGGGAAACCGGGCAGGTGCTGCACCGGCTCATCGACGCGATGCTGGACGAGCGGTGAGGGTCAGGCGCTCGACCGATGCAGCCAAACCAACTGCTTCAGTTCCCGTGCCGGCAGACGGAAATACGGTGGAATCGCTTGCAGCACGGCTGGGCTCATCGGGATGATCTCGGGGCGTTCGAGGCGGAATGTCCGTCCGCGCCATTGAACCGCCGCATGGCCGGACGCCATGACGTTTCGGCACCAATCCACGTCGGCGCCATAAGACAACCCGATTACGAACCCGTCTTCATACGGAAAAGCGCCAACGGGTGTGAAATAAGTCCGACCGGAACGACGTCCGACATGTTCCAACAGTGCATACGGCGAACGGGGCCTGCCCGCGATCGGGCGAATGATTCTGTTATAAGGCTTGAGCAGTGTGGGGCGCAGCCCTCTGTTGTGCTGCGCAATCCGCACAACCGCATAACTCACCAGCAGCCATGCCGCTGCCAGCGAGGTCAGCGCCAGGATGAGCCTGAAAGCCGCTTGAAACCAACGCGATACCGGCCTTGCTTGCATATGATGAGCGTATTCGGCCGCTGAATCACTACGCGGCGGCCAAAGGCCCCTTCTGTCGAGGGCAAAGGTCCCATCGTACCGGCTGATTGTTGGTTATGCCGGCATCGGGACGGAAGTCGCAACAATCTTCACACGGATCTACGTTGGTCTTCATGCCCCACGTCAAGATCGATGCGAGGGGGCCGACGACGTGGCGGCTGGCCGTTCCGGTCCTCGGACTGATCGGCTACGACGCCCTCATCAGACCCGCCCTGTTGGATTGGGGTGCCACGGATGCAGAGCGACGAATGTCTCTGCCTGGCGACGAGATCGTCCGGGACGTCATGAGTCATCACACGAAGGCAGTGACCATCGATGCACCGGCAGCTGCGATATGGCCATGGCTGGTGCAGACAGGCGATCACCGGGCAGGCTTCTACAGCTACGACTGGATCGAGCGCTACCTGTTCCTCGGTACCGTGCATTACGTCGAAGGGCGTCACTCCGCGACCCGCATCCACCCCGAACTGCAGAAGATCGAGATCGGTGAGCGCATCACTACCGGGTCGTTCGGTTCGGTGCAGATCGGAAGCCCCGTGACGGTTCTTGAGCCCAACCGTGCACTGGTCATCGGAACCTGGGCTTTTGTGCTGTCGCCGTTGGACGAGAAACACACTCGTTTGCTGGTTCGCGATCGAGATGCGGGGTGGCTGCGGATGCTGGCCCCGCGGCGCTTCGGGGTACTTCGCGCGCTAGGTGCGATCATCGATTATGCAGTGGGTGAACCGCTGCATTTTGCAATGGTCCGCAAGATGATGCTGGGCATCAAACAACGCGCCGAGGCCACTTGTCCAGATCCGTAGCGCTCAGGCATATTCGGGTTGGGCGGCAATGCTTTTCGTACCCCGTGACCGTGCGGTGTACCAAGTTTGGCACCTGGCTGCATCCACTCATACAGGTGTGGTTCGGGCGGGGCGCAAGCGTGGAAACAGGCGGCCGGTTCGCGCCTTATAGGCGGCGAAGCCGGGATGGCGCGCCATCGTCTGATCCTTCTTGATCATGTTCCGAATGAAGAAACCGAAGATCCACGCAGCGTTTACCGCGAACGGTATCGGGTTCCAGGCGATGATCGCGAAACCGAGGTAGGTGAGGATCTCGCCCAGATAGTTCGGATTCCTGGTACGGATGAACAGACCATCCTCGATCAGACCGGGACGAATCCTCAGCGTGAAGTACTTCTGGGCGTCCGAAACATAGTGCAGGAAGATTCCAAATACGTAGATCGTGACTCCTGCGCAGACGGCGGGGCCGGGGACGTCGGGTTTGAGCCACGCCAACAGGATTGGCGCGGCATAGTAACCGGCGAGTGGGAGGAAAACGAACAGGATTCCAATCCAGATGGCCACTGGTTCGGCGAACCGTTGATCAGGATAGGTGCGGCCCTTGATGAGCCACAGGATTGAGTAAGTCCCGTGCATGGCCAGGTAGAGCCACATCACCGTGCTGTAGTTGGCGAAAGTGAGCATTGCCGCCACGGTCACGGGGATCACGAGGGCTTTGTGCAGATTGATGAAAAATCCAGTGGATTTCATGATTCCTCATTCGGTGCTGTCTTGCCGGGTCCGCGAATGGTGGCGCCGATAGGGGTGTCGGCCCGGCCCAGTTCTGGATAGTATTACTATCTAGCACGCGGCACAAGTGCTGCCCGGGCATGCTGGTCCCGACCCGGGGTAGTAGGAGGAATGACTGTGCAGGTATCTGAATTGGCCCAACGCGCACGTGTGTCGGTCGCAACGGTGAAGTACTACATACGGGAGGGCATGCTCGCAGCCGGGGATTCGAAGGGCCCGCGGCGTGCGGCATACGACGAGTCGCACGTGCAGCGGATACACCTCATCAAGGCATTGACGGGCCCGGCGGGCTTATCACTATCGCAAACCAAAGCGATCTTGCAGATCGTCGATGCACCCCGGTCCAGCCTCATTGATCGCCTCGCGGGCGCCACCAGGGTGCTAGCCGCTGCAGCCGGCGCCGACGAGGACACCGACGACAAGTCATATCCACGTGCGGAGCGAGCCGTCGGTTGGCTTGGCGAGCCCTACCGCGCCGAACCACCAGCGGCCGCTCTCCTGGAAAGCGCACTCCATGCCGTCGAAATAGCGGGCTATCAACTCCATGCGGACCAGTTCGCCGTTTACGGCGAAAACATGCTTGCCATCGCCGCCAGCGAGATCGCCCACATCCCAAGCGACCCCGCCGAAGCCGTCCAGTACGCAGTTCTTGGCACAGTACTTTTCGAGCCCGTACTTGCCGCGATCCGCCGGCTCGCTCAGCAGAGCCTCGTCAAACGAGGGTTCGACACCTGACGAAAAAGGGGTGCGGTTGTGTGCCGATCGTCAATTCGGGAAGGAAAAGCGACCCCAGGCCGAAACGGCGCTCGAAGCGACGATCGCATTATGTCGGAAGTTCGCGCCGAACGCATGCTGATCGAAGCGGCGGTTCCGACGTTCGACGCCATTGATCGCCAAGCACGTCGTGGTAGCCGCGGACCCGTCGACCACCTTTCAGGCCGCCAGAACGCTCGACTTATTTACCGTGCGCACGCCGCTGCTGATGGCGTCGATGTGGATTCGTGGGCTGCCGGAGCGGTTGTCGGGTAAGGCCAGCCCACCGCCACCGCGACTTGTGATGTCTGAGCAAATTGGACTGCCCGGCTGGTTGCCGCTTGGTGAGCAACCCAACCGCGAGATTGCCTTCGGCGCGGTGGGCAAGTTTGGCGGCCGTCATTGAATGGCGTGACGTAGCGCCGGAGGACGTCGGCGGCTTCGAGGAACCCGGTTGGGGAAAGATCGCTGCGAACTTTTCGGTGGCGCCCTACGGGCAAAGCCACACGCTACTGAGCTACCAATGTCGAACTACTACAACCGATCTGGATTCACGCCGGCGCTTCATGCGTTACTGGTGGCTGATCCGGCCATTCGTCGGGCACATCATGCGCGCGACACTGAACGCGATCAAGGCCGATGCCGAGGCAGCCATAAGACAGGGGAGCGGGAGCAGATGACGCGTGTTCTGGCGTGCTTTGGTTCCAAGCGGGGTGGCACTGCCGGGCTGGCCGCGATGATCGGCGACGCCTTGATCGAGGCAGGGTGTGACGCGGTCGTGACCCCGGCCAAAGACGTCGTTGAGGTTGGCGGCTTCGATGCGGTGATCGTGGCAGGCGCGTTGTACGCATACGGGTGGCACCGCGACGCGAGACGGTTTTGTGCACCGGAACGCCTCGGCGTTACGCGCGATACCAGTCTGGCTGGTCAGCAGCGGCCCACTGGACACCTTCGCCGAGGAGCACGACATCCCGCCTACGGCCCAGGTCGCGAAGTTGGCCAGCCGCGTTGGCGCTCGCGGCAATGTCACCTTCGGCGGTCGGCTGGCACCGGAGGCCAAAGGCTTTCCTCGCGAACGCGATGGCCAAGAAAAAGGCCGGCGACTGGCGTAACCCCGCGCACGTGCGGTGTTGGGTGTCAACGGTGGCGCCGAGCAGCACCGGCCGCAGGTCACCCACCAGACATCGGGCAGATGAGTGCAGCCCCGTGCTCACGAACCCCCACAGGTGAGTGCAGCTCGGACGATCACGCTGTCTGAATTCAGCAGGTTGGTCTCCACGTCGCCGTAGAAGTAGCGACCGTCGGGGCTCCAGTCGGACGTCTGGACCACGGTGGCCCAGACCTGCTTACTCCCGAAGCCCCTCGCATCACCGTTGCTGTTGAAGTCGGTGAGGCGCTGCGGGTTTGAACCGTCGGGGTCCATTGTCCACCAGTCTGTCCCGCGTGACGGGTTGTCGGCGTTGGTCATCCACAGCACGCGCCCGTCCGGGGTGTAGCGGGGATGCTCGTTGTAGCTGTCGCCTTTGGTCAGCCGGGTGGTCGCACCCGACTCGAGGTCGAGGCGGTAGATCTGGCTCTTCCAGAAGTTGCGCGTTTCGAAGTCGCTGGTGAAGACAAACGACGCGGAATCCGGTGAAAAACCGCCGGTTTCGTTGAACGCATCTCCGGCGGGCGAGACCGTGCGGGCATCAGACAGCGACGGCGTACCGTCCGGACCGACGTTGAATTTCGCGATCTTGACCACCCAGAAGCCGGCGAAGCGGTCCGGATTGAGGACCTTGCCGGCGGCGGTGCGCTCGGTCCACTCGAGCAGGCGACCGTCTTCTGAGAATTCGGGGATGATCGTGCCGTGGTCTTTGTCGGCCGGGACGTCGGTGAGTTGCCATGCGCGAGAACCGTCGGCCGTGGCCACCCACAGGTCGGAGTAGCTGCCCCACCCGGGCGTGGCACCGACCGAGTTCCCCGGGTGGCTGGATTTCTCGGCGACAAACGCGATGAAGCGTCCGGAGGGGCTCCACACCGGTGATCCGGTGGTGCGTTGCGGGAAGCTCGCCGAGCCCACTCCCACTTGCCGACGGTCCGTGCCGTCCGGTCTGACCGTGTAGATGTGGAAGAGGCCATCACCGCCTCTGGCGTTGAACGCAATGAGATCGCTGGCCTTCGACCAGTCGACGCCGAAGGCGTACTTTTGGAACACCTGATAGGTGATCGGCGGGCCACATTCGCTGTGCCCGAGTGGTTTCCCGGGAGTTGGCTGGGAGCCGTGACCTGCAGGGGCGTGGTGGGCGCACGAGCTGCCCAGGACGACGATGACCACTGCGCAGGCGCGAAGTGTGCACACCGCAAAACCAGCCATCTCGCCACCTCGCCGTTCGTCCGGACTTCCGGCCAGCATCAGCCAGCGTACGGTCGCCGAGCGCGGGTGGTGGGTGTGCTCAAAACTGGCCGCAGTCGGGTGTGGTGGGTTCTTCGTTGAAGCGTGCGGCGATCCATTGCATGGCCGGTTCTCCGTCGACGAGCATCGGCAGGGCGTGATTGATGATGAGCTTGTTGAGGAAAGGTGGTTCCTCGTTGGTGCGGAAGTCGATGTCGGCGCCCTGGGCGCACCAGTCGCGCCCGAGCTGATTGGCCGCGGTCCACGGTACCAGGGGGTCGTAGCGGTTGCTGTCGATCAGCACGGGCGCGTTGGGTTTGTAGCGTCCGATCCGCTGCGCGTCGAACAGGCTGCTTAACGGCTCCTCGTTGACCAACTGGTTGATGTCCTCGGTGAAATAGGGCCGCAGATGACGAAACGCGAAGTCGAGCAGAGTCTGGCCGACGCACTGACGTGACACCGATTCCAGCATCGCCAGCCCTCGCGGCGTCATTTTGGACCGGATGACGTCGACGAACTCCGGGTAGGCGGCCATGATGCTGTTGAGCGCATACCCGACGGCGCCGACCAGAACGCTGCCGTCGGCGTAGGGGAACAGTTCCTTGAGGTTGGCCGGCGGCGCACCGGCGTAGGTGCCCACGATGTGCAGCTCGGGGGCGTAGGACGAGGCCAGCTCCGCCGCCGACGCGGTCGCCCCGCCGCCCTGAGAGTAGCCCCAAAACGCCACGGGCCCGTGTGGATCCAACGACGTGCCCGGCAGGCGCATGGCCGCTCGGGCGGCATCGAGCACCGCCTGGCCCTCGGCCACGCGTCCCACGTATGTGTGCATCGAGGGTGTGCCCAGGCCCTCGTAATCGGTCATCACGATGGCAAAACCGCGAGCGACCATCGTGGCGACGAACAGCTCCTCGTAGTTGAACATGATGTCCCAGCCGCCCGAATAGTGGATGCCCTGATTGAACATCCGCGACGGGGCGCACTGATTCCCCTGGCCTTGCGTGCCGGGTGCGTAGCTGATCAGCGGCCGGGGCCCTTTTCCCGGCCAGGGGTTATCGGGCTCGAAATAGGTTCCGGTGACCGCGATAGGATTGCCGCGGGTGTCGGTGCTGCGGTACATGATCCGGGTGCCGGTGGCCATGATCGCGCCCAGCTGGCCGGACGGCTCCAGCACCAGCCGCGACGGCTCCGTTCGGATGAGATCACCCGGCTGGCCGGATGGCAGCGGATCCGGGGGGGTGTAGAACTCCGCATACCGGGGCTCGTCCCCGCCGTCGGCGCGTGCCTGTGCCACGCCGAGAGCCGCCGAACCAGTCGCGAGCAGCATTGCGAGGACCCCCCTGAACCGGCGCATCACGAGAAGGTAACAAGAGCCGGCAAGTTCTGTGGCCGCGGCTGCCGTTTCAGCGGTGATGCTGGCTGAAGAATCCCCAGATGGTGTCGGTGGCGTCGAGCGCCGTCGACGGCGGGGGAATACCCGCCAGCTTCTCCGCGAGCGGGCTCGGCTCACCGCCCGGCCATTGATGGCCCGCGCCGTCCACCGAGATCAGTTCCACGGTGCGGCCGTCCGCGCAGCCGGCCGTCTGGGTGGTCACGCTTCCCGCAGTGCTCGACGTGGGCGGCCCGCAGGCGTCGATGGAACGCCAGGTGGTGTTGACCGATTCCACCGAGGGGCCGTCGACGCGCGGATTACCGTTGATCGTGAAAACTTTTCCCGGCCCGCCGTTGTAGGGGACTCTGTCGTCGGCGGTGCCGTGGATCTGTAACACCGAGGTCGGCCGCGCTTGCGAGCAGTCGGTAAGCAGCGTGCCGGCCACCGGGGCGATGGCGGCGAAGGTGTCGGTCTGGCAGCCCAGCCGAAGCGCCATCATGGCTCCGTTCGACATGCCGGTGACGTACACGCGTGCTCGGTCGATCGGGAGCTGCTGCTCGATGGCGCCGACCATGGCGGTGAGGAACCCGACGTCGTCGGCGTTGATGCGCTGCGGCTCACCGCAACACGTCCCGGCGTTCCAGGCGCGGTTGAGGCCGTCGGGGTAGGCGACCAGGAAACGCCCGTTGTCGGCCTCGGAGTCCCAGTGGTAGGAACGTTCGGCCTGTGCGCCGCTGCCGAAAACGCCGTGCAGCATGACCACCAGCGGCGCCGGATCGGTCAACCCCTGCGGTCGGTACAGGTGGAAAGTCCTGCTGACCGCGCCGGACTCGATGGTCTGGTCGGACTGGCCCACCGGGATGGATTGCGCCCCCGGCGTTCCCGCCACGTGTCCGCCCCCGACACACCCGCCGAGCGCGACGGTCAGAGTCGAAAGCAGACAACCGGCAAGCATCCGAACGCATCGAGATCGCATGGGCACCATCGTGGCACCCACGCCGTTATTCGACAAGTAACTTGTCAATCGCGCACGGGGTGGCACACTCGTGGCCATGCGACGTGATGTGGATGCGGAGTGGGAGCCGACCGTCCCCGCCCTCGTCAACCTGGTGGCCGGGTCCGGGGTGCCGCGATTGAGAGCGGCGTTCGCCGCGGCTGGACTGCACGGCATTCGCCCGGCGCAGGCGGTCGCGCTGGTACCGCTGGAGGCGGGCGGAATGCACGCGTCGGATCTGGCCGACCATCTCAAGGTGAGCCGGCAGGCGGTGGCCCAGGGCGTAACGGCCCTGGAACGCGAGGGCTACGTCAAGCGGGTGCCCGACCCCGCCGATGCCCGGGCTCGAACCATCGAGCTGACGCCGCGAGGGCGTGAAATGCTACGCGTAATGCGCTCCCACGCAATCGATCTGGAGAAACGCTGGCAACGGATACTCGGCGAGCGACGATTAGGCGAATTACGCGAGAGCTTGCAAATGCTGCTTGCCGCGGCATCCAGCGAATAATGCCTATTCAGATCGATTCGTCACGGCGTAGGTTCGACCCCAAGACAATGGACAGGAGTCCGCCGTGCCCATATTCATAGTCGAACGCACCTTTGCCGATGAACTGGAACCCAGCCTCGAGCTCGCAGACGGGATCAATCGGATCAACGACGAGGAGGGCATTCGCTGGATGTACTCGTTCCTGTCGGCGGACAAACGGAAGACGTACTGCCTTTATGAGGCACCGTCGCCGGAGGCCATCAGGACCGCGGCCGCGCGTGCCGGCCTTCCCGCCGACGCCGTCGTGGAGGTGAAGGATCGCCTGACGCCGGACGGTGCGTTGTCCGACATCTGAGAAGCGCTCACCCGAGCAGTTCGTGATCCGCGGCATACATCGCCGCCTGGGTGCGATTTGCAGCGCCGGTCTTGATCAGGATGCTGCGAACGTGGTTGGCCGCCGTGTTGGTGCTGATGTAGAGGCGTTCGCCGATCTCCCGATTGCTCAGCCCGGTGGCCAGCAGCCGCAGTACTTCGACCTCCCGGTCCGTCAGACCGTCCGGACCCTCGGAACTCATAGTCAGCAACGAGCCCATCAGATCGATAACCCGCATCTGACCAATCGGCGCGGCGATGGCGCGGGCCTCGTTTGCCAGGCGCCGCGCTTCATCGGTGCGACCGCGTGACGTTGCGAACAACGCTTGGCGGGCCAGCGTCTCCGCGACATGGACCACCGAGCCCATCCGTCGGTCCATCTCCAGCGCCGCACTGAAATGGCCCTCGGCCGCGGCGATGTCACCGCAGAGCGCGGCGATCCGGGCAAGATATCGGTCGGCACTGCCGAACACCGCGACGAACTGGCCGGCCAGCAGGTTCTTGCCGGCATAGCGTGCAACGAACGGGCGCAGCGCGTGCACGGCCTCACGGTTGTCGAGCGCCAATGCCGCCTCGACCATGAAGACGAGCTCCATCGGCCACTGCGCCTCGTCGGTGCGGCCGCCGAGATTGCGGTTAAGCAGGTGGTTCAGCGCATGCGTCATGCCAGGCTCGCATTTGAGTTCGGTGTACAGCGCAAGCAAGCCGGGGACCCAACGGCCGGCGAATTTCTCGCTGCCGTCCACGAATTCGCTGAATCTCTTCAGGTCTCCGGTCTCGCGGCGGATCATGAACATCTGAACTCCGTGTGAGCCCTCGGTACCGTCTACGCCGAACAAACTGCCTGTGCGCAAAGCGATTGCGGCCCATCGTTCAGCGCCCGGGAAGTCGCCGCGGAGATAGGCCAGGGCTTGTTCGACGCACGCGCTGACGAAGCCGTAGAAGGGTTGTCCGCAGGCTTGGACCGCTCGCTGCATGTCGGCGGCCGATGCGTCCAGGTCGTCGGGCTGGCCTGCCATATAACTGGCCGTGGCGCGAAAGTGCGCGGCCGAACCGAGCACGTCGTAGTCGCGGCATGACTGTGCCGCGCGCACAAGCTCGGCTGAACGCTCCAGTTGGATGTCGCACTTTTCCGGGGTAAGGCCGTGCCAAAGGCTCGCCGTCAGTACGTGCTGCATCACCGTTGGGTCGCCGGCGGCCCGCGCAAGTTCGATGGCGCGGTCGCCGATTTCGCTGGCACGTGCCGCCTCGCCGGCGAACGCCAGCGCCCGTCCGAAACTGCCGAGAGCCTGCACGTAGCGCGGGTCCTCGGCAGGCAATCCGCAGGATTCCAGCGCCGATGCCAGCAGATCGGCCGCCTTTGAGTCGGCCAGCCCGGGACGCCAATGTGCGTCCTCGTAGCCGACGGCGGCTTCTAGCCGGATTAACGGGTCGTTCATCGCGCTGATGCGTTCGTAGATAGCCCGCGCGCGAGCGAAATCGCCTCCGCGCACGTGGTTCGCGGCCGCCCCGAGGTTCATCCTCGCCCGGTCAGTAAGGCTCAGCTCGGGAAGTGACGCGGCCCGTTCGAACCATTTCGCCGCGTCCTCGTGGGCCAGGCTTTGTTCGGCCATCCGGGCAGCCTCCCGCGCGTATCGCAAGGCCTGCTCGTGGTAGCCCAGTACGTGCGCCCGCAGGTAATGGTTTGCCAGGCGGGGGATTACCGATGGGTCGGCGCGCCCCTCGAGGGCTTCGGCGGCCCGCGCGTGCAGGATCCGCAGCCGGGACGCCGCCATCCCACCGACGACGGCCTCGCGGGTCAGCGCGTGCACGAACGAGAACTCGCCATCGGAGTCGTGAACAGGCCGGATCAGGCCGAGGCCTTCGGCCGAATCGATCGCTGCCAGCGTCGCGGGGAGCTCGGTATCGCTGCTGGCGATGAGCGCGGGCAGATCAAATGTCTCGCCCAGTACCGCTGCCTGCTCAATCACTTCTCGGACGCTGGCGCCCAGTCCGGCCAGGCGGCGGGCGATGGCATCTCCGATCGATGCCGGAACGTGCTGTTGCACACTCAATGTGGCTATCCCGCCCTGGATTTCCAAGTCGTTGCAGAGTTCGGTCAGGAAGAACGGATTGCCGCCGGTCTTGTCGCGCAATAAGGCAGCGGCCGTGCGTGCCGACGCAGGGGCCAGCTGCTGGGTTCGGGAGACGAACTCGGCGATCGCCTCGGTGTCCAGGCCGGCGAGATCCAGGCGCCGGATACCGTCGAACCGGTGCAATGCGGCCAGCCGGGTGGTGAGTTCTTCGGAGCGGTCCGGTTCGGTCGTCCGGAATGTGGCGACTAATAGCACGCGAGCATCGGCGCAGCCGATCAGCAGGTGTTCCAGCATGGCCAGTGTGGGCAGTTGCGCCCAATGCAGGTCGTCGAGGATGAGCGCGATCGGGCGATCGATCGCCAAGCGCCGCAGGAAGCCAGTCAACGCGTCAAAAAGGGCGTGTCGGGCTATGCCGTCGTCCCCTGCCGGCCCGGTATCGGGCAGGTGCCGATCTACGCGGGTTGTCAGCCGTCGCAGTTGCGGTGCCGCATCGGCCAGCGGGTCCGCCAGCGAACCCGGCGGACTAGCCGTCAGCAGCCGATCCAGCGCCTCGGTAAACGGTGCGTACGGAACATCCGCATCGGCCGTCGAGCTGCCCACCAGCACCGCGACACCGTGGCCGACCAGCGTGCCGGCTACTTCGGCGGCCAGGCGCGTCTTGCCGGCCCCGGGTTCACCGCCGATGAACACTGCTTGACGGTTACCCCCCTCGACCCGTTCCCAGGCCTGCTCGAACACCGCGAGTTCCGCGGCGCGACCCACGAGCGGGCCGCGGCGACGTGCGATCAGTTCGGCCGGAAGCGGGGGCGGCACCCACTGCGCCATGCTCTCAACGTAATGGTGTCGGTATTCGCAGGTCGATAGTCAGTTCTGACTATCGTGGATTGCGCGGAATTGCCTCGTTGTGGTCATGACGCGCGGCTAACACTCCTCGTAACGTCGCAGCATCAGAGCAGAGGAGGTGTGGGCCATGAGCCTGACAACCGCAACCGACGAATTACGCACCAGGCTGGGCGGCGAGGTAATCCTGCCCGACGAACCGGGGTACGACGAGGCCCGGGCGCTGCATAACGCCATGATCGACAAGCGGCCGGCGGTGATCGTGCGCTGCGGATCCGTCGCCGACGTCGCCGCCGCCCTCGAGTTCGCGCGCAAGTCCAAACTCCTGGTGGCCGTCCGTGGGGGCGGCCACAACGGCCCCGGTTTCGGCACCGTCGAGGGGGGCCTCGTCATCGATCTGGCGCCGATGGACCGCATCGACGTGGACGCCGACCGGCGCATCGCACGGGTGCAAGGCGGCGCGACGTGGGGTCAAGTGGACGCCGCAACCCACGCGCACGGTTTGGCGACGCCGGCCGGCATCATCTCCACCACCGGAGTCGGCGGTCTCACCCTCGGCGGTGGTCACGGCTACCTGTCCCGCAAATACGGCCTGACCATCGACAACCTATTGGAGGCCGAGGTCGTGCTGGCCGACGGTCGTGTGGTGGCGGCGTCCGAATCCGAGCATCCCGACTTGTTCTGGGCGCTGCGCGGCGGCGGCGGGAACTTCGGCGTGGTCACCTCGTTTATGTTCCGCCTGCATCCGGTGCACACCGTGATTTGCGGTCCCACGGCCTGGCCCGCATCGGCTACCGCCGACATCTTGGGGTGGTACCGGGATTTCCTCCCGGCTCAAGACGAGGGCCTGTACGGGTTTTTTGCAAGCATGACCGTCCCGCCGATGGCGGCATTTCCGGAAGCGTTCCACCTGCACAAGGCGTGTGCCGTGATGTGGTGCTACACAGGAGATCCCGCCCGTGCCGATGGAGCTTTCGCCCCGGTTCGCCAGATGGAGCCCGCCTTTGACGGCATCGGTGCAGCACCCTATCCCGCGCTGCAATCCACCTTCGATGCCCTATATCCGAAGGGACTGCAGTGGTATTGGCGTGGCGACTTCATCCGGACGGTGCCCGACAGTGCGGTTGAAGCCCATGCCCGCTTCACCGAGGAACTGCCGACGATGCACTCCACGATGCACCTCTACCCGATCGACGGCGCGGTACACCGAGTCGGCCAGACTGAAAGTGCCTGGGCTTACCGGGATGTCAACTTCTCACAGGTCATCGCCGGAGTCGATCCCAACCCGGCGAACGCGGACCTATTGAAGCGCTGGACGGCGGACTACTGGAACGCCACCCACCCGTACTCGGCCGGCGGTGCCTATGTCAACTTCATGATGGACGAGGGCCAGGACCGAGTCCGGGCGACATACGGTCCGAATTACCAGCGGCTCAGCGAGATTAAGGCGCAATACGATCCGGACAATGTGTTCCGCATCAACCAGAACATCCTGCCGGCGGGATAACACAACTGCGGTGTGCCGAATGTCCTTCGTGCTACGGAGTTTTGAGGAAGACGTCGTTGAGGGTGACGCTGCGAAGGTTGCGCGAGCGGATGATGTCGACCAATTGCGGGTAGACGTGCGTGACGGGTAAGTGATTCAGGTGACCGATGACGATCGACTGTGGGGTGAAGTATTGATCGGCCATCTGCACGATGTAGTCCTCGGTGATCAGCGTGGAGTCCGACAGCGAACCCGACCACAAGACCGGGACGGTGTAGCCGAGGTCGGCGGCCACCGCGTCCACAACGGCGTTGCGCTTCGCGTACGGCGGCCGCCAGTAGGGCTTTGCACCGATGCCGTACGTCTTCTTGAGGAACTCGTCGTTGCGGCGCAGTTGCTGGACGATCTCGTCTTTCGACAGGGCGGTCAGGTCCGGGTGCGACCAGGTGTGGTTGCCGAGTTGGATCTGCCCGCTGTCGACCAATGGCCGAAGCATCTCCCGGTTGTCGGTCCACGAGTTGTAGATCCCGTTGACGAAGAATGTCAGCCGCACACCGGTGTCCTTGGCGAACTGCGTGTAGGCGCGCACGACTTCGCTGTTGACGCCGTCGTCGACGGTCAGGGCCAGCAGATCGCCGTCACCGGGAATTTTCATCAACGTGCCCCCGCCCGGTAGCGGGATGCGAGCGCCCGGCGGTGGGGGACCTAACAGGGCGGCCGGCGCGGTGGGGCCGGAGGTCACCGCGCCGGACGGCGGTGTCTGGGCGAATGTCCGCGGCTGGGGGTCGACCACCAGACGAGCCGCGCCCACGCCGGCGACAGTGGCCGCCGCGAGCGCCCCGAGGAAACGACGCCGGTTTAGTTCCGGCAAGCCGGCGACCCCGGCGCGATTCCGCACGACTCGTTTGCGGTGCGACACTGGAACGCGCGACCCAGCGCGTGGGTTGCGCGTGTAGCCGAACTCCGTCGTCACAGCAGCGAACCGTACCATCGCCGGCGGCATTATGTCGGGTGCGTTACAGGAGGGTCAGCTGTGAATTAGGCATCGATATGGCTACGATTCCCCAGCGACTCCCCAGCGGTTCCCCAGGCCCGCCGGTGTCAGTGCGGCTCCCTGTCGCCGTGTCTCGGCAACGGCACGGGCTCGATGCCGGGGGTCCCCAGCGTGGCGGCCAGCCACGGCAGCGACGCGGCGAACGCCTGGGCCGCGAACGGCCAGTCGTGTTTGCCCTCCTGGGTGACCACCGCGCAGGTGACGCCCTTGGCGGTGGCGACGGCGCACAGGGAGTTGGCCGCGGCGTCCTGACCCTCCGGGTTGGCCGCCGAGTCGGTATTCGGGCTACCGGGGGTGGGGTTGGCCTCCTCGGCGACGTCGCGGGGACCCGTCGAGCCGGGGACGTCGAACCATCCCGACACCCCGGTGTAGTGGCCATGTCGAGAGATCACGGTGATTGGATCGAATTCCGCCCAGGCGGCGCTGTTGCCGCCGAACAGCTTGGCGACGGTCTGGTCCTTGGTGCCGACGTTCGGACTGCGGTCGCCGGCGATGTCGACGAAGGCGCTGAACACATCGGGATGCATGACCGTCAGGTCAACGGCGCAGGTGCCGCCCATCGACCATCCGGCGACGCCCCAGTTCGCGCGGTCGGCGCTCACCCCGAAGTTCGACACCATGAACGGCACCACGTCCTTGGTCAGATGGTCGGCGGCGTTACCGCGGCTGCCGTTGACGCACTCGCTGTCGTTGTCGAACGAACCGGTGGGATCGACGAACACCAGCACCGGGGCGAATCCGTGATGCGCGGCGGCGAAGTTGTCGATGGTGGTGAAGGCGCCGCCGGGGCGCAGCCAGTCGGCGGGGGTGTTGAAGGCGGAGCTGATCATCATCACCGTCGGCAACCGGGGCGGCGGATTGCTGTTGAACCACGCCGGCGGCAGGTAGACGAGTTCTTGACGGTGCGGAAAGTGCGACGCGTCGGCGCTGATGTTCACCGGCACCACCACCCCCTTGGTGGGCTTGGTGCCGGCGACCTGCATTTCGGTGACGCGCAGCCGATCGATCTGGTCGGGCAACGGCCCCGACGTCAGCTGATTCCACGCGGCGAGAGCGGTGGGGAAGTAGCCGACCCAGACGTTCAGGGCCAGGGCGGCGCACAGCGCGCAGAGGGGCACGGACAGGATCGCCAGGCCGCGCCGCCACCAGCGCGTACCCGGCCAACCCAGCAACAGCACGGCGGCGGCCACCCCGGTCATGGCTATCCACAGCCACAGGGACGTCGGCGCCGGGTCCCCGGCCACTCCGAGCGACGCGATATACCAATACGCGAAGCCGGTCAGTGCGGCGGCGGCGATCAACGCACCGGGCAGCACCCACCTATGCCAGCGCCGCTTACGCCATCGGATCGCGGCGACCATCACGAGCAGGGCCACCGCTTGCAGCGTGGGCGGCAACCAGCCGTGCAGCAACGACAACTGTCCGAAGAACTGTTGCAACGGTCGTGACCTTCGCTATCTCGATCGCTCCGCGAGGCTCAACCCGCCGGCTGTGGTCCGGCGACACGGTAGGTCAGACCCACTATCCCATATCGAAGCCACCCCGCGGGCTCGTCATTCGCGCGGGTCATGCGTCCCGGAGGTCGCTGGCGAACGAACGCAGGCGCAGGCTGTTGGCCACGACGAACACGCTTGACAACGCCATCGCGGCGCCCGCCAGCATCGGGTTGAGCAGGCCGAGCGCGGCCAACGGAATGGCGGCGACGTTGTAGCCGAACGCCCAGAACAAATTCGTTTTGATGGTGCTCAGCGTCCGTCGGGAGAGCCGGATCGCGACGGCCGCGGCACGTAAGTCGCCGCCCATCAGGGTGAGGTCGGCCGCTTCGATCGCCACATCCGTCCCGGTGCCCATAGCCAGCCCCAGATCGGCCGCGGCCAGCGCCGCGGCGTCGTTCACGCCGTCGCCGACCATGGCGACCACCCGGCCCTCGGCCTGCAAACGCCGGACCACGGCGACCTTATCGGCGGGCAGCGTGTCGGCGATGACTTGCGTGATGCCGACCTCGTCGGCGATGCGAGTCGCGACGGTCCGGTTGTCGCCGGTCAGCAGCACCGGTGTCAGCCCCAGCAGCTTGAGCCGGCGGACGGCTTCGGCGCTGGTGGGTTTGACGGTGTCGGCGACCACCAGGATCCCGCGGGGCCGTCCGTTCCAGCCGACGCCGACCGCGGTTTTGCCTTCGCTCTCGGCGCTTGCCTTGGCCGCCGCCAACGAAGCGTCGAGGCGCTGGTCGCGGTCGGCTAGCAGGCTGTCGCGCCCGACGACCACGGCGTGGCCGTCGACGACGCCGTGCACCCCGCTGCCTTCCAGGTTCACGAAGCGCTCGGGGGAGGGCAAGGGGCCGAGTTCTGCCGTTGCGCCCTTGGCGATCGCTCGGGCGATGGGATGTTCGGAGGCGTTCTCCACGGCCCCCGCGTAGCGCAGCAGCGTCGCGCGGTCGGTCCCCGGCCCGGTGACGACGTCGACGAGGGTCATCTTGCCGGTGGTCACGGTGCCGGTCTTGTCGAGCACGATCGTGTCGACCTTGCGGGTGGACTCCAGTACCTCGGGGCCCTTGATGAGGACGCCGAGCTGCGCGGCGCGGCCGGTACCGACCAACAGGGCGGTCGGGGTCGCCAGCCCGAGCGCGCACGGGCACGCGATGATCAGTACCGCGACGGCGGCGGTCAGGGCCGCGGTGATGGGGAAGCCGGCGGCGAGCCACGTCGCGAGGGTGGCCAGCGCGATCACGATGACGAGCGGCACGAACACGCCGGCGATGCGGTCGGCCAGCCGCTGCACCGGGGCCTTGCCCGATTGAGCCGCCTCGATGAGCCTGGCCATCTGTGCCAGCTGAGTGTCGTCGCCGACCCGGGTGGCCCGCACGACCAGGCGCCCGCCGGCGTTGACGGTCCCGCCGGTCACGGCATCGCCGTGGCCGACCTCGACGGGGACAGGTTCGCCGGTGAGCATCGAGGCGTCCACCGCCGAAGAACCCGCGACGATGATCCCGTCGGTGGCGATCTTTTCTCCGGGCCGCACTACGAACTCGTCGCCCACGGTGAGTTGTTCGACGGGGAGACGGGTCTCGGCGCCCTGAATGTCGGGGCGCAGCACCGCGACGTCCTTGGCGCCGAGCCGCAGCAGGGCGTGCAGTGCGGCGCCGGCCCGCCGCTTGGAGCGCTTCTCGAAGTACCGGCCGGCCAGGACGAACAGGGTCACGCCGGCGGCCACTTCGAAGTAGATGTTTCCCGCGCCGTCGCCGGGTCGGACGGTCAGCTCGAAGCCGTGCCGCATGCCCGGTGCACCGGCCGTCCCCCAGAACAGGGCATACAACGACCACAGGAACGCCGACAGGGTCCCGATCGAGACCAGGGTGTCCATGGTGGCGGTGCCGTGCTTGAGGTTGGCCCAGGCGGCCGCATGGAAGGGCCTTCCGGCCCACACGACGACCGGCGCGGCCAGGGCCAGCGACATCCATTGCCAGTAGCGGAATTGCAGGGCCGGGATCATCGCCACGGCGATGACCGGGCCGCCGAGAACGATCGCGGTAACCAGGCGGGTGCGCAGCGATGTCAGCTCGGGATCGTCGGTCGCCGGCTCGGAGTCCGGCCCGAATTCTGGGGCGGCCCGCTCGGGCTGGCGCGACAGCGTCGCTCTGTAACCGGCCTTCTCGACCTCGGCGACCAGCGCTTGCGCATCGTAACCGGACGGGGCGGTCACGGTGGCTTGCTCGGTGGCGTAGTTGACGGTCGCGGCGACGCCGTCGAGCTGGTTCAGCTTCTTTTCGATGCGGGCCGCGCACGAGGCGCATGTCATTCCCGCGATCGTCAGCTCGATGTTGTCAGCCGCCGTGGTGGTCACGCGACCAAGACCGCCTCATAGCCGGCCTCGTCGACCGCGCTCCTGACCGCCGTTTCATCGATCGGCACGGAACTTGTGACCACGAGCCGGCCCGTGCGCGCGCTGACGTCGACGCCATCGACTCCGGGAATCCGTGCCACCTCGCTCCGGATCGCCGCCTCGCAGTGGGCGCAGCTCATCCCGCTCACCTGGTACTCGCTCGTCGCCACGACGCTCCCTTCCGTCACTATACCCTAGAGGGGTATATCCGCTTGACAACATCTACTTCCGAGGCGGTATTCCCGTCGTCGGGCCCAAGGCCCTCCCGGTGCACCACGATTTTGCCTGCTCGCCGGGGCGGACCTGAACGCGGCATCCGGCGCTGAACTGTGCGCTCAGCAGTAGGAGATGCCCATGTCGACCGAAACCTGGCTGCCGGTGACGAATCTGGACTGGTCGGAGGCCAGCCACGCGACGGCGTCCGCGATGTCCTCGGGCTGGGCGTTTCCTTCCGGCAGCAACGATTTGTTCCAGCCCCGCAGGTAGGGGTAGGTGTCGGCGGCCGTTCGGATGGCTTCGCGCATCTGCCCGCTGCCCATCGGGGTGGCGACCGCACCCGGATGCACGCTGTTGACGCGGATGTTGTGCCGGCCGAGTTCGGCTGCGAACGCACGCGCCATCCCGGTGACTGCGTGCTTGCTCACCACGTAATGGACCATGAACGGTTCCATCCTGACGCCGGCGGCTGACCCGATCAGGATGATCGACCCGCCGCGACCGCCGTCGATGATGTGACGGGCACTGGCCATGACCGTGTTCCAGGTGCCGGTCACGTTGGTGTCGATGGTGTCGAGCGCGATGATGTCAGCGCCCTCGCCGCTGAGCCGTACTGCGTGCGCCCGACCTTGTCCGCGTGCGGCGCCGGTGACCAGGGCCACCCTTCCCGAGATCGACTCATCCATCGGTCGATGGATCCCTTCCTGCCGATTGCTAGTCGCGAACGATCTTGTCGAGTGGGTTGGAGCGTTCGAGCATGCCGTAGGTCTCCTCGCCTTCCCATGTGTAGCGCACGCCGGCCTGCTGTAGGGCGGGGAAGCTGGGCATCTCTTGTTTGAGGGCGTGCATCGAGTACATGTCGTCGTCGTGATGAATGTCGTGGGTGGAAAGCACTGTCCGGCCGTCGATCTCAACCAAGCCGTCGGCGGTCTCCAGCACCAGCGAGACGTCCTCGGGCGGGGATTGCAGCCGGGTGAGCCACGGTGCCTGCACCGCCCGCGCCGCGATGAGCTCTCCGTCGCCGGTGAAGATGTAGCCCTCGTTGAAAGTGGGCTGACCGTCGGGACGAGGTGGGTAGGCGATGTAGCCGAACGCCCGCCCGTCGGGGAATACGGCTGACTGCCAGCAGTGTCCCCAGAACCCGCCAAGCTTGCGTACTCCCTGGCGCCGGATCCTCAGGCCGCTGCCGGAGAAGCTGCGCTGTTCGTCGGCGGCGCTGAAACTTCCGCTGGCGGTGAACAATTGCTCGTAGCGCGGCCCACCCATGAGGTCACCCTCGACCGATGTCTTCAGTCGGCTGGCAGCGCCGGATTGCAGCGCGCCCTGCACCCAAGGAGGCACGGCCATCGTTGCCTCGATGCGAAAGCTGATGTCGACCAGTGGGCCGTCTTTCTTGCCTTGGGCCAAGTCGGCCGACGAGGTCTGCACCGCCGGGCCGTCGTAGGACATCGTCCAGGTGGTGAACGGTTCGACGCAGCGAAACACCAGGCCGCCGGCACCCAGGACGGTCGGTCGCCCGTCGGGTCCCTGGGCCGGCAGCGAGGGACCGTTCGTCCGTTGGCGGTACACACGTCCGTCGGGAAACGCGACATTGATTTGGATGTCGTGGGCTTCCCAGTTGGCCGCGACCGCCTCGATCCCGATGCGTGGCAGCCCGATTTCGCCGCAGTCGTCGACCACCCAGAAGCTCACGGAGTCGCGCATCTCTGGATTCTCAGGGCGCTCGGCGAACACGTATTCGCGCGACGGGTCGATACCACCGGTCAGGTCAGCGGCCATGAATTATCGTCCGGTGGCGAGATTTTGATGAGCGGTCCAATAGGACGCGCTGTCCAGGTAGCCGGCAAACCGGGGCCGCACCTCGTCTAAATCGATGCCGAAATCTATCGGATCGGCGTGTGAACTCGGCTCGCGTTCGGCGGCGGCTTGCGCCCACCAACTCTGCATCCGCGCTTCGAATCCCGCCCCGACCGGGACATCCAGCCAGGCGTACAAACCCTTCACCTCACCGATTGGATCGGCCTGCATGGCGCGAAAGTCGATGTCGTAGAAGCGGTTCTTGGCACCGTCAGCGCGGAACCGAAGTGCGCGCTGCATGCCCAGGGACCAGTGTTCGACGTTGAGTCGGCCGATGTAGGGACGGTTGATCTCGTCGCTGAACGACCCGATGATGTCGGCGTAGAGGTCGGCCACCGACAAGATGACATCGGTGGGATCGCGGTGGGTCATCACGAACCGCGCGTCGGGAAACACGGTGTCCAGCGCATCGAGCCACAACACGTGTGACGGGCATTTCAACCGCCACGGGCGTTCGGGTTCACCCCACTGCAGCAGCTTCATCACTCGCCGCTGGTAACGGTATGTCGAAGTCAGCTCGGCTCCATGCACCAACCATGCGGAATACGAGGGGATTTCAGCGAACGACTGGAACAGGTGCGACTTGAAATCCAGCGCCATCAGCTCATGACACTCCATCGGGCCGTGGGTGTCCGCCGGGACGTGGTAGCGGCTTCCCACCATTTCGCCCTTGTCCGGCGGGATGCGCGGGTCCACGCCGCGCACCGTCGACGGCGGGGGACATGGTTGCGACGACTCCCACCGGCGCAGGTAGCGCACGTCGGGATCCTGGGCGAGCAGCATCGCCAGTGCGGTGGATCCCGTCCTGGGCAAACCCAGGCCGATCAACGGCGCGGTGATGGGCACGTCGTCGATCTCGGGGTGCCGGCGATACCAGTCCTCGACCTGCAGGCGCTGCGCGAGGTAGCCGACGATGCGTTGACGCAGAAACGCCCGGCCGCGGTCGTGCAACCGGGCCTCGTCCCGCAGCGAGGACAGCAGGATCTCCAACCCTTCGCGAAACGAGTCCTCCCCGAAGTCGGCCAGGCCGGTTTGCGTGCAGGCGTCCTCCATCACCTCGGCTGCGGTTGCCACGGGTCCTCCCTGCTGAACGTCGCTGTCCAAACAGATGTACAAATGCGACTCGACGAAGCGTAGCGTCGACGTGGCGAAACCGGACAGCCGGAAGGACAACCATGACCGTCACCGTCGTCGATGCCGGACCCCACCAGGTGAGCCGGTCGGTTGAAGTCGCCGCGCCGGTGGAGGAACTGTACGCGCTGGTCGCCGACCCCCGGCGTCATCGGGAACTGGACGGATCCGGCACCGTTCGCGACAACGTCAAAGCGCCGGTGAAACTCGCTGTGGGCTCCAAGTTTTCGATGAAGATGAAGCTGTACGGGCTGCCGTACCGGATCACCAGCACGGTGACCGCCCTGAAACCGAACGAAGTGGTGGAATGGCGTCATCCGATGGGTCACCGCTGGCGCTGGGAGTTCGAGGCGCTGTCACCGACGCTGACGCGGGTCACGGAGACCTTCGACTACCGCGACGGTGCGGTCAAGAACAAGCTGAAATACTACGAACGGATCGGTGCGCGGAAGGCCAACACCGCGGGCATCGAGGCGACGCTGGCCGGGCTGCGCGAGCGATACGCCGCGCGATAAGTGACCAGCACGACGCCGGTGAACGCGAACACCGGTGTGGCCGCGCCCATCGGCGCCGGGGAGCGATGTGATCAAACGGTTGATTAGATCACCTGCGACGATTAGGCTCATTGATATGCGTCGGGCTCTCGTCTGCCGACATCGCCGAATCAGCCGGATGCTCTGCAGGACTTAGTTATTGCGGGCCAAGGCGGCGGCGTGTGATGGTTCGCGTTCGTGCGCCGGCACGAGACGGCTAGCGCATCCCGGCGCTCATGCAGTCAGGAGGTCAAGCGATGATCAACGGCACCTTCGACCCGTTCCGGTATCGGTGGAAAGAAGTGACGGGGCGGACGGGCTCAAAGTACAAAATCCACCACGACTACACGATTCTCGGCTACGACCGTGACGGCGCAACCCTCGACATGGTCGTGCGGTGGCAAGGCGATGGCGGCCACTGTCCTATCCATCGTCACGCCGCGACCACCAGCGTCATCGTCCTGGATGGCGAGCAGCACCTGTGGGACGTCGAAGGGGACGGTTCGGTCGGCAACCACCGGTTCCGCCGCGCCGGCGACTATGCCCTGACCGGCAACGACCAGAAGCCGCACCTGGAACGGGGTGGAGAGAACGGCGGCCTGGTCTACTTCGGCGCGCGTCCGGACTCTCCGACAGGCCTGCTGTACGAGATCTATGACGCCGACATGAACGTCGTCGCCCAGATCACCATCGACTCGCTCGTCGCCGACTTCGAAGCCGACCAGGTCCCCGCGTGAAGCGGTGGTTCGACGGCCGACGCGTCGGCGGCCAAAGTGTTCGGCACCGAACTTGCCACGAGGCCTACCGCTTGCTGATGGAAGTGCTGGGCACGGGAGCGACGCTGCGCCGCGGCTCGCGCGGGGCACTGTTGCGCGGACGGATTGAACGCAGCCAACGGGGCGCACTGATCGCGACCTTCGGCGGCGGCACCAACGAGTTCCAGCGCGACATCATTGGCACCACTGCGCTCGGGCTCCCGCGCGCCAACCGCTGATCGCGGGTGGGACCGCAGTCAACGATCGGAGTTGGTGTATCGGATGAATTTTTCATCGGGTCAACCTCCGGCGGCGTCGGCATTGAGCAGGCGCTTGACGACCTTGCCGGTGGGGTTGCGGGGCAATGCTTCGACGAAACGCACGTCGCGCGGAACTTTGAACCGGGCAAGCCGTTGCCGCACAAAGTCTTTGACATCTTGTTCGGTCAACGTGGCGCCGGGCTGCAGCGCGACGAAGCTGCGCAGCCGCTGTCCGTACTCGTCGTCGGCGACGGCGACTACCGCGGCCTCACGGATGGCGGGATGGGCGGCCAGCGCGTCCTCGACCTCCGCGGGAAACACATTCTCGCCACCGGAGACGATCATGTCGTCTTCGCGACCGTCGATGAACAGCCTGCCGTCGGCGTCGAAGTGGCCGATATCGCCGCTGGCGAGCAGGCCGTCGATGGATTCCTTGCTGCCCCCGCCGGTGTACCCGTCGAACGTGATGGCGTTGCCGACGAAGATGCGGCCCGGTGACCCGACCGGGACGGGTTGGCCGCGGTCGTCGTAGAGCTTGACAACCGTGCCGGGCACCACCCGGCCGACGCACCCGGGCTCGACCGCCAGATCGACCGGTGTGGCGAGTGTGGCGTAGGCGACCTCGGTGGATCCGTACATGTTGTAGATGACCAGGCCGAAGACGTCCATGGACTCTCGGCACAGCGCGGCGCCAAGCTGTGAGCCGGCGACGAACACAATCCGCAGCGCCGAGAGATCCTTGCCCGAGAATGCCTGCGGGCCAAGGTCGATGAGCCGGCGCAGCATGATCGGCACCGCGATCATCGCCGTCGCGCGATGCTCGATAAGGCTCTGCAGGGTCTGGCCCGCGTCGAAGCGGCGGCGGACGACCAATGTCGAACCCATCAGCAGACTGAGCATCAGATGACCGAAGCCCAGCGCGTGAAACAGCGGAACGCAGCACTCGGTAACCTCGCCCGCCCGAAACGGCGCCTTGCTCAACAGGCCGCCCGCGGGCAGCAGCGACCGCGGCTCGGTGCGGGGTGCCCCCTTCGGCGTTCCGGTGGTGCCGCTGGTCAAAATGACCAACCGGGCCCTGGTTGCCGAAGGGGGCGGCGGCGATGGGTCGCCGCGCTCGATCAGGTTGTCGAGGTTCTCGGCTGTCGGCGTGTCGTTCCACGCAGTGACACATCCCAGCCGCAGGTCGATCCCGGCGACGGCATCCAGGTACTCCGTGTCGTGCACCAGCAGGTCGGCGCCCTCCCGCGCTAGCACGTCGCGCAGCTGCTCGGCGCCGAAGTCGTTGTTGAGCAGCACGATACGCGCCCCGCTTTTGGCGGCGGCGAACAGCGCGTCGACGAAGCCCCGGTGGTTGCGGGCCAGGATCGCCACACCGTCACCCCCGCGCAGACCTCGGTCACGCCACGCATTGGCCAACGCGTTGGAGCGGGCGTCCAGCTCGGCGAAGCTCAGCGTGCCGAGTTCGTCGATCAGTGCGGTCCGGTCACCGAAACGTAGGGCCGCGGTGCGCACCGACCCGCCGGTCGGGCCGTAGTCGCGCATGCCCTGGGACAGTTCGGGCAGTCGGCGCAGCGGCATCGGCCGCAGCGCCCCGGCACGGCCGACCTGATACAGCGCCCAGATCTCCTCTCGGATGCGCGAGAGCGCACCGGCCACGCGGGCCGCTGGGGTGACTCGGCGCGACATCGCCGGCGTGGGCGTCACTGCGCCGGGGTGTGCGCGGCTCCGGCACCGGTGTAATCGACCTGCCAGTGCTTGATGCCGTTGAGCCACCCCGAGCGCAGCCGCTCCGGTGGCGACAGCGGGCGCAGATTGGGCATCTGGTCGGCGATGGCGTTGAAGATGAGGTTGATCGTCATGCGCGCCAGGTTTGCGCCGATGCAGTAATGCGCCCCGGTGCCGCCAAAGCCCAGCTGCGGATTGGGGCTTCGGAGAACGTTGAACGTGTAGGGGTCTTCGAACACTTCGTCGTCAAAGTTGGCCGAGCGGTAGAACAGCACCACCCGCTGGCCATTTTTGATCCGCACGCCGGAAAGATCGGTGTCCTCTAACGCGGTGCGCTGAAACGCGGTAATCGGAGTGGCCCAGCGCACGATCTCGTCGGCCGCGGTCTCGGGCCGCAGGCGCTTGTACAAGTCCCACTGCTCGGGAAAGTCGTTGAACGCCATCATGCCCTGGGTAATGGAGTGACGCGTGGTCTCGTTTCCCGCCACGGCCAGCGTGAGGACGAAGAAACCGAATTCCGCTTCCGACAGCTTCTCCCCGTCAATGTCTGCCTGCACCAGTGTGGTGACAATGTCGTCGCCAGGATTTTTCGCCTTGATGTCGGCCATCTCCATGGCGTAGGTCAGCACCTGGACCGACGACGCCTGGCCGTCGCTGTCGGCGTACTCAGGGTCTTCGCTGCCGGTCATTTCGTCCGCCCAGCGGAACAGCTTCGTGCGGTCCTCCAGTGGCACACCGAGCAGACCGGCGATGGCCTGCAGCGGCAAGTCGTGGGCCACCTGCTCGACGAAGTCCCCGGAGCCTTGCGCTGCAGCGGCTTTGACGATGGCCTGCGCGCGCTCGTTGAGTTCGCCGCGCAGGCGTCCGACGGCCCGCGGGGTGAAGGCGCGGGAGATGATCTTGCGCAGCCTGGTGTGATGGGGGGCATCCATGTTGAGAATCGACGCACGCGCCGCGTCGATGTTCTCGCGCTCAACGTCATCTGGGTACCGCGGAAGCGCGGTGTTCTCATACGTGGAAAAGACGTCGTTGCGCAGCGATACCTCTCTGACGTCTTTGTGTTTGGTCACCACCCAGAACCCGCCGTCGTTGAACCCGCCCTTGCCGATCGGCTGCTCGTTCCACCAGATCGGCGCCGTTCGGCGCAGCCCGGCGAGCTCGTCGACGGGGAGACGCTGCGCGTAGATGTCGGGATCGGTGAAATCGAAACCGGCGGGGATGTTCGGATCGGCCATCTGAGGGTTCCTTACTTTCGCGACAGCGGATTCGGTTGACGAGGCCGGCGACGTCAAAGACGCCGCTTGCCCGGGCGCTTGGCGTTGGGCGCAAACAGTGTTCCGCGGATCAGTTGCTTGGCCGCGACGCACGTGGCGTGGTAGGCCTGCGGCGCCAGGTTGGCCGCTTGCTCAGACAGGCCGCGGGTCAGCGCATAAAGCGCATCGACTGTTCCTGCCGCATCGATGTCGGCGGCCAGTGCCCCCTGTGCTCGGGCGTCCTCGATGATGTCGTTGATGATGCCGCGTAAGGGCTCGAACCCGGTGCGGGCGGGGTCACCGCTGCGCAGGTAGGCGGCACTTTCGGCGCGGATGGCCCGCTCGAACGCGGCCAGGTAGGGATATTCGCGCATCAACCGGTCCGACTCATCGAGCACCGCCTCGAGGCGGTCGACGACGTCCCCGCCTTCGGAGGCGGCCGCACGCAGCCGCGGGAAGACGAGTTCCTCGATTTCTTTGACCGTCGCCTTGAGCAATTCGGCCTTGTTGGGAAAGTAGTGATAGAGGCTGCCGCTGGTCATCCCTGCGGCACGGGCGATTTCACGGATGCTCGCCTGCGAGTAGCCGACCTCGGCCACGCAGCGCATGGTTGCGGTGATGATCCGCCGACGCGTTTCCTTGCCGTCGGCACCCACCGGCCGGCCCAGCTGCGACGGCGCGACGCTCACGATCTGGACCTTGCAGTCGGCGGAGGGGTCGAGCCGCGACCAGTGACAAACAACTCGGCCATCTGAATTTGCTTCACCCGCATCGTCCGTGCTTCCCGTGACTCCCGGTGCCGCCGCATTAATCGATCAGTTGATTATATCACAGGGACCGTTTGGTCGTGTTGCCAGGATCTGCTGGGGCATCAACTAACGGCGGGTTCCCCGACCGAGGGGAGCACCTTCTCGGTGAGCAGGCGCAGACTCGCCCAGCCTTCTTCGAGCGGCAGCCCGCCAACGAGGGGATTCATCACGACTTCCCTTCTGCCACCGACGATCTGGGCGGTCAATTCATCGGGGGTGAGAATTTCGACGACCTTGCGGCTGCGCACGTCGTCGACGGAGTATGCCGCCATGTCGTGGGGGCGGGTGACTCCGGGGCGCTTCCACCGGCTGTATTCCACCGCTTCATTCATGATGAAGCGCCCATAGGTGCTCCAGGCGGTGTCCGGATCGGAGCTCAACAACGTCACGGTGCTGCCGTTCTCCGGGCGGTAGACGAAGCCGCTGTGGCCGTGCCTTTCGAGTTCTTCGGCGTAGACCGCTTCCACCTCGGGCATGGCCATCGGCGGCGCGAAGGGCAGCCCGAAGATTGCCGCGCGTCGTGCCGCGGCCGCGCTCATCCCACCGACGAAAAAGAACGGCCGCGGACGGGTTCGCGGCTTGGGAGTGACATTGACGATCCGCCCGTTGTACTCGAACGGATCGTCGCCCCACGCAGCGAGCAACACCTCGATGCAGCGATCCATCAACGCGGCACGCTGCGTCCAGTCTTTACGCACCGCCGCGTATTCCTCAGGCCGATAACCCATTCCGGCAACGAAGCTGAAACGCCCGTTGGACAGGTTGTCCAGCACCGCGATGTCTTCGGCGAGTCGCACCGGATCGTAAAGCGTGATCAACAGGGCGTTGACGCTGATGCGCACCCGGCTGGTCCGCCCCGCGAGGGCGGCGGCCATGATCAGCGGTGACGGCAACCAACCCGTTGCCGCCAAGTGGTGTTCTTCGCAGCTGACTCCGGTGAAGCCGTGCTGGTCGGCATATGCGGCCATGTCCAGCGCGGCCTGGTAGCGATCCCCGTGCCTTCCAGCAGGATCGGCGACGTTGGTCATGTTGAAGCGCAATGCGGTCATCAAGCCCATCGATCACTCTTTCGGTGCTCATACAGCGGCGCCACCTCGGCGGTCGCCATGGCCAATTCTGGCTGCCTGACTTGTGAGGCCGTCACGTGAGTCGGACCACTCGTCACCGTCGGCGGCGGCGGTCGAAGGCATTTAGAGAGCTGCAGTGCACCATTCTGCGCGCGCCCGCCCCCAGCGCCGCTTCGCGCGACGCTGCGCACGCCCCCGGTGTTGATCCGCCATGCCAAGTCGTCTCGGCGAGCCATGGTGATGACTGCGGCCAGGTGGTACACGATCTCGACTCCATCCAACGCGGTGCGCACCGCGGCGGTGTCGAGGATGTCGGCGCGCACCGCTGTGAGATTGGGGTGCGCGATGCGGTCGAAGTCTTTGAGGTCGATGGCCACGACATGGTGGCCGCGCTGGAGCAGCAGGCGCACAAGGTTCACACCGACGTAGCCGGCCGGACCGGTCACGGCCACCTTCATCGGTACCTACTCAGCTCGTCACGCCTGCACGTGCGCGCCCGCATCGCGGGTTGCCACGTCTGTATCATCTGCGCCTCCCCAATGCGGCCGTCGCGCGGACCAAGATATTAAGCGATCGATCGTTTAATTAATATATCCGTGGACGCGATGCCTGACCTGCGTGCCACCTAAAATTGCGTGCAGCCGTCGCAGCGCTCCCGCCTGGCCGCCGGCTAACAGCTGCGGGCGACCGATGGTGATGGAAAGCAGGAGCGGCGACTTCTACGAGTTGGCTGGGGACATGACGACGACGACAAATCAGCTGGGACGCCCTGTCGGTGCCAGCGGCGAGCAGACGCGGCGGCGCATCATCGCCGCGACGATGCGGTGCGTAGCCGAGAGGGGGTACTCGCGGGCAACGATCCGCGAAATCGCCCGCACGGCCAACGTCACCAGTGCCAGCCTGTACAACTACTTCCCGAACAAGACCGAACTGATCAACGCGGCCATCGCGGCGAGAACCGACATCGCGCTACCCCGGTTGCGCCAAGCGGCCAAGCACCCGGGCGACGCGGTCGACCGCATAGAAGCCGTACTGGATGAGTCGGGTCGGCTGATGCTTGAATATCCCGACCTCGCGGCGTTTGAGTGGGCGATCCGTGCCCAGGGCGCGGCCGGCGGGTCGGCGGGCGGTGGTGGCGACGTTGAACTGCACGCGCTGCGCGAAATCATCGAGGATGTGATCCACGGTGCCTATCGCACACAGCGTTCGGGCGCCCTTGTGCAGGCACGAGCCGCCGTTGAGGTGATCTACGCACTGCTATATGGCCTGACCGAACTGGCAGCAACCGCCTCACCGGAGGCATACCAGCAAGCGCTTTCGGCGGCGAAGCCGCTTATCAGGGGCACACTGTTCGGAGCGGGCGGCGTGGCGCCAGCGGGCCGGGCGGCCAAAGGTGCCAGGCGCTCCGGACGCTGAGCCGTTACGAGCCGGCGGTGGAGTGGTCGACTCATTGATATGATCAAGCGATTGATTATACGCTCTGGGGCGTGCGTGCCCGCGGCGCATGCATCCGCTGGGCGACTCGTCGCCGCCCAGTGAGCCGGCAGAAGGGTTCGTAGATGGTAACGACAGTGGACGGTCTGACCTTCGACGAAGAGGTGCTACGTCGGAAGTACGACCAGGAGCGGCAGCGACGATTACGGCCTGACGGTAACCAACAGTATCTGGAGGTGGCGGGCCGGTTCGCCCGGTTCGCCGAGGATCCGTGGGCCGATCCGCACTACACCCGCGAACCGCTCACCGATACGGTCGACGTCGCACTGATAGGAGCTGGCTTCGGTGGCCTGCTGACCGGCGCGCGGCTGCGCGAATGCGGCGTGGACAGTGTGCGCCTGATCGACAAGGCCGCCGACGTGGGTGGCACGTGGTATTGGAATCGCTACCCGGGCATCGCCTGTGACGTCGAGTCATATGTGTACCTGCCGCTGCTGGAAGAGCTCGGCTACATCCCGACCCAGAAGTACGTCACGGGCGCGGAGATCTTCGCGCACTGCCGGCGCATCGCCGAACACTACGACCTCTACCGCAATGCATGCCTGCAGACAGAGGTGCACGAGATTCGATGGGACCCAGAGGATTCCCTTTGGGTCATCGCTACCAATCACGGCGACGCGATGCGGGCCCGGTTCGTATCGATGGCCAACGGCTATTTGAACAAACCCAAGCTGCCCGGCATCCCCGGAATCGAGTCGTTTCGGGGTCACACGTTTCACACCAGCCGCTGGGACTACCAGTACACCGGCCGAGACCTCGAACACTTGGCCGACAAGCGCATAGGCATCATCGGCACCGGCGCCACGGCGATCCAGTGTGTCCCGCATCTTGCCCGGGCGAGTCGGCACCTTTACGTGTTTCAGCGCACGCCGTCGTCGGTGGATGTGCGGGCGAATCGGCCCACCGACCCGCGATGGGTGAAAACCCTGTCTCCTCGCTGGCAGCAGCGGCGCATCGAGAACTTCCAGATCCTCACCGCAGGAGGCCAGAGCGAGGAAGACCTGGTCGCCGATGCCTGGACCAGCATCACGCGAAAGCTGCCGGTGATGCGTCAGGACACCGGCGGCGACCCGCTACAACGGGTCCGCGAAGTGGAGATCGCCGACTTCGCCAAGATGGAGGAGGTCCGCGCCCGCGTGGACGCCCTGGTGGCCGACCCTGCCACCGCAGAAGCGCTCAAGCCCTGGTACGGGTACTTCTGCAAACGGCCGTGTTTTCACGACGATTACCTGCAGACCTTCAACCGCGACAATGTCACGCTGGTCGACACCCACGGCCGCGGAGTCGAGCGCATCACGGGGGCCGGTGTCGTCGTCGACGGCATCGAGTACGAGGTGGACTGTCTGATCTTCGCCACCGGGTTCGAGGTCGGCACCGATTACGTTCGTCGCACCGGCTTCGAGGTGATCGGCCGGGACGGTCTGACGCTGACCGACGCGTGGCGCGACGGGGTTCGGACTTTTCAGGGTCTGTGCGTGCACGGTTTCCCAAACTGTTTTATCGAGAGCATCGCCCAGTCCGGACTCACCGTGAACTTCCCCTACCTGCTGGACGTGCAGGCCCGCCACGTCGCCTGGATCATCACCCGCGCCCTCGAGCGAGGTCTTACCGAGGTTGAGGCGTCGACCGAGGCCGAGGCCGCCTGGGTCGACACCGTGCTGGCCCGCTCCGCCCTCACCGCCGAGCGGGCCAAGACCTGCACTCCCGGCTACTACAACCGGGAGGGGCAGGCCGACACCAAGACACGGCAGGGCAGCTTCTTCTTCGGGCAGCCAACCGAATACGCCGACATCCTCACGAGCTGGCGCGCTCGCGGGGCGCTGGAAGGACTGGAGCTGCGAAACCGGCAGGTCGCACCGTGACGAGCCGCGCGGCCGCGCGCCTGTATTTCCCCGGTCGGCTCGAGGCGGCGACACGTCGACGCCCGCACCCGAAAGTCGCGATTATCGGGGCCGGATTCGGTGGCATCGCCACGGCAGTGGCCCTGCGCCGCAGAGGCATTGACGACCTGGTCATCATCGAGGGCGACGACGGCGTCGGCGGCACCTGGCGGCGCAACACCTACCCCGGTGCCGCGTGCGACGTGCAGAGCCACCTGTACTCGTTCTCGTTCGCGCCGAACCCGAACTGGAGCCGCACTTACGCCCGCCAGCCCGAGATATTGGCGTATTTGGAATCGGTGGCCGACGATTTCGACCTGCGCCAGCACCTGATCCTCCAGACTTATGTGCGGCGCGCGCGGTGGAACGAGGACACCTGGCAATGGGAATTGCAGCTGCAGCGCGCGAATAGCGACAGCGTCACCACGCTGCTGGCCGATGTAGTGGTCAGCGCTGTCGGCCTGTTCGGCGCTTCCAAGCTGCCCGACATCAACGGCCTGACCGGCTACCGCGGCCACCTGATGCACACCTCCGAGTGGGACCCCGATGTGGACCTGACCGGCCGGAAAGTCGCGGTGATCGGCACCGGCGCCAGCGCGGTGCAGGTGGTCCCGGAACTCGCTCGAATTGCCTCGCACGTCACCGTTTTCCAACGCACACCGCCCTGGATGGTACCCAAGGACGACCGCCCGTTCAGCGCCGACGAGTTGGCGAGGTTCCGTCGTTATCCCTGGGCTGCTCGCAGGGAACGGTGGCACGTCTGGAAGACGTTTCACGACTTCGCCGGAAACGCAGTCGACGATCCACAGGTCGCAAGTCGCGCGCAAATCGCGACCTCCTTTCTCGAGCGCACGGTCGCCGACGAGCGGCTTCGCCACTTACTGACTCCCAACTACCCGTTCCGATGCAAGCGGGTATTGCTGGGCGCCGACTACTATCTGGCGCTGCAGCAGGATCACGTCGATCTGGTGACCGACCCGATCGCTCGAGTGACCGAGACGTCGATCGTCACTGTCAGCGGCAAAGTGTTGGACGTCGACGCGATCGTGTGTGCTACCGGATTCCAAACCAGCCACTACCTCAACGGAATTGAGGTGATCGGACGCGGCGGCGAAAGTCTGCACGAGCGGTGGGGAGCTGACCCCAGTGCCTACCTTGGTGCCGCGGTCAGCGGATTCCCCAACTTCTTCATCTTGTACGGTCCCAACACCAACCAGGGCGGTAATTCAATCGTTTACATCCTCGAGGCGGGAGCCCGGCTCGTGGCGAGCGCGGCCAACCGGCTGGCACGTCACGGCGGCTACCTCGAAGTGCGACCGGAGGTTGAACGGCGGTACAACGAGCAACTGAGCGCCGACTTGGACCGCAGCGTATGGACGCAGTGTGAGAGCTATTTCCGCTCACCGACCGGCCGCATCGTCACCCAATGGCCCTATAGCGAACTGGAATACGCTCGTCGCACCTGGCGGCTACGTCCTCAGGAGTGGATCCACCGCACCGGCGCGCCGCGCCGCGCAGCACAGGGAAAGGAGCTGCCCGCGGACGCGGTGCGACGTACCGACGGGAGTGCCGAGCCATCCTACGGCTGAGCGGGTCGGGTTACGGGCGGCGGCTAAGCTATCCCGAAGTCGATGACGCCGCGGATCAGCTTTCCCTCGGCCTGATCCTGGTAGGCGTCGTTGATGTCCTCGAGCCCGTAGCGCTTGGTGATCATCTCGTCGAGGAGTAGCCGGCCCGACTCGTACAGCGTGGCCAGCAGCGGAATTTCGCTCTTGGGGTTGCAGAAGCCGAACACCGTGCCGCACAACGTCTTATTCATGAGGATGAAGTCTTGCAACGTGACCGCGATCGAGTTCGTTGCGCGCGAAGGCAGTCCGGTCAGCACGCACGTGCCGCCCTTGCGGGTCAGCGCAAGCGCCATACCGACGTCGGCCTCGCCGATCATCGCGGGCGAAACGATGACCGCGTCTGCCATCACGCCGCGGGTCAACTGACGCACCAGGTCGATCGCCTCGGGTGCTGTCGCCGCGGTGTGCGTGGCACCAAACCTCGGCGCGGACTCGCACCAACGGCACTGCCCGCAAATTGCGACGAAAGACGTCACCACGTGATCGCCCGGCTCGAAGCGGGTGACGCCCTCACCGACTTCGACCACGACGCCGGACCCTTCGTGCCCACCGATGGTTGGCGACATGGCCGGCATCCCGGGAGAACCCGAAGCGTCCGGCGGCGGCGCCGGCTTGCCCTGCCGGATGTGTTCGTCGGAGTGGCAGAGCCCGGTGGCCGCCAGTCGCACCAAAACCTCACCGGCTCGCGGCGGATCCAACTCGAATTCTTCGACAGACCAAGGACGTCCGTATTCGTAGAGGATGGCCGCGCGGCTTTTCATCGACCCCGGCACCTTTCTGTCGTGGCAACCGCAATCGGGAAAATACTATCAAACGATTGATTATATGGTCTGGCTTCGCCGTGAACCGGTGCGTGTACCAAAGGTCAATTGGTAGCTGCGGCCACCCTGGCTCGCTCCGTCATCGAGGCGATCACCCCACCGTCGTTGAGGATGTCGGTGCCGGTGAGGTAACTCGCTTTGTCGCTGGCACAGAAGGCAAGCAGCTCTGCCATCTCATCCGGCTTGCCCCACCGCGGGACTGCGGCTTCGGCAACCATCGCCCCGGCCCCGGCCTTCTCCTCGAGCCTGCCCATCTCGGTGTCGATGGAGCCTGGAGAAACTGAGACGATGCGCATTCCGCGCGCGTTGAAGCGCTCCGCCTGTGACTGGCTGTACCACCGCACGAAGCTCTTGCTCAAGGCGTAAGCGATACCGGATCGCGCGTCCTCTTCGACGATGTTGCAAGCCGACATCATGGCGTCCATGAAGGCGTCGCCGTCGCGAAGTGCCAGCGGAAATTGCCCTGTCGGAATCATTTCCGCGGGCACCATGTGGGCCGCCATTGATGCCACGTTGACGATCGCGGAGCCCTCGCCGGCCACCGCGTGGAACTCTTCGTTGACGTTGACTGTGCCGAGTGCATTGGTGCGCATGACGTAGTGGGCGGAGCCCATGCTCGGGCTTACCCCCGCTGTGTGAATGACTGAGGCGATCGTCCCGAGGTCGTTTGCGGTGGCGAGCAAATCTGCGACCGCACGCCGGTCGGTAACGTCACAGTTGACGACCGTGGGAGTCATCCCGAGTTCCTCGAGGGTTGCGGCCGCGGTGGTCAGCCGGTCCTGCCTGACGTCGCAGAGGACCACGGTGTGGTCGCGGCCGACGATTTTGGCCGTGGCCAGACCCATGCCACCCGCGCCGCCTGTGATCACCGACACTCGATTCATATCTGGACCGTATACGCCGAGCGATTTCGAACGGAGTCGCGGGCCGACTTTGTCGCCGCCCCCTTGAGCAGTCGGCAAGAGCGCTACCTCGGGGGGCTCTCCGGTTCGTGGTGGGGGTGACCGCTGTGACGGATGGCCCTGCCCAGGAAGGGCGCCTGGAGGGTGGCGGCCAGGTACCGGCGGTTGACGATCAGCCCGGCGATGGCCGCCGCGGAGTAAATCCCGCACAGCAGGAGCCGCCCGTGCGTCGAGACGATCGGGAACTGGACGACGAACAACCCCAGCAGCGCCCACGCCGCGCCCCGTTGGAAACGCAGCCCCAGGATCAGGGCCACCCCCATCAGAGTCTGGGTGGCCGTGAGCAGCACCTCCTCGACCTGGCGGGAGTCCAGCGCCAGCGAGAACCCGCCACCGCCGAGCAGGTGAGCCACCGGCAACGATCCCACCAGCAGCGTCCACTGGTTCACCTTCGAGGAAATAAGGGTCGCGATGGCCGCGGTCCCCTTGCCCCGGGCGGCGAAGATGATCGCGATGATGAATTCGGGTGCTTCGGAGGCCAGCGGGGCGAGCCACTGCACCAACAGGAACCTGTCGATGCCCAGCTCGGTGCCCGCGTCGATGAGATTGCCGGCAAAGGGTTTTGCGCAGAGCAGGATCACCACACCCGCCGCCACGAAGAGGCCGATGACCGCGATGCGCCGCCGGCGGTCGGACAAGTCTCCGAGAGCTGCGGCGGTCCCGATGAGGTCGGGTTCCTCGACGTCGCCTTGGCTGACCTTGTAGAGGTAGAACCCGAACCAGCCCAAGAGCGCCAACCCCAGTGCCAGGTGGATCTGGCCGCTGGCCGGTATGACGAATGCGATCACACCGGCGATCAGCAGGAAACCGAGTTCGACGCGGTTGGCGGGCTGCAGCGCCAGGCCGCCCGATTTGCCGGCGCCGGACTTTCGCGCCGCCACGATGCCGACCAACACCACGATCGGCCACCCCAGACCCATCAGGAGCCGGTTGGAGCCGGTCATGTTGGCCGCCGCGTACTGGGTGTAATCCGCATTGCGGCCTGACACGTACGCGAAATACAGGTCAACGGCGTATTCGGGCAGGACTGCGACCAACGCGAGTACCGCGATAGCCAACCCGCCCGAGACATCGATCTGGGCGGCTTCGGCGGCCCATGCGAGCAGGAAGCTGGCCGCGACCACCGCGGCGCCGAAGATCAGCAGCGCGGCAACCGGTTCCGGATGCAGGCCGGCGAGACGCACCACTAAGGCCGGGACGATGAATGCCGCGGTGAGGAGCGCCGAACGGATCAGGGTGCGCCGCCGCGCGCGTGATGCCGGCGAGACTGTGGCAGCGGCGCTGTCGGTGCCGGTCATCGTCATCCTTCATGAGTGGAGGGGTGTCGATCTCTGGCGCTACTCGCGCTCGCTTGCCGGGGCCGGACTGCCTACCCAAGCTACCCGTCAATTGTGGTGCCAGCAACGTAGCGGCCGGGCGAGACAGCAGCGTGTCGCTTCCCATATTTGCTGACCAGGGCTCTGGCTCGGGGAAAGTTAGCCTGCCCTGATTTCGAAATTCGGCAAACCTAGCAAGTACTACGTCGGTGCTCACCTCGATATCGGGGCGACATCGACTGCGGCGGGCGAGCCGCGCCCACGACGGACGTGGCTCGTTGGAGAACTGCGTCAACGATGATTACGACGCGGCGCGTGGGCCCACGGTTCCACGGTGTGTCGGGCGGATCGGTCGCCGTGAGTGCCGGCCGGCCGTTATCCCGGGCCCATCGCCGTGGAGACGGCCTGCGCTAAAAGTTCGACGGCCTGGTTGCGGGTCAGTGACGACAGCATCTTCGCGGCCGCCCGCATGTCGTCGCCGACGATCCACGTGGGGCCGTTGGTCAGGTTGTCGAACGCCTCCGCGATGACATCGTCCACGGCGGCGGCACCCGGCGGCACCTCGTCCGGCGAACTGATCTGGCCGCGACTGTGCTCGAGTTGCCGCAACGCGGGCGTGTCGGTCTTGCCCAGGATGAGACCGAGGACGTCGACGCCCTTGTCGTGCAGTTCCGCCCACAACGCTTCGGCGAAGACCATGTCGAAAGCCTTGGAAGCGCCGTACGCGACCATGTTGGGTCCGCCGGCCAACCCGGCGCCCGACCCGAAGATGACGATCGCGCCGCTGCCCCGCTCCACCATCGGCCGAGCGTAGTGGTGGCACAGCTGCATCGGCACCACGCAGTTGCGGTGTACCATCGCCTCGGCCGCCTCCACCGAATTTGCGAGGAACGGTTTGAAGTCCGGGTCGGCGCCCGCGCAGTACACCAGAAATCCGATCCGCAGGTCACTGGTGGCCGCGGCTATCGCTGCTGCCGCGCCCGGTACCGTGAGATCGATTGCCAGCGATCGGGTTTGCGCTGACGTCTGCGACTCTATAACGGCCGCAACCTGGTCGAGAACCTCCTGCCGGCGGGCGAGCAACACGACGTTGAGCCCGCGCTCGGCGAGCCCCTTGGCGAAGGCCGCACCCACACCGTCGGAGGCGCCCGCTACCAGCGCCCAGGGTCCATACCTGGCTGCAAACGTCATCTAGGGGCCCCCCACCCTGCTCACGCGCACCGCGGTGAATCGCCTTCTGGCGATGCGCCACCCGTCGTCAGTTCGGACGATCTCGTCGTCGTAGAAGCCGATGCCGTTAACGCCGGATTGATTGTCGCCGAACATGATCAGCGCGTCGACATAGGTGCGCGCGACGGCCGTGTCCCCATCGACCGAGATGGCCTGGTTGCTCAGGCGGTGCAGCGTGTGCCCCGCCAGGGCGTGTGTTTGGGTCATGAATTCCGTGGCGGCGTCGACGCCGTTCCACGCGCCGATCTCGCCGTAGTCGAGTTCGCAGTCGGCGGTGAACACGGTTCGGAAGAGCGGCCAGTCGCGGCGATCGATGCCGGTGGCGTAGCGCACCAGCAGATCCGAAATATCCTGTCGGTCATCACGTTCGGACATCACACGTCTCCGTTCGGTGGACCACGATCCTCGGACCCGCGGGCCAGCTCGACTGCGGCGGTCCAGCTATCGAATAATCGAGACGATGCCTCGAATGGTCGGCTTTACTGTAGGAATCCCGTCACGAAGGAGTCAAGCGATTCGCCTTGTCGAGCAGACGGGCGCATCCAGGAAATCTCGGCGGCCTCCGGACGAACCCGACTAGCGCGTGCGCGGCTAGCGCTCGGATCGATTGGGCCTGGACGGCGGGCCGTCATTGCGGTTTGGTGGTAGTAGCACACCGGGGAGGGCGAAAGCCTTGGCAGCTAACTATGTCGTGGATGATTTGGCCGACTTCATCGTCGGCGTGGAGTCAGCGGATCTGACCGGGCGACCCCGCGAGTTGCTGAAACGCAATGTCCTCGACAGCATCGCCTGCGCCGTCGGCTCACTGGACGGGGAGCTCATTCCGGCGATCCGCGAGCATACCGATCAGTTCAGCGGCGCGCCCACGGCGACACTCGTCGGCGGCGGCCGGTCATCGGTGGACCAGGCGGCATTCTTCAATGCGGTGCTGGTGCGGTACCCCGACCTGCTCGACACGTACCTGACGGCGGGAGGGCTGTGCCACCCCGCGGACAACTTCGGGGCGGTGCTGGCCGTAGCCGAGCACGTCGGCGCCGGCGGGGCCGATCTCCTGCTCGCCCTCGCGGTTGCCTACGAGGTCCAATGCCGGTTCAGCGCCCGGGTTCCCGTCATGGCGCGGGGACTCAATCACGCTCTGCAACTGTCGATGTCGGTCGCGGCCGGGGCGGCGAGGCTGCTCGGGCTCGACGCCGAACAAACCGCCAATGCCATCGCCGCGGCTGCGGCCGACAACGTGTCGCTCGGGGCGGTACACGCTGAACCCGTTGCGCACTGGAAGGGCATTTCGCCGGCCATCACCGGCATGCGCGCGGTGTACACGACGATGTTGGCCCGCCGCGGTATCACCGGGCCCAAGGCACTGTTCGAGGGCCCGCACGGCCTGATGCAGCTTTTCGATCAGCCGATCGATTTTCACACCACCGACCGCGCGCTTACCTGCGTCGAGCAGACCTACTTGAAGCAGTACTGCTCACTCATCCACGGCCAGGTCGTGATCGACGCGGTGTTGGCAATTCGCAGCGACAACGATCTGCGCGGGAACGACGTCGCGCGAGTGAGCCTCGAGGTGTTTCAGGGCGCATACGACTTCGCCGGCGGAGGAGCGTACGGCGACAAGAGCCACCCACGGACCAAGGAGCAGGCCGACTACAACCTCAAGTACCTGACCGCGGTTGCGCTTCTTGACGGTGGGGTCGGTCCCGAACAGCTTGAGAGCGAACGGGTCCTGCGCAGTGACGTCCAGGACCTGCTGTCAAGGGTGGACGTCGAGCCCGCCGCCGACCTGACCGTCGACTATCCGCGACGCACCGCGGCCCGTGTGCGCGTCACGACGCACGACGGGCGGAAATTCAGCCGCGAGCAGTCCGATTACGAGGGATCACCCACGCGACCCATGTCGTGGGAACGCGTGGTCGACAAGTTCCACTGGCTCGCCGAGCCCTTCTGCGACGAAGCGCTGCGGGCCGACATCGTGGCCGCCGTTGCTGACCTGGACGCGATCACCGTCGCACAGCTTGCCGACCTGTTGGGCGCGGTGAGCTCCACCGCCCGAGGCCCGCGCAGCAAGGCGCGATTCTGACGGCAGCAGGCGGTGCGCGCCCTCTTGCGTGATTCGTTAACGGCACTGAAAGATCGGGGGCCATGCACAAACATCGCGGCGTCAACCGGTGGGAGCTTGTCACCTGCGGAATGCAAGGACACGTCACGTATGCGCCCGACGACGCCGCCCTCGCCGACCTGCTGAGCGGCAACACCGAGCTGGGGGAAGTGTGGCGCTGCCTGCGCTGCGGAGAGTTCTCCCTGGGCCCGCCGTCCGGGCGCGGCCGCGCCGATGACGCGCCGATGGTCATGCGCGGCAAGGCTTTACGCCAGGCCATCATCATCCGCATTCTCGCGTTAGAGCGACTGTTCCGGGCGCTGTTGATCGGCCTTGGGGCATACGCGGTGTGGACGTTCCGGGGGGCGCGGGGATCCATCCAGGCCACGCTTGACCGCGACCTACCGCTGTTGCGCGCCAGCGGATTCAAGGTCGATCAGATGACGGCGGTGCAGGAGCTGGAAAAGGCGCTGGCCGCCAAGCCGTCCACGCTCACGTTGGTGACCGTGGCGCTGGTCGTCTACGCCTTGGTGGAAATCCTCGAGGGCGTCGGGCTGTGGCTGCTCAAACGGTGGGGTGAGTATTTTGCCGTGGTGGCCACCTCGATCTTCCTGCCGCTGGAGATCCATGACCTGGCCAAGGGCATCACGATGACGCGGGCGGTGACCTTCACCATCAATGTGGCGGCCGTGCTCTACCTGCTGATCTCGAAACGCCTGTTCGGCCTGCGGGGTGGGCGCAAGGCCTACGAGGAGGAGCGGCGAGGCGAGCAGTTGCTCGACGTCGAGCGGGCCGCCACCGCTTCATGATGGGATCGCCGCCATGACCGATTGACGCGTGCATCGTCAGCTGCCCGCACGGGGTCGAAAGGATTTGGGTGGGCCGAAAGAATCGGGTGCCCGCCGCGGTGGTCGGCAAACCGCGCGGGAAACCGAACGGCGGACGTCGGACCCTTGTCGCCACCCGGCATACTGCGCGTGGCAGGACGGAGATGTGAATGGGCACCTATGCGATCACCGGATCGGCTTCCGGGATGGGCCGCGAGACCGCGCAGCGGCTTAGGGGCGAAGGGCACACCGTGATCGGCGTGGACATCAAAGACGCCGAAGTGGTCGCCGACTTGTCGACTTCCGATGGACGTCAACGCGCCGCCGGCGGCGTCCTGGAGGCATCTGGCGGCACGCTGGACGGTGCCGTACTGGCTGCCGGCCTGGGCCCCAGCCCCGGTCGGGATCGTCCCCGTCAGATCGCTCAGGTCAACTACCTCGGGGTCGTCGACCTGCTCGTTGCCTGGCGACCGGCATTGGCCGCGGCCGAACGTGCCAAAGTCGTCGTCGTCTCGAGCAACTCCACCACGACGGTGCCTGCGGTGCCCCGCCGAACCGTGCGAGCGTTGCTGGCGCATGACGCCGAAAAGGCGGTGCGCTCGGTGCGGCTGCTGGGGCCGGCCGCGCCAACGATGATGTACGCGGCATCGAAGATCGCCGTCAGCCGTTGGGTGCGGCGCCATGCGGTGCTGCCGGAGTGGGCGGGGTCGGGCGTGCGCTTGAACGCCCTCGCCCCCGGGGCCATCATGACGCCGTTGCTGCAGGAGCAGTTGTCGGACCCCAGGCAGGCCAGGGCGGTCCGGTCGTTCCCGGTTCCAGTCGGCGGCTTCGGCGAAGCGTCGCACATGGCCGACTGGATGTGCTTCATGCTGTCGGATTCCGCCGACTTCCTCTGCGGCAGCATCGTGTTCGTCGATGGCGGCACCGACGCGTACTTTCGGTCCGACGACTGGCCGAAGCCGGTACCGGCGCATCGGCTGGTGGGTTACCTGCGACGGTTCCGAGCCGGCAGACCGTGACGTGCGTGGCGTGCCGCCGAGCGTGTGTCGTGCGCCACTGCAGGGCTTTCCGCCGCGTTCACCTCGGCGCGGCGAGCGCGTAAAAGGGCCGTGGTGCAATTGAATGGGTCGGCGCACCTGCCGAACGGACAAAGGATCGACACCGTGCCAACTTTGCAGGCCTGGATCAGCCAGAGCCCGTTCACCCTCGCCGTCGTCGCCCCGTTCAAGGCGCGCGCCTGCGACGCCCTGAACGCCGTGCTGAGGAGCAAGTCACGCCAGGCCGGCCCCAATGCTCGCCTGATGCCCAGGGGTGTCGAGCGCTGTTGACGGTGCCGCCCGGCAGACTGGGCGGTCGGTGGATGATTACTGGAACCACAATGCCGCCTACCACGCCTGGCTGGTTGACCGCGCCGCTCGGCGGCGCGGTCACGTCCTTGACGTGGGGTGCGGTGAAGGACAGCTGGTCCAGCGGCTAGCGGGGGTATCGCAGAGCGTCGTGGGCGTGGATTGTGATCCAGAGTCCATGCGGCGTGCGAGGGGACGCCTGCGGTTCGTCGACAACGCGTCGATGAGGCTGCTGCGCTTTGAGGGCCTTGTCGCCGACGAGCGGTCCTACGACCTCATCACGTTCGTCGCTCGGCCAACAAGAGCATCACCGACTGGACGTGGGCAGCGCTGTGCACGCCGGCGGCGCGCGTGGGCTCGTGGCTGCATCGAGAGACCCGCAACATCGGCGTAGCGGTCGCCCAGCCGCGCGAAAGCCTCGCCGAGATCCGGCGAGCGGCCGACGACGTTCTACCGGGCGCCGTCATCCGACGGGGCGTGTACTACCGGTACCGGTTGCTCTGGCGAAACCGCTGAGCCACAGAGCTATTCGGCTCTGGTTGGCCCCCGTCGGGGTGCTCGGCGCGCTCGCGTTCACGTCTGCGAGCCCGGGAAGCGCGCAAATTCGCGGCGTTGCCGCACGTCTTGACGTCGTGCCACACCCCGCTGTTGTTCTTCGAACGGTCGTAAAAGGTCGACCCGCAGCGGTGATTGTGGCACCGCTTGACCCGTCGCCAGGTTCCGGCATGCTGGCTCAGCAGGATTTCGCTCCACAGAGCGGAGGCCAGCCAGCGCCAGCCGCCGCCGCTGGGTTCCAGCCGCACCTCTCCCGACTCGGACACGCCGAAAGACGCGGAAACGGCACCAATCCCAAGGCCGGCCGACGGATCCTGGGCCACCAGGCTTCCGATGGTGGTCCGCAACGTGCGCAGCCTGGCCAGATCCGCCTCGTCCAGGGCCGGCGGCTGCGCCTCGAGGCCACGCAATCGCGCCCATGTCCGCACCGCGCTCGCCGCCCAGGCGCCGGCGAGTTCCGAATCTGCCAGCAGGTCCGGTCCGTATCCCGCAATGCCCGTGGTGTTGAGGAAATCCTGAACCAGCCCCAGGCCTCCCGGTGCCGGAGTGACCCCGTAACGCTGTGACGCAGACCATTTAGATGACATAGCCAAATATTACTTGACTATGTCGCTGCTGACAATTACGGTGACAGGAGCAAACTGGTTTTACCTAAGTCAAAGGAGCGGGGATCATGGTCAATATCAAGGGTGCGACGGTGGTGGTCACCGGTGGCCAGCGCGGGCTTGGTAAAGCCATCGTGGCCGATTTGTTGGAGCGGGGCGCGGGCAAGGTGTACGCCACCGCTCGGGTGCCCAGGCGCAGCGAGGATCCGCGCGTGGTGAGTGTCGAGCTGGATGTCACCAAGCCGGATTCGGTTGCTGCACTGGCTAATACGGCGTCCGATGCCGACATCGTCATCAACAACGCCGGCATCCTCGGTGCTCCGAAACTGCTCAGCAGCGACATCGACGAGGTGCGGGCGGTCTTCGAGACGAACTATTTCGGTGCCCTTCGGGTCGCCAAGGCGTTCGCACCGATTTTGGCCGAGAACGGTGGGGGAGCGTTGGTCGACATCCATTCCGTCCTGTCCTGGATGCCCGGCTTCGGCGGCTACGGTGACTCTAAGGCGGCCTTGTGGTCGGCGACGAACTCACTGCGGATTGAGTTGGAGAAGCAGGGCACCGTCGTCACCGGGGCGCACCTGAGCTACACCGAAACCGAGATGACTTCCGGCTTCGACGTGCCGAAAAACGATCCGCGCCAGGTGGCGCGGGCGATCGTGGATGGCATCGAGCGCGGAGACGCCGAGGTGCTGGCCGACGACGACACCCGCTACGTCAAAGCGGCTCTGTCCGGACCGATCGAGGCGCTGCGCCTGGGGTGAAACGGGATCGGAGGCGGCGGTGCCGGCGACCGGGGGGAGATCGACGGCACCACCGCCATGAAGGTCTGCCCAAAGGCAGATCCCCGTCTTCTGACGGTGGGTCAAGCAGGCCCTTGCGGAGGCCTCGCCCAAAAATGGGCTTTCTGTACTTTCGGCAGACCACCGGATCGCCCGGCAAAATCAACCCTGGCACCCAGCCGGCTGAGTTTCGACAGTCCAAGGTCCCCAACAGATCGGCCCAAAGTCACATCCACCCCGACGCGAGTTCGACGTGCCTGTGTTTGGATAGCGAGATGGGCGACACGGAACCAGACCGCATTGTGAGCGCCACCCGGGTCATCTCCGCCAGCGCGGAGCGGATCTTCGAACTGATCGCCGACCCGTCGCGCCAGCCGAGCTGGGACGGCAACAACAACCTCGCGTCCGCCGCCCCGGGGCAGCGCGTCCGCCAGGTCGGTGACATCTTCAAAACGACGCTGACCAGTGGTGCCGTGCGGGAGAACCACGTCGTGGAATTCATCGAGGGCAGCAAGATCGCCTGGTGCCCGGCGGAACCGAAAAGGCAGCCGCCCGGCCACCTCTGGCGATGGGAGCTCCACCCGATCAACGCCACGCTCACCAGCGTGACCCACACGTACGACTGGACGGCGCTGACCGACGGTACCCGGCTGCCCCGCGCCGAGGCGACGACGGCGGACATGTTGCGCGAGTCGATCGACCGGCTCGCCATGCTCGCGCAAGCGCCCGACCGGTGAGCTCCGTCGGGTTTCGAGCCGCGCTTGCCGCATCGAGTGTGAACTCAGGGCTTCGCGTGTGAGTTCAGGGCGGAGCCCAAGCGGCGTGTCGCCGCCCAGGATTCACACGCAGGAAACCTCCCACGAGGAAGCGCACACGTCTAGCGAACGGTGATGGCCAGCGCGCGTAGTTTTCAGCCGTTCGTGCCGCGCACCCACTGAATCGTGCCGAGGTTGTTGACCCGCACGCTGGTAAATCCGTTCTTCTCCAAGATGTCGCCGATTTCGTCGTCGCCGAACGCATGCGCCCCAACGTTCGGCAGCTTCTGCCACAACCGGGCCAGAGGCCCCGCGGTCGGCACCATGATGGCCAGCCTTCCGCCGGGTCGCAGCACCCGGGCCATCTCGGCGAGAGCAGCCGTGGGATTCGGGACCAATTGCAGCACGGCGGTCGAAACCACCGCGTCGACGGAGTCGTCGCGCAGCGGAAGTCGTTGTGCGTCAGCCTTGATGAAGCCGACTTGCGGTCCCGCTTCATTGCGCACGGCGCGTTCCAGCATGGGCTCGGAGATGTCGATGCCCAGTGCCACGCCGTCGGGGCCCGCGGCCCGCGCCAGCGACGCGGTGACATTGCCCGGGCCGGAGCCGACGTCCAACGCGACGCCGCCCGGAGGGATGCGCAACCACTCGATGGGGAGTCGCCACGCGCTGATCAAGCGGTGCGAGAGGGCTTGGGCGTTGTCATAGAGCATCGACCCGACCGGAGATGCCCACGCTGCTTGGATGGGGCCGGTGTTCTTCGGGACGGCGTCGTCCTCGGCGCCCAGCAGGTCGAGATAACCCTTGCTCACGTTGGGCTCCGCCGGCGGGTCGGCCAGCAGCTCCAGCGCTCGCCGCAACGCCGGAGGCAGTGAGACGTGCACGTCGGTCATGCGCACTCCTTCGATCACCAAGCCGTACGGGGAATAACGAGCCTACGCCGAGCCGCCGGGTGCCTCGACTGTTCGCGCTGTGGGGTTGGTTACCGCCTGACGACGTTCTTCTCGGGTATAAGGGCGCACAGCTGCCACCGGCCCGGCACACCCTTCAGCGCCGTCTCGCCGCGGTCGGCGAACCTGTGCCGCGAGCCGGTGACGATGTCACGCACGGTCGAGGAGACCAGCACTTCGCTGGGACCCGCAAGTGCCGCCACCCGCGCGCCGATGTGAACGGCCATGCCGGCGACGTCACTCTTTAAGGCGCCGCGCACCTCGACTTCGCCCGCGTGAATGCCTACCCGGACCTCGATGCCCAGGACGCGGACCGCGTCGACGATGGCGTCGGCGCAGGCGATCGCGGCGCTCGGGCTGCTGAACGTTGCGACGAATCCGTCTCCGGCCGTGTTGACTTCGCGTCCGCCGAACCGCTGCAGTTCGTGGCGCACGATGGTGTCGTGGTTGTCCAGCAGGTCGCGCCAGCGGTGGTCGCCGAGCAGGGCGGCGCGCTCGGTCGAGCCGACGATGTCGGTGAAGACGATCGTGGTGAGTAGGCGCTCGGCATCCGAACCGCCCCGCATGCCGGTGATGAATTCCTCGATCTCCTCGAGCATCGGCCCCGTGTTGCCGACCCAGTACAGGGTGTCTTCGCCCGGTAGCGCGACGAAGTGCGATCCGGCGATGTGCTCGGCGAGGTAATGACCATGCGCGACCGGGGTGAAGCCGGAGTCGGCGCGATGCAGGATCAGCGTCGGCGCGGTGATGCGCGGCAGTGTGTCGCGCACGTCGGCGTGCCGGACGGCCATGATCATTGCGCGAGCCATGCTGGGCGAGGCGGCGCGGTTGCCGGCCGTGTCCCACCAGGCGCGGAACGCGTCGTCGCGGGCGACACTGGGAGCGATGATGCCGAGCATGTCGAAGCCTTGGTCGATGGCATCGGGGTCGATTGCGACCGTCGTATACGGATCGAGAGTGTCGATCTGGGAGCCCATTGGGTAGTCGGGTGCGTACAAAGTGCGGGCCGCGCCGTTGATGATCACCAGGCTGCTCACCCGTTCGGGGTATTCGGCCGCCAGCACGAGGCCGGTCATCGAGGTGAAACCCGGCGCGACCACCGTCGCCCGCTCGCATCCCACGGCGTTCATGACCGCGATGACGTCTTTTGCCCAGAATTTCGGCCCGATGTAGTCAGTCGAGGAAACGCGCGACGACAGGCCGATTCCGCGCTGGTCGAGCCGGATTACCCGGGCGAACGACGCCAGTCTTCGATGAAAGCGGTACATCGACGGCTCGGCGTCGACCGAGTCGATCGGAATGGACGGCCCGGGCAGCAGCAGCAGGTCGATCGGTCCATCGCCGAACACTTGGTAGGCGATGTCTGTTTCGCCACAACTGGCGTACCGGGTTCGTGGTGCCACCCCCACGGCTCAAGGCTAGTCCAGGCGACCGACAGGGCACACCTGCCAGCGGCCGATGATCGCCACCAGGTAGCGGGCGGCGTACGCGCGGACGGCCGCCTGATCGGAGGTGTCGAGCAAGTCGGTGGGGAAGACGATGATGCCCAGGGCGACGCGCAGCAGGATATCGGCAATGTTGGCCAGGTCGGGCTCGGCAATGTCCGCCCCGCAGCGCCGCAGCGTGTATCGCGCTGAACTTCGCGTGCACAGGGTTGAAACGCACTGTGAATTAGGGCAATAGGAGGGTCGCGGGGCGGCGCCGGCGCTCGCGGTGCTTGGCGAGCCGGACGGGATGGGACAGGATCGATGGCATGGCCGATGTCGATCTGTCGTTGTTGGACGTTCCGAGGTCGGTGCCGGTCGAGGACGCCGATGCGTATCTGCGCGCGGCGATCGCCTGGCACTTCGGGGAGGACACCGGTTCCGCGTTTTGGCTGCGGACCGCCGGGACACTGGAATTCAACCCGCTCACCGACGTCAACACGATTTCCGACCTGCGCCTGTTCCCCAACCTCGTCAACGAACTGCGCAATGTGCCGGTGGAGGACCTCATCCCGCGCGGCTATGGCTTTCAGGGATCCCAGGGCTCTCGGGGATCCCCGCCGCCACTGCCCCTGATATTCGAATCCGGCGGCACCACCGGCGCCCCCAAACGCACGGTGCAGATGCCGGATTGGGTGGCGCAGGTCGTCCAGTGGCAAACCGAGGACTTCGCCATGGGAGGCTTTCTGCCCGGCCACGGCTTCGTGTGCCTGATGCCGAGCGGCCCGCATGGCGTCGGCTACTTCTCCCGCCTGGTTGCCGAGCGACTGGGCGCCGTCTTTCACGCGATCGACATCGATCCCCGCTGGGTCAAGAAGATCGCCGCCCGCAAAGCCGGCTCTAAAGTGGCCTCCGAGGTGGCCGCCTACGTCGACCACGTCATCGAGCAGGCCGTCTTCATCCTGCAGACCCAGAACGTCGCGAACCTGCACACCACCCCGCCGCTGCTGCAGGCGATGGCGCGCCACGACCGCGTCGTCGACCTGGTCAACGACAAGATCCGCTACCTGTTGCTCAGCGGCGCGCACGTGGACGCGGACACGCTCGACCTGCTGCGCGACATCTTCCCGGAGACGACGATCACCATGGCCTTCGGCAGCACCATGGTGCTGTCCCAGGCGGTCACCCGAACCACCGACGGCGGGTCGTTCGTCTTCGACCCGCGCACGCCCTACGTGGTGTTCTGGGTCGTGGATCCTGATACCGGGGAGCAAGTGCCCTACGGACAGCGGGGCCAGGTGGTGATGAACCACATCAGCAAGGGGATGTTCATCCCGAACAACCTGGAGCGCGACATGGCGATCAGGATGCCCGGCCCCGCGGGGCAACCCAGCGACTCGGTCAGTGAGGTGGGGCCGGTGACCACCTTCGAGGGCGAGGCCGTCATCGAGGGCGTGTACTAGGCGTGATACCCGTCGACGCGCTCGGCGTAGACGGTGAATACCGGACTCGCAGGCGGGAAGTCATCGCCACCACGGCCGGCGTAGCGGCCGTGGAGTTGAGTATGGTCCCGCCGCTGTATGTTTCGCGCACCCTCGCCGCACAACGGAAGGTCACACCGTTACCGGTCGCGCGGCGCGAAGCCGCGCTGTCGGACGCGGCCGGCATCTTCGCCAACGGCGTCGTCGCCGGCTTGGACTTCGAGTCCTATGTCGGCCTGGCCAGCCGGATTTCGGGTCTGCCGATCGCGGTCACCCGAGCCGCGGCGCGCGGCGTGGCCGACGCCGTCGGCTCCGCCTTCGACGCGGTGCGGCCGGCCCGGCCGGTGGGCGCGGCGCTCGACTGGCGCGAGGAAAGAACCCGCGAGGGCGGTGCGGTGTGGGTGCGGCGGGGCGAGGTGTTCGCCGTGCACGCGGCGGGGAACGGTCCGGGCGTGCACGGCCTGTGGCCCCAGGCGCTGGCACTGGGCTACCGGGTGGCGGTGCGTCCGTCGCGGCGCGAACCGCTGACCGCGCACCGGCTGGTGCATGCGCTGCGCCAGGCGGGCTTTCGCGCCGAGGACGCCGTTTACCTGCCGACCGACCATGTCGGCGCCGACGCGATCATCCGGTCGGCCGACTTCGCCATGTTGTACGGCGGTCAAGAGGTCGTCGACAAGTACGCCAACGACCCGAGGGTGATCGTGAACGGACCGGGGCGCGCCAAGATCGTGATCATGGCCGACCGGGATTGGCGCGACTACGTCGACGTCATCGTCGACTCGATTGCCAACCTCGGCGGTATGGCGTGCGTCAACACCACCGCCGTTCTCTACGAGGGGGATCCCGCCCCGCTGGCATGGGCGATCGCCGAGCGGTTAGCCACGATAGAGCCGCTACCCACCGACGATGAGCGCGCGACCCTACCCACCCAGCCCCTCGTTAAGGCCCAAGCGCTCGCGGCCTATCTGGCGGCTAAGGCCGCGGGCACCACCGCGGTGCTCGGGGCCGACCAGGTCGTCGCCGCCCTCGGCGACGGGTATGCCGCACTGCGTCCGGCCCTGCACCTGATGACCGAGCCCGATGCCGACAAACTCAACGTTGAACTGCCCTTCCCATGCGTGTGGGTGTCGTCGTGGTCGCGCGGTGCCGGGATGGAGCCGTTGCGGCATTCACTCGTCGTCACCGCGATCAGCGGCGACGACGAATTGGTCGACGGCCTGCTCGCCGAACCGACGATCGGCAACGTCTACTGGGGCAACCACCCCACCTGTTACGCGGCGCCCGGCATCCCGCACGACGGGTTCCTGGCGGACGCCCTGATGCGCAACAAGGGCTTCATCGGGGATTGATGTCGCGCTCGGCCCGGACGATGCCGCTCGGCTTCCAGTCAGTCCCCGAAGCCTCCGCGGGGCGACGCGACCGTCGTTGCCCCGCCCGCACCCAGGTGACCCACGGCGAAGTCCACTCCTTTGTCGATCATGGCCCCGTCGCCTGCGTAGGCGTCGTGCGCGGAGAAGTTGAGCCCGTCGGAGCAGACGGGGTCCTCGGGGGCGCAGACCTTGATGGTCTTGGCCTGATAGAGAGGGCCGATCGCCAGCGGCGGTTCGCCGAGGAAGTTCATCGCGCGGACGTTGGGCGTGCCGAACAGCACGACCGAGGAGACGTGGTTGGCGACGTCGGGGTCCAGCGGCCTGGGCACGGCCGCCGAGTCGACGCCGTCGGGAATGGCGGCCGAGGTGACAAAGCCCATCACGGCCGCGCCCTGGGAGTAGCCGCCGAGCACCATCTTGGTGTTGGGGCAGTCGTGCGCCATGGACGCGACGTGGGCGCCGGCGTCGCGGATGCCGTCGAGGCCGGTTTCCCACTGGTCGCTGGCGGGGTAGTTGACCGGGTAGACGTCGAACGACTTCGCCCCGACGCGCGAGTGCAGGGAGTCGACGAAGGCTTGTCCGGTGGGGCCGACGCCGGGGGGCTCACCGGTGCCGCGGGCGAACACCACCTGCACATCGGGGCACGGCTGAGCCCAGGCGGAGGGGAGGGCGGAGGGTAGGGCGGAGGGCAGGCCAGCGGCGGCGACGGAACCACTGAGGCCCGCCGCGGCGACTGCCGCAGGACCAAGGAGACGAAGGACGTGACGTGCGATCATGCCGAAATGGTGCCCGTCGGGGCGGCTACCTAAACAGGAAAAATTTTGGCAATTCGTGAAGCATTTGTAAATTGAGCCTCGCGGTCTGCGCGCGGCCTCAAGGTTCCCGCGGCAACAACCGTTTTCGTGATCGTCAACCTTCCCGCTGGTAAGTCGTTTCGCTTCGGTGGCCCGGCTACGTTGCGGCAGAGGCGGTCTCGTCTGATGTGTCGCGGCTCACTCGGTGACCGCGCCAACGAGACGCGGGCCGGAGCGCGCGCCATGACGGCGGTGTGGTCTGCTAGCTGTGGTTGAAGTTCGAGGTGCACGGTCAAGTCAGAGCCGTACTCTCGATGTCCGAGTGAGTGCAGCGAAGTTGAACGTGATAGCGCAGGTCCTCAGTCAGGCCACTGACTGGTTGGCCAATCCGGCCCGGGTGTCGGACCCCGACAAGTTGCGCGCCGCCGTGGCGGGCAAGACCGTACTGGTTACCGGCGCGTCTTACGGAATCGGCGAGGCGACCGCACGCAGGCTGGCCGCCGGGGGAGCCACGGTGCTGGTCGTCGCCCGATCGGCGGAAAGGCTCGACGACCTTGCGGCCTCGATCAACGCGGGCGGTGGTCAAGCCGTCGCGTATCCGGCCGATCTCACCGACGGGGCTGCTGTCGGCGTGCTGACTGAGCGCATCACGGACGCGCACGGCGCGGTCGACATCGTCGTGAGCAATGCCGGCAAGTCGTTGCGCCGCTCGCTGCATGACCAGTACGACCGTCCTCAAGACTTTCAGCGGACCATCGACATCAACTACCTCGGGCCGATACGGCTGCTACTCGGGCTGCTGCCGGCCATGCGTGAAGAGGGTAGCGGGCACATCGTCAACGTCTCCAGTGTCGGCGTGCGCGTCGTACCGGGCCCGCAGTGGGGCGCTTACCAGGCCTCCAAGGGGGCTTTCGATCGCTGGCTGCGCAGTGTTGCGCCGGAACTGCACGCCGACGGTGTGGACGTCACCACCGTCTATTTCGCGCTGGTCCGCACCCGGATGATCGCACCTACGCCCATCCTCGGCCGGCTTCCGGGCCTATCACCCGACGAGGCCGCCGACGCGATCGCCAAAGCCGTCATCGACCGGCCGCGCACCAACGAACCGCCCTGGGTGTGGCCCGCCGAGCTGGCGTCGGTGCTGCTGGCCGGGCCCGCCGATCGCGCTGCCCGGCTGTGGTACCGCCGGTTTTTCGCCGACTCCGAAGCCCACGAGGTCACGCGATGACGACCGACAGCGTCATTGCCACCGCCGCCCGCGCGCTGCTGCGCTCCGGGCTGGTAAGTCCGCTCTCGCCGACCGCGGGGTTCCGCCTTCTCCGGGAGGCGCGCCGGGGCGGCACGAACCCCTACACCCTGTTGGCGGTCACGGCAGCGCGATGGCCCAACCGGGCGGCGATCATCGACGACGACGGCGCCCTCAGCTACGCAGAGTTGCGCTTGGCGATCGAATCCCTGGCGCGTGAGTTGTCCGGCGGTGGTGTCGGTCCCGGCCAAGCGGTGGGGGTCATGTGCCGTAATGGCCGCGGGTTCGTCGCCGGCGTTTTCGCCGCTGCCCTGGTGGGCGCCGACGTCGTCCTGATCAATACCGAATTCCGCATCGACGCGCTCGCGGCCGCGTTGGGCACCCACGAGATCACGGCGATTGTCGCCGACGACGAGTTCGTGGACCGGGCGCGGGCCGCCGATCACTCGGTTGTCGTGGTCGACCCCGCGACGGTCCGTCCGCGTGAGCGGGGGCCGAGACCCAGGGTGGCCGCGCCCGGACGGATCATCTTGCTCACGTCCGGCACCACCGGCAAGCCCAAAAGTGTGCCGCGCACCCCGCAACTGCGCTCGGCGGTGGGCGTCTGGGTGACCATCCTGGACCGCACCCGGTTGCGGACCGGCACGCGGATCTCCGTGGCCATGCCGATGTTCCACGGGCTGGGCCTCGGCATGCTGATGCTGACCGTTGCGCTCGGCGGCACGGTGCTCACCCACCGGCACTTCGACGCCGAAGCCGCGCTGGCCCAGGCGTCACTGCAGCGCGCCGACGCGTTCACCGCGGTGCCGGTCGTGCTCGCGCGCATCCTCGATCTGCCGGAACGGGTGCGGGCGCGGAACCCGGTGCCGCACCTGCGGGTCGTGCTCTCCAGTGGGGACCGGCTGGATCCCAGCCTCGGTCAGCGGTTCATGGACACCTACGGCGACGTCCTCTACAACGGCTACGGCTCCACCGAGGTCGGCATCGGCGCCCTCGCGACCCCGGCCGACCTGCGCGACGCCCCCGAAACCGTCGGCAAGCCGGTCGCCGGTTGCTCGGTGCGGATTTTCGACAAGAAGGACCGGCCTGTCGGTCCGCGCGTCACCGGCCGCATCTTCGTCGGCGGCGACCTGGCGAGCGAGGGCTACACGGGCGGCGGCGCGAAGGCGGTCGTCGACGGCATGACCAGCACGGGCGACATGGGCTATCTCGACAATTCGGGCCGGCTCTACATCGTCGGTCGCGAAGACGACATGATCATCTCCGGAGGAGAGAACGTTTATCCGCGCGCGGTGCAGAATGCACTTGCCGAACACCCCGGCATCGCCGACAACGCGGTCATCGGTGTCCCCGACGAGCGGTTCGGTCACCGCCTGGCCGCGTTCGTGGTGCTGCAGCCGGGCAGCGACATCGATGCGCCGGCGATACGGGAGTACTTGAAGGACAAGGTGTCTCGCTTCGAACAGCCCAGGGACATCAGCATCGTCGACTGCATTCCGCGCAATCCCGCGGGCAAGGTGGTGCGTCAGGAGCTAACCACCTAACATCCGCCCGCGCGGACGGCGCGGCTGACTTCAGCACGGCGAGCAGACCATCACGCGGTCCGCGGATGCGATATCGCATGCGATATCGCACTTGAAAGTCGCCTACTGCTCCTCTTTAGGTTCCAGGGCGGCGACCCTTTTAGCCAGCCAATTCGGCGCCAGCACAAAGACGGCGGTGGCGCCCGCGGTGGCGCCGATGACACCGCTCCAGGCGACCGGCCCGAGCGGGGTGCAGCCGAAAAAGTGGCTGACGCCGGGGGTCTGGACGATGGCCACCAGGACACCGGCGCTGCCCAGTGCGGTCCCCAGCACCAGCGGGCTGTGCCGGCGCGTGAGCAGCGTCTGCGCCAGCTGGGTCGTCACCACGGCGGTCAATCCCATTGTGGCCGTGCGGCGTTCGGTACCCGGAGTCCAGCGCCCGATGGCCCAGGCGGCCGTCGCCCCGGCGGCCGTGACGGCGCCGCGGGTGACGATCTGGCGCATCAGCGGCGCGTCGAGCGAAGGCGCCGGTCCGGCCAACGCGGCAAGCTGGAAGGCACGGTGCAGCTCTTCGGCGTCGCGGTCGACCCCATCCTCGGCCTCGTCCGGCCGGGGGAATTGCGGGGTGACCGCGACAGCAAGCGCGGGGAACATGTCGGTGAGCAGGTTGACCAGCAGCAGCTGGCGGGTGCCCACCGGGGCCCGGCCGGTGCCCAAAGCCGTCCCGATGATGGTGAAGAGGACTTCACCGACGTTGCCGCCGACCAGGATGCTTACCGCGTCCCTGACGCCGCCCCACATGCCGCGGCCTTCGACCAACGCGTCGAGCAGCACACCCAGGTCGTTTTCGGTCAAGACGATGTCCGCGGCTCCCCGCGCGGCCGACGAACCCCGGCCGCTGACCCCGATGCCCACGTCGGCCATCCGGATGGCGGCGGCATCGTTGGCCCCGTCGCCGACCATCGCGGTTACCTGCCCGCAGGACTGCAGCGCCGAGACGATCTGCACCTTCTGTTCGGGGCTGACGCGGGCGAAGACCTGGACGTCGGCGGCCGCTTTGGCGCGGGCGTCTTCGTCGAGGGCGGCCAGCTCGGCGCCGCTCATTTCCCGCGCATCCGACGGCAGGCCCAGCTGGCGCGCGATCGCGCGTGCGGTCACGGGATGGTCGCCGGTGATCAGCACCACCCTGCGACCGGAATCCACCAGCGTCTCGATCAGCGGCCGGGCCGATGCGCGTGCGGTGTCCGCCAGACCGACGTATCCGAGCAGCTCGAGGTCATGGGCGGCGGCGTCGACGGTGTCGGCGTCCGTGTCCTCGTCGCTGGTGGCGTGTTCCCAGCGGCGCCGTGCCACCGCCAACACGCGCAGGCCTTGCTCGGCGAGGCGCACCACCAAGGCCTCCGCATGGTCCCGAGCAGCCTGGTCGCCGTCCGCTTCGGTGAACCGGCACCGCGGCAGGATCTCCTCGGGCGCCCCTTTCACAACGAGCATCGGTCCTGGGTCGGCGTCCCCCAGCCCGACTACGGCGGCGTAGCCACGACTGGATTCGAACGGGACCTCCGCGAGCACCGTCCACTCCGAACCACCTTGGCCGTCAAGAGCCTTCGCCGCCGTGAGGATCGCCTCGTCGGTGGCGTGCGCATGTCCCTGCCCGTTGTGGGGCTGGGTGCTGCTGCGAGCGGCGGCGCGCAGCACCTCGACGGCCCGCGGGTCGTTCCCCTCGGGTAAGGGATCCTCGAGACCGGTGGACTGCGGCACGCTGCAAACGACGCGCAAATGATTTTCGGTCAGCGTGCCGGTCTTGTCGAAACACACCGTCTCGACCCGGCCCAGAGCCTCGACCGCGCGCGGCGTGCGGACGAGCGCCCCCTGCCGCGACAAACGCTGCGCCGCGGCCAGCTGGGCCAGGGTGGCTACCAACGGCAGGCCCTCGGGTACCGCAGCCACGGCGATCGCGACCCCGTCGGCGACCGCTTGACGCAGCGGCGCCCGGTGCGCCAAGGCCAGACCGGCGACCGTCGCGCCGCCCGCAAGCGTCAGCGGAAGCACCTTGCTGGTCAGCTCCCGCAACCGCGCCTGCACTCCGGCCGCCGACTCGACGCCGGCTATCGCCGAGATCGCCCGTTGCGCAGCCGTCCCGGCGCCGGTCGCCACGACAATCGCCCGACCATGCCCGGCGACGATGGTGCTGCCCTCGAACAGCATGCTGGCCCGGTCGGAATCGGCGACGGCGACGGGGTCGACCTGCTTGTCCACCGGCAACGACTCACCGGTAAGGAAGGATTCGTCGACCTCCAGGTCCTCGGCGACCACGAGGCGGGCATCCGCCGGGACCACCTCCGGGGCGGCTACATCGATGATGTCGCCCGGCCGCAGCGATTTCGCGTTCACTGTGACTGTTCGTTCGGTGGTGCGGGCGGCCTCCAGCCGGCGGCGCGCCGTCGCTACCGCCGGTAGGACGACGCGGCGCGCGTGCTGGTCCTGTTCGGCGAACAGCTCGGCGACCGCCGCCTCGGCCCGCAACCGTTGCACCCCGCCGGCCAACGCGTTGGCAGTCATGACGCCGGCGACCAGCAGCGCGTCGACGTTGCTGCCCATGATCGCCGAGGCCGCCGCTCCCACGGCCAGGATGGGGGTGAGCGGATCGGCCAGCTCGGCCCGCGTCGCGGAGAACAGCCGGCCCACCCGGCCCGCCGGGCCCCGCAGCGGCGCGATGACCGGGTTGTAGGACAGGTCGTCGACCAGCTGCCGCCACGGCGCGGTGCCGGGCTCGACCGCCAGGGGTCGGGTGCGGCCGGCCAACCGGGAGTAGACGATCTCCGGATCCAGGGCATGCCAGGCGGTCAGCGGCTGCGGCGTCGGGTCCGGCAGCCGGAGCACCCGGGTCGCCGCGAAGCTGCCCTGCATCAATGCGGCCGCGGCGGCCGCGTTGACGGGGTTGAGCCAGCGCTGGATGGCGAACGGACTCAGCGTGCGGGGGTCACCGGTGACCAGCAACAGGCCGGCCAGCGTGCTGCCGCCTTTGGCGAGACGCACCGACGATTCCGTCGCCTCGCGGGCGACCGGGAGCGCCGACAAGATCCGCACCGCCGCGGCCAGGTCGGTGCCGGTGATGATGTCGGCGGTCCACGGCGTCGCGGCCTGGGGGTCGTCGAGCGCCACGCCGACGTCGGCGATGGCCAGCGCCGCCAACGTGTCGGTCGACGCGAAGTCCCGGTGCAGCGCCGTGATCAGCAGCACGGGTCCCCGATCCGTCCGCAAGTCGCGCACCAACGTCAGCAGCGGCGTGCCCGGCGGGTGGCTCACGGCCACGCTGGCGGTCAGGTCCTCGGTGCCGGCGACGTGGCGCAGCACCACCCGGGCCCCGGTGCGGTGCGCGGTCTGCAGCAGCGGGATCGCGAACGGGTCGACCTCCCAGCCCACGTCAACGCTGCCAACACGTTCACCGTCCACCACCAGGTCGGCGTGTTCGAGCCCCTGGGCGGGCGCCGCCGACGGTTCCTGCGCGCGAACCCATTGCAGGCGGGCCCCGGTGGCCGGCAACTCGTCTGGGTCCGGTTCGGGTGCCTCCTCGCCGTGCAGCAGCGCGTCGGCGACCTCGTAGACCCGGTCCTCGTCCCAGCCCGGTACGTCTCCCCGCGCCTGCAACACGGCGCGGTGGTCGCCACGCAGCGCCGCCCCGTCGACGACGATCACCTTCACCCGATCCAGACGACGCAGAGCGCCGGGGTCGAGGATCATTTCCCCGGCGTTGGCAAGTCCGCGGCCCAAGACGGCGGCGAAGGTCTGCCGGCCCGCGTGCGCCGCCCTGGGCACGCCGGCCAGCAGCGCGCCGGCCGCGTCTTCGGTCCCGCCGCCGGCCACCAGCGCGCCGGCCGCGGCGACCAGCGAAGCGTTTGCGGCCTGGTCGGCGTACTCCTCCACGGGCCCGGCCATCGATCCCTTGGCGGTGTCGATGGCGGCGTCGATGGCCCCGCCGACCACGACGTGCGAGACCTCACCCGCGGACGCGGCGGCCGAGTTGTGCCGTGGTGCCTGGGCCCTGGGCCCGGCTGACGAGATGACGGGGACCACCGGGGCCTGCGGCCGGTTGGGCGAGGCCAGTTCGGGCTCGCGCTCCCGCCATCGCTGGCGGTGGGCCGCCGCTTCGGAGACTTGGAGGCTGCGTTGCGCCAGATCCAGCAAGGGGGTGCCGACCGTGTGGGTCAACCCGTTAGCCAGCGCGGTGGAAGCGCTGAGCGCGATGTCGGTGCCGACTCGGCCCAGCCGCGCCTCCAGCACGCCCACGATCCGGGGCTGATGATTCAGCAGAGCGGCCGCGGCGCGGGCGCTTCGGGGCGCGACGGGCAACCGGCCCAGCCAGCCGGTCACCGCGATACCGATAGCCGCCACGTCCATGGCCGCCGCGGAAAACGGGACCAGAATCGCCAAGGGGTTACCCGGGTCCGCGAACGGCGCGGTCCGGGTTGACGACTTCGGAGCCACCAACCTCAGGTCGGCGGCAACCTGACAGACCGTTTCCCGCACCTCGTCCAGGACGGTGTCGCAGTCGGCGTTGCTGTCGATTTCGACCACGAGGCGGCCCAGCGACCCCTCGACGTGGGCGGCGGCAACTCCCGCGATCCTGCGCACCGGTTCCTCCACCGCCGGTGCTTGCTCGTGCCAGTCCGGGAACGGCAGCAAGGGGTCCAGGTCCAGGTGCACTCGCCGCCCGCTCTGCCAGCGGACCGGCGGCGTGACGCCACCGGATGAGCCGTTGGCGACATTGGTCATTCCGATTGCGCGGCCCGTCGTTTGGGCCATCGACTGCACCACCGGGCCGGCCAGCTCCGCGACCGGGCTGGTCAACGTCTGCACGGCGCCGGCAGCCCCGGCTGCGGTAGACACGCCGGCTCGCACCAGCTGCGCCGCTCCGCCGGCCACACCAGCGACAACGCTGGTTACGCCCGGAATCTTCACTCCGTCACCCTTCGATTACGTCTACCGCGCCTAATGATCCTGGCGCGTCAGGGACCTGTCCACAGATGGGCCCGGGGGTGGGCTGCGCAATGACACCGACGACTGCGGCGGGTCGGATTCTTCGGTATCAAGGGGCTGCTTCCCTGCCAGAAAGCTTACCGGGTTGACCGCAAGCCAAACCTGTACGCGATCACCGATGGCGTTGCGGCGCTCACCGCCAAGGCCTAAAAACATGAATGCGCGGTAGCCGTCGAAACGGCTGCACCGCGCAGTATCGGGCGAGTAATTCGGTTTACAAAATCCGGTGGTGCGCCCTGCCGAAGTGGTATCCGGTCGGGAACGATTTCTCGATGACCTGCAACTGATGGTCAACCCTGGACTCGAGTTCGAGGACCACGCAGCCATCGCCGACGGATTTCGACTCGAGAACTATGTATCGCTGACCGCCACCGTTGACGTCGGTGACCGGATCGCCAGAGTGCAATTTTTCGACGGGCACCAATTCGGGGGTTCCGTTTGACTCCACCCATGTCACAGTAGGTCAATTCGCCGGGGCAGGGAATACGTTCCAAACCGGCCAATCACGCACGCCGGGCGCCTGGCTGTTTGAAGAACACGCTGACCCGTGAGATCAATCCGTCGTCGTCTCGCTCGAAGAGGATGCATTCGGGCCACACGGCGGGCGCGCCGTCGATCTCGAAAGCCTCGGTCAACTCGACGAACGACACCCGGGCGTCCACGTGCGAGACGCGCTGCACCTGCAACCGATGGCCCTGCAGGTTGGACAGAACCTTGCGCAGGTACGCGACGTAGTGCGCCTTACCCTCGACGACGTCGCAGAACGGGCCCTCCCGGGTCAGGCCTTCGTCGGCGATCGTTGCGGCCAGGCCGTCCCAGTCGTGCGCGGCCAGGCACTCCAGGTAGCGCTCGATGACGCCGGCGTGAACCCCGGTCACGTCGAATACCGTAAGGCAACGCGGTGGACGCGCAAATACCCCTTCGCAAAGCGACCGGCAGTCCAGAATGGTGCGATGAGCCACGCCAGCGCACCGCAATCGCCGGCCGCGGCGCCGACTTGCTACCGGCATCCGGGTCGTCCGACGTACGTCCGCTGTAACCGGTGCGATCGTCACATCTGCACGGACTGTATGCGCGACGCAGCCGTTGGGCACGAGTGTGTGGAGTGCGTCCAGGCGGGGGCCCGGACCGTTCGCCAGCCCCGCACGCGCTTCGGGGGGCGGCAGCGATCCGCCACCCCGGTGGTCACCTACGCGCTGATCGCGATCAACGTATTGGCGTTCGTCGTCGAGTTGGCGTCGCGCAAGCTGGAAACGCAGCTCACCCTCTGGCCGCCGGCCGTCGCCGATGGCCAGTACTACCGCCTGGTGACCTCTGCGTTCATGCACTACGGCGCCATGCATCTGCTGTTCAACATGTGGGCGCTGTACATCGTCGGCCCGCCGCTCGAAATGTTGCTGGGCAGATTGCGATTCGGTGCCCTGTATGCGTTGAGCGGGCTGGGCGGCTCGGTCCTGGTGTACCTGCTGTCGCCGCTCAACTCGGCAACGGCGGGCGCCTCCGGCGCCATCTTCGGGCTTTTCGGTGCCACGTTCGTGGTGGGCAAGCGACTGGCGCTGGACGTTGGTTGGGTCGTCGCGGTCATCGTGATCAACGTGGTCTTCACCTTCGTCGCCCCGGCGATCAGCGCGCAGCGGATCAGCTGGCAGGGCCACGTGGGCGGACTGGTGACGGGCGCTCTGGTCGCCGCGGCCTACGTCTACCCGCCCAAGGAGCGCCGCAACATGGTCCAAGCCGCGGTGACGCTCATCGCTTTGGCCGCGTTCGCCGCGCTGGTCTGGTGGCGCACGGCCGTTCTCCTCGCGGAGTTCTCCCCATGAGCTTGTGGTACACCCACACCGAGCGCACGCTCACCGAAGAGGTGCCCGCCCCCCCGGACGAGGTCCGCGACTTCTACGTCGACTTGAACAACGTCAGGCTGGTGCACCCGCTGATCGTGTCGGTGGAGGTGGTGTCCCGCAGCGAAACCGCCGACGGGTACCTCCAGACCTATCGGGTGGTCGACCGAATCCCCTTGGGCCCGTTCACCGTCAAGGTCACTTACCGGGCACGGTTGCGAGTGCCCGCCGTCGGTGACGTGCTGACCGAGGCCGATCAGTCACCCGGGGTCCGCCTGCGGGGAACGGTCAGTTTCGAGCCGGTTCCCGCCGGCACCCGCGTCACCGAGCGAGTCCGGATTTCCGCGCCGCGGCCCCTGGCCGCGGTGACGACGCGCGAAGCGGTCAAGGCGCACATCGAGATGCTGGCAGGCATCCGGCGCCACTTCGAGTCCCGGCCCGACGCGTAGCCGGGTGGCCCCGTCCAAGCGCGGCCGCACGCAAGAAAGCGGACCGCGCCTTCGCGTGTCTTCTCTCGAATCCTGCTGCGTCGCAATTAGGATTGCTGCGATCAAGAGGAGGGGCAGCGACGTATCGGCATCAACCATGGCGCCGGGCGACCGGGTGGTCAGGGCGCGCTGACAGCGAGCGCTGAGCCGGGCGGGACGTATCCCGCACCGGCGCCTTCTGCTGGACATCCCCGGTGGGTTGCTCCCGTGCGCCGTGTCGGTCGGCTGGCAATCTGGGATCGACCGGAACGGCGCAGCGGCATCCCCGCGCTGGACGGGCTGCGCGCGATAGCGGTTGCACTGGTACTCGTCGGGCACGGTGGCATCCCCGGCGTCAGTGGCGGGTTCATCGGTGTCGACGTCTTCTTCGTCCTCAGCGGATTCCTGATCACCTCGCTATTGCTGGACGAACTGCGACGCACCGGCCGTATTGACCTGACCGGCTTCTGGATTCGGCGGGCGCGTCGATTGCTGCCGGCCCTGGTGCTGATGGTGCTCACCGTCGCCGCCGCCCGCGGACTCCTTCCCGACCAGGCCCTCACCGGCTTACGCAACGACGCGATCGCGGCGTTCCTGTGGGTGGCCAACTGGCGGTTCGTGGCCCAGAAGACCGACTACTTCACCCAGGGCGCTCCACCTTCGCCGCTGCAGCACACCTGGTCGCTGGGGGTCGAGGAGCAGTACTACTTCTTCTGGCCGGTGCTGCTCATCGGGGTAATTCTTTTGTTGGCCGCGCGGGCCAGGCGGCATCTCGGCTGGGCGACCGTGGGCGGGGTGCGGTTCGCCATGTTGGTAATCGCCTCCGTGGGTGCGCTGGCGTCCGCCGCCGTCGCCGTCGTTCTCGCCTCCGACACCACCCGCGACCGGATCTATTTCGGCACCGACACCCGCGCGCAGGCGTTGCTGACCGGTTCCGCGGCAGCGGCTCTGCTGGTCAGGGATTGGCCGTCGCTGAACCGCGGCTGGTGCCTGATCGGAACCCGGTGGGGACGGCGGGTGGCCCGCGTCTTGCCGCTCATCGGCCTGGCCGGCTTAGCGGCGGCGACGCACTCCGCAACGGGTAGTGCCGGCGAGTTTCGCCATGGACTGCTGATCGGCGTTGCGATCGCGGCCGTTCTCGTAGTCGCGCCGGTGGCGTTGGAGCAGCGTGGGGCGGTCGCCCGCATACTGGCCTGGCGACCGCTGGTGTGGCTGGGCACCATCTCCTACGGCGTTTATCTGTGGCACTGGCCGATCTTCCTGGCGCTCAACGGCGAACACACTGGGTGGGCCGGACTGCCGCTGTTCGCCGCTCGGTGCGCCGTCACGGTCGCGGTGGCCGGCGTATCGTGGTGGCTCGTCGAGCAACCTATCCGGCGCTGGCGACCGGCGCGGGTGGCGCTGTTGCCGTTGGCGGCCGCCACCGTGGCCAGCGCCGCGGCGGTGACCTTGCTGGTGGTTCCGGTGGGCACCGGGCCCGGCCTGCGTGAGGCGGGCCTACCGCCCGGCGTCTCGGCGGTCGCCGCGGTCTCCCCGTCCCCGCCGGGCGGGAGCCATCCGGGACCCCGGGATCCCAATCGGCCGTTCACCGTTTCGGTGTTCGGCGATTCCATCGGGTGGACCTGGATGCACTATCTGCCGCCGACGCCGGGTTTCGCGTTTCTCGACCACACCGTGATCGGCTGCAGCCTGGTGCGCGGCACACCGTATCGCTACATCGGACAAACTCTTCAGCAGCGGCCGGAATGCGACGGCTGGCCCATCCGATGGTCGGCGCAGGTCAGCCAGGACCAGCCGGACGTCGCGCTGCTGGTCATCGGCCGCTGGGAGACCGTCGATCGTGTCAACGAGGGGCAATGGACCCACATTGGCGATCCGACGTTCGACGCGTACCTCAACGGCGAGTTGGAACGGGCGCTGAACATCGTCGGTTCCACCGGGGTTCGGGTGGTTGTCGCAACAGTGCCCTACAGCCACGGCGGCGAGAAGCCCGACGGCCGGCTGTACCCCGAGGACCAGCCCGATCGCGTCAATCTGTGGAACACCATGCTGCGCAGGACGGTTAGTCATCATCCGAACGTCGCGATCCTGGACCTGAACAAAAAGCTCTGTCCGGACGGTGTCTACACCGCCAAGGTCGACGGCATCAAAGTCCGTAGCGACGGCGTCCACCTCACCCCGGAAGGCGTGAAATGGCTGACCCCGTGGCTGGAGGAGTCTCTGCGGTAGCCCTAACCGCCTGTGCGGCAGCTGATTTCCATGCTGTCGCTGTCGCGGACATTGAAGTTGAAGCTTACGTAGCCGTTGTCGGGATTGCGCACCCGGTCGAGATATGGCTGCGTGTCGGCCGCGTTGGCGTTGTCCGCGAGAATGAGCACACCCGGGGACAGGCGCGGTTCGAGCAGCTCGATCACCGGTAGGTACAGATCCTTCCAACCGTCGAGCAGCACGAAGTCGACCGATCCCTCGTGCTCGGCCAGCGTGGCGAGCGCATCGCCTTCCAGGACGGTGATCACGTCGTCCAAGCCGGTCTCGGCGAACGTCTTCTTGGCGGCCGCTACCTTGGCGGCGTTGAGCTCGGTGGTCACCACTCGACCACTGCCGTTGTCGCGCAACGCGGACGCCAGATGGATGGCCGAAATGCCGAACGACATTCCGAATTCGACGACCGTCGCCGGGCGGGTCGCCCGCACCAGCGCATACAGCAACCGGCCGGCTTCGGGCGTCACCGGGATGTAGAACTCGCTCATCGCCTCGGCGCGTTCCTGCGCGTTCATCGGCCGGTCGAAATTTCCCTGTCTCTCGCGCAGCAACGACATCTGGTTGTTCGCTTCGGCATACATCCGCTCAAGCGCCGCCGAGACCCTGGAATCCTGCAAAGTGTTGGCCATGCTGTCGAGCGTAGCCGCGAAGGTGGCCGGCCAAGGTTGGCCGGCGAGGTTAACAGAACCTGACGTAATGGTTTCGTAAAGGGGTTTGACGAGCAGTGGGTCGCAGTGCAAACATGGATTCCGCAAGCACCTCGGTAGGTGAGGCGTCTGCACGGATACAGGCCACTGACCCCGAACGTCGAGAGACGCCCCGGGTCAGGACAGCTCTTCCCGGACCCAAGGGTTGAGCCCAAGTGGCTTCTGGACGAAGTCCGGATACGCCGTGCAGTGCCGAAGCTCCGACGAGAGGGGTGCGACCGGCGCCGTGCCGCCGGTCATTTCGTGCCTCTCCCGTACAGGTGAACGTGATGGCACCCGCGTGTGTCCCGGCCGTGAGGGGGTGAGGGCGAGATGAGTCCAGGCGATAGTCCGTACCCAAAATCCATTTTTTCCCGATCCGTTTCTGGCATTCTTTCTGCCGCCTGACTTCTCGGGCGCCCCCGCCGTTTCCACGCGGCGAACGCCGCGCGTTGGCACTTGGCGAATGACGCGAGCCGATCGGGGCCTGTGACGGGAGAAGATCATGGCTTTCTTTGTTACACAACGACTTTACAATTTTTCAAGGCTGCGCGGAGTGGTGAAGACGCTCGCTGCACGGCGCACGATGACTCCGCAGGAGCGAGCCAACCTGTACGTCTCGCGGATGCCGATAGCGGTGGTTACGGCCTCGCTGGGCGGACATCCGTCGGACAGCGCGGGCAACCGCCGATGACTCATTGCGGGGGGGCTCAGCGGCGGGCGCCGACGGGGTGCCCGCCGCTGAGCGCGCCTTGGGCCGGCCGTCATTTCGGGTGCCGCAAGTCGAACGTGTCGAGATAGCGGGAATCCAATGACATCGATCTCCACTGAGATCTCCACTGACGCCATCAGGGCGCCTCAGATCCCACCAACCCCCAATGGTGCTGCCTTGCATGCCGAAACGCCTGCATCGCCGCGGTCAGCACCTGACACTGGCGCGTCGGCGGTGCTGGATTCGGCGCACGTCGGAGACATCGTCGGTGCGTTCGGGCGGATCGGGCAAGACGTAACCCACGCGGGTCGCACTCGTTGGCAACGATTGCGTTTGCTGATGGTGATCTCCGGTCCCGGACTGATCGTGATGATCGGCGACAACGACGCGGGCGGTGTCGCGACATACGCGCAGGCCGGACAGAACTACGGCATGAACCTGCTGTGGACGCTGGCGTTGCTGATCCCCGTGCTGTACGTGAACCAGGAAATGGTGCTCCGGTTGGGCGCAGTCACCCGGGTCGGGCACGCGCGGTTGATTTTTGAGCGGTTCGGCAAATTCTGGGGCGCGTTCAGCGTCGGTGACCTGTTGATTCTCAACGCGTTGACGATCGTCACCGAATTCATCGGTGTCGCACTGGCGCTCGGATTTCTAGGCTGCCCGAAGACGATCGCGGTGCCCGTGGCGGCGGTGCTGTTGTTCGCCGTCGTGGCCGGTGGCTCGTTCCGTCGTTGGGAGCAGGTGATGTTCGCGCTGATCGCGGTGAACGTCGCGATCGTCCCAGTGGTGCTGTCCGTGCACCCGGCCCTGAAGCCGAGCCTGAACGGGCTGATGCCGTCACTGCCCGGCGAACCGGACTCCCCGGACTCCATAGTGCTGATGCTCATCATGGCCCTCGTGGGCACCACGGTGGCGCCGTGGCAGCTGTTCTTTCAACAGTCGAATGTCGTCGACAAGCGCATCACGCCACGCTGGATGCGTTATGGGCGAGCCGATCTGGTGATCGGCATCGTGGGCGTCATGGCCGGGGCGGTCGCGCTGATGGCCGCCACCGCGTTCGGGCTTGCGGGTACCGCCGACGGCGGCAACTTCACCGACGCCGGCGCGGTTGCCGCCCAACTGTCGAACCACGTCGGACACACCGTGGGCGTGCTGTTCGCGATCATCCTGCTGGATGCGTCGCTGATCGGTGCGAACGTTGTCGGACTGGCCACCACCTATGCGCTCGGCGACGCCTTGGGCAAGCCGCATTCGCTGCACTGGAAGGTCGCCGAAGCCCCACTGTTCTACGGCACGTACGCGGCGCTGCTCGGAGTATCGGCCGCGGTGGCCTTCAGCCCGGATCACGTGCTGGGCCTGATCACCCAGGGCGTGCAGGCTCTCGCGGGTGTCCTCTTGCCGTCGGCAACCGTGTTCCTGGTCCTGCTGTGCAACGACCGTCCCGTGCTGGGACCGTGGGTGAACACCTTTCGCCAAAACGCGCTGGCGTGGGTGATTGTCTGGTCGCTCCTGGTGCTGTCGATGATGCTCACCGCGGTGACGTTCTTCCCCATGCTGTCGACGGCCACGCTGGTGAGCGGCCTGGTCATCGGCGCCGGCCTCGGGATCGCCGCCGGCGCCGTGTTCTTTTTCGTCGGCTGGTTCACCGAGCGACGCGACTCGACGAGCGGCGGACAGGGGCCTGCCGGGCCGTCGGCGGGCGAAGGCGCCGATCTCGACGCCTTGGCGAAACTGACGCGGGCCGAACGCAAGGCCATGCGTGACGAGATGCGCACGAACTGGACCATGCCGGCCCTCGCGACACTTGACCGGCCCGTCATGTCACCCGTGCGTCGGGCCGGGCTGTTGACGCTGCGCGGCTACCTGGTCCTTGCCTGCGTCTTGGTCGTCATCAAAATCGTGCAGGCAGGCATCGTCGGGCCGGCCAGCTCAATGTGAATTGGTCGGTAGCAGAACGATTTTGCCGTGGGTGTGCCGCTCTTCGAGCACCTCGAAGGCGTCGGCGACCCGGTAGAGCGGAAACGTGGCGGCGACGTCGAAGTCGATGGCGCCGGCGGCGACCATGTCGGCCATTTCGGCGAGCACCTCCGGTGTCGACGCGTCCATGCTGCCCTCGGTCTTGGCGCCGATTTCGGCGGCCTTCTGAAACGAGATGATGGTGTCGATCCGCTCGGGTGCCACTCCGAGGTCCACGGCTAGCTGGACGTAGTCGGGGCCGAACAAGTCGATGAAGGCGTCGATACCGTCCGGGGCGGCGTCCCGCAAACGCTGGGCCAGGCCCCCACCGTACGAGACCGGGATGACACCGTGGGCGCGCAGCCAGTCGGCGTTGCCCGGCCCCGCGATGCCGAGCACCACCGCCTCGCGGCGAACGAGCAGTTGCACGACCAGGCTGCCCACCCCGCCCGCGGCCGCCGAAACGGCGACCGTCTCACCCGGCTGGGGTGCCACCGCGCGGACGGCCGCATAGGCCGTCACACCGACCACGTACAGCGAACCCGCTACCGCCCAACTCAATTCGGGAGGTTTGCGGATCAGTTGTCCGACCGGGACGGCCGTGTGGGTGGCGTGGCTGGACCGGCGCAAGCTGAATCCCATCACCTCGTCACCCACGGCGAACTCGGTGACTCCCGGTCCCACCGCGGTCACGACACCGGCGAGGTCGCTGCCCTCACCGGACGGGAAGGTGGCGGGGAACAAGTCGTGCATCGCCCCGACGCGGATGCCCGCCTCGCCCGGGTTGATCCCCGCCGCACGGACCTCGACCACCACCTCGCCCGGCTCCGGCGAAGGCATCTCGATGTCGGCCACATACAAAACGTCCCGGCCTCCGTAACGGTCGAACCGCACGGCGCGCGGCGCCGCATCCGTCATGTCGATCCCTCCCTACCCGCGGAAATTACCCCGCCCACGCCAGCATAGGCCCCGAGCACATACCCGCCGGCGGGCGTGTGAGCGTATGTTCATAGGCGCTGCGTTCCCACCAGCGTCTCGCTGCAACGTCAGGCGGCGCGGCGGAATTGGGTACGGATCGGCGCGGAAGGAATGCGCATGGGAATTGGTCGAATCGGCGGCCTGGCCGTCGCCACCGTCGTGGTCGGCACTACGATTTCCGGCGTCACCGGCTGCGGCAGCAACAAGGCGTCGTCACCGTCGTCTGCCGCGAACCCTTCGTCGACCGGCTCCAACACGGTGACCGGCCCGTCGGCGGGACAGCCCACGGACTACAGCGGGTTGCTCATCAAGCCGAGCGAGATAGGAGGAGATTTCACCGCTCCCCAATCCCCGGTGCTCAATCCCAACAATGCGGCCGGCGTCGCGCAACTGTTCGCGAATCCCGACAACAGCCGCCGGATAGGGGACACCATCTTGATCGTCGCCGACCCCGCGGCGGCAGCGGCGGGGATCGACAACACCAAAGCCAATTACGCGAGCAAGGTCAGCGGCAACTGGCAGCCGGTCGATGTCGGCTCCAACGGGACCATGATTTCCGGCGCGTCGCCGGATAATTCGCAGGCGATAACGGTGCTGTTGTTCACCGAGGGCAAGGCGCTGGTGAACCTGGAGTTCGACAGCGCGCCCAACGATCCCATCGATCCTGCCATAGCGACGGACATCGGCCACAAGCAAGACGCCGCAATCAAGAACGGGTTGCCCCACTAGCCCCGGCCGGCCTAGAGCAGGCCCAGCAGTTGCAGTTCCGACGCGCCGACGACCGTCAGGCCACGACCTGGATGGGATCGCCGACGTTGACCTGGTTGAAGTACCAGGCGGCGTTGTCCGGGCTCAGGTTGATGCAGCCATGACTGACGTTGGCGTGGCCCTGCGAGTCCACCGACCACGGGGCCGAGTGCACGTAGACACCGTTCCAGGTGACCCGCACCGCGTACTGGGCGGTGATCTTGTATCCCTCGGGCGAACTCAGCGGGATGCCGATGGTGCGCGAATCCATCACCACGCTGCGCTCCTTTTCCAGGGCGGTGAAGTTGCCGGTCGGCGTCGGGCGGGTGGGCTTGCCCATGGACGCCGGCATGGTGCGGAGCACTTCGCCGTTCCTGCTGACGGTGAAGGTGTGCCCGGAGATGCTGGCCACCCCGAGCAGCTCGTCCCCGGTGTCGAACCCGGTGGTCAGCGCCTGCACGCCGACCGACACATGGGAGTGGGTGGGCCAGTACCGCGCCGGAACCCACTGCACCACGTTGTTCTCGACCCATTCGAAGTGTCCGGGCATATCGCTGGGCGACGTGACGCGAATGGACCGCTCGGCGGCGGTGCGATCGGTGACGGGCGCGGTGAATGTCACCACCACCGGATGCGCGACGCCCACCACGGCGCCATTGGCCGGCAAAACCGAGGCAACTCCGGGTACCGGTTCGGGAACCGGGATGGCGGCTTGGCCGCGGGCCGCGCTGCCGAATAGGCCCAGCGACGTGATCGCCACCATAACGAACAGATAACGAACCGCTCGTCGCATGGCCTCTACCCTTCGAGATGGTGCGATCAACACAAAGATATTCTACTGGCCTTCCACCCATTACGGGTTTCAGCAAACATAGGTTCGCTCTGTCGTCTTAACAACGATCCGATCACCGGTCGGGTTCACTCCCGTGCCGGGGTCGGCGGGGAGTGCTCGGCGCGGCTGCGCCAGTCGGACGGGTCAAACGCCCGCCGGGCGCCGCGCGATCGGCGAATGTCATTGAGGTGGAACACATCTCTTTGCTGGACAGTGGCTGGACAGTGGCTGGAACAGTGGCTGGAAAGTGGCGTCCGAAAGTGCGCGACGGGCGGGGGTCGGGGCGTGTCGCAGACACCCGGCTGGCTGGCGGAGCGGCGACGCGTTAGCCTCAGCGAAATCGGCGCCCGAAGGCCGAGGAAGTGCGGGTGCTCTTCCGTCAACTGGAGTACTTCGTTGCGGTCGCTCAGGAGCGGCACTTCGCTCGCGCGGCCGAGAAGTGCTTCGTATCCCAGCCTGCGCTTTCCGCCGCGATCGCCAAGCTGGAACGAGCGCTCAACGTCACGCTGATCAATCGCGGGCACAGCTTCGAGGGCCTGACGCCCGAGGGGGAGCGGTTGGTCGTGTGGGCGAAACGGATTCTTGCCGAGCACGATGCGTTCAAGGCAGAGGTGCACGCGGTCCGGTCGGGCATCACCGGAACGCTTCGGCTGGGCACGGTTCCCACCGCCTCGACGACGGCCCCCCTCGTGCTATCGGCATTCTGTTCGGCGCACCCGTTGGTCAAGGTGCACATCCATTCCCGGCTGGCCGCCACCGAACTATACCGGCGCCTGCGCGAGTTCGAGCTCGACGCCGCCATAGTGCACACCGACCCCGACGACGCCCACGACGTCAACCTGGTGCCGCTCTACCAGGAGCGTTACGTGCTGCTGTCGCCCGCGGACATGTTGCCCTCCGGTGCCTCGACGTTGACCTGGCCCGAGGCCGCGCAGCTCCCCCTGGCCTTGCTCACGCCCGACATGCGAGACCGCCAGATCATCGACAAGGCCTTCGCCGGCCACGGCATCACCGTCAACCGGCAAGTCGAAACCGACTCCGTCGCTTCCTTGTTCGCGCAGGCGGCCACCGGCAACTGGGCGTGCATCGTCCCACACACCTGGCTGTGGACCTCGCCGTTGGGCTCTGAGATCCGCGAGATCCGCGCGGTCGAAATGGTCGAGCCGGCGCTGAACGCCGAAGTGGCCCTCGCCACCGGGTCCGCCGGGCCGGGTTCACCGATCGCCCGCGCGCTCAGCGCATCCGCGCAGCAGTTGGCGCTGAACGACTTTTTCGACTCGCAGCTGCTGAAGATCACCCACCGGAGCTGACGGACGCCGGCGGCGCTGCCGCGCTGGTCGGGTTGAGGCTGGCCAGGTGCCCGCTTTCCACCCCGGCCGCCGGGTCGAGTTCGCAGTCGATGATCGACGGCCCCCGCGAGGCAATCGCTTCGGCCAGTGCCGACCGCAGCTCGGACGGCGTGGTGACGTGATATCCCTTGCCGCCGAACGCTTGCGCGATCAGCTCGTGATGTGCGCGCGCGTTCAGCACGGTGGGCGCCGGATCGTCCCCGGTTGCCGATTCGTCGCCGCGGTAGACACCGCCGTTGTTGAGGATGACGACGGTCACCGGCAGGCGGTAGCGGCAGATGGTTTCGATTTCCATTCCGCTGAAACCGAATGCGCTGTCGCCCTCGATCGCGACCACCGGCTTGCCCGTTTCCACCGCGGCGGCGATCGCGTAGCCCATGCCGATACCCATCACGCCCCAGGTTCCCGTGTCGAGCCGGTGTCGTGGCAGCTCCATCTCGATGACGTTGCGTGCCAGGTCCAGCGCATTGGCTCCCTCGTTGACCAGGTAGACGTCCCGGTTCTCCTGCAGCACGGCGCGAATGGCCCCGAGCGCGTTGTAAAACCGCATGGGGTGCGGGTTTTCGGCCAGACGCTCGCGCATCTTGGTGTCATTGCGGGCTTTGCGATCGGCCAGTTCGTCCGTCCATTGGGTGGGCACCGCGATCGGGCGGGCGGCCACGGCATCACATAGCGCCGACATCACCGAGTCGATGTCGCCGACCAGCGGCGCGACAATCGGTTGGTTGCTGTCGAGTTCCGATGCCGCGATGTCGACTTGCACGAATTTGGCATCGGCCGCCCATTGCGGCGAATCTCCATGGCCCAGCAGCCAGTTCAGTCGGGCACCGACCAGCAGCACGGCGTCGGCGCGGGCGATTGCCAATGAGCGTGCGGCGGCGGCCGACTGCGGGTGCGAGTCCGGCAGCAGCCCTTTGGCCATCGACGTCGGCAGGTACGGAATCCGGGTGGTCTCCACGAACCTGCGGATCACCGCGTCGGCCTGGGCGTAGGCCGCGCCCTTGCCGAGCACGATCAGCGGTCGCTGGGCCTGCGTCAGCACCTCCAGTGCGCGGTCGACCGCTTCGGGTGCCGGCAACTGTCGGGGGGCGGGGTCGACGACCCGCCAGATCGTTGCTGCCGCGGCGGACGCGTCCATGGCCTGGCCCAGGACGTCACCGGGCATATCGAGGTAGACACCCCCCGGACGGCCGGAGATAGCGGTCCGAACGGCGCGCGCCACGCCGCGCCCGATGTCCTCCACCCGGCCGATCCGGTAGGCCGCCTTTGCGAACGGCCTTGCGGCGTTGAGCTGGTCGAGTTCGCCGTAGTCGCCGCGCTGCAGGTCGATCATCGCTCGATTGCCGGAACCCGAGATCTGGATCATGGGGAAGCAGTTGGTGGTGGCGTTGGCCAGCGCGGCCAGGCCGTTGAGAAACCCGGGCGCGGACACGGTCAGGCACACTCCCGGCCGGCGGGTGAGGAAACCTGCGGCGGCCGCGGCATTGCCGGCCGAGGTCTCCTGCCGGAAGCCGATGTAGCGGATTCCGGATGCCTGCGCGACGCGGGCCAGGTCGGTGATCGGGATGCCGACCACCCCGTAAATGGTGTCGATGTCGTTTGCCTTCAGGGCGTCCACGACGAGGTGGAAGCCGTCGGTCAACCGCGTGGACTGGGGCGCTTGGCTCGCAGATGCCGAAACGGTGGTCATGATGGCGACTCCTCGTGGTCGGGGCCGGCTGAGCCCGGTGCGGTTAAACCTCGCTTACCACTGTGGTCCGGGTGCTTCGCAGGTGTCCAAGACTAAGCCGCTATGCAGCGATTGACGCCGTCTATTGACTGCGGGCCGGCATCGGTGCGGCCGGTTTAATAGATAGCGGTTATCGCTCGTGAGCGGATGAGTATTGGACGAAGCTGCTGCCGGCTCGGCATGGTGCAAGCAGGGAACTTACCGAAGATGGAACTTACCGAAGATGGAACTTACCGAAGATGGAAGGAGTGCGGTGATGAAGACCGACGTGACCTCCCGCAACCAGGTTGGGCAGTCGCCGGGACTGACGGGGGCGCGCATCGCCGACCTCGTCGAGGCGGCGGCGAGGCGGTCGCCGGAGAAGGCGGCGCTCGTCGTCACCTCCCATCGCACACCGGTCAGCTACCGCGAGTTGGTCGGACTGGTCGATGACCTGGCCGGGCAGCTGAAGGGGGGAGGCCTGCGGGCGGGCGACCGCGTCGCGCTCCGTGCGGGTAGCAACGCCGAGTTCGTCGTCGGCCTGTTGGCGGCGTCACGAGCCGACCTGGTCGCCGTGCCGCTGGATCCCGCCCTGCCGGTCAGCGAGCAGCGTGCCCGAAGCGCGGCGGCGGGCGCGCGGGTGGTGCTCGTCGACGGTGACGGGTCCGGCGACAATGCGGAAGCGGTCTTGCGGTGGTGGCCGATAGCGGTCACCGTCGGCGGTGACGGTGGCGCTCCGGCCGTCCACGTCGACGCCGCCGCGGCACCGAAAGACGACGTTGCGACGCCCGAGGGGCTCCGCGACGCGGACGCCATGATCATGTTCACCGGCGGAACCACCGGCGTGCCGAAGATGGTGCCCTGGACGCGCGCCAACATCGCCGCCTCGGTGCGTTCCATCGTCACCGGATACGGGCTCGGCCCGCTGGATGCGACCGTTGCGGTGATGCCGCTCTACCACGGTCATGGGCTGCTCGCCGCGCTGCTGGCCACCCTGGCCTCCGGGGGTACCGTGCTGCTGCCCGCCCGCGGACGCTTCTCGGCGCACACCTTCTGGGACGACATCGACACCGTCCAGGCGACCTGGTACACCGCGGTCCCGACGATTCACCAGATCCTGTTGGAGCGCGCCAAGACTGAGCAGCCGGGGGACACCCGGGCGTTGCGCTTCATCCGCAGCTGCAGCGCCCCGCTCACCGCGGAAACGGCTCAGGCGCTGCAAGATACGTTCTCGGCACCGGTGGTGTGCGCTTTCGGCATGACGGAGGCCACCCACCAAGTCGCCACGACACCCATCGGGGCCGTCGGTAACAGCGAAAACCCTTCTGCTACAACAGGTCTCGTCGGCCGGTCGACCGGCCCGGAGATCCGCATCGTCGGGCCCAACGGCACACCGGCCCCCGCGGAAGCCGTCGGCGAGGTCTGGCTGCACGGCCCCACCGTGGTGCGCGGCTACCTCGGCGATCCGGCGATCACGGCCGCCAACTTCACCGATGGCTGGCTGCGCACCGGCGACCTGGGGTCGTTGTCGCCGGGCGGCGAACTGACCATTCGCGGCCGGATCAAAGAACTCATCAACCGGGGCGGCGAAAAGATCTCCCCGGAGCACGTCGAAGGGATCCTGGCCAGCCACCCCGATGTCTTGGAAGTGGCCGTCTTCGGCTTTCCGGACAAGATGTACGGGGAGACGGTCGCCGCGGTGGTCGTTCCGCGCGGATCCGCCTCGCCGACAGCCGCCGAGCTGATGGAGTTCTGCCGTGACCGCTTGGCCCCCTTCGAGGTTCCGGCCACCTTTCAGCAAGCGAGTGAGCTGCCGCATACCGCGAAGGGCTCGCTGGACCGCCGCGCTGTGGCCGAACAGTTCGGCGGCCTGGTATAGAGCGGCCGCGCAAACCGTCACGGAGCGGACGACGTCACGTTGCCCCACGCGGCCCGCGCCCCCGAGTCGCCGATCCGATAGGTCTGGATCAGGGTGGCCGCGGCTGTGACGATCACCAGCACCCCGACCACGGCGTGCAGAGCGAAGGGGGTCTTACGTCCGCGCGCCTGCCGGATGTGCACCGCGGTCAGCAGCGTGACAGAGGCCACCAGCGTCGCCACGAGGTAGATGAGGGTTTCACCGAGATCCTCATGCGTCCTCAGCGCGGGCGATGTGTCCACCCGGCTTGCCAACCATCCGCCCGAACTGGTGGTCAGCGGAACCAAGACGAGCGTGCCCACGGCCAGCAGCAGGACCAGCCAGATCAGTCGTCGCCGCGCCGCGGGCCATAGCGCACAGAGGATCGCAAGGATCGCTGTCAGTGGCGCCAGGACGACGACGAAATGGTTGAGCAGGATGTGCGCGGGAAGCCCATTGATTGTCGACACGGTATGCACCGCAACGCTTTTCAGACGGTGGCCCTAACGCGGGCAGCGGCGGATTCCGGCATCGGTTCGTAGCGGGCGAACGAACGGGTGAAGGATGCGGCTCCGTGCGCCAGCGAGCGCAAATCGATGGCATAGCGTGTCAGCTCCACCTGCGGCACCTCGGCTCTCACCACGGTGCGGTCGTTGCCCGCGGTGTCGGTCCCCAGCACCCGGCCGCGACGTCCCGACAGGTCGCCCATCACCGCACCGACGAAGTCGTCAGGTAACAGCACCGAGATCTCGTCGATCGGCTCGAGCAGTGCCACCTTCGTCGTCGCCGCCGCCTCCCGCAACGCCAGGGAACCCGCCATTTGGAACGCGAAGTCCGAGGAGTCGACGCTGTGTGCCTTCCCATCGAGCAGGGTGACCCGGATGTCGACCACCGGGTAACCGGCGTGCACCCCCTTCTCCATCTGCGCGCGCACACCCTTCTCGACGCTGGGGATGAACTGCCGCGGCACCGCCCCGCCGACGACTTTGTCGACGAATTCGAATCCGGTGCCCTCCGGCAGCGGTTCCACCTCGATGTCACACACCGCGTACTGTCCGTGCCCGCCGGATTGCTTGACGTGTCGGCCGTGCCCTTTCGCCTTGCCGCCAAACGTTTCTCGCAGCGGGACACGCAGTTCCACCGTGTCGACGCTGATGCCGTACCGGTTGGCCAGCGCGTCAAGCACCACGCCGGCGTGGGCCTCGCCCATGCACCAGAGCACGATCTGGTGGGTCTCCTGATTCTGCTCGATCCGCAGCGTCGGGTCCTCGGCGGCCAACCGTCCCAACCCGACCGACAATTTGTCTTCGTCGGTCTTGGCATGGGCCGCAATGGCGACCGGCAGCAGCGGCTCAGGCATCGCCCAGGGCTTCAGCACGAGCGGTTCCGACTTGTCCGACAGCGTGTCACCCGTTTCGGCGCGGCTCAGTTTGCCGATGGCGCAGATGTCGCCGGCCACCACCGCCGCCGCGGGGCGCTGCTGCTTGCCGAGCGGAAACGACAGGACTCCCACCCGCTCGTCTTCGTCGTGGTCGGGGTGCGTGCTTCCATTGCCGTTGGTGGCATCGAAGAACGACGCAAAATGGCCCGACACGTGAACGGTGGTGTCGGGCCTGATGGTCCCGGAGAACACCCGGACCAGGCTCACCCGGCCGACGTAGGGGTCCGACGTCGTCTTCACCACCTCGGCCAGCAATGGGGAGTCGGCATCACAGGCCAGCGTCGCGTGCGTAGCGCCCTGCGGGGTGAACACCTCCGGCAGCGGGTGTTCCATCGGCGACGGGAATCCGCGCGTGGCGACCTCCAGGAGTTCCAGCGTGCCGACGCCAGTGCTGCTGCAGACCGGGATCACCGGGAAGAACGAGGCCCGGGCGACGGCTCGCTCCAGGTCCTCGATGAGTACCGACTCGTCGATCGACTCACCGCCGAGATAACGCTCCATCAGCGACTCGTCCTCGGATTCCTCGATGATGCCTTCGATCAGGGTGCCGCGCGCCTCTTCGATGCGGTCGGTGTCCGATGGATCCGGCGCATGCGTGATTCGCTTGCCGCCGGAGTATTGGTAGCGCGTCTGCGACAGCAACCCGATCAGGCCGTCCTCGGTGGGCAGGTAAAGCGGTAAAACCTTGTCCCCGAACGCGTCCTGCGCGGCGGCCAGGGCGTCCTGATAGTTCGCGCGGGCATGGTCGAGCTTGGTGATCACCACGGCGCGCGGCATGCCGACCTGGCTGCATTCCTGCCACAACGACTTGGTGGGCTGGTCAACGCCCTCGTTGGCCGCGATCACGAATAGCGCGCAGTCAGCGGCGCGCAACCCGGCCCGCAGCTCGCCGACGAAGTCGGCGTACCCGGGTGTGTCGACCAGGTTGGCCTTGATGCCTTCGTGGGCCAGTGACGCCACGGCGACGCCCACGGATCGCTGCTGCCGGATCTCGGCCTCGTCGAAATCGCAGACCGTGGTGCCGTCGGCGACCGTTCCTGCCCTCGACAGCACGCCCGCCGCTACCAGGAGGGCCTCGACCAGGGTGGTCTTGCCGCCCCCGGACGGTCCTATCAAAACCACGTTGCGGATATCGCCGGGACCGTTCGCGGTGGGGGCCGCCCCCGCGCCCTGGGAAGTATTGACCCTGTCCGCCATGACGTTCCTCCAAGTTTCCCAGGTCGCGTCCCGCCGTACACCTACCTAGCTACCATTCCCCCAACCACCGTCGACCACAAGACCGTCGGGCCGGATCGATCGATTCACCGCAGCCGGAGCCGCAACCCGGTGGGTCACGTCGAGGTGGCGGACCTGCGAGATCCGGTGGCGCCGGGCCGAACGCCGTTATCGGCCACCCAGACCACAAACCAGGCGGCGCAGGCGATGGCCACGATGGCGAAGCTCGGGGGCAGGTCGAACATCGCCGATACCCCGAGCCCCAGCCAGACCGACACCGTGCTGATGAGCGTCGAAATGAGCATGGCGAAGCCCGGCCTGGCGGTGAGCATGATCGCGGTCGCGGCGGGTGTGACCACGAGGGCGAAGAGCAGCAAGCTGCCGACGGCCTGGATGGCCATCGTCACCGCCAGCCCCAGCAATGCCATGAAGCCGATGGAAAGACCCCGCACCGGCACGCCTTTGGCCTCGGCGACCGCAACGTTGATCGATGAGAACAGCAAGGGCCGATAGATGAGCCCGATGCTGACGGCCAGCAGCACCAGCAGGCCGGCGAAACTGGCCAGCTGTTCGTGCGAGATGGCCAGGAGGTTGCCGAACAGGACGTTCGTCATGGTGCCGGATGCCTTGGTGGCCAGCGAGTTGAAGAACAGCGCGAGGCCGATCGCCATCGCCAGAACGGTGCCGGTGGCGACATCGCGCTCGGCGGCCCGTTTGCCCAGCGCGCCGATGACCAGCGCGCCGCCCACACAGAAAATCCCGAGCCCGAGCGCGACCGGCAGGCCCACCAACACCGCACCCGTCGCACCGGGCAGGCCGATGTGTGCCAGGGCGTGCGCGGCGAATGCGGTGTTGCGGATGACGACGAAGTAGCCGATGAGGCCGGCGGCAAGTGCCACGATGGTCCCGCCCAGCAGGGCGTCGCGCATGAACGGGGACATCAGGATTGGCCACCAGTCCTCCTGGTAGCCGACGGCCACAAGCCGGTTTGTCATATGACGCTCCTGATGTAGATCTCCCCATGAGGGCAGTGCGCGACTTCGATGTCGGTGCCGTAGATGTCACTGAGCAACGCGTCGTCGAGCACGTTGGCGATCGTGTCGTAGCGCGCGTGCCCGCCGAGGAGATAGATCGCGCTGTCGAGGAGGTTGAGGACGGGGTTGAGATCGTGCGCGACGACGAGGATCGTCACCCCCCGGTCCCGGTGCAGGCGCTGCAGCAGCTCGACGATCTCGCGCTGGCTGCGCAGGTCCAGCGACGCCAGGGGCTCATCGAGCATCAGCAGCTCGGGCCGCGCGACCAGCGCCTCGGCGATCGCGACGCGCTGGCGTTGCCCGCCGGACAGCTGCGAGAGGCGTTTGCCGGCGAACTCCGTGGCGCGCATCGACTCCAGAGCTTCCTCGACGCGGCGGCGTTGCGTGGCGGTGCTGCGCCCGAAGGCCCACCGGTACCCGGTCAGCCCGAGCATCACCGCGTCGGCGGCCCGGATCGCGTGATCGGAGCGCAGCGCGTAGTTCTGCGGCAGATAGCCGATCGAGTGGTTGTCCTCGCCCGGGCGTCCGCCGAAGACCCGGACCTGTCCGGAGGCGACCGGGATCAGTCCCAGAATCACCTGCAGGAGAGTGCTTTTGCCTGCCCCGTTCGCGCCGATGACCGCGACGACGCCACCGGATGGCACCCGAAAGGTCGCCTCCGACCAGAGCAGCCGCCCACCCCGGGCGACGCTGACGTTGTCGAACGCCAGCGCGGCGGAGTGCGGGTCAGGCGGGGACGCCGAGTGCCTCGGCCAACCGATCGAGCTGGCCGACCTGCCAACTCTCGAATGACGGCTGCCCCGACGGCAGGGTCTCGGTGATGCTGACGATCGGGACGCCACTTTGTTGGGCGGTCGCGCGGATTTTCTCCTGCACCGCCCCCTGGGTCTGGGTGTTGTAGATCAGCACGTCGACCCGATGTCCGGCGAGCGCCGTGCGGAACCCCTCGATGTCGGACGGTGACGGATCGGTCTCGTTGGTGGCGGCTCGCCGGTAGCCGTCGGGCGTCCTGTCGACCAGGCCCAGCGCCGCGGCCATGTAGTCGAAAACGGATTCGGTTGCGGCGTAGGACTTGCCCGACACCGCCGGCTTCAGCCTGCCGATGAGGTCCGTGTAAGGCGCGAGGCGGGCGGTGAATGTCGAACGCTGCGCGGCGAAGTAGTCAGCCGCCGAGGGGGATAACCGGGTCAGCGCGGCGGTCACCGCGTCCGCGACGGCTGTGACGGCCGGCGGGCTGTACCACAGGTGCGGGTTGGCGCCAACCGGGGTTTTGGTGACCGTCGCGGCGCTGACCAGCAAGGCGTGAGGTGCGCTGGCGGCGGCCAGCTTTGCCGCCCAGGCGTCGTAACCCGCGCCGTTGACGACGACGAGGCTCGCGTGCAGGAACGATTTCGCGTCCGCGGGGGAGGGCTCGTAGTCGTGCGGGTCAACGGAGGAACTCGCCAACACGGTCGTCACTGTGGCGCAGTTGCCGCCGAGCGTCGAGACGATCTGCCCCCACTGCGAGACGCTCACCGCGACCGTGATCGGAGCGGTCGGGCACGGCGGCGCGGTTGAGGCAGGGCCACCGACTGTTTTGTTGGGCTTGGTCGAGCACCCCGCCAGCACCAAGGCGATGCTGAGGGCAAGCGTCGCGGCAGACCCGAGTGCGAGTAACCGCAGGCCGCCGAGCATCACCCGAGAACGGTAACCGTTGCGAACGGCAGATTCTCATCGGTTTTCGATGGTTTTCGGTGGTTTTCGGTGTTTTTCGGTGTGGCATCTCCGGCGACGACCTTGGCGCGGCTCAGGCGTGCCAGCTCGACCAGCGTCGCACCGTAACCTCGATCACCGGGCCGTCCAGCGGAACCGATTGATACTGCGGGTATTTCGCGCGCAGCAGGCGGTAACCGGTTGCCGTCGCGTCGTCATCCTGATGGACCGCGGCGACACCGTCGACCCGCACCCACCACAGTCGCGTCCAGTCGTCGGCGTAATGATCGACCAGCAAACAGACCTGCGGGTTGCTGCGGATGTTGGCCAAGCGGCGCAGCCGTGGTGTGGTTTTCGGTTTCGCATCGACGGCGGTGTAGACGACGCCGTCATCAAGGTCGCCGTCGACGGCGAACACCACCGGAACCAGATGGGGCGTCCCGTCGGGCGAGGTTGTGGCCAGGCGGGCCACCGGGGACCGTGTGAAGCTGACCTTGGGGTCAAATTCGCCCACCCGGTCAGCTTAGGGCCTCGGGGCGGTGGCGGTTCCGATTACGCCCGCAGCGAAGTTTTCACAGCAAGAGCCCACAAGATAGGTAGCCAATAAGAGGCTGGCCACTGCCGTGAATAGCTATCTGCATTACGGTTATACACAGAAGATCTGCACCTAGAGCCTTCAGGCCGGGACAGTTCGGATGTTTCCCTCGACGCAGGAAGGTGACGGGATGAGCAAATCGCACCACGGCTCAGTCTGGTGGTCATGGCCGGTGAGCGCGCTGGCCGTACTGGGACTGGGACTCGGCCTGGGCCTTGGATCAGGCGCGGTGACCGCGACCGCCACACCTCCCGGGCTGTCCACCCTGGCGCTCGACCGGTTCAGCGACCGACCCCAGGCGCCGCTCGACCCGTCCGCGCTGGTCGGTCAGGTGGGGGCGCAGGTCGTCAACATCAACACCAAGTTCGGTTACAACAACGCGGTCGGCGCCGGGACCGGCATCGTCATCGATCCCAACGGCGTGGTGTTGACCAACAACCACGTGATCTCGGGCGCTACCGACATCAGTGCGTTCGACGTCGGCAACGGGCAGGCGTACCCCGTTGACGTGGTCGGCTACGACCGGACGCAAGACATCGCGGTGCTGCAGCTTCGTGGCGCGGCCGGGCTGCCGACCGCCGCCATCGGTGGCGGAGTGTCCGTCGGCGAGCCCATCGTCGCGCTGGGCAACGCCGGCGGCCAGGGGGGAACGCCCAGCGCGGTGGCCGGCAGGGTCGTCGCGCTCAACCAGACGGTCTCGGCAACAGACACCCTGACCGGCGCCGACGAGAACCTCGGCGGGTTGATCCGGGCGGACGCCCCGATCAAGCCGGGTGACTCGGGCGGGCCCATGGTCAACAACGCCGGGCAGGTGGTCGGCGTCAACACCGCCGCCACCGACAGCTACAAGATGTCCGGCGGGCAGGGATTCGCCATTCCGATCGGCACGGCGATGGGCGTCGCCGGCCAGATCCGGTCCGGGGCCGGCTCGCGCACCGTCCACATCGGCCCGACGGCCTTCCTCGGCCTGGGCGTCGTCGACAACGGTGGTGCGGGCGCGCGGGTCCAACGCGTGGTCACCAGCGGTCCGGCCGCGGAGGCCGGGATATCGCCCGGCGACGTCATCACCGCGGTCGACGGCGTCCCGATCAACGGCGCCACCGGGATGACGGACGTCCTCGTCCCGCATCACCCGGGAGACACCATCGCTGTGACCTTGCGCACTGCTTCCGGCAACGATCGCACCCAGACCGTAACGTTGGCGGACGGACCTCCGGCCTGATCTCGGCACCAACGATGCGCGCCCGACGGCGAATTCCCTTGCCGCCAGGCATAATTCGGCGGTTGCACACGCGCGTGATTCCGGTCGTGCCGCCTCGGGTACCCGTGGCATCGTGGAATTGATGAACGCCGCAAGATACGCTGAGCACCATCCCGCGGCGGGTAGTCACGTCGAGGGGGGCGTGGTCGAGCACCCCAACGCCGAGGACTTCACCAACGCCGCCGCGCTGCCCGCCGACCCGACCTGGTTCCAGCACGCAGTCTTCTACGAAGTGCTGGTTCGCGCGTTCTTCGACGCCAACGCGGACGGATCCGGTGACCTGCGTGGACTTCTGGGACGCCTGGACTACCTGCAGTGGCTGGGGATCGATTGCATCTGGCTCCCGCCGTTCTACGACTCGCCCCTGCGCGACGGTGGCTACGACATCCGGGACTTTTACAAGGTGCTCCCGGAGTTCGGCACGGTCGACGATTTCGTGGCGCTGCTGGACGCGGCGCACGAGCGCGGGATCCGGGTGATCACCGACCTGGTGATGAATCACACCTCGGAGTCGCACCCCTGGTTCCAGGAGTCGCGCCACGATCCCGACGGGCCGTATGGCGACTACTACGTATGGAGCGACACCAGCGAGAAGTACACCGACGCCCGCATCATCTTCGTCGACACCGAGGAGTCGAACTGGACGTTCGACCCGGTCCGCCGCCAGTTCTACTGGCACCGGTTCTTCTCCCACCAGCCAGATCTGAACTACGACTGCCCGGCCGTGCAGGAGGCGATGATCGACGTCATTCGCTTCTGGCTGGGCCTCGGAATCGACGGGTTCCGGCTGGACGCGGTGCCCTACCTGTTCGAGCGTGAGGGCACCAACTGCGAGAACCTGCCCGAGACGCATGCGTTCCTCAAGCGGGTCCGCAAGGTCGTCGACGACGAGTTCCCGGGCCGGGTGCTGCTGGCCGAGGCCAATCAATGGCCGGCCGACGTCGTGGAGTATTTCGGCGATGCCAGCACCGGCGGCGACGAATGCCACATGGCGTTTCACTTTCCGCTGATGCCCCGCATCTTCATGGCGGTCCGCCGGGAGTCGCGGTTCCCGATCTCCGAGATCCTCGCGCAGACGCCCGAGATCCCCGACATGGCCCAGTGGGGGATCTTCCTGCGTAACCACGACGAGTTGACGCTCGAAATGGTCAGCGACGAAGAACGCGACTACATGTACTCCGAGTACGCCAAGGATCCGCGGATGAAGGCGAACGTCGGGATCCGTCGCCGCCTGGCGCCGCTGCTGGACAACGACCGCAACCAGATCGAGCTGTTCACCGCGCTGCTGCTGTCGCTGCCCGGCTCACCCGTCCTCTACTACGGTGACGAGATCGGCATGGGCGACGTGATCTGGTTGGGGGACCGCGACGGCGTGCGCACCCCGATGCAGTGGACACCGGACCGCAACGCCGGGTTCTCCACGGCCAACCCGGGCCGGCTCTATCTGCCGCCCAGCCAGGACTCGGTGTACGGCTACCAAGCGGTCAACGTGGAGGCACAGCGCGACACCTCGACGTCGCTGCTCAACTTCACGCGCATGATGCTGTCGGTGCGCCGCCGCCACAAGGCGTTCGCCATCGGGACGTTCGAGGAACTGGGCGGCTCCAACCCGTCGGTGCTGGCATTCGCCCGCCAAGCCCGCGACGGTGGCGACAGTGGCGACGTCGTGCTCTGCGTCAACAACTTGTCGCGTTTTCCCCAGCCCATCGAACTGAACCTGCAGCACTGGAGCGGTTTCACCCCGGTGGAGCTGACCGGGCACGTGGAGTTTCCCCGCATCGGCCACCTGCCTTACCTGCTAACCCTGCCGGGACACGGCTTCTACTGGTTCGAGCTGTCCCCCGCTCGTGAGGAGAAAGCATGACTGTGCCTGCTGGGAGCCCAGCCAAGCTGCCCTGGTCCGAGTGGCTGCCACAGCAACGGTGGTACGCCGGTCGCAACCGCCGGCTGTCGGCCGCCGAGGCCAGCGTCGTCGTCCCGCTGCGGCAGGATCTCGACCTGGTCCTGGTCGACGCCGACTACGCCAACGGGCCGTCGGCGCGCTATCAGGTGATCGTCGGGTGGGATTCCGCGCCCGTATCGGAGTACAGCGCGGTGGCGACGATCGGCGCCGCCGACGATCGGACCGGTTTCGACGCGCTGTACGACGCCGATGCGCCGCAGTTCCTGCTGTCGCTGATCGACTCGTCGGCCGTGCGCGATGCACGCGATTCAGCGGACACCACGGTGACCTTCACCAAGGAACCCGACGTCGCCCTTCCGCTGGAGGCCATGCCGCACGTCTCCGACGCCGAGCAGAGCAACACGAGCGTGATTTTCGACCGGCGCGCGATCTTCAAGGTGTTCCGCCGGGTCAGCAGCGGGATCAATCCCGATATCGAGCTGAACCGGGTGCTCGGCCGCGCCGGGAACCCGCACGTGGCCCGGCTGCTGGGCACCTACGAGATGGCCCCGCCGGGCGGTGAGGCATGGCCGCTGGGCATGGTCACCGAGTTCGCGTCCAATGCCGCCGAAGGGTGGGCCATGGCGAGCGCCAGCGTCCGCGACCTGTTCGCGGAGGGTGACTTGTATGCCTACGAAGTCGGCGGCGACTTCGCCGCCGAGTCCAACCGGCTCGGCGAGGCCGTCGCGTCCGTGCATGCGACGTTGGCCGAGCGACTCGGCACGGCGCAGGCTCCCTTCCCGGTGGACACCGTGCTGGCGCGGCTGGCGTCGACGGTGGCGTCGGTTCCCGAGCTGCAGGAGTATGCCGCAACCATCGAGGAGCGGTTCGGCAAACTCGCGGGCGAGACGATCACCGTGCAGCGGGTGCATGGTGACCTGCACCTGGGACAGGTGCTGCGCACCCCGGAGAGCTGGCTGTTGATCGACTTCGAGGGCGAGCCGGGCCAGCCGCTCGACGAGCGCCGGGCGCCCGACTCACCGCTGCGCGACGTAGCCGGCGTGTTGCGCTCGTTCGAGTACGCCGCCTACGTCCCGCTGGTGGACCAGGCCGCCGACAAGCAGTTGGCCGCCCGGGCCCGCGAATGGGTCGAGCGCAACCGCGCCGCGTTCTGTGAGGGGTACGCCGCCGTGTCGGGGATCGACCCGCGGGACTCCGCGCAGGTGCTGGCCGCCTACGAACTCGACAAGGCCGTGTACGAGGCCGGCTATGAGGCCCGGCACCGGCCCGGGTGGCTGCCGATCCCGCTGCGGTCCATCGCCCGGCTCACCGCCGCCTAGGCAGCGCAATCCGCCGATTGCTGCCTGCGATCGGTGCGGGTGTCTGAAAGCATGGTCGTGTGGCGGGCGAGGTCTTCAACAGCGAGGCGCGGTTGTCATGGGTGTTGGCCGGGCTGGCCGGGGTGCTGGGGGCGATCTCGTTTACCCACTCCGAGGGATATTTCGTGGTTTTCATGACCGGGAACGCCCAACGCGCTGTGTTGGGGTATTTCACAGGCCAGTCGTGGCTTGCCGTGAGTGCGGGGCTCCTCATGGTGGCATTCGTCGCCGGCGTGGTGGTTGCTTCAGTGTGCAGGCGCCATTTCTGGGTGGACCACCCACACGGTCCGACGGTGCTGACGACCCTCACTTTGGTCGCCGCCACCCTGGTCGACGTCATCGACGAAGGATGGGAAGAGAAGTTCCTCGACTTCGCGCCAATTGTGCTGTTGGCCTTCGCTAACGGCGCTTTGAACACGTCGTTCGTCAAGAATGGTGAGGTGTCGATCCCGTTAAGCTATGTGACGGGCACGATGGTCAAGATGGGTCAGGGCATCGAACGCCATATCGCCGGGGGAAAAGCCTCCGACTGGCTCGGTTACTTTCTGCTGTTGGCCAGCTTTGTCATCGGCGCAGCGGTGGGCGGCTTCATCAGCGTGGTCGTGAATGGGACCTGGATGCTGGTCGCCGCCACGGTCGCGTGCACGTTGACAACCGGCTACACGTACTTTCACCACGATCGCCGCGCGCTGTTGGAGAAGGAGTCGGAAAAATAGACATCGGCAGCAGCGCTGACCGGTGCGCTGCTGCCGATGCCGGCTTTCGGGGGTGTCCCTAGGCTGCGTTGTTGCTGCCGAGGAGCACCTGCTGGATGTCGGGCTTCATGGCAACCAGCTGCTGGTTCCAGTAGGGCCACGAGTGGGTTCCGTTGGCCGGGAAGTTGAACACCCCGTTGCGCCCACCCGACGCCGCGTAGGTGTTCTGGAACTGCTGGTTGCTGCGCAGCGTCATGCCCTCCAGGAACTTCGCCGGCATGTTGTCGCCGCCGAGGTCGCTCGGTGTCCCGTTACCGCAGTAGACCCAGATCCGGGTGTTGTTCTGCACCAGCCGCGGAATCTGCACCATCGGGTCGTTGCGCTTCCACGCCGGGTCGGTCGACGGACCCCACATGCTGTTGGCGTTGTAACCGCCCGAGTCGTTCATCGCCAAACCGATCAGCGTCGGCCACCAGCCCTCGGACGGGTTGAGGAAGCCCGACAGCGACCCTGCGTAGGGGAACTGTTGCGGGTAGTACGACGCCAGGATCAGCGCCGAGCCGCCCGACATCGACAGGCCCACCGCGGCGTTGCCGGCCGGCGAAACGCTCTTGTTCGCCTGCAACCAGGCGGGCATTTCCTGCGTCAGGAACGTTTCCCACTTGTAGGTGTAGTTCTGCCCGTTCCCCTGCGAGGGCTGGTACCAGTTGCTGTAGAAGCTGGACTGGCCACCGACCGGCATGATGACGGACAGGCCGGACTGGTAGAACTCCTCGAAGGCCGGGGTGTTGATGTCCCAACCGTTGTAGTCGTCTTGTGCCCGCAGACCGTCGAGCAGGTAGACCCCGTGCTGTCCGCCGCCCTGGAACTGAACCTTGATGTCTCGGCCCATCGACGGCGATGGCACCTGCAGGTATTCGACTGGAAGCCCCGGCCTCGAGAATGCCCCCGCGGTAGCCGAGCCGCCGATGGCGCCGATCAGGCCCGACAACAGGGCAGCCCCTATCGCCGCGACAGCCAGCCGGAGCGGCATCGTTGCCGCTGCGCCACGCAACTTTCGCATCTCTTTGAAGAACGACATCGCTCCCTACCCATCCCAATTTTGGTCTGCCGCCTCAAGCGGGCGAATCTGTTCGCCAGCGCAGTGAAACACAGGGACGGGGCGTAATCTGAGCGTCGCGGCCGGGGTCTGACGTCGCGGTTAGCTAACGATTGAGCGTCGGCCCCGAATCAGCAGTGAATCGGCGCGAAGCGGTCGCATTACGGTAACGATTAGCCGTCGATCCCGACCGATCCCTGTGAAAACCGCTGTCGGGTAGGCTATCTCACCGCCAATCGGCCTCGTCAGGAGACCAGTCGGCGCAACAGTGTTGACGCCGTGGCGATTCCGATTATCGCGGCCACAGCCAGCACCGCAATGTCCACAGGGTTGAACGGGGTGCCGATCAGTAGGCCACGCAGGGCGTCGACCTCGTAACTGAGCGGGTTGACCGTGCTCAGCGCGCGGAGCCAAGCGGGCATGACGTTGACCGGGTAGAGCGCATTGGATGCGAAGAACAACGGCATCGTGATGGCCTGCCCGATTCCCATCAGCCGATCGCGATTGCGAACCAAACCGGCGAGCGTCATGGACAGGCACGCGAAGAACGCCGCGCCGAGCATGACGACTGCCATGGCCGCCAGGACCCGCAACGGGTTGACGGTGAGGCCGACGCGCATCGCGTAGGCGAGCACCATGACGCCGACGACCTGGGCGACCGAACGCACGCCGGCCGCGAACGCCTTGCCCGTGATAAGCGCCGACGCGGGCGCCGGTGTCACCATCAGTTTGGCCAGCACGCCGGCGTCCCGATCCCAGATGATCTGGATGCCGTAGAAGATCGAGATGAACAGCGCGGACTGGGCGATGATCCCCGGTGCCAAAAACGCCTGGTAGGACACCGAACCGGTGTTGATGACGTGTAGGTGGCTGAAGGTGGTACCGAAGATCAACAGCCACAACGCCGGCTGCACCATGCGGGTGACCAGTTCGGTCCGGTCGTGCCGCAGCTTCTGTAACTCGACGATCGCGAACGCCGCGACACGGCCCATCGTCGCGCTGACTCGCTGCCATCCACGCGGCGCGCGGACAAGGGCTCCGGGAAGGGCGGTATCAACCAACACGGCGGGCAACCCTTCTGGCGGAACGGATTTCGCGCATACCGCCGGCGGACTCGGACGAAGCGTCATCGTCCAGCCCGGACGCGGCGTAGTGGCGGAACACGTCCTCGAGCGTGGCGCGCGGCGAGACCGTCGACTTCAGCTTGGCGGGTGTCCCCACGGCCCGTAGCTGGCCGCGGTGCATCAGCGCGACCCGGTCGCACAACGCGTCGGCCTCTTCCATGTAGTGGGTGGTCAGCAGCACGGTCATGCCAAACTGGGCCTGCATCTTCTGCACCTGCGTCCAGACGCCGTCGCGTGCGATCGGGTCCAACCCCACGGTGGGTTCGTCGAGCACCAGCAGCGACGGGCGGTTGACCAGTGCCTGAGCGACTTCCAGGCGGCGCACCATGCCGCCGGAGTAGGTCGCGGTCACTCGGTCGGCCACGTCGTGCAATTCCAGCGCGTCCAGCGCCTCGTCGACGCGCTCGGCGCGCTGGGCTCGGGGTACGCCGTACAACCGCGCGAACCATTCGACGTTCTGCCGGCCCGTCAACGCCGACTCTATCGAAAGTTGCTGCGGCACATAGCCGATATTGCTTCTGATGTCGGTGGTCTGACGGCGTGCGTCCATGCCGAAGATGTGCAGGTCGCCGTGCTGCACGGGGGTCAGTGTGGTGAGCATGCGCACCACAGTCGTTTTCCCCGCGCCGTTGGGTCCCAGCAGGCCCATGGTTTCGCCGGGCCTTACCTGCAACGTCACGTCATCCACGGCGGTGAACTGGCCATAGCGATAGGTCAGGTGCCTGCCGTCGACCGCCATCGGCAGTGATCCGCTCATGGCTGTCGCTCCTGCAGTATGTGGGTCATCATCTCGAGGACCTCCAATCCCTTTGTTAAAGAATCGATTTGATCTTCGTCGAGTCCGCCGAGCGCCTTGGCCAGCACTGCGCGCCGCGCGGCCCGAGACGTGTCGACGACATGCTGGGCTGGCTCGGTGAGCCGCAGTTGGCCGACCCTGCGGTCCGTATCGGCGACGGTCCGGACGAGCAGTCCGCCAGAGACGAGCTTGGACACCAGCGTCGAGGCGGTGTTCGGCTTCAACCCGAGCTCGGCGGCGGCTGCGCTGACCGAGATTCCCGGTTGCCGTCCGACGAGCCACAGCAGCTCCGACTGCGACTCGGTGAGCCGCGCGGAATCGAAGCCGCGACCGGCCGACCTTCGCAGTTGTCGACGGAATCTGCCGATGACGCGGAACACGTCGGTGACCACATCGGTGCGTAACTCCACCTCGTCGACAATACCTCTGTAGCGGAGCTATTTATTTGTAGAAGCTGTGCGGAGGTTATGCGCCAGCTACTTTTCGATGCGATGCAGGACGACGTCGGTCAACGCGCCGTGTTCGACGCTCGCGGTCATGTAACTGCAAAACGGTTGCCGGCGGCGATCCGTGGGCGAACCCGGATTGAGCAGTCGCAAACCGGTTTTGGTCGTCGTATCCCAGGGGATGTGACTGTGCCCGAACACCAGGACTCCGCTGCCCGGGTAAAGCCGCGACATCCTGGCTTCGCGGCCGACCGCGGCGCCGGTCTCGTGCACGACCGTGAAACGCACGCCACTCAATGTCACGTCCGCCCGTTCGGGCAGTCGGGCCCGCAGCACCGGACCGTCGTTGTTGCCCCAGCACGCGACCAGCCGGGCCGCCCTGGTTTCGACTTCGTCGAGCAACTCGGGCGTCACCCAGTCTCCGGCATGGACGACCACGTCCGCCGCCGCGATCTCGTCCCATACCTGCGCGGGCAGGTCGCGCGCACGATTCGGAACGTGGGTATCGGCAATCAGCAGCAGCCTCACAGAGCCATTCTGCGGCCGCCGACGTCAAGCCCGCTGGCTGCGCGCTTCGGCGCCCGTCTCGCCGGCGTCGAACGTGTCGTCGGACCGCGGGTGATCCCGCCCGGCGACGTTCCCATCGGACTTCCCACTGCGCGTGGCCGCGAAACAGGCGCGCCAGTCGGCTCCGATAGGGTGCTTGCGGGCATCGTTACCATCCGGAGGAGAACCAATGCGCACCTTCGAGTCAGTGGCCGACCTCGCCGCCGCTACCGGCCAGACGATCGGGCAGAGCGACTGGGTGACCATCACACAGGAAGACGTCAACCTGTTTGCCGATGCGACCGGCGATCACCAGTGGATTCACGTCGACCCTGAACGGGCGGCCAAGGGTCCGTTTGGCAAAACCATCGCTCACGGTTTCATGACACTGGCGCTGCTGCCGCGCCTACAGCATCAGATGTACACGGTCAACGGCATCAAGCTCGCAATCAACTACGGGCTCAACAAGGTTCGCTTTCCCGCACCGGTGCCGGTCGGTTCCCGGGTGCGTGCGCAGACGTCGTTGGTCAGCGTCGACGACCTCGGCGACGGGGCCGTGCAGGCGACGATGTCGACCACGGTCGAGATCGACGGCTCACCCAAGCCGGCGTGCGTGGCGGAAAGCATCGTTCGCTACGTTTCGTGACCTACCAACCCCAGCGTCAACCGCGAAACTTAATCTGTTGCTGCACTTTACGGCGTGTCATAGCCGACGTTTAAGTGTCGCAAGAGAAAGAGCGGCGATGCCGTCAGAATTCGGCGATCGCGTGCTCCATGCGCTCGGCCAGCCGGGCCTCGGCTCCCGCGCGGCGGGTGGGAATGTGCGCGGACGGGAAAGGCGTCGATACCGGCTCATAATCACGCAGCGTGCGACGGGCCACCGTCATCTTGTGGAGTTCGGTGGCGCCGTCGGCGATGCCCAGTGACTCGGCGGCCACCATCATCTTGACGAACGGCATTTCGTCGGAAACCCCGAGCGCGCCGTGCAGGTGCAGGGCCCGCTGCGCGACGTCATGCAGCACCTGCGGCATGGCCACCTTCACCGCCGCGATGTCGCGGCGGACCTTCTGGTAGTCGTGATGCTTGTCGATCAGCCACGCGGTGCGCAGCACCAACAGCCGGAACTGCTCGATCTGGATCCAGCTGTCGGCGATCTTCTCCTGAGTCATCTGGAAATCGGCCAGCCGCCCGTGCCTGGTCTTGCGCGACACCGCCCGCTCGCACATCATGTCAAACGCGCTGCGCGCCAACGCGATCGTGCGCATGGCGTGGTGAATGCGACCACCGCCGAGCCGCGTCTGCGCGATCATAAAGGCCTGACCCTCACCGCCGAGCACGTGATCGGCCGGCACGCGGACGTCCTTGTAGCGCACGTAGGCGTGGCTGGCGCGTTTGGCGGATTCGGTGCCCACGCCGACGTTGCGCACGATCTCGATGCCCGGCGTCTCGGCGGGAACGATGAACAGCGACATCTTGTCGTAGGTGCGGGCCTCGGGTTTGGTGACGGCCATGACGATGAAGAACGACGCGTGCTTGGCGTTGGTGGAGAACCACTTCTCACCGTTGATCACCCAGTCGTCACCGTCGCGGGTCGCGGTGGTGACGAATTGCCCGGGATCCGAGCCGCCCTGGGGCTCGGTCATCGAATAACACGAGGTGATTTCGCCGTCGAGCAGCGGCTGCAGGTAGCGGGCCTTCTGTTCCCCGGTGCCGAACAGCGCGAGGATCTCGGCATTGCCCGAGTCCGGCGCCTGGCAGCCGAACACCGACGGCGCCCACCGGGAGCGACCGAGGATCTCGTTGAGCAACGCCAGCTTGACCTGGCCGAAGCCCTGACCGCCGAGTTCGGGACGCAGGTGTGCGGCCCACAATCGCTGGTCCTTCACTTGCTGCTGCAAGGGCCGCAGGATGGCCATCATCTCGTCGTTCTTCTTGTCGTATGGATCGAGGGGCGCGAGATCGAGCGGTTCGAGCTCGTCGACCATAAATTTCTGGACCCAGTCGAGCTTCGCCTGGTACTCGGGGTCTGTTTCGAAGTCCCACACCGTGGTCAACCGTTCCCCGGCGCCGGGTAGCACCGGACTCGTCGATGAAGCCCCATCATCCTAGATGGATGCGCAGGCCGTGAAGTGCACGGATCTAGTGATCGCCGCCCCGGGGGTCGATGACGCGTTGAGCGATCTCGACGAGCTTGACCCGGCTTTCCTGGAACAAAGCCCGCAGCAACTCGAAGGCCCGCAGGTCGTCCACGCCGAAGCGTTCCATGATGATGCCCTTGGCCCGACCGATGCGGTCGCGGGTCGATACCGCCGAATGCAGTTGCTCCCCGTGTCGCGCCGCGGGTACCCGCCGTCGTCCAAGACTATCTCGACCCTGGTGAGTTCGGGTGACGACCCCTCTGTGCAGGCAATAGCTGGATACCGTGTGGTGTGAATAACGCTCGCCCGCAGATGAATTCGCCACCCTAGCGCAGCTTCGGCAAGACGCTGCTGCCGTAGAAGTCGATTGCGCTGACGGGATCGCTCTGGGGAAAGTGCAGAAAGGGAATGGCGCCGGCGTCGAGAACCTTTTGCACGGCACCGATGTGCGGGCCGGCGTCGGTGCCGACCGTCCAGTTCGCGAGTACTTTGTCGATCGGGTTCGCGTCGGCGGCGCGCTGGATCTCCACGGGATTCGGTTGGTCGACCGCACCCGCGGTGAAGCGCCACAGCGCGGCCGCGCGGTTGGCCTCGTTATTGTCACCGACGACCGCGAACAGCTCGGCGCGCTTGCCCAGGGTCGCCGGATCACGGCCGGCCGCTTGTGCACCAGTGCTGAATGCGGCGAGCAGTTTCGGATTCGTGAGGTCCCGCGACTGGGTGATCCAGCCGTCACCGTACTGACCGGCCAGTGCTGCGCTCTTGGGACCGCTGGCCGCCACGAAGATCGGCGGCGGGGTGGGAGGCGTGTCGTAGATCCTCAACGCATTGGTCTGAAAATACCTGCCCGCGAACGATGTTCGCGAACCGGTCCACAGCTGTCGGATTAGCGTGATGGCCTCGACCAGGCGGTCGTGGCGCTCGGTGTACTTGCCGAACATGTTGGTGGCGGCCTGCTCGTTGAGTCGCTCACCGGTGCCGACTCCGAGAAAGACCCGTCCGGGATTGAGGAGCGCCAACGAGGCGAAGGCCTGGGCCACCGTGGCCGGGTTGTACCGGTAGGTGGGGCAGGTCACCCCGGTGCCGAACGAGATGTGGCTGGTGCTGCTGCCGACCAGCGCCAGCGTCAGCCACGGAAACATCGAGTGACCCTCGTCGTCCTGCCACGGCTGAATGTGGTCGCTGGCCCACGCATATTGAAAGCCGGCCCGTTCGGCGGCCTCGGCTTGGGCAACGAGTTGGTCGGTGCGGAACTGCTCGTGCGAGAGCACGACCCCGACACCCTTACCCGCCGGGGGCAGGGGACCGGCGGGCTTGCCGTGGTCGCCGCCCGGACTCCCGCAGGCCGCAGGGATCCCAGTGGTGCCAAGCACGCCGGCACCGGCGGCCAGCCGCCCGAACGCTCGCCGTGAGATGCCGGTCACCGGATCAACGTACCCGCCGCACCGTCCGTCACAACTTCGAGATGTCGCCCGCTAGCCTGGCCTCGTGAGCCCGCAGGCGCGCCCCGCGCGTAAGTCCGATATCCGCGAGCTGTCGCGCACCATAGGCAGGGCCTTCTACGACGATCCGGTCATGGAGTGGGTTTTTCCCGATGCCAGTGCTCGGTTGGCGCAACTGGTTCGGATGTTTGCGACGATGACCCGGTTTCACCATCTGGCTGGCGGCGGCGTGGAGGTGGCCTGCGACGGGCCGGGCATCGGCGCCGCGGCGCTCTGGGATCCGCCCAACCGCTGGCAGCATACGGGCCGCGAGCAGCTGGCGATGATGCCCCATTTCATCCGGGTGTTCGGCCTGCGGTCGGCGAAGGCGCGAGCGATCCAGGAATTCATGAAGCGCGAGCACCCGGAAGAACCGCACTGGTATCTGGCCGCCATCGGCAGTGACCCGTCGGTCCGCGGCCAGGGGTTCGGGCAAGCGCTGATGCGATCACGGCTGGACCGCTGCGACGCCGAATACTGCCCCGCGTATCTGGAGTCGAGCAAGCCCGAAAACGTGCCCTATTACGAGCGTTTCGGGTTCACGGTCACCCAGGAAATGCAACTGCCCGGCGGTGGCCCTCCCCTGTGGGCGATGCGGCGGCCGCCGCGGTGACGGCGAGGTGCGTTTAGCCCCCCAATTCGGGGGGCAACCGTTGCCCATGACCGATGCCACCGATTTCCCCGGAGAGGGCGGCCCGGGTGACACCCTGAACGCGAGCGAAGGCACCGAGGTGCCCGATGTTTCCCCGGATGCCGACGACACGGTCGGCTTTCCCGGCGACGGTCCCCCCGGACGCGCCCATCGGGGCCAGATCGACGGCGCACCCGAGGACGGCGAATCGTTGTACGAGGTTGTCGACGGGAATGCTGCCCCGGACTTCACCCAGACCACGGAGTGATGCGAGAGCCAGTGTTCGACTGTTCACTGCAATGAAGCACTGGCGGCACGCCATTCGGGCCCCGGCCCACCCCGTTAGGGGCTGCTTCGCCAGCCGGCTATTCCGATGGTGATCATCCGCAACTGCTTGACGGCAATCCGCCGGATGTCTTCCAGCGCCTCGGTGCTCTGCGCGTCCTCGATCGCCTCGGCGATGGCGATCATCGCGTTGACGAACAGGGTCGCCAGGACGTTGAGGTCCTCGGTGCTCCATTCGTGAAGCCCCGGGAAACGCGCCAGGTCGGTGGCCAGCTCGGAGGTGATCAGCCGGATCTCGGTGCGAATGGCGTAGCGCAACACGGACAGGCCGCCGTTGCGTTCCCGGCCGATGAGGCGCCAATGCTCTCGTCGTTCGGCGACACTGGCGATCAGGATTTCGACCGAGGACTCGATGACCCGGTTCGGGTCGAGCTTGCCGGCGCGGGCCTCGCGTAGGGTGTCGCGCAGGCTGCGAAACGATTCGTCGATGAGCACCAGGCCAAGGGCCTCCATCGACTCGAAGTGCCGGTAGAAGGCCGCGGGCACGATCCCGACCTCGCGGGTCACCTCACGCAGGCTCAGGCTGGAAAAGCTGCGCTCCTGCAGGAGCTTGAGCGCCGCGGCGATGATGGCACGGCGCGTTGCCTCCTTGCGTTCCCCGCGCGACGGGCTTTCGCGCGAGCGCTCGCGGCCAGATCCGCGCGAACGTGAGCCAGGAGTACGACTGTTCACTGTGTGAACCCTACCACAAAGCAGCCCTAAACCCTTGACTACCAGCGCCGTCCCACCGCACAGTGTACGTATGTTCACTAAAAAGTCTCGAACTCTCCGGAGGCGAGTGCTGGGTTCGGACCTGGTCGACCTGCTCACCGGGCCGCACGGCCTGGACCGCTACACCGAGTTGGTGGGGCCCACCTGGACGCTGGGCGAGGCCCGCGCCAAGGTCGTCGACGTCCGCCGCGCCACGCCGCGCAGCGTCACCCTCACGCTCGTACCGAACGAGAGCTTCAGCTCCAACCGCGCCGTCAAGGCCGGTCAGTACGTCAACCTCACGGTCGAGATCGACGGCCGACGGCACACCCGCTGCTACTCACCCGCCAACGCCGAAAGAAGCGCCCACCTCGAGCTGACGATCGGTCGCCATGACGGCGGACTGGTCTCGAACTACCTCTACGAGCGCGCCCGTCGCGGCATGGTCGTCGGGCTGGGCGGTGTCGGCGGTGACTTCACCTTGCCGGCGCAGAGACCGTGCCGGATCCTCTTCGTCTCCGGCGGAAGCGGCATCACGCCGATCATGGCCATGCTGCGCACGCTGATCGCCGAGGGCCACCTCCATACCAGCGGGGGCGAAATCGCGGTAATCCATTACGCGCGCACGGCCGCCGAGGCGTGCTACCGCGACGAACTGGCCGCGATGCCCGGCGTTCGCGTGCTGCACGGCTACACCCGATCGGACGCGGGCGACCTGCCGGGCCGCTTCGGTACCCAGCACCTGGCCGCCGCCATGGCTGCACCCGACGCCGTGTACGTCTGTGGGCCAACGCCTTTGGCAGAAGCGGTCCGCAAGCACTGCGACAACGTCTGCACCGAGAGCTTCGTGCCGCCGGTCTTCGAGCCGCCTATGAATCCTTCCGGGGGCCGAATCACGTTCGCCGACAGTGTCATTGAAGTCGTGGATGACGGCCGCCCGCTGCTGGAGCAGGCTGAGGCGGCCGGCCTCACGCCGGAGAACGGATGCCGGATGGGCATCTGCCACACCTGCACACGACGCAAAACCACCGGGACCGTGCGCAACCTGACCACCGGCGCCGTGTCCACCGCCCCCGAGGAGGACGTGCAGATCTGCGTGTCCGTCCCGGTCGGCGACGTCGATCTATCCCTGTAGCCCACGACTCGAGGCGATCGTCAGCGCGGCGAAGCCGGGCGCAGCGGGTCGCCGCCGTCAACTTGAGGCGATCGCCAGCGCGGCGAAGCCGGGCGCAGCGGGTCGCCGCCGTCAACTTGAGGCGATCGTCAGCGCGGCGAAGCCGGGCGCAGCGGGTCGCCGCCGTCAACTTGAGAGGAGAACTCATGTCACACGAGAAGATCACCCTGACCCCCGAGCAGGCCGACGCATTCGGCCGCGAGGTCGACGCCATCAAAGAACGCGTGATGGCGGACCTCGGCAAAGAGGACGCCGACTACATCCGCCGCGTCATCAAGACCCAACGTGCGCTTGAGGTCGGCGGACGTGCCCTGCTGTTCCTGCCCCCGGCATGGCTGGCGGGGACCGTGATGCTGGGCCTGTCGAAGATTTTGGACAACATGGAGATCGGCCACAACATCATGCACGGACAGTACGACTGGATGCGTGACCCGGCGATCTCCGGTCGCGCGTTCGAGTGGGACACCGCCTGCCCGGCCGACCAATGGCGGCACTCGCACAACTACATGCACCACACCCACACCAACATCGTGGGCATGGACCGCGACATCGGCTATGGCATCTTGCGGATGAGCGAAGACCAGCCCTGGGAACCGTACTTCATCGGAAACCCGCTCTACGCGTTCTTACTCATGGTGTTGTTCCAGTACGGCGTCGCGCTGCACGAACTGGAAACCGAACGAATCCGCTCGGGCGAGATCCGGCTCGCCGACAAACGCGAAGTTCTGCGCGCCATCTGGAAAAAGACGCGGCGGCAGACGCTCAAGGACTACGTCGCCTTTCCCTTGCTGGCCGGGCCGTTCGCGCCGTTCGTCTTCGCGGGCAACCTCTCGGCCAACCTGATGCGCAACGTGTGGTCGTACATGATCATCTTCTGCGGTCACTTCCCGGACGGCACGCAGGAGTTCACCGTCGAAGAGACCAAGGACGAGTCCCGCGGCATGTGGTACTTCCGCCAGGTCCTCGGATCGGCAAACCTCACCGGAGGCAAGCTCTTTCACGTGCTCTCGGGCAACCTGTCGCACCAGATCGAGCACCACTTGTTCCCGGACATGCCGGCCCGCCGCTACGCCGAGGTCGCGCCCGAGGTCCAAGAGATCTGCGAGCGCTACGGCATCCCGTACAACCGCGGCCCGCTGCTGCGGCAGTTCGGCACCGTCGTCCGCAAGATCGTCAGGCTCACCTTCCCCGACTCGATGGTCCGCAAGCCGACGGCGGCCGAGCCCGCCGATCGGTTGCCCGCCGCCTAACCCCACTCAGCGCAGTCCCTCGCTCGCGGCCTGAGCGTCATTTTGGCCGGGGCGGGGGACAATGGGCTGCGTGGAATGGACCGGCGCGCGCTACGCGGACAAACCAACGGTGGAAGCCTCGACCTGGATCGACGCCGACCCGGACCGGGTGTGGAGCCTGGTCTCCGACATCAAGCTGATGCCCACCTTGAGCAACGAGCTACAAGCGGTGGAGTGGGCCGATGGTTGCGACGGCCCCCGGGTCGGCGCCCGCTTCGTTGGGCACAACGAACACCAGGCCTTCGGACAATGGACCAGCACCTCCCAGATCGTCGCCTACGACCAGCCTCGCGAATTCTCGTGGGCGGTCGGCGAGCCGGAAAACCCGGCGGCGACATGGCGATTTAGGCTGACGCCCCGAGACGGTGGCACGAGCCTGAGCTATTGGGTGCAGATGGGGCCGGGGCGGTCGGGACTGTCGCTGGCGATCGACGCGATGCCCGACAAGGAACAAAAGGTCGTCTTCGTGCGGCTGCGCGAGTTCGAGACCGCGATCGACAAGACGCTCGCGGCGATCAAGAGGCTGGCCGAACACGGGGTGCGCTGATGCGGACCGCGACCACGGTCGAGTTGTCCAGTGCCGCTGTTGAAGTCGTTACTTTGGTGGTCGAGGCGGAAAAGCTGGGGCTCGACGTCTGCTGGGTCGCCGAGGCATGGGGTTCGGATGCGCCCTCGGCGCTGGGTTACCTGGCGGCGAGGACCGACCGCATATTGCTCGGTTCTGGCGTGTTGCAGGTCGGCACCCGCTCGCCCGTCGCGGTCGCCCAGACCGCCATCACGCTGTCCAACCTGTCGGGCGGGCGATTCCTGCTCGGCCTGGGGGCCTCGGGTCCGCAGGTGATCGAGGGCTTGCACGGGGTGTCGTTCGCCCGGCCGCTGGCGCGTCTGTCCGAAACCGTCGACATCGTCCGGCAGGTGTTCGCCGGTGGCAAAGTGTCTTTCTCCGGCAGCGAGTTTGAGATTCCCCGCCCCGGTGGTGAGGCGGTGCCGATGCGGTTGTCGACCCGGCCCGAGCACACCATTCCGATCTACCTGGCCGCGCTGTCGCCGGCGATGCTGCGGTTGGCCGGACGGATCGCCGATGGCTGGCTGGGCACCAGCTTCGTGCCGGAAGGCGCCGCCGACGCGTACTTCTCCCACCTGGACGCGGGCTTGGCGGCCGCGGGTCGCACTCGCGCCGACATCGACGTCTGTCAGGGCGCCGAAGTCGCGTTCGCCGCAGACGAAGACGACCTGCGCGACATGGTCGTGGGCCGGAAAAAGGAGCTGGCGTTCAGCCTGGGCGGCATGGGCTCGTCGAGCACCAACTACTACAACCAGGCCTACAGCAGGCAGGGCTGGGCCGACGTCGCCACCGAGGTGCGGGAGCGCTGGCAGCGCGGCGACCGCGACGGCGCCGCGGCGCTGGTGACCGACGAGATGGTGCTTGCCACCACGCTGATCGGGACCGAGGAGATGGTCCGCGCCCGTCTTGCGGTGTGGCGAGACGCCGGCGTGGATACCGTGCGACTGTATCCGGCCGGTGACACGCTGGAGGCCAAGCTGCACACGCTCGGCCGGGCCATCGAGCTGGTCGGCGAGACTTAGGCTCAGCGCACGTCCGTCGGCGCTTCCGATGCCTTGACGAGTTTCACTTCGGGCCGCGCCGGCACGCCGTCGGCCAGGAACCACCGGAAAGCGAGGTTGCCACGCGGATAGCCCAGCGCCGTCAGCGAATTTGGGTGTGAGGTCATCCCGCGGGACAGGACGATCGTCACCGAGCCGTCGCTGTTGACCACGGCGCTGTGGCCGTTCACCGAGCACCGTGCGTCGGGACCCTCAGAGGCGCCGTAGGTGGCCATGAACTGGTTCCACACCACCAGGTTCCAGAACCGGCACGGCGGGGGTCGATGCGTGATGATCAGCGCCTCGTCGTCGTCGAGCACGAAACTGCCGTAGGAATAGCAGGCATCGCGCGCCGACCAGCCGAAGTTGGCGTCGGGAACCTGATAGGGATCGGCGAATTGGTTTGCGGCGTAGGGAGTTTCGTGCCCGAGTGCGTACCTGTCATCGACCCGCGTCCCGACGGCCAGCGGCACGATGGCAAACATGGTGCGCAACCAGGTGGCAGTCGCCCGCAGACCCGCGGCGGTTTCCGCGTCACCGTGTCGTATCGGGTCCGGCTCGTCGAGCGCCTCAATGTGCCAGGTGACCGGGCGGCCGGTCAGTGGGTCGGCTTGGTAGTCACGGGTCATCAGCACGACGGCATCGGGCGTGGGGCCGAGTTCAAAGGAGAAGTTACCGTCGGCATCGATATCGAGGACGTCGAGATCGTTGTCACGGACGATCGCAACGACCTTGTCCGACCACGCGCCGGGTGACGGTTCGTTGTAGGCGGTCACCGAAAAGTACACGCTGTCGCCCCTGTTGCCGCTGATGCGGTAGCGGCGCTTCGAATCGACCGGGCAGATGAAGTAGTAGGCGTCGGTGTTGTCGCCGCCCCATCGACGGTCGCGACGCAGCGGCGTGTTGACCGCGACGAACTGCGGCCGACCGGGCTCGGGGAACAGGTAGGTGTCGAAGGCCACCCCCAGCGTGGTGGCGAGCATGCGGTAGCCGTCGGCGACGAGCCGGTCGTCGGTAACCGCACGGTCGCCCTCGAGGAACGAGCGATCGAGGGTGCCGAGGGTTTCGAGCAGTTCCCGCCACGCGGCAGTCGACTCGTGCGTCATGCGCTGATTCCTTTCAGGAGCAAGATGGTGGTGCGATCGACCCACGCTTCGTCGAGTTCGTCTGCGCGCGTGAGCAGTCCCAGGAGTGTGATGCCGGCGATGGCTTCGGCCAGCTCCGCCGCGGTCACGTCGGTGCGGACCCGGCCCGCGGCCGCGGCGCTCACCAGCCACTCGGCCAGGCCGCCGGAGATGACGTCGGCGAACCGCTCCAACAGCGCCGAGTGCAAACTGGGATCCGCCGCCATCTCCCCGACCAATCCCGGCAGCGCCGCGCGCGCGGCCGGTGTCGTCAGCACGGCCATCGTGCGGCGGACCATCTCGCGCAGGTCGTCGGGCGGTGAACAGGTGTCCGGGATCGCGGTCGCGGCGCCGATCGGAAAGACGGCCTCGTGCACCAGGTGCGCCTTGCTCGGCCAGCGGCGGTAGATCGCGGGCTTGCTGGTGCCGGCCTTATCGGCGATGGCGGCGACGGACAGCCCGGGGTAACCGGTCTCGGCGAGCAGTTCGACCGTCGCGCGCAGCACCGCACCGTCGATACGGGGGTCACGAGGTCGCCCAAAATCCACTGCCATTACGAAACTCAAAGTAACATAAGTCCCCGTGACCCAAGTCCGTCTTGACGACCTCGCCCAGCCGCGGTTCAGTCCGGAAGCTCAGCAGATCCTCGACATGATGGCCACGATGGGTCCGGCCTGTCCGCTGGACGCCGACGCGCTGCACGCGCAAGCCAGCGCCGACACCGGCCTGCACGATTTCGGACCCGACGACTACCGAGAGCGGCTGGAGGTCTATCTCGCCGCGCTGTGGGAGATCGACGGGCTGCACGCGGCCGGAACGGTCAACTTCTATGCGCAACTGCTGCAGCTGCTCAAGAACCGGCTGCTGCTAGCCGACCTGTCGAGCCGCCATCCCGAGATCGACGACATCGAACTGCAACCGCCGGTGGTGATCGCCGGCCTGCCCCGCACCGGCACCACCCACCTGCACAATCTGCTGGCGGCGCCGCCCACCTTCCGCAGCATGCCGTACTGGGAAAGCGTCGAGCCGTTCCCGTTGCCGGCCGAGGCGGGAATCGAGCCGGACCCGCGGCGGACGCGGATGGACGTCGGGGTCGGGGTGATCAACACCGTGATGCCGTATTTCCCGCTGATGCACGAGATGACCACCGACCACGTGCACGAAGAGATCCAACTGCTCGCCAACGACTTCTCGACGATGCTCTTCGAGACGCTCGGCGAGGTGCCACGATGGCGCGAGTACTACCAGTCCCACGACCAGACGCCGCACTACGAATACCTCGCCAGGCAGCTCAAGGCGATGCAGTTCCTGCGCGGGGGGCGGCGCTGGCTGCTGAAGTCGCCGCAACACCTCGAGCAGGTTCCGGTGCTGGACCGGGTCTTCCCGGGCAGCATCGTCGTGTTCACCCATCGCGACCCGGTGCCGGTGGCGCTGTCGATGATCGCGATGATCACCTACTCCGCCCGGATGCACCGATCACCGGTGCCCGTGGAGCAGATCGCGGCGTCCTGGATCGACCGTCTCGAACGCATGCTCACCAGACTCGTCCGCGACCGCGACATCATCGGGCCGGACCGTTCGATCGACGTCCGATTCGACGACTTCATGGCCGACGAACTCGGCGTCGCCGAGCGGGTTTACGCCCTGGCGTGCGAGCCGTTCACCGAGGAAGCGCGGACGGCGATTGCCGCCTACCTCGAAGACCACCGGCGCGGCCGGCTCGGCAACATCGAAATCTCGTACGAGATGTTCGGGCTGACCGAGGACGGTCTGCGCGCCCGCTTCGCACCATATGTCGAGCGGTTCCTGGCATAGCGCTAGGTTCTCAAGTCATGGTCACTATGCCCGCCCTGGACGGTGTCGAACACAGGTACGTGGACCTGGGAGACGGTGTCACGATCCATGTCGCGGACGCGGGTCCGGCCGGTGGACCCGCTGTCATGCTGGTGCACGGCTTCCCCCAGAACTGGTGGGAGTGGCACGAACTGATCGGTCCACTGGCCGCCGACGGCTACCGGGTGTTGTGTCCCGACCTGCGCGGCGCGGGCTGGAGTTCGGCACCGCGCTCCAGCTACACGCAAGAACGAGATGGGCGAGGATCTGGCCGGTGTGCTGGACCACTTGGGCGTCGCCAAGGTCAAGCTCGTCGCCCACGACTGGGGCGGCCCCGCCGCGTTCATCATGATGCTGCGCCATCCCGAGAAGGTGAGCGGGTTCTTCGGGATGAACACCGTGGCGCCTTGGGTGAAGCGCGACCTGTCGTCAATCCGCAACATGTGGCGGGTCTGGTACCAGATTCCGATCTCGCTACCGGTTATCGGTCCTCGGGTGATCGGTGATCCCAACGCACGGTTTCTCCGGTCCCTCGCGTCGTGGGGCGGTGCCGGATTCACCGCGCCCGAGAAGGACGTGCGAATGTACGCCGAGTGCATGCGTCAGCCTGGGCACGCGGAGGCCGGTTCGCGATGGTATCGCACCTTTCAGACCAGGGAGATGCTGAGCTGGATGCGTGGCGAGTTCGACGGCGTTCGCGTCGACGTCCCGGTCCGCTGGCTGCACGGCACGGCGATCCGGCGATTACATCCCGACCTGTTGCGCGGATATGGCGACCGCGCAAGCGATTTCGAGGTCGAGCTGGTCGACGGAGTCGGCCACTGGATCGTCGAGCAGGCGCCCGAGCTGGTGCTCGACCGCCTGCGCGCCTTCCTTCGCACCGAAACATAAACTGCTGCGGCGCTTTTCGGCGTGTCGTGTGCGTGGTTTCAGTGTCGCGAGGCCCGAAAAGCTGCCGCGCGTCCGCTACTCGACGCCGATGGTGACTTCTGTGGACTTGATGAACACCGTCGCCGGCTGACCCACCTTGAGGCCCAGGTCCGTCGCGGCATCCTTGGTGACCGAGGACGTGACGATCTGGTCACCGCCGTCCAGCTTGACCTTCACGATCGCCATCACACTGCCGAGATCGACCTCGGTGATGGTGCCTTTGAGCTGGTTTCGGGTCGATAGCCGCATCGCAGTCTCTCCAATCTCGTTGAGGGGTCTGCGATGAGCCTAGTCCGGCGACGATGCAGGAAGAGCCTAGTGTCGCGGGCCGAGCAGGGCGATGGACGCGTCGACGGCCGGTCCGACGATTTCCCGCACGGGCCGTCCGTCTTCGACGGCGAGCGCGGTCAATTCACGTAGACCACCCAGCAAGATCACGGCCAGCGGCGGCGTCAACGGTGGCAGCTCGGCGCGCTGGAACCCCGGGCTGGCACTGAGGTCGATCAGCAGGCTGGACAACAGCTGCAGGCCGCGGCGCTGGACGGGGCGAGCGACGCCACCGAGCGAGGGGAGTTCGCGAATCCAGCTCAAGGTGATCGCCTGCCGTGATTCGATATGCCCGACATAGGCTTCGACCGCCTGACGAATCTGCCGGTGCCAATCTGCTTGCGGATCGACGGACGCGGCGATGCGCTCGCCGAGTTTCTCGACATCGGCTCGCAGTAGCTCGAGGAAGCATTCTTCCTTGCTGGCGAACCGGTCGTAGAACGTCCGTTTTGATGTGCGCGCGTTGCGGACGATGTCGGCGACCGTGCTGGCGCGGTAGCCACGCTCGGTGATCGAGGCGGCGAGGCCGTCGAGCAGGCGAAGCCGAAACGGGTCTGGCTCGGCCAACGGGTCGCCGAGCGCCGTGTCGCCGGCCGCTGCTGTCGCCGCTGATATCACGGCCGGCACCCCTTTCGGTGAATACGGCACCTTGTCAGGCTTGGTACCACAGAGTACCGTGCCGGGGAAAGGTGTGCGGTACACCGTAGTACCACCCCGATCCAGGGGAGAAATTGGGAGCATCACCGTCATGAGCGAAGTGGTCACCGCCGCGCCCGCGCCCGCCGCTGTCAGGTTGCCCAAGGCGGTCCGGCTTCCGAAGTTCTTCCTGGGCCTGGGTTTTGCGATGTCACGGCGGGGGATGATCCAGCGGCTGGCCCGCCGCCACGGGAGAGTCTTCACGCTGAACCTACCGATTTACGGCCGGGTCGTGGTGGTGGCTGACCCGCAGCTGGCCAAGCAGATCTTCACCACCAGCCCGGAGGAGCTCGGCAACATCCAGCCCAATCTGAGCCGGTTGTTCGGCTCGGGGTCGATCTTCGCGCTCGACGGCGACGATCACCGCCGGCGGCGGCGCTTGTTGGCCCCGCCGTTTCACGGCAAGAGCATGAAGAACTATGAGGCCATCATCGAAGAGGAGACGCTGCGCGAGACCGCCGGATGGCCGGAGGGCCGGCCGTTCGCAACGCTGCCGTCGATGATGCACATCACGCTCAACGCCATCCTGCGCGCGGTGTTCGGGGCCGAGGGTGCCGAGCTCGACGAGCTGCGCCGCCTCATCCCGCCGTGGGTCACCCTGGGATCGCGCATGGCGGCGATGCCGAAGCCCAAACGGAACTATGGGCGCTACAGCCCGTGGGGGCGGCTGGACGAATGGCGCTGCCAGTACGACGCCATCATCGACAAGCTCATCGATGCCGAGCGGGCGGATCCGAATTTCGCCGACCGCACTGACGTGCTCGCGCTGATGCTGCGCAGCACCTACGACGACGGTACGGTCATGTCCCGCAAGGATATTGGGGACGAACTGCTCACCTTGCTGGCTGCCGGGCACGAAACGACGGCCTCCACGCTGGCCTGGGCGTTCGAGCGGTTGACCCGCCACCCCGATCTGCTGGCGGCCCTCGTCCAGGAGGCCGAGAACGGCGGCGACGAGCTGCGCCAGGCGACGATTCTGGAAGTCCAGCGGGCCAGGACGGTCATCGACTTCGCCGCCCGCCGCGTCTACCCGCCGGTGTTCCAACTCGGGGAGTGGGTGATTCCCAGCGGGGACTCACTGCTCGTGAGTATCGCGCAGATCCACGACGACCCCGCCGTCTTTCCCGACCCGGACCGCTTCGACCCGCAACGGTATATCGAAAGCAAGCCATCCGCTTTCGCGTGGATTCCGTTCGGCGGCGGCGCGCGGCGGTGTCTGGGGGCGGCGTTCGCCAACATGGAGATGGACGTGGTGCTGCGAACGGTGTTGCGCCACTTCACCATTGACACAACCACCGCGCCGGGGGAGCGGTGGCACGGCCGCGGTGTTGCCTACGTCCCGAAGGATGGCGGCCTAATAGTGGCTCACCGACGCTGAGCCCGCGGTAGTTCAGTCGTCGCCCGGCGCGGCAGCCTTCGCCGCCCGGGACGGGCCGGCGCGCGGCTTCGGATCTGATGCGCACTTCAGCGGCGGCGCGCGGGTCGGTCACCGCCCGCCCCGCCTTCTGCTCGAGCTTGCGCAGCCTTTGTCGCACCGTGTTGGGGTGCACGGACAGCGCTTGTGCGGTGAACGGCAACGAGTGCGGGTACAGCGCAGCAGATCGTACGTGACATCCCAGACGGTGGAATGAGACGACATGAGCCGAGAGTTCACTTCATGAGCGGACTTTCACGCATTACGAAGCGCCGGATTCTCACATCCACGAGAACCGGATGTCGACGTTCTTACCGACATCATCGCGCGCCGAAGTCAGTGGTTGGCCACACCGCCGGTGCGGTGGCGCGCGGAGTGTCTGACCCGCTGACTACCGGGACTACTGGTCGGCACCCAACGTTGAGGATGCCCGCCGCGGCAACTTCCAGCCGGGCCGGACGTAGTGGCAGGTGTACCCGGTGGGGTAGCGCTGCAGATAGTCCTGGTGCTCCGGCTCGGCCTCCCAGAAATCCCCGGCCGGGCTGACCTCGGTCACCACCTTGCCGGGCCACAGGCCGGACGCCTCGACGTCGGCGATGGTGTCCAGCGCGATGCGCTTCTGCTCGTCGTCGGTGTAGAAGATGGCGGACCGGTAACTCGTTCCGCGGTCATTGCCTTGCCGGTTTCTCGTTGTCGGGTCGTGGATCTGGAAGAAGAACTCCAGCAGCGTGCGGTAATCGATGACGGCCGGGTCGTAGACGATCTCGATGGCCTCGGCGTGCGTGCCGTGGTTGCGGTACGTCGCGTTCGGGACGTCCCCGCCGCTGTAACCGACCCGGGTCGAGACCACACCCAGCTGTTTGCGGATCAGCTCTTGCATGCCCCAAAAGCAGCCGCCGGCGAGTATCGCTTTCTGGGTTGTCATTGCTTGTCCTCCTAACCGGCCACAACTGAGGCCCAGGCTACACTCCGCCGATGAGCTGCAACGTTGCGCCGAAACCGGATGCCGGGCAGGGGACCGCCGCACGATGACTACTTCCTCGACCACTCCCTCGTTTTCCCGCAGCGAATTGTCCGCCGCCTTCGAGAAGTTCGAGGACACGGTGGCCCGGGCCGCCGAGACGCGGGACTGGGACGCCTGGATCGAGCAGTACACCCCGAACGTCGAGTACATCGAGCACGCGATGGGCACCATGCACGGCCGCGGCGAGGTGCGCGCCTGGATCCAGCGAACGATGACGACCTTCCCGGGCAGCCACATGGTCGCCTTCCCGTCGTTGTGGTCGGTCATCGACGAGTCGACCGGGCGGATCATCTGCGAGCTGGACAACCCGATGAAAGACCCCGGTGACGGCACCGTCATCAGCGCGACGAACATCTCCATCGTCACCTACGCCGGCGACGGCCAGTGGTGCCGTCAAGAGGACATCTACAACCCGCTGCGTTTCTTGCGGGCGGGTTTGAAGTGGTGCCGCAAGGCGCAGGAGCTGGGCACGCTGGACGACGACGCCGCGCGGTGGATGAAAGAGAACGGCGGCGGCCAACGGTGAGCGCGAAACCCAAGCTCGTCATCGGCGCCAACGGCTTTCTGGGTTCGCACGTGACCCGGCAGCTGGTCGCCAAAGGCGCACGGGAAAAATATGACGTGCGGGCGATGGTGCGCCCGACCGCCAATACCCGCGCCATCGACGACCTGGCGCTCACCCGGTTTCACGGCGACGTCTTCGACACCGCCGCCCTGCGTGAGGCGATGGACGGGGTCGACGACGTGTACTACTGCGTCGTGGACACGCGCGCGTGGTTGCGCGACACGGCGCCGCTGTTTCGCACCAACGTCGAGGGTTTGCGCAACGTCCTCGACGTCGCTGTCACAGCCGACCTGCGCCGGTTCGTCTTCACCAGCACCTACGCGACGGTGGGCCGCCGGCACGGGCACGTGGCGACCGAGGAGGACATCATAGGGTCGGGCCGGCTCACTCCCTACGTGCAGTCGAGGGTGCAGGCCGAGAACCTGGTGATGCGGTACGTCGCCGAGGCGGGTTTGCCCGCGGTCGCGATGTGCGTTTCGACCACCTACGGCAGCGGCGACTGGGGCCGCACCCCGCACGGCGCGTTCATCGCCGGCGCGGTCTTCGGCAAGCTGCCCTTCATGATGGACGGCATCCAGCTGGAGGTCGTCGGCGTCGACGATGCCGCCCGGGCCATGATCCTGGCCGCCGAACGCGGGCGCATCGGCGAGCGCTACCTCATCAGCGAACGGATGCTCGCGCTGAAGGACGCGGTGCGGATCGCGGCCGACGAGGCGGGGGTGCCGCCGCCGCGACGCTCGATTTCGGTGCCGATGCTCGGCGCGCTCGGCGCGCTGGGCAGCCTGCGGGCGCGGCTCACCGGCAAGGACGCCGAGCTGAGCCTGGCGTCGGTGCGCATGATGCGCGCCGAGGCCCCCGTCGACCACAGCAAGGCGGTGCGGGAGCTGGGCTGGCAGCCGCGCCCGGTCGAGGAATCCATCCGCGAGGCGGCCCGGTTCTGGGCCGCGATGAAGACCGCCCGCAAGAACGCGCAAACCACGCAGGACAGCACCCAGAACAGTTAGGCCCCGGCCGAATAAGCTCGCCCACGTGGCAAGCATTCGCGTCGACCTGCACGGAGCGCCGCAGACCGCACTGGCGACGCTGTACGCGAAGGCGCTGGATGCCGACTTCCCGAACCCGATCCTGAACGACCGCTACGCCAAGGAAATCGTCGAACGGATCGACTACGACTGGACGAAAACCGCCATCACCGCACGCCTTTCGCCATCGGTGACGGCCCGTACCGCGCACTTCGACACTTGGGCCCGCGAATTTCTCGCCGCGCACCCCAGCGCCGTCGTCCTGCACGTGGGCTGCGGGCTGGACGGCCGCTATTTCCGGCTCCAGCCGAGTCCGCGAGTTGAGTGGTATGACGTCGACTACCCCGAGGTCGCCGAACTGCGCACCCGCCTCTACGCCGCCGCGGACCACTGCCACGTCGTTGCCGCGTCGGTCACCGATCCCTCCTGGCTGGACGGCATACCCGACGACCGGCCCGCGCTGATGATCGCCGAGGGTCTGACCATGTACCTCAGCGAACGGGACGGCATCGCCTTACTGCAGCGGGTCGTCGATCGGTTCTCTGGTGGCGAGTTGCAGTTCGACGCCTTCAACCGGCTCGCCATCCGGTCTCAGTGGAGCAACACGGTGGTGCGCCGATCCGGAGCAACGTTGAACTGGGCCATCAACGGGCCCGACGACATCCTCGACGCGGTCCCCGGCACCCGGCTGCTGGCCTGGGTGCGGTGGTTCGAATCGGACACCTTCGCGCGGCTGCCGCGCGCCTACCACGTGATGGGCGGGATCATGTCGCTGCTTCCCGCCCTGGCCGACATGTCCCAATACCACCGTTACGCGTTCGGACCGGCCTGACGGGAAGTGTTGAGCGCGGGCCGTTGTTGGACCACGTATCTGCGCCTGAGGAGGAATCGACCATGACTCACCCCGAAGTCAAAGAACCCAACGCCGGACACCCGATCACCATCGAGCCCACCAACGCACGCGTGCAGGTGCGCGTCAACGGCGAGCTGATCGCGGACACCACCGCGGCACTGGAGCTACGGGAAGCCACTTTGCCTGCGGTGCAATACATTCCAATGGGCGATGTGGTTCGGGATCGACTCGTCCGCACCGACACCGGCACGTACTGCCCCTTCAAGGGCGAGGCCAGCTACTACAGCGTGACCACCGCGGGCGGCGACACCGTCGACGACGTGATCTGGACCTACGAACAGCCCTACCCGGCCGTCGCGGCGATCGCCGGGCACGTCGCCTTCTATCCCAACAAAGCCGACATCAGCGTGTCGTCTCAGAAGAGCTGACTCGGCGGTTCGGGAAGGGCCTGGTCCTGAGCGCGGGTATCGCTGTATTCGCGCATCGAGACGATCAGCCCGTCACGTGTCTCGAAGATGCACACGAACGGGCTGTCGTAGGCGACGCCAGCGGTGGTGGTGCCGGCGGCGTTGGCCTCCACCACCACCGTGTCTCCCTCGTTAACGCAGCGGAGCAGATCGATCGTGATTTCCAGGGTCTGTTTGCGCCAATCGATCGCTCGCCTCAGGGTGTCCTGGTCGAAGGAGACGCGGGTGTAAAGGCTCCAGTAGCTGAAGTCGTCGCTGAGCAGCGCGAAGCCCTCGTCCAGATCGCCGCCCTCGCTGATGCTCTCCAAGAACATCCAGGCCAGTTCGCCCTGCGGGTCATCGAAAGGCGTCGCCACACCGCAATATTGTCTTGAGACGTAGTTAATGGTCAATCATGGCAGTCGGAGAGAGCGATTAGTGAACGACGCGCGCACTGTCACGTTCGCCGAGCCCGCCAGCTTCGGGCATACCCTGGCGCCCCTTCGCCGGGGACCACGGGATCCGTGCTTCCGGCTTCCCGGTGACGGCACCATTTGGCGGACCAGCCTGTTGCCGAGCGGTCCCGTCGCCGCCCGGATCAGCGGCGTGGCCGCCGATGCCGCCCATTGCGAGGCGTGGGGGAGCGGTGCGCAGGAGTTCCTCGAGACGCTGCCCGCGCTGCTGGGCGTGGACGACGACGCATCCGGCTTCGCGCCGCGCGACCCGACGGTCGCTGCCGCGCACCGGCGTGTCCCGCACCTGCGCCTGGGGCGCACCGGACTTGTCTTGGAAGCCCTGATTCCGGCGGTCATCGAGCAACGGGTGCCCGGCGCGGACGCGTTTCGCTCGTGGCGGCTGTTGGTGTCCAAGTACGGCACACCGGCGCCGGGACCGGCGCCCGCCGGGATGCGGGTGCCGCCCTCGGCTGAGGTGTGGCGAAGCATCCCGTCGTGGGAATTCCACCGCGCCAACGTCGACCCCGGACGCGCTCGGACGGTGGTGACGTGTGCGCAACGGGCGGCATCACTGGAGCGGCTGGGGGCGCGGCCGCCGGCGCAGGCGCGGGACGCGCTGACGTCACTGCCGGGAGTCGGGCTGTGGACGGCCGCCGAGACCGCGCAGCGAGCGTTCGGTGACGCCGACGCGGTGTCCGTGGGCGACTACCACGTCCCGAAGATGATCGGCTGGACGCTGCTGGGCCGCCCGGTCGACGACGCGGGCATGCTCGAGTTGCTCGAACCGATGCGGCCGCATCGCCACCGGGTCGTGCGGTTGCTCGAAGTCAGCGGGCTGGCATGCGAGCCGCGCCGTGGGCCGCGACTGCCGGTGCAGCACATTCACTCGATTTGAGCGTTCGCCCTCGCGCAATGGAGTCGGGCCCGACGACTACCGGTTCCCGACCCCGGGTATCCGCCGCGGGAAAGGTTTATGAGCGAACGCAGGAGTGGCTAATGACGCAGTTCACTATTCCGGGATTGACCGACAAGCAGGGGGCTCGCCTCGCCGAACTCCTGCAAAAGCAATTGAGCACCTATAACGACCTCCATCTGACGCTCAAGCACGTTCACTGGAATGTGTTGGGGCCCAACTTCATCGGCGTGCACGAGATGATTGACCCGCAAGTCGAGGCGGTCCGCGGCTTTGCCGACGACGTCGCGGAGCGCATCGCGGCTTTGGGCGCGTCGCCGCAGGGCACGCCCGGAGCGATCGTCAAGGATCGCACCTGGGACGCCTACTCGGTCGGCCGCGACTGTGTCCAGGCTCACCTGGCGGCGCTGGACCTGGTCTACACCGGCGTCATCGAAGACATCCGCAAAGGCATCGAGGAGACCGAGGAACTCGATCCGGTCACTCAAGACCTCTTGATCGGCCAGGCGGGCCAGTTGGAGAAGTTCCAGTGGTTTGTCCGGGCACACCTGGAGAGCGCGGGCGGGCAACTGACCCACGAGGGCTCCACCACCGAAAAGGACGCCGCGAGCAGCGCGCGCAGCTCTTCATCCTAGTCACCAGGGCGGCCGCGGCCGTCCTCACGATTGTGTCGGTAAAGCCGTTTTTCGGGACCAGGATGTTGATCCGGTCGCCCGCGGCGAGTTGTACGGTGGCGTCGGCGTCGATGAGTTGTCGATTGTGGATTACGGAGACGGGGAAGTGTCCGGCGGGTAAGTCGAGTTCGCTGACCATCCGGCCGACGGCGACAGAATCGGTTGTCAGGGTGTGTTCGACGATGCGGTACCCGTCGAGTTGGCTGCGTGGATCGTGTTCGGCGGTTTTGGCTTGGGGGTCGGCCCATTCGGCTGCTTGGTGGCTGGCAGCGATGTCCGGTTGGACGTCGGTGAAGTAGGCGCCGACCGCGCGCAGCACGTTCTGGTTGGTCAGCCAGCCCTGAACGCGCCGGGCCTCGGTGTCGATGACCGGGAGGCCGTCGCGGCCATAGACGACGAGCTGACGAAGGGCTTGAGCAAGGCTGTCGTTGGCGAATAGCGCCTGGGGTACGCGGATGCGCGTAACGGGGCCGAGCAAGGCCGTCCAGTCCCGGTCGTCGTCGCCGGCGGGAGTGGTCAGATCCAGCGGGGCGGTGAACCGGTGCATGGCGTCGGCCGCGGTGAGCCCGGCGAATGCATGGGTGGGAGTGGGGCGGTCGATGTCGATGCCTCGCCGTAGCAGTTTGGTGGTGTAGATGGTGCCGTAGGAAATCCCGCGGGACACGGTTGTGCCGACGGCGACGGCCAACATGACCGGCAGCGTGAGGGTGAAGTCTCCGGTCATCTCGACCGTGCTGGCCAGCGCCGTGAGCGGGGCGCGCGCAGCGGAGGCGAACACGGCGCCCATGCCGACGATGGCGTAGAGCGCGGGCTCCCCAACCCCCGGGCCGATCAGCTGGTGGGCAACGAGCCCGAAGGCCATGCCGGAGGTGGCCCCGACGAACAGCGAGGGGGCGAACACACCGCCTGAGCCGCCGATCCCGATGGTCAGGCTGCAGGCCAGCATCTTGCCCGCCGCCAGAATTACCAGGAACCACAGCGCGTAGTGGCCGGCGAAGGCGGCGTACATCACCGGGTAGCCCACCCCGTAGAGTTGCGGCACGGCGAGTAGCAGCAGGCCGAGCACGATCCCGCCAACTGCCGGCCGCGCCCATTCCGGACGGTGACCCCACACCCGATCGCACACATCCTCAGTCCTGTATAAGACCTTCGTGAAGCCGACCCCGAGCAATCCGGCGATCGCGGCGAGGAGGGCCACCAAGAAATAGTTGGCGATGTGGTCCAGCTCGATTCCTTCGGGCAGCTGGGTGAGGAAGGGGGCCGAGCCGAAGAAGACCCGGGCAATCACGTCGGCAACCATCGACGAGAGCATGATGGTGAAGATCGCCTCGACGGAGAGCTCCCGCAGGATCAACTCCACCCCGAAGAACACCCCGGTGATGGGGGCGTTGAAGGTGGCCGAGATGCCGCCGGCCGCGCCGCAGGCCACCAGCACCCGCAGCCGGTTTTCCGGCATCCGCACCCACTGACCGAAGCTGGACGCCAGCGCGGCGCCGATCTGTACGATCGGCCCTTCACGGCCGACGGAGCCGCCGGTGCCGATGCACAGCGCCGAGGCCAGCGCTTTGACCACCACTACCTGGGGACGGATGCGGCCGCCATTCTCCGCCACCGCGATCATGACTTCCGGCACGCCGTGGCCCCGCGCCTCCCGCGCGAACCTGGAGATCAACGGCCCGTACAGCAATCCGCCGACGATGGGGATGACCGCAAAGAACCCGATGCCCAGCCACGGCAACTGGTCGCTGCCGACCCAGCCCTGCTGGCCGAACTCGTCGTGTCCGGTCGCCAGCCAGGTGAACCCATAGATCAGGTAGCGGAATGCCGCGGCACCAAGTCCGGCCCCAATCCCCACCACGATCGCCACACAGAACAGTCCGAGGCGGTTTCCGCGTAGCCAGCTGGCCACGGATCCCCAGACGTTGGGCCCCGGCCGCGAAACCGGTGCCGGATCAGCGCCCGCCTTTCCTTGCCCCATCCCCATTACCCTCCCCGCCGTCGAACGTCTGGATCTACTGACCATCTCAGGATCGGGCATGCCGCGGCGACCCTCTACTCCAGCAAATATTGCACTACCAAACGATTCCGTCGCGTCGGAGCCCAGTTCCCGCCCACTGCCAGGTAACACCAGGGAATAACCGGACTCTGGTCCGGTTATATCGGTAGTCCGAATATGGAGGTAGACATGCCCGCTGTTACCGCAGACGCCCTGACGTTGCCGCGGATCGGTCCCGCCCGTCCCACCGACACGGAGCGACCGGTCCGGTCGATCAGCACCGGGCCCCGTGGCTATGAGGGCGAGGGCTTTCCGGTGGTCCGCGCCTTCGCCGGGGTCGCCGCCGCCGCCCTGGACCCCTTCGTGCACATGGACCAGATGGGCGCGGTGGAATACCAGCCCGGAGAGCCGCGGGGTACCGACTGGCATCCGCACCGCGGCTTCGAGACGGTCACCTACATGATCGACGGGAAGTTCGCGCATCAGGATTCGCACGGCGGCGGCGGCCTGATCACGGACGGCGGGACGCAGTGGATGACGGCCGGTTCGGGCATCCTGCACATCGAGACCCCGCCCGCCGAGTTGGTGGAAAGCGGTGGCGTCTTCCACGGCATCCAGCTATGGGTGAACCTGCCGAAGCAGGACAAGTTCGCGCCACCTCGGTATCAGGCCATCGAAGGCGCCGACGTGCGGTTGCTGGCTTCCGACGATGGCGGCGCGCTGGTCCGGATCATCGCCGGTGACATCGACGGGCATCACGGACCCGGCGTCACGCATACTCCGATCACTCTGGCGCACGTGACAATTCACAACGGAGCCCGGCTGAATGTTGGGTGGCGGCGCGATTTCAACGCGTTGATCTATGTGCTGTCCGGCAGCGGATATATGGGTCCGGCCGCTCACCCGATTCACCAGGGCCAGTTGGCCGTGCTCGGGTCCGGCGACCGGATTACCGTGGGCGCCCAATCGATTCAGGAGGCGTCGTCGACAGCGGCAATTGACGTATTGCTCCTGGGCGGTAAACCGATTCGTGAGCCGGTATTCCATTACGGACCATTCGTGATGAGCTCGCGGGCGGAATTGATCGAGGCTCTGCAGGACTATCAGGCCGGCAAGTTCGGCAGCATTCCGCCAAACGCGTTAATGCCGCACCGTGGCGGTGGCACACTTTATTAATGTCGCCGATGGCGAGTCGCGGGCCGGGGCGCCCCCCTGCCGCGAAGGCAGACGAGACACGTCAGCGAATTGTGCAGGCCGCCCGTCTGGTGTTCAGCGAACGGGGATACGACGGCGCGACTTTTCAGGCGATCGCGGCTCGCGCCGACCTGACCCGGCCGGCGATTAACCACTACTTCTCCAGCAAGAGGGCGTTGTACCGGGACGTATTAAAGCAAACCAACGACATCGTCATCAACGCCGGCATTCGACACGCGGAGCGCGAGACCACGCTGATGGGTCGGCTGACGGCATTGATCTCCGTCGCGGTCCGCGCCGATTCCGACAATCCTGCGGTGTCAGCGTTTTTAATCACCGGCGTGCTGGAGTCGCAACGGCATCCGGAATTGAGCCGGATGGAAAACGACTCGGTGACAATCAGCCGCGAATTTCTGACCTCGGCGGTCAACGATGCCATCGAGCGCGGCGAGGTCGCCGCGGATGTCGATGCCTCCGCGCTAGTCGAGACGCTCCTGGTCGTGCTCTGCGGCGTCGGGTTCTACGCCGGCTACGTCCGAAGCTACGAAGAAATGTTGGCCATCACCGACATGCTGCGGCAGCTGCCGGAAGGGGCGCTCTGGCGGCCCGAGGCCTGACCGTCGGCTCGCGCGCAGTGACGTGGCGCACAAGGCGCATAGTTTGCCTAACTTATTCCGGTAGCATGAATCCCCTATGACTGATCTCGCTGACCGCTCCCCGTCGCCGTCCTCGTTGCGGACCGCGGGCGACTCCTGGACCATCACCGAGCTGGTCGGCGCCACCGCGTTGGGGGTCGCCGCCTCGCGCGCCGTGGAGACCAGCGGTACCAATCCGCTCATTCGCGACGAGTTCGCGCGCGTGTTGGTGTCGTCGGCGGGACCGGCGTGGGAGCGGCTGGCCGATCCGGAGCTGGCGTGGCTCGACGGCGACGAGCACGGGCGGCGGGTGCATCGGCTCGGTGTCGACTACCAGGCGGTGCGGACGCATTTCTTCGACGAGTACTGCGCTGACGCCGCCGACGCCGGGCTCCGGCAGGTGGTGATCCTGGCCGCGGGGCTGGACTCGAGGGCCTACCGGCTGGGTTGGCCGGCGGATACCGTGGTCTACGAAATCGACCAACCCAAGGTGCTCGAATACAAGACCGGAATCTTGGAATCGCACGGCGCGGTTCCCACTGCCCGGCGGCGCCCCGTTCCGGTGGACCTGCGCGACGATTGGCCGGCCGCGCTCACGGCCGCCGGGTTCGATCGCACCCAGCCGACGGCTTGGCTTGCCGAGGGCCTGCTGCCCTACCTGCCCAGCGACGCCCAAGACCGGCTGTTCGAGATGTTCACCGCCCTCAGCGCGCCGGGCAGCCGGGTGGCCATCGAGGTGTTCGGCATGAACACCAACGGCAACACCCAGCGCTGGCGACGGATGCGGGAGCGACTCGGCCTGGACGTCAACGTCGAGGCGCTGACCTACCACGAGCCCGACCGGTCGGATGCCGCCGAGTGGCTGGCTCGGCACGGCTGGCAGGTGCGCGACGTGGACAACCGCGCGGAGATGGCCCGGCTGGGCCGCCCGGTGCCCGACGACCTTTCCGATGACGCGGTACGCAGCACGCTGCTGCGAGCGCGTCTCGCCGAAGATTCAACCGTCTGACCAAAGGAGTACGCGATGAGCTCACTGCGCACCCACGACGACAGCTGGGACATCAAGACCAGCGTCGGCACCACCGCGGTCATGGTGGCCGCCGCCCGGGCCGTCGAGACCGAGCGGCCGGACCCGCTGATCCGAGACCCTTACGCCAGACTGCTGGTCACCAATGCCGGTGCCAGCGTTTTGTGGGAGGCCATGCTCGATCCGGAGGTTGCCGCCAAGGTGGAAGCCCTCGATGAGGAGTACGTGGCCCAACTCGAGCACATGCGTGGATATCAGGCAGTGCGGACCAACTTCTTCGACACGTACTTCGAAGACGCCGTCGCCGCCGGAATCCGGCAGGTCGTGATTCTGGCCTCGGGGCTGGACTCCCGCGCTTACCGCCTGGACTGGCCGGCCGGCACCACGGTGTACGAGATCGACCAGCCCGAGGTGCTGGCTTACAAGTCGACGACGTTGGCGGAACACGGGGTGACGCCCTCGGCCGATCGCCGTGAGGTGGCCATCGACCTGCGCCAGGACTGGCCGGCCGCCCTGCGTGCCGCGGGCTTTGACCCGACGGCGCGGACCGCATGGCTGGCCGAGGGGCTGTTGATGTACCTGCCGGCCGAGGCCCAGGACCGGTTGTTCACCCTGATCGGCGAGCTCAGCCCGGCCGGGAGCCGGGTTTCGGCGGAAACCGCACCTTCGCACGGCGACGAGCGGCGGCAGCAGATGCGCGAGCGGTTCAGGAAGGTGGCCGACGAACTCGGCCTGGAGGAGACCGTCGACGTCGGGGAGCTGATGTATCGGGACGACCACAGGGCGGACGTCACGGAGTGGCTCAACAACCACGGCTGGCGCGCTCGCGCGCAGCCTTCGACGGACGAGATGCGCCGGCTGGGCCGCTGGATTGAGAACGTTCCGCTGGCCGACGACAAGGACGCGTTCTCCGACTTCGTGGTGGCGGAGCGGTTGTAGTGGCGCGCTCCCTGGACGACTCCTGGGACATCGCCACCAGCGTCGGGGCGACCGCGGTGATGGTCGCGCTGGCCCGTGCCCGCGAGACGGCCAGCGCCGACCCGCTGATCCGCGACCAGTTCGCCGAGCCGCTGGTGTCCACTCCCGAGCTCGAGGGCGTCCGGGAGCAGGTGGCGGCGTGGTGGGCCGGGCCAGAGGAAGACGACGAGGATCCGAACCTCGCGGTCGACGCCCAGAACATGATCAACTACCAGGCGGTGCGCACTCACTTCTTCGATGCGTACTTCGCCGACGCCACTCAAGCCTCTGCGGCCGGTATCCGGCAGGTGGTGATCCTGGCCGCGGGCCTCGATTCGCGTGCGTACCGGCTGGCGTGGCCGGCCGGCACCGTCGTCTACGAGATCGATCTGCCCAAGGTGCTCGAGTACAAGGCCGCAACTCTCGCCAACCATGGCGCGACACCGGTCGCCGAGCGGCGGCCGGTGCCCGTCGACCTGCGCCACGACTGGCCGCAAGCATTGCGCGACACCGGTTTCGACGCGGGCCGTGCCACGGCCTGGCTGGCCGAAGGATTGCTGCCGTTCCTGCCCGCCGCGGTGCAGGAGGCCATGTTCGCCTCGGTCGATGAACTGAGCGGACCGGGCAGCCGGGTGGCGGTCGAAATCTTCGGGGTGGACGCAGCGAAGCGTCGAGAAGCCGAGGAGAGTTGGGCCGAGCTCAAAGCCAAGCGCGCAGCCCGTGGCCAGGACACCTCGTTCAACCCGTTCGACCTCTGGTTCGACGACGAGGGGCGCCCGGACTGTGCCGACTGGTTCACCGCGCACGGTTGGGCCACCCGCACGGTGAATGCGCGCGAGGAGGCGCTGCGACTGGGCCGCGCCCCGCAATCGGAGGATCGACCGTTTGCGAACAGTTTCGTGACGGCAACCAAACCGTGACCGGGCGTCGATTGCGCCTGCCGTAGCTACCCATTGCGCTGCATTTAGCTGTGGCTCGCGGCTGTCGCTACCGGGAATTCGCCGGGTTGTCGGGAACAATGGTCACTCGCTATGGGCAACGGAGAATTGGATCATTCGCGGCGTTGGGTGCTGTTGAAAGGGCGCCTGGTGGCCAGCCTGGTTTCGGCTTTCGTGATGGCCATTACCGGCGTGGGCTGGACGGGCCTGCATACGGTGGTGGGCCGATTCATCATCTCCCACGCATTGCCCAACGGAGCGAGCACGTTTGGCGCCGATCAGAACATTCTGCTGGTGGGGTTGGACAGCCGGTTGGATCAGAATGGTCATCCGCTGCCGCAGGAGATGTATGAGGCGCTGCATGCCGGCGACGAAACCTCGGGCGGCTATAACGCCAATGTGCTTATCGTCGTGCATATTTCGGGTGGTGACGGACCGATTACCGCGGTGTCGATTCCCCGCGACGACTACGTGGAGTTGTCAGGCTGTCCGGGGTCGGTATGCAAGGGCAAGGTCAAGCAGGCATACGGGTTGGCCTACCAGCAGTCGTTGAACTCCCAGGCCCGCGGTGATTCGAACGGTGCGGGCGCAACCGACCTGGCCGCTCGGGAGCAGACAGCCCGGGAAACCGGCCGCAAGGCCGAAATCGGCACCGTCAGCGATCTATTGGGCATCTCGGTCGACCATTTCGTCGAGGTCACTTTGGGGGCCTTCTTCGAAATCGCGAAGGTCGTGGAGCCAATTACCGTGTGCCTGAACGCAGACACGGCCGACGGCTATTCAGGTGCGGACTTCCACCAAGGGGTCCAGCGAATCGATGCCGCACAGTCGATGGCCTTCGTGCGGCAGCGGCGTGACGCGAACGACGGTTCCTTCACCGATTTCGACCGGACGAGGAGACAGCAGGCGTTCCTGGTCTCGTTGGTCAAGGCGGCCCGGGACGGCGGCTCTCTGTCCAGCCCCCGCGCGCTGCGCACCCTGCTTCAGGTGGCCCGCGACAACATCGCCGTCGACGCCGGCTTGGACCTCGTCGACCTGGCCGGGCACGCCTCAGAACTGACCGACAGGCCGTTGTCCTTTTACACCCTGCCAATCTCCGAATTCGGCCGCGATGCGAACGGCTCCGACGTCAACCTCGTCGACGTTCCGGCGATCCGGCGGATCGTTGCGGAGCGCTTCTCCTCGGACACACCGGCCGCCCTGGATGCCGTCCCGCCCAGCACCCAGACACCACCCACGTTGGCTCAACCGGTCGTCCTTGACGTCGTCAACGCCACCTCACGTGACGGACTGGCCGCGGCAATCGAGGGCGAGTTCGCCAGCCGCGGTTTCACCCGGGGCAGCGCCACCACCGCCCCGTCCGCTCGGGACGACAGCAATGTCGAGTACGGCCCCGGTGCCTCCGAAGGCGCGCAGCTGTTGGCCAACCAACTGCACGTGCCCGCGACAGCGAGCGACACCGTGCCGCCGGGAACGGTTCGGCTGACCGTGGGCGCGCGGTTCCCCGCGGACGACTACTTTGCGCATCCCAGTGCCTCGCCCGACAGGTCCGCGTCCGGAAAGGTGACCGCGGTGGCCGCCACCGGCACCGGTGCCAACGCACCGGCCCCGACCGACCTCAGCCAGATGGCCGCGTCAGCCATTCCCTGCGTCAAGTAAAGGTCGCGTGCCCGACAAAAGTGAGGGCAATGTGAACCACCGCTGCCGGGGCCCCGTTCCGATCCTTCCTATTGCTCCCCCAACCGGATGGTTAGGATCGCGGGTATCACCCATAGAGTGCCTGAGCGTGCCTGCGCGCAAACCAGTGGCAAGCTCTGGGAAAGCACCTGCAGGGTGCCAAAGGAAGGGACAATGATGACCACCGAATCGGTTGCACCCAAGACATCGGAATCCACGAACGCGGCCCCGCCCACGTCCGAGGTGGCTGCGCCGGTCGATATCGCCGCAACGGTGGATCGGCTTCGCAAAACCTTTGCCACCGGCCGCACCCGCGATTTGGAGTGGCGCAAGCGGCAGTTGCTGCAACTGCAGAAGCTGATGGAGGAAAACGAGGCCGCCATCGCCGCGGCGCTTGCCGCGGACCTGGACCGCAGCCCTTTCGAGGCGTTTATCGCCGACGTGGCGACCACCGCGGGCGAGGCGAAGTACGCGGCCAAGCGCGTGCGGAGGTGGACGCGCCGCCGGTACCAGTTGCTGGAGGCGGCACAGCTCCCGGGCCGCGGCTGGATTGAATATGAGCCCTACGGGACCGTGCTGATCATCGGCGCCTGGAATTACCCGTTCGTACTGACGCTGGGTCCGGCGATCGGGGCCATCGCCGCCGGGAACGCCGTCGTGCTCAAGCCCTCGGAAATCGCCCCGGCGTCGTCACGACTGATGGCCGAGCTGGTGCCCCGGTATCTCGACAACGACGCGATCGCGGTGGTCGAGGGCGACGGTGCGGTGAGCCAGGAGCTGATCGCCCAGGGCTTGGACCGGGTGGTGTTCACCGGCGGCACCGAGATCGGCCGCAAGGTCTACGAGGGGGCCGCGCCGCATCTGACGCCGGTCACGCTGGAGCTCGGCGGTAAGAGCCCGGTGATCGTCGCGGCCGACGCCGACGTAGACGTCGCAGCCAAGCGGATCGCCTGGATCAAACTGCTCAACGCCGGGCAGACTTGCGTCGCACCCGACTACGTGTTGGCCGACGCAAAGATCCGTGACGAACTCGTCACCAAGATCGGCGCGGCCATCACCAAGTTCCGGTCGAAGGAGCCGCACGGGATGCGCTTGGTCAATCGGCGCCAATTCGACCGGCTCAGCGGTTATCTCTCCGGCTCGGATGGCAAGGTCACCGTCGGCGGCAGCTGCGACCCGTCCACCCTGCGCATCCAGCCGACGGTCGTCGTCGACCCCGATCCGGACGGGCCGTTGATGCAAAACGAGATCTTCGGGCCGATCCTGCCGGTGATCACCGTCGGATCCCTGGACGAGGCGATACGTTTCGTCAACTCGCGGCCCAAGCCGTTGGCCGCATACCTGTTCACCAAGGCCCGCGCTACCCGCGAGCGGGTGATCAAGGAGGTGCCGGCGGGCGGGATGCTGATCAACCATCTCGCCTTCCAGTTCTCGACGGCCAAACTGCCGTTCGGCGGGGTCGGCGCTTCGGGCATGGGTGCCTACCATGGCCGCTATGGCTTCGAGGAGTTCAGCCACCGCAAGTCGGTGTTGACCAAACCGACCCGGCCTGACCTCTCGAGTTTCATCTACCCGCCGTACACCGAGCGGGCTTTCAAGATGGCGCGCCGAATGTTCTGACACCGGCCCGGCCTTCGCCGGCGCCGAACCGTCCCTTTTTAGCCCCCTGTTAGCCCCTATTGCCAGTAGCAGAGAGGAACCTGATGCCCGGAGTGCAGGATCGCGTCATCGTCGTCACCGGAGCCGGTGGCGGACTAGGGCGTGAATACGCCCTGACCCTCGCCCGGGAGGGCGCCAGCGTCGTCGTCAACGACCTCGGTGGAGCCCGCGACGGCACGGGCGCCGGGTCTGCGATGGCCGACCACGTCGTCGCGGAGATCAAGGACGCGGGTGGCCGGGCGGTCGCCAACTACGACAGCGTCGCCACCGAAGACGGCGCAGCCGGCATCATCAAGACCGCGCTCGACGAGTTCGGCGCGGTGCACGGTGTGGTGAGCAACGCCGGGATCCTGCGCGACGGCACCTTCCACAAGATGACGTCCGAGAACTGGGACGCCGTGCTCAAGGTGCACCTCTACGGCGGGTACAACGTCATCCGCGCCTCATGGCCGCATTTCCGTGAGCAGAGTTACGGACGGGTCGTCGTCGCCACCTCCACCAGCGGGCTGTTCGGCAACTTCGGCCAAACCAACTACGGGGCGGCCAAGCTGGGCCTGGTGGGCCTGGTCAACTCGCTGGCGCTCGAGGGCGCCAAGTACAACATCCACGCCAACGCGATCGCGCCGATCGCCGCCACCCGGATGACGCAAGACATCTTGCCGCCGGAGGTGTTCGAGAAGCTCACGCCGGATTTCGTCGCGCCCGTCGTGGCCTACCTTTGCACCGAGGAAAATGCCGACAACGGATCGGTTTTCGTCGTCGGCGGCGGCAAGGTGCAGCGCGTCGCGCTGTTCGAGAACGCGGGCGCCAACTTCGAAAAGCCGCCGTCGGTGCAGGACGTCGCCGACCACTGGGGCGAGATCACCGACCTCTCGGCAGCCAAGAAGGCGGGCTTCAAGCTCTAACGTCATGAAAGCCTGTGTCGTGCAAGAGCTGTCCGGCCCGGACGGCATGGTGTACACCGATATCGACGACGTCGCCGGCGACGGCGGCAATGTTGTCATCGACGTTCGGGCCGCCGGGGTCTGCTTTCCCGACCTGCTGCTGAGCAAGGGCGAATACCAGCTGAAGCTGCCGCCGCCGTTCGTTCCCGGGATGGAGGCGGCCGGGGTGGTGATTTCGGCTCCGCCGGACTCGGGTTTCAAAGAGGGCGAACGGGTCTCGGCCTTCGGCATCCTGGGCGCATACGCCGAGCGGGTAGCCGTCCCGGTACCTAACGTCATCCGCAGTCCCGCGGAACTCGATGACGCTGAAGCGGTCTCGCTGTTGGTGAACTACAACACCATGTATTTCGCCCTGGCCCGCCGCGCCGCGATGCGGCCGGGCGACACCGTGCTGGTGCTCGGGGCCGCCGGCGGGGTGGGCACGGCGGCGATTCAGGTCGCCAAAGCAATGGGCGCGCGCAAGGTGATCGGCGTGGTGCACCGCGAGGCCGCGGCCGACTTTGTCTCGTCGGTGGGCGCCGACCTGGTGGTGCCGCTGTCCGACAACTGGGCCCAGCGGGTGCGGGAATACACGGACGGCCGCGGCGTGGACATCGTTGTGGACCCCATCGGTGGGCCGGCATTTGACGACGCGGTACGGGTGCTGGCGATCGACGGGAAGCTCCTGGTAATCGGCTTCGCCGCGGGCAGCATTCCTACCGTCAAGGTCAACCGGTTGCTGCTGCGTAACGTCAGCGTGGTGGGCGTTGCCTGGGGTGAGTACCTCAACAAGGTCCCCGGCTCGGCGGCCCTATTCTCCTGGGGGCTAAGCCAATTGGTGTTTCTGGGCCTCAGACCGCCGCCGCCGCAGCGGTATCCGCTGTCGGAGGGGCAGGCCGCGCTGCAAAGCCTGGCCGACGGCGGGGTGCTGGGTAAGGTCGTGCTCGAGCCGTAGTCGGTCAGGGCGAGACGGAGCGCCTAACTCACGATGGCACTGGCGGCCTCCACGAGGACTATGAGCTCGACACCGGCCGCCACCGTGGTCAGTCCGAGGTCGGCGGCGATCGGTTCGCCGATCGCGTATTCCAGCCCCTGAACTGGCTGCCCGTTGATCGCTTGCGAGATCCCGGTTAAGAACAGGTTCGCGTCGTAGGACGGCATGCTGGTGAGGAGGGCGTTCGCGATGTCTGCGGTGGGAAGCAGCGTCGAGTAGACCGTCGACGCGTTGGCGGATAGGGCATCGGCGAAGTTCTTGTTGCCCACCATCAGTTCGTTGATGAAATTGTCGATCGATGCGGGGGACAGCAGCGTGCTGGGCGACGTCGACGAAAGCGACGTAAGGGCGGCCGACATGCCCGACAGCGACAGATCCGGCAGTGTCGGCAGTCCTTCGGCCTGGAAGGCGTTGGTGGCAGCCACGATTCCTTGCTGGGCCCCGCTGATCAGATCGCCCGGCAGGGCGGTCGTTGCGCTGAGCGGCGGGACCAGCCCGATTGGGGTGGTCACGTTCGCCGGCCCGGTCGACCAGCCATAGGCCGGATTGCCGTAGCCCCAGTTGACCAGGTACCTCAGATCCGGTTGGAGCAGATCGGCGAGCGGGTTTCCGACGTACGGAATCAGGCGCACCGGGTCCAGCAGCGGCAGATTCTGGGTGGGGATCATGTAGTAGGTGGTTCCGCCGTTGTAGCCAGGTGAGGTTGGCAATTGGATCGCCGAATTAACCTGCGATTGCGGAATAGACAGATATGTGGTGTGCACAAGGGCAATGCCCGCGACGGCGTTGAGGTCGGAGAGGACATCGATCGGGTACTGCGGGAAGTCGGCGAAACCGTCGTACTCGAGCGTGTAGTTGTAGACCGTGTATCCGGTGTTCGCCGGCATCCCCCCGTAAAACGGCAGACCGAGACTCGGGAGGTTCAGACCTGGGAAGCGGGCCAGCATGCCACCGTTGGGCGTCATCTCATTGCCGACCAGCACGAAGCTCACATCTTGAGTCGGCACGCCGTTTGCTTGCAGTGTGGGCATCTCCAGGGCGGCGAGGATGGCGCCCTGCGAATCGCCGAAGACGGTGATGGGCGTGTTATGGGCGTTGTACTGCTGCATGATCGCGTTGTTCAGGACCGTGAGGCCTTGGCCCACCGAAACGTCGAGGGGCAGACTCTTGACGCCGGTGATCGGATACAAGCCCTCCGGCGTGGAAACGACCTGCAGGTTGGAGGTGGTGAAGTTTCGGGAGACGTAGTTGGCGTAAGCGTGGGCCACGTACTTCGCGTCCGGCGTCGGTGTGCCGCTGGCGCCCAAGATCAGCGCGACATTAACGGGCGGGTCCCCTGCCGGCCCCTGAGCCACCGTCCCACCCGACGCACCGGCGCCGCCGGTGAGCGGCGCCAACCAGTCCTGCACTGGTGCCGTGAGTGCCCCTAGCGCATTCGACGCTGCGACCTCGGCTTGCGAGTAGGCGTTGCCGGCGGCGGCCAACGCCGCGGCGAACTCGTCATGGAACGCCCCCGCCTGCTTGAGGAGCGCTTGGTAGTCCTGGGCGTAGGCGGTGAACAGAGTCGCGGTCGCGGCCGATACTTCGTCGCCGGCCGCGGCCACCACGCCCGTTGTCGCCCCCGCCGCGGTCGCGTTGGCCGCGCTGATCGCCGAACCAATGGACGTCACGTCTGCGGCTGCCGCCGCCATGACCGGTGGTTGCGTGAGGACATACGTCATAGACTCATCCCTTCCTACGACCAGCGGCCCTGCTACTTCGGCACGCAGTCAGCGTAGAGCGATCCGACCGGTTTGTCTGACAGTTGCGTCTTATTCGCGGGCCCGGGTCTGATGCCCCCCTTGTGGGGGCGGTTAGATAATCGCCGTTACCGCGTTGGCGATGACGTCGAGCTCGAAACCAGCTGCGAAGGTGGCCAAAAATGTGTCGGCCGCGAGCGGAGCGCCGAACGCATAAATCAGTCCGCCGGTGGGGTCGCCGCCGATCGCCATCTCTATCCCGCTCAGGAACAGGTTGGCGTCATAGGCCGGGACGGATGTGAGAAACATATTCGCGATATCCGCGGTCGGAAGCAGCACGGCGTAGCTCTGCGCCACTGCATTCGTGACGAAATTCGTGACGGTGGTATTTGCCGTCTGCAGGGCTTCGATGAAGTTGTCCGGCGAGGAGAGGGCCGACGGCAGCTGCGTGGGCAAGCTGAGCCCGCCGACCGTTGCGCCGCCGCCGGAAGTTAGCGACAGGCTGGGCAGCGACGGGGTTCCCAGGTGGCTGATGTCGCTTACGAAGGCAGTGGCACCTTGCTGGGCCCCGCTTACGAGCAAGCCGGGTAGGGCAGTCGTGTCACTGAGCGGCGGGAGCACCCCGAACGGCGTGGGAATGTTCGCCGGCGAGGTCGAATAGCCGTACAGGGGGTTGCCGTAGCCCCAGTTGACGAGATAGGTCAAGTCGGGTTGCACCAGGTCTGCGAGTGGGTTGCCGATGACCGGGATGGCGCGCACGGGGTCCAGAAGCGGCAGATTCGGCTCGGTGATCATGTAGTAATTTGTCGCCCCGCTACCGGTAAGCGTCGCCGAACCGGGCAAGGTGATCAATGTATCGCCTGGAGGAAGCGCCGACGGGTTGATGCTCGGGTAGGTGCCGTGCACGTAGTAGAAGCCCGCGAAGGAGTTGAGATCCGACAAGAAGTCGATCGGGTACCGCGGGGCGTCGGCGATGCCGTCGTACTGGAGGGTGTAGATGTTCGTCGGGTACGGCGTGTTGGGTGGCGTCGCGCCGTAGAAGTCCAGACCCAGGCTCGGCAGATTGAGCCCGACGAAACGCTCGAGCACCCCGCCGTTGGGGGCCATGGGATCGCCCAACAGGGTGAAATTGAGTTGACCAGGTGTCGGGACCGTACCCGGATAGGTCCCGTTCAGGAGACTCTGCATCACCAGCGAGGAGATGACGGCGCTCTGGGAGTAGCCCAGAACACTAACGCTGGAAACTCCCGAGGTCGCGAGTTGCTGGCTGATCGAGTTCTCGAGAATCGTTACGCCCTGGCTCACCGATACGTCGAAAGGCAGGCTCTTGACGCCGGTAAGCGGGTACCAGCCCTCGGGAGTGAACAGGGCCTGCGCATTGGCCTCGAGCACTTGCATAGTCGGAAAGTTGACCCAGTTCAGGACGGCGGTCACGTAGCTCGGCGGGGGCACCGGCAGGCCGCTGCCGCCCATGAACAAGCCAACAGCTTCCGCCGGGACCTGGGCGGCGCCGCCGCCCAGCAGCCCCTGCGCGTCCGCTTCGACCGTGCCCAGCAGGTTCGACGCGGCGAATTCGGCTCCCGCGTAGGCGTTGCCGGCGGATGCCAACGCCGCCGCGAACTGATCGTGGAAGACACTCGCCTGCTGCAATAGCCCCTGGTATTCCTGGCCGTATGCGGCGAAGAACTGCGCGGTGGCCGCTGATATCTCGTCTTGGGCCGCGGCCACCACACTGGTCGTGGGGCCGGCGGCGGCCGCCCGGGCCTGGCTGATCGCCGAATTGATCTGCTGTGCGTCCGCCGCCGCCGTCGTCAGCAGCTGGGGTTCGGTGATCAAGCTCGTCATCGGGACATTCCCTTCACGACCTAGTTTTTCGTGATACGACGCCCCTGCCAATGAGATGACCGGTGCATCGCGGAGCTGTCACCAGCCACCCTAGGGCGATAGGCCCGTTTTGTCCGGCGTTTACACATATGATCAGCCCACCCGTGCCGCCATGACCGCCGGCACCGCCGTTGGCGTGCAGGTGGTTCTGCCGGCGCCGCGACCCCAGGCGCCTTACCGCGCCACGCCGCGCCGGCGCTGGTGAGCTAGAGGCTCAATCCAAATGCGTTCAACAGCACTTCAAGCTCGATACCACCTGTGAGTGTGAGGAATGCTGCGTCGGCAGCAAACGGAGCGACGAGTGCATATTGCAATCCACCCACGACGTTCCCGCCGATTGCTTGCTGGATCCCGCTCAGGAACAGGTTGACGTCATAGGCCGGGAGAACGGTAATCAGCCCGTTCGCGAGGTCTGCCGTCGGAAGCAGAGCTCCGTAAAGATTCGCGGCGGTACCGGAGATCCCATTGGCGAAGCTGGTGACTGCCCCCTGGATTTCCGGGATGATGCTGCCGGGCGACAAGCCCGTTGCCACCGCGGACTCCAGTGCGGGCAGGGACGCGCCCGATGCCGTCATCGATGTCAGCGCCTGCGAAGCGCTGGGAAGTGACACGCCCGAGGCCTCCGCGCGGATGTCGCTCACGAAGGCAGCGCCCCCTTGTTGGGCGCCGTTGATCAGATCCTGAGCGATCAGGGCTTGGCTGTAGTGGGGGAAGAGCCCGAAGTAGGTTTGCTCATTCGCAGGCCCTTGGCTCCAGCCATAATTGGGGTTCCCGTAGCCCAAGTTGACGATCGTGGTCAGATCCGGTTGCAGCAGGTCGGCTAGGGGGTTGCCGATGCCCGGTATGAACCGCAGCGGCTCCAACAGCGGCAGGCCGTTCGGCGTGGTGATCATGTAGTAGTTGGTCACGCCACCGTTGGTGTAGTAGCCCGGCGACGTCGGCAACTGCTGAATGGCGTAGCCAGGGGGAAGCGCCGACGGATTAAGCGACGGATAGGTGCCGTGGACAAAGGCGATTCCAGCAAAGGCATTCAGGTCCGATATGACGTTGATCGGGTATTGCGGGAAGTCGGCCCATCCGTCGTATTCCAGCGTGTAGATGTTGGTCGGGTAGATGGTGTTCGAGGGCGTCGCACCGTACAACGTCAACCCCAGACTCGGGAAGCTTAGTGGCTGACCCGCCGGGAAGCCCGGGAAGCGCGCGAAAAAGCCGCCGTTGGGATTCATCTGATCACCCAGCAGCGTGAAGCCGAGTTGATTTGCGGTCGGCGGGTTCGGGTTGAGTACGGGGTTCGCGAGGTTCAACATTTCCAGCGAGGAAATGTCGGCGCTCTGCGAGTAGCCCAAAACGGCCACGCTGCCATTGGGATTGGCGGCGAGCGTGCTTTTGATCGCGCTGTCAAGAATCTGGAGGCCCTGGCCGATCGACACGTCGAGGGGCAAGCTCTTGAGAATAAGCGGATAGTAGCCTTCTGGAGTAAACAGGGCGTTCGCGTTGGACGGCAGCACATTGAAGTTGCGGTTGACGTAGTTGAGAACGGCAGTCACGTAAGACGGTGGGGGTATCGGCAGGCCGCTGCCGCCCATTATCAACCCGAAGGTGGGTGACGCCAACGCTGCCGGTGGGTCCCCGCCCAAAACCACCGGGGCCGCCGTGGCGCCGCCGCCCAGCAGCCCCTGGACGTCGGCCTCGACCGAGCCCAGCAGTTTCGACGCCGCGGCCTCGGCGCCCGCGTAGGCGTTGCCGGCGGCGGACAGCGCCGCCACGAATTCGTCATGGAATGTCGCCGCCTGCTGCAGTAGGGCCTGGTACTCCTGGCCGTAGGAGCCGAACAGTTGCGCGGTGGCCGCTGATATCTCGTCCTCAGCCGCGGCGACCACACCGGTCGTCGGGCCGGCGGCCGCCGTCCTGGCCTGGCTGATCGCCGAGTTGATCTGATGTGCGTCCGCCGCCGCCGTCGTCAGCAGCTCGGGTTGGGTGAGCAAGCTCGTCATCGGTCTTCCCTTTCGCACAGGGGGCAACTTCGTGACAACCAGGGCGCTGCCAGACCCATTGCCTAGCGCGTCGCTGGGGCCGGCACCGACTTAGCTTAAAGCGATCACGCGAGCGTGCGTGGCGTTTTGCCCCCATTGATTTCCACCGTCCAAGCAGCGGTGCCGGGGCCGCGGCTAGTGCTCGCTAGATAGTCGACAGGTTGTTGACTATGCCTGACACCCCGTACAACAGGACCAGGCCTTCGATGCCGCCGGCCACCGTGAGCAACCCGGTGTCGGCAGCGAGCGGATCACCGACCGCGTTGAGGAGCCCGATCGGGTCGCCGCCGGCCGCTTGCGCGATCCCGCCGAGGAAGAGGTTGACGTCGTAGGACGGGATGGACGTGAAAAGGGTATTCGCGATATCCGCCGTCGGAAGCAGCAGCGAGTAGCCCGTCGAGGTTGCGCTGCTGATGGCGTCGGCGACCTTGGTGTTCGCCGCCTCCAGGCACTGGATGAAACCGTCGATCGAGGCCGGGGACAGCAGTGTGCCGGGGGACGGCAACGACACCGACGACAAGAAATTCGCCATGCCCGACAGCGTTGCACCCGGCGACGACGACAGCCGTTCGGCCATGAGATCGCCTGCGGCGGAGCCGATTCCCTGCTGGGTGCCGGTGATCAGGTCGCCGGCAAGGACACCCGGATTCACGTGCGGGAACAGGCCGAACGGTGTGGGCACGTTGGCCGGGGCGGTGGAATAGCCGTAGCTGGGGTCGCCGTAGCCCCAGTTGACGAGATAGGTCAAGTCCGGTTGGAGCAGGTCCGCCAGCGGGTTTCCGATGAGGGGTATGGCACGCACTGGATCCAACAGCGGCAGGTTGGGGGTGAGCACCATGTAGTAGGTGGTATTGCCGGTGTAGCCCGGCGTGCCCAGCTTGACGATGTCGCCGGGAGGGAGCGTCGATGGATCCAGATGCGAATATTCCGGATGCACATAGACGATGCCCGCAACGGCATTGAGGTCGGCCAGGAAATCGATTGGGTAGCGGGGGAAGTCGGCGAAGCCGTCGTATTCGAGCGTATAAATGGTGGTCTGATAGGGCGTGTTCGCCGGGGTCGCGCCGTAGAAGTCCAGCCCGATGCTCGGAAAAGACAGATCCGGGAAGCGGGCGAGCAGACCCCCGTTGGGGTTCATCGGGTCGCCCAGCAGGTTGAAGGCCAACTGGCTCGTGCTATAGGGATTTCCCGCGGCGGCGAGATTCCGCATTTCCAGCGAGGCAATGACGGAGCTCTGCGAATACCCTTGCACGAGAACGCTGTTCCCGCTGGCGATCTGCTGCTTGATCGCCGCATCCTTCCGACGTCCGGTCGAGGCGAGGCGCCGGCGGCCCCAGCGTAAAGCGATTCGGCAAGCCTGTGAGGCAATTGCACAAAAGCTTGCCTGGCTCCCGTGGAGACGTCAGAGGAGACTTGCGAAATCCTCTGCGATCGATTGCGCCGCGTCCGATAGGACCAGCGCTTCGACCCCGCCGACGATCGTGGCCAGCGCCGCGTCGGCCGCGATCGGATCCCCGATCGCGTTGAGCAGCCCGAGAGGGTCACCGTTCACGGCTTGCGCGATCCCGTCCAGGAACAGATTGACGTCGTAGGAGGGGATCGAGGTCAGCAGGGCATTGGCGATGTCAGCGGTGGGAAGCAGGGTCGTATATGCCGTTGAGATCGTCCTGGTCAGGGCGTTGACGAGCCGGGAGTTCCCCGTCTCCAGGCCGTTGATAAAGCCGTCGATCGACAGTGTGGTGAGCCCGGTGGGCAGGTGCCAAGTCGGCGGCGCTGGGGGCGACGTAAACACCCTCGCGATGTCCGGAAACGATGGGAGGCTGATCGCGTCGATGTCGCGCACGAAGGCGCCGATCCCCTGTTGCGTGCCGGTGACCAGGTCCCCTCCTAATGCAATGGTGGCGCTGAGCGGCGGGACAAGCCCGAACGGGGTGGGCACATTTGCCGGGCCGGTCGAGTAGCCGTACGCCGGGTTGCCGTACCCCCAGTTGACGAGATACGTCAGATCCGGCTGGAGCAGGTCCGCGAGCGGATTTCCGATCACCGGGACGGTCCGCAACCCATCCAGCAGCGGCAGGTCGTTGGTGGGAATCATCGAGTAGGTGGTCGCGGTGCCGTAAGCCGGATCCGTTGGCAGGGTGATCGCGGTGGCCACCAGCGCGGCCGACAAGTTGGCGTACTGCTCGTGCGCGTGGGGTATACCGGCGAGGGCGTTGAGGTCGGCCAGCACATCAAGCGGATACCGCGGGAAGTCGGCAAAACCGTCGTATTCAATCGTATAGATGTGGGTTGGGTAGATGGTGTTGGTCATTGTCGCGCCGTAGAAATCCACGCCGAGGCTCGGCAGCATCAGCCCGGGAAACCGCTCCATCAGGCCGCCGTTGGGATTCATAGGATCACCGAGAAGCACGAAGCTCAGCTGGCTGGGTGACGGCGGGTTGGGCGAGGACGCCAACGCTTGCATCTCGAGTGAGGAGATGACGGCACTTTGCGAGTAACCCACGACGACGACGTTGTTTCCTGCGGAGATCTGTTGCAGGATCGCGTTGTTCAAAATGTTGACGCCCTGGCTGATCGACCCGTCCAGCGGATAATCAGACTCAGGGGTGTACAGGGGCTGCGCGTTGCTGAGGCTGAAACAGGCGAAGTTAGGGGCGACGTACTTGTTGAAAACACTGGCGATGTAACTCGGCGAAGGTACCGGATCGCCGGTGCCGCCCATGACCAACGTGACGTTCTGCGCCGGCGTCATGACCGCCTGGAGCGGCGTCCACGACGGGCCGGACACCTCCGAGACCCTGGTGGCGTTAGCGATCTCGGCTTCCGCGTAGGCGTTCGCGGCAGCGGCCAGCGCCTGCACGAACTCGTCGTGAAAGGTCGCCGCCTGGTTGAGGAGAGCCTGATACTCCAGGCCGAAAGTGTTGAACAGCCTCGTGGTGGCCGCGGACACCTCATCGGCGGCCGCCGCGACCACACCGCTGGTCGGCCCCGCGGCGGCCGCATGGGCCCGGTTGATCGCCGAACCGATTTCCGCCACATCTTCGGCCGCCATCGCAATCGCTTGCGGTTGCACGAGGAGGTCTGTCATCGGCCCCTCCTTCCCGCAACCGGCGCGGTGTCACGCCGAACCCATGAGGTCACACGGATGATCCCCGAACCCGGCCATCGCTACATGGGTGCCCAGCCAGCGTAGGGGCGAAACGGCGGCTTGTCCGGCGTTCGCGCAGGCTCTTGCGCGACATGGCCTGCGATCGGACAGCCGCTCGGGTGGCCGGCGGGTGCGCGAAACGTCAGAGGAGACTGGCGAAATCGGCGGTGATCGATCGGGCCGCGCCCAAGAGAACCAGCCCTTCGCCGGCGCCGATGATCAGGCTCAGTGCGACGTCGGCCGCGATCGGTTCGCCGATCGCGTTGATCAGCCCCTCAACAGGCTGGCCGTTGAAGGCTTGCGAGATCCCGTCCGCGAACAGGCTGATGTCATAAGCCGGGAGAGCGGTCAACAGCGCGTTCACGCTGTCCGCTGTCGGAAGCAGCGTCGCGTAAGCCGTGGAGGCCCAGCCAGCGTAAAATCGTCCCGCCGATTTGTCTTGCCTTTGAGCCGACGCGGCATCAGTCGAGCAGCGCGCTGCGCAGCCCGTCGAGATCGGCCCTGGTGACGCCCGCGTCGCGCAGATAGCGGTCCAGCGAACCGAATTCGTTGTCAATCGTGTGGCGCGCGGCGGCCAGGTACTCCTCACGGACGCCGAGGACTCCGTCGGATAGTCGGGCCTCGGCGAAGGTCACGACCTCCGGAGTCAGTTCGGTGTCCGCGCGCTGTTGGATCATCGCCGAGATTTGGGTCCGCAGCTCCGGCACGGCGTCGTTGCTTCTCAGGTAATCGGCGACGATGGTGTCGCGATCGACACCGACCGCCTCCAGCACCGTCGCGACCACGAAACCGGTGCGGTCCTTGCCCGCAAAGCAATGCGTGAGCACCGGGCGCCCGTCGGCCAGCAGCGTGATGACACGGCGCACTGCGCGCTGCGCCCCATTACGGGTCGGGAATTGCCGATATTCGTCGACCATGTACCGGGCGGCGGTCTCATTGATGGACTCGCTCGACTCGTCGGGATCGCCGTTGGTCAGCAGCTTCTGAAACGCGCTTTCGTGCGGCGCCGCGCCGTCGGTCGGCTCGTCGTCGCCTTGCTGGTCGGACAGGTCGGGAAGGGGCAGCAGGTGGACGTCGACGCCGTCCGGTACCCGTCCCGGCCCGCGGCGGGCGACCTCCCGGGCGGCGCGCAGGTCGGCGACGTCGGTGATGCCCAGCCGGCGCAGCGTTGCCCGGCCGTCGTCGTCCAGTCGGCTCAGCTCGCTGGACCGAAACAGCCGCCCCGGCCGCAGCGCGCGTGCGCCGTCCGCGACATCGCGGAAATTCCACGCGCCGGGCAATTCCCGCAGCGCCGCCACCATGTCAGGTGACCGCCGCGGCGAAGGCGGACTTCTCCCGGCCGAGCTCGCCGCGGGCGATGGTCCGCATGTGTACCTCGTCGGGCCCGTCGAAGATCCGCATCGCGCGATGCCAGCCGTAGAGCCGGGCCAGCGGGGTGTCGTCGCTGACGCCGGCGGCCCCGTGCACCTGGATGGCGCGGTCGATCACATCGCAGGCCACCCGGGGTGCCACCGCCTTGATCTGCGAGACCAGCAGGTGGGCGGCCTTGTTGCCGTGTTGGTCGATGGTCCAAGCCGCCTTCTCGCACAGCAGCCTGGCCTGGTCGATTTCGTTGCGGGACCTGGCGATCGCCTCCCGCACCACGCCCTGTTCGGCCAGCGGACGGCCGAAGGCGACCCGTTTCTGGACCCGGTCCACCATGAGGGCCAGCGCGCGTTCGGCTCCGCCCAGCGCGCGCATGCAGTGGTGGATGCGGCCCGGTCCCAGCCGCGCCTGGGCGATCGCGAAGCCGCCGCCCTCTTCGCCGAGCAGATTGGTGACCGGAACCCGGACGTTGTCGTAGACCACCTCGCAGTGGCCGTGCTGGTCCTGATAGCCGAACACCGGTGTCGAGCGGACGATCGTCACCCCCGGGGTGTCCATGGGCACCAGCACCATCGACTGCTGTTGGTGCGCCGCCGCTTCGGGGTTGGTCCGGCCCATCACGATGAGGATCTTGCAACGCGGGTCCGAAGCCCCCGAGGTCCACCATTTGCGGCCGTTGATGATGTAGTCGCTGCCGTCACGCACGATGGAGGTCTCGATGTTGCGGGCGTCGCTGCTCGCGACGGCCGGTTCGGTCATCGAGAAGGCGCTGCGGATCTCGCCATTCAGCAACGGCTCCAGCCACTGCTTGCGCTGCTCCTCGGTGGCGAACAGGTGCAGGGTCTCCATGTTGCCGGTGTCGGGTGCCGCGCAGTTGAGCGCTTCGGGAGCGATCTCCAGGCTCCAGCCGGTGATCTCGGCCAGCGGGGCGTATTCGAGGTTGGTCAGGCCCGACTCCGCCGGCAGGAACAGGTTCCACAGGCCGCGCTCCTTGGCCTTGACCTTCAGTTCCTCGACGATGGGTGGGACGGTGTGGTCGTCCGGGCCGGCTTCGTGGCGGTATTTGTCGTAATCGGCCTCGGCCGGAAAGACATACTCGGTCATTAAATCGGACAGCCGCGCGTGGTAGTCGCTGGCCTTGGCCGACATCGCGAAATCCATGTCCGACACGATAGGACACGCCCCGCGGCGCCTGGTTTCAGGTAGCCGGCGCGACACTGAACGGCGCTGAAGACTCGCCGAAACCGGTCGCGTTGGTTTAAGCCTCGGTCAAGTCCGTCGGCCGGTTGTGACAAGTTTGCGTGTCGGCCTCTTCCGCCGGGATACCGAGATATAAACCACTGCGACCGACTGCGTGTCATCGCAGACGTTTAAGTGTCGCGGTCGAACGAGCACGATGGTCTTCATGACCGAATCGCTTCCGCCTTTCCCGCCGTTCACCCACGAAACGGCGCTGCTGAAGGTCCAGGCGGCCGAGGACGCCTGGAACACCCGCGACCCCGAACGCGTCAGCCGCGCCTACACCCCGGACTCGCGGTGGCGAAACCGCGGCGAACACATCGTCGGCCGGGACGAGATCGTGGCGTTTCTGACGCGCAAGTGGCAACGCGAACTCGACTATTCGCTGCGCAAGAGCCTGTGGGACTTCCACGACAACCGCATCGCCGTGCGGTTCCAGTACGAGTGCCGCGACAAAGCCGGCCAGTGGTACCGCAGCTACGGCAACGAGCTATGGGAATTCAGCCCGTCGGGGTTGATGGCGCGCCGCGAGGCCAGCATTAACGACGTGCCGATCGAGCAATCCGAACGCCGCTACTTCGGCCCCCGCCCGGCGTCCGAACACGGCCAAGACATTCCTCTCTGGTAGCCGCTCTGGTGGCTCCGGCTGCAACAACGCCGTTTTGTGGCGCCGCAACTTCGCGACCGCTATCCAATGCACGCCGGCCGGCGAACCATCAATCGGGAGAGTCGCTGCGCTGCCGACGGTATCCCGCCCCGGGTGATCAGACGTCCGTGGTGAAATCTGGCACACGTTAAGGTAGCGAAGCGTGCGGCCGAGCCAGCGGCATGTTAATCGGCAGGAAAGCACGGGAAAGTAGATGTACGCGCCATGACAGATGCGCAGACGACGGTAGGGGTGGTCGCCGAGTCCGGGGCCGACGAGCGGCGCGTAGCGCTCGTGCCGAAGGCGGTGGCTTCGCTGGTCAGCAACGGTGTAGCGGTGGTGGTCGGGTCGGGTGCGGGCGACGGGGCGCTGCTGCCCGACGCGCTCTACACCGAGGCCGGGGCCAGCATCGGGGACGCCTGGGGCGCCGACGTCGTGGTCAAGGTTGCGCCGCCGACCCCCGATGAGGTCAGCAGGTTGCGTCAAGGGCAGACGCTGATCGGCTTCCTGGCGCCCCGCAACGCCGACAACTCCATCGGAGCCCTCAAGCAGGCCGGCGTGCAAGCGTACGCGCTCGAGGCCATCCCCCGCATCTCGCGCGCCCAGGTTATGGATGCGTTGTCGTCGCAGGCCAACGTGGCCGGCTATAAGGCCGTGTTGCTGGCGGCGTCGGAGTCGACGCGGTTCTTCCCCATGCTGACGACGGCGGCGGGCACCGTGAAGCCGGCCACCGTGCTGGTGCTCGGCGTCGGAGTGGCCGGGCTGCAGGCGCTGGCGACGGCCAGACGCCTGGGCGCGCGGACCTCCGGCTACGACGTGCGTCCGGAGGTGGCCGACCAGGTGCGCTCGGTCGGTGCGCAGTGGCTGAACATCGGGATCGACGCGGCGGGTGAGGGCGGGTATGCCCGTGAGCTCACCGACGAGGAACGCGCCCAGCAACAGAAAGCCCTGGAAAAAGCGATCAGCGGGTTCGACGTGGTGATCACCACCGCGCTGGTCCCGGGGCGGCCCGCCCCGCGTCTGGTGACCGCGGCCGCGGTGGAGTCGATGAAGCCCGGCAGCGTGGTGGTGGACATGGCCGGGGAAACCGGGGGTAATTGCGAGCTCACCGAGCCCGGACAGACGGTGGTGAAGCACGGCGTGACCATCGCCTCGCCGCTGAACCTGCCGGCAACGATGCCCGAGCACGCCAGCGAGCTTTACAGCAAGAACATCACCGCACTCCTGGACCTATTGATCAAAGACGGCAAGCTGGCCCCGGACTTCGACGACGAAGTCGTCGCGGCAGCGTGTGTCACACGCCCGGGGAACCCAGGAAAAGAGGACAGCTAGATGTACGACGATCTATTGGCCAATCTGGCGATCCTGGTGCTATCCGGGTTCGTCGGGTTCGCGGTCATTTCGAAGGTGCCGAACACGCTGCACACGCCGCTGATGTCGGGCACCAACGCCATCCACGGCATCGTGGTCCTCGGCGCGCTGGTCGTGTTCGGGGAGGTTGAGCACCCGTCCCTGGCGGTGCAGATCATCCTGTTCGTCGCGGTCGTGTTCGGGACCCTCAACGTGATCGGCGGTTTCATCGTCACCGACCGGATGCTGGGCATGTTCAAGGGCAAGAAGAAGGCCGTGCCCGCGAAGGTTGAGGAGCCGGCCGCGAAATGAACTACCTGGTCAGCGTCCTCTACATCATCTCTTTCGCACTTTTCATCTACGGGTTGATGGGCCTGACCGGGCCCAAGACCGCAGTGCGGGGCAACCTGATCGCCGCCTTCGGCATGGCCATCGCGGTGGCCGCCACGCTGGTCAAGATCCGCCATACCGACCAATGGGTGCTGATCATCGCCGGTCTGGTCGTGGGTGTGGTGCTCGGTGTCCCTCCGGCGCGGTTGACCAAGATGACCGCCATGCCGCAGCTGGTGGCGTTCTTCAACGGTGTCGGCGGCGGCACCGTGGCACTCATCGCGCTGTCGGAATTCCTTGATACCCAGGGCTTTTCGGCCTTCCAGCACGGCGAGTCGCCGACCGCCCACATCGTGGTGGCGTCATTGTTCGCCGCGATCATCGGCTCCATCTCGTTCTGGGGTTCGATCATCGCCTTCGGCAAGCTGCAGGAGATCATCTCCGGTGCCCCGATCGGTCTCGGAAAGGTGCAGCAACCGGTCAACCTGCTGTTGCTGGCCGGGGCGGTGGCCGCCGCGGTGGTCGTCGGCGTGCACGCGCATCCCGGCACGGGCGGAGCGTCGCTGTGGTGGATGATCGGTCTGCTGGTCGCCGCCGGTGTGCTCGGCTTGATGGTCGTGTTGCCGATCGGTGGCGCCGATATGCCGGTGGTCATCTCCCTGCTCAACGCGATGACCGGGCTCTCGGCCGCCGCGGCGGGTCTGGCGTTGAACAACACCGCGATGATCGTCGCCGGCATGATCGTCGGCGCGTCCGGTTCGATCCTGACCAACCTGATGGCCAAGGCGATGAACCGCTCGATCCCGGCGATCGTGGCGGGCGGTTTCGGTGGCGGCGGCGTGGCCCCCAGCGGCGACGGCGGCGGCGATAAGCAAGTCAAGTCGACGTCGGCCGCCGACGCGGCGATCCAGATGGCCTACGCCAACCAGGTGATCGTGGTGCCGGGTTACGGCTTGGCGGTGGCGCAGGCCCAGCATGCCGTCAAGAACATGGCCAGCATGCTCGAAGCGCGTGGCGTGCCGGTGAAATACGCGATCCACCCGGTAGCCGGCCGCATGCCCGGGCACATGAACGTGCTGCTCGCCGAGGCGGAGGTCGACTACGACGCGATGAAGGACATGGACGACATCAACGACGAGTTCGCCCGCACCGACGTCGCGATCGTCATCGGCGCCAACGACGTGACCAACCCGGCGGCCCGCAACGACGCGTCCAGCCCGATCTACGGCATGCCCATTCTCAACGTGGACAAAGCCAGGTCGGTGATCGTGCTGAAACGGTCGATGAACTCCGGATTCGCGGGCATCGACAACCCGCTGTTCTACGGCGAGGGAACGACGATGCTGTTCGGGGATGCGAAGAAATCGGTGACCGAGGTCGCCGAGGAACTCAAGGCGCTATAGGGCTCCGTGGTGATCGCAAGCGCAGCGGAGCTGGGCGCAGCGGGTCACCACCGGTTTGCGTGGTGATCGCAAGCGCAGCGGAGCTGGGCGCAGCCGGTCACCATCAGTTTCCTAGACAGCTAGACGGGCGGATACGCGGGCGGCGGGTAGCCGTTGCCGTCGGTGACGCCGCGCAGGCCCCAGGGCACGTACCGGAGGAAGAACTCGATCTCGTCGCTTGCGTCGTAGTCCGGACTTGGATCCATGGTCCACCCCTTCGAGTCGCGACTTGGTTCTCGTTGAGTGAGTCTAGTCTCATCCGGGTCGGTCCAACACCCGGCGTCTTATCTAAACTGGACCAACCAGTTGATTGACAATTAGCCTTACCGGGGATCCGGCCACCGCCGCCGGCAGTGACGATAGTGAGTACAGATGCCATCCGAGAACGGGCTGACGCGCCGTGAGGAGTTGCTGGCTGTTGCCACCAAGCTGTTCGCCGCCCGCGGCTATCACGGCACCCGGATGGACGACGTCGCCGACGTGATCGGACTGAACAAGGCGACGGTCTATCACTATTACGCCAGCAAGTCGCTGATCCTGTTCGACATCTACCGCCAGGCCGCCGAGGGGACGCTGGCCGCCGTGCACGACGACCCGTCGTGGACGGCCCGCGAAGCGCTTTACCAGTACACCGTTCGACTGCTCACCGGGATCGCGGCCAATCCGGAGCGGGCGGCCGTGTATTTCCAGGAGCAGCCCTACATCACGGAGTGGTTCACCGCCGAGCAGGTCGCCGAGGTCCGCGAAAAAGAGGCGCTGGTGTACGAGCACGTGCACGGCCTCATCGACCGGGGGATCGCCAGCGGCGAATTCTTCGAATGCGACTCGCACGTACTGGCGCTGGGCTACATCGGGATGACGCTGGGCAGCTACCGCTGGCTACGGCCGAGTGGACGACGCTCGGCCAAGGAGATCGCCGCGGAGTTCAGCACCGCGTTGCTGCGCGGGCTGATCCGCGACGAGTCGATCCGCGAGAATTCTCCGCTCGGACCCGAGAGCGCTGAGGCCGGCGCGGGCAGGTGGATCAGTTCAAGATCGGCGGAATGACGTGCAGCACGTCCCCGACGGCCCCGCTCAGCGCGGATAGCAGCGTCGTGCTCGGCTGACCGAGGAAGAAATGCAGGCCAGGGTCGATGGACGGAACCCACGGGTAGGTGGTGGGGAAGTACGACGGCGACACCAGGCCAGCTTCCACGCCGATCTCCACTGCGGCGCCGTACGGACCCTGCACCGCGCCCAAGGCCAGGTCGGGGATGACCGTGAACGGGTCGGGAATCGAGAACAGCCCGGCCGGCGTGGGGACGTTCGCATAGTTGAGGCCGGGTCCGTAGTCGCCGTAGCCCAAGTCGACGATCACCCGCAGATCGGGCTGGAAGATGTCGGCGATCGGGGGGCCGGCGTAGGGGATGTCGCGGATCGGCTGCAGCAGCGGCAGGTTCTGCGTCATGATCATGTAATAGCTGGTGTTGCCGCCATCGGTCGGCAATGGAACCGCGTTCGCGATCTGGGTTGCCGTCATGTCCGGATACGTGCTGTGCACGAAGAAGTAGCCCATGAAGGCATTGAGGTCCGAGACGACATTGAGCGGGTACTGCGGGGCGTCGGCGATGCCGTCGTATTGCGCCGTGTAAATCGTTGTGTGCCAAGGGGATTGCGGGGTAGCACCGTTGAACGGGACGTCCAGGAACGGGATGTAGAAGCCGGGGAAGCGCTCGAGCAGGCCGCCGACCGGATTGTTGGGATCACCGACCAGCATGAACGACAACTGGTTTGGGCCGGGCTGTGAGCCGGCCGGCAGCGCCAGCAGAGCGTTGATTTCGTCGGTGACGATCGTGCCGCTCTGCGAGTAGCCGAAGACCACCGCGCTATTGCCATGCGTGATCACGCCGCTGGGACCCAGGAGGGCAGTGTTCAGCGCAGTGACGCCCTGCGTCACGGATTGCGCGAACGTCAGGTTGCCGAGCTGCGGGGTGACCGGCCAGAACTGCTCGGGTGTGAAAAGGCCCGTTTTGATGGCCCCCGAATAGAGGGGATTGGGACTGATGTAGGACTTGAAAACGTTGTCCACATATTGCGGGTCGGGTGTCGGGTTGTTGGTGCCGCCCATGATCAAGGCATAGAGGGGGTCCCCGGACGACGACTGCACTGCCGTTGTCAGCACGCTGGACCCGCCACTGGCGACGGGCGCCTGACCGAACAGCTCCTGCACCGGTGCCTGGACCGCGTTCGAGACCTCAGACAGCACAGCGGCGTTGGCGGTTTCCGCTTGTGCGTAGGCGTTCGCCGCGGTGGCCAGCGCCTGGGTGAATTGGCTGTGGAAGAGCGCGCCCTGGGAGAGGACCGCTTGGTATTCCTCGCCATACATGCCGAACAGCTTCGCGATTGTCGCCGAGACCTCGTCCCGAGCCGCGGCCAGTAGACCGGTTGTGGGGGCCGCCGCATTTGTGCCCGCGGCGCCGATCGTCGACCCGATTTGTTCCACATCGGCGGCCGTGGATGCCAACAGTTCAGGCCTAGTGACCATGTACGACATCGCGCCGGTCCTTCCCTAAAGGGCGGCCCCCGGTCAACCGCAACCCGCGACCCGAGTCTTGAGTATTGACAGAGAGTAGAGCGGTCGCACCGCAGAGGTCTGGCGTTTCGCGCAAACTTGCGGCTACGGGCGTAGGGCCTTCATGTGCTTGTCGAGGAACGCGAGTTGGTCGGCGACAACCCGCTCGAACGCGTCGTCGACGTAGATCGCGAAATGCCCCTCGGGATACAGCCTGACCTCACCACGCGGCGCCTTGGCCGCATACCGCAGCGTCGGCAGCGCCGGCGCCACCGAGTCCCTTTCGCACACGCAGAACAAGATCGGGCAGCTGATTTTCCGGGTCAAGCGGCCCGGCCGGTAGGTGAGGATCTTCAGTCCGATCCGCGCGGCCACCTCGTTGCGCAACTCCGCACCTTCCGGGACCAGTCGCAGGTAGCCCGCGTAGGCGTCGGGTGCGTTCATCAGCGCGACCTCGCCCGGCCGACCCGCCGTCGGCACCAGCACCGGCGGTTTGCCCAGCCGGGCCGCGACGAGGTCACGCACCGCCAGCGCGGTGATCCGCGCGGTGATCAACGGGTTCAGCGTGCGCGCGGAAGCGACGCCGTCGGTGAAGGGGCATTGGGCCACGGCCGCGGCGATCCCGGGCAGCCGGGACGCCGTGGCGATCACGTGACCGCCCCCGAAAGAGCTGCCCCACAGCCCGATTCGGTCGTGGTCGATGCCGTCCAGGGTGCGCGCGTAGGACACCGCCGCGGCCCAGTCCGCCAGCTGCATTCCGATGTCGAGCAGCTGACGCGGCCGACCCTCGCTGTCGCCGAAGTTGCGGTAGTCGAATACCACGCAGGCGTAGCCGGCCGCGCAAAATCGTTCGGCGTACGCGTCCAGTCGCATCGTCCGCACCGCCCCGAGGCCGTGCGCCATCACCAGCAGCGGCGAAGGGTCGGTCCCCGCCGGCCGGTAAAGCCACGCGCTGATCCGGTCGTCACCGGAGGTGAACTGGACGTCTTCACGCTGGATCATGGGCGATTCCATTCTGCCGGGACGTCGGTCGGCCCCCGTAGGCGCGCCAGCAATTGTGGACTAGTGTCTAGAAAGTTTCGATCGGTTCGGACGGACGGAGGAACTCATGGCGATCCGCGTCGCGCACGTCGGCACCGGAAATGTCGGAGGGCTGGCCCTGGCCGAACTGATCACCAATCCGGCGTTCGAGTTGACCGGTGTCTGCGTGTCGTCGCCCGAGAAGGTGGGTAAGGACGCCGGAGCGCTCTGCGGAGTCGCCCTGGACCCCGGCACGGTCACCGGCGTCACCGCGGTCGGAGACCTCGACGCGCTTCTGGCCACCGGCCCCGAATGCGTCGTCTACTGCGCCATGGGCGACACCCGTCTGCCCGACGCAATGGCGGACGTCATGCGCATTCTGGCCGCCGGCGTCAACGTGGTCGGGTCTTCGCCCGGGCTACTGCAATACCCGTGGGGCGTCATGCCCGACAAATACATCGGCCGCGTCGAGGATGCCGCCCGGCAAGGCAATTCGAGCATCTTCATCAGTGGCGTTGACCCGGGATTCGCCAACGACCTGATTCCGTTCGCGCTCGCCGGGACCTGCCAGCGCATCGAGCAGGTGCGCTGCATGGAGATCCACGATTACGCGAGCTACGACGGCGCAGAAGTCATGCACTACATGGGGTTCGGCCGGCCCCTGGACGAGATTCCGATGCTGCTGCAGCCGGGCGTGCTCAGCATCGCCTGGGGGACGGCGATCCGTCAGCTGGCGGCGGGCCTCGGCATCGAGGTCGACCAGATCATCGAGTCGTACCAGCGCGAGCCCGCGCCGGAAGACTTCGACATCGCGGTGGGGCGGGTGGCCAAGGGCACCCTGGCCGTGCTGCAGTTCGAGATCCGCGGCATGGTCAACAGCCACCCTGCCATCGTGATCGAGCACGTCACCCGGTTGCGGCCCGACCTGCGGCCCGACTTGCCCCAGCCGGCCTCGGGTGACGGTTCCTACCGCGTCGAGATCACCGGCGAGCCGTCGTATGCCGTCGACATCGTCCCGAGCAGCCGCAAGGGCGATCATAACCACGCCGCGATCGCCGGCGCGGCCGGGCGCATCGTGAACGCCATCCCCGCGGTGATCGCCGCGCCGCCCGGCATCCGGACCACGCTGGACCTGCCGCTGGTCACGGGCAGAGGCCTTTACGCGGGCCTTTACGCACCGAACAACCTGGTGACCACGTAACCGAAGGGAACCCCGACTAAATGGGACGAGCAGAGGGCCGCGTAGCAGGAAAAGTCGCACTCATCAGTGGCGGCGCTCGCGGGATGGGCGCCTCGCACGCCCGCCTCCTGGTGGAAGAGGGCGCCAAGGTGGTGATCGGCGACGTCCTCGACGACGAGGGCAAGGCGCTGGCCGACGAGATCGGTGAGTCCGCGCGCTACGTCCACCTCGACGTCACCCAGCCCGACCAGTGGGACGCCGCCGTCGCCACCGCGACCGGCGAATTCGGGAAGCTGAACGTTCTGGTCAACAACGCCGGCATCGTCGCGCTCGGGCAATTGAAGAACTTCGACTTGGCCAAGTGGCAGAAGGTCATCGACGTCAACCTGACGGGCACGTTCCTGGGCATGCGGGTGGCCGTCGAGCCGATGACCGCGGCCGGGGGCGGCTCGATCATCAACGTGTCGTCGATCGAAGGACTGCGCGGCGCCCCCGCGGTGCACCCGTACGTCGCGTCGAAGTGGGCCGTGCGCGGCCTGGCCAAGTCGGCCGCCCTGGAGTTGGCGCCCTTGAACATTCGGGTGAACTCGATCCACCCGGGCTTCATCCGCACCCCGATGACCGCCCACCTGCCCGAGGACTTGGTGACCGTCCCGCTCGGCCGTCCCGGGGAGTCGAGGGAGGTGTCGACGTTCGTGGTGTTCCTGGCCAGCGACGAGTCGTCCTACGCCACCGGCACCGAGTTCGTCATGGATGGAGGCCTGGTGGCCGACGTGCCGCATAAAGAGTTTTAACGCGGTGCTATAACCGCGAGCATGTTGCGCAGCCTGGCGAGCGCGGTCGGTTCGACCCACGTCGTCACCGACCCCGACGTCCTGGCCGGCCGCAGCGTCGACCACACCGGCCGCTATCGCGGACGGGCCAGCGCGTTGGTGCGCCCGGGTTCGGCCGAGCAGGTGGCCGAGGTGCTGCGGGTGTGCCGTGACGCCGGGGCGCACGTGACGGTGCAAGGCGGTCGCACCTCGCTGGTGGCGGGCACCGTTCCCGAGCACGACGACGTGCTGCTGTCCACCGAGCGGCTCCGTGACTTCGGTGACGTGGACCCCGTCGAGCGCCGCGTCGAGGTCGCCGCCGGGGCCCCGCTGGCCGCGGTGCAGCAGGCCGCCACCGTCGCGGGCCTGGTGTTCGGTGTGGACCTGGCGGCCCGGGACACGGCAACCGTCGGTGGCATGGCGTCGACGAACGCCGGCGGCCTGCGCACGGTACGGTACGGCAACATGGGCGAGCAGGTGATCGGCTTGCAAGTGGCGTTGCCGGACGGCTCGTTGTTGCGCCGCCACAGCCGCGTCCGCCGGGACAACACGGGCTATGACCTGCCGGCGCTGTTCGTCGGCGCCGAGGGCACCCTGGGGGTCATCACGTCACTGGATCTGCGGCTGCACCCCACGTCGTCACACCGGGTGACGGCGATCTGCGGATTCGCCGACCTCGACGCGCTGGTCGACGCCGGCCGGACGTTTCGGGACGTGGACGGCATCGCGGCGCTGGAACTGATCGACGGTCGAGGCGCGGCGCTGACCCGCGAGCACCTCGGGGTCGGTGCCCCGGTAGAGGGCGACTGGCTGTTGTTGGTGGAACTGGCCGCCGATCACGACCAGACGGATAGGCTCGCCGCCCTGCTCGACGCCGCGCGAATGTGCGGGGAACCCGCGGTGGGTGTGGATGTTGCTGCGCAGCAACGGTTATGGCAGGTTCGCGAGTCGCTCGCCGACGTGCTCGGCGTGTACGGGCCACCCCTGAAGTTCGACGTGTCATTGCCGCTGGCGGCGATTAGCGAATTCGCAAGGCGGGCAGTAACTTTGATCCACACGCACGTTCCCGACGCGCTGCCCGTCCTGTTCGGTCACATCGGCGAGGGCAACCTGCATCTCAACGTCCTGCGGTGTCCGGTCGACCGGGAACAAGCCGTGTACGCGCCGGTGATGGACCTCATCGCGCAGTGCGGGGGAAACGTCAGCTCCGAGCACGGGGTCGGCAGCCGCAAGCGCCACTACCTCGGCATGTCGCGCGAGCCCGCCGACATCGCGGCGATGCGGACCGTCAAGGCCGCCTTGGACCCGACCGGGTATCTCAACGCCGCGGTGCTCTTCGGTTAGCGGCGATCGCGAGCGCGGCGGAGCCGGGCGAAGCGGGTCGCCGCCATCAGGACCAGGGAGCGTCGGAGCCCCGCATTCCGCCGAGACTCAGAGCAATGAGGTGAGCCAGGCGCGAGCGTCGCCCATGCAGCCGTGCGGCATTGGGCGCGGTGTCGACGCGGTCATGACCGATCAGGGTCCCGGGAGGTTCGGTCACGCGTTCACGAACGCCCTAGTCCGACCCGCCCTTGATTCCCACCGCATGCCGCAGCTGCGCCAAGAACTGGTCGGCGTCGTCGCTTCGGACGATGTAGTGCGAGATCGCAATTCGGATCACCGTCGCCGCCTTCACCGCGGCGTTGGGCCCGGAGAGGTGCCTTTGCAGTCCATCGCGCATTTGCGGTATGACGCGGGAGAACTGGGCAATGGTGTACTCGGGTTCGACATCGACCATGCGCACGCCCGAGTAAGAGTGCTGGTACTCCACGATGAATCGCAACACGGCGTCGAGCTTGTCGACCCCCTTCAGCCCCGCTGTTGCTTTGACGAGACCACTTTCGAAGGTCTGTCGCTCGTATTTGGTAAACGCCGACAGCAACTCCTCTTTGGACGCGAACCAGCGGTAGAGCGTGGGACGCGAAACCCCGGCCTGGGCCGCGACTTCGGACAAACTCAGCTTGGTCTTGCCGTTTCGGCCGAGGACTTCGGCGGTGGCCGCGAGGATCCGCTGGCGCGTCGAGGCGTCGGTCTCTAACGTGTCGGCCGGCTGGCTCATAGGGGAAACTCTACGAAGTATTGGCGAACAGTCACGTTTCTTCGCTCCACGGTCAGGCTCACCCGGGCCGCCGGCGCACCAGGACCGACTGCTGGATGGCACCGATTGCGCCCTGCCGGTCAAAGAGCGTGCCGATCGTCGTCCCGATGCCGTCCGGCCCGTAGCTGGTCTCCGCGCGAATACCGATCCACTCACCGTCCGGAATCCGGAAGACGTGCACCACCAGATCGGTGTTGAGGAAGGTCCATTTGGTGATGTCCAGTTTGCTGCCGATGCCGTTGGCGCAGTCGGCCACCGCGAACAGCCGTTCCAGCGGTGTCATGGTCTCGCCGTTGACGAGGTCGACCGTCGGTTTGATCCAGGATTCCCCGGGGCCTTTGTTCAGCGGTTCGGTCAGCCAGCGCCAGTCCAGGCTGTGCACGTAGTTGCGGTCCCAGTCCTTTTCCAGGTTGCGGCTGCGTGCCTCGGACAACGGAGCCAGCGGCGCGGGCAGGGGCGCCGTGGCGTGCGCGAGGGAAGTCGTATCGAGCTGTTGCAGCCGCCAGCCGCTGGCGCGTGCGACGGGCCGCGGCTGACCATCGGGACCGAGCGCCAGCATCTCCGCGCCGAGTAGCTCGATCTGTTTGCCGCTGCGTTGCAGTTGCGGGCGGACCCACAGATCGCCTTCCGCGGGTACCGGGCCGAGCAGGTCGATGACGACCCGGCTCAGCCGAGTGTCGTCGCGTTGTTCGCATCGCTCGAGGGCTCGGACCAGCAGCGCCGACACCGGTGCGGCGTGCTGGATGGCGGCGGTCCAGGTGCTGCGCACCAGGTCGGTCGCCGTGAACTTCTCCCCCGACGGGTCGTCGGCGTCGATCAGTTCGTAGTAGGAGTCCGTCACTGGTGCGCCTTTCGGATCAGGGCAGGCCGGCGCCGGGGGTGGCAACCGTGACGGCGTCCAACTGCGACAGCCGGGTGCCGACCAGGCGCTGAGGATACGCGTCGGTGCTCGACAGCAGGAACAACGTGCGGCGCTGCGGGCCGCCGAGCGTGCACGCAATAGCGACCCGGTCGCCCATGTCGATGCGGTCGGTCACGGCGCCGCCCGCAGTGATCCGCTCGAACTGGTGGGCCAGCGTCATGGATGTCCACACCCCGCCCTCGGCGTCCAGGGCGATGCCGTCGGGCGGCCCGTCGAGGCCGTCGGCGAACACCCGGCGGTCCGACAGCCCGCCTGGATCGCCGGGGCCGCCGATGGTGAAGGCGCTCAGCCGCCGGCCGGTCGACTCCGCGACGATCAACTGTCGATCCGGTGTGATCACCATTCCGTTGGGGAAGTCGAGGTCGTCGGCGACGACACTGGCGCTGTCGTCGGGATCGACGCGGACGATCACGCCGCCGGAGAAGGCCTGGCAGCCGATGTAGGCGCGGCCCGTGTCGTCGACGACCATGTCGCCGAGGTTGGCCGGCGCCAGGTCGGCGAGATCGGCGATGGTCGCCACGGTTTCGCCGTCGTAGCGCAACACCTGCCGGCTTTCGGTCGAGGCGATCAGCAGTGAGCCGTCGGGACGGAACCCCAGACCGGCCGGGCGGTGACCGGGCAGCGGCAGGGTGGTCAGCGAACCGCGCATGTCCGCGGTATGCACGGCTTCACCCAGCATGTCGGAGAACCACAGCAGTCCCTCGAACCAGCGTGGGCCCTCGCCGAAGCAGAACCCGTTGGCCAGGGGTTCGGGGATCATCCGCTCACGCCTTTGACAAATCTTCCGCTTTACAAAACACCGCAAAAGTGTCACGCACCGCGGGCGTCGGTGTCAATGTGGCCCAGTTCGCGCGCGACGGCCGCGTGGTAGGCGTCGATCTTCGCCGGATTGACCTGCTGGAACAGCTGATCGGGCAGTGGCGCATGCTGGTACGCCTCGACCGTCATTGTGCGGGAGAACAGCGTGATGCCCTGGCCCGGCCGGGTGAACCGGTAGGCCACGGTGATGCGGCCCTCCATGCCACCGTCCCCGTCGCGATCGTGGCCCAGGCGACCGACCGAGTTGAATACGAAGAGGGTCGGCCGCACGGCCATGGCCAGCTGCCATCGAAAGATTCGGTTGCCGTCCGGGCCGGTCTCTTCCCACGTGTCACCGACCCGCAGCGGAAGCTCAGGCAACTTGCCGATGTGCGTGCTCCCCGGGTACGTCTTCGGCCAGTTCGCGGGATTGGTGACGAAGTCGTAAACGGTCTCGGCGGACTGGGTGAAGGCGGTCTCCGAGGTGCTGGTTACTATGCCCAATTGCTTTGTCTCCCGGTATGTTCCGTTATCTGATTGACCCGCTGGGCCCGGCCTTGGTTAGCTGAGCTTTACAAATCCTACTCAAAGTGTCACGCTGAGCCGTGAGCTGCTGGAGCGAGAGGTGGAGCGGATTTGACCACGGAATCTGAGCAGACTGAGTGGACAGTTCAGGGCCTGCTGGATCTGTTTGACGTGCGGGCCGACGGGCAAGATCGGTTCACCGGCGACACCGGCATCGCCGCTGGCGACGAACGCCAGGTGGTGGAAGGCACCCAGGTGCTCGCGCAGGCCATCGTCGCGGTGGCCAAACGATTCCCGGACAAGTCGGTACGGTCGGCGCACGCGGTGTTCTCCCGTGCCGTCGCCGTCGGGCCGCCAGTCGAGCTTTTGCTCGACGTGGTGGCCGAGGGCCGGTCCACCGCCACCGCGGTCGTCGCCGTGCATCAGAATGGCCGGCGTTGCCTCAGTGTGACGGTGTTGGCCGACGTCCCGACGGGCGACGTCATCCGTCATCACCTGCCGCGGCCCGATGTGGCGGCGCCGGCCGAGTCCAATGTGTCCAAGATGCCGATGATCGGGCGGGAACTGCGACTCGTCGACGTCGTCGACGTCAACAGCCCCGACGAGGTGGGACCGCCCGAGCTGTACGCGTGGCTGCACTACGACCCGATCCCGACCCGCGATGATCTGGCCAAGGCGCTCGTCGCCTACTTCACCGGGCATCTGGGCATTTCCACCACCATGCGAGCCCACCCCGGGATCGGCACCAGCCAGGCGCATCTCACCGTGTCCACCGCGCCGATGAGCATCTCCGTCGCGTTCCACGAACCCGTGCGCTGGGACGGTTGGCTGCTCTACACCCACGAGAGCACCCAGGTCGGCGCGGGGATGTCTTATGTGCGCGGCACCGTGCACACCGAGGAGGGCGAGTTGCTGGCCTCCTTCGCCCAGGAAGCGCTGATCCGGCCACTGCGTACCAGCGATACGTCGATCGACGCGCGCTCGCGTTTCTGACGGCAGGATGACGCCGATGCGTTTCGCGATCACCCATCCCATGCACACCCATCCCTACAATCCGGAATTGGTGGCGGGGAATGGCATCATAACGGTCGCAGCGGCGGCCGAGGCGGCTGGCTTTCACGGGTTCGGCTTCACCGATCATCCCGCGCCGTCACAGCGCTGGCTGGACGCCGGGGGTCACGACGCGCTGGATCCCTTTGTCGCCCTTGGCTTCGCGGCGGCTCGGACGACAACGCTGCGCCTGATTCCCAACATTGTGGTGCTGCCGTATCGAAATCCCTTCGTGGTGGCCAAGTCCGGTGCGACGCTGGACTTGCTTTCGGGTGGCCGGTTCACGCTGGCGGTCGGTGTCGGCTACCTCAAACGGGAATTTGCGGCGCTCGGGGTGAACTACGACGAGCGCGCCGAACTATTCGAGGAAGCGCTGCAGGTGATCCGGGCGGTGTGGACCAACGACGACATGTCCTTCGAGGGCAAGCATTTCAGCGCCCGTGGCATCACCGCCCACCCGCGCCCGATCAGCCGGCCGCACCCGCCGATCTGGATCGGCGGCAACACCACGTCGGCGCGTCAGCGAGTTGCCCAGTACGGTGACGGTTGGTGCCCGTTCCCGGCGCCCGCGATGCTGGCGAAGACGGCGGGCACCGCGACCATCGAATCTGAGGACCGCCTCGTCGCGGGAATCGACGACCTGCGGCGTCGTTGCGACGAAGCGGGCAGGGACTGGTCAGCGGTAGACATCACGTTCACCAACTTCGAAGGTGGTAGCCCCGCGGACGACCGGTTCAACGCCGACGCTTACCTGGGCGGTCTGGAAAAGATTGCGGCACTTGGGGTGAACTGGGTGCAGGTGGGGCTGCCCGGGGATAGCCTGGCGCATGCGCTGGAATGCATCGACCGTTTCGGAAAACTCGTCATCAATGTGATCTGAATGGATTTCTCACCGGTCGCTCTCTCAACCGAGGACCAGGCTTTCCTCGATCGCACGCGGGCCTTCCTCACTGAACACGTCACCGACGAAGTGCGCCGGCGTGATCGGGAGTTCGGCGAAAACTTCGATGCGGGTGTGCATCTGGCGCTGGGCGCAGCGGGATATTTGGCCGGGGACTGGAAGCTCGAGTCCGAAGGCGGATTCAGCCCGGTCCGCCGACGCATCTTCGAGCTGGAGGTCGCCCGGGCGCACACGCCGTGGTACCACTGGGGCACCACGTCCGTCGTAGCACGGCTGGTCCGGCAATTCGGTGCGCCGGAGCTCACCGGCCAGGTGCTGCCGGGGGTGCTGTCCGGCGACATCCGGCTATGCCTGGGCTACACGGAACCCGAGGGCGGCTCCGATGTAGCCACCTGCAAGACCCGGGCGGTGCGCGACGGTGATGCGTGGATCATCAACGGCTCCAAGATGTTCACGTCAAACGCGCAGAACGCCAAGTACGTTTTCCTGCTCACCAACACCGACCCGCAAAGGCCGAAACACAAGAACCTGACGATGTTCCTGGTGCCGCTCGACTCACCCGGCGTCGAGATCCAGGGGATCCGCACCGTGGACGGCGACCGCACCAACATCGTCTACTACAGCGACGTGCGCGTCGACGACCTGTACCGGGTCGGTGAGGTCAACGGCGGCTGGACGGTGATGCGGTTCGCGCTCGATGCCGAGCACGGCATCGTTGATCCGGAAGACCATGGCTTACAGAGTATCTCGACGATGTCGGGCCACGGCGTGTTGATGGCGGAGGTGGTGGACACGGTCGCCGCGGCAGTCTTCGCTGAGCGTCGACTCGACGACGAGTCGGTGAAGTACCGACTCGGACGCAGCTTCGCGCGGATGGAGGCGGCGCTGTCCACTCCCGGCATGTTCGGTCGCGTCGCGCTGGCGCAGACGATGCGCGACATCTCGCCCGATTTGATGGACATTCTGGGCACCGCGTCGGCGTTGCCGACCGAGACTCCCGGTTCGGCCGACGGCGGGGCCACGGAATACCTTTTCCGGCTGGCGGTCCCGACCGGGATCTACGGCGGCACCTTGGAAGTCTTTCGCAACATGATCGCCCAGCACGAGCTCGGGCTGGGTCGCCCTGGTGTTGTGCGTCGTTAATTCGTCGACAGTGTACGGCGCGCTTGTTGGCAGCGAATCGGGTGTTTCGGTAAGCGAGATCCACGCTAGCGTGCTGTTCACTCGCACTTCTTCGCACCAACGTCAATCTCGATGAAGCCAGGTCGGGACAGACGAGCTGGTCTTGAATTAATGACGCACGACACTAGCTACGGGTGAGCGGCAGCTCGGCGACGACGTCGGCGCGGGCCGCGTCGAAACTCAGGAACCCTTTGATCGGAAGGCTTTCCGGGGGCGGATCCTCGTAGCTCCAGGCGACGTCGTCGACGACCCGGCTACCAGGGGGGTCGCCGACGGCGGCGGACCAATAGGTCGCGAACCCCTTGTAGTTGCAGTAGCTCGACGTCTCGGAGTGCCGCAGCAGATCGGTGCGCACGTGTGCGGGGTCCACGTAGAGCCGGGGCTCGAGCGCCGTTTCGAAAAGGATCACCGTGTCGTGCGTATCCACCAGGGTGGTGCCATTGACCGAGACACGGAGGTGGCGTTGCGTCGGGCGGCAGTCGACGCGGTGGTACGGGTTCGGCGGGTAGTAGACGAGTTCCCGCCCTTCCTCCAGCCAGGTGTCGACCGCATCCCAGGGCACGCGGACGAAGCCCGGCGCCTCCGATTCGGGCTCGGCCGGTAGATCCCCGACCTCGTCGATGGGGAAGACATAGCTGAGTGGGTGGCTGCGCCGATGCACCATCAGCGCCCGTTCGGTGTCGATTACCAGGCGGCCGTCCTTTATGGCCTGGACGCGCCGCGGGTGCGGTTCGATGTAGACCCCAATGTCGAGGCCGGCGGGTATCGGAGGCGAGAACCGGCCGGCCGGATCGCCGCTGAGCGGACCACGTCCGGCTACCAGAGTCATGGTGTCAACCCTTCCAGACCGCGCCACTGGTTATCCACAAGCGGCCGATTCATGCCGATCGATGTCGTACACCGCTGGCATAATCGAAACTATGTTCGAAGAACTGCAGGGGCTCGATCCGGCCGCGCTGGTGGCGATGGTCGAGTCCACGCACCGGCAGGAATCGGTCCTGGTGGCGCGCCGGTTGGCGGCGGTGGCGGCATTGCTGAGACGTCGAGTCGCCGCCGCTGAGAGGTCCGAGCGCCGCCCGGGGTACGCGGAGATCGACGGGTTCGAGCAGACCGCTGCGGAAGTGGCCGCGGCGATGAACCTGCCCCCGGCGGCGGCCAGCTATGTCGTCTCGTATGCGGAAGCGCTGGACACCAGGCTGCCGAACATGGCGGCGCTGCTCGCTGAGGGGAAGACGGACTGGCGCACGGTGCGATTGATCATCAGCCGTACCGACCTGGTTACCGACGAGCGGCTGATCGCCAAGCTTGACCAGTCCTTGGCCGGTCGTATCGGAAACTGGCAGGGCTGGTCGAAGCAGCGGATCGTCAACGCCGTGGACGCTGCGGTGCGCTCCGCCGATCCCGACGCCGCCCGTGAACGCCGAGAAGCCGCCGGAAAGCACCGGTATATCGGGATCAACGCCCAGGACAACGGAATGGCCGAGATCTACGGCTCGGTGGCCGCCGCAGCGGCAAAGGCGTTCGACTGCAGGCTTTCTCAGCTCGCCAAGCAGGTGTGCTCGGCCGATCCGAGGACGCTCGATCAGCGCCGCGCCGACGCCTTGGCCGCCCTGAGCGAGGGGCGCTGCCTCGCTTGTGCCTGCGGACAACCTGGTTGCCCCAATAGAAGCGGCGACGAAGAGAATGGGAGCGCTGCGGGCGGGGTTCGGGTGGTGATCAATGTGGTGGCCACCGACCGGACCGTGCGCGGTGAGGGCTCTGCGCCTGGCTATCTGGAGGGATACGGGCTGATCGACGCCCGGGAAATCCGCGAGTTGGTAGCCACCGCGGCGCAACATGTCATCGATCCGTTCACTTGCCCCGCGGATGCCATGCGTTACCAACCAACTGCGTCGCTCGAGCGCGCCGTCCGCTGCCGCGATATGACGTGCCGTTTCCCTGGGTGTAGCCGCCCGGCCGCCATCTGCGATTTGGACCACACGGTTCCGTTCAACCATCAAGATCCGGCGGCGGGCGGACTCACGGTTTATGAGAACCTCAAATATCTTTGCCGACAACATCATCGGCTCAAGACCTTCGGCGGGTGGCGCGACAGTCAGCTGGCCGATGGCACAGTCGAGTGGACCTCGCCGACTGGGCGGACTTACCGGACAGCACCGGTGGGTGCTGACCTGTTCCCGCTGGCGGGCAGGCCTGCATGCGCCCGACCTGTCCCGAACAAGCGAACCAGATCCCAGCAGCGAGCCAGTCGCGTTGCCCGTGCGCGCAAGTACAACCGCGAGCAGCGGCCTGTGAACGAAGCCCGGCGCTGGCTGGAAGAAGCCCGAGAGCGAGAGATCGCCGCCCGTAAATTCCGAAACCACATGCGCGACATGCTCTTTGCGTTCAAAGGCGCTCCGAGCACCAGCCCGTTCTGCCGCTGGGTAAACGATCCCCGCGAACCGGAGGAGCTGCCCGCGGATTGGAGGCCCGAGAATCCGCCACCCGACCCCCTGCCCGACGACCCACCCTTCTAGTGCGGCTGATTTAGGGTTCCAGTCATGACGGGACCGCTGGAAGGCATCAAAGTCGTGGAGCTGGGCGTGTGGGTGGCCGGGCCGGCCGCGGGCGGCATCATGGCCGACTGGGGCGCCGACGTCATCAAGATCGAGCCGCCGTCGGGTGACCCGGGACGCATGTTCGGCCGGATGCTGGGATGCGACCTGGGCGTCAACCCGCCGTTCGAAATGGACAACCGTTCCAAGCGCAGCATCGTCCTGAATCTCGCCGAGGAAGCGGGCCGCGACATCGCGTTCCAATTACTCGCCGACGCGGACGTTTTCGTAACCAATGTGCGTCCGGGCGCCTTGCAACGTCTCGGGCTGGACTTCGAGTCGGTGTCAAAGCGCATGCCTCGCCTGGTCTACGGGCTGATCACCGGGTACGGCGAGACCGGTCCCGATGCCGATCGGGCCGCCTACGACGTTGCGGCGTTCTGGTCTCGCGCCGGAGTGGCGCACCTGCTCACCCGGCCCGGCGACACGCCGCCGTTCCAGCGCGGCGGCATGGGCGACCATTCGGCGGGCATGAGCCTGGCCGCCGCCATCTGTGCCGCGCTGGTCGCGCGCCAACGCACCGGCACCGGCCAGCTGGTGACCACGTCGCTGTACCGCCAGGGCGCCTACACCGTGAGCTTCGACCTCAACACCTATCTGCTGACCGGCCAGCCGATCGCGGTCGGCCAACGCGAATCGATGGGCAACCCGTGCATGAACAACTACACCGCCGGCGACGGGCGGCGGTTCTGGATCGTCGGGCTCGAGGCCGATCGGCACTGGCCGGCGTTGTGTCGCGCCGTGGGCCGCGAGGAGTGGTTGACCGATCCCCGCTTCGACACCGCACGCGCACGCGCCGCCAACGCTGTGCAGCTCATCGCGGAGTTGGACGAAATCTTCGCGACCCGCCCGCTTGACGAATGGGCGGACGTCTTCGCCGGCGAACCGGACTTCTTCTGGTCACCGGTCAACTCGCTCGAGGACGTCGTAGCCGACGAGCAGTTCCACGCGGCGGGCGGCATCGTGGACGTTCCCGACGGAGCATCCGGCATTGCAATGGTGGCCACACCGGCGGATTTCCATGGCACGCCCTGGGCGCCGCGTTCTGCGGCACCGCAACTCGGGCAGCACACCGACGACGTTCTCGCCGAACTGGAGGCGCGCCGCGAATCGTGACCGCTCGGTCAGAGCTTTACAAGTTTCCACGAAAGTGTCACGCTGTCCGATGAGTCGCCTCACCCGCTGCGTGAGGCGGCCCCAGCCCTGACAAGTCCAAGACAAAGCCCATGGCACGCCCTGAGACGCGCCAACGCATTGTTGGCGGGTGGCGGTGAGGAATGGATCGATGGTCGCTCCAACGTTCGACGTCCGCGCAAGCAACCGGGTCACCCCTGCGCGTCCGACCCGCACCGACGGCGAATGCCTGCGCTATCGACTGCAGGTCGTAGCCGCCAGCGCCGTCGACGTCGTGCAATCGGCCGGCGGTTGGTTGTACGACCGGGTGATGGCCGGGTGGGAGGTGACCGCGCTGCTCCCGCACGGCGGTGACACCCGGCCGCTGCGGATCCTCGGCGTGGGGGTGTCGGATCTGCAGTCCGGCTTCGGCGGGACGGCCGCGGCTAGCCAGAGCCTGGCCGTGAGCGCTGAGGCATTCATTGCCGATGCGCGGGTCCGCCAGCGGGTGCTCACCTGCCTTGACGACCGGCTGACCGAGGTCGCCCTGTGGGGTGACGGCTGGCCGCTCGGAGTCAATCGCGCAACGGCCGAAGCGCAGCATCTGCTCAGTGCGGCGGCGTGCAGGTTCAAGGGCTACGCGCTCGCAGCGGCCGGGATTCCCGACGCCACAGTCGATGCTACCGAGACGCTGCTGTGTGATGCCCATTCGCGGATCGGCCGATGAAGAAGTACTACCGCCACACGTTGCTCTATCTGCACGAGACGATCTCGCTGGGTTCCGCGCGAAGTGACCGCTTCACCGAGGTTTTCACCGACACCTACCAGCCGATGATGGGCGAGCTCGGGGCCCGGCTGTTCGCCATCTGGGAATGCACGGCCTACAACGGTCACTGGCCGCAAGTGACCATTATCTGGGAGATCGACGGGTTCGCCGACTACGCCCGGATCGGGGCCGCCCAGGCGCGTGGCGGCAGCCATCACGAGGCGGCCGCGAAATGGTCGGCGTTCCTTGCCGACATCGGCGCCTCCGGTGAGGGACGAATCATGTACGCCGGCTCCAGCAACAAAACGCTGGCCCAGCTGCAGGAAGCGAATTTCGCGGCACCCCTGGTGATTCAGGAGATCATGCAGACGAAGCCGGGGCGCCAAGACGACTACATCCGCGAGTTGGGGCGGCTCTACGTCCCGTGGTCGGAGCGCACCGGTAAGCGCTGGCTCGGTTCGTTCATCACCACATTCCGCTACAACGAGGTCATCCACTACTGGGCGCTGGACGGCGGCTGGGAGTGCTTCGCCAATCACTACCCATCGTGGAAGGAGAGCCCGCCGGCCGAAATCGTCACCTGGATGAGCGTGGCGCCGGCGTTGCGTGACGGATGGGAAGACTCGATCCTGCAGGCCCTACCGCCATCGCCACTGCAATGAGCACGCAGCGCGGGCAGGTGGACTTCGCCTACGACCCCTTCGACGCCGACGTGATGGCAAACCCGTTGCCCTACTACCGGACCCTGCGCGACCACCATCCGCTTTACTACATGCCGCGGTGGGATACCTTCGCGCTGTCCCGCTTCGACGACATCTGGCGCGTATTGCAAGTCGACGACGGCACTTTCGTCGCGTCGGAGGGAACGTTGCCCCCGGCGTCGGTCCTGGCCCACCACAACACCGGACCGGTCGACGACCCACCGTTGCATCCCTTGCCGTTCCATGCGGTGTTCGACGCCGACCTTTACAACCAGATCCGCAGCGCCCACTCACAGCCGTTGCGGCCCAAAGCGGTCGCCGGGCTGGAGGCCAGGATCCGCACCCTGGCCAACGAGCGGCTCGACGAATTGCTGCCGCGCGGCTCGTTCGACCTGACCCAGGACTACGGCGGCATCGTTGCGGCGTCGATGGTGTGCGGATTGCTCGGAATCTCAACCGATCTCGCACCACAAGTGTTGGCCGCCGTCAATGCCGGCAGCCTCTCCGAGCCGGGCGAGGGCGTCGATACCGCGCAAGCTCGGCCCAACTACCTTGAATTCCTCACGCCGGTGGTCGAGCGCCGCAGGGCCGCCCCGTCAGGCGACCCGTTACCAGTCGTCGACGGCCTGCTCGGCTACCGCCTGCCGGACGGGAGCGCCCTCGACGACCTCGAGGTCGCCACCCAGATGCTGTGCATCTTCATCGGTGGCACCGAAACGGTGCCCAAGATCGTCGCCCACGGGCTGTGGGAGCTCAGTCAGCGGCCCGACCAGTTGGCCGCGGTGCGCGCCGATCCCGAGCACACCGTGCCGATCGCCCGGGAGGAGATGATCCGGTTCTGCGCTCCGGCGCAATGGTTCGCCCGAACGGCCCGCAAGCCCTTCACGATTCACGACCAGACGATCCGCCCCGGCCAGCGCATCATCACGCTGCTGGCCTCGGCCAACCGCGACGAGCGGGAGTACCCCGAGCCCGACGAGTTCGTCTGGAACCGGCCAATAAAGCGCTCGCTGGCGTTCGGGCGCGGCCAGCACTTCTGCATCGGCTACCACCTGGCCAGACTGGAAGTCGCCGTGCTGGTGCAGGAATGGCTTCGCCGGGTGCCCGACTACGCGATCGTGAGCGGGGCCGCCACCCGGCTGCCGTCCAGCTTCCAGTGGGGTTGGAACAAGATCCCGGTGGAGGTGTGACGTGTGGTCCTACCGGATCGTCGCGCCGTATCTCTTCGAGCAGACGTCCATTCCCGACAAGACACCCGAGTGCCTGTCCGACGGTCAGGTGCTGCTGCGGTTCCTGGCCGCTGGCATCTGCGGCAGCGACCTGCCGGCCTTCCGCGGTGCCCGGGGCCGGCTTCCCGGGGACGACGGACCGTGCGCGGCCGAAAAAGAAGGGTTCCCGATCCACGAAGTGGCGGGCGAGGTGATCGCCAGCCGGCACCCCGACCACCGCCCCGGCGACCGCGTGGTCGGCTGGGCCTCCGGCTTCGACGGCATGATGGAGCGCGTGGTCAGCGACGGCGACGGCCTAGCCCCCTACGACCCGAGGCTGACCCCGGCCCACGCGGTCGGTCTGCAACCGTTGGCCTGCGTTCTGTATGCCTGCGAGCAGTTGCCCGACGTGGCCGGCCGGCACGTCGCGATCATCGGCCAGGGCTCGATCGGGCTGCTGTTCTCCTACGTCGCCAAAGCCGCCGGCGCCCGCCGCGTCACCGGGGTCGATCCCGTCGACCGCCGCGACGTCGCAACGGCTTTCGGAATCGACGACGCGGTACGCGCAACCAGCGATCGATGGGTGAGCCGGATGGCGGCCGGCGACCGCGCCGACGTCGTCATCGAGGCCGTGGGGCATCAGGTGGCCACGCTGGGCCACGCCATCGAGGCCGCCGCCCCCGGGGGCACCGTCTTCTATTTCGGCGTCGCCGACGACGACGCCTACCCCATCAGCATGCGCACTATGCTGCGCAACAACCTGACGCTGAAGTCCGGTGTGACGCTCGATCGGCGGCGGGTCCTGGAACTGGCCGGAAAATTCGCCGCGGAACATCCCGGGCTGATCGACATGTATCTCACGCACACGTTCGGCGTCGACGAGGTGCAGGCCGCGTTCGACCTGGCCTGTCGGCCCGTCCCGGAACGCATCAAGATCGCGATCGCGCAATGACCACCTCGGAGAGCAACCTGCAACGGGCACTGAACAAGTCGGCCCCGGTATGGGGTGGCTGGATCACCGGCCCCACGCTGCTCGGGCCGGAGGAATTCGCCCGGGCCGGTTACGGCTACGTGGGTTTCGACGCGCAGCACGGCTACCTCGACGACGCCGACATCGCCGGAATCCTGCGGCGAATCGAACACGTGCCGATCGGTACGGTGGTGCGCTTGCCCAATGCCGACGCGGCGCCGATCGGCCGGGTGTTGGACGCCGGCGCCGACGCCGTGGTCATCGCCATGGTCGAATCGGCCGACGAGGCCGCCGCGGCGGTCGCGGCGACCCGCTACCCGCCGGCAGGCATCCGCAGCTTCGGACCGCTGCGCGCCGGCCTGGGGCACGACCCCGCATCGCTGGAATCCCGGGTCAGCGTCTTCGCGATGATCGAGACGGCGGCCGCGTTGTCCGACCTCGATTCGATCTGCGCCGTCGACGGCCTGACCGGTATCTACATCGGGCCGGCCGACCTGGCCATCTCGGTGGGAGCCGAAGTGGTTGGCGCAACTCGACATCCGGCGGTCCTCGACGCGGTCGTGCGCAGCCATCGGGCGGCCGCCGACGCCGGGCTGGTCACCGGCATTCACGCCGGAGACGGTAAGACCGGTCGTGCGATGGCGCGGCTGGGTTTTCAGATGATCACCCTGGCGTCCGAGTCGCAGGCCCTGCGGCGCGGCGCGGCGGAGCATCTGCGTGAGGCGACCGAGCAATGACCGACGATCACGTCGCGATCCGAGCACTGATCGCCGCCTACGCGCTCGACCTCGACGCGGGTGACATCGACGCGTGTGTGCAGCTGTTCACCCGAGACGGGGAATTCCTGGTCTACGGGCGGTCTTTTGCGGGGCATGACGGTATCGGCCAGATGTTTCGGGATGCGCCCCGAGGGCTGCATCTCACCGGGGTTTCGCGCGTCGACGTCCGCGGGGATGCCGCGACCGCGCGATCGCAGGTGCTGTTCGTCAGGGCCGTTGACCTGAACCTGCGTCCCGCCTTGTACGACGACGAACTGGTGCGCGATGGCGGGCGTTGGCGCTTCGTGCGGCGGCGCTGCCAATTTGTCACCAGCCACGGTCTGTCCGACAGCCCCGAGGGGCCGTCAACATGAACCACCGTGTCGCACTCGTGACCGGCGCGGCCCGCGGGCAGGGCTGGGCAATCACCAAAAGGCTTCGCGAGCGGGGATTCTCGGTAGCGGCGTGCGACCGGCGCGCCGACGAACTGGCCGCGGCGATCGAGGAACTCGGCGACGACGAAGTGGTCGCGATAAGCCTTGACGTTATCTCCGAGGCGCAATGGGGTGCCGCCGTCGAGCGGGTCGTCCAGCGTTTCGGGTCGTTGAGCACGCTGGTCAACAACGCCGGCGTGCTGCACCGCGCGTCGCTTGCCGACGAGACGGCCGAGGAGTTCGAAAAATCTTGGCGCGTCAACTGTTTGGGCGCCTTCCTGGGGATCCAGGCGACTCTCGAACAGCTGCGCGCGGCAACGAATGCGGCCATCGTCAACACGTGCAGCACGGGAGCGATTCGCCCCTTCCCGCACCACTCCGCCTACGGGTCGTCGAAGTGGGCGCTTCGGGGATTGACCCAGAGCGCCGCCGCCGAACTGGCCCCGTTCGGCATCCGGGTCAATGCGGTGTTCCCCGGACCGATCGCGACACCGATGCTCGATGACGCCACCCAGTTGCGGCTCGCCGCGTCGTCGGCGTTCGGGCGGATCGGCCAACCGGGCGAAGTCGCCGACGCCGTGGCGTTTCTCGTCTCCGAGGAGGCGTCGTTCATCACCGGTTCGGAACTGGTCATCGATGGTGGGCAATGCCTGCAGATTCGATGAAGATCGGCATCATCGGTGCCGGGCCGCCGGTGGGACCTTCGCCTCTACCCTGAGCGCCCGAGCCAGCGGCAGAATGTGCTGCCATGAAGATCACCGGCGTGCAGGTCGTACCCTTCGAGACGTTCGTCGATCGAATCTCTTTCGGCCAGTTGATGACCGACTACCGGGTAGTGCAGACCGTGACCAAGGTCCGCACCGACGAGGGCGCCGAGGGCTACTACTTCGGTGGCCATTTCCACGGGGACCAGGACGGCCTGCTGCCCGGCGACCAGGCGCTGATCGGCCAGTTCCTCAGCCCGCTGCTTTCCGGCCAGGATCCATTCGACCGGGCGGAGATCTGGCGGCAACTGTGGGCCGCGAAGCTTCCGGAAAACGTCTGCAGCGTCGTCGATCTGGCCCTGTGGGATCTGGCGGGTCGGGTGACCGGATTGCCGGCGTACAAGCTCCTGGGCGGCGCCCGTGAGCGGATCAAGGCCTACGCGAGCAGCTTCAACAACCTCGGATCACCCGACGAATATGCCGCTCACGCCGCCGACTGCAAGCGACAGGGCTACCGCGCCTACAAGATTCACCCGTACCACTACTGGAATCCCGCGACACGGCAACCCGCGTTGCCCCGTCCGTCGTACGTGGACTGGGACATCGAGGTGTGCCGGAAGGTGCGGGCAGCGGTCGGTGACGACATGGTGCTGATGTTCGACCCGTGGGGCACCTACCACACCTACGCGGACGCACTGCGGGTCGGCCGCGAGCTCGAACGGCTGGGCTTCTACTGGTATGAGCACCCCATGCCGGAGTACCAAGTGGATTCGTACGTCAGACTCGCGCGTGAACTCGACATCCCGATCTGCTCGCCCGAGATCGCGGAGGGTGGCATCTACACCCGTGCCGACTGGATCCGGCGCAACGCATCCGACATCAGCCGCATCGACGTCCTGCGCGGAGGAATCACCGGCGTGATGAAAATGGCCGGGATGTGCGAGGCGTTCGGAATGCGCTGCGAGATACACATGAGCGGCTTCGGAAACATGCAAATCCTCGGCGCCACAAGCGAAGACGTGTGCGAATACTACGAGCGCGGCCTGCTCGGTCCCGGGGCTCGGTACGACACCACCCCGCCGTATCTCGAGGCGCCCTGTGACCCCCTGAGCCCGGACGGATTCGTCGAGCTACCGTCGGCGCCCGGGCTCGGCTACCAAATCCGGTGGGACTACATCGACGGTCACCGGCTCCCGGACACACCGGTGGAACCGGTCGCGCCCCTGCACCCGAGGTAGTCAGTCGAACCTGATGAGCTGGCGCACGGCGCGGCCGTCGGCCAGGCGGTCCATCGCCTCGTTGATGTCGTCCAACCGGATCGTCGACGACACCAGCGACTCCACCGGGAGCCGACCCTCCTGCCACAGCTCGACGAACCGGGGGATGTCGCGACTGGGCACCGCCGAACCCAGATAGCTGCCGATCAGCGACCGGCCTTCGGCGACTAAGCCCAACGGCGACAAGCTGATTCGGGCATCCGGTGGCGGTAGGCCGACCGTGATAGTGCGGCCGCCGGGTGCGGTCAGTGCGATCGCGGTTTCCACTGCGGCGGGATGGCCGACGGCCTCAACGACCACGGCGGCCTTCACGCCGGCTTCTGCGGCCTGCTCCGGCGTGTACGTCTCGTGCGCCCCCAGGCGACGGGCGGCCGCCAGCTTGTCGGGCAACTGGTCGACGGCGATGACGCGAACGTCGTCAAAGGTGAGGGCGGTGAGCACCGCCGCCATGCCGACGCCGCCAAGCCCGACGACGGCGACCGTCTGGCCCGGATGTGGATTGCCGACGTTGAGCACGGCGCCACCGCCGGTCAACACCGCGCAGCCCAGCAGCGCGGCGACTTCCGGTGGCACGTGATCGGGCACCGGAACCGCACTGGCCCGGTTGACCACCGCGCGCGTCGCGAAGCCCGAGACGCCGAGGTGGTGGTGCACCGGGTGACCCGCACGGTCCAGCCGGATATCGCCGCCCAGCAGTGTCCCGGCGGCATTCGCGGCGCTCCCCGGCTCACAGGGGGTGAGCCCCCCGGTCGCGCACGCCGCGCAATGGCCGCACCGCGGCAAGAACACCAGCACCACCCGCCGGCCCACGGCGAGGTCTTTGACACCCTCGCCCACTTGCTCGACGATCCCGGCCGCCTCGTGACCGAGCAGCATCGGCACCGGTCGCACCCTGTTGCCGTCCACCACCGACAAGTCCGAGTGGCACACGCCGGCGGCCTCGATGCGGACCATCACCTCACCGCTGCCGGGCGGATCCAGATCGAGATCGACGATGCTGATCGGCCGCGATCCGGCGTAGGGACGGGCGGCGCCGATTCGGTCCAGCACGGCCCCCCGGATGCGAATCATGTTGGAATACAACCATGGCTTCGGACTCACCGATTCCCTCGGTCCCGCCCGCACCGGACAACCTCACTAGCAGCGACTTCCCGGTGCTGTGGCCGGTGGGAACCCGGTGGGCGGACAATGACATGTTCGGCCACCTCAACAACGCGGTGTACTACCAATTGTTCGACACCGCGATCAACGCGTGGATCAACACGAGCACCGGCCTCGACCCGATCACCACGCCCGCGCTGGGGATCGTCGCCGAGTCCGGCTGCCGCTACTTCTCCGAACTCCACTTCCCGGAGAGCCTCGTTATCGGCGTGGCGGTGACTCGCCTGGGTCGCAGCAGTGTCACGTACCGGCTCGGGGTGTTCCGGCCGCAGGAAGACCGCGCGCAACCGATCACCGCGCTTGGGCACTGGGTGCACGTGTACGTCGACCGGAGCAACCGCAAGCCGGTCCCCGTTCCCGACGCCATCCGCGCGCTGCTGTCGAGCGCGCGCGTGGATGTATGAGCGCGAGATCGCGCCTAGCGCCGCTTCTTTCGCTTCAACCGCCGCCCGTTATGCTTCGCCCATGCCAGTTCTGAGCAAGACCGTCGTGGTCAGCGCAAACGCCGAGTCGATCATGGCCATCGTCGGCGACTTCGAGGCCTATCCGCAGTGGAACGAGGGGATCCGAGGCCTTTGGGTACTCGCTCGCTACGACGACGGGCGCCCTAGCCAACTGCGGCTCGACACCGACGTTCAGGGCATGCAGAGCACTTTCATCCAGGCCGTCTACTACCCGGGGGAATATCAGATCCAAACCGTCCTGCAGCAAGGCGACCTCTTCTCGAAGCAGGAGCAATTGTTCAGCGTGGTGGAGACGGGCGCGTCGAGCCTGCTGACGGTGGACATGGACGTCGAGACCGCCATGCCGATACCCGCGCCGATGGTGAAGCAACTCCTCAACAACGTCCTCGACCACCTCGCCGAGAACCTGAAGCAGCGCGCCGAGCACCTCTCCGCCAACTAGGATCGCCTCGGGTTCAGTCGAGATGGCGGCGACCCGCTTCGCCCGGCTTCGCCGCGCTCGCGATCGCCGCTAGTCGAAGATTCCCATGCGGTCGCGCATCTCGGTCAGCCGGTTGGCCGCGTCGGTGAATTGCCAGACGGTGTGTTCGATCACGGCGCCGGCGTCCCGGTGGCGCAGCGCGGCGATCAAGTGCCGGTGGTTGTCGACCGCGGCCGCGCCCCAGTTCGGGTCGCCGGCGTACACCAGTACGGGCATGTAACGCGCCGCGTTGAGCAGGAACCAGGCCAGTTTGATCCGGCCGCTGGCGTAATTGAAGACGCGATGAAAGGCGAACTCCAAGCCGGCGATGGTCTCGGGATCGCTGGACCCGACCGCCGCCGCGAGGGCGTCGTTGATGCGCTCGAGCTCGTCGATCTGGGCGTCGGTGATGCGGTCGGTGGCCGCGGCCGCCAGTTCCCTGGCGATGGTTGCCTGCAGCCAGAAGATGTCCTGGATGTCCTGCCGGGTCAGCGGCAGCACGACGTGACCGCGGTGCGGCTCCAGCTGCACCATGCCCTCCCCGCGCAGCTTCAGCAGGGCCTCACGCACCGGCGTGATGCTCACCCCGAGTTCGGCCGCGGTCTCGTCGAGCCGGACGAACGTCCCCGGACGCAGCGTTCCCGACATGATCGCCGCCCGCAGGTGACCCGCCACCACGTCGGACAGCTGCGCCCGGCGCAGTGGCCGACGGCTCCTCGGCTGCGTAGATATCGGTGCGTTCACGTCGGCTGCCAGGGCTTTCGGGGGCTTGGCGGGGCTTGTCAGGGGGCCGTTAAAGCCATAGTGTGACCCACACAACACCATGTTTTATCAAATATCAACCTGTCACAAGCGGTGCGTGAGTGAAGGGGAGGTGTTGCGTTGACCGCGCAATCGGCCGGCCACCCGACGCAGGCTGCACGGGGCGGGAAACTAGCCCAAGACCAGCTATACCGGGCCCGGCGGCAGAACTGGGTCAACCAGTTGGAGCGGCACGCGCTGATGCAGCCGGACGCGACGGCGCTGAGGTACCTGGGCAACACGGTGACGTGGGCCGGGCTGCAGCGCCGGGTCGCGGCGCTGGCCGACGCGCTGAGCCGTCGGGGGGTCGGCTTCGGCGACCGGGTGATGGTCCTGATGCTCAACCGGACGGAATTCGTCGAGTCGGTGCTGGCCGTCAACATGCTCGGGGCGATCGCGGTCCCGCTGAACTTCCGGCTCACGGCGGCCGAAATCGCCTTCCTGGTCGAGGACTGCGGAGCGCGCCTGGTGATCACCGAGCCGGTGCTGGCCCCGGTGGCCAGCGGTGTCCGTGAGATCCAGCCGCTGCTGGAGACGATCGTCGTGGCCGGTGGTTCGACCGACGACAGCGTGCTCGGCTACGAAGACCTGATCGACGAGCCCGGCGAGTCGCACCAGCCCACGGACATCCCTGACATCCCCGACATCCCCAACGACTCGCCCGCGCTGATCATGTACACCTCGGGCACCACGGGCCGGCCGAAGGGCGCCGTGCTGACCCACACCAACTTGACCGGGCAGACGATGACCGGGCTCTACACCAACGGCGCCGACATCAACAGCGACGTCGGATTCGTCGGTGTCCCGTTTTTCCACATCGCCGGAATCGGCAACATGCTCATCGGCATGATGCTTGGCACGCCCACGGTGATCTACCCGCTCGGCGCGTTCGACCCGGCCCAGTTGCTCGACGTGTTGGCCGCGGAGAAGGTCACCGGGATCTTCTTGGTTCCCGCGCAGTGGCAGGCGGTTTGCGCCGAGCAGCGGGCACGGCCGCGCGACCTGAAGTTGCGGGTGATGTCGTGGGGGGCCGCGCCGGCGCCGGATGCGCTGCTGCGGGAGATGTCGGCAACCTTTCCCGGAACCCAGATACTGGCCGCGTTCGGTCAGACCGAAATGTCGCCGGTCACCTGCATGCTGCTCGGCGAGGACGCGATTCGTAAGCGCGGATCCGTCGGCAAGGTGATCCCGACGGTGGCCGCCCGCGTGGTCGACGAGAACATGAACGACGTACCCGTCGGCGAGATCGGCGAAATCGTCTACCGTGCACCCACTTTGATGAGCGGCTACTGGAACAACCCGGAGGCCACCGCGGAGGCCTTCGCGGGCGGCTGGTTCCATTCCGGGGACCTCGTGCGGATGGACGAGGAGGGCTACGTCTGGGTGGTGGATCGCAAGAAGGACATGATCATCTCCGGCGGCGAGAATATCTACTGCGCCGAGGTCGAGAACGTCCTCGCCGGCCACCCCGCCATCGTCGAAGTCGCCGTCATCGGCCGCGCCCACGAGAAGTGGGGCGAGGTGCCCGTCGCGGTCGCGGCGGTCACCGACGAGGACCTGCGGCTCGATCATCTGGCCGAGTTCCTGGCCGAGCGGCTGGCGCGCTACAAGCACCCCAAGGCGCTCGAGATCGTCGATGCGCTGCCCCGAAACCCCGCCGGAAAGGTCCTCAAGACTGAGCTGCGGATCCGGTACGCCTCGGTAAGCATCGTCGAAAAGCGCTCTGAGTCAATGGATTCAACCACCAGCGAGGGGGGCTGACGGAAGCTGTAACGTTTGCCGGCTGTTGACGAAGGGTTAATTGTGCAGATGCGGTTCACACGTACCGGGCCATCGGGTAGATTCCTGTGGTCGCCGTTACTACCTGCGAGTAGGGAGCCGATGATCACACACGTAGGGTCGGGGCGGGGTGGGGGAACCCCCGGCCGCGTGGCGGCGAGGGGGCGCGTACGAAATGATCCGCCGCAGCGCCGTGAGGGCTGCGATGCGGGTGCGAGGGGGGAGCGGTGACTTCGACGTCCACGAGTCGACGGGGACCCTACTTGGTCGGCTATTTGCGCGACCAACTGCAGACGCCGCTGACCCTCATCGGTGGCTTTTTCCGGATGTGCGTGCTGACCGGAAGGGCGTTGTTCCGCTGGCCTTTTCAGTGGCGCGAGTTCATCCTGCAGTGCTGGTTCATCATGAGGGTGGCTTTCCTGCCGACCATCATGGTCTCGATCCCGCTGACCGTGCTGCTCATCTTCACCCTCAACGTCTTGCTGGCCCAATTCGGTGCCGCTGACCTGTCCGGCGCCGGCGCGGCCATCGGTGCGGTCACCCAATTGGGCCCCTTGACCACGGTGCTGGTGGTGGCCGGTGCCGGGTCGACGGCGATCTGCGCGGACCTGGGTGCCCGCACCATACGCGAGGAGATCGACGCGATGGAGGTGCTCGGCATCGACCCCATCCACCGCCTGGTGGTTCCCCGGGTGGTCGCCGCGACCCTGGTCGCCACCCTGCTCAACGGGCTGGTGATCACCGTCGGTCTGGTGGGCGGATACCTCTTCGGGGTTTACCTGCAAAACGTCTCGGGCGGCGCATATCTTGCGACTCTGACCACCATCACCGGCCTGCCCGAGGTGATCATCGCAACCATCAAGGCGGCGATATTCGGCCTCATCGCCGGGCTGGTCGGCTGCTTCCGCGGACTGACCGTGCGCGGTGGCTCCAAGGGTCTCGGAACCGCCGTCAACGAGACCGTCGTCTTGTGCGTGGTCGCGCTGTATGCGGTCAACGTCATTCTGACCACCATCGGCGTGCGGTTCGGAACGGGGCACTGACATGTCGAACGCTGCCGTATTGCGCGCCCGCTTTCCCCGGACGGTAGAGAACGTCAACCGCTATGGCGGGGCTGTCGTCCGTGCGATCGACGACATCGGTCAGATGGCCTGGTTCGGGGCTGTCGCCGTCGGGCAGACCCCGCACGCGCTGCGCTACTACCGCAAGGAGACGTTGCGGCTGATCGCCCAGATCGGCATGGGCACCGGTGCCATGGCCGTCATCGGCGGCACCGCTGCGATCGTCGGGTTCGTGACGCTGTCCGGTAGCTCGCTGGTCGCGATCCAGGGTTTCGCCTCGCTGGGCAACATCGGCGTCGAGGCCTTCACCGGGTTTTTCGCCGCACTGATCAACGTGCGCATCGCCGCCCCGGTGGTCACCGGTATCGCGATGGCCGCCACGGTCGGCGCGGGGGCCACCGCGGAGCTTGGGGCCATGCGCATCAGCGAAGAGATCGACGCCCTGGAAGTCATGGGCATCAAGTCGATTTCGTTTTTGGCGACCACCCGGATAATGGCCGGGCTGGTCGTGATAATTCCGCTCTATTCGCTGGCGATGATCATGGCTTTTTTGTCTCCGCAGATCACCACAACGGTGTTCTACGCCCAATCCCACGGCACCTACGAGCACTACTTCCGGACGTTCCTGCGTCCCGACGACGTGTTCTGGTCGTTCCTCGAGGCGATCATCATCACCGCGGTGGTGATGATCACCCACTGCTTCTACGGCTACAACGCCGGCGGCGGGCCGGTCGGTGTTGGCGAGGCCGTCGGCCGGTCCATGCGGTTCTCGCTGGTCTCGGTGCAGGTTGTCGTTCTGGCCGCCGCGTTGGCGCTGTACGGCGTCAACCCCAACTTCGCTTTGACGGTGTAGCGCCATGACGTCACCGGCCAAGAGCCCCGCAAAGATCAATGCACCGCGGAACCCGCCGTACAAGCTGGCCGGTGTCGCCTTGCTGGTGATCGCCGCGGTCGTCCTGGTCCTGGTGTACGGGCAGTTCCGGGGGGACTTCACGCCCAAGACCAAATTGACGATGGTGGCGTCGCGGGCCGGGCTGGTGATGGACCCGGGTTCGAAGGTCACCTACAACGGGGTGGAGATCGGCCGGGTCGCCAACATCTCCGAGACCATGCGCGACGGCAAGCCGGCCGCAAAATTCACGCTGGACGTGTACCCCCGGTTCCTGTCGCTGATTCCGGCCAACGTGAATGCCGACATCAAGGCGACGACGGTGTTCGGCGGCAAGTACGTGTCGTTGACGACGCCGCGGGACGCCCAGGGCAACATCATCTCGAAGGGGCATCTGAGCCCGCAGTCGGTGATCGACGCCCGGTCGGTGACGACGGAGATCAACACGCTGTTCCAGACGGTCACCTCGATCGCGGAGAAGGTGGACCCGGTCAAGCTGAACCTGACGCTGAGCGCGGCCGCGCAGTCGCTGGCCGGGTTGGGCGATAAGTTCGGGCAGTCGATCGTCAACGCCAACGCGATCCTCGACGACGTCAACCCGCAGATGCCGCAGGCCCGCCGCGACATCCAGCAGCTGGCGGCGCTGGGCGACACCTACGCCAACGCCGCGCCGGACCTGTTCGACTTCCTCAACAACGCGGTGGTCACCGCCCGCACCATCAACCGCCAGCAGAAGGACCTGGATCAGGCCCTGTTGGCGGCGGCCGGGTTCGGCAGCACCGGCGCCGACATCTTCGAGCGCGGCGGGCCGTATCTGGCGCGCGGAGCCGCCGACTTGGTGCCGTCGGCCCAGCTGCTGGACACCTACAGCCCGGCCATCTTCTGCACCCTCCGCAACTATCACGACATCGAGCCCAAGGCCGCCGCGTTCCTCGGTGGCAACGGCTACTCTCTCAACACCCACACCGAGGTGCTGTCCGGGTTGGGACTTATCGCGAACCCGCTTTCGCTCGCGGCGGTCGGCCTGCTCACCATGGGGCTCGGCGCCGCCGCCGGGTTGGTAGGCGGGGCGCCGAACCCCTACATCTATCCGGAGAACCTGCCCCGCATCAACGCGCGCGGCGGCCCGGGCGGCGCCCCGGGTTGCTGGCAGCAGATCACCCACGATCTGTGGCCCGCGCCGGAGTTGGTGATGGACACCGGCAACAGCCTCGCGCCGTACAACCACCTAGACACCGGTTCGCCGTACGCGATCGAGTACGTCTGGGGCCGCCAGGTAGGGGATAACACGATCAACCCATGAAAATCACCGGTACGCTCATCCGACTCGGCATCTTTTCGGCGATGCTGCTGCTGTTCACCGTGATGATCATCGTGGTGTTCGGTCAGGTGCGCTTCGACCGCACGAACGGGTATTCGGCGGAGTTCACCAATGTCAGCGGGCTGCGGGCGGGCCAGTTCGTCCGCGCCTCCGGGGTGGAGATCGGCAAGGTCAATTCCGTCGAGGTGATCGACGGCGGCAAGCGGGCCCGGGTGAATTTCAACGTCGACCGCGCGGTGCCGCTGTACCAGTCGACGACCGCGCAGATCCGTTACCTGGACCTGATCGGCAACCGATATCTGGAGCTCAAACGCGGCGAGGGGGAGGGCGCCGACCGCGTCCTGCCGCCGGGGGGTTTCATCCCGGTGGCCCGGACCTCCCCGGCGCTTGACCTCGACGCGCTGATCGGTGGCTTCAAGCCGCTGTTCCGGGCGCTGGACCCACAGAAGGTCAACACCATCGCGACGGCGCTGATCACCGTGTTCCAGGGTCAGGGCGGCACCATCAACGACATCCTCGACCAGACGGCACAGCTGACCTCCCAGCTCGGTCAGCGTGACCAGGCGATCGGTGAGGTGGTCAAGAACCTCAACATCGTGCTCGACACCACGGTCCGGCATCGCCAGCAGTTCGACCAGACCGTCAACAACCTCGAGGTGCTCATCACCGGGCTCAAGGACCACGGCGACCAGTTGGCGGGCGGGACCGCGCACATCAGCAACGCGGCCGGCACGGTGGCCGATCTGCTCGCCGAGGACCGCGGGTTGCTGCACAAGACCATCAACTATCTGGACGCGGTGCAGCAGCCGCTGATCGATCAGCGCGACAGTCTGACCGACTTCCTCCACCGGGTGCCGACCGCGCTGAACATGATCGGGCGCGCCATCGGCTCCTACGGCGACTTCGTCAACTTCTATGCCTGCGACATCACCCTCAAGCTCAACGGGCTGCAGCCCGGCGGTCCCGTCCGCACGGTCCGGCTCTTCCAGCAGCCGACGGGTAGGTGCACGCCGCAATGAGAAGTCTGGAACCTCCCAACCGGGTGCGCATCGGGCTGATGGGCATCCTCGTGACGCTGCTCGTCATCGGTGTGGGTCAAAGCATCACCAGCGTCCCGATGCTCTTCGCCAAGCCGTACTACTACGGGCAGTTCACCGATACGGGCGGCATCAGCAAGGGCGACAAGGTGCGCATCGCCGGCGTGGACGTCGGGAAGGTGGAGGGCATCAAGATCGACGGCGACCACATCACGCTGAAGTTCTCGATCGGCACGTCCTCCATCGGCACCGAGAGCCGGCTCGCGATCAAGACGGACACCATCCTGGGCAAGAAGATCCTCGAGATCGAGGCGCGCGGCAACCAGCCGCTGCGGCCCTGGGGAACGTTGCCGCTGGGTCAGAGCACGACTCCTTATCAGATTTATGACGCGTTCTTCGACGTGACCAAGGCCGCCACCGGCTGGGACATCGACGCCGTCAAGCAGTCGCTGCACGTGCTGTCGGAGACGGTCGACCAGACCTATCCGCACCTGAGCGCCGCGCTCGACGGGGTGGCCAAGTTCTCCGACACGATCGGCAAGCGCGACGAGCAGATCAAGCACCTGCTCACCCAGGCCAACCAGGTGGCCAGTGTCCTGGGTGACCGCAGCGACCAGGTCGACCGGTTGCTGGTCAACGCGAAGACGCTGCTGGCCGCGTTCAACGAACGCGGGCGTGCCATCGACGCCTTGTTGGCCAACGTCTCCGCGTTCTCCCAACAGGTCAAGGGACTGATCAACGACAACCCAAACCTCAACCATGTGCTGGAGCAGCTGCGCACCGTCAGCGACATCCTGGTGCAGCGCAAGGACGACCTGACGGCGGGGTTCACCGAGGTCGGTAAGTTCCTTCCGTCGTTGAATGAGGCCATTGCGTCGGGACCGTTCTTCAAAGTGATCCTGTCGAACCTGATCCCGGGTCAGATTCTGCAGCCATTCGTCGACGCGGCCTTCAAGAAGCGTGGCGTCGACCCGGAGAACTTCTGGCGCAGCGCCGGGCTCCCTGAGTTCCGGTTCCCGGACCCCAACGGCACCCGGTTCCCCAATGGGGCGCCGCCGCCGCCCCCGCCCGTGCTGGAGGGAACCCCGGACCATCCCGGACCGGCCGTTCCCCCGGGATCGCCGTGCTCGTACACGCCGGCGAATCCCGGCGGCAATGTGACCATCGGGGACGAGGGTCTGCCGCGGCCGGGGAATCCGCTGCCGTGCGCCGGGGCGGGTGTGGGTCCGTTCGGCGGCCCGGGCTTCCCGGCTCCGGTCGACGTCTTGACGTCGCCGCCGAACCCGAACGGTCTGCCGCCCACGCCAGGCATCCCGATCGCGGGGCGGCCGGGTGACCCGCCGCCGGACGTGCCGGGCACACCGGTGCCGCTGCCGACGCAGGCACCGCCGGGCGCGCGCACCGAGAATCTGGCGCCGGCCGGGCCGCCGCCGCCGCCGTCGACGTTCGCGCCCGGCCTGCCGCCGGGTCCACCGGCGCCGACGGGACCGGGTGAACAATTGCCGGCGCCGTTCATCAACCCGGGCGGAACGGGAGGCAGCGGCGCAGCGGGAGGGGGTAGCCAGAATTGAGCACCATCTTTGACATCCGGAACATCCGGCTACCGAAGCTCTCCCGGGCGACGGTGATCATCGGGTCGCTGGTGGTGGCGCTGGCCCTCGTCGTCGGATTCGTCGGTTGGCGGCTCTACCAGAAGCTGACCAACAACACGGTGGTCGCCTACTTCCCGGCGGCGAACGCGCTGTATCCGGGTGACAAGGTCCAGATCATGGGCTACCGGGTGGGCGCGATCGACAAGATCGAGCCCACCGGCGACAAGATGAAGGTCACGTTCCACTACGAGAACAAGTACAAGGTGCCGGCCAACGCCTCGGCGATGATCCTCAACCCGACGCTGGTGGCGTCGCGCGCCATTCAGCTGGAGCCGGCTTACAAGGGCGGCCCGGTGCTGGCCGACAACGCGGTGATCCCCGAGGAGCGCACGCAGGTGCCGGTGGAATGGGACCAATTGCGCAACAGCATCACCAACATCATCGCCAAGCTCGGCCCCACACCCGAGCAGCCGAAGGGCCCGTTCGGTGAGGTCATCGAGTCGTTCGCCGACGGGCTGGCGGGCAAGGGCCAGCAGATCAACACCACGCTGAGCAGTCTGTCGCAGGCGGTGACCGCGCTCAACGAGGGCCGCGGCGACTTCTTCGCGGTGTTGCGCAGCTTGGCGCTGTTCGTCAACGCGCTGCACCAGGACGACCAGCAGTTCGTGGCGTTGAACCAGAACCTGGCCGACGTCACGACCCGGCTGGCGCACAACGACACCGACCTGGCCAACGCGGTCCAGCAATTCGACGGCCTGCTTTCGACCGTGCGCCCCTTCCTCGACAAGAACCGCGAGGTGCTGACCCACGACACCAACAACCTGGCCACCGCGACCAACGCGCTGCTGCAGCCGGAGCCGCTGAACGGGCTGGAGACCGCGCTGCACGTCCTCCCGACCGCCGCCTCCAACATCAACCAGATCTATCACCCGTCGCACGGCTCGGTGGTCGCCATTCCGGCGATCACCAACTTCGCCAACCCGATGCAGTTCATCTGCAGCGCGATTCAGGCCGGCAGCCGGCTTGGATATCAGGAGTCCGCCGAATTGTGCGCGCAATATCTCGGGCCGATCCTGGACGCGATCAAGTTCAACTACCCGCCGTTCGGGCTGAACCTGTTCAGCACCGCCGAGACGCTGCCCAAGGAGGTCGCCTACTCCGAGCCGCGGCTGCATCCGCCCAACGGGTACAAGGACACCACCGTGCCGGGCATCTGGGTGCCGGATACGCCGACGTCGCACCGCAACACCCAACCGGGCTGGATCGTCGCCCCCGGCATGCAAGGCCAGCAGGTGGGGCCCATCACCGCGGGGCTGATGACGCCGGACTCGCTGGGTGAACTCATGGGCGGCCCCAACATCGCGCCCGTTCAGTCGAACTTGCAGACGCCGCCGGGCCCGCCCAACGCTTACGACGAGAACCCGATCCTGCCGCCGCAGGGCCTGAACGCTCCGGTGCCGATCCAGCCGCCACCTCCGGGGCCTGAGGTGGTCCCCGGTCCCGTCGCTCCGACACCGGCTCCCGTTGCCGCAGGACCGGGCCAGTGAGGGGCGCGACGAGCGCGGTTCGCGCGAGGAGCAAGCCGAACCATGGGGCGGTGAGGGGCGCGACGAGCGCGGTACGCGCGAGGAGCAAGCCGAACCATGGGGCGGTGAGGGGCGCGACGAGCGCGGTACGCGCGAGGAGCAAGCCGAACCATGGGGCGGTGAGGGGCGCGACGAGCGCGGTACGTGCGAGGAGCAAGCCGAACCATGGGGCGGTGAGGGGCGCGACGAGCGCGGCGCGATTGGCGGGCGTGATCCGCCACCGGACGTGGCAGGGGCTGGTGCTGCTGGTGGCGGCGATGGTGCTGAGTTCTTGCGGCTGGCGCGGGATCTCTAACGTGGCGATCCCGGGCGGCCCGGGCAGCGGGTCGGGGGCCATGACGATCTACGTCCAGGTTCCGGACACGCTGGCGATCAACGGCAACAGCAAGGTGATGGTCGCCGACGTCTTCGTCGGGTCCATCAAGTCGATTCAGTTGAAGAACTGGATCGCCACCCTGACGCTGGGCATCGACAAGAATGCCAAGCTGCCCAAGAACGCCATCGCCAAGATCGGCCAGACCTCTCTGCTGGGTTCGCAGCACGTGGAGTTGGCCGTTCCGCCGAACCCGTCCACGGAGCTCCTGAAGGACGGCGACACCATCCCGCTGAAGAATTCGTCGGCCTTCCCCACCACCGAACAGACTCTGGCGAGCCTTTCGCTGATCCTGCGCGGTGGGGGCATCCCGAACCTGGAAGTGCTGCAGAACGAGGTCTACAACATCTTCAACGGGCGGGGGGACCAGATCCGGTCCTTCCTGGGCAAGCTGGACACCTTCACCGAGCAGCTCAACCAGCAGCGCGATGACATCACCCACGCCATCGACTCCACGAATCGGCTGCTGACCTACGTGGGTGGCCGGGCCGACGTGCTAGACCGGGTCCTCACCGACATCCCGCCGGTGATCAAGCATTTCGCCGACACCAAGAACCTGCTGATCAACGCGATCGACTCGGTGGGGCGGCTCAGCCAGGCCGCCGACCAGTACCTGTCGGAGACGCGGGGGCCACTGCACACCGACCTGCAGGCGCTGCAGTGCCCGCTCAAGGAGTTGGGCCGCGGCTCGCCGTATCTGATCGGCGCGCTGAAGTTGATCCTCACCCAGCCGTACGACATCGACACGGTGCCCAAGATCTTCCGGGGCGACTACCAGAACATCTCGCTGACGCTCGACGTCACCTACAGCGCCGTCGACAACGCGTTCCTCACCGGTACCGGGTTGTCGGGAGCCCTACGCGCGCTCGAGCAGTCGTTTGGGCGCGATCCCGAGACGATGATCCCGGATGTCCGCTACACGCCGAACCCGAACGACGCGCCCGGCGGGCCGCTGGTGGAAAGGGGGGACAGGAATTGCTGACACCCTTCGTCAGGCGCCAGCTGATCGCCTTCGGGATCATGACGGTGATCTCGATACTCGTCCTGGGTGTGTACTACCTGCAGGTCCCGAGTCTGGTCGGTATCGGCCGGTACACGCTGAAGGCCAACCTGCCGGCCTCGGGTGGGCTGTATCCCACGGCCAATGTGACATATCGCGGCATCACGATCGGCAAGGTCACCGACGTCGAGCCCACCGAGTGGGGCGCCCAGGCGACGATGAGCATCGACAGCCGTTACAAGATCCCCGTCGACGCGACGGCCAACGTGCACTCGGTGTCGGCCGTCGGCGAGCAGTTCCTGGACTTGGTGTCCACCGGCCACCCCGGCAAGGACCTCTCGCCCGGACAGACCATCACCAAGGGCACGGTGCCGTCCGAGATCGGGCCGGCGTTGGATACGGCCAACCGTGGACTGGCCGCACTGCCCAAGGACAAGATCGGCTCGCTGCTCGACGAGACGGCCCAGTCCGTCGGCGGGTTGGGTCCCGCCCTGCAACGGCTCGTCGACGGGACCCAGGCGATCGTCGGTGACTTCAAGACCAACATCACCGACGTGAACGACCTCATTCAGCACTCCGGACCGATCCTGGACAGCCAGGTCAACTCGGGCGATGCGATCGAGCGCTGGGCACGCAACCTGAACAGGTTGTCCGCCCAGACCGCCCAGAACGACCAGCATGTGAAAAGCGTTCTGTCCCAGGCTGCGCCGACCGCCGACCAGATCAACGAGGTGTTCAACGACGTCCGGGACTCGCTGCCGCAGACGCTGGCGAACCTCGAGGTCGTGTTCGACTTGCTCAAGCGTTATCACGCCGGCGTGGAGCAGGTGCTGGTGTTCCTGCCGCAGGGGGCTTCGATCGCGCAGGCGGTGGCCGCGCCGTTCCCGAACATGGGGGCACTCGACCTGGCGTTGTCGATCAACCAGCCGCCGCCCTGTCTGACGGGGTTCATCCCCGCGGCGCAGTGGCGGTCGACGGCCGACACCAGCATGCAGCCGTTGCCGACCGGCACGTACTGCAAGATCCCGATGGACACGCCCGCCAACAGCGTGCGCGGATCACGCAACATCCCGTGCGTCGACGTCCCGGGCAAGCGGGCGGCGACCCCCCGCGAATGCCGCGACCCCAAGCCTTATGTCCCGGCGGGGACCAACCCGTGGTACGGCGACCCGAACCAGATCCTGACCTGCCCCGCGCCGGCGGCGCGCTGTGATCAGCCCGTGAAACCGGGTTTGGTGATACCCGCGCCGACGGTCGATAACGGCATGAACCCGGCCCCATCGGATCGCGTGTCGGGGACACCGCCACCGACCAGCGACCCGTTGTCGCGGCCGGGATCGGGTACCGTGCAGTGCAATGGCCAGCAGCCAAACCCGTGTGTCTACACTCCGAGCGGGCCTCCCGCGGCGGTATACAGTCCGCAAAGCGGTGAATTGGTGGGGCCTGACGGGGTCAAGTACTCCGTCGAAAACTCGACCAAAACAGGAGACGACGGATGGAAGGAGATGCTGGCGCCAGCCGGCTGAACCCCCCACCCATGCCGACGAATCGTCGTCTGCGCAGACGCAACCGGACGTTCAAGACCAACATTCGTCAGGAGTCGGAGGCTACCACCGCCGACCAGACCAGCCCAAACGTGGCGGCCGAGGATTCGTCGGAATCCGAGGACGGAACCGACGAGACGACTCCTGAGGTGGAGGCCGAGGTTTCGTCGGAATCCGAGGGCGGAACCGACGAGGCGACTCCGCAGGTGGAGGCCGAGGTTTCGTCGGAATCCGAGGGCGGAGCGGGTGTTGAGCGTGGTCCTTCGCGGTTGGCCCGTCGCGGCTGGCTGGCCGGGATTGCCGCGGCGCTCGTGCTGTCCGCCGCCGCCGTCGGGGCGGGAGGTTACTTCGCGCTCCGGTACCATCACGAGGCCCAAGCCATAGCCCGCAACGACGCCGCGGCGCTCAAAGCGGCGGTGGATTGCGTCTCGGCAACCCAGGCGCCGGACACTAATGCAATGGCCGCCAGCGAGCAGAAGATAATCGACTGCGGCACTGATGCTTTCCGCTCCCAGGCCCTGATATACACGAGCATGATCGTCCAGGCCTACCAGGCCGCGAACATTCACGTTCAGGTGTCCGACGCACGGGCAGCGGTGGAGCGCAACAACAACGACGGTTCTATCGATGTGCTTGTCGCACTGCGTGTCAAGGTGTCCGGCAATGACTCGCAGAAAGAAACCGGCTACCGCCTGCGGGTGACCATGGCGCTCGCCGACGGCCAGTACAAGATATCCAAGCTCGACCAGGTGACGAAGTGACCGTTGTGGTCGAGGCGACTCAGGCTACGGACATCCCCGAGCCAGCGCCAAACATATCGGCGCCCTGGCGTCTTCGTGCCGGCGCCTTCGCGGTGGACGTGCTGCCGGGCGCCGCCGCGGTGGCGACGATGGCACTGGTCGCCCTGGCCTTGCCGCTGCACGCCGTTTGGTGGTGGCTGTGCGTCTCGATCGGCGGGCTTGTCATCCTGCTGATCTTGGTCAACCGGTTGCTGCTGCCGGCGGTCACCGGCTGGAGCTTGGGACGCGCCCTTTTCCAGATCGCGGTGACGCGGCGCGACGGGTGCACGCCGGCGCCGTGGACGCTGCTGCTCAGGGACCTGGCTCACCTGCTCGATACGGCCTCGGTGGTGGGGTGGCTATGGCCGCTGTGGGATTCACGCGGCCGCACGTTCGCCGACTTGCTGCTGCGCACCGAGGTGCGATGCATCGAACCTCTCAAGGAACCGCTCAAGCCGCTTCCCAACATTCGCCGATGGGCCGCGGTGGCGGTGCTGACCGCCACTGCGGTGTGCCTGGGCGGCGCCGCCGTGGACTATGCGGTGGTGTACTCGCAGGAGCGGGCTTCCGCACACACGAAGGCGGAGATTGCCGCGCAGGGGCCGAAGATCGTCGCCGAGATGTTGACGTATGACCCGAAATCGTTGGCGGACGACTTCGCGCGTGCCCGATCCCTGGCCACGGACAAGTACCGCGTTCAGTTGGCGACCCAGCAGGACATTGTGCAGAAGGGGAACCCGGTCATCAACGAATACTGGCCGGTCAACAGCTCCGTTCTGGAGGCGGCGCCGGATCGGGCGACGTTGCTGATGTTCCTGCAGGGCCGGCGGGGCGCGGCGCCCGACGAGCGCTACATCACCGCCACCGTGCGGGTGGCCTTCGCCAAAGGTAGGGACAACCGCTGGCGCGTGGACGATCTCACCGTGCTGACCAGGCCGAAACCGCCGGGGAACGGGAAATGAGTCCCCGGCGCAAGTTTGAAGCCGGGGAGGGACCGCTGCTCGTCGAGCGGCCGGTGCCGCCCCGGCGATCGTTGGCCCTGCCGTTGGTCGGCTCCATAGCCGCGGTGTTGATGGCGGCGGCGATCACGGTCTCCACACTGATGCTGATCTCCTATGAATCCCGCGAGCGCGCCGCGTCGAAGGACCGCGAGGTGCTGAGCTATGTGACCGGGTTCATGACACAATTCACGTCCATCGATCCGTTCCACGCCAACGACTACGTCGAGCGGGTGCTGGCCCAGGCCACCGGTCCCTTCGCCAAGCAGTACCACGAGAACGCCAATTCAATACTGATACAGATCGCCCGTGCCGAACCGGCCACCGGAACGGTGCTCGGCGCGGGGGTCGAACGATGGAACGATGACGGCAGCGTCAACGTGATCGTGGCTACCGCGGTCACCAGCAAATCCGCGGACGAGAAACAGGTTTTAGAGAACACAAATCGTTGGACGGCAACCGCCACGCAGGAAGGGAAGCAGTGGAAGATCAGCAACCTGCAGCAGGTGATCTGACCGTCGCCACGGCCGAAGCGACAGCTATGGACACAGGGGCGACCGACGAAACCGTCGATGCGGCAACCGAATCGACCGACGCTGCCGCGGCCGACAGTGACCGTGACACAGGGGAGCAGGCGGATGGTGACGCCGAGGCGACTGAGGACGCCGCGGATGCCGAGACCGAGGCGACCAGCGGAGGCGGTCGCGTCCGGACCAAATGGCTGGCCGGCAGGCGGCTTGCCATTGCGGTCGCCCTGGCCGCCGTGCTCTTCGTCGGTTCGGCGGCTTTTGCGGGTGCGACCGTGCAGCCGTACCTGGCCGATCGCGCCACCGCGGCAACCAAAATGAGAGTGGCGCGGACCGCGGCGAACGCGATCACAACGCTGTGGACCTACACGCCGGAGAACATGGACGGTTTGGCCGACCGCGCGGCCGCTTATCTCAGCGGCGACTTCGAAGCCCAGTACCGCAAGTTCGTCGATGCGATCGTTGCGCCCAACAAACAGGCCAAGGTAACCAACAGCACCGAGGTGACCGGCGCAGCAGTCGAATCGCTGAATGACCCCGACGCGGTCGTCATCGTCTATACCAATACCTCGTCCACCAGCCCGCTGACCAAAAACATTCCGGCACTCAAGTACCTGTCCTACCGGCTGATCATGAAAAGGACGAACGGCCGCTGGCTGGTCACCAGGATGTCGACCATCACTTCGCTGGACTTGACTCCGCACCTCTAGCGCGGCCCAGCCGAAAGACACTGCCTCCCATGCCCGTTACGTCCCCGGTGTCGGAGCGATCGACCGTCACGGCATTGTTGTTGCTGACGTTTGCCACCGGGCTGGCCGACGCGATCAGCATCTTGGTTCTCGGCCACGTGTTCGTGGCCAACATGACCGGTAACGTGATCTTCCTCGGTTTCTGGCTCGCCCCGAGAACCAGCATCGACCTGACCGCGGTCGTGGTGGCCCTTCCTACCTTCGTCTGCACCACCATCGTCAGTGGGCGGCTATTGCGGCAATTCGGTGATCGGACGCGAGCATGGATCACTACGGTGCTGGCGACAGAGGTCGCGCTGTTAATAACGTTGTCGATCCTGGCCGGGGCCGGCGTGCTGCGCTATGACAACGACGCCAAGCTCATCACGATCGCGGTCCTCGCGGTGACATTCGGTTTGCAGCACTCGAGTGCCCGCCAGTTCGGCATCCAGGAACTGTCCACCACGGTATTGACGTCGACGATCGTCAGCCTCGGTCTGGACAGTCACTTGGCCGGCGGCACGGGCGCCCGGGGAAAGCTGCGCTTTGGCGTCGTTTTGACGATGTGCGCCGGCGCCTTCGTCGGCGCGACCCTGTCGCGCTACGTCGTCGCGCCGGTCTTCGCGGTCACGGCGGCGGTGGTGGCGGCGAGCTTACTGATTTTCCGGTTCGGGCTGCCGGAAGCCAAAGGCCCGGTGGCTCAAGCTAACTAAAGGCTAGTTGAACGCCAGCCAGCTTGGCAGGGCCCGCTCGTGGGAATCACAGAGCACCTGGCGGGTGTCGCACGATCCCCTCGGTGAGCCGGCGCCGGCCCACATGCCCCCGGTGTCGCGGCGCAACACGATGGCCGACGACCCGCCGCCGTCCAGCAGCACCGCGGTGTCGCTGCCCAGGCCGCGGAACAGGTCCTGCATGTTGTCGGGTGTGTAGCTACCGCCCTCGAAGACGTACATCTCGTCCCTTTGCCGCACGTAGGCCAGAGCCGTCCGCGCCGCGCTGGGACCGCCGTCGTTGAGCTGTCGGGTGTTGCCGGGGGCCAACAGCCCGATCCCGGACACCGCCACGAACCTCTCGTTCTTGTTGAGCAAGTCCTGGACAACGGGCGTGGCGGCGTCGTAATCCTGCTTGGTCTTGGGCCACGCGACGTAGGGCGCCCCGCCCGACGGCAGGATCATCGTCGTCAGCGCGCTCCAGCTCTCGCCACCGCCGGAGAGACCCTGCTTGCCGGGGTAGGCGACGGTGCCCGTGACGGCCTGATTCGCGCGGCCCTGGCCATGGGTGTTGTCGACGAAGGCGCCCAGCGGTGAGCTGCAGCCAGTCTGGCGCCACGAGCCGCCCGCTTGCGGGCGCACGTCAAAGAAGTTGGCGTTGATGGCGATCGTCGGCTCCCCCATCCGCTGCCAGGCCTGGAGCGGCGAGTAGACCTCCGATGCCTGCCACAGTCCCTCAGCGGTGCGGGCCGCGGGAGTGTTTTCGCAGCGCGCCTGATCGCCCTGGTGGGTGTCGACCAGCAAGTGCGGTGCCAGCCGTCCCGCCGCGTTCTTGATAACCATTAGGTGGCCGCCGTTGTTCATCTCATACCAGCTGCCCGCGGCGTTGAGCATCGGCGCGGGATGACCGGGCCCGAAGTTATAGACCAGGTAGGAACCCTGGGTGGTGCTGATGGCGTTGGCCAGCAGGTCACGGCCGTCGGCGGCATGCGCGACGGGCTGTCCCGTGGTGCTCGCCAGTGCGATGCACGCAACCACAGCAGCGCAGCCGGCCGCCACCCGGCGCAAGCTGGCGCTTGGGGTCCGCACGATCGCCCTTTCGGCCCTGATGTGGATACAACATCAAAAGCATCAGCCACACCGGCCCCACTGTCAACTTCGATAACGATCCGATGACGCTTAGGGCGCGCTCGAATTACGTTTCCTCGCTTGGCTTTTCAACATCTGTCTGATCCGCCTGCTCGCGCTTGCCCTGGCGGGTCTGATACTGCGCCTGGTGCTCCATCGCGATCGCCATCTCGACCGCCCCCTGAATCCGGTGAAAGCCCTTGCGGTCGTACAGGTGGGTGACGATGCCGCCCAGCAGCAGCCCGATGACCAGGCCGACGGCTGTCATGATCAGCGCCTGGGCCAGACCGGTGCCCGCACGACCGTCGAGGTACAGAAGCGAACGCACCCCGAGAAACACCTGGTGCATCGGCTCGAACTCGGCCAGCCAGCGGAACAACGGTGGCGTGGCCTCAAGGGGAACCGTGGCGCCCGCGGAGGGCAGGCCAAGGATAACGAAGATGAACATGCTGACCAGCAGGCCCATCGAGCCCAATACCGACAGCACCGAAGCCGACGTGATGCCGACCGCGGCGACCGCAAACACACCGAAGGCCCACAACTGCCAGCCACGGTCGATGGGCATGCCGAGTCCGTGCCCGATCGCCAGGTAGACCGCCGACGTGAGCAGCGCCAGCAGCAGCATCATCACCCATTTGACGAGCAGCGTCTGGAATCGCGAAATCCTGACCTGCTCGGCGAACCGGTACACGGGGCCGAATTCCGCCGGCACGTAGCCGAGCAACGCGTCGACCAGGGTGCTGACCACGACGCTGCCGGTAAATCCCGCCAGTAGCAGCAGGAGCGCGTAGTAGAAGGCCGAGAGCCCGTTGCCGGTTCCGTTCGGCAGCGGCTTGTACACCGTCGACTTGATATCGACGGGGCTGGCCAGCCCCAACCGCGACGCCCCGGTCAATGGCGCGCCACCGGTCTGCGCGGTGACTTCCGCGGTAAGTCGTTGGCCCACTCTGGTGTTCACCACCGTCATCGCCTGGGTCAGGGTCTGGCCGGCGATGCTGGACCCCAACGTGCCGGCCCGCGGGTTCGTTGCGATGGTGATGGATGGCCGTTCCGTGCGGATGGGCGCGACGGCGCTTTCCCCGAAGTCCTGCAGCCGCGACGAAAAGGTCGGCGGTATGACGGCCTCGCCGTACACCTGGACCCTGTCCAACAGCTGCTGCGCCTCGTCATGGGACACCACCCGGACGTCGAACTTGTTCTTGTCCAACCCCGCAACGAGGCCGTCCACGATCCGCGCACCCGTCGGGCCGGCGTCCTCGTTGACCACGGCGATGGGGAAATGCCGCAGGTTGGTCATCGGGTTGACGATGCCGCCGAGATACAGCGCACACAGCGCCGACATCAGGGCCAACGTGATGAGCAGCGGCGCCGCCCAGAATCGCACCGTCCGAATTGCCTTGATATTCCGCTTGGGATCCGGCGCTGCGTGCCGCGGCTGCGATTGAGACATGCGGGCTCCTGTCTGTCGTGCCCACTCTAATGTGGCCTAATCGCCCAACTTTGCGTGCATCTCCCAGACCAGTAGCTCCGACGGCCCGACCGCCGTCACCCGGCGGCCGTCGGTGTCGGTGAACCGCACCGCGTCGCCCTCGTGCAGGTCGCCTACGCCTTCCACACCGATCTGCCCACGGGCGGCGAACAGGTGAAGATAGGGCGCCCGTGGCAAGGTCACCGCGTCGCCGGGCCGCAACCGCGCGCTGTGCAGCGCGGCGTGGCGGTTGTGCAGGCTGATGGCCGCATCGCAGCCCGGTATGCCGGAGGCGATGGTCACCAGCGCGCCGTCCAACACAGCGTCTCCGATCTCGCGCTGTTGGTAACCCGGCGAGATGTCGGTTTCGTCGGGGATCACCCACATCTGCACGAAACGCACCGGCTCCGTGGTCGATTCGTTCATCTCCGAGTGCAGGATTCCGCTGCCGGCCGACATGCGTTGCGCCAGGCCGGGATAGATCACCCCGCGAGTGCCGGTGGAGTCCCGATGCGTGAGCTCGCCCTGCAGCACCCAGGTCACGATCTCCATGTCGCGGTGGGGATGGGTATCAAAACCCGCATCCGGTTCGACGATGTCATCGTTGTTCGCCAGGAGCAGCCCATGATGGGTGTTGCCCGGGTCGTAGTGATCGGCGAATGCGAACGAATGCCGCGATCGCAGCCAGGGCGTCGTGGTGACGGCCCGGTCGGCCGCGCGCCGGATCTCTGCCTTGGCAGCCATGCGTCCCAACCTAGTCAGGAGACGCCGGCGGTAGCATGCGTTGTGAATTCGAGATGGCCGAGAACCACGACCACGACCTGGGTGCGCGCATCGCAGGCGCCTCCCGGATGGTCAACGCCATCCCCGCGGTGTCCGCGGCCCCGCCCGGACTGCTTTCCGCACTGGACCTTCCGCTGGTCACCGGGGCCGGGCTGGTTCGTGCAGTCGAGGGTCCATCGCCGGACAGCCGGCTTTTCTAAGGGTTGGGATACGTCGCGGCAGCGAGCTCGAGTATCTCGGCGCGGTCCGCCGACAGGATGAACCCGGATCGGATCGCCGTATCCAGGGTCGCGCTGAAACGCGCCAGGTACTCGTCGAACCCGTTTGGGTACAGCCGGTTCACCGTCGCGGTGTCGAAGGGCTCGCCGGAGCCGAAAATCCCGGACATGATGCCCTCTTCGCCGCCGAAACCGGATGTCCGGGCAATCGGGACGTCCACCCACGGGGTCCTGACGCCGCCGCGGGCGAGGCCATTGGAGTCCAGGACGGGTAGCGGCAAATCAGTCCCGCTGACCTCGATGACCGGGGCGGAGGGCGCCGGCTCGCCCGTGCGGAGCCAGGTGTTCAGGGCGGCGATGGCCGCCTGCACGACGTAGTGGTGTTGTGGCCCGAAGTTGATGTAGTGCGAGAGTTGCTGGCCCATCAGCATGTTGGTCGGCGCGTACGCGGCGACGATGTCAGCGAGCGGTGCCGAGCCGTCGTCGATCGGGGCCACCTGAATCGTGTAATTGTCGGCATGGGCGGAACCGGCAATCTCCCAGACCCGCAGCCACTCGTTGTCTGGCTGGCGCGCGAAGTAATAGCCCTCCAAAGCTGCACTGAAGAGGTCGGTTTCGGTGATGACCGTCATCAGCGGGACGCGCAGGTCCGGGCGGAAGGGGACCGCCTGTGGGGCGTCGGCTGCGTCGAAGATGGAACTGCCGTCAAGCGGTGCGGCATTGCCGAATCGGGAATGGACCAAGAAGCCGTCATAAACCCGGGCGAGCGGGTCGACGGCATTGATATAGGTCGTGAGGAACATCGCCGACTGCGACTCACCGATGGCGACGACCTGCTGCGGGCGCAGTCCACGCAAAACGCTCTGGTGCTCTGGGTCTTTGAGCAGTCCGCAGACCTGGGAAAAGATGTCGTATGAGAAGGCGTCGCCCGGATGGCGCAGGGACGCATACCGTTCCGGATCCTGGCGCTTCAGGGACATATCCGCGCCGAGCAGGCTGGTACCGCCGCCCTGCACCCCCACCTGCTGAACGGAGACCGCGACGTACGCGTAGCCCGAGCGAATGACCTCGCGGTGCGCCATCATCCACACGGCCGGGGCGTCGATACCGCCGCTCACGTTGAGCCATTCGACCAGCACCGTCCCATTGAAACCGGGGCAACGCTCCCGGTCGGCCGGCGTCAGCACCACGATTCGTGTGGTGTAATCGGCTGTTTCGCAAGGGGTTACGGGCCACCGGCCGTCTGGATCGGGCTCTGCCGCGGGAGCATAGGACTGGGCGGCTCCCGAGACGAAGAACTCCTCGGCAACGTAACCCACGCTGCTCAGGTGGAAGGCGCCCAACAGCAGGAGTGGCTTGCCGGGTGCGGGTGCAACGCTGACGGGATCGGTCATGGTCATAGCGAATCGGGTAGTCCGAATTTGTGCAACAGCGTGCCGTCGAGGAATGCCGGCTGATCCCGGTGGTCGCCAACGGCCAGCCCGCCACGGCCATGTTCGATCAGCTCCGCGGTCGGGTCGGAGCTGGGCGCCCCGAGCCCGGTGGGCAAGGGCCGGCGCTGCCGGCCCTCCAGCACGCTCAGGCAGGTGTTGGTGGCGATGCGATGCAGCCAGATCCGCATCGACGACTTGCCTTCGAAACGGTCGTAGGCCTTCCACGCCCTCAGCAGCGTCTCCCGACCGGCATGGGCCGAGAAATCGCCCCCGACCGCCGCGCCACCGTCGGAGCTGTCGGTGTTTACGGCGTTTTCAGTCAGCAGCCTCACGATGGATGAGCCTACGCAGCGTCTCGGGGCCTAGCGCCAACGGACCGCCCCGGCAGCCGTTACGCTGCCCGTAATGGCTAAGACTGTCGTGACCCGCTCCGAACGTGATTTCGACGGCGTCGGCGGCGTGCGCATCGTCTACGACGTCTGGGCTCCGGACGCTCCGCCGCGGGCGGTGGTCGTGTTGTCCCATGGTCTTGGCGAGTACGCCCGCCGCTACGACCACGTCGGGCAGCGCTTCGGTGACGCGGGGCTGGTCACCTACGCGCTGGACCATCGTGGGCACGGCCGCTCCGGCGGCAAGCGCGTGCTGGTGCGAGACATCTCGGAGTACACCTCCGATTTCGGCACCCTGGTCGACATCGCTACCCGGGAACATCCCGGTCTGAAGTGCATCGTGCTCGGCCACAGCATGGGTGGGGGGATCGTCTTCGCCTACGGCGTAGAGCGCCCGGACAACTACGACATGATGGTGCTGTCCGGTCCGGCCGTCGCGGCCCAGGATCAGGTGTCGCCGCTGTTGAGGGTGGCAGCCAAAGTACTCGGCGTGATCGTGCCCGGTCTGCCCGTGCAGGAACTCGACGTCGCCGCCATTTCCCGGGACCCCGCGGTGGTGGCGGCCTACAACGATGACCCGCTGGTGTACCACGGAAAGGTTCCGACCGGCATCGGCCGCGCGCTGCTGCAGGTTGGCGAGACCATGCCGCGGCGGGCGCCCGCACTGACCGCCCCGCTGCTGGTGGTGCACGGCTCCGACGATCGGCTGATTCCGGTCGCCGGCAGCCGCCGCCTGGTCGAGTGCGTCGGATCCACCGACGTCGAGTTGAAGGTCTATCCGGGCCTTTACCACGAGGTCTTCAACGAGCCCGAGCGCGACCAGGTGCTCGGCGACGTGGTCTCGTGGATCTCAGCACGGCTGTGAACGGCCGCCGGCTCTGCCACCAACCGAGTGTCGTACGGCTCCCGTAGTTTGGCGCTATGACCGACGACAAGATGCTGTCTCGCATCGCCGCGCTGCTGCGTCAGGCCGAAGGCACCGACAACGCGCACGAGGCCGACGCGTTCATGAGCGCCGCGCAGCGGTTGGCGACGGCGGCCTCCATCGACCTGGCGGTGGCGCGGTCCCACGCGGCCAACCGGTCGCCGGCGCAGGCACCGACCCAGCGCACCATCACCATCGGCGAGGCGAGCACCAAGGGGCTGCGGACCTACGTCCAGCTCTTTGTGCTGATCGCCGTGGCCAACGAGGTGCGCTGCGATGTGGCGTCGAACTCGACCTTCCTGTACGCGTATGGGTTCCCCGAGGACATCGACGCGAGCCAGGCCCTGTACGCCAGCCTCGTCGTGCAGATGGTGCGGGCGTCGGACGCCTACCTGTCCTCGGGTGCGCACCGGCCCACCCCGACGATCACGGCCCGGCTCAACTTCCAGCTGGCCTTCGGGGCGCGCGTCGGTCAACGCCTGGCCGAGGCGCGCGACGAGGCCCGCCGCGAGGCCACCAACGACCGTCATCGCCCGCCGGGAACCGCTATAGCGCTGCGGAACAAGGAGATCGAACTGCACGACTTCTACCGTGGCGTGTCGAAGGCGCGGGGCACCTGGCACGCCAGTCGGGCGTCGGCCGGGTATTCGTCGGCGGCGCGGCGCGCGGGTGACCGGGCCGGTCGGCGGGCGCGGCTCGGCAACAGCCCCGAACTGCCCGGCGCGCGCAGTGCATTGGGCCGGTGAGTTCGGGCGATTCTCGCAGGAGGGACTCCCAGCGAGCCAGGGTTTACGCCGCTGAGGAGTTCGTCCGGACGTTATTCGACCGCGCCGCCGAGCACGGGGCACCTGCCGTGGAGTTCTTCGGTACGCAGTTGACGTTGCCCCCAGAAGGGCGATTCGGGTCGGTTGCCGCCGTCCAGCGGTATGTTGACGACGTGCTTACGCTTCCGGCAGTTCGCGGCCGGTGGCAGCGTCTGTCGCCGCTGACCGTGCGGGCGCGGCGGGCGGCCACCGCGGCGCACTACGAAAATCGCGACGGCACAGGCGTTATCGCGGTACCCGACCGTGACACCGCCGATTGGGCGCTGCGCGAGCTGGTGGTGCTGCATGAAGTGGCGCATCACCTGTGCCAGGCCGACCCGCCGCACGGTCCGGAGTTCGTTGCGACGATCTGTGAGTTGACCGAACTCGTCATGGGTCCGGAGGTCGGGCACGTGCTGCGCGTCGTGTACGCCAAAGAGGGCGTGCGGTGAGCGACGCAGGTGCGGTGAAGGACCCCGACGCCCGGGCGCGCGAGGTCGAATCGCAGATGACCGACGACGAGCGGTTCTCCCTGCTGGTCGGCGTGATGGGGGCGGGTGAACTCTGGCCGCTGCGCGATGAGCGCATCCCACCGGGAACCCCAATGAGCGCCGGCTATGTGCCCGGGGTTCCCCGGCTCGGCGTTCCGGCGCTGCTGATGAGCGACGCGGGACTCGGGGTCACCAACCCCGGCTACCGCCCGGGCGACACCGCGACCGCGCTGCCGGCCGGGCTGGCGCTGGCCGCCAGTTTCAACCCGTCGCTCGCTCGCGCCGCGGGCTCCGTGATTGGCCGGGAGGCGAGCAGCCGCGGGTTCAACGTTCAGCTCGCCGGCGCGATGAACCTGGCGCGCGACCCGCGTAACGGCCGCAACTTCGAATACCTCTCCGAGGATCCGCTTTTGACCGCGACGATGGCCGCGGAGTCGATCAACGGGATCCAGGAGCACGGGGTCATTTCGACGGTCAAGCACTACTCGCTGAACTGCAACGAAACCAATCGGCACTTCTTGAACGCGGTGATCGATCCCGCGGCGCATCGCGAATCCGACCTGCTGGCCTTCGAAATAGCCATCGAGCGATCGCAGCCCGGCGCCGTGATGACGGCCTACAACAAGGTCAACGGCGACTACGCCGCCGCAAACGACGTCTTGATCAACCAGTTACTCAAGGGTGCTTGGGGATATCGCGGTTGGGTCATGTCCGATTGGGGCTCGACCCCCACCTGGGAGTGCGCCCTGGCCGGCCTGGACCAGGAGTGCGGCGCGCAAATCGATGCGCTGCTGTGGCAGTCCGAGCCATTCGGCGCGCCCCTGCGCGCCGCGTACACCGACGGCAGGCTGCCGAGAAACCGGGTCTCGGGCATGGTCCGCCGGATCTTGCGTTCGATGTTCGCCGTGGGAATCGACAAGGTTAGTGCCACAACGGCACCCGATCTGGCCGCACACCACGAGGTCGCCTTGCAGGTCGCGCGCCAGGGAATCGTGCTGCTGAAGAATCGCGGAGTGTTGCCCCTGGCGCCCGAGTCGACCGCTCGTATCGCTGTTATCGGGGGCCACGCCCAGATGGCCGTTGCGGCCGGCTTCGGGTCGAGCGCCGTCGTGCCCCCGGGTGGTTATGCGAGCGTCATCCCGATCGGCGGGACCGGCCTGGAGGCGGGCATGCGCAACCTGTACCTAGTGCCGTCAAGTCCGCTGGACGAGCTGAGGAAACGAATTCCGCACGCGCAGATCGACTTCGACCCCGGGGTCAGTCCGGCCGAGGCGGCTGCGGCGGCGCGCCGGGCCGACATCGCGATCGTTTTCGCGATCCGTGCCGAGGGGGAGGGGTTCGACGGCGTGGACCTGTCGCTGCCGTGGGGCCAGGACGCGCTGATCGCCGCGGTGTCCGCCGTCAACTCCCGTACCGTGGTGGTGCTCGAGACCGGAAACCCGGTGGCGATGCCGTGGCACGACTCCGTGAACGCCATCGTGCAGGCGTGGTATCCGGGTCAGGCGGGCGGGCAGGCCATCGCGGAAATCCTTGTCGGCCAGATCAATCCGTCGGGCCGGCTGCCGGTGACGTTCCCGGTCGACCTCCATCAGACGCCGCGCCCGGAGCTACCCGGCCAGGGCGCGCCATGGGGCACACCGAGCACCATCGACTACACCGAAGGCGCCGATATCGGCTACCGCTGGTTCGCCAAAAGCGGCCAGGTTCCGCTGTTCGCTTTCGGACATGGACTGTCGTACAACAGCTTTGAGTATCGCGACCTAGTGCTCACCGGCGGTGACATCGTGAACGCAAGCTTCCGGGTCGTCAACACCGGCGAGCGGTTCGGCGCCGACGTGCCCCAGCTGTATCTGACCGCCGCGCCAGGCGGGCCATGCCTACGGTTGCTGGGATTCCAGCGGGTCGAACTCGAGTCCGGCGAGAGCTGCCGGGTGACCATCGAGGCCGATCCGCGCCTGCTCGCCCGGTACGACGGCAGCGCGGGGCGCTGGCGCATCGAGCCGGGCGATTACACCGTGGCGGTGGGAAGTTCGGCGGCCACCCCGCGACTGGCGGCCGGGGTCGAGCTGACCGGCCGCGCGTTCGGGCGCTGATCGAAAGGATTGGCGGGGGCGAACGCGCGACCAGCCTGCGGAGCCTATTTGACCGGGTTGAGTTCGTCGCCGCACGTGCAGCGGTACGCCTCACCGGCGCCGGAACAGTGGCACGGGACCTCGATGCGAACCCGGCATCCGCAGTCCTCGTGGCCACAGGTCAGCAGGGTTCCCGCCTCGTAGCTAGCCATGTCAATCATCCTTGTCTGTGTCGTGACTCTTCCATGTGGACCAAACCACGGTGCCCACTATATACCCCCAGTGGGTATATGGCAACGGACGCGGGCCGGGACGGGCTCGTCGATGCGGAAATGGGCGCGTCACGCTAGCGTGGACGTAATGACCGACAAACCAACCCCACCAGCCGTCGACGCGTTCTTGGACAGCACGGTGATTGGCGACGACCCGGCATTGGTCGCGGCAGTGGCCGCCAGCAACGCCGCCGGGCTGCCGTCGATCGCGGTGTCGGCGCAGCAGGGCAAGTTCCTCTGCCTGCTGGCCGGCGCGATGCAGGCACAACGCATCCTCGAGATCGGCACCCTGGGCGGCTTCAGCACGATCTGGCTGGCGCGTGGTGCCGGCCCGCAGGGGCGGGTGGTAACGCTGGAATACGAGCCCAAGCACGCCGAGGTTGCCCGTGCCAACCTGCAGCAAGCCGGCCTCGCCGACCGGGTGGAGGTGAGGGTCGGCGCCGCGCTGGACACCCTGCCCACACTGACTGGCGGCCCGTTCGACCTGGTGTTCATCGACGCCGACAAAGAGAACTATCCCGCGTATTTGGAATGGGCGGTCCGGCTCGCTCGCCCCGGCTCGGTCATCGTGGCGGACAATGTGATTCGTGAGGGGGAGGTGCTCACGGCGGTTTCGGGGGATGGCGCGGCGCGCGCGGTGCGACGGACGCTGGAGGCGATGGGAGAGCACCCCCGGCTGGACACCGCGGTGATTCAGACGGTGGGAGCCAAGCGCTGGGACGGCTTCGCGCTGGCCCTCGTGCGGTGATCGACGCAGCGCGGGTCAGCCGCGGTGCCGAACATCACGGACGCCTCGTCGCGAGGCCACCCGCGCGCCGGCGGCCGCTGCGGCGTCGGGAATGCCGCGAGATATAAATTATTGCGACGTGCTCCGGCGCGTCGTCACAACGGTTTATGTGTCGCGGAACGGTCGGCTCGGGCGCGCAGCCAGCTTTGATGACCGTGGCGGCCAGTTGTCGATGAGCCGGCGGCGAGCGTCAGCGCCGGGTTAGCCGCAGACCGCGCCGATCGCGGCCGAGCTGACAAGCTTGACGTATTTGGCCAGCACGCCAGTCTTGTAGCGAGGCGGGGGCGGCGCGAAATCCCTGCGCCGGGACTCGAATTCGTTCGCGTCGGCCAGCACGTCGAGGACGCGGCCGGCCACGTCGAGCCGGATCCGGTCGCCGTCGCGCAGGAATGCGATCGGTCCGCCGTCGACTGCCTCCGGCGCGATGTGCCCCACGCACAGTCCCGTCGTTCCACCGGAGAAGCGTCCGTCGGTGAGCAGCAGCACGTCCTTGCCGAGTCCCGCGCCCTTGATCGCGCCGGTGATGGCGAGCATTTCGCGCATGCCGGGGCCGCCCTTCGGCCCTTCGTAGCGGATCACCACGGCGTCGCCCTTGCTGATGGTGCCGTCCTCGAGCGCGTTCAGTGCGGCTCGCTCGCCATCGAAAACCCTTGCAGTGCCTTCAAAGACGTCGGAATCGAAGCCGGCCGTCTTGACCACTGCGCCCTCCGGGGCCAGTGATCCGCGCAGGATGGTGATTCCCCCGGTCGGATGGATCGGGTTGTTCAGCGCGCGCAGCACCTTGCCGTCCGGGTCCGGCGGGTTGATGGCGGCAAGGTTCTCTGCGACGGTTTGTCCGGTCACCGTCAGGCAGTCACCGTGCAGCAGGCCGGCGTCCAGCAGTGCCTTCATCACCACGGGCACGCCGCCGATGTGGTCGACGTCGGACATCACGTGCTGGCCGAACGGCTTGACGTTGGCCAGATGCGGGACCTTCGAGCCGATTCGGCTGAAGTCGTCCAGCGACAGTTCGACGTCGGCCTCGTGGGCGATCGCGAGCAGGTGCAGCACCGCGTTGGTGGACCCGCCGAATGCCATCACCACCGCGATCGCGTTCTCGAACGCCTCCTTGGTCAGGATGTCGCGGGCGGTGATGCCGCGCCGCAGCAATTCGACGACGGCCTGGCCGCTGCGGCGGGCGAACCCGTCGCGGCGGCGGTCGGTGGCCGGCGGCGCCGCGCTGCCCGGCAACGACATGCCCACCGCCTCGGCGGCGCTGGCCATGGTGTTGGCGGTGTACATGCCGCCGCAGGCCCCTTCGCCGGGGCAGATCGCCCGCTCGATGGCGTCGACGTCCTCCCGCGGCATCAACCCGCGCGCGCACGCGCCGACCGCCTCGAACGCGTCGATGATCGTGACCTCTCGCTCGGTGCCGTCGGACAGTTTGGCGACGCCCGGCAGGATGGTGCCCGCGTAAAGGAACACCGCCGCCAGATCGAGGCGGGCGGCGGCCATCAGCATTCCGGGCAGCGACTTATCGCAGCCGGCCAGCAGCACCGACCCGTCGAGCCGCTCGGCCTGCATCACGGTCTCGACGCTGTCCGCGATCACTTCACGCGACACCAGCGAGAAATGCATCCCCTCGTGGCCCATCGAGATGCCGTCGGAAACCGAAATGGTACCGAACTCGAGCGGATAGCCGCCGGCCGAGAACACCCCTTCCTTGACCGCCTTGGCCAGGCGGTCCAGCGAGAGGTTGCAGGGCGTGATCTCGTTCCATGACGACGCGACCCCGATCTGCGGCTTGGCGAAGTCCTCGTCACCCATCCCGACCGCCCGCAACATGCCGCGGGCGGCGGCCTTCTCCAGGCCGTCGGTGACGTCACGACTACGTGGTTTCATGTCGGTGGCTGGAGTCGAATCGGTGGGGGTGGCCATCGTGCAAGTATGCGCTGGCGCGCGGCGCCGCAAACGAGCGGGCTATACCCTAGCGGGGTATACTCCGTAGTGACGGCAGGGCGCCGCAGGCGTGACAGGGTGAGAGGGAATGACGACCGCACACGGATATTCGCAGCAAAAGGACAACTACGCCAAGCGGCTGCGGCGCATCGAGGGCCAGGTGCGGGGCATCGCGCGGATGATCGAGGAGGACAAATACTGCATCGACGTCCTCACCCAGATCAGCGCCGTCAACAGTGCCCTGCGTTCGGTCGCTTTGAACCTGCTCGACGAGCACCTGAACCACTGCGTCACCAAAGCCGTGGCCGAAGGCGGCGACCAGGCCGACGAGAAGATCGCCGAGGCCTCCGCCGCCATCGCGCGGCTGGTGCGTTCCTGATCGCGCAGGCGTGTTGAAACGAGTAGATGCTCTAAACCGTTCCTGGGGTGCGTACGGTAGGGGCCAGCGTGATCGCGCCGGCACTATTTCCCGGCGACTGCGCGCGCCCGACCGATGACTGCCATGACTGCCGAAACCAGCGCAGCCGCGCGAACGTGGACGCCACGCATCGCGGGGCAGCTCGCTGTGCTGGCCGCGGCGGCCTTCACCTATGTCACCGCGGAGATCCTCCCGGTGGGCGCGCTGTCCTCCATCGCGCGGAATCTGCAGGTCAGCGTCGTCCTGGTGGGAACCCTGCTGACCTGGTACGCGCTGGTGGCGGCCCTCACGACGTTCCCGCTGGTGCGCTGGACCGCGCACTGGCCGCGGCGGCGCGCCCTGATGGTCAGCCTGGTGTGCCTGACCGCCTCCCAGCTCATCTCGGCGCTGGCCCCCAACTTCGCCGTGCTGGCCGCCGGGCGAGTGCTGTGCGCGGTCACCCACGGCCTGCTGTGGTCGGTCATCGCCCCGATCGCCACCCGACTGGTGCCGCCGACCCACGCCGGTCGCGCCACGATGTCGATCTACATCGGTACCAGCCTCGCACTGGTCATCGGTCTCCCGCTGACGGCCGCCATGAGCCTGATGTGGGGCTGGCGGCTTGCCGCGGTCTGTGTCACCGTCGCCGCGGCCGTGGTCACCGTGGCGGCCCGGCTGCTGCTGCCCGAGATGACGCTCAGCGACGAGCAACTCAAATGCGTGGGTCCCCGGGCGCGCCATCATCGCAACCGCCGGCTGATCATCGTCAGCCTCATCACCATGGTCGGCGTCACGGGGCACTTCGTGTCCTACACCTACATCGTCGTGATCATCCGTGAAGTGGTCGGCGTGCGCGGACCCAACCTGGCCTGGGTGCTGGCCGCCTACGGCGCCGCCGGAGTGATCGCCGTCGGCATGGTGGCGCGGCCGCTGGACCGCCGGCCCCGCGGCGCCATCATCGGCTGCATGGCCGGGCTGACGGTCGCGTTCGCCGTGCTGACCCTGCTCGCGTTCGGGGGCGAACCAGTCGTGGCGACGGTCCTGATCGGGACCTGCGCGATCGTGCTGTGGGGCGCCATGGCCACCGCTGTGTCACCGATGATGCAGGCCGCCGCGATGCGCAACGGGGCGGACGACCCCGACGGCGCGTCGGGGCTGTACGTGACGGCATTCCAGGTGGGCATCATGGCGGGCTCGCTGGCGGGCGGCCTGTTGTACGAACGCAGTGTCGCGCTGATGCTGACCGCCTCGGCGGGCCTGATGGCTGCCGCCCTGGCCGGCACCGCCGCGAACCGGCGGATCCTGGACGTAGCGCCGCCAAGCTCACGCAATTCATAACTGGGCAGGTCAGCGCGACGATCTCGCCGCTCGGTGGGCCTCCGCCGGCCGCTGAAAGTGTTTGCTGGTCGCTTCGCTATGCCACACTGTGTCCAGAACGCGACTGGAGGGATGCATATGTCGGGCTGGACGAGGGGAAGCCTGTCGGCCGCTCTGAAGGCAGCCGGATTGGCTTGGATTTTGGGGGTTTTGGGATTGGCGTTGATGGTCGGCGCGACTCCCGCGGTGGCCGACCCGGACCCGGCACCCGGCGACCCGGGAGTGGTTGCCGCCCCGCCCGCACCACCGGCCCCGCCGCCCCTGTTCCCGCTGCCCGTCGACCCGCTGCCGGCTCCCCCCGGGGCGCTACCGGTCGCGGTGGGGCCCGCCGCCGGTCAGGACCCCACCCCGTTCACCGGCACGGCGCCCTTCGGGCCGCCGAGCTTCATTCCGGCGACCGGCTCGACGGTGGGGGTGGCCCAGCCGATCATCATCAACTTTCCCGGGCGGGTGGCCGACGCGGGTGCGACCGAAAGCGCGGTGCACGTCTCCTCGATCCCGCCGGTGCCCGGCAAGTTCTATTGGATGACCCCGACCCAGCTGCGCTGGCGTCCGCTGAGCTTCTGGCCCGCCAACACCGCGGTGACCATCGACGCGGGCGGCACCGTGTCCAACTTCCGCACCGGGGACACGCTGCTCGCGACCGCCGACGACGCGACGCACCAACTGACCATCACCCGCAACGGTGTCGTGGAGAAGACCTTCCCGATGTCGATGGGCATGGCGGCAGGGGGCCACCAGACGCCGAACGGCACCTACTGGGTGCAGGACAAGAAGGCGTCGGTGGTGATGGACTCCTCGACCTACGGGGTTTCCGTCAACTCGACCTACGGCTACAAGGTGACGGTGGAAGACGCGGTCCGCTTCGACAACGTCGGCGACTACGTGCACAGCGCGCCGTGGTCCGTCGACGACCAGGGCAAGCGGGACGTCAGCCACGGGTGCATCAACATCAGCCCCACGAACGCCAAGTGGTTCTTCGACAACTTCGGCCCGGGTGACCCCATCGTCGTGAAGAACTCCGTCGGCACCTACACCAAGAACGACGGCTCCAACGACTGGCAGAACTAGCCGCCAGCAGATGCAAAATCGCCCATTCCGGCACGGAATTGGGCGATTTTGCGTCTGCTCGCGCGTCCGCGAATGGGGGGCTTTCGTTGGCCCGATAGTTATGTATAGCATCATACATAGAGCCGGCGGCAGCGAGGAGCGGCGATGCGGAGTCCACGCGAACGGATGGTCGTCTCCGCCGCGCTGTTGATCAGGGAGCGGGGCGCGCACGCGACCGCCATCTCGGACGTCTTGGAACATAGCGGCGCGCCGCGTGGATCGGCCTATCACTACTTTCCGGGTGGGCGCACCCAACTGCTGTGCGAGGCGGTGGATTACGCCGGCGAGCATGTCGCCGCCATCATCACCGGGGCGCAGGGGAGTCTCGAGCTGCTGGACACGCTGATCGACACGTATCGCCAGCAGTTGCTCGGCACCGACTTCCGTGCGGGCTGCCCCATCGTCGCCGTCTCGGTCGAAGCCGGTAACGAAAGGGGCGGGGCGCGGGACCGCGACCGCATGGCGCCGGTCATCGAGCGCGCGGCCGCGATCTTCGACCGCTGGTCCGACCTGATCGCCCAGCGCTTCATCGCCGACGGCATACCGCGGGACCGGGCCGACGAACTCGCGGTGCTGGCGACGACGGCGCTCGAGGGCGCCATCGTGCTGGCGCGGGTGCGTCGCGACCTGACGCCCCTTGACGTCGTCCACCGCCAGCTGCGCGAGCTCCTGTTCGCGGAGACACTGGGAAAGGAGCCCCGCGATGACCGATGAGTGGAAGTCCACCGCGTGCATCCTCTGCGAGTGCAATTGCGGGATCGTCGTCCAGGTCGAGGACCGCCACCTGGCCCGCATCCGCGGCGACAAGGCGCATCCGGCGTCGCAGGGCTACACCTGCAACAAGGCGCTGCGGCTGGACCACTACCAGAACAGCCGCGCCCGCCTGACCTCCCCGCTGCGCCGCCGCGCCGACGGCAGCTACGAGGAGATCGACTGGGACACCGCGATTGTCGAGATCGCCGAGGGATTCAAGCACATCCGCGACACCTACGGCGGGGACAAGATCTTTTACTACGGCGGCGGCGGGCAGGGCAATCACCTGGGCGGGGCCTATAGCGGCGCCTTCCTGAAGGCCCTGGGCTCGCGCTACCGGTCAAATGCGCTGGCGCAGGAGAAAACCGGCGAGGCCTGGGTCGACGCGCAGCTGTACGGCGGTCACACCAGGGGCGAATTCGAGCACGCCGAGGTGGCGGTGTTCGTCGGCAAGAACCCGTGGATGTCACAGAGCTTTCCCCGGGCGCGGGTGGTGCTCAACGAGATCGCCAAGGATCCGGCCCGGTCGATGATCGTGATCGATCCCGTGGTCACCGACACCGCGAAGATGTCCGACTTCCACCTGCGGGTGCGGCCCGGCACCGACGCCTGGTGCCTGGCCGCGCTGGCCGCCGTCCTCGTCCAGGAAAACCTTTGTGAAGAGGCGTTTCTCGCAGAGCGCGTGCACGGGGCCGACGCCGTCCGCGCCGCGCTGCGCGAGGTCGATGTCGCCGACTACGCGCAGCGCTGCGGGGTCGACGAGGAGCTGTTGCGCGCGGCGGCGCGGCGCATCGCTGCCGCCGCCAGCGCCGCGGTCTTCGAGGACCTCGGGGTCCAGCAGTCGCCCAACAGCACGCTGTGTTCCTACCTGAACAAGCTGCTCTGGATCTTCACCGGCAACTTCGCCAAAAAGGGTGGCCAGCACCTCCATTCGTCGTTCGGGCCGCTGTTCGGCCAGTTCTCCGGCCGCACACCGGTCACGGGTGCGCCCATCATCGCGGGTCTGGTGCCTTCCAACGTCGTGCCGGAAGAAATCCTGACCGACCACCCCAACCGCTTCCGCGCCATGATCGTCGAGAGCAGCAACCCGGCCCACTCGCTGGCCGACTCGGCCGCCTGCCGCGAGGCCTTCCGGGCGCTCGAACTGATGGTTGTCATCGACGTCGCGATGACCGAGACCGCCCGCCTCGCCCACTACGTGCTCCCCGCCGCCTCCCAATTCGAGAAGCCGGAAGCCACCTTCTTCAATTTGGAGTTCCCGCACAACGCTTTTCAGTTGCGCCGGCCGCTGCTCGATCCGCTGCCCGGGACGCTGCCGGAACCGGAGATCTGGGCCCGGCTGGTGCGGGCGCTGGGCGTCGTCGACGAAGCGGACCTGCGCCCGCTGCGTGAGGCGGCGCAGCGCGGCAGGCAGGCGTACACCGAGGCGTTTCTCGCCGCGGCTGCATCCAATCCGACAGTGGCGCGGACGCTTCCGTTCGTGCTCTACGAGACGCTCGGACCGACGCTGCCCGACGGACTGCGCGGTGCGGCCGCCCTCTGGGGGCTCGCCCAGAATGCCGCGCTGAGCTACCCGGACGCCGTCCGGCGCGCCGGTCACGCCGACGGCAATGCCCTGTTCGACGCGATCCTCGACAACCCGTCCGGGGTGACGTTCACCGTCCACAAATACGAGGACGACTTCGCCCTGATCGGCCACGCCGACCACAAGATCGCGTTGGAAATCCCCGAAATGCTCGACGAGCTAAGGGCGTTGAAACGCACTCCGCCCCGGCTGACCACACCGGAGTTCCCGATCGTGCTGTCGGTGGGGGAGCGCCGTGCCTACACCGCCAACGATATCTTCCGCGACCCGTCGTGGCGCAAACGCGACGCGGACGGGGCGCTGCGCGTCAGCGTCGAAGACGCCGAGACCCTCGGCCTTAACGACGGATGCCGGGCGCGCATCACCACCGCGGCCGGCAGCGCCGAGGCCACCGTCGAAATCAGCGAGACCATGCTCGCCGGACATGCAGCCCTGCCCAACGGTTTCGGGCTGGACTATGTCGACGACGACGGACGCACCCTGGTTCCCGGCGTTGCGCCGAATGTTCTCACCTCGACGGGATGGCGCGACCCCTACGCCGGGACACCGTGGCACAAGCATGTACCCGCCCGCATCGAGCTATGCCGAGCAGACGCAAAAGCCCCCATTTAGCGCCGCAATTGGGGGCTTTTGCGTCTGCTCGCGGAGTAAGGCGGGGTCAGTTCCAGATGCGGACGCGGCTCTGCGACTCCAGGAACAGGGCGTCGCTCCCGGTTACCTCGAAGGCGTCGTAGAAGGCGTCGATGTTGCGGATGACGCCGTTGCACCGGAATTCCGGCGGGGAATGCGGGTCCACGGCCAGCCGCCGGATCGCCTCCGCGTCACGGGATTTGGTCCGCCACACCTGGGCCCAGCCGTAGAACACCCGCTGCACTCCGGTGAGGCCGTCGATGACGGGAGCGGGCTCGCCCGCCAGTGAGAGCTGGTAGGCCAGCAGCGCGATGGACAACCCGCCCAGGTCGCCGATGTTCTCGCCGACGGTGAACGCGCCGTTCACGTGGTGACCGGCGCCGAGTTCCCTCGGCGTGTACGCGTCGTATTGCTCGATCAGCGCCTTGGTGCGGGCGCCGAACTCGGTGCGGTCGTCGTCGGTCCACCAGTCGACGAGATTGCCGTCGCCGTCGTACTTGGCGCCCTGGTCGTCGAAGCCGTGCCCGATCTCGTGGCCGATCACCGCCCCGATCCCGCCGTAGTTGGCCGCGTCGTCGGCCTCGGCGTCGAAGAAGGGCGGCTGCAGAATCGCTGCGGGGAAGACGATCTCGTTCATGCCCGGGTTGTAGTAGGCGTTGACGGTCTGCGGCGTCATGAACCATTCGTCTTTGTCCACCGGGCCGCCGAGCTTCGCCAGTTCGCGGTCGTGGTTGACGGCGTACCCGCGCTGGTAGTTGCCGTAGAGGTCGCCGCGGTCGATCACCAGCGTGGAGTAGTCGCGCCACTTCGTCGGGTAGCCCACCTTGGCGGTGAACTTCTCCAGCTTCCGCAGCGCTCGTTTCCGGGTCGCCGGCGTCATCCAGTCCAGATCGCCGATGCTCAGCCGGTACGCCGCCTGCAGGTTCTCCACCAGTGCGTCGATGCGGGCCTTGGCGTCCGGCGGGAAATGCCGCTGCACGTAGAGCTTTCCGACGGCATCGCCCATCAGGCTCTCCACCAGCGACACCGCGCGCTTCCAGCGGTCCCGGATCTGCTCCGCCCCGGTCAGCAGCCGCCCGTAGAAGTCGAAGTCCGCGGCGACGATGTCGTCGGTCAGCCACGGGGCGCGGGCGCGGATCACCCGCCAACGCGCCCAGCGCTTCCAGTCTTCGAAATCCTCGCTCTCCCAAAGCGCGGCGAATGCGGTCAGGTAATCGGGTTGGCGCACAACGACTTCCGCGAACGCTTCGGACGTGCTGCCCAGCGCGCGCACCCAGCCGGCCCAGTCGAAGCCCGCCCCTTCGGTCGCCAGGTCGGTGAAGGTGCGCAGGTTGTAGGTGAGGTCGGCGTCGCGGCGCTTGACCACGTCCCAGTGCGCGGCGGCCAGTTTGGTCTCCAGCGCCACGATCCGGGCCGCGGTCTCCGCGTGCTCGCCCGTGTCCCCGCCATAGACCAGGCCGAACATCCGCGCGATGTGTCCCGGGTAGGCCGCCAGCACCTCGGCGTGCTGCTCGTCGCGAAAATACGATTCGTCGGGCAAGCCGATGCCGGACTGGGTGACGTGCACCAGGTAACGGGACGAGTTCTTGGCGTCGGTGTCCACGTACATCGCGACGCCGCCACCCACCCCGGTGCGCTGCAGGGTGCCCACCGTGGCGGCCAAGGCGGAAGCGTCGGCGCAGTTCTCGATGGCGGCCAGCTCGTCTCGCAGCGGTTGCACGCCCCGGCGTTCGACCGTTTCCTCGTCGAGGAAGCTGGCGTACAGGTCGCCGATGCGTTGCGGGTCGGTGCCATGAGCCGCGCCCTCTTGGCTCGCTTCGACGATGAGGTCGCGCACCTGCTCTTCGGCGCGGTCGAACAGATGCCGGAAGGCGCCATCGGTCGCCCGGTCCGCCGGTATGCCGTAGTCGGCCAGCCACCGGCCGTTGACATGACCGAACAGGTCGTCCTGGGGACGGGCGTTTGCATCGACATGGCTCAGGTCGATGCCCGAGCGGATGGCCTCTACTGTCACCCCGCCATCCTTCCATCTTTATTTGGGTGCGACGATCGGCCCATGTCCGACGGCGAATCGACCGAGCCTTCCAACGACGACGAATCCGCCGATGCCGGCGAGGGCTCCGGGGCGGTCGCGCCGGAGCCCGAACCCGCAGGCGGCGCGATGTTTTCCCCGTACGGCATCGCGTCGGCCGTGCTCGGGGTGCTGTCGGTGGCCGCGGTGGTGCTCGGTGCCGTCATCTGGTCGGCACACCGCGACGACGCGGGCGAACGCACCTACCTGACCCGCGTCATGGAGGCCGCCGCGGAGTGGACGAACGTGCTGATCAACATGAACAGCGGCAACATCGACGCCAGCTTGCAGCGGCTGCACGACGGGACGGTCGGAGAGCTCAACACCGATTTCGACGCGGCCGTCCAGCCCTATCGGCAGGTGGTGCAGAAGCTGCAGTCGCAGAGCACGGGCCGGATCGAGGCGGTGGCCATCGAAACGGTGCACCACGACCTGGACACCCAGCCCGGTGTCGCGAGGCCCCCGAGAGACGTCGTCACCACCAAGTTGCCGCCGTTCGCCACCCGATCGGACTCGGTGCTGCTGGTCGCGACGTCGGTCAGCGAGAACGCCGGCGGCAAGCCGACGACGGTGCACTGGAACCTGCGGCTGGACGTCTCCGACGTGGACGGCAAGCTGATGATCTCCGGACTGGCTTCGATTAGATGAGAGATCCGATGAGAAACCTCTGGCGGCTGCTGGCCTTCGACATCCTGGCCCCGCTGGCCGCGGTCGCCGCGCTGCTGGCGATCGGGGTGGTCCTCGACTGGCCGCTGTGGTGGGTGTCGGCCTGCTCGGTGCTGATCCTGCTGATCGCCGAGGGCATGGCGGTCGATTTCTGGCTGCTGCGCCGCGATTCGGTCAGCGTCGGCACCGACGACGACGCGCCGGGGCTGCGCCTGGCCGTGGCCCTGCTGTGCGCGGCCGCCCTGTCGGCGGCGGTGCTGACCGGGTACATGCACTGGACGAGGCCGGACCGCGACTTCAAGCGGGACTCCCGCGAGGTGGTTCAGGTCGCCACAGGCGTCGCGGAAGCCTTGGCGTCGTTCTCCCCGGCCTCCCCGACCAGCTCCATCGACCGGGTGACGGCGAAGATGGTGCCGGAGCAGGCGGATGCGTTCAAGGAGCAGTACCAGAAGAACAGCGCCGACCTGGGCCAGCACAACGTCACCGCCCAGGCCGCCACGCTGTCGGCCGGCGTCGAGGCTCTCGGCCCGTCGGCGGCAAGCGTGGCGGTGATCCTGCGGGTAACCCAGACCACGCCCGGCCAGCCGGCCAGTCAGGCGGCGCCCGCGCTGCGGGTGGCGTTGACCAAGCGCGGCAACGACTGGCTGGTTTCCGGCGTGCTGCCGATCAACTTTCGTTAGATCAGTTGGATTCGGGCGAGCGGGTGGACTTCACCTTGACGAACCGGTCCGACAACCGACGCATCCGCAGCATCAGCGACGCCGTCGGGCTGATGCTGCCGTCGAGGTAGGCGGCCAGTTCCTCGGGAGTCACCCCGACGCGGGACGCGAACTCCTGCTGACCCAGGCCGGAGCGGTCGATCAACAGCCGCGCATGGCGGGCCACCTCGGCCCGCTCGTCGGCCGCCAGGTGGGCGCGGGCGCGGTCCAGCACCTCCCACAGGGCTTTGGAGATGCCCTGCGGCCGGCTGCCCTCGAGGACTTCTTCGACCTGGCGGGCGGTCCGCCCGTACGGGTCGCGTTTGAGTGCGGCGGCGATGCGCTTCCAGGTCGCGAGGTCACCGCCCTGCAGTGCCGAACGGATCGCCGAGGTCGGCCAGAACTCCACCGGCCGGTCGGGGTCCGGAAGAGATGCACTGCCGGGCCCGTTGCGGTCGGGCTCCCGTCCGGGGACGGGCCGCTGGGGGGGCGGTGCGGGGCGCCGGTCGGATGCCAACGTCACCTCGCCTCCTCCAGCATTGCCACAGCCACGGCCAGGCAGCGCTGTCTGACCACTTCCCAGTCTGCCTCGCCATCGGCGCCGGGTGCCTTGTCGTCGGCGAGATCGGAAGGGTGTGGATCTGCGAGCTGACGGACGAGTTGGCTGGCGATCCAGTCCCGCTTCGGTGATTGACAACAGTAGTAGCTGTCCATTCCGGCCAGCACGAGAGCGGCGGTTTCGGGTTCCACCGTCTTGACCATGTCAGCAAAGTCGGCGTAATCGCGGCGAGTGTTACGGCACATGATCAGGTAGCCCTTGAGCCGCAGCGCCTCGGCGCCCGTCGGGATCATCAGGCGGTCGCCAGTGGGCAGCTGGACATGAGTGGTCTCCACCGGGCTGCGCCGTTCGTACCTCGGCCGGTCCCTAGGCTGGTCCCTGGGCTGGTCGCGGTCCGCGCGGTTGGTCTGCAGCGCGTCGATGGCCACCGAGAGCCGACCCCGCCACAGCGTGACCGGGTGAACGGGCCGGTCCGCCCCGGCGATCGCCCGGGCGATGCCATTGATGCCATTGACGTGATTGCGCGACGCCAGGCCGCCGACCAGCTTCTTGCCGCCCGAAGGACCGTGGGAGTGACCGTTGGTGCGGGTTCTGGCGGCGCCCCGGCTCGCTCCGACGGCCGCCGCCTCGCCGCCGATGCTGACGTGGTGGGGGATCTGTTCGGGGCCGCGTCCCCGGGCCCCTGACTGGCTCTGCCCCCCGGCCTGGGCGGGGCCGGATTGTGTCGTCTTGCCGTTGCGGCCGCAGCCGGAGAAGGCGAGCGGGTCGGCCACGCAAATGGCGTCGGGCGCCAGGTTCTTGAGCTTTGCGGCCGACTTGAGCACCATCCGCAGGTCCGCGGTGGGCGCGGTGAGCGCCGAGATGTCGTCGGGAATGATCACGACGTCACCGAGATCGACCTCGGGCAGCGGCCTGTCGAAGTCGACCGACGGCAGCACCCGCAGCAGCCACGCCGGCATCCACCAGTTCCACTGGGCAAACATCGCCATCAACGCCGGTACCAGCACCAACCGCACCACGGTCGCGTCCACCGCGATCGCGACGGCGCAGGCCACGCCGATCTCTGCGACCAGCGGCATGCCGGCGAACGCGAAGCCGATGAACACGGCGATCATGATCAACGCGGCGCTGGTGATCGTGCGGGCGCTGGTGCTCACGCCGTACGCGACCGCGTCGCGGGTGTTCCCGGAGTGCAGGAAGCGCTCCCGGATGCGGGTGAGCAGGAAGATCTCGTAGTCCATCGACAACCCGAAGGTCATCGCCAGGACCAGCGGGGGAACGGTGCTGTCGATCGAGCTGATCTGGGCGAAGCCGAGATCCTTCAACCAGCCCCACTGGAAGACCATCACCAGGCTGCCGTAGGCGGCGGCGACCGACAGCAACGTCATCAGCACGCCCTTGAACGCCAGGAACACCGAGTGGATCGAGACCAGCAGCATCACGAACGCGATGAGCGCCACGAAGAGCAGCACCAGCGGCTCGGTCTGCGACACCCGGTCATCGAAGTCCTTGATCAGCGCCGTCGGGCCGCCGACGTCCACCCGCGCCGTTCCGGCGTCGGGAACCTTGGGCAGCTGCGCGCGCAGCCAGCCGACGGCGTCCCGCGCGCCCATGTCCTCGGGATCGACCGACAGCACCGCCGACAGCAGCGCACTGCCGTTGTCCTCGGCGAACTGAGGAGGTGAGACCGAGGCGATGTGGGGAGCCTGCGTGATGCGCTGGCGGATCGCGCCGATCGTCTGTGCATGCTCGGGCGAGGCCGCACCACCGTCGGGGAAGGTGATCAGCACCCGAACCGGGCCCAGCGCGCCGGGCCCGAGCGCCTGGGCCGCCGCGCCCACCCCGGCGCGGATCTCGTGCGACGAGTCGAACTGGCGCAGCAGGCTGTTGCCGAGCACCATCGACGCCGCCGGCACTGCCATGACGAGCAGGGTCGCCGCCGCCGCCAGCGCCGAGATCCAGGGCCGGTGCATCACCCATCCGATCCAGCGGTTCCAGAAGCGGGACTGGGTGGCCTCCGGCCGGCGCGACCAGTGCAGCAGAGCCGACCTCTTGGCGGCCGCCCGGCCGAACGTCGCCAACACCGCGGGCGTCAAGGTCGTCGACGTAAGCATCGCCACCGCGACGGCCAGAATCGCGCCGGTGGCCATCGACTTCAGGGCGGGCGTGTTGATCAGGTAGATCCCGGTGAGCGAGGCGACGACGGTCATTCCCGACAACACGACCGCCAGCCCGGACGTGGCCATCGCGGCGTCGATGGCTTCGCGGGGCTCGCGCCCGGTGCGCAATTCCTCGCGGAAGCGCATCAGGATGAACAGCGAATAATCGACGGCGAGCGCGATCCCGAACATCGACACCGTCGGGGTCACGAACACCGACATGGTGGTGAACTCCGACAGCAGATAGACCAGGCCCATCGTGACCACGACCGTGCAGACGCCCAGCGCGAGCGGGATCGCCGCGGCCGCCAGCGAGCCGAACACCGCCAGCAAGACGATCAGGATGATCGGCAGGTTCCAGCGTTCCGCGGCGGCGATGTCGTGCTTGGTGTGCTCCGCCGCGGCGGCGCTCAGCGCGCCCTGCCCGATGACGTAGAGGCGGACGCGGCCGTTGGCGGTCTGACCCGGCTGGTCACCGTTGACCCCGACCTTCTTCCGCAGCTGCTTGGCGAGGTCACTGGTGCCGGCGTTGCGGGCGTCCAGCCGCAGCGACACCACGTAGGGCCGGTCCGGCTGCGGCGGCCGCTGCGTCGGGTTGGGCGCCTCCGTGGCGCCGGGAAACTCCCCGGCGATCTGCCGCAGCAGCGCGACCGCGTCGTTCATGTCCTGGTAGCTGGCATCCGGCCGCGGCGCGGCCACCAGCGCCAACGAGGACGCACCCTGATCGTGGTAGAGATCCTCGAGTTGGTCGTGGACCACCAGCGACTGCGAGCCGGCCACTTCGAAGCCACCGCCGGTAAGAGTTCCGGACACCGACATGGCCAAATAGACCGCCGGCACCAACGTCAGCAACCAGCCTGCGAACACCAACCAGCGGTACCGGCGCAGGCTGCGGCTTAGGCGCATCATTAACTGCTGGATCTTGGGCTCCCCGGTGTGTCGCGCGTCGCGTGCAGGCGAGGATACCGCAACGGGCTGTGGATTATGTCGGGTCATCTGGTTGCTGAGCTGCAGCAACGCCGGTGTTGCCGAGTTGGTTTGCGCTCGTTGTCAAGCGGTGACCAACGGGATGTAGATCACACGGGCTGGCAGTGCTGGCGGCGGGGATGGCAGGATGACGGATGGCCTGCGGGGCCCCGGGGGATTCGGGGGTAACTCCGCGACAAATGGGGGCCATCCACTCGAACCGATTGCGAGCCGTTTGCGAGCCGTCAGTACTCAGCGGGCTTCGCAAACTCCCGAGGAGTTATCCATGACCACAGGCAGCACCAAACGCCACGGGCTCTTCGCCGGGCTGATCGCCACCACGTTCTTGGGGCTCGCGGGGCTCGCGGGGCTGGCGGGGCTCGCCTGCGCCGCCATCGCCGTGCTGGCCGGGCCGCCGGCGACCGGTGCCAACGACCCGTGCGCGGCCAGCGAGGTCGCGCGGACGATCGGTTCGGTCTCCAAGTCCATGGGCGACTACCTGGACTCCCACCCGCAAACCAACCAGACGATGACCTCCATGCTGCAGCAGCAGGCGGGGCCGCAATCGTTCGCGGGTCTGAAGTCTTACTTCGAGGCCAACCCCAAGGTGGCCGGCGATATGACGTCGATTGCGCAGCCCCTGACGAACCTCTCGCTGCAGTGCAAGCTGCCGATCAGCATCCCGCAGGCGATGGGCATGATGCAGCAGGCGCAGGGCGGCGGCGCCCTGCCCGCTCTGCCGGGAGTCACCACCGGGGGCAGCGGGCCGGTTCCGCCCGCGGCAGGGAGCCCGCTTTCGGGTCCGCCGCGCGGCAACACCGTCGGCTAACCGGCTTTGGCGTCCGCGTCACAGTGGTTTGGGGGTCTCCGGGGTCTCCGGGTTCCGGTCGGGTGGCAGGGGACCCTGCAGGGCGGCCTTCGATGGATCGCGGGTCGGATCGAGGGTCGGGTCGGGTTGGTACTGCGGAAGAGAGCGGAATAGGCAGTGGGCCGGTAGGCGCTTCGTCGTCGTCCGAGACGGTGACGTTTTCGGTGCGGAAGACGAAGAAGAACACCACCCAGCCGATGGCGGCGATCAGCAGCCAGCTGATCAGCCGGTAGATGAGCATTGCCGAGATGGCACTGGGCAATGACATGCCGCTGGAGACCAGGCCGGGCACCAAGACCGCCTCGACGACCAACAGCCCGCCGGGCATCAGCGGGATCGTCCCGACCGCCTTAGCCGCCGCGTAGGCAACCGTCAACCCCGCCACCGACGCGTGGTCGCCGGCCGCGTAGGCGGCGAAGCCTAGGCACGCCACGTCGGCGATCCAGTTGAACATCGACCAACTGAACGCCACACCCAAGTCGCGCCGGCCCAGGCTCACCGATTCCAGTTGCATGAGTGTCTCGCGCCACCGGTCCAGCCCGGTGTCGGCGGGCCTGCCGCGAATCGAGTTGACCCAGGCCAGGATTCGGCTGCCGATGCCGTCAATCAGCTCGGGCCGCGACGCCACCGCCTGGGCGAGGATCAACAACGCGACGAATCCGCCGAGCGTGAACAGCAGCGAGAACGGGTTGTTCTTGGCGCCCAGAAAGAAGGCCCCGCCCAGGCCCAGGAGGGCCAGCCCGACCGCCTGCAGCACCCCCGACATCACCAGCTGCCACGACGCCACCACGGTCGAGGCGCCCCAGATCCGCTGCTGCCGCAGCAGAAACGTGGCCGACAGCACCGGCCCGCCCGGCAGCGTGGTGCTGAGCGAGTTGGCGGCATAGAACGCCGCCTCCGACCGCAACTGCTTGACCTGCACCCCGGCCGACCTCAACAGGGTGCGCTGAATCTGGGCGAAGCTGTGCATCGACGCGGCGGCCGCGACCACCGAAGCCAGCAACCACCACCACTTCGCCTCGTACAGGCTCATCCAGGCCTTGGCCAGCTGGTCGAAGCCCAGCGAGACCTCGACGGCAAGGACGACCGCGACTACGCCGAGGATTGCCCACCGCAGCCACCAGTACTTGCCGCGCGGGGCCTCTTGGCGTGGCAAGTCGAGCTTGCGGACGGGTGCGTCGTGCGACACGTGCTTTAGGGTAACGGTGCAGGTGGGGGGTGATCGGGACGTGGTTCCGACTGTGTCGCGGTCGTTCCGGGGTCGTAACCGGATCGTGCCAGGCGCCCGGCCCCATGACAAGCCCGTGACCGATTGGAGACCGGCCGTCAGACGAAATTCCGGCGGCACCGCCACGGCTAGGCTTGGTCGATGGCGGCAAACCTCGACGACGCGTCCGTCGACCCCCTGGTCCGCAAGGCCGCAGCCTGGGCGTGGCGCCTGCTGATCCTCCTGGCCGCGCTGGTCGCCCTGCTGTGGGTGGTGAAGAAGCTCGAGGTCATCGTCGTTCCGTTGCTGGTGGCCTTGCTGCTGAGCGCGCTGTTGGTGCCGGTGGTCGACTGGCTGGACCGGCGGGGTTTGCCGCGCGGTGGCGCGGTGACACTGGTGTTGCTGGGCGGCTTTTCGATCCTCGGCGGCATCCTCGCGTTCGTCATCAACCAGTTCATCGACGGCGTGCCGGGCCTGACCGAGCAGGTGACCCGCAGCATCGAGTCGACCCGCAGATGGTTGATCCACGGGCCGGCGCACCTGCGCCGCGAACAGATCGACAACGCGGGCAACGCCGCCATCGACGCGCTGCGCAACAATCAGGAGAAGCTGGAAAGCGGCGCGCTGTCCACCGCGGCCACCGTCACCGAGCTGGTCACCGCCGCGGTGTTGGTGCTGTTCACCTTGATCTTCTTCCTCTACGGCGGCCGCAACATCTGGCAATACGTGACCAAGATCTTCCCCACCGGCGTCCGCGACCAGGGTGCGCGAGGCGGGCAGCGCCGGATACGGCTCGTTGATCGGATATGTGCGGGCCACCTTCCTGGTCGCCCTGACCGACGCGGCCGGGGTCGGCACCGGCCTGGCGATCATGCACATCCCGCTCGCCCTGCCGCTGGCCTCCCTGGTGTTCCTCGGCGCCTTCGTCCCGCTGGTCGGCGCCGTGATCGCCGGGTTCCTGGCCGTCGTGGTGGCCCTGCTGGCGAAGGGCATCGTCTACGCGCTGATCACACTGGGTTTGCTGGTCGCGGTGAACCAAGTCGAGACCCATCTGCTGCAGCCGCTGGTGATGGGGCGCGCGGTGCAGATTCACCCGCTCGCGGTGGTGCTTGCCATCGCCACCGGCGGCGTGCTCGCCGGGATCGTGGGCGCCCTGCTGGCCGTTCCGACGGTCGCGTTCCTCAACAACGCGGTCCAGGTGCTGCTTGCCGCGGACCCGTCTGCCGCGGCTGAGCGGCAAACCGAAGAGGCCGAGGCCGGGGCAATCCTGCAGGCGGAACCGGACAACCCGTAGGACGGTCCGCTGACGGCTACAGCCGTCCCTCGCGGCGCAGCAGTTCCTGGGCGGACAGGCCGCCGCCGGCGCGGCGGCGCGGCCGCGACGGGTCGCCGTTCTCGGCCTCGCCGCGGGCGTTCAGCTTCTCGGTGGCCGCATCGGAGTCGTTTCCCGCCGACCGCGTGACCGGCAGCGCGGCGGTGGGGTCGGCGGCGTCGCTGGTGTTGTCGCCGGTGTCGCTGGTGTCGGGGCGGTTCGTCGGGACGGGGATGGCCCGGGTCTGACCGTCGGACGGCGGCGGCGGTGGTGCCGGTGAAGCCGGTGCCGCAGCCTGATTGACCTGAGTGGGCCGGGCGGGCCGTTTGGGGCCGGGCGGCTGGTTGACCGGAGCGGGGCTGGCAGCGGGGTTGGCAGCGGCGGAGTTGCCGGGCGCTGCCAGGCGCGACGTCTTGGCTTCCGTCGGCGGGCTCGGCGGGGTCTGGGCGCGCGCGGCGGCGGGCGCCTGGGCGGACCTGGCCTCCTCGGGTCCGGCGGGACCCGGGCGCGTCGGCCGCGACGGCTCCGGCACGGCGGGGTGGGTAGCGTCCTGTGTCGGGCGCGCCGACGCGGCGACCAGGCTGCCCGCCGCCACCGGCGGGCGCGCGGGCCGCCCGTTGAAGGTGGGCCGCTTGCGCTCGTCGGGCAGGTCGATCTCGCCGAGACCGATCTTGTTCTGCAGGCGCCTGGCCCAGCGCGGGGCCCACCAGCAGTCGTCGCCGAGCAGCTTCATCACCGATGGCACCAGGAACATCCGGACGATCGTCGCGTCCAGCAGCAGGGCCGCCATCAGGCCGAACGCCAGGTACTTCATCAGCACCAGGTCCGAGAACACGAACGAGCCGGCGACGACGGCAAGGACCAGCGCGGCGGCCGTGATCAGGCGGCCGGTGGTGGCGGTGCCGATCCGGATCGCCTCCGCGGTGGACATGCCGCGTTCTCGCGCCTCGACCATCCGGGACACCAGGAACACCTCGTAGTCGGTCGCCAGCCCGAAGCCCACCGCGACGACCAGCGCGATGACCACCACCATCAGCGGTGTCGGCGTGAAGTTCAGCCACGTGGCGAAGTGTCCGTCGACGAAGATCCACGTCAGGATGCCCATCGTGGACCCGAGGGTCAACGCACTCATCACCGTCGCCTTGATCGGCAACACCACCGATCCGAACGCCAGGAACATCAGCAACATCGTGGCGGTGAGCAGCAGGACCAGCATCAACGGAGCCTTGTCGAACAAGCTGTGGATGCTGTCCTGCTCAAGCGCCGGCGTGCCGCCGACCAGGAGGCTAAGGCCCTTCGGCGGGGTTATCGCCCGCAGTTCCCCGATCTTCTTGGCGGCGTCATTGCGGTTGGACAGGCCGTTCTGGATCACCCGCACCGAGCCGTCTTTGGGATGCGCCGTCCCATTCGAACCGTTGACACAGGGATTGCCGGCAATGGTTGGGCAGGGCCGTTCGTCCCAGGTCTTGTCGGTGAACCCGGTGATCGATGCGATTCTGCTGCGGATGTCGGCGACCTGCTGATCGGTGACCTGGCTGTCGTTGTTGCTCTCGATCACCACCGTCAGTTGCTCGGTGCGGTACCCGGGGAAGAGCTTGTCGAAGTGCTCCTGCGCGAGGCGCACGGAGTTATTTGGCGGCAGGTACTTCTCGCTCATGCCACCGAAGGAAAGGTTGCCGAGTGGGATGACCAGCAAGATCATGCCGACGGCGATCGGGATGGCGAAGGCCAGCGGCCGCTTCATCACCCAGTTGACCAACTTGCCCCAGAACCCGGCCTCGACCTCTTCACGCGTCTTCGTCTTCTGCAGCCGGTCCGCGAGCCAGTTGAGGTAGGCGCGCGACACCTTCCAGTTGCGCAGGAAGGGCACCCGGAACAGGGTGCGTACACCCAGCGCGTCGACGTGGCGGCCGAGGATGCCCAGGCAGGCCGGCAGGAACGTAATCGACAGCAGCGCCGCGAGTCCCACCGCTGCGAAGATCGCGTAGGTCAGCGAATGCACAAAACCCTGCGGCAACACAAGCAGGCTGGCGCTCGAGGCGATGATCAGCACCGCGGAAAACGTCACGGTGCGACCGGCCGTCATGAGGGTGCGGCGCACCGCGGCCTCGGTGTCATAGCCTTCGGCGATCTCTTCCCGGAATCGGCTCACCACGAAAAGCCCGTAGTCGATGGCCAGGCCCAAGCCGACCAGCGACACAACGGGCTGGGCGAAAAAGTGCACCGGCCCGAAGACGGCGACGAGCCGAAGGATGCCCAGCGCACCCGCGATGGTCAGACCCCCCACGATGGCCGGCAGGCCGGCTGCGACCGCGCCACCGAACACCAGGAACAGCACCACCGCCACCAGCGGCACCGCAAGGACCTCCATGCGGCGTTGGTCGGTGGCGATGGTGCCGGTCAGGGCGTTGGCGATCGGCTCGAGGCCGGCGAGTTGGACGGTGCCGTCGTTGAGCTTCTGCAGGTCGGGCGCGATGGCCTTGTAGTTGTTGAGGATGGTGTCGTCGTCGTCGCCCTTCAGCGGGATGCTGACGAAGGTGTGCTTCTTGTCCTCGGTCGCCATCCCCTTGATGAGCGGGGGCGCGTCGGCGGGGTCGGCCACCGCCAGGTACCCGGCCCAACCGACGACCTGGTCCGGATGGTCGTTCTTGAATTTGTTGAGCTCGTCGACGATCTTCTGCCGCCATGCGGGGTCGTCTACCGTCTTGCCGTCGGGAGCGGTGAAGGTCGCGACGATGTGGCTGGTGCGGTCCCGGCCGTACACCTTGTCGCCCAGGATCGAGGCCTTGACGGACTGGCTGCCGTCGTCGTAGAAACCGCTCTGCGTCACGTGCTTGCCGAGGCTCATCCCGAAAACACCGCCGCCCAGGCACAGGGCCACCATGACCCCGATGACGATGTACCGGTAGCGGTACACCGTTCGACCCCACCAGGCGAACACGTGAGCTCCTTACTGGATCAGTAGCGACCCGCGCACTGGCTTCCCAGTCTCACACACGCGCGGATAACAGGGCGGACAGCGGACGGAACGGCTGCAGCCACGCCCCCTGCTCGGGCAGCGAATCTAGGCCTATTCGCGGCAACGGCTCCCGGAAAACACCCGCGATGTCCTCCAGGTCGACGAAGTCCAAGGTATCCGACGCTAGCGCCCAACTCGCGTGTTCGCGAAATCCGATCACTTGAACACCGACCCCGGTGCGCGCGATCTCCTCCAGCGGTTGACGAAACGCCTGACCGTCGGCGGAGGCCACCACCAGCGCCGCCAGCCCTTCGGTGCGTCGCCGTTCGATATGGGCGAGCATGTCCAGGTCGACGTCGCTGTCCTCGTCGATCTTCGGCTTGGCGAAGACGGCGAACCCGACGTTGCGCAGCGCATCGACCCACGGCCGGACCACGTCGGCGCTGCCCGGCGCGATGTTGGTGAAAACGGTGGCCTCGGGTTCGATCACGACCCCCGGGCGGGCGGCGCTGACCTCCGCCGTCCGGGCCAGCAGCCAGCGGCCGAGGGCGTCGAAGCGCGGTCGTTCCAGGGCCGTGGGTCGGCGGCCCAGGATCGAGCCCAGTCCCATGTCGAGGTTGGGAGCGTCCCATACCAGCAGGACGCGTCCGCCCGGGGAGAAGCTCCCCAAGGCTTTGGTGTCCCCGATGTCACTGCCGGAAAGCACCGCCGGTGGGGCGACAGGTTCTGCTGTGGTGTCTTCTATGAGGCTCATGGTCATCGTCTTTTCCAGATGAATTCGGTTACGGCACTGCCCGCCCGATGGGCCTTCGTCTCGTACTTGGTGGTGGGGCGCTCGATCGAGATAGGCAGCTCGCTGCCGGGGGCGACGCGGCACAGCCGGGGTTCGGCGTCACCGACCTCGGCGATGTGCTCGGCGTAGCCGGGATGGTCCGTCGCGACGTGCAGGACACCACCGGGGAGTAGCCGGTCGGCGATCAGGCCAACCGTGCCCGGCTGCAGGAACCGGCGTTTGTGGTGGCGCGCCTTCGGCCACGGATCCGGAAAGAAGACGCGGACCCCGGTCAGCGAACCGGGCGCGATCAAATGCTCCAGCACGACGATCGCGTTGGCGCGGACCAGCCGGATATTGCCGACCCGCTCGCGGTCCATCGCGCACAGCAGCTGCGCCAGCCCCCGCCGGTAGATCTCCACCGCTACCACGTCGACGTCGGGTTCCTCTTTCGCCATCGCCAGCGTCGACGTGCCGCTGCCGCAGCCGATCTCGAGCACCACCGGCGCCTGGCGGCCAAACCACGCACGGAAGTCCAGCGGCCCGGGGGGAGCGGCTTCCCCTGGGGCGGGCGTCCCCACCGACAGGCCGAGCCGGGGCCAGAGCCGCTCCCAGGTCTCGCGCTGGGCGGCGGAAAGTGCGGAACGTCGCGAGCGGAAACTCGTGGCCGGGAGGTAGTGGTGCCGGCGATCCGCGTCGGGCGGTTCCGGTGCTGCGACCACGACTAGACCCACCCCCAAGCCGGCTTCCACTTCGACCGGCGTGTCGGGATCGCTCCCCACCCCGGTGTTCGCGTGCATTTGTCCATGGTGGCCCATCAACTGTCGATGTAGCCGCCTCAGGTCCAGATTGATACCCAACAGTTGTCTTCGGCTGGTAACGGTGGCTCGCATCTCGGCGACGCAGGTGCCACGATCAGTGGCGGGCTCGAGGGACGCGCGAACCGGATGGAACGGGCAGGGGATGAGGGAACGCGAGCACGGCGGTTTCGTCGACGAGCTGGCACGCTTTGCCGCCGGCCACGCCGACCCGCGTCTGACCGCGATCGCCGAGCGGACCGCCGCGCCCCTGCGGGTGGTGGTCCGCGGCCGGCGGGGAGTGGGTCGCAGCACGGTGGCCCGAGCCCTGGACCGCGCCGGCAGAGCCTCGAACCTGTCGGTGACAACCCGGGTGACCGCGCCGGGTGATGTCGTCGTGTACGTCACCGCGGAGGTGGTCAAACCCGAGGACACCGGCGTGATCGCCGCCGCGCGCCGCGTGGTGGCGGTTCTGAACAAGGCCGACCTGGTCGGCTCGTTGTCGGCCGGCTCAGGCGGCGAGGGGCCCGACGCGGCGGCGCGGTTGCGCTGCGCCGACCTCGCCGCGGTCGTCGGGGTGCCCATGGAGCCGATGATCGGGTCGCTGGCCGTCGCCGCGCTGGACGACCTGGACCCCGTGTCTTGGGCGGCGCTGCGGACCCTGGCCACCCACCCGGGCGGCGCCGCGTGCCTGGAGGGCTCCCACGCCGAATTCCTGGCCGCGCCCAACCCCGTGCCGACCGACCAGCGGCTGCGCTTGCTCGACACCCTGGACCTGCTCGGCATCGCACTCGGGATCGCCGCCCTGCGACAGCGCCGGACGCCGGCGCAGGTCCGGACGTTGCTGCGCGGGCTGAGCGGGGTGGACGCCGTCGTCCGCAGGGTCGCGGCCGCCGGCGCGGAGGTCCGCTACCGGCGGGTGCTCGACGCCGTCGCCGAGCTGGAGGCCCTGGCCGCCTCCCGCGACCAAGGGGCCGAACGGATCAGCGCCTTCCTGACCCGGGACGACACGGTGCTCGCGCGGATGGCGGCCGCGGTCGAGATGGCCGAGGCGACCGGGCTGGACCCCGCCGACGCCGGTCCCGTGCCGAACCGGGACGATCCGGCGGGGCACCTGCGACGGGCGGCGCGCTGGCAGCGCTACAGCCTTGGCAGGCCGGGCCGGGCGAGTGAGCTGCACCGCGCCTGCGGGGCGGACATCGCCAGGGGATCCCTACTGCTGTGGTCGCGGGCCGGCGGGTCCCCGGGGGAGTGCTGGTGAGCCCCGACGATTTCAAGGATCCGATCGCGCGGGTGGACGCGATGGTGGCGGCGATCGGGCCCAGCGTTTCAAGGCTGGATTCGCCCCCCATCGGCCACCGCGACGTGGTGTTGGTGACGGGCCCGTGGCTGGCGGGGGTGAGCGCGGTGGCCGCGGCACTGCGCGAACGCCTGCCGCAGTGCAAGTCCGTCGAGTCGACGGACCTGGTACCCGGCGATGCGCCGATGGCCGTGGTGTTCGTCGTCTCGGCCGCGGCCCACCTGACCGGGTCCGACTGCGCCCTGCTGGACACTGCCGCGGAAAACACCGACGTGGTGGTGGGCGTGGTCTCGAAGATCGACGTGCATCGCGGCTGGCGCGACGTGGTGGCCGCCAACCGCGACACGCTGGCCGCCCACGCCGCGCGCTACGCCCGGGTGCCGTGGGTGGGCGCGGCCGCCCTGCCCGACCTCGGCGAGCCGGACGTCGACGATTTGGTCCGCGCGGTCTGCGAGCAGCTGGACGATCCCGATATCCCGCGCCGAAACAGGCTGCGCGCGTGGGATTCCCGGCTCCGGACGGTCACGCGGCGGTTCGACCGCGACGTGGACGGCGCCGGCCGGCGGGCGCGGGTGGACGCGCTGCGCGAGCAGCGCGGCACGGCCTTGCGAGAACGGCGCCAGAACAAGACCGAGCGCAGCATCACGTTGCGCGGTCAGATCCAGCAGGCCCGGGTCCAGCTGTCCTATTTCGCGCGCAACCGGTGCTCGTCGGTGCGGACCGAGCTGCAAGAGGACGCCGCGGGCTTGTCGCAACGGAAAATCCCGGGCTTCGAGGCGCATGCGCGCGCCCGCTTGGACGAGGTGGTCGCCGACGTGGGCGAAGGCACCAACACGCAGCTCGCCGACGTCGCACGGGTGATGGGGGCGCCGGTGGCGCTGCCGCCCCAGGAGACCCTGCCGACGGTTGAGGTCACGCCCCCGCCCCTGAAATCGCGGCGGCACGAAACCTGGCTCATGATGCTGCTGGGCGCGGGGTTCGGGCTCGGTGTGGCGCTGACGCTGAGCCGGTTGATGAGCGGCCTCGCCTCCCGGCTGGCCCCCGGACTGGCTCTGGCATGCGCCGCGGCATGCGTGGCGGTAGGACTGCTGGCCACCTTCGCCGTGGTCCACATCCGCGGGTTGCTGCACGACCGGGCGCTGCTGGACCGCTGGGTGGGCGATGTGGCGTCGTCGCTGCGGTCGGTGGTGGAGGAGTTGGTCGCCACCCGCGTGCTGGTCGCCGAGTCGGCGCTGAGCACGGCGCTGATGGCCAGCGACGAGGCGGAGAACGCGCAGGTGGCCGCCCGGGTGAGCGCCATCGACAGCGAACTACGCGAGCACGCGATCGCCGCGGCGCGGGCGGCGGCGGTGCGGGACCGGGAGATGCCCACGATCCAGGCCGCACTGGACGCCGTGCGTGCGGAACTCGGGGATCCGGGTTTACCGCAACCTGAGATATCCGGCGGCCCGGATTCTGGAGGCGACTTTTCGTGACGTCCGGTGACGTTTCTGAATCGTTGTTGTGAGAAGGGCTATACCCGCCCGAGGCTTCCCAGACAAGGCGATCACGATAACCTGTAATTAACGCCACCATAGAAACAGATGTGTGGGCGAGCGCATACGTAAGCAAGTCCAGAGCAACTCGAGCCCGAGTACGCAGACGAATCCAGGAGAGTTCGATGACCTCAGCGACCATTCCCGGCCTAGACACCGCGCCCACGAATCACTCGCGGCTGCTGGAGTGGGTACAGGAGGTCGCGGAACTCACCCAGCCGGACCGGGTGGTGTTCGCTGACGGCTCCGACGAGGAGTGGCACCGACTCTGCGAGCAACTGGTCGAGGCCGGCACGTTCAAGCGGCTGAACCAGCGGAAGTACCCCAACTCCTACTTGGCGTTGTCCGACCCGTCCGACGTGGCGCGGGTGGAGTCGCGGACGTTCATCTGCTCCGAGCGCGAGATCGACGCCGGACCGACCAATAACTGGATGGACCCGTCCGAGATGCGGTCCACCATGACCGACCTGTTCCGCGGCTGCATGCGCGGACGCACCATGTACGTGGTGCCGTTCTGCATGGGTCCGCTCGGCGCCGACGACCCCAAGCTGGGGGTGGAGATCACCGACTCCGAATACGTCGTCGTCTCGATGAAGGTGATGACCCGGATGGGGAAGGCCGCGCTGGAGAAGCTGGGTGACGACGGCTTCTTCGTCAAGGCGCTGCACTCGGTGGGGGCCCCCCTGGAAGGCCGGGACGGAACCCGAAAAGACGACGTGCCGTGGCCGTGCAACGACACCAAGTACATCACCCACTTCCCGGAAGCCCGGGAGATCTGGAGCTACGGCTCCGGCTACGGCGGCAACGCGCTGCTGGGCAAGAAGTGCTACTCGCTGCGCATCGCCTCGGCGATGGCCCACGACGAGGGCTGGCTGGCCGAGCACATGCTGATCCTCAAACTGATTTCGCCGGAGAATAAGGCGTACTACATCGCGGCGGCGTTCCCGTCGGCCTGCGGTAAGACCAACCTGGCCATGATCCAGCCGACCATCCCGGGCTGGCGCGCCGAGACGCTCGGTGACGACATCGCCTGGATGCGGTTCGGCAAGGACGGCCGGCTGTACGCGGTCAATCCCGAGTTCGGCTTCTTCGGCGTCGCGCCGGGCACCAACTGGGAGTCCAACCCCAACGCCATGCGCACCCTCGCCGCCGGCAACACGGTGTTCACCAACGTCGCGCTCACCGACGACAACGAGGTGTGGTGGGAGGGCTTGGAAGGTGACCACCAGCACCTGATCGACTGGAAGGGCAACGACTGGTACTTCCGGGAGACCGAAACACTTGCTGCCCACCCGAACTCCCGCTACTGCACGCCGATGTCGCAGTGCCCGATCCTGGCGCCCGAGTGGGACGACCCCCAGGGTGTGCCTATCTCGGCGATCCTGTTCGGTGGTCGCCGCAAGACCACGGTGCCGTTGGTGACGCAGGCCCGGGACTGGCAACACGGCGTGTTCATCGGTGCCACCCTTGGCTCCGAGCAGACCGCCGCCGCCGAGGGCAAGGTCGGCACCGTGCGCCGCGACCCGATGGCCATGCTGCCGTTCATGGGCTACAACGTCGGGGACTACCTGCAGCACTGGATCGATGTGGGCAAGAACTCCGATGAGTCCAAGCTGCCGAAGGTGTTCTTCGTCAACTGGTTCCGCCGCGGCAGCGACCGCCGCTTCCTGTGGCCTGGCTTCGGTGAAAACAGTCGCGTGCTGAAGTGGATCGTCGACCGGATCGAGCACAAGGCCGGCGGCCGGTCCACGCCGATCGGTGTCGTGCCCGCCGTCGAGGACCTGGACTTGGACGGTCTCGACATCGATCACGACGACGTTACTCAGGCGCTGGCGGTCGACCCCGCCGAGTGGCGCAACGAACTGCCGTTGATCGAGGAGTGGTTCGAGTTCGTCGGCGAAAAGCTGCCCACCGGCGTCAAGGACGAGTTCGAGGCGCTCAAGCAGCGGCTGGCCGACTCGAAGTAGACCTTCGAGCGGTCGCGAGCAGACGCAGAATCGCGCGGAACACCGCTTCCAGATGCGACTTTGTGTCTGCTCGGCAGCGAACCCGACCGCTTGACACCCGTCAAATTTTCCGGCGGTACAGTCTGCGCATGCAGATTCGCGAGCATGTGGGCTCTGGCACAAAACCAGCCAAGCCCGCCGTCATCCTCCACCCGTCCGGCACGGTCGTCACGTTCGACGAGTTGGAGGCGCGGGCCAACCGGCTGGCGCACTACTTCCGGCGGGCCGGCCTGCGCGAGGGCGACGCCGTCGCGATCCTCATGGAGAACAACGAGCACCTCCACGCGGTCATGTGGGCGGCGCGCCGCAGCGGCCTGTACTACGTGCCGATCAACACGCACCTGACCGCCGCCGAGGCCGCCTACATCGTCGACAACAGCGCCGCCAAGGCGATCATCGGTTCGGCCGCGCTGCGCAAGACGTGCGAGAACCTGGGCGAGCACTTACCCGGCGGCATGCCCGGGCTGCTGATGATTGCGGACGATGACCTCGAAGGCTGGGCGCGCTACCCGGAATGCGTTGCCGACCAACCGGATACCCCGATCGACGACGAGCGCGAGGGTGACCTGCTGCAGTATTCCTCGGGCACCACCGGCCGGCCCAAGGGGATCAAACGCGAACTGCCGCATCTACCACCGGCCGAGGTGCCCGGCATGATGTCGGCGCTGATCAGTTTCTGGATGACCCCGGACTCGATCTACCTGAGCCCGGCGCCCCTGTACCACACCGCGCCGTCGGTGTGGTCGATGAGCGCGCAGGCCGGCGGCATCACCACGGTGGTGCTGGAGAAGTTCGACCCCGAAGGCTGCCTCGATGCCATCCAGCGTTACCGCGTCACGCACGGCCAGTTCGTGCCGGCGATGTTCACCCGCATGCTGAAACTCCCGGAGGCCGTGCGCAATTCGTACGACTTGTCCAGCCTGCAGCGGGTGATGCACGCGGCGGCGCCGTGCCCGGTGGAGATCAAGAAGCAGATGATCGACTGGTGGGGGCCGATCATCGACGAGTACTACGCGTCCTCGGAGGCCATCGGTTCGACGCTGATCACCGCCGACGAGTGGCTGGCCCATCCGGGTTCGGTCGGCAAACCGATGGCGTGCGAGATCCACATCCTCGACGAGGACGGCAACGAGCTGCCGCCGGGACAGGCCGGCGAAATCTATTTCGCGGGCGGCTATTCGTTCGAATACCTCAACGACGAGGCGAAAACCGCTGCGTCTCGAGACAAGCACGGCTGGACCACGGTCGGCGACATAGGCTACGTCGACGAGGACGGCTACCTCTACCTGACCGACCGGCGCCACCACATGATCATCTCCGGTGGGGTGAACATCTACCCGCAGGAAACCGAGAACCTGCTCATCACGCACCCGAAGGTGTTGGACGCGGCGGTGTTCGGCGTTCCCGACGACGAGATGGGACAGCGCGTCATGGCGGCCGTGCAGACCGTCGACCCGGCAGACGCCACCGACGAGTTCGCCGAGGAGCTGATCGGGTGGCTGCGAGACCACCTGTCGCACTACAAGTGTCCGCGGTCGATCGCATTCGAAGCGCAGCTGCCGCGCACCGACACCGGGAAGCTGTACAAGAACGGGCTGATCGAGAAGTACTCGGTGTGACCCTGCGCGTCATCGATCTGAGCGCGCCGCCGCAGCCCGATGACGTCGCGCCGCCCGGCGTGGTGGTCGCCACCGGCCCGATCGCGGGCGTGCCCGAATACTGGCTGCAACACGCCACTTTCACGCTCACCGAAGACAGCACCGATGACCGGCGCGTGGTCACCGTCGAGTCGGTGCCCGACGCCCTGGCCGAGCTGACCGAGCGCTGCGAACGGTGGCCGCACGCCAGCAGCGTGTGCGACGACGTGCTGCGCGCGATCGATCCCGGTGGCCCGACGCTGGCCGGGGTGGTGACCGAGTCGCTGGCGTACTCGACGCTGCAGGGCGGTCCGGAATTCGCGCGCTGGCTCACCGATCGCGGCCCGGCCCGCATGCCCGAGATCGCCGACCCGGTGCGGCTCGATCGTGACGGCGACACCCTTCGTGTCGAATTCAACCGGCCGCGGCGGCACAACGCGTTCTCCACCGACGCGCGAGCCGCGCTGTTGGAGGCGCTGACCGTCGCCCTGCTGGACCCCTCGGTGACGGGAATCGTGTTGCGTGGCAACGGGCCCTCGTTCTGCAGCGGCGGGGACCTCGCCGAGTTCGGCAGCCTCGCGGATCCGGCAAGCGCGCACCTGGCCCGCACCCGTCACAGCCCCGCGCTGGCGCTCGACGCGCTGACCGCCAGGCTGGGCCGATCCTGCCGGGCCGAGGTCCACGGCCGGGTGATGGGCAGCGGACTGGAGATGGCGGCGTTCTGCGGATGGGTTGAGGCGCGAGACGATTCGGTGTTCGGGCTGCCCGAACTGGGTCTGGGTCTGATCCCCGGCGCCGGCGGTACGGTCAGCGTCACGCGGCGGATAGGCCGTTGGCGCACCGGCTATCTCGTGTTGTCCGGCCACACGATCGGCGCCGACACGGCACTGGAGTGGGGCCTGGTGGACGCGACTTACGTTGGCGCGGAGAAGTTTCTCAGAACCCCGAAAATGTAGGGGTTGTGGTGGTCGTCGACGGCAGGTGCGAGATGGCCACCGCGAAGAAGAAGAACCACAGCACCACCCCGATCACATACGCGACGCCGCCCACGATCGCACCGATGAGGGCCCACTTCTTGGCGTTGTCGGCGGCCGCCTGCGCCTCGGCGTACCGCCCCTGCACCCACAGCCCGGACACCTTGGTGGAGTAGACGATCGAGACGATGCCCAGCGGCAGACAGCACAGGACGGTGCACAGAATCGCCCAGACGAGGTAGTTCTCGGGCTCGCGCTGGCCCGGCCAGCCCGGCGGCGGGGGCTGCCAGCCCGCTGGCTGCTGGCCCTGCCAATACGGCTGCTGGCCTTGCCATTCGGGAGAGCCCTCATGAGGCCCGGGAGGATAACTCATGGCACCCGACTTTCTTCGGACCAACGGTTCACTCCCGCCCCGCCGTGCCGGTGGGAGAAAGTCAGGCAAATATACAGCACGGCGCCGCTGCGGAACGGGATTTCGCGGCCCCTCAGATCCCGCCGCGGGCCACCAATTGCCTGGCGATCACGTTGCGCTGAATCTCGTTGGTGCCCTCGCCGACGATCATCAGCGGTGCGTCGCGGAAGTAGCGTTCGACGTCGAATTCCGTGGAATAGCCGTAACCGCCGTGGATGCGCACGGCATTCAGGGCGATCTCCATCGCGACCTCCGAGGCGAACAGCTTGGCCATCCCGGCCTCCATGTCGCAGCGCTGCCCGCTGTCGTAGCGCTCGGCGGCATAGCGGGTGAGCTGACGCGCCGCGGTGAGCTTGGTCGCCATGTCGGCCAGGTAGTTGCCTACCGCCTGGTGCTCCCAGATCGGTTTGCCGAAGCTCTCCCGCTGCTGGGCGTAAGCCAGCGCGTCCTCGAGCGCCGCCGTGGCCACGCCCAGGGCCCGGGCTGCCACCTGAATGCGGCCTGTCTCAAGGCCTTTCATCATCTGCGAGAAGCCCTCGCCCGCGCGGCCGCCGAGTATCGCCGACGCGGGCACGGCCACATTGTCGAAGGACAGCTCGCAGGATTCGACGCCCTTGTAACCCAGCTTGGGCAGATCCCGCGACACCGTGAGACCCGGCCCGTGCCCGACCAGCACGATCGAGATGCCCTTGTGGCGTGGCGTGGCGTCCGGGTCGGTCTTGCACAACAGCGCTATCAGCCCCGAACGGCGCGCGTTGCTGATCCAGGTCTTGGAGCCATTGATCAATAGGCCGTCCGGCCCGTCCGGCAGCGCCGTCGTCGACATGTTCTGCAGGTCCGAGCCGCCGCCGGGCTCCGTCAGCGCCATCGTGGCGCGCAGCTCGCCGGTGGCCATCGGCGGCAGGTAGACGCGCTTCTGCTCCTCGGTGCCGAAGAGCGCCAGCAGCTTGGCGACCACGGTGTGCCCGCCCATCGCACCGGCCAGGCTCATCCAGCCGCGCGCCAGTTCCTGGGTGACTTGCACGTAGCACGGCATCGACACCGGTGACCCGCCGTGTTCCTCGCCGATGGCCAGGCCGAAGATGCCGATCCGCTTCATCTGCTCGATCCACGCCTCTGGATAAGTGTTGGCGTGCTCGACCTCGCGGACGGTCGGCTTGACGTCGCGGTCGATGAACGCCCGCACCGTGGCGATTAACATCTGTTCTTCGTCGTTCACCCATGCCATATTGCCCCCAACCCGTCAGGCTGCCAGCATGTGGCGTTGTGCATACCGGTTACGCGGGTCGACGCGAGGGCGGCCCCTACTTCGACGACTTATCCGTGGGCCAGGTGTTCGACTGGGCGCCGGCGGCGACGCTGTCGCCGGGTCTGGCCGCCGCCCACCAGGCGATCGTGGGGGACCGGCTGCGCCTGGCGCTGGACGCGGTTCTGGCCACGGCGGTGACCGGCGAACCGGGGCCGCTGGCGCATCCGGCGCTGGTGTGCGACGTGGCGATCGGCCAGTCGACGTTGGCCACCCAGCGCGTCAAGGCCAACCTGTTCTACCGCGGCCTGACGTTTCACCGGTTCCCGGTGATCGGCGACACCGTCTACACCCGGACGGAAGTCGTTGGGCTGCGGGCGAACTCGGTCAAGCCGGGCCGGGCGCCGACGGGGATGGCGGCGCTGCGCATGATCACCATCGACCAGGCCGATCGGCTGGTGCTCGACTTCTACCGGTGCGCCATGCTGCCGGCCGGCCCGGACTGGCGCCCCGGCGAGGATCCCGGTGACGACCTGTCGGCCGTCGGCGCCGACGTGCGCGGCCCCGCCGCCGATCCCACCGCGCACTGGGACGGCGAGGTATTCCGCAACAGGGTGCCTGGCCCGCATTTCGATCCCGGCCTGGCGGGCTCGGTGTTGCACAGCACCGGCGACGTGGTCAGCGGTGCGCCGGAACTGGCCCGTCTCACCCTGAATATCGCTGCCACGCACCATGATTCGCGGGTCGGTGGGCAACGGCTGGTCTACGGCGGGCACACCATCGGGCTCGCCCTTGCGCAGGCTTCGCGGCTGCTGCCGAACCTGGTGACGGTGCTGGGCTGGGAGTCCTGCGACCACACCGGTCCCGTGCACGAGGGTGACACGCTCTACAGCGAACTGCACGTCGAGTCCGCCCGGGCCACTTCCCATGGTGGCGTGCTCGGGCTGCGTTCAGTGGTGTACGCCGTCGGCGACTCCGCTGACGAACCGGACCGGCACGTGCTCGACTGGCGGTTCAGCGCACTGCAGTTCTGAGCGCCCAGTGGCTGTTAGGCGGACTGTCCGTTGCTGCCGCTGCCGACGCCGTTGACGCCGTTGCCGCCGCCGCCGCCGTTGCCGCCGACGGCGCCGCCGTCGCCTCCGCTGTTACCCGACGTGTTGCCGTTAGCGCCGAGTCCGCCCGTTTGGCCGACTCCGGGGTTACCGTCGGCGACGGAGCCGTCGGCAATGGCGCCGCCGCCACCACCACTGCCGTAGGCGGCGCCAACATTGGCGCCGGTGCCGCCGGTGCTCGTGACGGGGGGAGTGGTCTGGCCGGCACCGCCGCCGGCGCCGCCGGCGCCGCCGACACCGGTCGAAATGGAGGCGCCGGCCCCACCGCCACCGCCGCCGCCACCGCCGGCCGCGTTGGTGCCAGAGGCGTAACCGCCCGCCCCGCCGCCACCGCCGCCGCCGCCGATACCGCCCGTAACGCCACCGGCGAGTGCGCCCGCGCCACGGCTGCCGCCGCCGCCGCCCGTTCCGGTGGCCGCGCCCGTGCCGGTGGTTTGGGCGGTGCCGCCGCTGCCGCCGGAGCCGGCGAGACCGCCGTTCGCGCCGGTGCCGCCGCTGCCGGCGCCGGCGCCGGCGTTGCCGCCATTACCGCCGGCGCCGCCACCGCCACCGCCACCGCCGTAGACCGCGTTGCCGGAGGCAACGGTGGTCGAATTGCCGCCGCCGTTGGCGCCGCCGCCGCCGGCGCCGCCTTGGCCGCCGCTGCCGTTGGTGCCGCCGTTAGGGGTGCCGCCGCCGGTGCCGCCGTTGCCGCCACTGCCGCCACTGCCGCCCTGGCCGCCGACACTGTCATTGGCGCCGGTGGCGCCGGTGGCGCCGGCACCGCCGGTGCCGCCCTGGCCGCCGTCACCGGCGGTGGTGCCCGCGCCGCCGGCAGCACCGCCGCTGCCGCCGGTGCCGCCGGCGCCGCCGTTACCGCCGGCTGCGCCCGCCCCGGTGGCCGCAATGCCGCTGTCGCCGTTGCCGCCGGTGCCGCCGGCGCCGCCGTTGCCGTAGGTGCCGCCGTTGCCGCCGTTGCCACCGCTGCCGCCGGCGGTGCCGGTGCCGGTGTTGCCGTAGCTGTAGCCGCTGCCGCCGTTGCCGCCGTTGCCGGTCGCGGTGGCGGGGGGAGTGCCGTTGGCGCCGGCCGTGCCGTTGGTTCCGCCGCTGCCGCCGGTACCGGCTTGACCGAGGGCGCCACCGGTGCCTTCGGTCATGGTGCCGCCGTTGCCGCCGTTGCCGCCGTTGGGGTTGGTGGTGGTGGTGGCGTTTGCGCCGGTGCCGCCGTTGCCGGCCGTGCCGGCGGTCCCGCCGTTGCCGCCGGCTCCGCCGTTGCCGTTGGTGCTGCCGGGGGCAGCGTTGCCGCCGGTGCCGCCGGCCCCGCCGTTACCGCCGGTGCCGCCGTTGCCGCCGTTCTGGCCGTTGGGACTGCCGGTCGTGCCGCTGGCGCCGGTCACGCCGTTGCCGCCGTTACCGCCGGTGCCGCCGTTGCCGGCGTTGCCGCCGTTGCCGGAAATCGTCCCGCCGGTCCCGCCGTTACCGCCTTGGCCTCCGGCTCCGCCGGCCGTTCCGCTGGAGCCGGCGCCCGACCCGTTGCTGCCGGTGTCGCCATTGCCGCCGCCACCGCCGGTGCCGCCGGTCCCGTAGGTGCCGCCACTGCCGCCGTCGCCGCCGTTGCCACCGGCGGTGCCGCTACCGGTGGGAGTGGTGTAGCTGTAGCCGCTGCCGCCGTTGCCGCCGTTGCCGGTCGGGGTGGCGGGGGCGGTGCCGTTGGCGCCGGCCGTGCCGTTGGTTCCGCCGGTGCCTCCGGTGCCGGCGGAACCGAGGGCGCCACCGGTGCCTTCGGTCATGGTGCCGCCGTTGCCGCCGGTGCCGCCGTTGGGGTTGGTGAGGGTGCCGGGCGCGCCGGTGCCGCCGTTGCCCGCCGTGCCGGCGGTGCCGCCGTTGCCGCCGGTGCCGCCGTTGCCGTTGGTGCCCACAGTGCCGTGCGGGGAGGCCCCGCCGTTGCCGCCGGTGCCGCCGGTGCCGCCGTTGCCGCCGGCTCCGCCGTTGCCACCGTTTTGGCCGGAGCCGATGCCGGTGCCGTACTCGTCGACGTTGGACACGCCGGCCCCACCGCTCACGCCGTTGCCGCCGTTGCCGCCGGTGCCGCCGTTGCCGCCGGTGCCACCGCCGCCGCCGTTGCCAGAGGTAGAGCCGCCCGCCCCGCCGTTGCCACCGGTTCCGCCGGCCCCGCCGTCGCGCCCGGCGATGCCGCTGTTGCCGGCGCCGCTCGCGTTCGCGCCGGACACGTTGCTGACGCCGTTGCCGCCGTTGCCGCCGGTGCCGCCGTTGCCGATCGATCCGCCGTTGCCGCCGGTGCCGCCGTTGCCGCCGGTGGCGCCCGGGGCCATGGGGTTGTAGCCGTTGCCGCCCTGGCCGCCGTTGCCCGCCGGGCCGGTCACCGGGGTGCCGTCGGCGCCCGTGCTGCCGTTGGGCGAGCCCGCGGCACCGCCCGCTCCCGCGTTGCCGGGGTTGCCGCCGGTGCCGCCAGCTCCGCCGTTGGGGTTGGTGGTGGTGCCATCGGCGCCGGCGCCGCCGTTGCCGGGTGTGCCGGCGTTGCCGCCGGAGCCGCCGTTGCCGCCCGCGCCGACTGCGCCCGAACTGCCGCTGCCCAGATTGCTGCCGGCGGCCCCGCCTGCGCCGCCTGCGCCGCCGGCCGCGCCGGTACCGCCGTTGCCGCCGTTTTGGCCGTTGCCGGGTCCGTTGCCGTAGTCGACGCCCTGCACACCCGAGTGGCCGGCATACCCGTTGCCGCCGTTGCCGCCGGCAGCGCCGTTGCCGCCGGCCCCGCCGTCGCCGCCGTCGCCGGCATTCGCGCCGCCCTGGCCGCCGGCCCCGCCCTGGCCGCCGGAGCCGCCCGCGGTGCCGGACGTGCCGCTGCCGCCGGCGGTGGTGGCGTTGGTGCCGTTGGTGCCGGCGTAGGCCGGTGCCGCCGACCCCGCCTGTGCCGCCGTTGCCGTACAACCCGGCGTTGCCGCCGACCCCGCCGGTGCCGCCGTTCGGGTTGCGGGCGGTGCCGTTCTCGCCGGCGCCGCCTGTCCCGCCTGCACCGCCGGCGGTGCTGGTGTTCAGCACGCCGGAGGCGCCGTGACTGCCGGTGCCCCGGGGCCGGTGCCGGGTGCCCCGCCGGTGCCGACGGTGGTGCCGGGGTTGCCGCCGTTGCCGCCGGCCCCGCCGATGCCGCGTTGTTACCGGATAGCCGGCCGCGCCGGTGCCGCCGGTTCCGCCCAGGCCGGTGGTGCCGCCGGTGCCGCCGTTACCGCCGGTGCCGGGGTTCCCGTTGTAGGCAATTCCGGCGTTGCCGCCGGGGCCACCCGTTCCGCCAGGTGCCGCCATTGCCGCCAGTGCCGCCGGCGCCGTTGGCGATACCGAAGGTTGGGTCGCCGGGGCCGCCGGTGCCGCCGGTGCCGCCGGTGCCGCCCTGACCGCCGGTGCCGCCGCTGCCGGCGTTGCCGGCGATCGTGCCGCCGTTGCCGCCGTTGCCGGCGGAACCGCCGATGGCGCCCTGGCCGCCGTCGGTGCCGGTGCCGTGGTAGTTGGCCCCTGTGGTTCCGGGCTGGCCGATGCCGCCGGTTGAGCCGTTGCCGCCGTTGCCGCCGTTGCCGTACTCCCCGGCGTTACCGCCGTTTCCTCCGTCGTAGCCGGGTGTGTTGGTGCCGGGTATGCCGAAGGCGTTCCCGCCGGTGCCGCCGTTGCCGGTCGGATCGGTGGGTGACGTCCCGTTCGTTCCGTTCTGACCGGTTCCGCCGGTGCCGTTGCCGGGGGATCCCGCAACGCCGCCGGCACCGGGGTTGCCGCCGTCGCCGCCGTCGCCGCCGCGCAGGAAGCCGTTGCCGCCCTGGCCGCCGGCCCCGGCGGTGCCGCCGTTGCCTCCGCTGCCGGCGTTGCCGCCGACGCCGGAGGGGTTGTATGAGCCGTTGCCGCCGTTGCCGCCCGCACCGCCGTTGCCGGCGCTGCCGCCCGCACCGCCGTAACCGTTGTCCACGCCGCTCATGCCGCCGGTACCGCCGTTGCCGCCGTAGCCGCCGGTGGCGCCGTTGCCGCCGTTGGGGTTCCCGACGGCCCCGGTCTGGCCGGTGGCGCCGCTGCCGCCGTTGCCGCCGACGCCGCCGTTGCCGTCGATGCCGCCGTTGCCGCCGGCGCCGCCGTTGCCGCCGGGTTGGCCCGGCGCGGTTTGGTTGTAGCCGTTGCCGCCGTTGCCGCCGTTGCCGGCGATGCCGGAGGGGGTGGTTCCCGGGGTGCCATTGTTACCGCCAGTGGTGGGCGTGCCGGGGCCTCCGGTACCGGGCGTTCCGCCTGTGCCGCCGCCGGCACCGGCGCCCGGGTTGCCGCCGGTGCCGCCGTTGCCGCCCTGGGGGTGGGCGCTGGTGCCGTTGACGCCGTTGCCGCCGTTGCCTGGAAGTCCGCCGTTGCCGCCGTTGCCGCCGCTTCCGGCCGCGCCGCCGGCGCCCGTGGTGCTGCCGGTGCCCCCGGTGCCGCCGTTACCGCCGATTCCGGCCGCGCCGCCGGCGCCGCCGTTACCGCCAGCCTGCCCGCCGCCATAACCATTGCCGTAGGCGTTGACGTTCGTGATGCCGCCGGCGCCGTCCTGGCCGTTTCCGCCGCCGGCGCCGCTGCCGCCGCTGCCGCCGTTGCCGCCGACCCCGCCGGCCCCGGTGTTGCCCACGAACCCGTGGACGCTGGAGGTGCCGCCGGCCCCGCCCGCACCGCCGGCGCCGCCGCTGCCGGCGGCGCCGCCGCTGCCGCCGGTGCTGCCGTTGCCGGCGGCAGGGCCGCTGCCGCCGATGCCGTCAGCGCCGACCGCGCCGTTGCCGCCGTTGCCGCCCTGAGCGCCGGCCCCACCGGCCCCACCGGTGCCGCCGTCACCCAACATCGTGCCGCCGGCGCCGCCGGCGCCGCCGGTGCCGCCGTTGCCACCCTGCTGGCCCGCGCCACCGTTGATGCTGGCGGCGGACCCGCCGACGCCGTTGGTTCCGGTCGCACCGGCCGCGCCTGCGCCGCCGCTGCCGCCGTTGCCGCCGCTGCCGTAGGCCCCGCCGTTGCCGCCGGTCCCACCTTGACCGCCATTGGCGCCGGGGGTGGTGGCGCTGTAGCCGACGCCGCCGTTGCCGCCGTCACCCGCCGGGTTGGTGGGCAGAGCGCCGTCCGTGCCGTTGGTGCCGTTCATGTGACCGCTGCCGCCGGACGCGCCGGCACCGGCCGTGCCGGGATTGCCGCCTCTGCCGCCGTTGCCGCCGGCGCCGTTGTTGATATTTGCCACGCCGGCCGCGCCGTTGCCGCCGTTGCCCGGTGTTCCGGCGTTGCCGCCGGTGCCGCCGTTGCCGCCGTTGCCTTGGGTGCCCGGGGTGCCGTGCGGGGCCTGGCCGCCGGCGCCGCCGTCACCGCCGGTGCCGCCGGCGCCGCCGGTGCCGCCGTTGCCGCCGGTGCCGCCGGCCCCGATGCCGTTGCCGTAGTCGTCGACGCCGGATTCGCCGTTTCCGCCGTTCACGCCGGCCCCGCCGTTGCCGCCGGTGCCGCCGTTACCGCCGACGCCGCCGCTGCCGCCGTTGCCGGAGATCAGACCGCCTTTGCCGCCGGCCCCGCCGCTACCGCCGGACCCGCCGGTGCCGCCGTTGCTGCCGCTGGCACCCGGGTTGCCCGTGTTGGTGCCGGCCGCCCCGGCAACGCCGCTACCGCCGTTGCCGCCGTTGCCGCCGTTGCCGATCGAGCCGCCGTCGCCGCCGTTCCCGCCGTTACCGCCGCTGGCGCCCGGCGCTGTTGGGGTGAACCCGTTGCCGCCGGTGCCGCCGTTGCCGGCCGGGCCGATGATGCTGGCGCCGGTACCGCCGTTGGTGCCGTTGGCCGCGCCGCCGGCACCGGTGCCGGCGGTGCCGCCGTTGCCCGCGGTGCCCGCGTTGCCGCCGTTGCCGCCGGCCCCGCCGTTGGGGTTGGTGGTGGTGCCGGTCGCGCCGGCCCCACCGTTGCCCGGGGTGCCGGCGTTGCCGCCGGAGCCGCCGTTGCCGCCGGTGCCGTTGATGCTGGTGCCCGACCCGGTGCCGCCGGCGCCGCCGTTGCCGCCGGCCCCGCCGACCCCGCCGGTGCCGCCGTTACCGCCGGCCTGCCCGCCGCCGATCCCGGTGCCGTACTGGTTCTGGTCGGCCACCCCGTTGGCGCCGGTGATGCCGGCCCCGCCGGCCCCGGCCGAGCCGCCGTTACCGCCGGTGCTGCCGTTCCCGCCGGCGCCGAGACCGCCCGCGGTGCCCGCGGTGCCGCCGTTGGTCGCACCCGCCAGCCCGCCGGTGCCGCCGTTGCCGCCGACGCCGCCGGCCCCACCGCTGCCGCCGTTGCCGCCGTTATAGCCGTTACCCCCGCTGCTGACGCCGTTGGCGCCGACCGCGCCGGATCCGCCGTTGCCGGCCGTCCCGGCGTTCCCGCCGGCCCCGCCGGCCCCGCCGTTACCCGCGGTGCCCGCGGTGCCGCCATTGGCCGCGCCGGCCGCGCCGCCGGCCCCGCCGGTCCCGCCGGTGCCGCCGGCCCCGGCGTTACCACCCCGGGTGCCGTCGCCGCCCTGACCGGTGGTGGCCTGCCCGTTGGTGCCGTCGATACCCGAGCCGCCGGCCCCGCCGGCCCCGCCGCTGCCGCCGTTGCCGCCGACACCGCCGGTGTAGCCGACACCGCTGGCCGCACCCCCGGCACCACCGGTGCCGCCGTTGCCGCCGTAGCCACCGGTACCGCCGTCCGGGTTGGCCGTGTTGACCCCGTTGGCGCCGGCCGCCCCGGACGCCCCGTTGCCGCCGGCCCCGCCGGTCCCGCCGTTCGCGCCCGCCCCCGTGCCGCCGTTGCCGCCGTGGCCGCCGCCCACGGCGTTCAGCCCGCCGGTGCCGCCGTTGCCCGCGGTGCCCGCGTTACCGCCGTTACCGCCGGCCCCGCCGTTGGGGTTGGCGGTGTTGTCGGCGTTGGCGCCGGCCCCACCACTGCCCGGGGTGCCGGCAGCCCCACCGGAGCCGCCGTTACCGCCGGTGCCGTTGATGCTGGTGCCCGACCCGGTGCCGCCGGTCCCGCCGTTACCGCCGTACCCGCCGACCCCGCCGGTGCCGCCGTTACCGCCGGCCTGCCCGCCGCCGATCCCGGTGCCGTACCGGTTCTGGTCGGCCACCCCGTTGGCGCCGGTGATGCCGGCCCCGCCGGCCCCGGCCGACCCGCCGTTCCCGCCGGTGCTGCCGTTCCCGCCGGCGCCGAGACCGCCCGCGGTGCCCGCGGTGCCGCCGTTGGTCGCACCCGCCAGCCCGCCGGTGCCGCCGTTGCCGCCGACGCCGCCGGCCCCACCGCTGCCGCCGTTGCCGCCGTTATAGCCGTTACCCCCGCTGCTGACGCCGTTGGCGCCGACCGCGCCGGATCCGCCGTTGCCGGCCGTCCCGGCGTTCCCGCCGGCCCCGCCGGCCCCGCCGTTACCCGCGGTGCCCGCGGTGCCGCCATTGGCCGCGCCGGCCGCGCCGCCGGCCCCGCCGGTCCCGCCGGTGCCGCCGGCCCCGGCGTTACCACCCCGGGTGCCGTCGCCGCCCTGACCGGTGGTGGCCTGCCCGTTGGTGCCGTCGATACCCGACCCGCCGGCCCCGCCGGCCCCGCCGCTGCCGCCGTTGCCGCCGACACCGCCGGTGTAGCCGCCACCGCTGGCCGCACCCCCGGCACCACCGGTGCCGCCGTTGCCGCCGTAGCCACCGGTACCGCCGTCCGGGTTGGCCGCGTTGACCCCGTTGGCGCCGGCCGCCCCGGACGCCCCGTTGCCGCCGGCCCCGCCGGTCCCGCCGTTCGCGCCCGCCCCCGTGCCGCCGTTGCCGCCGTGGCCGCCGCCCACGGCGTTCAGCCCGCCGGTGCCGCCGTTGCCCGCGGTGCCCGCGTTACCGCCGTTACCGCCGGCCCCGCCGTTGGGGTTGGCGGTGTTGTCGGCGTTGGCGCCGGCCCCACCACTGCCCGGGGTGCCGGCGGCCCCACCGGAGCCGCCGTTACCGCCGGTGCCGTTGATGCTGGTGCCCGACCCGGTGCCGCCGGTCGCCGCCGTTGCCGCCGTACCCGCCGACCCCGCCGGTGCCGCCGTTACCGCCGGCCTGCCCGCCGCCGATCCCGGTGCCGTACCGGTTCTGGTCGGCCACCCCGTTGGCGCCGGTGATGCCGGCCCCGCCGGCCCCGGCCGACCCGCCGTTCCCGCCGGTGCTGCCGTTCCCGCCGGCGCCGAGACCGCCCGCGGTGCCCGCGGTGCCGCCGTTGGTCGCACCCGCCAGCCCGCCGGTGCCGCCGTTGCCGCCGACGCCGCCGGCCCCACCGCTGCCGCCGTTGCCGCCGTTATAGCCGTTACCCCCGCCCTGCTGACGCCGTTGGCGCCGACCGCGCCGGTCCGCCGTTGCCGGCCGTCCCGGCGTTCCCGCCGGCCCCGCCGGCCCCGCCGTTACCCGCGGTGCCCGCGGTGCCGCCATTGGCCGCGCCGGCCGCGCCGCCGGCCCCGCCGGTCCCGCCGGTGCCGCCGGCCCGGCGTTCCCGCCGGCTGCCGTCGCCGCCGGCTGACCGGTGGTGGCCGTGCCCGTTGGTGCCGCGATACCCGACGCCGCCGGCCCCGCCGGCCCCGCCGCTGCCGCCGTTGCCGCCGTTACCGCCGGTGTAGCCGATGCCGCTGGCCGCACCCCCGGCACCACCGGTGCCGCCGTTGCCGCCGTAGCCACCGGTACCGCCGTCCGGGTTGGCCGCGTTGACCCCGTTGGCGCCGGCCGCCCCGGACGCCCCGTTGCCGCCGGCCCCGCCGGTCCCGCCGTTCGCGCCCCGCCCCGTGCCGCCGTTGCTGCCGTGGCCGCCGCCGCCGGCGCCGGTGCCGCCGGTGCCGCCGTTGCCCGCGGTGCCCGCGTTACCGCCGTTACCGCCGGCCCCGCCGTTGGGGTTGGTGGTGTTGTCGGCGTTGGCGCCGGCCCCACCACTGCCCGGGGTGCCGGCAGCCCCACCGGAGCCGCCGTTGCCGCCGGTGCCGTTGATGCTGGTGCCCGACCCGGTGCCGCCGGTGCCGCCGTTGCCGCCGTACCCGCCGACCCCGCCGGTGCCGCCGTTACCGCCGGCCTGCCCGCCGCCGATCCCGGTGCCGTACCGGTTCTGGTCGGCCACCGCCGTTGGCGCCGGTGATGCCGGCCCCGCCGGCGCCGGCCGAGCCGCCGTTACCGCCGGTGCTGCCGTTCCCGCCGGCGCCGGCGCCGCGGTGCCCGCGGTGCCGCCGTGGTCGCACCGCCGGCGCCGCCGGTGCCGCCGTTGCCGCCGACGCCGCCGGCCCCACCGCTGCCGCCGTTGCCGCCGTTGTAGCCGTTGCCGCCGTTGACCGCTGCTGACGCCGTTCGCGCCGACCGCGCCGGTGCCGCCGTTGCCGGCCGTCCCGGCGTTGCCGCCGGCCCCGCCGGCCCCGCCCTCACCGCGCGGTGCCCGCGGTGCCGCCATTGGCCGCGCCGGCCGCGCCGCCGGCCCCGCCGGTCCCGCCGGTGCCGCCGTGCCGCCGGCGTTACCCGCCGGTGACGCCGTCGCCGCCGTGCCCCGGTGGTCGCCGTGCCGGCAGTGCCGCGACACCCGACCCGCCGGCCCCGCCGGCACCACCGCAGCCGCCGGTCCCGCCGTTACCGCCGGTGTAGCCGCCGCCGCTGGCCGCACCCGCCGGCACCACCGGTGCCGCCGTTCCCGCCGTAGCCACCGGTCGCCGCCGCTGTCCCCCGCGTTGACCCCGTTGGCGCCGGCCGCCCCGGCCGCCGCCGTTGCCGCCGGCCCCGCCGGTCCCGCCGTTCGCGCCCGCCGCCGTGCCGCCGGTGGCGCCGTGGCCGCCGCCGCCGGCACCGGCGCCGCCGGTGCCGCCGTTGCCCGCGGTGCCCGCGTTACCGCCGTTACCGCCGGCCCCGCCGTTGGGGTTGGTGGTGTTGTCGGCGTTGGCGCCGGCCCCACCGCTGCCCGGCGGTGCCGGCGTTCCCGCCGGAGCCGCCGTTGCCGCCGGTGCCGTTGATGCTGGTGCCCGACCCGGTGCCGCCGGTCGCCGCCGTTGCCGCCGTACCCGCCGACCCCGCCGGTGCCGCCGTTACCGCCGGCCTGCCCGCCGCCGATCCCGGTGCCGTACCGGTTCTGGTCGGCCACCCCGTTGGCGCCGGTGATGCCGGCCCCGCCGGCGCCGGCCGACGCCGCCGTTACCGCCGGTGCTGCCGTTCCCGCCGGCGCCGGTGGCCGCCGGTGCCGCGGTGCCGCCGTTGCCGCACCGCCGCCGCCGGTGCCGCCGTTGCCGCCGACGCCGCCGGCCCCACCGCTGCCGCCGTTGCCGCCGTTGTAGCCGTTGCCGCTGTTGACCGTGCTGACGCCGTTCGCGCCGACCGCGCCGGTGCCGCCGTTGCCGGCCGTCCCGGCGTTGCCGCCGTTACCGCCGGCCCCGCCCGCACCCGCAGTGCCCGCGGTGCCGCCATTGGCCGCGCCGGCCGCGCCGCCGGCCCCGCCGTCCCGCCGGTGCCGCCGTTGCCGGCGTTACCACCCCGGCTGCCGTCGCCGCCCTGACCGGTGGTGGCCTGCCCGTTGGTGCCGTCGATACCCGACCCGCCGGCCCCGCCGGCCCCGCCGCTGCCGCCGTTGCCGCCGACACCGCCGGTGTAGCCGCTGCCGCTGGCCGCACCCCCGGCACCACCGGTGCCGCCGTTCCCGCCGTAGCCACCGGTACCGCCGTCCGGGTCGGCCGCGTTGACCCCGTTGGCGCCGGCCGCCCCGGACGCCCCGTTGCCGCCGGCCCCGCCGGTCCCGCCGTTCGCGCCCAGCCCCGTGCCGCCGGTGGTGCCGTTGGCCGCCGCCGCCGGCACCGGTGCCGCCGGTGCCGCCGTTGCCCGCGGTGCCCGCGTTACCGCCGTTACCGCCGGCCCCGCCGTTGGGGTTGGTGGTGTTGTCGGCGTTGGCGCCGGCCCCACCGTTGCCCGGGGTGCCGGCGTTCCCGCCGGAGCCGCCGTTGCCGCCGGTGCCGTTGATGCTGGTGCCCGACCCGGTGCCGCCGGTGCCGCCGTTGCCGCCGTACCCGCCGACCCCGCCGGTGCCGCCGTTACCGCCGGCCTGCCCGCCGCCGATCCCGGTGCCGTACCGGTTCTGGTCGGCCACCCCGTTGGCGCCGGTGATGCCGGCCCCGCCGGCGCCGGCCGAGCCGCCGTTACCGCCGGTGCTGCCGTTCCCGCCGGCGCCGGTGGCGCCGGTGCCGCCGAGGACCCGGTGCCGCCGGTGCCGCCGTTGCCGCCGACGCCGCCGGCCCCACCGCTGCCGCCGTTGCCGCCGTTGTAGCCGTTGCCGCTGTTGACCGTGCTGACGCCGTTCGCGCCGACCGCGCCGGTGCCGCCGTTGCCGGCCGTCCCGGCGTTGCCGCCGGCACCGCCGGCCCCGCCCGCACCCGCAGTGCCCGCGGTGCCGCCATTGGCCGCGCCGGCCGCGCCGCCGGCCCCGCCGATCCCGCCGGTGCCGCCGTTGCCGGCGTTCCCGCCGCCTGACCCGTCGCCGCCGGCACCGGTGGTCGCCGTGCCCGTTGGCGCCGCGATACCCGACCCGCCGGACCCGCCGTTACCACCCAGCCCGCCGGTCCCGCCGTTACCGCCGGTGTAGCCGCTGCCGCTGGCCGCACCCCCGGCACCACCGGTGCCGCCGTTCCCGCCGTAGCCACCGGTCCCGCCGCTGTCGCCCGCGTTGACCCCGTTGGCGCCGGCCGCCCCGGACGCCCCGTTGCCGCCGGCCCCGCCGGTCCCGCCGTTCGCGCCCAGCCCCGTGCCGCCGGTGGTGCCGTTGGCCGCGCCGCCGGCACCGGTGCCGCCGGTGCCGCCGTTGCCCGCGGCGCCCGCGTTACCGCCGTTACCGCCGGCCCCGCCGTTGGGGTTGGTGGTGTTGTCGGCGTTGGCGCCGGCCCCACCGCTGCCCGGGGTGCCGGCGTTCCCGCCGGAGCCGCCGTTGCCGCCGGTGCCGTTGATGCTGGTGCCCGACCCGGTGCCGCCGGTGCCGCCGTTGCCGCCGTACCCGCCGACCCCGCCGGTGCCGCCGTTACCGCCGGCCTGCCCGCCGCCGATCCCGGTGCCGTACCGGTTCTGGTCGGCCACCCCGGTGGCGCCGGTGATGCCGGCCCCGCCGGCGCCGGCCGAGCCGCCGTTACCGCCGGTGCTGCCGTTACCGCCGGCGCCGGTGGCGCCGTGGGAGGACCCGGTGCCGCCGGTGCCGCCGTTGCCGCCGACGCCGCCGGCCCCACCGCTGCCGCCGTTGCCGCCGTTGTAGCCGTTGCCGCTGTTGACCGTGCTGACGCCGTTCGCGCCGACCGCGCCGGTGCCGCCGTTACCGGCCGTCCCGGCGTTGCCGCCGGCACCGCCGGCCCCGCCCGCACCCGCAGTGCCCGCGGTGCCGCCATTGGCCGCGCCGGCCGCGCCGCCGGCCCCGCCGATCCCGCCGGTGCCGCCGTTGCCGGCGTTCCCGCCGGCCTGACCCGCGCCGCCGGCCCCGGTGGTCGCGGTGCCGGCAGCGCCCGTAACACCCGACCCGCCGGACCCGCCGTTACCACCCAGCCCGCCGGTCCCGCCGTTACCGCCGGTGTAGCCGCTGCCGCTGGCCGCACCCCCGGCACCACCGGTGCCGCCGTTCCCGCCGTAGCCACCGGTCCCGCCGCTGTCCCCCGCGTTGACCCCGTTGGCGCCGGCCGCCCCGGACGCCCCGTTGCCGCCGGTCCCGCCGGTCCCGCCGTTCGCGCCCAGCCCCGTGCCGCCGGTGGTGCCGTTGGCCGCGCCGCCGGCACCGGTGCCGCCGGTGCCGCCGTTGCCCGCGGTGCCCGCGTTACCGCCGTTACCGCCGGCCCCGCCGTTGGGGTTGGTGGTGTTGTCGGCGTTGGCGCCGGCCCCACCGCTGCCCGGGGTGCCGGCGTTCCCGCCGGAGCCGCCGTTGCCGCCGGTGCCGTTGATGCTGGTGCCCGACCCGGTGCCGCCGGTGCCGCCGTTGCCGCCGTACCCGCCGACCCCGCCGGTGCCGCCGTTACCGCCGGCCTGCCCGCCGCCGATCCCGGTGCCGTACCGGTTCTGGTCGGCCACCCCGGTGGCGCCGGTGATGCCGGCCCCGCCGGCGCCGGCCGAGCCGCCGTTACCGCCGGTGCTGCCATTCCCGCCGGTGCCGGTGGCGCCGTAGCCGCTGCCCGAGCCGTTCAGGCCGCCGACCCCGCCGTTGCCGCCGACGCCGCCGGCCCCACCGCTGCCGCCGTTGCCGCCGTTGTAGCCGTTGCCGCTGTTGACCGTGCTGACGCCGTTCGCGCCGACCGCGCCGGTGCCGCCGTTACCGGCCGTCCCGGCGTTGCCGCCGTTACCGCCGGCCCCGCCCGCACCCGCAGTGCCCGCGGTGCCGCCATTACCACCCGCGCCGGCCGCGCCCCCGGCCCCGCCGATCCCGCCGGTGCCGCCGTTGCCGGCGTTCCCGCCGGCCTGACCCGCGCCGCCGGCCCCGGTGGTCGCGGTGCCGGCAGCGCCCGTAACACCCGACCCGCCGGACCCGCCGTTACCACCCAGCCCGCCGGCCCCGCCGTTACCGCCCGTGGCGCCCGCACCGCCGGCCTGACCGCCGGCCCCACCCTGGCCCCCGGCCCCACCGGTCTGCCCCGCAGTCCCATCAGGATTGGCCGCGTTGACCCCATCAGTCCCGTTGGCGCCGGCCGCGCCGTTGCCACCGACCCCGCCGTTACCGCCGTTACCGGCCGCGCCGGAGCCCCGGCCGATACCGTCCGTGCCCGTGTGGCCGAAGAGGCCGCCCGAGCCACCGGCGCCGCCGTGGCCGCTGGTGCTGGCAATGCCGCCGGTCCCGCCGGCCCCGCCGTTGCCGCCGGCGCCGTTGTTCACGCCGGCCGCGCCGGCGGCGCCGTTGCCGCCGGTGCCCCCGGCGCCGCCAGCTCCGCCGAGCCCGGCGTTGCCGCCGTTGCCGCCGTTGCTGAACAGCAGCCCGCCCTTGCCGCCGGCGCCGCCCGACCCGCCGGTGCCGCCGGACCCGCCGGCCCCGCCGTTGCCGCCGGCGCCGATGCCGTTGCCGTACAGATCAACGCCGGTCACACCTTGTCCGCCGGCGAGGCCGGTAGCGCCGGTGCCGCCACCACCGCCGTTGCCGCCGACGCCGCCGGCGCCGTACAGGAAGCCCGCGTTACCGCCGGCACCACCGGAGCCGCCGGTGCCGGTGGTCGAAGCCCCGCCGTTGCCGCCGGCGCCGCCGGCGCCGAACAGGATGCCGGCGGCGCCGCCGCGACCGCCGGCCCCACCGGTGCCCCCGTCACCGGCCGCGCCGGTGCCGCCGGCCCCGCCGGCGCCGAATAGTCCTCCGGAGCCGCCGGCGCCGCCCGCGCCGCCATTTCCGGCGTTGCCGATACCGCCGGCGCCACCGGCCCCGCCGGCGCCACCGGAGAGGAAGCCCGAGGCGCCGCCCGATCCGCCGGTGCCGCCGTCCGCGCCGAAACCGCCGGCGCCACCCGATCCGCCGGTGCCGAACACCAGTCCGCCGTGGCCGCCGGCCCCGCCGGCGCCGCCGAGGGTGGCGCTCGCCCCGCCGGCCCCGCCCGCGCCGGCGTTGCCGATGAGCCAGGCCCGTCCGCCGGTGCCGCCGGCGCCGCCGGTGCCGTTGCCGCCGAGGCTGGCACCGCCGGCGCCACCGGCTGCGCCGTTGCCGTAGAGGTATCCACCGCTGCCGCCGTTACCGCCGGTGCCGCCGGCGGCGGCGACCCCAGTGCCGCCGGTGGTGGTGCCGCCGGTGCCGCCGAATCCGCCGTTGCCGAACAGCAGGCCGCCGGTGCCGCCGGCGCCGCCGGCGCCTGCGGTGCCGACGGAGGAGCTACCGCCGGCGCCGCCGTATCCGCCGTTGCCGATGAGTCCGGCCGAGCCGCCGGCGCCGCCCGCCTGGCCGGTTGCGCCGGACCCGCCATTGCCGCCGTTACCGATGAGCAGACCGCCGGGTCCGCCGGCTTGGCCGGTGCCCGCCGCGCCGTTGGTGCCGTTGCCGATCAACGGGCGATTCAGCAGAAACTCGGTGGGGGCGTTGATCACGCCCAACACGTCTTGTTCAACGGTTTGCAAGGGGGCGGTGCTGGCGGCCTCGGTGAGGGAGTAGGAGCCTGCGCTGGCCGTGAGCGTCTGGACGAATTGGTTGTGGAAGGCCGCCGCCTGGGCGGTCAAAGCGTTGAATTCCTGCGCGTGGGTGCCGAACAAGGTCGCGATGGCGGTGGAAATCTCGTCTTGGGCGGCGGCCACCAGGTTGGTGGTCGACGGTGCCGCTGCCGCGGTCGCCGTCTCGAGCGTGGCGCCCAGGCCGGCCAGGTCGGAGGCCGCGGTCGTGAGGGCGTCCGGCGCTGCGACCAGGTACGACATGGGCTTCCCCTACTTGTCGGTCATGAATAAGTCGTGAACATGGCCCCCCGTCATGCTGCCGACTCATCGGCGGTACGACGATAGACAAAATTCGTGGTTTAAATACTAGTTCGTGAAAATAGTGCCAAAAACAATTCTTTTGGAATCAATACTGGCGCCGCGCGAACCAGGGCCTGCGACTCGCGCGCGGCCGCAACCCGGTCAGCCATTCGTTCCCGCAGACCCGCTCTGTCCGAACAGCCCGGCGTTGCCACCGGCTCCGCCGGTGCCGCCGTTGCCACTGGGACTGCCGGGTCCACCTGCGCCGCCGTTCCCACCATGACCACCGCTGCCGATGAACCTGCCGCTGCCGGCGGCACCACCGTCGCCGCCGTCGCCGCCGGGCCCGCTCTCCCCGGTGCCGCCGCCCCCGCCGGCACCGCCGGCGGCGCCGTTGCCGAATACGAGGCCGCCGTTACCTCCACTGCCGCCGTGGCCGCCGGCGCCTGCGGAGTTCCCGGCGCCGCCGTAGCCGCCGGCCCCGCCTTGCCCGCCGAAGCCGAACAGCGAGGCGGAAGCGCCGTTGCCACCGTTACCGGCGGCCCCGCCGGCCACGGCATCCGTGCCAGCGCCGCCATTGCCGCCCGCCCCGCCGTAACCGCCGTCGCCGATCAGGAACCCGCTGGCGCCCGCGTTGCCGCCATGGCCGCCGGCCCCGCCCGGGCCGCCGGCCCCGGCAATCCCGCCGTCGCCGCCGGCTCCGCCCGCGCCGCCGCTGCCGAGGCCGATCAGCCCCGCCGCGGCGCCGCCGCTACCGCCCGCACCGCCGGCACCCCCGCCCCCGGAAGCGTTGCCGGCGCCGCCGGCGCCACCCGCGCCGCCGTCACCGCCGCCGCCGAAGAGCAAGCCGCCGTTACCGCCGCTACCGCCGTTGAAGCCGTTCCCGTTCGCGACGCCGGGGCTGCCCGCACCGCCATGGCCACCTTCGCCGAGCAGCCAAGCCTTGCCGCCGTTGCCGCCCGCGGTCGGAATGCCAGCCCCGCCGTCGCCGCCAGCGCCTCCGTTGCCGAAGAAGAAGCCGCCGTTCGCTCCGGGTCGCCCGGTTCCGCCAGCGCCACCGTTGCCAATCAGCAGCCCGGCATCGCCGGCCTGACCGCCGATGAGTCCGTTGCCGCCGTCGCCGCCGGACCCGAAGAATATGGCGTTGCCACCATGACCGCCGTTGCCGGCATTGGCGGCGCCGTCGCCGCTGCCGCCGAGCCCGCCGTTTCCGGCGTTGCCGAAGAGCACGCCGCCGTTGCCGCCGCCGCCGCCGTTACCGCCGGTGCCGCCGGCGGCGGAGTCGGTCCCGCCCGCACCGCCGTACCCGCCTCTGCCGATCAGGCCGGCATTGGCGCCGGCTCCACCGCTGCCACCGGAGCCATTGACCCCGCTGCTTTCGCCACCGGCCCCGCCGTGTCCGCCCCAACCGATCAAGCCGCCACCGCTGCCGCCTGCGCCGCCCTGGCCGGCGTCGGAGCCCGCACTGTTCCCGCCGTCGCCGCCTGCCCCGCCGTGGCCCAGCAGCCACGACTTGCCGCCGGTCCCGCCGGCCCCGCCCAAGCCGCCGCCGACACCGGTGCTAGCGCCGCCGTCGCCGCCGTGCCCGCCGCTGCCGAACAACAACCCGCCGGTGGCGCCGGTCCCGCCGGCTCCGCCGTCGGCACCGACACTGCTGCCGCCGGTGCCTCCCCACCCGCCGTGGCCCAGTAGCAGGGAGGCGCCGCCAGCCCCGCCCGCGCCGCCGGCGCCGCCCACGCCGGAGCCGCCGGCCCCGCCGGTGCCGCCGTTGAGGAGCACAGCATTGCCACCGAGCCCGCCGGCTCCGGCGGCCCCGGTGCCCCCGGTGGCGTTGCCGCCGGCACCGCCCGCGCCGGCGTTGCCGAGGAGATAGGCGTTGCCGCCGGCGCCGCCGGTACCTCCGGCGCCGGCGGTGCCGGCGCCACCGGCGCCGCCGTAGCCGCCGTTGCCGTAGAGCTGCCCGCCGATGCCGCCGTGGCCGCCGGTGCCGCCGGCGTCTCCCGCCCCGCCGGCGCCGCCGAATCCGCCGCTGCCGATGAGCCAAGCGCGGCCGCCGGCGCCCCCGGCACCACCGGTTCCGGTGCCCCCAGTGCCGCCGGCGCCGCCGTATCCGGCGTTGCCGTACAGCAAGCCGCCGTTGCCGCCGGTGCCGCCGGCAGCGCCGCCGGTGCCGCCCGCGCCGCCGTATCCGCCGTTGCCGATGAGTCCGGCCGAGCCGCCGGCGCCTCCGGCCTGGCCAGCTGCGCCGGATCCGCCGTCGCCGCCGTTGCCGTACAGCAGGCCGCCGGCACCGCCGGCTTGGCCGGTGCCGGCCAAGCCGGCGGCGCCGTTACCGATCAGTGGGCGGCCCAGCAGTAACTCGGTCGGGGTGTTGACGAGATCGAGCAGGCTTTGTTGGGTGCTTTGCAGGGGGACAGCGCTGGCGGCCTCCGCCAAGTTGTAGGAGCTGGCGCTGGCGGTCAGGGTCTGCACGAATTGGTTGTGGAAGGTCGCCGCTTGGGCGCTCAAGGCCTGGAAAGCCTGGCCGTGGCTGCCGAACATGGCGGCGATGGCGGTGGAGACCTCGTCCTGGGCGGCTGCCATCAGGCTGGTGGTCGACGGCGCTGCAGCGGCGGTCGCCGTCCCTAGGGCGGCGCCCAGGCCCGCCAGGTCGGAAGCCGCGGCGGTGAAGGCTTCCGGCGCTGCGACCAGGTAAGACATCGGGAACCCCTACGTGTCAGTCACGACTACGTCGTGCACATGGTCCCCGGTCATGCTGCCGATGCCTCGGCGGTAGGGACGATAGACCATGCAAGCTCGTTAAGATGATGAACCATCAACATACTGAATGGGGCTATTTCGGCAAAAAAGATTCCACCAGTCTCAGCAGCCCCCGGAAACCATACCGGCGCAGTGGCAGGCGCCGCCACTCCAGGTGCGGGCACGATGGTGGGATGACGTCGATGCCGGCCCACTTGGCCGACGAGTGGGGGAGCAGCGGGCTCGCCTACCTGACGGGCCTGCCCGGCGGCGTCCCCGACTTCTCCCGCGCGAACGTGCTGGCGCGCGCCGAAGGCGTCGCCGCCACCGTCGGCAACCGCCTGGGCGTCGACGTCGATGCGGCGGGGCTGCTCGCCGGTCGCGCGGCCTTGCTGGGACTGACCCGCGGCGGCCGGGTGTCGGCCGGCGGGGCGACCCGGTTGTTCGCGACCCGGGACGGCTGGTGCGCGATCACGCTGTCCCGCCCCGACGATGTCGCGGCCGTGCCGGCGCTGCTGCAGGCCGACGAAGTCCCGGTCGACCCGTGGCCGACGCTGACACGGTGGGCCTCGACCCGCGAGGCGTCGACGGTCATGGAGCGGGCGCGTCTGCTCGACATCCCGGCGGCCGGCCTGGGCGAGGCGACGGCCGCGCCGCCGCGAATCCGCCCCGCGGGTCCCCGCGCGTCAACCCGGGAGATGACGGACCTGTTGGTGGCCGACCTGTCCTCGATGTGGGCGGGTCCGCTGTGCGGGCAGCTCTTGGCGCGCGCCGGCGCCACCGTCGTCAAGGTCGAAAGCCCGCGCCGCCCGGACGGCACCCGGCAGGGCAACCGTGCCTTCTTCGACTGGATCAACGGCGAAAAGCTTTCCTACTGCTTGGATTTCGACGACCAAGCCGGCGAGCTGCGCGAATTGCTTGCGGCCGCCGACATTGTGATCGAAGGCTCGCGTCCCGCGGCGCTGGCGCGGCGCCGGGTCGGGCCGACCGACGTCACACCGCGGGCGGGACGAATCTGGTTGCGCCTCAGTGGGTATGACGATTCCCGACCCGGGTTCGGCGATGACGCCGCGGTGGCCGGCGGCCTGGTGGGTACCAGTCCGGAGGGGCCGGTGTTCTGCGGGGACGCCATCGCCGATCCGCTGAGCGGGCTGGAAGCCGCTGCGGTGGTGGCCGAGTCGCTGGCCCGCGGTGGCGGCGAGCTGATCCGCGTGTCGATGGCCGCCGTCGCCGCGGCGTATGCCGCGCTGCCCACGGCGGCGTCGGTGTCGGACTGCCCGGCACCACCGCCGCGGCTACCCCAGACATCGCGCCCGGCGCCGGAACTCGGCCACGACAACGATGCCGTGCGCCGTCTCGTCTCGCAAAGACGTTGCCTGACATGCTGATCAAGCGAGCGACATTGCTCGACGGCAGGGCGGTCGACGTCCGGGTGGGTGAGCAGATCGAGGAAATCGCCGCATCCGCACCGGGTCTCGCGGCCGGGCCGGGGGAGGGCGTCCTCTACGCCGGCGGCGGAACCGTCCTCCCCGGCCTTCACGACCATCATGTGCACGTGCGTTCTGCGGCTTCCGCGTTGTATTCGTTTTTCGTCGGACCGCCCGGGGTCAGCACCGAAGCCGAGTTGACGCAACTGCTGTCGAATGCCACCCCGGGTCCCGACGGGTGGATTCGCGCCGTCGGTTACCACGAATCGGTCGCCGGCGAGTTGGACCGGGCCGCTCTGGATGCCGTGGTGCCCGGCGTTCCGGTGCGGGTCCAGCACCGCAGCGGTGCGCTGTGGATCCTCAACTCGGAGGCGCTGGGCCGGGTCGGGCTCGCCGAACACCCCGACGGGCGCCTGCGCAGCGCCGACGATGGCTGGTCGGAGGCTCTGCAGCAGCGCGAATCCGACCTGGCGGAACTCAGCCGCCGAATCACCGCGACCGGCGTCACCGGCGTCACCGACGCCACGCCCGACCTGGATGCCGCCGACATGGACTCGCTGTCGGGGGCGCACCGCCGGGGTGAGTTCCGGCCACGGCTGCGTTTCCTGTCCCCGGGCAAGATGATCCTGCAGGAGGACCGCCTCGACCTCGACGGGCTCACCGGCTGGATCGCCGCCCACCACAGCGCCGGCCGACCGGTCGCCGTGCACTGCGTGACCGCAGCCCAGCTGGTGGTCATGATCGCGGCCCTGCGTGCGGCGGGTGGCCATCCGCTGGATCGCATAGAGCACGCCGCCGTGGTGCCCGACGACAACATCGCCGACCTGGCCGAGCTCGGGGTCACGGTGGTGACGCAGCCGAACTTCGTTGCCGAGCGCGGTGATCAGTACCTCGCCGAGGTGCCCGCCGCCGAGCACGGTCACCTGTGGCGGGTTGCCTCCCTGCTGGACGCGACGGTGCCGGTGGCCCTGTCCACGGACATGCCGTTCGGTCACGGCGACCCGTGGACGGCGATGCGCGCCGCGGTGTACCGCACCACACCCAGCGGGGCCGTCCTCAATCCGGACGAACGTGTCTCGGCACGAACGGCTTTGACGATGTTTCTGGGCCGGCCGGACCAGCCGGGCCGGGCGCGGACCGTCGAAGTTGGTGAGCCGGGGGACCTCTGCGTGCTCAACGAGCCACCGGCGACGGCGCTGGCCGAGCTCGACGCCGGCATGGTGGCGGCCACCGTCATCGGAGGCGAGCTCGTCTACTTCAAAATGTGACCGGCGATCAACCGGCCCGATCAACCTGCCGTCAGAGCCGCGCGCAAAATATCGCACTGCCTTTCGAAGAATCGTTGTGACACTCCGGCTTTCGGCGTCCACATGTCGAAGCCGTGGAAGACGCCCGGGATGATGTCGACGTCGCAGGGCACCCCGGCGTCGCGCAACCGCTCGGCGTAGGCCAGGTCCTCGTCATGGAAGAGGTCGTGTGTGCCGACGCCGATCCATGCCGGCGGCAGACCGCTCAGGTCGGTGCGCCGCCCCGGCACGGCGACCTGCCGATCGGCATCGCCGAGATATGCCGTCCAGCCGAAGTGGTTGCTGCGCGGGTTCCACAGCCGATAGTTCGGGTGCTCCGCGGTCATGGAACTGCGGTCGTCGAGCATGGGGTACACCAAGAGCTGGAATGCGGGCGTAACCTCGGCGCGGTCGCGGGCCAGCAGCGCGAGGGCCGCCGCCAGCCCGCCGCCGGCGCTGGCGCCGCCGATCGCCACCCGCCGCGGGTCCACCGAGGGCAGTCCGGCCAGCCAGGTCAACGCCGAGTAGCAGTCTTCCAGTGGCGCCGGGTACGGATGTTCGGGCGCCAGCCGGTATTCCACCGACGCCACGGTGATGCCCAGGTGTGTGCTGAATCGGTGGCACAGCGTGTCGTCCTGTTCGGCGGTGCCGATCACGTATCCGCCGCCGTGGATCCACAGCAGCGCGGGCGCCGGCTCCGTAACGCCGACGGGGCGGAACAACCGGACACCGGCCCCCGAACCCAGCGTGATCACCTCGGCGTCGCGGTCTGCGCGACCTCCCCGTAGCGCCAGCAAGGCGCGAACCAGAGGTAACGTCCGGGGGGTCACCAGCTGCCGGGGCGTGAAGCGGGCGACTCGGCGCAGGTCAGGGTGAACGTCAGCGTTCGACATCGGTCAAGTATTACCGACGCCATGGCGGCGTGAGACCGCGGTAGTCGATCGCGATGCGTACCCGCACAACTCCGTCGATGGGCACCGCGATCCGTGGGTCGTTGACCGAAAAGCCCTCTCCATCAACCACTTTTTCGGCCTTTCCTTCCGCTGGTCCCACAGCCGCATGCGCCACTCGCACACGGACGACAGAATCTCGCGCGGTAGGTGAACCATCACACGCGTCATCTCGTTACTCCTACGGCATTGGATTAGCCGCAAGAAGATCGGGGGTATCGGTGGAACTGATGCTGACCGAAGTCAGGCTGATCGGCAGCCGCGTGGTCGCCAGTCTGGCAGCCTTATAGCCTGTGGCCAGCGACTACGGCTTTCCCGCCAGGCTATGGCGTGCCCTGGACCGACACCCACCGCCCGGCGTGCGGCGGCTGGGGCGGCTGCCCCTCCAGTTTCGAAGTCCGCTGCGCGGTCCCTGGCTGACGTCGGTGTTCGGGTTGGTGCTGTTGGTGGCGCTGCCGATCGTCATCGTCACCGGATTGCTGTCCTACATCGCCTACGCGCCGCAGTTCGGCCAGGCCATCCCGGCGGAGGTCGGCTGGTTGCGCCTGCCCGCCTTCACTTGGCCCACCCGTCCCGCGTGGCTGTACCGGCTGACCCAGGGTCTGCACGTCGGACTGGGGCTGGTGCTCGTCCCGGTGGTGCTGGCCAAGCTGTGGTCGGTGATTCCTCGCCTGTACGTGTGGCCGCCGGCCCGGTCGATCGCCCAGGTGCTCGAGCGGCTGTCGTTGTTGATGCTCGTCGGCGGGGTGCTGTTCGAAATCGTCACCGGAGTGCTCAACATCCAGTACGACTACATCTTTGGCTTCAGCTTCTACACCGGCCACTATTTCGGGGCCTGGGTTCTCATCGCCGGATTCCTGATGCACATCGCGGTCAAGATTCCGCGCATGGTCATTGGGTTGCGGTCGCTGCCGCTGCGAGATGTCTTGCGCACCGACCGCGCCGACACCCGTCCGCAACCACCCGATGCCGACGGGTTGGTGGCCGCCGACCCGGCCGAACCGACGATGAGCCGGCGCGGCGCCGTGGCGCTGGTGGGCTCCGGCGCGCTGCTCATCGGCGTGCTGACGGTGGGCCAGACGCTCGGCGGTGCGGCCCGCGGCGCGGCGCTGCTGCTGCCGCGGGGGCGGGGTCGCGGCGATTTCCCGGTCAACAAGACCGCGGTCGCCGCGGGCATCACGCCCGAGAGTGTCGGCGGCAGTTGGCGGCTGGTCTTGCGCGGCGGGCCCTCGGAGGTGGTGCTCGACCGTGCCACCCTGGCCGCCATGCCGCAATGGAGCGCCCGGCTGCCGATCGCCTGCGTCGAGGGGTGGTCGACCGTGCAGACCTGGAGCGGGGTGCGGCTGGCCGACTTGGCCCGGGCCGCGGGCGTTCCGACGCCCCGCGCGGCGCGGGTGACATCGTTGCAAACCGGCGGCGCCTTCGGGTCGGCGACGTTGCAGGCCAATCAGATTCGCGACCCCGACGCGCTGCTGGCGCTGCGGGTCAACGGCGCCGACCTGTCATTGGATCACGGCTACCCGGCGCGGATCATCGTTCCGGCGCTGCCCGGCGTGCACAACACGAAGTGGGTGGCGTCCCTGGAATTCGAGGTCAGCTGAGATGCCCTCCATCGCAAGGCGTTTCACCGCCCTCTACGGTTCGCACCCCCTGCATCTGCTGACGATGCTCACCGGCTTCGCGGCGCTGGGTTACCTGCTGGCCACCGTCAAGCCGGCCGCGCTGTGGAACCCGGGCACCTGGTGGCAGTCGATTGCCGTCTGGCTGGCCGCCGCGGTCGTCGCCCACGACCTGCTGCTGTTCCCGCTCTACGCGCTGGCCGACCGGGCGTTGTTCGCGCGGCTGGGTCGGCGCGCGGAGCAAAAACCAAATACCAGCGCCCGCAACCACGTTCGGGTCCCCGCGCTGGGCGCCGCACTGACGCTGCTGGTCTTCCTGCCGGGCATCATCGAACAGGGTGCACCAACCTACCGGGCGGCCACCGGCCAAACCCAGGAGCCGTTCCTGGGTCGGTGGCTGCTGCTCACCGCGGCGATGTTCGCGGCGAGCGCGTTGGTCTACGGAGCCCGCCTGCTCGTCGCGCGCCGCCGCACCCGCGAACGGTAGGGATCTGGCTCGACAAATGTCTTACGCAAACGTCAGTTTTGCCGGACCGTGCGCGGGTAGGCTCCCTCGCATGACGGCGAGGGTACCGGGCATGACACCGTGGGTGAAATGGTTGCTGCGGGCCGGCCCCGCCGACTATGCGCTGGCGCTGACCGTCGCGGGGGCTTCGCTGCCCGTGGTTGGCAAGCACCTCGAGCCGCTGGGCACCATGACTGCCATGGGCGCCTGGGGCGCCCGGCATGCGCCCGCGTTCGTCTCGTCGATGGCCAAAGACTGGTTCAAGCCGGGCGTCAGTGACCATAGGGACACGCGCCGCGAAGACCGGGAGAGCACCCAGCAGGTCTCCGTGGCGTCCCTGCGCGGGGTCGTGTCGGCAGCGGATCTCGACGTCGAATGGCCCACCGCGGATTCGACGCCCCCGATCTGGGACGCCATGCGCCAGCGCCGCTATGTCTACCGCCGCGGAGTCCACTACGGGAACAGCCCCGCGCAGGTGCTCGACGTGTGGCGCCGCAAGGACCTACCCGCACAGCCCGCGCCGGTGCTGGTCTTCGTCCCGGGCGGTGCCTGGGTACACGGCAGGTCCCGGGGACAGGGCTCGGCGCTGATGTCGCGGCTGGCCGAGCAGGGCTGGGTGTGCCTGGCGATCGACTATCGCACCGCGCCGCATCACCGCTGGCCGCGCCACATCACCGACGTCAAGACCGCCATCGCCTGGGCGCGGGCCAACGTGGACAGGTTCGGTGGTGACCGCAATTTCGTTGCGCTGGCGGGATGTTCGGCCGGCGGCCACCTCTCCGCGCTCGCCGGGCTCACCCCGGATGACCCCGCGCACGAGCCGCACCTGCCGGAGGGCGCCGACAGTTCGGTGGACGCGGTGGTGGGGATCTACGGCCGATACGACTGGGAGGACCGATCCACCCCGGAACGGGACCGGTTCGTCGACTTCCTGGAGCGGGTGGTGGTCCGAAGGAGTATCGACCGCCATCCCGAGGTGTTCCGCGAGGCGTCACCGATCGCGCGCGTGCATCGGAATGCGCCGCCGTTCTTGGTCATTCACGGCAGCAGGGACAACGTCATCCCGGTCGAGCAGGCCCACAGCTTCGTGGAGCGGTTGCGGGCGGTGTCGCATTCGATGGTCGGCTACCTCGAGCTGCCCGGGGCCGGTCACGGGTTCGACCTCCTCGATGGCCACCGGGCCGGAATCGCCGCCCACGCGACTTCACTGTTCCTCAACCAGGTTCACCGCACCAAGACACAGATCGCGGCGAAAGAGGTTATCTGAGCCCGCACCGCTGAGTAAGGTCCCCTTATGGGTGAGGGGCGGCGGTGAAACGGCTAAGCGGGCGGGACGCGGTACTGCTCTACAGCGAGACGCCGAACGTGCACATGCACACCATGAAGGTCGCCGTGATCGAGCTGGACGCCGAACGGCCCGACTTCGGCGTCGAGGAGTTCCGCCACGTCATAGCCGGCCGGCTGAACAAGCTCGAACCGTTCTGCTACCAGCTGATCGAGGTCCCGTTCAAGTTCCACCATCCGATGTGGCGGGAACACTGCGAGGTTGACCTCGACTACCACATTCGGCCGTGGCAGCTACCGGCGCCCGGGGGCCGGCGTGAGCTCGATGAGGCGATCGGGCAAATGGCCGGCACACCGCTGGACCGAAGGCGCCCGCTGTGGGAGATGTACTTCGTCGAGGGTCTGGCGAACAACCGGATCGCGGTGGTCGGCAAGATCCACCACGCGCTCGCCGACGGCGTCGCCTCGGCCAACCTGATGGCCCGCGGCATGGACCTGCAGCCCGGTCCCGAGGGCGGGCCCTACGTCTCCGACCCGGCGCCGAGCACCGGGCAACTCGTGACTTCGGCGTTCGCCGACCACATGCGCCACATCGGCCGCATCCCGCGGACGATCCGCTACACCGCGCAGGGCCTGGGCCGGGTGCGCCGCAGCTCGCGCAAGCTGTCACCGGAACTGACGCGGCCCTTCGAGCCGCCCCTGACGTTCATGAATCACAAGATCACGCCCGAACGCAGGTTCGCCACCGCCACGCTTGCGCTCGCCGACGTCAAGGAGACCGGCAAGCGCCTCGGGGCAACGATCAACGACATGGTCCTCGCCTCGTCGGCGGGCGCGCTGCGGACGTTGCTGTTGCGCTACGACGGCAAGGCCGATCCCCTGCTGGCGTCCGTCCCGGTGAGCTTCGACTTCTCTCCGGAGCGCATCTCCGGCAACCGCTTCACCGGGATGCTGGTAGCGCTGCCCGTCGACCTCGGCGACCCGCTGGAGCGGGTGCGGGCCTGCCACGAGAACGCCATTTCGGCCAAGGAAAGCCACCAGCTGATGGGGCCCGGAGTTGGTCAGCCGCTGGGCGGCCTACATGCCCCCCCGCGCCCACCCAGGCCTTCTTTCGGTGGGCGTCGGGCCGTGACGGCAACAACAAGATCCTGAACCTGAACATCTCGAACGTGCCCGGTCCCCGCGAGCGCGGCCGGGTGGGCGGGGCGCTGGTCACCGAGATCTATTCGGTGGGGCCGTTGACCGCCGGCAGCGGCCTGAACATCACCGTCTGGAGTTACGTCGATCAGCTCAACATCTCGGTGCTCAGTGATGGAGCCACGTGCAAGGACCCGCATGAGGTCACCGAGGCCATGGTCGCCGACTTCATCGAAATACGAAAGGGCGCAGGGCTTTCCGAGGATCTTACGGTCGTCGAGGCCGCGATGGCGCCGGCCTGACCTACTCATCTCGGCTGGCGTCCCCGTCAGGCGGGCTGCGGGGCTGATCCGCACCGAACGTGTACTCACTGCGAGAAACTCGCGAATTTTCCGCGCTCACTGCACGCTCGGCGCGAGCCTGCGACATGGCCGATTCGTCGACGCCCGCCGGCGCGGAAACCGTAATCTCGGGGGACGTTAATGCCGTTTCCGTCGGCCGTTACCATCGGTCGGATAACCGCCACCGATTGTGAGGAGCTGCGCAGCACCGTGAGCACTGGGAACGAAGAGGCAGGCCAAACCGAATCCGAGGCCGAACCCGAGGTGTTGGTCGAGCAACGGGATCGGATCCTGATCGTCACCATCAACCGGCCGAAGGCCAAGAACGCGGTCAACGCCGCGGTCGCCCACGGTCTGGCCGATGCCATGGACCGGCTCGACAACGAAACCGGCCTGTCGGTGGGGATCATCACCGGCGCGGGTGGCTCGTTCTGCGCGGGCATGGATCTCAAGGCTTTCGCGCGGGGGGAATTACCCGTCGTCGAGGGCCGCGGGATGGGCTTTACCGAGCGCCCGCCGGCCAAGCCACTCATCGCCGCGGTGGAAGGATTCGCCCTCGCCGGTGGCACCGAGCTGGCGCTGGCCACCGACCTCATCGTGGCGTCGAACGACTCGGCCTTCGGTATCCCGGAGGTGAAGCGCGGGCTGGTGGCCGGTGGCGGGGGATTGTTGCGGCTGCCCGAGCGCATCCCGTACGCCATCGCCATGGAGCTGGCGCTGACCGGGGACAGCCTGACCGCGGCGCGCGCTCACGAGCTGGGCCTGGTCAACGTGCTGGCCGAGCCGGGGACGGCGTTGGACGCGGCCATCGCGCTGGCGGAGAAGATCGCCGCGAACGGGCCGCTCGCGGTGGCCGCCACCAAGCGGATCATCGTCGAGTCCCGCGGCTGGAGCCGTGAAACCATGTTCGCCGACCAGATGAAAATCCTGGGTCCGGTGTTTGCGTCCAACGACGCCAAGGAGGGCGCGATCGCCTTCGCCGAGAAGCGGGCCCCGCGCTGGACCGGCACCTGACCGGCCCCAGCCGGACGTAACGCGGGCGGGTTACACTACGGCTTAGATTTGTAAACCGTCGGGGAACCGGAAAGAACGAGGATGAGCGTTTCGTTGCTGCTCGAGATGGCTGCGTCGAGCAACCCCGATCGGACGGCCGTTGTCTCCGACGGCCTGCGGTTGACGACGCAGCAGCTCAGCGATCTCGCCGACGGCGGCTCGGGCGTGATCGCCGCATCGAACGCCAAGCATGTGGCCTACGTGGGCACCGGCGGCGCGACGCTGCCGGTGCTCATCTTCGCCGCGGCCCGCGCCGGGGTGGCCTTCACGCCGATCAACTACCGGCTGTCCGCCGACGGCATCCGGGCGCTGGTCGAGCGGCTGCCCGAGCCGTTGGTGATCGTCGACGACCGCTATCGCGACATGCTCGGGGACGTGTCGCCGCGGCTGATGACCACCGACGAATTCCTGACGGCCGCGCGCGGCGCCGAGCCCGCCACTGAAGTTCTAGCGTTCCCCGACCCGGAATCCGTTGCGGTCGTGCTGTTTACGTCGGGCACCACCTCGCAACCCAAAGCCGTCGAACTCTCGCACAACAACCTGACCAGTTACGTGATGGGCACCGTGGAGTTCGAGTCGGCCGAGCCCGACGACGCCGCGCTGATCTGCGTGCCGCCGTATCACATCGCCGGGGTCGGCGCGGCGCTGTCGAATCTCTACGCCGGCCGCAAGATGGTCTATCTGCCCACCTTCGACGCCCACGAATGGGTGCGGCTGGTCAACGCCGAGCGGGTGACCACCGCGACGGTGGTGCCCACCATGCTGGACCGGATAGTCGCCGCGCTGGAGGAGGGCGGTCATGAGCTGCCGTCGTTGCGCAACCTCGCCTACGGCGGCTCGAAGGTGGGCCTGCCGCTGGTGCGCCGGGCGCTGGAGCTGCTCCCGCACGTGGGCTTCGTCAACGCCTACGGTCTGACCGAGACCAGCTCGACGATCGCGGTGCTGGGCCCCGACGACCATCGGGAGGCGCACTCGGCGTCGCTACCGCACGTCGCCAAGCGACTGGGATCGGTGGGACGCCCGGTTCCCGGCATCGAGGTGCAGATCCGCGACGAGCGGGGCAAGGTGTGCGGGCCCGGCGAAAGCGGGGAGCTGTTCGTGCGCGGTGAGCAGGTGTCGGGGCGTTACACGGGGATCGGCTCGGTGCTCGACGACGAGGGCTGGTTCGCGACCCGGGACGTCGCGCTGCTCGACGAGGACGGCTACCTGTTCATCGGCGGACGCAGCGACGACACGATCATCCGCGGGGGTGAGAACATCGCGCCGGCCGAGTTGGAGGAGGTGCTCATCGAGCACTCCCACGTGCGCGATGTCGCCGTGGTGGGTGTCGAGGATCCGCAATGGGGTCAGGCGATCGTCGCCGTCGTCGTGCCGGCCATCGGGATCGACCCCGATCCCGAAGAGCTGCGCGAGCATGTCCGCAAGCACTTGCGCGGGTCGCGCACCCCGGACCGCGTAGTGTTTCGCGACGAGTTGCCCACCACTCCGACCGGCAAGGTGCTGCGCCGGGAGATCGTCAAAGACTTAGGTGCACTGCGCGCCGCGTCGGCCGAGCAGTAGGGGAGTTAAGGAAAGAACATGGTGAAGAACGGAACCCGCCTGGCCAGCCAGGTCTGTGACACCCAGGTCATCGTCGTCCGCAGCGCCGACAGCCTCGACGACCTGCGCTGCGGCGGCACGCCGATGGTGCCGATCGGCGCCGAGCGGTCCGGCGAGATCGACCCGGCCTTCGCCGAGGGCTCGGTTATGGGCAAGCGCTACGTCGACGACGCCGGCGCAGAGGTGCTGGTGACCAAGCCGGGCGCCGGAAGTTTGAGCGTTGGCCAGACCCCGCTGCACCTCAAAGAGGTCAAGCCGCTGCCCGCCAGCGACTAGCCGGGCCGTGCTCGGCGCGCTATTGCCCGAGCTTGTTGCGAACCACGAATTCCCTTGCCTTGATCAGGAATTCGAGTTGATCGCCGACTTGGCGGAGCGGATCGACGCTGCGCGTCGAGCGCGACAACAGCACCGCACCCTCGAGGGCGGCGATCGACATCACCGCCAGCGACGTCGCATCGTCCTCGCTGAATCCGTCGTTGACGAAAGCGCGAGTCAGTGCGCTGCACCAGCGGCCGAGGATGGTGCCGGCCTCGCCACACAAGTTGAGTTCGTCGTCCGAGCAGATCGCGGCGGCCACCACCGGACAACCGGCGGCGAAGTCCCCCTCGCTGAGCATCCGTTCCCAGAACTCGACGAACTCGCGCAGCAGCGCCCTGGCGCCCCAGCCGGCGGCGTCGTCGATCATCGCGGTGATGGAGTCACCCGAATACCGCAGCGCCTCGGTCAGGATCTGATTGCGTCCCTCGGGAAAGTGGTAGTACACCGAGCCGCGTGGGGCGCCACTGCGGGCCAGCACTTCGTCGATGGTCACGCCGGCCGCGCCGCGCTCGCGCATCACTTCGGCGGCGCTAATGAGCATCTTCGTGCGCGTATCGCACCGCTTGGTTCCGGCAGCGTCCCGCTTCGCACCAGTGGTAGTCGGCACTGTCGTACCTCCCGTGGCTAGCGTCACGCAGCGTGTGAGTGCCGCAATACCGGCCAGTGCTTGTTACGCGGGCTGAAGCGGAAGTACCCCCGCTTCAAGTCGGGCACCTCGCGGGTGAACCGGTAGCCGGCGACGTTGAGCTCGATGATCCACATGATTTTCTCCCGGCCGGTGTGCTGCAGTCATGCGCCGAGGCCGGCGGCCCATGATTATGATAGTGAGCATATAAGGCATCGGTAGGGTAAGCAACTTCTATGACCTAAGTAACACCGTAGAGCACGGCAAACGGTGCTAGATGCGGAGTTGGGGGGCTGATCAGCAATCATGGCAACCCGTCAGATTATGATATTTAGCATAATTGCTGAGCGAGGACGGGCCTATGACGTTGGACATCGAATGCCACAGGAGGTCCGCGAGAGGAGGTACGCGAGCGTGAACGCAGCCTCACGCTCGCGGCCTAACGTCAGCGCAGCTTGACGCTGAAGGCTGCCGTCTTAGCTGTCCCTAACTCTCCAGGGTGTAGCCCATCGGCATCAGCACGCTCTTCTGCTGGGTGAAGTGCTCGACGCCTTCCGGCCCGTTTTCCCGGCCGATCCCGGAGTTCTTGTAGCCGCCGAACGGACAGCACGGGTCGAAGGCGTACCAGTTGATCGCGTACGTTCCGGTGCGGATCTTCTCCGAGATCTCGATGCCGTGCGGCACATCGCTGGTCCACACGCTGCCGGCCAGGCCGTACGCCGATTCGTTGGCGATCTTGATCGCGTCCTCCTCGGTGTCATAGGGGATGATGCTCAGCACCGGCCCGAAGATCTCCTCCTGGGCGATCGTCATCTTGTTGTCGACGTCGGCGAACACCGTGGGTTGCACGAAGAAGCCGCTGTCCAGGCCCTCGGGACGGCCGCCGCCGCACACCAGGCGCGCGCCCTCCTCGATGCCCTTGGCGATGTAGCCCTCGACGCGGGCGCGCTGCTTCTCTGAGATCAGCGACCCGATCTGGGCGGCCGGGTCCGACGGCAGGCCCACCGGCAGCGCCTGCACGAAACCGCTTACCGCGTCCACGATTTCGTCGTACCGCGAGCGCGGCGCCAGGATGCGGGTCTGGGCGACGCAGGCCTGTCCGGTGTTCATGATCCCGGAGAACACCAGCATCGGGATCGAGGCGGCCAGGTCGACGTCGTCGAGGAGGATGGCCGCCGACTTCCCGCCCAGCTCCAAGGTGCACGGCTTGAGCATGTCTGCGGCCCGCCGGCCGATCTCCTTGCCGACGGCCGAGCTACCGGTGAAGGAGAAGATGTCGATGTTCGGGTTGGAGGTCAGCGCCTGACCGGTTTCGATGCCGCCGGGCACCACCGACAGCACACCCTCGGGCAGGCCGGCCTCGGCGAAGGCCTCCGCCAAAAGGTTTGCGCTCAAAGGTGTCTCGGCGGCCGGCTTGAGCACCACCGTGCACCCGGCCAGCAGCGCCGGCCCCAGCTTGTTGACCGCCAGGAACAGCGGCACGTTCCATGCCACGATCGCGCCCACCACGCCGATCGGCTCACGGTAAACGATGGTCTGCCCGTAGCCGCCGTTGCGGATCTCCCGCCACTTGACCTCGTCGGCAGCGGGGCCGGCGAAAAAGTTCATCGCGCCCATCGAGCTCATCCAGTGCATTGTTTCGATGCCGGTGGGCGGTTGACCGGTCTCGCCCGCGAGGATCTCGGTGAACAGATCCTTGCGCTCCTCCATCAACTTGAGCACGTTGGCGATGACGGCCGCGCGCTCCTTCGGCGGGGTGGTGGGCCAGGGGCCGTTGTCGAATGCGGCACGCGCCGCGGCGACCGCGGCGTCGACGTCGGCCGCCGCCGCCAGCGGCGTCTTGCCGATGTACTCACCGGTGGCCGGGCAGTGCACCTCGATGACTTCGGAGGTCGACGGCTCCGTCCACTTGCCACCGATGAAAAGTTTGTCGTATTCGGTCTTGTGGCCGTCGCTCATACGCGCCGCTCCTCCTCTGTGCTCCGTCCCCCGCAAGCGGGGGGACCCCCACCGCATCGTGGGCGGTCATGGCGCCACCCTACCCAAGCCGACGCGAAACGAGAACATGTTTCATTACTGCGGTTGGAGGACCAGCACCAGGTTGCTGACGAGGAACTCCCGCAGCAGCGGTACCGACGTCGACCACCACGCCCATCGGGGGTGGTACCGGGGAAATGCCGCGACGAGTGCGCCGGTGCTCGCGGCCCAGTGCAGGCCGTCGGCGGCGGACACCGCGAACAACGACGACCCGTAGTTGTTTTTCGCCGGACGGCCGTGTTTGCGCGCATAGCGCGCGGCGGCGCGGGCGCCGCCGAGGTAGTGCGCCAGGCCCATCTCGTGGCCCCCGAAGGGGCCGAGCCAGACGGTGTAGGACAGCACGACCAGCCCGCCCGGCTTGGTGACCCGCAGCATCTCCCCACCGAGCTGCCACGGGCGCGGCACGTGTTCGGCGACGTTGGAGGACAGGCAGATGTCCACCGTGTCGTCGGCGAACGGCAGTGCCATGCCCGAGGCCCGCACGAACGTGCCCGCCCGTGCGGGCAAAACGGGACCGGCCGCGTGCATCTCGCTCGGGTCCGGCTCGACCCCGACATAGCGGAAACCGGCGTCGGCAAACGCTGCCGCGAAATAACCGGGCCCCCCGCCGACGTCGAGCAGCGTGCGGCCGGCCGGGGGTTCGCCGCGGGTGGCCAGCCACAGATCGCTCACCAACGCCGCGGTGTCGGCCCCCAGCGCGCGGTAGAAGCGCGCGGGGTCGGACTGCTCGTAGCGGAACTCCGACAGCAGTCGCACCGAGCGGGCCAGTGTCGCCCGGCGAGCGAAGATGTCGGTGACGGCCACCGGCCACACCCTACGCAGTCGTCGGCGGGCTAGGCTGACCTGTGATGTCCGCTCTCCGCTCCGTGCTGCTGCTGTGCTGGCGCGACACCGGACACCCGCAAGGCGGCGGCAGCGAAGCCTACTTGCAGCGCATCGGCGCGCAACTGGCGGCATCGGGCGTCGCGGTCACGCTGCGCACGGCCCGCTACCCGGGCGCGCCCCGGCGCGAGGTGGTCGACGGTGTGCGGATCAACCGCGCCGGTGGACGGTACTCGGTGTACGTGTGGGCGTTGCTGGCGATGGCCCTGAAGGAAATGGGGGCGTTGTTCGGCCTCGGGCCGCTGCGGCGGGCGCGGCCCGACGTGGTCGTCGACACCCAGAACGGCTTGCCGTTCCTGGCCCGGCTGGTCTACGGCCGCCGCGTGGTGGTGCTGGTGCATCACTGCCACCGCGAGCAGTGGCCGGTGGCCGGGCCGCTGCTCGGCCGGCTCGGCTGGTACGTCGAGTCGACGCTGTCGCCGCGGCTGAACCGGCGCAACCAGTACGTGACGGTGTCGCTCCCGTCGGCCCGCGATCTCGTCGCGCTCGGGGTGGACAACGAACGGATTGCCGTGGTGCGCAACGGTCTTGACGAGGCGCCGGTGCAGTCGCTGTCCGGCCCGCGTGCGGCGGCACCGCGCGTGGTGGTGCTGTCTCGGCTGGTGCCGCACAAGCAGATCGAGGACGCGCTGGAGGCGGTCGCGGAGCTCAGACGCCGCATACGCGGCGTGCACCTGGACGTCGTCGGTGACGGCTGGTGGCGACAGCGGCTCGTGGAACACGTGCAGCGGCTCGGCATCTCCGATGCGGTCACCTTCCATGGCCACGTCGACGACGTCACCAAACACCATGTGCTGCAGAGTTCCTGGGTGCACCTGCTGCCGTCCCGCAAGGAGGGTTGGGGTCTGGCGGTCGTCGAGGCGGCCCAGCACCGGGTACCGACCATCGGCTACCGCTCCTCCGGCGGGCTGTCCGACTCCATCGTCGACGGAGTGACCGGCATCTTGGTGGACAGCCATCCGGAGTTGGTGGATCGCCTCGACGAACTGCTGTCGGATCCGGTGCTGCGCGATCAACTCGGCGCCAAGGCGCAGACACGAACCGGCGAGTTCTCCTGGAAGCAAAGCGCCGACGCGATGCGAAACGTGTTGGAAGCCGCGCGAACCGGCGAGTTCGTCAGCGGCGTGGTGTAAACCGCGAGATTCAGTCCTTTGCGAGCTTCGTCGGCGTGTCGTCGCAACTGGTTATGTGTCGACGCACGGCGCAGGCCACCGCGCCGGCGCCGCTCCCGACCAGCATCGCCAGCCACGCCAGATGCGCGATCAGCGTCGCCGTGCGGCCTGCCGGTGACGCGCCGGCGGTGTCGCCGCCGATCCGATAGAGCGCCAATTCGTGGTCGCGATGGACCGGCGTCAGCGCGCCGAGGGTACGGGCGGCCGCGCCCATGTCACCGGCGCTGTCCGATTCGACGACCAGCCATCCCACCCCGGCCCGGGCCAAGGCAGCGGGATCGGGTCCGGCCAGTAGCAACTCCTGCACCGCTCGGGCGTGCGCACCCTCGCCCGGAACGACGACGCCCGAGATGACGAGGTCACCGGTGGTCAGCACGTCGGCGCGCACCCAGCGGGGCAGTGGATCGAGCACCGGTGCGGGACCCGACCACGAGAAGTGGCGCATAGTGCCAGCGGGCAAGACAGCTATCGTCCGGGGATCGGCGTTGATCGCCGCGGCCACCGCGGTCCAGCCGGGCGGATAGTGCACCGGCGAAACCCTGCCCCACACGCCCCAGGCCAGGTCGGGCAGCGCCAGGATCAGCGCGAGGCAGCAGACCACCGCCGTCACGGTCGGCCGCAACCACCGGCGCAACGTCACCACCGCGCCGGCGCCCGCCAGCGCGTATCCGGGCACCGCCAGCGCCACCCATTTCTGCCCGTCGCGCAGCACACCCAAGCTGGGCACGGCGTCGACCACCGCGCTCAGGACGTGCAGACCGGGGCCCGTCGCCAGTGCACAGGGCACCAGCACGGACACCACCGCCAGCACCAGCAACGGCACCGCCACGCGCCGGCGTGCCGCCGCCGGCACCCCGGCGGCCACCACGCCCAGCAGCACCACAGCCGACGACACCGCGAAAAGCGTTGCGCGCGAACCTGGAACGGCCTGGCCGTTCCAGATGCCGCCCAGGCTGGCCAGGCTGGCCAGCGTGCCCAGGCCCGGTTCCGCGCGGGGTGCGAACGCGCCGACCCCAATGGCGTTGGCCGGGGTGTGGCCCGTCAACGACGAGCCCATCGCCGCCGCGGTCAGCCAGGGCAGCGCCCCAACCACCGCGGCGCCGACCGCCACTGCGGCGCAACGCCAGCGCCGCCTGGGCCCACCCGGGCCCTCAACCGGGACAGCCACGCACACGAGCGCCACCGTGGCGGCCAGCAACAAACCGGTCGGGGTCAGCCCCGCCAGCGCGATCCAGAAAGCCAGCCCGAAGACGCCGGACCAGCCGATCCCGCCCGCGCTATCTGGGGCCCGCAGCGTCAGCATCGCCGTCGCGACCCAGGGCAGGCAGCCGTAGCCCACCAGCAGGCTCCAATGGCCCTGCAGAAGTCGTTCGGCGACATAGGGATTCCACACCGCGAGCGTGGTCGCCACGAACTGGCCGGCGGCGCCCGCGCCGGGCAGCGCCAGCGCGGCCAGCCGGGCCGCGCCCCACCCCGCGAGCCAGATCCCCAGGACCAGCAGCGCCTTCGCCACGATGCCGCCGTCGATCACATGAGAGGCCAGCGCCATCGCGAAATCCTGCGGCGTCGCCCTGGGCGGAGACATCAACCCCAGCGCGGTGTCGGAGAGATACGACCGCGGCGTCGACACCGCGTCGCGTAGCAGCAGGTAGCCGGGCGCCAAAAGCGGCCCGACCACCAGCAGCGCCAGGGCCAGTGCGTACCCCGGCCGGGCCCAACGCACAGTCAACCCATCCGCCGAGCGGGACTACTCGCGTTCGGGCGCGCCGGGTGGATCGGACGGCCCGGACTCCGGCGGCTCGGCCGAAGCAGTGGGGGGCGGATCCGCGTCGGGCGGGGCCGGACCGTCGTCGAGAGCGGGGCGCTGGGTGGGCAGCTTCTCGGTCTCGGCTTCCGCGCCGGGCACCGGTTTCTCGAGCCCGCTGCGGCCGAAGAACTCCTGGTCGTCGCGGACCAGGCCGGGGTCGGTCAACGCGCTCTCGGTTCTGAGGCTGAACGAGGCGAGCAACCCGCCGCCGATCAGGGCGACGAGGCCGACGGCGGTGAAGGTGATGGGCAGCACCCGTGACCAGAGCGCCAGCCGGTCGCGCTCGTCGCGGGCCGCGTTGACCTGGGCCTCGACGGTGTCTTGGTTCGAGGTGACCTTGTAGTCGGCCAGCGTCATCTCGGGCTTGAGCGGATCGCGGGCGAAGTAGTGGTTGGCGTGCTCGGTCTCCTTGACGATGGTGCCCGACACGGGGTCCACCCAAAACGTCCGCTGCGCCGCGTAGTAACGCGTCATGGTGACCTGCTCGCCCGGCTCGCCGGGCACCCCCCACATCGCCGCCGACGCGGTGACCTTGGCGTCCTCGGCGCCGGCGTAGAGCGACGGGTACGGGACGGGGGCCACCAGCTTGCCGTCGCCGTTGTAGCCGATGTTCTGCGTGAAGCGGTAGGTGGTCAAACCATTGACGTCTTCCTGGGTGTCGTAGTTGACGTCAAAAGCCTTCTGCGCGATCGGATCGAAGTAGGGATACGTCTTCTTCTCGGTGTGAAAAGGGAACCGGTAGGACAGCCCGTCGTGGCGCAGCGGCATGGCGGTGGGCGGGTTCTCGTCGCCGAAAGAACGCGGCTTCTGGACCGAGCCGCCGGTGTGGGTGTCGTCGGAGACGGCCATCGCCGTCTTGCGATTCAGGGTGACGGTGTCGACGATCGCCAGCAACAGCCCGCTGTCCTTCTGCTTATCGGTGCGCCGGACCGAGGAGCCCACCTGCAGCGTGACCACGTCGGCGTTGGCGGGCGACTCGACGCCGATCTGCTGCTGGGATACCAGCGGCACGTTCTGGTTGACGACCAGGTGGTCGGTCGACAATGACGCCGAGTCGAGGGCGGATCCGGTGCCGTCGCCGATCAATGTGGTGTCGATGTCGAGTGGGATCTTGGTGATCCTGCTACTGGTGTACGTCGACAGCAGCAGCGCGGCGATCAGCAGGGCGGCCCCGAGTCCGATGATCGCGCATGCGGCGAACCGCAACATGACTGCTCGGTTCACGTTGCCGTGCCCTCCTAGTGGTCCCTCAAGGTCATACACTCGCCGGCCGCGACTTGCTCCGACCCGAGCCAAGCAGCGAAGCAAACCCGTTCGACCCTAACAGCCGGAAGTACGGCCCCCGCTGACGAACCTGTTGGCAACGCCGATCTTCGGGTGTACCCCATTCGCGCGGCAACACTCCCCGGGCACACTGTGATGGTGACCGAGGGCCAGCAGGTGGGGGGTGTGCGCAGCTTCCTGCCCGCCGTGGAGGGCATGCGCGCGTGCGCGGCCATGGGCGTGGTCATCACCCACGTCGCCTTCCAGACGGGCCACTCCAGCGGTGTCGGCGGCCGGCTGTTCGGCCGCTTCGACCTCGCCGTGGCGGTGTTCTTCGCGCTGTCGGGCTTCCTGTTGTGGCGCGGGCACGCCGCGGCCGCGCGAGGCATCGGGGCGCGGCCCCGCACGGGCCACTACCTGCGGTCCAGGGTGGTGCGCATCATGCCCGCCTACGTGGTGGCGGTCGTCGTGATCCTGTCGCTGTTGCCCGACGCGGATCACGCCAACCTGACCGTGTGGCTGGCCAACCTGACGCTCACCCAGATCTATGTGCCGCTCACCCTGACCGGTGGCCTGACTCAGATGTGGAGCCTGTCGGTCGAGGTCACGTTCTATCTGGCGCTGCCGATACTGGCGTTGCTGGCCCGTCGCCTTCCCGTCGCTGCCCGGGTGCCGGCGATCGCCGCGCTGGCCGCCCTCAGTTGGGCCTGGGGCTGGGTGCCGGTGCACACCGGTTCGGGGACCACCCCGCTGAACTGGCCGCCGGCGTTCTTCTCGTGGTTCGCCGCCGGCATGTTGCTGGCCGAGTGGGTCCACACCCCGATTGGCTTCCCGCACCGACTGGCCCAGCAAAAGGCGGGTCGCGCGCTGATGGCCGTCGTCGCGGTGCTCGCCTACCTGGTGGCGGCGTCGCCGCTGGCCGGCCCCGAGGGCCTGGTTCCCGGCACCGCCACCCAGTTCGCCGTCAAGACGGCGACGGGCTCGCTGGTGGCCTTCGCGCTGGTGGCACCGCTGGTGCTGGACCGGCCGGACACGCCACACCGCGTGCTGGGCACCACGTTCATGGTGACGCTCGGGCGCTGGTCCTACGGCCTGTTCATCTGGCACCTGGCCGCGCTGGAGATGGTGTTCCCGGTGCTCGGCACCTTCCCGTTCACCGGGCGGATGCCCGAAGTGCTGGTCTTGACGCTGATCTTCGGCTTCGCGATCGCCGCCGTCAGCTACGCCCTGGTCGAGTCGCCCTGCCGGGAAGCGCTGCGCCGCTGGGAGAAACGCCACAAGCCCGCCGAAACGGACCAAGTCATAGACGCTGAGGCGGACGCAATCGCGCCATGACACGTGCTATTACATCGGCCCGCACCGCCGACCGGCGCGCCTTGCCGGCATCGTCGCGCAGGGGAGCGTCGACGAACTCTATGAAGTTGGGAGTGCGCGGAACCTTATATCCCGCAATGCGTTCGCGCAGGAAGTCCTGCACGCCCGCGGCGTCGAGCGCCGAGCCGTCGGTCGTGTGCACCAGTGCGTAGGGCACCTGCCCCAGATCGCCGGAGTTCGGGTCGGGGACGCCGACGACGAGGCAGGACATCACTTCCGGGTGCGCCGACAAAGCGTTCTCGATTTCGGCGGGGTAGACGTTGCGGCCGCCGACGGTGAACATGTCGACCCGGCGGTCCGACAGGTAGAGGAACCCGTCTTCATCGAAATAGCCCAAGTCGCCCAGCGAGTCCCAGCCGTCCCTGGATTTCGCCGTGGCGCCGACGTAGCGGTAGGTCGGCGCGCTGCCGGGGGCGGGACGCATGTAGATCTCGCCGACCACGCCCGGCGGGCAGGGATTGCCGTCGTCGTCGAGCACCTTCATCTCTCCGGCGACCACCACGCCGACCGAGCCGCGACGGGTCAGCCACTGGTCGCCGGAGATGAAGGTGAGCGCCTGTAATTCGGTGCCGCCGTAGAGCTCCCAAACTTGTTCGGGACCCACCAGGTCGATCCACGCCTGCTTGACGGCCGGCGGGCACGGCGCCCCCATATGCCAGAAGCGCCGGATCGACGACAGGTCGTAAGAGTCCGGGTCGGCGTGGTAGACCGGCAGCGCCCGCTGCATGATCGTCGGCACCGTGGTTAGGAAGGTGACGCGGTGGTCGCCGATCAGTCGGAGGAACCGGTGCGGGTCGAACCGGCCCATCAGCACCAGGTGGTGGCGCATCAGCAGGGCGATCGTCGCGGTGGTGAAGCCGGTGTTGTGGGACAGCGGGATCGGCACCAGGGTGGTGTCGCCCTCCTGTGCGCCCAGCGGGTAGCCGATGGCGGCCGGTATCCGGCTTCCAAAGTGGGGGCCGCCGGATTCGATCAGCTTGGGCCGACCGGTGCTGCCGCCCGACCCCATCGCCTTCCACACCGGCGATACCGCTTCCGGCAGTGCGGAGTCAGACAACTGGTCGGGAACGAAACCCATTGGCACGCTTGGAATCCCGGCGTGTTTGCGGCCGACCAGCAGGGCGGGCGGCCGCAAGTCCAGCAGGCCCTGCAACTCCGCGTCCGGCAACCGGGCGGACAGCGGCTGGGGCACCGCGCCCAGCTTCCAGCACGCCACCGCGGCCTGAATCCACTCGATGGAGTTGGGCAGCACCATGGTCACGTAGTCGCCCGCACCGACGCCGCGCTCGGCGTAGGCCCGGGCCAGCCGGTTCGTCGACCGGTCGAGCTCGGCACGGGTGAGGGTCAGCCCGTCGCACGTGACCGCGGGCTCGTCGGGAGCGAGTTGGGCGAGCTGCGAGATCTGGGTCCCGATCGGCGGCACCGGCTCACTCATAAGCGCCCTGCCGCTCGAAGATGCGGCGCGGGTTGTCGACCAGCATGGTGTGCAGTTGCTCGTCGGTGACGCCACGCTCCTTGAGCGCGGGGATTACGTCGTTGTGGATGTGCAGGTAATGCCAGTTCGGCATCGCGAGCGGCACCAACTCCTCGGGCAGCGCGTCGAAATAGCAGTTGGCGTCGTGCGACAGCACCATCTTGTCGGCGTGCCCGCGCTCGCACATCTGGGCCACGATGTTGACCCGGTCCTCGAACGGCGAGATGGTGTCGATGCCGAACCGGTCCATCCCGAGGTACGAACCGGCCGCGACGAGCTCTTCGAGGTAGCCGACGTCGGTGCTGTCGCCGGAATGGCCGATGATGACCCGGCTCAGGTCGACGCCCTCCTCTTCGAAGATGCGCTGCTGCTCGAGCCCGCGCCGCAGCCCGGCGTGGGTGTGCGTGGAGATCGGCACCCCGGTGCGCTTGTGCGCCTGGGCCACGGCGCGCAGCACCCGCTCGACGCCCGGGGTGACGCCGGGCGCGTCGGTGGCGCACTTGAGGATTCCCGCCTTGATACCGGTGTCGGCGATGCCCTGCTCGATGTCGCGGACGAACATGTCGGTCATGATCTCCGGGCCGCCCAGCTCGCCGCCGGGGCCGAGGTAGTGAAAATAGAACGGCACATCGTTGTAGGTGTAAAGCCCGGTCGCCACAACGATATTGAGCTCGGTGGCGGCCGCGACGCGCGCGATGCGCGGGATATAACGGCCCAGCCCGATCACGGTGAGGTCGACGATGGTGTCCACGCCGCGGGCCTTGAGTTCGCCCAGCCGGGTGATGGCGTCGGCCACCCGCTGTTCCTCGTCGCCCCAGGCCTCGGGATAGTTCTGCGCGATCTCGGTGGTCATGATGAACACGTGCTCGTGCATCAGTGTGACGCCGAGGTCGGCGGTATCGATGGTTCCGCGGGCGGTATTGAGTTCTGACACGCGTCTGATGCTAGGTCGATACGGCGTCTGACCAACAGGGGCGTTTTGCGCGGTGCGCTCTTGCAGTACCGTCACCCTCGTCGATATCGGCGTCTTTTTTAGGCCTGGGAGTCACCGCCATGTTGCTCAATCCCAATCACCTGCAACGCAAGTACCCGGACCGGCGCTCGACGGAGATCATGGCCGCGACGGTCGACTTCTTCGAATCCCGGGGCAAGGCCCGGTTGAAGTCCGACGACCACGACCGGGTGTGGTACTCCGACTTCCTGAACCACATCGGCCGCGAGCGGATCTTCGCATCGCTGCTGACGCCCTCCGAATACGGGGCCGACGATTGCCGCTGGGACACCTACCGGATCAGCGAGTTCGCCGAGATCGTCGGCTTTTACGGGCTGAGCTACTGGTACCCGTTCCAGGTCACCGCCCTAGGGCTGGGGCCGATCTGGATGAGCGACAACGAGGACGCGAAACGCAAGGCAGCCGCGCAATTGGAGGCCGGCGAGGTATTCGCCTTCGGGCTCTCGGAGCAGACCCACGGCGCCGACGTCTACCAGACCGACATGATCCTCACGCCGTCGGAAAACGGCTGGACCGCGAAGGGGGAGAAGTACTACATCGGCAACGCCAACGTGGCCCGGATGGTCTCCACCTTCGGCAAGATCGCGGGTACTGACGAGTATGTGTTCTTCGCCGCCGACTCCCAGCACGACCGCTACGACCTGATCAAGAACGTGGTGAACTCGCAGAACTACGTCGCTAACTACGCGCTGCGCGACTACCCGGTCACCGAGGCCGACCTGTTGCACCGCGGTCCCGAGGCCTTCCACGCCGCCCTCAACACCGTCAACGTCTGCAAGTACAACCTGGGCTGGGGCGCCGTCGGCATGTGCACCCACGCCATGTACGAGGCGGTCACCCACGCGTCCAACCGCATCCTGTACGGCACGGTCGTCACCGACTTCAGCCACGTGCGCCGGCTGCTCACCGACGCCTACGCGCGGCTGGCCGCCATGAAGCTGGTGACCACCCGCGCCTGCGACTACATGCGCAGCGCGTCGGCGACCGACCGCCGCTACCTGCTCTACAGCCCGCTCACGAAGGGGAAGGTCACCAGCGAGGGCGAGCGGGTCGTCACCGCGTTGTGGGATGTGATCGCGGCCAAGGGCGTGGAGAAGGACACCTTCTTCGAGGCCGTGACCCGTGAGATCGGCCTGCTGCCCAGGCTGGAGGGCACCGTGCACATCAACATCGGCCTGCTCGGGAAGTTCATGCCGAATTTCCTGTTCGCGCCCGACGCCGCGCTGCCCCTAGTCGGCCGGCGTGACGACGCCGCCGACGACACCTTCCTGTTCGCCCAGGGGCCGACCGGCGGCCTGGGCAAGGTGCGCTTCCACGACTGGCGCGCGTCGTTCGAGAGCTTCGGTCATCTGCCCAACGTCGCGCTGCTGCGCCAACAGATCGATGTGCTCGCCGAGATGTTGGCCACTGCCACCCCCGACGCGGCGCAGCAGAAGGACATCGACTTCGCCTTCGCCGTGGGCCAGCTGTTCGCGACGGTGCCCTACGCCCAGCTGATCCTCGAGGAGGCCGGGCTGTCCGGTGTGGACCACGCGTTGATCGACGAGGTCTTCGGCGTGTTGGTCAGGGACTTCAACGGCTACGCCGTCGAACTGAGCGACAAGCCGGCAACGACGGACGAGCAGGCGCGCTTCGCGATGCGGATGATTCGGCGTCCGGTGCACGACCCCGCGCGCTATCACCAGGTCTGGAAGGAACACGTCCAGCCGCTCAACGGCGCCTATCGGATGCGGCCATGACTCCCGTCCCGCAGCCTTAGACCCCGAGCGTCACGCCAGCGCGACGCTCGACCCTTGACTGTGACGCAGACCACACTAAGCTGACCAGTGGTCATAGACGACGGGAGGGGGCTGGATTGCCGACGGTGACTTGGGCGCGCGTCGACCCCGCGCGGCGCGCCGCGGTGATAGAAGCCGCGGAGTCCGAGTTCGGGGCGCACGGATTCTCCGGCGGCAGCCTGAACGTCATCGCCCGCCGCGCGGGGGTCGCCAAGGGCAGCCTGTTCCAGTACTTCGCGGACAAGCGCGACCTGTATGCGTACATCGCCGACATCGGCAGCCAGCGGGTGCGCTCCTACATGGAGGACCTCATCCGCGAGCTCGACCCGTCCCGGCCGTTCTTCGAATTCCTCACCGACCTGCTCGACGGCTGGGTCGCCTATTACGCAGAGCATCCCCACGAGCGCGCCCTGCACGCCGCCGCGACGTTGGAGGTCGACACGGACGCGCGCATCAGCGTGCGCAGCGTCATCCACCGCCACTACCTCGAGGTGTTGCGTCCGCTGGTCCGCGACGCGCAGGCGCGCGGCGACCTGCGGCCAGACGCCGACACCGACGCGATGTTGTCGCTGCTGCTGTTGATCTTCCCGCACCTCGCGCTGGCCCCCTACATGCGCGGCTTGGATCCCGTGCTCGGGCTCGACGAGCCCAGCCCGGAGCAGCCGGCGCTGGCGGTGCGCCGGCTCGTCGCGGTGCTCGCGGCCGCATTCTCGAAACAACCAAACACGGCAGCCGTCAAACGATCTGAGGAGGTCACATGACACGCACACACATCGGATCGCTCGCCGCGGGCGGCCTGAACTGGGAAAGCCTTCCGCTCAAGCTGTTCGCCGGCGGCAACGCCAAGTTCTGGAATCCCGCCGACATCGACTTCTCCCGCGACCGCTCGGACTGGGAGGGGCTCACCGACCTCGAACGCGACTACGCCATCCGGCTGTGCGCGGAGTTCGTCGCCGGCGAAGAAGCGGTGACCGAGGACATTCAGCCGTTCATGTCAGCGATGCGCGCCGAGGGGCGGCTCGGCGACGAGATGTATCTGACGCAGTTCGCGTTCGAGGAGGCCAAGCACACCCAGGTGTTTCGGATGTGGCTCGACGCGGTAGGCGTCACCGAGGACCTGCACCGCTACCTCGACGACCTGCCGGCCTACCGCCAGATGTTCTACGACGAGCTGCCGGAGTGCCTCGGCGCGCTGTCCACCGACCCGTCCCCGGCCGCCCAGGTCCGCGCCGCCGTCACCTACAACCACATCGTGGAAGGCATGCTGGCGCTGACCGGTTACTACGCCTGGCACAAGATCTGTGTCGGCCGCGGCATCCTGCCCGGCATGCAGCAGCTGGTCCGCCACATCAGCGACGACGAGCGGCGCCACATGGCGTGGGGCACCTTCACCTGCCGGCGCCACGTCGCCGCCGACGAAGCCAACTGGGCGGTGTTCGAAGAGCGGATGAACGAGCTCCTCCCGCTGGCACTGAAAGTCACCGAGGAAGGCTTCGCCCTCTACGGGGACGACGTGCCCTTCGGCCTGTCGGTGGACGAGATGATGCAGTACGCCAGCGACAAGGGGATGCGGCGGTTCGGCACGATATCGAGCGCCCGCGGCCGCCCGCTCGGTGAGATCGACCTCGACTACTCGCCGCTGCAGCTGGAGGACACGTTCGCCGACGAGGACCAGAAGGCGCTGGCCGCGGTCTGACTGCTTAACCCAGGCGCCGAGTGTGGGCCCTATGTACGGGAAACGCCTGCAATTCGTCCATCGGCCCCACGGTCGTCGGCCCGGCTAAGGCCGGCTAAGGCGGCTACCCGACCCAGACGGTCTTGGCGTTGCAGAACGCGCGGATGCCGAGGCCGGCCAGCTCGCGGCCGTAGCCCGACCGTTTGACGCCGCCGAACCCGAGCTCGGGGTAGGACACCGTCATCCCGTTGATGAATACCTGGCCGGCCTCGATGTCGTCGATGAACCGTCGCTGTTCGGCCTCGTCGTTGGTCCAGGCATTGGACCCCAGTCCGAAGGTGGTGGCGTTGGCGATCTCGATGGCCTCGTCGATGCTCTCGGCGCGGTACATCGAGGCGACCGGCCCGAAGACCTCTTCGGTATACAGGGCCATGTCCCTGGTGATGTCGGTGACCACCGTCGGCGGGTAGAACCACCCGGGCCGGTCGAGGCGCTCGCCGCCGCAGCGGATCTTTGCGCCCGCCGCGACGGCGTCGTCGACCTGCTTGGCGATCTCGTCGCGGCCAGACTCGGTGGCCAACGGACCGACGTCGGTGTCCGGGTCGGTCGGATCGCCCACTTTGAGCGCCTTCATGCGTTCGACGTACTTGTCGACGAACGCGTCGTAGATGTCGGTGTGGACGATGAACCGCTTGGCGGCGATACAGGATTGGCCGTTGTTCTGCACCCGGGCGGTGACCGCAGTCTTGACGGCCTCGTCGAGATCCGCGGACGGCATCACGATGAAGGGGTCGCTGCCGCCGAGTTCGAGCACGGTGGGTTTGATCTCGTCGCCGGCGATGGCGGCGACCGATTGGCCCGCCGGTTCGCTGCCGGTCAGGGTGGCCGCCGCGACCCGGGGGTCCCGCAGGATGCGCTCCACGGCGCTCGACGAAACGAGCAGCGTCTGGAAACAGCCCTCCGGGAAGCCGCCCCGGGCGATGACGTCGGCGAGATACAGCGCCGACTGCGGCACGTTGGAAGCGTGCTTGAGGATCCCGACGTTGCCGGCCATCAGCGCCGGCGCGGCGAACCGGACGGCCTGCCAGAGCGGGAAGTTCCACGGCATCACGGCCAGCACCACCCCGAGCGGTTGGTACCGCGTGTATGCCTTGGATGCGCCGACCTTTGCCGGGTCGGCCGGCTCGTCGGCCAGCAGCTTCTCGGCGTTTTCGGCGTAGTAACGAAAGCCCTTGGCGCACTTGAGCGCTTCCGCTTTAGCCGATGCCAGGGTTTTTCCCATCTCCAGGGTCATCATCGCGGCGGTCTCGTCGGCCTCCGCCTCCAGCAGGTCGGCGGCGGCGTTGGCCCATTGGGCACGCTGGGCGAAGGTGGTGTTGTGGCGGTAGTCCTGGAACCGGGCGTAGGCGCGGGCGATCGCCGCGTCGACGTCCTCATCGGTTGCGGGGGTGAAGGTTTTGACTGTCTCGCCGGTGGCCGGGTTGATCGTGGCGATGGGCACGCTGGCATCCTTTGTTTGGTTCGGGGTGGCTGCGTTGACGACGTCCGCTATCCAGCCTGCCACTAGTGTGGCCGACAGGGAGGTGCCGGGATGAGCAAGGCCGCTGAGCTGATGGTCAAGTGCCTGGAGAACGAGGGGGTGTCCGTCGTCTTCGGCCTGCCGGGCGAGGAGAACATCCGCTTCGTGCGGGCGTTGGCGTTCTCCAGCATCCGCTATGTGCTGACCCGGCACGAACAAGCGGCCTCGTTCATGGCCGAGATGTACGGGCGCGTAACGGGGCGCGCGGCGGTGGTCTCGGCCACCCTGGGCCCGGGCGCGATCAACATGCAGCTCGGCGTCGCCGACGCCACCACCAACAGCACTCCGCTGGTCGCGATCTCCGCTCAGGTCGGTCAGGATCGGGAGTTCAAGGAGTCACACCAGTACGTCGACCTGGTGTCGATGTTCGCCCCGATCACCCGGTGGGCCGCCGGCATTCCCACCGCGCGCGCCATACCGGAGATGTTCCGCAAGGCGTTCAAGGTCGCCGAGACCGAACGCCCGGCCGCGGTCTACCTCGCCGTGCCGGAGCAGATCGACGCCGACGAAACCGACTATCCCGACCTGACACCGTTGCCGCGCAACGTCGTCCGCGCCGACGCCCCGGCCCCGGGCCAGGTGGCGCGCGCGATCGATATCCTGCGCCAGGCGAAGCGACCGGTGGTGCTGGCCGGGCACGGCGCCGCCCGCGCCGACGCCACCGCAGCCCTGGTGCGGTTCTCCGAAGAGCTCGGCATCCCGGTCGCCAACACCTTCCACGGCAAGGGCGTGATGCCCGACGACCATCCCAACAGCATCGGGACGCTCGGGTTCATGCGGCACGACTACGTCAACTTCGGGTTCGACAACGCCGACGTGGTCATCGCGGTCGGCTACGAGCTGCAGGAGTTCGACCCGGTCCGGATCAACCCGCAGGCCGACAAGAAGATCATCCACATTCATCGCTTCCCGGCCGAGGTCGACGCGCATTACTCGGTCGACGTAGGCATCATCGGCGACATCAGCGCCTCGCTCGACGCGCTCACCGACTCGCTGACCGGCCATGCCTACGAGGCCAACCCGGAGGTGCCCGGTGCCGGGCTGCTCGCCGAGGAATTCGCTCGGGGACAACAGGATTCCCGCTACCCGCTGGCGCCCGCGCGGCTGGTCGCCGACACCCGCGCGGCGCTGGGCCGCAGCGACGTCGTCCTCGTCGACACCGGTGCCACCAAGATGTGGATGGCCCGGCTCTACCCGACCTACCAGCGCAACACCTGTCTGGTCTCAAACGGCCTGTCCACCATGGGTTTTGCGCTACCGGGAGCACTCGGCGTCAAGCTGGCACGGCCGGAGGCGAAGGTGCTGGCCGTCGTCGGCGACGGCGCGTTCCTGATGAACTCGCAGGAAATCGAGACCGCCGTTCGCGAACGGATACCGCTGGTCGTGTTGATCTGGGAGGACGGCGGTTACGGGCTCATCGAATGGAAGATGGATCTCGAGCTCGGGGCGCACTACTACGTGAAGTTCTCCAACCCCGATGTGGTGATGTACGCGGAAAGCTTCGGCGCCAAGGGATATCGGATCAGCAGCGCCGACGAACTGCAGCCGACGCTGAAGGCCGCGCTCGACGACGGCGGCGTCTCGCTGATCTGCTGCCCGGTCGACTATTCCGAGAACCTGCGGCTGACCGACCGGCTGGGTGAGCTGGACGAGACGCTGTAAGCAGGTTTGGTCGATGACGTTACGGTGGCGAGCCGTTTGATCCCGCCCTGCGACGCGGTCGCCGACCTCGTATGTATCACAAACCCTGACCGTTGCCGCCGAAATTCGAACTGAGGTAGTGTTCGCGCCCAAGCCGCCCGTCCCGACCAGGCCGCCGGTGACTCCGGCTCCGCCACCGCTGCCGAGGCGGCGGCCCGGGCCAAAGACGTGTGAGCCAACCGGGACGAGATCGAGAACCGGCCGAGCCGGTGAAACTCAGGTTCGCGGAAAGCCGACCTTGGACCCGGCACGGCGAGTAGCCTCACATCATTGCGTCGGAGCCGATGGCGTTCACGGCTTTGTTCGCTTCCCCAAGGAGGCATCGGTGTCGTATGTGCTGACGGCGCCTGATTCGTTGGCCAACGCTGCCTCAGATTTGGCCCGGATTGGAATGGCGGTCAACGCGGCGAACACGACAGCCGTGGGCTCCACCACGTCGCTGTTGGCCGCAGGCGCCGATGAGGTGTCGACACGCGTTGCGGCGTTCTTCGGCGAATACGGCCTGGACTACGAGGCGCTCACCGCGCGGGCGGCGCAGTTGCATGAGCGGTTCGTGTCGACACTGTCGGAGAGCGCGAACGAGTATGTGACCGGCGAATTCGCCAACGTTGAAGGGTTGGTGCAGGAGGCGGTCAGCGCACCGGCTCAGACGCTGTTTGGGCTCGAGCCGACCGGCGGCGCGCTCGCCGGTACCGCCGCGACTCCGATCGCTGCGGCGGGCACGAGGATCACCATCCCCGGCGCAGGACCGCTTTACTATCCCTACTTGATCACCAACTCGCCCTACCTGGGGCACCTGATCATTACCGGTATCGGCATGCCGGGGCCGATTTCCGCCTCGATCCTGCAAGAGTACGACTTGCTCAACCATGCCATCGGGGAGAACTGGTTTCCCGGCAGCACCTCTCAGGTTGTCAACTATCCGGCCAGCATCGGCATCCTGAGTGGGAGCCTGGCCGCTCCCGGCGTCAACGGCGCAGTCGCCATGGGACAGCAAGCGCTCAACGACCAGATCATGAATGCGTTCGCCAACGGCAACGGTTCGCCGGTGTACGTCGCCGGGCTGTCGGAGGGAACCATCGTCCTCAACCGCGAGTTGGCCTACCTGGCGACCAGCCCGACCGCTCCACCCGCTCACGCTCTGCAGTTCGCGATGTTCTCCAGCCCCGAATTCGGCTTGCTGGATACCTATCTACCGAACGGGTTTACCGTGCCGTTGGTCGACTACACGGTGCAAGGTCTGCCGAACACCCAGTACAACGTCAGCGTGGTGTTCGGCCAGTACGACTTCTTTGGCAACCCGCCCGATCGGCCGTGGGATGTTCCGGCGTGGGTCAACTCGCTGTTCGGGGGGCTGTACTATCACAACACGGCATCGCTCGCCTCCCTTTCGGACGCGGTCGAGGTTTCCAGCGTGACCACCTCGTTGGGTGGCACGATCACCACGTACATGATCCCCTCGCCGATTCTGCCGATGTTGTTGCCGCTTGAGCAGATCGGAGTTCCACAACCGATCGTCGACAACCTCAACTCGTGGCTGCAGCCGATAGTCAACGACGGCTATTCGTCGCTGACGCCCGACGCGGGGCCGTACTTCTCCCACGGGTCACTGGTCGGCTTGCCCACTTTCGCGCCCAACCTCTTCGGGTAACACCGCGCCTGCGGCCGGCGCGATGGCTGAGCGAGGTGGCCTACTGTGACCAGAACGAGGTGCCTCCAGAAGCGGAGCCGTCCAGACCCGGGTCGCCGAAGCAGCGAACGATGTCCACAGTCGCCCCGGCTCTACCCACCTTGGCCACCGCCGCGGCACCGGCAGCGCTACGGGTGGCACCCCAGGCCCCGACGAAGCTGTGACCATCGTCGGAGAGCGCCACGCAGCCGCCCTGGCCCTCGGCAAGAATGCGGCAGTCGCTTGCGCCATGCCTCCCGGCGCAATGGCTCACCGCATACTCCTCGACGTGATCGAGGCTGGCCAGGCTGCCGCCCGCCGTGGTCTCCACGGAATGGGTGGAGTCCGACCCCGCGATCGCGATGTAGCCGCCGTCGGCGCGTGCGGGCGCCGACACTCCGACGGCCCAGAGGGCGGGAAGCACTCCGCATGCGAGCAGCTTGGCAATTCTGTTCGCGGCGCCGAGTTTCCGGGTGCCACCTCGCGTCGGCAGGCCAACCGTGCAAACGTGTGCCGGCCCGCGCCGAAGCAAACTCGACAAGACCACCGTCCACGCTCATTTCCGTGACGCCGCATCTCGAAGCGCTTCCTCCATGATGCGCGTTTAACCTCCAATTCGCCACACGTTTAACAAAGCGTTGACAATCCCGTAGCACCGCTTGACAGGGTGGGGGCCGGCCGCCGCGGTCGCGTGCGCTGTGTGTGTGGGGGGCCTCGCTAGCCGGCCACCGCTGACGGTCCCGCCGGTGACGCCATCGGCCCGGCGTACCTGCCGAGCAGTTCGCGATGCCACCAGGCGCGCTCACGTCGCAGCTCCTGCCACGTCGTGAAGCGGTACTCGTACAGCTGCGCCCGCACGTAGCGCGGCGGGGATCCGGGAAAGGGATTGTGCCGCAACAGGCGCAGCGTTGGCGGGTCGTTGCGCACCAGCCGCTGCAGCAACGGTTCCAGCCACGGCTGCGCATAGCCGGGTGAGATGGCGGCGAACCACATCAGCCAGTCCAGGCGTAGATGGTAGGGCGCCCACTGCCGCGGGAGCCGCCGCACATCGCCGGGCTTGCCCTTGAATTCGTATTCTCTCCAGACCGTCTGGGCCGTGATGGTCGTGTCCTCGGTGCCCTCGATCACCACCTCGCGGCGGATGCGGCCGATGGCGCCGAACGCCCCATAGGTATTCACCAAATGAAAGGGATTGAAGGACATGTTCATTCGCTGACGCGAGGACAACATGTTGCGCACCGGCCAGTAGCTCATGAACAGCACGGCGCCGGTGAACCCGGCCACCAGGGCGGCGAACCAGAGCGGCGGCCTCGACCAAGCCGGGTGCGCGGGCACCGGAAGGAGCAATGCCGCCGACGAGTCGTCGATCGCGCTGCACGCCAGCAGGATCGTCAACCAGTTGAGCCAGGCGAAGTTGCCCGAGGCCACCAGCCACAGTTGGGTGACCACGACGATCACCGCGGCCACGCCGGCCACGGGCTGCGGTGCGAACAACCCAAACGGCACGATCAGCTGGGCAAAGTGGTTGCCGGCCGCCTCGATCCGGTGCAGCGGCTTGGGCAGGTGGTGGAAGAACCAACTCAACGGCCCCGGCATGGGCTGTGTCTCGTGGTGGTAGTACAGACACGTCAGGTCGCGCCAGCAGGGGTCGCCGCGCATCTTGATCAACCCGGCGCCGAACTCGACCCGGAAGAGCAGCAGTCGTGCCATCCACAGCGCCAGCAGCGGGGGCGCCACTCGGTCGTTGCCGAGGAAGATCATCAAAAACCCGGTCTCCAGCAGCAGCGATTCCCAGCCGAACCCGTACCAGACCTGCCCCACGTTGACGATCGACAGGTACAGCAGCCACAGCGTCAGCCACATCAGCATCGACGCCCAGAGCGGCGCCAGGTCGCCCACACCGGCGACGATCCCCGCCGCCAGCGCCGCGCCGAACCAACAAACGCCCGCGAACAGCCGATCGGAATAGCGCAGATGAAAGAGGCTCGGCGCCCGCCAAAACGACCGCGCCGCCAAAAACCTTGGCACCGGCAGTATTCCGTGCTCTCCGACGAGCGCCCGGAACTGGGCGGCGGCCGCGACGAACGCGACCAGGTAGATCATCGCGACGCCGCGCTCGAGCACGAGCCTGCCCAGCCAGTACCCGGGCGCCGAAAACCATCCCATGGCCGTAACTCCTCGACGGTAGCGGATACGCCGAACCGCATATCCAGTCAACCAGTCGGCAAACCGGGAGCCAAGTTATTCCTCGCTTAGCCGGTGCCCCCTATTCGGCATGGCAACCACCGAAGCGGCAAGCACGGCAAGCGAAATCAGTGCCAGCAGTTGCACGCTCGCGGAATGGCCGGCATAACCGTCGACCGATCGCCAGGGATGCCGGGACAGCGCCGCCCCGGCCAGGATCAGCCCGCCCGCGCTGAGCGCGACGGTGACCCCGTCGGAGCGCCGACCACGCAGCGCATATCGCAGACCCAGCGCGGCGCCGGCCACGACGACGCCGGCCACGCCGGCGATCACGGCCCCGGCCCCCAGCACCGCGACCGCCGCCCAGGTCCCGGACGCCCATGGCCGTGCGGGAGGGTCTTCGTCGTCGCGCCTGCGCCGCGTGCGCCAGCAGGCGAGCGCGGCCAGCAGCGGCAGCAGGGCCAGCCCCGCCGCCAGGCCCGCGCGGTAGAGCCCATTGGAGGCGAAGGTGAGCGTGATGGTGCCCGGGTCGCCGGCGGGGACCACCCAACCCTGCTGCCAGCCGTTGACGGCGACCGGCGTCAAGCGGGCGCCGGTGCTGGTGCGGGCCATCCACCCGGGGTTGATGCTCTCCGGGATGACCAGCAGTCGCGTGGTGGCCGACGCGGGGGTCCGCACCTCGCGGCGGGACGCGCCCCACGCCCCGGCGACAGCCGAAACGGGTGTGGCACTATGGAATTCGGCAGCGCCCTGCGCCGACAGCTCGGCCCCGTCCACCACGAACGGTGCCCCGGGGCTGATCAGCAGCTCCTGGCGGCCCGCCGGCAGCGCGATCGGGTCGGGATCGCACGGCAGCGCCGCGACCGGTTGCCCGTCCAGCAGTGCGCCCACGGTGGTGTGGATCCGCGTGTGCACGAACCGGCCCGCGACCGCTATGACCGGTCCGCCGTCGCAGCCGACGGTGACCTCCCGGGACCGGTTGCGGGCGGCGTCGGCGGGCGCGATCGGGGCCCCGTCGCTCCCGAGCACCGCCACTTCCGCCAGTCCGGGCGGCTTGAGCTGGTCGAAGCCCAACGCGTTGCGGTCGATGACGTCCTGCCAGTCCAGCAGGCTGACGGTGACGGTGTCGGTCACCCGCGGCCGCAGCGACAGGGTCTGCGGCTGGTCGGCCTTCAACTCTTGGACCTGGGGGCCGTCGCCCAGGTTGACGGCGACCATCGTCGGGTGGGCGGGCAGCGCCGACCGGCTGGGAATCACTCGCAGCCCGGCGACCTCGGTGGGCCGCGGCAGGGTGAGGGTCAGGGTGGGCGGCGTCTTGTGCTGCACCACCCGCTGCGGCGCGGTCCACGCGGTGGCCGGGTCACCGTCGGTGGCGGCGTAGGCCGAGCCCTGGACGTCCACCAGGTCGGAGTCACCGCGGGCGCGGGTGGTGTTCGGCTCGGCGACCAGGTCGGCGAGCTGGGGGCCCTGCCGCGGTCGCACCCATACCGTCGGGGTGACCGAGATCGGCGCCGGAACCGTCAGCGTCCGGCTGAAGGTGACCGGCTCTTCGGGCGTCAAGGCCATCGACGCTGCACATAGCACGCCATCGGGCCCCGGGGCGCAGCCGGGCCGGCCGAGCAGATCCGACCCGAGGTCCCAGCCGGTGACCGCCGTGCCCGGGGGCGGACCGGGGACCAGCACGGTGTGCCGCAGGTCGACCGGGTGGGCGAAGCCGGAGGCGTCGTACTGGGTGACCGACAGGTCGGTGATGCCGAATTGCGTTCCGGCGGAACCGTCGTCGGTGCCGGCGGCGGTGATCCGGACCCACGAGGTCTCGCCGTAGGGCAGCGCGGCGGCCAGCGGCTTGCCGGGTTCGTCGAACCGCAGGGTGGTGCTGCCGTTGGCGGTTTCGATCAGGATGCGGCGGACTTGGGCGCCGACGGCGGTCGCGCTGGGCGTCAGCGTGATCGCGGCGTTGGTCACTGGGTGGTCGAAGTCGACCTGCAGCCACTGCCCGACGGCGGCCTGCAGCGAGTTGGACACCCAGGCCGTGGCCGGGTCGCCGTCGATCGCGGCCACGGCCGAGGTGGCCGGGGCGACGTCGGGCATCGCGGTGGAATCCGCGGACGAACTCGACACCGTGACCCGGCCGCCGGTCCAGGCGCCGTATACCGGGTCGACGCCGGGGACGGGGTAGTCGGGCACCCGGTTGTAGGTATGCCGCGCCCCGCCATCACTGCCGGGCGCCCGGATCGCCGACGAGTGTTGGTCGACCCGGCCGTAGTCGGTCTCGCGGGCCAACGGGGTGTCGGTGACGGTCGCCCCCGGTGCCGGCAGGCGGGCGGCTCGAGCATCTGGGGTCATGAGCACGGGGCCCAGCGGCGGCAGGCCCAGCAGCCGTCGCCGCTCGTCGAGGCGCAGCAGCACCTCGGGTCCGCCGTCGACGCGGGCCGCCCGGTCGGCGTCGACGAAATACGGCGCGCCGGGATCACCGGGCACGGCAACCCGGTATATCACTCGATAAATTTCCAACGCCGGGTAGCGCGGCCGCAGCCCGCTGTCGGCGACGAAGCCCGCCAGCGTGCCGGGCCCCACGGGCGCGCCGAACTGTGCCACCTTCTGCAGTCCCGGTGAGCCGTCGATGGCGCGGTGCACCAGGATCGGGCGCGCCGAGCGCGACGTGTCCGGATCCAGGTCGTTGCGCACCACCACGTACGAAACACCTTGGCGGGCAAGGGTATCGGCGAGTCCGAGTGAGGGAAGACCGGCGGCGAAGAGGCGTTGCACCGAGTCCAGCGCCCGGATCGTTTGCGGGGGCGTCAGCGGGATCGAGTCACGCACCCCCCACGGGCTGCTGCCGAGCACCTGCAGCGGCTCGTCATGGCTGGTGCCCCACACCTGGGTGGCAAAGGGCGCCCCGGGGACCACCAGAACCCTTCCGGGCGTTGGTGTCCCGGTGTTGTGTGCGCTGAGCCAGTCGGCGGCGTCGTGCCAGTACCGCGGTATCGCGGTGAACGCGCCGGGCGGTGTGAGCCGGCCGGTCCACGCCAGGGAGGTACTGACCGCCAGCGCCGTGAGGACCACGACGGTCACCGCGACCCGCTTGTCCCGCTCGGGGTGGGCGAATGCCCGCAGCCACTGCGGCGCCGCCGCGCTGCCCGGTAGCGGTACCCGGCCCAGCAGCTGCGCGATCCCCAGCGCCACCGGGATCCGGATCACCGACCCCAGCTTGTGGACGTTGCGTAGGGGCGCGCCGCTCGCGTCCAGGAACGCCTGGACCTGGTGTGCCAGCGGTGAGCCCAGCCCGCCGCTGTAGCCGGCGGCCATGAGCACCACCCCGACCATCAGCATCGCCACCAGCCGTCCCCGGGCCGGCATCCCGGGGCTGGCCAGCCCGGCCAGGCCGGCGGCCGCGACCAGGCAGGTGGCCAGGATGGCCGCCGAGCCGGTCACCAGGGGTGCCCCCGCGGTGGCGGTCGGCGCCACGAACGGGGTCCAGCTGTCGGTGCCGCGCAGGATCTCGGTCAGCGACGACCACTGCGTCGTCACGCCGGAGGATTCGATGAAGTCCAGGAACGGAGGGCTGATGGCCCGCAGCAGTCCCAGCGCCACCACCCACCACAGCATCGCCAGGCCCAGCGCCAGCGCCCACCACGCGGTGTAGCGCCACCACAACCGGTTCGGGCGGTGACACGCCCACCAGATCACCGCGGGCAGGCAGCCGGCGAGCGTAGCGATGGCGTTGACCGCGCCCATCAGCGCGACGGCCAGGCCGGCCTGCGCGGCGAGCGCCCGCACTGACCGGTCCGAAGCCGACCCTGTGGCCCGCAAGGCCAGGATCGTCGGCAGCAACACCCACGGCGCCAGCATCATCGGCAGGGTTTCCGACGAGATGGAGCACAGCGTGGTCAGCACCCGCGGGGACAGCGCGAACGCGACGGCGCCGACGACGCGCGACGGCGTGCTGCCGATGCCCAGCGCCTCGGCCACCCGCAGCAGCCCCCAGAACCCCGCCGTCAGCAGCAGCGCCCACCACAGCCGCTGCGTCACCCATCCGGGCAAGCCCAGCAGATGGCCGGCAAGGAAGAAGGTGCCGTGCGGGAACAGGTAGCCGTAGGCCTGGTTCTGCGCCTGGCCGAAGGGCAGCTCGCTGTTCCACAGGTTGGTCGCGCGCGCCAGGAACCGCAGTGGGTTGGCGGTGAGGTCGAGCTTGGTGTCGGGGGAGATCTGTCCGGGTGCTTGGGCGAACGCACACGCCAGCGCGATCGCGCCGAACAGGAGCAACCAGCGTCGCGAGAGTGGCGGGGCCGACGGGCCCGGGGCCGGCGCACCGGCCCGGGTCCGCGTCGGGCTAGCTACGGTTGCCGTACTCGACCCGGTTGAGCACTGACGACTGCGGATCGCCCCCGGGAAGTGGCGGCTTCGTGTCTTGCTGCACCATCAGGGTGATGCCGAAGATCGCGGCCGCGCCGAGCAACAGACCAACCACCACGCTCGCGGCGGCGGGCGCAACGATCCGGTTCATCGATGGCTCCTTCTCCGGTTGCGGTCTGGACTCGGCGACCTAGCGTCAACCTAGCAGAAGGGCGGCCCGGGTCCTGGACCGCAGCTCAGCGCCAGGGTCGCAGCTCCGGCGGCAGCTCGCTGAGGCAACTTCCCTTGCTGTCGCAGGGCAGGCAGTGCCCGTGAAAACATCGGTCACCGTATTGCACGAGGTTCGGACCGGACGGTGCCGGCGGGGCCTGCGGCGGCGCGGTGGTGTGCACTTCGACGGCTTCCAGGGTGAGCTTGGCGCCGACGGTCGCCGCGGCACCGATCGACAACCCCACCACGATGCTGGCCGCAGCGGCCAGCGTCACCCCGCCCCAATTCACGCCCCAATTTCACGCCTCGATTCCCGCCTGAAAACATGGCCCGATGGCCTTGCCTCGGACTCTGTGGACCCTGGCTGTGCTCGCCGCCGCGTCGGCGCTGGTGGCGGGCTGCGGCCACCACCCCGCACGACCGCCGGCCGCGTCGTCGACCAAAATCACGACCCCGACGGCCGCGCCACCGCCGCCGGCCTGCGGGGACGTGACCGCGCTGCCGCCACGGGACAAGCTCGCGCAACTGCTCATGGTGGGCGTCAAGAACGCCGACGATGCGCGCGCCGTCGTCGCCAATTACCACGTCGGCGGAATCTTCATCGGGAGCTGGACCGACCTGACGATCTTCGATGGGCCCCTGGCCGACATCGCGGGCAAGGCCGGGCCGCTGCCGCTGGCCGTCAGCGTCGACGAAGAAGGTGGCCGGGTCTCGCGGTTGAAGAAGCTGATCGGGCCGGCGCCGTCGGCGCGGGATCTGGGGCAGACCGAAACCGTCCAGCAGGTCCACGACTTGGCGCTGAGCCGTGGCCAGGCGATGAAAAAACTCGGCATCACAGTCGATTTCGCCCCGGTGGTCGACGTCTCCGACGCCCCGGACGACACCGTGATCGGGAACCGCTCGTTCAGCTCGGATCCGGAGAAGGTCACCGCCTTCGCCGGGGCGTACGCCGACGGTCTGCGGGAGGCCGGCTTGCTGCCGGTGCTCAAGCATTTCCCTGGCCACGGGCACGGCTCGGGCGATTCACACAAGGGCGGGGTCATCACGCCACCGCTGGGCGAACTGCAGGGCAACGACCTGGTGCCCTATCGAACGCTGACAAGGGCCAAACCGGTCGCGGTGATGGTCGGTCATCTGCAGGTTCCCGATCTAACCGGCAGCGACCCGGCCAGCCTGAGCCCCGCGGCGGTGCAACTGCTGCGCACCGGCACCGGTTACGGCGCCGATCCCTTCGACGGCCCGATCTTCAGCGACGACCTGTCCAGCATGGCCGCCATTTCGGACCGGTTCGGTGTCTCGGAGGCGGTGCTGCGCACCTTGCAAGCCGGCACGGACATCGCGCTGTGGGTCACTACCGACGAAGTTCCCGCGGTGCTGGACCGACTGGAAAAGGCGCTGGCCGCGGGCGAGTTGAAGATGCCAGACGTCGACGCCTCCCTGGTGCGCGTGGCCGCGATGAAGGGTGCAAACCCCAAGTGCGGGCACTAGCGGCTGCACATTGCTTACCCTGGAATCCGGTAAGTGGGGCTGGAGAGGCCTCAAAAAGGGAGAGCGATGGCGGGTGGTACCAAGCGGCTACCGCGCGCTGTCCGCGAGCAGCAGATGCTCGACGCCGCCGTGCAGATGTTCTCGGTCAACGGCTATCACGAGACCTCGATGGATGCCATCGCCGCCGAGGCGCAGATCTCCAAGCCGATGCTGTACCTGTACTACGGCTCCAAAGAGGATCTGTTCGGCGCCTGCCTGAACCGCGAGCTGGGCCGGTTCATCGACGTGGTGCGTGCCGACATCGACTTCACGCAGAATCCAAAAGATCTGCTGCGCAACACCATTGGTTCTTTTCTGCGGTACATCGACACCAACCGGGCGTCGTGGATCGTGATGTACACGCAGGCGACCAGCTCGCAGACGTTCGCGCACATGGTGCGCGAGGGCCGCGAACAGATCATCGAGCTGGTCGCCGCGCTGGTGCAGGCGGGCAGCCGCACCCCGCGGCCGGAGCGCGAGTACGAAATGATGGCCGTGGCCCTGGTGGGCGCGGGTGAGGCGATGGCCAACCGGCTCAGCACCGGCGATATCGACGTGGACGAGGCCGCCGAGGTGATGATCAACCTGTTCTGGCTTGGTTTGCGGGGCGCGCCGGAGGAGCGCGAAGCCCGCTAGTGGCGATCGCGAGCGCGGCGGAGCTGGGTGAAGCGGGTCGCCACCATCAGGACTAGACCCTACATTCGCGGGGTGGCCCCCTGGGCTCGATTGCCCCCCTCCTTCTCGGACCGGTTCCCGGTCCGCATCGTCGGCGGGCCTCCCAGCCGCAACCTCGACTTCTTCTGCGCAGCCGTCATCGTCGGACTGCTGGCCGGGGTCGCCGGGCTGACGACGTCGGCGGTGCTGCGCTTCGTCGAACACCTCACATACCACTACACCTTCGGCACGCTGCTCGCCGGGATCGCCGGCAGCAGTCACATTCGTCGGACTTTGGGGCCGACGATCGGTGGCGCCTTGACGGCGGTCGGATGGTGGATCCTGCGGCGCCGCACCGACATCCCGCCGCTCGCGCGGACCATCACCCGACACGGCCGCATACCCCGGCTGGCATGGAGCGTCGACGCCTTACTGCAGGTGGTGCTGGTCGGGTCCGGAGCCTCGCTGGGCCGCGAAGGGGCGCCCCGCCAATTCGCCGCTGTCCTTGGCGATCTCGGAACACGGTGGCTGAAGCGGCTGTCGCCGCGCGATCGGGAGATCCTGCTGGCGTGTGCGGCCGGGGCGGGTCTGGGTGCGGTCTACGCCGTGCCGTTGGCCGGCGCATTGTTCACCGTGCGCATCATCTTGAACAGCTGGCATCCCCGGGCACTCGGCGCGGCGCTGATCACCTCCAGCCTCGCCGTCGCGATCGGCTCACTCATCACGCACGATCGCCCCGAACTGGACTGGCCCAACCCGAACCTGTCCTTTGAGCTGACCGGGCAGGCGCTGGTATTGGCGCCCCTGACGCTCGCGGTCGGATTGGCCTTCAACCGCCTGATGGCGGCGGCACGGCCCGCCAGGCAAATGCGGACATGGGTGCTCGTCCCCGCGCTTGCCGGGGCCGGTTTGGTCATGGGTGTCTGTTCGCATCGGTGGCCCGAACTGCCCGGCAACGGCCGAAGCATTCTGACCGTCAGCCTGGCCAGCGGGATGACGCTGTCCGCGGCGGCCGCGATCCTGCTGCTCAAGCCACTGCTGACCGCGTTGTTCCTGCGCGCCGGCGGGGCCGGCGGGATGCTCACGCCTTCGTTGGCCACCGGCGCGGCAGCGGGGTCGGTGTTGGTGCTGACGATCAATGCCCTGGCGGGAACGCACCTTCACACGGCGTCGGTCTCGCTGGCTGGTGCCGCCGGGGTGTTGGCGATCACCCAGGGCTCACCGATCTGGGCCGCGATCTTCGTCTGGGAGCTCTCCCATCCCCCGCTCTGGCTGCTCATCGTGTTCTCGGTTACCGCCGTCGGCGCCCACGGATTGAAACTGCTGGCCACTGGCCACGGGCGAACCGGTAGCAGCTAGAGAGCCCGGACCGTGCCGGTCAGGTGTGGGTATCCCTTGGCGATGTTGCGCAACGAGATATCCCAACCGTGATCGCGCTCGTCGATGTAGAGCCCGGTGGTGGCGGGCAGCAGGACCGGCTTGCCGAACCGCACCGAGTACCGCACCGCGTCGGGGAGCCGGGCTTCGATGTTGGCCAATACCGCTGCGGCGCTGAACATCCCGTGCGCAATGACCGTCGGGAATCCGAACAGCTTGGCGGCGATCGGGTTGGTGTGGATCGGGTTGTGGTCACCGCCGACGACCGCGTAGCGCCGGATCCGCCCGGGGGTGACGCGCAGGACGGTGCTGGGCGGGGGCAGCTTCGGCTGCTTCCCCGGTGGCGGTTTGGGCTCGTCGGACAAGCTGGTGCGCTGCTGGTGCAGGAACGTCGTCACCTGGTGCCACGCGGTGTCATTGCCGACGCTGACGTCCGTCACCAGATCCACCAGCAGACCCTTACGGTGCTCGCGCAGGTTCTCCGCGTGCACGCGCACGCCCACCGTGTCCGTCACCGCGATCGGGCGGTACTGCGTGATGTGGTTCTCGGTATGCACCGAACCCATTGCCGAAAAAGGAAAGTCGAACCCGGTCACCAGCGACATCACCGCGGGGAACGTCAACGCGAACGGGTAGGTCAGCGGCACGTTGTTGCCGTAGCGCAGGCCGGTGACCGCCGCGTACTCGGCCACATTCACGCGGTCGATGGGCAGGTCCTCGACGCTGACCGTCCGGCCGGGCACCTGGCCGCCGCGCGACACCAGCGGCAGTGCGCCGGCCGCCGCGCGAAGCATGTTCCTCAGGCCGCTTGGCTGGCTCATCGCGTTCTCCTCGAACTCAACCGAACTCACGCACCCAGCATGGCCTGGCCGCAGACGCGAATGACGTTGCCGGTCACGGCGTTCGACGCGGGGCTGGCGAAGTAGGCGATGGTCTCGGCGACGTCGACCGGCTGCCCACCCTGCAGCAGCGAGTTCAGCCGGCGGCCAACCTCGCGGGTGGCCAACGGGATGGCGGCCGTCATCTGGGTCTCGATGAATCCCGGTGCCACGGCGTTGATCGTGATGCCCTTCTCGTAAAGCCCGGGCGCCAGCGCCTGGGTGAGGCCGATCATCCCGGCCTTGGTGGTGGCGTAGTTGGTCTGTCCGCGGTTGCCCGCGATGCCGGCCATCGACGACAGGCCGACCACCCGGCCACCCTCCCCGATGCTGCCGTTGCCCACCAAACCTTCGGTAAGCCGCAGGGGCGCAAGGAGATTGACGGCCAGGACGGCGTCCCAGCGGGCCTCATCCATGTTCGCCAACAGCTTGTCGCGGGTGATGCCGGCGTTGTTGACCAGGACGTCGGCGTGCCCGGCGTAGTGGTCGCGCAGGTGCTCGGTGATCTTGTCGACGGCGTCCTCGGCGGTGACGTCGAGCCACAACGCCGTGCCCCCCACCCGGCTCGCCGTCTCGGCCAGGGTGTCGGCGGCCGACTCCACGTCGATCGCGACCACGCGGGCGCCGTCGCGGGCGAACACCTCGGCGATTGTTGCGCCGATTCCGCGGGCGGCGCCGGTCACGATGGCGACTTGGGAGTCCAGCGGCCGGTCCCAGTCGGCCGGCGGTGTGGAGTCGGCTTCCCCGATGTAGAAGACCTGGCCGTCGACGTACGCCGACTTGGCCGAAAGGATGAACCGCATCGTGGATTCCAGGCCCGTCGCGGCGGGCTTGGCGTCCGGCGACAGGTACACCAGCTGCACCGTGGCGCCGTTACGGAGTTCCTTGCCCAGCGAGCGGGTGAAGCCCTCCAGCGCGCGCTGCGCGATCCGCTCGTCGGTGCTGGCCGCGCCGTCGGGCGTGGTGCCGACCACCACCACGCGCGCGGAGTGGCCCAGGTTGCGCAGCACGGGCGTGAAGAACTCGTGCAGCCCCTTGAGGCCCGCCGGCGTCGTGATGCCGGTGGCGTCGAAAACCAGCCCGCCGAACTGGTCGGCCCAGCGACCGCCCAGGTTGTTCCCCACCAGGTCGTAGTCCCTGGCCAGCGCCGCGCGCAGCGGCTCGACCACCCGGCCTTGCTGATCTGGGGGGCCCCCGATCAACAGCGATCCCGACAGGGGCGGATCGCCGGGCCGGTAGCGTCGAAGAGATTCGGGTTGGGGGATTCCAAGTTGCTTGGCCAAGAACGATCCGGGGCCGGAGCTGACCACCTGCGAGAACAGATCCGACGAGAGCTTGGGAGCCACTGAGCTGCCTTCCATTTCTTTCTGGGTCTACCTGGGTCTACCTGGGCCTTGGCGTGCCGCTACAGGCCCACCGTATCGGGGACGAACTTACTGCAGAGTAAGAACAGTGGGTAGTATGGCCCTCAACGGCTGATCCAAAACTGACGAAACCGGAAGATAAGCGGAGAAGAACAGTGGCCCCTGCTAGTGCCGAAACCAGGCGAAGAGTCGCCGTGCTGGGTGGCAATCGCATCCCGTTCGCAAGATCGGACGGCCCCTATGCCGAGGCGTCCAACCAGGACATGTTCACCGCGGCCCTGGGCGGGCTGGTGGACCGGTTCGGACTGGCCGGTCAGCGACTGGGAGTCGTCGCCGGCGGCGCCGTGCTCAAGCACAGCCGTGACTTCAACCTGATCCGCGAGTGCGTGCTCGGTTCCGAGCTGTCGTCGTACACGCCCGCGTTCGACATCCAGCAGGCCTGCGGCACCGGCCTGCAGGCGGCGATCGCGGCCGCCGAGGGAATCGCGGCCGGCCGCTACGACGTCGCCGCGGCCGGCGGGGTCGACACCACCTCCGACCCGCCCATCGGCCTGGGCGACAACCTGCGCCGCACCCTGCTGAAGCTGCGCCGGTCCAAGTCCAACGTGCAGCGGCTGAAACTGGTCGGCACCCTGCCCGCCACCCTCGGGATTGAGATCCCGGCCAACAGCGAGCCGCGCACCGGGCTGTCAATGGGGGAGCACGCCGCCATCACCGCCAAGGAGATGGGCATCAAACGCGTCGACCAGGACGAGTTGGCCGTCGCCAGCCATCGCAACATGGCCGCCGCCTACGACCGGGGCTTCTTCGACGACCTCGTCACCCCGTTTCTGGGCCTCTACCGCGACGACAACCTGCGGCCCAACTCCAGCGTGGAGAAGCTGGCGACGCTGCGACCCGTTTTCGGCGTGAAGGCCGGCGACGCGACGATGACGGCGGGCAATTCGACCCCGCTGACCGACGGCGCGTCGGTCGCGTTGCTGGCCAGCGAGGAGTGGGCGGCCGGCCGTTCGTTGGCTCCCTTGGCCTACCTGGTCGATGCGGAAACAGCCGCTGTCGACTACGTCAACGGACGTGATGGCCTGCTGATGGCGCCGACGTACGCGGTGCCTCGGCTGCTGGCCCGCAACGGGCTGAACCTGCAGGACTTCGACTTCTACGAAATCCACGAGGCGTTCGCGTCGGTGGTGCTGGCGCACCTGCAGGCATGGGAGTCCGAGGACTACTGCAAGGAGCGGTTGGGTCTGGACGCCGCCCTGGGATCGATCGATCGGTCCAAGCTCAATGTCAACGGTTCGTCGCTGGCCGCCGGTCACCCGTTCGCGGCCACCGGCGGGCGAATCCTGGCCCAGCTGGCCAAGCAACTGGCCGAGAAGAAGGCCGAGCGCAAGGCCGGTGGGCCGGTTCGCGGCCTGATCTCGATCTGTGCCGCCGGCGGCCAGGGAGTGGCCGCCATCCTGGAGGCCTGAGAGCCGGAACGTCGAATGAATCGGTCACTGCGAGTCAGTAACTCCATCCGCACGGGTATCCAAAACTTTGGATGGCTCCGTGTTGTGGTCCGACCCCCCGACCCCGACGGCAATACGGGGCCTCCCTAGGGCGAACGTCCGCACGACACGAGAGGTTGGACGGGCGTACGAAACGGGCCGCCGCTGGAATGAGGGGATCCAGCGGCGGCCTCTTTCGTGGCCGAAAACGGAAAATCCCCCGGCCGGAGGCGGGGGATTTCACGTCGTTATGACTTTAGAAGGCAGCCTCGTCGAGTTCCATGATGTCGTTGTCCAGCGTCTCGATCACCTCGCGGGTGCTGGCCAACAGCGGCAGGAAGTTCTTGGCGAAGAACGACGCCACCGCAATCTTGCCCTCGTAGAACGACCGGTCCGCGCCGCTGGCACCCGCGTCGAGCGCCTGCACGGCCACCGCGGCCTGACGCTGCAGCAACCAGGCGATGACCAGGTCGCCGACGCTCATCAGGAAGCGCACCGAACCCAGGCCCACCTTGTAGAGGCTGGTGACATCCTCCTGGGCCGCCATCAGGTAGCCGGTCAGGGTCGCCGCCATCGCCTGGACGTCGGCCAGCGCCTTGGCCAGCTGCTCGCGCTCGGACTTCAGCCGGCCGTTGCCGGACTCGCTGTCCACGAACTTCTGGATCTCACCCGACACGTGGGCCAGCGCCACACCCTTGTCGCGGACGATCTTGCGGAAGAAGAAGTCCTGCGCCTGGATGGCGGTGGTGCCCTCGTAGAGCGAGTCGATCTTGGAGTCCCGGATGTACTGCTCGATCGGGTAGTCCTGCAGGAAGCCGGACCCACCGAACGTCTGCAGGCTCTCGGTCAGCTTCGCGTAGGCCTGCTCGGAGCCGACGCCCTTGACCACCGGCAACATCAGGTCGTTGATCTTGACGGCCAGGTCGGCGTCCACGCCGTGCACCGCCGCGGCGACCGCGGCGTCCTGGAAGGTCGCGGTGTAGAGGTACAGCGCACGCAGACCCTCGGCGTAGGACTTCTGGGTCATCAGGGACCGGCGCACGTCGGGGTGATGCAGGATGGTCACCCGCGGTGCGGTCTTGTCGGTCATCTGCGTCATGTCGGCGCCCTGCACCCTGGACTTCGCGTACTCCAGCGCGTTCAGGTAGCCGGTCGACAGCGTCGCGATGGCCTTGGTGCCGACCATCATCCGGGCCATCTCGATGACCTCGAACATCTGCGCGATGCCGTTGTGCACCTCGCCGACCAGCCACCCCTTGGCGGGCACGTCGTGCTGGCCGAACGACACCTCACAGGTCGCCGAAACCTTCAGGCCCATCTTGTGCTCGACGTTGGTCACGAACACGCCGTTGCGCTCGCCCGGCTCACCGGTCTCGAAGTCGAACAGGAACTTGGGCACCATGAACAGCGAAAGTCCCTTGGTGCCGGGACCGGCGCCCTCGGGGCGGGCCAGCACCAGGTGGACGATGTTCTCGAACAGGTCGTCGGAGTCGGCCGAGGTGATGAACCGCTTCACGCCTTCGATGTGCCAGGAGCCGTCGTCCTGCGGGGTCGCCTTCGTCCGGCCGGCGCCCACGTCCGAACCGGCGTCCGGCTCGGTGAGCACCATGGTCGCGCCCCAGCCGCGCTCAGCGCACAGCACCGCCCACTTCTTCTGCTCCTCGGTGCCGAGGTGGTAGATGATGTTGGCGAAGCCGGCGCCGCCGCCGTACATCCACACCGCCGGGTTGGCGCCCAGAACGTGCTCGTGCAGCGCCCAGACCAGCACCTTGGGCATCGGGATGCCGCCGAGAGCCTCGTCGACGCCGGCCCTGTCCCAGCCGGCTTCCTGGACGGCGCGCACCGAGGCCTTGAAGGATTCCGGCAGCGTCACCGAGTGGGTCTTGGGGTCGAACACCGGCGGGTTGCGGTCGCCCTCAACGAACGACTCCGCGACCGGCCCTTCCGCCAGGCGGCTCATCTCGGCCAGCATTTCCTGGGCGGTGTCGGCGTCTAAGTCGCCGTACTGGCCCTGGCTCAAAGCTTTGTCGACGCCCAAGACCTCGAACAGATTGAATACCTGGTCACGGACGTTGCTCTTGTAGTGGCTCACTACGGTCCTCCTCGTTGAGAATGCCACCCGTGGTTGGGTACTAAGTCTAAGTTACCCACCAGTAACACAGTAAAACTATCTCCGCCGGATGGTGCGACGCAAGGGACTGTGAGCTAGATTTCACCGTCTAACCAACCAAGTGGTTGGTCCGGGTGCGTGACGTGCGGCGAGCGATCATGTGACGATGACGGGTGTGGGGAACATCACTGCATTGCCCGTGCTCGACCTGGGGTCCAACGCCGACCGACTGCGGGAGGATCTGCGCCGGGCCGCCCACGAGGTGGGTTTCTTTTACCTGACCGGCCATGACGTGCCCGCGGCGCTCTCACGCCGAGTGCTCGCTGCGGCACGCCGGCTGTTCGCGCTGCCGCAAGCCGACAAAGATGCTGTCGCGATGGTGCGCAGTCCGCACTTTCGCGGTTACACGCGGATGGGCGGGGAGTTGACCCGGGGCGAGGTGGACTGGCGCGAGCAGATCGACATCGGACCGGAGCGTCCCTCGATCGGCGGGCCCGGCAGGCCGGATTACCTTTGGCTGCAGGGCCCCAACCAGTGGCCGGCCGGCCTACCCGAACTGCCCGGCATCGTTGCCGAATGGGACGCCGCCCTCTCCTCGGTGGCGCGCACCCTGCTCCGGCACTGGGCCGCCTCGCTGGGCAGCCCGCCCGACATCTTCGACCCGACCTTCGGCGAAGCACCCGCCACTTTGATCAAGATCATCCGGTATCCCGCCCACGCGGCGGGCTCGCAGGGCGTGGGCGCCCACCGCGACGCCGGGGTGCTCACCCTCCTGCTGGCCGAGCCGGGCAGCCGGGGCCTGCAGGTGCGACCGGCCGGAGGCGGGGGCTGGATCGACGTGCCGCCCGTGCAGGGCGCGTTCATCGTCAACATCGGCGAGTTGCTCGAGGCGGCGACCGACGGCTACCTGAGGGCCACCGAGCACCGGGTGAACCTCGACGTATCGACGGACGAACGGATTTCGGTGGCCTACTTCTTCAACCCGCGGCTGGACGCGCGGATCCCGGTGCTCTCGCTGCCCGACCGAATGGCGGCGCGCGCCAGTGTGGTGAATGACCCGTCCGACCCGATATTTCCCGTCTACGGTCGCAACGCGTGGAAGAGCCGATTGCGGGCCCACCCGGACGTCGCCGCCGCACACGGATTTCGGCAAATTTCCGGCGACGGCCGGGCGCCCGTTGGGTAGGGTCGGCAGAGGAAATCTGTTCCTCGATCTCAGGGGGAATGAAGTCGGGTGAACTCCACAACACCGCTGACGGCATCCACACTGCGTGAGGCCTTCGGCCACTTTCCGTCCGGCGTGGTCGCCATCGCCGCCGAGGTCGGAGGAATCCGGCATGGCCTGGCGGCCAGCACGTTCGTCCCCGTCTCGCTGGACCCGCCCCTGGTGTCTTTCTGTGTGCAGAACACTTCGACGACGTGGCCCAAGCTCAAGAGTGTGCCCATGCTGGGGATCAGCGTGCTCGGCGAGACCCACGACGAGGCCGCGCGCACCCTCGCGGCCAAGACGGGGGACAGGTTCGCCGGTTTGGAGACGGTGTCCAAGGACAGCGGCGCGGTCTTCATCAAGGGCACCGGCTTATGGCTCGAGAGCGCGATCGAGCAGACGATCCCGGCCGGCGATCACACCATCGTGGTACTGCGTGTCAGCGAAGTGACGATCCATGCCGAGGTGGCTCCGATCGTGTTCCACCGCAGCGTCTTCCGTCGGCTCGGCGTCTGAGCGCTCGCCACATAATCGAGTCGTTTAGGGGCGGTGGCCGAGTTCGACCCGGTAGTTCTCGATGCGCCGCTCGATCTCGGCGGCGTCATCGTGCCGGCCTTCCTTACGTGCGAGTTCGGCGCGCAGGGACAACTCGCGGATGGCGGTTCGGATTTCGTTGCTGCTGTGGGTTTCTTGCATGGGTGCCGGGTACCCGATGCCCATACGATTAACGAGCCGACTAACGCCTGAACAGCTTGTTGCCCAGCCAGACGATGGGGTCGTATTTGCGGTCGGCGACGCGCTCCTTCATCGGGATCAGCGCGTTGTCGGTGATCTTGATGTGTTCCGGGCACACGTCGGTGCAGCACTTGGTGATGTTGCAGTAGCCCAGACCGAACTCCTCCTGGGCCTGGTTGCGGCGGTCCCGCGTGTCCAGCGGATGCATTTCCAGTTCGGCGACCCGCATCAAGAACCGCGGCCCGGCGAAGGCCTTCTTGTTCTCCTCGTGGTCGCGGACCACGTGACAGACGTTCTGGCACAGGAAGCACTCGATGCACTTGCGGAATTCCTGCGAGCGCTGCACGTCCTCCTGCGCCATGCGGTATTCCCCGGGCTGCAGCTCCTTCGGCGGCGCGAAAGCCGGTATCTCGCGCGCCTTTTCGTAGTTGAACGAGACGTCGGTGACCAGATCGCGGATCACCGGGAAGGTCCGCAGCGGCGTGACCGTCACGACCTCGTCCTCGGCGAACGTCGACATCCGGGTCATGCACATCAACCGGGGATAGCCATTGACCTCGGCCGAGCAGGATCCGCACTTGCCCGCCTTGCAGTTCCACCGCACGGCGAGGTCGGGCGTCTGGGTCTGCTGCAGGCGATGGATGATGTCGAGCACCACCTCGCCCTCGTTGACCTCGACCGTGAAGTCCTGCAGCGCGCCGCCGGCTTCGTCGCCGCGCCACACCCGCAGGGTCGCGTTGTAGGTCATTAGCCTCTCCGTCCTGGATGGTCGGCCAGTTCATCGCCGGTGTAGTACTTCTCCAGCTCGGAGATCTCGAAGAGCTCCAGCAGGTCGGGCCGCATCGGCACCTGCTCTTCCCGGGTGATGGTGACGTCGGGAATCACTTCGTCACCGCCGTCGGCGCTGCAGACCAGCAGCAACTTGCGCCAGGACGAGTCCATCGAGGGATGGTCGTCGCGGGTGTGCCCGCCGCGGCTTTCGGTGCGCTCCAGCGCGGCCTTGGCGACGCACTCGCTGACCATCAGCATGTTTCGCAGGTCGATGGCCAGGTTCCAGCCGGGGTTGTACTCGCGACCCCCCTCCACGTGCAGGTTCTTGAACCGCTCGCGAAGCGTGCCGAGCCGGGCGAGGGCCTCCGAGATCTCGTCCGCTTTGCGGATGATGCCGACGAGGTCGTTCATCGACTGCTGCAGTTCCAGCTGCAGGGTGTACGGGTTCTCCGCTGCGGCGCCGTTCGTCGGTACCTCCAGCGGGGCCAGCGCTCTCTTCGCCGCCGTGTCGATGGCGCCCGTCGAGATCGTGGGGCGGCTGCTGAGTGCCCGCACGTAGTCGGCGGCGCCCAGGCCGGCCCGCCGGCCGAAGACCAAGAGGTCCGACAGCGAGTTGCCGCCCAGCCGGTTGGAGCCATGCATGCCGCCGGAGCACTCGCCGGCGGCAAACAGCCCGGGGACGGTGGCCGCGCCGTTGTCGGCGTCCACCTCGATACCACCCATCACGTAGTGGCAGGTGGGCCCGACTTCCATGGGTTCCTTGGTGATGTCGACCCCGGCCAGCTCCATGAACTGGTGGTACATCGACGGCAGACGTCGCTTGATCTCTTCGGGTGTCAGGCGGGATGCGATGTCGAGGTAGACCCCGCCGTGCGGGGTGCCCCGGCCGGCCTTGACCTCCGAGTTGATCGCGCGCGCGACCTCATCGCGCGGCAGCAGGTCAGGGGTGCGCCGGGCCGAGTCGTTGTCCACGAGCCACTGGTCGGCCTCTTGCTCGGTTTCGGCGTACTGGCCCTTGAACACCGGCGGGATGTAGTCGAACATGAACCGCTTGCCGTCGGAGGTCTTCAGCACCCCGCCGTCGCCGCGGACGCCCTCGGTGACCAGGATTCCCTTCACGCTCGGTGGCCACACCATGCCCGTCGGGTGGAACTGGACGAACTCCATGTTGATCAACGTCGCGCCGGCCCGCAGCGCCAGGGCGTGCCCGTCGCCGGTGTACTCCCAGGAGTTCGAGGTCACCTTGAACGACTTGCCGATCCCGCCGGTCGCCAGGACCACGGCGGGCGCCTCGAACAGGATGAACCGGCCGCTCTCGCGCCAGTAGCCGAACGCTCCGGCGATCCGCTCCCCATCTTCAGAACCGTCTTTGAGCAGCTCGGTGATCGTGCATTCGGCGAAGACCTTGATCCGCGCCTCGTAGTCGCCGAGCTCGGCGTGGTCCTCCTGCTGGAGCGAGACGATCTTCTGCTGCAACGTGCGGATCAACTCCAGGCCGGTGCGGTCGCCGACGTGCGCCAGCCGCGGATAGGTGTGCCCACCGAAGTTGCGCTGGCTGATCTTTCCGTCTTTGGTCCGGTCGAACAGTGCGCCGTAGGTCTCCAGCTCCCAGACCCGGTCTGGTGCCTCCTTGGCGTGCAGTTCGGCCATTCGCCAGTTGTTGAGGAACTTCCCCCCGCGCATCGTGTCACCGAAGTGGGTCTTCCAGTTGTCCTTCGGGTTGGTGTTGCCCATCGAAGCCGCGCAGCCGCCCTCGGCCATCACCGTGTGGGCCTTGCCGAACAGGGACTTGGATACCACCGCGACCTTGAGGCCGCGTTCGCGCGCCTCGATGACCGCACGTAAACCTGCGCCGCCGGCACCGATGACGACGACGTCGTAGGCGTGCCGTTCGACCTCAGTCATGAAACCTCGCTCAGCTTATTTCTGCTATTTCTTTGAGATGGCTTTTCAGCCAATGAATCTCAAGTCATGGATGGCGCCGTTGGCTACCAACATGATGTAGAAGTCGGTCAGCATCAGCGTGCCCAGCGTGATCCAGGCGAACAGCTTGTGCCGGGTGTTGAGCTCGCTGACCTGGGTCCAGATCCAGTAGCGCACAGGGTGCCTGGAGAAGTGCTTGAGCCGCCCGCCGGTCACGTGCCGGCACGAATGGCAGGACAGCGTGTAGATCCACAGCATGATGACGTTGCCGACCAGGATCACGTTGCCCAGGCCGAAGCCGAAGCCGTGGGGGCCGGAGTCGGAGTGGAACGCGACGATCGCGTCGTAGCTGTTGATCACCGAGATGATGCCGGCGACGTAGAAGAAATACCGGTGGGTGTTCTGGATGATCAGCGGAAGTCGGGTCTCACCCGTGTAGTGGACGCGGGGCTCGGCCACCGCGCAGGCAGTGGGCGACTGCCACACCGTCCGGTAGTAGGCGCCGCGGTAGTAGTAGCAGGTCAGCCGGAACAGCAGCAGGAACGGCAGCGACAGCGCCGCGTACGGCAGCCACCAAACGTCCGGCAGGAGCTGCGGCCAGAAGTCGTGGGCCTCGCCGCAAGCCTTGCTGACGCACGGCGAGTAGAACGGCGTCAGGTAGTGGTACTTCGGGACGAAGAAGTCGTCCTGCTGGAATGCGCGCACCGTCGCGTAGATGACGAACGCGGCGAAGCCCAGGTCGATCGTCAGCGGAGACTTCCACCAGTTGTCGGTGCGTAGCGTTCGCTGTTGGATGCGGGCACGCGTTGGGGAAAAGACACCGGACTCGGAACGGCTGGCCGTGGGTGCGCTCATCTGATTTGTTCCTCTTCGAACGGGCTGTCTCGGTCGAAGGTTACACAGAGAGCGCCCCCCTTTTTACCGCGGGGTTTGCTTGTCAGTACCTGTTGTGACCTCCGACACCCTCGTCGTCGACGTCGCGCCAGAACTCGCTGTCGTACTCGGTGTCGGGGATGACGATCTTCTCGGCGGACTGCTGGACGGTGGCGCGAGCCAGGTCCAACTCGGACACGTCGCTGTCCAGCAGTTCCACGTCGGACAGGATCCGGTTGGCGTCGATCACGATGCGGCGCATCGCCGGGCTGTCGCCGTAGCGGGCCCGCAAGGAGTTGACGCAGCGTCGCAGGCCGCCGATGAGGTCGTGTAGTTCGGCGAGTTCGGCATTGCCGGTCGTGCTCGTCAACGGATCTCCTAGGCAGAGGTGTTGCGGATCACAGTATGCCCCGATGGTATCCGCAGGACGGTCGCCGCGTCGGGCAAGTCGGACCGCGCGACCCCGTCAGCCACGGTCCGCCCGCGCAGGACGGTGACGTTCCGGATGGCGTCGGGCGCCCACGCCGCTTCCGGCCTGCTGAGGCCGGTCGGATTGCCAAGGCGCCCTGCGCCTTTGGGCTCGTGCATGCGACGAATCCGGCGAAGCCAGGGCCCCGCCGGATTCGATCGCTCCGATTGCTTCGGCAAATTACTTGGTGATCGCGATGCGCTGCGCCTGGTTTCCGGCGTAAGCGCCGGCGACCCGGACGGTCAGCACGCCGGCGTCGTACGACGCCGTGACGGCCTCGCCGGTGACGTGCGCCGGCAGTTGGAAGGACCGACGGAACGATCCGTAACGGATCTCGCGCAGCGTGCGGCCGTTCTTCTCTTCGGCGTGCTCGTCGCGGTGTTCGCCATGAATCACCAGGCGGCCGCCGTCGACCTCCACGTTCACGTCCTTCTCGACGTCAACGCCCGGCAGTTCGAGGCGCACCACCGCGTCGTCGCCGTCCTTGACGATCTCCGCGGCCGGGGTAAAGCCGTTGGTGGCGGGCTTGAACCAGTCGGTGGTGGCCGCAGGGCCGAAGAAGTCGCGCAGCCACCGGTCGGTGTCCCGCGCCGGCCGCGACCACAATGCGAGGTTGCTCATGGGGATCTCCTTATGCTTCGTTGTGAGTTAGCTGTGTCCGGCGCCTTACCGGCCGGCTATTTCTACAAACATGAGTCGACCACGCTTAAGTTCCACCTTGGCGTTCGCCCTGGGCGAACGTTTTCACAACCGCTCCGATGGCGTGTGAGGCCCCCGTCATCCATCCGTCACATCGGGCGCGTCCGCGGTAATTTCTCTCGCGTCTACCCTGAATTCCATGACCGCAGAAGCGATTTCGCGCGCTCACTGTGCTGGGCCGTCACATTATCGTAGTCGGACACGGCATGGTGGGCCACCGGTTGGTCGAGGCCCTCCGTGCCCGTGACACCGGGGGATCTTGCCGGACAAGCGATTCCGTTATCTATGCGGTCGGCGAAGTGGCCGCGATCGGGGGACGGTGCTACGGCATGGTCGGTCCGGCTGCAGCGCAACTCAAGCAGGCTTTCGCGCTCGACGACGCCTCCTGCCTGGACGATCCGCGGTACTCGGTGCCGGTGTACCAGGCGCGCGTCACGCCGGACAACCAGGTCGAGATCGCGCGAGTCACCGCCTAGTCGATACTGCCGACCAGGTAGCGTTGCATCGTCGGGCCGATTGCGTCGACGAGCGCGTCCACCGGCATCGAGTGCAGCGGTTCCGAGCGCACGCCGTAGCGCATGATGCCCAAACCGACTAGCTGAGAAGCGCATAGCGACGCTCGCACGGCCACCTTGTCGGCTCCCAGCATCTTCAACAGGGGGCCGAAAACCGGTCCGATAAACATGCTTTGCACGATCTCGGCAGTTTTGGCCATCCCCGTGGACGCGATCGCGCTGGCCGCAAAGGGACCGCCGCCGGCGGCGTCCCACGTGGTGATCAGCATGTACAACGTCCGGCGGCCCACCTGGTTGACCCCCCCGGTGACGATTCGGTCGATGAACTCCGGTGTGCCGAAAGGCAGCCGCAGCATCTTCGCGACCGGATCAAGGAGCCCGTGCGACGGCTCTTCGCGACGCGGCATGGTGTCAGGATCGCCCGGATGAGGTCAAAGATCAAGCGCCGCGGGTATCGGCGCGCCTTTCCGCCAACATGGCCTGGAAGGAACTGTGTGCGACGAAACTCGGCAGCCTGAGGGGTCCTTGAGCGCGCCGCCGACTGGGTCGGCGCGACGTTTGCAGCTTCGCCGCGGGCGCGAGCCCCGGCATGGCCCTGCGGAATCGGTTGGCGATCAGGCGGTCCAGTCCGGGGTGGGAGCCCAGCGGTTGGCTGATCAGTTCGGCGCCGCAGTCGTGCAGTCGTTGTTGAAACAGGCCGTCCACCAGCGGGTAGGAGGCGACGACGACGCGGCGCGCGCCGTCGTGGCGAGCGGCGGCGACGCCGCTGCGTCTTCCGGATTCCAATCCGTGATGCGATTACCTTTCCTCGGCGGGTCCTCGGCGGGTCCTCGGCGGGTCCTCGGCGGGGCAGCCCATGTCACCGAAGTCTCGCGGGCGCTCACAACAGGCCGCCCGCCAGCGAAAGTGGTTGAGAGCGTTGGTTTGACGGTGTGCTGCCAACCGCGCGCGCCGGTGACACCCCCATACGGTGGCCCGCATGCAGAAATCCCTTCGTCAGCCGGTATGTGCCGTTCGTGGGCGTCCCGAAGTGAAGAGGCATGCCCCCCGGTCTATTTCGATGCTCACATTAATAGTGGAAGGCCGTCAACTCGATCAGGCCGATATCGCCTGTAAGTTTAATCTGAGTTATCTGGTAAATCGTTGAAGGGGAGTCGGTCTGGCGGTCAGGGTTGCTTCGACGTCACAAAGGCAAACGATATCAAGTGATTTCGTGTCGCTGCGGACCTCGGTGTGACGTCGACTACATTCCGTATGCGGCGTGGCTGTCGAATTGACCGTTCGTCGTCGCGAATTGTGTTCGGCCCGCGGGGAATGCGAGTGGCGGACGGGATGATCGTCTTACCAGGCGTCCCCGTCGCGCCAGTCGCACATCAGCTCAGTCGACGTGTCCAGGCTGACGCCGACCGGCAGCACGAACACCGTGCCGTCATCCTCGGGGGTGCGGGTCGGGCCGGTCGGCGCCAGCACCGAGGTCGGGCCGGTCCAGGACAGCCAACCGCGGGCCGTGTAAGCCCGGCGGCCGAGAGCTGACGAGCTGACGGCCCCCAGCTGGTAAGCGCCGCGGATCACCTGCTCGATGCCGTCCAACAGGGCGTGCATCAGGCCCTGACCGCGGCAATCCTCTCGTACCGCCACCGCCTCGACGTAGCCGCACCGCAGCGCGTGGCCGCGGTTGATCAACCGCCGTTGCACCACCGCGGCGTGGGCGATGATTGCCCCGTGCTGCCAGATCAGGGCGTGCATACCGCCCAGTGCATGCTCCCAGTCGTCGTCGGTGAAGTCCCCGGCGAACGCCGCGGTGACCATCTGGCGGACGCGCTGGCGTGTCTCGCCGTCGAGATCGGCGGTGTGGACCAGGCGGGCAGTGTGTACCGGGGATTGCACAGTCTTTTGTCTACCAGCCGTGTCCAGAGGCCCTCTCCAGATTCGGGTCAGGAGAACGGCCGGCCCTCGAGACCAAGGCCGGCCCCCGAATCGGGGCCGGTGGCCACGGGTGAGCGGGGTCGCGCCCAGTGCAGCCGCACCGACTGCCCGGGCCGCACCTGGGCGATCTTGTCGACGTCCTCGTCGATCACCACGCCCACGACGGGGTAACCGCCGGTGACCGGGTGATCGGGTCCCAGTATCACGGGTAAACCGTTGGGCGGCAACTGGATTGCGCCGCGGGTGGCGCCCTCGCTGGGCAGTTGCCGGTCCGGGTAACGGTACTGCAATGGGCGTCCGACCAACCGCATCCCGACCCGGTCACTGCGGTCGGAGGCCGCCCACTCGGTGTGCACCAGGGCGTCGGGATCGACGAACCAGTCCTCGCGCGGGCCCGGTATCACCGACAGCTCCACCACGTCGCCGGTGATCGCGGCCACCGGAGCCTGGTCGAGTTCGGGGTAATCGTTGGTGTGCTGCCCGACTGGCAGCCGGTCTCCGGCCCGCAGCGGCGCCGGGCCGATCGCCGACATCACGTCGTAGCTGCGCGAACCCAGCACCGGCTGCACGCAGATGCCGCCGCGCACCGCCAGGTACGTCCGCAGTCCGGCGCGCGGTGCACCCAGGGCGATCACCTGGCCGTCACGCACATGGTGAATGCTGTTGGTGCCGAACTTGATTCCGTTGACGGCGGGGTCCGTATCGGCGCCCGTCACCGCGATATCGACGTCGCCGCCACGGACCCGGGCCGCGAAACCGCCGAGCGTCACCTCGACGGTGGCGCGGTCGTCCGGGTTGGCGACGAGCCGGTTGGCCAGCCTGTGTGCGTGGCGGTCGGCGGCCCCGGACCGGCTGACGCCGAGGTGGGCCAGCCCCGGCCGGCCGAGGTCCTCGATGACGGCGAGCGGTCCGGTGCGCAGAATCTCCAGCTCGATTTCGGGATTGGCCACGGCGATCTCCTGCCTCAGACGGCTCGGAACCGCACCCACATGCCCTGTGTCAGCAGCGCCGGGTCGGGTCGGTCCAGGTCCCACAGCACCGCGTCGGTGTGGCCGATGAGCTGCCAGCCGCCGGGCGACCGCCGCGGGTATACCGCGCTGAATTCGCCGGCAAGGCCGACCGATCCGGCGGGCACCGAGGTCCGCGGCTCGGAGCGGCGCGGCACCCGCAGCCGCGGGTCGCCGTCGACCAGATATGCGAAACCCGGCGCGAAACCGCTGAATCCGACCCGCCACACGGTGGCCGTGTGGGCGTCGATCACCTGCGCGGTGGTCAGTCCGGTGTGATCGGCGACCTCGGCGAGGTCTGGACCGTCGTAGACGACGTCGATCACCACGTCGGCCCTGCGATCCGCCGGAGCGACCTCGTCGGCGGTGACCCGCATCCGGCGGAGGCGGCGGCGAACGCATCCTTGGTATCGGGGGCCGTCGAGCTTGACCAGCACCGTACGGGCGGCGGGAACGACGTCGACCACGCCCGGCAGTGCGGCACCCCGCAACGCCGCCGCCCACGCCAGAACCTCATCGGTACTGCCGCATTGCACCATCAGCGCCTGGTCGCCGTAGTCCAAAACGGTGTTGCCGACCAGATCGGACGGCAGGTCGACGGGAACGTCGGTCACGTTCATTACTCGACGGTAACCTTCCAGTCGTGGGAGGCGGGAGGGGGCGTCGAGAGATTTTCGAGCACTGCCAGAGCTGCCTTAGCGAATGCTCAAACACGCCCGCCAAAAAAAGGGGAGCCTAACCCAAGATCTTGCCGATGAGCGGGGGCAGTTGATCGGCGACCACGGGGTAGCTCAGCGGCGACGCGAACGCGATCGCGCCCGCCTGGTCCTTGGTGGTGAAGATGTGCCGGTTTCCGGCGGTGGCCTGCGACTCCGCCACGTCGGGGTCGGCCAGCAGCGCCTTCTGATCGTCCGGGCTCTCAGTGGTCCAGATCAGCACGTCGGCGGAATCGAGCACGGCTTTGAGCTGGTCGCGCGGGATGACGGCGCGGTGGTCGGTGCCGAACTGCTTGATGCTGTCGGCGATCACCAGGCCCATCTGGTTCAAGAAGTCGGTACGCCAGCCAGCCAGCGTCGCCACCACGGTGCCCTCAAACAGCGTGCCCTGCATCAGCAACGCCTTCTTGCCCTTCCACTGCGGGTTCTTCTGGGAGACATCGGTGAACTGCTTGTAGACCGCGTCGATCAGCGATTTCACCTGATCGGCCTTGAACACCGCCTGACCGACGGCGGTGGCCTGGTCCTTCCACGGTTCGAAGAACGCGTCGCCGTCCGATTGCGCGATCGTGGGGGCGATTGCGGACAGCTTCTGATAGGTGTCGGCGTCCAGGCCGGCGTTGATGGCGACGATCAGGTCCGGTTTGAGCCCGGCGATCTGGTCGACCGGAATTCCGTTGTCCAGGTTCAACACCACCGGCTGTGCCCCGCCGAGTTTGGGCTGAGCCCACGGCCACACCGCGAACGGCTGGTCGCCGAACCAGTTCGTCACCGCGATCGGCACCACGCCCACCGCGAGCAGGTCGTCCTGCTCGGTGTAGCCGGCGCTGACCACCCGCTTGGGGGGCTCTTTGACGACGGTCTCACCGAAGAGGTGGGTGATGGTCACCGAGCCGGGGGGGCCCGACGGCGATTTGCGTGACGAGCATGCGGGGGCCGCCCCGGCGGCCCCAAAAGTCCCTGCGATCCCCGCGGCCCCTGCGAGCTGCAAGAATCCCCGTCGATTCCATCCGCTCATCGCGTGAGATTATCGCGTACTTCCCTCGGGCCTGCGCCGCCGCGCGGTGTGACCGCTCAGCCCAGGGGCATGCCGGCGTCGAGAAAGTCCAGGGCGCGATAAATCGTGTCGGCCGTCGCCGGCGCGCCGTCGTAGGCCGCCATCATGGCGCCGACCATCGCACCCACGAACACCCGAACCTCGAAATCGTCTGCGGGACGGCCGATCCGGCGGCCGAGTGCCCCGGCCATGCTGGTGACGGTGCGGTAGTACTCGTCGTACAGCGCGGCCTTGAGCTCGGGTATCGAGAAGATCAGCCGCTGCCGGGTGTTTTCGAACTCCAGCTGCTCGGGTGGCAGCGCGGCCATCGTGGTCTCGTAGGCGCGGCGGATCGCCTGGCTCGGCGACAACTCGGGCGGCTGGGCCTCGAAGGCCGCCAAGATCACCGGGTCCAAGTCGTCGGCGAGCAGCAGGGACTCCTTGGATGGGAAGTACCGGAAGAAGGTACTGGGGGACACTTCGGCGGCCTCGGCGATCTGTTCGACGGTGGTGGCGGTGTAGCCGTTCGCGTCGAAGAGGCGGAACGCCTCGCGCCTGATGGCCTGGCGGGTCTTGATCTTCTTGCGCTCCCGCAGACCCAGGGGCGCCTCGGTCGCCTGCATGCGGCCATTGTTCAGCACCTGTCCAGCACCTGTCCCGCACCGGCGGATTTTTCTGACAGCGTCGGACGGCCCGTTGCGATCTCCCTGTATTGCAGCATCGAGGCCGCCCTGCGCTGCTACGTCGCGTTCTTCCTCAGCCTGCTCGTCGTCACCTGGTATTGCTACCTGCGCAGCGGCAAAGCCGACGCGGGCGGTGGGCGTCTAGCGGTTCTGGTACTTCTCCCAGGGGCTGTAGTCGGCGATCAGCTCCTCCTGCGGCGGGCGCTGATCGACGGGTACGTGCTGCAGGTTGATCCGAATCCGGTACCAGATCGAACTCGGGCCGCGCATCCCGTCGACCAGGACGTCGGCCGGCTTCAGCCGCTCGGCGACGGCCGGGTAGCGGGCGCGCCAGGTGTCCAGCGCGGCCATCGCCTCGTCCCTGGTCTTGGTGCGCGCGATCTCGATGAGCGGCATCACCGACTGGCGCCTGCCGTCGGTGCGCTCAGCGATGTTTTTTGCCCCCTTCGGGGCCTTGTCCGGCGGGCCCAGTTCCTCGGCCAGCATCAGCAGCCGATCGAGCTCGCCGACCGCTGCTTCGTTGGTAGGGTCCATCCCCGCCCACGGGTCACCGATTTCGGCGAACCGGGCCGGCACGGTGTCGATGGTGAAGGCCCGGGGGTCGCAGTCGGCGACCTCGTCCCAGTGCAGCGGCGTCGAGACCCGCGCATCCGGGGTCGCCCGCACCGAATAGGCCGACGCGACCGTGCGGTCCTTGGCGTTCTGGTTGAAATCGACGAACACCCCCTGCCGCTCTTCCTTCCACCAGCGGCTCGTGGCCACGTCGGGCGCCCGGCGCTCGACCTCACGGGCGACCGTCTGGGCGGCCAGTCGCACCTGCCGGAATCCCCAGCGCGGGGCGATCCGGGCGTAGATGTGAAAGCCGCGCGACCCCGACGTCTTGGGCCATGCGACCAGGCCGTAATCCTCCAGCACCTCGCGGGCCACCAGCGCGACCCCGACGATGTCCCGCCAGGGGACACCCGGCATCGGGTCGAGGTCGACGCGCAGTTCGTCGGGGTGGTCCAGGTCGCCGGCCAGCACCGGATGCGGGTTGAGGTCGACGCATCCGAGGTTGATCACCCACGCCAACCCGGCGGCATCGTGGATCACGGCTTCGGCCGCGGAAGTGCCCCGCGCGTAGTGCAATTCGGCGACGTCTACCCAGTCGGGCCGGTTGGCCGGCGCGCGCTTCTGGAACACGGCCTCTTCCGCGATGCCCTTGACGTAACGCTTCAGGATCATCGGGCGGCCGGATACACCACGCAGCGCCCCGCCGGCGACCGACAGGTAGTAGCGGACCAGGTCGAGCTTGGTGCGTCTGCCGGCGCCGGCATGCGCGTCGAACACCACCTTGTCCGGATGGGTGATGGTGAGCTGGTGCCCGGCCACCTCCAGCGAAACCGGACCGGCCATGCTCACCATCGTAAGTCGGGGGGTATTTACTACTGGCAATGCGACCGACGTCACATAGGGTGGAACCCATGCCTAACCTCATCGGCCTGCCCGGGCAGGCCCCTGCAAAGATCGCGGCCAAAGTTCAGCAGTACGTGGAACGCGGCTCAGCCGAATTGCACTACCTGCGCAGGATTATCGAATCGGGCGCGTTCCGGCTAGAGCCTCCGCAGAACTACGCCGCGATGGCCGCCGACATCTACAAGTGGGGCGAGTTCGGCATGCTCCCGTCGCTCAACGCCCGGCGAACTCCCGACCGCGCCGCGTGCATCGACGAAGACGGCGAGTTCACCTACCGCGAGCTCGACGAGGCGGCCCACGCGGTGGCCAACGGCCTGATCGACAAGGGTGTCAGGGCCGGGGACGGCGTCGCGCTCCTCGCCCGCAACCACCGGTGGTTCCTGATCGCCAACTACGGGTGCGCCCGGGTGGGTGCCCGCATCATCCTGCTCAACAGCGAGTTCTCCGGCCCGCAGATCAAGGAGGTCTCGGAGCGCGAGGGCGCCAAGCTGATCATTTACGACGACGAGTACACCCAGGCCGTCAGCAAGGCGGAGCCGCCGCTGGGCAAGCTGAGGGCGCTGGGTGTCAACCCGGATGCCGACGAGCCGTCCGGCAGCACCGACGAGACGCTGGAAGACCTGATCGCGCGCAGCAGCAAGGCACCCGCCCCGAAGGCGAACAAGCACGCGTCGATCATCATCCTGACCAGCGGGACGACCGGCACCCCGAAGGGCGCCAACCGCAGCACCCCGCCGACGCTGGCGCCGATCGGCGGCATCCTGTCGCACGTCCCGTTCAAGTCCAACGAAGTGACCTCGCTGCCCGCGCCGATGTTCCACGCGCTGGGTTACCTGCACGGCACCATCGCAATGTTCCTGGGTTCCACGCTGGTGCTGCGGCGAAAGTTCAAGCCGCCGTTGGTGCTCGAGGACATCGAGAAGCACAAGGTGACCGCCATGGTGGTGGTTCCGGTGATGCTGTCACGGGTCCTCGACACCATCGAGAAGATGGACAAGAAGCCCGACTTGTCCAGCCTGCGCATCGTGTTCGTGTCCGGGTCGCAGTTGGGCGCCGAACTGGCGGCGCGGGCGCTCAAGGACGTGGGGCCGGTCATCTACAACATGTACGGCTCCACCGAGATCGCGTTCGCCACCATCGCGGGGCCCCAGGACCTGGAACGCAACGCGGCGACGGTCGGCCCGGTCGTCAAGGGCGTGAAGGTCAAGATCTACGACGACAACGGCGAGGAGTTGCCGCAGGGCGAGGTCGGCCGCATCTTCGTCGGTAACACGTTCCCGTTCTCGGGCTACACCGGTGGCGGCAACAAGCAGATCATCAACGGCCTGCTCTCGTCGGGCGATGTCGGCTACTTCGACGAGCACGGCCTGCTCTATGTCAGCGGCCGCGACGACGAAATGATCATCTCCGGCGGGGAGAACGTCTTCCCAGCCGAGGTGGAGGATCTGATCAGCGGGCACCCCGAGGTGGTGGAGGCCACGGCAATCGGCGTCGAGGACAAGGAGTGGGGCCACCGGCTGCGCGCCTTCGTGGTCAAGAAGGACGGCTCGCCGGTCGACGAGGACACCATCAAGCACTACGTGCGCGACCATCTGGCCCGCTACAAGGTGCCGCGGGAAGTGGTCTTCCTCGAAGAGCTGCCGCGCAACCCGACCGGCAAGATCCTCAAGCGCGAGCTGCGCGAAATGGGCCTGGACTAGGCGCGACTAGGTCCCGGGCCTAGCGGGTTTTGTGCAACCCGCGGCCTTACCGCCGGGCCTGTATGGCGCGCGTTATCTGAGCGGAGAGCTTGGGGTCGGTCAGCAGCTGCTCGATCAGGGCGGTGAAAACCTCTTGTCCCGTGACGCGTGCGACGCCGAGTTGGTCGGCGGCCTTTTGCTGCCAGATGTCGAGGGCCCGGTGGGTGGCGAGTGAGAGGTCGACGGTCCGTCGGGTTCGTTGATCACGCGTTCGTTGGGCGGGCACCTGGCCGAGGCCGGTGATGCGCTGAGTCGGCCCTGTCTGCCCGGGACGGGGTGGCGTGGGGCCGTGCGGACGGTATCGCCCGGAACTGGATTCGTTGCGGCTGGGGACGATGGTCATTGCGACAACCCTCTCTGGGGCCTCTGGGGTGCCAATCAGTACATCTGATTGTCAGTATGCGCGCCTTCGAGCACCATCGCTTTGATATCACGGGTCAACGGCGCGCGGCGCGCCGTCGGTACCGGGTTGCCGCCGCGCTTCCGAGGAGACCGTGGGTATGCCCGACGATTACGAATAAATGGCACGCTAACGTTTGCCATGATCGTCGGCTGAGACCCAGGTCAAAGAACGGTTGTCGTTATCAGGCTCCACTCGGTCAACAAGATAATGAAATACAAATCCGCGGAAATCCGTGAGTCCGTACTTCAGTAGATGGCTATTGAACTGGACATTCCTGTTCGATCAGGATGTACTGAATCAGTATTTGAGCTTTTTCTGAAATCATGAAAAAAGTTTCAAAGCCACAATATTATCTGCAAATCCTGGCGAAACTTTATTAGTAGCCACAATTGTCAAAATTCCACGGTTGACCTTATCGTTCATGGTGTCCTGTTCAGCGTGTTGACGGTTGGACCGGCTGATTTTCTTCGACACCGTGGAAGGAGTTCACAAAATGTTGACTTCACTGCTTTCGGCCCGCACCGCTGCGGTTAGTGCGGTGGGCGCCGGTGTGCTGACCGGAGCGATGCTGTTCGCCAGCGTCCCCATCGCGCAGGCCGCTCCGCCGCCCGCACCGGCCGCCAGCTTCCCAATCGTTGGCCCCTATGGCTCCGACGGCATCCCGACTCGAGGGGGACCCGGCGGCGGAGGCGGCCCCGGCGGCGGAGGCGGCCACGGTGGTGGTTGGGGCCACGGCGGCGGAGGCGGCCCCGGCGGCGGAGGCGGCCACGGTGGTGGTTGGGGCCACGGTGGCGGAGGCGGCCCCGGCGGCGGAGGCGGCCACGGTGGTGGTTGGGGCCACGGTGGCGGAGGCGGCCACGGCGGTGATTGGGGCCAGGGTGGCTGGGGTAACGGTGGTGGTTGGGGTAACGGTGGCTGGGGTAACGGTGGCTGGGGTAACGGTGGCTGGGGTAACGGTGGCTGGGCCGGTACCGGTGGTGGTTGGGGCAATGGCTGGGGCGGGCGGCCCTGGAACTGGTGGTGGTGAGCTGACGCCGCCGCTGCGGCTCGCCAACGGCATTGGCTCGTAGCGGCGGCAGTTACGGGTCGCGGGGGAGGCCCAGCAGCCGCTCGGCGATGATGTTCAGCTGCACCTCGGACGTGCCGCCGTAGATGGTCGTGGCGCGGCTGGCCAATAGGTACTCGCCCCACACGCCCGGCAGCTCGGCGGTGTCGCCGATCGCGGCGTCGCTGCCGAAGGAGGACACCGCGAATTCGGCATAGCCCTGGCCGGTGCGCATCGACAGCAGCTTGGAGATCGCCGCCGACGGCATGGCGTCACCGCCGGCCAGGGTCAACAGCGTGGAGCGCAGGTTCAGCACCTTGGCGGCGTGCCCTTCGGCGATCAACCGGCCGGCCCGGTGCTGGGCGACCTGGTCGAACTGGCCGTCACGCACGAACTCGACGAACTGCGGCAGAGTGGCCAGGAAGTTGGCGTCGCTGCTGCCGATCGACACCCGCTCCGCGGTCAGCGTGTTGCGGCTGACCTCCCAGCCCCGGTTGACGTCGCCGAGCACGCAGTCGTCGGGAACGAACACGTCGTCGATGTAGACGGTGTTGAACATCGCGTTGCCGGTGAGCTCGCGCAACGGCTTCACCTGCACGCCTTCGCTTTTCATGTCCAGCAGGAAGTAGGTGATGCCATTGTGCTTCGGAGCGTTCGGCTCAGTTCTGGCCAACAGCGCCCCCCAGTGCGAGAACTGCGCCGCGGTGGTCCAGATCTTCTGGCCGGTGATGCGCCAGCCGCCATCGACCCGCGTCGCCTTGGTGGTCAACCCGGCCAGGTCGGACCCCGCGCCCGGTTCGGAGAACAGCTGGCACCAGATCATGTCGCCGCGGAAGGTCGGCGGCAGGAACCGTTGCTTCTGCTCCTCGGTCCCGAACGCGACGATCGACGGGATGACCCATGTCGCGATGCCCATCGGCGGCCGCTTGACCCGTCCGGAGGTGAACTCCTGGGCGATGATGATCTGCTCCACCGGGCTGGAGGCCCGGCCCCACGGCGTGGGCAGGTGGGGCAGCACCCAACCGCCCTCCGCGAGCGCGACCTTGCGTTGCTCGCGGTCCATCGCCTTGAGGGCGCCGACCTCGCGTCGGATCTCCTCGCGCAGCTTTTCGGTGTCCGGGTCGAGGTCGATGTCCACGGCACGCATGCCCGTCGTGGTTGCGGTGTCGACCACTTTCTGGGGGTACTCCGAGCCGCGGCCGAAGCTGGCGGCCAGCATCAGCGCCCGACGGTAGTAGACGTTCGTGTCGTGCTCCCACGTGAAGCCGATCCCGCCGTGCACCTGGATGCAATCCTGGGCACACCGTTGGGCGGCCGTCGGCGCCAGCGTCGCCGCCACCGCGGCGGCAAACTCGACATTGGAAGTCGCCGTGTCCCAATTGTTTTGGCTGGCTTCGTCGATCGCGCGGGCGGCGTCCCATACCGCCGCGGTGGCCCGTTCGGTGTCGGCGATCATCTCCGCGCACTTGTGCTTGATGGCCTGGAACTGGCCGATCGGCCGGCCGAACTGCTCACGGATCTTGGCGTAATTCGACGCCGTGTCGGTCGCCCAGCGCGCCACGCCGACCGCCTCGGCGGACAGCAGCGTCGTCATCAGTGCGTGCGCGGTCGACATGCCCAGGTTGCCCAGTGCGGCGTCCTCGCCCACCTCGACGGCGTTGGCGCGCACGTGCGCGATGGGCCGCAGCGGGTCCAGGCTTTTCACCGGCTCGATTTCGAGTTGGTCGGCACGGAGCACCACCCACTCCTCGCCGCTGTCGATCGCGACCGGAAGCACCAGGATGGATGCCTGTGCCGCGGCGGGAACCGCGCGGACTTCGCCGCGGATCACCCGGGTGTCGCCGTGCCGGGTGGCGGTGAGCCCGGAATTGAGCGCGTAGGCCGCGATGGCCGCCCCGGAGGCCAGCTCGGCGAGCACCTTCGCGTCCGGGTCGTGCGCGGCGATGAGCGCACTGGCGATCGCGGACGGCACAAACGGCCCGGGCAGCGCACCGTAGCCGAACTCGGCCAGCACGATCGCCAACTCCAGGATGCCGAAGCCCTGTCCGCCCACCGACTCGGACAGATGCACGCCCTGCAGGCCCTGGTCGGCCGCGGCCTGCCAGAACGGCGGGGGATTCTCGATCGGGGTTTCTAAAGCCGCGTGCAGCACCTCGGACGGCGCGACGCGCGCCACCAGGGCGCGCACCGAATCGGCCAGGTCTTGGTGTTCAGGAGTGATAGCGATCGGCATTGGTCGCCTTCCCATGCTTTCGGGTTTCCGTCTCGGCCAGCGCCTTTTAAACTAACAACCGGTGGGTTGGTTGACTACATGGACCAGCGGCTCACCGTCGCGCAGCCGGCGGCAATTGGCTGAGTCTTTCGAGGCCTCCGGCCGCTTAGCGCCGCATGGTATCGGCGGTGTACCAGGTGACGTGCGGGTCAACACGACATTGTGCAGGGACAGCAACGGATTGTCGGGCGCGACCGGCTCGACCTCGAAGACGTCCAGCCCCGCCGCGGCCAACCGCCCGGCGCGCAGCGCGTGGACGAGCGCGGCTTCATCGACGACGGCGCCGCGCGAGGTGTTGACCCCGGCCCCGAATCACCTCAGCGTCGGGCAGCTCCCGGTAGAAGCCGGTGTCGTCATCGTCGGCACACCACCGGATGTCGAGCCAAGCTGACTCGGGCGCAACGAAATTCAGCACCTGCTCGCCGGGGATGAAGTGGGCGAGGACTCTCACCGCCACCGCTTGGCGATCCACTTGGCGATCATGTCGGCCTGCTCGCTGCGCCCGCCCGGCGTGGTGAAGTAGTGGTCCGTGTCGATCGAGGCCCGTGTTTTGTCGTCACCGGCGATTGCGTCGTAGATGCGCCGGGCGTCAGACGGAAAGACCCCGGTGTCGGCCTCGGCGTTGATCACCAACGCGGGGCAGGTGATCCGGGCCAGGTGCGGCTCGGCCCTGGTTTGCGCTACCCGCAGACTCCACATGCCCAGCCAGTTGCGCAGTGTGCACGCCGCGGCGATGCCGTGCGCCGACCGGTTGGCCTTCACCGGGACGCCCGCGTAGCACATGTTGGGCTGACGCTTGGTGGGCTCGATGGTGGGATCGACCATGCGCGGATCGGCCCAGGTGCGCATCACCGTGAACGGCCGATCGGAGAATCCCGCCGCGCGAACGCGCTTGAGCTCCGTCTCGGCCCAGTCGGTGATGGCGTGGTTGCGCGCGGCCTGCGCGCTGCGGTAGCGGGCAACGAACTCCGGCGAGAACGGTGGGCCGTTGCGCTCGTCGAACAGGTCGAGCTTGGGATCGCCGGCCACCGGGTCGTTCTCGTCGACGACGGCGCCGTCCATCCAGGCCGTCAGCACGTCGGGACGGCCCGGGTGAGCGGCGGTGGCCACGTAGCCGTCCGCGGGCGGCAGCTCCGTCAGTCCGGCCGCCGGTCGCATGCCGTCCAGGGGGGTCACGTTCGGCTCCACGGCCTGTGACTGGTAGGCGGCCATCAGTGAGCCACCACCCGAATTACCCAACAGTACAACGGTTTCCACGCCCTGGGTCTCGCGCAGCCAGCGGACCCCGACACCGACGTCGACCAGCGCGTGGTCGAGCAGGAAGCTGCTTTCAAAGCCACGGAACCTCGTGTTCCAGCCCAGAAACCCGATGCCGCGGGTGGCCATGTAGTCGGCGAGATAGTGCTCGGAGAAGTCGATCTGGTAGTGCGTGGCGATCATCGCGACCTTGGGCTTGCGTCCCACCCCGCGGTGGTACAGCCCCTGGCACGGGTGCCCGCCGGCGCCGGCGCGCCCCGCGGTGGGTGATTCGAGTCCGACGAACTCGCGGACGACTCCTGCGGCGGCGGCACGGCGTGTCACGGTCGGCGGCCGTCCTGCCGATAGTAGGCCCGGTCGACGGACCCGGCGATGAAAGAGATTGGCAGGGGGTCGATCTCATTCCATTGCCGCGCGAAATCCGAAGCGGCCGTGCCGATCGCCGCCCGCGGTTGCCCGCACCGTTGTTGGGGAGACTCGGCGGACGGGCCGTGTCGGCCATCCGGCTCTGCCGCGGTCGACACCTGGCGCACCTCGCGCACCTCTCTTGGGGCTCAGACTGAACCTGATGTTAGATTCAGATTCGGGCCTTGGCCAGGACCTGCACTCCGGGACCGATAGGAGCCGCGCGATGATCAGGCCGCACAACACCAACACGGAATTCGAGCTCGGCGGGATCAACCACATCGCGCTGGTGTGTTCGGACATGGCGCGCACGGTGGATTTCTACACCAACATCCTGGGCATGCCCCTGATCAAGTCGCTGGATCTGCCCGGCGGTATGGGCCAGCACTTCTTCTTCGACGCCGGCAACGGTGACTGCGTCGCGTTCTTCTGGTTCGCCGACGCGCCCGACCGGGTTCCGGGCGTCTCGTCGCCGGGCGCCATCCCCGGTATCGGGGACATCACCAGCGCGGTAAGCAGCATGAACCACCTGGCATTCCATGTGCCGGCCGAGAAGTTCGACGTCTACCGGCAGCGACTCAAGGACAAGGGTGTGCGCGTCGGGCCGGTGCTCAACCACGACGAGAGCGAGACGCAGGTTGCCAAGACGGTGCATCCCGGGGTGTACGTGCGCTCGTTCTACTTCCAGGACCCCGATGGCATTACGCTTGAATTTGCCTGCTGGATAAAGGAATTCGATAACAGCGATACCAGCGCGGTGCCGAAGACGGCGGCTGACCGGCGGCCCTCCGCGCCGGTCGGTCGATCGTGACCGAAGGCATCCTGACCGACGCTCAGATCGCCGCGCTGACTCCCGAGGAGCGGCGCGATTTGATCACCAGGCTGGAACAACCGGTGAGCGACCTCATCGACCCGGCGTTCTTGGCTCGGGTGCGACGCATCCGATTGAGCCTGATGGCCGGTGGCTCAATGGCAATGATCCCCTGGCTGGGGTATCTCTCGGTGACGCTGCCGGAGAACTACGTCGCGCATAACTGGCCCCTTACCTGGGTGGGCTTCGACGTTCTGTTGATGGGGTTCATGTTGACGACGGCCGTTCTGGGCTACCTGCGTCGTCAGCTGCTGGTCCCGGCCGCGTTCACCACTGGAGTGCTTCTGATCTGCGACGCCTGGTTCGACCTCATGACCGCCGGCCCCAGGGACTTCTGGCTGTCGGTGGCCACCGCTCTTCTGATCGAGGTGCCGCTGGCGGCCTTCATGATCTTCAGCGCGCAGCGGCTCATCCGCCTGACCATGACGCGTTTGTGGCTGCTCGATCCCGGGACGCGGCTGTGGCAACTGCCGCTGTTTCCGTGAGGCGGTACAGGTGCGGCTCGGCGAGTTCGTCGAGCAGCGCCGCCAGCTGATCGACGAGCTGGTCCGGTTCGAGCCGGACGTCGCCGGCAAGCCAGGCGCTGATGGTCTGCCCGACGCCGCCGACCACGAAGTGCGCAGCGGCCTTGATGCGGTCGTTTGCCGGTACCCGCAGCGCGTCGCCGACGTGCTGGCCGGACAGCATGGCGAACATAGCGGTGGATTCGGCCCGTTTGCGCGCGATCACCGAGTTGGCCAGCTGGGTGCTGAACAGCAGGCGCCCGATCCGGGCGTCGCTGGTGATGGTCCGCACGATGTTGGCCATTCCCGCGCGGGTCTGCTCGTCGGCGGGCACCACCGCCACGGCGGCCTGCGTGGTGGCGGCCAGGTCGGCGACCACCCAGTCGTAGACCGCGGCGACGAATTCGTCCTTGTCGGTGAAGCTTTCGTAGAAGTAGCGGGCGGCCAGGCCGGATTGGCGGCACACGTTGCGCACGGTGACGGCGGACATGTCCTGGTGTCTGGCACCGAGTAGGTCGAGGCCCGCGGCCAGCAACCGGTTGCGGCGGGTGGCCAGGCGCTGCGCGGCCTCGACTCCGCGGTAGGGCCGCGCGCTCGAGGTGTCGTTCATGACCACCATCTTGACACCGGACCAAGACGCCGACAATATCGGGAAACTAGCGTTCGCACATTTAGGGGACTCGGTGCCGCGGGAGGACCAACGGTGGCGATGCGCCAGGCGGTTGAGCAACCGATTCCGCAGGTCGAGCGCGCCATAAACGCCGAGGCCGACCGGTCCCGTCCCCGGCGCGCACGGCGTGGGCGCGCCCTGGGCATCGACGAGGGCCTGATGGGCATCGCGCTGTTGGCCGGCCCGGCGAACGTGATCATGCAGCTGGCGCGACCCGGTGTCGGATACGGCGTGATGGAGAGCCGCGTCGAAAGCGGCCGGGTGGACCTGCACCCGATCAAGCGGGCGCGCACTACCTTCACCTACCTGGCGGTGGCCACCCGCGGCAGCGATGCCCAGCAGGCGGCGTTCCGTCGCGCGGTGAATCGGGCCCATGCGCAGGTGTATTCGACCCCCGACAGCCCGGTGCAGTACAACGCCTTCGACGTCGACCTGCAACTGTGGGTGGGCGCCTGCCTGTACAAGGGGGCGGTCGACATCTACCGCATCTTCGTCGGCGAGTTGGACGACGAGGACGCGGCCCGCCATTACCGCGAGGGCATGGCGCTGGCCACCACCTTGCAGGTGCCGCCGGATATGTGGCCGGCCGACCGCGCCGCCTTCGACCGGTACTGGCAGGAGTCGCTGGCCAAGGTGCACATCGACGACGCCGTCCGCGACTACCTGTTTCCCATCGCCGCGGGACGCGTCCGCGGGGTGAAGCTGCCGCGGCCGCTGCAGCGCGCGTCCGACGACTTCGCGCTGCTGATCACTACGGGCTTTCTGCCGCAGCGGTTTCGCGACGAGATGCGGTTGCCCTGGGACGCCGCCAGGCAGCGGCGCTTCGACCGGCTGATGGTCGCGATGCGCACGGTGAACCGCATGATGCCGCGGTTCGTCCGGCAGTTCCCGTTCAACGTCCTGTTGTGGGACGTCGATCGCCGGATCAGGACCGGGCGTCCGCTGGTGTAACCGGTATGGAGGCTGACTCGGGGCCGACGGCCTCGGGCTGCAATCGGACGTGGGTTACCGGTGGCGGCTGAACACTCGCTCCGCTAGAGCTACAGGCGTGCCAGCCCGGTTCGTCGGCCCCGTTGGCCCCGGCACACCCGGCCTCAGCGGGCCATCGGCAGCGAGCGCCACTGTGTCGTGTGAGAGAAGCGCGCGGCCGCCTGCAGGCGTGGTCACCAGCCTGACCTGAATGAGTTGTTAACGAAAATCATTTTCAGTAAGCTCTTTTGTCAACCCGTCCGAGTGCCAAACGAGGAGTGTCTGTCCATGACGTTGCGGGTCGTGCCCGAAGGACTGGCCGCCGCGAGCGCGACGGTCGACGCGTTGACCGCCCGACTGGCGCCCGACCACGCCGCCGCCGATGCGGCGGTGGCATCGTCGTGTCTCGCTGCGTGCGGCTGACGATGACGGCGCCAATCTGGATGGCTTCACCGCCGGAGGTGCACTCGGCGTTGCTGAGCAGTGGCCCGGGCCCTGGGCCCCTGGTGGCGGCGGCGGGGGCGTGGAGCTCGTTGAGTGCCGAGTACGCGTCGGTGGCGCAGGAGCTCAGCGCGTTGCTGGCGTCGGTGCAGGCCGGCGCGTGGGAGGGGCCGAGCGCCGAGTCGTATGCGGCCGCATACGTGCCCTACCTGGCGTGGCTGATGCAGGCTAGCGTCAACAGCACGGCGGCGGCCGCCCAGCTGGAGACCGTGGCCGCGGGCTACACCGCCGCGTTGGCGGCCATGCCGACAATGGCCGAGCTCGGCATCAACCATGTGGTTCATGGCGTGTTGCTGGCCACGAACTTCTTTGGGATCAATACGATCCCGATCGCGGTCAACGAGGCCGACTATGTGCGGATGTGGATTCAGGCCGCCCTCACGATGGCCACCTATCAAGCGGTCTCCGGCGCCGCGGTCGCGTCGACGCCGCAGACCACGCCGGCGCCGCAAATCTTGAAATCCGATCCCGCGTCGAGCACCAACCCCCTGCAGACGTTCCTGCAGACGGCCCAGCAGCAGATCGAGCAGTTCCTGCAGAACCCGCTGGGAGTCCAGCAGCAGATCTCGAATCTTCTGCTTAATCAGGGCTATACGGACAATCCGCTGAACCTCCCGCAGTGGCTCGTTAATTCCCTGCAAGACATCGGTATCGGAAATGGCCCAGTTGCGCACGACCCGACGGTCGACAATGCGTTCGACAACGTCCTTGCGAGCTTCCTGCAGCAGAAATTCGGCGTCAACTGGGACCCTGCAGGCGGCACCATCAATGGGGCCACCTACGACACCTATACGAATCCCGGCCAAGCGTCGTTCTGGCTCGCTCGAGGCCTCGAACTCACTGAGGATTTTGAAAATTTCACGGTAGACCTGAGGACGAATCCGGTGGAGGCCTTTCAGTGGTTCTTCAGCTGGCAGCTGTTCGATTTCCCGACCCACATCGAGGAGGTCATTGCCTATACAGTCACCAATCCGGAGCTGCTGATCGCAGCGCTGCCCGCCATCACACCCGCGGGAGCGGCAGGCTTCGTGGGGCTGGCCGGGCTGGCCGGCGTGGCTCCTCATGCCGTGGCGCCAGCCCTGGCGCCCGTCGCCGCTGCTCCTTTCGTGGTGCCCGCCGTGGGACTGACCTCCATCGCCGCCCCGGCCGCGGCCCCTGCGACGGCGCCGGCGCCTCCGCCCACGCCTAGCCCCCCCGCGCCTCCGGCTCCGGCCCCGGCCCCGCCACCGCCTGCGGCCGCGGGTGGGGTGGGTTTTGTCCCTCCGTACGCGGTGCCTCCCGGCATCGGGTTCGGCTCGGGGATGAGTGCGAGCGCCAGCTCTCGCGCGAAAAGGAAAGCGCCGGAGCCCGACGCCGTCGCGGCGGCGGCCGCGGCGAGCGCCCGTGAGGCGGCGCGGGCGCGGCGGCGCCAACGTCAACGGGCGCGCCAGCGTGGCTATGGCGACGAGTACATGGATATGAACATCGACGTGGAACCGGACTGGGGCGCGCCGGCCGGTGGGCAGACTTCGGCCTCCGATCAGGGTGCCGGAAGCCTGGGGTTCGCCGGCACGGCAGGTAGGGCGTCGGTCGCAGAGGCGGCGGGCTTGACCACGCTGGCCGGTGACGAGTTCGGCGGCGGGCCGAAGATGCCCATGATGCCGGGCACGTGGGACCCGCACGGCGCTCCCGAGCAAGCTGGCGGAGCGAGTGACAGCTAGCAACCCGAAACAACCACGGAAGGAATCGCTATGAGTTTGTTGGACGCTCACATTCCGCAGTTGGTGGGTTGGGTGCTGATATCGCCAGCGAGCAGGCGGCGCTGTCCAATGCCTGGCAGGGCGATACCGGGATGACGTATCAGGTTTGGCAGGCGCAGTGGAACCAGACCATGGAAAACCTGGTGCGGGCATATCAATCAATGGCCAGCACCCACGAATCCAACACCTTGGCCATGTACGCCCGCGACACGGCCGAAGCCGCCAGATGGGGCGGTTAGTCGCCCCGATCGCTCTAGCGGCGAGCCCTGCGGCTCGCAGCGAGGCGGTCCTGCATTGGACCACACTGACCGGAAGCGCCAGCCGTCACCCTGCTGTGCAGCGGTGAGCTGGATCAGGCGTCGGCGTTCCCGGCGCTGTTGACGCGAAATGCCATGCGGCTTCGGTTTTCGACGGGGTAGTCAAAAGTGGGGGCCGGCGGCGCACCTCCTTGGCGTACTCCTCGCTCTCGGCGCGGCGTGAGGGGCTTTTGTGATCGGCGGCGAAAAGATGTTCATCGCCACCTCCGCGGTCAATCCGGTTCTTCCTGTGCGGCTTCGGCCTCCCGTTCGGGCGCGGATCTTTGCCGGCTCCCGTAGCGGCGGCGGAATTTCTCCACTTGTCCGGCGGTGTCGACGATACGGCGCCCGCCGGTCCAGAACGGGTGTGAATCCGACGTGACTTCGACAACGACAAGCGGGTAGTTGTGCGTCCCGTGCGGCGTCTGCCACTCGATGGTGCGCGAACTGGTGATGGTTGATCGGGTCAGGAACTTCGCACCGGTGGTGGCGTCTTGGAAGACGACGGGGTGGTAGTCGGGGTGGATGTCGGGTTTCATCAGCGGTCTCCGTCCTGGGTGTGGTGGGCAGGTGTGTCCTCGGCATCTTTGGCTGGTGCTTCGCAGGGGTCTTCTTCGTGCCAGTTGCCGAACGGATCGTCGTAGTGGATCCAGTCCTGCGGGATGCGAAACTCGTCGTCGGTGAGCAGTGCGCCATTGAGGGCGTCGAGGATGTTGGCGGCGTGCGCGCTGTACACCAGGATGGTCATCGCCGTGTGCCGATCGCCGTGCCGGTCGTCCCATGTCAGCTCGGCGAAGACGCGCCGTTCTGTATCGATGTCGGCAAGCTCGGGGCCTGTCAGGGCGGCGAGCCATTTGCCGGCCGAACTGACCCGCAATCCGCCGCCGGCCGATTCCAACCACATCGCCTGCTCGGGTTGGCCGGCCAGCCAGAGTCTGCCCCGGGTTCGGATGACGCCTTCCAGCAGCACGTCCAGACACGCGTGCAGACGCTGCGGATGGAAGGGGCGTCGCGCAGTGAACTCGACGAGTTTGACCGGGCCCCGGGAATCCAAGGGTGGCTGTCCGGCGAGCAGCGGACCGTGCGGATCGTCGCTTCGGCCTCGCCGCGCGTCCCGGTACAGATTGTCCAAAGCGTGCTCGATGTCCTCGGCGCCCACGCTAATCCGTGCGCGCGGTGAGAGGCGGCGCAGCACGGCTGCCACGATCGGGTTAGGGCGGTTGAGTACGGCAACGTCGGCGAATTCGGCCTGTCCGACCACCACCTGGGCACGGGTGCGCCCGTCGCCGAGTTGGGCGTCACCGAGCGCCTGGCTCAGCCACACCGATGTATCGACACAGGTCACCACCGCGGCGATCGACACATCCAGGGCCGCAGGTCCGTCGACGTACCCTGGCGCCACGCGCACCCGCACACGGTCGATGGCCAAGCAGATCGGTTCGGGTTCCAGCCACGGCGCCAGGTGCACCACGACGCGGTCAATGTCGTCGCGGCGGTGCAGCTGACGCAACAACACCAGCAGGTCGTTGCGGATGGTGCACGACACGCACCCGTGCGCAAGTTCGAGTCCGATCTCCGCCGTCGTCAACACACCTTGTTGCAGGGTCACCATGGTCCGGCGCACCACGTGGCCGTCGAAACGGTGCTCGACGACCAGCGTCCCGGGGGTGCGCACGAGTGCCCCCACGACCGGGTCGGTGTCCTTCTGACCGGCGACCAGGATCACGGGCGTCCGCATGAGTCCCCTTGTTGGTAATCATTTTCATTAGACCTACCCGTACGGTACTGTCTCGGGCAAGGCTTGTCGAAAACGATTTTCAATAAGACTCACATGGGTCCGAGGAGGGAACAGTGTCTGCCCATTGTCAAGTGACCGGGCGGGTACCGGGTTTCGGTAACGCGGTCTCGCATTCACATCGCCGAACTCCTCGGCGCTGGTCACCCAACATCGCGCTCAAGACGTACTACCTGCCCTCGGAGGGCCGCCGGATTCGGCTGAGGGTCAGTGCAAAGGGCATCAAAGTCATCGACCGCGACGGCATCGAAGCCGTCGTGGCACGGTTGCGCCGCGACGGGCAGCGGATCTGATGGCACGCAACGAGATCCGCCCCATCGTCAAACTGCGCTCCACGGCAGGCACCGGCTACACCTACATCACCCGCAAGAACCGGCGCAACGACCCCGACCGGCTGGTGCTGCGCAAGTACGAGCCGGTGATCCGCCGCCACGTCGATTTCCGCGAGGACCGCTGAGCATGGCCAAGAAATCCAAGATCGTCAAAAACGACCGCCGCCGCGCGATCGTGGCGCGCTATGCCCCGCGCCGCGCCGAACTCAAAGAGATCATCCGCTCACCATCGAGTACCGCCGAGCGACGGGCGGCGGCACAATCAGAGTTGGCGCGCCAGCCCCGCGACGCAAGCGCAGTGCGGCTGCGCAATCGTGACGCCGTCGACGGGCGTCCGCGCGGGCATCTCCGCAAATTCGGGCTGTCGAGGGTACGGGTTCGCGAACTCGCTCATGCCGGGCAGCTACCCGGCGTGCGCAAGGCGAGCTGGTGATGGCCAGGAAACCCCAGCGGACTCGTCGTGGCGCCCCGCCGGGCGTCAGGCCCGCCAAGAGGAACCTTCTGGCCAGCCTCGGGCTCAGCGCGGTCGACTACAAGGATACCGCCGCGCTGCGGATGTTCATCTCCGAACGCGGCAAGATCCGTTCCCGTCATGTCACCGGTCTCACCGTCCAACAACAACGACAGGTCACCGCGGCGATCAAGAACGCGCGCGAAATGGCGCTACTGCCCTACTCAGGACAAACTGCCGGCGCGGCTGACCTGAGCAGGGCACGTTGACTTCCCCGCGCCGGGCCACCGACCGGCCGTTCACCGTCATCGTTTGTACCGCCTGCGCGACCGACCACAACCTGTCGGTCATCGACGAATTAGGTCCCACCATCCGACGCTGTCCCCACGCGGTGCTCGTCGCCGCCGCGTGCATGCTCGGATCGCTCACCTGCGCATCTCGCCCGACGGGATGCGGCGTCATGGCGTTGGTGCAGCCCTGCACAAAAGACCGTGTGCCCTGCGGGCATGCCCATTGGATCGGGCCCATCACTGACAAGTGTGACGCTGCGGTCCTGCGGGATTGGCTGGAGTTGGGGCAATGGGAAAACAGTCCACTGCCAAGACAGCTCACCGGGCATCACCTCGGGGCTCGCCGCGCCATTGTCAGCAATTGAGCAAACCGGTAACGCCGCCCGTCCGATCTTCAGGGTTCACGAGTTAACGGCCGACGAGGCATGTCCATCAATGCGGGTAGGCGTATGGGTTGGCCGGGGCATCGATGCGGGTGACCGCGGTGGCCTGCAGTGTCGGAATCGCGGCTGAATTCGGTTGCCGGGGCGCGGGTGTGACCTGGCCCTCGACCCGAATCCAGGTGTTGTCCGCGAGTCCGGCGGCGCGGGCGGCCGCCGGGCCACGCAGATGGATGCGGGCCAGTTGGGCGTCGGCGGCGCAACAGATGATGACGATGCGACCAAGGTCCACGCCCTGTGCCTCGTTGAGGACAAAGCCGGTTACGGTGATCGATCGATTCGTCAACGAGCCGGTGGTGTCCTGGGCCTCGCGTATCAGCACCTCGGGCAGCGATACCTCAGGGGCGTTGCCCGGGGGTAGCGGCGGAAATGCCCGATTGAGAACATCATTGGACACCGTGGTCACCGAGGGGGCGGCGGCTGAGGGTCGCAGCGCGGGCGGCGTCACGAAGATCAACACCAGGATGGGAACGACGAGGAGCCACACTATGCCGGCCCGGTGGGGGTGTCCCTCGCTGTGATGACTGGGCTGACCACTAGTCCGGGGTCCGCCGCGGCGGATATCGCCGATGATCGCCGATAGCGCTAATGCGATCAGCAGCACTGCCGACGCGGCCAGCCACGGCAGCAGTCCCGGCTTGACGTAGCGGGTGAACGCCCCCGACACCGTGATCATGACGATGCTTATGCCCACCAACAGCAGAACGGTGTTCTCGGTTTCGCGGCTCACTTATCCACCACCGAGGACGAAAACCCCGACCGCACAAGCGCTTGCCGTTGCAACCAGCAACGTGGCGGGGCCGAAGCGCGCCGCGAAGGCCCGGCCGAACATGCCCGCCTGCATTGCGAACAGTTTCACGTCGACTGCCGGGCCCACCACCAGAAACACCAGCCGGGGCAGCAGCGGCACCATCGTCATGCTCGCCGCCACGAACGCGTCGGCCTCCGAACACAACGCCAGCACCACCGCCAGGGCGGCCATCACCACCACACCGAGGATCACGTGTGCCGCCAGATGCTCGAACACCCACCGCGGCACCACCACATGCAGCGCCGCCGCCGCAGCGGCACCCAACACCAAATACGATGCAGCCTGAAGGAAGTCGTGGCGGGCCGCCTCAGCGAAGATCACCCACCGTGACTCGGTGTCGGTGCCCCGACGGGGTAGCCGGCGGGTGATCCACTCCGGGCGGCCCCACCGCGCCCACACCCACCCCATGATCACCGCGGTCAGCAGCGACGCCCCCATCCGGGCAACAACCATCCTGGGCGCACCGGGAAACGCCACCGCGGTGGCCACCAGCACTACCGGGTTGATCGCCGGCGCGGCCAGCATGAACGTCAAAGCCGCCGCGCCCGTGGCCCCTCCTTCGCCAAACAATCGCCGCGCCACCGGAACCGACCCGCACTCACAGCCCGGCAGCAACACCCCACCGATCCCCGCGGCCAATACCGCCACCGCGGGACGACGTGGCAGCCAGCTCGCCAACCGCTCCGGGGACACGAACACCGCGATCAACCCACTGACCACCACCCCCAGCGCCAAAAACGGAACCGCCTGCACGAACACCCCACAGAACACCGTGCCCGCCGTCGACCACGCCGCACTGCCCGAGACCCCATTCCGCAGCATCGTCGCCGAAAAGGCGCACGCCAACAGAATGCCCACCAGGACTTCCATCGATCCGACGCGCAGCCTGCGCCCAGACCTCAGCGTCGCCATCGTCCCAGTATGTCAGCGCGCCGGCTCCGCACCGGAATCTGCGGCACCGGTCGTGGCAGGACTAAAATTTCGACGCGTCAGTAGCTCACGACTCAAAATTCGGTACGGACGGTGAGAAGCAATGACCAGCACAACCCACAACCAGCACGCCGCACATGATCATGTGCACGGCGAAGGATGCGGCCATGTCGCGATCCCACACGGTGATCATGTCGACTACCTCCACAACGGTCATCTTCATCGACAGCACGAGGATCACTACGACGAATGTGAGCCATCAGGCCACGCGGTGCATGAGCATCATGACCATGTCCACGGTGAGGGGTGTGGCCACGTCGCGATCCCGCACGGGGATCATGTCGACTATGTGCACGACGGGTGCCGGCACGCGGCTCACGGCGAGCACTACGACGAGCACTGACGCCGACGCGGAAACACCCTCGAGTGCTGGTGCCCGTTGATGACACGGGCATAGACACAGACAACGCGATCCTCTGCGCTGCGGCCCTGCGTGCCGTGCAGCTCCGGCAAGCCCACGACTGGACACTGCGTGGTCGCCGGAGTGGTCACCGTCCTTTACGGGCGGGCCGCCGACGACGTCTTCGGCCTGCCCCGCGTTACCGATACGAACCACGGGTATGGCCGCACGTTTCTGAGCCGAATCCCTCTGGCGCAACGGGTTTCATAGATGTGCGGGGGTCGTGGAACCCAAGTACGCCGCGATGCCCTGGGTGACCGCTGATGCGTAGCGCGACCGCCCCTCAGCGCTGGCCAGAACCGCGGCCTCGGCGGTGTTTTTCATATTGCCGAGTTCGATCAGGATGGACGGATAGCGGGCCAGGTTTAGACCGGCCAAGTCGGCGCGCCCGTATAACCCGTTGGTGCCGCGGTACGTGGACGGCTGGAGTCCTGCACTAACCAGCTGATCGCGCATGACCTGGGCGAAGCGGACCGCAGGTCCAGCCTGGGCCTGGTTGAGCGGCGGGCTGGAATAGTTGACGTGAAAGCCATGCCCATCCGGCGGTCCGCCGTCGGCGTGGATGCTCACGATCGCATCGGGCTGCAGGGCGTTGGCCATCGCGGCGCGTTGATCCACACACGGACCTAACGCGTTGTCGTTACTTCGTGACATCGCGGTACGCACACCCAGCGCTGTCAATGCCGCGCGAATGCGCACCACCACATCCCAGTTGAAGCTGTGCTCGGGGTAACCGGCGTCGGTGGAGGTACCGGTGGTTTGGCACTCCTTGGTGCCCCCGCGGCCATTGGTCACTTGCTGATTGATCGAGGCGTCGTTGGCGCCGTTGTGGCCCGGATCCAGGAACACGATCCGGCCCGCGATCGCCGACGCCGCACCGGCCGTCGGCGCGCCCACCAGCGGCACCGTCGGCAGGCTCAACAACACGGGCGCACCTGCCGCATACTTGAGCACATCGCGGCGCGACACCGCGCCCCGGCATCGCGATCGGATCAAAGAACCGCTGTCCTGCATAGTCCCACCGTAGGCAGTCGACCTTCGAACCCGGATCGACGCGCGTGTGCGTTGCTGAACTGTGTCTTCAAGCCAAGACCCGCCTCGTCGGCGGTGGGTTCGACGTCGCCGCAGACGACATTGAGTAGTGCACGGGATACCCCGCCGAGGCCGACTCCGCTGGCTCGCTTGGCACCTACGAGCGCCTCCTCGGCCCAACAGTTTCGCGCAAAGTGCATCAAATGCAGCCGCTTGAGTGTGGGATGTGGTTTATCGGCGCGATTCCGGAGCGCTTCGGCATCGCGGACAGACGCCGTAGAGATCGACGTAGTGAGTGACGTCGGTGTATTGGTGTTGGCGGCTCAGGTGGCGGGTGCGTTCTTCGATGTCGACGGGAGTAAATCCCACGGCGCTGCCGCACCGCCGGCAAACCAGATAGTGACGATGACCTGCCCCGGTACGCAGGCGGTAGAGGATCTCGCCGTCCTCGGCGCGCTGGGTCTCGGCGATCCGGTCGGCGGCCAGCGTGCGCAAGATGCGGTAGACGCTGGTCAGACCGATCCGCAGCTGTCGGTGTCGGCGAATGTCCAGATAAAGCTGCTGGGTGCTGCGGAAGTTCTCCTGCTCCCGCAGGACCTCCAAGACGGCCCGTTGCTTGGCCGTGGAACGTCGCCGCTGGGGTTCAGGCTGCGAAGACACCAGGAACACTCCGTTCGGCGCGTGGGATAGTCGTCAAGTCCCCGGGGCGGCAGAGGCCGGCCTCGTTGACGTAGTGGGTGAAGCATCGGTCGACTTTTCCGATGGTTGGGCGGCAGTTCTCCGGCGGCGGTTGATAACCCAGACGGCCGACCAGATGGCGCAGGCGATGGTGACGATGGGGAAACTCGGCGGCAGGTTGAACATGGCCGATGCGCCCAGTCCGAGCCAAACCGCACTCAGGCTGATGGCAGTCGAGATGACCATGGCCATGACCGGGCGGGGGGTGAGCATGATCGCGGTCGCAGCAGGAGTGACGACCAGGGCGAACAACAGCAGCGTGCCGACGGCTTGTATAGCCATGGTGACGGTGAGCCCGAGCAGCGCCATGAACATCATGGATAGAGCGCGCACGGGCACTCCTTTGGCCTGGGCGACCAGGGCGTTGACCGAGCTGAACAGCAGGGGCCGGTAGATAACGCCGACGCTGAACCCCAGCACTACCAGCAGGATCGCGAATCCGACCAGTTGATCGTGGGAGATGGCGAGTAGGTTGCCGAACAACACGTTGGTCATCGTGCTAGAGCTCTTGGTGGCCAGCGAGTTGAAGAACAAGCCGAGACCGCTCGCCATGGACAGGACTGTCCCGGTGACCACTTCACGATCGGCGGCGCGCTTGCCTAACACGCCGATCACCAGTGCCCCGCCTACACAGAACACGCCCAGCCCGACGGCCACGGGCACGCCCAGAAGGACCGCGCCGGTCGCGCCAGGAAATCCGATGTGGGCCAAGGCATGCGTGGCGAAGGCCGTCTGTCGCACTACGACGAAGTAGCCGATCAACCCCGCGGCCAGCGCGACGATGGTGCCGCCGATCAGGGCGTCGCCCATGAACCCCGAGGTCAGAATCGGCCACCAATTGGGTTGATAGCCCAGGGCTACGTAGTGAGCGGTCACAATGTGCTCCTCATATACAGCTCCCCGTGCGGGGTGTGTGCGACCTGGATCGGAGTGCCGTAGAGGTGGGTCAGCAGCGCATCGTCCACGACATCGTCGATGGGTGCGTAGTGCGGGTGCCCGTCGAGCAGGTAGATCGCGCTGTCGAGGACGGGCAGCAGTGGGTTGAGGTCGTGGGCGACCACCAGGATGGTCACGGCCAGCTCAGCGTGCAGTCGGGCCAGCAGTGCGACGATGTCGCGCTGGCTATGAAGATCCAATGACGCCAGCGGTTCGTCGAGGATCAGCAAATGCGGTTGTGCCACCAGCGCTGCGGCGATCGCGATACGTTGGAGTTGCCCACCAGAAAGTGTCGACAGCCGCTGGCCGGCGATCTCGGTGGCCTCGACGGCGGCCAGCGCCTGGCTGACCTGCTGGCGTTGGGCTGGGGTGCTGTGCCCGAACGCCCACCGGCGCCCGGTGAGTCCGAGCAGCACCACATCGGCGGCGCGGATGGCTTCCCCCGCGCTGGCGGCATAGTGTTGCGGCACATAGCCGATGCTCTCGTTGTCCTGGCCGGGACGGCGGCCGAACACCTCGAGGTGGCCACTGGCCGCCGGGATCAGACCGAGGACCATGTGCAGCAGGGTGGTCTTGCCCGAGCCGTTGGGTCCGACGACGGCGACCACGGCGCCGGCGGGCACGGTGAAGGTGGCGTGAGACCAGATGAGTCGTCCGCCCCGTACGGCGCTGACGTCGGTGAACGTCAGCGCCGCGGGAGCGGCGGAAACGTCAGACAGCGACACCGAGCGCCTTGGCTAACGCGGTCAGCTGGGCGTCTTGCCAGCCCTCGAATGAGTTCTGCCCGGGCGGCACGGTCTCGGTCACGTCGACGACGGGGATCCCGGCCTGTTCGGCAGTCGAACGGATCTGCTGGGGGACCGAACCCTGGGTCTGGGTGTTGTAAATCAAGACGTCGACCTGCCGGCCGTCCAGCACCCTGCGGAACGCATCGATGTCGCCCGGCGACGGGTCTGATTCGTTGGCCGACGCCCGCCGATAGCCCTCCGGAGTCTTGTTGACCAGACCCAGTGCCTGCGCCTGGTAGTCGAAGATGCTTTCGGTGGCTGCATAGGACTTGCCTGACGCCCCGGCCTTGATCTTGGCGATCAGGCTGGTGTAGCGCGCCATCGCGGTGGTGAACTGCGATCGGCGCTGGCTGAAGTAGTCGCTGGCCTGCGGATCGAGCTTGCTGAATTCGGCGGTTACCGCGTCGGCGACTGCGGTCACAGCCGATGGCATATACCACAGGTGTGGGTTCGCACCATCTGGTGTCTTGGTGACTTCGGCGGCGCTTACCACGGGGGCGCCGGCGGCGGAGCTGGCGGCCAGCTTGGACGCCCACGCGTCATACCCGGCGCCGTTGACCACGACAAGTTTGGCGCCCTTGAACAAGGCCGCGTCGGCCGGTGACGGCTCGTAGTCGTGCGGGTCCACCGACGAGCTGGCCAGTACAGTTTTGACGTTCGCGCAACCACCGCCAAGTTCAGAGACGATATCGCCCCACTGATCGACGCTGACCACCACAGCCACCGGGGCGGTCGGGCAGGCGGTTGCGGCGGTGGTACTCGTGGCTGCCGGCAAGGTGGTAGTGCCAGAAGGCGTAGAGGTTTTGGTCTGGCTCGTCGAACAGCCCGTCACAGCGAGGGTCAGCGCGACGGCGGAGACGTAGGCGCGGTGGAAGCGGGAGTGCAAAACACTCACGGGGGAACGATAACCGTTTTCATCACGACTGCGCGAGGGGTCAGCCGCACGGTTCTGGACTTGTGATGCTGGCCCGGCTGGTCCCCCGAGCCATCCGGAGTGCCGGGCCAACCGTTGGGATAGGAAACACAGCCCGTCGGGGTAGGGTCGCTTGAGTGCGTAGCGAAGGCGATGCCTGGGACATCACAACAAGTGTCGGTTCGACGGCGGTGAATGTGGCCACCGCGCGGGCGCTGGAGGCGCAGAAGCCCCGCCCGTTGGCCGTCGACCCGTTCGCCGAGGTGTTCTGTCGTGCGGTCGGTGGCCACTGGGCTGACGTGCTCGATGGCAAGGCGCCTGACCATCCGCTGAAGAGCGACTGGGGCGAGCATTTCGTCAACTACCAGGGTGCCCGCACGAAGTACTTCGACGAGTATTTCCGCCGGGCCGCTGACGCGGGCGTGCGGCAGGTAGTCATCTTGGCAGCGGGGCTGGACTCGCGGGCCTACCGGCTCGACTGGCCGGCCGGGACGACAATCTTCGAATTGGACCGCCCGCAGGTCCTCGACTTCAAGCGCGAAGTGCTCGCCGGCCACGGCGCCCAACGACGCGCCGAGCGCCGCGAGGTGGCGGTCGATCTGCGCGAGGACTGGCCACAGGCTTTGCGGGACAGCGGCTTTGACGCGGCCAAGCCGTCGGCGTGGATTGCCGAGGGCCTGTTGATCTACCTGCCGGCCACCGCACAGGAGCAGCTGTTCACCGGCGTCGACAATCTGGCCTGCCCAGGCAGCCATGTCGCCGTCGAGGACGCCGCACCGCTGGGCCCCGACGAGTTCACTGCCGCGGTCGAAGAAGAACGCGCGGCAGCCGCCCAGGGTGACCGGCGGTTGTTCTTCCAGTTGGTCTACAACGAGCGGTGCGCGCCGGCCACCGAATGGTTCGGCAGTCGGGGCTGGACGGCGGTCGGTACCCCGCTGGCCGATTATCTTCGCGAAAACGGCCGGCCGTTGCCCGGACCTGACACCGAAGCCGGGCCGATGATCTCCCGTAACACGCTGGTCAAGGCCGTCAAGGCAGGAGCGCGCGATAGCCCGGTTCGGCGAAGCGCCGAACGGCTTCCCGCATCTCATCGGTGACCGGGCGGCGCTCGGCGAGATCGCCGGCGAAAACCCGGCCCGCCGGATCCTTGGAGTAGAACCGGGACTCGTCGATCATGCGTGCAATCGCCGCAGGATCGGTCGCGAGCCCGAAATGCGGGGCGACGCGCTGCCAGACCGCATCGGGCAGGTCGGCATGGTCGACACAGAGGCGCTGAGCCGGATCGTTCGCGGCCGCCTCGAGCATGGCGCCGAGCGCGCGGGCCGCGAACTCCGCGCGTGTCATGCCCGGTATCTCGGCTGGATCGAGGCCGAAACGCCTTGCGGCGCCACCGGGTTGGGCCTGCAGTCCGAACCAGCCCGGTGGGTTGGCGAGCAGCGAAGCCAGGACGCGCACAGGGTCGCGCTGGACCCAGACCCACGGCGTGTCGGGAAAGGCCGCGGCGAGGACCGCTCGGCGGCGGATGTTCCAGCTCGTGCACTTGAGCACCAGCCGCCGTTCGTCGCCGTGGTGGCATCGGCCGAGCGCCCGCACCAGCAGCCGCACGACCCTGATTAGCGTGGCTTCGTCGACCCGATCGAGTCCGAGGACTGAGTTGAGCGGTCCGGGTTCTGCGAGGACGACCACGTCGGTGAGCGTGCCCAGCAGCCGGGACACGAGCGTCGACCCACACCGCGAGAGGTGGAAGATCATGCCCGTCGGCTCGAGCGACGGCTCGCTGTCGAGGGTGACCAACGCGTCGAGCCCGGTCCTGACGAGCGAGCGGGCGGTCGGGCCGGACGCCCAGTGGGTGACGGTCTGGTCGAAGAACGGTTCGACGAAGCGCTCGGCGGAAAGATCGGCCCAGTAGACCGTCGGGGCGGCCCCGGAGAAGTCGAGCCGCACCGGGGTCCAGCGGGCCAAATCGGCGATATTCATCGGCGCGGCTTCGCCGAATCAGTTGTCCGGCAACCGGATAAGGAATCCGCTCACGAGCAGCGACCGGGCCAGCTCGATCTGCTGCTCCGCGCGCAACCCGGGCAGGTCCCGAACCCGGAACGGCTCGGCACTTTTCGAGATGAACCGCAGCGCGGCCTCGTGGTCGGGACCGGCGTTTATCGACACACTCGCGAATTGCAGCGTCACGCCGTCAGCCACGGTCTTCACTCGCGAATACAGCGGTTGGTACCTCTTCACCACGGTTTGTCCATCGACTCCGGTCGCGTTGGAAATTGGTCCGATGGGTGGGCACCGGCCGCGGCGCACCAGGACGTCCGCCAGTGTGTCGAGGCCTCCGGCGACGGCGCTCGGGTCCTCGATGGCGCTGACGGCGTCGCGAAGCAGGGTACTCAGGGAGGCTTGCACGTCGGGGTCGTCGAGATGCCGTGGCGGCAGTTGGGCATTCAGGCGATCGTCGCGAAAACTCAGCGAGTAGAGCACCCCGATGGCAAGCGCGAGCGCGGTGGGTGTGTGAACTCCGACCGTCAAGTGGACGGACGGCTGCGCGTCCGCGTCGGCGGCGTGCACGAGTCCGCGTGGCAGGTACAGCACGTCGCCGACCTCCAGGCGCAGGTCGGTTGGCGACGTTAGGCCGTCAGTGGGAACCGCCTTGTCGCGCCGCTGCATCTCGTGAGGTGGTATTTGGACGGCGTCGTACAAATGCCAGATCTTTGATCCCTGGATCTGCAGGATCAGCACGTCGTGGTCGTCGTAGTGGGGGACCAGCCCTCGTGATCCGGGCGGGGTGAGGTAGGCGTTGACCTGTACCGGAAAGTTAAGCTCGGCCTCGATGGACTGGGCGAGGGAAGCGATCGCGCGCACGTAGCGCTCGACGCCGTCGACGACGATCGTGAAGCCGGCGGCAAAGTCGTTTCGGATGCCGACGAGGTCGAGGCTGCCGTCACCAAGTCGGTAGCTCTCGGACCCGCTCTTCTTGTCTTTCCCCCTCATCAGGCGCACCGCCGTCGGCTCGTTGCGAAACAGCCGCAGAAGCTCGTCAACCGCCGACGGCCCGTGCAGCAGACTGTCGAAGTAGTCGGCAGCGTGCCGCTTGACGTGGTAGTGCGTCGCTGTCCAGATCTTCTCGAGAAAGGTCTCCACCTCGAGGGGTGCAAGCAGCCACGCGACCGACGATTCGATGGTCAACCTCCCAGGCGTCTTGCGCAGCGTGGTGGTGGCGAGGTTAGCAAAGACAAAAGGACACAAAAGGACACAAAAGGACACAAAAGGACTATGCCTCGCACCGGCTCGGTGGCGCGTCGGATGGCTCACCCAAAAATCCGCTTGGTTTTCACGGAACTAAAAACCCCTGCCGTGCGACCAACATAGGGTTTTGGTGCCATAGCCGCCGGGGAAGTGCGGGGGCTCCGATCAACGGCCTCCAGTGACTCAGCGGAAGGGGAGGGGCTGATGAGCTTTCAGGTGTTGCCGCCGGAGATCAACTCGTTGCTGATGTTCTCTGGTGCAGGGTCTGCCCCGATGTTGGGGGCGGCGGTGGCCTGGGATGGGTTGGCTGCCGAGTTGGGTTCGGCGGCATCGGCGTTCGGGTCGGTGACGTCGGGTTTGGCCGGTCAGTCGTGGCAGGGCCCGGCGTCGACGGCGATGCTGGCCGCGGCGTCTCCGTACGCGGGGTGGCTGAGTGCCGCGGCGGCCCAGGCCCAGGGGGCGGCCACCCAGGCGAAGGCCGTCGTCAGTGCGTTTGAGTCGGCGCTGGCGGCGACTGTGCACCCATTGGTGGTGGCAGCCAATCGCAATACGTTCGCTCAACTGGTGCAGTCGAACTTCCTGGGGCTGAACGCGCCGGCGATTGCGGCCGCCGAGTCCCAGTACGAGGAGATGTGGGCGGCCGACGTGGCCGCGATGGTGGGTTACCACGGCGGGGCCTCGGCGGCGGCCGCGCAGTTGTCGTCCTGGCAGGGCGCGGTGCAGGCGCAGGCTTCCAGTCTCGGCCTGCCGTCTCTGAACACCGGCTTGGGCAACATCGGCAGCTGGAACCTGGGCAGCGGCAACACCGGCAACGCCAACCTGGGCAGCGGCAACGTCGGTGACACCAGCCTGGGCAGCGGGAACCTCGGCAACGCCAACCTGGGCAGCGGCAACATTGGCAACACGAATCTGGGCAGCGGGAACGTCGGCAACACCAACTTGGGCCTGGGGAACATCGGCAACCTCAACCTCGGCAGCGGAAATCAGGGCAGCAACAACGTCGGCGGCGGCAACATCGGGTCGGGCAACTTCGGCAGCGGAAACACCGGCAACGCCAACATCGGCTTCGGGAACCTCGGCAGCAACAACTACGGCTTCGGCAACGGCGGCAGCGGGGATATCGGCATCGGTCTCACCGGCAACAATCAGGTGGGTATCAACTTCGCCGGCTTGCTGAACTCGGGGGCCGGAGACTTCGGCTTCGGCAACTCGGGTAGCAATGACATCGGTTTTTTCAACTCCGGTAGTGGCGACTTCGGCATCTTCAACTCCGGCAATGGCGACTTCGGCTTCGCGAACTCGGGCAACACCAACACGGGATTCTGGAACGGCGGCAACTTCAACACCGGCTTCGGCAACGCGGCCGACCTCAACTTCGGCTTCGCGAACGCTGGTCCCGGAAACGTGGGGTTCGGAAACGCAGGTAGCGGTAACTTCGGCGTCGGGAACGCGGGCCTCTTCAACGACGGCAATTTCAACTCCGGCGGCGGTACCTTCGACTATTCGGGCGGCGCGTCGGTGCCGGCTGGTGTGGGCACTAACACCGGTAGCTTCAACTCGGGCAATGTGAACACGGGCTGGTTCAACTCGGGCGACAGCAACACGGGCCTGCTCAACTCGGGCACCCTGAACACGGGCGTGGGCGGCTCGGCTGACCTGACCGGAATAGTCCCTAACTCGGGCTACGGCAACTCCGGGACCGGATCTTCAGGCTTCTTCAATTCGGGCGGCTCGTCCTCCGGCTTCCTGAATAACGGCTCGCAAAGCGCCGGCATCTTCAATACGGGCGACGTCCAGACGGGCTTGTTCAACACAGGCGGTTCCAACACGGGCTTCTTCAACCGGGACTACGACAACGTCGGCTTCGCGAGCACCGGCTCGGACAACTCCGGCATTGGACTCTCCGGCAGCGACAACAGCGGCCTCGCAAGCTCGGGCACCTTCGATGCGGGCGCGCTCAACCAGGGCGACTACCAGGCCGGCATTCTCGGCCCCGGCCCCATCGCCACCCTGACGGGCAGCTACTGAGCGGGTTGATCGGCGACTGGACGTTGAAGGATCTTCACCGAGTTGGGCGCTTATGGGAACTTTTCCGGGTCGGACACCGACTAATCGCTGCACGTAAGTAACGCCGCCTGACGGCCGGGCGGTCGTTGATTCATCCCTGCAAGGAGCCGCTGCTATGGCGCCACGGGTTGCCGCCCGAGGATTTGTCAGGTCGGCGTCGTATTCGCTTGCGGACGGCTTGAGATGACCGCGCCGATCTGGATGGCTTCGCCGCCGGAGGTCCATTCCGCGTTGCTGAGCAGTGGTCCCGGGCCGGGCAATTTGCTGGCCGCCGCCGGGTCGTGGGGTTCGTTGAGTGCGACCTATACGTCGGTCGCAGAAGAGCTCCGCGCGGTTTTGGCGGCGGTTCAGGCCGGGGCGTGGGAAGGCCCCACCGCCGAAAAGTACGTGGCCGCGCATGTGCCCTACTTGATGTGGCTGATGCAGGCCAGCGCCGACAGCGCGGCCGCGGCTGCCCAGCACGAGATCGCGGCCGCCGCCTACACCGCCGCGCTGGCCGCGATGCCGACCCTGGTGGAGCTGGCCGCCAATCACGCGATCCACGCGGTGTTGGCAGCGACCAACTTCTTCGGGGTCAATACCATTCCCATCGCGCTCAACGAGGCCGAATATGTCGGGATGTGGATTCAGGCGGCCGCCACGATGGCCCAGTACGAGTTGACCTCTTTCTCGGCGGTGACCTCCGCACCGCAAACCACAGCACCGCCGCAAATCGTCAAGCCCATCCAGAGCAGCGACAACAGCGACACCGGCGGCAATGCGAGCAACATCGTCGACAACGACTCGGGCAACCCATACCAATCGAGTTGGTGGACAAATCGAATCCTCGAAGTCACCCAAACCTTGCAGCGCGACATCTTGGAGTTTCCGCAAAACCCGTCCGGCGCGTTATCGCAGCTGCAGTCCGACATCCCGGGATTGGTGGCCGACGAGGTGGGCCACGCGGCGGAGGCCTACGAGGCGTTCTTCCCGGAGGTCAACGCACTTGCGGTCACCCTGTCGGCTTTCAACCCTGGGTCTCTGGCCGGCTTGGCCGGCCTGGGTGGTCTCGACACGATCCAGTCGGACGCGGTTGCCGTGGCGCCCGCACCCGCGCCCGAGGCGGCCGGTGCTCCGGTGGCCGGTAGCTCTCCCGTCCTGAGCGCCGCTCCGGCCCCCGCCCCGACGCCGACCTCTGCCCCGGCGTCGGCCCCGGCGGCCACGCCTGCTTCGGCACCCGCGGCCGGGGCGCCGCCGCCGCCCGCCGGGATCGAGAGCGCCGCGTACCCCTACCTGGTGGGCGGGCCCAGGATGGGGGCCCGCGCGGGAATGCCCGCCGGCGCGCAGCGGAAGGCACCCGAACCCGACATTGCCGCGGCCGCCGCGGCGGCCGCGGCATCCGCGCGGGAAAAGCAAAGGGCGCGTCGGCGCCGGCGGGCGGGAATGCGAGGGTACGGCGACGAGTACATGGACATAAACGTCCAGGTGGAGCCCGTCTGGGACCACGCGTCTGGTGAGCAGCCGGTCGCGTCGACCGTGGCTTCGGATCGTGGTGCCGGAAACCTGGGGTTCGCCGGCACGGCACGCAAGGAGACCATCGCCGAGGCGGCGGGCTTGACCAGATTGGCTACTGACGGGTTCGGCGGTGGGCCGTCGGTGCCCATGTTGCCCGGCAGCTGGGAGGCCGAACAGCGGGAGCCCAGTGAGGGGGAAGACGATCACCAATAAATATTTGAACATGATAATCGTATTCAGTAAGCTGCACTGCTTAGCGGGGTCGAGTCGCGGGGCGGCCGATGATCGCCGATAACACCCTGATCAGTGCCACTGGGAACCGGAGCCAAGTCGTGAATCGATCGAGTCCGAACACCTCGACAGTTAGCTTATGCAATGCTAACTTCAGGCGGGTTAGGTTAGGGCACACTATGTACGGGAGACGAAGCGGCCGTGGAACACGGTGACACTGGCGTGCTTGCAGCTCAGCCGGTCAATCCTCAGGTAAACGCCAGGGTTGACGGCGACATCGTCAGCCGTTTCGCCACGTGTTGCCGGGCGCTCGGCTTGACGGTCTACGACCGCCAGCGCCCGGCCGACCTGGCCGCCGCTCGCTTGGGTTTCGCCGCGTTGACCCGCATCGCCCACGACCAGTGCGATGCGTGGACCGGGCTGGCAGCCGCCGGCGACACATCCCCGCGGGTGATACAAGCGATATGGCGCACCGCGGCCACCGCAGGCGTGCTGCAGCGGCAGGTGGAATTGGCGTCCGGCGCCTTGGGCTTCCGCTATGACACCGGGCTTTATCTGCAGTTTCGCGCCACTGACCCGGACGATTTCCACCTCGCGTACGCGGCCGCGCTCGCGACGGCGGGTGAGTTTGCCGAGGCCCACGAGATTGTCAGCGAGGTTGCCGACCGCCGCCCCAGTTGGCGCGCGGCGCGCTGGGTCGCCGTTGTCGTCAACTACCGTGCCGAGCGCTGGTCGGACGTCGTCAAGCTGCTGACCCCCATCGTCAACGACCCCGAACTTGACGAGGCGTTCTCGCACGCGGCCAAGATCACCCTGGGCATCTCGCTGGCCCGGCTGGGCATGTTCGCCCCGGCGCTGTCGTATCTCGAGGAACCCGACGGCCCCGTCGCCGTGGCGGCGGTCGACGGCGCCCTGGCCAAAGCGTTGGTACTGCGCGTGCACGTCGACGAGGAGTCGGCGAGCGAAGTGCTGCAGGATCTGTACGCGGCGCACCCCGAGAACGAGCAGGTCGAACAAGCCCTGTCCGACACCAGCTTAGGGATCGTGACCACCACCGCAGACCGCATTGCGGCCCGCACCGACCCGTGGGATCCCGACACCGAGCCCAGCCCCGGCGACTTCGTCGACCCTGGAGCCCAGGAGCGCAAGCATGTGCTGCTGGCAGAGGCCGAACGCGAGCTCGATGAATTCATCGGCCTGGAGAAGGTCAAAGATCAGGTGGCCCGGTTGAAGAGTGCGGTGGCCATGGAGCTGGTGCGCAAGCAGCGCGGACTGGAGGTGGCGCAGCGCACCCATCACCTGGTCTTCACTGGGCCGCCCGGCACCGGCAAAACCACCATCGCCCGCGTCATCGCGAAAATCTATTGCGGCCTGGGCTTGCTGAAGAAGGAGAACATCAGGGAGGTGCACCGGGCCGACCTGATCGGCCAGCACATCGGCGAGACCGAGGCCAAGACCAACGCGGTCATCGACAGCGCACTGGACGGGGTGCTGTTCCTCGACGAGGCCTACGCGCTGGTGGCCACCGGCGCCAAGAACGACTTCGGCCTGGTGGCCATCGACACCCTGCTGGCCCGGATGGAGAACGACCGGGATCGGCTCGTGGTGATCGTCGCCGGGTACCGCGCCGACCTGGATCGGTTCCTGGACACCAACCAAGGCCTGCGGTCGCGGTTTACCCGCAGCATTGACTTCCCGTCCTACAAACCGGCTGAGCTGATCGAGATCGCGAACTTCATGGCTGCCAAGCGGGACAGCGTTTTCGAACAGGCCGCACTCGATGATCTCGAGGCGCTGTTCGCACATCTGGCCAACTCGTCGAAACCTGATGCAGCAGGGGTTGAACGTCGCGGCCTGGATATCGCCGGCAACGGCCGGTTTGTCCGGAATGTGGTCGAAAAGTCCGAGGAGGAACGCGAATTCCGGTTGGACCACTCCGAGCACGCCGAAACCGGCGAATTCACCGATGAGGAGCTGATGACGATCTCCGCCGAGGACTTGCGGAACTCGGTTGAGCCGCTGCTGCAAGGCTTGGGCCTGCAGGAGCCGGCATGACAAATAATGAGCCCGGCGAATGGGACTCCGAAGGGAACGGGGCGCGGCGGTCCTTCGCCTCACGAACCCCGGTGAACGACAACCCGGACCACGTGGTCTACCGCCGCGGTTTCGTCACCCGCCATCAGGTGAGTGGCTGGCGCTTCGTGATGCGCCGGATCGCCTCCGGTATCGCGTTGCACGACACCAGGATGCTCGTCGACCCGCTGCGCACCCAGTCGCGCGCGGTGCTGATGGGCGTCGTGCTCCTGGTCACCGGCTTGGCGGGTTGCTTCGTGTTCTCCTTGATCCGGCCCGCCGGGTCGGCGGGTACCAATACGGTGCTGGCGGACCGGTCGACCGCCGCGCTGTATGTGCGGGTCGGCGATGACCTGCATCCGGTGCTCAACCTGACCTCGGCCCGGCTGATCGTCGGCCGGCCGGTGAACCCCACGACGGTGAAAAGCAGTGAGCTGGACCGTTTTCCGCGCGGCAACCTGATCGGCATCCCCGGTGCGCCGGAGCGGATGGTGCAGAACGCGTCGCACGACGCCAACTGGACGGTATGCGATGGCGTCAGTGGAACCTCGCGCGCCGCGCACAGCACCGGCGTGACCGTGATCGCCGGCCCGCCCGACAGCAGTGGCGCGCGCGCGGCCGCACTCGGCTCCACCCAGGCGGTCCTGGTCGATAGCGGCAACGGCACCTGGCTGCTGTGGGACGGCAGGCGCAGCCAGATCAACCTGGCCGACCACTCGGTGACCAACGCTTTGGGGCTGGGGGGTGACCTGCCGGCCGCGCGCCCGATCGCATCGGGGTTGTTCAACGCGATTCCCGAAGCACCGCCGCTGGCCGCGCCGAACATCCCGAACGCCGGCGCCCCGGCGAACTACGCCGTCCCGGCGCCCGTCGGCGCCGTGGTGGTGTCGTACGCCCTGAATCAGAGTTCGCCGGACGCGGTGAGTTATTACGCGGTGCTGCCCGACGGCCTGCAGCCCATCTCGCCGGTGCTCGCCGCGATGATGCGCAACACCAATTCCTATGGGCTGGACCAACCGCCGCGGCTGGGCACCGACGCGGTGGCCAAGCTGCCGGTGTCGCGGATGCTGGACACCGCACGCTATCCGGATCAGCAGATCACGCTCGTCGACGCGGCCAAGGATCCCGTTACCTGCGCGCACTGGAGCAAGCCGGCCGGTGCCGCGACCAGCTCCCTGAGCCTGCTGTCCGGTTCGGCGCTGCCGATCCCGGATTCGATTCGCACCGTTGACCTTGTCGGCGGTGGCGCGCATGGAACGGCCGTCCGCGTCGCCCTGGCGCCGGGCACGGGGTACTTCACCCAGACCGTGGGCGGCGGCGCCGCCGCGCCCGCCAGCGGGTCGCTGTTCTGGGTGTCCGACACCGGCGTGCGCTACGGCATCGACATTGAGGCTGACAACCCCGCTAGTGGTGGCCAGTCCAATAGCCAGGGCAAAACCGTTGAGGCGCTTGGCCTCAGCGGAAATCCGGTCCCCATCCCGTGGTCGGTGCTGTCGCTGTTCGCGAACGGCCCGACGCTGTCGCGCGCCGACGCACTGCTGGCGCACGACGGCCTGGCGCCCGACAACAAGCCCGGCCGCGTCGCTTCAGCTGAAGGAACGCCCCGATGAGCCGCCTCATCTTCGAAGCCCGCCGACGGCTGGCGCCGCCCGTTGCCCGCAAGGGCAGCATCACGATTGAGGCGCCGCCCGAGCTGCCCCGGGTGATCCCCCCGTCGTTCCTGCGGCGGGCCATGCCCTATGTGCTGGTGATCCTGATCGTCGGCATGGTCGTCGCGCTGGTCGCCACCGGGATGCGGTTGATCTCCCCGCAGACGCTGTTCTTCCCGTTCGTGCTGCTGCTGGCGGCGACCGCGATGTACCGCGGCAACGACAACAAGATGCGCACCGAGGAGGTCGACGCCGAGCGGGCCGACTACCTGCGCTACCTGTCGGTGGTCCGTGACAACGTCCGGGCCCAGGCCGCCCAGCAGCGCGCCGCCGCGCAGTGGTCCCATCCCGAACCGGCGGCGCTCGCCGGCGTGCCCGGGTCCCGCCGCCAGTGGGAGCGCGACCCGCACGATCCCGACTTCCTGGTGCTGCGCGCCGGCCGCCACCAGGTGCCGCTGGACACCGCGCTGCGCGTCAAGGACACCGCGGACGAGATCGACCTGGAACCGGTGTCGCACAGCGCATTACGCAGCCTACTCGACACCCATCGCATCGTCCGTGACGTACCGACCGGAATCGACCTGACCAAGGTCTCCCGGATCACCGTCTCGGGTGAGGCCGACGAGGTGCGGCCCGCGCTGCGCGCCTGGATCGCCCAGGCGGTCACGTGGCACGACCCAACGATGCTGGGCGTCGCCTTGGCCGCCCGCGATCTGGAGGGCCCCGACTGGTCGTGGCTGAAGTGGTTGCCGCACGTCGACATTCCCGGCGTGATCGACGGTGTCGGCCCGGCCCGCTTCCTGTCGAACGATCCCGACGAACTGGTCGCGTTGCTGGGTTCGGCACTCGTCGACCGTCCGGCGTTCGCCGGTGAGCCGGCCGACGCGTTGCGGCACTTGCTGATCGTCGTCGACGATCCCGACTTCGACCTGGACGCGTCGACACTCGCGGTGGGCCGGGCCGGGGTCACCGTCGTGCACCGCACGCTCACCCCGCCGAACCGTGAGCAGTATTCGGATCCGGAGAAGCCGATCCTGCGCGTCGCGGACGCCGCTATCGCGCGGTGGCAGACCGGGGGCTGGCAGCCCTACGTCGACAGCGCCGACCAATTCGGCGCCGACGAGGCCGCCCACCTGGCCCGCCGGCTGTCGCGCTGGGACTCCAACCCGACGCATGCCGGGTTGCGCTCGGCGGCCACGCGGGGCGCGAGCTTCACCACGCTGCTGGGCATCCCGGATGCGTCGGAGCTGGACGTGCCCACGCTGTGGGCGCCGCGGCGCCGCGACGACGAGTTGCGCGTGCCGATCGGGGTCACCGCGACCGGCGAGCCACTGCTGTTCGACCTCAAGGACGAAGCCGAGGGCGGGATGGGTCCGCACGGCCTGATGATCGGTATGACGGGCTCGGGTAAGTCCCAGACCTTGATGTCGATCCTGTTGGCGCTGTTGACAACTCATTCGGCGGAGCGGCTGATCGTCATCTACGCCGACTTCAAGGGGGAGGCGGGCGCCGACAGCTTCCGCGATTTCCCGCAGGTTGTCGCGGTGATCTCGAACATGGCCGAGAAGAAGTCACTGGCCGACCGGTTCGCCGACACGCTGCGCGGTGAGGTGGCCCGCCGCGAGACGCTGCTGCGCGAGGCCGGCCGCCGTGTCCAGGGCAGTGCGTTCAACTCCGTGGTCGAGTACGAGAACGCGATCGCTGCCGGGCACGAACTGCCGCCGATCCCAACGCTGTTCGTGGTCGCCGACGAGTTCACCCTGATGCTGGCCGATTACCCGGAATACGCCGAGTTGTTCGATTACGTGGCGCGCAAGGGACGTTCGTTCCGCATCCACATCCTGTTCGCATCACAGACGCTGGACGTCGGCAAGATCAAGGACATCGACAAGAACACCTCGTACCGCATCGGTTTGAAGGTGGCCAGTGCCAGCGTTTCCCGCCAGATCATCGGTGTCGAGGACGCCTATCACATCGAGTCCGGAAAGGAGCACAAGGGCGTGGGCTTCCTGGTGCCCGCCCCCGGTGCGGCCCCGATCAAGTTCCGCAGCACCTATGTCGACGGCATCTACGAGCCACCGCGCAAGTCGAGATCACTTGTGGTGCACTCTATCCCGGAACCGAAGCTGTTCACGGCCGGACGGGTGGAGCCGGACTTGGCGACGGTGATATCCGGCGGCGAGGACGAGGAGACGGCCGGACCGCCGCGCAAGCTGATCGCGACCATCGGCGAACAGCTGGCGCGCTACGGGCCACGCGCGCCACAGTTGTGGCTGCCGCCGCTGGACGAGCCGATCCCGTTGGCCGCCATGCTGGCCCGCGCCGGGGTGCCACAACACCAGTGGCGCTGGCCGCTGGGCGAGATCGACAGGCCGTTCGAGATGCGCCGCGACCCGCTGATTTTCGACGCCACGTCGTCGGCCGGCAACATGGTGATTCACGGCGGCCCGAAGTCCGGGAAATCGACCGCGCTGCAGACGTTCATCATGTCGGCGGCCAGCCTGCACTCGCCGCGCGAGGTCACCTTCTACTGCCTGGACTACGGCGGCGGACAGCTGCGGGCGCTCGAAGACCTGGCGCACGTCGGCGGCGTCGCGTCGGCGCTGGAGCCCGAACGCATCCGCCGCACCTTCGGTGAGCTCGAGCAGCTGCTGCTGTCCCGGCAGCGGCGCGAGGTGTTCCGGGACAAGCACGGTTCGGCGCCCGACGACGGCTACGGCGAGGTGTTCCTGGTCATCGACAACCTGTACGCGTTCGGCCGTGACAACACGGACCAGTTCAACACCCGAAACCCGTTGCTGGCCAAGGTGACCGAACTGGTCAACGTCGGACTGGCATACGGCATCCACGTCATCGTCACCACGCCCAGCTGGCTGGAGGTGCCGCTGGCCATGCGCGACGGCCTGGGGCTGCGCCTCGAGCTGAAGCTGCACGACGCGCGTGACAGCAACGTGCGGGTGGTGGGTGCCCTGCGCCGCCCGGCCGACGCGGTCCCGCATGACCAGCCGGGCCGCGGGTTGACCATGGCCGCCGAGCATTTCCTGTTCGCGCAGCCCGACTCAGACCAGATCCCCGCGATCAACGCCCGTTACCCCGGCCTGGCCGCACCGCCGGTCCGGCTGCTGCCGACCAATCTCGCGCCCGCGGAGGTGGGGGCGCTGTATCGGGGCCGCGACCGGGTGGTCATCGGCCAGCGCGAAGAGGACCTCGCACCGGTGGTGGTGGACTTCGCCGAGAACCCGCTGCTGATGGTGTTCGGGGACAGCAAGTCCGGCAAGACGACGCTGCTGCGCCACATCATCCGCACCATCCGGGAGAACTCCACGGCGGACGAGGTGGCCTTCACCGTGCTGGACCGGCGGCTGCACCTCGTGGACGAGCCGTTGTTCGCGGACAACGAGTACACCGCCAACATCGATCGCATCACCCCGGCGATGCTGGGGCTGGCCAACCTGATCGAGTCGCGCCGGCCACCGGCGGGCTTGTCGGCGGCCGAGCTGTCGCGCTGGACGTACCAGGGGCACACCCACTACCTCATCATCGACGACGTGGACCAACTCCCGGACGCCCCGGCGACCAGCGGTCCGTACGTCGGGCAGCGGCCGTGGACGCCCCTGGTCGCGCAGCTGGCGCACGCGGCCGATCTGGGGCTGCGGGTGATCATCACAGCCCGCGCCACCGGATCGGGGCACGCGTTGATGACCAGCCCATTGCTGCGGCGGTTCAACGACCTGCAGGCCACCACGCTGATGCTGTCTGGGAATCCGCAAGACAGCGGCAAGATCCGGGGTCAACGATTCGGCCGGCTGCCCGCTGGACGCGCAATCCTCGTGGGCGACAGCGACACACCGACGTATGTGCAGTTGGTCAACCCGTTGGTTGGCGAACCCGTAAGTGGTTAAACGCAATTGGAGGGAAGATCATGACGTTGCGAGTGGTACCCGAGGGCCTGGCGGCGACCAGTGCCGCGGTGGAGGCGCTGACGGCGCGGCTGGCGGCCGCGCACGCGGCGGCGGCTCCGGCGATAACCGCGGTGGTGCCGCCGGCGGCGGATCCCGTCTCGCTGCAGACGGCCGCCGGGTTCAGCGCCCAGGGCCAGGAGCACGCCGCCGTTGCCGCCCAGGGTGTCGAGGAGTTGGGTCGCGCCGGTGTCGGGGTGGGTCAGGCCGGCGTGAGCTATCTCGCGGGCGACGTCGCGGCCGCCGCCACTTACGGGGTCATGGGCGGCTGACAGTGAGCGCGCCCATCTGGATGGCTACGCCGCCGGAAGTGCATTCGGCGTTGCTGAGCACCGGTCCGGGGCCCGGGCCGCTGTTGTCGGCCGCCGGTGCCTGGACCTCGCTGAGCACCGAATACGCTTCCGCGGCAGCCGAACTGGGTGGGCTCGTCGGGGCGGTACAGTCGGGGGCTTGGCAGGGGCCCAGCGCCGAGCGCTACGTGGGCGCGCACGTGCCGTACCTGGCGTGGTTGCAGGAGACCAGCGCCGACACCGCGGGCGTCGCCGCGCAGCACGAGGTCGCGGCGACGGCGTACAGCAGCGCCCTGGCGGCGATGCCGACGCTGATGGAGCTGGCCGCCAACCACATGATCCACGGGGTGCTGGTGGCGACGAATTTCTTTGGCATAAACACGATTCCCATCGCGCTCAACGAGGCCGACTACGTGCGGATGTGGGTCCAGGCCGCCGCCGCCATGAGTTCGTACCAGGCCGCCACCGGCACGGCGCTGGCCTCGGCGCCGCGGAGTTCCCCGGCGCCGATGGTGGTGAATCCCGGTGGGCAGGCGCAGGTCGCCCAATCCGGGTCGTCACTGAACCTGTCCGACCTGTTGTCGGGATACCTGAGCTTCTATAAGGACATGTTCGGCCAGGTCTCGGCGTTCATGCAGAACCCGGTGGGGTTCCTGCAGCAGATGATCGTCGCGTTCTCCACGAATCCCGTGGCCGCGCTGGTGGCCTACGGGCCGCTGCTGTTGTTCGGCGCCTACGAAGTGATCTCGCCCATTGCCACGTATGGGCCCATGCTGGCGGCGCTGCCGCTCAGCCTGGGTCTGGGTCTGGGGCTGAGCGCGGTGACGCTGCTGCCCGCCGAGATCGCTCCGGTCGCCGCGGCGTCTTTCGCCGGGGGAGCACCCCTGCTGCTTGCCTCCGCCGGGCAGTCGGTGTGGCCGGTGGCCGGCATGGCTCCGACCGCGGGGACGGCCGCGCCGGCCCCGGCGTCCGCGCCCGCTGCGGGTGCGGCAGCGCCCGCCGCGCCGGTCCCCGCGGTGACCACCGGAAGCGTCACCTACATCGTGGGCGGCGGCGGCGACCCCGGAACGGGTTTCGCGCCGACGGTGGGCGGCCGCGGTGGGGCCAAGGCGCCGGCGGCGACCATCCCGGCGGCGGCTGCCGGGGCGCCGATCCGCGCCGATGCCCGGGCGCGGCGGCGTCGGCGGGCGGTGCTGCGCGAGCACGGCGACGAATTCCTGGACATGAATGTCGACGTCCACCCCGACTGGGGCCTACCGTCCGACACCGCAACCGCGGCGTCGGATCGCGGAGCCGGGGCCCTCGGGTTCGCCGGGACCGTGCACAAAGACATCGCCGCGGCCGCGGGCCTGACCAAGCTGGCGGGCGACGAGTTCGGGGGCGGTCCTCGTACGCCGATGGTGCCCGGGACCTGGGAGCAGGACGAGCC
>CAWAWC010000009.1:0-622808 GCA_963785625.1 uncultured Actinomycetota bacterium | reverse complement strand
AGATCCTCGTAAGCCGCGTAGGTGTTGCAGAACTCGGTGTCTCCGCCGCCGGTGCGCGGCAGCACCTTGCTGGACAGCAACGACGCGAGGATGGGCACCTCGTTCATCGTCCCGTCGATGTGCCAGTACAACGACCCCTTCAGGTAGTCGGCCTGCTTGTTGACGGCGGTGTCCAGCGTGACGTTGTAAACCTGCTCTCCGCGCCGTTCGGTTGCCAGCGTGCCCAGCATTTCGGTGAACGCGACTTGCTCCTCGTCGGTGAAGTGGATCTGCGGAAAGACCAACACCCCGCGCCGTTCGAGCAGCTCTCGCAGGGTGCCGGCGTGCACACCGCTGAGCAGATCCTGCTTGTCGGCGCGGATTTCGGTGGCGATGCGCGGTGCCAGATCGCGGGTCGCCAATGTCGTGACCGTCATGTGCCGAGCACCAGACCTTCCAGCTCGCCCTTGTCGCGCCACTCTTTGATCAGGTCACCGAACGCATAGAAGCCGGGCGCGTAGTACTCGCCGATGGCCGAGCGGATGCCCTCGCCGCCACCGCCGCCCTCATTGTTGTAATAGCCGGGCGTGCAGGAGACCGCGAATTCCGATGTGTCTATCGAGACTTCGCGGATCGTCTTGACCCAGTCGTCCTGGGCATCCTCGCTCGGCTCAACGGTCGTCGCGCCGTGCGCTATTGCTTCGGAGATGATGTAGGCGATGTGTTCGGCCTGCTGCTCGAACATCGCGGTGGTGTTCGCCGACACGCCGCCCTGAATGAAGCCGGTGAAGAACTGATTCGGGAAGCCGACACTCGTCATGCCGTGCAGCGACTTATAGCCGTCCCGCCAGTGGTCGAACAGTGACAGGCCGTCGCGGCCCTCGATGACGTCAATGGCATAGCGTCGGCTGATCTCGGTCGTGATCTCGAAACCGCTGGCCCAGATGATGCAGTCGACCTCGTATTCAACGCCGTTGGCGACCAGGCCCTTCTCTGTTACCTGTTCGACGCCCTTGCACTCCGACACGTCGACCAGCGTCACGTTTGTCCGATTGAATGTCGGCAAATACTCGTCGTTGCTGCACGGTCGCTTGCACATGAACCGGTAGTACGGCTTGAGGGCCTCGGCGGTGTCCGGGTCGTCAACGATGGCCTCGACGTGGCGCCGCAGCCGCTCCATGACCTTGTAATCCTCTTCTTCGTGGATCGCGGTGATCTGCTCGATCGACAGGGACGCGGGATCCTCCATCGCCGCGATCCGTGCGGTGATGTTGCGCCCTAGTTCGGTCCAGAAATCGCAGACCATATCCGGCTGGTCGAACACCACACCTTCCCCCAACGGTGACCAGCGGTGAAAGTTGCGCTTGCGTTCCTCCTGCCAGCCGGGCTGCAGGGAAGCCGCCCACTGCGGGTCGGTCGGCTCGTTGCCTCGCACGTCCACCGATGAAGGCGTGCGCTGAAACACATAGAGGTGCTGGGCGTCTCGGCCCAGGTGTGGAACCAGCTGCACGCCGGTCGCACCGGTGCCGACGAGCGCGACGCGCTTGTCGTGCAGCTTGTGGAGTCCGCCATTGGCGTCCCCGCCGGTGTACTCGTAATCCCAGCGCGCCGAGTGGAACTGGTGTCCTTTAAAACCCGTGATTCCCGGGATGCCGGGCAGCTTCGGGCGGTTGAAGGAGCCCTGCGTCATGACGACGAAGCGTGCGCGGATGTCGTCACCGCGGTTGGTGCTCAACCGCCAGCGCTTGATCGATTCGTCCCAGCGCACCTCGGACACCTGGGTGGAGAAGATCGCCCCGTCGTACAGCCCGAAATGCTTGCCGATGTTGCGACAGTGCGCATATATCTCGGCACCGTCGGCGTACTTCTTGGTCGGTACGCAATCGAGCTCTTCGAGCAGCGGGATATAGCAGTACGCTTCGTTGTCGCACTGGATCCCCGGGAAGCGGTTCCAGTACCAGACTCCCCCGAAGTCCCCGCCCATTTCGATGACACGCACGTCGTCGACGCCGGCCTTCTTCAGGTGGGCGCCCACCAGCAGGCCCCCGAATCCGCCGCCGAGCACCGCAACCTCGACGTCGTCGGCGATCGGATCCCGGAACGACACCGGCGTGTACGGATCTACCTCGTAGAACTCCGCGAACTCGCCCTCGAGCTCGAGGTATTGCTTAGAGCCTTCCGGGCGCAACCGCTTGTCGCGCTCGTGGAGGTACTTCTCCCGCAGCGCGGGGATATCGATGTCGTCGGGTGTCTGCGTCGGTCCGCACGGGTCTTCGTACGTCGTCATGCCAGTGGGCGCTCCTTGTCTCTCAAAGCTCGTGCGGTTCGCCGGTACCCATGTACTTCGACAATTGGTAGTGCAAGTTGACGGTGCTGCGTTCCCGGTAGGGGTTGGGCTTGGTGCCCGGGAAGCCGAGCGATTTCATACCCTGCTGCACTGCGGCCATGTTGGAGAAATCCTGCGGCAAGACCGACCGCCACCTGGGGTCGCCGACCGGGGTGTGCTCCCACTGCGTCTGGGTCTCTTGGCCCTTCGGGATCAGTTCGAACACCGCCACCTCGAAAATGCACCTGTCGGGGTTGTAGCTGGGGTGCGGCCGCGCGCTGTAGCACAACGCGCTGGTCAGGCCCTGCCCGATCTGGAAGTTCGGGAAGATCTGCCATGCGGTGCCGGCCTGCCCGAGAATGTCGGATGGAATCGTCGGCCAAATCACGCCGCGGGCTTCGTCGTCACGGCGCGCCGACGCCAGCCAGTGCTCGAGAACCTTGTCGGGCGGCGTGCCCTCGGGCAATTCGTCCACCAGTCGCCTGGCGGCGTTCACCAGCGTCTGGGTGGTCGTGGCGTTGGTCTCCTCCATCGTGTACACCTGCATCTCCGCTGTCGACACACGCGGATCGGCGCCGGTGCCGAGGCGGATCTTGGACTTGGTGGCTTCCAGATCCTCCGGAGCGTCATAGCCGATGTTGCTGTGTTTGCCCTGCGCCTTGGCCCATCCCTTGAATTCGCCGAACTTGTTGAACTCCGGATGCGTCGTGTAGACGTGGTAGGTCTCGTTGAATGCCTCCAGCGCGACTTTCCAGTTGCAGTCGCAGTAGAGCCACTTGCGCCACTTGTAGCGCATGTTCTTCAGGCCGAACGGGTCGAGAATCTTCGCGGCGGGGAACAGGTAATCGGCCAGCGGCTCGCAGTCGGGGTCCATGTTGATCCAGAGCCAGCCGCCCCACGTGTCGACTTGCACGGGCCGCAGATGCGTGTTGCCCGGAGTGAGCGCGCCTTTCCAGTCGTCTTGCTCGCGAATGTGAGTGCATGCGCCGTCCAGGCCGTAGGCCCAGCCGTGGAACCCGCACACGAACGACTTGCGGGCGCGCCCACACGCGTTCTTCGCACCCTCGGGCGTGTCGACCAGCCGGCGTCCGCGGTGCATGCAGACGTTGTGGTGGGCCCGAAATCCGTCGGACTCGTTCGGACCGGTGCGCACCACGATGATCGAATCGTCGAGGAGGTCGTAGGTCAGGTAGCTGCCCACCTCGGGCAGCTCTTCGACGCGGCCCACCTGCTGCCACACCTTGCGCCACAGCTTGTCGCGCTCGGCGCGGGCGTAGTCCTCGCTGATGTACGCCTCGACGCTGATCGTCATCGGCTTCGACAGTTCGTCGGCCGCAGCGGGATTCGAACCTTTGGCGAGATCGGTCATCACATCCTCCTGATAGCCGCGCGGAAGGATTCGTCCTTCAGGAACAGCGAGGTGTTGTCGGCGCCGAGATGGCTCCATTTGAGGTCGAGCCCACCGTCGACGAGCAGCGTCTGGCCGGTGACGTAGCTCGACAGCTCCGAGAGCAGGAACAAGATCGCACCGGCCTGTTCCTCGGGCCGCCCGCGCCGGCCCATCGCGATCGCCTGCCGATCCCGGTCCGGGTCCTCCTCGACGTAGGTGCGCGAGGCCGCGGTCTCGGTGACGCCCGGCGCCACGGCATTGACCCGTATTCCGGCCAGCGCCAGCTCGAGCGCCATGGTGCGGGTCATCGCCGCGATGGCGGCCTTGGCGGTCCCGTACGCGATGTGGAACGGGGCGGTGTTCATGCCGCTGATCGAGGAGGTCGACACGATCGACCCGGGCCCCTGCTGCGCCACCAATTCGGCCGCCACGGCCCGGCTCATGAAAAAGGCCGTCTCGAGATTGTCGGCGAAGATCTTGCGCCAGTCGCTGCGCGTCACCCGGGTCGACGGCATCCACGTCGACGGCGCCGCGCCGCCGGCGACATTGACCAGACCGTACAGCCGGCCGTCGGCACGCCGCGCCTGGTCGATCACCGCGGCGATGCCTTCGTCGGTCGACGCGTCGGCCGCGACCGGCACGACCGCCAGACCCTGCTCTGCCAACGGAACGACGTGCTCGTCGAGGTTTTCCTTCGAGCGGCTCACCGCGATCACCGTGGCTCCCGCCCGCGCGGCCATCGCCGTGACGGTCGTGCCGATGCCGCCACCACCGGCACCGGAAACCACCACGATGCGACCGTCGAGCCCGAGGAGATCCTCCATGACCTGCTTTCCCCTGCCTCGAAACCGGTAGTCCAACGCTAGCGGCCGCGACGGGATGTTCCGCATCTTGTCCGGACAACGTATTGCATTCTTTGCCTGCGAGAATACTATTCCCATCGGCATACTCCGCTGTCAAGGTCGAGTATGGGGCTAGGGCAGCTATTGTCTGGACTAGCACGACTTTGATAGCGTCCGGCCAAACGGGCACTTCCGTCTAGATGGGAAGGATCTCGGCGAGACCATGGTCATCGCAGCACAGCCATCGCGGTATGCCTCCGCGATTTCCGGGCCCCATCCCGCCGAAGTCGCGGAGGGTTGGCGACTCGAGCGGGTGACCGCCCCCAGCCGCCTGTTCGGCGCCAATGGTCTGCGTACCGGCCCCGACGGTCGGGTTTACATCGCGCAGGTGACCGGCAGTCAGATCAGCGCGCTGGATCCCCACACCGGCCAACTCACGACCGTGAGCCCAAAGGGCGCAGACATCGTGGCGCCCGATGACGTCGCATTCGACGCCAGCGGCAACCTCTACGCCACCGAGGTCATGGACGGCCGGGTCAGCATGCTGGACACGACCGGCCGAACCCGGATCCTGCGCGACGATGTTCCGTCAGCCAACGGCATCACCTTCCATCGGAACCGGTTGTTCATCGGCGAATGCCGCGAGGGTGGGCGCTTGCTGGAACTCGACCTGGCCGGCGGGCCGCCTCGGGTGATCCTGGACAACGTGCCCTCCCCGAACGCGATGGAGGTCGGTCCCGACGGCCTGCTGTATTTCCCGGTGATGGGCGCCAACGCGATCTGGCGTGTCGATCCCGACGGCGGCGAGTCACATTGCGTCGCAGCCGATCTCGGTGTGCCCGACTCGGTCAAGTTCGACGCGCAGGGTTACATCGTCTCGACGCAGGTTGCCAGCGGACAGGTGCTGCGCATCGATCCCCGTAGCGGCGAGCAGCGGCAGCTGGCCCAGCTGAGTCCGGGGCTGGACAACTGCACCTTCGTCGGCGACCGGCTGCTCGTATCCAACTTCACCGGCGAGATCACCGAGATATCGCCGGACGGCGCGACGCGAACGGTGTTGCCCGGCGGGCTCAACTGGCCGCTGGATCTGACCGTGGGCGACGACGGGCAGCTCTACGTCGCCGACGGCACGTATTTCTATGTGGTGCTGCCCGACGGGTCGTTGCACACCGTCGGAATGTTGTTCAGCCCCTGCTATCCCGGGTTCCTGCGCGGCGTTGTGTCGAGCGGCCCCGGCGAGTTCGTCGTGACGACTTCGGGTGGCCAGGTCAGCCGCTACCGGCCGGCGGCGAGCGAAACCGAAGTGCTGGCGGACGGTTTCGACCAGCTCTACGGTGTCGCGCTCGGTTCCGGCGGTGTGGTCTTTGCCGAGTTCGGCACCGGACGGGTGCTGTCGTGGCGGTCGGGCGGCGTCGAGCCGCTCGCAACGGGCCTGCGTGAGCCGGTCGGCATCGCGATCGACGCGGACGGCACGTGCCTGGTGGCCGAGTCCGGCGCCGGACGGGTGGTGAAGCTGAACGGATCGACCATCGACACCGTCGTCGCCGATCTGCAACGCCCGCAGGGCATTTGCGTGCACCACGGTGTGCTCTACATTGTCGACGCCGGCGCCAAGGCGGTGCTGTCCTTCGACCTGAACGCGAAGGCGCGGCACACGGTCGCCTCGGGGTTGCCGGTCGGACCGCCGCCGGGTGTGGTGCCCAAGCCGCTGAAAGGGATGCCGCCGTTTTCCGGGCCGCAGGGCCCATTCGCCGGCATCGCCGCCGCGCCCGACGGGACACTGTACGTCTCGGCCGACGGTGACGGCAGCATCCTCGCCCTGCGGCCCTGCCAGGAGCGCCGCCGATGACCCAAACCCTCTCCGGCGAGCACCGCTACCTACAAATCGCGCGCACGCTGCGTAAGGAGATCGTCGACGGCGTTTATCCCGTGGGCTCGCAGCTGCCGACCGAACACCAGTTGTGTGAGCGATTCGCGGTCAGCCGCTACACCGTTCGCGAAGCGCTGCGCCGACTGCGCGAGGACAACCTCGTCACCTCGCGGCCACGGGCGGGCACCCGCGTGGTTTCCGGGCCGACGTCCCGATCCTATGCGCAGGACGTGATGTCGATCGACGACCTGCTCGCGTTCGCGTCCGGCGCGCAACTGACCATCGAGACCAACGAAATTGTGACGATCGACGACAACCTCGCCGCTCGGACCGGACTGCAGGCCGGCACGCAGTGGCTGTCGGTACGCGGATACCGGCAAGCCGACGGCGCGTCGGCGCCCCTGTGCCGGACGGAATACTACATAAACCGCACTTTCGCCGTGGTCGGCCGACTGCTGCAACGTCACACCGGTCCGATTTTCCCATTGATCGAGGACCTCTTCGGCGTGAGTATCGCCGAGCTACAACAAGAGATCACCGCGGTGTTGCTCTCGCCCGAGCTGGCCGAGGGCCTCGGGGTTGCGCCGGGAACCGCCGCGCTGCAGATGCAACGCACCTACAAGACCTCCGACGGCGAGGTCGCCCAGGTTACGGTCAACACTCACCTGTCGTCGAGCTTTCGGTACGCGATGACCATGCGTCGCGTGAACGATTAGGTCGGTCACTTTGATGGCCCGGACCCGGCAGGACACCGCACTCGCGGATGAGGCCTACCGGCGCGGGCTGTGGGTGCACACCACGTTGGCCGATTCACTGCGCGCGGCTGCCGAGGCGTTGCCCCGGCGAACAGTTTTGGTGGACGGGAATATCCGGATCGACTGCGCGACGCTGCAGACCCACGCCACCCGCCTCGCGGCCGCCCTGCTGGAGCGCATGCCGACCGGCAGCGTCGTGTCGTTCATGTTGCCGAACTGGCACGAGGCCGCCGTCATCTATCTGGGCGCGACGCTGGCCGGGATGGTGGTGAACCCGATCCTGCCGTCGCTGCGGGACCACGACCTGCGGTTCATTCTCGAAGACGTGGAAGCCGCAATAGTCTTCGTTCCGCACCGATTCGGTGGCCATGACTTCGCGGCGATGCTGGACCGCGTGACCGGGGCGATGAGCTCGGCCCCCGAGGTGGTGGTGCTGCGCGGCGACGCCGGTTCGCACACGCCGTACCCGGCGCTGTTAGATCACCAGCCGGACCCCGCGAAGCTGCCGGCCCTGGATCCCGACGCCGTGCGGATGGTCCTCTACACATCCGGGACCACGGGCCGCGCCAAAGGCGTTCTACACAGCCATAATTCGATCCACGCGCTGATCTGTCAGATCCGCGATCACTGGGCCATTAACCCCGGGGACACGTTCCTGGTTCCGTCGCCGATCGCCCACATCGGGGGCTCCATCTACGCGTTCGAATGCCCGCTGCTGCTGGGCACCACCGCGGTACTTATGGACCGGTGGGACCCGGCGGCGGCTGTCGCGCTGATGAACAGCGAACGGTGCACCCACATGGCCGGGGCGACACCGTTTCTGCAGCAGCTGTTGTCCGCTGCCGAGCGCGCGGAAACCCGCCTGGCCGACTTGAAGGTGTTCATCTGCGGCGGCGCCTCCGTGTCACCGTCGCTGATCCGCCGCGCCGCACAGTATTTCGACCACGCGGTGGTCACCCGCGTGTACGGCTGCACGGAAGTGCCCGTCACGACCGTCGGCGCACCCCGGCGAGACGAAACCGATCGCGCCGCAACCACCGACGGACGGCCCGGCATCGCCGAGATCAAGCTCGCCGTACACGACACCGCGCCCGCGGGTGACGGTGAGATTTGTGTGCGGGGCCCGCAGATGCTGCTGGGGTACCGGCATCCCGAGGACGACGTCGACTGTTTCGATGCCGCAGGCTTTTTCCGCACCGGGGATCTAGGGCGCTGGATCGACGACCAATACCTGGTCGTGACCGGCCGGGCCAAGGACGTCATCATCCGTAACGGCGAGAACATCTCGGCCAAGGAAGTCGAGGATCTGCTCGCCGACCATCCCGGCATTGCCGAGATCGCGGTAGTCGGCCTGCCCGACGAGCGCACCGGGGAACGGGCGTGTGCGGTGATCGTGCCCGCGGGTGCTGCGAGGCCGGCCGTCGCCAGCCTTCTTGCGCTGCTGGAGAGCAAGGGCGTCGCGAAATTCAAGGCACCAGAACAGGTGGTCATCTGGGATGCGCTGCCGAAGAACGACGCGGGGAAGATACTCAAACATCAGATCCGAGCGGCATTGATAGAGGTAGCGACAAAGGTGGATGGGTGAGATGCAGGTCGCAATCGTCACGGGAGCAAGCAGCGGTATCGGCCTCGGATGCGCAACCAAGCTCGCCGAGATGGGAATGGCGGTCCTCGGCACCGGCCGCGACGCGGGCCGGCTGGCCGAGCTGGAAACGTCTGTCAATGATCCGGATCGCGTCGCGACACTGGCTGTCGACCTGACCCGGGACGACGCGCCGCGACGCATCGTGGACCTCGCGGTCTCCCGGTGGGGCCACATCGACTTCCTGATCAACAACGCCGGGGTGGGCAGCCCCAAGCCGCTGCACGAAACCGACGACGAAACACTCGACTACGTCCTGGGTTTGATGTTGCGCGCACCATTTCGGCTGGCGCGTGACGTGCTGCCGCACATGCGGCCCGGATCGGCGATCATCAACATCACGTCGACGTTCGCGGTCATCGGCGGGCTACGCGGGGGCGCCTACTCGGCGGCCAAAGGCGGGCTGACCGCGCTGACCACGCACATCGCCTGCCAGTACGGGGCATCGGGAATCCGTTGTAATGCCGTCGCTCCCGGTGTGACGCTGACGCCGATGGTCGAGAAGCGCTTGGAGGACGAGCGGTTCCGCAAGATCAACACCGAGATGACCCCGCATCAGCGGTTGGGCAGCATCGATGACATCGCCAGCACCGTCGCGTTCTTGTGCTCGCCGGGCGGAAGTTTCATCAACGGGCAGACGATTGTCGTCGACGGTGGCTGGAGTTCGACGAAGTATCTGTCGGAGTTCGCGTTGTCATCGGAGTGGATCTCGCGGTAAGTACGCAGCGAGCCGGTTCGCCGTCAGTGGCCCGCGAAGTCGATGAGTCCACGAATGTTGCGGCCGGCTCGCAGGTCCGCGAAAGCCTCATTGATCTCGTCGAGTCGGTAGTGGCGGGTGACCAACTCGTCGAGCTTCAGCGCGCCGGCCCGATACATGGATAGCAGCATCGGCACGCTCGTGCGCGGGTTCATCCCGCCGTACAGCACTCCCTTGAGTTGTTTGGCCGACAGCACCATCTCCTGCAGGATCAGCGGGACGAGGGGCTCGGTGAACGGGGTGATGCCGGTGACCACGCAGGTGCCGCCCTTGCGAAGCAGCCTCATCGCCAATGGGATCAAGTCCACGTGCACAACGCCGGCGGTCACGATGACGCGGTCGGCCATCACCCCGGCGGTGATGTCCGCCACCAGCGGTATCGCCTCCTCGGCAGAGGCGGCGGCATGCGTGGCACCGAAGATCTTGGCCGAATCCCGTTTGTACTCAACGGGGTCCACACCGACGACAAAGGTTGCTCCGGCGGTGCGCGCTCCCTGCAGGGCGTTCATCCCGACACCGCCGGTGCCGATCACGACGACAGTGTCGCCGGGCTCGGTGCCTGCCGACACCGTTGCTGAGCCCCAACCGGTGCTGACACCGCATGACACCAGCGAGGCGGCGTGGAACGGGATCGCATCGTCGATCTTGATGACGGACCTCTCCGAGAGCACCGCGTATTCGGCGAACGTGCCGAGTTGGCCATAGGCCAAGAGGTTTTCCTCGCCGAGATGTCGCCGACACGTTCCGTCGGTCGGCATCCCCTTGGCGAACAAACTCGCGCCGGAATCGCAGATGTAGCTCTGACCGCTGACACAAAATCGGCAACTGCCGCACGCGGGAATGAACGACATCGCCACGTGGTCCCCCGGCTGCACCGTCGTCACACCGGGCCCGACCTCCTCGACGACACCGGCGCCCTCATGACCACCGAGCAGCGGGAACCAGTCCGGCGCAGGCATCCCGCTTGCGGCCAGCACCTCAGGGGTAGGCACCACGTCACCGGTGACCACGTGGTCATCGGAGTGGCAAATGCCCGCAACGGCCATCCGCACCAGGACTTCACCGTTGTGCGGCGGGTCGAGATCGACCTCGCGGACCTCCCAGTCCTCGCCGACCCCGCGCAGCACGGCGGCACGACACTTCATGCAGGCTCCTCAACGATCGGTGGTCCCAGGCCCAACCGGTGTGCGCACGCCGCGCCCGCACACCCGTTACATTTAACATCGTTTATGTCACCTGCCCGGGACCGCGTTCCACGACACCCCGAACGGCCACAACAACGAGGCCTGCGGCCAGCCGACGGCGCAGCAACATTCGCCGGCCGTTCGAGCCCCCTTTGACGAAACGCTAGCCGGCAACTTACTGCGTAGGCTAATATCTGCGCATGAACGCAGGTAATAGTTCTGGGCCGTCGCTGGAAGAGGATCAGGTAGCCCTGATCGTCGAGGTATTCCGGATGTTGGCCGATGCGACCCGCATTCAGTTGTTGTGGTCGTTGATCGATGATGAATTGTCCGTCAACGACCTGGCCGAACGGGTGAGCAAACCCGCCCCGTCGGTATCACAGCACCTGGCCAAGCTGCGGATGGCCAGGCTGGTGCGCACGCGTCGGGCGGGCACCACGATCTTCTACAGCCTCGAAAACGACCACATCCGCCAGTTGGTCGTCGATGCCGTGTTCAACGCCGAACACGCCGGCCCCGGTGTGCCCTCCCACCACCGCGACCAACCCGCCGTTCGGAGCATCACGGCCGAACGCCGACCGCGAAAGGCCCAACGGCGGTGAACGACCACCACACCGAAACCCCGGCGAGCTCCGGCACCGACAACGGCCATGACCATGCCCGCGGCGACCACGATCACGGTGGCCATGGACATTCCCGCAGCCACGGACATGAGCAGGATCATCCGAAGGGACTGCGCGGAGCGATCAAGGAGATCTTCGCCCCGCACTCCCACGACGCCGCCGACAGCCTCGACAGTGCCCTGGAGTCCAGCGCGGCCGGAATCCGCGCGGTCAAGATCAGTCTGCTGGTCCTCGGCATCACCGCGCTCGTCCAGATCGTGATCGTTGTCTTCTCCGGGTCGATCGCCCTGGCCGCAGACACCATCCACAACTTCTCCGACGCGCTGACCGCCGTGCCGCTGTGGATCGCGTTCGCTTTGAGCACCAAGGCCGCTACCCGCCGCTACACCTACGGATTCGGCCGCGTCGAGGACCTGGCGGGACTGTTCGTGGTCGCGATGATCACGATGTCGGCGATCATCGCCGGCTACGAGGCCATCATGCGGCTCATCCATCCCGAGCCGATCGCAAATGCCGGCTGGGTCGCACTGGCCGGGTTGGTCGGCTTCATCGGCAACGAATGGGTCGCCCTTTATCGGACTCGGGTCGGCCGGCGCATTGGCTCAGCCGCCCTGGTCGCCGACGGGCTACACGCCCGGACCGACGGATTCACCTCCCTCGCAGTGCTATTCGCTGCGGGTGGTGTCGCACTGGGCTATCCGCTGGCCGACCCGATCATCGGCCTGGTGATCACCGCGGCAATCCTGGCCGTGCTGCGTACCGCGGTGCGCGACGTATTCCGGCGCCTCCTCGACGGCGTCGACCCCCAATTCATCGACACCGCGGAAACCACCCTCGCAGCGCGGCCCGGAGTCCGCTCGGTGCGCAGCGTGCGGATGCGCTGGATCGGCCACCTCCTGCACGCCGACGCCGAACTCGACATCGACCCCGCCCTCAGCCTGGTCGAGGCGCACCGCGTCGCCCACGACGCCGAACACGACCTCATGCACGCGGTCCCCAAGCTCACCACCGCGATGATCCACGCCTACCCCGCCGACGACATCAACCCCGCAGAGCAGCACCGCCACGAAACCGAGTCGCGCCCTCGTGCGGGTCAGAACCGACCGTCGCTCAGCGGGCGCCGATGATGATCCCACCGATCATCGCGTAGATGCGGTGCCGGGACGTCGTCGCGTGGGGTGCGCTGCTAGCACGTCGTCGTTTGCCAGCGTTTGTGCCTGAGCGGCCAGCGTCGATGCCGCGTTGGCATAGGCAATTGCTTCGGGGTTGTTGCTTGCTTCCTTGGCGTGCGCAGCTGCCAAATTCCGTTTCGCCTCTTCGAGTCGGGTCTGGGCCTCGGCGCCGATGCTCTCGCGATGCTTGGCGGCGTAGTCGGAGACTTGGCGCAGTCTGGCGTCCGCGGTGGACAACGCCTGCCCCAACGAGTGATCGCGCCCTCCAATGCTCACCTGCCCATCGCTGGGGCCGACCCGCCGCGCGGCGCGCCGGCGGCGGCGCGCGCGATAGAGCACGAAAACCACCACGACTACGACCACGACGACGATGACCGCGATCGCGATCGGCAGCCAGATCCGCTTTGACGAGCTTGCCGATTTGTTCAATCCGTCAGCCGCAGCGACCGCAGCACCGCTCCAGTCTTTGGCGACCACCGCCGGTTCAATTTCTCTGCTCCGCAGACTGTTTAACTCGTCTGCTGTGAAGCCCTGCACCTTCGGCGGCACGGTGAACGCGTACGACTTGGTGTTCGTGGCCACGGCCAGCAGCGCGTCGTGGTCGCCCATCCCGCTGGCGCTGCGGGTTCCGTCGGCCCAGTTGTCGGGTTTGAATCTGGAGAAGTTGTCGACGTAGACCACCCACAGTTGAATGTGCCGATCGTGATAAAGCCGGTCGATTGCCGAGCTGACCGCCGCCCGACCGGAATCCGTCAACACCCCGGTGCTGTCAGTGATGTGATCCGTGAGCTTGGACGGCGGTTGCGCGCCGGCGGGGGTTGCCACCAGCAACCCCGCTGTGAGGATCGTCAGGACTACACCGGACGTGCGAAAAATGCGCATACGGGTAATTTAGCCTCGATCCACCGATGAGCGTGCGTTGTCGTGATGCGGGCCTACTTTGATCGTGATTTCCGGTCGTGAGCGGCAGGTGTCCGCTGGTCTGTCCAGCTTGTCCTATGCGCTGCGGTCGGGCCTGTCGGCGAGTGGTCAGGGTGTCGCGATTAGTGGTTGGCTGTATCCGATGGTGTTGTGCCACAGCGCTAGCCAGTGGTGCGACCATGGCCAGTGGGTGGGTAGGTGCAGGATCGGGCGGCGTTGTGGGCGGGCCAGTCGGGCCGGGACGGTGACGATCTGGCGCCGCAGCGTCGAGCCCCGTGCCCGGGTGTGCTGGTCTCCGGCCAACACACCGGCGGCGCGCAGCAGATTGTGGGCGATCGCGGCGCACGGGATCCAGGCGGAGTTCGCACCGAACCGTCCCGAGGGTGGGTGGGCCAGCGGTCCGTCGATCAGGTCGGCGAACACGGTTTCGATGATCGCGTGTTGGCGGTGGGTGATGTCGGCCTGGGCGGTCGGCAGGTCGGTGTTGGTGAAGAACGGGTGATACCGCCAGACCGGGAACAGCGTGTCGGGGTAGCGGGCGTCCTTGACCCGGCGCACGACGAGTCGGGCGGTGATGCGGTCGGGGGTGGACGCGAAGGCGGTGTAGGCGATTTCGGCGACCTCGGCATCGGAGATCCAGGCACCGGTGTCGGGGTCGCGGACCGCACCGGGGTAGCACACCGGTGTCCATGCCGCCTCGTCGATCGCGGCGATCGCCTTGTCGATCGCGGTATTGCGGGCCATCGCCACCGAGAACCGTGCGCCGTGTCGTGTGCACGTGCCCACCACGGTGCGGTTGCCGTAGGCCGAATCGCCGCGGACCAGGATCGTGGTGTCCGCGCTGATGGCGCGGGCGGTGCTGATGGCCTGGGCGATCATCCGCCCCGCACCCTTGCCCGAATTGGCGCGCCCGGCGCGGAGTCGAAACCCGGCGATCACCGGTGCGCAGCCCGGGGTGCTGATCGTGGTGGCCAGCGGCGAGAGTCCCTTGCGCAGGATTTGCTTGCCGGCGATCTTGGTGTGCCCGTAGGAGGCGCCCTGTTTGGCGTGTCCGTAGACCGGGCGCAGCAGCGAATCGATGTCGATGAACACCCGCTTATCGGCTCCGGGCAGCAGTTCGACCCGCTCACACAATGCGACCAGGTGCTCGCCCAACACCGATTCGAGTTGTCGAGCGTGGCCGAAGGTGAACTCCCGCAACAATGTTCCGACCGTGGAGGGTGCGTACACCCCGTCGAACAGTGTCGTCATGCCGCCACTGCGGACTACGTCGACGTCGTCGATGCAGTCCGCGCCGGCAACCATTGCCGCCACCACGGTGGCCAGCTTGGGCGCCGGGTTCGCCGACCCCGACTTGATCCGCGGCGCATCGATACGCACCTTCTCATCGAGCAGACGCCCCAACCCCGTCTGCTCGGCCAACGTCATCACCGGCACCAGGCCGGCGCACGACACGAGGTGGTCATCATCGAAGACCGCTGACTGCGCAGCGAACCTATGCGAAACTTGCACCGGAAGTGCCTTTCCGAACTGGACCGATTGTTGCGTCAGAACACCAATCATCCCAGTTCAGAGGGCACTTTCCTCACATCAACACCCGCTCAAAACCACAGTCCGTCCGTGGATCGAGGCTAATGCATCACTGCATCATGATGCAGTGATGCTAGGATTGGGCGTGCGCACCACCATTGATCTCCCCAACGACCTGCACAAACAGGCGCTGGCGATTGCGCGGGACACCCACCGCACGCTGAGCGAAACCGTCGCCGACCTCATTCGACGCGGCCTGGGAGCCGGCAGCACCGCCGCGATCTCCATAGACCCCAGGACGGGGCTGCCTCTGGTGACCGTTGGGACAGTCGTGACCTCCGAGGACGTGCGCTCCTTGGAGGATGAGGAGTGACGGCGCTGCTCGACGCGAACGTGCTCATCGCCCTGGTCGTCACCGAGCATGTGCATCATGACGCCGCTGCGGAATGGTTATCGGCATCCGCCACAGGATTTGCGACGTGCCCAATCACACAAGGAAGTCTTGTTCGATTCCTGGTGCGGTCGGGGCAAACCGCGGCAGCTGCGCGGGATGTCATCAGTGCAGTCGAGGGTGCGAACCGCCACGAGTTCTGGCCCGACAGTGTCTCTTTCGCCGATGTAGAGGTCGGCGGCGTGGTCGGTCACCGACAGGTAACAGATGCCTACCTTGCTCAGCTCGCGCGAAGCCGCAAAGGGCAGTTGGCGACTCTCGATAGCGGTCTGGCGCACTTGCACAGCGACATCGCGTTACTCATACCCACGGCAATCTGATGTCCGAAGGTCAGATTGGCCAGCGCACGGTTCAGTGGCGCCGGCGGATTTGGTCGTCGTTTCTCTGGATTTGAGCCGATCAGATCGGGACGAACCCACTTTTCGGCGACCTGGCGTTGTGCTTCGTCGCGCGAGGCGAACGCCCGCGGCTCGCCGGGCTCCAGCAGCGCCGGACGACGATGGCTGCGACTGCCAGATGCCAGGCGTCCATCGCACGCAGCGCATGCTGGTGGACGAGTTGCAGGGCGTGCTGCTCAACCTGGTCGTGTGGCGCACCGAGCACGATCACCGGGCCCGCGAGGTCACCGTCCAGCAGCGCGAGCAAGCCCTTCTCATCACCGGGCCTGCGCGCGCTGCCCGCACCAGCGCGCGCCCGAGACCTCGATCCTCGTCCGGACAACCGGGCGGCATCGTCACTGCTCGCCCAGCGCATCACACTCGAGGCGTAATGGAACGGGAGCGCTGGTCGTGAACGTGCCGGTGACCGCGGGTGATTCCTGGTAACCGAACTTTCACGCTGGGATTCCGCATGCGAGCTGCTCGACCGCTGAGGAGCGGACTTATGGTGGGGCGGGCGGGGCTCGAACCCGCGACCAACGGATTAGCAAACCTTAGATCCTGATGGTCCCAGTTGTTGCTCGTTGCCATTATGCGACAACCGGATTGACTATCTCGAAGCTCCGATGAGAACCGGGCAATTCCGGTCGGTTCCCGGTCATTGGCGGTGAATAAACGGTGACCGCCAGCGCTGTTAACTGGTCAGAGTCTCGCATCGCATTCGCTAGGCAAGGACGACCGCCAACCCGGTCGACATACCGCCGTCGACCGGGTGCCGCAGATCCCTGAGACGTTGGCGGCTCGCGGCTAACACCTCGTCGGCTATCCGGCGCGGTCTCTCTCGTTGGCCGCGCGCAGTAGGTCGTCGCGGGCCCGCGCCACCCGGGAGCGGATGGTGCCGATGGGACATCCGCAGACCTTGGCTGCTTCGGCGTAGGAGAGGCCCAGGACCTGGGTGAGGACCAATGCTTCGCGGCGTTTCGGGTCCAGTCCGTCAAGCAGGACACGGATTTCCACTATGTTCTCGATCCGGCTGCCGCGACGGCCCTGCCCAAGTGCATCGTCGAGGTCGGCCACGTGTGCGGTGCGGGGCCTGCGCGTGTTGTAGCGAATCTGGTCGACGACTACGCGACGGGCAATCGACAACAGCCACGTCCGAGCGGTCGATCGTCCCGTGAAGCGCGGCAGGGAACCGATCGCCCGCAGAAACGTTTCCTGGGTCAGGTCGTCGGCGCTGGCCGGATCGGCCAGATAAGCGACCGTCCGCCACACATCGCGCTGAGTGGCCTGGATGAATTGCGACAGCGCGGCCTGGTCACCCTGGCCGGCGGATTTGGCGAGGCGAGTAATTTGGTCATCGTCGCCGCCTGTCGCCACGGATACTGAGCGTAGGCCATGAGTGCCGGGAACTCTTGGCTAGGCCGCGACGACTATGTCTGCGTGGGCACAGGTCCGCAGGAGGTGGAGAGCCGCGATGTCCGCGATAACCGCGGCGACTGACGAGCACCCGGTGCGTGCGCAGCGGGTACAACTCGAGGTCACTGGGATGTCCTGCGCTGCGTGCGCCAACCGGGTCGAATCGACGCTCAACAAGCTTCCGGGCGTTCGGGCGTCCGTGAATTTCGCCACCCGAGTGGCGACTATCGACGCCAGCGAGGACACGCAGGCCGCCGCGCTGTGCGAGGCGGTTCACCGGGCGGGTTATCAGGCCGAGCTGCGCAGACCCGGCGGTGAGGGCGATCGCGATCCCGACGCTGATCGCGCGCGATATCTTCTGATCCGGTTGGCGGTCGCTGCCGTGCTCTTCGTGCCCTTGGCCGACTTGTCGGTGATGTTCGCTGTCGTGCCCAGCACCCGCTTCACCGGCTGGGGGTGGGTGCTGACTGCGCTGGCCGTCCCGGTCGTGACCTGGGCGGCGTGGCCGTTCCACCGAGTCGCGTTGCGCGACGCACGCCACCGCGGTGCTTCCATGGAGACGCTGATCTCGGTCGGTATCACCGCCGCCACGATCTGGTCGCTCTACACCGTCTTTGGCCATCACCACTCCGCCGAGCGCAGGGGCATCTGGCAGGCGCTGTTGGGAAGCGACGCGATTTACTTTGAGGTCGCTGCGGGTGTCACGGTGTTCGTGCTGGCGGGGCGGTTCTTCGAGGCCCGCGCCAAGTCGAAGGCGGGCGGCGCGTTGCGGGCGCTGGCAGCGTTGAGCGCTAAGGATGTCGCTGTCTTGCAGCCCGACGGGTCGGAGATGGTCATCCCGGCCGACCAGCTCAAAGAGCAGCACCGGTTCGTGGTGCGTCCCGGACAGACGATCGCCGCCGACGGCCTCGTCGTCGAGGGGTCGGCCGCGGTAGACATGAGCGCGATGACCGGCGAAGCCAAGCCGGTCCGGGTGGATCCTGGCGCGAAGGTCATTGGTGGCACGGCAGTGCTCGACGGCAGGTTGATCGTGGAGGCCGCGGCGGTTGGGGCCGACACCCAGTTCGCCGGCATGGTCCGCCTGGTCGAGCAGGCGCAGGCGCAGAAGGCCGACGCGCAGCGACTAGCCGATCGCATCGCCTCGGTGTTCGTTCCCTGTGTGTTCGCCGTCGCAGCGCTGACCGCCGCCGGGTGGCTGGTCGCCGGGGGTGCACCCGATCGGGCGTACTCGGCCGCACTTGCCGTGCTCGTCATTGCCTGCCCCTGCGCGCTGGGATTGGCGACCCCGACTGCCATGATGGTTGCCTCGGGTCGCGGTGCCCAACTTGGAATATTCCTTAAAGGCCACCACTCGTTGGAGGCCACCCGCGCCGTGGACACTGTCGTGTTCGACAAGACCGGCACCCTGACGTCGGGCCAGTTGACGGTCAGCGCGGTGGCGCCCGCGCCTGGTTGGAATGCTGACGAAGTACTCGAATTGGCTGCGACGGTGGAAGCGGCGTCCGAGCACGCGGTCGCGCTCGCGATCACCGCATCAACGACTCAGCGAGAACCAGTCGCTGACTTCCGTGCAGTACCCGGTCGCGGAGTCAGCGGCACCGTGGCCGGGCGGGCGGTGCGGGTCGGCAAACCGTCATGGATCGCCCCCTCGTGTGCCGCGCCGACGATCGTCGCGGCCCGGCGCCACGCCGAATCGCGCGGTGAGACAGCGGTGTTCGTCGAGGTCGACGGTGAATCGTGCGGGGTCATCGCGGTGGCCGACGCGGTGAAGGACTCGGCGGCCGATGCCGTGGCGGCGCTCCACGGTCGTGGCTTTCGAACTGTGCTGTTGACCGGTGACAATCCGCCATCGGCGGCCGCGGTGGCCGCCCGCGTCGGTATCGACGAGGTGATCGCCGACGTTTTGCCAGAAGGAAAGGTCGACGTCATCGAGCAGCTGCGCGACCGCGGGCGCGTCGTTGCCATGGTCGGTGACGGCATCAATGACGGGCCGGCACTCGCGTGCGCCGATCTGGGCATGGCCATCGGGCGTGGCACCGACGTCGCGATCGGCGCCGCCGACATCATCCTGGTCCGCGACAACCTCGACGTCGTGCCCCTGGCGCTTGATTTGGCCGCCGCTACGATGCGCACGATCAGGATCAATATGGTCTGGGCATTCGGCTACAACATCGCCGCCATCCCCATCGCGGCCGCCGGATTGCTCAACCCGCTGGTAGCCGGTGCGGCTATGGCGTTCTCGTCGTTCTTCGTCGTCTCAAACAGCCTGCGGTTGCGCAACTTCGGGGCCGTTCGCGGCGACATTGGGTTACCGCACGAGTCGACATCGGATCGATCAACAACGGCGTTATATGCGGCGGCACACTCGGCTCCGTTCGACTCGCATGGTCCGGTCGCCGCTCCCCCGCTTCGGCCCACCTACGAGAGGACTGGAGGATGACGCGGCAGACATTTTCTGTCGATGGGCTGCGCTGCGCGGGCTGCGTGGGAACGGTTAAGCAGGCCCTGCTCACGCTGGACGGTGTCACCAATGTCGACGTCACACTCCAGGTCGGCGCACCCTCGTCCGTCCACGTCGAGGCAGACCGGATCCTGGAGCCTGATCGCGTGCAGGCAACGTTGGCAGCTGGCGGTGACTTCCGAATCCGGCCTTGATGTCGCCGCGCTTCACGATTGCTCCCATTTCGAAGGACCCCATACCGGGTGCACAATGGACGGGCGGTCGCCCAGCTGGGGCGACGTGCTCGCGGAAGCTCAGTCGAATTGCGTGGAAGGACATGAATATGGCACGACAGGCCGGAGAGCGCTACGCCTGCAGCGAGTGCGGGTCCACGCTCGTCTACGAGAAGGAGTGTCCCTGCTGCCCCGAAAGCGGTCACACTGAAGTGTGTTGTGACAAGCCAATGGATAAGGTGCCCGCCTGAACCGACGGGACCGCCGCGGAGCCGCCGGGTTTGACTGATACACAGTCTCTTTCGATTGTCAGTTTCCCGGGCGGACGAACCGCCTGCGCATGTCCGGCTGGGAACGCTCGACCGGTGTGACGATCACCGCGATCCACCCTAGCGTGAGCGTCACCGCCGCTAGGTCGGCGAGCACTAGCCACGAGAGCCCAATCCCCAGGTGTCCGGTCCGCACCCACCAGAAGGCGCCGATTCCGATCACCGCGGCCAATCCGCAGCAGTACGCCGCGGCACAACACCAACGGTAGCGCCGCAGCCGGAGCGCCAGCGCCGAGACGGTCGACGTCACCAGAGCCAGCGCGACAGTGACGGTGGGGACAACGTTGGCGCCGTGCGGCGATTCCTGGCCCATCGCCTCGGGCCACCACGCCAACGCTGCACCCGCCAGCGCCACTGCCAGCGCACCACCGACGGCGCGCCAGACTCTTGCAATCCAAACTTCTTCGAGCACCCGGTTTTCGATCATTTGCAATGTGTGCTGGTGCCTGACGAGATATCGCTGATCGCTCACCGCAGCTCTCCTTCACCGGCATGCCGTCGATGCCCATCTAGTGTCCCGCACCGTTAATTCGTTTCATTAACCGTCCGATTGCTTCGAGGATCTGTTCGGCGGTCTTGGTCCACACGAACGGTTTTGGGTTCTCGTTCCAACTGTCGACCCAGGTACGGATGTCCGGCTACGGCGGGACGACGCCGTTCTTGACTCGTGAATCCGGCCACGCCTCGATCAAGGACACCGGTGATCCGGCGGAAGTGTTGAAAAAACCCGCGGGCGCGGTCATCACCGGGCGTTGAGCTATCCAGTCATCACACCCGCTATGCGAGAGCGCACCCGGCGTGGTAAATCCGGTGGTAATCGACCGTCACCCACGAAACTCAAGGACATCGCCGTGCCCCTTCCGCGCTCACTCAGCGTCCTCCCGCGCCGCCTCAACCCTGTCCTGTGCCCGGTGGCCGGGCACCTGCCGCCGCTCGCGCTGCTGCACCACACTGGGCGGCAGAGCGGGAGAGCCTACGAAACCCCCGTTCAGGCCTACCGCGCCGGTAACGGATACATCGTCGCGTACGCCTATAGCGACAACCCCCAATGGGCACAGAACCTCCTCGCCGCCAGCCATGGCCAGATGACCCGGGCAGGAAAGCGCTACACCATCGCCAACCCCCGACACGTCAGCCAAGACGGTTTCAATCTGTTGCCGTCCCCGGTGGCGGCACTGATGCGCCGCATTGGCGTGCGTGACTTCCTGCAGTTCGACGCCACACCTACCGGCTCGAACATTCCGTAAGACCACCGAGCAATGGTGCTGGCACAAGGTGGCCAATGTGCCTGCCGGGCTGGCGAATTCGACGCATCCGGGCGCCAAGTCCGCTCGCACAGATCTGCAGTGCCGAAGACCGCGAGCGCGACACCCGCAACAGGGCCAAAATGCCCTATCGGACATCGGACGGCGCAGGCAGCCTAGAGGCGTCGGGCGCAACGCACTGGATCTTGACCGGAAACAAACGGCCGCGCCCGGATGAAAAAGCAAGAGGCATGAAAAGGAGCGCCCCGTGAGATCCGCGGATGACCTGACCGCTACATCGGTGCTGACCGAGGAGTTCGAGGTCCGCGACGGCATGCGGATCTGGTTCGACGCCCCGATCACGATGGACGATGGCATCGTGCTGCGGGCCGACGTCTTCCGGTCCGACACCGACGAGCCGGCGCCGGTAATCATGGCGATGGGCCCCTACGGCAAAGGCCGCCGATTCCAGGACGAACCGTACACGTACAAATGGACGAACCTCGTGGCCCAGCATCCCGAGCTCACAGAAGCCTCTGACTGCGCCTACCTGACCTGGGAAACGGTCGACCCGCAGCTGTGGACGGCGGCCGGCTATGCGGTGGTGCGCGTCGATTCGCGTGGCGCCGGTGCCTCTCCCGGCCATCTGAGCGTCTTCGCCCAGCGGGAAGCCCTCGACTACTATCAGGCGATCGAGTGGGCCGGTGGCCAGCCGTGGTGCACCGGCAAGGTCGGGCTGTGCGGGATCTCCTACCATGCGATCAACCAGTGGCAGGTCGCCGCGCTGCAGCCGCCGAGTCTGGCCGCGATCTGCCCGTGGGAAGGCGCTGTCGACTACTACCGCGATATGACTCACCACGGTGGCATCGCCAGCAACGTCTTCTACCAGTTCTGGTATCCGCTGCAGGTGCTGTCCAATCAGCACGGCCTGGGAACCGCCGGGCCGGTCAATCCGTGGACCGGAAAGCTTGCCACCGGGGACGACACGCTGACCGAGCAGGAACTGGCCGCGCGGCGCACGGATCCGTTGGTGGAGTTCCTCGCTCATCCATTCGACGATGAGTTGTACACGGCCCGCACACCGGACCTGACCAAGATCACAGTGCCACTGCTGTCGGCGGCCAACTGGTTCGGCCAGGGCCTGCACTCCCGCGGAAATTTCGAGGGGTTCGCCGGTGCGGCGTCGGCGGCCAAATGGCTGGAAATCCACCCCGGTCGACACGAAGAATGGTTCTGCCTGCCGAATTCCGTAGCCATGCAGATGCGGTTTTTCGACCACTTCCTCAAAGGCGAAACCAATGGCTTCGCCGACACCCCGCGGGTTCTGATGCATATCCCGAACCCGGATGGCACCAGCACCCCGCGCACCGCCGACGGCTGGCCGCCGTCCGACACAATCTGGCAAGAGCTGCACCTCACCGCCGACCGCTCCCTGCGCCCCACCGCTACGCCGACGCAGACCGGCACGGTCAGCTTCGACGGGTTCACCGGATCGGCCGACTTCACCACCGCACCATTCGAAACGGACACCGATATCGTCGGCCCGCTGGCCGCCCGCCTGCACGTATCGACGACGGCCGCCGAAGCGGACCTGTTCCTCACCGTCCGGCTGTTCGACCCCGACGGAGCCGAAGTCACCTTCGACGGCTCGGTGGCACCCGCGCAGCCCCTGACCAATGGCTGGTTACGCCTGTCACACCGCACACTCGACCCCGGCCGCTCGCTGCCGTACCGTCCCTGGTACCCGCACGACAGAAAAGAACAAGTACTCCCCAACGAGATCTACCCCGTGCAGGTTGAGATTTGGCCTGTCGGCATCCACGTTCCCGCCGGCTACCGCCTCGGGCTGACCGTGGGCGCCACCGACTTCATCCGCCCCGGTGAAGCCCCCGGCCAATCCACCGTGTTCCTACACAACGACCCGACCGATCGTCCCGCCGACCGGTACGCCGGCACGCTGACGATCCATTTCGGAGCCGGCCACGACAACGTGATGCTCGTGCCATTCCTGCCCGCGGAGCCCGCCCGATAATCACCCCTACTCGGGGAAGTCGAGCGGCATCTTCACCACGTTCATCGTGGCTGCCAAGGCGTCGTATTCGCCTGCCAGCATGCAGAACTCGATGATCTGGGCACGACTGAGGTAACGGGACAACGCCGCATAGGTCTCGGCCGACAGGTCGCGGGTGGTGACGAGCTCGTCTGTGGCCGCCAGTAATGCTCGTTGCCGCTCGGTGAGGCCCTCGGCCTGCGGCCCTTCGAAGATCCTGTCCTGCAATGCCGGGTCGAGGCCGAAGCGCTTGGCGATTCGTCGATGCTGCTGAAGCTCGTACGCACTGTTCCGCAGGTGCCCGACCCGCAAGATGACCAGCTCGCTGTCCCGCCGTGGCATCTTGCCAAACATCAACAACGCACCCTGGAATGGCAGCCACGCCAAGAACAGCCGCCTGTTCTGGCCCAAGATGGTGAGTAGGTGCATCTCCGGGGCCCTAATCGCACGCGCGCCCAGCTTGCTGATCCCCCAGTTGATAGGCCCGAGCTCACGGAATCCGCCCGACGGGATGCGTGAGGGCGTGCTCATCCGCGCCGCACCAGATACGGCGAGCCCTCGACGATTACGGCCACCCATATAACCTAGCGGCCAGCAGTCATCTGTGCAATCCGAACGAGCCGGGGTCGTTCACGGAAAGTCTTTGTGGGGGTTGGTTGTTCGTGAAGTGCCGGTGCGTGCCAACGCCACGGGCGGCACCCGTCGTACTTGGTCGGATTCTTGTCGGATGTCGCTGCCTGACGGGCCTTCGCGCCGACGACCGCACCCGAACAACGCTCCTTGAATACGGTGATGGACAACGACGATTGGGTGTTGCCGGGTCCGGCCGGATCAAAGTTCGCTCCGACGCATTAGGGATCGGACCGCGCGGCGCCGGTCGATCGCAATGCTTCTGCCACCGCGTCGCGGATCGGGCCACGCCACAGCGGCCCGTGGCCGGGTGCGAGGACCTCCGTCTCCAGTGGCGCCAGCACTGCCAGGCTGCGTTCACAGCCGGCCTGGTTGTGGCTGAACAGCGTCGGCAAAAACTGCGGGCCTTTCCGACGGCACGTGGGAAACCCGGTGATAAGGGCATCACCGCTGGCGAGCACGCCATCGACGATGTAGGAGCAGTGCCCGCTCGTATGGCCGGGCGTGGGAATAGGTTTGGGCTGGCCCGGCAGCATTGCAGCAACATCGGCAGTGAGGGCCTGCGCGGTCGGAATGCCCTCGCGGCTCAACCCGCCGTTGCGCACCAGGTGGGCGGTCCAGGTCACCCAGCTGGGGCGCCAGAGGTTGGCTGCGATGTCCAACGGCGACGCCTGCTGCAGGTACTCGCGCTTGGCGTGTCCGACCTCATCGCGGTGGCAATAAACCGGTGTGCCTTGAGTTTTCGCGAACCAGATCGCCGAGCCGAGATGGTCCACGTGGGCATGGGTCAGCACGATCCCGCGCACGTCGTCGACGCCGAACCCGAGGTCGGATAGCGAGGCCAGCACGTCGTCGCGATCGCCGGGAAGCCCGGCGTCGATCAGCGTGACGCCGTCGCCGCCGGTGATAATCAGCCAGTTCGCTGCGTAGCCTTGCACCAAGTGCACATGATCGGTTACCGCCGTCGCTACCGGTGTCATTGTCGGCAGTTTAGTCGGCGGGATTTGAAACGGCGTGGCTAGCGTTCTGCATCAGAAATTCGTCACATAACTGTAATGGTCGGGATTCGGCGCGGTTCCAGCACGAATCACGTTGGTGCGTGGGATGATTCACGTATGGCGGGTGGACGACCGAAGGCCGAACTGGTGTTGACCGAGGAGGAGCGCAAGACGCTGACGCGGTGGGCGCGGCGGCGCAAGTCCTCGCAGGCGCTGGCATTGCGGTCACGGATCGTGCTGGGCTGCGCCGAGGGCCTGACCAACAAGCAGGTCGCGGCGCGCGAGCAAGTGTCGCAGCCCACGGTCGGCAAGTGGCGGCGCCGGTTCGTCGAGGCACGCCTGGACGGGCTGGTCGATGACCCGCGGCCCGGGCGGCCGGCCTCGATCACCGCCGACCAGGTCGAAGACGTCGTGGTCGCCACCCTGGAATCGACCCCGAAGAATGCCACGCACTGGTCGCGCACATCGATGGCCGAACGCAGCGGTCTGTCCAAGTCCACCATTGGGCGGATCTGGAAGGCATTCGATCTGCGGCCGCATCGAGCCGACGAGTTCAAGCTGTCCAACGACCCACTGTTCGTGGAGAAGATTTATGACATCGTCGGGCTGTATGTGGACCCGCCCGAGTCCGCGGTGGTGCTGTGCGTGGACGAGAAGTCCCAGATCCAGGCCCTGGCGCGCAGCCAGCCCGCGTTCCCGATGATGCCGGGCATGCCCGAAAAACGCACCCACGACTACGTGCGGCACGGCACTACCAGCTTGTTCGCCGCCTTCAACACCAGCGACGGCACCGTGATCTCCGCGCTGCGTCGTCGTCACCGCGCGATCGAGTTCCGCAAGTTCCTCGCCAAGATCGACGCCGAGGTCCCCGCCCACCTCGACATCCACCTGGTCTGCGACAACTACGGCACCCACAAGACACCCACCGTGCAGGCCTGGCTAGACAACCACCCCCGCTTCCACATGCACTACACCCCCACCTATTCCAGCTGGATCAACCAAGTCGAACGCTGGTTCGCCGAACTCACCCGCCAACTTATCGAGCGGGGCGACTACCGCAGCGTCCAAGCGCTCGAGAAGGACATCCGTACCTGGGTCGACAGTTGGAACGAGAACCCAAAACCGTTCGTGTGGACCAAGACCGCCGAACAGATCCTCGAAGCAATCGGACGGTTAATGAAACGAATTAACGGTGCGGGACACTAGGTTGTCGGCTCAGACGTCGCCGTGGTTCCCGCGCGTAGACAGACGTGTTGGTCCTACACCGCGAAAAGCGGCAGTTAGGGGCTACAGTGTCGGTCGGATCGAACTCAGGGTGATCCCGTTAGGTCCGTGCGCCGGGTCAGGGACAAATGCGCGGTCAGGGCAAATCGCTGACAGTGCTTCGGGGCGAACCGGTGTTCCCGCTTCTCAAGCAACTTTTGACTAGAGCCCTTATTTGAACACGAATGCGGGCAGCGGGCGCCCTACGACGGTCGATTGCGCGATAGCTCGCGCAGCATGGCGTTGTAGGCGTCGAATTCATCGTCGACATAGCCGGAATCGGCATGGCGATCCGATCGAGACGCGGCTCGACGATCCTCACGCGCCCACTGCGCCACAAGCGCAACGACCACCAAAACCACTGGCAGTTCGCTGGTGCTCCAGGCGATCGCTCCGCCGAGATGCTGGTCACTCTGCAGGCTGGACAGCCACGGCAGGCCGACGTACCGGTAGAACTGGCCACCGATGACCGATGTCATCGTCATGGTCGCGATGCCGAAAAACGCATGGAAGGGCATCACCGCGAACAGCAGCCCGAGCCGACCCAGGAACGGCAGTCTGCGTGGCCCGGGGTCGATACCGATAATGCCCCAGAAGAACAGGTAGCCGACCAGCACGAAGTGCAAGCTCATCAGCTCGTGGCCCCAGTGATAGCGAACCAGGGTGTCGAAGAGCGGAGTGAAGTACACGATGTACAGCGAGGCCACAAACAGGACGAAAGCGGTGACGGGGTGTGCGAGGAACGCAGTCACCTTCGAGTGCACCAGCCATAGCAGCCATTCTCGCGGACCCGGAGGTTGACCGTCCCCGGCCGGCGTCAACGTCCGCAATGCCAGCGTCACCGGCCCCCCCAACACGAGCAACACCGGGATGAACATATTCAGGACCATGTGGTCGGCCATGTGAACGCTGAACATCGCCGACCCGTAGGCCTTCACACCGGAACTGCTGGTGAACACCAACATCAGGCACCCTGCCATCCATGCGACGAGGCGCCCGAGGGGCCAGCTGTCGCCACGCCGGCGCAGGCGGAGGAATCCGAGCGCGTAGCCCACCGCCAAAGTCAGGGCGCCGATGCCGATGAACGTGTCGAACCGCCACGTGGTCAGGATCCTCAGCACGCTCGGTGGATCCGGCAACGTATAGCCGAGGAAGATATCCCACGTCGTGAACCGGTGCGTGAGCAGCCGTGGCGCGGTCTGCGTTGCCATCGACGAGGTCAGCGCAACCACTGCGATCATCGCCAGCGCGCCGACCGCTTCGCGGGCCCTAGCTGCGGGTAGCGTGCGGCGTCGCGAGGACGCCAGCGACCCGAGATCGGTCAGCCACACAAGAATCAGCAGGGCTGCAGCGGCGGCGCCCGCACGCCCGTACGCAGTTCCGGCCAGGTCCCCGGGACCCGCCAAAAGCGACAGCAGTACGGCGCCGTAGCCGAGAATGACTGCCCCGCAGACTGTTTCGAGGACCAGCACTCGGCGCTTGAGTTCGGTGGCGGGCGGACTGATCGCAGCGGCCGTCTTGATGCCCGTGAGCGCCGCGAGCGCGACGGCGAACACAAGGGCCGCACTCGTCGCGTAGTCATGATCGGGCCCTTGTCCCGCATTGCCGCTGACCGGCAGGGCGACGACCCCGATCAGCGCAGGTAACAGCAGCACGAAGTGAGTCACCCAACGTACGGACAGCCGAACGCAGACCGCCACAACGATGGCGGCGAGGGTGACGGCGATCCATGCGCGTGACATCTCGGAAGCAAGGACGGCGTCGCCTATGGCCGCGCTGCCCAGCAGCCGGGTCACCGATGTACCCGCGTTGCTGGCAGCCTGAACCACCACCATGGCCGCCGCGGTGAGCGCCCACAGCACCGAGGACCGCTCGACTAGCAAATGTGCCCGGAAGGCTCGTTCGTCGATCACGCCGTGTGCGTCGGGGCAGGCAACGACGACGACGTAGAGCAGGCCGCCGAAGCAGACTCCACCGGCCAGCGCTGCGATGAAGTAGCCCACCGGCTCGGCGACCGAGGTCACGGCTCCCGGATACGAGTCGCCGGTGCTGGTGTAGACGCGCTCCCCCGAGGCCAGCGCGTAGCAGACCAGACCCGCCAACGCCGAGACACACCCGGCTGCCAACAACAGAAGCGGCCAACCTCGCGTCGCCGGCTCCGACGGACGTGTCTGGCTCGACTGCACCGTCGTCGCGACCTTCCACCGAATTGATGCGATACCTAGCAGTCTACGACTGGCCGTCGTAGGCAACCGGCCCGGGAACTTTTCCTCAGCCGCTGCCGACCATTGCACACGAAGCGCCCCGTTCATCTCCTGCCAGCCGACAGAAAGCCGCCGAAGTTCGTGAACCACACCCCGTCGGAAGAACCTGTCGGTCCCGACGCCGCCGCTGATCCCAACGACGAGGTCCGTGCGCGGTTGCAGGCCTCGCTTGGGCGTCCACGGTGATCCAGGACATCTTCCTGCGCTGGATCGTCACAGCGCTGTTCGTTCTCAGCGCCGCCGAATGCCTATTCGCAATCGCCACCGGCCCCCGGACGTGGACACGGGTTGTCGGCCCCTTGCTGCACTTCATCATGTCGGTCGCGATGGTGGTGATGGCGTGGCCCTGGGGCGCGACGTTACCCACCACCGGTCCTCTGGTGTTCTTTCTGCTTGCCGCACTCTGGTTCGTGGCCGCCGGAGTCACTGGCGTCGGCCACCGCGTCGTCAACGGCTATCACGCACTGATGATGTTGGCGATGTCATGGATGTACGCAGTGATGAACGGCAATCTTCTCCCCGGTCAGGGCGGCGATGCGCACGACGCATGCGGTACGACGTCGCCACACACGAGCATGCCGGGCATGGACATGTCCGGTATGGACACTTCGACGTCGGGCGGCGGTTACCCGGCGTGGATCGACCCGATCAACTGGCTCTGCACAATAGGTTTCGCGATCGCTGCCCTCTGGTGGCTCTATCGATACTTGGCTCTGCGGAAAGCAGAACCAACACAGCCGTGGCACTGCTTCCTTGGGTCGGTGCGCCAGGCGATGATGGCGGCAGGCATGGCCATCATGTTCGCAGTGATGCTGTAGCGCTAGGCCGCCGACCCGTCGGTGGGCCACAAATGACCGCGTCGTCGCCCACGGGATGCGTTTTGGGGTAACACGATATCGGACTCGGCCGCGACCCCATCCGGCGTCGGTCGGGGAGCCGAACTGCTTCGCCACACGATGATCGCCAGGACCGCGCCGATCACCACCGGCAGATGCGTGAGCATCCGTGCGGTCGTGACCGCACCGGACAGCGCATCCACGACGACGTAGACTGTCAGGACGCCGACGAACACCGTCAGAACACCCGCGAGGCCGGCAGCGGCACCCGGCCGTAGCGCCGCGACCACCATCGCCACACCGAGTGCAATCGACCACGACGTGGACTCGTTGAGCAGATGGCCGCCCGAACTCATTCCGTGGTCGTGTGTCAACCCGACGTTCAGCCCGACTCCCTGCACAGTTGCCAACACAATCTGCGCAATGCCCACGCAGAGCAACGCCCAACGCTGCCAGGTCATCCAAGAACGTCGGCGCGGCGACACCCGCCCAATCTCTAAGGGAGCAAGAGGTGCGATAACCGGCCGGGACTGGACCAGCCGGCGCAGGCTGTGAGCTTCGCTGGCCACCTGGTCAAACCAATCGCGGCAAGCGGCACACTCACCAAGGTGCTCATCGACTCGCGCCGAGGGCACGGGCTCTCGCTCGCCGTCGAGTCGGGCCGACAGCGCTTCGCGGGCCACCTCGCAATCCACAACTCTATAGTCGCGCAATACCGACGAAATGTTCCCGTCGGAGACGATGTCGAGGTCCAGCAGCCACAACAAGAGGCAGTCCGTGGAGAAGCAGCAGCTCCGCCCACAATCTACGTTCACCTTTCCCGAACGAGGGCGTCGGTGGTTGAGCAGGCGTAAACACACACCGCTGGAGATGAAATAGTGAGGACATGAGCGCAGAGTCAGATGTCGGCGATGCAGGCTCGGCGCAAAGGTCTCGCGACGGCGAATCGTTCGCATTCCGATTAATCAAAGTTGGCAAAACCTACGGTGCCGAGCCCACCCGCGTGGTCGCTCTGCATGAGGTGAACTTGGAGGTCCGAGCCGGCGAATTTGTGGTACTACTTGGCCCTTCAGGATCGGGAAAGACGACGCTGCTTAACGTTATCGGCGGAATCGATCAGCCATCCGATGGAGTGATTGAGGTCAACGGCCAGAATATCGGAAAGCTCAGCCGCAAACTGCGTACGCGATATCGCCGCGAACACGTCGGTTTCGTCTTCCAATTCTTTAACCTTGTGCCGACATTGACGGCGCGCGAGAATGTCGAACTCCTTGCAGAGCTGACCGGACCCGACGCGCGATCACGCAGTCGTGCCGCATTGGAACGAGTGGGTGTCGGTGAGGTCGCAGACCGCTTCCCGGCACAACTTTCAGGGGGCCAGCAACAGCGAGTGGCGATTGCCCGAGCGATCGTCAAGCGGCCCCCCCTCTTGCTATGCGATGAACCGACCGGAAGCCTCGATTTGGTCACCGGCCGACAGGTCTTGGCCGCGTTAAGCGACTTGGCTCGAAACGGTCAGCAGACGGTCATTGTGGTAACCCATAACTCCGAGATCGCCCGCATGGCGGATCGGGTCCTGTGGCTACATTCGGGCGCGATCAGCAAGACGGAGATGATCAAAAATCCCGTGGACGCATCGGAGTTGGACTGGTGAGCCGCGCACTGCGTCGCAAAGTACGTCGCGACGTGTGGCGGGAACGGTGGCGCTTCGCGGCGATCGCTGCAGTCATGGCCATAGGCGTAGCCGTATTCGTCGCCGCCACCGATGGCTACCGAAATCTCGATCAATCCTTTGACCGGGCCTACGCCGCCCAGCGGCTGCCGGACGCGATCTTGTCCGGGCCCGGTGCAGCCGGGCTGGGCGACACCGTCGCCAACATGCCTGGTAGGCCGCTGGTCGATGTCCGCCATCAAGCTGACGTTGGCATACGGGTGAATCAACACGCTCTTTACGGCCGCGCTGTCGGCGTGCCCGATTCCCGGCAGCCGAGTGTGTCGTTGCTTGACATGCGGACGGGCGCACTGCCTCACTTCGGGCAGCTGGTAATCGAGCAGCACATCGCCGACTACTACCACCTTCATCCCGGAGATACCGTCGAATTGTTGGGACGGCATGGCTGGCAACCCTTTACGGTCGCGGGCTCAGCTTTATCTACCGAGTACCTTTGGCCTGCACGCTCCGGCCAGGAAATCCTTACCAGCCCTGAGGACTTCGGGGTGGTGTTCCTGCCCGACGACGAACTCCAGCGTGCGCTGTCGGACCCCGTCGAGCAGATCGCCGTCTACGCGCGTGACCGCTCCGCGGCAGATGCCCTGATCGCTGCCGTCGGCGAGCTTGCGCGAAAAGCCCGGCTGCAGTTCGTTCCCCGCGAGCAGCAGGCGTCGTACTTCACCCTGCGGGACGACGTCGTCCAGTTCGGCAGCCTCGCCCGGATCTTGCCGTTCCTCTTCCTTGCGGCTGTCGTACTCGGCACCTATGTGCTGCTCTCACGGATTGTCGCAGCTCAGCGGGCCATCATCGGAACGCTGGTAGCCAACGGACTCTCACCGGGCGCAGTGCGCAGACATTACCTGGGATACGGCCTTGCCTGTGCTGCGGGGGGAATACTGCCGGGGTTATTCGGCGGATATCTACTGGGACAGTGGATCACGGCCAAGTACACGGAGGCCATCGCGCTGCCGATGCACCTCACATCGATGCATCCTCTTACCTACCTGCTCGCTGCCGTCGCCGCCGTTACTGTCGCACTGCTGGCCGCGGTGGCACCGGCCCATGCCGCAGCCAGGATGCAGCCCGCGGAAGCCATGCGCGTGGCCCCGCCCATGGACCGGGGCCATCGCAGCATCATGGAACGCCTGGTGCCGGTGCTCGATCGCATCCCGGCACGGTGGCGGATGATGCTGCGGGCCATTCTCCGGAACCGTCGGCGAGCAGCGTTCACGGCGGTCGGGGTGGCGGTGTCAGTCATCTTGGTGATGGTGTTCGCCGGCATGCGCGACACAGTTCCCGGCATGGTTAATCGCCAGTTCGGGCAGATCGAGCGCCAAGATGGGGAAGTCGTGGTGTCCGGCTCGACCGACGCGGTCCTGGGCACGCTGCGCGCGGACCACGACATCACCGCGGCCGAAGCCTTCAGCTCCTACGGCGTCACTGTTTCCTCTGGCGCGCACCGATACCAAACGATGCTGATCGGGCTGGCACCGCAGACCCAAATGCACACGTTCCCAGCACAATCGGGAGCTGACCGACTGCCGGACGATGGGGTCCTTCTCGGGGTAGGCCTGCGCGACATGCTGTCTGTGTCATTGGGGGACCGCATCGATATTGCGATGCCACAGTCAGGGCTCCGACTCACCCAGCGGGTGGCGGGGTTCGTCGACGAACCGTTCTCGCCGGTGGTGTACATCTCGCTGAACCGCGCGCGAGCACAAGCGGATTCGCTGCCGGTCAATGGTGTGCTGGTCAAGCTGAGACCCGTGACCGACGGGCGCGCTGCCGGCGACCGGATAGCAGCGATACCGGGAGTGGTGGCGTACCGGTCGACGACATCGCTGGCGTCGACCATGCGGCACGCTTTCAGCCTCTACGGCACCCTGGTCAACATCATGCTTGTCTTCGCCGCCGTCATGGCGGCCGCCATGTTGTACAACGCGATGTCTGCCAACATATCCGAACGGCTCGGCGAGCTTGGCGCACTGCATGCCGAGGGCATGGGTGCCGGCATGCTTTCCCGATTGATCGCCACCGAAAACTTCAGCCTCGCCCTTGTCGCGGTTCCATTCGGTGTGGTGGGCGGTGTACTGCTCGCGGATCGTCTGCTGTCTACCTATGTCAGTCGCGGCTATCATGTGCGACTCGAGATGCAGGCGACGACACCCGTCGTGGTGGCATGCGTCATTCTCCTTGCTGCCGCGTTGGCTCAGATACCTGTTGTGCGCCGGATTCACGGCATCGATCTGGCGCGGATCGTGAGAGAACGTGCCTTGTGATGGTCAAGGCCGACCGCACCGGACAGTGGCCGAGGGGCGATTGAGGATGTCGGATATGTAAGCGACGATCTGGGCTGTGTGGGCGGCAAGATAGAAATGGTCGCCGGGAAAAGGCCGCGCATGCCAGTCGGCTCGTGTATAGGCGGCCCATGCCGCCGAACGCGACGCCGCCACTTCAGGATCCGATTCGCCGTACATGATGTGCATAGGGCACGACAGTTGCGGGTCCGGCTCAGCCCGGTAGTTTTCGACCAGTCGATAGTCGTCCCTGATGGTGGGCAAAAACATCCGTCGCAGCTCGGGCACCGCAAGCACCTCCCGGCCGCGGACGTCCAGTTCGCCCGTGTGCCGAAGCAGGTCATCGTCACAAGCGCGATGCCAGGCTTGCTCGGTGCCGAAGTGCGGTGCCTCCGCTCCAGACGCGACCAATGCGGTCACCGGGATTCCTGACCGCTCCAGCGATCGAGTTGCCTCGAAGGCGACGTAAGCGCCCATTGAATGGCCGAACATCACGACCGAACCCAAAGCTTGGATGATCGGCTCCAACTCGGTGGCGCAATCCGATGCCAGGTCAACCAACGTTTCCGGTGGGGGTTCGTCGAGCAGCATGTCCCGCCCCGGGTAGGTGACGCCGTACAGGTCAACCCCCGCCGGGAGTTCCCGACACCATGAGGTGTAGAAGCGGGGACTGCCGCCCGCGTGCGGAAATACGACGATGGCGTCGTTGCGCTGCGTCGATCGCGACAACGCCAGGACGCGGGGAGTCATCGGGCAACCAATTCCGAAGCCGAGACCGATATTGGCGGTTCCGGGTCAATTAACGTCGCCGGCCCCATTGCTGAGGTGAAGTCCGACCACAACCGGGTCGCACGAACGAACCTCTGCGAGATCACGGTGCGGGAACGGTCGATCGACTCAACGAAATCAGATGCTGCCAGCCGAACCGCGTCCGGCCACAGCTCGTTTCGCACCCGCGCTGTGGTCGGTTCGAAGTCGATGCCGACACGTTCGGCGATCGGCACATCTGTCGCCCCCGCCTCCGCTCGAGGACGCCGATGCCACCGTGTCGACCCGTGGGTGTGGGCGAGGACCAATTCTCCGGCATCGGATCCGGCGGTGATGGTGTGCATCAGCCGCGCGTAGTTGTCGGGGTCGTTGGCGCACAGTTCATTTTGTACCAGCAGGTCTACGGTCACGTCACCGAGGACAATGCGACCGGCGACGAACGAGCTCGCGGTGCTCTGCGCGCTATCCGCGCGCACGGGCACCATGATCCGCGCCGGTGTCAGCGGGCCGACGACGGCACTGAGAATGGTGAACAAGGGGTAGGCGACATGGATCGACGAACGGGCGTGGACATAGCGAATCCGCGCTATCTTGTCGAGAGCCCTGGCAGCGCAGATGAATTGACGCATTGAGGCGATGCGGCTGTAGAAGTCGTTGACAGCGTAGAGCGCCGCATTCGCCTTCGCGACACGCAGCAAGGACAGAATCTCGTCGGCATGCACGGGTTGCTCCTGCATCACGTGGATGCCCCGCGCGAGCAACTGCTCGCAGATCTGGGTACCTTCTCCGCCCACCACGCCCGAGCGCACCACCACAAATGCGACGTCGACACGCGAGAGGCTGTCCAGACTGGTATACAGCGGGACACCGAGGCGGTTCGCCAGCTCCGCCGACGCCACTGACCCGGTGGAGACCAATCCGACCAACTCGACCGGTGAATGCGATGCCGCCAAGGCCTCGGCGTAGACCGCACCGAATGTCGCTCCAACGACAACTGCCCGCGGGCGCCGACGCGCGGTCACAGCGAGCCTTCCTCGATCATCGGGAGCCGAGCGTCGACGGCTTCCGAGTCATCGACGAACGATACCTCGGTCTCGGGCACGGCTTCGGTCACAAACTCCAGCGCCCGCCCCGGCTCGTCGATGCGCCAGAACGGGTGGGCTTCCGCCGGCATGTCCGCAACGTGTTGGGCTGCGAACGCCGCCAACGCCCCGGTGATGCGGTAGCTGTCCGAACAGGTAAACGCAACGGTCGTGGAGCCGACGCCGCCGTAGGCGGTACCGACGATCGCGAAGTACGGTCGGCGGCCGAACAGGTCCAGTTTGGCCGCCGCCAGCACAGAGCCCAGGTCGGCCTGGCTGCGCGGCCGTTCGTCGTCGAGGGCCAGCAGCTGCATCGCTCGCATGGTGTGTACACCGTCGAACACGTTCATCCACCAGACATTGCCAATGCCGAGATGCGCCGCTACCACGACGGTCTCGGCATCGAGGTGTGGGTGCACCCTGACCGAGTCGGGAAAGTACTGTGTCGGCGCTGGTTTGTGCTCATCGTGGCTGACACGCCGGATCACCCCGTCGCGCAGCGCAGCACCCGGGTGGCTGTGTGGGTCGTGCAGGCTGGCGACATATTCGAGCACCGACGCCGGCGTCAGACGCTGCAGTCCGCCACACCATGCGGTGACGCCGTCGATCTTGTCTTTTCGGCGCAATGCAAGCACACGCAGCAGCAATCCCGAGAGGCCGGGCTGCACACCTGCTTGCAGCACGACGGGAACGGCGGGCGCCGCCGCCGCGAGCCGGTCGAGCAGCGCCTGGTCACCGCCCGGGTCGACGTAGGGCACCCCGGCGGCGATGGCGGCGCCGGCGACCTGCGCGCTGAGCCGTTGTGACGGTCCAGCGCAGTTGATCACGACGTCGCAGCGCGTGACCACGGCGGTAACGGCTGCCACATCGGCAACGTCGAGCCGCGCTATCTCGACATCGGCCTGGATCGCCGAGGCCACCTCGCGCAGCCGTGCCTCGTCACGGCCGGCGATCACAAGCGACACGTCGCCGCGTCGCGTCAGAACGTCGAGGCAACCTCTCCCGACCGCTCCCGTGCCGCCGAACAGCAACACATACTTCACGTCGTTCACGTGGCCCCTACGTGTCCCTGGTCCAGGAGTCCACCAGCAGCTTCGCGACGGATTGTGCGTTGTCGCCGGTCAGACAGTTGAAGTGGTTGCCGTCGATGTTGCTGATCGTCAGCTCGCCCAGGCAGTAGTCCGCCCAGAACGCGGTCATGTCTTCCTGGAGCGTCGGCAGGAAATGGATGTCGCCTCGTTGCCGGAGGAAGTGGATGTCGCCCAGGAACGGCTCGGCCGCCCCGTGCACCACCGCCCGCAGGCTGTGCACGAAGATCGACCGCAGCTCGGTGAGCGATTCGACATCCCACGACTCGCCCAGAACGCCCGATTCCGCCAACAGCTTCAGCCGTGGCTCCCCGGCTTCCGCGCTCCGCTCGAGGCCGGCCGCGAGCACGGGTTCGGCGGCGCTGCGCAGGGCGCCGGCCGGTATGACGTCCGAATAGCGCGCCCTGGCGCGCGTGAACGCGCCGCGGACCGCATCGTCGTCGACCTGCATCCCGAGGGCGCTGGGTGATACACGCATGATCTGGGCGAAGCAGTAGTCGAGAACGTCGTCGTCTTCGACGTCCGTCGGGACCCGGTAGGAGCTGACCACGGTCACGGTGCCGACGTCGATGCCGGCCTCTTCCAGACACTTCGCGATCTCGGCTGCCAGCAAACCGCCCATGCAGTAACCGAGCAAATGAACCTTGGTGGGAGCCAGGGCGATGATCGGGGCGCTGTAGCGTGCCGCCAATGTGGTGAACAGCTCCGCCGACGCGATCTGGGAGTAGCCATCTCCAGGAACCCTGCGCAGTCCATACAATTCGGGCACCCGGTCTCCCGCCGCCCGCAGGTGAGGGACTAACTGGTCATAGGGAGCCAGTCCCCCGCTTCCGTCGTGCACACATACCGCGATCTCGGTCGCCGAGGTAAAGCCCTGGCCCGTACCGAGGTACACCAGCGGCGAACTGACCGCGGCAGCGTCGCGGCCGGACAGGCTCGGCCGAGACTCCGTCGCGGGTCGCTGCACCGCCTCGGCGGCTGCGGCCAGCGTGGGATTGGAGACCATCGCGCGAAGCAGGTCGTCCCAGGCCAGCCAGGAGGCTTCGGCGATCTCGCGGCGAATCCGGCCGATCGCCTGGGCCATCAATAGGGAGTCGCCACCCAAGGCGAAGAAGTCCGATGTTGGCGACAACGATTGGCTTGACTCCAGCCCGAGCACCGAAGCCCATATCGCGGCGATGCGGGACTGCGTCGCGTCCTGGCTGCCGGACTGCCCATTAGCGTCACGGCCGCCGACACGGGCCGCGGAGCGAAGCGACTCGAGTTCGGCTGTCACCGCGGTCCGATCGATCTTGCCGTTGGCCGTCAGCGGCAGCGCCGGCAGGCAGATGAGCTGTTGTGGAACCATGTAACTCGGCAACACCTGCCGGGCTCGCTCGATTAGCTCCGCGGGCCGCAGCGAATGCGCGGTGGATGCGGAATCGCACCAGAACACGTGCTGGCCGAGCCGCCCCAACTGATGATCGGGCGGCGGGAAACTTTGCACCTCGCCGAACGGTGATCGCCCGAGTGCGCTATGCCATTGCGCATAGGTGAGAAATGCCGAGTTCGTCCGCGCACGCGCGTCGGTGAAACCGTGCAGGCCCTCTTTGAATTCCATCGAGATCATCAACGGGTGGTTGACCGCGGTGGCGTCGATGAAGACCAGCGATCCACCGGGCGCCAGTAATCGGTCCAGCACGGCGAGCGTGTCATCGATGTTGACCGCGTTGTGCAGCACATTGGCGCAGACGACGACGTCGAACGAGCATGGGGAAAAGCCCTGCTCCGCGGGCGGCCGATTGACGTCGAATATCCGGTAGTCGATGAAGTCGTGGTCGGCGAACATCTGGCGGGCCTGGGCGAGGAAGAAGTTCGAAACGTCGGTGAACGTGTAGTGCGCCTCGTAGGGGGCAAGCGCGGCGATTAGGCCCGCGCTGGTGCCACCGACGCCAGCCCCGACCTCCAAGACCCGCAGCGGTCCCCGTGGAGTTGCCCGGATGGCACGTGCGGCGACGCCGGATACCACCAGGTGGTTGGTGTATCTGCTGAGCAGATTGTCGCGGTAGGCGGCCGTCGCAATGTCCGCGGTTCCCTCCGGGAAGAACAGCCCGAGCGGATCGACGGTGCCTGCCAGCAGGCCCGGCAGGTTTTGGATGCATTCACCCACGTACGCCAACAAGTCGTCGCCGTAGTCGACGGTCGCGCCCAACTCACGCACCTGCTGCCACTGTGCGACGCAGTCCGAAAGTTCATGGTGTTCGGTCAATTCCAGGCTCGCCCCTGGATGCATCGTCACCCGGCCCTCGTCGACGAGCACGTCAAGCCAGCGGCGCAACAGGCGGTATAACCGGTCCGGCAGCGACAGCCGGCAAGCCAGTTCGTCGACGGTGATCCGTTCGCCCGGGTGCGCCGCGGCGCCCAGCGCCGCGCACATGCTGTCGAGCGCGGCCGCGCGCGCGGCGGAGGCGAATCGGAGCAGTTTCCCTACATCAAGATCGTTGGTCTGGTGTCGATGTGCGTCTTCGATAGCGCGGCGGACCGCCGCTGCGCTGCAACGGCGTTCGAATTCCTCGTCGTCGCCCGCGGCAGCGGGGACCACCGCGGCCGCGATGACCCGATCGTGAGGTGCCTGGCCGATGACGGTGCTCATCGCGGTCTGCACACCGGGTAGGCCGCACAGTGCCGAATCCACTTCTGCCAATTCGATTCGGTGACCGCGAATCTTGACCTGGTTGTCTCGGCGGCCGAGCAACTCGATCACACCTTCGTCGGTGAGCCGACCGTAATCACCGGTGCGGTAGAGCCGCTCACCACTGACCGGATGCTCGATGAACGCCGCCGCGGTGCGCGTCGGGTCACCGAGATAGCCCTGCGCGAGACCCACTCCGCCGATGTGTATCTCACCGACCTGCCACGTTGCCGCCGGCTCACCACGGTGGGTCAGGACATGGACGCTTTGGTTCCGCATCGCGGTCCCGTACGGGACGCTGCGCGCATATCGGCGTGCGTCAAGCGGATAGCAGATCGACCAGATCGCTGCTTCGGTCGCACCACCGAGGCTGAGCATCGAAGCCCCCGGCGCCAACGATGCGATTTGCTTGGGCTGGGACACCGGAATCCAGTCGCCCGACAACATGATCTGCCGCAGCGTCGGCAGCGCTTCCCGATCGCCGACATGGTCCAGCAGAAGCTGCATCTGCGCCGGAACAGAATTCCAGACGGTGACATGGTGCTTCGAGATAGCGTCGAGCCACGCTTGCGGATCGTTGCGCGCGCCCCCTTCGGAGAACACGATCGCGCCGCCGGCGGTGAGAATCCCGAAGATGTTGTAAACCGACAGATCGAACGTGTGTTGCGACGCGGCGAGCACCGAGTCGGTCGCGCAGATATTCAACCGATCGTTGACATCGTCCACGGTGTTCATCGCGGCACGGTGACTTACCATGACTCCCTTCGGCGTTCCGGTGGAGCCCGACGTGAAGATCACGTAGGCCGTGTCATCCGGCCCCGGTGGCGTGCCCGCTGCTGCCGTCTGAGCCATCGCGGCCTGCGGTAGCCAGGCCGCCGGATCGGCAAGCAGGTCATCGACCCGTCCGCCGGGTTCGCACAACACGGCCAGCGAGCACTGGTGGGTGATCTGCGCTACCCGGTGGTCCGGCCACGTCACGTCGAGCGGCACGTAGGCGGCACCGGCCAGCACGGTGCCCAGGATCGCCGCGACCTGACTTGGGCCCTCCGGCAAGCGAATTCCGACGTAGTCGCCGGTACCGACACCGGCCGCGGACAACTCGGCGGCGACCGAACGGGCGGCGGCGAGCAACTCACCGTAAGTGGTGGACCGATCACCGTGCCAGATCGCCACCGCATCCGGATTCTCGGTCGCATAGCGCAGGAACCCGGAATGGAGCAGTGCGGACTCGCCGCTCGGCATTCCCTGCACCAGGGTGGGTTCGGGGGCGACAACCGGCAGCAACGGGCGATCCCAGGCCAGGGGGTCGGCGCTCAGCGTCTCGAGGGCGCCGCGGAAGTCGGCAAACGCGCGGTCGAGCACCTCGGCGCTGATCACCTCGTCGCGGGTGTCCCAGTTGACCTCTAAGACACCGTCGATCTCGAATACCTGGCAGTCGAGGAGCACCTGCGGGGTCTGGCTCAGTCCCCGGCCCGGTATCGGGCGCAGGAACGACGCGTCGGGGCTCACGTCCTGCATGCCGACACTGCCAAGCGTCGAGGTGAGCACCACAGGCGAGTGCTCGCCCCGGTTTTCATCGCTTCGCGCCAGCATGCGCGCGACCTCCACACCACCGACGCGCGCATGGTCCATGTCGTCGAACAGGCGCCCGCCGATCGCATGCAGCAGCTCGGCGAACGTGCGCTGCCCACGGATGTCTACTTCCAACACACTGGTGCCGGTGAAGTCCCCGACCAGTCGACCTACCTCCGGCGTGAAGGGATGGCGCGCCATCGTCGTCAGCGTCAACAGGAAATGGTCGCGATCACCGTACCGGCCCAGCACGCTGCTGAATGCCGCCGTGATCGCCACACTGGCGGTGGCGCCACGCTCTGTCGCCCCGCGACTGAAGACCGCGAATTGTTTAGCCGACAACCGCATTGACCGCCGCGAGAAGGTGGGCGCGACTTCGGCCGCCGACCCGGTCTGGTCGATCGGCAGCAGCGGCAACGAAATCGGCGGCGGAAGCTGATCGAGTCGGGCCTCCCAGTAGTCCAGGTCTCGTTGTCGACGAAGGGATCCGGCAACCGAGTTACGGTAGCGGGTGAGGTTCAGCAGGTATTCCCGGAAGCTGAAATCAACTGCAGCAGGCGAATACCCCGGATCGAGCAGACCCCGCCCGAAATCGGTCATCACGATGAAGATGCTGACGAAATCGGCGATCAGCAGATCAACCGAAACGTGCACCACGGTGTCTTCCGGACCGATCGTCACCGCGATGTCGTACATCGGCCCTTCACCCAGCGGGTAGGTGCGGTTCCTCAGCTCGTCCGCGATGCGCGCGCGCTCGCGGGCGATGTGCTGACTATCGGAGCTTTCGTGGACCGCCAGGCCTTCCGAAAGATCGGGGCGGATGATCTGGTAGCCGTCGGGGTGGACGACACAGCGCAGCATGTCATGCGCGTCGGCGACCTTGCGCCACGCCGACCGGTACTGCTCGGCGTCCGGTCTCGCCACGGTGTGGTCGACGGCGAACTCCGCATACCCGTGACAGCCGACACCGCCCCAGCGGAACGCCGACGTGCGTCCGACCGAATACGCCGCCTGCACGTCGGTGAGCGGAAAGGGCTCAAACCTGTCCTGCGGTGCCCGCAGCACCTCCGTCTCGCGCGTCAGCTCCGCGATGACGTCTGCTTTGGCCGCGGCCAGCTGTGCTTTCAGATCCGCGCCCAAGACGCCTTGCGGTGCGCGGAAGCGCAGGTTCTCACCGTCGACCCAGAGTTGCACGCCGATGCGGCGCACATGGTCGATCAGCTCGGCGGCGCTCACAACACGCCCTCCTCGATGGCCGCCTCGGTCATCGAGTCGTCGTTCGCGATGGCGTCAAAGGCGACGGTTCTGAGTTTTTCCGCGAAATCCCCGAGCATGGGGTTCTCGAACAACAGCCGCAACGTCGCCGTGGCCGACACCTCCCGGCTTATCTGCTCCACCACCCTGGTCGCGGTGACCGAGTCGCCGCCGAGCTGGAAAAAATTGTCGCCCGGCCCGACCCGCGGCAGGCTGAGGGCTGCCGCGCAGACCCTCAAAACGCGGTCGACGTGTTCATCGCCCGTGCCCGGGTCATCCGGGGGTGCTGCGGGCGCGGACAAGGTGACGGTGGCGACCATGGCGTCGACCATCATGTCGAGGTGCCGCCGCGCCGTATCCGGGGAAATCGCCTGCGTGACAAAGTCCCACGACAGCGCCAAGGATCCGGCTCTCTCCCACATCTGGAAGTCCAGCACCGTCTGTGGTGTCTGGGAGAGGCCGAATACCAAGCTGCCGAGTTCGAACGATGATCTGCTCGAAGTATCGATCAGTCCGAGTCCGCTGGTGAAGACCACCGGAAATATCGCGTGTGCCGGCCGGCCGTGGTGCCGCAGCAGTTCACGCTGCAGCCACACCGCGTCCGCGGTGCGGTGGGGCAGGTCGGTCAGCAGCTGCCGCTGCAGTCGACCTGCCTGTTCCCAGATCGACACGGTCGCATCGACGTGGCACTCCAACAGCATTAACGACGTGAAATCGCCAATAACGTCAACGATCCCGGGCATGCCGGGATCCCGGTCGAAGAGAGTGACGTTGACGCAGAAGTCGGCTGTTCCAGCCCACCGCGCCAGCACTCGTGCGTAGTTGGCCAGCAGAAACGATGCCGCGGTGACCCTTCCGTTCCGGCACGCCTGGGTGATCCGCGCCCAATCGGCTTGGGCGATAGCGGCTTCCACCCGCTCGAACACCGGTTTGTCGATATCGAGAATCGCCCGCATCGAAGCCAGCTCCGGGGCCGGCGGTAACGATGGCAGGCGCGCGCGCCAAAAGTCGCGGCTCGCCGCAAGCTGCGGCAGCGCCGACTCGTCCGCGTCGGGCCACAATTCGGGATGGCTGCACACATAAGAGGCGAAAGATGTTTTCAGTGCTGGTAATTCATCGGCAGTTCCGCCTCGGTAGAGATCGTCCAGCTGCGCGAGGGCGATCATCATGCTGGTGCCGTCGAGCATGATGTTGTCCATGCTGATCCCGACGATGCTGCGCCCCTGCTGCCCACACCCGTCGGATACCTCAATCCCAAAGTCGATTCCGGCCCGCCTCGTAACGTCGATGACCTGATCACGCATCACTGCTCGCACGTCGTCGTAGTCGCAGACCACGGGTTCGATCGGCGCCGGGTGCACGACGGCGCTGAGGCGCGGCGGCTCGGAGCCCGTCGTCGTGGCTTTTATCGTGGTGCGCAATCCGGGATGGTGCTCGATGAGTTGCCGCGCGGCCGTCTCGAATCTAGACCGGTCGAAATCGGTCACCTCGAACTCGAAATAGCAGTGTGCCGCAACGCCGCTGAGCATGAACCCGCCTGCACGGCCCGCGAGATATGCCTGCTGCACAACGGTGAGCGGGAACTCGGTTTCGTGGTGCGACTGGGGAACGGTTGCCGCTTGGGCCTTCGCAGGCCGCCGTGATGTGGGCGCGCCGGCGTGCGCGACGAGTTCGCCCAGCACCGGGTAGTTGAACAGGTCGACCAGGGCCAGCTGCTCGAAGCCGGCGGCCTGCAGATCGGCGTAGACCCGGGTCGCCACGAGACTGTCACCGCCGAGCAGGAAGAAATCGTCGTTCGCGGTGGGCGCCGGGATGCTCAGGTGCCGTTGCCAAATCGCGGCTATCGCAGCCAGCACCGACTCGTCGACGAAGTTTGCTCGGTCCGGGGTCGCCGATGGTGGTCCAGTGTTGGCGCGCGGCGCCGATTGCGGTGGTGTGAAACTCTGCTGCCGGTGGGCAATGAGTGTCAGGCCCGGGCCGTCCTGCGTCATCTGCGCCGGCTGCCAGCGGTATTGTGCGATGAACCGCCACCACTGGTCGGCCTCCCGCCACGACTCCGACCCGGGCGATAGCAGCGCGGGGTTGAGAACGGCCGCGCTGGCCAGCGTCGCCGAGGTGACCTCGCAGGTCTCGGCGACCCACAGCCAGCCGCCGTCGGCCACACTGAGCGCATCGAGCACCGCCCCCGCGTCGAGAAGCTGGTGCAGTGACCCGCAGCAGACCACGACGTCCACACTTGTGGCCGCCAATTGCTCAAGTGACGAGATCTGTCGGGTGGCTGTCTTGACATCCCGTCCGGCAGCGATTTCAGCCAGAACGGGGTTCGGCTCGAAGCAAAGATACTCATCGACGACCGCGCCGACCATGGCGGTGAGCCGTTGGGTGATCAAACCTGTCCGCGAACCGATTTCCATGACGCGAAGCCGCCGGCGGACCTTCTGCGAATGCCCGAAGATATGCTCGCCGAGATCGTCGAGCACCCATTGCAGCCGCTCGTCGGCGAGCAGCATCGCCTCGGGGGCGAGCTGCGGGTCACCGATCAGCGTCTGCGGCGAGGCTGCTCCGATGACGATGTCGGCCAACCTCTTAGCCGCGCGCGCGGTGTCCCCGATGTCATAGCCTGCTGCCGGAGCATGCGGTGTAGTCCCTAATTCCTGCCAGCGCCGTACCAGCGCCGCGTACTCCGGGCGGACCTGCCCGGCTTCGCAGAGACCGGTCGCCGCGGCGATCACCGCGCTGGCCCACTCAGAGTCCCCGGGCTGCGGAGACCCGGCCCAATTCGCCAAGGACGTGGTCACCACCTCGTCAACCTGCCCGGCATGTCGGCGCAGCGCATGCTCGAAGCGCGAAAACGCTGCCGCGAGTGGTTCGTCGGCGATGATGCCGGTGGCCGCGTCCCAGCTGACCCGGGCGCCGCCCCTGTCGTCCTCGACTTGGCAGTCCAACCAGACACCCGGAGTCTGGGTCAGCGTGCCGATATTCGACAACCTGGCCGGTCCCTGCGGCACAAGGCCGAGCGTGCTGGTGAACACCACCGGGTAGCCGGCCGAGCCGGCCGAGCGCATCGCGGCGAGGTGCCCGGTTGCATCACTGGCGCTGCCGATCGCACGCCACAGTTGTTCCTGCGCGGCCGTGACCGCCAGCCGCGACCCGGGTAGCGCGACGCTGTAGTCGATGTCGCACAGCGCCAGTCGGGTGAAGTTACCCAGCACCTCGCGGTCCACCGGGGCGTGGTCGGGTCGGTGTGAGATGGGAACAACGATCGCGAACCGCTCACCGGCGCCGATCGAGTACAGCGCGTCAGTGAACGCTTCGAAGAACAGCGCGGTAGGAGTGACCCGCAGCTGCGATGCCCGATCGCGCAGGCCGGCGAAGTCGTGAGGATCAAGGGTGAAACTCGACCGCGCGAACCCGACGCGGGTAGCCGAGTCGGGCCGCCGGCCAGAAAGCGGCAGCGCAGGCGGAGCGCTGACCTCGCGGGTTAAAACCTCATCGCTGCTGTGGCTTTCGGCGGCAAATCGCGCGAAAACGTCGACGCTGCCATCGACCTCCCGCGGCCGGGGACTCTGCTGGTAGTCGGCGATGATGGTCGCGATGACGGTGGCCAGGCTGCGGGCGTCCAGGCTCAGGTAGTTGATCAGCAGACCCACATACCGTGACGAGCCGGACAGGGCGAAACACTGGATAACCGGAACTGCCCGCGGATCGAACGATGCGCCCGCCATGCGTTGCATCAACAAATCCGGACTGGCGCCGGCAACAATGTCGACGGCCACCGGGGCGGCGTCGGCGTGCACACGCTGGCTGGTGTCGGCATCCAATGCACAGCGGAGGGCCGCGAATTCATCGACACATCGGTCGAGCACGGCCGCGAACCGGTCGACGTCGACGGTGTCCCCCGGCGCCTCGGCCGCTAGCACGATGGCAAAATACGTCGGGGCACGCGAGCTTCCGTTCAACCCCGCACTGCCGAGCACATACGCCTGCTGCAGACGCGTCAGCGGAAACTCCGTTCCGCACGCTACGGGTTCCACCGCCCGATCGGCCGGGTCTTGCGGGAGCCCGCCGACGACGCACACAGCGCTGAACTCGCCGAGAGTCTGCCGGCCGAGTAACTGACCGACTTCCGCTCCCAGCACTCCCCTGCGTTTCAGCTGTGCGGCCACCTGCGTTGCGCGCAGGCTGTCACCGCCGTGCTGGAAAAAGTTGTCGTCTCGGCTGGTGATCGGTGTGCCGAGGACGTCGGACCAAACGTCCGCAACCAGCTGTTCGACCGGACTGAGTCCGGTGGCCGGCTGCCGGACCGTCGCCGCTCGCGCGAAAGTCTGGACTTCCATGGCGGCGCGGCGACGATCGACCTTCCCGTTGCCGCTGAGCGGCAGCTCGGTGCGGGCGACGAACGATTTCGGAATCATGTACTGCGGTAACCGATCCGCCAGGTAGGTGCGCAGCTCAGCCGCTGCCGAGTCGGTGAATTCAGCAGCACCGCAATGGCAGACGACGACCGCCCCCAGCGCCGTGTTGTCATGGATCGGCACCACCACGGCACTGTCGACCAACCGATGCCCGCGCAAAACGTGCTCGATCTCACCACACTCCACACGGTGGCCACCAACCTTGACTTGCGAATCGATGCGGCCCAAAAACTGCAACGTGCCGTCGCGCCAGTAACAGCCGAGATCGCCGGTCCGATACCACCGGTTTCCCTCCTCGTCCACCTCGAACCGCTCGGCAGTCAGCCCCGACGCGTTGTGATAGCCCTGGGCGACACCCGCCCCACCGATCCACAGCTCGCCTGCGACGTAGTCGGGGCAATCGTGGCCGAGGTTATCGACCACCCGAAACATCTGGTTGGCCAGCGGATATCCGTACGGCACCGACATCCATTCGGGCTTGACGTCGGAATCGACTTCCAGGACGAACTCGTTCGACCAGATCGCGGCCTCTGTCGCCCCACCCATCGCGACCACGCGCGCCCCCGGTGCCGCGCGGTGCAGCCGGCGCGGCATGTCCAGCGGAACCCAATCCCCGGAGAGAAACACCGACCGCAGACTCGGCAACGCGGCGGCGTCCTCCCCCGCCGCGATCAGCAACATGTCCATCAAGCCCGGAACGGAATTCCATAACGTGACGGCGAACTCGGCGATCAACGCGTTCCAGCGGAATGCGTCGCGACGGGACCGCTCCGATATGGTCACCACACTCGCACCACAGCTGAGCGGGCCGAAAATGTCGTAGACGCTGAGGTCGAAGTCCAATGCCGACACCGCCAGCAGCGAGTCGTTGCCGCCGATCCCGTTGCGGCGGTTCACGTCGACGATCGTGTTCAACGCCGCCGCATGGGAGACCAGCACGCCCTTGGGTTCACCGGTGGAGCCGGACGTGTAGATGACGTAGGCGGTACCGTCCGGGTCCACACGAACCGGATCCATCGGAGAACACCGGTTCATCGACTCGATGTGGTGGACCACCGGCCCCGCGGCAACCGCGTTTTTTCCCAACCGTTTCGAGCCGATCAACCCCGACATTCCGGACAGGGCGCAAATGCGGGCGAGCCGGTCGTCCGGCTGGTCCACACCAACCGGGAGGTAGCTGCAGCCGGCCATCAACACCCCGAGCACGGCAACGACCTGCGCGGGCCCCTTGGGCAGCTGGATTCCGATGATCGAGCCCGGGGCATGCCGATCGGCCAGCACCCCCGCGACGCGGCGCGCGTGTTCGTCGAGTGCGCCGTAGGACAACTGCGGGTTTGCGGCTGCGATCGGGTCACCGTAGGGTCCGCCGTCGAACTCGCCGGCCGCCCAGCGCAGCGCGATCCGGGTGGGATCGCCCTGTGCCTGCGCGCGGAACGCGTCGTACAACAGCCCTGCAGGCCTCGGCGCCGCAGTGGCGTTGCGTTGTTGGCGGATCAGTCGTGAATGCTGCGGCAGATCGACCACTACGGGCGTGGACCAGTCGCGGGCGCCCAGACTCTCCAGCAGGCTGACATAGGCGCCGAACATGTCCGCGACGACGTCGGGCGGAAAACAGCCCGCACGGTAATCCCACGACACGATCAGGTTGCCTGAGACATCGGGGACGGCGCCCACCTGGTTGTCGATGATCACCTGCGGAGTCATCGATGTCACTTCGCCGACGGCACCGAGCGTGTCGGCGTCCCGTTGCTGCAGGACGGTCGTGTCCGCCGTGTAGGTGAACACCACCGGGGCGATTCCGCTGTGCCCGGTACCGCCCTGCAGCTGGGCCGCCAGCAGCTCTGCGGATTCGGGTGCTGTCAACGCGGCCCGCAGGCCCCGCTGCGCGCCGCGTGCCTGCTCGGCAAACCCGGTCGGCTCGTCGACACCGGCCCGATAGAGATGGGTCTTGGTGAAATCGCCGATCACGTCCGAGACGCCCGGCGGACGACCGAAAGTCGTCACGTTGATCAGGAAGTCGTCGGTGCTGCTCCAGTGTCGCAGCACCAGGGCGTAGGCGGCCAAGAACGCCGCGGCGCGCGTGACGCCGTGAGCCCGGCAAGCCGCATCGAGGGCCGTTACCGCGGTGGTGCCCAACGTGTGCTGCTGACGGCGGAACACGATCTCGCGTTCTTCGGCCCAGGGCAGTTGCGGGCATTCGGGGAGCCGTTCGAGGGCGTCCGTCGGCAGCGACGGCTGTAACGGTGCTGTGCGGGCAAGGTCGCCGAATGTCGCTGTGACAGATGGTATTTCGTCGCCGCGGTACAGCGCGGCCAAGTCATGCAGAAGAATACCGATGCTGGTCAGATCGGCGATGATGAGATCGACCGCGAAATGCAGGATGCAACCGTCGGGCAGGCGGGTCAGCTCCACCCGCCACGTATCTCCCGTTTGGATACCGAATCGGTGGGTGCGCAGCCTATTTCGGATCTCGTCGAGGTGCCGGCCCCGCGCGGCGTCGGTGGCCTCGGTCAGATCGTGTACCTGCACCGGGGCGTGGATGTTCTCCGGCGCGATGCGACATCGGCTGGCGTCCGGAAACATACTGCGCAGCATCGGGTGTCGGAGCGCCAACGCGTCGAGCGCAGTGTCAAGCCGACGCGGGTCGACGGTGGCGCCGCCGAGTTCGAAATAGGTTTGGCAGCCCACTCCGCCGAGGGGTTGTTCCGCACCGCGGCCGATCCAGTACGCGCGTTGCAGCGCTGTCGTCAAAAATGTGTCGGATCCGGTCAAGCCGGAGTTTCCCGCCAGGGTCGGTGGCGCGGCGTCGAAGAGCCGCTGCCAGTTGTCCACTGTCGGTTCGGCATACAGATCGGCGAAGTCCAGGTACCGCGACCGCGTCGCCGACCATTCGACGACCTGCGCGGTCATCATCGAGGTCAGGCCCAGAGCGGTCAGGTCCACGTCGAAGCTAAGTTCTTGAACGCGCACGCCGAGCAGGCCCGCGACGCATGCGGCCAGCTCGGTCACCGGCCGGTCAGCTCTCGACGGTTCCGGTCGGGTCGAAACCTGACAGAGGACGTCGAATTCTCCGGCGTTGAGCATGTTGAGCGCCTTGCGGCGCCTGATCTTTCCGGACGTCGTCCTGGGCAGCACGCGGGGGCGCACCCATATGATGCGCTCCGGTGCGGTCTGGTGTACCCCGAGAATTCTGCGGCGCAGCACCCGACTCATGTCGTCGAGGTCTTCGGTGGGGGCGTCGGTCTCCACGACCAGCCACCACTCGTCGGCTACCGTGGATGCCTCGGGCTGGACGGCGCAAGCGCCTCCGCTGTTAACACCGCAGCGTGCCTCTTCGACGGTCGACTCGATGTCGTTCGGGAAGTAGTTGCCGCCACCGACGATGATCAGGTCGCGAAAGCGTCCGCAGATGTACATTTCGCCGTCGCTGCGAAATGCCGCGTCACCGGTGCGAAGGTAGGGCCCCTTACCGTCTGCGGTCGTGGCGCCGAATGTTTCCGCGGTCTGCTCCGGCCGGCGCCAATATCCTCCCGGCAGCCCGGTTCCACCTACCCAAACCTCGCCGACTTCGCCGTCGGGTACGACGGTTCGCCGCTCCGGATCGACGATGCGCACATCCCACCCGAGCGTACTGTCGCCACAACTGACCAGCGTGTGAGTGCGCCGGCCTTCCCCGGATGGCTCGCTGACCTTGACGGCGCGGCCACGGTTGAGTTGCTCGGCATCGAAGCTCGCCTGCACCCAAAGCCGGGGGTGACGCGTCCCGGTGACTGCCAGGCCGGCTTCGGCGAGCCCGTATTGGGGCGCCATGGCATCGGCTCGAAAGCCCGCCGGTCGAAACTTCGCCACGAAGTCGCGCAGAGTGGAGGGGCGAACAGGCTCCGCGCCATTGGTTGCCAGGTGCAGGCAGGAGAGGTCGAGGGATTCGATAGTCGCGCCTTCAGAAGCTTCGAAAGCGTCGATGCAGCGCCGGTAACCGAAATCTGGCCCGGCGATCCAGTTTCCGCGCACCTCGTCGACTGTTTCCAGCCAGATGCGCGGGTTGCGCACGAAATCGAATGGCGGGATGACGGTCGCGGTCCCGCCGGTGGCCAGCGCCAGCAGCACCCCCCAGAAGATGCCCAAGTCGTGATACAGCGGCAGCCAACTGACGGTTCGGATGTCATCGGGGCGGTTCCACAGCGCCAAGCCGATAGCGCGCTGATGCAACATCGACTCGTGGGTGTTGACGATTCCCTTCGGCTCCCCGGTGGAGCCCGAGGTGTACTGCAGGAACGCGGCGTGTCCGGCGGTTGGCTGCCGCGTCGGCGGGTGGTCGCTGCGAAGCCTTGGCGGTGGATTCCGGAGTCCGCAGCACGAGCCCCTCCAGTAAGGAATCGCGGCCGAGCACATCGACAAGGTCGGCGCTGGTGTAGATGGCCGACGGTTCACAGTCGCGCAGTATGTGTTGGGCCCGCCGGAGAAACCGTTCGGGCGAATCGGCGGAGGGCAGATACAGCGGAACCGGGATGAGCCCGGCTGCCAGTGCGGCGACGAACCCCGCCACGTAGTCGGCGTCGCCGGCCTGGGCCATCACCACGCGCGAGCCGAACGGGAGATCCGCGAAGGCGCCGTCTCGGATTCGGCAGACCCGGTCCCACAGTCGCCGATACGTCCAGACGTCCGTTCCGGCCATGTCGACTATCCGAAGCGCGACCGCGTCGGGGCGCCGGCCGACCCACTCGGCGATCACGTCGTGGACGAGTCGATCATCCGTTGGCGCACTGGGCCGGTTGTGCTCGAACTGACCGCCTTGGGTTCCAGACTCCGGTGTCCCAGTCGCCGCGAACACCATCCTTACCCCTCCGATCGGACTCGATGCGGGCGAGTTGGCCAGCTTCCGGCCACATAGACGCCTACCACAGACCACACCTGCGCGATCTGATCCGTGCAGTTGACAAGCGGTGACTCTGGGTGCAAGTTGCTACCTGCACTACATGCAAATGATATGCAGAATGATTTCTCCTTAGCGGCGCTGGCGGCGAGTCGGAGCCGAACAGCACCAATCTGACCACGCATCTCCAGCGCCTTGGCAATGCCGGCGACGGGCCGACTCGCCGAACGGAGGCCCGTTGCCGGCATCCCGCCATGATTCAGCCGAGCAGGCTGCCGCTGAGGGCCTGCCCGAAGATGTCGATCAAACCCGCCGTGGCCGCGATCGGACCCACCGGGATCGCGGTGACGGCCAGGGTGTCGCCGGCGCCGGAGTCGGGCGGGATGAGGCTGATGTCCATCCCGAGGGAGTTGAGCATCGAGCCGCCGGTGCCGTAGTACATCGGGCCGCTGGCGCCGGTGACCACCTGCCCCGGGCTGAACACCCCACCGAAGGCGATGCTGAGGCTGGTGAAGTACTCTCCACCGTCGTCGCCGGCACTGACGAACGGGTTGACGAGCGGGAGCAGTGGGTCCAGGTTGAGGGTGGAGCCGTTGAAGAATGCGTTGACGACGTCGGCGGGCGTGTTGAGGAGCTCGCCGAGGGCGGCCGCCGGATTGCCGCCGGTGAGGTCGGCGACGATGCTCTGCGCGTTGTCGAACAACTGCACCCCGGGGCTCACGACGGGGCCCACGAAACCGATGAGCACACCGCTCAGCGGTGAGGCGGCGAAGTTGGCCAGACCCGCCACCAACGCGCCCAGCGGACCGGTCGGCGGTGAGAAATCCCCGGTGCCAACGAGGCCCTGGTAAATTTCGACATGCACATTGGGGATGAATGTGCCGTCATCTGGACCGCTGCTTACCGTTGTGACACCACCAAGGGTGTGTTGCACCACGGCCAACTGGACGTTGGACGGCGCGCCGACCAGCGCCACGGACTGCACCGCGGTCTGCAGGTTGCCGACAAACGTTGCCGGAGAGGCAAACAGTTGGCTGAACTCAGCGGAGACGCCGCCGGACAGACTGTTCAGGGCCTGCTGGGAGGCGGCGAACACGCTTTGGGCATTGCCGGTTGTGGTGGTGAGGACCTGCTGCCACGGTCCAATCAGGTCGAGTGCCGCGGCGCGCGCCGGGGCGAACGGTAGCTGAGCGGCCGCGGGTGCCCCGGTCACGGCTGCCGTCAGGGCGGCGGTGATGTTCTGGCCGATGTTGCCCAGGATCTTCCCACCAAGTACGGCCTGGGCGGGCGCACTCACTGCGCCCGCCAGAGTCTGCTGGGCGTTGGCGACCTCGGCGCTCACGTAGGCGCCGGCGCTCGCGTTGACCAAGTTGACGAACTGGGTGTGAAACGCCTGCGCCTGGGCGGTGAGCGCCTGAAACTCCTGCCCGACGCCACCGAACAGCGAAGCGATCGCAACCGATACCTCGTCCTGGGCCGCAGCCGCGATCCCGGTCGTCGGGGCCGAAACGGACGCGGTGGCCTCGGCTAGCGACGAACGAATACCCGCCAAATCCTGGGCCGCACACTGCACCAGCTCCGGTGTTGCAATCACAAACGACATCTGACACCTCCATGAGTCCGAGTTGACGTGCGATCGTCCTGCGGGGTCGCAAAACTGTCCAGAACGGGCGCAGCCGCGGCGAAAGTACTTCCCACCGAGTTAAGAGTCGGCTCGAACGCCGAAGAAGTTCCCGACACCATGACCAGAGCATCCGAACCGGGATTCCGCGATAGGCGGATGCGATCTTCGTCGGCGTCGGTGTGGGCGTCGGCGATCAGGGCTAGTACTTCGACCTGGAATAGGGGTGGTGTTCCTCAACATCGCCACCGATAACGGTCCTAACGTCGCGGCGGCGGCAGACCACACCTTTGCGACGCATCCCGTGCAGTTGACAAGCGGTAACTCTGCGTGCAAGTTACTACATGCAAATGATATGCAAGATGGTTTCTTCGTAGCGGCGGCGGCGGCGAGCCCGAAAGGAGCCTGCGCCGAAAGGAGTTGGATATGTCGTTTGTGATCGCAATACCGGAGCTCGTGCAGTGTGCGGCCCAGGATTTAGCGGGTATTGGTTCGTCGCTGGCCGACGCCACCGCGACGGTCTCGGTCCCCACGACGGGGATCGCGGCTGCGGCCCAGGACGAGGTATCGGTTGCGATCTCTTCGCTCTTCGGCGACGTCGGCCACGAATTCCAGGCGCTCAGCGCCCAGGCGCAGGCGTTTCATACCCAGTTCGTCAACTTGGTCAACGCGAGCGCCGGCGCCTACGTGAGCGCCGAGGTCGCCAACGCCCAGCAGACTCTGCTGGGCGAGGTAAGTGCGCCCGCCCAGGCCGTACTTGGTGGGAACATCCTGGGCAACATCGGCCAGAGCTTCGGCGCCCAGACGAGGGCCATTACCGGTGCGGCCGCTGCGGCATCCCCGCTGATCCAGGGCTTTGACGCGTTCGGTGCCGCTGTCGCCGCCCCGTACCAGTCGCTCGTCTCGAACACGGTCACCAATGCCCAGACGGTGTTCGGCGCCGTCCCGCAGACCCTGAGCGATCTGTTCGGCGGCGTCTCCACGGAGTTGGGCCTGCTTGCCACTAATCCCGCAGCGGCTCTCAACAATCTTGTGAACACAGTGCAATCCGTGGCACTCATCGGCAACCCGAACAACCTCTCGTTCTATAACCTCGTGTCAACGGTGGCGCAACACACCCTTGGTGGTGGGGCGGTGACGACGCCCGGCATTCAGTTCGGCGGGGATCCGGTCAAGATTGCCGACATTCATTACCAGGTCTGGTTAGGTCTCAATGGCGATGGATTCTCGCCGGGGACCGGTCTAGCGGGTGACTTGTTTGAGGCTCTTGCCAATTTCGGTGCTTCGCCGCTGAGCGGTGTGCTCATCGGCTATCTAGGTCCCATCGTCAGCCCGGGGGTGGCGCTGTTGAATGAAGGGCAGACCATCTTCGCCGACCTCACCGGTGCCACGCCGAATCCGGTGGGCGCCCTCGCTACGCTGCTCGGCACACCCGCCACCGTCACCAACGCCTTCCTCAACGGCGCTACGCTTCACCTCAACTTCCTGGATCCGATCCTCACCCCGTTCGTCTACGCCGGCGACGACGGCGGGCAGTCGATCAACGCTTTCAGCATCGCCTTCGGCGGGCTGTTGAGCCCAGGACAGGTGGCTTTGGGTGCCAACAACACGACGTTCAACGGTTTCGGCGGCGACGGTGTCGGCGGCTCGCTCCTCAACTCCCTCGGGATGAATTTCAGCTTCTTCAATACCGACGGCGACGCCGGAGCCACCGTATCTTTCCCCGGGATCCCGGTGGGCCCGATCGGGGCCACGGAGAACCTGATAGACATCGTCGGGCAGCAATTGGGGGGCAACCTGATCAACGAATACGGCAGGGTGAGCTACTTCAACGACATAAACCTTTACGACAACAGCTAGGCTCGATGCCGGCGGCAACGGACCTTCGTTCGGTGGGGTCGGCTCGTCGCCGGCAATGCTGCCGGACGGTGTCCCGGAGCCGATGCCGATGCTGCCGGTGTCCAACATCCGTTGGAGCCGGCCGCGGCGGGCAGTGGCGAACGGTTGACTACTCCAAACGGTATGCGTCCGCGAAGGTGGCTCGATGATCAAGACCACGCCCGACCTGGGCGAAGTCCAGGAGACGTTGCTGATCCCGCTCTACGCCCGCGCCTGTGACGCCACCTCACGCCGACCGGTCCTCGGCGACCGGCGCGCGCGCGAACTCGTCGACGCGATCGACTACGACTTCACCCGATTTGGCGGTACGTCGTTGTCCGGCTCGGTGTATCGATCGTCGATCTTTGACGGCTGGGCGGCGCGATTCCTCCACGACCATCCCACTGCAACCGTCGTCGAACTCGGCACCGGGCTCAACACCAGGTTCGACCGACTCGACAACGGCCAGGTCCACTGGTTCGACCTCGACCTGCCCGACGCCATCGCACTGCGCCGCCGGTTTTTCAGCGACAGCGAGCGCTGCAGAATGCTCGCCGGCTCGGTAGCCGACACCGACTGGTTCGACACGGTGGCCGCCTCCCCTCCCCCGTACCTGTTCCTCAGCGAAGCCGTCCTGATCTATCTCCGCGACGATGACGTACAGCGCACTCTCACCCAACTCGCCCACCGATTCCCGGGTTCCTTGACAGCGTTTGACACCGCGGGCACAAGGATGGTCTCCAACCAGGACCGCAACCGATCGATGGCGCAGGTGAGCGCCCGGCTGCAATGGGTCTGCGACAACCCGCGCGACATCGAGCGCTGGGGCCTCGAACTGCTCGACACCCGAACGCTGGCAACCCCGCAGCCCGAGATCGCCAAAACCTGGCCATGGCAACGCCGTTACGGCATGTCGGCGCTGGCGCACCTGGCGCCGCCGATCGTCAACACCTACAAGTTCAACCTGTTCAGAGTGCCGGCAGCGCAGTGACCCTGGCCGATGCTGGCGCTAATACTGACGCTATCGGGGTTGGCGGTTGTCGAGTCACTCAACGTCCTCAACCTCGGGGCTACCTCCGCGATCGTCTATGACAGTCGGCTGCACCGCCGTTCCCCGCTGCCCGGCGGGCTGAGTTTTATCGCCGGCCTGTTCGCGGCGACCGCGGCCGTCGGCATCGCCGTGGTGCTGGGTGTGGCCCTCTTCACCGAGCTGACCGCTTTCAGGCTGACCCCGACGATGCGCTATCGCGGCGAGTTGGTAGCCGGGGCGCTTCTCGTCGGCGTGGCGTGCTATCCGGCGGCAGCCCAACGGGCTTCGCCGCGATGGGCTTTCGCGGCCATACAACAACGTCCGTGGCTGCTTGGGTGCGCCGGCGCGGCACTCGGCTTCGGGCAGGCGGCGACCGATGTGGTGTATCTGGTCGCGCTCGCCATGCTCAGCGCCTACCATCCCCGACCTTTAATCTGGCCGGAGCTCTGGCCGGTGATCGTGGTTGCGTACTGCACCATCGAGCTATTGCCGCCCCTGCTGGTGCTCCTCCTGGCGACCAGGCGAACAGCAAGCGCGCGGCGTGTCCAACGTGGCCTGGTGCGTGTCATCACCCGCTATGGCCCGACATGGGTGCGTGCACTGTGCCTGGCGACCGGAGCGGCGCTCGTCTTCGATGCATTCCTGCACAGCCACCACCTTTGGTGAATCGCCCGCTAGAGGTCATCGCAGTTGCCAGCCGCGGGCGCGCAGGCGTTCTTCCCAGAATCGGGCATAGGTTCCACCCGCGGTGACCAGCTGGTCGTGGCGTCCGCGCGCGGTGATCCGACCATTGTCGAGTACGAGGATTTGGTCGGCGCCCATCACCGTCGAAAGTCGATGTGCGACAACGACAACGGTGCGGTGGCGGGCCAATTCATGAATGGCGCCCGCCACGGCGGCCTCGTTGACGGCATCGAGCGCGGCGGTGGCTTCGTCCAGCAGCACGACAGGCGCGTCCTTGAGCAACGCGCGGGCAATGGCGACACGCTGCCGTTCACCACCGGAGAGTGCCGATCCGGCCTCGCCGACGCGGGTGTCCCACCCATCGGGGAGACGGTCGATCACCTCGTCGAGGCGCGCAATGGCGGCGACGTGATCCAGCTCGGTTTCCGTGGCGTCGGGATCGGCCATCCGCAGGTTGTCGGCGATGGTGCCATCGAAGAGGTAAGCGTCGTCAAAGACTTGGGCGGTCAGGTGTGCGACCCTGCTGGTGCCGAGTTCACGCAGGTCGTAGCCGCCGAGCAAGATGCTGCCGTCGTCGACGTCGAAGAAGCGGCCGATCAGTCGCAGCAGCGTGGTCTTTCCGGAACCGGATGGGCCGACGATCGCGGTGAGGCTGCCATTCGGGATGATGGCGTCGATTCCCTTGATGACCGCGTCGGCGTCGTAACCGAAACGCACATTACGCAATTCGATGTCGGCGGGTGCCGCATCCCGAGCAGGGTTCCCGTCGGGCTCCGGAAGGGGCGGCACCGCCAGCAGCTCGCGCACTCGGACGATCGCGTCGGCGGTGACCTGGACGTGGCCGGCAAGGTCGCCGAGCTGAGAGATCGGATCGATCATGCGCAGGGTGATGATCAGTAGACCGATCATCGTGGGCAGCGCCAGCTCGCCACGCAGCGTCAAGACGACGGTGAACGCGATGACCGTCGTGACGACCAGTTGCATCGTGCCGAAGCATCCGATCAGACCCCATGCTCCGCGGATGGTGAGCCGGGACTGTGAGTGTTGTTGGCGGGTAAGGGATTCTTCGAGTGTGCCGAGCTCACGGTGGGTGAGGACGCCGTAGGCCCGCAGCGTCGGTTGCAGACGGGCGTACTCGACGATCCGCGACGCGGTAGCGCCAATGTCGTGGTCGTACTGGGCATCGTTGCGGTGCACGATGCCCATGTACATCCGCAGCGCTAGTGCGCACAGCAAGGCACCCAGGGTCAATGCGATCCCGATACGCCAGTCGCTCAGATAACTACCGATTATCAGGGTGGCCGGTGCGCTCACGCCGACGACCACGTGCCGGAGCAGGTGCGCCGGAAAGTCCGCGACGTCAACAGCGTCTTTGGTGATCAGACGTCCGACCGGTCCGGTGCGGCCGGCGCCGAACCAGCCGAGGGGCAGCGTGGCCAGATGATTCCCGATCCGGGCGTGAAAACTAGTCAGCACGTCGGTGCCGACCCGATAACCCAGTGACGTGCTCCACGCCAGCAATCCGTGATGGACGCCTACGGTCACAGCGATCGCCGCGATTGGAAACCACAGATGACCCCAATGCGTGGGTCGTTCGACGAGAGCGCCGATGACGGGAACGACGAACAGGAATCCGAGGCCCTGCAGAACTCCTTGTGCGCCTTGTAATACAAGCATCGTGCGCAGACGGCGGCGTCCACGGCCATCGAGTAGCTCGAGCAGGTAGCCAATGATGATGCTCACCGACCAGCCTCCAGCCGCTCGGCGACGCCGCGTTCGCTGTTCCTTTCGTGTTCCCACAGCCGTGCGTAGATTCCGTTGTTCTCCAGCAGTTCGGAATGCCTACCGCGTTCGGCGATCCGGCCGCCATCGAGCACGACGATGGCGTCGGCACCTCGTATCGTGCTGAGCCGGTGAGCGATCACCAACACAGTCCTGCCCCGCGCAACCTCGCTGAGCGCGTCTTGGATGCGAGCCTCGTTTTCCGGGTCGGCGCTGGCGGTGGCCTCGTCGAGAACCAGAATCGGACGGTCGGCGAGGATCGCCCGGGCGATGCAGACGCGCTGTCGCTCACCCCCCGAAAGCGCCGCGTCCCGGCCGACCACCGAATCGAGCCCTCGCGGCAACTTCTCGATCCTCGACAGAATCTGGGCCTTGCCAGCGGCATCGCGCACCGCCGCGTCGTCGGCGCCGGGACGCCCCAGACGGATGTTGTCGCGGATGCTCATAGCCGACAACAGGTGCGAGTCCTGGAAGACGAACGCAACGTGCCGATACAACTCCGCGGGGTCAATCCGGCGCAGATCGACCCCGTACAGTTCGACCGAACCCTCGCACGGATCATTGAACCGGGGAAGCAGCTTGGCCAGGGTGGACTTTCCGGAACCGGACGGGCCCACCAGAGCGGTGATGGTCCCCCGATCAAGGTGAAGGTCGATTCCGGTGAGGGCGACGGTGTCGCCGTAGGTGACGCGCACGCCGCGCATCCGCACCACCGGCCCGGCGGCCGTGGGATCGAGTTCGACCGGCTCATCCGGTGTCGGAAGCTCCGGGGTAGCCAGCAATTCACGGATGCCGCGGTACACCTTCAGCGCGGTGACCAACGGGTGCACCGACATCAGCACCGTCATCCATCCGGAAGTTATTACGGTGCCGAACACCAAGAACGCGATGAAGTCCACGAGCGAAAGATCCCCGTTGGCGGTGAGGATCCCGCCGGTCGTTGCGACGACGAGGAGAATGCTCGGCGGCGACAGCAGGATCTCGGCGGTGACGCTTGCGGTGCTCGTGGATTTGGCCCAGTCGAGGAAGAAGTGTGCGAAATTACGGGACACTTCCTGGAAACGGCGACTCGCTGCGCCCGGCGTGCCGAACGCCTTCACAACACCGATGCCGTTCACGAATTCCACCGCCGCGCCATTGAGGCGCGCCAACCAATCCATGAACTCCGGATACTTGGTCTCCGCGCCGGCCATCGCACGTTGGTACGCGGCCAGCCCGGCGAACACGGGGAGCAGGACCGCCAATGCCATCCGCCAGTCCAGAGCAAAGAGATAGACGAACGCCACCAGCGGCGGCACCGCGGCCGCGCTGAGCTCCACGATCGAGTGCGCGATGAGCCGATGCAGCGCAGCGACGTCATCTTCCACAGCCTTCTTGACGATGCCGGAGTTGCGATCGCTGAACCAGCTGAGCGGTACCTTGCTCAGTTTGACTAGGAGTTCGCGGCGGATTCGAAACGACACCTGGATGTCGGCCAGATGTGTCATCACGCCGGCGGCCAAGACACCCAGTTGTTTGACTGCCAGCGCGACGATCGCCACGATGATGATCGGCCAGACGTTGGTGTCGCCCAACAGGAGTCGCCTGCTTACTTCCACGACGGCAACCAGCGGCGCCATGCCGGCCAGGGAGCTGACCGCTGACAGCAGACCGCACGCGATAAGAGTTGTCCGAGCTGATTTGAGAATCGCCGGCGCCTGCCCGGGTCTTGGTGCCGTGTGTGGTCGCACGCTTATCCCTCCGTCGCAACTGTCCTGCTGCGGGCCGAACCTCGTAATAATGCGCTACGTCAAGACGACAGGTGCCAATCCGTAATGTCTGGTAGCGGGGTCGCACGCAACTGCGCTAACCTGACTCCTGTCGTCGACCTGCAAATATTTCGCAAGATCGTACAAATCGCCTGCACGATTCTTCCCGGCGTGTACTCCTGGGCGCAGTTGGGATGCGACAATGTCGCCTGTACGGCGATGACGACGCAGGAAGCCGGTGCAAATCCGGCGCGGTCCCGCCACTGTCATCGGGGAGCGACCCTCACAGGCCACGGCCATCGGCTGGAAGGCGAGGCGAGCGGCGATCCGAGAGCCAGGAGACTCGCGTCATCGCTTCCTGCTACGCCGGGGCGGAGCACCCCGGAGAGAGCTGTCCCCTCATGACGCTGCACGGCTTATCCAGGGGTCCCGGCGACCCTGCCGTTGAAGCGCTAACCGCGCGCCCGCGGTTCAAACCCGGGGCCAGCCGGCAATGACCGACCCGATCTGGATGGCCGCCCCGCCGGAGGTGCACTCTGCTCTGCTGTCCAGCGGCTCGGGACCGGGTCCGCTGCTGGCCTCCGCGGCGGCGTGGAGTTCGCTGAGCACCGAATATGCCGAGGTGGCCGATGAGCTGAACGCGCTGTTGGCCGCGGTGCAGGCCGGGGTCTGGGACGGCCCGACCGCCGAGGCCTATGTGGGCGCCCATACGCCGTATCTGTCTTGGCTGATGCAGGCCAGCGCCGACAGCGCCGCGACGGCCACCCAGCAGGAGACCGCGGCCGGCGCCTACACCGCCGCGCTGGCCTCCATGCCCACCCTGGTTGAGCTGGCTGCCAACCACGTCACCCACGCAGCGTTGCTGGCAACGAATTTCTTCGGCATCAACACCATCCCCATCGCGCTCAACGAGGCCGACTATGTGCGGATGTGGATTCAGGCCGCCACCACCATGAGCACCTACCAAGCGGTTTCCGCCGCCGCCGTAGCGGCGGCGCCACGTACCAGCGCGGCACCACCGGTGCTGAAATCCGGCGACCCAACCACTGCCGCCGACCTCTCCCCCGTCAACGTCTTCAACGACTGGGAGAATTTCGTCCAGAACGTTATGGATCAGTTGTTCGGGGTCCAGAGCCCGCCCTACCTCCTTTCGGCGCTGACGGCCTTCGTGGAGGGTCCTTCCCCCGCGGCCCTGGGTGCCCTGCTTTTTGCATCGACGTTCGAGGTCGCCTTCGACACCCTGTTCTTCTCGCCCGCGGCGCTGTTGAGTGCGCCGTTCCTGCCGTTGGTCGGGCTGGCCGGTCTTGCGGGTCTGGCCGGACTCGCCGGCCTACCTCACCCGGTACAGCTGCCCGCCACCGACGGCCAGATTCCGGAATCCCCTGCACCTCAGGCGCAGCCAGCTGCGGGGCTCGTGTCGCCGGTCGCCACGCCCGGGACCGCCGCGCCGGCCGCCACAGGTGCATCGACGCCGGCATCGGCGCCCGCGTCCGCGCCGGCATCGGCATCGGCATCGGCACCCGCGGCCGGCACCGCCAGTTTCGGCTATATGGTGTCCGGCGGTGGACCTGACGAGGGGGAAGGCCCGACGCTGATCGGTCGTGGCAAGGCCGCAGCGCCGGCGGCGGATATCGTCGCGGCGGCCGCAGCCCCGGCGCGGGCATCAACGCAGGAGCGATCGCGGCGACGCCGACAGGCCGTGATGAGGGGCCACGGCGACGAATACGTGGACGCCGACCCCGATCTGGACGCTCCGGACAGCGCCCCCGCCGCGACAGCTGCCTCAAACCGGGGCGCCGGGCCGTTGGGATTCACCGGGACGGTGCCCCAGGCCGACACGGTCCGCCCGGAAGGATTGATCGCTCTGGCTACTGGCTTCGGTGGCGGACCGACCGCGCCGAGACTGCCGCAAACCTGGGGCAGCGACCCCAACGACGAATCACCAGGAGACGGTGGGCCGCAGGATCCCGGGCAGACAGAAGAGGGGTACGAATAAGCTTGCAACAATCAGGGAGCGTTGAGCTTTGGAGTCTTTCCTTTTATTCTTCGGCTCGCCGGCGCGCACAGGCGCTCCGCGTCTGACATACGACTTATCCAGTGAGGAACCGTGACGAAATGACAGCTACTCCTAACGCCGACCCGTACGCGCAGTCAGCGGAATTCTATGAAGTGATGGCGATCCCGCACTGGGATATGAAGCGAGAGGTGCTGGTATCCGCGCTGACGGCTTGTGGGCCAGTGACAGAGCCCGTGCTCGATATCGGAGCAGGGACCGGGCTTTCGACGACGACCATCGCCGACACCATCCCCGATGTCGCGATCCACGCGGTCGAGCCGTCGGCGGCAATGCGCGCCGCGCTGGTTTCACGGATCCTTGGTCGCGACGACCTGATTGACCGGGTCACGGTGCACCCGGTCAACGTCGAGGAGGTCCACCTCCCCGATCTTATCGGGGCCGCGGTACTGATGGGTGTGATCGGATTCCTTGACCGGCAAGCGCGGCAACGTTTTTGGGCAGAGCTGCGTGCGCGGATCACGCCCCGGGCACCGGTGGTCGTCGAGGTCATGGCAATCGATCAACCCATATCATTGCCCGAGATGACGATCGCCCAACAGCGTATCGGCAGCCGCGAGAACGAAGTACGCATATCTGGTGAACCCGCCGGCGATGACGCAGAGCGCTGGACGATGCGCTACCTGGTACGGGAAGGCGACGAGGTCATCAGGGATTTCACCGCCGAATATACGTGGCACACCGTTGGGCTGGCCGAACTCGCCCGGGAAGCTGAAGCGCATGATATGACGTTTCAGCAGCTGCACCCAATCATTGGTGTGCTGCACCCGCGTTGAACGCGACACACGGCAACGTTGTAAGGCCCTGCGTGTCAGGGTGAGTTGAGTCCACTGGTTGACTGCAAATCGGCCTGACGCAGGGCGAGATACGGATCGGCACACCATGACCAGCTCCACGATTGCCTCGGTGAACCACAATGAGCGGATGGATCCACCCCACCCGAGAGCTGACGGGCCGCGGCGGCGGCGCGCGTTCACCGCGTCGGACAAACTTGCGTACCTGAGCGCCTACGAACATGCCTGCGAGCACGGTGAGGGTGGCGCCTATTTGCGGCGGGAGGGCTTGTATTCGTCGTTGATCAGCGAATGGCGCAAGCAACGCGACGCTGGGGTGTTGGCGGGCAAACGGCCGGGTGAGAAGGTCGGCAGGCTCACCGCCGAACAGGCCGAGATCGCCCGGCTCACCCGCGAACTCGCTCGCGCAAACAAGCGGTTGCACACTACCGAGGCCGCCCTGGACATCATGGGAAAAGCACACGCTCTCTTGGAGTCACTGTCCGAGAGAGCGGACTCCGACGAGCAGCGCAAGAAGCGCTGACCGAGACCTTCGCAATGCTGACCGGACATGGTGTATCGACAAGGCAGGCAGCGACATTGACCGGGCTGGTCCGCTCGACCGTGACTCGGCGGTGCAACGCCGCCACGGCGCTCACACCCGCAGTCTGCACCAAGCCTGCGGTCGAGCCGGCCAACAAACTCACCGATCTGGAACGGCGCCGGGTCCTTGAGGTGCTCACCAGTGACCGGTTCGTCGATCTCCCGCCGTTGCAGATCTACGCCCAACTGCTCGATGAGGGCATCTACCTGTGTTCGGTGTCCACGATGTACCGAGTGCTGGGAGAGAACACGCTGGTCGCCGAACGCCGCCGGCTGGCGCGGCACCCCAGCCAGGTGTGCCCGGAGCTGGTCGCGACCGCGCCGCGGCAGGTGTATTCGTGGGACATCACCAAGCTCGCGGGTCCGGTGAAGGGCACCTACTTCGATGCGTACGTGATGATCGACATCTACTCCCGCTACATCGTCGGTGTCCACGTCCATGCCCACGAATCCGGTGTCCTGGCAAAGGAACTGATGGAACAGATCTTCAAGGTGCACGGTGTGCCGCAGGTCGTGCACGCCGATCGGGGCACGTCGATGACCAGCAAGACCGTCGCCGCGCTGCTCGCCGATCTGGAGGTCACCCGGTCGCATTCGCGGCCACGGGTATCCAATGACAACCCGTACTCGGAGTCGCTGTTCAAGACCTTGAAGTACGGGCCGGAATTTCCTGAATGCTTCGGATCGCTCTCGCAGGCAAGGAAATTCATGGACACCTTCACCAACTGGTACAACCACGAACATCGTCACACCGGGATCGGGCTCCACACACCCGCCGACGTGCACTTCGGGTTGGCCACCGACAAAGCCGCCGACCGACGCGCCGTGCTGACCCAAGCCCGCGCCCGACACCCGCACCGCTTCAGCACCGCCGGCACGCCGAAGATCCTCGACCTCCCCAACACTGTCTGGATCAACCGACCAGCCCAAGACACCACCCAGGAGACCGACACGACAGCCGCCTAACACCCACTGGACTCATCCACCTTGAAAAATTCCGAGGGGCCAGCCGGAACTTTGCCTTGCCTGGCTCACCTGCAAAAAATTCCGCGGAACTCCTAATAGATCGTTTACGACTAGTAGGTATGCCGGTTTACCGTCGCGGTGGAGGGTGCCCGAGCCGCCCGTCGGCACTGATGGGGCGGGAGGAAAGCTGCGTGGCTGCCATGACGTTGCACGTGTTCGCCAGTGGCCCGGCTATTCGGCCGGCTGCCGGTGCCTGTTATCTGATCACGCCCGGCTGACCGTGACCGCGCCGGTCTGGATGGCGTCTCCACCGGAGGTTCATTCGGCGTTGCTGAGTGGCGGGCCGGGGCCGGGCCCGCTGCTGGCGGCGGCGGGGGCATGGCATTCGTTGAGCGCTCAATACGCCGAGGCGGCCGACGACCTGTCGGCGCTGGTGGCGGCGGTGCAAGCCGGAACATGGGAGGGCCCCAGCGCCGAGTCGTATGCGGGCGCCAATGCGCCGTACGTGGCTTGGCTGGCCCAGGCGGCCGCCGACGCTGCCGCGACGGCCGCACAACACGAGACCGCGGCCGGCGCCTACACCGCCGCGCTGGCCTCCATGCCCACCCTGGGTGAGCTGGCCGCCAACCACACCACCCACGCAGCGTTGCTGGCAACAAATTTCTTCGGCATCAACACCATCCCCATCGCACTCAACGAGGCCGACTATGTGCGGATGTGGATTCAGGCCGCCACCACCATGAGCACATACCAAGCGATTTCCGCCGCCGCCGTGGCGGCGGCGCCTAGCACGCCGCCGGCACCCACAGTGCTGAAATCCGGTGACCCATCCGCGGCCGCCGACCTCTCCCCCGGCAACATCCTCAACGAGATATTCAACGACTGGTCGAATTTCGTCCAGACCGTTGTCGATCAGTTGTTCGGCGTCCAAGGCCCGCCCCAATTAGATTCGCTTAGCACGTTCCCTCAGGGGGTGATGGATCTCTTGGCGAATCCTTCCCCGGCGCTTCTTGGTGCGCTCGTGTTTGCAGCGACCTTTGAGGTCACCTTCGACACCCTGTTCTTCTCGCCCGCGGCGCTGTTGAGTACGCCGTTCCTGCCGTTGGTCGGGCTGGCCGGTCTAGCGGGTCTGGCCGGACTTGCGGGCTTACCTCACCCGGGACCGCTGCCCGCTACCGACGGCCAGATTCCGGAATCCCCTGCACCCCAGGCGCAGCCAGCTGCGGGGCTCGTGTCGCCGGTCGCCACGCCCGGGACCGCCGCACCGGCCGCCACGGGAGCGCCGACGCCGGCATCGGCGCCCGCGTCCGCGCCGGCATCGGCATCGGCACCCGCGGCCGGCACCGCCAGTTTCGGCTATATGGTGTCCGGCGGTGGACCTGACGAGGGGGAAGGCCCGACGCTGATCGGTCGTGGCAAGGCCACGGCGCCGGCCGCGGATATCGTCGCGGCGGCCGCAGCCCCGGCGCGGGCATCAACGCAGGAGCGATCGCGGCGACGCCGACAGGCCGTGATGAGGGGCCGCGGCCACGAATACATGGACGCCGAACCCGATCTGGACGCGCCGGACAGCGCCCCCGCCGCGACAGCTGCCTCAAACCGGGGCGCCGGGCCGTTGGGATTCACCGGGACGGTGCCCAAAGCCGACACGGTCCGCCCGGAAGGATTGATCGCTCTGGCTACTGGCTTCGGCGCCGGACCGACCGCGCCGAGACTGCCGCAAACCTGGGGCAGCGACCCCAACGACGAATCACCAGGAGACGGTGGGCCGCAGGATCCCGGGCAGACAGAAGAGCGAGACAAATAAGCTTGCTTCGAGGAGGGAGGGGGCAGCGTGTCACTTCTGGTCGTGACGCCCGAGTCGTTGGTGTCGGCGGCAGCGGATTTGCACAGCATCCGTTCGGCGCTGGATACGGCGCATACGACGGCCGCCGCTGGAACCACCGAGCTGATGGCTGCCGGCGCCGATGAGGTATCGGCGGCGGTGGCGGCACTATTTGCCGAGTACGGCCAGGAGTTTCAGGCGCTCAGCGTGCAGGCCGGCGCGTTTCATCAACAGTTCGTTCAGGCGCTGAGTGCGGGGGCTGGATCGTATCTGGCCGCGGAGGCGCTGAACGCGTCGCCGTTGCAGACGGCGCGGGGCGACTTGCTCGCTGCGATCAACGCACCCACCGAGGCGCTGTTGGCGCGTCCGCTGATCGGCAATGGAGCAATCGGGACGGCCGTCAGCCCTGCACCCGCCAGCGTCGCCACGCTGATCATGGGCGGCACCGGCAACCCCGTCCCAAACAGCACCTATCTGACCAACATCTACAACACCTACATTTCGCCGCTCATCGCCCCCGAGACCGCCATCCCGACCGGTTTAACAACCCCCGAGCAGGGCTGGCCGCTGACCGGTCTGCACAGTTTGACCTTCGATACGTCGGTTGCTCAGGGACTCCAGATTCTGAAGCAGGCGATTGCAGCCCAACCGTCGGGCACACAAACCGTCGTGTTCGGGTTCTCCCAAAGCGCCACCATCGCCACCAACTACCTACAAGGCATCGCCAACGGTTCCATCCATGCACCGCCCCCGTCCGATTTGAGATTCGTACTGGCCGGTGATCCCAACAATCCCGACGGCGGCTTGTTCGAACGCTTCGCCGGGTTCTACATCCCCGGCTTCAACGAGACATTCAACGGGGCGACACCCGATCTGGCCTACCCGACGTCCATCTACACCATCCAATACGACGGCTACGCCGACTTCCCCCGCTACCCGCTCAACTTCCTGGCAGACGCCAACGCCATTGCCGGCATCTACTACGACCACCTGCTGAGTCCGATTCCCGGATACGAGAGCCTCACGCCCCAGCAGATTGCGACAGCGGTCGTCGAGCCGGTGTCCCCCGGGGCTACCGGCGATACCACCTACTACATCGTTCCCACCCAGAACCTGCCGCTGCTGCGGCCGCTGGACTTGCCGCAGCCGCTGCTCAACTTGATTCAGCCGGACTTGCGGGTGCTCATCGACATGGGCTACGGCGACATCGGCGGAGCCAATACCGAGTATGCGAATCTTCCCACCCCGGCCAGCCTGTTCCACCTGGTCAACCCGGTCACCCTCGGCACCGACCTGGCCAGGGGAGCTGCACAAGGCGTGCAGGCCGACTTGGTGTTGGCTGGAGTGCTGCCGCAGGCCGACATGCCCGACACCTACCCGTTCGTTCCGTCTCTAGATCCGGGTCTATCGATTAACCTGGGTCAGCCCAGCGTCACTGCGGTGTCCGCGGTGACGAGCGGCCTCGGCTCTCTGCTGCGCGCTCTGAATATCCCGCCGTTCGGGAGTGGTTGAGCGCGCCCGACGTGATCCCCACACAACGGGAACGACAACGGTTGACCACCCTCTGCAGTTCGGTATCCACTGTGGACAGCCGTCGGCGTGACCCCGCAACAGCGGCTGCTGTAGTTGCCCGCGGACAGGCGCGGTAATCTGCACCCTGCAGCTGGTTTGCCAAGGGCCTGTGCGCCGGAGGCATCGAGCGGTGTGCGCTGATCCAGGCGCACCGTGAGAGGGAACCCGGTGGAAATCCGGGACTGTCCCGCAGCGGTATGCAGGAACGACCGCCGTCATCGGCACTGGTTCGCCGCAAGTCGGCAACTGGGAAGCGACGGCCAGTAGGTGCACCTTGGAGTGCGAGCCTGTGAGTCCGAAGACCTGCCAGTTGTGCCGGGCGCGCCGCGTCCGGCGCGCGTCGCCCCGTGGGCTGGGCGGATGGCTGCACGCAGTGGGACGTGCCTTATGGGCGCGCATTGTTCCACTCGTTCGGCGACGTCCTCAACGGCGACGAGCATCCCGTCGCATTGAAGGACGTCATCACCGTGACACCGCTACCCTTTACCGCCACCATCCTCGGTGCTCCTCGCATCGGCCCGAACCGCGAGCTCAAGCGCGCGACCGAGAAGTATTGGGCCGGCACCATCCCTCGCGCCGAGTTGGAGTCGGTGGCCGCGGAGCTTCGCCACGCCTCGCGTGCCGCGCTTGCGGCCGGAGGCCTGGATTCGATTCCGGTCAACACCTTTTCCTACTACGACCAGGTGCTAGACACCGCCGTCCTGCTGGGCGCGCTGCCGCCTCGCGTCGCGGCGATCGAGGACGATCTCGACCGCTATTTCGCGGCGGCGCGTGGTACCGCCACGATCGCTCCCCTGGAGATGACGAAATGGTTTGACACCAACTACCACTACATCGTGCCCGAGATCGGGCCGGATACCACATTCTCGCTGCACCCTGATAAAGTGCTAAACGAACTCAAAGAGGCTCAGGCTCAAGGTATTCCGGCCCGACCGGTGCTGATTGGTCCGATCACGTTCCTTGCGCTGAGCAAGGCGGTCGACGGTGCCGGATCGCCGATTGGACGGCTCGACGAGTTGGTGGCGCTGTACGGCGAGGTGTTGGGACTGTTGGCTGACGCCGGCGCCGACTGGGTGCAGCTCGACGAGCCGATCCTGGTGACCGACCAACTCGATAATGCGGCCGAACTTGCCGAGCGCGTCTACACCACGCTGGCAAGCGCCGCGCACCGTCCCGCGATTTTTGTCGCGACGTATTTCGGCGCGCTCGACGGTGCGCTGCCGGCCCTGGCCCACACTCGGGTCGAGGCGATCGGGGTCGATCTGGTGGCGGGCGGTGTCCAGGCGGTCGCTGCGGTTCCCGAATTGGCTCACAAACTATTGGTGGCCGGTGTCGTCGACGGGCGCAATATCTGGCGCACCGATCTGGAGGCTGCACTGAGCACCCTGGCGTCGCTGTTGGGTTCGGTGGGCTCACTTGCCGTCTCCACGTCGTGCTCGACATTGCACGTCCCCTACTCGCTGGACCCGGAGGACGGCCTGGACGACGCTCTGCGTACTTGGTTGGCTTTCGGCGCCGAGAAGGTCTTCGAGGTGGCCACCCTCGCGGTGGCGCTTCGTGATGGCCGCGAGGCGATCGCTGCGGAGATCGAGGCGTCCAACTCCGCGGCGGCCTCCCGCGCGCGCGACCCGCGCTTGCAGGTGGGCCAGATTCGGGCACGCCTGGACTCTGTACTCGCCGCCGGTGTGCACCGGGGACCCGCTGCGCAGCGGCGCGAGGCCCAGAACGCCCGGCTCCACCTACCGGCTCTGCCGACGACGACCATCGGGTCCTTCCCGCAGACCCCGGCGATCCGCAAGGCGAGGGCAGCACTACGAGCCGGACAGATCGACCAGGCCGAGTACGAGCGGCAGATGAAATCCGAAATCATCGACGTCATCAAGCTGCAGGAGGAGCTCGGTCTGGATGTGCTGGTGCACGGCGAGCCGGAGCGTAACGACATGGTGCAGTACTTCGCAGAGCAACTCGACGGCTTTTTCGCCACACAGAACGGGTGGGTGCAGTCCTACGGCACCCGGTGCGTGCGGCCTCCGATCCTCTATGGCGATGTCGTGCGGCCGAAACCGATGACGGTCGACTGGATCACCTACGCCCAGGCGCTGACCGACAAGCCGGTCAAGGGCATGCTGACGGGCCCGGTCACCATCCTTGCGTGGTCGTTCGTGCGCGACGACCAGCCGCTGGCCGACAGCGCCAATCAGGTCGCGCTGGCCATCCGTGATGAGACCGTGGACCTGCAGTCGGCGGGGATCGCGATCATCCAGGTCGACGAGCCGGCGCTGCGGGAACTGCTGCCGCTGCGCGCAAAGGACAAGCAGGCCTACCTGTTCTGGGCGGTGAAAGCGTTCCGGCTGGCGACCTCCGGAGTCAGTGATGCCACGCAAATCCATACGCATCTGTGCTATTCGGAGTTCGGCGAAGTGATCGACGCGATCGCCGATCTCGACGCTGATGTCACCTCGATCGAGGCGGCTCGCTCGCACATGGAGGTGCTCGACGATCTCAACGCAATCGGTTTCTCCAACAGCGTCGGGCCGGGCGTCTACGATATCCATTCCCCACGGGTGCCAACAAAAGACGAGATGGTGTCCGCGTTGCGTAACGCACTTGACGCCGTTCCCGCGGAGCGGCTTTGGGTGAACCCGGACTGCGGACTGAAGACCCGTCGGACGGAGGAAGTGACCGCGTCGTTGCGCAATATGGTCAACGCCGCGAAAGCGGTTCGCAGCTAGGCAAGTTGGTTTTTGGGTCCGCTTCGCGGAGCCGGCCTAAAACCGGCTGTTGTGAGCCGTTGATTCGTCGACACCGTGCTGGCGCGCTTGTTGGCAGCGAATTGGGTGTTCCGGTAAGCGAGATCCACGCCAGCGTGCTGGTCACTCGCACTTCTTCGCACCAACGCCAATCTCGATGAAGCCTCGTCGGGACAGACGAGCTGGTCTTGCATTAATGGCTCACGCCACTAGCTGAGGACCAGCAACAGGTCGCCGCCTTCAACTTGGGCGGTGTCGGAAACCGCCATACGTGCCACGGTGCCGGCTTTGGGCGCGGTGATAGCGGCTTCCATCTTCATCGCTTCGATCGTGGCGATGGTCTGCCCGGCCTCAACGGTGTCGCCAGTGACGACGTTGACGCTGACGACGCCGGAGAACGGAGCCGCGACATGATCGGGGTTGGAACGGTCGGCCTTCTCCGCGGCAGGAACGGACGGCGCGATGCTGCGGTCTTTCACCACTACGGGGCGCAGTTGCCCGTTGAAAATGCACATCACGGTGCGCATTCCGCGCTCGTCGGGATCGGAGATAGCCTCCAGGCCGATCAGCAACTCGACACCGGCTTCCAATTTCACCCGGTGTTCCTCGCCATGACGCAGACCGTAGAAGAATTGATTGGCGCTCAGCCGTGACGTGTCGCCGTATTCCTCGCGGTGCGCTTCGAACTCTGCCGTCGGTCCCGGAAACAGCAGCCGGTTCAGTGTTGCTTGGCGGACGGCTCCTGCCGCTAACAGCGACTTCTCGTCGTGGGCTGAAAGGGACTGCTCGGGCTTGGCGGGGCCACGACCGTATAGCGCCTTGGTACGCAAGGGTTCCGGCCAGCCCCCGGGTGGATCACCGAGTTCGCCGCGCAGAAATCCGATGACCGAGTCCGGGATGTCGTAGCGTGCCGGATCGGCAGCGAAGTCCCGCGCGCTGATCCCGGCACCGACCAGAGCCAGCGCCAGGTCCCCGACCACCTTGCTCGACGGGGTCACCTTGACGAGGTGTCCAAGGATGGCATCGGCACCCGCGTAGGCGTTTTCGATGTCTTCGAAGCGGTCACCGAGTCCGAGCGCAATGGCCTGCTGCCGCAGGTTCGACAATTGCCCGCCGGGGATCTCGTGGCGGTATACCCGCCCGGTCGGGGCCGGCAGCCCGGATTCGAACGGCGCGTAGACCTTGCGCAGCGCCTCCCAGTAGGGTTCGAGGTCGCATACCGCGCCCAGCGACAGTCCGGTGTCGTAGGCGGTGTGGGCCGCGGCAGCCACGATCGAGGACAGCGCGGGCTGACTCGTGGTCCCGGCCAGTGGGGCCGCTGCCCCGTCGACCGCGTCGGCTCCGGCGTGCCAGGCCGCGACGTAGGTCGCCAGTTGTCCGCCCGGGGTGTCGTGGGTATGCACGTGCACCGGCAAGTCGAACCGCGACTTGAGCGCCGAAACCAGCGTGGCCGCAGCCGGTGCCCGCAGCAGCCCGGCCATGTCCTTGACCGCCAGCACGTGCGCGCCCGCGGTGACGATCTGCTCGGCCAGTTTCAGGTAATAGTCCAGGGTGTAGAGGGTTTCGGCCGGATCGCCGAGATCGCCAGTGTAGGACATCGCGACTTCGGCGACCGCCGTCCCGGTTTCCCGGACGGCGTCGATGGCCGGTCGCATGGAGTCGACGTTGTTCAAAGCGTCGAAGATCCGGAAGATGTCGATCCCGGTGCTCGTGGCTTCTTCGATAAATGCTTTCGTCACGATCTCCGGATACGGTGTGTATCCCACCGTGTTCCGGCCGCGCAGCAGCATCTGCAAACAGATGTTGGGCATCGCCTCACGCAGCGCGGCCAGCCGCTGCCAGGGGTATTCCTTCAGGAACCGCAGCGCCACGTCGTAGGTCGCCCCGCCCCAGCACTCCACCGACAACAGCTGCGGCATCATCCGGGCAATGTAGGGGGCGACCCTGAGTAATCCGGTGGTGCGAACCCGGGTGGCCAGCAGCGATTGATGTGCGTCGCGGAACGTCGTGTCGGTGACACCGACGTGTTTTGATTCTCGCATCCATTGCGCGAATCCTTCCGGTCCCAACTCTGCTAGACGCTGTTTGGACCCCGACACCGGCGGCGCCGAGAGATCGACCTGCGGCAGTTTGTCGTGGGGGTACACCGTCGACGGTCGCGGACCGTGCGGCTGGTTGACCGTCACGTCAGCCAAGTAGTTGAGGATCTTGGTGCCTCGGTCAGCGCTGGCATGCGCCGTCAGCAACTGCGGGCGCTCGTTGATGAACGACGTTGTTACGCGGCCTGCCACAAAGTCGGGGTCGTCGAGCACCGCCTGCAGGAAAGGCGTGTTGGTTGTTACTCCGCGGATGCGGAACTCGGCCACCGCCCGCCGCGCTCGGCGCACCGCGGCCGCGAAATCCCGGCCCCGGCAGGTCAGCTTGACCAACATCGAATCGAAATATGCCGATACTTCCCCACCCAGGTGGGCACCATCATCCAATCGGATGCCCGCTCCACCGGGCGTGCGGTAGGCGGTGATGCGTCCGGTGTCGGGCCGGAACCCGTTTGAGGGATCCTCGGTGGTGATCCGGCACTGCAAGGCGGCCCCGTGCGAGGTGATTGACTGCTGACTCAATCCGAGATCGCTGAGGCTTTCGCCCGCCGCGATGCGTAGCTGGCTCGACACCAGATCGACGTCGGTGATCTCCTCGGTCACCGTGTGTTCGACTTGGATGCGCGGGTTCATCTCGATGAACACGTAGTTGCCGCGTTCATCGAGCAGGAATTCGACTGTGCCGGCGCAGGTGTAGCCGATACGTCGCGCGAACCCCACCGCGTCCGCGCAGATGCGTTCGCGCAGTTGCGGATCTAGGTTTGGCGCTGGCGCGACTTCGATGACCTTCTGGTGCCGGCGCTGTAGGCTGCAGTCTCGCTCGTAGAGGTGGATGACGTTTCCGTGGGTGTCGGCCAGGATTTGCACCTCGATATGACGCGGATTGATCACCGCCTGTTCGAGGAACACCGTCGGGTCCCCGAAGGCTGATTCGGCTTCCCGGGATGCCGCCTCGATCGCCTCGGCTAATTCGGCGGGATCACTGACCCGGCGCATGCCGCGCCCGCCACCTCCGGCGACCGCCTTGACGAACACGGGGAACTGCATCGAGGAGGCGGCCGCCAGCAATTCCTCGGTCGACGACGAGGGCGCCGAGGATGCCAGCACGGGCAGCCCTGCCGCCCGCGCCTCGGCGACTGCCCGCGATTTGTTCCCGGTCAGCTCGAGCACATGCACCGAAGGGCCCACAAAGGTGATCCCGGCCGATGTGCAGGTCGCCGCCAATTCCGGGTTCTCCGATAAGAAGCCGTAGCCGGGGTAGATCGCGTCGGCACCGCAGGCCTGCGCCGTCGCGACGATTTCCCCGACGTTGAGATACGCCCGGACGGGATGCCCGGCTGCACCGATCTGGTACGACTCGTCGGCCTTTGCCCGGTGTGCCGAGTTGCGGTCCTCGACGGGATACACCGCCACCGTGCCCATGCCCAGTTCGTAGGCAGCGCGGAACGCCCGGATCGCGATCTCGCCCCGGTTCGCGACCAGAACCTTGGAAATCACTGGCGTACTTCGAGGTCAGCGGGTCAATGTGAGCGCGCGTTGCGGCGGCCCGACATATTCGCTCAGCGGACGGATCAAGGCGTTGGACGCGGTCTGCTCGATGATGTGGGCCGTCCATCCGGTGATTCGGCTCATCACGAAAATCGGTGTGAAGCAACCGATGTCGAAGCCCATCAGGTGGTAGGCGGGCCCGGTCGGAAAGTCCAGGTTCGGCTTGATTCCGGTGGCAGCCAGCATGTCCTGCTCCAGGACGTTGTAGATGTCCAGCCACCGTTGACCGTCGCGAGCTGCGGCGACACGTTCTAAGGCCTGCTTCATGGTCGGCACCCGCGAGTCGCCGTGCTTGTACACCCGGTGACCGAATCCCATGATCTTGTCTTTGCGGGCCAGCTTGCCCTGCAGCCACTCCGATGCTTTGTCTGCAGTGCCGATTTCGAGCATGTCGTGCATCACCGCTTCGTTGGCGCCGCCGTGCAGCGGGCCCTTGAGCGCACCGATGGCCGCCGTTACCGCACTGTAGATGTCGGACTGGGTGGAGGTGACCACCCGCGCGGCGAATGTGGAGGCGTTGAAGCTGTGTTCGGCGTAGAGCACCATGGACTGCTCGAAGGCGTCCACGACCACCTGCTCGGGAACGTCGCCGAAGCACATGTGCAGGAAGTTCTGCGCATAGTTCATGTGGCTGTGCGGGGCTATGGGCTCCAGGCCGCGCCGGCGGCGCATGTCGGCGGCGACGATGGTGGGCAGAACCGCGAACATCCGCAGCGACTTGGCGTAGTTGGCCTTCGGGCTGCTGTCGTCCTCGTCGGGGTCTTCGGCCCCCATGTAGCTGATCAACGTGCGCACCACATCCATCGGGTGGCAGGTGTCGGGCAGTTTCGCCAAGAGCGACAGCATGGATCGGTTCAGCCGGCGGGAAGCGCGTTCCCGCTGAGTGAACAGCGCCAACTGTTGGTCGTTGGGTAGTTCGCCGTGCCACAGCAAGTAGGCCACCTGCTCGAAGCTGCAGTGTGCAGCGAGGTCTTGGACCGCGTATCCCCGGTAGGTCAGCGAGTTGGTCTCCGGGACGACCTTGGAGATGGCGGTGGTGTCGACGACGACACCGGCTAAGCCTTTGTAGATGCGGGGTTTGTTGTCTTCGATGGTGCTCATGGCGTGACTCCCTTGAGTGCGAAGTTGTAGATGTCGGAATCGAATTGGTTGTAGTCGGCGTAGCGCAGTAGCTCGTAGAGTCGGCTGCGGTGTTGCATGCGGTCCAGAAGGCCGGATTGCGTTCCGGTGTCGGCGATTTCACGAAGGCCGACCTCGACGGCGTGCATGGCTAACCGCAGTGTGGTCACGGGGTAGATCACGACGTTGTAGCCGATGTCGGAGAGCTGCTTGGCCGTCAGCAGTTGCGACTTGCCGAACTCGGTCATGTTGGCCAACAAGGGTGTATCCAGCGCCGCTCGAAATTGCTCGAATTCAGCGGGTGTGTGCAGGGCCTCGGTGAAGATGAGGTCGGCGCCCGCGTCGGCGTAGGCCTTGGCGCGATCTATAGCCGCGGGCACCCCCTCGATACCCGCGGCGTCGGTACGTGCGCAGATGATGAAATTGGGATCCCGCCTGGCAGATACCGCGGCCCGGACGCGTTTGATCATCTCGCTGGTGGGCACGACTACCTTCCCGTCGAGGTGTCCACATCGCTTCGGGTTTACTTGGTCCTCCAGATGGCATCCGGCCAGTCCGGCGTCCTCCAGCACGGTTACAGTGCGAGCCGCGCTCATCGGTTCGCCGAAGCCGGTGTCTGCGTCGATGAAGGTCGGCAGGTCGGTGACCGACGCGATCTGTGCGCCACGCCCGCTGACTTCGGTCAGGGTGGTCAGCCCGATGTCGGGCAGGCCCAGGTCGGCCGACAGCACCGCACCCGACACATACACCCCGTCGAACCCGATCTCGGCGACCAGCTTGGCAACCAGCGGCGAGAAGGCGCCCGGAAAGCGTTGCAGCCGACCGCTTTCCAGCCCCTTGCGGAACCGGGCCCGCTTGTCGCCGGCAGGCAGGGCGCTGCCGATGAGCCCCCTCATCAGAAGATCCCCGGCGGAATCGTCGGCGCCTTTTCCAGCACCGTCGGATCGACGACAATATTGAGCGCGCCCAGAGCGCCCGCCTCCAGTCCGGACAGGCCTTCAACCACCGACAGGAACCGCTGTTGCTCAGCGTCGTTGACGACACCCTCGGCCAGCTCGGTGAACTTCCCGACGTACTGCTTGCGCTCAAATGGCCTGGCTCCCAACGGGTGGGCGTCAGCGACGGCGATCTCGTCGACGATGACCTCGCCGCTTTTCAGGGTGATCTCGGCGCGGGCACCGAAGGCCTTCTGTGCCGGGTCGCTGGAGTGGTAGCGCCGGGTCCATTCGGGGTCTTCGCGCGTCGAGATTTTGTGCCACAGCTCGACGGTGTCGGGCCGGTGCGCCCGCTCAGGCGCGTAGGAGCGCTCGTGATGCCAGGTGCCGTCCTGGAGCGCGACCGCGAAAATGTACATCACCGAGTGGTCCAGCGTTTCCCGGGAAGCGTCCGGGTCCATCTTCTGCGGATCGTTGGACCCGGTGCCGATCACGTAGTGGGTGTGATGGCTGGTGTGCAGGACGATCGTCGCGATCTGATCCAGGTCACCGATGCGCTCGCGCAGCCGGCGGGCCAGGTCGATCAGGGCCTGGCTCTGGTATTCCGCCGAGTGCTCCTTGGTGTAGCTGTCCAGGATGGCCCGTTTCGGCTCGCCAGTCTCTGGCAGCGGCACCTGGTAGGTGTGCTCGGGGCCGGACAGCAGCCAGGCGATCACGCCGTCCTCGCCCTCCCAGATCGGCGCCGGTGCGCCCTCCCCGCGCATCGCGCGGTCGACGGCCTCGATGGCGACCTTGCCGGCCCAGGCGGGCGCGAAAGCCTTCCAGCTGGAGATCAGGCCCTTGCGCGACTGCCGGGTGGACGTCGTCAGGTGCAGCGCCTGTCCGATGGCCTGGTAAATGGTCTCCTTGTCGAGACGCAGCATGGTGCCCAGGCCGGCGGCCACCGACGGGCCGAGGTGCGCGACGTGGTCGATCTTGTGTTCGTGCAAGCAGATCCCCTTGACCAGGTCGACCTGGATCTCGTAGCCGGTCGCGATGCCGCGGATCAGGTCGGCTCCGCCGATCCCGAGGTGCTGCGCAACGGCGACCAGGGCGGGGATGTTGTCACCCGGGTGGGAGTACTCCTCGGCCAGGAAGGTGTCGTGGAAGTCCAGTTCGCGTACCGCGACCCCGTTGGCCCAGGCCGCCCATTCCGGTGAGTGGTCGCCGCCGACACCGAAAACCTTCGCGCCCTTGAATGAGTTGGGGTGCGCCTGCGCCTGGGCCCGCGCTACGGCGACCGGACGGCGGATGACGGAGGCGGCCGAAACCGCGGCGTTGTCGATGATGCGGTTGATCACCATCGCCTCGGTGTCCGCCGGCACGGCGACCGGGTCCGCCGCGACCTCGGCGATCTTCCACGCGAGGTGTTCACTGCGGGGGAAATCGTCGGCGCTGCGCCGGGTTCGAACGTCATGGATGCGCATAAGCCGCACAGTACGCAGCCCCAGTCTGGACGTAAATGCCCTGTAAAAGCGTAATTTTGTGTCCTGGACCGCTCGATTTTGCGAATATTGTGAAAGGCGATGGGCGTACCGTGGGACAGGTGGCGAAGACGTTCGCCGGTGCGCGGCTACGGCGGTTACGCGAGGAGCATGGGTTAACCCAAGTGGCGCTGGCGCGCGTCCTGGAATTGTCGACCAGTTACGTCAACCAGCTCGAAAACGACCAGCGCCCGATCACGGTCCCGGTACTGCTCACCCTCACCGAGCGTTTCGACTTACCCCCCCAGTATTTCGCGCCGGATTCCGATGCCCGTTTGATCTCCGACCTCAGAGAGGTCCTTGCCGAGACGTCCGCAACCGCCGCACAAATCGCGGAGCTCGTCGCCCGCATGCCGGCGGTCGGCCAAACGCTGGTCAACCTGCACCGGCGGTTGCACGACGCCACTGCCGACCTTGAAGCGCTCCATAGTCGAGCCAACGTCGAACCAACAGCGATATCCCAGCAGCCGATGCCTTTTGAAGAGGTCCGAGACTTCTTCTATGACCGCAAGAACTACGTCGGCGAGCTCGATATCGCGGCCGAGGAACTGTTCAACCGAAGCCGCCTGCGGATTGGTGGACTTGACGGCCAGCTGGCGGAGCTACTTGCCGACAAACTTGGCGTCACCGTGGTGATCGATGACGGCCGGACGCTGAATCCCAACGCCAAACGCCTCTTTCAACCCGAATCGAAAACGCTGTACGTGGCCCGGTGGCTCCACCCCGGCCAACGCGCCTTTCAGCTCGCGACTCAGATCGCGCTGCTCACCCAGGCCGGTTTGATTTCCGGGATCATCGCCGGCGACGATCAGCTCAGCGACGATGCACGAGGGGTGGCCCGCATCGGCCTGGCCAACTACTTCGCCGGCGCCCTGCTACTGCCCTACCTGAAATTCCTCGACGCCGCCGAGAGCGTGCGCTACGACATCGACCAGTTAGCACGAAGGTTCGAGGTGGGCTTCGAAACCATCTGCCACCGGCTATCCACCCTGCAACGGCCGAGTGCGCGTGGTGTCCCGTTTATCTTCGTTCGCACCGACAGTGCCGGCAACATCTCTAAAAGGCAGTCCGCCACGGCATTTCACTTTTCCCGCGTCGGGGGAAACTGTCCCTTATGGGTGGTTCACCACGCCTTCTCACGGCCCGGTCAATTCCTGACGCAAGTGGCTCAGATGCCCGACGAACGCACCTATTTCTGGATCGCGAGGACCATCACCGCAGAACCGAGCCGCTATCTTGGCCCGGATAAGACCTTCACGATTGGGCTCGGATGCGACGTGGCCCACGCCGAGAAGTTGATCTACTCCGTCGGGATCGACTTGACGGATCCCGAGGCGATCGTGCCGATCGGTGCGGGGTGCAAGATCTGCGACCGCGCCGCCTGCCCCCAGCGCGCCTTCCCCTACCTCGGCCGCCCGGTGTACGTCGACCCCCACACCAGTACTGATCTCCCCTATCCACCCGCCACCCCAAACTGACGGCCCGGTCGCTACCGTCCGACGCCGGCGGGCAGGCGACCCTTGATCAGTGCGACCCGGGCCAGGGTCTGCTCGGCCATCTTCACGTGAGCGGCGTCGACGAGAACGCCCTCGACGCCTACCGCGCCGCGGCCCTGCGCAGCGGCCTCACGGTAGGCCGCGAGATTGCGTTCAGCCAAAGCGATTTCGCCATCAGTCGGCGAGTAGACCTCGTTGGCCACCGGCACCTGGCCGGGGTGGATCGCCCATTTGCCGGTGTAGCCGATCAGCGAGGCACGACGAGCGTCGCGTTCGTAGCCGGCCAGGTCCTGGTAGTCGGGGTAGGGCGCATCGATGGCGTCGATGCCGGCGATCCGCGCCGCGACCATGATCTTGTTGCGGGCATAGTGCCAGAAGTCGCCCGGATAATCACCGAGCGGCACGAAGTTGGTGTCAACCCGCGCGCCCTGCGACAGCGAGAAGTCGCCGACCCCGAATATCAGTGCGTCGATGCGCGGGCTGGAGACCGCGATCGCCTCCGCATTCGCCAAGCCTTCGACTTCCTCGATCAGCACTTCGAGCCGAATGCGCCTGTCCAGGTTGAGCTTTGCTTCGAGCTGGGTGAGCAGCACGTCTACCCACCACACGTCCTTGGCGGTGCGGGCCTTGGGGACCACGATGGTGTCGAGGTGGGCGCCGGCCCGGGTGACGACCTCGATGACGTCGTCGTGAGACCATTGAGTCTCCAGCCCGTTGATGCGGACCGCCCGCGCGGTGGATCCCCAGTCGAGTTCGGTCAGCGCGGCGATCGCCTTTTCCCGCGATTCCTCCTTGAACGCAGGCGGTACGGCGTCCTCGAGATCGAGGAAGACCAGGTCGGCGCCGCTTGACAGCGCCTTGGCGAACATATAGTCATTGCTGGCCGGCAGCGCGAGCTCGGAGCGGCGAAGAAGGCCGGTCATATCGGTTTTCCTTTACGGGTTACAGCACACCTGTGGCGTGCAGTTCGTCGATGTCGGATACGGTCAGGCCGAGAACCTCGCCGTATACCTCGGCATTGTGCTCCCCTAAGGTCGGCCCGAGATGCTCGATGCGGCCTGGCGATCCGGAGAACCTCGGGACCGGCGCCTGCACCGTCATCGGGCCGAGCTCGCGATCGTCGACGGAGACGAAAACCCCGCGGTGCCGCAGCTGCTCGTCGGCTACCAGGTCAGCGATGTCGTACACGGGCGCGGCCGCCACCTCCGCAGCGTCGAAGACCTCCATCGCCTCCGCCAGCGTTTTCGACGACACCCATTTCGCGACAACCTCATCAACCTCTGGCGCACGCGCCAGGCGGCGCTGCGGATCTGAAAAGTCGGCATCCACGACCAGGTCGTCGCGGCCGATTGCCCGAAACACCCTCAGCGCCAACGCAGGTGAACTACCCGACATGGCCAGCCAGCGGCCGTCTGCGGTCTGATAGGTGTTGCGGGGGGCCGAAATATCCCAGCGATTGCCCGCCCGCGCTGGAACCAGACCGAGCTGGTCATAGCCCAGCAGCGTCTGCTCCAGCAGCCGGGCCAACGGGTCGATCAGATTGATGTCGATCAGCTGACCGGTCCCGCCGTGCACGTCTCGGTGATACAGCGCCATCAGTACCGCGTAGGCGGCGTTCAGCGAGGCGACGCCATCGGCCAGCATGAAGGGCGGCAGCGTCGGTGGCCCGTCGGGCTGGCCGGTGATGTGCGCAAAGCCGCTCATCGCCTCGCCCAAGGTCCCGAACCCGGGACGCTGCGATTTGGGCCCGGTCAACCCATAACCGGTGATGTGCAGCATCACGATCCGTTCGTTGACCGCCCGCAGGCTGTGGTAATCCAAACCCCACAGGCGCAACGTCTGGGGCCGGGTGTTGACGATCACGACATCGGCCTTCTTCACCAACCGCCGCGCAAGCGCCTGACCTTCGCGGCAGCGCAGGTTGAGCGTGATCGAACGCTTGTTGCGCGCTATCGACTTCCACATCAGCCCAATTCCGTTGCGCTGGTGGCCCCACGCCCGAATCGGATCACCGTGCCGCGGATCCTCGACCTTGATGACGTCGGCCCCGAACTCGCCGAGATACGTCGCCACCAATGGGGCGGCCGCCAGCGTCGCCAGCTCGAGGACTCGTACACCGTCGAGCATCGCGCTCTGCTGTGTACCCATCTACGAGACGGACGCCACGCGACGACGGGGTTCCGGCCGGCTCAGTCCGAGGTGCTCGCGCAGCGTCGATCCCTCGTAGCGGGTGCGGAACAGGCCGCGCCGTTGCAGCTCCGGCACCACCATCCGCACGACGTCCTCGAACGCGCCCGGCAGGTGCGTGGCGGCCAGGACGAACCCGTCGCAGGCTCCGCTGTCGAACCATTCGGCCATCTGGTCGGCGACCTGAGGGCCGGTACCTACGAAGCGTGGCCCCTGCAGCAGGGTGGCGCGGTGCGCGGCGAGGTCGCGCACGGTGATGTCCCCGCCGATGTGTTCGCGCAGGCCTTCCACCAAACCCCGGATGCCCGACACCGAGGCGATCAGCTCGTCGGTCACCGGCTCGTCGAGATCGTGTTGGGCGAAGTCGTAATTCATCAATTCCGACAACAGAGTCAGCGACGCCATCGGATGCACCAGGTCGTTGAGGAGCATGGCCTCACGATCCTTGGCGTGCGCTTCGGATTCACCGACCACCGCGTATGCCATCGGGCAGATCCGCACCTGCGCGGGATCCCGGCCGGCGACGGCAATACGGTCCTTCTGATCTCGGTAGTGGGCGCGGGCCACCTCTATGCCGGGATCGCCGGTGAAGATCAGATCGGCCCAGCGGGAAGCAAATTCACGACCACGGCCCGACGATCCCGCCTGTAGAAGGACCGGGCGCCCTTGCGGAGTCCGCGGAACGGTCAGTGGTCCGCGCGCCGAGAAATACTGCCCGACATGGCCGAGCTCATGCACCTTTCCGGGGTCGGCGTAGATGCCCGAGGACCGGTCGTGCAGTACCGCCCCGTCCTCCCAGGTGTCCCACAGGCCGGACACCACCTCGAGGAATTCGTCGGCCCGGTCATAACGCTCGTCATGACCCAGGTGCGACTGCACGCCGAAGTTCTGGGCCTCGCTGTCGTTCACCGACGTGACGACGTTCCACGCAGCACGCCCGCGCGACAGGTGGTCCAGCGTGGCGAACGTCCGCGCGATGTGAAACGGCGCGTAGTACGTCGTCGAATAGGTGGCGCCCAATCCGATGCGCGATGTGGTCTGCGCCAGCACACCCATCACCACGCTCAGGTCCAACTTGACCGGTCTGGCCCCATAGCGCACCGCCTCGGCTACCGAATTTCCGTAAATGCCGGGCATCGCGAGCCGGTCGTCAAAGAACATCAGATCGAAGCAACCCTCTTCGAGCTGACGCCCAATCTTGGCGTAGTACGAGGCGTCGAGGTACCCGTGCTCGGTGGCCGGATGCCGCCACGACCCCGCATAGACCGACGTGCTGCCCGCCTGCATAAACGCCACCAGTGACATCGTGCGCTGTTGCTGTGCCATGGAAGGAAACTAACATTTGATATATCAGATTTCAAATGTGGTGTGCTTGTGCCTGTTATCGTGCACTTATGGCAGGCACAGTCGATATCTCTGGGACCGTGCGGGAACGCGCTGCCCGCGAGCTCCGAGACCGCATCTTGACCGGAGCACTACCTGCGGGCTCGCGCATTGACCTGGATGCCATCACCGCAGAGTTCGCCACAAGTCGCACCCCGGTGCGTGAGGCACTCCTGGAACTGTCCTTCGAAGGACTGGTGCACGTTGCACCACGCAGCGGAATCACCGTCGTCGGCATCAGCTCCAAGGACGTCATCGACAGCTTCACCATTCTGGGTGTCCTCACCGGACAGGCCGCCGCATGGGCAACGCAGCGCATCACCCCGCACGAACTCGCCGCGCTGCGCGAGCTTGCCGCCGAGGTCGCCGCGCGGGCGGGGGACGACAGCATCGGTGAAGCCAATTGGCACTTTCATCAAGAGATCCACCGCGCCGCTCATTCGCCGCGTCTACTCGCCCAACTCAGGCAAGCCGCCCGCGTGGTCCCCACCAACTTCCTGACCCTTTTCCCCGACCACGAGAAGCACTCACTCGATGAACACGACGAACTGCTCCAAGCAATCGCCGACCACGACTCCGAGCACGCCCGTTCCATCGCCGAACGCCACGTGCTGGAAGCCGGCCGGTCGCTGGCCACATGGCTCGACCGGCGCTAATCCGAACGGATCCCGCCTTGACGCGCCATTCTCGGGGTGTTTCTCTTAGGTCTGGATGGCGGTGCATGGAACCCGGTGAGAGTCCGGGACGGTTGCGCCACTGTAGGCCCGGCCTCGTTCGGCGGGTGAGTCAGATCTTTCGCCGCCGTCACGCTGGTCCGATTAGGGGCGCACAACTCCTGAAGGAGGTTTCTCGTGGCAAGCATTCCCGCTTTCCGTACCGAGTCCCCGTGTGGGTATCTCCCCTGAAGCGCTGTCGAAGGGCCGGGTAACCGTGCTGCTCGGCGTGACGGTTCTCCTGGCGCTGTTGGCCTACTACTTCGTCGGTGTCGACGAGGGCATGGTCTCGGTGTTCGGCAAGACCATGGTGGTCCACGAGTGGGTGCATGACGCGCGACACTTCCTGGGCTTCCCCTGCCACTGATCAGGCGACTTGATGGAGACCCGTGTCATCGGGCGCGGAGCCCTCGCCGGTCTGATCGCCGGAGTGTTGGGCATCGTCTTTGCCCGGATTTGGGCTGAGCCCGTGATCGCCAAGTCGATCGATTACGAATCCCGTCGCACCGCCGTCCTGGCAGCGTTGAACACGGCGGCAGGGCGACCGGTGGCTCCCGAAGGGCCGGAGATTTTCAGCCGGGCCATGCAGTCCACGGTCGGTCTCACCACGGGCATCATCGTGTTCTCGGTGGCGATGGGTGCACTCGTGGCGGTCGCCTACCTGGTGCTGCACGCCCGTTTCGCGGTGCGCCCGCAAACCCTGGCGTGGCTGCTCTCCGGGTTCGGCTTTCTCGGTGTCTTTCTGCTGCCGTTCGCGAAGTACCCCGCCAACCCTCCCGCGATCGGGCACACCTTCACGATCGTGACCCGTGGGCAGCTGTATTTGATAATGGTTGCCGCGTCGCTTGTCATGTTGTTGGGGCTCGGGGTGTTTGTCGCCCATTGGCTGTCCGACCGGATCGGGCGGTTTCGGGCGACGCTGATCGCCGCGGCGGGGTTCTTGGTTCTCTACGGCGCACTGCTTGCGGTGATGCCGTCGTTCGGAGAGCTGTCGGCAAACGCCGCGCACGCCGATCAGTTCGGCTTCGCCCCGGCTGCCACGGAGACCCCGCACCCGCCTCGGTGGGTCGGCCTGCTTCGCCGGGGCGGGCCTCGGAGCCGGTGGACATGGGCGCGCTCTACGGGCCGGTCACCCGGCCAAGTGCGATCTGCTTGGTCGTCTTCATCGGCATGACCATGAGATCGCCCGGCTCGATCCGACCGCGCAGTGCCCACATCTGGCCCGCGAAGTTCGAGATCTTGCCGTCGGTAGCGCCCTTGAAGGTCTCGGCGGCGACCCGCGCGACTTCGTCACGCGTCGAGTACGGCATCAAATCCGGTACTTCGGCCCAGCCCCCGCCCGAGCAGCCCGACTCCAGGGCCCATGCGTCACGCTCACCGTGTCGGCCCGAGCGAATCACCCACGCTTGCGTCATAGCTTCATTCTCCCGATTGTCGCGGATGGTCTGGAGCGCTATCCAAACAAGTTGATCACGTTCCCGGCCACCTCGGCTGGCAGCTCTGGGACGGCCTCCAACCCCGCTCACCCCGGCGTTACCCCGGCGACCGGGGGCGGCCAAAGTTAGCTACTTCGACCTGAAAAACCCTGATCGCCGTGATCGGGGCTGAGCGGGTGGGTGGCGATGTCGAAATCTGGGGTGTTGGTGTCGCCCCGGTGCCGGTGTCATGCGGTGAGGGCGGCGATCTTGGTCAGGTTGTGGGTGAAGATCCCTTGCCCGGTCCAGGTTTTGGCTCCTTCGAGGGTGTCCAGGCGGGTTCTGTCCCATCCGTATCCGCGTTTGAGGGTGCTGATTCGGCCTTCGCATCCGGTTCGCCATTTGATGGTTCGTCGGAATGCTCGGCGGTGCTCGAGGTGCTGGCGGGCGGCACCGGGTCTGCCCTTGCGGGGGATCACGACAGTGCGGACACCGAGGTCGGTCAACGCGGCGTCGACGGCGGCCTCGCCGTACCCGCGGTCTGCGGTCACGGTGCGCGGCGAGCGGCCACTGCGTTGTTTGATCCGTGCCACGGCGGGGGCCAGTTGCGGTGCGTCGGGCGGGTTCCCGGCCTGCACGTCGTGATCGAGGACGACCCCGTCGTCGTTGTCGGTGACCTGTGCCTTGTAGCCGAACTCGACGGGTTTACCGAGCCGGCCCTTCGCGATCGGCCGGGCCTGCTGGTCGTGCAGGCTCACCACCCGGTGCGCCCCATCGGGGGTGATCCCAGCAATGCGTTGGCGGGTCTGGCCGATGATCCGGGTGGTCGCCTCCAGCAGGTTCGACAGGTCGTTGACGGCGCGGGCCAGCCGGCCACGCCGGCGCCCCGCGGCAGCGTCATGGCGCCCGGCCTGGGCCAGCTCGGCTGCCTTGACGTGGGCACGGCGCAGCGCCCGTTGCGCGTTGCCCAGCAGTCGGTGCGCGTCACCCACGGTGGCTTGGGCCAGGTCGGCGAGTTCCCCGGTCTTCGCCAGCACCCGGTCTTTGACCTGGTCACGACCCAATTGACTACGGGAGCGCAGTTTCGCGGCGATCGAGTGCGCGCGTTTCCCGGCCGCCCGCGACCGATCCCGCACCCTGGTGCGCACCGCGCCGCCGGCGGCCTGGATCCGCTGCCCGGTCCCCGCGATCCGACGGATCGCTTTGGCCAGCAACCCCGAATCCGTCGGATACGCCACGTTCGCCGGGACTACCGTAGTGTCCGCGCGAACCCGGCTGGTGCGCAACAGTTTCGCTTCGGCGGCCTTGGCCAGCAAGGCCTCGTTGAGTCCCGCCACCGCCGCGCTCCCGCACCGGGTGCTCAGTTTCATCAACGTCGTCGGATGCGGCACCGATCCGTCCAGCGGGATCCGGCAGAACCGACGCCAGGTGATCGAATCCGTCACCTCCCGGCACAACGACTCATAACCCAGCCGGTAGCGGAACTTCAAGAACATCAACCGCAGATAGGTCTCCATCGGCGTCGACGGACGCCCAACCCGCGGGTCGAAGAACGGTACGAACGGGGCGAAGAACACCGGATCGTCCAACAACGCATCCACCCGCGCCAACTCCACAGGCAGCGTCAACAACTCCGGCGGCAGTACCGCCTCCCACAGCGACACCTGATCGCTTACAGTACGAAACACAATGACCTCGTTCCCTTCTCGCCAAGGGTTCGAGGTCATTGTCCCAGCTCAGGCCCCACCACAGGCTGAGCCACACCGCGACTTTTTCAGGTCGAAGTAGCTAGCCAAGGCCAAGGTCAACCTACCCGCGTATAGGGCGCGTATACGAAACGCTGCCCAGGGCGGTTTGCGGCGCCAAAAATGCCCTGGCAAGCCTCTGAACAGGCTTTATTCGGTGGGGCGGGCGGGGCTCGAACCCGCGACCTACGGATTAGCAACCCATAGGTCCTGATAGTTCCTATTAGCGCCCGTTTCTCATTGCGCGACAACCGGATTGGCTATCTCCAACCTCCGACAGGAACCGGCCTATTCCGGTCGATTCCCAGTCATTGGCGGTGAATAAACGGTGACAGCCGCACGACCCTGACCCCCAGACTGCCACGAGCGGGCAAGCGTGGTGACCAGGCACGATCGGCCGCAAATGGTCGTGTAGGCGTCGTCGCTGAGACAGCAACTGTCGTCACTGTTGTCGTCAAAACTGTCGTCAGATCGATTGACCGCCGACGGATTTACAGTCCGCAGATAGCGGTGTCTTGCGGTGTCGCAACACGCCTCGGAGAGCTTTGAGCTGCTCTGATGGTGTCCCCGGGGTGTCACCCCATCTCCGCCCGTCCCGCACGTGTTGTGACAACCTCGTGACAACCACGACCGGCGGAGGCGCTACACCAACACGCGCGGTAGCGCTGCGGCAGGGCGGCCCGTCGAAGACGCGGCCCGGGAACGCGAAGACGTCCTACCCGAGCGAATCGACGACCTCTGCTCGGCACTGCGCATCGGTCTCGACGGGCTGGACCATTCAGGGTTCAGACCACACAATCCAAACCGCTTAGCGGATGTGGGGCGGATGAAATCGAACCGCTGGCCGTTCGTTCGACTACTTCGCTCTCCCGGAGCCAATCCGGCCATTGGTTGTTCTCCGCCCTCGGCAGGAGCAGCGCCGCAAAACACGCACGGTCGCGCCTGCTTTTTCTCGTATAGCCCGATTGCGACTTCCTTTGCCCATTGGGGCCAGGTTAACTGCGGCTCCCCCGCTGCGGAACCACATGAGCAAGCAGAAAGTCCGCCTCAGGACATCAGCAGCTTCTCCGGGCCGCCAGTGCGCTGCGGCTGCCCCACCTGTTGATAGGCCTTAGAGTTGTTGGATCGGGTCCCGTAATCGTCGGGCGTTGTTCCCGCGCTGTAAGCAATGGATGCCCCCAATGTACGGACTACATCCGTACCAACGTGAACGGGTAACCGGAGTTGCCTGCCGGCCCGCCGCCGCAGTCCGCGTCAAATGTGGAATCCACCGAACCTGTGAGCGTCATCTCATCCCATATGTAGGTGTCATGGGTTGGAAGTCCGTAGCCGATGCATACCCGGCCGGTTGGCACGTCGGCTCTCATCGTGTATTTGCCATCGGCAAGTTGCGCAGTTCCCGACCACGACCAAGCGCCCCCGTTAGGCCTGGGGACAGCAATCACGTGCGGGCACCCAACAGAATCGCAGGCGACCGACCATACCCACGAGTGGGTCGAATCCCACGAGGCTACGAATTGGTAATTGCCGACGGGAATCCCGGCGTTGGCCCTTGGCGCAACCGTCACCGCGGTCGCCGTGAGCGCCGCGGTCAGTAACAAGGCGCCAGCGCGGGCCAGGCTCGGCGGGGTCCCGGGCATCGGCTTCATACGCTCAATGTATCGGAAACCACCAACTTGAACGATTAACTATCAAAAAATCGATCCATGGTTAGGATGTCACGCATGGCACAGAAGGCCGGGGTGACGGTGCGGGATGCCAGCGCCTTACTGCGGGCCGCTGTCGCCGGCCTCGCGACGGTTGTGGTGATCGCCGTGGCTGTCGGGCTGTGTTTCACGATGTTCCGTGGCGGTTTAGTCGATAGCGTCCCGGTCACCGTGTTGAGTCCGCGCGCGGGCTTGGTCATGGACCCTGACGCAAAGGTGAAAATGCACGGCGTCCAAGTCGGCACCGTCACCGCGATAGAGGCCCAGCCGAGTGGCCAGGTAGCGATTCATCTGGCCATGAATCGCGGCCGGCTGCACCTCATCCCAAGGAACGCGCTCGTAGACATCGCCTCGTCGACGTTTTTTGGATCGAAGTTCGTGCAGTTGCTCGATCCTCCGGATCCTTCGCCGGAATCGATGTATGCCGGCCAGATCCTAGACGCGAAGCACGTGACTGTGGAGTTCAACACCTTATTCGAGCGACTCAGCGCGGTGTTGGGGAAGATCGACCCCGCGAAACTCAGCGAAACCCTGGGAGCGGTCGCGTCCACGTTTAACGGTCGCGGGCCAAAATTCGGCCAGGCTCTGGCCGACCTGGACTCGTTTCTGGCGAAGAACCAACCGAGCCTTCCTGCGCTGAGTCACGAAATCTCGATTGCGCCGGGCGTGGTCGACACCTACGCCGACGCGGCACCGGACCTCCTCGACACCGTGGACCACAGCAACCTGATCAGTCAGACCGTCGTCGACCAGCAACACAATTTGGAAACGTTGCTGATCAGCGCGATCGGTCTTGCCGACCTCGGCAACGACGTCATCGGAACCAACCGGCAGGCGTTGACTGCCGTCTCGCATCTGCTGGTGCCCACAACCGACCTGACCAACCGCTACCACGAGGGCATGACCTGCAGCCTGCTCGGGGGAATCCCGTTCGTTCACCTTCCGCCCGAGCCCGACCCCGGCGTCTATGTCTATGGCGGGTTGATGCTGGGTGTCGAACGCTACCGCTACCCGGCGAACCTGCCCAAGGTCGCCGCCAAGGGCGACTCCCACTGCAGCGATTTGCTGCTGCCTAAGGTGCCGTTCGAGGGACGCCCGCCCTACTTGGTTACCGACGTCGGGGCCAACCCATGGCAGTACGGCAACCAGGGCATCCTGGCGAACTCCGACGCACTAAAGCAGTGGCTGTTCGGGCCGATCGACGGTCCGCCCCGCAACGACGCCCAGATCGGGCAACCCGGGTGAGCGGCGTGCGGGCGACAGGGATCAAATTCAGCGCGTTCGCGGCGGTGATGGTGTTCGTGCTGGTCTGTTTGTTCTTCATCTTCGGTCAATACCGCACCGGTTCTACCGTGGCGTTTTCGGCTGAGTTCACCGATGTGTCGCGGTTGCAGGCCGGAGACTCGGTGCGGGTCGCGGGTATCCGGGTGGGCACCGTTGGCAACGTTTCGCTGCGTCCTGACGGCAAGGTCGTGGTCGACTTCGACGTCGACCGCGGCGTCCCGCTCACTGCCGGGACCCGGGCCGCCGTTCACTACCTCAACCTGGTGGGTGACCGCTACCTGGACCTCCTCGACGGGCCAGGGTCGACGCGATTGTTGGCGCAGGGATCGCAGATACCGCTGGATCGCACCGCACCGGCTCTCGACCTTGACTTGCTACTCCGTGGCCTCAAACCGGTTGTCGCCGGATTGAACCCGCAAGACGTCAACGCGCTGAGCTCATCACTGCTGCAGGTCCTCCAGGGCCAGGGCGGCACGCTGCAGTCACTGCTGTCCAAAACCTCGTCGTTCACCGCGTCGTTGGCCGACAACCGCCAAGCCGTCGAGCAGGTGATCAACAACTTGAACACGGTGCTGAAAACGCTTGACGATAAGGGCGACCGGTTCGCTGCGGCCATCGACGACCTCAGCCGGCTCGCCAGCGGACTGGCCGCCGACCGCGCACCTATCGGGGCCGCCATCGAATCGCTCGACAACGGTACGGCCTCGCTGGCCGACTTGCTGGCCAGTGCTCGACCGCCGCTGACCGGCACGATAAACCAGCTCAACCGGCTGGCGCCGGTGCTCGTCGCAGGCAAGGACGGACTCGACGCCACTTTGGGCAGGGCACCGGAAAATTACCGCAAGCTCGATCGGGTTCAGGCCTACGGCGGTTTCCTCAACACCTATCTGTGTGGGCTCACCATCCGGGTGAGCGACCTCCACGGTGGTACCGCCGTCTTTCCCTGGATCAAGCAGACGACGGGAAGGTGTGCGGAGCCCTGATGCTCAAGTACCGGGGAGTCAAACTCATCCGAGCAGGATTCATGGGAGCTGCGCTGACGGTCCTGGTGACCCTGGTCATGCTCTCACCCATGTCGCTGGTGTCGCGCGCGACAATGGTCCCATATCAGGCGCTGTTCGCCGAGGCCGGTGGCTTGGCCGCGGGCAACCCTGTGACACGCTCGGGCGTCAAGGTCGGCACCGTGTCGAGAGTGTCACTGCGCGGTAAAGCCGTGTTAGTCACCTTCGCCGTGAAAGCCACTGTGCCGTTGGGATCGCAAACCACCGCGCACATCCAGACCGGGACACTGCTGGGTCAGCGCGTGCTGACCCTGGACTCGGCTGGCGGCGGCAGGCTGCATCCGCAGGAGATCATCCCGCTCATACGCACGTCTTCGCCGTACACGCTGACCGACGCGACCAACGACCTCACCACCAACGCCGCGGGCACCGACACCGCGGTCCTCAACCAGGCGCTGGACACGCTGTCGACCACGCTCGATCAGACCGCACCGCAGATCGGCCCGACGTTCGACGGCCTCAGCAGGTTGTCGCGGTCCATAAACAGCCGCGACGAGACCTTACGCGAGTTACTCAAGCACACCTCCGATGTCACCGCGATCCTGTCCAAACGCAGCCAACAACTCAACACACTGATCCTCGACGCCAACGACCTTCTCGCGGTTCTGGTGGACCGGCGCGAGGCGATCGTCGACTTACTGGCCCGCACCTCGGCGGTGGCCAAGGAGCTGACACGATTGGTCGCCGACAACGAGACGGTGCTGGCGCCGACGTTGGAGAAGCTCAACGTGGTGACCGCGATGCTGGAGAAGAACCGCGACAACATCGCCAAAGCGTTGCCCGGCCTCAAGAAATACCTGTACGGGACCAACGAGGGGCTGTCTAACGGCTTCCACAACACCCTCTTCATCCCCAATTTGCCGCCAACGCAGTTTTTGCAGCCGTTCTTTGATTACGCGTTCGGTTTCCGCCGTGGCACCGACGCTGGGCAACCACCCGACAACGCCGGACCGCGCGCGGAATTCCCGTGGCCCCGCAACGCAATCCCGAACAACGGGGCCATTCCGCAGAACGGGGGGCAGCACCCATGATGTCGCGCAAGTGGCTCGCGCTGGGATTGGCGGTCACGTTAGCAGGGCTGATCATGACCGGCACGGCGCTCGTGGTCCGCGCTGAGTTTTTCGCCCCCACCACCATTACCGCCTTCTTTCCCACGGTCAGGGCGCTCTACCCGGGCGACGATGTGCGGATTTTAGGTGTCAAAGTGGGCACCGTCACCGCTATCCAGGCCCGCGCCACCGACGTCCAACTGACGCTGCGCGTCGACCACGCCGTTCCCATCTCGGCCGATGCAAAGGCAGTCATCGTCGCCCCGAACCTCCTCGCGGCCCGCTACGTACAGCTGACGCCGGCGTATTCGGCTCCCGGTGCGACCATGCCCGACGGCGCGGTGATTCCCGCCGACCGCACCGCCGCACCCGTCGAGTGGGACGAGGTGAAAACGCAGTTGATGCGGTTGGCAACGGATTTGGGCCCCAACAGCACGGTCTCGACCCCCGCGGTCGCGCGATTCATCGACAGCGCCGCCGACGCGCTGGGCGGCAACGGCGACAAACTGCGCCAGACGCTACTGCAACTGTCGCAGCTGGGGCGCATCCTCGCCGACGGAAGCGGCAACATCGTGGACATCATCAAGAATTTGCAGACCTTCGTCACCGCGCTGAGCACGAGCGCACCCCAGATCGTGTCCTTCGAAAACCGGCTAGCCACCCTGACCAGCGCGGTCGACGACAGCAAGTCGGATTTGGATGCAGCGCTGAAGAATTTAGCGACCGCAGTCGTGGAGGTGCAGCGCTTCATCAAGGGTAGCCGCGATCCGCTCGCCGAAGGGCTTCAGCGGCTGGCCAACGTCACCCAGACCCTCGTCGACAACAAGACGGATCTGGAGGACGTCCTTCACCTGTTTCCGAATGTTCAGGCCAACACCTACAACACCTATAACCCCGACATCGGAGGGCGAGTCGCCGGAGTGTCCGCGCCCAATTTCGCTAGCCCCCTGCAGTTCATCTGCGGCGCGATCGGCGCGGTCGAGAACGTGACCGCAGTGAAGACAGGCGAACTGTGCGCCCAATACCTCGGTCCCGCCTTGCGCGTCGCCAATCCCTTCATTTTCGCGAATCTCAACTACCTGCCGATTCCGGTCAACCCGTATCTAATGAAGTCGGCCAGCCCGGACAACATCATCTACTCCGAGCCGGGACTGGCGCCGGGCGGCGCAGGCGGCACCCCCGTGCCGCCCGAGATGCCGCCAGGGGTGTCCGCGTACACCGGTCTCGGAGACGTGCCACCGCCCGCGGGCAGCGGTCAGCCACCGGCAGGGCCGGGCCTGTATGTACCCGATCATTTGCCGGCGGCACCCTCGCCCGCTCTGTACCCGGGAGCGCCGATACTGCCGGGACCGGTCAGCTTGCCGCAGTTGCTACTGCCGGCCGAAGCGCCGGCGGCAGGGCCGACCGAAGGGCAGGCGGCGGGCCCGTCGTCACCCGCGGAAGGAACGCCGTGATGGCGTCCGGCTTGGGCGCCCGTCTGCGCGGACTGATCGCCATGGCCAGCGTGGTTGCGCTGACAGCCACGGGATGTGCATTTTCGGGCCTCAATTCGCTGCCGCTGCCCGGTACCGTGGGGCGTGGGTCCGGCAGCTCGACATATCACCTCGAAATCGCGAACGTCAATACGCTGGAATCGAATTCGCCGGTCATGCTCAACGATGCGGTGGTCGGCACCGTCGGCAAGATGACGGTAATGAACTGGCATGCCGACGTCGAGCTCTCGGTGCGTGCCGGTGTGGTGGTGCCCGCCAATGCAGTCGCCAGCGTCGGGCAGACCAGCCTGCTCGGTTCGCTGCATTTGTCCCTCGACCCGCCACCGGGGCAAGCTCCGAAAGGGCGGCTCACGTCGGGTGCGACGATCCCGCTGAGCAACTCGTTGACGTATCCGTCGACCGAGCAGACGCTTTCCGCGCTGTCGGTGGTCCTCAACGCTGGGCAGTTAGGCCAAATCGGGGACGTGATCCACAACTTGAACGCCGCTTTCTCGGGGCGCGAGGGCCAAGTGCGTGATCTTCTTACCCGACTCGACACGTTCGCCGGCACCTTCGACGACCAGCGCGACAACATCGTCTCCACCATCGTGGCCCTGGACCGTTTTTCCGGGCGGCTGGCCGCCAAGGACGACGTCATCACCGAAGCGCTGCGTAAAGTTCCGCCGGCCCTCGAGGTGCTCGAACGGGAGCGGCCGCGCATCACCACCGCACTGGAAAAGCTCGGCACCTTCAGCGACCTCGCCACCAGGCTTGTTCACGATGCCGGCGGGGATCTGGTCAAGAATTTTCAAAACCTCGACCCGACGATCCGCGCGCTCGCCGACGTCGGGCCCGAACTCGACGCTGTGCTGGCGAGCATCCTGTTCAGGCCGTTAAACCAGAGCGAGATCGACCGCGCCGTACGCGGCGACTACGTCAACGGGTATCTGGAGATTGACTTAACCAATCCCAGGCTGAAGCGCACGCTCGGCCTAGGCACCCGCTGGGGGCAGGAAGGCGCACCGCTGGTGCCCGCTCCCGGTGATCCCTTCTATCAGCGCTTCACCTACGACCCGGTGGGAGCGGGCGTCGCACCGCCGCCCACCGCAGGGCAGCCGCCCAACGCGGCGCCACCGCCTGAGGATCCGCCGCTCCCCGGAGGCCACTGATGACGCGTTTCGTGCGAATTCAACTGCTTATCTTCGCCATCGCGTCGATGGTCGGGATTAGCCTGAACGTCTTCGATTACATGCAGGCGCCTGCTCTGCTCGGTGTCGGCCGGTTGACTGTGAAACTGGAACTGCCCAACGCCGGCGGCCTGTACCGGTTCGCCAACGTGACCCTGCGCGGCGTGCAGATCGGCAAAGTCACGGCGGTGGATTTCACCCGCGGCGGCGCTGAAGCCACACTGTCGCTGGACAACTCACCCCAGATTCCTGCCGACCTGCGAGCCGAAGTGCGCAGCGTGTCGGCGGTGGGCGAACAATATGTCGACCTCATGCCGCGCGCGAGCTCGCCACCGTACCTTCACGATGGGTCTGTCATCCCTGCCACCGCCGCGACCCTCCCCCAGCCGGCGGGGCCCCTGCTGGATCAGGTCAACGCGCTTGTCACCAGCATTCCCAAGGAGAAGGTCGCCGCGCTGCTCGATGAGTCGAACAAAGCCTTCAACGGGTCCGGCTTCGCTTTCGGTTCGCTGGTCGACTCGTCGTCCACGATCGTGGGCGACCTCAACGGCGTAGCCGACCGTAGCCGAACGCTCATCGAGGACAGCGAACCGCTACTCAACTCCCAGGCGGTCACCACCGACGCGACCCGCCTGTGGGCGCACAGCCTCGCCGGGGTCACCGCGCAGGTCGCAACCGATGACTCCCAGGTACGCAGCCTGCTACAAACCGGCCCTGGTTTCGCGAACGAGGTGTCCCATCTGCTGGACGAGCTCAAACCCACCTTGCCGATACTGCTGGCCAACCTGACCACAATCGGCCAGATCGCGGTGACCTACAACTCCTCGCTGCGGCAGGCGCTGGTCTTGCAGCCGCCGCTGACGTCGCAGGAACAGGCGACGGATATGACGCACAACCCGGTCGGCTATGCGCTGGGCGACGTCAGCTTCGCACTGAACGACCCACCACCGTGCACCGTCGGCTTCCTGCCGCTGTCACAGTGGCGCTCACCAGCCGACACCTCCGAGACGGACACTCCCGACGGCCTCTACTGCAAACTCCCGCAGGACTCCCCCATAAGCGTGCGCGGTGTCCGAAACTTCCCCTGCCTAGGACACCCCGGGAAACGCGCACCGACGGTGGAGATTTGCGACAGCGACAAGCCCTACGAGCCACTTGCCATACGCCAACACGTGCTGGGTGCTGACCCGCTGGACCCTAATCTGCTGTCCCAAGGCATTCCCCCCGACGACCGGGCCGGCTTCAACCGAGACCGCATTTTCGGACCTGTAGACGGAACTCCGCTGCCGCCGGCCGCGGTTGCGCCCCCCGGGGCTGCGGGTGTACCGGCGCCGACAGCGGTTGTCCCCGGGGCGCCGGAGTTCGCGCCGCCAGATATGCCGGACCCGCCATCGCCATCGGCGCGAGCCGGGAGTGGCCCGTCGGCGGCTCCGAGTTCGTTCAATCGCGGCGGTTCTCGATCGGGCCTTTCGCTCGCTGTCGCGCGCTATGACCCAAGCACCGGCAGGTACGTCGCGGGGAACAATCAGATCTTCACGCAGGCCGACTTGGCATCGCCAGGAAAACGACGTACCTGGAAGGACCTCATTCTTGCCGGGAGCTGAATCATGCGGCGGCACAGGGTTCATGCGCACACCGGCGGTTAGGCGATCTTGACGAGCTTAAACGGCAGTGTGATGACAACCGGTAGATTTTTGCCGCACGCGCCGCTCGGACCTTGGGTCTCGTCTTTGCCGGCATACGTGGTCGAGTTGGGGTCGAGAGTGCCGTCCGCGGCCACGGCGTAGAAGTCATACACCTGATGTCCGGGGAAGCTGGTGCCGTCCGCGCACGGTTCCCAGTTGGGCAAGTCGCGTTTGATGTACCACACGTAGTCCGTGGTGTAGACGCGCGCCGTCCAGCCCTGATCGCTGGTTACCGTGCCCTCGCAGGACAAGGCGTTGGCGCACGTTGTGCTGACCGTCCAAGTGCCTCGCACGGTGGCTTGGTCGTGGAACACCCCATTGGTTTGCGCCCACTCTCCGTTGGACGTCGCCGTGAATGTGCCGTTGATCGCCGGCTTGTCGCCCGTCGCACGGGCTGGCGACCACGCGCCCAGGCATACCAGCCCGACTACCCATACCGCTATGGCGCAGGCCATCACGGTGAACGAACGACACCGCATCACAACGTAGCCTCCGTTGCCCAGTCCGTTAGACGCTCGCCAGGTCGTAACATTATCATTGGAAATCGATTATTCATTGATAAGTCGACCTCGCGTAGGGTAGCATGCCTCTAGCCTGGTTGGGCGATTATCTGCGGAATGGGGCCGGGGGTCGATGGTGAGTGCAAAGCCGGACCGCTGGTCTGGGGGCATCAGGTTGAGGCGAGGCTCCAACCTGATGCAGGCTGTCGGCGGGTTGTACTCGATGGCGGCGGATGCGGTGAAGTTCATCTTCGTCCCGCCGTTTCAGTGGCGAGAGTTCTTGGACCAGTGTTGGTTCGTGGCGCGGGTTTCGTTAGCGCCCACCCTGCTGGTGGCGATTCCTTTCACCGTGTTGGTCAGCTTCATGCTCAACATCTTGCTTCGCGAACTCGGCGCGGCTGACCTCAGCGGCGCGGGCGCCGCCTTCGGGGCAGTTACCCAGATCGGGCCGCTGGTGACGGTATTGATCGTGGCGGGTGCCGGCGCCACCGCGATGTGTGCGGACCTGGGTTCGCGCACGATCCGTGAAGAGATCGACGCGATGGAGGTTTTGGGCATCAACCCGATACAGCGGTTGGTGACGCCCCGGATGCTGGCGTCCGGGCTGGTGGCATTGCTGCTCAATGGCCTGGTCGTCCTCATCGGCATTGCGGGTGGCTACGTCTTTTCGGTGTTTATCCAAGACGTCAACCCGGGGGCCTTCGCAGCCGGCATCACCACCTTGACCGGGGTTCCTGAAGTGATCATTTCTTGTGTGAAGGCGGCGCTTTTCGGCTTGCTTGCCGGGCTCATCGCGTGCTATCGCGGATTGATCATCAGCGGGGGAGGCGCCAAGGCGGTAGGTAATGCCGTCAACGAAACCGTGGTCTACGCGTTCATCGCGCTGTTTGTCGTCAATATGGTCGTCACCGCCGTGGGCATTCAGTTCACGACGAGAAGATAAGCGGAGTCATGTGACGTTGCCAGCCGCCTATCCGCGCGCCTTCCGTGTATTCCGCAGGGTGCAGTGGCCACTCACGACACTGGCCGGAATCGGTGAGCACACTCTGTTTTACGGCAGGGCGATCGCCGGAGTGCCGCACGCGGCCACACACTTCCGGCACGAAATTGTTCGCCTCATCGCCGAGATCAGCATGGGTACAGGAGCCTTAGCGATGATCGGCGGAACCCTCGCCATTGTCGCGATTATGACATTGATCGCGGGCGGGACACTCGCCCTACAAGGCTATAACTCGCTGGGCAATATCGGGATCGAGGCGCTGACCGGGTTCGTTGCGGCATTCATCAATGTCCGCGTCACAGCACCGGTGGTCGCGGGTATCGGCTTGGCGGCTACCTTCGGCGCCGGCGTGACCGCCCAACTCGGCGCCATGCGGATCAACGAAGAAATCGACGCTTTGGAATCCATGGCGATCCGCTCGGTTGAATACCTCGTCAGCACCAGACTCATCGCGGGCATGCTTGCGATCATCCCGCTGTACTCCATCGGCGTCGCCGCGTCGTTTGCCGCCAGCCAGGCGGTCGTCGTGACGTTGTTCGGGCAATCCGGCGGGCTATACGACCACTACTTCCATACTTTTCTGAACCCGATCGACCTGTTGTGGTCATTTCTGCAGGGGGTTCTGGTGGCGCTGGCCGTTTTGCTCATACACATGTATTTCGGCTATTTCGCTTCTGGCGGACCGTCCGGGGTCGGCGCGGCGGTGGGCAACGCGGTGCGGACGTCGCTCGTGGTTGTCGTGTCGGTGACGCTGCTGGTGGCGCTTGCCGTCTATGGACCCAACGGCAACTTCAACCTGGCGGGCTAGACGCGCGTTCGTACGTCGACCTTGCTCCTACTTCGTCGGTCTGTATTTCTTGGCCGTGCCCGATTGCCACGACGCGGGTCGCACCGCCAGTTTCGGTGATAAATACCTTCGGTCAGAATCGCTTTAGGCAAGACGCGACGTCCTTAAACTGGTGCGAAAGTTAGTCAGTTGACGGATCGCGCGGCGGCGACGTCCTCTTCGATCGCGGCGAGAGCAACTTCGGAGTAGTAATGTCCGGCACGCATGAGGCCGTGCACGCGATGCAAATTTTGCACGCTTTCGATCGGATTGGCTTCCAGCACAACAAGATCGGCGATCTTACCCGGCTCGACAGTGCCCATCGTGGATGTAGTGTCGAGGTACTCGGCGCCGTTCAGCGTCGTGGTCTGCAGCACCCGTAGCGGTGATAGGCCCGCCTTGGCGAACGCGTCGAACTCTTGGTGCAGCGAGTGGCCTGGCACCTCCCATGCTGCGCCTGAGCAATCGCTCCCGGCGAGGATCTTCACGCCCTCTTCGTCGAAGATCTTGGTGAGCCGAAGCTCGAGTTCGTAACTATCACTGAAGGTATCGCGCACACCGGTCGGCAGTCGGTCGAAACGCTGACCGGAATCGTGCCACCGCTTGAGCGTGGACGGGTCGACGAAACGATGGTTGGGATCATCGCGAAACTGCGGTGCACCGCTGAGCTTGCAAGTGCATTCCCGGATCAACGTCGGCACCTGCCAGGTGCCGTCGGCGACGAAACGGGCCGCGAGCTCGCGGGCCAGGTCCTCATTGAAGGTGTCGACCGCACGCCGCATTACGTCGGCACGTTTAACCCCTTGCGATGCATACGGATTGAGGATCAACTTGCGACGCAGGGGCAAAAAGAGCTCGTCGGCGAACGGGATACGGAACGGTAGCGATTTCATCGGCTTGGCGTTCAGCACCCCGAGCAGGGCGGCTTCCTCGGTGGAGCAGCCCGCCAGGATCCCGACCCCGGGACCTAGGTGCTCGATCGATTTCATCCCGCGCGCAGATGCCTCCGCTACGTCGATTCCGACCGGCAGGTGGCCAAGGATCGGGATTCCCAGGCTGTTCGCCTCTTGCTGGGCGGCGAAAAAAACGGTGGGGCTGACCAATCCGACCTTGATGAAATCCGCGCCGGCGGCGTGCTGTTCGCGCACGGTGGTCACCGCGGCCTTGGCGCTGCCCGCGTTGAGCGGGGTCAGCACCGCCCCGGGCATCTGTAACATATCAGGCGATTCGACCGGGATCGGCAACGTGCCTGCCCGCCGCTGCTTGAGCAGTTTCGACGAACCCGACATCTGCCGGAACCCGGTGATCCCCCTGGCGAGCATCAGCCGCAGCGTTCCGGTGCGGTCGCCGTCACCGAGCGGGTGGGCATGCATGTCCAGATAGCCAGGGACAACGTACTTGCCCGCCAATTCCACGACGTGAGTGCCGGGGCGTCGCGGATCGGTCGCGGCGATGGCGGCGATCCGGCCCTCGGCGGTGATGACGTCTTGGTTGGTCAGCAACGACCCGTCGCGGGTGTCGACGACGGTGACCCCGCGCAGAACTGTGGAAGCGCCCGCCATGACTTCGGCAGCAAAGGACCGGCCTTCGCCGGAGCGGGAAGTGCTTGTCATGGCGGGTTTCCTTTTCGTCACGCCGCGACGATTGTCGAGGCGACTTATATTGCTCACCACGGTAATCGATTGTCATAAATAAATCGATTTAGTGGAAGTCGCCTTCCGGTCAGGCGCAGCCGACGTGGTGACGCCGGAGTCGCCCTCGGTCGGGAGCGTCAACAGGTGGTCGCTGCCGATCTGCTCGGCGACTGCGAGTCGGACCCGTCAGGTGCGAGCGCTATGAATCCGCCGCACCTGTGGTCGTGGCATAGGCGATCAGGATCGAGGTCGTGAGGTTGAAGTGATCGGTGAGCAAGTTGACGGCCTGGTCGGCGTCGTGATCGAGCACCGCTTCCATCATCCGCCGATGCTCCGCCGCCACATCGCGGGGCTTTTCACCCTGCGCGAACGGCCCCGACCAGCGTCGGTACAGCTCCGAGTGGTCGCGCAAGTTCGCGGCCAGTTCGCACAGGCGCGGGCTGGGTGCGGCGCTGATGAGGGCGTCATGAAAGGCCGCGTGCGCGGTCGCCCATTCGTCAGTGATGGCCATCGTCGCCTCTTCGGAGAGGAACTGGGTGCGGCTCAGGCGATGGTGCGCGGCGACCACACGCGTCTCATACTCCACATCGGTGTGCTCGACTGCCTCCCTCAAGGCCGCGCCTTCGATCAGTACCCGCACCTTGGTGAGATCCCGCAGATCGTCGATGTTCAGTGACACCACGGAAAACCCGAGTTGCGGGGTGGCCACCGCCAAGCCTTGCTCGGCCAGGCGGGACAGTGCTTCCCGCACCACCGAAAGGCTCACGTCGAATTCGTTTGCCAGCTCGCGCGGGCTGAGCCGGGAGCCGGGTGCGAACCGGCCGGCCAGAATCTCGGCCCGCATCCGGGCGTAGACGGCCACACTCAAGCTTGGCGCGTTGTCTGAACTAGCTCGCGCTGGCCCCACAGATCGCCCTCTCGCAGCTGCCCGTGCCGCCACCCTGTACCTTCCCGACGCGAATCCCGTGATCCGGCGGCCAACCGCCACCGGTCAATACCGGCCGGATCCCAGAAACACAACTTGCAGCATAACCGATTTTATGGATGACGACTATCGACTCATCTAGATATCGATTCTGTCTGCATTGATAGTAGTCGCGGGAACAAGGTCGCGGCGGGCGAATCCGGTGTCAGCGCCAACCGGGCCTTCTCCAGCGCGGGGGCCTGCGCCAGCGCGGCGGCCAGGCCGGTGACCATGGGTGCCGGGGTGAACGGGAAATCGCTTCCGTACAGCAGGCGCTGAGGCTCCACGATCGCCAGCAGCGCGTCAAGCCCGACCGGAAGTGGCATTCCGGCCAGGTCGTAGTACAGGCCGGCCAGCAGGGCGGGAACATCAGCCGGCGCCCCGCTAAACGCGGCGATCGCGGCCACCCGGTGCGCCACGGTCGGCAGCACCGCCCCGGCGTGCGGCACGATCCAGCGGATCGCTGGAAAGCGGGTCAGAGCTCCACTCAGCGCCAGGTCGACAACAGATCGGGTGGTGTCGAACAAGAACTCAATCATCGGTCGCGGCCTGCCCATCGCGACCCTGTCCCAGCACGGCGGGGAGGTCGGGTGCAGGGTCACGACCGCGCCACGGGTGTCCAGTTCGGCCAGCACCGGCGCGAACTCAGGGTCACTCAGGTAGCGGCCGTGATAGTTGGTCTTAAGGGCAATCGCATCGGCACCGAGTTCGTCATAAGCACGCGCCAGCTCCAGCTGCGCGCCCTCCACATCCGGCAACGGCAACACCGCCGAGAGACCGAAACGCGCCGGTTGCCCAGCTACGATTTGCGCGCCGGCGTCATTGACATGCGCCGCCAGGTCGCGCGCGGCAGCGTCGCGACCAACCGAATCCGCCCCGAAGTGCACCCCCGGCGACGAGATCGCCAGGACCGCGGCGCTGACTCCCGTCGCCCCCATGAGATCCAGCGCCGCCTCAACGCTCCAACCCGGCATACCCGGCATGCCGTCTGGCTGCCCGTGACCGGCTGATCGGCACGCGGCCACGTAGCGCTCTGTGACGTAATGGGCGTGTACGTCCAGCCATCCAACCATGCCTGCCTCCAATCGGATAACGACCAAAAAATCGATTATAGATTGACCGGTCGACTTAGCTTAGCGTAATGTCACGCCCGGCGGATCGAGGATCGGTGCGCGCAAGAGCCGACCGGATGACCCTGGAGCCAATCGATGCGAATTGCCAACGTTGCCGGCCGAGCCACTCTCCTCGACGGCTCCGGACTCGGGATAGACGTCGAGAAGGCCAGCCACGGCAAGTTCGCCTCCGACCCCCAGGCACTGTTCGACCAGTGGGACACGCTGCGCACCTGGGCGGACCGGTTGCCCAGCGACGGAGCGTTCCCCGTCGATGACGCCGAACTTGGCGCGCCTGCGCCGGCGCCAAGGCAGGTGTTCGCGATCGGCTTGAATTACGCAGAACACGCCGCGGAGTCCAACATGGGCCGCCCCGATACACCACCCGTGTTCACCAAGTTCCGGACATCGATCACCGGGCCTACCGCGACGGTCACGCTGCCCAGCAACACCGTGGATTGGGAGGTCGAACTGGTGGTCGCTATCGCCCGCGGCGGCGCTGACATTGCCGAGGCGCAAGCATGGAGCCACGTGGCGGGCCTGATGGTCGGACAAGACTTGTCCGAACGGGTCGTCCAGCTCGCCGGGCCGGCTCCACAATTCTCGCTGGGCAAGTCCTACCCGGGTTTTGCACCACTGGGCCCAGCAGTGGTCACCATCGACGAGGTAAATGACCCGGACGATCTCGAGCTCGGCTGCAACCTCGACGGCGAAGTCCTGCAGCAAGGACGTACCCGCGACATGATTTTCGGCGTTCCCGAGCTGATCGGACGAATCTCCGCGGTGTGCCCGCTGCTGCCCGGTGACATCATCTTCACTGGCACGCCCTCGGGAGTCGGTGGATCCCGTACCCCGCCGCGGTACCTGCCGCCGGGGGCGACATTGACCAGCCACGTCACCGGCGTCGGCGAGCTCCGCAACCAGTTCGTCGCGGCGGCCGACTACGTGGAACGGCCCTAGGGAGGATGCGGCCATCATGGCATTGCACCGGTTGAACCAGATCACCATCGGCGTGCCCGACGTCGAGGCAACCGCCACGTACTACGCCGATTTCGGACTCACTGCATCAAAGCGCGAAACCGATTCCGCAGCAACGCCTCTGGCGACCTGTGACGGCGGCGAACAGCTCCGCGTCGTGCACAGTGGGCGCCGCAGACTGGTGGAGCTACGTATCGGCGCCGACGACCGCGACGACATCGAGCGCATCAGTGCCTCTCTGGGACGACTCGACATCGCGGCAACCCGAAGCGGCGACGTCATTCGCGCCCACGATGCCGGCACGGAGCTGTCGGTGGTGGTGGAGATCGCCGAACGGATCGTCCAGAACCCCACACCCGCGCCGCCCTACAACGCGCCAGCCGAGGCCGCCCGGCCCAACACCCGCGCACCCGGCATCGCACGCACTGATCGCGTTCGTCCCCGCAAGCTCGGGCATGTGGTGCTCGGCTCCACCGATCAAGAAGGGTCGCAGCGGTTCTTCGCCGGGCTCGGACTCAAAGTCAGCGACACCGTGCCGGGTCTCGCGGCGTTCATGCGCTGCTCCACCGACCACCACAACGTCCTGATACAGCAGGCGCCGCTGGCGTTCTTGCACCACACCGCGTGGGAAGTCGACGACGTCGACGAGGTTGGCCGGGGCGCGACCGCGATGCTCGAAGGCCATCCCGAACGGCACGTATGGGGTCTGGGTCGCCATCACGTCGGCTCGAACTTCTTCTGGTATCTGCGCGACCCGGCGGGCAACTTTTCCGAGTACTACTCGGACCTGGACTGCATCGTCGATGACGCGCTATGGAAGCCGGGCGTATTCGAAGGCGCCCGGGGTCTCTACAACTGGGGTCCTCCTCCCCCGCCGTCTTTCCTAATGCCCGATGACCTCGCCGAGCTGATGACCGCGGGCCACGGCGGCACACGATGACCGTGGAGCCGCAGCGTTTCCGCGACCTGATGGCCGCCGTATGCGCCCCGGTCACCATCGTGACGACCACGCACGACGCCACCCCCTACGGCGCGACGGTCAGCTCTTTCGCCTCCCTGTCGTTGCGACCGCCGCTGGTGACCATCGCGCTCGACCAACGCTCCACCGTGCTTTCCCACCTGTTGGCCGCCGGCCGGTTCGCGGTCAACCTGCTCGGTCACGGCCAGGCAGACCTCGCGACGCTGTTTGCGTCCCAGGGAGCGGACCGCTTCGCTGACACCGCCTGGCATTTCGACCACGGATTACCCCGCCTCGACGACGCGCCCGGCTGGATCGTGTGCGAGGTGCACGGCGTCGTCGCCGGCGGCGACCACCAGCTCATCGTTGGCCACGTTCTGGCGGCGGGCCGCACGGAATCGCCGCCACTGATCTACGCCCACCGCACCTTCGGCACCCATTCCCGCTACCAGCAGCGACCGCGTCCGCCCATCGTGGACCACATCGCGGCCTGCGCCCGCTAAGTTCCACCACACCTGGTCCACTGCTCCACCGAAAGGACGTCTCACGATGACCGCCGCAGAATCACCCACCATGGCCACCGTGCCGGCGACCGACGAACTGCTCACCCGCGTCCGTGACCTGCAGCCGCTGCTGGCGGCTAACGCTGCTCAAGGTGAGCAGGATCGCCGGGTCGTCGAGGAGTCCATCGCGGCGTTGACCGACGCCGGGATGTTCAAGATCGCTCAGCCCAAACGTTACGGCGGCTATGAGGCCTCAGTGCGCACCATGCTGGAGGTGTCCGCGGCGGTAGCCGAAGCCGACGGCGGCACCGCGTGGGTCGTTGCCCTGACCAACGTGTGCGCCTGGATGACGGGCCTGTTTTCCGTACAAGCTCAAGACGACGTGTGGAAAGACAACCCAGACGCGAAAGTCTCCGGCGTGTTGTCGCCGACCGCTGAAACAACAAAAGTCGACGGAGGCTACCGGGTCAGCGGCCGGTGGTTCTACAACTCAGGATCCTGGCACGCCGACTGGGCCGGGGTGGGAATCCCCATCACCGACACCAACGGTCAGCCCGTCGATCAAGGTGTGGCGCTGATCCCGCGCAGCGATCTCGACCTCGAGGAGACCTGGTTTGTCGCGGGCATGAAGTCGTCGGGATCGAACTGCCTGATCGCCAACGAGGTCTTCGTTCCCGAGCACCGCGTCGTATCGGTTCCCGCAGCGATCGGCGGCAAGTACGCCACCGAGCACACCGAAGAGGCCCTCTACCGGTCAGCGTTGGCGCCGGTATTGACCCTGGTGCTGGCCGGGCCGCAACTGGGCATGGGCCGCAAGGCCCTCGACCTGGTCAGAACCAAGGCGGGAGGCAAGCCGATCTCCTACACCTTCTACACCGCACAGTCGGAATCGGTCGGTTTCCAACTTCAGCTCGCCGAAGCTGCCCTGATGATCGACACCGCGCACTTTCACGCCTACCGCGCGGCCGACGACATCGACGACGCCGCCGCCGCCGGGGTCTACCCCGATGTGCTCACCCGCGCGCGGGTGCGGGCCGACACCGGCTGGGCCGTCAAAAACATCACCCAGGCCATCGACCAGCTGTTGTTCGCTCACGGGGCGGGCAGCTTCGCCGAAGTCAACCCGCTGCAACGCATATGGCGCGACTCGGCGACCGCAGCGCGGCACGCGTTGGTGGTGCCTGCGATTAATTACGAGATCTACGGCAAGGCGTTGCTCAACCGCGACGACCAGATCACCCCGCTGATCTGAGGCCGCGATGAGCGAGCCGGCGGGTATTGCGACGTCCGACATTATCTGGAAACCAGATCCTCGCGCCGCTGCGGACAGCGCGTTAGCGGCGTTCACTGCACGTATCGAACACCACCACGGCCAGCACTTACCCACTTACCACGACCTGTGGCACTGGTCAGTCGAACACGTCGACCAGTTCTGGGCGGCGGTGTGGAACTTCTACGACATCAACGCCACCCCCGCCCCGGATACAGTGCTGGCGACCCGCACGATGCCGGGTGCCCGCTGGTTTCCCGGCGTGCGGCTCAACTTCGTCGACCGCATCTTCGCCGGCCGGGATCCGGCGGCCACCGCCATCATCGCGGCCACCGAAACCGACACCGCCGAGACACTGACCTATCGACAGCTTGAGCGCCAGGTCGCGGCGCTAGCCGCGACGCTGCGTGAACTGGGCGTACAAAGCGGCGACCGGGTCGTTGGCTACTTGCCGAACTGCACCGCAACCCTGGTCGCTTTCCTGGCCGCGGCCAGCCTGGGCGCGATCTGGTCATGCTGTGGACCCGACTACGCGGCCACGGCTGCAGCCAACCGATTAGGTCAATTAGAACCCGCCGTGCTGATCTGCGCCGACGGCTACCGCTACGGCGGGCAGACCCATGACCGACGGACCGAAGCCGCGGCGCTTGCCGCGCTGCTGCCCAGCGTGCACAACGTGGTGCATGTCGGTCTGCTCGGTCTTACACCACCAGCGTTTGGCGTACCGGTGCTGGAATGGGACGCAGCGCTGCTTGGCTTGGGCGGTACGCAGGTGCGGGCTGAGCCGGTGCCGTTCGATCACCCGCTGTGGGTGCTGTATTCCTCCGGCACCACTGGTGTCCCCAAAGCCATCGTTCACGGGCACGGTGGCGTCGTGCTGGAGGGCCTGAAATACCTTGGGCTGCATTTGGATCTGACGAGCCGCGATCGATTGTTCTGGTACACGACCACCAACTGGATGATGTGGAACGTCGTCGCGCAGGTGCTACTGCTGGGAGCCTCGGTCGTGCTCTACGACGGGAGCCCGACGCACCCGGATACCGGGAGGCTGTGGGAACTGGCCGCCACACATCAGGTCACCGTGCTGGGCGTAAGCCCCGGCTATCTGTCGGCCTGTGCGCGCGACGGTTTGCGTCCCGCGAGCAGGTACGACTTGGCTCGTGTGCGCCTGCTGCCCGTCACCGGGTCGCCCGTGCCCACATCGACGTACCGCTGGGTGCACGCTCAGTTCGGCGGTCGTCTGCCGCTGATGTCCATGTCCGGCGGTACCGACGTGGTGTCCGGGCTGGCGACGGGTGCTCCGACACTATCCATGCGCTCTGGCGAAATCGCTGCGCCCGCACTCGGTGTCGCACTTGACGCCTACGACGCCGACGGCCATCCGGTGCGCGGCGCGGTTGGTGATCTGGTGGTCACCCAGCCGATGCCGACTATGCCGCTGTGCCTTTGGAACGACGCCGACGGCAGCCGTTATCGAGACACGTATTTTGACGTGTACCCAGGCGTTTGGAGGCACGGCGACTGGGTCAGCATCACCGAGCACGGCGGTGTCGTCTTCCACGGTCGCTCCGATGCGACACTGAACCGACATGGCGTGCGGCTCGGCAGCGCCGATATCTACGATGTCGTCGAGGCCGTGCCCGGTGTGCGCGACGCGCTGGTGATCGGCGTCGAGCAGCCCGACGGCACCTACTGGATGCCGCTGTTCGTCGTCGTGGACGGCGAGCTTGACGACAGTCTGCGCGCAGCCATCACCGACGGGCTGCGCCGCGAGGCCTCCCCCCGCCACGTGCCGGACGAAATCATCGCGGTCCCCGCGATACCGCACACCCGGACCGGCAAGAAACTCGAAGTGCCGATCAAGCGGATTTTCCTCGGCTTCGACCCCGAGCATGTCGTCAGCCGCGACGCCGTGGACGATCCGGCCGCGCTGGATACGTTCCTTACGTTGGCAGCGACCCGCGCAAGCCGGCAAGTGAACGCGGCCGATCACTGAGCGATAGCCGTCGCCGGGTCATCCGTGCAGCCATTCCTCGGCGTCGACGCCATACCACCGGACCCTGCTCCCGCAGGTCCCAGTACCGCTCGTGGGCCGGCGAAACGCCTCATCGGTGTACAAGTCATCCTGGTAGGCCGGTACGTCACTCATCGCACTGCTCCTCGGCTCTCAGGTATGACGGCCCTTCGCCGCCAGCGCGCCGCCTATCGGGTCGTCAGCATTCAGGTGCAGCTGCTCGAGCAGGTCGTCGACCAACGCCGGGACGGCCGACAAGGTCGGTGCGCCACCGAACAGATAGAAGTCCGGCCGCACCAGGATTGCCTCAAGGCCGTGCTCAGCCAGGTAAGGCAGGTAGCGACCGTCGACATCTTCCACCACGGTGATTCCCGGATCTGGCTCGTCATCGTTCGCATTCTCGGCGCGGACAATCCGGACTAGGCGGGCATCGAGTGCCTGCAGCGCCGCAACCCGGGCTGGCCCGAGAACGGCCCGGACGTCGTGCGTCGCAGCCAGCACGATCCCGGTGCCGCAGATCTCATCGAATCGTCCGATCCGGTTTCCCGAGGCCACGGTCGCCTGAAAGCTCAGTGTGCCGGCCGGCGCGGTGACCGACCCACTTCGGGCACCCTGCAACAATCCGCCAGACAAGCTGGGCGGAGGAACTGCGGGCAGCACTTTGGCGGGATCGCCACCACCGGCCAGCATGAACTCGTCGCGGGCCGCGACGGCATCGGGATCGGTCACGCAGATGACCTCACCGAGCGCCCTGGAGATTCCAATGGCGTTCTGCACGTGCGCGCGTCGTTCCGTCGTATAGGAGTCCAAGACGTCGTCGCAAACGCCGAGCGATAGAATTAAGTCCAGCTTCCACGCCAGGTTCGCGGCGTCACGAAGCCCCGAACACATACCCTGCCCGGCGAAGGGCGGCATCTGGTGGGCAGCATCACCGGCCAAAAACAGGCGATCGTCCCGCCATGTTCGCGCCCAGCGCGCCTGAAACCGGTACACCGCATGCCGTTCCAGGCGTGCATTGTCGGGAGTAATGTTCCACGGTTGCAGCAGCCGCCAGGCGAATTGCTCACCGTTGAGTTCGGCCAGAGTCTCGTCGGGCAGCCGCATGAACTCCCAACGCCGCCGGCCAGGCCCTCCTGACACCACTGTGGTGGGACGGCGCGGGTCGCAGATTTGAAGCTGGTCCGGTTCGAACACCCGAGGCTGGTCAAGCACCAGATCAACGATCAGCCAGTCGTAGAAAAATCCGGCATCGTCCATCGTCGTTCGCATCCGCTCCCGAACGAAACTGTTCGCGCCATCGCACCCCACGGCGTACTGAGCCCGGATGCGGTGTGTAGCACCGGATTGGTCGGTGCTGACGACGTGCACCGCGTCGTCATCCTGAATGATGTCAACGACGTCATGTCCGCGCCGCACGGACACCGGCGGTAGTTTCGCCAGCTCGGAACCAAGGAGCTCCTCGAGTTCGGGTTGGGCGAACATATTCGCCGGAGGCCAACCCGATTCACCCGGCTGGCTATAGTCGAAACGCAGCAAGGTGCGGCCGGCAGCATTGCGCCATTCATAGCAGCGCGCCTGTTCGCTGCACGCAACTGCGGGCACGCCGGCCCCGGCAAACACGCGGGCGATCTCGTCGTCGAAATGAACCGCACGTGGCAGCGGATAGGGGGCCAGATGCCGCTCCGCGACGACCACCCGATGGTTCAGCCTGCCTAGCAAGATCGCGAGCAGCGCTCCCACGGGGCCACAACCAACAATCGCGACATCGAAAATGTCGTCGTCTGTTGCTGTCGCACGAACACTTCCGGCACGGTCGGCGTCAAATGAAGAGGATGCAGAGTCCTCTATCCCTGTCACGCGCATCATCGGCCGTCGTCTTCGACGTCAAGAAACCGCTCGAGCAGCGCCAACAGCATGGACGCAAGCATGACAAATTTCGATCGACAGTTCAACGAGTTATCGATAATTTGACAAATGATCGATTACCTGTCTACTGATCGAACTGCTCACCGCTAGTGTGTAAAACCGAGTCAGACTGTCTACGGCGTTGCGGGCGGTGCCATAGCATCCTCGAATTCCCAGCTCAGCGCTGGTTCGCGTCCCACTCCGTCTACGGATTGTCGGGCTGTGTTTGCCTGTCTTGGCACACTCTTGGCACAACGGGGGTTTGGTCCTCACGACTTGGATGTCACAGCTCACCATGGCGTAGTGGTCGCGGTTCGCTTATTCGAAGAACCTTCGTCGTCCTTGACAACGGTGAATGCCCGGCGCTGTAAGACTCCGATGCCGTGCCTGATCACCAATTCATCCTCCGCAGATCGGCCAAACCGCACTTCGGCCCCTGCGGTCATTCCCATCTGGCGGCTTGGGGGTCCCACCTCTGCTCGTCGACATGGCCGGCGAAAGCGGGGCCGGCGAAAGCGATGACGGCGCCGAGGACGTCGCCGAACTGTTCGGGCAACCAGTCGTAAGCGTTTTTTTGCCGCCATGCCGCCCATTTAGCCTGCCCGATAGTGTCGTAACCGTCGAGCACTTCACCTAGAGGCAGCAGGGTGGCGTTGCGTGAGGTCGCGACGGCGGTGATCGCGTCCTGAAGCTGGACCCCCGCGATGGGATGGTGGCGGGACAGTGTCCAGATGTCACCGAAGTCACGCCAGCGAGTGTTGGCCGTGCCACGTTGTACGGCAGTGACAAGCTTCTCGGCGTGCACCATCGCCATGGGATAACCCGTGAGCGTGATGGGTTGCCCGCCCCGCAGGCGCGGGATGGCCACGGTGGTGGGTTCCGGGTAGATGGGGTCGCCCACACTGACATCGACGTGAAAGGTCAGGCGTGCACTAGCAAGGGTTGCGGTGGCGCTAACCCGCACACCGGAGTAGTTGTCCTCTTCGCGGATCACCTCGGCGCTTGCCGAATCAGCTTGGTACGTCAGGCCGTCATCCTCGGGAAGGGGGATCGTGAGCACGGAACGAACCAAATTTAGAATCGTGGCGGCATCGTTTTTGAGGTCGATCGCGGATAGGTCGACGTCACGGGTGGGGCGGCGGTTCCCGAAGGCGGCCAGCAGCACGCCACCTTTGAGGACGAACTGGTCGCGTGCCGGGCTGGCCTCTAGCCGGGCGAGGAAGCCTTCGAGTGCGTAGAGCTGGAATAGTTCTTCGGTAAGGCGTCCGTTTTGGCGCGCTTGGCGTTGAAGGTCGAGGTACGCCACCCCGGCAGGGGTGGATCGTGTCACCGCACTCATAGCAGGATGTGCAGCGTCGCGCGTAGCGCGCGCTGCGCGCGGGGGAATGCGTGCGCCATTTGAAGCAGTGTGGAGGGCTGCCCACCGCGACGCAGCCAGGCTTTCAATGCTTGGTTTGCCATGGTGGTGTCGCCTCCCTCCCGGTGGCTCAGCCGTAACGCGTCGATGATGCTGCGCTCAGCGTTGTAGATGCCGATGGTCCGCGCTGCCCCGGTGTCGAGGGTTTCGCGGCCTATGTCGTAGGTCTCGGGGTTGAAGTGGTGCCAGCGGATGGGGATCGTTGTATGCGGGGTCCACGATCCGCGAGGGATGGCGATATCGATGGCGTTGGGGATGTCATCGATGAGGTTGTGGCTGGCCAGTGCTGATTGCAGCGCGATAGTGGCGCGCGGCGATTTGGCCGCGATCTCGGCGAGATCTTCGTCGCCGTACCAGTCGCTTTTGCGGTACAGCCCGCGGGCCAGTGGAGTGATCTCCTGGTCGGCGATCAACTGGCGCAGCTGACGCTCGTTGATGTGCTGCAGCGCTTCGGAAAACCGGAAGGTGTTGGGCAGGCCCGCAAGGATGTCATGATGCCGCTTGTCCATGCTGCAACACCTCCTGGCTTGTACGTAGGAAATCCTCAATACCGATAGCTCTAGTGTAGAGGATTTCCTACGCCTCGGCCCCGCCCTTGCATATCCAGTGGCCGGGATAGGAGGCGACATCGAGTTTCGTTTCTGAAGACGAGAGTCCACCCAGGCGGCTTCCAAGCCGGATCACGACCGAGGCGCCGCCGAGTGCGTCTCCTCAAGGCGCCGCGCCGATCGTAGTTGGATGATCTGGGGCAATCTTGTACCGATGCAGGAATCTTCGCTGAACTACAGTTCAAGTCCATATCCGTGGTAGCGGCTGCGTTGACGCTCAGCGGCTAGCTGGCTGGTGGTGGTGAGGCGTTGGTAGGCGGCTTCGCGGGCGAGGTGTTGCGCGGTGTGTTGTTGCCAGGCCTGGGCGCGGTCGGCGCGGCGTTGATGGTTGCGGTCGAGAAGGGCCGCCACAGTCGTGGGCAGCAGGTCGCGGTCGGTGCGGGCGGCGACGGTGTGCATGGTGGCCGCGCGGTCGTCGTTGGCGGTGACGGTGGTGTGCAGTGCCCGGGCGGCGGCGTGTTTGGTACCACGCTGCGTCTGGTGGATGCCGGTGCCGGCGCCGTGGTGGTGTTGGTCGGCTTCGTTGGTGACTGCTGGATAGATGGCGAGGTGGTTTTCGTCGCGGCCGCGGGTCATGCCGACATAAGCCATGGCGCGGCTGGCGCGATCGGACAGGATGGTCCAGCAGACTCCCGGGGTGGTGGCGTTGCCGATGGTCATTCCTTGGGCGGAGTGCACGGTGCCGGCGTAGCCCAGGGTGATGTGTTCGCGTAGGTAGTCGCCCTCGAAGATGACGCGCGCCTGATCGGTGAGCCGCTCGGCGGCGATGCGGCCTCGTTGGGCGTCGACGTTGAGCACGCGCCAGCGGTTGCCGTTGCGGACCTGGTCGACCTGTTTACCTCGGCGGTGGTGTGTGCCGGGTTGAACGGTCACGGTGGTGTCGTTGTGGCGGCTCAGAATCAGATCGCCCGCGCGGACCTGCTGATCACGAGCTACTTGCACGCTCGGGGTGTCGGGGTTGGTGAAGTGGTGGTGGAGGCGCCCGTTGATGGCGTCGGCGATGTCCCATCGGTCGCAGAGGATCGCGACGTCTTTGCCCTCCGTGTGGGCGGCGATGTAGGCGGTGGTGGCGTCGGTGGCCATTGCGATGGGGTCCCCGGTGTGCAGGCGGTCGTGGGTGCGGTACCAGCCGACGGCTTTGCGTAGTCGGTTGCCGCGTGCGGACCGCAGGGCGAGGGAGGCGTCGCGTTCGGCGGGGTCGCGCAGTCGCCACACCTCGGACAGGCGCTGCGCCCAGGGCAGGTCTTGGCAGAGGTGTTCGAACATGCCGCCGCGCGCTTTGACGGGCGAGAGTTGATAGGCGTCGCCGACCAGGACGATTTTGGCTTGCGCGGCGGTGCTGGTCTCGAGGAGGCGGCGCAGCTGTGGGGTGCCGACCATGGCGGCTTCGTCGACGAGGATCATCGTGCGTCGATCGATTTCGAGCTGGTTGTCCTCAATGAGCTGTAGCGCTTTGGCCACGGTCAGGCCGCGGTCGCCGGCCCCGCCGCGCATTGCCTCATCGACCGCCTTGCCGGTGGGCGCGAGCACCAGCACGTCTTTGTTGGCGCGGTGCGCCGCGGCGCGCAGCGCTTGCAGTGAGTGCGTTTTGCCTGCGCCCGCCGGCGCCTGCAGCGGCTGCACCAAGTACGGCGACGCCGCGATATTGGTGATGGCGCGCGCCTGGTCCGCGGACAGGTCGCGTAGGTCGGTGGCGCGCGCATCAAGGCGCGCGCGTGCGTCGGCCGCGTCGACCAGGTCGAAGATGCGCGTCTCTTCGGCGATCACCGCGTCCACGGTGAACATTTCATGGCCTTCGCGGTGATGGGCTTCCCGTGTCGCGCTGACCCGCACACCGACCACGTCGACGATCTGCTCGATCAGCGCGCGCGGATCCCCGGGCGCGTCGATGGGCAGCAGCGCGCCCACCAGCTCCACCAGATCGGCGCGGGTGAACGCGGGCTTGTCGATGCCCGCGACCATGCGCGCCAGGCGCGCGCGGTCCAGCAGCAAGCGCGGCGCGCCGCGCCGCGCGGCGCGCGCGTCAAGGAGCGCCGCGCGGTCAAGTTCCAGACCGCGCGCATCCGCGCGCCACTGGGCGGCGAGTTCGGCCCACGCGGTGGATTCCGGCTTGGCCGGGCGGGTGGCTTTCTGCGCCGCCGCGAGCTGCTGGGCGGTCGGCGCACCGTCGACGACGGCCAGGTTGTTGGCTGCCCATTCCCGCAACCGGGTGGAGCGCTGCGACCACGCCTTGAGGCATTTTTTGGTGACGCCGGCGATCTCGGCCATCCCGGAATGCCCATCGACAACTGCCCATTCGGCGCCGACGGCGGCATGCAGCTCATGACGCACCACCGCCTGATAGATCACCCCGGCAGCTTTGGCTTCGTGGTGCAGCGACTTCGAGTCAATCGACACCAACGTGCCGTCCGCGCGAGCTTGCCGGTTGGGCACGATGACATGGGTATGCAGGTGCGGATCCCCGCACCGCGACGTCTCGTGCTGATAGGCGATCCCCACCAACCCCGGCAGCCGCCGCAGATCCTTATTCCCGGTCAGCGGGTTATGCACACGGGTGTAGCCGGCGTGCTCGTGCAGGTAGGCCAAAGCCGCGGCGATCCCCTTCTGATGCGCCACGGCCATGGCCTTCTCCCCAATATCGTCAGTCAGGGCACGCAGCAGCGACACACTCTTCGGCGCGGCGAACGTCAAGTCAAAACCATGCACCGAACCCGCGGTGAATGCCCGCCCGCTCGCCCCATTCGGCGCGATCCCATCATCGAGCCACCGAGCCGCCACTGCGGTGTCCACGCACCCGCCCTGCAATGCCGCACCATCTAGCCCGGTCAGCTCCCCCACCACCGCGGGGTCCCCGGCCACCACCCAAGTCGGCACGCGGGTATCGCTCTCGGAGTAGTACTCCCCCAGCCCGCCGCCAGCAGCCCGGCGATCCATCGCCGCCGCCTGGGCCTTATTCGCGGTGTCGTTGTAGTAATTGATGCTCCACCGCGACAACCGGGAGATCGTTAACACGCGCGACCACCTCACGACATTAAGGAGCGAAACTAGCTGTAGCGGAAGGGATTTAGGGGCCATCCTGCGCGCCCAAAATCAGTATTGCACCACTTGTGCCAATGTGCCAAGAGTCTTTTGGAGAGCTTTTGGGTGAGTGTTGTTGTGATGCTCGATGTTTGGGATATGGGTTGAGAAGTAGTGGGAATGACTGGGTGGTGTTTGAAGGAGTTTCGAAGAAGGGTTGGGTGTCCTTTGGGCAGTGAGTATTCGGAGTTATGGCGACGGTCGCGAGTCTCCACCGATCGAGTGCCTGATTTGCTCGCGACCCTCAAATTTAGTTTCGGGCGGGGGTTTCAGCGGGCTTACGCTAATTACACGTATCCGATTCGGCGGAGGAGGTGGCCCACATGGAGAGCGCTAGTGACCGGTGGCTGAGCCGGCAAGAACTCGCGGACCGCTTGGGGGTGCCGCCAAAGACGACCGCCCAGTGGGCATCTAACGGCACCGGGCCACCCCACGCGAAGATCGGCCGACATGTGCGCTATCGACTCAGTGACATCGTCAAGTGGGAGGACGCCCAGGTGCTTGAGGCGACGCGGACCATCGCCGATCGGCTTAGGGCGTGTCGTGCAGATCCCGCCGAGCCGAAGGCGAGGCCACCACAGTGATCCCGATCATCTACGACCTGGCGGAAGCGGCAAGAATCCTCGGCATGTCCGAGTCCTACCTCCGAGCAAAACTCCGGGACCGAACCTTCGCCGGCATGAAGCGAGCGGGCCGATGGGCTATGACGGAAGCGCAGATCGAGGCTGCGATCGAATCGATGTGTATCGAGGCCCGGCCTGCAGACCCACCATCGCCGTCGGGTCTGTCGAAGCACAGTCGGTTTGGCAGACAATTGCATTCGAAACGTGGTGCGTGAATCGACCGCGCAGCCTTGCGTGTTGAGTTGACAGACCAACTAGCTGTCGTCGCCCGGTAGCCGTTCGATGTGTGCAGCTAGTGTAGACGCGTTGGCAATCACACCTGGACGCAGCCGTGGAATCCATGGACTCGGATCCGGACTGTAGACACGACCTGCCTTCGATATGAGGGTCTGTGATCTTGTTAGAACAATGCCGTGGCGAGCGCGTGACAACATCACTAGAAGGACGCGATCCTCTTCTTGCAACTGAGCCTGTGATCGAGCCAGAAAGCTGGGCACATTGCCCTTTTCGAAGCCTGGGATGAACACCCAGTCGAACTGTTGGCCCTTGCCTGTGTGGGCATTGAGGAGATGGACGCCCGCAGGCATCGCGTCAGCAGAGTCTTCGCGAATTCTGAACTGTGTCAGAGCGGCTGCGATGGACCCGGCCTGAACCACAATGTCCCGTAGCTGGTCAATCGCGTCGACGACGTCCGTTGCTGTATCAACGTCTGTGCCATCGATGGACGCAAGAACTTGTTCCTTGAGGTCATCGAGCTCCGGACCGCTCCCGAGTCGTCTCAAACCGTCGCTCAGCAGGGCGACGATGTTGGCGTCATCTACGGCGAGATCCCACCGCGTGCACTGCGTATCGGATGCTGCGAACTCCGCGTCGACGGCCTGGCGTCGCCAACCGTTGCGGCAAATCACCCCGATAGTGGCGTTGGCGCGCTTTGCGATTATCGAATCGCAAGTGTCGCGGATATATCCGGCTTCCTCGGCAGCAGTCTCCAGAGTGACACCAACCGTGATGCCTCCTTCGAACCAGGCCTCCGGATCATGCGATACCAGTGCCTGACCACCGAGATGAACGGCAACTATGCCTACCAGTTCGAGGACGCGAGGCGCCGACCTGTAAGAGCGACCGAGCCCCCTCGCTTTACCGCAAACGCGGCGTAGGCACCTTTCGACCTGGATCGGCCGAGCGCCTGCCCAGCTATAGATCCCTTGCAGTGGGTCACCCACGAAGGTTCTACTCGATTCGCAACTGCGTAGCGCGATATCCAGCTGCTGGAACGAAAGATCCTGAAATTCGTCGACAAGTACGGCGCCATAGTGCGCCCGGTATAGGCCGGCAATCTCTCTAACTCTCAACAGACGCTGAGCATGTCGAAGGAGGTCGTCGTAAAACGCCACTCCATCGCGCTGCCGAAACTCTTCGACGGCGAGAGCATTCGAGTTGCCCGATTCGCGAAGCCGCATGAGCACTTGACGGTCGTCCCAGGGGCCCCTCTTCGCTTCTCTCAGTTCCTCATCGATCTGCCGGATCTCTTCGTAGCCTGCTGTCTCGCTAAGCTCCTCAAGGGCGGTCGATATGGCGTCACTTTGCGTGCGCTTGGTCGGCATGACGAAGTCGACGAGAATGTGGAGCGTGCTGCCGTGCGATCGGACTATCTCAGCGGCATGCCCATGAAAGTTGTGCACCTGGATGAACCGGCGCCTGCGCTCAGCGCCCAAAACTGATGTAAGGCGGTTATTTAAGTTGGCCTTTGCCTTATTCGAGAACGTCAGCGCAAGTATCTTTTGCCCTTCACCTAATGACTTGATTAGCAACTCCGCCCGGCGTGCGAGCAGCTCTGTCTTGCCGCATCCAGGCGGCGCCACGACGAGAAGGTTGGGTGTCTCAGTCTCGACCGCGTTGCGAAACTCCTTTGCGCTGTTGGTCATGCGCTGGCAAGATCCGCAAGAACGGTCAACAGATCGTGTATGCTCACGATCTTTTCGGCCTCGCTACGTGTCAGAGATTTCGCGACCACAAGCGCCGACGGGACCTTCCGACTGCCCTTCCCTGAACCAGCATTCGAGCGGCAATATGCAGCCAGGTGCAGCGCTGTGAGCTCTTGGGTACTGCTTACGCCGCAGGACGAAAGAAGTGCATTCTCATCTCGAGCAACCTTGGAGGCAATAAGGCGCGGTCCTAGCGCCTCAGCGCCAAGTGCCTTGCAGTACTCGTCCTCAAGGTCCGCAGTCGAAACGAACACGGTGCGCCCCACGACGTCAATGGGTTTTCCACCAACCGCGCCCAGCCACGGGCCCTTCTCTGCGTCGTCGACAAGCCCCAAAATCTCGACACCAAAACCCTCTGGGCCAAGCAACTTATACACAGATTTGAAGTTCTCGGAACCCCCGAGCTCCAACACGACCGCGCCAGTCCTGTCGAGCGGCACGTCGAGGACTCCGGCCGCAGCTTCAACGACTAGGCGGTCGGCGAGTCCTTCAACCACGATCACAAAGCGCGCGGTCAGCGCTTCCAACATCTTCGGTGACCACCACAGAGCCTGAACGCGGTCCTCGATGGGCACGCGATCCGGTCCGATCTGTTGGCAGGAGCCGTCGGCACGCACCACCACGACCTGCGAAGGATCAAACTTTTGCACGACGTACGGTGAGTGCGTGACAAGGATCTTTTGGTTGGCGCTGGCCGATAACATCTCGGCTACTGTTCGCTGGCTTGACGGATGAAGGTGGAGTTCCGGCTCATCGACCGCGATAACGTTCGCGGCGCCCTCAGCGAGGTCGAACAGTGTCATGGAGATCAACTGCCGGATGCCGTCCGACTGTTCAGACAGCGGCACGAAGGTGCCTTCTCGCCTTAAGTACATTGATGCGTCCTCAAGGACCGACGTCGAGGGGTCGGTAGCAGTCCGCACCGCGAGGTCCTCGGCCGCGATCGCTTTCGGCATTGAGCTCGACAGCTGTTTCGCCATTCCGCCGCGCAAGTTCTGCAGCGCGGGATTCGTTTCGAGCTTTTTATTGAACGACTCAAGTAATGCTGCAAGCGCCGACCGCTCATCACCAAGCTCTGATTCGACCGCGCGTAGGAGAGTGTGAATCGCGCCGGATGCGCCGTCGAAGTGGGCCGCCGACAGTGGACGAAGGGCTGGAAGATAGCGCCAACCGATCGCCGAGATCTGTTCGCGAGTGATGTTTCGAGGCTCTCCCCGGCCGGGACAGAACCGGGAAATCAGCACTGAATCAACGTCTTCGGGGTCCACCTTCACCTCGAGGCGGACCTCCAAGCTCTCGCTATGATCGTCTGGAGCGACCGTGATCTCGCGGTGGAAGAGCGCTCGCTCAACGACATCGAAATCTACAAACACGGCACGTATCGCCAACGTCTGTTCAAGATCACGAATATCGGCAACGCTGACGGCGCTGTAGATCTGTGCCGTTGACCCGAGCAGGAGATCTAGCGCACGCAACACAGATGTCTTGCCGACGTCGTTCGCTCCAATCAAGACAAGGTGGTTCCGAAGGTGGATCTCCAGGTCGCCAACTCGCTTGAAATTGGAAATTGCGAACTGCTCGAGGCGCATGACTTTCCTTCCTACCGACCCCGGCGTTCGGCCAGAGGAGTTCGTCGAGCCCATTGTTGCGTGCAACAACAGAGCTTCGCCCAGCGACACTCGACCAATTCGCATCGATAAGCGATACACGCTGTTTCCGACCGTGGGGTAACGCATGCAGATGCGGACGGGGCTTCGGAGGGCTCAGTCCCAGGAATCCGCAAATTCAGCCGAGTGCCAACCCGATCGCATCAGCGGCGGCCTGGGCACTGCGCCGATCGAGGTGCCCGTACACGCCGATCGTGGTCTGGATCGACTCGTGCCCGAGGTGCTGTTGAATCACGGGCAGCGGGACGCCGGCCTGGATCATCCACGACGCGCAGGTATGTCGCAGGTCGTGTACCCGTGGCGATTTCGTCAACCCGGCCTTCATCGCCCTTTCTCGACCCGGCTTCCAACCACCGTTGAAGAATTCCTGTGCCCGAACCGGTTTACCAGCGCCGTTGGTGAATAGGAAGCCCGGCGCGCTGAGATCCAGGGCCTCCATGGCTGCAGGAGGCAAGCTGATGGTGCGGATGGATTTCTTCGTTTTGGGTGGCCCGATCTCGGGCCGGTAGTTCCCGGAGTACTTCCAGGCCTTGTTGATTCGGCACGTCTTGGCGTCGACGTCGATGTCTGCGGCCGAGAGCGCGGCCGCCTCGGAAAAACGCATGCCGGTCGTGACCAGCCAGGTGGCGAGGTTCTTCCACCGTTCGCGTTCGATGTAATCGCGCAGCAGCTTGAATTCGCCGGGCGTCAGGAAGACGGTCTCCTCGACACGGGTGTGCGGCAAGCGCCGGCCCTCGCACGGGTTCGAAACCACCACTCCAGCACGCACCGCAGCTTTGAACGCCCCAGACACGAAGCCGTGCTTATTCGAGATGGTCTTTCCGCTCCCCCCCAGCTGCTTCACCCATTTCGCGATCGTGGCCTCAGTAACCGCCGAGACAGGCATCGACCCAAAGACAGAATCGATATCGCGAGCCACGTAGGTGCGGTAGCGCGCCAGGGTCGCCGGCTGCACCCCGGTCAGATTGTCGATGTGGGTATAAAGCCATTCCGTCACGGTTGGAACATGGCGCCCGACCTCGTCGAGCTCAATGACGCGCAACGCCTCGTCCGGCCCGTGGTCCTCCAGCAGGGTCTTGAAGCGCTCCGCCGACGGCAGGTTCTCGAACGTCAGCGAGCGCTGGCGACCGTCTTCGCGCCACAGCACACGGTAGGTATTCCCGGCGCGGTTCTTCTGGGCATGGATGCTTGCCACAACCCATGATGTTACGTCATCTGTTACGTCGCTCCCGACGCAACTTTGAAAAGCAGCGCTGAACTGCGATTTGCCGGTGGAGCTAAGGGGATTCGAACCCCTGACCTACTCGATGCGAACGAGTCGCGCTACCAACTGCGCCATAGCCCCTGATCGCTAGCAGGCTACCAGCCGCCACAACAACGGCCGAACTGCCAAGCCCTACTCGCCGACGGCGCGCGGCAGCTCCCTGGGCCAGCCAAGGGTGCGCATCGGCATCGCGTAGTCCAGATGCTCGAACATCGGGTCCTCATCGTCGATTTCCAGGACCACCGCACCCGGGCGCCGCAGCCGGGACGGGACCACGTCGTATTCGCGGTCGTGGGTGTTCTCCACGCCAAGCCGCGCGCGCGCCATCCGCTGTATCCGGCGACGACGCACCTTCTCCTCGATCCGGGTCTGGCGGCGCAGGTAGGCCAGGTAGAGCAAGGTCACCGCGGTGGCGGTTCCGCACACCCACCAGGCGGTCGGCGACACTTCGAACGCTGCCGTGGCCGAGCCGACCAAGATGACCGCCATCACCATCAGCACGCGCTTGCGGAAGGTGTATTTGCGGGCGCTGACCGCAGCCGCGGTCTTCGTGTCGAATCGACGCCGGCGTGAGGTGCCCGGTGTGACCGGCGCCCGGTAATCCTCGTCCTGTTGGCGGTCCTCTTCGGGCTCCAAACCGGACGAGTCCTCGACGTATTCATAACGGTCGCCCTGCTCGTCCTCCGCGTCGTCTTCCTCGGCGTCTTGGCCGACGTTCTCGAACTCGGTCTCGTCGGCATCCTCGTCAGCGCCGTCATTGTCGGCACCGTCGACCGCGAGCAGTGCGGGCTCGGGCACCTCGGCGGCGGCTCCCGCCGGAAGGGCGCCGGAATCTTCGACGACGTCGACATCCAGGTAGTCCGGCTCGGCGTCCTCGGCCACCGCAACCTTCATGACGACCGGACGTGCGGGCTGCAGATGATCGGTGTCGTCTTCCTGGTCCTGATCCTGGTCCTCGTGCAGGTCCTGGTCGGCGTCGGCGAGTTCGTCTTCAGCCGGCTCTTCCTCCGGCTTCCAGTCGGGGTCGCTGCGATGGCCCGCCGCGGGACCGCTGCGCTTGATCAGTCGGGCGCCGGCCCCGCCGTTGAGGACCCGGGTCGCCAGAGCGACGTCGCTGGTGCGCCGCACGGCGTCGCGTTTGCTGATGAGCATCGGGACCAGAACGAACAGCCAGAGCACCACGAGCGAAATCCACAACAACGATTGCGGGATGCTTGGCATGTGACCTGCTCCTTACCTGGTCCCGATCCCCGCCGGGCCGTAGGTGGCCGGCGCGGCCGGGTCGTGGTGACCAGCACAATTACACACCTGTAATTTGACTCTCACAAGCACCACTTGCCACTCGTGTCGCGGTAGCCACACGCCTGGCCCGGCCGCACGGATTCCCCGACGCGTCAGCGGTGCGCCGGTGACGGACGCACCCGCGCCCGGTCGATCTGGCTTCCGGTCACGCCCAACTTGCGTGACCGGCGCGGACCAGCGCCGATGCGACGGAACCCTGCACTTCTTCCACCGTGATGGCCACGAGCAGGTGGTCCCGCCACGCCTTGTCGACCTCGAGGTAGCGGAGCAACAACCCCTCCTCCCGGAACCCGACCTTTGCCAGCACGGCCCGGCTCGCGGCGTTCTCGGGGCGCACCGTCGCCTCGACCCGATGCAACCTCACCGGTCCGAAGCAATGGTCAAGACCCAGCGCCAAGGCGGCGGTCGCCACCCCGGCGCCGGTCGCCGACTTCGCGACCCAGTAGCCGATCCATGCCGAGCGCAGCGCCCCGTGGATGACGTTGCCGATGGTCAGCTGGCCGCAGAACCCCCCGTTGAGCTCGATGACGTAGGGCAGCATGCGCCCCTTGCGGGCCTCCGACCGCAGGCCGGAACACAGCGCCGGCCACGCTGCGACCGAGTGGCGGACCGTCCAGTCCTCTTCCGCGCTGGGCTCCCAGGGCTCGAGATGCGCGCGATCGGCCAACCGGGTCCGGCTCCACTGCGCGCCGTCGCGCATCCGCACAGCCCGGAGTCGGACTACGCCGGCGGGGACTCGCAGCGGTCCCACGTTCAAGGGCCAACCCGGATGACGAGAGTCGGAGCGTAAGAGGTTCACGCGCGTCCGCAGTCGTTTGGCTCAGCCGCGCTGGGCCAAGAAGGCGACGTCGACGATCTCGCCGGTGCGAACCTGCTCAGCACCGGTGGGCACCACGACCAGACAGTTCGCTTCGGCAAGGGTGGCCAACAAATGCGACGACGCGCCGGGAGCTCCCCCCAGGGCCTGCACCAGATACTCGCCGCTGTCCTGGTCGCGCATCAGCTGACCGCGCAGGTAGCCCTTGCGCCCGGCGACCGACGTGATCGGCGACAGCGCCCGGGCCTGCACGATCCGGCGCATCGGCTGGCGCTTGCCCAGCGACAGCCGGATCAGTGGCCGGACCATCACCTCGAAGACCACCAGCGCGCTGACCGGATTGGCCGGCAGCAGAAACGTCGGAACGCGGTCGCGGCCCAGCTGCCCGAAGCCCTGGACGGACCCCGGGTGCATGGCGACCCGGACCACCTCCATCTCACCGAGCTCGGAAAGGACCGACCGTACCGCCTCGGCGGCCGCACCTCCGACCCCACCGGCGATCACGAGCACCTCCGCGCGGTTGATCTGGCCCTCGACCACCTCGCGCAACTCGTTGGGGTCATTGCTGACGATGCCGATGCGGTTGACCTCCGCGCCGGCATCCCGGCCTGCGGCGGCCAACGCATAGGAGTTGACGTCGTACACCTGCCCGTTCCCCGGAGTGCGCGAGATGTCGACCAGTTCCCCGCCCACCGCCATGACCGACAGCCGGGGGCGCGGATGCACCATCACCCGTTCGCGGCCGACCGCCGCCAGCAGCCCCACCTGCGCGGCCCCGACGACGGTTCCGGCCCGCACGGCAACGTCACCGGGCTGCACATCGTCCCCGGCGCGGCGCACGTATGCCCCCGATGGGGCCCCGCGGAAAATCCGCACGCGGGATGTCCCGCCATCCGTCCACCGCACCGGCAGGACGGCGTCGGCGAGCGTGGGCAGCGGGGCCCCGGTCTGCACCCGGACGGCCTGCCGGGGCTGCAACCGACTCGGGGTGCGCGTACCGGCCTCGATCGTTCCCATCACCGGCAGGACCAGTCCATCGCGCCCGTCGTCCTCGCCGGCGGTGTCATCGGACGGTTCCCCCGACCCGTCGCCACCGATCTCCCCGACCCCCAGCACGTCGACGCTGCGTACCGCGTAGCCGTCGATCGCGGCCTGGTCGAAACCGGGCATCGGCCGCTCGGTCACCACCTCCTCGGCGCACAGCAACCCCTGCGCCTCGGCGATCGCAACGCGAATCGGCCGCGGGGCCACCGCAGCGGCGGTGATCCGGGCCTGCTGCTCCTCCACAGAACGCACAGCGCGCCTCTCTGCCCTCAATGCCCTATCGGGCACCGCCCTCTAAGCTCTGACGGTCGCCGTGATGGGCCGCCCGCCGGTCCGGGGAAGGGCATCCCCACCCCGGGACCGCCTCGTTCTTCGCAAGACCGTCTCGGTCGCGGGCCGGCGTTACCGCCCGGCTAACGCTCGTTAAGGTCCAATCGCGCCACCAACCATCGCCGCAAATCCGGGCCATAGTCGTCACGGTCCAATGCAAAGTCAACCGCAGCCTTGAGGTAGCCGCCGGGATTTCCCAGGTCGTGTCGAGAACCGCGGTGCACGACGACGTGCACGGGGTGCCCCTCCGAGATCAGCAGCGCGATCGCGTCGGTGAGCTGGACTTCGCCGCCGGCCCCGCGGTCGATGCGGCGCAAGGCGCCGAAGACGGCACGGTCGAGCACGTAGCGGCCCGCCGCGGCGTACATCGACGGGGCGTCCTCGGGCTTGGGCTTCTCGACCATGCCCTTGACCTTCAGCACGTTCGGGTTGTCGTCGTACGGGACCGGCTCGACGTCGAAAACCCCGTAGGCGCTGATCTCCTCGGGCGATACCTCGATGGCGCACAACACCGTGCCGCCGTAGTGGGCCCGCACCTTCGACATCGTCTCCAACACGCCCGTCGGCAGCACCAGGTCGTCGGGCAGCAGCACGGCCACGGCGTCCTCGTCGTCGGACAGTGTGGATTCCACGCATCCGATCGCGTGCCCCAGCCCAAGCGGTTCGGACTGCACGACGGACTCGACCTTGATCAGCTGCGGTGCCCGACGGACCTTGGCGAGCATCGCCTTCTTGCCCCGCTCCTCGAGCGTGCTCTCGAGTACCAGATCTTCGACGAAGTGCGCGACGACGCTGTCCTTGCCCTCGGAGGTGATGATGATCAGCCGTTCGGCACCGGCCTCGGCCGCCTCGGCGGCGACCAGCTCGATGCCGGGAGTGTCGACGACCGGCAGCAGCTCCTTGGGCACCGTTTTCGTCGCGGGCAGAAAGCGGGTACCGAGTCCGGCCGCGGGCACGACCGCCGTGCGCGGAATCCCCGCATTTGGGCATGACATTGTTCACACCATAACCGGCATTTGGTTCCCCGAGTCGATGTGGCGGTGGGAAAGCTTGGGCTGTCATCGTTGACGCATGCCGACCACGAGCAAGGCCGCGTTGCGGGAAAAGCTGCTGGCGGCCCGCCGTGGCGTTCCCGACGAGGTTCGGGCCACCGAGGCGCGACTGCTCGACCAGCAGCTAGAGCCGGTGGTGCCGAGCGGCAGCACGGTGTGCGCCTACGTGCCGGTGGGCACCGAGCCGGGGTCGATAGACATGCTCGACACGTTGCTGCGGCGGTCGGTGCGGGTGCTGCTGCCGGCCGTGCGCACCGCCGCCGACGACACCCCGCTGCCGCTGCGCTGGGGCGAGTACCGGCCCGGCGCGCTGACGCGGGGGCGTTGGGGGCTGCTCGAGCCGCCGGAGCCCCTGCTGCCGCCGTCAGCGCTGGCCGAGGCCGACCTGGTGCTGGTGCCGACGCTGGCCGTCGACCGCTCCGGCGTGCGGCTGGGCCGGGGCAGCGGTTTCTACGACCGCTCCCTGGGCGAGCGGAACCCGCACGCCCGGCTGATCGCGGTCGTGCGCGACGACGAGGTGCTCGACGAGCTGCCGACCGATCCGCACGACGTACGGATGACCGACGCGCTCACCCCGCGCGGCGGGCTGATCCCCCTGTTTGGCGGTGGGCACGCCGGGGAATGCGACGAATCACGTGGCGGTTCTAGCACTTGAGACGTTAGAGTGCTAACCAGGGTTGCGATCATCCGGAGGTTTTTGTGCCGACTTACAGCTACGAGTGCACCGAGTGCGGCGACCGCTTCGACATTGTGCAAGCCTTCACCGACGACGCGCTGACCACCTGCGAACGTTGCTCGGGACGGCTGCGGAAGCGCTTCAACTCGGTCGGCATCGTGTTCAAGGGCAGCGGCTTCTACCGCACCGACAGCCGGGAATCCGCCGGCAAGTCGAAGAGTTCGGCCAACGGGTCGGCCAGCGAGTCGTCAGCGAGCGACTCGGGTACCAGCTCGGGATCGGGCGAGAAGTCCGGATCTTCCGACAAGTCCGGATCGAGCGACAAGTCGACCACCAGCTCCACCCCGTCGACCGCGCCCGCCACGACGTAACGGGGTTATCCACAGGTTGTCCACAGGGGCGGTGCCGACCGCAATCCATTGAGCCGCGCCTCGCTTACCGTTGCGGCGTGGGCGAATCGTCGCTGAATCCAACGCTGATGCGGCGGCTGTCGACGGCACTGCGCCCGGACTGGACCCGAACCGTGCTGGCCCGCCGACTCGGCGCCGGCGGCCTGGTGGTGCTGGCCGGCGTCGCGACGCTGCGGTCCAACCCGGCCGACGACCGCGCCGACGTGGTGGTCGCCGCGCGTGACCTGGCCCCCGGCACCGCGTTGACCGACCAGGACGTTCGGCTCGAAAAGCGTTTGCCCGCAACAGTTCCCGACGGTTCACCAGCCGACGTGGGTGCCGTGGTGGGCTCGACGCTGGCCGGCCCGGCCAGACGGGGCGAAGTCCTCACCGACGTCCGGTTGCTCGGCAGCCGCCTGGCCGAGTCGACGGCCGGGCCCGGGGCCCGCATCGTGCCGCTGCGTTTGGCCGACAGCGCCCTGATCGACCTCGTCCGCGTCGGCGACGTGGTCGACGTGCTCGCCGCGCCGAGCGCCCCTTCACCTGAGGCCACCCCCTTGGCAACCAAGGTGCTGGCCACCGACGCCGTCGTCGTCCTCGTGTCGGCCCGGCAGAAAACCCAGGCCGCGGACGGCGACCGCGTAGTCTTAGTTGCGCTGCCGGCCCGCGTGGCGAACGCGGTGGCAGGTTCGGCGCTGGGTCAAGCGGTTACCCTGACCCTGCACTGATTGCCTGACCGCTGTTCGCCACCGGGGCTGCAGCAAAACTTTGTCCAGTCCAGAAAGGGCGCTGCCGTGTTCAAAGGGTTCAAAGAATTTCTCTCCCGGGGCAACATCGTCGATTTGGCCGTCGCGGTGGTCATCGGTACAGCCTTCACCGCATTGGTCACCAAGTTCACCGACAGCATCATCGCGCCGTTGATCAACCGGATCGGGGTGACACCGAATTCCGACGTCGGCGCCCTGCGGATCAGCATCGGCGGCGGCCAGACCATCGACCTGAACATCCTGTTGTCGGCCGCGATCAACTTCGTCCTGGTCGCGTTCGTGGTGTATTTCTTCGTCCTGCTGCCCTACAACACGCTGCGCCGGCGTGGTGAGGTCGAGGATGCCGACGACGCCGAGATCGTCCTGCTCACCGAGATCCGCGACCTGCTCGCGCAGAGCGCCGAAGACTCATCGGGACGGCACGGTAGCGGGGCCGAAAAAACGCCGCCCCCGAGCTACGGACCCCGCGCGGACGCCGAATCCCATTAGCCGCGCGCCCGGCCTTGTTCAGATCTCCAGGCTCGACAACTGCCCGATGATCTGGGCGGCCAGCGGATTCAGGGTGGCCATTCCGTCGCGCACCGCGTAACGGGATCCGGCGAGATTGACCACCAGCGTGCTCCCGGACACTCCGGCCAGCCCGCGGGACAGTCCGGCGTCGATGATCCCCGCCGCCAGACCCGAAGCCCGAATGGCTTCGGCGATGCCCAGGATCTCCCGGTCCAGGATTTCGCGGGTGGCCTCCGGGGTGACGTCGCGCGGTGTGACGCCCGTGCCGCCGACCGACACCACCAGGTCCACGCCGCCGATCACCGCGGTATTCAACGCCTTGCGGATCTCGACCTCGTCAGCGGCGACGGCGACCACGCCGTCGACCACGAACCCCGCCTCGGTCAGCAACTCGGTGACCAGCGGCCCGCTGTGGTCCTCGTCCCCGTGGGCGGTGCGGTCGTCGACGACCACGACCAGCGCCCGACCGACCACCAAGTTCCCGCCCGTCTCCATGGGTGCCACCGTATAACCGAGCCCCGACAGTCCCGTCGCGGGCTCATCGACACGCATTACTGATCCGCCTTCCCGAGGGTGACCGGCACGGTGCGGCTGCCGCCAGCGGGATCCTGGAAGGTCAGCGTCACCTTGTCGCCGGGCGCCTTGGATCGCACGGCGGCCACTAATGCATCGGCACTGTTGATGGGGCGGTCGTCAACCTTGGTGACGACGACCCCCTTGGGCAATCCCGCGGTCGCGGCAGCACCGCCCTGCACCACATCCATGACCTTGGCGCCGGGCGTGCCCTTGTCGGTGGTCACCTGCACACCGAGCGACGCGTGCGTGGCCTTGCCGGTGCTGATCAACTCGTCGGCGATGCGCTTGGCCTGGTCGACGGGAATCGCGAAGCCGAGACCGATGGAGCCGCTTTGGGAGTCCGGTGAATCGGCACCCAACGTGGCGATCGCCGAGTTGACGCCCACCAGCTGGCCGTTCATGTTGACCAACGCCCCGCCGGAGTTGCCGGGGTTGATCGCGGCGTCGGTCTGAATCGCATCCAAAACGGTGTTCTGGTTGCCCGACTCGCCGGTGGTGGACACCGGCCGGTTCAGCGCGCTGACGATTCCGGTGGTCACCGTGCCCGCCAGACCCAACGGCGACCCGATCGCCACCACCGGCTGGCCGACCCGCAGATCCGAGGAGGACCCCAGGGAAATCGGGGTGAGGCCGGAAACGCCCTGCACGCGGATCACAGCGATGTCGCTGGTGGGGTCCGCGCCGACGACCGTGAACGGCGCGGTGCGGCCGTCGGAGAACGTGACCGTCGTCTTGGGCGCCGGGGCGCCGGGTCCACCGGGGGCACCGGGGCCGCCCGGGGCACCGGGTGCCTTGCCGGGGCCGGCCGCGGCGGCGACCACGTGGTTGTTGGTCAGGATCAGGCCATCGGCCGACAGGACGACGCCGGAGCCCTCTTCGGACTGGCGCCCCAGATCGGTTTCCAGCATCACGACGCTGGGCACCACCTTCGAGGCGACCTGTTCGACGCTGCCCGGCGGCATGTTGGCCGCCGGAACGCTGGGAGCCCCGGCGATGATCCCGCCGCCCTTACCGCCCGGCGAGTGCGTGCCCAGCTCGACGGCTGTTGCCGCAACGCCGCCGATACCGGCCGACACCACCGCGATCGCTAGCGCTCCCACCGCCAGCAGGCCTGCGCGCGACCGCTTTTGGGGTACCGGGACAGGTGGGGGAGGCATCGGCGGCAGCATCCCGCGAATCGGACCGGTCCCGGTACCGCCGGGGATCGGCCCGGGCCCGGTGCCACCGGGGATCCGGATCGGCCCGGTGCCACTGAAGGGCTCGAAGGGCTCGTACGGCGGACGATACGGGGCCGACTGCGTCGGTTGCGAAGGCTGTGGCTGCCGATACCGCCAGTCGATCTGCTGGCCGTACGGTTGCGGATGCCCCTGGGCATACGCCGGGGGCCCTGGCTGGTTGGGGGGCGCGCCGGGGGGCTGATTGGGCGCGGCACGGTATCCCGGCTGCTGCGGCGGTGGCGAATACCTCGGGTCATTCGTCATGTCGCTACGTGGCTCTTCCTCTAATTCGGCTCACGGTCGGGGCTCGACGTGGCTCGGTTCCAACAGTAACTGCAGAGCTACCTTGCCTGCGTGGACTGAGAGTCCACTGAGACAACGTTCACGGATTCCCGAGAGTTCTCCTCGTCGCCGAAAATGGCTGCGTCGGGATCGGCCCCGGCGGCAGTCTGGCGGCTGGCCGTGTCGGCGGCGGCCGTCGGATACCTCGACGCCGGCACCGGCCGGCCGGGAAGGAGCACGTAGATCGACGTGCCGGGGGGCTGCCCGCCCGGCACCGTGTCCTCGACGCGAAGCAGGCCCCCGTGGTTCACCACCACTTTCTTGACGATCGCCAATCCAAGACCCGAGCCCGGCATCGCCCGTGCGGTGGTCGACCGGTAAAACCGCTCGAACACGAGACCGCGCTCGTGCGGCGGGATTCCCGGGCCCTGATCGGACACCACCAGCTCCGCGTGCGAAGGATCGAGTTGCCTCAGTGTGACGCCGACGTGGCCGCCGGGCGGGCTCCACTTGGCCGCGTTGTCCATCAGGTTGAGCACCGCGCGCGACAACCCGGCCGCGTCGCCGAAGACCTGCCACGGGACGGCATCGACGTCGAATTGAATGTCGTTGCGCCGCCGCCTCACCCGCTCCAGGCTGCGATCGACCACCTCCGACATGTCGACCGGCTCATGCACCACCTGGCCGGCGTCGTCACGAGTCAGGTCCACCAAATCTCCTACCAGCGTGGACAATTCCTCGATCTGGGCCAACACGTCGGCGCGCAGCTCCACCATCTCCTGCTCCGGCAGCCGCGGCGCTCCCGGTGCCATCGACGCCATCAACAGCTCAACGTTGGTGCGCAGCGACGTCAGCGGGGTGCGCAATTCGTGTCCGGCGTCGGTGACCAGCCGCGCCTGCCGCTCCCGCGATTCGGCCAAAGCACGCAGCATCAAGTTAAAAGCCTCGGTGAGCCTTGCCAATTCGTCACTGCCGAACACGGGTATTGGGCGCAGGTCGTCGGTGCGCGCGACCCGTTCGGCGGCTTCGGTCAGTCGCGCGACCGGACGCAGTCCCGCTCGGGTGACCATGCCACCGGCCACCGCGGCGACCGCGACTCCGACGCCACCGACGATCAGCAGCACCCAGCGAAGTCTGGTCATGACCGCCTGGGTCGGCTTGAGACTCTTGGAAATCAACAGCGAACAGCCGTCCTGCAGGTGGATGGCTAGGATTCGCTGATCCGACGCGGTGCGCCGCGACATGAGCAGGTCACCGCGGATGACGGCCTGCTCCGGCGCACCCACCGGCAGCGTCTGGCCCGGCTGCTGGGCGGTGTACACCGAGTGGCCCGGGTTCACCAGCATCGCGTTGACGTCCGAATAGGCGGTGCCCTCGATGGCCTTCCCTGGATCGGCGGCCAGTGAACCGCTTGCGATCAGCAGCTGCGCCCGGCTCTGCAGTTGGTTGTCAATATCGCTGTAGAGCGCGGCAGCGATCACCGCATAGACGGCGAATGCCATCAGCACGACGACCATCGCCACCATCGACATCGCCAGCAGCATCACCCGCCACCGCAGCGACAAGGAGCTGGTGGCTCGCCGCGGTGTGCGCCGGTGCTGGTCCAACCGGATCATCGTTGGAATTGCACGATCACGGCGGCGTCTCCCGAAGGACATAGCCCACCCCGCGCACGGTGTGGATCAGGCGGGGCTCGCCTTCGGCTTCGGTCTTTCTCCGCAGATACCCGACGTACACCTCCAGCGCATTGCCCGAGGTGGGGAAGTCGAACCCCCACACCTCTTCCAGGATGCGGCTGCGGGTGAGCACGCGCCGCGGGTTGGCGATCAGCATCTCCAGCAAAGAGAACTCGGTGCGGGTCAGGCTGATCTGGCGCTGCCCGCGAGTGACTTCGCGGGTCACCGGGTCCAGAGTCAGGTCGGAGAACTTCATGGCCACCGATTCGGCGGCGTCGTCGGGCTTGGTGCGGCGCAACAGCGCGCGCATGCGGGCCAACAGCTCTTCGAGGGCGAACGGCTTCGGCAGGTAATCGTCGGCACCGGCGTCCAAGCCGGCGACCCGCTCGGAAACCGAATCGCGGGCGGTCAGCACCAGAATCGGCAGGTCATCGCCGGTGCTGCGGAGCTGCCTGCACACCTCCAGCCCGTCCAAGCGCGGCATCATCACATCCAGGACGAGCGCGTCAGGCCGATCGCTGGCAATCATCTCCAGCGCCTCGACACCGTCATGGGCCAACTCGACGGAATAGCCATTGAATGCCAACGACCGGCGCAGTGACTCGCGCACGGCACGATCGTCGTCGACGACAAGTATGCGCACGGCCACTAGTTTCGTCCTAGCGCCTGAGAGCGGCCTGAGAGGCGCGCCGGGTGGGCGAGTTAACGCCGGTCGAGGTCGATGAGGCCAAGGCGGGCCGCCTTGAGCAGTCGGCGCGGCACTTTGTGCTTCTGGCCCGCCACCGTCACACCGACGAGCTCGGTCCGGGTGGCCTTCCACTGCGCGCGCCGGCTTCGGGTGTTCGCGCGCGACATTCTGCGCTTGGGTACGGCCATGGTCGGGCCTAACTCCTGGGGGGCTCGGTTCGGTGCGTCGCGCGGCATGGCCGGCCGGCCGAACGGGCGACGATTGCCCACTAAGGATAGTCGGTGACCTGCTGGTCGCCAAAACCGACACCCGACACCATGACTTATGGCGGGGGATCCTTGACGTGGCCGAGGCGCGACCCGCTAACCTACCGGTTGGTTGGCTGCTAGCGCTCGACGGTGATCCGCTGAAGGGAGGACGGCCATGGCCTCTGCTTCTGGTGGTTCTGGCGCTGTCCGGATCGCAAACTGCTCCGGGTTCTACGGCGACCGGCTCTCGGCGATGCGGGAGATGCTCACCGGCGGCCTGGATGATCCAGTGGACTACCTCACCGGCGACTACCTGGCCGAACTGACCATGCTCATCCTGGGCCGTGACCGGATGAAGCACCCGGAGCGCGGCTACGCGAAGACCTTCCTGACCCAACTCGAGGACTGCCTCGGTGAGGCCCGCGACCGCGGGGTCCGCATCGTCGCCAACGCCGGCGGCCTCAACCCCGCCGGGCTGGCCGGCGCGATACGGGCCCTGGCCGAGCGCCTGGGCATCGACGCCCGGGTCGCCCATGTCGAAGGCGACGACCTGGTGGCGCACGCGGCGGAGCTGGGACTCGGCACGCCGCTGACCGCGAACGCCTACCTGGGTGCTTGGGGGATCGTCGACTGCCTCAACGACGGGGCCGACGTCGTCGTCACCGGCCGGGTCACCGACGCCTCGGTGATCGTCGGTGCGGCGGCGGCGCACTTCGGCTGGGGGCGCACCGACTACAGCCGGCTGGCCGGCGCCGTGGTCGCCGGGCACGTCATCGAATGTGGTGTCCAGGCCACCGGCGGCAACTACTCGTACTTCACGGAAATCCCAGCGGTTCCCGGGCTCCTCCACGCCGGTTTCCCGCTGGCCGAGGTCCACGCCGACGGGTCGTCGGTGATCACCAAGCACCCGGGCACCGGCGGGTTGGTCAGCGTCGACACCGTCACCGCGCAATTGCTCTACGAGATCTCCGGCGCCCGCTATGCCAACCCAGACGTCACCGCGCGGATGGACACCGCCGAGCTGTCCGCGGACGGCCCCGATCGAGTGCGCATCAGCGGCGTGCTCGGCGAACCGCCGCCGCCCACGCTCAAGGTGTCCCTCAACGCCATCGGCGGCTTCCGCAACTCCATGACCTTCGTGCTGACCGGCCTGGACATCGAGGCCAAGTCCGAGTTGGTGCGCCGCCAGCTGGAGGCGGCCCTCACCGTGAAGCCCGCGGAGCTGCAGTGGACCCTGGCCCGCACCGACCACACCGACGCCGACACCGAAGAGGCCGCCAGCGCGCTGCTGCACTGCGTGGTCCGCGACCCCGACCCCGGCAACGTCGGGCGCCAATTTTCCTCGGCGGCAGTCGAATTGGCGCTCGCCAGCTACCCAGGCTTTCACGTGACCGCGCCGCCGGGCGAGGGTCAGGTCTACGGGGTGTTCACTGCCGGCTACGTCGACGCCGCGCGGGTGCCGCACGTCGCGGTGCACGCCGATGGCAGTCGCACCGAGATCCCCTGTGCTAGCGACACTTTGGAACTTTCGCCCGCCGATCCCCCGCCGTTGCCCGAGCCGCTTGCAGCCGGCCCCGTGCGCAGGGTACCGCTGGGCCGCATCGCCGGGGCCCGCAGCGGCGACAAGGGCGGGTCGGCCAATATCGGGGTCTGGGTCCGCACCGACGAACAGTGGCGGTGGCTGGCCAACACCTTGACCGTCGACCTGTTGAAGGAGCTGCTGCCCGAGGCGGCCGAGCTCGACGTCACCCGACACGTGCTGCCCAACTTGCGGGCGGTGAACTTCGTCATCGACGGCATCCTGGGCCAGGGCGTCTCCTACCAGGCGCGGTTCGACCCGCAGGCCAAGGGGCTGGGCGAATGGCTGCGCAGCCGTCACGTCGACATCCCCGAAAGGTTGTTGTGAATATCTGGACGACACCGTGAACATCTGGACCACACCGGAGCGCGAACAGCTGCGAAAAACGGTGCGTTCGTTCACCGAACGCGAGATCCTGCCCAATGCAGACGAGTGGGAGCGCACCGGCGACCTGCCGCGCGAGTTGCACCGGCGGGCCGGCGCCGCCGGCCTACTGGGCGCGGGCTTTCCCGAAGCGGTCGGCGGCGGCGGCGGCGACGGCGCCGACCCGGTGATCATCTGCGAGGAGGTGCACCGGGCCGGTGCACCCGGCGGGGTCTTCGCGTCGCTGTTCACCTGCGGCATCGCGGTGCCGCACATGATCGCCTCCGGCGATGCGCGGCTCATCAAGGAGTTCGTGCGGCCAACGCTGGCCGGCGAGAAGATCGGCGCATTGGCCATCACCGAGTCCGGCGGCGGCTCCGACGTCGGGCACCTGCGGACCGCTGCGGTGCGAGACGGTGACCACTACGTCGTCAACGGCGCCAAGACCTACATCACCTCCGGGGTGCGCGCCGACTACGTGGTCACCGCGGTGCGCACCGGAGGTCCTGGGGCGGCCGGGGTTTCGCTGCTCGTAGTGGACCGGGCTACTCCTGGTTTTCAAGTCAGCCGCAAGCTGGAGAAGATGGGGTGGCGCTCTTCGGACACCGCCGAGCTGTCGTTCACCGACGTGCGAGTGCCGGCCGCCAACCTGGTCGGCGCGGAGAATAGCGGATTCGCCCAGATTGCACAGGCTTTCGTGGCCGAGCGCGTAGGGCTAGCCGCGCAGGCGTATTCGAGTGCCCAGCGGTGCCTGGACCTGACGGTCCGGTGGTGTCGCGACCGGGAGACGTTCGGCCGCCCGCTGATTTCGCGTCAGTCGGTGCAGAACACGCTGGCCGAGATGGCGCGCCGGATCGACGTCGCCCGGGTTTACACGCACCACGTTGTCGAGAGTCAGCTCGCCGGCGAGACCAACCTGATCGCACAAGTGTGTTTCGCCAAGAACACCGCCGTCGAGGCCGGGGAATGGGTGGCCAACCAGGCCGTCCAACTCTTCGGGGGGATGGGCTACATGGCCGAATCCGAAGTCGAACGCCAATACCGGGACATGCGGATTCTCGGCATCGGGGGCGGCACCACCGAAATCCTCACCGCGCTGGCCGCCAAAACCCTTGGATACCAGTCATGACCGCCCTGCAATCCACGCTGGACCCGAAGGCATCCGCCTACGCCGCGGCGGCGTCGGCGGCGACCACCAAACTCGACGAGATCGGCGCCGAACTCGCCAAAGCACTCGGCGGCGGAGGTTCCAAATACGTCGAGCGTCACCACGCCCGCGGCAAGCTGACCGCCAGGGAACGTATCGAGCTGCTCGTCGACCCGGATTCCCCGTTTCTGGAACTGAGCCCGCTGGCGGCCTGGGGCAGCGCGTTCCAGATCGGCGCCAGCACAGTCACCGGCATCGGCGCGGTGTCGGGCGTGGAATGCATGATCGTCGCCAACGACCCGACGGTCAAAGGTGGCACAAGTAATCCCTGGACACTTCGAAAGATTCTGCGGGCCAACCAGATCGCCCTCCAGAACCGGCTTCCGGTGATCTCATTGGTCGAATCCGGCGGGGCGGACCTGCCCACTCAGAAAGAGATCTTCATCCCCGGCGGACAGATGTTCCGGGACCTGACCCGGCTGTCCGCCGCCGGAATCCCCACCGTCGCACTGGTGTTCGGCAACTCCACCGCAGGCGGCGCCTACATTCCGGGGATGTCCGACCACGTGGTGATGATCAAAGAACGCTCGAAGGTCTTCTTGGCCGGTCCCCCGCTGGTCAAGATGGCCACCGGCGAGGAGTCCGACGATGAGTCCCTGGGCGGCGCCGAAATGCACGCCCGCATATCGGGTCTGGCCGATTACTTCGCCGTCGACGAGCTCGACGCGATCCGGGTCGGGCGCCGCATCGTGGCGCGGCTGAACTGGGTCAAGCAGGGACCGGCCCCTGGGCCGGTGACCGAGCCGCTGTTCGACGCCGAGGAGCTGATCGGCATCGTGCCGCCGGACCTGCGCATCCCGTTCGACCCGCGGGAAGTGATCGCCCGCGTCGTCGACGGCTCCGAATTCGACGAATTCAAGCCGATGTACGGTTCGTCGCTGGTGACCGGCTGGGCCCGGCTGCACGGCTATCCGCTGGGCATCCTGGCCAATGCCCGCGGCGTGCTGTTCAGCGAGGAATCCCAGAAAGCCACCCAGTTCATCCAGCTGGCCAACCGCTCCGACACGCCTCTTCTGTTCCTGCACAACACCACCGGCTACATGGTCGGCAAGGACTACGAAGAGGGCGGCATGATCAAGCACGGGTCGATGATGATCAACGCCGTATCCAACTCGACCGTCCCGCACATCTCCCTGCTGATCGGCGCCTCCTACGGTGCGGGCCATTACGGCATGTGCGGCCGGGCCTACGACCCGAGGTTCCTGTTCGCCTGGCCCAGCGCCAAATCCGCGGTGATGGGCGGTGCCCAGCTCGCCGGCGTGTTGTCGATCGTGGCCCGCGCGGCCGCCGAGGCACGCGGGCAGCAGGTCGACGAGGCGGCGGACGCGGCGATGCGTGCCGCCGTCGAGGGCCAGATCGAGGCCGAGTCGCTGCCGCTGGTCCTGTCCGGGATGCTCTACGACGACGGGGTGATCGACCCGCGCGACACCCGCACCGTCCTGGGAATGTGTCTGTCCGCCATCGCCAATGGCCCGATCAAGGGGACGTCGAACTTCGGCGTCTTCCGGATGTGAGCCCCATGGGCATCACTCGAGTGCTGGTGGCCAACCGGGCCGAGATCGCCCGACGGGTGTTCGCCACCTGTCGGCGGCTGGGGTTAGGCACCGTCGCCGTCTACACCGACCCGGACGCCGCCGCGCCGCATGTCGCCGAGGCCGACGCCCGGGTGCGGCTGCCGAAGACGAATGACTACCTCAACGCCGAGGCGATCATCGAGGCCGCCCGCGCGGCGGGCGCCGACGCGATTCATCCGGGCTACGGATTCCTCTCCGAGAACGCCGATTTCGCCGCCGCCGTCCTGGACGCCGGCCTGGTCTGGGTGGGGCCGCCGGTGGACGCGGTGCGGGCGATGGGCTCCAAGATCGAGTCCAAGAAGCTGATGGCCGCCGCGGGAGTGCCGGTCCTCGAGGAACTCGACCCCGACTCGGTCACCGAGGTGCAGCTGCCGGTGCTGGTCAAGGCGTCCGCGGGCGGCGGCGGGCGCGGGATGCGGGTGGTCCGCGAATTGTCCGCTCTGGCAAGCGAAGTCGCCGCAGCCCGGCGCGAGGCGCAGTCGGCGTTCGGCGACCCGACGGTGTTCTGCGAGCGCTACCTGCCCACCGGGCACCACGTCGAGGTTCAGGTCCTCGCCGACACCCACGGCACGGTGTGGGCCGTCGGGGAACGGGAATGCTCCATTCAGCGCCGCCACCAGAAGATCATCGAGGAGGCGCCCTCCCCGTTGGTTGAGCGCACACCCGGCATGCGGGCCAAGCTGTTTGACGCGGCCCGGCTGGCGGCCTCCGCCATCGGCTACGCGGGCGCCGGGACGGTGGAGTTCCTCGCCGACCCAAACTCTCAAGTGGGCGAGTTCTACTTCCTGGAGATGAACACCCGGCTGCAGGTCGAGCACCCGGTGACCGAGGAGACCACCGGACTCGACCTCGTCGAACTGCAGCTCGCCGTCGCCGACGGCGACCGCCTCGACCCCGAACCCCCCGCCGCCCGCGGGCATTCGATCGAGGCCCGGCTCTACGCCGAGGATCCCGCGCAAGGCTGGCAGCCGCAGGCCGGCCCGGTGCACAGGATCGAGGTACCGGCGGTCCGGACCGAGTTCGGCGTGCTGGGACATCGGACCGGGATCCGGCTGGACTCCGGGGTTGTCGACGGCTTCGCGGTGTCGATTCACTACGACCCGATGCTGGCCAAGGTGATCTCGTATGCGCCGACGCGCCGGTTGGCGGCGCTGGTGCTCGCCGACGCGCTGGCTCGGGCCCGGCTGCACGGCGTGCGCACCAACCGGGAACTGTTGGTGAACGTGTTGCGGCACCCGGCTTTTCTCGACGGCGCGACCGATACCGCGTTCTTCGACACCCACGGCCTGGCGACGTTGTCGGCTCCCTTGGCCGACGCCGCGGTGGTCCGGTTGTCGGCGACCGCCGCCGCGCTCGCCGATGCCGCGCACAACCGCGCGACGGCCGCGGTCTTCGGCTCGATTCCCAGCGGCTGGCGAAACCTCGCGTCCGGCTATCAGGTCAAGACCTACCGCGACGACGACACAAACGAGCACCGCATCGAATACCGTTTCACCAGAACCGGATTGGAGCTGGCCACTGACCAGTCGCTGCGACTTGTATCGTCCGCGCCGGACGACGTGGTGCTTGCCGACGGCGACGGGGTGGCCTACCGGTTCACGGTCGCACGCTACGGTCAGGACGTCTACATCGACTCGGCGCTCGGGCCCGTCCACCTGGTCGCGCTGCCCCGGTTCCCCGAGCCCGGGTCGGCCGTCGAACAAGGCTCCCTGATAGCGCCCATGCCGGGCAACGTCATTCGACTCGGCGCCGCGGTCGGCGAGGCTGTCAACGCCGGGCAGCCATTGGTCTGGCTGGAGGCGATGAAGATGGAACACACCATCACCGCGCCGACCGACGGCGTGCTCGTCGAGCTCAACGTCCAAGCCGGCCAGCAAGTGGAAGTCGGCGCCGTCCTGGCTCGGGTGGAAGCGCCGGAAGCGTAAGGAGATCGAAAATGACCGATACCAGTTTCATCGAGAACGAGGAACGCCGGGCCCTGCGCAAGGCGGTGTCCGAATGGGCGTCCAACTACGGCCAGGAGTACTACCTGCAGAAGGCGCGCGCGCACGAGCACACCACCGAATTGTGGTCGGAAGCAGGCAAACTCGGTTTCCTCGGGGTCAATCTGCCCGAGGAGTACGGCGGCGGCGGCGCCGGCATGTACGAACTGTCCCTGGTGATGGAGGAAATGGCGGCCGCGGGGAGCGCGCTGCTGCTGATGGTGGTGTCGCCCGCCATCAACGGGACCATCATCAGCAAGTTCGGTACCGAGGAGCAGAAGAAGCGCTGGATTCCCGGCATCGCCGACGGCTCGCTGACGATGGCGTTCGCCATCACCGAGCCGGACGCCGGCTCGAACTCGCACAGGATCACCACGACCGCCCGCCGCGACGGCGGCGACTGGATCCTCAAGGGCCAGAAAGTGTACATCTCGGGCATCGACCAGGCGCAGGCCGTGCTGGTGGTGAGTCGCACCTACAAAGACACAGGGGCCAAGTCCGAATCGCTCAGACCCGCGTTGTTCGTGGTGCCCACCGATACGCCGGGCTTCACCTACACCCCGATCGACATGGAGCTGATCAGCCCCGAACGCCAGTTCCAGGTGTTCCTCGACGACGTCCGGCTGCCCGCCGACGCGCTCGTCGGGGCTCAGGACGCCGCGATCGCGCAGCTTTTCGCCGGTCTCAACCCCGAGCGCATCATGGGCGCGGCCAGCTCCGTGGGCATGGGCCGGTTCGCCCTGAACAAAGCCGCCGACTACGTCAAGACCCGCCAGGTCTGGGGTACGCCGATCGGTGCGCACCAGGGCCTGTCACATCCCTTGGCGCAGTGCCACATTGAGGTCGAATTGGCCAAGCTGATGATGCAGAAGGCCGCGACGCTCTACGACAGCGGGGACGACGCCGGCGCGGCCGAGGCCGCGAACATGGCCAAGTACGCTGCGGCCGAGGCGGCCACCCGATCGGTGGACCAGGCGGTGCAGTCGATGGGCGGCAACGGGCTGACCAAGGAATACGGTGTGGCCGCGATGCTGGCCTCGGCCCGGCTGGGACGGATCGCCCCGGTCAGCCGCGAGATGGTGCTGAACTTCGTGGCACAGACGTCGCTGGGCCTGCCTCGAAGCTACTGAAGCCCTACTGATGGATAATCGTTTTGTCGACTACGCCGGCCCGGCCGCAACCGGAGGCCCGTTCGCGAGGCTGACCCTCAACTCGCCCCACAACCGCAACGCGCTTTCCACCACCCTCGTCAGCCAGTTGCACCAGGGGCTGCGCGACGCCGCCTCGGACCCCGCCGTACGGACGGTGGTGTTGGGGCACGGCGGCGGCACCTTCTGCGCCGGCGCCGACCTGAGTGCGGCCAGCGGTGGCGACCCGTTCGACATGGCCGTCGCCCGGGCCCGCGAACTCACGGCCCTGTTGCGCGCCATCGTCTCCGCCCCGCTGCCGGTGATCGCCGCCGTTGACGGTCACGTCCGGGCCGGGGGTTTCGGCCTGGTCGGTGCGTGCGACATCGCGGTCGCCGGGCCGCGCAGCACCTTCGCGCTAACCGAAGCCCGCATCGGCGTCGCCCCGGCGATCATCTCGCTGACGCTGCTGCCGAAGATGTCGCCGCGTGCGGCGGCGCGCTACTACCTGACCGGCGAGACGTTCAACGCCGACGAGGCCGCCGAGATCGGGCTCGTCACGATGGCGGTCGACGACGTGGACGCCGCGGTGGCGAAGCTGGTCGCCGACGTGAGCCGCGGCTCGCCTCAGGGTCTTGCGGCGTCGAAGGCGCTGACCACCGCCGCGGTGCTCGAGGGGTTCGACCGCGACGCCGAGCGGCTAACGGAGGACTCGGCCCGGCTGTTCGTGTCCGACGAAGCTCGCGAGGGCATGCTGGCATTCCTGCAGAAACGTCCACCCAGCTGGGCGACCGTTGACGGCACCGCTAATTAGTTACGCCCCGGCGGGGTGATTGCAGTTTAGCCAACCCTATTGCAGCAAAACTTCTACGTCGTACTCTCGTGAGTGATGAGCAACTCAGCGCAACGCGACGCAAAGGACATGCGTGACGAATCGTCGCGTGCGGCCGACACCGATCGCATCCAGATTGCGCAGTTGCTGGCGTACGCGGCCGAGCAGGGCCGCCTGCAGCTCAAGGACTACGAAGACCGCTTGACCAAGGCCTACGCGGCGACAACGTACGAGGAGCTGGACCGGCTGCGCGCCGACCTGCCGGGCTCGCCGATCAACCCGCGCCGGGGCGGCAAGCCCAACCCGGCGCCGTCCACCCTGCTGCTGGCGCTCATGAGCGGGTTCGAGCGCCGCGGCCGATGGAACGTGCCCAAGAAACTCACCGCGTTCACGCTCTGGGGCAGCGGGGTGCTCGACCTGCGCTACGCCGATTTCACCTCGACCGAGGTGGACATACACGCGATCTCGATCATGGGTGTGCAGAACATCCTGCTGCCGCCCGAGGTCAACGTGGAGGTGCACGGCCACGGTTTCATGGGTGGGTTCGATCACGGCGGCCTGGGCCGGGGCACACCGGGTGCGCCGACGGTCAAGATTCGCGGCTTCTCGCTATGGGGCGGCGTGGGCGTCAAGCGCCGGGCCCGCCGCTCACACTCCTAACCGCGAACGGCCTCGAATAAGCCCGCGAATAAGCCCGGCCCGTCAGTCGGGCACGTAGTCGAAGGTGTCCGGATTGGGGCCCGTCCTGCCCGATTCGCCCTTGTCCAGCGCCGAGATCGCATCCATGTCGGAGCCGTCCAAGTCGAAGTCGAACAGCTCGAAGTTGGACTTGATTCGTTCCGGCGTCACCGACTTGGGAAAGATAATGTCGCCGCGCTGAACGTGCCAGCGCAATACGACCTGCGCCGGTGATTTGCCGAGGGCTTTGGAGATGCGGGTGATCACCGGATCGTCGAGCACCTTGCCCTGGGCGATCGGCGACCACGCCTCGGTGGCGATGCCGTGCGCGCGACCGTAGGCGCGGACCGGCTCATTGGTGAAAAACGGATGAACCTCAATCTGGTTCACTGCGGGAACGGTGTCGGTTTCGGCGGCGAGCCGGTCCAGATGTGCGGGCTGAAAATTGGAGACACCGATGCTGCGGGCGCGTCCGTCTGCGGCGAACTCTTCCAGCACCTTCCACGTGGAGACGAAGTCTCCGTCGTAGAGCGTGGGCAGCGGCCAGTGGATGAGGAACAGGTCGACGTAGTCGGATTCGAGGGCTTTGAGTGTCCGGTCGAAGGCGCGGCGCGCTTCGTCGGGCTTGTGGAAGCCGTTGTTCAGCTTGCTGGTGACGAATACCTCGGCCCGGTCCAGGCCGGCGTCGCGAATGCCTTGGCCGACTCCCTTTTCGTTTCCGTACATCTCGGCGGTGTCGATGTGCCGGTATCCGATGTCAAGCGCGCGCTTGACGGCCGCGGCGGTGTCGTCGGGCGGGATCTGAAAAACGCCAAAACCTAGCTGCGGGATGCTCTTACCGTCATTGAGTTCGATTGCCGGAACGTTGCTCATGCATCTCCTTCTTGGTCCTCGATCTTCGTGCGGGTACCCGGTCGAGACGGCGCCAATCCCTTCCCTCGGCCATCCGGGGCCATCCTTGACCCGCTACCGACGGCGCCGCGACCTCAGATAGTCGCCCACCACGGCCGCTCCCAAGCCGTCGTCGTCGGGCACCACTACGCGTCCCTCGACACGCCGGGCGACCTGGTCGATGAACCGCGCCAGGCCGGGATCGCTGCCCAGCCGGAAGATCGTGATCTGCGCACCGAGGCGGGCCATGTCGTCGAACCCGCGCACCGTGTGGGCGATGGTCCGCGGATGCGGGGGGTAATCAAAAAACACAGTAGAAGACCCGTCGCCGTCGAAGTCCTCCAGGTGGGCGGTTGGCTCGCCATCGGTCACCACCAGCACGACGGGCTGCGCGTTGGGGTGCCGACGCAGGTGACGACCCGCCAGCGCCAGCGCATGATGCAGGTTGGTGCCCTGCTCGTAGACGCCCTCGAGGCCCGTGAGCTCGGCGGCCGTCACCGTCCGGGCGTAGCGGCCAAACGCGATGATTTGCAAGGCATCCGAACGGAACCGAGTGCGCACCAGGTGGTTGAGCGCCAGCGCCGTCTGCTTCATGGGCAGCCAGCGATTCTCCATCACCATCGAAAACGACGTGTCGACCAGCAGCGCCACCGCCGCCTGCGTGCTTGTCTCGGTCTCGGATACCTCGACGTCGTCAACGGTGATCCTCAGCGAACCCGCCCGGCCGTCCAGCGTGTCGGTTCCCGCCTGCCGCAGCACCGCGTTGGTCAGGGTGCGGGAGATGTTCCACGGCTCGGTGTCGCCGAACTGCCAGGGCCGCGTCGCGCCGGTGAGCTCGCCGGCCGCCCCGGCGCGCCGATGGTCACGCTCGCCGCGCCTACCGGCAAGCTGTTGCGCCACATCGCGTAACGCCGTCTCGCCGAGCCGCCGCATGGCCTTCGGGGACAGTCGCCACTGCCCGTCGGAACCACGGTCCAGGAAACCCTGATTGACCAGTGCCCGCTCCAGTTCGGCGAGCGTGCGGGCGTCGATCGCGGCCTGGTCGCCCAGCTGGCGCGCCAGCGCGTCGAGATCGACGTCGTCCATGGTGGCGCCCGGATAGCTCTGGGACAGCTGCTCGGCCAGCTGCTCCAGCTCGGCGATGTCGGACAGCGCCTGGGTGCCCTCGCCCATGCCGAACGGGTTGTCGCCGGAGAACTCTTCCGACCCGGTCCAGTCTTCGCCCGGCCGTGCCGCCTGCAGATGCGCGTCGAGCCGATTCAGCGCCTGCATCAGCGTCGGGGAGCCGAATGCCTGCTGCGCCAACGCGTCCAGTTCGGCCCGCTGCTCGGGGCTCAGGCTGTTGCGGAAGCGTTGCGCGGCGGCGGCGCGCTTCGCCAACGAGTCCAGCAACTCATCGACGTTGCGCGGGTTCTCCGGAAAGAACTCGCCGTGCTTGTCCATGAAGTCCTGAAAGTCCTGCTGGCTGTCCTCACCTCGGGCGTGCTTGTCCAGCAGCTCGTTGAGGTCGTCCAGCATGTCCTTGACGCGCTGGCGATCCTCGTCGGTGGCGCCCTCCAGCGCTTGTTTCATGCCCGCGAAGCGCTGGTCAAGCATCTCGCGGCCGAGCAAGTCCTTGATCTGCTCGTACTTGTCGCGGGCCTCCGCGCTGCGCCAGTTGTAGTCGGAAAGCTCTTGGACGGCCTTGGCCGGCGACGCGGGCAGCGCGTCCAGCTGCAGTTCGCCGAAGCGGGCGTCGTCGTCCAACGCGCGGGCCAGCTCCTTGCGTTCGGCCAGCACGGCCTCGTCGAGCAGCTTCTTGATCTCCTGCAGGGTGCCGTCTAAGTTGTTGCGGCGCAGCAACTCCCGTCGGCGCCGGTTCGCCTCCGCCGCCAGCCGGTCGGCCCCGGTCATGTTTTTGGTGCCGCGGCGCAGCAGCTCGGACAGCGCACGGCGCGGCGACGTGCCGGCCATGACGTCCTGACCGATCTGTTCGAGCGCCTCGCGCAGGTCCACCGGCGGAGCCAGCGGGTCGGGCCCGCCGGTGTACGCCGAGTATCGCGTCGAGTGGCGCTTACCTGGTTTAGCCATAAACGGTTTGACCTTCCCCGGACACCTTGTCGATTCGTTTGGCCAGGTACAACGCCTCCAACGCGAGTTCCAGCGCGGCGGCGCGCTCGCCCTCTGATTGGGCATTCAGCTTCTCCGCGATCCTGTCCACGACTGGCAGGCGCGGAACCGCGCCGAGCACGTCCTTGGCCGACACCCGCTCGCCCGTGGTGACCGCCGAACCGCCCTCGACCGTGGACACCAGGGTGCCGACGTCGATGCCACCCAGCACCCGCGATGCGGTGTCAGCGGTCGCACGACGCAACAGGTGCTCCAGCACGGCCTGTTCGCGGCCCTCCTCGCCGGACTCGAATTCCAGCTTGCCGCGCAGGACGTCGATCACCGTGCCGAGGTCGACCACGCGGGCCACCGGGTCGGTCTCCCCCAGCACCGCGCCGCGGTGCCGGGCGGCGGCCGCCACCGTCTCGGCCGCCGCGATGGCGAACCGCGCCGAGACCCCGGAGCGCTGGTCGACGGAGTTGGACTCGCGCAGGTACCGGGCGAATCGCGCGATCACCTGAATGAGGTAGTCGGGCACCTGCGCGCTCAGGTGCGCTTCCTGCACGATCACGCCCACTTCCGCGTCCAGCTCCAACGGGTAGTGCGTCCGGATCTCGGCGCCGAACCGGTCCTTGAGCGGGGTGATGATGCGGCCGCGGTTGGTGTAGTCCTCCGGGTTGGCGCTGGCGACGACCAACACGTCCAGCGGCAGGCGCAGCGTGTACCCGCGGACCTGGATGTCGCGCTCCTCCATCACGTTCAGCATCGACACCTGGATGCGCTCGGCAAGATCAGGTAGTTCGTTGACCGCGACGATGCCGCGGTGCGCGCGGGGGATCAACCCGTACGCGATCGTCTCCGGGTCGCCGAGGCTGCGGCCCTCGGCGACCTTGATCGGGTCGATGTCGCCGACCAGGTCGGCAACGCTGGTATCGGGAGTGGCCAGCTTCTCGGTGTAGCGCTCGCTGCGGTGCCTCCACTCCACCGGTAGCGCGTCGCCCAGCGTGGCGGCCCGCCGGATCGACTCCGGCGTGATCGGCGAGTAAGGATGCTCACCCAGTTCGGCCCCGGCGATCACCGGCGTCCACTCGTCGAGCAGCCCGACCAGCGCGCGCAGCAGCCGGGTCTTGCCCTGACCGCGCTCGCCGAGCAGGACGAAGTCATGACCGGCGATAAGCGCACGCTCCACCTGCGGCAAGACGGTGTCTTCAAAGCCCAGGATCCCCGGCCAGACGTCGTCCCCCTCGGCCAGGGCGGTCAGCAGATTCTCGCGGATTTCTTGCTTGACTCCCCGTTCGCGATGACCGGCGGCGCGCAGTTCGCCGACGGTCCGGGGCAGATTGCTCGGTGATGTCACCACTCCACGCTACGACGGTGTCGTCGATACGGCACCGTGTCCTCCGTTTGACGTGTCCTCCGACGCGAGGGTCGGGCAGTCGCATTGACTGCCCGACCCTCGGTTGGTGTCATTTGCGCCCACCAAGACGGCGGACACGAAGACCGGCTAGCTCATGGTGACAGTCGCGTCCGCATCGCCTGTTTTAAAGGTGACCGTGCCGTGCTCGAACACCGACTTGTAAGAGCCGTCGGGGAGGATCTGCTCGTCAGAGGTTGGATAGCCCAGCTTGCCCTGCGAAGCATCCAACTTATTCCACGTGTCGCGGATCTTGCCCCATACGAAGTAGACCGGGCTCCCATTCCTATAAATCAGCACGCCGCCGTCGAACTGCTGGTAGACACCGCTGCCGTCCTTGGTCGGATGCTCGTTGTCGTACGGTGCGCCCAGGTCCTTCTTTTGAGCGTCATTAAGGGTTTGCCATTTCGCGAGAATCGGCCCCTGGACCGTGTACAGCGTGCCGTTAGCGCCGGGGATCTGGGTGGAAGGCCCGGCGGCGCTGGTGGTTGTGGACGTCCCCGCAGAGGACGTCGCAGACGAAGATGTCGCCGAAGACGTGGCTGAGCCTGTACTCTCGTTCGATTTGTTTGCGTGGCACCCCGCACCGACCACTGCGAACGCCGCAATCGCTGCGGTAAACGCAAATGTTCGTTTACTGATTTCGCGCATTTCACTCCTTTGGATATGGCAAGACGGCCGTCGCTTGTCCAGCTCGGATGCTATTGCGGTAAGCGACCAAGGGGCAAGAAGGAATTTTGCTGCATTGCTAACAGCCCCGCCCGGGACTGACGCGCAAACGTCGGGCAATCGACACGGCAGAGCTCTCAGTGAGCGAAGTGACGCGCCCCGGTGAGGTACAGCGCGACGCCGGCGCTGGCCGCCGCGGCGGTCACCTCGTCGTCGCGCACCGAGCCGCCCGGGTGTACCACCGCTTTGACCCCCGCAGCGGTCAGGGTCTCGAGTCCGTCGGGGAACGGGAAGAACGCGTCGGAGGCCGCGACCGCGCCACTGACCCGGTCTCCACCGCGCTCGACGGCCAGCCGAGCGGCGTCGACCCGGTTCACCTGGCCCATCCCGACACCGATCGTGGCGCCACCCGAGGCGATTACGATCGCGTTCGACTTGACCGCGCGGCAGGCTCGCCACGCAAAAACGAGGTCGGTCAGCGTCGCCGGATCGGCCGGTGAGCCGGTCGCCAGCGTCCAGTTCGTCGGGTTGTCACCGTGCGCGTCCAGCTCGTCGCGCTGCTGGACCAGGAGCCCGCCGCTCACCGGCCGGAGCTCGGTGCCACCGGTCAGCGGTTCGGAGGCCACCAGCACCCGGATGTTCTTCTTGCGCGTCAGTACGTCGAGGGCACCCGGCGCGTAGGCGGGCGCGATGATCACCTCGGTGAAGATGGTGCTCACGTACTCCGCCATCTCGACGCTGACTTCGGTGTTCGCGGCGATGACTCCGCCGAAGGCGCTCAGCGGATCGCATTCGTGGGCCTTGCGGTGGGCGTCGGCGACCGACACGGAGGAAATTGCGATCCCACAAGGGTTGGCGTGCTTGATGATTGCCACGCACGTTTGCTCATGGTCGAAGGCGGCCCGCCAGGCCGCGTCCGCGTCGGTGAAGTTGTTGTAGGACATCTCTTTCCCGTGCAGCTGCTCGGCCTGCGCCAGGCCGGGCCACGCACTGGGGTCGTTGTAGAGCGCCGCCTGCTGGTGCGGGTTTTCGCCGTAGCGCAGCATTGCCGAGCGGTGCCAGCTGCGGGCCAGCCAGCGGGGAAAGGCCGTCGGCGGATGCTCGGGCGCCAGCGTCGACTCCATCCAGCTCGCGACGGCGATGTCGTACTCGGCGGTGTGCTGGAACGCCAGCGACGCCAGCCTTCTGCGCTCGGCGAGCGTGAATCCCCCGCGGCGCACCGCGGCGAGCACCCCGTCGTATCCGCGCGGATCGGTGACCACCGCGACGCTGGGATGGTTTTTCGCGGCTGCCCGAACCATCGACGGCCCGCCGATGTCGATCTGCTCGACGCACTCGTCGATACCCGCGCCGGAGTCGACGGTCTCGCTGAACGGATACAGGTTGACGACAACCAGCTCGAACGCCGCGATTCCGAGGCGCTCGAGCGCCGCCGCGTGCTCGGGCTTGCGGAGATCGGCCAGCAGACCGGCGTGGACCCGCGGATGCAGCGTCTTGATCCGGCCGTCGAGCACCTCGGGGAAACCGGTGAGTTCCTCCACCCGCGTCACCGAGATCCCTTTGTCGGCAATGGTCTTCGCCGTCGATCCGGTCGAGACGATCTCGACGCCCGCCGCTGTCAGTCCGCGCGCGAGCTCGATCAGCCCGGTCTTGTCGTACACGCTGATCAACGCGCGATGGATCGGCCTTTTTGCCATCTCGGGCCAGTCGTCGGTGCTCATCCTGTGACCGCCTTTCGTCCGATCGTCGCTTTTCGTCCGACCAGTGTCATGCCACCGGTCGCGATCGCGGCCACCACGTCCACCAACAGCTTGCGTTCGGTGACTTTGATGCGCTCGTGCAGGGTTTCCTCGGTGTCGCCGTCGAGCACCGCAACGGATTGCTGCGCCAGTATCGGTCCGGTGTCCGTCCCGGCATCTACCAGGTGCACCGTACAGCCTGTGACCTTGACTCCGTGGGCCAACGCGTCGGCCACACCGTGGGCACCAGGGAACGCGGGTAGCAGGGCCGGGTGAGTATTGATGACACGGGCACAGAACCGTGAAAGAAACTGTGGTCCGAGGATTCTCATAAAACCGGCCGATACGACTAGATCCGGCGAGTGTTCGGCAGTTGCGGCGGTGATGGCGGCGTCCCAGGCATCGCGGTCCGGGTGATCGCCGAGCCGGACGGTGAACGTGGGCAGGGACGCCGCCACGGCGATTTCGGTGGCTGGGCAGGCGCGGTCGGTGCCGACCGCGACCACGCGCGCCGGGTAGTCGCCGACGGCGGCGTCGATCAGCGAGCCGAGCAGCGAACCGGTGCCAGACGCCAGGACTACCACCCGGGCCGGTGCGCTCGGGGGCACGCGGAGCGGTTCGGCCACATCGAGAGCCTAGTCCGGCGACGATGCGTGCCGGCACGGCAGGCTGAGGGGGTACCCCCAGCCGCGTTGGGGATACCGCCCAGCCGCAGAGCGGCGAGGGGGACGGCGAGGGGGCAAGCCGGACAGTTGAACGGATCACGCGGGCGGCGACGCGTCGTCGTCGGGGACTGGTCGACCCTCCTCGGCGGAGTCGCCGGGCGCCGCGTCGTCGCCGCTGACGGGTACATCCTCCTTGTCGGAGTCGCCGGCCGCCACGTCGTCGTCGGGGACCGGTCGACCCTCCTCGGCGGAGTCGCGGGCCGGCTCGTCGTCGTCGCTGACGGGTGACTCCTCTTCGCCGGAGTCGCCGGCCGGTTCTCCATCCTCGTCGAAAAGCCCCGCAAAGTCCGCCGGTTCCTCGGCCGCCGGGGCGGGCTCGGGCTGCGGCTTGGGCCGCCGAGGGCGGCGCTGGATCCCACCCGTCATCAGCACCGTCACCCAACCAACGACCGCGAACCAGAAGAACACGCCAACGACCAACGCGCCCTGGTCGACGCCGACATCCCCGAAGTTGCCCAGCCGACCGCTGCCGCCGTACGCGAGCAGTGACATCACCGCCGCCCCGGCCACCGCGGCGACCAGGAGTTTGGCGATGGCCTGAACAAGTGGCAGCGCGTGGCGGGCGCATTGCTGTCCGACCGCCACTCCCGACGATGCTCCGACGATGAGCAGCGCGACCCACACCGGCCCCAGCGGCGGTCGGGGGACCGCGGCCAGGACCGGCAGCGCCGGAATGTCGCCGCCGAAAACGGTGAACGAACTGAACGTCGCGAAGCCGAGGTGGGCACTGGAACCCACCGCGACCGCCGAAGTTCCGACGATGACGTTGGGCGCGTATAACAGCGACAACACCGTGAGGCTGAACTGCCCGAATATCGAGTCGGTGATCCCGTACAGGTCCTGCATCGTCGACCAGTGCACAACCAGCGAACCCGCCGTCACCATCCCGGACAGCCCCACCAACGCCAATACGCCGGCCGCTGCGCCACGCAGGGAATCGCCCAGCCAACCCGGAAGCAGCGACGCCGCGAGCGCCCGGCGTCCCACCCGGGACCACACACCGATGGTGGCCCCGATGGCATGCACCACCAGCACGCTGACGAAAGCGCGCAGGGCACTGGGCGTTTGGAGTTCGGTGATCACCGACGACGCGTCGTGGATGACCGCCAGGGCGATCGCCGCCATCAGCAAGGGCCCGCCCAGCGCCGACGCGACAACCCACCGCACCACGAGCCACGACGAATAGGGAGAGGTGGCCCGGGCCGTGCTGCGCGCCGTGGCCCAGACCATCAGCAGCGCGGGCAGCAGCGGCATCACGCCCAGTTCATGGCCACCGATCGAGATGGGCACCTGGTGAACGCCCAGCCACATGCTGGCAATGGCTCCCAGCGCGCCGGTCATGTCGCTGTTGGCGATCAGCAACTGAATCAGCGTCACGGCGGCGATGATGACCAACGCCACCACCGCCGGGCCAAACGCGACCCTGACAAGGTCACGCGCTTGGCGAGCGCCCGCCGCCCGGTTTTCCTCCACCCGCGTCACTGTTGGCACACGTCCCCGACTAGGCGCGGAAACGCATGGTTAGACCGGCGCTGGCCCGGAGGGAGATGAGGGCGACTGCTGACCCTGGCCGAAGGACTGCTGGCCTTCGGACTGGTTGGCGTGATCGACCGGAGCCGAACCCGCTTCGGACCCCGATCCCCCGGCGCCGGTCGATGGTAGCGGGCTGAAGCTCGGGAAGCCGGTCGGCGGCGTGGAGGTCCCCTGCTGCTGCGCGGCCGACGGGGGGCCTGACTGCGGCTGGGCGCCGAAACCGCCAGTCGGGATAGCGCTTTGGGTCGGGGCCTGGCTCGACGGGTAGCCCCCGTACTGCGCCCCGTAGCCGGCGGGCTGCTGCGAATGCTGCGGGTGGTGTGACTGCGGTCCCGCGTGCTGCTGCTGACCGTAATACGGCTGCTGTCCGTACTGCGCGTATTGCCCGTACTGGCCGTACTGCGCGTAGGGATCGTACTTCGGACGCGGAGCCGGCGGGGTGATCACGCCCGCTTCCAACAGGATCACCAACACGGCGGCGATCGCCTGGAGCACGCTGCACGCCACCAGGGGCCACATCGCCCAGCCGAGCGCGAAGCCGGCCGGCAGGTTGATCGTCTCGGCGATGGCCAGCAACGCGCCCAGCACGGCGACCACCGCGACGATTCCCGCGTAGCTCTTGGCCTTGGGCAGCAGGCTCAGTCCGGCAAGCAGCGCGGCGAGCACTGCGACGATGACCGCGGTCCCGGCGTCACCGGCGCGTCCGCCGACGCCCGGACCGAGGTCGGCGCTGATGGTGAAAGTGGGCCCGAAGTTCAGCACGTACACCGCCAGCCCGAGAACCACGACCGCGATGTTCAGGTACAGCGGAAGCTTGCTCTTGCCGTCGTCGTCCTTCGTGAACGACGGTGTGCCGCCTGCGTAGGAGCCACCGGGTTGCGCGGGTGAATATCCGGGACTACCGGGCGAGTAGGTCATGACTCCTCCTGTTGCTTCCAATGCCTTCAAGTCCGTAGCGGGCGCCACATTGCAGTGCGACGCTGTCCTCCCCGGCGCGCCGCTCGATAAACACCCAGTACGTACCGGCGCTTGCCGTTGCGACACGATCGACCAACCACGCTAGCGCACGTACGGATGCCCGCGCCGGAGCGACCGGCCAGTCGCCCGGGCGCCGGGACCGGGGCCCGCTTGCCCCGCACAGGTAGAACACGTTCTAATTCTGTGCATGGACTATGGCCTCGTGCTTTTCACCAGTGACCGCGGCATCTCTCCGGCGGCAGCCGCCAAGCTCGCCGACGATCACAACTTCCAGACCTTCTACGTGCCAGAACACACCCACATCCCGGTCAAGCGCGAGGCGGCCCACCCGACGACCGGCGATGCGTCCCTGCCCGACGACCGCTATATGCGCACGCTCGACCCATGGGTGAGCTTGGGCGCGGCGTGCGCGGTGACGTCGCGGGTGCGGCTGTCCACAGCGGTGGCGCTGCCCGTCGAACACGACCCGATCACGCTGGCGAAAAGCATCGCCACCCTCGACCACCTGTCCGGGGGGCGGGTCAGCCTCGGTGTCGGGTTCGGGTGGAACACCGACGAACTCGCCGACCACGGGGTGCCGCCCGGGCGGCGCCGCACCATGCTGCGCGAGTACATCGAGGCGATGCGGGCGCTGTGGACACAGGAAGAGGCCGCCTATGACGGCGAGTTCGTGAAGTTCGGGCCCAGCTGGGCGTGGCCCAAGCCGGTGCAATCCCACATTCCCGTGCTGGTGGGCGCGGCCGGAAACGAGAAGAACTTCAAGTGGATCGCCCGCAGCGCCGACGGTTGGATCACCACTCCGCGCGACTTCGACATCGACGAGCCGGTGAAGCTGCTGCAGGATACCTGGGCGGCCGCCGGCCGGGAGGGTGCTCCACAGATCGTGGCGCTGGACTTCAAGCCGGTGCCCGAGAAGCTGGCACGCTGGGCCGACCTCGGCGTGACCGAGGTGCTGTTCGGACTCCCGGACCGTCCCGAAGAGGAGATCGCCGCGTACGTGGAGCGGTTGGCCGGCAAGCTGGCCGCGCTCGTCTAGACCTCGTTTTTCGCCGACACTGTTTTTCGCCGACACTATTTTTCGCCGACACTGCAACCGCGGCGGCTCGGCTCGGCGTAGTAAGAGCGTTATGGCTGATGCGTGTGTTGATGGGTGTGAAAGAGACGTCCTCCTGATGTTGTCGAAGGGCTTGGTGTCCCAAAACAGTCAGGAGGACGTCGTGATCCAGGGTAGTGGTTTGTCGCGTGGTGATAAGCGCCGCAATGCTCAGTTGTCCAGATTGCGGGAGTTGGTGCCTGTTGATAACGCGATCGTGGGGATTGATCTGGCCGATGAGAAACAGGCGATCGTGCTCACTAATCATGATTCGCAGGTGCTGGCCCGTAGGCGGGTGAAGGCCAAGGCGTGGCGGTTGGGCCCAGTGTTGGATTGGGCGCGCAAGGAGGCCCGTCAGCTCGGTTTCGCCGATGTCACGGTGGGTTGTGAGCCGACCGGGCATCGTTGGCGGGTGCTAGATGAGCTTGCAGTGCAACGGGCTATGACGTTGGTGTGCGTGCAGCCGTTGCTGACGGGCCGGGCTCGCGAATCCGAGGATTACACCCGGGATAAGACCGATGACAAGGATGCGGTGCTGATCGCGCGGCTGGTGGCTCAGTTGCGTTGCTATGCGCCTGAGCGTGCCGATGAGACCTGGGCGCGATTGCGGCACCTGGGAGCGCGTCGGGAACGCCTGATCACCGAGGCGACTGCGTGTGTGCAGCAGTTGCGGGATCTGCTGGAGTGCGCCTGGCCAGCGGTGCTGGCCGCAGCGGTGCGGCAGTTTGATTCGGTCATCTGGTGTGCTGCTCTGGCGGTGGTGTTGCAGCGCTGCGACGGCCATCCTGAGCGGTTGAAACGGCTTGGCCTGGCGCGGTTTGAGGCCGCGGTGCGTCGAGAGCTGCCGCGCTGGGGCGGCAAGCAGTCCCGACGGCGGATCATCGCCGCGGTCTTTGCCGCCCTGACCGATCCGGCCGGGGTGAGCGCGCAGCGTCGAGGCGCCCTGGAGCGCGCCGGCTGGGTGCTCGACGATTGGCGCGCAGTCAAGTCTCGGCGCGCGCAGGTCGAAACTCGCATGCTGGAGATTCTCGACGAGCTTGAGCTGGCCGAGCTGGCAGGCAGCATCCCCGGGGTCAGCGCGATCGGGGTGGCGGCGATTTTGGCTGAGACCGGCGATCCCACCCGCTTCGATAGCCCCCGTGCGCTGGTCAAGCATGCCGGGCTGTGTCCGCGCGAGAACAATAGCGGCACCAGCACTGGCCGATCACGGATCTCCGGGCGTGGCCGGCCTCGGCTGCGGCTGGCCGCCTGGCGTGCAGTATGGGGCGCTCAACGTCACAATCCGGTGATGGCAGCCCGCTACCGGCATCTGACCACCCGAGACAACAACCCACTCTCCGATGGCCAGGCCAAAGCAGCGCTGGCTGCCGCCCTGCTGCGCTGGGTACACGTCATCACCACCGAACGCGTGGCCTGGAACGCCGCGCAAGCCGGTGCCACCACCTTTCCCGCAGCGGCGTAACTAACGATCCATCCATATGAAATAGGTTGGGGTCAAGCTCCACTCGGCGTAGAGGGACAGACCTCGAACGACACCCTGAGCAGGCCCCGCCCGTCCTCACCGAACTCGATTGAACGACGTCGGGAAAAACAAACCCGTTTGACGCACTACGTAGAGACGAGGACAGGGCAGGCTGCCCCAACCCCCTTGACAAACCGTACTTACGAAGGTGTCGTGTGCGTGGTTTCAGTGTCGAGGGAGCAAAAAGGCCGGGGCGCTCGTTCCAGGCCTCAGGCCAGGGTGCAGCGGTTGCCGTACTCGAAGGACCGCACCCGAACCGAATGTCCGAGGGGATCGCCGTCGACCAGCAGTGCGATCAACTCGTGGTCCTCGGTGGTCGACAGGAACCGGCTGCCGTCGTCCAGCCGGCCGATGACGATCCCGGTCGGGCGTCCGTCGTCACGGCGGACCGTGTAGGTCTCGACGGTGCCGGCGCCTTGGGCGTTCTCGGTGACCGGCTGGGTCGGCCAGGTACCGACCTGCGCCTGTAATTCCGCGCTGCGGTCCGGCTTCCAGCCGACCGGGGTGGTCGAGTAAACGCCGACCGAGTACTTGCTCATGATGCCGCCGTTGGCGCCGACGAGACCGAATCGTCCCGGCGCGCTTCGCATTTGGGCAACCGTCTCGGCAACGGCGTGCATCGAGTAGTTGTTGCCGGCGCCGCCGAAGAACGGCAGCCCACCGGTCAGGGTCAGTCCGCGCGGATCGTCGGGCGCAACCCCCATGCCGTCGCAGACGTTGAACACCGGTACGGGAAAGCAGCTGTACAAATCGAAGGTGGCCACGTCGTCGATGCCGATGCCGGCCATGTCCAGTGCTTCGCGCACCGCCAGCACGGCCGACGGCGCATGCCCGAGGTCGGGGCGCTGCAGCAGGGCCTGCTCCTCCAGGTCGGCGTGCCCATGCAGGTACACCCACTTCTCCTCGGGAACCCCCAGGCGTCGCGCCGCGTCCACCGATATCAGCAGTGCCGCCGCGCCCTGGTTGACCTGATCGCGCGCGACCAGCAGCCGCGGATAGGGCTCGGAGATCATCCGGTTGCCCTCGGTCACCGTGATCAGTTCGTCGACGGTGCGTTCGACCGGAGCGGCGGCGAATGGGTTGCTGGCGGCGATCTTTGTGAACGGCGCGAACAGCTCGCCCATCTGGCGCCCGTACTCCGCGGGCCCCAAACCGGTTCCGGCCCGTCGGGCGTTCTCCAGCAGCCCGTACTGGATCGGCGCGCTGGTGAGACCGTGGATGACCGTGTAGCGCGAGATGAGTTTCTCGATGCCGGTCCCCCGGTCTTCCAGGTCGCCGTCCACGGTCTCGGTGAAGTCGGGCTTGTTGCCGGCCTTCGCGAAGCGCCGCAGCGTCGACGTTGCGTCCGAGCCGAAGATCAGGGAGACGTTCGAACGACCCGCTGCGATCTCGGCGGCCAGCTCGCTGATCAGGTGCTGGGGTCCCTGTCCCCCAACGATTTCCAGGATGGCGCGCGCGGGATTGGCGCCTAAACGGTTGGCCACGGACCGCGGGTAGTTGTTCGACCGCCCCAGCGGAGCCGTGGCGAGCGGCCCGGAGATCTCGAATTGCCGGACACCGGCCACGGTGTCGACGGCCGCCGCGACCGATTCGACGTTGGCGCCGCAGTCGACCAGGGCGGCGCGGGCGGCCGCGGCGGCCAGCTCCACGGGCGACATCGCCCGGTAGTCGGGATCGTCGATGCGCTCCGCGGCCTGCCCAACACCAACGACGACGGGTGTGTGCGGATCCAAGGTCACCAGAGCAACCCCGTCAGACGCTGCCCAGGATCTCGCGGGCCAGCGCCGCTGTCTCCGACGGCGTCTTGCCGACCTTCACGCCGGCCGCCTCCAGGGCCTCCTTCTTGGCGGCCGCGGTACCCGACGAGCCGGACACGATCGCGCCCGCGTGGCCCATCGTCTTGCCCTCGGGGGCGGTGAATCCCGCGACGTAACCGACGACCGGCTTGGACACGTTGGCCTTGATGTAGTCGGCCGCGCGCTCCTCGGCGTCGCCGCCGATCTCGCCGATCATCACGATGACCTTGGTCTCGGGGTCTTTCTCGAAGGCCTCGATGGCGTCGATGTGGGTGGTGCCGATCACCGGGTCTCCGCCGATCCCGATCGCCGTCGAGAAGCCGAAATCGCGAAGCTCGAACATCATTTGGTAGGTCAGCGTGCCGGACTTGGACACCAGCCCGACCGGTCCGGAGCCGGTGATCGTGGCGGGCGTGATGCCCGCCAGCGCCTCACCCGGCGTGATGATGCCGGGGCAGTTGGGGCCGATGATCCGCGTCTTTTTGCCCTTGTCGACGTTGTACGCCCACGCGTATGCGGTGTCCTGCACCGGAATTCCCTCGGTGATGACCACCAGCAGTGGAATCTCCGCGTCGATGGCTTCGATGATCGCGTCCTTGGCGAACTTCGGCGGCACGAAGACGACGGACACGTTGGCGCCGGTCTCCTTCATCGCCTCCTCGACGGTGCCGAACACCGGCAGTTCTACGTCGTTACCACCGGCGTCCTTGTGCGACACCGTGGTTCCCGCCTTGCGGGCATTCACGCCGCCCACCACCTGGGTGCCCGCCTTCAGCATGAGCGCGGTGTGCTTGGTGCCCTCGCCACCCGTGATGCCCTGGACGATGACCTTCGAATCCGTGTTCAGGAATATAGACATGGGTCATTGCTCCTTCGGCTACTTGTTCGCCAGCTCGGCGGCTTTGTCGGCGCCGGCGTCCATGGTCTCTGCCTGGATCACCAGCGGATGGTTGGCCGCGGCCAGAATGCGGCGGCCCTCCTCGACGTTGTTGCCGTCCAGTCGCACCACCAGCGGCTTGTTGGCCTCGTCGCCAAGGATTTCCAGAGCCTTGACGATGCCGGTGGCCACCGCGTCACACGAGGTGATGCCGCCGAAGACGTTGACGAACACACTCTTTACCTGTGCGTCGTTCAAAATCACGTCTAGCCCGGCGGCCATCACCTCCGCCGAGGCACCGCCGCCGATGTCGAGGAAGTTGGCCGGCTTGACGCCCCCGTGCTTCTCCCCGGCATAGGCGACGACGTCGAGGGTCGACATCACCAGGCCCGCGCCGTTGCCGATGATGCCGACCTGGCCGTCGAGCTTGACGTAGTTGAGGTCGTGCTCCTTGGCCTTCAGCTCGAGCGGGTCGGTGGACGCGCGGTCCTCGAACTCGGCGTGCTCGGGGTGACGGAAGTCGGCGTTGGCGTCGAGCGTGACCTTGCCGTCCAGCGCCAGGATCTGGTCGTCGGGGGTGCGCACCAGGGGGTTGACCTCGACCAGCGTGGCGTCCTCCCCGACGAAGAGCTCCCAGAGCTTGGAGATGGTGACCGCGGCGGCGTCAAGCACCTCGGCCGGCAGGTGACCCTGCTCGGCAATGGAGCGCGCGGTCGCCAGGTCCACGCCCTTGACGGCGTCCACCGGGACCTTGGCGAGCCGGTCGGGTTTGGTGGCGGCCACCTCTTCGATCTCCATGCCGCCCTCGACCGAGCACATGGCGAGGTAGGTGCGGTTGGCGCGGTCGAGCAGGAAGGAGATGTAGTACTCCTCGGCGATGTCGCTGGCCTCGGCCACCAGCAGCTTCTTCACGATGTGGCCCTTGATGTCCAGGCCGAGGATGTTCTTGGCGTGTTCGTAGGCGTCGTCGGGTGTCGCGGCGTATTTGACGCCGCCGGCCTTACCGCGTCCGCCGATCTTCACCTGCGCCTTGACCATCACCGGACGGCCGATTTCGGTGGCAATTTCCCGCGCGCCCTCGGCGGTGTCGGTCACTCGGCCGGGCGTGCTCGGTACGTTGTGCTTGGCGAACAATTCTTTTGCTTGATACTCGAAAAGGTCCATGAGCTCACTGTCTTCACTCGGCTTGACTGCTAGGCCTGAAAGTCGGCGGTGCCGCACCGGGCAACTCGCACGGACGAACTGTATCCACCCGCGAAATGGCCGTTACCGTCGCGTCCCACGATGTGGCACAGGTCACGACAGCCCCACTGGGACGGCGCCGTGATCCGAGTCACAATTTCCGCCGGATCGTGGCTCGAGGTTGCCAGCGTCGTCCCCCAACGGCTACCGTCCTAGGTTCCAGATAACGTTATGGTCACGATACGAGGACATTTCAGCTTGTCCCTGCACCGTTTCGCTCGTACTTCAGCCGTGCCAGGCGTGGTGAGAGTAGGTCGCGCGGCGGGCAGCCGGTGGCCAGAGCCCCATCTCAACGAAGTCACCGAAATCCTGCCCCTCGACGGCTTCGACTTCGACGACCTGGACTTCAATGACGCCAGGGAACTGGATGACCTGGACTTCAGCAGCGACTCCGCTTTCGACAACGAAGCGCAGGTGTTGCTGGCTCCAGAGCTCGACGACCTGAACGAGACCGACAACCTCACCCCGCTGCGCCTGGCCGCCCCGACCGAGGTGATTAGGCGGGTGCCCGTCGACCCGCGTTTCGATCGCGCCCGCGACACCTCCCGCAACACTGACGTCATCCCGGTGGTCCGGCGCGGCGGACAGCACCGCAGGCAGCCGACCAGCGCTGCCAGGGGTCGCCTGCTGATTTCGGCGATGGCCGCCGGTGCCGCGGCCGCGGCCGCGCACAGTGCGACCGGCCACGCCGATACCCCCAAGACCGAGCCCGTGCTGACGGCGAACGCGTCGTCGCTCACCGGTGGGTCCGGGGCCAACACGACCCGTGGCGCCGAGGTGATCGCGGTTCAGCCCGTGGCGAGTGCCGCCTTCCACAACCAAGAGCTCGCCAAAGGGGTGGCCTTCGCGAACGACCGCGCTCAGCGCGAGGCGCGGTTACAACAGCCGCTCTACGTCATGCCGACGAAGGGCATCTTCACGTCTAACTTCGGCTACCGCTGGGGCGTGCTGCACGCCGGGATCGACCTGGCCAACTCGATCGGAACGCCGATATACGCGGTCTCCGACGGTGTCGTCATCGACGCCGGACCGACCGCGGGCTACGGAATGTGGGTCAAACTGCGCCACGCCGACGGCACGGTCACGCTCTACGGCCACGTCAACACCACGCTGGTCAGCGTCGGCGAGCGCGTGATGGCCGGCGACCAGATAGCCACCATGGGCAACCGGGGCAATTCCACCGGCCCCCACCTGCATTTCGAGGTGCTGCAGGGCGGCACCGAACGAATCGACCCCGTGCCGTGGCTTGCTAAGCGGGGTCTTATGGTCGGCAACTACGCTGGTTGAGGTGACCGCGCCAAACCAGCCAGCGCCCGCTCCACAACCCCCAGAGCCTGTGTCACCCTCCGAATCGCGCACGCGGATCATCCGGCGGGCTCCCACCGGACCGGTCCCGACCGTGGCGGACTCCCCCACCACCCACATTCCCCGGCAGCAACCGAGCTACCCGGGCGCCCCGCGCGCGGGTGGGGGATCGTTCGCGGGCACGCCGGCCGGTGCGCACAGCGGCCGTACCGCCGTGGCCGCCTGCGCCGTCAGCATCGTCAGCGGGTGGGCGACGTCGGTGGTGGCCACCGACCTGATCGCCGGCTGGTGGAGAACCGACCGGCTGTTCTGCATCGCGGTTGCGTTCCTCGCCATCGTGTTCGCCGCAACCACCATTTCCGGCGTGATCATGCTGCTGCAGCACCGGCCTGTGGGCCGCTACCTGATCGTGGCCGGGGCGGTCGTCGCGGTGTTGACCTACGGCGGCGTCTTCATCGCGGGCGCCCGAGTCGCGTGGATCGTGTACACCCTTTGGTTGCTGCCGATCGTCAGCGTGATCCTGACGCTGCACCCGCGCACCACCCGCTGGCTGCAGGGCTGATCCGCGCCGAACGTGTACCCACTGCGAGAAGTGCGCGAGTCTTTCGCGCTGATTGCACGCTCGGTGCGAGTCGGCTAGAGCTTGCTGATCGGGGCGTGGTTGTGCATCAGCTTCACCCGCCCCGCGCTGCCGAAGTCGATCAGCGACATGGAGGATTCGCCGACCCCGGACACCTCCTCGACCCGGCCCAGCCCGTATTTGTCGTGCGTCACGCGGTCGCCGGCTTCCAATACCAGCAGCGGGCGTTTGCTTGCACCGGAGCGGGTGGGTGCCGCGCGGGGCGTGCCGAACCGGCCGGCGCCACTCACCGGCGCGCTGAACGACGGGGCCGGCGCGGTGCGCCGCCAGTCGAGGAGTTCCTGCGGAATCTCCCGTAAGAATCGCGACTCGGGGTTGAGCAGCGGCTGTCCCCATGAAGACCGGACGATGGCCCTGCTCAGGTACAGCCGCTGACGGGCCCGGGTGATGCCGACGTAAGCCAGGCGCCGCTCCTCGGAGAGTTCGGTGGGATCGTCCAGCGACCGCATGTGCGGGAACATCCCGTCCTCCCATCCGGTGACGAACACCACCGGAAACTCCAAGCCCTTCGCGGTGTGCAGCGTCATCAGGGTGACCACACCGGCACCATGTTCGGGGATCTCGTCGGTGTCGGCGACCAGCGAAACCCGTTCCAGGAAGTCCGCCAGCACACCGGTGTCCGGCACGTCTTCGTCTTCGGGCGCCTGCGACGACTCGCCGAGCGCGGCGGCGTTCGCCCGGTCGGTGCTGAATTCGTGCGCCACGCTGACGAGTTCGTTGAGGTTGTCCAGGCGGGCGAGGTCTTGGGGGTCGGTCGAGGATTCCAGTTCGCGGCGGTACCCCGTCCGTTCGAGCACCGACTCGACCAGGTCGCCGAGATCCCCTTGAGACGAGTCGAGGCGGCCCCTCAGGTCGTCGAGCAACTCGACGAAACCCGCGATCGCCTTCTCCGCGCGGGTGTTCAGCATCGGCACTTTGCCCTCGGCCGCGGCCGCAAGCGCGTCGGCGAAACTCGAGCCCGTGTTCTCGGCGTACACCGCCACACACGCCTCGGCACGATCGCCGATACTCCGACGGGGGGTGTTGAGGATGCGCCGCATGCTGACCGCGTCACCGGGGTTGTCCAGCACCCGCAGATAGGCGACGATGTCGCGAATCTCCTTGCGCTCGTAGAAGCGCACGCCCCCAACGACTTTGTACGGAATTCCAGCGCGGATGAACACCTCTTCCAGCGACCGCGACGAGTTGTTGGTGCGGTAGAACACGGCCACGTCGTTGTAGGTGATCTCGCCCCGCTCGACGAGCGCATCGATCTCCTCGGCCACGAACCGCGCCTCGTCGTGCTCGTTGTCGGCGACGTAGCCGACGATCAGCTCACCGGTGCCGGCATCGGTCCACAGCCGTTTCTCACGGCGCCCGGCGTTGCGGGCGATCACCGCGTTGGCCGCCGACAGGATGTTTTGCGTCGAGCGGTAATTCTGTTCCAGCAGAATGGTTGTGGCGTCGGGATAGTCGCGTTCGAAGTCCTCGATGTTGCGAATGGTGGCGCCGCGGAACGCGTAGATCGACTGGTCGGCATCGCCGACCACGCACAACTCCGCCGGCGGCAGGTCCTCTGGCGACGCTTGGTCTTCTGGGGCGCCGTGGCCGACCAGCTCCCGCACCAACATGTACTGCGCGTGGTTGGTGTCCTGATATTCGTCGACCAGGACGTGCCGGAACCGCCGCCGGTAGTACTGGGCGATGTGCGGGAACGTCTGCAGCAACGCGACGGTCTCGCCGATGAGGTCGTCGAAGTCCAACGCGTTGGCCGCCCGCAGCCGCCGCTGGTATTCGCCGTAGACGGACACGACGGTGCGGGCCAGGTCGTCGGACTCGTCCGTCAGTGCGCTCACCGCCTGGGCGGGGTCGACCAACTCGTTCTTCAGGTTGGAGATGGCGTTGGCCAGCAGGCGTGGCGAGTAGCGCTTGATGTCGAGCCCCATGTCGCGCCCGATCATCTGCAGCAGCCGCCGCGAGTCGTCGGCGTCGTAGATCGAGAAGTTGGAGTTGAGGCCGTCGATCAGCAACGCGTGGTTGCGCAGGATCCGCACACAGGTCGAGTGGAACGTGGACACCCATATGGAGGGCCCAGTGCGCGCTCCGATTAGGCGCACCACCCGTTCGCGCATCTCCGCGGCGGCCTTGTTGGTGAAGGTGATGGCCAGGATCTGACCCACCCCGACGCCCCGCGCTGCGATCAGGTACGCGATGCGGCGCGTCAACACCGCCGTCTTGCCCGATCCCGCGCCGGCCACGATCAGCAGCGGCGAACCCTCGTGCACCACCGCCTGGCGCTGCTGGGGGTTGAGGCCGTCAAGCAGCTCATCTGCTGCGGAGTTCGGCTTGGTATCGGTTGCGTGCATGCTCATGTCGGTCCAAACTTACCGCCGCCCGCGGACATGCGTTGGTAGGCACGTGCCTCATGGCTCCGGGCGGCGCAGAGGAACCCAGAAGGGCTGTTCGGCACCTCGTTTTTGCACGCGCGCGGTTCTTAGTGGCACACTCGGTGGGTGCTCAACGCGCAGCAGTGGCCCCGAGAGTGGATCGGCCGATTTTTCTACGGGTACCGACCAGCGGCGCCCGTGGTCTAGCTGCTTTCGCTTAAGCCCCGTGGTCCGCTTCCGGATTCGGGGCTCGTCTCTTTTGTGAGGTCCGTACCGGATGAGACCAGAACCCCCACATCAGGAGAACGCGGAGTTAGCAGAGATGAACATCGAAATGGTCGACACCGAGCAGGCCGCCGACATCGACGAGTTGCGCCGAGAGATCGACCGGTTGGACGCCGAGATCCTCGCCGCGGTCAAGCGGCGGACCGAGGTGTCCCGGGCGATCGGCAAGGTTCGAATGGCTTCCGGCGGCACCCGGTTGGTGCACAGCCGCGAAATGAAGGTCATCGAGCGCTACAGCGAGCTCGGTCCCGAGGGTAAAGAACTGGCGATGCTGCTTTTGCGGTTGGGCAGGGGCCGGCTCGGTCACTGAGTGCGGGCCCGCCGGACCTGGCTCGGTCGCTGAAGTGTGCCGGGGCCGCACTAGGGTCGAAGGATGACCTCCGTGCAAACCATCCCCGACATCACCGCCACCCCGGCGTGGGACGCCCTGCGCAGGCATCACGAACAAATCGGCGGAACCCACCTTCGCCAGTTCTTCGAGGACGATCCCGATCGCGGCCGCGAGCTCACGTGCACGGTCGGCGACCTCTACATCGACTACAGCAAACACCGCATCACCCGAGAGACGCTGCGGCTGCTGGTCGATCTGGCACGCGTGGCTAACCTCGAGGAGCGCCGCGACCAAATGTTCGCCGGCGTGCACATCAACACCTCGGAGGATCGCGCGGTGCTGCACACCGCGCTGCGGATGCCGCGCGACGCCGAGTTGATCGTCGACGGCCAAAACGTCGTCAAAGAGGTCCACGCCGTGCTCGACGCCATGGGCGACTTCACCGACCGGCTGCGCAGCAGTGAATGGACCGGGGCCACCGGGAAACGCATCACCACCGTCGTCAATATCGGCATCGGCGGGTCAGACCTCGGTCCGGTGATGGTGTACCAGGCGCTGCGCCACTACGCGGACGCGGGAATCTCGGCGCGCTTCGTCTCCAACGTCGACCCGGCCGACCTTATCGCCACCCTCGCCGACTTAGACCCCGCCACAACGCTTTTCATCGTTGCGTCCAAGACGTTCTCCACACTGGAGACGCTGACCAACGCGACCGCCGCGCGGCGCTGGCTAACCGACGCCCTCGGCGACTCCGCGGTGGCCAAGCACTTCGTGGCCGTCTCCACCAACAAGCGCCTGGTGGACGACTTCGGGATCGACACCGACAACATGTTCGGGTTCTGGGATTGGGTCGGCGGTCGCTATTCGGTTGATTCGGCCATCGGACTTTCGGTAATGGCCGCCATCGGCCGTAACGCCTTCGCCGATTTCCTGTCCGGATTCCACATCGTCGACCGGCATTTCAAAACCGCTCCGCTGGAGTCCAACGCGCCCGTGCTGCTCGGCCTGATCGGAGCGTGGTACTCCAACTTCATGGGTGCGCAATCGCGCGCCGTGCTCCCGTACTCCAACGACCTGGCCCGCTTCGCGGCCTATCTGCAACAGCTGACCATGGAATCCAACGGCAAGTCGACGCGTGCCGACGGCACACCGGTCACCACCGACACCGGTGAGATCTTCTGGGGCGAGCCGGGAACCAACGGCCAGCACGCCTTCTACCAGTTGCTGCACCAGGGCACCCGGCTGATACCGGCCGATTTCATCGCCTTCAGCCAACCCCTCGACGACCTGCCCACCGTCGAAGGCACCGGCAGCATGCACGACCTGCTGATGAGCAACTTCTTCGCCCAGACTCAGGTGTTGGCGTTCGGCAAGACGGCCGAGGAGATCGCCGCCGAAGGCACCCCCGCGGAGGTCGTGCCGCACAAGGTGATGCCCGGCAATCGGCCGTCCACGTCGATCCTGGCCAGCCGGCTCACCCCGTCGGCGCTGGGCCAGTTGATCGCGCTTTACGAGCACCAGGTCTTCACCGAAGGCGTGATCTGGGGCATCGACTCGTTCGACCAGTGGGGCGTGGAGCTGGGCAAAACTCAGGCCAAAGCGCTGCTGCCGGTGATCACGTCCGACAGCTCACCGGCCCCCCAGTCGGACAGCTCCACCGACGCGCTGGTCCGTCGCTACCGGACCGAAAGAGGCCGCACCGGCTAACAGCCTGCGCGACAGTGAATCTCACGACGCGACACGCCGAAATCCCGTCGCAGGATGCACAGTCGGCTAGGCGAACGGTTTGGTCAGCGCGGGCGGCAGCACCCTCATCAGCTGTACCAGCGGCGCCCACGGCCACGACGGCACCACCGCCTGGCCCCGCTCACGCTCGATCGCATCAACCAGTGACTTGACGCCGGTTGCGTTGTCCACCATGAACATTGTGCTGTTCGATTTGGCCGTCATCTCCGACTCGATGTAGCCCGGCTCGATCACCGAGACCTTGATGGGTCCGTGGCGGTATTCGGCACGCAACGATTCGCCCAGTGAGCTCAGTCCCGCTTTGCTTGCGGCGTAAGCGGCTTTGACGCCCGGAACCCCTTTGTTGCCGAGCACCGACGAGATCAGCACCAGGTGCCCCGAGCCTTTCTTGTGGAACATCTCCAGCGCGGTCTCGATCTGCACCAGCGCGGCGACCAGGTTCGTCTCGATGGTCGCCTTGTTCGCCCACAGCTTGCCCGAGCCCAGCTTGGCGCCCTTGCCGATGCCGGCGTTGACGATGACGCGGTCGATGCCGCCAAGCTCGTCGCCGAGTTCGGCAAACACCTTCGGCACCTGCTCGTGGTCGTTGACGTCGAGCGCCGCAACCGCAATCTTGACATCCGGATACTGTTGCAACAGCTCGGCTTTCAGCTCGTCGAGCCGGTCGGTGCGACGGGCGCACAGCGCCAGGTCGCGGCCCTTGGCGGCGAACGCGCGCGCCATCCCGGCGCCCAGGCCGGAACTGGCACCGGTGATGAGGATCTTCTGACGGGTCACCCGGGCAGCATATCGGCCACGCCCGGCTATCACTTGAGCAGCCGCGACATCCGCCGGTCGGCCAGCACCTTGCCGCCGGTCTGGCAAGTCGGGCAGTACTGAAAGGACTTGTCCGCGAACGCAACCTCGCGCACGGTGTCCCCACACACGGGGCACGGCAGGCCGGTGCGGGCATGCACCCGCAGTCCGGATCGCTTCTCCCCTTTGAGCATCGCGGCCCCCTGGCCGACCGACCGGCTCACCGCGTCCCTCAGCACGGACACCATCGCGTCGTGCAGGGTGGTGAGTTGTTCGTCGGTGAGCTTCCCGGCCGTCGCGAACGGCGAGATCCTGGCGACGTGCAGGATCTCGTCGCTGTAGGCGTTGCCGATTCCGGCGATCACCTTCTGGTCGGTGATGACGGTCTTGATCCGGCCGGTGTTGCCGGCCAGCACATCCGCCAGGTCGTCGGCGCTGATCTCCAACGCGTCGGGGCCGAGGGCGGCGATTCCCGGCACCTGCCCCGGGTCGTCGACCAGCCACACCGCCAGCCGCTTCTGGGTCCCCGCCTCGGTGAGGTCGAAGCCCGGCGCGCTGCCCGGCACTCCGAGGTGGACTCGCAGCGCGATCGGCCCCTTGCCCGGCCGCAGCGGCGCCGCGGCCAGCTTGTCGGACCACCGTAACCAGCCCGCCCGTGACAAGTGAGCGATCAACCACAGGTTCCCGGCGTGCAACCCCAGGTACTTGCCCCACCGCTCGGACCCGCCGACGGTTTGGCCGTGCAGGGCAGTGACCGGCGGGTCGAACGTTTTCAGTACCGACAGGGCGGCGACATCGACGCGGCCGACCGTCAACCCGACGGCGTGGCGCCGCAAGTGGTCGACCAGCGCTTCGATCTCGGGAAGTTCGGGCACACGTTCAGTCTGCCGCTCGCAACAAATAGGTGTCCATGATCCAGCCGTGGCGTGCGCGCGCCTCGGCTCGCAGCGCCGCGATGCGCCGACCCACCTCCCCGACGGTGCCCGCGAGCAGCAACTCGTCGTCGGTGCCGAGGTAGGCGCCCCACCAGATCCGCGTGTTCGCGGGGCACGCCTGAAACGAGCAGTCAGCGTCGAGCATCACGACGACGGATCCGGAGGCCGAGCCGGAGATTCCGTGCTCGCGCAGCCGCCGACCGGTCGTGATCAGGACGGGTTCACCCACCTCGTTGAGCGGGATGCGGTGGCGCGCCGTCAGCGCCTGCACGGCGGTGACTCCCGGGATGACGTCCAAGCCGAAGTCGATCTCGGCCGCGACCGCGTCGAGAATGCGCAGCGTGCTGTCGTACAGCGACGGGTCACCCCACGCCAGGAACGCGCCCACCCCGTCGGGACCCAACTCGTCGCAGATGGCCTTCGCCCAAAGCCGCGCACGCGCCGAATGCCACTCCGACACCGCGTCCCGGTAGTCGGCCGCACCGTCCAGGCCGGCCGACCGCTGCGGGTCGGGCAGCTCGACGAAGCGATACCCGGGCTCGCGGATGAACCGGGCGCAGATCTCCCGGCGCAACGCCACCAGGTCGCTCTTGGCCTCACCCTTGTCCATGGCGAAGAACACCTGCGTGTCGTTGAGCGCCTCGATCGCCTGCACGGTCAGGTACTCGGGGTTGCCCACGCCGATGCCGATGACGTGAAGATGCCGGCCCAATCCACTCTCCTGACGCGCGCGGTGCTCAAGCCAGATTGCCGAATCGAAATCTCAAAGACCTAGTCGGGTCCTCAGGTACCCGGTACCATGGGTATTGACTATCTGTTGCGATCTCCCTGCCGTCAAAAAGCACTGAAGGGACACCAGCGATGACCACTGCCGTGAAGCCAAGTGGGCCGAGTCGTGAGGAGTTCTCGGACCGATTGCTGAAAGGCTCGGTCAAGAAGTCGTACGAGCCCGTCGTCGACATCGACTGGGACGCGCCACTGGACCCGGACAAGTTCTATCTGCCGCCGCGGTTGGTGTCTCTGTACGGCACCCCGATGTGGGACGAGATGACCCGCCAGCAGCAGATCGAGCTGTCCCGCCAGGAATTGGTCAACACGTTGTCGGCCGGCATCTGGTTCGAGAACATGCTCAACCAGTCTTTGCTGCGCACGATTCTGCACGAGGATCCCACCAGCCGATCGACGCACTACAAGCTGACCGAGTTGGGCGACGAGACCCGCCACATGGTGATGTTCGGCAAGGCCATCGAGCGCATCGGCGCCAAGCCGGTCCGCCCGCGGCGGTTCCACCGCATGATCATCAACTCGCTTCCGCTGGCATTTCAGCGGGGCTTGATGCTGTGGGTGGCCGCCCTGATCGGCGAAGAGATTTTCGACTCATTGCAGCGGCAGATGATGGACGACTCGGAACTTCAGCCAATCATCCAGCGGCTCATGCGGATTCACGTCACCGAGGAGGCGCGCCACATTCAGTTCGCCCGCGACGGCGCGCGCAAGCGGGTCGCCGAAATGCCGCGGTTCAACCGATGGTTCATGGCCAACATCAACGGGCTCGGCGGGTACTTCTTCAACTACTTGTTCAGCAATCCGATCCCGTACGCGCGAGTAGGCCTGGACGCAAAGCGGGCACGAAAGACCGCGCGCACCAGCCCGCACCGCCGCGAGGTGCAGGTTACCGGGTTCGCTCCCCTGGCGGCATTTCTGACCGAGGTGGGTCTGCTGGGCCCGATCGCACGCCGCGGGTGGAAGCGCAGCAGGTTTCTGTGACGCCGGTGCCCGGGCCGCCCGAGGGCCGCCCGCACGTCATCATCGTGGGCGGGGGTGCCGCCGGTCTGGCCGCCGCGGCCGAACTGGTGGCGGGCGGAATCACCGACTTGCTGATCCTCGATGAGGCGTCGGGCAACGAAATTGTCAGTTCGGTCTTCGACGACGACACCGACACATGGGCATTGCACACCGCAGGCGCCGAGGTTTTCCGAAGCCGGATCGTGATCGCGGCGCACCGGCCACCGTTTGTTCCATGGATACCGGAGTTGGCCGGGCGCAACGACTTCCGCGGAGCGTCCTTTCATGCGGCACAGTGGGACCCTGATTTCGACCCGGCAGGCAAGCGCGTCGCGGTCGTCGGAACCGACGCCAGCGCGGGTCATCACCTCGGTCGGCTGACCGAATCGGCGGCCTCGGTGACCGTCTTCGCGCACGCTCCGCGCCGGATCGTCTCCGAGTTGCCGACGGCGACGACCCGCGCCAAACGCTGGCTGCGCCGCCGTGTCCGACCGGCCGCGCGCAGCGACCGGTCGCGGCCCGCGTTGGTGGGATCCGCCATCACCACCATCACCTCGTCGGGCATCCGTACCGGCGACGGCGTCGACCACTACGCCGACGCCATCATCTACGGCACCGGGTTCGCGATCGCCGAGCGCATCTCGGAGGACACACTGGTCGGCACCGACGGCTTGACCATCCGCCAAGCCTGGGACGACGGCATGGAACCCTACTTCGGGGTCGCCGTGCACGGCTTCCCGAACTACTTCTTCGTCACGGGGCCCGACATCGGCGCGCAAGCGCGCTACGTCGTCGGGTGCGTGCGGGTCATGGCGGACACCGCCGCCACGCGAGTCGAGGTGCGGCGCAGCAGCCAGCGGGTGTTCAACGAGCGCGCTTGCGTACGCCCCGTGCGGCCCCAACGGGTGGCTGCGATCCTCAAGGCATTCGACCTGTCGTCCAACGGTGGCGAGGCCCGCGAGACCTACGACGGCGCGGCGACCCTGACGATAGCCGGCACGGATCATCCGGTGCGCGTGCGGCTGGCCGGCCGTCTGGATCCGAACGACGGCCACTACCATTGGCAGGGAACGGTTTTCGCGTCGCCTTCGCAGCCCCTGCCGGATGCAATGCTCCAGCAGTCACGAACGGCGACACTGACGGTGGGCGAGCGCAGCGCCCCCGCGCGCATCGTCGAAAAGACACCCTGGGGCACGCACTCCGTCGCCGGTGTGGGTGCTCCGCCCTACGCCCCGAGCTGACCGAACCGGCCTGAGCCCGGTTTGTCAGCCGCGCGAGCGGCGAAACCCGAAGTGACCGTTTTCATGAGTTTGACGACGCCGGCAAAGCGGGTAATCCCCGCAAATCCTGGCGTCCGGACCGCAGCCGGACGCTGCGCGAGGCGGGCCGGCGAGCCCATTGAACGCCGGCGGCGCCGACGCCGTTCAACTTTGAGTTAGGAGCTTCTGCCGTCGGGGGGCGGTCCTCAACCAGGTGGCCGGAGGGGAAGCGGAGGAGCAAATGGAGGAGCAAATATGGAACCGGACGACGACACCGGGCCGGAAAGCCGGATTGCTCCGTTTTCGGCGGCATGCTCGATAAGCGCGCGTGCGCGGAGATCGGGACACAAGCGCTCGCCCGTTGTCTTGCGGGTGGCAGTAGGCATGGACGAGGGCTCGAAGGGAGAGGGCTCATCGACGTGAGCGCCGTAACCCAGTCGCCCGGCCCGCTTGCCGTTGCCACCCGACTGGAGGAGACGGTGGCCGTCCTAACCGTTGAGGGTGTGCTCGATGCCGACAACTCCGCCGGCCTGCGCGACAGCATCGTGAAGTCGATGGTCGACGAGCCGTCGGCCGTCATCGTCAACGTCTCCAGCCTTAAGGTGCGTGCGCAGTCGGCATGGTCAACCTTTGTCGGCGCGCACTGGCAGCTCGCCCGCCCCGATGTGCCGATCGCGTTGGTCTGCACCCGGCGGGCGACCCGTGAGGCGCTCAGCCGCAGTGAGGTCGCTTCTTTCATGCCGGTCCTTTCGAGCGAGAAATCGGCAATCAAGGCGCTTGCTCGGCTCACACGTCGCACCGTCCGAAGTGCCGACTCCCAGCTGCCCGCCGACCTGACCAGCCTCCGCGAGTCACGCCGATTGATGCGGGAGTGGCTCACCGGCTGGTCGCAGTCCAAGCTGATTCCCGTCGCATTGGTGGTGGTCAACGTGTTCGTCGAGAACGTTTTGGAGCACACCGGAAGCATCCCGATGATGCGGGTCGAGACCGCCGGGTCGACGGCGACCATCGCGGTGTCCGACGGCAGCACTGCTCCCGCCGTGCGCCTGCAGTCGCCGACGAATGGCATCGACGTATCCGGCCTGGCGATCGTCGACGCGTTGGCGCGCGCGTGGGGCAGCACGCCCACCTCATCGGGCAAGACGGTCTGGGCGGTGATCGGTCCCGAGAACCAGCTGTAGCCGGCTTCCGGCCGTCGCGGGCTCGTCGTCCTCGGCCCCGGGCGCGGGTCCAACTAGAACACGTTCTAATGTCGTGTACGGCCCTGGCAGGAAGGCGGATGACATGCGGTTCACCTACGCGGAGGCGATGACCGATTTCCGGTACTACATCCCGTTGGCCAAGGCGGCCGAGGCGGCCGGCTACCACGCCATGACCATCGCCGACAGCATCGCCTACCCCTTCGAATCCGACTCCAAATACCCGTACACGCCGGACGGCAACCGCGAGTTTCTGGACGGCAAGGAGTTCATCGAGACGTTCGTGCTGACGTCGGCATTGGGCGCGGTGACCTCGACCCTGCGGTTCAACTTCTTCGTCCTCAAACTGCCAATCCGCCCGCCCGCCCTGGTGGCCAAGCAAATCAGCTCGCTGGCCGCGATGACCGACAACCGGGTGGGCTTCGGGGTGGGCACCAGCCCGTGGCCGGAGGATTACGAGCTGATGGGCGTGCCGTTCGCCAGGCGGGGCAAGCGGATGGACGAATGCATCGAGATCATCCGGGGCCTCACCTCCGGTGACTATTTCGAGTTCCACGGCGAGTTCTACGACATCCCCAAGACCAAGATGACCCCCGCCCCGACGCAGCCCGTCCCGATCCTGATCGGCGGGCACGCCGACGCGGCGCTGCGGCGCGCGGCGCGGCTGGACGGATGGATGCACGGCGGCGGTGACCCCGAGGAACTCGACGGGCTCATCGCCAAGCTCAAGCGCTACCGGGAGGAAGAGGGCAAGACCGGCCCGTTCGAGATTCACGTCATCTCGGCCGACGCCTATACGGCGGACGGTATCAAGCGACTCGAAGACAAGGGCGTCACCGACGTCATCGTTGGCTTCCGCATCCCCTACATCATGGGAAAGGACCCCGAGCCGCTGGAGAACAAGATCCGCAACCTGGAGATGTTCGCCGAACACATGATCGCGAAAATCTAAGCCTCACAGGGGGTCCCACTTCGGGGCCCGCTTCTCCCGGTGCGCCTTGGCCGCCTCGGTCGGGTTGTTGGTGAAGCCGCTGAGGATCTGGGTGCGATTCTCCAGCTCGATGGCATGCCGCAGGCTCGGCGCGTCCAGCGCCGCGTTGAGGCCGATCTTGGTCTGCCACACGCCATAGGCGTTGTTCGCGGCGATCGAGCGGGCCAGCTCGAGCGCCGCCGGCATCAGGTCGTCCGGTGCCACCACCTCGTGCACCAGCTTGATGCGATACGCCTCGGCCGCGTCGATGATGCGGCCGGTCAGCATGAGTTCGCGCGCCACCCCGGCGCCGACGATTTTCGGCAAGAGGTAGCTGGTGCCCATGTCCATCGACGAGAAACCGGCCTTGATGAACACCGACCCGAACCGGGCATGTTCGGAGGCCACCCGGATGTCGCAGACCAGCGCGAAGGCCAGGCCGCCGCCGACGGCGACGCCGTTGACCGAGGCGATGACCGGGATGGGCAGCTCGTATAGCCGCGTGAAGAGATCGGCCAGGCGCACCTGGGAGTCGTAATTGACCTTGAACGCCGGGGTGTCCGGTCTGGGCTCGGTCCACGGTTGGCCCGTGCCGCTCAAGTCGGCGCCGGCGCAGAATCCGCGTCCGGCGCCGGTCAGGATGGCGACCCGGAACTGGCCCGAGCCGAGCGCGTCCAGCGCGTCGTCCACACCGTCGATCAGCGATCCGTCGATGGCGTTCAGGCGCTCCGGCCGGTTGAGCGTGATACACGCGATGTCGTCGTCGAGAGTTTTCAATTCCACAGCGGGCATACCCAAACCGTAGGTGACGTGGTTGTTCACCGCGCCGACCTACGGTGGATTCGTCGGAACACGCAGCGAAGGAGGCAGTTATGGCACGAACCGAGGGCGACACGTGGGACCTGGCCAACAGCGTGGGAGCCACCGCCACGATGGTCGCCGCGGCCCGTGCGGCCGCGTCCAGAAGCCCGCAGCCGGTCACCACCGACACCTCGGAAGAGGGGCAGGAACAAGCCCGGCTCATGACGGAGGGCTGGCGACGCCAGGGCCTCGACATGGACATCGCCGACCTCACCTATGCGGGTGAGCACACCGATGTCGCCGCGCACCTGCAGGCCAACGGCTGGGAGACGACCAGGTACCGGCTCACCGATCTCTTCGCGGCCGCCGGGCTGCCCGAGCTGGGCGAAGCCGAGCACCAGGTCCCAGCACGACGATCAGCTTCGCCGCGGCCCGTGCGTATCTAGCCCAATCTGAGCCGTCGAACGTGGGGCTTATGGACGAATTCATCGCAATCGCCGTGCTTAGGCCCCACACTCGGCGCGCTTGTAGGTTCGACTTAGGTCATGAGGACCGTTTGGCCAGCCACTCGGCCTGCATCACCAGCAGGGCCATGACCTCCAGAGCCGGGGTGTCGGGGTCCAGCTCGCGGTAGCGCTGATAGACGTTGACGACCACCCGCTCGGCGTCCAGCCAGGTCGCGTATTCGCCGAGATCGATGCGGTCGGCGGCGTCCGACCACGACAGGCCCTTGCGGTGGGCGGCCTCGGCCTGTTCGGACACATGCGCGAGATACCCACGCACGGCGCGGATCCCGTCGGGATCGGTCACCGGACCGTGGCCGGGTACCACGATCGGCGCGTCGAGGGCGATCATGGCGTCGCACGCCGAGATCCAGTTGGCGATCGGGCCGGCCCACACGATCGGGGTGCAACCGATGAAAAGCAGATCGCCGCCGAACAACACCCCCGCGTCGGGCACGTGCACCACGGAATCCGCGGCTGTGTGGGCGGGACCGAGATTGAGCAGATCCACCCGCCGCCCGCCCACGTCGATCGTCAGGTTGCGGTCGAACGTCTGGTCGGCGTTGCGCACGCTGATGCCGCTGAAGTCGAAGTGCCCGAAGCGGTCCCGTGTGTAGGGGGTTGCGACCGGGCCCAGGTTGGCGGTCTGCGCCATGGCCAGCATCTCGGGTGCCATCCCGTGCGCGATCTCCTCGGCGGTGCCCGTGGCGGCGATGATCCGCACCGACGGATCGAGCAGTTGGTTGCCGTGCGTGTGGTCGCCGTTGGAGTGGGTGATCAGGGCGTCGGTGATGGGCGCGGATGAGGTGATGGGCTTCATCGCGGCCAGCATTTCGCGGGTCAGCGCCAGGTCGAACAGGGTGTCGACGAGCAGGGAAGCCCCGTCGCCGGCGACCAGCCCGGTGTTGCTCCACCCGTAGCCGCCGTCGGGCAGCGTCCACGCCCAGACCCGGTCGGCGACCTCGTGCAGCCCGCGGGTGTAGGGCACCCGCGCGGGAGCCCGGTTCACGCGAGGCGCGGCGGGTGCGGCGTCGGGGTTCGGGCGGGCGGGCAACGGGTGCGGTGCGGCGCTGGCGCGCACGGTCTGTCGCGTCTCCCCCAGTCCCTGCACCCGGAGGGTGACGACGTCGCCGTCGTGCAGCCAGCCGGGGAACGATTCCAGCGCCGCGGGGTTGAGGTGCTCGACGAGAGTGCAGGTGGGCACCGTGCCGGAGCCGATGACGTCGCCGGGACGCAGCGTCACCCCGCGCGAGACGAAGGAGATGACTTCGCCGAAGGTCCAGTCCATCTGGGCGGTGGACCCGGAACCGATCACGGTGTCGTTGACCAGAGCGGTGACCTGCAGGTCGAGTTTGCCATCGCGGCGGTAGGGCTCCAGCTCGTCGGGCGTCACCAGGTAGGGGCCCAGCGTGACGCCGCTGTCCTTGCCCTTGCCCTGCCCGATCGCCAGTTGGCTCTCCAACTGCTGGAGGTCTCGTGCGGACCAGTCGTTGAAGATGGTGTAGCCGATGATGGCCCGTTCCGCTTCCTCGACCGTCAAGTCCCTACCGCCGGTCCCGATGACGGCCGCGATCTCCAACTCGAAGTCCTGCCAAGCGCTTCCGGGAGCCATCGGGGCGTCGTCGTGGGGACCGAGCACCGTTGCCGGACAGGCGAAGTAGAAGGCGGGGATGCGGTACCAGGTGTCGGCCAGCGCCCGCCCGGCGCCCAGCGCGGCCTGGCAGTTGCGCATGTGGTCCAGGAAGCACAGTGAGTCCCGGATCGACGGCGGGCTCGGGATCGGCGCAAGCAGCCGCACCCCGTCCAGACCCACGACGGCCGCCGGAGAACGTAGCGTCTCCTCGCCGGCTTGGCGCAGCCCGTCGACGTCGCGCCCGACCAGCTCGAGCAGCGTCACGCCCGGCGGCATTGCGTGGATCGTGTCACCGGAGATCACTCCGGTGACTGCACCGTTATCACCTTGATAGGTCACCCATTTCATTCGCGTATCACCTCACTTGGTTCCTTGTCCGGTCGTAGGCCGCGCCAACTCGATTGGCGTAACCGGTTGTCCGGGGTCCACTCGCTGTAGCGCACCTCGCCCACCAGAACCGGCTCGACGAACGTCACGCCCCTGGCCTCGCTGCGCGGAAGCGGGGCGTCGAAGGGAGATCGGTCGGTGTGCAGCGGCGCGAGCGTCTTTTTCAGGCTCGCCAGGTCGCGTTCGGTGAAGCCGGTGCCGACGCGCCCCGCGAAGTGCAGGCCGCCGTCGGTGGGGACGCCCATCAGCAGCGAGCCGATGCCGCTGGTGCGGCCGCCTTCCCCTGCCTTCCACCCACCGATGACGACTTCCTGGGTGTTCCAGTGCTTGTGCTTGATCCACGACGCCGAGCGCCGGCCCGGCTGATACGTGGAGTCGCGTCGCTTGGCGACCACTCCCTCCAAGTCGCGCTTGCGCGAGTGCTCCAGCGCCTGCTGGCCGTCGCCCGGCAGCAACTCGGGAACGATGAGATTGCTCCCAGTGGCCAAGGTTTCCAACAGCTTTCGCCGGTCCTGGTAGCGCGCCCGCAGCAGCGAGCGGCCGTCCAGGTACAGCAGGTCGAAGGCCCAGAATTCGACGTGGCTGCCGCGGCCCCGGTTCTGCATGGCGTGGAAGCTGGGCACACCCGAGGAGTCCAGGACGACGGCCTCGCCGTCGAGCACGACGTGGTGGTCGGCGAGATCGGCTGCCAGCGAGCGTAATTCGGAATAGTCTTTGGTTACTTGGCGGCCGCGACGAGACCGGACCCGCAAGGTGCCGTGGTTGGCTTCGATCAGGAGCCGATAGCCGTCCCACTTGCCTTCGAAGGCCCACTGGCCGGCCTTGAGCGCGGACACCGAGCCGTGCGTGGCGAGCATGGGTTTGATCTCGTCGAAGTCGAAGACGTTCTGGTCCTTCATCCGGTGCGCCAGCCACTGGTCGCCATTGGTTTGGATCAGCGCGTAGCGGCCGGAGATCCGGCTGCCGTGCAGATTGACGATCACTTCCCCATTTTCGGCGGAGTTACGGAACTTCTCGGCGTCGTAAGTGCCGGAATCCCAGATGATCACCTTCCCGGCGCCGTATTCGCCCCTGGGGATGACACCCTCGAAGGTGCCGTATTCGAGCGGATGATCCTCCGTGTGTACCGCGAGGTGGTTCACCGACGTGCTTTCGGGCAGGTTTTTCGGCACCGCCCACGACACCAGCACGCCGTCCCGCTCCAGCCGGAAGTCGTAGTGCAGCCGGCGGGCGTGGTGCTCCTGGATGACGAACGTATTTCCTTGCCCCGTTGCGTTTTTCGCCCTGGGCACCGGCTCGGGGGTTTTCGACGCGTCGCGCATGCTGCGGTACTTGGTCAGCCGATCACGGACGGGCGCTCGGGTATCTAGGGCGTCCACCGGTGCCAGCAGGTCACCGTCGCGAGCGACCCTGGCGAGCACCTCGTCGTAGCGCAACTGGCGCAACCCGGGGTCGTCGAGTTCCTCCCACGTGCGTGGCGCCGCGACGGTCGGATGCTCACGGCCCCGCAGCGAGTACGGCGCGATGGTGGTTTTCGAGCCGTTGTTCTGGCTCCAGTCCAAGAAGATCTTGCCCGCCCGCAGACTTTTGGTCATGGTCGACGTCACCAATGTGGGCATCGCCTTTTCCAGTTGTTGCGCAACCCGTTTGGCCAGCACGGTGGCACCCCTGCTGCTCACCGGCTCCGCCAGCGGCGTGTAGAGGTGCAGGCCCTTGCTGCCGCTGGTGAGGGGGTAGGTGGTCAGACCGATATCGGCGATGAGGTCCCGGACGGCCTGCGCCACTTCGGCCAGCTGACCCATGGTCACGCCCTCACCGGGGTCCAGGTCGAACACCAACCGCGTCGCCGGGCCGGGCTTGAGTTCTTCCGCCTTGCTTCGGGTCCACTGGGCGACGAACCGCCACTGCGGCACGTGCACCTCCAGCGCGGCCTGCTGGGCGATCCAGGCCAGCCCGTCCAGGCTGTCGATGATCGGATAGGTCGTCGTTCCCGACCGGTGCGTGACGCTGGCGCGCGGCAGCCAGTCGGGCGCCGATGAGGCCAGCTGCTTCTCGAAGAACGATTCCTGCTCGACGCCGTTGGGCCAGCGCTTGCGGGTCGCCGGGCGGCCGGCGATGTGCGGAATCATCACCTCGGCGATGCGGGTGTAGTAGTCGAAGACGTCCCCTTTTGTGACGCCCTTTGGCCGTCCTTCCGTGGCGGGGTACAGCACCTTGTCGGCGTTGGTCAGCTTGACCCGCACCTGCGCCGCCGAACCCATGGTGTCAACGTACGTTGTTTTGCTCGGGCGCCGGTACCGTCGACACCGTGGTTCGGCTGAACAGCGCCACCCTGCGGCAACTGCCGATCGCGACGCCGAGCTATGACCGTGCCGGCGTCGGGGTCGGCATCGCGCATTTCGGGGTCGGCGGGTTTCACCGGGCGCATCAGGCGGCATATATCGACAGCCTGCTCGAGCGCGGCCGGGCGCGGGAATGGGGCATCTGCGGGGTCGGGGTGATGCCGGCCGATCGCCGGATGAGGGACGTCCTGCGCGCCCAGGACGGGTTGTACACGCTGGTCTTGGAACATCCCGACGGCAGGCGGGACGCGCGGGTGATCGGCTCGATCGTCGACTATCGCTACGCGCCCGACGACCCCGCGTCGACCATCGAGCTGCTGGCCGCGCCGTCGACCCGGATCATCTCGATGACGATCACCGAGGGCGGCTACCAGATCCGCGACCCTGGCTCCCTTTTCGGCCTGATCGCCCAGGCCCTGGCGAGGCGTCGCGACCGCGGCACCGCCGCGCCGACGATCCTGTCATGCGACAACATCGAGCACAACGGCGAGGTCGCGCGGCAGGCCGTCGTCGCGCATGCCGAGGAGCTGGGTCCGGGCCTGGCGGGCTGGGTCGCCGAGCAAGCCACGTTCCCGTCGTCGATGGTGGACCGCATCACCCCGGCCACCACCCCGGACGTCGTGGCCGCGGTGGAACGCGACTACGGGGTGGCCGACGAGTGGCCGGTGACCGCCGAGGCGTTCGCTTCGTGGGTGCTCGAAGACGACTTCGCCGACGGCAGGCCGCCACTGGAGGAGGCGGGTGTCCTGCTGGTCGCCGACGTCAGCCCGTACGAGGCGATGAAGCTGCGGCTCCTCAACGCCGGCCACCAGTGCCTGTGCTACTTCGCGTGGTTATGCGGATACCGCATGGTGCACGACGCCGCGCGCGACCCGCTGCTGGCCGAATTCCTGCTGGCCTATTTCGATTTTGAAGCGGTGCCGACGCTGCGGCCGGTCCCCGGCATCGATCTACGGGCCTACACCCGCGGTCTGATCGAGCGCTTCGCCAACCCCGGGGTGCGGGACACCGTCGCGCGGTTGTGCGCCTACTCCTCGGACCGCATCCCGAAATGGCTGCTCCCGGTCATCCGCGACAACCTGCGCACCGGCGGGCCCGTCCGGTTGGCCTCGGCCGCGGTCGCAAGCTGGGCCCGCTACGCCGAGGCGGTCGACGAGCGCGGCGAGGCGATCGACGTCGTCGACAACTTGGCGGACTCGCTGGTGCCCCTCGCGCGGTCGCAGCTGCTGCACCCGACCGCGTTCATCGACAACCCTTCACTGTTCGGGGATCTGGCGCGGGCATCCCGCTTTGTCGAGGCGTACCGCTGGGCGCTGCACTCGTTACACGGCCGTGGGGCGCGGGCGACGCTAGAAGCGTTGCTGCACGGCGACGCACGGGGTTGAGGGCATGGACCGCGGGCTCGTGATCGGTGAGGCGCTGATCGACATCGTCGAAAATCGCGGCGCCGTACAGCATGTCGGCGGCAGCCCGCTCAACGTCGCCGTCGGACTCGCGCGGCTGGGCCGCGGAGTCGATTTCTTGACTCACATCGCCGACGACAAACCCGGCCGGCGCATCGCCGACTACATCGAAGCCTCCGGTGCGAGACTCGTTCCCGGCAGCATCTCCGCAAGGCGGACGCCGACCGCGGTGGCGACGATCGCGGACGACGGCTCGGCGTCCTACACATTCGACCTGGACTGGCGGCTCGCGGGGCAGCCCGACGTCGCGCCGCCGTTGCTCGTGCACACCGGATCCATCGCCGCCGTGCGCGAGCCGGGATGTGTGGCCGTCGCGGCGCTGCTCGACGCCTACCGCGCGTCGGCCACGGTCACCATCGACCCCAACGTGCGTCCGTCGTTGATCGTCGACCGCGAGCTGGCCATCGCACGCATCGATCATCTGGTCGAGCGCAGCGACGTCGTCAAGGTCAGCGACGAGGACCTGAGCTGGATAAATCCCGACCGGGAACCGGAACGGACCGCCCGGACCTGGCTGGCATCGGGACCCGCGATCGTCGTTGTGACCATGGGCGCCCGGGGGTCGATCGCGTTCTGCCCGGCCGGCGAAGCCCGAGTGGCCGCCAGGCGGGTTCGGGTGGTCGACACCGTCGGCGCCGGCGACGCGTTCATGGTCGGCCTGCTCGACGCGCTCTGGGAATCGGGTTTGCTGGGCGCCGGCCGGCGGGACGCGCTGCGCCGAATCGGGATCGACGAACTCACGGCTGCACTCGATGCGGCCAGCCTGTCCTCGGCGCTGACCGTCGCCCGAGCCGGCGCGGACCTACCCGACCGCGCCGCGCTGAACGCCGCGAATGGTCCTACCAGTTCGCCGTTTTGGCCCGAATAATCGGCAGGGCGACTTCGTCGGTGGTGGGCGACCGCAGCGCGTACGCCCGATACCGGGCGTCCTGTCACCGCAGCGTGCTGTTATGCGGCCCGGCAGTGCGGGCATACTGGCTGCATGCGCTCCATCTGGAAGGGTTCGATCGCGTTCGGGCTGGTCAACGTCCCGGTCAAGGTGTATAGCGCCACCCAGGACCACGACATCAAGTTCCATCAGGTGCACGCCAAGGACAACGGGCGCATCCGCTACCAGCGCGTGTGCGAGCTCGACGGCGAGGTCGTCGAATACCGTGACATCGCCCGCGCCTTCGAGTCCGACGACGGCCAGATCGTGGTGATTACCGACGACGACATCGCCACCCTGCCCGAAGAACGCAGCCGCGAGATCGAGGTGCTGGAGTTCGTGCCGGCCGGCGAGGTCGATCCGATGTTGTTCGACCGCAGCTACTTCTTGGAGCCGGATTCGAAATCGTCGAAATCCTATGTGCTGCTTGCCAAAACGCTTGCCGAGACGGATCGGATGGCCATCGTCCATTTCACGTTGCGTAACAAGACACGGCTGGCCGCCCTGCGCGTCAAGGACTTCGGGAAGCGCGACGTGATGGTGGTGCACACCTTACTGTGGCCCGACGAGATCCGCGATCCCGACTTCCCCATTCTCGACACGAAAGTCGACATCAAGCCCGCCGAGCTGAAGATGGCGGGGCAGGTGGTGGATTCGATGGCCGAAGACTTCAACCCGGACCGTTACCACGACACCTATCAGGAGCAGCTGCAGGAGCTGATCGAGGCGAAACTTGAAGGCGGGGAGGCGTTCACCGCCGAGGAGCAACCCAAGGAACTCGACGAAACCGAGGACGTCTCCGACCTGCTGGCCAAGCTGGAGGCCAGCGTGAAGGCACGCTCCGGCGACGGTAAGGAACCGGCGAAAAAGGCAACCGCAAAGAAGACGCCCGCCAAGGAGGCGCCCGCAGAGAAGGCAACCGCCGCAAAGAAAGCGCCGGCCAAAAGGGCCCCATCGAAAGCGGCCTCAAAATCCTGACCGAAGCGCTCAGCGCCGCCGGTTTGATATGAAGCGAAACACCGCGGCGGTGAGGTTGATCACGGCGACAATGATGATAAGCGTCAGTGCCGCGCCCCAGATCCGCAGGAAACCGGCGTGCTCGGGATTGGTAAGTTCGGTGTAGATCAGCAGCGGCAGCGAGGCCATGTTGCCGTGGAAGATGTCGAGATTGATGGCGCGGCTGTATCCGACCAGCACCAGCACCGGCGCGGTTTCGCCGATGACGCGCGCGACGGACAACAAGACACCGGACACAATGCCCGGCATCGCGATCGGGAAGACAATCCGTACGATGGTCTTCCATTTGGGAACACCCAGCGCGTAGCTGGCCTCTCGCAGGTCGTCAGGCACCAACCTGAGCATCTCTTCGGTGGACCGCACCACCACCGGCAACATCAGCAAGACCAACGCCAAAGACACAGCGAAGGAGCTCTGCTGAAATCCCAGGGTGGCGATCCACAGGCTGAAGATGAACAGCGCCGCCACGATCGACGGCACCCCGGCGAGCACGTCGACCATAAAGGTTGTTACCCGCACCAGCCAGCCAGAACCGTATTCCACCAGGTACACCGCGGTCATCAAGCCCAGCGGGACGGACAGGAGGGCGGCCACCCCGGCCTGCACCAGCGTCCCATACAGCGCGTGGTACACCCCGCCGGCAAACTGCTCTGGCAGCACGCCGCGCAGTGAATGGGTCCACCAGCCCGACCGGGTAACGGCATACCAGCCTCGTGCGACCACCACCGATAGCACCCAGCCCAGCGGGACCAGCGCCGCGAGGAACGAGGCGAGGAAAAACATTGTCGCGGCGTTGTTAGTGATCCGCCGTCGAAGGCTGATAGGAGTAAACACCTTGGCTTTAACCGGCCGGTCGAGCGCGTCAGCGGTCATGCGTTGACCTTCCCGCCAGCGACCGCACGAGCGAGTGCGTTGACGATGAACGTCAGGACGAACAGCGCAAATCCCGCGGCGATGTAGGCTCCGGTAGGCAGCGGTTGGCTGAATTCGGACGCCGCGGAGGCGATCTTGGAAGCGAACGTGTACCCGCCGTCGAACAGCGACCAATTCCCCGGGCGGGCGGCCGAGCGCAAGATGATCAGCACCGCCACGGTTTCTCCCAGAGCCCGGCCCAACCCCAGCATTGACGCCGCGATGACACCGCTACGACCGAACGGCAGCACGGTCATCCGCACCACCTCCCACTTCGTGGCGCCCAGTGCCTGCGCCGCTTCCATCTGAATATCCGGGGTCTGACGGAACACTTCTCGCGATACCGAGGTGATGATCGGCAGGATCATTGCCGAAAGCACGATGCCTGCGGTGAAGATGGTGCCGCCGCCGGCCATGGAAACGTTGCCCTGCTTGAACAGAAACAACCATCCCAGGCTGCGATTGAGGAACGCCGCGAACGGCTCGAGCTTGGGCGCCAGCACGAAGATCCCCCACAACCCGAAGATGATCGACGGCACCGCGGCCAGTACATCAACCATCGCAGCGAACGGGCGCGCCAGCCGTTTCGGCGCATATTGGGTGAGGAACACCGCGATCCCGACCGCGACCGGCACGGCCACCACCAGCGCGCTTATCGAACTCAGCATTGTGACCATGAACAAGTCGCGGATACCGAAGGCCAGCTTCTGGGCGTCGGTGGTATTGAATTGGGCACTGGTGAAGAAATTCGCGTGGTTCGCGCGCAACGACGGGACGGCACGAATCAACAGGAATATCGCGATCAGCAGGATCGCAAATATGATCGTCGATCCGGCAGCGGCGGCGACAAACTTGAACAGCTGGTCGCCCCGCCGCCCTGCGCGCACATTTATCGCCTTTAGCTCAGGCTTTGTCCCGGTCGACGGACTGGCTACTGTTGCTCGTGCCATGACACCCCAGATCACGCGATGGCGTTGACCGAAGCCGACAACCTCGACTTGAACGAGTCCGGAATGGGGATATATCCGTTGTCCCCCAAGCCATTCTGTCCGCCGTCAATGGTGCTCTGCAGGAATGCCTTTACGGCTGTACCGACCTGGGAATCGGGATACTTCGAGCAGACAATCTCATATGTCGCCAGCACGATCGGGTAGGAGCCGGGCTGCGTCGGCTTGTAGAACGAGAGCGTGTCGAGCACCAGGTCGTTACCCTGCCCCGAGACCGTGGCGGCGGCAATCGTCTTGCCGACCGAGTCGGTGCTGAGCGCCACTGCATCCGGACCGGCCGAGGTGACGATCTTGGCCATGTTCAGCTTCTGAGCCTGGGCGAACGACCATTCGTTGTAGGTGATCGATCCTTCGGTCGCCTTGATGGCCGCCGACGTGCCGTCGTTGCCCTTGGCGCCCTCACCGACACCGCCGTTGAACGCCTTTCCGGCGCCCTTACCCCACGCGCCGTTGGACGCTGCGTCAAGGTATTTCTGGAAGTTATCGGTGGTCCCGGACTGGTCGTTGCGGAACACAACGTGAATCGGCTCTGCGGGCAGGGTGACGCCTGCGTTCAGCCCCTGGATCGCGGGATCGTTCCAGGTAGTAATGCCACCGTTGAAGATCTTCGCCGCAGTCGGACCGTCCAGACTCAGCGAAGTCAGACCCTTGACGTTGTAGGTGATAGCGATGGGGCCGAACACCACCGGCAGGTTCCACGCCGGCGAGCCGCAGCGCTGCTGCGCGGCGGCGTACTCGTTCTGAGCCAACGGCGAGTCCGACCCACCGAAATCGGTTTGGTTGCCGGTAAATTCGGTCACCCCAGCGCCCGAACCATTGGCTGTGTAGTTCAAGGTCTGACCTGGGCAGGCCTGTTCGAACACCATGACAAAGCGGGTCATCGCGTTGGCCTGGGCTGTCGACCCGCTGGCCTTCAGCGTCTTCTTCCCGCCGCAGCTCACCTTGCCCGACGACGCGCTAGTCGATGTTTTTCCCCCAGATGCGTTGTTGTCACTTCCGCACCCAGACAACAGCAGCGAACCGGTAGCCAGGACACTTACCGCCGCGCCAAATCGATTGAACTTCAATTCAGTTCCTAACAGTAGGGACAAACGGCGCCGCCGTGTGTGTCTGCGCCCCGCCAACCAGGTGTCTCTCGCAGCCAGAAGCTAACAGCAACAAGGTTAACGCTGGGCGAATTGTCGGCGGTCATTGCTGATCGGGACGAAACCGCGACGTTTACGCCCCCAGGTCCAAACATAGTTTCGACTGGGCGACCGGGTCGCCGCATCGCCACCCCAGGGCTAACTAGAACCTGTTCCAGAAGTGCCGTGTTCCGCGGCCGCGGGGCTTGCTACGGTGGCGGCTGACAACTTAGGCGAAAAGAGGCCGTAATGATTCTGGACAGGTTCCGTCTAGACGACAAAGTCGCCGTCATCACCGGTGGCGGCCGCGGCCTCGGGGCGGCGATAGCGCTTGCTTTCGCCGAAGCCGGCGCCGACGTCCTCATCGCGTCGCGGACGGAGTCGCAACTAGAAGCCGTCGCCGAGCAGGTCCGCGCCACCGGCCGCCGGGCCCAGGTCGTCGCCGCCGACCTGGCCCATCCGGAGTCGACCGCCCAGCTCGCCGCTCAAGCCGTCGAGGCCTTCGGGAAGCTGGACATCGTGGTCAACAACGTCGGCGGGACCATGCCCAACACCCTGCTGACCACGTCGACGAAGGACCTCAAGGACGCGTTCACCTTCAACGTGGCTACCGCCCACGCGCTGACGATCGCGGCGGTGCCGCTGATGCTCGAGCACTCCGGCGGCGGCAGCATCATCAACATCACGTCGACCATGGGGCGGCTCGCCGGCCGGGGGTTCGCCGCCTACGGCACCGCCAAGGCGGCGCTGTCCCACTACACGCGGCTGACGGCGCTGGACCTGTGCCCACGCATTCGGGTGAATGCGATCGCACCCGGCTCGATCCTGACCTCCGCGCTCGACGTGGTCGCCTCCAACGACGAGCTGCGCGCCCCGATGGAGAAGGCCACGCCGATGCGCCGCCTCGGCGATCCCGTCGACATCGCCGCCGCGGCAGTGTATTTGGCATCGCCGGCCGGCAGTTTTCTGACCGGTAAGACGCTCGAGGTCGACGGCGGCCTCACCTACCCCAATCTCGACATACCCGTCCCGGACCTGTAAGGAGGCCGTCATGGCAATACCCGTCGTCCAACTGGGCACCGGCAACGTCGGCGTCCACGCACTCAAAGCGCTCATCACCAACCCGGAATTCGAACTCACCGGCGTCTGGGTGTCGTCGCAGGCCAAGGCCGGCAAGGACGCGGCAGAGCTTGCGGGGCTTGCAGATTCGACCGGCGTGCTCGCCAGCACCGACCTGGACGCGGTGCTGGCCACCGGGCCGCAATGCGCGGTCTACAACGCGATGGCCGACAACCGCCTACCCGAGGCGCTGGAGGACTACCGGCGCGTCCTGGCCGCCGGCATCAACATCGTGGGCAGCGGACCGGTCTTCTTGCAGTATCCGTGGCAGGTGATTCCCGACGAGCTCATCACCCCGCTGGAAGACGCGGCGCGTGAAGGCAATTCGAGTCTGTACGTCAACGGCATCGACCCGGGTTTCGCCAACGACCTGCTGCCACTGGCGCTGGCCGGGACCTGCCAGAACATCCAGCAGATCCGGTGCATGGAGATCGTCGACTACGCCACCTACGACAGCGCCACCATCATGTTCGACGTGATGGGATTCGGTAAGCCCCTCGGCGAGATCCCGATGCTGCTGCAGACTGGCGTGCTGAGCATGGCGTGGGGCTCGGTGGTGCGGCAATTGGCGGCGGGCCTGGGCATTTCGCTGGACGAGGTCGCCGAGGTGTACGTGCGCGAACCCGCGCCCGAGGACTTCGACATCGCGTCGGGCCGTATCGCCAAGGGCACGGCCGCGGCGCTGCGGTTCGAGGTCTTCGGCATGGTCGACGGCGATCCCGTCGTCGTCCTCGAACATGTCACCCGACTGCGCGAAGACCTGTGCCCCGACTGGCCGCAGCCCGCCCAGCCCGGCGGCTCCTACCGCATCGAGATCACCGGCGAACCGTCCTACGCCATGGACGTCTGCCTGAGCAGCCGCAAGGGCGATCACAACCACGCCGGACTCGTCGCCACCGCGATGCGGGTCGTCAACGCGATCCCGGCGGTGGTGGCCGCCCCTCCCGGAATCGTCACGACGCTCGACCTGCCGCTGGTCACCGGCAAGGGCCTCTACCTTCCCGGGTGACGGTCCGGGGGGCGTGAATCGCCGTGGAGGTCACGTGATGGCATTGACCGCAGCCCTCAGCCACAACTTCCACGCATCCGGAACGGGGATGTAGCCGTTGTCCGCCAGGCCGTTCTGTCCGCCGCCGATGGTGCTCTGCAGAAACGCCCGCACCGCGGTACCGACCTGCGGATCGGAATACTTCGAGCAGACGATCTCGTACGTCGCCAGCACGATCGGGTAGGCGCCGGTCTGCTTCGGCTTGTAAAACGACATCAGGTTGAGCATGAGGTCGTTACCCTTCCCCGAGACCGTCGCCCCGGCGATCGTCTTGCCGACCGAGTCGGCGCTGATCGCCACCGGATCCGGGCCGGCCGAGGTGATGATCTTGGCCATGCTCAGGTTCTTCGCCTGGGCGAACGACCATTCGTTGTAGGTGATCGACCCTTCGGTGGCCTGGACGGCCGACGAGGTGCCGTCGTTGCCCCTGGCTCCCTCACCCACACCGCCGTTGAACGTCTTCCCAATGCCCTTACCCCAGGCACCGTTGGAAGCGGCGTCAAGGTAGTGCTGGAAGTTGTCGGTGGTCCCGGACAGGTCGCTGCGGAAGATCACGCGAATCGGCTCAGCGGGCAGGGTGGCGCCTTTGTTCAGCGCCTGGATCGCCGGATCGTTCCACGTGGTGATGCCGCCGTTGAAGATCTTGGCCCCGGTCGGAGCGTCCAGGACCAGTGAGCTCAGGCCCTTCACGTTGTAAGTGATCGCGATCGGGCCGAACACCACCGGCAGGTCCCACGCTCGCGAGCCGCAGCGCTTCTGGGCCGCATCGTGTTCGTTCGGGTCCAGTGGTACGTCCGATCCACCGAAATCCGTTTGGTTGCCCGTGAATTCGCTAATTCCGGCGCCCGAACCATTGGGCGTGTAATTCAACGTCTGACCGGGGCAAGCCTGTTCGAACGCCTTTACGAAGCGGGTCATCGCGTTGGCCTGGGCTGTCGACCCGCTGGCCTTCAGCGTCGCCTTCCCCCCGCACGTGACCGGCACCGGCAGCGGGGTCGTCGTTGAACTCTGGCCAGCCGCGTTTTTGTTGTCGCTGCCGCACCCTGACAAGATCAGTGCGCCGCTGGCCAGGATGCTCAGCGCGGTGCCAAATCGGTTGAGCTTCAAGGAACCCTACCTACACAGATCAACGGGGCCGCCGTCCTAGCGGCATCGCGCCCAACCAGCCATCTACCGGGGTTATGAAGCTAACAGCAGCAGGTTAACGCTCGCCGAAGTTCTCCTGTGTGCCTGCTGTTGGACTGGATCGGACCGCCGCCGTGACGGTTCGCCACCCCGCCATGGGCGCCGACCGGTGCGGCCGAGTGTTCGGCTAACCTCAATTTCTTATTCGGTCGGAGGAATCGAGGGTCGAAACGTTGGCGCAGGGCACCCAGGCCTCGCTGAGGGGGAGCTGGTATCTGCTCGGTCCGGCGTTCGTGGCCGCGATCGCCTATGTGGATCCGGGAAACGTCGCGGCCAATGTCAGCGCCGGCGCGCAATACGGCTACCTGCTGCTGTGGGTCATCGTGGTCGCGAACGTGCTGGCGGGCCTGGTGCAGTACCTCTCGGCGAAACTCGGCCTGGTAACCGGACGCTCCCTGCCTGAAGCGATCGGCAAGCAGATGACCCGCCCGCGTCGGCTGGTCTACTGGGCCCAGGCCGAACTCGTGGCGATAGCAACCGATGTGGCCGAAGTCGTCGGCGGGGCGATCGCGTTGCGCATCCTGTTCGGTTTGCCGCTGCTGGTCGGCGGGGTCATCACCGGAGTGGTGTCCTTGCTGTTGCTCGGGATCCAAGACCGGCGCGGGCAGATCCTCTTCGAGCGCGTCATCACCGCCTTGCTGCTCGTCATCGCTGTCGGCTTCGCGGCGAGTTTCTTCGTCAAGACGCCGCCGCCGAATGACGTCCTCAGCGGCCTGGTGCCGCGATTCCGCGGCACCGAAACCGTGCTCCTGGCCACCGCCATCCTGGGCGCCACCGTGATGCCGCACGCGGTGTATCTGCACTCCGGTCTGGTGCTCGACCGGCACGGCCATCCCGACGAGGGCCACCATCGGCGCCGATTGCTCCGAGTGACCCGCGTGGACGTCGTGCTGGCTATGGCGGTTGCCGGAACGGTGAACGCCGCGATGCTGCTGGTCGCCGCGATCAACCTGCAAAACCGCGACGTCGCCGCGTCCATCGAGGGTGCCTACGCCGCGATCCACGAGACCCTGGGGGCGACGATCGCGCTGCTGTTCGCGATCGGACTGCTCGCGTCGGGCCTCGCCTCATCGTCGGTGGGCGCCTATGCCGGCGCCATGATCATGCAGGGGTTGCTGCACCGTTCGATTCCCATGGTGGTGCGCCGCCTGATCACCCTGTGCCCCGCGCTGATCATCTTGGCCATCGGTTTCGACCCGACCCGCACGTTGGTGCTCTCCCAAGTCGTGCTGTCCTTCGGGATACCGTTCGCGGTTTTTCCGCTGGTCCGGATGACCGGCAGCCGCGCGCTCATGGGCAACTATGTCAATCACCCGGTCACGACGGTTGCTGGCTGGACGGTCGCCATAATGATTAGTCTGCTTAACATGGTGCTGATCTGGCTGACGGTGACCGGCTGAATGCCGGCGGGCCGGCATCTTTACTTCGCATATGGGTCGAACCTGTGCGTGAGACAGATGGCGCTGCGCTGCCCCGATGCCGTCGATCCGCGGCCGGCGGTGCTGTCCGATCATGACTGGCTGATCAACCAGCGCGGGGTGGCCACCGTTGAGCCATTGGCCGGCACGCAGGTGCACGGGGTGCTGTGGGAGGTGTCCGACGACGACTTGGCGACGCTGGATGGCGCCGAGGGGGTGCCGGTGCGGTACCGGCGTGACCGGCTGATCGTGCAAACGGACCGCGGGCCGTCGCCGGCCTGGGTCTATATCGACCACCGGGTGACCCCGGGGCCGCCCCGGCCGGGCTACCTGCCCAGGATCATCGATGCCGCCGTGCATCACGGGCTGCCGCAACGCTGGATCGACTTCTTGCGCCGCTGGGATCCCGCGCGCTGGCCGCGCCCGAAGTCCCCGTCATCGTCCGGGCCTGCGCCGCAGTCGCTTTCGGCGTTGCTGCGCGAGCCGGGGGTAACCGAGGTCAGCCGGCTGCGGTCGCGTTTCGGCTTTCTCGCCATCCATGGCGGCGGCCTGGAAGAGATGACCGACGTGATCGCCGAACGCGCCGCCAAGGCCGCCGGCGCTTCGGTGTACGTGGTGCGGCATCCCCATCGGTACCCGCATCACCTGCCGTCGGCCAAATTCGACCCGACCGAGTCGCCCCGGCTTGCCGAATTCCTCGACCATGTCGACGTCGCCGTGTCGCTGCACGGCTACGGCCGCATCGGCCGCGCCACACAGTTGTTGGCCGGGGGTCGCAACCGTGCACTGGCCGCTCACCTCGCCCGGCACATCCACTTGACCGGCTACCAGGTCGTCACCGACCTCGAGGACATCCCACCCGAACTACGCGGCCTGCATCCGCGAAACCCGGTCAACCGGGTGCGCGACGGCGGTGCACAGCTGGAGCTGTCGGTTCGAGTCCGGGGCCTCAGCCCGCGGAGTCCGCTTCCGGGGGATGACGGCTTGTCGCCGGTCACCAGCGCTTTGGTCCGGGGCTTGGCGGACGCGGCTCGTTGTTGGTAAATGTCCCTTGAACGGAGGTTGTTGGTGGCCAAGGAGTTTCGATTCGGGCTGAGCATGCGCTTCATCAAGTCTCGCGAGGCGCTGCAGGAGAAGGTGAAGCGAGCCGAGGATCTCGGTTTCGACGTTCTCTGCGTGCCCGATCATCTGGGCGCGGCGGCACCGTTTCCGACGCTCACCGCGGTAGCGATGGTCACCACCCGGATGAAGCTGAGCATGTTCGTGCTCAATGCGGCGTTCTACAAGCCGGCCCTGTTGAGCCGGGACCTGGAAGCACTGGACCTGCTCAGTGACGGGCGCCTCGAGATCGGACTGGGCACCGGGTATGTCCGGGAAGAATTCGAAGCCGCCGAGTTGCCGTACCCCAGCGCGGGGGCGCGGGTCGACTACCTCGAGGCACATGACGACTTACTTAAAAGAGCACCACCCCACGGCGCCGATCCTGATCGCCGGCAATGGCGACCGGGTGCTGACGCTGGCCGCCCGATACGCCGACATCGTCGGGCTGACCGGCGCCAAAGTTCGTGAGGCCGACGACCCCTTGACCGAACGCGTCGAGTTCGTCCGCGACGCTGCGGGAGATCGGTTCGATCAGCTCGAACTGAACCTGGCGATCACGGCCGTACCGGCCGACGGCGAGACCATGCCCAACTTGGCGATGACGCGTCACTACTCACCGGGGTTGTCCGACGACGAGATCCTGGCCATGCACTCGGTGCTCACCGGATCCCCCCGGGAGATGGCCGACACCCTGTTGGAGTACCGCGACACATACGGCGTCACGTTCTTCACCGTCCAGGACAACCACCTCGACAACTTCGCGAAGGTGATCGCCGAGTTGCGCTGAGTCGGTCCTGCTATCCGGCGGCCGGTAAGCTCAGCCCCGTCCGCCCTCGTAGCTCAGGGGATAGAGCACGGCTCTCCTAAAGCCGGTGTCGCAGGTTCGAATCCTGCCGGGGGCACAGGGCATTTGCACAGGTCAGAGGGCATTTTTTAAGACCACCGGAAGCCTCTGACGATCTGTTGTACCATCCGGTTCCCGCAGGTCAGGGTCGCTGCCGCCGCTTGGGCGTGGGTCGGGGTCTTTGCCGACCCAGCCCTTCCGGCCCTCGCAGGCGGCTCCCGGTCGAAGAGGATCGCCAGCGTGGCCTTCTGCTCCGGCATGCAACACGGTCCGCACGGTGTCCGTGCTAGTTGCGTTACGCGCTCCGGTGATGATGCCGATGACGACCGGCAAAACGAACGTACGCCCAGTTGATGGCCCAGCCGTGACCGATCGCGATAAGCACTAGGCCGAGGATGAAAACGATATAACCCAGAAGTGGACGGTCCTCGCCTAGGCGCTTCCCCCACACCGAGCCAACAGCGCCAGCCAGACCTATCACGAGCCAGCAAAAGGGGTGTCTGAGGACGCTCAACGAACTGGTGTCATCTGCCATTTCTGTTGCCGCTCCACTCACATTGCCGCATCCTTGGGAACTGCTGGCCGTAACAATACTTCTCACTCAAAGGGGCCTAAGCGTCCGCTGGGCGATGTCCTGCAGGATCACCCGCATCCCGTGCGGACCTTATGGCACGCGACTACGGGTCGATCAACCCTCGGCGTCGTGATCGCCTATGCCGAATCGACGCCGCTGTCCGGGCGATAACGCGGCAACTTGTTGTAGCCGATCGCGGGATCGTTAGCCCCGGTTTCTCGGATCAGCTTCAATTCCGTCGCACGAACCTCGGCGTCGGTGGCCGTTTCGGATTCCCACAGGATTTCCTTGCGCAGCGTCAACTCGAATCGGTCGGGTTCGAGGTCGAGGTCCGCGACGATCTGCTCATAGGCGCTCGGGCTGCCCATGTATAGCGCCGTGCCCGTTAGGTCCATCCCCACATAGATCTTTCCGTTGGGGTAGGTGATCTTGTAGACCTGCTTGCGGCGCGGCATGCCGTCAGACTTTAAGACCTGCTGCACTCACCAGCTTGTCAGGGGCACCGGCGCTGGGGGCCGGGCTCGACGGTGAACGTCACTTGGCTTGGAGGTCCACCATGGCTCGGGACTGTCCTCCGGCTGGACGCTGTTGGGCGCGCTCGTCGCCGCTCAGGTATGGCGTATCGATGGCGTAGGGGCATAGCATCGGCGAGGACGGTGGTGTTGATTGTCGAGGACGGTCCAGGCTTGTCTGATGGCGGATTCACCCAACGAAGCGGAACCGATGCCTGATCACCGTGAGCCGAGTCCCCCCGAGACTCTCCAGCGGGTCTTGACCGAGGGCGTCCCGTTGGGGCGGTGGAAAGAAGGGTTGCTGTTCGAGGGCATCAACCCAACCCCGGGGCTGGCGAGTGCGGCGAACTGGTTCCCGCGCACTGAACAGGTAGGTCCCGACGAGATGCGGATCACCTTCATGGGCACAGCCCCCATGATTCGTCCGGGACAGATGAACACCTCGATCTTCGTCGAGCTGGGCAATGGCGACAATTTCGTGTTCGACCTCGGCGAGGGGTCAATCGCCAACTACAACGCCGCCGGTCTGGCGATGAACCAACTGGACAAAATCTTCATCACCCACCTGCACATCGACCACTTCGGCGCTCTGCCTTACCTTTACATGTTCGGCGGCTGGGCTGGCCGCTGGCATAAGCCGCTGCGCGTGTTCGGCCCGTCGGGTCGCACGCCCCAATTCGGCACCGCGCACATGGTCGAGGGCATGAAACAGATGCTGGCCTGGCATCTCGATGCGTTCGCGGTCTTCCCGGTCGGCCAAGGCCACACAATCGAGGTGACGGAGTTCGACTTCCGCGACAACGGCGGCGTCGTCTACGACGAGAACGGGGTCCGGGTCATCCACTGGCAGCGTTCACACGCCAAGGACGGCGCGTCGGCCTACCGCCTCGACTGGAACGGGCTCAGCATGGTCTGGACGGGTGACGGTCGCCCGTCGCTCCTCGACGCCGACTATGCCTCCGGGGCCGACGTTTACATCACTGAGACGCAGGCCGAGATGTGCGCGATCAGTTCCGGGGTGCAGGGCGTGCCGCCGTTCTTGGGCCGCTACACCGTTGACACTCACCACACCCCGGCCTACGCCGCTGGCTATGTGGCCAAGAGGGCGAATCCGCGATTATTTATGACCACCCACATGCCCTTCGATCCATACCTGAACGAGGAGACCACGGTCGAGATCCGCCACCATTGGAAGGGGCCGTTTCACCTCGGTGCGCCCGACGGGGTGGTCGTCAACGTGACCAAGGACGACATCTGGGTCCGCGAGGGTGTCCTACCCGACTACCCGAACGTCCGGGCACCCCAGTTCGACTTCGACACCGGCCAGCTTGTGGTGCCCGTGCCCACGAACAAGCGCGTCGACATCCAGGAGCCGTTCGTCCGGGAGCAGGAAGTGCCGCCTGCGGACTACTACCCCGAGGGATATCACCCGCAGCTACTGTCCGATTGGCCCGCCGATGAGGATCTCGTCATCCCTATTGAGGTCATGCCCCCACAGATGCTCGCCGGGATGGGCGCAGCTTGGCGACACCGGCAGGCCTACAAGAAGCACATCGACGATCTCACCGCCGCCGACACATCACCAGCTACCTGAAGCTGCGGTCGGTCACCGGGTCACGACCTCGTGGCCGTTATGCCTCGACCTCAGAGTGATCATGTCCGTGGGGTCGACCGTGAAGAGTCGCTGACCCGTCGTCGGGAAGCTCTGGAACGACACAGCCAACCCTTTTGGCAACTGCCAACTCTGGCAGTAAACCGGCTCGCCCCTTCGCCGTTCGATCTCTGCGGCGAGCTTCTCGGCTTCCTCGGCTTCGTGCTGCTCGATGGCATCCGGCTGGGCATGGTCAGTCAACCATCACGGATCCAAGCAACCCAACACCCCCCCGGCCAGACCCCGTCGGCGGCGGGGGGCGGTCGCATGGCCGAAACAGGCGATCTGGACGCGCACGCAAAAACGCAGGAAGCGCGCTGGGCTTGAAGAATCAACCGAGACAGATCCGTTGTACCACTCAGCAGTGGGGGGCCCAGCACCTCTGGTTGGGGCAATAGGTCGAATGTGCGATGCCCACCATGGATGTGACCTGTCCGAACGTCACGTCCCGCGGGTCCAAGGTGGCGTGGATGTGCTGGGCGATCTGGTCATACGTCCAACCCCACCCGAGATCGTCGCAGATGAGGCGCCCCATCCCGGTGAGGGCGGCGTCGTGGTCCGGCGGCCAATTGAAGCCGACAGCGCGCAGTTGAGCGAGGTAAGCGTCATCAGCGGGATCGGCAGTCGCAATCGCCGCGTTCGCGACAAAGGCGGCGCCGGCCACGATGGGAATGGCCAGTCTGGCCATCCAGCGAGGTGAGGGCATGTGAGTGCGCTTCCTTTCTTTTCGGCGTCGAGGAGGCCGTCAGTTTGCGGGTCCAAAGCGGCAGAAAGATGAACAATAGCGAAAGCCGGGAAAAAGCACTGCCCGGAACAGCTCGTTGATCACACTCACAGTGGCGAACTCCGCGAAACTGAAGCTGGCCTGCGGGCCTCGATGAGTGCGTTGACTACCACGACGACGACACTCCACGCCGTGTCAGTCGGTGGGCGTGGCCGCACCGTGTATTGCGATACCACGGAACCAAACACTCCGCTCGCAGCGTCTCAGCCGGTATGGACGTGACTGCAGCGTTGAGCGCAACAACCGCCGTGATCAAAAGAGCATTGTTCAGCGCCGCCATAGCTCTCGGCCTTTTTGTTGCGGGAGCAGCACCGGCCCGCGCCGACCCGAACGAAAACGGTATCGACTCTGGCCCCTTCGGCACGCTCGGGTGCAACTGCCGCGAGACGGCTCCAGCCGGCAGCCCGGCTCTGATGGATGAGATTGATCGCGGAATCCGGGAGGGCCTCACTGCGTCGTTGCCGGGGCTCCCGGCACCGACCCGTTGACCTAAGGCAGCACGGTATGCATCAACATCACGTCGTACGCGGACCACAGCGACAGGTTGAAGTACAGATCTCTGCCCGACGACCAGGGATGGATCATCGGCGCATAGATGCCACCGGGCATCGAGAACGCCGACACCAGCGGTTGCTCCGGACTCCATGGTCCTTGCGGAGACGGGGCGGTCCGTGCCACGACGTCGTTGCTGCCGCCGTTGGTGTAAAGCACGAGGTATTGCTTGAGATAGCTGTTGTACTGGGCCGACATTTCGCCGACCGGACCGGGCCAGAGTGGCGTCGCCGCGCCCGGATTGCCGGGAACCCAGCGTCCACCGTTGTCGCCGTTCCAGTATTGGTATTTGGTCAGATCAGGCAATTGATTCGGCTGAACTCGCGAAAGAAAGGCCGCACCACCGCGTCCGGATGGGGTGCCGAACTGGTAGAGGTAACCGTCGTTGCCCTTCATGAAGGCACCCATTTGGAAGTTCTCGTTGCCCGGAGTGAACCCGGCTCCCGTGACGGCATCCGCCGACGCCGTGCGGATGGTGCCCGGGAAGACACCCCAGTTCTGGCCATTGTCGAGCGACCTGGCGATCGCCGAATAGTTCGTGCTCCACTCGCCATCGCGGCCCCACTCGCGGATGGACATGAAGCTCATGTACTGGGTCCTGCCGAGCGAGATGGCAGCGGTCGGAATGATTCCCGTCTCGTGCGGGGCCCGATGGATGGTATTGACGACCTGCTTTGAAAGGCCGGTTGTCCACACCGGTGAGCCCGAGTACCTGTCGTTCGGCACGCCGTCCGCAACGTGGATCCCGTGCGACAGATCATGGTCCGTACTGCGAAACAGGGTGTTGTATCGCCATTGTTCGCCGTGCACCTTGCAGTATCCGAAGGTGTCGCCGAAGGCCATCAAGACCTGATGGTTGACGGGATCGCCATTGTCCCAGGCGATCCCGAGGTCGGTGCCGGAGATGCCGAAACGCTCAAGGGTCTTGTTGGGGCCGTTTAGCCCGGTCACCCAGTCGACCAGCGACGTCGGCGCCCCTGCGATCGACGCCGGTGGCGGTGGCGCCGGCTGCGGCGCCGGCTGCGGTGCCGGCTGCGGCGGGACCGCAGCGCCGTTCGGGCTCAACTGCGCGGCATTCGGTGACTGCGCGATGCCCGGGGTCGGAGGATTCGGCCCCGGCGGTACCACCCCCGCTTGCGGTTGAATCGGGGCGGCGTACCGCGGACCCGGGGTGGTCGGTTTCAGGAAGGACGAGATCAGCGGACCCAGCTTGGGCAGCGGCGCCTGGTCGTTGGTGTGCGACGGCCGGCGACCGGTCGGTGGTTGCACCACTGGCTGCGGTGCGGGCATCGCAGGCGGCGCCGCAGGCGGGTCCACGTTCGCCTCGGGTGCGCTGCACGGCGTGGCGTTCGCCGACGGAGCGGGACCTATCGCGACGACGAGGCCGATCGCGGCCGCCGACGCCACCGATAGTGACACGCTTCGAAAAATCGCCGACATGTAACACCTTTCGAGGGCACCGACGCGGCATTGACGCCCGCAGTTCGCTCATGTGACGATAGTGATTAGCGTGGCTGCTGTGACCCCTGATTTGCTGATAGGTATGCATCTGTGACCGTGTCGCAATCCATCGGTATTGACGCAAGCGCGCGCAGCGACGCGGCAACAGCTCCCGGCCGCAGCACCGAAAATGCGCTGCTCACCTGGTCCGTTTGGCGAAACAGCCATTTTTTATGCGATCACTCGACGTGCCGGCCTCACCCCGGCCCAGTCGCTGAAGGCTTCGTGTCAGGTGGCCCCGGCAACCGACTACCCCTGACCGCAGAGCGTGTTGCTGACGGTGGGATCGGGTGCCATGGTGCGCAAGTGCGACGATCCGCATAAACGAATAACTTGCGTTTGCTGAGCGATCAGATCACATCAGCGCGACGAGGCGGGCGTTTCCTCAGCCGCGGTCGCGGCAAGGACTCGTTCGTCGGCCTACCTGTGATCCATAGACGGCCTGCAGTGAGTCGTCCGGCCAGGTACGCTGCCATCCGCCAGCTCACCATCGCCCGGTGACCTCGGAGAAGCTGATCGAGGCCCCCGGTCAACTCCTCAGGGTGGGCAGTCCGCCAAGGAGGGCAACCGGTGGGTGCGCGTAATGGCATGCAGGGCAGAGTTTTTGGCACTACAGCCTATCTTCGCCGAGTGGTCGCCGCGTCCATGGCGGGCACCGTCGTGGAATGGTATGAGTTCTTCCTTTACGGCACCGCGGCCACCTTGGTGTTCAGCAAGGTGTTCTTCCCCCGGGGCGCCAACGAACTCGACGCGATCCTCGCCGCCTTCGTGACCTACGCCGTCGGCTTCGCCGCCCGCCCGCTCGGCGGCCTGGTCTTCGGCCACCTCGGGGACCGGCACGGGCGCAAGAGACTGCTGCAGCTCAGCCTGTTGCTAGTGGGCGTCGCCACGTTCCTGATGGGTTGCCTTCCCGCGTTCGCCCAGATCGGGTACTGGGCCCCGGCACTGCTGGTGGCGTTGCGCTTCATGCAGGGCTTCGCCGTCGGCGGCGAATGGGGCGGCGCCGTTCTGCTCGTCGCAGAGCACAGCCCGAATGCCAGCCGCGGTTTCTGGGCCAGCTGGCCGCAGGCCGGCGTGCCCGGCGGAAACATGCTGGCCACGGCCGTTCTGCTGGTTCTCACGTCCACGCTCTCCGGCTCCGCATTCCTCAGCTGGGGCTGGCGCGTCGCGTTCTGGCTGTCCGCTGTCGTCGTACTGATCGGCTACTACATCCGCACCAAGGTCACCGACGCACCGATCTTCGTCGATGCGCAACGACAAGCCGAACAGCTGACCACCAGCCGGATAGGTGCATTCGAGGTGTTAAAGCGTTATCCGCGCGGCATTTTCACCGCCATGGGCTTGCGGCTCGGCGAGAACACCATGTACTACCTGGTGGTCACCTTCTCCATCACGTACCTCAAAGTGCAGGTGCACGCCGACACCAAGGTCATCCTGTGGTGGCTCCTGGCCGCGCACGCCGTGCACTTCGCGGTCATCCCGCTAGCCGGGCGTCTGAGTGACCGATTCGGCAGGCGGCCAATCTATTTCATCGGTGCCGTCAGCGCATGCACCTGGGGGTTCTTCGCCTTCCCCATGATGAACAGCGGCCGCGACGCGCTCATCATGTCGGCGATCGTCATCGGCCTGGTGTTTCACGGTCTCATGTACGCGGTCCAACCGGCGGCCATGGCGGAGATGTTCCCCACCCGCATGCGGTATTCGGGCGTGTCGTTCGGCTACCAGGTCACCGCGATCGTGGCCGGTTCGCTGGCACCGATCATTGCGGTCCGCCTGCTCGAGATCTATAAGTCCGCGGTCCCCATTGCCTGGTACCTGGCGGCCACCGCAGCGGTGAGCGCGGTGGCCGCCGTGGCCGCTCGCGAGACGAAGGGAATCGACTTGGCGGCCATCGACCTCGCCGATCTGCACGGTCTTCCGACCATGTCGGGCGAAACCGAGCCGACCGGCCTCGTCGAAGGCGCCGTCTGACCCCGACAAGGCCACGCGGAGCAGGAGCTTTCCGGGATTACGCAACCGGGGCACGCGATTTCTCGGCGCTGACGTGACGGCTAAGTCCGTATGTTTGCCTACCCTCGCGGGCGGTAATGATGCATGAGAGGTGCGCGCGTGGGCCGGCCTACGTGCTCGCCTAGGTCCCGTCGGTTCAGCCCGAGAGCCCACGGGGCCGCCTTCTCGCCGAACCGGGAAACATCCAGGAGTACCGTCGGCGTATGGATCGCTCGACAGGTGTGTGGATTCTTGGCGGCTATCAGAGCGATTTCGCCCGCAACCTCACCAGAGAGGGCCGCGATTTCGCCGCGCTGACCGCCGAGATCGTCGACGGCACGCTCGCCGCGGGAAAGGTGAACGCCGACGACATCGGAGTTGTCCACGTCGCCAATGCGTTCGGGGAGATGTTCGCCGGCCAGGGCCACCTGGGCGCGATGCCGGCCACGGTGTGCGACCGTCTGTGGGACACCCCGGCCACACGGCATGAAGCAGCGTGCGCCTCAGGCAGCGTGGCGGCGCTTGCCGCGATAGCCGATCTGCGGTCGGGCGCCTACGATACCGCGCTCGTCGTGGGCATCGAACTGGAGAAGACGGTGCCCGGTGACACCGCGGCTAAGCATCTGGGCGCGGCGGCATGGACGGGTCACGAGGGGGCCGACGCGCGCTACCTGTGGCCGTCGATGTTCGCCCAAGTCGCGGAGGAGTACGAGCGGCGCTACGGCCTTGAGGACGCGCACCTGCGCGCCATCGCGCAGCTCAACTTCGCCAACGCGCGGCGTAACCCGAACGCCCAGACGCGCGCGTGGACCATCCCCGACCCCATCACGGATGACGACGCCACCAACCCGGTCACCGAGGGCCGGCTGCGGCGGCTCGACTGCAGCCAGATGACCGACGGCGGCGCGGGGGTGATTCTCGTCAGCGACGCCTATCTGCGAGAGCATCCCGACGCGCGCCCGATCGGCCGCATCGACGGCTGGGGACATCGCACCGTCGGACTGGGGCTGCGGCAGAAGCTGGACCGCGCGGCCCAAGGAGATCTGGCCCCTTACGTGCTACCGCATGTGCGGGCCGTAGTGCTCGACGCCTTGCGCCGCGCCCAGTTGACCCTCGACGATCTGGACGGATTCGAGGTACATGACTGCTTTACTCCCAGCGAGTACCTCGCGATCGACCACATCGGACTGACCGGCCCGGGCGAGTCCTGGAAGGCGATCGAAAACGGCGAGATCGAGATCGGCGGGCGGCTGCCGATCAACCCCAGCGGGGGGCTGATCGGCGGCGGGCACCCGGTCGGGGCCTCCGGTGTGCGCATGCTGCTGGACGCGGCCAAGCAGGTCAGCGACGCGGCGGGCGAGTATCAGGTCGAGGGTGCCGAATCCTTCGGCACGCTGAATTTCGGCGGTAGCACCGCCACGACGGTCAGTTTCGTTGTGAGCTCGACAAGAGGTGCGTGAGATGGACTTTCAGAAGGACGTGGCAATCGTCGGCAAGTTCCTGTCCACGCTGCCCGAGGACGATGACCATCCGTACCGGACCGGTCCGTGGCGCCCGCAGACCACCGAGTGGGACGCCGACGACCTCACCGCGGTGGAGGGAGAGATCCCGCGCGACCTGGACGGCATCTACCTGCGCAACAGCGAGAACCCGCTGCACCCGGCGTTCAAGACCTATCACCCCTTCGACGGCGACGGCATGCTGCACGTCGTCGGCTTCCGTGACGGAAAGGCGTTCTACCGCAATCGTTTTGTCCGCACCGACGGCTTCCTGGCGGAGAACGAGGCCGGCGGGCCGCTGTGGCCGGGTCTGGCCGAACCGGTGCAATTGGCCCAGCGGGAAGAAGGCTGGGGCGCTCGCACCCTGATGAAGGACGCGTCGAGCACCGACGTCATCGTCCACCGGGGTATCGCGCTGACCAGCTTCTACCAGTGCGGCGATCTGTACCGCATCCACCCGTACTCGGCGACCACGCTCGGCAAGGAAACGTGGAACGGACGCTTCCCGGTCGACTGGGGCGTGTCCGCGCATCCGAAAGTCGACACCAAGACCGGCGAGCTGCTGTTCTTCAACTACAGCAAGCAAGAGCCGTACATGCGTTACGGCGTCGTCGACGAGAACAACGACCTGGCGCACTACGTCGACGTCCCGCTGCCCGGGCCGCGGCTGCCGCACGACATGGCGTTCACCGAAAATTACGTCATCCTCAACGATTTCCCGTTGTTCTGGGATCCCAGGCTGCTCGAGCACGATGTGCACCTACCGCGGTTCGACCCTGACATCCCGTCGCGCTTCGCGGTGCTCCCGCGCCGCGGCAGTACCGACCACATCCGCTGGTTCGAGGCGGACCCGACGTTCGTGCTGCACTTCGTCAACGCCTACGAGTACGGCGACGAGATCGTGCTCGACGGTTTCTTCGAGGGTGATCCTCAGCCGCTGGACAGCGGTGGAACCAAGTGGGAGAAGCTGTTTCGCTTCCTGGCGCTGGACCGCCTGCAAACCCGGCTGCACCGGTGGCGGTTCAACCTGGTCACCGGCGCGGTCAACGAAGAGCAACTGAGCGAGTCGATCACGGAGTTCGGGATGATCAACGCCGACTACGCGACCCGCAACTACCGCTACACCTACGCCGCCACCGGCAAGCCCGGCTGGTTCCTGTTCGACGGATTGGTCAAACACGATCTGCTCACCGGAAGCCAGCAAGGATTCTCCTTCGGCGAGGGCGTCTACGGAAGCGAGACCGCGATGGCACCACGGGTGGGTGCCAACGGTGAAGACGACGGCTACCTGGTCACCCTCACCACCGACATGAACGCCGACGCCTCGTACTGCGTGGTATTCGACGCCGCCCGGATCGCCGACGGGCCGGTGTGCAAACTTCAATTGCCGGAACGCATTTCCAGTGGAACGCATTCGACGTGGGCGCCCGGCGCTCAGCTGCGGCGCTGGGACACCGCCGAGTCGGCGGCAAGCGCCGTGGGCTTGTGATGGGGGCCGAAAAGCATCACCATCGCCGGACGACGCACTGGCCCGCGCAGCTGGCGTCGATCGGCGCGATCCGTTTCGCGCGGCGCTCGTCGAACTTCGAGGAAACCGTGCGGTTCTATCGCGATCTGGTGGGGCTGCCGCTCTACGAGACGTTCGAGGGCAGCCACGGCAGCAATGGCGCGATATTCGGCCTGCCCAGCTGGAACCTGACGCTGGAGATTGTCGAGTCGGTCGAGCCCGTCGCGGCGGACCGGCACGAACAGCTGTGCCTGTACTTTCCTGACCAGCACGCACAGGAGGCTGCGATCGCACGCCTGCGGGCCGCGGCCGTCGAACCCGGGCAGCAAGACCCGTACTGGGCGGCCACGGGTGCGATCACCTATCGCGACCCGGATGGCCGCGAAGTCGTGTTCGCGCCCTTCGTGTTCGGGGTCAATGAGCCGGAGGGCAGCAGCGCGTCGGGCAAGCACGACTTCCCATCGCCCCGAGCGCTCAGCGCTTGGAAACCAGTGCGGTGATCAGAGCCGCAACCGAGCAGACCACCGCGCAGACCGCAGCGACCGCGCCGACGTACAGCCCGTATTGAGCCGACACCGGCGGGGTGACGTTGAGCTTGTAGTACCACACGGTGAGCGCCACGATCCCTAGCGAAATAATCAGCGCCGCAACAGAAGCCAGCCTCACCGAGAGCCCGCGGCCCACCATCGCCCCGGCCACCAGCAGCGTCGAGGCCAGCAAAACAATGAGCTGGCCGGCGCCGAACCCTCGCGGTAGTTCCAGGTTGCCGTGGGTGCCGCCGATCGCGTTGGCCCAGCCCCCGCCGTTGACCGCCGTCGTCAGCCATGGCAGCCACGCGCTGGCCGAAATCACCAGGGCGAAAAAGGCCACCAGCCAACCTGGGCGCAGCCGGCGAGTCATGATTGCGAGATTAGCCGACTCGGACACCGGCCAGCGTCACGCTAGCGTTGCGCCGGTCGGCGAAAGCCACCCGAGCGTGACGCTCGCGCCCAGGCGGTCAGTGGTGGAGGCCACCGTCTCCGTTCGTGCTCGGGTCGGGCCTGGTGAACACCGTGAGGAAGTTCTGCAGCGATTGGTTGATGTCGCTGCGCAGCGCGGCGGCCACGATCATCCCGATTGGCCCGAACAGCGCCGGACCACCGAGCTGCACGTCGAAGCCGACGGTGGAGCCCTCCCCCGCAGGCTGAATTTTGGCCATCAGCTTGACCTTGACACCACCAACGCCATCGCCGTTGAGCGTCATGCCCTCCGGCGGCTTGTGGCGCACAACCGTCCACTTGATCCGGTTGTACATGCCCTTGACCTCGACGATGGACTCGACGACCGTGCCCTTCTCGATGTCGTCGGGCAACTTGCTGCGCCACACGCGGTGGATGGTCAGCCACTCCTTGTACCGCGACAGGTCCGAGGCGTGCTTCCAGGCAACCTCGGGAGCCAGCGGTACGTCGATGGATCCAGACAGTTTCGCCATGGCTCAGTTCTGCTGGTCCTCGCCCGCGGCAGCGGAGTCCGCCACCTTCTTGGCTTGTTCCTGCACCTTGTGGATGGTGTCGGAGTACCTGCCCTCCGTCTTGTCGTCGACGAACTCGCCGGCCTTATCGATGGCCGTCTCGACCTTGTCGGCGTTCTGCGCCAACAGATCCTTCGCCTTGTCCAGGATTCCCATGCATGCGTCCTTTCCCCGGGGAAATCCTACTTTCTCGAAGAAGCGGGCTTGCGAAAGCTAACGCCATAACCGCGGCCGCACGCCCAGCGCGGCGCCGCGAATCCACCACGTAGCCTCGATCGCCGCGGCGCCCAGCACGCCGATCCCCAGCGCGGTCGACGTCACCACCAGGTTGGACGGGTCGAGCAGGAACTCCCGCCGAGTCAGCGGGATGCTGAAGATCGCCACGTAGGCCAGTCCGGAGGCGATGACCAGCCCCAGCCGCCACCACTGGTAAGGACGCGCCACCACGGCCAGCACCCACAGCGCTGTGGTCAGCAACGTGATCAGCGCCGCGGTCGAGGCTTGCTCCTGTTGCTGGAACGTGGCATGCCGGCCGTGGTAAGCCACCAGGTAGGAGACGAACGTGGCCACCCCGACGATCAGCCCGGCGGGCAGCGCCGACGTCAGCACCCGCCGCACGAAGCCGGGGTGGGCGCGTTCGTTGTTGGGTGCCAGCGACAGGATGAACGAGGGGATGCCGATGGTGAACCACGCCGCGATGGTGACATGAATGGGCTGAAACGGATACAGCAACGGGTCTGCCTTAACCACTTTGGAAAGCAGGCACTCGGAACCCACCAGCAGCGCCAGCAGCACCGAGTACACGGTCTTGGTCAGAAACAGGTTCGCGACCCGCTCGATGTTGCCGATCACCCGCCGGCCTTCCCCGACGACATACGGCAGCGTGGAAAACCTGTTGTCCAGCAGCACGATTTGCGCCACCGCACGCGACGCGGGGCTGCCGGCGCCCATCGCGACGCCGATATCGGCGTCCTTGAGGGCCAGCACATCGTTGACGCCGTCTCCGGTCATCGCGACGGTGTGTCCGTGTGACTGCAGCGCGTGTACGATGGCACGCTTCTGATCGGGCCGCACCCGGCCGAAGGTGGTGTAGCTTTCCAGAGCATCGGCCAATTCGGCTGGCGCCGTGGGGAGTTGGCGCGCGTCCATTGTCTCCCCATGCAGCCCGAGTTGGTCGGCGACCGCGCCAACCGACACGGCGTTGTCACCGGAGATCACCTTGAGCGATACACCCTCCGCGGCAAAATAATCCAATGTTTCGCGAGCGTCGGGCCGCACCTTCTGTTCCAGCACCACCAGCGCGACGGGGGTGACCCGGCCCGGCGCGTCCGGGTGGTCCACGGCGACATCGCCGGCACCCAGCAGCAAGACCCGCAATCCCCGAGCGCCGACTCGTTCGGCCTGCGCGGCGGCAGGCGACGACGGGTCGAGCAGCACATCGGGCGCCCCGATCACCCAGTTGCCGTGGTCGCGATAGGACACCCCGCTCCATTTGGTGGCCGACTTGAAAGGCGCAGTGGCCGTGGCGATCCAGCCCGTTGGCTCCCGGTACGCCTCGGCGATAGCTTGCATGCTGGCGTTGGGCCGTGGGTCGGCGGTGGCCAACGAGGCCAGCACATCGGCGACCGTCTCCGGCTGGGCGGCCATTTCCTCGACGTCTGCGACGCGCATACCGTTTTCGGTCAGGGTGCCGGTCTTGTCGGCGCATACCATGTCGACCCGGGCCAGTCCCTCGATGGCCGGCAATTCCTGTACCAGGCAGCGACGTTGACCGAGCCTGACCACCCCGACGGCGAAAGCGATCGACGTCATCAGGACCAGACCCTCGGGCACCATCGGCACCAGCGCGCCCACCATCCGCAGCACCGACTGCCGCCACCCGGCGTGCGTGGTGAACAACTGCGTATAGATCGTCAGCAGGCCGGCCGGCACCAGCAGGTAGGTGATGAACTGCAGGATTCGGTTGATGCCGTTGCGCAGCTCCGATTTCACCAGGGTGAACTTGCTGGCCTCCTCGGCCAGCTTCGCGGCATAGGCCTCTGGCCCGACCCTGGTGGCACGATAGGCGCCGGCACCGGCGACGACGAAACTGCCCGACATCACCGCGTCGCCGGCTCCCTTCGTGATCGAGTCAGCCTCACCGGTCAACAGCGATTCGTCGATTTCGAGGTTGGCCTCCTCCACGATCTCTCCGTCGACGAAGACCTGGTCGCCGGGGCCGAGTTCGATGATGTCGTCGAGCACCACCTCGCCCGGTGGCAGCATCCGCGTCCCGGATTGCCTGCGCACCATAGGTTTAGCCTGGCCGACGATCGCCAGCCTATCCAGTGTCTGCTTGGCCCGGATCTCCTGGACCATGCCGATGACGCTGTTGGCGATGATGAGCAAGCCGAACATCCCGTTGATCACCGAGCCCGTTGCCAGCACGATCAGCAGCAGCACGCCCAGGATCGCGTTGATCCGGGTGAAGACGTTGGCTCGCACGATCTGGGCGACACTGCGCGTGGCACGTTCCCGTACGGCGTTGCTGTTGCCGGCGGCGACCCGTTGGGCCACCTCGGCGTCGGTCAGGCCGCGAATCATCGGGTGAAGGTTCCCAGTTTCTCCGAGTCGAAGTACTCCAGGTTCAGCGTGCCGCCCGCGAAGGTCGCTTTGGAAACCGTTCCAGAAGGAGCATTTTCGCTCGTCACCGGGAAGGTGAAGGTATCGCCGTCCCAGTGCGTCAGGGTGAATGTCTGGTTTTTGGGTCCCATCGTCAGCAGCAGCGCGCCCTCGCGTTCGGTGACGACTGCCGGGCCCCAATACTCACTGGCGTACACGCCGACGTAGTCGCGAAGCGGCCGGGACGGCGCGGGGGTGGCGGGTGGTTGCTGGCCGACGAGCGAGCCGAGCGGGTTGTTCATCGGGGCGATCGCCTTGTTGTACAGTGTCGCCCAGTCCTCACGAATTTGGCCGTACTGCAACAGATCCATGAACTCGGCGGTCAGCGTCTCCGGCACTCCGATGGGCGCGGCGTTCGTCAGCGCGATGATGCCCAGATCCTCGGACGGCATCACCACGAAGTTCGTTGCCGCGCCCAATGAGAAAGCGCCGGAATGGCTGTACTCGGTGCGGCCCGACGAACTGACAGACACGTTGAACCCGTAACCGTAGGTGCCGGGACGACCCTTCGGCGTCGTCGCGGGCACCGAGATGACTTCGGCGGTGTTGGCGGGCAGCAGGGCTTCGGGCGACGCGATGCGCTGACCGTTGTAGGTTCCGTTGCCCAGCAACATGATCAGCCAGCGCGCCATGTCGTTCACCGACGAGCTCGCCCCGCCCGCGGGCGTCTGGTCGTCCGGGTCCCGCTGGAAGCGCGGCTCCCACTTGTCTCCCACCTTGACGTGGTTGACCGCGTGGTTGGGCCGGGCGGTGAAGTCGGCGAACCGCGAACTCGTGGACGTCATCCCCAGCGGGCGGTACAGAACCTCTTCGGACAGGTCTTCCCACGGTTTGCCGGCCGCGGCCGCGACCGCGTCGGCGGCGGCGGTCACGCCGAAGTTGTTGTAGGCGTAGCTGATCCGAAAGGGCGCCAGCGGCAGGTACTTCAGCCGCTCGAGCGACTGCCGACCGTCGTAGCCGAGGTCCTCCAGCTTGTCACCGGCATGGTCGGGCAGTCCGGAGCGGTGCGCATACAGGTCGGCGAGGGTCAGATGGCTCGTGACATAGGGATCTTTCAGGGCGAACCAGGGCAGCCTGGACACCACCGGGGTGTCCCAGGACACCACGTTGTCGCTGACTTCGTGCGCCACCACGGTCGCACCGACCGGCTTAGATATCGAGGCCAACTGAAAGACGGTGTCGGCGTCCACCTTATTGCCCTGGCCGTCGCCCTTGCTGGTATCCCGAACACCGAATCCCTTGGCATACAAAGCCTTTCCGCCATGAACGATCGCCACCGCCATTCCCGGGATGCCGGTGTTTCGCATCAGGTCGCCGACCAGGCCGTCGACCTTCGATATGGCGTCGTCGATGCGGCCGGCGGGAATTTCGACACCCGACACCTCGTTGGGTGATGCGTCGGACAGCGTAGACGGCGGGCTGGCTACCGGTCGCGCGGGCCCGCAAGCCGTTAGCGCGAGCAAGACCACCGCGACAGCGGCCGTTGCCGCGCGTTTCGTCATGGCCGAAAACTTTAGCCCGCCGACGATGCGCGCCGCGTGCGGCGCGTGGAGAAGGCGGGCAATTCGACTCAGCCGGGACAGCTAAAGATTCATCACCGCCACCACGGGTTGAATCGCACCGGCCCGGACGGGTCAATCCGCTGACCGGGCGTTGGTACCGCCACCTGGACGCCCTCGGGTTCGGCCGCCTTGAGCACGCGGTCGACCGGCTCGGCCCACGGGTGAGGAGCCAGCCGGAAGGTGCCCCAGTGGATCGGGACCAGCAGCCCCGACCCCGGGTTGGTGACATCCAAGTGCGCCCGAACCGCCTCCTCGGGGTTCATGTGGATGTCCGGCCAGGCGGTGTTGTAGGCCCCAATGGGCATGAGCGTCAGGTCGAACGGTCCGTGGTCGGCGCCGATCTGCGTGAAGCTCTTGGTATAGCCGGTGTCGCCGCCGAAGTACGCGCGATGCCTGGGGCCGATGAACGCCCACGACGCCCACAGTGTCGTGTTCCGGTCCAGGAAGCGCCCGGAGAAGTGTCGTGCCGGCATGCAGATCACGGTGAGTTCGTCCACCTGAGCGCTCTGATGCCAGTCCAGTTCGACGATGCGGTGCTCGGGTATGCCCCAGACGCGCAGGTGGGCGCCGACCCCGAGCGGCACGAAGAAGGGGGCCCGCTGCGTGTGGGCCAACGCCATGACGGTGTCGATGTCGAGGTGGTCGTAGTGGTCATGGCTGATGACCACGGCGTCGACCGCGGGCAGCCCCTCCAGTTGCACCGGCGGCGGGTGCAGCCGCTGCGGCCCGACGACGTCCGACGGGGAGCATCGGTTACTCCACACCGGGTCGGTGAGCACGCGGTAACCGTCGATTTCCAGCAGCGCCGTCGAGTGACCGAACCAGCTGACGGCGAGCCGGCTCGGGTCGCCGTCGAAGATCGCCGGGGCGGCCAACGGGATCGGCGCCGCCGGCCGACTCCCGCCCCGGTTGGCCAGTAACTCCCACGCGATGAGTCGCAGCTGCTCGCGATCCATCTTGTAGATGGAGGCGGGGTCGAGGTTGACGAACACGCCCTCGCGATAGTTGGGCGAACCCCCCGCCACCGCGCGGATCGCCGCGGGGTCGGCACCCAGCGCTGCCGGCGCGCCGTGCAGCGCCCGCACCAACCAACTCCCGGCCGCCAGCGAGGCGGTACCGGCGGCCAGTCGTAGCGCCCCCCGCAGCATGACCGTCAGGCACCTTTGAAGTTAGGCGGCCGCTTCTCCACCCGGGCGACCTGCGCTTCGATGACGTCCTGGCTGTTCCAGGCCCTGTCGAAGAGCTCCTTGTGCTCCGGCCACTGCGCCTCCATTGCGCCGTCGTCGTTGAGCACCCGCTTGGCGTGCTGGATCGCCAGCGGTGCCAGCCCGGCGATCTCGGCGGCCCACGCATGGGCGTCTGCGAGCGTCCCGATGCGGTTGGCCATGCCGGTGTGCAGCGCCATTTCGGCGGTCAGCTTCTCCGCGGTCAGCAGCATTGCGCTGGCCCGGCCGTGACCGACCAGCGAGGAAAGCCGACGGATACTCCAGTTGTCAAGGGCCAGACCGTATTTCGAAGTCGGAAACTGGAAGAATGCTTCCGGCGCGACGACCCGCAGATCGCATCGCATGGCCAGTTGCAGGCCCGCGCCGATGGCGGGACCGTTGATGGCACCGATCACTGGGATCAGCGTTGTATCCATCACCTTGTGCAGCTCGATGAGCCGGTCGGGGTAGTCGGCGGCGAACGCGTCGCCGCTCAAGTCCGCGCCTGCACAGAATGCCGTGCCCTGGCCGGTCAGCACGATGACCCGCACGGACCCGTCGCTGGCCTTCTCAAAGGCTTCCCGCAGCTCCTCCACGAGCTGGGAGTTCAGGGCATTGCGGCGTTCCGGACGCTGCAGCTCAATGGTCATCACGGCTTCGGCGTGGGTGATACCGATCATGCCAGCCACCCTATATACCCTCGTCACGTGGCGCGTATCACGGCTGGTCAACTGCGGGATGCGGTACTCGACGACGGTTCCTTCATCAGCTGGGACGGTGAAACGACGGCCGTGCCGGTAAGCGAGTCCTACGCGCGAGAGCTGGCCGATGCCCGGGCCGCCACCGGTCTAAGCGAAGCGGTGCTCACCGGCGAGGGCCGCATCTTCGGTCGCCGGGTGGCGGTGGTGGTGTGCGAGTTCAGCTTCCTCGGTGGCTCGATCGGGGTGGCGGCGGCCGAACGGATCACCGCCGCCGTGGAGCGCGCGACAGCCGAGCGCCTGCCGCTGCTGGCGTCGCCGAGCTCCGGCGGCACCCGCATGCAGGAAGGCACGGTGGCGTTCCTGCAGATGGTGAAGATCGCCGCCGCCGTCAGGATCCACAAGCAGGCGCACCTGCCGTACCTGGTCTATCTGCGCAACCCGACCACCGGTGGCGTGTTCGCGTCCTGGGGCTCGTTAGGGCATGTCACCGTCGCCGAGCCGGGCGCGATGATCGGCTTCCTCGGCCCTCGCGTGTACCGGCTGCTCTACGGCGAACCCTTCCCGGAGGGCGTCCAGACCGCGGAAAACTTGCAGCGGCACGGCGTGATCGACGGCGTCGTCGCGGTCGGTGAGTTGCGCCGGACACTCGACCGGGCGCTGACGGTAATCGCCGACGCCCCCGGGCCGCTACCGACACCGCAGCCGCCCGAGCCGATAGCCGATGTGCCCGCGTGGGATTCGGTGATGGCGTCGCGGCGGCCCGATCGGCCGGGCGTCCGACATCTGTTGCGACACGGCACCACCGACCTCGTGCTGCTGTCGGGCACCGGGCAGGGCGAAGCGGCGACCACGTTGCTGGCGCTGGCCCGGTTCACCGGCCAGCCCGCGGTGGTGCTCGGTCAGCAGCGGGTGAGCGGCGGGACCGTCGGGCCCGCGTCGCTGCGGGAGGCCCGGCGCGGCATGGCGTTGGCCGCCGAGCTGCGCCTGCCGCTGGTGCTGGTGATCGACACCGCCGGTCCCGCACTCTCGGCCGAGGCCGAGCAGGGCGGCCTGGCGGGCCAGATCGCCCAGTGCCTGGCCGAGCTCGTCACCCTGGATACCCCCACCGTGTCGGTCCTCTTGGGCCAGGGCAGCGGCGGCCCCGCGCTGGCGATGGTGCCCGCCGATCGGGTACTGGCCGCTCTGCACGGCTGGCTGGCGCCGCTCCCACCGGAGGGTGCCAGCGCGATCGTCTTCCGCGATACCGAACACGCCGCCGAACTGGCTACGGCACAAGGCATTCGGTCCGCCGACCTGCTGGCGTCCGGGATTGTCGACGTCATCGTGCCGGAGCATCCCGACGCCGCCGACGAGCCGACCGGATTCTCTCAGCGATTGTCGCGCGCCATCGCCGCCGAGGTGCATGGGCTACGCGGCATACCCTCGGCCGAACGGCTGGCGGCGCGGTTGCAGCGCTACCGACGCATCGGCCTGCCCCCCGACACTTAAACCACGTACAAGACACGCCCCGGGTGGGGTCACAGTGGCTTAAGTTTCGACGATCTCAGAAATCGCGCGACACGGCGAGCCACTCCCCCGCGACTTGACGGCTGACCTCCCACCTCTATAGCCGACAATCAGGCAAAATGGCGCTATGGACACTGGAGCAACCTCACCGCGGGTCTTGGTCGTTGATGACGACTCGGACGTACTCGCCTCGCTGGAGCGCGGCCTGCGCTTGTCCGGGTTCGAGGTTTCGACGGCAGTCGACGGCGCGGAGGCGTTGCGCAGCGCCACCGAGACACGGCCGGACGCGATCGTGCTCGACATCAACATGCCCGTGCTGGACGGCGTCAGTGTCGTGACGGCGTTGCGGGCCATGGACAACGACGTCCCCGTTTGCGTACTGAGCGCGCGCAGCTCGGTCGACGACCGGGTGGCAGGACTGGAGGCCGGCGCCGACGATTACCTGGTCAAGCCGTTCGTGCTGGCCGAGCTCGTCGCGCGGGTGAAGGCGCTGCTGCGTCGCCGCGGTGCCACCGCCACGTCGTCGTCGGAGACCATCACGGTCGGCCCACTCGAAGTGGACATCCCCGGCCGGCGGGCGCGAGTCAACGGCGTCGACGTCGACCTGACCAAGCGGGAGTTCGACCTGCTGGCGGTGCTGGCCGAGCACAAGACCGCGGTGCTGTCCCGCGCCCAACTGCTGGAGCTGGTCTGGGGCTACGATTTCGCCGCCGACACCAACGTCGTGGACGTGTTCATCGGGTACCTGCGGCGCAAGCTGGAGGCCAACGGGGGTCCCAGGCTGTTGCACACCGTCCGCGGAGTCGGATTCGTGCTGCGAATGCAGTGAACGGATCGGCGCGGCCATGAAAATGCGGCCATGAATATTTTTTCGCGGATCTTCGCTCGTACGCCTTCGCTGCGGACGCGGGTGGTGGTCGCGACGGCCATCGGCGCCGCGATTCCGGTGCTCATCGTCGGCACCGTCGTCTGGGTCGGGATCACCAACGACCGCAAGGAGCGGCTCGACCGCCGCCTTGACGAGGCCGCGGGCTTCGCGATCCCGTTCCTGCCGCGCGGCCTTGACGAGATACCGCGCTCGCCCAACGACAACGACGCCATCATGACCGTGCGTCGCGGCAACCTGGTGAAGTCGAACTCCGACGTCACGCTGCCCAAGCTGGACGTGGACTACGCCGACACCTACGTCGGCGGGGTGCGCTACCGGGTGCGCACGGTGGAGATTCCCGGACCGGAGCCGTCGTCGCTGGCCGTGGGCGCCACGTACGACGCCACCATCGCCGAAACCAACAACCTGCATCGCCGCGTCCTGCTGATCTGTGGATTCGCCATCGGCGCGGCGGCGGTATTCGCCTGGCTGCTGGCCGCGTTCGCGGTGCGGCCGTTCAAACAGCTCGCGCAACAGACCCGTTCGATCGACGCCGGAGACGAGGCGCCGCGGGTCGAAGTGCACGGCGCCACCGAAGCGATCGAGATCGCAGAAGCCATGAGGGGCATGCTGCAGCGGATCTGGGACGAGCAGAACCGGACCAAGGAGGCGCTTGCGTCGGCACGGGATTTCGCGGCCGTGTCCTCCCATGAGCTGCGCACACCCCTGACCGCGATGCGGACCAACCTCGAGGTGTTGTCCACCCTGGACATGCCCGAAGACCAACGCAAAGAAGTGCTGGGCGACGTCATCCGAACCCAGTCGCGGATCGAGGCCACCCTGAGCGCCCTGGAGCGGCTGGCCCAGGGCGAACTGTCGACGTCCGACGACCACGTGCCGGTCGACATCACCGAGTTGCTGGACCGCGCCGCGCACGACGCCATGCGCGTGTATCCCGACCTCGATGTCTCGCTGGTGCCGTCGCCGACCTGCATCATCGTCGGTCTACCCGCGGGGTTGCGCCTGGCCGTCGACAACGCGATCGCCAACGCCGTCAAGCATGGGGGCGCCACCCGGGTCCAGCTCTCCGCCGTGAGCTCGCGGGCCGGAGTGGAGATAGCCATCGACGACAACGGCAGCGGGGTGCCCGAAAAGGAGCGCCATGTCGTGTTCGAGCGGTTCTCGCGCGGATCGACGGCATCGCATTCGGGGTCCGGCCTCGGGCTGGCGTTGGTGGCTCAACAAGCCCAGCTGCACGGCGGGACGGCGTCGCTGGAGACCAGCCCGCTGGGCGGCGCGCGGTTGGTGCTGCGCCTCCCGGGCCCCACCTAGTGCTTCCGTGAACTCTTGCACCAGGGCGTGAAAAGGGCCCGCGCCGCGTATTGCTCGTCCCTGAACCAGACCTGCGCGACCGTCAGGTCGTACGTCGGATCATTGGGGGTGTAGTAGAGCCTCGTGTCGGTGCGGCCCTTCACCAGCCATCCCGCCGGGCCGCCGCCAGCCAGCGTGGCACGAGCGGAGCCCGGGCCGAACGGCTCGAAGGGCAACTTGCGGGCCTTCTTGGGGGGCGACAATTTGGCCGTCGGAGCCTTTTTCGCCGGCACGCCCTCGGCGGCGGGAGCTTTCTTCTCGGGCCACAACTTGGCGGGCGGAGCCTTCTTGACGGGCTGCCCCTTGCCGGGCGGAACTTTTTTGACGGGCCGGCCCTTGGCGGGCGGAACTTTTTTGACGGGCCCGCCCTTCGCGGGCGGAACCTTCTCGGCGGGCGCACCCTTGGCGGGCGGACCTTTCCTCGCCGGGGCCGCCTTTGCGGCGGGAATCTCTTTCGTGGGCGACTCCTTGGCCGCCGAAATCCTTTCCGTCGGTGACTCGTCGGGGCGCGGAGCCTTCTTCCGCAGCAACCTTGCAAAAAACGAACTCTTCGGTGGTGGCGCGTCTTTCGCGGCGGGGAGGCTGGTCGTGGCGAACTCGTCTTCGGCCGGAGTCGCGGTCGTGAAGAACTCTTCAGTGGCCGCAGCGTCCGTCGTCGGCCGCTCCGGCTGACCCTGCGTCACCGTGGCCGCGGCGCGACGTTTCAAGGGGCGGACGATCAGCATGAGCGTCAACACCAGGCCCACCACAAAGGCAAGGCCGAACAGCCACCAGTGCACGTGGATCATCGTCCCTCGTCTACCCCATGGCCGCTCACGTTCACGGAAATTTGTTTGTCGGCGCTGCGTTTGACTACGACGGAGGCGACCGTGCAGGCAACGGCCGAGCCCGCCACGAAAGCAAACAGGTAGCACAGCCACTGGATCAGAAAGTCCACGCTGAATCTCCTCAGCTCACAACGAGTTCGACTCGACGATTCTTGGCGCGACCTTCCACGGTGTCATTGGGGGCGACCGGGTTGACTGAACCGAAACCCTTGACGGCAATCTGGTTGCCGGGCACGCCATGAGCGGTGAGGAAGTCGGCGACCGTCTGGGCTCGTTGGGTGCTCAACGTGATATTCATGGCCTCATTGCCCGAATTGTCGGTGTAGCCGTTAACGGTCGCATGTGCCGACGGGCATGCCTTGATCTTGTCTGCCACTTGGGGCAGGGCCTGCTCGTCGGCTGGGGTCAAGGTGAACCCGTCGTTGCCAAACGTGATCGGCCCGCCGGTAACGGCGTTGATCGCCGCTTGCAAGTCGGCGCACCACGCGGGTGGGGGCGGAGGCGGCGGCGGTGGAGCGCCGATAACCGTGAGCTTGTCAACGACGTTCAGCTTCGACCAGATACGCTTGGCATCACGGTCGATCGCGTCCTTCTGGTCTTGCGATCCGGCAGTGCCCGTCAACCTGATGGTGTCCGCATTGACCGTGAGAGTGAAATCGGCAATCGGCGCGCTATCCTTGAAAACCGTTCCGGCGTTGAAGAAATCAAGTGAGACCACATTGGGGTCGAGCTGGATATGGTCGATGATGTTCATGCCCGGAGGCAGTGAGCTGTTGAGCGACTTGATCAACGCCGCTTTCGCAGATTCATCGGGAAAGTTACCACTGAGGGTAATGTAGTTGCCGTTGCGGACAATTGAAACCGGCGCCAACAACAAATTGGGACCACCGGACTTGCCCGACAGCGACAATGTGGGCAACGCGCCGGTCGGCCCGCTAAAGGAACGCGGCCGGTCCGGCGCACCGTAGCCGATTCCCGCTATCAGCAACGGATTACCCACCAGTCCAATCAGCCAGGGAAGACCTAGCGAACGTCGATAAAACTCCGGAGCGCCCCCCGAGTCGGCATTTGCGTCCGTCGGGCGCAAATCGGCCCCTGAATCCACTACCACCCCTCCCTCATTTCGTTACCTGCACTTGTTCCCGTCCGGCAGGCGATATGCAGCCTACCGAGTGATTCCCACGCCACCTCGTAAGTCGGGCACACTGGAGCAATGGGCAACGGCAGGAAACCGACCGATAGTGAGACGCTGGCACACATCCGCGAGCTGGTCACCGAGGAGAAAGCGCTGCGGGACCGGCTGCAGGACGGCGACATCGACACCTCAGAGGAGCACGACCGCCTCCGCCGGTTAGAGGTCGAGCTCGACCAATGCTGGGACCTGCTGCGGCAGCGTCGGGCGCTCCGGGAAAGCGGCGGTGACCCGCGCGAGGCGGAGGTTCGTCCGGCCGACGAGGTCGAGGGCTACCTGAACTGAGCGAGCGCGCGGCCGATGTCGATGCCGTGATCGTCGGCGGTGGCCACAACGGCCTGGTCGCGGCCGCCTATCTGGCCCGCGCCGGCCTGCGCGTGCGAGTGCTGGAGCGGTTGGGGCGGACCGGTGGGGCCGCCGTCTCGGTGCCGGCCTTCGACGGTGTCGAGGTCCGATTGTCGCGGTATTCGTATCTCGTCAGCCTGCTGCCCCCCCGCATTGTCGACGACCTGGGCGCCGCGGTGCGGTTGGCCAGGCGGCCGTTTTCGTCGTACACGCCGCAGCCGGCCACGGGCGGCCGCTCCGGCCTGCTGGTCGGGTCGCAGGGCGCGCTCAGCCCCGACCGGTTCGCCGCGATCGGCGCGGCCGGCGACGAGCATGGTTTCGCCGCCTTCTACCGGCGTTGCCGGCTGGTGACCGAACCGCTGTGGCCGACGCTGCTCGAACCGCTGCGCACCCGCGAGCAGGCCCGCCGACACGTCCTGGCAGGCGACGACCGGGACGCGTCCGCTGCGTGGCGGGCCATAGTGGATGAACCGATCGGACATGCCATCACCGACGCGGTCGGCGACGACCTGATCCGCGGCGTGATGGCGACCGACGCACTGATCGGCACCTTCGCCCGCCTCGACGACCCGTCGCTGGTCCAAAACACCTGCTTCCTCTACCACGTCCTGGGCGGCGGCACCGGGGACTGGGACGTCCCGGTCGGCGGGATGGGCTCTGTGACCGCTGCCCTCGCGTCGGCGGCCGCCGGTCATGGGGCCGAAATAATCACCGGCGCGGACGTTCACGCTGTCCAACCGGATGGCCTGGTGCGCTACCGCGTCAGCGACGACGAGCATGCGATCCGGAGCCGGTTCATCCTGGCCGGAGTCACACCAACGATCCTGGCAGGCCTGCTCGGCGAGACGCCGACGCAACCGACCGAGGGCGCGCAGGTCAAGGTGAACATGGTGTTGCGGCGGCTGCCTCGCTTGCACGACGAAGCCGTCACTCCGGAACAGGCTTTCGCTGGGACCTTCCACTGCAACGAGACCTGGACCCAACTGGACGAGGCATACTCACAGGCCGCGTCCGGGCGGGTTCCCAATCTCTTGCCCTGCGAGGCCTACTGCCACTCGCTGACCGATTCGACCATCATGTCGGCCGAGCTCCGCGACTCGGGCGCGCACACGATCACGGTGTTCGGCTTGCACACCCCGCATTCACTGTTCGACGGCGCAAGCCCAGACGCGCTGCGCGAACAGCTCACCGAATCGGTACTGGCGTCGCTGAACTCTGTTTTCGCCGAGCCCATTCAGGACCTCCTGATGAGCGACGCGCACGGCCGGCCGTGCATCGAGACGACGACCACCTTTGACCTGCAGCGCACGCTGGCGATGACCGGTGGCAACATCTTCCACGGCGGCTTGTCGTGGCCATTCGCAGACGACGACGACCCGTTGGACACCCCGGCACGGCAATGGGGAGTGGCCACCGCGCATGAACGAATCTTGTTGTGCGGCTCCGGTGCTCGCCGTGGCGGGGCGGTGTCGGGCATCGGGGGGCACAACGCCGCGATGGCGGTACTGGCTTCGGTGTAACTCGTGATTCTGGTGGCGACCCGTCCCCCGCAAGCGGGTGGGGTCCCCGCGGAGCTGGGGAGTACCCCCAGCGCCCGGCTTCGCCGCGCTAGCGATCGCCACTACCTCGCGTCGATCGCGGCGTAGTCGCGCTCCGTGTAACCGGTGTAGATCTGGCGCGGACGGCCGATCTTGCTGTCGCCCTCGTCGTGCATCTCGCGCCAGTGCGCGATCCAACCAGGCAACCGGCCCAAGGCGAACAGCACGGTGAACATCCGCGTCGGGAAGCCCAGCGCCCGGTAGATCAGCCCGGTGTAAAAGTCGACGTTCGGGTACAGCTTGCGCTCGATGAAGTAATCGTCTGTGAGCGCGGCCTCTTCGAGCTCCTTGGCGATGTTCAGCAGATCGTCGTCGCCACCGAGCTTGGACAGGATCTTGTCGGCCTGTTCCTTGACGATGCGCGCCCGCGGGTCGTAGTTCTTGTAGACCCGGTGACCGAAGCCCATGAGCTTGACGCCGGCCTCGCGGTTCTTGACCTTGCGGACGAATTCGCCGACATCGTCGTTGCTCTCGCGGATTCGCTCGAGCATCTCCAGGACGGCCTGGTTGGCGCCGCCGTGTAGCGGACCCCACAGCGCGTTGATGCCGCCGGAGATCGAGGTGAACAGGTTGGCCTGAGACGATCCCACCAGGCGCACCGTCGACGTCGAGCAGTTCTGCTCGTGGTCGGCATGCAGGATGAACAGCATGTCCAGCGCCCGCACGATCTCCGGGTCAACGGCGTAGGGCTCGGCGGGCAAGCCGAACGTCATCCGCAGGAAATTCTCCACCAGCGTCAGTGAGTTGTCCGGGTAGAGGAACGGCTGACCGACGGACTTCTTGTAGGCGTAGGCGGCGATGGTGGGCAGCTTGGCCAGCAGGCGGATGGTCGACAGATCCACTTGCTCGCCGTCCATCGGGTCCAGCGCGTCCGGGTAGTAAGAGCTCAGCGCGTTGACCACGCTGGACAACACCGGCATCGGGTGGGCGTTGGGCGGGAAGCCGTCGAAGAAGCGCTTGAGGTCCTCGTGCAGCATGGTGTGCCGCTGAATCCGGTTGGTGAACTCGTTCAGCTGTTCCTTGGTCGGCAGCTCGCCGTAGACGAGCAGATAACTCACCTCGATGAACGTCGACTTCTCGGCGAGCTGCTCAATCGGGTAGCCGCGGTAGCGCAGGATGCCGGCGTCACCGTCGATGTAGGTGATGGCGCTCTTGGTGGACGCGGTGTTGACAAAGCCGTTGTCGAACGTCGTGTAGCCGGTCTTGGACAGCAGCGGGCCCAGTGCGATGCCGTCAGCTCCTTCGGTGGCGCGGACGATCTGCAGGTCGATCTCGCCCCCCGGGTACTTCAGAGTTGCGGTGTCGTCGGTGTCGGCCACGAGAACCCCTTTGCGCTCTGGCTGATATGGCGGCAGCCCTGACTCGGTGCTTACAGCTGAAGGTAGTCGGTATGACGGCGGAGCGCCTGCCCGGGGTCAGGTCCGCAGGTCGCACGGCCGTCCGTCGGGTGGGCGCCGGCCGATCGTTAGGGCTGCAGGCGCTCGACGTGGGCGCCGACGACCCGAATCCGGTTGTGCAGCCGGTTCTCCCGGCCCTGCCAGAATTCCACCAGCTCAGGGGCGATCAGGTAGCCGCCCCAGCCCGGCGGCACCGGCACCCGCTCGGAGTCGGCGAAGCGCGCTGTCACCTCCGCCAGCTGGGCGAGCAGCGCCGCGCGCGACGCGATCGGCTGCGACTGGTGTGATGCCCACGCACCCAGTTGGGAGCCACGCGGCCGATTGGACCAGTAGTCGTCGGTGACCTGCGGGTCGACCGTGCTGACCGGGCCGCGGATGTGGACCTGTCGTCCGAGCTGGTACCAGGGAAAAGTCACCGAGGCATACGGAGTCGCCGCCAGCTCGACACCTTTGGCTGAGTCATAGTTGGTGAAGAAAGTGATCCCTGTCTCATCGACGCTCTTGCACAACACCGATCGGCTCACCGGCCTGCCGTCCGCCACGGTAGCCAGCACCATGGCGTTGGGCTCGGCGACACCGGAGCGTTCGGCATCGTCGATCCATTTGCGCAATAAGGCGAGCCAGCCATCGTCGAGCCAATCCACGTCGAGATCCGGGCTGCCGTCCTTCTCGACTGACCCGTACTCCACGCGCATGCTCTGCAGGCGTTGTTCTCCTGGTCCTGCCATCGCGCCAACGCTACCGGGGGTTGCTACCGGCCGGTAGCGTCGGCCCGACGGTCGAGTGCGAGAATTTGCCCATGACTGTGGTTCCCGAAAACTTCGTGCCCGGCCTGGAGGGCGTGGTCGCCTTCACCACCGAAATCGCCGAACCAGACAAAGACGGCGGCGCCCTGCGCTACCGCGGCGTCGACATCCAGGACCTGGTAAATCAGCAGGTCACTTTCGGCGACGCGTGGGCGCTGCTGGTCGACGGCAAGTTCGGCCACGGGCTGCCCCCCGCCGAGCCGTTCCCGCTGCCTATCCACACCGGCGACGTGCGCGTCGACGTGCAGGCGGGTCTGGCGATGCTCGCTCCCATCTGGGGCTACAAGCCCCTGCTGGACACCGACGACGTCACCGCCCGCGATCAGCTGGCCCGGGCGTCGGTGATGGCGCTGTCCTACGTCGCACAGTCGGCGCGCGGCATCTACCAGCCGGCGGTTCCGCAGCGGATCATAGACGAATGCCCTACGGTCACAGCGCGTTTCATGACGCGCTGGCAGGGCGAGCCGGACCCCAGGCATGTCGAGGCGATTGACGCCTACTGGGTGTCGGCCGCCGAGCACGGGATGAACGCTTCGACGTTCACCGCGCGGGTGATCGCCTCGACCGGGGCGGACGTAGCGGCGGCGCTGTCCGGGGCGATCGGGGCGATGAGCGGACCGCTGCACGGCGGGGCGCCGGCGCGGGTCCTGCCGATGCTCGAAGAGGTCGAGCGCACCGGCGACGCTCGCAGCCTGGTCAAGGGGATCCTGGACCGCGGCGAGAAGTTGATGGGATTCGGGCACCGCGTCTACCGCGCGGAAGACCCACGGGCGCGGGTGTTGCGCGCCACCTCCGAGCGGCTGGGCGCACCCCGCCACGAGGTCGCGGTCGCGCTCGAGCAGGCCGCCCTGGCCGAGCTGCGTGAACGCCGTCCGGACCGGGCGATCGAAACCAACGTCGAGTTCTGGGCCGCCGTGATCCTGGACTTCGCCAAGGTGCCGGCCAACATGATGCCGGCGATGTTCACCTGTGGGCGCACCGCGGGGTGGTGCGCCCACATTCTCGAGCAGAAACGACTCGGCAAGCTGGTCCGCCCTGCCGCCATCTACGTGGGGCCGAGCCCGCGCAGCCCCGAGGCCGTCGAGGGCTGGGACCGACTTCTCACCTCCGCTTGAATCTGTCGGCGTCGGGAGATTGCGCGCGAGCGTAACGCCGCGGCGAATTTCGGCTCAATTTTTCGCCTTGGCGCTACGCTCGCGGGCGCCGGTTGTCGGTGCCCGGCGATTGAATAGCGCCGCGCGATGAGTTTTCGTCGCACACGCAGTCGATAACCATTGAGCCAGTCGTCGGGCTGGCCCAGGATGCCGACAGCAACCGAACAGGGAGGACCACCATGGCGACCAACATCGAACCCGCACTATCACCGCACCTCGTCGTTGACGATGCGGCCGCGGCAATCGACTTCTACGTCAAGGCTTTTGGCGCCGAGGAGCTGGGGCGCGTGCCCCGCGCCGACGGCAAACTGGTCCACGCCGCGGTGCGCATCAACGGGTTCCTGGTCATGCTCAACGACGACTTCCCGGAGACGTGTGGCGGCAAATCGATGACGCCCAGGTCGTCCCCCGCAAGCGGGCGGTACCCCCAGGGCGGCACCCCGGTGACCATCCATCTCACGGTCACCGACGTCGACGCCAAGTTCCAGCGGGCGCTCGACGCGGGCGCCACCGTGGTCGCTGCGTTGGGAGACCAGTTCTGGGGCGACCGCTACGGCGTGGTCGCCGACCCGTTCGGTCACCACTGGTCGCTGGGACAGCCGGTCCGCGAGGTCAGCTACGAAGACATCCGGGCGGCGATGTCGCGCAGGTAGCGCCGGCTACCGGTTGCCCAGCCGGGCCAGCAGCCGGCGTCGCAGCGGCGGCGCCGGCTCCGCGGTGGCCGCGGCGGCCAGCATGTCGGCGGTGTTGGTGAACTTGTTGCGCGGCCGTCCGCCCCGGGCGCCCCGATCGACCTCCGCGGCGTCAATCGCCCGCCAGCCCGCGGAGTCGACGGCGTCCGGCTGGCGGGCGTGCACCAGCTTGGCCAGCGCGTCGGGCTTGCCCACCGGGTCGGTCAGCTTGCCGGAGTTGAAGTCGGCGACGAGCGCCTGAACGGTCTGCAACGAGCAGGACTTGTTGGTACCGATGAACCCCGTGGGCCCTCGCTTGATCCACCCCGCCACGTACGCCCCGGGCACCGACCGGCCCGAGTCGGGGTCGACGACACGGCCGTCCCGGTTCGGGACGAGGGCCGCCGATTCATCGAACGGAAGGTCGCGGATCCTCTTGCCGCGGTATCCGATTGATGTGAGCACCAGGCCGGCGTCCAGCCGGCGCACCTCCTGGGTGCCGGTGACCGAGAACTCCACACCGGTGGCCCGGTGCTGCCCCAGCACGCATTCGGGCGTGAGCCGGTAAGCCAGTCGGATTCGTCGGCCCGTACGGGACCCCGAACCGTCGCCGAGTCCGCTCAAGATGTTCAGCTTGCTCTTGGTGAGCGGGTCGGACACCGTCGCAAGATCGCGTTCCACCAGCCTGTGGTCGTCGGGGTCGAGCACGACCTCGGCGGAGCCCGTCAGCCCGATCAGTTCTGGCAGGGTGAACGCCGACTGGGCGGGTCCGCGCCGGGCGGCGATCACCGCTTCGCGCACCGCGGAGTTGCGAAACGCCACGAGCGCATGGTCGGAGATGTCGGTTCGGGCTATCTGGTCGGAGTCGGCGGTGAGCATCCGGGCCACATCGAGGGCGACGTTGCCGTTACCGATTACGACAACCCGTTCGTGGCTGAGATCGACTGGCAGATAAGTGAATTCGGGATGTCCGTTGATCCACGCGACCAACTCGGTGGCAGTCCCGGTGCCCGGCAGGCCCATACCGTCGATGTCGAGCCGCCGGTCGTCTGACGCACCGACGGCGTAGAGCACGGCGTGATGGTGGGCCAGCAGGTCCTGGTGACTCAGGTGCCTGCCGATCTCAACGTTGAGGTGGAAGCGAAAGCCCCGATGACGGGAGACCCGGTCGAAGAGCTGCGTGACCCGCTTGGTGTTCTGGTGGTCGGGGGCCACCCCGGCGCGCACCAGCCCGTAGGGGGTGGGCAGTTTCTCGAAGACGTTGACCCGCACGCCCTGCTGGGTGAGCAGTTCGTCGGCGGCGTACATCGCCGCCGGGCCGGACCCCACGATGGCCACGGTCAGCGGCTGCCGGCGGGCGCGCACCTCGGCGGCGGGAATCACCGGGGCCAGCTTGGACGTCGGCGGCAGCTTCACGTCGGCGGGCCGCTCCGGGTAGAAGGACGCGTTGATCTCGACGAACGGCAGCTGCTTGGCATCCAACCGGGTGTCGGGCGCGATCGCCCCGACCGGGCAGGCGCTCACGCAGGCACCGCAGTCCACGCAGGCCACCGGATCGATGTAGAGCATCTCCGAGGTCGCGAAGCCCGGCTCGTCCGGTGTCGGGTGAATGCAGTTCACCGGGCAGGCGAAGACACAGGACCCGTCGTTGCAGCACGACTGGGTAATAACGTGCGGCACAGATACCGAACCCGCGCGGTCCTATGCGGCCGGCGCGGCCAGATGCTGGCGTTGCGGCTCGCTGCGGTAACGAGACGGCTTGCCGTCGATCTTGCAGAGCCGCCACATCAGCCGTGCGGAACGGGTTTCCATCAGCCCGGTGTCGTGGGCCAGCATCCGCACGTCGGCGAACATGTCGCTCAACCACTTTCGCGAATCCGCCGACCGGAAGAAGAGCTCCTGCTTCACCTCGCGCGGGATCTCGAACTGGTCCCAGAACGACTTGGGCGGCACCACAATGGCCTGGCACAGCACCCGCATCGTCAGCGGCAGGTAGAGCGACGTCCAAAACCGCTGCCGCTTGGACAGCTGCGGCAACCGTCGGCGCAAGAACTCGTGGGCGAACGAGATATGCCGGGCCTCCTCGGCCACATGAATGGCCATCACCCGCTCCATGACCGGGTGTAGCGACTTGCCTTCGCGCAGAACGTTTTTCTGGGTGTGGTCGATCGGCTCCTCGCCGGCGAGCACCCCGATGAAAAACGCCACCGGCAACGGACCGGCGACCAGCGGAACCAGCGGCGACAGCCAGCGCAGCAGCCGCGGCATCCCGGGCACGTCGGCCCCGACGCGGTTGACCATCTCCTGGAACATCATGGTGTGATTGCACTCTTCGACCGCTTCGTGCAGGCAGTACCGGTATTCGGGCGAGCCGTTGGGCACCCAGAACGTGTAGTTCATCAGGCCGCGGATCAGAATCGATTCGAAGTGCAGTCCGACCTTGGCGACGTTGGCCTGGCGCCACATGCCGACCTTGATCTTGCGTTCTTCCGGCTGCGTCTGATACCAGGGATGGCGGCCCAGCGGGTCGGTTGCCGGAAGGATCCACCGCGGGTCGTTATCGGTGACGGCGAATTCCGGTGACTCCCAGTCGATATCGGTGTACGGGTTGAAGTTTCGCCGCACCGACCCCTCAGACAGCGTGGCAAGCATATTCACATATCCGGCGTCGTCGCGTACCTCCATGTTGCGGCGCCAACGTCGAACCATTCGCGTCCTAGCCATTCCAAGCCTCCCCAACGAGGTTTACATTCGGACGTGCTGTGTCTCGACAGTACCGCTGGTACCGGATATTTTCCAGACCGCTTCCGGCACTGTGGCGTGACCAGTGGTCAGCGGGGCGGTGTGGCGTGGCTCACAGCGTGGGGGGCAATGCACCCGCCGCAACCAGGGCTTATGCGGCGCGGCGGATGCCGTAAATCGGCCCGCCGCGCGGCCGCCCCACCCGCGCTCACTACCCTGATGGGCATGGCTGACCAGCTTCAGATCCCCGCTGACATCAAACCCCGCGACGGCCGCTTCGGGTGCGGCCCGTCCAAAGTCCGGCCCGAACAGTTGAAGGCGTTGACCACCACAGCGGCCCCCTTGTTCGGCACATCGCACCGACAGGCGCCTGTCAAGGATCTGGTGGGTCGGGTCCGGTCGGGTCTGGTCGAGCTGTTCTCCCTGCCGGATGGCTATGAGGTGATCCTTGGCAACGGGGGCGCGACGGCGTTCTGGGATGCCGCGGCGTTCGGGTTGATCGACAAGCGCTCGCTGCATCTGGCTTTCGGCGAGTTCAGCTCGAAGTTCGCCTCCGCGGTCGCGAAAAACCCGTTCGTCGGCGATCCCATCGTCATCAAGTCGGAGGCCGGCAGCGCACCCGAGCCGCAGAGCGATCCGTCGGTCGATGTGATCGCCTGGGCGCACAACGAGACCTCGACCGGGGTCGCGGTGCCGGTGCAGCGCCCCGCCGGTTCCGGTGGCGCGTTGATCGTCATAGACGCGACCTCCGGCGCGGGCGGTCTGCCGGTCCAGATCTCCGACGCCGACGCCTACTACTTCTCGCCGCAGAAGAACTTCGCCAGCGACGGCGGGCTGTGGCTGGCGATCATGAGCCCGGCCGCCCTGGCCCGGGTGGAGTCCATCGCCACGTCCGGTCGCTGGGTTCCCGACTTTCTGTCGCTGCCGATCGCGGTGGAAAACAGCCTGAAGAACCAGACGTACAACACCCCGGCCGTCGGCACCCTGGCGCTGATGGCCGAGCAGATCGACTGGATCCTGGGCAACGGCGGGCTGGACTGGTCGGTCAAGCGCACGGCGGACTCGTCGCAGCGGTTGTATTCCTGGGCGCAGGAGCGGTCCTACACGACGCCGTTCGTCACCGACCCCGCGCTGCGGTCTCAGGTGGTCGGGACCATCGACTTCGTCGACGACGTCGACGCCGCGGCCGTTGCGAAGATCCTGCGGGCCAACGGCATCGTCGACACCGAGCCCTACCGCAAACTCGGCCGCAACCAGTTGCGGGTCGCGATGTTCCCGGCGATCGATCCCGACGACGTCAGCGCCCTTACCCAGTGCGTCGACTGGGTGGTCGAGCGGCTTTGACAAAGTAGTCATCAGCCCGCAACCGACCAGCGTGTCAGAGCGGGTTACGGCCGTTAGCTGCACTAGAGTGCGCACGTGACGGGTCCGTTGCCGACTTGCACGGAGCCTGGCGAGGAGAGGCCATGCGAGAACTCAGATTTGTTGGGCTCGACGCCGACGGCAAACACATCATCTGTCACAGTGACGACCCAGAAGAAGGGTTCAAGCTGCCGGTCAACGAGCAACTGGGGGCCGCTGTGCGCGGCGAACGGGTGCCGCCCGAGCAACCGCAGCTCGACATCGAGGTCACGAACATGCTGAGCCCCAAAGAGATTCAGGCCAAGGTCCGCGCGGGAGCGTCCGTCGAACAGGTGGCCGCGGCGTCGGGCTCCGACATCTCGCGGATCCGCCGCTTCGCCCATCCGGTCTTGATGGAGCGTGCTTGTGCGGCTGAGCTGGCAACCGCCGCGCACCCCGTGCTCGGCGACGGCCCTTCGGTGTTGACACTGCTGGAAACCGTCAGCGCCGCCCTGGTGACGCGCGGCCTCGAGCCCGGCAAGCTGAGCTGGGACGCCTGGCGCAACGAGGACAGCCGCTGGACAGTGCAGCTGGCGTGGAAGGCCGGGCGCTCCGACAACATCGCACATTTCAACTACACCCCCGGCGCTCATGGCGGAATGGTCACGGCCATCGACGACGCGGCCGGCGCGCTGATCGACCCGAACTTCGAACGTCCGCTGCGGCCGCTGGCACAGGTGGCCCGCCTTGACTTCGACGTGGCACCGCCCGCTTGCGGGGGACCCGCCGAGCCGCCGGCCGATACACCGCAAGAGCAGCGGCCGGTGCACACCCGGCGCGGGAAGCCGGTCATACCGGCTTGGGAGGACGTGCTGCTCGGGGTCCGCTCGGGCGGACAGCGCTAGGTCTGATTGCCCGGCTTCTCCTCGCCCCGCTACGCGGGCCGCATCGTCGCCGCGCTAGGTCTAATTTCTAATGGCCCGACGCCGCCAGCGCGAGCAGCACCAGCCACGCACCCGCCACACCGACCCCCGCGCCCAGGACGAACCAGCGCCGCACCGGGGTGCGCCGCCAACCCCACAGCGTCGGCGCCAGCCCCCCCGCCGCCACGATGTTGAGGCCGACCGCCAACAGCGGATGTACCCGAACCAGCCCGAGACTCAGTACCACGACTCCGGCTCCGATCACGGCGGCGACGAACCCGGCGACCGTCAAACCCGTTGCCCACGGCTCGGAATGGTCGCGCTCGTCGCTCACGGGCAGAGCCTAGAACGCTCGTAGAACGCCAGTGCGGCTGCGGTCGCGACGTTGAGCGAGTCGGTGTCCCGCGACATCGGGATGCATGCCCGCACATCGCTCAACCGCAGGGTCGCCTTCATCAGCCCCGGTCCCTCGGCGCCCACCAGCACCGCGACACGCTCGTCGCGCGCGGCCGCCATCGCCTCGGCGAGCGGACAGGCTTTGCGGTCCGGAGTCATCGCCAGCAGCCGAAATCCGCTCCGCCTGAGCATCACCAGGTCCGCGGGCCAATCAGTTGCCCGCGCATACGGCACCAACAACGCGTGGCCCATGGACACCCGGACGGCGCGGCGATACAGCGGGTCGGCGCAGCCGCTGCCGAACAGCACCGCATCCACGCCGAGCCCCGCAGCATTGCGGAAGATCGAGCCGAGGTTCTCGTGGTCGTTGACGCCTTCGAGCACCGCGACGGTACGCGCTCCGTCAACCACCTGCGCGACGCTTGGCTCAGGCACCCTCCTGGCCGCCGCCAGCACACCCCGATTGAGGTGGAACCCGACCACTCGCGCCATGACGTCGGCAGACGTCCGGTAGAACGGCGCTTCGACACCAGCCGGGGCCCCAGCCAGGTCGTCCTCGAGCTCGGCCAACCTGCGATCGGTGCCCAGCAAAGCGTGCGGGGTGAACCGTGACGCCAGCATGCGCTGCACTACCAACACACCTTCGGCGATCACCAGCCCTTTGCCTGTCGGCAGATCGGGACGTCGATCGACACTGTTCAAGTCGCGGAAGTCGTCGAGCCGCGGGTCGTCGGGATCGTCGATGTCCTGAACATCCAAGCCGACGATCACGGGCCTTCGTCGACCAAGGCCAACATCAGGTCGGCCGCGTTGCGCAGGATGTCGCGCTTGTCGTGGTCCAGGGTGGCGAGCCGTTTGGCGAGCCATTCCTGGCGGGCGCGACGGGTCGCCTTGACCAGTTCGGCACCGGACTCGGACACCGCGACCAGCACCTGGCGACCGTCGACGGGATGTGGTTTCCGGTCCACCAGACCCATCTCGGCCAATGAGGCGATCACCCTGGTCATCGACGGCGGTCGGACCCTTTCCCGGATCGCCAGCGCGCCGGGCGTCATTGGACCCTCGTTTGCCAGGGTCGCCAGCGCCGACAGTTGGGACAGCGACACCGGCGACGACGGGTTCCGAAACCGCAGTTGGCGGGCCAGCCGCATGACCGCCAGCGACAAGTCGCTGGCCAGCCGCGCATCGCTGTCGGGCATGGCGAGAGGGTACACGGAAGCCAAGAACTCACGACAACAAACCGCCGACGATGTGATGCGTTCGCCGCGGGTTTCCTGGACGCCGCAATACCCCGTGCCCGGGGCGGCCGGGCTATGTTGATCGCGATGTCTGTCGAACCGGGTCCGTCCCCCGAGGCGCCGCCGCTACCGCCCGCGCTGCTTCAGGTGTGGCCGTTCATCGCGCTGGGCGCGCTGGGCTGGCTGGTCGCCGCGGCCGCCGCATTTCTCGTGCCCAGCCTCGAGTCTTGGCGCCCCGTGACGGTGGCCGGACTGGGCGTCGGGTTGCTCGGCACGAGCATCTTCGTCTTGCAGCTGTCCGCCGCCCGACGTGGCGCACGCGGCGCGCAGACCGGGCTCGAGACATTTCTTAGGCGTCAGTAGTCTTCGAGCAGCAATCCGGACCCTGGAGGAGCAATGGCAGCCCCGCTTCTGCAAGCGCAAGTCGACATCAACGCGCCGGTCTCCACGGTCTGGGCGTTGATATCCGACCTTCGGCGAATGCCGCAGTGGAGCCCGCAGTGTCGATGGATGAAGCCCTTCGGCCCGCTGCGTCAAGGCACCCGCACCCTCAACCTCAATCGCCGCAACCGGATGTTCTGGCCCACCACTTCCACGGTGGTCGAGGTCCTTCCCGAAAAGAAGCTCGCCTTTCGGGTCGACGCCAACCGCACCATCTGGAGCTACGAGCTCGAGCCCATCGGCGAAGGCACTCGGGTGACCGAGAGCCGTCACGCCGAGAACGGCGTGAGCGCGTTCTCCAACCTGTCGCAGAATGCGCTGTTCGGCGGGACCATCAATTTCGAAGGCGAGTTGCTCGACGGCATGAACGCCTCGCTGGCGAAGATCAAAGCCGCCGCCGAACAGGGCTAGTCCGAGGGGTCGCTCGGCTGGTCCTCCGGGTGGGTTTGCGGCTGGGACTCCGAAGGCTCGGTCGGGGACTCTACCGTCTCCGCGGTCGGTTCCGGCGACTCGGAAGAAGACTCCCCCGGTTCGGCCTGCGGCGCGGGCGGCGCCTCCGTGACGTCAAGCACGCCGTCGTCGTAGGGCTCATACCTGGGCGAGCCAGTGCCCGGCGGAGCCGGAGTGTCGGAATGGGCTCCACAGCCGTACTGCTTGTCGACGATATGACCATCGGCCGACAGTTCGTTGCCACACACGCCGAAGATCGCGCCGAGGGAACCCGACAGCGGCAGGAAGAAGCCGCAGTCGCGGCACATCCGCTTGGTCGAGCGCGCCATCGGCGAGTCGGGACCGTAGTCGCCGGTGCGCCAACGTTCGGCGGCCTCGGAGCGACCGAGGGCGCTCATCACCCAGCGACGGCCCAGGCCTATTTCGGCGGCGGTCTCGTCGACCTGCGGATCACCGCTGGCGGCGTAGCCGGGCACCAACCGCGGGTCGTCGGACGCCGGCGCCAGCAGATCCCCCGGGCCCATGTCCCCCGGGCGCACCCGGTGCTCCCACGGCACCCACTCGGGAGCCAGCAGCGCCGTCGGCCCGGGTACCAGCACCACTTCGCTGACGGTGGCGTGGTCTGAACCCGGGTAGGCGGCGACGACGACGGCCCACTGCCAGCCCTGGTAACCGGGCAGATGCGCGAGGAACCGGTGAGTGGCGGCGTTCGGGTCTTCGTAGCTGACGCCCAGGTAGTCCCCGACCGCATCCGGGTCGCTGAACTCCACGACGGCGGTCCTGGCCTGCTCGACCGCACCGGTGAGCAACGCAGCCAACCCCTCGGGCCAGTCGCCCACGGTGGCCACGGCGGATTCCTCGATGGGTCCGGTCACGCTGTCCCCTCTCTGCAATGCGACTCCAATACTAGGTTGACGAGCCACACCCGTTTACCTGCAGACGCACGCAGTCGGCATAGGAGAGAATTGGACCGTGTCTGGACGGCGGCGTGACAATCGGGGGCGGGTGGCCTCCAACTCGGACCGCCGACCCCGCAACGGGTCAGCCGGCCAGCATCCGGGCATGGTCAATTACCCGGCCGACAGGGCCGACAGGGCCGACAGGGCCGACAGGGCCGACAAGCTATCGCCGCACGCGCCGCCCGCCGCTGATGCCGAGCGCCAACCGCTATCTGCCGCCCTTGGGCCAGCAGCCAGAACCGGACGCCAGAAGTGACAGCAGCGCGCCGCCGCGCGGCCCGGCCCCCGGCGAACGGATCACCGTCACCCGCGCTGCGGCGCAGCGAAGCCGTGAAATGGGTTCGCGGATGTACTGGATGGTCCAGCGCGCCGCCACCGCTGACGGCGCCGACAAATCCGGGCTCACGGCGCTGACGTGGCCCGTGGTGGCGAACTTCGCGGTGGATGCCGCGATGGCCGTCGCTCTGGCCAACACACTGTTCTTCGCCGCGGCGACCGGGGAAAGCAAGGGCCGGGTCGCGCTATACCTGCTGATCACCATCGCGCCGTTCGCGGTGATCGCGCCCCTCATCGGGCCGGCGCTGGACCGGCTGCAGCACGGCCGCCGCGTAGCCCTGGCCGCGTCGTTCGTGCTTCGCACGGCGTTGGCGTTAGTGCTGATCATGAACTACGACGGCGCCACCGGTAGTTACCCGTCAATGGTGCTCTATCCCTGCGCGCTGGCCATGATGGTGCTCTCCAAGTCATTCAGTGTGCTGCGCAGCGCGGTGACCCCGCGGGTGATGCCGCCGACGATCGACCTGGTTCGCGTCAACTCCAGGCTGACCGTCTTCGGTCTGCTCGGCGGCACCATCGCCGGCGGCGCGGTCGCGGCGGGCGTCGAATTCGCGTGCACCCACCTGTTCAAGCTGCCGGGTGCCTTATTCGTGGTCATCGCGGTCACGATTGCCGGTGCCTCTCTGTCCATGCGCATTCCGCGTTGGGTCGAGGTGACCGCGGGCGAGGTCCCGGCCAAATTGAGCTACCGCAGCGGCAGCGGCGAACCGCGGCGATGGGGGCACTCCCCCGCAAGCGGGTGGGGTCCCCGCTCCGCAGGGGAGTACCCCCACCCACATGTGGGGGACTGGCCGGAAGAAGTCAAAAAAGTTGGCGGAACGCTTCGACAACCTCTGGGCCGCAACATCATTACCTCACTATGGGGTAATTGCACCATCAAGGTGATGGTGGGCTTCCTATTCTTGTACCCGGCGTTCTTCGCCAAGGCGCATCAAGCCAACGGCTGGGTCCAGTTGGGCATGCTCGGCATGATCGGCGCCGCGGCCGGCATCGGCAACTTCGCGGGCAACTTCACCAGCGCCCGCCTGCAACTGGGCAGGCCGGCCGTGCTGGTGGTGCGCTGCACGGTGGCCGTGTGCGCGGTCGCTTTGGCCGCCGCGGTGGCGGGCACCCTGATGGTGGCTGTGATCGCCACCCTCGTCACCGCGGGATCTAGCGCGATTGCGAAGGCCTCGCTGGACGCCTCGCTGCAAAACGATCTGCCCGAGGAATCACGGGCATCCGGCTTCGGTCGCTCCGAGTCGACGCTGCAGCTGGCCTGGGTGCTGGGCGGCGCACTGGGCGTCTTGGTCTACACCGAATGGTGGATCGGGTTCACCGCGGTCACCGCCCTGCTCATCCCCGGGCTGGCGCAGACCCTGGTCAGCTTCCGCGGCGATTCATTGATTCCCGGCCTCGGAGGCAACCGGCCCGTCATGGTCGAGCAGGAAGGCTCGCGCCGCGGCGCCGGCAGTCCGGCGGTGGTGCCGGAGTGAAACCCGCAAGCAAGCGGGGTGTGGCCGTGCTGCTCGCCGCCCTGATGACACTGCTCTGCGTCGGCGTCGGGGTCGGCACCTGGCTGCTGGTCCGCCACTCGAGTCCGCAGCGACCCGAGATCAGCGCGTATTCGCACGGCCACCTGACCCGCGTGGGGCCGTACCTGTACTGCAACGTGCTCAACCTTGATGACTGTCAGACACCGCAGACCCAGGGCGAGCTGCCGGTTAGTGAGCGCTACCCGGTGCAGCTTTCGGTGCCCGATGCCATCTACCGCGCGCCCTGGCGATTGCTGAAGGTGTACGAGGACCCCGCCAACACCACCAGCGAGATGTTTCGACCCGGCACCCGGTTCGCGGTCACCATACCCTCGGTCGACCCGCAGCGCGGGCGGCTGACCGGGATAGTCGTGCAGTTGTTGACCTTGGTGGCCGACCCCACTCCCGGCCAGGTGAACGACGTGACCACGGTTCGCGCCGTCCCGCACGCGGAATGGTCGGTGCGACTGACCTTTTAAGCGGTCGCCTGCCTAACGCCCTCGGGCGACGATCACGGGTGTGCGTACGGCGTGCACCACTGCCGTGCTGACGGATCCGAGTAGCATTCCGGCGAATCCGCCGCGCCCGTGGCTGCCCACGACCACGAGCTGTGCGGATTCCGAGCGCTCAACGAGGTGTTGCGCGGCGTGGTTCACCACGACCTCGCGATGGACGATGACGTCGGGATAGCGTTCCCGCCAGCCCGCCAAACGCTCCGCGAGTGTTTCCTCGGCCGCCGATTGCAGCCTCGTCCAGGACGTCCTGGTCGTTCCGGTCCAGTCCCGGCTCGAGAGGTTGGGAACCTCGGTATCGGTCCAGGCGTGCAGGGCCACCAGTTCGGCACCCCGCCACGACGCCTCATCGAAAGCGATAGCGGTTGCCAGTTCCGACGCGGGCGAGCCATCAACGCCGACAAGCACGCATCCCTCAACTGGCGCGGCTTCATTGCGGATCACCGCGACCGGGCAGTGGGCGTGGTGGACAAGCCCCGTGCTGACGGATCCCAGCAGCACGCGTTCCAAAGTTCCATGGCCGCGACTACCCACCACAACCATGTCGGCCTTCGTCGACAACTCGACGAGCGCGTAAACGGGCGACCCGGAGAACACCTCGTTGTTGATTAGCGGCCGGCTCCGGTCATCGGTCATGTCCTCGACGAGCTTGACTGCGTCAGCGAGCGCCTGCTCCGACGTTGCCCCCAGCGCTGCGAGGAATTCAGCCGGGACGGAATCTCCCGTCCACTTGAGCACCAGCGAGTCGCCGGGTACCGGAGTTGCGGCGTACACGAGGGTCAGTGGCACGTTGCGCATTGTCGCCTCACGGACGGCCCATTGCATGGCGGCGTTCGAATCTGGCGATCCGTCGACACCGACGACGATCCCGGGATTCGCTATTTCACTGTGCATTTCGCTGCCTCATCGGCTCAAGATTCTGCGTGCGCAACGTGGACTCTAGAACTTTGGATGCGTGCGGTCAGGAGGCGTTGGTCCCACACTTTGGGGGCCAAACGGCCTTCCGCTTCCGCTCGCTGTTAGAACTCGCCGATACACGTAGTTCCCCCACCGTCGAAGGTGCTATCGACCAGCTAGGACACTCGCTCACGTTCGACCGGCGGCCCGGGAGGGGTTCCTTCTCCGAAGGGCTTTCCTCCCAACGCTTCCCGACCGTGTGGGGTGAGCCAGCCGGCCAACTCCGGCCCCTTGGGCACGATGCCGGTGGGATTGATGTCCGCGTGCACGATGTAGTAGTGCTGTTTGATTTGAACGAAGTCGACGGTATCGCCAAAGCCCGGTGTCTGGAACAGGTCCCGGGCGTAGGCCCACAACACGGGCATTTCGCTCAGTTTGCTTCGATTGCACTTGAAATGCCCGTGGTACACCGGGTCAAACCGGGCCAACGTGGTGAACAGCCGCACGTCCGCCTCGGTTATGTTGTCGCCCAACAAATATCGCTGGTTCGTCAAGCGATCGCTGACCCAGTCCAAAGCGGCGAACAGTCGGTCATACGCCGCCTCGTAGGACGCCTGTGAGCCGGCAAAGCCGCAGCGGTACACGCCGTTGTTGATCTCGGTGTAGACCCTCTTATTCACCTCGTCGATTTCGGCCCGCAGCGGCTCGGGATACAGCTGGGGTGCGCCGTCGCGGTGGTAGGCGGTCCACTCCGTCGAGAAATCGAGGGTCATCTGGGCAAAGTCGTTCGTCACCACCGCGCCGGTCGGAACATCGACGATCGCCGGGACGGTGATGCCTTTGGGGTAGTCGGGGAAGCGCTTGAAGTAGGCGTCTTGCAGCCGCGGGATTTTGAGCACCGGGTCGGCAGCGCCGGGATCCAGGTCGAATGTCCAGCTGCGCTCGTCGTGGGTGGGCCCGCAAAAACCTATGGAGAGAACGTCTTCCAATCCCAGCAAGCGCCGGACGATGATGGCGCGGTTGGCCCATGGGCACGCCCGGGCGACGATGAGCCGATACCGGCCCGGCTCTACCGGGTAGCCGTCGCGTCCGTCGGCGGTGACGCGCGTGGTGATGTAGTTGGTGTCGCGGGTGAATTCGCCCGCCCCGGCAACGTAGGTGGCCATGGCAACAATCCTGCCCCACGCGCCTCACCCACTGCTCCGCAGCTTCGGCACCGTCTAGAACCGCCGCCCGGCTCCTCGCGCGCGCCACGGCCAGCGGCCTCCGACGGGAGACAACCCCCTGGCGAATGACCACTTGTCCCAACGCACCAGGGTGCAGGTGGGTTAGGCGTCGAGCTCCCGGGCCACCGCCTTGACCACATCGGAAACGCGGCGCGCGGTCTTGCGGTCGGGGTAGCGCCCCTTACGCAGCTCGGGCTGCACGACGCTCTCCAGCAGCGTGATCATGTCCTCGACCATGCCGTGCAGCTCATCTGGACTGTGCTTGTGCTCGGCGGACGCCTCGCGGCGGGTCTTGGCGAGGCTGGGTGGCGGCTCGATCAGCTTGAGGCTCAATGCTTGCGGTCCGCGCCGACCCGAAGCGATGCCGAATTCCACCCGCTGGCCCGCTTTGAGCCCCTCGACCCCGGCGGGCAGCGCCGACGAACGGACGTAGACGTCTTCGCCGTCCTCCTGGGACAGGAAGCCAAACCCTTTGTCGACGTCGTACCACTTAACCTTGCCGGTCGGCACTGGTCTCACCTGCTTGTCTGATGGATCACTAGCATGAGCAACGCAAGAAACGCCCCGCCTGCGCAGGACGCCAAGTCGGATCCTGATCCTACTCGGATGCCTGCCTGACGAGCACCCCCTTGAGGCGTTACTCGGTAGGCTGGCACTAACGCGGGAGGAGATATGCGCCTGATCCTGAACGTCATCTGGCTGGTGTTCGGCGGCCTCTGGATGGCCGCCGGCTACCTGGTCGCGGCGCTCGTCAGCTTCCTGCTCATCGTCACCATCCCGTTCGGTTTTGCGTCGCTGCGCATCGCCTCGTACGCGTTGTGGCCGTTCGGCCGCACGATCGTGGACAAGCCGGCCGCGGGAACCGGCGCGCTGATCGGGAATGTCATCTGGGTGCTGCTGTTCGGGTTATGGCTGGCGATCGGCCATTTGGTGAGCGCGGTTGCGATGGCCGTCACGATCATCGGCATTCCGCTGGCGTTGGCCAACCTCAAGCTCATCCCGGTGTCGCTGATGCCGCTGGGCAAGCAAATCGTTCCCGTCGGCCCTTCGTTGGCACCGGTGCCCGCATGACGCTGACCGCCCTGGGTCTCCCGACGGTGCCGAGCCGCATCGACGGTTCCGTCGGTCGCCACGCGCCCGGCCCCTCGCTCATGGGGGGTCCGTTGGTGGACACCTATGGGCGCGTCGCCACCGATCTGCGGGTGTCGCTGACCGATCGTTGCAACCTGCGGTGCAGTTATTGCATGCCGGCCGAGGGACTGGACTGGCTGCCTGGCGAGCAACTGCTGAGGCCCGACGAGCTGGCCAGGCTGCTGCGGATCGCCGTCACTCGACTCGGCGTCACCAACGTGCGCTTCACCGGGGGTGAGCCGTTGTTGTCCCCCCACCTGGAAGAGGTGGTCGAAGCGGCGGCCCGGCTGCGGCCCCGCCCGGAGATCTCGCTGACGACCAATGGGGTGGGACTGGCGCGCCGGGCCGGCGCTCTGGCGCACGCGGGCCTGGACCGGGTCAACGTGTCGATGGACACCGTGGACCGGGAGCATTTCGCGGCCATCACCCGCCGCGACCGCCTCGATGACGTGCTGGCCGGCTTGGCCGCCGCCAAAGGGGCGGGCCTGGCGCCGGTCAAGGTGAACGCTGTGCTCGACCCCACCACCGGGCGGCGGGATGTCGTCGGGCTGTTGCGGTTCTGCCTCGAGCAGGGCTACCAGTTGCGGGTCATCGAACAGATGCCGTTGGACGCGGGGCACCAGTGGCGCCGGGACGCGGCGCTCAGCGCAGACGACGTGCTCTCGGCGCTGCGCCCGCACTTCCGGTTGCGGCCGGACCCGGCGCCGCGGGGTTCGGCTCCCGCCGAGCTCTGGCTGGCCGACACGGGCCCCGACACGCGGAGCGGAAAGTTCGGCGTCATCGCGTCGGTCTCGCATGCCTTCTGCTCGACCTGTGATCGCACCAGGCTGACCGCCGACGGCCAGATTCGCAGCTGCCTGTTCGCCACGCAGGAGACAGACCTTCGGGACCTGCTGCGCGGCGGCGGGAACGACGACGCCATCGAGGCGGCCTGGCGCGCAGCGATGTGGGGCAAGCCCGCGGGGCATGGCATCAACGACCCTAACTTCATCCAACCCGCCCGCCCGATGAGCGCGATCGGTGGCTGAAACCGGGCGTCCCGTCGGCGGAATCGAGGTGACGGTCCGCTACTTCGCCGCTGCGCGGGCCGCCGCCGGTGTCGACTCGGAAACGGTGGTGCTGCGTCCGGGCACCACCGTGGCGGAGCTGGCCGACAGGCTCGCCGCCCCCGGGAGTCGCCTCGCCACCGTGCTGAGCCGCTGCTCCTATCTGTGCGACGGAGTCGCCGTGCGCGACGAAATGGCCGCGTTACGCAGCGGCGACACGGTCGACGTGCTGCCGCCCTTTGCCGGCGGATAAAACTGTGACATATGTCACGTAACGGAACGATAACGGTGCGGACACGCTCCGGATGCGGGCCGAATGACCTGCGCAAACTTTGTGTGTTCCTGGGGTTTTCGGAAGTGACCGTAAGGGAAACGCCGAATTTCGTTTGACGTGACGAGGCCGACAGAAACGGCTAGCGTCTCCGAAGGCTCGCCAAGTGAACCGGATTGGCGAACCTCCCCCACCTATCGCGCCGAGCTCCATCCAGTAGGCGGGGGACACCGAAAGTGGATGGAGGCGGGGGACCCACCGGTCCACCGTGATCGGACTGGGGCCGCGTGCGGCCCCTTGGGGTGAAGCCTTCGTCGGCTCCCAAGTGGAGTGCGACGCCGGCCGGGTAGCCTCTCCCACCCGAACCCGACAGCTGACCTCGCAGGCGCGTCACGAGAGAGGGACCCCCAAGCCAGTATGAGTGGACGTCACCGTAAACCCACTTCTTCCAACATCAGCGTTGCCAAGCTCGCCGTCACCGGCGCGGTGCTTGGTGGCGGCAGCATCGCCCTCGCCGGCCAGGCGGCCGCGGCCACCGACGGCGAGTGGGATCAGGTAGCCCGTTGCGAATCCGGCGGCAACTGGTCAATTAACACCGGCAACGGCTACCAGGGCGGATTGCAGTTCAGCCCCGGCACGTGGGCTTCCCACGGGGGCGGGCAGTACGCGCCGTCGGCCCAGCTGGCCACACGCGACCAGCAGATCGCCGTCGCCGAACGAGTACTGGCGACCCAGGGCCGCGGCGCCTGGCCGGTGTGTGGGCACGGGCTGTCGGGCTCGTCCCCGCGCAACGTGCCCACGTCGACCGAGCTGAACGCGCCACTCGACGCGCCGGGTGTCAACGGCCAGCCGGCACCGCAGGCTCCGCCGCCGGTGAACGCTCCTCCGCCAGACGCCCCTCCCCCGCCTCCTCCGCCGCCGCCGGCTGACCCGCCGGCACGGGTGCAGTTGGCCGCCAACGACGTGCCGGCGCCCCCCGCGGATCTACCGCCTGCGCCGCCGGCACCCCCTGCGGACGCCGTTCCACCGGCTCCGCCCGCGGACGCCGCACCGCCGGCCGACGCCCCGCCCGCGGACGCCGCACCGCCGGCCGACGCCCTGCCACCGGCACCGCCGGCCGACGCCCTGCCACCGGCACCGCCGGCCGACGCCCTGCCACCGGCACCGCCGGCCGACGCCGTGCCACCCGCCCCGGAGGCGCCGCCCGTCATCGACACCGGCTTCCAGGATCCCGCGCCGGATGACGCGAATGGGGTCACCGGCCAGCCGCAGCAGGCCACGCAGCAGGCCACGCAGCAGGCCACAAAGGTCGGCTACACCAAGCAACTGTGGGATGCCATCCGCGGGCTCGACATTCACGGCAACGACGCGCTGGACTCCCTGGCGCAGCCGTCTGCCATCAACTGAGGTCGCGCGTCGCGGGCACTCCCCGCACGCAGCTCCTGCTGCGGGAGTGCCATCGGCATAGACCTACGGTCGGCGACACGCTTTAGGCCGAGCCCACCCATTCTTCGGTTCCGTCGTCGAAGAACTGGTGCTTCCACACCGGTAGCCGCGCCTTAATGATGTCAACCAGACGGGCACAGGTCGTGAATGCCTCCTGACGATGGTCGGCGGCCACGGCGGCAACCAGCGCCGCCTCTCCGACGTGCAGCACGCCGATGCGGTGGCTGGCCGCGATGGCGCGCACCCCGTCGGACTGGTCGGCGACATCGGCGACCACCTCGGCCATAACCTGTTCGGCCGACGGGTGCGCCGAATATTCCAAGCGCACCACTCGCCGCCCGCCGTCGTGGTCGCGAATCATGCCGACGAACCCCACGATCGCTCCGGCCGATTGATGGCTCACCAGCTCTTCATGCTCGGCCAATTCGATCGGGTGCTCGGTCATGGCGGCGCGCACGACGACCGTCATCGCTCGTGATCTTTACCGGCGAGTTGGTCGAGCGCGTGGTCAAGCACGTCGGCGAGTACTTTGAGGCCGTCGTGCACGCCCCCGGGCGAACCCGGCAGGTTGACGATCAGGGTTCGGCCGGCCACGCCGCACACGCCGCGCGACAACACCGACGTCGGCACCTTCGGGAGCCCGGAGCGGCGGATGGCGTCGGCCAGCCCGGGGATCATGTAGTCCAACACCGCTACGGTCTGGTCTGGCGTGCTGTCGCTGGGCGAGATGCCGGTGCCGCCCGATGTGACGATCAGGTCGACGCCAGCGTCGACCGCGCTCCGCAGCGCGTTGCCGACGGGTTCGCCGTCGGCGACCACCTCCGGCTCCACGGGTGAAAAGCCGCGTTCGCCGAGCCATTCGGCGATTATCGGCCCGCATCGGTCGTCGTAGACGCCGGTCGAGGCGCGAGTCGAGGCGATGATCACCCGTGCGGATCGGGCGCCCATCAGCGTGCCCAGGTTCCGGTTTTGCCGCCTTCCTTGCGCAGCACCCGGATGTCATCGATGCGTGCGGCCGGGTCAACCGCCTTGATCATGTCGTAGAGCGTGAGCCCGGCCACGCTGACGGCCGTCAGCGCCTCCATCTCCACCCCGGTGCGGTCGGTGCTGCGCACCGTCGCGGTGATCTGGATATCGGCCTCGCCGACGGTGAAGTCGACGTCGACGCCGGTGAGCGCGAGCTGGTGGCACAGCGGGATCAGGTCGCTGGTGCGTTTCGCCGCGAGGATGCCCGCCACTCGCGCGGTGGCCAAGGCGTCACCCTTGGGCAGACCGCCGGTCGAGATCAGCGCAACCACATCCGCCGAGGTGCGCAAGGAGCCCCCGGCAACGGCGGTCCGCTTGGTGGGTCCCTTTCCGCTCACATCGACCATGTGCGCCGCCCCCTGTTCGTCCAGGTGCGACAACGCCCCCGGGGGGGGTCCCGCTGATGCCCGGGTCGCAGGGGGCCCGGATGCCCCGGAAGCCCCAGCCATCCCGCCGATTACCAGGTGGTGTCGGTGACGGGGTGCACGTAGGGCAGGTCGGTGGCGGGTAGCGGGAATACCAGTTCCCCGAAGGGGGACAAGGCACCCGTCCGATCGGTTGCCAGCTCGCTCACCGGATGGTCGTCGGGCTCCATCGCCGGCCAGCCGTTGTCGACGTACCGTTTGCGCGTCTTGCCTTCAACAATGTCAGCCACGACATCCATTCTGACAGGTCGCGCCGGCCCGTGTGCCGCGAGCCCGTCAATTTCGGGTGTCAAGCAAGTCCCCCGCCGACGCTGGCAGCCCCACGCAGGTCGATCGGGGCCGACTCGCCGCCCCCTTGGGGTCCGCCGACTGCTTTACGCTGGTCAACAAATGACCGACAACACCCCGGACATCCCGCTGGGGTCCTGGCTGGCCGACCTGCCAGACGAGCGGCTGATCCGACTGCTCGAACTGCGGCCGGACCTTGCCCAGCCCCCACCGGGCAGCATCGCCGCGCTGGCCGCGCGTGCGCAGGCCCGTCAGTCGGTCAAGGCTGCCACCGATGAACTCGATTTCCTGCGGCTGGCCGTGCTCGACGCCCTGCTGGTGCTGCAGGCCGATGCCACGCCGGTGCCCACCACGAAGTTGCTGGCCCTCATCGGTGACCGCGCCGCCGAAGCCGACGTACTCGACGCGCTGGACGATCTGAGGCAACGCGCCCTGGTCTGGGGTGAGGCCGCGCTCCGCGTGGCCCCCGACGCCGGGACGGCGCTGCCGTGGCATCCGGGCCAGGGCACCCTCGAAGACACCTCACGCAGCGGCGAACAGATCGCCGACCTCATCGACGGCCTCGACCAGGCGCAGTTGGACGTGCTGGAGAAACTGCTCGAAGGGTCGCCAATGGGGCGCACCCGCGACGCCGCGCCGGGCGCCCCGGCCGAGCGGCCCGTGCCGCAGCTGCTGGCGATGGGCCTACTGCGACGCATCGACGCCGAGACGGTGATCTTGCCCCGCCACGTCGGGCAGGTGCTGCGCGGCGAACGGCCGGGTCCGATGCAGCTCACGGCACCAGACCCCGTCGTCTCCACCACCTCCCCCGAGGATGCCGACGCGGCGGCCGGCGGAGCGGTGATCGACCTGCTGCGGGAGCTCGACGTAATGCTCGAAACACTCTCCGCTGCACCGGTTTCCGAGCTGCGCAGCGGCGGCCTCGGGGTTCGTGACGTCAAGCGGCTGGCCAAGGCGACCGGGATCGACGAGCCGCGCCTCGGGCTGATCCTGGAAGTTGCGGCCGCGGCCGGGTTGATCGCCAGCGGCATGCCGGATCCGATACCGGCCGGCGGTGACGGACCCTATTGGGCGCCGACGATGGCCGTTGACCGGTTCACCGCGATGTCCCCCGCGGAACGTTGGCACCTGCTGGCCGGCACCTGGCTCGACCTGCCCGGCCGGCCGGCGCTGATCGGCACCCGCGGTCCCGACGCCAAACCCTATGGCGCGCTTTCTGATTCGCTGTACTCGACGGCCGCTCCACTGGATCGTCGGCTGTTGCTCGGCATGCTCGCCGAGCTGCCACCCGGTGCCGGTGTCGACGCCGCCGAAGCGTCGGCGGCGCTGATCTGGCGGCGTCCGCGGTGGTCCAGGCGGCTGCAGCCCGAGCCCGTCGCACATCTGCTGGCCGAGGCTCACGCCCTGGGCCTGGTGGGTCGCGGGGCGATCAGCACGCCGGGCCGCGCCCTGCTCGACGAGGCCACCGACGCGCAGGATGCCGTCGACGCGATGGCGCGGGCGATGCCCGAACCGATCGACCACTTCCTGGTACAGGCCGACTTGACCGTCGTTGTACCCGGGCCCCTGAACCGAGAACTCGCCCAGCAACTGGCGACCGTGGCCACCGTGGAATCGGCCGGCGCGGCCATGGTGTACCGCGTCAGCGAGCAGTCGATCCGGCACGCCCTGGACATCGGCAAGACCCGTGACTGGATGCACCAGCTGTTCGCTAACCATTCCAAGACCCCAGTCCCGCAAGGGCTTACGTACCTGATCGACGATGTCGCGCGCCGGCACGGCCAGCTGCGAATCGGCATGGCCGCCTCGTTCGTGCGGTGCGAGGACCCCACGCTGCTGGCGCAGGCGGTGGCCGTCGCCGAGGAGCTGCAGCTGCGCGCCCTGGCGCCGACGGTCGCGGTGTCGCCGGCCCCGATCGCCGAGGTGCTTGGCGCGCTGCGGGCCGCCGGCTTCGCCCCGGCCGCCGAAGACTCCTCCGGTTCGGTTGTCGACGTCCGGCCGCGCGGGGCCAGGGTGCCCCCGCCGCAGCAGCGCCGACCGTATCGCGCGGCGCCGCGCCCGAACACCGAGAGCCTGAACGCGGTGGTGGCAGTGCTGCGCAAGGTGACCGCCGCGCCGTTCGGGAACATCCGCGTCGATCCGGCAGTCACCATGTCGCTGCTGCAACGCGCGGCCAGGGAACAAGACACGCTGGTGATCGGTTACCTCGACGCGGCGGGCGTCGCCACCCAGCGGGTGGTGGCGCCGATCACCGTTCGCGGCGGCCAGCTCGTGGCCTTCGACTCGGCGTCCGGACGGCTGCGCGACTTCGCCATCCACCGCATCACGTCGGTAGTGTCGGCCAACGGCCAATAATAGACTCTATGACTCGCGGCGGCGACGATGCAAAGGAGAAGCGATGAAGTGGGGGCACCACCCGCTTGCGGGGGAGAGCGGCGCCATTGACTGACGGACCGTTGATTGTGCAGTCCGATAAGACGGTGCTGCTCGAAGTGGATCACGAGCTGGCCGGCGCGGCGCGGGCCGCCATCGCGCCGTTCGCCGAGCTCGAACGCGCACCCGAACACGTGCACACCTACCGCATCACACCGCTGGCGCTGTGGAACGCCCGCGCGGCCGGCCACGACGCCGAACAGGTCGTGGACGCGCTGGTCAGCCACTCGCGGTACGCGGTGCCCCAGCCGCTGCTGGTGGACATCGTCGACACCATGGCTCGCTACGGGCGGCTGCAACTGGTCAAACACCCGGCGCACGGCCTCACCCTGGTGAGCCTGGACCGCGCGGTGCTCGAAGAGGTGCTGCGCAACAAGAAGATCGCCCCCATGCTCGGCGCCCGGATCGAAGAGGACACGGTCGTCGTCCACCCCAGCGAGCGAGGCCGGGTCAAGCAGATGCTGCTCAAGGTCGGCTGGCCCGCCGAGGATCTCGCCGGTTATGTCAACGGGGAGGCGCACCCGATCAGCCTGCGGCAGGACGGCTGGCAGCTGCGCGATTACCAGGAGATGGCTGCGGACTCCTTCTGGTCCGGCGGCTCGGGGGTGGTGGTCCTCCCGTGCGGTGCCGGCAAGACGCTGGTGGGCGCCGCCGCGATGGCCAGGGCGAGCGCGACGACCCTGATACTGGTCACCAACATCGTCGCCGCCCGGCAATGGAAGCGTGAGCTGGTCGCCCGCACGTCGCTGACCGAAGACGAGATCGGGGAATACTCCGGGGAGCGCAAGGAGATTCGCCCCGTCACCATCTCGACGTACCAGATGATCACGCGCCGCAGCAAGGGCGAGTACCGGCACCTGGAGCTTTTCGACAGCCGCGACTGGGGTCTGATCATCTACGACGAGGTGCATCTGTTGCCGGCGCCGGTGTTCCGGATGACCGCCGACCTGCAGTCCAAAAGGCGGCTGGGCCTGACCGCCACGCTGGTTCGCGAAGACGGCCGCGAGGGCGACGTGTTCTCCCTCATCGGACCGAAGCGCTACGACGCGCCGTGGAAGGACATCGAAGCACAGGGCTGGATAGCGCCGGCTGAGTGTGTCGAAGTGCGGGTCACCATGACCGACAACGAGCGGATGATCTACGCCACCGCCGAACCCGAAGAGCGCTATCGGGTTTGCTCAACGGCGCATTCGAAGATCGCCGTGGTCAAGTCGGTTTTGAGTCGCCACCCCGGCGAGCAGACGCTGGTGATCGGCGCCTACCTCGACCAGCTCGACGAGCTCGGCGCGGAGCTGAACGCTCCGGTGATCCAAGGCTCTACGAGGACCAAGGAACGCGAAGCGCTGTTCGACGCCTTCCGCCGCGGCGAGGTGTCCACTCTGGTGGTGTCCAAGGTCGCCAACTTCTCCGTTGATTTGCCGGAAGCCTCTGTCGCGGTTCAGGTTTCGGGTACGTTCGGCTCACGCCAGGAGGAGGCCCAGCGGCTGGGCCGGCTGCTGCGGCCCAAGTCCGACGGTGGCGGCGCCATCTTCTATTCGTTGGTCGCGCGCGACAGCCTGGACGCCGAGTACGCCGCGCACCGGCAGCGCTTCCTGGCCGAGCAGGGGTACGGCTACATCATCCGCGACGCGGACGACCTGCTGGGACCGGCGATTTAGAGCGACACGATGGTCGCCGACGCGGTACCCGGTGCGCCGTACACCTGCGCCAAGCCGACGCGCGGGTTGCCGGGCACCTGACGCTCGCCGGCCTCGCCGCGCAGCTGGCGCACCAGCTCGTGCACCTGCCGCAGCCCGGAGGCGCCGATTGGTTCGCCGTTGGCGATCAGTCCGCCGTCGGTGTTGACGGGCATCGAGCCGTGGATCTCGGTGGCGCCGTCGGCCAGCAGTTTCTCCTGCTCGCCGTCGGCGCACAGGCCCGTCTCGGCCATGTGGATCACCTCGTTGCCGGCGTCGGTGTCTTGCAGCTGCGCGACGTCGATGTCCTCGGGTCCGATGCCGGCGGCCTCGTAGGCGGCCCTGGCCGCATACACCGTCGGCGAGGCGTCCTCGTCCAGCGGGGCCGAGGTGGCGTGCACCTCGTAGGCGCCGTAGCGCCGGGTCCGGATTTCACAGGCCCGCACGTAGACCGGCTTGTCGGTGAACTTGTGCGCCATGTCGGCACGGCACATGATCACCGCGCCCGCGCCCTCGTCGGGCGCGCAGAACATGTACTGGGTCAGCGGGTAGTTCAGCACGGGCGAGTTCAGGATTTCGTCCTCCGAAAGGGCCTTGCGGCGGAACGCGTTCGGATTCAGCGCGCCGTTGCGGTAGTTCTTGGCGGCGACCTTGGCCAGGGTGGCCTGGGAGATGTTGTGGTCGTGCAGGTACTTGTTGGCCTTCATGCCGAAGAACTTGGTGGTGACGAACTGCCCGTTCTGGGCATACCATTGCGGCAGCGCCAATTTGGCGGGGTCGTCGGTGAACGCGCCGCGTGGGTGTTTGTCCAGGCCGATGGCAATGCCGATGTCGTACTTGCCCAACCGAATGGTGTCGGCGGTCTGCTGAATGGCGCTGGCCGCGGTGGCGCACGCGTTGAACACGTTGGTGAACGTGATACCGGTCAGACCGACCAAGCGGGTTACCGCGTCGGGGTTGGACACCTCGTAGCTGCCGCCGAACCCGAACTGGATGTCCTTCCAGTCCACACCGGCGTCCTGCAGCGCCGTGTGGATGGCTTCGGCGCCCATCTGCATCGCGGTCTTCTCGAACCTGCCGAACGGATGCAGGCCGACGCCGATGATGGCGACATCGTTGGTCATCTCAGGCTCCTTACGCGACCGGCTGGAAAGCGAACGTCATGACGTCGGCGCCCTCTTCGTCCCGGGTCAGCGGCACCATGGTGAGCTCGACCTCCTGACCGAACTGCAGCTTGGCCGGATCGTTTTCGGTCAGCCGCCCCTCGACCCGGATCACCGCGGCTTCTCCCAGGCCAAGCTGGACCAGACCGACCCCGAACGGCACGAAGTCCTTGCCCGCCGGACCGGCGTAGGGAGCCCCGGGCGGGAACCCCTGGGTGGTCCACGCCACCAGGGTTCCTCGGCGCGGCAGCAACAGCTCGGTCATCTCACCGCCGCTGCAGCGCGGACACCACTGCTGGACGGGGAACGTCGTGGCACCACAGTTGCCGCATTGGCTGCCGATGAGCTGCGGGTTCTCGTCAGGCCAGGTCGAGATTTCGGGGGCCAGTGCCTTCTGCATCGAGGGATCCTCCGTCATCGCAAACAGGATAATGCGCTCATCGAAAGGTACAACAGCATTCGCAAATTTGGAAACCGCGTTCTCACAGCTGATCGTTGCGCGCGTCGAGACCAATAGGCGACTCGCCACAGCGGATATCACCCGCGATATCGCGTTCAGGGATCGAGCGGTGGCCTGACGCACGGTGACCGCTATCTTGGTATCGCCGCGCGCAACCGAGGAGACGACCATGCCAGTCACGGTGATACTCGAACTGAATTTCAAGCCCGAAGCGGTGGCTGCGGCGCGCGAGGTGATGGGCCGGGCGCTGCGAGACACCCGCGCTTTCGCCGGCAACCTTCGTACCGACGTGCTCGTCGACGAGGACGACGAAGCGCACTGGGTCATCTACGAACTCTGGGAGACGGTGGGGCACGACGAGGCCTACCGCGCATTCCGCGCCGGTGAAGGCCGAATCACGGAACTGCCTCCCCTGCTGGCCGCACCTCCCGTAAAGACTCGGTACGCCACCACTGATATTTAGCTCAGCGATATTTAGCTCAGCGCGGGAATGACCTCGCGCTCGAACAACTCGATGCCGCAACGGTCATAGGCCGCCTCGGGGAAATAGCAGATCGCGTACTCGCAGCCGAGATCGCGGACCTTCGCGATCCGCTCGATGACCTGTTCGGTCGTGCCCGTCGCCGAATCCGGTCCGGTGGTGCCGCCGATCATCGCGTCCGCGACCGCCTCGGGCACGTAACCCGCCATGCGGTCGCGGATCCGCCCTAGCCGGTCTTCGACGTCGGCTTCCGATGTTCCGATGATGGCGTTGAAGTTGGCCGAACGCACGATCGCGTCGAAGTCGGTGCCCAGCTGCTGGCAGTGCTGCGCGAGGACTTCGGACTTGTGCGCGAACGCCTCGGGCTCCGGCGTGAAGTTGGTGTACTGCGCGTACTTCGCCGCGATCCGCAGCGTCACCTTCTCGCCCCCGCCGGCGATCCACATCGGAATCCCGTTGTTCTGCAACGGCTTCGGGGCGACAATCGCGCCGTCGACTTGATAGTGCTTACCCTCGAAGCTGACTTTGCCGTCGTTCCAGGCATCCCGCATGATCTGCACGCCTTCGTCCAGCCGCCCCAACCGCACACCGGCTGACGGAAACCCGTAACCGTAAGCGCGCCATTCGTGTTCGTACCAGCCGCCGCCGATGCCCATCTGAATCCGGCCCCCCGAGATGATGTCAGCGGTCGCCGCGACCTTGGCGAGATAGACCGGATTGCGGTAGCTCATCGCAGTACACATCTGGCCGAGTTTGATCCGCGACGTGCTCGCCGCGTATGCCGCCATCAGCGACCACGCCTCGTGCGTGGCTTCGCCCGTCGGCATCGGGACGGTGTGGAAATGGTCATAGACCCACAAGGAGTCCCAGGCGCCGTTGTCGGCGTAAGCAGCCAGGTCGCGCATCACCGCCCAGTGTTTTTCCGGTTCGATGCCGACGAGGTCCATTCGCCACCCTTGCGGGATGAAGAGTCCGAAGCGCATAGCGGTGACTTTAGCCCGGCGACGATGCGCGGCGTTATGCGCCGCCACCGCGCCGGATGACCTCACAGCGGATCGATAACTTGGGCCCAGCCGCTGCTAACAGCCAAGCCGTAAACAGAATGCATGACAACCAACGGGCATGAAACGTATGCAGCCGACGCCCGGCGTCGGCGAATCCGTGTGCAAGTGATCTTCGCGGGGGCCGCTGCCGTCGCGACGCTCGCGCTATTCGGCGCCGCGCGGCCCGGTGACGCCACAACCGGTGTCGCCATGGGGTCGATAACTCTGCCAGGCCTGCCCGCGTCGGCCGCCGCTCCCTTCGGCCCACAGGTCACACCGATCGGGTCCGGCTCTGCAGGCCGCATCGTCGCCGTCAACGACGACGACACCAATCCAAGCTCCGGCGACATCTTCACGCAGAACGCTCAAGACCAGAGCACCGCGTGACCGCGTAGGGCACGAGATCCCGCGGTGCTTAGGCTTAACCGACGTTAGGCAAGCCGTGGGAGGGCCGTCATGCGCGTTCTCGTGTCCGGCGCCAGCATCGCCGGGCCGGTGCTCGCGTACTGGCTGACGCACCACGGCTTCGACGTCACGGTTGTCGAGCGCGCGACGTCCCTGCGCAAAACCGGCGGCCACGCCGTCGACCTGTTTCGCCCGGCGATGGAAATCTCGGCGAGGATGGGCGTCCTGCCGGACATCGAGGCGCTCGCGACGGGTACCACGCGGCTGACGATTTACCGCGGAGGCCGACCGCGGCCCATTGAGATCGACCTCACCAAGATCTACCGCGCCACCTCCGATCGGCACGTGGAAATCATGCGCGACGACCTCAGCGAGATCTACTATGCCGCCGGGCGCGACGACGTCGAGTACGTGTTCGGCGACTCGATCACGAGCATCGACGTCGACGGCGAGGTGACCTTCGAGCACATGGCGGCGCGGACGTTCGACGTCATCGTCGGCGCCGACGGCCTGCACTCCAACGTCCGCCGCCTGACCTTCGGCGAGGAGGCCGGGCTCACCCGCTTCCTCGGCGGATATCTGGCGGTGGTGTCGACCCCCAGAAACCTGGCGAATCCCGGCGACATGATTTGTCACGTCGATGTCGGCCGCCTCGCGGCGATCTACACCGCCGACCACCTCGACGACGCGCGTGCGGTGTTTTTGTTCCGCACCAAAGAGCAACTCGACTACGACCACCACGATGCGGCGCGGCAGCAGGAGTTACTGCGCGACGCGTTCACGGGTATGCACTCCCAGGTGGACCGGTGGCTGGCCGAGATCGACCACACCCCAGCGTTTTACTTCGACGCGATCAGTCAGCTGCGGCTGGACAGATTTTCCCGCCGGCGCGTCACGCTGGTCGGCGACGCCGGGTACTGTCCCGGCCCCGCCGTCGGCGGCAGCACCAGCCTTGCGGTGCTCGGCGCCTACGTGCTGGCCGGTGAGCTGGCGCGGGCGGGCGGTGATCACCTGCGTGCGTTCGCTGCCTACGAGCTGGCGATGCGCGAGCCGGTGCGCGCTCAGCCGGGCCTTTGCGCGCGGCGCCGCCCGGACGATCATCCCCCGCTCCCGAGCAGGGGTCTGGGCATTGACCCGCGGGGCCGAGCTGGTCTCGCGAATGCCCATGGCGCTCTCCAGGACACTGGCCAATCTGAACACCAAGGGTGTGCGGATGCACGACTCGATGCACGTGCCCGACTACGCCGATATTGACGTTTGACAGCGAGCCCCGAAACCATCTGCAACGAAAGGAATATGAATGGAGCTTACCGGTGTCGGCATCTGGAGCAGCCAACTGCGCTACGGTGATGCTGGCGAATCCACCGAGGCGGCAACCGAATTGGAGGAGCTGGGCTTCACGGCGCTATGGATACCGGATGTCGGCGGCCCGGTGTTCGACGCGGTAGGTCGCCTGCTCGCCGCCACGGCACGCACGGTGATCGCCACCGGCGTCCTGAACCTTTGGATGCACTCGCCCGGCGACGTCGCGGATTCCTATGCGACCCTGACCGCCGAGCACGGAGACCGCTTTCTGCTGGGCATCGGTGTGAGCCACGCGCAACTGATCGACGCCAGCGAGCCGGGACGCTACCGCAAACCACTGGCCGCGACGGCGTCGTTTCTGGACGGGTTGGATGCCGCGCAACGGCCGGTGCCCATCGAGCGGAGGGTGCTTGCCGCACTGGGCCCGAAGATGCTGGCCCTGTCCGCAAGCCGCGCGAGGGGCGCCCACCCCTACCTCTCCACGCCCGAGCACACCGCCTCCGCCCGTTCGACTTTGGGCGAAGCCCCGTTGCTGCTGCCGGAACAGACCGTCATCCTCTGCGACGACGCCGACGAAGCACACCGCATCGGAACCGATTGGCTGCGGGCGTATACATCACTGCCGAACTACGCCAACAACCTGCTGCGCAGCGGCTTCTCGGAAGACGACCTGGCGCAGGTGAGCGATCGGCTCTTCGACGCGATCATCGCGTGGGGCGACGAAGATGCCATCATGCGGCGAGTCCGTGAGCACCATGCGGCTGGCGCCGACCACGTCTGCATACAGGTGATCACCGACGACCCGAGAGCCTTCCCCCGCGAGCAGTGGCGTCGCATCGCCGCCGCCTGTAACAATGACCGGCCGCAGTGATGCGTCAAGCGGCTTGATGCGGTAACCGGTGCCCGGCGCGGGCCTCGTGGATTCCTGCTGGCACGCGAAAGTACGCTTCAAATCGGAATTTAGAGTGAAACCAGCGCCCTGTGCGACAGAAACAACTCGCGATGACTCAGTGCCAGGCTTGACAATCAAGATACTTGATATCAACGGTGATAGATATGAGTCGGCTCGACGAGCATTCCCCATTGGGATGCCTGCTGCACAGGGTGGTCGCCGCGCTGCGACCGCATCTCAACGCAGAACTGCGTGAGCTCGGAATCGGCCTCCCGGAAGCGGCCCCCCAGGACCCGAGAGCGGCGACTCGGCGGCCCGTTCCGTGCTTTGGTACAGCCCACACGAAGTCGTGCATTCCGGCCAGCCGGAACAGGATCCGGCCCTCGTACAGGCCATGCCCGGACAACGTGACGGACGACCGACGTGGTCAGGGTGCGGTTGGCTTCTTACGCAACGAGCAAGCGGTTTCAGCCAAGCAGCGACTTCGGCGGCAGGAAGCGCTTGCCGTAGCTGTCGGCCAGCTCGCGGGCCCGCGCCACGAAGGCTTCCTTACCCGTGCCGGCCAGACCGGAGTAGCCGGCGATGAACTGGGCGCTGCCACCGGTCCACGGCGGGAAGCCGATGCCCATGATCGAGCCGATGTTGGCGTCGGCGGTCGACGTCAGCACGCCCTCGTCGAGGCACTTCTGCGTTTCCAGCGCCTCGGCGAACAGCATCCGGTCGATCATGTCTTGCAGCGGCGGCTCCGACGAGCCGGACTTGAACGTCTCCCGCAGACCCGGCCACAGCCGGGTGCGCTTACCGTCGACGTACTCATAGAAGCCGGCGCCCTTGAGCCGGCCGGACCGGCCGATCTCGATCATCTTCTCGACGACGGCCTCGGCCGGGTGCGGCTCGTAGGTGCCGCCGGCACCCTCGACACCCTTGCGGGTGGCGACGGCGATCTTGTGCATCAGCTCCAGGTTGAGCTCGTCGGAGAGTTGCAGCGGCGGCGCAGGGTAACCGGCTTGCGAACCGGCATGCTCGATGCTGGCCGGCTCGACACCCTCACCCAGCATCGCCAACGCCTCGTTGACGAACGTGCCGATGACGCGGGAGGTGAAGAAACCGCGGCTGTCGTTGACGACGATCGGAGTCTTGCCGATTGCCAGGGTGTAGTCGAACACACGGGCCAGCGTCTCGTCGGATGTCTTCTCGCCCTTGATGATTTCCACCAGCGGCATCTTGTCGACCGGAGAGAAGAAGTGGATCCCGATGAAGTCCTCTTGCCGCTTGACGCCTGTCGCCAGACCGGTGATCGGCAACGTCGAGGTGTTGGAGCCGAGAACCGCGTTGGGCTCGACGATGTCCTCGATTTCCTGGAACACCTTGTGCTTGAGCTCCTGGTTCTCGAACACCGCCTCGATGACGAAGTCGACGCCCTTGAGGTCGGCGGCGTCGGCGGTCGGGGTAATGCGGTCCAGGACTTCACTTGATTTTTCCGGGGTGGTGCGGCCCCGTTCCAACGCCTTGGCTTCCAGCTTCTCGGAGTAGCCCTTGCCCTTCTGCGCGGCCTCGAGGCTGACGTCCTTTAGCACCACGTCGTAGCCGGCCTTCGCCGAGACGTAGGCGATGCCCGCGCCCATCATTCCCGCACCGAGCACACCGATCTTGTTGATCGGGGTCTTGCCGATGCCCTCGGGCCGCGAACCGCCGCCGTTGATGGTCTGCAGGTCGAAGAAGAACGCCTGGATCATGTTCTTGGCGACTTGACCGGTGACCAGCTCGGTGAAGTAGCGGCTCTCGATGCGGCTGGCGGTGTCGAAGTCGACCTGCGAGCCCTCCACCGCGGCGGCCAGGATCGCCCGGGGGGCCGGCATCGGCGCGCCCTTGAGCTGCGAACGCAGCAGCGACGGGAACGACGGAAGGATGGCGGCCAGGGCGGGCGACGACGGGGTGCCGCCGGGAATCTTGTGGCCCTTCACATCCCACGGCTGGGTGTGGGCGTCGGGGTTGGCCTTGATCCACGCCTTGGCGGCGGGAACCAGTTCGTCGACCGAGCCGACGAGCTCGTCCACCAGCCCGATCTCCTTGGCCTTGGCCGGCTTGAAGCGGGTGCCCTGGCTGAGCACCTCCATGAAGGCCTTCTGGATGCCGAACATCCGCACCGTGCGGGTCACGCCGCCACCGCCGGGTAATAGGCCCAGGGTGGCCTCCGGCAGTCCGACCACCAGACCGGGGACATCGGCTGCGATGCGGTGATGACACGCCAACGCGATCTCCAGGCCACCACCGAGCGCGGCGCCGTTGATGGCCGCCACCACCGGCTTGCCCAGCGTCTCGAGGGCACGCAGATCCCGCTTCACGCTCTCGACGGTGTCGAAGGCATCCCCGGCGTTCTCCGGGCCGAGTTGGATCATCCCCTTCAGATCACCGCCGGCGAAGAAGGTTTTCTTCGCGCTGGCGATGACGACGCCGCTGATCGAATCCTTCTCGGCGAGAAGGCGTTCGACCGCGTTATGCATCGACTCCTGATAGTGCTCGTTCATCACGTTGGCCGACCCGGTCGGGTCGTCCAGCGTCAGCGTGACGATGCCGTCGGCGTCCTTGTCCCAATGAATGGTGTTCTCTGCCATAGCTTTTCCTTAGACTCGCTCGATGATGGTGGCCACGCCCATGCCGCCACCAATGCACAAAGTGATCAGCGCACGACGGGCGTTGCGGCGCTCGAGCTCGTCGACCATGGTGCCCAGGATCATGGCGCCGGTGGCGCCCAGCGGGTGGCCCATCGCGATGGCGCCGCCGTTGACGTTGAGCTTCTCGTCGGGGATGTCCAGGTCCTTCTGGAACTTCAGGACTACGGACGCGAACGCCTCGTTCAGCTCGAACAGGTCGATGTCGTCGACGGTCAGCCCGGCCCGGTCGAGCGCCTTGCGGGTGGCGGGGGTCGGGCCGGTCAGCATGATGGTCGGGTCGGCACCGGTGGTGGCGGTAGCCACGATCCGGGCGCGGGGCGTCAGGCCCTGCGACTTGCCGGCAGCCTCGGAACCGATCATCACCAGCGCGGCGCCGTCGACGATGCCCGAGCTGTTGCCGCCGGTGTGCACGTGGTTGATCTTCTCGACCCAGTGATACTTCTGCAGCGCCACGTCGTCGAAGCCGGCCATGGCGGCCAGGCCCTCGAAGGCGGGCTTCAGCTTGGCGAGGCCCTCCATATTGGTGTCGGGGCGCATGTGCTCGTCGTGGTCGAGGATCAGCAGGCCATTCTGGTCGCGGACCGGCACCACGGACTTGGCGAAGTAGCCACCCGACCACGCCTCGGCCGCGCGATCCTGCGAGCGCAGCGCGTAGGTGTCGACGTCGTCGCGGGAGAAGCCCTCGATGGTGGCGATCAGGTCCGCGCCGATGCCCTGCGGGACGATGTAGGCGTCGTAGGAGGTGGCCGGGTCGGCCATCATGGCGCCGCCGTCGGAGCCCATCGGGACGCGGCTCATCGACTCCACACCACCGGCGAGTACCAGGTCGTCCCAGCCGGAGCGAACCTTCTGGGCCGCGGTGTTGACGGCTTCCAGCCCGGAGGCGCAGAAGCGGTTGAGTTGCACGCCGCCGACGGTGTCGGGCATGCCGGCCGCGATCACCACGGTGCGGGCGATGTCGCCGCCCTGGTCACCCACGGGTGAGACGCACCCCAGGATGACGTCGCTGATCAGGTTCTCGTCGAGGTCGGGATTGCGCTTGCGCAACTCCTCGATCAGGCCGACGACCAGGTTCAGCGGCTTGACCTCGGTCAGCGATCCGTTCTTCTGCTTGCCGCGCGGCGTGCGGATGGCCTCGTAGACGAAGGCTTCTTCGGACATGACAGCTTCCTCTTCGCAGATGGGGTTTCGGGTCCGTCCTAAACACTAGGCCCAGTAACAGCACCCTAACAGGGGCCCCGGCCAACCTGTTGGTTGGGCGGACGCCGCTGGTAACGCCGTCGAGGTCGGGGCACGGCCCGCTTGGGGGGCGCGCCAGCGTGACTGTCGGGCCCGGACGCCACCCTGGCGTGACGGTTCGACGGCCGGAACAGACGCCTTAAGCTGCACCACCATGACGGTGTCGAGACTGCGGCCGTACGCGACCACCGTGTTCGCCGAGATGTCGGCCCTGGCCACCCGCGTCGGCGCGGTGAACCTCGGCCAGGGATTCCCCGACGAGGACGGTCCCCCGGCGATGTTGCAGGCGGCGCAGGACGCCATCGCCGCGGGAGCCAACCAGTACCCGCCGGGCTTGGGTATTGCGTCGCTGCGGGAGGCCATCGCCGCTCACCGACAGCGGCACTTCGGCGTCGACTACGACCCCGACACCGAGGTGCTGGTGACGGTCGGGGCCACCGAGGCCATCGCGGCGGCGGTGATGGGTCTGGTCGAGCCGGGCTCGGAGGTACTGCTGATCGAGCCCTTCTACGACTCCTACTCGCCGGTGGTGGCGATGGCCTGCGCGCACCGGGTGGCCGTGCCGCTGGTCCCCGATGGCCGCGGTTTCGCCCTGGACACCGACGCACTGCGGCGCGCGGTGACGCCCCGCACCCGCGCGCTCATCATCAACTCACCGCATAACCCGACCGGCACGGTGCTCAACGAGACCGAGCTCGCGGCCATCGCCGAGGTCGCGGTCGCGGCCGACCTGTTGGTGATCACCGACGAGGTCTACGAGCACCTGGTGTACGACGGTCATCGGCATTTGCCCCTGGCCGGCTTCGACGGCATGGCCGAGCGCACCATCACCATCTCCAGCGCGGCCAAGATGTTCAACTGCACCGGCTGGAAGATCGGATGGGCCTGCGGCCCAGCACAACTCATCGCCGGTGTGCGCGCGGCCAAACAGTATCTGAGCTACGTCGGCGGCGCGCCGTTCCAACCGGCGGTGGCTCTCGCACTCGACACCGAGGACACCTGGGTGGCCGACTTCCGCCGCTGCCTGCAGGACAGACGCGATCGGCTGGCCGCGGGGCTGGCCGGGGTCGGCTTCGAGGTGCACCGAAGCGACGGCAGTTACTTCCTGTGCGCCGACCCGCGACCGCTGGGGTATGACGACAGCACCGTGTTCTGCGCGGCACTGCCGGAAAAGGTGGGGGTGGCCGCCATCCCGATGTCGGCGTTCTGCGATCCGGCCGGCCCGCACGCCAAAGTGTTGAATCACCTGGTGCGCTTCACCTTCTGCAAACGCGACGACACCCTCGATGAGGCGATCAGGCGGCTGGGTGCGCTCCGCGGACCGTGACCGGTCGGCTACGTAGCCGACCCTGGGCCCTCGGCGCTTATCACCCGCTCGCGCAGCCCCTCGAGCGCCGCATGCAGTATCTTCTTGCGGGCTCGGTTGACCCAGAACTCGGGCAGCGGCGCTAACGGTTCCACCGTGATGGCGAACCGCACCCGGGTCTTCTCGTCGCCCTCGCGGGTCAGGTTGTACTCCCCGTGCTGACCGTGCTGCTGGGCGGTCTTCTTGGCGTCCCAAACCATCCAGTCCGGACCCCAGTGGTATTCGAGCAGTTCAGTGTCGTGGATGCCGGTGACTGCGATGGTGACCCTCACGTGATGCGGTAACCCGTCGGGATGCTTATCGACGACCTCGACCCGCTTGTGCACCGACGACCACGATGGCACGGCGTCGATGTCGGCGAGCGCCTCCATGATCACTTCTGGGGGCGCGTCGATCACGATCTCGGACGAAGCTTGTATGGCCACCGCTAATAAGTTAGCAACTCGATCGCTGTCCTGAAGACAAAAACTGGTCGTGCCCTCGGGGCGCCGGGTACTACGCGTCACCCGAATCGGTCTCGCCTACTACCAGTTCGCGCAAACCCTTCACCGCGGCATCCATGACGTGTTCGCTTGCCCGCCGGACGATGAACGCGGGCATAGGGCGCCCGGGTTCGACCGTGACGTCGAAGCGCACCCGGGTCTTGTCGACACCTTCGGGTTTGAGGTTGTACTCGACGTGCTGGTCATGCTGTTGGGAGGTTCCCTTGGCGTCATAGACCACCCAGTCGGGGCCCCAGTGGTATTCCAGGATTTCTTTGTCGACGAGGCCCAGAATTTTGATGGTGGCCTTGACGTGGTGAGGTCGACCGTCGGGGTAACGGTCGACCACTTCGATGTGCTTGTGTAGCGGCGACCATGTCGATACCACGCCGACATCGGTCAGCGCGTCCATGACCACTTCTGGCGGCGCGTCGACGACGAATTCCCTTGATGCTTTTACGGCCACTGAGGTCAACCTAGCAACGCCGCCGCGGCTATGGGACCGCTTCGCCGTAAAAAGCCCGTTACCAGCCGATCTCGCTGACCGGCGTGGTTGCCGCCGGCGGCTGCCCGACGGGTCCGGCCGGCGTTCGCGAGAAGCGCGGAGCGGGCGCGGCCTGATCGACGCCGTGGGCGGTGATGACCGTGGACCGCGCCCTCAAATGGTCATCGGCGGCGGCCTCACTCCAGGTCAACACCGGGGTGACGCATGCATCGGTGCCGGCGAAAACCTGTGTCCACTCGTCGCGGGTGCGACTGGCAAACCGCTCGGCGAAGGTCTGGTGCATCTGTGGGTAGGAGCCCGCGTCGAGCTGCTCGGGCAGCTCGTCGGCCGCCAGGCCAAGGCCTTTCAGCAACGCCGCATAGAATTGCGGCTCGATGGCGCCGACGGCCATGTATTTGCCGTCCGACGTTTCATAGCAACGGTAAAATGGGGCGGCGCCGTCGAGCATGAACGATTGCCGCCGGTCGCGCAGCGCACCGGTCGACTTCATGGTCCACATGATCTGGGCGAGCACGCTCACACCGTCGACCATCGCCGCATCGATGACCTGGCCTTTGCCGGACCGTTCCCGCTCGTAGAGCGCGACCGCAATGCCCAGCAGCACCAGCATCGAACCGCCGCCGAAGTCGGCGACCAGGTTCAGCGGCGGGATCGGCGGTCGGTCGGCATAGCCCAGCGCCGACAACGCACCGGTCCGGGACAGGTAGTTGATGTCGTGGCCGGCCGTCTGCGCCAGCGGCCCGTCCTGTCCCCAGCCGGTGATCCGGGCGTAGATCAGTCGCGGGTTGACCGCGGCGCAGTCGTCCGGGCCGATGCCTAGCCGCTCGCAGGTGCCGGGCCGGAAACAGTCCAGCAGCACGTCGGCCTTGGCGGCCAACTCCAGCAGCGCCCGGGGCTGAGTTTTGACGTCCAGGTCGACGATCCGCTTCCCGCGGTGCAACAGGTCGCGATCCTCGGCCGGCATCGTCAGCCCGCCCGGGCGGCGCACCCGCACCACGTCGGCGCCCAGGTCGGCGAGCACCATCCCCGCGTGCGGCCCCGGCCCGATGCCGCCGAGTTCGATGACCTTCACCCCGGCCAACGGGCCCGCGCTGGTCACGGCGCTATTGGCCCTTCTTGACCTTCAGCACCCGCTTGCGCAGCCCGTCCGTGTTCAGCTCCATGATTCCTTTGATCGCACGCTTCATCACGAAGCCGGGCATCGGCACGAGCGGATCCAGCTCCAGACTGAACTTGGTCCGCGTGTTGTCGCCTTGCGGGGTGAGCGTGTAGCCCCCTTCTTGATTGCGGGACGCTTTCCCGCTTTCCTGCGTCCACGTGACGCCGTCGTCGGACCAGGTGTAGGACAACACGATCTCGTCCGTCACGCCGGTCGTCTTGATCTTCATGCGGGCGCGCAGCGGTCGACCGTTCGCGTCGCGTTCGAGCACCTCAGCGCTCTGGTGGATCGACGACCACTCAGGCATTGCCTCGACGTCGGCGACCACGTCGAGGATCTCGTGGGGGCTTGCTTCGATGACGACTTCGCGGGATTCCTTGACAGCCATGGCTGGGACGATAACGCGGCGGCGTCGCGTCCGGAATGGTTTCCACCGGGCGTACCGTCATGCTTGTGACTGCTCCCGACGCCCTCTACACCGTCGGCGACTACCTGTTAGACCGCCTTGCCGAGCTCGGCGTCACCGAGATCTTCGGCGTCCCCGGGGACTACAACCTGGCATTCCTAGACCACATCGTCGCCCATCCGGCCCTGCGGTGGGTAGGCAACGCCAACGAGCTGAACGCCGGCTACGCCGCCGACGGATATGGGCGGTTGCGCGAGATGTCGGCCCTGGTGACCACATTCGGAGTTGGTGAGCTTTCGGCGGCCAACGCGATCGCGGGCAGCTACGCCGAAAACGTGCCCGTCGTGCACATCGTGGGCGGGCCCTCCAAAGATGCGCAGGGCACCCGACGGGCGCTGCACCATTCGCTCGGTGACGGAGACTTCGAGCACTTCCTCCGCATCAGCCGCGAAATCACCTGCGCCCAGGCCAATCTCATGCCCGCCACGGCGCGCAGGGAGATCGACCGGGTGCTCAGCGAGGTACGCGAGCAGAAGCGGCCGGGATACATCCTGATGTCGACCGACGTGGCGCGCTTCCCCACCGAACCACCCGACGCGCCGCTGCCGCGCTACACCGGCGGCACCAGTCCCCGCGCGTTGTCGATGTTCGTCGAAGCCGCCGCCGAACTCATCGCCGACCACCGGTTGACCGTGCTCGCCGACTTGCTGGTCCATCGCCTGCACGCCGTCAAAGAACTCGAGACGCTGTTGGCGGCCGACGTGGTGCCGCACGCCACGTTGATGTGGGGAAAGAGTCTGCTGGACGAGAGCTCGCCGAACTTCCTGGGCATCTACGCGGGTTCGGCCAGTGCCGAACCGGTGCGCACGGCGATAGAGCAGGCGCCGGTGCTGGTGACGGCGGGGGTGGTGTTCACCGACATGGTCAGCGGCTTCTTCAGCCAGCGCATCGACCCGGCGCGCAACATCGACATCGGGCAGTACCAAAGCAGCGTGGCCGGCGAAGTCTTCGCGCCGCTGGAGATGGGGACCGCGCTCGACGCGCTGGCCACCATACTGGCGCGGCGCGGGATCAAATCGTCACCTGTTGCGTCGCCGCCGGCCGAGCCGTTGCCGCCGCCCCCGCCGCGCGATGAACCGCTTACCCAGCGGACGCTGTGGGACCGGCTCTGTGCGGCGCTCACACCGGGCAACGTGGTCCTCGCCGATCAGGGAACCTCCTTCTACGGCATGGCGGACCACCGGTTGCCGCACGGGGTCACCTTCATCGGTCAACCACTCTGGGGCTCAATCGGTTACACGCTGCCCGCGGCACTCGGGGCCGCAGTGGCGCACCCGGACCGCCGGACGGTGTTGCTGATCGGCGACGGGGCCGCGCAACTCACCGTTCAGGAGCTCGGCACCTTCTCCCGCGAGGGATTGTCACCCGTGATCGTGGTGGTCAACAACGACGGTTACACCGTCGAACGGGCGATCCACGGGAAGACGGCGCCCTACAACGACATCGTCAGCTGGAGTTGGACCGATCTTCCCGGCACGCTGGGGGTGACCAACCACCTGGCGTTCCGGGCGCAGACCTACGGCGAGCTCGACGACGCGCTCACTTCGGCCGCCGAGCACAAGGATCGCATGGTGTTGGTCGAGGTGGTCTTGCCGCGCCTCGAGATCCCGCACCTGCTCGGCCAACTCGTCGGCCCCATGTCACCGGAGGGCGCTCAGCGCCGCTGACGCAACCGGTCCGGCGCCCGTTCCGGGGTCGACGACCGCAGTATCGCCTGGATGGTCCGTCGGCAGCGCCCGCAATCGGCACCCGCTCCGCACACCCGCGCGATGTCCTTTGTCGTCGACGCCCCGGCCGCGACGGCCTCGGCCACGATATGGCTGGTGACTCCGTTACACAGGCACACGAACACCGGGCGATCCGCTCAGTCCGCCTCGGTGCGCATCATGTCGAAGAACCGGCCGACGAACAGCGGTGGGTAAGCGCCGATCCCGGCCCCCGACATCCATTCGGCGGCGGCATCGGGGTGCTCGATCCACGTCCGCGCGCCCTCCTCGTCCGGGAACTCCTGCAGGATCAACACTTCGTGCTCGTCGTCGAAAGCCTGGAATATCCAGGTCTTTCGGATGCCGGCCGCGGTGAACCTCGTCATCGCCGAGCGGACCCGCGCAATCAGGGTGGACACGTCGTCGACGGAGGCGATCGCGGCCACCACCACTCCGGGCGCCCCGGGAGTCGACTGGTTCTTCGGAGGCTCCGCAATAAACCGGTCGATGATCTCTCCGGCGAACACGGCGGGGATGTCCTCGACGCCGGCGGCGTCGAACCAATCGAAAAAGACGCGTGACCGCAGCAACTCGACGACGGGCTCGCGGCTGTCGACACCGATCATGACCAGTACGCGACCGTAGTCATGCGTCGACGTGTAGACAAGGACGTGGTGGGCACCGATGCCGGCGAGGGCCGATTTGTTGCGCTCGAGCAGCGGCCATACTCGGGTCGGATCCGGGACGCGGTAATCCGATGCAATGACCATCGAGTGAAGATCGCCGTTAGTCACGCGAATCCCTACACCGGATTGAACGACGAAATCAGCCACTTATCATGGGCTTTCGTCAACGTGACCGATACGCTGCTGTTCGTGAACGCCGGCTCCGGCCGGTCCTTGCTCTGCGTGCTTTGGTTGACGAACAGCAGCACTTTGGCCGAGTCCGGGTGCAACTCCGACACGGCGGCGCGCAGCACCACCGCGGTCGTCTTCACCGACTTCTGCTTGGCCGCGGGCGCGACGATCTGCTGGGTGAATTGGTCGTAGTACGACAGGAAGTCGCCGGTCAAGTGTGACTTCGCAGAAGAGAAGTCATGGTCGAGGGTGTCGGGGGAATAGGACAAGACCGCGACCGTTCCCTCGCTGGCGGCCGAGATCGCCGCCTTTGCGGCGGCGGCATCGGTCTCCCGATCCGGTCGGTAGGAGAACCAGAACAGTGCGCCCAGTAGGGCCAGCGACGCGACGACGAGCAACGCCAGCACGGCGGCGAGGATTTTTCCGGGCGACCGCTTCTTCGCCCGCGCGGCGATCCGCTTCAGCCGGCCGGGCCTCTTGCCGGTGTCGTCGATGCCCTCGGCCGAGTCGATGTCCTCCGGCTTCTCGACGTTCGTCTCCTCGACTTCCGCCGTCTCGTCGACTTCCGCCGTCTCGTCAACTTCCGCCGTCCCGTCAACTTCCGCTGTCTCGTCAACTGATGTTTCGTCAACTGATGTTTCGTCTGCGGTCACGGCACAAACTCGACTTTCGATATCTTCAGCTGACCATTGTCGCGGGCGACCGTCACGATGAGCCGGTAGTTACGTGGATCCTGCTTGGCGCCGGCCGCGTTGGTGACCTCGGACGTGGAGGCAACCAGCACCACCGCCGAATTGTCCGTCATCGTGTCCAGGTCCACGGCGGCTTCCTGAACGCTGCCTTGCGAGATCACCTTCGACTGTTCCACCACCTTGGTGAAATCGTCCGCCATCTTGACGAAATCGTCCTTGAACGAGCCGGTGGAATTGTCGAGGATGCGCTGCACACCCTGCTTGGCGTTGTTGAAGTCCAGCGAGGTCAATGTCACGACGCCCTGGCGCGCCGCGGCGGTGAACTCGGCCGCCCGCTGGCGCTGCCGGACCGCGTCTTGATGCTCCTTGATCATGTAGCCGCTGCCGGCCAGCGCGCCGAGAATGACGATGATGGCCAGGGAAGCCGCGACCGTCGACCATTTGGGACGGCTGAGGCGGCCGGGGAGCCGGGCCCACCGTCGTGGCGGCGTCGCCACGGGGGCGAGCGGGGTGTCGGCGTCGGGCTCCGCGGCGGCCTCGCCGGGACCTTCGTCCGCGGACTCGGTGTCCGCCGACTCGGTGTCCTCCGACTCGATCTCGCGGGTGTCGTGTCCCTCGGCGTCAACGGGGTCCGCCGCCTCGTCTTTGGTTGCGGCAGTGTCTATTGGCGTTTCCGCTGTGGCCTCCTCAGGCGCAGCGGCGTCGTTTTGGGATTCGATCACCTCGGCCTGGCGGCGCAGTTGAATGGCGCGAGCGCGGGCGCGGGCGGCGGCGGCAAGAGCCTCCGCTTCTGCCGCCTCTGCCTCAGCCTGTTCGGCCAACGCCCGTATGTCGGCGGCAGTCGTTGGGGTTTCGTCCTCGTTCACCGGAACCGATTTCGTGTCAGCGGAATCTTGGCGGGTGCTGCCACTCACCGCTCACCAGCCCGAGAACGAGGGTGCTCGTGACTCAATGCCAAACTCCTCTAACGCTTGCCCGTCCGGCCCGCTACGGCCGGGGCCCAGCTACTCCAGGGCATCCCGGCATGGGCCCCAGACGCTCCTGCCGTTGGGCAACCCTACTCGGCATACGCGTCGGCGTGCGAGCGCCTGCGCCGATATTCTTCCGCCGGTCATGTCGTGACGACCAGGAGAGCCACGTTACCACCGTCTGTCGCCAGCGATTCCGGAACCGTCGTTGAGGCGGGTCCTAAACGAGGAGTCAACTGCGATAACGTCGTTCTCGTATCGAGCATATGAGAACGCACTGGCACTACCGCAGGAGGTCTTTGACCACTTTCCCGGTGGCGTTGAGCGGGAGCGAGTCGAGAAACTGCACCGAGCGCGGCACCTTGAAACCCGCCATGCGTTCACGGCACCAGCCGATCAATTCTTCGGCGCTCACGGCGCCTTTCCGGACGACGAACGCCTTACCGACCTGTCCGAGCCGCTCGTCGGGAACACCGATGACCGCCGCCTGCGCGACGGCCGGGTGGTTCATCAGGAAGCCCTCGATCTCAGCCGGATACGCATTGAATCCGCCGACGATGTACATGTCCTTCTTGCGTCCGATGACGCGCAGCCGGCCCGCGTCGTCGAAGTTGCCCAGATCTCCGGTGTGCAGCCAGCCGTCGGCATCGATCGCCTCGGCGGTGGCGACCGGGTCGTCCAGGTAGCCCTGCATGACGCCGTAGCCGCGGACCAGCACCTCGCCGTCGTCGGCGATGCGCACCTCGACCCCCTCGCAAGGCAGACCGGCGGTGGTGGCCACGTCCTCGAAGGAGTCGCCGGGCCGGGACAAGGTCACGTTGCCGGCCTCGGTGAGCCCGTAACCGGTCATCAACGTCTGGAATGGCAGTTCGTCATGGATACGCCGGACCAGTTCGACTGGGATGTCGGCGGCGCCGGTCACGCCCGCCCGCAGGGTCGAGAGCTTGGACTTGTCACCAACCGTCAGCAACGAGTGGTACAGCGTCGGCGGGCCGGGTAACATCGTGATGCGTTCGCGTGCAACGAGATCGACAACGGTGTCGATGTCGAATACTGCGACCGGCAGCATCGTCGCGCCGCGCAGGAAGGACGTGATGAGTCCCGCTTTCAAGCCGAACGTGTGGAAGTACGGGTTGATCTGCAAGTAGCGGTCACCCTCGCGCAGATCCGCCAGCGTCGCCCACTCCTCGTACATCCGCAGCGTTTGGCGGTGGTCCATCATCGCGCCCTTCGGGCGGCCGGTGGTGCCCGAGGTGAAGATGATGTCCGAGACGTCGGTCCCGCTCACCGCCCGCTCGAACGGGGAACCGCTGGAAAGGAAGTCGGATTTCAGATCGATGACCGGTATCCCCGCGGGCGCGGTGTAGTCCTGGTCCAGGAATCCCTTCTGCGCCAGGACGGCCTTTGCGCCGCTGCGGACGATGATGTCGCCCGCTTCCTCGGTCTTGAACCGCGTGTTGACCGGCACGAGGACGCCGCCGGCGGTGAGGAGCCCGAACGCGGCGATGATCCACTCCGCGGAGTTGGGCGCCCAGATGGCGATTCGATCGCCCTTGTCGACGCCGAGGTCGGCGAAGGCCCCTGCGGCGCAACGAATCCGTTCGACAACCTGAGCGAACGTGAGACGCAGCGGACCGTCGACGACCGCTTCCGCGTCGCCGAAGCGGTCCGTTGCGCTCAAGACCATCTCGGGGATGGTCTGCCACGGTTGAGTGTTCAGCGCGCTATTACACCGAAACGAGCCGAGCCAGGTTGCCGCCCATGATCTTTGCCTGGTCCTCGACGGGCAGGTGCGACAGCGCGTTGATGTAGAAGGTCGGCTCCGCCAGCCCTTCCGGGTGCGGCCAGTCCGAGCCATACAGCACCTGATCCACACCGACGAGGTTGACCAGATCGTCGATGCCGTCCTCGAAGAACGGGCTGACGTGGATGCGGTTCTTGATGAGCTCGACGGGGTCGCTCGGGAAAACTTCCGGGGCCTTCCGGTAGACCTCGGCCAGGCCGTCCAGCAACGGGAACATCCACTTCGAACCGGCCTCGACGATCGCGACCTTCAGCTTGGGATGGCGGTAGAGCCCGCCGTGGATCGCCCACGACGCCACCGAGTCCTGGATCGGCCGCCACTCGTTGAGGATGCCCATCGCATTGGTTTGGAACGGCAGCATCTCCTGGTCGGCACCGTCCCACTCGGAGGTGTACCGGGAGTAGCCGCTGTCGCTGGAGTGCATGCCGACCAGCAGGTCGTACTCGACGACGCGCTCCCAGAACGGGTCGAACTCTGGCAGCGCGAACGACCGGGGGCCGCGAAATCCGGGGACCGGAGCCGGGCGGACCAGGATGCAACGCGCACCACGCTTGACCGCCCACTCCAGCTCCTCGATCGCCTTCTCGACGATCGGCAGGGTGATGACCGGGGTGGTGAAGATCCGGTTCTGGTAGTTGAAGCCCCAGACCTCATCGAGCCACTGGTTCAGCGCATGGATCAGGACGTGTATGGCGACCGGGTCGTCGCGGAGCCGCTCCTCGATCAGGCTGGCCAACGTCGGGAACATCAGGGTGCGGTCCAGGCCCAGCTCGTTCATCTGCTCCAGGCGCGGGCCGGGCTCGAAGAACGCCGGGATCGCGCGCATCGGCTCACCGAACAGCTCGCGCTTGCTCTTGCCGTCCGGGTTGCCGTACTTGAAGTACTCCTCCCAGGCACCCGGCCGGGCGACGACCTCGAAGGTCGGGTTGGGAATGTAGTTGCTGATCTGGCCGCGCAGCGCAATCTTGGTGCGCCCGTTGACCTGCACGTACTGGACGTAGTCCTTGTACTCCTTGGGCAGGAACTTGGTCAGCGCCTCCGGCGGCTCGTAGAGGTGATTATCCGCGTCAAAGAGCGGGAACGGGACGTCCACCCGATGTGACAATTGCCCCATGAAATCCTCCTTCGCAATTTACGAGAATATTATTCTCATCGCGTGTAAGCCGCAACTGCCGCTGATCACGGGGTCAGCACCCGGACGGGATACAGTGCACGCGGGGTGCAGTGCACGAATGGAGATGCTTGGACGTCAACCACTTCCACCGCGATTTCGTCACCTCCCCCGACGGCACCCGGATCGCCTTTGAGAGCATCGGCTCGGGCTCCGGCGTTGTCGTTTTGTCGGGCTCGCTGGCACCGCCGATCCGGTACCGCCGCTTCGCGCAGGCGTCGGCCGGATCGCACACCGTCCACGTGGTCGATCGAAGGGGCCGGGGCGCAAGCGGTCCGCAAGGCGAGGCCTACAGCATGGACCGAGAGTGCGACGACGTTCTGGCCGTCCTGGAAAAGACCGGCTCCCGACACCTGTTCGGGCACAGCTTCGGTGGACTGACCGCCCTGCAGACGGCCCTCCGGGCGAATCGCGAACACCTTGACTCTGTGGTGGTGTACGACGCGGCGGTTAGCGTCGACGGTTCCATGCCGCTGGGATTCCTCCCTTCGTTCACCCGATCCGTCGAAGGGGGACATCACGCTCGTGCGATTGCCGAGCTCACCCGCGGCCTACAGATCGGGCGTCACCTCGATCGCCTGCCATTCGGGCTGACTCTCGCTGTCAGCTGGCTAGGGGTGAACACCGTATGGAAAGCCGAACGGGAGGTGCTGCCGACGGTTCCCCGCGAAGGGCGCGAGGCCCTGCGTCTGGACGGACCGGCAGCGGGGTACGAGTCGATCTCGACACCGGTGCACTTCCTGGTCGGCCAACACAGCCCCGCCTACTTCCTGAAAGCGGCAACCGAAATAGCCGCCAAGTTGCCAACCGCCCGCGTCACCGTTATGCCGGGCCTGGACCACCGCGGCCCGCTGGCGCGACCGCGGCCCGTTGCCAAGGCCTACTTCGAGACGTTGGGTGCGACCGCTTCCGGCGAACGGCAAGAGCCGTAATCAACAGGTGGCAATGATTTTGAACGTCGCGGTAGCCGGCTCACCGGGCTTGTCGGACTTGTAGCCGTTGGCGGTACCGCTGATCGTGAATTTGTCGCCGCTGAAGCTCATGTTGGCGTCTCCGCCGTCGTCTTTCGAGTACATGCCGGTAAAGCCGCCGAGATTCTGGATGCGGACCGACTCCGCGGTCAGCGGCTCAGCGCGTCCGTCGATGACGACCTTGGCCCCCGCAAAGTCGCCGCCGATGTCGATCGTCCGGTACCACTCCTGCTGATAGCACTTGACGACGTTGATCTTCGCGTCGTTCCCGTTGACGGTCACCGATGCGGTGCTGGAGAGCTGGGTTTGCGGCTTGGGGCTGCAGGCGGCGAGGCCGGCGACGGCGAGCGCCATGGCGACGACCGCGGTGATGCGCTTGTGCATGAGGCCACCTCGATCCTTCGCACGCAAGCTCCGGGCCTGCTGCGATGATGTTATTCTCCCCCAATGAGAATGCCAATATCGGCATTTTCGGCCGTTCTTGTCACTGGAGCGATGACGCATGGTGGACCTGGAGTTCGAGGACGGGTTGGCGGTGCTGACGATCGACCGTCCCCACGCGCGCAACGCCATCGCACTCGACACCATGGGCCAGCTGGAGAAGGCACTCGATGCGGCGGCAGGCGCCCGAACCCTCGTCATCACGGGGGCCGGCGACCGGGCTTTCGTCTCGGGCGGCGACCTCAAGGAGCTCAGCGCGCTGCGGACCGAGGAGGACGCCGCGGCGATGGCAAAGCGGATGCGGTCGATCTGCGATCAGCTGGCGAGCTTCCCGGCCCCGGTGGTCGCCGCGCTGAACGGCCACGCGCTGGGCGGCGGCGCCGAGGTCGCTGTCGCCGCCGACATCCGGATTGCCGCCGACGACATCAAAATCGCCTTCAATCAGGTGTCCCTGGAGATCATGCCGGCCTGGGGCGGCGCCGAACGATTGGCAGCGATTGTCGGCAAAAGCAAAGCGCTGTTACTGGCGGGCACCGGAACCGCCCTGGATGCCGTCGAGGCCGAGCGTATTGGCTTGGTGGATATGGTGTTTCCCCGCGGATCGTTCGATGAGGGGTGGCGGTCGATCGCCACGTCGCTGGCGCGCCATCCCGCGGCCGAGATAAAACGGGTAATCAGCGGCGTTTCGCCGGATGAGGCGATAGCATCATTTGCACGGCTGTGGGTTGCCGACGCCCACTGGCGGGCCGCAGCGCGGGTGATGAACCGCACCGCCAGTCCGCGCCCGGTGGCCGGAGGAGCATCATGACCACACGCATGTTGGGCGCCGGCTTGGCGCTGTCGTTGGGAGTAGCGAGCATGCTGGTTGGCGGCGGACGGGCACAGGCTGACCCGGTCTGGCATCAGGTCGTGTACATCGTTTCCGCCCAAAGCCCGGCCTACGTCGACATCTTCTACCAAGACCAGGACCCCACGGTTTACTCGGACTACAGCCACAACCCCTATACATTCACCCCGCAGGTCCACGCCGACATCGCCCCCGGCAAGCCGTGGGTGCAGCCAGTAAACCTGTTAAACCCCGATCAATGGGCGATGGTCACCGCTACCACCGGCCGGGAACCGCTGGCAAACGGCGGTATTCAGTGCGACTTGTCAGTCGACGGCAAGATCCTGGTGTCCAAGATCGGATCCAAGGGCGCGCTCTGTTCGCTGCGCACCTGGTGAACCACCCAGGCCGGCGGCATGCCCGTGATCGGCTGCGGCTCGCCTTCGAGGCGGCGCAGGTAGCTTTCCACCAACTCCCTGGTTTCGGCGTGACCGCCGGACATGCCGATCGCCTGCTCGAGCACCAGGAACCGCGACAGGCTGGTCATGAGCACCGTCCAGACCACCGGCGGCACGTCGCCGCCGTCCTCCCCGTAGCGCTGCAGCGCGGCCGTGACGGCCTGACGTTGTTCCTCACGGAATCGTTCTGCGTAATAAGCGATCTCGGCTCGCATCTCCTTGCGATGATTCGCCAGCGCCATGAACTCCATCGAAATGCGGGTGAATGCGGGATCGGTGCCGAATCTCCACAGGGCCCACAACGGCTGAGCCGATTGCAGCGCGTGCGCCTGCACGTGCAGCCCTTCTTCGGCGCGGCGGCGGAAGACCTCCAGGAACAGCTCCTCCATCGTGCGGAAGTAGTAGTGCACCAGCTGGGGTTTCAATCCCGCCTTGTTGGCGAGTCGACGAGACGTCACCGCGGCGTAGCCCTCTTCGATCATGAGCTGTTCGGCCGCGTCGAGCAGCAGTCCGCGATTCTTCGCGTCCGGCGCCCCGATCCTGCGGGCCACAGAAGCAGAAGTCATGTATTTACTCCGTCTCTCGACGTTCTCCCCCGGCTTCCCAGCGTCGACCATGCCAGATGCTAGCGAGATGTTATCTCGTCGGCGTCGTGACCTTGACCCTGACAATAGCGTCATGCTAAGCAGTTGCTCAGCACTTGACCTATATCGAATCGGGCGGCGCGAGCGTCTGGCCACCCAACCATCATTCGGCCGACGCCGGCTTTTGGAGGCACGCACGACATGAGCGACTACGAAACGATCGACTTCTTCACCGATCCGTCTCTCGTGCCCGACCCGCACCCCTACTTCGACTACCTGCGCAGCCAAAATCCGGTGTTGCGCCTACCGCATCACGGCGTTGTCGCCGTCACCGGATATGAAGAAGCCACCGAGGTCTATAAGGACACCGACACCTTCTCGAACATCGTCGCGCTCGGCGGGCCTTTTCCCCCACTGCCTTTCCAACCCGAAGGCGACGACATCAGCCCACAGATCGAAGCGCACCGAAGTTACTTTCCGATGTTCGAGCACATGGTCACCATGGACCCACCGGACCACACCCGGGCCCGATCGGTGCTGAGCAAGCTGCTCACCCCGAGCCGGCTGAAGCAGAACGAGGAGTTCATGTGGCGCCTCGCCGACCGTCAGCTCGACGAGTTCCTGGAGAACGGTGAGTGCGAGTTCATCTCCGAGTATTCCAAGCCGTTTGCCACATTGGTGATCGCCGATCTGCTCGGTGTTCCCGAGGAGGACCACAAGGAGTTCCGCTCCGTCTTGGGTGCCGATCGTCCCGGCGCGCGGGTCGGGGCACTCGACCACGAGTCGGTCGGCATCAACCCATTGCAGTGGCTCGACGACAAGTTCTGTTCCTACATCGAGGACCGCCGACGCGAACCGCGCAACGACGTGCTGACCGCGCTCGCGACGGCGAAGTATCCGGATGGAGCAACGCCCCCGGTGATCGAAGTGTCCCGCTCGGCGACGTTCCTTTTCGCCGCCGGTCAGGAGACCACGGCCAAGCTGCTCAGCGCCGCGCTGCAGGTGCTTGGCGACCGGCCCGATATACAGCAGCAGCTGCGTGACGACCGCAGCCTGATTCCTGGGTTCATCGAGGAATCGCTGCGGATGGACAGCCCCGTCAAGTGCGACTCGCGGCTGGCCCGCAGGGCCACCCGCGTCGGCGGCGTCGACATACCCGCCGGCACCGTGGTCATGGTGCTGCCGGGCGCCGCCAATCGCGACCCGCGCCGGTTCGAGAACCCGCACGAGTTCGACCTGCACCGCAAGAACGTCCGCGAGCACATGGCGTTTGCCCGCGGCGTCCACTCCTGCCCGGGCGGGCCGCTGGCCCGAGTGGAGGGCCGTGTTTCGCTCGAGCGCATCCTGGACCGGATGTCTCGCATCGAGATTGACGAGGCACACCACGGGCCGAGCGCGAACCGCCGCTACACCTACGAGCCGACCTACATCTTGCGGGGCTTGAACGAACTACACCTGACGTTCACGACCGCCGATTCGGTCGCGGCGGTGCGCTGAAACTGTTCACCGGGAGTATTACCGGACCTGCATTCCGATGAAGTAGGTCCCGAACAAAGCGACGGCCATAACCAGAACCCAGGCGTCGGTCAGTCGGCACAGCAACACCGGAGCGTTTCGCACCTCCATGAACTCCCGAAAGATGATGCGCACCTTGATGAGTGCGATCACGATGACGCTCGACGTGACCACCGCACTGGATCTCGGCGATCCGCCATGATCCTCGGTCGAGTGGTCTATCCACAGATAGCCCAGCGTGAGCGACGCCAGGACAACCCATACCACCAGCAGCCTCTTGTTGAATTTCATTCCTCACCTCACCACGTACAACAGCGCAAAGATGAGCACCCACAAGAAGTCGACGGTGTGCCAATAGGTAGCGCACGTTTCGACAAGCTCCTGGGATCCCTTAGATCTTTGTGTCGCGCTGCGGAGTTGGTAAACGATGACACCGAGCGCGATGAAGCCGATCAGCAGGTGAACGAAATGGATCCCGGTGAGAAAGAAGTAGTAGGTGAAGAAGTCGTTGCTGTCCAGGCCATTCCCCATGCGGACCAACCGGACCCACTCAAACATCTTGAAAAAAAGGAACACTGCGGCGAACAAGGCCGTGATGAAGACGTCCCTGAGGGCCGCTCGGTAGGCGCCGGCGCGGGATGACTGAACACACCGCGCCACCGACCAGGAGCTCAGCAGCAGGATGAGGGTGTTGCCAATACCGATGCGAAGGTCCAGCTGCGCCTGTGAGTGCAGGAAGAGCTCCGGGCTTCGGGCGCGATAGAACAGGTAAAAGCCGAAGTATGCCGTGAAGACCAACGTCTCGAACAACACGAACGCCCACATGTCCGGCTGACCCGGCACGAACCTGGCCCGGTTGCTCGCTTCGTCAAGCTCGGACATCAGGCCGCCGCCTCAATGTCTGATCGGACGGCTTTCAGTTTCCGCGCAAGGTCGGGCAGCGGCCCCGTGCCGAAGTCTTCGCGTTGGATCATGCGAAAGAGCATGAAGATGAAGGCGCCTGTGTAGATGCCGAATACGACCATGTCCAGCCACCAAGCGATCTGGCCGTTCCAAGCCAACACGCCTCGCCGGAAGATCCAACAGGGTGACACGATGACCTCGGTCAGCGCGTTGCAGAGGTTGAGATAGCCGAACCACTTGGGGAAGACCCGATTCTTGTCGAGCAGAATCGCAAGCATCCAAATCAGCGAGCCGATCAGGAAGACTCCCATGGTTCCGTCGAAAGACAAGAAGGCGAAGTCGTAGAGCCAACCGACCGCTTGCGGGTCTCGCTCTGGTCTCAATGCCCCGACGATCAGCGCGATGCAGAGCAGCAGCAGGCCAGGGACCGCGCTGAGCGAATAGATGATCAGATACGAGTACGCGAATGCCGGGCTCACCGACATTCGTCGCATCGAATACGCGATGAGGGCGTTGTTTACCGCGATCATGCCGCCGATCCCGAAAATGATGCCAAACCCAACAGGTATCCCGAGGTGGCGCTCGTGGAACCAATGCACCTGCGTGGCGAGATCCCAGGCGGGCTGCGGCGGAGGTTGGACCCGCGTGACGACGAAGAACACCGGGAAAAACAGGTTGTAGAAGACGACGAGCGTCCACCACCCCAACCACAGCTCGCGCTTGGGGTTGTATCGCGCGTGCCAGGCAATCCGGTGATGCAGTGGTCCCGAGGGGGGCATGGCCGGGGACGTCGGCGGTGTCGTCACCGCGCTCATGCCTCGGCTCCCGCTCGCTCGGGCCCTCGCTCGCGGCCGCCTTTTGGGCTCATGCGCTGACCAGTTCTTCTCCGCGCCTGCGGTTCTCGGCGCGCTCCCGATAAACTGCCTGGCGCAAGACAACGCCCATCACGACGATCCAGACGGCAATGGCAATGTTCTTCACCCAGAATGACAAGAAGCCGTCCCATGCCAGTGGTCCCGACATGGCCACGCCGACAAACGCCGCGGGCGCCAGCGCGGCAGCCACGAGCAGGTTGAAGTGGGCCACCCAACGGTTGAACACCGGGCGCGGCTGATCATCGAAATAGACTGCGAGGGAAAGAATTACGCTTTGCCCTATCAGGAAGGGAACGAGCGTGGTGAAGGTGATCCAGGCGAAGTCGTTGAACATCTGTGTCAGTTCGGGGCTGCGCTCCGGCCGGAAGGCAGCCAGCATCCAGCAGACGTTCGCGACGAGAAATAGAGTCGGACCGCCGGCCACGCAGCCCAGCATCGCGTAGGAGAAGATCGGCGTGCGATGGGCCATCCTGCGGATCTGCATCACGATCAGAGTCAGGATCGGGATGAGGCACACACCGAACCAGTTGAACAAGATCATGCTGTATCGAATCTCCGGAAGGTGGGCCGGATCGCGATAGAACGCGGCAACCTGCTCTGCCGGCATCGTGGGTGACATCGGCGGGTTGAAGCCCGGAAATAGGAAGAAGCAGCCGATCCAAATGATCACCGCCGCTGGCAACGTCCAAAGCAGGATCAGCTCACCATCGGTTCGTCTCAGCGCACTGCGGGGGGCCGCTGAATCGTTTTCGCCGTTGTCGGACATCGTGGCTCCTTCGCTGCGACGGCGTGGCTACACACGGCTAGTCAGCGAAGCTAGCCGATCGGCTAGCTTCGGTCAATAGCGGTCGTTTAGTCTCATTGTGTGGGAACAGCAAAACAGCCGGTCACCGATGGGCAGCTGAGGATCGTGCAGCACAGCGCTGCCCGGACGCGCGTGCTCGATGCCGCGCTGGACCTGTTCGCCCAACACGGCGTCAGCGGTACATCACTGCAGATGATCGCGGACGCCGTGGGAATCACGAAAGCCGCCGTCTACCACCAATTTCGGACCAAAGAGCAGATCGTGCTCGCGGTCACCGAGCGCGAACTCGGTCGGCTGGGGCCGGCCCTCGAGGAGGCTGAGGCACACGGCGACGGCCTGCAAGCCCGCGACGCGCTGCTCGTTCGCGTGGTCGACATGGCGGTTCGCGACCGCCGGTTGGTGCGGACGCTGCAATTCGATCCGATCGTGGTCCGATTGCTGGCCGAACACGAACCGTTCCAACTGTTCATGGACCGCCTGTATCGAGTGCTACTCAGCGACGCCGGCCTCGACGGCCGGATCGAGGCTGCCATGTTCTCCGGCGCGATCAGCGCCGCCGTCATGCATCCGCTGGTCGCCGACATAGATGACGACACATTGCTTACCCGGCTCATTGACCTGAGCCGGCGCCTGCTCCATCTGCATCAGGGAGCCCCCGACTGAGGGATCCTGCCCGGTGCGTGGGCCCGTTGGCGTCGGCAATTATCTTGACCCGGTTCGACGAGACTCGGGTACGGTTTTCCCATGAGCACAGTCGCGCGTCTCGCTGCCGCAGCGATCATGGTCGCCAACGGTTTTGGACTGGTCAGCGTGGGCACCGCAGCCGGCGCGCACGCCGACGATCCGCCCTGGCCGTTCGTGGGGTATCACTGGTGTCCGGGCCAGCCCTTCGATGCCGCATGGGGACCCCAGTGGGATCCGACCACCTGCCATGACGCGCACCATCGCGACAAGGACGGCACGATTCACAACGGCGATTACTTCGGACCCAGCCCCTTCCAAACGTGGCCCGAGATCCCGAACAACCGGCCGTGAATCGAGCCGCGAATCCAGCTACGTGTCGCCGCGCTCCCAGATTTGCTCGCCGTCATGCGCATTGCAGACCAGGAACAGGCCATCGGGCGCCTGCGCGACGTAGTACTCCGGGTAGTCGGTGCAAAGCGAGTTCTCTTCCTTGACGCCGGCCATCGGCGGTGACCGGAACCAGCGGGGCTCGTAGCGCCTGGGTGAGCCGCAGAACATCAACCGTCCCGGCTGGGTGGCGAAAGATACGTAATAGTCGGCGGTCCCGAATACGTAGTAAGTGGTGTTGTCACACGGCGCACCGAGCACCACATGTGGCTGGATCCCCGGCGTGCAGTCCGGGTAATCGCAGTTAACCGGTCCAGCAGCAGCTGGCGGCGCCACTGACACACCGAGGGCCACGAATACGGCGATCGCTGCCACAATGAATCGCACGAGAATACTTTGCCATAGCTCTGGCGCAGCTGGGAATAGAATTCTCCCGTTCGGAGAAGGCGCGCAGCCCGATATCAGCGCCGCCGCAGTCGGCGTCCCCACCTTGCAGTGATAATGTGGCCCTCTCCTGCAGGTGCGGACGGGGAGGTGATCCATGCCGTCACGCAAGCTTCCAGCCGATGCGCTCGACGCCGGTACGCCGCGGGTGGGGATCCTCTCCGACACGGCGCCGACTTCGGTCGCCGAAGCAGACGACGAACTCGCCCAGGCGGAAGCTCGGGCCGAGGCCGCGCGTGCCCGTGCGAATCGGCTGCGCCAACAAGCCGACGCGGCGTCGAGTGGCGCCAGCGTTACCTTAGACGCTGGCTCGGCGCCGTCGGGCCGGCGGCGGCTGCATCGCCCAAGCCGGAAGGCCCTGGCCGCCGCCGTCGCGGTCGTGGTCATCTGCGCCGCGGTGACGGCGAGCGGTTATCTGGTGTGGCACCACCATGAGGTGGTACAGCAACGGCAACGCACCGCGGAGTTCGCCACGGCAGCCCGCAACGCGGTTGTGGTGATGATGTCAATGGATCCGAGCAAGGCGAGAGACGAGATGCAGCGTTTCGCCGACGACACCACCGGGCTATTCAAGGCCGGCATCTTGATGGGCGCCGAGGACGCCATCAAAGCGCTCCAGCAGTCAAACGTGAGCTCCAAGGGCGCCGTGCAAGCCGCCGCCGTGGAGTCCATGACGGAGGATTCAGCGGTTGTCCTGGTCGCGGCGAAATCGGAGTTCAGCCGGCCCGGTCAGGCTAAGCCGGAGCCACGGTCGTTGCGGCTCGTCGTCAGCGTCCAACGGGACGCAGGCCAGCTCAAAATTTCGCGAGTCGAGTTCGTCCCGTGACGGTCGACAGCGATAAAGCCCGAGAGGCAGTGCCTTGCCACCCAACCAGCCGCCGAACCGGGGTGCTTGGGCGCTGGATGCGTCGTTGCCTGGCACGGTGGCGCCCAATTCTGTTGACCATGCTGCTTGTTGGGGCGACGGGGTTCGGTGCCGGCTACTTCTACTTCGTGTACCGTCCGGATTTGCAGTCCGACAACGCCGCAGCACACCAGGTCGTCAAGGCAGCCAGCGACGGTACGGTGGCGCTGCTGTCCTACTCGCCGGCCACCCTGGACCGTGACTTCGCCAACGCCAAATCTCGGCTCACCGAGAACTATCTCGCCTACTATCAGCGGTTCGCGGACCAGATCGTGGGCCCGTCGGCGCAGCGCGGCCAAGTCACGACGACCGCCACCGTGGTCAAAGCTGCCGTGTCGGAACTGCATCCGAGTTCGGCCGTCGTGCTGGTGTTCGTCAAACAGAAGACGGCGAGCAAGGACAGGCCGGAACCGGTGGTGACATCGAGCAGCCTTCGGGTAGCGCTGACAAAGGTCAACGGTTCGTGGCTCATTGAGAAATTCGATGCTGTGTGAGCGCCGCGTGCAGGCGTTTGGGAACCATACCGTGATATGCGGAGTTGGTGTTAGTCTGTGAATTCGACTCCACTTGAGAATCGCGATATTTAGCGCGTCAAGGAGCACGCGATGCGTTCAATGAATATGGCGTTAAGCGCAACACTGGTGGCCGTCAGCGCAGCCGGGGGCGTGGGCACGGCGCCGTCCGCGTGGGCCTATGACCCCGCCATCAACGGGACGTACACCGCCACGGTCGTCGGCGACTGGGCCAGGACGAGAGAGGTGTATCACCAGGAGGCGGTGGTGCGAAGCACCTGGACGATCACCTCGTCGTGCTCCACCGCCGAGGACTGCAAGGGCAAGGTGGTCAGCGACCAAGGCTGGACCGCAACGCTGATCCTGCATGACGGAATGAACTGGTACGTCAAACGCGACATCCCGAATTGGGAAACCTGCCCTGACGGCAGCTCATTTCCCGGTCACGACTCCGTCTATTTCTATCCCGCGAACCCGGACACCGGTGAAAACATGCCGGGGTCGCCGGTCTTGGCCGGGAGGGAACACACGGTCGGCCAGCCCGGCGTCTGCGGCACCAACGAGCCGATGTACATCGACCAACCGTTCAGGCTGGACAAGATAGGTTGACCCGGAGCGCTTTTCCTCGTTTGGAGGCCTAACAGCCTCCGCCGCCCTTAGGCGCTAGGCTTTACGGGCTTCACGTCGCGAACATGTCCTTCCACGTCTTTGGTGCCTTGGGCGACGTGGGTGTGACCAGATCGGACTGGCGGTAAACCTGGCCATCCGGGGCGACGTAACTACCGGTGTGCGGGTCGTATTGGGCGACAGCGACTGACGGACCCGGCTGAGCCGCATTGTTTTCGAACGCACTTGGCGCCGCTAACGGCGCGCCGCCCGCCGCACCGGCCGGGGGACCGGCCTGGGGAGCAGGAACGTCGATCGGCGCTATCGGCGACACCTCCCCCATCGTCGCCGCTGGGCTGAGCGGGTTCGGCGGCGGCAGCCCGGCCGACGGAGGCGTGCCCCTCGGAACCGCACCCGGAGGCATCGGCGTCCCCTCCACCGGCCCGAAGATTCTTTCGCGGTTGAAGTTGACCCGGTCGTCGGGCGGGATGCCCTGCGCGATCAGGTTCGGGTCCAGCGGGTAGGTACCGAACACGTGCTGTCTCATCGCCAGCGGCTCGAAAGGCTTGTCGCTCTCGCAGATTTCGACCGTCGGCGCACGCTTTCCGGGCTGCCCCATACACGGGTAGTTGCGGGCGCCACGCACTCCGATGGGTGAATCCTGCGGCAGCTTGCAGTACAGCCCGTCCGGCGTGTCGACAATGCGGGTGTCCGCAGGGGCACGCCATTGACTCGGCGGCAGGAAGCCGACCGTGCATGCCGGCGGATCACTGATGATGAGATTGAAGGCGCCCGTGGCCAACCCGGTGGGGGACTTCGTGCCGAGGAACGACTGAATGGCGGCGGTGAACGGCGGCAGCAACACCAACACCTGCTCGAGTGAAGCGTGGTAGGTCACGCCGATCTGGCCGATCGTGGTGAGGTTGGCGAGCAGCACCGGCAGCGTCGGTTTGATCTGGTCGAGCAGCCCGGACGCCTCGTTCAAGGCGCCGGGGCCCTGCTGCAGCAGGGTGCGGATCTCCGGGTCGTTCTTGGCCAGCTGCCCGCTGAAACCGGCGAGGCTGCGCGCCCACAGTCGGATGGAGTCGGTGGTCTGGGCCTGCGCGTCGAGGAAGGGCCCCGTGTCTTCGGTCAAGGCCCGTGCGCGGTCGGCCACACCGTTGAGGTCACCGGAGAGTTGCGCCGAGGAGTCGAACAGCGATCCGAAATCGTAACCGGCGCCGTTGAATGCCTTGAAGGACTCGTCGAGCAAGGTGCCGAGCTTGCCCGTGGGGATGCTGTTGATCAAGGCACTGGATTGGTCGAGCACGGGTCCGATCGGCTGCGGGATCGTCGCGTCGTTCACCGCGATGACCGAGCCGTCGTGCAGGTAGGGCGGCGAGTCGTTGCGCGGCCGCAGATCCACGTAATACTCGCCCACGGCGGAGATGCTGCGCACCTCCGCTTGCAGGTCCGCGGGGATCTTCGGCGAAGTATCAAGGGAGAGGGTGGCCTGCGCGCCCTGAGGGGTCAGCCCTACCGCGGTCACCTTGCCGATCTGCACCCCGCGGTAGGTCACGTTGCTGAACCGGTACAGCCCACCGGTGGCGGGCAGTTTCAGCGTGACCGTCATCTTGCCGATGCCCAGCAGCGTCGGCGCCTGGAGGTACCACAACACCATCACGACCACGCCGATGGTCCCCACGATCATGAAGATCGCCAATTGGATTCGGACGAACCGGGTCAGCATCTACGAGCCCCCGTCCGTCGGCTGGCTCGTGATCGGAGTCGCCCCGGGAACAGGGGCGCCCCGGTCCGCCGGCGGTGCCGGCGCCGTGGGTGGCGGCGGCCCTGGCAGCGCCGGTGCCGCGGGTAGGGGCGCGTTCTGCGCGTCTGGGCCGAGCATGGTCAGACCCGCGATTACCGGCGGTACTGGCGGTGGCGCCGCGGGTGGCGGTGCGTCTGCCGACTGTGGGTTGAGCGACGCCGGTGCCCCCGCCGGTGGCGGTCCCGGGAGCGGTCCCCAGGGCGGCGGGTGTCCCAGGTTCAGCGGTTCCCCAGCCGGCCCGGGCGCCACCACTCCCCCGGGTGCGCCGGGCGGCGCCCCGAACTTGTATTGCAGGTACTCCGGATCCCCGGGCGCCGGCACATTCTCCGCGCCCAGCCGTTCCCAGTGGGTGCCCCGCAGGATGCTCTTGCGGAGCCCGGCGTTCGTCAGGTCGATGATGAAATACCCGTTGACGAAGTCTCCTCGGACGTACCGGTCGAGGAAGCCCTGGGTGAACGGGAAGGTCGGGGCGTACGCAATGGCCGCGTCGAGATCCGGCCCGATGTCGGCGAGCGCCTTGATTGTCGGCCCAAGGTTTTGCAGGTTCTTGACCAAGTCGGATCCTGCGTCGTTGACTAGCCTGGTCGCCGTGTCGCTGAACGTCCCGAGCTTGTTGAGCGCGGTGGTCAGCCGCGGCCGCTCCCTGATCAGCACGTTCAAAGCCGGCGGAATCTTGTACAGCGCCTGGGTGATCACGTCGCGTTGTCCGGCGAACGTGGAGGCAAGGCGGTTGAGTGCCTGTATCGACGCGACGAGATTATCGCGCTGCTGGTCGAAGGTGCCCACGAATTTATTGAGGCGGGTCAGCAGATCGCGGACGGCGTCTGCGCGCCCGGACAGGGCGGCGTTGAAGTTGTGGATGATGTCCCCGATCTGGCCCAGCCCTCCGGCATTGAGGATCACCGACAGCGACGACAGCGTCTGTTCGGTCGACGGATAGGTCGACGACCGGTTCAGCGGGATCGTTGCCCCCGGCTGCAGCCGTCCGGTGCCCTGCACGCCGAGTGGCGGATTCAATTCCAGGTGCATGGATCCCAGCAGGCTGGTCTGGCCGACGCTGGCCACGGCGTTAGCGGGAATCACCACACCGGGCTGCACCGAGATCTCTACGTCGGCATGCCATCCCTGCACCCTCATCTTGCTGATGCTGCCGACGATCACATCGTCGATCATCACCGGCGAATTGGCTTCCAGCGTACCGACGTTGGCGATCTCGACGTGGTAGACGCTGGCGCCCGGCCCGCGTCCCACCGCACCCGGCAGGGGCAGTGAGTTCAGGCCGTTGAACGCACATCCGCTCACGGTGAGCACGACGCAGCACAAGATGCCGAGCAGCCGCCGCACGGCAACCCGGGCGGTCACGGTTGCGGCCCTTCCGCCGGGAGCAGCATGTCCGACACGTTCGCCGGGGCCGGCGGCGGTTCGGCCGGCACGCTCGGCGGGGGAGGCTCCGGCATCGCCGCTCCCGGTATCCGCGCCGGAGGCGGTGGCGGCGGCGGCGCCGGCGGAGTGTCACCCGGCAAACCGGTATAAGCGGATACCGCCGGCGGCAACTCGGGCGCTGTCGGCTTCGGGCCCTCCCCGCCGGGCGCCAGCCGTGGCTCCGTGTAAACCACGTTCTTGGAGTCGAACACCGGGGCCAGGAACGGGTTGACCGGTATGGGGAGATAGTTGAAGTTGAAGTACAGCAACGGGTTGAACACCCGCAACGCCGGGCCCAGGTACAAGCCGCACAGCTTTCCCGACTCGTTCGCGGTGGCGTTCTCAAAGGCCCCGATTTGTGAGCACAAGGAGTACACCGGACTGGTGAGATTCTGGATGCCGACCCCGCCGCGGATGTTCCCGACATCTGGGTCGTAGTCGTTGTAGGCGTTTGCGAGTGCGTTCGGCGTAACGTGCAGAACGTTTTTCAACGCCATCTTGTCGTCGACGAGAATCTGCGTCAGGTCGGCCAGCCGCGAGATCTGCTCAGCGGTCGCGTCACGACTGCCCGCGATGAACCGCTGCACCTCCCCGACCGCGCTCGACAGGTCCGTCAATGCCGCGTCCAGGTCGGACTTGTTGTCGTCGAGCACACTGGTCAGCGTGGCCAGCCGCTCGTTGAACTGCACCACCTGAACGTTGCTGTCCCGCAGGGCCGCGACGAAAGTCTGCAAATTCTTGATGATGTCGACGAGGTTTCCGCTGCCGTTGGCGAGGATCCGTCCCACCCCGGACAGTTGAGCCAACGTCTGCCGCAGCTTGTCCCCGTTACCGCCGCCCAGCGCGTCGGCGGCGCTGTCGATGAACCGCGCCACCGACGGGGTGGACACCTTGCTGTTGGGGCCCAATTCCGTTGCCAGGCGCATCAACTGGTCCTTGACCTCGTCCCATTCGACGGGTACCGCCGTCCGGTCGATCGGTATGACCGCGCCGTCACGCATGGTGAGGCCGCTGGACCGGTAGGCCGGGGTGAGCTGGACGTAGCGCGCCGCCACCAGATTCTGCGCAACGATCACCGCTTCCGCGTCCGCCGGAATGGGCACGTTGCGATCGACGTGCATCACCAGCTTCGCCTGGGTGCCCTGCGGTTGGATGGACGCGATGGTGCCGACCTTCATGCCGGACACCCGCACATCGTCGCCCGGATAGATCCCGGTGGCGGTGGGGAAGTAGGCGGTGATCGTCGTCGGGCGAAAGAAGGTGTTGCGGATGGCGACCGCTGTGCCGAAGATGACGAGCCCCGCCAATAGGACGGCCAGTCCGGCCTTGAGCTTGTTGCGCGGAATAGCCCCGAGCCGCATCATTGCGACCCTCCCGGGTCCTTGTTGAACGGGAACGGGAACAGTGCCCGCGGCCCGGCGGTGTCCGGTGGCTGACCGGGGGCGCCGTAGGCACGGAATCCCCAGGTGTAGTCGAACAACCACTGGAAGAACTGCAACGTGAACAAGTTCGGGATGAACGGGTTGTAGTAGAATCCGCTGGACACGGTCTCCCCTTGCGTCAGCTCATATTTCGCCAGCCCCGGCAGCGCTTTGGTGAGGTTGTCGCGGTTCTTTTCCAGCATGTCCGTCACGGAGTTCAGCTTCCGCAGCGACGGTGCCAGCTTGCCCTCGTTGTCATGCACCACGCCGGACAACTGCCTGGCCACCGCGGACGTGCTGGCCAACAGCCGCACGATCGCCTGCCGCCGCGCCACCAGCATCGACAACAAGTCATTGGCGTTGAGGATCAGGGTGTTGAGTTGCTGGCTGCGCTGCGAGAGTATGCCGGTGACATCGGCGGCGCCCTTGAGCAGCTCACCGAGTGTCTGGTTGCGGGCGTTGAGGGTTTGGGAAAGCCGGGTGATCCCGTCGAACGCGGGACCGAGTTGGGGCGCAACCTGATTCAGTGTCTCCGACAGCGTGTCAAGGGACTGGTTGAGTGTTTCGGTGTTGGTTCCCGCCGCGTCAGTCGTCAGGTCACTGATGGCCTCGGAGAGTGAATAGGGCGAGGAGGTGCGCGACACCGGGATGACGGCCATCGGATGCAGAGTCCCGCTGCCCGCGGAGTCCAGAGTGAGCACCCGCTGACCCAACAGTGAACCCGTCTTGATGTGTGCGGTGCTGGCCGACCCGAGCACTACGTTGCCCTTGACGGTGAATGTCACCAAAACGTCGCCGTGCTGCAGCGACATGCCCGACACGCTGCCGACTTTGATTCCCGACACCGTCACGTCATTGCCGGTCGCGAGGCCGCCGGCATCGGAAAACAGCGCCTGGTAGCGCACCGCGGTCGCGCGCTGCAAAAGTTGGTCGGGGTTCAGCCCGACGGCGATGACCAGCATTACGAGGACGGCGCCGATGAAACCCGCCTTGATGAGGCCTGCTCCGCGGTACTTATTCATCGGGATCCTTCGGTTCCGCGCACCGCCCGGTGACAACGTGGGTTATCCCGACCTCCACCGTCCGGTACTGCAGATCGGAGACACGCAGTGCCAGCCCGCACAGGTAGTACGGGAACCAGGCACCGTAGGCACCGAGCCTCGTCAACTTGCGGTAATTGTTCGGCAGCTTCTGCAGCGAGATGTCGATAAGGTTCTTGTCCTTGTCCAGCAGTGGCGCGATCCGATTCAATTGATCCACGGTGCCGGCCAACGGCGGGCGCGCGCGGGCGAGCAGATCCGCGATCGAGGCGGTCCCATTGTCCAGGGCGGTGATCGCGGTGCCGATCGTGTCGCGGTCCTGCGAGAGCCCGCCGATCAGCTTCTCGAGGCGGTCGATGGCGCCGGAGAACTTGGTGCCGTCCTTGTTGACGGTGGCCACCACCGTGTTGAGGTTGTCGATAAGCTCCTGCACGGTTTGGCCGTTGTCGGCCAAGGTGTTGGAGAACGACGACGTCTTCGACAGCAGCGACTGCAAGCTTCCGCCCTCGCCCTGGAACACCTGAATGAGTGATGCGCTGAGTGCATTGACGTCTTGCGGATTGAGGCCCTGGGTAACCGGTTTCAGTCCACCGAGCAGCAGATCGAGGTCGAGAGCGGGCGCTGTGCGATCGATCGGGATCTCCGCCCCGGCCGGCAACACCTTGGTGGATCCGGGACCGTCGACGAGCTCGAGGTAGCGGTCACCGACCAGGTTGAGGTAGCGGACGACGGCCCGGGTACCCGTGGTGAGCACGACGCTACGGTCGGCGTCGAACTTCACCACGACCTTCTTGTCTGGACGCAACGAGACGCTGTTTATCGTTCCTACACGAATACCTGCAACCCGCACCGTCTGCCCGGGCTTCAGCCGCGACACATCCGTGAAGAGCGCCGAATACCCGTTCGTCGAGCCGGTGGTGTACTGCCCGAAAATGAAGAACAAGAAGACCGTCAGCAGCATCATCACGGTGGCAAAGGCCCCGAACTTGATGATCATCGCGCGTGAGCCGGTCATCCGGGTTGACCGATCTGCATCGAGTTGCGCGGCGGCCCGTCGATCGGCCCGTACAGCAGCTGCTTGAGGGCGTCGGAGTTCAACAGCAGTTGCTGGTTGCCGTACAGCATGGGGTTGGCGCCGACGTCGGCGACCACGAACGGCGGCGCAGCATCGAAGGGCACCACGGGAAGGTCCTGGCATTGTGGACCGCCGGTCGCGGCCACCTTCGGCAGGTTGGACGGGTACCGGTAACGTTCGGCGCCGAAGCCGAGATACACCGCTACCTTGATCATCGGCTCGGGCAGGTTGGGGGCTTTCAGATTCACCAGTGACCCGGCAATGCCGCACCACAGCGCTTGGTGGTACTCGTTGAGCAGATCGGTGGTCGGCCTCAGCAGGTGCAGGACATCGGTCAGCGCTTGTCTGTTGCCGCCCACCACGTCGTTGCCCATGTCCGCCAAGCCAATCGAGCTGATCAGGAACGCGTCCAGATTTTGTTGCTCGTCGACGATCGACTTGCTGACCCGGACCGTGTTGTCGACGGTTGCGAGAAGATCCGGCGCCGCGTCGGCATATGCGTTGCTCACCGCGGGCAGGGCCTCGATGTCGTGGTTCAGCGCGGGAAGGCTGGGTTCCTGGGTGGCCAGGAATGAGTCCAGATCGGACAGCATCTGGCCGATCTTGTGGCCGCGGCCGTTGACCGCCGACGCTATCGCGCCGAGGGTCTCGTTGAGTTTGGCGGGATCGACCGTCGACAACAACGACGTGAGCTGCTGGAATACCGTGTTGACCTCGACGGTGACGTGTTTGCCCTCGAGTACTTGACCGGCGCGCAGCGGCTGCGCCGAAGGATCGGCGGGCGGTACCAGCTCAACGAACTTGGCGCCGAACACCGTCGTCGATGCGATGTCGACGAGCACATTGGCCGGAATGAGGTGCATCTGCGACGGTTGCATCGCAAGGTGCAAGACGGCTTCACCGTTTGGCCGCACGTCGATCGAGGCGACTTTGCCCACTTCGACGCCGCGCATCTTCACTCTGGCGTCCGGGTTCATCACCAGGCCGGCGCGCGACGAGACGACGGTGACGGGCACGCTCTGGGTGAAGTCTCCCCGGAACAGGCCTATCGCGACAGCGAAGATAAAGGCAATCAGGACTACGGTTGCCAACCCCGCCAGAGGGCGCGCGTACGACTGTGCGCCGAAGTGGCGACCCGGCGACGCCGCGACAGGGCGTGCAGAGCTGGTGGTTTCGGAACGATGGATGGGGCCGGGTCCGAGATTGCGCGTCACTGTCCTTTTCCCCTCCTCCCCTAGCCCGACAGGTTGAAGTTGCCGTTGGTGCCGTAGATGGACAGCGAGACAAGCAGCGTCACCGACACGACCACGATCAGTGAGGTCCGCACCGCATTACCGGTCGCGACGCCGACACCGGCCGGTCCGCCCGAAGCAAAGTAGCCGAAATACGTATGGATCAACAAGATCGTGATCGCCATCAGAACGGCCTGCAAGAACGACCACAATAAGTCGATGGGGTTGAGGAACGTCGTGAAGTAGTGCTGGTACAGGCCGCCCGATTGGCCGAAGAGGACCACGGTCGTGAACTGGCTGGCGAAAAACGACAGGATGACGGCGATGGAATACAACGGCGTGATCGCCACCATCCCGGCGGCGATTCGCGTGCTGACCAGATACGAAACGGGCCGGATCGCCATGGATTCCAGCGCGTCGATCTCTTCGTTGATCCGCATGGCACCCAACTGCGCGGTCACGCCGGCGCCGAACGTCGCCGCCAAGCCGATTCCCGCGACGATCGGTGCCGCGATTCGAACGTTGATGAAGGCCGCCAGGAATCCGGTCAGCGCTTCGATGCCGATATTGCCCAGCGAGCTATACCCCTGGACCGCCAGCGTGCCACCCGCGGCCAGCGTCAAAAAACCGACGATCACGAGCGTGCCGCCGATCATGGCCAAAGTTCCCGCGCCCATGCTGATTTCGGCGATGAGGCGAATGACTTCCCGCCGGTAGTGGCGGACCGCGAAGGGGACCCCGGCAAGCGCCCTGCCATAGAACAGCGCGTGATCGCCGATCCGGCCCAGGGTGGCGATCGGCTTGTCGATTTGCCGTGATAGTCGCGGGTAGACAGCTCGAAGCGTCACAGCGTTTTTCTATGCCCCCTCTCGGACTACTTCGCCGACATTCGGATACCGATAGCGGTCACCACCACATTGATGACGAACAGCGACATAAAGGCATAGACCACGGTTTCGTTGACCGCGTTGCCGACGGCCTTAGCGCCGCCGGACACGGTCAGCCCGCGATAACACGCGACCAATCCGGCGATCAGACCGAAAAGCAGCGCCTTGACGCCCGAGATGATCATCTCCGGCACGCCCGTCAGCAATGTGATGCCCGCGGCGAACGCACCCGGATTGACGTCCTGGACGAACACCGAAAAGATGTAGCCGCCCACAATGCCGATGATGACGACCAGGCTGTTCAGCAACAGGGCCACCAGACCCGAGGCCAGCATGCGGGGAGTCACCAGGCGCTGCACCGGATTGATGCCCAGCACCTCCATCGCGTCGATCTCCTCGCGGATCGTTCGCGAACCCAGGTCTGCGCACATCGCCGTGGCACCGGCGCCCGCCACGATCAACACGGTCACCAGCGGGCCGACCTGGGTCACGGCGCCGAACGCGGCGCCCGCACCGGACAGGTCCGCGGCACCCAGTTCCCGCAACAGGATGTTGAGCGTGAAGCTGACCAGGACGGTGAACGGGATAGCCACCAACAACGTCGGCGCCATTGCCACGCGCGCGACGAACCAAGACTGCTCCAAGAACTCGCGCCACTGGAAGGGCCGGCGAAACGCGAACTTGATCGCGTCGGCCGACATCGCGAATAACCCGCCGACCGCCTCCATGGGCTTGGATGCCCGCCCCAACGAGATGCCCGCGGTCCATCGCTCGGGGCCCGCGCGCTTAATCGCCATCGGCCCGAACCCCTTCCGGCATCAGGGGGGTTGACGCCACGGTCAATAATCCGCCCGAACCAAGCAGGCTGTGCGACAAGTCGATCCGGGCGCCTGAACCTGGCGACCGATTCCCGGACGGCGGTCGGGCGCCGGCGACAACGGCTACCATCCGCACGCCAGTCCTCCATCCAGTCGCGTCAGTTGGCGCCACAAAACCGGACCGACCGAACGAGGCCCCGTGTCTTGAAGCGTCCGGCGATTATGACTCATGTCACACGCAGGCGCACCTGAAAATGCATAACCGTTATCACCAGGGACCGCCGGACGGGGTGGGCACGTCGCCACGGAAGCGACGGTCGGCTCAAATATTTGAGACACCCCGGTCCCTAGGTGACGGCGCCGGCCGTCTTGAGTTCGATGATGCGGTCCCAATCGAGTCCGATCTCCATGAGGATCTCGTCGGTCTGCTCGGCGAATCCCGGCGCCGGCCCGGTGTGGGGCGCCGTGACATCGAACTGGACCGGGTTGGCGACCAGGTCGAGTTCGCCTGCGCGCACCAGGTACTCGTTGGCCCGGATCTGCGCGTCGTCGACCGCCTGCAGGGTGTCTTGCACGGGCGCCCACGGCCCGGCAAGCGTGGCAAAGCGTTCGCTCCACTCGGCAAGCGTGCGGGTTGCGATGACCTTGGTCAAGAGTTCCACCGCGTCGGCCGTGTTGGCGGCGATGCTCTCCACCGTGGCAAAGCGCGGGTCGTCGGCCAGCTCCGGCAGGTCGACGTGCCGGCACACGTCGGCCCAGAACTTGGTGGGCTGCATCATCACGAAGGAGATGTAGCGGCCGTCGGATGTCGTATACAGCCCCACCAAGGGGTTGTTGGGCGCGCCGTGCACACCGGGCGGCGGCGCTTCCAGCCGCTGGCCCAGATGCTTGGTCAGCGCCACCGTGTGGCCCATCGCCCACAGGCCGCTGCCCAGCAAAGACACGTCCACGACGGACGGTTCACCGGTGCGCTCCCGCTTGAGCAAGGCCGCCGCGATGCCTCCGGCGAGATTGGTACCGGAGATGGTGTCGCCGTAGGCCGGTCCGGGTGGCGCGATCATGCCGGGCATCCCCATCGGGGTGATCGTGGCGGCGGTTCCGGCGCGACACCAGAAGGCGGTCATGTCGTAGCCGCCCTTGGTCGCCTCGTCGCCGCGGGGGCCGAGTGCGCTACCGCGCGCGTAGATGATCTTCGGGTTCACCGCCCGGATGTCCTCGACGTCGATGCCGAACTTCCTCCGGGCATCGGGGAGGAAACTGGTCAGGAACACATCGGACCGACGGGCCAGCTCGTAGAGCACCTCCTTGCCCCCCGGGACCGACATGTCGAGTCCGATGCTGCGCTTGCCGCGGTTGGCGTGCTCGATGTTGGGGTTCGGGTCGCCTTCGACGCGCAGCATGCCGGTCTGCCGAAGCCCGCGCTGCGGGTCGCCCGTCACGGCGTGCTCGACCTTGACCACGTCGGCGCCCCACTCGGCGAGGACGGCACCCGCCGACGGGACGAACCCGTACATGGCGACTTCCAGAACGCGGATGCCCTCCAGCGGCCTCATGCGCGACCACCAAGGACTGGGACGGCGCATGTCTTGCTCCTCGTGATGCGGGACTCAGGAGCGGCATCCACGATGGTCTCTGCCGTGTCCTGCGCTGGCATTCCTACGCCCCCTAGGGTGGTGTCGGTCGCGATAATTTCATTCTCTTACCCGGCGAATCTTACAGTCGGACATCGAGAATTCAAGAAAGTCGGAAGAAACGAGACCGATGTACTCACTCATCCCCGCAACCGCTCGGTTAGACCTCTCTTCGCAGGCCGAGTGCGGTTTCTTCGGTTTGGTTGCAACCCGCTTCGCCCGGAGAGTAAGGTTCTCATAATTGTAAGGGAGATTCTTTGTGCCTGAGATGGCCACCTTTGGACTAGAGGCGGCGACGTGAAGACAGCGGTGGTTACCGGCGGCGGCTCCGGCATCGGTCTAGCCGTCGCGACTCGCCTGCGCGCCGACGGTCTCGACGTGGCCACCATCGACCTCAGACCCTCGGAAGCCGATCTCGCTTTCACCGCCGACGTTACCGACCGGTCGCAGGTGGATGCGGCGCTGTCGGCGATCCGCGCCCGGCTGGGGCCGGTGACTGTTCTGGTCAACGCCGCGGGACTGGATGGGTTCAAACGCTTCAGCAACATCACGTTCGCGGACTGGCAGCGGGTGATCGACGTCAACCTCAACGGGGTCTTCCACGTGACCCAGGCGGTGCTGCCCGACATGGTTGAGGCCGGCTGGGGACGGATCGTCAATATCTCGTCGTCCAGCACGCATTCCGGTGTTCCTTACATGAGTCACTATGTGGCGGCCAAGTCCGCAGTCAACGGGCTCACCAAGTCGCTGGCGCTCGAGTACGGGCCCAGCGGCATCACCGTCAATGCCGTGCCGCCGGGTTTCATCGACACCCCGATGCTGCGCAGCGCCGAGAAGAACGGGTTCCTCGGCGACATCGAAGAGAACATCGCCCGGACCCCGGTGCGCCGGATGGGGAAGCCGGAAGACATCGCCGCGGCGTGCGCCTTCCTGATATCCGACGAAGCCGGTTACATCACCGGTCAGATCTTGGGCGTCAACGGCGGGCGCAACACCTAGGACCACTGGGAGGAGAATTGGTGGGAGAGGGCGCACCAGGGCGCGTTCAGGGGAAGGTCGCCTTCGTCACGGGCGCGGCCCGCGGGCAGGGCCGCAGCCATGCGGTGAGGTTGGCCGAGGAGGGCGCGGACATCATCGCCGTCGACTTGTGCCGTGACATCGACACCATCGGCTATCCGATGGCTTCACCCGAGGATCTCGACGAAACCGCCCGGCTCATCGAGAAAACCGGGCAGAGCGCGGTGATCGCCCAGGCCGACGTGCGCGACGTCGCGCAGCTGCAAGCCGCGCTGGACAACGGACTCGCCGAGTTCGGCAAGCTCGACATCGTGGTCGCGCAGGCCGGTGTGGCCGGCATGAAGGGCCAGCCGCCGCTGCAAGCGTGGTGCGACGTCATCAACACCAATCTGATCGGCACCATCAACGCCATCCAGGTCGCGTTGCCACACCTGGGCGAGGGAGCATCCATCATCGCCACCGGATCCACCGCCGCGCTGATGGACACCGCGAAGAAGGACAACCCGGGTAGTGACCCGGGAGGGATGGCCTACATCCACTCCAAACGCGGGATTGCCCATTACGTGCATGATCTGGCAACGGAACTGGCGCCATTGGGTATTCGTGCCAATGCCATCCACCCGACGAACACCAACACCCCGATGCTGCAGAGCGAGCCGATGTACCGATCGTTCCGGCCGGACCTAGAGCGACCGACGCGGGCTGACGCCGAACCGGTCTTCAGCGTCCAGCAGGCGATGAAGATCCCCTATGTCGAGCCCGAGGACATCAGCAACGCGGTCCTCTGGTTGGCCTCCGACGAAGCCCGGTACGTGACCGGCATGCAGTTGCGCGTCGACGCCGGCGGCTACCTCAAGTGGTACGACTACCACGATTGAAAAACGCAACAATTTGAAAACGGAATAACTTGAACCGCAAGAAGCCTCGCAAGGAGACATCGTGAAGGTCTGGGTTGATCCCGAACGCTGCCAGGGCCACACCCTGTGCTCGATGATCGCTCCGGATTCTTTCCAGCTCAGCGACATCGACGGCAGTTCGTCGGCAATCGACGAAGTGGTGCCGGTCGATCGAGAGGATCAGGTGCGCGAAGCCGCGCAATCCTGTCCGGAGCAGGCCATCATCATCACCGAGTGAAACACCAAAGGAGACAGTACTTTGAGTGTCGACGACGTCGTCAGCGACAGCGATCGTAAGAAGAACCGGTATCAGTTCGACCGGCACACCGCGGAGTACCGCACGCAGTTCAACGCGATCACCCAGGAGATGCACGTCAAGTGCCCCATGGCCTGGAGCGATACCTACGGTGGGCACTGGGTCGCGGCGGGCAGCCACGAGGTGTTCGAACTCGCCCGCTGCCCCGCGGTTTCCAACGACCACGACGTCAACAACGAACGTCGTGGCTACAAGGGCATTTCCATTCCCACCGCCAGCCGTGTCAACGGCGTGCGGGGCGGCATCTTGGAGATGGACAACCCCGAGCATCACATCTACCGCTCTGTGCTCAACCCCTACCTGTCGCCGGCCGCGGTGAAGCGCTGGGAGCCGTTCATCGACGATGTGGTGCGCGCCTGCCTCGACGAGAAGATAGAGAAAGGCCGGATCGACTTCGTCGACGACCTGGCCAACGTCGTGCCCGCCGTGCTGACGCTGGCGATGATGGGCATCCCGCTGAAGAACTGGCAAATGTACAGCGCGCCGGTCCATGCCGCGGTGTACACCCCCGAGCATTCCCCCGACATCCAGCGGGTCACCGAGATGCACCGCCAGATGGGGATCGATCTGATCAACAACATGATCGAGATTCGCAACAATCCGCGGCCCGGCCTGGTCAATGCCCTGCTCGAAATGCGGATCGACGGTGAGCCCGCTCCCGAGCTGGAAATCCTCGGAAATCTCGGATTGATCATCGGTGGCGGCTTCGACACCACCACGGCACTGACCGCTCATTCCCTGGAATGGCTTTCGCAGCATCCCGATCAGCGCGAACTGCTCAGCAAGCAACGCGACACCTTGCTCGACCCGGCGACCGAAGAGTTCCTGCGCTACTTCACCCCGGCGCCCGGCGACGGCAGGACCTTCTCCGACGACGTCGAGCTCGACGGCACCCACTTCAAGGAGGGCGAGCGCCTGTGGATTTCGTGGGCCATGGCCAACCGCGACCCCGCGGTGTTCCACGATCCGGACGAGATCATCCTCGACCGTAAAGGCAACCGGCACTTCAGCTTTGGACTCGGCCTTCATCGATGCGCCGGATCGAACGTGGCACGCACGGTGTTCAAGTCCATGCTGACCGCGGTGCTTGACCGGATGCCTGACTACGAGTGCGACCCGGAAGGAACCGTCCACTACGAGACCATCGGCGTCATCCAGGGCATGCGGAAGCTGCCGGCCATCTTCACGCCCGGTAGCCGCATCGGAGCCGGCCTGGACGGGACGCTGGACAAGCTGCAGCGCATTTGCGACGAGCAGGAACTCGCCAGACCCATCACCGAACGCAAGGAAGCCGCAGTCATCGACTGATGATTTGCCGCGACATGTCACGCTGGCGTGACACGCGGCGTGCAACGTCACGCCAGGGTGACGCTCGTCGATCGGGAGCCCGTTAGCCGCGCGGTAGGCCGAGAACTCGCTGGGCGATGATGTTGCGCTGGATCTCCGAGGTGCCGCCGGCGATCGTGCCGGAAAAGCTGCGGGCGTAACGCTCGAACCAGCTGGCGAAGTAGTGGTCCAGGTTCATCGGCGCATAGGGACCGGTCTGCCCCGGGTGGATGAGACCGTCGGCCCCGGCCGACGCCAGGGCGTATTCGGTGCCGCGCAGCTCCGCTTCGGAGCCCAGCAGCTTGAGCACCGATATCGCGGCCACGTCGTCCTCGCCGCGGGCGGCGCGGGCCAACGCGACCGAACCCAGCAGGCGCAGAGCGTGTTTGTCCATGATCATGGTGGCGTACTGGTCGCGTTCGAGTTCGGTGGTGGGACGCCAATCGGCGGTCACGTTGTCGAGACGGTCGGCAAAACCCAGCCACATCATCGTCCGCTCATGCCCCAGCGATCCGTTGGCCACCCGCCAGCCCTGGTCGAGCTCACCCACCAGATTCTCGGCCGGCACCCGCACGTCGGTGAAGAACACCTCGTTGAAGTCCAGGTCGTCGGCGGCGCAGATCGACGGGAAGGGCCGGCGCACCACGCCCGGGGTGTCGGTCGGGATCACCAACGCGCTGATGCCCTTGTGTTTTGGGGCGTCCGGATTGGTACGCACGAAGGTCAACAACACGTCGGCGTCGTGCGCCCCCGAGGTCCACACCTTCTGACCGTTGACCACGAAGTGGTCGCCGTCCAGGACCGCTCGAGTGCGCAGCGAGGCCAGGTCCGAACCGGCACTGGGCTCGCTCATCCCCAGCGACGCGGTAATCTCGGCCCGCAGGATCGGCACCGCCCAGCGCCGCTTTTGCTCCTCGCTGCCGAACGACAACAGCGATGCCGCAACGATGTTCACGCCCTGCGGGTTGAAACTGTGGTAGATGCGCCGGCGGCACAACTCCTCGAGGTGAACGAACTGCTGCACGACGGTGGCGTTGCGCCCCCCGAATTCAGGCGGCTGTCCCGGGAGCAGCCAGCCGTTGTCGAACAGCAGCCGCTGCCAACGGCGCGCCCACTGCGGCATGTGCGAGACCGACCGGGGACGCTCCAGCGTTTCGCTTGCGGCGGGTAGGTTTTCGTCGAGGAAGGCCGAGAACTCGGCCCGAAACGCCTCGACGTCGGGATCAAAAGTCAGCTGCACGGTACTCCTCGGCGATCCGCGCCCGGTGCTCCGCCGCGCCGCCGAGCAGGTGCTCACCGGCCTTGGCTCGCTTGAGCGCGAATTGCAAGTCGTTCTCCCAGGTGAAGCCCATCGCGCCGAAAAGCTGTAGGCCGTGGCGGAATACCAGTGACTGGCACTCCCCCGCCGACGCTTTCGCCATCGCGGCGGCCAGGCGGCGCCGCGGATCGTCCGCCGCGATCGTCAGCGCGGCGAAGTACGCCAGCGCGCGCGCCCGTTCGATCGCGACGTGCATGTCGGCGGCCTTGTGCTGGACGGCTTGAAAGGAGCCGATCGGTGCCCCGAACTGGTGGCGGCTCCGGACGTGGTCGAGCACCAGATCGAGGATGCGTTGGCAGGCGCCGACCATGGTGATCGCCATGCCCGTCAGCGCAACGTGGTGGGCGCGTTCGCGGTCAACGGTGAGCCGGGCGCTATCGGGTACCCGGACCGCGTTGAACGACAGGTCGGCGACGTGAAGGACCGGATCGAACACCGCGGAGCGCCGCGCCGACACCTTGTTGGATGCCACGAGGAACACCCCGGCGTCGGTCACCACCGCCAGGCTGTCGACGCGATCGCCGTCGAGCACGTGGCGTGCCGTACCGTCCAGCACCCACCCGTCGGCGTCCCGGTGTGCCGCCACGCCGCTGTACACCGCGGTGCCCGACTCGTGCGGATCGAAGCGATCCGCCGCCAACGGCGCGAACTGGCTCATGGTCGCCAGGAACGGGGTGGGATCCGTTGCGTGCCCCAGCTCTTCGAGGACGATGGCGAGCTCCACCGTGCTCTCCGGGTCGTTCAACTCGGTCCAGCCCTGGTCCACATAGGCCTTCCACACCGGGCTGGGGTCGACGCCATCCTCGGCCACGCTCCGGACCAGCGAGGGCGGACACTGCTTGGCGACTGCGTCGCGCACCGTGCTCTGCCACAGCCGCTGATCAGCATCGAACTCCAACAGCATCCGCGCCGCCTCCTGTCGTCACCCTGCCGCGAGAATACCATTCTCTGCTGCGGAAGTAATAATCTCGAAAAGCGATTACGGGCTGACCGATCCCGGACAGGCACGTCTGTCTAGAGGGTCGCCAAGAGGTCGCCAGCCGGCTCGCCCCAGCGGTCGAGTTTGACGAACTCGGCGAGCGGGCGACGACGTAGCGGCCCGTGCTTGCCCCTGGGCCAGCCGACCACGACGTGGCCGGCGACCATCCAGCCCTCGGGTACGCCGACGGCTGCCCGCAGCAGCTGCTCGCAGCCATAAGAAGCCCAGCTGGTCATGCAAGGCCCCCGGGCCTTGGGCGCGCATACCGGGTCAAGGCACGCGCGGCGGTGAGCTTGTTCGCCATGTCGGCCAAATAATTGCCTACGGATTGGTGCTTCAAGATCGGCTGGCCGAAACTCTTCCGTTCCTGGGCACAGCACAGCGCATCCCCGAGCGCGGCAGTCGCCACACCGAGCGCCCGCGAGGCGACCTGAATTCGGACAGTTTCAGAGGCCTTTCATCATCTGCGCGAATCCATGGCCCGGCGAGCCGCCGAGTATCGTCGATGCGAAAACGCGGAAGTCGTCGAATCTCAGCTCGCAGGACTCAACACCCCTATCACCCGAAGCCGAGACCCCCCCGAACTATCAGTGATTACTGCACTGCGATGCCAGGGACGTCGGTGATCTCCTCGCGGCGGGTGACGAAGCCGCCATCCTCAAGAGGTTCCGCCACCCATCGGAGCTACCGCGACGAATTGATCGCCTCAAAGCGCCGGACACAAAGAATTGGTCTGAGCAACGACTGAATTCTGGTTGGTCGAACGCCCGCAACCACGGCCATCGAGCCACCACCTCAGGTGCTCGCCATCTCGCAATACTGCTCAAACGCGCTGTCACGAAAGGACTTTAGCCACTTGTGAGCCGACATCCAAGTCAATAACGTTCTGCGGGGGTAAACAAAGGCAGCGACAAATTAGAGGCTGGTCATGACTAGGTCCGCGCAGCAGACTGCTCGCTGGGTCGAGCTCTCCGGTGACGTGCTCAAATCCGTCGAAACCACACGCAAGCCGGCGCTCGAAGCCATCCGCAAGCTCTTCGATGAAGTGACCCCGGCACTGGCGGAATCGCCGCGGCGCAAGAAGGTTATAGATCCGCCCCCGGACCTACTCGACGAGCTCGACACCGCGCGGATCGAGTTCCTGCGCAGCGTCGTGCGCGGTGCGGGCGAGACACTCGGCAAAGAGACTGGCTAGGTTCAAGATGCCCGATCCCGGTGAACATCTCCGCGAAGCACTCATCGAACGGGTCCGCGGAATCGTGAACGAACACCACTCTACCGGCCGTGGTGACCATTCCCAGGTAGCCTGTAGCTGCGGAGCGCGAGGGTTATCCGATCATCCTCGTCATGTCGCCGAGAGGCTCGTCGACGGCTTGGATCTCAAGGCGGATGCCGTCGAACACATCAAAAAGCAAATCCGTTATTCGAGCGCATGGTTCGATTGGGAACTGACTCAGCTGGAGGGCGCTGAATGCTAGAGGCTCGACGCCTGCGCGATCCTGATGTGGGCAGGCCTCAAGCCTCTGGGCTGACTCGATTCCTGCCCTCGGCCGGATACGGCACACTGCCGGACCTCGACTTGGAGATACAGATACATGAGACCATTCGTCGGGCCACCGGGATAGCAGACGACTCGGGAGCTCGCCTCCCGGAACTTCGGAAGTGCCTGATCATGCTTCGTCGAGCACGGGAAAGAGCAGTTCTGCTACCAACAACTGCAGGGCGGCGGCAATTGGGATCGCCACCAGCGCGCCGACCACCCCGAGGAGCGTTGCGCCGATCAGAACAGCGACCACGGTCACACCACCAGATACTCGGACCGCGCGGCCGATCACCTTGGGCGTCAACAAATAATCTTCGGCCAATCGGAAGACGACGTAGAAGGCCACCGTTGCGATGCAGATCGGGATCGAGACGGCCAGCGCCACCAGGGCGACGACGAATCCGCCAACGGTCGACCCGTAGGGAAATAGATCCGCGATTGCCACGAACGCCCCCAGCAGCAGCGGGTATGGGATGTCGAACATGAAGCACCACACAGATGTCGCTGCCCCGGCAATCAGCGAAGTCACCACATTGCCGAAGACATAGTCACCGACCTTGGCCACCACCTCGTCGCCAATAAGGATTGCGCGTGGACGCCGCGAATTGGGCACGAGCCGGTACATCGTTGTCCTGATGCGGGGCATGTCGACCAGGAAATAGACCGTCAGGACCGCGATGATCACCATGTGCGACACGGCGCCGAAGAGCGTGTGGCCGATTTTGACGATGTCGCCGACGGCTGGGCCGCCCGGCTTGACCATGCCGGTGATGAGCTGTTGCACATGGAAGCGCTCGTTGATCCTGCCGATCAGCGAGGAGTGATCTTGGGCCTGCTGCAGATAGTGTGGTAGCTGCTCGACGAAAAGTCGTACCTCCTGCACCAGCGGGGGGATCGCCGAAGCTACCGCCCCGGCGAGCACGCCGAACACCACCACTAGCACCAGAGTGATGGCCGCCCACCGTGGAAGCCTGCGGTTAACCAGGCCTGAAACCGCCGGCTCAAGCCCGAGGGCGAAGAACAGTGCTGCACCGATGAGGACCAGCGCCCCCGAGGCCGTACCGAGTAGGCGTACTAAACCGTAGGTGACGGCAACTCCCGCCGACGCCATCATCCCGAGAAAAAAGGGCGACCGACGGTCGAATTGCTTGCCTCGTATGCCGAACCGCTGGCTCAGTGAACGGCTCTGCGCCGCAGAATGTTCGGCAACCGCGATCGCCCCTTCAGCATCGCTGTGCGGTCGGGCTACCCGGCGGTGGTGCCCCTGATCAATTAGGCTGCGGTCGGTAGGCTGAGCTTTTCTGTCGTCGTTCAACTGCAACGTCCCGTTCTCAGCCAATCCAGCGCGATGCGTCGGATCAGGCCGTGGAGCTGACGTGGATGTGCTTTTGGGCAGGCTCGGCCTGTGCCAGCCCCACCGAAACGATCAGGATGCCGTCGCGGTAAGTGACGTTGATGTCCTGTTCGTTCGATCCCGGTGGAAGCGTGACTGAGCGGACGAACGACCCGTATGAGAATTCGGATCGGCCGCTGGACTCAGCTTTTTCACTGCGTTGCGCCCTGATTGTCAGCACCCCGTCGCGCGTAATGACCTCGACGTCCTTGGCGGGATCGATACCGGGCAGTTCGGCTCGGATCTCGTAGCGTCCGTTGCTCGTCCCGTCCTCGAGGCGAATCGGCTGACCACCGAAAATCGGTTGCAAAGTCGGCCAAGACGGGAATCCGCCTAGCCACTGCGACACGTCGGGCCAACGTGAGCCAGGTTGTCCCCCAGAGAGGCTCGACGCGGCTTTCGCCTGGCTGGCAGCGCGAGCCGCCGGGCTTTCCCATGTTGCCACCGCCCAGATAACAAAGATATCCAGTGCAATCACCACGATCGCCCAGACCGGGTAGTGCGGAAGCCACAGGAACTGGCTCACGATCGACAGCGAGGCGATGATGATGGCGGCCACACGTGCCCATGTCGTACTCCAAAACAGGCCGACGGCCACAACCCCGACCAGAATCCCCACGACGATGTGGATCCAGCCCCATGTGTTGGCGTTGAACTCGTATATGTAGCCCGACCCGACGGCGAGAGTCCGATCGTGGGCCAGCGCCGAAATGCCCTGAAAAATGGTCACTATTGCAGATACGCACAGCATGGCAGCAGCCCCGTATGTGCCGATACCGGCCACCACTTCTCGGGTTGAATAGTTGTCGTTATTGGACTTCTGCGCCACGGCTGCCTCCTGGGCTTCAGAAACTGGCTACGCGGTCAACGCTGGCCCTCTCAACGTGCGCCGATGGCCGAGATGGCCGATTGGATTGCCGCCTGTCGTGCTCGCCATCTTGGTGCTTGATCACATTGCCGGTATAGGGCACAAAGTCATTCATATGGGCCTATGGCCCAGCGATGTCGGAATGACAGAAGGCAGATGGCTACCGAGCCCGGCACCAGCGGGTAAACCGACCGCAGCGCTGGCGGTGAACCCCGTCGATGCCTCTCGTAGGGGATCGTGTCGGAGAGGCGTCGAGACGGCTGGGGCCCTCTCGACGCTTGCACCACACGACGCGGCATATGCTCCGCCGAGCATGCATTGGCGCGCGGGGGTTTTCGACTACATCCGCTAGCAGCGCCTCACGGTGTTCGGCGTCCAGCCCCGCGAGGGTGGGTGTCCCTTATCGTTTGATCCTGACGAAAGCATGACCGAGTGAACGAACGACGTTGAGGCGAAGCCCATGCCAGCGGGCATGCCGCCCGCTGGCATGGGGCACAAAGTCATCCGTATTGGCCTAGTGCGCAGTGGCATCTGCAGGACGACGACAGACGACTACCGAGCGCGGCCCCACCTGAAGCTGATCGTGCACTGTGCCGACATGAGTGCGGTCGAAGGTGTCGCACACGATCTGCCAGCTCCGGGCAGATGCCTGAGCGGGCAATGCGGGCAGGGTGAAGGTCAGCGGCTCCCACCAGCCGTTGATCAGGACCAGGAAATCGTCGTCAAGCTGTGGGACGCCGTCATCGCCGCAGTCGGGATCGGTGGAGCCGTCGATCATCAACGCCATGCTGCGCGCCAATGGGTCTGTCCAGTTCTGCTCGGTCATCACGCAACCCGACGGCGTCAACCAGCGCAGGTCAGCAGCGGCGGCTCCAGACAGGAAGCGGCGGCGCCGAAAGATCGGGTGGTGCCGACGTAGCGCGATCAGGTCGGTGGTGAAGGACAGCAGCTCCTGGTCGACGGCCGACCAGTCAAACCAAGTGAGCTCGTTGTCCTGGCAATAGGCGTTGTTGTTGCCGCGCTGGGTACGGCCGAACTCATCGCCGCCCAGCAGCAGCGGCACACCGGCCGATAGCATTAGCGTCGCCAGCAGCGCGCGTTTCTGCCTGCCCCGCAGCGCCATCACGTCCGCATCGGTGGTCGGTCCTTCCGTCCCGCAGTTCCAGGACCGGTTGTCGTTCGAGCCGTCGCGGTTGCCCTCGAGATTGGCGTCGTTGTGCTTGTTGTTGTAGGACACCAGATCGGTGAGGGTGAAGCCGTCGTGGACGGTGATGAAGTTGACCGATGCGCTGGGGCGGCGGCCTTCCCCGCGTCGGCCGTAGAGATCGGCAGAACCGCACAACCGGGTGGCGTAGTCGCCCAGCAGGCCGTCGCGGCTTCGCCAGAAGTCGCGCGCGGTGTCGCGGAAGCGGCCGTTCCATTCGCTCCACAGCGGCGGAAACCGCCCCAGATCGTAGCTGTCGGATTGCCCGACATCCCATGGCTCGGCGATCAACTTGACTCCCGAGACCAACGGGTCCTGGCTGACCATGTCGAAAAACGCTGCGAAGGGGTCGAAGTCGCGCTGCTGTCGGCCCAGCGTCGGAGCCAGATCGAAACGAAATCCGTCGACGCCCATCTGTGACACCCAGTAGCGCAGTGAGTCCATGATCATCCGCAGCGCCACCGGGTTGCCGGTGTTGAGGCAATTTCCGGTGCCCGTGGTGTCGAGATAGCGCGCCGGATCGGCGGGATCCAGCCGGTAGTAGGCGGGGTTGTCCAGCCCACGGTGGCATAGCGTCGGACCGCCGCTGCCGCCCTCGGCGGTGTGGTTGAACACCACGTCGAGCACCACCTCGAGCCCTGCGGCGTGTAACGCATCGACCATGGCGCGAAACTCTTGTGCGAGCCCGTTCGGCAAACCCAGCCGGACCACCGCCGAATATTTCGCGTGCGGTGCGAAGAAGCCGATCGTGTTGTAGCCCCAGTAGTTGGTCAAGCCACGCTCGAGCAGGAACTGTTCCGGCACGCTGTGATGCACCGGCAGCAGCTCGACCGCTGTGATGCCCAGCTTGGTCAGATGCTCCAGGGCGGCCTCATGCGCCAGCCCCGCGTACGTGCCGCGTAGCGCCGGCGGAACGCCGGGATGGGTGGCGGTAAACCCGCGGACGTGCACCTCGTAGAGGATCGTATCGGCCAGTGCCAGTCTGGGCCGTGAGATGACTGGGGTCAGGTCGGCGAGTACTACACTGCGCGGCACATGGGCGACTGAATCCAATTTGCTTGGTGCGATAAGGTTTTCGACGTCATGGCCGAGCACTTCGGGCCCATACCGGACCTCCCCGAGGATGGCGCGCGCGTACGGGTCGAGCAGCAGCTTTGCCGGGTTGTAGCGCAACCCGCGCGCCGGGTCGAACGGCCCGTTGACGCGGAAGCCGTATGGCTGCCCGGCACCCACCCCGGGGACGAAGCCGTGCCATATCTCACCGTCGCGATCCGGCAGCACCAATTGCGTTTCGACGCCGTCGCGGTCGAACAGACACAAGATCACCTCGTCGCCCCCCGAAGACACCGCGAAGTTGGTGCCGTCCGGTCCCGCAGTGGCGCCCAAGGGAAGGGGGCGGCCGGATAGAATCCTATGACTCATCTTTTTCCGCAGTGCAACTCAGGAGATTTGGAGAGACATTGGTCCGTGCGCGGACGGTCGAGATGCCCGGTCGGCGAAGTAAGCCGTTGATGCGCTGATGGGTCCACCTCCCCAATCCCGGCAGTATTCCGAGCTTGGGCCACTCAAGCGGCGCCGGTAATCGTCTTAATCCCTTGCTCCACCGCTTTGCCCGCTCTGCGGGCGTCCAGCGACGTGACTATCTCGGCGATTCCGATGATCACCAACCAGACGCCGGTCACCAGTGTGAGCACTATGACGGAATCGAAAGGCCATGCCAGTACAACGATGCCGGCAAGGACGCTGATGATCCCGAGGAAGATGTGCCATCCCCGCCCGGGGAGCTCACGGTAGCTGATCGCCAGCACCGTCTCGGCCGTGCCCTGGAAAACGAACGAAACCCCAATCCAGATGGCCAACAACCAAATTGCGTAATCCTGACCGAAGTGGCGGAACGCCAGCACCCCCACCACCACCGAGATCGCACCGCTGACGAACCACAGCAGTCGGGCGCCCACCAACGTGTCGAGGGTGAACGCGAGCAGCACCTGGGCGATACCCGATATCAACAGGTACGCGCCGAACAGTGCCGAGGCGACCACGATTGACTTGCTTGGCCAGACCAGCACCACAATGGCCCAGGGCCAAGGTTAGCAGACCCCAGGCGAGCATCACTTTCCACAGATACCCTAAGACGTGGGGTGTTTTCGTGGTAGACATGTCTCAGGTCTTTTACCAGTTGGCGCGAAAACCCTTCGTGTCACCAGTGTGTGCGGTTCCGGGCCACACGCCCTAGGGCCTAAAGTCCCGCGGCGACGCGCGGGGCGTGACCCTTTCAATGCGCGTGAAGGCGATCGTCACAAGCACACCGAACACGAACCCGCCGACGTGAGCGAAGAACGCCACCCCGCTGTCACCCGACTTGCCGTGGATCAACGCGTAGTTGCTTTCCAAGAATTGATAAAGGAACCAGCCGCCGAGGTAGATCCAGGCCGGGATGTTGACCGGGAAAAAAGTTGTCAGCGTGCGGATTCGTGAGTTCGGGTACAGGACGAAATACGATCCCAGCACCGCCGCGATCGCGCCGCTGGCGCCCAGCGTGGGTATTTGTGCGTCCGATGCACTGCCAAAGAGCAGCGTCATCGCCGTTTGCAGGAACACCGCGGCGAATCCGCCCGCGAAGTAAAGGAGCAGATAGCGCAGCCTGCCGAACGCGTCTTCGACGTTCTTGCCGAAAATCGTCAAAACAGCATGTTGCCCAAGATGTGGTCCCAGCCGGCGTGCAAGAACATTGCCGTCATCCAGCCGATGCCCCACGGAAAGCCTATGTGGCAGGTATTTTCAACGTCGCACGGATAAAACGACGCCTGGCGGATCGCCGTGTCTGGGTCAGGTAGCTCGTAGAATACAAACACCGCGAAGTTAACAACGATCAGGGCGACATTGACGATCGGGAACCGCCGGGCCGCGACGCCATCGGAGTAGGGAATCATCCGAACCTGCCTCCCAAGAAGGGGTTTCAGTGATTCTCACGACGACACCCTTCGTCTTGCAGTTTGCAAACCATATGCTCTGCTCGTTCGGTCAACGCCGGGGACATTGGCTGCCATCCGGTTGTGCCAATGGTCACGTCGGAACACCTGACCTTGCAGCACGCGGCCGATGCTGCTGACCTCGTGCTGTGGAACCCTCTTCAGAGTGCGGGAACCGCTTCATTGATCATTGATCCCCCGCCAGTAACCTTCAGAGGGGCGCCGCGGGTGAAACTCCCGGTGTCGCTTTGCGTCCAATATGCCGGGTCACACAGTGAGCGCGTTGGCTTTAGCCCGAGCCTGAAGGGCTTCGAGCACAGCATCTTCGGCTTCCTCGATGGCGTCTTGGGCGAAATCGATTGCCTCCTTTGCGTACAATTCGGCCGTGCCAGCGTTCTGCATGGCCTCCGTCGCGTCCAGTTCGGCTTTCTCTGTTCTGAGGTCCTTCCTCACCTTGGCCAGATGGCCACGCCACTTGTCGCGTATTTCTTGCCACTGCTCTGATGCTTGTTCGTGGGCGGCGTCAAAGTTGGCACGGTGATCGGCCATTTCTGACGGCTCGCTTGGCCTGCCGGTTAAGTCCGGAAGCTGGCCTCGATTCTGCTGGTTCGCAGCCTGTATCTTTGTGTTCGCAGCGTTTGCTCTGTCGCAGATATTTTGAAATTGCGCACTTAGATCCGTGTGCAACATGGGCACTCCTTCCTCACCTGAGCCGGTTGAGCTGCGCCATGCATTCGTTCGGCTCGCCCGGCCTTCACCATTGCGTGGCTCTTCGCCAGCGATAAGCGAGGCACCTACACCTGGACCATCAAGCACCCCTTGGGGCTTGTGGGGACGGGCGGCGTCGGCGTGCAATGCGATCGATCGTCGAGGTTTTAGCGTGGCTTTTCCCGGCGCCCACAATCTGCCGATTCATCAGACGGCGCGAAGGATTCCCGTTCACAAGAAGAGCGTGCACCCATCCGGTCGGTGGCCAGTAGGGAAGAAAGTCACCTGAGCCGGTGCCAGCGCTGCGGCAGCCCCGCACTGCCCGTTCACCTCGCCATTCGAGCGCAACGGCGGCCGGCCCGTCGTCAATGCGGTTGCGTTCCGCCGGTGTACATTGCCGGTGCCGCGGCGATCGTGAGCCATAGCTTGGCCTGGCAGTTGCACGGGTCAATCCGGTTTCACCGGTGACGGTCTGATGGTGCCGTTGGTAAGTACCTGCAAGGGACTTTCGGCCCTTGGTGCGGTTGGCAAGCGCGCGCAGTCTGAGGTTTCAAGGCTGGCGGCTGGGAAGGAGCTAAGCATCGAAAATCTACCGGAGTCGCTGATGGATCTCGCTGCTCGGGTTAAGAGGATTCGGCCGGCAGTGTAAGCCTTACACGTGTTCGCTGATCAATTCGACGCCCTGATGGATCTTCATCGGGAGGATCGAGAAGACCGCACAGGCGAATCAGTTCCGGACACGGTCCGGCACACATGTACCAAAATCCAGGGAGCCGCAATACGCGCTGATTTCAAGAATAGACATGCCGAACTTCGAGCGAAAGAGCGCCGAGGGGCGGCCGACAAGGCCGAAAACAAAGATGTGGTGGCCGTGAACTTGGCAAACCTACAATCTTGACGGCGCAGATTGGGTAACCGTGAAGGATTACCTCGCGGGGCCGCCGACCAGCTAGCCAGGAGGTGACGACCATGACTATGCATGCTCCAAGCGCGGTGCACGATCTGTGGAAAGTCGTGATCGCATGGGGCGCATTGACAGTCATCTTGGGCATCCTCATATTGGCCTCGCCGGGAACGTCAATCGTTGTCGCGGGGGCACTGTTGGGTGCCTACCTGGTGATGTCGGCGTTCGTCGAAATGGTTTTGGCTTCCGTTGTCAGCGCATCTGCGAGTAGCCGCATCCTGCTATTCGTCACCGGCGGGTTGTCGTTGACCTTGGGCGTGCTGGCGTTTCGGCACCTCGGTTACGCCTATGCAGTCCTGTTGTTGGCCATCTGGATCGGGGTGGCCTTTACCTTTCAAGGCTTTTCTGAGATCGCGTTGGCTGTTGAAGATCCGTCGTTGCCCGACCGGGGGTGGTACATCTTTCTGGGAGTCACCAGCGTGATCGCGGGCATTGTGATGCTCGCATGGCCATTCACTTCCCTTGCCGTGGCTACGATCGTCGCGGGAGTCTGGCTTGTGGTCATCGGGATCAGCGAGATCTTCTGGGCCCTGCGGGCGCGTAAAGCCCTTGGCGATCTGCAACTCGGGGCGCAACAATTGACGGGTGGCGCTGCCGGGCCTGCCGCTGAGGGCTGACCACCTCGAGTTCTGGCGATCAAGATGAAAACGACCAGCACGATCGCCACCCGGCGCAGACCGACCTGAAAGTCGGTCTCAGGGTTAGCCTCCCCCAAACCCGCTGCGATACAGCCGAATTCCGCGTCTTTGCCTGTCGCATAGACCACCTCCAGGCCCTCGCCGGTGCTGACGATGGTCCCCATGAAAGCGATGTCACTCATGTCGGTCAGCGCCGCACCAACTGGCACCGGGTTCAGTGACTTCTCCGATCCCGTGGATTCCCCCTAAAGAATACTCTCATCGCATTCCAACGCCGTAGTCTCGATCAACCGCACATCAGCGGGGACGGCTTCGCCAAGCGAGAGCCGGATCATATCGCCGGGCACCAGGTTGGTGACGTCGACCGCAACGGAGGTCCCGTCCCGCCGCGCGACGGCGGTGACCACCAGCAGGATCAGCACAGCGTTTTGGAACTGACGTCCAAGCACCGCCAGGGCGCTGATGTGATGTGTGCGAATGACGTTAGGGTCGTGATGCGCCAAGAGTTCGGCGGCCTGGGCGCTGGAAAATCCGTCCGCGGAGCTGTCCAGCCAGCCCATGACCTGGTCGACCGAAGCGGCGGCCACCGCCTCGGCAGTGAGCGACTTCGGGCTCGCTGAGACGGGCGGCTAGTGTTGTGAGTCGTTAATTCGTCGACAGCGTACGGCTCGCTTGTTTGGCAGCGAATCGGGTGTTTCGGTAAGCGAGATCCACGCTAGCGTGCTGGTCACTCGCACTTCTTCGCACCAACGTCAATCTCGATGAAGCCTCGTCGGGACAGACGAGCTGGTCTTGAATTTATGGCGCAGGACGCTAGATGTCCTCGGTATGTCAGCGGCTTCTGCGATCGGATGACAGGTTAGTGGCCGAGCCATGGAGAGCGACCAAGATGCGCCGCCCTGTGCGCTTTGCTGACAACGCTGTGCTCCCCATCAGTGTGAAGTTCCGAACTCCATGACGCCGTTCATCTCCGGCCGTGCAAGAAAAGCGTGCGTCCACTCGGTCGGCGGCCAGTAGGGAAGAAAGTCACCTGAGCCGACGCTGGCGTTGCGGCAGCGGACGAAACACCTGAAGGACGCGGTATCGGGCGTGGAAGCTGGCGTGCTCGTACTGTCCGGTCACCTCGCCATCGAGCGCAACCGCTGTCGGCCCGTCGACCGAGGTGAAGCCGAACTCGGGGACATGAAGTTCGTGATAGAGCCGGCTGCGTTGCAGCCGCCCGAGCATTAGCGCGGTCATGATGCGTAGCTTGCTCAACGGGCGCCCGGTCTCCAGGATCCGCACATCGATCAGCCCGTCGTCAATGCGGTTGCGTAGCGCCGGTGCGAAGCCGGACGGCTGATACGTCGAATTGCCCAGGAAGAACAGTGAGGTCTGCATCGTCGTGTTGTCGCAGCGGATGTGGACAGGCTCCTCGTGGCGCAAGGTCTGAAGCATCGCGTACGCCGCCGCGGCCGGCTTGCCGATCTTGTGTTCCAGCCGTTCACGGGCTTGTACCAACCTCGGGTAGGCGCCGATGCTCGCGGTGTTGATGACCGTCCGGGCATCGTTGAAAGACACTGTGTCCACGCATGAAACGCTGCCCTCGCGTATCGCCCGGATGGTCGTGGCAACGCTGTGGCAGCCGATGTCTTTCGCGAAGTGGTTGAACGTGCCTGCCGGGAATACTGCCAGCGGGCGGCCGGTTTGCACCGCTACTGCTGCCGCACACGCGACCGTTCCATCGCCCCCGCCGATGCCGAGCACCTCGGCGCGCTCGGCCGCCGAACGCAGCACCTGCTGCAGGTTGTCGTTCTCAGCGAGTTCGATGATCTTGGCTTTCGGCAATTCATGCTCGATCTCGCCGATCACCCGAGCACCGGTGCCGTTGCCAGCGGCGGGGTTGACCACCAGGACCACACCGGCACCGTCCGGCCGCGGCGGCGTATCGACGCACAGCGGCTCGGCAGTCGACAGGGTGTGGTCAATGATCGGCGGGACCAGGCGCCCACCGGCCACCGCGATCGACGCGCCGATGCCGAAGCCTGCCAACACATCCCCCGGATAGTGTGCGCCGGTCACGACGCGTGAGAACCCGACCAGGGCGGCCAGAATACCGAGCGGCAGTCCCAGCGTTGGGTTTTCCAGCCCGACGCCGACCGCGAACGCGGCGGCGCTGGCGGAATGACCGGAGGGCATCGAATGCGATCTCGGATTTCGCAGCAAGCGCCGAGCGGGCGGAACCGACCCGTAGCGGGGTCTCTGGCGCCGCCACACGCGTTTGGCCAGCTGATTGGTGAGCAGACTTGTCACCGCCAGGCTGGCGATGCCCCGGCCTGCGCCGCGCCGCGCCGACCGGCTGCCCGACATGGCCAGTGCAACGGCGATCGCAACCCACAGCTTGGAGTGATCGGCGGCACGGGTCAGCGCCGGCATCGCTTTGTCAAGCAGTGGACTTCGCGTGTTCGCGATCGCCTCGAAAACCTCTGCGTCGAGGGCACCCAGGCCCTCGGTGATCTGCCGAATTCCCCGCGATGTGCGCAATTGCCACATGTTCACAGATTCGGCGCACTCAGCGGTTACCTCAAGGGACTTTCAGCCCTTTGTCGGACGCTGGGTAACCTGCTTGCAAGGAACCGGAGACACACGACGATGACGACACCACCCCGGGGGGACGCGTTGCCAGCAAACGCTTGCTAATACCGGCGCTGCTCGCGGTACCTGTTTACCCGGTGTTTCCAGGGGCTGATCGGAGCCGCCTGTTTGGAACCCGGCCCCACCTCGCTCAGCCAAGCGCCATCCGCGCCTCGCCAGGCGCAGACGGCAAACTCACCGCCGCGGGCAGCGCCCGCTGGCGAGCCGGAGAATGGTATTATCCGTATGCAAGAACGGTAATTACCCTTACAGCCGCAATATCCGCAACTACCAGGCCCGATGACTAACCGAAGCGCTTACCGGAAATTGCATTGAATGGCGATCGAGCAAGATGTTAGATTATCTATCATATGACCCGGCCAGGCTCACTTCAGCTACCAGAGCCGAAGGGGGGCTTTCATGATCGAACACGCTGACGGAACCCGTACGCCGGTGATCGACGCCAGCGTGCACGTTTTCTTTCCGTCCAGCAAAGACCTGCGCTCCGTCTTGCGCGAGCCGTTCAAGAGCCGCGGCTTCCCCGACTACGAGATGGACTGGTATGGGGCGCCGGGGGGCGAGTACGCACCGGGCACGAAGGGGCCCGACGGGCAGTATCCGGGTTCGGATCCCGAGTTCGTTGCCCGTGAACTGTTCTCCAAGCGCGGCGTTGATGTGGCGATCCTGCATCCGATGGCGCGTGGCATCATGCCCGACCGGCACTTGGGCAGCGCGCTGCACGCCGCACACAACGAGATGATGGTGTCGCGCTGGCTCGACTCCGACGAGTTCGGTGACCGATTCCGCGGCACGCTGCGGGTGAACCCGGACGACATCGCCGGCGCGCTGCGTGAGATCGACAAGTACAAGGCCCACCCCCGCATCGTGCAGATCGGCATCCCCCTGCAGTCGCGAGAGCTGTACGGAAAGCCGCAGTTCTGGTCGCTGTGGGAAGCAGCCGCGGACGCCAACCTGCCGGTCGCGGCACACATCGAGGTCGGCGAGGGCATCGCGTTTCCGCCGACGCCGTCTGGGCACACGCGTACCTATGAGCAATACGTCGGTTTCATGGCGCTGAACTACATCTACCACCTGATGAACATGATCGCCGAGGGCGTTTTCGAGCGTTTCCCCACGCTGAAGTTCGTTTGGGCCGACGGCGCCGCGGACTTCGTGACGCCGTTCATCTGGCGGATGGACACGTTCGGCCGCCCACACCTCGAGCAGACGCCGTGGGCGCCGCGCATTCCCAGCGACTACCTCCCCGGCCACGTGTATTTCGTACAGGGCGGTCTCGACGGCCCGCCCGACACCGAGTTCGCCGATCAGTGGTTTGCCTTCACCGGCAAGGAAGACATGGTGATGTTCGGCTCCAGCTATCCGCACTGGCAGTGCGGGGATGTCCGCAAGCTGCCCCGCTCGCTGTCCACCGAACAGCGCGACAAGCTGTGCTGGCGCAATGCAGCCGAGCTGTACGGCATAGACATTTCGACCCAGTTGGCCGCAAAGTAGAAGTAGACGAGGGAGGCCACGATGAGCCTGACACATGCCCAAGAGCGCGTTCCCGCAGCCGAGCGCATCGCCGTCCGGTGCGTCGACTCGGATGTCCACCCGTACCCCAGGCGCGGTGAACTAGTCGAATACATCCCCGAGCCGTGGCGCAGCAAGTACTTTCTGTCCCGCCGCGTCGGTGAACAGATCTACTACGACGCACCCGATTACGCGCATGCCTACGCGATGCGCGTCGACACCTTTCCCCCGGATGGCGAATTCGCATGCAGCGACCCGGATATGGCATTCCGGCAGCTGATAATGGAGGCAGGTGCGGACATCGCGGTCCTGGAACCGCTCGGAGCGGCGACGCGCCTTCCCGAGGCTACCCACGCCTTCACCAGCGCCCTCAACGACTGGCAGGCGAAGCACTGGCTGGACGGCCACAACAACTGGCACCAGCGTTGGCGCGGTTCAATCGCCGTCACCATCGAGGACCCCGACGGTGCCGCCCGTCAAATCGAGCAGTGGGCCGGCCACCCCTACATGGCACAGATTTTGATCAAGGCCGAACCGCGCCCATCGTGGGGCGACCCAAGGTACGACCCGATCTGGGCGGCCGCTACCAAGCACGACATCACCGTGAGCTGCCATCTCGCGCGCGGTGCATATGAGACGCTGCCCATACCGCCGGTGGGGTTCCCCAGCTACAACCACGACTTCATGGTGACCTACTCGCTGCTGGCCGCGAACCAGGTGATGGGCTTGATCTTCGACGGCGTCTTCGACAGGTTCCCGACGCTACGGATCGTGTTCGTCGAGCACGCCTTCAACTGGATCCTGCCGCTGATGTGGCGGATGGACGCGCTCTACGAAGCCCGCAAGTCGTGGCTGGACATCAAGCGCAAGCCGAGCGAATACGTCAAGGAGCACATCAAGTTCACCACCCAGCCGCTGGACTACCCGGAAGACAAGACCGAGCTGACCCGCGCGCTGGAGTGGATGGAGTGCGACAAGATCCTGCTGTACTCGTCGGACTACCCGCACTGGACTTTCGACGACCCGCGCTGGCTGGTCAAGCACCTGCCCCCGGCAGCCCGCGACGCGGTGATGTTCAAAAACGGCATCGCGACCTACCACCTGCCGGATACAGTCCCGGCCCTCGAGGGCCAGGTGCGGGTGTTCTGAATGCCGGAAGAAGTCAAACGGCCCCGACTTGCTCAGGGTCGCGAGCACGTCGTCGCCACCGTAAGCGAAATTCCCCCGGGTACACGCAAACTGGTGCCCATCGGCCGACACGGCGTTGGCGTTTACAACGTCAACGGCACCTTTTATGCCATCGCTAACTACTGTCCACACCAGGGCGGACCGCTGTGCTCGGGGCGTGCCCGGGGACGCACCATCGTCGACGAGACCGCCGCCGGTGACGCGGTCATGGTGCGGGACCTGGAATTCATCTACTGCCCTTGGCACCAATGGGGTTTCGAGCTGGCGACTGGCACGACCGCGGTCAAACCGGAGTGGAGCATCCGCACCTACCCGGTCCGTGTCGTCGGCAAAGACGTCCTGGTAATGGCCTGACGTTACGGGAGAATCAGTGTCTTCTATCGAGGTCAACGGTGGCAACGTCGTCTACGAAATTCTCGGAGACGCCGGTGATCTCATCGTCCTGACACCGGGCGGCCGATTCAGCAAGGAAATCCCGGGTTTGCGTCCGCTGGCCGAGGCGCTGGTCGCCGGTGGCTATCGGGTGTTGCTCTGGGATCGGCCCAATTGCGGCGCCTCCGATGTCCAGTTCTACGGGCAAAGCGAGTCGCACATGCGCGCCGAGACCCTGCACGCAATGTTGAGCGCCCTGGGTGTGAATCGGTGCATCCTCGCCGGAGGCTCCGGTGGGGCAAGGGATTCCATGCTCACCACGATGCTTTACCCGGAGCTCGTCGAGAAGCTGGTGGTGTGGAACATCGTCGGTGGCATTTACGGCACCTTCGTGCTGGGTTCCTTCTACATCGTGCCAAGCATCCTCGCGGCGCGCGGAACCGGAATGGACGCTGTGATCAAGGTGTCCGAGTGGCGCGAGCGTATCGAGGAGAACTCGGACAACAAGCAACGCTTCCTCGACTTCGACAAAGACGACTTCCTCAAGGTGATGCTGCGCTGGCTCAACGCGTTCGTGTCGAAACCCGGGCAGACCATTCCGGGTGTCGACGACGAGATGTTCGACCGCATCCGGGTTCCGACCCTGATCATTCGCGGTGGCGAGAATGACTGGGATCATCCCAAGCGGACCTCGCTGGAGGTCAGCTGCTTGGTCAAGGGATCAAAGCTGATCGATCCACCCTGGCCGGAGGACGCATGGGAGCGGGCGGCCGAAGACCGCGCGGCGGGGCGGGTGCAGCATTTCAACATGTTTGACACCTGGGTGCAGGCGGCACCCGCCATCCTCGAATTCCTGGGCCGTTAATGCATTTACACGGTGCGAATGTGGACCTCACAGTTGAGCGACGCCTCGAGCGCCGTGTGGATCCGGCTTTCCGGTACCCGATCGAGGTCGCTTTCGCGCAGTGTCACGTACACGATGTCGAAGCCTTCGTCGCTTGGCGTTCGGGTGATTTCGCCGGTAAGCCCGAACGCGGACAGCACACCATGGGCGTCGTCGTCGGTTCCCCTGCTGATGAACGTGACCACACCGGCCACCGGGCCGGGGCCGAAGGCCCCAAAGGCCCTGGTGCACATTTCGACTCCGAGCATCTTCAGTGCATCGACATCGTCACTGGCGATGAGCAGTTCGACCTCACGACGGTTGACCGGCATCGCCGCCAGATCGTTCGCCACGATGTCCGCGCCCATCTCATGCACGAGCCCAAGGAGCGCCGTCATGCCCTCGCCTAGCTGTGCCGCCGTGCGCAGACCTGAGGGGTCGACGTTGACGCGCACTACTGCGGTTCGCATGTGCGCAAGGCTAGCCCGGCGACGATGCCGGCCGGAACGGCCGGAGGTGGAGCTGGGCAATTCAGCCCGGCCTGCGACATTGGAGAGCTCGTGATGGAAACCAGCGCCTCGGTTATCCGCGTCACCGCCTGGCCCGGCTGTCCCTCGCGACTGTTGGGCGGTCGGCCCGGCCACGCGAGAGAGAACTACCCGGCCTACCGGGAGCTCGGAGGCTACCGCACCCTCGCCGACCCCAACGAACTGCTCGCCGAAGTCGAAGCCAGTGGGCTGCAGGGCCGCGGCGGCGCGGCTTTCCCGCTCGCGGTGAAACTGCGCGCTGTGCGCGGCAACGGGCGTCTGAAAGGGCGCGCCGCGGGCGGGTCCGCCGTTGTCGCGAACGGCGAAGAGGGCGAGCCGGCGTCGATCAAGGACCGCTGGTTGCTGCGGAACCGGCCGCACCTGGTGCTCGACGGGCTCCGCCTGGCCGCGGCGATGGTGGCGGCCGACCACGCCTACGTCTACCTGTCCGACCCGGAATCCGCGCGCAGCGTGGAAGCCGCATTGACCGAACGCCCGTTCGGCGACGTCACCGTTGAGCTGTGCACCGTCGGCCCGGGATACATTGCCGGTGAGGAAACGGCGGTCACCCGCGCGATCAACGGAGGCCCGGTCAAGCCGACCGACAAGCCGCCCCGCCCTTTCCAAAAGGGCGTCGGCGGGCGGCCCACCCTGGTCAGCAACGTGGAAACCCTCGCCAACCTGCCCTACCTGCAGCGGCACGGCTCGGCGGCATTCCGCTCCCAGGGCACGTCCCTGTCGCCCGGGACCTTCCTGGTAACGCTCACCGGAGCCGGCCGCCCGCCGGGCCTCTACGAGATCCCGCACGGGCTGCCGTTCGGTGAACTCCTTGCCTTGCACGGGGTTTCGTCCGAGCAGGTGAAGGGCGCGCTGCTGGGCGGCTATTTCGCCGGTCTGCTCAATCGCGCCGTGCTCGATGCCACGTTGGACCACGAGACGCTGCGCGGGCTGGGCAGCGGCCTGGGTTGCGGTGCGATCGCGGTGCTCACCGATGACTGCCCGGTCGCGGTCGCCGCATCCGTGCTGGCCTACTTCGACCGCGAAAACGCCGGCCAATGCGGTTCGTGTTTCAACGGCACCGCCGCGATGGCCGCCGCCGCCGGCGCGCTCCGCGATGGTGTCGCCAGCGCCGAGGACCTCGGCCGGCTGCGGCGCTGGTCGGTGGAGCTGCGCGGGCGCGGAGCGTGCGCCACGCTCGACGCCGCGACCAATGTCGCAGGGACTCTGCTCGACCAATTCCCGGATGAGGTGGCACGCCATCTCGACAACACGTGTGAAGCATGCCGTGCCAATGCGTTTCGCGCCCAGCGGCCCTACGAGGTGGAGGCGGTGACCCACGCATGAACCAAAGCATGAACCAGAGCTTGAAGATCCATCTCGACCGCACGCTTTGTGACGGCTTCGGCGTCTGCGCCAAGCACGCGCCCGGATACTTCTCCCTCGACGATTGGGGATACGCGTGTCTGATCGGGGACGGCACCGTCCCCGAGAAGGACCACGACGCGGTCATGCGCGCACTGATGGACTGCCCGGTACACGCCATCATGGAAATGGACGAACGACGGCCGGACGACGTGCAGCCCACCGCAAACATCGACGAGGATCCGGCAGCGCACCTGAAAACCGAAGAAAACGAAGCCGAATGGGGCTTCACGCGTTGACCGGACGTCTGGCACCGCTGGTAACCGTCGAGAACGAGTTCTTTTGGAAGTCGGGTGCCGACGGCACGCTGCGGCTGCAGGAATGTCAGACCTGCGAGTCGCTGATCCATCCACCGGCGCCGGTGTGCCGCTACTGCCGCTCCCGCGATATGGGTGTGCGGGCCGTCTCCGGGAGGGCGACGCTCGCCGGCTTCACCGTTAACCACCGGTTCAGCCTGCCCGGGCTGCCGGCGCCCTACGTGGTCGCCCAGGTTGCGATCACGGAAGACCCCCGAGTCCGCCTGACCACCAACATCGTCGACTGCGATCCCGAGCGACTCGAACTCGGCCAGCAGGTGGAGGTGATCTTCGAGCGGGCCGAGGACGTGTGGCTGCCGCTCTTTCGTCCGAGTCCGGACGGCGAGCCGGGGCCCCTGCCGGACGACGAAATCGCGCCGGAGCGCTTCGGTGAACATGTCCGGCCCATGCTGACCGCGGAGAAGTTCGAAGACAAGGTGGCACTTACCGGGATCGGCATGTCGCCGATCGGACGCCGGTTGATGGTACCGCCGCTGTCGCTGACGGTGCAGGCGTGCGAGGCGGCGATCGCCGACGCCGGACTGACGTTCGCCGACATCGACGGCCTGTCGACCTATCCCGGCGGCGGTAACCTCGGCGGCTTCGGCGAGGGCGGGGTCACCGCGCTGGAGGCGGCGCTGGGGATCCGCCCGACCTGGCACAACGGCGGGATCGAAACCTTCGGGCCGGGCGGATCGGTGATCGCGGCGATGCTCGCCGTCGCCACCGGCCTGGCCCGCCACGTGCTGTGCTTCCGGACGCTGTGGGAAGCCACCCACAACGAGCTGATGAAGCAGGGCAAGATCGTCCCGTCGATGGGCCGCCCCGCCGGCTGGATGTTCCCGTTCGGCGCAACGTCCGCGGCGCATACCCTGGCGATGAACGCACAGCGGCACTTCCACCGTTACGGCACAACGAAAGAAACGCTCGGCTGGATCGCGTTGAACCAGCGGGCCAACGCCGAGCTCAACCCGACCGCGGTGTATCGGTCCCCGATGACGATGGACGACTACCTCAACGCGCGGCCCATCACCACACCGTTTGGTCTGTATGACTGCGATGTGCCGTGCGACGGCGCCATCGCCGTCATCGTCTCCGCCGTCGGCGCCGCCCGCGACCTGGCCAAGCCGCCCGTCCTGGTGGAGGCGGTAGGAACCCAGATCATCGAACGAATCGACTGGGACCAGAGCACTTTGACCCACGAGCCGCAGGTGCTGGGTCAAGCCGCGCACGTGTGGACGCGCACCTCGCTACGACCCACCGACGTCGATGTCGCCGAACTCTACGATGGTTTCACCATGAACTGCCTGTCCTGGATCGAGGCGCTGGGCTTCTGCGAAATCGGTGGGGCCAAAGACTTTTTGGACGGCGGCAAGAACATCGCGCGCGACGGCTTGCTGCCTCTTAACACCCACGGCGGTCAGCTTTCGCACGGCCGCACCCACGGCATGGGTCTGCTGCACGAAGCCGTCAGCCAACTCCGCGGCGAGGCGGGCGATCGCCAGGTCGTCGACGCCCGCGTCGGCGTCGTGAGTAGCGGTGGCCTCACGCCCAGCGGCGTGCTCCTGCTGCGGGCCGACGCATGAACGCACCCGCGGCCCGCCCGAGGCTGGTGATCGTCGACGGCGTTCCGATGTCGGCGCTGGTCGCCGAGGCGGAGAGTCCCAAGGCCGTCATCGTGGCGGTTCACGGCGGAGGCACCACCGCAATCTATTTCGATTGCCCGGGCCACCCGTCGCTGTCGTTGCTGCGGACGGGCGCCGCGGCCGGATTTACCGTGGTGGCGCTCGACCGGCCCGGCTACGGCAGCTCCGCGCCCTATCCGGACGCGATGGCCCGGCCCGAGCAGCGGGTCAACCTCGCCTACGGCGCGGTGGATCGCATTCTCGGCGAACGGCCACGCGGAGCCGGTTTGTTTCTGATGGGCCACTCGGGCGGATGCGAGCTTGTGATGCGGATGGGCGCCGACGAACGCGGCGCCGACCTGCTGGGCCTCGAACTGGCGGGTACCGGCCGACACTATCACTCCGCGGCCCGAGAGATTCTGAAAGTTGCGACCCGAGAACGCCGTCCGGCGGGCCTGCGCGAGCTGCTCTGGCACCCCGGGGAGCTGTATCCGCCCGAGGTGCTCGCCGGGGCCACGGTCTCCCCGACCGCTCCGGCCTACGAAGACCAGATGGTGTCCAACTGGGCCCGCCAGGACTTCCCGGCGCTCGCGCCTGCCGTGCGGGTGCCCGTTCACTTCAGCATCGCCGAGCACGAGAAGGTCTGGCAGAACGACACTTCGGCGATGACGGAGATCGCCGCGCTGTTCTCCGGGGCACCACACTTCACCGTGCACAGGCAGGCCGATGCGGGACACAACCTGAGCCTCGGTCACAGCGCCGCGGACTACCACGCGAAGGTCCTTTCGTTCGCCGACCAATGTGTGGCCGCGCGGACGCCAAGCAAGGAAGCCGATCTGGAGGCCGGTTGATGCACGTCGGATTCATCGGATTGGGCAGCCAGGGCGGACCGATGGCACGGCGGATCGTCGAGGCCGGCCATTCGACGACGTTGTGGGCGCGCAGACCCACCACGCTTGAGCCGTTCGTCGACACCCCGGCGAAGCTCGCCGCCTCACCCGCCGAGCTCGCCGCGGCCAGCGATCTGGTCTGCCTCTGCGTCGTCGGCGACGCCGACGTCGACGAGATCACCTGTGGTGAGCATGGCCTGCTGGCCGCGATGAAACCGGGCAGCGTCATCGCGATCCACAGCACGGTGCATCCCAATACCTGCCGAGAGCTCGCGAAGAAGGCTGGCGCCCGCGGCGTTTCGGTCATCGACGCGCCGGTGAGCGGCGGTGGCCCGGCGGCGGCAAAAGGGCGTCTGATGGTCATGGCCGGTGGTCACGCCGATGTCGTCGAACGCTGCCGTCCGGTGTTTGAAGCGTACGGCGACCCGGTCGTTCACCTCGGCGAGCTGGGCTCAGGGCAAACCACCAAGCTGCTCAACAATCTGCTGTTCACCGCCAACCTTGGCGTCGCCGCCACCGCCCTGTCGCTGGCCAGTGCCCTCGGCGTCGATCCCGACCGTCTCACCGAAGTCGTTTCCCGAAGCAGCGGAAACAGCTTCGCGCTCAACGCTCTTGGTGGTATCGGCGGCTTGGAACGACTCGCCGGTATAGCGGGTGGACTCTTGCAGAAGGACGTTCGGCTCGTCGTCGACCTCGCCGACCAGGCCGCGGCCCACGCCGGTGCCGTACTCGATGCGGCCGACGCCACGCTGGCACTGATGGGCCACCCCCGATGAAGGCCCCGTGAAAGTCGGCTTCATCGGTGCAGGGCGAATGGGCCGCCCCATGGTGGCCCGGCTCGTCGAGGCCGGCCATCACGTCCAGGCCCTGGGCCGCACTGCCGAGAAGCGCCGCGATCTCGAGCAACTGGGCGCCAAGACGGTCAGCGAGGTGGCCGAGGCCGGGGCACAGGCCGACGTCGTGGTGCTCTGCGTGTTCACCGACGCACAGGTGCGGGAGGTCTGTCTTGGCGGTGAGCTGTTGGCGACCATCCCGGCGGCCTCGGCGCTGGTGGTGCACACCACGGTGAGCCCGACCACCATGGACGCCATCGCCGAGCGCGCCCCCGGCGTCGACGTAATCGATGCCGCGGTCAGCGGAGGCCCGCACGACATTGCGGCCGGCCGGCTGACGCTGTTTGTGGGCGGCTCCGACGACGCGGTGACCCGAGTGCAGCCGGTGTTGGGTTGCTACGGCGATCCCGTCCTGCACGTCGGGCCGCGCGGCGCCGGTCAAAAGGTGAAGCTGATCAACAACGCGCTGTTCGCGGGTCAAATCGGCTTGGTCGCGGAGGCGGTCCGGCTAGGTAAGCGGCTCGGTGTGCCGGAGTCGGCCCTGCTGACGGCACTACCACACGGCAGTGCCGCCAGCCGGGTGCTCGACCTCGTCGCGGCACGGGGTTCTGTCTCATCGTTCACCCAGGTAACGGGTGACTTCGTCGGCAAAGACGTGGCCGTCGCGCGTCGCATCGCCGAGGAACTCGGCGGCGATCTCGGCGTGCTGGACGACGTCATCCAGGCCCTCGACGTGGTTGGCCGGGTCTGAGATGGCTGCGTTTTGGTTCTTCCCGGTTCGTCACGAAGCCGCTACCGTTAGCGTTACAGTCAGCGAGTCCGCTGTAACGGTTTCAGCCCGCCCTCGCCGCTGAGGAGGATTCAGTGACAAAACCGAAGTTCGTCTTCGATCCGTTCTCGGAGGACTACTTCAACAACCCCTTCGACATATACCGACGGATGCGCGAGGAAGCACCGCTGTATTACGACGAGAAGGAGGACTTCTACGCGCTGACCCGCCACGAGGACGTGGCGGCCGCGTTCAAAGACTTCGAGACCTACTCCTCGGCGCGTGGTTGCGACCTGGCGATGGTGCGCAAGGGCGTTTCCCCCGAGCAGAAGTCGATCATCTTCATGGATCCGCCGGAACATCGCCACATGCGCAGCCTGCTCAACAAGGCATTCACCCCGAGGGCCATTCAGTCGCAACGGGAAACGGTCATCGAAGTTATCGACAAGTATCTGGGCGCTGCCAATCCGGACCGCTTCGACGTTGTCCAAGACTTCTCCGGACCGTTCCCGGTGGAAGTCATCACCCGGATGGCCGGGGTGCCGGAGGAGTACCGCCAGCAGGTAAGGCACTGGATCGACACCAGCCTGCACCGCGAACCGGGACAGATCGAGATCAACGAAGCCGGCATGCAGGCCAACATCGAAACCGCGATGTACTACTTCGGCCTGGTGCAGCAACGGCGGGAGAACCCGCAGGACGACATGATCAGCAGGCTGATCGCCGCCGAGATCCCCGGCGAAGACGGTCAGCTGCGCAAGCTCGACGATATCGAAATCACCGGCTTCGCAACGCTTTTGGGCGGCGCGGGCGCCGAGACGGTCACCAAGCTGCTCGGCAACGCGGCGGTGATCTTCGCCCGCCACCCAGACCAGTGGCAGAAGCTGCTCGACGACCGCAGCAAGGTTCCCGGGGCGGTCGAAGAACTGTTGCGCTACGAAGGACCGGTCCAATACAACGTCCGCTACACCCTCAAAGAAGCACACGTCAGCGGTGGCGTGATCCCCGCGGGCAAACCGGTGTTCCTGATCGGCGCCTCGGCGAACCGCGATCCGGAGGCCTTCACCGACGCCGACGCATTCGACATCGAGCGCGACCAGACCGAGGCGCAGCACCTCGGGCTCGGGTATGGGATTCACAGTTGTCTGGGCGCGGCGTTGGCGCGCATGGAAAGCGCTATCTCACTGGACCGGCTACTGGACTTCATGCCCCGCTACGAAGTGCAGTGGGACCTCCTGCAGCGTGTCCACATGCAAAACGTCGCGGGCTGGCACACCGCACCCGTCAAAGTGCTTCGGTAGGAGGGGCTGCGATGAGAATTGAAGTCGACTGGGATCTGTGTGAAAGCAACGCGGTATGCATGGGAATCCTCCCGGACGTCTTTCAGGTGGGGGACGACGACATGCTGACCGTCTTGAAACCGGAAGTCACGCCCGAGAACGAGGCGAAAGTGCGCGAAGCGGTCCGTCAATGTCCCCGGCAGGCGATCTCGATCGTGGACTAGCGATCAGCTACCGGCCGAAGGTATCTCGAATCCGCTGAGGATGACCGCGTTGCAGTCGGCCGCCGCCTGGCGCAGTTTGGCCGCCTTCTGGTAGGCCTCGGACTCGTACCATCCCCGGGCCGCGTCCACAGATTCGAATTCGAGCACGACGGTCTGGTCGCCGTGCCAGGTGCCCTCGATGACTTTCGGTGCGGTGTCGACCGCGAGGATGTTGACGCCACCCATCGCCGCTCCGGCTGCCTTCCCGTAGGCCTTCATGCCCTCCGGATCCTTGATGGCCTCGGTCAGGATGACGTATCCTTTTGGCCCTTTCGCCACCCGAACCTCCTTATCTGCGCACGCTTCTGACTAGGTCTTGCTGATGGCCTGCTCCGGACAGCATTGGATGGCCTCCTGCGTGGCCGCTTCGAATTCCGTTGGCACGTCGGCCGCTATCGCCTCCGCATAGCCGTCGTCGGTCAGGCTGAACACTTCCGGGCACAGCGTCGTGCACACGCCATGACCGCGACAGCGCTGGTCATCGACCGTCACTTTCATACGGGGGTGAACTCCAGGTGCAGCTCGGTCAGGCCGCGCAGGATGTAGGTCGGAACGTATTGGTAGCGGCGGTCGTTCGCCGGGCCGTGGAAGCGCTCGTCGATCCTGATGTCCGACGTCCGGTCGAGCAGCCGCTCGATCGCCACGCGGGTTTCGGCGCGCGCCAGGGGCGCGCCCGGGCAGCTGTGGATGCCCCGCCCGAACGAGATGTGCTGGCGGGCGTTCTTGCGGTCCAGATCGAACGTAGTGGGGTCGTCGAACCGGCGCGGATCACGGTTGGCGGCCGCCTGCACAACCATCACCGTGGTGCCCGCGGGCAGGTCGACGCCGCCGACGTTGACGGGTACCCGGTTCAACCGGAAGTCACCCTTGACCGGGCTCTCGATGCGCAGCGCCTCTTCGATGAAGTTGGGGATCAGGCTGCGGTCCTTGCGCAACCGCTCCTGGATGTCGGGACGTTCCCCGATGGTCTGCAGCGCGGCGCCAAGCAGCCGCACGGTGGTCTCCTGGCCCGCCGAGAAAACGTTGCTGGCAACGCGGGCCACGTCTTCGACGTCGGGTGTCGATCCGTCGGGGAATGTCGCGGTGGCCAGGCCGGTCAGCACGTCGTCGCGCGGCTCGCGGCGGCGGTCGCGGACGTAGTCGGAGAAGGTCCCGTAGAGGAATTCGAGTGGACTGTGCGCCAAGGCCTCCTTGCCTGTGCCCCCGACACCGCCGCCCGAGTGCTGGCGGATGTTCTTGACGAACTGATCACGATCTTCCTCGGGCACGCCCAGCAGGTCGGCGATCACCAGCAGCGTGAAGGGACCGGCGAAGCCCTTGATGAAATCGCCCTCCCCCGGCGGCAGGAACGTGTCGAGCACTCGATCGGCGAGCACCCACATGGCGTCCTCGTTCTCCTTGAGGCGCTTCGGGGTGATCAGCCGCATCAGCAGGGCGCGGTGATCGGTGTGCGTCGGCGGATCAAGGGTCGGCAGCTGGTCGCTGAACGGCAGCTCGTCGCGATGCTCCTCGATGAGCTCGGTGATGTCGTCACTCTCGATAGGTACCGGAAAGCCGGGAAACGGGCCGGTCACCGCGATGCATGACGAGAAGGTTTCGGCATCGTTCAACACGTCGCAGGCCTCGTCCCAGCCGGTCACCATGGTGACCCCGTGGTGGCTTTCCCGGGTGACGGGGCACTGCTGACGGAGGGCCTCGTAGTAGGGGTAAGGGTCCTCGACGAGCCGTTTATCGCGGAAGAAGTCCATCTCGGTGAAGTCGTCCACCATCTCTTGCTCCTCGAATCTCGGTTAGTGAGAACGTTCCTCTCAGAGATGAGTATTACATTTCCACACGGGCTCGTCGGCCGTCAACGAGCGGTCCACTCCACGACCGTGAAATGAGCGACGCGACACGCCGTCATAGCGTCGCCATATTCACGGTCGGCAACGTCCGACCAACCCGGCGGGTCGTTAACTGGCCGGAACCAGATCAGCGGCGACCGACGGCCATGCCAGGATCCCGCTGCGGAAGATTTCGACGCCACCGATCGAGCCGTGCGGAACAGCGGCGGCGGCCAGCGCTTTGCCCTTGAAAATCTGCGCGGCCATGCTGAGCCGATGCTGCACCAGGCCAACGCTGCCGTCCAGCTCGGCGGGCCAGTCCTCGCCCCACAGCGTGACTTCGGTGACACCATGGTCGAGGGCCTGCAACACGCCTTGCCGCACCCGGGAGTCGCACCCGAACAAATCCGCCGCCGCAGCCAGGGCTTGGGGTTTGGGACGCGTTTCCGCGGACACCAAGGCGTCTTCAAGGTCGAGGACCCGGGCGCCGAGGATCTGCAGTGGCCGGCAGTCGGAGTGGTCGGCAAGGAGCACGGTGACGTCCCATCCCGCCATCGCCCGGTCGAAAAGCCAACCGCCGGCGAACTTCACGACGTCGACGACGCCGGCGGCGACGACGTGCAGCCGGTACCTCATATCGTCTCGCTCGTCTTGGGCGGCGCGAAGTCCCGCGCCAGTGTCTCCGCGTACTGCTTGAACACATCGGTCAGCGGTATCGAAGGATCGAGCAACCATGTGGTTTCCATTCCGTGGACGAAGGCGAAAATTTCGATTGCCTTGACGGCGGGGTCTATGTCGGTGCGGTACCGGCCATCCGCCTGACCCTGACGAATCAGGTCGGCGACGATGTCGGTCGCGGCCCGGTGCCTGGCCAGCATGCGGTCGTGCAGCGGCGCGTCGGGAAGGATGTTTTCGGCCAGCAGGACGGTGAACGTGCCCATGAGTTCGGGCGCCCGGGCGAAACGGTCGGCGACCTGAGCGATCTGGCCGAAAAGATCACCGGTCCGGTCTGCGTGGACGTCGTCGTCGAGGTCGCGCGCGTCGAGCACCGCATGCAGCAACTGTTCCTTGGATTCGAAGTGATGCAGCAGACCGGCGGGCGTGACCCCGGCCTCGCCGGCGATCTGGGCGAGCGTGGTGTTGCGCCAACCGTTGCGCGCGAGGAGGCGCTGTGCGACCTCGAGAATCCGCTGCTTGCGGTCCTCGCCCTTGGCGAGAAGGGTGTCGTATCGCCGCGCGTCCGGCACCGGGCTCCTTCGTACCGATTCGTCCAACCAACCTAGTGAACACACAGTAGGTTGGTTTCGCGGATGTGACAAGGGCCGCAGCCCAGAGGCTTTTCCGGCGGGGCTCTACCCCACGAGTTCGACCAGGGTCGCGTTGGCCGTGCCGCCGCCTTCGCACATGGTCTGCAGGCCGTACCGGATGCCGTTGTCGCGCATGTGGTGCACCATGCGCGTCATCAGCACGGCGCCGGAAGCGCCCAGCGGATGCCCCAGCGCGATGGCGCCACCCAGCGGATTCAGCCGAGTCTCGTCTCCGCCGGTCTCGGCCAGCCACGCGAGCGGCACCGACGCGAAGGCTTCGTTCACCTCGAAGACGCCCACCTCCGACAGCGGCACGCCCGCCTTCTTCAGCACCTTCTCGGTGGCGGGGATGGGTCCGGTGAGCATGAGCACCGGGTCCGCGCCGGTCACCGTCCCCGCCTCGTAGCGCACGATCGGGGTCAACCCGAGGTCAACTGCTATCTCCGACGTCGTCACCAGCAGCGCGGCCGCGCCGTCGGAGATCTGTGAAGAATTGCCCGCATGGATCACGCCGTCGTCGACGAACGCCGGCTTGAGCGCGGCGAGCTTCTCGACGCTGGAGCCGCGCCGCACGCCCTCGTCGGCGCTCACAATGCTTTCCTGGGTCCCGTCCTGGGTGAAGACGGGGACAATCTGGTCGGTGAAGGCGCCGCTGTCCTGCGCCGCGGCGGCCCGCTCGTGCGACTGAACCGAGTATTCGTCCAGCCGGCTGCGGGAGAAGCCCCACTTCTTGGCGATCATCTCCGCGGACAGTCCTTGATTGAAGGAGAAATTGTCATAGCGGGCAAGGACTTTCGGACCGTAAGGCATCCCGCTCGCCCGGGCCGCGCCGAGCGGAACCCGGCTCATCACCTCCACGCCGCCGGCCACGACGACATCTTGCTGGCCTGACATCACCGCCTGCACGGCGAAGTCGAGCGCCTGCTGGCTGGAGCCGCAGGCCCGGTTGACCGTGGTACCCGGGATGCTCTCCGGCCAGCCGGCGGCCAGGACCGCGTAGCGACCGATGTTGCTGGACTGGTCACCGACCTGGGAAACGCATCCCCAGATGACGTCGTCGACGATCTCCGGACCGAGTCCGGTCCGTTCCAGCAGTTCGTTCAGGACGATTGCGGACAGGTCGGCGGCGTGCATGCCCGCGAGCCCGCCGTCTCGCTTCCCGACCGCCGTGCGCACCGCCTCGACGATGACTGTCTCACGCATGCATCTACTCCGACTTCTCCGAACTGGGTACCGCTCACCGACCAGTAAACGACGTCTCGCTTTGCCCCGCGAAAGCGGTATGGCCGGTTACCAACGCCGATCGGCCGGTAAGGTCGAACGGCGCACCGGTCATCAGTAGCTCCGCGGCAGTTTCAGGGCGTGGGCCCCGAGGAAGTTCAGGATCATCTCCTGGCTGATCGGCGCGATCTTCATCAGCCGGGCCTCACGGAAGTAGCGTGCGACGTGGTACTCCTCCGCATAACCCATGCCGCCGTGGGTCTGCAGTGCCCGGTCCGCGGCGGTAAAGCCCGCATCGGCGCACAGGTATTTGGCGGTGTTCGCCTCGCGCCCACAGGGTTTGCCGTTGTCGTAGAGCCAGGTGGCCTTGCGCAGTATCAGTTCGGCAGCGTCCAGGCGAGCCAACGAATCGGCGAGCGGGAACTGGATGCCCTGGTTCATGCCGATCGGGCGGCCGAAGACCACCCGGTCGTTGGCGTACTTCACCGCCTTGTCCAGCGCCACCCGGCCGATGCCCAGAGCCTCGGCGGCGATCAGCATCCGCTCCGGGTTCAGCCCATCCAGGATGTACTGAAAACCCCTGCCCTCCTCCCCAACTCGATCCTCGACCGGCACCTCCAGATTGTCGATGAACAACTCGTTGGAGCTGACGGCGTTGCGGCCCATCTTGCGGATGGGGCGGATGTCGACCCGGCTGCGGTCCAGATCGGTGAGAAACAGAGTCATTCCGTCGGTTTTCTTGGCGACTTCGTCGTAGGCCCGGGTGCGGGTCAGCAGCAGGATCTTGTCGGACTCCATCGCTTTGGAGATCCACACCTTGCGGCCGTTGACGATGTAGCGATCCCCGTCGCGTTTGGCAAACGTGGTGATGCGTGAGGTGTCGAGGCCGGCGCCGGGCTCGGTCACCCCGAAGCAGACATGCACTTCGCCGGTCGCGACACTGGGCAGCGTGCGCGCCTTGAGTTCCTCCGAACCATGCACCACCACCGGCTGCATGCCGAAGATCGACAGGTGAATGGAGCTGGCCGCGTTCATCGCGCCGCCGGACCTGGCGACCTCTTCGAGCAAGATTGTGGCTTCGGTGATCCCGAGGCCGTGGCCACCGTATTCGGTGGGAATCGTCATCCCCAGCCAGCCGCCGTCGGCGATGGCCCGGTAGAATTCGGTGGGAAATTCGTGCGCCTGGTCTTTTTCCATCCAGTAGTGGTCGTCGAACTTCCGCGCCAACTCGACCACCGACCGGCGGATCAATTCTTGGTCGTCGGTCAGCTCGAAGTTCATGCCGGCGCCGGGCACTGCGGGGTCTCCTTTGGTCGAAATGCACCGGCGCACTGGCATTCCGGCGGCGTGTCTTTCAGTCTTTGTTGCCGGTGAGCGCTTTCGCGTTGGCCGTGAAGTCGGCGACCGACGAGCCCGCCCTGGTTTCTTTGTGGTGGCTGAGCGCCCTGATCGACACGTCATGCCCCTCGGCGGCCTTGCGCAGCGCACCGACCGTCGCCTGCTCCCGGGGCACGTGCGTGAACGGGTCGAACGAGTACCACCGCATTGCGTTCTCGTAGGTGATCTTGTTGATCTCGTCGTCCGGCACGTTGTTCAGGCTCAGCACGTCCCACAGCTCCTCGGGCGCCCCCGGCCACATCGAGTCGCTGTGCGGGTAGTCGGCCTCCCACGCGATGTTGTCGATGCCGATGTCGTTGCGCAGCCTGACCCCGGTCTTGTCGCTGATGAAACACGTCAGGAAGTGCTCCCGGAAAACCTCGCTGGGCAGCTTGCCTCCGAAGTTCTGGTGCGTCCACGTCGAGTGCATTTCGTAGGTGCGGTCGGCGCGCTCCAGGAAGTAGGGGATCCAACCGGTGCCGCCCTCCGACAGCGCGACCTTCAGATCCGGGTACTCCTTGATCGGCTTCGACCACAGCAGATCCGCGGCGGCCTGGACGATGTTCATCGGCTGCAGCGTGATCATCACGTCCATCGGCGCATCGGGCGCGGTGATCGCCAGCCGGCCCGACGATCCGATGTGCACGTTCATCACGGTGTTGGTGTCGCACAACGCCTTCCACAGCGGAGTCCAATAATCGTCGTGGAAGCTGGGATAGCCCATCGCGGCCGGGTTCTCGGTGAAGGTCAGCGCGTGCACGCCCTTCTTCGAGACGCGCCGAACTTCCGCGGCGCACGCCTCGGCATCCCAGATCACCGGCAGCGCCATCGGGATGAAGCGCGCCGGGTACGCGCCGCACCACTCGTCGATGTGCCAGTCGTTGTAGGCCTGCACCAGAGCCACCGAGAACTCATGATCCTCGGTCGCGAACAGGCGCCCAGCGAAGCCGGGGAACGACGGAAAACAGATCGAGCCCAGGATGCCCCCGGCATTCATGTCCTTGATGCGCTCGTCGACGTTGTAGCACCCCGGGCGAATCTCATCCAGCCCCTGCGGCTCCAGCCCGTACTCCTCCTTGGGCCGGCCGGCGACAGCGTTGAGCGCCACGTTGGGGATCACCGTGTCGCGGAACTTCCACATATCCGAGCCATCGGGGTTGTGCACCAGCCGAGGCGCGTCATCGATGTACTTCTTCGGCAGGTGATTCTTGAACATGTCCGGCGGCTCGACGATGTGGTCATCGACGCTGATCAGCATCATGTCTTCTTTGTTCATGGCCGTTACCTCTCCATTGAATCCATTGAATCCATCGAATCCACCTGCTTTTACACAGCCTACGAACCGCCGCGCAGCCAAAGTCACTAGTTGAAAACTATCTTCTCGCGAAGTGAGAATCAACATCCAGCGATTGTCACGGCCGATCGCCGCGGCCTCCTCCGGGGCCGACGACCGGGGCGAATCTCCCGCCTCAGCGGGCCGATGCGGCGCCGGAAAGGCCAGCACGTGGTGCCCACCGGAACCGATCCCGGCATTGTCGCTGGATGCCGGGCACTTCGACAGCGTCGCCCGATCCGACGGTATCCGACGCGGGCCGTCGCGGGCGGCCCCGCGCGTTCGTCCTTTCCGTCGGCATTGACCAGCCGAGCGAATCGTGCAAGTCTATTGGTTGGAAATGAGAATATCATTCTCTTTCGATGAGAGTCGTCGAGAGCGGGCCGAGAGGAGACTGCGGATGCGCCTGCAGCCGCTGCCCGCGGATCAGTGGGACGAGGCTGTCGAGCAGTCCCTGTCCGGCATGCTGCCGCCGGAACGTCGCAATCCCCAGGGTGCCGGGAACCTCATGTCGACGCTGGCGCGTCACCCGAAGCTGGCCCGCGCCTTCTTGCGGTTCGGCGGGTACCTGCTGACCAGCTCCAACCTGCCGGCGCGCATCCGCGAGCAGGCGATCCTGCGCGTCGCCCATCGACGCGGCTGCGCCTACGAGTGGACACACCACGTCGACATCGCCAAGCAAGCGGGACTGTCCGACGCCGAGATCGCCGCCGCCCGGACCGGCGAGACGGACGACGCGTTCGATCGCGCCGTGTTCAAGGCTGTCGACGAACTCGACGCAACATCCAATTTGTCCGACCAGACGTGGACCGCTCTGTGTGAGCGGCTTGACGAACGGCAGTGCATGGACTTCGTCTTCACCGTCGGCGGCTACATCAGCCTTGCGATGGCGCTCAACACTTTCGGCGTGGAGCTCGAGAAAGCCGAACACAACGGACAAGAGAGGTAACGACGTTGGGCCACTTCCCGAAGCCAGCTGTTGGAAGCTGGACAGAAAACTACCCCGAACTGGGCACCGGGCCGGTCGATTACACCGACTCGATCGATCCGGCATTCTTCGAAGCCGAGCGTGAGGCGATCTTCAAACGGACCTGGCTCAACCTCGGTCGAGTGGAGCGCCTGCCGCGCACCGGCAGCTACTTCACCAAGGAGCTGCCATCGGCTGGGCCCGGTATGTCGGTGATCGTGGTGAAGACCAAGGACGGCTCGATCAAGGCGTTCCACAACATCTGCCGACACCGCGGAAACAAGCTGGTGTGGAACGACTTTCCCCATGAGGAGACGTCGGGCACATGCCGGCAGTTCACCTGCAAGTACCACGCCTGGCGCTACAGCCTGGAGGGTGACCTCACCTTCGTCCAGCAAGAGGACGAGTTCTTCGAGCTCGACAAGAGCCAGTTCGGGCTCGTGCCGGTCCGCTGCGAGGTGTGGGAAGGGTTCATCTTCATCAATTTTGATCAAGACGCAAAGCCACTGGTCGACTACCTCGGACCGATGGCCAAGGGCCTAGAGGGCTACCCATTCCACGAGATGACCGAGGTCTACGCCTACAAGGCCGAGGTCGGCAGCAACTGGAAGCTGTTCATGGACGCGTTCGTCGAGTTCTACCACGCCCCAGTGCTGCATCAGGGGCAATACACGAAGGAAGAAGCGGCCAAGATTCAAAAGTACGGCTTCGAGGCACTCCACTATGAGCTTTCGGGTCCGCATTCGATGATCTCGACCTGGGGCGGTCAGTCGCCGCCCGCGGATCTGAGCATGGTCAAGCCGATGGACCGCGTTTTGCGCAGCGGCCTGTTCGGGCCGTGGGATCGGCCCGACATCGAGGGCCTCGACCCGCTGCCGCCAGGTGTCAACCCGGCGAAAGCCAAGCAGTGGGGTATCGATTCGTACGTCTTCTTCCCGAACTTCATGCTGCTGCTTTGGGCGCCGGGCTGGGTTCTGACCTATCACTATTGGCCGACGGCTGTCGACAAGCACATCTTCGAGGGGACCATATACTTCGTCCCACCCAGGAACGCCCGCGAACGACTGGCCCAAGAGTTGGCCGCGGTGACGTTCAAGGAGTACGCGCTGCAGGACGCCAACACCCTCGAGGCAACCCAGACCATGATCGGCACCAAGGTCGTCACAGATTTCCCACTGTGCGATCAGGAAATCCTGCTCCGTCATCTGCACAAGGTGGCCGGGGACTACGTAAAGGAGTACCGCAACAATGGCCACCGCAAATAAGCTTCCGACGGAGTTCGCCGACCTGGAGCCCTATCTGGATTGGGACCTCGCCACCGAACCCGAGCGCTACGCCAAGCGGCTGGCCTCTACGATGACCGAGATGCAGGGGTTCTACGACGTAGCATTTCCTCGCATGAACGACATGATCGCCTACTGCGACCAGTACCCGTTGGACGACCTGCCGGGGGACGCGAAGACGCTCATGCACATGATGCAGTCGCTGATCATGGTGTCGTTCCCGATCGAGGCCTGGAAACAGCCCCGGGTGCCGGACAGCGGCGCCGCGTGGATGGAAAATATCCGGGAACCGGTGATCTAACGGTGTCCGGCGCTCTTCGCGCAAGCGGCTCATCGCAGCTGACGCTCAAGGCCGCCGGACTGCTCGACATCGACGCGGGCGAAATCGTACGGCCCGGCGTCGTGCAGGTCGACGACGGTCGGATCGTCAGCGTCGGCGGCGAGGTCCAAGGCGACCTGATCGACCTGGGTGACCAGATCCTGCTGCCCGGTCTGATGGACATGGAGGTCAACCTCCTGATGGGCGGGCGCGGGGAGAAACCCGGACTGTCCATGGTGCAGGATGACCCACCGACGCGAGTGCTGCGTGCGGTGGGCAACGCACGCCGAACGCTGCGAGCCGGGTTCACCACCGTGCGCAACCTCGGGCTGTTCGTCAAGACCGGCGGTTACTTGCTCGACGTCGCGCTGGGCAAGGCCATCGACGCGGGCTGGATCGACGGGCCCCGGATAGTGCCGGCCGGACATGCCATCACGCCCACCGGCGGGCATCTGGACCCGACGATGTTCGCGGCGTTCGCCCCGCACGTGCTCGATCTGACGGTCGAGGAAGGCATCGCCAACGGCATCGACGAAATCCGCAAGGCGGTGCGTTACCAGATCAAGCATGGCGCCGAGCTGATCAAGGTGTGCTGCTCGGGCGGGGTGATGTCGCTCACGGGACCCCCTGGCGCGCAGCACTATTCGGACGAGGAACTGCGGGCAATCGTCGACGAGGCGCACCGGCGCGGGCTGCGCGTCGCCGCCCACACCCATGGCGCCGACGCGGTCAGGCACGCCGTCGCCGCCGGCATCGACTGCATCGAACACGGCTTCCTGATCGATGACGAGGCGATCGCGATGATGGTCGAGCACGGCACATTCCTGGTCAGCACCCGTCGGCTGGCCGATGGTAATGCGATGGACGTCTCGCACGCCCCACCGGAGCTGCAGGCCAAGGCCGCCGAGATGTTCCCCAAGGCGCGCACGTCGATCCTCGCCGCTTACCAAGCGGGCGTGAAGATCGCGGTCGGGACCGACGCCCCGGCGATACCGCACGGCCGCAACGCCGACGAGCTCGTCACGCTTGTCGAATGGGGCCTGCCGCCGCTGGCGGTGCTGCGTGCCGCGACGGTGACCGCGGCCGAGCTCATCAACGCAGGCGACCGGGGACGGCTGGCACGGGGCCACCTCGCCGATATCATCGCGGTGCCGGGAAACCCATTGGAAGACATCACGGTTACCCAACGAGTCGGCTTTGTGATGAAAGGCGGCAAGGTCTATGCCCACCCGAACTGACGACCTGGTCGAGATCCAGCAGATGCTCGCCCGCTACGCGGTGACCATCACTCAGGAGGACATCGACGGCCTCGTCGGCGTCTTCACTCCCGACGGGACCTACAGCGCCTTCGGTGAGACCTACAGCCTGAACAGATTCCCGGAGTTGGTGGCGGCCGCACCAAAGGGTTTGTTTCTCACCGGAACTCCGGTCATCGAGCTTGACGGCGATTCGGCCAGCGGCACCCAACCGTTGTGCTTCATCGACCATGCCACCCACGACATGCGGATCGGCTACTACCGCGACACCTACTCGCGGACCGCTGACGGATGGCGGCTGAAGACGCGCGCCATGACCTTCATCCGCCGCAGCGGTGTGCACGACTCCGGGCGCCCACACGCCATCGGGCGTCCTGCCGGTGACAACGGCGGCAAGGCTACGGCTCCAGGGGTCCCAGGGACGCAAGGAGCCGAGCAATCGGCTACGCCGTGAAAGTTGGGCAATTCCGGGCCGATCTGCGCGCGTGGCTCGACGACAACGATCTGACGCCCGGACCCGATCACTCGCTGCAGGGCCAGATGCAGCAATTGGCCCGTGTGCACCGCGCCCTCTACGACGCCGATTGGATGCGTTACGGCTGGCCCACCGAGGTCGGCGGGTTGGGCGGTCCCGCGGTGCTCCGCGCGATCGTGGGCGAGGAGGTAGTGGGCCGCCGCCTGGCCGAACCCGGACCGTACTCGATGGTCGAAGTGCTCGCACCCACCATGATCGATTACGCCCCGACGGAACTCGCGGCGGAGATGGTGCCGCGGCTACTCAGCGGCCGCGAGCAGTGGTGCCAAGGCTTTTCCGAACCAGGGTCCGGCAGCGACCTGGCCTCGCTGACGACCCGCGCGGTGCCCCACGGGGACGACTGGATTGTGAACGGACAGAAGGTCTGGACCAGCTACGCGCAGTTCTCGAGCCGGTGCATCCTGCTCACCCGCACCGGAGCGGGTCATGACGGGATCACCGCATTCTTTGTCGACCTCGACACGCCGGGCATCACCGTTCGGCCGCTCCGCACGATGCACGGGGTCGACGAGTTCTGCGAGGTGTATTGCGACGACGTGGTGATCCCGTCCAGCCGCATGCTCGGCAACCCGGGAGACGGCTGGCGGCTGGCGATGGACCTGCTGCCCTACGAGCGCTCGACCTGCTTCTGGCAGCGGATCGCCTACCTGTACTCACGGTTCGATGCGCTCATTGCCGAAGCGGTCGAGCCCGACGAATCCGCGCTTGGCGCGGCTTATTTGGCGCTTCACACATTGCGCTGCCGGTCGCGTGACACCCAGCACCGGTTGCGCGATGGAGCCCACCTCGGGCCGGACACCTCAATCGACAAGGTGCTGCTGGCGTCCGCGGAGCAACGGCTCTACGACACCGTCCGCGACCTGCTGCCTGGGACGCTCGAACTCGAAGACACGCCGTGGCGGCCGGAGTATCTGTACTCGCGCGCGGCGACCATCTACGGCGGCACCGCCGAGATCCAGCGCAACATCATCGCCCGTCGGCTGCTCGACCTCGGCAAGGAGTGACGGTGGACCCTTCAGAAAGCGCCGGGCCAGACCCCGAGTCGCTGCGCCTGCTAGCCGAATCGGTGCAAACGACGATGGCCAGCTCCTCCGGCGCCAAGCTCGACGCGGCGCTGACCGATCTCGGCTGGCTCGACATGCTCGCCGAAATGCCCGACACCGCCATTCCTTTGGTGTTCCGGTTGCTCGGCGAGACCGGCGCGCACGCCCCGGTGCTCAACGACGTCATGCTGCGTGCGTCCGGAGCTGTACCCGGGGGCACCATGCCGCTGCCGTTCGCCGGTGGCACCTGGGTGGTATGGGAGCGCGGCGACACTTCCAGTTCGGCGATCGACGATGAGCTACCGATAGGGGCCGTGCCCCAAGACGAACCACTGCCGCGCCAGGCGCTGGCGGCGGGATGGCTGGCGCTGAGTTGGTGGTTGGTCGGGACCAGCCGGGCGATGCTGTCGCTGGCGCGCCAACATGCACTGGACCGAGTCCAATTCGGGCGTCGCATCAGCTCTTTCCAGGCCATCCGACACCGGTTGGCCGAGACGCTCATCGCGATCGAGGGCGCCGAGGCGACCCTGCACGCCGCCACCGACGAACCGGACCATCTGGCGTGCCTGCTGGCCAAGGCCGCGGCCGGCCAGGCGGCGCTGACCAGCGCGCGACATTGTCAGCAGGTGCTGGGTGGGATCGGCTTCACCGCCGAACACCGGCTGCACCACCATGTCAAGCGGTCACTCATGTTGGACGGGCTGCTCGGCAGCGCAAGGGAATTGACACGGGAGGCCGGAAAAGCCCTGCGGGCCAACGGTTCCGCCCCGCGACTGGCGCAGCTGTAAAGCCCACGCCTCTCCTGTCACTTGAGTCACTAGACGGCCACGGGTGGGTGTCTGCCCGCCTCACAGCGACAAACGCGATTCGACGCGTGCCGATGAATGAATTGCCGCTGTGAGGCGGACACCACGGCACACGACAGACTTTCTGTGACGCATGGGGTTTCGAGGCCTACGGCTAACCCGCGGACACCCGGCGACCGGCCGCGTAGACTCGCCTGACCACCACGAGGATGGAAAGCGATGAATCATCCCGACGCGCCCCGAAACGAGCTCGGCGTCGCCTCACTGATCCTGGGCGTCGTCGGTCTTTTCACCTGCTGGCTGCTGGTCGGGGTGCCCTTCGGCGTCGCCGCGGTGGTAACCGGCGACGTCGCCCGCAGACGAGTCCAGCGCGGCGCCGCCAACAACCCCCGAGCCGCGATGGCCGGCATCGTGCTGGGAGCGGTGGCCATCGTGGCCGGGCTCGCCACCTTGGGCTACTACGCGTGGCTGAACTCGCACCAGCTGGACCATTACCACCAGTGTTTGGTCAATGGGAAATTGGTCAATGGGAAATACGTGCACTGCTGAGCGCCAGAAGGCCCGCCGCCCGGATTACGTGCGCGGCAGGCCGAGCACCCGCTCGGCGATGATGTTCCGCTGGATCTCCGAAGTGCCGCCGGCGATGGTCGCCGCGAACGTGCGCGCGTACCGGTCGAACCAGCTGCGGCAATGGCTGTCCAGATTCAACGGGGCGAACGGGGCGGTGACCGCCCGGTAGACGAGCCCGTCGCCGCCTGCAGCGTTCAGCGCCACCTCCGAACCCTGTTGCAGCGCTTCCGATCCCAGGAGTTTGAGTACGGATTGGGCGGGGACGTCTTCTTCCCCGCGAGCGGCCCGCGCCAGGGCCGCCGAACCCAGCAGCCGCAGCGCGTAGGCATCCATCACCAAAGTCGCGTAGCGGTCCCGCTCCAGCGACCCCGAGGGCGCGAAATCGGCGGTCAGTTCGTGCAATAGGTCTACATACCCGGTCCAGAGCATGATGCGCTCGTGGCCCAGGGAACCGGTCGCCACCCGCCATCCCCTGTTGAGCTGACCCACCAGGTTCTGCGCCGGCACCCGCACGTCGGTGAAGAAGACCTCGTTGAAGTCGACTTCGTCGCTGTCGCACACCGATGCGAACGGGCGGCGCACCACACCGGGTGTGTCGGTCGGGATCATCAACGCGCTGATGCCCTTGTGTTTCGGCGCAGACGGATCGGTACGCACGAAGGTCAACAGCACGTCCGCGTCGTGGGCGCCGGACGTCCATACCTTCTGGCCGTTGACCACGAAGTGCTTGCCGTCAAGAACCGCCCTGGTTTTCAGCGACGCCAGATCCGAGCCCGCGCCGGGTTCGCTCATCCCCAGCGACGCGGTGATCTCGGCACGCAGAATGGGTACCGCCCAGCGCAGCTTTTGCTCCGGCGTGCCGAACGTCAACAACGACGCCGCAATGATGCCCACGCCCTGCGGGTTGAAACTTTGATAGATCCGCCGCCGCCCCAACTCCTCCGTATGGACGTATTGCTGCAATAGCGTGGCGTTGCGCCCACCGAACTCCGGCGGATTGCCGGGCAGCAACCAGCCGCTGTCGAACAACAGCCGTTGCCAGCGGCGGGCCCAGTCCGGGACATGCGAACTGGACCGCGGCCGCTCGACGGCCTCGGCCTCGGGGGGCAGGTGTTCGTCCAGAAAGGCCACGAATTCCGCGCGAAACGCCTCCACGTCGGCGTCAAAGGTCAGCTGCACGGCACTCCCCAGGGTTACTGGCGCATGCGGGCAGCCGGTAGATGACGATTTCCGCCCACGGCGCGGTTCACTCTTGTGATTTTGCTTCCATACACGCGTGTAAGAGAATACTATTCTCGCAGCGAGAAAGTTACAATCTCCGACGCATCTTCCGTGAGGGGGTCGAGCGCAGCAATGTCACGGCGTTCTCCGGTAGAGTCCAATCATGTTCTCCCTGCGCGGCAGTCGGCTGAGCCGGCCGTGACAAGCCCGAGCGAAGAACCCGCCTGGAAGCAGCGCGCCGTCGAGCGGTCGATCAAGACAGCGAAATTGCGGGCGGCACAGCGCGTTCAGCGCTTTCTCGACGCGGCGCAGGCCATCATCATCGAAAAGGGCAGCACGGACTTTACCGTACAAGAGGTCGTCGACCGGTCCCGCCAGTCGCTGCGGAGCTTCTACCTGCAGTTCGACGGAAAACACGAGCTACTGCTTGCGTTGTTCGAGGACGCGCTGAGCCGATCGGCCGATCAGATCCGCGCCGCCACGGAGAGTCATTCGGATCCGCTGGAGCGCTTGCAGGTGGCCGTCGAGCTCTTGTACGAAGCTTCCCGTCCCGACCCGTCGGCGAAACGACCGCTGTTCACCGACTTCGCACCCAGGTTACTGGTTACACACCCGGCCGAGGTCAAGGTCGCGCATGCTCCGTTGGTGGCGTTGCTGACCGAGCTCATGGAGGCGGCCTGCGACGCGGGTGAGTTGCGCGCGGGCGTCAATCCGAAGCGGGTCGCGGCCATGACTATGCAGACGGTCATGTTCATCGCGCAGTCCAGTGGCGGCTCCGACGATGCGACGGTCCATCCCATCACCGCCGACGAAGTGTGGGAGTTCTGCTCACGGGGATTCGTCGGCTAGCAAGGCCCAGCACCGCTCATCGCGAGGGTAAGCGACGCCCTGTCGGCCCGCCCGGCGAGAACCTGACTCTCGTCTGGCGAGAGTATCGCATGGCCGAAATGGATTCGGCGTTGACACTCTGGGTCGGTGATGACAGAGTTCGAAGGCGGCAACCATCTGCGTCCGGAAACGCGGTTCTCCGTTGGTACATGTCGATCAGGTCAAGGTCAGGAATCGAGGGAGCCATGGCGGGACGGGTCGAGGGCAAAGTCGCTTTCATTTCGGGGGCGGCGCGGGGCCAGGGTCGGAGCCATGCGGTGCGGCTGGCGCAGGAAGGCGCCGACATCATTGCGATCGACATCTGCAAGCCCATCCGCGGGTCGGCTGCGGAGAGCACGGCTATTCCCGCATCGACGCCCGAGGACCTTGCGGAGACCGCCGACCTCGTCAAGGCCCATAACCGCAGGATCTTCACGGCCGAGGTCGACGTGCGTGACTACAACGCAGTGAAAGCCGCCGTGGATACCGGTGTCGAGCAGTTGGGCCGGCTGGACATCATCGTGGCCAACGCCGGGATCGGCAACGGTGGCGAAACGCTCGACAAGACCAGCGAAGAAGACTGGACCGAGATGATCGACGTCAACTTGTCAGGAGTATGGAAGACCGTGAAAGCCGGTGTGCCCCATATTCTTGCCGGCGGCCGGGGCGGCTCGATCGTGTTGACCAGCTCGGTCGGCGGGCTCAAGGCCTACCCGCATACCGGTCACTATGTGGCCGCAAAGCACGGCGTCGTCGGGCTGATGCGAGCTTTCGCAGTCGAGTTGGGGCAGCACATGATTCGGGTGAACTCCGTTCATCCCACTCACGTATGCACCCCGATGCTGCACAATGAGGGCACCTTCAAGATGTTCCGCCCGGACCTCGAGAATCCGGGCCCCGACGACATGGCCCCGATCTGTCAGCTGTTCCACACGCTACCGATCCCCTGGGTTGAGCCGCAGGACGTCAGCAACGCGGTGCTGTTCTTCGCCTCCGATGAGTCCCGCTACGTCACCGGCGTGACCCTGCCCGTCGACGCGGGTAGCTGCCTGAAATAAGGTCCGTCCCATGGACGGATTCGAAGGGCGCGGGGCGGTCATCACCGGCGGCGCGAGTGGCATCGGTCTGGCGACCGCGACCGAGTTCGCGCGGCGGGGGGCACGTGTGGTGCTGGCCGACGTCGACAAACCTTCTCTCGAGCAGGCCGTGGCGCACCTGGGCGCCCAAGGGTATGACGCCCACGGCGTGATGTGCGACGTCCGCCACCTCCACGAGATGCGCCATCTCGCCGACGAAGCTTTCCGGCTGCTCGGCCATGTCGACGTCGTCTTCAGCAACGCCGGCATTGTCATCGCCGGTCCGCTCGCGCAGATGACGCACGACGATTGGCGCTGGGTAATCGACATCGACCTGTGGGGTTCCATCCACGCCGTCGAGGCGTTCCTGCCGAGGTTGCTCGAGCAGGGCACGGGCGGACACATCGCCTTCACCGCTTCTTTCGCCGGGCTGGTGCCCAACGCCGGACTCGGCGCCTATGGCGTCGCGAAGTATGGGGTCGTCGGGCTCGCCGAAACGCTCGCCCGGGAAGTCAAAGCCAACGCCATCGGTGTGTCGGTGCTGTGCCCGATGGTCGTCGAGACGAAGCTGGTCTCCAACTCGGAAAGGATCCGCGGCGCGGATTACGGACTGGCGTCTGCGCCCGAGGGGGCGTTTGGGCTCCCGACGCAGGACGACAGCGTGGGCGTCGACGACGTGGCCCGGCTGACGGCCGATGCGATTTTGGCCAACCGTTTGTACATCCTGCCGCACGAACCCGCGCGCGCATCGGTCCGCCGCCGGTTCGAGCGCATCGACAGCGCGTTCGACGAGCAGGCCGCCGAGGGCTGGAGTCACTAGCCTGATTGCCCGACTCTCCCCCGCAAGCGGGCGGTACCCCCACCTCAGGCTGTAGCAGCCCGCATCGTCGTCGGGCTAGCCCGAGGGCCCCAGGCGGTAGTCCTGAGTCTGTGGGTCGTGATACCAGCCGCCGGCGGCGTGCGTGCCGCCGTCGACATGGAGCGTCTGCCCCGTCAGGTAGGCCGACATGTCGGAGGCCAGAAACACCGCCGCGCTCGCGATTTCGTCGACATGGCCGGGGCGTCCCAACGGGACGATGTTGCCCATGTGGGTCAGCGCCGCGTCGGCGCCGAGCCGTGCCAGGCCCTCGGTGAGCGTGATATCGGGCGCTATCGCGTTGACTCGGATCCCGTAGGACGCCAGTTCCAGCGCCGCGGTCTTCGTGTAGTTGATGACGCCCGCCTTCGCCGCGGCGTAGGCCGCATAGCCAGGTGCGGCGCGGACGCCTTCGATCGACGTCAGCGAGATGACACTCCCCGGAAGGCCTGACGACACCAATTGCCGCGCGACCCGCTGGGTGCAGAGCAACACGTGGCGCAGGTTGGCCTTGTATAGGGCATCCCAACCGTTTTCGCTCGTTTCGAGCAGCGGCGAGGAGAACACACCCCCGGCGTTGTTCACCAGGATGGTCGCAGGTCCAAGCTCGGCGGTGGTGCGCTGCAGCGCCGCGTCCACCTGGGCGCCGTCCCGGACGTCGGTGACCACCCCGAGCGCACCGATGGATTCCGCGGCCTCCGCGCAGGTCTGCGGGTCACGCTCCCAAATGGCGACCCGGGCCCCGAACGCGGCCATTCCTGAGGCGATTCCGCGACCGATACCCGATCCGGCGCCCGTCACGATAGCGACGCGCCCGGTCAGCAGGATGTTCGAGGGATCGATTGCCATCGTGGGTCAGGTCGAAGCACGCATCGCAGGGCTGCGCCCGATGACGCCGTCGGCCTCCAGGTCCGCGATCTCCGCTGGGGTCAGGCCCAATTCGGCCAGCAGCTCCTCGTTATGCTGCCCAAGGGTCGGTGCGGGATTCCTGTGGAACCGGCCCGGTCCGGCGGAGAACCTCATCGGCACGGTGCTGAGCTTAGCCCGGCCGTTCACGGGGTGGTCGACTTCTTCGAAGAAGCCGCGAAACGTCAGCTGATCCAGCTCGGTTTGACGATGCGGCTGCATGACCTTCGCCACGGGCACGCCGGCATCCCACAAAGTATCGACGACGTCCTTGGCGCTGCGGTGTTCGCACCACGCTGCCAGCCGCTCGTCGATCAGGTCTTCGTTCGCCCGCCGCCCGGCCACGCTCGAAAGCTTGGGATCGGCTGCCCAGGAGGGTGATCCGAGCGCGGCGCGCAAGCGTTCCCATTGGTCGTCGGTTGTCACCGCGATGGCCACCCAGCTGTCGAGCCTGCCGAATTCGTCGATGTCAGCGGTCCGGTAGAGGTTCTGCGGCGCCGCGGTCGGGCCCCGGTTACCCGCGCGTTGCAGCAGTGCCCCGTACGCGGTGTACTCGATGACCTGTTCGGCGGAGATGCTCAGCGCGGCGTCCACCATCGCCGCCTCGACCAGCACACCCTGGCCGGTGCGGCGGCGGTGCTCGAGCGCGAGCAACACTCCGTTGAGCGCATGCATACCCGCGTTGGGATCGCCGATCGAGTAGGGCTCGTAGGGGGGGCGGTCGGGATAGCCGGTCATCCAACTCACGCCCGCCGCCGATTCGATGACATAGGCGAATGCGGGATTGTCCCGCCATGGGCCGTCCAGTCCGAACCCGGGCATCCGCAACAAAATTGCGTCGGGCTTGATGGATTGGACCGCCGCGAAATCCAGGCCGGCCTGGTCCAGCACCCGCGGAGTGAAGTTTTCGGCGATCACGTCGCATGTCGCGATGAAACGGCACAGCAGCTCCCGGCCGCGCGGGCTCTGCAGGTCCAGCGTCAGCCCCTTTTTGTTGGTGTTCAGCGCCGAGAAGATCGGCGACTTCTCCCACCACTGGCTCTCGCTGACCGGTATGCCGGCGATCAGTCGGGTGCCGTCCGGACGGCGGCTGGATTCCACATGGATGACCTCGGCGCCGAGCATCGCCAAAAAATGGGTGCAGCAGGGGCCGGCCCAGAACGTCGTCATGTCCAACACCCGAATCCCGCTTAGCGGCAGGCCGATTGCGGACCCGGTGGGCGCCGGGCGGGGGGTCAGGCTGGCGGCCCGATAATGCGCCGTGTGCTCACCCAGCCGCGGCGCCGGTTGCGGCCGGCGAAGCTGCGCGGGTCGCAAGCGGTACGGGTGTCCCGGCTGCTGGAAGTCGTCGCGCGGATTGCGCACAAACGAGTCCCGCTCCCGGAAGTGGTCCACTGATGTGACGTTGGCGCCGTTGGCGACCGGCGCGTTGGGAATCCGGAAGGCCGTCGCCAACTCGCGGATGTCGTCGACGGTGTTGCTCTCGACCCATGCGTAGATGTCATCGGCGTGGATGTTGGCCTGCTCGGTGATCGTCAGCGGGGATTCCTCATCGATCCACTCCGGGTGGCCGACCATCGCGCACAGGTCGAACCACTGCTGCGCGGTCCCACACCCCAGGTCGACCAGTCCGTCTTTGGCGCGAGCGACACCCGGGACAGTGAGGCGGCGCGCGTCTCGCCAAGGCCGGCCGAGCATCTCGAAGTAGGTGACGGGATAGTAGGTCAGACAGAGAATCTGTGCTTCCAGCATCGACAGGTCCACAAGTTGGCCCGGGGCCCCCTTGATCTGGTGGTACCGCGACGTCAGCAACGCGGCACTCGCGTACACCCCGGCCATGTACTCGCCGACCTGCCCGCCCACGAACACCGGCGCACGGTCCGGCGCTCCGCGACCGAGTCCGACAATTCCCCCCGACCACGCCTGCAGGGTGAACTCGGTGGCTTCCCGGTCCCGCCAAGGGCCGGCCAGCCCGAAGGGCGTGATCGACAGGACCGTGAGGTGGGGATGGCGGCGGTGTATGGCAGCCGGTGTAAAAGACTGGCTTTCGACAAGTTGGGAGCCGGGCGACCACACCACCGCGTCGGCGGCGGCCAGCAGCCGATCCGTCAGCTCGACGTCATCGTCGAGGTCGGGGTCCGCAACGACGCTGTGCTTCGATCCGGCCAGAAAGCCGAACAGAGCACCATCGCTGCCGGGCGATATGACCGATCCCGAGGCCGACCATGCCCGTAATGGATCCCCTTCTGGCGGCTCGACTTTGATGATGTCCGCCCCGCCGTCGGCGAGCAACTTGGTGCAGTAGGCGCCCGCTATTCCGGTGGATAGCTCGACCACCTTATAGCCGGCCAGCGGCGGTTCGACCGTAGCCAACCCCACTAGTGCTCTCGCTTCCGATCGGACTTCTTCGTGATGGCCTTCTTGCGCGCGGCCTTGCTCAGCCGCCATTCCGGAGGAAACTTGTTGTCGTTGTCGTTGACCCCATCCCCCGGGCCGCGCTCGATAGCTTCTTTGAGCGTGAAGTCATCGCCAGAATCTGGCCGGACGGTGCCCGAATTCTGCACGTCCATGACCTCGGTGAGGTCCGCACCCGAGCCCAAATCCTCACCGGCGCGGCGGATTACTAGCAACTTGACCTCGTGGTCGATGCCGGCGCGATGCAACAGGTCGGCGTAGCGCAGCCGGACCGCGATGGTCGGCGCATTGAGACAACCCGGCCGGTCGAACGTAATGGTGGCGATGCGTGCGTCGGCGTCCTTCTGGTACCGGATCGCCTCTTCCGCGAGGGGATCTGGTGGTTCGCCGGGCATGCTATTGGTGCCAGAACGGGCTGGACGTGAGCAGCTCCGGCCCGTCGGCGGTGATCAGGACCGCTTCACGCCCGAAGACCGCTCCGATTCCCTGTTCCCAGACATAGCCCGTGACCGCCAGCACCATACCCGGCTCCAGTCGCTCGTCGGCCGCGGTTCGAGGTAGGTGCTTGGAGATGACGGGCGGGTCAAAGCCCATGCCCAAACCCCGGGCCACCGGCATGGGCGGCGCCGGCTCGTCTGCAGCCTGGTAGGCGGCAAGCAACTCACCGGCAGCGGCGCCGGGACGACATACGGCGATCAGTCTGTCCCATAACCGATCCCAACGCTGATAGAGGGGCGTAACGCCTTTTGGTCGGCCCGCCGGCCAGGTTCGTCCCACCTCACCCATGTAGCCACCGGCGAGCACGCCGGACGTGAACGCCACCAAATTTCCGTCCTGGACACGACCGTCACCGTCGGTTCGTCGCCACGGGTGGTCCGGCGAAGTCACCCAGACGAACTCCTGATTCGACGGGGTGCTCACCCCGCCGGCCGCCATGGCCTCCATCATGATCCCGGCCAGCGTTTGTTCACGCACACCCGGGTGCAGCTCGGCCACGCCGGCGGCCAGACCCGACTCCGCTACCGCAATCGCGTCCCGCAGCGCGATCACTTCCTCGGCCGTCTTGATGCGCCGGGCGGCGCGCATGGCGCGCTCGCCGTCGACCAGTTCGGCGCTGGGGAATGCTGTTGGCAGCAGTTGCGCGAAAGCCGGTGAGAGCGCGTCGGTTCCGACACGACGCGCGGTGGCCGCGCCGTCGATGCGTTGCAGCACCGCCATGGTGTTGACCGGGTTCCACGCGATGCCGTATAGGTTCTCGCGGGGGATGTCGTCGGGAACGCCTTCGTCCCAGGTGCTGAGCAGGTGAACGGCACCGGTCTCGCGCACCAGCACGCAGGACGGGCCGAACGGCCGGGTCCCGGCGACCCACAGCTGCGGGGTGCCGGTGACGTAGCGAATGTTGGCCTGACGGCCCAGGACCAGGACATCGAGGTCGTGTGCCGCCATCTGGTCCAGGACGCGCTGGCGGCGTCCCGAGCGCAGGGCCCGGTCGTCGGGCAGGACTTTAGTTGCCATAGGGGGTGTAGGGGTAGTCGGTCAATCGAGTCGAGCCTTCCTCGGTGATCACCAAGACCTCTTCGCTGCGGTAGCCGCCGGTACCGTCTTCCCAGACCACCGGCTCGAGCACCAGCACCATGCCCGACTGCAGGACGAAGTTGTCATCGAACTCCTGTCCGAGATCCGTTCCGATCATGGGCATCTCGGCCGCGTTGACACCGATCCCGTGGCCCAGGTAGAAGTGGGGCAGCCAGGGCTTGCTACCTTTGTTGGCCGCGATGGCGGCCCTGCCGAGGTCGCCGGCGGTGGCGCCGGCCCGGGCCACACCCTCGACGGCTTCCATGATCTCCTGCCATCTCTGGAACTGCGCCTGCTGACGCGGCGTCGGCTCCCGGCCCACGAGCCAGGTCCGCCCGAAATCCGAGCAGTAGCCGCGGTAGGTGATGCTGACGTCGGTCCACAGCACGTCGCCTTCGGCCAGTTCACGCTCAGTGCTCAGTAGCGGGAGCGCCAAGTCGCCGTGCGTCGTCCACACCCCTTCCGCCCTGCTGGGCGGCATGACCTGCCAGATCGGCTCGAGCATGCTTGCGGTGGCGCCCAGTTCGAAGGCGCGGCGCAAGAAGCTTGCCGAAAGGTCGATCTGGCGGACACCGGGAGCCAGCGCCTTGTCCACGTCCACCATCGCCTCGTCGGTTATCTTGACGGCGGTGTAGAGGCAGGCCAATTCGTCCGGGGTTTTGACAACCTTGGCGGCGCTGACGATCGGTGCCGCGTCTGCCGGAGCGCCGTTGGGAAACAACGACTTCGCCGCGCGCGACATGGCACCGGTGGACTCATCGATCGCGATCACGGCCCCGGCCGGGGTCAGTGCGGCCAGCTGCCGAGCGAAATCGGCTACCCCTTCGTCGAACTCGAGGTACACCGGGCCATGCAGGTGATCCGCGGGCAGCTCCGACTCGTACGAGGCGCCCTCACGAAACGGTAGGAACAGGTGCGGCCATTCGTCGTCGGCGACCACCACGGCGACCGGCCGCTCGACGTAGGAAAGGCCGGCGTCGCCGAGTGGCCAACTGGCCCCGGTGGCGTAGACCACGGCGCTGTTGCCGAGCAGGATCAGCGCGTCAACACCGCGTTCGGCCATCGCCGAACGCAACCGCGCCCCGGTCTCGCGGCGCATGCGGGTCAGGTCGGGTATTTCGGGAATCACCAACCCCGTGCCAGCAGGGGCGACCGTGGCCACTACAGCCCCAAAAATTTCGTGATGTTGCCGCTGACGATCTTGGCCGCGTTCTCCGGGCCGACGGCATCGACGACCGCGGCCAGCGACTTCTCCGAATAACCGAAGGTGCTTTCGTTGTGCGGATAGTCGCTCGACCACATCACCTTGTCCACGCCGATCTTGTCGATCAGCTCCAACCCCAGGGGATCGACCATGAACGACGCGCTCATGTGCTTGTCCCAGTAGTACCGGACATCGTGCTCCAGTGGCCGGTTGAACATGTGCTGATAAGACGCCACCAGGTGCTCGGCGTCTTGCAGCGCCCACGGCACCCAGGCGATCCCGCCCTCGAACCAACCGATCCGCAGCCTTGGGTGCTCGTCGAGGATGCCACTGAAGATATACTTGGAGAACGTTTCCCGGAATCCGTCGATGTTGATCATCATCCCGACGACCACGCTGTTGAACTCGCACGGGCTCTTCGGTGGCGTTTCGCCGATGTGGTGCGAAATCGGAAGGCCGGAGGCTTCGATTTCGTCCCAAACGGCGCTCATGGATCTGCTCGCGTAGTCGATCTGGTTGCCGTCGTCGTCCTTGCCGGGGTTCAGCGGCATCAGGAAGGTCTTGAGCCCCAACGATTTCAACTCGTCGAGGGATCGGCGGGTGCCTGCGGGATCCCACCAGTTGATCAGGCCGGCGCCGTAGAAATGCCCATCCGAGCGTTCTTGGATTTCGGCGATGTACTCGTTGTAGATCCGGAAGGTGAGTTCGCGAAGTTTCTTGTCCGGGTAGTGGAAAAGCGCGAGCACTGCGTTGGGGAACGCCAGTTCCTTGTCGACGCCGTCCTCCCGCAACTCCTGGATACGAGCTTCGATGTTGGTGCTCGCGGCCCCCGCCAGGTCGTCGTACTGCATCAGCACCGCACTGAAGTCACCCGGTAGAAAGGACTGTCCCTTGCGCCCGACTTGGTAGGCGCCGTCCTCGTACCAGATCCGGGGTGCCTTGTCCTTGAGGTCATCCGGGAAGCGTTGGTAGAAGATGTCTTCCGCCAACGAGATATGATTATCCGCGGAAAAGACCACGGTGCCTTCCGGCAGGCCCACCTTGCTGCCGGCGGCGTGCCCGCGTCGGTTCTTCGGCGCGCCGAAGCCCTCTGGCGGGTAGAGCGAAATGGTGCTTGTCTGAGTCGTCATCATTGACCCTCCATTCGGATCGGCATTTTGGGAGATTGGCCGGCGGTTACCAGGACACCGGAAGTTCGTATACGCCGTAGGCGAGTCGGTCGTGCTTGAACGGCACCTCCTCGATAGGAATGGCCAGCTCCAGCGTGGGCACGCGGCGGAACAGTGTGCGGTAGACGATCTGTAGCTCCGCCCGCGCAAGCTGTTGTCCCACACACTGATGCCGGCCGTAACCGAAGGCGACGTTGCGGTCGGCCCCCGAGCGGTGCAGATACAGCCGGTCCGGTTCGGCGAAGGCGTGCGGATCCCAGTTCGCCGGGGCCAGGTCGATGATGATGCCCTCGCCGGCGCGGATGGTCTCGCCGGCGATGTGGATGTCCTCGAGGGCCACTCGGCGCTGGCCGTTCTGGATGATGCTGAGATAGCGCAGCAATTCCTCGACCGCGCTGGCGATGATCTTGGGATCTTCGGAATCGCGGATGACGGCCGCCTGGTCGGGATTTTGCAGCAGCGCGAGGACGCCGAGCCCGATCATGTTCGCGGTCGTCTCGTGGCCGGCGATCAGCAGCCCAGTGCCTAACTGCGCGGCCTCCTTCACGCTGAGCTCGCCCTCCTTGACCCGTTCGGCGAGGTCGGATACCGCGTCTGGCGCAGAATCTGGGGCCGGGTTTTCTATCTTGGCCTCGACCAGCTGGGCAAGGTATTTGTTCAGGCTCATGGCGCCTTTGACGGTGTCCTCACCCGTCGCATAGCGCGCGAGCCCGACGGTGGCGTGGTGCTGGAACATCTCGGCGTCCTCGTACGGCACTCCGAGCAGCTGGCTGATCACCAGCGACGGGACCGGCAGTGCGATGGCGGCGACGAGGTCCGCGGGCTGTGGGCCGGCCAGCATCACGTCGATGTGGTCGTCGGTGATCTGCTGGATGGCGGGGCGCAGACCTTCCACTCGTTTGAACGTGAAGGGCTTCGACAACATCCGCCGGAAACGGGTGTGCTCTTCGCCGTCGGAGGTGAACACCGATCGCGGCCGCTTGTGCACCGTGGACAGCATGCCCGCGTTCCAGTGCGGAAAACCGGACAGCCGGTCGTCCACACTCACCCGGGAGTCCGAGAACAGCTCTCGCACTTGCTCGTAGCCCGTAACGAGCCACGGCGTGCTGCCGTCCCAGATCCGGACTCTGCTCAGCGGCGCGGCTGCGGCCAGGGCCATGACGTCCGGAGGCGGGGCGAACGGGCAGCCCGCCTGCCTGGGCATCGGGTACTCCGGGACCCCAGGGTTGGGTTCGGTCGCGGAAATCTCAGTACTCGTCAATGCTTCCGACATTTCATTCCTCGATGTGAATGGCCAGTGCGGGGCACGCTGCGGCCGCCCGCCGCGCGCCTCCGGCCTGCTCGGGCGGTGGATCCGGATTGAGCAAGACGACGACACCGTCGTCGTCGCGTTGATCGAACACCTCGGGCGCATTTAGCACGCAATTGCCCGACGATGCGCAAACATCCTGGTCGACAGTCACTTTCATCTGCAGACCCTTTACTCGTACGGCGTCACGGGCGCCAACCACAGGCCCACTATCGCGTCGATGAGGCCGGATGCGGCGGCCCGCCAGGACCGGTGGGACGGCGATACGCCTGCGGCGAGCGCACGTTCGCGGTCGGCGCAGGTATGCATCAAGAGGTTGCGGGCCATCACGTTGCGTTCGAAGTGCACCTCGGCCGGCAGGTCGGGCAGACACCGGTTGATGCCCTCGACGACCTGGACCAGCGACGGCGAGCTGAGTGCACCCTTTACGACGATGTTGTAGTAGGCGGGGTCGGTCATCGCCTGCGCCGCGAATCGCGCGTACCACGTGGGATTGCCCAGGTGTTCCAGGTGGTCGGTGAGTGGGCGGACCAAACAAGCCACCCAGTCGCGCAATGTGGGGGAGCCGCCCGAATTCAGCAACTCCGCCACCATTTGCTTGCGAAGCTGCTCGACGGGTCCACGGTGCTTCTCCTCGATGGCGCGCACCAGATCGGCCTTGGTGCCGAAGTGGTAGCCCACCGCCGCGTTGTTGCCCTGACCGGCGGCCTCGCTGACCTGACGGTTCGATACTGCGAACATGCCGTGCTCGGCGTAAAGCCGCTCTGCGGCCACCAGGATCGCCTCCTGGGTGGAGCTGGCCCGCTCGGTGCGAACGGCCCTGCCGGCTGCGGTCATTTGGCCAGTCAACCGCGTCGGAACGATTAAGTCAAGCGATTGATTTAAGTTAGCTGGGCCTCGTAAGTCACTGCTGTCGCGACTCACTCCGGCGCCGGATCACCTTGCCCGCGACGGTCCCGCCGTCCACCGGCAGCACCGTTCCGGTGACATAGCGCGACCGGTCACTGGCGAAATAGAGCGCCGCCTCGGCGATGTCCTCGGGTGTGCCCTCGCGCTTCAGCGGCCGGTCGGCCCGCATCGTTTCCCGGATCGCCGCTTCGTACCGCTCGAGCTGCTCTTGATCCACATTCACCGCGGAGGTTGCCAGCAGCGGTGTCGGGATGTTGCCCGGAGCGATCGCATTCACCCGGATCTCGTAGTGCGCCAATTCAATTGCGGCAGACTTGGTGAACTGGATGACTGCCGCCTTGGACGCCCGGTAGGTCATCACCCCGCCGCCCGCCTGGATTCCGCCGATCGAGGTCAGGTTGACTATCGATCCCCCGCCGTTAACGGCCATATGCCGCGCGGCATCCCGGGTGCCCGCCATCACACCCAGGACGTTGACCCGCATGACGCGGTCGAAGTCGGCCAGGTCGTCGTCGAGGAACCGGCGGTGCATGGTGCCCGAGACACCGGCGTTGTTGACCATCACGTGCAGACCGCCGAATCTCTCGACGGCGATCGTCACCAGCGCCCCGACCTGTTCGAGGTCCGAAACGTCCGTCCGACAGAAGAAGGTGTCGGGGCCCAGGGCGGCGGACAGCTGTTCACCCCTGTCCGTCTGGACGTCGGCTATGACAACCCGCGCGCCCTCGGCCACGAACCTCTCCACCGTGGCACGGCCGATGCCCGACGCCCCGCCGGTGACGATGGCCACCTTGCCGACAAGATCGTTAACCACACGACGAGTTAATCGGCGCCGCCGGGGTTAAGTCAAGCAGCTGATTTACGGGCAGCCGAGGGCTGCGGTGGCCTAAGCGCCCCTGACGCATAAGCCGAATCGACGTCGAGAGCTGCTGCCAGCGGCATGTTTGGCTGATACCGTTTGCCGCGGTCCGGGATGGAAGTCGAACGGGTTCGCCACGATCGTCAGCAGCGGCACCATCGCGACCAACGAGAAACCGAGGAGCGGTCGATGCCAGTGCCACCCCCACCGGGCGTCCCCTTGAACGGAACACAGCTCACCAGGCGCCCGTTCATGGCAGCCGGCATCGCCAGTGGAATGGCGCTGGCGGCGTGCAGCCAGACCAAACCCTCGCCGTCTGCGAGTGCCCAAATGTCCGCTGCGATCGCCGCTGCGGAGAAGGCCAGGCCGCACAGCGGGCGCACCGTGACGACCAGCTTGACACCCCAGCAGACCCAGATCGATCTGGGCGGACCGATCGCCCGAACCTTCGCCTACGGCAACAGCATCCCGGGACCGCTGATCCGCGCCAACATCGGAGACGAGTTGATCGTCACCGTCTCAAACCGACTCGACCAGCCGACGTCGGTGCATTGGCACGGCATCGCGCTGCGCAACGACATGGACGGCGCCGAGCCAGCCACTCCGAACATCGACGCCGGCAAGGACTTCACTTACCGGTTCTCCGTCCCGGACCCTGGCACCTACTGGGCCCATCCGCACGTGGGCCTCCAAGACGACACGGGTCTGTATCTGCCGGTCATCGTCGATGACCCAAGCGAGGGCAATTACGACGCCGAATGGATTGTCATCATGGACGATTGGACCGACGGCGTCGGAAAGAGCCCGCAACAGCTGTACGACGAGCTAAGCAGCCCGAACAAGCCCATAGCCCCCACTACAACGACCACGGCCACCACCCCAACGGCGACTCCGGCCGAGACAACATCGACGACACCGACAACCTCGACGAGTCCGACCCCCGAGATGTCAGGGAGCAGCGTCAATAGGAGCGAGTTGCTCGATGGCGACGCCGGAGATATCGCCTACCCGTACTATCTGGTCAACGGCCGAATCCCGGCCTCCCCCACGTCCTTCAGCGCGAAGCCGGGACAGCGAATCAGGATCCGTTTCATCAACACCGGCTCCGACACCGCTTTTCGGGTCGCCCTGGCCGGCCATTCGATGACGGTCACGCACACCGACGGCTACCCCGTGGTGCCCAAGCAGGTCGATGCCCTGCTCATCGGCATGGCCGAACGCTACGACGTCATCGTGACCGCAGCCGACGGTGTCTTCCCGTTGGTCGCACTCGCGGAGGGCAAGAACGCCTTGCCGCGGGCGCTGCTCGTCACCGGGTCCGGAAGCCCGCCCGATCCGCAGTTCCAGCCGGCCGAGCTCAACAAACTCGTGGGCACCATCGGGATGTTAACCGCCACCACTCCTGTCAACCTGGGACGGCCCGAACCGGGACTCAACCTTCCGGTGGTGTTGGGCGGCAACATGGTTCAGTACGAATGGATGATCAATGGCGAGCCCTACAGCAAGACCCATCCGCTGCAGGTACGCCAGGGCCAACGGCCCACCATCACCTTCGACAACACAACGATGATGTATCACCCGATTCACCTACATGGGCACACATTTCAGCTGATCAACGCCGACGGCAACCCCGGCGCCCGCAAGGACACCGTGATCGTGCTTCCCAAACAGAAGATCGATGCAGTCCTTGTCGCGGACAACCCCGGCACGTGGGTCATGCACTGCCACAACACTTACCACCAGTTCGCCGGGATGCAGACCCTGCTCAACTACATCTTCTGACTAGATCCTGCCCAGAAGTCGAGCAGCAGGTCGTTGACCGTCGCGGACTGCTCGATCTGCGGGCAGTGCCCGGCGTCTCCGACCACCACCGAGCGGGCGCCGTCGATCTGCTTGGCGATCTGGCCCGCCCATCCGGGCGGAAGGAGCTTGTCGTCCCCGCCTTCGACGACGAGGGTCGGGACGTGAATGCGTTCGTACCGTCGGGCACTCGACGGGGTGGCGGACGGTGCGGCACCGGGGCGCCGGAATCGCGCCGCTGCCACGGCCTCCCACGCGCCGGGCGCAACGCTCGACTCATAGCGGCGCCGCACGTAATCGTCGTCACCGGGATAGTCACGGCTGTAAAACAGCGCCTCGACGATGCGGCGCATCGCCGGCAGGGTTGCGTCGTACTGCTGGAGCGCCTCGAAGTGCCGGTTCTGCTGGATCTCGCCGCCCCCGCAGATGACCACCAGGCTGCGCATCGGCAGCAGGGGTGCATCCGACGTGGCGTCGGCCAGCAGATTGATGGCGCCCATAGAATTTCCGACAAAGTGCGCCGCGTCGATGCCAAGCACCTCACAAAATCTCGCCACATGCCGGATCCGCATCCCGCGCCCGTCGACAAAGTCGATGATCTTCGCCGACTGCCCGAAGCCCAGCTGATCCGGCGCCAAGACCCGGTATCGCGCGGCGAGCGCGGCGATATTGCGCTCCCACCCCAACTCGGCGCTGCCGCCAAACTCGCCACCGTGCAGCAGGACTAGTGGGTCGCCCTGGCCCGCTTCCAGATAGCTGGTGACCAGACCGTCAACCAACATGGTCTTGCGATGAACGTCCACCGCCCGCCTTCTCTACTTGATCGCGATCGGATTCACCGGTGAGCCCACGGCGCCAACGAATCTCAGCGGTGGCGCGACGAGCTGGAACTCATAGACTCCGTCAGCGGCGCAATCGGCTGCCAGGGCGGTCAAGTCCCAGTACTCGCCGAAGATCATCCCCATGTCGCGCAGGCACAGCAGGTGCAGAGGCAAGAACACCCCCTCGACGCCGGAAACCAGGTCCTCGACCTGGAGGTTGTCGGCGGCAACGGCTGCGATCTCGTGATCGTGCAGCCACGACGCGCACCGCCAGTCCAGCCCGGAATAGGGTTCGGTTTTGTCCCCGGCCTGCAGAAACCTTGTCCACCAGCCGGTCCGGATCAGCACGATGTCACCCCGGCCGACCGTCACACCCTGCGCGCGGACGACGTCATCGAGTTCTTCCGGGGTGATCGGATTCCCCTGCTCCAGAAAAACTTCCGCCCCGCGGTGGCGAACGAGGTCCAGCAGCACACCGCGCGAGGTGATGCCTTTGACGTCAACCTTCTCGATGCCGCAGTGGAAGGCGCCCAGGCTCGTCACCGAACCGGCCGAGAAGCCGTTGTAGAGCTGGTCTTCGTAGTAGACGTGCGACAGCGCATCCCACTGCGTGGCCGCCTGTAACGGCATGATGATCATGTCGTCGTTGAAGCGGAACAGATTGTCGACGAGGTAGCTGCCCATCTGTTGGGCGGTCGGGTTCTGCGCCCACCCGGGCCCGTACCGGACCAGTGTGTTCGCGTCCCCCCCGTCCACCGTCATGATGTGCACCGGGTTGTGGCGAAACTCGAACGAGCCTTGTGGTCCTGACGAGCCGAAGTCCACACCGAGCGGAAACACTTTCCCATGCCGGACCAGGCTGGCGGCTTGGGCGACCTTGTCCGCGGTGATGAAGTTCAGCGTGCCCAGCTCGTCTTCGGCTCCCCACCGTCCCCAGTTGGAGACCTCGCGGGCAACCCGCCGAAAGTCAGTCAGGCTGGCCACGGCGCTCCTTCCTCGAGCTCCCGCGCAATTGCGGCACCGACATTTCCACCGTCGACCCACACGACCTGACCCGAAATATAACTGGCCGCGCGACTATTCAGAAACAGGAGCACCGAGGCCTGCTCGGCGGGATCGGAGACACGCCCCAGCGGCTTGGGTATGTCGTCGAGGAAGCCCTGTCCATAGGCGGTACGCAGTTGGTCGAGGATCGGTGTCTCGGTGACCCCGGGACCGGTGCAATTGATCCGGATGCCACGCGCGCCAAGGCGTGTGGCACTTTGCATGGTGTACAGGATGATCGCTTCCTTGGACAGTTGATAGCCGCCCCCGGCCAGCTCATCGGGATGGCTGTGGCACCACTCGATACCCTCGTGCATCGAGGCGGTGTGTAGTAACGGGGCCACCGACCGCAGATGGTCGCGGTAGCCGGCGGCCGCCAGCGAGGACACACTCACGATCGCTGACCCCGCGGCCATCTTGGCAATGAGCGCCTCGGTGACATGCCGCATGCCCAGGAAGTTGATGGTGACGACGAGCGGCGGGTCGCCGATGCCCGACGAGACACCGGCGACGTTGAACAACGCGTCGACCCGCCCGTCGATGGCCGCGACCGCGGAGTCGATCGACACCGGATCGGCGAGGTCGACTTCATGGAACTCCGCTGGCGCGACGCCAGGCCGGCGCTTGTCCAGCCCGACGACGTCGGCACCGAGTTCGGTGAGCTGGCGTACCACGTGTTCGCCTATGCCAGAAGCACATCCGGTCACCACCGCGCGGCGGCCGTCGTAACGCCAAAACTCGTCGAGTCCTCCCAACGCTTTTCCCAAATATCTAGAGTTGTCCGGCGATCACTTAGCCTGCTCCTTCGCGCGCCTGGCCGCCTCGACTCGACCCTGGTTCATCTCCGCCATCGCCTCGGGGATCTCGGTGGCGGTGAACTTGTTGCGGCCGGTGGGCAGTCCGCCGTAGGAGTAGTTCTCGTCGAACTTCGGTGCGGTCGACTCCGGCCGGCGCGCCTCGATTTTCTCGATGATGGGCTCGAGCCGCTTGGCCTTGTCGACCACTGCCTTTGCGTCGCGTTCGATGAACTCGGGCAGCACCTCTTTGCCCATCAATTCGATGGACTCCATGGTGCCCTCGTGGCAGCGTGGGTTGAGCAACAGGATGAGTTCGTCGACGCCGCTCTCTTCATAGCCGCGCAGAAATTCGCGCACGGTGGCCGGGGATCCGATCGCGCCGCGTCCCGGGCCATAGGCCAGCGTCGGATCCTTCTCGACCTCTTCCAGATAGCGCTTCCACACGCCGGTCCGCCCGGGCGTGTGCTCCCCGGTCAGGTAGTAGTGCATGATTCCGAACGAGAAAAACCCGCCACCCTGTCCGAGGCGTTGAATTGCCTGGTCGTCGGATTTGGCGACCATCATCGACAGATCGCCACCGACGGCCAGGATGTTCGGGTTGATCTGCGGCGTAACGGGAACGCCGCTCTCTTCGAATTCTTTGTAGTAGCCGTTGACCCGCTCGGTGAGCGGCCCGGGACCGGTGTAGGCAAAACTCAAAGCGCCGATGCATTTTTGGGCGGCCATCTGCACGCTGGCCGGCCGCGTGCAGGCGACCCAGACCGGTGGATGCGGCTTTTGCAGCGGCTTGGGAACGACGTTGCGCGGCGGCATGTTGTAGTAGTCACCACTAAAGCCCGTGAACGGCTCTTCGGTCATGCACCGGATCGCCACCTCGAGGGACTCTTCCCACTGTGCGCGCTTGTCGGCGGGGTCGACTTCGAATCCGCCGAGCTCACTGATGGAGGACCCTTCCCCGGTGCCGAACTCGACGCGCCCATTGGAGAGCAGGTCGATGGTGGCGACACGTTCGGCCGCCCGGGCGGCGTGATTGACCGAGGGCAGCAGGTGCATGATGCCGAATCCCAGGCGGATGTTCTTGGTCCGCTGGCTGGCCGCGGCCAAGATGATCTCCGGCGCTGTGGAATGACAGTATTCCTCCAGGAAGTGGTGCTCGGTGAGCCAGACGGTCGAGAATCCGGCCTTGTCGGCGGCCTCGATCTCGTCCATACCGTCTTGGAACAAGGTCCGCTCGTCATCGGGCGCCCACGGCCGCGGCAGGGGGAACTCGTAGAACAGTGAAATTTTCATCGTTACCTCCTATGAGAGTTAAAGGGCCTGTTTGCCAGCCTGGGCTGCAAGGTGTTTGGCTGCTACGTAGCCGAACGTCATTGCCGGGCCGATGGTCGCCCCGGCCCCGGCATAGCTGCGGCCCATGACCGGCGCTGAGGTGTTGCCCACCGCATAGAGTCCGCGCACCACGGTACCGTCGCGTCGCAGCACTCGCGCGTATTCGTCGACACTCAGACCACCTGACGTTCCAAGGTCACCGAGAACGATCCGGAACGCATAGTAAGGCGGCTTGCCCAGCGGATACAGATTCGGGTTGGGCAAGGTTGGATCACCGTAGTAGTTGTCGTACACGCTGTCGCCGCGGTTGAAATCGTCATCGTGCCCCTTGCGCGCCAGTTCGTTGAAGCGGCTGGCGGTTTCGAAAAGTTGACGTGCTGGTACTCCTATCTTTGCCGCCATTTCGTCCCAGGTCATCGCCGCTTTGACCACGCCTGATTCCAGCCAGGCAGCCGGAACTTTGCGCCCGGTGGGTACCGGTGCGCCCGGGATTTTCGGTATCGGCAGGTGACCGCCGATGACGTAGCGATTCCACGACTTGTGGTCGGTGATGAGCCAGCACGGGATGTGGGTCACTCCGGATTTCTGGCCGTCAATCATGGCGTGACCGAAGTCCATGTACGGCGCCGCCTCGTTGATGAAACGCTTCCCCTCGCCGTTGACGATGAACTGCGCGGGCATCATCCGTTCGTTGAGCATGAATTGCATTCGGCCGTCTGGCCATTGGATCGCCGGGAACCACCAGGCCTCATCCAGCAACTCGGTTGCGGCACCCACCTTCTCGCCGGCTCGGATACCGTCACCCATGGCGGCCGGATTGCCGAAACTCCAATCCTGCTCTATCACCGGCAGTTGCTCTTTGCGCCAGGCGAGGTCGTGGTCAAACCCGCCGGAAGCCAGGACAACCCCCAGCCGCGCACCGACCCGCTGAGTGCTTCCATCTCTGTCCAACACCGCACCGGTGACCGCACCGCCGGCGTCGGTGATCAACTCCACCATCGGCGAGTCCAGCCAGAGCGGGACGCCGCGTTCCCTCATCGCCAGCCTGAGCCGGGCGGCCAGCGACTGTCCGATCGCCGCCATCCGCTCGCCGAAGACCCTGGCCCTGACCATCCGCGAGATAAGCTTCAGCAGCACGCCCTTGCCGGCCCATGACTGCCTGATCCGGTAGAAAGTTCGCAGCTCCTTGGGCCCCAGCCAGATTCCCCTGGGCGCCAACGCGAGCGGCTGGAGCAGCTTTTGTTCGTCGGGACCCAACTTCCGCAGGTCGATGGGGGGCACATTGATGGTGCTGCCGAGTTCGGAGCCGCCGGGCAGCTCCGGGTAGTAATCGGCATAGCCGGGCTTCCAGACGAATTCGAACCAACCCGAAAGGTCTTCCAGGAACTCGAGCATCTGCGGCGCCGAATCGACGTACTGACGTATCCGGGCTTCGCTGACCAGCCCGTCGGTGACCTGCCGCATGTACTCGACCACCCCTTCGGGCGACGGCGCGTAGCCCTCCCTGCGCTGTGCCGGGGCGCCGGGAACCCAGATGCCGCCACCGGAAAGGGCGGTCGAACCACCGAAATGCGATGACTTTTCCACCACCAACGCATCGAGTCCGGCGGCGTGGGCGGTCAGAGCAGCTGACATTCCGCCACCGCCGGAGCCGACGATGAGTACGTCGATGACGTGGTCGAAGCCGTCGGATGGACCGGTCATTTCGGGACTGCCGTTCTGATGGCGAAACCGGCAATCAGCTCGGGGGCAGGTGTGTAGTAGCGCAATGTCGTCCGGTACGGCCCGGCGGCCGCCAGGGCGGCGAACGCCGCCACCCACGTCCTTATCTCCTGCGCGGAGCTGCCGCCCTCGTGGACGACGAACGAGTTCGACCACTGATCGAGCTCGGAAAGCTCTCCGCTGTCGATGATCTCGAGGAACCGATGGTCCCAGGCCGGATTGAGCGGTTGCAGCGCACTCTCGCCGGCGGCGAAGCTCCTGGCCGCGTCCATCACGGCTACCTGCCGGGCCTGCCGCTGCTGCGGCGTCATCGGCTGGCCATGCACGATCCGCTCCAGCACCGGCGGAGACGCAGTCGCCAGCGTCGGCACCGGAGGACTGTGGGAAAGCCCTCCGGATCCCAATAGCAGGACCCGCTTGTCCAGGCCGGCTAGGTAGCTGCCCACCGCGGCGCCCAGTGCCCGGCATCGATGCAACGGCCCTAACGGCACAGCGACCGCGTTGACGAAGATCGGTATCACCGGGCGGGCGGTAGCCTCGCCGAATAGCTTTTCGAGCGGCTGGACGGTGCCGTGATCCACGTCCATGCTGACCGACACCGCCACGTCGACCCCTGCGCCCAAGACCGCTTCGGCGCACCCGTTCGCAAGGTCTTCCGGAACATCGAGGGGGCCGGCGTAGGTGCCGTAATCACCAACGCTGTTGGCGTGCGTGCCGACGCAGAACGGCGGCATCACCTTGTAGAAGAACCCGTTGTAGTGATCCGGGGAAAAGGTCACGACGAGGTCGGGTTGGTAGTCCCGCACGAACTCTCGCGCCTGGGCGATCGCGCGCTCGATGTCGTCAAGCAGGTCCGGCGACGGCCCGGGAAGATTCAGCAGCGGGCTGTGCGACATACAGCACAGAGCCAGAACCATTTTGGCGATCACCCCCTCCCGGCGTGAGGGTGAGCGCGTCGAGGAGCGCGGCGCTCAACTCGGGCGCTCGCTGAGCGATACACGCGCCCGCGATGCACCGATCCGGACGCAGGAACAGCACCGATTCCTGATGGGTGTCGAACCAGGACTTGAGCCCACCGTTGCGGTCACCCACGATCACGACGTCAGGATCGTCGTGTCCTGCCCAGTGCAACTGCCTCACCGGACGCAGCGCAAAGAAACGCGCCCCCAAGCCTTTCCAGCTCTTGAACGCCACGTCACCGAGGATTGCGCGGGGGTTGTTGTTCCAGCACACCACGGCGAACCAGTTCTCCAGTACGTCGTCCAGCAGCACATCCTGTTGGCTACGAGTGTCAACCCGCGGTTGGATGAACAGGGTGCCGACCGGCGAGTCGGCACGGCCGCGCGTCTTGGGAGCCGTGTGCACGACGGCCCCCTGCTCGTAGCGCGGCATCGGCTTGAACCGCATCTCCAGCACGTACCGCTTGAGTGTCGGCACCACCGATGCCGACCGCACCAGAAGGTCTCGCGCGCCGGCCACCCGACGATTGGTCGGCGAAATGGCGCGGCCGACCATGGTGGAAAGGTCGATCATCGCCCGCGCGTGCTTGCGGCGCTCGACGTCGTATGTGTCCAACAACTTCTCATCGGCCAGGCCGCGCACCACCGCCGCGAGTTTCCACCCCAGATTGAAGGCGTCCCGAATCCCGCTGTTGTAGCCCTGCCCCTGCCACACCGGCATCAGGTGCGCGGCGTCTCCGGCCAACAGCATTCGGCCGGTGCGGAACGCGCCGGCGATCCGTGAGTGATGGGTGTAGACCCGGCGCCGGATCACGTCGACCCGGTCGGGGTGGGGCACCATCCGCGCCAGCATCTGCCTCAAAAAGGCCGGGTCCTCCGCCTGCTCGTCGGACTCGTGGTCGTGAATCATGAACTCGAACCGCCGAATCCCGTGCGCGATCGAGATCGAGGCATATGGACGTTCGGGGTCGGCGCCCACCTCGCTGTTCGGATGGCCGAGCGGATCGTTGGCGACGTCGACGACCAGCCAGCGCGTCGACGACGTCGTCCCGTCGAAGGACACGCCCATCATGCGCCGGGTCGTGCTGCGCCCACCGTCACACCCTACGACGTAACGCGCTCGCAGACTTGTTATTTCGTCATCGCCACCGAGTTCGACGGTGACCGCGTCATCGTCCTGCCGGCATGCCGTCATGGGCCGTTCCCACCACACCTCGACGTGCTCGAAGCGCTTTAGGCCGGCCAGTAATTCGGCGTCGACGAGCGGTTGCACAAAACCGTTGCGCCGCGGCCAGCCGAACAGTGCTTGGGCTGGCGCCATTTCGGCCAGTACCCGCCGCTTGGCGTCGAAGAAACGCAGTATCTGGTTGGGCACGGTATGCGGCAGGATGCGGTCGACCAGGCCGATCGACTGGAAGGTGCGCAGCGCCTCGTCGTCCAACCCAACCCCGCGAGGGTAGTCGATCAGCGAGTCGCGCTCGTCAACCACCAGGGTGCGGACGCCCTGCAAGCCAAGGATATTGGCCAACGTCAGGCCAACCGGTCCGGCGCCGACGACAATAACGTCGACGTCCACCTGTGGTGTTTCCTGCCCCGCTGCGACCATCACCGCCCCAGCAGGAAGTCGAGATGCAGGCGGTTGAAGGTCTTGGCGTCCTCGTACTGCGGCCAGTGACCGCAACCGGGCATCAGTTCGAAGCGCGCATTGGGAATCATCGACGCGATGCGGCGGCCCTCGGTCACGTCGGCGGTGGGGTCGTCACTGGTCCACAGCACCAGCGTCGGCGCGGTGATCGAGCCGTACGCCTCCGGTCCGATGATGTTGCGGGCCCGGATCTGCGGATCCTGCAGCGCCATGATGTCGCGCATGGCGTCGACGAATCCCGGTTGTCGATACACCCGTTGCCTGCTGGCGACCAGATCGTCGTAGTCCTTGGACTTGTCCGCCATCAGCCATTTGATGCGCGCTTGCACGGTTTCCCACGTCGGGTCTTCAGCGGCCGCCATGGAGAGCGCGATAATCCGTTTCATCACAACCGGATCGGCCTGAGAGCCGCCGGCGGTGTTGAGGACCAGTCGGTCAACGACGTCCGGATGGTCGATGGCGGCGCGGGCCGCCACCCAGCCGCCCAGCGATTCACCGCTCAGGCAGGCGCGATCGGCTCCGACGGCACCCAGTACCGCCATCAGGTGCTCGACGTAGTGGCCGACTTCCAGCGGGTGACCCGGCTTATCGGTGTAGCCATGGCCGAGCATGTCGATGGACCAAGTCCAGAAATGCTCCGCGTGCGCCGCCAGGTTGCGGACGTAAGCCTCAGCGTGGCCACCGGATCCATGCAAGAACACCAGCACGGGCTTGCCGGAGTCCCCAGCGCGCAGGTAGCGGGTCCGCACTCCCCCGGCGTGGAGGTAGCCCTGCGAAAAGGCGACACCCTGGAGATCACTCCATATGCTCTCGAATTCCGCCACGGTCCCTCTCACACCCTAAAGACGCTGGAAATCTTGTTCTCGTTTTCGACTTACCATGTGTGCTAATATCGCACATCGGTGTGCGATATATATAGAGCTTCGCTCTCGCATGGAGGTCTGTCAAGGCTGTGACGGGTTCGGTAACCGGTTCCCAGACGCTGGCCAGGGGACTGACGGCGCTGCAAATGGTCGCGGAGTCGCCGAGTGGGCTGACCGTGCAGCAACTCGCCGACCAAGTCGGGGTCCATCGGACCATCGCGTATCGCTTGCTGTCGACCTTGGCCGAGTTCCGTTTGGTGGCCAAGGGAGACGATGGTCGCTATCGGCCGGCGGCCGGCCTTGCCGTGCTCGGCGCATCGTTCGACCGCAATGTTCGCCAACTCAGCCTGCCGACGTTACGCGCGCTGGCCGACGATCTGGGCACCACCGTGTCGCTGCTCATCGCCGAGGGTGACCAGCAGGTGGCGGTCGCGGTGATCGTGCCCAGCCATGTCGCCTACCAACTGTCCTTCCACGAGGGCAGTCGATATTCGCTGGACCGTGGTGCCGCCGGGATCGCCCTGCTCGCGAGCATGCCCCCGCGCCCGGGCGAGCGAGATCTGGTGACCCGCACCCGCGAGTGTGGGTGGGTGACGACGTATGGGGAGATCGAACCGAACACCTACGGCCTGGCCGTGCCAGTCCACCGCCAAGCCCCGTCCCCGCCGACGTGCATCAACCTCATCTCGCACCGAGAAGACGTCGTGATGCGGGGTAAGGACGAGGTCATTACCGCCGCAAAGCAGTTGGCAGAGCTACTGAGCTAGCCATTGAGCTGAAGGGATAGCCGTCCATGTCATGGGACCATGAAGTCGATGTCGTCGTGCTCGGCTCCGGGGGTGCCGGGCTGACAGCCGCGCTGACGGCAGCGGTCGCCGGCGCGGCCGTGGAGGTCTTCGAGAAGTCCTCCACCGTCGGTGGTACCACCGCGGTGTCGGGTGGTGTCGTGTGGATTCCCGCCCACAACCGTTGTCCTGATGGGGAATTGACGGTCGGCGACGCGTTGCAATACCTGCGTGCGCAATCCCTCGGCGCGATGGACGACGAGATGGTCGAGACTTTTGTGCGGACCGGTCCGGCGATGCTGGACTTCGTCGAAGCTCACAGCGGCGTGCGCTTCGAGATCGCGACCGGCTTCCCCGACTACCGCCCCGAGTTGCCGGGCGGACAACCCAGCGGCGGCAGATCGCTCATCCCGACCCCGTACGACCTCGATCGGTTGGGCGAGTGGGCCACCCGGATCACGGCGTTCCCCACCGACTTTTCCAACGTCGGTTTCGACGCCGAGACCCGGGCCCGCCTGCACGCAGCGGCGGACGATCAAACCGGCCACCTGTGTGTCGCCGGTGCCGCACTGATTGCCGGCCTGCTCGACAGCTTGCTGGACACGGGGGCGACGGTCCATACCAACGCTCGTGCCGAGCAGCTGATTGCCGAGGACGGGGAGATCACCGGGGTCCAGATCGCCTTCCCGGAGCAGACCATCCGCGTGCACGCCCGCCACGGGGTCGTCCTGGGCACCGGGGGCTTCGAATGGAATCCCGTTCTGGTGCAGGCTTTTCTGCGCGGTCCGATGCACGGTGCGGTCTCTCCCCCGTACAACACCGGTGACGGGCTGCGAATGGCGATGGCGCACGGCGCGGACCTGGCCAACATGGGTGAAGCCTGGTGGGTGCCGATCGTGCAGCTCCCCGGCGACACCATCGATGGGCAGCCCCGCAGCCGCAGCGTGCGTTTGGAACGGACCCGCCCGCGGAGCATCATCGTCAACGCCGCGGGGCGGCGGTTCGTCAACGAGGCGTCCGACTACAACTCGATGGCCGGCGCATTCCAATATTTGGACCCCCACGGCGGGTACGTCAACGACCGCGCTTGGATGGTGTTCGACTCGGTTCACCTGCAGCGCTACGGCTTTCTGGGCGTCGCGCCCGGGGAGCCGGTCCCGGACTGGTTCTGCGAATCGGCGGATCTCGCCGAGCTGGCCGCCAAGACCGGCATTGACTCCGAGGGCCTCACCCGCACCGTCGAGGACTGGAACCGCCACGTGGCCTCCGGCGCCGACCCGGACTTCGGGCGCGGCTCCAGCGCATACGACGGCTATTGGGGCGACGACCGCGCCCCCACGCTGGCCGGCAAGACGCTTGGCCCGATCGAAACCGCCCCGTACTACGCGGTACCGCTGTGCATCGGCGCGATGGGTACCAAGGGCGGTCCGCGCACCGACCCCGACGGCCGCGTCCTGCACGTCAGCGGCGAGCCGATACCGGGCCTGTTCGCCGCAGGTAACGCCATGGGAGGTGTGACTGGGCGCGCCTACGGCGGCGCCGGTGGAACCCTAGGGCCGGCAATGGTTTTCGGCTACCGTGCGGGCCATGCCGCCGCTACCGGGAAGTCCATCGACCTTACGTAGCGGATCAGGTGCTCTCAATTATGCGTCAGGCACTCAGCGCCAGTCTGCTGATGACCGCTAACTGAAGGCGCTGGTGATCGCGGCCATGTCGAAATAGTCGCGCCACGCAGCAATCCGGTCGTTCTGGATCTCGAAGACGCCCATGACCGGCAACGGTATTTCCCCGCCGTCCTTGCGTCGCATGACATCGGTGCGTTCGTTCATCACCAACGTGCCATTGCTGACCTGCCGGTGCACATTGAAGTCGATTCCGTCGAATGCGGCGAGGAAGCCGGCAATGAATCGCCTGATCGCCTCGCGCCCCTGCACCGGCGCCATCGGAATGTTTTGGTATGTGGCGTCTTCGGTGAAGTAGGCCGCCAGCTCGTCCGGGTCCGGGGATGCCCACAGTTTGCAGAATTCGGTTACCAGCTGATCGGCGGAACGCGTCATCATCTCATGAAACACATTGACAGGCAATAAATCAAGACGCACGTCGCCCGCATCAGTTGAAGGTGACCACGACCTTATCTGCGGCACCGGGCGTTGCGGCTGTCCGCAGCGCTTCTGCTACGTCGTCGAAGGCAAACGTGTGGCTCACGATGACGGCATACTTTTCCCAGTTGGCGACGATGTCTTTGGTGACTTCGAAGATCTCTTCCGGGTAGCCCATCGACCCGACGATGGTGACTTCGTTGCTCATGAGGTTGAGGAAGTCAACGGGTACCGGCTCCTTGTGGAGGGCGACCACGACGACCTTGGCCCCGCGTTTTGCGGCGGTCAGTGCGGTCGTGATCACGGCGGGTGCGCCCGCGGCGTCCAGGTAGATGTCGGTGGCCGCCTTTCCGGGGAACATCGACTCGCCTGTGCCGTGGAGTTCGATCAGGCGTTGCGCGATGTCTTCATCGGCGGAGTTGATGACCGCGTCGGCGCCCACCCTGAGGGCCTTCTCCAGCCGAGACGCAATCAGGTCGACAACGACGACGTGTTGCACACCAACCGATTTGAATCCGATCGTCGCGCCGAGTCCGATCGGACCGGCTCCAAATACCACAACCTTGTCGGAGGGATTCGGCCCGGCCTGGTTCACTCCGTGTCGCGCGACAGCCATCGGCTCGTTCAACGCTGCGACCGGGAAAGGTATGTGTTCGGGCACCACCTCCAGGCTTTTGCCGCGGACAGCCTGCTCTATGAGAAGAAAGTCCGCCAGTCCACCCGTCGCGCCGCCATTGCCGATGATGCCGCTGGGCGCAGCCATCGGATTGATGACGACGTGGTCGCCCACGGATATGCCCGTCACGTCGCCACCCACTTCGACCACTTCGCCGGCGGGTTCGTGCCCGAGCGGCATCCGACCCTGGCGTGGCGGCAGTCCGCCGAGCGAGATATACAGCGCGTCCGAACCGCAGATGCCGCAGGCCCGCATCTTCACCAAGACATCCGCGGGGCCGAGCCTAGGCCTGGGTGCGTCGACGACGTCCGTCCGCCCCGGTCCGCTCACCACTGCGACTTTCATCGAAGCCCTTTCTTATTCAGGTGGAGTCGTCGGCGACAACAACTTCTGGGCCGCGCCGTACGGATCGTCGTGGCCATCAACCACCGACTCCGCCAGCCGGTCCAGATCCGGCTGGGACCGCAGCCTGGTCTGCGCCAGGGACAAGATCTGCGCTCGAGCGCGGGCCAGCCTGCGCTCGCGGCTGTCGGTACGGTGATGCGCGTCAATAGCGGCCACCAGATCGTCGACGCCCTCTCCCCGCGCGGCGACGAGACTGACGATAGGCGCGTTGGTTTCGGCCCTGAGATCGCGCACGGTCTGGTCGGCGCCCTCCCGGTCGGCCTTGTTGACCGCGACGATGTCGGCGACTTCCAGCACACCGGCTTTGGCGGCCTGGATCGCGTCGCCCGCTCCCGGGTTGAGGATGACGATCGTCGGATCGGCGACGGCGGCAATCTCGATCTCGGACTGCCCCACCCCTACGGTCTCCAGCAGGACCACCCCGTAGCCGATGGCGCCCAGCAGACGGATGGCCGCGGGAACCGCCGCGGCCAGGCCCCCGAGATGGCCGCGAGTTGCCACCGAACGGATCAGCACATCCGAGTCGTTGATGTGCGCGGCCATCCGGATTCGATCGCCCAGCAGCGCGCCGCCACTGAACGGTGACGACGGGTCCACGGCCAACACGGCCACCCGACACCCACGCTGCCGGTAGGCACCGACCAGGGCGGCGATCGTCGTCGACTTTCCGGCGCCGGGCGGTCCGGTGATGCCTATGACGCGCACCGCCGAGGGTTCGATACTCGCCAGCACCTCGTCGCGCTGATCGCCTTCGATCAGACTGAGCAGCCGACCCACCGCCCGCGGAGAACCGTTGCGCGCGCCGGTGATCAGGTCGGCGATCGTCATCTGCGCATTATGAGCGACCGCACCGGCGAGAACAACATTCTCTACACTGCTGGTGAACAGACGCAGAATCGCATGCACACCCGCCGCTTCGTGCGATTCCGCGTCTGCTCGCCGCCTTGGGATGCGGCCGGCGATGGAGGTTGGCATGACTCAGCAAGAAGGGACCATCGCGGTCCCGGGCGGCAACGTGTGGTTCAAGCGGGTGGGCGGCGGAGTGGGTCTTCCGCTTCTCGTGGTCCATGGCGGCCCGGGCCTGCCGCACAGCTACCTGCGCTCGCTGGAACGTTTGGCCAACGAGCGAGGGGTCATCTTCTGGGATCAACTCGGGTGTGGCAATTCCGAATGCCCGTCGAACACCGAACTCTGGACAATGGAGCGCTCGGTGGCCGAAATGGAAGCGGTGATTCAAGCGCTGGGCCTGGACCGCTTCCATGTCTTCGGCAATTCGTGGGGCGGGATGCTGGCGCAGCAGTACGTGCTCGACGTGACGTCCGGGGTCGCCAGTCTCACCATTTCGAACAGCATCGCGTCGATACCGCAGTTTGCCGAGATGGTGGCCCGGCTGAAAGCTGAACTGGACCCGGCGACTCAGGCCGCGATCGACCGTCATGAAGCCGCCGGTACCACCTACGCGCCCGAATACCAGGCCGCGATCCGCACCTGGAACGAAACCTATCTCTGCCGTGTTCGTCCGTGGCCCAAGGAACTCGAGGACGCGTTCAGGAACATGGGCGCAGAGATCTTCGAGACGATGTTCGGCCCCAGCGACTTTCACATCGTCGGGACCATCCGCGACTGGGACGTGTTCGAGCGGCTACCCGAGATCACGGTGCCAACCCTTGTCCTCGCCGGCCGGTACGACGAATGCGTGCCGGAGCACATGCGGGAAATGCATCAGCGCATTTCCGGCTCGCAATTCGAGTTGTTCGAGTCGAGCGCCCACATGCCGTTCATCGAAGAGCCGGAGAAGTTCGATCGGGTGATGCGTGACTTCTTGCGGCTCAACGACTAATCGGCTCGTCAGTTCTTCCCCGCGTTCAGCTTGGTGATGATCGTCCGGAAGTCCTCGGTGGTGAACGACTGGTGCTCGGCGGACAGAGCATAGTCCAGGCTGGCCAGCACGGCACGCTCCAAGTGAATGTTGAGCACCCGCTTGGTGCTTTCGACCGCCTGCTGGGGCAGCCCCAAAATCTTTTTGGCGCAGGCGATTGCCTCGGCAACGGGGTCGGCTGCCACGTGGTTGGCCAGTCCGAGTTCGACTGCGCGCTGAGCGCTGATGCGCGCGCCGGTCAACGCGTACTCCTTGGCCAGTAGCAGGCTGATGTGCAGCGGCCAGGTCAAAGGTCCGCCGTCGGCCGCGACCAGCCCCACCTGCACATGCGGGTCGGCGAGATAGGCGTCCTGTGCGATGTAGACGATGTCGCTCAGCGCGACCAGGCTGCAGCCCAGCCCGACGGCCGGTCCGTTGACTGCCGCCACCACGGGAATTCGGCACCGCGCCATGCCCAGCACGATCTCGCGCCCGTCTCGGATGGTCTTGGCGCGCAGATCGGCGTCGGCCGATAGTTCCTTGAGATACGAGAAATCGCCGCCGGCCGAAAATGCCCTGCCGGCCCCGGTGAGCACCGCCGCGCGCGCGGTGGGGTCATCGGTCAGTCGCTGCCACAGTCGTGCGAGTCCGACGTGCAAGTTGTCGTTGACCGAGTTGAGGGACTCCGGACGGTTCAGGGTGATGATCCGCAGTGGACCGTCAGCGCGGACATCGATCTCGGTAGGCATGTCGTACATGTCAGACCCCCAATCCCAGGATTCGCGAAGCGATGATGTTCTTCTGTATCTGTGATGTCCCACCCATCACACTCTGTGCGCGGCTGTACAGATAGGCGCTGAGCAGGTCGGGGTCACGGGTTCCCGTGACCGCCAATGCGGCGTGCCCGACGGATTGCTCGACCCAGGTCATCAGCAGTTTGTCGAGCGATCCTTCAGGACCGTGCGAAACTCCATCGAGCTGTTCGGACAATCGCCGCCGCACGTGATGCGCCAACATTTCGGATTGGACCGCCGCCCACGCGAGCTCTTCGGATACCGGACCTTTATCGTTCGGGTTGCGCGCGAACAGGCTTCGGACGAGCTTGCCGTAGCGGGCCGCGTAGCCTAGCGTGGACGGTTCGCGCTCGTGCCCGACGACGGTCATGGCGACCGCCCACCCATCCCCGGGCGCCCCGACCATCCGATCCGCCGGCACCGTCGCTCCGTCGAAGAACACCTGGCCGAACTCGTTGGTGACCCCGTTGATCATGCGTAGCGGGCGCTGTTGCACGCCGGGCTGTTTCATCTCCAGGATGAATGCCGACAAACCACGGTGGCGTTTGGCCTCGGTGTCCGTGCGGGCGAGCAGCAGACAGTAGTCGGCGACATCGGAGTAACTGGTCCAGATCTTTTGTCCGTGCACCACATACGAGTCGCCCTCGCGCCGGGCGGTAGTGGTCAGCGACGCCAGGTCCGAGCCGGCGCCCGGCTCGCTGAACCCTTGGCACCACCGCTCGGTGCCGTTGATGATGCCGGGCAGGAAGCGCCGCCGCAACTCGTCGCTCGCGTGCCTGCCGATGCCATAGATCAGGTAGCCCACGCTGGGCCGCGGCGGAGCACCGGCGCGCGCCAGCTCCTCGTCCAGGATGACGTCGTACACCGGCGGCAGTTCCTGACCGCCGAATTCGCGGGGCCACGACAGGCCGAAGAATCCCGCACCATAGAGGGCCTGATGCCATTCGGCCTGGCGCGCCCAATACTCGTCACCGGAGCTGGGGAACTCCCTGGCGTGCAGCGACAACCACGTTCGCAGCCGGTCGCGGAAGGCGGCCTCGTCGGGTGAGTCACGAAAGTCCAAAGTCAATCTCCTTCAGCGTTACGGGCCATAGTTCTGTCGAGGTCAGCGCACGGCGCAAATAGACGTGAACCAGGCAGTCCCAGGTGTTGCCGATGCCGCCGTGCACCTGCACGGCGGTCTCGCAGACGGTGCGGGCGGCGCGCGCGCAGTAGACCTTCGCGATCTGGGCCGCGCGGATGGCCTCGCCCGGCGCCAGTTCATCGACCGCCCACGCGGCATGCCGCAAAATGCTCACCGAACCCTCAATCAGCGCAAGGCTTTCGGCCAACATATGCGCGACGGCCTGATAGGACCCGATCGGCTTGCCGTACTGCTCGCGGATTTTCGCGTAGTCGCAGGCGACGGCCTGTGCACCGCGGGCGATGCCGACCAGGTCGGCCGACGTGGTGACCAGCGCGAGCGCACGCCACTGTGCGGCAACCTCGGGGCTCACGTCGCCAAGAGCCATTGGCGATCCGAGCGTGTCCGCTTCCGACCGGGTCAGATCGGCGCCCGTGCGAACGGGGCCCAGGTCTGTCGCCAGGATCGTGTTGCCGGACAACGCCAGGGCGCGCCGGGCGCCGCGGGCGTCTATCACTCGGCCACCGACGGCTATGGTTCTCGGGGTCGCTCCCGTGTTGTCGGCATCGACGCGGCGCGCAAGATCGTCGGCCAGCATCGGACCGAGAAAGGGTGCGTCGACCACCCGGCGGCCGAATTCTTCGGCAACAAGCGCCACTTCGACCCCCGAGGCGCCGTCGGAGCGCAGCGATCGCCAGCCGGTCATGTCGATCTGCTTGTCCAGCCGCGCGATTCGATTCCGGTCGTCGAGATCCTGGACCGCTCCCGGTCCCAGATCGTCGGCGAGCTTGGCGGCGGCGTCACGCAATTGCTGTTGCTCAGCCGTCAGACGTACATCCATATTGCTCCTTGAGCTTTCGGCGCAGCACCTTGCCGGAGGGCAGGCGAGGAATGTCGGGCACGAACACGACGCGGCTCAGGTGCTTGTAGGACGCCAGCCTCTCGTCGACGATGGTCTTCAATTCGGCGGCGACCGCATCCATGTCGATGCGGTCTGAGGGCGCGCGCGCAGCGACCGCGGCGACTATCGCTTCCCCGTTGATTCCATCGGGAACGCCGAACACCGCGCAGTCGTTGACGGCCGGATGACCGTGCAGCACCGTTTCGATTTCGGCGGGCGCGACCTGGAAGCCGCGCACCTTGATCATCTCCTTCAGGCGGTCGGTGATCCTCAGCCAACCGTCGGTGTCAAGCCAGCCAACATCCCCGGTCCGGTACCAGCCGTCGCGGATCACCTCGGTGGTCGCGGCGGCCGGCAGGTAGCCGGCCATGAGCGACGCCGACCGGGCCTGAATCTCCCCGACCTCCCCCGGACCCAACGGCCGGCCGGTCTGCAGCGATACCACCCGAACCTCCACACCGGGCACCGGGCGCCCGACCGCGTCAAGCCGTGCCCCCTCGAGCGGATTGCAGGCGATGACAGGCAGTTCCGTGGTGCCGTAGGCGGGCACCCAACCAACGCCGGTCCGGCGGCTGACGGTCTCGGCGACGTCGGCGCTGACCGGCGTCGCACCCCACATGATGAAGCGCAGCGAAGACAGGTCGTACGACTCGAGCCGCGGGTGCGAAGCAATGGCCAGGGCGATGGGCGCGACGGCCATTTCGACTGTGACGCGGTCGCTTTCGATGTAGTGCAGCATTTGGTCGATGTCGAATCGACGATGCAGCCGCATCCGGGCGCCCGTCCGCAGCCCGGTGAGAATGTTCAGCAGGCCGAGGATGTGTGAGGGCGGTGTGGCGATCTGGATCCGGTCGCGTCGCGTCAGTCCCAGCGCTTCCCGCCAGTGCCGGACGGCCTCATCCAGAGACGCGTGGGTGTGCCGGACGGCCTTCGGGAGACCGGTCGTGCCGGAACTGAACACCAGGACCGCGTCGGCGTCGGGTCGCGGCGAACCGGCTATGGGCTTTCCGGAAGCGGTCGGTTCGTCCAGGTGCAGCATCGGCATCAAGCCGGCCAGCACCGGTTGGTCCCCCACCGCGAGCGCCGGGTTGGTAAGCCCGAGCGCCTGGTCGACCTCGTCACGCTTCCACGCGGGACTGATCAATACCGCCGTTGCGCCAAGCCGCCAGATCCCGAGCAGTGCGGCGACGAACTCCGGCCGGGTGGAGGCCATGATCGCGATGCGTTGACCCTCCGCGGCACCGCTTTTCGTCAGCGCCGTAGCCCACCCGCCGGCCAGCGCCTCGAGCTGAGGCAGGCTGTATCGCCGTTCCTCGAACACGAGCGCTACCGGCTCGGTCACGTCCCGTCCTTCCCTGACAGGCCGGGCTGACCCGACATCCGCACCGGCTTGAGAAGATCCTATCGCCCCGTGAGAATAGTATTCTCTATAGTGAAGAATGCAAGTACGGGAAGGGGGGCGGTCACGGTGACGGTCACCGCGAACACCGAGGAGACTTCACGGGTGACAGATCCGGCATCCCACAACGGCGCCGAGGCCGGCATGGTGACCATCCTCCTAGACCGCAAGAAGGTATCGGTGCCGCTGGTCCCCGGTGAGACGCTGTTGGAGAGCGCGCGCCGAGCCGGCCTGGAGCCACCGTTCAGCTGCGAGGCCGGCAACTGTGGCACGTGCATGGCCAGGCTGGTCGAGGGACATGCGACCATGCGTTGCAACGACGCTCTCGAAGACGACGAGGTGGCCGAGGGATACATTCTGACGTGCCAGGGCGTGCCGGACACGGATTCGGTCACGGTGCGATACGAATAGTCTCACTGAAGGGGTGGCAATGGCCAAGGGCATCATCCTCGTTGAGAGTCGACCCAGCTCGCCCGACCGCGACCAGGAGTACAACACCTGGTACGACGAAGTCCACCTGGGCGAACTTGTGGCCCTCGACGGATTTCTCTCGGCGCGTCGCCTGCGACCGGTCAGTGGCGACGGTCCCTATGTCGCGATCTACGAGGTCGAGGGCGACGACCTTCAGGCCATTCTGGACAACATGATTGCCAACGCCGGCCAGCTGCACATGTCCGACGCCCTGCAGCTGGACCCGCCGCCGATCATGCGGCTGCTCGAAGTGACAACCGAGCGCGCCGGCTAGTCGAGCACGCCGGCTAGCCGAGCCCGCCTCGGTGCCCGAGCGCCATTACTAACCCTCGCTCAGCTCAGGCGGTGGCCGGTAGTCAGGCTCGTATCCGGACACGTGGATCGGGCTCCCGACGAGGCGGAAATCACCCGCCTTCACAACGACTTCCGGAGTCGCGTCCAGCGCCTCCGGCAGTGTCCTGACGGCGGCCGCCGGCACTCCGAGTCGACGCAGTCGCCTTTCCCAGTTCGCGGCGGTGTCGGTCGCCAGCTTCGCCGTGACAATGCCAAGCATCTCATCACGGCGTTCCACCCGTTCGGCCATCGTCTCGAACCCACCGATACCCGCTTCGGCGGCAAAGGATTTCCAGAACCCGTCATGTGTGATGAAAAGCGCGAGATACCCTTGCGCAGTCGGGAAGAGCTGCGCGGGAACATAATACGAATGCGCACCGTGTGGCCGGCGCTGCGGTTCGACGCCGTTGTTGAGGTAAGCGGACGCATGGTAGTTGAGCTGCGACAGCATGACGTCGCGCAGCGACACGTCCACTTGCCCGCCCGTGCCGGAGACGATCTTGGCCAGTAGCCCCAGGGCCGCGCACATTCCGGTGGAGTTGTCGGCCGAGGAGTAGCCGGGCAGCGTCGGCGGCCCATCCGGATCGCCGGTCAGCGCGGCGCTGCCGGTGGACGCCTGCACCACGTAGTCGAAGGCCGGGTCGTCGCCGCCGTGCAGCCCGAAACCGGTGATCGCCACGCAGACGATCCGCTCGTTGTACGTTCGCAGCGTCTCGTAGGTGAGGCCGAGCCGGCGGATGACCGACGGTTTGAGGTTCACCAGCAGCGCTTGGGATTCCGCCACCAGTTCGCCCAAGCGCTGTCGTCCCCCTTCGGAATTCAGATCGAGACAGACGCTGGACTTGTTGCGGTTGAGGCTGGCGAAGTAGCTGGGGCCGACCCCGCGGGAGATCTCACCGCCGGGCGGCTCGATCTTGGTGACGTCGGCCCCGAGGTCGGCCAGCAACATGGTCGCGTACGGGCCGGCCAGCATGGTGCCGACCTCGAGGATACGGATCCCCGCCAGCGGCCCGGGGCCATTCTGGGTCAACGCAATTCCGTTGCCAGCGAGGCGATCATCTCGCGGGTGCGGCGCTTGGAGGCCACGAGTTCGTCGCGGTTGTCGCCGATCGGAAGTAGCCGCACCGACAGGTCCGTCACGCCCGCGTCGGCGAACCGGCGCAGCCGGGCCAGGATCGCCGTTTCGTCGCCAGCCGCGCAGATGTCACCCACGTCCTTGGCGTCGCCGTAGCCGAGCAGTCGCTGATAGTTGGGCGACACCTCGGCCTCCCCCAGAATCCGGTTGGCGCGTTCCCGGGCAGCGTCAACTTCGCTTGGCGCGCAGAGGCAAACGGGGACACCGGCGACGATGCGCGGCGCCGGGCGCCCGGCGCTGTCGGCGGCCTTGGTGATCCGCGGCACGACGTGCTCGGCCACCGCGCGTTCGTCGGCCATCCACAGCACGGTGCCGTCGGCCCGCGCGCCGGCAATGGCCAGCATCACCGGCCCGAGCGCGGCCACCAGCACCGGCAACGGTGCGACCGGCCCGAGGTCGAGCGGGTTGTGCACCCGGAAGGTGTCGTTCTCCACGTCCACAGGGCCGGGGTTCGCGAAGGCGGCGTGCAGCACTTCGAGGTAGTCGCGGGTGTATGCGGCCGGCCGCTCGTAGGGAAGTCCGAGCATGTCGTTGACGATCCAGTGGTGCGACGGCCCGACGCCCAGCACCAACCGGCCGCCGGCCGCCGCGTGCACCGATAACGCCTGGCGCGCCAGGGCAATCGGATGCTGGGCCTGCAGGGGAACGACCGCGGTGCCGAGTTCGATCCGGGTGGTACGGGTCCCGAGCAGAGCCACGGCCACCAGCGCGTCGAAGTCGTTGGGAATCTGCGGAATCCAGGCGCTGTCCAGGCCCGCGGTCTCGGCCCAGTCGATGTCGGCCAACATCCGGGTGACCTTGCGGGCGGAGTCCCCCCGCTCGGGTCCGATCATCACTCCGACGCGCACGATTCCTCCGGTGCTGGTTGCTTCGGTTCTAATTCTGCGGTGCCGGTCAACGCGCGGATGTCGCGCACAAGCACGTCCAGTGGTGTCCCGGTAGGGAAAACCGCTGCGGCGCCGGCGGATAACAGTTTCGGAACGTCGGCGTGCGGGATGGTGCCGCCCACGACGACGGCGATGTCCGCGGCGTCGGCGGCGCGCAGCGCTTCGATGGTGCGCGCGGTGAGCGACAGGTGCGCACCGGACAGGATGCTCAGGCCGACGACGGCCACATCCTCCTGGACGGCGATCGACGCGATGTCCTCGATGCGCTGGCGGATGCCGGTGTAGATGACCTCGAAGCCGGCGTCGCGCAGCGTTCGGGCGACGATCTTGGCGCCGCGGTCGTGCCCGTCCAGGCCGGGCTTGGCCACCAGAATGCGAACGGCCACCTAGAACACCACCGGTTGCTGGAATTCGCCCCACACCGCTTTGAGCGCGGAGACCATTTCGCCGACCGTGCAGTAGGCGTTGGCGCAGTCGATCAGCTTGTGCATCAGATTGTCGGTTCCCTCGGCGGCCCGCGACAACGCCGCAAGCATGGATTGCACCGCGGCGGAATCCCTTTCGGCCTTGACCTTGGACAGGCGCTTGAGCTGCAGATCGCGTCCTTCGGCGTCCAGCTCATAGGTGACCACATCCGGTTCCGGCTCCTCGGACACGAACCGGTTGACGCCGACGACGGGACGGTTGCCGGCTTCGATCTCCTGGTGCGTCCGGAAGGCCTCGTCGGCGATCAGGCCCTGCAGGTACCCGTCTTCGATCGCGCTGACCATCCCGCCGTGACGCTCGAGGTCGTCCATGATCTCGACGATGCGGGATTCGGTCGCATCGGTGAGCGCCTCGACGAAGTAGGAGCCGCCGAGCGGATCCGCCACGTTCGCCACCCCGGTTTCGTAGGCGAGGATCTGCTGGGTGCGCAGCGCCAGGGTGGTGGACTCCTCGGTGGGCAACGCGAACGGCTCGTCCCAGGCCGCGGTGAACATCGACTGGACGCCGCCGAGCACCGCCGCCATCGCTTCGTAGGCCACCCGCACGACGTTGTTGTGGGCCTGCGGGGCATACAGCGAGGCGCCGCCGCACACGCAGCCGAAGCGGAACATGGATGCCTTGTCCGTCTTAGCCCCGTAGCGTTCCCGCACGATCGTCGCCCAACGTCGGCGCCCTGCACGGTATTTGGCGACCTCTTCGAAGAAGTCGCCGTGGGTGTAGAAGAAGAACGAGATCTGCGGTGCGAATTGGTCGATCGTCATCCGGCCCCGTTCGACGACGGTGTCGCAATATGTGACGCCGTCGGCCAGCGTGAAGGCCATCTCCTGCACCGCGTTCGCCCCGGCGTCGCGGAAGTGGGCCCCCGCCACCGAGATGGCGTTGAACCGGGGGACTTCGGCCGCGCAGAATTCGATGGTGTCGGCGATCAGCCGCAGCGACGGCTCCGGAGGCCAGATCCACGTGCCGCGCGACGCGTACTCCTTGAGGATGTCGTTCTGAATGGTGCCGGTGAGCTTGGCCCGCGGGATGCCATTCCGTTCGGCGGCGGCGACGTAGAACGCCAGCAGGATCGCCGCCGTCCCGTTGATCGTCATGCTGGTGCTGATCTTGTCCAACGGGATGCCGTCGAACAGGATCTCCGCGTCGGCAAGGGTGTCCACCGCGACGCCGACCCGGCCGACCTCCTCGCCGAACTCCGGATCGTCGGAGTCGTATCCACACTGGGTGGGCAGGTCGAGCGCCACCGACAGTCCCGTTCCGCCCTGGTCCAGCAGGTAGCGGTAACGGCGGTTGGATTCCTCGGCGGTGCCGAACCCCGAGTACTGCCGGAAGGTCCAGAGCTTGCCGCGGTAACCGGACGCGAAGTTACCCCGGGTGAAGGGGAACTCCCCCGGCGGCGGGGGCTCGGCGGTCCTGTCTGCCGGCCCGTATGCGGGCCGCAGCGGTATGCCCGAGGGCGTCTGACTCTGACTATCCATCGAGTGATAACGTACTTGCAAAAAAAGAGAATGCCAATACCACTCGTTGACCAGGCCAAAGAAGAAGAATTGTTATCGATACGCTCGCCGGCGGCAGCCGGGGCGTCGGCCCCTGGCACCGACGCTAAGCTGCTGTGCGCAGCGCCCGGCGACCACGACGGAGGCCGACATGACGGTTTTCAGGCCATCGCCGGCAGACATCGAGGCTGGCGCACGGCATTTCGGTTTTCATCTCGATGCTGATGCGGTACGGGATTACCGGGCGGCCGTCGGGCGCACCTTGGCGTCTTACGACATTGTGGACGAGCTGTACGCTGAGGTCGCACGCCCGCAGGCCCCCGACCGCTCCTACCGGTTCCCGAATTCCGGCGAAAACCCGCTCGGCGCTTGGTATGTCACCGCCGAAATCGCCTCCGGCGCCCAGGGGCCACTATCGGGCCGGACCGTGGCTATCAAAGACAATATTGCCGTCGCCGGCATTCCGATGATGAACGGATCACGCGCGGTGGAGGGCTTCATCCCCAGCCGCGACGCCACCGTCGTCGAGCGGCTCCTGGCGGCCGGGGCCACGATCGCCGGCAAGAGCGTCTGCGAAGAGCTGTGCTGCTCGGGATCCAGCTTCACCGCTGCCAGCGGGCCTGTGCGCAATCCGTGGGACACCACACGCGAGACGGGCGGTTCATCCAGCGGGAGCGGTGCGCTCGTCGCCGCCGGTGCTGTCGACCTGGCCCTCGGCGGCGACCAAGGCGGATCGATCCGGATACCGGCATCGCTGTGCGGTGTTGTCGGGCATAAGCCGACCCACGGGCTCCTCCCTTACACGGGAGCGTTCCCGATCGAGCGAACGATCGATCACCTCGGTCCTATGACGCGCACCGTTGCCGATGCCGCACTGCTGCTCACGGTGCTCGCCGGACCCGACGGCAGGGATCCGCGCCAGCCCCACGACATCGCGATGGTCGACTACCGGGCCGCGCTCACCGGCGATGTGACCGGTCTGCGAGTTGGAATTGTCGTCGAGGGCTTCGGGCAGCCCGGCTCTCTGCCGGAAGTGGACGAACTGGTCCGGTCGGCGGCGCGCCGTTTCACCGAGATCGGCGGCACCGTCGCCGAAATCAGCGTGCCCTGGCACCGACACGCGGTCCATATCTTCAATGTCATCTTTGCCGACGGCACCACCTACCAGATGCTGGACGGCAACGGCTACGGGCTCGGCTTTGACGGGCTCTACGACCCAGAACTCATGGTGCACTTCGCAACACAGCGCGCAGCCAAGGCCGATGACCTCGCCAGCACCATCAAGGCAACGGCGCTGTGCGGCCACTACGGCCTGAACAAACTCGCCGGCGCATGCTATGCCAAGGCGCGCAATCTGCTGCCGCACGTGCGCGCCGCCTACGATGCGGCGCTCACCCAATATGACGTGTTGGTCATGCCCACCGTGCCCGGCACCGCCGGCACCCTGCCGTCGGGCGGCCCGCAGGAGGTAGCGCTGCTCGAACGGGCGCACGGCAAGGCGTTCAACACCGCGCCCATCAACCTCACCGGACATCCCGCGATATCGATACCCGCCGGTCTGATCGACGGCTTGCCGGCCGGAATGATGATCGTGGGCAAACGATTCGACGACGCCACCGTGTTGCGGGTCGCTGACGCATTCGAATCCCAGTGCGGGGGTTTTCCTGCCGCACCGCTCAGCGCCAAGCCGTAGCGATTTTATGCCCGGCAGAGGATTTCGCCGTGCGGGATTGCCAGCCAGCCGTCGGGAGCGGCGGCCCAGGCCCGCCATGCGGCGGCGATCTCCTCCAGCTGTTCGGTAGTGGCCAGGCCCAACCGCAACAGCTCGCGGGCCACGCCCGAGTGAAGGATGCGGTCGGCCCACATCCCGCCCCACCACTCGCGGGTCTCCGGCGTCGCGTAGCACCAGACGCTGCCCGCTGGCGTGATGTCGTCGAAGCCCGACTGCTGGGCCCACGACAGCAGCCGCCGCCCGGCGTCGGGTTCGCCGCGGTTGGCACGGGCGGCCTTCTCGTAGAGGTCCAGCCACAGGTCCAGCGCCGGGAGCCGCGGAAACCAGATGAATCCCGCGTAGTCGGCGTCTCGGGCCGCCACGATTCCGCCCGGCCGGCACACCCGCCTCATCTCCCGCAGCGCCCGGACCGGATCGGTCACGTGCTGAAGCACCTGGTGCGCGTGGACGATGTCGAACGAATCGTCTGGGAGTCCGAGCGTGTGAACGTCGGCGGTGGCGAAGGTGACGTTGGATAGGTTGCGCCGCTGGATCTCGGCGTGCGCCACAGTCAGGACATCCGCGAACTGGTCGACGGCCAGCACCGGCCCGGGTGCGACCCGGGCCGCGAGGTCGCCGGTGATGGTTCCGGGGCCGCATCCGATGTCCAGTACGGACAACCCTGGCTTCAGGTGCGGCAGAAGGTAGGCCGCGGAGTCCTCCGCGGTTCGTCTCTGATGGCCGCGGAGCACCGATTCGTGATGTCCGTGCGTGTACTTGGCCGGACGATCATCGTTCATGGTTTGAAGCTTACCGTCCAGCCCACAATATGACTTCGATGTCTCATATTATGAGATACCTAGTCGACCGGTACGTTGAGGATGGGCCGGTCGACGGCGGCGCCGGGGCCGTCGAAATGCCACCACTCCCCGGAATACACAGTCAAACCGCCGTAATTCATCGCGTCCCGCAGCCTGGCCCGATTGGCCTGAGCTTCGGCACTGACCCCCTGAGTCGCGAACGCCGTTGCGCGCGGGGAGAAGTCGTCGAAGTCGGTGCCCATGTCGGCCAGGCAGAGTCCGTCTACTTGCCGGTCGGGCGGGCACTGCTCCTGGACGCTGGTGAAGGTCACGTCAACCGAACGCCCGGACTCATGGCTGTGGGCATACTGACCCGGGCGGGCAACCCAGGCCGGGTTGGGCACCACGCTGAACATCTTGACCTGAACGTCGTGCGGTCGGTAGCAGTCCCAGAACACCATCACGTGCCCCTGGGGACGCAGCGCGGTCGCGGCCGCCGCCAGACCCGGAGCCATGGATTGATGCACGAGGCATCGCGCATCCGAGGGATACAACTGCGTGTGGGTGAAGTTGTTCGTCGTCGCGTAGCGCAGGTCGATCACGGCGTCGGGGACGACAGTCCGGACGTCGACGAATCCGGCCTGCCGTGCGGCGTCGCTGACGGGCGGCACATCAGGACTGGCGGGCGCGGTCGCGGCTCGGGAGACGTCGAACAGTCCGACGGCAACCGCGACCGCAATGAACCACCGCATCCGAGGCATCCGACCATTGTCGCGGTTCGTCCAGCCGGACCGCGTGAGCCACACCAGCCATCGCAAGGGTGCGCAGCGAAGCGTTATCACTCGCCCGTAAGGTCGCCGTCGACGTAGCGCTGCAGGTTCGGCGCCACGGCCGCCACCACCTCGTCCTCGGGCATCGACGCGATCGGCTCGATCTGCCAGACGTAGCGCAACAATGCGAAGCCGATCAGCTGGCTGGAGATCAAGCCGCTGCGACGCAGTCGGTCCTCCTCGTCGTCACCCACGGTCGAACCACCTATCAGGCCGCGCTCGACGATGAGCCGTAGCCTTTCCCGAGTCCGGGACTCGTGGGCCGCCGTCAGCACCACCGCCCGCATGACCGGGCCGATCTCCTCGTCGGTCCAGCTGTCCAGGACCGTGCGGATCAGGCGCCGGCCCAGATCCTCCCTGGGCGTCGCCCAGGTCGCGGCGACCGCGTCGAGCCACTTCTGCGGCGGCGCGGTCGCCGCTTCGAGCAGGCCCTCCTTGGAGCCGAAGTAGTGGTAGATCAGCGCCGGGTCGACGTCCGCGGCCCGGGCGACGGCACGGATTGCCGTGCCGGCCCAGCCATGTTCGGCGAATTCAGCGCGCGCGGCGTCCAGGATGCGCGCCGCCAGCACGCCGCGCTCGTCGCGCGGTCCGGGAGTGGTTGATCGCTTCGGCACCGCCTCACCATACCGCGAAATTTCATCTTGCGTTGAGACTAGTTTCAACGTATCGTGAAACTATGCCTAAGCTCAACGGCCCGCAAACCACCGGGCGGCAATACCGGAACCTCAGCGAGCCGACGTACGCGTCGCGCACCGACATCAACACCGCGATCGGCATGCGGGACGGCACCACGCTGCTGGCCGATGTGCATCGGCCCAACGCCGACGGCCGGTTCCCCGCGCTGCTGGCCGCCTCGCCCTATCCGCGGCAGATGCAGGACCTCGGCGCCCCCGCCGGCTTCATCGAGGCCGGCGTGACGGACTTCTGGGTGCCGCGCGGCTACGTGCACGTCATCGCCAACGTGCGCGGCACCTGCGGCTCAGGCGGCACCTTCAACTTCTTCGACGCCCAGGAACGCCGGGACATGTACAACCTGGTCGAGTGGGTCGCGGCGCAACCCTGGTGCGACGGGAACGTCGGCATGATCGGCATCAGCTACTTCGCGATGACCCAACTCGAGGCGGCCGTCGAGCGGCCGCCGCACCTCAAAGCGATCTTTCCCGTTGCGGTGTCGAGCGACCTTTATGAAGCCGCGAACCACCACGGCCTGCTGAGTTCGTCCTTCGTCACACCGTTTCTCGCCATGATGGGCCTGACCTCCGATCGCAGCGACAAGCTGTGGCGCAGCAAGCCGGTCAGCCTGGCGCGCCGCGCGCTGAAAAGCCCACGCGTGCATCAGAAGTTCGAGACCTCCAACGGCGAGGCAGCGGTCACGATGCTGCGCCAAGTTCTCCGGCTGCCGCACAATCCGCGCCCGTGGGACGAGTTGTGGCAAGAGGTTGCCGTCAAGCGGCCCGCACGCGACGCGTGGTGGGAAGAGCGGAACCTCCTGCCGCTGCTGAAGGAAATCGACATTCCGGTCTACCTGGGCTGCGACTGGGAGAACGTGCCGCTGCACCTTCCCTCGACGTTCGCCACATGGAAAGGATTGTCGCACAACGCTTGTGTGCGGATGGGCATGCTAGGTAAGTTCGGGCTGACTTGGCCGTGGGAAAGTATGCATACCGAGGCGCTGGCCTGGTACGACCATTGGCTGAAGGGGCGCGACACGGGAATCACGGACGGTCCCCCGATCCGGTACTTCCTGCCGGGGGCCGATCAATGGCGCACCGCCGACTCGTGGCCGCCGTCGCACGCTCCGCATCGTGAACTCGCCCTGCGCGCCGACGGCAGGCTGGACGAGGACGAAGGCGAGCCGGGCAGCCGCCAACTCATGGTGCTGGGATCCGGACTGGGCCGCATCAAGGGCAGCCAGATCGATCCGCCGGCGACGCTGACCTGGACCGGCGCAGCGCTGAGCGAAGACGTCGACATGGTCGGAGACGTCGAGCTACGGCTGGTCGCCTCGGCGACGGCGATCGACACCGCGTGGATGGCGATGCTGCAAGACGTCGCGCCCGACGGGGCCGCCACCGACGTGACGGCCGGCTGGTTGCGCGCCAGCATGCGTGAGGTCGACGAGGCGGCCAGCCGGCCGGGGGCGCCGGTGCTGCCCTGCCGCAAACCGCGAGCCGTCCCGCTGGGAGAGGACGTCATATACCGAATCCCGTTGGTTCCCAACGCCCGAAGGTTCAAGGCCGGACACCGGATTCGCTTGGTGCTCAGTAGTGACGATCAGGATCCGTCGACCCCGGCGATCATGAACTTCCGGCATGCCGGCGTCGGGACTTCCAGCCTGAACACCGTGCGCTCGTCGTCGCGGCTGCTGATCCCGGTGCTCGCGGCCAGCGACTGACCCGACAACGACTAGAGCTCCCCGCAGGCGGACGCTGGTGCCGACCTCAGGATAAGTAGCGGCAGCGTGGTTAGGCGTGCAGCGCTGCCAGGGCGGCGTTGCTGTCGAGGTCGCGGTAGGCGGTGGCCAGCCGGATGTGGTTGGCGACGTTGATTTCCCATCCGTAGTTCTCCAGCGGCGTTGTCAGCCAGCCGATGTAGAAGCACCAGCCCGCGGCATAGCGGTATTCACGTTCGAGGTCCTCGACGGAGGGGACGTCGCCGACACCGGCCGCGGCAAGGCGGTGGTGGTAATGGGCGATGAGGTCGCGTTCGTGGCTCCGCCGGTCGCGCACGGACAGGCCGGTGATGATGATGTAGGCGACGTCGTGCATGCAGAACCCGCGCGCGGAGAGTTGCCAGTCCAGCAGCCCGTGGCTGCCGTCGGGCATGCGGTAGGTGTTGCCGATATGGGTGTCGCCGTGGACGAGTGTGCGCGGCAGCGTGGCCTGATGCCGTTGGGCGACGGCGACTTTCTCCAGCAGCGAATCGGCGGTCTCGTCGACCGATTCGACGAGTTCGCGCTTGAACTGTTGGCTTTGCACCTCCCAGTTGACCGGCATCGGCACGCCGGCCTCATGGTTGACCAACTCGTAGATGGGACCGCTGATATGCGGATGCACCCATGCCAGATCGCTGTCGAAGCGAGGAGAGTCCCAATACGCGGCATGCAGCGCGGCCAATTGGTCCAGCAGTGCGCGAAGATCCTGCACCGAGGTAGCGGTCAGCGCCGACGGAAACACCGCATTGACCGGGCGCAGGTCCTCCAAAACCAGACCGAACGAACTGCTCGGGGCGTCACGGTAGGCGCCCAGGCAGCGCGGCGTGGTGACCGGCAGCTCGTCGCCGAGGCGCGCGTAGATGTTCACCTCGTTGTCGTAGAGCGGGATGTCTCCCAGACCGGGCCGGGCAACTTTCACGATCAGCCGCGTGGGCCAGTCCACAGGCGTGTCGGACCCGTAGGTGACCTCGACGGCGATCCGCCGCGCGGTGGACACCCGCTGCTCGTCGTCGCTGGACAACGCCGCGTCGACCACCCGCAACGAGTCCACCACAGCTTCTGGGTATTTGGTGTGGATCAGCCGCTGCACCAACTGGGTATCAAACCCTCCGGTTTCCAACGGAATTGACGTGTCGCCCACTCCAACTACCTCTCCGCGCCACTCGCTTCACCTCGAAAGCGCAATCGAGCCTGCGAGGAATTGACCGCGGTGCTGGCCGCCTTGCTCACGGCACTCGTGGTGCATCGTGCGGCGGCCCCGACGTAACAAGACCCTCAAGGAGAAACGCCAATGCACGGTGACCAGATCAGCGACATCCTGGAAATCCAGCAGCTGTTGTCGAGGTATGCCCGTGCCGTAGACAGCAAAGACTGGGAGCTCTGCTGGTCGGTCTTCACCGACGATGCCCACCTCGACTACACCTCAGCCCCCTTCGGCATCAGCGGGAGCGTCGACGAAATCGTCGACTGGCTCGGCCAATTCCTGCCGCTCATGCCGTGGACCATGCACTAGGTCGCCAACATCGAAGCCGACATCGCTGGTGACACTGCGCAGGTCCGCGCCCAGTTCTACAACCCGATGCAATTTCCCGGCTTCGACGACCTCAGCTACTGCGGCGGGTACTACCACCACACCTTCGTCAAGACCGACCACGGCTGGCGCAGCCGCCAACTCCGTGAGGAAAACGTCTGGTTCGTCAACCCGCCGGTAACACCTGCCTAACGCCCAGAGGCTTTCGGCCCTCCGGCGGGGAGGAGGCCTTACGCCCACTGGGAATCAAGTGACGATGCCCGTTTGCGGCTTGTCGGCGTGGCCGTCGTGGTAAGGATGGCCCCATGTCGTACGTGCTGACGCAGCCGGAGGTAGTGGTGACGGCGGCCGCGGATGTGGCGGCAATTGGTACGACGATCAACGAAGCCGGTGCGGCCGCGGCTGGCAAGACCACCGGCGTGGTGGCGGCCGCCGCCGATGAGGTATCCGCAGCCACAGCGGACGTGTTCAACGCTCACGCCCAAGAATGGCAGCAGGTCCTCGGGCGGGCGACGGCGTTTCACAGTGAGTTCGCCCAGGCGCTGGCCGCCGCCGGCAACGCCTACGCCGGCGCCGAGGCCGCGGTCCTGGGCGCACTCGCCGCCGGCGGTTCCCCGCTCGCCGCGACGGGTGGCGCCGGCGCACTGACCGCAATGACGAAGGCGGCGATGACGGACCCGCCCGTCACTTTCGTCATGGACGGCAGCGGAACGCCGATCCCTCCGGCAACCTTCGTGGCCGACGTTGTCAGCAAATACGTGGTGCCAAATTTCCCGCCGGGCCTCGTCCAAGCCCTGGCCATGCCGGCGGGGGAATATCCAGATAGCGGTATCAAAGACCTGCCCCAGAACATATCAATCGCTGAGGGCGTCACGATCCTGAACAACGCTATCCAACAGCAACTCACCGCCGGTAACACCGTCAACGTGCTGGGCTATTCGCAGGGCGCCAACATCGCCTCGCTGGAAATGCAGGCGTTGGACCCCAGCGGCACGCCCAGCTCCCTACCCATAAACTTTGTGCTGCTTGGTAATTCGATGAATCCCAACGGAGGCTGGGACGCGCGCTTCCCGGGCCTGAGTCTCCCGACCTTGGGTTTTTCAACCCTAGGCCCCGCTCCCAGCAATGACTTTGTGACCAAAGTTTACACCCTGGAATACGACGGCTGGGCCGACTTTCCGCAATACCCGATCGATATCTTCTCCGACCTCAATGCCGTTGCCGGCATGGTGACTGTGCACACCGGATATGAAAGTCTCACGCCGACGCAGATTGGTTCGGCGATTACATTGCCGACGCAGGGTCCCACCATGACTACCTACTACATGATTCCGAATCCGGACTTACCCCTTCTGGATCCGGTGCGGCTTATCCCTTACGTCGGGAATCCGATCGCAGACTTGGTCCAGCCGGTGTTGACACCGCTTGTCAACTGGGGCTACGGCAACCCAAACTACGGCTGGTCCACCGGGCCGGCCAATGTGACCACCCCGTTCGGATTCTTGCCGCCGCTTAGCGACACCCTTGCCCTGGGGCCCGCCCTGGCCAGTGGACTCCAGCAGGGAATCGCCGCTGCGGCCAACGACCTTATCGCCCAGGGGCCCCCGCAGCTGCCGTCGCTGCCGGACATATCGCAAGCGCTTACGTCGCTTTCTTCGACGTCCAGCGCACTGGCCCTGCCGGCCGGGCCGTCCTCGATCATCAACCTTCTCTCAGGCCTGCAGACGGTGAACACCCAAATCGTCGACACCATGACGACCGCGACCTCAACGGCCTACTCGACGTTGCTCCCGACAGCGGATATCACGACCGCCGTCCTGGTCTCGTTGCCGTCTTATGACGTGAACCTGTTCCTGGACGGGATAACTCAAATGCTCAACGGTCAGCCCGTGGCGGGGCTGATCAACGCGATCGGCAATCCGATCGCGGCCGACGTCGGACTGCTCCCGCTCACGGGCGCGTTGGAACTCGTTGTCCTCGGAGAGGCAGGTTATTCCATCGTGACCGGGACTCCCTATGGAAGTTTCTGAGCCTCCCGTTTAGCCTCCCCTGCAAGAGTTTTCGTCGACTTGCCCGGCCAACGTGCCTCCAAAATTTGCGCATGTATAACTGCTAACCTAGCCGTCTATGGGTTCCCTGGACGGACGCGTCGCGTTGATCACTGGTGCGGCTCGAGGGCAAGGTCGCGCCCATGCGTTGGCACTGGCCGCCGAAGGGGCGGACATCGTCGCGGCCGATGCGCCCGGTCCGATGAAGGACCTCTCGTACCCGCTCGGCACCGAAGACGATCTACGGGACACCGCCGCACTCGTTGAAGAGCTGGGCCGGCGGTGCATTCCGATAACGGTCGACGTGCGCCACTCGGCGCAGGTTGACGCTGCCGTTGAGCAGACAATCAAGGACCTCGGCAGCCTCGACATCGTGGTAGCCAATGCTGGAATCGTCAGCACCGGACCATTGGAAGAGGTAACCGATCATGTCTGGCAACAGCTGATCGACACCAACCTCACGGGTGTGTTCCATACCCTGCGCGCAGCCATCCCGATCATGCGCCGACAACGTTTCGGCCGGATCGTCGTCACGTCCTCGATGGGAGGACGGATGGGCATTCCGGAGCTCGCGGCCTACAACGCCACCAAATGGGCCGTTATCGGGCTGGCCAAATCCGCCGCTCTGGAGGTCGCAAAGGACGGCATCACCATCAACGTGATATGCCCGACCACGACCCAGACGCCGATGGTGCAGCCGGCAGGCGGCGAGGACGTTCCCGACGAGTTGGTGCGCCGCATGATGAAAGCCAACCCGATACCCCAACCGTGGCTTAAGCCTGAAGACGTCAGCCGCGGGGTGGTCTATTTGGTCACGGACCCCGGAGTCATCACCGGCAGCGTGCTGGAGATCGGCCTGGGTGGTAGCGCACGCATTCATTGACGCCCGCATCTGGTGGCCAGGGGCGGGATCGAACCGCCGACCTTCCGCTTTTCAGGCGGAGTTATGGCTTACACGAATGTATTTCAGCTGTTCAGATGGGGTCAAAGAACGCCAATCGGGCGGTCTGGACCACCTGGTCCTAGGTTTGGCCCATTTTGGCCCCATGGATTCGGCCCTTGCGCTCGCTTTTTGTCGTGATGCCGGCTACGGCGTGGAGGTGACCGGGGCGGCCGCGTAACTACAAACGCGTGGCTGGCCAAGATCGCCTGCGGACGCCTCGGGTCAGGTCTTACCGATCTTGATGCTGGCTCCAGATTCACCCGCTAGGACTGTGGGTGACCACATCAGATGCCTTGGGCTGCGTCAAAGAAACGTTCTCCAGACGCCCTTTCAACCGGGCGACCCTGAGCAGCTGGATGGTTAGGTTTGTGGACCCCAACATGGGGATCACCCCGATAAATACTCGCGCTGTGGGCGTGGCTCCATGTAACAGTGCGAGACAGCCAAACACATAAAAGCATCCGATTGTGAAGGGGACAGCGGGTATCGAGTACGCCAGTAATGATCGACAATCAGAAATAACCTGCGCCGCATAATCTACCTCATCCTGCGACATTGATTCACGTTTGCGCACTTTATCCAAAACCGCTGTGCGGACCCCCACGCCTTCGTTGCGCGGAGCGGGTGTTCGATCCTCTAACCGTTTGACGAACACAAATGCACAGGCGCCGAATACTAATTCCAGCACAGCGGCAAGTATCGTCAGATAACCAAATAGGCCAAGATTCACCATCCTGCTCCTTTGCTCCGCCGTCCCGCAGGTGTGGCCGGGGTCACGGCCAGTGCCGCCGCGACTGCTGCCAACCAGCATCCGATTCTCGACGTCATGGTTGAGTGCGTGACGGTACTTCGGCGGTGACCGCTGAGTCGTCGTCCTCCCACAGGAGCAGTTGACGAACAGCGGGGCGTGGCCCGTAGGGCCGCAGCATCTGGCTGGCCGGGCGGGGTCGCACTCTTTGCGGCCACCAGAACCAGCGGCCGAGCAGCGTGGCGATGGACGGGGTCATGAACGAACGCACGATCAGCGTGTCGAACAGCAGACCGAGGGCGATGGTGGTCCCTATCTGGCCGAGAATCCGCAGATCGGCGAACACGAAGGAGGCCATGGTGGCGGCGAAGACCAGGCCCGCGGAGGTGACTACCGCGCCGGTACCGGCCATCGTACGAATGAGGCCGGTCTTCAAGCCCGCGCCGATCTCCTCCTTGAACCGGGAGATCAGCAGCAGGTTGTAGTCCGAGCCCACAGCCAACAGCAGGATCACGGCCAGGGCCAGCACGATCCAGTACAGGTGGATGCCCAGCAGGTCCTGCCAGACCAGCACGGAGAGCCCGAACGAGGCGCCCAGCGACAGCGCAACCGTTCCCACGATGACGAACGCGGCCACCACGCTTCGCGTGATGAACATCATGATCAAAAAGATCAGGCTGATGGCGGCGAGCCCGACGATCATCAGGTCGTACTTGGCGCCGTCTTGGATGTCCTTGTACGTCGCCGCGGTGCCACCCAAATAGATCCCGGCGTCGGCCATGGGGGTGCCCTTCAGGGCTTCGTGCGCGGCCTTCTTGATCGGGTCAATGTGTGAGATGCCCTCAGGGGTCGCGGGATCACCTTCATGGGTGATGATCATGCGCGCTGCCTTGCCGTCAGGCGAGAGGAACAATTTCAGGCCGCGCTCGAAGTCGGGATTGTTAAAAACCTCGGGAGGCAGGTAGAAGGTGTCATCGTTTTTTGCGGCGTCAAACGCTCGGCCCAGCGCCGTCGCGTTTTCGATCGCTGCCGCCGTCTGTGCGTAAATACCGGACAGGGTGGCGTAGTTCGCCAACGTCAAGTCGTGATTGGTCTCCTGGCTCGCAATCTGAGACGGTATCAGCGCCACCAGTTTCGGCTGGAGCGCGTCGAGTCTATCCAGGGTGGCCGTGAGGTCTTCGAATTTTTCGGTGAGCGCATCGATACCGTCGAGTGCATCGAAGACGGACCGCAGCGCAAAGCAGGCCGGGATGTCGTAGCAGTGCTTGTCCCAATAAAAATAGCTACGAATCGGCCGGAAGAAGTCGTCGAAATTGGCGATCTTGTCTCGTAGGTCTTTGATCGTGACGATCGTGTCGTGAAAGTTTTCGGCCTCGCTGTGCGTAGTGGCGGCGAGCTGCTGCTGCAGGGCGTACTGCTGCTTCAAAATGTTGATCGTTTTCGCCAGTTCACCGGCCTGCCTCAGCAGGTCGTCCGCGCGATCTCTCTGGTAGGTCAGGTTTTCCTGCTGACTGGCGCTTTGCGCGCTGATCGTAAAGGCGAGCGAGCTGTGGTCGAGCGGGGTCCCCAACGGTCTGGTGATGGCCTGCACCTGGGCGATGCCGGGAGTGTGAAACACCGCTTTGGCCACTCGGTCCAAGATGAGCATGTCGGCCGGGTTGCGCATGTCGTGATTGGACTCGATCATCAGCAGTTCGGGATTGAGCCGGGCCGCCGAGAAGTGCCGCTCCGCGGCGGTGTAGCCGACGTTGGCCGGGGCCCAGGCCGGCATGTAGAGGCGGGCGTCGTAGCTGGTCTTGTACCCGGGCAGGGCGAGCAGACCGATGAGGGCCACCGCGACGCTAGCGGCCAGGGCGGGTCCGGGCCAGCGCACGATGGCCGTGCCGACGCGCCGCCAGCCGCGGGTGCGCATCGCGCGCTTAGGGTCGAACAGACCGAAATGACGGCCGATGGCCAGCACGGCCGGCGCCAAGGTCAGCGCGGCCACCAGCGCGACAAGGACGCCAATTGCAGCGGGAACGCCCAGGCTATGAAAATACGGGAGCCGGGTGAAGGTGAGACAGAACACCGCCCCGGCAATCGTCAGCCCCGATCCGATGATGACGTGCGCGGTTCCCCGGTACATGGTGTAGAAGGCCGCCTGGCGGTCCTCGCCGGCCTGGCGGGCCTCCTGATAACGGCCCAGGATAAAGATCGCGTAGTCCGTTCCGGCGGCGATGACCAGCAGCGTCAGCAGATTCGTCGAGTACGTCGACAGCCCGATGATCCCCGAGTTCGCCAAAACGGCGACGACTCCGCGGGACGCGGTCAACTCAATCATCACCGTGAAAAGCACGAGAATCATGGTGGCGACAGAACGGTAGATGAAAAACAGCATTATTGCGATCACCGCGATAGTGATCAGGGTGACCTTCAGGGTGCCTTTACTGCCCACCTCGAACTGATCGGTGATCAGCGGCGCGGGGCCGGTGACATAGGCCTTGACCCCGGCCGGCGGCGGCGTGTGGTCCACGATGTCGCGCACAGAATCTACGGACTGATTGGCCAGACTCTCGCCCTGATTGCCGGCGAGATACACCTGCACCAACGCCGCCTTGCCGTCAGCGCTCTGCGATCCCGCCGCCGTGAGCGGATCACCCCAGAAATCCTGGACGTGCTCCACATGCTTGGTGTCTTGGGAGAGCTTCTGAATCAGGCCGTCGTAGTAGTGGTGCGCGTCGGCACCGAGCGGCTGGTCGCCCTCCAGCACGATCATGGCCGCGCTGTCGGAATCGAACTCGTGAAACACCTTGCCGATGCGTTTACTGGCCTGCAGCGACGGCGCATCCCGGGGGCTCAGCGACACGTTATGTGCTTGGGCAACCTTCTCCAATTGCGGCACGAAAACATTCGTGCTCGCGGCCAGGGCCAGCCAGAACAGCGCGATCGGCACCGAAAACCGAAGGATCATTCGCGCAAACGAACCCCGCGGGAGGTGATGATTGCTCATCCGGACTTGTCCAAGCAGAAGTTGTAGGCGTTCACCGTGTTGACCGATCTCTCGTCTTGGACCACACCGTCGATGGTGATGCGGCAGCCCAGGGAATCGCTGTCGCCCTGGGCCATAACGTTAGCGAACACCGCGGGCTGGGTCGTGGTGATGTCGTAGGACCACGGCAGGGCGGCGTAGTCGACCCGCTGGGGCTGGGCGTTGACATCAAGATAACTGACGGTCGCCACGGCGCGATCCGCACCGCTGATATGAGTTGAGTTAGTCCTTCACAAACGCCTCCGGGGGTGTCAGGAAGGGATTGTCAAAGATTCCTTCGAGGACCTGGGCGTTGGCGCGCTCTGGTTCTCCTGGCACGCCCCGGAGGTGTTGTTGTGTCTGTGCAAAGTGCTCCAGTCACGTCGTCCACGATCGTCGTTGCCGTCGATGTCGGCAAGACCTCGGCGATGCTGTCGGTGACCGACAGTGCCCGCACGCGTTTGTTCGGTCCGGTCGAGTTCGCGATGACCCGGTCGGGTTTGGCGGCGACCGCGCATCACGTCTTGGCCGTCGTGCCCTCCTCTGCGCAGGTGAAGGTCGCGGCGGAGGCGGCTGGTCATTATCACCGGCCGGTGCTGGATTATCGGTGGCCGCCCGGCTGGGAGGTGTTGGAGTTCAATCCCGCCCATGTCGCCGAGCAGCGTCGTGTCGCGGGTCGGCGGCGGGTCAAGACCGATGCGATCGACCTGGAGGCGATCACCGAGCTGGCCCTGGCTGGACGAGGTCAAGCGGTCACTGACCGTCAGATGTGCATCGGTGAGTTGGCGGCCTGGGCCAACCACCGCTCGCGGCGGGTCGCCACCCGCACCGCGACCAAGAATCAGCTGCTCGGTCAACTCGACCGCACCTTCCCCGGGTTGACCTTGGCGTTGCCCGATGTGTTGGGCACCAAGATTGGGCGGTTGGTCGCCGCCGAGTTTGCCGATCCGGCTCGGTTGGCGGCCTTGGGGGTGAGTCGGCTGATCCGCTTCGCCGCCGTCCGCGACCTCCAGGTGCGCCGCTCGGTCGCCGAACGTCTTGTTGCCGCGGCCCGCGACGCGCTACCCACCCGCGACGCGGTGGTGGCCCGTCGGGTGTTGGCCGCCGACCTCGATCTCCTGGCAGATTTGGACGCCCAGGTCGAGAGCGCCCAGAGCGAGATGGCCGCACTGTTGCCGCGCAGCCCGTTCGCCACCCTAACATCGGTGCCCGGTTGGGGCGTGGTCCGCGCTTCCAATTACGCTGCTGCCCTAGGAGATCCAAATCGATGGCCAGGACCACGGCAAATCTACCGGGCCTCCGGGCTGTCACCCATGCAATACGAGTCAGCGGGTAAACGACGCGACGGAAGCATCAGCCGTGAGGGCAGTGTGGCCCTGCGCCGAGCGTTGATCGACCTCGGCGTCGGTTTGTGGCTGACCGAACCGGCCGCCAAGACCTACGCCCTGGGCCTCAAGGCCCGCGGCAAGCATGGCGGGATCATCGCCTGCGCACTGGCCCACCGCGCTACCCGTATCGCCCACGCCCTGGTCCGAGACCACATCGGCTACGACCCCACCCGCTGGGCCTGAACCACTCCAACCCCCACCTCCGAAAGGCGCCACCACAACCCTTCACAACACCCGCCGGCAGTGCCAAGCTCAAGGGACGGGACGAAGGGCCGGATCAGATGCCGTGACCGCTATGGCGAACCTTCACCGGTCACGCCGAGGCTAGCTTGGCACCCGGCCCTTCGCCTCCACGGGCAGCCCGAACGACGCCAGATGACCCAACACCGAGGTCGCATACATCAGCGTGGGCGCCCGGCACCCGCTTCTCAGCCATCACCACCGACAACACCGCACCCACAACAGCACCCGTACCCCGGATGCCGATCAACAACGCCCCACCGCAGAACTTGACACGAACTACAGCCAGCTAGCCTCTGGGTCGCGGATTGGATTCAAGAGCTTTCGATGAGCCGCCGGCCGGTCACTGTTGACGACTGTTGCGGTGCCGGCCACGGGAGACGCACTTCTAGGTCTCCGGCAGAGTCGACTTTGCACATCTATTCCCCGCGGCTACCGCATGAGGTACGGGTACTGCTGATGCGGATGGACGTCGTAAAGGTCGCGATAAGAAGGTGGCTGGCGGCCGCCTTCGTCCGTGATCCCATACTTCACCGCCAACTCAGCGCCGATGAGTGTCTGTCCGCTGACCTGCATGAGATCGGGATCGTTGTACAAGCCCCAAATGACATGGCCGGTCAGTTCCGGGGTTTCTGCGCTGTCCAGGATATGACCGAACTTCTCGGGGTTACTCGCGATGATCTTGCGGACCCTATCGGTCAGCAACGACCCCATCCATATCGAGACAGTCGCGACTCCGGCGTCTTTGAAGTCCACTGCCATGTCGGCGGCCATCTTGTCCGTACCCGCCTTCGGTACGCCGTAGGCCGGGCCGAAGGCGTAGTGGACGGCGCCGGACGAGGATGTGAAGACGACGAGGCCTTTATCTTGGGGGAGCATCAACGGCGCCGCATAGACCGTAGCGACGTAGCTGCTACGAAGTCCGACGTTAAGCGTGTCGATGACACTGAGTGGTTCCTCCCAGAATTTCGTACGCCCCATCATCTCGTCGCGGATGATCGCGGCGTTGTTGACCAGGATGTCGATCCGTCCCTGCTCGCGCCGGATCCGTTCGAACAAGGCCTTTACCTGATCGTCGTCCGCGTGGTCGACCCGCACCGCAATTCCCTGACCGCCGGCTGCCGTCACACGTTCAGCTGTCTCGCGAATCGTGCCGGCCAACACGGACTCGCCTGCGTGCTCGGTGCGGCCCGTCACATACACCGTGCAGCCATGGCTTCCCAGTGCATGTGCGATTCCCGCTCCGGCGCCGCGACTGGCCCCGGTAACAACGGCGACCTGCCTGCTGTCCGACATGTGCGCCCTTTCTGTTCGCTTCCACCGCACTCCGCTCACATGCTATACGCATGTATAGCTCTCGCTCCTTCCGGATGTGCTATACAGTTGTACAACCAATGGGTCCAACGTGTCGCTGGAAGGACAATGTCAATGACGAACCCTGCCGACCTCGAACAGCTGCAGAAGCGCCTGCAATACCTTGAGGACCGGACGGCGATCCTCGATTGCGTCATGAACCAGGCGCGCGGGCATGATCGGCACGACGCCGAGCTGATGGGGAGTGTCTACTTCGAGGACGGGGTGGATGAGCACGGCCCGGTGGTCAAATTCGGTCCCGAGTACGGCGAGTGGGCCAACCAGGTCCACAGCCAGGTGTTCGAAGACCACCTGCACAACATCACGACCCACACCTGCGAGATCAACGGCGACGAAGCGCACGCGGAGAGCTACGTCATCGGCGCTATGCGGGCCAAGGGCGGCAAGGTCGTGTCCCTGATGGGAGGGCGCTACCTCGACCGGCTCGAGCGCCGCGACGGCGTCTGGAAGATCGCGTTACGGCGCTGCACCGTCGAGTGGATGATGAGTGGAGACTCGTCTGTCCTGACATCCGGCGCAGTCAAGGGCTTCATCAAAGGGAAGTGGGACCGCACCGACGCGTCCTACATCCGCCCATTGCGCTTGGAAAGTGAACCGGTCGATCGGTGGTGACCGACCGACCGAAGCGCTCGGCGGCTACCCGATGAAGCTCGACGGGCGAGTCGCGCTCGTGACCGGCGGAGGTTCGGGTATCGGCCGGGCGACCGCCGAACGGCTCGCGGCCGAAGGCATGCGAGTCTGTGTCGTCGACATCGATGGGGATGCCGCTTGTACGGTCGCCACGTCGCTTGACGGATTGGCGTTGCAGTGTGACGTTTCCGACCCCGGGCTGGTCGACGACGCGTTCGCGGCGTGCTTCCGACAACTGGGCAGCGTGGATCTTGCGTTCCTCAATGCCGGCATCACGATTCATTGGTCCGGTGACATCGGGTCGCTCGACCTGGCCGACTACCGCAGGTCTTTGAGCGTGAACCTTGACGGTGTCGTCTTTGGCGCCCGTGCGGCGGTCCGGACCATGCGGACTCGTCACGACGGTGGCGACGGCGCGATCCTCGCGAACGCCTCATTGGCCGGCATTCTGCCCTGGCACCCAGACCCCGTCTACTCGCTTGGCAAACACGCCGTGGTCGGCTTCATGCGTGCCATCGCGCCCAACCTCGCGCCCGAGGGGATCGCGGTCCACACCATCTGCCCGGGAATCACCGAAACCGGCGCGCTCGGTGACAGACGTCCGCTGGTGGAACGCATCGGTGTGCCCGTGATGGAGCCGGAGGCGATCGCCGATGCGGTCGTGAACGCTGCCAAGTCGCCCGGTGAGACCACCGGGGCATGCTGGGTGGTCCAGCACGGGAAGCCGGCGTGGGCAGTGAAGTTTGCCGATGTGCCCGGTCCCGACAGCCGCCTCAATGTGCCGGTCGGGCGGCGTCACAACTCCGATTAGCTAACCGAGGATGGCCGGCATGCTGTCCCAGCCGCGCACGGTTGCCGTCGGCGCCCGCACCGCGTTCTCGATATCAATTGTCCAGTCGGGCCAGCGTTTGAGGATCTCCTCGAGAGCGACGCGGCCCTCGAGGCGGGCCAGCGACGCCCCCAGGCAGAAGTGCGCCCCGCGGCCGAAGGACAGATGACTGGCATTGCGGTGAATGTCGAAACGGCCGGGAACGTCGAATTTCCGCTCGTCCCGATTGGCCGCGCCGGCCATGAGTAGGAGCGCATTGCCGGTGCGAACTGTTTGACCATGGAACTCAACATCTTTGGCCACATAACGGGCGATATGGTGAACCGGCGGTTCGAATCGCAGGACTTCCTCGACCGCGCCCGGAATCAGCGACGGGTCCTCGGCCAGTTCACGTCTTTGGTCGGGGTGCTCGCCGAGCACTTTGCCCAGCCAACCGAAAAGCCTTCCCACCGTTTCGGTCCCGGCGTTCGCGATGACGCCGAGGAAGACCAGCAGCTCGTCGGCGCTCAACCGGCGCACAGCGCCGGAGACGTCCTCGAATTCTACGTGTAGAAGCTCGGTGACGAGATCGTCGGACGGATTTTGTTCCCGCCACTCGACATACTCCCGGAACATGTTGCCGTTGAAGTAGTTATCCTTGCTTACCGGCAGCGGCTCGCCGGGCTTGTTACGCAGCCTGCGGCCCGCGACTTTCCGCACGGTCCGCTGCAGGGAGTCGGGAATACCCACCAGCATGCCGACCACGCGCATCGGCATCTCGGCCCCGAGGTCCAGCGTGAAGTCGAAGCTATCGCCGTGAGTCAGCGGATCCAAACAAGCAGCACAGAACGCGCGCACCCGGCCCTCAATGGCCTTCATCTTCTTGGGCGTGAACGCGCGAGACACCAGCAGCCGATGCACGGTGTGCAGTGGAGGATCCTCATTGATGAATACACCGAGCGGCATGACGGGCTCGGCCTTGACCACCTCGAGGATGTCGCCCTTGGCCGAGCTCAGGTTTTCGACGTCGCGAAGGGCGGCCTCCACGTCGACGAAGCGGCTCAACCCCCAAAAGTCGAAGTCCTCGTTGTAGTAGAGGGGCGCCTCATCGCGGAGGCGCTTATACGTCGGATACGGGTCGATATCGATCTCGACGTTGTACGGGTCGTAGGAGAGTCGGCTCTTGTCCAAAACGTGCATCCTCCTCCTATGTCCCTGCATCGCCGCCCGATTGAACGTGCAGTACGATCGTACAGCACCGCGTCCGGCCTAAGGAGTGTCGATGGACCTCGGATTCGTCTCCCTGAACACCCCCCGAGACATTGCCACCGGAGCGCTTGGGCCGGAGCTCGAATCGCGTGGCTTCGAGTCGATCTGGGTCGGTGAGCACCCGCAAATACCGGTTTCGGCCAAGAATCACTTTCCCGCCGGCCTGCTCGGCGCGCAGAAGCGCATCTTTGACCCGTTCCTGTCGCTGCTGGCGGCGGCTCAAGCGACGACCCATCTCCGCGTCGGCACGGCCGTCGCGCTGCCGCTGGAAAGGGAGTTGTTCACCTTCGCAAAGGAAGTCGCCACACTCGACCAGATGAGCACGGGACGACTTCTGCTCGGGGTGGGCGTGGGGTTCCGTGCGGAGTTGGAGTTGTCCGGATCGATCGACTGGTCCGACCGCTACCGGGCGCTAGCCGACATGGTCGCGGCACTCGACCGGCTGTGGACCGACGACGAACCGGAATACCACGGGGAGTTCTATGACTTCGACCCGGTGTGGTCGTACCCAAAGCCGCATCAGCGACCTCGGCCGCCGCTGCTGGCTGCCGTCACCGGCCCCAGGGCGACCCGTGACTGCCTGGCCTGGGCCGATGGCTGGCTGCCCGGCGACGCGGCCTTCAGGAACGTGGCGCACACTGTAGCCGACTTCCGCCGGATGGCCGACAATGCCGGCCGCGATCCCGCGACCATGGATCTGACGATCATGGCGTGGGGCGAACCTTCGCTGGAGACGCTGGCGACCTACCGCGACCTTGGTTTCACACGTGCGGTAGTGGGCGGAGGCCGGCGCGACCCACACAATCCGTCGACGACACTGTCGTATCTCGACCGGTGCGCAGCAATGATCGACGAACTTCGCTGCTGATCAACCGGATTCGGGCTGAGGAGCGGTCATGCCGGCGGCACGGGTCGAACACTCGAGTGGATCAGCTCGATCAATTGCCCTTCCGGGTCGCGCACCATGCACGCGAATCCCCCGCCGGGGTCGGCGACTACCGTTCCGCAGGCGGCCTTGACCGCAGCTTGCGTCGCGGCCAGGTCGTCGACGGCAATCGACAAATGCGTGAGACCGGCACCGACCATGGTGCGCTCCGGTTCGTCGGGCGCCGGGTAGCCGGCGAAGGTGAGCAACTGCAAGACGAAGCCGTCATTGCACATATAGACCGCTTCGAAGCCGATCGGAGGCGTCAGCCCAAGCAGGCCGCCCGCGACTGCGTCGGGAACCGTCAACCGTTTGGCCTCCGTGAAGCCGAGGGCCTCATAGAAGCGCTTGGCCCGGTCGAGGTCGCGGACTCGTAGTCCGAGGTGGCTGACATTCATCTGTAACTCCATTAGTGCTTCGGTCAGACCCCGGCGGGGCCGGGCCCACCGTGCATGTAAAGGGTCTGACCGGAACAGTAACTCGAGGCATCGGAGGCGAAAAACAAGACACCGTAGCCGATTTCCTCCGGCTCGGCGATGCGGCCCGAGGCGTTGGTCTGCCCGATCATGTCGATGTCGAAACCATGTCGCTGCGCGTCGGCCTCCAGGCCAGGGGTGCGGATGGCGCCGCAGGCGATGCAGTTGACCCGCACGCCTTTGCGGGTCCATGCCGCCGCCATCGACCCAGTCAGGTTGTTGAGCCCGGCTTTGGCGGCGGCGTACACCGGCGCTTGGGGCATGGCCAACAGGCTGGCGCCGGAGGAGATGTTCACGATCGCGCCTTTGCCTTGTTCGATCATGGGTTTGACCGCGGCCCGCGACAGGTACCACGCGCTGGAAAGGTTCAGGTCCAACACCTGGTGCCACTCCTCGTCGGTCCACTTCATCAGTGGCTTCGTCTCGCCGCCTCCGGCGTTATTCAGCAGCACGTCGAGGCGGCCGAACGCGTCGAGCGTCGCCTCGACGAGCGATCGACACTGGTCGGCCTTGGTCACGTCGGTCGGTACCGCTACCGCTCGGCGCCCGAGCGCCTCGATCTCGTGCGCGGTGGATTCGAGCGGCTCGAGTCGCCGGCCGGCGAGCACGATATCAGCGCCGCGCTCTGCCAGCACCATCGCTGACGCCCGCCCGATGCCGGTTCCGCCCCCGGTGATGACGGCCACCCGCCCGTCCATCGAGAACCTGTCGTCCACAGCATCACTTCCTATCCCCTGGCCCCGCCGCCGAGTGCAATACGACTGTACAACATCCCGGCTTGGGGCAGTACCGATCGATCAAGAATTCGCCCTCGCGGCTCTCGACATCTCGGTGCGCGTCGAGTACATCAATGGAATGGCGCGTCCTACCAATGACATCTGGGAAGTCCTGTCCACCGCCCGATCGATTCGCCGATTCACCGGCGAACCGATCGACGACGAGACGCTCGATCGCTGCCTCGAGGCAGCGACGTGGGCGCCGAACGGCGCCAACGCACAGCTGTGGCGTTTCATCGTCCTCCGCGCACCCGAAAAGCGCGCGGCCGTCGCCCAGGCGGCCCAGATCTCCCTTGCGACAATCGAAACGATCTACGGGATGAACAGGCCCGCCGACGATGATCAAACCCGCGCCGCGCGCAATAACCGCGCCACCTACGAGTTACACGACCGCGCGGGCGAATACACCTCGGTGCTGTTCACGGCATTCAAGAACGAGTTCGCCTCGGAGTATCTGCAGGGTGGATCCATCTACCCCGCGATGCAGAACTTCTTTCTTGCGGCACGCGCCCAAGGGCTGGGCGCGTGCTTCACAAGCTGGGCGTCTTACGGCGGGGAGCAAATACTGCGCGAGGCGGTCGGCATTCCCGACGAGTGGTTCCTCGCGGGGCATATCGTTGTGGGCTGGCCGCGCGGAAGCTATGGTCCGGTTCGCCGGCGTCCGACCGCCGACGTGGTCTTCCGCGATCGCTGGGATCCCGGGCACGCCGACGTCGTCTACGGAGGAGGCGCACGTCCGGTCAGTCGGTGATGCGCGCCGTCTCTTTGTACTCCGTGATCGGCCGCGCCAATCCCTGCTCGTCGCAGATGCGTTGCAGCTTGTCCAGCGTCTCATCCAGTCCCGCTCCGACCCGCTTGCCGGGTGTGAAGGTCGCCGGCAGATGGCGCATCCCCTGAATGACGCCGATACTGTCGTAATGCACGGTCGCCGCGGGGTCGCAACGGTAATCCGGCAGGCGATCGAGCACCGCCGTGAGCATCGACTTGAACACCGTGCGCGCGACGTTGGAACCGGCGCAGCGATGGACGCCCAGCCCGAAGCTGAAGTGACGATTACCCTTTCGGTCCAGGATGACATCGTCGGGATGCTGGAAGAGGTTGGGGTCCCGGTTAGCCATCGCCCAGGACAACCATAGCCGCTCCCCTTCCTTCAGGGTCACCCCGCCAAGTTCCATGCCGTCGGAGATGGTGCGCCCGTCGCCCGGGGCCGGTGTGAAGAAGCGCAAGAACTCTTCGGTGGCGAGATCGAGCAGCGCCGCGCGATCTCTACGCAGTCGCTGGCGTTCGTCCGGATGCTCCGAAAGCCATTCCAACGCATGCGCGGTCAGAGCGGTGGTGGTGTCGAATCCGCCCCCGATGAGCAGGTTGAGCATGCCGATCAGCTCAATGTCGGGCGGGGGCTCCCCGTCGATGCGAAGCCTGGCGAGCGCATCGACCATCCCCGGCCGCGGGTTTTCGCGAATCTCGACGAGATTCGCATAGAGGTCCATGCCCATCGCCATGTACAACTCGCGCACGCGGGCGGCGTCTGGTGAGTCCGGCGGTGTATACACCGACGCGTGGGCCGGCTCGTTGTAGATGGTCCACTTCTTCAGCGGCACACCCAACATCGCCAAGGTGAGCACCGCCGGCACCACGTTGGCGAGGTCGTCCACGAAGTCGATGCGCCCATCCTCGATGCGCTCGTCAAGACACGCCCGCACCAGCTCATCAACGAAGGGCTCCCACCGCTTGACGGCCGCCGGGGACAAGTACGGGTTCAGGGCACTGCGGTAATAGCGGTGCTCCGGTTCATCCATTTCCAGCATGCCGCCGCGGATGTTTGCTGCCTCGACCATGATCGGGATGGAAATCCCCTTGTAACCGCGGCGCGCACCGGTGACATCGTGGTCGTTTGAAACGTGCGGGCAGCGCGCCAGTTCGAACACCTCATGTCCACCGGCAGCCACCCAGTGCCCACCATAGGTGTCGGTCCAGGCGATCGGACAGCGTTGCTGCATCTCGTGGGTGATGTCGACAAACTTCTGCCGGTAGTCGGGGCTGTGTCGGTCAAAGTGGTAACGCGTACCGTGCTGTGCGGTCATTGCAACGTCCCCTCGATCAGGATGGCCTGCTCCGGGCAGGATTGCGCAGCCTCGCGCGCCAGACCTTGGTGCTCCGGAAGCACGTCCTCGGCAACGACGGAGGCGTGGCCGTCATCATCGTTGAGGACGAACAACCCAGGAGCGATCATGGAGCACAAGGTGTGCCCTTGGCACCGACTGGAGTCGACGCGTACTTTCACCTGTTCCTCCGTGCTGTGGTCCTTTGATCGCTAGATCACCGCGCCACCGTTGACGCCGATCACCTGCCCGGTGATGTAACCGGCGGCATCCGAACAGAGAAACCCGCACAGTGCGGCGACATCGTCGCCCGTCCCGAGTCGCCCTGCCGGAATGGCTTTGGTCAACATCTCTGCCGGCGGAAGTTTGTTGGCTCGCTGTTGCTCGCGCAGCATGGGGGTGTCAATGACGAACGGCGGCAACGTGTTCACGGTGATTCCCTTAGCCGCGTAGTCCAGTGCGACCGATTTCGTCAACGCGATGACCCCGCCCTTGGACGCCGAATAGTGGCCCTGCCGCGACGCCCCCTTCTGGCCGGCCGCCGACGAGATCGTAACGATGCGTCCCCATTGCGCGCTGACCATGTCCGACAGTGCGGCTTGCATGCATAGGAAGGTGCCGGTGAGATTGATCGCTAGGTAGCGGTTCCATTCCTGCAGGTCGATCTGGTCGAACCGGGTGAAGCCGGCCACCGCCGCGCTGGTGACCAGGATTTCGACGGGCCCGAACGCATCGCGGACCGTGCTGAACGCCGTTCGAACAGAATCGGATTCGCTGACATCCGCTTGCACTGCCATGGCCTGGGCGCCTTTGGCACGCAGCTCGGCGGCAACCTTGTCGGCGCTTTCACCATTGACGTCCAAGACGGCGACCCGGTGCCAGTCGCGGCCCAGCTGCGCCGCAATGGCCTCGCCGAGACCAGACCCGCCGCCGGTCACCACCGCCGTCCGATTCACTTGGTCCGTCCCCTTACGCCCAGGGCGCCGACCTTCCGTCAGTCGCTATGCAGATGTATAGCACAACCGCGGCGCAAAGTGTCATGGAACTTCGGCGGAGCCAATTGGTCTAACGACGGGTTCGGGGAGTCTTCCTGGCGGCGCTGCGTTTACGTCGGGCGCCACCCGGCTCAACGGTGTCGAGGTAGCGCTCGACCGCCCGCACCACCTCCGTGTGGGCGGTCTTGACTCCGACGCCCTCTTCGAGATTCAGAAACTTGGGAATACCCGTGATCAGCAAAACCACAGCGCTCAAGGACAACTCGCCGTCGAGTCGCGCGCCGGCACCGAACGCCTCGCTCAGCGCCTCGACCTGCAGCTTCCTCATCCGTTCCGTGACGCCGGCGATCTCGGAGCGGATGGACTTCCGGTGATTGCCGAGGGCCATGAACTCGGTGATCAGCGCGCCGGTGGCCTCGTTCCAGCTGTACTCCCACATGGCATGCAGCGGGTCGGTCGTTCGCTCTTCCAGCGCCGAGCGCAAAAGCTCGAGGTTACGCTCGGAATACCGGCGGATCGCAGCGAGGAAGATCTCGTCAAGCGAGGGAAAGTAGTACTGGACCAGGCTCGCCGTCACGCCGGCCTTTGCCGCCAGCGCGCGATAGCTCACGCTGGCATACCCCTCCTCCAGCATCATCGTCTCGACGCAATCCAGCAGGGCGTCGCGTGTCTTGGACGTCTCTGCGCCCACCCGGCGCGGCGATGCCGCCATGGTCACCTCACTTTTCGACAGTTCCGTACATATTCCCACCCGACCTCGCCTGTATGCACGCATGGCGCCCCGGATGAACTCGTTCTAGTCGACTTCGGCCCGTACTGTACGACCGTATAGCGAGTGCTATATGCTCGTATAGGCTGTGGCGAGGAGGGTAAGTGAGCGAGCTGTACTACGACCCGTGGGACGTCGAGATCGACGTCGATCCCTACCCGACCTACCAACGACTGCGGGATCAGGCACCGCTCTACTACAACGAGCGCCACGACTTCTGGGGACTCAGCCGCTACGCCGACGTCGACGCGGCGCTGCGGGAGTCCAACCGGCTCAGCTCGGCCAAAGGCGACATCCTGGAAGTGGTCAAGGCCGACCCGGTGATGCCTCCGGGCGTGTTCATCAACGAGGACCCACCACTGCACACCATCCATCGGGCGCTGGTATCGCGGGCATTCATGCCCAAGAGGATTCGTGAAATCGAAGACAAGGTGCGGGCATTCTGCGTCGCGTGCCTCGATCCGATCGTCGGCGGGGACCGCTTCGACTTCGTCACAGACCTCGGCGCCGAGCTGCCGATGCGCACCATCGGCATGCTGGTCGGGATACCCGACGCCGATCAGCCCACCGTGCGGGCGCACGCGCATCGCGTCCTGCGCAACAAGCCGGGCGAACCGCTGCCGGTGAAGAAGGACCACTATTTCGACGGCGACATGTTCGCCGACTACCTCGCCTGGCGCATGAAGAACCCGTCGGATGATCTGATCACCGAGCTGCTCAGCGTGGAGTTCGAGGACGAGACTGGCGCGACGCGACGGCTGACCACCGAGGAGCTGCTGATCTTTTTGGCCGTGATCGCCGGCGCCGGCGTCGAGACGACGGGGCGGTTGTTCGGGTGGATGGGCAAGGTGCTCGGCGAAAACCCCTACCAGCGCCAGGATCTCGTCGACAATCCGGCGTTGATCCCGTCCGCGATCGAGGAACTGCTGCGCTTCGAGCCTCCCGGACCCCACGTCGCCCGGTGGGTCGCGGAAGACATCGAGTTTCACGGGCAAACCGTGTCCGCGGGTAGCGCACTGCTGCTGATGCTCGCCTCGGCGAATCGCGACGAACGTCACTTCGACGAACCTGACCGCTTCAACATTCATCGTCGGCCGGGTGGGCACCTCACGTTCGGCCGCGGTGCGCACTTCTGCCTCGGTGCACCGTTGGCGCGGCTCGAGGGCCGCGTTGCGCTTGAAGAGGTGCTCAAGCGATTCCCCAAGTGGGACATCGACTTGGCCAATGCTCGCAGGTCGCGCACGTCGACGGTGCGCGGCTGGGATTCGATGCCCGCCGTCGTCAGCTGAGGCTGAATCATGCGGTGGCATCGCCTACGTAAACCTTTTGAAGCCCCGGCAAGAAGGAAACGCGCTCAATGACGAAACGGATGATCTTCACCCTGTTGGTGATGGATTCGGTCGGTCACAACTTTCATGGCATCTGGCGCCATCCACAGGCACGCAACCGCGAATACAAGAACTTCGGCCTGTGGGTCGATCTCGCCAAGAAAGCAGAAGCGGCCAAGATCGACGCGTTCTTCTTCACCGATGTTTTGGGAATTCAGGGCGAGTTCAACCGATCTCGCGACATCGTCTTCGAGCAGGCGGTCAACGTCCCCATCGGTGACTGCACCATGCTGATGCCGGCGCTCGCCCGCGAGACCTCCGACATCGGATTCCTCTACACCAGTTCGGTCATTTCCCAGCACCCGTTCATGTTTGCCCGGCAGGTCTCGACCTTGGACCACCTGAGTAACGGGCGGGTCGGCTGGAACATCGTCACATCGGCCAACGAACGAGCCTTCCGTAATTTCGGGCTGCCCGACAACCTGTCTCACGACGAGCGCTACAACTGGGCCAAGGAATACGTCGACGTCGTCTACAAGCTCTGGGAAGGCTCCTGGGACGAGGGCGCGGTGGTCGACGACCCGTCCGGCGTCTACACCGACCCGACGAAGATCCACGACATCCACCACCGGGGCGAGCGCTACCGCGTCGAGGGGTTCAACCTCATGGAGCCCTCGCCGCAACGCACACCCGTGCTCGCGCAAGCCGGCGGATCACCGGCTGGCCTCGACTTCGCCAGCCAGCATGCGGAACTGATGTTCCTATCGGCCTACACGCTGGAAACGATCAACCAACAGATCAACGAAGTGCGCGCCAAGGCGCGAAGCCGCGGCCGGCGCGACGGGGACATCTTGTTCTTGCAGGGCCTGATGTTCGTGGTCGGTTCGACCGACGAAGAGGCGTACCGCAAGTGGCAGGAACTCGAGGAGTACCGCAGCCAGGAAGGGCAGATCGCCTACTTCGCCGGTCTGTCGGGCACCGACCTCGGGCGTTACGACCCGAAGACTCCGCTGGAAGATCTGGTGGACGAACTCCCCGGGATCCAAGGCGCATTCCGGTCTGTGATCAACGCCTGGCCCGCCGGTTCCAAGCCAACGGTGCACGACTTCTTGACCACGCTTTCCCTACCGCAGATGGTCGTCGGCTCTCCGGAGACCATCGCCACACGCCTCACCGAATACCAGGCCGCGGGCGTCGATGGCGTGCAGATCATGAACATCTTGATGCCGCAGAGCTACGACGAATTCTTCGAGCATGTCGTCCCGGTGCTGCAGGCCAAGGGATTGATGCAAAAGGAATACCGGTCGGGAACCTTGCGGCAGAGGCTGTTTGACGCTGACACCCCGGACATCTCACAGCGCCACCCCGCGTTCGGGTATCGCGGCATGTTCAGCACGCCATGACGCGGGTGATGGTCCTGCTGGGGAGCCTGCGCGCGGCGTCGGTCAACCGGCAGCTGGCCGAACTCGCTGCCCAAGTCGCCCCCGACGGGGTGACTTTGGAGCTGTTCGACCGGCTGGGCGAGCTGCCGTTCTACAACGAGGATGTCGACTGCGACGGCGTCGCGGAGCCGGTAACCGCCCTGCGGCACGAGGCCGCACGCGCCGACGCGGTACTGGTCGTCACACCGGAATACAACGCGAGCATCCCCGGCGTGCTCAAAAACGCCATCGACTGGCTGTCACGGCCGTACGGAAACGGTGCGCTTAAGAGCAAACCGCTCGCCGTGGTCGGCGCCTCGCTGAGTCCTTACGGCGGTGCCTGGGCGCATGACGAATCGCGAAAGTCGTTCGCAGTCACCGGATGTCGCGTGGTTGAGTCGATCAGGCTGTCGGTGCCGATCAAGACGCTGAACGGAACGCACCCGCGCGAGCATGCGGAACTCGCCGACCGGCTGCGGGCCGCGGTGAGGCAATTGGCCGACGAGACGCAGTAGCAACCCTCGATTTGGACGGGCGCCGGTCAGGCGACGGCGACGGGCTCCTCCCCCACCAAAGTGGTGCGGTGCATCAACCGCACCGACGTGGGCTCGAACGGCAATGCGCGGTGCAACATCCCGGTGTTATCCCACATCACGAGGTCGCCCCGGCGCCAGGTGTGCCGCAGGGTGAATTGTGGTTGGGTGCACCACTCCTGCAGGCGGTCCAGCAGCGCACGGCCCTTGTCGGCGGGCCAGCCCACAACCTCGGCGGCGGTTGCACCCAGCAGCAACGACGTCCGTCCGCTGCGCCGCTTCCAAACCAGCGGGTGCACCCGGGTGGGCACACGATCCCACACCGCCCGCTCCTTGTCGCTGGCATCGGGATTGGCCAGCAACTGCGCGTGGGCGAAGCTATGCACCACCATTAGCGTGTCGATTTCGGCCTTCTCGGCCTCCGACAGTGCCTCGTAGGCGGCATACGTGGTGGCGAATTCGGTGTCACCGCCGGCCGGATCGACCTCGCGCGCGGTCAGCAACGTTCCCTTTTGGGGAAGCTCGTCGGTGGCGCCATCGATGTGCCAGTGGAAGTTGCCCTGCCGGAACGACGCAAGCAGAGCGTTGGTCTTGGTTGGATCCAGCGTGATCGTCTGAATCTCGGGATAGGCATGCTCGCCGGTCGGCTGGACGACCAAGGTGCCCATCATCCGGCTCAGCGCGAGCAAGTCCTCGTCACTGATATTGACCTCGTGATATACGACGACGCCGTAGCGGTCTAGCGCACGCTGAGCCTCCTCCGCGCCGCGCGGCCCCACCAGTTCGGCGGCGGTGAGTCCGGTGATCTCGAGACCAAAAGCAGGCGTTATCGGACGAGCGGTACCGGGCATCTCGACCTCCAAGGAGTTTGGTGAATTGTACAAGAACACCATATCCGCAGGAAATGGGCAAGTTTTACGAGGCAGAATCCGAGGACGACCTAGTCGTCAACGGCCTCGGGTTCGACCCGGTCCAGGAAACGCTCCACCAAGGCCACTGTCTCGGCATGACCGGTGAACGTTCCCAACGCCTCTTCCAAATGCATCATTCGTGGGATGGACCCCAGCAGGAACACCAAAGCCGGCGGCGGCAATCCGTCCTCGTCGAGCCCATAGGCCGACCAGCGAGCGGAGACCGCGTCGACCAGGGCACGCCGGACCCGTTCACCCCCCTCGCCGATGACGGCGCCGACGGCGGGCCGATGGGTGGCCAGGGCCATGAACTGCATCAGCAACGCCGTGCCGCTTCGACTACCGGCATACGCCCAGATCGCCCGAAGCGGGTGCTTCGCGCGGCTCGCTTCTTCCAGACTGTCGATGACACGGTCAGTGGCGCCGCGAAGGACCGCGGCGAAAAGGTCGTCGAGTGACGGAAAGTAGTACTGCACCAGACCTGCGGCTACCCCGGCTCTCGCGGCCGCGCTTCGGTAGGTGACCGACCCATAACCCTCCTCGAGCATGAGTTGCTCCGTGCCGGCGAGGATCGCCTGCAGTTTCTCCGTGCGGCGCGCGCCTGTCGATGTCATTGGCGCCTACTGACGGCGCCCACGCTCGCGGGCGATACGGCCATGAGCACCCGCCTTTCATCTGTGTGGGCAATTCTCGCTCTTGCTCTTACTCACGTACTTGTGGGCGTGCGGATTGCCGAAACTTCTTGATCCATGTGGCGGATGCGCTCGACGGGCTCGGAGGCTGACCGTGATTGCGGATAAAAGGCGGATAAGCGCAGCACTATTGACGGATCTGATCGCGCGTTCCGGCAGTCAAAAAACCCGTGACCTGAGCAGGCACCGTGGTGGCCAGGGGCGGGATCGAACCGCCGACCTTCCGCTTTTCAGGCGGACGCTCATACCGACTGAGCTACCTGGCCGGAAGGCAGCGAGTGCCTCGCCGCGCTGGCGACCCTGACGGGACTCGAACCCGCGACCTCCGCCGTGACAGGGCGGCGCGCTAACCAACTGCGCCACAGGGCCTTGCTGCAGCTCCGCGTCACCGCGTCACAGGTACCCCCTACGGGATTCGAACCCGCGCTACCGCCTTGAAAGGGCGGCGTCCTAGGCCGCTAGACGAAGGGGGCCAGAACCGAATCTCTCCGGGGTACTCGCAACATGGTTACGTTGGGAGCCAAGCCAGCTTAGGTCACCACCGGCCGAATCCTCAAACGAGCGTCGTTTGGCACCCAGTATCCTAAATCTTCGCGCGCCCCTATAGCTCAGTTGGTAGAGCTACGGACTTTTAATCCGCAGGTCCTAGGTTCGAGTCCTAGTGGGGGCACCCAAGGCTGTTTTACCCACCGCCATGGCCCGCATTGTTTCTGCTGATGCTTGACAGTTACTTCGGCTGATGCTTGCCGGCTCGTCACACCTCAAAGGTGTCCCGCATGGGTGGCGGAACCGTCGTGCGCCCAGTTGAGGGGCGCTCGGTGTGCCGGAGTTCGGCAGCCGGACGGCTTGGCTATGCTTCGCAAACATGAGTGTCGATGCGGCCTACCCAAAGGCGCCCGTAGCCCTGGTAACGATGGAAATCCGCCACCCAGCAACGGATTCCCTCACCGAAACATCGAGCGGGGAGCTCAGACGCCTGCTCACCGACCATCTGCCGATCGAACGGCAGGCCCAGGACATGGCCTGGGGGATGGGCGCCGGCGGAAGCCCGACGCCGACGGCCGAGCGCTTCGTTCGTTATGTCAACCGCGACAACACGCTGGCCGCGTCCATGAAGAGCCAGGCGATCACCATCGAGACCACCGCGTACACCAACTTCGAGGCCTTGCTCGAGGTTGTGATGCGGGTCATAGACGCTCGCTCAATGGTCTCGTCGATCGTCGGGGTGGAGCGTCTCGGCCTGCGCTATGTCTTGGAGGTGCACGTTCCGGTGGGCGTCAATGGCCGTGTCGAGTGGGCCAATTGGATCGCGCAACCGCTGCTAGGGCCACAACAGATGGCACCCGCCGGCCTCACCCTGACCGAGTGGCAGGGCGCTGCCGTCTACCGCGAAGCGCAGCCGGGCAGGTCGATGATCGTGCGCTACGGCCCGGGCATGGGCCAGGCGCTGGACGCCAGCTACCACCTGCGCCGCACCCTGCCCGTTGAGCAAGGGCCGTTCTTCCTCTTGGATATCGACAGCTTCTGGACGCCGACGGGGGCGATCCCCGAATTCGATCGCAACGCGGTTTTGGTGACGTTCCAGGATCTATACGAACCGGCACAAACCGTGTTCCAGGAGATGCTCACCAGCCGGCTGAAGGACGACCTCCTCAGCCGGTAAGTCGCGACCGGTCAGCCCGCTTTGTTGCGGAGCACCGCGCTGGTGTACGTCACGTCGGCGAACGCCGCCGCGACGTCGTCGTCGGGGTAGACGAAGCCGTTCGCCGCGTGCAGCTCCGCGACCGTATGGGACGACGTCTCCCAGCCCTTACGGGTCAGGTAGTCGACGACGTGGCTGCGCTGGCCGTGATAAACGAGGTCGTTGAAGTCGATCTCGAATCCAAGTTCACCCATCCGGTCATGGTGTGCGCGCCATCGCTCGTCGGCGAAAACGGCGGTGTCGGGCACGAACTCGAAAGCCAGGCGGCTACCCGGGGCGCTCAACGCGGTGATGTTGTCGAACAACGCGTCCTGGGCCGCGTCCGGCAGATACACCAGCAAGCCCTCGGCGCTCCACGCGGTGGGAGCTTGCGCATCGAATCCCCCGGAACGCAGCGCAGTTGCCCAGTCGTCGCGCAGGTCGACGGCGACGGTGCGCCGCTCGGCCGTCGGCTCGGCGCCCAGATCGCCGAGCGTCAGGGTCTTGAAGTCGATGACGTCGGGCAGGTCGACCTCGTAGACGACGGTTCCGGCCGGCCACGGCAGGCGGTAGGCACGAGCATCGAGCCCAGACGCGAGAATGACCGCCTGACTGACGCCACCCCGCGTGGCGTCGAGGAAGAACTGGTCGTAGTACCGGGTACGGCAGGCCATCCCCCGGGCCATCCGTTCCGGATCGAACTCGGACTCCTCACCCACCGGGATTTCGCCGTTCACCAACCTGACATAGACATCAATTCCCACCGCACGCACCAACGGTGCGGCGTAGGGGTCGTCGATCAATTTCTCGTCGGTCGACAACGCACGCTGCGCGGCGACCATGGTCGCCGTCGCGCCGACGCTGGTCGCGAGATCCCAGCGATCACGATCGGTGCGCGCCATGTTCCCTCCAAGCCAAAAATATAGACAAGCTAGTTAATACCACAGGGCCGGGTCGCGAGCCCCTCCGGACTACCCTCCGAGATATCTGTTTGTTAGTATCTGCGTATGCATGCAGATAGCCGTGAAGGTCGGCTTCCCGGCGACCAGGCCAGCCTGGTGGTCGAAGTTTTCCGGATGCTGGCCGATGCCACCCGCGTGCAGGTGCTGTGGTCGCTGACCACGCGCGAGATGTCGGTCAACGAACTCGCCGAGCACGTCGGAAAGCCGGCGCCGTCGGTTTCCCAGCACCTCGCCAAGCTGCGGATGGCGCGTCTGGTGCGCACTCGCCGTGACGGGACCACGATCTTCTACAGCCTGGAGAACGACCACGTGCGCCAGCTCGTCATCGATGCCGTCTGCAACGCAGAGCATGCCGGCCCCGGGGTTCCCCGTCATCACCGCGGCGACGGCGAACTGAAGGCGGTCACCGAATCTTCGTCAGCTACCCCCCGAGCACGCAGGGGCGCCGGCTGAACGAAACCAACACACCGACAACTCATTTCAGTAGGGAGAAGAAAACCATGGCAGAAGAACACACCCACGACGCCCCGCATGCGCACGAACACCACCACGGCCAAGACACTCATGTCCACGCACACACCACCCATCAGCACGAGCACGTCACGCACGAACACTCACACGCCCACGACGACGGGACCGAGCACACCCACAGCCACGTACACCAGTCCGGCCTCGAGGGCGTTCACGTTCACACCCACGCCTGAGCGGCGCCCGCAGTCGCTTAAGAGACGTCCGGGCAGTAGTGCTTCGGGTCGTCGCGCTCGTCCACGGGCGGCAGGTTGCGCGCGGGCGTCTGCACCAGCGGTGTGCCGGCCGGAATGCGCCCGGCGGCACGGTCCAAGCCGGCGCGAGCCCGCGGGTGCTTACGGAATCGTGTTGGGACGCAGGCGAACACCAGGCGAACCACGTCCCCGAAGCGGCGGTGCAACCACTCGTCGCGCTGCGACCACGTGTAGCCCATCAGCTCGCGAACGGGCGGATCGTAAAGCCCGACGGTCAGCCAGACGAAGAACGGAGCGGCCAGCTTACGTTGTGCGGCCCACAGCCAATCCGGAACCCTTTGCGCAAAGGGGGGTTTCGGTAGCTCGGTGAGATCGAGCACGGCGCGTGCGGCGACGTTGTTCTCCAGCACGTTGCGGCACATGTGGTCCCAGTAGACCTGAAAATCCTCCCAGGATGCCGGGACCGGACGCATGCTCATGCCGTACACGCGATACCACTTGACGTGCTCGTCGAACAGTTGGCGCTTCTGCGCTTCGGTCAGCCCGCCACAGAACCGCTCGGCCACAATGATGGTGCCGACAAAGAAGGTGGCGTGCGCCCAGTAGAAGACGTCAGGGTTCAGCGCATGGTATCGGCGGCCCTGTTCGTCGACGCCCTTGATATCGGTGTGGTAGTCGCGCACCTCGGCGCCCGTGACCGGGGCGCGGTCGCCGTCGAAAACCACTCCGCCGATCGGGTACAGCGAGCGCAGCAGGCGCTGCCAGCGCTCAATGAAGAACGTCGAGTGGTCGATCACCGCCGCGCCCAGCTGCGGGTGCATGTTCTGCATCGAGCCCGCCCACGGGCCCTGCAGCATGCCGCGCCAATCCCCGAAATACCGCCAGGTCAGGGAATCCGGTCCGAGTGGCACCGGCGGCGCCTGATAACCCAGCGGTCCCACCGGGCAACCGCTGGACGCGCCGTCGCCGGTCTCGTCCCCGACGGCGGCGGTCGAATCGCTGCGCGCTTGGTCGCTGGTCAGCGGGCAGACAGCGGACGTATTTTGAGTCACTATTGGATCCCTGTTTACATCGAACAGATCTGACTACGTGCGTTGTCAGATTCAGCTTAGGAGCGATGTGCCCACCGGTCAACGACGCAGCCGTTGGACCGGCGTACCGCTGGAGAGCCGCCTCGCCCTTCGCCGCGACAATCTCATCGCCGCCGGCGTGCAGCTACTCGGCAGCGACCGCGGGCCGGCGCTGACCGTCCGTGCGGTATGCCGCAAGGCGGCGCTGACCGAACGCTACTTCTACGAGAGCTTTTCCGACCGCGACGAATTCGTGCGGGCCGTTTACAACGACGTCTGCACCCGGGCGATGAATGCCCTTACCTCGGCGAAGACCCCGCGGGAAGCCGTCGAACAGTTCGTCGAGCTGATGGTCGACGATCCGGTGCGCGGGCGCGTGCTGCTGCTGGCGCCCGCGGTGGAGCCGATACTGACCCGGTCGGGTGCCGAGTGGATGCCCAACTTCATCGATCTGCTGCAGCGCAAATTGTCCCGCATCGGCGATCCGGCGCTGCAGAAAATGCTCGCAACCAGCCTGGTCGGCGGCCTGTCGAGTTTGTTCACCGCCTACCTCAACGGACAACTCGGGGCCACGCGCAAGCAGTTCATCGACTACTGCGTCGGGATGCTGTCCACCACCGCCGCCCCCTATGTCCCGTCCGTCGAGCTGGGGAAAACGGAGTAGCGGGTTTCATCCGAACCCTTCGCGGCAAGCCGCTGAACGAGGGCGTCTCGCGATACCGCAAATTGCCGCATGCGACGCGGGGCGGCAACTTGATGCTACTGGTAGACACAGATATTGTTGAGTGCTACCCACGGACACAGATAACCGGAGGCCCCATGTCAGCCCAGCTGACCGACCTACAGCTGTTGCACGAACTCGAACCGGTTGTCGAGAAGAACCTCAACCGGCACATGAGTGTGCACAAGCCATGGAACCCGCACGACTACATCCCGTGGTCGGACGGCAAGAACTTCTACGCGCTCGGGGGCCAGGATTGGGACCCCGAAGAGAGCAAGCTCTCCGACGTCGCCCAGGTGGCGATGGTGCAGAACCTGGTCACCGAGGACAACCTGCCCTCGTATCACCGCGAGATCGCGATGAACATGGGCATGGACGGCGCCTGGGGCCAGTGGGTCAACCGCTGGACGGCCGAGGAGAACCGGCACGGCATCGCGCTGCGCGACTACCTGGTGGTGACCCGTTCCGTCGACCCGGTCGAGCTGGAGAAACTTCGGCTCGAGGTGGTCAACCGGGGCTTCAGCCCGGGGCAGAACCACCAGGGCGAGTACTTCGCCGACAGCGTCACCGACTCGGTCATCTACGTCAGCTTCCAGGAGCTGGCCACCCGGGTTTCGCACCGCAACACCGGCAAGGCCTGCAACGACTGGGTCGCCGACCAGCTGATGGCCAAGATCTCGGCTGACGAGAACCTGCACATGATCTTCTACCGCGACGTCAGCGAGGCCGCGTTCGACCTTGCGCCCAACCAGGCGATGAAGTCACTGCACATGATCTTGCGTCACTTCAAGATGCCCGGATTCCTGGTGCCCGAATTCCGCCGCAAGGCCGTGATCATCGCCGTCGGCGGCGTGTACGACATCCGGATCCACCTCGAAGAGGTCGTCAAACCGGTGCTGAAGAAGTGGCGCATCTTCGAGCGCGAGGACTTCACCGGTGAGGCCGCCTGGATGCGCGACGACATCGCCAAGCTCATGGAAGAGCTCGAGGCCGAGTGCGACAGGTTCGACGCGTCCAAGCAGCGCTACCTCGCGCGGCAGGCCCGCATGTCCGATCGGATCACCGCACAAAAGGTGCTTACCACCAAGGGCACGCTGAAGATGAGCGGGCGGTAGTGCGCGTTGCGCATCGGCGCGATCGAGCTGGCCAGCCCCGTTGTGCTGGCTCCGATGGCCGGTGTGACGAACGTCGCATTCCGGACGCTGTGTCGTGACCTGGAGCGGTCGAAGGTCGGCACGGTCAGCGGACTGTACGTCTGCGAGATGGTGACCGCCCGCGCGCTTGTCGAGCGGCACCCGGTCACCATGCACATGACGACGTTCGCCCCGGACGAGTCGCCGCGGTCGCTGCAGCTCTACACCGTCGACCCGGCAACCACCTACGCGGCCGCGCGCATGATCGCCGAGGAGAACCTGGCCGACCACATCGACATGAATTTCGGCTGCCCGGTGCCCAAGGTCACCAAGCGCGGCGGTGGGGCGGCGCTACCGTTCAAGCGCCGGCTGTTCGGCCAGATCGTGGCCGCGGCAGTGCGCGCCACCGAGGGCACCCCGATACCGGTGACCGTCAAGTTCCGCACCGGCATCGACGACGAGCACCACACGCACCTGGATGCCGGCCGCATCGCCGAGTCCGAAGGCGCCGCCGCGGTCGCCCTGCACGCCCGCACGGCGGCGCAGCGTTACTCCGGCACCGCCGACTGGGAGCAGATCGCCGCGCTCAAGCAGCAGGTGCGGACCATCTCGGTGCTGGGCAACGGCGATATCTACGATGCCAGCGACGCGTTGGCGATGATGGCCAGCACCGGATGCGACGGCGTCGTCATCGGCCGTGGCTGCCTGGGCCGGCCCTGGCTGTTCGCCGAGCTGTCCGCCGCGTTCACCGGCAGCCCGCCTCCGGCCCCGCCCACGCTCGGAGAGGTATCCGACATCGTCCGTCGGCACGGCCAGTTGCTGGCCGCGCACTTCGGCGAAGACAAGGGGATGCGCGACATTCGCAAGCACATCGCCTGGTACCTGCACGGTTTCCCCGCCGGATCAGAGCTGCGCCGAGAGCTGGCTATGGTCAAAACGCTCGATGAGCTTGACTCGCTGCTCGACGGGTTGGACCGCACCGTCCCCTTCCCGCACGCGGCGACCGGACCACGGGGGCGGCAGGGTGCACCGGCCCGGGTAGCCCTGCCCGACGGGTGGCTGACCGATCCCGACGACTGCACGGTCCCGTTCGGAGCTGACGTCATGCACTCCGGCGGCTGAACCGTAACGCGCTCGAAATCGCTTCCGCGTCGATAACTCAGTACGATGTGGACCTTGCTGGATTGCGCTTTGACGGGGGATCGACTCGGCCCCCGCGCGAGCGGGACAATCGCCGCGCGAGCGATGGGCAGCGCTGCGCTGACATGCACACGCGGAACCTGACGTCCGCATCAGAGCTTCGGAGGCCGGTAGGACATGAGTGACGGCGGGCACGACGCCACTCCTGACCGTCGGGACGCGCCCGGCGCCGGTAACGGCCAACGCACCACGCCAACCCCACCACCCAAGGGCGCCGCGCCGTGGGAGCGGTTCTCCGAGGCGCCGGCCGATCACAACCTTCACCTATGGCAGGCCGAGCCGCTCGCACCGACGCCCGCCCAGCCCGCCGTCGAGCCGGAACAGGCCGACGCAGAAGAAGCCGGCTGTCACGCCAACGGCGCATTGACCGTCGCCGACCTGATCGCCAAAATCGGCGCCCCGGCCTCCGACCGACCCCGCCACCACCACGTCGCCCCCGCCGTCGAACCCGCCGACGATGCGCAGGACTTAGCGGCCGACGAGCAGGACACACAGGTGATCGACGTGGTGGCCTACCCCCTCGACCTCGTCTCGGAGCTTCCCGACCTCGAGGCCGCCCATTACCCCACCGAAGACGAGGCCCGACCCGAACCGGCCCAGACGCCGCCCGCGCGCCGTCGTGGGCTGCGGGGGCGCAACCGCCGGGCATCTGCTTTCGAGGCTCCCGGGGCACCTGCCACCCGCGAGGGGACCGCCCAACACCGCCGCCGCCCGATGCTGCTCGCCGGACGCTCGGTGGCAGCGCTGGTTGCGGTGCTGGCGCTGACCCTGACCGGCGGGGCATGGCAGTGGAGCGCGTCGAAGAACGCCCGCCTCAACACCGTCAGCGCCCTCGACCCGCACTCGGGCGACATCCGCGACCCGGCCGGGCAATACGGCGACGAAGACTTCTTGATCGTCGGGGTCGACTCGCGCGCCGGGGATAACGCCAACATGGGCGCCGGCACCACAGACGACGCCGACGGAGAACGGTCGGACACCGTGATGCTGGTCAACATCCCGGCCAACCGCAAACGCGTGGTCGCCGTGTCTTTCCCGCGCGACCTGGCGATCACCCCGATCCAATGCGAAGCCTGGGATCCCGACACCGGCAAGTACGGGCCCGTCTACGACCGCAAGAAGGGGACGTGGAGCCCCCGGATCGTCTACACGGAGACCAAACTGAACTCGACCTTCGCGTTCGGCGGCCCGAAGTGTCTGGTGAAGGAAATCCAGAAGCTGTCCGGGTTGAGCATCAACCGTTTCATCGCTGTCGACTTCGCCGGGTTCGCGAAAATGGTCGACGCCCTGGGCGGCGTCGAGGTGTGCAGCCAGACCCCGCTGCACGACTACGAACTGGGCACCGTCCTCGAACACGCGGGACGCCAGGTCCTCGACGGGCCCACGGCGCTGAACTACGTGCGGGCCCGCCAGGTCACCACCGAAATCAACGGTGACTACGGCCGGATCAAGCGCCAGCAGCTGTTCCTGTCGTCGCTGCTGCGTTCGTTGATCTCCGAGGACACCTTGATGGACCTCAACAAGCTCAACAACGTCGTCAACATGTTCATCAACGACACCTACGTCGACAACGTCAAAACCAAGGACCTGGTCCAGCTCGGTCAGTCGTTGCAGGGCATGGCGGCCGGGCACATGACGTTTGTCACCGTGCCGACGGGCATAACCGACCAGAACGGCGACGAGCCGCCGCGTATGGACGACATGCGGGCACTCTTCGACGCAATCATCAACGACGACCCGCTGCCGGAGGAAAACGACCAGAACGCGCAGAGTCTGGGAACTAACCCCACCTCGGGCCCGACGAAAGCACCCACCACCAAGAAGACACCCCCTCCGACCGCGGCCCCCGAGGCCCAACACGAGCAGGTCACGACGACCTCGCCGAGCGATGTCATGGTGCGGGTGTCCAACGCGACGACACAGAGCGGTCTGGCGGCGAGCGCGACGAGCCAACTCAAGCGCAACGGGTTCAATGTGATGACGCCGGACGATTATCCGAGTTCGGTGAGCACGACGACGGTGTTGTTTTCCCCGGGCAACGAGCAGGCGGCGGCCACGGTGGCGTCCTCGTTCGCCAGCCCGAAGGTGCAGCGGGTCTCCGGCTACGGGCAGGTCGTCCAGGTGGTGCTCGGCCCGGACTTCAACTCGGTGGCGTCTCCCCCACCCAGTGGCTCGTCGATCAGCATGCAGATCGAACGCGGGTCCGGCAGCGCGCCCGCCAAGCTGCCCGAGGACCTGACGGTCACCAACGCCGCCAACACCACCTGCGCGTAACCAACTTTCGCCGCCAGCGCGCCTTTTCGGCGCGGAGAGCGTTAGGCTTGGCGATATGCGGACCGCCTACCACGAGCAGCTCTCGGAGTTGTCCAAGCTGCTCGGCGAGATGTGCGGGCTGGCAGGGATCGCCATGGAGCGGGCAACACAAGCCTTGCTGCAGGCCGATCTGGTGCTGGCCGAACAGGTGATCTCCGACCACGAAAAGATTGCGACACTGAGCGCCCAAGCCGAAGAGAGCGCCTTCGTGCTGCTGGCGTTACAGGCGCCGGTAGCCGGTGATCTCAGGTCAATCGTGAGCGCCATCCAGATGGTTGCCGACATCGACCGGATGGGCGCGCTGGCCCTGCATGTCGCCAAGATCGCGCGCCGACGGCATCCCCAGCACGCGTTGCCCGAAGAGGTCAACGGCTATTTCGCCGAAATGGGCCGGCTGGCAGTTGAATTGGGTAACAGCGCGCAAGAGGTCGTGCTGTCCCGCGACCCGGAGAAGGCAGCCCGGATCCGCGAAGAAGACGACGCCATGGACGATCTGCACCGGCACTTGTTCTCGGTGCTGATGGACCGGGAATGGAAGCACGGGGTGGCGGCCGCCGTGGACGTGACACTGTTGGGCCGCTTCTACGAGCGCTTCGCCGACCACGCCGTCGAAGTGGCGAGACGCGTTATTTTCCAGGCGACCGGCAGCCTGCCCGACGACGACACCAAATTCACGTCGCGTTAGGCGCGGGCTAGCCGAAGCGGCCGGAGATGTAGTCCTCGGTGGATTTCTGGGTGGGGTTGGAGAAGATCTTCTCGGTGTCGTCGATCTCGATGAGCCGGCCGGGCTTTCCTGTTGCTTCCAGGTTGAAAAACGCCGTGTAATCGCTGACCCGGGCGGCCTGCTGCATATTGTGGGTAACGATGACGATGGTGTAGTCCTGTTTTAGTTCACTGATCAGGTCTTCGATGGCCATCGTCGAGATCGGGTCTAGCGCAGAGCACGGTTCGTCCATGAGCAACACATCGGGTTGCACGGCGATGGCGCGTGCGATGCACAGGCGCTGCTGCTGGCCCCCCGACAATCCGCCTCCGGGCTTGTCCAGCCGGTCCTTGACCTCATCCCACAGGTTGGCACCGCGCAACGCGTACTCGGCCGTCTCGTCCAGCAGCTTGCGATTGCGCATTCCCTGCAGCTTCAGCCCGGCCACCACATTGTCACGAATCGACATGGCGGGGAACGGATTTGGCCGCTGGAACACCATACCGACCACCCGCCGCACACCGACCGGGTCGACACCCGGGCCATAGATGTCTTCGTCGTCCAGCAGCACGCTGCCCGTGACCCGGCCGCCGGGGACCACCTCATGCATCCGGTTCAGCGTGCGCAGGACGGTCGTCTTGCCGCAGCCCGACGAGCCAATGAACGCGGTCACGCTGCGGGGCAGAATGGACAGCGTCACGTCCGCGACCGCCTTGAACGACCCGTAGAAGATGTTGACGCTTTTAAGGTCCAAGCGCTTGGCCACTTAATTGCTCCTGCCTACGAATTCTTGGTGTCAACGATGTCCGCAATCAGCGTGATCCCCATGCCTGACGGTCCGATGACCAGAATGAGGCCTCGAGGGGCGCCCCACAACCGGAGGGTAAGAGCCCGGCCGGTGCCCGCCACGTCTGGTCTCCATTATCGCTTCACTGCATTGCATCGATGGCCCTAACCAGTCGCTCCTTGACATTATCGGGCAGCGGAACGTAGCCGGCCGAGGAGAGGGCGGTCTGCCCGTTGCCGGCGGCCATGGCCAGGAAAGACTTGACCGCACCGGTGGGCGTGTACGAGACACCTTTGCCCGGGCAGAACTTGCCCCACGCCTGGTTGAACAGCAACATCGCGTTCTGTTGGGCAGTCGACCCCTCGGCCGTCAGGTGGTCCTTGCCGCCGCAGGCTATTAACGCCTTTGGGGCCAGCGCCCTACCCTCCCCGACGAGCCTCACCTATCTCGCTTCCTGACAGACCCGGACGCATGCCAGCGCCGGCGGTCATCCCCTCAAGGGAGGTTGCCAAGTCAGGCGGAAAGTATGCGCCGACGCGGCCCCACCCCGGGGTCACCCGGCGGTGGCCGGTGACGCGTACGCGGTGTCGACGCTATGGGTGGTGAAACCCAAGCTTTGGTAGGTCCGCACGCCGGCGATGTTGTCCGCCTCCACGTAGAGCATCACGAACGGCTCGGCGGATCCGGTCAGTCGGCGCGCCAGCGAGGCGATACCCACGGCCGTCAACAACTGCCCCAGGCCACGGCCCTGTGCCGACGGGTCGACGCCCACGACGTAGACCTCCCCCAGGCCCGGCTGATCGAGGTGCACTTTGGTCCAGTGGAAACCCAGTAGCGTGCCCGGCCGATCGCTTGAGGCGTCAAACGCCAGAAACAAGCCCGACGGGTCAAACCACGGCTCCCGACGCCGCTCCACCAGCTCGGCTTCGGTCCACCCACTCTGCTCGGGGTGATTGGCGAACGCGGCGTTGTTGACCCGCAGCAGTTCGGCGTCGTCAGGCGCGCCCGCGTAGGTGCGGATCTGTACCCCAAGGTTCGGGGACGACGGCTCGAGAACATTACGCAGCGACCGTCGCATCTGCAGGAGTTCACGGACCGGGACCAGACCGAGCGACGCAGCGGTCGCGCGGGCGGGTCCTAGGGTGCCGTGCGCCCAGTACAGATTCCGTCCGGCGGTCTTGGCCGCCGCCGCCCGTGCCATCGCCGCGCCGATCCCGCGTCGGCGATCCCGCGGATGCACCACGAGTTCGGCCATCCCCGCCGCCCCGTCGCGTGGCGGGCTGAGATTGAGGTAGCCGGCGACCCTGTCCCCCGTTCCGCCCGGCTGGGCGCGGGCCACCAGCAGGTGTTCGGTGCGGCCCTGCCCCAGTTCGCGCAGGACCTGTTCACCCACGGGCGCTACGCCGTCGAATTCCGTTGCCGCCGTGACCAGTTCGCGCACCTGCCGCTGCTCTTCGGCGGTCAGTGCCGAGCGCCACTCGGGCGAGGTCACTGACTGCGCAACGGATCGACCAAGGGATCCGGTAAGCCCTCGGCCTCGGCGCCGTCGACAACGTCGGCGCCGTCGACGCCCTCGGGCTCGGCGATCGGCGCTCGACCACGCGCCGGTCGGACGGCCTTGTAACCGACGTTGCGCACCGTGCCGATCAACGCCTCGTATTCGGGGCCTAGTTTGGCCCGCAGTCGACGGACGTGCACATCGACGGTGCGGGTGCCCCCGAAAAAGTCATATCCCCACACTTCGTGCAACAGCTGCGCGCGAGTGAACACCCGGCCGGCATGCTGGGCCAGATACTTCAGCAGCTCGAACTCTTTGTAGGTGAGGTCGAGGGGGCGGCCGCGCAGTCTCGCGGTGTAGGTGCCCTCGTCGATCACCAGCTCACCGAGGCTTACCTTGCCGGCGCTTTCCTGGTCCGCCAGCCCGCCACGACGGCCGACCACCAGCCGTAGCCGCGCGTCGATCTCGGCGGGCCCCGTGCCGGGCAGCAGAATCTCGTCGAGCCCCCAGTCGGCGCTGACCGCCACCAAGCCGCCCTCGCTCACCACCGCCAGCACGGGGACGGACCGCCCGGCCGTGCTCAGCAGACGGCAAAGACCCCGCGCGGACGACAGGTCGGTGCGCGCATCGACAATGACGGCATCCGCGGTTCCGGCCTCCAGCAGCGACGACGGTTCAGGAGGCGCCGTCCGGACGGTGTGGGAAAGCAGCGACAACGACGACAAGACCGGGTCGGGGTGCAACTCCGAGGTCAGCAGTAAAAGATCCAAATAAGGCCCCCCTCCAGCTCGTGGGAAAGGCATCTCCCAATTCGTAACGCCCCCGCGCGTTAGTTGCCAGGACATCTAACGATAACGTGCTACCTGGCCGTTGGCTCCATGTAACGGCAGTGTGACTCTGGCCACGACGGGGACCGGACGGGCCGGTTGCACCAGTTTGCGCCACAATATGCGCGTGCGAAAGGTGCTGATTGCGGTGGCGGCGGTTGCGATCGCCGCGGCCGTGCTCGCCTTGGGCGCCATCGGCGTCGACTACGGGACCAGCATCTATGCCGAATATCGGCTGTCGTCGAACGTCCGCAAAGCGGCGAATCTCGGGTCCGACCCCTTCGTCGCGATCCTGGCCTTCCCGTTCATCCCGCAGGCGATGCGCGACCACTACAAAGAGCTGGAGATCAAGGCCACCGCGGTCGATCACGCGGAGGTCGGTACGGCCACCCTCGAGGCCACCATGCATTCGGTCGACCTGACCTACGCGTCGTGGCTGATCAGGCCCGACGCCAAGCTGCCGGTGGGCAAGCTGGAAAGCCGGATCATCATCGACTCGATGCACCTGGGGCGGTACATGGGCATGAGCGACCTGATGATCGAGGCGCCAACGCGGGAAACCAACGATGCCACCGGCGGCACCACCGAATCCGGGATCTCCGACAGCCATGGGCTGGTGTTCAGCGGCACCCCGAAGTCGGCGGACTTCGACCATCGGGTGAGCATCTCGGTCGACCTTTCCATCGCCCCCGAGGACCAGGCGACGCTGGTGTTCACGCCCACCGGCGTCCTCACCGGACCGGACACCGCCAACCAGCCCGTTCCGGACGACAAGCGGAACGCGGTGCTGCACGCTTTCAGCCTCAGATTGCCCAATCAGAGGCTTCCGTTCGGAGTCGCGCCGACCTCCGAGGGGGCACGCGGATCCGACGTCATCATCGAGGGCATCACCCAGGGAGTAACGGTCACCCTGGAAGGGTTTAAGCAATCATGAGCCACGCCGACGACGATGCAGTGGGGGCACCACCCGCTTGCGGGGGAGAGTGGCGCAGATGACCACCGTCATCGCTGCGATCGTCGGGGCCGTTATCGCCGCAACACTTGCCGGGTGGTGGTTGACCCGCCGGTCGGGAGCTATCCGGGAGGTCCGGTCGGAGCCGGCCCAGGGCGCGGGTGCCGCGGAACTGGCACTGTCCGGCAGCGGGCCGACGGTCGTGCATTTCGGCGCACCGTGGTGCGGACCCTGTGACCGGGTTCGCCGGGTCGTTGGACAGGTCTGTCAGGACCTGGGCGACGTGGCCCACATCGAGGTCGACCTCGACGCGAATCCGGCTGCCGCGCGGCGATTTTCGGTCCTGTCGCTGCCGACCACTTTGATCTTCGATGTCGACGGGCGACAGCGGTACCGGGCGTCCGGAGTGCCGAAGGCGGCCGACCTGCGGTCCGCGTTGGAACCTCTGTTGGCTTGACGACGGTGTCATTGGGTATGCTCGTCGGCGTGTCAGCCCGCCTTGAGCCCACGCTCACCAAGCGCCGCGCAGTCGATCTGTGCCGCGTCGCGGGTTGTCGCTGTTGCTGTAGCTGCTGAGTAGCCGCGCCCCTCTGCGTAGCACTCGGAGCAGCCTCGGAGTCTCACCGTGGCATGCCTCCCCACCCTTTTTCGTGCAATAGGCGTATCCAAGGAGCAATTTCATGTCGAACAGCAGCATCATCACCGCCAACCCGGACGTGGTCGACGTGCGTGGCCCAAGGTTCGCCGCCTGGGTGACGACCGCCGTGCTGGTGGCCGCGCTGCTGGTCTCAGCAGCCAGCCCGCCGGCGGCCGCGGCCATTCTGGGCGTGCAGGCCGTGATCTTCGCCATCGGCGCCGTCGGCGGCCCGCGCCGCCACCCATACGGGCGAGTGTTCGCCAAGTTGGTCGCGCCCCGGCTGGGACCCGTCAAGGAGCGCGAGCCGGTGGCGCCGCTGAAGTTCGCCCAACTCGTCGGGCTGGTCTTCGCGGTCGTCGCTGTCGCCGGATTCGCCGCCGGCGCCTTTCTGGTGGGCGTCGTGGCCACCACGGCCGCGCTGGTGGCCGCGTTCCTGAACGCGGCCTTCGGCATCTGCCTGGGCTGCCAGCTCTACCCGCTGGTCGCGCGCTTGCGCCACGGACCGCATCCCGCCTGACCCGCCGACCCCGGCTCAACCGAAGGTAATCGAAAGGAATCCCCGCCATGGCACGCTCCGACGTCCTGGTCTCCCCCGACTGGGCTGAGAGCAATCTCGACGCCGCGAACGTGGTCTTCGTCGAGGTCGACGAGGACACCAGCGCCTACGACGTCAGCCACATCCCCGGCGCGATCAGGCTGGACTGGCGCGACGAACTGCAGGACCCGGTCAAGCGCGACTTCGTCGACGCCCAGCAATTCTCCAAGTTGCTCAGCGAACGCGGCATCTCCAACGACGACACCGTCATCCTCTACGGCGGCAACAACAACTGGTTCGCCGCCTACGCGTACTGGTATTTCAAGCTGTACGGCCACGACAAGGTCCAGCTGCTCGACGGCGGCCGCAAGAAATGGGAACTCGACGGGCGGCCGCTGTCCAGCGACACCGTCAGCAGGCCTGCGACCTCGTACACGGCGGCCGCCCCGGACAACAGCATCCGGGCGTTCCGCGACGAGGTCATTGCGGCCACCAACGTCAAGAACCTGGTCGACGTGCGCTCCCCCGACGAGTTCTCCGGCAAGATCCTCGCGCCGGCACACCTGCCCCAGGAACAAAGCCAACGACCGGGGCACATCCCCGGCGCGATCAACGTCCCGTGGAGCAAGGCCGCCAACGAGGACGGCACCTTCAAGTCCGACGAGGAATTGGCCAAGCTGTACGCCGGCGCCGGTCTGGACGATTCCAAGGAAACCATCGCATATTGCCGAATCGGGGAGCGCTCGTCGCACACCTGGTTCGTGCTGCGCGAACTGCTCGGGCATCAAAACGTCAAAAACTACGACGGCAGTTGGACGGAATACGGCTCCCTCGTGGGTGCCCCGATCGAGTTGGGAAACTGATATGTGCTCTGCACCGAAGCAAGGACTCACGTTGCCCGCCAGCGTCGATCTGGAGAAGGAGACGGTGATCACCGGACGCGTCGTGGACCGCGACGGCCAGACGGTGGGTGGGGCGTTCGTCCGCCTACTGGACTCGTCGGACGAGTTCACCGCCGAGGTGGTCGCGTCGGCCACCGGTGAATTCCGGTTCTTCGCCGCCCCCGGATCCTGGACGCTGCGTGCGCTGTCCAGAATCGGCAACGGCGACGCCGTCGTGACCCCATCCAGTGCCGGCATCCACGAGGTGGACGTCAAGGTCGCCTGACCGACCGGGATGTCCTCGAAGCCCCCCGGGACGAATAGACTCGTTCGGTGTGGTGCTCTTCTTCGAGATCATGCTGGTCGTGGCGGTCGTGGTGATTTCCTGGTTCGCGCTGTACACGCTGTACCGGCTTATCACTGACGAATCGTGACCCCCGACGAGGACCCTGACGGACCGGTGGGTTCGGCGGGCTCCGGTGATCGTGCTGGATCTGATCGCATGGCCGCCGCCGCCGAGCGCGCGAGGATGACCGCGGCCCGCAACATTCCGGCCTTCGACGATCTGCCGGTTCCCGCGGATACGGCGAACCTGCGCGAGGGCGCCAACCTCCATGACGCGCTGCTGGCGCTGCTGCCGCTGGTCGGTGTGTGGCGCGGGGAGGGCGAGGGCCATGCACACGACGGCGACTACCGATTCGGTCAGCAAATCGTGGTCTCCCACGACGGCGGCGATTACCTGATCTGGGAAGCCCGCTCCTGGCGGCTTGACGACAAGGGCGAATACCGGGAACCCGGCCTACGGGAGACGGGTTTTTGGCGCTTCGTCAACGATCCCGACGACCTGACCGAGTCGCAGTCGATCGAGCTGTTGTTGGCACATTCGTCGGGGTACGTCGAATTGTTCTACGGCCGGCCGCGAAACCAGTCGTCGTGGGAGTTGGTGACTGACGCGCTGGCCCGAAGCCGTTCTGGCGTGCTGGTCGGCGGGGCCAAGCGGCTCTACGGCATCGTCGAGGGCGGCGACCTGGCTTACGTCGAGGAGCGAGTGGACGCCGACGGCGGGCTGGTGCCGCATCTTTCGGCGCGGTTGTCGCGATACGCGGGCTAGCGGAAAGGCGGCCTTCGAGCACCGGTCACCGCGTCCTGACATGGAGCGGCCCCCGAGCAAAGCTCCTGGTTGGACAGACCGGAAGCTCGGGGGCCGGGTGACTGCGGGGAATTCGCCAGCGTGCCGTGCCAGCTCTTTCCGAGCAGATGCGCTAGCGCGCAGCCACCTAATATGTCCATGAAGCTATCAATTATCGTGACTCAAGCTGATTTGCCATATATGCAGTGAGCTGCGCAAATGGTCTCTTATCGGGTAACCCGAATGACGGACAGCGCATCATGTCACAATAACTGTCATGGACCTCTCTTTGCTCACTGCCACGCTCCCGTCTTGGAAGCTCGCACTTCAGACCGACAACAAGTCAGCGGGCACCGTCACGACGTATATGTACGCGGTCACCGTCTGCCTGGAATGGTGTGAGCGAACTGGCGCGACCACAGTGGACCGCGACACCGTGCGGGCCTGGGTTGCCGAGATGCTCGACAACGGCGCGGCAGCCGCGACGGCCAGGCTCCGCCAGCAAGCGGTGATGTCTTACGCGAAGTGGTTGCTCAACGAGGGCGAGATCGACAGCAACCCGCTTGAGGGCCTGAAGCCGCCGAAGCTCCACACGAAGGTCACCGAGGCGCTGAATGATGAGCAAGTGGCAGTGATGATCAGCACGTGCAAGGGCAACACCATGGCTGACCGCAGGGACGAGGCGCTGATCCGGTTCATGGCCGAGACGGGCACACGGGCTACCGAGACGGTTACGATCCTGGCCGAGGATGTCAACCTGGTCGCGAGGACCGCCATCGTCCGCAAGGGCAAGGGTGGAGCGGGCCGCGTCGTGCCGTTCAGCGCCAATTGCGCTGCGGCGATTGACCGCTACATGCGACTGCGCAGACGGTCGGGCGTGCCCATGGACGGACAGCTATGGGTGGGCGTGGGCGGAAAGTCGTTCGGCTACTACGGGTTACGCAAGACCCTCCAGCAGCGGGCTAAGCAGGCCGGTGTCGGACGTTTCTACCTTCACCTGATGCGGCACACTGCGGCCACCCGTTGGCTGCGCCACGGCGGCTCCGAGGGTGGGCTGATGGCTGTTGCCGGGTGGAAAGACCGCACGATGCTGGACAGGTACACACGCGCCAGCGCAACTGAGCGGGCGATCAGCGAGGCGGAGCGGTTGGGACTCGGCGCTTTCTAGCCTTGGCCGACTTCAGCGCCAGCCGTTTGTAATGTGCGCTTCTGGCGTTCTCTGCCATCTTGGCCCGCACGTCTGGCGGCAACACGTTGTCGGGGTCTACCTCGCGCTCGAACTTCGCCTCCATCGCGGCACGCGCTGGCGCTGTCCGTGCGGCGCGGTCTGGTGTCCGTGCCCAAGATTCATGGCTCGCGATGGAAGCGATCAGTGAGCGGTTGTTCATACCGCTGAGTATGGGACCTAGTGGCTGACAAGGATTTCCACGTTTTTTCCAGTCGGTGGCTAGGTGTACTCTCGCGGACAGCACGGAAGCTTCAGCCGGTCAACTCCCTGATCGGAAGTTTGCTGGCATACTGGGCGTATAAGGCAGGCAACAATTGTCGATACATAGGTCATTGCTGGCCGCGTCCACAGGGTCTACCACCTTCCGCCCAAGCTTTCCAAGGGGCCGCGTAACGTCATCTCCTCACGGGGGATACGGCGCAGCAACGCCGCAGGGCGCGGTAGCCAAGTCTGGTAATCGCCAACACTTTTGGCGTGATAAATGAATAGAAAATGCTGTCCCGAAGTACCTCGGCAGGCCGAGGCAACCGGGCCAGTTAGCTGGCGGATGGAGCAACCCCGGTCAACGTTGGCCCGAGTTACGGGCTGGTGTTAACCGTGCCTCCGAGAGGACTGTTTCGTATCAAGCCTGCTACCTCGGCTGCACGGGAGGCAGCAGGGAGCAAGCTGCCAGGTTTGGTTTGTCAGAGGACTACCCCATATCGGTGCCCAGGTAGTCGCAGGAGTTCTGGACCAAGTGCGTGCCCCGACCCCAGGGCGCAAATATGCCTAACTCCCCACGGGCGTTGCTAGCCAACATGGTTCGGCTGAGGAGTCTGGAAGGGCGTAAGCGATGAGTAGAGCACGCGGAGTCGGTGCCATAGCGAAACGTCACCGGAAGGAAGATCGCCGGGAAGCGGCTGCCGCTAGGGCGGATCGACGACGGACTAAGACCAACAACTGGGGTCCGCTAGAGCAACAGGCACGGCAGGCGCTCGCTGCCGAGCGTCGACGCCAGGGCGTACCCGACTCGCTCGCTCCTCCCTAGCCTTTAGATATGCCAACCAACAACAGATTCGAGGCAGAAGGAATGACAGAGACAGGCGAATTACTCAGCGCCCGCGACGTGGCTGAGCTGATGGGCGTCGACTTGGACACCGTGTACACGATGCGGCATTACGGTCGCGGCCCAGCGTCGTATCGCAGGGGTAAGCGGCTGGTTTTCATGCGCAGCGACGTGGAGGCTTTTCTGGCCCACGAGCGTGAGGCCACGTTGCGCGGTAAGGGACTCTGACGGCGCCGTGCCAGTTGTGCCATCCCGCCGCCGTGGCATAACGACACAACGGATCACAACTTGGGGAATGAGCGTCAACAAGTCGAGACACAGAGTCGATGGACCTGTCAGCCCCAGCCCGAGACGAACTGCAATGCAAAGTGTCAACTGGAATTTCGCCGGGGAGAGAGACACGGCTAGGCCGAGGGAGTCCGGATCGGCCCGGTTGGGGGGCATCCCCCAGGCGAAGAGACACCGAGAAGGACCGGAGGAAAACCATGGCATGCAAGCAGACTGGCTGCGGTCGACGGGCACACTCGCTTGGCTGGTGCACGACGCATTACCGGCGATCTCGCTCCGGGCAGCCGATGGACGCGCCGATCAGGCGCTATGGGAGAAGGGTTAAGTGGCTCTTCCGACTTGGTGGGGGTCTGGTGTGACCGATTCGGATCGTGTCGGTGACTGATTGAGGGCTCGCGCCCTTGTGAACTGGGTGTTCTCACACATCCGGATCGCAGAAAGGCGCGAGCTTGTCCAACGGTAGTACATTGCTGCTGGGTCTTGAAGGAATCGTCGTCGACACGGTGAGCCAAGGCGAGGACGGTGTCCGCGTGGTCGTTGTCGGCACTGCCGAGGAATGGGTCGGCAAATGTCCGAAGTGCCGAACCCGATCGTCACGGTCGAAGGCGTGGGTCACGACCCGTCCGCGCGATATCAAGATCGGCCCAGACCGCCCACAGATCGTATGGCGTAAACGTAAGTGGTTGTGTACCAACGTTTTATGTAAGCGCACGTCGTTCACCGAGTCGACTCCTGCGATCCCGGCTCGGGCGCGGATGACGACGCGGGCCAAGTCAGAGATGGCCTGCGCGGTGCTCGACGACGATCGATCGGTGGCCGCGGTCGCCGCCGCCTACGGCTGCACCTGGAACACCTGCCACGATGCGGTCGCGGCGACCGCCGACCCGGTGCTGGCCACAGAACCCGAACCGGTGAGGGTGCTCGGCATCGACGAGACTCGCAGGGGCAAAGCGAAATACGAGACGTGCCAAAAGACCGGGAAACGGGTCTGGGTCGATCGGTTCGACACTGGGCTGGTCGACATCACCGGGGCGGGTGGCCTGTTGGTGCAGGTCAACGGCCGCTCGGCGGCGCCGGTGATCGACTGGCTGGCCGAACGCGACCCGGCGTGGCGCGAGTCGATCACCCACGTGGCGATCGATATGTCGGTGACTTACGCCAAGGCCGCCCGCGACGCGCTGCCGCATGCGCAGCTGATCGTGGATCGCTTCCACCTGGTCAAACGCGCCAACCAGATGGTCGAGGCAGTGCGGCGGCGCACCACCTGGGACAGCCGGGGCCGTCGTGGCCGCAAGGCCGATCCGGAGTGGCTCAACAGGCGCCGGCTGCTGCGTGGCGCCGAACGGCTCACCGAGGACCAACGCGCCCGCCTGATTGCCGCGCTGGACGCCGCCGACCCCAACGGCGACATCCTGGCCGCCTGGATCGCCAAGGAGCTGCTACGTGACGTGCTGGCGTGCACCGCGACCGGTGGCCTGCGCTACGACCTCGCCGCAGCCTTGTACCGGTTCTACGCCTTCTGTGCCGCAACCTCTGTCCCGGAGATCCACGACCTCGCCGAAACGATCGAAACCTGGCAGGCACCAATGATTCTCGCGATCATCACCGGCCTGTCCAATGCCCGCAGCGAAGGCTACAACCGCATCGTCAAACATGTCGGGCGCATCGCCTTCGGATTCCGCAACCCTAACAACCAACGACGCCGAGTACGGTGGGCCTGCACCCGCCAATCACGGCAGGCGCCACTCAGGACCAGGCAACTACGCCCCTGCTAACTCGGTAGAGCCGGTTAAGTGGAAGCGGGAGAAGCCGTTCGCAGCCGAGTATGCGCTTCTCGCTGAGTTGGGGCTTCGTCGCAACTGATGTCGTGCACGGAGAGCCGAAGTTGTACGACTACGAGATGAACTGAGAAATCTCCCAGACGTTGGTATTCCAGACGAGTAGCGCCGTGATGGCCGACGCCATCGCGTTGCCTGCTTCGAGGTGATCCTCGGGCGTTCTCACACTGACTTGTTCTGGGATCGCGGGCGTCGTCGCGTCCACGGGCAGATTCTGGTTACTCTTCTTCACGGTGGTCCCCTTGCTGTCGGAGTTCTTGGCGGAAAGCCCGACACCTACCACACGGCAGGTCTCGAGCGGGGGACCGCCACCTCAAGTTCTACGACGCCTGGGACAACCTCTTTCTAGACGCGCTTGAGAAGAAAGCGAAGTAGAATATGGCTGCGACACAAGCTAACTTGGCGGGTTCTCAGTCCTGCCGGGATTCGGAAACGCCGGGTTAGTGTAGGCCGGTGTCTGTGGCTCATCGCCGAGATTAGGATTCACTACTGGTGGTGGTCCGGACTCTGGCTCAGCCGGTGGAGTCGGGGGCGCCCGATGTTCGGGCGGTGGCGGCTTGGGCACCAAGTAGTTCTTCCACGCGCCCGGTGGGTTCGGTGCAGGGCCGATAGTGTTATCCGGCCAGCGCCATGAACAACCACCGGTAGCACCCCCGAAATCGCCTGCAGGAATGGTTAACCCAAAACCCATAAAAGTTCCACCGACGGGGGCGTTGCCACCTGGACCACCCAGGTTCCATCCGCCATATTCGCAGTGCCAGTGCGTGCTGTTCTCTTCGATAGGAAAATCGCAGTAGTACGTCGTGGCCCCCGCCTCGAAATTACTTCCGCCAACACCGGGATAGTCGCACACGCCGGGGCCTGGAATGTTGCCGCCCGGCCCGGCCCAGGCAACGGGGGAATTGAGGATTACCCACAACGTAACCCCTAGTGCCACAAGTAATCTAATTCCCTTGCTCAACAACTCTTTCACTGTAAACGCCTCCTGGCTTCGGCAATGGCAGCGCGTGCCTCGAGATATTCCTGAGCCGTTATGTGAATCGTAACCGTATCCCTCTTTATCGCGATGAGTCTGCATCCTCGATAGCAGTGTGTCTACCACCAGAATCAAATTCGCTGTGGCTGAACGTAAGTCCCCCAACTCGCCTCGAACCCCAACGTAGTCCTGTTTCACGTCTTGATACCTCATTTCTGCTGACTCCAAAGCTGTTCTCTTCCATGTGTCCATTTGGGGTGTACCCTGACTGGACACTCCGCCCGACTGCGTGACAGTGTCTAACTAGGGTCGGATTCGGCTTTGTTTGACAATCGTCTACTGACATCATTGGGTCTACTTTGACAGTGCAGCCAAAAAGGGAGCCAGCGATGGGCCAGCGCATCGGATACCGGCGAGTCAGCGCCGTTGACCAGAACACGGCCCGTCAGTTGGATGGTGTTGAGCTGGACAAGGTCTTTATCGACCAGGCCAGCGGCAAGGACATCAATCGCCCGGAACTCGCACGTGCACTTGACTATGTGCGGGACGGTGACACTCTGGTGGTCCACTCGATGGACCGTCTTGCCCGTAGCCTTGAGGACCTTCGCCGGATCGTTAGGGAACTCACCAGCAGCGGTGTGAAGGTGGAGTTCGTCAAAGAGTCGTTGACCTTCGCAGGCGATGACTCGCCGATGAATACGCTGCTGCTGTCGATGCTCGGCGCAGTCGCAGAGTTCGAGCGGTCGATGATCCTTGAGCGCCAGCGAGAGGGAATCGCTATCGCTAAAGCGGCCGGGAAGTACAAAGGACGCAAAGCCTCACTTTCGCAGGCGCAGGCCAGTGAGTTACGCGAACGCCTGGCCAAGGGCGAATCTGTTACCGCACTCGCCACGGAATACGGTGTAAGCCGTCAGACCGTCTACAACTACAAGATCGCCCGACTTCGGCGGAGCCCTGCGCCACTCGAACGGTCCAGGTCGTAGGTTTACTTGGCCTGCCAAACCCAGCCAGGGAGTTTACGAAGCCGCCGTTCCCGCTCAGGGACGAGAGTCCCGTTGCGGTAAGCGGCGCGTTGGATTCCCACCCAGGAACCTAGCCTGAAACCGTTCACGCTGTAGGCATCTGGTACGCGGGCGTGGCCATGTTCCCGCGCATACTTTTTAACCAACTGGAACGCTCTCTCCCAACTGAGGGTTCCACGTCCACCCTGGAACTATCAATCTCCCGCAAAACTTGCGGCAGCTCAGCAGGCGTACAACGCACGCCAGCCAGGCGGTGGGCAGAGCTGACACACGTGGTGTGTCGTTTGCCGGGCGAGCAATGATCAGAATCTGTGGATGGCCCTCGGCCTGGTGACACGAACGGGCGCACCTTCCCAAGGATGATCTGAGAGTCCAAGCAGTTCTGATCAAGGGCCGGCGTTGACGCGCTGGTTCGGGAAGGTACGCCCATGCTTACGGTAGTTCATGACCAGGAATCATCCAACGAAAACGCGCGCGAGGCGGGTCGGTCGTTGCTTGATGAGATCGTTCGTGACGGTGCCCGCCAGATGCTCGCGGCCGCGTTGGCCGCCGAGGTCGCCGCCTACATCGACGCGTTCGCCGACCGGGTCGACGAGAACGGGTATCGGCTGGTGGTCCGCAACGGCTATCACCGCGAGCGGGACGTGCTCACCGCCGCGGGTGCGGTGAGGGTGACCGCGCCCCGGGTCAACGACCGCCGTGTCGACGCCGATACCGGAGAGCGGCAACGGTTCTGTTCGGCGATCCTGCCGGCGTGGGCGCGCAAGTCGCCGCAGATGACCGAGGTGCTGCCGCTGCTGTATCTGCACGGGCTGTCTACCGGTGACTTCGGTGCGGCGTTGGAGCAGTTCCTGGGCTCGGGGGCGGGGCTGTCGGCGGCCTCGATCAGCCGACTGACCGCCCAGTGGCAGGACGAAGCAAAGGCTTTCGGTGACCGGGATCTGTCGGGCACCGATTTCGTGTACCTGTGGGTTGACGGCATCCATCTGAAGGTTCGGCTCGAGCAGGAGAAGCTGTGCCTGTTGGTGATGATCGGCGTGCGGGCCGATGGCCGCAAGGAGCTGGTCGCGCTGAGCGACGGCTATCGGGAGTCCGCCGAGTCGTGGGCGGACCTACTGCGCGGTTGCCGGCGCCGCGGGATGACCGCTCCGGTGCTGGCCGTCGGCGACGGCGCGCTGGGATTCTGGAAGGCGCTGCGCGAGGTGTTCCCGAACACTCGTGAGCAGCGCTGTTGGTGGCATAAGCAGGCCAATGTGCTTGCTGCACTGCCGAAGTCGGCACACCCCGGTGCAATCTCGGCGATGCGGGAAATCTACAACGCAGAAGACATCGACAAGGCGCAGGTCGCGATCAAGGCGTTCGAGGTCGACTACGGCGCGAAGTACCCCAAGGCGGTCGCGAAGATCACCGACGACGCCGACGTCTTGCTGGAGTTCTACAAGTATCCGGCCGAGCATTGGGTGCATCTGCGCACGACAAATCCGATCGAAAGCACTTTTGCAACTGTACGTTTGAGAACCAAGGTCACCAAAGGTCCCGGTTCACGCGCTGCCGGGATTGCCATGGCCTACAAGCTGATCGACGCCGCGCAGGCCCGTTGGCGGGCCGTCAACGCGCCGCACTTGGTTGCCCTGGTCCGTGCTGGCGCCATCTTTCACAAGGGCAAACTGCTCGAACGTCCCATCGACATCACCCCCACCGAACCCGGTGAATCAACCGATACGGAAGTCGCCTGAAACGGGATGTCAGGCCCGACCATGTCTGACTGGTTCACGACATCGCCAAAGCATGGGGTGCATCGGAATCGCCTACCGAATCTGATGGCGATTCCGATGTCAGCCGAGAAGCAGACGTGTGGCCTGTTTGACGACGTCACCCCGGCTCTGTTGGGGGTGCTCGGCCGCGATGAGCTGATTGGCGATGACGAGAGAGAACATCAGAAGGGCAACGGCTTCGGTGTCGTCGGGTGGGACGCTGCATGATTGCAGCAGGCCGCGCACGTAATCCATCCTGGCGTTGTCCACCTTCTGCAAGCGCGCCGCCACGGCCGGGTCTCGGCGCGCCCAGCTGCGGACGGCGAGATCGAGCGGCATCAGTTCTTCAGCGAACGTGAGCACGCCGGCCCGCCGAATCTTGCGCTTGGCGTCACCGCCTTCGCGCTCGACTTGTTCGCGCACATCGTCGACACAGCGTCGCTCCCAGGTGTCAAGCATTGCCTCAAGCAGCTCATCACGGGAGCGGAACTGCCGGTAGAAACCGCCGCGAGTGACGCCGAGTTGTCGGGCCAGCCTCTCGACCCGCACGGCATCGGGACCCATCTGCGCCAATATGGCCAGGCCCGCGTCGATCCACGCCTCGCTAGGCGTGCGCACGGGTGGTGCCATCGCTATCTCCCGGTCAGTTTTCGGTGGAGAAACCAGTTGATTAGACCACTAACAATAGATACAGTACTGATACGTATCTATCAGGAAGGTTCTACCTATGGCTTCGCGCAGCGCCACAGTCCGCCAGCTCGGCATCAGCAACGACTTGCTCTTGGTCACCACGCTTTCCGATGTCATGTACGTCGATGCACATGTCCTGGAAACCCCTCACGCCAGAGAACGCACCGCCGAACAGTGGGCTCGTGCCATCATGGAGGACGTCACCGAGGCCAAGCGCGCGCATCTGACTGCGGCGTGGGCCACCATCGAGCTCGACCTGGCCCCGAATGCAGAGGGCGCGGTCGCGGGTTGGCGCATCAGCTCATCAAAACCCGAGCACGTTCTGCTGCAAGCTAACTCACTACTCGGATTCCGGGGCGAGCTGGCGCTCAACGTCACTGACAGTGCCGTCCAGCTGGCTACTTTCGTTACCATGCGTGACACCCACGCCCGCGATGCCTGGTTCCGGGTGGTACCCGCACACCTCGCGTTCGTCCGGTCACTGCTGGAGCACGCCGAAGACCCACTTTCGTCATGACCCGGCGTACCTGCCGGCGGAGAATCCACAGGTCTTGACAATTACTCTTGTACTCTTGCCGGGCCGCGTCTCATGACTAACCTCATAGCGGTGAACATGGACCAGGACTATGACGCCATTCGCGCTGAGGAGATCCAGCGGGGTGACACCATCGAGTTCCCTTCCAATCACCCGGACGTGAAATGGTACGTCGAAGAGGGCAGGGCATCGAAGCCCCCTTGCAACCAGCCGGGCGTGTTGTGGTACGTCGAGGAGCTAGTGGGCTCTATTCTTGGCAGCCCGTTGGGCGATCTTTACAAATTCACCGTGAAAGAGGTCGGGGCGGGAGCCGAAGTCGACGTCCAAATCAGGGGCCATGTGCCCGTCCGCCGCTACCAGCGAAACCACGGATGAAACCGTCGGCGTCGGAGAACCCCCGCACCACGGGGGTACGGGGGCCTCTGTTCGTCTCCGACTAGTGTTGTGAGTCGTTAATTCGTCGACAGTGCACGGCGCACTTGTCGGCAGCGAATGCGAGGCTTCGGTGAGCGAGATCGACGCTAGCGTGCTGGCCACTTGACTTTGAATTTGCACTTCTTCGCGCCAACGTCAATCTCGATGAAGCCTCGTCGGGACAGACGAGCTGGTCTTGAATTAATGACTCACGACACTAGGGGGGTTAGCCCAGTCCAAGATAATCAGGACGACAGCGCGTCCACCTGACTTCGTAGTCCCTGGTAAGCGGACAGCGCAAGTCTAACGATAGCTATCAATTTCGCGATCGCCCGCGGCGCTAACCAGACCGGTCTCACGGGCACCGGCACCACAATCGGCAAGCTGGCACTACATGTCCCCGGAGCGGCTTCGAGCGGGCCAGGTCGACCAGGTGATCGCCACCGGCATGGCCAAAGACCCCGACAACCGGTGTGCGACCACCGTCGAGTTAGCCGACGCCGCCCACGACGCCATCACCAAAATCGGCAGCCGCATTGAACACTAAATTGAGCCAAGTCGGGAACATCGGATGTCAACGGTCAGTTGCCGATTTCCGGGGGAAGTATCGCGGCGAAAAACGTCTCAGTGACGAAAAAGGGTGCCTCCTTGGGGGAAAGCGGGGGTGGGAGGTTGCCTTTGCTCCTCGCGGCCCGGATGTTGGCGCGGCGCTTAATAATCAAAGATTGTCGTCCCGACACCGTTGGGACTGTAGCTTATGTACACCGGTCCCAGCGCGAAGGGCATATACCCGGTATTCATCTCGGCTGTTGACGTAACGATTGGGCCGTTCGTCGCGGTCGTCGTGTACGAGTACAGCAGCTGATCGCTGCTGTTGTAGACCGAAATAGTTGTTCCCGCTGGCACGGTTCCGGAGACCTGACCGGTCCCGAGTATGGCTGACGGGATTTCTCCGTACACACCACCGGAATCGATATACGCCCCGGAAACCTCATAGGAATTCGGGCTGCTACTGACATGCACGATCAGGTAGGGGTCCGGCACCGGTGCTCCGACAACCGAGGGTCCGGCGGGTAGCGGGTTGGGACCGAACTCCAGGTAACCCTGGGGTTCGTTTATGAGTACACCCTGATTGAGTTCGCCCGGCAACGCCGTGGTCACAATGGTGGAGCTGGGGCCCGGTCCCCCCGCATTCGGCCCAATACCCATAATGGCAACTGCAGGGGAGGAAACGGAGGCCCCGAAAGATGTCGGGAATCCCAAGAGGGCAACGTCAACGTTGGTCGGCGCGGTGACGATTCCATTCCCGAAATTCACCGTCGTGTCACACGTGACGTAGAGATATTCCTCCCCCGAGCCGTACCCGCCGATACCCCACCCTGTGGGGCAGCCGAGGTGCTGTAGTCCGATGTCTCGGAGCGGGATAACAAGACCAGTGGATCCAGTGTCAACCTGCACGGGCACACTCGGTCCGCCGTTTACGGAGAGGTTTACCGTCGCTGTAGTGCCGTTCATTTGCAGCGGGACGGTTGCGTTCACCAGTGAACCAACGCCAGCGGCCCCGTTGTTGCCATACAACCAGCCGCCGAGGCCTCCGGCGCCGCCACCGCCGTCATTGCCGCCGGCGCCCCCGGCACCCCCATTACCGAACAGAACCGCATTACCACCAGCTCCGCCGGCTCCACCAGCTCCTCCCTGCCCACCGCTCCCGCCGGCACCGAACAGCCACCCACCGTGACCACCGGCCCCACCGGCTGCGTTGGCTCCGCCGTCACCCCCGGCACCCCCATTGCCGATCAACCCCGCCGCAGCACCGGCCCCACCGGCTACCCCCGACGCCGTTTCGGAATAACCAGTGCCGCCGTTGCCGTACAACAGCCCACCAGCCCCGCCATTCGGACTCGCGGCCGTCCCGTTTGCTCCATTGCCGATCAGCGGCCGCCCCAACAACAGCTCAGTGGGTGCATTGACCACGCCCAGCAAATCGTCCAGCACCGTCTGCACCGGCTGCAACGGCGACGCGTTGGCCGCCTCCGCCGCCAGATAGGACCCCGCCCCCGAGCTCAGCGCCTGCACAAACTGTTGATGAAACGCGCTGGCTTGCGCGATGAGCGCCTGATACTCCTGACCGTACCCGGCAAATAGCGCCGTCACGGCCGCCGATATCTCATCAGCGCCAGCGGCCGCAAGCCCAGTGGTCGGAACAGCAGCCGCCACATGCGCCGCATGCAGCGCCGAACCGATGCTCTCCAAATCCGCTGCCGCCGATACCAACAACTCGGGAGCCGCGACCAGAAGGGACACGCGCTACCCCCTCAAGCACTGATCCATGTGCGCATACAGCGTATCCAGATCCTGTTTCGGCATCTCAGTTTTCAACGCACCGGTGACATAGCCAGTTCACGCACCACACCGACTGCACGCCTGCGACCAATCGCACCTTCGACCGCACCAGCATCGGGGAGCTGTTACAGACCTCCGATGATCCTAAGAACAACGTGTTGGGAAAGTGGCTGAGCGTGTCTCTGTGACTGATGCGGCTGGAGTTGCCAGTGTGGATGGATGGGTGATGGTGCTCGGTATCCGTCAGACCCGACCGACGAGCAGCGGGCGGTGATCGAACCTCTGGTGCCCGCACCGCGCGGCGGTGGCCGTCCCGCGGTGCATTCGCGGCGGCGGTCCACCGAAGTACGCTCTCGGCCCGCTGCAGCGCCTCGGTGATGGTCCGGTTAGTCGGCAGCGCCGACGACCATCGGACCCAACGCCTCGATACCCCTCGACGCAGCGGTCCATATCCGTGGAAAGTAATGGTGGGCGCCCGCCATCAAACCACGCGCCTGGAAGCGGGCGCGCGAGGGGCCACCGCAAGTGTCGACCAGTCCCGGGACAACCTTGCGTAAAGTGGCCAGATCCTCCCCAGACTCCCCGTACGGTTTTGTCGCAGGGGCGGCCAGCGAATGACCGGGCTGAGAAGGGCCAGCTACGAAGGGGACGGGCACGGTGAGGTTTTCGGTGTTGCCGCCAGAGATCAATTCGGCGCGGATGTATACCGGTGCGGGATCGGGGCCGATGCTGGCCACCGCGGCGGCCTGGGATGGGCTAGCCGGAGAGCTGGGCTCGGCGGCGGCCTCGTTTTCGTCGGTGACGTCGGGGCTGGCCAACGGGTCGTGGCAGGGCGCGGCGTCGCAGGCGATGGCCAGCGCGGCCGCACCCTATGCGGGGTGGTTAAACGAGGCGGCGGCCCGAGCCGAGACGGCGGCTTCGCAGGCCAAAGCGGCGGCAGCGGTATTTGAGGCCGCACAGGCGGCCACGGTGCACCCGTTGCTGTTAGCGGCCAACCGGACTCAGCTGGTGTCGCTGGTGAACACCAACCTGTTAGGCCTCAACGCCCCGGCCATCGCGGCTGTCGAGTCCGAATATGAGCAGATGTGGGCCCAGGATGTGGCCGCGATGTCGAGCTATTACGGTGGGGCGTCGGCTCTGGCCGCGCAGCTGACGCCGTGGCAGCAGGCGCTGCAAAACCTGCCGGGCCTGGCGGGCAACGGGGCGAATGTAGCTGCGGATCCGCTCGCCGCGCTGGGCCTGAACCTGGGCATCGGAAACATCGGCATCCTCAACCTTGGCAGCGGCAACACTGGCATCCTCAACCTGGGCAGTGGCAACATCGGCGAGTTTAACGTCGGCGGCGGCAACAGCGGCCAGCTAACAGCGTACAGCTTCGGCGGCGAGTTCAACGTGGGCTTCGGCAACTACGGCTGGTACAACATCGGTGCCGGCAACGGAGACGGCGTGCTGCTCTTCGGCACGGCCTACGCCAACGTGGGCACTGGCAACATCGGCATGCTCAACGTCGGCTTCGGCAACGCCGGCGTCCTCAACATTGGCTTCGGCAACGGAAACCCGTATACGTTGGGCACCGGCTACCCCGACGGAGGCAACGTGGGCGGCGGCAATCTCGGCAGCTCCAACCTGGGCTTCGGGAACCTCGGCAACCACAACATCGGCTTCGGGAACAGTGGCAACAACGATATCGGCATCGGGCTGACCGGCAATAACCAGATTGGCTTCGGCGGGCTGAACGCCAATGGTGTTGGTTGGAACGTCGGCTTGGGCAACGACGGCAGCTTCAACTGGGGCTTCGGCAACACCGGTAACGGCAACATCGGCTTGGCGAACACCGGCAACAACGATATCGGCATCGGGCTAACCGGCAGCAACCAGTTTGGCTTTGGCGGGTTGAACTCGGGTAGCAACAACAGCGGCTGGTTCAATTCGGGCACCGGCAACTCCGGCTTTTTCAACTCGGGCAGCTACAACTCTGGCATAGCGAACACGGGCAGCCACAACTGGGGCATGGTGAACTCGGGCAGCGTCGACACCGGCATCGGGAACACCGGCAGCACCGACACCGGCTTCTGGAACGCGGGCAGCACTAACACCGGCGTCTTCAACCCGGGCAGCAACGACGTGGGCCTGGGGAACGCGGGCACCTACAACCTGGGCGGCTTCAACGCTGGCGGCGCCAACCCCGATCTCGGCTTCTCCGGCGGCGATAACGTCGGCTTCTTCAACTCGGGCAACTTCAACATGGGCAGCTTCAACGCTGGCATCGCCAACCTGGGCTGGTCCAACGCGGGCACACACAACGTGGGCGCCTTCAACTCGGGCTTCTTCAACACCGGTTTGGCGAACTCGGGCAGCACCAACACCGGGTTCTTCAACTCCGGCAACACCAACACCGGTTTGTGGAACTCGGGCAACACCAATACCGGTTTGTGGAACTCGGGCAGCGTCAACACGGGCTTCGGCGGCACGGGCGACATCAATGCCCCCAACTCGGGCTTCGGGAACTCGGGCACGGGCAACTCGGGCTTCAATAACACGGGCACGGGCAACTCGGGCTGGTACAACTCGGCCAGCGGCGGCGCCAACTCGGGCTTCGAGAACTCGGGTAGCGGCGGCTTCGACGTCGGCTTCTACAACTCGGGTAGCGACGGCTTCGACGTCGGCTTCTACAACTCGGGTAGCGACGGTTTCGACGTCGGCTTCTACAACTCGGGCAGCGGCTCTGAGAACGTGGGCTACGCGAACGGCGGCAGCTCGAACACGGGCTTCGTGAACGGGGGCATCGGCCTCAACACCGGCTTCTACAACTCGGGCGCCGGCGGCGACAACGCGGGTTGGGGTAACTCCGGCACGGGTGACTCGGGCTTCGGGAACTCGGGCAGCACGAATTCGGGAGGAAACAACGCGGGCACTGGGCAGTCCGGTTTCTTCAACCCGGCGTAAGGCGGGGCCCCGCTGCCGGCTTTGTGGTGGCGGCAAGTCCAGCGCGAGATCGCTGACCAGGGTTTGCCTTCGGATGCCGACCTCCTGGTAGCCGCGGTCCACGCAAGCCGCTAAGCGATGCGCGGGGGCGGTGCTTCAAAAGAAACCCCCGCGCTGGACTGGGCGCGGGGGGCTCTTTTTACACCGACTGGGGGTTAGCCCAGTCCAAGATAATCAGGACGACAGCGCGTCCACCTGACTCAGTAGTCCCTGGTAAGCGGACAGCGCAAGTCTAACCATAGCTATCAATTTCGCGGACCACCTCCTTCCCTGAGTACGGCCGACCGTACCCGTAACTGCGCGAGCCGACAACAGAATTCAGCCCTTAGCGATCGCTGACGATCGCCGAGTCGACCAGTTTCGCGAATTCGGTCGCCATCGGAGATGGCGGCAAGAGCCGACCGTCGAGCGTATGCACGCGAGCGGCCAGGGTCATGCTCGATACCAACCAGATCCCTTGGGCGGCATGTAAATCCACGATTCGCAAGGCGCGGTAGTCACAGTCGTAGCCTTTGGCCCGGGCCACCTCGAACAGGGCCTGTTGTGTGGTGCCCCGCAGGATCGGATACCACGGGGGCGGCGTTAGCAGGCACGGGTTTCCCCCCGCCATGTCGGATTCGACGGCGATCACCACCGTCGAACGCGGGCCTTCCAGAACGTAGCCGTCGGAGCTGACAAAGATCACGTCACCGGCGTTCTGCCGGGCGGCGTGCCGCAAGGCGGCCATATTGACGGCGTAGGACAGCGTTTTGGCGCCGGCCAGCAGCCACGGCATCGCGTCGATACCGGTGGCGGGCAAACCTCGATCCAGCGTGATGGCCGCGATGCCGTCGCGCCGAACCGCCGTCACTCGCTCGGGGACAGCGGTGACCATTACATAGGCCGTCGGCGTCGCGGCGCTCTCGCGGCCACGGGTGTAGATCAAGCGCATCGCGCCTTCGTCGGCGTTGTGCGCGACCCACTGGAGGGTGGCCACCTCGATCGCGCGTCGCCAGTCGGGGAGATCTGGAACGGGCAGGTCCATCAACCTGGCCGACTGGGCCAACCGCTGCAGGTGCGACTCCACCAGACAGGCCGTGCCGTCGCGGACCAGCAACGTCTCGAAGACGCCGTCGCCGCGGACGACCGCGAGGTCGTCGGCGTGCAGCAGCGGCGTCTCCGGCGGATGTATCTCGCCGTCCAGTGTGACGATCACACCCATCTGGCCGGCCATGGACGACAAGCCTAGCCGCGAGCGTGAAGCTGGCTTCACGCTCGTCGGACGCCAGGGCCGTAGAGTTGATGTGTGAACGCAGTGCCCGCACCAGATCCCGGACCCGATGCCGGCGCCGTCTGGCATTACGGCGATCCGCTGGGCGAGCAGCGCGCGGCCGAAACCGATGCGGTAGTGGTTGATCGCTCGCACCGGGCGGTGCTCACCCTGACCGGCAGCGACCGGCAGACCTGGCTGCACAACATCTCCACCCAACACGTCAGCGAACTTCCCGAGGGCGCCTGCACACACAATCTCAGCCTCGACGGCCAGGGCCGGGTCGAAGACCACTGGATCCAGACCGAGCTGGGCGGAGCCACCCACCTCGACACCGAACCGTGGCGGGGCGAGCCGCTGCTGGACTACCTGCGCAAGATGGTCTTCTGGTCCGACGTCACGCCCGCCGCCGCCGACCTGGCGGTGCTCTCGCTGCTGGGTCCCCGGCTCGGTGACCAGTCGGTGCTCGACGCGCTCGGCCTGGACGCACTGCCCGCCGAGCTGACCGCGGTTCCGTCCCCCGCAAGCGGGCGGTACCCCCAGGCCGGGGGCGGCTTTGTGCGACGGATGCCCGGCAACCTTGCCGGCCAGATCGAACTGGATCTGCTGGTTCCGCGCGCCGAGTCGGCGGCCTGGCAGAACCGCCTGGTGGGGGCGGGTCTGCGGCCGGCCGGGGTGTGGGCCTACGAAGCTCACCGAGTAGCGGCGCTGCGGCCGCGGCTCGGGGTCGACACCGATGAACGCACCATTCCCCACGAGGTGGGGTGGATCGGCGGCCCCGGGGAGGGAGCCGTCCATCTGGACAAGGGATGCTACCGCGGGCAGGAGACCGTCGCACGGGTGCACAACCTCGGTCGACCGCCCCGGATGCTGGTGCTGTTGCACCTCGACGGGTCGGTGGAGCGGCCGTCGACAGGTGATGCGGTGCTTGCCGGCGGTCGTGCCGTCGGACGCCTTGGAACCGTCGTCGAGCACGTCGACCTCGGGCCGGTGGCGCTGGCGCTGCTCAAGCGGGGACTGACCGCCGAGACCGAGCTGGTGACCGGCCCGGAGGGCTCCGTAGCTGCGGTCATCGACGCCGATTCCCTGCCGTCGGCCGAACAGGTCGGCGCGGGAAGGCTGGCCGTTGAACGTCTGCGGGACGGTGCGGGATAATCGGCGATGACGTCCGCCACAGCGGGCAGGGGGCACGGCGCCCAACCGTAAGGCACGGTAAACTGTCGGCAGGACAATAACGACACCAGGAGATCGGAGCCGCCTACTCGTTAGGCCGCTCCGTTATTGCGCGAGGGGGTTCCCCCATGGGCCGCGGCCGGGCTAAGGCAAAGCAGACCAAGGTTGCGAGAGAACTCAAATACAGTTCCCCGCAGACCGACTTCCAGCGGCTACAGCGCGAGCTGTCAGGGACGGGTGCCGACGACTCCAACGAACTGGACGAGGAAGGCCTCGACGATTCCTGGGCAGACCAGGACGACTGGCGCCGCTAGGACCCGGGCGGCCATGCCGATGCAGTCGGCATCAGCACCGCGTCGCTGACGGTCAGCCCTTCCTCAGAATCTCGGGTGTCGTCCGACCAGTTTTGCCCTCGGGCCTTCTTTTCCGCCTTTGCAAACGGTGCCCAGCACCCAGCAATCCAGGTGCCGCGCCGTCAAGATGGCCAGGGCGCGGTCGGTGTCCTCGGGAGCGACGACGGCGATCATGCCGACTCCCATGTTGAACGTCTTTTCCATCTCCTCGCGGGCCACCCGGCCGCGCTGGGCGATCATCGCGAACACCGGCGCGGGCGTCCACGTGCCGCGGTCCACCTCGGCCACCAGCCCGTGCGGGATGACGCGCTGCAGGTTCCCGGCCAGCCCGCCGCCCGTGACGTGGCAGAACGTGCGGACCTGGGTTTCGGCGGTCAGCGCCAGACAGTCTTTGGCATAGATCCGGGTGGGTTCCAGTAATTCTTCGCCCAGAGTGCGGCCGAACTCCTCCACGTAGCCGGCGAGGTTCATCCGGTCGATTTCCAGGAGAACCGTGCGGGCCAGCGAGTATCCGTTGGAATGCAGGCCCGACGAGCCCAGCGCAATAACGACGTCGCCGGGCTTCACACGGTCGGGTCCCAGCACGTCGTCGGCCTCGACGACGCCGACACCGGTGGCCGAGATGTCGTAGTGGTCCGGTTCCATCAGGCCTGGATGTTCGGCGGTCTCGCCGCCCAGCAGCGCGCAGCCGGCACGCACGCATCCCTCCGCGATACCCGCCACGATCGCGCTCAGCCGTTCTGGCACCGTCCGGCCGACCGCGATGTAGTCCTGCAGAAACAAGGGCTCGGCGCCGCACACCACGAGGTCATCGACGACCATCGCGACCAGGTCCAGACCGACGGTGTCGTGCTTGTCGATCGCCTGAGCCACCGCCAGCTTGGTGCCCACTCCATCGGTGGAGGCCGCCAGCACCGGCTCGCGGTAGTCACTGCGCAGGGCGAACAAGCCGGCGAATCCGCCAAGGCCGCCGCGCACTTCGGGTCTGGTCGCTTTGGTCGCCAGCGGCTTGAACATCTCGACGGCGCGGTCACCGGCCTCGATGTCCACCCCTGCCGATGCGTAGGTGATGCCCTGGCCGCCCGTGTCGCGTCCGGGACTTTTTCCGGGATCCGTCATCGCGATAAAGGCTACCGGTCGGCGCTCACCACCGGTATTAAGACTTTGTCAGCGCACGACCGGGACTTCGTCGGGCGCGAGATCGTCGAGCCCAGCAAAGTCCCTGTCGCGCGCCGCGTTGGCGAGCATGTGCTCGATCACGTTCTTGCCCAGCGCGCTCTCACCGGGCAGTTCGATGGGATAGGTGCCGTCGAAGCAGGCGGTGCACAGGCGGGAGCCGGGTTGCTCGGTTGCGGCGATCAGCCCGCGCAGCGAGATGTATCCGAGCGTGTCGGCGTTGATGGCATGCCGGACTGCTTCGAGCATCTCGTCCTCGGCCTCCACCGCATTGGCGATCAACTCAGCCGGCGAAGGGAAGTCGATGCCGTAGAAGCAGGGCCATTTCACCGGCGGCGAGGCGATGCGCACGTGCACTTCCACCGCGCCGGCCTCCCGAAGCATGCGCACCAGGGCCCGCTGGGTGTTACCCCGCACGATGGAGTCGTCGACGACGATGAGCCGTTTGCCGCGGATTACCTCACGCAACGGGTTGAGCTTCAGCCGGATGCCGAGCTGGCGGATGGTCTGCGACGGCTGGATGAATGTGCGCCCGACGTAAGCGTTTTTCATCAAGCCCTGCCCGTACGGGATGCCGGACCCTTGCGCGTATCCGACGGCGGCGGGGGTGCCCGATTCCGGCACGCCGATCACCAGGTCGGCCTCGACCGGGCATTCGCGGGCCAACCGACGGCCGATCTCCACCCGGGCCCCGTGGATGGAGCGGCCGGCCAGCGTGCTGTCCGGCCGCGCCAGGTAGACGTACTCAAAGACGCAGCCCTTGGGCGTGGGGTTGGCGAAACGTGTGGAGCGCACCCCGTCGGCGTCGATGGCCAGCAATTCGCCTGGCTCGATGTCACGCACGAACGAGGCGCCGACGATGTCGAGCGCAGCTGTTTCGGAGGCCACCACCCAGCCGCGATCCAGCCGTCCGAGCGAAAGCGGCCGCACCCCATGCGGATCGCGGCACGCATACAGCGTGTTCTCGTCCATGAACGTCAGGCAGAACGCTCCCCGAACGGTCGGCAGCAGCTCCAGCGCCGCCTGTTCCAGCGTGGAATCGGCCGCGCCATGGGCCAACAGCGCGCCCAGGATGTCGGAGTCCGTCGTCGCCGGGGCCGGGCACCGCCGGGCGATCAACCCCGCGTCGCGTGCCCGTGCGGCAAGCTCAGCGGTGTTGACCAGATTTCCGTTGTGCCCCAGAGCCACTCCGGTGCCCGCGGCGGTGTTGCGGAATACCGGCTGGGCGTTCTCCCACGTCGTGTCGCCCGTGGTGGAGTACCGGCAGTGGCCGATGGCAACGTGGCCCTGCATCGCCGCCAGGGTCTGCTCGTCGAACACCTGGCTGACCAGGCCGAGGTCTTTGAAGACCAGTACCTGCGAGCCATCGGCGACCGCGATGCCCGCAGCCTCCTGCCCGCGATGCTGTAGCGCGTACAAGCCGTAATAGGTGAGCTTGGCGACTTCCTCACCCGGGGCCCAGACCCCGAATACACCACACTCTTCACGGGGCGAGTTGAGGTCCTGCTCGGGTTCCTGGACGGTCACGATTCGGCGGCTCCCTGGGGAACGGATGGTGACGTACAGAAGTCTACGGTCCCAACGCCCGCAGCGCCGAATCCGCCGCGCGTGTTGGGCGACGAAAAAACTTCGTGGTCACACTAAACCTGCAGTTCAGGGTTATGTTCAGCCGACATCGAACAAGGGCAGCCAGTGGTCAATCTCACCGGCTCGAGCGCCGGAAAGGCTCAGCGCACCGGCGCTCTTCGCCTCGGCGAGCGAGGACATCCCGGTAACCAGTCGCAGCCACGTCCGCGGATCGGTCTCCACGACGTTGGGCGGCGTGCCGCGGGTGTGCCGGGGCCCCGCAATGCACTGCACCGCGACGAACGGCGGAATCCTGATCTCAACGCTGGCACCGGGCGCCGCAGCGGCCAGGGTGCGCGCGGTGAGTCGGACCGCGGACGCCAGGCTGTCCCGCTCGGGTGCGGGAAGGGATCCGTCACGCAGCCAGTCCGCGACGGCCAACACGGCCTGCCGAGTACACGCCGGATCGGCTCGGTCACGGGTGGCCATACCTTAAGGGTCTCAAAAGCATGGAACGTCGTCGCGTGGGGCGCGGGCCACCGCACACGACGGTCGGCGTTCTGACGATCTTGGTCACGGGGTTGATCGGGCTTGCGTTGTACATGCAGTTTCGGGGCGACTTCACGCCGCGCACGAAGTTGACGTTGATCGCAGCGCGCGCGGGGCTGGTGCTGGACCCGGGTTCGAAGGTCACCTACAAACGGGGTCCAGATCGGCCGGGTGTCCAATATCTCGGCCCGCTTCTCGTGATGGATACCGGCGCGAGCCTTGCCCCCTACTACACCATCAACCCCTGACGCGGGGCGACGACAAACGAGGATGTGTGAGGGAACGCCGACGCACAACCAGCGCGGCGACCGCACCGGCCTCGTTGATGGCCAGATGCGCGAGCATCGGCGCGGCCAGACTGCCGGAACGCTCGGCCAGCCAACCGAAGAACCAGCCCGCGACACCGGTGACCAGGACCGTGGGCAGCACCGGCTCGCCCTTCGACCGCGCGTCGGCGATGTGAGAGAGCCCGAAAGTGACGGCCTGCAACCACTTTCCGTAGGACTTGCCCAAGGCATTGGTTGCGGCGCTGGCCAGCGCCGCGCGGAAGGCGGCCTCCTCGGCCCACACGGTGCCCATGGGTATGCGCACCAGGAGCCAGCCCGGCACCGACTCCGGTGCCTCCTGGGCGGCCATCGACGCCCGCACCGGTGGGAGCAATGTCGTCGCGGCGACCGCGGCGGCAGCCGCCGCCCCAGCCGCCGACCCGATCCGCAACCCCGCCCACACCCGCGGTGGGCGCAGGCCGAGGCGCGCACGGGTCGCCAATACCAGCAGCCCGCCCACGCCCGCCTGCAGCGCCACGCGCCACGGGGTCGGCAGCCGCGGGCCGACAAAGCTCCAGCCGACCAGGGCGGCGGCCAACGACAGCGCCCGGACCGGACCTATCCGAAGAATCGCGGCAGCACCGCCTGGGACGTCTCGCGCAATTCCGACAGCGGCACCGTGAACAAGCCCTGAACCTCTACCGCGTCGGAGTTCGGGTCGGCGACGCCGATGCGGACGGCGGGCAGTCCCCGCGCCTCGCACATGGAACGGAATCGGCTCTCCTCGGTGCGCGGCACGGCCACCAGCACCCGGCCCGCCGACTCCGAGAACAACATGACGAACGGGTCGACGCCCTCGGGAAGCACGATACGACAGCCGGTTTCACCGGCCAGGACCGATTCCACGATGGCTTGCGCCAGGCCGCCCTCGGACAGGTCGTGGGCCGCGGACACCAGCCCGTCGCGGGACGCCGCGGTCAGCACGTCGGCCAGCAGCTTTTCGCGCGCCAGGTCGACCCCAGGCGGCAGTCCACCCAGATGGTCGGCGGTCACCTGCGCCCAAACGGAACCGTCGAACTCGTCGCGGGTGTCGCCCAGCAGGATGAGGGTCTCCCCGGGCTCGCTGCCCAGGGCGGTCGGGATGCGCCGGGCCACGTCGTCGATCACGCCCAGCACGCCCACCACGGGCGTCGGCAGGATCGCCGCCGACCCCGTTTGGTTGTAGAAGCTGACATTACCGCCCGTCACCGGAATACCAAGGGCTGCACAGCCATCCGCCAAACCCCGCACCGCCTGCGCGAACTGCCACATCACGCCGGGGTCTTCGGGCGAGCCGAAGTTGAGGCAGTTGGTCACCGCGACGGGGGTGGCGCCGGTAACGGCGACGTTGCGGTAGGCCTCGGCCAGCGCCAGTTGTGCCCCGGCGTAGGGATCCAACGCGGTGTAGCGACCCGACGCGTCGGTCGAAATCGCGATACCACGGCCGGTGGATTCGTCGACGCGCAGCACGCCGCCGTCGGCGTGCTCCGCCAGTACGGTATTGCCCCGCACATAGCGGTCGTACTGTTCTGTGATGAACGCGCGGCTGCACAGGTGCGGGCTGCCCAGCAGCGCAAGCAAAGTCGCGCGCAGCTCGGCACCGGTTGCCGGCCGCGGCAGGCCGGTCGAGCGGTCCGCGTTCAACGCGTCCTGCGTTTCCGGGCGCGCCACCGGCCGCTGGTAGACCGGACCCTCGTGGGCCACGGTGCGCGGCGGGACGTCGACGACCGTCTCGCCGCGCCACATGATGCGCAACCGGTCACCCTCGGTGACCTCACCGATCACCGTGGCCAGCACCTCCCACTTGCGGCACACGGCCATGAAGGCTTCCACGTTCTCCGGCGCGATCACCGCGCACATCCGCTCCTGCGACTCGCTGCAGAGCACCTCGGCGGGCGTCATCTCCGTGGTCCGCAGCGGGACGGTGTCGAGTTGGATTGACATCCCACCGTCCCCGGCCGACGCCAACTCCGAAGTGGCGCAAGATAACCCGGCGCCACCGAGGTCCTGGATGCCGATCACCAGCCCGCCCGCGTAAAGCTCGAGGCAGCACTCGATGAGGACCTTCTCCATGAACGGGTCACCCACCTGAACCGACGGCAGCTTCTTGCGGGATCCGGTGGCGTCGAACGTGTCCGATGCCAGCACCGAGACACCGCCGATACCGTCCAGACCGGTCCGCGCGCCGAATAGGATGATCTTGTTGCCAGCGCCCGAGGCGAACGCCAGATGCAGGTCCTCCCGGCGTAGTACGCCGACGCACAACGCGTTTACCAACGGGTTGCCGGCATAGCACGCGTCGAAGATGGTCTCGCCGCCGATGTTGGGCAATCCCAACGAGTTGCCGTATCCGCCGATGCCGCGGACCACACCGTCGACCACGCGGCGGGTGTCCGGCGCGTCCGCGGCGCCGAACCGAAGCTGGTCCATGACGGCGACCGGTCGCGCGCCCATGGCCATGATGTCGCGGACGATGCCACCGACGCCGGTGGCCGCACCCTGGTACGGCTCGACATAGGACGGGTGATTGTGCGATTCCACCTTGAAGGTGGCGGCCCAGCCGTCGCCGATGTCGACGACCCCGGCGTTCTCGCCGATACCGGCCAGCATGCCGGCGCGCATCTCGTCGGTGGTGGTCTCACCGAAGTAGCGCAGGTGAACCTTGGACGACTTGTACGAGCAGTGCTCGCTCCACATCACCGAGTACATCGCCAGCTCGGTGTCGGTGGGCCGACGGCCCAGGATCTCGCGAATCCGCTGGTATTCGTCCTCTTTGAGGCCCAGCTCGGCGAACGGTTGCGGCTGGTCGGGGGTGGCCGTTGCGTGCTCGACGGTGTCAATCGCCTGAATGCGCGCGCTCGTCCCGGAGACAGTCACGCGAACAGTCTAGGGCGCTACCTAGCGCGCAGCAGGCGGGCGCTTTCCGCGTCGGCCGGATAGAACAGTTCGACGGCCAGCTCGGCGAGGGTGACATCGAGTGGAGTCCCGAAGATCGTCAACGTGGTGAACATCGACAGCCGTTGGCCAGCGCCGACATCGAGTTCGAAGGAAACGCGCAGCGAGGCGGTGTCCGGTGGCGCGCTCCATGCTCTTGCGGCATTCGCAACGCCCGGGACGGGTCGTGCGCATCGAGACGCGCTACCCCCGACCTGGGCGTTTGCTAGAACAGGCAATGTTGGTCTTGCTGTTAAACCCCAGGTCACAGCGTCGACGCTGTTGACGCGCGCAGGGCTGTGTATAGGCTGCTGCGGCCCCACTGCGGCCCCAACCGTCTGAGGCCCTATCGCCAGCTAACCCGGTGCAAGGCCCTAGAGCTGCGGGTGAGCGTGGTGGAGCTGCCGGGAATCGAACCCGCCTGTCTACCAGGCGATTTGCCTTCTGAGCTGCAGGTTCGTTACGTCTCGTTCCAGTTCAGTCCCGTTCGTTACCTGCGGGTTCGTTCTCGGGTCTTGACGGCGTCAAGAGCAGTACCTTGATCCACTACCGCCGTGAATGGACACTGGCGGAGTGCCCGCAAGCACCACAGCGGGCCATCGCTTTGATTGAACCCGGATTATCGCCCACTTACGGTCTGCGCGGATGCGGTAGCGCCTCAGAGCCGGCCGAGCAGTTCGGCCTTCTTCGCGGCGAACTCCTCGTCGGAGAGGATGCCACGCTGATGCAGTCCGGCCAACGACTCGATGGCCGCGACGATGGCCGCGGGATCCCCGGACGCGCCGGAAGCAGGCTCGGGTGTCTGCGTCTGAGGTGCGAATTGCGGTGCCGGGTCGAACTGGTACTGCGCCTGTGCCGGGTCGGACTGGTACTGCGACTGGTACTGCGGGGCCCGTGCCGCGCCAGGAGTTTCGGCCGCCCGCTGCGTACCTACCTCAGGCAGGCTCGATACGTCGAAGGTGCCGAACTGGCTGGTAAAGGTCACAGAGCCGTATCCGCCGCCCTGCTGCTGTTGCTGCACGCCACCGATACGGTGTTCGCCGGTGTCAAAAACCTTTGTGCCCCCGTTGATCTGGATCGCCAGCCGCCGAGTACTCGGAAAGATGGCGTAACGCGCGGTGTTCTGGCCGCCCGCCGCGCTCGGAACGCCGAGGTTAGCCGGCCACCAGTTGGCCGAGGGGGGAAACACCGAGGTGGTGGCAAGCAGTTGGGCCAACTCGGTGCACAGCGCATCGACGCGCGCCCTGAGCGCGTTGTCGAACATGTTGCCGCCGACCATCGTCATCCCGCCCTGCATCCATTGCCCGGACCCGCCGAGCTCGGGGATCGAGAACTGAGCCATGGTGCCGCCACCGACGTGGATGGCATACAGCATTGCCAGCACCGCCTCGCGGGAGAGCCCGTGACGCTGGGCGACGTCGGTGATGGCGTTTTCGGCTTCGCGGGTAACCGTTGCCTTCATAATTGTGAATCTTTCGTCGTCGGTACCGGTTCGAGACTACGCAAGTCACGCCGGGGATCTGCACCGGAAGACTCGCAGTGCATCTCCGTTCGGCGCGGAACCGGATGCTGCTTGCGTTTTACCCGGCGCTGAGTGTCGTCGAATGGTGGGCCGTCCTGAGTTGCTGGCCGATCAGGCATTGCCGGTCCTCGTTCCGGGCCCCGAAACGGCCAACCTGGCGATATCCAGTCAGCCGTGCTTACGCCCAGCCACGTACCGGTCGGCTATCCGCAGGGGCGGCATACTCGTCGGAGACGGCACGCTGGGAACCAGGTGGTCAGGATTTGGTGGAGTGTGTCAGGCACTTTCGGTACTCGTAACGGCCACACCGCTGCCAGGTCCACGTCCATCCTTTTGCCGTGGCAGGCCAGAAGCCCAGCTCCTTGCCCAGTTCAGCCTGCGTTAACTCAGTCATGGCGGCAGCCTCCGTTCGCTATTCGGTCGAGCGCCGCAGCTCGGTTAGGGCGCATGCGGCGGACCGAGATATGGGAACTCGGTCAGTGTGTCGGTATGCGGTGAGAGGCCCGACGGCGGACACTCGCCCTTGGTGAGGAACGCCAGGCGGTAGTCGATGACATCGTCGGTGAACACCCGGCCGTTCGGGTACTGCGCCGGTTTGGCAGGGTCGAAGGTCAGCATGTCCGGCAGCGTGCCCTCCTTCTCGATGACGGCGATGGCCTCCTCCCGGGTGTAGCCGCCGGTGTGACCCATTAGGTGGACGAACTGGTCAAGCCACCGGTTCCAGTCGTTCGGGGGCTCGCTGGCGTTGTACTCCAGTTTGGTGTCGTCGGTATTAAAGAAACTGCTCACCGACGGGTGCCCGGCCCGGTCCACATGATTCAGTGTGCCGTTCTCGCGCAGGCTGCAACGACCCCAGATCCGGATCGGCCCTGTCGCGCCGAGCGTGCTCGTCGGCAGCTCGATCGCCATCGAGCAGACATTGGCCTCGGTATTCGAATCCTGGCCCGTCCACGGCGATTTGCCTCCGAGTTCGGCGAGATGAAGAGCGGTGAAATTGCGCTTGCCGCTGGTGTCGAACAGGTTCTTGATGCCGTCGAAGTCGAAGAAGAAGGCATCGCTCCGAGCGCCGGCGGCGAACGTGATGTCACCGGCGGTGACGACACTCGGCTGCGATCCGAACGACACCTCGACATCGGTGAAGATCTGCTCGCCAACCGGCTCGGGCGAACGGGACTGTTCACCGCGGGCTAGGAACACGTTGACCGTCTGCTGGCCGTCCACCGGGGTGGAGAACACGAAACTGAACGCGATGTCGTTAACCAGATCACCGTCGGTGTCGATCGCCAATCGATAGATGGCATCCGGGTGCAGCGCGTCGGCGTTCGGATTGGCGTTGAGGATCAGGACGGTCCGCGAGCTGTCGGTCGGCGATTGGAACGCGTACAAATCACACAGGTCAAGGCGCTGATCGCCAAGCGGCGGTCCGAGACTTAGGCCGGTGAAATGGTTGGACATTGTGAAAGCACCTCTCGACGCGTGTTCTCGTTCGTCGTCAACCTAACCCGTCAGCGCGCTGCGTGGTGATTAACTGCTTCCATCCCGTTGGCACCGAGGCCACGCCGACGGTGTGGGGCCTTTGGCCCAGTCGTTCGGGCACGGGGGCCGGTGCCTATTCACAGCCAGGACAGGGTCAGTCCCAGCCAGTGTCGAGTAGTTCGCCAGCCATCCGGCGCGTGTTGCCGATAGTCTCCTGTACCTTGGCCTGCGCGAATGGAATTGGGTTCGGCTGAGGCATCGCGAGGTATCCCTAAACGGTTGGTGTGACGTGTTGCTGGTATGGATAGGAGGGCGACACTGGCGTGCGCCGTCCGAAGTCAGCGCCATCGGGTCGCCGTTGGGGTCGCCGCAGCCGGTGTCATGGAACCGGTCGTGACCGGCTTGCGTCCAATCCGGCATGGATGAAATCGAACGCGAAATGATTCGAGCCGAACGGCTTGACCCCTGACGATCCGGCGGTCGTGATGGCGATCGCTTTTGTCCGATGTGAGCTGTCGATTTTTCGGTCGGTGAGGCCACGGTCAACGCGAAAATCTTTGGGACCGGTTTCATGTTGGGCAGTCAGTCCCCTCGAGTTCTCCATGCCGCGGGGCCCTAGGCCTCCCAGCGGGATACCGGGCGGCGGTCCGCAGGGGCGACACGTTCGTCGGTGACGGCGCGCTGGGAACCAGGTGGTTGGGGTTGGTAGACCGCACAACGTAGCATTCGCTCCTTTCGCCCAGCGCCGCCAAGTTGAATACGCTTCCCGCACCCCCCATGAACGCTTCCGTGGGGACCGCAAGGATGTGCCAGCGTGGCTTCCAGTCCGCCATCCCGCCGAAGCGTTGCAGCGCAGCGTGTAACAGCGCCGGGCGGTGATTCCACCGGACCAGAGATAGGTCATCGCCCTCGATGCGCACCAGCCCGTCGTCATCTACCACTGCGGTGACGGGGATGACTACCGACGGCTCCCGCATGGAGTGGTTGAAATGGATCCAGTGAATCTGGTGGCCCGGCCCGTATGAGGCGCACTGCTTATCGGTACCCGAAAGATCCCAGACATACCCGGACATGGGGACTCCAAAGTTCCGAGCCTCCGCAAGGGAGGCGCTCTTGCCCGACACCGGTGCCCGCCGCTTCGTCATCCGAGCCACCCACGAGCGTGGGGTTGGCGTGCCGTCCAGTCGGAGCTTGGTGACGGCAACTCGTGAAGCTAAGTAACTATAGGGCGGAAACCATAGGTTCCTGCATTAAAACGAGGTAGGCGATCTGTGGGCCTAACTACCAACTGGTTCAATTCCAGTATCGCGCACCAGCATCACCGCAGTTCAGAGCATGTCTTTGGGTCAAGGCCGACGGCCCGTGCGCTCAATATGCACAACACTGGGTTCCGCGAGGCCCCGCATGGCTCCACAAACAAAGGACTTTTTGAGGTCCAACGTCCCTTATCGTGATCCCGGCCAGCCGGAGAAGGTAGATGTAGAGCCACCATGACCAAGCCGATCCCGCCCACCGTCAAACCCAAACCGCCAAGCCAGCGCCCCCGGCCGGAGGGACCGGCCATCAGGCGGACGGTGACGGAGGCGTGTGCAATAGCGCTGTGGGAGGTCCCGCCCAATCGTATCCGCGAGTTGGCTGGATTGCCCGAGTTGAGTGATGAGCTGATCGCCCACCGGGTCGACATGCTCCTGAAAGCCGGGGTGCCGTGGTTGTTCGAGGACGGGGCGCGGAAGCTGCGGAAGCGGAACCGGAAGTGAGGCGGGCGGCCGTGGTTGTGGCCGCGCTGGTGTCGGCGTTCGTGGTTGGCGCCACGCGCGAAGTAATCATCAGGAACAAGCTGATTCGTGGAGAACTCGCCCGCGCGTCGGCGATCACCTAAATGGAGGGAGAAGCACACGATGGCAGAAGAGTCGGGCAAGGGGTTCGCTGAGCAGATCAACGAGCTGCTGACGCAGAGCGAGAAGACGATTAAGGCCGCACAGGACGAGTTCGCCAAGAAGATCGAGCAGCACTGGCAAGCTCAGCAAAAGGCCGTCACGGAGCTGATCGAACAGCAGCAGCAGCGGAGCGCCAAGTTCGCAGACGACTGGGAGGCGCGACGCAAGCAGATCACAGATCAGATCGAGCAGCGGTGGGAGGCTCGACGCAAGTGGGTCTCGGACATGCTCGACCAGCAGTCGAAAGCTGCCAAGAAGGCCCTTGACGAGGCGCACAACAGACTAGGCGGGGGCTCAGGCTAGCTCCTTCGGGTACGGAGCGGGCGCCACCACCGCGACACCAGCGTGCAGTTACGACGGTGGCGATGTCCACTGTGTGTCGTCCCAGTATTGCCATTGCTCGGGGGTCCACTGGCGGCCGTCCCAGTGGCGCTGCCGTCGGGGATCGCCGGCCGGATCCGGGTACCAGCCCGGCGGTGGCAAAGTCGGCGTCAACCGCTGCTGGCGGGCCGCCTTGCGCTCTCGGTACGCTGCCGCCTCGGCTTGTCGTGCCGCGACAGCACGGGTGATGCCCCTTGCGATAAGCACACACACCGCAGTCGTTACGAAAACGCACGCTAGGAACGCAAAGTAATTATCTTGCCAGTGCCAGTCATATCGACCTTGCGCAAATATGATGATCGCGATGATGCCGGCAATCGGGACAAGCGCATACGTCCAGCCGTAGTACCGCCGCAAGATTAAGATCCCGGCGGTCCACAATGGCGGAACGAGGGCCGCTTGGATATATGGTTCTAGAAATTGCCCAGGGCCGTAGTTGGGGTACGACCCATCGCTCGTGTCGAAAGTGCCGAAAGTGCTTGTGCTCGCCAGATAGACCAGCACGGTGAGGATGGCCGCACTCGCGAGCACCACGACGCCAAGTGCCATCCGGATTCTCGGTCGCGGTGGGCGGCTGGGCCGCGCCCGTGGCGGTTCGTTAGGCAGGCAGACCGTGCTCATCATCATGTCGGCGATCGTCTGCCGTTTGGCGGTGAACAACGGCAGCAGGTAGCCGATGCCGAAGATGATGGAGTCGATGAAGTGGGCGAAGTAGCGCACGACCGACAATCCGAAGCCGATGGGCTCACCGGTGCGTTCGCTGACCACCTTGAACTTCAGCGCCGACTTGCCGATGCTCGAGCCGGTGGTGCCTTGGCGGTAGCCCTCGTTCCAGATCAAGAACGCCAGCGGCGCCAGATACAAGACCGCATCGATGATTCGTCCCATGACCGACCAGCCGCCGCACGACTCGGTTGTGCAGGACATGCTCTCGATCGCTCCAGCGATCGCTCCAGCGATCGCTCCGGCGATTAACAACAGAATGTAGTCGATGAGGTAGGCGCCGACACGCCTGATCCAGGAGGCATAGGCCTCCGTCGGCAGGTCATCGACCGGTTGGCCTGGGGGCGGCGGCCACCCCGAGCCCGGCGAAGGCGGTTGATAACCCCCGGACGGTGGGGGTGGTGGATAAACGCCGGGCGACGGAACAGGCGGTTGTTCGGTCATTGGCCGAGCCTCCCGCTGACGAGGCTAGTTAGCTGGGTATGACGATGACCCTAGCTGCCCATGGCACGCGACGTGGCCGAATAACCAGCAGTTCCGCCAAAGCTTAGGGCGGGGCCCTGCGGAACTGAACTTCACCAGCGCGCCCGCCACGGCTGCTGTGAGAGAACTTATCGGGGACCGGATGCTTCAGCACGTCCTCGTTATCCCGCCAATCAGTGACCGGCAGCGCGGCGAGGTTGAAGCCTATGCCAATGAACGCAATGTCGAGCTGCTCGAATGGCCGAGGCTCATCAGGGAAATGATCTCGTTCGTCAAAGTGCGAGCGACAGAACGCACGCAACCAGACTGACCATGTTCTCCGGGTCTTGCTGAACTACGACTTCCTAAACCTTGACGCTCAGGCGTAGGTCGATCTCCTCGTCGAGGTGCGTCCTTCAGCGAAAGGTTCGACAAAATAACCACTTTCGTCGTCTGCGTGGATCGGTACCTGCCAATTGATCGATGGTCGGTAGCCGTCGCTGAATATTTGGTTGATTCATGCTTGGCCACTTCGGTACAGGTCAGTGGGGCTTCAGTTCCCCGTCCGGCGTCAGCCGGTACCAATCAGTTGAATCGCGAACGTTGGTCCACTCGGTCGTCCAGAACCATGCATCCCGAATACGCGGGTCGAACATGTAACGGACAGCACCGGATACTTCGGATTCCGAGATTCCAGGCGGAGGGTTGTTTTTCGACCAACCGACCGGAAGGGTGATCGGCTCGAAGCTACTGGTTGCGAACGGGTCGCGAATTACCCCCAGAGATTCTCCGACGCGGATCAACCGATCCCGTTGCGCGAAGTCGTCCCACTCCCCAACCAGATCGGACATGGCGGGAATTGATGTCTCACCCGATAGACATCTGCGGGGCTGTTCAAGGTCCAGGAGACGCATGATTTGACGAAGCGCTCGTGCACCAAAAACCCAGACTCGATCCGGTAGGCCTCCGAACCCGTAATTGAGAAGCCATCTCATAGATCCAGCCGCCGGGCAGTGCTGTGGCGCATCGAGAAGGCGCTGCACCGCGTCGGGCGCCGGGACGTTGCTCTTCCACGCGCTCACGCACACCGGCGGCGGCGATCCCGGCAACGGACGCTTCGACAGGCTCCCGGACGCGATACTCCAAGGAGTCGCGAAGGCCGACTGACGCCGTCGACCGCCCAGTTATTGCCCGACTACACAGAAGACGTTGCCCTCGGGGTCGGCCAGGACTACCCAGCGGAAGTTGTCGCCGGATTTGTGCCGGCCGACCTCGCTGGCCCCGGCCGCCGTCAGCCGCGAAACTTCGGCATCGACATCGGCGGCACCGAAGTCGAGGTGCACGCGGTTTTTTCCGGGCGTGGGATCGGGCACCTTCTGGAAGCCAAGCTGGGGCCCTTCGGGCAAGCTCACCGCGGTGAACTCGCCGGCGAGCAACTCCTGCGTCGTCCCACCGAACTGCTCGGCCCACCACCCGCCGAGCCGCGCGGGATCGCTGCAGTCGAAGGTGATCATCTCCACTTTGAGCGCCATACCACGAGACATTAGGCGTCAGCAGGACTCGGCCGAGAGAAACGCACGCAGCGCAGCCGAATACGCGGCCACATCGTGAGCACCCATCACTTCGCGCGCGGAGTGCATCGCCAGCTGCGCGGCGCCGACGTCGACGGTGGGGATACCCGTCCGAGCCGACGCGAGCGGACCAATCGTCGACCCGCACGGCAGGTCGGCCCGGTGCTCGTAGCGCTGCAGCCCGACCCCGGCCTGTCGGCATGCCAGCGCGAACGCCGCCGCGGTGCGCCCGTCGGTGGCGTAGCGCAGGTTCGGGTGCACTTTGAGTACCGGTCCGGCATTGACCTCAATCAAGTGGCCGGGCTCGTGCCGCTCCGGGTAGTTGGGGTGGGTGGCATGCGCCATGTCGGCCGAGGCCAGCAGCGACACCGGCAGCCGGCGCAGAAAGTCTTCCCGGTTGCCACCGGCGGCGAGCACGATCCGCTCCAGGACGGTACCCAACAGATCGGACTGGGCACCGTGATCCGACGACGATCCGACCTCCTCGTGGTCGAAGAGCACCAACACGGGGAGGAAGCCGCGCGGCTCGACGCTCAGCAATGCCTCCGTCCCCGCATAGCAACTGGCTTGGTTGTCCAGCCGGGGGGCACTCAGCAGGCTGGCATCGGCGCCGACCACCCTCGACGGCGTCAGATCGTGCGTCATCAGGTCGGCGGCCAGCACATCGGGCGCCGCAACCCCGGCCCGCTCGGCGACATAGTCGACAAACGAAAGTGTTTCTCGGCCTACGCCCCATACCCCGTTGACGTGCCGCTGCGGGTCCAACGTCACCGACTTGCGATCCTCGGCCAGATGGATGGCCAGTTGCGGCACCCGCAGGATCGGAGCGTCTATCCGGACGAGCCGGTGGGTGATGCCCGCGCCATCCCGGACCGACAACCGCCCGCTGATACCCAGGTCCCGGTCCAACCAGGAGTTCAGCCACGCTCCCCCGTACGGCTCGAGTGCGACCACCCGCCAGCCGGCAACCAGCCGATCGGGATGCTGCTTGACCCGCAGGTTGGGGCTGTCGGTGTGGGCGCCGACGATCCGGAACGGCCCTTCGGGCCCGTCGGAGTTCCAGGCGACCAGCGAGCCGGCACGGACGGTGAAGTAGCGACCCGGCTCCTCCGGCCAGCGGTCGGCTTCCCGGAGTTCGGTGTATCCGGCGGCGCTGAGTCGGGCGGCCACCGTCGCGCAGACGTGAAACGGCGACGGGGAGGCGTCGATGAAGTCGCAGAGACCTGCGGCGCTGGCCGGCATGCTCATAATCATCGCCTGTCGGCGTCCCCAGAGTTCACGCTAGGTCCGATTGCGCGGCTCCTTGCTCGCGCCGCTTCCGGCGACCGCCGTCGCCACGCTAGGTCCGATTGCGCGGCTCCTTGCTCGCGCCGCTTCCGGCGACCGCCGTCACCACGCTAGGGTCGGGAGAGTGCCTCCGGTCCAGCCGCAACCCATCCTCGAGCCGTTGACGCCTGCCGCGATCTTCGTCGTGGTCACCATCGACGACGGCGGCGAGCAGACTGTGCACGACGCGCTGCCCGACATATCCGGACTGGTGCGCGCGATCGGTTTCCGCGAGCCGCCGAAACGGCTGTCGGCGATCGCCTCGATTGGCTCCGCCGCCTGGGACCGGTTGTTTTCGGGGCCACGGCCCGCCGAACTGCATCCGTTCGTCGAGCTCGAAGGCCCGCAGCACACCGCGCCGGCGACGCCCGGCGACCTATTGTTCCACATCCGCGCCGAAAGCCTGGACGTCTGTTTCGAGCTCGCCGACCGAATCCTCAAAGCGATGGAGGGCGCCGTCACCGTCGTCGACGAGGTGCACGGGTTCCGCTACTTCGACAACCGCGACCTGCTGGGCTTCGTCGACGGCACCGAAAACCCGGACGGCGCACTGGCGGTCGGCTCCACCACGGTCGGCGACGAGGACCCCGACTTCGCGGGCTCATGTTATGTGCACGTGCAGAAGTACGTGCACGACATGTCGTCCTGGAACTCGCTGTCGGTCGCCGAGCAGGAACTGGTGGTCGGCCGGACCAAGCTGGAGAACCTTGAACTCGGTGACGACGAGAAACCGGCCAACTCCCACATCGCGCTGAACGTCATCACCGACGACGACGGCACCGAGTTGAAGATCGTGCGGCACAACATGCCGTTCGGCGAGCTCGGCAAGGGCGAGTACGGGACCTACTTCATTGGTTATTCGCGCACACCGCGGGTAACCGAGCGTATGCTCGAAAACATGTTTCTGGGCGATCCGCCCGGCAACACCGACCGCATTCTGGACTTCTCCACGGCGGTCACCGGCGGGCTGTTCTTCTCTCCCACGCTCGACTTCCTCGACGATCCACCACCCCTGCCCGCCCCGGTAGTGGCAGCGACACCGGGTTACGAAGACGGCTCACTTTCGATCGGCAGCCTGAAAGGAATCACTCGATGAAGAACAACCTCTACCGCGACCTGGCACCGATCACCGAAGTAGCCTGGGAAGAAATCGAATTGGAGGCGACGCGCACCTTCAAGCGCCACGTCGCCGGGCGCCGGGTGGTCGACGTGAGTGAGCCCGGTGGTCCGACGACCGCCGCGGTCAGCACCGGGCGCCTGCTCGACGTGGCGGCACCCACCGATGGCGTGGTTGCCCAGCTGCGGGCGAGCAAACCCCTTGTCCGGCTGAGGGTTCCGTTTACCCTGTCGCGATACGAAATCGACAACGTCGAGCGCGGTGCGCAGGATTCCGACTGGGACCCGGTCAAAGCCGCGGCCAAGAAGCTGGCGTTCGTCGAGGACCGCGCCATCTTCGAGGGCTACGCCGCGGCGTCGATCGACGGCATCCGCGGCTGCAGCTCCAACCCACCCGTGGCGTTGCCCGAGGATCCCCGCGACATGCCGGACGCGATTTCGCAGGCGTTGACCGCGCTGCGGCTGGCCGGCGTCGACGGCCCGTATTCGGTGCTGCTGTCGGCCGATGTCTACACCAAGGTCAGCGAGACCACCGAACACGGATATCCCATCCGTGAGCACCTGAACCGACTGGTGGACGGGGACATCATCTGGGCACCGGCCATCGACGGCGCCATCGTGCTGACCACTCGGGGCGGTGACTTCGATTTGCAACTCGGCACCGACGTCGCGATCGGCTACAGCGGCCACGACGCCGAGAGCGTGCAGCTGTATCTGCAGGAGACGCTGGCGTTCCTGTGCTGCACCGCCGAAGCCTCGGTCTGCCTCGGCTGCTAGGAATAAAAGCCGCCGGGCCAGTGCTCACGGGGACCATCAGCCGAACTTCTTCTCTCTTGAAGTCCGTGTTCGATGGCAGCATCACTGGCCGGTTCGACAGCGTTGGTGACCGGCGCGGGGATCGGTCGTCAAAAATGCCCGGCGGCACAGCATGTTTCGCCGCCGCGGATCTCAGCGACGCCGACGATGTCCGACGGTTGGCCGCCGAGGCGGCCCTGTCATCGGTTTCTGTGCGGCATCTACAGATTCGGCGCAACCTGGCTCCGTAGATGCCCGCACTACGCGCCGGCACCGAGGCGACCAAAGCTGGGCTTACCGGAAGCGGGCTACGTCAATGGCGCCTTTCTGCACGCCACCGGCGACCAGGGGCGATCGCCCCTTAGCGCAAAGCTTTTCGCGCCGCTATAGGTCCAGCACGACGTCGCCGTCAGGGGCTGCGGAGCAGATGAGCACCGACCCTTGCTCGGGCGGCTCCAGCGGCTGCTGAACGTACGTTGTGGTCCCGGCGACGACTCCGGTGACACACACGTGACATACGCCGCTCCGACAGGCGAAACGGGTTGGTACATCGCAGGCTTCGGCCAGGTCGAGGATACTTCCGCAATCAGAAGACCAATTGACCGTCAGTCCGCTGCGGGCAAAGGTGATCGACGGTCCGGTTCCTGGCGTTCCTGTCGGCGGGTGCGGTGGCTTACGGGGGGCACCGTCGACGATGCCCGGATTGATCGGCGGTAGGGCGCCGAATAATTCACTATGTATCTGCGTGAGGCCAAGCCCTACCGTGATTAGAGAATCGCGCATGTCGCTCATGAACTGCTGTGGGCCGCAGAGGTAAGCCGCGGCATCGGTCGGTAAGCCCAGCCGCGCGATCGACCGGTGGTCCAGGCGTCCCTGCGTCTGCGTGTAGAACACCAGCTGTCGAGCGTGCGGCAGTGACTCAATCAGGGCGGTGACTTCGGCCGCAAAGGAGTGGCTTTCACGATTGCGGGTCATATGCAGCCACCAGACGTCGCGGGCACTGTGGGTCGCCGACAGCGAGTGCAACATCGCCAGGACCGGAGTGACACCGATACCCGCCGAGATCATGACCACGGGTTTGCTGCCCTCGGTGAGGTAGAAGTCACCACGCGGGACGGCGGCCTCGACGACCGACCCGGGTTGGATGTGGGCGTGCAGCCACTGGCTCACCAGACCGTGAGCTTCCCGTTTGACGCTGATGCGGTAGTCGGCTGCAGTGGGGTCCCCTGACAGGGAGTAGCTGCGCAGGGGCGTGGGCTCGCCGGCACCGGGGATTCTCACCGTCAGGTACTGGCCGGGCAGCGCCGGTGGTAGCGCGCTGTGGTCATCGGCCACTAGGCGGATCGACATTACCTGCGGGCTTTCCCGACGTATCGCGCTTACCCGCAAGGCGCGAAACCCGTGCCACCCCGGCTCCTTTCTGGCCGGCGGTGCCGTCTGCGGGCGCTCTTGCGCTTTCAGCATGTCTTGGAAAGACTGGTGCCAACCGGGGCTGAGCGCCGGAATGTCGACGGCCTTATGCAGGTGCTTCATGTTGCGGTTCGGCAGATACAGGAGCGCGTCCGCGTTGGCGACGCTGAGTTCATGGCGGCCGCGCCGAGTCTGGACGATGTCGTTTCCGGCACTCACCTGTCCCTCGGTGATGACCCGCAGGTAGAAACCCGGGCGGTGCTGGGAGACAAGCAGATTAGGCATTTCCGGTTGGCCGAGCCGTAGCCCAACCCGAAAGCAGGTGACCCGTGGCTGGGTGACCTCGAATTCGGCGCTGCCGATGCGGTAGCGGTCGCCGATACACACCTGGTCATCGGCGAGTCCGGTGACGGTGAAGTTTTCGCCGAAGTGGCCGGGTTCCAGGTCGTCGCGGCCCAAGTACTTCTTCCAGAAGTCGTACGACTCCGTTTGATACACCAGCACAGCGCGTTGTTCCCCGCCGTGGCCGGCGAGATCGCCCTGACCGTCACCGTCGAGGTTGAGGCGGCGCGCCATGACCGATCCCTCGACCGGGGTCTTCCATATCCCCGTGTAGACGGTCTTGCCACGCCAATGCACGTTCCTCGGCATGCCCACATTCACCGAAACAAGCCTGCCCACCTGCGCCTCCCAGTGGTGCCGACACGAAGTATGTCAACGATACGCGCCGTCACATCGGCTCGCTCCGGTTAAATTGGGATGTTCGACCCATAATGTACCCGTCTTGCACCCTGAGTCAACGCCGGGGACGGGACAGCTGACCCCGGACACTGTTGCGCGCTCCTGATTTTGGTGCATACTGGGTTGGTTAGCCCAAAATCGTGGCGGGACGGACCCTCGCCGAACTACGGCGCGGCCCGTCCAGGTGTGCCGCGGCCAGGAATCGCATGGTTCAGGAGGAATCTCATGCCGGCTGTCCATCATCGCTATGCAAGCGTCGACGGTCATCGGCTGTTCTTCCGTGAAGCCGGGAATGCGGGTTCCCCCGCACTGCTCCTGTTGCACGGATTTCCGACCAGCTCGTACATGTTCCGGAATCTGGTTCCGGCTCTTGCCGACCGCTGCCACGTGATCGCACCGGACCATCTGGGTTTTGGACTTTCCGATGCGCCGACAGTCGACGACTTCGACTACACATTCGATGCGCTGACCGACCTGACCGCGGGCCTGCTGCGCGGCCTCGGTATCGATCGGTACGCGATGTACGTCCAGGACTACGGCGCGCCCATTGGTTGGCGGCTGGCGCTTCGCGAACCGTCCGCGATCACGGCGATCATCAGCCAGAACGGCAACGGCTACGACGCCGGGTTCGTGGAGAGCTTCTGGAAGGTCGTGCGGGCCTATCAGGCTGACCAGACCGCCGACACCGAGGCCGCCGTGCGGCAGTTCCTCACGCTGGAGGCCACCCGCTGGCAATACCTCACCGGCGTAGCCGACGAGACGCTGGTCGACCCCGAGTCCTGGTATCACGACTACGCGCTGATATCGCGGCCCAGCAATGACCTGGTGCAGCTGAAGCTGCTGCGGGACTATGCAACCAACGCGCCGTTATATCCGCGCCTGCACGATTACTTCCGCACCAGCCGCGTGCCCCTGCTGGCGGTGTGGGGGCGCGGTGACGAGATCTTCGGACCGGCCGGCGCCGAGGCCTTCGCCGACGACTTGCCCAATGCCGAAGTTCATCTGCTCAACGGTGGGCACTTCTTGCTGGAATCCGCACTGGACGACGTCACCGAGCTCATCCGCAACTTTCTCGCCGGGCAGCTGTCGACGGCCTGACGACCACCCGCGGCTAAATATGCCGCCGGCCGGCGCTTTCATTTCTTTTCAGTGGGCTGGATATCCCATAATCGGAGGCGCTCGCAGGTTAGCCTGGCGCGATGTCCTATCCCGACGTTCGCGAGGAACAACGGTTGACCGCCAAAGGGCGTGCCACCCGCGACCGGATAGTGCGAGCCACCGCCCAGCTGATAGTGACCGAAGGGCTGTCGGCGTCGAACATGGAGAACGTGCGCAGGGCCGCATCGGTCAGCGGTTCTCAGCTTGCCCACTATTTCGCCGACAAGGGCGCGCTGATACGCGCGGTCATCAGGCACCAGATCGACGTCGTTCTCGACTTTCACCGGCAGCCCAGTCTCGGGGGCCTGGAATCGTTCGACGACTTCGAGCGGTGGATCGACCTCGACATGCGCTACCTCCGGCGCATCGGATATGGCGGAACACCCACCTACCATGCCCTCGCCGCCCAGTTGGCGAAGTCTGACGACGCGACGCGCGACACGCTGGCAACGGGCTACCGGCAGTGGATCGACGTGCTCGCGCAGTCGATCCAGCGGATGAAGGACCGCGGGCTCATCGTCCCTGATGCGAACCCGCTGCAGCTGGCGTTGGTCATGGTGAGCGCCCATCAGGGAGGTGGCACCCTGGCCTTCACCTATCGGGCGGAATGGCCACACGCTGACGCCACTCGATTCGCGGTCAACTACCTGCGGATGTTCGCTACCGATCCCGCCGAACGAACCCCTCGTCCGGCCCGGCGTCCGCGCAGTCGGCGCGTGCGCGGGAAAGCCGGCTGATTCCGTTGCGCGAAGGGCGGCAACGTGTCTGAAGACCCACGGTTCACTCGCAAAGGACTGGCGACTCGGCGGCGCGGCGTCGAAGCCGCTGCCCGTCTCATGTTCCAGCGCGGCGTCGCCAACACCAGCATCGATCAGGTCCGGCGCGAGGCCGGTATGGGCGGATCACAGATGTCACACTACTTCCGCGACAAGCAGGAGTTGACCCGTCAGGTCGTCGCCGCACGCCGCGACGACGTGCATGACTTCCACACGCAACCGCGGTTAGACGCCCTCGACAGCCTCGAGGCCCTGCAGGCGTGGGCCGACGCCTGTGCGGCCGACATCGACGCCGTCTACCGCGTCGGCGGTTGCGTCTACGGTTCGCTGGCCGGTGAGCTGATCGACGCCGACGACGAGATACACCAAGATCTTTCGGCTGGATACGACGAATGGATCCGCCTGTTTCAGACCGGACTGACGGCGATGCGCGACCGCGGCGATCTGCGACCCGAAGCCGACCCGCGACACCTGGCCGTAGCGCTCATCGTTGCACACCAGGGCGGCGCCATGCTCACCCACGCCACCACTGATGGAGAGCCGCTGCGGGTCGCGGTCAATGCCGCTGTCGACTACGTGCGTTCCTTCGCTGAGCGCCCGAAGCCCGGCAAGGGCCGAACCAGGTCGACCCGACGCAGACCCAAGTCCTGACCGGGCCGCAGCGCGTCTGGACGTTATGGGTTATTCAGCCCACAATATTAGGGAGACAGCCCACCGACCGGCCCTGGACACCAGCGAGCGTAAGGTCAAAAACAATGTCGCAGTCGCCAAAATTTCACGCCATTCCCTCCGTGCTCGTGTTCGACGTGAAGCGGCGTTGAGCATTCCTTCGGCGAGCGTGCACTCCTCGTGAGAAACCAGCTGGAAATTCGCAATCAGTGCACGCTCGCGGGGCGGGTGACTACAAGCGAAAGGGTCGCCCTACGCGTTGGTGCTCGGCGCCGGGTGATAATTGACCCATGGCAACCCAAGACGGATTCCACCCCGACTTCGACGAGACCGCAACGGAAATTACGGGAAACCGGGTGCACCACGTCAAGGCATCGGACATCAGCTCCGGCACCGCACAATCGGAGGGGCTCCGGCGCTTCGCCGCGCTCAGCGGTAAGTCGGTCGGCGCCGAGAAGCTGTGGATGGGTGAGACGCACGCGTCCCCCCGAGCCATTTCGGCCAACCATCATCACGGTGAGGCGGAGACCGCCATCTATGTGCGAAGCGGCAACCCGCAGTTCGTGTTTCATGACGGCGTTCAAGAGGTGCGCATTGCGACCGAGCCCGGCGACTACGTCTTCATCCCGCCGTATCTTCCGCACCGCGAGGAAAATCCCGACCCGAACACCCCTGCGGAAGTCGTGATCGCACGCAGCACCCAGGAGGCCATCGTCGTCAATCTGCCGGAACTGTACCCGCTTGGGGGCACTCAGTAGACCGCGATCTCGATGAGATTGCCCTCGGTATCGCGGCAGTAGTGCGAGGTCATCGGACCCAGGGCGCCGGTCCTGGTTACCGGTCCGGCGATGATGTCCACTCCACATTCGACGAGGTGGGTCCGAACGTCGTCCGGGCTGCAGCGTGCGACGAAGCACAAGTCCTCCGAGCCGGCAGCTTCAGCGGCGCCGGTGAACCAGTCAGGGTCGTCGGTCAGTGCGCCGACCGGTCGCAGGTTGATCTTCTGATTTCCAAAGCAAACGGCGGTTCTTCCCGAGGGTCCGAACGTCTCGCGTCTCATGCCCAGGACCCGGTCATACCACGATGCGGTGGCCTCGACGTCGTTGCAGTTCAAGACGATATGGTCGAAGCGTTCCACCTCGAATTCCACTTTTAAACCCTCCCGACCCGCCTCGCCAGTGCTGCCTTGGAAGCACGACCTTCCTTTGCGGCACCATCGTAAGACGTTTTGATACGTCCTACGGCTCGCGAAAAGCTCGACCTCGATGCGGTCAACCTGCGCATCAGGCGCGGCAGCGTTCCCGCCGGCACCCAGTTGGCCGAGGCGCTGAAGGCGGCGATCGTCAAGCAGCGCGTGCCCCGTGGCGGACGTCTGCCCAGTGAGCGGGAGTTGATCGACCGCTCTGGCCTGAGCCGGGTGACGGTGCGCGCGGCCGTGGGCATCCTCGAGCGCGACGGGTGGCTGATTCGCCGGCAAGGCCTCGGCACGTTCGTCGCCAACCCGGTCAAGCAGGAGCTCGGCTCCGGCGTGCGGACGATCACCGAAGTGCTCACGAGTTCCGGCGTCACGCCGCAGGTCGACGCGTTGTCCCATCGGGTGATCGACGCGCCACCACGGATTGCCGAAACCCTGGGCCTGTCCAACGTGCTGTGTATCAACCGGCGCTTCCGGGATGGGGAACTGCCCCTGGCCTTGCTACGGCCTACTTTCTGCCTTCCGCCGGGGTTGGGCCAAGCCGTCGAACCACTCATCTCGAAGGCGCCCGGTGCGGAGACCGTCCATACGATGGAAAGCACGTACACGATGTGGGAACAGCGGCTCGGAGCCCGCATTGCCGGTGCCAGACATGAAATTCAAGCGACCGGCGCATCCCTTGAAGTGGCCGGCGCGTTAAACCTGACATTGGGCTCACCGGTATTGGTCCTCGAGCGGCCCAGCTACACCTACGACGACAAGCCTATCGAGGTGGTGGATTTCCACTATCGTCCCGAGCGGTACCGGTTTTCGGTCACCTTGCCCCGAACAATGTCCGGACCCGGCGCCGGAATAGTCGAGCTACGCAATTTCACGTCGGAGTGACCTCGGCCGCGGCACCGTGGATACAGATGCCCGGTCGCTCAGCGAATTCTCAACAAATTCTTCGGTCTGACACTGCCTGGCTCCAAGGGTGCCCAAAGTCACTGGCCACAAAATAGATTCATGACGAGTGAGCCCGTGGGCGCCAGCCTGATCGAACGCTATCTCCGCACCCGCGGCAGCCGGTATTTCCGCGGTCAGCACGACGGCGAATTCTTCTACGTCGCCAACACCCGGCCGCGGCGACTGCACGTCCACCTCGAGATCTGCCCCACGCACGGTGACGTGTTAGTCATCCGAGTCACTCCGACCTGCTTTTTCCCTGCCACCGAGCGTCCCTGGTTGGCGGAGTTCGCCGACACGTGGAACCGCCAGGACCGCGAAGTCACCGCGATCGTGCACGACTCGTCGGACCCACAGCGCATCGGCGTGGTGGCACGCCGGTCACAATGGATCCCGGAAAGCGCTTCTTTCGAGGATTTCGCTTCCTTCGTCGACGGCGCCATCGCCGACGCGATCGACCTCTTCGGTCGGTTGACTCCCGTTGCCGAGTTACCTCCGACCGCGCCACCACTGCTGCGCGACGCGAGCTGAGACGCCCGCGGCGGCGCTCAAGTTATCCGGCACAGGCGTTTCCGCTCAGGCCGCAAGCACGGCGTCCAGCGCCGAGTAGAACAGACCGAGCCCGTCGTCGGAGGGGCCGGTCAGCGCTTCGATGGCATGCTCGGGATGCGGCATCAGCCCGACGACACGGCCGTTGGCGGAGCTGACTCCGGCGATGTCATGCAGGGAGCCGTTCACGTTCTCCTGGTAGCGGAACACGACCCGGCCCTCCCCCTCCAGCTCGTCGAGCACGTCGGCCGGGGCCACGTAGCGACCCTCGCCGGACTTCAGCGGCACCAGCAGGTCGGCGTCGGGCTCAAAGCGGGATGTCCACGCCGTCGAGGTCGAGACCACCCGCAGCCACACGTCGCGGCAGATGAAGTGCAGACCCACGTTGCGGGTCAGGGCCCCGGGCAGCAGCCCGGCCTCGCACAGCACCTGAAAACCGTTGCAGATGCCCAATACCGGCATGCCTTTTCGCGCCGCGTCGATGACTTCGGCCATCACCGGAGCGAATTTCGCGATGGCACCGGCCCGCAGGTAGTCACCGTAGGAGAACCCCCCCGGAACCACGATGGCGTCGACGCCCCTGAGGTCGGCGTCGGCGTGCCACAGGCTGACCGCCTCCGCGCCGACACGCCGCGCCGCGCGGGCGGCGTCCACGTCGTCGAGTGTCCCCGGGAAGGTGATGACACCGATCCGGGCCGTCACCGGGCTTCCCGGCTTATCGTCCAGTCCTCGATCACGGTGTTCGCCAACAGCGATTCCGCAATCTCGGCGAGCGCCGAATCATCGACCGTGTCGTCGACCTCCAGCTCAAACCTCTTGCCCTGCCTGACATCTGAGATTCCCGGGTGACCGAGCCGGCCAAGGGCGCCGACAATCGCCTGACCCTGCGGGTCAAGAATCTCCGCTTTGGGCATCACATTAACGACCACGCGGGCCACCGGCGCTCCTCCTCAGATCCGTCTCGGGCGCCAACTCTACCGGCCTCTCCCGACGAGGGGGCCTGACGGGCACGAGGCGATGTAGGCGTCGCACAGGGGCGTCGTCATGGCGTCCAGGACGGGGTCGTCGGCCATCGCCGGCCAGGGTATCTGCGGCGACCCCGACGACCAGAGGGTGAGCTCGCTGATCGTGCTGCTGGCCACGTGGGCGACCAGGTAAGTGTGCATGATGACGGGACCGCGTCGCTGAACACCGAGGCGGCGATTGAACCACCGCGCGCAGTGTCACCCCGCCAATGCAGGACCTGGGCCTGCAACTGCCACTGACCGTCGGGGTGCGCCACCGTTGCGCGAGCCGCGACCGCCGCGTTGCGGGCGTCCTGGGGTAGCGCCGGTGTGCCGCACAGATCCTCGAACCGGAACCTCGGCCCGCTCCCGCTTCCGGTCACCTGCACCGCCAGCCCGGCCAGGGCGGGCCACTGGTAGACCGCGTCCAGCGGCACGGCGCGCCGGTGGATCCACGCGGTGTCGGGGATCTGGTCGCACACGGGCGGGCACGTCCGCGGCTCCGCGCGGGCGGGTATCACGACGGTCACCGCCACCGCGAAGACGCCGGCGACAAGCGAAGACGCCGGCGACAAGCATTGTCGCCAGGATCACCCGCATCGGCTTCACCCCTGTCAGGGCACAATCGTAAACATGCAGCTGACACATTTCGGCCATTCCTGCCTGCTTGCTGAGTTCGACAACACCCGCCTGCTCTTCGATCCCGGCACCTTCGCCCACGGTTTCGAGGGAATCACCGGACTGACCGCCATCGTGATTACCCACCAGCATCCCGATCATGTCGACGTCGGGCGGCTCCCGTCGTTGCTCGAGGGCAACCCGGACGCCACCCTGTACGCCGATCCGCAAACCACCGCACAGCTGGGCGATCCCTGCCGGGCGGTGCACGTCGGCGACGAGCTGCGCATCGGACAGCTGACCGTTCGGGCCCTCGGCGGGCGGCACGCGGTGATCCACCCCGAAATTCCTGTGATCGAGAACATTTCGTACCTGGTCGGCGACGGAGAGCATCCGGCCAGGTTCATGCATCCCGGTGACGCGCTCTTCGTTCCCGACGAACCCGTGGACGTCTTGGCCACCCCCGCGGCGGCCCCGTGGATGAAGATCTCCGAAGCCGTCGATTACCTGCGCGCCGTCGCGCCGCAGCGCGCGGTGCCGATCCACCAGGGGATCGTCGCCCCCGAAGCGCGGGGAATCTACTACGGCCGGCTCAGCGAGATGACCAGCACCGACTTTCAGGTCCTGCCTGAGGAGGACGCGGTCACCTTCTAGCGCGAACCACCTTCGCGCGTCACACTGGCGTGACACTCGCGTTCCAGGGTCACGCTGTCGTGACGCTCGGCGATGGGACCAAGGACGCGGCCGAAGATCTCCCCATGTCGGTTCAGGCTAGTGCCCGACTCCGGCCGGTAATCCGGGCGCTCGGATCAGGCGGCGTCGAGAATCGCCTTCTCGGACCGCCAGCGATACACCGTCGGTGCGCAATCGAGCATCAATGCCAGGTCAACGGCGTCCAGCATCGCCTGCAGCGGTCCGGGCTTGCGCAACTGCCGGGCGGCTACCGCGACCCGCACGATGCCGCCGCGGCGGGCGACTCGCTCGGCGGACAGCACCACCATGCGACACCACCACGGCTCGGCGAGGAACCCTTCTCCGATGCCCAGCACCCGACTGCGGACGGTGGTGTGCCGGGCCAAGTCGGTGATCCCGTGCAGATCGGCAAGCAGTCGAAAGCCATTCTGCGGCAGTGCCTTGACGACGCCCGGTGACACTGCCCAGCCCGGTGCCGCGAACAGCCGGGTGCGCAAGCCGAGGTGCTCGAGCACCCGGTCGGCGCCCATCAGCCGCAGGTTCGCCTCGTGAGCGCGCATAACCGCGAATTCGCCGCGCCGCTTCTTGGTGGCCGGGTCGTCGTAGCCGTGCAACACGATGGCGTCGCCGCCGGCGCGCCGGGCGGTGAGCCACTCGACGGTGCGCGGATCGTCGTCGAGCCGGTAGTCGCCCCTGAGCCTCGGCGCGACCAGCAACGACACCGGCACCTTCCGGGCATCCATGTGCGCGCAGAACTCCTCGACGTCGGCCAGGGTGCGTTCGCCTATCCCCGAGACCGAGACGATCAGTTTTCCAGACACACCCGCAGTGTGACGATCGCAGGTTTCGGGACGGTGACGGACACGCGGACAGCAGGCGTACATACCGCGCCGTCGACGGGTGGCGTCGGGCGCAGATGGGCCGCACGGCGGCGCCGGGCCGCCCGTCGAACCGGCCCGCCAGCAAACACCCAAACGGCGTCAGTCGGTCGATCGGTTCGCTATGCTAAGCAACGCCATGGATAAGGCCCATTCCGCAGCGGCCGACGCCCCGAGATCCGCCGCCCCCGCCCAGCAGACGGGCAACCCTGCCTATCCCGACAAGCTGGACGCCGGGCTGCTGCGGATCGCCGGCGTTTGCGTCCTGGCGACCGTGATGGCGATCCTCGACGTCACGGTCGTCAACGTCGCGCAACGCACATTCATCCAACAGTTCGACTCCTCCCAGGCCGTCGTCGGCTGGACGATGACGGGCTACTCCCTCGCCCTGGCCACGGTGATCCCGGTTACCGGCTGGGCGGCCGACCGGTTTGGCACCAAACGACTGTTCATCGGCTCGGTGGTGGCATTCACCTTGGGTTCGCTGCTGTGTGCGCTGGCATGGAACATTTTGTCACTCATCCTTTTCCGGATCTTGCAGGGCATTGGCGGCGGGATGCTGTTGCCGCTGGGGTTCATGATCTTGACGCGCGAGGCGGGCCCCGGGCGGCTGGGCCGCCTGATGTCGATCCTGAGCATCCCCATGTTGCTCGCCCCGATCGGGGGGCCCATCCTCGGCGGCTGGCTCATCGACACCTCCAGCTGGAGGTGGATATTTCTGATCAACCTGCCCTTCGGGGTGGCCACGCTCGTGCTTGCGGCCGTGGTGTTCCCGACGGATCATCCGGCCCGGTCCGAGACCTTCGACGTCGTCGGCGTCCTGCTGCTGTCACCTGGCCTGGCGACATTCCTGTTCGCCGTGTCGTCCATTCCGGGTCGCGGGACCGTGGCCGATCGGCACGTGCTGGTGCCGGCGGCAATCGGCCTGCTGTTGATCGCGGCGTTCGTCGTCCACGCCCGGCGTCGCGCCGATCACCCACTGATCGATCTGCGGCTGTTCGGCAACCGTGTGCTCAGACAGGCGAATGTGACGATGCTGGTGTTCGCCACGGCCTTCTTCGGCGCCGGCCTGCTGCTGCCGAGCTACTTCCAGCAGGTGCTGCACAACACGCCGATGCAAGCCGGCGTGCACCTGATTCCCCAGGGCCTCGGCGCCATGCTCACCATGCGGCTGGCCGGACCGTTCGTGGACAGGCAGGGGCCGGGCAAGCTCGTGCTGATCGGCGCCGCGCTGATCACCGTTGGCCTCGGCGCGTTCGCCTGGGGTGTGGCCGAGCGCGCCGATTACCTGCCCACGCTGCTGATCGCGTTGACGGTCATGGGGCTGGGCATGGGCTGCACGATGATGCCACTCTCGGTTGCCTCGGTGCAGGCGCTTGCCCCGCACCAGATCGCCCGGGGCACAACGCTGATCAGCGTCAGCCAGCAAGTCGGGGGTTCGATGGGAACCGCGCTGATGTCGATGATGCTGACCAACCAGTTCAATCGCAGCGAAAGCATCACCGCGGCGAACAAGGTCGCGGCGCTGCAACACATGGCCGCCGCCAGCGGGGTGCCAATCGACCAATCCGCCGTACCCAGGCGCTCGCTGGTGCCCGGCTTCTCCGCCGATGTGCTGCACGACCTTTCCCACGCCTACACGGCGGTGTTCGTGATCGCGGCCGCCCTGGTGGTGTCCACCTTCATTCCGGCGTCGTTCCTGCCGAAGAAAGCGGCCAGCCCGGCATCCGACCAGTAGTGCGATCACCCCTCGAACAACATCGTCGCGATCCGCGCCACGGTATTCATGGGATCCGTCTTTTTCACGTCAGCGTTGACCGCCTCGTTGAGCCACAGCGTCGAAAACCCGTGTACCAGTGACCATGCCGCCAGTTGAGCGGCCGCGGGGTCGGCGCGGGCGTTGGGATCCCGCAGCGTGGCAACCCCGCGAGAAAGTTCGGCCCCGGCCGCGGCCTCGGCGGTGGCCAACTCAACGTCCGCCGGGTCGACCAGCGACTTGTTGAACATCACCTGATAGTGGCCCGGGTGCTCGAGGGCAAACCGCACGTAGGCCAGGGCCGCGTCGGCGAAGTGGCCCCGCGCGTCGACCAACGCCTCGGCCAACAGCCGGAATCCCTCCGTGGCCAGGGCGGTGAACAACCCGCGCCGATCGGTGAAGTGGTGCGCGGGCGCGGCGTGCGACACGCCCGCGCTCCGGGCCAACTCACGCAGTGAGACGCCCTCCGCGCCGCGCTCGGCGACCAAACGCGCGGCCTCGGCGAGGATCACCGCGCGCAGGTCGCCGTGGTGGTAATTCGGCCGGTTCATGACGCCAGCATACCGGTAAACTTGACAGTGACTAGATCGGGGGATTACTTTCAATCTGACCGGAACTTGTCAATGTCTAGATTGGAAGATCGAGATGGCGCCATTGATCACCCTGTTGGTCGGCAGCATCGTCGCGCGGGTCGTCGGCCGGCTTGGGGTCGACTACGTCAACAGTTGGTCGGCCTCGATCGCCGTCGGACTGGCCGCAATGTTCGTGCTAACCGGGACTGCGCACTTTGCTCCGCGCCTGCGGGCCGACCTCATCGCAATCGTGCCGCCGCGCCTGCCGGCGCCCGGCGCACTGGTGACCATCACCGGCCTGCTCGAGTTGCTGGGCGCCGTGGGCTTGCTGCTTCCTTTGACCCGGGTGGCCGCGGCCCTGTGCGTGTTGGCTTTGATGCTGGCCATGTTCCCGGCCAACGTGTACGCCGCGCGGATGCCCAACCCGCCGGCGTCGATGACGACCAGGCTATCCGTGCGGACCGTCGTCGAGGTCGTCTTCCTGGCCGCCGCCGTAACGGTCGCGATCGGCAACGGCTAGCACCCACGCGTATTGGAATGCGGTTTCCTGCCAAGCTTTGTAGCGGCCGCTGACGCCACCATGTCCCGCGTTCATCTGCGTCTTCAGCAGGACCGGATTGCCGTTGCCGTTGGCGTGCCGCAGCGCCGCCACCCACTTGGCCGGTTCCACATAGTACACCCTGGTGTCGTTCAAGGATGTCATCGCCAAGATCGCGGGATACCTTTTGGCAGCGACGTTCTCGTAGGGCGAATAGGACTTCATGTAAGAATAGACCTCTTTGTCGCTCAGCGGGTTTCCCCACTCGTCCCATTCGGTGACGGTCAGCGGCAACGAGGGATCCAAGATGGTGGTCAGCGGATCGACGAACGGGACCTGCGCAAGGATGCCGGCGAACAGATCCGGTGCCAGGTTGGCCACCGCGCCCACCAGCAGGCCGCCCGCGCTGCCGCCCAATGCCACCAGCTGCTGCGGCCCGGTGACCCCAGACTCGACCAAATGCCTTGCTGCCGAGACGAAATCGGTGAACGTGTTCTGCTTCTCCAACAGCTTGCCGTGCTCATACCACAGCCGGCCCATCTCTCCGCCGCCGCGGACGTGGGCGATGGCGAACACCATGCCGCGGTCCAGCAGCGACAGTCGCGCGATGGAGAAACTCGGGTCCGTGCAGATCTCGTAGGCACCGTAGCCGTACAGCAATGCAGGGGCGGGAAACTCGATACCGGCGCGGTGCACGATCGAGAGCGGGATTCGGGTGCCGTCATCTGCGAGCGCCCAGTCGCGTCGTTCGACGTAGTCGTCCGGGCGGTAGCCGCCGAGAACGGGTTGCTCGCGCAGCAACGTGCGCTCGCCGGTGGCAAAGTCGACGTCGTAGACGCGCGCCGGAGTCGCGAGAGAACCCGACACGATCCGAAGTTTGGGCGCATCCCAGACCGGGTTCCCACCCACACCCGCGGCCATCAGTTCGGAGTCGAACGAGATCTCCTCCGGCTCACCGTAGCTCCCGTCGGGGGCAATAGGCCACAATTGGATTCGCGGCAGCGCCGCGCGCCGGTAGCTGAGCACGAGATGGCCGGCAAAGGCGTCCACCCCGTCAAGCCGAACATCGTCGCGGTGCGGGATCAGAGTGCGCTGCCGCGTCGGATCACCGACCGGGGCCTCGGTGAGCGTGAAGTTCACCGCGCCGTCGTTGTGCAGGATCAGCAACCGGTCCTGGCCCCCGATTACCGCGTGCTCCACCGCATACTCGACGCCGTCGCGCCGTGGCAGCAGGACGGTGAACTGCGCCTGCGGGTCGGCGGCGTCAGCGTAGCGGACCTCGGAGGTAACGGATGATCCCGCGGAGATGACGACGTAGGCCTGACTTCGGGTGAGCCCGACCGCCAGCCAAAACCGTTCGTCCGCCTCGTGATACACCAGCTGCGACGGCTCGCTGGAGCCGAGGCGGTACCGCCAGACCTTCTCGGGACGGTGGGCCGCGTCCAGGGTCAGGTAGTACACGGTGCGGTTGTCGGTCGCCCACGTCCCGCCCGCCGCGATGTCGGCGATTTCGTCCGGGTAGCACTCACCGGTGCGTAAGTCCCTGAACCGCAGCGTATAGCGCTCGTCGCCGACGGTATCGACAGAGTAGGCCAGCAGGTTCTGGTCGGGGCTTATCCTCGCGACACCGAGCGCGAAGAATTCATGGCCCTGCGCTTCGACGTTCGAGTCGAGCAAGACTTGCTCACCGGGTATCTCGGTTTCCTCGTCCAGGACGGGCGGATCCCAGTCGTCGGGATCGATTACCGGGCAACGGCAGTCGACGCGATATTGCTTTCCCTCGAAGGTGCGGGCGTAGTACCACCACTCGCCGCGCCTCGTCGGCACCGAGAGGTCGGTCTCCTTGGTGCGCGCCTTGATCTCGTCGAAGATCTTCTGCCGCAACGGTTCCAGGTGGGCGGTCATCGTATCGACGTACTCGTTCTCGGCGTCGAGATAGGCGACGACTTCGGGGTCATCTTTATCGCGCAGCCATTCGTACGGGTCGACGAAGACGTCGCCGTGATGCTCGCGCCGGGTCTCCACCCGCTTGGCGACCGGCGGTGCGGGGGCGCCGGAGAGCGGCTGCTTCATGCCCCCGGCCCGATCCAGTCGCCGAAGCTCACGCCGGAGATCCGTTCGTAGGCATTGATGTAACGATCACGCGTTGCCTCGATGATGTCGGCTGGCAGCGGCGGCGGAGGCTGCGAACCGTAGCGGTCCCAGCCGGACTCGGGGCCGGTGAGCCAGTTACGGACGAACTGCTTGTCGAAGCTGGCCTGGACGACACCCTCCCGATAGTCCTCGGCCGGCCAGTACCGCGACGAATCCGGAGTGAAGATCTCGTCGGCCAGCAGCAGGTTGCCGTTGGGGTCGGTGCCGAATTCGAATTTGGTGTCGGCGATGATAATTCCCTTCGTCAGGGCGTGGTCGGCGGCCTGCACGTAGATCTTCAGCGTTCGGTCGCGCAGCTGGTTGGCGCGCACCGCGCCCACCAACTCGATCACCCGGGCGAACGAGATGTTTTCGTCGTGGTCCCCCAGTGCGGCCTTGGTCGCCGGGGTGAACAGCGGTTCGGCAAACCTGCTGGCCTCGACCAATCCGGGCGGCAAGGTGATACCGCACACCTGCCCGGTGGCCTGGTAATCCAGCAATCCGGAGCCGGTCAGGTAGCCGCGTGCCACACATTCCACCGGGAGCATCTCCAGCCGGCGCACCACCAGGGCGCGGCCAAGTGCCTCCTCGGGGATGCGCGGGTCGTCCGGCGGGCCGGCCAGGTGATTCGGGGCGTCGACGAGGCCGAAGAAGAAGACACTCATCGCGGTCAGGATGCGGCCCTTGTCCGGGATCGTGCTGTCCAGCACGTGGTCGTAGGCAGAAATCCGGTCGCTGGCGACCAGCAGCAGGTGCTCGTCGTCCACGCGGTAGATCTCGCGGACCTTGCCGCTGGCCAGGTGCTGGTAGTCGGACAGAGCGGGGCGCATCGGGCCAGCCTATCGGGCACCTCACCACCGGTCCTGTGCTGGGATCGGGGCTATGACGCGGTTCTTGCCTTACTCCACCAGGCCTCTTCGCCTGTTCGGTCAACTGATCAGCGATATCACCATCTCGCTGTGGACGGCGATATGGGTGTTCGTCGGCCTCGCCGTGCACGACGCCATCGCCACGATCGCCGAGGCCGGCGGGCAAGTGGAAAGCGGCTCAAAGGGAATAGCGGGCAACCTGGCATCGGCGGGCCACGGCGCCCAGCACATTCCGCTGGTGGGTGACGCGGTCAGCAAGCCGCTGACCGCCGCCAGTGATGCGGCCGTGGACATCGCCGGCGCCGGACACACCCTCGACACCACGGCGAGCTGGCTGGCGGTGGTCCTGGCACTGGCGGTCGCCTCGCCGCCGATCCTTGCGGTGACCATGCCGTGGCTGTTCCTGCGGCTGCGCTTCTTCCGCCGCAAGTGGACGGTGACCGCGTTGGCCGCCACGGCGGCCGGTCAGCAACTGCTGGCGCTGCGGGCGTTGACCAACCGGCCGCCGCGCAAACTGGCCGCCGTCGGCGCGGATCCGGTCGGTGGGTGGCGCCACGAGGATCCGGCGACCATTCGGGCGCTCGCCGCGCTCGAACTACGGGCCGCCGGAATCAGGCTCCGCGCGGGCTGAGCACCAGGGTGTGCCAGAGGCGCAGCAGCCCGGCGACGACGACAATCAGCCACGCCGTCAACGTGTCCCAGAAAAAGACCGGCAATCGAAATGATTCCGGTCGCCATCACCGCGGCGAACACGTCGGGTGTCGGCTCGACATCGGCGAGCCGGACAGTCACGGTTCCTCGCGCAGTTCCACGACGAGGTGCCGAATGCCGGTATGCCGATTGCTTCGCGTCCACTCGACCGGCTGCACCACCCGCACGCCGGAGAAGCGCGACAACAGTTCTTCGAACAGCACCCGCAATTCGAGCCGGGCCAGGTTGGCGCCCAGGCAGTAATGCACACCCTGACCGAAGCCCAAGTGCGGGTTGGGCTTTCGGCCGACGTCGAAGTCTTCCGCGTTGTCGAACACGCTGGGATCTCGGTTGGCCGAGCCCTCCCAGACCTGAACTTTCTGCCCGGCCTCGATCGACTGCCCGCCGAGCGTGACGTCGCGGGTGGCGGTGCGGCGTTTCGACGGCGAGGGGGACGTCCAGCGCACCATCTCCTCGACCGCCGTCAACAGTTTCCCCGAATCCCCACGTAACGTTTGCAGTTGCTGCGGGTGCTCGGCCAACGCCAGCAGCCCGCCGGCGACCGCGTTGCGCGTCGTCTCCGCGCCGGCGCTGAACAGCAGGCTGAAGAACAGATACAACTCCAGATCCGACAGGGCCGGCGCCTCGGCGTCAGGGTCGTCGAGCCTTGCGTTCGCGACGACCGACAACATGTCGTCGGTCGGGTGGGCACGCTTGGAGGTGATCAGCTCCTGGCCGTAGGCATACATCCGGGATCCGGCTTCCTCCACCGACAGCTGTGACAGGGACGCCTTGCGCGAACCGCCGAAGTCGAACTGCGGCTCGATGGCCTCGAACAGCCAATGGCGCTCGGCCTCCGGCACTCCGAGCAGGATACAGATCATCTGCATCGGCAGTTCGGCGGCGATGTCCACCAGGAAGTCGAACGGTTCACCGGGAACCACCTCGCCCAGCAGCCGGCGGGCGCGGGACCGCAAATCGTCCTCGACGCGTCGGATCATCCGCGGTGTCAGCCCCGAACTGACGAGACGCCGGACCTGCGCATGCCGCGGGTCGTCCATCATGTTGAGCACCTGGCCGGCGATGGCCAGGTCCTGCAACAGCGTGCCGCCGAATGGCCGCCGACCGCCCGTCACCGAGGAGAAAGTCATCGGATCCTTCAGCACCACAAGCGTTTCGGCGTACGTGGCGACGGACCAGAAGCCTTCGCCGTCTGGGGTGTTGTCGGTTGGCTCGTGCCAGTACACCGGCGCCTCGCGCCGGTGTACTGCGAACAAGTCGTGCGGGAATCCGTTGGCGAAGTTGTCCAGGTCGGTGAAGTCGATGGCCGAAAGCTGGCCGGCGAGGGTCACAGGATCGCATCCGGCGTGTATTTGGCCGCGTCCGGGTAGCGGCTGACCAACTCCTCGACCATGGCGGCCACCTCGTCGACCTGGTCGCCGGCGGCGCCCGTGAACGCCTTCTTGTCGGCCAGCGCGGCATCCAGCGCCGCCCGGTCCAGCGGCAGCCGCTCGTCGGCGGCCAACCGGTCGAGCAGATCCGGTTCGGCGCCGCGTTCCCGCATGGCCAGCGCCGTTGCCACCGCGTGTTCCCGGATCACGTGGTGGGCGGCCTCCCGGCCCATGCCGGCGCGCACCGCGGCCATCAAAACCTTGGTGGTGGCCAAAAACGGTAGGTAGCGATCCAGCTCCCGCTGGATCACCGCCGGATAGGCGCCGAACTCGTCGAGCACCGTCAGGAACGTCTCGATCTGCCCGTCGATGGCAAAGAAACTGTCCGGCAACGCAACTCGACGCACCACCGAGCAGAACACGTCGCCCTCGTTCCATTGCGCGCCCGCCAGTTCGGCGGCCATCGAGGCGTAGCCGCGCAGCACCACTTGCAGTCCGTTGACCCGTTCACAGCTGCGGGTGTTCATCTTGTGCGGCATCGCCGATGAACCGACCTGGCCTTCGGCGAAACCCTCGGTGACGAGTTCGTGCCCGGCCATCAGCCGGATGGTGTGGGCCAACGACGACGGACCCGCGCCCAGTTGCACCAGCGCCGAGAGCACATCGTGGTCCAGTGAACGCGGGTACACCTGCCCGACGCTGGTCAAAACGGTTGTGAATCCAAGGAATTCGGCTACACGACGCTCGAGTTCGGCCAGGGCCGCGGCGTCACCGCTGAGTAGGTCGAGCATGTCCTGCGCGGTGCCCATCGGGCCTTTGATGCCGCGCAGCGGGTAGCGGTCGATCAGCTCGCGCAGCCGGGTAAGCGCGATCAGCGTTTCCTGCGCCGCGGAAGCGAACCGCTTGCCCAGCGTGGTGGCCTGCGCGGCGACGTTGTGGCTGCGTCCGGCCATCACCAAGTCGCGGTATCTCACCGCGCGCTCGGCGAGCCGCGCCGCCGCGGCCACCCCGTGGGAGAACACCAACTCCAGCGACCGCCGGATCTGCAGCTGCTCCACGTTCTCGGTCAGGTCGCGGCTGGTCATTCCCTTGTGCACCTGCTCGTGACCGGCCAGTGCGTTGAATTCTTCGATACGGGCCTTGACGTCGTGGCGCAGCACCCGTTCACGGGCCGCGATGGAGGCCAGGTCGACGTCTTCGATCACCCGCTCGTAATCGGCTACCGCTTCCCTGGGCACCTCCACGCCCAGGTCGGCTTGCGCCCGCAGCACGGCCAGCCACAGCCGCCGCTCGGCGACGATTTTGGCTTCCGGCGACCAGATTGCGACCATCTCGGCGCTGGCGTACCTCGCGGCCAGCACGTTCGGAATGCTCACAAACACACAGCTTACGGTCGGGGCCTTCCGGTGACCGGCTTCCGGTCACAGTTACCACATCAGTCTCCGCGCCGGCCCGGCACACGAACTGCCCGCCTCGCAGCGACAACGCGGCGACCACCGCGCCGACCGCACCTGTCGCTGCGAGGCGGGCACAACGAGCGCCACTTCCTGCAGAGGCCAAAGTGGCGGATGTGACAAGACCCGCGGACACCCAGCCGGTCATACCCTATGCGGATGTACTTCGCCGGCGTCGACCTCGCGTGGGGCGGCCGCAATCCCACCGGTATCGCGGTGGTCGACCCCGCCGGCCGGCTGGTGCACCTCGGCGCCGTGCGCGACGACGCTGCGGTGCTGGCCGCGCTATCGCCCTACGTCCAGGACGATTGCGTGGTCGCTTTCGACGCGCCGCTGGTGGTCACCAATCGCACCGGGCAGCGGCCCGCCGAGGCGGCACTCAACCGCGACTTCCGCCGGTTCGAAGCCGGAGCCCACCCGGCCAACACCACCAAGCCCGAGTTCGCCGACGTGCCACGCGCGGCGCGCCTGGCCGGCGCGCTCGGTCTGGACATGGACCCCCGGTCGTCGGCTGCGCGGCGCGCCATCGAGGTCTACCCGCATCCGGCGACAGTGGTGCTGTTCCGGTTGGCGCGAACGCTGAAATACAAGGCCAAGCCGGGCCGCGGCGTCGACCAACTACGGTCGGAGCTGCTGTTGCTGATGGACGGCATCGAAAACCTCGCGCACGCCGCGGTGCCGTTGCGCGTCCAAAGCCATGACGCCTGGACCGAGTTGCGCCAGCAGGTCGTCGCCGCGCAACGCAAGAGCGATCTTCGTCGCGCCGAGGATCCCGTCGATGCCGTGGTATGCGCCTATGTCGCCAGGTACGCCCAGCGCTGCCCGGACGGCGTGACAATCTACGGCGACTTCGCCACCGGATACATCGTGACGCCGTCGCTGCCGGCCGACGTGGCCCGCCCTTAAATCTGCACGGGGCGTGGGTCGATGGGTGCCAGCACCTCGACGAGGTCGACCACCGTCGCCAGCGAGGCCGCCCGCGGATCCCTGCCCTCGACGAGGGCCGAAACCACCGAACCGTCGACGGCACAGATCAAAGTGCACACCAGCTCTAGGCGCACGGATCGGCCAGACCGTTCGATGGCCTCGGCGACGGCCTCCGCCCGCTGCCGCAGGCTGCGCCGCATCGTCTCCCGCAACGCGGTCAATCGGGTACAGGCGATGTGCCGTTCGTACCGCGATATCAGCTGTTCGGCGAGTCCAGGACCCTTCACATCGCCCACCAGCAGATCCACCAGCACCTCGGCGGTGGTTTCCGGTCCGCGGCGCCGCCGGGACAACGCGGTGACCCGCGCCCGTAACTGCGCCACTTCGATCATCCCGACATGTTCGACGGCGCGTGCGATCAGATCGTCGAGCGACGAAAAGTAATACGTGGTGGACGCCAACGGCAGGCCGGCCCGGCGCGCGACCGCCCGGTGCCGCACCGCCTCGAACCCGCCTTCGGCAAGCAGCTCGGCGGCAGCGCTGACGAGCGCATACCGTCGACGTTCTCCTTTCGGAGTAACTGCTGCAGTCACGAGTAGCCATCGTGCCAGTAAAAGTGGTACTCCATTGCCATTTTGGCCAAACGGCCATGGCATGATGGCCCGCATGCCCGACTTGAGCCGACGCGCGGTGCTTCGTCTCGGCGCCAGCACGGCCCTCGGCGCGATCGGCGCATATGGGCTCGACATCGTGTTTCAGCCTCGCAAGTCTCAGGCCATGCCGGTTGCGCTGCCGGTTTCCAGGACCGGCACCCAAGTGCCGTTGGCGCCGCCCGCCCCGCCCCTCGAGCCGTCGGCCCCGGCTCAGCCGGCGCCGACCATGGTGACCGGATCGTTCGTGTCGGCGGCGCGCGGCGGCATCAACACCAACTGGGCGATCGCACGCCCGCCGGGTCAGACCAAGGCCCTGCGACCGGTGATCGCGCTGCACGGCAAGGGCAGCGACGCGTCTACCGTGATGGCGGGCGGAGTCGAGCAGGGGCTCGCCCAGGCCGTCGATGCGGGGCTGCCGCCGTTTGCGGTGGTCGCCGTCGACGGCGGGGGCAGCTATTGGCACAAAAGGGCTTCCGGAGAGGACAGCGGGGCCATGGTGGCTCGACGAGCTGATCCCGATGCTGGGCAACCAGGGTCTGGACACCTCCCGCGTGGCGTTCTTGGGCTGGTCGATGGGTGGCTATGGCGCGCTGCTGCTCGGCGGGCGGCTGGGGTCCCCACGCACCGCGGCGATCTGCGCGGTCAGCCCGGCGCTGTGGCTGTCCTCGGGCGCGGCCGCCCCCGGGGCGTTCGACGGCCCCGACGACTTCGCGGCGAACTCGGTGTTCGGCATGCCCGCGTTGGCGTCGATCCCGATCCGGGTGGACTGCGGCGACAGCGATCCGTTCTACTCCGCGACCAAGCAGTTCATTGCCCAACTGCCCCACCCTCCCGCCGGCGGATTCTCACCGGGCGGGCACAACGGCGAGTTCTGGAGCTCTCAGCTGCCGGCCGAGCTGACCTGGATGGCGCCGTTGCTGACGGCATAGGCATGCGCGCCGAGCGGGGCACACCGCCCGCATGCGGGGGACACGCTAGCGCGGCCGTCGGCACCGAGCGTCACGCCAGAGTGACCCGCGGCGCAGATTGAGACGGGCCCAATGCCGTGCGACGATCCGACGGTGACGACACCCTTCGGTTGGAGCCTCCCCTACGCCTGGCCGCGCAAGCCCATCCTGGCGGCCAACGTCGTGTGCACGTCGCAACCGCTCGCCGCCCAGGCCGGGCTCCGGATGCTCACCGACGGGGGAAACGCGGTGGACGCAGCCATCGCCACCGCCATCACGCTCACGGTGGTGGAACCGGTGTCCAACGGCATCGGCTCCGACGCCTTCGCCATCGTGTGGGACGGCAACCGATTGCACGGATTGAACGCCTCGGGCCGTTCCCCCGCGGCCTGGACGCCGGAGTACTTCGGCGGCAACGCCGTTCCGGCTCTCGGCTGGAACTCGGTGACTGTACCCGGCGCGGTATCGGCGTGGGCCGAGCTGCACGCCAAGTTCGGAAAGCTGCCGTTCGAGACGCTCTTCCAGCCCGCAATCTCATACGGCCGCAACGGCTTCCTGGTTTCGCCGACCGTCGCACAGCAGTGGGCCGCCCAGGCACCGCTGTTCCGGGACCAGCCGGGGTTCGCCGAGGCCTTCCTGCCCGCCGGTCGGGCGCCGAAACCGGGTGAGCTGTTTCGGCTTCCGGACCACGCGGCCACACTGGAGCGGATCGCCGCAACCAACGGTGAGGAGTTCTACCGGGGCGATCTGGCCGCCACGCTCGAGGCGCACTCGTCGGCGAACGGCGGGGCCATGCGGGTCAGTGATCTTGCCGCTCACCGGGCCGACTGGGTCGGGACGATAGACACCACCTACCGCGGGTACACCGTGCACGAGATTCCGCCGAACGGCCAGGGAATCGTCGCGCTCATCGCACTGGGAATCCTGGAGCAGTTCGACATGTCCTCAATGCCGGCCGATTCCGCCGATAGCGTTCATCTGCAGATCGAGGCGGTGAAGCTGGCCTTCGCCGACGCGCAGGCCTACGTTGCCGACATCGACCACATGGCGCTGCAGCCGGAATCCCTGTTGGACAAGCGGTATCTGCGCCAGCGCGCGGCGCTGATCGATCCCAGGCGGGCCAAACCCGCATCCGCGGGCATCCCGAACGGCGGAACCGTCTACCTGACCGCCGCCGACGCCGCCGGGGTGATGGTTTCGATGATCCAGTCGAACTACCTGGGATTCGGCTCCGGGGTGGTGGTGCCGGGCACCGGAATCTCCCTGCAGAACAGGGGAACATATTTTTCTTCGGACGAGCGGCATCCGAACGGCGTCGGACCGAACAAGCGTCCCTACCACACGATCATCCCGGGCTTCGTCACCAAGGACGGCGTCCCGGTGATGAGCTTCGGGGTGATGGGCGGCACCATGCAGCCCCAGGGTCATGTGCAGGTGCTGGTGCGCATCGCCGACCACGGGCAGAACCCGCAGGCGGCATGCGACGGCCCGCGGTTTCGGTGGGTGCAGGGCACGCAGGTCAGCTGCGAAAAAGGCTTCCCGAAGTCAACACTCGAAGAACTGGCGCGGCGCGGGCACGACCTCACCGCCGTCGACGACTACAACGAATTCGGGAGCTGCCAGGCGATCTGGCGTCTGGACGGCGGATACTTCGCCGTGAGCGACCCGCGCCGCGACGGGCAGGCCGTGGGTTTTTAGGTTGCGCTTATCCAAATCGTTGGCACTGCAGTGGCCGCTGACGCTTTATATCAGGTGGGCGACGCCGAGCAAATCCGTTGCTTTGGCTTTGCCTTGCGCTTTTCCGTACTTGCCGAAGTGGCCGATGAAGAGATCGGCAGCGGATGATCCCGCTGGCTCCGGCGCCGGACCGGCCAGGAAGACGTGGTTTAGCCAGTCGAAGATTATGGTCTGGGCGTAGCTCAATCCACCCATTTGGCAGTGGCTTGATGCGCCTTCGGCGCGGGTGAACAGGTGGATGTACCGGTCGCATTTGACCGCGAGCATAAAGTCGAGCATGTCGACGATGATGTCGGCCGAAGGCGCGGCGGCGTCGTGAATGTCGTCCTCGCTGAATAGGAACAATATTGGCTGCCGGTAACGGTCCGTGAGATCTTTGACGCTGTAGGCCTCGTAGACCTGCACCCATTCGTGGGCGTTGCGGATGCCCAGTGTCCATTCGGAGTGTTGAAAGCCCCAGCGGGCCGGGGTGTTGACCTTCGCGATCAGCTTGAACGCGACATCCATGAAGGCGGTGTTCTTGAGCAGCCCCTTCATTCCGGCTCGGGCCGCCGCGCCGCAGTCGACGATCAGCGAGTTCGGAATACAGGCGCGGATTCGTTGGTCGAGCGCGCCTCGGGTGGCCAAGTAGCCGCCCATCGAGTACCCGATGATAGCCAGTTTGCCGGAATCGACATCGGATCGCGCGCAAAGGTAATCCACCACCGCGCTTACGGGCTTTTCGTAGTCGGGCCGAAAGGTCAAGCCCGGGTTGGCCTTCAGGGCTCCCCACTGTCCGGGGCCTTCGAACATCAGGCAGTTCCAGCCATGAGCTCGGGCGGCGGCACCGATCCAGCAATAGAGCTCCTCCATGGTGGAATCGAAACCGCCTAGCGCGATCAGTGTGGGACGCCGTCCGTCGCCTCCGGAGACGAAATAAGCCGGCAGCCGTGCTCCTTCGAAGTCGATGTTCAGGCTCTCGATGGGATCGTCCGTCAGCGCGATCATTCGGTGAAAGCAGTCCTTGCTGCGCTGCCAGAGCTGAGTGTGCCGGGTGTCGGTGTGCGCGGCGTAGAACACGGCCATCCGATAGTAGTTGGCCGCGCGATGGAAGGCATCGCGGGCGCCGACACGGTTGCCGACCCGTTCTTCGCGCTCCGCAAAAGCGGCGACCCGGTCACCGGTGGTGGCCCATTCGGTAATCCAGCTATCGAAGTCGTTGTTCTTGATTCGGCTCATGGTGTCCATGCACTCGCCGTATTCAGCAGCGCCGGCAGCCTGCAGCGACAATCCTCGCACGAACTCGAAATTGAACCCACCGACGGTCTTCTTGGCGAAATCGACCTTCATGGCGTCTCTCCCGTCACCATCACCTCGGCTTGTCGGATCGCATCGATCCAGCCGTTCACGGCCCGGGAGTCGGCGCGATACAGCGCACCGGATGTGATGCCCAGATAGCGCTCAATCGCCTCGATGTGCGCCGCATAGGTAGACACGATTTCCTTGGTGTGCGCGGCGTTCGGCGACCGGTGCGCCGCCGCCATCAGCTGGTGAGCAATCGCGTCCTGCAACGCCTGAACGAGCGTGACGACGATCGCGCCGGCCTGCTCAGGGAAGGCGGTGGCGAACTGCCGCTCATCAACACCCTGACGCACGATCGCCGTTAACAGGGGCGCAAGTCGTTTTGCCACAGCCGATTGGACTCGCAGGCGGATGACAGTATTCGTGGGCGCGTACCAGACCGGCAGCATTGCCACGAACAGGCTCTGGCGCGCGGACTTCCAGCGAATGATCTCGTTGAATAAACGCTTCAACTTCTCATCGGCCCGTAGATTGGGGCTTTTGACGATCGGGACAAGCGCTTCTGCTGAATCGTCGACGAGCCGCTCGGTGAGGGATTCGATCACCGCCAACTTGGAATCGAAGTAGTGGTAGAAGGCGCCCTTGGACATCTGCAGATCGTCGAGAAGATCCTGCACAGTTAGGCGCTCATATCCCTTGGATAGGACCTGCCGCTGCGCGGCATCAAGGATGGCATCGCGCCGCGCGGCGTGCTCTACGACATTGACCGTTCGAGCCATCAGACCCCGATCGCAATAATTAGACCGACGGTTGGTTTATTAATCCAGTGTGACTTCTCCAGGCTCCCGAGGTCAAGATCCCTTGGATTCCGAACTATGGCCAGCGCGCAGCCGACGATCGTCGTACCGATGACGCTGTCGACTAGACGTGAATCTTCCCTTCCGCGGCCAGCAGACCAATATCGCTCCGAAAATGACTGCCGGGCAATCGAATCGAGCGGAGGATGTCGTAGGCGGCGGTGCGCGCCGCGGCGAGGTCGGGGCCGGTGCCCACCACCGACAGCACCCGGCCGCCCGACGAGACGATCTCGCCGTCCTCGCGCCGCGCCGTCCCGGCGTGCAGCACCCCTTCGGCTTCCGAGCCGACGATGACGTCCCCGACCCGGGGGCGTCCGGGGTAGTTCTCGGCCGCCAGCACCACGGTGACGGCGGCGCCGTCGCGCCACTGCAGTTCACCGAAGTCGGCCAGGGTGCCGGTGGCCGCCGCATAGAGCAGTTGCCCGAGCGGTGATTCCAGCAGCGCCAGCACGGCCTGCGTCTCGGGATCACCGAAGCGACAGTTGAACTCGACCACCGCCGGCCCTTTCGCCGTGATCGCGAGCCCTACGTAGAGCAATCCGCTGAACGGGCATCCGCGCTGAACCAGCTCGGCGGCAACGGGTTCGACGATGTCGCCGACGATTTCGGCGTACAGCTTGTCCGGGAACCACGGCAGGGGCGCATAGGCCCCCATGCCGCCGGTGTTGGGACCGGTGTCGGCGTCGCCGACGCGCTTGAAGTCCTGCGCCGGCAACAGCGGCACCACGGTGCGACCGTCCACCACGCAGAACAGTGACACCTCGGGGCCGTCGAGATACGACTCGAGCAGCACCGGGTGACCGGCCTCGAGCAACCCGGCGGCGTGGGCCCGCGCGACATCGCGGTCCGGAGTCACCACCACACCTTTGCCGGCGGCCAGGCGGTCGTCCTTCACCACCCATGCGGGGTCGCCGGCCCGCGGCCCGAACCGGTCCAGGGCGGCATCCAAGAGCGCTGGGCTGTCGACGGTTTCGCTGGTGGCGGTGCGCACACCTGCCGCGGCCATGACCTCTTTGGCGAATGCTTTGGAGCCTTCGATGCGGGCGGCGTCCTTACTCGGTCCGAAGCAGGCGATGCCGGCCGCGCGCACGGCGTCGGCGACCCCCAGCACCAGCGGTACCTCGGGGCCGACGACCACCAGGTCGGCACGGACGTCGCGCGCCAGGGCGACCACGTCCTCGCCCGAGGCGACGTCCACGTCGTGCTGCTCGGCCAGCCGGGCGGTGCCGGCGTTGCCGGGGGCGATGATCAGCCCCGTGACCTGTGGGTCTCTGCGCAGCGCCAGCAGCAGCGCATGTTCACGGGCACCGGAGCCGATCACGAGGACGCGCACGACAGGTCAGACTAGCCGGGAATGGCCCCAAGCTCACCTGAGGGCCTGGTAGATCAGCCGAGTGTAGTTGCGAGTGCGCTCCGTCCCGGCTGACGTGACCTGTCCCATCTTGTTCGTCACGTAAGCGAAGGTCCTCTCGCCACGCGTGACGAGTCAAGCGCCGCGCACGTCGCACGTCCGGCGTCAATCGGGTTCGTCGTCGTCGGGCGTGAGTAGCTTCTCGGGGTGATGAAAGGTGTTCGTTCTGGGTTGGCCGCGATCCTGGGGGTACCTCCCGCTCGCGGGGGAGTGCGGCGGTGGTAGCCATTCGGTATCGCCGTGGGCGTTCGTGCGGGTGGTCCAGCCCTTCTCGACGAGCCGGTTATCCGGGCCGCACGCCAGGGTTAGGTCGTTGATATCGGTGCGGCGGGTAGTTGCCCAGCCTCGAACGTGGTGGACCTGACTGTGGTAAGCGGGGGCATCGCAGCCCGGCTTGGTACACCCACGATCTTTGGCGTACAGCATGATTCGCTGTGCGGGCGAGGCCAACCGCTTCGTGTGATACAGCGCCAGGGCCTCGCCGTGGTCAAAGATGGCTAGGTAATGGTGCGCGTGGCTGGCCATGCGGATGACATCGGACATCGGTAGCAGCGTGCCACCGCCGGTCAGACCCTTGCCCGCGCGGGCCTCGAGGTCTTTGAGGCTGGTGGTGACGACGATTGACACGGGTAGCCCGTTATGTAGACCCAACTCTCCTGACGCCAGCAGGCCCCGCAGTCCGGCAAGCAATCCGTCGTGGTTGCGCTGAGCCTGGCTGCGGGTGTCACGGCGTACCGCATCCTCATCGGGCGCATCATCCACGACAGGGTTGTCGTCGTCGGGGTTGCACGCCCCGGGGGCAGCTAATTTGGCCAGGATGGCCTCAATAGCGGCCCTCAATTCCGGGGTCACCATGCCGCTGATGCGCGACATGTGGTCGAATTCCTGCTTGCCCAGCGTGATGCCGCGCTTGCGGGCCCGCTCCTGGTCGCTCAATTCTCCATCGGGGTTGAGCCAGTCCATGATCCGCTGGGCGTAGGTGGCCAACTCGTCGGGACGATACGCGCCGGCCTTGCCGGCCAGATCGGCTTCGGCGGCCTCCCGGGTAGACAGGTCGACCTCAGCCGGTAAGTGCGCGAAAAAGCTGCGGATCACCTTCACGTGCCCGTCACCGAGGAGGCCGTCGCGTTGAGCTGCCGCGGTGGCGGTCAGCTGCGGCGCCAACGGGTCACCAGTCAACGCGCGGCGTTCCCCGAGATCAGCGGCTTCGGCGATGCGCCGGCCGGCTTCGGCCTTGGTGATGCGCAACCTATCCGCCAGCGCCGAGCGCAGTGTTCCCCCGAGTTCTTCTTCACCGGCTTGTGCTTCAAGCTGGTTGATCAGCGCGTGTTGGGGTGTGCGCAGCCGGCGCGCCACCCGCTCCAAGCGCTCCAAAGCCCGCAACCGCTCCGGGGTGGTGAACACGTCAAACGACAACTCGCACAGGCGGTCCAGGTCTGTATCGAGCGCGTCGAAGACCTCCACGATGTCCTCACGTGCACTCCCGCCCATGCCTGAAATTTTAGGAAGAACCACCGACAATAATCGCCTGTGTGTGACTATTGAAACTCAAGTTATACAAGGGATTACGTGGCACAGCGATGCTTAAGCCTCAGGCACGCACCGAAGCTATTTCAGCGGCGCGTTACTTCCGGGACTCACCCGCGTTCATCTTCAACGCCGCCTCGACGTTGGCCTTCTTGTCCTCTCCGGCGCCCTTTGCCGCGGCCTTCTTGCGCTTTGCCACGACGGTGCTCACCGCACCGTTGAGCGCCGAACCCAGCGGGAACCCGAGATAGTGGGTGAGGAAGACCGCCATCTCCTTCAGTTCGGTCTCGGTCAGTTCCCCGTTGAGCAGCGCGGCGTTGATCTGGATCTCGGCCAGTTCGCGATTTCCGACGGCGGTCACCGCCGTCAACGTCATGATGCGCTTGTCGCGCATCGACAATCCCGGTCGGGTCCAGATGGTGCCGAACAGGTGATCGACGGTCAGGTCGAAGTACGCGTCGCCCTCGATGTTGGGCATCTCCCAGCCGTAGACCTCGTTCATTTTCTCGAGGCCCTTGCGGCGCAGTTCGTCCATTACGTCTCTCCCTGTGAGTGCGGTACGCCCAGGCCGGCGGCCAACCGTTGAAAAGCCAACTGGGCGAGCGGCAGGTCGACCGATACCGCCTCGCCCAACGCCAGCGCCAGGCTCAGGTCCTTCTCGCCCAGACCGCGGGTGTGCAGGAAGGGCTGGTAGAGGAAGTGTTCCGGCTCAAGGTCGTTCATGTCGTCGCGCACCATGATCGCACCGGGCCCGCCGGTGAGCGCATCGGTGTGGCGCACCACCCGGCCCAGCGCCTGCAGGTCCAGCCCGGCCGCCTCGGCCAGTTTCATCGCTTCGCACGCCGCGGCGTAGGAGGTGAACGTCAACATGTTGCGGGCCAGCTTCATTCGCGTTCCCGCACCCGGCTCACCGGCATGGATCACCATCGACGCCCATTGCTTGAACGCCGGCTTGATCCGTTCATACACCTCGCGCTCGGCGCCCACCATGGTGGCGAGTTCGCCCTTCTCGGCGGCACCGCCGCCACCACTGACCGGCGCGTCGACGATGTGGATGCCTTGGGGTTTCAGCGCATCGGCCAGTTCGACGGCGGTGGTATCACTGATCGTCGAGTGGATCGCGATGATGGTGCCGGGCTTGGCGTGCGCCGCCAGTTCGCCGACGACCTCACGCACCTGCGCATCGTCGAGAACTGTGACGCTGATCAGGTCGGCGGCGGCAACATCGGCCACACTGTCGGCCAAGTTCGCGCCGGCTTCGGCCAGTGGCGTCATCGCTTCGGTTCGCACGTCGAAGACGGTGAGTCCGCCAGGCCAACCGATCAGCCGTTTGGCCATCGGCGCCCCCATGTTGCCCAGCCCGATGTAGCCCAGGCGAAAATCTTGACTCATGACCGGATGATCTGTCCGCCGTCGACATTGAAAATCTGGCCGGTGATCCACGATGCCTCGTCGGACAGCAGGAACAGGCACATGCCCACGAGGTCGTCGGGAGTCCCCATCCGCGACAACGGAAGTCCCTTGACGATGTCGTTGACTATCTCCTGCGGAGTGGTGGTCCGGTTGGCCTCGGTGTCGATCGGGCCGGGTGCAATCGCGTTGATCCGGATGTTCTGGCCACCCAGTTCGCGGGAAAGCTGCTGGGTCAGGCCGTTGATGCCAACCTTGGCCAACCCGTAGTAGTTCGCGTACAGCCACGCCGCGGTGGATGACTGGTTGACGATCGCGCCGCCGCCGCGCTTGGTCATCTTCTTGTACACGGCGCGGGTGCACCACAGGGCGCCGTCGAGGTTGACGCTCATGAACTTCTTGTAGTACTCGGGGTCGATGGTGAGCAGGAAGTCCAGCTTCATACCCCCGAATATCGCCGCGTTGTTGACCAAATAGTCGATGCCGCCGAACTCCGCCAGCGTCCGGTCGGCCATCTCCTTGGCCGACACCGGGTCGGAAACGTCGACCGGAACGGCCAGCGCCGTGCCCCCGTCGGCCGCGATCTGCTTGGCCACCGCCTCGGCTGCCTCGGCCTTGATGTCGGCCACCACCACCGCCGCCCCCTCACGGGCCAGCGCCTCGGCGTACGCCTGACCGATGCCACCACCCGAGCCGGTGACGATGGCGACCTTGTTCTCGAATCGCATGTTTTCCTCTCGTGTGCCGAAAGATCAGCTCGCCGCTGTGGCAATGACTTTCGCTTCCAGGTACTCCTCGAAGCCGAGGAGGCCCATCTCCCGGCCGTTGCCGGACTGCTTGTAACCGCCGAACGGTGCGTCGGCGGAATACCAGACGCCGCCATTGACGTTGACGGTGCCCACCCGCAGCCGCGAGGCGAAGCTCGCCGCGCGTTCCGGGTCGCCGCTGAACACCGTGCCCGACAACCCGTACGGCGAGTCGTTGGCGATGCGCAGGGCGTCGTCGTCGCCGTCGTGGGCAATCACCGTGAGCACCGGGCCGAAGATCTCCTCCCGGGCGGGCCGGGCCTCGTTGGTCAGACCGGCGATCACCGTGGGCTCGATGAAGAAACCGGCCTCTTTGTCCGCCGGCCGGCCGCCGCCACACGCGAATGTCCCGCCTTCGGCGACAGCCAGGTCGAGGTAACCCTGTACCCGGTCTCGTTGCCGCGCCGAGATCAGCGGACCGCACACGGTGCCGGAGTCGTTGGGATCCCCGGGCTTGATCGACGACATGGTCCTTGCGGCAATCGCGACGGCCTCGTCGTAGCGGGCTCGCGGTACCACCAGCCGGGTCGTGATCGCGCAACCCTGCCCGGCGTGCATGGACGCGGTGAACGCCGACACCGAGCACGCCCCGGCCAGGTCGGCGTCGTCGAGCACGACGAACGCCGACTTGCCGCCCAGCTCCAAGAACACCTTCTTGATGGTCGCGGCGGCGTCGGCCATCACGCTGCGGCCGGTCGCCGTGGAGCCGGTGAACGAAACCATGTCCACCCGAGGGTCTTTCGCCAACATCGCGCCGATGCTGTGGTCGCTGGACGTGACGATGTTGACCACACCGGGCGGGAGGTCGGTGTGCTCGGCGATGATCTCGCCGAGCACCGCCGCACACCACGGCGTGTCGGGTGCGGGCTTGAGCACGACGGTGTTACCCGCGGCCAACGCGGGACCCAGTTTGGCGAGATTGATCTGGTGCGGGAAGTTCCAGGGGGTGATCGCCCCGACGACGCCGACGGCCTCGCGGGCGATGGTCCGTCGGGTGGGGATTCCCATCGGCGCCGCCTCACCGAGATCCTGATTCCACACGTAGGACTCGGCCGTGTCGGCCGCGAAGCTCAAGTCAGCGACCGGTCCCTCCAATTGGGCTGCGGCGGTGAGCATCCGCGGCGCGCCGACCTCGGCGATGGTGATTTCCCGCAGCTCCTCGACATGGGCTTGCATCGCGTTCCGCAGCTGCCGCACGCACCGCACCCGCAGCTCGGTGTTGCGTGACCAGTCGGTCTCGTCGAAGGCCCGCCGCGCCGCATCGATGGCGCGCTCCATGTCGTCGGACCCGGCGTCGGCGGCGGCTCCGAGCACTTCCTCGGTTGCCGGATTGATCGTCGGGAACGTGCCCGCGCTGCCGGTCGACATCTTGCCGTCGATGAACAGTGCGCTCACGCCGTCGGCCAACAGGGTCCTCTGGGCCATTTCCGCTCCCGCCTATGAACTCGCAAAATGAACGCATTCAAGTGGACAGTTGTCCGATATTACCCCCTGGCACCATAGTCCTCGGGGTGTCGGAGGTGCAAGAGGCTATCTCGTCGACGGCCAGCGGTTACCGTTTGTACAGCATGTTTGCCGATCGGCCTTGCCTCGCGACGAATGGATCCGTTAGCTTGGACATGTGTCCAGCGATGCACTGGTTGCCATGGCGTCCCAACCCGAGCACCAGACCGGCCAGGCGCCGCGTAATCGCCGCCAGGAGGAGACCTTCCGCAAGGTGCTCGCGGCCGGCATCGAAACGCTGCGCGAAAAGGGGTACGCCGACCTGACGGTGCGCGCGGTGGCGGCCCGCGCCAAGGTCGCCCCGGCCACGGCATACACCTATTTCTCGTCAAAGAACCACCTGATCGCCGAGGTCTACCTGGACCTGGTGCGCCAGGTCCCTTACTTCACCGACGTCAACGACCCCATGTCCCGCCGGGTAGAGCGGGTGTTGCGCCATCTGGCCCTGGTGGTCGCCGACGAACCCGAGGTGGGCGCCGCATGCACGGCAGCGTTGCTGAGCGGCGGCAGCGATCCCGCGGTGTGCGCCGCCCGCGACCGGATCGGCGCGGAAATCCATCGCCGCATCGCATCGGCGATTGGTCCAGGCGCTGAGCACGGCACCGTATCCGCGCTCGAGATGGCCTTCTTCGGTGCGCTGGTGCAAGCAGCCAGTGGACAGTTCACATATCGCGACATAGCCGACCGACTGGCCGACGTGGCGGGCCTAATCCTGAGCGGCGCCGACGAGGAGACAGATACCTAAATGACCGTACATATAGGCGACCACGAGTTGGTCCTCGATCCTTACGATTACAACTTCCACGAGGATCCGTACCCGTACTACAAGCGGCTGCGCGACGAGGCCCCGCTGTATCGCAACGAGGAACTGAATTTCTGGGCGGTGTCGCGGCACCGCGACGTGCATCAGGGGTTCCGCAACAGCACGACGCTGTCCAACCGCGACGGCGTGTCGCTGGACCCGGTGTCGCGGGGACCGCACGCGTCGAAGACCATGTCGTTTTTGGCGATGGACGACCCGGCTCACTTGCGGCTCCGCACCTTGGTGTCGAAAGGATTTACCCCCAGGCGGATTCGTGAACTCGAGCCACGCGTCACCGAGATCGCGTTGCAACACCTCGACACCATGCTGGCGAAGGCGGCGACCGGCGGCACCCCGACCGTCGACTACATCGCGGAATTCGCCGGCAAGCTACCGATGGACGTCATCTCCGAACTGATGGGCGTACCCGACGCCGACCGCGACCGCCTCCGCGCCATGGCCGACGGCGTGATGCACCGCGAGGACGGCGTCACCGACGTGCCGGCTTCGGCGATCGAGGCCTCGCTCAACCTCATCGTCTACTACCAGGAGATGGTCGCGGAGCGTCGCAAGAAGCCGACCGAGGATCTGACGTCGGCGCTGCTGGCCGCCGAGATCGACGGCGACCGGCTCACCGACGAGGAGGTCCTCGGGTTCTTGTTCCTGATGGTGATCGCCGGTAACGAGACCACCACCAAACTCCTTGCCAATGCCGCTTATTGGGGTTACCAGAATCCGGATCAACTGGCGCCGGTCTACGCCGACCTGTCCCGGGTGCCGCTGTGGGTCGAGGAGACCCTGCGCTACGACACGTCCAGCCAGATTCTGGCCCGCACCGTGTCCGGAGAGCTCACCCTCTACGACACCACCCTCCCCGTGGGCGACATCCTCCTGCTGCTGCCCGGTTCGGCCCACCGTGACGAGCGGGCGTTCGAGAACCCCGACGACTACGTCATCGGGCGCGACATCGGGCCCAAGTTATTGAGTTTCGGTAGCGGCGCGCACTTCTGCCTGGGTGCGCACCTGGCCCGCATGGAAGCCCGGGTGGCCCTCACCGAATTGTTCAAGCGAATCCGCGGATATGAGGTTGACGAGGCCAACGCCGTCCGCGTCCACTCCAGCAATGTCCGCGGATTCGCCTACCTGCCGATCAGCGTGGAGGTCTGCTGAATGCCCCGCTTCGAACCCCACCCGGCCCGCAGACCGGCGATTGTCGCCGGCGCATCATCGGGCATCGGAGCGGCCACCGCGATCGACCTTGCCGCGCACGGCTTCCCGGTGGCGCTGGGCGCGCGGCGCGTCGAGAAGTGCCAGGAGATCGTCGAGCAGATCCGCGCGGGCGGCGGTGAGGCGATCGCGCTGCCCCTCGACGTCACCGAGCCCGACTCCGTCAAAGGATTCGTGCACCAGGCCACCGAGCAGCTGGGCGACATCGAGGTGCTGGTCGCCGGTGCCGGCGACACCTACTTCGGGCGCCTGTACGAAATCGACACCGAGGCCTTCGAATCACAGATCCAGATTCATCTGATCGGGGCCAACCGGTTGGCCACCGCGGTGCTCCCCGGCATGGTCGAGCGGCAGCGCGGCGACCTCATCTTCGTGGGCTCCGATGTCGCACTGCGGCAGCGACCGCACATGGGCGCTTACGGGGCCGCCAAGGCCGGCCTGATCGCGATGGTCACCAACCTGCAGATGGAACTCGAGGGCACCGGGGTGCGGGCATCGATCGTGCACCCCGGCCCCACCAAGACCGGGATGGGCTGGAGCCTGCCCGCCGAGTCGATCGGCCCGGCGCTCGAGGACTGGGCCAAGTGGGGTCAGGCCCGCCACGACTACTTCTTACGGGCGTCCGATCTCGCCCGGGCGATCACGTTCGTCGCGGAGACCCCCAGGGGCGGTTTCATCGTGTCGATGGAAGTTCAGCCCGAGGCGCCGCTGTCCAATGCGCCCAAGGAACGTCAACAACTGAAATATCCGGAGGAATCGTGACAACCCAACTGAAAGAAGTTCCGCGCGTTTCGGGCGGCGAAGAGGAGCACGGTCATCTCGAGGAGTTCCGCACCGATCCGATCGGGCTGATGAAGCGCCTGCGGGATGAATGCGGTGACGTCGGCTATTTCCAGCTCGCCGACAAGCACGTCATCCTGCTGTCGGGGGCGCAGGCCAACGAGTTCTTCTTCCGCGCCGCCGACGAGGAGCTCGACCAGGCCGAGGCGTACCCGTTCATGACGCCCATCTTCGGCAAGGGCGTGGTTTTCGACACCACTCCGGAGCGGCGCAGGGAGATGCTGCACAACTCCGCGCTGCGCGGCGACCAGATGAAGGGCCACGCCGCCACGATCGAGAACGAAGTGCGGCGAATGATCGCCAACTGGGGCGACGAAGGCGAGATCGATCTGCTGGAGTTCTTCGCCGAGCTGACCATCTACACCTCGACGTCGTGCCTCATCGGCACCAAGTTCCGCAACCAGCTCGACTCGAGATTCGCGAACTACTACCACCTGCTCGAGCGCGGCACCGATCCGCTGTGCTACGTCGATCCCTACCTACCGATCGAGAGCTTCCGCATCCGCGACGAGGCGCGCGCGGGCCTGGTCGAGTTGGTGCAGGGGGTGATCGACGGCCGGCTTGCCAACCCCCCGGCGGACAAGAGCGACCGCGACATGCTCGATGTGCTGGTATCGATCAAAGACGACGAGGGCAAACCGCGGTTCTCGGCCGATGAGATCACCGGGATGTTCATCTCGTTGATGTTCGCCGGGCACCACACCAGTTCGGGCACCTCTTCGTGGACGCTCATCGAGCTGCTGCGCCATCCCGACGTTTACGCCGAGGTGGCCAAGGAACTCGACGAGCTCTACTCCGACGGCCAGGAGGTGAGCTTTCACGCGCTGCGGCAGATTCCCAAGCTGGAGAACGTGATCAAGGAGACGCTGCGGCTGCACCCGCCGCTGATCATTCTGATGCGGGTGGCCCAGGGCGAGTTCGAGGTGGAGGGTTACCCGATTCACAAGGGTGACTTCGTGGCGGCTTCGGCGGCGATCTCCAACCGGATTCCCGAGGATTTCCCCAACCCCGACGCCTTCGAGCCGGATCGCTACGACAAGCCCCGCGAGGAGGACATCGTCAACCGCTGGACCTGGATCCCGTTCGGCGTCGGCCGGCACCGGTGTGTCGGGGCCGCGTTCGCCATGATGCAGATCAAGGCGATCTTCTCGGTGTTGTTGCGCGAGTATGAGTTTGAGATGGCTCAGCCACCGGAGAGCTACCACAACGACCATTCCAAGATGGTGGTGCAGCTGGCCCGGCCCGCCAAGGTGCGCTACCGCGTCAGAAACAGTCGCAAGACCGGAGGGTAGCGATGGGTTATCGAGTCGAGGCCGACCTGGACCTGTGCCAGGGACACGCGATGTGCGAGCTGGAAGCCCCCGACTACTTCCGGGTGCCCAAGCGCGGCAAGGTCGAAATCCTCGACGCCGAGCCGCCCGAGGAAGCCCGCAACGAGATCGAACAGGCCGTAATCGCCTGCCCCACCAGGGCATTGTCCATCGTAGAAACAGGAGAATAGCAATGGTCGCAATCCCGCGCGAAGAACTCGAACGGTGGGTGCAGTCCTGGCTTCAGGCCAACAGGGACTGCGAAAAGGCGGGCAATTGGAAGCCGCTGGCCGACTTCTACGCACCCGATGCCACCTACGGCTGGAACATCGGTCCCAAGGAAGACGTGATGTGCCTCGGGATCGACGAGATCCGGGATATCGCAATGGGTCTGGAAATGGAGGGGTTGGAGAACTGGAAGTACCCCTACCAGAAGGTGATCATCGACGACAAGCAAGGTGAGGTCGTCGGCTTCTGGAAGCAGGTTGTCGTCAACGAGGATGGCAGCGAGAAAGAGATCTATGGCATCGGCGGCAGCTGGATGCGGCTCAACGCCGACAAGCTCATCGAATGGCAGCGCGACTTCTTCGACTTCGGCCACGTTCAGGCGCTGTACCTGGATCTGATGAAGGCCGGCAAGCTGTCCAAGGGCATGCAGCAGCGGATCGAGCGCAGCCTGGCCGGTGAGAAGCTCCCCGGCTACTACCCACTGGGAAAGGCGCCCGTCCCGATCTGGTGAGCCGGCCGTGTCAGGCCAACCAAGCACTTGTTTTGGTGGACGCGCTATGCTGACGCGACAGACGTGCCCTGTGGCACTCGTCACCAAGCTGCCCGGCATGATGGGGTCGGGCAGTCTCAATTCAACGGCGAAATGGGGTCAGGACCATCGTGAAGACAAAAGGCGCACTGATCTGGGAATTCAACCAGCCGTGGTCCATCGAGGAAATCGAGATCGGCGGCCCGCAAGCGCACGAGGTCAAGATCCAGATGGAAGCGTCGGGCATGTGCCACTCCGACCATCACTTGGTGACCGGCGGTATCCCGATGGCCGGCTTCCCGGTACTCGGCGGGCACGAAGGCGCGGGGATCGTCACCGAAGTCGGACCGGGTGTCGAGGGCATCGCCCCGGGCGATCACGTCGTGTTGTCGTTCATCCCGTCCTGCGGCAAGTGCCCGACCTGTCAGTCGGGCCTGCGCAACCTGTGTGATCTGGGTGCGGGACTGTTGGGTGGCGCAGCCGTATCGGACGGCACCTTCCGCGTCCAGGCCCGCGGCCAGAACGTCTACCCCATGACGCTGTTGGGCACCTTCTCGCCCTACATGGTCGTCCATGAGAGTTCGGTGGTGAAGATCGACCCGTCGATCCCGTTCGAGGTCGCCTGCCTGGTCGGCTGCGGCGTCACCACCGGCTACGGGTCTGCGGTGCACACCGCCAACATCCGGCCGGGCGAAGACGTCGCCATCGTCGGCGTCGGCGGGGTCGGCATGGCGGCACTGCAGGGGGCCGTCAACGCCGGGGCCCGCTACATCTTCGCGATCGACCCGGTGGAGTGGAAGCGTGATCAGGCGCTGAAGTTCGGCGCCACCCACGTCTACCCCGACATCGACGCCGCACTGATGGGAATGGCCGAAGTCACCTACGGTCTGATGGCCCACAAAGTGGTGGTCACCGTCGGCGAGCTGCACGGCGCCGACGTCGACAACTACCTGAATATCACCCAAAAGGGCGGCACCTGCGTGCTGACCGCTATCGGCAGCCTGCTGGACACCAATGTGACGCTGAACCTGGCGATGCTGACGCTGATGCAGAAGAACCTGCAGGGCACCATCTTCGGCGGCGGCAACCCGCAGTACGACATTCCGCAACTGTTGTCGATGTACAAGGTCGGCAAGCTCAACCTGGACGACATGATCACCCGCCAGTACCGACTCGAGCAGATCAACGACGGTTACCAGGACATGTTGGACGGCAAGAACATTCGCGGCGTCATCCGTTACACGGACGCCGATCGGTAAGCCTCGGTAAGTCGCAGCCCGTCCCCCACGAGTGACCGGCTTCCCGCACCTGTTGGCGCCGGGACGAATCGGCGCAATGCAGGTGCGCAACCGGGTGGTCATGTCTCCGATGGAGACCATGTACGGCACCCCGGACGGGCTGCCTTCGCAACGCACCCGTGACTACTTCGCCGCCCGCGCCAAGGGCGGTGTCGGCCTGATCACCCTGGGCGCCACCGGGGTCGACAATCAGCACCCCGAGACACCGGGTGGCCTGCACCTGGCCACCGACGCCGCGATCCATGCGCACCGGGCGCTGGTGGAGGTGGTGCACGAACACGGCGCCAAGATCCAGCCCCAGGTCGTGCACGCCGGGCCCGACGGCCTGGGTCCGGAGATCTTCGGCGTCACCTCGTTGGGGCCGTCGGTCATCCCGTCCTATCTCACGGGGCGGCCAGCGGCCGAGATCAGCAAGCAGCAGCTATGTGAGGTGTTCGACCTGTTCAAGGCCGCGGCGCGGCGCGCCGCCGAGGCCGGGTACGACGGCATCGAACTGCACGCCGCGCACGGCTACATGTTGCTGGGCTCCTTCCTCGCCCCGCAGCGCAATCGGCGTACCGACGACTATCGGGGAGATTCGGCGCGCGGCCGGGTGCGGGTGGTGCTCGACGCGCTGGCCGCGATCCGCTCGGAGGTCGGCAAGGCCCTCCCGATCACGTTGCGCATCTCCGGCTACGAACGGGTCGCCGGCGGCCGGCCGATTTACGAAACGGCGGCCCTGGCAACCGAACTCGTTGCCGCCGGCGTCGACGCGTTTCACGTCAGCGGTGGGGTGATCGATCGTCTGGTCACCCGCATGGTCAACGGTGCCGATGACGGCGACGAGATCAACGTCGGCGCCGCCGCCGCGGTCAAGCAGGTGGTCGACGTGCCGGTGATCGCCGTCGGGCGGATCCATGACCCGGTTCGGGCCGAACGGATCCTCGCCGACGGGCGCGCCGATTTCGTCGCCATGGGACGCCCGCTGCTGGCCGACCCCGACCTGCCGGGCAAGCTGCTGTCCGGCCGGGCGCACCGGGTTCGCAAGTGCATCTCCTGCGAAAACTGCATCGACGCAATGGAACAGCGCTTCTCCGTCGATTGCGCCGTCAATCCGCGCACCGGCAAAGAGCGCGAACTCGCGGCCCCCCGCGCCCCACGTGCGAAACGAGTGATGGTGATCGGCGGCGGGCCGGCCGGGCTGGAGGCCGCGCGCGTGGCCGCCGAACGGGGCCATCGCGTCACGCTCGTCGAGCGCAGTGCCCAGTTGGGCGGGGCGTTGCGGTGGGCGTCGATCCTGCACCCGGAGAACCAGCCGTTCCTGCACTACTTGCGCAACGAGATCAAGGCCAGTGCAGCGGAAGTGTATGTGGGCCAGCGTGTTTCGGTGGACGACGTGGTGCAGTCCGCGCCGGATGCCGTCGTCGTCGCCACCGGCGGTCGCGTCGCGGTGCCGGCCATCCCCGGCGCCGACCTCCCGCACGTACACACCGGACCCGCGCTGCGCGAGTTGCTCGGCGGGCACGCCGAAGCCACCGACCCGGCCTGGCAGCGGCTAGGCGCTTCGCTGCTGGCGGGCTGGCGACAGCGGCTGGTGCGTCCCGCCGCGGTTCGGCTCGCCACGCGCGCCTGGATGCCGATTGGCCGTCGAGTCGTCATCGTCGGCGGCGACCTGGTGGCCGTGGAACTGGCCGAATTCCTGTCCAGCCGAGGCCGTCTGGTGTCGATACTCGAGGCGGGCAAGGACATCGCGCCGGAAGTGGGCAACAAACGCAAGACCGAGCACATGGATCGCCTCGACCGACTGGGCGTCGCCGTGCACGTCCGGGCGGTCAGCGAGCGGATCACGTCCGAGGCGGTCGTCTTCACGCCTTCCGGAGGCAGCAGCCGGCACCTGGCGGCCGACAGCGTCATCCTGGCCGGAACGGTCGAGCCCGACACCACGCTGTTCGACGCCCTGGTCGCGGCCATGCCCGGCGCGCAGGTGCACGCCGCGGGCGACTGCACCGGCCTGGGCCTCATCCGCAAAGCCACCGAAGAGGGCGCACGCGCCGCGTGCGCAATCTAGGGAGACAAGGAGATAACCATGACCCAAACCGCTGAGTTTCAGGCCTCCCCGGCACTGGCCGCGTCGCACGCCTCGTGGCGCTGCGTGCAGGCCCACGACCGGGAGGGGTGGCTGGCCTTGATGGCCGACGACGTCGTCGTCGAGGACCCGATTGGCAAGTCCGTCACGAATCCGGATGGCACGGGTGTGAAGGGCAAGGACGGTGTCGCCACCTTCTACGACACCAACATCGCGGCCAATCAGCTGTCGATCACGTGCGAGGAGACATTCCCGTCGAGCTCGCCCGACGAGGTCGCCCATATCCTGGTGCTGAACAGCAAGTTTGAGGGCGGATTCACCAGCTCGGTGCGCGGCGTCTTCACCTATAAGGTCAACGACGCGGGACTCATCACGAGCATGCGGGGGTATTGGAACCTCGACATGATGAAGTTCGGCAAGGAGGAGTAACGCGCGGCGACCTCAGCCGATGCGCCCGAGCCCGGTGATGTTGCCCTGCATGATCTTGTGGTGCGACAGGACCATGGTGGGGGTTTGTATCGGATCGCTGAGGATGGTGGCCGATTTCGGCTGCTGCCACAGCAACTTTCCCGTACCGGCGTCGACCACTCCATAGGCGAAAATGTCGAGCGGTGTGGTTTCGTCGCACCCGATCCGGGTGATGGTGTAGATCAGGCCGTCCGCGGTGGACAGGTGCGGCAATGCCGCGCTGCGAACCTTGTTCTCCCACACGGTATGACAGCCGGGGTTGTCGACGTCCACCCTGGTCATTCCGCCGACGAACGGCGCCGTCGTGGGGACCGCCGGAGGTGCGCCCGCGGGAACCGCCGGGTAGGGGTAGCCGTAGGTGCTGGAGACGAACATCGAGTTGCCGATCCCGATTGGCGCGTTCTCGCTGCCGGGCCCACCCAAGGTCAAAACCGGCTGCTGACAAACCAATTGGCCGGTGCCCGACTGGTAGATCAGCGCGTGCACCACCGGGCTGGCGTTGTCGACGATGGTCAGGTAGTCGGCCCCCGTGGACGGGCCGAAGTAGACGGGGGTGGAACCGGTGCCCCAACTCAGCTGCCCGGGCTTTCGGGCGGGGCCGCGATCATAGGTTGCGCGCCAGAGGATTTGGGGATTGCCGGCGTTGTCGACGGCCAGCTCGTAGACGGCGAATGTCGTGGCGACCGCGACGCGGCCGCTGGGCGACGACGAGATGCTGTTCGCGACTTGTTCGCCGATGGGCAGCTGCAGACCTGCCACGGCGCCGCCGGGATGGACCACACCCACCACGCCGTTGCCCGTGGCGAACCACACGTTGCCCGCGTAGTCGGGAACCAGGCCGACAGAGTTGTCGCCGGCCGGGATCACGCCGGACAGGTCGGTGGACTCAGTGACAAACAGCTTCCAACAGCCCAGCGGCCCCTCCCGGTCCTTGGCGTGAGCGATGCGCAGCAGATGGTTGCTTCCGTCGATCATCACCACTTGGTTGTTGTTGTCCAGGTACGCGTAGACGCCCCCGAGCAGGCTGCCCTTGGCGACCTTCAGGCTGGCCAAAGGGATTACGCGCGGGACGATTCCGTCGGGATCGATGAGGAAGATGGTCGGGGTCTGGTTGAGGTCGGTGGTGCACAGAGCCAGCACCAGGCCGTCGGTGCCCTGCATGATCGTCGGGCAGGCCGCTAGCAGCGGGTACCCGAAGACCGCGTTCAGGCGGGCTCCGGGCCCGGGAAGCGGGCCGGCATCCGACGATTCGGCGTCATTGTGCAACGACGCCAGACCCGCCGGCGCCATGAACGGGTTGGGCGGCGCCAGCGGCCCAAACGCTGCGGCCGCCCTCGCGGTTGCCGGGCCCGTTCCCGGCAGGATCGACGGGAGAATTGACGTGACAAGGGCCACGGCGCACGCGGTCAGGAATGCCACAGGAAACCGCAGCACGGACGCCCCTTCCCGGGAATTGGGTAAACAGGATTGTCCCGAGGGGGCAGCACGAAGTCGCAACGCTGCGCTAACGATTTCGCGGCGACGCGGCGTGGCGCGCGGGTCTTAGCGGCAGCCACGGCTCCGCCGGCACGTGGGCCGAACATATGCTGGGCCCATGGCGTCGATCTTCACCAAGATCATCAACCGAGAACTTCCCGGCCGCTTCGTCTACGAGGACGACGACGTCGTCGCGTTCCTGACGATCGAGCCGATGACGCAAGGCCACACGCTCGTCGTGCCGCGAGCCGAGACCGATCAGTGGCAGGACGTCGACGGCGCGAAGTTCGCCCGCGTTATGGCGGTGAGCCAACTGATCGGCAAGGCCGTGTGCAAGGCCTTCAGAACGGAGCGCGCCGGGGTGATCATCGCCGGGCTGGAAGTGCCCCATCTGCACGTCCACGTGTTTCCCGCCCGCAACCTGAGCGACTTCGGGTTTGCCAACGTTGACCGCAATCCGTCAGCGGAATCCCTCAACCAGGCGCAGGCCAGGATCAAGGCGGCGCTGGCTCAACTGGCGTGAACCGGATCACCCCAATTGCCCGCCTCTCCCCCGCAAGCGGGTAGTGCCCCCACCTCAGGCCGTTGCACGGCCTGCATCGTCGCCGGGCTAAGCGCGGGCACATCGCTGATACGCGGCAGCGTGACCCGGAAGCAGCAACCCTCGCCGGGCGCGGTTTTCAGGTCGACCACGCCGCCGTGCGCGCGTACCAGCGAGTCGACGATGGATAACCCCAGACCGGTACCGCCGCTGGCCCGTGCCCGTGACGAATCGGTGCGATAGAAACGCTCGAACACCCGCGACGCGTCCTGCCCGTTCATGCCGGGACCCTTGTCCGCCACCTCGAGCACCGCATCGTCGCCCTCGGTGCCCACCCGGACGACAACGTCGGCGCTGGGCGGGGTGTGCTGTAAGGCGTTTGCGACGAGGTTGCTCAGCACCTGCCGAATCCGGGGTTCGTCGCCGACGACCTCCGGGGTGCCCGGACCGTCGAGGACTTGCAAGGTGATGCCGCGATTGGGGTCGATCGCACGGGCGTCGTGGACGGCGTCGCTGGCCAGCGCGAGCAGGTCCACCCGGTTGTGCTCCAGTGGCCGTTGCACGTCCAGCCGGGCCAGCAGCAGCAAATCGTCCACCAGCAGGCCCATCCGACTTGCTTCGCTCTCGATCCTCGACAACAGCATCGACACGTCGCGGGCGGCGCCCTGCCGATACAGTTCGGCGAATCCGCGGATGGTCGTCAGCGGGGTGCGTAACTCGTGGCTGGCGTCGGTGATGAACCGTCGCATCCGCTCCTCGGAACCGCGGGCTTTCTCGGCCGAAGACTCCGAGGAAGCCAGCGCTTCCTGAATCTGGGTGAGCATCCCGTTGAGCGCGGCAGAAAGTCGGCCCACCTCGGTGCGGGGATCACGTTCCGGCACCCGGCGATCCAGCTGGCCGGCGGCGATCGCCGCGGCCGTCCGTTCGACCTCGGCCAGCGGCCGCAGGCTGCGGTGCACCACCGCGAAGCTGGCAAGCCCCACCACGGCAAGCACCGCCACCCCGATGCCGATCTGCAGCCAGACCAGGGAACTGACGGTGTGCTGGACGTCGGACAGGTCGATCGCGACGGTCGTCAGTCCGTGGGGGCCACGCACCGACACCGCTCGCCATTGGATATCGGACCCGTTGACCGACGGCAACGTCGTGGGGTTGGGGCCGACGTCGCTGTTGGGCGGTAGAGCCGGTTCGGCGTTGCGGTCGTTGATCGCGGTGAAGGGCTTGCCGTCGTTACCGACCCCACGCACGTAGAACTTCGACGGCGGCCGGCCCGGGTCGGGGCTGTCGTAGGGCGGCGGGGACTGCCGCCGAGGGGCCTGAGCCCAGCCCCGGGATGCCTCGAGCAGCGTCTGGTCGACTCGATTGATCAGGCTGTGACGCAAGATCGAGGTGACCGCGACGCCCGAAACCACCAGACCGCAGGCCACCAAGATCAGAGTCGCGGCCACCAGACCCACCCGTAGCGGCACTCCGCGCCGAATCTTGTTGGGCATGCCAGTAATTCTTCGCTAGTGCCGGCTACTTCGCACGGTGACCGACTGCGTGCTCAGCGCGGTTCCCGTAATACATAGCCCACCCCGCGCAGGGTGTGGAGCAGCCGCTTCTCCCCGGTGTCGATCTTGCGGCGCAAATACGACACGTAGGACTCGACGACATTGACGTCACCTCCGAAGTCGTATCGCCAGACGTGGTCGAGGATCTTCGGTTTGCTCAGTACCGTGCCCGCGTTGATGACAAAGTAGCGCAGCAACGTGAATTCGGTGGGCGACAGCGACACCGGTTCGCCGGCCTTCCACACTTCGTGGGTTTCATCGTCGAGTTCGATATCGGCGAACGTCAGGCGGGCGTTGCGCGGTTCGGCCCCGCCCTTGCCGGCGCGCCGGAGGATGACCCGCAGCCGTGCCACGACTTCTTCGAGGCTGAACGGTTTTGTCACGTAGTCGTCGCCGCCCAGCGTCAGCCCGGCGATCTTGTCCTGCAGCGAGTCGCGGGCCGTCAGGAACAGCGCCGGAGCATCGATGCCGTCGGCGCGCAGCCGCCGCAGGACACCGAAGCCGTCCATCCCGGGCATCATCACGTCGAGGATCACGGCGTCGGGGCGCGCCTCGCGGGCGCGATCCAGGGCCTGGGCTCCGTTGGTTGCGGTGGAGACCTCGAACCCCTGGAACTTCAGGCTGACGGAGAGTAGCTCGACGATGTTGGCCTCGTCGTCGACCACGAGGACGCGAGCCTCCGGCTTGGTGTCGCTTGGTGTCGCCGCTGTCATGGGATTACTTCCGTCGTTGCTTGTGTGTTGCCTTGACATACATTGTGTGATTGCTGAAAGCCTGGTGCCAGTCGTCTGCTAAGAGTCTGCCAGGAATCATCGCATCTGCTTGGACCGATTGGAATTCACGGGGCGAGTCGCGAATAGACTCGGGGGATGAATTTCGCCAAAGGGATCGTGTCCGCCGCGACCGCTCCCGCACGGGTGGGCCTCGCCGCCGCTGACGCGAGCTTGAACCTCGCCAGCGCGGCGGTTGGTGTGGCGAAGCGAGTGCTCGGTGACGGCGGAGCCGCCGGGACGAACGCCGTGACGTCGATGTTGGGGATCGACGACGCGATCATCCGTGCCAACCGGCTGGCCAAGCTGCTTGACGACAACGCCCCGCTGGGGCGGGCGGTGGCGCCCGACGGGCCGATCGACCGGTTGTTGCGGCCGGGCGGGGTGGTCGACCTTTTGACGTTGGAGGGCGGTCTGCTCGACCGGCTGACCGCGGAAGGCGGAGTGCTGCACCGTGCGCTGCAGCCGGGCGGCCTGGCCGATCAGTTAATCGCCGAAGACGGGCTGATCGAGCGGGTGCTGGCCGAGGACGGGCTGGCCGACCGGCTGCTCAGCGAGGGCGGACTGGTCGACAAGCTGACGGCGAAGAACGGACCGCTGGATCAGCTCACCTACGTCGCCGACACGCTGGCCCGGCTGACGCCCGGGATGGAGGCGCTGGAGCCGGCCATCTCCACCCTGCAGGACGCGGCCATCTCGCTCACCATGGTGGTCAACCCGCTGAGCACCATCGCCGACCGCTTCCCGCTGCCCGGCCGCCGACCCGGACGACGGCCGTCGTCCCGGCCGGTGCGCTCGCAACGCATCATCGACAGCGACGAGTGACCGATTAGGCTTGGACGCGGTTTAACCCGCCTCCTTAGCTCAGTGGTAGAGCACTCGCCTTGTAAGCGAAAGGTCGTCAGTTCAATCCTGACAGGAGGCTCCATAAAGGCACAGGTCATGGGTTCATGCCGCGATCCCGACAGTGACCAACATCGCGTTCTTGCCGTCATTTGCCGTCAACTCGATTTCTTGCCGTCACGCTGGGCGGCAGAAATCGTGACTTCGGCCCATGCACGGCACGAAAAAACCGGTCCGAGAACCGCTTTCGATTCCCGGACCGGCGAGGAAGTACGAAATCGCAGGTCAGACTCCCTACTGTGCGGACTTCTTACGCCTCGTCCACGACGAGATGCTCTCGGCCGCGAGGGCGAGCTTCTCCGGTTGGTTGTGCACGTGGGTGCGCATAGTGAACGCGGTATCGGCGCTCGTAGGTGGGGGGGTCCGGCGGCGAGCTGCTCCTCGGCCTGCATGCGCATGGCGGCCCTGAGCGCCGCCAGCAGCTCCGGGGTGAGGGGCAGCACACGGGTCGAGGTGTCGGACTTAGTGTCGCCCTCGACGACCTTGCCGTCGACGACGACTCGGGTGATCTCAATGCTGATCGTCTGCGCCTTGAAGTCGATGTCGGTCCAGCGCAGCCCGCACAGCTCACCGCGCCGCAGTCCAACCAGCGCGAGATGCCACACGTGTCCGAGCCGGTCCTCGGCGAAGGTCCCAAGGAGCTTCTCAACCTCGACTGTGGTGAACGTCTGCATGGGCACCTTGCTCACCGGCAGGCGGTCGACGAGCGCTGCCACGTTGTAGTTGACCTTGCCCTGCTTGAGCAGCTCGTTCAGCATCGACTCGAGGTAGTTGAGCATCGGATTGATCGTCGTAGCCTTCCACGGCCGCCGGTAACGTCCTCGCACACCGCGCCCCTCCTTCACGTGGACCGGCACGACCCCGCCCGCCATCAGGTCGGTGACGAGTTCATCGAGATGTCGCTTTTCCAGCGCCTGGATCGGCATGTCGCCACACCGGTCGCGCAGCGGTTGCAGACCATTGCGGTAGGCGGCCTTGGCCGACATGCGCAGACCGTGTCGGCCGGCCAGCCAGTTCGCGCAAGCCTGCTCGACGGTGCGCGTCGAGCGCATCACGTAGGTGCCCCGAGCGGTCCGATACTGGAAGTCGCGCAGGATAGCGTTCTACGAAGTCGTCATGAACAAGGCGTTCGAAAGCCTGGCGGACAACGGCTCCGAGGTCAGCGTCGAGACCGGGCTGCGGGCTGCCGAGAAGCTGCAGTCGGTGCTCGACGGGCGCGACCAGGGCACCGATGTCGCCCGGATACGGGTCGAGCTGGGCCGGATCATCGAGGCGGTGCGATCGATTGTGCCGGAGGATATGTGGCCGGAAATCCTGGCCAAGCTGGACGGGGCAGAGCAGCATCCAGGGGCGCTCGATGTTGAGGCGGACATCCTCGACGACGCTGATGACGCCTACGACCCGACCGAGTTCGCCGAGGAGGACGACTACTTTTGACCTCGCCCACAGCCTGGCTCGGATGACGAAGCGGCCTGCGCCGACCGGTGCCGGTTAGAGCGCCTCCTATGCGGAGGCTCGGCCGTTGGAGTAGTGCATGCTGAACGACGAGATTCACCCAACCAATCGATCCGTCCGGCGGGTCGTACCGTCCGGGCCACTGGGTGCACTGAATGCAAGTCTGAAGTCAGGGCGTGACCAGGAGATCAGCACCTACGAGGCCGGATGGATGGTCGGCGAGCCTTGGCGTGTACCAGTGCCGGGCCTGTGGAGCCGAATTGTTCCGCAGCACAGAGAAATTCGAGTCACATTGTGGCTGGCCGTCGTTCTTCGACCCGTCACACTCCGATGCGGTGATCCTGCGCCCAGACGACTCACTGGGCACGCACCGCGTCGAGGTGTTGTGCGCGCACTGCCACAGTCATCTCGGGCACGTGTTCTCCGGCAAGGGCTACCCGACGCCGACCGATCAGGCTACTGCATCAACTCGATCTCGCTGAAGCTGGTCCCGACGGGCCAGTAGTGCTCGTCGCGGGGGTCTTCAACAACGCGAGCAACTCGTCAGGGGTCAACGGCTGACAGTAGAAGTAGCCCTGACCCACGTCGCACCCGTATTCGCGGAGACGTGCCGCGGTTTCGACGTCCTCGACGCCCTCTGCGACGATGGTCAGACCGAGAGTATGGACGAGATCCACCACAGCCCGCACGATGACCGCCGCGCGCTGGTCGACGAGGATCGGCGCAATGAAGTTGCGGTCCAGTTTCACCTCGTCGATGGGCAGGTCACGCAGATAGGACAGCGTACAGTAGCCAGTGCCGAAGTCGTCGATGGCGATCCGGATGCCGTTGCGCTGCAACTGCTGCAGAACCGTTTGCGTGCGTTCCATGTTGTCGAGGAACAGGTGCTCGGTGATCTCGACGGTCAGCGCGGCCGAACTGAGGCCTCGGGCGGCCAGCGCGTGCGCGATCGCGCCGGGCAGCTTGAGGTTGGCCAGCGTCGGCGGGAAGAGGTTTACCGCAACCGGCACGTCGACGGATGCAGCGTGCTGCACCACAGCATCGTCGAGCGCCCTGTTCACCACGAAATCGTTGACAAGTCCCATCAGGCCGTCCCGACGGACCAGGGGCAGGAACTCCTCCGGTGCGAGGATGCCGCGCTCGGGGTGGGGCCACCGCAGCAACGCCTCGACGCCCACGATCTTCGTGGTGCGCAGGTCGAACTTGGGCTGATAGACCAGTGTCAGCTCGAGCCGGTCGATGGCCTGACAAAGTTCCCCCCGAAGCTTGACCATCGCCGCTCCGTCGGACGCAGCCAAAGGTGGCGCGCCCCGCCGCAACAGGGCCTTATCAAGGGTGTCGGACGACTGCATTTCCGGTTTGAAGGTGTGCACTCCGCCGATCCGTGACCGCTTGCCGGAGTACATCGCCAAGTCCGCCCGTTTGAGCAGTTCTTCGGCCGAAAGGTCCGGTTCGTCGTGCGTGTACTGCTGCGCTGTGCGAGCGACGAACTGCTCAACGTAGGGCGCTAACTGCGCCGGAACGATCGCGCGCGTGATGAACAACCAGGCTTGGGATGTTTGAACGTGGACGTCTTCTTCGGTCACGTCTGACAGGAAGAGGGTGCCCAGCCCGATGGCCCAGATTGTGCGGCCCAATTGGTCTGGGTTGAGATCGTCGAGGAGATCACCGTCGGCGATGGCCTTGTTGACCGCGCTGACAATAAGCGCCAGCCGTCGGGTGTAAGTCGCCCGTCCGGCGGCGCTGACCTGGCTCAATGCCTGCCCGAGCAGGTGTCCGACCCGAACCCGTTGGTCATGCTTGACCATGTCTGCCACGACGAAGGTAGCGCGGATGAGGTTCTCCAGCGCCCGCGATGTGGTGCTGCGCAGGATGGCATCCTGAATTCGGGCGTCGGCCTCGTTGATGATCGCGGCGGCCACCGATTCCTTGGTCGGGAAGTGGTAGTAGACCGCGCCCTTCGTGACTCGGGACCGGTCGATGATGTCGGTCAGTCCGGTCTCGCCGTAACCGACCTCGTCGAATAGGTCGACCGCGGCGTCGATGATCCGCTGCCGCGTCGCCTCGGCCCTGGCCTGGACTGCCATGACCTGACCCCCCGACTCGGATATCACCATATTTTGACGATGACAAATATTTTGACGATGACAAATTTAACGACTTCGTTAGTATGGCACGCACTGCCGCCCTGAGCCGGAAATGCCACCGCAGCGTTCTCCTTGACGGTTAAATGAGGGTGTGAAAGAGGCGGCAGAGTCACAGCGGCGGGCGATTTATGACGCCGCGCTGGACGAACTTGTAGCCCGGGGCATCGACGACTTCACCGTCGAGGGCGTCGCCAAGCGGGCCGGTGTGGACCCGAGGGTGATCATCCAGATATGGCACGACTGGCGAGTGCTGCTCATGGAAGCCCAGCTCGGCCTCGCCCGCGAGCAAGCTCCCACTCCCGACACGGGGAGCCTGCGCGCAGACCTCCTGGCCCTCACGGAGTCACTGGCTGAGCTGGCACAGACGCCGCAGGGGCGGGCGTGGTTCCATCGGCTTCTCCCGGCAGGCCGGGACGCCGACTTCTCCGAAGTCCGATCCGACTTCTGGCAGGCCCAGTTAGACCACGTCGCGCCGATTCTGCAGCGGGCCGCCGAGCGCGGCGAGTTACGCGACGGCATCGACCATGCAGAGGCGTTGCGGATGTTCAGCGCCGCTGTCTATTACGACGTGATCTTCGCCGATACCCCCGTTAGACCCGAATACGCCGCCCGAGTACTCGACATCTTCATCCACGGCATCACCCGGTAGGAACTCACCGGCTTGGGGTCAGCTCGCCTTCAGAGCACCGGCCAGGTGGTCGAACCGGGCTTTGTAGCTCGGCAATGATCGCCTCACATCTGGCGGTGTTCCAGCCGCTCAGCCGGTCGACGGCGGGAAGTCCGCACCGCACCATCCGCCCGGGGAGAGGCAAGCCAATGCGGTGCTCACGCGCGTCCAATGAGGAGGCACCAAACCTCAAGAAGTATGGGTAACAATGCAATACTTACCGTGGGATGCTGAAGCGGTCGGAGCCTTCGGGGGGTTGGGGCTTTCCCGACCGCCTCAGCTCGCCGGCAGTACCACTAATTTTGCCGTCACTTTGCCGTCAACCCCCGCGCATCACGGCGAACAACGGCGAACTGTCACGAATGCGTATTCGCAGGTGGCGGGCATGCACGAATAAGTGCGAACACAGCCGAACTGGGCTTCAATCGCCTTGTAAGCGAGCGGTCGTCAGTTCAATCCTGACAGGGGGCTCACGCTATCCGAGGCGGTGCGGGCAAGTACAGCGACTGTCGTGTCCCTGCAGGCCCTGATGCTCATGCCGCCGACCGATCACCCCTCCAGCACACGCCGGCGCACGGTCTCGACGTCCGAGGGATGGAACGACTCGTCGGCTGTCCACGGGCCGGTGCCCTCGGTGAGGTCGATGATCCCGTCGTCCAGCCAGGCGTACTTGCCCTCGACCAGTACTGCCGAGAGCTTCTTATCGGCGGCGTCCGTGTTGTCCCACAGAGCGTGGAACAGCGCGTCGACCCGGACACGTGCCTGCTGGCAGAAGTAGTCGGCGAGCTCGTGGCCCTCGGTGCCGCGCGCGCCTCCCTGCTGCTTGCGGATCTGCTCGGCCTTCACGATCGCGGCCGACATGGCGAAGAGCTCTGCACCGATGTCCACGATCCGTCCGAGGAACGCCTGCTCGTACTCCAGCTTGGCCTGCCACCGTGACATCCCATAGAACGTGGAGCGGGCCAGCTTGCGGGCGCTCCGCTCCACGTAGCGCAAGTGGGTGGCAAGGTCGCCGAACTCAGAGTAGCTGGTGGGGACGAGGCCCTTGCCCACGGCGAGCTGGGGCAGCCACTTCGCGTAGAACCCCGCGGCCTGCAGACCCGCCTTGGCCTTGTCCTTGAGCTCGACCTCGGGGTCGATGATGTCGCCGGCGGCCTGCAGGTGAGCATCGGTGGCCTCGCGGGCCAGCAGCAGACGCATGATCTCCGTGGAACCCTCGAAGATCCGGTTGATGCGGGTGTCGCGCAGCTGCTGCTCGGCGGGGACGGCGCGTTCGCCGCGCGCCCGCAGCGACGCGGCGGTCTCGTAGCCGCGACCCCCGCGCACCTGGACGAGCTCGTCGGCGACCTGGTAGGCCATCTCGGTGGCGTACAGCTTGGCGATCGCCGATTCGATGCGGATGTCGTTGCGACCCTGGTCGGCCATGATCGCGGTGATCTCCTGCAGGGCGTCGAGCGCGAACGCGGTGGCCGCCATGAAGGCCAGCTTCTTGGCTATGGCGCCGTGCTTGCTGATCTGGCGCCCGAACGACGTGCGCTCGGCCGCCCACTCTCGCGCGATCTTGGTGGACCACTTCGCACCGGCCGCAGACATCGCGGGGATTGCGAGGCGCCCGGTGTTGAGGGTGCTGAGCGAGATCCGAAGGCCGTCTCCCTCCTTCCCGATGAGGTTCTCCTTGGGGACCACGACGTCGAAGAACCGGGTCACGCCGTTCTCGATGCCGCGCAGCCCCATGAACGCATTGCGGTTCTCCACAGTGATACCGGGGGAGTCCATCTCGACGACGAAGGCGGAGATGCCGCCCTTGTGCCCCTCGCTCGCCGGCACCCGCGCCATGACGACCACCAGCTCGGCGATGACTCCGTTGGTCGTCCACAGCTTCAGGCCGTTCAGGACGTAGCCGGTCCCGTCCGCGGTCGGCACCGCAGCGCTCTTCATCCGGGCGGCGTCGGAGCCGAACCCCGGCTCAGTGAGTAGGAAGGCCGTGATGGCGCCCCTGGCGCAGCGCGGTAGGTACCTCTTCTTCTGCTCCTCGGTGCCGTAGTGCTTCACCGGCTGCGGGACCCCGATCGACTGGTGGGCCGACAGCAGCGCGCCGAGAGAGCCGTGCACCTGCGTGAACAGCATGAGGGCACGATTGTAGGTGCACTGGGACAGACCGAGGCCGCCATACTCCTTGGGGATCTTCATCCCGAAGGCCCCGAGGTCGGCGAGCCCCTTGAGCACTCGGTCAGGGATGACGGAGGTCCGCTCGATCTCGAAGCCGACTTCACGCCACTCGGTCTCGCACAAGGTGCGGACCTTCTCAACGAAGCCGTCGCCCTCGGCCCGGACCTCGGCGGGCTCCTCGGGGAAGGGCGAGATCAGGTCCAAGCGGAGCCGACCGAGGTACAGCTCCTTGCCGAACGACGGGAGGCTCCACTCAGTCTGGCGACCGGACTCGGCGATCTTGCGGGCCTCGAGCTCGGCCTGGCGGGTGGTGTCGTGCGCCATGACGGCTCTCCTTTTTGACCCGGGTGCGCGGATCGCGCGACGGCGCCCCGACGGCGCGGTTACCAGTCAGTGTTACTCACGAGTAACTCCGAGACAAGAGCCTCGAGGGGGTCCTCGTGCGATTTCTTCGCCTGGATCCAGGGCATGAGGTGGCCGGGGCCATACGACCCGCAGGAACCATTCCGAGGCATTTGCAGTACTCCCGAAAGGTCGGGCCTCCACTGCGGGAGGCGCTCTTGCCGTCACCGGTTGGCCCCGACTCGGCCGGGAAGGTGTCCACGTCGCCCTTGGTGATCCGAGGTGGCTGTGTCATACGCCTGCGCCTGGATCGCCCAGCTGCTCGGGTCGGGGCTGCCCATCACGCCGGTCTTCACGCTTGCTTCGTGGGCGAGCCGACGTGGTGGTGGCCACCGGGATTGGGGTGGGGCCGGTCGTCGCCGGGCCAGCGGGGCCTGGTTGTCGCCCCAAAGCAGTGAGAACAGTGACGCACATTGCGATTCGGTGAGACCGTGGGGTGTGACGCTGGGTGGGCGAAGTCGATGCAACACCGTTGGTTGTTGGTGGGCCGAGAATCCGGCCTCGCGGAAAGTCTTGGGGGATCCGGGTTTAAGTGTGGCGGGCAGCCTCTTGAACGAGCTGGACGCGGCTGGTGAGGCCAAGTTTGGTGTAGACGTGGGTGAGGTGGGTTTGCACGGTGCGCGGTGAGACGAAAAGCCTTGTGGCGATGTCCTTATTGCCGAGCCCTTCGCTGACCAGTCGGATGACGTCGCGCTCGGCGGGTGTCAGCGAGGCCCACCCGCTGGCCGGGCGTTTGCGTTCGCCCCGGCCGCGCTGCGCGTAAGCGATCGCCTCCTCGGTGGACAGGGCGGCGCCCTCGGCCCACGCGGCGTCAAAGTCCTTCTCACCCATTGCATTTCGCAGCGCTGCCACCGCTGCTTCGTAGCCGGCGTCATAGATTTTGAAGCGGACCTCGCCGATGCGTTGCCGGATGGCGTGTGCGGCACCGAACAGCCGGGCCGCTTCACTATGACTACCGGCATCGCCAGCCACATAAGCCAGGCATTCGAGGGTGTCGGCAACGCCTGTGCGCGCCTGCATGTCCGCGGCGCGTGCGAGCGCGTCGTGGGCGTCGCGTTCGGCCTGCTCCGGCTCACCCTGCGCGATCGCCACCCGGGCGCGCGTGGTCAGCGCCCGCAACAGGTAAAAGCCGCCCGTGGTCGACACCGCCTCGTCGGCCCAACGGCGAGCGGCACCGAGATCCCGCTCTGCCAGCGCGGCCTCGGCATTCCAGGTGCGCTGCGCTGCCGCCACGCCACCGCTCACGACAACCGGGTACTGGAGGGCGGCCTCGCGCGCCTCGTGCGCCGCCGCGAAATCCCCGGCGGCCAGGGCCGCGAATCCCGACACCGCATGCCCGACTACCGCGAACCTCCCGCCAAGCTCCGCGCCGCCCTCAAGGATCGCCCCGGCCACCGTGCGGGCCGCGGCCGCCTCACCCTGGATTGCGAGTGCCGTGCCGTGACCAACGAGGCTGCTGACCCTGCGGATCTCATCGTGGGCCGCTTCGGCCTCGGCGGCCACCTCGCCGAACTGTGCGGTGGCTCCGGCCAAATCGCCCTGCTGTAGCTGCGCCATTCCGAGGTAAAAGCGACAAATACGCGAGTTGAACCCGTCGCCGATCGCGTCGGCGATGTCGCGTCCTTCCTCGGCATCTGCGCGCACCGCGATCAGGTCACCCGCGATGCTCGCTGCGATCACCTGCAGGGCGAGGATCTGGCTGAGCCGCCACTGATCGTCCACGGCACGGGCCAGACCGATCGCCTCGGCGAAGCATGCCCGGGCCACTTCGACGTGATAGCCCAGGCCCGCGATGAAGCCGCAGGCGGTCAATGTCCGGGCCAACAGGGCCGGGTCATCGAGTTCGCGGGCGATCGCCAGGGCCTGCTCGGCCTGCTCCATGCTCGCGGCGGCGCCCACCCATGCATCGAGGACAGCCTTGTCGGCGATCGCCCGCGCATGCACCGCGGCCGCCTCCTCGAGGTGCTGCGCGTTGAGATCGGCGAGGGTGGCATCGAACCAGGCCAGCCCTTCCCGGAGGCGGCCCCGAGCGAGCCACAGCGGCTGCAGCGAGGATGCGAGCTGCAATGCCAACTCGATATTGGAGTTTTCCCGGCTCCATCCGAATGCGGCGCGCAGGTTGTCGATCTCGATCTCGGCCTGCTCGAGACGCTGCTCATAATCACGGCCTGCCGGCGCGTCAAGCACGGCGGCCATCGCCGTGTAGTAATCGCGGTGACGCGCCCGCACGGCGTCGGCCTCGCCGGACTCGCCGAGTTTTTCCAGCGCGTACTGGCGCACCGTCTCCAACAGCCGGTAGCGCGTTGCGCCGCCGGTGTGTTCGGCCACCACCAGTGACTTGTCCACTAGCAGGGTGAGCTGATCGAGCACCTGGTAGCGCTCCAGGTCACCACCGCCTGCGACCGTCTGGGCGGCGTCGAGGCCGAACCCGCCCAGAAAGACCGCCAGCCGGCGAAACAACACCCGTTCGGGCTCGGTCAACAGCGCATGCGACCAGTCCACCGAGGCGCGCAAGGTCTGCTGGCGGCGTACCGCGGTACGCGCACCCCCGGTCAGCAGCCGGAACCGGTCATGCAGGCTGTCGAGGATCTCGGCCGGCGACAACGCGCGCACCCGCGCTGCGGCCAGCTCGATCGCCAGCGGCACCCCATCCAGGCGCGCGCAGATCTCGCCCACCGTCGCCGCGTTGTCGTCGCTGATCGCGAAACCGGGTCGAGCGTGGCGGGCCCGGTCGGTGAACAACTCGCGGGCTTCATCGTCCAGCGACAGCGACGGCACCCGCCAGCTGACTTCGCCGGCCACCCCGATCGCCTCCCGGCTGGTGGCGAGCAAGGTCAGCCCCGGCGCCCCACCCAGGAGAGCGACGACCAGCTCGGCGCACGCGTCGAGCAGGTGTTCACAGTTGTCGAGCACCACCAGCAGCCGCCGGTCGCGAACAAACCGCAGCAGGCTGTCCATGGTGGAGCGCCCCGGTTGATCGGGCAGCCCGAGTGCACGCGCCACCGTGACCGGCACCACGGCGGGATCGGTGATCGGCGCAAAATCCACATACCAAACACCGTCAGGAAACTGGCCGAACTCACCCGCCATCTGGGCCGCGACCTGAATCGCCAACCGGGTTTTGCCCACCCCGCCCGCGCCGGTCAAGGTCACCACCCGGTTCTGGGCCAGCAGCTCGCGCAGCTGGGTCAGCTCCGGGTCGCGGCCCACGAAACTGGTCAGCTGCGCCGGAAGGCGGGTGGACACAACGGTGCCCGATACCCGAAGGGGCGGGAACTCGTTGACCAGGTCGGGATGGCACAGGTGCACCACTCGTTCCGGGCGGGGCAGATCACGCAACGGGTGGGTGCCCAGATCGGTCAGCCAGGCGCCCTCAGGTAGCCGGTCGACCACCAGCGGTTCGGTCGCTCCCGACAACAGCGTCTGACCCCCATGCCCCAGATCGCGCAGCCGCGCGGTCCGATTGATCGTCGGACCCGCGTAATTAGCCTCATCGCGCAGCTGCACCTCACCGGTATGCACCCCGATGCGCAGCCGGATCGGGGCCAACGGCGCCCGCTGCAACTGCAGGGCAGCGGCCACCGCGTCGGACGCGCGGGCGAACGCCGCCACGAAGCTGTCGCCCTCGCCCTGCTCGACCGGGCGCACACCGTCGTGCGCGGCGACGACATCACAGACGACGTGGTTGAGTCGCGCGATCGCGCCCGTCATCACCTCGGCCTGGGTCTCCCACAGCCGCGTCGAACCCTCCACGTCAGCCAACAGCAACGTCACCGTGCCGGTCGGCAAAAGCCCGCTCACGCCAAGATCGCTCCAGTCCACCAGCGGTGCGTCCGCACGCGGATCGATGTCGCTCATGCTAACCACCATGCAGCCACTATGTGCGGCAAAACATCAGCGCAAACGCGCAGATTAAAGCCGGTCGCACGCGTATCTACGACCCCTGAGCGCGCAGATCTATGCCGGCCGAAGCACAACCAGAGCCAAGCAATCACCGACCAACAGCCTGAAGCTAATTCGCGCCGTCAACGCGGGGCCACTTCAACTTGACAGCGCGACCGCCACCAAGACCACCCCCGGCAGACCACTCCACCACACCAAGGGACCTCGCGAGACCTCCACTTTGGCCGCCAGGGTCCTCCACACCAATCCTGGGCGTACAGGGTCTCCATCAATCCTGGGCTCTCCAGGCTCCCTCAACCAACCCGATCAACCACCAACCCCTGCCTGCAACGATCCCGTCACAGCAGCGCAGCACGCGACCATCCACACCTCCGCGCAGCCTTCAAGTAGGGGCCGCCTGTGGATAATTCGACGGCCACGGCGGGGCTTCCCAGCCGGGACAAACGACTCCCGCAGCGCGACCAACGACTCCGGACATGGGGACTTCGGTCCCTACCCCGGGGGGTACGGGCTGTCGGATAGAGGCGGTAAAGGTTCGCAGCCGGAAGGTGCGCATCAACACCGTCGGCGAGTGCGGGCCTTGGACCGCAACGATCGTAAAGGAGCGATACATGATCGAATACGACCTCGATACCGAGCATTCCATCCTGCACGTGCAGCCAAAGCCTGCGATCGAGCAGGACGACTTTGTGGAACTCGCGAAGGCGGTCGACCCGCACATCGAGGCAACCGGCGGTCTGGCCGGTCTCATCATCGAAGCCCCGGCGTTCCCGGGATGGGAGAGTTTTGGGGCAATGGTCAACCAGTTTCGCTTTATTCGAGATCATCACAAGCTTATAAAGAGAATCGGGTCGTAACGGACTCCACCCTGGGAAATGTCGCGGAGCAATTTGACGTCACACTTTGTGTCAGCGGAGATCAAGCATTTCCCGGCTGGGCAGATCGAGGAAGCAAGACACTGGATCATGAAGCAAGACAATGGATCATGAAGCAAGACAATGGATCATGAAACCGCTCGCCATGCATTGAAACGGACGTCTGGCTTGGTCTTGCCCGGCACGAACGCACGCAATATAGGCCCGCGGTTCCCCTCCACGAGCGTAGGATCAATTCTCCGGCGGAAAAGCGGAAAACCAGGGCAAACCGGACACAAAGGAGTGACCATGTCTACAAGCCAGAATGTCGAGACATCCAAGAAGGGGTATGCCGCGTTCGCCGCGGGCGACCTCGAAACGGTCCTGAGCATCTTGGACGACGACACCGAGTGGTTCTCGCCCGGTAACAGCACGATCAGCGGCACGTATCGCGGCAAAGCGGAGGTCACGAAATTTTTCGGGAAGCTAGCGGAGAAGGGCTTCACAATAGCGCCCAGCCGATTCCTCGCCGACGACGATGTCGTGGTCGTCCTCTCCATAGTCACCGCCTGCGGAGAATCCGCACCCCAAGCCGATGCGTACAGCTTCCGCGACGGCAAAATCGTCAAAGCCCAGAGCTTCGCGGACACTGCCATGCAGGAACGGATCTACGGCACGAAGTGATAGCGGTACGAGGTACGGCGACATCCGTACCAATTTGGTCGGGGCTGGACGGCTGCCGAGCCGACGACGACCCTGGACAGCGCACAGCCGATGACCTTATCCCGCCGCTCGAACCAACCTCGCGCCCGCGCGACAGAAAGCTCGAAGGCGACAGTGACGACGATTGACATCACTCGTGGAAAACACATGCTGCTCACCACATTCCGCAAGAGCGGCGCCCGAGTGGCCACACCTGTTTGGACCGTTCCAGTCAGCGATGGCCGAGTCGGCATGTGGACCGGCGCGGGCACCGGCAAATACAAGCGCCTGCGCAACAACCCACATGTCACGATCCAGGCATGCACAGCCAGGGGGAAGACGAAGCCAGAAGCCGCGATCCTCGACGGCACCGCCGAGATTGTGCAGGCCGGTGCGCTCTTCGACGAGGTCCAGGCCAGTATCCGTGCGAAGTACGGGCGCCTCATTCCCATCGTCAGGCGCATCAGTCGGCTGCAAGGACGTTACAAGCGCGGCCAGTCATTTGGAGATACCGTTGTCCTCATCAGCATCGCGGAAGCGGTGAACCGTCAGCCACCAGCTTCGGGCTAGTGCGCGTTCCGGCGCGGGACCAGACACGTCGTAACTGCTATATGGTGCAGCCGACCTCTCCTGCTTGCCCAAGAGCGGTGGGGTTGCCACTGGGCACGTGACTGATATGCGCGCCTGCAGTGACGTTTGCCGCGCGTCTCGAGGGCGCGATTATCCACATCGTCGGGATCGACGGAGCAGAGGAATCGTCAAGACCTGTGGATGGGGTGCGTTCGTGAGTGACGCCGCAACGTGGGCTTGGGGTCCGCGGAGTTGCGGTTAGGGCGACAGGCCGCGAGCAGTCGGAACTCGCGATAACGCCGTCATTTAAGGAGTTACGGGCCCCGAGCTTCTGCAGCCGCAACGGCCTGGCGGGCGGCGATGGAAATGGAAATGGCGCCCCGATGAGGATCTTGCAACCGGGCGGTCACCATCAGTACCAGTAGCGTCTGCCGCCGATCCTGCGATTGCCAAACTGCCCCAACAAGAACAGGATAATGCCGACAATGAGCAGAATCCAACCTCCCCAGACACATATCGTCTCTACGTTGAGCGGCACCCCGGTTAGCTTAGGCAAAAGTAGGTAGCCGACCAAGAGCAAGATGACGCCTAAGATAATCATGCTGCCTCCATATTCTGATAGACGCCGATACGTTGACGTGTCTTGGAAGATCGTATTCAGTATACGGACTCCAAGCGCGCTTCTTCTTCCATTTGCATTGCGAGTAGGTCACGGCTGTGACTGAAAGCTTCTTGGGCGCGCTCCTTAACTATTTGCTCTTGTGCGCTCTCCTTGCGGCTGGCGGGCCGCACCAAAAAAGCGCAGCTGGTATTTGTGCGTGGGCGACCCATCGCGGCAACAGCAGGGGACCTGGCAACATGTCGTGTCGTACCTGACACGAATGCTGCCGATGGCTACGGCCACGGCCAGTTGATACCGCCGTTGTGTGTCTGCGGCTCCCTGAAGAGTTGCCCACATTTAGCGTCCGGTGGGGTGGCGCAGGCAATCCAGGGCACGCGCGTAAGGGTCCGCCGTCACCCGATTTACCTCGCGACGCGGCGCTCACTTCTTGTGGAAGACGCGGCGCTTACTTCTTGTGGAAGACGTCAATGACCTTCTCGCCGGCTTCCTTAAGCTTCTCGCCAGCCTCTTTAACCTTCTCGCCGGCGTCTTTGAAGTGAGACTTCGTCTGTTCGCGCTGGCCCTCATGTTCAGTGCTCTTGTCACCGGTAACCTTGCCGAGCGCTTCCTTGGCCTGACCGCCAAGATCTTGGATCTTGTTCTTCGCCTTATCCGTATCGCTCACAGTGTGTCTGCTCCTTCTCTTTCTTTGTGGGAATGGACCGAGGGGTGGTCCAAACCTCAGTGACTGCGAACGCTAATCGCTCTGGCGGTCAGCCAATAAGGGCGAAGGTCACAGAGGAGGGAGCCGATGGTCCCTGGGCCGGAGGCATGGGACGCATAGCATCCGGCTGATGGCACTCGGCCCGGACGACAGCCGCAAGATGATTGAGCACGTCGATAGGCGCAAGTTGATTCAGCACGTCGAGTACGAGGTCGTCATGCTCCGCGGGGCGGGTGTCTACCTTCTGGTAGACGGCGGCGATTGCCGCCTCGTGTTGTGAATTGCCCCGGCCACAGACCCGGCCTACGGGCCGGGTGAGGCGCTGCTGCAGGCGCAGCACTGCCTTAGACGAATCCGGAAAATGGAGCCAGAGCCGCTTGGCGTAGAGATCGCGATGAGACCATATCGCTCATCCGCGGGCGACATCCTTGGGCTTCGAGGAGCATATCGTCTGGGCCGAGGCGATGCCATGACGCGATCGGTCTGTACCCATTTGATCCGCCCGCCGTGCCCACATATTGCCCACAATTTGCCCAAAGTTACAGACTTCTCCAGTGATCTCGGGTGATGAACTTCCGCTGTTAGAAAGGCTTTTCGGCCTCGTGTGTTGGGCCGTCAGGCGAGTTCAATCCTGACAGGGGGCTCAACGCTTCTAATGGCGTATGCGCTGATAGAAGCGCTTTCTGACCCGGGCATGCGTGCTACTGAGCGCCCCGTGAGCACATACTGAGCACGTTTTCCAGCCGGTCGGCGACGGCATCAAGGTCGGACCCGAACAGGTCGGCGTACACATCGAGTGTCATCGCCGCTGAGGCGTGCCCCAGCGTCCGCTGCAAGCAGCAGCAGCAGCGTTGCTGGCCGTCGCAGCAGACGTGTTATGCGAGAAGAAGGCGACCACTACAAGACGATCCGACACCCGGTGCCGCCGCGTCAGGTTCCAGAAGCACCGCCGGGGCTAGGTGAGGCTGGACGCGATGCCTGGCAACGCATTTAGGCGCACGAGTGGATCGTGCCGGAACGTCACAGGCTCGCCATCGAGCGGTATTGACGAACTCGGGATCTCCTTCCGCAAGCCTTCGACCAAGTGGACCGCGACGGGCTAATGACCTTCGGCAGCCACGGCCAACCGCGCTCACACCCGGCGATGGCAGAGATCCAGGTGATGAGCACCGAATCCCGTTTGCTCGAAATAGAATTGGGATTTACGCCCGCTGCGGCGTCCAAGGCTGGTGTGCCGGCGGTGTCGGCGCCAGTTCCGTTTCACATGCAAAGTGATGATGACGCCGAATGCGATCCGCGCATTACCCTTATCCGCACGGCACGGAAACGGCGCCTGGCGGGTGCCCAAAAGTGCTGGCCGGTACTAGATCAGGCTGACGCGGCCGTCGTCGATGCTGTAGTAGGCGGCAACGGCTTTGAATTGGCCGCTGGAGAGGGGGCCGGTCAGTTCGGAAGATTTGTTGATCGCATCCAGTGATTGTTGGGCGTTGGCGCGGACGGTGTTGTCGAGCAGGTCCCCGGGACGCTGTTCGGCCGCAGCGACTGCCGGGGTGATCGCGGCCACCAGCACGGAGATGTCTCCGTTGGCCGGCTGGTGTTGCTGGATTGATTCCAGGGTCGCTTCGACCGCGCCGCATTTCTCATGACCGATCACCATGATCAGCGGGGTGTGCAAATGGCCGACGGCGTACTCGATGCTGCCCACGAGTGAATCGTCGACGATGTTGCCGGCCACGCGCACTACGAACAGATCTCCGAAGCCTTGGTCGAAGATCAGCTCGGGCGGCAGCCGTGAGTCCGAGCAGGCCAGGATAGTGGCGAAGGGGTGTTGGCCCTGGGCTAGTTTGAGTCGGCGCGCGGGGTCCCGGCCGGGTTCTTGCAACCTGTTCTCAACGAAACGCTGATTACCGGCCATCAACGTGTCCAGGGCTACCTGGGGATCGGTGATCACTGGTTGCTCGTTCTCGTCGGGAATGACCGCCGATCTAGGCACGGTGACGGTCACCGTGGGCATTGATTTTGTTTTCGTTGATCCGCACCCGGCCAGTGTGGCCACCGTTGCCGCACCGGCCACGCCCAACCACGCCCGCCGCGAAAGCACACTAATCACGGGGTCAATACTTGCGCCCCGCGTCGTAGATGGGAACTCCACCTTTCGCGGCCATGCGCGGGGATTCGCGGGGATTCGCGCTAGAAAGTTTGCTGTAAAATTAAGGTCTGCATTCTCGCGCGAGCGAAGCGCATTCGAGCGGGTCGCCGACCAGCTCGCTCAAAAACTGAAGGACTTCGCCGATTGTGCATCGTCGCAGCTCATTGCACGCGAAATGGTTTGTCAGGTAGGGGACTTCCTGCGGTCGGTGGATCTGGCTGGTAGGTAGTCCTGAGTGTTCGGTGACTTTCCTGGTATGGCGCATGGTTCCTCCGCGCCCGTACGCGCGGCCACTTAATGGTCGCCGTACTACTTCGCCGTCTCGTGCGGAGGCCGCTTGCCGTGAGTGCCCTTTTCGATCATGCGCACCAGCAACCACTCGCGGTACGCCTCGTAGCCGTCGTCGAACATTCCTTTGTACTTGGTCGGCGTACTCGGCCGGATTGTGGTGCGGCGCGTGGTTTGCCCCGGGGCAGAACCACATGTACCAGGGCTTGGACGGGTTGGTGGCCTGCTGATCGCGCAGCATCCTCAGGGCCTGGTCGGCGAGATCTTTGGACAGGTGGTAGCCGTCTTCGGTATCGAGTTCTGCGTAGCTGTAATGCGCGTCGCTGAAACCCTCGCTTCCGGTCCCGCGCCCCCACGAACGCGCGAAACACCGGACCTCTTGTGACTCCCGTTCCAAGTCACGCGTCAGTGGTTAGGTTGGGCGTCGACTCGACTCCGCGATTTCTGAACTGCGGTTTTGACCTCACCGTTTTGAGCAGCGTTCGAGTCTCGCGAAATGCCCGGCCAAATGCCTTATACCGGTCGGCGTACCCGATAACCATTGTTCCCCTTGGGAACACAGTGAGCAGCTGCTCATCGTAAGTCCACACGCGGAGGTCGTGCCCTTCGATCCGCGCCGGAAGGTCAGCGCCCTCGGGCAAGGGCCTGCCCCTGAAGCGATCTGTAGCGTAATCGAGCGCGTGGAGGTTTGCTTGAGTGCCCAGCCCAATGCTGCGAAGCGTGATCGCTTCGGAGCCGAGGTTGACGATGATGAGTCTGTAGGTCTCCGCGTCCCCGACGATGGGGAAGATCTCAACCCTGATGCGGGGCCACTTCAGCCAGGTGAGCGCGAGGTTCCACAGCAGAGCTACGACCGACAAGGCGAAGCCGAGAATCCCAAGACTCACGGCGGACAACTGTAGGCCTGCCCACAACTTGCCCACAATTACAGCTATCTCGAGTGATCTCCGATGAAGTCTTTTCAGCTGCTAGAGCCATCTTCGCGGTCCCCGGCCAGGGTCGCGAACAGGCCCCATGGGCTGGCTGGCGAAGGGGCGAGAGTCCTGCATCGGCTTTGGGCCGATGACGGTACGCCGTGGGCACGGCTGGGGCGAATGTCATTCCACATGCGCGCGCATCGCTTTGCCCTCTTGGCGGAGATCTGTCGTAGTATGACGACATGGATACGACACTCCTGCAGCTTGGTGCCCTCCTCGACCGGGTTAATGAAGCGACCAAGCTCCTACAGCGTTCTGACACGGTTCCGAGTGAGGTTAGCGAGCTCGTCGATAGCTTCCAGTCGACGCTCGGCGCCGAGACGCCGTTGCGTCTAGAGGCCGACCCATACCTCACGACAAGAATGTGGGCTGCCGCGTACAGCGCGGAAAAAGCGCTCCGCCACGACAACGATGAGGAACAGCGTCGGGAGGTGCGCATTGCGCTCGAGCAATTCCGCCAGGCACTGCGCGACATCACCGCAAATCAGCCCTACAACGACGCCGCTCCGGTCGGGGAGGTGGTTGCTAGGACCGCCGAGATCCTCGCCGTCCCTCAGCAGACTCTCGCGGAGCTGCTTGGGGTTTCCGTTCGCCAGCTTCAGCGCTGGCTTGCGGAAGACGGGTCCGAGCCGGTGGCAGATGATGCCGCGCGAGTCCGCGCGGTGGGGCAAGTCGTGAACCAGTTGCGCCACGCATTCACGGGTCCGGGAGTAGTCGCGTGGTTCTATCGGGACCATCCTGTGCTCGGCCGACGCCCGATCGAGTTACTCGACGACCCGTTGTGCTACCCGCAGCTCCTTGGCGCCGCGACCGCGGCTCGTGCCATGACGGCATGAGACTGACGGTATTTCGACACGCGGCCTACGACTCGCCTTGGTGGGCTTTTCCCAGCTCACGGGCCGGTCGCTTCCACCGCCCGAGGAGTGAAACAGTCCAGTATCTGAGTATTCATCCGCTGGGGCCCGCCGCCGAGATGCTTCGCCACAACGTTGGTCCGAGCGGCAATCCGGACGATGTCGTCTTGAATTTGTGGACGGCGGTGCTCGACGTCGACGACGACGTGACATGGATCGATTTCGCAGACTGCACGAGGTATGGGCTGACCGCTGATGAGCTCGTCGGTGACGATTACACCCTGACACAGAGGTTGGCCGATACCGTTCGTAACTCCGGAGCGACCGCATTGATCGTGCCATCCGCAGCGCTTCCGGGAACCCACAACCTGGTCTTGTTTGGGGTGCGAATCCTGCATCCATTTCTCAGCGCACCGCTCACGCCTGAAGAAATCCCGACTGGGCACCTTAGTGACGGAGCGCGTTCTCCAAAGGAGGTCGCGCCGCACGTCCGCTGGTTCGGCTCTCCCCACAAGGCGGCCCAGCAGTGGAAAACCACCGGCAAATACGACCTATTCGACGATCCGATCGCAACGCGTTGATGAGAGCGATCTGCGCGGCGATGAGCCACGTTGCAGCCATCGAGGAGCCGAAGAGGAATCGCGTATCGATGCAACTGAGGCGAGCATCTAGGCTTTCATCGAGGTCGCACCCCAACTGACGTCCACAAGTACATGAGAGTCGTCACCACATGAGCTGTGAACGAATCGTCGCTGCACCGCCGCAGCGGTCCGTCGCGAGCAACCGCACGGTACGGCGCGGCGCGCCTCTTGTCCTCGGCGCCATAATGCTCGCGCTCGTCGGATGCACGGGGCCGACTGCGCCGCGACCCGGAGCCGCCGTAACCGCCTCAACGGCAACGACAGTCGCCGCCACACCCCTCGCGTCAAGAATTCTGCCCGCCGCACCGACGCCGCCCGAGGGCGTGCAGCCTCAGCTCGCGTCAGATCCCGCCCAGCTGGCCGACGACCTTGTCGCCGACGAGCGTGCGCTGCGTGACCCGTCGACGGGTGAGCCGGCGCTAGTGGCAGCGGCGTACCGCGAGCAGGCCGCCTACCGCGCCATCGGGCGCCATCCCGAGTGGGATGCGATCACGCGGCCGCGGATTCCGTCGGAATTGCTCGATGTCTACGACCGCAACGTCGACGCCCGTCGACAGCTGCAGGCGATGACACCCGCGAAAGACGCGCTGCCCCCCTGGCGCATCGAGCCTCCCGCTCCGGCCGACGAACTGATGAACTACTACCGCGCTGCCGAGTCGGAGTCCGGTGTGGGCTGGAATTACCTGGCCGCCATCAACTTCATCGAGACGCGTTTCGGCAGCATCGTCGGCGCGAGCACCGCTGGCGCCGAAGGTCCCATGCAATTCCTGCCGTCGACGTTCGCCACCTACGGTCAGGGCGGCGATATCAACTCGCCCCGCGACAGCATCATGGCGGCGGGCCGCTACCTCGCCGCGAACGGCTTTGGCAACGACCGTGATCACGCGATTTACCGGTACAACAACGCGCAACCAATACGTGCAGGCGGTCAACCAGTACGCCGCGGTACTCGCGTCCGATCCCGCCGCGTTCGGAGGCTATTACCGGTGGGACGTCTACTACAACACGACCGCCGGCGACGTGCTGCTACCCATCGGCTACGCCGCGACGTCGCCCATCCCGGTCGGTGACTATCTGGCGACGCACCCGCAGTAATCGCTACCTTTCGCCCTTCTTCCGCGACAGGAACGCCTGCATGTGCAGTTGCGGCTCTCCGGTCAGGAACGCGAGGCCGAACTGCTCGACGCTGTCTTCGATCGCCCCGTGAACGGTCATATCGAACCATTTGTTGAGTAGGCGCTTCTGTTGGCGGACCGCGTGCGGGCCGAAACCGGTGAACTTGGCCGTGAGCTCGCCGATGCGACTGTCGAGGGCGTCGGGCGCAATGACCTCATGCACCAGGCCCCAGGTGGCAGCCGTCTCGGCGTCGATCGTTTCGCCGGTCATCAACAGCCAGGCCGCATGGGAAGCCCCGATCAGCGCCGGCATCAACGCCGAATGGATCACCGATGGGATGCCGACCGCCACTTCCGGCATCCCGAATTTCGCGCCCGTCTCGGCGATCCGCAGATCGCACGACATTGCGACTTCCAGGCCACCGCCGAGGCACCAGCCCGCGAGTCTCGCGATGACCGGGACGGGGCATTCGCGAATCGCCTCACAGAGGCCCGCCAGCCGGCGGATGAACACCTCGGCGCTGGACCGGTCCAGGGTGACCATCTCGTTGATGTCGGCGCCACCGATGAACGCCTTCTCACCCGATCCCCGCAACACCACGACCCGCACATCGCTGTCTTGGCTGACGGCGCGGAATGCCTCGGCCAGTTCGGCGATGGCGCCGCTGCCGATGATGTTCAGCGGTTTGCAGTTGACCAGCTCGATGGTGACCGAGCCGCCGTCGCGACCGAGCCTGACGAACCGTCCCTCGACTGCGTTCATTCGCTCCTCAGTTGGCTGCTGCGCCAGGAGGAGGCGCGGCGGAAGGATAGCACCGCCGATGTCGGAGCGGCCTCGCTCCGGCAACACGATGAAAGCCGCCCCGGAGGACCGGGGCGGCTTTCACAGGCCCGCCTGCGGGTCGTCGTCAGTAGAGCGGGACCCAGACACCGAAGAACCAGTAACCCCAACCTCCGTACTGCCAGTTGAAGACCGGGATGACGGTGAAGGTGTCGTAGTTGAAGGGGCCGAAATCGGCCCGCGCCGCGTCTACCTCGCGCGGCGGGCCGCCCCACGGGCGATTCCAGCCGCCGGGAGGCGGCGGGCCGTTCCACCCACCCTCAGGCGGCGGACCCACCCAGCCGGGTGGCGGGTGGCCAGGAGCCGGGCCGTCGTTCCAGCCCCAGCCCCGGGGCGGCGGCGGAGGTGGCGCGCCGCGGCCCACAACGTTGAATTGCACATCCGCACCCCCGGGACCACCTAGTTGCGCGCTGGCGGTGACCAAATCCCGACGGGGAACGTAGGGCTGATGCGGAGGCTGCGTGCTCGGCGGATTAAGCGCAGGGCGTGCTTCCCGGTTGGGCGGCTGGTTGTTCGGACCGTTCGCCGGTGCGTTGGTTTGTCCGCCGGGTGCGTTGGTTGGCCCGCCCGGCCCGTTGGTCGGTCCGCCCGGCGCATTGGTTTGTCCGTTCGGCGGTCCCGAGGGCTCCTCGCTCGGCGGCTCGTTGCGCTGCGTGCCCGGCGGCGGAGCGTTCTGCGTCTGCGGGGGCGGAGCGTTCTGCGTCTGCGGCGGAGCGTTCTGCGTCTGCGGCGGAGCGTTCTGCGTCTGCGGCGGAGCGTTCTGCGTCTGCGGCGGAGCGTTCTGCGTCTGCGGCGGAGCGTTCTGCGTCTGCGGCGGCTCATGCGTTTGCGGGCCCGGCGTAGTCTGCGGCCCGCCAGGACCGGCCGGGTTGCCCCCGCCCCCGCCGCCGCCACCACCGTGGCAGTTCGGGCACGGCGGCGGTGGATCCATCGGAGCGGAATAGGCGAGCCCCGGGTCCAGTGTCATTGCCGAGAAGCTCAGGCCCGCTGCGACCGCCGCCGCGCTGACGACACGTTTCATAGACATAGCTGCCGTCCCCTCTTGGGTGTCGATCGCCCGTGCTACGGGCAGGTCACGTCCATCTCGAATGACTTGGTCACTGTTTGCGGCTGGTTTGGGTTGCTCATATCGACACCCGTCGCGGTGCCCTTGATCGCGTACGACTTGCCGTTGACCGCGGCTCCGGCATTGCTGCCTTGGCTCGGAGCAGCGTCGGAGAAACCGAGCGCGACGCCGTTGACGTTGCCCAGACCAACCGAGTGCACGATGGGTGGGTTGTCGTTGCTCACCACCGCGCCGAGTCCGGCTGTCGCGTCACCGATGCCGACGGTGGTGACGCCGTTCGCCGAGTTGCAGGTGACTTGGCCGGTGACGTTCTGGCTCTGACCGTCGACGATGACCTGGGGGCCGGCCGCCGACGGCGCCGAGCTGGATGACGCTCCCGTGTTGGACTTGTTGCTCGAACACCCGGCGCAGGCCGCGACCGCCATGGCCACGCCGGCTACGCCGAGCACGATCCCACGCTTCACTACCGCTCTCCTTCGTGTCGCTGGCGCTTCGTCTGGACCGCCTCGACATGCGCGGTCGCCACAGGGCCGTTCCCGGGCATACCCACGATAGAGAAACGCAAACGTGCGCTTTCGCCCGGTTGGTGCGCCGACCGCCCACGCTGTCGGCCCGTCACGGAAGAACGCGCAAGCCCCACCTGCCGAGCAAGGGCTGAACCAACGCGAAGTACGTCGTGTGATCGTCGCCGTCGGGCGACGACATCAACAGGCCGACGGCACTCACGGTGCCGTCGGGGTTCTTTACGAAGCCGGGGCTGCCGCTGTCACCGTTCAGGCTGTAGACGCTGGCCTCCACCACGTCGCCCTCGATACCTTTGATGGCGCCGCACGTCTCGCCGCTGACGGCGCCGACCTTGCAGAACGGTATGCCCACCTGGATTTGCCCCTGGCTCAGGACATCCCGGACCGGATACCTGCCGTCGATGTCACCTACCGGAGCGCCGACAGCGGGATCGAGGCGGATGATCGCGGCATCTCGTTTGTCGCCTTCATGCTCACTGGCCGTGATCCTCCCCAGCGGGGCGTCGTCCCCGTACGTCCAATCCGAGCCGTCGTGCGCGTCGCAGTGCCCGCTGGTCATGAGGTAGTAGCCGCCGTCGTTGCCTTGGGCCGCGAAACCCGCTGTGCACTTGCTGTTTTCGTCGTCGACCTCGATGCCGGGCGTCGGCGGCGGCGCCGCCAGCGCCGGCTTGGCTAACGACGTCGCGGCCAGCACCACGGCACCGGCCAATCCCGGCCCTCGCAACCACCGTACGGCCACGCCGCCCTCCTCCGCTCCTGACGGGAAGCACGATTACAGCCGAAGGCCACCCAGTTAGCAAGGCGAGCGGAAATGCTGAGCCGAGCGGCAGCGGATCACTCCCCCGCGCCGGCCACGGGTTCGCGCTTCAGCTTCAGGTAGTTCCTGATTCCGAACCGGCCGAACTCCCGCTGCCGCCGCGGTGACAATTGTGGGAATGCGGTCGCCGCGTCGATGATCTGCGGTTCGACCGCCCGGCAGGTTTCTCCGTGAACGCGGAGGGCGGCGTTCCCGGCGGCCAGCACGTTGCGAAGCCAATCCACCTCCGTGCCGTAGGGCAGCGGAATGATGAAGCCGTCGCTTACCCGGACTATCACGACGGGGGTGGTGTACGTCTTTCCCGAGTGTTGACGACCCACGGTAGCGCCGGCGCCGACGAGTTCCTAGGGCCGTTGCATCCCAGCGTCGTCGCATCGGATCGCAGGTTAAATGGGCTGCGCCGCAGCATGTTCCGTGCAGTTAACCCGATCGGCGAGTCATCCTGCGTCGAGGTGACAGCCGAGGAAGTCCAGGACAGCCTCGGCGAAGATGTCGTTGCGATCGCCGGCGACCATGTGCCCGGCACCGCGGACGTCGGTGAACTCGACCTGCGGGAATCGGGCGAGAAACTCGTCGGCGCGCTCTTGGCTGACCAGGTCACTCATCTGACCGCGGACCAGCAGCATCGGCACGCCGCCGCGCAGGATCGACTCCACGGCCGCGTGCATGCGATCGGGATCGGTCACCTCGAACGGTGGTGACGCCGCGGTCCCGCTGATGAACTGCGGATCCCAGTGCCAAAACCAGCGATCACCGCGGCGGCGCAGGTTGGTGGTCAGGCCCTCCAGATCGGTGGGCCGGGGCCGGTGCGGATTGTATTCGGCGATCGCGTCGGCGACCTCGTCCAGTGAGCCGAAGCCGGATTCCACCCGGTCGGACATGAAGGCGTGTATCCGGTTCGCGCCCGACTGATCCATGTTCGGCACGATGTCCACCAAGACGACGGCGCTGGCGATGCCCGGCGAGATTTCCCCCGCGAGCAGCATCGAGGTGAACCCGCCCAGGGAGGCGCCCACCAGCACCGGTTGCTGGGGTAGCCTGCGCAGCACTTCCTGGACGTCGCGGGCGAAGCTGACGACACGGTAGTCGCCTTCGCTCGACCAGTCCGATTCCCCATGGCCGCGCAGGTCGACGGTGACGGCCTGCCAGCCGCGCCCGGCCACAGCGGCGGCCGCCTTGCCCCACGAGCGGCGGGTCTGCCCGCCGCCGTGCAGGAACACCACGGCTCGCGCCGAAGGATCGCCCAGCCGATCCGCGACGATGCGAACGCCGCCGGGCCCCTCGATCGAGAACTGTTCCCCTGCTAGTGGCATCAGGTGATAGTAAGACGCGTCGAACTGAAACCGGCGTCGGTTCGACCGTCGATGCCACGTGGGGAGTTCGAGCCTAACTATCGGATTTGCCGTGCTCGCCGCGCCAAAACCTGGCGAACCGCCGGGCAACTTCGCCAAGCCAGCCACCCGCTCGTTGGGAACCCTTGATCCTGCCCAGCTTTTGTTTTTCCCTCAACGGCGTAATCGTTGACGGTTTCCTAGCCTTCTTCAGCCTTCTTCAGCCTTCTTCAGCCTTCTTCAGCGTGCATGTTGTTCCCTTCTATGCCTGGGCCGGCCGCCCGCGTGGTTTTGACGGTGTCAACCGCTGCGGCGGCTCTACGGCGGTGCAAACCTTCGGTGGCCGATTCCCTACCCGTCGAGGCGGTAACCAAAACCGCGCCGGCCACGCACGCGAACGATCGACGCGGGGGTATCCAGCCCGATAACGGGTTCGAGTCGACCTCGTCAGCCGTGTGCTCCTCATGACACCTTCCGTGAGATCAGCGCGGCCGAACGTGGGCACCGTATCGCCAGAAACATGCTGGTAGAAGCCAGGTTGCGGCGGTCAATCGGCCGCAGTTCCGCCGGGTGAGGGCGCCCCCAGGGGGCCTTTCCGAGGCTTTCTCGATTCGAGGCTTCACAGCAAGCTCCCGCATAATTGACACCATGCTTGGAGCGACATCGCCGCAGACCGCCGCGAGTGCGGTGCCTGCCGATGCGCTGGGGATGGGCAGAGGTTTGTGATGCCACGCTCTGGCGGTGCTCATCACCGTCATCGAGCCGTTCGTCAGCCGTCACGGCTCAGCAAAGGGCTGACGCGCGGCTTCATGGCGCTGGTGTCGGCGGGGGCGTTGCTGCTGACCGCGGCCGGCTATTACGTGGCCCACGGCGCCCTGGGGGGCATCACCGTGTCGGACGCCCTGCGCCCCGAAGATCCGCGATCCAGCGGCAACAACATGAACATCCTGCTCATCGGGCTGGACTCGCGCAAAGACCAGGACGGCAACGACCTGCCCTGGTCGATCCTCAAGCACCTGCACGCGGGCGACTCCGACGACGGCGGTTACAACACCAACACGCTGATACTCGTGCACGTCGGAGCCGATGACAAAGTCGTCGCCTTCTCGATCCCGCGCGACGACTGGGTGCCCTTCAACGGCGTCCCGGGATACAACCACATCAAGATCAAAGAGGCGTACGGGCTCACTAAGCAGTACGTCGCGCAGAAGCTCGCCAACCAGGGCGTCAGCGACCAGAAAGAACTCGAGACGAAGGGCCGCGAAGCCGCGCGGGCGGCGACCCTGCGCGCGGTGCGCAGCCTGACCGGCGTCCCGATCGACTACTTCGCCGAGGTCAATCTGGCGGGTTTCTACGACATGGCACAATCCCTGGGCGGGGTGGAGGTGTGCCTGAACCACCCTGTTTACGACTCGTACTCCGGCGCCGACTTCCCGGCCGGGCGGCAGCGGCTGGACGCGGCGCAGGCGCTGGCGTTCGTCCGGCAGCGGCACGGCCTGGAGAACGGGGACCTCGACCGCACCCACCGGCAGCAGGCCTTCTTGTCGTCGGTCATGCAGGAACTTCAGGATGCGGGCACGTTCACCAACCTGGACAAGCTCAAGAGCCTGATGACTGTGGCCCGCAAAGACCTTGTGCTGTCAGCAGGTTGGGACGACGACCTCATCCAACGGCTCGGGGCGCTGGCCGGCGGTGACGTCGAATTCCGGACGCTGCCCGTGGTGCGCTACGACAACATCGACGGCCAGGACGTCAACATCATCGACCCGGCCGCGATCAAGGCGGAGGTGGCGGCGGCGATCGGCGCCGCCCCACCGACAACCGCGACCACCACCGCGGCCGCCAAGCCCAACCCGTCCACCGTCGTCGACGTGATCAACGCCGGCAGCATGAGCGGGATGGCCGGCGAGGTATCCCGCGCGCTGAAAAAGCACGGCTACACCGAAGGTCAGGTGCGCGACCGCAACTCCGGCGACCCGACCACCACCACGATCGAGTACGGCGCCGGCGCGCAAACCGACGCGAGCAATGTCGCCACCCTGCTCGGCCTGGACGCCCCGAAACAGCCCGACCCAAGCATCCAGTCCGGGCACATCCGCGTGACCGTCGACACCAACTTCTCGATGCCGACCGCCGACGACACCACGACGACGGACGAAACCACCACCAGTAAAACGACTTCCAGCACGGCTAGCACGTACTACTACAACGGCACCGCCACCACCTATCCGACACCCAATGAGGGCAAGCCGATCGGCGGCGGCGGCGTCCCGTGCGTCAATTAGGCGCGCAAAGCCTGCGCGGTCAATTCAGGCGTGCGTTCCGCCGTCGATACGGATCTCGGTGCCGGTGATGAACGCGCCGTCCTCCGACACCAGCATGGCGATCACGCCGGCCACGACGGCGGGGTCCGCCATCCCGGTGCCGCTGGATTCCACGGTCGTCGGCAGGATCGGCATCAGCCGGGTGAACAGCGACCAGTCGGCGTCTTTCGGAATGTATCCGCCCGTGGCATCGGTGATGCCGGACTTGATGCTGCCCGGCGCCACACAAACCGCGCGCAGACCGTCGCGCGCGTATTCGAGCGCCAAAGAGTGCGTGAAGGCCTGGATCCCGCCCTTGCTGGCCGCGTAGGCCGCCATGTACGGATGCGCGAACGAGGCCGACGTGGAGCTGAAATTCACGATCGCGCTGCACGAATTCGCCAGTAGCGCCGGAAGCGCTTCACGGACCACCAGAAAGGTGCCGGTGAGGTTCACCCCGATGATTTGATTCCACAGTTCAAGGCTGGTCTCGTGGGTGTGGGCGGCGCGCAGGATGCCGGCGGCGTTGACCAGTGAGTCCAGGCCGCCCAGGGTTTCAACCGCCCAGCACACTCCGTCTATCACCGAATCCTGGTCGCCGACGTTCATCGGCATGGTGGTGAGGCGATCCGCGGTTGCGGCCTGCTCGGCTCTTGCCCGCGTGGCGTCCAGGCCGTCGGCCGCGATATCGGCGGCCACCACGGAGGCGCCTTCGTCTAGCAACCGCAGCGCGGTCGCCTGCCCGATCCCGGACGCCGCGCCGGTCACCAGGATCCGCTTGCCTTCAAGTCGCTTCATCCGCTTCTCCCGTGCTTGTTGCGTCACCAGACGTGCTCATCATCGCAAGGAGCGGCATCGTGTACGGCATGGACATCGGATTCGTGGGCCTGGGAAACATGGGCCGGGGCATGGCTGTGAACCTGATCAAGGCGGGTCATCACGTGACCGTCTACAACCGCTCCCCCGGGAAGGCGGAAGCCCTGGTGCAGCAGGGCGCGACGGCCGCGCGCAGCGTCGCGGAAGCAAGCAGTGGCGAGGTCGTTTTCACGATGCTGGCCGACGACCGGGCCGTCGAGGACGTGACATTGGGAGACAACGGCATCCTGGCTTCGCTGCGACCCGGCGCCACACACGTCTCGTCGAGCACCATCAGCGTCGCCCTCTCGCAGCGCCTGGCGGCCGCGCACGAGGAAGCGGGCCAGCGGTATGTGTCAGCACCGGTGTTCGGCAGGCCCGAGGCCGCCTCGGCCGCAAAGCTTTTCGTCGTCGCGGCGGGCGCCCCCGAGGCGCTGCGGCTGTTGTCGTCGCTGTTCGACGTGATCGGCCAGCGGACTTTCGTGGTGTCCGACCAGCCGCACACGGCCAACCTGGTGAAGCTGAGCGGCAACTTCCTGATCGCGTCGGTCATCGAGAGCGTCGGTGAGGCCGTGGCGCTGGTCGCCAAGGCCGGGGTCGACAGGCAGCAGTACGTCGACCTGCTCACCTCGAGCCTGTTCGGCGCGCCGGCATATCAGACCTATGGCGGGCTCATCGCCAAACAGCAGTTCGAGCCGGCCGGTTTCGCCGCGAGCCTCGGCTTGAAGGACGTCCGCCTGGTGCTCGCCGCCGGAGAGCAATTACAGGTGCCGCTGCCCCTGGCCAGCCTGCTGCGGGACCGCTTCCTGACTTTGGTGGCCACCGGGGGCGGGGATTTGGACTGGTCCGCGCTCTCGACGCTCGCCGACCGGGACGCGGGCCTGGGCTCAGATCACCCCGCGTAATCCCTCCGCGCCGAACACCGGTTCCAGCATCGCCGAGAAGTCCGGGCCGCGCCGCAAGATATGGCCGCCGTCGACGTTGATGCACTGTCCGGTGATCCAGCCGGCCGCATCGCTGAGCAGGAACATGGCCAGGTTGGCGACGTCCTCGACCTCGCCGATCCGCGGCAGCGGCGTGCAAGCGCGGTAGTCGGCGCTCAGCTCCGGCGACTCCGTGATCGGCCCGACGAGGTCCGTGCGGATCAGTCCCGGGCGGATGCTGTTGACCCGCACCCAGGACGGGCCGAGCTCGTCGGCGGCCAGCATCATCATGTGGTCGAGCGCCGACTTGGTGACCCCGTAGGCGCCGAACCAGCGATGGGTGTTGCTGGCCGCGATCGACGAGATGCCCACGAAGGAGCCGCCGCCACCGCGCACCAGCTCGCGCGCGGCGTGCTTGAGTACGTACATCGTGCCGTTGACGTTGAGGTCGACCGTGCGACGCCACGCCTCCGAGTCGATCTGGGTGATCGGACCGATCGTCTCCGACCCGCCCGCGCAATGCACCACCCCGTGCAGCCGGCCGTGCCACGCCGTCGCCGCGTCCACCGCCCGGGCGGCCTCGTCCTCGTTGGTGATGTCGGCGGGCTCGTAGCGAATCGAGCCGTCCGCCTTGAGCGCTTCGATGTCTGAGACGGCGGCCGCCAGCCGGTCGGGATTGCGGCCGACGATCATGACGGAGGCACCCGATGCGACAAGCCCGGTGGCCACGCCCTTGCCGATTCCGCTGCCACCGCCGGTGACCAGATACGTCCGGTTGTCGAAAGAAAGCCGCACTCGAGCTCCTCACGCCGAAACTGCAACAGGTTCTAGTCATCGAACCATGCGGGTGCCGGGGCCGGTAACGCCGCCCGGGGCGCGTCGTCACTCTGGCCACTCCCGCCTCCGCGGGAAGCGGCTAACGGTTTGCCCGCCTCACTCGCGCGACTGGCTCACTGACTGCGCCTGTCGCGCGGAGGTGGGCACTTACGCGAGACCCCCTCGGGCGGGAAACGCGTGTGGCAGGTGTGACTGGCGGGTTCCGCTAGGGCGTGTCCCGGCGGGCGACCTGCGTCGGCTTCGCGTTGCGCCAGTCCTCGACATCGGGCGGCAGGCCGACGGCGTACCTGTTCTCGTTGTGGGCCGCCCAGTGGGCGTGGCCCAACTCGTGGATGTGGAACGCGTGCCGCAGCGCCTCGGTGAACCCCATCGCGTCGGAGGCGGCGTTGACCGAGTCCTTGACGAGCAGCGCCGCCATCGTCGGCCGCTCGGCGATGCGCCGGGCGAATTCCAATGTTTTCTCGGCCAGCTCGTCGACCGGGAACACCTTCGACACCATGCCGAGCCGATAGGCCTCGTCGGCGTCGAGCGCATCGCCGGTCAGCAGCAGCTCTTTGGCTTTGCGGGGACCGAATTCCCAAGGATGAGCGTAATATTCGACGCCCGGCATCCCCAAGCGCACCGCGACCACGTCGCTGAACTTGGCATTGTCGGCGGCGACGATCAGATCGCAAGCCCAGATCAGCATCAGGCCCGCCGAGATCGCGTTGCCCTGGACCTGGGCGATCGTGATTTTGCGCAAATCGCGCCAGCGGCAAGTGTTTTGGAAGAAGTAGTGCCACTCCTGCAGGTAGATCTTCTCCGCGATCGGTTCGCGGGTCCCACCGTTCATGCGGAAGCTCGGGAGCTGCCCGGGCCCGGGCTGCCGCTCGGCCACCGCCAGTTCGGAACCCAAGTCGTGGCCCGCCGAGAAATTGCGGCCGCGCGCCGCCAGGATCACCACGCGAACGGTGTCGTCCTCCTCGGCGCGCACGAACGCCCGGTCGAGCTGAACCAGCAGACCGCGGCTTTGCGCGTTGTGCGCCTCGGGCCGGTTGAGCCAGATCCGGGCGATGCGGCCGTCGTCAAGGGTTTCATAGGAGACCAGGTCATCGGCCCCGGCGTTGGCCGCCCCAGCACCTTGAGCACTGGCTTGCTCGGAGAGTGTCATTCCGCCCACCTTCTGTCAGATCCGACCGTTTACACATTACGGCCAGTCTGTAAGCGGGATCGCGCTGGGTTGGGAGCCGGTCAGCGACGGCCGGGTCGCTGACCGAGCGGCAGCAGCCGGTGATCACGGGTGAAAGCCAGCCGGACCAGACCGAGGGCGACGACAACGGTGGTGGCGGCAACCGAACCGAGAATGAGGAACATGACGACGGCCTGGACCAGCACCGCCTGCACCGGGTGCACGCCAGCGAGGATGAGGCCGGTCATGGCGCCCGGCAAGAACACCAGCCCGGTGGCTTTGGTGGTTTCGATCTGCGGGGATATCGCCGACCGCAGGGCGATCCGCAGGTATGGGGCGGCGGCCTGGCGAGAGGGTTGTCCGAGGGCGAGTCGGGCTTCGACTTCGTCGCGTTTGTCGCGCAGCTCGTCGACCAGCCGTCGGGCCACCAGCACCATGGCGGTCATCGAGTTGCCGATCATCATCCCGGCGATCGGCACCAGCGTTCGGGCCTGCAGCGGGAACACCCGCAGCCCGAAGATCACGCCCAACGTGACGACCGCCGCCGCGGCGAACGCGGCGATGGCCAACGGCGCCAGCTTCGGCACCTCCGGCGCCCGCCGGCGCGCGACATCCCCGGCGTAGGCGATCATGCCGGCGACCCACGCCCACGACCACCACAGCGATCGGCCGGGCACGAAAAGCAGCGTCAATGCACCACCCACGAGCAGCAACTGGACCAGCGCGCGGGCCGCCGCCCACATCACCTGCCGCTCCAGTCCCAGCCGCTGCCACAGCGAAATGGCCGCCGCCAACGCCACCAACGCCAGCGACGTCGCCAATCCGACCCAGCCGACCTGACCGTTCATCACGGCACCGACCCAATCGGTCCGAGCCCCAGGCCGCGGCCGTGCTCGATGTGCAGAACCCGGTCGGCGGCCCGGTCCACCTGCGCCGCGTCGTGGGTGACCCACAGCGCGGGAATCCCGTCGGCGGCCAGCTCGCGCACGGCGTGCTCGATCACCGCGGCCGCTTCGGCATCGACGGCGGAGGTGGGTTCGTCCAGCAGCAACACCTCCGGCTGCGCCACCAGCGTGCGGGCCAGGCACATGCGCTGGGCCTCCCCGCCCGAGAGCGCGGTCGCGTCGCGGTCCAACCACGATCCGGTCAGTGCGACCCGGGCCAGCGTCTCGCGCATTCGCGCGTCGGACGCATTCGGGTCGGCCGCTCGCAAATTGTCGGCCACCGTGCCGGGAAACGGCGTCGGACGCTGGAAACACATGCCCACCAGGCGCCGCAGCCGCAAGGGGTCCATCCCGCTGACGTCTTTGCCGCGGAACGACACGCGCCCGCTCGTCGGCACCTCCAGTCGGTTGCACAACCGGAGCAGGGTCGACTTGCCCGAGCCTGACGGGCCGAATACCGCCGTCACGCCCTGGCCCGGGATGGCGGCGGACAGCCCGTCCAGTGCCCGGACCCCACCCCGCTCGACGACGACGTCGACGAAGTCGAACACCAAGTTCTGATCCACTGATTGCCTATCCTGCATCACGTCGCCGACGACGATGTCCGGGCCGCGCGGCTCGCCCGACGGCAGCCCGCACGGCCTTTGCTGGTGGGACCGCTGCGACCGAATAAAACCGTCGCCTACAGTTGTGTTATGCCTACGAAATCTGATCCGGGCGAAATCGGCGACGTGGAGCCGGTGGCCGACAGCACCGCAAGCCAGGCCAGGCGGGTCGTCGCGGCGTACGCCACCGACGCCGACGAATGCCGCGTTTTCCTGTCCATGCTCGGTATTGGGCCGTCGAAGCTCGACGCCTAAATGGCTCCCGCGGGAGCGCGGAAGCCGGAGACTAACCGCCTCGGGCATTCCGACTTCGTCGTGGTTGCCAATCGGTTGCCGGTCGATCTAGAGCGGCTTCCCGATGGCACCACCGCCTGGAGACGCAGTCCCGGGGGGCTGGTCACCGCCCTGGAACCGCTGTTGCGTCGCCGGCGCGGGGCGTGGGTCGGCTGGTCGGGTGTTGCCGAGGAGGAGATCGACTTCGACGACGAGCCAATCGTCCAGGAAGACCTCGAACTTCGTCCGGTACGGCTTAGCGCCGACGACATCGCCCAGTACTACGAGGGGTTCTCCAACGCCACGCTGTGGCCGCTGTACCACGACGTCATCGTCAAACCCGCCTACCACCGCGAGTGGTGGGAGTGCTACGTCGAGGTCAACCGCCGCTTCGCCGAGGCCACGTCGCGCGCCGCGGCCAAAGGCGCGACGGTCTGGGTGCAGGACTACCAGCTGCAATTGGTACCGAAGATGCTGCGCGAGCTGCGGCCCGACCTGACCATCGGTTTCTTCCTGCACATCCCGTTTCCGCCGGTGGAGCTGTTCATGCAGCTGCCGTGGCGCACCGAGATCGTCGAGGGCCTGCTCGGTGCTGACCAGGTGGGGTTCCAACTGGCCGGTGGCGCCCAGAATTTCCTGATCCTTGCCCGGCGGTTGATGGGTGTCAATACGTCCCGGGGATCGGTCGGGGTGCGTTCGCGGTTCGGTGAGGTCGAGCTCCGGTCCCGCACCGTGCGGGTGGGCGCCTTCCCCATCTCGATCGACTCGGGAGCGCTCGATCAGGCGGCCCGCGATCGCGACGTCAGGTGCCGGGCCCGCGAGATCCGCGCCGAGCTGGGCAACCCCCGCAAGATCCTGCTCGGCGTGGACCGGCTCGACTACACCAAGGGCATCGATATCCGGCTGAAGGCCTTCTCGGAGCTGCTCGCCGAGGGCCGCGCCAAACGCGACGACACCGTGCTGGTTCAGCTGGCGACACCGAGCCGCGAACGCGTGGAGAGCTACCAGATTCTGCGCAGCGAGATCGAACGCGAGGTCGGCCACATCAACGGCGAGTACGCCGAGGTCGGTCATCCTGTGGTGGACTACCTGCATCGTCCAGTCCCCCGCAAAGAGCTCATCGCGTTTTTCGTCGCCGCCGACGTCATGCTGGTGACCCCGCTGCGCGACGGGATGAACCTGGTGGCCAAGGAGTACGTCGCCTGCCGCAGCGATCTCGGCGGCGCGCTCGTCCTGAGCGAATTCACCGGCGCGGCAGCCGAACTCCGGACCTCCTACCTGGTGAACCCGCACGACACCGAAGGTGTCAAGGACGGGATCGAAGCCGCGCTGAACCAGACGGTCGAGGAGGGCCGGCGCCGGATGCGGTCGCTGCGACGCCAGGTGCTCGCCCATGACGTGGATCGCTGGGCACGGTCATTCCTCGACGCGCTCGCCGAGACTCATCCGCACGGAGCCGAATAGCTCCAACCCCATGGTCTTGCGACCCGAACGCTGTGATACTCGATGCAGCAGTGAAGGGAAGGTCGCGAAGGGAGGAGTCCGTGAAGATCCGTCACGGGCTGGCCGCTGGCGCCGGCATCTGCTGCGCGTTAGCACTGGGATTCGCGTTGGAGTCGGGTAGCCCGGCGGGCGCGATCGCGCCACCGGCCGACGGCACATACACCTTCAACCAGGCGGGCGTGTCCGGGGTGACCTGGACGGTCTCGGCATTATGCGACCAGGTCAACGGAAGCCGTTATTACAAGGACTATTCCAACCCGGACATCATGGCGAATTTCTGCGCATTGAACGTGGTGAGCACGACGGATGAACGGATCACCCGGCCGGACAAGCTCCAAAACTACGGCGGGAGAGCCCGACTGGTCAGCGGACTTTGGACCTTCAAGGTTGACATCGACGACGGTGTTTCCTGCCCGAACGGGGGCACTGGGGCATCCACCGAAACCTATGCGTTCGACAACGAGACGCTGGCCGGCACGCACACCTCTTTGCACGGCGCCGTCTGCGGCCTGCAGCCGGCGATGAGCAAACAGCCTTTTTCGTTGCAACTCATTGGCCCCCCGCCCAGCCCGATCCAGCGTTATCCGTTGCAATGCAACGACATTGCAATCTGCTACTGACGGGATTGGAAGCACTGACCGCCGAGCGTCACGCCAGCGTGACGGCGGACGCCGAACGTCACGCCAGCGTCACGGGCCGCCGAGCGTCACGCCAGCGTGACGACGGACGCCGAACGTCACACCAGGGTGACGGTGGACGCCGGGGTCAGATCGGCGTGATGTAGGCGATCAACCACTGGTTGCCGATTTTCTGGAAATCCACCCGTAACCGGCTGCCGTCGTAGAGCGGCTGGCGTGACTTGTCGGTCACGGTGCGGTTCATGTAGACCATCACCGACGCCGAATCCCGCTTGGCGGTCATCACTCCCACGCCGACCACGTTGGCCTGGACGACAACCTCGCGCTTCTTGGCCTCGGGAATGATCTGCGTGTTGGCGCTTTTCCGGAACTCCTGGCGATAATCCGGCGTCAGATACGGGTACGCCACGGCGAGGCTGCGCTCGACGGTCTGGTAGTCGTAGGCGAACACTTCGGGTATCCGCTTGGCGGCCAGCCCCGGCAGCTCTGCCCGCGCCGCCTGCTCCCCGCGCGTCTGGACCCGATCCCAGTAGAACCAGCCGGCCGCGGCCGACAGCCCGACAATGCCTGCCACCATTACGGAACCCGCCACTGCGAGCAGCAGGCGCCGCCAGCGCATCAGTTACCCCCGTCCGGGTACTTCAGGTCGTATCCGCTCATACGGCCGGACTCGTCTTCGTGCACGATGACGCGCAGCCGATAAGGCATGGATGGCTTGTTGACCCCGTCGATGTCGGCGACCGTGACGCGGACCGACACCAGCACCGACGCGTTGTCGGTAACCGTGTCGATGCCCTCCAGAGCGGCGCCGTTGACGACGGCCTCCGAAGTCGCGTTGGTGGAACGGAACAGGCCCTTGAGGTTCTCAATGTTGTTGTTGGCGCCGAGCATTCCGCGCAGCGGGCCGCTGGTGCCGTTGAAGAAACGGTTGACGCTTTCGTCGATGTTGTCCTGCTTGTAGCTGAACATGTTGACCACGGTCTGCGTGGCGGTGTCGACGAAACGCTGGTCGCGTGCCTGTTCGGCTTCGGCGTGCCGTTGTTGGGTGAAAAGCGCGTACACACAGCCGGCCAGCGCGCCAACCGCCAGCAGGGCGGCGGCGAAGGAGAGCCACCCGACCAACCGCCGGTGCGATTGCCGCCGCGGCGGCGGCTTGACCGGCTTCAGCGCCTTGAACCCCTCGCCCCCCGGGCCACTGGGCTTCGGCGCGATGTCGACCTGAACGGTCGCAGCCTCACCGGCTTCGCTCTTCGCAGGGCCCGCCGCGCGCGAAGCCCGCCGACGAGCGCGCCGCATCGTCGTCTCGTTGTCCGCCACTACTGGGTCCATCAAAGAGGTCTTGGATCAAGCATGAGGTCCACCCAATTCTCGGCGCTGGAAGCGCCGCTCGCGCCGGGCGCGAAGATACCAGTGCCGCCTGCCGGGTCCCTGAAGGCTCCGGTCTGTTGGTCATAGGTGATGTAGGCCGTCCCGCTGGCCTGCGGCTGCGGGCCGGGCGCGGGCGCGGCTTCGGGCGCCGGGCCGGTGCCTTCCGGCGGCGGCGGTGGCGGCAGCCACTTCGGATAGGGAATCTGGGGCGGAACCGGCGGGACACCCGGCGGCTGCCACGGCGTGAACGGCGGCGGCCCGTTGTCGTTGGGCGGCGGCGGAACGTAGGCCGGCTGGTTCGGCGCCGGCCCGGGCCCGGGCACCACACCCGGAGGGGGCGGCCCGACCATCGGGGTGCCCGGATCGGGATCGGCGCCCGGCGGGATGTAGGGGAACTTGTTGGGCGGCAGCACGTTCAGCCCATTCGTCACCGGGGTGTCGTAGGGAACCGGCGGGCCCCGCCAGGGGTTGCGGCCGACCGGCACGTAGCCCTTCGGGTCGCGGCACAGCTGGATCGTCGGTGCCCGTTTTCCGGGGAACTCCTGGCACGGGTAGTTACGGGCGCCGCGCACGGTGCTGGGATCGTTCTGCGCGGTCTTGCAGTACATATCTCTCGGCAGTTCGCGCAGCGTCTCATCGGCCGGCGTGCGCATCAGCGGCGGGGGCAGGAACCCGACCGCGCACGGGGGCGGGTCGTTCAGGTCCACCTTGAAGTCCAGCTTGGCGCCCTCGTCCTGAGGCTCGCCGCCGGCGGCCGTGGTGATCGCGGCGAACAACGCGGGCAACACGACCAGCAGCTGCTCGATCGACTTGTGGTAGATGACACCGACCCGGCCCAGGTTGGCCAGGCTGGCGGCCAACGCCGGAAAGGACGGGCTGATTCCGGAGAACGCGGTGCTGGCCTCGTCGGCCGCGCCCGGCGCGGTGGCCAAGGTCGAACGAAGCTGCGGGTCGGCCTGACGCACGTCGGAGGTGAACCGCGCCAGCCCGTCCGACAGCGACTTGATGTCGGCGCCGGCGCGAATCTGGGCCTGCAGAAACGGACCCGCCTGATCGATCAATTTCGAGATCTGCGGGTAGTTGGCGTTGGCCTCGTCCACCAGCAGCCGAGCGGACTCGATCAGCCGGGCCAGCTCCGGGCCCGAGCCGTTGGCCGCGATGAACGTCTCATGCAACAGGTCGCGCAGCCGGGTGTCGCCGATGCTGTTGACCAGCGTCTCGGCCCGCTTCAACAGGTCGGCGACGTCTTGGCCGATCCGGGTGTTCTGCCGCTCGATGCGGGAGCCGTTGCGCAGCTTGGTGGCTGCCGGGCTACTCGGCGGCACCAGGTCGACGTACTGCTCCCCGACCGCCGACACGCTCTTGACCGTCGCGGTGACGTTCGACGGAATGGGGGTGCCGCTGTTGAGCCGCATTTCGGCGGTGACGCCGTTGGGGTTCAGCCCCACCGACTCCACGCGGCCGACCGCGACACCGCGGTAGGTCACGTTGGCGCTCGAGTACAGCCCGCCGCCGGCGACGAAATCCGCACTCACCTCGTAGGTTCCGAAGCCGAACTTGGCCGGCAGCCGCAGGTAGAAGATGGCCATCACGGTCAGTGTGATCACGGTGATCACCGCAAAGATCAAAAGCTGGACCCTGGTGAGTTTGTCGATCATGCGCGCCGCCCCTAATGTCCCTCAGAACCCGAAGCCGTGCCGGGCGGAATCTTGAACGGATCGGCCGCCTGTCCCGACAGGTTGGCCAATTCCCCGGTCAAGAAATCGGGCGGGTTCAGGATCTCGTTCATGTGCATCATGTTCGGGTCGAGCGCATAAGACGTGGTGAAGAACGTTTCACCGATCCGGCGTAAGGTGAGGTCGAAGGTGCTGAACACGTTGAGGTAATCGCCGCGCACGGCCTGTTTGATGCCGAAGTTCGGGAAGGGGAACGTCAGCAACAGCTGCAACGAGGTGACGAAAGTCTTGCGGTTGTCGTTGAGAGCCTTGACCACCGAATACAGGCCTTTGATGTCTTCTGCGAAATCCACCTTGGTTTTTGAGAGCACTTGCGAGGTCACCAACGCCAGCCTCTTGAGGGAGGCGAAGGCGTCGACGATGTTGCCCCGGTTCTTGTTCAGTACGCGGACCGCTTCCGGCAGGGTTTCCAGGGCTCGGCCTAGGTTGTCCTTATCGCGGGCCAGGGCGGTGGAGAATCGGTTCAATCCGTCAACCGCGTCGATGATGTCGTTGACCTGACGATTGAGCCCCGCCGTCAGTTCAGCCAGCCGCGGGACCAAGTCGACGAACTGATCTTGCCGGCCGGCGACGGCCTGGTAGGTCTCGTCGGTGATCTCCTGCAACGCACCGACATTGCCCTTGTTGACCACCAGACCCAGCGCCGAGAACACCTCCTCGGTGGTGGGGTACCGGCCGGTGTTCGCCTGCGGGATCTTCGATCCGTCGGTCAGCCTGCCGACCGCCGGCTTGCCCTTCGGACGCTCCAGGTCGATGTGCAGGGACCCCAGCAGCGACGTCTGCGCCACCGTTGCGGTCGCGTTGGCCGGCAGCACCACGTCCTTGTTCAGCGCCAATTTCACAGCCGCGTAGAAGGATCCGTCGGCCCGCTGCTCGGCCGAGATGCCGGCGACACTGCCGACGGTAACGTCGTCGACCATGACCGGTGAGTTCTGCGGCAGCGTCGCCACGTCGGGCAACTCGACGGCGATCGAGTAGGCGCCGCGGCCATGACCGGCCGTCCCGGGCATCGACAACGAGTTCAGCCCGCGGAACTCACAACCCGCCAGCAGGGCGGCTCCGGCGGCCAACGCGATGCCGCGCAACCAGATTCGGTTCATCCGCCACCTGCCTCGCCGGGCGGGGCCGGTGGGCCGGGCGCCGCGGCCGGCGGGGGACCCGGGAGGGGACCGAACGGCGGGTTCGCGGCCTGACCCGGCGCGGCGGCGCCGTCCGAGGGCGGACCGGGCCGGGGGCCGGTCTGCGAGGTGGTGGGAACGAGCAAGGCCTGTAGGTCGGCCGGGTTCTGCGCGGGCGGCGGTTGCGAACCCTTAGCCGGTATCCACGTCAGCTGCGGGACAGGCGTGGCCGCCTTGGCCTGGGTTTCCGGTGTGTCGTAGATGATCTGGCCCTTGTAGGCGGTGATCGTGTTCAGCGGGTGGAACATCACGGGCGGGTAGTTCGCCGCCAGCCGGCGCAGCACCGGACCGAGCCGCTCGCGGCAGATTTCGGCGCGCTTGTAGTAGTCGGGCGCCCTTGTGCCGCCGGCGGTTTCGAAGGACCCACCGCAGATGAATTGCACCGGGTTGGCGAACTCCGGTATCGACAGCAACCCGTTCAGCGAGCCCTGCGCCGGGTCGTAGATGTTGTAGAAGTTGGCGATACCGGGACCCGCCACGTGCAGCACCTGCTCGATGTTGTCGCTCTGGTCACTGAGCGTCTGGGCGAGGTCGTTGAGCTTGGTGACCGTGTCGATCAGCGTCGAATTGTTCTCGTGCAGGAATCCCCGGATGTCGGAGAGCGCCTTGTTGAGCGTCCCCAGGGTGTTGTCCAGGTGGCGCGAGCTGTCGGCGAGCACCTGGGAGACCGACGCGACGTTTCCGGCGAACTGCACGATCTGTTCGTTACTCTTCGACAGCACGTCGACCAGGACCTGCAGGTTCTTGACGGTGCCGAAGATGTCGCCGCGCGAATCCCCCAGCCGCCCGGCCACTTGGGAAAGCTCACGCAACGCGTTGTGGAACGATTGGCCCTTGCCGTCGAGCGTGTCCGCGGCCTGGTTGATCGCCGCGCCCAGGGGGCCCTGCATCGACCCTCCAACCGATCCCGTCGGACCGAGCTGGACGGCGAGCTGGGTGAGCGCTTCCTTGACCTCGTCCCATTCGACCGGGACGGCGGTGCGCGTCAGGTCGATGCTTCCCCCATCCGGCAACACCGCGCCGCCCGTGTACGCCGGGGTGAGCTGTATGAACCGCGCCGACACCAGGTTCGGCGAGACGATGACGGCCTTCGCGTCCTTGGGAATCTTGAGGTCCTTGGGCACCGACATGACGATCTTGACATCGGAAGGCCCCGCTTCGATGGTGTCGATCGAACCGACCGGGACGCCTAGCACGCGGACCTCGTCCCCGGGATAGATCCCGACGGCGGACGTGAAGTAGCCGACGATCTTCCGGTTGTTGCCCTGCGAGGCAAGCACATACACGCCGCCCACCAGCGCCGCTATCAGCGCGATGACGGTTGTGTAGCGCAGTCCCTTGCTGCCCGCGATACGTCTGATCATGGCGACTTCGGCCTGATGATCCATCGCTCCTGGATCAGCCCGCGCAGGTAGTCGGCGAGGCTGGCCGGCAACTTACCCGGCTGATAGAAGATGTCGAACATCGCCGCGAGCAGCGGCGCCGGGATGACACCGTAGACGTTGACGTTGAACCCGGGCCCGGACCCAACCACCTCGCCCAACTCGGTGGCGTAGGTGGGCAGCCGTTTCAGCGCCTCAGCGATGAAGTCCCGGCGCTCGTTGAGGTTGTCCAGCACCAAGTTCAGCTTGCTGAGGGCCGGCCCGAACTCCTTGCGGTTGTCGGCGACGAAGCCCGAAATCTGTGCCGAGACGTCGCCGACGCCCGAGATCAGCTCGCCCAGCGCGGCGCGCCGCTCGTCGAGGGCGGCGAACAGTTCGTTACCGTCGTCGACCAGCTTGTTGACCTGTTCGGCGCGCTGGGAAAGCACCGCGGTCACCGACTTCGCGTGTGCCAGCAGGCCTTGCAGGGCCTCGTCGCGGCGGTTCAGCGTGCGCGACAGCGAGGTCACCCCGTCCAGCGCACCGCGCAGTTCCGGGGTGGCGTCGTGGAGCGTATCCGTGAGGACGTTGAGGGCCTGCTCGAACTGCGGCTTGTTCAGGTTGCTCGCATTCTGGCCCAGATCCTGAAGCGCACCGGCCAGTGTGTAGGGGGTGGTCGTCCGGCTCAGCGGGATGGTGGTCGCCCTGCCGCTCCCGGCCGGGGACACCGAGATTGAGCGCTCGCCGAGGATGGTGTCCGTGCGGATCGCGGCCAGCGACTGATCGCCGATGACGACGTGCCGGTCCACGTCGAAGGTCACCTTGGCGCTGTCCCCGGCCAAGCCGACGGACTGCACTTTGCCGACCTTGAAGCCCGACACGTACACGGAGTTGCCCGGTTTGATGCCGCCGGCGTCGGCGAAGTACGCGTCGTATGTTTTGCCCTGCGGCCAAAACGGCAAGCCCGCGTACCCGAAGGCGACGAGCACGACACAGAGCACCAGCACCAAGCCGAAGATGCCGGTGCGTAGCGGGTCGCGTTCGCGCCTTGGGTTACTTGACAAAAGCGCACCTCCCCTTGCTGGAATCCACCTGCCCGCCGATCGGCAGCAGGATGTCGCCGCCGGCCGGCCCGTTGATCTTGATCGTCGTGGAGCAGAAGTAGATGTTGAAGAACGACCCATAGGCGCCGAGCGCGGACAGCCGGAGGTAATCCTCGCCCAATTGCTCGACGTCGTTGTTCACCTCGGCCTTGCGGTTGTCCAGCTCGGTGGCCAGGGGTCGGGCGTTTTCCAGGATGCCCTGCAGCGGCCGGCGCGAATTCTTGAGCAGCTCGGTCAAATCCGTCGTCGTCGACGCCAGCGGCGGGAGGGCGCCCGCGATGTCGTCCTTGTTCTTGGCCAGCCCGCTGATCAGTTGCTGCAGCTGGTCGACGCTGGCCGAAAACTGCGCGCTCTTCTGGTCGATGGTCCCCAGCACTGTGTTGAGGTTGGTGATCACATCGCCGATCAACTGGTCGCGTTGGCTCAGCGCCGACGAGAAGGCGCTGGTATCGGACAACACATTGGACAACGCTCCGCCCTGACCCTGCAACAGCTGAATGACGGCGCTGCTGACCGTATTTATCTTCTCGGCATCAAGACCCTTGACCACCGGGCGTAGTCCGCCCAACAGCGCGTCGAAATCCAACGCGGGCTGGGTGTGCTGGGAGTCGATGGTGCCGCCCGGCGGCAGCTTGTGCAGCTCTCCGGGGCCGGACGTGATCTCCAGGAACCGCTCACCGACCAGGTTTTCGTAGCGGATGACCGCCCGCGTCGACGAATACAACGTATAGCGCTGGTCGACAACGAACTTCACGTCAATGCTGTTGTCCGGGTTGAGCTTTACCCCCGACACCGATCCGACCGGCACCCCGGCGATGCGGACCTTCTGGCCAGGCTTCAACCGCGACACGTCGGTAAAGGTCGCGTGGTAGGTGGTTTCGGGACCGAATCGGAAGTCACCGAAGACCGCCACCAGCGCCGCACCCACCAGCATCATAGCCACGGTGAAGATGCTCACGTTGATCACTATCGACCGGCGCGACGGCATCCCCTTCGCCGCCATCAGAAGTCGTCCCGTTCCGCGAAGGCGCCGTGGAACAAGAACTGCAGCGTCGAGGGCGCGTCAACCTGCAGCTCGGTGAACGGCTCGTACGGGATGTAGGCGTTATCGGTGACCAGGAACGGCGAGTGAAAGAACGACCCGCCGGTCTGCTTGGTCGGAAGGTCGGGCAATCCCCGGCAGTTCGGGCCTCCCGAGGCGTTGACGATCGGCAGGGATTCCGGATAGGTGTACGACGGCGCACCCAACACGAAGTTCGACGACGTGAACAGGCCGGCTTTTCGGACACCAAGCAGCGGGGAATACTCCCTGATGCCGCGCTCGACACCCGCAAACAGGCAGCCGAATTCGGGCGAATAGTCGTGCGCCACCTTGATGGGCGCCCGCAGCCTGTTGATGGCGTCGATGAAGTCCTGCTGGGCAGGCGCCAACGCGTCATAGGCGTTGTTGGACAAGCCTATCGTCGCCAGGAGCGTGTCGTTGAGGTTGTGCTGCTGGTCCACCACGGTTCTGTCGATGGTCGGCAGGTTGCCGATGATCGTGGTCAGGTCGGGAGCCGCGTCACCGTAGATGTTCGTGACGACCGCGGTCTTGCGGAAGTCCTGCTGCAACGCCGGAAGCTTCGGATTGGCTTGGCGCGCCAGGGTATTCAACCCCGACAGCGTCTCGCCCAGATCGCCGCCGTGACCGCGCAGGCCTTCGGCCAGCGCGCTCAGCGTCCCGTTCAACTCGACCGGGTCGATCTTGTGCAACAGGTCGATCAGCGACTCGAACAGCGTGTTGACTTCCAGCGCCACCGCCGAGGCCGCCACGTGCGCGTCCGGACGCAGCGACGTCGGCGAAGGGGTCTGGGGGGGAATGAATTCCACCGACTTGGCACCGAAGATGGTTTTTGCGGCGATGCGCACCGACGCGTTGGACGGAATGAAGTGCATGTCGTCGCTGTTGATCGACAGCGTGAGCCGCGCCTGGTCGCCGGCGTACTCGATCGCCTCGACCTTGCCGACCTGAACGCCGCGGTATTTGACCTTGGCGCCCGTGTCCATCACCAGCCCGGCCCGGGGCGACGACACAGTGACGGTGTCGGTCGAAGCGAAAGCCGCTGTGTAGGAAAGGTAAGTCAAGACGGCGAACGCCACGATCAGGCTGGCCAGCAGCGCCGCCGCCAGCCGGACTGATGCGCGTCGCGATCCGGTGTCTGCCATGTGTCTTGGAGGGCCCCCCTTACCCGGAAAAGTTGAAGTTACCGGACGCGCCGTAAACGGCGAGCGAGATGCACAAAGTGATGACGACCACGACGATCAGCGAGGTCCGCACGGCCCGGCCGACCGCGATGCCGACGCCGACCGGGCCGCCGCTGGCGTTGTAGCCGTAGTAGGTGTGAATCAGCATCACCGCGATCGACATCACGATGGCCTGCAGGAAAGACCACAGGATGTCGGACGGGTTGAGGAAGGTATTGAAGTAGTGGTCGTACAGGCCCGTGGACTGGCCGTTGATGTACACCGTGGTGAAGCGCGCGGCGAAGAACGCGGCCAACACCGACAGCGAGTACAGCGGAACGATGGCGACCAGCCCGGCGATCAGCCGGGTGGAGACCAGGTAGGACACCGACTCCACTGCCATGCACTCCACGGCATCGATCTCCTCGGAAACCCGCATGGCGCCCAGTTGGGCGGTGGCGCCGGCGCCGATGGTGGCCGCCAACGCGATGCCCGCGACCACCGGGGCGATGACGCGGACGTTCAGGAAGGCCGAGAGGAAACCGGTCAGCGCCTCGACGCCGACGCTGCCCAGCGACGAGTAGCCCTGCACGGCGAGGACTCCGCCGGAGGCCAGGGTGAGGAAGGCCGCAACGCCGACCGTTCCGCCGACCATCACTAGTGCTCCTGCGCCCAGCGTCATCTCGGCGACGAGCCGGATCGTCTCCTTGCGGTACCGGGTGAGCGCGCTGGGGACTTGCCGGAAGGTTCGGCCGTAGAACAACGCCTGTTCGCCGAAGTCGTCGACCGGCCCCTCCAGCCTGGAAAGCAACCGGCCAAACCGCAGAGTGGAGTCGTAGCTCACCGCAGGCTCACCCCCTCGTCACTTCGCCGTGATCCGCACGCCGATGGCCGTCATCACAGTGTTGATGACGAACAGGCAGATGAACGCGTACACCACGGTTTCGTTGACCGCGTTGCCGACGCCCTTGGGCCCGCCCTTGACGGTCAGACCCCGGTAGCAGCCGACCATCCCGGCCATCACTCCGAACAGCAGCGACTTGATTTCGGCGAGAACCAATTCGCGCAGCCCGGTGAGCACGGTCAACCCGTTGATGAACGCGCCAGGGTTGACGCCCTGCAGGAAAACCGAGAACACGTACCCACCGGAAAGACCTATGGCACATACCAAACCGTTGAGCAGCAGCGCGACGAAGGTGGACGCCAGCACGCGGGGAACGACGAGCCGGTGGATCGGGTCGATGCCGAGAACCCGCAGGGCGTCGATCTCTTCGCGGATGGTGCGGGCCCCCAGGTCGGCGCAGATCGCGGTAGCGCCCGCACCCGCCACGACGAGCACGGTCACGACCGGGCCCAACTGGGTGATGGTGCCGAAAGCCGTTCCCGCCCCCGATAAGTCCGCCGCACCGATTTCGCGCAGCAGGACGTTCAGCGTGAACGACACCAGGACGGTGAACGGGATCGACACCAGCAGCGTCGGCACCAGCGAGACGCGCGCGATCATCCACGTCTGATCCAGGAACTCCCGGAATTGAAACGGCCGGCGGAATGTCTCACGGCCGGTGTCGATCATCATTTCGAAGAACCCGCCGACGGCGCGGGCGGGGACCGCAAGTTGTTTGATCAACTTGGTGGCCCCCTCTGGTCCGCGCGGCGAAGTCGATGTGTGGCTCGGGCGTTGCCTTGGTTTGCGAGCGGCTCAGCGTGAGCCGGATCATATTAACTCAGAAGAACTTCACAGTGTCAACGAATGCCTTTCCTATCAGAAGCGTCAATTTGGCAGGTCAGAGCCCCTGTGCCATTACTAATTTGACACATGTTTCACAACAGCTTCCCCCGGCTATTGTTGCTTCGAATCGCTATTCTTCCATCAGGCCGACCGCGGCAAAATTCTTTTCCGGATCACGGCCAGCAAAGTAATCCTGCAGGGTGGCACTCAGCTGTGCGGGCTCCCACGCCGCCCCGCCGGCGCTGAACTTCCGCTCGGCGGTCGGCGCAGCCACCAGTGTCACCCGGGGGCCGTACACAATGAACACCTGACCGTTGACCTCCGCGGCCGCCGGGGATGACAGGAACTGCACCAGGGTGACGACATGCTCGGGCGACAGCGGGTCGATCTGCCCCGCTTCTACATCCGGTGCGGCGCCGAAGACGTCGGCCGTCATCGCGGTGCGGGCCCGCGGACAGATGGCGTTGGCGCAGATGCCGTAACGGCCCAGCGCCCGCGCGGCCGACAGGGTGAGTGCGATGATGCCCGCCTTGGCCGCGCCGTAGTTCGCCTGACCCACTGGCCCCACCAGGCCCGCCTCCGATGACGTGTTGACCAGGCGACCGAAGAGCGACCCACCGGCGTCCTTGGCTTTGGAGCGCCAATAGGTGGCAGCGTTGCGGGTCAGCAGGAAATGCCCGCGCAGGTGCACGGCAATGACCTGGTCCCACTCCTCGTCGGACATGTTGAACAGCATCCGGTCCCGGGTGATCCCGGCGTTGTTGACCACGATGTCGAGCCCACCCAGCGCGTCGGCCTGAGCAACCAGTTCGTCGGCGGTTGAACGCTGGCTGATATCACCCGCCACCGCCACGGCCTTGGCACCGGTGGCGTTGATCTCGTCGATGACGTCCGAGGCATCCAGCGCGGCGGCGATGTCGTTGACCACGACGGTAGCCCCGAGCCGGGCCAGGCCGAGCGCCTCCGCCCGTCCCAGCCCCGCGGCAGCACCGGTCACCACCGCGACCTTCCCGGAGAGATCGGTCGCGTTCGTGCTGTTACTCAATTGATGAATACCTCTAGTTTCGGGAAGCTTCGGGTCGCGGGCTCTAGTCTTGCCGCTGCAGCGCCGCGCGCGGGCATTCGGCAATGGCCTGCTCGACCAGTTGCACCTGGTCGGGCGGAACCGGGTCGAGCTTGACCACGGCGTAGTCCTGGTCGTCCAGGTCGAAGACATCGGGCGCGACTCCCACGCATATCGCGTTACCTTCGCACCGGTCCGGATCGACGATCACTCGCATAGCACCCTCCTTGAACCTGGCCTTCAGTCCGAGCACATGCCCATCGGTATGTAGGTCCACCATAGGGCCCCGATACCTCTGGGGAAACGGTCGCTGGATTCCCAGACTAGAACGTGTTACAACCGGGGAGGCGAACGGGTAGCCGTTGGGCCAGCTGCGGCTTATGACCTGCAAACGACGTTTAACCTCAAGGACGGCTGGAATGCGCATCAGTTACACCCCGGAACAGGAGGAGCTGCGTCGCGAGCTGCGGTCGTACTTCACCACCCTGATGACGCCGGAGCGCCGCGAGGCACTGAGTTCCATACAGGGCGAGATCGGGACCGGCAATGTCTACCGGGAGACCGTCGCCCAGATGGGCAAGGACGGCTGGCTCACCCTGAACTGGCCCAAGGAGTACGGCGGCCAGGGCCGCACCCCGATGGACTCGCTGATCTTCGCCGACGAGGCGGCCATCGCGGGCGCTCCGGTGCCATTCCTGACGATCAACAGCGTGGCGCCGACGATCATGGCTTTCGGCAGCGACGAGCAGAAGAAGTTCTTCCTGCCGAAGATCGCCGCGGGCGACTTGCATTTCTCGATCGGCTACTCTGAGCCCGGCGCGGGCACCGACCTGGCCAACCTGCGCACCAGCGCGGTGCGCGACGGCGACGACTACGTGATCAACGGCCAGAAGATGTGGACCAGTTTGATCCCGTACGCCGACTACGTCTGGTTGGCGGTGCGCACCAACCCCGAGGCCAAGAAGCACCGCGGCATCTCGGTGCTGATCGTGCCGACCACCGCGGAAGGTTTCTCGTGGACCCCGGTGCACACCATGGCCGGGCCCGACACCAGCGCCACCTACTACTCCGACGTACGCGTACCCGTCAGCAACCGGGTCGGCGAGGAGAACGGCGGCTGGAAGCTGGTGACCAACCAGCTCAACCACGAGCGGGTCGCCCTGGTGTCCTCGGCGCCAATCTTCATGGCGCTGCGCGAGGTTCGCGAATGGGCGCAGAACACCAAGGACGACGGCGGGGCCCGGTTCATCGACTCGGAGTGGGTGCAGCTCAACCTGGCCCGCGTGCACGCCAAGGCCGAGGTGCTCAAGCTGATCAACTGGGAGCTGGCCTCGTCGGCAAGCGAGGCCCTGTCGCCGGCCGACGCGTCGGCCGCCAAGGTGTTCGGCACCGAGTTGGCCACAGAGGCCTACCGGCTGCTGATGGAGGTGCTGGGTACCGCGGCGACGGTCCGCCAGGATTCGCCGGGGGCGTTGCTGCGCGGTCGCGTCGAGCGCATGCACCGCGCATGCCTGATCCTGACCTTCGGCGGCGGCACCAACGAAGTGCAGCGCGACATCATCGGCATGGTCGCGCTGGGACTGCCCCGAGCCAACCGCTGAGCCCCCTCTTTTTAAGGACGAATACCTAATGGATTTCACCACCACCGAAGCGGCACACGACCTCGGCGGCCTCGTCGACACCATCGTCGACGCGGTCTGCACACCGGAGCGTCAGCGCGAGCTGGACGGGCTCGACCAACGGTTCGATCGGGAGCTGTGGCGCAAGCTCGTCGAGGCCGACATCCTGACCAGCGCATCGCCGGCGTCGTTGGGCGGTGACGGATTTGGTGCGCTCGAGCAAATCGCCATCTTGGTGGCGCTGGGCCACCAGCTGGCGGCCGTGCCGTACCTGGAGTCGGTGGTGCTGGGCGCCGGTGCGCTGGCCCGGTTCGGCTCCGAGGACCTGCAGCAGAGCTGGGGCGCCCCCGCGGTTTCCGGCGAGAAGATCCTCACCGTCGCGCTGCTGGGTGAGATGGGCGAGGGTCCGGTACAGGCCGTCCGCGCCGATGACGGCTACCGGATCACCGGGACTCGGACCCAGGTCGGCTTCGGCCCCGTGGCGGATGCCTTCCTGGTTCCGGCCGAGACCGATTCCGGGACAGCGCTTTTCCTGGTCGCCAGCCGATGACACTGGAGTTTCGGTGACCCCGATCCAGACCACCGGACTGGGCAGCGTCGGACACCTGGCTCTCGAAGGCAGCGAGGTGGACGGCGCCCGGATGGTCGGCGGTGCCGAGGTCGTGACCTGGCTCGACACGCTCGCCACCCTGGGCCGCAGCGCCTATCCAGCTGGGGTGCTCGAACGCGGTCTGCAACTGACCGCCGAATACGCGCGCACCCGTGAGCAGTTCGACCGCCCGATCGGCAGCTTCCAGGCGGTGGCACAGCGGCTGGCCGACGGTTACATCGACGTCAAGGGGCTGCGGCTGACGCTCATCCAGGCCGCCTGGCGCGTCTCGGAGGACATCCCCGCCGACATCGACGTCGCCAGCGCGGCGTTTTGGGCCGCCGACGCCGGGCATCGGGTGGCGCACACCATCGTGCACGTGCACGGCGGTGTGGGTGTCGACACCGACCACCCGGTGCACCGTTACTTCCTGGCCGCCAAGGAAACCGAGTTCGCGTTGGGCGGCGCCACGGGACAGCTTCGCCGGATCGGCCGAGAACTGGCGGAAACCCCTGCTTGATTGTGGCTGCCCCGACCGTCACCAGCCTGCTGGCCCCGCTGGCCGAGATCGACGACCGGGGCATCTATTTCGAAGGCTCGTTTACCAGCTGGCGCGATCACGTCCGGCAAGCTGCGGCGATTGCGGCGGCCCTGCGCCAACGCCTCGACCCGGCAAAGCCGCCGCACGTCGGCGTGCTGCTGGAGAACACCCCGTTCTTCTCGGCGATGCTGGTGGCGGCGGGAATGTCCGGGATCGTGCCGGTAGGGCTCAACCCGGTCCGCCGCGGCGAAGCGCTGGCCCGCGACATCGACCACGCCGACTGCCAATTAGTGCTCGCCGACTCGAATTCCGCTGCCCCACTGGACGATATCGAGCATCTGAACGTCGACTCCCCCGAGTGGGCCGGCGAGGTGGCCGCAAATCGGGATGCACGAGCCGCGGTTATCAGTCCGCTTCGCCCGCGGACCTGTTCATGCTGATCTTCACGTCGGGTACCAGCGGTGAGCCGAAGGCGGTGAAGTGCAGCCATAGCAAGGTCGCGATCGCCGGCGTGACGATGACGCAGCGCTTCAACCTTGGCCGCGACGACGTCTGTTATGTGTCGATGCCGTTGTTTCATTCCAACGCGGTGCTGGTCGGCTGGGCGGTCGCCGCGGCATGTCAGGGTTCAATGGTGTTGCGGCGCAAGTTTTCTGCGTCGGGTTTTCTGGTGGACGTTCGCCGTTACGGGGCCACCTACGCCAACTATGTGGGCAAGCCGTTGTCGTATGTGCTTGCCACACCCGAGCGGCCCGACGATGCGGACAACCCGCTGCGGGCGGTATACGGCAACGAGGGCGTACCCGCCGACATCGAGAGGTTTGGCCGCAGGTTCGGATGCGTCGTCCAGGATGGGTTCGGTTCGACCGAAGGCGGGCGTGGCGATCACCCGGACCCCCGATACCCCGGAGGGTGCGTTGGGGCCGCTACCGGAGGGCATCGAGATCGTGGACCCCGATACGGGTAAGCCTTGCCCGGTAGGGGTGGCGGGCGAGCTGGTGAACACCGCCGGGCCGGGCCGTTTCGAGGGCTACTACAACGACGATGTCGCCGAGGCCGAGCGGATGGCCGGCGGCGCCTACCACAGTGGCGACCTCGCGTATCGCGATGAGGCCGGTTATGCCTATTTTGCTGGGCGACTTGGCGATTGGATGCGTGTTGACGGCGAAAATCTCGGCGCGGCCCCGATCGAACGGGTACTGCTGCGCCATCCCGGAAGCCGCCGAGGTGGCGGTGTACGCGGTGCCCGATCCCGTCGTCGGCGACCAGGTGATGGCCGCGTTGGTGATGGCTCCGGGCGCCGAGTTCGATCCCGAGAAACTTCCGCGCCTTCCTGGTCCGAGCAGCCCGACCTTGGGTCCCAAGCAGTGGCCATCGTACGTCCGGATCAGCGCGGAGCTGCCGCGGACAGTGACCTTCAAGGTGCTGAAGCGGCAGTTGTCGGCACGAGGGTGTCGACTGCGGTGATCCGGTTTGGCCGATTCGCCGGTTAACACATGACTTCCCGGCCTCTTGAGCTCGCGCTTGAAGCGAGCTTTGAACGGCTTTCTACGACGGTGCCGGCAAACGTCGGCATCGTCGATCGCCGCGTCCGGACCGCACTTATACGTTTGGCCGATGGTCGTCCGGGGTCGCCTGGTCGACTATCAAAGTGCCCCTGGCGATCGCCGCGTTGCGCAGTGATCGGCCTCGCGCCCAGGATTTGCTGGGCAAAGTCATCACCGAATCCGATAACGCCGCATCCGAGAATCTGTGGTCCCAGCTTGGGCGAGCCGGCGGTTGCCGCCCAGCGGGTGCAAGCCGTGATCGCCGAATCCGGTGACATGGCCACGGCGGTCGAATCACGACGACTTCGGCGGGGTTTCACCGCATTTGGTCAAACGCAGTGGGCGCTGGACGGCAGGCTCGTTTTGCCGAGCAGCTGCCTCTTATCCCTGACGCGGCGGCAGTCATCGACGCTGATGCATCAACTCACGGGCGGCCAACGGTGGGGCCTGGCGGCGAAAGGCATTGCCGCCAAAGCCGGTTGGGGCCCGGGCTGTCGATGGTGACTACCTGGTTCGGCAATTCGGGATGTGCCCAGCCACCTCCGGGCATGTGGCGTGGCGCTGGCGGCGAAGCCCACGACGGTGTGTTCGAGACTGGAGTCGATGTGTCAACACGCTGTCGGACTGGCTCCTCAGCCACCTTCCGGACCTCGCCGATCAGTGACGGAACCAGAAGTCCGGTACGTCGCCGCGCCGTCGGGTTTCGGGCGCGGCGCCCGACGATCCGGAGTGGCCACCGTCGCCGGAATGCCATGGCCGATCGCTCCGACGGTGGCCTGAGCAACCAGCAAGGCCCTCTGGGATGGGCGTGACCGGCCGGTCGTGGCGACCGCTCCCAATCTGGGTGCTAAAAGCTGGTTTTGGGGAAGGCTGGACATTTCGGCGGAAACGTTCGATGGCTTCCCACACCGCGATAGGCTCACGAGTGGTTGCCTGATGGTGGCCGGTGACTGCCGGCTTGTCTTGAGGCACGGCGAGGTGCCAGGTGACGGATTTGCTCGTTTCACCGGACGCTCGTGGGCTCGGCGGCTACGAGTGTCGACAACATCGGCGCGTCGCTGGCCAGCGGCAACGCCGCTGCGGCCGCCCTCACCACAGACGTAGCGAGTGCCGCGACCGACCAAGTGTCGACCTCCATCGCAGCGCTGTTTTCCCAGTACGGTCAGGACTATCAGAAGCTGGCCGCGCAGGCGGCGGCGTTTCATGACGAGTTCGTGCTGGCGTTGACCGGCGCGGGGCATTCGTATGCAGCCGCCGAGGCGGCGAACGCCTCGCCGCTGCAGACCCTCGAGCAGGACGTGCTGGGTGTTATCAACGCGCCCACTCAGCTGCTGTTGGGGCGCCCGCTGGTCGGAAACGGCAGCAACGGGGCGCCTGGGACCGGGCAGGCCGGTGGTCCCGGCGGGATTTTGTTCGGCAACGGAGGCAATGGCGGCTCCGGCGTGCCCGGCGGGCCCGGCATGCCCGGAGGGTCCGGCGGCCGGGGCGGTAACGCCGGGCTGTTCGGCAACGGAGGCGCAGGCGGGACCGGCGGGACGGGCGGGACCGGCGCTGCCGGCGTCGGCGCGGCCGGTCAAGCGGGCGGCGCAGGCGGGATCGGCGGAGCCGGCGGCCACGGCGGAACGCTCAGCGGTTCCGGCGGTCTCGGCGGCGCCGGCGGCAGCGGCGGCGCCGGCGGCATCGGCGGTACTGGTGCGGCCGGCGGCCAAAGCGGCTTTGTCGGCGGCAACGGCGGCGCCGGCGGGGCCGCCGGAACCGGCGGTGGGGGCTTGACTCAGGGGGCTGCGGGCACCGCCGGTAACGGCGGGGCCGGTGGCCAAGGCGGCACCGGCGGCCAAGGCGCGCAAGGCAACCAGGGCGCGGCCGGCGGCGGGCCGGGCGGCCCGGGCGCGGCGGGCGGCAACGGTGGCACCGGCGGTACCGGCGGAGCGGCCGGTTCCGGCATTGGCGGCCAACAGGGCGTCGGCGGGCTGGGCGGCAACGGCGGGGTCGGCGGCACCGGCGGCCAAGGCGGCACCGGCACCAACGGCACCACCGCCGGGGTGACCGGCGGGACGGGCGGGGTCGGCGGCACCGGCGGTACCGGTGGGGACGCCGGGCTGGGCGGCACCGGCGCCGGCGGGGTGCAGGCCGGCGCGGGTACGGCCGGGGTCGGCGGTACCGGCGGGACCGGCGGGTCGGGTGGGGTCGGGGTCACCGGCAGCAACAACGGGCAGGGCGCGGTCGGCGGTAACGGCGGCACCGGCGGGGTCGGCGGAGCCGCGGGCAACGCTCACGGCGGCACCGCCGGCGCCCAGGGTGTCGGCGGGCTGGGCGGCAACGGCGGGGTCGGCGGCCAAGGCGCCGCGGGGTCGGCCGGCACCAACAGCAACACCGCCGGGACCGCGGGCGGGGCCGGCGGTCAGGGCGGCAACGGCGGTACCGGTGGGGACGCCGGGCTGGGCGGCACCGGCGCCGGCGGGGTGCAGGCCGGCGCGGGCACCGCCGGTAACGGCGGGGTCGGCGGCACCGGCGGGGCCGGCGGGTCGGGTGGCGCCGGGGTCACCGGCAGCAACGCCGGGCAGGGCGCGGTCGGCGGTAACGGCGGCACCGGCGGGGTCGGCGGAGCCGCGGGCAACGCTCACGGCGGCACCGCCGGCGCCCAGGGTGTCGGCGGGTTGGGCGGCAACGGCGGGGTCGGCGGCCAAGGCGCCCAAGGCGCCGCGGGCGCCAACAGCACCACCGCCGGGGTGGCCGGGGTGGCCGGCGGTCAGGGCGGGCAGGGCGGCACCGGCGGGGACGCCGGTCTCGGCGGGGCCAGCACCACCCAGGCCGGCGGCGCGGGCACCGCGGGTAATGGCGGCACCGGCGGGGTCGGCGGGACCGGCGGGTCGGGTGGCGCCGGGCTGGCCGGCAGCAACAACGGGCAGGGCGCGGTCGGCGGTAACGGCGGCACCGGCGGGGTCGGCGGAGCCGCGGGCAACGCTAACGGCGGCACCACCGGCGCCCAGGGTGTCGGCGGGTTGGGCGGCAACGGCGGGGTCGGCGGCCAAGGCGCCCAAGGCGCCGCGGGCGCCAACAGCACCACCGCCGGGGTGGCCGGGGTGGCCGGCGGTCAGGGCGGGCAGGGCGGCACCGGCGGGGACGCCGGTCTCGGCGGGGCCAGCACCACCCAGGCCGGCGCGGCGGGCACCGCCGGCAATGGCGGCACCGGCGGGGTGGGCGGGGCCGGCGGCAGTGGTGGCGCCGGGGTCACCGGCAGCAACGCCGGGCAGGGCGCGGCGGGAGGTAACGGCGGCACCGGCGGGGTCGGCGGGTCGGCGGGCAACGCTAACGGCGGCACCACCGGCGCCCAGGGTGCGGGCGGGTTGGGCGGCAACGGCGGGGTCGGCGGCCAAGGCGCCCAAGGGTCGGCCGGCACCAACAGCACCACCGCCGGGGTGGCCGGTGGGACGGGCGGGGTCGGCGGCACCGGCGGCACCGGCGGGAATGCCGGTCTCGGCGGGGCCAGCACCACTCAGGCCGGCGGCGCGGGCACCGCGGGTAATGGCGGCACCGGCGGGGTCGGCGGGACCGGCGGGTCGGGTGGGGCCGGGCTGGCCGGCAGCAACAACGGGCAGGGCGCGGTCGGCGGTAACGGCGGCACCGGCGGGGTCGGCGGGGCAGCCGGTTCGGGCGGCGGCGGCCAACAGGGTGTCGGCGGGCAGGGCGGCACCGGCGGGATAGGTGGCACCGGCGGCCAGGGCGGCAGCGGGACCGACGCGCACCCCAAGGTGCCGCGGGGACCGCCGGCGGGGTCGGCGGCAACGGCGGCACTGGCGGGGCCGCCGGCACCGGGGGTGCGGGCTTCGGCGGGCAGGCGGCCGGGGGCGCCGCCGGTAATGGCGGGGCTGGCGGGGTGGGCGGCACCGGCGGCTCTGGTGGGGCCGGGGTCACCGGCAGCAACAACGGCCAGGGCGCAGCCGGCGGTAACGGCGGCACCGGCGGGGTCGGCGGGTCGGCCGGCAACGCCCACGGCGGCACCACCGGGACCCAGGGTGCCGGTGGGCTGGGCGGTAACGGCGGCACCGGCGGCCAAGGCGCCCAGGGCGCGGCCGGCGCCAACAGCAGCACCGCCGGGACCGCCGGCGGGGTCGGCGGGGTCGGCGGCAACGGCGGTACCGGTGGGGATGCCGGGCTGGGCGGCACCGGCGCCGGCGGGGTGCAGGCCGGCGCGGGCACCGCCGGCAATGGCGGCACCGGCGGGGTGGGCGGCACCGGCGGCTCTGGTGGGGCCGGGGTCACCGGCAGCAACAACGGCCAGGGCGCGGCCGGCGGTAACGGCGGCACCGGCGGGGTCGGCGGGTCGGCCGGCAACGCCCACGGCGGCACCACCGGCACCCAGGGCACAGGCGGGCTGGGCGGCAACGGCGGCACCGGCGGCCAGGGTGCGGCCGGCACCGACAACAGCGCAACTTCCAATGTGAACGGCGGGGTCGGCGGCAACGGCGGCACCGGCGGCGCGGCGGCACCGGCGGGCAGGCCGGCAGCGGTCCCGGTACCGCGGGCGCTGCGGGCGCCGGCGGCCAAGGGGGCGCGGGCGGCAACGGCGGCAACGGCGGCAACGGCGGCACCTCCGGCAACGGCGGCGCCGCCGGCAGCGGCGGCAACGGCGGCGCCGGCGGCAACGGCGGTGCGGCCGTCGGTAGCGGCAACGGCGGCAACGGCGGCAACGGCGGCGATGCCGGCGCCGGCGGCACCGGCGGCAACCCCGGCAACCTCACCAGCACCGCCACCGGCCGGCGGCAGCGGCGGCAACGGCGGCCAGGGCGGCAGCCGGCGGCCAAGGCACTAGCGGGGGCGCGGGCAGCAGCAGCGGCGGCGGCGGCGGCGGCAGCGGCGGCGCCGGCGGCAACGGTGGCGCCGGGGGCGAGCCCGGCGAAAGCTACAGCGTTACACAGGCCGAAGACAACCACACCTTGTTCGGCAGCGGCGGCACCGGTGGCGCCGCCGGCCAAGGCGGCACCGGCGGCGGCGGCGACAACGGCGCGGCCGGCGGCAACCCCGGATACACCGGCGGTACTGGCGGCGCCGGCGGTCAGGGCGGTCAAGGCGGCGCGGCTGCCCAACAGGTAATAGCAACAGAGCCAGGGCAGCACGGCTATTTCGGATCCAACGGCAACGGCGGTGCGGGCGGCAATGGCGGCGGCGGCGGCACCGGCGGCAACGGCAGCACCGGCAGCGCCAGCGTCGGCGGCGCGGGCGGCACCGGCGGCAACGGCGGGACGGCCGGGGCGGGCGGCGCCCCCGGCAACGGCGACGAATCCGCGCCTGCCAGCGAGGGTGGGCCCGTCGGCACCGGCGGCACCGGCGGCACTGGCGGAGCCGCCGGCTCCGGTGGCACCGGCGGGCAAGGCGACAACGGCTTCAACGGCGGCCAAGGCGGCAACGGCGGCACCGGTGGCACCGGCGGCGCCGGCGGCGACGCCAGCGGCGGCACGTACAACGCCCAAGGCGACAACGGCGGAAACGGCGGCACCGGTGGCGACCGGCGGCAACGGCGGCAACGGCGGCGTCGGCGCTAGCGGCGGCACCGGTGGCGACAGTGGACAAGGCGGCAGCGGCGGGAATGCCGGTAGCGGCGGCACCGCCCAATTCACCGGCACCGGCTCTTACGGCGGCGCCGGCGGCACCGGCGGCACCGGCGCCAACGCCGGAGCCCCTGGCGGCGGTGGCCCCACCGGCGGCGGCAGCAGCGTCGGGGCCGGCGGCGCCGGCGCTAACGGCGGTGACGGCGGTGACGGCGGCGTCGGCGGCAGTGGCGGCCCGGACGGCACGTTCGGCACCAACGGCGCCGGCGGCACCGGCGGGGCCGGCACTGTCCTCGGCAGCACCGGCACCAGCGGTGAGGCCGGCGGCGCCGCGACCGGCCTGGGCAGCACCTCTGACCCGAACGCGAGCGTCAAGCTGTACATGAATGACACCACCGAGCCGATCGTGTACGTCTCCGTCAACGGCGGAACGCCGGTACCCGTGCTGGTGGACACCGGATCCACCGGTCTTGTCCTGGACAGGGAACGGTCCCGACAACGGGTCTCGGCTCCTCCATCGGTTCGGGTTCGCTCAGTTACGGCAGCTCGCCGTCGCTCAGCTACACCACGTATTCGACGACGGTGAGTTTCGGGAATGGCATCGTCACCTCGCCGACCAGCGTGAGCATCATCAACCCGAGTTCGAATAGCGCTTTCGAGAACTATTTCGCTGGCGCCGGCATAGTCGGCGTTTTGGGTATTGGGCCCAACGATGGCTACCCGGGCACCAGCACCGTGGTGCAGTCGTTGCCGGGCCTGCTCAACAACGGTGTGCTCGTCAACGAATCCACGGGCCAGCTGGAGTTCGGTCCCAACCCACTGCCCAGCAGCGGTGTCTCGGTTACCGGAACGCCGATTACAGACGTGGACGTACGGATCAATAACGGGCCTCTCCAAACCAACGTCCCCACGTTTGTCGATTCCGGTGGTGTGTACGGAAGCATCCCGTCATCGGTGCTCGGGGCCGGTCAGAGCTCCGGAACCGTGCCACCGGGAACAGTCATTTCGGTCTACACCACCAACGGTCAGCTGCTGTACTCGTACACGACGACCGCGACGAACAGCCCAGAGGTTACCTCCGGTGGAGACATGAACACCGGGTACGAGCCCTTCGAGCAGTACCCGGTGTACGTCAGCTACGAAGACACCGGTATCGGGACCACAACCATTGACACCTGAGGTACCTACCCCATCAGTGACGGCACCACGGCGTCAATGAGGTGCGGTCCGGGTTCGGCGAGGGCGCCGCGCAGGGCGTCGGTGAACTCCTCGGCGGTGTGCACGCGACGCGCAGGAACTCCCATTCCCTCGGCGAGCTTGACGAAATCCATTGTGGGACGACTCAAATCAAGCAGGTCCAGCGCCTTGGGGCCAGGAGCGGAGCCGGCGCCGACACGCTGCAACTCGACCCGCAGGATATCGTAGGCGCTGTTGTCGTAGAGCACGGTGGTCACGTTGAGGTTCTCCCGCGCCTGGGTCCACAATCCCGAGATCGTGTACATCGCCGAGCCGTCGGATTCCAGGCAGAGCACCGGGCGGTCCGGGGCGGCCACCGCGGCGCCCACCGCCGCTGGAATGCCCCAGCCGATCGCCCCGCCGGTCAGCGTCAGCCAGTCATGGGCCGGCGCCCCGGCGGTGGCCTGCGGCAGCAACAGGCCGGAGGTGTTCGACTCGTCGACGACGATCGCGCCTTCCGGCATGAGCGCACCAATCGCCTGGGCCGCCGACGCGGACGTCAGCGCACCCGTCGGCAGCTGCGGGCGCGAGGCGGCCGCCACCGGTGCCTGCGTCCCGGGCGCTACCTCGTCGGCCAGCGCGATCAGCGTGGCCGCGGCACCGCTGTGCCCGGCGAGCACGTGCACCTCGCAGCCGGCCGGCACCAGGTCGCTGGGCATGCCGGGGTAGGCGAAGAACGACACCGGCGACTTGGCGCCGGCCAGCACGAGATGCTTGGCGCCGTCCAGCTGGGCCGTGGCGGCCTCGGCGAAGTACGCGAGCCGGTCGATGGCGGGAATGCCCGCGCCGCGCTCCAGCCGCGTCGGGAATGTCTCGCACACCAACCGGGCCCCGGTGGCCTGGGCGATCCGCGCGGCCGCCGTCAGCCCCGGCCCGCGGGTGGCGTCCCCACCGACCAGAATCACCGTGGGTTCGCCGGATCGCAGCACCTCCAGCACCTCGGGCACCGGCATCGGATCGGCACCGGCGGGCTGCGCGGGCGCCGTCGAGGCGGTTTGCCCCCCGTCGGTCCAGGACACGTCGGCGGGCAGGATCAGCGTCGAAATGCACGAGCCGGACCGGCTGGCGGCGATCGCTTCGGCGGCGTCGGCCCCGACGTCGGCGGTGTCGGCCGTTCTGCGCATCCATCCCGAGACGGTGCCGGCCACCGCGTCGATGTCGGATTCCAATGGGGCGTCGTACTTTTTGTGATAGGTGGCGTGGTCGCCGACGACCACCACCATCGGCACCCGCGCGCGGCGCGCGTTGTGCAGGTTGGCCAGCCCGTTGCCCAGACCGGGGCCCAGGTGCAGCAGCACCGCGGCCGGCCGATCGGCGATGCGGGCATAACCGTCGGCCGCGCCGGTGGCCACCCCTTCGAAAAGTGCCAGCACGCCCCGCATCCGCGGAACGGTGTCCAGCGCGGCCACGAAGTGCATCTCCGACGTGCCCGGGTTGGCGAAGCACACGTCGACGCCGCCGTCGACGAGGGTGTTGATCAGGGCCTGGGCGCCGTTCATCTGTTTGCCTCCAGTCTGAAAACGCGTGCGGCGTTGCCGTGCAGGAAGTCCCGGCGCGCCTCATCGGTTAGGCCGAGTTCGTCCAGGCCCTCCAGCGCGTGCGCGGGGGCGATCATCGGGTAGTTGGTGCCAAAAAGGACTTTGCGTTGCCCGGTACCGGTTTTCATAAACCGGACGAGCTCCGGCGGTAGCCGCTTGATGGTATAGGCCGACGTGTCGATGTAGACGTTCTCGTGCTTGCGGGTGACGGCGATCATCTCCTCGGTCCACGGGTAGCCGACGTGCCCGCACACGATCACCAGCTCCGGGAAATCGAGGGCCACCTGGTCGATGTAGGGAATCGGCCGCCCGGTCTCCGAGGGCCGCAGCGGGCCGGTGTGACCGACCTGGGTGCAGAACGGCACCCCGGCCTGGACGCACTCGGCGAACAGCGGGTAGTAGCGTCGATCGGTGGGCGGCGCATCCCACAGCCACGGCACCACCCGAAGACCGACGAAGCCTTCGCTGACGCGTCGCCGCAATTCTCGGACCGCCTCCATCGGGCGGTCCAGGTCGACGGTAGCCAGGCCGGCAAACCGGTCCGGATGCGAGCTAATCCATTGGGCCACCTCGTCGTTGGAGATCAGATCTTGGCCATAAGGACCGCGCCACCCGCTGAGGAAGCCCAGTTCGACGCCGGCGGCGTCCATCGACGCCACGGTGGCCTCGATCGGGATTTCAGTGTCCGGAATCGACCCACCAATCCAACGCCGCAGCGAGGCCAGCATGTCGCTGCGCAGAAACCGCACCGTCGGATGCTGCATCCACACATCGATCGTCATAGCGATCGACTGTATGCCTAGGGGGCCAGCGCGGAACGGGCGGCGGCATGCGTCTGCCGGGCGTAGCCGGCGCCGAACAGCACCACATGCGCCAGCAACGGGAAGAGCTGGTGCAGCCCGACGCGGTCGCGCCAGTCCGGTTTCAGCGGTCGTACCCGCCGGTAACCATCGAGGACGGCGTCATAGTGCGGGCAGCCGAACAGCGCGAGCATCGCCAGGTCGGTCTCGCGGTGTCCGGCGTGCGCGGCGGGGTCGATCAGCACCACCCCGTCGCGCGTCCACATCACGTTGCCGCTCCACAGGTCGCCGTGCAGCCGGGCCGGGGGGTCGTCGTCGTCGAAGTCGCCGGCGCGGCATCGTGCCACAACGGAGTCGATCGCGGCGCGGGTGGACGAGTCGAGGCGCGGTGCCGCACGCTCGGCCATCGGGGCCAGTCGCTCGTCGGCGTAGAACTCGCCCCACCGCCGGTGCTGAGTCAGCGACATCGGCAGGGGCTGCGATAACGGCCCGAAGAACCCGGGCCCGTCCCAGCCGTCGGGACCGGCGCCGAACGCCGGGGCGCCCGCGTCGTGGGTGACGGCGAGTTGGCCGCCAAACGCATCCGCCGCCTCGCGGGTCGGCGTCACCGAATCCAACCGCCGCAGCCTCAGGCTCGTCGCGTCAACCGCTACAACCCGCGCGCAGGGCACGCCGCCGTCGACACCGGAGAGCCAGCGCAACCCTGCGGCTTCCCAGGCGAAGTAGCCGGTGGGGGCGCCCGGGTGGTGCTTGACGAAGTCGGCCACGCAGCTCGCGGCGGCTCAGGTGGTTGCTTGGCTCGTGTGCACGTCGTCGGCCGGGCGAGCTTCCGTCTGCTCCTTGGCCCACCGGTAGTCGGGTTTGCCTGCGGGCGAACGCTTTACCTCGTCGACCAGCCAAAGGCTGCGCGGCACTTTGTATCCCGCGATGTGCGAGCGCACGAAGCGATCCAGTTCCGCCAGGGACGGTCGGGCTCCCGCCCGCGGCGCTACGACCGCGGCCACCTGCTGCCCGAAGCGGGGGTCCGGCACGCCGACCACCAGCGCGTCGAAGACGTCGGGATGGCCCTTCAATGCCGCCTCGACCTCTTCCGGGTAGATCTTCTCGCCGCCGCTGTTGATCGACACCGAACCGCGGCCCAGCATGGTGACGGTGCCGTCCTCCTCGACCAGCGCGTAGTCGCCGGGAATGGCGTAGCGCACGCCGTTGATGGTCTTGAACGTCTCGGCGGTCTTCTTCTCGTCCTTGTAGTAGCCGACGGGGATGTTGCCCTTCTTGGCGATGAGACCGCGCACGCCCGAACCGGGCTTCACCTCGTTGCCGTCCTCGTCGAGGACGACGGTGCGGTGGTCGATCGTCACTCGCGGACCACCACTTTGCGGCGCGTCCTTGGCGACGACGCTGGTGCCGCCGAAGCCGGTCTCCGAGGAACCGATCGAGTCGGTGATGATGCGGTTCGGCAACAGTTCGAGAAGCCTTTCCTTGATGCTCGGCGAGAAGAGTGCGGCGGTGCTGGCGAGCAGGAACAGCGACGAGAGGTCGTAATCGTGTTCTCTGTCCAGCACATCCAGCAACGGTCGGGCCATCGCGTCACCGGTGAAGAACAGCAGATTCACCTTGTGCTCGTGAATCGTGCACCACACCTCTTCGGCGTTGAATTCCGGTGCCAGCACGGTGGTTTGACCCGAGAAGATCGACATCCAGGTGGCCGACTGAGTGGCGCCGTGGATCATCGGCGGAATCGGGTAGCGGATCATCGGCGGATTGGCGGTGGCGCCCTTGGCCAGGTCGTACTCGTCCTTGACGAATTCGCCTGTCGCGAAGTCGGTTCCGCCGAGCAGCACCCGGTAGATGTCCTCGTGGCGCCACATCACGCCCTTCGGGAAGCCGGTGGTACCGCCGGTGTACAGCAGGTAGATGTCATCCGCGCTGCGCTCGCCGAAGTCACGCTCGGGTGAGCCCTGCGCGATCGCCGAGTAGAACTCGACGCCGCCGTAGCGCTGGTAGTCCTTGTCTGGAGTATCCGAGCCGTCCTCGATGACGAGGATCGTCTTGACGTTGGGGGTGTCGGGCAGCACGTTGGCCACCCGGTCGGCGTACTGGCGCTCGTGGACCAGGGCCACCATGTCGGAGTTGTCGAACAGGTAGCGAAGCTCGTCCTCGACATAGCGGTAGTTGACGTTGACCAGGATGGCGCCCGCCTTGACGATGCCCAGCATCGCGATGACAATCTCGATGCGGTTGCGGCAGTACAGCCCGACCTTGTCGTCCTTCTTGACGCCCTGATCGATAAGGTAGTGCGCCAGGCGGTTGGCCTTCTCCTCCAGTTCGGCGTAGGTCAGCTTCTCGTCGCCGCAGATCAGGGCAACACGGTCGGGCACAGCGTCGATAGCGTGCTCAGCGAGGTCGGCAATATTCAGGGCCACGGCCACCAAATTAGAACGTGTTACATTTCTTGACAAGCTCACCCCCAATGTGGACCGAAAGGCGGTAGCCGTGGTTCCAGATCACCCGGCAGCCTCAGCAAACGACGAGTCGGGACCCTCTGAACCGCATGCGCTGGTCGAGCAGCGCGGTCACACCCTCATCGTCACGTTGAACCGGCCGCACGCCCGCAACGCACTGAGCACCGAAATGATGCAGATCATGGTCGAGGCCTGGGACCGCGTCGACAACGATCCCGACATCCGGTGCTGCATCCTGACCGGGGCCGGTGGCTATTTCTGCGCGGGCATGGACCTCAAGGCGGCAACCAAGAAGCCACCGGGTGAGTCGTTCAAGGACGGCAGCTACGACCCGTCGCGAATCGACGCCTTGCTCAAGGGCCGCCGGCTGACCAAGCCGCTGATCGCGGCCGTCGAGGGGCCCGCGATCGCCGGCGGCACCGAGATCCTGCAGGGCACCGACATCCGCGTCGCCGGCGAGAGCGCCAAGTTCGGCATTTCGGAGGCGAAGTGGAGCCTCTACCCGATGGGTGGCTCGGCCGTGCGGCTGGTGCGCCAGATTCCGTACACGGTGGCGTGCGACCTGCTGCTGACCGGGCGCCACATCACCGCCGCCGAGGCCAAGGAGATGGGCCTGATCGGACACGTCGTGCCGGACGGGCAGGCACTGTCGAAGGCGCTGGAGATCGCGGAGATCATCGAGAACAACGGCCCGTTGGCCGTGCAGGCGATACTGCGGGCGATCCGCGAGACCGAGGGCATGCACGAGAACGAGGCGTTCAAGATCGACACCCAGATCGGTATCAAGGTGTTCCTGTCCGACGACGCCAAGGAAGGCCCGCGGGCGTTCGCCGAGAAGCGCAAGCCCAACTTCCAGAACCGCTGAGTCTTCGCGCCGAACGTGCACTCATTGCGAGTTTTCGGTCGATTTCTCGCAGTGGATACACGTTCGGCGCTCTTGTCGGAGCGCTCCGGCACACTCCTACCATGGAGGAGCCGTTCATCGGTAGCGAGGCTGTTGAATCCGGCATCGTGACGCCGTACGCGCTGCGCAGCCGCTTCCTCGCAATCCACCCCGACGTGTATGTCTCGGCCGGCGCCGAGCTGACCGCTCAATCCCGCGCCCGTGCTGCATGGTTGTGGTCACGTCGGCGCGGCGTCATCGCTGGGCAGTCCGCGTCAGCGCTGCACGGCGCCGAGTGGATCGACGATCGCGCAGCTGCGGAGTTGCTCTACGACTATCGCCGTCCGCCGGGTGGTATCCGTACGTGGTCGGACGGGGTTGGCGAGGACGAGGTGGCACTCGTCGCCGGTATCCCGGTAACCACGCCGGCGAGGACCGCCCTCGACCTCGCGTGCCGCTACCCTGTCGGCAAGGCAGTCGCAGCTATCGACGCGCTGGCTCGCGCTACGGATCTCAAGGTAATTGACGTCGAAATACTCGCCGAGCGTTACCGAGGACGCCGCGGAATTAGGCGTGCCCGCATCGCGCTACCCCTCGTCGACTCAGGAGCCGAGTCGCCCCGCGAGACATGGCTGCGGCTTCTCCTAGTCCGCGCGGGTTTCCCGCCGCCAGAAACCCAAATCCCCGTTTACGACGAGTGCGGTGCCTTGATTGCGCTTCTCGACATGGGTTGGAAGGACATCAAACTAGCGGTCGAATATGACGGCGATCATCACCGCACCGATCGAAGACAATTCAACAAGGACATTCGACGTGCGGAAGCCGTCGCGGCGTTGGGCTGGCTCGACGTTCGGGTCACGGCGGAGGACACCGAAGGCGCCGTCATCGCTCGGGTATCGGCGGCGCGGCGGCGCCGAACGTGTACTCAGCGCGAAAAAATTGCCTAAATCTCGCAGTCAGTACACGCTCGGCGCGAAGTGCTCAGCGCAGCGGCGCTGTGGGGGTGAACACCACCGGCATCTTCTCGAGGCCGGACACGAAGTTCGCCGGCCGCAGCGGCAGGTCCGCATCCGACGCCAGCCGCATATCCGGAAGGCGCTTCAGCAGGCGGGACTGCATGATCGACATCTCCAGTCGGGCGAGCTGGTTGCCGAGGCAGAAGTGCGTCCCGAAGCCGAACGCGAGGTGGTTGTTCGGGTAACGCTCGATATCGAAGCTCTCCGGATCCTCGAAAACCTTCTCGTCGAAGTTCGCCGACTCGAACAGCAGGATCATCTTCTCGCCCTGGTGCAGCTGGGTGCCGTGAAACTCGATGTCGGCGGTGATCGTGCGCGCCATGTTCTTCACCGGCGAGGTCCAGCGAAGCATCTCTTCGATCGCGTTGGGCAGCAGCTTCAGGTCTTTGACCAGACGCTGGTGCTGATCGGGGTGCAGCAGCAGCTGCCTCGTCCCGCCGGACAGTGTGTGCCGTGTGGTCTCGTCGCCGCCGATCAGCAGCAGCAGGACCTCGGTGACGATCTGGTGGTCCTCCAGGCGTGACCCTTCGACCTCCGCGTGGACGAGGACGCTGACCAGATCGTCGGTCGGATCCTTCTTGCGATCCGTGATCATCTTCATCATGTATTCGCTGTAGGCAGCGAAGGCATCCATGGTGATCTGGAAATCCTCTTGCTTCGCAGTGCTGCTCAAGAAGCCGACCAGGTCGTCGGACCACTTGAGGAACATCTTGCGTTCCTCCGGAAGCACGCCGAGCATGTCGCCGATGACCGCCATTGGCAGCGGCGCGGCGAGGTCCCAGACGAAGTCACACTCGCCGCGTTCGCATACCGCGTCGATCAGCGTGTCACACAGCGACGTGATCTTGGACTCCTGGTCTTTCACGCGCTTGCGGGTGAAGCCGGAGTTGACGAGCTTGCGGCGCAACAGATGTTGCGGATCGTCCATCTCGATCATCATCTCGACGCCGTCCTGGTCGGGTCGGATGCCGCCGGCGTTCGAGAACAGCTCGGGTTTGCGCTCGGCCTCGATCACCGCCTGATAGGTGGACGCGGCGGCCAGCCCGTTGCGGTCCCGAAATACCGGCTCGTTCTCCCGCATCCAGCGGTAGACGGGCCGGGAATCACCCGCGTAGAAAGCGCCGTCCGTCAGATCGACGTCTGGCCTGGTCTCTAAACTCGTCGCTGTCATGAGATCTCCTGAGCATCACCGAATGTCATTTGCACGTGGTCAGCTGAACTGGACATTAATGCGCGCTTCGGAAGTCCCAGCGACGCCAGCTCTTTCGCGTAAGGGTGATCGCCCAGTCGGACGCGTACCCCGCCGAATCGGGTGTGCACACCGTCCAGCGTGTGCTCGAAGGCGGTCTCGCGGGTGACACCGTCGCGGTGCGAGTAGCTGCGCTGCGCTTGGTGGCGCGGGGTCAGCCGAATCGGCAGGCCGCGGCGAAAATCCATACCGATCACCAATTGCCCGTCTACGCTGCAGTCGAAGCCGAACTGATGGCCCTCGCGAATGGTGAAGTCCGCCATAACTTTCGGATAACCCCAGATCTTGGTTCCCGCTTCCAGCGTGAACTCCTGGTCGACGGGCAGGTGGTGGATGAAGGCGCCGGCCGACTGCAGGGCGCTGAGGCCACCCCGCTTGGACTCAGAGAGAGCTCCCGGCGGGTTGACCATCACGCTGGTGCCGAATTCGTAGTACTGACCCAGGTCGCCGTCGATGTAGTGCATCAACATCAGAACCACGATCGCGCGGCCGGGCAGGTAACGGCAGACCTGCAGGCCGCTGTAGTCGATCAGTCGCTGCGCCGCGTCGGCGTCGACCGAGAACATCGCCATGTGCTGATTTGCCTCACGGATCCGCACCGGCATTGTGAGTACCGTGCCCGCGATGGTGTGCTGCGAGGCTGTCATCCGGTCAATCTAGAACGTGTTCTATGCCGTGGCAAGCAGGGACCAGATCAACGTCAAACAAGCTCAGCCAGCTCGCGGACCTGCTCTGTACTGCGGCCGGACACCACCATCATGGTTACCCCCGCTGCCTCCCAGACCTTGATCTGCTTACGCACGTAGTCCAAGTCGCCGACGATCGCCGCGTCGTCGACGAGCTCGTCGGGGATGATCGTCGCGGCCTTGTCCTTCTGGTTGCTGCGGAAGAGTTTCGTCACGTCGTCGACGACCTCGGCGTAGCCCATCCGGCGATAGACGTCGGCGTGGAAGTTGGTGTCCTCCGCGCCCATGCCACCCATGTAGAGAGCCAGATAGGGTTTCATCGCTGCGAAGGCGGCGCTGCGGTCCTCGGTGATGACGATGTTGGCGGTCGCGCAGACCTCGAAGTCCTCGCGGCTGCGGCGCGCGCCGGGCCGGGCGAACCCTTCGTCCAGCCATTCGTTGTAGGTATCCGCCATTCGCGGGGTGTAGAAGATCGGCAGCCAGCCGTCGCAGATCTCGGCGGCCAGCGCGACGTTCTTCGGCCCCTCGGCCCCCAGCATGATCGGGATGTCGGCCCGCAGCGGATGGGTGATCGGCTTGAGCGGCTTGCCCAGCCCCGTCACCGGCGGTCCCCCGGCGCGCTCCTTCAATGGCAACGGGTAGTGGGGCCCGGCGCTGGTCACCGGCTTCTCCCGGGCCCACACCTGTCGGATGATGTCGATGTACTCGCGAGTGCGGGCCAGCGGCTTGGGAAACGACTGGCCGTACCAGCCCTCCACCACCTGCGGGCCCGACACGCCGAGCCCCAGGATGTGCCGGCCCTTACTGAGGTGGTCGAGCGTCAGCGCGGCCATCGCGCATGCCGTCGGGGTGCGCGCGGACAGCTGCACCACCGACGTGCCCAGCCGCAATCGACGCGTCGACGAGCCCCACCAGGCCAGCGGTGTGTAGGCGTCCGAGCCCCATGCCTCGGCGGTGAACACGGCATCGAATCCGGCCTCCTCGGCGGCGGTCACGAGTTCCCCATGGTTCTGCGGCGGCTGAGCGCCCCAATACCCCAACTGCAACCCCAGCTTCATGATCAATACCTTTCCCGACCGCCTGCCCCGATCCCGACGAATATTTGAATCCGTTCTTAGAACCTGTTCTACTCGATGGCGTGACAGCCAGCTCAAGCAGCCCGACCTTGACCGATCACCCCGAGCCGCCGCTCTCCGCGCCGCTGACATTGTCCTTCGACTACACCCGTTCGGTGGGCCCCACGCTCGGCAAGTTCTTCACCGCCCTGCGCGACCGACACATCCTGGGCGTGCGCGGATCGGATGGCCGCGTGCACGTCCCGCCGGCGGAATATGACCCGGTGACCTACGAGCCACTGGGCGAGATGGTGCCGGTGTCGGCCGTCGGCACCGTCGCGTCGTGGAGTTGGCAACCCGAGCCCCTGGAAGGCCAGCCGCTCGACCGGCCGTTCGCGTGGGCGCTGATCAAGCTCGACGGCGCCGACACCCTGCTGATGCACGCGGTAGACGTGGGAGCTGCCGGCCCCGAGGCGATCCGCACCGGCGCCCGGGTGCATGTGCACTGGGCCGACGAGCCGGTGGGCGCCATCACCGACATCGCCTATTTCGCGTTGGGCGAGGAAGCCGAACCGGTGGCGGAACCGGCCGCGGGAGAACGCGATCCCGTGACCATGATCGTCACACCGATCTCGTTGACGATTCAGCACACCGCCTCCCACGAGGAGAGCGCCTACCTGCGGGCCATCGCCGAGGGCAAGCTGCTGGGCGCGCGGACCGGCAAGGGTGGCAAGGTCTACTTCCCGCCGCATGGCGCCGATCCGGCCACCGGCCAGCCGACCACCGAGTTCGTCGAACTGCCCGACAAGGGCACGGTGACGACGTTCGCGATCATCAACATCCCGTTCCAGGGCCAGCGCATCAAGCCGCCGTACGTGGCGGCCTACGTGCTGCTCGATGGAGCCGACATCCCGTTCCTGCATCTGGTCGCCGACGTCGACGTAAACGAGGTGCGGATGGGGATGCGCGTGGAGGCGGTGTGGAAACCCCGCGAGGAGTGGGGGTTTGGCATCGACAACATCGAGTACTTCCGGCCCACCGGGGAACCCGACGCCGAGTACGACACCTACAAGCACCACCTGTAAAGGGCTTACCTGCAAATGAGCGCTCGCAACGTTGCGGTTGTCGGCTTTGCCCACGCCCCACACGTACGCCGCACCGACGGCACCACCAACGGCGTCGAAATGTTGATGCCGTGCTTCGCCCAGCTTTACGACGACCTCGGCATCACCAAGGCCGACATCGGCTTTTGGTGTTCCGGTTCGTCGGATTACCTTGCCGGGCGCGCATTTTCGTTCATCTCGGCGATCGACTCGATCGGCGCCGTTCCGCCGATCAACGAATCACACGTCGAGATGGACGCCGCGTGGGCCCTCTACGAGGCCTACATCAAGATCCTGACCGGCGAGGTCGACACCGCGCTGGTCTACGGCTTCGGGAAGTCGTCGGCCGGGGTCTTGCGCCGCATCCTGTCGCGGCAAACCGACCCCTACACCGTGGCGCCGCTGTGGCCGGACTCGGTGTCGATGGCGGCGCTACAAGCCCGGGTCGGGCTCGACTCCGACAAGTGGAGCTATGAGCAGATGGCGCGAGTGGCCCTCGATTCCTTCGCGGCCGCCCGCCGGGTGGACTCGGTGGAGCCGGCGATCAGCCTCGAGGAATTGCTTGAACCGCCCGTTTTTCGCCGACCCGCTGCGGCGCCACGACATCGCCCCGATCACCGATGGCGCCGCCGCGATCGTGCTGGCGGCCGACGGGAGGGCGCGCGAGTTGCGCGAAAACCCCGCCTGGATCGCCGGATTTCGAACACCGCATCGAGTCCCAATCACTGGGCGTGCGCGACCTCACCGAGTCGCCATCGACCGCGCCGCGGCCAAGGCGGCCACGGGAGGCAGAACCGACAAACTCGACGTGGCCGAGATCTGTGCACCGTTCACCCACCAGCACCTCATCCTGGCGGAAGCCATGAATTTGCCGGGGGCGACGAAGATCAATCCGTCCGGCGGCGCGCTGGCCGCCAATCCCATGTTCGTCGCCGGTCTGGAGCGCATCGGGTTTGCGGCGCAACACATCTGGAACGGCTCGGCCGAACGGGTGCTGGCGCACGCCACCAGCGGGCCTGCGCTGCAACAGAATTTGGTCGCGGTCATGGAAGGGAAGAACTGATGGCCGGAGCAGGGGCAAACCTTGCCGCGGTACTTGGTACCGGGCAGACCAAGTATGTGGCGAAGCGCCAAGACGTTTCGATGAACGGCCTGGTGCGCGAGGCGATCGACCGGGCGTTGGCCGATTCCGACTCCACCTTCGACGACATCGACGCCGTCGTGGTCGGCAAGGCTCCCGACTTCTTCGAGGGCGTCATGATGCCCGAGCTGTTCATGGCCGACGCCATGGGCGCCACGGGCAAGCCGCTGATCCGGGTGCACACGGCGGGCTCGGTCGGCGGATCGACCGCGGTGGTGGCCGCCAGCCTGGTGCAGTCGGGCAAGTACCGGCGTGTGCTGGCGATGGCCTGGGAAAAGCAATCCGAGTCAAACGCCATGTGGGCGTTGTCGATTCCGATTCCCTTCATCAAGCCGGTGGGCGCCGGGGCCGGCGGGTATTTCGCCCCGCACGTGCGGGCCTACATCCGCCGTTCGGGCGCACCGAGCAACATCGGCGCCATGGTGGCCGTCAAGGACCGGCTCAACGGCAGCCGCAACCCGTTGGCGCACCTGCACCAGCCCGACATCACGCTGGAGAAGGTGATGGCGTCGCCCATGCTGTGGGACCCGATCCGCTACGACGAGACGTGCCCGTCGTCCGACGGGGCCTGCGCGGTGGTGATCGGCAACGAGGAGATCGCGGATGCCCGAGTGGCGCAGGGACATCCGGTGGCGTGGATCCATGCCACGGCGTTGCGCACCGAGCCACTCGCGTTCGCCGGGCGCGACCAGGTCAGCCCGCAGGCCGGCCGTGATGCGGCCGCCGCGCTGTGGAAGGCGGCAGGCATCAAGAGCCCCATCGACGAGATCGACGCCGCCGAAATCTACGTGCCTTTCTCCTGGTTCGAGCCGATGTGGTTGGAGAATCTCGGATTTGCCGCCGAGGGCGAGGGCTGGAAACTCACCGAAGCGGGCGAGACCAAGATCGGCGGCCGCCTGCCGGTGAACCCGTCGGGCGGCGTGCTCTCGTCGAACCCGATCGGCGCCTCCGGACTGATTCGCTTCGCGGAGGCCGCGATCCAGGTGATGGGCAAAGGCGGGGATCATCAGGTCCCCGGCGCGCGAAAAGCGTTGGGGCACGCCTATGGCGGCGGGTCGCAATACTACTCCATGTGGGTGGTCAGCAGCGACAAACCCGAAAAGGCCGCAACATGACCGAGGCTCGGGCCAAGACCAAGCATCCCGCCCACGAGGCCGGCCGCCGATCGCGGGAAGCGGTCATGGCCCGTGACAAAGAGGCGTGGTTGGCGGTGTTCGCCGACGACGCCATCGTCGAGGACCCCATTGGGCCGTCGGCCTTCGACCCGGAAGGCAAAGGGCACCGGGGCCGCGCCGCGATCTCGGCGTTTTGGGACCTCGCCATCGCGCCAACCACCAAGATCGAGTTCTTCTTCCGCGACACCTTCCAGTGCGGCAACGAGGAGGCCAACGTCGGGCATATCCTCATCACCACGGGCGACTACCAGACCACCGCCGAAGGTGTCTTCACCTACAAGGCCAACGACGAGGGCAAGATGGTTGCGCTGCGCGCGTACTGGGAGATGGACCGCGCGGCGGCGAACACCCGCAAGGTCTAGATCGGCTCGAGCCCGGCGATATGCCGCTGAGCCAGGTCGCGGTAGGCCTGCGGGTTGAGATTGACCCACATCTCGGCGCCGGTTCCGGCGATGGGACCCTTCACCTGAGCCGGTGCGCCCACCGCGAGCACCCCGGCCGGTATCTGGGTTCCGGCCGTCACCAGCGAGTGGGCGGCGATCATGCTGCGCGCACCGATCACCGCGCCGTCGAGGACGGTGGCGTGGTTGGCGATCAGCGCCTCGGACCCCACGTGGACCCCGTGGATGACACACAGATGCGCGACGGTCGCACCCGGACCGATGTCGACCGGGATACCGGGCGGGGCGTGCAACACCGACCCGTCCTGCACGTTGGCGCCCTCCCGCACCACGATGGGCCCATAATCGCCCCGCAGCACGGCGTTGAACCAGACCGAGGCCCCCGCTTCGACGACGACATCGCCGATCAGGGTGGCGGTCGGGGCCACAAACGCCGTGGGATCAACCCGCGGCGACCGACCCTCGAAAGCGAAAAACGGCATCGCTTACATATACCCGCCGTGCAAATCTCACATGGCCAGACCCGCCCGTCATTGCGCATGCCGCCCGCAAAACTGTAACGTGTTCTAGTTAGAGGCCAATAATTGGAGGTGACAGGTGACTACCGACACCACTGCAGTCGGCGTCCGGGAGATCGATTCCGGCACCTTGCCGAACAGATATGCCCGCGGCTGGCACTGCCTGGGCGTCGCAAAGGACTTCCTGGACGGCAAGCCGCACGGAGTCGAGGCGTTCGGCACCAAGCTGGTGGTTTTCGCCGATTCCAAGGGCGACATCAAGGTCCTCGACTCCTACTGCCGCCACATGGGCGGCGACCTGAGCCAGGGCATCCTCAAGGGCGACGAGGTCGCCTGCCCGTTCCACGACTGGCGCTGGAACGGTGACGGCCGCTGCAAATTGGTGCCGTACGCCAAGCGCACGCCCAAAACCGCGCGCACCCGAGCGTGGACGACGGACGTCCGCGGCGGACTGCTGTTCGTCTGGCACGACCACGAAGGCAATCCCCCGGACCCCAAGGTCAGGATCCCGGACATTCCCGAGGCCGCCGGCGACGACTGGACCGAGTGGCGGTGGAACCGCATCCTCATCGAGGGATCCAACTGCCGCGACATCATCGACAACGTCACCGACATGGCGCACTTCTACTACATCCATCTCGGTTTGCCGACGTACTTCAAGAACGTATTCGAGGGCCACATCGCCTCGCAGTACCTGCACAACGTGGGCCGGCCCGACGTGGACGACCTGGGGACCGCCTACGGCGACGCGCACCTGGATTCGGAGGCGTCCTACTTCGGCCCGTCCTTCATGATCAACTGGCTGCACAACAGCTACAGCGGCTACAAGGCCGAGTCGATCCTGATCAACTGCCACTACCCGGTCACGCAGGACTCGTTCGTGCTGCAGTGGGGCGTCATCGTGGAGAAGCCCAAGGGCATCGACGACAAGATGGTCGACAAGCTGTCCAAGACGTTCACCGAAGGCGTCAGCAAGGGCTTTCTGCAAGATGTCGAGATCTGGAAGCACAAGACCCGGATCGAAAATCCGCTGCTGGTCGAGGAGGACGGCGCGGTCTACCAGATGCGCCGCTGGTATCAGCAGTTCTACGTCGACGTCGCCGACATCACCCCGGAGATGGTGGAGCGTTTCGAGGTCGAGGTCGACACCACCCGCGCCAACGAGTACTGGAATGCCGAGGTCGCGGAGAACATGAAGGTGAGGGAATCCGCTGCGGCCGCACCGGTTTCCGGCGACGTGCCCGCCGAGCAGCACTGACCGACGTGAGCCCGGCAAACCCAGGGGGGGACCACCCGGCGGTCCCCGACGTCGATCGACTCGCCCGGTCGATGCTGCTCTTGCATGGTGATCACGACGATCACCACCACCCGCCTGCCGGCGAAAATGGTGGCCCGGTACCTCGATCATGGTCTAAATCACGGAGTTTCGCCGACGATCCGGTACGCGCGGCCGCGGTGGCCGAAGCCACCCGGGCCGACCGTGAGCGCTACCTCACCTCGGGCCTGCAGCCGGTGGACTGCCGGTTCTGCCACGTCACCGTCTCCGTCAGGAGGCTGGGGCCGGGGCACACCGCGGTGCAGTGGAACATGGAGGCGTCGCAACGTTGTGCATTCTTCGCCGAAATTCGCGAGTCCGGTGGGAATCCCGCGCGATCGCGCGCATGCCCCAAACTGGCCGACAGCATCGAGCACGCGATCGCGGAGGGTGTTTTGGAGCGCTTCCCTCCGGATTGAGCCCGACGCCCGCGAGAATCCCGTCCCATCAGCCACATTGGCCTCTGCCGGGAAGGGATGTCCGTTGTGCCCGCCTCCGAGCGACAAATTCGGTGCGACCAAGCTACTCCGATCCCGTTGACCGACTGTCGCTCAGAGGCGGGCAGTTCGTGCACCACCTCGGCGCAGGGACTGCTGTGGCTACTGTGATCGGTGACCGGCAGTCCGGGCAGGCGTCAGAGCCCGGCGAACCGCTCCTTGACCGCCTCGACCGTCAACCCGTAATCGGCCAGCGAGTACGTGTGCTTCGGCGCGCGCGCACCGGTTTTGCTTTCGGCATCGCTGTCCGTCATGGCTTTTCGCGCCTCGTCGGTCAGCGTCAGGCCGAAGTGGCGGTAGATGTCGGCGACCAGGCCCATCGGATCGGCGACCAGATCCCGGTAGTTCGCGTCGTAGAACTGCGCCGGGTCATATTTGGCGCGGGCGGTGTTGAAGCGCTCCAAGCCGCGTGACCAGGTTTCCATTGCGTCGGCGCCGATTTGGGCGCCCGCGAACGTCGTGGACCAGCCTTCGGTGGTGTGCTGCGCCAGGGAACACATCGAGGCCATGATCGTCTCGACCGGCCGATGGGTCTGAATCACCAGCGCGTCGGGGTAGGTCGCCATCAGCGCATCGAGCGCGAACAGATGGCTGGGGTTCTTCAGCACCCACCGCTTGTCGGCGTCGTTCAGCCCGATCAGCTGAAGGTTCTCGCGGTGCCGACGATACGAGGGCGTCCAGTCCTGGCGGGACAACCATTGCGCGTAGGTGGGCAGGTGCGCCAGCGTTTCGTATGACACCGAATGCAGCGACTGTCGCAGCAGCTGCCAGCACTCCTCCAGCTCGTATGCAGCCATGAAATGCAGGCCGGTGTAGTCCGGGTTCTCCTGATGGTGCCGGGTGAACTGCGCGTCGAGCTGGCTGTAAAACGGGTTGGATTCCCACGTTTCGCGCGGTGGACGCGGCTGCGGAAACTCGGCCAGCCACAAGTGCAGGCCCTGGTGCGCGGGGTCGGCGCCGAGTAGCCGGTGCAGCGCCGTGGTGCCGGTGCGCACCAGCCCGGTGACGAAGATCGGCCGCTCGATCACGACGTCTGCGTGCTGCGGGTACTGCTTCCACGCGGATTCGGACAGCAGCCGGGCCACCAGCGCCCCGCGCAGGAAGAACCGGTTCATCTTGCTGCCCAACACCGTAAGGCCGGCCTCGCGCCGGTAGGAATCCAGCAGCACCTCCAGCGCTTCGACGTAGTTGTCGTCGTCAGCACCGAAGTCGTCGAGCCCGACGAGCTTGGCGGCCGACGCACGCAGCTCGTCGACCGTGCCGACATCGGTTCGATCGGTCATCAGACGTGATACTCCCCACAGTTGACGTCAAGGGTCTGCCCGGTGATGCCGCTGGACAGGTCACTGGCCAGGAACATTATCGCCGACGCCACTTCGTCCTCGGTGGGCAGGCGCTTGAGGTCGGAGTTCGCTGCGGTGGCCTGGTAGATCTGGTCCACCGTGGTGCCGTACTTGCCGGCCTGGTGCTCGAAGTAGGCCTGCAACGTGTCCCCCCAGATATAGCCCGGGGCAACGGAGTTGACGCGGATGCCCTTCTCTCCCAGCTCGGTGGCCAGCGACTGCGACATGGCCAGCAGGGCGGACTTGGCCATCTTGTAGGCGCCGTACTTGGCCTGCGAGTGGCGCAGCACCATGGAGTTGACGTTGACGATCGATCCGTGCGATGCCTCCAGCGCCGGGGTGAAGGCCTGGATGAGCCGCAACGCGCCGAGCGCGCTCAGCTCGATGGCGTCGCGGATGTGCTGAAAGCTGGTGCCCGCCAACGGCTTCATCGACGGCACCCGGAACGCGTTGTTGATCAGCACGTCGACCTTGCCGTAGGTGGCCATGGTGGTCTCGACGAGGTAACCCACCTCGTCGTCGTCGGTGATGTCGGTGCGCACCGCCAGGGCCTGGTGCCTGGTGTCGTTGAGCTGCTTGGCGAGCTCGTCCAATCGCTCGACCGTACGGGCCGCCAGCACCAGGTCGGCACCATCGCGTGCACAACGATGCGCCAACGTGGTACCGAGCCCCGGTCCGACGCCACTGATGACGACCACCTTGTCCCTGAGCATGTCCGTCACCCGAGCATCCTTGCCGCAATCTGTTTCTGGCGCAGCGCGATTCGCGCACGCCATTGGTCGTCGGAAATTTTGTTGTGCTCGAAATAGGGCAGCTTGGTCGGTACCGCGTCGAGGTCCACCAGTTCGACGGTCGGCCCGTCCGCGTCGGTCAGTTGACGCGACACCCGCTGCCAGCGAAACTGCAGGAACCCGCGCCGGTGGCCGAGCGTTTCCACCCAGTTGGTCACCCCCGGATTCTGGTCGGCGACGACGATGCGCACCTTGCCGTCCGGATCCTGTTGGGCCTGCGTGTTGTTCAGCGAGGTCTGGTGGTTGATGTAGTCCAGGGAGATGTACCACAGACTGCCGAGCTGGAAGCCGAGGTAGGGCGCGTCGGAGACCGGGATGGTGATGACCAGCGCCTGATCGGGCCGCAGGTCGAAATGACCGGCCGACGAGTACTGGGTCGCCAGGCCGCCCGGGGTCAGCCGGGGCGCAACCATGGTGTTGACCGGGATGTCGAAGTAGAACCACTGCGGGAACTGCAACCACGTTTTCACCCGATTCACGAGCTGCTTTCCGGCTGTGGCGTAACGCTTTTCGATCATCTCGCGGGTGAGCGGCGGCGGGGCGGTGCCCGCGGTGTCGAGCCGTGATATCGCGAGCGTGCCCCGCTGCGCCGACCAGTCGCCGTACACCTCGCGGATCACCAATTGACCCGGGCTGGTCGGTCGCACCCGCCATTCGAAGCTGCCGTCCGTGGCAATCTCGAGTTCACGGTCGTCGAACGCGGCCTGGCTGGCGGGCACATTGTCGTCGGTGTACTCGCCGCCGAGCAGCTGAAAACTCAGGTCGGTCGTCGTGCCCCTCCTGCCGGTGACCACGTAGTCGCGGTCCGCGTGCACCCGGGTGCCGAAGTAGAGGGTGTCGGGGTTGTCCAGGCCCATCTTCGTGAACGGCCCGGTACCCGACTGCAGGAAAGGGTGATCGCGCTCGTAGTCGAAAGCCAAATGCATGCAGGCGGCGATGCAACCCGCCAGGTACTGCAGCCCTTCGAGCAGATCGGCTTCGGTCTCGATGTGCGGAGCTTCGGCCACCAACTTCTCGGACTCGGCGATCGCGTCGGTGAGGGGACCAGAAAAGGGATGAGAGGACACGCCTAGACGCTAGAACGTGTTCTCATTTTGAGTCAATGGCGAACATTCCCGCGTGTCCGCCCCGCCATGCCAGGACGAGGAGCACTCGCTACGACGTGCACGTGTTGGCCAGGTCGATCAGGTGCTGCCGCACGTCGGGATGCCGGTTGAGGTAGTCGATCACGTTGTTGCCGCCACCCTCCGCCTGCGATTCGGCGGTCAGCCGCTGCCTGACGTCGGGATGCCGGTCCAGATACGACTGGACGGTTTGCGAGGCCGATTGGCCGACGGTCGTAGTGCACTGCTGGCCGGGATCGGCGTTCGCCGGCGGCAATGTGACGGCGACCGAGGCGGCAGCGCTGAGCAGACCGCCGGCGATCAACCCGTGCAGTCCGCGGCGTAGCGGAATTCTCACGGTCATGCCACCGAGGTTACCCGCGAACGCCTTAACCGGAACCGGCGTCAAAGGCCTCGCGGGCCTCCAACCAGCATCTCCTATGTCCAATCGCGCCGGGCAGGCGGCTCCGGTCGGACCGGAATTCCGGCATCAGCTGTACGCGAGCAGGTTGTCAATGCCCGATATGAAGGTGCCCGTGTTGAGCAACCCCGAAATGAGGCCGGATTCGGATTTGGTGCTAGGGATCGGCCCAGGGACGCCGGTGTTCAGGGCTCCCGAAATGCCGCCGTTGAAGTGACTGCCGCCGCTGGCGATATTCTGGACGCCTGAAATCTCGTCGCCGGTGTTGTAGAAGCCCGAATCGCCGACACCGGTGTTGTAGAGGCCCGAATTGGGCTGGCCGGTGGCCGAGACGCCGCCGAAGCCGGTGTTCGCGGTACCCGAGTTCCAGAAGCCCGTGTTGACGTTGCCCGAATTCCCGCCGCCGGTGTTTACGTTGCCCGAATCCCAGTGCCCTGTGTTGAAGTTGCCCGCGTTCCCGAAGCCCGTGTTCCACTTCCCGGCATTGGCCGGGCCGGTGTCTCCGGTGCCCGAGTTGCCGAAGCCCCAGTCTAAAGTGCCCGAATTTCCAAGCCCGAAGTCGCCGGCGCCCGAGTTGCCGATGCCAAGGTTGTTGGCCTGGCCTGTAAGGAAGGTATTGCTGCCAGAGTTGAAGATGCCGCTGTTGCCGTTGCCGGAGTTGAAGAGGCCGATGTTGTTGGTGCCCGAGTTCCCGAAACCGATGTTGCCGCTGCCCGAGTTCGGCCCGCCGAGAATGTTCTGGCCGGTTAACAGGTTGGTATAGGTACCGCCGAAACCGAGTTCGTGGTTGCCGGTGAGTCCGAAGCCGACGTCGTATTTGCCGTTGTTGCCGAAACCGACGTTTCCGGTGCCGGTGTTACCGCCGCCGGTGTTTCCGGAGCCGGAGTTGCCGAAGCCGGTGTTATTGGTGCCGGTGTTGCCGAAGCCGAAATTAAAGCCCGTGGTACCGCCGGTATTGTGGTTTCCGAAGCCGATGTTGTTGTTGTTGAAGTTCCCGCCGCCAATGTTGAAACTGCCGAGGTTGCCGCTGCCAATGTTCTGGGTGCCGAGGTTGCCGCCGCCAATGTTCAAGTTGCCCAGGTTGCCGTTGCCCAGGTTGCCGATGCCATTGTTGCCGAAGCCCAAGTTGGCGCTGCCGATGTTGCCGATGCCCAAGCTCGGCAGACCCTGCAGCGCTTCCTGCAAACCCTGCGCCGGCACCAATTGCGCGGCCGCCGCGGACGCCCCGGTGTGATACCCCGCCATCGCAGCCACGTCCTGGGCCCAGAACTGCTCGTACTCGCCCTCCACTGCGGCGATCGCCGGGGCGTTCTGCCCAAACAGGTTTGACAACACCAACTGCACGAACGAATTACGGTTGAGAGCCACCTGGGCCGGGTGCACCGTGGCCGATAGCGCCGCCTCGAAGGCACTGACCACCGCCCGGGCCTGCCCGGCCGCGCCGGACGCCTGCGCCGCCGCCTGGCTGAGCCAGCCTGCGTACGGGGCGGCCGCGGCCGTCATCGCCTGCGATGCCGGGCCCTGCCACGCCTGACCGGCGAGCCCCGATGTCACTGACGAAAACGACGACGCCGCGCTTCCCAGCTCCGAGGCCAACCCGTCCCAGGCCGCCGCCGCGTCCAACAACGGCGCCGACCCCGCGCCAGAAAAGATCCGCAGCGAGTTGAACTCCGGCGGCAAGGTCATGAAGCTCATCAGTACCGTCCTTCTCCTAGCCCGACTACAGAAGCATCACGGACTGTAGACCGCGACCGACGCAGCGTCTCACCTTTCAGCAGAGCGAGCGGCTAACGCCACCGACATTTCACTGCGGCGTCGTTTATTCGCCACAATCCGGCTGCGGGCTTGCGACCACCATTTCCTCGCCATACGCGCCCGCAACGCACCCGAGCGCGGGGGGCGAAGCGCTCCAAGTGAGTCGATCGGTTGCTACAGCTGGCTTAAAAGCTCGGTGATATTAAACAAGCCCGACAATGCACTTCCCGTGTTGGACAAACCCGTGTCAAGGCCGGCAATCCACGGGGTCGTCCCGGGAACCCCAGTATTGAAGAAGCCTGAGATTAAGCCATTCTCCAAAGAGCCACCGCTGGCGGTGTTCCCGATGCCCGAGATGAAGCCGGACGCTACGCCACCGTTCGCGGAGTTGAAGAAGCCCGAAACGTCGGTGCCGGTGTTGCCATAGCCGGAGGTAGTCGCTCCGGTGTTGCTGATGGACCCGAACCCGGTGTTCGTGTCGCCCGAATTCCCGAACCCGGTGTTGACGTTCCCGGAGTTCCCCCAGCCCGTATTCGTGTAGCCCGAATTCCAGAAGCCCGTGTTGCCGCCCGCACCCACGTTGCCACCGCCGTTCCCGAAGCCGGTATCCAGCTGCCCCGAGTTGAAGAAGCCGGTGTCCAAAAGGCCCGAGTTTCCGAAGCCGAAGTTTCCGGTTCCCGAGTTCCCGAATCCGATGTTGCCCGCGCCGGCGTTCCCGATGCCGAGGTTGGGGAGGCTGCCTTGCGTCGTGACGCTCGTGTTGAAGATGCCGGCGTTGCCGTCGCCGGAGTTGAAGAAACCGATGTTGTTGCTGCCGGAGTTGCCGAAGCCGATGTTGCCGCTGCCCGAATTCAGCCCTCCCGCAACGAACTGACCGGTTGCCGTGTTGTAGTAGGTACCGCCGATACCGATCTCGTTGTTTCCGGTAAGCCCGAAGCCCACGTTGTTGTTGCCGGTGTTGCCTCCGCCGACGTTGTAGTTGCCGGAGTTCCCGCCGCCGACGTTGCCAGTGCCGAAGTTTCCTAAGCCAAAGTTGTTGGTGCCGTTATTACCCACGCCGACGTTGTAGTTCGGAGTGGCACTGCTGGGGTTGCCGGTGTTACCGAAGCCGATGTTGTTGATGCCGATGTTTCCGCTGCCGATGTTGTTGCTGCCGTTGTTCCCGCTGCCGACGTTGCCGTTGCTCGTAAGAGCGCCACTGCCGTTGCCGCCGCCGATGTTGTTGCTGCCGGTATTCCCGCTGCCGACGTTGTACATGCCGATGTTTCCGTTGCCCAGGTTGAAGGTGCCCTGGTTGCCCAGCCCCAAGTTGAGTCCGACGTAGGCGGCCGCGTTATTCACTTGACCGGTAAGCGATCCGGGCAGACCCGCCAGCGTCTGCTGCAGGCTCTGCACCGGCGTCAACTGCGCGGCCGCCGCCGACACCCCGGCGTGATACCCGCCCATCGCCGACACGTCCTGGGCCCACATCGCCTCGTACTCGGACTCCAGTTGGGCGATCGCCGGGGCGTTCAGCCCGAACCAGTTCGACATCACCATCTGCACGAACGAATTCCGGTTGAGCGCCACCATGATCGGCTGAATCGTCGCCGCCTGCGCCGCCTCGAACGCACTGACCACCGCACGCGCCTGCCCCGCCGCGCCCGCCGCCTGAGCCGCCGCCTGATTCAGCCACCCCGTGTACGGAGCGGCCGCGGCCACCATCGCCTGCGACGCCGGACCCTGCCAGGCCTGACCCGCCAGATTCGACGTCACCGACCCGAACGACGACGCCGCCGACCCCAACTCCGACGCCAGCCCCTCCCAGGCCGCCGCCGCCTCCAACATCGGGGCAGACCCCGCACCCGAAAACATCCGCAGCGAATTGATCTCCGGCGGCAACGTCATAAAGCTCATCAGACCCGTCCTTCTCCCAGCCCGATTACAAAGGCAACAAGGACCTTAAACCGTTTACCGGCGGGGGGTTTCAATTTCAGCGAACCCGAAGGTTGGCGACACATGCATTTCACACTTGGCTTCGCCGAACCGCTTACGGTCTGGCGGCACGGCAGGGTGGATCGTCAACAACGCCAGTCTGTTGTGCTGGCGAGCGCAGCGCTTGCAGTCGCACTATGCGGCGGCCAAGGCGGGCGCGATGGCGTTAACCCGTTGCAGTGCACTCGACCCCGAGCATCGCGCTTTGGCCGGCGACTACCCAGTTACCTGACCGGAGAGGTGATTCCGGTGTCCAGCCAGCGCAAGGGAGCTGACCGGTTACGAGGACGCCAACTTGTCGATGTCGAATATGCCCGAGAAACCGGTGTTGTGGTTGGACAGCCCCGAGCCAAGGCCGCTCAAGGCGCCCGCCGGGAAGCCGTCAATGGCGGCCGTGACGCCGTTGTTGAAGAAGCCCGAGATGCTGCCGTTGTCAGCGAATCCCAAGTGAGACAGGCCCAACGGATTCCGTGACGCCGGTAGCGCCGCTGGCGACGTTGTCGAAGCCCGACATACCGCCGGCGATCGAAACGTTAGCGAACATAGCCGCTGGTCACGTTCGCGCCGTGGGCCGTGTTGTTGAAGCCCGAGATGTCGCCGTTGAACTCGCATTGGCGAAAGGCGCCGCCGGAGGCGTTAGCGCCGCTGGCCGTGTTGTCGAAGCCCGACACATCCGCGCCCGTGTTGTAGAAGCCCGAGCTGGTGGCGCCGGCCGGAGTGGTGATGGACACCGCTGCCCGTGTTGAAGCTGCCCGCGTTCCCGAAGCCCGTGTTCGACTTGGCCCGAATTCCAGAAGCCCGTGTTCATGCTGCCCGAGTTCCCGTTGCCCGTGTTGCACGGTAGCCCGAATTGAACGAGGCCGGTGTTCAGGCCGCCCGAGTTCCCCATGCCCGTGTTGTCGGCGCCCGTGTTCCCCCAGCCGGTGTTCAATGTGCCCGAGTTCCCCGAGCCGAAGTTTCCTTGTCCGGAGTTCCCGAAGCCGATGTTGCCGGTGCCCGATTCGCCGATGCCAAGGTTGTTCATGCCGCCGGTGATGGTGTTGATGCCCGAGTTGAAGATGCCGGTGTTGCCGCTGCCGGAGTTGAAGAAGCCGACGTTGTTGGTGCCGGAGTTCCCGAAGCCGACGTTGCCGGTGCCCGAGTTCAGCCCGCCGGCAACGAACTGGCCGGTCGCCGTGTTGTAGTACGTATCGCCGATGCCGATCTGGTGGTTGCCGGTCAGCCCGAAGCCCATGTTGTAGTTACCGGTGTTGCCGAAACCCTGGTTGCCGGTGCCGGAGTTGCCGCCGCCGGAGTTCCCGGCGCCGAAGTTGCCGAAGCCGGTGTTGTTGCTGCCGGTGTTGCCGAAACCGAGGTTGAAGCCGTTGGTACGCGCCGGTGTTGGTGTTCCCGAAGCCGAAGTTGTAGTAGCCGATGTTGCCGCTGCCGAGGTTCTTGTCGCCAAAGTTGCCGAACCCGACGTTTTTGTTGCCAATGTCGCCGTTGCCGAGGTTGAACTTGCCGGTGTTGCCGTTACCCAAGTTGTTATTGCCGAGTGTTGCCGTTGCCGATGTTGGCCAGGCCGATGTTGCCGATGCCGATGTTGGCGCTGCCGATGTTGCCGTTGCCCATGTTCGGCAGACCCTGCAGCATCTGACTCAGGGAATCGCCGCCGGCGTCAACTGTGTGGCCGCGGCCGAGACGCCACCGTGGTAGCCCACCATCGCCCCCACATCCTGGGCCCACATCTCCTCGTAGTCAGACTCCGCCGCCGCAATCGCCGGCGCGTTCTGACCGAATATGTTCGACAGCACCAACTGCACGAACGAATTACGGTTGAGCTGCACCAACGTCGGGTGCACCGTCGACGCCACTGCCGCCTCGAACGCGCTGACCACCGCGCGGGCCTGCCCAGCCGCCCCGGACGCCTGCGCCGCCGCCGCATTCAGCCACCCCGAATACGGAGTCGCCGCGGCCACCATCGCCTGCGACGCCGCGCCCTGCCAGGCCTGACCCGTCAGATTCGACGTCACCGAGCTAAACGATGAGGCCGCCGACCCAAGCTCGGAGGCCAGCCCGTCCCAGGCCGCGGCCGCCTCCAACATCGGACTCGACCCCGCACCCGAATACATCAGGAACGAATTGATCTCCGGTGGCAACGTCATGAAGCTCATGGGGCCCATCCTTTCCTCGCGGCACTGCAGGGGACAAATCGGAATATAAGCCTAGTCACACCGAAATTTCCGATTTTCGCCAAATCGAACCAATAATTTTCAACGTCGCCGGAGCATCTCCCGTCCGGCCGCGCAGCGTCGCACTCAAACGGGCCACCGCGTCGCAGCTACCCAGCCCGCCCGCAGTGCGGAAGTGAACGAATTGAAGTCTGCGAAAGCTACTGGGCGCGACGTTCCGGTTCCGACGATTCCGGCGCCGAATGCTCTGGCAACGGTGCTTCCATAGCCAGCCTCTCGCCCGGCTCCCGACTTCCCGCAGCCGCCGCCGGCTTCGTCACCGAGGTTGCCGCCGCCGGTGCTGCCGAAGCCGGTGTTGCGACCAAAGGTGTTGTCGCAGCTGGAGTCGTTGTCTCCTCGGCCTCCGCTGCGGGAGCTTCCGCCGGCTGCGCGGCAACCGGTGTTTCCGGTTCCGGAATCGCCGTGGCATCGGCCGCCGTCGGCGTAGTGCCTGACGCCGTCGACCGCGTCGCCGACGAGGCCATCATCGCCGCCATCCCAGCCGTTCCCACGAGGCCGGCGCTTCCGCTGCCGGGGTTGACGGCGCCTACGCTCCCGCTGCCGAGGCCGGTACCAGCATTCGAACTACTGAAATCACCCGTGCTCGCGCTGACCACGGCGTTGTTGTCCAGATTCCCGGCGGCAATGGCGCCGCCGCTTGCAGCAGCGGCGGCAACGCCGACGCTGCCGACGCCCACGCTGTTGCCGCCGACCGGGGTTGCACTGCCCTGATCAGCGCCGCCGGGGGTACTGCCGGCCCCGCTTCCGCCGGCAACGCCGGCTGCAGGGCTCGAGGAGCCGCCAAAGTTCCCAGCGGGAACGCCTGGGATGCTCGGCAGGGACGGCATGCCGGCCTGTCCCGTCGTCAGTTGGGAGGCCGCCGCCGCCGCCCCGCCGTGATAACCGACCATCGCGGACACGTCCTGGGCCCACATCTCCTCGTAATACGACTCGGTCGCGGCGATCGCCGGCCAGTTCTGCCCGAACAGGTTGGACATCACCAACTGCACCAGGCCGTTGCGGTTCGCCTCCACCAGCAGGGGATGCACGGTGGCTGCCAGCGCCGCCTCGAACGCGCTGGCCACCGCCTCGGCTTGGGCCGCCGCCGCGGACGCCTGAGAGGCGGCCGCGCTCAACCACCCGGCATAGGGGGCAGCCGCCGCCGCCATCGCCGACGCTGCCGCACCCTGCCACGCCTGACCGGTTAAGCCCGAGGTCACCGACATGAATGATTCGGCCGCGGAAGACAACTCCGACGCCAACCCATTCCAGGCCGTCGCGGCCTGCAGCATCGGCGCCGAACCGGCCCCGGAGTACATCAACAGTGAATTGATCTCCGGCGGCAAGGTGAAAAAACTCATTAGAAATACCCTCGCGTCCCATCCCTAGTTACGAACCTAGGCCAACCGCGACGAGAACTCACCGCTTTCTGCCAAACTCAAGTGTTTGAGTTTGGCACCACATGCGCCGTTGGACGGAACTCCTAATGAGCGGCGGCGGCGCCGTTTTCTTGCTCGCGCTTGATCTCCAGCGCGATGTCGATGAGTTGGTCTTCCTGGCCGCCGATGAGCTTGCGCTGACCGGCCCGGTGCAGCAGTTGGTGGGCCGGGACGCCGTAGCGCTCGGACTGGCGGACGGCGTGCTTGAGGAAGCTGGAGTAAACCCCGGAATAACCCATGATCAGGGCGTTGCGGTCCAACACGCATTCGGCCGGCATGGCCGGGCGCACGACGTCCTCGGCGGCGTCGGCGATGTCGAAGAAGTCGATGCCGGTCTTGACGCCGATCTTGTCGAACACGCCGATGAGCGCCTCGACGGGGGCGTTGCCCGCTCCGGCGCCGAACCGGCGGCAAGATCCGTCGATCTGCTTGGCGCCCGCCCGGACGGCCTCCACCGAGTTTGCTACCCCCAGGCCGAGGTTTTCGTGCCCATGGAAGCCCACCTGGGCGTCGTCGCCGAGTTCGGCCACCAGCGCGGCCACCCTGTCGCGCACCCCCTCGAGAACCAGCGCACCGGCCGAGTCCACCACGTAGACGCACTGGCATCCGGCGTCGGCCATGATCCGGGCCTGCTGGGCCAGTTTCTCCGGCGAGATGGTGTGGGCCATCATCAAGAACCCGACGGTTTCCAGGCCCAGTTCGCGGGCCAGCCCGAAGTGCTGGATCGACACGTCGGCCTCGGTGCAGTGCGTGGCGATCCGGCAGATGGACCCGCCGTTGTTCTGGGCCTCCTTGATGTCCTCCTTGGTGCCGACTCCGGGCAGCATCAGAAAGGCGATCCTGGCCTCTTTGGCGGTCTCGGCGGCGAGCTTGATCAGCTCCTGCTCGGGCGTCTTGGAGAACCCGTAGTTGAAGCTCGAGCCGCCCAGCCCGTCGCCGTGCGTCACCTCGATGACCGGCACACCCGCGGTGTCCAGGGCGGCCACGATCGCTCCGACCTCGTCCTTGGTGAACTGGTGGCGCTTGTGGTGCGAGCCGTCCCGCAGCGACGTGTCGGTCATCCGGACGTCCCAGATCGGGTTGAAGAAGATGTCGGTGCTCATGGCGCCATTCCTCCTATCCCGGCCCCGATCGTGGTCGAGCCGGCATCATCGTCATCGGCGCGGCTCATGCCTGCGCTCCTGGCGCCGTCGTGGATAAGGACTCCTTGGCGATCTCCTCGCCGACCTTGGTGGCCGCCGCGGTCATGATGTCCAGGTTGCCCGCGTACGGCGGCAGGTAATCGCCGGCGCCCTCGACCTCGACGAACGTGGTGACCAGGGCTTGGCCGCCGGAGTTGAGCGACGGCTCGTCGAACTGCGGCTCGTTGAGCAGCCGATATCCGGGCACGTAGGTCTGCACCTCGGCCACCACGTCGTGGATGGACTTGGCGATGGCGTCGCGGTCGGCGTCCTCGGGGATGGCGCAGAAGATGGTGTCGCGCATGATCATTGGCGGGTCGGCCGGGTTCAAGATGATGATGGCCTTGCCGCGCTTGGCGCCGCCGATGGTTGCGACGCCCCGGCTGGTGGTCTTGGTGAACTCGTCGATGTTGGCCCGGGTGCCGGGTCCCGCCGAGACGGAAGCCACCGACGCCACGATCTCGGCGTAAGGAACCTCGACGACACGACTCACCGCGTACACGATTGGGATGGTCGCCTGCCCGCCGCAGGTGATCATGTTGACGTTCGGCGCGTCCAAGTGCTGCCGCAGGTTCGCCGGCGGGATCACCGCGGGGCCCACCGCGGCCGGGGTGAGGTCGATGGCCCTGATCCCCGCGGCCTCATACTTCGGCGCCGCGTCCCGGTGCACGTAGGCGCTGGTCGCCTCGAACACCAGGTCGGGTTTCTCCGACTGCGCCAGCAGCCAGTCGACACCCTCGTGCGTGGTCTCCAGACCCAGCTTTCGGGCCCGGGCCAAACCCTCGCTCTCGGGATCGATGCCCACCATCCAGCGCGGTTCCAGCCAGTCCGACCGCAGCAGTTTGTACAGCAGGTCGGTGCTGATATTTCCCGACCCCACAATGGCCACACTTGCCTTCGACGGCATCTGCACGCTCCTTAATTATTCGAACGACAACCGGACCGAACCCAGGCCCGTGAAGTCGGCGAGAAACTCGTCTCCAGCGCGGGCGTCGATCGCTCGCGTGCACGATCCGGGAAGTACCACGTCGCCCTTTCGCAGTCGTACCCCGAAGCTTTCCACCTTGCGCGCCAACCACGCCACCGCGGTGACCGGATTACCCAGCACCGCATCGCTGCGGCCCTCGGCGACGACCTCGCCGTTGCGGGTCAATACCGCGTCGATGGTCTTGATGTCGAGATCGCGCGGCGAAACCCGGGACTCGCCCAGCACGAAACCCGCCGACGAGGCGTTGTCGGCGATGGTGTCGCACAACGCGATCTTCCAGTCGGTGATCCTGGTGTCGATCAACTCGATGGATGGCGCCAGGGCTTCGGTGGCCGCCAGGACGTCGTCCTCGGTGCAGCCCGCTCCGGGCAGGTCCTCGGACAGGATGAAGCCGACCTCCACCTCGACGCGTGGATACAGAAAGCGGCTCGCCTTGACCGGGTTGTCCTCGAACACCTGCATCTCGTCGAGCAGATGTCCGTAGTCCGGCTCGTCGACCCCCATCATCTGCTGCATCGCCAGCGATGACAGCCCCACCTTGTGCCCGACGACTCGGGCCCCCTCGGCGACTCGCTGACGGATGTTGATGAGCTGGATCTCGTAGGCGTCGACCACGTCGATGTCCGGGTAGGCAGCGGTCAGCGGGGCGATCGGCTCCCGGCTGCGTTCGGCTTGCGCCAGGTCGGCTGCGAGCTCGTCGCGGGTCGCAACACTGAGCATTTCCTCCGAAGTCCCCTCGCCTTGAACTAGTACGTGTGACCGGGCCGGTAGCGCCCAACCCAGCCAATTCTATAACGTGTTCTACATGACAGCGCAGGAGTACGACGTCGTCGTGGTCGGCAGCGGCGGAGCCGGCATGGTAGCTGCCCTCACCGCCGCCCAGCGGGGTCTGTCGACCATAGTCATCGAGAAGGCTCCGCACTTCGGCGGCTCCACCGCGCGGTCCGGCGGCGGCGTCTGGATCCCGAACAACGAAGTGCTCAAGCGCGACGGCATCAAGGACACCCCGGAGGCGGCCCGCACCTATTTGCACGGCATCATCGGCGACGTCGTCGAATCCGAGCGCATCGACACCTATCTCGAGCGCGGACCCGAAATGCTGTCGTTCGTGCTCAAGCACACGCCGTTGAAGATGTGCTGGGTGCCGCGCTACTCCGACTACTACCCCGAGGCGCCGGGCGGCCGCGCGGGCGGCCGGTCGATCGAACCGAAGCCGTTCAACGCCCGCAAGCTTGGCCCCGATGAAGCCGGACTCGAACCTGCTTATGGCAAGGTCCCGCTCAATGTGGTTGTGATGCAACAGGATTACGTGCGACTGAACCAGATGAAGCGGCACCCGCGCGGCGTGCTGCGCAGCCTGAAGGTCGGCGGGCGCACGATGTGGGCCAAAGCGACCGGCAAGAACCTCGTCGGCATGGGCCGGGCGCTGATCGGGCCGTTGCGGATCGGGTTGCAACGGGCCGGCGTGCCGGTCGTGCTCAACACCGCGCTCACCGACCTCTACGTCGAGGATGCCATGGTCCGCGGCGTCTATGTCCGCGACACCACCGAGTCGGAATCGGCTGAGCCGCGGTTGATCCGGGCCCGACGCGGAGTGATCCTGGCCTCCGGCGGGTTCGAGCACAACGAGCAGATGCGGGTGAAGTACCAGCGTGCCCCCATCACCACCCAGTGGACCGTCGGCGCGACGGCGAACACCGGTGACGGCATAATCGCGGGCGAAAAGCTGGGCGCGGCGTTGGAATTGATGGAAGACGCCTGGTGGGGCCCGACGGTGCCGCTGGTGGGTGCGCCGTGGTTCGCGTTGTCGGAGCGCAATTCGCCCGGGTCGATCATCGTCAACATGTCCGGCAAGCGGTTCATGAACGAATCGATGCCCTACGTCGAGGCCTGTCACCACATGTACGGCGGCGAATACGGCCAGGGCCCGGGACCGGGCGAGAACATCCCCGCGTGGCTGGTGTTCGACCAGCAGTACCGAGACCGCTACATCTTCGCGGGCCTACAACCCGGACAACGCATTCCACGCAAGTGGCTGGATTCCGGCGTGATCGTGCAAGCCGACACGCTGGAGGAGTTGGCCACCAAGGCGGGTCTCCCGGTCGACGAGTTCATGGCTACCGTGCAGCGTTTCAACGGGTTCGCGCGCTCGGGCGTCGACTCGGACTACCACCGCGGTGAAAGCGCCTACGACCGCTACTACGGCGACCCGACGAACAAGCCGAATCCCAACCTCGGCGAGCTCACCCACCCGCCGTACTACGCCGCCAAGATGGTGCCCGGTGATCTGGGGACCAAGGGCGGCATCCGCACCGATGTGCACGGGCGTGCGCTGCGCGACGACGGCAGCATCATCGAAGGCCTCTACGCCGCAGGCAATGTCAGTGCGCCGGTGATGGGACACACCTACCCCGGCCCCGGCGGCACCATCGGGCCGGCGATGACCTTCGGGTATTTAGCCGCGTTGCACATCGCGGGAGAACGCTGACATGCCGATCGACGTCGACGTCGCGCTCAGCGCTGAACTGGACCCGATCGAATTCTCTTGGAGCAGCAGCGATGTGCAGCTCTACCACCTGGGCCTGGGCGCAGGCTCGGACCCGATGGATCCGCGTGAGCTGCGCTATCTGGTGGACGACACCCCACAGGTGCTGCCGACGTTCGCCACCGTGGCCGCCACTTTCCACGCCACCAAACCGCCGACCGTGCAATTCCCCGGCATCGACATCGAGCTCAGCAAGGTGCTGCACGCCAGCGAGCGGGTCGAGGTGCCCGCGCCGCTGCCGCCGTCGGGCTCGGCGCGGGCGGTCATGCGGTTCACGGATATCTGGGACAAGGGCAAGGCCGCGGTGATCTGGAGCGAGACGACGGTGACCACCCCCGACGGTGCCCACCTGTGGACACAGAAGCGGTCGATCTATGCCCGCGGTGAAGGCGGGTTCGGTGGCGAGCGCGGGGCCTCGACCTCGGACGCGCCACCGGACCGGGCGCCCGATCTCGAAGTCGCGATGCCGATCCTGCCGCAGCAGGCGCTGTTGTACCGGCTCTGCGGCGACCGCAACCCGCTGCACTCGGATCCGGAATTCGCTGCGGCCGCTGGCTTTCCCCAACCCATCCTGCATGGCCTGTGCACCTACGGCATGACCTGTAAGGCCATCGTCGACGCGTTACTGGACGGCGATGCCGGGGCGGTTGCCGCCTACGGCGCGCGCTTCGCCGGCGTCGCGTTCCCGGGCGAAACGCTCACGGTCAACATCTGGAAGGACGACGGCCGCATCCTGGCCGGCGTTGTCGCGCCCTCGCGCGACAACGCGGTGGTCCTTAGCGGCGTGGAGTTAGTGCCGGTTTAAGGCGACGTCGCACCTCTCCTCCTCCGAGCGTCACACCAGAGTGGCGGACGCTTTCGCACGCAACTCTAGTGTGACGCTCGTTGAGCTAACGCGGCTCGCACACGCCGAAGAATGTCCTCCGGCCGGTCACCGGCGACCACCCGAATCACGATCCAGCCGCAGCGCTCCAGCAGTTCTCGTCGCCGAACATCCCAGGTGTATTGCCGCCGGTCAGTCCGATGTTGCTCCCCGTCGTACTCAACCGCGACTTTGACGTCTACCCAGCCCATATCCAGGTAAGCAATCACGTCATCGAATTCGTTGAACACCGGTATTTGCGTCTGCGGCCGCGGTAGCCCAGCTTGAATCACCAGTATCCGCAACCAAGTTTCCTTCGGAGACTGGGCGCCGGCGTCCGCTAAGCCCATCGCGATCCGCGCTCGCCGAATCCCGCGCCGAGCGGAGTACCGCTGAACCAAAGCTTCAACTTCAGGGACTTTCAAGTCGGTCGCCCGCATCAGAGCATCGATTGCCGCCACCGCCTTATCCGTTGGATACCAGCAACCTAAGTCGAGCGCCGTCCGCGCCGGGGTCGTCACCGGCACGCCGTCAACTAACGTCACCTCATCTTCGTCGAGGCGATCGCCCCGAACACGGAGCCCCGGCAGTGGGTTTCGGTTGCTGTGAAAAATCTCCACCGGCGCAGCGGCGTCTACCCACTCGGCGCCGTGTAGCGCCGACGCCGACAGGCCCGCAATAATCCCCCGACGTCGAGACCACAACCATCCTGCTCGGGCGCGGACGAACGGCGTCAAGTCAGCGCCGGCGCAGACATAGACGTCGGGAAACAACCGGGTATAACGCGTCCTCAGTGCGCTTTTGACTACGTCGCCACCGGCGACGACCTCACTACCGATGAATGGCTCTCCCATGGCGGCAGCGTCGCACGGGATTCGTCGAGCGTCACGTCAGTGCACGCAGAGCTTCCACAGCGCCACGCTGGCGTGACGCTCGGCGTCCACCGCCACTCTGGCGTGACGCTCGGCGCAAAACGCGCCGGGCAAAGCCGGCTCAGCCCAGGATCAGGCCCGAGGTGGGCACACCCGTCCCCGCGGTCACGAGGACATGCTCGACGTTGGGTACCGGATTCACCGAGGTGCCCCGCAACTGCCGCACACCCTCCGCGATGCCGTTCATGCCGTGGATATAGGCCTCACCGAGTTGGCCACCATGGGTGTTAATAGGCAGCCTGCCGCCCACCTCGATCGCACCGTCGGCGATGAAATCCTTGGCCTCACCCTTGCCGCAGAATCCCAACTCCTCCAACTGAATCAGGGTGAACGGCGTGAAGTGGTCGTACAAGATAGCGGTCTGGATGTCGGTCGGCTTCAGCCCGGACTGCTCCCACAGCTGCCGGCCGACGACACCCATCTCAGGCAGACCGAGTTCGGGCCGGTAGTAGCTGACCATCGTGTACTGGTCGGGGCTGGAGCCCTGCGACGCCGCCTCGATGACCGCCGGTCGTTGCTTGAGGTCCCGTGCGCGCTCGACGGACGTCACGACGATCGCCACCGCGCCATCGGTTTCCTGGCAGCAGTCCAGCAGCCGCAGCGGCTCGGCGATCCACCGCGAATTCTGGTGGTCCTCAATGGTTATCGGCTTCTCGTAGAAGTAGGCCTTGGGGTTCTTGGCGGCATGCTTGCGGTCGGCCACCGAGATCACACCGAAGTCGCGACTGGTCGCACCGGACTGGTGTATGTAGCGCTGGGCGATCATGGCGACCTGCGCCGCCGGCGTCGAAAGCCCGTGCGGATAGGAGAAGGCATTGTCCGCGGTAGTCGAATCGGCTTGAGCGCCACCATCTCCCACCAACCGGGTCTGCACCTGACCGAACCGCATGCCGGAACGCTCGTTGAACGCCCGGTACGCCACCACGACGTCGGCCACCCCGGTCGCGACGGCGATCGCCGCCTGCTGGACGGTCGCGCACGCGGCGCCGCCACCGTAGTGAATCTTGGAGAAGAACTTCAAGTCGCCCATACCGGTCGCCCGGGCAACTGCGACCTCGGTGTTGCTGTCCATCGTGAAGGTGGTCAGCCCGTCGACATCGGCCGGGCTCAACCCGGCGTCGTCCAACGCGTCCAACACCGCCTCGGCCGCCAACCGCAACTCGCTGCGCCCGGAGTTCTTCGAGAAGTCGGTCGCACCGATGCCGACGATGGCAGCCTTGCCCGACAACATCACGTGTCCCCCATCGTCAGCGTCACCGTCGCGATGACGTGGTGACCAAGGCTGTTGCTGCCCAGCACCTTAACGGTGATGAGACCGTCGTCGACCGCGGTCACCTCACCGGTGAACGTCACCGTGTCGTAGGCGTACCAGGGCACCCCGAGCCGCAGCCCGACCGACTTGATCAGCGCCGACGGCCCGGCCCAGTCGGTTACGTAGCGCTGGACCAGGCCGGTGTCGGTGAGGATGTTGACGAAAATGTCCTTCGAGCCCTTGGCCTGCGCCTTGTCGCGGTCATGGTGCACGTCCTGAAAGTCGCGCGTAGCGATGGCCGTCGAGATGATGAACGTGGGATCCCCGTAGAGCTCGAGCTCGGGCAGCGTCGTGCCCTTTTGGATTTGCGGAGCCGCTTTGGCGGCGACATCCGACTCAGAGGCGCTCATGCTCCGGCTCCCAGGGGCTCCCAGGCGTAAAGGGTCCACTCCGGGCCGGCGGCACCAGCCGGGAAGTCGATATAGGTTGCTTGCACCGGCATTCCGATCTCCACCGAACCCGGGTCCGCCCCGCGCAGCTCGCCCAGCATCCGCACGCCTTCCTCGAGTTCGACGAGCGCGATGACGAAAGGCAGTGTGCGGCCGGGAACTTTGGGCGCGTGGTGCACCACATAACTGAATACCGCGCCCTTGCCGCTGGCCACCACGTAGTCGATCGGCGCAGCTTTGTCCTGCCACACCGCCGGCACCGGCGGGTGCTGCAGACTGCCGTCGGGCCGGCGCTGGATCCTCAGCTCGTGCGCCTTGACCCCCTCCCAGAAGAAGGCCGTGTCACGCGACGACGCGGGGCGCATCATGGCATCGGCGTCCAGGTCCGCGGGCACCGACGACGCCGCGGACTCCTCCCGGGGCTTGAACTTGAGTATGCGCCAGTTCATTTCGGCGACGTCCTCGTCGCCGACCCGCCAGATGATGTGCTGGTTGACGAAGAAGCCCTCCCCCAGCGCGGTCTGCTTGGGTCCCACCACATCGCCCATCTCGGAGGTGATGCTCACGTGCTCACCGGGTTGCAGGTAGCGGTGGTAGGTCTGCTCGCAGTTGGTGGCGACCACGCCGATGTACCCGGCTTCGTCGAACAACTGCATGATGGGGCCGAGCGGATCGTCTTTGGGACGTTCGCCGCCCAGGCCGAACATCGTCCACACCTGGATCATCGCCGGAGGTGCGACAATTCCCGGATGCCCGGCGGCGTGGGCCGCGGCCTCGTCCACGTAGATCGGGTTGCGGTCGCCGAGGGCCTCCACCCAGTTGCTGATCGTCGGCTGGTTCACCGGATCCCGCGCCGCCCGCGGCTTAGCGCCACCGGCGGCTTTGATCTCCGCGATGGCCTCCTGGATATCGGTCATCGAGGCACCCTCGGCACCTTGAGGCCCGAGGCGGCGATCATTTCGCGCATGACTTCGTTCACACCCCCGCCGAAGGTGATCACCAGGTTGCGCTTGGTCTGGGAGTCCAGCCAGTTGATCAGCTCGGCGGTCTCCGAGTCGGCGGGGTTGCCGTACTTGAAAACGATCTCCTCCGCGAGCCGGCCGATGTACTGGATGCGCTCCGTGCCAAAGACTTTCGTCGACGCGGCATCGGCAACATTGATGTCCTCGCCGGAGGCGGCGACCTGCCAATTCAGCAGCTCGTTGATCCGCCACATCGCATAGATCTCGCCCAGTGCGCGTTTGACGTCGTCGTGATCGATCGGGGTGACGCCGTCGGCACCCGGCTTGGACGCCCACGCGTGCACCCGGTCGTAGATACCGGCGACCCGCCCGGCGGGGCCGAGCATGACGCGCTCGTTGTTGAGCTGGGTGGTGATCAGCCGCCATCCGCCGTTTTCCTCGCCGACCAGCATGTCGGCGGGCACCCGCACGTCGTTGTAATAGGTGGCGTTGGTGTGATGAGCCCCGTCGGACAGGATGATCGGCGTCCAGGAGTAGCCGGGATCCTTCGTGTCGACGATGAGGATCGAAATGCCCTTGTGTTTCACGGCATCCGGGTCGGTGCGGCAGGCGAGCCAGACGTAGTCCGCGTCGTGTCCGCCGGTGGTGAAGATCTTCTGGCCGTTGACGATGTACTCGTCGCCCTGGCGCACGGCGGTGGTCCGCAACGACGCCAGGTCGGTTCCCGCCTCGGGCTCGGTGTAGCCGATCGCGAAGTGCAGCTCTCCGGCGAGGATCGCCGGCAGGAACTTCTTCTTCTGCAGCTCGCTGCCGAAGGTTTGCAAGACCGGACCCACGGTCTGCAGGGTCACGGCCGGCAGCGGCACGTCGGCCCGATGGGCCTCGTTGACGAAGATCTGCTGCTCGATCGGGCCGAAGCCGCGGCCACCGAACTCTTTCGGCCACCCGACGCCGAGCATGCCGTCCTGCCCCATCCGCCGGATCACCGCGCGATAGGCGGCGCCGTGTCGGTCCTTCTCCATCTCCTTCATCTCGTCGGACGAGATCAGGTTCGAAAAGTATTGCCGTATCTCAGCTTGCAGCTGTCGCTGCTCTGGGGTCAGTTCGATGAACATAGCGCTCCCACCAGTTCGAGGCGATGAGATGGCCCGCCCAGCAGCCGGGTCAGGTCTTTGATTGTGGAGTAGTACCGGTGCATCGGATAGGTGATGTCCATTCCCATGCCGCCGTGTAAATGATGGCACGTCTGCATGGCGGGCGGTGCCTCCGATGTGATCCAGTATCCCAAGACGTCGAGGTCGGCGTCGGCGTCGCGGCCCTCGGACAGCCGCCAGATCACCGACTTAGCGGCCAGATCGATGGTGCGCGAGGCGATGTAGACCTCGGACAGCTGCGCCGCGACGGTCTGGAAGGTCGACAAGGGCTTCCCGAATTGCTTGCGGTTGGCCACGTAGTCGGCGGTGAGCCGGAGTGCCCCGGCCACCAGCCCGTCGGCGTACGCGCCGATCACCGCCAGCGCCAGCTGGTTGACCCGGTGCGCGGTCGCGCCCGCCAGGACGTCGGCGTCATCGACCGCCACGTCGGCGAAGGTGACCGTGTACTCGTCGGAGCCGTTCGACGTCGGAGTGTGCACCAGCCGCACGCCGTCGGCCTTCGGCGACACCACGACGACCGCGCTGTCGGCGGTCACGACCATCCAATCTGCCTGTCCCGCATACCCAACTCCGACCTTGGTGCCCGAGAGCCGCCCGTTGGCCAACGTGGTCGCGGGCCGGTCGGGCAGCGCGGTGCCGGGTTCGTTGAGCGCCGCGGTCAGCACGCCGCCCTTGGCCCCTTTAACAATGCCGGCCAGGAAACGATCCTGCTGCGCGTCGGACGCCAGGTCGAGCAGCGGCACCACGCCCAGACCCAGCGTAGCCAGGGCGGGTGTGACGGCGCCGTGGCGACCCACCTCGGTCAGCACCGTCGCGACCTCGGGTAGCCCCAGGCCGTCGCCGCCGAGGCGCTCCGGCACCGGCAGCGCCGTCACACCGCCGCTGACCAGCGCGTCCCAACTCAGATCCCGGTCGAGGACGGACGTGGCCACGTCGGCCACGGCCTGCTGTGTGGCGGTGAGGTCGAAATCCATCGTCGTTTTTGAATCCGTCAATGCGCCACCGGGCACTTTCCGGTGTAGTCGACCTGCCAGCGCTTGATGCCGTTGAGCCACCCTGACCGCAGCCGCTCGGGCGTCGAGACCGATGCGAGGTCGGGCATGTGGTCGGCGATGGCGTTGAACATGATGTTGATCGTCATCCGCGCCAGGTTGGCACCGATGCAGTAATGCTCGCCGGTGCCACCGAATCCGACGTGCGGGTTGGGGTTCCGCATGATGTTGAAGGTGAACGGGTCGTCGAAGATCTCTTCGTCGAAGTTGGCCGAGCGGTAGAACATCAGCACCCGCTGGCCCTTCTTGATCGTCACGCCGGACAAGTCGTAGTCCTCGAGCGCGGTGCGCTGGAAGGCGGTGACCGGGGTGGCCCAACGGACGATCTCGTCGGCGGCGGACTCGGGGCGCTCTTTCTTGTAGAGCTCCCACTGGTCCGGGAAGTCGGAGAACGCCATCATGCCCTGCGTGATGGAGTTGCGGGTGGTCTCGTTGCCGGCCACCGCGAGCATCATCACGAAGAAGCCGAACTCGTCGTCGGAAAGCTTTTCACCGTCGATGTCGGCATTGATCAGGGTGGTCACGATGTCGTTGCCGGGATTCTCGGCCTTCACGGCGGCCATCTGCATCGCGTAGGTCAGCACCTCGACCGAGGACACCTTGGGATCGATGTCGGCGTACTCGGGGTCGTCGTTGCCGGTCATCTCGTTGGACCAGCGGAAGAGCTTGTCGCGGTCCTCTTGCGGCACCCCGAGCAGGCCGGCGATCGCCTGCAGGGGTAGCTCACAAGCCACCTGCTCGACGAAGTCGCCGGAGCCGGCAGCCGCCGCGGCCTTGGCGATGTTCTGGGCGCGTTGGGTGAGTTCGTCGCGGATGCGTCCGATCGCGCGCGGCGTGAAGCCGCGAGAGATGATGCTGCGCAGCCGGGTGTGCTGCGGCGGGTCCATGTTCAGCATCACCAGCCGCTGCATATCGATGTCCTCGCGGGCGATGTCGTCGTTGAACCGCGGGATCACGCAGTTCTCGTAGCTCGAGAACACGTCATTGCGCAGCGAGACCTCTTTGACGTCCTTGTGCTTGGTGATCGCCCAATAACCGCCGTCGTTGAAGCCGCCGCCCTTGCCCGGCGCCTGGGCGTTCCACCAGATCGGCTCGCTCGCGCGCAACTCGGCGAACTCTTCGACCGGAAGCCGCTCCGCGTAGATGTCGGGGTCGGTGAAATCGAACCCGGGTGGGAAGTGGTGGCTGGGCACGGTGCTTCTCCTTACTGCTCGTGCATATGCTCGTCTTGCGACTGGCCGTGTCACTGGCGGTCCCAGAACACTAGCTCTCCTAGTGGAGCCTTGTTGCCAGTAAAACATGCCTCCACCGTAGAAAAAAGGCGGCGACGCATCCTCGCTTGTCATAGTAATGAAACGTGTTCTAGCCTGGCCCCATGGGTAACCCGGTAATCGTTGAAGCCACTCGCAGCCCGATCGGCAAGCGCAATGGATGGCTGTCGGGACTGCACGCCACCGAGCTGCTGGGCAACGTGCAGAAGGCGCTGGTGGAGAAGGCCGGCATCGACCCCGGCGACGTCGAGCAGGTCATCGGCGGCTGCGTGACGCAATACGCCGAGCAGTCCAACAACGTCACCCGGACTTCCTGGCTGACCGTGGGCCTGCCCGAACAGGTGGGCGCCACCACCGTCGACTGTCAATGCGGCAGCAGTCAGCAGGCCAATCACCTGATCGCCGGCCTGATCGCGACCGGCGCCATCGACATCGGCATCGCGTGCGGAATCGAGGCGATGAGCCGGGTAGGCCTCGGCGCCAACGCGGGTCCGGACCACAATTGGCGCGCGGCGTCGTGGGACATCGACATGCCCAACCAGTTCGAGGCGGCCGAGCGGATCGCCAAGCGGCGCGGCATCACCCGCGAAGACATCGACGAGTGGGGCTTGGCGTCCCAGGTCAAGGCGAAGCAGGCGTGGGATGAAGGCCGTTTCGATCGCGAAATCTCTCCGATCGTGGCCCCGGCTCTCGACGAGAACAAGCAACCGACGTCGGAGCGGGTCACCATCAGCCGCGACCAGGGTCTGCGCGACACCACCCTGTCGGGGCTGAGCGCCCTGAAACCGGTCATGGAGGGCGGGATCCACACGGCGGGCACGTCGTCGCAGATCTCCGACGGGGCCGCGGCCGTGTTGTGGATGGACGAGGACAAGGCCAGGGCGCTCGGGCTGCGGCCGCGGGCCCGGATCGTCAGCCAGGCGCTGGTCGGCGCCGAGACCTACTACCACCTGGACGGTCCCGTGCAGTCCACGGCGAAGGTGCTGGAGAAGGCCGGAATGAAGATGGGCGACATCGACATCGTCGAGATCAACGAGGCGTTCGCGTCGGTGGTGCTCTCGTGGGCACGGGTCCACAATCCCGACATGGCCCGGGTCAACGTCAACGGCGGCGCCATCGCCCTGGGCCACCCGGTGGGGTCCACCGGCAGCCGGCTGATCACCACGGCACTGCACGAACTCGAGCGCACCGACCAGAGCACCGCGCTGATCACCATGTGCGCTGGCGGCGCCCTGTCCACCGGCACCATCATCGAGCGCATTTAGCCGGTGGTGGTTTCAGAGGAGAGCCGCATCGCCGCGGCGCAGTCCTACATCGACGCGCTGATCAGCCATGACGGCGACTCCGTCCCATTCGCCGCCCGGTGTACCCGGATCGAGCAGGGGATCAAGAACGGATTCTCCGGGAATCACTTGCGGCGCAGCCTCAATCGCGGGCCTCAGTACCGATTCCTCGCCGACACCACGCCGCCGGACTACCGCATCGTCGGCGACGAGGTGCATGCCGCATACGACGTGCTGACGAAGGCGGCGTTCGGTGGTCGGCGGCTGGCCGCCCGTGTCAACGAAACCTTTGTGATCCCCGCCGAAGCCGCCAGCGGCAAAGCCGAAATCCACCACATCAACGTGCGCATCCAGCCCTTCATTCATCGCTAACTGCTTCCGGCTCTAGGATCACTGCCATGCCGAAATCACCACCACGCTTCATGAATACGCCCTACACCGACTTTGTGATCAAGTGGATGTCGCGCCTCAATACGTTCATGTACCGCCGTAACGGCGGCGAGGGCCTTGGCGGCACATTCCAGAAGATTCCCGTTGCCCTGCTGACGACCACCGGCCGCAAGACCGGCGAGCCACGGGTCAGCCCACTCTATTTCCTGCGTGACGGCAACCGGGTGGTCGTCGCGGCCTCCAAGGGCGGTGCCGCGAAAAATCCGATGTGGTACCGCAATCTCAAAGCCAATCCAAAAGTTCAGGTGCAGATCAAAAGAGAGGTGCTGGACCTGACCGCGCGGGACGCCACCGATGAGGAGAGGGCCCGGTACTGGCCACAGCTGGTGGACATGTACCCGTCCTACGAGGACTACCAGTCCTGGACCGACCGGACCATCCCGATCGTCATCTGCGAACCCTGACGTCGCGGCCGCGCCGAGCGTGTAATCAGTGCGACAAATCGGCCAAAATCTCGCACTGAGTGCACGTTCGGCACAACCCGGTCAGGCTCCGTAGACCGGGACCGGCGGTCGCGCCTTCGCCAGCAGGTCGGCGACGACGGGCCCCAGCTCGGCGGGATCCCACTTGGCGCCCTTGTCGACCTGCGGTCCGTGCGCCCACCCCTCGGCGACCCGGATGATGCCGCCTTCGACTTCAAAGACCTTGCCCGTGACGTCACGGGATTCGGCACTGCCCAGCCAGACGACCAGCGGCGAGATGTTCTCCGGCGACATCGCGTCGAATCCCTCGTCGGGCTTGGCCATCATCTCGGCGAAGACGGTCTCGGTCATGCGGGTGCGTGCCGACGGTGCGATGGCGTTGACGGTGACGCCATAGCGACCCATCTCCGCCGCGGCGACGAGCGTCAGCGCCGCGATACCGGCCTTGGCGGCGCTGTAGTTGCCCTGCCCGACGCTGCCCTGCAAGCCCGCACCCGAACTGGTGTTGATGATCCGCGCGTCGACGGCCCGGCCCGCCTTGGACAGGCCTCGCCAGTACGACGCGGCGTGCCGCATCGTTGCGAAGTGGCCCTTGAGGTGCACGGCGATGACGGCGTCGAACTCTTCCTCGCCGGTGTTGGCGATCATCCTGTCGCGCACGATGCCGGCATTGTTCACCAAAACGTCCAGGCCGCCGAAGGTTTCGACGGCGGTGTTTATCAGGTTGGCCGCCTGGTCCCAGTCGGCGATGTTGGATCCGTTGGCGACGGCTTCCCCGCCGGCGGCGGTGATCGCGTCCACCACGCCCTGGGCCGCGCTGCCGCCGCCCGCCGGTGACCCGTCCAGCCCGACCCCGATGTCGTTGACCACCACACGCGCGCCCTCGGCGGCGAAAGCCAGCGCATGCTCGCGACCGATTCCGCCGCCGGCTCCGGTGACGATGACGACGCGGCCGTCTACCACTCCCATATCTGTTGTCTCCTTTATTTGATCGCGCTCGCGTTCGTGGTGGCCAGATAGTGCGGCGGCTCGCCACCGCCGTGCACCTCTAACGACGCGCCGCTGATGTAGGACGCCGCGTCCGAGGCCAAAAACGCTGTGGCCCAACCGATATCCTCCGGCTTGGCCAGCCGACCCAGTGGCACGTTCTTCGAAATGGCGGCGATCGACTCCGCGTCGCCGTAGAACAGTTCCGACTGTTCGGTCTCCACCATGCCGACGACGCAAGCGTTCACCCGGACCTTCGGCCCCCATTCCACCGCCAATGTCTGCGTGAGGCTTTCCAGGCCGGCCTTGGCGGCCCCGTATGCCCCGGTACCCGGGGACGGCCGTCGACCACTGAGACTGCAGATGTTGACGATCGAGCCGCCGTGCTGCTGGGTTTGCATCCTGTCGTTGGCGTGCTGCGAAACCGACAGCGCACCAATCAGGTTCAACTCGATGATCTTGCGGTTGAACTTCGCGCTGGAGTCCGCGGTCAGCACGTACGGCGAACCGCCGGCGTTGTTGACAACGACATCGAGCCGGCCGTGCCGGTCGGAGATCTCGTCGATCAGCGCCTTGACGGCGTCGTCATCGCGGACGTCGCAGGAGTGGAACTCGTACGGCAGACCGTCGACGGCTCGTCGCGCGCAGGTGATCACGGTCGCGCCCTGCCGGGCGAAAACCGAGCTGATACCAGCGCCTACTCCTCGAACGCCACCGGTGACCAGAACCACCCGCCCGGCCAAGCCCAACTTGATGGCGTCGGCTGATTCGGCGCGAGTCACTGTGCTAGCGTACCAAGCAAGTGCTTGCTTAGGTAGCCGCCCAGCCCTTTCCAAGGCCCTTTTCCAGAGGAAGTGCAACTTTGCCCATCACATCCACCACCATCGAGCCGGGCATCGTCGCGGTCACCGTCGACTACCCGCCCGTCAACGCCATCCCGTCGCGCGGCTGGTTCGAACTCGCCGACGCCGTCACGGCCGCCGGCGAGAACCCCGAGACGCACGCGGTAATCCTGCGGGCCGAGGGCCGCGGCTTCAACGCCGGGGTGGACATCAAGGAGATGCAGCGCACGGAAGGGTATACCGCCCTGATCGACGCCAATCGCGGCTGCTTCGCGGCATTCCGCGCGGTCTACGAGTGCGCGGTGCCGGTGATCGCGGCGGTGAACGGATTCTGCGTGGGCGGCGGCATCGGCCTGGTCGGCAACTCCGACGTCATCGTCGCGTCCGAGGACGCCACCTTCGGGCTGCCGGAGGTGGAGCGCGGCGCGCTCGGCGCGGCCACCCATCTGTCGCGGCTGGTGCCCCAGCACATGATGCGGCGGCTGTTCTTCACCGCAGCGACCGTGGACGCCGCAACGTTGCACCACTTCGGTTCGGTGCACGAGGTGGTGGCGCGGGATCAGTTGGACGAGGCCGCTTTACGGGTGGCACGCGACATCGCCGCCAAGGACACACGGGTGATCCGAGCGGCCAAAGAGGCGCTCAACTTCATCGACGTGCAACGAGTCAACTCGAGCTACCGCATGGAGCAGGGCTTTACTTTCGAGCTCAACCTCGCCGGGGTTTCCGACGAGCACCGCGACGCGTTCGTGAAGAAGTCATGACCACCGACAAGAGGACAACCCTCGACGACGCAGTGGCGGGATTGCGCAGCGGCATGACGATCGGCATCGGCGGCTGGGGCTCGCGACGCAAGCCCTTGGCGTTCGTGCGCGCCATGCTGCGCACCGACATCAAAGACTTGACCGTGGTCACTTACGGTGGGCCGGATCTGGGTCTGCTCTGTTCAGCGGGCAAGGTCAAGCGCGTCTACTATGGCTTCGTCTCGCTGGATTCGCCGCCCTTCTACGACCCGTGGTTCGCCAAGGCACGCACCACCGGGGCGATCGAGGCCCGGGAAATGGACGAGGGCATGCTGCGCTGCGGACTGCAGGCGGCCGCACAACGGTTGCCGTTCTTGCCCATTCGGGCGGGGCTGGGCAGTTCGGTGCCTGACTTCTGGGAGGGCGAACTGCGCACCGTCGCCAGCCCGTACCCGGCGCCCGGCGGTGGACACGAGACGCTGATCGCCATGCCGGCGTTGCGCCTGGACGCCGCCTTTGTGCACCTCAATCTCGGTGACAGCCGCGGGAATGCGGCATACACCGGCATCGACCCCTACTTCGACGACCTCTTCCTGATGGCCGCCGAGAAGCGCTACCTGTCGGTGGAGCGCGTCGTCTCCACCCAGGAACTGGTGAAAGCGGTTCCGCCGCAGGCGCTTCTGGTGAACCGGATGATGGTCGACGGAGTCGTGGAGGTTCCAGGTGGGGCCCATTTCACCACCGCCGCACCCGATTACGGCCGTGACGAGAAGTTTCAACGACACTACGCCGAGGCGGCCTCGACGGATGAGGGGTGGCAGGAATTCGTCCAGACTTACCTGTCCGGCAATGAGGACGACTATCAGGCCGCCGTGCGCGCTTTCGCTGAGGAGGCAGCCAAGTGACCACCAGAGCCGAAGTGTGCGCCGTCGCGTGCGCCGAATTGTTCAGGAACGCCGGCGAAATCATGGTCAGCCCGATGACCAACATGGCGTCAGTCGGCGCGCGGCTGGCCCGGTTGACCTTTTCGCCGGACATCTTGCTGACCGACGGCGAGGCCCAATTGCTCGCCGACACGCCGCCGTTGGGTGGCGCTGGAGCAGTCGAGGGCTGGATGCCATTTGGCCGGGTGTTCGAAACACTGGCCTGGGGAAGGCGTCACGTGGTGATGGGCGCCAATCAGGTCGACCGCTTTGGCAACCAGAACATTTCGGCGTTCGGCCCGCTGCAACGCCCGACCCGGCAGATGTTCGGCCTCCGGGGTGCGCCCGGTAACGCCATCAACCACGCGACGAGCTACTGGGTCGGCAGTCACTCGAAGCGGGTGTTCTGCGAGGCCGTCGACGTGGTCTGCGGCATCGGCTGGGACAAGATCGACGCCGACAATCCGGCGTTCCGGTTCGCCAACCCGTACCGGGTCGTGTCCAACCTCGGAGTCTTCGACTTCGGCGGCCCCGGCCACACCATGCGGGCGGTATCCCTGCACCCCGGGGTATCGCCCGACGAGGTCCGCGAAGCCAGCTCGTTCGAGATACACGGCCTCGGCAAGGCCGACGAGACCAGGCTGCCGACCGACGACGAGCTGCGCCTGATCCGCGAGGTGATCGACCCGAAGTCGTTGCGCGATCGAGAGATACGTTCATGAGACTGCGAACGCCGCTGACCGAGCTGGTCGGCGTCGAGCACCCGGTGGTGCAGACCGGGATGGGCTGGGTGGCCGGTGCCCGGCTGGTCTCCGCCACGGCCAACGCGGGCGGGCTGGGCATCCTGGCATCGGCCACCATGACGCTGGACGAGTTGGCGACGGCCATCGGCAAGGTCAAGGCAGCCACCGACAAGCCATTCGGCGTGAACATCCGCGCCGATGCCGCCGACGCTCCAGATCGCGTCGAGTTGATGATCCGGGAAGGCGTCAAGGTTGCGTCCTTCGCGCTGGCGCCCAAGCAGGAACTGATCGCGCGGCTGAAAGAAGCCGGTGCAGTGGTGATCCCGTCGATCGGCGCGGCGAAGCACGCACGCAAGGTCGCGGGCTGGGGGGCGGACGCGATGATCGTGCAGGGCGGCGAAGGCGGCGGGCACACCGGACCCGTCGCCACCACGCTGCTGCTGCCGTCGGTGCTGGACGCCGTGCAGGGCAGCGGGATTCCGGTGATCGCGGCGGGCGGATTCTTCGACGGGCGCGGCCTGGCGGCCGCGTTGAGTTACGGCGCCGCCGGCGTGGCGATGGGCACCCGATTTCTGCTCACCTCCGATTCGACCGTGCCGGACGCGGTCAAACGGCGGTACCTCGAAGCCGCGCTGGACGGCACGGTGGTCACCACACGAGTCGACGGCATGCCCCACCGGGTGCTGCGCACCGGGCTGGTCGAGAAGCTGGAAAGCGGCTCGCCGGCAAGGGGCTTCGTGGCCGCGGTGCGCAATGCCGCGAAGTTCAAGCAGATGTCGCAGATGACCTGGCGGTCGATGATCACCGACGGCCTGGCAATGCGCCACGGCAAGGAATTGACTTGGTCGCAGGTGGTGATGGCGGCCAACACCCCGATGTTGCTGAAGGCCGGGCTGGTGGAGGGCAACACCGAGGCCGGGGTGCTGGCCTCCGGGCAGGTGGCCGGAATCCTCGACGACCTGCCGTCGTGCGCCGAGTTGATCGAGACCATCGTGCGTGACGCGATCAAGCATCTGCAGGAGGCCTCGGGACTGGTCGAAGAGCCTTAAGCCGTGACCAATGGCCCTGGCGCCGGGTCGTGTCGCGGCGCCATCCTCAACAGATGGCGACGCTGCTACCGGGATCCTGGCCCAAACCGCTGCTGAACGGGATTCGTGCTTCCAACAGACATCTGCTCAACCCGCTGATGGCGCGACTGGCCGGCCGTAAGCACTCGTACGCGGCTGCCATCCGGCACACCGGGCGACGTTCGGGCAAACAGTACTCGACACCGGTCGTGGCGGAGCGTTTCGCAAACGGATTCGTCATACCGCTGCCCTACGGCACCGAAGTGGACTGGTTGCGGAACGTGCTCGCGGCGGGGCAGGCGGCCGTCTCGTTTCAGGGCAAAAGCTACGAGGTGGTGCACCCCGAGATCATCGACGGCGCCGCGGCAATGCCCCTGCTGACCAGCTGGCGGCAACGCACCTTCCAGCGATTCGGCATCGATCGATACCTAAAGGTGCAGGACCAGCCGGTAAGTAAATAGCTTCATTATGTAGTAATGAAGCTATAATCTTCATGTGGGCAAAGTGAAGGTAAGCCCTTCACTGCGGGCGGTGGTGATCGGCGACGTCGTGGGGTCCCGCCGCGCCGGCGACCGGTCCGCTCTGCATAGACAGGTGGCCGCGGCTTTGCGTCAGGTCGCCGACGGCGCGGTCGACCCGCCGGCGTTCACCGTCGGCGACGAGTTCCAGGGCAGCTATCCCAGCGTGGGCGCCGCCATCGACGCCGCGCTGCAAGTGCGGCTACTTCTCGCCCCCGCGATCGACGTTCGGTTCGGACTCGGATGGGGCGTGGTCACCGTCCTGGATGCGAAGACCGGAATTCAGGACGGGCCCGCCTGGTGGGCGGCGCGCGACGCCATCAGGCATACCGCTGACATGCAGCAGCAGTCGGGATTCGCGCTGGTCCGCACCGCCTTCCGGGCGGACGACGCGACCCGCCCCGACGTCGCCGCCGTCAACGCCGCCCTGATCTGTCGGGACCATCTGATTGGATCGCTCGATGAAAGGTCGCTACGGATTTTGAGGGGCTTGATGACCGGCCGAACCAAGAAGGAACTCGCCGCGGCCGAGGGTATCAGCGCCTCGGCGGTGTCGCAGCGGGTCGGCCGCGACGGTTTGGATCTCATTGTCGTTGCGTCGCAATACCTTCGGAGCCTGCCGTGAGCGCGGTCGCCGTCTTCCTGATCGCCGTCGGAATCGCCGACGTGTGGCGGCGGTCATCCGGCGCGGTATGGCTCCCGTTGGTCGCCGCACCAGTCGTGGTCGTGACGTGTGCGGCGCTGTCCGGGCTGTGGCATGCCGGCGACATGGTGCTGCTGGGTTTCGCAGCGGCCGCGGCCGTCGTCTGGGAGGTGCTTTGCCTGCGCAGCGAGCGAACCGGGAGGAACCAAAGTGCACCGTTGGCCGTGATAGTCGCTGCGGTCGCGGTGCTGATTGTTCTGTCTGGCTGGGGATCTCACGTTGGTGGCCTTGCCGCTCACTGGGCGCACTGGGTGGTCCTGCCGTTGGGTGGTGTCGCACCCACCCGGCTGCTGATGGTCGCCGGTGTAGTGCTGCTACAGCTGGCGACCGGCAACCAGCTGGTGCGCCTCGTGCTCGGCGCGGCGGGTGTGCTGCGTCGCGCCGGCGAGCCGCAGCCGTCGGACCGGCTCAGAGGCGGTCGGCTGTTGGGCCCGATGGAGCGGCTGCTGATCCTCAGCCTCGGCGCCGGCGGTCAGGTGGCGGCCGCCGCCGCCGTCATCGCGGCCAAGGGCATCATCCGGTTTCCGGAATTGAACGCCCAGCAGGGGCGCAACGGCGAGGTCGGCATCGATGAGGTGACCGAGTACTTCTTGGTAGGCAGCTTCTCGAGTTGGTTGCTCGCCCTGGGGGGTATGGCGCTGGTGCTGGCCACGCGCTAAGAGTTGACCCGTCAACCACCCGCGCGACTGTGCGTTTCACAAAGCGACACGCCGTTGAGGCGTCGCGGATTACACGCTCGGCGGGAAGGGATTACAGCCGCTCGATGATCGTGACGTTGGCCGTGCCGCCGCCCTCGCACATCGTCTGCAGCCCGTAGCGGCCGCCGACGCGCTCGAGCTCGTTGAGCATGGTGGTGAACAGCTTGGCGCCGGTGGCACCCAGCGGATGACCGAGGGCGATCGCGCCGCCGTTGGGATTCACCTTCTCCGGGTCGGCCTTGATTTCCTTGAGCCAGGCCATAACTACCGGCGCGAACGCCTCGTTGATCTCGACGGTGTCGATGTCGTCGATTGAGAGCCCGGTCTTGTCGAAGGCGTAGCGGGTGGCGGGGATGGGTCCGGTCAGCATGAACACCGGGTCGGCGCCGCGGGCGCTGATGTGGTGGATGCGCGCGCGAGGCGTCAGCTTGTGGTCCTTGACGGCCTGCTCGGAAGCCAGCAGCACCGCGCTGGCGCCGTCGGAGATTTGGCTGGCCATCGCCGCGGTGAGCCGGCCACCCTCGACCAGCGTCTTGAGGCCGGCCATCTTCTCCAGCGACGACTCGCGCGGGCCCTCGTCAACCCGGAACGACCCGGATTCCGTTTCGACGGTGATGATTTCGTTGTCGAAGTGCCCGCCGCGGATGGCCGCGAACGCGCGCTCGTGGCTGGTCAACGCGAACCGTTCCATCTCTTCGCGCGAGAGGTTCCACCTCTCGGCGATCATCTCCGAGCCGCGGAACTGTGAGATCTCCTGATCGCCGTACCGGTGCAGCCACTGCTTGGACTCGTTGGTCGGCGACGTGAACCCGAACTGTTCCCCGACGGTCATCGCCGACGAGATGGGGATCTGGCTCATGTTCTGCAAGCCGCCGGCCACGATGAGGTCGGCCGTGCCGGACATGATCGCCTGCGCACCAAAGGAAATGGCCTGCTGGCTGGAGCCGCACTGCCGGTCCACGGTGACGCCGGGCACCTCTTCGGGATAGCCGGCGGCCAGCCATGAGAGCCGGGCGATGTTGCCCGCCTGTCCCCCGATGGCGTCGACACATCCGGCGATCACGTCGTCGACGGCGGCGGGGTCGACGTCGACACGGTCAAGGAGTCCGCGCCACGCAAAAGCACCCAGGTCGACGGGATGTATCCCGGCCAGTGCGCCGTTGCGCTTGCCTACCGCGGTACGTACCGCGTCGATGACGTACGCCTCGGGCATGTTTCAGACTCCTTCTTCAATCTTTTTGGCTTCCGCCGTGATTCCGCCAAGCACGATGGCGAGGTATTGCTGACCCACCTGCTTTGCGGTGAGTGGTCCGCCGGGTTGGTACCAGCGCACCGACACCCAGGTGGTGTCGCGGATGAAACGGTAGACGAGGTCGACGTTGAGGTCGGGCTGGAAGTAGCCCTCGTCGATACCCTGGTTGATCACCTCGACCCACATCTTGCGTTGCTGATGGTTCATGTCCTCGATGTAGGAGAATCGGGGTTGCGATAACAGCCGTTGGGCTTCGTCCTGGTAGATGACGACCTGCGCGTGCCGGTGCTCGATCGCCTCGAACGACGTCATGAACAGCCCCTTGAGCCGCTCCAGCGGATTGGCCTCGGTGTCCATGATTTCGCGATAGCGGTCGAAGAGCCAGTCCAGGAAACTGCGCAGCAGTTCGTCGACCATCTCCTCCTTGGAGGCGAAGTGGTGGTACAGGCTGCCGGACAGGATGCCGGCGCCGTCGGCGATGTCGCGCACCGTGGTGGCGCGCAGCCCGCGCTCGGCGAACATGGTCGCGGCAAGCTCCAGCAGCTCGTCTCGCCGGCTGTTTGACTGACCGGTCACTCGGTCCACCCGATCAGGATATCAACCAAGCGCTTGCTTGGCTAGCGCGGTTCACGGATGCTGGCTCGATACCGAGATCACCTCGCCGGTCAGGTAACTCGAGTAGTCGCTGGCCAGGAACGCTATGGTGGCCGCTATTTCCCACGGCTCGGCGGCCCGGCCGAACGCCTCGTCGGCGGACAACCGGTCCAGCAGCTCGGCCGAGGTCGTCTTGTCCAAAAACTTGTGTCGCGCGATGCTCGGGGACACCGCGTTGATCCGCACCCCGTACTCGACGGCTTCGATTGCGCTGCAACGGGTTAGCGCCATGACGCCCGCCTTGGCCGCCGCGTAGTGCGACTGGGAGTGCTGGGCCCGCCAGCCCAGCACGCTGGCGTTGTTGACGATCACCCCGCCGTGCCGCGCGTCGCGGAAGTACCGCAGCGCCGCGCGGGTGGCGCGGAACACCGACGTCAGGGTCACGTCCAGGACGCGGTCCCATTCCTCGTCAGTCATGTCGACCACCGGCGTCTGTCCGCCCAGGCCGGCGTTGTTGACCAGCACGTCCAACCGACCCATGCGCACGGTCGTCGAGTCGATCAGCGCGTCGACCTGCGCGGTGGACGTGACGTCGCACACCACCTTCTCGACGCGGCCCAGTCCCAAAGCGGACAGTTCGTCGGCCGTCTCCCCCAGCCGTCGCTCGTGGTGATCGGAGACAACCACGTCGGCGCCCTCGGTCAGGACTCGCCGCGCCGTGGCCGAACCGATCCCGGTGCCCGCGGCCGCCGTCACGACGACCACCTTGCCATCCAGAAGCCCATGTCCCGCAACCTCTTTCGGCGTCTCGGACAGGCTCATCCCTTAACCTCCCGGGGCAGGCCGAGCACGCGCTCGGCGATGATGTTGCGCTGGATCTCGTTGGATCCGCCGTAAATCGTGTCGGCGCGGGTGAATAGAAACAGCCGCTGCCAGTCGTCGAACTCGCCGTCGGTCAGCGCCATCGAAGGCTTGCCGATCACGTCCATCGCCAGCTCGCCCAGGTCTCGATGCCAATTGGCCCACAACAACTTCGACACGTTGTCCTGGCCGGGTTGCTCGACGTCCATGGTGGCCAGGGCGTAGCTGCGCATGGCCCGCAGGCCGGCCCAGGCCCGGGTCAGCTGCTCACGGATGAACGGGTCGTCGGCCGCGCCGTTGCGCTGCGCCAGCTCGGCGAGGTTGGAAAGCTCACGCGCATAGACGATTTGCTGCCCCAGCGTCGAGACGCCGCGTTCGAAGGTCAGCGTTCCCATCGCGACGCGCCAGCCGTCGCCGGGTTGGCCGACGACCATGTCGGCAGCGGTGCGGGCGTCGTCGAAGAAGACCTCGTTGAACTCCGAGGTGCCCGTGATCTGGATGATCGGGCGGACCTGCACGCCGGGCTGGTCCAACGGCACCAGCAGGTACGACAGGCCGGCATGCCTCTTGGAGCCCTTCTCGGTGCGAGCCACCACGAAACACCATTGCGACAAGTGCGCCAGCGAGGTCCACACCTTCTGGCCGTTAATCACCCATTCGTCACCGACGAGCTCCGCGGTGGTCGACACGTTGGCCAGGTCGCTACCGGCGCCGGGTTCCGAATAACCCTGGCACCACAGCTCGGTGACGTCGAGGATGCGCGGCAGGAAGCGCTGTTGCTGCTCGGGCGTTCCAAACGCGATCAGCGTCGGCCCGAGCAGTTCCTCGCCGAAGTGGTTCACCTTCACGGGCGCGTCCGCGCGGGCGTACTCCTCGTAGAACGCCACCCGGTGTGCGGTCGGCAGCCCCCGCCCGCCGTGCTCGACCGGCCACCCCAGGCACGTCAGCCCGGCGGCTGCCAGATGCTGGTTCCATGCCCGGCGTTCCTCGAATGCCTCATGCTCCCGGCCGGGCCCGCCGAGCCCCTTGAGTTTGGCGAAATCGCCGACCAGATTGTCGGCGAGCCACTGACGGACCTCTGCCCGGAACTCCTCGACGTCTTGCATGACCTGTAGGCTAACCTACCAAGCACTTGCTTGTTAGGCCGCCGGTGTTGCGCGCCGGGGACCGAACTCAGAGGAGCATCGATGACGTGGGGGTACCGCCCGTTTGCGGGGGACGATCCCCGCACCGTGCCCGCGGCGCTGGATCGCTTCGCACGCCAACTTCCCGATCAACCCGCGTTGATCACCGACGAGCGGACGTTCACGGCCGCCGCCCTGCGCGACGAGGTGCACCGGGCGACCGCGGCACTGATCGGGCTCGGCGTGCAGGCCGGAGACCGGGTGGCCATCTGGTCGCCGAACACCTGGCATTGGGTGGTGGCCTGCCTGGCGATTCACCACGCTGGCGCTGCCATGGTCCCGCTGAACACCCGCTATACCGCCGAGGAGGCCGCCGACATCCTGGCCCGCACCCGCGCACCGGTGCTGTTCGCGATGGGCCGGTTCCTCGGTGCCGACCGGGTGGCCGGATTGGACCGCGACGCGCTGCCGGCGCTGCGGCACATCGTCCGGATCCCGATCGAAGCCGCAGAGACTGGTCTCGGCACCTGGGACGAGTTCATGCAAGGCGGCAGCGACACCGACGCCGTTCAAGCCCGCGCCGGCGCCGTGCAACCGGACGACGTCAGCGACATCCTGTTCACCTCCGGCACCACCGGCCGCAGCAAAGGGGTGCTGTGCGCGCACCGGCAATCCCTGTCGGCATCGGCGTCGTGGGCCGCCAACGGCAAGATCACCAGCGACGACCGCTACCTGTGCATCAACCCGTTCTTCCACAACTTCGGCTATAAGGCGGGCATCCTGGCCTGCCTGCAGACCGGAGCGACGCTCATCCCGCACCTGACTTTCGACCCGTTGCGCGCGCTGCAGGCGATCGAACAGCACCGCATCACGGTGCTGCCCGGGCCGCCCACGATCTACCAAACCCTGCTCGACCATCCGGCCCGCCACGATTACGACCTGAGTTCGTTGCGGTTCGCGGTGACGGGGGCGGCCACGGTGCCGATCGTGTTGGTCGAGCGCATGCAGTCCGAACTCGACATCGACATCGTGCTCACCGCCTACGGCCTGACGGAGGCCAACGGCATGGGGACGATGTGCCGCGCCGACGACGACGCGGTCACCGTGGCCACCACGTGCGGTCGCCCGTTCGCCGATTTCGAACTGCGCATCGACTCCAAGCCCGGATCCGAAACCGGCGAAGTGCTGTTGCGGGGGCCCAACGTGATGCTCGGCTACCTCGACGACCCGGAAGCAACCGCGGCCGCAATCGATTCCGACGGCTGGCTGCACACCGGCGACATCGGGGCCGTCGACGCGGCCGGCAATCTGCGCATCACCGACCGGCTCAAGGACATGTACATCTGTGGCGGATTCAACGTCTACCCCGCCGAGATCGAGCAGGTGCTGGCGCGGCTGGACGGGGTGGCCGACGCCGCGGTGATCGGCGTTGCCGACGAGCGGCTGGGCGAGGTGGGCCGGGCGTTCGTGATCACCCGGCCCGGCGCCGACCTCGATGAGCAGACCGTGATTGCCTACACGCGAGAGCATTTGGCGAACTTCAAGGCGCCGCGATCGGTGCGGTTCGTCGACGAGTTGCCGCGCAACGCCGGCGGCAAGGTGGTCAAAGCACAACTGCGAGAGCAGGGCTGAATGGATTTCGAATGGACATAGCATTAGACGACGAGACGCTGGCCTTTCAGGCCGAGGTGCGGGAATTCCTGTCGGCCAACGCCGCGTCCATCCCGACGAAGTCCTACGACAACGCCGAAGGCTTTGCCCAGCATCGCTATTGGGACCGGGTGCTGTTCGATGCCGGCCTGTCGGTGATCACCTGGCCCAAGAAGTACGGTGGCCGCGATGCCCCACTGCTGCACTGGGTGGTGTTCGAGGAGGAATACTTCCGCGCCGGGGCGCCCGGCCGGGCCAGCGCCAACGGCACCTCGATGCTTGGCCCGACGCTGTTTGCCCATGGGACCGAAGAACAACTGGACCGGATCCTGCCCAAAATGGCTAGCGGCGAACAGATCTGGGCCCAGGCTTGGTCGGAGCCCGAATCGGGAAGTGACCTGGCCTCCCTGCGCTCGACCGCCACCAAGACCGACGGCGGATGGCTGCTCAACGGGCAGAAGATCTGGAGCTCGCGGGCCCCGTTCGCCGACATGGGTTTCGGGCTGTTCCGTTCCGACCCGGCGGCCGAGCGCCATCATGGGCTGACCTATCTCATGTTCGACCTGAAGGCCGACGGCGTCACGGTGCGCCCGATCGTCCAGCTCGGCGGCGACACCGGCTTCGGTGAGATCTTCCTCGACGACGTCTTCGTGCCCGACGCCGACGTGATCGGCACCCGCAACGATGGTTGGCGGGCGGCGATGAGCACGTCGAGCAACGAACGCGGCATGTCGCTGCGCAGCCCGGCCCGCTTCCTGGCCACGGCCGAGCGGTTGGTGCGGCTGTGGAAAGACAGCGGCTCACCGGCAGCGTTCGCGGACCGGGTGGCCGACGGATGGATCAGGGCGCAGGCCTACCGATTGCAGACCTTCGGCACCGTCACCAGGCTGGCGGCCGGCGGCGAACTGGGCGCCGAATCGTCGGTCACCAAGGTCTTCTGGTCCGACCTCGACGTGGAGTTGCATCAGACCGCGCTGGACATCCTCGCCGCCGACGGCGAGCTCGCCGGCTCGTGGACCGAGGGCCTGCTCTTCGCGCTGGGCGGACCGATCTACGCTGGCACCAACGAGATTCAGCGCAACATCATCTCCGAGCGGTTGCTGGGCCTCCCGAGAGAGAAGACACGGTGAGATTCGAACTAGACGAACAGCAGCGCGACTTCGCGGCCAGCATCGACGCCGCGCTGGGCGCGGCGGACCTGCCCGCCGCCGTGCGTGCGTGGTCCGCGGGCGACGTGGCGCCCGGCCGCAAGGTGTGGGAGCAGCTGGCCAACCTCGGCGTCACCGCACTGCTCGTGCCCGAGAAGTTCGACGGCCTGGACGCTCATCCGGTGGACCTCGTGGTTGCCCTCGAACGCCTCGGGCGCTGGTGCGTGCCCGGCCCGGTGACAGAATCCATCGCCGTCGCACCGATTCTGCTCGCTGACGACGTACGCTGCGCCGGGCTGGCTTCCGGCGAGCTGGTGGTCACCGTGGCACTGCCGCCGCACACGCCGCGCGCGGCGGACGCCGAGACGGCAGGCCTGGTGCTGCTGGCCACCGACGACGGTGTCAGCGAGGGGACGATCGGCGACCGCCACGAGTCCGTCGACCCCAGCCGCCGGCTGTACGACGTGACCGCGACCGGCAGAAGCTGGCAGGCCCCGAAAGGAGAAGTCAAGCGCGCCTCTGAGTTCGGGGTGCTGGCCACAGCGGCACAGCTGATCGGCGCCGCCGAGGCGCTGCTGGACTCCGCGGTCGACTACGCTAAGCAGCGCTCCCAGTTCGGCCGGGTGATCGGTTCCTATCAGGCGATCAAGCACAAGCTCGCCGACGTGCACATCGCGGTGGAAATGGCCCGCCCGCTGGTCTATGGCGCGGCCCTGTCGCTGGAACCGGGCGACGTCAGCGCCGCCAAGGCGGCGGCGTCCGAGGCGGCCCTGCTGGCGGCGCGGGCGGCATTACAGACCCACGGTGCGATCGGGTTCACCCAGGAACACGACCTGTCGCTGTGGCTCCTGCGAGTGCAGGCATTACGGTCGGCCTGGGGCACGCCGGAATCGCATCGGCGCAGAGTGCTGGAGGCGCTATGACCATTTCCGAAGAACGGGAGATGCTCCGCGAAACCGTCGCGGCCCTGGTCGCCAAGCATGCAACCCCGGCCGCGGTGCGCGCCGCGATGGAGTCCGACCGCGGCTACGACGAGTCGCTGTGGCAGCTGCTGTGTGAGCAGGTGGGCGCGGCCGCGTTGGTGATTCCCGAGGAGCTGGGCGGCGCAGGCGGCGAATTGGCTGATGCGGCAACGGTTCTGCAGGAGCTGGGCCGAGCCTTGGTGCCCTCCCCGTTGTTGGGCACCACTCTGGCGGAGCTGGCGCTGCTGGCCGCTCCGCAACCGGATGCCGCGACGCTGGCCGCCCTTGCCGAGGGTGGTTCCATCGGCGCGCTGGTGCTCGATCCCGACTACGCGGTCAACGGCGATGTCGCCGATGTCGTCGTTGCCGCCGGTGACGGCCGGCTGAGCAGGTGGACCCGTTTCACGGCGGAGCCCGTTGCCACAATGGACCCCACCCGCCGCCTGGCCCGAGTGCAGGCCGAGGAGACCGAAGACCGTGTTGGCGCCGACCCGGGCATCGCTGATATCGCGGCCGTGCTCCTGGCGGCCGAGCAGGTCGGTGCCGCCGAGCGCTGCCTGGAACTGACCGTCGAATACTCCAAGAGCCGAGTGCAATTCGGCCGTCCGATCGGTAGCTTCCAGGCACTCAAGCACCGGATGGCCGACCTCTATGTCGCCGTCGCCGCCGCCAAGGCCGTCGTGACCGACGCATGCAATGGCCCCACGACCACCAACGCCGCCACCGCGCGCCTTGCCGCTACGGAGGCACTGCAAGCCGTGGCCGCCGAGGGGATCCAACTACACGGCGGTATCGCGATCACCTGGGAACACGACATGCACCTGTACTTCAAACGCGCACACGGCAGTGCGCACCTGCTCGACTCGCCCCGAGAATTGCTTGGCCGACTGGAATCCGAGGTACTCAAGTCGTCGTGAACGACCATGTCGCATTGCGGGCAGGTATCCCGCCGTTCTATGTGATGGATGTCAGGCTGGCGGCCGCCGAGCGCCAGCGCAGCCATGGCGACCTGGTGAACCTGTCGGCGGGCCAGCCCAGCGTCGGCGCGCCGGAACCGGTGCGGGCGGCCGCGGCGGCCGCGTTGCATCTCAACGAGTTGGGTTACACCGTGGCCCTGGGCATCCCGGAGCTGCGTGCGGCGATCGCCGCCGATTACCAGCGCAAGCACGGAATCGACGTCGAGCCCGACGCGGTGGTGGTCACCACGGGCTCCTCGGGCGGGTTCCTGCTCGCCTTCCTGGCCTGCTTCGACGTCGGCGACCGGGTGGCGCTGGCCAGCCCCGGCTACCCGTGCTACCGCAACATCTTGTCGGCGTTGGGGTGTGAGGTGGTCGAGATCCCGTGCGGACCGCAGACCCGCTTCCAGCCCACCGCGCAGATGCTCGCCGAACTCGACCCGCCCGTGCAGGGCGTGATCGTCGCCAGCCCGGCCAATCCCACGGGGACGGTCATACCGCCGGCCGAGCTGGCCGCGATCGCGTCCTGGTGCGAGGACTCCGGGGTGCGGCTGATCAGTGACGAGGTCTACCACGGCCTGGTCTACGAGGGGGCGCCGCAAACCAGCTGCGCGTGGCAGACGTCACGAGACGCGTTGGTGGTCAACAGCTTTTCCAAGTACTACGCAATGACGGGCTGGCGGGTGGGCTGGCTGCTGGTGCCGCCGGCGCTGCGCCGGGCGGTGGATTGCCTGACCGGGAACTTCACCATTTGCCCGCCGGTGCTGTCGCAGATCGCCGGGGTGGCCGCGTTCACCCCGGAGGCGACCGCAGAGGCCGACGGCAACCTGCAGCACTATGCGGCAAATCGCGCGGTGCTGCTCGACGGGCTGCGCCGCGTCGGCATCGACCGGCTGGCGCCCACCGACGGTGCGTTCTACGTCTACGCCGACGTCTCGGACTTCACCACCGACTCGCTCGCGTTCTGCTCGAAGTTGCTGGCGGACACCGGGGTTGCCATCGCACCCGGCATCGATTTCGACACCGTGCGCGGCAATTCGTTCGTCCGGCTCTCCTTCGCCGGACCGACGAGCGATATCGAAGAGGCGCTGCGCCGAATCGGGCCCTGGCTGTCGAAGCTATCGAATCAGTGCCCGCCCGTTATCGGTTGAACCGCCCTGCGAGGTACTCGATCCGGCAGGCGCTGCGGGCAAGTTTGCCGCTCGTCGTGCGGGGGATGGTGCCGGCCGCCACCAGCCGCAGGTCGGCAATCCGGATGTGGTGGTGGCGCGAGATCGCTGCCCGCACGGCCTCAGCGATCGGCTCCAACTCGGTGCGGCCCGCGCCCGCGGCGCGCTCGGCAACGACGACCAACTGCTCGCCGCTGTGAGTGCCCGGCACCTCGAGCGCATCGGCGGGAACCGAGAACGCGGCGACATAGCCGCTGCGGATGGCGGACGAAGCTGCGCTGACGGTCGTTTCAATGTCGTATGGGTAGTGGTTGCGACCATCGATGATGATGAGGTCTTTGATCCGCCCCGTCAGGTACAGCTCGCCACCAACGTAGACGCCCAGGTCACCGGTAGCCAGCCAACAGCCGTTGTCCGGAGCGCCCTCGGCGTGGCTGCCGTTGTCCAGCCGAGATTGCAGCTTATTGGCAAAAACCCGTCGTGTTTCGTCCTCGCGGCCGAAGTAGCCGCGGCCGATGTTGTTGCCTTGCAACCAGATTTCCCCCACGGTGCCGTCTGGCACCTCGGCGCCGTCCGAGTTGGCGATCACCGCCCACTGATCCGGGATCGGCTGGCCGCACGATACATGGGCCACCGCGCCGGGTGTCGTTGGCGCGACGGTCACTGCCCGGCCATCACTCAGCTGCTCCCGGTCGAGGAAGATGGCGCTGGCCGCGGCGTCTTGAGCGATGCTGGCGACTGACAGGGTCGCTTCCGCCATCCCATAGGACGGCTTGACCGCCGTGTCAGGCAGTCCATAGGGAGCAAACGCTTGGGTGAATTTCTCGACGGCGGACATTGTCACGGGCTCGGATCCGTTGAGCAGACAGACAACGTTGCTGAGATCGAGGGCTTCACTTTCCGGGCCCTTGGGTGGCAGTCCACGCTGGGCGGTCAATTCGAAGGCAAAGTTCGGCGCGGCCGCAAAGGTACGACCATTGGCCGACTCGATACCCAGTTGCCTGATCCAGCGGTAGGGCCGACGAAGGAATGCCATGGGATCCATCAGGGTGATGTGCGCACCGAACAGCGCCGGGAACATGATCATCATCAATCCCATGTCGTGATAAAGCGGTAGCCAGCTCACACAGCGGACCTTCATGTCCAGCCCGCCAGACAGGACCATCTGCATCACGTTCGTGTACACGGCACGATGGGTGATCTCCACCCCGGCCGGCGAGCGAGTCGAGCCCGAGGTGTATTGCAGGTAGGCCAGATCGTCGGTGCCACGATCCGCCGGGGTGAACATCGAACCGAGCGTGGCGGGCACAGCGTCGACCGCGATCAACCGCGGCCGCTCGTTCGGCGGCAGCGTCCGGACGAACGTCCGAACCGACTCGGCCGCGGCGGACGTGGTCAGTACCGCGGCGGGCCGGGCATCGGCCAGCACCGCCGCCAACCGCTCGGCGTGCCCTGACAGGGTCGGCGCAAACAGCGGGACCGCGATACGGCCGGCGTGGACGGCACCGAAGAACGCCGCCACGTAGTCGAGGCCCTGAGGCGCCAGGATCGCCACCCGGTCCTCCGGCTCGGAGACCTGCTGCAGGCGGGCGCCGATCGCGCACACCTGCGAACACAGCTGGTTCCAAGTGAGTTCGACGATCCGCCCATCCTGACCCTGCGAGTAGTCGATGAAGCGGTACGACGGATTATCACCGAACACAGCTATGTTGCGAGCGAAATTCGACGTCAACGTTGCGCCCTCGGGCACCACGATTGTGCCGCCGCTGAATCCGTAAACATCCGCATCGCCCGAATTGGGCACGACCGTATGGTTTGACCTGTGATCCCGACTCACGATGGACAGATTAGTCGGGAGCTTTGCCATCCGACCGTTGAAGGGGCATGGCGGTCATCACCACCGAGCGAAACAGGGGACCTGCGGCCAAAAACAGCGCGCGATCCCAGCTTCTTTTAACCGCCTGCCGAATGTAAACCTTAATCCCGAATTCGGTGCGTCGGACAACCGCTTGCCGGGGTCACTAATCGCCGAGGACCTGGTCGATGCGGGCTTCGAGCGCGGCGCGCTCGCCCAGATCGGCCACGTTGATGCCGAACCGCCCGCGCAGGGTGTCGACGACAGTGGCCGCGTCGTCCAGGCGGACTTTCTCGCTGCCGTCGGCACGATGAGCGGCCAGGTGGCGGCCGGCCAGGTTCACCCGGGCGTCGTCGGTGACGATCGCCGCGGTCAGGCCCCTCACGAAGAGGGAGGAAGGATGTGTCGAAACGAACCAGCTGCCCACCTGCAGGTCGACCGGCGGCACGCTCCGGGTGGTGAATTCGTAGAGCGACTGCCATTCCCCACGGATCAGGACCTGCAGGACCAGTCCGTCGCCGCGGTCCATCAGCCGGTAGGGCTCGTGCGACGTCTGCTGCACGCTGCCGGTTTCGATGCGGAGAGGAGACGTCGGCGTCTGGCCGCCGAACCCGACATCGACCAGATAGGAGCCATGGGAGCCGGGAAACGTCACCGCCAGCACCGTGTGCGCCTGTGCGGGTACCGGCGCGTCGGGTGGAAGCATCCAGATGACCCGGCCAGCCAGGCGCCGCACCCGAAAGCCGGCCTCGGCCAGCACGTAACCCATCAGCCCGTTGTGCTCGTAGCAGTAGCCACCCCGGCGCCGATGAACCAGCTTGTCGATCAGGGCCCGCGGACCCAGGTCGTCGACCGGCACCCCCATCACCGGATCGAGGTTTTCAAAGGGAATGGTCCGGGTATGTGCGCTCACCAACTCCCGGAGCACGCCTAGGTTCGGCTCGGCGGCGCCGCGGTAGTCGATGCGGTCGAAGTACCCGTTCAGGTCTAGCGTCATGATGCCATTTTGCGGGGAGCGGCCAGCCGTCCCGACCCGGACCTTCGACAGGATTATACCCGTGGGGGTATTATTGCCAGGGTTCTGGAGCGCGCGATGGAATGGGAGAAACCAGTGGCGGACGTCGACCTTTACCTCGATCCGATATGCCCGTTTGCGTGGGTCGCCTCGCGCTGGCTGCTCGACGCGGCCGACGCAACGCGTACCCCGGTCACACTGCGGCAGATGAGTCTGGCGGTTCTCAACGAAGGCAAAGACCTCGATGCGAAGCAACAGGGCATGATGGACCGATCTCGGCGGCTGGGACGACTGTTCGCCGCCGTCGCCACAGAGCACGGTCCCGATGCATTCGCGCGCCTCTACAACTCGATCGGTGCCCGCATGCATGTGGGCAAGGAAGAGATCGACGCCGGCGCGATACGGGAAGCCCTCGCCGAGAACGGACTCGAGGAATCGCTGGCCGAAGCGGTCGACCAGAGCAAGTTCGACGACGTCGCCAAGCAGGCGCACGAAGCCAGCCAGAAGGTTGTGGGCGGCTCCGCCGGCAGCCCGATCATCGCGGTCGACGGCCACGCCTTCCACGGACCGGTTCTGACCCGAGTTCCGAACAAAGAGGACGGTGTCCGCTTGCTCGAGGCGGTCGTCGCCGCCGCAAGCATCCCCGAATTCGCCGTGTTGCAAAGGCCCTACCAGGGGCCTCCCATCCTTGAAGAGGGCCCCCGCTGATGTGCTACCCCGTCAAATGCCGCACGTGTGGGAAAACGACGTGGGCCGGTTGTGGAGAGCACGTGGAGCAGGTCCGCAAAATGGTGCCGGAATCGCTGTGGTGCCCAGGTCATGCGGACCAATCCCGCGGACGCTGGTGGCAACCGCGTCGGTCCTGATTCACGACCGGACTCCTCGTCGGCGCGGGACGTTCAGCTCGGACTCGTGGCTCAAGGCCGCCGAAAGATGTGCCCGATAGGTTCCGAGCGTTAATCCTGAGCTCTCCATTCAATCCAGGGGAGTCTGAGCGCCAGGAAATGCCTGAAGGAACAGGGTCCGACGGCGTAGCGCCGGTGTCGAGCGGGATCGCCGCGGAGTTGGCGGCCGCCGGATTTGAGGACGCGCGTCAGGTGGCGCGAGGCGGCGCCGGGTGATCTATCTCTGCTACGAGACGGCGCTCGGGCGAAACGTCGCAGTCAAGGTGCTGCCGTCGCATTTCGACGAGGACAGCCGCGAACGTTTCCTGCGTGAGGGTTACGCGATGGGCGGCCTGTCGGGGCATCCGAACATCGTCAACATCCTGCGCGTCGGCGTCACCGATTACGGCGAAACGCAATTGAGTGACTTCGGGATCGCCCATATCGAAGGCGGCTACGAAACGGCAACCGGGTTCTTCTCCGGCACCATCGACTACACCGCGCCCGAGGGTTCGACGAACGAGACGCCGAGCCCCTGCGCAACGTGTATTCCGCGGACGCCGACTGAGTCAACGCTTTCGGCACCGTCAAGCGCGGGCGCGACGACATCGTCGATTTCCTGACGGGTCCGCTCGCGGCCAGCAACTTCAAT
>CAWAWC010000008.1:0-711544 GCA_963785625.1 uncultured Actinomycetota bacterium | reverse complement strand
CGCATATGGCGTGCCCGTCGGAGTCCGGCCGTTTGGACGAAGCGGCGCGACAGCAGCAGGTCCGCGAGGAACGCGACGAGGAGGGCGGTAACGGTCACGCCGGCGAACATCAACCCGATAGCGAACAGTCGCAGGAAAGTGGATTGTTGGCCGAAGCTGATTTCGCCGAAGCCGACGGTCGTGATCGTCTCGGAGGTGAACTACAAGGCGTCGAGCCACGACATCCGCGGGTTCTGGTAGCTGAAGCGCACCACGGCTGTCGACCCGAGCGTTAGGAACAGCGCGAATGCCAACGAGGGAAAAAGCATCGGGTTCACGTCGTCACGCATGGCGCGCACGGAATCGATTACGCGCCGCACCCGGGAGTGGCGAGAGCGCGTCGCGGTCTGGGGAGGCACGGTGATCCCGCGGGCTTCCAATTCGTCTTTGACGCCGATCATCGAGGTCCAGTCGCCGGCGTAGACCCGCAGATCCCGTCCCGGACATGGCACCACCTCGCCGGGGGCAGGTGAGTTCTTGCCGTGCACCACCGCCACCGGCGCCAGGTCGGCGTAGATCTCGCGCAGAGTCCCGTCGTACGGCGCCTCGGATCCCCAGACAACGAATTCGATACCGGCCGTCTCGAACTGGTGCGCGTTACGCGACAGAACTGCCTCGACGACGGATGGTGCCGCGAGGTCGGCGACGTCCAAGATCGCGCCGGGGCCGTTAACGTCGGCCACCGCTTCGCGCAGCACGTCGTTGGCCAGACGTGCCACCACGCGGACAGTTGGGCTGTATTGCCTTGCCAGCAAGGCAATTTCGAGATTTACCGCGTCATTGGGCCCGGCGCAGACGACGGCGCGCGCTCGATGCACCCCGGCGCCGTTGAGGTCGGCGGCAGTGTTGATCTTGATTATCCGCGCGCCGGCACCCCTGAGCTCCTCGGCAATCGTCTTCGACAGCGCGTCGTCACCGCTGACGATGATTTCGCGATGAATGATCTCGCGCGTTTCGCGGGAAACGGGTTTCGTCGTCAGGCGATCGCGCATGGTCCGGCTCGTCAGCGCTCGAGCCGGGGAATCGATGACATCGTCGTCATCATTCGGCCGTGGCTTTGTGTTGTGCGGCATAAATACTCCCACCTCTGCTGACACCTGCGTTCACTTGTTCGTATCTCGTTCATATGACTATCGGCCACTATGCCGGATAGTGCCACCGGAGGAGCCCGGAAAAGAAGTCAACACCGATGTCCCGCAAGCGGAGTCGCCTACTACGACCAAACGGAACGCGGCTCAGCATGGAAGCCGCGTCTTTTTGGGGCGCAACAGGTTCGACTCGAGCTCGTCACGCGGACGAAATAGTTGAGGCGTAGAAAAAACCCTCGCGCCACTGCTACCCGCGTGAAAAGTCGTGATACTGGCGAGGTCTGCCGGGCGCTGTGGTGGCGTGGCGAGCGTGAGTTGTCAGATCATGGCGGGCTGAGGTTCGCCGACAGCCCGCGGATAACCAAGCAAAGGAGCATTCCGTGTCCGAAAAGACGCCCGACGATATCTTCAAACTCGCCAAGGACGAGAACATCGAGTATGTCGACGTCCGCTTCTGTGACCTGCCAGGCACCATGCAGCACTTCACAATTCCGATTTACGTCTTCGACGAGAACGTGTTCGAGGAAGGCTTGGCCTTCGACGGCTCCTCGATTCGCGGGTTCCAATCGATCCACGAGTCCGACATGCTGCTGCTTCCCGATCCGGAAACCGCGACCATCGACCCGTTCCGCGAAGCCAAAACGCTGAACGTGAACTTCTTCGTGCACGACCCGATCACCCTCGAGTTGTACTCGCGCGACCCGCGCAACGTCGCCCGCAAGGCCGAGAACTACCTGATCAGCTCCGGCATTGCGGACACCGCCTACTTCGGCCCAGAAGCCGAGTTCTACATCTTCGACTCGGTGAGCTTCGACTCGCGCATCAACGGCTCGTTCTACGAGGTGGACGCGACATCCGGGTGGTGGAACACCGGAGAAGACGACCGAGCCCGACGGCAGCCCCAACCTCGGCTACAAGGTCCGCCCCAAGGGCGGCTACTTCCCGGTCGCCCCCACCGACCACTACGTCGACCTGCGCGACAAGATTCTCACCCACCTGACCAACGCCGGCTTTTCGCTGGAGAAGGGCCACCACGAAGTGGGCAGCGGCGGCCAGACCGAGATCAACTACAAGTTCAACACATTGCTGCACGCGGCTGACGACCATCAGATGTACAAGTACATCGTCAAGCAAACCGCATGGCAGGCCGGCAAGACCGTGACGTTCATGCCCAAGCCGCTGTTCGGCGACAACGGCTCCGGCATGCACTGCCACCAGTCGCTGTGGAAGGACGGCGTCCCGCTGATGTACGACGACGACGGGGTACGCCGGCCTGTCGGACACCGCCCGCCACTACATCGGCGGTTTGCTGTACCACGCGCCGTCGTTGCTGGCCTTCACCAACCCGACGGTCAACTCCTACAAGCGCCTGGTTCCCGGCTATGAGGCGCCGATCAACCTGGTCTACAGCCAGCGCAACCGCTCGGCGTGCGTGCGCATCCCGATCACCGGCAGCAACCCGAAGGCCAAGCGGCTGGAGTTCCGTTGCCCCGACTCGTCGGGCAACCCGTACCTGGCGTTCTCGGCCATGTTGATGGCCGGGCTGGACGGCATCAAGAACAAGATCGAGCCGCCTCCTCCGGTCGACAAGGACCTCTACGAGCTGCCGCCGGAAGAGGCCGCGGAAATCGTGCAGGCGCCGACCCAGCTGTCCGCGGTGATCGACCGTCTGGAGGAAGACAGCGAATACCTCACCGAGGGAGGCGTTTTCACGCCTGACCTGATCGAGACGTGGATCAACTACAAGCGCGACTACGAGATTGCGCCGTTCAACCTCCGGCCGACCCCGTACGAGTTCGCGCTCTACTACGACGTATAAACCAGCTCACCCCTGACCTGCGGTGCCACTCCGGGTCAGGGGTCTGAGACCGCAATGGGATTGCAGAAGTCTTCGCGAGGCGGCCCCTTACGCTGCCAGCCGGACCCGCCGATGAACGACTCGCGTCGCCGTGGATCAGCTCATGGGTCCGGTCAAGCTGACAAGCACCGCTCCTGATTCGCAGGCGTCGCCGTGCGTCCTCACTTATTCGCCGAGGTGTGTCTCGCATGTGACCTTCCCGCAACAGCGACGAAGGACGCTCATCATCGTGACGGTACTTGCGGCAGTCTGCGCGCTCGCGACAACAGCATGGATTGGCTACTGCTTCGGTCGGCACGCGGGCTCGACGCCATCAACCTGGAAGAAGCGAACGAGTCGGGTTGCGCTGGGCAGGCTTGTGGTTAGCCTGATTGTGATGATGACCGCACGCCGGATCCGGCAGAGCTTCCGGGCTGAGCGCGTGCTCCCAGACGCGGTAGGCAATTGGGGACTGAGATTTGTTGCGCCACTTGAGCTCCTGCGGGGTAGCGTTGCGTGGCTGCGGTCCTATTGAGGCATGCCCGCTTGGTGGACGTCTCCACCAGCTCCAGCCCGGCGCTCATCAACTGGTGTGCCGACGCGATTCGGCTCGGGGTAGTGCGCGACGACGACTTCATCGTGTTTCCAACTCTGAACGAGGGCATAGTTGGATTGCAGCGCACACCGGCACCCGCGAAGCTGATTACCCCGAGCCGCAGAAGAACGGCACGGCCTCGAGATCATTGCTTGCGGCGCAACCCATCCATGATTGCGACCAGGAGGGACGAGGACTGATATGGCAGTACTGCAAGACAAGGTCATGCTGGTGACTGGTGCGTCATCGGGCCTGGGCGCTGAAACTGCCCGGCTGCTTTCCCGGCAGGGCGCAACGGTTTTCGGCATCGGCCGGGATACTCGACGCTTGGCCGAGGTTTTCACCGACGTGGAACGTGGTGCATACGCATCGGTGGACGTTGCGTCGGCGCAGGCCTGCAGGGACGGGGTCGAGCAGTGCCTCCGAGAGTTCGGCGGACTAGATGTCCTGGTCAACATCGCCGGGAGGCACCAGATGCGCCGGACGGACGCGATGACCGACGACGACTGGACGCAAGATCTTGCGGTCAACCTGAATGGACCGTTCTACCTGTGCAGAGCTGCATTGCCCCATCTGCTGGAACGAGGTGGCAGCATTATCAACGTCAGCTCCATTGCCGGGGTCGAAGGCCAGGCTTACTCGGCTGGCTATTGCGCTGCCAAGCACGGGCTGATTGGGCTTACCCGTGCCTTGGCGGTGGAGTACACCGCGGATCGCCTCCGCGTCAACGCAGTATGTCCGGGCGGCATGCTCACACCGCAGATCGAACATTTCAGTGCGCCGGACAACGCGAACTACGACCTGATCATGCGCACGGCCTCGCCGCGCGGTCTGATGCAGCCCCTCGATGTCGCGAATGTGATCGCGTTCCTCGCCAGCGATGCCGCCGCCGCCATTCATGGCGCCATCTATCGGGTCGACAACGGCAAAGGCGCCGGCTAGCAAAGCTGCCGCACTGCCTCGCAGGCAAGAAATACTCGCTGAAGGAATAGTCCATCGAAGTAGTAGTCGGGCATGGTTGACCTTGAGGTGAGGCATGTTGGGGTCCTTGGACGGCAAGACGGTTTGGCGCCGCACGGTGCGGCCGGCCCGCACCGCTACGCCTCGCTGGGGACTGTGGCCTTCTGCCAGCTGAGGTTGAGCACTTTCGGCTGCAGTGCAGCTGAAGCCGGACGACGGCCGGCAGGACAACGCCGCCCGTCTGTACGAGGATGGAGCGATGCGAATGCTCGTTGTGCTTGTGAGCTTCGCCGCCGTAATCGGGGTGGCCGCCCCGGCACAGGCCGATCCGGGCAGCGATGATCCTGATGCGAGCTTTCTGGCCGCGCTCGACAAGGCCGGCGTTCCCTATCACAGCGGAGCTGACGCTGTGGCGGTCGGCAAAAGGGCGTGCCAACTGATGGACCAGGGTTATTCCGAATTCGACGTCATCAAGAACGTGTCGGCCAGCAATCCGGGATTCACAATGTCCGACGCCGCCAAATTCACAACGATCGCGGTGAGTGGTTACTGCCCCCAACACCTGGGGGAACCGACTACGCCGCCACCGCCGCCTCCGCCGTCACCGGGGATCTGGCCCGAGTTCCCGTGACCGGGGCTACCAGCCGCATAGGCGCTAAGACGGCGGTCGCGGTGGCTATCGAGGCGGGCACGGATTTCCGGCCGCAGGGCTACGCCACCACGGATTGCGGAAGATGCCCGCGCTGCCAGTTGCGAGCCGGCCAGACGAATGTCCGCTCGCTGCGGCGGTAGGACTGCTCAGGCCTGCATCAAAAGTTCAGGCCCGAGAACATGATCCGGCCCGGATCATACTTCTGCCTTATGGCGGTCAGCCGAGACAGGTTCGCGCCGAAGTACCGCGAAGCCGGTTGGTTCGCCTCGAGATAGTTCACATAGCCGCCAACCGAATACGGACGCACCGCTTGGTGTGCGGTGTTGAGCCAGTTGGTCGCTGCCGACGGGTCGCCCGTTTCGACATACCACTGCACCAGCGCGGACTGCTGACGCCACGGAAATGCTGTGGCCCCCGGTGCCACGCTGGCGAGGGCGCCGTCAAGCGCATGCATGATCGCCAACATGCGACCCGCTCCACGAGGAAAGGCGTTGACCGCCGAGGCGATGCCCTGAGCCGCGCCAGCGTTGATGGTCGGGAAAACATCGGATCCGCCGACGTATCCGAGTGGCGACGGGTTGAGATTATTGACGGCCAGATACCTCACCAGGTCCAAATAGTTGAACGTGTGGTTCTCGGTCCCGGCCGGTTGCATCCCCACCGCGGAAGTGATCGCGTTCGCCACGCTGCCACCCGACCCGGCCGGGCAGGTCGCCATGATCCGACAGTGCGTGCCCATCGCGTCGGTGGTGCTGTCCGCCAGTGCCCAGCTGTTTCGGTCGGCGGTGCGCAGCCAATTTTGCCAACCGACGAGGACCTGCGCGAACGACTGCGCCGGGTAATTGAGGTTCACCACGTCGACGTCCTTGGTGGGGAACGTCGCGAAGGTCAGCGAGGTCGTCACGCCGAAGTTGCCCCCACCGCCACCGCGCAACCCCCAGAACAGGTCGGGGTTGTTGGCGGCAGACGCGGTGACCGCCTGGCCGCCGGGTAGCACCACCGACGCTGACATCAATTGGTCGCAGAGCAGACCCGCGTGCCGGGATTGGGCGCCCAGCCCGCCACCCAGGGCGTGCCCCGAGGCGCCGACCGAAGGGCAGGTACCCGTCGGGATGCCCCGGCCGGCCCCGGCCAGCGCCTGATGAATCGCATACAAGCTGCTCGCGGGTGCCACAGTGACGTGTCCGGTGGCGGCGTCGTAATTGATCCCGCCGGGCAACTGACGCAGGTCAAGCACCATGGTGCCGTTCGCCGTGGACGCCCCCACATAGGAGTGCCCACCACTGCGCGGAGCGACCTTGAGGTTATGGGCAGTAGCGAATGCCATCGCCTTTTGCACGTCCGCCGCCGACGTGGGAACAACGACCGCCGCTGGCGCCAAGTTGTTGTAGTTGGTATTGAAAACCTGTTTGGCCGATGCGAATTGCGCACCGTTGTCCGGCAGTATCACTTGCCCGCCGATGGCGGTGGAAAGACCGCCCCAGCCGGAGGTATTCGGAGCGGCGCTGACTCGGCCCGATCCGAAAACCGCGCCCGCGGCCAACGCTCCGGCGGCAGCCCGCAGAAACGCCTGCCGCGAGATCTCACGCGTCGGCTCCTGCGGTACCATCATGCCCGCATTGTCGGCTACGTGGCGTCAAAAACCGCCCCGCCGCACGACGTGTCGCAGGACTAATGAGGTTTGGCCTTTAGTCGGCCCAGTACTCCGGCATCGGCTCGTTGCTCAGTACCCGGGACGCTGGGGCGGCTTATCAGACCGGAAAGCTGCGGCCTTCGTAGACGGTGGCCAGTACCGGGATGTCTTTGATTTCCATCGGGTCGACCGTGTGGGGGTCTTGGGCGAGGACGGTGAAGTTGGCCAGCTTGCCCGGGGTGATGCTGCCGAGGTGGTCTTCCATGCGCCAGGAGTAGGCCGCCTCGATGGTGACCGCGCGCAGAGCCTCGTGCACCGAGATGCGCTGCTCGGGCGCGGCGACCCGGCCGCTGGGGGTGTACCGGTTGACCGCACACCAGGCCAAGGTCAGGGGGGCTGCTGGTCCCATCGGGAGGTCGGAGTGCAGCGACAGCGGGATGCCCCGGCGCAGCACAGAGGCGTTGCGCACCATCGTGTCGGCTCGCGCGCCGCCCAGGCCGTGCGCGTTGTACTTGTCGGCGAACCCGACCGGGTAGTAGGGGTTGGACGACACGATGCAGCCCAGTTTCGCGATCCGGTCGATCTGCTCCTCAGTGGAGTTGGCGAAGTGCACGATCACCGTGCGGTGGTCGGTGCGCGAACAGATGGTCATGCACTCGTCGATGGTGTCGAGCACCAGGTCGAGCCCCGCGTCGCCGTTGACGTGGACGTGCAGCTGCCAGCCGGCCTGCCAGTACACCGTGGCGAACGCCCGGAAAACCTCCGGCTGCATCAACCATTCACCGTGGTGGCACGGGTCGGGCTGGCCGGCATCGTCGAGGTAGGGGTCGCGCATCTGCATCAGCTGGCTGATAATCGCGCCGTCGGCGAACAGCTTGACCTGCTTGGGCAGCAGTCTCACCTTGCCGCTGGCAGCCCGGGCGATCTGCGCCTCGGCGTCGGCCACCGCCTCGGCGGGGTCCATCCCGGCGTCGGCCTGGCTGCGCGCGTCCACGAGAAACGTTGAGCTCAAGGGTGTTGTGTCGTCGCCCAGGATCTGCTGGTACAACTCCCAGGGTTCCACCGCCCACATGATGCCCGGTTCGTTGATCGCGGTGACCCCGTTGTGGTGCAGATACGCCACCAGCTGGCGCAGGCCGGCGGCCAGCCGGTGCGGGCTCATGAACACCGTTGCCAGCTTGGGCAACAGGAGGTTCATCCCTGTTTCCCACCAGTGCCCAGCGTCGAAATCGACCATGTCGCTGGCCGGGCCGTGGCCCACCATGTCGGCGGGGGTGAGGCCGAGCGCGGTGATGGCTGCGGTGTTGAGGAACCACTCGTGGCAGGATCGCTGCCACACGGCGATCGGCCGGGTGGTGCTGATCGCGTCGAGCGCCGACCGGTCCAGTAGCCCGTGCCAGAGCTGGTGATAGCCCCAGGAAAACAACCACTCGCGCGCATCGGACAGGTCGTGGTCGGCGGCCACCAGCCGCCGGGTGTACTCGTCGGGGGTGCGGGCGGCCGGGAAGGTCTTGCCCGGCAACACCCAATCCTCGTTGGCGATCACCTCGGTGTGCAACGTGGTGGCACCCAGGATCGGGTGCAGGTGCTGATCGATCAGGCCCGCACAGATCACCTCGTCGGCGAACGTGTCATCGACAGTGCCGGCGTCGCGCAGGTCCTCGGCATCCCCGACGGCCACGATCCTTCGACCCGCCACCGCCACCGCCGTGGCCTCGGGGACGGCCGGGTCCATGGTGCTCACCCGGCGGGCGACAAACACCGTTGTCGGCTCTTCGGTCATGGCACCGGATTGTGCCCGGCGCGCCAAGACCACCGTCGGTGAATCACGGAATCCCACGGTCACGCAGATTCAACGCGGTGCCTGGCCCGGCCGGTACCGGAGGACGGTCTGTTCATCCGCTGATGCGGAAACGCTTGAGCCGCGACGTCGCTCCGGACACCAATTCCACTCGGCTTCTTGGCAATTGAAGATGGGCAGCCAGCAGCCCGATGACCGCGTTGTTTGCCTTGCCATCGACTGCCGGCTCACGCACGTAGATCGTCAGCTCACCCTCGGGTCCGACCTCGACCAGCGGCCCCTTGCGGCTGCCCGGCTTGACCTTGACGACGACGGTGTCGGCCATGCCGCAGCCTCAGGTCATGCAGACGTTGGAAAACAGCAGGACAGGCCAGGACACGATTGAGCCCAGGAAAGACACGACCAGGTCGGCGCCCTGCATCTGGCGCAGGTGCTCGGTGTGGGTGGACGACCATATCAGCCCGATAATCAGATACGGCGTGCCGAGTATGACTGCGATGCCAAGCAATTCAGCGACGGTCAACTGGTAGCTGAGCAGCTGGCGAAGCTTGGTGAGCATCGGTGGCCCTTCGTGCAGGCGAGCGCAATCACGCGTCGTCTCGACATGTTAACCGCAGGTCGCGGCACCTTTGCGCTTCACGATGAATATGTGAGGCTGATGCCGTGCTGGGAGTGCGGTTTTTATGTCCGTGTCAGGCGATCACGATCCCGACATGAATGTCGAGAGCGGTTCTTCAGGCCGGATCGAGCGCGCGATGGATCTCCTTCGGCGCATCCTGCGATACCAGGTCAGCGTCGGCGCGTTGATCGAGATGGCGCTGTGGCTGGCGATTCCCTATTTGTGTATCGGCTTCGGGTGGACGCTCCTGCACACTGAGCAGACTCAGCGGATCCAGACGCGACTAGAAAGCGTATTCCCGGAGGGCGCTGACGTCGCGGCCTTCGGGCTAACCACGGCGTTGTGGCCGGTTTCGATACAGATCGCCGACGCATGCCCACCCCGATGATCGGATCTTCTGGTAAACCGGTGCGCAACAGGGTGGTTTGCTCTTAGGCTGCCGACCATGTCAATCGACCGGGCCGCACTTCTCGCGGGCAGCATCCGACTCGCCTCCGGCATCTCGTTCCTCGTGGACCCGCTGCGCGCGAACCGGCTCTGGGGCGACCCGGAAGAGCCGACGCCGACGGCGCAACTGCTGTTGCGGTCAATGGGGTATCGCGACGCGTTGATCGGTGGGCTGCTCGCGACGGCAGCACTGCGAGGCAAGAACACCCGCGGTTGGTTCCTTGCCTCCGGCGGCGCCGACGCGGCCGACCTGCTCGGCGGGATCAGTGTCCATCGTGAGTTGAAGCCCGCGCAACAACTTGTCGGCTTGGGCGGCGCCGTCATCGGCATCGGCGTTGGGCTCTGGGGCGCGGCGCGTCGAACGTCAGGGCCAGCAGAGATTCTGGCACGCTGACAGGCTGGCCGTAATCGGCGTTGACTGGGGTCGTCAGACACGGACGAGGGGAGCAAGCATGCGTATCGGTGTCCTGACTTTCGTCACTGACGAGGGAATTGGGCCGGTGGAGCTTGGTGTGGGACTCGAGCAGCGTGGGTTCGCGTCGCTGTTTCTCGCCGAGCACACGCACATCCCCGTCAATGCGAAGACTCCCTACCCCGGTGGTGGCCCGATCCCACGTAAGTACTACCGCACATTGGATCCGTTTGTCGCGTTGACGGCGGCCGCGGTCGTAACCCAGAACCTGGTTTTGGGCACCGGGATTGCGTTGCTCACGCAGCGCGATCCGATCCTGACGGCCAAAGAGGTCGCCTCCCTCGATGTGTTGTCGGACGGGCGGTTTCGTTTTGGCGTGGGCGTGGGATGGTTGCGCGAAGAAATCGCCAACCATGGCGTTGATCCTGGTGTGCGCGGGCGGGTGGTTGAACAGCGGCTGCGCGCGATGATCCAGATCTGGACGCAGGAGCAAGCCGAATTCCACGGGGAATTCGTGAATTTCGACCCGATCTATTGTTGGCCGAAGCCGGTGACCAAGCCCTATCCGCAGCTCTATCTGGGCGGGGGTCCGGCGAGCTTTCCGCGTATCGGACGGCTGCATGCCGGCTGGATCTCGATGAGCCCCTCAGCGGAGGCGCTGTCGGGTCAGCTCGAGGAACTGCGCGCCGTGGCCGGCCACGACGTGCCGGTGATCAACATTCACGCGGGAGAAGCGAAGGCGACGAGCTTTGCAGGCTACCGGGATCTCGGGGTGGAACACGTATTAGTCGAGCTGCCGACCGAGCCCCGCGACCCGACGCTTCGACGTCTGGATGAACTGCAGGCCGAGTTCGCGAAGCTCGCGTAACGCTAGGTACCGCAGAACGTTCGGTAGGGGCCGAAATCCTCCGGGGCAGGACCGGCGTAGCGCTCGAGTCCCGGTCGTTCGTCATAAGGTGCGGTCACCGCGGTAAGGAGCCGCTCAACTGGGCCGAGATCGCCCGCCGTCGCCGCGGCCAGAGCCTCCTCGACCAGGTGGTTGCGCGGGATGTAGACCGGGTTGGCGCGGTCCATCAAGTCGGCGTCGGGCCGCAGGGCTCGCCAGCGCGACATCCACTCGTCGAAGCCGGCGAGGTCGGTGAACAGTCCGCGCGCGGACTCGGCGTCGCCTCGTGCGGCCTGGCTGAGGTGGCGGAAGAACGAGGTGTAATCAACCTGGCTCTGTTTCAGCAGCAAAAACAATGCGTCGACCAGCGGCGCGAGGACTTCGCGGTCGACGTCCGCAGGCAATCCCAGCTTGGCGCGCATCCCGGACGACCACACGGCGTCGTACTGCGCTTGGAAGACCCCGAACGACTTCTCTGCGAGCGCGATCGCCTCGTCAACGTTGTCGGAGAGCAATGGAAGAAGCGCCTCGGCGAAGCGGGCGAGGTTCCACCCGGCGACCACCGGCTGGTTGCCGTAGGCGTAGCGCCCCCAGGAATCGATCGAACTGAAGACCGTGTCGGGGTCGTAGGCCTCCATGAAGGCGCATGGCCCATAGTCGATCGTTTCGGCGGAGATCGTCATGTTATCGGTGTTCATCACCCCATGGACGAACCCGATCAGCATCCATCGGGCAATCAGCGACGCCTGGGCCCCAACCACCGCTTCGAACAGCGCCAGGTAGGGGCGTTCGGCCTCCGCGGCGCTGGGATGATGGCGCGCGATCGCGTGGTCGGCGAGGCGGCGGAGCAGCGCGACGTCGCCGGTGGATGCGGCGTATTGGAAGCTCCCGACCCGCAGGTGACTGCTGGCGACGCGGGTGAGCACGGCGCCGGGCAGTACCGTCTCGCGCCGCACCGGGCGCCCGGTGCCCACCACGGCCAAGGATCGCGTCGTCGGGACCCCCAGGGCGTGCATCGCCTCGCTGACAACGTATTCGCGCAGCATCGGTCCCACCGCGGCCAGGCCGTCACCGCCGCGGGCGAACGGCGTGGCGCCGGAACCCTTGAGGTGGATGTCGCGCAGGCGCCCCTGGCCGTCGGCGAGCTCGCCGAGCAGCAGCGCGCGCCCGTCACCTAACCGCGGGACGAAGCCACCGAACTGATGCCCGGCGTAGACCTGGGCCACCGGAGCGGCGCCGTCGGGCACCAAGTTGCCCACCAAGAAACGCAGTCCGCCGGAACTCCGCAGCCACGCACTGTCGAGGCCAAGCTCCGCGGCAAGCCGCTCGTTGAGCACGAGCAGCCGCAAGTCTGACGGGGCCTCCGCTTGCCAGCGCACCGCCATCTCCGGCAACTCACCGAAGAACCGGTTTTGTAGAGCAACGGTCGTATCCGGTGCAACGCTCACGCCACCGAGACTACGGAAAATCGTTGGGTTGGTCGTCACCGCAGCTGCTTGCATGGGGCATCCCTCACCACCCCGTTTTGAGGAATCGCTACGGTAAGGGACGACGAGCTCAACACTGACAGATGAAAAGACGGCAGATCAACTCAATGCACGAACAGGTCCACAGCCACGTGGCGGAGCCCGACGAGATCGGCTCACGCATCGATCCGGTGCTGGCCCGCAGTTGGTTATTGGTCAACGGCGCGCATGTCGACCGGTTCCAGTCCGCGGTGCACTCTCGCGCTGACATCGTCGTTCTCGACATCGAGGATGCGGTCGCACCCAAAGACAAGCACGCCGCCCGCGACAATGTGGTGCGGTGGCTGCGCCGCGGACAACACCGACTGGGTTCGCATCAATGGCTTCGGCACGCCCTGGTGGGCGGACGACTTGGCTGCACTGGCCGATACCCCGGTCGGCGGGGTGATGCTGGCGATGGTCGAATCGGTCGACCATGTCACCGAGACCGCGAAACTACTGCCTGATGTACCGATCGTGGCGCTGGTCGAAACGGCCCGGGGTCTGGAGCGCATCACCGAGATCGCGGCGGCCAAAGGCACCTTCCGGCTCGCCTTCGGCATCGGCGACTTCCGTCGCGACACCGGTTTTGGAGAAGACCCGGCCACCCTGGCCTACGCACGATCACGTTTCACGATCGCGTCGAAGGCGGCCAACCTGCCCAGCGCGATCGACGGGCCGACCATCGGCTCCAATGCGCTGAAGCTCATCGAGGCCACGGCCGTCTCCGTCGAGTATGGGATGACGGGCAAGATCTGCCTTTCGCCGGAACAATGTTCCGTCGTCAATGAGGGACTATCGCCGTCACAAGACGAAATCGCTTGGGCGAAAGAGTTCTTCGCCGAGTTCGAACGCGACGGGGGAGAGATCCGAAACGGCTCCGACCTACCGCGCATCGCCCGGGCCACCAAGATCCTCGAGCTGGCTCGCGCTTACGGCATCGAAGTGTCCGGACTTCGAGGACGAACAGGTTCACTCGCCCGCGCCGTCGGACACGTATCACTACTGAGCCGAGGACCATTCTGATGAGCGTTGCCGTGGATTTTCACTTCGACCCGATGTGCCCGTTCGCCTACCAGACCTCGTTGTGGATCCGCGACGTCCGCGAGCAGCTGGGCATCACCGTCAATTGGCGATTCTTCAGTCTCGAGGAGATCAACCGGGCAGAGGGCAAGAAGCATCCGTGGGAACGGGACTGGTCCTACGGCTGGTCGTTGATGCGGATCGGGGCACTGCTGCGGCGAACCGACATGGCGTTGCTGGACCGGTGGTATGCCGCGATCGGACATGAACTGCACATCGCTGGGCGGCAAACCGCATGATCCCGCGGTTGCCCGACGCCTGCTGAGCGATATCGGCGTCGATGCGGCGATTTTCGATGCGGCGCTGGACGACCCCACCACTCACGATGACGTTCGCGCCGACCATCAGCGGGTCGTCGACGCGGGCGGATACGGCGTACCGACGCTGTTCCTGTTGGGGCAGTGCCTGTTTGGGCCGGTATTGGTGGACCCGCCGACCGGACCGGCCGCCCTGACAGCTGTGGAATGTCGTCACCGGCATGGCTGAACTGCCGCACGTCTACGAACTTCAGCGGCCAAGACGCCGGCCGACGCTGAGCTCATCGGCCGGAGTCTGCGTCCATACCTCGATGGGCGCGATTGGGTCAGCATCAATCGCGGTGAAGTCATCGATGTCGAGCGCCTCACCGGCCAGGACGACAGCCTGAACCGGTTTCTTCCGCCCTAGGCGGCATGCCGAGCGAGCGCGATGCCGATTCGGACCTCGACATCACTGATTGTGATCGCCGGCGCGCGCGGTGGGGCGCCCGACCGGTATCGCCTACCTGTTGGCGTCGTGAATTGAGCTGTGTGAGTGTGATTTTCGTCCATGCTGGTGCTGACCCGCCAGCCGTCGGCTTCTTTGGCGTAGTTGCAGCGCTCGCATGACCCGAGCCCGTTGATCGCTGTGGTCGGGCCGCCTTCGGCCCAGCGGTTGGGCATGGTCGCGGTGTCGGATCGGCGCGTCGCAGTAAGGAGTGCGGCAACGTTGATCGCGCAACTCGATGAAGGCGGCCAGACCGCGGGGAAATAGCCGCGCGCGCGACTCCATCGACACCAGCGCCCCGGTCCGGGGATGGGCGTAGAGCCTACGCAGCGTCGCCCGGGACCGCCGGTCGTCGGCAGCGCGCGCCGACCATTGCGCGGGCGACAGCCGCCGGGATGGGGCCATAGCCGCACATGTCGGCCGGCGTGCTGTCACCGCCCAACAGCGTCTCGTCCGTCAGGACCAGGTTGACGGCGATCGGAGTCGGAACCCCCGCGGCGCGGCCGGTGACGCGTTCGACCAGGGTGTCTGCCATCACCTGTCCGCGTGAGCGCCCGTCGCCGCGGATGTCTGCTTCGCGCCGCAGCGCCGCGTACACCGAGACGCCCTGAGCCACCGGCAACAATGCGGTCAGATACGTCATGGTGTCGGGCGCCGGCCGAATGGTGACCGTGCGTTCGTCCTCGGCCTTGGCCGCCCGCTCGACGACGGCATGCGGGTCCAGTCGGTAGGCGATCGCCTTGGCGGCGGCGGCCACTCGCGCATCGCCCATCCCGTCCAACCTGCCGGGTCGCCACACAACTCCGCATCCAACGCGCGCCGGTCCTCGACCTCCAAGCAGGCGCTCTCGCGCACGATCAGGGTGGCGCGCCACTCGGACAGCGCTCCCGGATTCCAGCGCAGCCAGCGTGTGCGGCATCTCGTGCACCAGGGCCTTTGGCGAAGCCCAGATGCCGGCCGCCGCGGGCGGGTGAGTCTCGTCGGGCCAGCGCGATCTCGCTGGCCACACCGCGTCCGCGCCGCGCGGCGGGCAACCGGCCGCCGCTTCGGCGGTCGCGACGTGCCGCATCCAGGGCGGCCGCCGCTCGAGCCTGACCCGCTGCCGCTGCCGACTTGACTCGCTCCAGTTCGGCGATGCGCTCGATCAGCGCCGATTCGTCGGCCATCGGGTCCACCGCGGATAAATCTGCGAACATACTTTCGATGGTAATCGGGGCCACTGACACGACGGTCGCTACTCTGGCCGGGTGGCACCGGAAACCGGATCCGGATGGCGCGGATGTACGACGAGGCCAGTCCCGACGACGGCCAGCGTGTCCTGGTCGATCGCATCTGGCCCCGTGGCGTGCGCAAGGATGACCCGCGGGCGGGAATCGCGCTATGAAGCCGAATTGCGCGGCAACCCGGCGCTGGAAGAGCTGCGCAAGCTGACCCGGCGCGGCGTCGTCACCCTGGTCACCGCAACTCGCGACCTGGACATCAGCCAACAGCCGTCCTGGCGAACGTCCTGAAAGGCCGTTGAACGCCTCCGGCCACCGTCCGCCAAGCGTGAGACGATCGTGCGATGCGGCTGGGATTGCATGCCCTGGGAATCGCTGCCGGACCGCCCGGAGACCGCCACTGACTGGGTTTCGGCGCCGGCCGGCCGATGGATGACCGCGCTGTCCTAGAGCGGCGACGGCTTGAGTAGGCTCGCCCGTTGATATGACTGACGCCAAGCCCATACTGCGGCGGGAACTGACCGATATCTCCGACGAGGTCCGTAACGTCCCGCCGCCGCCCCTACCAGAGCTGCCCGAGCCGTACGGTCTGCGTCTGGCCGACCCCGATGCCGATGCCGAGCTGATCGCCGAGTGGATGAACCGGCCGCACTTGGCCGAGTCGTGGGAGTACGCGCGGCCGGCCGCGTGGTGGCATCGTTACCTGCGTGCGCAAATCGAGAGCAGCTTTTCCCGCCCGTTCGTGGGCAGCCTAGACCGAGTAGACCGCGGATACATCGAAATATACAGGGCGGCAAAGGATTCCATCGCTACCCGATACGAGCACGACCCCTACGATTTAGGTCTGCACGTCGCGGTCGCCGATTTGGAGTACATGAAACGGGGACACGTCGCTTACTTGCTGCCGCACTTGTTGGCCGGCGTCTTCGGTCTCGATCCGCGGTGTCGCCGGATCATGTTCGATCCCGACCATCGCAACGTCTTGGCGCGCAGCTTCTGTGAGCGTGGAGGCTGCGTATTCCTGGGCGAGCACGACATGTCGAATCGGCGGATGGCGCTGTATGCGCTACCCCGCACTCCTGACGACGTGCCCCGCTGCCGCGAGCCCTGACGGCCGGGCCCGGTCACCCGTTTCATGTCTGCTCCGCGATCCATTGTCCGAGTAGCGCCGCGGCCAGACCAAGCACGACGCTGACGACGATATTGGCGATCGCCGCCCACGTCCGACGCTCCTCGCCGAGCCGCTGAGTTTCCAGCATCCAGGTGGAGAAGGTGGTGTAGGCGCCGACGAACGCGGTGCCGGCCAGCAGGGCCGCATCCTTGCTCAACGCCAGGCCGCCCAGGAACCCCAGCAGCGCGGCGCCGCTGATGTTCACGTCAGCGTGCCGAATGGAAACGGCCGGGCCGCGCGGCGGGTAACCGCGCGATCCACCAGGAAGCGGGTCACCGAGCCGATTCCGCCGATGAGCAGGACGCCGGCCCACACCAAGACCGTCGTGGCCGTCATGCGCGAACCCGCACCCGGCGAACCAAGGCGTGGCCAGGTGCACCGCCAGCAATCCCAACACGATGCTGATCAACGGTGTAGCTCGCGGCCAGCACCCAATGGCCGTGTTCGATCATCTTCACCGTTCTCGACCTGCATCGTCGAGAAAGTGGTCAACCCGCCGCAGAATCCGGTGCCGAGCAGCGGGCGCCGATAGCTCGACAGCGGCAACCGCTCCAGCAGTCGGGTGGTGAAGTAACCCACCAGGAAGGCGCCGACGATGTTGACGATGAACGTCGGCCATGGCCAGTGCGCCGGATCGGGAGCCATGAGGGTGGCCAGCGCCGCCCGGGCGAGGGCGCCGAGCGCTCCACCGGCGAAAATCGCGGCCAACTCGCGATAGTCGTGGTTTGCCACTGTTCAATTCCTTTCCAGCCGGTGAACGCTTCGCAGCATAGGGGAGTGGGTGGCGACATCGCAGAGTCGTAGACGTGGAGAGCAGGCAGAATCGGTAGACATGGCCCACCCGCGCGCCGGCCAGCCGGCCCAGCCCGAAGACCTTGTCGATCTGCCCCATCTGGTAACGGCCTACTACTCGCTACAACCCGATCCCGACGACGTCGCCCAGCAGGTGGCGTTCGGCACCTCGGGTCATCGCGGCTCGGCGCTCAACGGAGCGTTCAACGAGGCGCATATCCTCGCGATCACCCAGGCCATCGTCGAGTACCGCGCCGCGCACGGCACCACCGGGCCGTTGTTCATCGGCCGTGACACGCATGGCCTTTCGGAGCCGGCATGGGTGTCGGCGCTGGAGGTGCTGGCGGCCAACGACGTTGTCGCCATGATCGACTCGGCCGACCGGTACACGCCGACGCCCGGCGGTCAGCCACGCCATCCTCACCTACAACCGCGGCCGCACCGAGGCGCTGGCCGACGGGATCGTCGTGACACCGTCGCACAACCCGCCGCTACGACGGCGGCTTCAAGTACAACCCGCCCAACGGCGGCCCCGCGGACACCGACGCGACCAACGCAATCGCCAAGCGCGCCAACGAGATTCTGCGCGACGGGTCGGAGGTGAAGCGCGTGCCGTTGGCGCGCGCACTGCAGACCGCTCGCAGCGCCACGACTACATGGACAGCTATGTCGACGACCTGCCGAACGTTGTCGATGTCGACGTGATCCGCAAGGCAGGAGTGCGGATCGGCGCGGACCCGCTCGGCGGGGCCAGCGTGGACTACTGGGCCGCGATCGCCGAGCGGCACAAGCTCGAGTTGACCGTCGTCAATCCGCTGGTCGATGCGACGTGGCGGTTCATGACGCTCGACCACGACGGCAAGATCCGGATGGACTGCAGCTCGCCGGATGCGATGGCGTCGCTGATCGCCAACCGGGACCACTACCAGATCGCCACCGGCAACGACGCCGACTCCGACCGCCACGGCATCGTCACCCCGGACGCGGGGCTGATGAATCCGAACCACTATCTGGCGGCGGCCATCGACTACCTCTATACCCATCGGCCGTCCTGGCCGGACGGCATCGCCGTCGGCAAGACCGCGGTCAGCTCGTCGATCATCGACCGGGTGGTCGCCGGCATCGGCCGCAAGCTGGTCGAGGTGCCGGTCGGGTTCAAGTGGTTCGTCGACGGGCTGATCGGCGGCACCATCGGCTTCGGCGGCGAGGAGTCGGCGGGGGCGTCGTTCCTGCGCCGCGACGGATCGGTGTGGACCACCGACAAGGACGGCATCATCCTGGCTTTGTTGGCCTCGGAGATCCTGGCCGTCACGGGCAAGACGCCGTCGCAGCGGTATCAGGAGCTCGCCGACGAATACGGCACCCCGTTCTACTCGCGGGTCGACGCGCCCGCCGACCGGGACCAGAAGGCCCGGCTGTCCAAGTTGTCGGCCGACCAGGTGACGGCCACCGAGCTGGCCGGCGAGCCGATCACCGCGAAGCTGACCGCCGCGCCGGGCAACGGTGCGCCGCTGGGCGGACTGAAGGTGACGACGGCCAACGCGTGGTTTGCCGCACGGCCCTCGGGCACCGAGGACGTCTACAAGATCTACGCGGAGTCTTTCAACGGACCCGAGCATTTGGCCGAGGTGCAAGAAGCCGCGCGCGAGGTGGTTAATAAAGTCATCGGGTGACCTTTTCCCTCCGCCTTGCCCGCCCGGGGGGTCGTGGGTCTCGATTCTGACGGGGCTGCCGCGCGAAGTCTGGATCCTCAGCTGGGCGAACATCATGATCGCGCTCGGCTACGGTGTCATTTCGCCGGTGATGCCGTCCTTTGCCCGTACCTTTGGGGTCAGCATCGAGGCGGTGACTTTCGTCGATCACCATATTTTCGTTGACGCCGGCTTGTGTTTTGCGCCGATCAGCGGCCTGCTGGTGCAGCGGTTGGGTGAGCGGCGGATCTACATCGGTGGTTTGCTGGTCGTGGCGTTCTCCACCGCCGCGTGCGCGTTCTCCCAGACGTACTGGCAACTGCTGTTTTCCGTGCTCTCAGCGGCATCGGGTCGACGATGTTTTTTGTCTCGGCGTTGGGTCTGATGATCCACATCAGCCCGGCCGACGCGCGCGGGCGGGTCGCGGGCATGTTCACCACCTCGTTCATGTTGGGCGCAGTCGGTGGGCCGGCGGTCGGCAGCCTGACTGCGGGCTGGGGGTTGACGGCGCCGTTCCTCCTCTACGGCGCCGCGACTGCTGGGCGTGGCAGTGGTGCTGTTCTACAGCTTGCGGCATTCGGCGCTGGCCGCGCCCGCGCCGCCGACACGAACAGCGGTGACGATGCGAGAGGCGCTGCGGAACCGCGCGTACTGGTCGGCGCTGTTGTCCAATTTCGCGACTGGCTGGTCGGCGTTCGGGCTGCGCATCGCGCTGGTGCCGCTGTTCATCTCCGACGTCATGGGCCGCGGCGTCGGCGATCATCGGCGTGGTGCTTGCGGCGTTCGCGGCCGGCAATGCGCTGGCCGTCATCCCCAGTGGCTACCTGTCCGACCGGATGGGACGGCGCACTTTGTTGATCGTCGGCCTGGCGGCCTCCGGTGTGGCGACGATCTGGCTGGGCGTCGTGTCGTCGTTGCCGGCGTTTCTGGCCGTGGCGTTCGTGTCGGGTGCGACGACGGGCATCTTCATGTCACCGCTGCAGGCCGCGGTCGCCGACATCCTCGGCAGTGAGGCGCGCGCGGGCACTGCCGGTGGCGGCGGTGCAGATGATGTCCGATCTGGGTGCCATCGTCGGCTCGATGGCGGTCGGTTGGATCGCCGAGCAGCTGAGCTTTGGCTGGGACTTCGCAATCAGCGGGATCGTCCTGCTGATCGCGGCCGCCGGCTGGGTGCTGGCGCCGGAAACGCGGATGGCAGTCGAGCCGGCCGGTCTGGTGCCGGCAGAAGCGGACATTGAGCTCGCCTGACCAGCAACTTTGAAGGCCGGTTGCCGGTGGTGTAGCTTCGATGAGCACAACTTTTCGGGGCTATGGCGCAGCTGGTAGCGCACCACACTGGCAGTGTGGGGGTCAGGGGTTCGAGTCCCCTTAGCTCCACCAGTGTGATGTCTCGGGACATCGTGCACAGGTGTCTTGGGACATCGTTCACGGTTTTGTTTGTGGTTGGTAGTTTTTCGTCGGGTCGAGTTGGAGTTCTCGCAGTAGTTGGCCGTTGTTGGTCAGGACCCGGATGTGTAGGTCGTGGACCAATATCAGGACGTTGGTGCCGGCGTGTCTGCGGCCCATTCCTATGTGGTGGAGGCGGCTGTTGTGGCGCAGGGTGAGCTTGCCTGTCGCCTGCCAGGGTGATGGGACCACCTGATTGCCAGGGGGATGGGACCACCGTGGCGCGTTATTGAGGATGCTCGTCGAGGCGGTCTGGGTCAACTTGGCGGGGTCGGGTGCGTTGGCGGTAGGACGGTCCTTCGATGACGAGGGTGTGGGCGGTTGCGGTCAGTCGGTCGATTGCCGATTGGGCCAGGAGCGTGTCGGCGGTCATGGTCAGCCATTCGGCCGGTTCTCGGTTGGAGGTGACGATGGTGGTCTTGGCGCGGTGGCGTTCGACGATGATTTCGTAGAAGTCGCTGGTTTCGGTGGCGCCGAGGGATCGTAGGGCAAAGTCGTCGATGATGAGGACGTCGATGGTGGCCAGTCGGCGGATTTCGGCTTCGACGGTGTTGTCGAGGCGGGCGGCGCGTAGCCGGGTGAACAGTTTGTCGGCACGGGCGAACAGCACCGTGTGGCGTCGGCGAATAGCCATGTGCCCCAGTGCGTTTGCCAGATGGGTCTTGCCGACGCCGACAGTGAAGGCGACAGACTGCAACAGTTGCGTGCGGTCTTGCCGTGTGAGGTGCGGGTGGTGGCCGAGACGCACCCGTTGTTCGGTCGGCTGCTGGCGGCGAAGTCGTTCAAGCGGTGGAACGGCGTGTTGTTGTTGGTGATCGATTTGCCCGACGGTTCGCCGGGAACGATCCGCTGCGATGCCACCGATGTGTTGGGTGTCGTCGAGCCAGGCCTGCGGTCGGTGCTGGACGGTGCCGGGCTGCGTGCGCTGCACCGGTTGGTGGGGCAGCTGGCGCCGCGTGCGCAAGTGGGCGTGTCGGGGGTGGACGCGCAAGTAGGTTCGCCTCGTCCCTGATCGCGGTCACGACTACAGGAGAGTGAACCCACTTGCGCGCTATGAGAGTAGCTGTTCCACGCCAGCTTGCCCTTGGGCTGGGCAATTTACCCGTGCCGGCATGCCGTTGGCAGGCACTTCCCGAAGAGACCCGAACCCAGGTGTTGGCGTTGTTGGCCCGGCTGATCGCACGCGGCGCCCTGGCCGAGGACCCGCACGCCGTGGCTGGTGAGCGATGACGGGCCAGACGTCGCCGCGAGCATCGGTACCGACGCTGCTGTTGTCGACTGAGAAGGTCATCGCATCGCATCGTTCGCGGGACGCGTATGTGTATGTGCGCCAATCGACGCCGTCGCAGATGGTTCATCACACTGAATCCCTTGCCCGCCAGTACGAGTTGCGTGAGCGTGCGGTGATGCTGGGTTGGCCCGCCCATCAGGTCGTGGTGATCGATGCCGATCTGGGCCGCTCCGGGGCGCAGGCCGCGGGACGGACCGGGTTTAAGGAGTTGGTCGCCGATGTCGGTCTGGGCAAGGTTGGGATCGTGCTGGGTATCGAGGTGTCGCGGCTGGCCCGCAACAACGCCGACTGGTATCAGTTGCTGGACCTGTGCGCCATTACCGACACTTTGATCGCCGACGCCGACGGGGTGTATCACCCGGCCGATTTCAACGACCGCCTGGTGTTGGGGTTGAAGGGGACGATGTCGGAGGCCGAGCTGCACCTGATCCGGTCGCGGCTGACCGCCGGGCTCAAACACAAGGCGGCTAAAGGTGAACTGCGCCAGGGTCTTCCGGTCGGGCTGGACTACGACGAGGACGACAAGGTGGTGCTGTGCGCCGACGAGGCGGTGCGCGAGGCGATCATCACGGTGTTCCGCCGCTTCGAGGAACTGGGCTCCGCCCGGCAGGTGCTGATCCGGTTGCGTGAAGACGGTGTGCTGCTCCCGCGTCGGCGTAACGGCGCCAAGCGCATCTTCTGGGCCCAGGCCACCTACCCCGCGGTGCACGATTTGCTGACCAACCCGGCCTATGCCGGGGCGTTCGTGTTCGGCCGCACCCGCACCGAGAAGCGGGTCGACCCCGAGAGCGGGACCGTGCATGCTCGGGATCGGCTGGTGCCGCGCGAGCAGTGGGAGGTCCTGATCCCCGATCACCATCGCGGGTTCATCACCTGGGAGACCTTCGAGGCCAACACCGCACGGCTGCGTGGTAACTGGCGCCGCCCCCGCGAGCTGGCCGGCGGCGCGGTGCGGGAGGGCCGGGCGCTGCTGCAGGGCCTGCTGCGCTGTGGGCGGTGCGGGCGGATCATGCAGACCGCGTACTCGGGCACCAAGGGCAACTGCCCACGGTATGTGTGTGCCCGCGCCAAACAGCTCTATGCCGGTGAGCACGTCTGCCAGAGCATCGGCGGCGTCCGGTTGGAGAACACCGTCCTCGATGAGTTGTTCACCGTCCTGGAACCGGCGGCGCTGACGGCCACCGCCCAGGCATTGGCCGAGGCCGATACCCACCATCGGCGGGATCTCGCGGTGTTCGAGTTGGCGACCGAACGCGCCCGTTACGAAGCGGACCGCGCGCAGCGTCAGTTCGACAACGTTGAACCGGAGAACCGTTTGGTGGCAAGGACATTGGAATCCACGTTGGAAACCAAGCTGGCCGCGGTCCGCGCCGCGGAGAACAATCTGGCCGCTCAACGTGCTCGGCGCCCGGTGGCGTTGACCGAACAGGAACTGGCCTGGATCACCACCGCGGGTGCAGACGTGCGCGCGGTGTTCGAGGCCCCCACCACCACGCTGCGCGAACGCAAACAACTCATCCGCGCGGTGATCAAGGAGGTCGCCATCACCGTGCGCGCCGAACAACGCGTCGCGCAACTGCGGATCCTGTGGCAGGGCGGCGCCGCGACCGAGCTGTCGATGCCGATGACCAAACCGGGCCAGCATTTACGGGTGACCGACGAGGAAACCGTGGCCCTGGTGCGCCGCCTGGCCGAGCACTACGACGACCGCACCATCGCCGCGATCCTGGCCAAACAGAAACGCCGCACCGCCACCGGGCTACCGTTCACCCGAGCGCGGGTGGCGATCCTGCGCGCCGGCCACGACATCCCGGTCTACCAACCGCCGATACCCGATGTCGGACCCGACTGCGACGATGTCGTCGTGGTCACCATCACCGCCGCCGAACAAATCCTCGGCGTCGCCCGGACCACCCTGTACCGCTGGATCCGCGACGGATTCATCACCGCCGAGCAGATCACCCCCGGCGCACCCTGGCGCATCCGCATCGACCAGGCCCTGCGCGACCGGATCCGACCCGAGGTACCCGAGGGCTGGCTCGGCCTCGACCAGGCCGCCAAGGCACTTGGCGTTGCCCGACAAACCGTGTTGCACAAAGTCCAACGCGGCGAGCTGCAAGCCGTCCACGTCAACCGCGGACGCCGCAAAGGGCTCTGCATCCAGGTCAAACCCGACCAGCATGGACTATTCGACACACCCTGATAGAAGGAGAGCGCAGTGTTAACCAGCCTCGACGGGTCCGAGGATGATCGCGGATTGGCTGGCGTCCAGGAACCTCAGTGAGGTCAGGTCGCCGAGCAGAGTGCGGTCGTAGCGCAGGTCTTCTAGTGCGGTCCAGGTGTCGAAACGCATTGCGGGGTCGAGTCCGGCTTTGGTTGCTCTCAGGGCGGCTGAACGGGATTCGCGGCGTGATACCTCATCGGCGAGCAGGACTTCGAGGAATCCGAGATGGCTGAGTTTGTGTTGGCGGGCCAGCGCTGCACGTTCGGGCAGGGTGTCGGCGAGCGCACCGAGTTTGAGTGTTTTGAGCAGCCGGATCAGATCGGCGCCGGCCGGGTCGGCGGATGCGCGGTTGGTTGTGGTCATTTCAGAAGGTCTCCTCGGACTCGGTGTTGGGTACGACGGTCAATGGTGTTGGAACGGAGGTGAATTCGGATGGATTACGGGCGAAACGCGTTGAGGTGTGGCCGACTGCCCGCGGCAGTGCCGGGGTAGTGCTCTCGGTGGCGCGTTCGAGCATGGATGCGATCTTGTTGACCGAGACGACATCAAGATCCAGTGAGAGTGAACAGGCTTGTTCGACACGCTGCGCGCCGTAGCGGCGCACCAGGCCCTGCAGCCGGTAGACGGTGCGCATCCGGGTCCAGGGCAGCGGGTCGTCGAGGATGCGTTCGGCGTAGATCCCGATGTTGGGGCCGTGAGCGGCGCAGGAGGCGATCAACCGGGCCAGGTCGCGCAGCGCGTAGCCGGTTTTGTGTTCGGGCAGGTCGTCGCGATCGGTGCTGCGGGCACCAGGTGGCTGGCGGGGGTGGACTTTCACCAGGACACCGCGATGGTAGAACTTCACCAGCTCGCTGTCGGCGCGCACGTCCAGCGTGGCGCCGATCCACTGTTCGGGCAGCGAGTACAGGGCTTTGGCGACCTCGGCGTGGAAATCGCGGTGGACCTTGACCTGCTTGAACACCGGCACGTCGTAGACGGCTGGTCTGGGCAGCAGCATCGGGTGCTCCTCGCGCTCGAACACCTCAGCCGGGCGAGCACAGGTGGTGCCATGAATCCGGGTGCCCGCGGTGTTGCTGCACCACCGCTGGGCGGCGTGCTGGGCATCGTCGAGATCAGTGAATGTTTCACCAGCCCAAAAGTTTCCGCGCACGTACTGCACCGCGCGTTCGACGCGGGGTTTGTCTTTGGGGGACCGGACCCGGGCGGGGTCGGTGACAAACCCGGCGTGGCCGGCGTAGTCGAGCCAGCCCGCGGTGAACTGTGGGTTGACCGCGTCAGCGGTCGCGATCACCGGCTTCATGTTGTCCGGAATGAGGACGGCGAATACCCCGCCGAAGAACTCCCAGGCCGCTTCACACCCGGCGATCACCGCCGCCAAGGTCTGCGAGTAAGTCAGCCACACGAACATGTGCCGGCTGAATACGGCGGTAAAGATCAACGCATACACCTTGCGGCGCCGGCCATCTGCGGCGTCGGTGAGCATCCCCAGATAGCCGAAATCGATCTGGCATTCCACACCAGGATCGCCGTCAGCGACCCGGACCGTGGTGTCTTTGCGGCCGAAACCGCAACGCTCACTGGCGAATCGGTGCAACGTGCGATACGGCACCACACATCCCTGCCGGGCCAGCAGCGTGTGGATCTTGGTGATCGTCAACGGCCGCTGCTCACCCTCACCGGCTACCCACGCGGTGATCTGCTTTTCGAACCCCGCCAACTGTTCCCACGCCGCGCCGTGCCCACGCGGGCGGACCGGGCGCACCGCCTCAGCGACCGCACCGATCAACCCGTCATCAAGCGCCTCGACACTGTCGTCTCGGCACAGTCCGGCCGCCTCGGCGGCCGCCACGTAGCGGCGCACCGTTTTCCGGTCCACGCCGCAATGCGCGGCAATCGTCCGTAACCCCGGCGCCGGCAACCCGGCCACCCCGAGCCACAACCGCAGCACTTCCCTGATCTCGTTCACACTGACCTCCCGAAAAGCCATGCCCGGCCGCTCCTTCGTGACGCGAAATGTCACGACGATCGAACGAGCAAACGACAAGACCACCGACGCGACGCGCCGGTGGTCCCATAACTGGCAATCCAGGTGGTCCCATCCTCCTGGCAAAATCAGGTCACACTGGTCCCAACCTCATGGCAAACGACAATCGCCTGGGGGTGGTCCCCGCGCCGCGACGCGGCCGGACACCCCGAGCAAATCCACGTCTCCCTCCGCGCCGAAAATCCGGTCGAGCTATGCAAATGCAATTCACTGATAAACTGGAAATGCCCAGGTCGGGGGCTGGGTGGGTAAATTCGGCCCGCACGAGCGTCGGGTTGTCCAACGGCACGCGGAACATATGCCCGTCCATGGTCCGAATCAGGGCTTCGTTGCTGCTGGTGTACCGGATGAACCAGCCGCTCACCTGGATACCGAAGCGGGTCAGCCATGACACGCAATCACCGTGGCCGAGTTGGTCTGTCATTTGTCGCATCCTCTCTGGGCGCAACCCTTGATGTGACCAACGCCACGCAAGGCCCACATATTTCGACGTAAAGGAGATCCCGATGGCTCTGTGCAAGGAAGGCTGTGGCCGTGTCGCACGCTCACGCGGCATGTGCAGCTCGCACTACCGGCGCTGGCGAACGGGCAAGCTCGACACCCCGATTCGTGGCTACCAGCGATACGAGGAAGGCCCGGACGGGAAGGTTGTCCCCGTCCAGGCCCCTGCGCCGTTTCCCAGGCGCAAGCGTAAGAAGCCGTTTGAGGCGGAACTCGCTCTACTGCGCGAGCTGGGCCTCCGTTAGACCGCCCGTTGTGCCAGTTGTGCCACACTCCCGATCCGGCACAACTGGCACAGCCGTATCTCAGCCCCTGTGCTCGCGGTAGCTCCTCTCCGGGCGCTCGAACAGGTGGATCACTTATACAACGCCGACACCTGGGTAAACCCCAGGCAAACCGCTCCGGCGTCATGTGAGCGCCGCCGGGTGGCCGGTCCACGCGTCCCACGCGGCCCACGCCACCCACCACGGCGCTTCGTGGTTGGCGAAGCATGCCGGATCGCCGATCTCCAGCATCACTGGCCGGGTGTTGAACAGCGCCTCGACAATCTCGACGTACTCGGCACTGACTCTGTCGGAGAGCGTGGTGCCGCCTCGGACGTGCGGCTGGTTGACGTGCTCGCCCGTGAGTTCCTCGTCACCGGCGATGTTGACACCCAGGGTCTTCAGGTAGTCGGCAAGCTCCCCGAACTTGATGGCACCTTGCTGAATGATGAACTCGGTGAGTGCGTCGACCACGTTGGTCTTCTCATCGAATGTCGTTGTCACTGTTGGTGGTTCCTCCCCACTATTCCCCGCGTTGCGGCGGTGCGGCGGAAGGTGCAGCTCACCTGTGGCGGCAAAGTAGTATCCCGGAAATTCTCCGTACCACTCCCATACCTCCGACCCATCTGAGTAGCGGTTAGCGTCGTCAGCGTAGTCGGCGATCATCGCTTCTACAGCTTCCCGCAGACCGTCGTCGGGGTTAGCCCGGGCGTGTAGCCACAGGAGATCGTCACGCAGTCGGGTGAAAGCATCTGAGTTGGTGTTGGTGGTCATGAGTTACCTCTTTCTCCTAGTTGGGGACTCTGGTTTACGTCCCGGCGGGACGCGCGCCGCGACACCGCAGCGAAGCGTGTCGACTGTCTGTGTTGAGTGGTGCAGTGGGCGTAGCTGATTCATCGGGCCGCCGATGTTCATCGGGCCACACTCGACGCGGCACCCTTTCCAGAGATATATGTAGACCCACGCACCCCTTCTTGGGGGAGGGGGGGTAGATACATTTCTGGAAACACTGTGGTGGCGTTGGTTCCGTCTCTAAGTGAGTAGTGCCAGCGGGTACGCTCGTCTCCGCTTTTGTTGCTGTAGGGCTTCTCGCTGAGGGTGACCAACTTCAGCATGTGCAACGCCTGCAGCTCGCGGTCAATCATGTTGTGTGGCTTGTCGAGCCGCTTGCGAACGTCGCCCGGCGTCGAGTCCGGATGGGCCGTCAAGTCCTTTAGGATCTCTAGCCGTAGTGGGGGCATCGAGTCACGAGCGCAGCGGATCGCGAGACGCATTGCGTGGACCCGGTCGATCCCGATAGCGACAGCACCGCGCACGATCTGTGTGAGTTGCTTGACGAATCGTGTTGGCATCTCCGCAGCGTGGGCATACGTAACGTTGCCTTGCCGGTCGCGTTCGACGGCCGTTCGGGCGAGTGTGACCAGATCGGCGGCAGCTAGCAAAGCATCACTCTCGTGGTGATCTAGGCAGATTGCGTTGGTGTCGACGCCATCTAGGACATCCTTGACGGCTGCGCCCAGCTCTCGTCTCATCTCGGGTTCGCTGCCCGTGTTTGCAACGGCTTGCCGTCCCCCCGCGATTCTGTTGTGCGACGAATCGAGCCGGAGCAGGACGAAGCGATCACCCATCGCTGAGACGGCGGTATGTGCGCTGTCCCAGGCCGTTGTCACTGCGCCGATCACCGCGATCCGTCCGGACCACTCCAGACTGCGACCGCCGTCAGCACCTAGCGTGCGTGTCCAATGGCCGTCGTAGACCTCCCGCAGCGCAGCCAAAACGGAGGGGCGTGCGCTCGCCGGCAGAGAGAGGATCGAGGTGAAGTCCTTGAGCACCAGCACACCGCTGTCCCCGATAACTCTTAACAAGCCGCCTGTGGCGTCGGATGACCGCTCGCCCATGCTGGTGCCACTCAGTAGGGCGCCCTCGGAGGCGATGGTCGAGACGACGTGTGCACCGGAAGCGGCTAGTGCCGAGACGGTTTCGGTCTTTGCGTTACCGGGACCGCCGACGATCAGAAGCCACGCCGGATCCCCGTCGAGGCGGTTCACTGCGGCGACAGCGAGAGTGGCGTGAATAGCATCGAGGTCGTAGTCAACGCCCAGCCAACGGCCGAACGTCCGGTCCAGCTCTGCCAGGCGCACGGCCCGCCGGTCGGCGGTCGCAGTTGCGAGGGCGCTCACTGCACGCCGCCCTTAGCGGTCGCCGCCTCCTGCGCGGCCATCCATGCGAGAACCTCTGAACGCCAGTACCGGACGTAGCGCCAGCACTTCGCGCTCGTGGGTCCGATTCCGTGGCCCCGGTACAACCGGGGCCACTTGATCGGGATACGAATCTCGTGCTTGCTCACAGCCTGCCGCCTCGGATGCGTTCCAGTCCATCTGCCGCCCGGAACAGCGTTGCCGCCAGCACCCGCGCATCTTCTGCGTTGAGGTCGTGGGTTTCACCATCGAGACAGATCCACTCGTGAGTAGACCCGTCTGAGTACTGAGAACCGGATAGGTGAACTTCGATCGGCTCAGGGAAGCTCGTTTCGACCGTCCAACTGCGGCCTGTGAAATACCGTTGCCAGTCCTCATCGCCGCAGCAGTCACATTCGATGAGCTGCCACTCACCGACCCATGTGGCTTCGGATGGTGGCGGGATGTGTGCGAAGTCGCTTACTGCACGCAACTCCGGGCGCTCTTCACCTTGTGTGTTCGGAACTAGTTGGGGCATCGTTCTTCTCCTATCTTGTGAATCGCGATCAGCCCGAACGGTGTTCGATGCGATGGAAACCGCTCTCTCAGAGAGGATTCCGCAGTTTGTCATGTTTCGCTCGAACCCGTCGTGGCTGTCGTTGTCTTGCCAACGCCGTTTAGATTAGATGCCGGAGGAGGGGGTGAAACGGACGCAAAAAGGCGCAGTTCAGAAGGGGTTGTTCTGCGCTGTCGTGATTGCCTTCCCCAACGCGTAGGCCACACCAGCAAGGTCGTCGCACATGAGGTGCCCGTAAGTGTCGAGCGTCATCGCTGCCGTGGCGTGGCCGAGAAATCGCTCGACAGCCTTTACGTGTTCCCGGCCAGCAGATTACGGCCCTGACCTTGCATCCGTTTCACCCCCTTGGCGACGTGGTTCTGTAGACGCATGCAACCAAACACAACACGTCTCAGCACACGACAGGCAGCCGAATACCTCGGGATCTCCGAGGACACCCTGCGATGGTGGCGACACCGTGGGGATCGCGGCCCAAAGTCCTACGCCCTATCCGCCAGGAACGTTGTCTACGACCTGGCCGATCTCCAAGCCTGGGCAGATGAGCAGAAGGCCAAGACCCAGCGCGGCGCGGGCGTAGCATGCCGCCCATGACGAGCTACAAGCGGGCACACCGCAGCGGAGTCGAGGACAACTGGCACCGGAGCGATGGGAAGGGCGTCCCGTGCACCGATCCGAAGCATGGCAAGCTGGGCACCCAGGTCGAGAGTGCCAGCCACGGGAACGGGAAGCGTTGGCGGGCCAGGTATGTCGACCCATCGGGCCGGGAAGTGCAACGGTCGTTTCATGCGAAAGCCGAAGCGGAAGCGTGGAAGACGGCTCAAATCGCTGACATCGCCAAAGGGTCATACGTCGCGCCGAAGGACGCGGTGATGACGTTCGACGCCTGGGCAGACAGGTGGCTGGCGGCATACAGCAAGTCACGGCGGCAGTCCTCGGCCCGTCAGGCCAAGTCGCATCTGAAGACGATTCGCGAAGAGTTCGGCCCGATGACGCTCGCCGAGATCAAGCCGTCCATGGTGACCGCCTGGGTCGGGCAACCTGAAGGACGACTACAAGGCGTCAACCATCTACGCGCTGTATCACCGGTTGGCTCATGTGCTTGACGACGCGGTACACGATGGACTGCTGGCCCGTAATCCATGCTCGCGAAGGACTGCACCACCTACCGGGCATGTCGAGCAGTTCTGCCCGACTACCGAACAGGTCTGGCAGCTCCACGACGCCATGCCCGAACACCTCCGTGTTGCCGTCCTGCTCGGGGCGTTCGCGGGCCTGCGCGTGTCTGAGGCTGTGGCGCTGCGGATCGAAGACGTGGACTTTACGCGCGGCGTCGTATTCCCGAAGGTGCAGTGGTCGCGGGGTCAAGGTTGGTTGGCACCGCTGAAGACGAAGGGCAGCAGCGCACCCGTCCCCGTCCCGCGTGAGTTGACGCTGATGCTGTCGGCGTCGGTGCAACAGTTCCCCGGCCCGACGCTGGTGACCAATGGCAGGGGCAAGCCCGTAGGCCCCTGGATCGTTGACCGCGCCGTGGACAAGGTGCGGCAGGTGGACGAGCTTCACTTTCACTGCTTGAGGCACCACCTCGCGTCCCTGCTAATCGGCAGCGGTTGTGACGTGAAGACCGTTCAGGCCCGTATGCGCCACAGCTCGGCGCGGACGACGCTCGACGTATACGGGCACATGTGGCCCGACAAAGACGAAACCACCCGAGTCGCAATCGGGGGCGTGATCGCGGCGCGGGCGGCGTCGTCTAGCGGGGATTCTGCGGGCGGTCTGCGGGCGAAACGGCCTTAGCTGGGCCGAAAAGCCTGGTCAGACGGCTTAGCCAGGTCACACGTCGTAGTACAGCGCGAACTCGTACGGGTGCGGCCGGATCTGGACCGGCAGGATTTCGTTCTCGCGCTTGAAGTTGATCCACGTCTCGATCAGGTCGGGCGTGAAAACGCCGCCCTCGGTGAGGTATTCGTGGTCTTGCTCCAAACGGTCGATCACCGCGGACAGCTGGGTCGGCGCCTGCGGGATGTTCGCGGCCTCCTCCGGGGGCAGCTCGTAGAGGTCCTTGTCGACCGGCGCCTGCGGCTCGATCTTGTTCTTGATGCCGTCCAGGCCCGCCATCAGCATGGCCGCGAACGCCAGGTACGGGTTGCCCGACGAGTCGGGGCAACGGAACTCCAGCCGCTTGGCCTTCGGGTTGCTGCCGGTGATCGGGATACGCACGCAGGCCGAGCGGTTGCGCTGGCTGTAGACCAGGTTGATGGGCGCCTCGAATCCGGGAACCAGCCGCTTGTAGGAGTTCACCGTCGGGTTGGTGAACGCCAGCAGCGACGGCGCGTGGTGCAGCAGGCCGCCGATGTAGTGGCGGGCGATGTCCGACAGACCGGCGTAACCCGTCTCGTCGTACATCAGCGGGACGCCGTCCTTCCACAGCGACTGGTGGGTGTGCATCCCGGAGCCGTTGTCACCGAACAGCGGCTTGGGCATGAAGGTGACGGTTTTGCCGTTCTGCCACGCGGTGTTCTTGACGATGTACTTGTACAACTGCATGTCGTCGGCGGCGCGCAGCAGCGTGTTGAACTTGTAGTTGATCTCGGCCTGACCGCCGGTGCCCACCTCGTGGTGGCCCTTCTCCAGGCTGAAGCCGGCCTTGATGAGGTTCTGCAGCATCTTGTTGCGCAGGTCGACGTAGTGGTCGGTGGGCGCGACCGGAAAGTACCCACCCTTGGGGCGGACCTTGTAGCCGCGGTTGGGGCTGCCGTCGAGCTCGGTCGGCGAGCCGGTGTTCCACCACCCCGAGATCGCGTCGATCTCGTAGAACGAGCCGTTGATGCGCGAGTCGAAGCTGATCGAGTCGAAGATGTAGAACTCGGCCTCGGCGCCGAAGTATGCGGTGTCGGCGACGCCGGTGCTGATCAAATAGTTCTCGGCCTTGCGGGCAACGTTGCGCGGGTCGCGCGAATACGCCTCGAGGGTGAACGGATCGTGCACGAAGAAGTTGAGGTTCAGCGTCTTGGCTTCATTGAACAGGTCGATTTGCGCCGTCGCGGGGTCGGGCAGGAGCAACATGTCGGACTCGTGGATCGATTGGAACCCGCGAATCGACGAGCCGTCGAAGGCCAAGCCGTCCTCGAACACGCTCTGGTCGAAAAACGAAACCGGAATCGTGAAGTGCTGCATGATGCCCGGCAGGTCGCAGAACCGGACGTCGACAAACTCGACGTTTTCGTCCTTAACGAGTTTGAAGACGTCGTCGGGCGTCTTTTCCGTCACAGATTGCTCCTTTACTCGGTGAGATCCGCGGCCTGACGCTATGGAGCAGATGTTGCCCGCCAGTCAACGCAGTGTTGCACGGAGGTTACGCGCCCATGCCGCCCGCAGCAGACTCCGGTCAGCCCGGCGGGTTCTATTGTGGGGCCATGGACCGCAAGATCGTATCTGGTCCGGTGCGTAAACGCATCGTTTCGTTCCGGTTCCATGCCGAGTCGGCGGGGGAGCCCAGCCGATGACCCAGGAATCTCGATCCGCCTACCCCGGCGAGAGGCTCGGGTTGCCGGAGAGCGGGCCGGGAGCGCTGGCGCCGATGGGACGCCGGCTGGCCGCTCTGATGATCGACTGGCTGATCGCCTACGGCCTGGCGGCGCTGGCCCAGCGGTTCGGGCTCTTTTCCGAACACATGCTCTCGACCGCGGTGCTGGTCATCTGGTTTGCACTCGGCCTGCTGGCGGTGCGGCTGTTCAGCTTCACACCCGGGCAGCTCGCGCTGGGGTTGCAGGTGGTCTCGGTGGACGGACGTGTGCCCGTGGGGATCGGCCGGCTCGCGGTGCGGGGCCTGCTCCTCGCGACCGTCATCCCGGCGTTGTTCACCGACTGGGACGGCCGCGGCCTCCACGATCGGCTGAGCGGAACGGCGGTGGTGCGGCGGTAGGCGGCGCTATCGGCGGCGCACGGTGCGCTGCACCCCGCGCATCTTGCCGGCGTTGGGCAGCGGCCCCTTCGGCATAACCGCGGCGCCGGCCCGCGAGCCCAGCGCGGCCAACCGCGACTCGAGCAAGTCCATCTGTTTGGCGGTGATGTTGGCCGGCAGGCGGGTCAGGTGGCGCTCCAGTTTGCCCAACGGCACCTCGTCGTCACCGTTGCCGACGACGATGTCGTAGATCGGCACGTCGCCGACCAGCCGCGCCGTGCGCTTCTTCTCCTGGGCCAGTAGCGGTTTGACGCGGGCCGCCGATCCCTCGCCGACCAGGACGACGCCGGGCCGGCCGAGGACCCGGTGCACCGCGTCGAAGTGGCCCGTCGCGGCCACTCCCGGGGTCACCCGCCACTTGCCGCGCAGGTTGTCCAGCACCCACGCCGCGGCGCCGGTTTGCCCCTCGGCCTTCCGGTAAATCGATTTCTGGGCCCGGCGGCTGAAGATGATGAACGCCACCAAGCCACCCAGCAACACGCCGAACGGGATCAAGGTGATCATGGTCAACCCGCCGGCCCACACCCCCACGGCTACCGAGGCCGCGATGATCAGCACGAAGGCGCCGATCATGTACGGCAGTAGCCGCCTGTCCTCCTGGCGCTGAATGTTGAACGCCTGCCACAACTGGGCGCGGCGCTCCTTCGCGGCGGCCTTGCGGGCGGCCGCGGCCTGAGCCCTCGCGGCCTTGTTCGCAGCGGCGGTGCGGGGTTTTGCCATAGTCAAAGAATACGTACGTGCCCGGGGCGCCCGGACGGTTATGTCGCCGCCGCATTCCAGACCCGGCCACCGGCGGCCTGCCGGTACAGGCGGCCCGCCCGGTAGGACGACCGCACCAGCGGCCCGGCCAGCACGCCGGCGAAGCCCAGCCCCTCGGCGTGCTGCGCGAACTCGACGAATTCCTCGGGCCTGACCCAGCGCTCGACCGGGTGGTGACGCGCCGACGGGCGCAGGTACTGGGTGATGGTCACGATGTCGCAGCCGGCCTCGCGCAGGTCGGCCAGGGCGGTGCGCACCTCGTCCGGGGTCTCGCCCAGGCCGAGGATGAGGTTGCTCTTGGTGACCAGACCGAAGTCGCGCGCCGCGGTGAGGACGCCCAGGCTGCGCCGGTAGGTGAACGCGGGCCGGATCCGCTTGAAGATGCGCGGCACGGTTTCGACGTTGTGCGCCAAGACTTCCGGGCGTGACTCGAAGACCTCGGCCAGCCGGGCGGGTTCGCCGTTGAAGTCGGGGATCAAGAGTTCGACGCCGGTCGACGCGTTGAGCTCTTTGATGGCGCGCACCGTCGCGGCGTACAGCCAGGCGCCGCCGTCGGGCAGGTCGTCGCGGGCGACGCCGGTGATGGTGGCGTAGCGCAGTGCCATCGTTCGCACGCTCTCGGCGACCCGCCGGGGCTCGTCGCGGTCCAGCGCGGCGGGCTTTCCGGTGTCGATCTGGCAGAAGTCGCAGCGGCGGGTGCACTGGTCGCCGCCGATGAGGAAGGTGGCTTCCCGGTCTTCCCAGCATTCGAAGATGTTGGGGCAGCCGGCCTCTTCGCAGACGGTGTGCAGCCCCTCGCGCCCCACGAGACCCTTGAGTGCGGTGTACTCCGGCCCCATCCGGGCCCGGACGCGGATCCACGGCGGCTTGCGCTCGATGGGGGTCTGCGCATTGCGCACTTCCAGCCGGAGCAGCCGCCGGCCCTCCGGAGCGACAGTCACATCGCCGATGCTACGCGCGCGGCGGGGACGTGGTCGCACACCGGCAGGACGCCGTCCAGGGCGTCGCATACGGCGGCGGTGACCGTCGCCCGGACGTCGTCGACGGTCACCGTGCGTTGCAGTTCGGCCGACAATGACGTCACCCCGGCGTCGCTGATGCCGCACGGGACTATGGCACCGAACGCGTCCAGGTCGCAGTCGCAGTTGAGCGAAAACCCATGCAGGGTGATGGCCCGCGACACGCGTACCCCGATGGCGGCGACCTTGCGCGCCGGCCGATCGCCGCCGGCCGGCACCCACACCCCGGATCGGCCGTCGACCCGGATCGTGTCGAGACCCAGGTCGCCACACACCCGGATCAGCGATTCCTCAAGGCGGCGAACGTAATTCACCACGTCGAGCGGCTCGGCCAATCCGACGATCGGGTAGCCGACCAACTGGCCCGGGCCATGCCAGGTGATCTTGCCGCCGCGGTCGGTGTCGACCACGGGAGTGCCACCTGTGCCTTCCGGGGGTCGTTCGTGCGGCTGCGTGCGCCGTCCGGCGGTGTAGACCGGTGGGTGCTCTAGCAGCAGGAGTGTGTCGCCGCCGCCGGCGACCCTGGCATCGGCCAGGTCGCGCTGCAGCTGCCAGGCCGTGCGGTAGTCGACGATTCCGAGCTGGCGGACGTCGATCGGGGTCCGCGACGACCGGATGGATTCGGTCACTTTTGCGACGCTACCCGCTGGCGACCATCCCGGCGACGAGGCGTTCGTCACCCCGCCACGCCTGCCGCAGCTAGTCGTGGTCCCGACGGGCGGTGGCGTAGCCGAGCGCCTCGCCGATGGTGTTGTGGTGGAACTGGAACCCGGCACGCTCGAGCGCGGACGGGATGGCGCGCTGACCGATGAGCAGACCCTCGTCGGCGAATTCGCCGAGGGCGGCCCGGATCACGAAACCGGGCGCCATCAGCGGGGTCGGGCGGTTGAGCGCGCGCCCGAACGCCGTGGTGAACTCGGCGTTGGTGACGGGCGCCGGTCCGGTTATGTTCACCGGGCCGGAGAGCATCGGGTTGGAGATCGCGAACAGCAGCGCCCGCACCTCGTCTTCGAGGGTGATCCACGACATGTACTGGCGGCCGCTGCCGAGCCGGGCGCCGAGACCCGTGGAGAACAGCGGCAGCATCATGCGCAGCGCGCCCCCCGCAGGGGACAGCACCAAGCCCGTGCGGGCCAGCACCACCCGGGCGCCGGCGTATCGGGCCGGCAGCGTGGCGGCTTCCCAGTCTTCGCAAAGCTGGGCCAGGAAACCGCTGCCCGCCCGGTCGTTCTCGTCGACCACCCGGTCCCTGGTGTCGCCGTAATAGCCCACCGCGCTGGCGTTGATCAGCGTGCCGACGCCGACGTCGGCGACGGCGTTGGCCAGCACCTCGGTGGGGGCGATGCGGCTGTCCCGCAGGCTCTGCTTGAACGCACCCGACCATCGGCGCCGGCCGATGTTGACCCCGCACAGGTTGACGACGGCGTCGACGTCGCTCAGCGCGTCGGCGTCGAATTCGCCGCTCCCGGGATCCCAGTGCAGTTCCTCGGAATTCGCCGGCGTGCGGCGCACGATGCGCAACACCGGGTGATCGGCGGCGCGCAGGGCGGCGGCCAGGGCCGACCCGATCAGCCCGGACGAACCCGCAATCGCGATGACGGCCTTACGAACAACTCGAGCCACGTTCGCCGTCCTTCGCCCGTACTTCTCAAAGCCCCAGATCGGCCTCGAACGCCCCCTCTTCGAGCCGGTTTTTGATCGTCGTGAGGAAACGTCCGGCGTCGGCGCCGTCGATCAGCCGATGGTCGTAGGTGAGCGGGAGGTAGCAAACCGAGCGGACCCCGATCGATTCGTTACCCGCCTCGTCCACGACCACCCGTGGCCGTTTGACGATGGCCCCCGTGCCCAACATGGCGGCCTGCGGCGGAACCAGGATCGGGGTGTCGAACAACGCGCCCTGGCTGCCGATGTTGGTGATGGTGAAAGTGCCGCCGGACAACTCGTCGGGTTTGAGGTTGCCCGACCGGGCGCGCGCGGCGATATCGGCGATCGCCCTGGCCAGCCCGGCCAGCGACAAGTCGCCGGCGTTGTGGATGACGGGAGAGAGCAGGCCCTGTTCGGTGTCCACCGCGAAGCCGAGGTGCTCGGCGTCGTAGTAGGTGATCTCCTTGGTGTCCTCGTTGTAGCTGGCGTTGATGTTGGGGTGCACCTTCAGGGCGTCGATCACGGCCCGGGCGATGAACGGCAGGAAGGTCAGGTTCACCCCCTCACGCTCGGCGAACGCCGCCTTGGCCCTGGCCCGCAGCCCGACGAGCCTGGTCATGTCGACTTCGTGGGTCTGGGTGAGCTGGGCGGTGGCCTGCAGGGATTCGCGGGTCTTGGCGGCGGTGATCTGCCGGATCCGGCTGGCCTTCTGCGTGGTGCCACGCAGGTGCGCCAGCACGGGTGCCGGCGCGGCCGCGGGTGCGGCCGGGGCCGCCGCCGGAGCGGCGGGCGCCGGCGCGGATGCCGGGGCCTTCTCGGCCTGCTGCCGTTGCTTCTGCTCTGCCGCGGCGAGCACGTCTTGTTTACGGATGCGACCACCCACCCCGGTGCCGGTGACCTGGGCGAGGTTGATGCCGTTCTCGGTGGCCAGTTTTCGCACCAGCGGCGTCACGTACGGCGTGCCGTCCACGACCGAGCCGCCGGCCTGCGCGGCCGGCTGGGCCTGTGCCGGTTCGGGTTTCGGCGCCGGCCGCGGCTTGGGCTCCGGTGCGGGCGCGGGTTGCGGCCTGGGTTCGGGTTCAGGTGCGGGCGGGGCCGGGGGCGCGGACGGGGCGCTCGCGTCGGAGGCCTCCTCCAAATTCGAGCCGATCCGCGCCAGCTCGCCGCCCACCGGCACGGTGTCGTCCTCCTCGGCGGTGATGCTCACCAGGACACCGGCCACCGGTGACGGGATCTCGGTGTCCACCTTGTCGGTGGACACCTCCACCAGCGGGTCGTCGACCTGGACCGAATCGCCCACCTTCTTCAGCCACCGCGTCACCGTGCCCTCGGCCACCGACTCGCCCAGCTCCGGCATCAGCACCGGGGTGGCGTCACCGGAACCCCCGCCCGAGGTCTGTGGCGCCGGCGCCGCCGCTTGCGGCTCGGGCTGCGGTTCCGGTTGCGCTTGGGGTTCGGCTTGTGTTTCGGACTGGGCTTCGGGTTCCGGCTGGCTCGGGGCCTGAGCCGGCGCCTGGGCAGGCGCCTCTGCCGCGCCACCGGCCCCCCCTTGTTCGGAGGCGTCGCCGATGAGGGCCAGTTCCCCACCCACTTCGACGGTGTCGTCCTCCTGGGCGATGATCTTGGTCAGCACACCTGCGGCCGGCGACGGGATCTCGGTGTCGACCTTGTCGGTCGAGACCTCGACGAGGGGCTCGTCGCGCTCCACCGTGTCGCCTTCCTGCTTGAGCCAGCGGGTGACCGTCCCCTCGGTGACGCTCTCACCGAGTGCCGGCATCTGGACGGAGAAGGCCATTTCTTCTGACTCCTCGATCGGGTGTCGGGGCACGTCGTTCGTTTAACTTCCGCACCGCGGTGCAGCCGTGCGGCATCGAAGTAGCTATCCAAAACTATCCTGTCACTGCCCGTCCGTCGGCACTCATTCAGGGCGGGCCGCGCTCGGGTGCCGGGCCCTGCCGAACCCGCTTGCTACGGTGTGGCGACCCAGTGAGATCGCGGAGGTCCGATGCCGGCAACCCAACACGCCCCCCAGCAGTTCGCGGAGAGCGCGGACGGCACGCGCATAGCGGTCTACGAGGAGGGCAATCGCGCGGGCCCCACCGTCGTGCTGGTGCACGGCTTCCCCGACTCGCACGTGCTCTGGGACGGTGTCGTGCCACTGCTGGCCGAGCGGTTCCGGGTCATCCGCTACGACAATCGCGGTGTCGGCATGTCGTCGGCGCCCAAGCCGGTTTCCGCCTACCGCATGGAGCACTACGCGGACGACTTGGCCGCGGTCATCGGCGAGCTGAGCCCCGGCGGGCCGGTGCATGTGCTGGCCCACGACTGGGGTTCGGTCGGCGTGTGGGAATACCTGACCCGGCCCGGCGCCGGTGACCGGGTCGCTTCCTTCACGTCGGTGTCCGGTCCGAGCCAGGACCAGCTCTCCGCGTACATCTTCGGCGGCCTGCGGCGGCCGTGGCGCCCACGAACCTTCATGCGGGCGCTCAGCCAGGCGCTGCGGCTGACCTACATGATCTTGTTCTCGGTGCCGGTGCTGGCACCGCTGGTGCTGCGGCTGGCGCTGTCGAGCGCGGCGATCCGGCGCAACATGGTCGACAACGTCCCCATCGAGAAGATCCACCACTCCGACAAGCTGGCCAGGGATGCCGCTGCATCGGTGAAGACCTACCCCGCCAACTACTTTCGGTCGTTTTCCCGCAGGCGGCCCATACCCGTCATCGACGTGCCGGTGCAGCTCATCGTCAACACCGAAGACCCCTACGTGCGGCCCTACGGGTACGACGACACGGCGCGCTGGGTGCCGCGGCTGTGGCGCCGCGACATCAAGGCCGGTCACTTCTCGCCGATGTCGCATCCGCAGGTGATGGCCGCCGCCGTCCGCGACGTCGCCGACATGACGGAGGGCAAACGGCCCAGCCGCGCCCTGCTGCGCGCGCAGGTCGGGCGACCGCGCGGGGAGTTCGGCGACACCCTGGTCGCCGTCACCGGCGCCGGCAGCGGAATCGGCCGCGAGACCGCGTTCGCGTTCGCGCGCCAGGGCGCCGAGGTGGTGGTCAGCGATATCGACGAGGCTGCGGTCAAGGAGACCGCCGCCGAGATCGCGGCACGCGGCGGCCAGGCGCACGCGTACGTGCTCGACGTGTCGGACGCCGATGCGGTCGAGGCCTTCGCTGAGCGGGTCAGCGCCGAACACGGCGTCCCGGACATCGTGGTGAACAACGCCGGTATCGGGCACGCGGGAGGATTTCTGGATACCCCCGCCGAGCAGTTCGACCGGGTGTTGGACGTCAACTTCGGCGGTGTGGTCAATGGCTGCCGGTCATTCGGGCGGCGCCTGGTCGAGCGCGGCACCGGCGGGCACATTGTCAACGTGGCATCGATGGCCGCCTACGCGCCATTGCAGTCGCTGAGCGCCTACTGCAGCTCCAAGGCGGCGACCTACATGTTCTCCGACTGCCTGCGGGCCGAGATCGATGCCGCCGGGGTCGGGCTCACGACGATCTGCCCCGGTGTCATCAACACCAACATCATCCAGACCACCCGGATCGACGCGCCCGTGGGCAAGAGCGAGCAGGTCGACGGCCGTCGGGGCCAACTGGACAGGTTGTTCGCGCTGCGCCACTACGGGCCCGAGAAAGTCGCCAAAGCGATCCTGTCGTCGGTCAAGAAGGACAAGCCGATCCGCCCGGTGGCACCGGAAGCGTATGCCTTCTACGGCGTTTCGCGTCTGGCGCCGCAGGCGCTGCGCAGCACCGCGCGCTTTCGGGTGATCTAGACGCCGGTTCGCGGTGCGCCTTGCCAGCGTCACGCCAGCGTGGCGCTCGCGCCCCAGCGTCACGCCAGCGTGGCGCTCGCGCCCCAGCGTCACGCCAGCGTGGCGCTCAGCCGTGTTCGGCGATGTCTTCGAGCACCGCGAACATCGTGCGGGTCGGCACGCCGGTGGCGCCCTTCGGCGTGTACCCCCAGGCACTCCCGGTGTTGTACGCGGGGCCGGCCACGTCGATGTGCGCCCAGCTCACGCCCTCGGCGACGAACTCGCGGAGGAACACCCCGGCCACCAGCATGCCGGCGAAGCGCTGACCGCTGACGTTGGCCAGGTCGGCCACCGTCGACTTCAGGTCGTCCTTGAGTTCGTCGGGCAGCGGCATCGGCCATCCGTTTTCGCCCACGCGCTGCGAGATCGCCGCGACCCGGTCGCGGAACTCGTCGCTGCCCATCACCCCCGGCATCCGGGCGCCCAGCGCGACGGTCTGCGCACCGGTCAGCGTGGACGTCTCGATCAGGTAGTCCGGGCTGTCCTCGCAGGCCCGGACGATGGCGTCGGCCAGGATGAGCCTGCCCTCCGCGTCGGTGTTGAGCACCTCGACCGTGGTCCCGCCGTACTGCGTCAACACGTCGCCCGGGCGCTGCGCCGTGGCCGACGGCATGTTCTCGGCCATGGGCACCGTGGCGGTCACGTCGATCGGCAGCTTCAGCTGCGCGGCCAGTGCGACGGTCGCGATGACCGCGGCGGCGCCACCCATGTCCGAGGTCATGTAGTGCATCGACGCCGCCGGCTTGATCGAGATGCCGCCGGTATCGAAGGTGACGCCCTTACCGACCAACGCCACCTTCTTTGCCTGCTTGCCCTTCCCGGCTTTGGCCAGCTTGGCGCCCCGATGGGTCAGCCGCACCAGCCGCGGCGGGCGCGAGGAGCCCTGGCCGACACCGATCACCCCGCCGTAGCCGGCTTTCTGCAGCGCCTTGTCGTCGAGCACCTCCACCTCGAGGCCCGCGGCTTCACCCAAAGCCTTTGCGCGCGCTGCCAATTCTGCGGGGAAAAGGTGGCTCGGCGGGGTGTTGACCAAGTCGCGGGCGGTGGCGACCGCCGTCGCGACCGCCGCTCCGTGCGCGGCCTTGCTCTTGGCGTCTTTCGAGGTGGCCAGCACGGTGATCTTGCGCAGCCCCTTGTCTTTCGGCGCGGTTTTGCCGCTGCGGAAGGCCGTGAACCGGTAGCTGCCCAGGATCAACCCCTCGACGGCGGCCGAGCAGATCTCGTCGCCGGGCAACTCGGCCAGCGTGGTCAGCGCCGCCTCGGCGGTACCGAGCGACCGCCCCGCCACACCGGCGGCGCGGCGGACGGTGTCGGCCGGCCACTCGGATCGCGGCTTGCCCAGGCCGACCGTGAGCACGCTGGCCGCCGGGAGGGAGGGCACCACCAGCCGGTGCACCTGGTCGACGCCACCGGTGGCGTCCAGTGCTCGTAAGCCGGCCTCGATCTCGGCGATCGCGTCGGCACCCAGGAACGGCTCGGCCGACGCAACCACCGCGCCGGGGCGGTCGTCGTCGCCGGTGGAGACGACCGGCACGATCAGGGCCGACGAATCCGTGCCGCGCTTGGGCAGCGAGGTGGCGACGTTGACGGAGGGGGCTTGGTAGCCGGGTTCGGTGCTCACGGGCAATCACCCTAGTCACCGGGCTGGTCCTCTACTCGACAACGCCCCTGCCGCGCAGCTCGAAGGCGCTCACCGGGGCGTCAAAACCTTTGAGTTCCAACGGGCCATGGGGCGTCGCGGGCCAGTCGGGCAATCTGTCTCGTAGTTCGGCTGCGACAAGTACCTGACCCGGCGCCGCGGCCGCCACCAGTCGGGCCGCCAGGTTGACCGGGACGCCGAAATAGTCGCCGTTGATGGCCAGCACCGTGCCGTACGCAAGGCCGGCCCGCACGTGAAGACCTTCCTCGCGCGCCCGCGGATGGCCGACGAGATCAACCGCCGCCTTCGCGAGCCGCTCGGGCGACGAGCATACCCACATCACGGCGTCGCCGATGAACTTGACCACGCGGCCGCCGTCGGCATGCACGACGTCGGCGACGGTGGCGCCGAATTCGGTGAGCAAGGCCGACAACTGCGCGGGCGTGAGCGACTGGGTCAGTGCGGTGAAGCTGGACAGATCCGCAAACCCGACGCCGCACACCACGCTCGCCGACGTGTCTTGGATGACGCCCTCGAAGTGGGTGCGGGCACTGGTCAGATGATGACGGTGAACGACGTCGATCAGGGCTCCGATACGTGGGACGAATTCGGCGACGGAGCGGTACGCCTGCGCCGTCGCAAGCTCGTCGTGGGTGTGAGTCATCTGGATGTCCGGCGTTCCCGCGCGGATCATCGCGGACTCGGCCTCTGCCAGGCGGGCCATAGCGGCGCCGAGCACTCGCAACAGGCCGAACGCGCCGTCCTCACCCACCACCGCCTTGAGCGCGACCCAGGTCGACAGGGCGTCGACATCGGCCTGGCTCAGCACGGGAACATCGGGGCCGGCGACGGTCAGGCCGAGCAAGGCCCAGGCGTGCGCCACGTCGTCGGCTGACAAACCGAGTTCTTCGGCCGCGGCCTGCAGCGTGTAGACCGGGCGTCCCGACCATTGCAGGACGTCACCGGCAAGCCCGAACAGCCGGCCGCGCCGTTCAGCCTCAGCCATCTCGTCGACGGTGAAACCAAGCTCGTGCAGGTACTTGATCAGGTCGGCTCGCTCGCGCGGATTAGCGATTCCGGCGGCTTGTAGCTCGTCGAAATCCATGGAATCGAGCGGATCGGACACCTACCCAAGTGTGCCAGCAGCCGGTGCGGATTAGGGTGGGTCGTCGTGACCGATGACGCCCCCGCAAGCGGGAGAAACCCCCAGCAGCACGGACCTTTGGAAGAGCGGCACCGCGAGCTGGGCGCGACGTTCGCAGAGTTCGGTGGCTGGCTGATGCCGGTGGCCTACGCCGGCACCGTCAGCGAGCACAACGCGACGCGTAACGCGGTCGGCCTGTTCGACGTCAGCCATCTCGGTAAGGCGCTGGTCCGTGGGCCCGGAGCGGCACAATTCGTCAACTCCGCGCTCACCAACGACCTCGGCCGCATCGGCCCGGGCAAGGCGCAATACACGTTGTGCTGCACCGAATCCGGCGGGGTCATCGACGACCTGATCGCGTATTACGTCGACGACGACGAAATCTTCCTGGTGCCTAACGCGGCCAATACCGCCGCCGTGGTCGAGGCGCTGCAGGCGGCCGCGCCGGCCGGCCTGGCAATCACCGACGAGCACCGGTCCTACGCGGTGCTGGCCGTGCAGGGACCGCGGTCGGCGGACGTGCTCGGCGGGCTGGGCCTGCCATCGGACATGGATTACATGGCCTACGCGGACGCCTCGTACTCGGGGGTGCCGGTGCGCGTCTGCCGCACCGGCTACACCGGTGAACACGGCTACGAATTGCTGCCGCCCTGGGAATCCGCGGCCGTGGTGTTCGACGCGCTGGCCGCGGCCGTCAGCGCCGCCGGAGGCCAGCCGGCCGGCCTGGGCGCCCGCGACACGCTGCGCACCGAAATGGGCTATCCGCTGCACGGACACGAACTTTCGCTCGAGATCTCGCCGCTGCAGGCCCGGTGCGGCTGGGCGATCGGGTGGCAGAAGGAGGCGTTCTTCGGCCGCGACGCGCTGCTGGCCGAGAAGACGGCGGGACCCCGGCGGCTGTTGCGGGGGTTGCGGATGGTGGGTCGCGGTGTGTTGCGCCCCGGGCTGACGGTGCTTGCCGGGGACAAGCCGGTGGGGGTCACCACCTCGGGGACGTTTTCTCCGACGCTGCAGGTCGGCATCGGGCTGGCCCTGATCGACACCGGCGCCGGCATCGACGACGGTCAGCGAATCACCGTCGACGTCCGCGGCCGCGCCGTGGAGTGCGAAGTGGTACGTCCGCCGTTCGTCGCCGCGAAAACCCGTTAGCCCGCGCCGATCACGCGGCCAAAAGCTCGGCAGCAGGCGGATATACAATCATGCCCATGACCAGCGGCTCACTCGAGTTCACGGTTTCGCGCTCGGCAAGCCCCGCGACCGCCGCCGAACGCGAATCCATCCTGGCCGAGCCGGGTTTCGGCAAATACTTCACCGACCACATGGTGTCGATCGACTATGCCGAAGGCCGGGGATGGCACAACGCGCGTGTCATCCCGTACGGCCCGATAGAGCTCGACCCGTCGGCGATCGTGCTGCACTACGCGCAGGAGGTCTTCGAGGGGCTCAAGGCTTACCGCTGGGCGGACGGTTCGATCGTGTCGTTCCGCGCCGAGGCCAACGCGGCCAGGTTGCGGTCGTCGGCGCGGCGGCTCGCGATGCCGGAGCTGTCCGACCAGTTGTTCATGGGGTCGCTGTGTCAGCTCGTCGCGGTCGACGGCGCCTGGGTCCCCGCCGCGGGCGGTGAGGAGGCGCTGTACCTGCGCCCATTCATCATCGCCACGGAGCCCGGTCTTGGGGTGCGGCCGGCCAAGAAGTACCGCTACCTGCTGATCGCCTCTCCGGCGGGTGCGTATTTCAAGGGCGGTATCAGTCCCGTGACGGTCTGGGTGTCGACGGAGTATGTGCGGGCCAGCCCGGGCGGCACCGGAGCGGCCAAATTCGGCGGCAACTACGCCGCTTCGCTGGTGGCTCAGGCCGAAGCCGCCGAGAACGGGTGCGATCAAGTGGTATGGCTCGACGCCGTCGAACGGCGCTTCGTCGAAGAGATGGGCGGGATGAACATCTTCTTCGTGTTCGGCAGCGGCGGCTCGGCGCGCCTGGTCACCCCGGAGCTGTCCGGCTCACTGCTGCCCGGTATTACCCGAGATTCCTTGCTGCAGTTGGCTATTGACGCAGGATTCAACGTCGAGGAACGCAAGATCGATATCGACGAGTGGCAGAAGAAGGCCGCCGCCGGCGAGATCACCGAGGTGTTCGCCTGCGGCACCGCCGCTGTCATCACCCCCGTGTCGACGGTGAAGTACGGCGATGCCGAGTTCACCATTGCCAACGGTCAGCCCGGTGAGGTGACGATGGCCCTGCGCGACACGCTAACCGGGATACAACGAGGCACCTTCGCCGACACCCACGGCTGGATGGCCCGGCTCGGCTAACTAGGCCGAGCAGACACAAAAGCCCCCGCGCCTGCGGCGTGTCGGGGGCTTTTGTGTCTGCTCACCCCTGAAACGCGGCAAGCGCCACCGCGCTCACCGTGGTGGTCACTTCGATGGCGGCGCCCAGCACGTCACCGGTGATGCCGCCGAACCGACGCACACCGTGGGCGACCAGGACCCCACCGCAGCACAGGGCCAGCAGCACCGCTACCGGGCCCTGCCACGGTCGCGGCCCCGCCAGCACCGAGGCTGCCAGCAGCACTGCCACCCACGCCACCACGACCGGCGCGGGCTGAGTACCGGCGACCCGGGCGCCCAGCGCGCTGCCCTGGGCCGCCGGCACGGGCCGGCGACAGGCCAGCACCGCGGCGACCCTGCCGGCGACCACGGCGATGACGATTGCCGCCGGTCGCAGTGCCGAGAAGGCCAAGCCCTGCAGCAGGATCACCACAACGACGGCCGCCACGCCGAACGGTCCGGTGGAGCCGTCGCGCATCACCGCCAGTGCGCGCTGTGGGGGGCCGTAGCAGCCCAGCCCGTCGGCCGTATCGGCGACACCGTCGATGTGCAGGCCGCGGGTCGCGAGCAGCAGCACCGCCACCGCCAGCAGTCCGGGCAGGGGACTGGACCGGCCGAAGGCCAACGCGCCGCCCCACGTCACGGCCGCGGCCAGCGCCCCCAGGGCGGCGCCCACCAGCGGCAGCGCGGCCATGGCGCCGCGGCCCATCGCCGCGTTCGCCCTGCGCGGGACGGGCAGCACCGTCCCGAACGCGAACGCGGTTGCCAGCGAACGAATCACGAGGTCGACGAGGTAGGCGGACCGGCCACCCCCGCTACCCCTGCTTCTGTGAATGTCGCCATCGACGACAGCGTGGCCACCGCTCCGCGCAGGATTGGCAGCGCGAGCGCGGCGCCGGTTCCCTCGCCCAGTCGCATGCGCAGGTCCAGAATTGGCTCCAATTCGAGGGCCGCGCACGCCAGCGCGTGACCTGGCTCGGTGGACCGATGACCGGCCTGCCACCACTGCCGGGCGCCGGGTGCCAGGCGCTCCGCCACCAGCGCGGCGGCCGTCACCGCCAGGCCGTCCAGCAGCAGCGGGGTGCGGCGCACCGCGGCCTGCGCGCAGAAGCCCGCCATCGCGGCCAGGTCCGCGCCGCCGCAGCAGCGCAGCAGCGCGACCGGATCGGGCAACACCGGCCGCGCCCGGAACAGGGCATCGCGGATCGCGGCCGTCTTGCGTGCCCATCCGTCGTCATCGATGCCGGTCCCGAAGCCCACCACCGCGACCGGCTCGGTGTTCGTCAGCGCGGCCACCAAAACCGCTGCCGCGGTGGTGTTTCCGATCCCCATGTCGCCGGCGATCAGCAGGTCGGCACCGGCGTCGACCTCCTCGTCGGCGACGGCCCGCCCGGCGGCGATCGCGGCGACGGCCTCGTCGTCGGTCAACGCGTCCTCGACCGTGATATCGCCGCTGCCGCGCCGCACCTTGTGGACCCCTATCCCCGGCGTGAGCGCCCCCCAATCTGACGGGGCGTCGACCGCCACGTCCGCGATCCGCACCGTCGCGGCGGCGATACCGGCCAGGGCGTTGATGGCCGCTCCGCCGGCATCGATGTTGGCGACCATCTGCGCGGTCACTTCCGGCGGGTAGGCCGACACCCCGGAGCGGGCGACACCGTGGTCACCGGCGAACACCACCACCCGGGCGCGGTCGAATTGCCTTGGCGGACAATGCCCCTGACACGCCGCTACCCACACCGACAGGTCCTCGAGGCGGCCGAGGGCGCCCCGCGGCTTGGTCAGCGTGTCCTGACGGGCGCGTGCGGCCGCCGCGGCGCCCGCATCCGGCGGCGATAGCGGCGGGAAGTCCATCAGGTTCCCGACTGCTTGATCCACAGCGCCTGCCCGGCGACCACGAGCACCACCTCATCGCACATCGCGGCGAGTTGCTGATTGAGACTGCCCAATTCGTCGGCGAACCGGCGTCCCGATGCCGTAGCGGGCACGACGGTCAGCCCGACCTCCGGGCTGACCAGCACCAGCGTGGCCGCAAAGTCGCCGACGGCGGCCAGCATGTCGCCGACCGGCCCCGCCACCGAGCCGTCATCCCACGCGTCGTGCCGGTCCAGTGTGCACGTCAGCCAGCCCCCGAGGTCGTCGACCAGCGTGGGACAGTGCGGCGACTGCCGCAACTGCGTTGTGATGTCGTCGGTTTCGACCGTGGACCAGTGCGCGGGCCGACGGGCGCGGTGCTCCGCGACCCGCTGCGACCAGGCCGCGTCGGACTGCGCCGCCGGCCCCGGGGCCAGGTAGCGGGCCGGCTGACCGGCCGGCAGCGCCCGGGCGATGGCGTCCTCGGCCCACCGAGATTTGCCCGACCTGATCCCCCCGAGCACCAGGGTGCGCACCGGGCTCAGGCGGCTTTCGCGCGACGGTCAGCCAACACTGCTGCCGCGCTCGACCTGGGGCCGCGGTGTGCGCGTCCGGCGCATCTGGGACGCCCGTCCGGCGGCGTAAAGGCCCAGTTTCCAGCGGCTTTCGGTGTTGTTGGGGAACTTCGCGTCGACCAGTCTGCTGACCTTGCGGCCCAGGATGAGCCCGTCGATCCCCATCACGGCCATGAGTACAAGCATCGCCGGAGAGACGTAGAGCTGGAGTTGAGGAACGCCGAACATGACGAAGAGCAGCACCAGCGTCGCGGGCATGAACAGGCCCAGCGCATTGCGCCGGGAGTCGACGATATCGCGGACATACCGCCGTATCGGCCCCTGGTCGCGCGGCAAAAGGTAGGCCTCCTCGCCGGCCATCATGCGTTCGCGGCGCTCCGTCGTGCGGGCGCGGCTGGCGGTCCTGTCGGCCCGGCGTTCCTCGCGGCTGAGTTTGGGGCCGGCCAGCGCCTTGCGGCGGGCCCGCGCCTCGGAGGACGTCATCGGCGCGGGCGCCACGGGCTTGCGTCGGGCGTGGTTGCGCTTGGGCGTGGGGCGACCCTTGGGGCCGGTCCTGCGCCCGCTCCCGGCTGTGTCGAGCTCGTCGGTGGCTTCGACCACAGCCGCAACCGCGGCGTCTTCTTCCTGGCCTTTCTTGCGGCCCAACAGCTTCACAGTGGCCAGGTTACTGTGCGCGTGGCCCGTCCCGAAATTGCCTTAACTGCGTCCCTATTACGCATGCGCCAGTCGATCGGTTGGACCTACTCTTACCTGTAATGAATGGCTACCTGTGAATAACCGAACCATGGCCCCCGATGATGCTGCCGCCGGCCTGGCGCCCGGCCGTCTGCAATTGCCGGCCATGCTGGTGTTGGTGGCCCCGGACTGCTACGGCGACACCCTCTCGGCCGTCGAGGCCGCGGCCGCCATCGCGACCGGCTGGACCCGATCACGCCCCGGTGATCGGTTCATCGTCGCCCCGCAGTCCGACGGCGGCCCGGGTTTCGTGAAGGTGCTGGCCGAGCGGCTGGGGGTTAAGCGTCGGCTGCGGGTGTCCGGGCCGCTCGACACGCCGGTGGACGCCGAGTGGGTCTTCGACCGCCGCTCGAAGACCGCGTACCTGGAGTGTGCGCAAGCGTGCGGCCTGGCGCTGCTGGGCGGCCCACCCACGCCCGAGACAGCGCTGGCGGCCCACAGCAGGGGAGTCGGGCAACTGATTGCCGAGGCGCTGCGGTCCGGGGCGACGCGGATCGTGGTCGGGCTGGGGGGCAGCGCGTGCGTGGACGGCGGCCAGGGCATGATCGCCGAGCTGGGCGGCCTGGATGCCGCCCGGCGACAATTGGCCGCCGTCGAGCTGATCGCGGCCTCGGACACCGAATACCCGCTGGTCGGACCGTGGGGCGCGGCCAGGGTGTTCGGGCCGCAGAAGGGCGCGGACACGGCCACGGTCGCAGCGCTCGAAGTCCGCCTCGAGGCCTGGGCGCTGGAACTGGAAGCCGTGGCCGGGCGGGACGTGAGCTCCGAGCCCGGCGCCGGTGCCGCCGGCGGCATCGGCGCGGGTTTGCTCGCGCTCGGCGGCCGGTGCGAATCCGGCGCGGCCATCATCGCCGAGCACACTCACCTGGCCGACGACCTCGAGACCGCGGAACTGATCGTCACCGGTGAAGGCAAGTTCGACGAGCAATCCCTGCACGGGAAAGTGGTCGGCTCGCTGGTCGATGCCGCGCGCCCACTGGGGATTCCGGTGATCGTGCTGGCGGGGCAGGTCGGCCTGGAGAATTCAGCGGTGCGCTCGTCGGGCATCATGTCCGCGTTGTCCATGGCCGATTACGCTGGTTCGGCGCGATTGGCGCAGGCCGACGCGGTCAACCAGCTGATGGGTTTGGCATCTACCGTGGCGGCGCGACTCGGGAATAGCGGCCCTGCGGGGTACCGTTGATGCAATGGGCTCGCCCGAGCGGATCGGACCCCTAAAACCAAGCCAGGGGACTCCACCAACAATCAGGCATGTAGGAGAAGCAATGACGGTGCACAACGAGTCGACCACCAAGACCCACGGCGTGATCCTGACCGAGGCCGCCGCCGCCAAGGCGAAGTCCCTGCTGGACCAGGAGGGGCGTGACGACCTGTCGCTGCGAATCGCGGTTCAGCCGGGCGGGTGCGCCGGCCTGCGCTACAACCTCTTCTTCGACGACCGGACGCTGGATGGCGATCTGACCGCTGAGTTCGGCGGGGTGACCCTGACGGTGGACCGGATGAGCGCGCCCTACGTCGAAGGCGCATCCATCGACTTCGTCGACACCATCGAGAAGCAGGGCTTCACCATCGACAACCCCAACGCCACGGGGTCCTGCGCCTGCGGCGACTCGTTCAACTGACCGGCTGACCCGGCTCGACCGGGGGTTTCGCCAGCGCGCTAGTACGAGCCTCCGGTGCGCAGCACATAGGAGCACACGGTGATCTGGCCGCGCTGGAAAAGCAGCTGCGCGACGCCCTGCACCTGTCCGCGTTGCGGACCACCGGCCGCGGGCGCTACCTGCATGGTGAACAGCGCCTGCGCCTGGTATTGAGACAGGTACACGATTTTGTCAATCGAGGTCACCTCTACCTCGGAGAACTGCTTGCGGAACGCGTCGCTGCTCAACCGGGCCAGCGCCTGGTCGGACCGTTTGTCGCGGACACCGTCGTACATGCCGCACAGCGCGTTGCGGGCGATCTCGTCGACGTCGCGGCGCTCGAGCGCGTCCAGATATCCCTGGATTGCGGTTTTGGCCGCTGACTCGGAGAACGCGGCGCCGGTGTTGGCCCCGTTGGTGCGAACGCCGTACACGATGGCCACCGTCAGTGCGGCCACCACCGCCACGGCCAGCGCGATGCCGATGATCAGCCGCCGCTTGGATCGCCGTCGACCAAGCCCCGGATAGGGCACCGGCGGCGGCTGCCTGGCATAATTGGCCGGAGGGGGTCCCGCGTTGGTCGGCGCAGGGGCGAAGGCCGGGCCGCCAGCGGTCTGTTCATGGGGGAACTCGAGCGGCCGGGACTCGGCGGGGGTCTGTGGTCCGTCGCTGCCGACAGTGTCGTTCGGCGGGTGCGGACCGGTCATCGAGGTTCTCCTACGGTGGTAGACGGGGCCACGGGTGGGTCAGCGCCCACATTGGGGTCCCAGCGACTTGAGTTGCTTGGGTTTGTTCTAGGCAGGCTAGCGCACGAGTTTCCGCCGACCGTGGACGCGACGACGGTCGATACCGCGTGGGTAAGCTAGGCAGCCTTACTAACGAAGGGCGGAGATTTCGTGACGATCGCGGTGACAGGCTCGATTGCGACCGACAACCTGATGCGGTTTCCCGGCCGGTTTTCCGAGCAGCTGCTGCCCGAGCATCTACAGAAGGTGTCGCTCAGCTTTTTGGTCGACGACCTGGTGATCCACCGCGGCGGCGTGGCGGGCAACATCGCCTTCGCCATCGGCGTGCTGGGCGGTGACGTCGCGCTGGTCGGCGCGGCCGGCGACGACTTCGCCGACTACCGCGAGTGGCTGAAGGCCCACGGGGTCAACTGCGACCACGTCCTGATCTCCCAGAGTGCGCACACGGCACGGTTCACCTGCACCACCGACATCGACATGGCCCAGATCGCGTCGTTCTACCCGGGCGCCATGTCGGAGGCCCGCAACATCAAGCTCGGCGACGTGGTCGCGGCCATCGGGACGCCGGAACTGGTGATCATCGGGGCCAACGACCCCGACGCCATGCGCGTGCACACCGAGGAGTGCCGCAAGCTCGGGCTGCCGTTCGCCGCCGACCCGTCCCAGCAGCTCGCCCGCCTCTCCGGCGACGAGATCCGCGCGCTCGTCAACGGCGCCAAGTACCTGTTCACCAACGACTACGAGTGGGACTTGATGCTGTCCAAGACCAGCTGGACGGAGGCGGACGTGATCGCGCAGGTCGACCTGCGCGTGACCACGCTGGGTCCCAAGGGCGTCGACATCGTCGAGCCCGACGGCACCACCACCCACGTCGGCGTGGTGCCCGAGACCAGCCAAACCGACCCCACCGGCGTCGGCGACGCTTTTCGGGCCGGGTTCCTCACCGGGCGCAGCGCGGGCCTCAGCCTGGAGCGTTCCGCCCAGCTCGGGTCGCTGGTCGCCGTGCTGGTGCTGGAGTCGACCGGCACCCAGGAATGGAAGTGGGACCACCAGGTCGCGGCGACCCGGCTCGCGGGCGCATACGGCGACGACGCGGCCGCCGAGATCACCGCGGTGCTCGCCTAGCTAGGTCGCGCGTGGCGGGATCGAGTGTGAACTCACGGCTTCGCGGGTGAAATGAGGGCGGGCATTCGGCGAAATCGGCGCCTGGGGTTCACACGCAAGGCCGTCGCTTCACGCTAAAGCTGCACCGGGTACTGCGGCTCGCTGATCTGCGGGACGACGCTGTGCTCGACGAAGATCGCGTGCCAGAGCATGAAGATCAGCACCGTCCAGAGCCGGCGGCTGTGATCGCTCGCCCCGTTTCGGTGCTCGTCGAGCATGCGGCGCACGGCGGCGAGGTCGACCAGGTGACCGGCCTGCCCCCCCTCTGAGGCCGCCACCAGCCCGTAAGCCCACTCCAGCAGCTCACCGGCGCGCAGCCAATGCCGGATCGGGACCGGGAACCCCAGCTTGGGCCGGTGCAGCACGTGCGCCGGAACGATGGGCTCCAGCGCGCGCCGTAGCGCGTACTTCGTGGTGGTGCGGGTGATCTTCGCGTCGACGGGCAACCGGGAAGCGACGGCGAACACCTCCGGATCCAGGAACGGCACCCGCAGCTCCAGCGAGTTGGCCATCGTCATCTTGTCCGCCTTGACCAGGATGTCACCGCGCAACCAGGTGAACAGGTCGACGTGCTGCATGCGGGCCACCGGGTCCCAGCCGGTCGACTCGGCGTACAGCGATGCCGTCACGTCGGTGTGGGTCCAGTCGTCGCGGAATCCCGGCAGCACCTCGCGCAACTGCGCGTCGGAGAAACTGCGGGCATTCCCGTAGTAGCGCTCCTCGAGCGTCAGCGATCCGCGGTGCAGCAGGCTCTTGCCTCGCATGCCCTCCGGCAGCGGTTTGGACACCTTGCCCATCGACCGGCGCAGCGGCCGCGGCAGGTAGTCAAAGGGCTTCAGCGACAGCGGCTCCCGGTAGATCGTGTAGCCGCCGAACAGTTCGTCGGCGCCCTCGCCCGACAGCACCACCTTGACGTGCTTGCGGGCCTCGCGGGCGACGAAGAACAGCGGCACCAGCGCGGGGTCGGCGACCGGCTCGTCGAGGTACCAGACGATCTCGGGCAGCGCGGCGACGAACTCGTCCGGGCTGACCACCTTGGCGATGTGGCGGGCACCGATCGCCTCGGCGGAGGCCACCGCGACGTCGATCTCGGAGAAGCCCTCCCGCTCGAAACCGGTGGTGAACGTGATCAGCCGCGGATTGTGCCGGATGGCCAGCGCCGCGATGGCCGTGGAGTCGATCCCTCCGGACAGAAACGACCCCACCGTGACGTCGGCGCGCATGTGCTTGGCCACCGAGTCCTCGAGCACCGCGGTGATCTCGTCGTAGCGGGCCTGCTCGGTGTCACGCGTGAAGGGCGTGGCGGCAAAGCGCGGCACGAAGTAGCGGGTGACCTGCGGCGGCAGCCCGGGCCGGATGCGGGCGTAGCAGCCCGATTCCAGCCGGCGTACCCCGCGGTGCAGCGTCTCGGGCTCCGGCACGTACTGCAGGACCGTGTAGTGCTGCACCGCGCGCAGGTCGATGCCGGTGTCGAATCGGACCAACTCCGCGATGTCGAGCAGGCATTTCTTCTCGCTGGCGACCGCCGTGCCGCCGGCCCCGGTGGCCATGAACAGCGGCTTGATGCCGAAAGGGTCACGGGCGCAGAACAATTCGCGGGTAACGGTGTCCCACAGCGCGAAGGCGAACATGCCGCGCAGTCGCGTCAACACTTCGGTGCCCCAGTGGTGGTAGCCCGCGACGATCGCCTCGCCGTCGCCGTCGGTGGCGAAGACGGCGCCGTGCCGGGCGGCCAGTTCGTCGCGCAGCTCGAGGTAGTTGTAAATCTCGCCGTTGAACACCAGCACGTAGCGGTCGGGCGTCTTGGGCGGCCCCCAGCGCAGCGGCTGGTGCGAATGCGCGATGTCGATGATGGACAGCCGGTTGAAGCCGAACACGGCGCCTCCAGCGGACCCGTCCGCGTCAGACCAGGTGCCCGGCTCGTCGGGCCCGCGGTGGCGCATCAGGTGCGACGCGCGCGCAATCGCGCCGTCGGCCCCGGCCCCGGCGGCCGCGTCGTCGGCGCCGGTCGGGCTCGCAACAAACGCCAGCAGTCCGCACACGGCGCCCCAGTATGCCGCAATTGGGCGGCGCGTGTGGACGCCGCGCCCGGCGGGGCGCGACAGGCCCCGCGACAGGCCCGGGTGGCCAACCCGGCCGGGGTTTCGTCGCCTGGCTGAGCGGCGTGGTCTACGCTGCGTAGTATTCGATGTCCGAGCAGGAGGCGCCAACGTGACACCTCGCGAGCAGGTCCGTTCGCAACGTATGTCGCAGGGCAAGGTTCAGGGCCTTTCTCGAGGGCGTTCGCAGCGCGCCCACCGGGGTCTGGCCCGTCGTCTGCGGCCGCTGGCGCTGGCCGGGACGCTGGGCCTGTTGGCGGTGACCCTGAGCGGATGCAGCTGGTCGGAAGTGCTGGGCATGGGCTGGCCGACGGGCGTCACCCCCCAGGCCCACTGGAACCGTGAGTTGTGGATCGGAGCGGTGATCGCCTCGCTCGTCGTCGGGGCCATCGTGTGGGGTCTGATCTTCTGGACGTCCACCTTCCACCGCAAGAAGGCGACCGACACCGAGCTGCCCAGGCAGTTCGGCTACAACATGCCGCTGGAGCTCGTGCTCACGGTGACGCCCTTCCTGATCATCTCGGTGCTCTTCTACTTCACCGTGGTGGTGCAGGAGAAGATGTTGCACCTCGACAAGGACCCCGAGGTGATGATCGACGTGACGGCCTTCCAGTGGAACTGGAAGTTCGGGTACGAGCGCGTCAACTTCAAGGACGGCACGTTCACCTACGACGGCGCCGATCTTGCGCGCAAAAACGCCATGGTGTCCAAGCCGGAAGGCAAGGACGCCCACGGTGAAGAGCGCGTCGGGCCGATTCGCGGCCGCAACATCGCAGACCGCAGCTACCTGAACTACGACAAGATCGAGACGCTCGGCACCCAGACCGAGATTCCCGTGTTGGTCCTGCCCACCGGCAAGCGCATCCAATTCCGATTGGAGTCGGCAGACGTGGTGCACAACTTCTGGGTGCCCGAATTCCTGTTCAAGCGCGACGTGATACCCGACGCCGAGGCGAACAACTCGGTCAACGTCTTCCAGGTCGACGAGATCGACAGGCCCGGGGCGTTCGTCGGCCACTGCAACGAGTTCTGCGGCACCTACCACTCCATGATGAACTTCGAGGTTCGAGCGGTGGCGCCCAACGACTTCAAGGCCTACTTGCAACAGCGGATGAACGGGAAGACCAACGCCGAGGCTTTGCAGGCGATCGCCCAGCCCCCGTTGGCGGTGACAACCCACCCGTTCGACACCCGGCGCGGCGAACTGACCCAGAGCCAGTAGGTAGCCAGTAGGTAGCCAGTAGGTGAGGACATCCAATGCATATTGAAGCCAGGCTGTTCGAAGTCATCGCGGGGTTCTTCGTGTTTGCGGCGGTGCTCTACGGGGTGCTGACCGCGCTGTTCGCCCACGGCGGTGAGGAGTGGGCCGGCACCACCGCCTTGGCGCTGACCGCCGGCCTGGCGTTGATCGTGGGCACCTTCTTCCGGTTCGTCGCGCGCCGGATAGACACCCGGCCCGAAGACTACGAGGGTGCCGAGATCAGCGACGGCGCAGGGGAGTTGGGCTTCTTCAGCCCGCACAGCTGGTGGCCGATCCTGGTCGCGCTGTCGGCTTCGGTGACCGCGTTCGGGATCGCGCTGTGGCTACCGTGGCTGATCGCTGCCGGGCTGGTGTTCGTGCTCACTTCGGTCGGCGGATTGGTCTTCGAGTACTACATCGGTCCCGAGAAGCACTGACTTGCGCGTCGAAGGTCACAATCAGGGCATCAGTTGATCGGTGGCGCTTCGCCAACGCTTCTTTGCTCCACCCGGTTCGGTAGGGTTTGCCCAGGCACCATGAGAATTTCCCCGGCGCGCGCGCAACGATGTAGCCGCGGAGCCCCGCGCGCTGGTGACGCAGTTGGACAGGGCAGGCAAAGATGAGCGGGCCGAACCCCCCGGAATGGGACCCGGAAGAATCCGATTCCGCCGGCGAGCCCAAGGCCGAACCGGATCCCGGCGGCGAGCCGGGCGGCGACCGGGAACCCCACGGCGAATCGGGTTCCGATCATGGGCTGGAGCCCCTCGACGACAGTGTCGAAATGCCGGCGGCGGACCAGACGGGCCGGACGGACGCTTATTCGCGGGCCTACTCGGCCCCGGAGTCCGAGCATTTCGTGACCGGACCCTACGTGCCGGCCGACCTAAGGCTTTACGACTACGACGCTTATGACGACTCGGCCGACCACGATGAGGAGCGGGGCGCTCCGCGCTGGCCCTGGTTAGTGGGGGTGGCCGCCATCGCGGCCGCGATCGCGCTGGTGGTTTCGGTGTCGCTGCTGGTCGCGCGCACTGACACCACCAAGCTCGCCAACCCGGGGGCCACCACCACCGTGTCCAAGCCGCCGATGCAGGACGAAATAACGACCACCAAGGCGCCGCCAGCGACCACCAACGCACCTCCGGCGCCGAGTACCGAGACCCCAACAGCCACGGAGACCCAGACTGTGACGGTGACGCCTTCTGCTCCGCCGCCGGCGCCGACCGGCGCCGCGCCGCCACCGGCGACCACACCGTCGGCGGCGGCCCCGCCGCCGACGACCACCACACCGGCCGGGCCGCGGCAGGTCACCTATTCGGTGACGGGCACCAAAGCGCCGGGTGACATCATCTCCGTGACCTACGTCGACGCCTCCGGTCGGCGGCGCACGCAGCACAACGTCTACATCCCGTGGTCGATGACCGTCACTCCGATCTCACAATCCGATGTGGGCTCGGTCGAGGCGTCCAGCCTGTTCCGGGTCAGCAGACTCAATTGCTCGATCACGACCAGCGATGGAACGGTGCTGTCGTCGAACAGCAACGACGGCCCGCAGACGAGCTGCTGATGATCGGCAGATATTCCACGTACCGGGGCGACTCGGACACCATCCCGCCGGACGTGATCGATCGCATACTGATCGGGGCGTGCGCCGCCGTCTGGCTGGTGTGGTTGGGCGTGAGCGTGGCCGCCGTGGTTGCGCTGGTGGACCTGGGCCGGGGCTTCCACAAGGTGGCCAGCAACTCCCACACCACATGGGTCTTGTACGCCGTCATCATTGTTTCGGCGCTGATCATCGCCGGGGCGATCCCGGTGCTGCTGCGGGCTCGGCGGATGTCCCAGGCGGAGCCGGCTGCGGCGGCGATGACCGCGCCGGGACGGGGAGCAGGCAGGCCCCCGGTGCGGCCGGGGTCTGCCGTAGCGGACCGCCCGCGCCAGCCGAGGCTGCAATCGGCCGGGCCGGCCGCCGAGTGGTCCGGCGCCGAGGTGGACCGGGTTTGGTTGCGCGGCACGGTCTTATTGGCCGGCACGATGGGTGTCGCGCTGATTGCGGTCGCGGCGGCGACCTATCTGATGGCCGTCGGTCACGACGGCCCGTCGTGGGTGGGCTACGGGCTGGCGGGCGCGGTCACCGCTGCGATGCCGGCGGTCGAATGGCTGCATGTTCGGCAGCTGCGCCGCGTGAGCGCCGAGCACTGAACGAGCACTGAACGAGCACTGAGCGAGCACTGAGCGAGCACTGAGCGAGCACTGAGCGAGCACGAGCACTGAGCGAGCACGAGCACTGAACGAGCACTGAACGAGCGCGCGCTAGCGCAGGCGCGGCGCCAGGCGTCGCCCCCACGCCGTCACGCGGCGAGAGAAGGTCGGACGCCTAAGCTAAAACGCCGGCGGTTCCTGGCCGGGCCAGGCTTGGATTGGCTCGCCGCGGCAAGTCGCACGTCTCGGTGTCCTATGTTTCGCGTGTGCATCCAGGGCGTCGCGTGTGCGTCCTGGGCGGAGAAATGGCCCAGATCGCGCCCTGGACGCACACCGAAAGCCGTCAGCGCACACCGAAAGCCGTCAGCGCACACCGAAGCCGTGCGGCCCGCTGCGGGCTAGTGCTCGCCGTTGGGCGAACCGACGATGCTTTCCTGGTGCTCGCGGAGCGCGGTCAGGGCACGTTGCTCCGAGGCGTGTGACGCCTCGCGCAGGGCCGCATCCTCGGACGCCGGGTCGGCGGACAGGAACCTACCGCTACCCGGGGACCCGCCGGAGCCCAGCTTGTTCATCCGCTTGGGCACAGCCGCGCCCTGGTACTCCAGTGGCAGCGGGTGACCGTGGCCGTCGACGGGCCCGAGCGGCTGGTGCAGCTCGATGTAAGCGCCCTGCGGCAGCCGTTTGATGATGCCGGTCTCGATGCCGTGCTCGAGGACCTCTCGGTCGCTGCGCTGCAAGGCGATGCACCACCGATAGGCGATGAAGTAGACCAACGGCGGAACGACCACCATCCCGATGCGCCCCATCCACGTGGTCGCGTTCAGCGAGATGTCGAACTTATACGCGATGATGTCGTTCATCGCGCTCAGCGTCAGCACCATGTAGAAGGCGATCGCCATCGCGCCTATCGACGTGCGCACCGGCACGTCGCGCGGCCGTTGCAGCAGGTTGTGGTGCGCGTAGTCGCCGCTGAACCGCTTCTCCAGGAACGGGTAGATGATCAGCAGGATGAAGACCAGCCCCATCAGGAGCGCGACCCAAACCACCGCGGGGATGGTGTGGTGCCAGAAGTAGAACTCCCACGGCGGCCAGACACGGGCCAGGCCCTCGGTCCACATCATGTAGAAGTCCGGCTGCGAGCCGGCCGACACTTGAGATGGCTTGTAGGGACCCAGGTTCCAGATCGGGTTAATCTGCAGCAGGCCACCCATGAGGCCCAGCACGCCGACGATCGCCGCGAAGAACGCGCCGGACTTGACGGCGAAGATCGGCATGACCCGCACACCGACCACGTTGTGCTCGGTGCGGCCCGGCCCGGGGAACTGGGTGTGCTTCTGGAACCACACCATTGCCAGGTGCAGCCCGATCAGGGCCAGCATGATCCCCGGCAGCAGCAGGATGTGCATCGCGTACATGCGCGGGATGATGTAGCCCGCGGTGGCGCATTCGTATCCCACGCCGCCGCACGGGAAGTCGCCGCCGAACAACGCCCAGTGCAGCCAGCTGCCGATCACCGGCATCCCCAGCGTGATCGAAGACAGTGAGGCCCGGATCCCGATGCCCGAGAGCAGGTCATCGGGCAGCGAGTAGCCGAAGAAACCCTCGAACATCGCCAGGATCAGCAGCAGCGACCCGATGACCCAGTTGGCTTCACGGGGCCGCCGGAACGCGCCGGTGAAGAAGATGCGGGCCAGGTGCACCATGATCGACGCGGAGAAGATCAGGGCGGCCCAGTGGTGAACCTGGCGCACGAACAGGCCGCCACGCACCTCGAACGAGATGTCGAGCGTCGAGGCGAAGGCCTTGGACATGTCGACGCCGCGCAGCGGTTGGTAGGCGCCGTTGTAGGTGACCTCCGCCATGGACGGGTCGAAGAACAGCGTCAGGTACACACCGGTGAGCAGCAGCACGATGAAGCTGTACATCGCGACCTCGCCCAGCAGGAAGGACCAGTGGGTCGGGAAGACCTTGTTCAGCTGTCTGCGTACGGCCGCCGAGGGGTGATAGCGCGTGTCGATGTCCTCGCCCTGGCGGGCTAGGACGTCACCGATCTTGGGTGGCTTGGGCGGACTCAGTTTCGGACTCATGTGGTGCGCTCCCAGAATGCCGGTCCGACGGGCTCGACGAAATCGCCGTTGGCGACCAGATACCCGTTGGTGTCGATGGTGATGGGGAGTTGAGCCAACGCGCGCGCCGCCGGACCGAAGATCGGCTTGGCGTAGTGCATCGCGTCGAACTGCGACTGGTGGCAGGGGCACAGGATCCGGTACGACTGCTCTTCGTACAGCGATGCGGGGCACCCCAGGTGCGAGCAGACCTTGGTGTAGGCGAACAGCTCGCCGAAGTTGAAGCTCTCCTGGCCCTGGCGCTTGACGACGCGGGGCATGTCACTGGGCCGGATCCGGATGAGCATCACAGGATTGCGGACGCCCTGGTTGATCGCGCGGAGCCTCTCCTGTGATTCCGGCGTGGTGCCGTCGCCGTCGGACTCGCGCCACGGGAAGACCGTCTCCATGCCGCCGGCGTCGATGTCTTCGGGACGCATCTTGATGAACGGCGCGTTGGTGGCCGAGCCGGTGGCGCGCGCCAGGTAGATGGTCTCGCCCTGGTAGAGCGGGGTCCAGCCCGACGTCCACAGCACGGCCTTCATCCCGTCGGCGGTGGGCACCACCCGCTTCCACGGGTTCTTGATGAGGCCGCCGGCAAACGCCACCAGGGTGGACAGGCCGAATGCGCCCAGGCCCACGCCCAACGACAGGCCGATCAGCTTGCGCCGTCCGACCGTGGACCCCTGGTAGGCGTCGGTCAGGTTCGCCACCACCGTCTTGCGGTCGATCTCGCGAGACGCGCCGTCGTGGCGTTCCTGAATCGAAATCTCTTCGGGGATAAAGCGTTTCTGGTACAGGATGGTGCCGATGGCGATCGACAGGATCGACATCCCGAAGGTTAGCCCGTACAGTGGAGTGGCCAGCGTGTAAAACCAGCTGCCCGGGGCGTTGTTCGGCTTGTACTCCCACGGCCAGAACAGGAAGACCAGCAGCAACGCCAGCCCGAACACGCCGCCCAGCAAAAGCCACCGCGCGACCGAGCGCTCGGCGCGTTTCTCGGCCTTGGTGCCCTCGACGGGCCAGCGGGGGGCCTTGAAGACGGTCTCGACGCCATCGAGCCTGCCGCCCAGCGCCACGAGCTCGTCATTTGACATCGCGTCCAGCGCCGCCTCGTCGGGCTCGCGGGCCGACCCCGCACCCTGAGATGCCCCGCCGGTGTCAGAGCCGCGAACGGTGTCTGCGTCGCTCATGATGCGCGTGCCCCAATCCACAGTGCCAGGCCGATGGCGGCGACCATGCCGATGATCCAGGCGGCCATGCCCTCGGGTGCCGGTCCAAAGCCACCGAGCCCGTAACCACCCGGCTGGCGCTCCGTCGACACGGCCTTGACGTAGCCGATGATGTCCTTCTTGGCATCCAGGGACAGCTGGCGGTCGGAGAACTTCGGCATGTTCTGCGGACCCGTCCGCATCGCCGCGAGGATCTGCTGCTCGTTGGTGGACCCTAGGTCCGGCGCGTACTTGCCGGACGACAACGCGCCACCCTTGCCGGTGAAGTTGTGGCATGACGAGCAGTTCAGGCGGAACAGGTCCCCGCCGCGGCCCAGGTCGTCGCCGCGCAGCGACCCCATCGCGAGGCTGCCGTCGGGATTGCGCTCCACGGTGGGGCCCCCGCCGTTGGCCTGCACGTAGGCGCCGATCGCGTCGATCTGCGACTCGTCGAAGATCGGATGTTTGCGGGGCGCCTGGGCCTCACTGCGCACGGCGGGCATCCGGCCGGTCGACACCTGGAAGTAGACGGCCGCATCGCCGACGCCGATCAGGCTGGGCCCGTGGTCGGGCACGCCCTGCAGGTTGGCGCCGTGGCAGGACACGCACGAGGTGTCGAACAACTGCTTGCCGGTGCGCAGCATCGCCGAGGCCGACTCGTCGGCGACGGCGACTTGCGGCCTGGGTGTCAGGATGGCCGCGAGCCCGCCGGCAATGGTCAGCGCGATCAGCAGCAGCAGGCCACCGGACAGTCGGCGGCGAAGGCGCCGTCGCGAGCGATCGCGCCCTTCTGGCGGCTGGCCGGGCCGCGTGCCGCGGCCGGATCTGGTAGACCCCAGTTTCTTCAACCGAGCACTCCTGTCCGTCTAGCGCCGGCTCATCGAATGAAATAGATCACGGTGAACAGCGCGATCCACACGATGTCGACGAAATGCCAGTAATAGGAGACGACGATGCTGGCCGTCGCCTGCGCGGGGGTGAACTTGGTCATCGCGGTGCGGGCCAGCAGGAAGATGAAGGCGATCAGGCCGCCGGTGACGTGCAGGCCGTGGAAGCCGGTGGCCAGGTAGAACACGCTGCCGTAGGCGCTGCCGGGAATCGTCGTCCCGTGGGTAGCCAGGTGGAAGTACTCGTAGCCCTGGCCGAGGACGAAGAACAGGCCCATCACGAAGGTGATCACGTACCACCGGCGCAGGCCGAAGACGTCGCCGCGCTCGGCCGCGAACACTCCCATCTGGCAGGTGAACGACGAAGCGATCAGCACCAGCGTCACCGGGACGGCCTGGTACAGATTCAATTCGGTCGGCGGCGGCGGCCACTTCCCGCCGGCCTGCGCCCGCGCAGTGAAATACATCGCGAACAGGCCAGCAAAGAACATGAGCTCGCTGGACAGCCAAACTATGGTGCCGACACTGACCATGTTGGGGCGATTCAGCGAATGCACCCGCGACGTGATCGCAGTACCCGAGGTCCCTACAGCGCTGGTCACATCCGCAAGTATGACGCTTTGTAGTTGTCAAACTCTACCCGGGTGCCCAATCGGTTTTTGTGGTGTCGATCTCTCGGCGCACAGCGCCGTGGTTCGACGACGGTTGGGGGCCGGTTGGCCCGCGTGGGACCATCGGCGCGTGGCTGAGTCATCCGAGGGGTCTTTGGGCGGGCGCGCTGCCGGCCCGGCACACTCGTGGCCGCAGGTCCTGGCGCGATTGACGGGCGGTCGGGAACTGGCGCGGGGTCAGGCCGCCTGGGCGATGGACCAGATCATGGCCGGCAACGCGCAGCCGGCCCAGATCGCCGCCTTCGCGGTGGCGATGCAAATGAAGGCCCCTACCGCGGCCGAAATCGGTGAACTGGCCGATGTCATGCTGCGCCACGCGCGCCGGCTGCCGGCCGGGGCGATCCGCGATGACGCCGTCGACATCGTCGGCACCGGTGGCGACGGCGTCAACACCGTCAACCTGTCCACCATGGCGGCGATTGTGGTCGCGGCCGCGGGCGTGCCGGTGGTCAAACACGGCAATCGGGCGGCGTCGTCGCTGTCCGGCGGCGCCGACACGCTCGAGGCGCTCGGGGTGCGCATCGACCTGGGCCCCGAGCAGGTCGCGCAAAGCCTCGCCGAGGTCGGGATCGGGTTCTGCTTCGCGCCGCTGTTTCACCCGTCGTACCGGCACGCGTCGGCGGTGCGTCGCGAGATCGGGGTGCCGACGGTCTTCAATCTCCTTGGGCCGCTTACCAATCCGGCGCAGCCCCGGGCCGGGCTGATCGGCTGCGCGTTCGCCGAACAGGCCGAGGTGATGGCGGGGGTGTTCGCGGCGCGCCGGTCCAGCGTGCTGGTCGTGCACGGCGACGACGGGCTCGACGAGCTGACCACCACCACGACGAGCACGATTTGGCGGGTGCAGGCCGGGACGGTGGACAAGCTGACGCTCGATCCGGCCGGATTCGGCTTCGCCCGAGCCGATCTCGACGACCTGCTGGGCGGCGACGCGCAGGCCAACGCGGCTGAGGTGCGTGCGGTGCTGGCCGGCGCCGAGGGCCCGGTCCGTGACGCCGTCGTCCTCAACGCCGCCGGGGCGATCGTCGCCCACGCCGGTCTATCCAGCCGCGCTGAATGGCTGCCGGCGTGGGAGGACGGGCTGCGGCGGGCCGCCGCGGCCATCGACTCCGGCGCGGCCGAACAACTGCTCGCGCGATGGGTGCGGTTCGGCCAGCAGGTCTGACTCCCACGCGCGGACGACCTGTTCGCCGGCAAGCCGCGCCGAGCGCGCCGACGCCGCCCACTCGGCCCAGGCGCCGGCCGATCGCAGCGGGGACGCCCAGCCGCTGGAGTCGGGGTCGGCGACCCGGACAATGCGCACCCCGGGGTTGCCCAGCCAGCGCGCGATGAGCGCGGTTTCCTCGACCAGCGCGCCGCCCAGCGGTGCCGATGCCGGCAGGATCGCTTGTGCCCCAGCCTCAATCGCGTCGATCACCGGCATCGGCGACACGCCGCGTTTCGCGGTGCCGGCCGCGGCGAGTTGGCCGTGGCGGATGACCGCGATGTGGTAGCCACCCTGGCCGTCGGGGCCGTCCGGGGCGGCGGCGATCAGATCGGGCAGGGCGGCCAGGGCCCGTAGCCGCTGGCCGCGCCACAGCGCCTCCACGGCGGTGGCGATCCGGTCCCGCAGCCGCGCCGCGCTCTCGTAATGGTGTCGCCCGGCAAGCGCGGTCACCTGGTCGACGGCGGCGGCCAGAGCGCTGTTGTCCGATCCGTCGATCAACGCCGCGGCCCGGGAGACGGCCGCCGCGTACTGGGTGGCCGTCACGTCACGGGCGGCGGGGCAGGGCGACACTTCGTGCTGGGGGCAGGCCTGCCCGTGCAACGCCGACCGCGCCAGCCGCGCGGTACAGGTGCGCAGCCCGGTGAATCGCGCCAGCAGGGCCGCCGTGTCGGCGGCGTCTGTGCGAGAGCGGAAGGGGCCGACGGCGCGGTCGTGTCGCGGTGCCCGCACGGCCGCCAGCCGCGGGAACGCCTCGTCGGTCAGCGTCACCCACCACCATCGGTGCGGAAACCTCGATCGCCGGTTGTACGGCGGGGCGTGCGCGGCCAGCAGCCGCAGTTCGCGCACCCCGGCCTCCAGGGCATGGGCGCACTCGACGTGGTCGACCGCGTTGGCCAGCCCGACCATCTCCTTCATCCGGCCGCGCGGGTCGGCGCCGGTGAAGTACTGACTCACCCGGCGGCGCAGGTCGACGGCGGTGCCGACGTAGAGCACCTCGCCCGACGGCCCGCGGAACAGGTAGACGCCCGGCCCGTGCGGCAGGCCGTCGGTGAGCACCCGCTTGCTGCGCTGGGCCGGCGTCACGTCCGCCAGATACGAACGCAGGTCGGCGTAGGTGTGCACACCCTGGTTGCCCACTCGCTCGATGAGCGCGTGCAGCACCTCGACGGTGGCCCGGGCGTCGTCGAGCGCGCGGTGGGTGGGCTGCGCCGCTACGGCGAACAGCCGGGCCAGGGCGGCCAGCCGCACGCTCGGCGCTTCCTCGCGGCTGAGCACCCGGCGGGCCAGCCGGACGGTGCACAGCACGCGCGGTCGGGGCCAGGGGATGTCGCATTGCTGCGTCGCCGCGCGCAGGAATCCGATGTCGAACCCGGCGTTGTGCGCGACGAACACCGCATCGCGGGCAAACTCGAAAAACATCGGCAGCACCACGTCGATCGTCGGTGCGTCACACACCATCGCCGTGGTGATGCCGGTCAGCTGCACGATCTGCGGGGGGATGCTGCGCTGCGGGTCGACCAGGGTGGCGAACTCCCCGAGCACGACGCCGCCGCGGACCTTGACCGCCCCGATCTCGGTGATGGCGTCGGGGACCGTTCCGTTCGTGCTCTTGGTTCGACCACCGGTGGTTTCCAAATCGAGCACGACGAAGGTGGTTTCGCGCAACGACACTTCGTCGGTCACGAAAGGCGGACCCACGGGCGAATTCACATCAGCGAAACTCAGCTGAGTCGCGCCACCTGCACCCATGGCGGAGACGTTAGGGATGCCGACCGACACCGACGGGTTCCCACGCCGGACCGCGACTCGTCGGGTCCCATCGGACGGGTCGGCGCGAAAAGTTGTCGGTGCCCGCGGTTAGCGTTTGGACGACCCGACTCCGCGTCGTCAAACCACACCGAGAGGACCCACCTGATGGCACAAAGCAGAACACCCGACGGCGATGCGCCGGTGGTGATCGACTGTGACGAATGCGCGGTGCGCGGCCCCGGATGCCACGACTGTGTGGTCAGCGTGTTACTCGGGGTTCCGGGGACGTTATTGCAGGACGAACGTGCCGCGCTGGAAGTGCTCGCCGAGGTCGGATTGGCGCCGAGGCTGCGCCTGGTGCCTATTCGCCGCGATCGCGAATCGGGTGTAGCGTAATCGCCTTGTGCCCCAAAGAACCTGACACGCTCACATAGAAATGACAGAAATCTTTCTAATTTCTTAAGCCTCCCCTTTGGACAAACGCTGATATCGTTTCGTAACCTGTTTGAGACCTAAACCCAGCTCGACGCCATGTCCGTCGAACGGCCGTTTAAGGAAGCAAATTTTGAGGCTCGACTTTAAGTACCCGATCGCGCGTGTCCTGACACGATCCCTCGTCGGTACGTTAGCGGGCTTGACCGTCTTCTCCGGTGTGTTCGCCGCCAATGGGGTGGCCGACCCGGCCGAGGACGCGCTGGCGAAGCTCACCGAGCTGTCTCGCCAGGCAGAGCAGACCACCGAGGCGATGCACACCGCGCAGCTCAACCTGAACCAAAAGCTGGCGGCCCAGAGCGCGGCCGACAAGAAACACGTGGACGACCAGGCCGCCGTGGACGCGGCGAAGGCTCGCCTGGCCGCCTTCCAGGGAGCGGTCAACAAGCTCGCCGCCGCCACCTACATGGGCGGCAGCGTCGACGGCATGCAAGCCATCCTCACCGCCGGGTCGCCGCAGGGGCTGATCGACCAGCTGGCGGTGCAGCGGGTGATGGCGACGCAGATGGCCAACCAGATGGTCAGCTTCCGGTTCGCCGGAGAGCAGGCCGCCAAGGCCGAGCAGGAGTCCGCCAAGTCCGCCGCCGAAGCGAAGAGCGCCGCCGAGCAGGCCGCCGCGGTCCGCGCGGGCCTGCAGGCCAAGCAGAGCCAGCTGCAGGTGCAGATCGCGGTCGTCAAGTCGCAGTACGTGTCCTTGACCCCGCAGCAGCGGACCGCGCTCGCCGAGCCCGGCCCGCTGCCGGCGGGTGCTCCGATGCCCGGCGCGCCGGCACCGGATGCGGCGCCGCCCGGGGCTCCGCAGCCCGGCGGCCCGGCTCCGGGTGAGGCTCCGCCTCCCGGCGGGATGTTCGCACCACCTCCGGGCGTGGGCGGCGGTGACCGCGCGACCGTCGTGCAGGCGGCGTTGACCCAGGTCGGGTCGTCTTACGTGTGGGGCGGTGCCGCACCGGGCGGATTCGACTGCTCCGGGCTGGTGATGTGGGCGTTCCAACAGGCCGGTATCCAACTGCCGCACTCCAGCCAGGCGCTCGCTCAAGGCGGCCAGCCCGTTGCGCTGTCGGATCTGCAGCCCGGCGACGTGCTGACCTTCTACTCGGACGCATCACACGCCGGCCTCTACGTCGGCGACGGCATGATGATCCATTCCTCCACCTATGGCGTGCCGGTGCGGGTGGTGCCGATGAACTCGTCGGGCCCGATCTACGACGCCCGCCGTTACTGAGCACCCCGCCTCGGGGCGCCGGCGGCTGCCGATACTGCTGGCCTGGGTATTCGTCTCTGAGCTGATTTTCGCCGCGCTGATTGTCGCCGCGGCCGTGCCGTTCGACGCGGCACGCGATCGTCAGGCCCGACCCGCCCAACTCGTGACGCCCCCGCCCAGCCAGCCCCCTGCCGCCTCGGAGTCACTGGCCGTCGGTGACCGCACCGTGCTCCTGGTTGGCCCGGCCGGCGACCGCCTGCTGTCGCGTGTCGCGTCCAACACCGGGGTCGCGGTCAACGCGGTCGAGGGTTTCTGGGGTGTCGATTGGTCCCGCGACATCTCGGTCGTGGCCGCCCGCACGGACGAGGAGTTCCGCGCTGCCGCCGGCGGCGGACCGGCGTCGCAGTGGGCCGATATCGCCGCCGTGGCGGTCGCAGACCGTGTCGACCCCGCTCATCGGGTGGCGGTTGGCCAGCGGATCGTGTTCGCGCCGGGCGCGGCCACCATGAGCGATCCGGCGCTACGAATAGTGTTGACCCACGAGCTTTTTCACTATGCCACCCGCGCCGACACCGCCCTGGATGCGCCCCGATGGCTCACCGAAGGCGTAGCCGATTTCGTTGCTCGGCCGCAGACTCCGGTGCCCGCCGACGCGCTGCCGGTACCGCTGACGCTGCCCACGGACGCCGACCTGGACGCGTTGGCGCCGCAGCGCTCGTTGGCGTACGACCGCGCCTGGTGGTTCGCCCGTTTCGTCGCCGACACCTACGGGACGACGAAGCTGAAGGACTTGTACCTGGCCGCCTGCGGCGTCGGGCACGCCGACGTGCCCGGGGCCATCCACGACGTCTTGGGCACCGACCCGGCCGGCTTGCTCGTGCGCTGGCATGAGTGGCTGACCCATTAGATTGAGCCACTGTGAGCCGGGTCCTGCTGGTAACGAACGACTTTCCGCCGCGGCCGGGGGGCATCCAGTCGTACCTGGGCGAGTTCGTCGGCCGGCTGGTGGACGCCGGGGCGCATTCGGTGACGGTGTACGCGCCGCAGTGGAAGGGCGCCGACGCCTTCGACCACTCAGCCGAGGCGGCCGGCTACCGCGTGGTGCGCCATCCGGGCACGTTGATGCTGCCCGGCCCGGCGGTCGACGCCCGGATGCGCCGGCTGATCGCCGACAACGATATCGACACCGTCTGGTTCGGCGCCGCCGCGCCGTTGGCGCTGCTGGCCCGGCGAGCCCGGCAGGCCGGGGCCAGGCGGGTGGTGGCCAGCACGCACGGACACGAAGTGGGCTGGTCGATGCTCCCCGTCGCGCGGTCGGTGCTGCGTCGCATCGGCGACGACACCGACGTCGTCACGTTCGTCAGTCGCTACACGCGATCCCGGTTCGCGCCGGCCTTCGGACCCGCGGCCTCGTTGGAATATCTGCCGCCCGGGGTGGACACCGACCGGTTCAAGCCCGATCCCGCGGCCCGCGGCGAGTTGCGTGAGCGCTACGGGCTCGGCGAGCGGCCCGCCGTGGTCTGCCTGTCCCGGCTGGTGCCGCGAAAGGGCCAGGACATGCTGATCAAGGCGTTGCCGTCGATCCGGCGACGTGTCGGCGGGGCCGCACTGGTGATCGTCGGCGGCGGCCCGTACCTGGACACGTTGCGCACGCTGGCCCGTCGTTGCGGGGTGGCCGACGACGTGACGTTCACCGGCGGTGTGCCGGCCGCCGAACTACCCGCGCACCATGCAATGGCCGACGTGTTCGCGATGCCGTGCCGCACGCGCGGCGCCGGGATGGACGTCGAGGGTTTGGGCATCGTTTTCCTGGAGGCCTCGGCGACCGGCGTGCCGGTGGTCGCCGGCAAATCGGGCGGAGCTCCAGAGGCCGTGCGGCACAACGAGACCGGGCTGGTGGTCAACGGCCGCTCGGTGCACGAAATCGCCGACGCCGTCGCAGGGTTGCTGACCGATCGCGACCGGGCCGAGGAGATGGGCGCGGCCGGGCGACGGTGGGTGACGTCTCAGTGGCGCTGGGACACGCTGGCGGCCCGCCTGGCGGACCTGCTGCGCGCTTAGCCGCGTCACCCTGGCGTGACGCTCGAGCGTTGGCGTCACCCTGGCGTGACACTCGGCGCGCTCGGCCGAACCGTTTCGCTAGTGCTCGTAGATCGCCTCGATGTCGGAGGCGAACTTCTCGGCGACCACTTTGCGCTTGACCTTCATCGTCGGCGTCAGCTCCCCGGTGTCCTCGGTGAAGTCGACCGGCAGGATGCGGAACTTCCGGATCGACTCGGCGTGCGACACCGCCAGATTGGCCTGCTTGACGGCCGCGTCCACCTCGGCGATCAGGTCGGGGTCGGTGGCCAGGTCGCCCACGGACGCGCCGGCCGCCTTCTGGTTGCGCTGCTTCCAGCCCTCGAACGCCTCGGGATCGATCGTGATCAGTGCCCCGATGAACGGCTTGTTGTCCCCGACGACCATCGCCTGGCTGATCAGCGGGTGCGCCCGCAGTTGGTCCTCCAGCACGGCGGGGGCGACATTCTTACCGCCGGCCGTCACGATGATCTCCTTCTTGCGGCCGGTGATCGTCAGGAAGCCGTCCCCGTCGACGTCGCCCAGGTCGCCGGTTTTGAACCATCCGTCGGTGAACGCCTCTTCGGTGGCCTGCTCGTTGTGCCAATAGCCGCTGAACACCACGCCGCCGCGGAACAGCAGCTCGCCGTCGTCGCCGATGCGAAGGCTGTTGCCCGGCACCAGCTTTCCGACCGTCCCGATCTTCACGTCGCCGACCTGGTTCACCGTGATGGCCGAGCTCGTCTCGGTCAGGCCGTAACCCTCATGGATGGTGACGCCCACCCCGCGGAAGAAGTGGCCCAGCCGTGCGCCCAGCGGGGCGCCGCCCGAGACGGACGCCTGGCAGTCGCCGCCCAGCGCCGCGCGCAGCTTCTGGTAGACCAGCCGGTCGAACAACGCGTGCTTGGCGCGGAGCACCAGCCCCGGTCGGCCGCGGTCATAGGCCTGGCTCCACTGGACCGCGGTCTGCACGGCGATCGCGAAGATCCGACCCTTGCCGTCGTTGGCGGCGTTCTGCTCGGCGGTGTTGTACACCTTCTCGAACACCCGCGGCACCGACACCACCACCGTCGGTTTGAACACCGCGAACATCGGCAGCAGATTCTTGATGTCGCTGGTGAAGCCGACGGTCACCTTGTTGGCGAACGCGGCCAGGGTGAGGGCCCGGGCCAGGACGTGGGCCAGCGGCAGGAAAATCAGCAGCTGCTGCCCCCTGTCCAGCAGCGTCGGCAGGCATTCCTTGGTGCCGCGGATCTCGTACAGCAGGTTGGAATGGGTGAGCTGGCAGCCCTTGGGGCGTCCGGTGGTGCCCGAGGTGTAGATGAGCGTTGCCGGGTGGTCGGCACGCAGCGCCTCGAGGCGAACGGTCAGCTCGGCCGGGTCAACCGACGCGCCCGCCTCGACGAGCTGGTCGAGCGCCCTGGGCCCCGAACCATTGATGTGCAGCACGCGGCGTAGGGCCGGCAACTCGGCGGTGAGTTCGGTGATGATGGCGGCGTGCGCGTCGGTCTCGGCGAACGCCAACACCGCTTCGGAGTCCTGCAGCACCCAGCGCACCTGCTCGGCCGAGGACGTCTCGTAGATCGGCACTGTCATCGCGCCCACGGACAGGATCGCGAGGTCGAGGATCGCCCACTCGTAGCAGGTGGCCGAGAAGATGGACACCCGATCGCCGGCCCGAACCCCCATCGAGATCAAACCCAGTGCAGCCGAACGGATTTGAGACGCCGCCTGGGCGCACGTGACATCGGTCCACCCGCCGTCGACCTGGCGCCGGTAGATCACGAAGTCGGGGTCTTCGCGCTCGTGGGAGAAGACCGTGGCCGCGACGTTGTCGTGCTCGCCGACGGTAAAATGGGCGGGCACACTGTACTCACGCACTTGATGACCTCGTTTGACTCGTGACGTTTCCCGGGGGCCGGCTTGCTCTTGCCCAGCCTAATCCGAGCAGGTGCGCAGCATGCCGGGCCTGTCGGCGCGAGCCCGACCCGCCCTAAAGGCCAACGCCTGGGATCGATGTGTGAAGCTGGGGTGGTGCACAGCATCCAGATCGCTGACCAGACGTTTGTCGCCGCCGACGGCGCACGGGTCGGCGCCGCGGTCGCCGATCCGTCGAGCTGGCGCCGGTGGTGGCCGGACCTGCGCCTGCAGGTCGTCGAGGATCGCGCCGACAAGGGGATCCGGTGGGTGGTCACCGGCGCGTTGACCGGCACCATGGAGATCTGGCTCGAGCCGTCGATGGACGGGGTGGTGCTGCACTACTTCCTGCACGCCGAACCCACCGGGGTGGCGGCCTGGCAGCTGGCCAAGCTGAAGTTGGCGAAAATGACACACCGCCGTCGGGTGGCGGGCAAGAAAATGGCCTTCGAGGTCAAGACGACACTGGAACGGTCACGTCCGGTGGGAGTTTCTCCGGTAGTTTAGCCGGGTCCGGTCTGCGCGGAGAGTACCGTTTGCGACCGGAGGCACGGGGTAGTCCCGCACGGCACCGGGATCGACCCGCTTGCGTGAGAGAGGGCAGCAACCAGGTGGCGGATAAGACGACGCAGACCATCTACATCGAAGCCGACCCGGCCACGGTGATGAAGGTGATCGCTGACATCGATTCGTATCCGGAGTGGATCTCGGAATACAAGGAAGCCGAAGTCCAGGAAAAGGACTCCGACGGCTACCCGAAAGTCGCCCGATTCGTGCTGGACGCCGCCGTCCTCAAGGACACGATGGTCATGTCCTACCGGTGGCCCGCGGACCGCCAGTCGGTTAGCTGGACACTGACCTCGGGCTCGCTGCTGAGGTCCCTGGAGGGCTCATATCGGTTGGCGCCCAAGGGATCCGGTACCGAGGTCACCTATGAGCTGTCGGTGGACCTCGCCGTCCCGATGATCGGACTGCTCAAGCGCAAGGCCGAGCGCCGGTTGACCGACACCGCGTTGAAGGATCTGAAGAAACGAGTCGAGGCTGAGTGAATCCAGTGAATTCCGGGCGCCTGTCCCAGCCCGGATCAGTCTCTTCGTCGGCAAGGGTGGGGTAGGAAAGTCCACTTTGGCGTGTGCCACCGCGGTCAGTGCGGCCGGCGCGGGCCAACGGGTTCTGGTGGTGTCCACCGACCAGGCGCACTCGCTGGGTGACGTGCTGGGCCTCCCCGTGCCGGCCAGCGGTCACGGTGAACCGGTCCGGGTGCTCGCCGACCTGGAAACCGGCGCCTTCCCGCACCCAGGGGCGGACGGTGGCTTTCTCGACGCGCTGGCCTTGGACACCCTGGCCCTGCTGGAGCACCGGTGGCATGGTGTAGTCAGCTCGGTGGATCGGCAACTTCCGAATTCCGAGCTGGGTACCATTGCGCCGCAAGAGCTTTCGGCGTTACCGGGCGTTCAGGAGGTGCTCGGTTTGCATGCGGTCGGCGAGCTGGCCGTGTCCGGACGGTGGGATCGCATCATCGTCGACTGCGCCTCGACCGCAGACGCGTTGCGCATGTTGACGCTGCCCGCCGCCGTCGGGCTCTACGTCGAGCGCGCTTGGCCGCGCCATCGCCGACTGTCCGGCATCGCCGACGATTCCCGCTCAGCGCCGCTGGTCGACCTGCTGGAGCGCATCAGCGCCAGCGTCGAAGAGCTCAGCGCGTTACTGACCGACGGGGAGTTGGTCGGTGCCCACCTGGTGCTGACACCCGAACGGGTGGTCGCGGCCGAGGCGGTCCGGACGTTGGGTTCGCTGGCCCTGATGGGCGTCCGCGTCGAGGAGCTGATCGTCAACCAGGTTCTGACCGAAGACGAGTCCTACGAGTACCACAATTTGCCCGACCACCCGGCGTTCGACTGGTACGCCGAACGCATCGCCGAACAACGTGCCGTTCTCCACGAGCTCGAGGCCACCATCGGTGACGTGGCGCTGGTGTTGACTGCCCACCTGTCCGGCGAACCGATAGGCCCAAAGGCGCTCAGCGCGCTGCTCGACGGTGCCCGTCGTCGCGGGAAAGCGGCGCCGCCGGGCCCGTTGCGGCCGATCGTGGACCTCGAATCCGGTTCGGGGCTTGGGTCGATATACCGATTGCGGTTAGCGTTGCCCCAACTCGACCCCGGCACTTTGACGCTGGGCCGCGTCGACGACGACCTGATCGTCAGCGTCGGCGGGTTGCGGCGCAGGGTTCGGTTGGCGTCGGTGCTGCGGCGGTGCACGGTACTGGACGCGAATCTTCGGGGTAGCGAGCTGACAGTTCGTTTTCGACCGGATCCGGAGGTGTGGCCTAAATGAGTGGGGCTCATTCCGATATCGGTCCCGAGCTGCGCAGGCTTGCCCAGGCGATCCTGGACGGTATCGACCCCGCCGTGCGTGCGGCGGCCGCGTTGACGGCCGGCGGGGGAGCTGGGACCGGCAAGTGCCAGCAGGTGTGGTGCCCGGTGTGCGCCCTGGCCGCCTTGGCGACCGGTGATCAGCACCCGTTGCTCACCGTGATCGCCGACCACAGCGTCGCCCTGGTGGAGGTGATTCGCGGCATCGTCACGGACGTCAAGGACGTCAAGGACGTCAAGGACGTCAAGGACGTCAAGGACGTCAAGGACGTCAAGGACATCGACGGCTCGGCGAAACCGGCACCGGACGACGGGCCGCCCGACGGTGCCGGATCCCGGACGGACGGCGACGGCGCGGGAGAGGCAACCGCAAAAACCCGATACCAGCCCATCCCGATCACCGTCGAGGAGTGACCCGGCCGGGCCGAAGGTGGTCCCGTCTGCCGCGGATCGGTACAGTTGGCGCAGAGAAACGGCGCGGGCGAGAGGGAGGGCCATGTGGTACTGGCTATTCAAGTACATCTTGCTCGGCCCGCCGCTCGCTTTGCTGGCCCGGCCGAAAGTCGAAGGCCTGGAACACGTTCCGAGTTCGGGTCCGGCGATACTGGCCAGTAATCACCTCGCTGTCATGGACAGCTTCTACCTGCCGCTGGTCGTGCGTCGCCGCATCACCTTCCTGGCGAAGGCCGAGTATTTCACCGGCACCGGGCTGAAGGGCTGGTTCAGCCGTTGGTTCTTCACAGCCGTCGGTCAGGTGCCGATCGACCGCACGAACGCCGACGCCGCACAGGCCGCCCTCGAGACCGCCGAACGGTTGCTGGGCCAAGGCAAGTTGCTGGGGATGTACCCCGAAGGCACCCGCTCACCCGATGGCCGGCTGTACAAGGGCAAGACCGGCCTGGCCCGGCTGGCCCTGCGCACCGGCGTTCCGGTGATCCCGGTGGCGATGATCGGCACCGACGTGGTCAACCCGCCGGGCAGCAAGATGCTGCGCCCCGGACGGGTCACCGTCCGCTTCGGCGAGCCGATGGATTTCTCACGTTTCGAAGGCCTGGCCGGCAACCGCTTCATCGAGCGGGCGGTCACCGACGAAGTGATCTACGAGCTGATGGGGCTGTCGGGTCAGGAGTACGTCGACGTCTACGCCGCCAGCGTCAAGAAGCACGACGACGGCGACGGGTCGAGCAGCGAGGCCACCCGGATCCCCGAGACCGCAGCCGGATAACGGTCAGCCGGCCGGTACCGGCGTCCGTTGCCGGGTCGTCGAATCGGGCACCGTTTCCCGCGCGGTCACGGTGAGTCCGGCGACGACGATGACCGCCAGCGCCCACCACACGTATGACATCCCGGCAAGCTGGCGCCACCAGGCCGCGGTGGCCTCGTGATGCTTGGGAAGCAGATCGATCGGCGTCCACCTCATGAGCGCCACTCCGACGACGCTGACCAGCGCCAGCGCCACGTTGCGGCGTCGCCATGCCAATATGCCGGTCACCAGCACGGCCGGCAACATCCAGACCCAGTGGTGCGACCACGACACCGGCGACACCATCAACCCGAACAGGGCAACGCAGATGATCGCGAGGACGGGTTCGTCGGCTGCCAGCACCCGCCGCATCGCCCAGACGGTCACCGCCAGCACCATCAGCGACGCGGCCACCCACAGCAGGAAGCGTTGCTGCTCGCCGAGGCCTATCCGGGCGAGGGCACCGGCGATGTTCTGGTCGGTGTTCAGCGCCGCGGAGCCGATGCGATCGGTGTGATGCACGGTGTGGGTCCAGTACTCCCACGAGTCGTCCCACGCCAGGGCGAAACCGACCAGCGTGGCCACCACGAAACTGCCCAGCGCGGTCAGCGCCGCGCGGTTGTCGCGACGCAGAATGAAATACAGCAGGAACACCGCGGGCGTCAGTTTCAGCGCTATCCCCAGGCCCAGCAGCAGCCCGCGTGGCCACGGCGTGCGGCGCGGCACGCAGTCGGCGATCACCAGGGTCATCAGCACGACGTTGATTTGCCCGAAAGCGAAGTTCGAGGTGATCGGTTCCAGCCAGATCGTCGCCGGCACCACGATCACGATGGCCAGCCACCACCGGCGCAGCCACGCCGGGCCGGGCAGCACCGTCGAGTTGTCCCAGACGTCGAGGCGCGTCAACAGGATTGCCGTCGACACCACCAGCAGCACCAACGTCAACGCCGTGATCGCGACGCTGGCGGCCGGCATGTGCAGCCAGGCGAACGGACAGAACACGATGGCGGCCAGCGGGGGATAGGTGAACGGCAGATCAATCCCGATGGGTGTGTGGAACACCACATCGTGGTAGAGCGGGCGTCCGTCCAGCCAGGCCTGGCCACCCATCTGATAGATGTCGATGTCGATGCGGTAGGGAATGTGCCCGAACAGCTGCCAGGCGGCGTAGCCGAGACCCGCGGCGGCCAGCAGCCAGAGCACGCACCACAACAGTGCCCGCACGGGTCGACTGCCCACGCCGGGCGCCTGCCATGTACTCATGTCGCAAATCAGCGTAGCCGTGCCGACGCCCGGCATGCTGGCGCAGCGCGGCTCCCGCAGGGTGGGCCAAGGCAGGCGTACGTTTCAAGAGTGCTCCATTGGTTCGTCGCGGGGGTGACCCGTTGGTTCTCGCATGACGTCGTCGATCGTGGCCGTTTGCCGTTGCTGTGCTGTCTGGTCGCCTTCATCCTGACCTTTTTCGTCACGCGAAGTTTCGTTCGGTTCATCCGCCACCGCGCCGAGACAGGTCGTCCGACCAGGTGGTGGCATCCGCGCAACGTCCATCTCGGGGGGGTGCACATCCACCACGTCACGTTCGGGGTGGTCCTGGCGCTGCTTTCGGGGCTGACGTTGGTCACCTTGTCGGTCGACGGGCATGAACCCGAATTCACCTTGGCTGCAATCTGTTTCGGGATCGGGGCGGCCCTGGTGCTCGACGAGTACGCGTTGATCCTGCACCTCTCCGACGTCTACTGGTCCGAAGACGGCCGCACGTCGGTGGACGCGGTCTTCGCCGCGGTGGCGGTGGCCGGGCTGTTGATGATGGGTTTGCACCCGCTGATGTTCTTTTTGCCGATCTGGCACGGGGCCGAATCCGTGGCCCTGCGGGCCGCGGTGGGCGGTGCGTTGGCGTTGACGCTGCCGTTGGCCGTGGTGGTGGTGCTCAAGGGCAAGGTGTGGACCGGTTTGCTGGGCATGTTCATCGTCGTACTGCTGGTCATCGGCGCTATCCGCCTGTCACGCCCGCACGCCCCGTGGGCCCGTTGGCGCTACACCACCCAGCCGGACAAGATGCGACGAGCGCTGCAGCGCGAGAGGACGCTGCGCCGCCCGGTGGTGCGCGCCAAGCTGTACATACAGTGCGCGATCGCCGGCACGCCGCGGCTGCCCGACGAACGCACGATCGACGCCCAACTCGACCACGAGGTGCATCCCGCACCGCCGCCCGAGGGGACCGAGCCCCTCCTGATCGCCAGATAGCCTGCCCATGTTCGGGCGGGTGATCTTGGCTTACTTTTCAGGGGATTCGGGAGCGCCGGCGGACGTCAGGATCACCACGGGAATCTCGCGGCTCGTTCGCTGCTGATATTCGGTGAAGTAGGAATACATCTCGACCAGCCGCCTCCACGGATCCGCACGCTGCTGCATCGGGGCGAGTTCCGCCGCGTGCAGATTGCTGAATGTTCGGGTCACCGGCCGCATCGACGGCCGGCTGAGAATGCGTCCGGCAGCGGAGAAAGCTTGCTGATCGTCCTTGCTGCCGCATGATGGACTTCGTCTGCACATCCGTGTCTACCCGTAATCAACCTGGTGAGCATGACACTAGGCTTTGTGGGTGCGGTACTTCTACGACACCGAGTTCATCGACGACGGCCGCACGATCGAGCTGATCTCCATCGGAGTAATCGCCGAGGACGGTCGGGAGTACTACGCCGTGTCCACGGAATTCGATCCCGAGCGCGCCGGTAGCTGGGTCCGCGCCAATGTGTTGCCCAAGCTGCCGCCCCCGTCGTCGCAGTTGTGGCGCTCGCGCAGGCAGATCCGTGCGGACCTGGAGGAGTTCTTCGGCGTCTTCCGCGCCGACGGCGCCGATCCGATCGAGCTGTGGGCCTGGGTGGGGGCCTACGACCACGTGGCGTTGTGTCAGTTGTGGGGCCCGATGCCGGAGTTGCCCCGGGCGCTGCCCCGTTTCACCCGTGAGCTGCGGCAGTTGTGGGAGGACCGGGGATCGCCGCCGATGCCGCCGCGGCCGCGCGACGCCCACGACGCGTTGGTCGACGCCCGCGATCAACTGCGCCGATTCCGGCTGATCACGTCCGTCAACGCGGCAGAGAACTGAGCCGGGGCGACCCGGTTACAGCACCGTGGCACGCTGTTTCGGCGGTGTTCTCCCTGATCAGCCCCGATCAGCCCGGACCAGCCGATGCTGCGGCCCGGTTACCATGGACCGATGAACTGGACCGTCGACATACCGATCGACCAGCTGCCGCCGCTGCCGCCGCTGCCGGGTGACCTGCGGGCCCGGCTGGACGCCGCGCTGGCCAAGCCGGCCGCCCAGCAACCCAGCTGGCCTACCGACCAGGCGGCGGCGATGCGCACGGTCCTGGAAAGCGTCCCGCCGGTGACGGTGCCATCCGAGATCATCCGGCTGCAAGAACAACTGGCCCAGGTCGCCCGGGGTGAGGCGTTCCTGTTGCAGGGTGGCGACTGCGCGGAGACGTTCACCGACAACACCGAACCCCATATTCGCGGCAATATCCGCGCCCTGCTGCAGATGGCCGTGGTGCTGACCTACGGCGCCAGCATGCCGGTGGTCAAGGTGGCCCGCATCGCCGGTCAGTACGCCAAGCCCCGGTCGGCGGACGTCGACGCGCTGGGGCTCAGGTCGTATCGCGGCGACATGATCAACGGCTTCGCTCCGGACGCCGCGGCGCGCGAGCATGACCCGTCTCGGCTGGTGCGCGCCTACGCCAACGCCAGCGCAGCGATGAACCTGGTGCGGGCGCTGACCTCCTCGGGGCTGGCGTCGCTGCACCTGGTGCACGACTGGAACCGGGAGTTCGTGCGGACCTCGCCCGCCGGCGCCCGGTATGAGGCCCTGGCCGCCGAGATCGACCGCGCGCTGCGGTTCATGAGCGCCTGCGGGGTGGCCGACCGCAACCTGCAGACCGCCGAGATCTACGCCAGCCACGAGGCTTTGGTGCTCGACTACGAGCGGGCGATGCTGCGGTTGTCGGACGTCGGAAACGGTCAGCCGCAGCTGTTCGACCTGTCGGCGCACACCGTGTGGATCGGCGAGCGGACGCGGCAGCTGGACGGCGCGCACATCGCGTTTGCGGAGGTGATCGCCAACCCGATCGGCGTCAAGATCGGCCCTACGATGACCCCGGAGCTGGCCGTCGAATACGTGGAGCGGCTCGACCCGCACAACAAGCCGGGCCGGCTGACCTTGGTGAGCAGGCTGGGCAACAACAAGGTGCGCGACGTGTTGCCGCCGATCATCGAAAAGGTCCAGGCCACCGGTCATCAGGTGGTTTGGCAGTGCGACCCGATGCACGGCAACACCCACGAGTCGTCCAACGGCTACAAGACCCGCCACTTCGACCGCATCGTCGACGAGGTGCAGGGCTTCTTCGAGGTGCACCGCGCGCTGGGCACGCATCCGGGCGGCATCCACGTCGAGATCACCGGCGAGAACGTCACGGAGTGTCTCGGTGGGGCGCAGGACATCTCGGACGTGGACCTGGTGGGCCGCTACGAGACGGCGTGCGACCCGCGGCTGAACACCCAACAGTCGCTGGAGTTGGCGTTCCTGGTCGCCGAGATGCTGCGCGACTAGTTCGGAGTTCCGGCGAGGGTGCGTGTCGGCACGCCGACACGCCGGTATGCCCGTACCACTGCGCACGCTCGCGGGCTGGGAAGCTAGAGCAGGCCGCTCAGGTTGCTGCCGATCGTCCATGCCACCGCGGCGACCAGTCCGGTGACCGCCAGCACCACCGCCACCCAGACCAACACCATGCGCCGGGCGTGCTGACGAGCCCAGACGAACTCGCTCATCGCGATGCCGGCGAATTCGCCTGCCACGGGTGCGTATTGGTCCTCATTCGATTCCGGCTCGCTCTCCGGGAGTCGCGCCGGCTCCGGCCAGTCCCGGGGTCCGCGGGGCAGCTGCCGGGTGGGGTGCCGGACGGGCGCCTTGCCCGGCGCCTGGACGGGTGCCAATGGTTGCCGCGCGGTGGCCCGGCGCTCGCTCGCCCGGCTGTGGTGCAGTGCCGCCGACCGGTGTTGCGCGGAGTTGCGCGGCACCGGCACCCGGAAGCCCGGCAGGGCGAGCTCTTCGGCGATCGCGTCCAACTCGGCGCCCATCTCGATCGCGTCGGCGTAGCGATCGCCGGGGTCACGGGCCGTCGCGCGCGCGACGAACTCGTCGAATTGCCGCGGCACGCCGTCGATCGCCGCACTGGGCGGCGGCACATCGGTATCCAGGCGTTGGTAGGCGATCGACAACGCCGAGTCGCCGGTGAACGGTGTGTGCCCGGTCAGCAGTTCGTAGGTGAGGATCCCGACGGAGTAGACGTCGCTGCGGGGACCGGCGTTGCCGTCACGCACTTGCTCGGGCGACAGGTAGGCCGCGGTGCCCAGGATGACGCTGGTGGAGGTGATTCCGGCGGCCGCGACGGCGCGGACCAACCCGAAGTCGGCGATCTTGACGTCGCCGTCGTCGGAGATCAGCACGTTCTCGGGCTTGACGTCGCGGTGCACGAGCCCGGCCCGGTGTGCCGCGGCCAGCCCGCCCAGCACGGGCCGCAGCACGGCCGCCACCGCGTGCGGTGGCATCGGACCGCGTTCGCGCAGCAGCTCGCGCAGGGTGCCACCCTCGATGAGCTCCATCACCAGGAACGGGTGCCGCGCGTCCAGGCCCTGGTCGTAGACCGCGACCAGTCCGGGGTTCTTCAGCCGGGCGACGGTGCGGGCCTCGAGCCGAAAGCGGGTCAGGAACTGCTCGTCGCCGGCGTAGCGCGCATCCATCACCTTCACGGCGACCGGGCGGTCGAGCCGCAGGTCGACGCCACGGTAGACCGTCGAGGTCCCGCCGCTGGCGATCTTGCACTCGACGAGGTAGCGGCCGTCGAGTGTTGTGCCCTCCAACGGGTCACCCACACCCTCCGCGGCCACGGGGCCATCGTAGGTGCGACGGCGCGATCGGGCGCGAAACATGGGTCCCAACGCGCCGAGCACGGCATACACTGACGCGGTGGGCAGTATTCCCGCCGGCGACGACGTTTTGGACCCCGACGAACCAACGTACGACCTGCCCCGGGTCGCCGAACTGCTTGGCGTGCCAGTCAGCAAGGTGCAACAACAGCTGCGCGAAGGCCACCTGGTCGCGGTGCGGCGCGACGGCGGCGTGGTGGTGCCGCAGGTCTTCTTCACCAACTCCGGCGAGGTGGTCAAAAGCCTGCCGGGACTGTTGACGATCCTGCACGATGGCGGCTACCACGACACCGAGATAGTGCGCTGGCTGTTCACCCCGGACCCGTCGCTGACGATCACTCGCGACGGCGCTCAGGACTCCGTCAGCAACGCCCGGCCCGTCGACGCCCTGCACGCCCACCAGGCGCGGGAGGTCGTGCGCCGGGCGCAGGCAATGGCGTACTAGGTCCCAGCGGAAGCCTCGGGCTCGTTCGGGGCCCGGTACAGGCTGTACCAGGCGACCAGTGCGCAGGCCGTGGCGATGGAAACGTGCAGCCACGAATACATGCCGTGCGATCCGTCGGGCTTGAAGATCACCATCACCCAGGTCGACAAGCCGGCGATGAGCGCAACCGCCCGTCGGGACTGGGCCAGCGGAGCCCCGACCGCCAGCGGCCAGGAGTAGTACCAGGGCAGGGCGGCCGGGACGAACAACACCACGATCACCATCGACCATGCAATGCCGGTCAGGGCGGCCCGGTCGTCTCGCCGGAACCGCCACCACAGCAACGGCATCGAGACAGCGATGATCGCGATGCCGACGTAGCGGGTGACTCGGAGCACGGCGTAGAAGTGGATCGGGAACAGCCCGCTGCCCAGCGCGCAGATCAGGTTGGCGGCCGCGGTCGGCACGCTCAGCCAGTTGATGATCTTCACCGATCCCGCCAGCGCGGTCAGCCACCCCAGGCCGACACCGGCCGCGGCGGACAAAATCCCGAAGACGACGGCGAAGATCAGCAGCGAGACCGCGGTGGCCGTGACGAACGCCCGCGCGGGCCGATATCCGCGTCGGTCGCGCAAGTGCCGCATCCACACCCACACGAGGAAGGGCAGCGCGATCCCGGCCGTGGCCTTGACCGCCATGGCGACCGAGATAAGGGTGACACCCAGGACGTGGCGGCCGCCGAAGGTCAGCGCGATACCTGCGGCCATCAGGCCCACCATGAGCATCTCGTTGTGCACCCCACCCATCAAATGGATGAGCACGAGTGGGTTGAGAACGCAGATCCACAGTGCGATCGGGGTGTCGGTGCCCAGGTGGCGGGCCAGGCGGGGCGTGGCCCAGATCAGCGCCGCCAGTCCCGGTAGCATGCACAGGCGCAGCAACATGGTTCCGGCCACCAGGTTGTTGCCGACGATGACCGTGACGAACTTCGCGACCAGGATGAACGCCGGACCGTAGGGGGCGGTGGTGATCGTCCAGATGGGACTCACGTTGTCCAGCAACACATTCGGATTGGCGACGGGTCCGACCGCGTAGGGGTCCAGGCCGTCGCGCAGCAGCGCCCCCTGGGCCAGATACGAATAGGTGTCCCGGCTGAAGATCGGCACCGACACCAGCAGCGGCGCCAACCAGAAGCCGGTGGTGGCTTTCATCGTGAACTCGGTCGCCTGGCCGGCCAGCGCCCGCCGGCCCAGTCCGACCCAGGCGATCAGCATCAGGCCCACGCCGATCCACAACAGGATCGACGAGAACACCAGACCGTGCCCGAAACGCATCCACGACATGTGGATCGATTCCAGGATCGGGTCGTGCTGGCGGGTGCTGCCCGCCCCCAGGCCGCCCGTGGTAATCAGCACGGCACCCAGCAAGCCCAGCCTCGCCGGCCCCGACTCGGGGGCGGCGGCAAACGCGGTGAGCCGCGAAACATGTTGGCGGAAAGACCGTCTGGTCGCCGACACGTCGGCCGCCGGGGTGTGCGTGGGAGTGGTCATTGTCAGGCGGAGCGGTCGGTGGCCATCCGGGCCAGTTCGGACAACCCCGCTTTGGCCGCCGCGTTGATGGGTGCGGCCGCCAGCGCGTCCAGCGCACGCTGGGTGAGCGCGGCGATGCGTTGTTCCGCGGCGGCCAGCGCGCCCACCGACTCGATGACCGCGCGCAATTCGTCCACTTGCGCGTCGGTCAGCTGTGCGCCGATAGAGCTCCGCAGCAGGCTGGCCGCCGCCGGATCGGACTCGTCGGCCAACGCCATGGCCTCGGCCAGCAGCACGGTCCGCTTGCCGGATCTCAGGTCGTCACCGGACGGCTTGCCGGTCACCGCCGGGTCGCCGAACGCGCCCAGCACGTCGTCGCGGAGCTGGAACGCCACGCCCAGGTCCGCCCCGAACTGGAGGAAGACGGCCTGCACGTCGGGCCTGTCGGCGGCGGCGGCCACGCCCAGCTGCAGGGGTCGCGACACGGTGTAGCAGGCGGTCTTGAAGATGTCGACGTTCATCGCCGACGCGATCGACTCGGCGGCGCTGGCCTCGGCGACGATGTCGAGGTATTGCCCGCCCAGCACTTCCGTGCGAATTTCGGTCCACACGCGCCGAACGCGGCGTTGGGTCTCGGCGGACGCCTCGAGTCCGAAGACGATGTCGTCGGCCCAGGCGAGCGCGAGATCGCCGAGCAGGATGGCTGCCGACTTCCCGAATTGCTCCGGCGATCCCCGCCAATGCCGTTCGCGGTGCAGCGCCGCAAAACGGACGTGCGTCGTCGGATTGCCGCGGCGGGTAGACGACTCGTCGATCACGTCGTCGTGCACCAACGCGCAGGCGTGCAGCAGCTCGAGGGCGGAAAACAGCAGCAGCGCTTCGGAATCCGGCTCCCCGGAGGCCACGGAACGCCAGCCCCAATAGGCGAAGGCGGGCCGCAGCCGCTTGCCCCCGTTGAGGACGAAGTCTTCCAGGGCGGCCATGAGCACGCTGTAGTCGGCCCCGATGTAGGCGCTCTGGGTGCGCCGTTCGCGCAAGTACCGCCGAAGTCGGTCGGTCACGGCGCCCGTCATTTCGACGGTTGCCGCTGCTTCGACGCTCAGCCCGGCGCCCCTTTCTGCTCGGCCTTCTACTCGGCGTGGTTCGAATTGTTCCTGGCCAGATAGTTCCAGATAGTTTATGTCGATTCACCCGACCCAGTTGCTTCGACTGCCTCACTATTCCGCCCCTATGCTGGCGAGAGCGTCCGGGCGCCGCGCGGCTGCGTGGCCGTGCGAAAGCCCGGGGCAATAGCGGTCGGAGAAAGCCGTCTGAGAAAGAGGAGCCGCGTGACCCTCAACACCATCGCGCTCGAGCTGGTGCCACCGAACTGCGAGGACGGTCGCGAGCGCGCCCTCGAGGACGCGCGCAAGGTGGTGCAGTACTCGGCCGAAACCGGCCTGGACGGCCGGCTGCGGCACGTGATGATTCCGGGAATGATCGCAGAAGACGACGACCGTCCGGTCGCCATGAAGCCGAAGCTGGACGTGCTCGACTTCTGGTCGATCATCAAACCGGAACTGTCGGGGATCCGTGGCCTGTGTACGCAGGTCACCGCGTTCATGGACGAGGCATCGCTGCGGCAGCGGCTCGCCGAGCTGTGCGCCGCCGGCATGGAGGGCGTGGTGTTCGTCGGCGTACCGCGCACCATGAACGACGGAGAAGGCTCCGGGGTGGCGCCGACCGACGCGCTGTCCATTTATCGCGATTTGGTACCCAACCGCGGTGTGATTCTTATCCCGACCCGCGAAGGCGAGCAGGGCCGGTTCAACTTCAAGTGCAACCAGGGCGCGAACTACGGCATGACTCAGCTGTTGTATTCCGACGCGATCGTGGATTTTCTGACCGAGTTCGCCAAGACCACCGATCATCGGCCGGAGATTCTGCTCTCGTTCGGCTTCGTGCCGAAGGTCGAGAGCCGCGTCGGCCTGATCAACTGGCTGATTCAGGACCCGGGCAACGCCGCGGTGGCCGCCGAGCAAGAGTTCGTCACGAGGCTGGCCGCCAGCGAGACGCCCGAGAAGCGCCGGCTCATGGTCGACCTGTACAAGCGGGTGATTGACGGCGCCGCCGATCTCGGCTTTCCGCTGAGCATCCACCTGGAGGCCACCTACGGTGTTTCGGCACCGGCTTTCCAGACGTTCGCGGAGATGCTCGACTACTGGTCACCCGCCCGGCAAGCTAGCCGCTCCTGAGCAAAACTAGCCGGGCGGCTGGTCGCGCGGTGCGGTGAGACGCGGGGAACGGTCCCGGTTGACCCAGGCCAGTAGCGCCACCACGCCCGCGGCCGCAAACGACGCGATACCGAGCCAGACGCCCGCGCCGGTAAACGAGCGGGTGTTGGGGTCGGTGGAGCGGGCCTGGGCGGTCATGGTGCTCACCACGCCGGGTTTGAGCTTCCACGACACCACGTCGGCCTCGACGCGGTCGCCGTTGGTGGAGGTGACGGCGCCGGGGAAGGCGACGGTCAGCTCCACGTCGGCTTCGGGGTCGGTCACCGAGGTCAGATCCGCCCGCCCTTCGAGGATCACCAGGTTGCCGTTTCGGCGCAGCGACAGGTTCACCCCGGAGGCGTCGGAGTTCATGTTGGCCAGCTGCGGCACCTCGGCGAAGGTCAGATCCGAGAACACCGCCTGCGACCCCACAAAGCCGTCGCTGTCGTAGTTCGACACCGCCACCTTGTGGCCGAACGGCAAGTTGTTGGTTTCCAGCTGTGGGCCCATGTCCTTGCTGGTCTTGGGTTTGGCCGCCGCGACGATCTCCCCGGATACCAGGTCGTCGGGGGAGATGGTGATCGACGCCCTGGCCCGCAGACACCCGGTGGCCAGCGGCACCAGGAACAGCAACATCGCGAGCGCCAGCACGCGGCGCCGCCGAGCGGTGAATCCTCGGGCCCGGAGCGGGGAAGAGGTGGCGCGCACCAGGTCATCGTGCCAGATGCCGCTAGGAGCCCGATGCGAACTCCGGTGCGTGCCGCGCCGAGTCGCCCGACGAGCGGCCCGGCTCAACGAGGAACGCGTTACAACGGCAGGGCGCGACCCAGGATCGCGAATGCTCGCGGGTCGCCGGCGAAGTGGTAGCGGCGGATGATATCCGTGAAGCCCAGCCGCCGGTACAACCGCCATGCGCGGTTGGGCTCACCGCTGGTTTCCGGCGTGGAGAGCAGGACGTTCTCCTCGGTGCGTCGGGCGAGCAACCGGCGGGCCAGTGCCTCCCCGAGCCCGCGGCCCTGGACGCGGGGGTGAATGTGCAGTTCGGTCAGCTCGAAGTAGCTGTTCATCAGCCGGGCGATCTCCTGGGCCGGCAAGCCGCCGCGTTGTAGGCCCAGGACGACCTGCTGCTGCCACCACTGCCCGGGCGCTCCGGGGTATCCATAGGCCACACCCAGCAACGGCGCGTCGCTCAGTTCGGCGGCCGGCGGAGCGTCTCGCCCTTCGGCGACGTCGGCCTCGACGACGCCCACCCCTTGCCACCCACGTCGACGGATGTGCTCGAGCCACATGGCGGCGCGCTGGTTTTCGGTGCCCCGCGGGTAGCGCATCGCGTCGACGTATATCCCCAGCGCGTCACCGAGGCGGCGCTCCATGTCGTTGGGCGGCAGATCGATGAGGAATATCGCCAACGTGCGGTGTCCTCCTCGGTGATCCGGCCCCGCGCGTGCTTCGGCATAATCTCGTCGCTGGGCTGTGGCGCTATCGCAATTATCGGACCCGGACGGGCGCCATCGGCGGGCGGTCGCAGCAAGGCCCGCGCCGGACTGGCCCGCCCGGGCGAGCGCCGCGCCGTTTGGGTCTCGCGTGTGGGCGGACCGGCGGTCGGGATGGTCCGGATAGAATCGCCGTCGAACCAGTGGTACGGCGCAGATTGACCTCGTATCATTTGATTTAGTTGCCCCCACAACGGGCATCCGCGTGCTATCGATAGTTACGCGCCAGACTGTCCGGCAAGGAGGGACGAATGCCACTCTCCGATCATGAGCAGAGGATGCTCGATCAGATCGAGAGCGCTCTCTATGCCGAGGATCCCAAGTTCGCGTCGAGCGTTCGCGGCGGCGGGTTCCGGGCACCGACCGCCCGGCGGCGCATACAGGGTGCGGCGTTGTTCGTCATCGGTCTGGCGATGCTGGTCTCCGGTGTGGCGTTCCACGCCACATGGATCGGGACGCTCCCTATTCTCAGCATTTTTGGGTTCATCGTGATGTTTGGCGGCGTGGTGTTTGCCATCACCGGTCCGCGCTTGTCCGGACGGCCCGGGCCGTCCGGGTCGGCGCCCGGGTCGCCGCGCCCGCGCCGCAGCAAGGGCGGTGGGGGCTCCTTCACCAGCCGGATGGAGGATCGGTTCCGCCGCCGCTTCGACAACTAGCGGCAACGTCAAGACCTCACGGGGCAGCCAATGGCTGCCCCGTTTGTCGTGTTCGAGGCGCGCCGTGTGATCGGGCCCGGCGCCATCGCCGCGGGCTCGGACCGGGTGGCCGGCCGGGCGAAACCGTTGAGTCCCTGTCGAATCCGAACTGAGCCCTAATCGAGTCCCACGGGCTCAAGGCACGCCCCACTTGCCCCATACTCGTCCCCACCGCGCCCCACCCCGCCGTTTCCGCGGTTTGACGTGCGGTTTTCGGATGTCGCGATCCGGTTGTCGCGGCACCCCGCGCGCCTTGGGGCGCCCTCGGCGCCGCGGTTGGTGGCAAATATCGGCGAAAAGTCGCCGACGACACCCCATGAATGGGGCGAAGTGGGGGATTGTGGGGTATGGTGGCTGAAGTGTTTGGGTGACGCAGAGCCGCTTTCGGCGGGAGGTGAATCTGGTGTTTCTCGGCACCTACACGCCCAAACTCGACGACAAGGGGCGGCTGACGTTGCCCGCCAAGTTCCGCGATGCGCTGGCAGGGGGGTTGATGGTCACCAAGAGCCAGGACCACAGCCTCGCGGTCTACCCGCGGGCGGAGTTCGAGCAGCTGGCGCGGCGGGCGAGCAAGACGTCGCGGAGCAACCCCGAAGCCAGAGCGTTCCTGCGTAATCTCGCCGCCGGCACGGACGAGCAGCATCCCGACGCGCAGGGCCGCATCACGTTGTCGGCCGACCATCGCCGCTACGCGCACCTGTCCAAGGACTGTGTGGTGATCGGAGCGGTCGACTACCTCGAAATCTGGGATGAGCAAGCCTGGCACGACTACCAACAGACCCACGAAGAGAACTTCTCCGCGGCCAGCGATGAAGCACTCGGCGACATCATCTGAGGCGCGTGCCCGTGCACCGTGGCCTCTGCCCGAACCGACCCTGGCGTACTTCCCCAACGCCAGGTTCGCGCCTTCGGACAGGGGCCACGGTGCACGGGCGTCGGCGCTGGCGGCCGGTCAGGGCACCGGGGCCCCACCCTGTCGGCCGTTAAGGTCGGCCCCGGCGGCCGTCCGGTGCTGGCAAACCCGGGGAGGCGTTGCGGTGGTTGATAATTCGGGCGATTTCGGGCACGTGCCCGTCCTGTTGCAACGATGCGTCGAACTCCTCGCCCCCGCGCTCACCCGCCAGCACCCCGACGGTTCGGGGGCGGTCCTCGTCGACGCCACCGTCGGCGCGGGCGGGCACGCGGAGCGGTTCTTGACCGAGTTGCCGGGCCTGCGGCTGATCGGACTCGACCGCGATCCGGGAGCACTGGACATCGCCCGGACCCGGCTGGCGCGATTCGCCGACCGGGTCACACTGGTGCACACCCGGTACGACGGCATCGTCGCGGCGCTCGCCGAATCCGGTTACGCCGCACAGGAATCCATTGACGGGGTGCTGTTCGACCTCGGGGTGTCGTCCATGCAGCTCGACCGGCCCGAGCGGGGTTTCGCCTATGCGCAGGACGCGCCGTTGGACATGCGGATGGACCCGGCATCACCGCTGACCGCGGCCGACATCGTCAACAACTACGACCAAGCGGCCCTGGCGGACATCCTGCACCGCTACGGCGAGGAGCGGTTCGCGCGCCGCATCGCCGCCCACATCGTCCGACAGCGTGCCCACACCCCGTTCACGTCGACTTCCCAGCTGGTGGACCTGCTCTACCAAGCCATTCCGGCGCCGGCCCGACGCACCGGCGGGCATCCGGCCAAGCGCACCTTCCAGGCACTGCGAATCGCGGTCAACGACGAACTCGACACGCTGCGCCGCGCGCTTCCCGCCGCCCTCGACGCCCTCACGGTGGCCGGACGCATCGTCGTGCTGGCCTACCAATCCCTGGAAGACCGAATCGTCAAACGCGTGTTCGCCGACGCGGTCGCCTCCCGCACGCCGGTGGATCTGCCGGTCGAGCTCCCCGGCCACGAACCGCGATTCCGGTCTTTGACACACGGCGCCGAACGCGCGGACGCCGCCGAGATCGAACGCAATCCCCGCAGCGCCGCGGTGCGATTGCGGGCCCTGAAACGAATTGGGAAAGGCGACTCATGACGACAAAGCCCGAGACGCCGAACCGCCGCGGCGGCACCGACCGTCGCGGCGGACGCAACGGCGCAGCCCGGAAGGCAGATCCCGCGTCGTCGCGCCGCAGCCGGCCCGGTGGGGCGGCGGCGCCCACCCGCGAGGTCCGGGCGCCCAGGTCGGGCCCGCAGACCAGCCCGATCGCCCGGCCGGTCGAGCGGCCGGCCCGTCCCAAGAGCACGAGTCAGGCCAAGGCCCGGGCCAACGCCCGGAAAGCCAAGGCACCCAAGGCCGTCCGTCCCCGCCTGACCGAGCGCCTGGCCGCCCGGCTGGCGTCGATCGACCTGCGGCCCCGGACGCTGGCGAGCAAAGTCCCGTTCGTCGTGTTGGTGATCGGTGCGCTCGGTCTGGGCCTGGGGCTGACGCTGTGGCTGTCCACCGACTCCGCCGAGCGGTCCTACCAGCTGAGCCACGCTCGCGAGAAGAACCGGATGCTGCAACAGCAGAAGGAGGCGCTGGAACGCGATGTGCGCGAGGCGGAGTCGGCGCCGGCGCTGGCCGAGGCGGCGCGCAAGCAGGGCATGATCCCCACCCGGGATACCGCTCATCTGGTTCAAGACCCGTCGGGTAACTGGGTGGTCGTCGGGACACCCAAACCGGCCGACGGCGTTCCGCCGCCACCGCTGAACAGCAAGCTTCCCGAACCCGGTCCTCCGTCGCCGCCCAAGCCGCCGGTGCTTCCCGCGGAGGTGCCCGTCCGGGTGGAGCCGGGACCCGGTGGCCCGCCCGCGCCGGCCAGGCCGGGCCCCGAGGCGCTGTTGCGTGCCCCGGACGGCTCGTCGACGATCGGCGGCCAGCACCTGCCCCAAACCGTTCCCCAGCTGCCCGGCGTGCCCAACGGGCCGATCACCGGGCAGGTGCCGGGTGCGATGCCGCTGCCGGGGCTGCCGACGCTGGTTGGCCCGGCACCGGCCCCGGGGCCCGCCGAAGTGCGGATTCCGGTGGGCGGATTGCCCCTTACGGCTCCCGCGCCCGTGCCCGCGCCGCTACCCGCGGAGGTGCCGGTTCCGGTTCGACCGGGGCCCGCTCCCCAAGGGGTGGCCCCGGTCGCCCCCGGTCAGGTGCCCGCGGCGGCGCCGCAGCCGGTCCCGCCGGCCGCACCGGCCACCGGTGAGCAGTTCGGGCCGCTGACCGCGCCGACACCGGGTGCCCCCCGGTGAGCCGCGGCGAGTCCGGGCGGACCCGTCGATCGCAATCGCCGCGGCCGACGCGCGGTCCCCGCAATCCGCAGCAGGCCGAGGGCGCCGGGCAGCGGAAGCGGCTGCGCAAGCCGCCCCAGGCCGAACCGGCCCGCGACGTCCGGGAGCCGAAGAACTCCCGGAAAGCTAAGAAAGCCAAGGAGACCCACGAGGAGGCGGCGCAGGTCGGCCATTCGGCGCGGGAGCGGCGGACCCGGCAGGTCGTCGAGGCGGGGACGCGCGGCGCTTCGTTCGTCTTCCGGCACCGGGCCGGCAACGCGGCGATTCTGGTGCTGATCCTGGTGGCCGCGGTCCAGCTGTTCATGCTGCAGGTCACCGACGCGCCGACGCTGCGCGCCCAGGCCGCCGGACAACTCAAGGTCACCGACGTGGAGAAGGCGGTGCGCGGCAGCATCGTCGACCGCAACAACGACCAACTCGCGTTCACCACGCAGTCGCGGGCGCTGACGTTCCAGCCCAAGCGGATCCGGAAGCAACTCGAGGAGGCGAAGAGCAAGAACTCCGCCGCGCCCGATCCACAGCAGCGGCTGCGGGACATCGCCAAGGAGGTTTCGACCCGGCTGAGCAACAAGCCGGACTTCGCGACCGTCCTGAAGAAGCTGCAAAGCGACGAGAACTTCGTCTACCTGGCCCGTGCCGTCGACCCGGCTGTCGCGAGCGCGATATCCGACAAATTTCCCGAGGTCGGGTCGGAACGGCAGGATCTGCGCCAGTACCCCGGCGGCTCGCTGGCGGCCAACGTCATCGGCGGCATCGACTGGGACGGCCACGGGCTGCTGGGCCTGGAGGACTCCCTGGACTCGGTGCTGTCCGGGACCGACGGTTCGGTCACCTATGACCGCGGATCCGACGGCGTCGTCATCCCCGGCAGCTACCGCAACCGGCACCGGGCGGTCAACGGCTCGACCGTCCAGCTCACGATCGACAACGACATCCAGTTCTACGTGCAGCAGCAGGTGCAGCAGGCCAAGAACGTCTCTGGTGCGCAAAACGTTTCGGCCGTCGTGCTGGACGCGAAGACCGGTGAAGTGCTGGCCATGGCCAACGACAACACCTTCGACCCCTCCCAGGACATCGGGCGTCAGGGCGACAAGCAGCTGGGCAACCTGGTGGTGTCCTCGCCCTTCGAGCCGGGCTCGGTGAACAAGGTGATCACCGCGTCGTCGGTGATCGAATACGGCCTGTCCAACCCCGACGAGGTGCTGCAGGTACCCGGTTCGATCCAGATGGGTGGCGTCTCCATCCATGACGCCTGGGACCACGGCGTCATGCCCTACACCACGACCGGCATTTTCGGTAAGTCGTCCAACGTCGGCACACTGATGCTCGCGCAACGTGTTGGGCCGGAACGCTTCTACGACATGGTCCACAAATTCGGGCTGGGCCAGCGCACCAACGTCGGGCTGCCCGGTGAGAGCGCCGGGCTGGTGCCGCCCATCGACCAATGGTCGGGCAGCACCTTCTCCAACCTGCCCATCGGCCAGGGCCTTTCGATGACCCTGCTGCAGATGGCCGGCATGTACCAGACGATCGCCAATGACGGGGTGCGGATGCCGCCGCGAATCATCAAGGCCACCATCGCACCCGACGGCACCCGGACCGCGGAACCGCGTCCGGAAGGCGTGCGGGTGGTGTCGGCCCAGACCGCGCAGACCGTGCGGAACATGCTGCGCGCCGTCGTGCAGCGCGACCCGATGGGGTACCAGCAGGGCACCGGCCCGGCGGCCAGCGTGCCCGGCTACCAGATGGCCGGCAAGACGGGTACCGCGCAGCAGATCAACCCGGGCTGCGGCTGCTACTTCGACAACGTGTACTGGATCACCTTCGCGGGCATGGCCACCGTCGACAATCCCCGCTACGTCGTCGGCATCATGATGGACAACCCGGAGCGCAACGCCGACGGCACACCCGGCCACTCGGCGGCCCCGCTGTTCCACAACATCGCCGGCTGGCTGATGCAGCGAGAGAACGTGCCGCTGTCGCCCGACCCGGGGCCGCCGCTGACCTTGCAGGCCACGTAACGGGGATCGCCAGGGCGGCCGGAGCCGGGCGCAGCGGGTCGCCGCCAGGCCGCGTAGCGGGGATCGCCAGCGCGGCCGGAGCCGGGCGCAGCGGGTCGCCGCCAGGCCGCGTAGCGGGGATCGCCAGCGCGGTGGAGCCGGGCGCAGCGGGTCGCCGCCAGGCCGCGTAGCGGGGATCGCCAGCGCGGTGGAGCCGGGCGCAGCGGGTCGCCGCCAGGCCGCGTAGCGGGGATCGCCAGCGCGGTGGAGCCGGGCGCAGCGGGTCGCCGCCAGGCCGCGTAGGCCCGCACCGCCCCCGAAACGGCGGGAACACCTCGTGGCCGATGCGTCTCGATAGGGTGTCATGGCCGATCATGAGGACCAGGCGGCGTCGGAGGGAGGTGTGACGGAGGTGTCGGTACCCACGGGGTTGCGGCCGAGCGCCGCCGCGGGCGCGCGGCTGCCCGACCTGGCGGCCCAGGTCGGTGCGGTACTCGCGGACCGTGGCGCCGCCGTCCCAGACCTACCCATCACCGGCGTGACACTGCGGGCCCAGGACGTGCTGCCCGGTGACCTCTTCGCCGCATTGCCCGGCTCGTCGACGCACGGCGCCCGGTACGCCGGCGACGCGATCGACCGCGGCGCCGTCGCCGTGCTGACCGATGCCGCCGGGGTCGCCGAGATGGCGTCCATCGCCACCACCGTGCCGATTCTGGTGCACCCCGCCCCACGCGGCGTGTTGGGCGGCCTGGCCGCCACGGTGTACGGAAACCCGTCCGAGAAGATGGCCGTCGTCGGGATCACCGGCACCTCGGGCAAGACGACGACGACATATATGGTCGAGTCCGGTCTGCGCGCCGCCGGCCGCACGGCCGGGCTGATCGGCACCATCGGCACCCACATCGACGGCGCCGACATTCCCAGTGCGCTAACCACCCCGGAGGCCCCCGCGTTGCAGGCCATGCTCGCGGCGATGGCCGAACGCGGCGTGGACACCGTCGTCATGGAGGTGTCCAGTCACGCGCTGACGCTGGGCCGGGTGGACGGCACCGGGTTCGCGGTGGGCGGCTTCACCAACCTCTCCCGCGACCACCTCGACTTCCACCCCACGATGGCCGACTACTTCGCGGCCAAGGCCTTGCTGTTCGATCCGGAATCGCCGCTGCGCGCCCGCACCGTCGTGGTCTGCATCGACGACGACGCCGGACGCGCGATGGCCGCCCGGGCCGGTAACGCGATCACCGTCAGCACGGCGGACCGGCCCGCTCACTGGCGCGCCATGGACGTGACGACGGTGGGTCCCGGGGGGCAGCAGTTCACCGCCGTCGACCCCGCCGGGGTGCACCACCGCATCGCAATCCGGCTGCCGGGCCACTACAACATCGCCAATTGCCTTGTCGCACTGGCGATCCTGGATGCGGTCGGGGTCTCCCCGGAGCAGGCGGCACCGGGTCTGCTGCAGACGCGCGTGCCCGGGCGCATGGAAGAGATCGACCGCGGCCAGGATTTTCTCGCGCTGGTCGACTACGCCCACAAGCCCGGTGCGCTCAGGGCCGTGCTCACCTCTCTCAAGCGCCCCGGTCGCCGGCTGGCGGTGGTTTTCGGCGCCGGCGGGGAGCGCGACCCGGGCAAGCGGGGGCCGATGGGCGAGGTCGCCGCCGAGCTGGCCGACCTGGTCGTCGTCACCGACGACAACCCCCGTGGTGAGGACCCCGCGGCAATCCGCCGCGAGATCCTGGCCGGGGCGTCGGGAGGCGCCGCCGAGGTGGTGGAGGTCGCCGACCGCCGGGAGGCGATCCGGCACGCGGTGGCCTGGGCCGGTCCCGGTGACGTGGTGCTGATCGCCGGGAAGGGGCATGAAACCGGGCAACGCGGCGCCGGGGAGGTCCGCCCGTTCGACGACCGGGTGGAGCTGGCGCAAGCTTTGGAGGCCTTGGGGGCCAACCGATGATCGACCTGACCGTCGCCCAGATCGCCGAGATCGTCGGCGGCACGCTCGCCGACATCTCGCCGCAGGACGCCCAGCGACTGCACGTCACCGGCACCGTCGAATTCGACTCGCGCGCAGCCGGTCCCGGCGGGCTGTTCCTGGCGCTGCCCGGGGCCCGCTCCGACGGGCACGACCACGCAAGAGCGGCGGTCGCGGCCGGCGCGGTGGCCGTGCTGGCCGCCCGGCCGGTGGGGGTCCCCGCCATCGTGGTCAAGCCCCAAGCCGGCGCGGGTGACGCCCTGGCCGGGGTGCTCGAACACGACGTTGACGGCTCCGGCGCCGCGGTGCTGGCCGCGCTCGCCAGCCTGGCCAAGGCGGTGGCCGCCGAACTTGTGGCGGCCGGGCTGACCATCGTCGGGATCACCGGCTCGTCGGGCAAGACCTCGACCAAAGACCTGGTGGCCGCCGTGCTCGCGCCGCTGGGTGGGGTGGTGGCCCCGCCCGGGTCGTTCAACAACGAGCTGGGTCATCCCTGGACCGTGTTGCGCGCCACTCGCAGCACCGACTACCTGGTCCTGGAGATGTCGGCGCGCCATCCCGGCAATATCGCCGCGCTGGCCGAGATCGCCCCGCCGGCCATCGGGGTGGTCCTCAACGTCGGCACCGCCCACCTGGGCGAGTTCGGCTCCCACGAAGCCATCGCCAGCACCAAATCCGAACTGCCGCAGGCGGTTCCGGCGTCGGGTGTGGTCATTCTCAACGTCGACGACCCGGCGGTGGCGGCGATGGCCGGGCAGACCGTGGCCCGGGTGGTCCGGGTCAGCCGCGCCGGCAATGCCGAATTGGGGGCCGACTTGTGGGCCGACTCGTGGGCCGACGTGTGGGCCGACAACGTGTCGCTGGACGAGCTGGCCAGGCCCCGCTTCACGATGCACGCGCGCGGCGGCTCTGGAACAAGCAAAGCCGAGGTGCGGCTCGGGGTGTACGGCGACCACCAGGTCACCAACGCGCTGTGTGCGGGCGCGGTCGCGCTGGAGTGCGGCGCGAGTCTCGAGCAGGTGGCGGCCGCGCTCGCCGAAACGGGGCCGGTATCGCGGCACCGGATGCAGGTCATCACCCGCGCCGACGGGGTCACGGTGATCGACGACGCCTATAACGCCAACCCCGACTCGATGCGGGCCGGGCTGCAGGCGCTCGCCTGGATAGCCCACAACGAGAGCTCGCGGCCCCGACGCAGCTGGGCGGTGCTCGGGGAGATGGCCGAGCTAGGAGAGGACGCGATAGCCGAGCACGACCGCATCGGGCGGCTGGCCGTGCGCTTAGATGTGTCTCGACTCGTCGTCGTGGGAAGTGGGAGGTCAATGAGCGCCATGCACCACGGAGCGGTCATGGAGGGCTCGTGGGGCACCGAGTCTGTCAACGTCGCGGACGGCGATGCGGCCCTGGCCCTGCTGCGCGCCGAGGTGCAACCCGGCGACGTCGTCCTGGTGAAGGCGTCCAACGCCGCCGGGCTTGGGGCGCTGGCCGACGCGCTGGCCTTGGATGTGCCGGGGGCAAGCGCGAGCGACGGGCCCCGCCGATGAGACAGATCCTGATCGCCGTCGCCATCGCACTGACCGTCTCGATCCTGTTGACGCCGGCGCTGATCAGGCTGTTCACCAAGCAGGGGTTCGGCCACCAGACCCGCGAGGACGGGCCGCCGAGCCACCACAGCAAGCGGGGCACGCCATCGATGGGCGGCGTGGCCATCCTGGCCGGCATCTGGGCGGGCTACCTGGGCACGCACCTCGCCGGGCTGGCGTTCGACGGCGAAGGCATCTCCGCGTCGGGCCTGTTGGTGCTCGGTCTGGCCACGGCGCTGGGCGCCGTGGGCTTCGCCGACGACCTGATCAAGATCCGCCGGTCGCGCAACCTCGGGCTGAACAAGACGACCAAGATCGTCGGGCAGGTGTCCGCGGCGGTGCTGTTCGGGGTGCTGGTGCTGCAGTTCCGCAACGGCAGCGGCCTGACACCGGCCAGCCCGGACCTGTCCTATGTGCGTGAGATCGCCACCGTCGCGCTGGCGCCGGGGCTGTTCGTGCTGTTTTGCGTGATCATCGTGAGCGCCTGGTCCAACGCGGTCAATTTCACCGACGGCCTCGACGGGCTCGCGGCCGGCACCATGGCGATGGTCACCGGCGCCTACGTGTTGATCACTTTCTGGCAGTACCGCAACGCGTGCGTCACGGCGCCGGGCCTGGGCTGCTACAACGTGCGCGACCCGCTGGACCTGGCGATCGTCGCGGCGGCCACCGCCGGCGCCTGCATCGGCTTCCTGTGGTGGAACGCCGCGCCCGCCAAGATCTTCATGGGGGACACCGGCTCCCTGGCCCTGGGCGGCATCATCGCGGGGTTGTCGGTGACCAGCCGCACCGAGATCCTCGCCGTCGTGCTGGGTTCGCTGTTCGTCGCCGAAGTCTCCTCCGTCGTGCTGCAGATCCTGGCCTTCCGCACCACCGGGCGCCGGGTTTTCCGGATGGCGCCCTTCCACCACCACTTCGAACTGACCGGCTGGGCCGAAACCACGGTGATCATCCGGTTCTGGCTGCTCACCGCGATCACCTGCGGCCTGGGGGTGGCCCTGTTCTACGGTGAGTGGCTGGCCGCGATCGGCGCCTGATGAGCGGTCTGGACCTCTTAGCGCCAGGAGCGCCCGTCCTGGTGGCCGGCGGCGGTGTGACCGGCAAGGCGGTGCTGGCGGCGCTGAGCCGATTCGGTGCGACGCCGACCCTGTGCGACGACGATCCGGCCACGCTGCGCCGATTCGCGGACACCGGGGTGGCAACCGTCGATCCGTCCGCGGCGATGCCGCACATCGCCGACTACGCCCTGGTGGTCACCAGTCCGGGGTTCTCGCCGGCCACCCCTCTGCTGGTCGCCGCGTCGACGGCGGGCGTGCCGATTTGGGGTGACGTGGAATTGGCGTGGCGGCTCGATGCCGCGGGCCACTACGGGACCCCGCGCCGCTGGCTGGTGGTCACCGGCACCAACGGCAAGACGACCACCACGTCGATGTTGCACGCCATGCTGATCGCCGGGGGACGCCGCAGCGTGCTGTGCGGCAACATCGGCAGCCCCGTGCTGGACGTCTTGGCAGAGCCCGCCGACCTGCTGGCCGTCGAGCTGTCCAGCTTCCAGCTGCACTGGGCGCCCTCGCTGCGGCCCGACGCCGGCGCGGTGCTCAACATCGCCGAAGACCACCTGGACTGGCATTCGACGATGGCCGAGTACACCGCCGACAAGGCCAGGGTGCTCAATGGCCGGGTGGCGGTGGTCGGGCTCGACGATGCCCGGGCCGCCGCGTTGCTGCACAGCGCGGCGGCGCCGGTGCGGGTGGGCTTTCGGCTCGGCGAGCCGGCCGCCGGTGAACTCGGCGTCCGCGACGGCCGACTGGTCGACCGCGCCTTCGCCCACGATCTGGTCCTGCTGCCGGTCGACTCGATACCCGTCCCCGGGCCGGTCGGCGTGCTCGACGCGCTGGCCGCGGCCGCGCTGGCGCGCAGCGTCGACGTGCCCCCCGAAGCAATCGGGGCCGCGATCGCATCATTCAGGGTGGGCCGGCACCGGTCCGAGGTGGTCGCCCTCGCCGACGGGATCACCTACGTCGACGACTCCAAGGCCACCAACCCCCACGCCGCCGAGGCGTCCGTGCTGGCGTATCCGCGCGTCGTCTGGGTGGCGGGCGGTTTGCTGAAGGGCACGTCGGTCGACGCCGAGGTCGCCAGGATGGCCCCGCGGCTGGTCGGCGCGGTGCTCATCGGCCGAGATCGAGGAGTGGTTGCCGAGGCGTTATCGCGACACGCGCCGGATGTCCCCGTGGTCCAGGTTGGGACAGGCGAGGATAATGATGTGGATGCGACTGTTGTGGTTCTTGATACAAATGTGACAGAAGTCAACTATGCGGCCGGGAAGCTCGGCGATCGCATCATGACCGCGGCCGTGGCCGCGGCCCGGGACCTGGCAAAGCCCGGCGATACGGTGCTGCTGGCACCGGCCGGTGCGTCGTTCGACCAGTTCAGCGGCTACGCCGACCGCGGCGACGCGTTCGCGGCCGCCGTCCGCGCGGCGATCCGGTAGGCGCGCGTGGGTAAGGGGTTGACCCGGCTGCTGCGCCGGGGCAAGGAAGGTCACGGGGCAGGCCACGAAGGCAGAGAAACCGCCGGGGCGAGCGCGACCCCGGTGACTGGAGACGTCGACGACCCGACGGGCGCTTCCGAAGCCACCGAAACATTGCAGGTCACGTCCGGCGTCACGATCCCGAAGGCCCCAGCGGCCGCGCAGATAGCCGGCCTGCGCACGCGCTTCGGCGCCTGGCTGGGTCGGCCGATGACCTCGTTTCACCTGATCATCGCGGTGGCGGGGCTGCTGACGATCCTCGGGCTGATCATGGTGCTGTCCGCGTCCGGCGTGCGGTCCTACGGAGCCGACGGCTCGGCCTGGGTGATCTTCGGCAAACAGGTGCTGTGGACGGTCATCGGCCTGGTAGGGGCCTATGCCGCGCTGCGCATGCCGGTGCGCTTCATCCGGCGTGTCGCGTTCACCGGTTACGTCGTCACCGTGATCTTGCTGGTGCTGGTGCTCGTCCCGGGCATCGGCAACCTGGCCAACGGTTCCCGCAAGTGGTTCGTCATCGCCGGCTTCTCGATGCAGCCGTCCGAGCTGGCGAAGATCGCCTTCGCCATCTGGGGCGCACACCTGCTGGCGGCCCGCCGGCTGGAGCGCGCCTCGCTGCGAGAGATGCTGATTCCCCTGGTGCCCGCCGCGGTCATCGCGCTGGCGCTGATCGTGGCCCAGCCCGACCTCGGGCAGACGGTGTCGCTGGGCATCATCCTCCTGGCGTTGTTGTGGTACGCCGGGTTGCCGCTGCGTGTCTTTGCCGCCTCGCTGCTGGCGGTCTTGATGGCCGGTGCGGTTTTGGCGATGTCCGCCGGTTACCGGTCCGACCGGGTGCGGTCCTGGATGAACCCCGAAAACGACCCCCAGGACACCGGCTACCAGGCCCGGCAGGCGAAGTTCGCGCTGGCGCACGGCGGTATCTTCGGTGACGGTCTGGGCCAGGGCGTGGCCAAGTGGAACTACCTGCCCAACGCCCACAACGACTTCATCTTCGCGATCATCGGCGAGGAGCTAGGGTTCGTCGGCGCGTTCGGGCTGCTGGTCCTGTTCGGGTTGTTCGCCTATACCGGGATGCGGATCGCCCGCCGGTCGGCCGACCCGTTCCTGCGGCTCTTGACCGCCACCACGACCATGTGGGTGCTGGGTCAGGCGTTCATCAACATCGGTTACGTGATCGGGATTCTCCCGGTCACGGGTATTCAGCTGCCGCTCATCTCTGCGGGTGGGACATCCACGGCGGCAACGCTTTTCATGATAGGAATCATGGCCAATGCGGCGCGTCACGAACCCGAGGCGGTGGCCGCGCTGCGCGCCGGGCGCGACGACAGGGTGAACCGGATACTGCGGCTGCCGCTGCCCGAGCCCTACGTGCCGAGCCGCCTGGAGTCGTTCCGCGACCGCAAGCGTGTTCGCCCGCAGCCGCCGAAGGCACCGGCGAAGGGCAAGCCCGCCGCGGCGCGCGTGCGCAAGGCTGCCAGCACCCCGGACGCACCGCCGCGGCCCGCGCTACCCCGAACAGGCGCCCGCCCGGCCCGCCGCCCAAGGCATCATGGATCTGGCCATGGAGTTGGTCGAGGCCATGCGAGCCGGGGAGCCAGCCCGAGCGCCGGCCAGCGTCAGACACGGCGCGCACGAGCACTGGAAGGTCAACGTTACGGGTGAACGACACGGTCAATGAGCCGGCCGGCGGGCTGGGGGAAAGCCCCTCGCCCGCCGGTGCCGCATCATCGGTCAATTCCGCTTCGTCCACCTTGTCCACCTTGTCCGTCGTGCTCGCCGGCGGCGGTACCGCCGGCCACGTGGAGCCCGCGATGGCCGTCGCCGACGCGCTCCGCGCGCTCGACCCCCAGGTCCGGATCACCGCGTTAGGCACCCCGCGTGGGCTCGAAACCACGCTGGTGCCAAAGCGCGGCTACCAACTCGAGCTGATCACACCGGTGCCACTGCCGCGCAAGTTCAGCGGCGACTTGGCCCGGCTGCCCCCACGGGTGTGGCGTGCCGTGCGGGAGACCCGCGCCGTGCTTGACGCGGTCCACGCCGACGTGGTGATCGGCTTCGGCGGCTACGTGGCCCTGCCTGCCTATCTCGCCGCCCGCGGCCTGCCTTTTGCACCCAAGCTCGGCCGCCGCGTCCCGGTGGTGATCCACGAAGCCAACGCCCGCGCCGGACTGGCCAACCGGGTCGGTGCCCGCAGCGCGGAACGGGTGCTTTCGGCGGTGCCGGACTGCGGCCTCGCGCACGCCGAGGTGGTCGGGATACCGGTCCGGGCGGCCCTCACCGCGCTGGACCGCGCGGCGCTGCGCGGCGAGGCGCGCAGGCACTTCGGCTTCGCCGACGACGCGAAGGTGTTGCTGGTGTTCGGCGGTTCGCAGGGCGCGGTCTCCCTCAACCGCGCCGTCTCGGGCGCAGCAGCCGAGCTGGCCGCCGCCGGCGTGGCCGTGCTGCACGCACACGGCCCCAAGAACACCCTTGACCTGCGCAAACCCACGCCGGGTGACCCGCCCTACGTGGCTGTGCCCTACCTCGACCGGATGGATCTGGCCTACGCCGCGGCCGACCTGGCGATCTGCCGGTCCGGGGCGATGACGGTCGCCGAGGTTTCGGCCGTCGGCCTGCCGGCCATCTACGTGCCGCTGCCCATCGGCAACGGGGAGCAGCGACTCAACGCGCTGCCGGTGGTCAACGCCGGCGGCGGCATGCTGGTGGCCGACGCCGCACTGACCCCGGGCCTGGTCGCCGAGCAGGTGGGCGCGCTGCTCGGCGACCCACCGAGGCTGGCGGCGATGACCGCCGCCGCCGCGCGGGTGGGACACCGGGACGCCGCGAGCCAGGTGGCCCAGGCGGCGCTGGACATCGCGCAAACGGCGCGGGCCGCCCGGTTGGCCAAAGCGGCCGGGGGGCCAAGGTGAACGCCGAACAAATGCCGCCCGAGCTGCCCCCCGAGTTACAAAGGGTGCACATGGTGGGCATCGGGGGAGCCGGAATGTCCGGCATCGCCCGCATCCTGCTGGACAGGGGCGGGTTGGTGTCCGGCTCCGACGCCAAGGAGTCGCGCGGCCTGCACGCGCTGCGGGCTCGCGGCGCGCTGATCCGCGTCGGGCATGACGCCTCGTCGTTGGATCTCTTGCCCGGCGGCCCCACCGCGGTCATCACCACCCACGCAGCCATCCCGAAAACCAACCCTGAGCTCGTCGAAGCGCGGCGACGCGGTATCCCGGTGGTGCTGCGACCGGCCGTGCTGGCCATGCTGATGGCCGGGCGCACCACGCTGATGGTCACCGGGACACACGGCAAGACGTCGACGACGTCGATGCTGATCGTGGCGCTGCAGCACTGCGGGCGGGACCCGTCGTTCGCGGTCGGCGGGGAGCTTGGGGAGGCCGGCACCAACGCCCACCACGGCAGCGGCGACTGCTTCGTCGCCGAGGCCGACGAAAGCGACGGCTCGCTCCTGGAGTACACGCCCAACGTCGTGGTGGTCACCAACATCGAAACCGACCACCTCGACTTCTACGGCAGCGCCGATGCCTACGCCGGGGTCTTCGACTCCTTCATGGAGCGGCTTGCGCCCGGGGGAGCGCTGGTGGTCTGCACCGACGACCCGGGCGCGGCGGCGCTGGCCGATCGCACGGCCGACCTGGGCATCCGGGTGCTGCGCTACGGGTCCGGTCCCGACGACAGACTTGCCGCCGCGTTGCTGTCGTGGGAGCAACAGGGGACGGAAGCGGTCGCCCACATCCAGCTGGCCCCGCAACTAGAACCAGAACCCCACCCGCGGGTGATGCGGCTGTCGGTGCCCGGGCGGCACATGGCGCTCAACGCGCTGGGCGCGCTGCTGGCGGCGATCGAGATCGGCGCCTCGCCCGATGACGTGCTGCACGGGCTGGCCGGCTTCGAGGGCGTGCGCCGCCGATTCGAACTGGTCGGCACCTCGGGAACTGGCCAGGCGGCGGTGCAGGTGTTCGACGACTACGCCCACCATCCCACGGAGATCAGCGCCACGCTGGCCGCGGTTCGCACCCTGTGCGAGCAGAGCGGCGACGGTCGCTGCATAGTGGTGTTTCAGCCTCACTTATATTCGCGGACAAAGGCTTTCGCCGCGGAGTTCGGTCGCGCGCTTGATGCCGCCGACGAGGTGTTCGTGCTCGACGTCTACGGTGCACGCGAACAACCGCTCGCCGGCGTCAGCGGGGCCAGCGTGGCCGAGCACGTCAGCAAGCCGGTGCACTACATCCCCGATTTCTCCGCGGTCGCCCAGGAGGTAGCGATGGCCGCCGCGCCCGGCGATCTCATCGTCACCATGGGCGCGGGTGACGTCACCATGCTGGGGCCGGAGATCGTGACCGCTTTGCGGGTGCGGGCCAACCGGAGCACACCGGGCCGTCCGGGGGCGCTGCAATGACCGAGCCGACCCCTGAACCAACCGGGGCCACGCCGACCGACCTGGCCAACTCCGTCGACGCGGTCACCGAGCCGCTCGTCGCCGGCCGGCAAGCAGGCCCGCAAGAGACGGACGAAGCGGAGTTCGAGGGTCCGCGCCGGCGGGCCCGTCGGGAACGCGCCGGGCGCCGCGCCGCACAGGCCCGCGCCAGAGCCATCGAAGAGGCCCGCCGGGAGGCCAAGCGCCAGGCCACCGGGCGCCTGGCCAACCAGCCGAAGCCCGTCGGGCGGGGCGTCGTTCGAGGCTTGAAAATGCTGCTCGCGGCGGTGCTGCTGGCGATCCTCGGGGTCGGACTGGCGCTGGTGCTGTATTTCACGCCCGCGATGTCGGCACGCAGCATCGTCGTCACCGGCACCGGGGCCGTGACCCGCGAGGAGGTGCTGGACGCGGCCCGGGTGCGGCCCGGAACGCCGCTGCTTCAGATCAACACCAACCAGGTCGCCGACCGCGTGGCGGCGATCCGGCGAGTGGCCAGCGCGCGCGTGCAGCGTCAGTATCCCTCGGCGTTGCGGATCACGATCGTCGAGCGAGTTCCCTTGGTGGTCAAGGACTTTCCGGACGGCCCGCACCTCTTCGACCGCGACGGCGTCGACTTCGCGACCGCGCCGCCGCCACCGGCGCTGCCCTACCTCGACGTCGACGATCCCGGGCCGAGCGACCCGGCGACCAAGGCCGCGCTGCAGGTGCTGACCGCGCTGCGTCCCGAGGTCGCGGGTCAAGTCGGCCGGATCGCGGCCCCGTCGGTCGCCTCGATCACCCTGACGCTGAGCGACGGCCGGGTGGTGATCTGGGGAACCACCGACCGCACCGAGGAGAAGGCCGAAAAGTTGGCCGCGCTGTTGACCCAGCCCGGGCGGACCTACGACGTGTCCAGCCCCGATCTGCCGACCGTCAAGTAGCCGTCAGGCGCCACCGGGTCGGCGTAGCGGCCGGGGCGATCGGCGCCCAAGAACCCGCTACGGGGCGCATTTGGCGGCGGATGCCAGCTCGGCGAAAGAAGCGTCCATGCACTCCCCGTAGTGCTCGATGTCCGGTAGCACCACCGGACAGCCGTTGATGCTGACGACCACGCGTCCGGAGTAGCTGATCACGTTGTGGATCAGACCGCATCCCTGGGTGAACGGCGACAATGCATAGCCGGCCACCATCCGGGCGCCGATCAGGTAGACCGGGAAGTCGGGGCCCCTCATGGTGGAGACCAAGGTGTTGGAAACCCGCGACTGCTCGGCCAGTCTTCCGAGGTGCGCGGCCATCCCTGCCCGGAGGGCTGTGACGACGAGCGCGCCCGGGACGAACTCGGCGTACTCGAGCATCTGTTTGCCCATCGTCGTGCTGGCGGCCTTCGAATGGGCGGTCGATTCGTGCACAGCCTTCAGGCGGGTGAGCGGGTCGGCGATGTCGGTGCCGAGCGAGGCACGGACCACGGAAATCTGGTTCACCCCGCGTCGGCGCTTGGAGTCGCCGTGCAGCGAGAGCGCCATGGACGTCACGAGCGATTTTTCCGGCAACTCGTCCTTGGCCAGGAGATACCGGCGCATCGCGCCCCCGATGCCGGCGATGACGACGTCGTTGACGGTGGCCTTCGGCACGAGCTTGCGTGCCGCGAGGACCGCGTCGAGTTCGTAGCTGCGCGCGTCGAAGTTGCGGCTGCTGTCCGTATGCCCGTTGAACCTGCTGTGCGGTACGTCAATGGACGGCACATGCTCGATTCGGTGCCCGATCGGCAGCCTCCGAGTCACCGCCCCCGGAAGCTGGCTCAGCAACGGAAGGCCGTGTGTTGCCGCCGAGGCGAGTTGCGCCGGCCGGCGGGCGAACGTGACGGCGGTGCGGGCGAGCAGTGTCAACGACGACGGACGTGGTTCTGGGGTCCAATCGTCGTCGGGCGGCGGCGCGATGTCGGGAGTCAGGTCGTGCAGTGCGTTGACGAGGGACAGCCCCGCCACCCCGTCGACCGCCGAATGATGAACCTTGAAGCACACGGCGAATGCGCCTTTCGGCACCCCCTTGATCCTGCCGAGCCCTTCGATGACGTAGCCCTCCCAGGGCGGCCGGCGCAGATCCATCCGCTGAGCGTGCAGCTCCGACACCAGGTCGCAGAGCTGCCGCCAGCCGCCGGGCCGCGGCAGAGTCAGGTGGTGCAGGTGTTGGCTCAGCTCAAAGTTCTTGTCGCGCACCCAGTACGGGTGATCCAGATCGAATGGGACGCGAGCGAGCACCGAACGAAAAACGCGATCGGCGCCAAGCCGGGAGCCGATGTGCGAGACGACATCATCAAAGGTGACCGTGTCGTCCGGCGCCGTCGACGGATCGTAGATCGCGAAGAAGGTCACGTGCGCCGCTCCGGCGGTCTCGGCGTACACGAATGCGGCATCCAGGCCGCTCAGTTGCTCCACCATGGCCTCCGGTGATCGGTCGAGTTCTGCCGAGACCATCCGCACGATCGCCGGGCAGATTCGTAGCGCCGTTCTGAAGTCCTATTCGCGGATCTATTTAGCGAATTGTCAATGACCTTTATCAATGACCTTGGGGCAGCGGGCATCGGCCGGCCCGCCGCCTTAGCCAGGCCGCAGCACGCGCCGTCCACTCCGGCTGGCGCGGTTGCTGCTCGGCGTCGACGCGATGAACCAGAAATTGGGCGAAATTCGCGCACCGTGCCTCGGCGCGCCTGCAGGGTTAGCCCGCGTCGTACCCATACCGTTCTGGTTACGCGGAACTACTTGACATAACTCTAACCCTATGGTTGAGGTTGAGGGTTTTGCAGAAAGTCCTACCCGTCCGGGAGGAACCCCACCGGGAGAGCTTGAGCCCACCAGGGAGGAAGACGAATGATGACCCCCCCGCACAACTACCTGGCCGTCATCAAGGTCGTAGGGATCGGTGGCGGCGGCGTCAACGCCGTGAACCGGATGATCGAACAAGGCCTCAAGGGCGTCGAGTTCATCGCGATCAACACCGACGCGCAGGCGCTGCTGATGAGCGACGCCGACGTCAAGCTGGATGTGGGCCGCGACTCCACCCGTGGGCTGGGCGCCGGGGCGGATCCAGAGGTCGGCCGCAAGGCCGCCGAGGACGCCAAGGACGAGATCGAGGAGCTGCTGCGCGGGGCGGACATGGTGTTCGTCACCGCTGGCGAGGGGGGCGGAACCGGCACCGGCGGGGCGCCCGTCGTCGCCAGCATCGCCCGCAAGCTCGGCGCGTTGACCGTCGGTGTGGTCACCCGGCCTTTCTCGTTCGAGGGCAAGCGGCGCAGCAACCAGGCCGAAAACGGCATTACTTCGCTGCGCGAGAGCTGCGACACCTTGATCGTGATCCCCAACGACCGGCTGCTGCAGATGGGCGACGCCGCGGTGTCCCTGATGGACGCGTTCCGCAGCGCCGACGAGGTGCTGCTCAACGGCGTGCAGGGTATCACCGACCTGATCACCACGCCGGGGTTGATCAACGTCGACTTCGCCGACGTCAAGGGCATCATGGCCGGCGCGGGAACCGCCTTGATGGGCATCGGGTCGGCCCGCGGCGAGGGCCGGTCGCTCAAGGCCGCCGAGATCGCCATCAACTCGCCGCTGCTGGAGGCGTCGATGGAGGGCGCGCAGGGCGTGCTGATGTCCATCGCCGGCGGCAGCGACCTGGGCCTCTTCGAGATCAACGAGGCGGCGTCGCTGGTGCAGGACGCCGCCCACCCGGAAGCCAACATCATCTTCGGCACCGTCATCGACGACTCGCTGGGCGACGAAGTGCGCGTCACCGTGATCGCGGCGGGTTTCGACGCCGCCGGATCCGGCCGCAAGCCGGTTGTGGGCGGGGCCGAAGCCGGCACGAGCGGGGCGCACCGCATCGAATCGGCGCGGGCCGGCAAGCTCGCGTCGACGTTGTTCGAACCCGTCGACGCGGTCAGCGTCCCGGTGCACACCAATGGCGCGACGCTGAATATCGGCGGCGACGACGACGAGGTCGATGTGCCGCCGTTCATGCGCCGCTGAAGCCACTGGAGCCACCGAAACCACTGACGCCACTGAAGCCACCGAAACAGCCACTGAAGCCACTGAAACCACTGAAAGCGTGTGCCGCGACAGCGCAGACCCGCCCCCCAAGGTCAGCGGCGTCGGGGTCTGCCCGGCAGCGATTTCCGGATACTGGAAACGTGAGCGTTCGCATCCGGCGGGTGACCACCACCCGCTCGGGCGGTGTGTCGGGTCCGCCGTTCGAGAGTTTCAACCTGGGCGACCATGTCGGTGACGACCCGGCGGCGGTGGCCGCGAACCGGGCCCGGCTTGCCGCCGCCATCGGCCTCGGCGCCGACCGGGTGGTGTGGATGAATCAGGTCCACGGCGATCGTGTTGAGGTGGTCGACGGACCGCGTGACGTTGCCGTCGAGGACACGGATGCGCTGGTGACCAGCTCGCCGCGACTGGCGCTGGCGGTGATCACCGCCGACTGCGTGCCGGTATTGCTGGGCGACGCACGCGCGGGTGTGGTCGCGGCGGTGCACGCCGGTCGCGTCGGCGCGCAGCGGGGAGTGGTGGCCCGCACGGTCGAGGCGATGCTGGAGCAGGGCGCGCACGCCGGCGACATCTCGGCGTTGCTGGGGCCCGCGGTCAGCGGTCGCAACTACGAAGTTCCCGCGGCGATGGCCGACGAGGTGGAGGCGACGCTGCCCGGTTGCCGCACCACCACCGCGGCCGGCACCCCCGGACTCGACCTTCGGTCCGGAATCGCCTGCCAGCTGAGGGATTTTGGCATCACATCCATCGACATAGATCCGCGCTGCACGGTGGCCGACCCGACGTTGTTCAGTCATCGGCGGGACGCGCCGACGGGCCGGCTGGCCTCGCTGGTCTGGATGGAGTGACCGACCGTGGCGGAGAACATGCCTTCCGGCGAAAACCATGGCAACCGCGAAGCCGAATTGACCCGTGCTTTGGCGGCCGTGCGATCGCGGCTCGCGGCGGCCGCGGAAGCGGCGGGTCGCAACGTCGCCGAAATCGAACTTCTGCCCATTACCAAATTCTTTCCAGCAACAGATGTGGTGATTTTGTCGCGATTGGGTTGCCGGGCCGTTGGCGAATCGCGGGACCAAGAAGCGTCGGCGAAGGTCGCCGAAGTCGATCGACTGTCAAAAACATCCCCGCAAGCGGACTTTCGGGACCTGCGCTGGCACATGGTGGGCCACATTCAGCGCAACAAGGCGCGCTCGGTGGCGCGGTGGGCGAACACCGCCCACTCGATCGACAGCGTGCGGCTGGTGACCGCGCTCGACCGGGGCGTGTCGGCGGCCCTGGCCGAGGGCCGTCGCGCGGAACCGCTGCGCGTCTACGTCGAGGTCAGCCTCGACGGCGACGTGTCGCGCGGCGGCGTCGACATCTCGACGCCCAAAGCCGTCGACCGGGTGTGTGAGCAGGTGGCGGAGTCCAAGAATCTGGAATTGGTCGGATTGATGGGCATTCCGCCGCTGGACTGGGACCCCGACGAGGCCTTTGACCGGCTGCAATCCGAGCATCGCCGGGTGCTCGAGTCGCATCCGGGCGCGGTGGGCCTATCCGCCGGAATGACCAACGATTTCGAAATTGCCGTCAAACACGGTTCGACGTGTGTGCGTGTCGGTACCGCGCTGTTGGGCCCTCGGCCGCTACCGTCACCGTATTAAGTCACTGTAGTCACATCTTCATCACTGACACCAGAATATCCAGGGCTAGAAGGGGTCAAACGCAATGAGCACACTGCACAAAGTCAAGGCCTACTTCGGTATGGCCCCGATGGACGACTACGACGACGAGTATTACGACGACCGAGCTCCCTCCCGCGGCTTCCCGCGCCCCCGCTTCGACGACGGGTACGGCCGCTACGACGGACGCGACTACGACGAACGCGAGCCCGCCGACTACCCGAGCGGCTATCGCGGCGGCTACGGGGAAGACCCCCGTTACAGTCCCGTTCATCCCCGCGAGTTCGACCGGCCCGAGATGAGCAGGCCCCGCCTCGGGTCGTGGTTGCGCAATTCCACCCGCGGAGCGCTGGCGATGGATCCGCGCCGGATGGCGATGATGTTCGAGGAAGGCCACCCGCTGTCGAAGATCACCACGCTGCGCCCCAAGGACTACAGCGAGGCCCGCACCATCGGCGAACGGTTCCGCGACGGCACCCCGGTCATCATGGACCTGGTGGCGATGGACAACGCCGACGCAAAACGGCTGGTCGATTTCGCAGCCGGCCTCGCGTTCGCGCTGCGTGGCTCCTTCGACAAGGTCGCGACCAAGGTGTTCCTGCTGTCGCCGGCCGACGTCGATGTGTCCCCGGAAGAGCGGCGCCGGATCGCCGAAACCGGCTTCTACGCCTACCAGTAACGCACCGGCACGGCATGATCGCAGGGTCGGGCACCCGCCCCGATAGTTTGATGCCGCTCACATAAGATGTGGGGCCGTCGTCCGAGTCGGTACGCTGGCGTCTGCCGCGCCAGGGCGCGGCGTTTGACGTCTTTTCAAGTAAGGTCGGGTCTCGCAGTTGGTGTTCTTCCAGATCCTTGGGTTTGCGCTGTTCGCTTTTTGGCTGCTGCTGATCGCGCGGGTCGTCGTCGAGTTCATTCGCTCGTTCAGCCGTGACTGGCATCCCACCGGCATCACCGTGGTGATTCTGGAGATCATCATGTCGATCACCGATCCGCCGGTGAAGCTGCTACGCCGGTTGATTCCGCAGCTCACCATCGGAGCGGTCCGCTTCGACCTGTCCATCATGGTGCTGTTATTGGTCGCGTTCATCGGGATGCAATTGGCGTTCGGCGCCGCGGCGTGACGGCGGCTGAAGCGGGGAGACGGTTCGGCCACGTTTTAGCGTCGGTTTGATGTGCGCGATTTAAAAAATCTAAGGATTGGGATTTCATTGCTCTCGATGTTTGAAATCCGTTCTTAATTATTGTCCGAATCGGCAACGTTCGCGGCTGGTGTGACAGGATGGACGGCAGTTGCGCTACGGCTAGCAATGCGTTCTACACTTTCCAGAACGTTCGACAGGAACTTTTCGACAGGAACTTGAGGGGACGAAACAATGCCGCTTACACCAGCCGACGTCCACAATGTGGCGTTCAGTAAGCCACCGATCGGTAAGCGGGGGTACAACGAGGACGAGGTCGACGCTTTCCTCGATTTGGTGGAGGCCGAGCTGACCCGGCTCATCGAAGAGAACACCGATCTGCGTCAGCGGATAGAGGAGCTGGATCAGGAACTGGCTTCCGGCGGCGGTGGGACGGCGGTCGCGGCCGCACCCACTAAGGCGATCCCTCTCGCCGAACCCGAGCCCGCGCCGCCGGCGCCCGTGCCCGCGCCCGTGGCCGCACCCGCTGCCGCCGCCGGGACCAACGAGGAGCAGGTTCTGAAGGCCGCCCGCGTACTGGCCCTGGCGCAGGACACCGCCGACCGGCTCACCAGCACGGCCAAGGCGGAATCGGAGAAGATGCTGGCCGATGCCCGCGCCAACGCCGACCAGATCCTCAGCGAGGCCCGCAGCACCGCCGAGACCACGGTCGCCGAGGCCCGGCAGCGCGCCGACGCGATGCTGTCCGACGCTCAGACCCGCTCCGAGACCCAGTTGCGCCAGGCCCAGGAGAAGGCCGACGCCCTGCAGGCTGACGCCGAACGCAAGCACTCCGAGATCATGGGCACCATCAACCAGCAGCGCACGGTGCTGGAAGGCCGCCTCGAGCAACTGCGTACCTTCGAACGCGAATACCGCACCCGACTCAAGACCTACCTGGAATCCCAGCTCGAGGAGCTCGGCCAGCGCGGGTCGGCGGCGCCTGTTGACTCCAGTGCCGATGCCGGCGGATTCGAGCAATTCAACCGGGGTAACAACTAGCCGGATTCGTGCCGGAGATCGGCACACCGGACCCGTCCTGAACCTGCTAGTCCCGCTTGTCGGCTGGAGGATGACCGATGCTCATCATTGCGCTGGTGTTGGCCCTGATCGGGCTCGTCGCGTTGGTGTTCGCGGTCGTCACCAGCAACGAGCTGGTGGCGTGGGTCTGCATCGGCGCGAGCGTATTGGGTGTGGTGCTGCTGATCATCGACGCGCTGCGGGAACGCCAGCGACGCGATGCGGGTGAGGCGCCCGAGGAAGACGCGGCCACAGAAGACCACGCAGACCAGGGCGCCGTGGATTACCCCGAGGAAGTCTCGGATGAACGGCAACACGGGTCGGAAGGCGACGCCGAGGCGACCGAGGAGTCGACGGTGCCGGCGGACGGCGGCGCGGACGAGCCGGCCAAGTAGACGACACGCGCTCCGCTCGGCGGCGTGCTGAGCAGCTCCCGAACCTCGTCGTCAGTGACCTGGTGAAAGTCGCGGTAAACCTGGCCGACGGCGTCCAACCCGGGCGGTTGGAGTCTACGCATGCCGCGTATAGAGGCACGTGCACGCCGGGGCCGGGTGTCGTCGTGTCCGAGGGGGGACTTGAACCCCCACGCCCATTAGTAGGGCACTAGCACCTCAAGCTAGCGCGTCTGCCATTCCGCCACTCGGACGAGACCAACCGCATGGGTTGGCAGCTAAGGCTATCGGATCGGCCCGCTCGGACCCAACCCAGACCCAACCCAGCCGGGCCACTCGGCGCCCGAGCCGAGCGGCCCGGCCAATGGTAGGAAAGGGGTGAGAAAGGGTTAAGAAAGGGGATTGTGACTATCGAGGCCGACATTCCAGTCAACCCGAGCGATGACGTGGTCGAGGTCGTCAGCAGGTTGATCCGGTTCGATACCACCAACACCGGGGACGCGGAGACGACGCGGGGCGAGGCCGAGTGCGCCCGGTGGGTCGCCGAGCAGCTCGCGGAGGTCGGCTACGAGCCACACTACGTGGAATCGGGTGCGCCGGGCCGCGGCAATGTGTTCGCCCGCCTCGCGGGCGCGGACAGCTCCCGTGGCGCGCTGCTGATCCACGGGCATCTCGACGTGGTGCCGGCGGAGCCGGCCGACTGGAGCGTGCACCCGTTCTCCGGCGCGGTCGAAGACGGCTTCGTCTGGGGCCGCGGCGCTATCGACATGAAAGACATGGTCGGCATGATGATCGTGGTCGCCCGGCAGTTGAAGCGGGCCGGCGTCGTGCCGCCCCGCGATCTGCTGTTCGCCTTCGTGGCCGACGAAGAGCACGGCGGCACCTACGGCGCCCAGTGGCTGGTCGACAATCGGCCCGAGCTGTTCGACGGCGTCACCGAGGCGATCGGTGAAGTGGGCGGGTTCTCTCTGACCGTGCCGCGCCGTGACGGCGGGGAACGCAGGCTCTACCTGATCGAGACGGCCGAGAAGGGGCTGTCGTGGATGCGGCTCACCGCCCGCGGCCCCGCGGGGCACGGCTCGATGGTGCACGACCAGAACGCCGTCACCGCCGTCGCCGAGGCGGTCGCCCGGCTCGGCCGCCACCGGTTTCCGCTCGTGCTGACCGACACCGTCGCCCAATTCCTGGCCGCCGTCGGCGAGGAGACCGGGCTCACGTTCGACCCGGCCGACCTGGATGGGGTGATCGAAAAGCTCGGCCCGATGGCCCGCATGCTCAAGGCCGTGCTGCACGACACCGCCACCCCGACGATGTTCAAGGCCGGCTATAAGGCCAATGTCGTCCCGGCGACCGCCGAAGCCGTGGTGGACTGCCGAATCCTGCCGGGCCGCAAGGTGGCTTTCGAGGCGGAGGTCGACCAGCTGATCGGCCCCGACGTAACCCGGGAGTGGATCAAGGACTTCTCGTCGTATGAGACCAGCTTCGACGGTGACCTGGTCGACGCCATGAACGCCGCGGTGCTGGCGCTCGACCCGGACGCGCGCACGGTGCCCTACATGCTCTCCGGCGGTACGGACGCAAAGGCCTTCGCGCGCTTGGGTATTCGTTGTTTCGGCTTCAGCCCGCTGCGGTTGCCGCCGGACTTGGACTTCAGTGCGCTGTTCCACGGCGTCGATGAGCGGGTACCCATCGACGCGCTGAGATTTGGCACCGATGTGCTGGCACACTTCCTGACCAACTGCTGAAGTCCTGACCAACTGCTGAAGTCCTGACCAACTGCTGAAGTCCTGACCAACTGCTGAAGTCCTGACCAACTGCTGAAGTCCTGACCAACTGCTGAAGTCCTGACACACTGCTGAAGACACGTCACGAGAGGATCGCTAATGACCACCGCGCCCAACCCGTACGCCTCGTTGCCGCAGCTGCCGACGTTCACCTTGACCTCGGAATCGGTTGCTGACGGCCAACCGCTGGCGAAGCCCCAGGTCAGCGGGATTATGGGGGCCGGCGGAGAAGACGTCAGCCCGCAGCTGAGCTGGTCGGGATTCCCCGAGGGGACCCGCAGCTTCGCCGTCACGGTGTACGACCCCGACGCGCCGACGGCCTCTGGATTCTGGCACTGGGCCGTGGCCAACCTGCCGGCCGACGTCACCGAATTGCCCGCGGGTGCCGGCGACGGGCGCGAACTGCCCGGCGGCGCCCAGACCCTGGTCAACGACGCCGGGATGCGCCGCTACATCGGCGCCGCGCCGCCTCCGGGACACGGCGCGCACCGCTACTACATCGCCGTGCACGCGGTGGGCGTCGACAAGCTGGATCTCACCGAGGACGCCAGCCCGGCTTTCCTCGGCTTCAACCTGTTCCAGCACGCGATCGCCCGAGCGGTCATCTACGGCACCTACGAGCAGAAGTAGGTTCGAGGCGAGGATTTCTGTCGGCGGCTAGCCATACAATTCGAACATGAGTTCGAGTAGCCGCGAGGCGATCCAGGAGGACTTCGACGCATTGCGCGCCGTGGTGTCTCGGATTCTGGGGCATTCGTACGACGCATTGACGTGCCCCGAGCGGCTCGCATTGCTCGAGCGGCTCGAGCGGGATACTCGACGGCTGCGGGTGCCGGGGCACCAGCTGATCAATCAGCTCGTTGAGCAGGCGGATTCTTCCGAGTTGGGCGGCAAGCTGCCGCACGTGCTGGCCGACCGCTTGCGCATCACCCGCGGGGAGGCCGGCCGGCGGGTGGCCGAGGCCGCCGATTTGGGGCCGCGCCGCGCGGTCACCGGGGAGCCGCTGCCGCCGTTGTTGACCGGCACCGCCGCCCGCCAGCGCGCCGGAGACATTGGTCCGGCCCACGTGCAGGTGATACGGCGGTTCTTGAATCAACTGCCCAGCGCTGTCGATGTTGACACGCGCGATTCGGCCGAAAAGCATCTCGCTGAGCTGTCCACCCAGTTTCGGCCCGACCAGGTCGCCGATTTGGCCGATGGGCTGGCTGACTGCATCAACCCCGACGGCACCTACACCGACGAGGACCGTGCCCGCCGACGCGGCCTGACGCTGGGTAAGCGGGGCCTCGACGGCATGTCGGAGTTGCGCGCCCTGCTGACTCCCGAGGCGCGCGCCACCGTCGAAGCCGTCCTGGCCAAGACGGCCGCTCCCGGGATGTGCAATCCCGAGGACGACACGCCCGTGGTCGACGGCCCAGTCGATGAAGACGCGGTTCGGCGCGACACGCGAAGCGCGGCCCAGCGCAACCATGACGGACTCAACGCCGCGCTCAGGGCGCTGCTGGCCTCGGGAGAGTTGGGGCAGCACAACGGCTTACCGGCCACCATCGTGGTGACCACCACACTCAAAGACCTCGAGGCCGCGGCCGGCATCGGACTCACCGGCGGCGGCACCCGACTGCCCATGAGCGATGTGATCCGCCTGGCCCGCCACGCCCACCACTACCTGGCGATCTTCGACAACGGCAGAGCGATCGGGCTCTTCCACACCAAGCGCCTGGCCACACCCGGGCAGCGAATCGTGTTGTACGCGAAGGACCGCGGCTGTACCCGCCCCGGGTGCGAAGTACCCGGTTACTGGTGCGAGGTGCACCATGTCGAGGACTGGGCCACCACCCACCGCACCGACGTCAACCAGTTGACCCTGGCCTGCGGATCAGACCACTCGCTCGTCGGCCCGGGCGGCTGGACCACCCGCAAGAACGCCCGTGGCGATACCCAATGGATCCCACCGCCACATCTCGATCGCGGTCAGCCGCGCATCAACACGTTCCATCACCCCGAAAAAATCCTCGCCGGCGAAGACGACGAGGACGAAGGAGCGGCCTAGCCCGGCTTGCGTGCCGCCGACCCGACCGCGTCGGCGAGCGAGGCGAAGCCGCCATCGTGCAGCCGGCGGGCAATGCCGTCGTGAATGTGCTTGGGCCACAAGCCCCCGCCGTAGATGAAGCCGGTGTACCCTTGCAGGAGTGACGCGCCCGCGGTGAGCCGCTCCCACGCGTCGTCGGCGGTCTCGATGCCCCCGACGCTGATCAACACGAGCCGATCACCGACGCGGCCGTAGAGCCGGCGCAGCACCTCGGTGGCGCGGCGGGCTACCGGTGGCCCGGAAACCCCGCCGGGGCCCAGCTCATCGACGCCGGGCGTGAGCAGGCCCTCGCGCGACACCGTGGTGTTGGTGGCGACGATGCCCGCCAGGCCCAATTCGACCGCCAGGTCGGCGATGTCGTCGACGTCCGTATCGGAAAGGTCCGGCGATATTTTCACCAGCACCGGTGTTGACGTCGCCGAGACCTCACTGAGGACGGCCTCAAGGATGGGCCGCAGCGACTCGACCGCCTGCAGATCGCGCAACCCCGGTGTGTTCGGCGAGCTGACGTTGACCACCAGATATGACGCCAGCGGGCCGACGAGCCGGGCGCTCGCCCGGTAGTCGTGGGCGGCCTCGGCGGCCGGGGTTGCCTTCGTCTTGCCGATGTTGACCCCGACCGGCACCCCGGGCCGATGACGTGCGAGCTGGATCGCCAGCGCGCCCGCTCCGTGATTGTTGAACCCCATCCGATTCAGCAGGGCGCGGTCGGCGGGCAGCCGGAACATGCGCGGGGCCGGGTTGCCGGGCTGCGGGTGCGCGGTGACGGTCCCCACCTCCGCGTACCCGAAACCCAGCGCGCACCAGGTGCGCAGCCCCAGGCCGTCCTTGTCGAAGCCGGCCGCCAGCCCGAGCGGTCCCGGGAAGCGCACGCCGAACACCGTTGTGGCCAGCACCGGATCGGTCGGGCCGAGCAGCCGGTGCACCAACCGCCGCGCCGGGGCGACAGCGGTGACACCGCGCAGCGCTGCGAAAACCAGCGTGTGAATGCGCTCGGGTGGGACCAAGAAAAGCAGCCGTCGCACCACGCCATACACCCGATGACCGCGGGGTGGGGCGGGCGTCACAGTTGCGGCTGGTCGGGCAGCCGGGTATCCAAGCGAGTTTTCTTGCGGCGCAACAATACTCGCCTACTACCGTCAGTATACAGCCGCACCCGGGTCAGTTCCCAGCCGCGGTATTCGGCCTCGATCGACAACCGGGTCGAGGCGCTGACCCGGGTCACCTCCGGCGGCAGGCGCAGTGGCACCCACTCGTACTCGTCGGACATCTCGGCGTCCCAGCTTGCGGGCAGCCGACTCCACCGCGGCGCGGGCGGGCTTGTCAAGGGTTACCCGCCGCGTGCTCGATGACCTGGACTCCCGCACCGGATCCCGACACCACATACAAAGTGCCCGACGATTCGTCAAAGGCCAGTGAGTTCGGTTGCTGCACGGTTGGGTAACGCACCTTCTCGACGGGAATTCCGGTGGACAGATCGTAACCAATCACCATATTCGAAGCGGTCTGGGTTACCCAGGCCAACTCGCGGGAGCCGGCCAGTCCGTACGGGGCCTGCCGCACCGGGTAGGTCTGACGCAACATGAGCGGGTCGACGCCGTAGACCAGCAGTTGGCCCCCGCGGGTGTCGGCGGCCAGGACGACGCCCAGAGGATCGGCGGCCAGGGTGGTTGCGCCCTTGCCGGCGCGCAGCGCCTGTTCGGCCCGGCCACTGGCGTCGATCGTCGTGACCAAGGTCTGTCCACGGTCCAGGACCACTGTCGTGTTACCTTGCGTCACAAGGGAATCGACGCGCGCAAAAATTTTGCTCCGGCTGGCGACCGCCGCGGTGCCGCTGCTGTCCGGCGCCTGAGCGGCGAGGAGGTAGACGGCCCCGTCGGCGCTGCCCAACACCAGCTTGCCGTCGGCGCGCCGGGCGATGGCCGTGAACTGGACCTGCCCGGCCTGCGCGACGCTCACCGCCGCCGTGTGGCCGTTGGACAAGTCGGCCACGAAGTAGCCGCCGCGGGCGGCGAGGTAGACCATGCCGCGGCCGTCATCGGCCACCGCCGTGGCCGGGCCGGGCAGGGCGATCACGCGCGGCGGTTGCTGCGGGCCATCGAAGACGGTGAGGCCGGCGGGCGCCGCCGGATCGGCGCCGGGCACCAGGACGGCCAATTGGTGGGTGGCGTCGTCGAAGACCGCCGCCGCGGCCTGGGCGGCCAGCGGTCGCACCGCACCGGTTGGCGCCTGCGACATCGGGGGGGACGCGGCCGGCCGCGCCGGTTCAATCGTGGGCGGCGTGCTTTCGAGCGGATTCGACGAACATCCCGCGACCACCCCCAGCAAAAACAGCGCGTTGATCCAGCGGCGGCGATCAGGCCTTTTCTGCGCCGCTTGCTGTGACAGCAATTATTTTCCCTTGCGTAACGAGGATGGAATTCCCATTTTAGGGAACGGTTTCGCGCCCAATGCGGCCATGTTGCCTACACCAAGTCTCCCTGGAGAGGTATGGTCACGTCATAAACGTCATCGATGACTGGCATACCGCAGCTAGCGAGTTTGCTGTCGAAGACATCTCGACAGGAATCTTCGCCAGCGGGTACGGCCAAGTCGGTGATGGACGCAGTTTTTCCTTCCACATTGAGCACCGGTCACTCGTCGTCGAAGTTTACCGGCCGCGTCTCGCCGGCCCGGTTCCGCAGGCCGAGGACGTCGTCGCCAGGGAAGTGCGCAGCCTGGTCGACATCGACCTCACCGACGAGCGCAGTTTGACCGCGGCGGTGCGCGACTCGGTCGCGCACGCGGTGCCTTTGTCGCGCTAGTCACGTACGGTCGTCGTCGTGACTGCGGTTCCGGCGATGTGCGGGCGGTTGAGCGGCGCGGCATGACCGTCATCCTGTTGCGGCACGGCCGCTCCACCTCGAATACCGCGGGCGTCCTGGCCGGTCGCTCCGAGGGCGTCGACCTCGACGACAAGGGCCGCGAGCAGGCCGTCGGGCTGATCGATCGGATCGGTGATCTACCGATCCGGGCGCTGGTCAGTTCGCCGCTGCTGCGATGCCGGCGCACCTTGGAGCCGCTCGCCGAAGCGCTCTGCCTCGAGCCGCTCATCGAGGAGCGGCTCGCCGAAGTCGACTACGGCGAGTGGACGGGCCGCAAGATAGGCGACCTGACGAGCGAGCCGTTGTGGCGGATCGTGCAGGCTCATCCGAGCGCGGCGCTGTTCCCGGGCGGCGAGGGCCTGGCGCAGGTACAGACGCGCGCGGTGGCCGCGGTCCGCGAACACGACCGGCGGCTCGCCCTGCAATATGGCGGGGCACATGGCGGCGACGCCCTGTGGGTGGCCTGCACGCACGGTGATGTCATCAAGTCGGTGGTCGCCGACGCGTACGGCATGCACCTGGACGGTTTTCAGCGCGTCACCGTCGACCCGGCGTCGGTGAGTGTGATCCGTTACACCGAACTCCGGCCCTTTGTGTTGCACGTCAACCACACCGGGGCGCGGTTGTCCGCCCCGTTACGGGCCGGGCCCCCACCGAAAGATGAGTCGAAGGTCGAGGATGACTCCGAGGGCGACCCCAAGGGGGAGCCGGAACAGCCGCCGGCAGCGGCGCCGTCGAGTGACGCGGTGGTCGGCGGCTCCACGGATTGAAACGGATCGATTTCGGTGTCCGCCGCGGTGGAGCCGTGATCGGATCGCACGGCGACCGCAACTGCCGGTATTTTAGAGGTGCCATGGCCCGCGCAATCCACGTCTTCCGCACACCCGACCGCTTCGTGGCCGGGACCGTCGGCACGCCCGGAAACCGCACCTTCTACATCCAGGCGGTGCACGATTCCCGCGTGGTGTCAGTGGTATTGGAGAAACAACAGGTCGCCGTGCTCGCGGAACGCATCGGTGCGCTGCTGCTCGAGGTGAACCGCCGGTTCGGCACACCGGTTCCTCCCGAACCCGCCGAGATCGACGACCTCAACCCGTTGATCACGCCCGTCGACGCCGAGTTCCGGGTCGGCACGATGGGCCTGGGCTGGGATTCGGAGGCGCAGACCGTGGTGGTCGAACTGCTGGCGGTCACCGACGCCGAGTTCGACGCGTCGGTGGTGCTGGACGACACCGAGGAGGGTCCCGACGCGGTCCGGGTGTTCCTGACGCCGGAGTCGGCGCGGCAGTTCGCCACACGTTCCAATCGCGTCATCTCGGCTGGACGCCCGCCGTGCCCGCTGTGTGACGAACCGCTGGACCCGGAGGGGCACATCTGCGCGCGCACCAACGGATACCGGCGCAGCGCGCTGCTCGGGCCGAACGATGAACTCGAGGAGTGACCAGCGCGAGGTGCTGCGGGACGGCGAGCTGACGATCCTGGGACGGATCCGCTCAGCCAGCAACGCCACCTTCTTGTGCGAAGCCACACTCGGCGACTCCACCGTGCACTGCGTCTACAAGCCGGTCACGGGGGAACAGCCGCTGTGGGATTTTCCCGACGGAACTTTGGCCGGCCGCGAGGTCTGCGCGTACCTGGTGTCACGGCAGCTGGGCTGGAACATCGTGCCGTACACGGTGATTCGGGAGGGCCCCGCGGGCCCGGGCATGCTGCAGCTGTGGGTCGAGCAACCCGGTGACGCGGCGGACTCCGACCCCAGGCCGGGGCGGGACCTGGTCGACCTGTTTCCCGTCGGCAAACCACAGCCGGGCTACCTGCCGGTGCTGCGCGCCTACGACTACGCCGGCGAAGAGGTCATCCTGATGCACGCCGACGACGTCCAGTTGCGCCGGATGGCGGTATTCGACGTGCTGGTCAACAACGCCGACCGCAAGGGCGGCCACATCCTGTTCGGGCTCGACGGCCGAGTGTACGGGGTCGACCACGGGGTGTGTCTGCACGTGGAGAACAAACTGCGCACGGTGTTGTGGGGCTGGGCCGGAAAGCCGATCGACGACGAAACCCTGGAGGCGGTTGCGGGACTCGCCGACGCCCTCACCGGCTCGTTCAGCGATGAGCTGGCCGGGCAGATCACCCGGGCGGAGATCGCTGCGCTGCGCAGGCGTGCCTGCGCGCTGCTGGACAATCCGGTCATGCCGGGCCCGAATCGGCACCGTCCGATTCCGTGGCCGGCGTTCTGAGCCGGGCCCGACCGTCGGCGATACTGAGGCGGTGAGCCCGGCCCCCCATGACAAGCGGGATGAGATGACCGATGCTGCGTTGGCTGCCGATCTCGCCGCGGAGGCGGGGGAGTTGCTGCTCAGGGTGCGCGAGGAGATGGGTTTTGGCCATCCCTGGGCGCTGGGCGACGCGGGTGACAGCCTGGCCAACGCCCTGATCCTGCGGCGGCTGCGCGCGGAGCGGCCCGGCGACGCGGTGCTCAGCGAGGAGGCGTACGACGATCTGGTCCGGCTCAAGCACGACCGGGTGTGGATCATCGACCCGTTGGACGGCACGCGCGAGTTCTCCACGCCGGGACGCGACGACTGGGCGGTGCACATCGCGCTGTGGCAACGTCCCACCGGCGGCCCAACCGACAACAGGCGGGAGATCACCGACGCGGCGGTGTCGTTGCCGGCCCGCGGGAACACGGTGTACTGCAGCGACACCGTGACCGCCGGCGCCGCCCGCGTCGGGATTCCCAGCACCATCCGGATCGCCGTCAGCGCCACCCGGCCACCGGCGGTCCTGTACCGCATGCGGCAGACCCTGGCCATTCAACCCGTGGCGATCGGCTCGGCGGGCGCGAAGGCGATGGCGATGATCGACGGTGACGTCGACGCGTACGTGCACGCGGGAGGCCAGTGGGAGTGGGATTCGGCGGCGCCAGCCGGAGTGGTGATGGCCGCCGGCATGCACGCATCGCGGCTCGACGGGTCGCCGCTGCGCTACAACCAGCTCGACCCGTACCTGCCGGACTTCGTGATGTGCCGAGCCGAGCTGGCGCCGATCCTGCTCGGCGCCATTCGCCGGGAATTTCGCTGATCTCGGGCGCGTTTAGAGTCGACGATATGCAAGCGTGGTCTTCCGCACCGGTTCCGGTGTTGCCGGGGCGCGGCCCGGAGCTACGGCTGTATGACACCTCCGACCGGCAGGTGCGGCCGGTTACGGCCGGGTCGAAAGCCACCATGTACGTCTGCGGGATCACCCCCTACGACGCGACCCATCTGGGTCATGCGGCCACCTACCTGGCATTCGACCTGGTTTACCGTCAGTGGCTCGACCTCGGCCACGACGTGCACTACGTGCAGAACGTCACCGATATCGACGATCCGTTGCTTGAGCGCGCCGAGCGTGACGGTGTCGACTGGCGCGAGCTCGGCGACCGCGAGGTCGCCCTGTTCCGTGAGGACATGGCGGCGCTGCGAGTGCTGCCGCCACGCGAATACGTCGGCGCCACCGAGGCGATTGCCGAAGTGGTCGAGCTCGTCGAGAAAATGCTGGCGGCCGGGGCGGCCTACGTCATCGACCCGGAAATAGGGGAATACCCCGACGTCTACTACCGGGCGGACGCGACGCTGCAGTTCGGCTACGAGTCCGGTTATGACCGCGACACCATGCTGCGGCTGTCCGAGGAGCGCGGCGGCGACCCGGGCCGGCCGGGCAAGTCCGACGAGCTCGACGCCCTGCTGTGGCGGGCCGCGCGGCCGGGCGAGCCCAGCTGGACGTCACCGTTCGGCGACGGCCGGCCCGGCTGGCACGTCGAGTGCGCGGCGATCGCGCTCAGCCGGATCGGCAGCGGCCTGGACATTCAGGGCGGGGGCGCGGACCTGATCTTCCCGCACCACGAGTTCACGGCCGCGCATGCGGAGTGCGTCCGGAGCGAGCGGCGATTCGCCCGGCACTACGTGCACGCCGGGATGATCGGGTGGGACGGGCACAAGATGTCGAAGAGCCGCGGCAACCTGGTCCTGGTGTCGACGCTGCGCGCACAGGGCGTCGAGCCGTCGGTCATCCGGCTGGGTCTGCTGGCCGGGCACTACCGGGCGGACCGGTTCTGGAGCCGGCAAGTGCTCGACGAGGCGAACGCTCGGCTGCAGCGCTGGCGCACGGCGACCGCGCTGCCCGCCGGGCCGGACGCCGCCGACGTCATCGCCCGGCTGCGCAGCTACCTGGCCGACGACCTGGACACTCCCAAAGCGCTTGCGGCGCTTGACGGTTGGGCCACCGATGCGCTGGAATACGGAGGACACGACGCGTCGGCGCCGAGACTGGTGGCAAAAGCGATCGATGCGCTGTTGGGGGTAGACCTGTGATCGCTACGGCGGTACGTTTTCGGCCATGACATCGTTGCAGGGCAAGGTCGTCTTCATCACCGGGGGCGCCCGCGGAATCGGGGCTGAGGTCGCGCGTCGGCTTCACAATAGGGGCGCCAAACTCGTGTTGACCGATCTGGGCGAAGCGGAGTTGGCTGAGGTGACGGCCGAGCTCGGCGGTCAGGACCGGGTGCTGACGGTGGTCGCCGACGTGCGCGATCTGCCCGCCATGCAGGCCGCAGCAGATCAGGCCGTCGAACGGTTCGGCGGCATCGACGTCGTCGTGGCCAATGCTGGCATCGCCAGCTACGGCTCGGTGCTGCAGGTCGACCCGGAGGCGTTCAAGCGCGTGCTGGACGTCAACGTGCTCGGCGTTTTCCACACCGTGCGGGCCACTCTGCCCGCGGTGATCGACCGCCGCGGCTACGTGCTGATCGTCTCGTCGCTGGCTGCATTCGCGGCGGCTCCGGGGCTCGCGCCGTACACCGCGTCGAAGGCCGCCATCGAGAACTTCGCAAACGCGCTGCGGCTGGAGGTCGCCTACCGCGGTGTCAGCGTCGGCTCAGCGCACATGTCCTGGATCGACACCGCCCTGGTTCGCGACACCAAGTCCGACCTGCCGGCGTTCGGCGAAATACTTGCCAGGTTGCCGTGGCCGTTGAACCAGACCACGTCGGTGGACAAGTGCGCGGCGGCGTTCGTCGAGGGCATCGAGGGCCGCAAGGATCACGTGTACTGCCCGGGCTGGGTGAGCCTGTTCCGCTGGCTCAAGCCGGTGTTGTCCACTCGGATCGGCGAGCTTCCGATCCTCAGAAACGCTGCTGAGCTGGTGCCCCAAATGGACGCCGAAGTCGCCGCGCTGGGTCGTTCCAGCAGCGCCTACAACGAGTCCCTGGAAAAGCCCTAGAGCACTGGCCCGGGCCGCCGTCGGCGGCTACCGCCCGAATCCCGGACGGCGGCGGCGCAGGTAGCGCTCGAACTCGGCTGCGAGCGCGTCGCCGTCGATCTTGCCCAGGGTCTCGTTCATGTCCAACTCGGCGTCGCCGCGCTGCTCCAGCGAAGCCACGTATTCGGCCAGTTCCTCGTCTTCGGCGGCCATCTCGGTGATCGCCTGCTCCCATTCCTCGGCCTGCGCCGGCAGGTCGTCCAGCGGGACCTCGACGTCGAGCACGTCTTCGACCCGGCGCAGCAGCGCTACCGTCGCCTTCGGGTTCGGCGGCTGCGACACGTAGTGCGGCACCGCCGCCCAGAACGTCACCGCCGGGATCCCGGCGGCCACACAGGCGTCCTGGAACACCCCGGCGATCCCGGTAGGGCCCTCGTAGCGGGTTTCCTGCAGTCCGAACCGCTTCGCGGACTCGGGGGAGTACGCCGCACCCGAAACCGGCACCGGCCGGGTGTGCGGTGTGTCTGCCAGCAGGGCGCCGAGGATCACGACGGTGTCGGCGTTGAGCTTGTCGGCGATCGCCACCAACTCGGCGCAGAACGTCCGCCAGCGCATGTTGGGCTCGACCCCGTGCATCAGCACGACGTCGCGGTCGCTGCCCGGTGGCCGGCAGTGCGAAATCCGCATCGCCGGCCACACCAGCTCCCGCGTCACCCCATCGACTTGCCGGATTACCGGGCGATTCACCTGGTAGTCGTAGTACGCCTCGTCATCGATCTCCACGATCGGATCGGCTTCCCAGATGGCCTCGAGGTGTTCGAGTGCGTCGCTGGCCGCGTCACCGGCATCGTTCCATCCCTCGAATGCCGCCACGACGACGGTGTTGTGCAGTTCGGGCAGCGCGGCGCCGCTATCCGGGAGGGTCACAGAATCAGAGTACGGCGTCCGCGTCCGGCGACGATGCGGCCCGTAGCATGGGCCGAGGTGGGGGTACCTGCCAGCCGCGAAGCGGCGAGGGGGCGAGCCGGGCACTCAACCGGAGCCTGCCTGCGCAGACCTGCAGAGGCGGCTCCGGGGCAGCTGTCAGAGACCTGTAAACCGCTCGGCGCATTCCATAGAACGACTATCCTTGTGGCGTGACCGCCGCTAACAAACACCGCTACGACACGGACATCCTCGACACTCTGGCGCAGCGGGTCGTGGTCGGCGACGGCGCGATGGGCACTCAGTTGCAAGCCGCCGATCTCACGCTTGACGACTTCCGCGGCCTGGAAGGCTGCAACGAGATTCTCAACGAGACGCGTCCGGACGTGCTGGAGAACATCCACCGGGCCTACTTCGAGGCTGGCGCCGACGCCGTGGAGACCAACACCTTCGGCTGCAACATGTCCAACCTCGGCGACTACGACATCGCCGACCGGATCAGGGACCTCTCCCAGCGGGGCACCGCGATCGCGCGCCGGGTCGCCGACGAGCTGACTGGCTCGGGTTCGGGCCCCGACCGCAAGCGCTACGTGCTCGGGTCGATGGGACCGGGCACCAAGCTGCCCACCCTGGGCCACACCGAGTACCGGCTCATTCGCGACGCCTACACCGAGGCCGCGCTCGGCATGCTCGAGGCGGGCGCCGACGCCATCCTCGTCGAAACCTGCCAGGACCTGCTGCAGCTGAAAGCCGCGGTGCTGGGATCGCGTCGGGCCATGGCGCAGCTCGGCCGGCACATCCCGGTGTTCGCCCACGTCACCGTGGAGACCACCGGCACCATGCTGCTGGGCAGCGAGATCGGCGCGGCGCTGACGGCCGTGGAGCCGCTCGGCGTGGACATGATCGGTCTGAACTGCGCGACGGGTCCCGCCGAGATGAACGAGCACCTGCGCTACCTGTCCCGCCATGCCCGCATTCCGGTGTCGGTGATGCCCAACGCCGGGCTGCCGGTCTTGGGCTCAGGCGGCGCCGAGTACCCCCTGCAGCCCCGCGAGCTGGGTGAAGCGCTGGCCGGTTTCATCACGGAGTTCGGGCTCTCGCTGGTCGGCGGATGCTGCGGCACCACCCCGGCCCACATTCGCGAGGTCGCCGCGGCGGTCGCCCCGTTCAACGACGGGACCAAGCAGCGCGGTCAGCCTGACGTGACCTACGAACCGTCGGTGTCGTCGCTGTACACCGCCGTCCCGTTCGAGCAGGAAGCCTCGGTGTTGGTGATCGGGGAGCGGACCAACGCCAACGGCTCCAAGGCATTCCGTGAGGCGATGATCGCCGAGGACTACCAGAAGTGCCTCGACATCGCCAAGGACCAGACCCGCGACGGCGCGCACCTGCTGGATCTGTGCATCGACTACGTGGGCCGTGACGGCGTGGCCGACATGACTGCGCTGGCCAGCCGGCTGGCGACGGCGTCGACCCTGCCGATCATGCTGGACTCCACCGAAACCGCGGTGTTGCAAGCTGGTTTGGAGCACCTGGGCGGGCGGTGCGCCATCAACTCGGTGAACTACGAGGACGGTGACGGCCCCGAATCAAGGTTCCACAAGACCATGGAGTTGGTCGCCGAGCACGGTGCCGCGGTGGTGGCGCTGACGATCGACGAGGAGGGCCAGGCCCGCACCGCCGAGAAGAAGGTGGAGATCGCCGAGCGGCTGATCAACGACATCACGGGCGACTGGGGCGTCGACGAATCCTCCATCCTGATCGACTGTTTGACCTTCACCGTCGCCACCGGTCAGGAAGAGTCGCGCAAAGACGGGATCGAGACCATCAAGGCGATCCGGGAGCTGAAGAGGCGTCACCCCGACGTACAGACCACGCTCGGGTTGTCCAACATCTCCTTCGGCCTGAATCCCGCTGCGCGCCAGGTGCTCAACTCGGTGTTCCTGCACGAGTGCCAGGAAGCCGGCCTGGATTCGGCGATCGTGCACGCGTCGAAGATCTTGCCGATCAGCCGGATTCCGGAAGAACAGCGCGAGGTGGCGCTGGACGTGGTCTACGACCGCCGCCGCGAGGAGTATGACCCGCTGCAGGAGCTGATGCGGCTGTTCGAGGGCGTGTCGGCGGCGTCGTCGAAGGAATCGCGGGCCGCGGAACTGGCCAAGCTGCCGCTGTTTGAGCGGCTGGCCCAGCGCATCGTCGACGGCGAGCGCAACGGCCTGGAGGCCGACCTCGACGAGGCGATGACCGAAAAGCCGCCGCTGGCGATCATCAACGAGAACCTGCTGGCCGGCATGAAGACCGTCGGCGAACTGTTCGGCTCCGGACAGATGCAGCTGCCGTTCGTGCTGCAGTCTGCGGAGGTGATGAAAACCGCGGTGGCCTACCTGGAACCTCACATGGAGAAGTCCGATGACGACCAGGGCAAGGGCCGCATCGTGCTCGCCACCGTCAAGGGCGACGTGCACGACATCGGCAAGAACCTGGTCGACATCATCCTGAGCAACAACGGCTACGAGGTGGTCAACATCGGCATCAAACAGCCGATCGCCAACATCCTCGAAGTGGCCGAGGACAAGAGCGCCGACGTGGTCGGAATGTCCGGCCTGCTGGTGAAGTCCACCGTTGTGATGAAGGAAAACCTCGAGGAGATGAACACCCGCGGCGTGGCCGAGAAGTTCCCGGTGCTGCTCGGCGGCGCGGCGCTGACCCGCAGCTACGTGGAGAACGACCTCGCCGAGATCTACGAGGGCGAAGTGCATTACGCGCGTGACGCTTTCGAGGGCCTCAAGCTGATGGACACCATCATGAGCGCCAAGCGGGGCGAGGCCGTGGAGCCGGGGAGCCCCGAGGCCCTGGAGGCAGAAGCGGCCCGCAAGAAGGAAGCCGAGCGCAAGGCACGCCACGAGCGGTCCAAGCGCATCGCCGAACAGCGCAAGGCGGCCGAGGAGCCGGTCGAGGTGCCCGAACGCTCCGACGTCGCCGTCGATGTCGAGGTCCCCGTCCCACCGTTCTGGGGGTCGCGGATCATCAAGGGCATCGCGGTCGCGGACTACACCGGGCTGCTCGACGAGCGCGCACTGTTCCTGGGTCAGTGGGGATTGCGCGGCGCGCGCGGCGGTGACGGGCCGTCGTACGAGGAACTCGTCGAGACCGAGGGCCGCCCCCGCCTGCGGTACTGGCTGGACCGGTTGTCCACCGACGGCATCCTGGCGCACGCCGCGGTGGTCTACGGCTACTTCCCGGCGGTGTCCGAGGGCGACGACGTTGTCGTGCTGGAATCGTCGGAACCCGACGCCGCCCAGCGGTACCGGTTCACGTTCCCGCGCCAGCAGCGCGGCCGATTCCTGTGCATCGCCGACTTCATCCGGTCGCGGAACCTGGCCCGCGAGCGGGGCCAGGTTGACGTGTTGCCGTTCCAGCTGGTCACGATGGGCCAGCCCATCGCCGACTTCGCCAGCGAGCTCTTCTCATCGGATTCCTACCGCGACTACCTCGAGGTGCACGGTCTCGGCGTGCAGCTCACCGAGGCGCTGGCCGAGTACTGGCACCGCCGCATCCGCGAGGAGCTCAAGTTCTCTGGAGACCGGGCGGTGTCCGCCGAGGACCCCGAGGCCGTCGAGGACTACTTCAAGCTCGGCTACCGGGGCGCCCGCTTCGCCTTCGGCTACGGGGCGTGCCCCAACCTGGAGGACCGCATCAAGATGGTGGAGCTGCTCGGGCCCGAACGCATCGGCGTGACGCTGTCCGAGGAGCTGCAGCTGCACCCCGAGCAGTCGACGGACGCGTTCGTCTTGCACCACCCCGAGGCCAAGTACTTCAACGTCTAGAAGCGGAAATCGTCTAGAAGCGGAAATCGTCTAGAGGCGGAAAACGTCTAGAAGCGGAAAACGTCAAGGACGATGCCGAGCGAAACCGCCGTGACTTTGCTCGTCGCGGCATGGAACAATCGCTGGCCGTGAAGACATTCGAGGATCTGTTCGCCGAACTCGGCGAGCGTGCCCGCACCCGGCCGCCCGGCAGCGCGACGGTCGCCGCGCTGGACGGCGGAATACACGGGCTGGGCAAGAAGATCCTGGAGGAGGCCGGCGAGGTGTGGCTGGCCGCCGAGCACGAACCCGACGAGGCCCTGGCCGAGGAGATCAGCCAGCTGCTGTACTGGACGCAGGTGCTGATGATCGCGCGCGGGCTGTCCCTCGACGACGTCTATCGGAAGCTGTGAGCATGTTGCGGGTCGCGGTACCCAACAAGGGCGCGCTGAGCGAACCGGCCACCGAGATCCTCGCGGAGGCCGGCTACCGCCGCCGCACCGACGCCAAGGACCTGACCGTCATCGACCCCGTCAACCAGGTCGAGTTCTTCTTTCTGCGGCCCAAAGACATTGCCATCTACGTCGGTTCGGGAGAGCTCGACTTCGGCATCACCGGCCGGGATCTGGTGCTGGATTCCGGTGCGCCGGTGCGAGAGCGCCTGGCGCTGGGTTTCGGTTCGTCGAGCTTCCGGTACGCTGGCCCCGCCGGGCGCGGCTGGACGACCGCCGACCTGGCGGGGAAACGCATCGCCACCGCCTATCCCAATCTGGTGCGAAAAGACCTGGCGGAGCACGGTATTCAAGCAACCGTCATCAGGCTGGACGGAGCCGTGGAGATTTCGGTGCAGCTCGGGGTGGCCGACGCCATCGCCGACGTGGTGGGGTCCGGACGCACCCTGAGCCTGCACGACCTGGTGGCCTTCGGTGAGCCGCTGTGTGATTCGGAGGCGGTATTGATCGAGCGTACCGACCAGGGCACCGCAACCCAGGCGGCGCGCGACCAACTGGTAGCGCGGATCCAGGGTGTGGTGTTCGGCCAGCAATACCTGATGCTCGATTATGACTGCCCCCGCTCGGTGCTGGACAAGGCCACATCGATCACACCGGGCCTCGAGTCACCGACCATCGCCCCGCTCGCCGACCCGGACTGGGTCGCGATTCGCGCGTTGGCGCCCCGCCGCGGCGTCAACGAGATCATGGACAAGCTTGCCGCCATCGGTGCCAAGGCGATCTTGGCGTCCGACATCAGGTTCTGCCGGTTCTGATAACGGGTGCGGCTGTGTTAGCGTCCGCCTAGGGGCCAGTAGAGGCCTACTGAAGGGCCGCTGAAGGGCCGAAGCCCGTGTCACCTATAACAGGGCCTCAGCCCTGATCGTCGCCGGGCTGTTCGTCCCCCAGGAGGGTTCCCGTGACACACGCACTCGTGATGTTGATGGCGTTACTGATTGGTGTCGTCGCCGGCTTGCGCTCGTTTACGGCTCCCGCCGTCGTCGCCTGGGCGGCCTTGTTGGGATGGATCAACCTCCATGGCACCTGGGCGTCCTGGGTGGCCAACATCATCACGGTGGTGGTCTTCACGATCCTCGCGGTCGGCGAACTGGTCACCGACAAACTCCCCAAGACCCCGCCCCGCATCGCGGCCCCGTCGTTCACCGGCCGGATCGTGCTGGGCGCATTCGCCGGTGCGGTCATCGGCGCGGCGTGGCACTACACCTTCAGCTCACTGGGCGCCGGTGTGCTCGGCGTTGTGCTCGGCACGCTGGGCGGCTATCACGCGCGCCGGCTACTGGTGGCCGCCCGCCACGGGCACGACCTGCCGATCGCCTTACTCGAGGACGCGGTCGCCATCCTGGGCGGCCTCGCGATCCTCGCGGTGACAGCCAGGCTGTGACGGAGCATTTCGACGCGATCATTGTTGGCGCGGGGCAGGCCGGGCCGCCGCTGGCGGGCCGGCTGACGGCGGCCGGGCAGCGCGTCGCGGTCATCGAGCGCAAACTAATCGGCGGCACCTGTGTCAACAGCGGATGCATCCCGACCAAGACGCTGGTGGCCAGTGCGCACGCCGCGCACCTGGCGCGCCGCGGCGCCGAATACGGGGTCGGGACCGGGCCGATCAGCGTGGACATGGCGAAAGTCAAAGCGCGCAAAGACGACATCATGCTCGCCGACCGCGCGGGTGTCGAGGGCTGGCTGGACGGCATGGCGGGCTGCACCGTCATTCGCGGTCACGCCCGCTTCGAGGACCCGCACACGCTGCGGGTCGGGGAAAGTCTGCTGCGCGCCGACCGGATCTTCCTGAACGTCGGTGGCCGCGCGGTGGTGCCGGACATTCCGGGGCTGTCCGGCGTGGAGTTCCTCACCAACGTGTCGATCCTCGAACTGGACACGCTGCCAGCGCATCTCGTCATCGTCGGCGGCAGCTACATCGCGCTGGAGTTCGCCCAGATGTTCCGGCGCTTCGGGGCCCGCGTGACCGTCGTAGAGAGGGGTCCGCGGCTGGCGTCCCGCGAGGACGAGGACGTCTCCACTGCGATCAAAGAGATCCTGGAGGCCGAGGGCATCGACATCGTCCTCGGCGCGGATGGTCTGCGAGTCACCAAGCGCAACAACGGTTTTGAACTCACACCGCGGGCGGGAGCAGATCCCGTCGACGGAAGTCATCTGCTGCTGGCGGTGGGGCGGCGGCCCAACAACGACGACCTGGGCCTGGAGGCGGCCGGGGTGCGGACCGACGCCCGCGGCTACATCGTCGTCGACGACCAGCTCCGAACCAACGTCGATCACATCTGGGCCATGGGTGACTGCAACGGCAGGGGCGCATTCACCCACACCTCCTACAACGATTTCGAGATCGTCGCCGCCAACCTGCTCGACGGCGACCCCCGCCGGGTGAGTGACCGCATCACCACGTATGCGCTCTACATCGACCCGCCGCTGGGACGCGCCGGCATGACCGTCGACCAGGTTCGCGCGACGCGCCGCAGGGCACTGGTCGGAAAGCGGCCGATGACCCGGGTCGGCAGGGCGGTGGAAAAAGGTGAGACACAAGGCTTTATGAAGGTCGTGGTGGACGCGGACACCGAGGAGATCCTGGGCGCCGCCATCCTCGGAGTCGGCGGCGACGAGGCGATTCACGCGATCCTGGATGTCATGTCGGCCAAGGCGCCGTACACCACGCTGTCGCGCACGATGCACATTCACCCGACCGTCAGTGAACTGATTCCCACGATGCTGCAGGAGATGTCGCCGCTCGACTAGTGGCGATCGCAAGCACGGCGTAGCCGGGCGCTGGGGGTACCTCCCGCTTGCGGGGGACGGGTCGCCACCCAGGCCTAGGCCGCGGGCTCCGTCGGCCGCGAAACCGCCTCCGCGCGCACGTGATCCGGCCACCCGGGGTAGGGCGGCGGGGTTCCGCCGAAAAGCGGGCAGTGCTGCTGGTGGGGGCACCAGTCGCACAACCGGGACTGGCTGGGACGGAAGTCGCCGGTTTGCCCAGCGGATTGGATGGCACGCCAGATGGCTATCAACGTCTTTTCGAAGCGCAGCAACTCGTCGTGGTCGGGCGAGTAATCCAGTACCTGGCCGTCGGCCAGATAGATCAGTCGCAGCCGCGTGGGCGGCACACCGCGGGAACGCAACAGCGCCACCGCGTAGAACTTCATCTGGAACATCGCCTTGAACTCGGCCAGGGCCCGCGCGGTGGGCGGTGCCTTGCCGGTCTTGTAGTCGACGACCCGCAATTCGCCGGTGGCGGCAACGTCGATGCGGTCGATGAAGCCCCGCAGCAGCGTGCCGTCGGCAAGTTCGACCTCCACCCGTTCCTCGCAGCACTGCGGGTCGAATCGGGTCGGGTCTTCGAGCCGGTAGTAGCCGGACAGCAGCGCGCGGGCCTCGCCCAGCAGGTCGGCGCGCTGTGCCGGGTCCAGCCCGTCGGTCAGGTCGGGCGCTGCCGCGATCACCCGGTCCCAGGCGGGTTCCACCAGCGACATTGCCGTGTTCGGGCCGCGCAGCGCGGCGGGCAGGCCGTAGAGCTGCTCGAGGGCGGCGTGCACCACTGACCCGCGCAGCTGCGCCACCGAGGGCGCCTCGGGTAGCCGGTCGATCGCCCGGAACCGATACAGCAGCGGGCACTGCTTGAAATCCGCCGCCCGCGACGGCGACAGCGCCGGTTTTGAAGCCGGCCGCGGCGCGCGTTCCACCGGCAGGTGGTTCATGAACCGCAGCCTAGGCCCGAGCGCCGACAACCCCGGGCAGCGGTTGCGGCGAGTCGGCTGGCACGCTAGACGGCGTGTCCGAAACCGGCCCGTTCACCCCGGGGGAACGCGTCCAGCTGACCGACGCCAAGGGCCGGCACTACACGATGTCGCTCACTCCCGGCGCCGAGTTCCACACCCATCGCGGCTCGATCCCCCACGACGCGGTGATCGGGCTGGAGCAGGGCAGTGTGGTCAAGTCCAGCAACGGCGCCCTGTTTTTGGTGCTGCGTCCGCTGCTGGTCGACTATGTGATGTCGATGCCCCGCGGGCCCCAGGTGATCTACCCGAAGGACGCGGCGCAGATCGTGCATGAGGGCGACATCTTTCCCGGCGCGCGGGTGCTGGAGGCCGGAGCCGGCTCGGGAGCGCTGACTCTCTCGCTGTTGCGTGCGGTGGGGCCCGAGGGCCGGGTGGTCTCCTACGAACAGCGCGCCGACCATGCCGAACACGCTCGCCGTAATGTGGCCAACTTCTATGACGTTCTAGGGCGCCAACCCGACAACTGGCAGCTGGTCGTCGCCGACGTCGCGGACTCCGACCTGCCCGACGGCTCCTTCGACCGTGCCGTGCTGGACATGCTCGCGCCGTGGGAGGTGCTGGACTCCGTGGCGCGGCTGCTGGTCGCCGGCGGTGTGCTGCTGATCTATGTGGCCACCGTGACCCAGTTGTCGCGAGCCGTGGAGGCGGTCCGGGCCCAGCAGTGCTGGACCGAACCGCGGGCGTGGGAGACGCTGCAGCGCGGGTGGAACGTCGTCGGGCTGGCCGTCCGGCCGCAGCATTCGATGCGCGGCCACACGGCCTTTCTGGTGTTCACGCGACGGCTCGCTCCCGGCGCCGTCGCCCCCGCGCCGCTGGGCCGCAAGCGCCCGGGACGTGACGGCTAGAGACCGGCGGGTCGGCTACCCACATCGTCGCTGCGCAGCAGCGAGCGCCGCACCGACAGCAGCTCGAACTCGGGATGGGCGGCGACCAGGCGCTCGGCTGCATCGAGCACGTCAACCGCGTGGGTGCGGTCGCCGGAGACCAGGGCCACGCCGATGCCCGCTCGTCGGTACAGCTCGTGCGAGCCCGTCTCGGCCGCCGACACACTGAACTTGCGCTGCAACTCGGCGACGACGGGACGAACCACCGATCGCTTCTGTTTGAGTGACCGCACATCGCCGAGCAGCACGTCGAACTCGAGCCAGCCGATCCACATCCCGGGGGTCAACGCGGTGGCGTCGGGGACGGAGCCGGCGCGGGCGGCGATTCGGGTGCCGGTGTCGGTGTCGCGGGTGACTTGCCCATGGCCAACAGCATTTCGGCGGTCCGCCGCGAGAGTTGCCATCCCCCTTGGAAGGGCGTGAACTCCATCGGGAACGTGAATTTCGGATTGTTCGGCTGCGCCGTGTTGACGGTGACGGTGGCCATCACATGGGATGGATTCTTGTCAGACCAGGCGATGTTGTCCGCGGCGAACGTCATCGGCAGGTACCCGTTGTCCCGCAGCGCGTTGATGAACTTGTCCAGGGTGCCCGCGTTGTCGGGCGTTGCGCCTTCGACGAGGTTCACCTTGTCGGCGCCGGGGACGTTCGGGTCGGCGAGCCGGGTCAGCACCGCAATGAGGGCTTCGGGGCCCGGCAGCTGGGCGGTCGGCGAAGCGGCGACGGGCATCGATGTGGCGGGTGGCGCTTGCGCGGCGGGCGACGACGCGATCTTGGGTTGGTTCGAGGAACATCCCGAGAGCCCGAACGCCGCCAGAGCGGTGGCGGCGATCAGTGCTACGAACGGGTGGCGGTGCATCAGATGGCAGCCCGGTTACACACGGGCCATCTCCGCGGTCGGCCCAACGGGTGCAACGTAAGTCACATCCGCGGATGCCCGCCCGACGCCGCCGGGATCGGCGGAGCCCGTGGCGAGGGGTTTTGCGGTCACAGTGTTCGTTCGAGGCCCTTTCGATCAGCCCGATTCATCGCCGAATTTACCAGCGTGACGAAAGTCTTAACTTTTCGTGGGTATTTGACTGCGCACATCAACCGGCAATCGCCGGTAGCTTTGAAGTATCGCCGCGCCATTCGGTGTGGGAAAGGAGCGCAACATGGTTGACTCAGAGCGTTCTGAAGCATTCGGTACCCCCCGCGAATCGGGCATTTCCAGCGGCGATGCTGCCGAGTTGGAGCAACTTCGCCGTGAGGCAGCGGTGCTCCGCGAGCAACTGGAGCACGCGGCGGGGCCGCACGGCAACGCCCGTTCCGCCCGCGATGTGCATCAACTGGAAGCCCGCATCGACTCGCTTGCGGCCCGCAACTCGAAATTGATGGAAACGCTTAAGGAAGCCCGGCAACAATTGCTGGCGCTGCGCGAAGAAGTCGACCGGCTCGGACAGCCGCCCAGCGGCTACGGCGTCCTGCTGGGCACCCACGATGACGACACTGTCGACGTGTTCACCTCGGGTCGCAAGATGCGCCTGACCTGCTCGCCGAACATCGAAGTCGCTTCGCTGCGGAAGGGGCAAACGGTCCGGCTCAACGAGGCCCTTACGGTCGTCGAGGCGGGCACCTTCGAATCGGTGGGCGAGATCTCCACGCTGCGTGAACTCCTGGCCGACGGGCACCGGGCGCTGGTCGTCGGCCACGCCGACGAAGAACGCATCGTGTGGCTGGCCGATCCGCTCGTTGCCGAGGACTTGCCGGACGGCGTTCCCGACGCCCACAACGACGACACCAAGCCCCGCAAGCTGCGTCCGGGCGACTCGCTGCTGGTCGACTCGAAGGCCGGCTACGCCTTCGAGCGCATCCCGAAGGCCGAGGTCGAGGACCTGGTACTGGAAGAGGTGCCGGACGTCAGCTACCAGGACATCGGCGGTCTGACCCGCCAGATCGAGCAGATCCGCGACGCCGTGGAACTGCCCTTCCTGCATAAGGAGCTCTACCGGGAGTACGCGCTGCGCCCGCCCAAGGGTGTGCTGCTCTACGGTCCCCCCGGTTGCGGTAAGACCTTGATCGCCAAGGCGGTCGCCAACTCGCTGGCCAAGAAGATGGCCGAGGTCCGCGGCGACGACGCCCGCGAAGCCAAGTCGTACTTCTTGAACATCAAAGGCCCCGAGCTGCTGAACAAGTTCGTCGGTGAGACCGAGCGCCACATCCGGCTGATCTTCCAGCGCGCCCGCGAGAAGGCGTCCGAGGGCACGCCGGTGATCGTGTTCTTCGACGAGATGGATTCGATCTTCCGCACCCGCGGCACCGGGGTCTCCTCGGACGTCGAGACGACCGTGGTCCCGCAGTTGCTGAGCGAGATCGACGGGGTGGAGGGGCTCGAGAACGTCATCGTGATCGGCGCCTCCAACCGTGAGGACATGATCGACCCCGCGATCCTGCGGCCCGGGCGTCTCGACGTCAAAATCAAGATCGAACGGCCCGACGCCGAAGCGGCGCAAGACATCTTCTCCAAGTACCTTGTCGAGACGCTGCCGGTGCACGCCGACGACCTCGCCGAGTTCGGCGGCGACCGTTCGGCGTGCATCAGGGCGATGATCGAGAAGGTCGTCGAACGGATGTACGCCGAGATCGACGACAACCGGTTCCTGGAGGTCACCTACGCCAACGGTGACAAGGAAGTCATGTACTTCAAGGACTTCAACTCCGGGGCGATGATCCAGAACGTCGTCGACCGGGCGAAGAAGAACGCCATCAAGTCGGTGCTGGAGACGGGCCAACCCGGTCTGCGCATCCAGCATCTGCTCGACTCGATCGTCGACGAGTTCGCCGAGAACGAGGACCTGCCGAACACCACCAACCCTGATGACTGGGCGCGGATTTCGGGCAAGAAGGGCGAGCGGATCGTCTACATCCGCACGCTGGTCACCGGCAAGTCGTCGAGCGCCTCGCGGGCCATCGACACCGAGTCCAACCTGGGTCAGTACCTATAGGGGCCTCTGGCCGCGCCGACACTTAAACCACGCACACGACACGCCGGGCGCCTAAAGTCAGTTGGTCACCAGCGAGTAACTGTTGGTCAGATTGTCCTGCAGCACCTCGGCGGCCTGAGTCCTGGTATCCACCCGCAGTTCGCTGGTCAGCTTGCGCGGCTGGAAGGTCCACCCGGCCGGCAGTTCGAGCCGGCTGGCCAGCCCGGGCAGGTCGGCTCGCGACAGGTTGGGGTCGGCGACCTGGCTCCAGGTCTGCATGACCCAGTGGCGTCCCTGGGGATCGATCAGTTCGTAGATCTCTTCGCCGGCGTTGAAGACGAAGACCGTGTTGCGGTTCACCCTGTTGGGGACGTACGGCGCGGGGTTCATCGACGACAACAACACCGTCGCCTGCTGGATCATCTCGATCCCCCCGAAGCTCTTCGTGATCTGCGGACCCTGCGGCTTCTTTTCAATGGCGTTCATCAGCCAGTAGCGCGGGCCGTTGAGCAGGGCCGCGGCCGCGCCGTTTTCGGTGGCGATGGTGTGCGCGTCGAGCGCGGACCACAAATCGTCGGGACAGTCGTTGAGCGGGAAGCTGTTGTAGACGGTCGCCTGCGGGCCCGCCTCGCCGGGGGTTACCAGAAGCACCTCGCCGTAACGCTTGCCGGACAAATCGGCCGATTGTTCGCTGAATTCGGGGGCGGACACACGGTGAAATTAGTCACTGGGGTGGGTGGCGTCAACCTGGCATGCCCGCCTCGGCCCCTCGCAGCTTCGCGGCTGGGGGTGCCCCACCTCGCCCCGCTTCGCGGGCGGCATCGTCGGCGGGCCTAGGCTGGTGGCATGCAACGGATTATCGGGACGGAGGTCGAGTACGGCATCTCGTCGCCGTCGGACCCGACCGCCAACCCGATTCTGACCTCGACGCAGGCGGTTCTCGCGTATGCCGCCGCCGCCGGAATTCAGCGCGCCAAACGCACCCGCTGGGACTACGAGGTGGAATCGCCGCTGCGGGACGCCAGGGGCTTCGACCTGAGCCGCTCGGCCGGGCCGCCGCCGGTGGTAGACGCCGACGAGGTGGGCGCGGCCAACATGATCCTGACCAACGGGGCGCGGCTCTATGTCGACCACGCGCACCCGGAGTACTCCGCCCCCGAGTGCGCCGACGCCCTCGACGCGGTGATCTGGGACAAGGCCGGCGAGCGTGTCATGGAGGCCGCCGCCAGGCACGTCGCCAGCGTGCCAGGGGCCGCGAAGCTGCAGCTTTACAAGAACAACGTCGACGGCAAAGGCGCCTCCTACGGGACGCACGAGAACTACCTGATGGCCCGGCAGACGCCGTTTTCGGCCATCATCGCCGGGCTCACCCCGTTTTTGGTGTCCCGGCAGGTCGTCACCGGTTCCGGTCGGGTCGGCATCGGTCCGTCCGGGGACGAGCCCGGTTTCCAGCTGTCGCAGCGTTCGGATTACATCGAGGTCGAGGTCGGGCTGGAGACCACGCTGAAACGCGGGATCATCAACACCCGTGACGAACCGCACGCCGACGCCGACCGCTACCGCCGGCTGCACGTCATCATCGGTGACGCCAACCTCGCCGAAACGTCGACCTATCTGAAGCTGGGTGCCACTGCGCTGGTGCTCGACCTGATCGAAGAAGGCCCGGCTCACGGGATAGACCTGAGCGACCTGACCCTGGCCCGGCCGGTGCACGCCGTCCATGCCGTCAGCCGCGATCCGTCGCTGCGGGTCGCGGTGGCCCTGGCCGATGGCCGGGAGATGACCGGCCTTGCGCTGCAACGGATTTACCTCGACCGGGTAGCGAAGCTGGTGGACAGCCGCGACCCCGACCCCCGCGCGGCCGACATCGTGGAGACCTGGGCGCACGTGCTCGACCTGCTCGAGCGCGACCCGATGGAATGCGCCGAGCTGCTGGACTGGCCCGCGAAGTTGCGGCTGTTGGAGGGCTTCCGGCAGCGGGAGAACCTGAGTTGGTCGGCGCCGCGGCTGCACCTGGTGGACCTGCAATATTCCGATGTCCGGCTGGACAAGGGCCTCTACAACCGGTTGGTGGCGCGCGGCTCGATGAAGCGCCTGGTCACCGAACATCAGGTGCTCGATGCCGTCGACAATCCGCCGACCGACACGCGCGCATACTTCCGCGGCGAATGCCTGCGTCGGTTCGGCGCCGACATCGCCGCGGCCAGCTGGGACTCGGTGATTTTCGACCTCGGTGGCGATTCGCTGGTGCGCATCCCGACCCTGGAGCCGCTGCGGGGCAGCAAGGCGCACGTCGGGGCGCTGCTCGACTCGGTGGACAGCGCGGTGGAACTGGTGGAGCAACTCACCAGCTAAGGCCGGTTAGCGCGGGAAACGTCGGGGTCGACCGGTAGGGTAGAGAGAGACCAGCGGGCAGTGTGGCACGGCCTTGAACAAGCGTTGAATAAACTTGGAGGCAGGAGGCGGCTATGGCTCAGGAGCAGACCAAGCGTGGCGGTGGTGGTGGCGACGACGACGACTTCGCCGACAGCACGGCCGCGGGCCAGGAGCGCCGCGAGAAGCTAGCCGAAGACACCGACGACCTGCTCGACGAGATTGACGACGTCCTTGAGGAGAACGCCGAGGACTTTGTCCGAGCGTATGTCCAAAAGGGCGGACAGTGACCTGGTCGCTGCCTGATCGTCTGTCCACCAACTTCGCACTTTCGGCAAACACCTCAGTAAATCTGTCGTCGTTTGCCGACTTCCTTCGCCGCGAGGCGCCCGAGTTGCTGCCGGCGAGCCTAAGCGGCGGCGGGCAAGCCGGCGGCGCCGGGGCACAGCTGCCGCATGGCACCACCATCGTTGCGCTGAAATACCCCGGCGGTGTCGTCATCGCGGGCGATCGGCGTTCGACGCAAGGCAACATGATCGCCGGGCGCGATGTCAAAAAGGTGTACATCACCGACGACTACACCGCCACGGGCATCGCGGGAACGGCGGCGATCGCCGTGGAATTCGCCCGTCTTTACGCGGTGGAACTCGAGCATTACGAGAAGCTCGAGGGCGTACCGCTCACGTTTGCCGGCAAGGTGAACCGGCTCGCCATCATGGTGCGCGGGAACCTGGCGGCCGCGATGCAGGGGCTGGTGGCGCTGCCGCTTCTGGCGGGCTACGACATCCATGCCTCCGACCCGGAAAGAGCCGGCCGCATCGTGACGTTCGACGCCGCCGGCGGCTGGAACTTCGAGGAAGAGGGCTACCAGTCGGTGGGATCGGGATCGATCTTCGCGAAATCTTCGATCAAGAAGCTGTACTCACAGGTGAGCGACGCCGATTCCGCGCTGCGGGTAGCCGTGGAGGCGCTCTACGACGCCGCTGACGACGATTCCGCTACCGGCGGACCGGATCTGGTCCGCGGCATCTACCCCACGGCGGTCGCCATCGGCGCCGACGGGGCGGTCGACGTGCCGGAGAGCCGCATCGCCGAACTGGCCCGAGAAGTCATCGAAAGCCGCTCGCGCCGCGACACTTTCGGCCCCGACGCCCAGCCGCGGGGTGAGAAGTGAGTTTCCCGTATTTCATCTCGCCCGAGCAGGCGATGCGCGAGCGCAGCGAGCTCGCGCGCAAGGGCATCGCGCGGGGCAAAAGCGTGGTGGCGTTGGCCTACGCCGGTGGTGTGCTGTTCGTCGCGGAGAACCCGTCGCGGTCCCTGCAGAAGATCAGCGAACTCTACGATCGCGTGGGCTTTGCGGCCGCGGGCAAGTTCAATGAATTCGACAATTTGCGGCGCGGGGGGATCCAGTTCGCCGACACCCGGGGCTACGCGTACGACCGCCGCGACGTCACCGGTCGGCAGCTGGCCTACGTTTACGCGCAGACGCTGGGCAGCATCTTCACTGAGCAGGCCAAGCCCTACGAGGTCGAGTTGTGCGTCGCCGAGGTTGCCCATTACGGCGAGACCAAACCACCTGAGCTGTACCGGATCACCTATGACGGGTCGATCGCCGACGAGCCGCATTTCGTGGTGATGGGCGGCACCACCGAACCGATCACCACTGCGCTCAAGGAGTCGTACGCCGAAAACGCCGACCTGCGCGACGCTTTGCGGATCGCCGTCGGGGCGCTGCGGGCCGGCAGTGTGGAAACCTCGAACGGAGACCAGGCTTCCCTCGACGTGCTAGAAGTTGCCATCCTCGATGCCAGCCGGCCGCGACGCGCGTTTCGGCGGATCAACCGCGCCACCTTGGAAACGCTGCTGCAGGAATCCGATGCGAAGAAGCCCGAATCCGACGGCGAAGCGACGGATTCCGATGGCAACTCCTCGGATTAGGCCAGACCGTTCCGGCCGGCGCCGGCGCGTTCGCTAGCAGCTGAACAGCGTCCTAGCTGCACCGATCGGAGGTGCTCGTCCTAGCCCACGCGGCCCCGCCATGGGGCACGCCGAACATCGATCAGTATTCGTAGGCGCGGCTTCTTCACCGTCGTCGCCAGACAACCAGTACCCTCGATTACGTGCAGCGACGAATTATGGGCATCGAGACCGAGTTCGGTGTCACCTGCACCTTTCACGGTCATCGTCGGCTCAGCCCGGACGAGGTTGCCCGCTACCTGTTCCGCCGGGTGGTGTCGTGGGGGCGCAGTTCCAACGTGTTCCTGCGTAATGGTGCCCGCCTCTATCTGGACGTGGGCAGCCATCCGGAGTACGCCACCGCCGAATGCGACAGTCTGGTGCAGCTGGTCACCCACGACCGCGCCGGTGAGTGGGTGCTTGAAGACCTGCTCATCGACGCCGAGCAGCGGCTCGCCGACGAGGGCATCGGCGGCGACATCTACCTGTTCAAGAACAACACCGATTCTGCGGGAAACTCCTACGGCTGTCACGAGAACTACCTCATCGTGCGGGCCGGCGAGTTCTCCCGGATCTCCGACGTGCTGTTGCCGTTCCTGGTCACCCGCCAGCTGATCTGCGGGGCGGGCAAGGTGCTGCAGACCCCCAAGGCCGCGACGTTCTGCCTGTCCCAGCGCGCCGAGCACATCTGGGAGGGCGTCTCCTCGGCCACCACCCGCAGCCGGCCGATCATCAACACCCGCGACGAGCCGCACGCCGACGCGGAGAAGTATCGGCGGTTGCACGTCATCGTCGGCGACTCCAACATGTGCGAGACCACGACGATGCTCAAAGTGGGTACCGCGGCGCTGGTGCTGGAGATGATCGAAGCCGGGGTGCCATTCCGCGACTTCTCGCTGGACAACCCCATCCGCGCCATCCGCGAGGTCAGCCACGACGTCACCGGTCGTCGGCCCGTCCGGCTCGCGGGGGGGCGTCAGGCCAGCGCGCTGGACATCCAGCGCGAGTACTACAGCCGCGCCGTCGAGCACCTGCAGACTCGGGAGCCCGACGTGCAGATCGAGCAGGTCGTCGACCTGTGGGGCCGCCAGCTCGACGCGGTGGAGAGCCAGGATTTCGCCAAGGTGGACACCGAGATCGACTGGGTGATCAAGCGCAAGCTATTCCAGCGTTACCAGGACCGCTACAACATGGAGCTCTCCGACCCGAAGATCGCGCAGCTCGACTTGGCCTACCACGACATCAAGCGTGGGCGCGGCGTCTTCGATCTGCTCCAACGCAAGGGCCTCGCGGCGCGCGTCACCACCGACGAGGACATCGCGGAGGCGGTCGACACCCCGCCGCAGACCACCCGTGCCAGGCTGCGCGGCGAGTTCATCAGCGCCGCTCAGGCGGCGGGCCGCGACTTCACCGTCGACTGGGTGCACCTCAAGCTCAACGACCAGGCGCAGCGCACCGTGTTGTGTAAGGACCCATTCCGCGCGGTCGACGAACGGGTCAAACGACTGATCGCGAGTATGTAAAAAGTGCCGCACGGTATCGGTGAGTCGTTGCAACCACGCCTCGAAATTGCAACCACGCCTCGAAATAGCAACCCTCGAAATAGCAACCACGCCTCGAAATAGACTGTGCGGAAAACCTTGTCACGCAGAAGTTTGAAATCATCGGGGTGTTGGTGGAAAGCAGTGTGGCCTGCCACGGACATCGGCGGCAGGCCACACTGAGGACGATTATCTCTTGAGTGCGTCCTTGACGTTTTCTCCGGCCTTCTTGAATTCGGACTTGGTTTGGTCTTTCTTGCCTTCGCCCTCGGTGCTCTTGTCGCCGGTGACCTTGCCGGCCTGCTCCTTGACTTTACCCGCGATGTCCTGAGCGGCATTCTTGAGCTTGTCGGTGATTCCCATTGGCGTATCCCTTCTGTGGTGGCCAGCCGCGAACTGCGGATGGCCGTGGACCCGCATCCGGGATCGACCCGGATGCGAGAAGCCGTCTAATCCCCGTCTAATCCTTTGTGCCGCTTCAAAAACGGACTCCGGACCCAGCGTTGCGGGGTGCTGCGATCAGCCATCGCGGCGGCTACGACTCCCGCACTTCGCCAGCCCGCGGCTGACCATGTAGCCGATGCTGAGCAACACAACCTAGAACCATGCCCGATCGGCCAAGAATTAGTCGGCATGCCCGTCGGTCGCCTCGACCAAGTACGCCTTGACCAAGTACGACGCGAGCAGCACACCGATCACCGCGGCGACGAACACCGCGAACTCAGATGTCTTGAACGCGAACTCAGATGTCTTGAACGATGCCTTAGTTTCGGTTCCGCGCGCGACGCGGGCTCGACTGGCATCGGTGTCCTGAGCGCTGTAGGCGGTCGGCCCGTTGAGGCGTTGTTCGGTGGGGTTGTTGATCGTCGTTGCTATTCCTAAGTGGTGTGTAAGTCCTAAGTGGTGTGTAAGCCTGTCGAGGCGCGCGACCGATCCGATTGGCCGCAAAGCTCGACAGAGGTTTCCTGAAAGTCCTTGGCTGCAGCTGTGTTTCGCGCAGCTGTTGTGTTTCGCGCAGCTGTCAAATTGACTGTGTTGGTGCAGAACGCAAGCGAATTAGCGCTGCCGAAATCGACTGATTGATTTACATGTCCGGCGTGAAGAGATGCTCGCGGCTCAGACTCAACCGCTCCGGATTGGCTTGACTACCAACGTCACTAACGCTACGCCGCAGAAGGCCATTTGGCTACTCCGGTGGTGTACCCGTGTTCTGTACGGGTGCTGCGGGTCCCGGGCGGGCCGATACGCGTTCAGGCCAACTCAACGACGCCGACCTGCTGGTCGGTCAAAGCCTGGCGCATGTCGCGTGCGTGGCGATCTTGCAGGAACACGCCCCGACTGCGTCGGCGGTGGCGCCAAGCTTGCGCAACGCGCTGGCCGCTCGCGTGGTGGTTGAGCAGGCCAAGGGCTTCCTGCGCGAAAGCCTGGGCGTGTCGGTGGAGGACGGGTTTGACTTGCTGCGTCGTTACGCGCGGTACCACAACGACCATCTGACTGGTGTCTCGCGCCGGCTGATAACGCAGCCCGATTGCCGCCCCACGATTCTGGCGGCGATGACAACGATGAAAGTCCCCCGGAGGCGTAGATCTGGTCCGATGAGCCTTCAGGCCCGGTCGCGGCGGGCGCGGGCCACCGATTCTTCGACCAGTCGCTCGGCGAGGACGGCCAGTTTGATGTTCTGGGCCTGACTGATCCTGACCAGCTGGCCGAAGGCCTCCTTGGCGCTGGCTCCGGACCGGCCGCGGATTACACCGATCGCCTGGTCGATGATGGATCGGCTATTTAAGGCGTGCTGCAGTTGCTCGGCCTGGTACCGGGCCTCCATCAGTACCCGCGCGTTGTGTACCGACACCGCCGCAGGTCCAGCGAACTTCGCACCCATCACCACGGCGTGTTCGGCGAACGCGTCGGGGCTGTATGCATAAGCGTTGATAGCGCCGATTACCTGCTCGCCGAGCATCAGTGGCACCGACAACGCCGATTTCACACCCAAGCGGGCTACCGCGGGACCGAAGCGTCGCCAATGTGCGTCGTCGCCGATCGCCCCGCTCACGCAGGGCTGGCGGGTGCGCATCGTGGTGATGCACGGTCCTTCGTTGTGGACGTCGTACTGAAGGGTGTCAATGTCACGGATGAACTCCGAGCTCGGTGCCCACACACGGATACCCGATCGTTCCTCAGACGGGTGGGCCAGGGTCACGCTGGCCGCGTCGACGCCCGGAATCGCGTGTGCCGCAAACCCGGCAACCTCGGTGAGCACCTCGTCCACGGTCAAGGCGCCAACTACGATCCCCGCCAACCCAAGCAGCCCGGCCTGCAAGTCGTCTTCGTTGGCATCGTGTCGTTCTTGGGTGAGTTCTGGTAGCTGCGGTGCGGCGCGGCCGGGTTGGCTGTCATCGTCGGCCAACGCCACACCCCCCCTTGCCAGATGATCAACTGACGCTAACGTGTCCGCCGCGACGCGGTCCAGCGTTTCCGCAAAAGGTGGAGGGTTTCCCGCGGCCTCAGCCAGTCAAACTCGCCGACGCGACCGACACGGCGTCTCGAACCGGCCTTGATGCACCCCTAAGCTGCTATGGGTGGCGACCTCGAAAGTCGAACGGCTGGTAAACCTGGTCATCGCGCTGCTGGCCACGCGCGGCTACATCACCGCCGAAAAGATCAGGTCCAGCGTGGCGGGCTATTCGGAGAGCCCCAGCCTGGAGGCGTTCTCGCGGATGTTCGAGCGCGACAAGAACGAATTGCGTGACCTCGGCATCCCCCTCGAGGTCGGCAGGGTGTCGGCCACGGACCCGACCGAGGGCTACCGGATCAACCGCGACGCCTACGCACTACCGCCGGTCGAGCTGACCCCGGACGAGGCGGCCGCGGTCGCCGTCGCCACGCAGCTGTGGGAATCGCCCGAACTGATCACCGCGACCCAGGGCGCGTTGCTCAAGTTGCGTGCCGCCGGGGTGGACCTCGATCCCGACGCCCCGGTGGCCATCGCCTCCCCGGCCGGCGTGCCGGGTCTGCGAGGGTCGGAAGACGTTCTCGGAATCCTGTTGTCCGCCATTGATTCTCGGCAGGTGGTGCAGTTCAGGCACCGGCCGTCGCGGGCGGAGCCTTACACCGCACGCACCGTCGAGCCGTGGGGAGTGGTGACCCAGAAGGGTCGCTGGTATCTGGTGGCCCACGACCGCGACCGCGACGACACCCGCATCTTCCGGCTCTCGCGGATCGGTGGCGGGGTCACGCCGATCGGTCCGGCCGGCGCGGTCAGCGTCCCCGGCGATGTGGACCTGCGCGCGATCGTGGCTCAGAAGGTCACCGAGGTGCCGACCGGCGCCCAGGCCCGGGTCTGGGTCGCCGACGGACGCGCCACCGCGCTGCGGCGCGCCGGAAGGTCCGTAGCCACACGGCGGCTGGGCGGCCGCGACGGCGAAGTGATCGAACTCGACATCGGGTCGACCGACCGGCTGGCGCGCGACATCACCGGCTACGGGCCGGACGCCGTCGTACTCGAACCGCAGTCCCTGCGCGAGGATGTGCTGGCCCGGTTGCGCGCCCAAGCGGGCATCGGGGTGGGGGTGCGGCGCTCATGACGCCCGTGTCCACCCGACTGGTCCGGCTACTCAACATGGTCCCGTATTTCCAGGCCAACCCGCGGATCACCCGGGCCGAGGCCGCCGCCGAGCTCGGCGTTTCCGTCAAGCAGCTGGAGGAGGACCTCAACCAGCTGTGGATGTGCGGCCTGCCCGGCTATTACCCGGGCGATCTCATCGACTTCGCGTTCTCCGGCGACACGATCGAGGTGACGTTTTCGGCCGGCATCGACCGTCCGCTGAAGCTCACGTCGCCGGAGGCCACCGGCCTGCTGGTGGCGCTGCGGGCGCTGGCCGACATTCCCGGGGTGGTCGATCCGGAGGCGGCGCGCAGCGCGATCGCCAAGATCGAGGCCGCCGCCGGCGCCGCCGGGCAGGACGCCACAGCTGCGGTGGCGGCCTCCAACAAGCCCCTCGATAAGCCCGCAGTCGAGCCGGCGCCCGTCGAGAGTCGGGTCGCGGCCGCCGTGCGAACGGCTGTGCGTTACAAGCGCGCCCTGGCCCTCGACTACTACTCCGCCTCACGCGACACCCTGACCAGCCGGGTCGTCGACCCAATCCGGGTGTTGCTGATCGGCGGCCACAGCTATCTTGAGGCCTGGTCGCGGGAAGCGGACGGGGTTCGGTTGTTCCGCCTCGATCGGATCGTGGACGCCAACGAGCTGGGCGAGCCGGCCGCTCCGCCGCAACCGGCGTTGCAGGCGCCCCCGGACACGTCACTGTTCGACGGCGATCCGTCACTGCCGTCGGCCACGCTGCGGGTGGCGCCCTCGGCGTCCTGGATGTTCGAGTACTACCCGATGCGGGACGTCCGCGAGTTGCCGGACGGATCTTGTGAGGCCGTCATGACCTATGCCTCCGACGATTGGATGACGCGCCTGGTGCTGGGCTTCGGGTCGGGGGTGCAGGTGCTGCAGCCGGAGTCGCTCGCCCAGCGAGTCCGCGATGCCGCCGTGGCCGCCGTGGCGGCCTACGAGGCCTGCAGCGAGAACGAGGGACAGGCGTGACGCCGCGGCGCGGGCACACCGGCACGGCCCTCGGCTGCGGTAGCATCGGGTGGACGACTGGAGGTAATCAAAGTGGGCAGTTTTAGTCCGTGGCACTGGGCGATCCTCGCTGTCGTGGTGATCTTGCTGTTCGGTGCCAAGAAGCTCCCCGATGCGGCGCGTTCGTTGGGCAAGTCGATGCGCATCTTCAAGTCGGAAATGCGCGAGATGCAGAGCGAGACCAAAACCGAATCGTCGGCACTTGAAAACCCCGCCCCCGTGCAGTCGCAGCGAGTCGACCCTCCGGCGGCGGCCAGCGAGCAGGACCACACCGAAGCACGCCCGGCTTAGCGCGGCAAACGTCGTCGCGGTGCCCGAGCGCCACTGATCGAGCGTCGTGAAATCTCCCAAATTTTCACCGCGCACCGCTGGCCTGCTGAGGCGGCTCAACCCCCGCCGGCGGCGCAGCCGCACCAATCCGGATGCGACGATGTCGCTGGTCGACCATCTGACCGAGCTGCGCACCCGGCTGCTGATCTCCCTGGCCGCGATCCTGATCACCACGACATTCGGGTTCATCTGGTACTCACATTCGATCCTTGGCCTGGAGAGCCTCGGGGAGTGGCTGCGCCATCCATACTGTTCGCTGCCGCAGTCGGCACGGGCCAGCATCAGCGCCGATGGTCAGTGCCGGCTGCTCGCCACCGCGCCGTTCGACCAATTCATGTTGCGGCTCAAGGTCGGGATGACGGCCGGGATCGTGCTCGCCTGCCCGATGTGGCTCTACCAGCTGTGGGCGTTCATCACGCCCGGGCTGTACCAGAAGGAACGCCGTTTCGCGGTCGCCTTCGTGATCCCCGCGGCGGCGCTGTTCGTCGCCGGTGCCGTGCTGGCCTACTACGTGCTCTCCAGGGCGCTGGGCTTCCTGCTGACCGTCGGCAGCGACGTGCAGGTGACCGCGCTGTCCGGGGACCGGTATTTCGGCTTCCTCATCAACCTGCTGATCGTTTTCGGGGTCAGCTTCGAATTCCCCTTGCTCATCGTCATGCTCAACATGACGGGTGTGCTGACATATCAGCGGCTCAAGTCATGGCGACGCGGCCTGATCTTCGCGGTGTTCGTGTTCGCGGCGGTGTTCACGCCCGGATCGGATCCGTTCTCGATGACCGCACTGGGAGTGGCGTTGTCGGTGCTCCTCGAGTTCGCCATCCAGGTCGCCCGGCTGCACGACAGGCGGAAAGCCAAGCGCGAAGCCCGAGCCGAGATTCCCGACGACGAAGCGTCGGTCATCGAGCCACCCGCACCGATACCGGAGCCGTCGCTCACCGCCGGTCAACATGACGATGTCACCTAGTCCACTGGCTGGGCCACCGGCGCCGGACGGCGTGACGGAGCTCGTCGAGCTGGTCCGGTTCACCGCGGAACTGCCGTTCGCCCTCGACGGGTTCCAGCATCGGGCGTGTGCGGCGCTGGAACGGGGCCACGGTGTGCTCGTCTGCGCGCCAACCGGTGCCGGCAAAACGGTGGTCGGCGAATTCGCGGTGCACCTGGCGCTGGCGGCCGGCGGCAAGTGCTTCTACACCACGCCGCTCAAGGCGCTGAGCAACCAGAAGCACACCGATCTGACGGCGCGCTACGGGCGCGACCGGATCGGGCTGCTGACCGGTGACCTGTCGGTGAACGCCGACGCGCCGGTGGTGGTGATGACCACCGAGGTGCTGCGCAACATGCTGTACGCCGATTCGCCTGCATTGCAAGGACTTTCGTACGTCGTGATGGACGAGGTGCACTTCCTCGCCGACCGGATGCGTGGCCCGGTGTGGGAGGAAGTGATCCTGCATCTGCCCGACGAGGTGCGGCTGGTCAGCCTGTCGGCGACGGTGAGCAACGCCGAGGAGTTCGGTGGCTGGATCCAGACGGTGCGCGGCGACACGACCGTGGTGGTCGACGAGCACCGGCCGGTGCCGCTCTGGCAACACGTCATGGTGGGCAACCGACTCTACGATCTGTTCGACTACCGGAATTCAGAAGCGCACGCCGGGCCGGACGCCGGCGGCACGCCGCGCGTGGACCCCGAACTCCTGCGGTCCATCGCGCATCGCCGTGAGGCCGACCGGATGGCGGACTGGCGTGGCCCCCGCCGGGAGGCGGGAAGGCGTGGCGGCGGACGAGGGGCTCCCGCACGGCCGCGGCTCTACCGGCCGCCCCCGCGACCCGAGGTGATCGCGACTCTGGACTCCCACGGGCTGCTGCCGGCGATCGCGTTCGTCTTTTCGCGGGCCGGTTGCGACGCCGCGGTCGCCCAGTGCCTGCGGTCACCGCTGCGGCTGACCACCCAGGAGGAACGCGCGCAGATCGCCGAGGTGATCGAGCACCGCTGCGGCGACCTCGCCGACTCCGACCTGGCCGTGCTCGGCTACTACGAATGGCGCGAGGGGTTGCTGCGCGGACTGGCGGCCCACCACGCCGGGATGCTGCCGGCGTTCCGACACACGGTCGAGGAGCTGTTTACCGCCGGACTGATCAAGGCGGTGTTCGCCACCGAAACCTTGGCGCTCGGCATCAACATGCCCGCGCGCACGGTGGTGCTCGAACGGCTGGTGAAGTTCAACGGCGAGCAGCACGTTCCCCTGACGCCCGGGGAATACACCCAGCTGACCGGCCGCGCCGGCCGGCGCGGCATCGACGTCGAGGGCCACGCGGTGGTGCTGTGGAACCCCAGCGAAGACACCACCGACCCGTCGGCGGTGGCCGGCCTGGCCTCCACTCGCACGTTCCCGCTGCGCAGTTCGTTCGCCCCGTCGTACAACATGACGATCAACCTGGTCCACCAAATGGGTCCCGAGCAGGCGCATCGACTCCTCGAGCAGTCGTTCGCCCAGTATCAGGCCGACCGCTCCGTCGTCGGGCTGGTCCGCGGTATTGAGCGGGGCAAGTCAATGCTGGACGAAATCGCGGCCGAGCTGGGCGGGCGCCAGGCGCCGATCCTGGACTACGCGCGGCAGCGGGCGCGGATTTCGGAGATCGAGCGGGCGCAGTCGCGGGCGTCTCGGCTGCAACGGCGGCAGGCGGCCAGCGACGCGCTGGCCGCGCTGCGGCGGGGCGACATCATCAACCTCACCCACGGCCGGCGCGGTGGGCTGGCGGTGGTGCTGGAATCGGCCCGCGACAGCTCCGACCCGCGCCCCTTGGTGCTCACCGAGCACCGCTGGGCGGGGCGGATATCGTCGGCGGACTATTCGGGCGCGTCGGAACCGGTCGGCTCGATGCCGCTGCCCAAGCGGGTTGAACACCGTCAGCCGCGCGTTCGGCGCGATCTGGCCTCCGCGCTGCGGTCGGCCGTCGCCGGGCTGGACATTCCGGATGCGCGCCGCGGCGGCCCGAATTTCCGGCCTAGCGACGGCGACGGTGGATTCCACGACCCGGAGCTGGCGTCGCTGCGGGCGGAGTTGCGCAGGCACCCCTTACACAACACACCCGGCCTCGAAGACCGGGTCCGAGCGGCCGAGCGCTACCTGCGCATCGAACGCGACAACGCGCAGCTGGAGAACAAGGTCGCCGCCGCCACCAATTCGCTGGCCCGCACGTTCGACCGGATCGTCGGGCTGCTCACCGAGCGCGGCTTCATCCAAGGCCCGGCCGCCGATCCCCACGTCACCGACGACGGCCGGTTGTTGGCCCGGATTTACAGCGAGAGCGATCTTGTGGTCGCGGAATGCCTGCGCACCGGTGCCTGGGCGGGGTTGAAACCGGCCGAGTTGGCGGCGGTGGTCTCGGCGGTGCTCTACGAGAGCCGGGGTGGGGAGCCCGGCGCCGCGCTCGCCGCCGAGGTGCCCACCCAGCGACTGCGGCAGGCGCTGCAGCAGACGTCGCGGCTGTCCACCGAGCTGCGCGCCGACGAGCAGGCCCACCGCATCGGCCCGAGCCGGGAACCCGACGACGGCTTCGTCAACGTCATCTACCGCTGGGCCCGGACCGGCGATCTGGCCACGGCGTTGGCCGCCGCCGACCCCGGCGGCGCCGGCTCGCCGTTGTTGGCGGGCGATTTCGTGCGCTGGTGCCGCCAGGTGCTCGACCTGCTGGACCAGGTTCGCAACGCCGCGCCCGATCCCGAGCTGCGGGCCACCGCCAAGGGCGCCATCAATGACGTTCGGCGCGGTGTCGTCGCAGTTGACGCCGGGTAGGCTGTGCCGCAGCTACGGTTAAACCCGTAATCAGAGCCAAGACGTAAGGGGCTGAGGAGAAACGATGAGCGGACCGCAGGGATCCGACCAGCAGTGGCAACCGCCCGGCCAGGGCGGCGACCGCTCCTCAGAACCGACCCAGGTGGGGTCGTCGCCGTGGCAGCAGGAGCAACCGCCGACCCAGGAGGCGACGTGGCAGGCCCCGGCATACACGCCGCCCGCCGAGTACCCGCAATATCAGCAGCCGGCCGAGCAGCCGTACCAGCCGTACCCTCAGCAGCCCAGCCCGTACGGTCAGCCGGGCCAGTACGCTCAGCCCGGCCCATACGCTCAACCGGGGCAGTACGGTCAGTACCCGCAGCCCGGCCAGTATGGTCAGCCCGGCCAATACGGCCAGCCGGGTCAGCCCGGCCAATACGGTCAGCCGGGCCAGTACGGCCAATACGGCCAGCCGGGCCAGTACCCCCAGCAGTACCCGCCCTACGAACAACAACCGGGCAATAAGCGCTCCGGTGCGCTGCTCGGCGGCGCGGCCGCCGCGGTCGGCGCGGTGATCATCGCCGCCCTGCTGGTGCTCGGTTTCCTATGGCCCGGATGGTTTGTCACGACGAAACTCGACGTCAACAAGGCCCAGGCCGGTGTGCAGCAGGTACTCAGCGACGAAACCAATGGCTACGGCGCCAAGAACGTCAAGGACGTCAAGTGCAACCACGGTCAGGATCCCGTCGTCAAGAAGGGCGGCACGTTCGACTGCGACGTCAGCATCGACGGCGCGCAGAAGCACGTGACGGTGACCTTCCAGGACAACAAGGGCACCTACGAGGTCGGCCGCCCGCAGTAGTCAGATTGCCCGCCTCCACCTCGCGCCGCCGTCCGGCGCGCATCGTCGGCGGGCGAAATCAGCCGGGCAGCCTGTCGAGTGCTTTCTGTAGGCGGGCGATCGAGGAACCGACACCCAATTGGGTTGCCAACTCCGCGGTGCGCTTGGGGTCGGCGGCCACCAGCGGCAGCGCGTCGGTCGACGTCGACAGCGTGACGGGCGCGTCGGTGGCCACTCGCACCACCCGGCCGGCGGCCTCGATGTACTCGGTCGCGGCCAGCAGTTTCGCGCGAAGCCCCTTGGCCATCTTCGACTTCGGGTCGTGAGCGGCGCCAAGGATCCGCTCCAGCGACCCATGCAGTGCTAGCAGCGTGGCCGCGGTTTTCTCCCCGACGCCCGGCACGCCCGGCAGGCCGTCCGACGGATCACCGCGCAACAGCGCGAGTTCGGCGTAGGCCGCCCCGGCCCGGTCTTGCGGGACGCCATAGTGGTCGGCCACCTCGGCGGGCCCGAACAGGGTGGCCTTGGCCATCCCGCGGCCCAGGTACAGCACCCGAACCGGCACCGGGTCGTCCGACACCACCTGCATCAGGTCGCGGTCACCGCTGACGACAATGACCGGATCGCGGCTTTCCTGCGCCGCCAGGGTGCCGAGCACGTCGTCGGCCTCGAAACCCGCCGCGCCGGCCGTCGGGATCCCGAAGGCGTCCAACAGCTCCATGATCATGTCGACCTGCGGCGTCAGCTCGTCGGGCACCTCCTCGACGTCGGGCTCGCCTGCCGGCACCACTTCAGCGACGCGATGCGCCTTGTAGGACGGGATGAGGTCCACCCGGAATTGCGGCCGCCAGTCCAGGTCCAGGCACACCACCAGTCGGCGGGGCCGCTGCTGGGTGATCACCACGGCCAGTGAGTCGATGAACCCGCGTACGGCGTTGACCGGGCGGCCGTCGGGCGCGGTGATCGATGAGGGCACCCCGAAGTAGGAGCGGAACCACATGCTTGGGCCGTCGAGCAGCAGCAGCGGGGCGGGCATGTCGGCTATCCTGCCAGGCGCGGTTAGCCTGGCTGCCATGGATTCTCACCGATTCGACGCCTTTGACGCTGAGGTGTACGCCCGACGGCTGGCTGCGGCGGCCGCCGCGACCGCCGACGCGGGCCTGACCGGCCTGGTGATCACCCCGGGCTCCGACTTGCACTACCTCGTCGGCTCGCGCGCGCAGACGCTGGAGCGGCTCACCGCGCTGGTGTTGCCGGCGTCCGGTGACCCGACGGTGGTGGTGCCGCGGCTGGAGCTGGCCTCGCTCAAGGAGTCGGCCATTGCGGAACTGGGCCTGGCGGTGCGGGATTGGGTCGACGGCGACGACCCGTACCAACTGGTGAGCGCCGCGGTGGGCGGCACCCCGGCCGCGACCGCCGTCACCGATTCCATGCCGGCGCTGCACCTGTTGCCGCTGGCCGGCGTGCTGGGCGTGCTCCCGATCCTGGCCACCGACATAATGCGCACGCAGCGGATGGTCAAGGAGGGATGCGAGATCGACGCGCTGCGTAAGGCCGGTGCGGCCATCGATCGGGTGCATGCCCGGGTGCCGGAGTTCCTGATCCCCGGCAGGACCGAGGCCGACGTGGCCGCCGACATCGCCGAAGCCATTGTCGCCGAAGGGCATTCGGAGGTGGCGTTCATCATCGTCGGCTCCGGCCCGCACAGCGCCGACCCGCATCACGGTTATTCGGATCGCGAACTGCAGGTCGGTGACATCGTGGTCGTCGACATCGGGGGAGCGTACGAGCCCGGCTACCATTCCGACTCGACGCGCACCTACAGCATCGGCGAGCCCAGACCCGAGGTGGCCCGACAGTATTCGGTGCTGCAACGCGCCCAACGTGCGGCCCTCGAGGTGGTTCGGCCCGGCGTGACGGCCGAGCAGGTGGACGCCGCCGCCCGCGACGTGCTGGCCCGGGAAGGACTCGCGGAGTTCTTCGTGCACCGCACCGGGCACGGCATCGGGCTGTCGGTGCACGAGGAGCCCTACATCGTCGCCGGCAATGACCTGCCGCTGACCGCGGGCATGGCCTTTTCCATCGAGCCCGGCATTTACTTCCCGGGCCGCTGGGGCGCCCGCATCGAGGACATCGTCGTCGTCACCGAGGACGGTGGCTTAGCCGTCAACAACCGGCCGCACGAGCTGATCGTCGTCCCCGCGTCCTAGCGGGCATGTCAGCCCTGCCGCGTACGTTGGCCGGGGTGACGATGTGTGGTGGTTGTCGGAACTGACCGCCGATCCGGCGGTGACGGCGCGGCATGGGGCCGTCGCCGAGGTCGACGCGCGGTCGTATGCCCGCCCGGACCCGACCCACTCCATTCGGCGCCATCGCGGCGTCTTCGTGGACTTCGAGCCGACCCCGGACGTCTACAGCAAGCTGGACTGGCGGGTGGGACCGCGCGTCGGTGCGTTGCCGTATCTGACGCTGCGGCTCACCGGGGTCGCCGGCCTTGCGGTGGACACCCGGCGCGCCGGTCTGGCCGGGTTGCGGTCCTCGACGATCTCGGTCACCATCGACACCGGCACGCGCGTCGCGCTGGGCGGGCTGCCCGCCGGCGTGCAGTCGACCGTCAGCCATCCGAGGTGACCGTGGCAGTACCTCGAGGGACGTCACCGCATCACGCTGACCGCAGGTTCATAACCGAATTGTGGCGCTGACCGGTCGTCGCCAGCTTGGCGGCGCGATACAGGGTGAATAGCGGCGACAGGCGGTCTCGGCGAGAATTCCGCGCGTGGTTCCCCTGGCGGTTGATCCCGAGGCGTTGTTCGCCGCGGGTAGCGCCGTGGTTGCCGCCGGCGATGGTCTGGGCGCCGGCCTGACCGTTCTGACCGTCGGCATGGCGGCCCACACCGGTCTCGATATGGCCGGTTTGGTCTTCGGCCTGGCGTACCAGGATGCGGCCGGTTCGCTGTTGAAGGCGGCGGCCGCCGCGATCAACGCTTGCGGGCACAGCGGGACCCTGATACAGCAAGGCGCAGCGAACTATTCGAAGGCCGAAGCGGCTTCGACGCTCGGCGGCGGTGCCGGCGTGCTGCAGGCGCCGGCTGAGCCGGCCGTGGTCGCGGCCCCCGGGCCGCCGGGCACATTGGGTCCGGGCCAGCCCCCGCCGCTGTTGTGGGCGCTGGTGCAGTCGTTCCTCGACGACGTGTGGCCTGACGGCGACGTGGCGGGTCTGCACGCGGCCGCGGCGCGATGGCGCAATTTCGGTGCCTCGCTTAGCGGCATGCCGGGCACGCTCAATGCGTCGAAGTCGTTGCTCGGTACGCAGCACATCCCCGAAGGCGGAAGTATCGATCAGGCCCTCTCCCAGATCGGCACATTCATAAGCAGCGTCGGGGAGCAGTGCGGAAAGCTCGCCACCACTCTCGACGATTTCGCCAACGAGGTCGAGCATGCGCAGAACGCGATCCGGGACCTGTTGCACCGGCTGGGGTCGCTGACCGACGTAGCGCGCGACGTGGTGCTGATTTTCGAGGGCGACGCAATCGACGAACTCAAAAGGATCGCCGGGGACATCGAGGCGGTGCTGCACAACTTGGGGCGCGAAGCCCGGGCCTTCGAACAGGGCATCAAGCTCGGCATGCAGGTTGTCGACGGCCTGGTTGTCGGATTGGAGAAGTACACGCGCGGCCAGCTCACCCATTTTTTTGGCGATGCGGTCGGAAATCAGGTGGCGACCGCTTTCGATTTCTTCGTCAACGCAAACGAGGGAGTATTAAAGGGCGCTGTCGGAATGGCTTTAGCCACGGGCGATCTCGACCCGCGATGGTTCCTTGTCGACCCTGAGGGTGCGGCCGCCACTTGGACGGCCATGACCAAAGGAAGCCCGCTCGATATTCTTCTGCACCCCAAGGAGGGCGCGGAAGCTAACCTGCAGATGTGGAAATCGCTTCTGCACCTTGATGATTGGCGTAGGGATCGGCCGGGCTTGGGACTCGGGGAAAACCTGTTCGACGCCGCCATGCTCTTCATCCCTGGCGCCGGGGAAGCCGGGGGCGCGGCGGAAGGCGCTGGGGCGGCCACGCGTGGGGCTGAGGCCGCGACGGATGTTGCCGGCACCTCAGAGCGCGCCGGTGGGCTTGGGGGTCTCGCGGGTGCGCGCGGCGCATTGGCCGATATCGCCAAGTCGGGCACCGGGCTGACCAAAGATGTCGAAGGCCTTCGCGGGCATGTGCCGAAGATCGAGCCTCCGTCTGGGGGCCGCCCGGTGGCTTTGTCGCCGGGAAAGCCGCTCGAGGCGCCGGTGGGACCGACACCGCACCCGGTGGATTCCGCGGCGCCACGCGGGCCCGCACCCGAATCGCTGACGGGCCCAACGGACTCAACGCCCCCACGGCGGCCGGACGCCGCCGTCGCTCCGCATGCCCCGGCTTCGGTGCCGGTAAGTGGTCCGCGGGAGTCTGCGGGGCTGCCGAGCCCGCCCGCCGAGCACCTGCCGCCGAGCAATCCGCGACTGGCTGAACCTGTGCCGGCCCGGGCGCCGGCAGCGCCGAGCGGACATCCCGCTGCGCCCACCACATCGGCCTCCCAAAAGATGAGCCCGGCAGGCCGCGCACTGGTTCCCCATGAAAGCGGTTCGTCCGGACTTCATCCGCCCGAACCCCCGACTGATAGCGGGGTGCCGGGTGGCCACCACGACCAGCCTGGGCAATCAGCGGAAGAACCCGTCCCGGATGCTGACAGTGCCGGCCCCGCAAGACACACAATCAGCGGGCACGGCGCTTACTCTCCGGCTCACGGCAACACAATGGTGCCGCGAGGTACCACAATTACGGTATACGCTGAGCATGGATCGATTATTACGGATGCTCTCGGCAATTTGATAGAGACCGGAGGCGACACCTCTGGCGTTTATTCACAAACGTTTATCGCGGGCGAAGAACTGCCGGATTATACGATTTATCCACCCGATGATTTAGATATTATGGGGTCACCGCAAACGGTCTTACAACCGACGCTACTAAGCGAGCTTATCTACGAAGACATGGGCCCTGTTGACCTGGCGGTCTGTACATACGATGCAACCTGTCCAACGGGCAAGGTATATGATGTAGACGGCATATTTGACCAGTGGACGGGAACTTTCCAACCTTATGAGAGGGATGGATTTTGAGCCGCGAAAGCAATGAAATCGAACGGCTCGTGCAAATTGCCGCTGAAGAGAAAACGCCTGGGGCGCGCCACCGACTATTCCGAGCTATTCGTGGCGTCGAAGTGTACTTCTCGCTGAAGACAACGCGTCACCAGGGCGGCGAGGTCCGGGCGACTCCGCTGCTCAGGCTGTCCGATGGCACACATGCCATGATGTTGTATACGTCCAAGTCGCATCCCGATCTTCCGGACAGCTTCGGTGGCGGGCGCTTCACAGATGCGCTTGCCGCCGCGTTGAAAATGTCGAGTCTCGACTGGGTGATTCTGTCCAACCGCGCTTCGCAGCGGGTAGCAATCCGCAAACAAGCCATTCCGGAGATTCTTGCTGCACTTGATTCGGATGAAAAGGAACAGAACGGCCGTCCCAAAAACTTGAGTAATGCGTCGGCGGACGAAACGCTCGAAAGTCTCATCACGCGTGCCGTCGGGTGCAGTCCTGAGGAAGTATCACCACCGATAGGGTCGGTGCTTGCCGGGCGGGAGTTATTTTTGGAGTTGGCCTCCGGACAGGGTGAAGCGGGTCAACCCGCCATGAAGGTTTTTCGGGTTGACGATATACCAAATGTGGTACGCGCATTTCTCACGCGAAATCGGCCGGGGATCAGCTACGGCGGGATCAAGTGGGAGGCCCTCAAAGAAATGATCAGAAACGAGCCAAGCATAGACGGTGTCCAAGTCGTAAACGACGCCGATGACTGGGTCGTGTTCGATCGTGGATCCCTGGGAATCGGGCCGTAACTACCCAGCGTGAGTCGAACCGGGCGCGCCGGATATGGCAGATGGGACCTGACTCTTATCAGGCCAGTGAGTCAGGCGTCGCGGCCCCGGTCCAGCAGATCCGACGACCCCAGCACCCGCCCCACCTGCAGCTCGATAACCACCCGTTTCGGGTTGGCCCGCGGCGTGCGGTAGCGCTGGGCGTAGCGCAATTCGGCGTCACGCACGGCATCGGCGTCGCTGTTGACCTTCGACCGGCCCTCCAGCGAGAGCCACCGTGCGCCGTCGACCTGGCTGAGCACAGCCACCCCGGCGCGGTCGGCGTTCACCGCCTTCTGCGAGCCGCCGGAGGTGATGACGCGCGCGATGTGCGTCGTGGGGTCGAAGGTGAAACCCACCGCCACCACATGCGGTGAACCGTCGCCGCGCAGCGTCGTCAGCATGGCCAGGTGACGTTCGGACAAAAACGCCAGCGCATCGTCGGTGAGACGGGTAGTGGTATTCGCCATCACCGCCCACGCTAGCGCAGGCGATAATCGCAGCCGTGGACGACACGGGCACGGGTCCGATTCTGATTCTGGGCGGCCGCAGTGAGATCGGCATCGAACTCGCGCGCCGCCTGGCTCCCGGGGCGACCGTCGTGCTGGCCGCGCGCAAAGCCGACCAGCTCGACGAGCAGGTCGCCGCCCTGCGGGAAGCCGGCGCCGCCGAAGTGCACACCAGGGAGTTCGACGCCGACGACCTGGGCTCGCACGGCCCGCTGGTCACCTCGATCGTCGCCGATCACGGCCCCATCGGTACCGCCGTGCTGGCCTTCGGAATCCTCGGCGACCAGGCCCGTGCCGAGATCGACGCCGCCCACGCGATCGACATCGTGCACACCGACTACGTCGCTCAGGTCAGCATGCTCACCCACCTGGCTGCGGCCATGCGCACGGCAGGCCGGGGGTCGCTGGTGGTGTTCTCGTCGGTCGCCGGCGTCCGGGTGCGCCGCGCCAACTACGTCTACGGCTCGGCCAAGGCCGGCCTCGACGGCTTCGCCAGCGGGCTGGCCGATGCGTTGCACGGCACCGGCGTGCGGCTACTGATCGCCCGCCCGGGGTTTGTCATCGGGCGCATGACGGAGGGCATGACGCCCGCCCCGCTGCCCAGCACCCCGGACCAGGTCGCCGCGGCGACGGCGCGCGCGCTGGCCAAAGGCCGCCGTACCGTATGGATTCCGTGGGCACTGCGGCCGATGTTCTTAGTGATGCGGCTGCTGCCGCAGTTCGTGTGGCGCAGGATGCCGCGATGATCGTCATCGTCGGTATCGGCGCCGACGGCATGGCGGGACTATCCGAGACGTCGCGAGTCGAGATACGCGGCGCCACAGTGATTTACGGATCGAGGCGCCAACTCGACCTGCTCGATGACACGGTGTCCGCGCCCCGCCACCAGTGGCCGTCGCCGATGCTGCCCGCGCTGCAAACGTTGCTTGACGGCCACAGCGACGACATCCATGTGGTGGCAAGCGGCGATCCGCTGCTGCACGGCATCGGCGGTACGCTGATTCGGCTGCACGGACCCGAAAACGTCCACGTGCTGCCGCACGTGTCCTCGGTGACGCTGGCGTGCGCACGGATGGGGTGGAACCTCCACGACACCGAGATCATCAGCCTGGTTACCGCCCAACCGCACACCGCGGTGCGCCGCGGCGGCCGGGCGATCGTGCTCTCGCGTGACCATTCCACGCCCGCGACGCTGGCGGAGCTGCTGAACGCACACGGCCGCGGCGACTCCGCGATCACCGTGCTCGAACAGCTCGGCGGCCCGGCCGAGCGCCGCCGCGACGGCACGGCCCGCCAATGGGCCGACGACCCGCCCCCAGGTGTCGACGACCTCAACGTCACCGCCGTCCGCTACTTGCCCGACGAACGCGTCACGCCCGTGCCCGACGACGCGTTCGCCCACGACGGGCAGATCTCCAAACTTGGGATTCGGGCGGTGACCCTGGCCGCGCTGGCGCCGCGTCCGGGGGAGCGGCTTTGGGACGTCGGCGCCGGCTCGGGCAGCATCAGCGTCGAGTGGTGCCTGAGCTGGCCTGATTGCAGCGCGGTGGCGTTCGAACGGGACGAGGGGCGCCGCGGCAACGTCGGGTTCAATGCCGCCGCCTTCGGTGTCAGCATCGACGTGCGCGGCGCGGCCCCGGACGCGTTCGACGGGCTCGACGCACCGTCGGCGATCTTCATCGGCGGCGGCCTGACCCAGCCGGGTCTCCTCGACGCCTGCCTCGACAACCTGCCCGCGGGCGGGCGCCTGGTCGCCACCGCTGTCACCGCCGAGTCGGAAGCATTTCTGATACAGGCCTATTCCCGCTTCGGTGGCCGGCTGCGGCGCTTCCAGCACTATCGGGGCGAGCAGCTGGGCGAGTTCACCGGCTGGCGCCCGCAGTATCCGGTCACCCAGTGGGCGGTGACGCGGTGACGGTGTATTTCATCGGGGCGGGTCCCGGTGCCGCCGATCTCATCACCGTCCGCGGCCAACGAATCCTGCAGAGGTGCAAGACATGCCTCTATGCGGGATCCATCATGCCCGACGACCTGCTCGCGCTGTGCCCGACGGACGCCAAAGTCATTGATACCGGCCCGCTTACGCTGGAACAGATCGTCACCGAACTCGCCGATGCCGACGCCGCCGGCCACGACGTGGCGCGGCTGCACTCCGGTGACCCGTCGCTGTACAGCGCGCTGGCCGAACAGTGCCGTCGTCTGGATGCGCTCGGCATCGACTACGAAATCGTGCCCGGTGTGCCGGCGTTCGCCGCGGCCGCCGCCGCACTGAAACGAGAGCTCACCGTCCCGGGCGTGGCGCAGACGGTAACGCTGACGCGGGTGGCGACCCTGTCGACACCGCTGCCGCCCGGCGAGGATCTCGCCGCGCTCGCCCAATCGGGCGGTACCCTGGTCCTTCACCTGGCCGCCGCACAGATCGACGTCATTGTCCCGCAACTTCTCAAGGGCGGATACCAGGACGAAACACCGGCTGCCGTAGTGGCTTTCGCCAGCTGGCCGCAACAAACCGTGCTGTGCGGGACGCTCGCTGACATCGCCGCGCAGATGCATGACGCCGGTATCACCAAGACCGCCGTCATCATCGTCGGGGACGTGCTGGCCGCTGAGGGGTTCACCGACAGCTACCTGTATTCATCCGGGCGGATCCGAGGGGGCCGGCACTGATGCGGGTTCTGCTGCTCGGCGGCACCGCCGAGGCCCGCGCGCTGGCGAGAATTCTGTACCCGAACGTCGAGGTCATCAGTTCGCTGGCGGGCCGGGTACCGGACCCGGTCCTGCCGGTCGGTCCGGTACGGGTCGGGGGATTCGGCGGTGTCGATGGGCTACGGCGCTGGATGCAAGACGAGGGCGTCGACGCCGTCGTCGACGCCACCCACCCGTTCGCGGCGACCATGACGGCCCACGCCGCGCAGGCATGCGGCGAATTGCGGATACCGCACCTGGTACTGGCCCGCCCGGGTTGGGATCCCGGCACCGCCACTGTCGTCGGATCGGACGCCCAAGCGGCGGAAGTCGTTGCTCGGCACAGGTATTCGCGAATTTTTCTAACCACCGGGCGCTCGAGTGTCAAGGCCTTCGCCGACAGCGACGCCTGGTTCTTGATTCGCGCGGTCACCGAACCCGACAGTGCCCTGATGCCGCGCCACCACCATGTGTTGCTGTCGCGCGGCCCGTATCGCTACGACGAAGAACTGGCGCTGCTGCGCGAGCATCGCATCGATGCCCTGATAACCAAGAACAGCGGTGGCGAGATGACGCGGGCGAAGCTGGACGCCGCCGCCGCACTGGACATCCCGGTGGTGATGGTGGCGCGGCCACCGCTGCCGGAAGGCGTGCACACCGTCGGCACGGTCGGAGAGGCCGCCGAATGGGTTGCGGGACTGGGTCTATGAGTGTCGACCCGTCCCCCGCAAGCGGGAGGTACCCCCAGCGCCCGGCGTAATCGCCGGGCTTGCGATCGCCACTGGTGCTCAGCCGGTCAGGTCCTCGTGTTCGACGTCGGCCAGCAGGGCATCGCGGGCGCGCGCGACGCGGGACCGGATGGTGCCCACCGGGCAGCCGCACACCGCTGCGGCATCGGCGTAGGGCAGGCCGAGTAGCTGGGTGAGCAAAAGAGCTTCCCGCTGTTCGGTGGTGAGGTTGGCGATCATCGTGGTCACTTCGACCAAGTCTTCGAACCCGCGGGCGTGACGGTCACCGCGAACGACACGCTCGGGGTCCGCGCCAACCGCGGTGCGCGGTCGCGATTGAGCGTGGCGGATGTGGTCGGCGACGACGCGGCGAGCAATCGCGAGCAGCCACGTTCGCGCACTGGATCGCCCGGAGAACCGCTCGATGGCACCGATTGCGCGCAGGAAGGTTTCCTGAGTCAGATCGTCGGCAGTACCCGCGTCCGACAGATACGTGACAAACCGCCACACGTCTTGCTGGGTGGCCCTGATGAACGCCTCGAGCGCTCGTTCGTTCCCGCTTGCGGCTGCGAGGGCCAGCTGGGTAACGGCCCCGTCATCGATCGACGCGGTCATGGCCAACCACCTTCGTTTCGCGGGCTCGGACAGTCTACGACAGGGTGTCGTAGACTTTGCGGCGGGGTCGGGGGACGATCGGTTGATGGGCCAGAGATGACCGCGTCGGCGAGCGGTGGGGGACGGCGGGGCAGCGCGACTGGCGTGCGAGATACCGGCGTCGCGCGACGTGCCCGTGCCGACGCGCTCGCGCGCCACCAGCAACGCGAATGCCAACCCCAGCAGCAGGGGCATGTGGCTGGCGATGCGCGCCGCGGTTACCTCGTCGTTGAGAGCGTCGACGATCACGTAACCCAACAGCGCCACCGAATACACCCCGGTAATCGCCGCGACGCCAATCGCGGTGACGGGCCATATGCCCGCGGCGATCATGGCCAAACCTAGAGCCAGCAACCATGCCGTGGATTCGTGCATCAGGTGCTCGCCCGACATCGCCCCGTGCATGTGCGCCGACACCATGCCAAAGTCGATGCCGCTGATCTGGGCGGCCGCGATCGCCACCTGGAACACACCAACGCCGATCAGCCCCCAGCGCCGGTAGCGCGACCGCAGCGCGCGCATCCAGCGGTCGCGCCGGTCGGCGTTACCCTCGCCGACACTTGCCAAAATCTTGTCCACCAAGTCCGGTCCCTGGCCGGGTTCGATCGAGGCGAATCGACGAGTCTGGACGGCCGCCCCGATCAGCCAGTCGCGGCAAGTGCGGCACGATTCCAGGTGGGCATCGACCTGCTGCGCGAGAACCTGGGGACGCTCGCCGTCCAATCGCGCAGAAAGCGCCTCCCGCGCAACGTCACACCGCATCCCTGCATCGTTGCGCATCGAGGGTCCGCGCGCAAAGACACGGCGAAATGCCGGGAACCAAACCAGGCCGCGGACCGACCACTGAAGCAGCAAAGCCCGCAAACCCACTCAAAGAGGTATTCGTGCCCTGCGCATCTGTGAAGGCCGCCGACGATGACCGCCCCGATTCAGCTGGCCCTCCCGCCGGAAGTGCATTCCGCGCTGCACCAGACGGCGGCCGGCGCCTACACCACGGCGGCCTGACCTGACCACACTGACCGGCGACGGCTTGAACCGCGCTCCGGTCCTGCCGATGCTGCCGAGCGGTTGGGGCGACGGGCGGGCCGAATAGCTATGTGAGGCAGCGTTTCGGGGCTGTTGATCGGCGCTCGTCGCAACACGGCGGTCGGTTCACACCTGGCTGACCTTGTTGGTCACCCGGTTTCAGGGATTTCGGCGACCGTTAGACCCTCGCGCTCTCGAAGCTCGGAGCTATTTATACCCTAGGGGGTATGATATATAGTGAGCAGCGTGCGCCGCTGTCGGCGGGGTGCGGTGCCCGATGACCCCCGCCCAGGGGGGTCGAACGGCCCTGTTGGCGGCCTGAAGGTGGGCGTGAAACTACGCACCGACGAGACGAGGCCACGAGTGAAAGGAAACGTGAGTGTTGACCTTTCTCAAAAGGGCGTGGATCCCGCTCGCCGTGGCGGTAGCGGTTGCCCTCAGTGGTGTCGCCGTCGAGAAGCTTCGTGGCGCTTTCGGCTCCGAGGCGATCTTTACCGCAACCGGCAGCAGCGCCAAGCCGTTGGAGCCCTCCCATGTCAAGCGGGTGACCTATGAGGTTTACGGGCCCGGCGAGACGACCGGAAGCGTGAGCTACCTGGACAAGAATGCTCAGCCGGAGCAGGCGAACTTCACCGGCCTGCCCTGGACCTACACGATCACGACGACGGTGCCGGCCGTGATCGCCAACCTGGTGGCGCAAGGCGATAGCGACAACATCGGCTGCCGTATCACGGTCAACGGAGAGGTGAAGGACGAGCAATCCTCGGCCGGGCGCCACGCCCAGACATCGTGCTTGGTGAAAGCCGCATGAACGCCGACAGCGACACCCGTCCGAAATTCATGCGATTCGTGCGCCGGTTCGCGTGGCCGATCATCATCGGATGGCTGCTGCTGACCGTCGCCCTGAACGTGCTTGTGCCGCCGATCGAATCGGTCGCGAGAAACCACGCGGTGACGATGTCGCCGCACGATGCGCCGGCGATGATCGCCGCAAAGCGTATCGGCGAGAAGTACCACGAGTCGGACTCCGACAGCATCGCGATGATCGTCCTGGAGAGCGACAAAGACCTAGGGGAAGAGGCGCACCGTTATTACGACGGCCTGGTGAAAAAGCTACAGGCCGACCTCAAGCACGTGCAGCACGTTCAGAACGTGTGGGGAGACCCACTCACCGCGGCGGGTGTCCAGAGTAGGGACGGCAAAGCCGCATACGTCGAACTCAATCTGGCCGGCAACCAGGGCAGCACCGAGGGCAACGCGTCGGTCAAGGCCGTAAGGGAAATCGTCGACCGGTCATCGCCGCCCAAAGGGCTCAGGGTCTACGTCACCGGTCCGGCACCGCTGACAACGGACATGAACGAAGCCGCCGATAAGAGCATGTTCACGATGATGGGCGTGACGGGCGTCGTCATCATGATCATGCTCTTCCTGGCCTATCGTTCCGTCAGCACGGTCCTTCTCGTTCTCGTCATGGTTGGTTTCGAGATGGGCACGGCCAGAGGGCTGGTCGCGATTCTCGGCAACTACGACCTGCTGGGGTTCTCGACGTTCGTCGTCGCCATGTTGTCCTCGTTGGCGATCGCGGCGGGAACCGACTACGCGATTTTTCTCATCGGTCGCTACCAGGAGGCTCGTCAGGCGGGGCAAGACCGGGAAGCGGCCTACTACACCATGTTCCGCGGGACATTCCATATCATCCTGGGCTCGGGGTTGACGATTGCCGGAGCCACTTTATGCCTCCACTTGGCGCGGCTGTCGTACTTCAAGGCGCTGGGTATTCCGTCCGCTCTGGGGCTGATCGTCGTCGTCGCCGGTGCGCTGACCGCAGCACCGGCCGTCGTCGCCGTGGCCACTCGTTTCGGTCTGCTTGACCCCAAACGGATGATCAAGACGCGGGGGTGGCGGCGCATGGGGACCGCCACCGTCCGCTGGCCCGGGCCGATCTTCGTGGCGTCGCTGCTGATCACCCTCGTCGGGATCCTGATCATGCCGAGCATCAAGCTCAGCTTCAACGACCGCTTCTACATTCCCCGCGACCTCCCGTCGAACGTCGGATACGAAGCCGCAGAGCGCCATTTCAGTGCCGCCACAATGAATCCCGATATCCTCATGATCGAGAGTGATCACGACATGCGGAACACCGGCGACATGATCATCCTGGACAGGCTCGCCAAGGACGTCTTCCGGTCGCCGGGAATCGCGATGGTGCAAAGCATCACCCGGCCACTGGGCGGGCCGATCGAGCACACGTCGATACCGTTCCAGATCAGTGCTCAATCGATTCCGATCCAGGAGAACCTCCAGTTCATGAAGGACCGGACGGCCGACATGCTGAAGATGAGCGACGACCTCGGCGCCATGATCGGCTCCATGGAGCGCATGCAGGCTCTGGTGGGGCAGATGAGCAGCAGGACTCACCACATGGTCGGCGACATGCACGATATGCAAGCCACGCTGGACGAGATGAGAGACCATCTGGCGGACTTCGACGATTTCGCACGCCCGCTGCGCAGCTATTTGTATTGGGAACAGCACTGTTTCAACATCCCGGTCTGCTGGGCGACGAAGTCGGTCTTCGAGGCGATCGACGGTGTGGACAAGTTCAGTGACAACATGAGCACGCTGATCAAAGACATGAACAACATCGACTCGATCATGCCGCAAATGGTCGCCGAGTTCCCGCCGATCATCGCCGTCGCCAAATCCATGCAGGGGACCCTGCTCACGATGCACAGCAGCTTCTCCGGTTTGGTCACGCAGATGGCCCAGATGACCGATACGGCCAGCGCGATGGGTCAGGCCTTCGACGCCTCCAAGAGCGGCGACTACTTCTACCTGCCGCCGGAAGCCTTCCAAAATCCCGACTTCCAGCGCGGTCTGAAACTCTTCCTGTCACCGGATGGCAAGGCCGCACGCTTCATCATCACCCACGACGCGGACCCGGCAACTCCGGCGGGCATTTCCGCGGTCAAGCCGGAACTGGCCGCTGCGCATCAGGCGGTCAAGGGGACCACCCTGACTGACGCGAAGTTCTACCTCGCCGGGACGGCGGCCATCTACCGCGATATCCAGTCGGGCTCCCAGTACGACCTGCTGATCGTGGGAATCGCGGCGCTGACGCTGATCTTCGTGGTGATGCTGATCATCACCCGCGCGCTGGTCGCGTCGCTGGTGATCGTCGGTACGGTCCTGCTATCGCTGGGCGCCGCGTTCGGGCTGTCCGTCCTTGTCTGGCAACACATTTTGGGTCTGGATCTGAACTGGATCGCGCCGGTGTTCGGGCTGATCATCCTTCTCGCCGTCGGTTCCGACTACAACCTGCTGCTGGTGTCGCGGTTCCAGGAGGAAATCGGCGCCGGATTGAGGACCGGCATCATTCGGTCCATGGGCGAGACCGGCGGGGTGGTCACCTCGGCGGGCCTCGTGTTCGCCTTCACCATGATGTCGATGGCTGCCAGTGATCTGCGCTCGATTGGCCAGGCCGGCACCACGATCGGCCTGGGCCTGCTGTTCGACACCCTGATCGTGCGCTCGTTCATGACGCCGTCGATCGCCGCACTGCTCGGACGCTGGTTCTGGTGGCCGCTGAAAGTGCGCCCACGGCCGGCCAGTTACATGCTTCGCCCCTTCGGTCCGCGTCAGCTCGTCCGTTCCCTTCTGCTGGGCGAGGAGGCGGACGCGGTAACCAGGCCCCAGCGGGTGGTTGGTACGGGCGCTCACCGGCACAAGGGTGAGGAATCCATGACTGACGATGCGACTTCGGGCGTTGTCGGTTCTCGGGTCATGTCGGGTAATGCCGAGGCGTGAACACACGATCACCGGAATCGTCTGCGTACCATTGTGTTTGCGACGATCCGACGATCAGCAGGCAGCGCATGTCGATGTCTGCGGGGTCGAGATCGGCCAGGCGCACCACCCTGATCTCTTCGTCGGGCCCGGACACGTTACGGCCGATCACCACCGGCGTGCCCGGTTCGCGGTGGGCCAGCAGTATGTCGCGCATCGCACCCACCTGCCAGGTCCGCGTCTTCGAAGCCGGGTTGTAAACGGCCAGCACCAGATCGGCGGCGGCGGCGGCGGCCAGCCGCGCCGAGATAACCTCCCACGGTTTGAGCCGATCGGACAGCGAGATCACCGCGTAGTCATGGCCCAACGGAGCTCCCACCCGGCTGGCGACCGCCTGCGCGGCGGTCATCGCCGGAATCACCCGAACCTGCACTCCCGGCCACTGTTTGGCCTCCTCCAGAACGGCGGTGGCCATCGCGAACACCCCCGGATCACCCGATGACACCACCGCGACCGCGTGCCCCTGCTCGGCCAGCGCGCAGGCCAGCCGGGCGCGGGCGGGTTCGTCGGAGTTGTCGCTGGGGTGGCGGCGCTGACCGGCGCGGGCGGGGACGCGGTCCAGGTAGCCGTGGTAGCCGATCAGGTCGGTCGCGGCGGCCAGCTCGCGCCGGCTCTGTGGTGTCATCCACTCGCTGTCGCCGGGGCCCAGGCCGACCACCGCGACGGAGCCGGCCGGCGCTGACTGCGGTGTGAGCCGACGCCCGCCCGGTCGCATGACCAGCGAGAAGTACGGCACGCTGTTCTCGTCGACCTCCGCGGCGGGCAGGATGCGTTGCCCGGCCGTGCTGGCCCGCTCGACGTAGAAGGCGTCCTCGAGTTGCCCGGACGCCGAAAGCGCCTCACGCACCGCGCGATACGAGCGGCCCAGCTTGAGGATCACGGCGGCGTCCGCGTCGGCCAACCGCCGGGTCAGCTCGGCGACCGGCAGGGTCCCGGGTAGCACCGACAGCACCTCGTCGCCGGCCACCAGCGGTGCTGCGATGGCCGCCGAGGCGGCGCTCACCGACGTCACCCCCGGCACGATGACGGCGTTGAACCGTTCCGTCAGCCGGGTGTGCAGATGCATATACGAGCTGTAGAAGAGCGGGTCGCCCTCGGCGAGCAATGCCACGTCGCGCCCGGCGTCGAGGTGTGCACCGATGCGCCTGGTGGCCTCGACGTAGAAGTCCTCGAGCGCACCGGCGTAGCCGCCGGGATGATCGGTGCCCTCGGTGGTCACCGGATAGACCAGGTGTTCCTCGATCTGGCCGGGCCGCAGATAAGGCTCGGCGATGCCGCGGGCGATGCTGCGGCCGTGCCGGGCGCTGTGATAGGCGACCACGTCCGCCTCGCCGATCACCCGGGCCGCCTTGACGGTCACCAACTCCGGGTCGCCCGGCCCCAAGCCGACTCCCCACAGCGTGCCCCGGGTGGTCATTCCGCGTCGCTCGCGATCGCGTTGACCGCTGCGGCGGCCATGGCGCTACCGCCGCGGCGGCCCCGCACCACCAGGTAGGACATCCCGCGCGGACGCTCGATGAGTTCCTGTTTCGACTGTGCCGACCCTACGAAGCCGACCGGGCCACCCAGCACCGCGACCGGCGGCGCGACCCCTTCGTCTACCAGCTCGAGCAGCCGGAACAGCGCGGTCGGCGCGTTCCCGATGGCCAGCACCGCGCCGGGCAGCCGGTCGGCCCACAGCTCCACGCCGGCCGCCGACCGGGTGGTGTGGCGGCGAGCCGCCAGTTCGGCCGCGCGTGGGTCGGCCACCAGCGACACCACCTCGTTGTCGGCGGGCAGCCGCGTTTTGGTGATCCCGGCGGCCACCATCGACGAGTCGCACAGCACGGGAGCACCGCCGCGCAGGGCGGCTCCGGCCCGCGCGACGACGTCGTCGGTGTAGGCGACGTGTTCGGCGACGTCGACCTGTCCGCAGCTGTGGATGAACCGCACGACGACGCGTGCGACGTCATCGGGGAAGCGCGTCAGATCGGCTTCGGCGCGGATGGCCGCGAACGACTGGCGATAGATCTCGCCCGCGTCGCGGATGTAGTCGAGCACTCGCTCACCCTAAACGCCTGCTCAGTGGCGACCCGCTGCGCCCGGCTTCGCCGCGCTGGCGATCGCCACGGGCCCTCAGCAGTCGGTACCCGTCGCCGGTCGCGACCAGCACTTCACCGGCGGGCGGGCTGCCGCAGGCGCGCTCGCAGCCCACGAAATGGCGGTGCACACCGGCATCACCCCCAAGCGATGACGCAGCGTCCGCGCGGACATCGGCGGCCGAGTGCGCGCATCCGGGGCTGCCGGTGCACGCGCTGACGTCCAGCCAGGCGGAGTTCTCGTCGAACACCAAGCCCAGCGGCGCCAGTACCCGCAGTGCGGTATCGGCGACGGCCTCGTCGAGATCGCACAACAGAACCGACCGCCAGGGGGTGATCACCATGGGGGCCTCAACAGCGGACCCAATCGAGGCCAGGTATTCGGCCACGCGCGCGGGCAGCACGCCCAGCGGCAGCGCGGCGCCCAGCGCGACGCGCCCGTCCTCCTGCGGTATCCAACCGACTGGCCCCTTGGTGACCGCAGGAAAGGGTGCGGCACTCAATTCGGCACCCGGGAGCAGGCCTGCAATGTCGTCCAATTCGTTGACGCGCCAGGCGCTTCCACGGGCCTGGAGGAAGCGCGTCGCGACGAGGACGAGCGTCTCGATGACCTCGCTCGCGGCCAGCCGGACACCGGTGTCGTGCCCGGCGAGCAGCAGCGCGCAGCCGTCGTCGAGCACATGCACGCCGACATCGGCGCGCAGTCCGGAGACGTCGGCGCGTCCGTCGTCGAGGCTGAACCAGAACCTGCCACCCAATTCCGCGAGGGTGGGATCGGCGCAGATCGCCGCGTCCAGCTCGCCGACCCACGGCCGCACGTCGCGGTGCCGGCCGGCCCGGCCGGACAGCGGCGAGGCGACGATATTTCGCACCCGCTCGTGCGTCACCGACGGCAACACCCCGGCTTGCTTGAGCAGGGGGCCGATCTCCTCGGCAACGGCGGTCACGTCGGTGATCCCGCGCAGCTGCAGGTTGCCGCGGGCGGTCAGCTCCAGCGTCCCCGAGCCGAACTCGTTCGAGACGTGGGCCAGCGTCGCCAGCTGGGCGGCGGTGATCATGCCGCCGGGTAGCGCACCCGCGCCAGGGCGCCGTCCGCGGCCTGGTGCACCTGCAGCGCACCCGGGCACGCGTCGGTGTCATGGGCTCCGGCCACGTGTCCACGGTACGGGTCGGCGAACTTGGACGGCAGCGCCGCCGACTGCAGGCGCCGAAAAATGGAGTAGTCGCCTACTCTAGTTGCCCACGCGCGCCGCGCCGGACACTTCGGGCAGCCAGTCCAGCGAGGTGAGGGGTGCACGATGGCGAAACGCGGCGATCATGCCTTGGTGCTTGGCGCGAGTATGGGCGGTCTGCTGGCCGCTCGCGTGTTGTCCGACTTCTACGAGCGGGTGACCGTGGTCGAGCGCGACATCTTGCCGCTCGATCCCGTGAACCGGCGCGGGGTGCCGCAGGGTCGGCTGATCCACGCCTGCCTTGCCCGGCTAACACAAATCCTCGATGAGTTCTTTCCCGGATTCCGCGACGACCTTAGGGCTCAGGGCGTCACGAGCTGGGATGACGGGGACTTCACGAAGTTGTGCTGGTCATTCGGGGGACACCAAATGGTACGGTCAGGGACCTCGGCGAGCGCACCGCGAATCTTCTCTCCAAGCCGTCCGGTCCTCGAATGGAATGTGCGCCAACGGGTGCAAGCGATTGGCAACGTGGCGTTCCTCGAAGGTCATGACGTGGTCGGCCTGACGGCGACGCCGGATCGTGACCGTGTCACCGGGGCACGGGTGGTGGATCGCGCCACCGACCGCGACACAACGCTGACGGCGGATCTCGTTATCGACGCGACTGGCCGCGGATCGCGAACGCCGGTCTTCCTGGAGCAACTCGGTTACGCGCGTCCCCGGGAGGACGAGGTGACGGTGCAACTCGCCTACGCCTGTCAGCTGGTGCGCATTGCGCCAGGGTTGATCAAAGAACACATGATCGCCCTATTCCCGAAGCCAGGGCGGCCGAAGATGTTCGCGATGATCGAGTATGAAAACGACTCTTGGATGATCGGAGCCGGCACCATGGCGGGCATCGAGCCACCCCGTGATCGCGCCGAAATCATCAAATATGCAGCTGAATTGGCGCCAGCACACGTGCCGGAAGCACTCAAAACGGCCGAACCCCTCGCCGACGTCATCCACCATCGCGTCCCATCGAACCGCTGGCGGCGCTACGACAAGATGCGCCGACTACCCGACGGTTTCTTGGTCGTTGGCGACGCGGTCTGCAGTTTCAACCCCATCTATGGGCAAGGCATGACGATAGCGGCGATCGAGGCGACCGTGCTGCGTGACTGTCTGCGCGGCGGGGAACGCGGGCTGACGCGACGCTTCACCCGCATTGCCGCGAAAAACGTCAGGGTGGCCTGGCAGACGGCCGTGGGCTCCGACTTGGCGCTCCCGGAAGTGGAAGGACCGCGACCGATGTGGATGCGAATCAGCAACGCCTGCCTCGACCGGGTGATGACCGCAACCGAATCCGACCCTGTCGTCGCCGGGCAGTTCATGAGAGTTACCGCGATGATCGACCCGCCAAGTCGATTGCTCCGCCCTTCCATCCTGCTTCGCGTCATGCAGGCACAGCACCGCCGACCGACGGACGCGCAGTCTGTCGACGAGGGGTTCGGCGGACGTTTCGTTGCCGTTGCGACGGAAGGGTTCCGCAACCCGGCGGAATGCCAGTAATTCACAACGGAAGGAAGGGAATTGAGATGTCAAACCAGAACATCGAGGCAACGAAGAAGGGCTACGACGCTTTCGGGGCGGGCGACCTGGAAGCGGCCTTGAGCGTCTTCGACGACTCCGCTGAATGGACTGTCAACGGCGAGAGCATGCTTGGTGGCACATACCGAGGTAAGGCCGAGATCACCGAGCTGCTCCTGCGGCTGGGGGAGAAGGCGGCCCAGGTCGAGGCCAAGCGTTTCCTCGCCGACGGTGATGTCGTCATGGTCCTGGCCGAAGTGACCGTCGCAGGCGAGACCTCCCAGGAAGCGGATGTGTACACGTTCGGCAACGGCAAGGTCGTCAACGCACTCTCGTTCGGGGACACCGCCATGCAGGAACGCGTTTTCGGCTCGAAGCGGGTGGCGGCCGGCTAGACCCATTAGTTAGTGGGACCTGCACGTTACGCCGAGCGATCGGCGTAACGTGCAGGCCAGCGAAAGGGGTTATCGTCATGGCTCAGGAGCGCTCGGTGAGGGTCGCGATAATCGGCGCCGGGATGTCAGGTCTGTGCATGGCAGCCAAGCTGCAGGACGCCGGCATCGACTCGTTCACCATCTTCGAGAAGGCCGACGACGTCGGAGGCACCTGGCGCGACAACACCTATCCCGGTCTTACCTGCGACGTTCCGTCGCGCTACTACTCCTACTCGTTCCGACCGAACCCGAATTGGTCGCACTGGTTGCCGCCTGGTCCGGAGATACAGGCCTATTTTCAGCAGGTAGCCGAGGACCGTGGCATTCGTCCGCACATCCGATTCGGCTCCAACGTCACCCGTGCCCGGTATGACGCTGGAAAGTGGCGGCTCACCACCGATGATGGGGAGGAGACGTTCGACGTCCTCGTCACCGCCACCGGAGTTCTGCGGGTGCCTCGTTATCCGGAGATTCCGGGGCGAGAAACGTTCGCCGGTCCCAGCTTCCATTCCTCGCGGTGGGACCACTCGGTGTCTCTGCCGGACAAGCGGATCGGTTTGATCGGCACTGGCTCAACAGGCGTACAGATCACAGCGGAAATCGGCGGCAAGGTCCGGCAGCTCACAATCTTCCAGCGCACCGCGCAGTGGATCTATCCATTGCCGAACCCTCGTTACTCAAAGCTAACCCAGGCGGCGCTATCCCGGTGGCCGGCTTTGAATGGTCTGCCCTATCGCTTCTGGGGGTCGCTCTTCCGGTACGTCTTCGGCCGTGCCCCGATCCGCCCGGGCTGGCAGCGGCGTCTGGCTCAGGCCGAGTGTCGGTGGAATCTGCGGCTCTCGGTGAGGGACCCGGAACTGCGAGCCAAGCTCACCCCGAAGTACGAACCAATGTGCAAGCGGCAAGTCATGGCCGCGTATTTCTACCGTTCCGTGCAAAAGCCCGGCGTCGAAGTCATTACCGAACCGATCGACCACATCGAGCCCCGCGGCGTCGTCACCGCCGATGGCACCCTGCACGAACTGGACTTGCTGGTCTTTGCCACCGGATTCGACGCGCGGGCCTACGTGCGTCCGCTTGAGGTGATCGGCGCGGGTGGGCTCACCCTGGACGAGGCATGGGCCGACGGCCCGATGGCCTACCGGTCTATCGCGGTGCCGGGATTCCCCAACATGTTCACGCTCATGGGCCCGCATTCGCCGATCGGCAACCAGTCTCTGATTCCGATAGCCGAGGATCAGGCCAACTACGTGATGTGGTGGATCGAGCAGCTACGGTCCGGCCGCGTGCGCGCCGCCGCACCGACCGAAGCGGCCACCAAGCAATACAACGAGGACATGAAAGCGGCGATGCCGCAGACGATCTGGGTCAGCGGCTGCAACAGCTGGTACCTCGGCAAAGACGGTCTGCCCGAGCTGTTCCCGTGGACACCGGAGACCCACCACGAACTCTTAAGCAAACCTGAACTCGCCGACTTCGACGTGCGCACCGCCTGACACCCCCTGCTGCGCCGAGCGTGCACCCACTGCGAGATTCCGGCGAGTTTTTCGCCCTGAGTACACGTTCGGCGCGGGCCAACCACGGGCTCGCGGTGGTGGCGCCGGACTGGAACTCCCATGCCGACGACGGCGGGCGCGCGGACCTGTTGCGATCGCTCGACTTCACCCGCGAGCGCGCCGAGGGCATCGTGCTCGTATGGTGGTCCTTGGGTGGGGTTGCCGCGGCGGGACTGACGATCGAGGCGGCGCGCATCGACGTTGCGCTCAGGCACACGGTGTGCCTGGCCGGCGCTTTCATGGCCCCCGACCCCGTTTCCGGTCGACTGGTGACCGGCTGTCCGCCGACCACGTCGGGTCGCCGTTCACATTGCTGCACGGCCTGCAAGACGACGTCGTACCGGTTGGCGGCCAGCAGAGACTTCGCCGCAACCCTCAACAAGATCGGCTGGCCGGTGGATCTGGTGGAGCTGGCGGCCGATCACGGGTCGATCGCCGGCGCCGACCACGACCCCGTCGCGGACCGCTACGGGCCGGGGCAGACCGAACAGACACTGAAGTTGGCCGGCGAGGTCGCCGCGCGGATCGCGGCGACGCTGCGGTACGAATGAGGGGTGGCTGAGCCGACGATCCTGCTGCTGTCGACGTCCGACACGGACCTGATAAGCGCCCGGTCCAGCGGAAAGAACTATCGGTGGGCCAACCCGTCGCGCCTGCTAGAGGACGAGCTGCCCGGCCTGCTGGCTGACGCTTCGATCGTGGTGGTGCGCATCCTCGGCGGCTACCGCGCCTGGCAGAGCGGCATCGACACGGTGCTCGCCACCGGTGTCCCCACGGTGCTCGTCAGCGGCGAGCAGGCCGCCGACGCCGAGTTGACCGGCCTGTCCACGACCGCGGCCGGCATCGCGGTGCAGGCGCACGTCTACCTGGCCCACGGCGGCGTGGGCAACCTGCGTCACCTGCACAGCTTCCTGTCGGACACCGTGCTGATGACCGGCTTCGGGTTCGCACCGCCCGAGGTGACGCCGACCTGGGGCGAGCTAGAGCGTCCCGAGGCCGGGGACGCCGACGGTCCGACGATCGCGGTGCTGTACTACCGCGCGCAGCAGCTGGCCGGTAACACCGCCTACATCGAGTCGCTCTGCCGGGCCATCGAAGACGCCGGTGGGCGGCCGCTGCCCGTGTACTGCGCGTCGCTGCGCACCGCGGAGCCCGAGCTGCTGGCGCGGCTCGCCGATGCCGACGCCATGGTGGTCACCGTGCTGGCCGCCGGGGGCCTGAAGCCGGCGACCGTGACGGCCGGCGGCGATGACGACAGCTGGAACGTCGAACACCTGGCCGCCCTGGACGTTCCGATCCTGCAGGGCCTGTGCCTGACCAGCCCCCGCGCCCAGTGGATCGACAACGACGACGGCCTCAGCCCGCTCGACGTGGCCACTCAGGTGGCGGTGCCCGAGTTCGACGGCCGCATCATCACGGTTCCGTTCTCGTTCAAGGAAATCGACGACGACGGGCTCATCTCCTATGTCGCCGACCCGGAACGCTGTGCGCGAGTCGCGGGCCTGGCCGTCCGGCACGCACAACTGAGGTACGTCGCGCCGGCCGACAAGCGGGTGGCCCTGGTGTTCTCGGCCTACCCCACCAAGCACGCCCGCATCGGCAACGCGGTGGGGCTGGACACCCCGGCCAGCGCGGTCGCGCTGCTGCGGGCGATGCGCGATCACGGGTATCGGGTCGGCGATCTGCCCGGTGTCGAATCCAACGACGGGGACGCGCTGATTCATGCGCTGATCGAACGCGGCGGACAAGACCCCGACTGGCTCACCGAAGGGCAGCTCGCCGGCAACCCGATCCGGTTGCGCGCCAAGGACTATCGCGACTGGTTCGCCACGCTGCCCGCCGAACTGACCGACGTGGTGACACGGCATTGGGGACCGCCGCCAGGAGAGCTGTTCGTCGACCGCGCCCGCGACCCCGACGGCGAAATCGTCGTCTCCGCAATGCAAGCGGGCAACCTCATCCTGATGGTGCAGCCGCCCCGCGGGTTCGGGGAAAACCCGGTCGCCATCTACCACGACCCCGACCTGCCGCCCAGTCACCATTACCTGGCCGCCTATCACTGGCTGGACGCAGGATTCGGGTGTCACGCAATAGTGCACCTCGGGAAGCACGGCAACCTGGAATGGCTGCCGGGCAAGACGCTGGGCATGTCGGCGGCCTGCGGATCCGACGCCGCGCTGGGCAACCTGCCGATGATCTACCCCTTCCTGGTTAACGACCCCGGCGAGGGCACCCAGGCCAAGAGACGGGCGCACGCGGTGCTCGTCGACCATCTCATCCCGCCGATGGCGCGCGCCGAAACCTATGGCGACATCGCCCGCCTGGAGCAGTTACTCGACGAGCACGCCAGCGTGGCCGCGCTGGATCCCGGCAAGCTGCCCGCGATCCGCCAGCAGATCTGGACTCTGATCCGGGCCGCCAAGATGGACCACGACCTGGGGCTGACCGAACGTCCGGCCGAGGATTCCTTCGACGACCTGCTGCTGCACGTCGACGGGTGGCTGTGCGAGATCAAGGACGTCCAGATTCGTGACGGGTTGCACATCCTGGGGCAAAAGCCAACGGGCGAAGCCGAACTCGACCTCGTGCTGGCGATCCTGCGGGCGCGCCAACTTTTCGGCGGCGAGCACGTCCTGCCGGGCCTGCGGCAGGCGCTGGGCCTGGCCGAGGACGGCACCGACGAGCGGTCGTCGGTCGATAGCGCCGAGGCCGCGGCCCGCGGACTGGTCGCCGCGCTGCAGGCCACCGGGTGGGACGCCGACGCCGCCGAGCGACTCACCGACAACCCGGAGGTGGCGCGAGTTTTGCGGTTCGCGGCCACCGAAGTGGTGCCCAGGCTGGCCGGTAGCGCCGCCGAAATCGATCAGGTGCTCCGTGCCTTGGACGGCCATTTCATTCCGTCCGGCCCGTCGGGGTCGCCGCTACGCGGCCTGGTCAACGTGTTGCCGACCGGACGCAACTTCTACTCCGTCGACCCCAAGGCCGTGCCGTCCCGCCTGGCCTGGGAAGCCGGTGTGGCGCTGGCGGATTCGCTGCTAACCCGCTACCGCAACGACCACGGACGCTGGCCGCAATCGGTGGGCCTGTCGGTATGGGGAACCTCGGCCATGCGCACCGCCGGCGACGACATCGCCGAGGTCCTTGCCCTGCTGGGGGTTCGTCCCGTCTGGGACGACGCGTCGCGTCGGGTCGTCGACCTCACGGCGATCCCGCTGCCCGAGCTGGGCCGCCCGCGCATCGACGTCACCGTTCGCATCTCCGGCTTCTTCCGCGACGCCTTCCCGCACGTGGTCACCATGCTCGACGACGCGGTCCGGCTGGTCGCCGGCCTCGACGAGCCCGCCGACGACAACTACGTGCGCGCCCACGCCCAGGCTGACCTGGCCCAGCACGGCGACCAAAGGCGTTCCACCACAAGAATTTTCGGGTCCAAGCCGGGGACCTACGGCGCCGGGCTGCTGCAGCTGATCGACAGCCGCAACTGGCGTGACGACGCGGATCTGGCGGCGGTGTACACCGCATGGGGCGGGTTCGCCTACGGTCGCGACCTGGACGGCCGCGAGGCCGTCGACGACATGAACCGCCAGTACCGGCGCATCGCGGTGGCCGCCAAGAACACCGACACCCGCGAACACGACATCGCCGACTCCGACGACTACTTCCAGTACCACGGCGGCATGGTGGCCACCGTGCGGGCGCTCACCGGACAAGCACCCGCCGCCTACATCGGCGACAACACCAGGCCCGACGCGATCCGCACCCGCACCCTGTCGGAGGAGACCACCCGGGTGTTTCGCGCCCGCGTGGTCAACCCGCGCTGGATGGCGGCGATGCGCCGGCACGGCTACAAGGGTGCCTTCGAGATGGCGGCCACCGTCGACTATCTGTTCGGTTATGACGCGACCGCCGGGGTGATGGCCGACTGGATGTACGAACAACTGACCGAGCGCTACGTGCTGGACCCCGAGAACCGCAAGTTCATGGCGGAGTCCAACCCGTGGGCGCTGCACGGCATGGCCGAACGGTTGCTGGAGGCGGCCGGGCGCGGCATGTGGGCGCAACCGCAACCCGAAACGCTGGACGGGCTGCGTCAGGCGCTGCTGGAATCCGAGGGCGACCTGGAGGGCTGACGGGGTGTCAGATGAAGTCCGACCCGCCGTCCACGTTGACCGTGGCGCCGGTGACATAACCATTTCGTCGTGACGCCAGGTAGGCGGTAAGGGAAGCGACCTCTTCGGGAAGTCCGGCGCGACCGAGGTCGCAGGGCTGGTGAAAATTGTTGTTGATCCAGGTCATGACATCGACCGGATCAGCGGCGTCGAGGCCATCGGCCGCGAGGATGTCTTTGAGCACTTCGGTGAAGCTCGCGGTCACGATTGTTCCGGGGCACACGCAGTTAACTAGAATGCCATCCTTGGCAAGGCTTTTCGATAAGTTCTTGGTGACGCTGGCCAATGCCGCCTTCGACGCCGTGTAGGCAACGATGCGCGGGTTCTGCCGCTGAATGGAGTGCGCGGACAGCGTCACAATGCGGGCCCAATCCGCGGAGCGCAACAACGGCAACGAGGCACGGATCGATCGCACAGCCGACATCGTGCCGAGCGCGAACGCGTCGCCCCATTGCGTGTCGTCCATCTGCTCGAAATAGCCGTCGCCCGGTCCAATCGTGTGGACGAGGCTATTGAGTTGCCCCCACCGCTCCGAGACCGCAGCGAAGCCAGCAGCGATGGACTCAGCATCGGCCATATCCACGCTGATCCCCACGGCATCCGGAGCGCCCGCTTCGCGCAGCGATGTCACGGCGGCATCGAGCGCTCCCCGGCCTCTCGCCATCACCGCCACGCTGGCTCCTTCGGCCGCAAGGGTTTCGGCGATAGCCAGCCCCATACCCTTGCTGCCGCCCGTGACCACGGCCGTCGATCCGGTGAAACCCAGGTCCATCGACGTCTCCCTCTGGTTGGTGTGTGATTACTTAAGGCGAAACCCGGTTGATCGCTACGTTTCTGTGTGGGCGGCCACGCCAAGGCCGCCCAAGCAGAAACGGAGCGCGCGTTGTCGGACAGTGTCGCGGTCACAATCGCCGGTCGCCCACTGCCTCTCGATGCCCGCCCACACCACGGCTTGGATGGCCTGCGCGTCGGTCACCGGATCGATGTGATGGAATTCTCCGTGTTGCAGGCCGCGTTGCAGAGCGTCACTGAGCGGCTTGAGCAGCTGGGCGTACGCGGGCATCACCAGATTGGGGGAGGCGAACATCTGCGATTGAGCCTCCAGCGACACGTGGCGCAAATCGGATTTGATGTTGTCGTCGAAGGCCAAGTCGAGTCGTCCATCGATCCACGCCGCTACCGCGTCGATCTCTGTGGTGGCAGAAGCCATTCGGCGCCGTAGTCGCCGTTCCTCTGCGTGCGCCATCTCAAGGAAGAGTGCGGCCACCAGTTGATCCTTGGAGTCGAAATGCCGATAGAACGCGCGGGTGCCCAATGCGGCTCGTTCGAGAACCGCGGCGATGCTGAGCCCCCGAACCCCTTGCTCCCGCAGAATTGTTGACGCGGCGGCCAGGATCTCGCGGCGCACGGTTGCGTCTGGACCCAGTTTGTCGCGTCGCCGCGTGCGACGAGCACCCACGGGGTCAGGCGGTCGCATCGTAGGCGGCGAGGTAGTCCGCGAACCGCTCGCGAACACCTTCGGGTGTCAGGCCGTAGTCGGCCAGGTCATATTCGTGGGTGCCGCGTGAGCCCGGGCGATGTCCCTCCGCCCATTTCGTGACCGAATGCAAAGTGGCATCGGTGAAGGTCAAACCCAGGGACTCGTAACTGGTTTGCAGTGTGCGTACCGGATCATTTTGTAAATCGGCGAAGGATACGTCGGCGAATCGCTCGTCGCCCTTCCGGTTGCGGAAATCCATCGCCCGCCGGATACCTTCAACCCAGCTTTCGACCTGCTCTGCGCCGAGTTCCCTGGCATCGTTGCGGTCGCTGCTCCAGCTGCGCACGTACTGGATAAGGCTGCAAACCGAGGCCATCACTTTAGCCGGATCGCGGTGGCTCCAGAGGAATTTGGCGTTCGGATAGGCCTCGACCAGCGCGTCCAGCGCGAACATGTGCACGGGGGTTTTGAGGTGCCACAATATTGGTGGGCAGTGCCACTGCAAGAGCTTGAGCACTCGCCGGTGGAACGTGTACGTCCCGCGCATGTCGCAATCCATCAGCCAGGCCAGGTATCCGGGTGCGCGGACGGCACCGTCGAAGTGAAAGGTGCGAAAACTCATTCCCATCAGATCCTGGCATTCGGTCGGGGCCGTGGGCTCGGAGTTGTACATCGTTTTCATCAACGGGAACATGTCATCCAGCATTTTTAGGCCGGCCTCGGCCTGGGCGATCCGCGGGTCGCTGTGTTGGGTGGCGGTCTCCGGCGGCGGGGTGGGTGCTTGGGATTCCCACATCCGTAGTGACCGGAATTGCGGATCGGCAGCCACCAGTTGGCTGAGCGCGGTGGTCCCGGTGCGGGGTAATCCGATCACGAAGACGGGTCCGCCGACTACCTGGTCGTCGATCTCGGGGTGCTGAGCGTAGGCGTCCTCGATCTTGAGACGTTGGATCAGGGCGTTGCTGATGGTGGCGTGCTGGATGATCCGGCCCATGTCGTCGAGGTCCGCCTCGGTGTTCAGCGCTTCAACGATGCGTTCGAGTCCCTCGCGATAGTAAGACGAACCGAAGTCCTCGAGACCGGTTGCGGCGCAAGCGCCGTTCTCTAACTCGTCAGCATCGAACGTCACCGTCCGAACCTTTCGCGTACGGCGCGACGGCGTGCCGCGAGGATAGATGACCGCTGTTCGGGGGTGACCATCGCGGTGTCAGACGGCAATTCAGCGTGGATATTGTCGAACGACACGACTCGAGCCCTCGGAGTCGGCGCCGTTTTTGTGCGCACGCAGCGAAGGATGATGGGACCGTTGCTGTGGCCGGCGGTGTCGAGCCAATTCGCGATCCCGGGGTCCTCACCACACAGCACGACACGCACGAGGCCGTCGGAATCCACCGCCGCCTGATGGGCGTTCAGGCTGGATTGGTGGCGCCCGTAATGGATGGTTTCCCACCACCGGTTGCCGATGGAGAAGCTCCAGTAAATGCCTTCCGGCGGTTCCACTTCGACGATCAGAGCCTCCCCGAGGATCAGCTCCCACCGGCCGATCACCGGCCTGTTCTCCGCGGCGGCTCCGATATCAGTGCGGTCGATCGGTGGCAAAAATCCGTTGGGCGGAGCCGCCGCACCGAACTGCAAGAAGAACGCCAGGTTGTCCTGGACGAAATCGCCGAGGGCAACCAGCTGCCTCGACACCGCCACGTCCGGATCGGCCGGACGGCTGGTGGACCCCACCGCGTCGCCGAGCGGCTCAATGCGCAACGACGATGCCACCTCGGTTTCCCAGTTATAGAAGAAGTGCCGCACCGTCAACGTGGGATGTTCGCCGTCGATGCGCATCCAATTGCCCGCTTGCCCCGTCTGCTCCGAGGCTGACAGCACCACCTCGAAGTTCCCGTCGCGATCCACCTCGAGTTCATCGACCAGTTCGTTCGCCGTCGCCGCGATGCCGTTCATGGTCTGCAGCCCGACGTAGCGGGCGGTGCCGCGATTGCCGAACAGCCGGTAACTCTGGCCGCCGCGCAGCACGGCGCGGGTGTAAATGCAGTCCGGACACTCCATTCCCCAGGTCAGGATGTCATCGGTACTGGTGCGTTGGACCGACAGGATCGGATCCGGATCGAACCGCAACACCTCATCGATACCCGCGGCAAGCAGCACGAGGAGATGGCGCATACCCGCGGCGAGATCGACTCGATTTTGGCTCGCGGGGTCCGAATCCACGACCTGCGCGGCTTCGCGGAGCCGGTTCAAAAGGTACGACCACGCCTGTGCCAACTCGACCGTGTCGGCATCCCCGGATAGCGCCGCCTCAGCGATCGAGAACGGCAACCACGCCAGCGGCTTCTTCGGGTCGCTCACGTTTCCCCGCTTCGATCGGTGCTGCAAAGCCCTTAAGTGAAAACATTGTTTTCGTTTAACGCCTGATGACTATCGCAGTCTGTGAATGAGAATGTCAACGTTGGATCCGCTCGGCGGTAGGTTGACAGCGTGACACCCACCATCGCCGACCTGGCCAAGTCGCAATACATCCTGCTGACCACCTTCACCAAAGACGGCAGGCCCAAGCCCACTCCGATCTGGGCGGCCCTGGACAGAGAGCGCGGTGACCGGTTCCTCGTCATCACCGAGGGCAAGTCGTGGAAGGTAAAGCGAATCCGCAACACCCCGCGAGTCACGCTGGCCACCTGCACGATGCGTGGCCAACCGACCAGCGAGGCCGTCGAGGGCGCCGCGGCCATCCTCGACACGTCGCAGAACCCGGCCATCTACGACGCGATCGGCAGGCGGTACGGCCTGATCGGCAAGCTGTTCAACTTCGTCAGCAAGTTGCGCGGCGGCATGCACAACAACGTCGGCCTCGAACTCAGGCTGGCCACCGACTGAGCCGATGGGCACGGTCTTGATCCCGATCCCGGATCGCGACTTCGATCCGACCGAGGTCGCGGTCAGTTGGCGCGTGCTCACCCGAAACGGTCACCGGGTGGTCTTTGCCACCGAAAGCGGCGCACCCGGAGCGGCCGACGACGTCATGGTGAGCGGCCGCGGACTGGACGTCTGGTCCGCGCTGCCGGTGCTGGGTGCGATCCCGATGATCGGCCTGATGCTGCGCGCAAACAGCGACGGGCGTCGCGCCTATCGCGACATGCTGCGCTCGGCTGAGTTCGCGCATCCGGTCAGCTGGGATCGGGCCACGCTGGACGGAATCGACGCGCTGCTGTTGCCCGGCGGGCATCGTGCCCGCGGAATGCGCAGCTACATCGACAGCGAGGTACTGCACCGGCTCGTCGTGAACGCCTTCGCCCGCGGGATGCTGGTGGCCGCCATCTGTCACGGTGTGCTGCTCGCCGCGCGCAGCGTCGACCCCGGCACGGGCCGCTCGGTGCTGTACGGACGCAAGACCACCGCGTTGACGTGGGCCATGGAGCGCCTGGCCTGGCGGCTCACCCGGATCACCCGGTTCTGGGATCCCGATTACTACCGGACCTACACCGAAGAGCCCGGCCAGCCCGCCGGGTACATGTCCGTGCAGTCGGAAGTGACTCGCGCCCTTGCGGATCCGGCGGATTTTCGCGATGTCGCCCGAGGATCACCGCACCGGTGGCTCAAGTCTTCCGGGATGGCGCGCGACACCGCGACCGATTCGCGGCCGGCGTTTGTCGTCGACGACGGCACCTATGTGTCGGCGCGGTGGCCGGGCGACACCCACACGTTCGCAACCGTCGTGTCGCAGAAGCTGAACGCAGTCGTCTAGGGCTTTCACTGCTGCTGGGTTATGGTGCCGTAGCGCTGCCACCATTGGTACAGGCTGCCCAGGTCAGCGCCTCCGTTGACCGTGGCAAGCAGCAGCTGAGCATCGCGGGTCCACGCGATGTTGGGACGATCGCCGACCGTGCCGCACACGATCTGGCCGCCGACGGCGTTCGAACCGAGTGTCCAGGTACCCGGGCCCCACGGGTTCCCGCCCGGGCATGCCGACAGCGCCATGCCGTCGGCGGTCTCTTGAAAGTCGTCCGTCAGCGCATCGAGGTCGTCGTAGACGGTGAAGCGCGCGTAGGTCGGATTCGGCGAGCCGGAGTTTTGACTGCAGTCGAGGCTGGCGACAGCGTTCGGGAAGGGATCGGTGGCCCGCGCGCAGGCAGCGGCGGTGTATCCCGGGGGCAACAACCCGACGATCCGCTGCTCCCCGGGGTTGAACGCGCTCGCCGAAGCGGTGTGGGGAGCGGCGCCCTGGTTTGGCCGGCTGGGCAGGGGATCGTCGCGGCCAAGCAGGACGGCGAAAACCGCGCCGATCAGCCCCGCCAGCGCGACAAATCCCAACCCGGCCTCGATCCAACGAGTCCGCCGAATTGCCGATCCGCGCATCGTCGCCCCCTCACTTCACCCGACCGGCCGCGACGAAATCCTAGCCCCGATCGGCCTTCTGACTCGGAGTTTTTGACGACCGGCCGTTACGTGGTTGCTCCGGCCGCCAGGTGCTCGCCAAAGAACGCGAAGACGCGGCTCCACGCATCCTCGGTCGCGGCCTGGTCGCGGCCGAAACCCGCGATGCGCAGCAACGGCTGGCCCGGCAGGTCGTTCGCGAAGCTGTGCCCGACGCCCGGGTAGACCTTGATGTCGGCGGTGACGTTCTTGCGCGCGGTGGCTTCCCGCAGGCGTTCCGGCGCGCCCCTGCCCAGCGGGTCACGGCCGCCGAAGCTGGCCACGATGGGGCACGCCCCGTCCAGGGTTTCGTCGAGATGACGGGGCAGGGGAGTGCCATAGAACGGCGCCGCGGCAGCAAACCCCTTGGGCGACATCACCAGCGCGAACTGGCCGCCCATGCAGAACCCCGCGATGCCGACCCGCCCGGAGCACTCCGGCATGGCCAGCAGGTGAGCGCGCGCGGCCAGAAGGTCGTCCAGGGCGCGGCCCCGCTGCGTCATCAACTCCCGCATGACCCGGCTGATACAGCGGATGCGACCGCCGCGCGAATACATGTTCGGGGTGAGCGCCAAATAGCCGGCCCGGGCGACGCGGTCGTTCGTCGACTCCTTGTCCGGGCCGTAGCCGATCGCGTCGTGGATCACCACCACACCCGGCCACGGGCCGTCCCCCGCCGGAGTGCTCAGTAGCGCATCGATGGGCCCGTCGGGGGTGCTTATCTCAATCGTGGTCATAGCGTCATCTAACTGAAGCCGAGAACGGCGTCGTCGGGGGAACTCCGACGCGGCCCGCAGACGTTGGCGTGTCATGGTGTCGCGGCTGTTGTTGATCTATGCCGTCGTCGAGATTGCGGTGGTCTTCGCGCTGGTCTCGACGGTCGGCTGGGGCTGGACTCTGCTGGTGCTGTTGGCGACCTCCCTGCTCGGCTGGGGCATCTTGGCCCCGATGGCCGGTTCGCACCTCATCCAGCGGATTGGCCAGCTGCGGTCCGGTCTGAGTGAACGGCGCACGACGGCGAGCGATAGCGCGATGATCACGCTGGCCATGGGCCTGGTCATGGTTCCCGGGCTGGTCACTACCGCCCTGGGGCTGTTGCTGCTGGTGCCGCCGATACGCTCGGTCGCCGCCCCCGGCCTGGCCGCCGTCGCGGCGCGCGGCTTGCGGAGGCGGGTCCCGTTGGCCAGTTATGCGACGGCTTTCGCTACCGCTTCCGCTCGGGGCTACTCGAGCGACCATGGCGACTATGGCGACCGTGGCGACTACATCGACGGCGAGGTCATCGACGTCTGCGACGTCGATGACACCCGCCCTGCCTAATCGCCCGGCGGGCGGTCGGCCGGGCTCCATTTGATCCCCCTGGGCGCAGCCCCCATAGTTTTGCCCTGTGATCGATATCGATAACAATTGTCCGGCTTTCCCCCGCAAGCGGGAGGTGCCCCCACCTCAGGCCGTTTCACGGCCTGCATCATCGCCGGACTCAACGACGCTGCTGGTCAACGGCCGCGTGCACAGCCCGACCCACCCGGACGCCACCGCCATGGCCGTCCGCGGTGACGTCGTCGTATGGCTGGGCAGCGATGACGTCGGGCGCGACCAATTTCCGGGCGCCGATGTCGAGGATCTGGCCGGCGGCTTCGTGGCGCCGGGGTTCGTGGACAGCCACATCCACGTCAGCGCCACCGGGCTGACGCTCAGCGGGCTGGACCTGCGCCGGGCGGCCTCCCGCGCGCAGTGCCTGCAGATGGTCGCCGACTACGCGGCCGCCCACCCCGACCAGCCGGTGTGGGGGCACGGCTGGGACGAATCGTCGTGGCCCGAGAACGCCCCGCCGAGCACCGGCGACCTGGACGGCATACTCGGCGACCGGCCCGCCTACCTGGCTCGCGTCGACGTCCACTCCGCATTGGCGTCCACGGCGCTGCGACGGCTGGTACCGCAATTGCCGGCGGCGGCCGGTTTCACCGCCGAACGGCCGCTGGCCGGGGATGCCCACCACCTGGTGCGGGCCGCCGCCCGCGACCTGCTGACCGCCGCGCAGCTGGCCGAAGCCCGGACCGCGGCGCTGCGGGCGGCCGCCGCGGCCGGCATCGTCGCGGTGCACGAATGCGCCGGTCCCGAGATCGGCGGGCTGGACGACTGGCGGGCGGTGCGTGCCCTTGACGGTGCTGTCGGTGCTGTCGGTGCTGTCCGTGGGGTCGAGGTGATCGGTTATTGGGGCGAGGCGGTGACTACGCCCGCAGAGGCCCGCGCGCTCATGGACCAGACCGGAGCCCGCGGGTTGGCCGGCGACCTGTTCGTCGACGGGGCACTCGGGTCGCGCACCGCCTGGCTGCATGAGCCGTACACCGACGCCCCGGACTGCGTCGGCACCTGCTACCTGGACACCGAGGCCGCCGAGGCTCACGTGCGGGCATGCACGGAGGCCGAGGTGACCGCCGGGTTCCATGTCATCGGCGATGCCGCGGTGTCGGCGGTGATCGCGGCCTTCGAGCGGGTCGTCGCGGACCTCGGGGTGGTGGCCGTCGCCCGCTGCGGGCACCGCCTGGAGCACGTGGAGATGGTCACGGCCGATCAGGCCGCGCAACTAGGCGCATGGGGCGTCATCGCCAGCGTGCAGCCCAATTTTGATGCGCTGTGGGGCGGCACTGACGGCATGTACGCTCGGCGGCTGGGCGCCCAACGAGGCAGTCGGCTCAACCCGCTCGCGCTGTTAGCATCCCAAGGCGTGCCCCTCGCGCTAGGTTCCGACGCCCCGGTGACGGGCCTTGACCCATGGGCAAGCGTGCGCGCGGCGGTCCACCACCGCACCCCCGGTAGCGCCGTTTCGGCGCGGGCCGCCTTCACCGCCGCCACCCGCGGCGGCTGGCGAGCGGCTGGTGTCCGCGACGGGAAGGCGGGCACCCTGGTGCCCGGTGCGCCCGCCTCCTACGCCGTGTGGGACGTCGAAACCCTGGAGGTCAGCGCGCCCCCCGACGGGGTCCAGCGCTGGTCTACCGATCCGCGTTCCCGCGTACCTGCCCTGCCGCGTGTGGACCCGGGCGACGCGTTACCGCGTTGCCGACGAACGGTGCATCGGGGCGCTGTGATCCATGGTTGAGGATTCGTTGCCAAGCGAGCAGCGTCCCGCCGAGGACGACGAGGCCGGCCCGACGGAGGAGGGCATGGCTAAGCCCCTGGCCAAGCCTCCCGCTACCGACCCCGTCAGCGATGAAGCCGAATCCGACCGCGATGACGACCCCGTCGAGGTTCGCGTCGAGGCACACGAGGACGGGTCCGCCGACTCGCCGCACCCCGACGAGCCCAACGGTCCGGGCCTGGCCCATCGGCTGGGCGCGGCGGCCAGCGCGCGGCTGCCCGCCGCCGCTCGGGCCGCGCTGCTGCCGCGTCTGCCGCGGTTGGTGCTGGCCGCGGCGGGTGGCCTGCTGCTATGCACCAGCTTCCCCCCGCTGAACTGGTGGTGGGCGGCCGTCGTCGCCGCCGCGGTGCTGGCCTGGGTGCTCACGCGCCCCGCGACGACGCCGGCGGGTGGTCTGGGCTACGGGTTCCTCTTCGGACTCGCCTTCTATGTACCGCTGCTGCCCTGGATCAGCAGCCTGGTGGGCGCCATGCCCTGGCTGGCGCTGGCGACCACGTGCGCGTTGTTCCCCGCGCTCTTCGGCCTGTTCGCGGTCGTGGTGCGGCGGCTGCCCGGTTGGCCGATCTGGTTCGCGGTGTTGTGGGCGGCCCAGGAATGGTTGAAGTCGATCGTGCCGTTCGGGGGCTTTCCCTGGGGGTCGGTGGCTTTCGGCCAAGCGCAGGGCCCGTTGCTGCCGTTGGTCCAGCTCGGCGGGGTGGCGCTGCTGTCCACCGCGGTGATGCTGGTGGGATTCAGCCTCACCGCCATCGAGCTGGAGATCGTGAAGTGGTGGAAAGCCGGTAACCGTGGTCCGAGCGCCGCGGGCCCCGGCCAAGTCAGGGGAGCACAGCATGCCGGCCCGCCGGCCCCCGCCGTCATGCTCCCGGGTGTGTGTATCTGCCTGGTGTTGCTTGCCGCCATCATCGTGTGGCCGCAGGTGCGGCACGCCGGCATGGGATCCGGTGGCGAACCCACGGTGACGGTCGCCGCCGTGCAAGGCAACGTGCCTCGCCTGGGTCTCGACTTCAATGCGCAACGCCGGGCGGTGTTGGACAACCACGTTCGGGAGACGCTGCGCCTGGCCGAGGACGTGCGCGCGGGGGCCGCCCCACAGCCCCAGTTCGTGATCTGGCCCGAGGACTCGTCGGACATCGACCCGTTCGTCAACGCCGACGCCGGGCAGCAGATCGCGGAAGCCGCCGCGGCGATCGGCGCGCCGATCCTCATCGGCACCGTCCTCGATGTCCCCGGGCGCCCCCAGTCGGCTCCCGCATACACCAACACGGTCATCGTGTGGAACCCGGTTACCGGACCGGCCGACCGCCACGACAAGCAGATTGTGCAACCCTTCGGCGAGTACCTACCGATGCCGTGGCTTTTCAAGCACCTCTCCGGTTACGCCGACCGGGCCGGCCATATGGTGCCCGGCACCAGCAGCGCCGTCGTGCACATCGCCGGCGTGCCGGTCGGGGTGGCCACCTGCTGGGAGGTGATCTTCGACCGTGCGCTCCGGAAGGCGGTTTTGAACGGCGCCCAGCTGTTGGCGGTGCCGAGCAACAACGCCACCTTCAACAAGGCGATGAGTGAGCAGCAGCTGGCGTTTGCCAAGGTCAGGGCCGTCGAGCACGACCGCTACGTCGTGGTCGCCGGTACGACGGGCATCAGCGCGGTGATCGCCCCGGACGGCGCCGAGCTGGTACGGACCGACTTTTTCCAGCCCGCGTACTTAGACATCCAGGTGCGTCTGAAAACGAAGCTGACGCCGGCAACCCGCTGGGGCCCGATCGTGCAATGGGTCCTGGTCGGGGCGGCCGGAGCGGCCATTCTGGCCGGGATACGGCACAATGGGTGGTCGCCGCGTCCCGTGCGTCCCGGGTCCGGGCGTCGGGACGAATCCGAAGATACCCATGCCGACGAGGGCAGCGCGGAGGCGTCTCGAGACAGCGAGTCCGACGAGGGCGGCTTGGAAAAAATGCCAGGAGGTCCGCCGGATGGCGGCCGGGAGTCGACGAACGACACCCCGCACGACGAGGGCGACCGACCTGATTTCGGGCAATACAAAGGAGCTACATGACCACCGGCAAGCCGGCACCCCGGGTCCCGGGCGACCTTCCCAGCCAGCGCGTCCTGGTGATCATCCCGACCTACAACGAGCGGGAGAACCTGCCGGTGATCCACCGGCGACTCAAGGACGCGTGCCCCGATGTGCACCTGCTCATCGTCGACGACAGCAGCCCCGACGGCACCGGGCAGCTCGCCGACGAGCTGGCGGCGGCCGACCCCGGTCGCACGCACGTCATGCACCGCACCGCCAAGGATGGTCTGGGTGCGGCCTACCTGGCCGGCTTCGCCTGGGGCTTGAGCCGGCAGTATTCGGTGCTCGTCGAGATGGACGCCGACGGCAGTCACGCCCCCGAACAGCTGCACCGCCTGCTGGACGCCGTCGACGCCGGAGCCGACCTGGCCATCGGGTCGCGCTACGTCGAGGGGGGCACGGTGCGAAATTGGCCGTGGCGGCGGTGGGCGCTGTCTTGGACGGCCAACACCTACGCCCGGGTCGCGCTCGGTATCGGTGTCCACGACATCACCGCCGGCTACCGTGCCTACCGCCGGGAAGTCCTCGAGGCCATCGGTCTCGACGCTGTCGACTCGAAGGGGTACTGCTTCCAGATCGATCTGACGTGGCGCACGGTGTGCAACGGGTTCGTCATCGTCGAGGTGCCGATCACCTTCACCGAACGTGAGCTCGGGGTTTCCAAGATGAGCGGTTCCAACATTGGCGAAGCGCTGGTCAAGGTCACTCGATGGGGCGTCCAGGGCCGGCGCGACCACGTGCGCCCCGCGCGGGCGCACGACCACGCGTAGTCCTGAGCCGGCAGTCCTTAGGCCGGCCCGGGCCGGCTGCCGGTCAGCCGCGGCGGCGGGACCGGATGATCTCGAGGCGCTCCTTGAGGAGTTCTTCGAGCTCTTCGACCGAGCGGCGCTCGAGCAGCATGTCCCAGTGTGTCCGCGGTGGCTTGACCTTCTTCGGCTCGGGCAGGTCACCCTCGATCAGGGTGCCTTCCATGCCGTTGCGGCACAGCCAGGTGCCGGGGATTTCGGCGTCATCGGCGAAGGGAACCTCGAACTCCTCGCCGTTCTCGGTGCGGTAACGCGCGATCTGGCGCGGCGCGAGGTCGTGGTTGCGGTCGGTCTCGTAGCTCACGGCTCCAAGGCGACTACCTCTCAAGACGCGATCAGCCATGTGTGCTACTCCTCTAGGTTTTCGGGCCTGTGGTGCGATTCTGTCCGTGCTGCAAACGTTCCATGTGGCAAACGTTCCGTGTGGCAAACGTTCCGTGTGGCAAACGCTATGACGGTCTGCTGAGTTCCCAGGCCGACACGCCCGAACCGCGACGCGGCCTTCAATCATACCGGCAGATGCCGGGATCGCCGGACCGTCCCGATTAGAGTCGGCAGGCGTGACCCGCCGCGCCCAGCCTCAGCCGTGCCGCTGGTGCGGTCGGGACGTGTCCGACGCGGCGATCGGCCGTCGCCGCCAGTACTGCCGCCAGTCGTGCCGGCAGCGGGCGTATGAGCAGCGGGCCTCGTTGAACCGCGGGGGAGCAGCGGCTTTGTCCGCCGACGCGGTGGTGCTGTCGGCCGACGACGCGGCCGACTTGTCGGACCGGATCTATCAGGTGCGATGCGCTGCGGAGGATGTCGCCACCGCGCTCGACGAAGGGGCCGCGGCAACCGAATTGCGGGAATTGTGCGACGTGCTGATCCGCGCGGCCAGCGCCGCTGACGGTTGGCGCCGCGCCTGCGTCTGACCCGATCGTTCGCCTCTCCCCTTCCGGCCCCCTTCCGGCCCCCTTCCGGCCCCCTTCCGGACCCTGAATCTGACCGAGCTGCAGACGGACGTGCATGTGAGCATCACCGATGGATCGCCGGGTACAGTCGCGCCATGGACGACAGAGCGGGTGTACCCGGGTGTACGGGCGACCCGCGTGCGGTGAGCGCGTCGGGAGCGCGGCGTCACATCTTTCCCGACGAGGCGTTCCGCAGGTCCCAGAAGATCTACAAGCCGGTCCTCCGCTAGCAGCCGGGAGTATCGGACGTTTTGAAATGGTGCCGGAGTTGGCCATACTCACCAGCGGACTTCTTGGGTCGGAGAGCAGCGCGAAATTTGTCTGGGTCGTCGAGTCGGCGACGACAACGCTTCGTGCAGCAAATTCCGTGACTCGGTGACGGCCGTCATCCGGCGGACCAGACGGCCAAGGTGGGGCTAGGGTTAGGCGAGGTTAGTAATGGTTGATCAACTCCAGCATGCGACCGAGGCGCTGCGCAAAGCGCTGGTCCAGGTGGACCGCCTGAAGCGCACCAACCGTGCGTTGCTGGAGCGGTCGAACGAACCGATCGCCATCGTCGGTATGTCCTGCCGTTTCCCGGGCGGAATCGACTCCCCGGAGAGCCTGTGGCAGATGGTTGCCGACGGCCGCGACGTCATGTCGGACTTCCCCACCGACCGCGGCTGGGACCTGGCCGGGCTGTTCGACCCCGATCCCGACGCGCGGCACAAGACGTACGCGCGCACCGGCGGCTTCGTGGACGGTGTCGCCGACTTCGACCCGGCGTTCTTCGGCATCGCGCCGAGCGAGGCGTTGGCGATGGATCCCCAGCACCGGATGCTGCTTGAGCTGTCCTGGGAGGCCTTGGAGCGGGCCGGGATCGACCCCACCGGGTTGCGGGGCAGCGCCACCGGTGTGTTCGCCGGCCTCATCGTCCAGGGCTACGGAATGTTGGCGGAGGAGATCGAGGGTTACCGACTGACCGGCATGACCTCCAGCGTGGCGTCCGGCCGGGTGTCGTATGTGCTGGGGTTGGAGGGCCCCGCGGTGTCGGTGGATACGGCGTGTTCGTCGTCGTTGGTGGCGCTGCACATGGCGGTGCAGTCGCTGCGATCCGGGGAGTGCGACCTGGCGTTGGCCGGGGGTGCGACCGTGAACGCCACGCCAACGGTGTTCGTGGAATTCAGTCGGCACCGCGGGCTGGCGCCCGATGGCCGGTGCAAGGCGTACGCGGGAGCGGCCGACGGTGTCGGCTGGTCCGAGGGTGGCGGCATGTTGGTGGTGGAGCGGCTTTCGGATGCGCAGCGGTTGGGGCATCCGGTGTGGGCGGTGGTGCGCGGCACTGCGGTCAATCAGGACGGTGCCTCGAACGGGTTGACCGCGCCCAATGGTCCTTCGCAGCAGCGGGTGGTGCGCGCGGCGCTGGCCATCGCGGGGCTCTCGGCGGCTGATGTGGACGTGGTCGAGGGTCACGGGACCGGGACCACTTTGGGCGATCCCATTGAGGCGCAGGCGTTGTTGGCGACCTACGGTCAGGGCCGTAACGAGCCTGGAGAGCCACTGTGGTTGGGGTCGATCAAGTCGAACATGGGTCATACGCAGGCCGCCGCCGGGGTGGCCGGGGTGATCAAGATGGTGCAGGCGATGCGTCACGAGCTGTTGCCGGCCACCCTGCACGTCGATGAGCCCAGCCCGCATGTGGATTGGTCGGCGGGCTCGGTCGAGTTGTTGACGCAGCCACGGCCCTGGCCCGCCGAGGGCCGGGTGCAGGGTCGGCTTCGAAGGGCCGGGGTGTCCTCGTTTGGGATCAGTGGCACCAACGCGCATGTGATCGTCGAGGCTGCGCCCGTGGCGCAGCGGATCTCCGATAGGCCGAGTTTGCCTGTGATGCCGTGGGTTCTGTCGGCGAAGTCGCCTTCGGCGTTGGGGGCTCAGGCGGCGCGGCTGGCCGAGCACGTGCGCGTCCATGAAGAGCTTGACGTTGCGGACGTCGGGTGGTCGTTGGCGGGCCGGTCGGCCTTCGAGCATCGCGCGGTGGTGGTCGGTGCCGACCGTGATCGGTTGCTGGCCGGGCTCGATGAGTTGGCGCGTGAGGACGTCGGATCGGTGCTACGCGGCGCTGCCACACCCGTGGGCAAAACCGTCTTCGTCTTCCCCGGCCAAGGCTCCCAATGGCTGGGCATGGGTATCGAATTGCTTGACACCGCGCCGGCATTCGCCGCGCAGATCCGTGCGTGTGAAGGGGCCTTCGCGGAATTCGTCGACTGGTCACTGACCGACGTCCTGCGCGGCGCGCCCGGCGCTCCCGGCCTGGATCGCGTCGACGTGGTGCAGCCGGCGCTGTTTGCGGTGATGGTGTCGCTGGTCGAGTTGTGGAAATCGGTCGGGGTAAGTCCCGACGCGGTCATCGGCCATTCGCAAGGTGAGATCGCGGCCGCGTACGTCGCCGGGGCGCTGTCTTTGCGCGACGCGGCGAAGGTGGTCACGCTGCGCAGCAAGCTGCTGACGAGACTGGCCGGGCCGGGCGGCATGGTGTCCATCGCCTGCGGTGTCGAGCAAGCGCGGGAACTGTTGGCGCCGTTCGGCAGTCGCCTGGGTATCGCCGTCGTCAACGGACGGTCTGCGGTCGTGGTGTCGGGGGAAGTGGCCGCCCTGGAGGAACTGATCGAGGCGTGCGCGGGCCAGGATCTTCGCACTCGCCGGATCGACGTGGACTACGCCTCGCATTCTGTCGAGGTGGAGGCGATTCGCGACGAGCTCGTTCAGGTTCTGACCGGCATCGAGCCGTGCTCCTCGCGTACCGCCTTCTTCTCCACCGTGACCGGAAGCCGTTTGGACACCGCCGGTTTGGATGCCGATTACTGGTATCGCAACATCCGGCAGACCGTGCAGTTTGACCAGGCGGTGCGCAGCGCATGCAAAGAGGGGTACCGCACCTTCATCGAATCCAGTCCACATCCCGCGTTGATCGTCGGGATCGAGGACACCGCCCGCGACTGCGCCGCGGGTGCCGGCGAAGCCACCGTCGTTCCGACCCTCGGCCGCGACGACGGCGGTCTCGACCGTTTCCTGACGTCGGCCGCCGCCGCGTTCGTCTCCGGTGTGAACGTGGATTGGCGCGGCGTCCTTCAGGGCGCGCGGTTTGTCGAACTGCCGACGTACGCCTTTGACCGCCGGCGGTTTTGGCTCTCCGGCGATGGTGTGGGGGCCGACGCGGCCGGCCTTGGGCTCGCGGCCGGCGAGCACCCGCTGCTGGGCGCGGTGGTAGAACTGCCAGCTTCCGGCGGGGTGCTGTTGACGGGTCGGTTGTCGACCACCGCGCAGGGCTGGTTGGCCGATCACGCGGTGTCTGGGACGGTGGTGTTCCCGGGTGCGGGATTCGTGGAACTGGCGATTCGCGCCGGCGACGAGGTCGGATGCTCGGCGGTCGACGAATTGACGCTGCAAGCGCCGTTGCTGCTGCCCACCGGGTCTTCTGGGGGATCGGTTGCGGTGCAGGTGGTCGTCGGTCCCGCCATGGACACCGGTCAGGACACCGGTCAGCGCAGTCTCTCGATCTTCTCCCGTGCCGACGAGGGTTCGGAATGGGTGTGCCACGCCGAGGGTGCGCTGAGCCCCGGATCTGTCGAGCCGGCCGCCGATTTGTCGATGTGGCCGCCGGCCGGTGCGGTCGCGGTGGACGCGGCCGACGGCTACGAGCGGTTGGCGGCCAACGGGTACGGCTACGGACCGGCGTTTCGGGGCTTGACCGCGATGTGGATCCGCGGGGACGAGGTCTTCGCCGAGGTCGAGCTGCCCGACGCGGCCGGAGGCGTCAGCGGGTTCGGCATGCATCCGGCGCTGCTGGACGCGGCGTTGCATGCGGCGGTGATGGCCAATAACAACGCCGCCGACTTGCTGCTGCCGTTCTCCTGGCAGGGGGTGTCGTTGCATGCCGCGGGTGCCTCGGCGGTACGGGCGCGAATCGCACCGACGGGGGAAACGTCATCGGTGTCAATCGAATTGGCCGACGGGTTGGGGCTGCCGGTGCTGTCGGTGGCGGCGATGGCGGCCCGCCCCGTGACCGAGCAGCAGTTGCGCGCGGCGGTGGCGGGCTCGGGTCCGGACCGGCTCTTCGAGTTGGTCTGGTCACCGGCGGCGACACCGGCGGCCGTGGGCGGCGACCGTCCGTCGTACGAAGTCTTCGAATCCGTTGCCGCAGAGGAAGACCCGGTGGAAGCCGTCCATGGGCGAACGCACCGGGCGCTGGCCGCGGTGCAGTCCTGGGTGACGGACCGCGACTCCGGTGTGCTGGTGGTGATGACCCGCGGCGCGATGGCTTTGGCGGGGGAGGACGTCACCGACTTGGCGGGAGCGGCGGTGTGGGGGCTGGTGCGATCGGCGCAGACCGAGCACCCCGGCCGGATCGTGCTCGTCGATTCCGATGCGCCGCTGGACGATGCGGCGGTGGCCGCGGTGCTGGCGGTCGGCGAGCCGCAGCTGCTGCTGCGCGGCGAAACGGTTTACACACCGCGGGTGCACGGCAGCCGCGGCGTGAGCGGCATCTTGACACCCCCCGGTGACGGGCCGTGGCGGCTCGGCATCAGCAGCGCGGGAACGTTCGAGAATCTGCGGCTAGAACCGGTGCCCAACGCCGGCGCGCCGTTGGAGCCCGGCCAGGTTCGGGTGGCCATGCGCGCGATCGCCGCCAACTTCCGCGACATCATGATCATCCTGGGCATGTTCACCCACGATGCGCTGCTCGGCGGCGAGGGCGCCGGCGTGGTCGTCGAGGTAGGCCCCGGAGTAACCGAATTCGCGGTCGGTGATTCTGTGTACGGGTTCTTTCCGGACGGCAGCGGCACCTTGGTCGCCGGCGACGTCCGGCTATTGCTTCCGATGCCGGCGGACTGGTCCTACGCCGAAGCCGCCGCCATCTCGGCCGTTTTCACCACCGCGTGGATGGCGTTCGTGCAACTGGCCGACGTCAAGCCGGGGCAGCGAGTTCTGATACACGCCGCCGCCGGCGGCGTGGGGATGGCGGCGGTCCAGTTGGCCCGGCACTTGGGCCTTGAGGTATTTGGCACCGCCAGCCGCGGTAAGTGGGACACGTTGCGGGCCATGGGCTTCGACGACGACCACATTTCGGATTCGCGCAGCCTGGAGTTCGAGGACAAGTTCCGGACGGTGACCGGTGGCCGCGGCTTCGATGTGGTGTTGGACTCCCTGGCCGGTGACTTCGTGGACGCATCGCTGCGGCTGGTCGCGCCCGGCGGGATCTTCCTGGAGATGGGCAAGACCGACATCCGCGACCCGGGCGTCATCGCCGAGGAATACCCGGGCGTGCGGTACCGGGCCTTCGACCTCTTCGAACCCGGGCGTCCCCGCATGCACCAGTACATGCTCGAGCTCGCCGCACTGTTCGACGCCGGGGTGCTGCGGCCATTGCCGGTCACGACATTTGACATCCGGCGCGCGCCCGCGGCGTTGCGGTACCTGAGCCAGGCGCGCCACACCGGCAAGGTCGTGCTGAACATGCCGGACGCGTGGGCGGCCGGCACGGTGCTGATCACCGGCGGCACCGGGATGGCGGGTTCGGCCCTGGCGCGGCATGTGGTGACCCGGCACGGGGTGCGCAACCTGGTGCTGCTGAGCCGTCGTGGTCCGGATGCGCCGGGGGCTCGCGAGCTGGTGACCGAGCTCGAAGCGGCCGGCGCCCAGGTGCAGGCGGTGGAGTGTGACGCGGCGGATTGCGTGGCGTTGGGCAAGGTAATCGCCGATATCCCGGCGCAGCATCCACTTTCAGCCGTCATCCACGCCGCCGGGATTCTCGACGATGCGGTCGTGACGTCACTGACCCCCGAGCGCATCGATGCGGTGCTGCGGGCGAAGGTGGACGCGGCGTGGAACTTGCACGAGCTGACCCGCGACCTGGATGTGTCGGCGTTTGTGATGTTTTCGTCGATGGCCGGGTTGGTGGGTTCGACCGGCCAGGCCAATTATGCCGCGGCGAACAGCTTTCTGGACGGGTTGGCCCTGCACCGGCGAGCGTTGCGACTGCCCGCCATCTCGCTGGGCTGGGGTCTGTGGGATCAGGCGAGCGCCATGACCGGCGGCCTGGACGCCGCCGACCGGGCGCGGCTGGGCCGCGACGGGGTGCTGGCCCTGTCGTCTGATGAGGCGCTGGAGTTGTTCGACACCGCGCTGATCGTCGACGAGCCATTCCTCGCGCCCGCCCGCATCGACCTTACCGCGCTGCGCGCCCACGCCGTCGCGGTGCCACCCATGTTTACCGATCTGGTCAACGCCACCTCCCGGCGTCGGGTCGACGACTCCCTGGCCGCCGCCAAGTCGAAATCTGCTCTGGCGCAACGCCTGCACCGACTGTCCGACTCGGATCAGCACACCGTCCTGCTGGACCTGGTGCGTTCCCACATCGCGACCGTGCTGGGCAATATCAGCCCCGAGGCCGTCGACCCAGACAAGGCCTTCCAGGAGCTGGGCTTTGACTCCCTGACCGCGGTCGAGATGCGCAACCGGCTCAAAGCGGCCACCGGACTGTCGCTTTCACCCACGCTTATCTTCGACTACCCGACGCCCAACGGGCTGGCCAACTACATGCGCGCCGAACTCGCCGGCGTCCCACAAGAAATCAAGCAAGCACCCGCTGTTCGCGCCACGGGTGACGACCCGATCGCGATCGTCGGAATGTCGTGCCGTTATCCCGGTGGGGTGAATTCCCCCGACGACCTGTGGGACATGTTGGTCGAGGGCCGCGACGTGCTCTCGGAGTTCCCGAGCGACCGAGGCTGGGACCTGGCCGGGCTGTTCAACCCGGACCCCGACGTTCCGGGCGCCTGCTACACCCGCACCGGCGGCTTCGTGGACGGTGTCGCCGACTTCGACCCGGCGTTCTTCGGCATCGCGCCGAGCGAGGCGTTGGCGATGGATCCCCAACAACGCATGTTTTTGGAGCTGTCCTGGGAGGCGTTGGAGCGGGCCGGAATTGACCCCACCGGGCTGCGGGGCAGCGCCACCGGTGTGTTCGCCGGGGTGATGACGCAGGGCTACGGCGTAACCGCCGGTGCAGCTGTGGAAGGCTTCCGGTTGACCGGGCAGTCAACGAGTGTTGCCTCCGGCCGGGTGTCGTATGTGCTGGGGTTGGAGGGCCCCGCGGTGTCGGTGGATACGGCGTGTTCGTCGTCGTTGGTGGCGCTGCACATGGCGGTGCAGTCGCTGCGATCCGGTGAGTCCGATCTCGCGCTGGCCGGAGGCGTCACCGTCAACGCCACGCCCGACATCTTCGTGGAGTTCAGTCGCATGCGTGGCCTGTCCCCGGACGGGCGGTGCAAGGCGTTCGCCGGGGCCGCCGACGGCACCGGCTTCGCCGAGGGTGGCGGCATGTTGGTGGTGGAGCGGCTTTCGGATGCGCAGCGGTTGGGGCATCCGGTGTGGGCGGTGGTGCGCGGCACTGCGGTCAATCAGGACGGTGCCTCGAACGGGTTGACCGCGCCCAATGGTCCTTCGCAGCAGCGGGTGGTGCGCGCGGCGCTGGCCATCGCGGGGCTCTCGGCGGCTGATGTGGACGTGGTCGAGGGTCACGGGACCGGGACCACTTTGGGCGATCCTATTGAGGCGCAGGCGTTGTTGGCGACCTACGGTCAGGGCCGTAACGAGCCTGGAGAGCCACTGTGGTTGGGGTCGATCAAGTCGAACATGGGTCATACGCAGGCCGCCGCCGGGGTGGCCGGGGTGATCAAGATGGTGCAGGCGATGCGTCACGAGCTGTTGCCGGCCACCCTGCACGTCGATGAGCCCAGCCCGCATGTGGATTGGTCGGCGGGCTCGGTCGAGTTGTTGACGCAGCCACGGCCCTGGCCCGCCGAGGGCCGGGTGCAGGGTCGGCTTCGAAGGGCCGGGGTGTCCTCGTTTGGGATCAGTGGCACCAACGCGCATGTGATCGTCGAGGCTGCGCCCGTGGCGCAGCGGATCTCCGATAGGCCGAGTTTGCCTGTGATGCCGTGGGTTCTGTCGGCGAAGTCGCCTTCGGCGTTGGGGGCTCAGGCGGCGCGGCTGGCCGAGCACGTGCGCGCCCATGAAGAGCTTGACGTTGCGGACGTCGGGTGGTCGTTGGCGGGCCGGTCGGCCTTCGAGCATCGCGCGGTGGTGGTCGGTGCCGACCGTGATCGGTTGCTGGCCGGGCTCGATGAGTTGGCGCGTGAGGACGTCGGATCGGTGCTACGCGGCGCTGCCACACCCGTGGGCAAAACCGTCTTCGTCTTCCCCGGCCAAGGCTCCCAATGGCTGGGCATGGGCATGGGACTGCACGCCGGGTACCCCGTGTTCGCCGAGGCGTTCAACACCGTCGTGGGCGAACTCGACCGGCACCTGCTGCGCCCACTGCGCGAAGTGATGTGGGGTTATGACGAAAGCTTACTGAACACAACCGAATTCGCGCAGCCTGCCCTGTTCGCGGTGGAGGTGGCGTTGTTCCGGCTGCTCGAATCCTGGGGCTTGCGGCCCGACTTCGTCATGGGCCATTCGGTCGGCGAGCTGTCGGCGGCCCACGTAGCCGGCGTGCTGTCGCTGGAGAATGCCGCGGTGCTGGTGGCCGCCCGCGGCCGGTTCATGCAGGCTTTGCCGTCGGGTGGGGCCATGGTCGCCGTGCAGGCCACCGAGGAGGAAGTGCGGCCGCTGCTGAGTGCCGAGGCCGGCATCGCGGCGGTCAACGGACCGGAGTCGGTGGTGATTTCGGGCGCTGAAGACGAGGTGACGGCGATTGCCGACCGGCTTCGGGCCGACGGCCGCCGCGTACACCGGCTGGCCGTGTCCCACGCGTTCCACTCGCCGTTGATGGATCCGATGATCGACGAATTCGGGACGGTCGCGGCCGGCCTTTCCGTCGGACGACCCACGATCCCGATCGTGTCGAACGTGACCGGCCGGCTGGCGGGAGACGACTTCGCCTCGGTCGCCTACTGGAAGCGGCACATCCGCGAAGCGGTGCGGTTCGCCGACAGCATCCGCTTCGCGCATTCCGCCGGCGCGAATCGGTTCTTCGAAGTCGGGCCCGGCAGCGGGCTGACGGCCTCGATCGAAGAAGTGCTGCCCTCTGAGCCGGGAACAGCTCCGGTGATCACGATGTCCGCGCTGCGCAAGGACCGCCCCGAGCCGGTCACGCTGACCGACGCTGTCGCGCGGGGCTTCGTCACCGGCATGGACGTGGAGTGGCGCGGCGCGCTCGGCAAGGCCAACTTCGTGGACCTGCCCACGTATGCCTTTGAGCGACGGCGGTTCTGGCTTTCGAGCGACGGCGCCGCGGCTGATGCCGCCGGACTTGGGCTGGGCGCGAGCGACCATGCGTTATTGGGCGCGGTGGTGGAGCTGCCGGCGTCCGGCGGTGTGGTGCTGACGGGCCGGCTGTCGCCGAGCGTGCAGGGCTGGCTGGCCGACCACGCTGTCGGCGGCGTCGTGTTGTTCCCCGGTGCGGGCTTCGTCGAGTTGGCCATCCGAGCCGGCGACGAAGTGGGCTGCGGAGTCGTCGACGAGCTGAATCTGGCGGCGCCGCTGGTGTTGCCGGCCAAAGGTTCGGTTGCCGTGCAGGTCGTCGTCGGTGGCCCCGTGGAGGCACCACCCGCTTGCGGGGGAGAATCGGGTACCCGTGCGGTCTCGGTGTTCTCGCGTGCGGAGACCGGATCCGGCTGGCAGTTGCACGCCGAGGGTGTGCTGAGCACGGGCTCGGCCGCACCGGAAGCGGACCTGTCGGTCTGGCCTCCGGCTGGCGCGGTCCCGCTTGATGTCGGCGACGGCTACGAACGGTTGGCCGAACGTGGCTACGAGTACGGGCCGGCGTTCCGCGCCCTGACGTCGATGTGGCGACGGGGCGACGAAGTGTTCGCCGAGGTGACGCTCCCGACGGATGCGGGGGTGTCCGTGGCCGGGTTCGGGGTGCATCCGGTGATGCTCGATGCGGCGTTGCATGCGCTGATACTGGCTTCCGACGGTGCCGACACCATGGGGGTCAACGAGGGATCCGTGCTGGTGCCGTTCTCTTGGCAGCGCGTGTCGCTGCACGCCGCAGGGGCGTCGGCCGTGCGCGCCCGGATCGCGCCGACGGGTCCCGCAGGAACTCCAGCGGTCTCCATCGAGCTTGCCGACGCGCTGGGGCTGCCGGTGCTTTCGGTGTCGTCGATGGTGGCGCGGCCGGTGAGCGATCGGCAGCTGCTGGCCGCGGTGTCCAACTCGGGTCCGGACAGGCTCTTCGACGTGGTCTGGTCGGCGCAGCCGTTGGACGCCGTGCAGCCCGTACCGGTACACCGTTGGGGTGCAACCGAATTGGCTGACGCTGAGTCCGAGCCGGGGGCCTACCTGTTCGAGTCGGCGGCAGGGCAGGTCGACGTGGTCACGGAGGTGTATGCGGCCACCCGCGCGATGCTGACGACGCTCCAAGAGTGGTTGCGCAGCGACCTGGCCGGGACGCTGGTGGTGTCGACCCGGGGAGCGGTCGGGCTGCCGGGGGAGGACGTTTCCGATCTGGCCGGCGCGGCGGTCTGGGGTTTGGTGCGGTCGGCGCAGACGGAGCACCCCGGCCGTATCGTGCTCGTGGACAGCGACGCGCCCCTCGACGACGACTCGGTGGCGGCGGTTTTGGCGGTCGGCGAGCCGCAGGTGGTGCTGCGCGGTGGAACCGTCCACACCGCGCGCGTCCATGGCAGCCGCGCGGTGAGCGGTCTCCTGGTGCCGCCCGGAGACGGGGCGTGGCGGCTGGGCATGAGCAGTCGCGGAACTTTCGAAAACCTTCGGTTGGAGCGAATACCCGACGCCGACGCGCCGTTGGCGCCTGGGCAGGTCCGGGTCGCATTGTCGGCCATCGCCGCCAACTTCCGCGATGTCATGATCGCCCTGGGCCTATATCCCGACCCGGACGCGGTCATGGGCGTGGAGGCCTCCGGCGTTGTCGTCGAGACTTCGGAGGGAAGCGGCCTCGCGGTCGGCGACCGCGTGATGGGCTTGTTCCCCGAGGGCACCGGAACCGTCGCGCTGACCGACCATCGGCTGCTGGTCAAAGTGCCGACCGGATGGTCACACACCGCCGCCGCCACCACGTCGGTGGTGTTCGCGACCGCCTACTACGCGCTGCGGGACCTGGCCTCAGTCCGGCCCGGACAGCGGATACTGGTGCACGCCGCCGCAGGTGGCGTGGGCATGGCGGCCGTGCAGCTCGCCCGGCACTGGGGGCTCGAAGTTTTCGCCACCGCCAGCCGCGGCAAGTGGGACACGTTGCGGGCCATGGGTTTTGACGATGAACACATCTCCGACTCGCGCAGCCTGGAGTTCGAGGACACATTCCGCGCGGTGGCCGGTGGCCGCGGCTTCGACGTGGTGTTGGACTCACTGGCCGGTGAATTCGTCGACGCATCGCTGCGCCTGGTCGCCCCCGGCGGGATTTTCCTGGAGATGGGCAAGACCGACGTCCGCGACCCGCAAGCCATCGCCCAGGAATACCGCGGCGTCGGCTACCGGGCCTTCGACCTCTTCGAGGCGGGACCGGACCGCATCCAGCAGATGCTCGCCGAGCTCGCCGCGCTGTTCGGCGACGAGGTGCTGCGGCCGTTGCCGGCGACGACGTTCGACATCCGTCGCGCGCCGGCGGCGCTGCGGTATCTGAGCCAGGCACGCCATGTCGGCAAGGTCGTGATGGTTATGCCGGACGCGTGGGCGTCGGGCACGGTGCTGATCACCGGTGGCACCGGGATGGCGGGTTCGGCGCTGGCGCGCCACGTGGTGACCCGCCACGGCGTGCGCAACATGGTGCTGGTGAGCCGGCGCGGCCCGGACGCGCCGGGGGCCGCGGAATTGGTCGCCGAACTCAGCCAGGCCGGTGCCCAGGTGCAGATGGTGGCCTGCGACGCGGCCGACCGGGAGGCGTTGGCCAAGGTGATCGCCGATATCCCCGTGCAGCAGCGGCTTTCAGCCGTGATTCACACGGCCGGAGCGCTCGATGACGCGGTGGTGACGTCACTGACCTCCGAGCGGATGGACGTGGCGTTGCGGGCGAAGGTGGACGCGGCGTGGAATCTGCACGAGCTGACCCGCGACCTGGACCTGTCGGCGTTTGTGATGTTTTCGTCGATGGCCGGGCTGGTCGGCTCGTCCGGGCAAGGCAACTACGCGGCCGCCAACTCCTTCCTGGACGCGCTGGCCATGCACCGGCAAGCGCAGGGCCTGCCGGCGATCTCGCTGGGCTGGGGCCTGTGGAACCAGGCCAGCGCCATGACCGGCGGTTTGGCGTCCGTCGATTTGGCGCGGTTCGCCCGCGACGGCATCGTGGCGATGTCGTCGCAGGAAGCCCTCCAATTGCTGGACACCGCAATGATTGTCGACGAGCCGTTCGTGTTGCCCGCCCACATCGACTTCGCGGCGCTGCGCGTCAAGTTCGAGGGTGGCACGTTGCCCCCGATGTTCGTCGATTTGATCAACGCGCCCACCCGGCGCCAGGTCGACGACTCGCTGGCCGCGGCAAAGTCGAAATCGGTTCTGCTGCAACGCCTCGAAGGGCTGCCGGACGACGAGCAACACGCGGTCCTGCTGGACCTGGTGCGCTCCAACATCGCGACTGTGCTGGGCAACGCCAGCCCCGAGTCCATCGACCCGGACAGGGCGTTCCAGGAGCTCGGGTTTGACTCGCTGACCGCGGTTGAGATGCGCAACAGGCTCAAATCCGTAACGGGCCTGGCGCTTTCCCCGACGCTCATCTTCGACTACCCGAACTCCGCGGCGCTGGCCGGTTACATGCACCGAGAACTCCTCGGAACGTCGGAGCAAATCGCCTCGGCCACCGCGACACCCGGGGACGCGGACATCCAGCGCGTCGTCGCGTCGATACCGGTGAAGCGTCTTCGACAGGCCGGAGTCCTGGAACTCTTGCTTGCGCTGGCGAACGAAGCCAACGGCAACGGACAGTCGGCCGCCCCGACCGTGAGCACGGAAAAAGACATCGCGGACATGGACCTCGACGATCTCGTCAACGCGGCGCTGCTGGACGACGATGAGTAGCCATGAGTGAGCGTAGTCAGTGAGAATCGCGGTCACCGGGGCCAGCGGTGTACTCGGCCGCGGCCTCGCCGCCCGCCTGCTCAACCAGGGTCACGATGTCGTCGGGATCGCCCGCCACCGACCCGACAGCTGGTCGAGCGCGGCCGATTTCGTCGCGGCGGATATCCGGGATGCGGTTGCGGTCAAGCGCTGCCTCGCCGGTGCGGACGTCGTCGCGCACTTCGCATGGGCGAAGAGCCCCGGACCCGACCGCCGGACCAGCCATCAGGTCAACATCGACGGCACGGTCAATGTCCTTGCGGCCATGAGTGCGACCGGCACCGGGCGCATCGTTTTCCCGTCGTCGGCACTCGTTTACGACGGGGGAGCCGGGGCCAGGGCCGAGAATGACGCCATCACCCCGGCGTCCGCCGACGGCATGCATAAGGCCCGCGTGGAAGGGATGCTGGCGGCCTCCGACGTGCAGTCGGTGGTGATCCGCAGCGCCCTGGTGGTCGGTCGCGGCGTCGACAACTGGGTGCGCCGGCTTTTGGCGCTGCCGGCGTTTTTCGGCGCCGACGCGGATCGCCCGGTGCAGGTAGTTCACCTCGACGACGCGCTGCGGCTGTTCGTGCGTGCCGTCTTGGGCGACGAATCCGGAAGTGGCCCGGTGAATCTCGCCGCGCCCGGCGCTCCGACGTTTCGTCAGTTCGCGGCCGCGCTGCGGCGCCCGATGGTTCCGCTGGGCGGCTCGCTGGCCTCGCTGGTGCGCCGCCGGGGCCCGACCTCGCTGGCCGAACTGGCGCTGCTGCAAAGCGCTCCGCTGATGAACATCGATCGGCTGCGCGATGAGTGGGGATTCCGCCCGGCATGGAATGCCGACGAATGCCTTGAGGAATTGGCACTGGCGGTGCGGGGCCGCGTCACGTTGGGTGGGCGCGTGGTATCGCTGCCGTGGCGGCTGGCCGCCGTCCAAGACATGCCCGTCGTCGACGCTCCGGCCGACGACGGAGTGGTGCCCAGATTGGCGGGTCCGGAAGGACTTAACGGCGAATTCGACACCCCGATCGACCCCCGTTTCCCTACGTACGTGGCGACCAATCTGTCGGAGGCGCTGCCCGGCCCGTTCTCGCCGGCGTCGGCGTCGGTGACCGTGCGCGGCCTGCGCGCCGGCGGCGTCGCGATCGCCGAGCGGTTGCGGCCGGGCGGAATCATCCAGCGGGAGATCGCCATGCGGACCGTCGCGGTGTTCGCCCACCGGCTGTACGGCGGGATCACGTCGGCGCACTTCATGGCCGAGGCGGTGCCGTTCGTGAAGCCCGCGACGGTCGTCAGCAACAGCGGGTACTTCGGCCCCAGCATGGCCTCCCTTCCCGTCTTCGGCGAGGAATGCCCACCAATGGAATCTCGCCGCGGCCCGAGGCAATTACGTATTGTCCGCAATATTGGGGTGTTCGGGGTCAACCTGGTGGGGTTAAGCGCCGATTCGCCCAGAGACACCCACGACTTCATCGCCGACGTCGACCGGTTGGAGCGCCTCGCCGACGGCAACCTCACCGAACTCGACGATCGCCGGCTGCTCAGCCTAATCCTGTTGGCGCGCGACCACGTCGTTCACGGCTGGGTGCTGGCCTCGGGGTCGTTCATGCTGTGTGCGGCATTCAACGTGCTGCTGCGCGGCCTGTGCGGAAGGGACACCGCGCCGCCGGCCGGGCCCGAGTTGGCCAGCGCCCGGTCGGTGGAGGCGGTGCATCGGCTAGTGGAGGCCGCCCGTCGCGACCCCAACGTGACCCGCCTGCTGTCCGAACCCGGCCGGCACCTGGGCCGGCTGGCCGCGGAGGCGCCCGAGTTTCATGCCGCGGTGCGCGAGGAACTGGCGCTGATCGGTCACCGCGGCCCCGCAGAGCTCGAGATGCTGTCGACCAGCTACGCCGACGATCCCGAGTTGCTGGTCCGGATGGTGGTCCGGGCGATGAGCGCGCCGCCTCCGACGCAACCCTGGCATCCGAGGATTCCGCTGCGCGCCAAGCCGATCGCCCATCTGGCCGCACGGCAGCTCCGTGACCGCGAGGTCCGCCGCGACAAGATGGTGCGGGCCAACTGGGTGTTGCGCGGTCTGCTGCGCGAATACGGGCGCCGGCTGGTCGACGCCGGCGTCTTCGACGTTCCCGACGACGTGTTCTTTCTCTTGGTCGACGAACTCGACGCACTGCCGCCGGACGTGCCGGCGCTGGTCGCGCGGCGCCGAGCCGAGCAGCGCAGGTTGGTCGGCATCGTTCCGCCGACGGTGTTCAACGGAAGTTGGCAGCCGTCGAGCACTTCGACGCCGGCGCTGGCCAGCGGGGACACCCTGCGCGGAGTCGGCGTCTGCGGGGGACGGGTACGCGGGCGCGTGCGCATCGTGCGCCCCGGGTCGATCGACGACTTGCAACCCGGGGAGATCCTCGTCGCGGAGGTCACCGACGTGGGGTACACCGCCGCGTTCTGCTACGCCGCGGCCGTGGTGACCGAGCTCGGCGGCCCCATGTCGCACGCCGCCGTGGTGGCCCGCGAGTTCGGGTTCCCTTGCGTGGTGGACGCTCAGGGCGCAACCCGGAGTTTGCCGCAGGGAGCGCTGGTCGAGGTCGATGGCACCGCCGGTGAAATTCGCGTGCTCGAACTGGCGCCTGAACAGAATCCGCCGCTTTCGGCAAACGGTCGCCCGCACTGAATCGTCTGCGATAAGCCCTCCATAGGAGTCTTATAGGACCTGCCGTTCGTCGAACGGCTATTGGTTCGAAGCCATGTAGGCGGGGCTGACGAATTGCTTGGCGGATCAGAAGATTTTCGTGTTCGCACGGCGGAAGGCAGCGGCAAAGGATACAAATAGCTGTCATCAATAAGGAGGACTCAATGAGTACGGTGCGAACGTCCGCTCTCGGCTTGGCAGTGACCGCACTCTTCGTAAGTGCCACGGTGGTGGCCTGCGGCGGCGACAAAAGCTCTTCCCCGACGTCGACGACATCGTCGAGTTCAACCAAATCGTCCAGCGCGTCGGCCTCATCGAGCACTAGCTCCGCGGCCGCCACATCGGACTACAGCAATTTGCTCATCAAGCCGAGTGACGTCGGGCCCGATGCCTTTGCAGACGGTCCGCCGACGGCGAATCCCAGCGGCGTAACCGGCGTGGGCCAGGTGTTCAAGAATCCCAACGGCATGCGAACCATCATCGACACCATCGCGGTCTATCCCGATCCGTCCGGGGCCGCCCCGATGATCCCGGCAATGAAAGATGAACTCACTAAAAAGATTACCGGCACGCCGCAGCCCGTCGATGTCGGTTCCAACGGGTTCATGGTCGCGGGCGTGGCCGCCGACCCAGCCAAGCAGATGGAGATATCCGAGGTGGTGTTCACCGAGGGCCGGGCGGTTGTCGATTTGGAATTCGATTGCTCCCTGGGCAATCCCACGCCAAACGACGTCCTGCTCGACCTGGCCCGCAAGCAGGACGCCGCTATCAAGAGCGGCCTGCCCGGCTAGCCACGGATAGGCAGATCGGTCACAGCGGCCAGCTGTTCGGCTCGCCCGCGTAGCGGAACGCGGGCGCCGGGGGTAGCGGCCGTCGTTCTCCGGTCGATATCGCGTCGAGAACGAGCGCGACGTAGCGTCGCCAGCCATCGCCGGCCGAATCCATCGTCGATAGCACGCTGTAGAGCATTGCGATCAGGCGGGGTATGTCATCGGCGACCAGGTCCTCGCGTACCCGCCCGGTCTGCTGGCCCCGGCGGGCGAGGTCGCTGAGGGCTTCATTCAGCGTGATCGAGATGTCGGGAGTCAGTGACCCGGCCCGGTGGGCGGCGGTCAAGAGATTACGTTCGCGCGCACCGAGCGATATCGCCGCTTCAATCAGTTCGGCAAGGCCGCGCAGCGGGTCATCGGCTCGGCGGGCGTCATCGATCACCGGCGTGAGGTCCTCGGCGACGCTTTGGTCCAGAGCGGCTCGGACCAGAGAGGCCTTGGTCGGGAACCGACGGTAGAGGGTTCGTTCGCCCACACCCGCGCGGCGGGCGACCGCTTCCACGGGTGCGTCAGGCCCGAACTCGCCGTAGACGTCCCGCGCGGCGCGCAGAATTCGTGCAACGTTGCGGGCCGCGTCCGCCCGCAACCGCCGCTCTTCAACCGCTGTCACCCTGACAGGGTAACTGACAGTTGACTGCCAGTAAGGTAGAGACCTACGCTCGTGCAATTGGCAGACGGCTGACAGTTAGTGGGAAACTCCTTTGCTGACAACGACTTCTGAGTGCCCCGAGACGGACCTCCCGGTCATACCTGCCGCGCGCGCCGCGCACTGTCCCCTTGCGCCCCCGCCCGAGTTCGCGAGCTGGCGTGCAGAACCCGGGCTGCGACGCGCCATGTACCACGGCCGGCCCGCCTGGGTCGTGAGCCGTTACCGGGACATCAGAGCCGCGCTGCTGGATCCGCGCCTGTCCGCGGACACCATTCCGGATTTCCTGAAGCCGGCCGGCCCCGACAGCGCCACACCGGTGATGTTCCCGCGGATCGACGATCCCGAGCATCATCGGCTGCGACGCATGATGACCCGTGACTTCACCTACAGGCGCTGCGAAGCCATGCGGCCGCAGATTCAGGGATTGGTCGACCAATACCTCGACGACATGATCCGCTCCGGTCCGCCTGCCGACCTGGTGCGCGACGTCGCTTTGCCGGTGCCATCGTTGGTGATCGCGCTGCTCCTGGGCGTGCCATCCGAAGACCTGGGTTTCTTCCAGCACCACAGCACGCTTGGACTGGAGACCAAGACCACCGACGAGCAGAGGGCGCAATCCTTTGCGGCGATGTACGCCTACATCCAGGAGCTGGTGGCCCGCAGGGAGCACGACCCCGGCGACGACCTGATCAGCCGTCTCGTCACCGGCTATGTCATGACCGGCCAGCTCACCCGTGCGACCGCGGCCATGACGGGTGCGGTCATGATGCTCGCCGGCCACGAAACCAGCGCCAACATGATCTCGCTGGGGACCGTTGCGCTGCTTGGGCGTCCCGATGTGTTCGAACGACTCGGACAGTCCGACGATCACGCCGTCATCGCCAACATTGTCGAAGAGCTCATGCGCTATCTCAGCATCGTGCACGCTCAGGTCGACCGGGTGGCGACGGAAGACTTCGTTCTCGGCGGTCAGCTGATCCGGGCCGGGGACATGGTTGTCATGAACCTGCCGGCGGGCAATTGGGATCCCGAATTCGTCGACAGTCCAGAAGCGTTTGACGCTGATCGAAACACCCGTGGTCACTTGGGTTTTGGCTACGGCACACACCAGTGCATCGGACAGAACCTCGCCCGCGTCGAAATGCAGGTTGCGTTCGCCACGCTGGCGCGCCGACTACCCGCGCTGAAGTTAGCAGTGGCGCCGGAAGAGCTGAAGTTCAAGGAAGCGGATATTTACGGCATGAAGGAGTTGCCGGTCAGCTGGTGATGAGCTTATTTTTCGTCTCAGCAGCTGAACGCGATACCGACGCCGTCCGGTGGCGGCACCGACCGCAGGCAACCGAACGGCTGGACGCCCGCGGGCGCCAACCGCGCCGCCGACTGGTGTGCGTAGTTCACGCAGAACAGCCCGGCTTGGTCGGCGCGGCAACGGTAGTCGCCGAACGACAAGGTGTCCCCGTTCGCCAGCTCGGGCCCGTCGCCGTTGACGAACGGACCGGGGTCGGCGCGGGCCGCCCCGACCTGGAGCTTCGTCCCGTCGAAGTCGACCCACCCGCCTTGCCATTTGCCGTATGCGGTGTCGGGCTGCGGCGGGGGATTGCTCAGACTCACCAGGCAGGCCAGGGCGCCGCCGGTGTGTTTGACATCCGTCGTGCAGGAGGCTTTACCGGCCCCCAAGCCGGCCCCGGCCGTGAAGGCGATGTCGTCACCGAGTGGCGTGGTGGTGCCGTCGCGGGTCGCGCTGTGATAGTGGGCCGGATCGACGGGATGGCCCGCTTCGATCCACCCGATGACGTCGGAGATCGAGGCGCCGGCGGTCGGCGCGGTGGACGGCGGCGGGGACTTCCCGGCAGACGGGGCCGTGGTCGAGGGGGAAGCACCCGAGGATGTCTGCGTTTGCTCGGAGTTGCCGCCGACAGTGTGTGAGCAGCCGGCAGCCAGCAACGACACTGCGATCAGTGCGGCGATCCGCATTCCGCAAGGCTAACCGCCAAGCCCCGGATCGAGGTGCAGCGCGCGCGTTACACCTGTCATGTCGGCTAACGTCTGACTATGCATGAGCGCACTGTCCGCGCACGCACGGCCACCGGTACGGTCGAAGGCTTCACCCGCGACGGCGTAAATCGCTGGCGATCCATCCCGTATGCCCAGCCGCCGGTGGAATCCCTGCGTTTCCGGGCGCCGCGGCCGGCCCAGCCGTGGTCGGGCGTGCGGCACTGCCACGGCTTCGCCAACTGCGCACCCCAGCAGCGTCGCTACACCATGCTCGGCTTCTCGGGTTTCGGAGGCCGCTACCAGCCCATGAGCGAGGACTGCCTCACCCTCAACGTCGTCACCCCCGAAGCCCCCGCCACTGAACCGTTGCCGGTCATGGTCTTCATCCATGGCGGCGGGTACTTCCTGGGCAGCTCGGCCACGCCGCTGTACGACGGTGCCGCGCTGGCGCGCCGCGGTTGTGTGTACGTATCGGTCAACTACCGGCTGGGCGCGCTGGGATGTCTGGATCTGTCGTCGCTGTCGACGCCCGACATCACCATCGACAGCAACTTGTACCTGCGCGATCTGGTGCTGGCGTTGCAGTGGGTTCGGGACAACATCGTGGAATTTGGCGGTAATCCCGACAAAGTCACCATCTTCGGCGAGAGCGCGGGCGCGTGCATCACCTCCACGTTGTTGGCGGTGCCCGCCGCCGAAGGGCTGTTCGCCCGGGCGATCTCGGAAAGTCCGGCCTCGGGCATGGTTCGGTCGCCTGAGACGGCCGCCGAATTCGCGACACGCTTCGCCCACCTGCTCGGGGCGCGCAAGCAGGACGCCGCCAATGCGCTGATGCAGGTGTCCGCGGCCCAACTGGTGGAAACCCAACACCGATTGATCGACCAGGGCATGCAGAACAGGTTGAACGCCTTCCCGATTGGCCCCGTCTTTGGCGACGACATCCTGCCGATGGATCCCGTCGAGACGATGCGGTGCGGGCAGGCCCATCGGGTACCTCTCATCGTGGGAACCAATGCCGAAGAGGGGCGGTTGTTCACTCGCTTCCTGACAATGCTGCCGACCAATGAGTCGATGGTCGAAGAACTGCTGGCCGATGCGGAGCCGGGTGCCCGCGAACGCATTACGGCCGCTTACCCGGAATATCCCGAGCGGACGGCGTGCATCCAGCTCGGCGGCGATTTCGCGTTCAGCTCGGCGGCCTGGCAGATCGCCGAGGCCCACGGCACGCACGCGCCCACCTACCTCTACCGATACGATTACGCCCCGCGGACGCTGCGCTGGTCAGGATTCGGCGCTACGCACGCCACCGAGTTGTTCGCGGTTTTCGACATTTATCGCACGCGATTCGGCGCGCTGCTGACCGCCGCAGCCGATCGGCGCGCCGCGCTGCGGGTCAGTAACCAGGTGCAAAAGCGGTGGCGGTCCTTCAGCCACACCGGGGTGCCGGGCGACGACTGGCCCGCCTACACCACCGCGGATCGCGCGGTCATGGTGTTCGACCACAAGAGCCGCATCGAGTTGGATCCGCACCCCCACCGCCGGATGGCATGGGACGGCTTCTCACTGGCGCGTTGACCTGGCACGCTGACCCTCATGCACGCCGACACCGAGCAAGTCATCGAACGTCCCAGTGACCTCACGGCCTCCTGGCTGGCCGCCGCGATCGGCGCCGGCCCTATCGCCGATTTCGCCGTCGAGCGCATCGGCACCGGCCAGATGAGCGAGTGCTACCGCGTCCGGCTCAGCTACGCAGATGGCGCGGCCGGCCCCGACAGGCCCGAGTCGGTGGTGCTGAAAGTCGCGGCCACCGATCCGGTGAGTCGGCAAACCGGGCTGGCTCTGGGACTCTATGAGCGCGAAGTCCGCTTCTACGGCGACATAGCGCCACGCCTGGGCGGACCGATAGCGCCTTGCTACCACGCCGCGGTCGACACCTCGACAGGGGTGTTCGACCTGCTGCTCGGCGATGCCGGGCCGGCGGTTGTTGGCGACGAAATCGCCGGGGCCACAATGGAACAGGCCCAGCTCGGTGTCGTGGAGCTGGGCCGGCTACAAGGCCCGCTGCTCGGCGACGCCGCGCTGGCCGAGGCGCCGTGGCTGAACCGCGAGTCGCCGCTCAGCCAGGCGACGATCGCGCCGCTTTACGCCGGTTTCATCGACCGCTACGGCGACCAGATCGCGCCGGAGCACCGGATGGTGTGCGAACGCCTGGTGGCCGCATTCGACGGCTACCTGGCTCAGGAGTCGCAGCAAGCAAAGGGTTTGATGCACGGCGACTACCGGCTGGACAACATGTTATTCGGCACCGAGGGCGCCGACCGTGCGCTGACGGTGGTGGACTGGCAGACCGTTTCTTGGGGTCCGGCGCTGACCGACCTCTCCTACTTCTTGGGCACCGCGCTGCCGGCACAGCAGCGTCGGGAGTACTACGACGCGCTGCTGCGGGCCTACCATGAGGCGCTCGGACCGGGGGCACCACTCACCCTCGCCGACGTGGCCGAAGGCGTCCGCCGGCAGAGCTTTTTCGGCGTCATGATGGCGATCGTCTCGTCCATGCTGGTCGAACGCACCGAGCGCGGCGACCGGATGTTCATGACGATGCTGCAACGGCACTGCGATCACGTGCTCGACACCGACGCGCTGGCGAGACTGCCCGAAGCGGTGGCCCCGGAGGCGCTGCAACCGTCCGAGGACGACGAACGCGCCCACGCGCCCACCGCCGAACCGCTGTGGAGCGAGAGCTGGTACGCCGACTTCGCCGATGTGGCACAGGGATTGGGCGGCTGGTTCCGCCTCGGCCTGGTCGCCAACCAGCACAAGGCGTGGGTTCACGCGCTGCTGTGCGGACCCGACATGGCGACCGTGGCCGTCGACGCGCAAGTCCCGCTGCCTGAGGACCCGTGGCTGGTGCGCGCCGACGACTTCGAGATCGGCCACTCCGCCCCCGAACCGCTGCAGACCTACCGCGTCGACGTGCGCGCGCGGGCCCAGTCGTATGCGGACCCGTCGGCTCTGCTGCGGGGCGAGCCGGGAACTCCCGTCGAGATGACGATGAATTTGGTGTGGGCCACCGACGGCACCCCGTACAAGTATCGGCTGACCACGCGGTACGAGATTCCGTGCACCGTCTCGGGCACCGTGACCATCGATGGCACCCGCTACGACGTCGACTCGGTTCCCGGGCAGCGCGATCACTCCTGGGGCGTGCGCGACTGGTGGAGCATGGACTGGATCTGGAGCGCGCTTCACCTCGGCGACGGCACCCACCTGCACGGCGTAAACATCCGCATTCCGGGCACACCGTCCTTCAGCGTCGGCTACGCGCAGAACGCCAACGGCCCGGATTCTCAGGTGACCGAGCTGCACACCGTCGACTCGCGGGAAGCGTTCGCGTCCGACGGGTTACCGCTGAACGCTACCGTGGTCTTCAATCCGGGCGAGATCACCGCGGACGTCGACGTGTGCGGACATGCTCCGGTGCGCCTGACCGCCGAAGACGGACGGGTGAGCCAGTTCCCCCGCGTCTGGGCCACCATCCGCACGGCGGACGGCCGCAGGGGTGTCGGTTGGCTGGAATGGAACCGCAACGTCGGCGAACAGACCGAGTGAGTGTGCCGTCACCCGTCGTGGTGATGGGCGTGTCCGGATCGGGCAAGTCGACGGTGGGTACGGCGCTCGCGCAGCGATCGAGCGTGCCGTTCGTGGACGCCGACAGCCTGCACCCGCCGGCCAACATCGCCAAGATGGCCGCCGGTGAACCGCTCGACGACGACGATCGCTATCCCTGGCTGGAGCGGGTCGGCGAGTGGCTGGGCGACCACCGCAACGGCGGCGTCGTGAGCTGTTCGGCGCTCAAACGCAGATTCCGCGACCAACTCCGCGGTCACTGCCCTCAGGTGCAGTTCCTGCATTTAAGCGGTTCAGCAGACATCATCAGCCGGCGGTTGGCAGCGAGGACCGGTCATTTCATGCCGGTCGCGCTCTTGCGATCCCAGCTCGACACCCTTGAACCCCTGGGCGCAGACGAGGCCGGTGTGACCGTCGACCTGGACCAAAACGTCGACGCGATCGTCGATGCCTTCCTGCGGGCGGCGGGGACTAGCGCATAAGGACCCGCGTCGCGGCTGGCGGTCTACCCGCCGATTCGTTTGCGCGCGGTGTCGGCCAATTCCTCGCCGCGCTTGCGCGCCTTCTTGGCCAGCGGCGCGCTGCGCTCGGCCGCCGTGCTGGCCAGTTCGCGCCCGCGTTCGAGTGCGGCTTCGGCGTAGGGCGCGCTGCGTTCGGCGGCGGTGCTGGCCAGTTCGCGGCCTCGCTCGGCGCCGACCTGCAGGCCGTGCACGATCTTCTCCCCGAGTTCCCCGAAGTCCGCCTCATATCCGTCGTGCGATCCCGGCAGCGCCGAGGACACCCTCTCGGAGAGCCGCTCGGCCGCCTTGCGGCCGCGCCAGCCCAGTGACGGCTTGCCGGCCGTATCGGCGGACGCGATCAGCAGCCCGCCCAACAGGCTCAGGTCGGTGAGGAACGCCTGACGCTTCTCGGCTTTACGCGCGGGGTCGCTCTCGCTCCAGAACATGTGTGCCCCGAGGTTGGCCGGCAGCACCGTCAACGCCAGAGCGGCCGACGCGACGCGGGGCGCCCTGCCGACGGCCAGCAGCAAGCCGCCACTGATCTGGACGACCGCATTGATCTGCGCGAACGTCTGCGGGTCACTGGGAATGCTGCTGCCGACCGGATCCGGCAACCCCTGCAAAGCGTCCACCGCCGGGGCAGCGGCTTCGGCCGCGGGTTTGGGATTGAGCAGTGCGTCGATTCCCTGGCCGACGAATACCGCTGACAAGAGGGGCCTGGCGATTCTGCGGATCAACATGGGAGCTGGATTACCCGGCCAAGCCCGCCGGCAAACCGTCCGCCGCAGGGGCGGCTAAAGGCCCAGCTCCCGGGAGCAAACGAGGATAGGGTGAGCTCGTGCGAGCGTTGATCATCGCCGATGTGCAAAACGACTTCTGCGCCGGTGGCTCGGTGGCGGTGGCCGGCGGCGCCGCCGTGGCATCCGCCATCAACGACTACCTGGCCACCGAACCCGGCTATGCGCACGTCGTGGCCACCCAGGACTTTCACGTCGACCCCGGTGACCACTTCTCCGACCGCCCGGATTTCTCGTCGTCCTGGCCCCCGCACTGCGTCGCCGGAACCCCGGGCGCAAGCTTCCATCCCGACCTCGACACCGGCCGGATCGAGGCGGTGTTCCGCAAGGGCGCCCACAGCGCGGCGTACAGCGGCTTTGAAGGCGTCGACGAGAACGGGACGCCGCTCCTCGACTGGCTGCGCCAGCGGGGCGTCGAGGAGGTCGACGTCGCCGGCATCGCCACCGACTACTGCGTCCGGCGGACCGCCGAAGACGCGGCGCGGGCCGGCCTGCGGACCAGGGTGCTGGTCGATCTCACGGCCGCGGTGGCCGCGGATTCGGCGGCAGCAGCGCTGAGTGAGATGCGCACCGCCGGCGTAGAGCTCGTGGGTGGGCCCTGATGGGGGCGTCCGCGGACCGCGAATCCCTCCTCGCCGCGGTGGAGCGCTCGCCGCAGGCCGCCGCCGCGCACGACCGCTCCGGGTGGGTGGCGTTGTTCACCGCCGACGGCCGAATCGAAGACCCGGTGGGTTCGCGGCCGCACGTGGGCCACGCGGAGATCGGCCGCTTCTACGACACGTTCATCGGCCCGCGTGACATCACGTTCCATCGCGACCTCGACATCGTCTCCGGCACCGTGGTTCTGCGGGACCTTGGGCTCGAGGTGGCAATGGGTTCGGCCGTGACGATGCACATCCCTGCATTCCTGCGCTATGACCTTCGAGAAGACCTTCGAGAATCCAACGGCCAGTGGCGGATTGCCGAACTGCGGGCCTACTGGGAGTTGCCGGCGATGATGCTGCAGTTCCTGAGGACCGGATCGGGGGCCGTGTCGCCCGCCCTGCAGCTGTCGCGGGGGCTGTTGGGCAACCAGGGGCTGAGGGGCACGGCGGGCTTCATGGCCGGTTTCCGGCGTGCGGGTGCGCGGCAGAAGAAGCTGGTGGGCACGTTCCTGGGCGCCGCCGCGCGGGGCGACACGGCCGCCGCCACGCGGTCGCTGTCTGAAAGTGCGGCACTGACTTTGGGGGACGGCGGCCCGCTCGACGGCACCGGACTCGTCGAACGGCTGCACGGGGCCCGATCGACGAAGACCATCAGCGCGGGACCCACGGTGACCGTCTCGGTCGACTCAGCACACGGGCGCGGCATCCTGTTCGCCGATGTGGGCTTGCGGGGCGACATGATCGACCGGATCCGGTACTTCCCCGCCTGATCACCGGTGCAACACCATCAGCGCCAGCGTCGCCGCCGACATGAACAGGTAGCCGCCCGGGAACGCGATGTTGTACAGGACGTGGGCCCGCAGGTGCGTCACGACCGCGCCGACGAAGAACAGGACCAGGCCGGCGGCGGCCACGAGTCCGAGAGGCGCCCTGAATGCCGGTGGACCCAACAGCCCGGCAACCAGCCCGACGGCCCCGGCCAGCTTCAACGCTCCCAGCGCCGGTAACCAGGAACGCGGCACCCCGACCTCGGCCGAGTTCGCCAGCACGAAGCCGGCGGGGATGAAGTCGGCGACGGCGATCGCCGCGGTGCTGATCGCGGTAGTCAGCGTGATCGCGACATACGCGGTATTCATGCCGGCCAGTGCCTTGCCGTGCGCCCGTTTCCGCAGCGGCGAGCCGAATGGCCGCGGGGCACGCCGCGGCGGACAATCGATGGCGTCATGGTGTGGGTCTCCTTTGCGAGAGAGAGTTCGATGGATGCGGTCATCTTCTTGACGGCTCACGCGCGCGAAAGGTGACATTCGTGAGGTACCAAGGACGTCAATCAGAGCCGGCCGGGTCGCCGGTGATGGCGCACGATCGGACCAACCATGCTCGATAGGCCGTTCGGACGGCGGAGCCTGCTGCAAGGCGCCGGCGCGCTCACCGCGGCGTCATTGGCACCGTGGGCCGGCGGCTGTGCACCCGACGATGACGCGCTCACGTTTTTCTTCGCGGCCAACCCCGAGGAGCGCGACGCCAGGCTGCGCATCGTCGACGAATTCCAGCGCCGCCACCCCGACATCAAAGTGCGGGCGGTGTTGTCCGGCCCGGGCGTCATGCAGCAGCTGTCGACGTTCTGCGCCGGCGGCAAATGCCCGGACGTGCTGATGGCGTGGGATCTGACCTATGCCGAGCTAGCCGCCCGAGGGGTGTTGCTGGACCTCAATACCATGCTTGCGCACGATCAATCGTTCGCCGCGGAGCTGAAGGCGGACAGCATCGACGCGCTGTATGACACGTTCGCGTACAACGGGGGTCAGTACGCTCTTCCCGAACAGTGGTCAGGGAACTACTTGTTCTACAACAAGCGGCTTTTCGCCGAGGCCGGCGTCCCGCCTCCGCCCGGGACGTGGGAAAACCCGTGGAGTTTCGACGACTTCCTCGGCGCCGCGCGAGCGCTCACCAAGCGGAATGCGTCGGGGCGCGTCAGCCAATGGGGTTTCGTCAACACCTTCTTCTCGTACTATTCGGCCGGGCTGTTCGCCATGAACAACGGCGTGCCGTGGTCCACCCCGCGGCGAAACCCGACCCACGTCAACTTCGACAACGACGCGTTCATCCAGGCGGTGCAGTTCTACGCCGACCTCACCAACAAGTATCGGGTGGCGCCCAACGGCTCCGAGCAGCAGTCGATGTCCACGACGGACCTGTTCTCGGTGGGCAGGGCCGCGATCGCGCTGGGCGGGCACTGGCGATACCAAACGTTCATCCGCGCCGACGGCCTGGATTTCAATGTCACACCGCTGCCCATCGGGCCGCGGCGGCAGGGCCGGTCCTCCTGCTCGAACATCGGTGCTACCGGGCTGGCGATCGCGGCGAGCAGCCATCGCAGGGAACAGGCATGGGAATTCGTGAAATTTGCGACCGGGCCCGTCGGCCAGGCTCTGGTCGGTGAATCCAGCCTCTTCGTGCCGGTATTGCGGTCCGCGCTCAATTCGGACGGATTCGCCCAGGCTCACCGCAACATCGCCAATCTCGCCGTCCTCACCGAAGGCCCGGCCCATTCCGAGGGGCTCCCCATCACGCCGGCGTGGGAAAAGGTCAATGCGCTGATGGACCGCAACTTCGGCCCTGTGCTGCGGGGAACCCGGCCCGCGTCGTCGCTGACCGGCCTGGCGCAGGCCGTCGACGAAGTGCTGAGAAGCCCATGACCTCGGTCGACGTCCCCGCGTTCGGGCCGGATAGCGCCAAAGGTTATACCGGCTCCGGCCTGTCCCGTCGACGCGCGCGCGCCGGTCGGTTGTTCGTCGCACCGAACCTGGCCGCGGTCATGGTTTTCATGCTGTTCCCGCTCGGCTTCTCGCTGTACATGAGTTTCCAGGACTGGGACGTGTTCCGGCCACCGAAGTTCGTGGGGGTCAGGAACTTCGGCGAACTTCTCACCTCCGATCCGCTGTTCGTCATCGCGATCCGCAATACCGTCATCTACACCCTCGGGACGGTGGTCCCGACGGTCCTGGTCAGCCTCGTGGTCGCCGGAATGCTGAACCGGAAAGTCAAGGGGATCGGCGTCTTCCGAACGATCGTGTTTCTGCCGCTGGCGATCTCGTCGGTGGTGATGGCCGTCGTCTGGCAGTTCGTCTTCAACACCGACAACGGGTTGCTCAACATCATGCTCGGTTGGGTGGGGATCGGCCCGGTGCCCTGGCTGGTCGAACCGAAGTGGGCCATGGCCTCGCTGTGCCTGGTCAGCGTGTGGCGGAGCGTCCCGTTCGCCACCGTCGTGTTGTTGGCCGCGATGCAGGGGGTTCCCGAGACCCTGTACGAAGCGGCGCGAATCGACGGCGCCGGTGAGGTGCGGCAGTTCGTGTCCATCACGGTGCCGTTGATCCGTGGCGCGATCTCGTTCGTCGTGGTCATATCGGTCATCCACGCGTTCCAGGCTTTCGACTTGGTGTACGTCCTCAACGGCGCCAACGGCGGGCCGGAAAGCGCGACCTACGTCCTGGGCATCATGCTGTTCCAGCATGCGTTTTCGTTCCTGGAGTTCGGTTATGCGTCCGCATTGGCGTGGGTGATGTTCGCCGTCTTGTTGGTGCTGACCGTGGTTCAGTTGCGGTTGACGCATCGGCGTTCTTGGGAGACTTCACGTGGGCTTAAGTGAGCACGTGTTCAAGCGCAAGGTTTTTCGCGCTGTTCTTCTCTACACGGCGCTGATCACCGTCGCCTCGTGCTGGTTGTTTCCGATCGCCTGGGCGATGTCGGGTTCGCTGAAGGGGGAGGGCGAGATCAGCGAGCCGAGGCTGTTTCCGGCCCACCCCCGCTGGTCGAACTATACCGAGGTCTTCGCGCTGATGCCGTTCTGGCGGATGTTCTTCAACACCGTGCTGTATGCCGGATGCGTCACGGCCGGACAGGTGTTATTCTGCTCGCTGGCCGGATACGCCTTTGCGCGGCTGCACTTTCGCGGCCGCGACGCGCTTTTCGTCTTGTACCTGGGCACGTTGATGGTGCCGCTGACGGTGACGGTGATCCCGCAGTTCATTCTGATGCGCACGGTGGGGTGGGTCGACACGCCGTGGGCGATGATCGTGCCGGGTCTGTTCGGCAGCGCCTTCGGCACGTACCTCATGCGGCAGTTCTTCCGAACGCTTCCGACGGATCTGGAGGAGGCGGCAATCTTGGACGGCTGCTCGCCCTGGCAGATCTATTGGCGGATCCTGTTGCCCCACGCCCGGCCGGCGGTGATGGTGCTCGCGGTGCTCACCTGGGTCAACGTATGGAACGACTTCTTGTGGCCGCTGCTGATGATCCAGCGCAACAGCCTGGCGACGCTGACGCTGGGCCTGGTCCGGCTCCGGGGCGAATACGTCGCCAGGTGGCCGATCATCATGGCGACCTCGATGCTGATCATGCTGCCGCTGGTCATCATCTACGCCATCGCGCAACGTTCCTTCGTGCGCGGCATCGCCGTGACCGGGCTCGGCGGGTAACCATGGCGTCGGTGAGTTTCGAGAAGGCGACGCGGCGCTACCCGGGGGCGGATCGACCGGCCCTGGACCACCTCGACCTCGCCGTCGGCGACGGCGAGTTCGTCGTCCTGGTCGGACCGTCCGGCTGCGGCAAGACGACCTCGCTGCGGATGGTGGCCGGGCTGGAGACGGTGGACTCGGGACGGATCTGGATCGGCGACTGCGACGTCACCGACGTCGATCCCAAGGACCGCGACGTCGCGATGGTCTTCCAAAACTACGCCCTCTACCCGCACATGACGGTGGCGCAGAACATGGGCTTCGCGTTGAAGATCGCCAGAATCCCGAAGGCCGAGATCCGCGAGCGGGTGCTGGACGCGGCGAAACTGCTGGACTTGCAACCCTATTTGGATCGCAAGCCCAAAGACCTCTCCGGCGGGCAACGCCAGCGGGTGGCGATGGGGCGTGCGATCGTGCGCCGCCCACAGGTGTTCTTGATGGATGAGCCGCTGTCCAACCTCGACGCCAAGCTGCGGGTGCAAACCCGCAACCAGATTGCCGCACTGCAGCGGCGGCTCGAAACCACCACTGTCTACGTCACACACGACCAGGTCGAGGCGATGACCATGGGCGACCGCGTCGCCGTGCTCTGCGACGGGGTGCTGCAGCAGTTCGCCCCGCCCCGCGAGCTCTACCGAAACCCCGACAACGTGTTCGTCGCGGGATTCATTGGCTCACCAGCGATGAATCTGTTCACCCTGCCGGTCGTGGACTCCTCGGTGTCGCTGGGGGATTGGCCGATCCCGCTACCGCGTGAGATCGCCGAATCGGCGCGTGAGGTGGTCGTCGGCATCCGTCCCGAGCATTTCGAACTGGGCGCCCTCGGCGTCGAGATGGAAGTGGACGTCGTCGAGGAACTGGGGGCGGATGCCTATCTGTACGGCCGAATCACGGGCTCGGGCAAGGTGATCGATCAGCCCGTCGTCGCGCGCGCGGACGGGCGTCACCCACCGGAAAAGGGCAGCCGAGTGCGGCTGCATCCGCAACCCGGACACCTGCATTTCTTCGGAGTCGAGGGGCGCCGGATTTCTTGAGTATCGGTTGAGTGGTGACTTGGGCGTGCCGTGCACCCGCAGGCCGCTGATCCGGCTATGGTGTCGGCCGTGAACACGGCGCGCGTTGACCTGGTCTGCGAGGGCGGCGGCGTCCGCGGGATCGGGCTGGTCGGCGCGGTGGACGCGTTGGCCGGGGCGGGCTACCGGTTTCCCCGGGTCGCGGGCACCAGCGCGGGCGCGATCGTCGCGTCGCTGGTGGCGGCGCTGGAGGTCGCCGGTGAACCCTTGACGCGGCTCGCCGAGGTGATGCGCACGATTGACTACCGGAAGTTCCTCGATCGCAGCCTGATTGGGCGAGTGCCGTTGATCGGCGGGGGACTCTCCTTGCTGGTGTCCGACGGTGTCTATCGCGGGGCCTACCTCGAACAGCTGCTCGCCGGTCTGCTCGCCGATCTGGGCGTGCGCACATTCGGTGACCTGCGCACCGGCGAAGAGCCCGACCAGTTCGCGTGGTCGCTGGTCGTGACGGCCAGCGACCTGTCGCGGCGCCGGTTGGTTCGCATCCCGTGGGACTTGCGCTCCTACGGCATCGAGCCGGACCACTTCTCGGTGGCACGCGCGGTGCACGCTTCGGCGGCGATTCCCTATGTGTTCGAGCCCATTCGGGTGGGTGGTGCAACGTGGGTCGACGGCGGACTGCTGTCGGACTTTCCGGTGGAGTTGTTCGACCGGCCCGACGGCCAGCCCAGCTGGCCGACGTTCGGCATCCGGTTGTCGGCCCGTCCCGGCATTCCGCCGACGCACCCGGTTCATGGGCCGGTGTCCCTGGGGATCGCCGCGATTGAGACATTGCTGAGCAATCAGGACAACGCCTACATCGACGACCCGTGCACGGTGCGACGCACCATCTTCGTGCCCGCCGGCGGGGTCAGCCCGATCGATTTCGACATCACCGCCGAGCAGCGCGAGGCGCTATATCAGAGCGGATTGCGGGCGGGCCAAGATTTTTTGAAGACGTGGGATTACGCGGCCTTCCTGGCGGCCTGCGGCGGCCCGGTCAAGCCCCCAGTCAAGCGCGCGCCCTAAGCCGTCGGAGTGGTCCGGCGATTAAGTCGGCGTTGTACACGCGCAATGTCCTCGGGTGCGGGCATCGCATTCGTGATGTGGGTGATCGCAACACCGACATCGGTGGCGCTGATCGGCCCGCGTCGATCGCCGGCGAGTTGGGTTGTGAGGGTAGTGATCTCGTCGGTCGTCACGCGCCGGGGGAACAAAGCCGCCGTCGAGACATAGCCGGTGGTCGGCATGCCGGTGGGGTAGCCCGCCCGCACAAAGGCGACAATGCTCGAAACCCATTGGGTCAGTTCCATCTTCCACCTCGCTTACCGCCGCGCTGCGGTTCAGCGGCAGTCTCACCGCAGATCACAAGATAGCATCGTCGGGGTCAGCAGCTAGTTAACGCCACGCAGTTGCTGGCAAATTCTTACAATCGATGTCGCGCAAACCGTCGGCGGATTGCTCAAGTCAAGGTCCCCCTATGTCGCGTTGCGGGCGCGGCGTAACGAGGTTTGGGCGCAAGGCTTCCTAGTATTGCCGCGTGGTGGATCGCTATGGAACCGATGTCCTCGCCGCCGGCCGGCGCAAGCCCCGCTCGACCGAGCACCCGGTGGAGTTGGGCATGGTCGTGGAGGACGTCGAGACCGGCTACGTCGGTGCGGTGGTTCGCGTCGAGAACGGCCGCATCGACCTCGAAGACCGGCACGGCCGCACGCGTGGCTTCCCGCTGGGCCCCGGATATCTCCTGGAAGGTCGCCCCGTCATCCTCACCGCGCCGCGCCGCCCGCGACCCACTGCCGCGGGCAAGACGGCGTCCGGTTCGGTAGCCGTCCCGGGTGCCCGCGCCCGTGTCGCACGGGCCAGCCGGATCTATGTCGAGGGCCGCCACGACGCCGAACTCATCGCGCAGGTGTGGGGGGAAGACCTGCGGATCGAGGGTGTTGTCGTCGAGCACCTCGGCGGCGTCGACGACCTCGTGGGCATCGTCGCGGAGTTCGAGCCCGGGCCGGGGCGCCGACTGGGCGTGCTCGTCGACCACCTCGTCGCGGGTTCGAAGGAGGCGCGGATCGCCGATGCGGTGCGTAGCGGGCCGGGCGGGCCCGACACCCTGGTCGTCGGTCACCCGTACGTCGACATCTGGCAGGCCGTCAAGCCGCAGCGACTGGGTTTGGCGGCCTGGCCGGAGGTGCCGCGGCACGTGGCGTGGAAACACGGCGCGTGTCGGGCGCTCGGCCTGCCGCACGCCGGTCAGGCGGACATCGCCCGGGCGTGGCGGCACATCCGTTCCCGGGTGCGCGACTGGAGCGATCTCGAGCCGGCGCTGATCAGCCGGGTCGAGGAACTGATCGACTTTGTGACAGAACCAGTCGGTCGCTGAGGGTGAAGAGATCATGTCCTTCGTTCTCATCCTGGTGTCGGGCATGTCGCTGATCAGCGCGGACATGGCCGCGGGGTTCTTGGCCGTGCTCAAACGCACCATGAGTCCCGCCGGGTACGTGTTTTTTTGGTCGTCGTCGGCCTCATCGGCAACATCGCGGGCGCGCTGAAAGCCGGCCAGCCGTTCTGGACCGCATTCCTTCTTGCTGTGCTGTGCACGTGTTTCCTGCAGACCTCGATGTGCATGTTCTTCAAGGCCCGAAGCGACGTCGCACGAATGACCTTCGCGTTCTACGGTCCGTTCGCATTCGTCATCGGCGGCACGCTGTTCGTGGCGCCGCCGTTTTGGATCATCGCGCAGTTGCAACGGCGCCGCGTTTAGCCGACGCCCGCATGCGGACACACGGGCTCATGACTAACGGGTGACTCGACCGTTACCGCAGTCCAAACTGTCCCGCCGGAAGCCCTCTGTCGCGATGGTTAGGGACTAAAGCCTCACGACTGGCGATCGCACCGGCCTATAGCGTCGCTGGGTGATGGAGGGAGAACGAGATGTCTGCACCCGTTGATCATCATGGCATCGTCGTCGCAGTCGATGGCTCGCCCGCATCGAATGCCGCCGTGGTTTGGGCGGCCCGTGATGCGGCGATGAGAAATCTTCCGCTGACGGTGGTCCACGCGGTGGTAACCCCCACCGCGACCTGGCCACCGGTTGCGTACCCGGAGTCTCTGGAGGTGAGGCTGGAAGACGAAGGCAAGAAGGCCATCATGCACGCGATAAAAATCGCCGAAGAGGCGGTGCCGGCCGACCGCAAGGTCGCCATCGGCAGGGAGTTGGTGTTCTCGACCCCGGCGCTGGCCCTGATCAAGATGTCCGATGAGGCAGAGCTGATCGTCATGGGCACCGCTGGACGAGGATTTCTGGCGCGGGGGGTGCTCGGTTCGGTCAGTTCCACCGTGGTGCGGCAGGCGAACTGCCCGGTCGCCGTCATCCATGAGGAAGGCCGGCCGGAGCCGCACGCCCCCGTTCTGGTCGGGGTCGACGGCTCGCCGGCGTCTGAGCTCGCGACCGCGATCGCGTTCGACGAGGCGTCTCGTCGCGGGGTCGATTTGGTGGCGCTGCACGCATGGAGTGACATCGCGGTGACGAGCGAGCTTCCGGAGATGGACTGGTCGTCGGCGGAAGAGGCAGCGCAGCGCAGCCTTGCCGAGAGCCTGGCGGGCTGGCAAGAACGCTATCCCGACGTGACGGTGCACCGGCTTGTCGTGCGGGATCGGCCGGCGCGACAGCTCGTCGAACACGCAAAATCCGCACAGCTGGTCGTCGTGGGCAGTCACGGCCGCGGTGGTTTGACCGGCATGGTGCTGGGCTCGGTCAGCAACTCAATCCTGCACTCCGTCCGGATACCGGTGATCGTCGCGCGGCCGTCGTCACCGTCGCTGAATTCCCGCGCAGGCCGCAGGACCGTCGCGGTCCACGCGCACAGCGCGGCGACATCGTGTCCCGCGCGCGCGACGGTTCGGTCGGGGCGCACCAGCGCGGCCGTAGCGCGTCCCCGGTGTAGCCAGGCCCGCAGCGCGCTGCCGGGTTCGGCATCCAGCACGACGACTCCGCGCCGGCGCAGCGATGCTTCGTCGTCGGGGCTTGGGCGACCGGTGGTGATGAGCGCGAAACCCGTTCCGAGCGCGTCGTCGAGCCGCCGGCCGTCGGGCAGCAGGACATTCGGGCACAGCGTGCCGGCGAGCCGGCGTGGTCGGCGCGATGTGCACACCAGCGCCGAGGGTCGCAGTGGCGGCGTTGTGGAGTCGACGATCTTGTCGCGAAGGCCGGGGATCAACCGCAGCCGGGGCAGCACCGCGCGGCGTGCCGCGTTGCCCAGGCGGCCGCCGGCGGTCATCGCCCAGCCCACACCTAGCGCCAGCCGAATCATGTGCTGAGCGTGCGGTTTTCGTTCCTGCTCGTAGCTCTCGAGAATGTCCTGGGCCAACGTGCCGTGATGGACTCCGGCGATCTTCCAGGCCAGGTTGGCCGCGTCCCGTACCCCAGCTCCCAGGCCCTGGCCGATGAACGGGGGAGTGAGGTGCGCCGCGTCGCCGAGGATGAAGACGTTGCCGCGGCGCCACCGGTCGGCGATCTGCGCGCGAAACGTGTACTCGGCGACCCGGAGCAGCGTCAAATCGGTGTCCGCGACATCAGCGGTCCACGGCGCGATCAATGGTCGCAGGGCGTCGAGCGTGCCGAATTCGTCGGCACTTTCGCCGGCCAGCAACTGAAACTCCCACCGATAGCGGCCCGCTCCGGTGCGCATATATGTTCCCGCGCGGACCGGGTCGCACATCTGGTGTACGCCCTCCCACTGGTGTAGGTCAGCGTCACTGGCGACATCGACGACCAGCCAGCGCTGCTGGAAGTTCAAGTCCCGCATGGTTGAACCGATTCGGGCGCGCACCAGGCTGTTGGCGCCGTCGCACCCCAGCAGGTAGTCCGCTTCGACCTGGTGAACGCTGCCATCGGTGCGGTCGGTGAAGGTGACGCGGATGCACAGTCCGGTGTCGGTCACGTCGGTCACCTCGGCGTCCCCGCGTAACACGGCGGGTGGGTGCCGCTCGATGTTGCTGCGCAGCAGGGCTTCCAACTCCGGTTGGTCGAACATGTTGGCCTGCGGGAAGCCATTCAAGCTGCGCGACGGATCGCGATGGAACTCGGCCAGGACCCTGAATCGGTTGTCCAACAGGCGCAAACCCAGTGTGGGCCGCGAAATAGCGGCGAACTCGCTCGGCGATGCCGAGGCGGGCGATGACGCGGTAGATTTCGTCGTCCAGATGCACCGCGCGTGGCTGCGGGTAGACCCCGGGCCAGCGGTCCAGGACGAGGCAATCCACACCGTGCTGGGCCAAGAGCGTCCCGGCGACGATTCCGATAGGTCCGGCGCCGACGATGACGACCGGAAAGTGCGGAGTTGCTGTGTCGGTCACGCGAATCGGACAGCCGTGCGCTGCGTTCCGAGATCGATGGCCCCGTCGTCGGTGGCCACCGACGCCTCCACGATGTCGCCGTCCTGCAGATAGTCCGGATTCCCGGCCTGACGCGCGAAAAACATTTTCCACTTGAGGGCGGGTGGTACTAGGTTTCCGATGATCTGCACCGGCTTCGGCGGCGCGCTGAGCGCGGTGCCGGCCGGGGTGCCGGTGAGAATGAGGTCGCCGGGGGCGAGCTCCTGAAACTGGGTGAGTGATTGCAGCGCCTCCAGCGGCCGATACAGCATGTCGCCGTCGACGAGTGCGTTTTGCCGCTCGTGGCCGTTGACGCTCAGGCGCAGCCGCAGGTCGCCGAACCGCATGAGCTCGTCGGCCGTCAGCAGGACCAGCTCGGGCCCCACCGGGGTAAACGTCGGATAGGACTTGGCCTCGTAGAACTGGGTCTGCGGGAGTTGGACATCACGGGCGGAGACATCGTTGGTGACGACCAGTCCGGCGATGAACTCGGCCAGGTTCGCGTCGGAAACGTTGGTGCCGACCGGGATTGGCCGTCCGATGACCAGCCCGATCTCCACCTCGTAATCGAGCAACCGGACATGTGGGGGCTTGACGATGTCGTCGAACGGACCGTTGAGTGATGCCGACGACTTGCGGAAGAACGTGAGCGGAACCGATGCCGGGTCCATGCCCGCGTCTTTGACGTGCGACTCGAAGTTGGTCATCTGAGCGATGACCCGGCACGGCCGCGTCACCGGCGACACCAATTTCAGACTATCTATGGCGACAGGCTCGCCGCGGTCCGGCCCGTTATTCACCGCGGCGTCGATAGCGCCCCGGTCGGCCAGCAGCGCGGCGGTGGTGGAGGCGATGGTGTCGATCTTCGCGGCGCCGTCGGGGGTTTTGACCCACCAGGCGTCGGCGGTGTGAAGCACGGAGACGGTCATGATCCGGGTACTTTCAGTAGGGCGACTAGGCGGCGGAAATCGAACTCGTTGTCTGCGCGCAGCGCGTTCGCCATCGAAATCAGTTCGGGGCGAGCCGATTTCAGGTCGGTGCCGAGGAAGTCTTTGGTGGCCGGTGGGCCCCACTGCGCCAGCCCGGACGCGGTGAAGGGCGCCCAGCCGGGCGGCAGGGTGTCGTCGAACAGGTCACCGTCGGTGAAGTGCTCGACCAGGAAACCGTCGGGATCGCGCCAGTAGTCGAAGATCTGACTGCCCTGGATGTGCCTGCCGATTCCCCAGGACCGGAAATAGCCCCGGTCCTTCAGATATTCGCCGCCGGCGGCCAGTGCGTCGAGATCGCTGACCTGATACGCCGAGTGGACGTAGCGGTTGGCGGGGCCCAGCGCCATGGCCAGTGTGTGGTGATCGGCCGGCGGCGTGTCGCCGCCCTCACCGCACACTCGACTCCGTCATCGCACACTCGACCCGCCCCAATTTTGACGGCGGGGAGGTAGCGCCGGCGATTAGGCTCCCAGGGCGTCGTTGGTATCGGCTGACACGATGCGGGCAACCAGCTTGCCGCCACGGACGACCTCGATCGTCTGCCCTGCGGCAACCGTGTCGAAATAGCGCCCCGCACGCTTTCGCAGTTCGTCAAGCTCGATCCGCCGATCGGCGTCCGCGGGGATCGGGGTAGCCCTCGAGCCACCGGCCGACACGATCCGCGCCAGTAACCTGCCGTCACGGACGACATAAATCGTCTCCCCGGCCGCTACCCGATCGAAGCAACGCCCGGCGCGCGTTCGCAGTTCGTCAAGCCCGACCCACCCCCCGGCGTCCGGGGCCGCAATTTTGACGGATCGCGCCGGGATCGGAGCCACCCTCCAGTCACCGACTGGCACGATCCGTGCCACCAGCTTGCCGCGACGGACGACATCGAGTGTCTCCCCGGCGGCAACCCGCTCGAGATACCCGCACGCGTTACTCCGGAGTTGGCCCAGGCCAATCACTTCCCGCATTTCGCTCCGATCTGTGCGTGCACCGGCCGGCCGCAGGGTGTTGAACCTGGCTGTGTGCGTGGGGCCGCCGCGCCACCAGTATATGACTGTACGTGCGGTCAGTGTCAACGGCTATGCCACGTCAAACGAGACGTCACGGATGCCGCACGAACGCACTTCGTGCGGGAGGCGGGACGGGCGAGGTTCTAGCCGCTGGACGATCCGGACGAGGTGAAAAGTGCTGTAAATGAGAGAGATTGGGGTTCAGCCGGGCGGAGCCAGCATGTCCTTCCATCCATCGTCTCCGGTTTTCACCGAATTTTCGACGGAGTACTTGACACCATCGGGCCCCACCAGTTCACCGCTCTGTGGACTGTAAACGGCCGCGGGAGGGCCGCTGGGGGAGTAGACGCAGGCGTTTGGCTGCTGCCCGTTGCACTCTACGGTCCCGGATCCAGGCCGCTGCAGCACATCGCTGACGGGCGGCGGTGTCCCCGCCACCCTGTCGGAGGGCGCCGGGTTCATGCCGTTGTCGACCGACGGCGCGGGGATCACCTGACCCGGCTTGACCGGCTGATCACAGCGCGCCGCCGGCGCGGGGCAGGTCAGAATCTGATTCGGGTCGCCGTACCACGGGTTGGTGCCCAACGGCACGTAGGGTTTGGAGTCGCGGCACTCCCGCGGCGTCGCGGCGCGCTTACCGGGGACGTCGACGCAGGGGAGGTTGCGCGCCCCGCGCACGGCGTTGGCCGCATTGTCCTGCGGGATCTTGCAATAAGTTCCAGACGGCATCGGCGCCAGGCTGGTGTCCGCCGGGGACCGCCACTGAGGTGCCGGGAGAAAGCCGGTCAGACACGGCGGGGGCTGGTTGATCGTCAGCGAGGTGCCCAGCGCGGCGTAGCCCGGGAAAGGCGTCGTCACCGTCTGGCCTTCCGAGGCGCCCTGCGGATAGGCGACCAGCAATTGCTCGACGCCCTTGTGGTAGCGCTTGAGCATGTCGAGCACGATCTCGAGATTCGCCAGTGTCTGCGGCAGCGCCTCGCGGACGTCGCCGAACACCGCGTTGACCTGATCGGCGGTCGGCGCCGCTTGGGTCAGGATGCTTTGCACGTGCCGGTCGTTTTCCGCGCTCTGTGCGGCCAGGATGTTCAGGTTGTGCGCCCAGCGCTCGATCGCGTCACCAGAGTCGACCTGGCTGTCGATGATCGGCCCGGAGTTTTGGATGATGTCGTTGACATCGCCGATGTTGGTCTTGAAGTCGCCGGCGATCGCCTGCGTCGCATCGACCAGTCGTTGCAGCGCGGGGCCCAATCCGCCTACGGCTTGGGCTGTTTCGTCGAGCAGCGAGGCGATCTTGTCCTTGGGTAGCGCGGCCAGCCCGCGGTTCGCAGCGTCCAGCGCCGGCCCGATATCAGTGGGCACGGTGCCCTTGGTGATGGTTTGTCCCGCCGAGAAGTATTTGCCCGGGTTGCCTTGCGACACCAGGTCCAGATACTGCTCGCCGACCGCCGACACCGAATGCACGTTCGCCGCGGCGTCGATCGGGATCTTGTAGCGGTTGGAGATGCTCATGGTCACCCGCGCGCCCGTCTCGGTCGGCTCGACGGCGGTGACCGTGCCGATGGTTTCACCGCGATAAGCCACGTTGGCCGTCTTGTACAGACCGCCCGACGCGGGCAGGTCCGCGTGCAGCGTGTACTGGCCGATCCCTGCCGCGGTGGGAAGTCGCAGGTAATACCCGCCCAGAGCAACCGCAGTGATCAAGCTCAGAATGCCGAACAGGATCAACTGGCGCCTGATCAAGGGGGTCAGCATTGCCTGTCCGCCCTTTCCACCAGGGGCCCGCCCGGGGCATCGTTCGGGTTCGGCGTGTACCGGACGTCGGGAATCATCGTTTCGGGATCGCGGCCCCACGATTGCTCGAGCGCGCGCAGCGCTCCGGAGAATCCGGTCCCGGTGAGGACCGCGTTGTCGACAGCGCTCATGGTCAGGTCGAGCGTCAGCGACAGGTTGAAGTAGTCGCCGCGGAACGACTTGGGCACGGCGTCGAGGTCGAACGGCCGGACGAGGATCAGCTTGAGTGCGCGGATCAGATAAGGTGAGGCACGGCCGAGTTCCCTCAACGGGCACTGCAGCGACTGCAGGTTCTCATGCAGGTCGCCGCGCGAGGCGGACAGGTATTGGTCGGCAACTCCGCTGAGCCGTCCCGTCGCGTCGACCGCGTTGATCAAAAGGTTCTGCTTGTCGGCGAAATGCTTGATCAACGGCGGGAATTCGGTGAGGACTCGATCCAGAACGTCCGAGCGGGGGCCCACGTACGCCAGCAGCCGGTTGGTGGAATCGATGGCTCGGGTGATGTCCTCGCGTTGCTCGTTGAGCCGGGTGGTGAAAGTGTCCAGCTTGCCGAGGAAGGCATGGATCTGGTCGCCCCGCCCGTTCAGGATGTTGTAGACCTCGTTCTGCAGCACTTCGAGGTTCGGGATGCCGCCCCCGCGCAAGATCATGGCGAGACCGGCCAGTGTCTGCTCGGTCGTGGGGTAGGCGGACGCATTTTTCAGCGGGATGGTGTCGCCGTTTTTCAGCAGCTCGGGGGACGGGTTGGGGGGCGCGGCCAGCTCGATGTGCTGAGAACCCAAGAGGCTTGTCTGCCCGATCTTGGCGGTGGCGTTCTTGGGTAACTTAATGCCCTTGTCCACACGTAGCGTCAGCGTGGCGACCCAGTTCTTCAATTCGATTGCGCGTACCGTGCCGACGAAGACATCGGCCACCCGCACCCGGCTGTTGTCGTTCAGGGCCAGCGTGTCGGGCATCTGCACGTAGATGACGTAGGAGCCGGGTCCGCTGCCCGGGCCACCGGGCATCGGCACATTTGCGATCCCCTGCCAGCTCGCGCAGGACGTCAGCGTCACCGCGGCCAGCAGCAGCGCCAGCCCATGGCGGCCCCGAACGCCCAACGCGCGCACCAAGTTTGTCCTCACCCTCGTCTTAATCCCTCGGTTCGGCTTGCTCCTCGCGCGTATCGCGCTCCTCGCGCGCCTCACGAGCCCGCTCCCGTCGACGCGGCCGCCTGCGCGGGTGGCGGTCCAGCCGGCGTCGGCGCGACCGGCCCCGGGACCACACCCGGTCCCGGAGGCGGCGGCGGGATCGGCACCTGTTGCGCCTGCACGCCGATCGGCGGCACCACCGGATACTCGTTGTACGCGTTCGGTGGTCCCGGTGGTGTCTGCAAACCCGACGGCGGCGGCGCGACGTCCGAGCCGCCCATCAATTCGGCCAGCGAATCGGGGGTCATCAGCCCCGCCGTGATCGGCCCCACCTGAGTGCCCTGCATGCCCGGCGCGGCAACCCAGCCGGGCTGGGTGTTGCGGTGCGACAACGGGGTGTCGGGCACCCAGATCCCGGGCACCGTGGTGTCCTTGTACCCGGTTGGCGGCTGCAGGCGGGGCTCCGAGTATGCGATTTCCTTGGGTAGCGTCTCGGCGGTGCTGAACAGGTTCAGCCCGAAGGGCAGGTAGTTGAACTTGATCGCATCGAGAATCGGTGCCAGGTATTGCGCACACAGTTCGGCGGATTCCTGATAGCCCAGCCGGCTACCGGCTTGAATCATGCTGCACATGAACTGCATTGGGTTCGCGAAGTTCGGGATTGCCGGGATGGACATGACTGCGCCGTGCGACGGGTGGTAAATCTGGCTGAGGTTCGTCTCCAGCGTCGGCAGGACGTGTAAGGCGGTCTCCAGGCCATTCAGTGGATCGGGTTGAACCAACGTGGTCGTTAATTTGGCGAGGTTGTCGATGTCGTGCGTGAGCACTCCGCGGTTCTTGTCCAAGAACGGCCGCAGGGTGGCGAGCAGGCCGTCGAACCGCTGTATCGCATTGGCGAGGTCCTGGTCGGACCCGGTCAACTTGTCGGTGAACTGGGCCAGGTTTTTGTTCAGCGCGACGAACTGCTGGTCGTCTTTGTGCAGCGCGTTGACGAACAGCGCCAGGCTGTGCACCACCGCGAAGAAGTCCCCACGGCCCTCGTTCAACGCGGTCAACGCCCGCGACAGACTGTCCAGCGTGGTGTTGATCTGCTTGCCCTTGCCGGCCAGCCCGTCGGCGAAGGCCTCGATGACGTCGCCGAAGGGACCCTTGGGCTGCTCGGGTGTCGGGCCGAGTTTGGAGATGACATTGGCGAGGCTCTGGCTCAGTTGGTCCCACTCCGTCGGCACCTGCGTGCGCTCGATGGGGATCACCGCGTTATCGGCCATCACCGGACCACCTTTGTAGGGTGGCTCCAACTGAATGTTCCGCGACGCCACCAGGGTGGGGTTCACGATCACGGCGGACGCGTTGGCGGGCACCTTGTACTTGTTTTTGTAGTGAAACGTCACTTTCATCTTGTCGCCGGCCGGCTCGATCTTGTCGACCGAGCCCACGCGAACGCCCATGATCTGGACTTTGTCCCCGGGATAGAGTGCGTTCGCCTCCGGGAAATAAGCGACCACGGTGTTGGTGGTCAACTTGTTGTACAGCCGATACCCGACGAACCCGGCGAGAAGGGCCAGCGCCACCACCAGCGCGATGATGACCCTGCGGGAACGCAAGTTGCGGAAATCAAAGACGCCGCTCAATTTTGGCTACCTCCCGCTGCGCCGCTACCTCCCGTGCCACCCGGTGTGATGAACGGGGCCGGCAGCTGCTGCCCGGGTCCGGGTGGCGCGGGTGGCCCCGGCGGCAGACCGGGCGCGAACGTCGACGGTGGCGGGACGGGGCCGGCGGGTTGGAGGTTCTCGGTGCGCGCCCCCGGAGGCGCCTGTGTCGGCAGCGGCACCGGTGTGCCCGGGACGTCGGGCGGCGGCTGGCCGGGCCGCCCGGCGATCGGGATGCCCGGCGTCGGCGGCAGCCCGTTCGGGTTCGGCGGCGAAGTCTGCACGTCGACCGGCGCCGGGAAGCTACCTCCGAAGGGCCCGGCGTCGACGCCCGCGCATGGCAACGGGTTCCACGGCCGCGGCAGCGCGTCGGCCGCCGGGGTGTACGAGCACGCCGTTCCCGGCGGGACGGCCGGTCCGGGATGGTCCGGGGTGCCCTCCAGCACCGGAGGCGCGGGCGGCGGCGCGCCGTTGGGGAAGCGGGTGCCGTTGGGGTCGGGCCAGCGGAACGCGGGCAGGCCGGCGCTGCGCCAGAAGTCCTCCGGGTCGATGCCGCGCTTCTTGAACGCGGCGTCGACGAACGGCTGCAACAGCCAGTACGGCAGCAGATTGGACAGGACTATCTTGAAGTACGGTCCCGACGCGACGGATTCTCCTAGCGACGCGGCGAATTGGCTGACATACGTGAGGGTTTGAGCCAGGTCGTCTTTGCGTGCCACCAGCACGTCGCTGATGGCGTGCAACTGCTCCAGCACGGGATTCAGGCTCGGGTTGTCGTTGATGAACCCCTGCACCTGCGTCGAGAAGGCGGAAACGTTGCTCAGCAAGGCGTCGATGGCCCGCCCACGTTCGTTGAACGCGGCCAGCAACGTCTTCGCGTTGACCAGCAACCGGTTGATTTGTTCGCTGCGGTCACCGAGCACGCCGGCTACCTGGTTGGCCTGCGCGAGCAGGTGCTTGATCTGTTCGTCGCGCTTACCGATGGTGTCGGAGAATTTGGCCAAACCGTCGAGGGCGGCACTCAGGTGCGGGTAGGTCTGGTCGATGGTCTGCGTCAAGACGTTCAGCGACCGCTTGACGGTGTCGATGTCCCAGCCGGCGGCGGCCTTGGTGATATCGGCGTTCGCCTCGTAGAGCTGATAAGGGGTGGTGTTTTGCCCGAGCGGCAACACGCCCCCGGGCCGCAATGTCTGGGATCCCCGCGGCTCGATCTCGAGCACTTTCTTACCGAGGATGGTGTCGGTCTTGATCGCGAGCCGGCTCTCGGTGCCGATGGTGTTGGCGCCGATGGTGAACTTGATCAGGACGTGGTCGCCGTCGATGTCGAACGCCTGCACCGTGCCGACATTCACGCCGGAGATGCGCACTTTGTCGCCCTTGTTGAGTTGACCGGTGTCGGTGAACTGCCCGTAGTAGCTCGGACTGGCGAACATCATCGGGACGCTGGTGAAGCTTTGGCCGACGGCGATAACGAGCACCAGGACGGTGACGCCCATGAGTCCGACACGGCGGCGGTTGAACTCCGTCAGTGTTCTCATTGCGGCGTGCACCTGCCCGTGGGCTGCTGCCAGATCCGCACCGTGCGGACCGGACCGCCGGGCTGCAGCCCGTTCCATCTGATCGAAAGGTCGCAGAGGTAGAAGTTCACCCAGTCCCCGTAGAGGCCGATGCTGCGTCCGATCAGGTTGAGCGCGGTCGGTGTCTTGTGGATCAGGTCGCTGAGCTGATCACTCTGGTCGACGAGCGGCTGCTGAAGAGCCTGCAGGTAGTTGATCTCCTTGTGCAGCAGAGCGCGGTTCTCCGCCAGGAGGTCGGCGACCGTTCCGGCGGCGTTGCTGATGTTCGCGACGCCGGCAGCCAGAGGGTCCGCGTGGTTTTGCAGCCCGGTGATCAATCGCTCGAAGTTGTCGACGGTCTGGTCGAACTCCTTGCGATGCCTAACCGTGGTGTCCAGCACGAGGTTCAGGTTCTTGACCACCTCGCCGATCGCCTGGTCGCGCTCGGCGAGGTGCGCGGTCAGCTGCGCGGTCTGGTCGAGAATGTCGTTGATCGTGCCGCCCTGACCCTGAAACACGTTGATGATGGCCGACGCAATGGTGTTGACCTTTTCCGGTTCCAGCGCCCGGAACAGCGGCTTGAAACCACCGATCAGGGCGTCGAGATCCAGCGCCGGTGTAGTTCGGGACAGCGGGATGAATCCGCCCGGCGGCAGGACCCGGTCGGCGCCCTCGCCCTCGCCGCGTTTGAGCTCCAGGTAGCGGTCGGCGAACAGATTGAGATAGCGGATCTGGGCGGTCGTCGACTGGTAGAGCGGTATCGAGCGGTCGACATCGAACTCCACCCGTACCCGCGTGCCGCCGTCGATCAGCCGCATCTTTTTGACCTTGCCGACCTCGACTCCGGAGGCGCGGACGAACTGGCCGTCTTTCAGGCCGCTGCCGTTGCTGAACTCCGCGCTGTAGCTGTTGGTGCGGTTGAAGCGCATCTGGGCGAACACCACAACGATCGAGACGGTGATCAGCGTCAGCACCAACGAGACGATGGCGAGCTTGATAGCGGAGCCGGTGAGTTTCATGGGTTGATCGTGTTGTCCCCGACTTGGCGGCCCCACACGTATTCGATGGCATACGGTGAGCCGGTATCCAGGTGGTTGTACGGGGCGAGACTGGCGCCGGTGTCCAGCACCAATTCGGGCGCGGGCCACAGGTCGTGGGTGATGGCCTGCCAGCAACCCGGCGCACCCCCCGGCCCGCCGCGGGCGTTCACCCGCGGCAGATTGTCCGGAAACACATAGGGATTCGGCGCCCCGCCGACCAGTCCGGCCAGCCCCAGGAGCCCCCCCGTGGCCACGGTGCCGGCCAGCCCCGGGAGGGTCAGAATGCCGCCCAACCCCGAGGTCAGCTCGGTCATGGTTCTCAGTGCGTAGCCGTTGCCGCCGCCGACCGTCGCATTGGCCGCGGGTTCTTCGTCGTAGTAGTTGCGGACGGTGCAGAAGATCTCGGGGCTGTAGGTGTCGAGCAGCTGGGCGGTGGGCACCAGATCGGCGACTCCCCGCTGCAGGTAGGGCCCGCCCCGCCGGAAGATGTCTTCGCCGGTGTTGCCCAACCCGGTCGCGGCCAGCAACGCCGCATCAAGGTCGGCTTCCTGCCGGTGCAGTGTGCGCGCCGTGATCACCGCGTTGTTGAGGGAGTCGAACAGATCCGGTGCGGCGTTGGCGTAGATGTCGCCCAGGGCCGCCAGCCGTTGAATGTCGTGTCGGATCTGCGGCATTTGCGGATTGATGTCGTCGAGGATGGCGTTGCCGTTGACGATCGACTGCCCGAACTTGTCGCCCAACCCGGTCAATGCCTGCGCGGCCGCGGCCAGCGTCAGGTTCACCTTGACCGGATCCACCTTCTCCACGATCGAGTTGAGCGTCTCGAACAACGTGTTGAACTCCGTCGTCACCGCCCGCGCATCGATCACCTGCTGCGTGGTGATGCGTTGCGGCGTAGGGTTTTTCGGCGAGGTCAGCGACACGTACTTGTTGCCGAACACCGTGGTCGCCTTGATCTTGGCGTCCACGTTGGCCGGAATCAGGTTGATGTACTTCGGCTTCACGTCCATAAGGAACTTGGCAGCCGGCAAGCCGTCACGCTGAATCTCGGAAATGCTTGATACTCGGCCTATCTCGACTCCGTTGTAGGTGACTTTCGATCCCGTGTCCATCACCAGGCCGGACCGGGGAGCCAGCATCGTCAGGGTCGTCTTCGGCGTGAGCTCGCCCCGGAACTGCAACCATACGAACCCCAGCACCACCGCGGCGACGACCAAGAACACCACGGCCGCCGTCTTGTACGGCGGGATGCGTGGCGGGTTCTCCTTCACCAGGGACGTCATGGCGGCTACACGGTGAGGTTGAAGTTGGGGCTTTTGCCGTAGACCGCCATCGCGGTCAGTACGACCACGACAACGATCGTGATCAACGACAGCCGCATCGACCGTCCGACCGCCTCACCGACGCCGACCGGCCCGCCGCTGGCGGTGTAGCCGTAGTAGCAGTGGGTGGTCATCACGACCACCGCAACCAGGATCACCTCCGCAAACGACCACCCCACGTCGTTGAGGCGCAGGAATGTGTGGAAGTAGTGGTTATACGTACCGGCGGACTGCCCGTAGAAGAAAACCGTGGTGACCTGCTGGGACACGAAGGCCAGCGTGATCGCCAACGCGTAGAGCGGGATGATGACGATGAGACCCGCCACCACCCGGGTGGACGCCAGGTAGGGGACCGACCGGATACTCATCACCTCGAGCGCGTCGATCTCCTCGCTGATGCGCATGGCGCCCAGTTCGGCGGTGGCGCCGGCGCCGACCGTCGCGGCGAGCGCCTGACCGGCGGCCACGGGCGCCACGAACCGGACGTTGACCAGTGCGGCCAAAAATCCGGTGAAGGCCTCGACGCCGATGTTGCCCAGCGTCGCGTAGCCCTGGATGGCGACCAATGAGCCCGCGGACAGGGTGATGAAGCCGACGATGGCGGCGGTGCCACCGACCACGGCCATCGCGCCGGTACCCATCCCCATCTGGGCAACCATCCGCAGCAGCTCTTTTGGGTAGCGGCGCACAGCGAAGGGGATCTGCCCGACGGCAGTCAGTGCGAACCAGACCATCTGGCCGATCTCGACCAGAACCCGCGCCGGTGCTTCTCCGTATCGACTGAGGGTGGCCCGCGGGAAGCGGGCATGCAGCGTGGCAGCCGTCGCCATTTCAGCGCCCCGTTCCGAACCGGACACCGATGGTGGTCAGCGCCGCGTTGACCGCGAACAGCGCGATGAAACACAGCACCACGGTCTCGTTGACGGCGGTGCCCAGACCTTTGGACCCGCCGCGGACGATGAGTCCGCGGTAACAGCCGACCAGGCCGGCGATCAGCCCGAACGTCGCGGCCTTGATAAACGCGATCACCACCTCGGGTAGGCCGGTGAGCGATGTCAACGTCGAGAGGTAGGCACCGCTCGAGACGTTCTGCAGGTACACGCTGAAGAGGTAGCCGCCCCCCAGGCCGACGGCGACCACGAGGCCGTTGAGCAGCACCGCGACGATCGTCGAGGCCACGACGCGCGGCACCACCAGCCGGTGGATCGGGTCGATGCCGAGCACCTCGAGCGCATCGATTTCCTCGCGGATGGTGCGCGCGCCGAGGTCGGCGCAGATGGCGGTGCCCCCGGCGCCGGCGACCACCAGCACCGTCACGATCGGGCCGAGTTGGGTGACCGCACCGATCGCGGCACCAGCACCGGAGACGTCGGCGGCACCGATCTCGGCCAGCAGGAGGTTGAGCGTGAAGATGAGCAGCACGGTTTCCGGGATGGACACCGCGATAGTGGGCAGCAGCGAGACCCTCATCAGGAACCAGCCAACCCAGATGAACTCACGCCATTCGAACGGCTTCATCAGGGCTTTGCCGGTGAGCACGCACATGCGGAAGAACCCGCCGGCCACCTCCGCCCCGGGTCGGATCCTGTTGCCGAATTTTCCGGCAATGGTGTCCGGGGTCGTCATCGGCGCTGCCCCGGATGAATCCAGACGGTGGCGGTGGTAGCGGTGCCGATTGGCATGCCGCTCGCATAGTGACGTTTATGCGAAAACTGCTTTAGCTGAGAGCGTTTCGAAATTCCTCGGAACGTCGGCGGTTTGGGACAATTCGTCCTGAGCTCCGGCGCAGCATTTCTTGTTGTGGCCCGCGGTGTAGCGCATCTTCCCGATGCCGGTCGGCTACGCGATCCTCCAAACCGGCGGCCTCGCTCACTGGCCCTCCGGCCCCACGTCGCCCGCGTTTGCGCCACGCGGCAACTATCGCATTAGACCGTACGGTCAGTCAATAAAGACGGACCGTCGCTGAGCATGCTTAGGTGGCACGCATCCCAGCCTCCTGCGTTGCGCCACGATCCATTGACTGCAGCGGATTTCCGCCCTTTTGCGCGTGGCCGACACGTGATATCGACGCTGGAAGCGATTAGGGCCAACTATCGGCCTGCGCAGAACATTCTGTTGCTACGCGGTCAATCCTTTGCTACGCGATCAAGTTGTCGCAGCCGTTGCCACGGCAAGGCACTCGCGCACCACCGAGACGACCCCCGCGGAAGGGTTCGCCCACTTGCTGAGCCCCAAGCGGTCGAGCAGCAGTCCGCCGAGGAACACGTCGACGAAAGCTGCCCCGACTTGTTCGGGTGTCCGGGAATCGGCCGGATCGAACCACACCCACATCCACTCGAGTGATCCCCACAGCTGCATTGCCGCCAATTCGACGTCCACGCGCCGGAACACGCCGCTCTTTATCCCAGTGCGGATCTCGTCAACGGCGAGGGTCTGCAACTGCCGGCGCAACTTACGCACTTGCTGCATCGCCGGGTCGTCGAACAACTGAACCACCTCGCGCTGGCTTGCCACAGTCGCGTTGCGGGCGATCACCTGTAGCAGTGCGGAGGCGTAAATGATCGCGGCGATCCGTTCGTGCGGCTTGGCCAGGCGATCCCACACCATCCGCAGCACTTCGAGCTGGCACGCCAGGTGGGCCTCTTCAAGCTCCCGCAACATCTGCGCTTTGGTCCCGAAGTGATGAACGATGGTGCCCTTAGACATGCCAAGTTCGTCAGCGATGTCGCCGATATTCGTTCTGTCGTAACCACGTTCGGCGACATAGCGGACAAACGCATCGAGAATCTCGCCACGTCGACCAGGCGATCTGGGCATCTTCAACCCTTCGGCGCAACTAACCGTACGGACGGTCTATCATAACCGTCGCGTCGTAACGCTCAAGGGTGGAGCTTGCCTCGTGTCGGCCAGGTCAGCAGGGCCTGCGACGCGGCCCACTGCATTTATCCGGCGCAGTCACGACATACATGTTCTCGCCAGGCGCTGACTTGACTTCACCGGCGGTGTGAATCGTCATGAGTTCTCTGCCATCAGAGTCGGCAACGCATACATAGGTGTCGGTTTCCGCGTCATAGTCGAAGCTGTCCCAAGCCAATACGAACGCTAAGCAGTTGCCGTCGCGGTCTGTGACGACGAGCTTGTGCACACCTGATTCCTTCAACAACTCGGCGTCCTGCGCGAGCTGCTCGGGGCTGCTGTGGACCGTTAGGCTGTTTAACATCTGCGCACTCCCTTAGCGACGTTTGCCTCCGTCAGCCCCGGGCGCTCAAATAACTCGGAACCTGGGGACATTGTCCCATCAGACAGCGCCACCGACCAGGGCATTACGGCCCCTATTAAGGGGCCGTAAGTCGCCGAGCAACCCGACCGTCACCCAGGGTTTCGGGATTCGGCATTCATCCGGTCGTAGGCGCCGGATCAACTAACCGCGGGCTGACCTTCTCGGGCCGCAACGCCACCAGCAGCACTCCGGCGGCGAAAATCGCCGCGGTCAACCAGGAGAAACGCCCATCGGGGGCAAAGCCCGTCTCGGCCAGCCACTGCAGGCCGCCGGCGGCCAGCAGGGCGCCGGTCAGCATGACCGCCTCGGCCCGGCGATCGCTGAGCGGGATGGCGAGCATGGGGAGCGGGGCCGCAAAGAAGCGTCGCAGCGACCACAGCAGAATCATCTCGACCGCGGTTACCAGGCTGAGGATGACAATCCACTCCAGCCGGGCCAGCCACCAGGCCGCCGTTCCCTCGTGCGGTTGCGGTATCAGTCCCGCGGGATAGGCCACGATCGCGACGATCACGACCGGCACCATGTGCCACAGGTACAGCGCCATCACGTTCGCGTTGGCGGTGGACAGCACGCGCTGCACGGGGCGGGGCCGCAGCGCGCGGTTGAGCGCCGGGGCCAGCGCCACCGCCAGACCGACCTGCGTGCAGCCGTACGCCAGCATCGCCACCGTCGGTGGCGTCGTGTTCTCGATCGCTTGGCCGGGAACGCCGATCATGCTGACCGGGTAGGGCCCGAGTCGGATCAGCAGCGCCAGCGCGACGGCCGACCCGGCCGCCAGCAGAACGGGTCGGCGGCCGGCTAAAAACCCGCCGTGCCAAGCGATTCCGAGTTGGTAGAGCAGGCCCCAGCACAGCAGGTAGTTCAGCCAGCCGAGGTAGGGCACGTGTCCAGCGAGCGAGATGGCGTCGACAAGCACGACGCCCGCCGCGAGCACCACCGGTGGCCTGAGGCCCCAACGGCGTTGTGCCGCAATCGCAACGGGTGTCAGTGACACCACCAACACGTAAACCGCGAGAAACCACAGGTGCATGGCCACCGCCCAGCCCGCGTACTCCAGCACGTCGCCGGCAACCCCCAAGGCCTGCAGCGTCTCCACGATGACCGAGACCAGCGCGACGTAGACGGTCGTCGGCCCCAGAACCCGGGCCAGTCGGTGCCGAATCCACGCCTCGTGCGAGAAACCGTCGGCCCCAGTACTCGAGCGTCGATGCGTCCACGACACCGCGCCCGCGTAGCCGGCCACGAAGAAAAACACCGGGACAGCCTGGAAAATCCAGGTCAGCCACTGTGTCCACGGCATGTCGAGGAGCGGGTTTTCCCGGCCGAACTGTCCGTTTTGGTAGGTGACAGAACCGGCCAGCCAGTGGCCCAGCACGATGAGAATCACGCCCGACACGCGGTAGAAGTCCACCGCCAGGTTGCGGACGGGGCGCGCGGTATCTGCCTCGGCCATATCAGGACGCAGAAGGGTCGATGCGGTCCACGCCGGCCACGGTACCCGTCCCGAGCCCCATCGTCGCTCAGCGCACAATGTCCCCATGAAACCCGCTCACCTCGCCGATCTGGAGGTCGGCCGCCTCGGCCTGGGCGCGATGGGCATGTCCGTCGCCTACGCCGGCGCCGGTACCGACGACGCCGAATCGATCCGCACCATTCATCGCGCCATCGATCTGGGCGTCACGCTGATCGACACCGCCGAGGTGTACGGCCCTTACGTCAACGAGGAACTTGTCGCCCGGGCGCTTCAGGGCAACCGAGATCGGGTGGTGCTCGCGACGAAGTTCGGCCTGATCTCCCACACCGGCCGCAATAGTCTTGACAGCAGCCCCGCCAATATCCGCATCGCCGTGGACGGTTCGCTGCAAAGGCTGGGCACCGATCGCATTGACCTCTATTTCCAACACCGACTCGATCGCCAGACCCCGATCGAGGACACCGTCGGGGCGTTGGCAGAACTGGTCGCCGCCGGGAAGATCCGGCACATCGGCCTTTCGGAAGTCGGTGTGAACACCATCCGCCGTGCTCACGCCGTGCATCCCATCACCGCCGTGCAATCGGAGTACTCGCTATGGACGCGAGATCCCGAGGACGGGGTGTTGCCGGTGCTGCGGGAGCTGGGCATCGGGTTTGTCGCCTACTCGCCTTTGGGCCGCGGCTTTCTCACCGGTGCCATCCGCTCCACCGCGGGGCTTCCCGACACCGACTACCGCAAGACCAACCCCCGGTTCTTCGACGAGAACTTTCAGCACAACCTGCGAAGCGCGGACGAGCTGCGGGACATCAGCGCTGACGTCGGCGCCACTCCGGCTCAGGTCGCGTTGGCGTGGCTTTTGGCCCAGGGCTTGAAAAAGGGCCCAGACATCGTGCCGATTCCGGGGACCAAACGTGTGGCGCGCCTCGAAGAAAACGTCGGAGCGGATTCCGTCGAGCTGACGCCTGCTCAACTGGCCAGGCTCGACCGGCTCACCCCACCCGTCGGGGGACACCACGCCCAAGCACAGATGGCGTGGATCGACCGCTAGCAACAGCTAGTCCGCCGCAGCGAGCGCACCCGGCCCGTATTTCTTCTTGATCAGAGTCCACGGGTCGGCGTAGGGACCTCGCCCCTCGATCCGGCGCTGCAGTTTCAGCGCGGTGCGGAGCATTGGTCGCAGAATCGGGCCCAGCGCGCGTAGCACCATGCGCCGGTTGCTCCGGGACTCAGCGATCCAGGCCAGGGTTTGGTGAAAGTCGTGCTGCTGGAACTCGAGCAGGGCCTCCGTCTCGGAGGTGTCGAACCAGCCGGTGAAGCTCCAGCCACGGTCGTCCTCGGGGTCACCCGGCAGGCTGGCAGAGGGGCCGAGGGCGCCGAGGCCGACGGCGGCCATCAGGGCGTCTTCGAAGTCGCGTTGCAGAAGCACATACGATTCGTCGCCGCCGATGAGCAGTATTTTGCCCGCGATCGTGGCTTCGCGGTCGACCCCGTTGGCGAATGCCAGCGCCACATCCCGCGCGTCGACCATGTGGATGCGGTTGTCGCTCGGCATTGAGCGCATGAGCGCCAAGTGGTCGCCGTTGATGCTGGCCTGGGTGTCCGGCGAGATGACCCCGCCCAGCCGTAGGAGTGCGTACGGCAGGCCGCTGGCGCGGACCGCCGCCTCGGCCAGCACTTTGTCCTCTCCATACTGATCGATGGGGTTGACCGGGGTGTCCGGCGTAATGCGCTCCGGGTAGCGGTACGGGTTACGCGATCCGTACACCGCGGCGCTGGATGCCATCAGAAAAAGCGGCGGGTGGGGCAGTGCATCGATGGTTTCGATGGTGTCCGTGGCCGCCGCCAAGAGATTCTCCGTGCCGCCCACATTGACTCGTCGCGCCAGCGCGGGGTTGCGGTACGACAAAGGGGAGAGGATCGCGGCGAGGTGGATGATCGCCTCGGGTCGGTGGGTCGCGACCAGGTTCCGCACCGCGTCCGCGTCGAGCAGATCGGTGTAGGCCGGTATCAGGGTTCCGGGGTGCTTGCCGGCGCGGAGCTCTTGCTCGGCGGCGGCGCTTGCGTCGGAACGCAGATCCATCGCGACGACGGTTCGTCCCCGGTCGAGCAGGATCTGCGTGCATCGCCTGCCGACCTGTCCGAACGCGCCGGTGATGAGAACGGTGGTGACGGTCATCGCCTCGTCACCCGGTTGGCGAGCTTGGCGATCCTTTTGCGGATCCGGTCCGAGACGTAGATCGAAAACACCGGAGTGACGATATCCTCTCGCAGCCGAGTTAGCCTGGAAGTCTTGATGAACCACTGTCCGGCAATGTTCTCGTAGGTCTCGTGGTAGTGGCCGTAGCCGACCAAGGTCACGCCCGGTGCGAGTCGGACGACATCCTGCAGTGCCCACACTCCACGTGCCGTCGTCGCCGACGTGAGCTCGATCTCGGGCGCGTGCACCTGGTGCGCGGTGCGCTGCGCGGGGCGCCCGAGGGTGCTGCGGAGGAAGGCCACGAAGTCGTCGGCGCCGGCGACGACCTTGCCGCCCGCCTCCGCAGTGTCGCTGACGAAGTCATCGGTGAAGAGCGATCGCCATGCCGCCCAGTCCTTGGTGTCCAGGTACCGGCAGTAGCGGGCTTTTAGCTGCTTTATCGACTCGATCGCCAGCAGCGTGGTGGCATTGACTTCGGCGGTCTGCGGCGTCATTGCGGCTCGATTCTGGTCGATCGGTGCTTCGCCAGGGTACGCAAAGCGTGACAATTGACTCGAAAAGTGTAAACCTGTCGTTTGTTAGGTCAGACACTACTGTCACATGCGTACCCGCGTGAGGAGGGACGACGATGTGCCCACCTCAGAGCGACACGAACGGTAAGCCGCCAGGCTGTCGCGTGAGGCGGGCACAACGTTGAATGGTTTAGTCAGAAAGCAGTGTGGCGGACGTGCCTGCTGAGTCCGTCGAAGACTTCCGCCGTTGCGCCCGGGCATGGCTCGCCGCGAATATGCTACCGCTGGATCCCGAGAAAGCGGCGCAACTCGCGGGCGACGATCTGGCGTCCTGGCGGCGCGCCCGCGAGCTGCAGAAGCTCCTGTACGACGGGGGATTCGCCGGGATCTGTTTTCCGCAGGAGTACGGCGGGCTCGGTCTGGGCTATGAGTACAAGAAGGCGTTCGACGCCGAGGCCGCCGCCTACGAGACGCCGCTGCTGCTCAACGTCCCGTCGTTCGCCATTTGCTGCGCGACGATCCTCGACATGGGCAGCGAGGCGCAGAAGCGCACCCACATCGGGGCTGCGCTGCGCGGTGACGAAGTGCTCGTGCAGTTGCTGTCCGAACCCAGTGGCGGCTCGGACCTCGCGGGCGTGATCACCCGCGCCGACCGCCGGGACGGGCGATGGGTGATCAACGGCGCCAAGACTTGGAGCACCTGGGCATTCGCCGCCGACTACGGCCTGTGTCTGGCCCGCACCGACTGGGACGCCCCCAAACACGAGGGGCTGACCATGTTCTTGGTGCCGCTTCGGCATCCCGGCGTGACGATCAACCGCGTCCGGCAGGTCAACGGGTCGGTCGAGTTCTGCGAAGAGTTCTTCGACGACGTCGACGTGGGCGACGACGCCGTGGTCGGCCAGCCGGGCCAAGGGTGGGAGGTCGCCTCGCGCCAGCTCTATCACGAGCGGCGCGCGATGGGTGACGGCTCGGAGTACACCTGCGGGCCGGGAATCGCTGAGGCGCAGGATATTTCGATGGACTTGCTGGCGCTGGTCGACCGGACGGGCCAGGGCCGGAGCGAACGCATCCGTGCGATGGTCGGCCGCGCCCTGGTCCACCGCGCGGTGCACGGACGACTCAGTGAGCACGTCTACCACGCCGTGGCCAGCGGATCTCTACCCCCGGCGGCGGGCTCGATCATCAGGCTGTCCATGGCCGAAGTTCACGACGTCGAGACCGACACCGCCGTCGCCGTCGCGGGGCCGGCGGCCGTGGTCGAGGACGACGCGGGACTGCTCGACATCGGCACGCGCTACCTGGGGCGTCAGATCGCCAGCATCGGCGGTGGGACTACCGAGATGGCGCGCAACGTAATCGGCGAGCGTGTCTTGAACTTCCCGCGCGAGTACGCCGCCGATCGCGGGGTGCCGTTCAACCAGGTGCGGCGAAACAGGGCGTCGGGAGGGACGACTTTAACGGAGAAAGGCGGCGGAAATTGAGCGATCAACCGCGAGACATCCGGGAGTTGGCCGGTGACGGCGACGCGTACCGCGACGAGTTGTTCCGGCGCTGGACGGGTCTGCTCAGCTACCGCTACATCGGCCGCAAGCACTCGTCGATGGATCTCGGCGACATCGACGACACCGTCACCATCCGCCGTGACATGCGCAACGAGGCGGGCGGAATCATGGTGGCTCCGCTGGCCATTGCATCGCCGGAAGGGTGCCAGACCGACATGGTCGCGGTGCCCAATCCGGTCATCGCGTCGGTGCAGATCGTCGACCCCGGTTACGACGTCAGCAGGATCGAGATCGTCGATTCCGGCATCGTGCACCAGGGCCGGACCATGGGCTATGGCCGATGCAAGATCGTTGACGCCGACAATCCCGAGCGGGTCATCGCCTTCAACGAAGGGCAGGGAGCCATCATCGGCATCCCACCGGACGGCCTGGACAGAATGGACGTGTCGGGCACGGAGCTGGTCATCGAGGACTCGCCCGATCTGCCGCCGCTGTGGGAGGCGTTCGGCGCCCGCAAGCGTGGCGACGGCCATTGGGTGCTGCCGGAGCTGAGCGCCGAATTCGCCTCGCCGGATGCGGCTTTGCACATCGGACCCCAACACGTCGTGCTGGAGACCGCGGCGACCGACCTCGCCGCCGACGTGGCGGGGACACGGAAGCTGCAGGTCGTCAGCTGGCATGTCATGTTCATGTCACGCGGGAAGGTGGGTCCCTTCCGCGTCGACGGCACCGCGCACGCCGGAAGCTCCGGGCGCGTCGGGGTGCGCATGCTCCTGCACGACGAGGGCAACGGGGATAAGGCCATCACGTCCGCAGCGGCGGTCTTCGAGGTCGTGGGCTGACTCGCAGTCTGGTCATACATCGCTCCCCGTCTGTATGGTGCTAGAAACCCAGAGGACAGGAGAAACGCGGTGGCACAGCGGTTGGCGGGGAAGGTCGCGCTCATCAGTGGCGGCGCCCGGGGGATGGGCGCTTCGCACGTTCGGACGATGGTGGCCGAAGGGGCCAAGGTCGTCTTCGGCGACATCCTCGACGACCAGGGCAAGGCGGTCGCCGCCGAGGTCGGCCTCAAATCCGGAGCGGCTCGCTATCTGCACCTCGACGTGACCAAACCCGAGGACTGGGATGCAGCGGTGGCCACCGCTCTTGGTGAGTTCGGCCGCATCGACGTGCTGGTCAACAACGCGGGCATCATCAACATCGGCACCTTCGAGGACTACGCGCTCTCGGAGTGGCAGCGGATCATCGACATCAATTTGACGGGCGTGTTTCTCGGCATCCGCGCCGTCGTCAAACCCATGAAGGAGGCGGGACGGGGATCGATCATCAACATCTCCTCCATCGAAGGGATAGCCGGGACCATCGCCTGCCACGGTTACACCGCCAGCAAGTTCGCGGTCCGGGGGCTGACCAAATCGGCGGCATTGGAGCTGGGGCCGAGCGGAATTCGAGTGAACTCGATTCATCCCGGGCTCATCAGGACGCCGATGACCGAGTGGGTTCCCGAGGACCTCTTCCAGACCGCCCTGGGCCGGGCCGCCGATCCGAGGGAGGTGTCCAACCTGGTGGTCTACCTGGCCAGCGACGAGTCGAGTTATTCGACCGGCTCTGAGTTCGTCGTGGACGGCGGCACCACCGCCGGCCTGGGCCACAAGGACTTCTCCGCTGCCGACATCGGGGAGCAGCCGGAGTGGGTCACCTAACGGGGGTCGGGGCTTCGGCGTCTGATTCGGCGTCTGATTGGGCTTTTGCGGCCGGTGCGGGCCACGGCGACGGGACCGGGCGTTGCCGGACGCGTTGTGGCCACCAGAACCACTTGCCCAACAGGGCGGCGATGGAAGGCGTCATCAGCGACCTGACAATCAGTGTGTCGAAGAGCAGGCCGAGGCCGATGGTGGTGCCGACCTGCCCGATGACCGTGAGCTCACTGACCGCCATCGTCATCATCGTGAAGGCGAACACCAGTCCCGCTGAGGTCACCACCGAGCCGGTGCCGCCCATTGCCCGGATGATTCCGGTGTTCAAGCCGGCGTGGATCTCCTCCTTGAACCGCGCCACCAGGAGCAGGTTGTAGTCGGCGCCGACGGCGAGCAGGATGATGACCGACATCGCGAGCACCATCCAATGCAGTTCAATGCCGATGAGGTGCTGCCAGATCAGCACCGAAAGGCCGAAGGACGCGCCCAGCGAGAGCAGGACGGTGCCGACGATGACTGCCGACGCCACGACACCCCGCGTGATCATCAGCATGATGATGAAAATCAAGCACAACGAGGCGATTCCGGCGATCAGCAAGTCATAGGTGTTGCCGTCGCTCAGGTCTTTGTAGATCGACGCGGTCCCCGCAAGATAGATCTTCGAGCCCTCCAGCGGCGTGCCCTTGAGTGCTTCGTAAGCGGCCTTCTTGATTGCACCGATGTGCGAAATGCCGTCCTGTGACATCGGGTCGCCGTCATGGCTGATGATGAAGCGCACGGCGTGGCCGTCGGGGGAGATGAAGTTCTTCATGCCCCGCTTGAACTCGGCATTGTTGAAGGTCTCCGGCGGCAGGTAGAACGAGTCGTCGTTCTTGGATGCGTCGAACGCCTTGCCCATGGCGTTGGAGTTCTTCTGCGCCTCGTTCTGCTGATCCTGCAGGCCCTTCTGCGTCGAATACATGGTCAGCATCGTCGTTTTCATGGCCTTCATGTTTTCGATCATCGCGGGCATCAGCGCCGTCATCTGGGGCATCAGCGTGTCGAGACGCTCCATCAGGGGTAGCAGGCTCTGGATGTCGTCGGTCATCGTGTCGACGCCGTCGAGGGCGTCGAACACGGACCGCAGCGACCAGCACACCGGGATGTCAAAGCAGTGCTTCTCCCAGTAGAAGTAGCTACGGATGGGCCGGAAGAAATCCTCGAAATCGGCCATGTGGTCGCGCAGTTCGGCGACATCCATGGTCATGTTCTTCATCTTCTGGACCATCTGATGCGTGGTGTCGGCCATTTGCTGGGTGATGCTCTGCATCTTGGTCATGCTGTCGATGGTCGTCTGCATCATGTCGGCCTGCTTGAGCATGTCGGCCATCTGATCTTCTTGGTACTTCTGGTTCATCTGCTGGGTGACGCCCTGCATGCTGATCTGGAAGGGGATTGAGGTGTGCTCAATCGGCGTGCCCTCCGGTCGGGTGATGGCCTGCACCCGGGCGATCCCCGGAACCCGGAAGACCGCTTTGGCGATTTTGTCGATGACCAGGAAATCCGCGGAGTCACGCAGATCATGATCGCTTTCGATCATCAGCACCTCGGGATTCATCCGCGCCTGCGAGAAGTGCCGATCCGCGGCCGCGTAACCCTCGTTCGCGGGTAGGTCCGCGGGCAGATAGTTGCGGTCGTTGTAGTTGGTGCGGTACCCCGGCAAGGTGACAAGACCCACCAGTGCCACCCCGATGGTCACGACCAGGATCGGGCCGGGCCACCGGACGACGAGAGCACCGACCTTGCGCCAGCCGCGAATCCGCTGCGCTCGCTTGGGTTCGAGTGTGTTGCGGAAGCGCGACGCCACCGAAATGACGGCAGGGCCAAGGGTCAGTGCCGCCGCGACCACGACCACCATGCCAATCGCCAACGGGATGCCCAGTGTCTGGAAGTACGGCAGGTTGGTGAAGTGCAGGCAGAAGGTCGCGCCGGCGATGGTCAGGCCCGACCCCAGCACCACGTGTGCGGTGCCCCTGTACATGGTGTAATACGCGTCTTCTCGGGACTCGCCAACAGCCCTGGCTTCCTGATATCGGCCTATCAAGAAGATCGCGTAGTCGGTGGCGGCCGCGATCGCCAGCGTGACCAACAAGTTCGTGGCGAACGTGGAAAGCAAAATGATCTTGTGGAAGCCCAGAAAGGCGACCATTCCGCGCGCGGCCGAGAGTTCCAGCACGACCATCACCAACGTGAGCAACACCGTGACGACCGACCGATAGACCAGCAGCAGCATTGCGATGATCACCGTGAACGTGGCTGCCGTGATCACTTTCAGGCTGCGGTCGCCGGCCATGTGCTGATCCGCGGACAGCGCGGCGGGCCCGGTGACGTAGGCCTTCACCCCGCTGGGCGTGGGCACACTTTTGACGATCTGCTGCACGGACTCAACCGACTCGTTGGCCAGGGCTTCGCCCTGATTACCGGCCAGGTAGACCTGGACATAGGCCGCCTTGCCGTCGTTGCTTTGCGCGCCCGCCCCGGTCAGTGGATCGCTCCACATGTCCTGAACGTGTTCGACGTGTTTGCTGTCGGCGTCGAGTTTCTGGACGATTTGGTCGTAGTAGGCGTGCGCATCGGGGCCCAGGGGTTTTTGGCCCTCGAGAACGATCATGATCGAGCTGTTGGATTTGTACTCGTTGAAAACCGTGCCCATGCGCTTGGTCGCGACGACCGATTGCGCATCGTCGGGGGCCATCGACACCGAGCGCATCTTGCCGACCTCGTCCAGCTGGGGAACGGCGACGTTGAGCACCGCGATGAGCGCAATCCAGCCCAGGATGATGGGTAGGGCGAACTTCCGGATGATGCGCGGGATCGCAGGCCGCACTGCGGTTCCGGCGATCGGGGTCGTGTCGGTCTGGGTGTCGTCGAACCTTGCGCTCATGCTGATTTCACCAAGCAGAATGTCAGGGCGTGCACGCCGTTGGTTATGTTCTCGTCCTTGACTTCGTTATCGATGGTGATGCGACAACCGAGGCGGTCGCCGTCGCTTTGCGCCGAGATGTTCGGGAAGACCGACGGGGCGGTGGTGCTGAGGACCAGCGTCCACGGCAGCGGCGCATCGTCGACCCGCTTCGGGTCGGCGTTGAGATCCAAATAGTTCACGTTGGCGTGACTGGCCGAGCCGAAGATCTCGTATTTGACGACCTTGGGCTTGAACGGCTTGGAATTATCCAGCCGTGGGCTGGTCAAGACGCCGGTGTCGTGGGCAGCGAAGAAGGACTTGACCCGGACCACGGCAAAGCCGCCGACCACCACGACCACCACGATCAGCAGCGGCAGCCACGCGTTGCGCACAAGTCTCGAGATCTGCACCTGGGTGATCCCCTTCCCCATCACCCAACCGTGATGTGGCCAGCGTTAGCGTGACCTGCACACAAGCTCATGGGCAGGGCGCCACGACTTACCTTGCACCGCAATGGTTTTCGCGCTCGATCGTCAGCATCGGGGACGGCTGCACAAGCAAGCACGCCGGCGTTCGCCCCCAGTGCCGACACCTGCTTCTCGATGTCGAAGCGTTCCTCGAGTGCCGTTAGATGAGCTTAGTACATGATGTGCATACCTTGCACGCCATGCAACAATTACCCGGGGTGTTTCACATCACTTTGTGAAGATGCTGTTGACCAGCGCGGCGGCGCGCTCGACGTAGGGCATCGGCGTGTCGTCGGCGGCATCCGCCTCACCAGATGACCAGCGCTCAATACCGGAACGCACGGCCGTCAATGCCAGCGCCGCGATCAATGCCGGTATCTCGTCGTCGGGCCGCATCCCCTGGCGGCGCGCGACGACATCGGTCAAGTGATTCTGAAACCTTTCCAGGTCGGCGAGGAATGCCGCCAACACCGCCGGGGACGTTTTGGCGAGTTCCAGCATGCCGGCTGCCTGTTCGCGTTTCGGGGGCACGTCACGCAGATGGTGCGCCGCCAGGGTGATCAGCTCGGCCAGCACCGCCGAATAGGGTCCGGGCCCGGCCGCCACGAAATCTGCTACCAACTCGGGGGGGATGTCCGAGGGGCCGTAAGCGATCGCGGACTCCTTGTTGGGGAAGTAGTTGAAGAAGGTGCGTGTCGATACCCCGGCTTCGACACAGATCTCCTCGATGGTCACCTTGTCGAATCCGCGCTGCAGCGCCAGGCGCACCGCGGTGTCGCGGATGTCGGCGCTCGTCTGGCGGCGACGGCGCTCACGCAGACCCAACGGGTTGGACATAGCACCCATATTTGCACGTTCTGCACACTTTGCAGTCAAAAGGCGTTGGATTTTGAACGTACAGTCTGTCGCGAACACGCAAAGCCACTCGGCGTCGGCCCGAGAGACCCGTTCAAGCTGCATCAACTGTGCCGGCGTAGTGCGGGGACGTCCGGAGGCCTTGGTCCCGATAGGAGTGGTCCTTCGGCCCTTCGGGTCGGCGACCGGTCGCGCCACACTCGGGTGATGACGCAGTTTGACGATGGTGGCGATGCCGAGCGTCTGCTGACCCATCGACTCGGTTCGTTGCGCGGCGACGAAAGGGCGTTCAGCGATCGCGCGGATGCCGGACGGCAGCTGGCCCAGCGGCTCGAATCATTTCGCGGCAAAGACATTGTGGTGCTGGGATTGCCGCGTGGCGGGGTCCCGGTGGCCTTCGAAGTCGCCGAGGCGTTGGGGGCGCCGCTGGATGTTCTGGTGGTGCGCAAGCTGGGGGTGCCGTTTCAGCCGGAATTGGCCTTCGGGGCAATCGGTGAGGGCGGGGTGCGGGTAATCAACGAGTCCGTGGTTCGGGAGCTCGGTCTGTCCGAGGAGGACATGGCCGCCGTCGAAGCGAAGCAGCGAGCGGAGGTTGCGCGCCGCTCGGAACGTTTCCGCGGCGGGCATGAGCGGGTTTCGTTAGCGGGCCGGACGGCGTTGATCGTCGACGATGGTGTCGCAACCGGCGCAACCGCCAGGGCCGCCTGCGAGGTCGCCCGCGCCCAGGGCGCCAGCCGGGTGGTGCTCGCGGTCCCGATCAGCGGACAAGATATCTTCGCGCGGTTCTCCGGATACGCCGACGAGGTGATCTCCCTACAGGCCCCCGCCTTCTTTTTCGCCGTCGGCCAGGGATACCGCAACTTCACGCAGACCTCCGACGAAGAGGTGGTCGCCCTGCTGGACCGTGCCCGCCACGGGTCTCCCGAGCCCACCGCCGCCGGCGCGCCTGACGACCCGCCACTGCGCGACGAGGAGGTCCACGTAAGCGCCGGACCAGTGACGGTGGCCGGCCACCTGACAATCCCTGAGCAACCGGTCGGGATCGTGGTTTTCGCGCACGGCAGCGGAAGCAGCCGCCACAGTCCCCGCAACCGCTACGTGGCCGGGGTGTTGAACGCGGCGGGCCTTGGCACGCTGCTGTTCGACCTGCTGACGCCCGACGAGGAACGCAACCGCGCCAACGTCTTTGACATCGGGCTGCTAGCGCGACGGCTCGTCAACGTCACCGAATGGCTGGCGACCCAGCCTGACGCCGCCGCCCTGCCGGTCGGCTACTTCGGTGCCAGCACCGGCGCCGGCGCGGCCCTGGTCGCGGCCGCCGATTCCCGCGTCAAGGTGAGCGCGGTCGTTTCACGCGGCGGCCGACCCGATCTCGCCGGTTCGGCGCTCGCCAAGGTCCGCGCGCCCACACTGCTCATCGTGGGCGGACGCGACGACGTGGTGCTGGAACTGAATCGGCGGGCCCAGGCCATGATTCCCGGCGAGTGCCAGCTCACCGTCGTTCCCGGCGCGACTCACCTCTTCGAGGAGCCAGGGACGCTCGAACGGGTCGCGGTGCTCGCCCGCGATTGGTTCATCGACCACCTCAGCCGCGTAGGTGCCACCGCTACCCCGTAGTGGGACAGCGTCTTTGTCATGAGCACGGGCTTTAGCAGACGCCGTGAACTGTGCGACTCAACTAAAGGACGAATGACCCTAGGCGGGCAAGCATTGCGCCTTTACTTTTGTACCGTCCGGAAGCCAAACTAATGCGGCGCCATAACGATTCAGGAGTGCAGGATGACCTTCGACAAATTGGCGGCCAAATCATGAGTGCTCCCTATGGTGGCAACGGTCCGGCCGCCGGCGAATACAGCGTGGACGACGACAACCAGCTCCAGCCCGAGGACACCCTCATCGACCGTGGCATGGACGACGTGCTCGACGAAGGGTACTCGCCGCCCGAGCGGCCCTACGGAAGCGGCGCCTTCGGGCCGTCCGAGAGCTTGGACCAACTCCTGGCGGAGGAGGAGCCGGATCCGGCGTCGCGCATCAACGTGGTGCTCGACGAAGCCGAGCAAGAGCGCTCCGACGAATCCGAGCGCGACGCCGAATTCCCGGAATGGCGGGAGGTTGGCCGCGCGCGGGCGGGTCGACTTGTCGCTCCGGATCTTGGATTCGGTGACGACGTCGAGTCGGACTTGGTCGCCGAGGACGTGGGTATCAGCGGAGGCGCAGCGTCGGCCGAGGAAGCCGCGGTTCACATCATCGAAGAGGAAGAGTGACGAACGGCTGTCGGCGGGGCGCGCGTAAGCGTCTGTGGGGAACAATATCGTAATGAAGATGTGGGTGCAGATTCACGGCCACGATGAGGATGACGGGTATCCCGATACGGCCACCTATGAAATTCTCGCTGGCGGTGTGTTAAAAGTTGTCAGCGGCAACGACATTCACCTGTACAGCCCTGCGCACTGGCAAGAGGTCCTGATCGATACCGGCCCCGCGGCCGAGCGCGATGACGAGGTACAACAACTGGATGAAGACCTCAAATGGCAGTAGTGGGCTGAGCTTACGGCCGCGGGTTTCCCGAAACGCCGGGCTTGGTGTCGGGCCGGTCGGAAAACCTCGGGTATTCGACCGGTTTTGCCGAGGCTTCGTCGGAAGCGACATATTCCAGTACTTCGGGATGAGAAAAAAGGTTCGAGCTATCCATATATGTCCTTAAATAGGGGTGTCGGCCGGTACGTCACTGTTGACGGACGACGACCGAATCGCACGCTATCTGCTGTGTAACGCAAGTACGATTCGCGATGACCGGTAGAAAGCGGCTCGCCCTCGACTGTACAGGCCGTGGGCATGGACGCATACACCAAGCCAGGCCGGGGCCGGGTAAGTGCGCCGTGCTGCTATGCTTGTTACAACGTTGGCTGTTGAATGTACGGCCAGCACGTCGTGAAACGCTTCTCCATCCTTCCGGCGCCCGCCCTGAACCAGGGGCTGACGCGCCGAATCCGGCGCAGTTCGTATCGCGGCGATCGATTTTGCCTACCGGCAATCTCGCCACCTTGTGCTGACGGAAAGCGCACATTGCGCCGTCGACTCGGCACAGCCGATGCTGAAAGACATCAAGTGACCACTGGCAAGACATTTGCCGATCTCGGCGTGGGCGAATCACTCGTCAAAGTGCTCGCCCCCCGCGGGATCACCCACCCGTTTCCCATCCAAATCGAAACCCTTCCCGACACACTCGCCGGCCGGGACGTCCTCGGCCGCGGCAAGACGGGCAGCGGTAAGACGCTCGCCTTCTCGCTTCCCATGGTCAGCAGGCTGGCCGGACATCCGCGCCGCCCGTCGCAACCGTCGGGTCTGGTTCTTGCCCCCACCAGGGAGCTGGCCAGCCAGATCGCCGCGACGTTGCATCCGTTGGCGGATGTCCATGGGCTTCGCGTGACCACAATCTTCGGCGGCGTACCGCAAGGCAGGCAGGTGGCGGCGCTGAAGGCTGGTGTCGACATCGTGGTGGCCTGCCCGGGCCGGCTCGAAGATTTGATGAGGCAACGCTTGATCAGCCTCGACTCGATCGAGATCACGGTGATCGACGAAGCCGATCACATGGCCGATCTCGGCTTCCTGCCCGTCGTCACCCGCATCCTTGCGGCCACACCGAGCGACGGCCAGCGGCTGCTGTTCTCCGCAACTCTCGACAATGGCGTCGACAAGCTCGTCGATCGATTCCTACGCAGCGCGGTGCTGCACTCCGTCGACGGCTCCAACTCGCCGGTAGCCGAGATGACCCATCACGTGTTCCACGTCTCCGGCGTGCAAGCCAAGACGGAGCTGGTGCACCGGCTCGCTTCGGGGACCGGCCGCCGAATCCTGTTCATGCGCACCAAACATCAAGCGCGCAAGCTCGCCAGGCAGCTCACCGAGTCCGGTGTTCCGGCAGTCGATCTGCACGGCAATCTTTCTCAGCCCGCACGCGACCGAAACCTCGCGGCATTCAGCACGGGGGAGGCACGGGTGTTGGTGGCCACCGACATCGCCGCGCGCGGTGTGCATGTCGACGGAATCGAACTGGTGGTCCACATTGATCCGCCCGCGGAGCACAAGGCCTACCTGCATCGGTCCGGACGAACGGCGCGGGCCGGAAACGCGGGTGATGTCGTGACCGTTGTCCTGCCCGAGCAGCGCAAGGACACTCATGAGCTGATGCGCCGTGCAGGGATTCGTGTGACGCCACAGGAGGTCACTGTCGACTCGCTCGCCGTGCATGCGGTGGCCGGCGAGATGGCGCCCTACCAGCCTCCCGCACCGAGGAAGGTGGCCACGTCACATCCGTCGCCGCCATCTCGCCGCTCGGGTTCCGCTGGCCGCGGACGTGGTCGCCGTTCCGGCGGCCCTCGACGGGAATTATCTTGAAAAATAACGTCTTTCAAAAGTGCGTCAGCGCGTGCTAAGCTGGTCGTAGGGATGTTGCTAGTACATCCATGTTTAATGAGAGAAGAAAGTAAATGGCACAGGGAACTGTGAAATGGTTCAACGGTGACAAGGGCTTCGGCTTCATCACCCCGGACGAGGGTGCGAAGGACCTCTTCGTTCACTACTCCGAAATCCAGGGACAGGGCTATCGCTCGCTCGAGGAGAACCAGCGCGTTCAGTTCGAGGTTGAGCAAGGGTCCAAAGGACCCCAGGCAGTAGGAGTCACTGCCGTTTAAGAACTCACATACCTGACAGTGGGCTGGTGCCGTTATTCGCACCAGCCCACTGGTATTTCCGGACGTGTTTGAGACCCATTGGCGCTGTAAGTCGCGAGCCGGCCGGGTGGGGCGAGAAGCGCCAATTCCGTCACCGTGACGATTTCTCGCGAGCCCCCGGGATTCGGTGGCGGGGGCCTGCTGCGCCCGCTCGCCGCATAAGCGGTGAACGCCTCCCTGGTCGGTTCCGGCCAGAACTGACAGACGGCTGGTCGGCGAATCGGTCGACTATTTCGTATTGTGTGCACAGCGTCGTTCGTATGACGCCATGAGGTGTCAACAGATCAGGAGCGGCGATAGGAGCATGGTGAGAGGAAGCCTCGTATCGCGGCAGCGCGCGGAGGCACTGAGGTGGCTGATCGGTTCGGGGGTGCGGAAGCCCGTCAACGTTGCCCGGGCGCGCGTCGATGCCTGGCTTCTCAACCGCAGGGGCCACTCGGGTCGGGGCATCGCGCCTGCTGATCGCGCCGCCCTGCGAGCGACCAGTCCCGAGCTCGTGGCGCTGCGTGAGCGCTATGCCGGACTGCAAGAGATCATCGGCACAGCGCCCTTTTGGCGTCCCGAATACATCGCAGAGCAGGATTTGCTTTATTTTCGGGGCGACAATTGTTACGTTTGGCAGTTCCAGGACAACAATACTCCGGAAAAGTATGTACTTACCTATTTGTATTTGAGAACCATCGACACGCTCGGTTTGTTTGATGTCCTCACTGAAGCCGGGGACTATGGCGTCTTTACGTTTCCGACTGGCGACACGGATAAGGAAGGGAATAATAGATTCGTCAGCCGTGACCTCTTGGACTCGGTCTCTGAGCTGTTATTTCTCGACCGCGCGCTCCAAGTCTCGCGTCGGCCGGGGTTGAAGGTGCTCGATATCGGCGCGGGATACGGCAGGCTCGCTTATCGCGCTGTGACGGCGCTGAGCAATATTGATACCTATTTTTGCATCGATGCCATCCCGGAGTCGACCTTTATTTCCCAGTACTACCTGTCTAAAAATGCCCCAGAACGTGCGCGTGTTATCGCGTTCGACGCTCAAGAGGACCTCGTCCCGGGCACAATTGACCTGGCGGTCGGCATCCATAGCTTTTCCGAATGCGCGATCGAGGCCGTCGATTACTGGCTTTCCCGATGCATCGAGTTGAAGATCGAATACCTTTTCATCGTCCCTAATGTGGGCGGGCAGGGGGGAAAGGCCGTACGGCTGATGAATGGGACCGATATCATGCCGCTACTCGTGCAAAAAGGCTACCAGCTATGTCATGCCGAGCCGAAGTACCAAAACCCACAGGTGCAGAAATACGGAGTTTCTCCCAAGTGGTATTACCTTTTTCGCGCCGCCTAAATCGCGCTGGCTAGCGTAGAAACGTCACTGTGACGAATATGTGTCGACGGTGCTCTCTAATTCGTCGGATGGGGCCGAGTGATCGTGCAACGCGAGGTCAGGGTGCCGACTAATTGATGTGATGATGCGGTGATGCGGTAGCATCAGATCGTGCGAACAACACTGGACATCGATGATGACGTGGTTGCCGCGGCACGTGAACTCGCCGTCGGTGAGCGGCGGTCCCTTGGCGCGGTGATCTCCGAGTTGGCGCGCCGCGGCCTGACGCCGGCGCGCGTCGAGGCCGCCGATGGGCTGCCGGTGATTCGTGTGCCGTCCGGCACGCCACCGATCACGCCGGAAACCGTACGGCGTGCGCTCGACGAGGACTGACCAACGACGATGGCGTTGCTCGATGTCAACGCGCTGGTCGCTTTGGCCTGGGACTCTCACATCCATCACGTGCGCATCCGCGAGTGGTTTGCCGCCAATGCGTCGCGGGGCTGGGCGACCTGCCCCATTACAGAGAGCGGGTTCGTTCGCGTGTCGACGAACCCTAAGGTGCTTTCGAGCCCAATCGGGATGGCCGACGCGCGGAATGTCCTTGCGGCCCTGCGCGGGGCCGATGGCCACCGGTTCCTGTCCGACGACGTGTCACTCGTTGACGACGACGTTCCAAGCATCGTCGGTCATCGGCAAGTGACAGACGCCCATCTGCTGACGCTCGCGCGCCGTAGGGGAGTCCGCCTCGTTACGTTCGACGCCGCCATCGTTTCTCTCGCGCAGGGACGCGATGTGGAACTACTGACCACCCTTTGAGCGTGGGGCGCGGCCCGGATGTGTTGGCCACGCCGGAGACTGCTCCGCTGTCTGTTAGCGCACGAAAGACGCTGTGCAACAACCCTGTCCTGTGTCGCCACAAAACGTCACTGTGACGCAATGCGCAGCCGCAGTTACATGATCGCCACGCGTGCTCGGGGTACGCATCAGCTCGTTACTACGTTCGTTACTACGGGTGATGCAGGAAGTCGTCGAGCCAGCACCCAATCTGGTGCATGCATTCGGGCTCGATGCTGCCGGCGCGACCGGTGATTCGCGTGTGGCTGATCGTACGGGGCTGTTCGGTCATCGCCCACGTCGGTTTCGGCAGCCGCAGTCGCGCCCCCGTGAGTCGGACATGGTGCGCCCAGTTGCGGTCTCGCGTGGTGGCGGGGACAACGATTACAAGCTCGGGTACGGCTGCCAGATAGCCGCGGGAGGCCACGACGACCGCGGGCCGCGTCCCGCGTTGTTCCCTGCCCGCGGCCGGGTCGAACTGTACCCAGACGACGTTTCCCGGGCTGAGATCGGTCACCGGCCTAGGCCGTCGGCGTCTACGGCGGCCCAGTCCTCGGTTTCTTCACGCCAGCTATCTAGGTCTTCGTCAGAAGACTCGCGGTAGGCGGCGGCAACGGCGGCCAGGCGTTTGTTGCGTTCGTGGATCTCGACCAGCGACTGCAGAAACGCTTGAGCAGTGAGCCCCTCGTCAGCCGCATCGGCCGCGATTCTGTCCCGCAGTGCCTTGGGCACCTTGATGGTCGTTACGTCAGCCATACGCTCAGGATACCTGCGGTATGCCGGAAAGGTATACCCGACAGGGATACAGGTCCACGTTCTCTTCCACGACATCCTCTAGAAACGAGAGTGATCAAATCCTGTCCCGTGGGGTCGCGCAAGCGGGGCGGTCGATCGGCTCGTGAGTCCGAGTAGGGCCGCAGAGCCATGTTGAGCGTCATGTCTGTGATCTTCGAATGGAGGAAGTGCGAGCACTTTCATTTGATGCAACTCGCATTGGGTTATCGCCGATAAGCGACATTATGTCAGGTAGAAGTCGTCGTATTGCATCAGATGAATCAACTATCCCCCCTTCCCCCGCTCACAAACGTCCAACCGGACGAGGTGAAGATCTGCATTCTGTTTGATCCGCGCGACGGCCGCGTCCTTCGCCATCACATGGTCGAGACCTATCCCGGTGCGGGCAAGGTTGACCAGAAGGAAGTCGAGGAACGGGCGCACGCACGAGCGGCGAGTTTCGGAACGGACACCTCCAAGGCCAAAGCGTTGCACCTTTCGTGATCGGCAGCGTCGATCCTGTCGCGCACGGTATTGCTCACGGTGCTGGGCATTCGCGGCCTCCCGCCTCGGTAAGGACCCTGAGTACAGGGTATGACGGCGAGAACGGCCACCTTCGGCACTTCACCATCGGCCGGAGCCGCCACTCCCGAACACCGCCAGGCGACGGTCAGCCGGTGATCTGGAGTTCGTCGCGAACGTCGATGATCCCGCGGGCCATCCAGGCCGCGTCGGCCACCGCGTCGTGCTCGGCCCAGGTGCGAGACCGTCGGCGTCGATGGGACGTTGCTCGGCCATCCCAAGGAACACCCCTCGTTCTGGACCGAGCTGGTGGATCGATTCGGGACCGGCGAACGCGCCGCGCATACGCATGAACCCACAGAAGACCGCCGAGACGCTTTCCAGATGGTCACCGATCGGTTTGGAAGGCGATCGAGCGCTGCGGGCCTCGCAGGTCGAGTGGAACTACCAACCGACCATGTGGGGCGAGTTGAGCCACCCACGCTGGTGAAATGTCCCACGCCCCCACGGTGGCAATGATGCGGTCGTAGGGTGCGTGCTCAGACCAACCCAGACCGCCGTCACCGCAGACGACGGTGACCTGAGAAACCCCACACGCGGCCAGGCGCTCGCGGGCGTCTGCGACGAGGTCGGCGTCGATGTCCACCGACACCACCGCGCCGGTCTCGCCGACCAGGTGGGCCAACAGCGCCGCGTTGTAGCCGCTGCCCGTCCCGATCTCCAGCACTCGATCGCCAGGCCGTACGTCGAGCTGGTCCAGCATTCTCGCCATGATCGCGGGCTGTGATGAGGAGCTGATCGGAAGCCCGTCCTCGTCGTACTTAATCGGAAACGCCTCATCTCGATAGACCCGCTCCGGCTCGATCCCAGGCAGGAAGACATGCCGTGGGACCGTGCGCAGCGCCGCCGTCACCCGCTGGCTGGACACATGCCCCGCCAGCTCGAGCCCATCAACCAACTGATCCCGCAGATGCTGCCAATCCGCGCGCGCACTCTCCCCAGCCACCAGTATCTCCGACTCACCTGTCCGCAGCGCAGCGTCGTACAGCGTTAGGGACCACGCTGCCTGGGTACTCCCCTGCCCGAGCGGTCAGTGGAATACGGCAAGATCGAATATGGAGGGTTACCTATGACGAAGTGCACAGTGCGAGCGATTTCTAATACGGTTCACATCAACGGATTTCGATGCCGCCGGGCCTGCTCATTTTCGAGTTTGATGTTTCATCGTGTTAATCGAACTAGTCGATACCCAAGTGGGTGGTTCGGAGTGGTTGGGCAAGCGCCGCTCCCCCGCCGGGGGATTCGTGAGGGGGACCCGTTTTGTGGTCCAGTCGCTATGCGGCTTGGGGTTGGTGGGTCTCGGAGCGGTCGAGCCTCAGTGCGCAGTCGCCTCTAGGTGCAAAAATATTGCCCGTTGAGCAGACAATTCGACGGTGGCGAGTAGGAACCGGTCAGCACGCCTCTTAGACCACCTGTGGCTGAACCACCGGGTGCAATGATGCGATTCCAATTCGCGGGGGTGAGAACATAGTGCGTGCCAGATTGTGCAAGGGTGCTATTCCACGTGTGCGAGACAGATTCTCCCACCGGCAAGTCGAATTCAAGCTTCCAATCGGTTAGCGGCACCGTGCTCGAGTTGGTGATGGTGAAGTGGGCGATGAATCCGGTCTGCCACGTCGATGTCACCGACAACGTCGCCGTGGCCGCAGCCGCATGAGCTACGGGGGTGATGGCGAGTCCGAGGATGGCAACTATCAATGCCGACACGGTTACGTGAAGCGCTGTGCGCCAGCGCTTCACGTAATTTTTGTCCAGTCCGGCCATAGCAGCCAACACTAAAGTCAAACAGGCGATATCGGCCCTCGCATCGCGGGTAAGCTGCAGTACCTTTGCTCAACTGAAACCGTCATGAAATTTTAGCCTCGATCCACCCTGAACCATGTATCGGCCCGGCCGAACGCGAACTTGCGGACGGGGAAAGCCAGAACGCCAGCCTCATCGGGGCGCGGAGGCGTTCAGCCGCCAGCAAACGAGCGGTCTCGCGCACCACCCCTAGGGCGCGGCCGGCCGGTATCGCAACATCGACCTCACTCCCCCGTCAGCGCCGCTCACGGTTCCACGGCGACCGCATGATCAGGAATACGGCGGAATCGAATATGGCGGGTTACCCGTAATCTACTCCTCGGGCGCAGCGGGGAATCTTGGCAGCTATAGGGCGTCCTGTCCCCTAAGTGGTGTCATGTGCAAAGGGTCGGGGCGTCGCACACATTACCGGGGCAATAGGTCGAGTGTGCAGCGTTGACCATGGTTCCGACGTCTAACAAAGTAACGCCCTTCGCGTCCAAGCGGGAGTGAATGTCGTCGGCAATCTGTTGTGGCGTCCAGCCCCAAGTGAGGTCGTAGCAGATGAGGTGCGCCTCCCCGATGAGAGCCTCTTCCGTCTTCGGTGGCCAAGTGAGGCCGACGGCGCGCAGTTTTGCGAGGTATGCGTCATCAGCGGGATTGGCAGTCGCTATCGCAGCGCTACTAACCAGGGCAGCACCAGCCATCAAGGGGATGGTAAGTCTGGCCATCCAGCGAGGTGAGGGCATTTGATTCGCTTCCTTATCTGTGTTGGGGACCCCCGTAAAGGTGGATCCATTGGTCATTTCTTATCTGTGTTGGGGACCCCCGTAAAGGTGGATCCATTGGTCATTTCTTGGTTGTTTGGCCTCGTTTTGGCCCGTGTTTGCTGCGGTGGGCCGCAGTCGGGGTCAAGGTGGAGCGCCCGCAGCGCAGCGAGGACGAACGACCTTGAGGCCGACGAGGATGCACCGCATACTTGGTCGGGCAGGGACGAGGCAAAGACGTTGTGGTTCAAGTCATGTACTGCCTCCCGTGCAGGTGCGCAGATGTGCGGGTTGCGCGTGCCGGCGCCCAGCCTTATCTGGGTCCACGGACGATGGTCCGGCGACATGATGATTGATGGGGTGCCCGACGTGCGGGTCGCCGATGAGGTGCGGCCGCTCAATCTTTCCGGGAAGTCCACCCAACAGCGGGGTGGCGACAGGAAGCTCAAGGGAGCCGACCGCAGGCATCAGCTGATATATGGGCAGGGCACGTGCGCGATGCATGATCAGGCCGCCACCTCCTGGCGTGCGGGGACGGGCAGCGTCAAGGCGGCGTCGCCGAGCTCGCGCAGGCTGTGATAGCAGCGGCGCAGGATCTTGCGCTCCACCGCCAGGGTGGGGTTTTTGCCGTTGTGGCCGTCGCGTTTGGCCGCCAGCTTGCGGTAGTAGGCGTGATCCGGAGAACCGCGCCGAGCCGCGCACTTGGCCGCCTCAAACGCGGCCCACCGCAGCTGGGGTGAGCCCTGCCGGGACAGATGCCCCGGCGAGCGTTTGGCGTCGGAGGAGTACACGGTGACATCCAGGCCGGCGAACCGTACCAGCTGATCAGAGCTAGCGAATCGGCGCGGATCACCGATCTCGGCCCAGATGATCGCCGCACACAACCACCCGACGCCGTAATGATGCTGCAGCGCTTGGCAGCCGACTTGGCGGCGGGCGAAGCTGACCAATTGTGTTCGCAGCGGCTCGATCGCGGCACTGAGCTCATCGATGCGCCGCAGTGCGGTGTCCACGTACTGTCGCCCCACTGCTGACAACTCGACAGTCGCCAGCTCCGCGCGGCCAGCCTCGGATAGCAGCGCCCGTATCGGTGGGCAGCCCTGGTGGAACAGCTGTGCGTGGATGCGCTGCTGCCAGGCGCGGCGCTCGTCCATCAAGGCGCAATACAACCGGCCCAGGGTGCGGATCTCCACCACATGCGCCGGCGGGATCCATGACTCCGGGAACCGACCCTCCACCAACAGGGTGCGCAGCAGCCGCGCGTCGGCGCGATCGGTCTTGGCGCGCTTCTTGGGACCCCGCAACGCAGCGGTCTCGGCCGGATCACCCAAATGCGCCACCGCACCGGCGACGGCTAACTCTTCGCACACGTAGCGCCACCCGGTGCAGCCCTCCAGCGCGAACTCCGCATCCCCATCCGGACAGTGCTTGCCAAGCCAGCTACGCAACGAAGTTCGTGTCGCCGGGCGGATCTGACCCCAGTGCACCAACCCGTCGCCGTCGACGTAATCAAAGGTGATCTGCTGTCGGTGCACGTCTAAACCGCCTACGATGGTCATCGGGACCTCCTCGAGAACCTGAAACATTTCTGACGCCATATCAACGCGCGTCTGTGCCGAGGGGGTCCCCAATACATGTCATCTTTCTAGCGAGGCCGCCAGTATTGTGCGGATTCTGAGCAGCACGAATATGAAGAATAGCGAAAGCTCGGAAAGGCGGTTCTTCGTAATTCAGAGTGCGTTGACTATTTCGAGCTGTCATGGGGCGGACAAAATGCCGCCACATCCGCGCGGCGCAGGCGGGAGCCGGCCAACAGGGCGGCAGGAGCGCGGACGGGCGAGGCCGCCCACCATGGGTACCATCCCGGGCAGATCCACAGAGATTTCAAGCACTGCTCGGCCGACGTTCAGGCACTGCGCACTTCCGCACGGCCGTGGGTGAGTCCACACTTGTGCAATGGAGGTATGTGATTTCATCGCCGTCGCGCTGACCGCAGCCCCCCTGCCTGCGCCGCGGTCCCTGCCCCGGGCCCGGGCCCGGGCGTCGACGTCACCGTGGCCGGCGTGATCGTGCCCGCCGGCGGGCCGGAGTCGCAGCCGCGCCGCCCGCTGAACGGCCTCTCGGACCTACGCGCGTTCTTTCACATCAACGCCGTGCCGCTGTACTTCATCTCGCCGACGCCGTTCAACCTGCTTGGCATCGACCGCTGGGTACGGAACTTCTTCTACCTGACCTACTTTGACTCCTTCGAGGGCGCACATCCGCGCGTGTTCGTGCCCCGGCGCCGCGACCGCGTTGATTTCGGGTCGATGGGCGATGTGTGCAGTCACCTCCTGGGTGATCCCGAGACACTCGAGTTCATCGCGAATCGGGGGCCCGGTGGCAAGGCCTGCTTTGTGATGCTTGACGAGCAGACCCAGGCCCTCGCGTCCCAGGCGGGTCTCGACGTCATGCATCCCCCGGCGGAGCTGCGCAATCGCCTGGGCTCCAAGATCGTCATGACACGTCTGGCCGATGAGGCGGGCGTGTCGAGCGTGCCGCATGCGATCGGGCGGGCCGGCTCCTACGACGAACTGCAGGCGCTCGCGCAAAGCGCCGGGCTTGGAGATGACCTCGTCGTCGAGGCCGCTTATGGGAACGCCGGCAGCGCGACGTTCTTTGTGCGCGGTGAGCGCGACTGGGACCATTGCGCCGCCGACCTGGTGGGGCAGCAGGAAGTCAAAGTCATGAAGCGTATCCGCAATGTCGAGGTGTGCATCGAGGGCACCGTGACCCGCCACGGCACCGTGATCGGCCCCGCGATGACGAGCCTCGTCGGTTACCCGGAGCTGACTCCGGGTAAGGGCAGCTGGTGCGGCAATGACATCTGGCGCGAGGTGCTGCCGCCCGCACAGACGCGCGCCGCGCGAGAGATGGTGCGAAAGCTGGGCGACGTCCTGAGCCGCGAGGGTTACCGCGGCTACTTCGAGGTGGACCTGTTGCACGACCTGGACTCCGACGAGCTTTACCTCGGCGAGGTGAACCCGCGGCTGAGCGGCGCCAGCCCAATGACGAACTTGACCACCGAGGCCTACGCCGACATGCCGCTGTTCCTCTTCCACCTGCTTGAGTACATGGACATGGACTACGAGCTCGACATCGAGGAGATCAACTCGCGCTGGGAGCGGGGCTACGGCGAGGACGAGGTCTGGGGTCAGGTGATAATCAGCGAGACCTCGCCGGATCTCGAGCTTTTCACCGCGACCCCACGCACCGGTGTGTGGCACCTGCACGACGACGGGCGCGTCTCGTTTGCGCGCTCCGGCAACGACTGGGCCACGGTGATTGACGAGTCCGAGGCCTTCTACATGCGTATCGCGGCGCCCGGCGACTTACGCTGCGAGGGCGCCCAACTCGGCGTGCTCGTCACCCGCGGGCACCTGCAGACCGACGACTACCAGCTCACCGAGCGCTGCCGGCGCTGGGTCAAGGGCATCAAGGCGAAGTTCGCCTCGACCCCCCTCGCGCCGGCCACGCCGATCGTCTCGCGGCTCGTCGCACGAGCGTGAGCGGCGGCCGCATCCCGGCCGGCATCTCACTGGACAACTGGCTGTCGGCGCCGTATTCGCATTGGTCATTCCAGCACGTCGAAGACTTGGTGCCCACCGCGCTAATCTCGCGTGGGACCGGGCCGCCCGCGGCGTTGCCCGCAGCCAGTGCCCCGGTGGCCGAGATCCCGGTGACCAGCACTGACGGGGTGACCACCACCGTTGGCGCGGTGATGGCCAGCACCGCTACCGACGGGTGGGTCGTCTCCTACCGTGGGTCGACGGTGGCCGAGGAGTACCTCGGCGGCCTGGGGGCCCAGACCCGGCACCTGCTGTTCTCGGTGAGCAAGTCGCTGGTGGCAGCCGTCGTCGGCGCGCTCCACGGGGCCGGTGCGATCGAGCTTGACGCGCCGGTCACGGCATTCGTTCCCGCGTTGGCGAACTGCGGCTACGCCGGTGCGACGGTGCGCCACCTGCTGGACATGAGGTCGGGTATCGCCTTCTCGGAAAATTACTGCGACCCGGCCGCGGAGATACACATCCTCGACCAGGCGATCGGGTGGGCGCCCAAGAGCAGTCCGGACGTCCCCCCCACGCTGCGCGACTTCCTACTGACCTTGCGGCGTAAGTCGGCTCACGGCGGCCCGTTCGAATATCGCTCGTGTGAAACCGATGTACTGGGTTGGATCTGCGAGGTCGCCGCCGGCCAGCGGATGCCCGAACTGATGTCGGAACTGCTGTGGAGCCGCATCGGCGCCCAATGCGACGCCACCATCGGCGTGGACACGGCCGGCACCGGACTCTTCGACGGCGGCATCAGCGCCTGCCTTACCGACATGGTCCGGTTCGGGTCGCTGTTCTTGCGCGACGGTGTCTCGTTGACCGATCAGCAAGTGGTGCCGGCGGCGTGGATCGCCGACACCCTCGACGGCGGGCCCGACTCGCGACAGGCGTTCGCCGCCAGCCCCGACGACACCGAAATGCCCGGCGGGATGTACCGCAATCAGGTGTGGCTCCCCTACCCCGGCAGCAACGTCGTGTTGTGCCTGGGCATGTGCGGTCAGATGATCTACGTCAACCGCGCCGCGGAGGTGGTCGCCGCCAAGTTATCCACCCAGCCGCACTCTCACGAGCCGCACATGTTAGACACGCTGCGCGCATTCGATGCGGTGGCACAAGAACTGGCTGGAATCACCAGTTAGCCCGAGGTTTCGCTGACCGCCGTCCACCGGCTTCGTTGTCTCGCGGACCAGTCGTGTCGGGCAGTGTGGCGTTCTTGAACCCGATTCCGACCCGATCCCCCGCCGTTCGGCCGTGAACCTGGACTCCGTCGAAAGTGTGTCGGTCGCAGCGTTGGTCAGCAGGCTTGGCCGACTTGCCGACATCCGGATGCGCGCCGTTGGCGCGGCCCTTGAGGTCGCGGTCGACTGCTCCCGCTGACACCGTGTCGCGGCCGTGGAAGCAGTCGCGTCCGAAGGTCTACCTGTTACGGCTCTGTCTCAGCTGCAGCGCGGCCGCGACGATGGGCTTGGCCCAGCCCGGTGTGCAGGCCAAATCGGGTGGCCCGACGATGCGCCCGCGCCGCATGTGCAGTACCAATACCGGCTTCGGTGTCCGCCCGGCCGCGGGGTCGGCGGTCACGGAGTTGTCATACACCCGTAGTTCGGTGAGTGCAGGTAGTAAGTGCACCAGGTTCAGCAGGCTGTGGCGGCAGCGACGGCGTATGTCGGCTTCGGGAATGTCATGCCCGCCGGCGCGGACCCGTTGTCGAACCCGATCGATGTGGTCGTCGGCGCTGGGCAGTCCGACATAGAAGACGCGGACCTCGATGCCGCGCGAGGCGGCCTCGGCCAGCAGTCGCGGCATCGTGGTGCCGCCGAGTGTGGTCTCGAAGGTGAAATCGAGGCGTTGCTCAATCGCCCGTTCCAGCAGCTTTCGGCCCTGCTGCCATGCCGCCGCGTTAGCCTCGGTCTGGCTCAGTCCGGGGTTGGCCGCCAGAAGAGCGCGTGCAGCCTCGTCGGGGTTGTAGTACTCACCGCCGGCGGCACGGATTGCCGCGCCGCCAATGCTGCTCTTGCCGGCGCCGTTGACACCTGCCAACACGTACAGCCGGGCCGGCACGGTTGTTTTGCGAGCCATGGTCGGCGGCAGATCACCGCCGCCGCGCAGTGCGCGCCGCTTTCACCGCAGCGGTGCCGAGTTCCTTTGGGGTGGCGTCGAATGCCGCAGCGACTCCGGCTTTGGCTTTCGGCGTCTGCATGTTGGCCAACAGCTCGTCGAAGCGCTCGCTGAGGTCGTCGAGTGCCGGCGTGGCCGGTTTGGTCAGGGCCTCGAATTCGGCATAAGACAGCAGCACCGCCCTGGGGGTGTCGTGCTTGGTGATCACCACCGCCCCGCCGAGTGTGGCCTGCTCCAAGACCGTGCCGAATTCGTTTTTGAGGCGGCTGGCGGTCACCGTGGGCACATCGACCAGCTTGCCGTCTCGGTTTCGGAACGTGACGGTGGACACGGCGCTCCCCTCGTTCGTCAGCTGCGCATCCAACATTCTAGCCGTTTTGTCTATTTTGGGTGAATAGGACAACTTCCCGCAGCGGCCCGGGTTCGCATCGCTTCCGCCGGTCACCCAGCACAGGGCTATCAGTGAGGGACGCAATGAGTGGCTGTAGCGTGACGGCCGTGAAGTCCTCCCGGGTCTATTCCTCCGCCGCGCTCGCGGCCTGTGTCGCGGCAATCGTTCTGACGCTCGCCGCGTCGGGCACGGCGACCGCGGCCGGCTCGTGCCCGACCGCAGCACCGCAGAACGGTGGAGCGCCTGACTGGACGCTGGCCGGGACCACCGGCAGCATCGCGGTCACCGGATCCACGGATACGACAGCTCCGCGCGTGAACGTGACGGCACCCTTCAGCGTGACCCAGACCCAGGTGCACACGCTGCACGCCGGAGATGGACCGGCGATCCCGGGCACGGCCAGGGTTTCCGTCTGCTACATGGGCGTCAATGGACGTGATGGGTCCGTGTTCGACAGTAGCTACGAACGGGGCGCCCCGGTTGACTTCCCGCTTGGCGGGGTCGTGCCGGGCTTCCAGAAGGCCATCGCGGGACAAAACGTCGGCTCCACGGTCGCCGTCGCAATGACCTCCGCGGATGGCTACCCAGACGGCCAGCCCAGCGCTGGAATCCGGCCGGGCGACACGCTCATCTTCGCGATCAAGATCCTCAGCGCCTCGAGCTGAGCTGCGCCGTGGTGAGCCGTATCGCCTGAGTCGGCACCCGCGAGGCCGTGCGCCGAAAGGCTGCCGAAGCGACGGGAGCGCCGTCGAATCTGGGAAAGTTGCCGATAAAGTAACCTCGGCTTCGTGGCGGTTCGAGATCACGGCGACCCCGGGGATGCACCCTCCGCGCCGCCGCCGCTGCGGCCGCCGAGTAACGCCACTCGTCTGTCTGCGGCGGAGCAGGCGCGCACCATCGCTGCCGCCACGAATGCCGCCACGCTGGCCACCTTGACCGCCGACGGCGATCCGTGGGCGTCGTTCGTGGCCTATGGACTGCTGGGTGGGATGCCGGTGCTGTGCGTCTCGAACCTGGCCGAGCACGGCCGCAACCTGGCCGGTGACGCGAGGGCCAGCCTGTCGATCGTGGCGGCGAGCAGCGACACAGACCCGCTGGCCAGCAGCCGAATCACCTTAGCCGGGGTGGTCACCCAGCCCACGCCCACCGAAGCGGACGAGGCCCGCGCGGCATACCTGAACGCGGTGCCCGCCGCCCGGTACTACCTCGACTTCAGCGACTTCACCCTCTGGGTGCTGCGCGTTCAGCGGGTGCGGTGGGTAGGTGGATACGGCCGGATGGACTCGGCCACCGGCGACCAATACGCCGCTGCTTCGCCGGATCCGGTTGCACCAGCCTCGGCCCGGGCCCTCGCACATCTCAACGCCGACCACGCCGAAGCACTGGCGACGATGGCCCGGGCCTTCGGCGGCTATCCCGACACCGACACCGCAGTGTGTACCGGCGTCGACCGCTACGGCTTAGACCTGCGAGTGCACACTCCACGCGGGGTGGCCTACGCTCGCGTCGGCTTTCCGGTACGGCTCGATTCCGCTGACCAATTGCGTTCGGCCACAGCAGACTTAGCCCGCGCTGCGGATTGACGCCCGTAATTGCCGTGCGCGAATTACGCCGACGCTTTCTCAGGGTGTCGCGACATGGATTCCATTCTCGGCGTGCGGTTCCGCCGGGGACCTGTTGTGCGGCTGCGGCACGGCGCGTGGTTGCTGCGGGTCGATCCCGGCTTGTGCCTACTGGTCGGCGCCTGTAGCCCACCCCGCGATCGCCGCATACGCCTGATCGTTGGCCGGCGATCGAATACCGTTGCGTCGCAGAATCCTACGCAATTCCTGTGCAAGCTCAACCATTTCGCCGACGGCGGCCAAGGCGTGCGCTTGACCGCCCACGACGGCGAGCTCCGTGCCGAAGAATCGGCGCATACCGGCGCGCAGCAGCAGCTCAGGGGTCCGTACCAACGCCTGGGTCAGCCGTGGCCGAATGGCGGTGCCATCAGCTCGCAACGCGGCAAGCCCGTCTCGATAACCGGTGATAAACAGGTGCAGAAGATCACGCCGGTCGCGCAGCCGGCGAATATTTCCGCCGGCGCTGTAGAGTGCACCAGCGAACGCGGGCAGGCCGGCGGCGTGGGTCTTCTGGTACGCCTCTGCATCCGGCACCACACGCGCTGGCAAGCCCGCCCCGCTGAACATTTCGGCGATAGCGTGGGTGCGGGCACGGATGACTCCATCGCTCTCGCCAAGCAGCAGCGGAAGCCGGTGGCTCCAGACGTAGCGCACCACTACCCCATCACGCTGACCGCCCGCGTTGACCATTCCAGTCAGCACCCTGTCACTGCCCAGTGCCGCCGACATATCCGATGACCCGGCCAAATTATTGCCGAGGAACAGCGCCGACGGGATGTCTGGCGACGCGGCCAACAGTGGTAGCACCGAGGCGATCTGATCGCGGCGCACGATCACCGCTGCGAGGTTATATCCACTGCCCGGTTCAATCCTGTCCACCACCGGTACAGGTGTCACGCTGCGCTGCCGGGTTCGCCAATCCTCTAGGACAACGCCGTGCTTGCGCAGCGCCGTCAGTCGTTCGCCACGGGCCAGCAGCGTGACATCGACACCGCCACGGAGCAGTCGGGCGGCGTTGAAGCTACCGATCACCCCGGCACCAACGACGAGCACCTTCATGCCCGCCATCCTCCAGTGCGCACTCTCCTAACGAGTGTCGGGGTGAGCGATCGGGCGCAGTTCCAATCGCGGGATACCTTGAAAATCGCTCGGGTTGCATGTGTAAAGCGGGACGCCGTGAGCGATGGCACTCGCTGCGATCAATGCGTCGTAAGCACGCGCTACCGGTTTCCGCCCCGATGTGCGGAGTGCCGCAGCAACCCCGCCGAATGCTCGTGCGCATTCGACGTCGAAAGGAAGGGCTACAAAGTCCGCTTCGGCCTGCTGCAGATGTTGCTGGCGTGCACTGCGCTCGTCGTCGCTGTGGGCTACGTGCGGGCCGACGGACAACTCGGCCAGGGTGATCGCGCTGATCACCGACTCGTCTGGCAGGGCCGTCGGATCGGTGATCACGCCGAGGAGGATCACTGTTGACGTGTCCAGCATTCCTCGCGTTGGTCGTTCAGTCACAGCGATGGATCGATCAGGTTGTCGATATCGCGGCGCAACTCGTCGGGGTTCATTCTGGGAAGGTGCTTACGCCGGCGAATGAGCTCGGCCGGTCCGACGCAGGGGGGCGGGAGTGGACGCAGTTCGGCTACTGGGGTGCCGTCTCGGGTGACGATGATGCGTTCGCCGCGCTCGACGCGGCGCAGTACTTCTCCCCCCCTGTTGCGTAATTCGCGCACTGTCACCGATGTCATGACTGTGAGTGTATCACCGGTGAGACGGAGTGGTCCGTGGTGAGAAGTGGTCGTCTGTTGTTCGACCGCAGAGATCGCCTATGCTGACATTAATTCAAACTAGTTGTACTAGTCCTAATGGTCTAGCAGCCATATACTTGGCCCTTGTGCAACGGAAAACGATCAGCAGCACCGAAGCCAAGGCGAGTCTGAATGCCCTGCTGGCTGAGGTGGAACGCACGGGTGCGCCCGTGACAATCACCAACCACGGGCGCCCGGTTGCCGTACTGATGCCGGTAACGCAGACACCTCGCCGCTTCGGCCAGCTCCCGAACTTGGCTGTGCCCGAGAACTTTGACGAACCGCTCCCGGAATCCGAACTTTCGACGTGGGAAGGAAACGGGTGAAGAAATCAGGTCCCATGACTTCGCCGCGTGACGTCGTTCTCGACACCCATGCGCTGCTGTGGCTGGTTTCCACGCCCGAAGCCATTGCACCCGCAGCACGAGAAATCCTTGCTCAAAAATCGTGCACGTTGTGGGTGTCAGCCGCCACGGCATGGGAGATCGCCATCAAGAGCCGCCTGGGGCGCCTGGACGGCGAACCACTGCTGTCGGCCTGGGCCGACATCATCGCCGATATGGCGGCCACCGAATTACCGATTGATGCAGCGGACGCGATCTTTGCCGCGCGGCTGCCTTGGCAGCACCGCGACCCCTTCGACCGAATGCTTGTCGCACAGGCGGCTCGACGCAATCTCACAATCGCCACACGGGACGAGCAGACAATTCGCGCCGCGCTCACTCCCACACTGAAAACCTAAGGAGTGAACCAGAACACGCGCAGCTCAGCCGGCCATCGCCCATCGAATTCCGCCGACCAACGCGCGGCCCCCCGTCCGGACCACCGTGCGCTCGATCGGCGGGAAATACGGCAATAGCAACGGCATTCGCGCCCACGCCGGAAGCATCGCCACCGAAGTCGCGGCCAACAATCCGTAGGGCGCCCGAGCCGCTATCGGCAGCGGCGGTGTCAGCAACAAAAACCGTGCGGCATCCCGGGCCGCGGGTGTGCTGCGCAGCTCGGGCCGGAAAGCTTCGATACGTTCCGCCAATTCGCGCTCGCTGCGTGGCGGGTCGACGACGCCCAGCCGGGTGGCCACATCAGCCGTGTCCGCCACGTATCCGTCGCGGCCGCTCCGGTCGAGCGGGACGGCGCCGTAGAGCCGGTGGGCCAGCAGGAAGCTGTCGACTTCGGCGATGTGGACCCACTCCAACAGGTGGGGATCGTCGGCGGAGTATGCCCTTCCGTCGGGCGCCACCCCATGCACCCGCCGGTGAATCCCTCGCACCTTATCCACGGCGCGCTGCGCGTCGGCGGCCGTACCAAAGGTCGTCACCGCCAGGAACGTGCTCGTCCGCTGCAGTCGGCCCCACGGGTCGCCTCGATAGTCGGAGTGCTCGGCGACACCGGCCATGGCCAGTGGATGCAAAGACTGCAGCAGCAGTGCACGCAGTCCCCCGACAAACATGGAGGCGTCCGCGTGCACCGTGCGGACTGGGCGGTCCTCGTCGAACCACCGCGGACCGGGGGTGTCATGGATGCGTGCCCGTTGGGCCGGGCCGTCGGGGCCGGCGACCATCTGGAACAACCCTGCGCCGAGGGACTCCCGCACCGCAGTCAGCTGCCTCAGGACCGTCACCACTCCGAAGGTACAGCGGCGGCCATTAAGAGGCGATGGCACAGACTCGTAGACACCGCGTGGTTAAGCGCGTAACTTCGGCCGCATTGAGCGCGGAGAGCGGCGAGGAGGAGATGCGATGGCGGTGCAGGCTGTACTGGACGAGGTTCGTCAACGTCCCGGCGCCGGGGACGTCATCCCGATCTTCGACCCCTCCACCGAGGAGCAGATCTCCGAATTCACCGACTGCGGTACCGACGTCGTCAACGAAGCGGTCGCGCGCGCCAAAGCGAGCGCCGAATCCGGGGTGTGGTCCGGCAAGCCCGATTACGAGCGAGCCAAGATCCTGTGGCGCGTTGCCGACCTGATCGATGAGAACGCCGAGCTCCTCGCCGAGCTCGAAATGCTCAACGCCGGTATGTATCCGGCTCAGGCAAAGATGCAGGTGTCCGTCGGCGCCGAGTGGTTCCGCTACTACGCCGGCTGGTGCACCAAGATCGACGGCATCGCGCGCGACGTGAACACCGGAGGTCTCACCGGCGTCGACTCGCACATGCACACCTACACCCTGCGCGAGCCCTACGGTGTGGTGGGGCTGATCTTCCCGTGGAACGGCCCGGTCTTCAATTTCTGCGCCAAACTGGCGCCCTCGCTGGCCGCGGGCTGCAACAGTGTCGTCAAACCCGCTGAGGAGACGCCACTTTCGGCTCTCGTCCTCATGCGGCTGCTGGCCGAGGCGGGCGTGCCCGACGGGGTGGCGAACCTGGTGAACGGTTACGGCCACACCGTCGGCGCGGCCATCACCGCGCACCCCGATGTCGAGAAGGTCGCCTTCACCGGGTCGACGGAGGTCGGCCGGGAAATTGTGCACGCCTCGGCGCGGAGCAACCTCAACAAGGTCACCCTGGAACTCGGCGGCAAGTCACCGGTGCTGATCTTCGACGACGCGAGCGTGAAGAAAGCCCTGACGCTGGCGGCGTTCGGCGCCTTCGTGCATTCCGGGCAGGCATGTGTGTGCGGGTCGCGAATCTTCGCGCAGCGCGGTGTCTACGAGCGGGTTGTGGAGGGCATGGCGACGATCGCGAACGCCATGAAGATGGGTGGCCCGAAGGAAGAGGGCACGATGAGCGGCCCGCTGATCAGCCAGAAGCAGCTCAACCGCGTGCTGGGCTATCTCGACCAGGGCAAGTCCGACGGCGTCGAGATCGTCGCTGGCGGTTATCGCCTCGACCGCAAGGGATACTTCGTGCACCCGACGGTCGTCACCAACGTCGATCCCGAGACCAGCAGGCTGTTCCAGGAGGAGATCTTCGGCCCCGTCGTCACTATCCTCCCGTTTGACGCCGAGGACGAAGCCGTCGCGCTGGCCAACAACAGCACCTACGGGCTGGCCGCCACCGTCTGGACCAAGGACCTTGGCCGCGCCCACCGACTGGCCAAGCGGATCAAGGCGGGAACCGTCGGGCTCAACTGCCAGTTTCAGTACGACCACTCGATGCCCTTCGGCGGCTATAAGCAATCCGGTTGGGGCCACGAATCAGGTAAGGCGGGCATCGAGACCTACCTGCAAACCAAGATCGTTTGGGCACAGATGTAGGACCGCGTGAGCCGCGGCGACGGTCAGGCTTGCGGCCCCGCCGACGGCGGCCAATGCGAACCGGGCGACGCTTCGCCGGGTTCGGTGTGGTCGCCGCGGGCCAGCGGAACCCACTGCTCGGTGGGCGCGGGCTGCTTTGACGACGGAAAGTCGCGTAGCTTGCCCGATGGCTTGGCGTCCCAGTCGGCGAACGTCAGCGGCTTCTGCAGCCAGGCGTGCAGCAGGTTGTAGGCCGCCTCCAGCGAGTCCATGTGGGTGCGCTCCCAGCCGTGGCTGCCGTCGAGCCCGAAGCCGACGAGCGCAGCCCGCGTGCCCGCACCCGCCTCGATCGCCGCCGCGGCATCAGATCGGTAGTAGCGGAATACATCCCGCGCGCACTTGATGCCTCGCTCTTCGGCGAGCCGGCACAGCTTGCGGGTCAGGTGATAGTCGAACGCGCCGTGCAGATCGGCCATCGGGATCGTCACGCCGTCCTCGATGGATTGCTGGCCGGGCGCGCACACCGCGTTGTCGACCGAGATGAGCTCGGCGACGTCCGCGGGCAGGCCGTGGCTGGCGCCGTGGCCGACCTCCTCGGTGATGGTCACCATGATCATGGTGCGGTGCGGCAGCACCACCTTGTTCTCGGCGAAATTCTTGGCCAGCGCCAGTGCGATCGCGACGCCCGCTTTCCCGTCGAGGTGGCGGGAGACGATGAACCCGTCGGCGGTGAGTTCGGGGCTGGTGATCATCGCCACGAAGTCACCGACCTGCAGCCCGAGCTTGACGAGTTCCTCCCGCGAAGACACCATGCGGTCGACGCGGACCTCGACGTGCTCCCAGTCCGTGGGTTGGGTGTCGATCTCGTCGCCGAACGCGTGCCCGCTGGCCTTGAGCGGCAGGATCGTGCCGGTGATGAACTCGTCGGGGTCGTCGCAGAAGATCCTCACGCGGGCGCCCGTGGCGAACCGGGCCGAGAACGTGCCGACCGGGACCACCTCGAGACGGCCGTTGTCTTTGAGGTCACGCACCATGCAGCCGATGGTGTCCGCGTGCACCACAATCGCCCGCTCGGTGGTCGCCGACTTTCCGGGGAGCTCCGCGGTGAGCGCCCCACGGCGCGTCAGGGAGAACGGCACGCCGAAGTCATCGAAGATGTCACCGATCAGCTGCATCACCGCGTCCGTGCGCCCAGACGGGCTTGGCGTCTGCAGCAGCGCAAGCAGCGTGTCGATCATCCACGCGCGGTCGGCCTCGGCCATAGCCGCGGTTTGGCGCAACGGTGTCTCCTTCGGGGTCTTTTGGAATCGCGTTCAACCTACCGGTTGGCCAGGCCCTCGGCGAACGGCACGGGTTTGGGACGAGGGCCGCACGGCTGCGAAGGGTGCAGACGGCGGCCAGCAATAGATTTTCCTTTTGTTACAGCAAAATCGGGTTAGGCTACTCGAGTCCGGGTCACATCGCCGTGAGGAGCCCGCTATGAAAGTGGATGCGAAGGGACACGAGGAAGAAGACGTCCGCCGGCTCCGCGAGTTCGCCGCATTCGACAAGTTCTCGGACGACGAGTTGGACCGTCTGGTCCGCACCGCACATCACATTTCGCAGTCCAAGCCGTGGCCTCTGATTCGTGAACAGACTCCGTCGGATGACTGCTACATCCTGCTGAGCGGCGAAGTAGGCGTATACGTCGGCCAGGACCGCGTCGCCGTGTTGGGGCCGGGCGAGGTGATCGGCGAATCTGCGCTCCGCCAAGGCAAATTGCGTTCTGCGACCGTCACGACGATCGGGCCGGCCGAGGTGCTGCGCGTTGATCGCGATGATCTCGCCCGCCTGCTCGACGAGATACCCGCGCTTCGTGAAGCCATCGATGCCATCGCCGCGAAACACGTGCCCGTAGATCCGCCGACGAAGCCGAAAGCCACCCGCACCAAATTGAACGCCTCAGTCCCAACGGACTTGGTCGAGCGGTTTGAGCAAGCCGCCACCACCGCCGGCGTGAGGGTGGCGGCCGCGCTTGAGGATGCGCTCACCCAGTGGATCCAACGAAACGGCACCGCCTAGCGATCGGGACGTGATCGGCCGCCAGGTTATGTGGCCGCGCGGCTCGGCTTTACTGGACACGTGGGTCAGCCATTACATGCCGAGCTGGGTCGCGCCCTCAACAGTGGCGGCTCGGCTGCGCGCCATGCCGAGATCGCTCTGGGCGACGGCCCCATGAGGCAACGCCTGAGCTCGTCAATCCGTGCGTTGGCCGAGCATCGCGGCCCGTGCAGCAGCATCTGCCCGTTCAGTGAAAACTGTTTTAGGGCAGCGGTTCTGCGGCATCACCCGGTCTTGCGGCAAGCCCCCCGATGCCTCATATGTCTTGCGGCAAGCCCCCCGATGCCTCATATATTGAAGGTGGGAAGCGATCTGCACCCATGTAAGCGAAAACGGCCGCCGGCCCTAAGAGCGAACCGCGGCGGCTTCAGGGGTTCACATTGGGGCAGACCTGCTTGATCCAACACGTGATCTGGTCCCTGTTGGCGTCGAGGTCCGGGTCGCTGGGCTGCGCGCCGACAGTCGTGACGAAATGCTCGATGGCCGCCTTCACCGGGTCGGGCGGACCGTATTTCTCCAGCGTGTCGGCGAATTTGCGCGCATCGTCGGACTTTTGGGCCACCATCAGATTGTCTTTGGCGAAGGAGATATCCAGGCACGTGGATTGGTCGAGTGGCCCGCTTTGCGCAGCGGACGAGGCCGGGGTGGTCGAACTCGAGGACGGCGTCTGACTTGACGTCGACCCGGATGGCGATTTGCCGCTCGAGCAGCCCGACGTGATCACTGCGATCGCCGCCATGCCCGCAACCATCGTTCGGTTCAGCGTCACCCGCACTCCCTTTGCGCCGATCTTCTGTATGGCCATCCACAATATTCCGGGCTCACCGGATAAAAGCCGAAATTGAGCGCGGACCTAGGAGACGGATTCCATTTCGGCAATGAGGTCAGCGAGGGCAAGGATTCGCTGCGCGTTGCGGACGTGCAGGCTCTCGATCATTCGACCATCGACAGTGATGACGCTGTTTCCCGCGGCCTCAGCCTGTTCGTAGGCCGAGACGATCTTGCGGGCCTCAGCAAGCTCCGCCTGGGAGGGGCCAAACAGATCATTGGCAGGCGCGATCTGTGAAGGATGGATCAATGTCTTGCCGTCGAAACCCATCTCGCGGCCTTGTTGCGCCTCGGCTTGGAAGCCGGCCTCGTCACTGATGTCGTTGAACACCCCGTCCAAGATGGCTTTTCCGGCCGACCTCGCCCCTAACATGGCCAACGACAACGCAGGAACGACGGGTGCGCGTCCCGGTAGGTGCAGGGCGTGCAGGTCGTTCACGAGATCGTTGGTGCCGACGACCAGTACGGCCAGGCGATCGCTGGCCGAGGCGATCTCTTCGGCTCTAAGAATGGACCCGGGCGTTTCAATCATCACCCACAACTGCAACGATTCCGGCGCGCCGAGCGTGTCGAGCGCGGCGGCCAACGCTTGGACTTGTTCACCTTTTTCGACTTTCGGCACGAGGACCGCGTCGGCGGCCGAAACGGCCACGGCGGCCAGGTCGTCGTCGTGCCAGTCGGTCCCCAGGCCGTTGACGCGCACCACGATTTCGCGCGGTCGGTAACTCCCCGACGAGGTCGCGTCGCAAACCCTCGTCCTTGAGTCGGCTTTGGCGTCGGGTCCAACGGCATCCTCGAGGTCGAAGATCAACACGTCGGCCGGCAGCGATTTCCCCTTCTCCAGTGCCCGGGCGTTGTTGCCCGGCAGGTACAGGGCGGACCGGCGCGGGCGCAATGTCGGTGCCATGACGCGGTCGCTTTCTGTCGTCAAGCTCGCGGGTGGACACCGCCTGTATGGGCCGTGCCGAGCGGGTCAGACCGTCGAGTCGTTTGCGCAAGTGCGCGAGACAGTTCGGCGACTCGGGCCAGGATAGGCCAAGATAGGCGGGTGCGGCTTTCCCAGCCATGGCGCCCGACGACGGGCGCGCTCCCGGCCCGGCCCCGCGACGGGCGCCGCCCGGCCGCGAGCCGTATGCGTTGCCGGATTAGCAGGCACACGGCAGGGTATGGGATAGCCACCGCCTCGCGTCGCCGGGAGGCGCCGTCCGACGAGCGGAAACCAACGGAAAGCGATATGACGGAACCCGAGAAAGAGCCCCTCAGTCGCAGTGAGCAGCTGGAAAACATCGTCGATCAACTCGACGAGAAGGTCGCCAGTGAACGGGAAGCCGAGGACGTTCCCGGCAAGCCCAGTGACCGCGAGCACGCTGAAGTCCGAGGCTCGGAGAAAGAGCCGTCGGACTAAGAGCCCGGCTTCGAGCGCCTGGCGAAATTAGGGTGAAGCCATGAGCCTCGTCACCTATGAGCTGGAAGACCACGTCGCCACCATCACCCTCAACCGGCCTGAGGCACGCAACGCCATCAACGGCGCGCTCCGCCAAGACCTGAACGCGGCGTGGGATCGCTTTCGCGACGACCTGGACGCCTGGGTCGGGATTCTGACGGCCAACGGCAGCGCCTTCTGCGCCGGGGCCGATCTCCAAGACGGGGAGGGCGCGGTCGGCACCTTCGGCGGCACGTTCTGGGAGAAGCCGACGATCAACTCCTTCGAAAGCGGGATGGAGTTGTTCAAGCCGACGATTGCGGCCGTGCACGGTCCGTGCATCGGCTACGGGCTGACCGGCGTGTTGTTCTGCGACTTCGTCATCGCCAGTACCGAGGCCACGTTCCGCTTCCCCGAGGTGTCGCTGGGAGTGCCCACCATCGTCGGGGCCATCCGGCTGCCGCAGCGGGTGGGCTGGGCCAACGCCATGGAGCTGCTGCTGACCGGCAAGCCGATGAGCGCCGCGCGCGCCAAGGAAATCGGCCTGATCTGGAAGCTCGTCGAGCCCGACGAGCTGCAGGCCGAGGCCCGGGCGTGGGCCCGGACCCTCACCGAAGCCGCTCCCCTGGCCCAGCGGGCCACCAAGGAGGTGGCTTGGCGCACCGCGGACATGGGCTGGGTCGAGTCGGTCCGCTTCGGTGAGACGATGCGCAAGGTGGCCGCGGCGACGGACGACGTGGCCGAAGGCCTTCGGGCTTGGCGCGAGAGGCGCAAGCCCGAGTGGCGCGGCCGCTGAGCAACGATCTCGCGCGCGTGGACGCCGTGTGCGCTGTCACATGCCGAAGTCGGCGGCCGTCAGCGGGGATTTGTCGCGGCTCGACGGAAAACGCTGCGGCGGCGCGGCGGTCGATGCGGGCGCCTGGTCGCGGGCCAGCGCGATGGTGGACACTGCCATCGCCGCGACCGCCGCGACGAGGGCCAGCGCGGCCGGGCCCCGCACCGCCAGGTGCTCACCGAGCACGACCACCCCGAGGCCCACGGCGACGATCGGCTCACCGACCAACATGATCGGCACTGACGCCTGCAGGGCGCCGGCGTGAAACGCCGACTGCTGCAAGACGGTCAGCGTGGCCGCCAGCGCGACCAGCACGTACGGGGCGGGGACGGTCAGCAGGGCGTGCCATCCGCCGATGGCGAAGCGACGCGTGCAGATCTTGGTCAGCACGGCGATCATGCCGAGCAGGACGGCCACCGCGACCGCCAGCAGCATGGCGCGGGCGCGGCCGATGGCGCGGCGGGCGGCGAACACGCACACGGTCACCAGCGGCACGGTGACCGCCAGCACCAGCGACCAGGCGGGGACGGGCGTCATGTAGTGGCCCTCGTGAGGCCGGCCGACGATCACGAACACCGTCAGCGCGGCCGTCAGTAGCGTGGCCCAGCCCCATTCGGCCCACGTGATGCGCTGGTGGCAGGCCCGCGCGCTCAACGGCAAGGCGAACAGCAGCGACGACACCAGCAGCGGTTGCACCAGCATCAGCGAACCGTGGGCCAGCGCCAGGGCCTGGAACGCGTAGCCGGCGACGGCGGCGAGGGTCCCCGCCCACCACAACGGTTGGCGGAGCGCGGTCGTCGCCATCGCCGCGGACAGGGCCTGGTCGGCCGGGACGCCCTGGGCGACCCGCTGCCGGACCACGATGCCCACCGCGGCCCAGAAGGCGGCCAGCAGCGCCGCGCAGATCGCGACGGCGTGCTGCGTGAACCACCCCATGTCAGGCCGGGTACCCGGCGTTCGAGGCGGGCGAAGCGGTGCGACGCCGCCGGGCGCACCGTGGGGTCGCCCCGGGCAGGTGCCTACGACGGGACGTAAGGTTCATCGGCCGGTAAGTCGCCGCAGGCTTCGCAGCGAACGATCGATTAACACGTGAGCTCCACGCGGTCAGTAGATGACCGTCGTCCCTTGGCCGCCCCATCCGACGTAAATCGGGTGTTCCTGGAAGATCAGCGATCCCGTGTTCATCACCCCGCTCGTCGGCGTTGGCGAGTAGGTCGTCCCATAGTTGTACTGGTACAGCTCAGCACCGCCCGGGGCGTAGACCTGAACGAGGCTTCCGGTCGACGGGGTGAACGGAATGGTTCCATACACGCCGCCGGAATCGATTTCCGAGGAATAGGATTGCAGGCCTTGACCACCGACGTTCACGTCCAGCGTAGTGATCGGCGCCCCGGTCAGCGTGGCGATAGGACTTTGGCCCAGGCTTGATGTGATCGCCGATTGGGACCCGAACTGCAGGTACGGGTTGGTCGCGGTCTCGTTGATCAGCACGCCCTGGCCGAAGCTGCCCGGCAACGCCTGGGTCGCGATGCTCGGGCCGGGCCCGCCCGAGTTCGGGCCGATACCCAGCACGCCGCTGGCACCGTCGGGGGCGAAGAAGTTCTGGAACGAGAAGCCATTGGTCAGCGCGGACTGGATGGACGTCGGCCAGGCGAAGAGTTCGAGGTCGACGGGGGTCGGCGAGGTGGCGAGTCCGCCCCCGAAATTCACCGACGCGTTGTACGTGAGGTACGCGTAGTCCAATCCCCCGCTGTAACCACTAACGCCACCACCGGTGGGTAACCCGAGTTGGAGTAGTCCTAGGAGCCCCCCGGCTTTCTGGAACGGGATGACAAGACCCGTGGACCCGGTGTCGACCAGCAACGGCACCGCGGATCCCGTGCCAACGGTGGCGTTCACCAACGGCTCGGTGCCGCCGTATATCGTCAGCGGAACCTTTCCCGTTGAGCCGCTGCCGCCCAGGGTCACCGTCGGCCCGGTGTTGATCAGCGGAATCCCGAACAGGAACTCGGTGGGTGCGTTGATGAGGTTGACGACTTTTTGTTCGATGTTCCCGAGGGGGCCGCTGCTGGCCGCGGAGTTCAGTGAGCTGACTGCCGCGGCCGCGGGATTAGCAGAGACCGCGCCGGACAGCTGGCCCGCGATGCCCTGCAAGGCCGACGTCCACGACGGCAACGCGGCCGCCGCCGCCGACGCCCCGCCGTGGTACCCGACCATCGCGGCCACGTCCTGGGCCCACATCTGCTCGTAGTCGGACTCCATGGCGGCGATCGCGGGAGCGTTCTGCCCGAAGAGGTTCGACATCACCAGCTGGACGAACGAGTTACGGTTGGCGGCCACCGCCAGGGGGTGCACCGTCGCGGCCTGGGCCGACTCGAAGGCGCTGACCACCGCCTGGGCCTGCGCGGCGGCCGTCTGGGCCTGAGCCGTCGCCTCGTTGAGGAAGCCCGCGTACTGCGTCGCGGTCTGCAGCATCGCCGCAGAGGCGGCGCCCTGCCAGGCCTGTTGGGTCAACCCCGAGGTGATCGAAGTAAACGACTGCGCCGCGGAACCCAGCTCGGCGGCCAGCCCATCCCACGACGTCGCAGCGGCCAGCATCGGGCCCGACCCGGCGCCGGCAAACATCAGCGACGAGTTGACCTCCGGCGGCCACACCAAGAAACTCATCCCCGAAGTGTCCTTCCCCTTCACCAAAAGCCGCATTTCGCACCGGGACGGGCACCTCACGCCACTGGTCAGACGATTGGGCGCGTCACAGGGCCGGTACGCGAAACTCTAGGAAATCAGCGCCAGGAAATCTCGGATTTCGCCAAACCGACGGGGGGACTACCTCACACCACACAAATTTCTGGCACGTGCTGGGTGAGCACTCCTGCGGCGATGCCGCCGAACATGTTCCAGGCCCCGATGTCCGAAAATGGCCTCCCCTACGTTGATGACCACACTGTCGTCGAAGAAGCCGCTGATCGGATCGAGGATCGACTGGGCCGGGGTCGCGGCCGCCGCCACCGGAGAGGCCAGCGACTGCACCGCGCCGGGCAGCGCGGACACCAGCCCGGTCAGGCCGGCCTGGCCGACCGCGGCGGCCTGAGCGCCCAGCCCGCCGGGGTTGGTGGTCGGCGCCGGCGAGATCAGCGGCGCCAATCTGCCGGCGACCGCCGAGGCGGCTGCGTAGCCGTACATGGCGGCGGCGTCCTGGGCCCACATCTCGCCGTAGTGCGCTTTCCTCCTGGATCCAGCCGATGGTGTTCTGCCGAGAGCCGGGTACCCCGGATGGTCTTCCTCGAATGCCTGGTGAGGCGCCGTTTCGGCGGGGATGCTTGGCCGGTTGAGGGAACAGGAGACTAGGCTCGCACGGCTAAGCTGGCGGCATGGCCATGGAGTCCACGATGCTTGCCCTCGGCACGCCCGCGCCGACGTTCACGCTGCCCGAGCCGGCCAGCGGCAACGCGGTCAGCCTCGACGACCTGACCGGTCCGGCCCTCGTCGTCACCTTCATCTGCAACCACTGCCCCTACGTGCAGCACGTCGCCGCCGGGCTCGCCGCGCTCGGTCGGCACCTCGCCGATCAGGGCGTCGCGATGGTGGGCATCTCCAGCAACGACGTCGTCACCTACCCGCAGGACGGCCCCGAGCAGATGGTCGCCGAGGCCCGCCGCCACGGCTGGACGTTCCCGTACCTCTACGACGAGAGCCAAGACGTGGCCCGCGCCTTCTCCGCTTCCTGCACGCCCGACACGTTCGTCTTCGACGGCGAGCGCCGGCTCGTCTACCGCGGCCAGCTCGACGACTCGCGCCCCAGGAACAGTCTCCCGGTGACCGCCTCCGACGTCCGGGCCGCCGTCGACGCCGTGCTGGCCGGGCGGCCGGTCGACCCCAACCAGCGGCCCTCGATCGGGTGCGGCATCAAGTGGCGCTAAGCGCGCAGCGGGTCGTTTCGTCATGCCGCCCGCGGCGCCGTCGCCGGCGGTATGTCAGCATTTGGCAATGACCGCACGTATCCTTGCCCGCATCATCGGCGTCTCGGCCGCGACGATGTGGGTGCTGCTGACCCCACCCCTCGCCACTCCCGCCGCGTCCGCCGACCCGTGCGCCGACGTCGCGGTGGTCTTCGCGCGGGGCACTCACCAGGACCCCGGCCTCGGCAACGTCGGCCAGGCATTCGTCGACTCACTGAGCTCGCAAGTCAACGGCCGGTCCGTCGACGTCTACGCCGTCAACTACCCGGCGAGCGACGACTACCACGGCAGCTCGTCGGCCGGCGCCAACGATGCGAGTGGGCACGTCCAGGACGTCGTCGCCAACTGCCCGAACAGCAAGATCGTGCTCGGCGGATATTCGCAGGGCTCGACGGTCATCGACCTGGCCACCACGCAGATGCCCGCGCCCGTCGCGGACCACGTCGCCGCCGTCGCGCTTTTCGGTGAGCCGTCCAGTGGTTTCTCGACCATGCTGTGGGGCGGGCAGCCGCTGCCCACGATCAACCCGATCTATGCCTCCAAGACGATCAGCCTGTGCACGCCCGACGACCCGTTCTGCTCCGCGGGCGGCAACATCGTGGCCCACGTTTCCTACATCCAGTCCGGGATGACAAACCAGGCCGCGACGTTCGCGGCCAACAAGCTGGGTCCAGCGTCCAACAGCACCTAGCAGCGCCTCACCCGGCTCGACACGCAGCGGTGCTTAGGTCGGACCTGTGAAATCCCTTGTTCCGTTGTCCCAGGCCCCGTTTTCGGGACTTCGCCTACGTGGCGTTCACCGTCGGCATGACCTACCAGGTCTCGGACACCGAGATCCGGTTGACGTCCGTCAGGGCCGCCGTCTCCCCGTTGGGCGCAACCTAAGTGGTACCATATCTTGTACCATAGGCGAGGAGGGCTCGATGGCGATCACAGCGAGTGAGGCGCGCAAGAACCTGTTCCCTCTGATCGAGAAGGTGAATGCCGACCGGACGCCGGTCGAGATCACGTCCAAGGCTGGTCGAGCGGTGTTGATGTCCGCCGATGATTGGGAAGCGTGGCAGGAGACGGCGTACCTGTTCCGGTCCCCGGCGAACGCGCGCCGGCTCCTCGACGCCGCTGACGCCCTGGACCGGGACCACGGAATCCGGGCCGAACTCGCCGAGTGAACATCGTCTTCTCGCCTCAGGCGTGGGAAGACTATTTGCATTGGCAGACTGCCGACCGGGCGGTGCTCAAGCGGATCAACAAGCTCATCGCGGATGCCTGCCGGTCGCCGCAGGTGGGCATCGGTAAGCCGGAGCCGCTGAAGTACGGGCTCGTGGGCGCCTGGTCTCGGCGGATAACCGAGGAGCACCGACTCGTCTACCGCGTGGTCGGCGATGACCTGCAGATCCTCCAGGCCCGATATCACTACACCTAAAAGGTTGTGGGCTGCTCGTCTGGTTACCACCCACGCGGCGGCCTGGCGGGCGGAAGGGCAGGTGTTATTGAGTCGTTCGGCATCAACGGTCGGCCGCGTCGAAGTAGTCTCTGCGCGCGAGGGGTGGCGTAGCCGGCGGGCGGAAAGGTCGGAGTATGCGACTGGTGGTCGATCTCAACAAGTGCCAGGGGTACGCCCAGTGTGTCCCGCTGGCTCCAGAGGTGCTGCAGCTCGTCGGCGAGGAAGCGCTGGCGTACGACCCCAACCCGGACGACTCCCAGCGCCAGCGGGTGCTGCGCGCGGCGGCCTCCTGCCCGGTGCAGGCGATCATCGTCGAGGTGGACCCGCCCGCGGACCGGGACACCAAGTGAGCACCGCTTCGCTGGTCAGCCAGCTCGTCGAGAGCTTCAAGGCCGACGGCCGCATCGTCATCGTCGGTGCCTCGCTGGCCGGCCTGCGCGCGGCGGAAGCGCTACGGGAGAACGGCTTTCGCGGCCAGCTCACCATCATCGGCGACGAGCCGCACGAACCCTACGACCGGCCGCCGCTGTCGAAGCAGGTCCTGAAGGGCTGGGTGCCCGCCGACCACACCAAGCTCCCCCGCCTGCGACCCGTCGACGCGCAGTGGCGGCTGGGCGTGGCGGCGATCGGCCTGGATCGGTCCAACCGCCAGGTGCTGCTCGCCAGCGGTGAAAAGGTCGACTACGACCGGCTCCTGATCGCCACCGGCACCCGTGCTCGCCCGTGGTTCAACCGCGAGGAGGCCGCGCTCAAAGGGTTGTTCACCGTGCGCACGTGCGATGACGCAGCGAAGCTGGCCGCCGCGCTCAAGGAGCGGCCACGCCGGGTGCTCATCGTCGGCTCGGGTTTCGTCGGGTCGGAGATCGCCTCGGTGTGCCGCGATCTCGACCTTCCGGTGACGGTCGCCGAACGCGGCAGGGCGCCGTTGGTCGCCGCGCTCGGCGGCGTGATCGGCGACATCGCCGCCCAGATGCAGATCGACGCCGGGGTGGACCTGCGCACCGGAGTCGCGGTGGAAGGCCTCGACGGCGATGCCGACGGCCACGTCCGCGCGGCCCGCCTCTCCGACGGAACCGTTTTGGACGTGGACGTGGTCGTCGCCTCGCTGGGCTCGATCCGCAACGTGGAATGGCTCGAAGGTGCGCAGCTGGCAAGCGGGTTCTGGGGCGTGGCCTGCGACGCCGGCTGCCGCGCGTTCGACATCAACGGCGTGGTGACCGACAACATCTTCGTCGCCGGCGACGTGGCGCGCGCCCCGCACGTGCTCTACGAGTACCAGTTCATGTCTCAAGAGCATTGGGACAACGCCGTTTTCGGTGCCGAGGTGGCGGCCAACAACATGATCAGCCTGGAGACGGGTCGACGGCCGCACCTGCCGCTGCCGTCCTTCTGGTCCGGCCAGTTCGGCGTCAACATCAAGAGCGTCGGGGTGTGCTCGTTCGGCGACGAGATCGTGTTCACCCAGGGGTCGATCACCGAACGCCGCTTCGCGGCGGCCTACGGCTACCGCGGCCGCATCGTCGGGGCGGTGACCTTCAACCACGGCAAGTGGCTGCCGTACTACGCCTCGCTCATCGAGAGGTCCGCACCCTTCCCGCCGCCCCCGCCGGGCTACGACCGGCCCGTCATCTTCGAGCCGATGCCGGCCCGCTTCCCCGACCCCCGCGAACCGACCGCGCTGCCCGACGTGGTGCTGACCGGACACGACCCGACCTCGCGCGGCGCCGAATTCCGGGCGCCCCAGAAGCGCTGAACCGAGGAGACGACGATGGACGCCGCAACCGCCTGGGCCGAGGCGATGAAATTCGAGAACCGCCCGAACCCCTACCCGTACTTCGAGGAGCTGCGCAAGACGCCGGTGGCCAAGGTCTCCGACAAGACCTACGTCGTCACCGGCTATCACGAGTTGCTGACCCTGGCGCACGACCCGCGGATCAGCTCCGACATCAGCCGCAGCCCGTCGGGTTTCGGCCAGGACAAGCCCGCAGCCAAGCCTGAACCCGAACCCGGCGCCGAACACATGCAGGCCTACGGCCGCGAGGCCAGCATCATCGTCTCGGACCCGCCCGATCACGACCGGGCGCGCAGGCAGGTGATGCGGCATTTCGGCCCCCCGCACTCCCCCGGCCTGATCCCGAGCATGGAACCGTTCGTCGTGGGCCTGGCCAACGAGCTGCTCGACGGGGTCAAAGCACGCGACGACACCCGCATGGACGTCGTGGAGGACTTCGCCTACCCGATCCCCGTGGCCGTCATCTGCAGGATCCTCGGCGTGCCGGTCGAAGACGAGCCCATGTTTCACGCCTGGATCTTCGACTTCATGATGGGCAGCGACCTCGGCCCCGAGGGCGACACCGCGGAGGGTCGCGCCCTGGCCGAGAAGGGCCGGGCCAGCACCGCCGCGCTGCTGGACTATCTCGGCGGCTTGGTGCAGCGATACGCAAAGACCCCCGGCGACGGCCTGCTGTCCAAGCTGCTGCACGACGACGGACCCGATGGACCGATGTCAATCAAGGAGACGACGTCCAACGCCATGCTCTTGTTGGTCGCGGGCCACGACTCCACCGTCAACACCATCACCAATTGCGTGATGACGCTGCTGCGCAATCCCGGCTCCTGGGATCTGGTGCGGCAGCGCCCGGAGCTGATCCCCCGGACCATCGAAGAGGTGCAGCGGCTGCAGTCGGCGGTGCAGTTCTTCCCCAGCCGCAGCGCCACCACCGACATCGAGATCGGCGGCACCGTTATCCCGGCGGGGTCGGCGGTGCACCTGATCTATGCGGCGGCCAATCGCGATCCGCGGCGGTTCGACAACCCGGATCGCTTCGACCCGCTGCGCGAGGATAACGAGCACTTCGGTTGGGGCAGCGGCATTCACACCTGCATGGGCGGCCCGCTGGCGCGCCTCGAGGTCAACCTGGCGCTGGAGATCTTCCTGCGCCGCGTCGAGTCCCCCAAGCTGGTGGTGGACCCGCCGCCCTATCGGCACAACCAGGTGTTCCGCGGCCCGCGGCATCTGTGGATGGACTTCGCCGCGATCGTCGGCTGACGGGCCTGTCCCTGGGGATAGGTGACCCTCGAATTCGATAGCGCCCGTGCTATCAAATCCGCCGTGAACCGCTACACATACCGCATCGAATGGCCGCCGCTATACGCTGAATACGTCGGTACCTGTATAGAGTTGCCATTTCTCCGGCGGCAGGCGCCGAGCACGCAAGAAGCAATCTCGGATATCGAGACCGCTGTGAACGAGCACGTTGATTGTTTGCAAAGGATCGGTGAAACACCGCCCGCACCAATGCCGGAACGTAGTTGCAGTGGCACCTTCGTCGTCAGGACGTGCCCGGAGTTGCATGGGCGCCTTGCCCGCGAAGCCGTCGAACAGCGAGTTTCGATGAATCAGTGGGTGGTTCAAAAGCTGTCCGGGCGCCAACCAAGCGACGGCCTCGGACCTTCCGGCTTCGACTGAAAGGGGCGCGACAGTCCGGTTTGGCGCGGTGTTCTCGGGCTCGGACACCGATCCGTCTCACACCTCGACGGTGACGCGGTCACCGACGCTTACGACGCCGGCCGCCAGCACCTCGAGGTAGGCCCCCGCGCACGGCTGCGGTCCGTGACCGCCTGTATCCCAACGGTTCTCGGATGCGGGTGTGCGAAGCGCGTGCGAGGCCCGCGGCAGTGGGCCGTGTTCGAGGGTGGGCACCACGCACCGTGACGTGGCCGTCAGTACGCGCAGCCGCGCTTCGCCGACGGCGACTTCCCTGCCGACCCAGTCGTTTTCGGCATAGGGCGGGTAGCCCGGCGGCGTCGCGATCACCAGGTTCGGTCGGTAACGGAGGGCCTCGACGCCGATGTGTTTGAGGGTGGCCGTTGTAATCGCGTGCAGCGGCGCCTCGTCGGTGAACGAATCACCCGGGGTCGCCTGAGCGATCTCCAGGATGCGGCCGCCGACGTCCGCGTCCTCGGCGTCCAACCCGAATTCGAGCAGCCCCTCCGGGTCCGGGCGTTCCAGCGTCGCGCCCTCCGGTCGCTGGCGGACCAGGCGGACCGTCCGTCCCGTCATGCGCGAGAGCAGGTCGTCGACGCCGGGGTCATCGGCCGCGACCTGCGTCCCGTCGGGCAGCCCGATACTCACCCGCCCGGCGTCCGCGTTGGCCGTGCACTTCAACAACCCACGCCACAGCCGCGCGTTCTTGGCGCTGGCTACGTGCCCGGTCGCGGCGTCGACGAGCGCCAGCCGCCGGTCCCCTTCTGCGCCGCCCTCGTCGACGAAGAGGCTCGTCACCGTTTCGCCGAGCATCGATTTCACCGGGTAGCGAAGCAAACTCGCCACCCGCATTGGCGCCACGACGAAGTCGCTCATGCCCACCAGTATGCGGCCGACCCGAGTCAGCTCAGGTGTTGATCACAGGCCCGGCTTGCCACGCCGGATTCCATTAACCCGGGCAGTAGTTCGACTCCGCGGCGCTGACCATCGACGTGACGTCGGCGAACGAGATGCCTTTCGGGCCCAGAGTAGAGTGGATGTCGGTGGCAATCTGGTCCGGCGTCTTGCCGGAATTACGGTCCGCGCAGATTTGGTGGCCCATCGCAATGATGTCGGAGTCGTCCCCGGACGGCCACGTGAAACCAAGCTTCTGCATCTGAGCGATGAAAGCGTCATCCGTGGCATCGGCGTACGCGATCGCAGTGCTCATGGAGAGGGCGGCGCCCATCATCACAGGGACAGTCACTTTGACAAGCAAGCGAGTTGAGAACATTTGATCCCCTTCTTCTGTTATTGGCCGTGAGCGTGCGGTCAGTATATGAGCGGTTGAAGAGCCCGAATACTAAAAATAGGGAAACCCTCAAACGCTTGTAAAGGGCTGGGGCGGAACTCGACTGATAACCAAGAAACCGAGCGTGCAGGATTTGCGGTGGCGTCCGCACTCTACTATGCGATGTTTTACGGCAGCGCGACGCGCAGCAGTACCCGCGGTTTGCGGCCTCGTGCCGCAATGGTTTCGACGATCAACACGACCCAAAACTCCAAGCCGTACTTGCGTTTGAGAAGTGACTCGATCCGCGCGACTTCGCGGGCGTCGGTGACCACCTCGGCCGTCCCGTCGACGACGGCGCCGCCGGCACGTAGTTTGCCCGTTCGGCCGCACGGCGTGAGCGTGACGCGCGGATTGCGCCGAACCCGCCTGACCTTCGGCGCCTCCGCCGGGGTCCACAGCCATAACTGCGGTCCGTCGCGGACGATCCACATCGGCGAGGCGACGGGATTCCCGTCGCGCTTGAACGTCGTCAATGACACGAACTTCTCGTCGCCCAACTGTGCGGTCGTGTTTTCACTCATGGTCTGTTTTTACCCATACCGGACGGCGTTGTGCTCACCTGCCCGCGGCGGTGACGACGATCGACTCCTCCCCGGTGTGCCAGGCTGTCATGAACGTGCCGACTTTGACCTGCTCGTCGGGATAGTCGGCGCCGGGGTCGTTGAGGTGCACGATGTCCTTGTCGGTGTCGATTCCGGTGACGACGAGGAAGTGGTCGGCCTTGGTGCGCTGGTCGCTGGTGTCCCAGATGACCGCGGAATTGACCCAGGCGATGACCTTGCGATCGCCGGCGAGGTACTGCTCGAGCGTGGGGAGCCCGGTCTGCTCCGGGTGCGCCGCATAGGTCATCTCCGACTTGATGCCGTAGTGGTCGAGTAGCACGACCTCGTCGGCCATTTCTATGCCGCCGTTGCCGTTGGTATGGCTCGGGTCGTTGCGGGGCGCGTAGATCGGGCCGGGGTTGGTCGGGGAGTGTGTCGCCTCCGCCAGTGTGACCATCTGTTGCTCCGTCGGGGCGTGCCCGGTGATCTCACCCACCACGTCGGCGACCGACATCAGCCCGCAATTGTCCTCCAGCGACTGTTGCTGCCAGTACTTGGCGGCCGCCGCCGGGTCGCCGTACCTGCCGTCGGCGGCGGTTGGCGACGGACTATCCGCCGGCGTTGGAGGCGGGCTTGCGTACGTTTTGCTGACGTGGACCGATGACGTCGTCTGCGGTCCGGTCGAAGGCGGCGCCGGGCGACACGCGGAGGCGAACGAAACATAGGCCATGCCCAGGCACGCGCTCACCAGCGCGGTGCGTGCCACGCTGAAGACTCGGAATTTCGACATGCTGGCCCGTGAAGTTCAGTGCGGAACCGAATAGCGTGAACACGCTAGCACCCCCCGCGCACTGCTTAGCGGAATAGTGACACAAAATTTCTGACGTTGGCCGGGACAACTAGGGCGGTCGCCCGGAAGGCATTTCGGCGTTTACCAATCCCCCATCACATGAAAACAATTGCCAGCGGCATCGGTGAGGCAGCAGGCGCTGTTTTAGCTCGTTGAATTCTTCCCCCTGTGAGGATTCCCTGGTTGCGCAACGAAGCAAGTTCCCGCAACTCGGCGGCGATGCTAGTCATCGGGCCCGTCGGTGTGCTCGCTGCGGTGCCGAGGCTGGTGGCCGGCAACGCGATCGCTAGGGGGCGTACCGCCAATGTGCGCCCACGGGCCGCGATGGATTACCAAAAACGCAACGAGGGAGTTAACGCGCGTCGACGACGCGGGGTATCAAAGCCAAACTAGAGTCGAGCGATTGCCGTCTGGTTGAAACGAGTTCGAAGGGTCTGGTACAGGAGCGGCTCACGATGTCAGGTGATCAAACAAGACGCCGCGAGGCGATCAGCAACCTCGTAGTGTCGACGGTTCTCGAGTCTGAGGAAATACGTGACCACGGACACAGTGGTGTCCGGATTGCCCATCGGGCCCTGGTCCAGGGCGTTAAGAATTCGTTAGGATCGCCAGATCCTGCTTCAGGACTGCATAACGGGCAAACCAAGGGGTTTACCAGTTCGTGCTGGTGGGCAGCGTGGCTGAGATCCCACTGTGCGAATCTGGTTTTGTCCTCTTAAAGTCATTCGGCGGAGGTTGTGGCTGCGTTTCTGCCATTTGATTAGGCGGCAACGAGGCAGAAGCGGCAACGGGGAAGGAGGGGTTTTCCGGTGAAAGCAGCAAACGTGGCGAGCGTGACGCTTCCGTCCGTCGGCGACGAGGTCCTCGATGATGTGCTGGCTGCCGCGCCTGCGACCCCTCGCCGGGATGGGGCCACCCGGGCCGCTTGCTCGATTGCGACGTGTTGATGCAGGCGGCGGCGGTGGTGGATTTCGCGTTGTTGCCCCCGGAGGTCAACTCCGCTCGCATGTATATCGGTCCGGGGTCGGACCCGATGGTGGCCGCAGCCGAAGCCTGGGAAGCGTTGGCCTCGGAGTTGTACACGGTCGCCAATTCATACCAGTCGGTGATCTCCGGATTGACCGCCGGCTCGTGGCTGGGTCCGTCGTCGGCGTCGATGACGGCTGCCGCCGCTTCCTACGTCAGCTGGCTAAACACGGCCGCCGCGCAGGCCGAAGAAGCCGGCGCTCAAGCCAATGCCGCAGCGGCGGCCTACGAGGAGGCGTTCGCCTCGACCGTGCCGCCCGCGCAGGTCGCCGCCAACCGCGCCCAGCTCACGAGGCTGGTCGCGACCAACCTGTTCGGGCAGAACACCTCCGCGATCGCGACCACCGAGGCTCGGTACGCCGAAATGTGGGCACAAGACACCGCGGCGATGTACCGATACGCGGGTTCGTCGGCATCCGCGACCGCACTGACACCCTTCAACGCCCCTCGACAGAACACCAACCCCGGCGGGTCGGCCGCACAAGCGGCCGCGGTTGGCCAGGTGACCGGCACATCCGCCGGCAATGTGCAGAACTCCGTGGCATCGGCGCAGCAAACGTTGTCCGCGGTACCCGCCGCGCTGCAGAGCCTGGCGACGCCCGCCCAGTCGAGTTCTTTGACCGACACGCTGAACGTGTTGAGCGACCTGATCGCTATCTTCTTGGACCTGCCGGCCAACATCGCCGAGCTCACCGCCGGCGTACCGCTGGCCGTCCTCGGCCTGGTGGCGCTTCCTTTCGATATCGGCGGTTACGGCACGGGTGTCCACACCGACGACATCGTCAGCGGCTGGAACGGCGAAGAGTCATGGCCGGGCACCGGCCCGGCGCCCGTCAAAGAGTTCCCGGCGCCTCTCGCCAACCTGGCCCCGGGCACGGTGCCGCCACCGCCGAGGGTCTCGGCAGCCCTGGGAGAGGCGAACACGGTGGGTACCCTGTCCGTGCCGTCGACCTGGACCATCGCCACGCCGGCGGTACGCCCGATCTCTTTCACATTGCCCGCGTTGCCTCCCGCCGCGGCCGGCACCGCCGACGAGGGGTCCACGCTCGGCTCGAGTAGCACTCTCGGCCAGATGGCTGTGGCGGGTATGGCCGGGCGGGCCATCGCCGGCACCCTGGGCACCGGCGCCGGCAAAGCGCCCGGGGGCCAACGCGTGCAGGCCGCCGCCGGCGACGTCAAGACGGCGGAAGACAAGGGGGCGGACGACGCGGGCGAAGCGACGGAGAGCAAGCCCCGGCCGGTTGTCACCGGAGTCGCGGCCGAGCTTCGCGAATTCGCCAAGCTCCGCGACGAGGGAATTCTGACCGACGAGGAGTACACCGAGCAGAAGAACCGCCTGCTCGGTCGCTAGATCACCCGCCCCGCGGCGGCCGCCGGTTGCCTGGAAGAGGAATGCGCAGCGAATGGATTTCGGGGTTTATCCGCCGGAGATCAACTCCGGCCGGATGTATGCCGGTCCTGGCTCGGGGTCATTGCTGGCCGCTGCGCAGGCCTGGGCGGGACTGGCCGACGAACTGTATACGGCGGCCGGTGCGTACCAGTCGGTGGTGGCGGGGCTGACCGAGCGGCTGTGGATGGGTCCGGCGTCGGCGGCCATGACGGCCGCCGCGGCGTCGTACGCGGAGTGGCTGGGCAGCACCGCGGCGCGGGCCGAGGAAACCGCCACCCAGGCGAGCGCCGCGGTAGGCGCCTATGAGGCGGCTTTTGCCATGACGGTTCCGCCCCCGGTGATCGCGGCCAACCGCAGCCTGCTGGCGGCGCTGGTGGCGACCAACTTCTTCGGGCAGAACACGCCGGCGATCGCGGCCACCGAGGCGCAGTACGCCGCGATGTGGGCGCAGGACACGGTGGCGATGTACACCTACGCCGGCTCGTCGGCGGCCGCGGCCGCGCTCACTCCGTTGACCCCCCCTCGGCCGAACACCAGCCCCGGCGGATCCGCCCGTCAGGCCGCCGCGGTCAGCCAAGCCCTCGGCACGCCCGCCGGCAGCGCCCAGGGCATCCTGCCCGGCGTCCCGCAGACGCTCTCCGCGGTGCCCGAGGCGCTGCAAAGCCTCGCAACGCCGGCCCAAGCGCTCCCCTCCTCGAGCACCCTCGACACGTTGAGCAACCTCATCACGATTTTCCTCAGTGCGCCGGCCGACGTCGCCGCCCTCGGTGCAGACCTCCCGCTGTCCATCGTGGCGGGACCGGTGGATCTCCCGTTCTCTATCAGCGGCACTCTCATCGGTTTTCACACCGACGACATCGTCAGTGGTTGGAATGGGGAGGAAGGTTGGCCGAGCACCGCGCCGGCGCCGGTCAAGGAGTTTCCGGCGACTTTGACGAACCTGCCGCCCGGCACGGTGCCGACGGCATCGGCCGCCCTGGGCACGGCGGACACGGTCGGCGCCCTGTCCGTCCCGTCGGCGTGGACCGTCGAAGTACCCGAAGTCCGCCCCCTCGCGCTGGCGTTGCCGCCCAGCGGCATCGACCCGATCGCGGCTGCGCCGTTGGAAGCCGGCTCGAGCACCACCCTCAGCGACTTGGGGCTCGCGGGTATGACCGGCCGCGCGATGGCCGGTCCGCCGAGCAGCGGCGGCAGCGCCGGCGGCACATTGACTGGCGCACGGGTGCCCGCGCGCATTGGAGCTCCGGTGGGTGACGGTGACGGCCACCCGTCACCTGGCACGCCCCGGATTGTGGTCACCGGAGTGGCGGCCAAGATTCGTGAGATCACCCGGCTCCGCGACGAGGGAGGTCTGACCGACGAGGAGTACACCGAGCTGAAGAACCGCCTACTCGGCCGCTGAACCACCTGCCCGTTCGTTGGTGCAAAGCGAGGTGTAAAAGATTCTGGTGCACGATCCGCCTGCCGAGTCGTTCGATCCGTCGATGCTGCGCGAGGCGATCATCAGGCGGTTGTACCGCCGATCGGTGGCCGAGGGCCAGATCGCGGTGCCGGCCGTTCCCGCCTTGATCGACGAGTACGTCCTGTTGTGCGGCAACATCTGCGCCACCCTGGGCGTCTGGTACACCCCCGAACAATCCGCTCAGCTCAGGACGGTGCTGGAAGCGGAGTTGGCAAAGGCCTTCAAGGCCTCCCCCCGTTCGGAGGTCGTCATCTCGTTTCAGGCGCCCTTCGGGACGGGCGTCAATTTCCGGGTCAAAGCCGAATGGCGCACGATCGACGCCGATTACGACCAGTGGGTTGCCGTCCGGCCGCCGCCGTTGTTCGGCACCGAGCCGGACGCGCGCGTGCTGGCGCTGGCCGGCGAAGCGGCCGACCCGGCTGCCTACCGGGTGCTAGACATCGGCGCCGGGACCGGGCGCAACGCCCTGGCGCTGGCCCGACGCGGCTACCCCGTGGACGCCGTCGAGATGACGGCGAAGTTCGCTGACGTCATTCGCGCCGAGGCCGAACGCGAATCACTCGGCGTGCGCGTCATTCAGAGCGACGTCTTCACGGCCATGGAGGGCGTCCACGAGGAGTATCAGCTGATGGTGCTCTCCGAGGTGGTGCCCGATTTCCGGACGACTCACGAGTTGCGCGGCGTTTTCGAACTCGCTGCGGACTGTCTGGCGCCCGACGGACACCTGGTGTTCAACGCGTTCCTGGCACGCCCGGGCTACAGCCCGGACGGCGCGGCGCGGGAACTCGGTCAGCAGTGCAACGCGATGATCTTCACCCGCGACGAGATGGCTGCGGCTGCGGCCGGGCTGCCGCTTGAGATGACTGGCGACGACTCCGCCTACGAGTACGAAAAGACGCACCTGCCGGAAGGCGCGTGGCCGCCCACCGGCTGGTTCGACGGATGGGCCAGCGGCCTGGACGTGTTCGACGTCGAGCGCGACGATTCCCCGATCGAACTGCGCTGGCTCGTCTACCGCAAGCAGAGCTAATCATCTTGAGCCGGAAGGCCGTCCGCGTCAGTGCGATGCGCTCAGGTCGCGCTGACGGTCACCGCCAACCCCAAGGTGCAAGGTTCGTGGTTCTGGGTCGACGGGCAGAGCGCCCACTGGCGACCAGCGCACTACTACGCGCCGGGCACCGCGGTCACCGCCGAAGCCAAAATTTATGGAATCGGCTTGGGCGAAGACCTCTTTGGCCAAGACGACACCCGAGTGTCCTTCCGGATCGGCGACGCCCACGTCTCGATCGCCGACGACACCACCAAGCAGGTCAGCGTCTTCGACAACGGCGCCCTGGTCCGTACCGTGCCGACGTCCATGGGGATGGGCGGCACCGAAACGGTCGGTGGGCAGACCATTTCGCTGTGGACCCCACCGGGCGTCTACACCGTTCTCGACAAGGGCAACCCGGTCATCATGGACTCCTCGACCTTTGGGCTGCCCAAGAATTCCCGGCTCGGGTATCGCGAGACCATCAATTACGCCACCCGCATCAGCACTGACGGCATCTACCTGCACGAGCTCGACGCGACCGTGTGGGCGCAGGGCCACCGGGACACGTCACACGGGTGCTTGAACCTCAACGCCGACAACGCGAGATGGTTCTACAACTTCTCGGTTCCGGGTGAGGTGGCCGAGATCCGCAACACCGGCGGCGCCCCTTTGAAACTGGCTCAGAACGGGGACTGGACGCTCAGCTGGGACCAGTGGCGCCAGGGCAGCGCCCTGAAGCCCTGAAAGCCCTGAAAGCCCTGAAAGCCCTGAAGCCCTGAAGCCCTGAAAGCCCAAGCAAAACCGGTAGCGCTTCGGCGGCCCGATGTTGCCTGCACCACGTTCGGGGCCCCTTGTGTGCCATTTCACAACAAAGTCTTGACCGATTCCAGATAACTGCGCAGTATTGATGCGGTGTCATCGACGGCCGATTACGCAGGACAGCTGCGGATGGCCGATCTGCGGGTGACCCGACCCAGGGTCGCCGTGTTGGAAGCCGTGCACGCCCACCCGCACGCCGACACCGAAACGATCTTCTCAGCGGTGCGCGTCGGTCTGCCCGAAGTTTCCCGCCAGGCCGTCTACGACGTGCTCAGTGCGCTGACCTCGGTGGGTTTGGTTCGGCGGATCCAACCGCCGGGTTCGGTCGCCCGGTACGAGTCACGAGTCGGCGACAACCACCACCATGTGGTGTGCCGCTCCTGCGGGGTCATCGCCGATGTCGACTGTGCGGTTGGTGAGGCGCCCTGCCTCACCCCGTCGGACGACAACAACGTTTTGGAGGGCTTCGTCCTCGACGAGGCCGAGGTCATCTATTGGGGCATCTGCCCCGACTGTTCGACTGAAAGTTCTTAGATCGCAGTCCAATTCACCCTCCACCCGAAAGGAACGCTATGAGCGCCAGCGAGAGCGAAAACCCAACAATTCCCGCACCCACGCCGAAGGAGCACGGCCCCACGACGAACCGGGACTGGTGGCCCGACCAGATCGACGTGTCGACGCTGCAACCGCACAACCCCCAGAGCAGCCCGCTCGGCGAGGAATTCGACTACGCCAAGGAGTTCGCCAAGCTGGACGTCGAGGCGCTCAAGGCGGACGTCATCTCGGTGATGACCACCTCGCAGGACTGGTGGCCCGCCGACTACGGCCACTACGGTGGCCTGTTCATCCGGATGAGCTGGCACGCCGCCGGCACCTATCGCATCCATGACGGCCGCGGCGGCGGCGGCCAGGGCATGCAGCGCTTCGCCCCGCTCAACAGTTGGCCGGACAACGTCAGCCTGGACAAGGCGCGGCGCCTGCTGTGGCCGGTCAAGAGGAAGTACGGCAACAAGATCTCCTGGGCGGACCTGATCATCTTCGCCGGCAACTGCGCCCTGGAGTCGATGGGCTTCAAGACCTTCGGCTTCGCTTTCGGCCGCGAGGATGTCTGGGAGCCCGAGGAGATCCTCTGGGGCGAAGAGGACACCTGGCTGGGCACCGACCGGCGCTACTCCGGCAAGCGTGACCTCGCCCAGCCCTACGGCGCGACCACCATGGGCCTGATATACGTCAACCCGGAAGGCCCCGAAGGCAAGCCGGATCCGGTCGCCGCGGCGGTGGACATCCGCGAGACGTTCGGCCGCATGGCGATGAACGACGAGGAGACCGCCGCCCTGATCGTCGGTGGCCACAGCTTCGGCAAGACGCACGGCGCCGGCAGCGGCGATCTGGTCGGTCCGGAGCCGGAGGCCGCCCCGGTCGAGCAGCAGGGGTTCGGCTGGAAGAGCTCCTATGGCACCGGCAAGGGCAAGGACGCCATCACCAGTGGCCTGGAGGTGGTGTGGACGAAGACCCCGACCAAGTGGGGCAACGGGTTCCTGGAGAACCTCTACGGCTACGAGTGGGAGCTGACCAAGAGCCCCGGCGGCGCCTGGCAGTACGTCGCCAAGGACGGCGCCGGCGCCGGGACTATCCCGGACCCGTTCGGCGGGCCGGGTCGCGCCCCGACGATGCTGGTCACCGACATCTCGATGCGCGAGGACCCGACCTACCGTAAGATCACGCAGCGCTGGCTGGAGCATCCCGAGGAGCTGTCCGAGGCGTTCGCCAAGGCCTGGTACAAGCTGCTGCACCGCGACATGGGACCCATCAGCCGCTACCTCGGGCCCTGGATTCCCGAGCCGCAGCTGTGGCAGGACCCGGTTCCCGTCGTCGACCACAAGTTGGTCGACGAGAAGGACGTTGCGGCACTGAAGAGCAAGGTCCTCGAGTCGGGGCTGTCCGTTCCGCAGCTGGTCAAGACGGCCTGGTCGGCGGCGGGCAGCTACCGCGACACCGACAAGCGCGGCGGGGCCAACGGCGGACGGCTGCGCCTCGCGCCGCAGCGGAACTGGGAGGCCAACGAGCCGTCTGAGCTGGACAAGGTGCTGCCCGTGCTGGAGCGGATCCAGCAGGACTTCAACGGCTCGGCGTCCGGTGGCAAGAAGATCTCGCTGGCCGACCTGATCGTGCTGGCCGGGTCCGCGGCGGTCGAGAAGGCGGCCAAGGACGCCGGCTACGAGATCTCGGTGCACTTCGCGCCCGGGCGTACCGACGCCTCGCAAGAGAACACCGATGTGGAGTCGTTCGCCGTGCTCGAACCGCGCGCCGACGGGTTCCGCAACTACGTCCGTCCGGGCGAGAAGGCTCCGCTGGAGCACCTGCTCGTCGAACGGGCGTACCTGCTCGGCGTGACCGCCCCAGAGCTGACGGTGCTGGTCGGCGGCCTTCGTGCCCTCGCTGCCAACCACGGCGGCACCAAGCACGGCGTTTTCACCGACCGGCCGGGAGCGTTGACCAACAACTTCTTCGTCAATCTGCTCGACATGGGCACGGAGTGGAAGCCGTCGGAAACCCAGGAGAACGTCTACGAGGGCCGCGACCGGGCCTCGGGCGCTCTCAAGTGGACCGCAACCGCCAACGACCTTGTCTTCGGCTCGAATTCGGTGCTGCGTGCACTGGCCGAGGTCTATGCGCAGGACGACAACCAGGGGAAGTTCGTGGATGACTTCGTCGCTGCGTGGGTCAAGGTGATGAACGCCGACCGGTTCGATCTGAAGTAGGACGTGAACCCTGCGGCACCCCGCGAGTCACCCGCTCGTCAGCGGCTCGCGGGGTGCCGCCTCGGGTGCGGCTGATGCGCCGGTCGTTTCGCGACACATAAACCACGCACACGACACGCGGCCGGTCGCACTGGTTTATGTCTCGGTGTACGCGGGGCGGGAGGCCCGTGAGATCAGAGAGATCAGCGCGGCAAGTCCCACTGCCCGAAATCCGCCGCGAGGACGTCGTCTACGTCGACGTTGATGCCGCCCAGCAGCGGACCCGGGTTCGACGGGGTGTTGACGACCGCCTGGTACAGCACGGCCATCGGCTCGCGCTCACCGTGCGACCACGACTTCGTCTGCCACGCCCACCGGTGCCCCGCCGAGGTCGAATGGCCAATAACGCCGTCCCTGATGGCCCACCCACACGCCTGGGAATGCCCGTAAATGCCGGTGCGTTCCACACCCAGGACGGAATTGATTCCTCGAAACCATTGCACCGCAGGGCCATTCCAGGTGTTGGCGTCGATGTCGTCGTCGACGCTGAAGAAAATGGGCGCCGAGGCCGTTCCCCCGGCCGCGTTGTGCAGCCGCAGGGCGGTCTGGGCGTCTGCCACCCCGCCGTCGTATCCGCGGGTGAAATCCGACGGGTCCGGCCAGCCGGGTTTGCCGTACTGAAAGTTGCTGACGATGTGCAGGCCCGCGGCGCGCAGCGCGTCGGCATACTCACGCGTGATGGGCTTGGCCTCGAAGTTCGCGCCCGGCCGCGACTCCGACACGTAGTTCACGACGCCGTCGTAGCCGGCCGATTTGATCTGATCCGGCGGGATCCGCTTCTCGGCGAAATCGATCAGCTGCATGTCGGCGGCCGCTGCTTTGCGCTCGCCGAGGTTGGCGGCGACCGCCCCCAGACTCAGCAGGGCCGGTGCGCACGCGTATTTGAGGACGTCACGCCGTGAAACCGGTCGTTGTCCGCCGTGTTGACCTAGGCCCGCCGAACCCTGCACGGCGCGATGGTAACAAACGGCGAATCGGCGGTCCGGTCGCGCTGAGACGGGTTCGGCCGTGGCCGGTCGGAAGGGTGCAACCCTTGGGTGGCAAGTGGTCCGCAGAGCGCGGCCCAAGACCCAAGTGGCATGATCTTCGCGTGGGGGACATGTCCGAGGCGGCCTGGGCAGGGCGCGGTAACGACCGAGGTCGTTGCGCTCGCTTAGGAGATCGAACTATAGTCTGGACACATGTCCAGTTTGCTGTCACGGGGCTCGGGAGTCCGTTGACCGCGATGGGTTCGGCGCCGTTCCGCCATCGTTCACCAGCACAGAAGAGTTGAGTATGCGAATTGCCTTGCTGTCCTACCGTAGTAAGACCCATTGCGGCGGACAGGGCGTCTACGTGCGACATCTCAGCCATGGTCTGGCGGAACTGGGGCATGACGTCGAGGTGTTCTCCGGGCAGCCGTACCCGGACCTGCTCGATCCGCGGGTGCGGTTGACCAAGGTGCCAAGCCTGGACCTATACCGGGAGCCCGACCCGTTCCGGGTACCGCGGCCGAGTGAGATTCGTGACTCGATCGACCTGTTGGAGCTCCTGACCGTGTGGACCGCGGGCTTTCCGGAACCACGCACCTTCACGATGCGTGTCGCACGGTTGCTGGCCGGCCGCGCAGGCGATTTCGACGTTGTCCACGACAACCAAAGCCTGGGCGCCGGACTGCTGACGATCGCCGGGGCGGGGCTGCCGGTGGTGGCCACCGTGCACCACCCCATCACCCGTGACCGGGTGCTCGACATCGCCGCCGCGCGATGGTGGCGAAAACCGTTGGTGTACAGGTGGTATGGCTTCGCCAAGATGCAGAAGCAGGTGGCGCGCCAGATCCCGGACCTGGTGACGGTCTCGTCCTCGTCGGCCGCGGACATCGTGACCGACTTCGGCGTCTCGCCGAAGCAATTGCACACCGTGCCGTTGGGAGTGAACACCGACCTGTTCAAACCGGGAGCGCACCCCCGGCAACCGGGCCGGATCATCGCGATCGCCAGCGCCGACACCCCGCTGAAGGGTGTCCGCACCCTGCTGCACGCGGTCGCCAAGCTGCGCGCGAGCCGCAATCTCGAGTTGCGGCTCGTCGCCAAGGTGGAACCCAACGGTCCCACCCACAAACTCATCGCCGAACTGGGGATCTCCGACATCGTCCACATCACCAGCGGACTCTCCGACGCCGACCTGGCGGCACTGTTCGCCTCGGCCGAGGTCGCGTGCATTCCTTCCCTCTACGAGGGTTTCTCGCTGCCGGCGGTGGAGGCGATGGCGAGCGGCACCCCGATCGTCGCCAGCCGGGTCGGCGCGCTGCCCGAAGTCGTCGGCACCGACGGCGCCTGCGCCGAACTGGTGCCGCCCGCCGACGTCGAAGCGCTCACCCGGGCCCTCGGCGAATTGCTGGACTCGCCGGAAAAGCGCCGAAGCCTGGGCAAGGCGGGAAGGGCGCGCGCCCTCGACGTGTTCAGCTGGGAAGCCGTAGCCGCTCAAACCGTGCGAATCTACGAGCGGGCGATCACCCGCCGGGCCACCCATGGGGAAGGCCAATGCTGACAGTCGATTTCGACCGGCTCGGGGTGGGGCCGTCCGTCAAGGTCATCGACGTGGGTTGCGGGGCCGGCCGACACGCCTTCGAAGCGTATCGTCGCGGCTCCGACGTCGTCGCCTTCGACCACGATGCGTCCGAACTGCGGTCGGTCGAGACCATCTTGCAGGCGATGGCCTCCGAAGGTGAGGCGCCCGCCACGGCCTCGGCGACGGCGGTTGTTGGTGACGCGTTGAACCTGCCGTATGCCGACCAGACATTCGATTGCGTGATTGCCTCGGAGATCCTGGAACACATACCGCAGGACGACGCGGCCATCACCGAACTGGTCAGGGTGCTCAAAGTCGGCGGCACGCTGGCGGTCAGCGTGCCGCGGTGGCTCCCGGAACGGTTGTGCTGGCTGCTGTCCGACGAATACCACAGCAACGAGGGCGGGCACGTGCGCATCTATCGGGCCAGCGAATTGCGGCACAAGATAGTCAGCGGCGGAATGCAAATGACGCACGCCCACTACGCGCACGCCCTGCACTCGCCATTCTGGTGGCTCAAATGCGCTGTGGGCGTCTCGAATTCCGAGCATCCCGCGGTCACCGCATATCACAAGCTGCTGGTGTGGGACCTGATACGACGGCCCAAGGTGACGCAGCTGGCCGAGTCGCTGCTCAACCCGCTCGTGGGCAAGAGCGTGGCGATGTATTTCACCAAGCTGCGATCGACGGAAAGCGAAACGGCACTGGGGTACTCAGTTGCGTCGGGTTAATCCGCCGGCGGTTCCGGGCGTCCTCACCGCCGAGGAATGTCGGCAGACCGCGCAATCGATCGCCGCTGCGCAGGAGTCGTCGGGGGCCATTCCCTGGTTCGAGGGCGGTCATAACGACCCGTGGGACCACGTGGAGTGCGCGATGGCGCTCACCACGGCCGGGTTGCTGGAGCCGGCGCGGGCCGCGTTCGAGTGGAGCCGTCGCACGCAGCGGCCCGACGGCTCCTGGCCCATCCAGACCCGGGCCGGGACCGTGGAAGACGCCAACAGCGACAGCAACTTCTGCGCCTACATCGCCACCGGAGTGTGGCACCACGTGCTGGTCACCGGCGATGAGTCTTTTGCCGCGCGGATGTGGCCGGTGGTGCACAAGGCGATCGATTTCGTCATCGACCTACAGTTCGGCTACGGCGAGATCTACTGGGCGCGAAGCGAAGCCGGACCCGTCGCCGAAGCGCTGCTGACCGGGTGTGCCAGCGTGTTCCACAGCATCCGGTGTGCGCTGGCGCTGGCCGGTCTCGTCGGAGAGTCGCAGCCCGAGTGGGAACTGGCGCTGGGCCGACTCGGCCACGCGATCGAAGCGCATCCGGAGGCGTTCACCGAGAAGGACCGCTACTCGATGGACTGGTACTACCCCATCCTGGGTGGTGCGCTGCGCGGCCCGGCGGCGGCCGAGCGAATCAGGCAGCGCTGGGACGACTTCGTGGTCGGCGACCTCGGCATTCGCTGCGTCGACGACCGTCCCTGGGTGACCGGCGCCGAAACCTGCGAACTGGTGATGGCGCTGGAAGCCATCGGTCATCGGTCAGCCGCCCACCGGCAGTTCGCCGCCATGCAGCACCTGCGCGAAGAGGACGGATCGTACTGGACGGGCTTGGTTTTCGCGGACGGGAAACGCTGGCCCGAGGAGCGCACCACCTGGACCGGGGCGGCCATGATCCTGGCGGCCGACGCGTTGTCGGACACCAGCGCCGGCAGCGGGATCTTCCGCGGGGACGCGCTGCCGATGGGACTGCAGACCGACTTCGACTGCGAATGCGTTGTCAGTGGGCCGGGCCGGTAACCTGCTCCCCCGGCCGACCGCCGACGCGTTCGAGCACCCGTAGGGAACCGGTCGCCGAGACCTCCCGGAACTGACCGGAATCGATTGCGCGGCAATAGATGAGGTACGGCGGCCGGCCGCCGTCTTTGGGATCCGGGAACACGTCGTGGATGGCCAGGCCCCCGCCGACGGCCACCCATTTCGCCCATCCGTCGAAGTCCTGGTCGGCGGCGGCCTCCGAGTGGCCGCCGTCGATGAACAGAAACCGCAGCGGCGACCGCCACGCCCGGGCCACGATCGGCGACTTGCCCACAACGGCGACGACGTGGTCGTCCAGTGCGGCGGCATCGAGGGTGCGACGAAATGTCGGCAGGGTGTCGAACAGTCCGGTGACCTCGTCGACCAACGACGCGTCGTGGTATTCCCAGCCGGGCTGGTGCTCCTCGGAGCCGTGGTGATGGTCGATCGTGTAGATCACGGCGCCGGTTTGTTGCGCCGCCGCGCCGAGCAGCAGGGTGGATTTGCCGCAGTAGGTGCCGATCTCGACACCGACGCCGCCTTGGGCATCCTGGAGGTAGCGCAGCGCGGCGTCATACAGCGCGCGCCCCTCGTCGGCAGGCATGAATCCTTGCACCTGCTCGGCCAGCGCGAACAGGCGCTCGGGTGAAGTGGTGTCGGTGTGGCTCACGTGTCGAACCTATCGGTCGCCTCGGTTACGCGAACAGATGGTCGACGCCTGTCCTAGCAACCGCTTAGCCGCAAGGCTTTTAATCTGGGAGTAGCGCTTGGCCAGCGGCTCAGTCGCGAGCGCTCTACCATCGTGCTGTGTCTGCCCGCAAATTAGTTGATATCGGCCTGGCGGCGGTCATCATTGCAGCCGCGCTCGCATTGCCCGTAGCGGTGCCGTCCTCCGGCATGCCCACCGCCGTGGCCGCGAACTGCCCACAAGTGCAGGTAGTCTTCGCCCGCGGCCGGTTCGAGCCACCCGGCCCGGGCGTGCTGGGTAATGCGTTCATCAACGCGCTGCAATCCAAGGCGGGCAATAAGAACATCGGCGTATACGCCGTGCGGTACCCCGCCGACACGCAGGTCGACATCGGCGCCAACGACATGAGCCACCACATCCAGGACATGGTCAACAGTTGCCCCGACACCCGACTGGTGCTGGGTGGCTACTCGCTGGGCGCGGCGGTGACCGACGTGGTGCTCGCGGCGCCCATCACCGCGTTCGGTTTCGACAGCCCCCTGCCGCCGGGCATCGATCAGCACGTCGCCGCCGTCGCGTTATTCGGCAACGGCAGCCAGTGGGTGGGTCCCATCACGAACTTCAACCCGACCTACAACGACCGGACCATCGAGTTGTGCCACGGCGACGACCCCGTCTGCAACCCGGCCGACCCCCACACCTGGCAAGACAACTGGTCGCAACACCTGGCCAGCGCCTACATCCAGGCGGGTATGGCCAACCAGGCCGCCGACTTCGTCGCCGGCAAGCTCTGATCAACCACGCGCGCAGCCGGCCTGACCGCGATTCGTCCGGCCCGCTACCGGGCTGTTCACCGCGTTTGCTACGAGCCGGCCACCGGCGGCAGTCTCACCACTCGTGGCCGAGGTTGGCCAGCGGCGCCTATTTAGACGGCTCAACCCGAAGCCGAAAGTAATTCGGCTAAAGCAGCGCACAGATCCCTGACGGGTTGGCCATTAAACCGCGAACACCTGTACACCAACGAGGGAAGCCAAATGCGGCTGGCACGGTATGAGTCTGGATATGCGGTTATCGGGTTGTGAGACCGCCTGTTTCGTTGCGCTTCGCGTTGCTAGAGGTTTCTCTCGAAATTGATCAGGCGGGAGTGTCGTTGCTCGTATAGATCTTGAAGCTGCGGATACGAGGGGTGACACCGCCGCCCGATGCTGAGGAACGCCGGCGGAGCCGGGAAGAGGGATGGCGGCGCATCGCTTCGCTGCGTTCGCGCGCTTGACGTTGAGCCGCGACCCACACCGGATGCGACTGAAGGAAAATAACCGTTGCTCCACATGAATTCGCCACGATCGTCAACTCCTCCCAACTGCGACCTGAAAAGCTACCAACAGCGGTTATCAGTTCGTGATTCAAGGATGCCCAACGTTTCCTGAGATCAAACCATTCCCAAGCATGAGAATTAGCCATGAATTTTTCCGGTGCTCCGTGGCCGCCATCGAGCCGCCGTCCTGGTGGTCGGCCGCGGTCGAAACCCTAGCGGCTGCCACTGACACTTTTCAGGTTTCAACCCGTACCGCGTTGGCTGCTATCGTCCCTTGCTTATGCCGGAGATGGATCGCCGCCGCATGATGTTGACGACCGGGATCGGCGTGCTGGCAGCCGCGCTGCCCACGCCGAGAGCCCGGGCTCTGCCGGGCCGGGTGCCACCGCCCGCCGCTCCAAATGGCCAGGCCGGGACGTACATCTTCCAGGACGAGTTCGACGGTCCGGCCGGCTCGGCCCCTGACGCGTCGAAATGGGCGGTGGCGCGGGCGCGCGAGCAGATCAAGGACCCGACCTATTGGGAGCTGCCCGAGCATATCGGTCAATACCGCGACGACCGTCAGAACGTATTCCTCGACGGCAAGTCCAACCTGGTGCTCCGCGCCGCCAAGGACGGCCCGACCTACTACAGCGGCAAGGTGCAAAGTCTCTGGCGGGGCGGTGTCGGCCACACCTGGGAAACCCGGATCAAATTGGACTGCCTGACCGCCGGCTGTTGGCCCGCGTTCTGGATGGGCAACGAGGACCAGGGCGAGATCGACAACCTCGAGTGGTACGGCAACGGGAGTTGGCCTTCGGCCACCACCGTGCACGCGAAGGCGAACGGCGGCGAATGGAAGACCCGCAACATCGCTGTCGACAGCGCTTGGCACACGTGGCGATGCCAGTGGGACGAGGCCGGCATCCGGTTCTGGAAGGACTACGCCGACGGCGCGCAGCCGTACTTCGACGTGCCGGCGAGCTCGCTGCCGGACTGGCCGTTCAACGCGCCCGGCTACACGGTGTACCCGGTCTTCAACCTTGCGGTTGCGGGTTCGGGAGGGGGCGATCCCGGCGGGGGAACCTACCCCGCGCAGATGCTGGTCGACTACATTCGCGTCTGGTGATCGCTCAGTGCGTCAGAAGGGCGGCTGCGCTCCAGGCCCTGCCGCCCGGGCGCCGCGGATCCGGTTCCGGCAGCCAGGTGACCGGGCGCATCAACAAGGGCAAACGCTGCAACCGGTGGGCGGCCAGATAGAGCACTTCCACAGTGACGGTGCGCCAGCCGAGGTCCTCGAAGAAGGCCAGCCCGTTGTCGGGCGCGAACTTGAACGGCGCGTTCTGCATCATGCCGACCATCTTCTTGTTCATCATCTTCTTCAGGCCCGGACCGGCGAAGTCGAGCATCCACCACGCGACCTCCGGTCGCTTGATCGCCCCTGAAAGCGCCACCACGTCCCGATCGTCGAGATACATCAGTAGGCCTTCGGTCAGCACCAGCGCCTTGGTCGCGCCGTCCAGCGCGTCATTGAGGAAGGCGTCGCGGGCCTGCGGGTCGGCGAGGTCGACGGCGGTCCGGGTCAATCGGCATCGGGGGACCTGGTCGGCGAGCAGCTGCGTTTTCTCCGCGAGCAGCTTCGGCAGGTCTGCCTCCACCCACGTGAAACCGGCCGGAAGCTCGAGGCGGTAGGGCCGGGTGTCCAAACCGGCGGCCAGGTTCAGCACCCGGTCGCAGCCGTTGGCGATCGCTTCGGCGATGGCGTCGTCGATGAGCTTGGTGCGCGCGACGAGCCACCAGCCGTTGCGTGTGGTCCGGGGCACCCCCGCGACGATCGCCCGGCCGTGTTCACCGGCGAGGCGTTCGGCGAGCGGGTCGCTGAACAACGCATCGGGGCGGGCCGTTTCGGTGGCCCGGTGCAATGCCGTCCAGCGCGCCGTATCGGAAACGTGGGTGATCGAGCCGCCGGTGCCTGCCATACGTTGCGTTATAGCAGCACCGACGCCGCGCTACTGGCCGGCCCTGGCGCCGGCAAGCCAAGCAGTGGTCACCACGCGAGTCTGCGGCGGTGGAAGTACGGCGTCGGGTGCACCGAGCTGACCGACTTTGACCGTCCACGCCGGCTTCGAGCGGTCGACGCAGGTCCCTTCGCCCTGGCTGGGGAGCCACAGCACCGCAGGGTTGGGGCCGCCGTCCGGGCCGCACCCGTAGACGCCGACGTACCCGTCGGGCCGCCCACTCCAGGAGCCGCCGTTGCGGAACAGGCAGCGGGTGCCGTCGTCGAGGGTCAGCGCGAAAGGATCCGGCGTCGCGGGGTGCTGCACGGGCGGGAGCGTGCCGCCGTATGTCACCCGATGCAGGCTCTTGTCCCAGGGGTTGTCGACGCACAGCAGCGATCCGGGCGTCGAGGGCCAGCAGGTGCTGGCGCCGGCCGCGCTCGGCGAGCAGTAGTAGACGTTGTCCGCGACCGCCGATGGCGACGGTGTGGTGCAGTCGCTGACGCCGGCGCCGCTGCCCTCCGGGGGCGCCTCCTTATAGCCGTTGATCGGTTGGCCGTTGGGGCCGACGGCCACCACGGTGATCACCTGGGTGGGCGGCGGATCGGCCGTCGCCGGCGCGGCCGCGACGAAAAACGCCATCGTTACCGGCGCGGCCAGCACAGCGATCGGCACCAGGACGACTCGCGACACCACGGACCTCACCTCCCGGTCGAGCGGCCCCCTGTTGCAGGGTAGAGCGCGGACCGCTTCGCGTGCTCGGGCGCCCGCGCATTCCGGCGCACGCTGAGGGTACGGTGCGCTCATGGCCGAACGAAACCGTCGCTTCCTCCTCCGCCAACGACCCACCGGACGCATCGGGCCGGACACCTTCGAACTGAGCGAGGAGGCGGTCCCCGAGCTCAGCGACGGGGAGGCGCTCGTTCGCGTCGACTGGATCTCGCTCGATCCGACGAACCGCATGTGGATCAACGACACCCCGTCCTACCTGCCTCCGGTCGGCATCGGCGAGGTCATGCGCGCTGGCGGGTTGGGCGAGGTCGTGGCGTCGAAGAATCCCAATTATCCGGTCGGGCAGACCGTGCAAGGCCTCCTCGGCTGGCAGGAGTACGCGGTGCTGTCGGGAGCGTCGTTGGTGAATCCGGTGGACGTCGCACCGGGCATCTCGCCGAGCGCCTACCTGGGCGTGCTCGGGATGACCGGGCTCACCGCGTGGATCGGAATCCGCGACATCGGCAAACCGCAGCCGGGTGAGACGGTCGTCGTCTCCGCGGCCGCGGGTGCGGTCGGCTCGGTCGCCGGCCAGCTCGCCAAGGCCGCCGGCGCGCGTGTCGTCGGGATCGCCGGCGGACCGGAGAAGTGCGCGCTGCTCACCGAGCAACTGGGCTTCGACGCGGCCGTCGACCATCGCGCCGACGACTGGGCCGCCCAACTCGCCGCGGCGACGCGGGGCGGCATCGACATCGACTTCGAGAACGTCGGGGGTCACCTCATGGACGCGATCTTCGCGCGGCTCAACATCGGCGCCCGCGTCGCACTGTGCGGCCTGATCTCCGGCTACAACGCGGCCGATCCGCCGCCGGGTCCGCGGGCGTTCGGGAATCTGCTCGTCCAGCGCGCCACGGTGCAGGGCTTCATCGTGCTCGACCACTTCGGGCGCGCCCCGGAGGCGATGAGCGAAATCGCCGGCCTGATCGCGGAGAAAAAGCTCACGCCGCTCGAGACCGTCGTCGAGGGCTTCGAGCAGCTGCCCACCGCGATCAACATGCTGTTCGACGGCAAGAACGTCGGAAAGCTGGTGGTCAAGGTCGGCTGATCGTCAGCCGAATTCGAGCAGGGTGTAGGCGCCGCGGAACGGCTTCGTGGGCCCGAACTGCCAGAACGCGGGGTACAGGGTCCCGAAGAACCTGCCCCGGCCCTTGGGCATCGGGAGGTCGTGCACGGCTCGCACGCCGGGCATGGTGTTCACCAGATCCGCCAGTTGGTGCGGCGAGAGGCTGAACGGCATGGGCGGCACCCGGTAGTGCTTGGACGAACGCAGCCCCTTGCGACCGGCAACCTTCTTGACGATGGTGGGCGGGAGGTCGAAGAACATCTGGCCGCCGGGAAACCGCTCGGCGCACTGCGCGATCAGTCCCATCGCCTCGGGCGGTTGCAGGTACATCAGCAGGCCCTCGGCGGTGACGAACACCCCGTCGCCGCTGTCGACCTGGTCGATCCAGCTGTAGTCGAGGGCGGACTGCGCCAGATAAGTGATGCGCGCGGAATGCGGCAGGAGGCGCCGGCGCAGTTCGATGACCGGCGGCAGATCGACTGACACCCACGTGAACTGCGCGCCGGGCAGTGCACGGTCCAGGCGCCAGAAGGTGGTTTGGAAGCCTTCCGCGAGCGCGACGACGGTGGCCTTGGGGTGCGCGGTGAGGTATTGGATTGCGCACCGGTCGACGGCCAGGGAGCGCAACGCTATCTCCTGGCCTTTGCGTCCGAATTTCTCGAAGTCGAAGTCGATGGACTCGACGACGCGGATGGCCATCGGATCATCGATGATCGCGTTGGGGTGCCCGGCCTGATAGGCCCTGCCATAGAGGGTCATCAGTGCTGTCTCGGAGACGCCGGTCAGCATCCTGGCGTCCACCTTCTGGCTGGCTACGTTTTCCATCACGCCAAACCGTACCGGCACGAGAGACATTCGGCAGTGCGGTTCCTGTTTGGGGGGTGCGTCACCGCCGAAACAGGTACCGCACGACCCAGAGCACCAGCGTCGCGGTGACCGACACCAGCAGCATCGACACCACCGGGACGTAGATGCGTACGTTTCCGCGCTCGACCCGGATATCACCTGGAAGGCGGCCGAACCACGACAGTCCGCCCGTCCACACCAGGATGCCGAGCAGCACGATCAGGATGCCCGCGACAACGACGAATGGGCCGATGTTTCGTTCCATGCCGGCTAGACCGGTGCGGACTCCGGGTCGACGTCGACCGCGATCTCGCTGCGACGTAGCATCGGCAGCGTCCAGGGCGGGTCGTAGAACCATGCCTGGGCCTCTCCGGTCGGCTCGATCCCGTTGTCCTGCAATGCTTTCAGCAGCTCAGTCTTGCGGGCGGCAACCGCTTTCGGGCCGCGGTCACCGCTGAATCGCAGCACCGCCACCGTCTCGGGCGGCACGGTGACCAGGCGGACTTGATCGTTGTTGGGCGTTGGCAGCGTCTCCATCGTCCACTTCGCGGGCATGAAGAACCGGATCACCCAGCCATTCTCGCCACCGCCGGCCTGAACCACCGGGGCGGTCATCGCGATCTGCTCGCCGCCCCGCGCCGACTGCTGGCTGACGGGCGCCGTCATCGCGATCTTCTGATCGCGGCGGTTGCCGCCGAAGATGTAACCCGCCAGCCGCCGGAAGCCCTCGTTCCGGGCGCGGTTCTCGTTGTCGAGGACGGTGGTCTCGGCGGCGATCCGCGGACCGTAGCGGCGTATCTCAACGGTGTCGGTGAGCTGACGGCGTGTGTAGTTCGGCTCCTCGGCGCCGACTCGGATGCCGACCACGCCCAGCAGCGACTCGACGACCTGCTCGGCCAGCTCGATCGGGTTGATCATCAGGGGTCATTGCCTTCCGCGGTTGAGGAACCAGATGTGGGTGGCCAACAGCGTCGCGAACCCACACCAGATCGGGTATAAGGCGAGCGGCGCGGCCCGTGTGCCCCGCACGGCCACCGCACGGCGGGTCAGATCCACACTACTCGCGGTCAGTACCGCCGCCCCGATCGCGGAGGTGCCCGGCAGCCGGCGGCCGAAGAAAAGCCAGGACCATCCGGCGTTCAGGACCAGGTTGACGGCCAGGGCCGTGGTGCAGCGGCGACGTGCAGGGGGTTCCATCTCGTCCAGGGCGTTCGACGAGACAACCGCGATGTCCGCGTACAGCGCCGGCCACACGATGGGAAACGCCTGCGGCGGAGGCTGGTAAGCCGGCTTGCGCAGCGACCGATACCACGGTGACGCCGCCGGCCGGCTCGCCAGGCCACCGGCGACGGCGGTCGCCGTCACTGCCACGACGGCGGGGACCAGAGTTCGTGTCTGCATATCACTCACTCTGCGTATCACTCACATTGAGCCACCGCCCGTTGGCGCCACAAGATGAGGTCATTCCCCGACTGCGATGTCACCCGACCCTTTCGTTCGAAGGGAAAAACGGGTGGCGGCGAGGCGCCACGGTCTTCGCGGAGGTTGGGATCGGTAGCCGACCCCGCGCTCTGTACTCATCGCAGCGACGACGCCAACCGGGCGGCGCCTCACGAAGGGAAGCAGCAAATGAAGATCGTGCCCACCAGCATCGAAGAACAGATCAACCGTGTCGACCGCCAACGCAGCCTGTACATCGGGATCAGCGCCGGCCTCATCGCGCTGTGGAGCGTGTTCCGTCTGTTCTGGGTGCTGTACATCGGAATGACGTTCGGCTGGTTCCTCGGGTCGATGATCTTCCAGGTGGTGCTGTGGGGAGTGATCGGTACCGTCGCGGCGATCGCGGCCGTCGGATTCCTGACCCGCTACCACAGGGGATCTTGAACCCGTTCCCAGCCGGGAAAGTTCCGAACCTGTTTCGGGTTCGGAACTTCTCCGTTGGGGAGATCGCTACAGCTGGGCCCAGACCGATTTGGTCTGCATGTAGGCCTCGATGCCTTCCCGGCCGAATTCGTGGCCCCACCCGGACTGCTTGTAGCCACCGAACGGCACCGTGTGGTCAAAGACCAACTGGCAGTTGATCGTCACGGTTCCGGCCTGGAGGCGCTTACCGAGGCGGTGCGCACGGCTCAGGTTGTTGGTCCAGGCGGTGGCGGCCAGGCCGTAGGTGGTGTCGTTGGCCATCGCGACGGCTTCATCGTCGTCGTCGAACGGTAGGATCGTGACCACGGGTCCGAAGATCTCCTGCTGGTACAGCCGCATGCCGCGGTCGACATTGGTGAGCACCGTCGGGTGAACGAAGTAGCCCTTCCGGTCGAGCCGGTGCCCGCCGGTGACCACCTCGACGCCGTCGGACTTGCCCTCGTCGATGAACCCCATGACGCGGGTGAGCTGCTTCTGGCTGATCAGCGGGCCGCTCATGCTCCCCTCTTCCTTGGGGCCGCCCAGCTTGAAGTTGTTGGCGAAGTTCGCGACGCCCTCGACAACGCGGTCGTATACGCCGCGCTGCACGAAAATCCTTGAGCCACAGACGCATCCCTGGCCCGAGTGCACGAAGATGCCCACCGAGGCCATCATGATGGCCTTGTCCAGATCTGCGTCGTCATAAATCAGCACGGGCGACTTGCCGCCGAGCTCCAGCATGACCTTCTTGAGGTTGCCCGCGGATGCTCGCACTATCTCCTTGCCGACCTCGGTCGATCCGGTGAACGCCACCTTCTGGACGTCGGGATGCGCGGTGATCGCCGCACCGGCTGTGTGGCCGTAACCGGTGATCAGGTTGACGACGCCGTCGGGCACGCCGGCTTCGGCGATGATGCGGTCCAGGACGAACGCCGAGAGCGGCGTTTCCTCGGCGGGTTTGACGAGCATGCTGCAGCCGGCGGCCAGCGCGGGCGCGAGCTTGGCACTCGCATTGAAGATCGGGCCGTTCCACGGGAAGATCAGGCCGACAACGCTATACGGCTCTTTGAGAGTGTAGGCGTGCATGTCGACGTACGTATCCGACGCGATGCCGCTCGTCTTCACGTCGTAGGCGTTGCCGTTGAGCTTGGTGCACCAGCCTGCGTAGTAGCGGAAGAATTCGGCGCAGGTGGGTACGACCAGCTCTGCCTGCATCAGAGGCATGCCGGTGTTCAGCGAGTCGAGTTGCGCGAGTTCGTCGGCGTTTTCCTCGATGAGATCGGCGATACGCCACATGATCTTGGCCCGCTCACGCCCGGGCAGGCCCGACCAGACGCCGGCCTCGAAGGACGCCTTCGCCCGCGCGACGGCTTCGTTGACCGCTTCTTGGCCGCAGTCGGTGAACTCGGTGATCGGCTCTTCGGTCACGGGATCGATGATCGGAATGACTTCACCGGTGCCGGGCCGTTTGCGGATGTCGTCCAAAACCGTCTGCAGTGTCACCTGATCCCTTCCTCGAGGCCTCGACTCCCCCGGCGCCCACCGCGCCCTGGTGCTGAGCACTTGCTTAGCATTATGGGCGCTGCGGGGTCAAGGCCCGGTGAGGGCAACGGCGTAACGCGTCGCGTCGTCCAGGCATAAATCACTGCGACCCCGGTCGGCGAGTCTTCGCAACTGGTTAAGTGTCGCGGAAGAGCTAAATTGCGCCGGTTGTTGCGCGACAACGTTTCCGATCAGGCCGTGACCAGTTCCGGGTGGAACTTCGCCGCCATCCGGCGCATCCCGTCGTGCCAGTCGACTGTGGCGGCGCCCACGAGTTCGCGCATCCGGCTGGCGTCAGTCGGGTTGCCCCGCAGCGCTTGGTCGCTTTCCTCGAAGATCGGCTTCCTGCCGACGAGTGAGCCGAGGTAGCCGCACCACTCCTGGATGCTGACGGTCTGCTCGCCGCACCAGTTGAGCGTCGTCGCCGGGACCGACGCCACCTCCAGGAGCTTCGGGATGGTCGCGATGATGTCGTCCTCGTGAATCGGGTTGTAGCGGGCCGGGCCGCCGGGGGGAACCGGAATCGCGATGCCGGCCAGGATCATCTCCATGTGGTAATACGGCCAGCCGCCATTATCGCCGTAGGGAACGTTCAGCCGCGCGATCGTGGTGGGAAGGCCGAGGACCCGCGCCATTGACCGGGCGACGACCTCCCCCGCGATCTTGGAGATGGAATAGGTGGGGAAGAGGTGTTTGTGGTTGTCCCCCAGGGCGGCGCGTTCGGTGCGGGGTTCGTCGCCCGGCGGATCGTAAACGGCGCCAGAGGAACAGTGCAGGAACGCCTTGGCGCCGCGGCAGTGAGCCATCAGCAGGCCGACCGACTCCGCATTGGCCGCGAGGTCCTTGTCCCAATTCCCGCTCTTGGCCACCGCCAAGTTCAGGACGTAGTCGAAGTCGCCAGGGAGACCGGAGAAGTCACCCGCTGCCAGGTTGACCGTCTGGCACCGCACGCCGGCTGCTTCGAGGCGATCTCGAGCGGAGGGGCTGGTGAACCGCGCGATGCCCCACACCTCGTTGTCGGCCGCGAGGGCCACCGCGATGGGGGTGGCAACTTGGCTTGTCGGGCCGGTGATCAGAATCTTTGCGCCGCGCATGCGCTGATGGTAGCGACCTCCCGACGCGATCGTTAGTGCGTCGGTCGACGGCGTCCGTCACGACCCGCTTCGTGCCGGGGCCCGATTTAGGGTCGATGGTCCCTACTGTCACGGTCGCGGGTGCGACATCATTCGAAAGATGACCGCACCAACCGAATCCACCGCCGAATCGGCGGCCGCGATCGAACAATCCGGATACGACGAGCGGCCGAGCCGGCTCTTTCAGGTCGCGGCAGGCGTGGGCATCGTCGCGGGAGTGGTGTTCGTTGTTGCGGTGGTCTTCTTCTCGGGCTTCGTTTTGGGTGGGTCCTGGGGAGATTACGGCGGTTACTGGCGCTCCACCGGTCACATGGGTCCCGGTGGAAGGATGGGCACCTGCCCCATGATGAGTGACGGCGGAATGATGCAACCCGGCGGGATGATGCCGGGCGGAATGATGGGCCCAACGCCGACGCCAACTCCGACGGTGCCGAGCACCCCACGCCCCTAATCATCGGGACCTCGTTGCCGCCGGGTGGCTGCCCACGACAAATGATGTCTCACTTTCGCGCTTTGTGCTCACCGGCGCGGTAGGGTCCGGGCATGGCCGCCGCATTCACGCAATGGATATCGCCCGCGTGGGCCCGGACCGAGACGAAGACGGGCCCTCGGCCGGCTGCCATCCGTTGACACTCCCCAGTGCGACGATTTTTTTCTATTCCTTATCTGTGCTTCCGCAGTTTTCGGCGTAGTGCGCGAGCGAATACTCGCGAAATAGGTTCGCGCTGGTTCGAATTGCGCTGCGCTGCCCTGCTGTGGGGTATTCGGTTATTTGCTGCAACCGAACGTACGGCGCCTGTATCGTTGCTGTAGGCGATGGTCGAAGTAAGCCACGATTACGTGGTTTTGCGCATTGTGCTCAACGGCGCGGCGAGTGAAGGGCCGAGCCGGGCGCGAGCGTGCTGTAGTGAGCGTAGCGTACTCAAGATGAGCAGTTCTGCGTCAGAACCATTCCGGCACAACACCGAATCGTACGAAAGCCTCTACCGCGGCGAGGCCGCCTTCCCGGGAGCGCGCGCTCCTGACGCCATCCCGTGGGACATCCGACAGGCTCAGCCGCGGCTGATGGAACTCGAAGCGCTCGGTGCGATCGGTGAGGAAGTTCTCGACGCCGGTTGCGGCCTCGGCGACAATGCCATCTACCTCGCGCGCAAGGGCTACGCGGTGACGGGTCTGGATAGTTCCCCGACCGCCATCGCGAAGGCCCGTGCCCGCGCCGCCGAAGCTGGCGTCCGGGTATGCTTCGAAGTCGCTGATGTCACCGAATTGGCCTGCTACGAAGGATATTTCGACACTGTCATCGACAGCGCGTTGTACCACTGCCTGGAAGATGACGGCAGGCGGCTTTACGCCGCCGCTTTGCGTCGCGCAACAAGGCCGAATGCACGTTGGTTCCTCTATTGCTTCTCCTGCGACAACGTCAATGGCGTCATCGCCCCGATGGAGGCGGTGGCGGAACAGGACATCCGCAGTACCCTCACAAACGCCGGCTGGCGCATCGACTTCCTGGGGCCCACAACGTTCGTCGGCAGCACCGCAGGCTTCACCGGCAGCTTCGGGACGCTGCCCGACCCGATTCTGCGACGGATGGCACCCGGGCAAGCCGAACAGATGCGCCGCATGGCCCAACGGATGGCGACGATCATCCCGCTCATCGACGATGGCCGCATCCACTTGCCCTGCAACATCGTCCACGCGACCAGAGCCGAGTGACTTCTATTCCCACTGCGGCCCAATAAGGACGATAGTCCCTACTTTCAGCGATGCGGCAGCGCCAGGCCGGGCCTCGCGTCGTCACTCGACCAGGACCAGGACGAAACCGACCGCGACGAGTCCGGCGACCGGCAAACGGGTGAGCGCCTGCCGCAGAGCAGGCGCTCGCGTCACAGCCCTGGCTGGTCCTCGATGATGCCCAGCCATATCTGCGCAGCGTCGATGGCCACCTTTTCGCTGATAAAGGCGTGCTGCGTTCCGGTGTAGATGTCCCGAAAGGCCCGCTCGAGGCGGCTGCCCTCGCGGATGGAGCTGGTCCCGGCGACCAGATGGGCCCACTCGGCGCAGGCCCGGGCAATGTCGGTGGCATAGACGGCGGCCACCCGCATGTCCGCGCGCAAGGCCGGTGTCAGGTCCTCCCCCGCGGCGACGGCGGCCTCGGCGGTGGTGAACGCGTCGAGCACCAGCAGACGGGCGGCGCGCCAGGCCGCGCGGTGGTGCGCCAGCCCTTTCTGGAATGTCGGGCGGCTGGCCAGCGACGCCATGTCGCTCATCCGGAATTTCGTCGCCGCAAGTTCCTGGACGTCGTCGAGCATGCTCTTGGCGACGCCCAGTGCCCACGAGGCGTGACCGGCGGCGGTGACGGGCATCAGACCCATGCGCGCGGCCGGCGACGTACCGCGATAGGGCTCGCGGACGAACAGTTCGAACGTGCGGCTTTCGGGCACGAACACATCCTGGGCGCTGTAGTCGTAGGAACCAGTTCCCTTGAGCCCCTGCACATACCAGCCGTCGTTGAAGCTGATCTGCTCTCGCGGGATAACGGCGACCCGCATCTCGGGGAGGCCTTCGCTGAGCCCGCGCATCTCGCCGTTGTCCATCGGGAAAAATCCGGCCGCGATGTACTGGGAGTGACCTGTTCCCGAGCCGAAATTCCACGCCCCGCTCACCTGGTAGCCGCCCTCGACGACGGTCCCCTGCCCGTTGGGGAAGAACTGGCCGCCCATGGTGACGCGGTAGTCGTGCGCCGCGAACACCTCGGCGAAACCCGCGTCGGGCAGGTACGCCGCTGCGGCGAAGGCAGACGGCAAGTTGGCGATCCCGATCCAGCCGAAGGAGCCATCCTGCCAGGCCATTTCGATCCAGGTTTCGATCATCTCGGCGAACGACGGTTCAACGCCGCCGGCCTCCGCCGGGTTGAACGCGGACATCAGCCCGGTGGCCCACATCTCGTCGACTATCGCCGGGGTTAGGGTGCGCGCCCGCTCGGACTCGGCGGCTTCGGCGCGGACCAAATCCCGCATACCGCGCGCCAGCGAAACAACCCGGTTGTCCGTGTCGGCTATCGACGTCATTGGCTTCTTCCGATCATCGATGACGGTGGCACGAGAAAACTAGCACCGGTGACCGTCCTCGACAGCCTTAGGAGCGGAAATCAACTGTGCTCACCCGACCTGTCCTGGACCGGACGGTATTGCCCGAGCACCACCAGGCAGTGCACCATAAACAAGTGAGTAAGGTAACCCTAACTACTGAGTTGTCGATCCCGGCGGAAACGGCCGCGGCGCTGGCGCGCAGACCCGCAACGATGACCTACGTCCTGAGTCCAATCCTGGTGATTCGTCACCTTGATGTACCCGAACAAATCGAGGTCGGCACCGAAGGATCAGCACGCTTGTGGTGGTTCGGCGTATTACCCGCCTGGACCCACCACCTGACCGTCAAACATCTCGATGACACCGAGATTTATACGAACGAACACGGCGGACCCGTGCGCACCTGGAACCATCGACTCACCTTCCAGCCCATCGACGGGCACCGCTGTCGCTACACCGACGAAATCGAAACTGACGCCGGGGTGCGTGGAGCCCTGACGCGATTGTTCATCAGCTTCATGTTCCGCCACCGTCACCGCCGGTGGCAGCGGCTTGTCCAGAGCCTGAGGTGATTCCCGCCCAGTTGCCCAGACCCAAGCGCTCACGCGTCGTCGAATATCGATACCGGAGGCCTCATGCTCAATATCGTCGCCACTGTCGTCGTCGCAGTTCTCAGCCTGCACGTCATCACCAAATTCGCCTTTTTCGCGCTCCCATACCGCAGACGCCGAGCCTTGCTCGACAGGCAGTATGGCGACAAGGCCTCCGCCACCACCACCTCGGATCTCGTCGTCATGGCGTTCACCGTGGCCATCGCTGCCCTCTTGTTGTGGCGCGGCGTCGAGGCGGTCAGCTTTCTGGGCGGATTGTGGATCGGTGCGACGATCATCCAGCTGTACTTCCACCAATTCCACTGGCCGGTGCCGGCAGAGCGTGCCGCCCCGCCACCGACGTCACCGCTGAAGGAGATGTCGTACGCGATCCAAGATGCGCCATGGCGGCCGTGGCCGCAGCTGGTGATGCTGACCGCGCTGGTGGTGGTCAGCCTCGGCCTGCTGTTCTCGAAGTGACTGTCCTGCAATCCTTCCGAGAACTGCCAGCCCGCCGTGCCCGGCCGCCGGACGCGGCGCCGTCGGGAGTCGGCCCGTCTCCTACGCTTGCGCTGGTAGCCGACCGAATAGCGAAGGAGACGGGTGTAACGGGTGTGGAGGTATGGCCGTGAATGCGCCCCGGGAGTCGCACAGGTGGATCGTCGACGCTATGAACGTGATCGGCAGCCGCCCGGACGGCTGGTGGAAGGATCGCAGCGGTGCGACGGCTGCGCTGGTCGAGAAGCTGGACAGCTGGGCGGCCACGGAGGGCACGAACGTCACGGTGGTGCTGGAGCGGCCTCCGCGCGTGCCGATCCACTCATCGGTGATCGAGATCGCGCACGCGCCCAGGGCGGGCGCGAACTCGGCCGATGACGAGATCGTGCGGCTGGTGCAAGCCGATGCCCGACCACAGGAGATTCGGGTCGTGACCTCGGACAGGGCGCTGGCCGACCGGGTCAGGAATCTGGGCGCCGGCGTCTTCGCCGCGGAAAGCTTCCGCAACCTGATCGACCCGCGCGACCGATGAGCGCCGGCAGCGGTAGTCCCGCACCCAACCGGGTCTGCGAGCTCGCGCGGATCGACATCCCGATCATCCAGGCGCCCATGACCTACATCGCCGGCGCCCGACTTGCCGCGGCGGTGTCAATCGCCGGCGCGCTGGGGATCATCGAGACCACCTCCGAGCAGGGCCGCGCCGACCTGCAACGCGTGCGCGCCCTCACCGACCGTCCCGTTGGCGCAAACATCGCATTGCTCTTCAACCGCGACCCGACGGTGGTCGACCTGTTGGCGGCCAACGACATTCACTTCGTCACCACCTCGGCGGGTGACCCGTCGCTGCTCACCGACCGGCTGCATGACGCGGGGATCACCGTGTTTCATGTGGTGGGCACCCTGGCCGCGGCCCGCAAAGCGGTCGACGCCGGGGTCGACGGACTGGTGGTCGAGGGCGTCGAGGGCGGCGGTTTCAAGAATCGGTTCGGAGCGTCGACCATGGTGCTGCTGCCGTTGGTCGCCGACCACATCGACGTACCGATCGTGGCCGCGGGCGGAATCTGCGACGCCCGGTCTATGGCCGCGGCGCTGGTCCTGGGCGCCGACGGGGTACAAATGGGCACGCGTCTGCTCGCCTCCGCGGACTCGCCCGTACACGCCAACCTCAAGCAAGCGGTCGTCCACGCCGACGAGACATCCACCGTGATGCTGCCCCTGGACGGCAAACGGATGATGCGGGTGATCCGCACCCCGGCGGCCGAGAAGATCCATGGATCAACGTCTTTGGAAGCGGGCGGCGCGGCGCTGCAACGAGTGCAGCGGCTCTACTTCGACGGTGACATGGACGCCAGCGTCGCCAACACCGGACAGGTCGCCGGCCGGATCGAGGACATCCGGCCGGCCGCCGAGATCATCACGCAGATGTGGAGTGAGTGCCGCCAGGTGCTCGCCGCCGCGGCGGATCGACTATAGGGCGGCGAGCGCCGCATCGTAGTCGGGTTCCTGCGCGATTTCCGGCACCAGTTCGGTGTAGGCGACGTTGCCGTCGGCCCCGATCACCACGATGGCGCGGGCCAGCAGCCCGGCCATGGGACCGTCGGTGATGGTGACGCCGTAGTCCTCGCCGAAGCTGTCGCGGAATGCCGACGCCGTTTTCACGTTCTCGATGCCCTCGGCGCCACAGAATCGGGAAAAGGCGAACGGCAGGTCCTTGGACACGCACACCACGGATACACCGCCGCCGGCGGCGCGCTCGTTGAACTTGCGCACGCTCGTCGCGCACACCGGAGTGTCCACGGACGGAAAGATATTCAGCACCACGGGCTTACCACTGAACTGCACGCTGCTGATCGGTCCCAGGTCCCCGCCGGTCATGCTGAAGGCGGGGGCCGGCGATCCGACGGCCGGGAGCTCGCCGACGGTGTTGATCGGATTTCCACGCAAGGTTATCTGTGCCATGCGCACAGTCTGCCAAGGCCGATCCGGCCAGTCGGGGGCAGGTGCCATGTCCTCGTCGATGGGGCCGAGTCACTCCCGCCGCTTCGGTTTCGCTCGGCGAGCCATCACCCGAGCCTGGAAAGCGATAGCGTCCGCGATATCGGTTGAGCGCTACGCCTTGGGCTGTATGAACTCCGTGGAGACGAGCTGGCCGCCGGCCTGCATCCAGGCGGCCACCTCGCGGGGCGCGTCGCGGTTGGGGTTGTAGATGTCCTCCTCGCTGGAGAACAAGCCGTTGCCGGCGTACACCAGCCGGGTCCAGTTGGGGAACCAGAAGGGCTCACCCTCCGGGTCCGTCGGGTGGTCGAGCAGGTTCTTGATCATGATGACGACGGCGTCATTCTCGTCGTCGTAGGCGATCCAGTCGGACGGAAAGCGCATGTGCGGGAACGGGGCCATGACGGCGACGATCCAGTCCCGCACCGCCTCGCGCCCGTGGAAGACCCCGTAGTGGTGCTCGGTGTAGACGACGTCCTCGGTGAAAAGGTCGGCAAAAGGTCGCCAGTCCCCCGATGCGCTGCATCCCTCGACGACGGTGGTGTAGTGCCCGACTGCTTGCTCGATTTCGGCCCTGCTGAACTTGCCCATGGCGGACAGACTAGAACCTGGTTACAGGTCGCACGTGTGGATAGGGATATCGAATGAATGTGATGACGTTGTTCGACTTGCGCGGCAAGAGGGCTCTGGTGACCGGGGCGTCCAGCGGCATCGGCAAGCACGTGGCGCAGGCCTACCTGGAGGCCGGCGCCGATGTAGCCGTTGCGGCAAGGCATTCCGACGTGTTGGAGCGGGTCGCCGGCGAGCTGGCGGGGGCCGGTGCGGGAAGGGTCGTGCCCGTCCGGTGCGACGTGACCCAACCGAACGAGGTCGCCGCCATGCTGGACCGGGTGACCGCCGAGCTGGGCGGCGTCGACATAGCCGTCTGCAACGCCGGCATCGTCGCGGTGGAGGGGATGCTGGAGATGTCGCCGGGCGAGTTTCAGCGCATCCAGAGCACCAACGTCAACGGCGTGTTCCTCACCGCGCAGGCGGCGGCCAGGGCGATGGTCCGGCAGGGCCAAGGCGGGGTCATCATCAACACCGCCTCGATGTCCGGCCACATCATCAACGTCCCGCAGCGGGTCGGCCACTACTGCACTTCCAAGGCGGCGGTGATCCACCTGACCAAGGCCATGGCCGTGGAATTCGCCCCGCACCACATCCGGGTCAACAGCGTCAGCCCCGGCTACATCCGCACCGAGCTCGTCGAGCCGTTGGCGGAGTACCACTCGCAATGGGAGCCGAAGATACCGATGGGGCGGTTGGGACGGCCGGAAGAGCTCGTGGGCTTGTACCTGTACTTGGCCAGCGAGGCGTCCAGCTACATGACCGGCTCCGACGTCGTGATCGACGGCGGATACACCTGCTGGTGACTCAGCGGCTCAACGCATTACGCGCCGTTGATCCATTGGCGCGCTTGTTCGATTTCCCCGGCGGGAAAGTGCCGGATCTGCGCCGACACAAAGTGAGAGGTCAGGTGCTCGGCGACGTCTCCGAGGTGGGAGTCTGTGACCACCGCGATCTTCTTGACATGCTTTTGATGATCTCGAACGAAGCGGAAGTGGGTGACCAACGCCCCGAAGCTGTCCCAGCCCGGGAAGGACGGCGCGCTGAGGATCAGGCCGGCGAGGTCGCCGTTGGCCTCGATATGCGGGTCCACGACCTTGGCGAGCTCGAGGAAGTCTTCTTTGTCGAGCGCCGACGTGGGTCGCACCTCGAGAATGGAATGCTCGGTGTCCAGGTTGTAGTCGATCATGGCGCGCTCCTCGAGGGCCGGGGTGATGCCGTCATGATGCCCGCGGCGGCCGCGCGCGGATAAGAGCACAAAGTCATCGACGAATGAGAGCTACCGCTCTATCTCGCCGGAAATCCCACGTTCGATGCCGGCCTGCGTCGTGGCCGGCAGGACGAGGAGGCCGTCGAGTTCCTTGCGCGCAACGTCGTAGGCGTTCTGCCGTTCCTGCGGCGCCGCGGCCGGGTCGGACGCCACGCGCAAGAGGCTCTGCGCGCGCGCAAGCCGCTGCTGGTCCGCGCGGGAGAAGTCGTTGCGACGCCTGCGCATCGCCTCGCTTTCGGCGACGTTGAAAGCGGTCGCGTAGTCCTCGACCGCAGCTCGATACTGCGCGGCGGATTCCGGGTCATTGAGCAGGTCTTCCGCTTTGAGCGGGCGCAGGAAGTCGGCTCGCAGCTTGGCTTTGTGGAATCCGCTCGTGAGCGGATTGCGCATGTCGGTCATCAGCGGAAAGTCGAGCAGCTTAGCGACGTCGAGTTCGTACTCGAGCCACCGGCCGTCGGTGCGGGTGTGCTCCTCGATGACCCGTCTTATCGACCGCCACTGGGCGGCCTGGTTGGTGCCGGTGCCCGCGGTGGGTGCTGTTGCGGCGTCCGCCCCTGGCGCTCGGTCGGGATCGCGCGGCTCTTCGGCCCCGCGCCTGTGGGCGGTGAAAGCCCTGATCACAGCGACGGCTGCACCTGCCAGCGGCAGGATCACGATCAAAAGCTCCGCCAACCGGAACAGCAGACCCATATGGCCAGGATGCCACCGGCGCGAGCAACGCGCGCACGCTTCACGGGGCCTGCCGCCGAGCGTGTGGCCTATGGCCGAGTTCAAGGCAGTTCCTGTACCTAGGACCCACGCTCGGCGCCTGGTGTGATGGTCAGATCAGCTCTGGGGCCGCACCCCGAGCACATCGCGAAACAGCGCCTGCCGCAGGGCGAGTTCGCGCGGATCGCTCCACAGGTGGAAACCCAGCCGGTTCATGACGTAGGCGAAACCGATACTGGTATCCGGGTCGGCGCAGCCAAACGAACCGCCGAAACCGGGCGTCCCGAAGGCTCTGCCGGAGGAACCGAACTCGAAGTGCGGGACGGGCTTGCAGAAGCCGAGCGAATAGACCACGTCGGCGTGCATCACCTTGTCGCGAACGCCCTGGCTCGGCGCGGTCGCCGGTGCCATCAGGGCGTCGAGAGTATCGGCGCTCAAACCGAGTTCCGCACCACCCGTGGCGGCGCTGCCATACATGCGCGCCACCGACCGGGCGGTCCCGATGCCGTTGGCGGACGGGATCTCGACCGCCCGGACGTCGTCGCGGTTGTAGTCCCCGTTGAACGGGTCGACTCCGCGCGGGACCGAGACCGCGCGCGCCGTCAGACCGACCGGGTTGAGCGAGGCGCCGAGGAAGCCGCGCGGCATCACTTTCAGGTGGAGCAGCGTTTCGGCGCGCACCCAGTTGTGGACATGAGCGACCCGTTCACGGTCGACCGAGTCCGGCAGGCCGATGTGTAGGTCGAGTCCCAGCGGCCGGGCGATTTCGTCGGCCATGTACCCGCCCAGGGTGCGGCCGGCCGGGTCGGTCCGCCGGATCAATTCGGACTTGTACCAGCCGAGCGTGATCGCGTGGTACCCGTGCCGCGAACCCGGCCGCCACGCCGGTGTCTGGGCGGCCAGGATCGGCGCGAGCCTCGCGGGGTCGGCCACGTCGGCCAGCGTCGGCTTCGGCTTCAACGCACACAGCCCGGCCTGATGTCCCAGGAGCTGGCGGACCGTGACATCGCCCTTTCCGGCCTGCGCGAACTCTGGCCAGTAGTCGGCGACCTTGGCGTCGTAGGAGATGAGTCCGCGGGACACCGCCGTCGCCACGACCAGGGCGGCGACCCCCTTGGTGGTGGAGAACATGTTGACCATCGTGTCGGGCTGCCACGGATCCTTCGTCAACCCATTGCGGTAGCCGCCCCACAGGTCGACGACCTTGACGCCGTCGCGGTAGACAGCGACAGCCGCGCCGACCTCGGCGCCGTCGCGAAAGTTGGCCCGGAAGGCGTCGGCGACTTTTCCGTAGCCGGCCTCGACGTCACCGTGGATCAAGTCCGGTGATACTGCAACTTTGAGAACCATTGTGCCTCCGAGAGGAGACTAAGTGAGCCGCCCGCGATTGCAATGAAGAAACCGACGCATCTGCGAATTCGATCGACGACCGATCACAGAATCCCGAAGCCGTGCAAAGCCTTGATTCCGAACCAAATTCCGAACACCAGGCCCACAACGATCATGATGGGCCGGTCGTTGTCCTGAATCCAGCGCAGGGTCCGCTCCAGCAGCGAGCGTGACCGGGCCGGGAGGAACCCGGCTGCGCAGACGACGAGCAGGTTCCCGCTCGCGGCAAGGACCACGAAGGCGACGTAGGTGACGACGTTGGTGACTCGCCCCAACCCGGCCCCCGATCCGGCAGTGCCGATCACGCCGATTGCGGCGAGCGTGAACACCCACGCCTTGACCGACACCGCCATGACCCCGGCGCCGATGAAGAACGCCTTGGTGGGCGTGGCGGTCGTGAGCATGGTCATCCACTTCGGCGGCGGGGCGTCGGGATCGTCGTCGCTGAACATCTCCCGCGCCGCGGTGACCAAAAATACGAGGGCGACGACCAAGAGGACGGTCGACACGATCCAGTGACGGGAATGAGCCGGGTTGGCGCTGCGCGCGCCCCAGTGCAGGATCGTCCCGAAAACCAGGCCCTGAAGCAGGCGCGTGCTGCCATGCCCCGCGATCCAGGCGCCGGCCGAACGCAACCGCGAGGGCGTGCCGAGCAGGATGATCGTGATCGCGATCTCGATCGGTTCCAGGGCGCTGCCGAGGATCAGCGGGACCAGACCACCCCACATGCCCAGCACCGGTGGAGGATAACAAGCCGTCGCGGCAGCTCCGCAGTTATTGCGCGGCCAGTGCCGCGCGCATCTCGGCCTCCGCGACTGCCGCGGCCAGATCGGCTGGACGCGGAGAAACGGTGACGTCGATCCGCTCGATACGGCCCGTGAACGTAAAGGCGTGGCCGTATGGCGCGACCGGCGAACCGGTGTCGACTCCGACGTCCAACGTCTCGCCACTCATCGAGAACCGGAAGGGGACCGTGCGCTCGACGCGCCCGGTGATCACCGCGGCGTCGTCGACCAGCAGGGACGCCGACGCGCCCTTGCCGAGTCCGCCGCCGTCGTAGGCGAACGAAAGACCAAGCACCACTTGTCCTTCCGGGAGCACCTCCGGCGCGGCGATCGTCGTGAGTTCGTGCCCCAGATAGTTGTAGGCAAAAGTCGGAATGCGGTCCTGCAGGTACAGGCTCCAGCCGGCCATCGACCCGCCAATGCAGATGACCACGCCCCGCGCCCCGCCGGGCGGTATCTGCAGGTGTGCCCGGAGCTCGAACGACGTGCTGGTGTAGGCCAGCGTCGCGGTTTCGGGGATGCGCACATGGCTGGGAAAGTAAGTGACGGAGGTTCGATCACCGAGCAGGCTCGGGCGGATGGCCGGCAGCGCGCGGGCCAGCGTCGCGTCACTGAGGGGGTAGACGTTGTACCTGCGCGCTTCGGCGTCGAATACGGACTTCAGCTCGGCGAGCTTGTCCGGGTATTGGCCGGCGAGGTCCAGACCCTGACTGAAGTCGCCGGCGAGATCGTAGAGCTCCCAGCGCTCGCTATCGCCGAACGGATGGCTCCCGGTACGGATCCAGGGCAGTCGACCGTGGAAGCAGGATGCCATCCAACCGTTTTGGTAGACGGCGCGGTTGCCGAAGATCTCGAAATACTGGGTGGTCCGCCGGCTGTCCGCCGCGGCGTCGTCGAACGAGTACCGCATGCTGACACCCTCGATCGGCTGCTGCTCGACCCCGTTGACCCGCGCGGGCATCTCGATGCCGGCGGCGTCGAGGATGGTGGGGACGATGTCGATGACGTGGTGGAACTGGCTGCGCTGCTCCCCCGCCGCGCCGATTCCCTGCGGCCACGAGATGGCGAGCCCGTTGCGGGTGCCGCCGAAATGGGACGCCACTTGCTTCATCCACTGAAACGGTGCGTCGAGCGCCCAGGCCCAACCGACGTTGTAGTGGTTCTCGCATCGAGCCGTACCGAAGTCGGCGATGTGGGCCAAAAGCCATTCGGGGTCCTCGGGCAGCCCGTTTTGGAATGCGGGCGAGCTCCAGGCGCCGTGGATCGTGCCCTCCGCCGATGCGCCGTTGTCACCGCACACGTAGATGAATAACGTGTCGTCCCAGATCCCTAACTCGTCAATGGTGTCGATGACGCGCCCGACCTGGGCGTCGGTATGAGCCAGGAAGCCGGCATAGACCTCCATCAGCCGCCGGGCCACCGGCTTGTAGCGGTCGTCGTAGTCCGCCCACGCGGGTATCTGCTCGGGCCGCGGCGTGAGCCGCGTATCGGGAGGAATGATGCCCCCCTCGATCTGGCGAGCATAGATCCGTTCCCGCAACGCATCCCAGCCGTCGTCGAATTGGCCGGCGAACCGTTCCGACCACTCCGGCCACACGTGGTGGGGACTGTGGGTCGCCCCCGGGGCGAAGTACAGGAAGAACGGCTTGTCGGGGGCCGACGTCTTTTGCAGCCGGATCCAGTCGATCGCCTTGTCGGCGAGATCCTCGCTGAGGTGATAGTCGTCGCGGCCGAGATACGGCTCAACGGGTGTGGTCTGGTCGTAGAGCGCCGGTTCGTATTGCGAGGTGTCGCCGCCCAGAAAACCATAGAACCGCTCAAATCCGAGTCCGGTGGGCCAGCGGTCGAAAGGGCCCGCCGGGCCCGTCTCCCAGGTTGGCGTCAGGTGCGCCTTGCCGAACAGGGCGGTGCTGTAACCGCTCATGCGCAAGACCTGCGCGACCGTGGCCGTGCTCTGCGGTATCACGCTGTCGTATCCGGGGAATCCACAGGCGATCTCGCAGATGGTGCCCATGTGCGCCGTGTGGTGGTTGCGCCCGGTCAGCAGTGCGGCGCGCGTCGGCGAGCACAGCGCGGTTGTGTGAAACTGGTTGTAGCGCAGGCCCGCTCGCGCAACACGGTCCAGTGCGGGCGTCGGGACTGGGCCGCCGAACGTGGATGGGGCGCCGAATCCGACGTCGTCGAGCAAAACGACGACGACGTTCGGTGCGCCGGTCGGTGGAGAGGTGATCGACGGCCTGACCGGGGTGGAGTCTTTCGCGAACGGGTTGACGACGCCGCCGAACGGTTGGTCCGCGGGTGGTAGGTCGACCATCGTTCCTCCGTGCTCATCGCTGCAGCGATTCTTATACGCGGACCTCAGCGTCGCGTGGCTAGTGCACGCCCAGAGTCCCGTCGAGGTACTGGGCGCGGCAGGCTCGGCGCGCCAGTTTGCCGCTGGTGGTGCGCGGGATGCCACCGGCCGGCAGGAAACGCACGTCGGACACGGCCACGCCGTGCAGCTGGGACACCGCCGCCCGGATCGCCTCGATCGCCGGCTGCGGATCGTCATGGCTGGTGCCCGCCGCGCGTTCGGCGACGATCACCAGGCACGACGATCCGGGCCCGCCACCCGAGTCGGACGATTCGTTCGCCTGCGCGGAGAACGCGGTGACATAGCCGCGACGCACCATCGGCGAGGCGTCCGCGACGGTGGCCTCGATGTCTTGCGGGTAGTGGTTCCGGCCGTCCACGGTCACCAGGTCGGCGATGCGGCCCGTCACGTAGAGCGCACCGTCGAGGTACACCCCCAGATCCCCGGTCCGCAGCCAGGTGCGTCCGACGGCCGCGCCGTCCGCGTGGCTGCCCTGCTCGAGCCGCGCTTGCAACTTGGCGCCGAACGCCAGCTGCGTCTCGTCGGGCAGCCCCCAATAGCCCCGACCGACGTTGTCGCCCTGCAACCAGATTTCACCGACCCGGCCGTCGGGCAGCTCGGTCTCGGTCTCGGGGTCGACGATCACCGCCCATTCGCTGCGCGCCACCCGGCCGCACGACACCTGTGCCTCCGCGGTGGGCGCATCGGCCGCGACGCGTACCGCGCGGCCGGCGCCCAATTGTTCGCGGTCGAGGTACACGACCGACGGCTCCTCGGCGGGAGCGATGTTCGCGACGAACAGGGTGGCCTCCGCGATGCCGTACGACGGTTTGAATGCCGTGCGCGGCAGTCCGTGGGGAGCGAACGCCTCGGTGAATGTCCGTATGGCGTCCATGCTCACCGGTTCGGAACCGATGATCATCACCACGTTGCTGAGGTCGATGTCGTCACCTGGCGCGGGTCGGCCGCGCTGCGCGGTCCATTCGTAGGCGAAGTTCGGCGCGGCGGTTACCACGCGGCCCTGCCGCGACCCGTCGGACAAGGCCTGGATCCAGCGCAGCGGCCGACGGACGAACGCGGTGGGCGACATCAGGGTGGAATGCCCGCCGTACACCGCCGGGAAGCCGATCATCGACAGGCCCATGTCGTGGTAGAGCGGCAACCAGCTGACGCCGTGGGTGTTGCGGTCCAGCAGGTCGATCGAAAGGATCATCTGCACCAGGTTGGTGCCGACCGCCCGGTGGGTGATCTCCACTCCGACCGGGGGGCGCGTCGCGCCCGAGGTGTACTGCAGGTGGGAAACGTCGTCCATGCCGAGCTCGGTCGGGACGAACTTCTCGCCCTCCGAGTCGGGTATCTGATCGATGACGAGCACTCGCGGCTGTGTCCCGGGTGAGAGGTTGGCCAGGAACTTCTCGACCGCGTCCTTCGCCGCCGCTGTCGTGAGGACGACCGTGGGCTCCGAATCGCGAAGCGCCGTGTCGAGACGTTCGGCATGTCCGGGCAGTTCCGGCGCGAACAGCGGCACCGCGATGGTCCCGGCCTTGATCGCCGCGTAGAAACCGGCCACGTAGTCGATGCCTTGCGGCGCGAGGACCGCGACCCGCTCACCGCGATCCGCGAGCTGTTGCACGCGCGCGCCGATCGCCCGCAATCGGGCGCCGAACTGGGTCCAGGTCACCTCGACGGCCTGCCCGTCGGTGGCGCGGCTGTGGTCCAGGTAGCGAAACGCCACGGCGTCACCGACGTTCGCGACGTTTCGCTCGATGAGCGATATCAGCGTGGTGCCCGGCGGCAACGCGACCTCGCCCGTGGCGTCCAGGCAGTCATCGATTTGCAGCAGGCCAGGGACCCCTGCCGTGTTCTGCCGGGAACCGCGATCCATACGCGCAGTCTAGGCAACGGCTGCGCGGAGTTCGCCTTCCTGCGCGGTGATTGTCGGCACGCCGCGGCGCCGGCAGAAACGAGGCCACGGCGGTGGTCGCGCAGACCCAGCGGTAGGGTACGCGCCAGTTCGAGTCAGTGGCATTGAGCCGTTATCACCAGGAGTTGGGCATGTCGGACCGGAAGTTCTCGTTCGAGGTAAACCGCACCAGCACCGCGCCGGCGGCGACGCTGTTCCGGCTCGTGACGGACGGTGGCAACTGGTCGCAGTGGGCCAAGCCGATCGTTGCGCAGTCCAGCTGGGCGCGCCAGGGTGACCCGGCGCCGGGCGGTATCGGTGCAATCCGCAAACTGGGCATGTGGCCCATGCTGGTGCAGGAGGAAACCGTCGCATACGAGCAGGATCGGCGCCACGCCTACAAAATGGTTGGCGCGAGCCCCGTCAAGGACTACTTCGCCGAGGTCGTTCTCACGCCGAACCCGGCAGGCGGAACCGACATCCACTGGACCGGCTCCTTCACCGAGCGGGTCGCCGGGACGGGCCCGGCGTTGCGCGCCGCGCTGGGCGGCGCCGTGCAGTTCTTCGCGGGTCGCCTGGTAAAGGCGGCCGAGCGAGACGCGACGCACTAGCGTTTGCCGGCGGACTGGCCTGTCCGTCAAGCTTTTTCACATGCGCATGACGGCCGCACCCGCGGCCGCCACGCTTTGACAGAAGGACTACGGGTTGTTGGCTTGCTGCTCGTCGATCTGGGCTTGCTGCATGCCTTGTTCGAATTGCTCCTCGGCTTGTTCGTTTTGTTCTTCGGCCTGTTGTTCGGCCTGCTGCATTTCCTGCAGCGCCAGCTGCTCTTGCTGTTGGGCCTGATCGTTGGCGTGATCGGTGGCGAAGCCGCCGATCACGCCAAGGTTCACCGGGGCCTCGGGGGGACTTGGGGCGAATTGCGGGCTGGTCGCGGCGGGTACGGCCAAGTCCGTGAGGCGCACCATTTTGGTTGAGTCGGGACGCGGGGCAGGGATGAGGGCCAGGATGGCGATCGCCGCGGTGCCGGCGAAAGTCATCTGCAGTGCCGTCATCCCCGAGCAGTAGCGATGCGAGGTGGGGGTCATCCTTCAGGTTTGCGCCCCGTCACTAGCTGCACGCTTTGAAGGGCATAAGGCGCGACTGTTAGATCAAGCACCTTGACCTACGGTTGTCGCGTCCGCCCGGAAGTCTTTAAGCTCGGCTAAGTGGTTGACGTCGTCATCGCGGGCGCCGGTCCCAACGGGCTGATGCTGGCCGGCGAGTTGGGATTGGCCGGGATCAGGCCCGTGGTACTGGATCCGATGCCGGGACCCAATGTCGAACGGCGAGCCAACGGCATTATCGGCCAAGCGGTTCGGATCCTGGACCACCGCGGTCTGTACGGCACGCTCGCGGGTACGACGGAGCCGCCTCGCCTGAACCCCCGGGCGATGTTCGCGGCCTTCCCGTTGGACCTCACCCTCGTGCCCGATCCGCAGGTGTTCCTGCTGCCGGTGCAACAACCCAGGCTCGTTCGGGTGCTTGCCGATCGGGCGCGCGACTACGGCGTCGATATCCGCTGGGGTCACGCGCTGACCGGCTTCGACCAGCAGCCCGACGGCGTCAGGATGCACGTCACCGGCCCCGACGGCACCTACGATTTGCGTGCCGCGTACCTGGTTGGCGCCGACGGCGGCACCAGTGTCACCCGGAAGTTGACCGGCATCGATTTTCCCGGGATGTCGTCGTATGACGTGGTCGCCCGAATGGGGTTCGACGTGCTGCCCCCACAGGAGTGGCTGGACCCGGTCAGCGGCGGGCTGGACATCCCGGGGTTTGGCCGCATTCCACCATTACAGTTCCACCGGGCCGAGCGCGGTGTCTTCGCGTTCGGGGCGCTCGGGGGGCGGGCGGCGGTAATCGTTTTCGAACTGGACAGCTCGGCTCGCGAATATCCCCGCGACGACAACGTCGACGACCAGCCCATGAGCCTGGCCGAACTCGAGGCCAGCGCCAAACGCGTCTTGGACGCTGACGTGCCGCTTCGACCGGCGCATCCGGACACGCCACTCGATCTGCGTCGTTTCTCCGGCATCAACTCGCGCGTCGCGTCGCGGTACCAGCTGGGCCGGGTGATTCTGGTCGGCGACGCGGCGCACGTTCACTCCCCCATGGGCGGACCGGGACTCAACCTGGGGTTGCAGGACGCGGTGAACCTGGGCTGGAAACTGGCCGCCGTCCTGGGCGGCCGGGTCGAGGCCAGCCTGCTCGCCACCTACGAGGCGGAACGCCGGCCCGCGGCCGAGCGGGTCATCATGCACAGCCGCGCCCAGCTGACACTCGTCCGGCCCGGCCCCGAGGTCACCGCCCTGCGCGAATTGTTCTCGGAGCTGGTCACCGATCCGAACATCGTCCGACGGCTCAGCGACCTGCTGTCGGGGGCGGAGAACCGCTACGGCACAGACCCCGCAGACGTCACAGCGCATCCATTCGTCGGGCATTGGGTGCCTGACTTCGGTGTCCGGACCGCGGAGGGATCGCGGCGCATCGCCGAACTCGCCCGCGACGGGCGGCCGCTGCTGGTCGATCTCACCGAAAGTGGCGCCGTGGCAACCGCTTTCGCTGAGATCGCCGACCAGATCACCGTCGCCGCGGGACGCCCCGTTGGCGACGTCGCGGCGACGGCCGTGCTATTGCGCCCCGACGGTTATGTGGCGTGGGCATCCTCGGCGGGCACGCCCGACGCGGACGAATTGCGGGAGCTGCGTGGCGTACTCGCGAAGTGGTTCGGTATCCGAACCGCTACGTCGAGCTGACCTCGTCGTGATATTTCTTGGTCATGTGCGCGACGGCGTCCAGCTGCGATTGCGCGAGGCTTTCCCGCGCCTGGCCGGCCCGGTTCGCGGCGTCCAGCGTCGGTTGAGCCTGACCCTGGAAATGGGGCATCACTTCGGCGGCGAACAATTCGGCGGACCGTTTGGTGGCGGCCGGGTTGGCCCACTCGTGTCCCATCTGCAGCATGCAGCCGAACCCGCCGGATTGATCCCAGCACCGCTGCACCTGGGCCCGCGCCTGCTCGGGCGTGCCGATGACGCCCGCTCCGTTTTCGTTGATGACGTCGATCATCTCGTCGAGCTGCTCGCCCGGCATGGTCATCTGCGGGAACGCGGCCACCTTCTGGAAGTAGCGGAACCATGGCTCGATGCCGAATTTCACCTCTTCGCGGGCCTGCTTTTCGGTTTCGGCCAGATGGAAAAGTCCGACCAGGCTCCAGTTCTTGCGGTCCACCCGGGTGCCGAAAGCCGCCGCGCGTTCCTCGACGATGCCCCAGTGATAGGACAGCGCGCTGAAGCCCTCGACGGTCAGCGTCGCCCCGATGGACAGCAGACCGATGCCGTACTTACCGGCCAGCCGCGCACCGGTCGGTGAGGCGACCGCGGCGACCGCCAGCGGGATGGCGTCGGAATACGGGGCGAGCTGCAGGCGGGCATCGAACAACTGGTGCGTGGCGGTCTTCGCCGACACGGTTTCCCCGGCCAGCAGGCGAACGACGATGTCGAGGTTGGTTTCGAGAAGCTCGCGCGTATCGGTGGGGGTCAGTCCGATCATCGCGGAGTCGGTGGGCAGCGAGCCCGGCCCCACCCCGCCGATCACGCGACCATGGGTGAGGTGATCGAGGAGCATCAACCGGTCGGCGACCCACAACGGGTTGTGATACGCGAGCGAAATGACACCGGTTCCGAAGCGGATCCGCTTGGCGCGTTGCCCGGCGGCTGCGATGAAAACTTCCGGTGAGCTGATGATTTCGCTTCCGGCCGAGTGGTGTTCACCCAACCACACTTCGTCGAAACCGAGAGCGTCGAGGTGTTCGATGAATTCCAGGTCCCGCTGCAGCGCGAGAGTCGGATTTGTGCCCGCCCGATGGAACGGTGCGATGAAGTATCCGAACCTGAGCTTCATGAGGTCCCCTTGCGTTCGAGTTGGGGAGAACCATAACTCCAACGCCGGGGTCCGCCCTAGAGCCCGTACCCTCTCGCTGGCTGTCGCAAACGGAATTCGAGGGCGACGAACCGCGACCGGTGTGCGCCGAACGTCGTTGCGATTAGTGCAAGGGGGTCCGTGGGGTCGCGTGCAATCCGGATATCTCAGCAGTCGAGGTGGGAGATGCAGCTGGTGAGGATGGCGTGGTGAATGACCCCGTCACCGCCGGGCACGGACGCGTTGCCGAACGCCGGGGACGACGGGTGCGTCGTTGTGGACGCGCCGCCCGCCGGGCTAACGTCGAGACCGCCGAATCCGACCGCTGTGGCTAGCGCGGCGGTACCACAGAACATCGCGATCGCAGCCTTCATCAGGCTCTCCTTCCACTCCTGCGCGTTTGTTACGAACAAAATGCGCGTGTTACAAACAAACTCTACACCTGTGCAATAATACCTACAAGGGACATTTCGACAAGGTGCTCGCGGAGGTCGAGCGCACGCGGTGTCGCCCTCGCTTTACTCTGCCGCAGGTCAGCACTCCGGCGATCGAGACGGCGCGGTTCACGGTCCCGTCGATCGGCCTCGGCGGGTTCACCCTGCCGTCGGTCAGCACTCCGGCGACCACGACGACCCCGTACACGCTTCCGTCGATCGAGCTAGGCGGGTTCACCTTGCCTCAGCTCAGCACACAGCCCGTCATGACCCCGCCGATCACCATTCCGCCGATCGGCCTGCCCGGCTTCACGCTCGGCGGTTTCACCCTTTAGAGAAGCCCGACGCCGGTGCCGTGCTGGAGTTGGAGAAGCACGGCGCCGGGAGACTCCGAAGCCCCCTAGTCTTCCTTGGTGATCAGCTTCCGCAGGGCAACGCGGTCGGGCTTGAGCAGTTCGTCGATGCGGGGGTGGTTCACCTCGGCGACGATGATCTCGCCCACCTCCTCGTTGACCTCGCTGAAGATGCCGTGCGACTTCATCTTCGAGGTCTGATACACATTGTCCTCGGTGGGGGTGACGTAGTACACCGCGTCGGCCTTGAAGCGGTGAACGAGCCACAGGTGGATCAAGGTCATCAGCCGCTTTTGGCGCAGCTTCTCGGCGAACGTGTTCTGGTCGCGCACCGTGAGGATGCTGCGGCCGTGGCGGTCCAGGATGGGGTCGAAGATGACGTTGGCCAGCTGCTCGCCGCCCTTGCCGTAGATCCCGAGGACGAGCACGTCCGAGCCGGCTCGGCGGGGCCGCAACTGCACGCGAAGCTTCTCATCGAGGTGGTAGTGCTCGCTCCACAGTGTCAGCCACTCCTCCAGCAGCTTCTTCGGCACCTCGGTCTGCACGAGGTGCTGTTGCTGTGTCGAACCCTTGCCCATCGCTTTGGTGGTGGCCGTGCGTCCCGAGGAGGCGGCCAGTGCGGCGTCGCTGCGTGGGCCACCCACCAGGGTTTGCGGTGTCCGGTAGGGAGACTCGACGAGTCGCATCTTGCGCTGCAGGCGGGCCAGCGCCAGCATGCCGTCCTGCCGCAGGGCCGTGGCGAACTCCTCGGCGGCGACACCGTCGATCTGGTGTCCGCCGTAGGTGATGAAGTTGAAGACGAAGCCCATCTTGCCGAGCTCTTCGGGGAAGCGCCGCATCTCCTCGTCGGTCATGCCGGTGGTGTCCCAGTTGAACGAGGGCGAGAGGTTGTAGGCCAGCATCTGGTCGGGGAACTGGGCGTGGATGGCCTCGGCGAACTGCCGGGCGTCGGCAAGGTCCGCGGTCTTGGTCTCCATCCAGAGGATGTCGGCGAACGGCGCCACCGCGAGCGACTTGGCGATCGCGTAGGGAATGCCGCCGCGGATCTGGTAGTAGCCTTCCGGAGTCTTCGCCAGCTCGCAGTCCCACCCGGGATTGACGCCCGATTCCTTCGCTTTCTCCCGGGCGTCGTAGTGAGACGCACGCTCGGCGAACCGTCGCCACCCCTCGGGGCTCATGCCGACCGGCTCGCCCTCGCTCTCGCCGAAGGCGAGCATCTCGGCCACGGCCTCGCCGTAGGTCATCAGCCCGGCGTCGTCTTCCCAGGCGGCCACGAACCGCGACTCGACCTGGTCGAAGAGGTCGTCGATGGATTGCTTGCCGTTCTCCCGCCAGGTATTGACGGCGTCGGAGATCACGCCCTGGATGCCCTGGCGCTCAAGCCACGCGGTGGCGGCGGCGTACTCCGAGTCGGAGAGGGCGTAGAGGACGTGACCGTTGAGTGCCTTGACGCCCAACTCGTAGAAACGTCGAACCAGCGCCAGAAAGCAGGCTTTGTAGGAAGGAATGTTGAGGTTGGTGGCGCCGAGGAGGAACGGCTGGTCGCGCTCGTCGGAGCGGCTGTCGATGAGGTTGGCCGCCTCGGCGTCGGTGCGCGCGACGATGATGCCGGGCACCCGCATGACGTCCAGCTGGAACCGGGCGGCGTTGAGGCGCTTGATCTGTTCGTCCGACGGCACCAGAACCTTGCCGCCCTGATGACCGCATTTCTTGGTGCCCGGGCGCTGGTCCTCGATGTGATACCCGGGCACGCCGACCTCGACGAAGCGGCGGATCAGGTTGCGTACGTGCGGGTCGCCGCCGTGCCCGGTGTCGGCGTCGGCGATGATGAACGGCCGGTAGTCGTACGCCGGGGTGGTGGCGCGCTGCCGTTCGCTCATGTGCAGGCGCTGGTACTGCTGGTTGCGGTCGGCGGTGAGCAGGGCTCGCACCAGCACCGCGGCGTCGTCGGGCACCTGGCTGAGCGGGTAGCTGGCGAGGTCGGGGCCGGGGTCCTCGGTGGTCGAGCCCTTCGCCGAGGTCGCCCAACCGCCGAGGTAGATGCCCTCGATGCCCATCCGCTTCATGCTGACGGCCTGCCCGGGCGAGTACGGACCGAAGGTCGTGACGCTCTTCTTCGCCGCGAACAGCTCGCGCAGCCGCTCGTAGAACGCGGCCGCCGCGTCGCGCGCCACGGTGTAGTCGGTGGGGATGGTGCCGCGTTGCTCCACCACCTGGCGGGCTGTGTATAGGCGGGTGATGCCTTCGAAGCGCGAGCCGTCGAAGTATCGCTGCGTGGCAGCGACGTCGTCTTCGAACGATGTCCGGACCTCGGTGTCCGTGTCGATGATGGCCATTGGCTTACGCTCCTCTGCAGCACGATTTCGCTGCTCGTGAGTCTATCCCTGGCGACTACCGTTCGATCAGGGGTCAAAAGACCCGAGCCAAAACCGTTGTCAGACCGTGCTCCGCGGCTTCCGGCCTTGTTCCCTCAACCAGTCCCGCTGCCGACGGACGAAGGCCGCGTCGACGACGTTGCCGTGGCCCGGCACATAGACGGCGTCGGGCCCGCCGATGGCCAGCACCCGATCCAGGGTCGCCGGCCAGGCCGCCACGTCGGAGGCGGCGTCGATCGCCGGGTCGGCGGACTCCTCGACGAGGTCACCGGTGAACATCACGACCGGGCCGGCGTCTTCCATTCCAGGGTCCACCGCGGGCGCCACCACCACCAAGTCCGACGAGGTGTGGCCGCGGCCTGGGTGGGAGATCGTGACGGCGCGGTCGCCGAGGTCGACGACGGCGTGGTAGGTGCCGCGCCGCGGAGGGCGCAAGGCCGCGATCGCCCGGTCGATCTCCGCGGCGTCCGCGCCGTGGCTCAGCGCGTCGTCGCGAAGCTGGTCGGTCGCCGACGTCAGGTAGCCGACAACCTCCGGTGCGCAATACACCTCGGCGTCGGCGAACACCGACGAACCCAGCACATGATCGAAGTGCTTGTGCGTCAGCACAACATGCGTCGCTGCACGTCCCGCGATCCGGCGGACGTCGGCGTCGATCGCCGCCGCTTCGGCGAGCGTCGTGCCGGTGTCGACGAGCAGCGCCCCGGTCCGCCCCCACACCAGCCCCACCGTGACGTCGCAGAACGGCAGCCGACAGCGATGCGCGCGATCGGCCAGCCGTTCCCATGTGTAATGCACACAGAGGAAAGTAGCCGCACTTCCGCGGTGTGCGACCATCAGCGGGTGCGCGCAGTAGTCATCACCAAGCACGGCGATCCCTCGGTTTTGCGGGTGCAGCAGCGGCCGGACCCGCCGCCGCCGGGCCCGGGGCAGCTGCAGGTCGCCGTCCGCGCCGCGGGAGTCAACTTTGCCGATCACATGGCCCGCGTCGGCCTGTATCCCGACGCACCGAAACTGCCGGCGGTGGTCGGCTACGAAGTCGCCGGCACCGTCGTTGCCGTCGGCGCCGGCCTCGACCCGGCGCGGGTCGGCGAACGAGTGCTGGCCGGCACGCGGTTCGGCGGCTACGCCGAGACCGTCAACGTCGCGGCCGCCGATTCCGTGCAGCTTCCGGACGCCATGGGCTTCGAACAGGGCGCCGCGGTCCCCGTCAACTACGCGACCGCGTGGGCGGCGCTGCACGGCTACGGGTCGCTGCGCGCCGGCGAACGGGTGCTGGTGCACGCCGCGGCCGGTGGCGTCGGGATCGCGGCCATCCAGTTCGCCAAAGCCGCCGGGGCCGAGGTGCACGGCACCGCGTCGCCCGGGAAGCACCGGAAACTGGCCGAGCTGGGCGTGGACCGCGCCATCGACTACCGACGCGACGGCTGGTGGAAGGGCCTCGGCCCCTACGACCTCGTGCTCGACGCACTCGGCGGCACATCGCTGCGCCGATCCTATGGTCTGCTCCGTCCCGGCGGAAGGCTTGTGGCGTACGGCATTTCGAACCTGCAACACGGCGAGAAGCGGTCGCTGCGCGCGGCCGCACCGCACGCGCTGGCGATGCTGCGCGGATTCAACCTGATCGACCAGCTCTCGGAGTCCAAGGCCGTGATCGGCCTCAACATGCTGCGCCTGTGGGACGACCGCGGCACGCTCGCGCCATGGATCTCGCCGCTGACCGAAGCCCTGTACGACGGGACCATCTCCCCCATCGTTCACGCGGCGGTGCCGTTCGCCGAAGCGCCCGAGGCCCACCGGATCCTGGCCGCGCGGGAAAACATCGGCAAGGTCGTGCTGGTGCCGTAAGCCGGCCGGCAGATCGCGGGTCGTTTCGAGCGCCGCCGCAGCGGCTATGTTTCCTACCATGGCTGTCACCGAGTCCCGCGAAGTCCTCATCGAGGCGACACCCGATGAGGTCATGGATGTGTTGTTCGATCTGGAGTCGTTGCCCGAATGGTCCTCGGTGCACCAAACGGTCGACATCCTCGAGCGGGACGGCCAGGGCCGACCGATGAAATCCCGTCAGATCGTCAAACTCATCGGCTTCACCGAGGAGCAGGTGCTCTGTTACACGGTCCACGACGACGGTGTGAGCTGGACGCTGGAAAGCGCCAACCAGCAGCGCGCGCAGGAGGGTCGGTACACGCTGACCCCCGACGGGGGTTCGACCCGCGTCCGGTTCGATCTCACCCTGGATCTCCTGATGCCGGTCCCGGGATTCCTGGTCAGGCGGGGGACCAAGAGTCTGATGGACACGGCCACCAAGGGCTTGCGCAAGCGGGTGCTGGAAGTGAAAAACGGTACGGTCTAGGCGCTAACCCGCACCAGGAAACGTCTTTCATCTCGCACCGCCGTCGGCGACACTTTCCCTATGAAATCGACGATCGCAGGTACACGTCGGCGCACCGCGGTCACGGCGCTGGCAGTGGTGCTGGCAGCGGCCGGCTGCGCTGGCTGCGCTGGCAAGGGTGGCGGCCGGACGACGGCTCCGCTCACACCGAAAGTGACGACACTCGGTCGGACCATCGCGCAGGCGCCGGCCGACGGCCCCCTGACGATCGGCAGTCCCGCGTTCGCCGACGGCGCGCCGATCCCCGTGCAGTACACGTGCAAGGGCGCCAACATCGCGCCTCCGCTGACCTGGTCGGCGCCACTGGGCGCGGCACTCGTCGTCGACGACCCGGACGCCCCCCACGGCCCCTATGTCCACTGGGTCGTGGTGGGTATCCCACCCGGCCCCGGGAGCACCGCGGATGGACAGACCCCGGCTGGGGCCAGCAGCCTGCCGAACTCGGCGGGCCAGGCCGGCTACAGCGGACCCTGCCCGCCCGCCGGCTCGGGGCCCCACCATTACCGGTTCACCCTGTATCAGCTGCCCGCCACGTTCCAGCTGCCGCCGGGACTTGCCGGTCCGCAAGCGGCGCAGGCGATCGCGCGCGCCACGTCGGGACAGGCCCAATTCACCGGGACGTTCGGGGACTGACGCGTCAGGCCTTGACTAATCCTTCGCCGTGCGGGTGGCAAGCCGAAGCAACGCGCGCCGCAACCGTTTGCACCTTTCGCGCCCGGGTGTATGACATTGTGCGGCAGCAGGATTGGCCCGCCGAGCACAGAGGATTTCGACACCGCCGCCATCCTCGTCGGCGAGGGTGGGGGCCGCATCCGGCAAGTCCGACCCGCCGTCGATATTGTCGCCGATATGGTCCGCGAGGCAGCGCAGGCTCTGAGCCGGGAGTCGAGCTCAGTGCAGCGGTGACCACACCGACGTGCGCAGCAGCCGGCTGGTCCATTGATCGCGCAAGTCCAGGGCGTCGTACATCCAGGTGCCTGGGGCGCGGTACTCAGCGGGGATGTGGGTTCGCAGCAGGTCGAGCAGCGCCTCCGGCTTGCTGATGCGCTGCATCAGGATCACCTCACGGCGTACGTGACTGCCTAGCGCGGGCTGGAATGCGGCGTGCATCGTCAGCATCGACGACTGGTGTTCGAGGCTCCTGGCGTACACGTCACCGCACCTGACGATGTATTCCTCGAACTTGTCCTCGTAGGGCCACATGGTGTCTTCCATGTAGAGGCTCATTTCGTGCTCTCGCCCATCGACCGGCACCTCATCGAAGTCCACTTCCAGCAGTGGCGACCACGGGAGCGGTACCAGCAGCTTCGCGTCGACCCCGTGGCGGAGCGCCTCCACCCCGCGCATCCACTCCTGGAGGTCGCCCTGCTGGGCCCGTGCGGTCAGGCGTTCCCACGCTGCTCCGTCGCGCACCGCGGTAATGGTGATCACGGTGTAGGCGGGGCCGCTGCCGTGCGCCTGGTTCGTGTACCACAACAACCGCGCCTCGTCGCCCTCGGCGAGCGTGGGCATCCAGCCGTGTCGGAATGCGGCCTCGAACTCGTCTTCGTGGCGCCCGCGCACCTTGTGCACCTCGTGCATGAACAGCACGCCGAGACCTCCTATTTGGGGCACCCCGCCATGAACGCCCTATCTCCCAGGCACGGTAACCCCGACCGTTTCCCGATTTCAATCGCGTTGCACATCTGCACGATGAGGCGGGGCGGTCGACCTGGACAACGGAGTTCGGCGTCTGGTTACCTCGACTCGGTAATTGTCTTCCGCGGGGCAGGAGTTCACGGATGGCCCGACTCAACGTGCCGGATGGCCCCGGCGGCGAAGCCGCCATGATCTGGACGCTACGGCCGCAGCTCGGTGGCATGGTCGAGCGGATGATCCGCGGCGCTTACCAGCAAAGCATCCTGCCGCCCGACGAGCGGGAGCTGGCCAGGATGCGAATCGCCCAGATCAACGACTGCGTCGCATGTTCGGGATTTCGTGCCCAGTCGGTACTGGATGCCGGGGTGCCCTCGGAGCTCTACGAGAACGTCGCCGCATACGCTAGCTACCCGGGGTACACGCCGCGCCAGCGGCTGGCCATCGAGTACGCCGAACGCTTCGCGACCGACCACGAGTCGATGGACGACGCTTTCTTCGAGCGGCTGCGGGAGTTGTTCTCCGACGAGGAGATTCTGGACCTGACGCTGTGCGTCGCCGTCTTTCTCGGCCTTGGGCGTTCCCTGACGGTGCTGGGTGTGGATCAGTCCTGCGCGATCGATTTGTGAGCAGGCGGCGGAAGGACGGCATGGATATCGCTTCGGTCGACGAGTTGCTCACCACCACCCGCGCGGTGCGCAAACGCCTTGACCTCAACCGGCCGGTCGGTCGCGACGTGATACTCGAGTGCATCCGGCTGGCGATGCAGGCGCCGACGGCCAGCAACGCGCAGGACTGGCGCTGGCTGGTGATCACCGACGCCGACAAGCGCGCCGCCATCGGCGACATCTACCGGAGCATCGGTGATCAATATCTTGCGCTGGCCGCCGAAACCGCCGCGGATCCGCAGACCCGGCGCGTCTACGCCGGCGCTTTGGCCTTGACCGAGACGTTGGGCCGGGTACCCGTGCACGTCATCCCCTGCCTGCAGCGTCGGTTCGACGGCAGTAACCTGCTGACCGCCGCGTCGGCCTGGGCGTCGATCATCCCGGCCGGGTGGAGCTTCATGCTTGCCCTGCGCTCGCGGGGTTTGGGATCCGTCTGGACCACAATGCATTTGGCCAAGGAACGCGAGGTGGCCGAGCTGCTCGGCATCCCGGCCACGGTCACGCAGGCCGCGCTGTTCCCGGTGGCTTACACGGTCGGAACCGATTTCCGGCCGGCCGCGCGGCCGCCAGCGGAGACCGTCACCTTCTGGGACAGCTGGGGAGAAAGCTGATGCAGTCCTACACCGTGCGATTCCATGTCGACGCGCCGCCGAGGAGGGTGTGGCGGGTGCTTCATCCGCCGGTGCCGCCGAACGCACCACGCCCGCGGGTGCTGACGTGGCCTTCGGGCAGCATGGAGATCCTCAACGAGGGCGACGAGGCGGGTGAGGGCCTGGTCCGCACCTGCGTCTACGAAGTGCCCAGGTACCTGCTCTCCGGGGGCAGGGCCCGGTCCTGGGAGACCGTGACCGAAGCCAAGATCAACGAGCTGTCGCGCTACGTGGCCGTCGGGGCGCCGCTGTGGTCCCGCGCCGAGGGCTATCACCGACTCGAGGAGCAGCCGGACGGGACCACCGTCCTCACCTTCCATGAGACCTATCACGCCTACAATCCGCTGCTACGGTTCTTCCTCGAACGCCCAGTGCACGCGAAGATCTCGCGCGACAATCTCAAGACGTATGAGCACGCGCTGGGTTACGCCGGCAAGGTGCGGCGCTTGGCGTAGGCCGATCGCCCGACTCAGACGGACGCGGCGATGAGCGCCAAGACGGCGCCGCAGCCCGCCAGCACCGCGGCCAGCACGAACATCGACCCGACGGCTGTCAACCGGTCGTCGCGACCGGCGTCCTTGTTGAGCGCGACGCCGAGGCTGCCCACCACGACGAGCACCACGGCCAGCCAGAGCATTCGCCTCGAATACCCGGTTAGGAGCCGTCTGACGCCTTCGCGCCAGGTTCACCGGAATGTGCACCGGGGCTGCTCAGACCGGTACGCTGAGGTGCTATGTGGTCCACGTCAGCACCCGTCGCCGCACGGCTTGCCGTCGCGGGGCTAGTTGTCGCGGGCTGGGCCGCGTCGGCGGGTATCGCCGGCGCGGATCCGGAGCCGACGCCGTCACCGTCGCCGGCTGCCTCTCCTTCGCCGGCTGCCTCGCCGGCACCGGCGGCGTCACCGTCCGATTCACCCTCGGCGTCTCCGTCTCCCGCGGCCTCGGCGGGTTCGCCCAAGACGACCATGGACAAAGACGGCATCTACGCAGTGGGTACCGACATCGCGCCGGGCATCTACAGCACGGCGGGACCCGTGGGTAGCGGCACGTGTTACTGGAAGCGGACGGGCAACCCCGACGGCGCCCTCATCGACAATTCCTTGAGCAAGAAGTCGCAGGTCGTGCAGATCGAGCCGACGGACAAGGCGTTCAAGACGTCGGGCTGCCAGCCCTGGCAACTGACTCCCGACGCCAGTCCTCCCCCGACCGTACCGCCCCCGGGCGTGCAAGGCACCCTCGGCATTCTCAATGGCCTGCTGGGTGGGAACGGACAGCAAGCCCCCCATTCCTGATGGTCTGACGCCGTGGCCAGCGCGCAACAGGTTGTCGTGATCGGTGCCGGCGTCAGCGGATTGACGTCGGCCGTGCGCCTGGCCGAAGCGGGCTGGTCCGTGCGGGTGTGGGCCGCCGCCACGCAAAGGCAGACGACCTCGGCGGTGGCCGGTGCGGTATGGGCGCCGCCGCGCCCGGTGTCCGCCCAGACGCTGGAGTGGAGCGAACACTCGCTGCACGTTTTTCGCGAACTGGCCGATGACCCCGACAGCGGGGTGCGCTTGGCCCCGGCGTTGATCGTCGGGGACTCTAACGCGGCCGAGGCGATGTCGGCCCTGGAGACCCGGGCCGGGCTGATCCCCGACCTGTGCCCGGCCGACCCCGCCGACCTACCCGAGGGCTTCGAGGCGGGACTTCGCGCCACCGTGCCCATGATCGACATGCCGCACTATCTCGACTACCTGACGAGGCGGCTGAGCGCAGCCGGCTGCGACATCGAGCCACGCTCGGTGCGGTCGCTGGCGGAGGCCGCCGACGCCGCCCCGACAGTGGTCAACTGCGCCGGCCTGGGCGCGGGCGCACTGACCGGCGACGACACGGTGCGGCCGCTGTTCGGGCAGCATGTCGTCCTAACCAATCCCGGCCTTCGGGAACTGTTTGTGGAAATGCATGACGACCCGGAATGGGTCTGCTACTTTCCCCACCCCCAGCGCGTGGTCTGCGGGGGCATCAGCATCCCCGACCGATGGGACACCACCCCGGACCCCGAGATCAGCGAGCGCATTCTGCAGCGATGCCGGCGAATCGAGCCGCGGCTGGGTGACGCCGAGGTGATCGAGACGATCACCGGCCTGCGGCCCGGCCGTCCGTCGGTGCGAGTCGAGGCGCAGCCGCTCGGGCGAGCTCGCTGCGTCCACAACTACGGCCACGGCGGCAATGGCGTGACGTTGTCCTGGGGGTGCGCGCGCGACGTCGTGCGCCTGGTCAAGGAGGCCGGGCCCTGAGCATCGACTACACCCTGGACGCGCACGTCGCGACCATCACGATCAACCGTCCCGAGACCCGCAACTCGCTGGACATGGAACACTTCCGCGACCTGGCCCACGCGTGGGCGGCCTTCCGCGACGACGCCGATGCCTGGGTGGCGGTGGTCACCGGCGTCGGCCCGGACTTCTGCACCGGCGCCGACCTCAAGAAGTTCATCCCGGAACTGACCGGTGAGCTCCCCCAACCCGAGAGGTGGGACAAGGTGGACGCCATCCACGCCGTCCTGCACCGGTTCCCGGTCTACAAGCCGATCGTCGCGGCGGTGAACGGCACCTGCGTCGCGGGCGGGTTCGAGATGCTGACGTGCACGGACATCCGGGTCGCTGTCCCCGAGGCACGGTTCGCGGTGATGGAGCCGAAGCGCGGCCTGTTCGCCGGCGGCGGCACCACCGTGCGGCTGCCGCGTCAAATGCCTTATCCGCTGGCGATGGAACTGCTGCTGACCGCCGACATGGTCGACGCGGAGCGGGCGCTGGCCATGGGGCTGATCAACCGGGTGGTCCCGGCCGACCGTCTGATGGAGACGGCGTACGACTACGCCGAGCGAATCGCGGCCAACGCGCCGCTGGCGGTGTCCGCGACGAAGCAGTCGGCGGTCGAGGGTTTGGCGCTCGACCTGGAAGCGGCGTACGACAACGAGACCCGGCACAGCGACCGCATTTTCGAGACCGATGACGCCAAGGAGGGGCCCCGCGCCTTCGCCGAGAAGCGCCCGCCGCGGTGGCAGGCCCGCTAACGGGTGCGGCGGCTCACGTCACGAACCAACAGCGAAAGCACCCAGCTCACGATCGACAGCATGATCGCGGCCCAGATCGCGGTCCACCAGAAATGGTCGATGTGCAGGCCCCAGTGGGTGGTGTGATCGGTGATCCAGGCGGTGATCCACAGCATCAGCGCGTTGACGACGATGTGAAACAGGCCCAGCGTCACGATGTACAGCGGGATCGACAGGATCTGGACAACGGGTTTGACGAAGGCGTTGACCAAACCGAAGATCACCGCGACGACGAGGATGATGCCGGCCCGCGCGAGCTTCGTGTCGCCGCCCACGAAGCTCATCCCGTGCACGAACAGGGTGACCAGCCACAGTGCCAATCCCGTCAGTGCCGCCCGAAGCAGAAAAGGACCCATGTCGACAGATCCTGCCACCGGAACTAGGTCAACGCGTAGAAGCGTTGCGCGTTGCGCCCGCCGATTTTTTCGCGGGCCTCCTCGCTGAGGTCCGTGCGGGTGCGCAGATGCTTGGTGCTCTCCGGCCATTCGCCGTCCCAGTGCGGGTAATCGCTGGCGAACATGATGAAATCGGCGCCGAGCACGTCGATCACGCCGGGCAGGATCGGCTCCTCCGGCTCGCACGTCACCCAGATGTTGCCCGCGGCCAGATACTCGTGCGGGTCGCGGCGCCACCCGCGCTCGACCCATTCCCCCCGTTTCTCGTAATGCTCGTGCAGGCGGTCGATGAAGAACGGAACCCAGCCGGCACCCGCCTCGAGGAAGGCCACCCGCAACGCCGGATGCCGCTCGAAGACGCCCCCGGAGACGAGCGCGGTCATCGCCGTCATCTGGTCGAACGGAAAGCTGATGCAGTGCACCTGAATGTAATTGGTGAAGCGGTCCACGCCGATCTTCGGCAGGTGGACGCCGGGGGCGCCGTGAATGCCGAGCGGCATCCCGAGGTCGACCGCGGCGGCGTAGAACGGGTCGAGGTCGGGGTGGTCGAGGTTGCGGGTCTTCAGTGCCGGCGGGACGAGCGTCGCGACCAGCCCGAGCTCTCTGGCTTCGGTCATGATGTCGATGGCCGCCGGGCCGTGTTCGATGGGTGTGACGGCGACGCCTTTCAGTCGGCCGCCGGACGGGGCGCAGTAATCGGCGATCCACTGGTTGTATAGCCTCGCGAATCCAGCGGCGAACTCGGGGTCCTCGAGGGTGGGCGTGCACAGGCCGAGGCTGGGGTAGAGCACCATCGTGTCGATGTGATCGCGATCGGCGTCCGCAAGCACGCCTTCGGTCGACCGGCATCGGATATCCGGCGCCTTGCTGATCCCGTGCTCAGGGGGACAGCCCGCGCCCGGGCCTTGATCCTCCGGATAGTTGCGGCCCTCGAAGGTCAACCGGCTGCCGTCGGCGGCGGGCTTGACGTATTGCGGCCAGCGCTTCATCGCTTCGATCGCCAGGGACGAGTTCTCGGCGACATGTCCGTCGGCGTCGATGATTCGCATGTCTCCGGAACTTACTCTCGCGCCATCGCGCCCGGTACTGCACGATGCTGAAGTGACAACGCAACGGATCACCGCCGATCAGCGGAACTCGTTCATCGCGGCGTTCTTGGGCTGGACGATGGACGCCTTCGACTACTTCATCGTGGTGCTGGTTTACGCCGACATCGCAAAGACCTTCCACCACAGCAAGACCGAGGTCGCGTTCGTCACCACCGCCACCCTGGCCATGCGTCCGGTGGGCGCCCTGATATTCGGGCTATGGGCCGATCGTGTCGGCCGACGACTCCCGCTGATGGTCGACGTGGCGTTCTACTCGGTAGTCGGATTCCTGTGCGCGTTCGCGCCCAACTTCACCGTGCTGGTAATCCTGCGGTTGCTCTATGGCATCGGCATGGGCGGCGAGTGGGGGCTGGGCGCCGCGCTGGCCATGGAGAAGGTTCCCGCCGAGCGGCGCGGCTTCTTCTCCGGGCTGCTGCAGGAGGGCTACGCATTCGGCTATCTGCTGGCCACCCTGGCATCACTGGTGGTGATGAACTGGCTGGGGTTCTCGTGGCGCTGGTTGTTCGGTCTGAGCATCATCCCCGCGCTGATCAGCCTGATCATCCGCTACCGCGTAGAGGAATCCGAAGTGTGGGAAGCCGCGCAGGATCGAATGCGGATCACCAAGACCAGAATCCGTGACGTGCTGCGCGACGCCGCGATCGTCCGCCGCTTTTTTTATCTGGTGCTGCTGATGACGGCTTTCAACTGGATGAGCCACGGCACCCAGGACGTTTACCCAACCTTCCTGACCGCGACCGCCAACCAGGGCGCCGGCCTGCCCAGCGCGACCGCCAAATGGATCGTGGTGGTCTACAACCTCGGCGCCATCGCCGGCGGGCTGTTCTTCGGCACCCAGTCACAGCGGTTCAGCCGCCGCTACACCGTCGTTTTCTGTGCGGTGCTGGCATTGCCGATCGTGCCGCTGTTCGCTTATTCGCGCAGCGCGGCGATGTTGTGCCTGGGCTCGTTCCTGATGCAGATCTGTGTGCAGGGCGCGTGGGGTGTGATCCCCGCTCACCTGAGCGAGATGTCACCGGACGCCATCCGCGGCCTTTACCCCGGCGTGACCTACCAACTCGGAAACCTGTTGGCGGCGTTCAACTTACCCATCCAGGAACGCCTGGCCGAGTCGCACGGCTATCCCTTCGCGTTGGCGGCGACGATCGTGCCGGTGCTGATCGCCGTTGCGGTGCTGACGTTAGTTGGCAAGGACGCCACGGGGATTCGTTTCGGCACCGCGGAGAGCGCCTTCCTGCCAACGGAAGCAAGGTGAGCTAGTCGGGCCCCGCCGCCGAGCGTCACGTCAGCGTGACGCCGGGCCGCCGCTGCCACGCTGGCGTGACGCTCGGCGCTACCTGTCGCCAAGCAGGCGCCGGAGCAGGTGCATGGCCACCGTCGTCGAGCGCTCCCGAACGTCCGAGCGGTTCCCGGGCAGGCGCAGTGTCCGGGTGTCGGCGCGCCCGTCGGCCAGCATCACGGTGAAACAGACTGTGCCGACGGGCTTTTCCGGTGTTCCCCCGCCCGGGCCGGCGATCCCGGTGATCGCGACGGCGGTATCGGCGCCGAAGCGCTGCAGCGCCCCTTGCGCCATCGCTTCGGCCACCGGCTCGGACACGGCGCCGTGTGTCTCGATCAAGACCGCGTCGACACCGAGCAGGTTCGCTTTGGCCTCGTTGGAATAGGCCACCACACCGCCCATCACGTAGTCGGACGAGCCGGCGCGGTCGGTCAGCCGCGCCGCCAGCAGCCCCGCGGTGCAGGATTCCGCCGTCGCTATCCGGCGCCCGGCCAGTAGCTGTGCGACCTGATCGTCGACGCGCGAGCCGTCTTCGGAGTAGATCTGCCCTCCGTGCTTTTCGCGCAGGAAACGGCTCAGCCGCGCATAGGTGTCCGCGGCGTGCGGTTCGTAGCGCGTGACCATTTCGACCTCGCCGCGCCGCAGGCAGGTGGTGATCTCGAGGTCGGCGAAGCCGGAGATGGACTTCTCGGCGTGACGCAGGCTTTCGGCCAGCCCCGACTCGGGCAGCCCGAACATACGAATCGTCTTCTGCTGGTAGAGGGTTCGGCCGGCGATCGCCTGCTGCGCCGCCGAGGTTTCGATCGCCCTGCGCCACATGGGCTGCAGCTCGCGCGGCGGTCCGGGAAGCACGATCACCGTCGGTTTCCCGGGCACCACCACGCCTGGGGCGGTGCCCACCGGGTCGAGCACCTCGGCCCCTTTTGGGATCATCGCCTGCTTGCGGTTGGCGGCGCGCACCGCGTCGAAGTTTTTCTCGTCGAAGTGCGCCATCAGTTTCTTGAGGATGTTGGCGATCTTGCTCTCGGTCTCGGTGTCCAGGACCAGTTCGCGGCCGCAGAAGCGCGCCACGACCTCGACGGTCATGTCGTCGGCCGTCGGCCCCAGGCCGCCGCTGGTGACGATCAGGTCCACATCCTCGTCCGCCAGGAAGCGCAGCTGCGCCTCGATGTCGGCGGGGCGGTCGCCGCAGATGGTGATGTGGGCCAGCTCGATGCCCAACTCCAGGAGACGGTCGGCGATCCAGGGGCCGTTCGCGTCTTGGACCCGTCCGGTGAGGACCTCGGTTCCGGTGACGACGATGCCCGCGCGTGCGCTCACCCGGATGAGACTACTGGTGCGATTCCTGGGGGTTGATGTCCGAGGCGCCGGCACCGGCGCATCAACGCACAGGCTCCCGTGCGCCTCCCAGCCGCGTGGCTGAGTAGCCCACGCTGCGGGCAGAAGTCGATGGCCGCCGGTCCCCTGCCAGGCGACTCGCTATGACATTCCGACGATGCCGGTGGAGCCGCCGGAACCAAGGCCGCCAGGGCCGCTCCCGCCGGTCCCACCGGCCCCGCCGGTACCAATGATCGGCGGCGATGGTAGGTAGGCGTTGCCGCCGCCGTTGCCGCCGCCGTTGCCGCCGCCGTTGCCGCCCTTGAGGCCTGGTCCCGAGCTGTCGCCGCCATTCGCGCCATTGCCGCCGGTGGCGGATCCGTTTTGGTAGGTGTATGGGTCGCCGCCCCCGCCCCGGGCGTCGGTGCCGCCGCCGGTCGAGGACCCGCCGCCACGTAAGGACAAAAACGTTAGCGCGATCCAGCAAAGCATCCGCGTCTTTCAACGAACGTTCACGCCAGCCCCGGGTGCCCCTGTCGAGGTCGCTTGGCGATCATCCGCGCCCCAGCTCATCGTTAGTTTTGCGACGTAATGTGCCGATCGATTCGTCGACGGCGCGCGATACCGCAACATCGCGCGATACCGCAACATGTTGCGGCGCAAATTAGCCGGGCGCCACTAACCCGCACTCATGGACGTGCCAGGTGAGCGGCGACTCTATGCGCTCGAGCCCACCAGGCAACCATCGTGCACTTAGCGGCCGGGCTGCCCAGGTTGGCCGGGCTGCCCAGGTTGGCCCGGCTGCCCGGATTGTCCGCCGCGGCCCGGCTCGCCGCCACGGCCACCCTGCCCACCCTCGCCGGGCTCGCCGCCAGCCCCGGGCGCCCCGCCTGAGCCACCGGCCCCGCCGTCGCCGCCTCGACCGCCGGCTCCCCCTGCTCCGCCCGCCCCACCGGCCCCACCGGCCCCACCGGCGCCGCCTGCTCCCCCGGCACCACCAGCCCCGCCGGCGCCGCCTGCTCCCCGAGCTTCATCCGCCGTGCCGTCGCCACCGCCGGTGGGGGCTTCGCCGGTCATGCGATTCGCACTGGGGCTGAAGCGGGGTGACGAACCATGACTGCCTCCTGTAATTCGACCTCGCGTCAAGCTATCCCAGGTGCCGGGTGGCGGCTAGGGGCATTTGAACTCCCGCGTCCCCAAGCTCATGCATGAGGTCAATGCGACCCACAACTATTCCCGCCTCGCGAGACAATATGCCGATGACCGAGTTGGAGGTACTGCAGGCCGACGTGACCAAGCTCGAAGTTGACGCGATCACCGACGCCGCCAATACCCAGCTGCGGCACGCCGACGGCTTAGTTGTGCACTAGCGGCGACAATCTCGAAAGCCGGCGGTCCGGAGGTGCAACGCGAATCGAGCGAGAAGGCGCCGATCGGGCTCGGGGAGGCGGTCGAAACCACGGCGGCGACATGCCGGCGCGCTACGTGATCCACGCGGCGACAATGGAACTCGGCGGCCCGACCTCGGCCGAGATCATCACCTGGGCCACCCGGTCCACCCTGCAAAAGGCCGACGAGCTCGGTTGCCGCTCGCTGGCGCTGGTCGCGCTCGGCACCGGGGTTGATGGCTTCCCGATCGAGGACGCCGCACGCCTCATGGTCGACGCTGTCCGGCAGCACCAGGCGAGCTCGCTGGAGAAGGTGGTGTTCGCGGTCCACGGGGACGCGGCGGAACGGGCCTTCCGGGACGCGGTCCGGGGCTACCCGTTGGACAGGTAACGCTCGACCGACGCGACCTTCTGCGTCATCGCGTCGTCGACCCCCGCCCGCCAATCCACCTTGATCACCGTGCTGACCCGGGGGGCACGCGCGGCCACGGCTTCGACCGCGCGCCGCACGACGCCCATCACCTCTTCCCAGGTGTCGCCCTCGATCACGGTGAACATCGAATCCGTCTCGTTGGGCAGGCCGGACTCGCGGACGACCCGAACCGCTTCGGCAACGATCTCGCCGACCCCCTCGCCTACGCCCAGCGGGGTGACGGAAAACGCGACGAGCACAGACACCCACCGAGCCTACCCAGCCGACCTGGCAGCATCGAGGCCCATGCGGGTTTTGGTGCAACGGGTCTCGTCGGCGGCGGTGTCCGTCGACGGCGAGGTGATGGGCGCCATCCGGCCCGACGGGCAGGGCCTGCTCGCGTTCGTCGGTGTCACCCACAGCGACGATTCCGACAAGGCGCGGCGGCTCGCCGAAAAGCTGTGGACTCTAAGGATTCTCGCCAACGAACGGTCCGCAGCGGACGTGAACGCCCCGATCCTGGTCGTCAGCCAGTTCACCCTGTATGCCGACACCGCGAAAGGTCGCCGGCCGTCGTGGAACGCGGCCGCTCCCGGTGCGGTCGCCGAGCCGCTGGTCGCTGCGTTCGCGCAGGCATTGCGCGCGCTGGGCGCCGACGTACAGACCGGCGTGTTCGGCGCGAACATGCAGGTCGAATTGGTGAACGACGGCCCGGTGACGGTGATTCTGGAGGCTTGACGTCGCCACTGCGGGTACTTTGGTGATGTCGACTGTGCTCGGCGAAGATTGACGGGAGGGCCGAATTGAGCACGACACCCGAATTCGGGTCGCTTCGCGCCGACGACGACCACTGGGACATCGTCAGCAGCGTCGGCTACACCGCCCTGCTCGTGGCGGGTTGGCGCGCGTTGCACGCCGTGAGCCCGCAGCCACTGGTGCGCGACGAGTACGCCAAGCTCTTCATCGCGGCCTCACAGGACCCGTATCTCGCGGGCGCGCTCGCCAAGCCGGGGACATCGGAGGCCGAAACCGCGTTTCCCCGCCTCTACGGCGTGCAGACCCGCTTTTTCGACGACTTCTTCACGTCCGCCGGTGACGCCGGCATACGGCAGGCGGTGATCGTGGCCGCCGGATTGGACTCCCGGGCATATCGCCTCGAATGGCCGCAAGAAACAACGGTTTTCGAGGTCGACCTACCGAAGGTCCTGGAATTCAAGGCGCGGGTGCTAGCCGAGCGCGGCGCCGAACCCAAGGCCCGCAGGGTCGAGGTGGCCGCCGACTTGCGCACCGACTGGTCGAGGGCGTTGGAGGCGGCCGGCTTTGACGTGGAACGCCCCAGCGCCTGGTCGGTCGAGGGAGTGTTGCCCTACCTGACTGACGACGCCCAGAATACGCTCTTCACCCGGATCAGCGGGCTTAGTGCGCCGGGCAGCCGAATTGCGATCGGCGCCTTGGGGTCACGCTTGGACCGCGAGCAACTCGCCGCCCTGGAAGCGGACCACCCGGGGGTCAGTATGTCGGGCGACGTGGACTTCTCCGCGCTCACCTATGAGCCCGAGACCGAGCCCGCCGAACGGCTGGCCGCGCACGGATGGGCCGTCGAACCCGTCCGCAACACGTTGGAGCTGCAGGCCGGCTACGGGATGGCCCCGCCGGAGGTCGACGTCAAGATCGACAGCTTCATGCACTCGCAGTACATCACGGCAACCCGGTGATACCGATCATGTCGAGACTCTCCCCCGCGGATGCCCTCGCGGAAATCGGGGCGAGTCCGTCCGGACCCGGCATCGGCGCGTTCTTCGACCTCGACGGCACCTTGGTCGACGGCTTCACGGCGGCGGTGCACGTCGGTGACCGAATCCGTCGTCGGCAAGCCGGGATCGGGGAGTTGCTCGGGGTGTTCGAGGCCGCGCTGCGGTACCGATTCGGTCGTCTCGAGTTCGAGCACCTGATCGTGCGGGCCGCGGGTTATCTGCGCGGCGAGTCCCTCGCCAACCTCGACGAGTTGGGTGAGCGGCTGTTCGTCGAACGGGTCGCCTCGCGGCTGTACGCCCACATGCACGACATCGTGCAGACCCACCAGGACCGCGGGCATACCGTCGTGCTGAGTTCGTCGGCGCTGTCGATCCAGGCGCTGCCCGTCGCACGCTTCCTCGGCATTGCCAACGTGCAGTGCAACCACTTCGAGCTCGACGCGCACGGGCGCCTGACGGGCGGAATCGTCAAACCGATCGTGTGGGGGACGACGAAGGCCGACGCGGTGCAACAGTTCTGCGCCGACAATGCCGTTGCGGTGCAACGAAGTTACTTCTATGCCGACGGCGACGAGGATGCGGCGTCGATGTCACTCGTCGGCTGTCCGCGACCGGTGAACCCGCGCTCGGGGCTCGCCGCGGCGGCCGCCGCGCACGGCTGGCCGGTGATGTGCCTGGCCCCGGGCCGGCGCGGGCCGGTAAAGACCGCGCGTCACCTGGCCCGCCACGTCCGCCGCGAGCGAATCTAGGGCTTCAAGAGGACTTTCACGTCGTCGCCGGACCGCGACGCCGCGGTCGCGTAGCCTTTGGCCGCCTCGTCCAGGGGCAGGGTCGTGGTGAAGATTCCATCGACATCGAGTCGGCCGGACTGCAGGAGTGGGATCAACTCCGGCCAGGTGCGCTGCACCGGAGCCGTGGTCATGCGAAAGGTGATACTGCGGATCAGGCAGCCCAGGGCGGGGAACGGAAACGGCTGCAGATCGTGCACGCCGACCACGGAGACGGTGCCTCCGGGCCGCACCGCGTTTAGCGCGTCGGTCATCGACGCGTCCGTGGCGACGGCGTCGATCACCGCGTCGGCGCCGCGTCCGCCGGTGGCGGCCAGGATCGCCTCCACCGCCGGCGGCTTGACCGGCGTCGCTCCCCATCGGGCGGCCCGCTCGAGGCGGCCGTCGACGCGGTCGACAGCGAAAACGTTTGCGGCGCCCTGGAACAGCGCGCTGCGCAGCGCGCACAGGCCCACGGCGCCCAGGCCGATGACCGCCACGGTCCCGCCGTACGGAATGTCAGCGCGCTGCGCCGCCGCCCAGCCGGTGGCGAGGTTGTCGGTGAGCAGCAGCGCCTGCTCGGTGGTGATTGCGTCCGGGATCTTGAGCAGCTGAAAGTCGGCGGCGGGGACCGCGAGCAGGTCGGCCTGGGCGCCGTCGAGCACCCCGCCGCCGAAAATCTGAAAGCCGGAGTGACACATGACCGGGTCGCGGGTGGCGCAGCCGGGGCAGGCGCCGCACCCCGCCACCGACGACACCATCACCTGATCCCCTACGGCGACGGAGCGCACGTCCGGCCCGACTTCGACGACGGTGCCCACCGCTTCGTGGCCGAGTGGCATCGGCTCGCCGAGGGGAAAATCGCCTTCGTAGAAGTGCAGGTCGGATCCGCAGATGCCGGCCGCGGTGACCTCGACGATTGCCCCGCCGGACCCGGGAAGTGCCGGATCGGGGCGGGTTTCGACCCGAATGCTGTGGGGCCCATCGACGACTACCGTGCGCATCACTTTCCTTGTCGCAGAACGAATTGGGACCAATCGGGCTCGCGGACCGCGGACCAGTACTCGTAGAGCCGCCACGGGCTGACGGTATGGATCTCCCCGTCGGCGTTCTTGAAGTAGGAGTGTTTGACCGCCGGGTGCGACCACACCATGTTCTTGATCTCGGCCTGCGTGCGTTCGTGCCACGCGGTGGCCGCCTCGGCGGTCGGCTCCAGCGAGTGCGCATTCGTCGTCGCCAGATGCTCGAGACACTGGTCGATGTAGCGCATCTGGAGTTCGGACTGAAAGATCAGGCTGCCCCCGTGGGCGAGGTGGGCCCCGGGCCCGTAGATGATGAAGAAGTTGGGGAACTGCGGAACGGTGATGCCGAGGTACGCATACGGCCGTTTGCCCCACATCTCGTGGAGGTCGATTCCGTTGCGGCCGGTGACCTTCAGCGGCCACAGCACATCGGTGTGCCGGAATCCGGTGGCGTAGATGATGACGTCGACGTCGTGCGTCACGCCGTCTTCGGTGACGATGCCGCGAGGCGTGAGCTTTTGAATCGGCGTGCGCACCAGCTCGACGTTGTCCCGCTGCAACGTCTGCAGCCAGCTGCCGTTGTCCTGCAGCGTCCGTTTGCCGGTGGCGGGATAGTCGGGCAACACCTTGCTCAACAGTTCGCTGTCCTCGCCGACCTGGCTGGTGATCCACTGGGTAAACATCATTCGGGCGGCGGCGTTGATGTCGCTGACGGCGTAATCGTGGTCGGCATAGTTCGGATCACCGCGGGCGGCGTCGAGTCCCTTGTCGGCGCCGGGCCACAGCACCAGAAACCGGTACCACCGACCGTAATACGGCAGGTGGCGCATAGCCCAGCGCATCCCGGTGCCAACCTCGTCGTGATACATGGCGTTGGGGAACATCCACTGCGCGGTCCGCTGAAAGACGGTCAGGTGCTCGACACGATCGGCGATCGCGGGCGCGATCTGAAAGCCGCTGGCGCCGGCGCCGACCAGCGCCACCCGCTTACCCGTCAGATCGACGGAGTGATCCCAGGCTGCGGAGTGAAACGCTGGACCCACGAAGGTGTCGGCACCGTCGAATTCCGGTGTGTAGGGCCGGTTCAGCTGACCGACCGCCGTGATGAGGGCGCGAGCGCGCATGGTGCTGGTCCGGCCGTCGGCGGGGCGCAGTGACACATTCCACACGCCGTCGTCGTCGTCCCACTCGGCCGAAAGGGCTTCGGTCTGCCAGCGCACGTGCTCAGCCAGCCGGTGTTTGCCCATGACCCGCGTGAAATAGTCCTGCAGTTCGTGCTGCTCGGCGAAGAAGTGAGTCCAGTCGTTGTTGGGTTCGAAGCTGTAGCAATAGAAATGGTTTGCGACGTCGACGCGCGCGCCGGGATAGGTGTTCTCCCACCAGGTTCCGCCCGGCCCGGCGTTCTTCTCCACGATGGTAAAAGGAATGCCGGTCTGTTTGAGGCGGATGCCAGCGAGGATCCCGGACTCGCCGCATCCGATGACGATCACCGGCAGCTCGGCCGCGCGCTCGGCCGGCAGGGCCGGCGGACGGCGGGGGTCGACGCCCCCGAGGTCCATTTCCTCGGAAAGCAGGGGCAGGTAGTCGTCGGTGACGTGTTCGCAGGCGGCCCAGTCCATCATCTCCCGGATGAGGGCCGGGCTCAGCGGGTTGGGTTGCGGGCAGCCGCGGTCTCGATACTCGGCGATCACCGGCAGCGCCGCCGCGCGGGCACGGGCCTTGTCCTCCTCAGACATGAATCCCTGGATTTCGTTGAGGAAGATGCCCATCGGCTTGAAGTCGCGGATGAACCGGGGGTCGCCGGTGATATGGACCAGCGACAGCAGCAGCGTCGGGATGCTGACATCCTCGAGGGCCGCGGCGATCTCGTCGTTGGACGTGGTGAAGGGCTGGCCGGCATAAACGCTGCGCATCAGGCCGATCCTTCCGGTGGCGGGGACGCCTAATTACGCTACCGATAGTTCCGTAATTGGCAGCACTACGCTACCGGTTTCCGGCGGAGCGGATCAAGAGGTGGTGCCTTCGGGCACCTACGGGTCGTCGCCGTCTTCGTCGGCGAGGATTTTCTCGGGGTGGTGATACCTGTTGATTCGCGGCTGCCCGTGGTCAAGATGTGGTGGGGGGACCCATTCGGTGTCGCCGTTGGCGCGTTTGCGGGTGGTCCAGCCGCCGGGTGCGACCAGGGGATGGTCGGAGCCGCAGGCCAGGGCCAGCGTGCTCACGTCGGTGCAGTGGGTGGTGGCCCAGTCCTCGACGTGGTGCACTTCGCACCAGTACGGGGGTGCGTCGCAGCCGGGGCGGGTGCAGCCGCGGTCCTTGGCGTACAACACGATTCGCTGACCAGGTGTGGCCAGGCGCTTGGTGTGATACAACCCGATTGCTTTGCCTTTGTCGAAAATCGCCAGGTAGTGATGGGCGTGGCGCCCCATACGAATCACATCGCTCATGGGCAGCAGGCTGCCGCCGCCGGTGAGTCCCTTGCCGGCGGCGGCTTCCAGGTCTTTGAGGGTGGTAGTCACGACGATGGTGGCCGGTAAGCCGTTGTGCTGGCCCAGTTTTCCCGACGCCAGCAGAGCTCGGAGCGCGGCGTTGAGTCCATCGTGGTTGCGCTGGGCGGTGCTGCGCGAATCCCGTTGCACCGCCTCTTGATCGGGTGGGCCATCGACGACTGGTGTGTCATCGTCGGGATTGCACATCCCTGGAGCGGCCGTCTTGGCCAGGACGGCCTCGATGCCGGCGCGGGCCTCGGGGGTCAGCAGGGCGCGCAACTCTGACATCCCGTCGAGGCCTTCTTTGCCCAGGGTCAGGCCGCGGCGGCGGGAGCGGTCCTCGTCGGTGTAGCTGCCGTCGGGATTGATATACGCGGTGATCTGCTCGGCGAGCTTGGCCAGATCGTCGGGCCGATGTGCGGTGGCCAACTCGGCCAGATGGGCTTCGACGGCGCCACGGGTTCCGACGTCGACCGCGCTCGGCAGTTGGTTCAACAACTGCCGGATCACCCGCACGTGGCCCGCGCCGACGCCTCCGGCGCGCTGGGCGGCGGCCGTGCCGGTCAACAGCGGCGGCAACGATTCACCGGTCAGCGCGCGCCGTGGGCCCAAGTCGGCGGCTTCGGCGACGCGCCGACGGGCTTCACCAGGCGTGATATGCAGACGGTCGGCCAACGCGTCGGGCAGTCGCGCGCCCAACTCCTCACGGCCGGCCTGCTCGGCGAGCTGGTTGATCAGCACGTGGCCAGGCACCGGCAGCCGCCGCGCCATCTTTTCCAAGCGCACCAAGATGTTCAGCCGCTCCGGATTGGTCAACGCATCAAACGACAACTCACTAACGCGGTCCAGGTCGGCATCGAGTGCGTCGAGAACTGCACCGATCTCGTCACGATCACTCGAATACATATACATGTTCGGATGGTATCGGTCCCGGCCGACAGAAAACCCCGTCGTGAGACGGGTGAAACCAAAGTGGCACAGGTGATTTGGCGGCGCGAACCGACTAGCGGCATCGCCGCTGGACTGTCAGGGCGCGGACGCCGCCCGGATGATCTTGTCTCGGTCACTTCCCCGATGACCGGAAGCTACTCGGTTTTGTGCGAGACGTCCGCGATCAAGCCGCCGTCCACGACGAACTCGGCCGCTGTCGCATACGCCGATTCGTCGCTGGCCAAGAACAACACGAACACCGACACGTCCTGCGGTTCGCCGGGCCGGCCAAGCGGAATGTTCAGCATGTCCTGGGGCAGCTCGGCGGTCATCGGGGTGCGGATGAAACCCGGGTGGACCGAGTTGACGCGGATGTTGTGGGGCGCCAGTTCCAGCGCGGCCGACTTGGTCAGACCGCGAACCGCCCACTTCGAGGTCACGTACCCGTGCACCCACGCGGCGCCCCGCAGGCCCTCGATGGACGAGATGTTGACGATCGAGCCGCCGCCGGCCGCGATCATCGGATCGATCACGGCCTGAATACCCAGCAGCGTTCCGGTGACGTTGACATCGAGGATCTGCTGCCACTTGGTCAGGTCGAACGTCTTGAGCGGGCCGTAGTTGATGATCCCGGCGTTGTTGACCAAGACGTCGAGCCTGCCGAACTCCTCCACCGCCTCGGCGGCGGCCGCCGCCCACTGCCCGGGGTCCGTCACGTTGAGGTGCACATAAAGCGCCGCGGCGCCCAATTCGTCGGCCAGGGCTTGGCCTTCGTCGTCGAGGATGTCGCCGATCACCACCTTGGCGCCCTCGGCGACAAGCAGCCGGGCATGAGAAGCGCCCATGCCCCTGGCGCCGCCGCTGACCAGTGCGACTTTGTCGTCCACGCGTCCCATGACGGCTGAGGCTACCGGAAATAGAACTTGTTCTAACTGCGTCAGCGCTGCCGTTGCCCACTGCCCATGAGGCCCGCTGCGGCTCCCCAGTCGCCGCGCGGATGTCGGCCGCGCGGATGTCGGCCGCGCGGATGTCGGCTAAGCCAAGCCGTCATTCCCGTTGAGGCCCAGCAGGGCAGACCCACCGGCGCCGGGGATACCGGGCACCGGGAGGTTCCCGGCATTGCCGCCATTGCCGCCGTCGCCGATCAGCACGGCGCTGCCGCCGTGCCCGCCGTCACCGCCGGTGTGGCTCAGGCTCTGCCCACCAGCGCCCCCGGCACCGCCGCCGCCCAACACCAGACCGGCCCTGCCGCCGCTCCCGCCGTCACCTCCGAAGCCGGCATCGCCATCTCCGCCCAGGCCGCCGATCCCGCCGAAGCCGACCAGGCCTGCGTCCCCGCCGGCTCCGCCGGCCCCGCCGGCATTGTCGCCGGATCCGCCGTCACCGCCGACCCCGGCGCTGGAAAACAGCAGGCCGGCATTGCCGCCGGGCCCGCCGGCCCCCCCGTTCGTGTTGCCGACTCCGCCCGCCCCGCCGGCCCCGCCGCTGCCGAATAACAGGCCGGCGTTGCCGCCGGACCCGCCTGCCCCTCCGATGGTCCCGGCGCCGTCGCTGAGCCCGCCGGTGCCACCCGCGCCGCCCCCGCCCGCCAACAAACCGGCGTAGCCACCTGCGCCACCCGCGCCACCGGTGCCGCCGGTGCTGGACCCGCCGACCCCGCCGTTGCCGCCGCCCGCGTCGAAGAATGCGCCAAGTAGACCGCCGTTCCCGCCGGCCCCGCCGGCACCGGCCACACCAGTAAAGCTGAAACCGCCGGGGCCGCCGTTACCGCCGGCGCCGAACAGCCCGCCAATCCCCCCGGCTCCGCCGACCCCGCCGTTCAGTCCGGCGAGATTCGCGGTGCCACCGGCGCCACCGACCCCGCCGTTGCCCCCAAACAGCCCGCCGGCCCCGCCGTGCCCACCGGCACCGCCGCTTTGCCAAGTTGCGCCTGCGCCGCCGGGGCCGCCCCAGCCAAACAGCCCGGCAGGCCCGCCGGCCCCGCCATTCAGGCCCAAAGCGCCGGACCCGCCCGCACCGCCGTCACCGAACAACAGCCCGCCGCCGCCACCGGGTAGCCCGATACCCGCTTCCGCGGGTGTGCCGTTGCCGATGAGTGGACGCTGCACCAGAAATTCAGTGGGCGCGTTGATCACGCCGAGCACCGCCTGTTGCACGACGTGCAGGGGCGAGTTGTTGATCGGAGCGTTGAATCCGTCCGCGCCGAACAACAACCCGCTGGTACCGCCGACACCGGTGCCGCCCACCATGGTTCCGGTTCCGCCCATGCCGCCGTCGCCGCCAATGCCGAACAGGACGGCGTTGCCAGCGGCCCCGCCAGCCCCGCCGGGGCCCGAGTAGGCGGTGCCTCCCGCGCCGCCGGCGCCGCCAATGCCGATCAGCAGACCGGCTTTGCCGCCAGCGCCGCCAGCCCCGCCGCCGGCTTCGCCGGGCCCGCCCGCACCGCCTGTCCCGCCGTGGCCCAGCAGGCCGGCGTTGCCGCCGGCTCCCCCGGCCCCGCCCTGGCCCAACAGCCCCCCGTCCCCGCCGGTCCCGCCGACCCCGGCGCCGCCCAGCAGCGTGCCGCCGTTGCCGCCGGCCCCGCCGGCACCTCCGGTAAGGTCGCCGAATCCGCCGTTGCCGCCGGGCCCGCCGGTGCCGAACACCAGCCCCGCATTGCCGCCGTGCCCGCCGACTCCTCCGGTGGTAGCGCCGATCCCGCCCGTACCGCCGGCCCCGCCGGAGCCGGCGACGAGGCCAGCGTTGCCGCCGGCGCCACCCGCACCACCGGTCAGGGTCATGCCTTGCCCGCCTATGCCGCCATTACCGCCGCCGGCACCGAGCAGCCCGGAGAAGAGGCCGCCGGTGCCGCCGGCCCCGCCCACCCCGCCGGTAACGGCGCCGGTCCCGCCGGCTCCGCCGGTGCCGCCGCCGCCCAACAGCCCGCCGGCCCCACCGACCCCGCCGATCCCGCCGGTCGTTGAACCCGTACCGCCGGCCCCGCCGGTCCCGCCGGTGCCCAACAACCAGCCGCCGGCGCCGCCCGCACCACCGGCACCCCCACCCGTCCCGCCGGCGCCCCCGACGCCGCCGCCGCCCAACAACCCGGCGGCGCCGCCGGCCCCGCCGTTCTGCCCCGCCCCGCCCGAGCCGCCGGACCCGCCGTCGCCGAGCAACCACCCGCCGGGCGCGCCGTTTTGCCCGGTCCCCGGTGCCCCGTTGGCGCCGTTGCCGATCAGCGGGCGCCCGGCAAATGTTTGGAAGGGCGCATTGATCGCGTTGAGGAGTTCCTGCAACGGAGAGGCGCTGGCGGCCTCGGTGGTGGCATACGCGCTCGCACCCGCCGTCAGCGCTTGCACGAACTGGTCATGAAAGGCGGCCGACTGGGAACTGACCGCCTGAAACCCGGCGCCGTGCTCGGAAAGCAGGGCCGCGACGGCCGCCGACACCTGATCCCCGGCGGCAGCGACTATCCCTACGGTCGGGAGCGCCGCGGCGGTGCGGGCTGCGTTGAGCGACGAGCCGATGTCGGTCAAACCCGTTGCTGCTGAACCAACTTCGTCGGGCACGGTCATGAGAAATGACATGTGACACCTCCTAGAGGCCGGGCAAATCCGGCTCACCGTCGATGCGCTTAACAAAAGTTCACCACATTTGCTGGCAAAGACAAATCCGCTTTTTCGGGGAGCTTGGGATTCCGGTTTCACCGACCTGGTCGATGCGGCGTAACGATTAAGTAGCCGCAGCTCTGTGACTACCCGACGGGCTGCGAAACAATTAAACGACCTGATGAACGCCCTGGGTGGCGATGCCTGGGTGAACCGGAGGTGGATAGACGTGGCCCCGTTGCTTACGGCCTGCAGTGGCTTTCTGTTCGCCGTCTTGTGGATGGATTTGATCTTCGATGCGCAAATTTTCGGGCACCGTTCAGCAGGCCCGGAATTACCCGAGGCCGTGCTCGCTTCCATCGCGGGGTATTACCACCGCGCCACCACCACATCACGGCCGATGAGCCGATTAATTGCTCTTGTCATGCTGATTCTGTTGGTTGCGTTGGGATTTCAGATAACTCTGGGGCGCGACCCGGGTTGGCTACTCGTGTCATCGGCCGGGCTCGCGGGTGCCCCCATGATGCTGGCATTGACCCGGACGGTTCCCGACGCCGTTCGACTCGGACACCGCACCGATAGCGCGGCGGAGCAGACCCGGCTGGCGCGGTCAATCTGCCGCGACCACGTCGTCTGCGTCAGCTGCATGGTCGCGTTCCTGGTCTTGTGGGTGGTCCACAGCGCCCGTATATAGCGCCCCCCTGTATAAGGAACCGCAGTGACGGATCGTAGTGCGGACGCGCAGGTCAGGACAGGCTGGCCACGTCAATCAGCCGCGTATTAAAGTAGAACACGTTCCAATTCGGCGATCGTCCCGGGAGTAGGCATGCACACGGCCATCTGCGATGAGCTTGGTATCGAGTTTCCGATCTTCGCGTTCACCCACTGCCGCGACGTCGTGGTGGCCGTCAGCAAGGCCGGGGGTTTCGGTGTGCTAGGCGCCGTCGGCTTCACGCCCGAACAGCTGGAGATCGAGCTCAACTGGATCGACGAGAACATCGGCGACCGCCCTTATGGGGTAGACATCGTGATCCCGAACAAGTACGAGGGCATGGACTCGCACCTGTCCGCGGAGGAACTGGCCGACACGCTGCGGAAGATGGTGCCGCAGGAGCATCTGGACTTCGCCAAGAAGATCCTCGCTGACCACGGTGTTCCCGTGGACAACGCCGACGAGGACACCCTGCAGCTGCTGGGCTGGACGGAGGCGACGGCCACCCCACAGGTGGAGATGGCGCTTAAGCACCCGAAGGTGACGATGATCGCCAACGCGCTCGGCACTCCCCCGGCCGACATGATCAAGCACATTCACGAGTCCGGTCGCAAGGTGGCCGCGCTGTGCGGCTCACCGTCACAGGCCCGCAAGCACGCCAGCGCCGGCGTCGACATCGTCATCGCCCAGGGCGGCGAGGCCGGCGGCCATTGCGGTGAGGTGGGCTCAATCGTGTTGTGGCCGCAGGTCGTTAAGGAGATCGCCCCGGTGCCGGTGCTGGCGGCGGGTGGCATCGGCAGCGGCCAGCAGATCGCGGCGGCGCTGGCGCTGGGCGCCCAGGGGGTGTGGACCGGCTCGCAGTGGCTGATGGTCGAGGAGGCCTCGAACACCCCGGTTCAGCAAGCGGCGTACGCCAAGGCGTCCAGCCGTGACACCGTCCGCAGCAGATCGTTCACGGGTAAGCCCGCCAGGATGTTGCGCAACGACTGGACCGAGGCGTGGGAGCAGCCGGACAACCCCAAGCCGCTCGGTATGCCCTTGCAGTACATGGTTTCCGGCATGGCCGTTCGCGCCACCAACAGATACCCGAACGAGACCGTCGACGTCGCGTTCAACCCGGTCGGGCAGGTCGTCGGCCAGTTCACCAAGGTGGAGAAGACGGCGACCGTCATCGATCGTTGGGTGCGGGAATACCTCGAGGCGACGAACAGACTCGACGAATTGAACGCTGCCGCAACCGTCTAACTAGAACTTTTCTCCGACTACTCGTCGTCGGGTTCGTCCGAATCATCCCTGCCGGTGAACACTTCCTTGGCTCGGTCCACCGCGTACGTGCCGATGTCGATCGAGTTCTGGACGATGCCGCTGGCACCGCCGGCGACGTCGCCGCGGATGATGTCGCTGGCATGCTCGACGATGTCGGAGGCCTTCTCGACGGCGTTGGTGGCGATGTCCCGAGCGGCATCGACTGCGTCTTTGGGATTGAAGCTCATCGGAGTCTCCTTTTGGTTGCAGGACTTGCCACGACTCTAGACGCGGCGGACACGACTGACTTTTCGGCCGGGGCTGACCGTTGTCTATGGCTCAGCCGATCATCCGGCGGGCGGGAAGAACCCTGCCCCGGTGAACCAGCCCTCTTGCCACCCTTGAGCGCCCAGGCAGAGCATCGGAAGTCCGGCCTGCGACTGTGCGGCCGACTGCGGGCCGGGGCACTTCGCGCCGGCCTGCTGAACCCCGTAGAGCGGGTAGGACATCACCCAGTACCCGGTGGTGGCCGCGGGGAACTGATTGGGCGGCGGGAAATGGCAGGCCTCGGCCTGGCCGCTGGGGCCGCGACCGAAGATGAAGCGCTCGTAGTTGTCGCATGGTGCCCCCAGCGACGCCTGATGGTTCATGCCCGGCACGTCGCCGTCGTACTGCGGGTCGGCGGCCGCGTACGGCGCCGCGCCGATCGTGCCGGCCGCGGCCGCAACGGTGGCGAGTAGTTCGCGAATCATGCTGTACCCTTCGCGTCGGTGTCACCCGGCCCCCACAAACCCAGCAGTATGACCCGCCAGTGCCCTGCCAGTGACCTGCACCAAAGCATATCGAGTACGCCGCCGGCCACAAGATCGTTTTCCGCCGGCCGACCGGCGCCGCTCCGCGCGGGCCTGAACACGTTGCAGTTCGGACCGGCGATCTTGCGTCAATGCTTCCCAACCGTGGTGTCGCAATGGTTTATTTGCACAAGAGGGACTAGAAGACTTCGTATCGAGGAGTGGCGCTTTGTCAACTTCAAACCCAACTGCCAAGCCGGCCCCGAACCTGCCTCCCGGATTCGATTTCACCGACCCGGACATCTACGCCGAGCGGCTGCCGGTGGAGGAGCTGGCCGAGATGCGTCGAACCGCACCGATCTGGTGGAACGAGCAACCCTACGGCGCGGGCGGGTTCGACGACGGCGGCTTCTGGGTGGTATCCAAACACAAGGACGTCAAAGAGATCTCGCTGCGCAGCGACGTCTTCTCCAGCCTGCAGAAGACGGCCCTGCCCCGCTACAAAGACGGCACGGTGGGCGAGCAGGTCGAACGCGGCAAGTTCGTCCTGCTCAATATGGACGCCCCACAGCACACCCGGCTGCGCAAGATCATCTCGCGGGCCTTCACCCCCAGAGCGGTCGAGCGCCTGCGCGACGACCTCCGCGAGCGCGCTCGGCGCATCGTCGAAACGGCGGCGGCCGAGGGTTCGGGAGACTTCGTCGAACAGGTGTCGTGCGAACTTCCGCTGCAAGCCATCGCCGGTCTGATGGGTGTCCCGCAGGAAGACCGCAAGAAACTCTTCCACTGGTCGAATCAGATGGTCGGCGACCAGGACCCCGAGTTCGCGAACAACGACGCCATCACCGCGTCAATGGAACTGATCATGTACGGCATGCAGATGGCCGCCGACAGGGCGAAGAACCCCGGGGAGGACCTCGTAACCAAGCTGGTCGAGGCCGACATCGACGGCCACAGGCTCTCCGACGACGAGTTCGGTTTCTTCGTCATTCTGCTGGCGGTGGCCGGCAACGAGACCACTCGCAACTCGATCACGCAAGGCATGATGGCCTTCTCCCACTTCCCCGATCAGTGGGAGCTTTACAAGAGGGAGCGCCCCGCGACCACCGCCGACGAGATCGTCCGGTGGGCCACCCCGGTCACCTCGTTCCAGCGGACCGCCCTGGAGGACTACGAGCTGTCGGGTGTCCAGATCAAGAAGGGCCAGCGCGTGGTGATGGTGTACCGCTCGGCCAATTTCGACGAAGAGGTGTTCGACCACCCGTTCACCTTCAACATCCTGCGCGATCCCAACCCGCACGTGGGATTCGGTGGCACCGGCGCGCATTACTGCATCGGGGCCAACCTCGCGCGGATGACGATCGACCTGATGTTCAACGCGATCGCCGACGTGATGCCCAACCTGGAATCGGTGAGCAAGCCCGAGCGGCTGCGGTCGGGCTGGCTCAACGGGATCAAGCACTGGCAGGTCGACTACCACTCTGACGGGGCAGCGAAATGCCCTGTGGCGCACTGAATCCCGGTTAGCGATGCGAACGCACCAAGCGGTCCGGATACAATCGGAGGGCGGCCCGCTGGCGTTAGCGGAGGTCGAAACCGTGCCCCCGGGCCGCGGCGAGGTACGGATAGCGGTCACCGCGTGCGGCATCTGCGGAACCGACCGCGCCTTCGTCCACGGCGGCTTCCCGAACATCTCGTGGCCGTTGACTCCCGGGCACGAGATCGCCGGCGCGATAGCCGAGCTCGGCGACGGCGTGGACGACTTCGCGGTCGGCGATCGTGTCGCCGTCGGCTGGTTCGGCGGCTGCTGCTACCACTGCGACCCTTGCCGGAGAGGGTTTTTCATTCACTGCGCGAACGGGAAGGTGCCCAGCTGGCACTATCCGGGTGGGTATGCGGAGTCGGTGACGGTGCCGTCCAGCGCGCTGGCCCGGATTCCGTCCGAGCTCTCCGATGTGGAGGCCGCCCCCATGGGTTGCGCCGGGGTGACGACCTACAACGCGCTGCGCCATACGAGGGCGTTGCCGGGCGACCGGGTCGCCATCCTCGGTGTCGGCGGGCTCGGCCATCTCGGGGTGCAGTTCGCCCGGGCGATGGGCTTTGAAACCATTGCGATCGCCCGGGGCACCGCCAAAGCCGAGGATGCCCGAAAACTGGGCGCTCACCACTACATCGATTCCACCAGCGGTGACGTCGCCGAAGCGCTGCAAGCCCTCGGCGGGGCCGCGGTCGTGTTGGGCACCGCCGGCAATGCCCAGGCCATGGCCGACACGGTCGGCGGGTTGCTGCCCCGGGGCGAGCTGATCACCATCGGTGTGACGGCCGACCCGCTGCCGATCAGCCCCGTACAACTGATAACCCCCGGGCTCAGCGTCGTCGGCCATCCATCCGGCACGGCGAAAGAGATCGAAGACACCATGCATTTCGCGGTCCTGTCCGGCGTGCGGGCGTGGATCGAGGAGCTACCGTTGTCGCAGGCCGCCGAGGGATACGCGGCGATGGAAGAGGGCCGCGCGCACTACCGCACCGTTCTCACCACCTGACTGCCGTCGGTCTATGACCGACAACCGACTGCCGTCGGTCTATGACCGACAACCTGACTACAGTCGATCTATGACTGACAGCTGGACCATGGACGCCTCCGACGGTGAGTTGTTGCTTCGCACCGGCGTCGCGGGCAGGGCCGCGCGTATGGGTCATCGGCTCACCATCGCGATGACGCGGTGGCAGGCCACGGTGAGCTGGGCCGGTGCCGAGCCCGTCAGCGCGGAGCTAACCGTCGACGTCGATTCGTTCGAGGTGCTCCGGGGCGAGGGCGGTGTCAAAGGGTTGTCCGGGCCGGAAAAGGTCCTGGTGAAGTCGAACGCGATGAAATCGCTGGACTCCGGCCGCCATCCCGAGATTCGCTTCGCCGCGGACAACATCACCAAGACCGGCGACGGGTACCGCCTCAGCGGAAAGCTCTACATCAAGGGAAAGTCGCGAGACCACGTAATCGACTTGCGCACAGAAGATCTCGGCGACTCATGGCGAATGTCCGCCGAATCCAGCGTCCGCCAGTCCGACTACGGCGTCAAGCCCTACTCGCTGCTGATGGGCTCGATGCAGGTCACCGACGACGTGTCGGTGTCTTTCACCGCGGTTCACGCCAAGGACGATTGATCTGCACGCACGCGGGTTCGACATCGAGCTTTCCGACCTCCGCTGGGCGGGCCGCATGCTGCCGGCGGCCCCCGTTCAGAGCTGCAGCGGCGAAGGGTGACATTTACGGTCGTCGTATCAGTAATCACATGAGCCATGTGGATACCCTGAGTCGGCCATGCGGCGATTCCCGTTTCCGATATCACCGGCGATATCGGAAATGAGACTCAGCTAGTGGTCGGTCACCAACGGTTTGAGTCCACCGCCTCCAAGTCGGCGACCCGCCCCAACCCGCGCAACGAGCGCTCAAGCGACCAGGCTCGGCAGAGTTATCGCGACAATGATGAAATCAACTGACTTGCAATGTGATTGGCGACAGCAGGAGCGCCCGCTTCGAAGCCAGCCTGGCCGCCACGCAGAATTACTACTGCACGATCGATCCGACGCAGCCCTGATCTGCTCAGCGGATCAAGGCTGCGCCGGTGGGTGTGGCTCCGCACCACCGGTCGCATCGCCCGCGTCGCTCGGGATGTGCTCGAGCACCCTGGTCAAGTACGGCTGCCGGCCACTGGGATCCGGTTGCTGCTCGACGGGGACGTTCTGCTGCTCCCCCGGCTGTCCGACCGCTTCGCCGACGGGCGCTTTCGAGTTCGGGGCCGGTACGGACTCCGGTAGTGGTGCAACAGCCGGCGTGAGGGCCTCGGCGAGCTGCGGCGTCGGTGCGTGCACCGAATGCCGGGGCGTTGCGCGCTCGCTCTCGGGAGCGAGCTGCATCCCCACGGCCACCGACAGCGAGCTGACGAAGGTGATCGCACCGGCGGCCAGTGCGGTCACCGCCCCGACGTACGACCGCCGCCGGGACCGCGCGGGCGCCGCGGCGGGTTCGCTGCCGCGTGGCACCAATCTCTCGTCGGTGAACTCGGTGCTGCGAGCCGCCGCCAGCGCCGCGCCCCGTGCGACCGTCACCTGCGCCATCGTTTGCGCGAAAACCGGCACCGGCAAAGCTTTCTCAAGTTGCCAGGAAATTCCGTTGATGTCGCTGTCCGCACCGACGACGACAACACCGCCCGGACGCCATCCATCGCGTTCGAACATCCCGGTCAGCCAGTTAGTCAGCCCGTCGAAGCCGCCCCGCACGTGCTTGACCGCCGTTTGCGCCTCGCCCTGGTGGATGTCGACCATGACCACGGTCGCCCACTCGTTCTCGAGTATGCATACCGCCGACTGCTCGTAACCGATCACTGGTGCGATGGCGCGCGCCAGGGTTTCGACCGCGTTGAGTAACCGCACCGGCACGACGTTGTCTAAACCGGCGTCCGTCAACGCCTCCAGGACCAGTGCTGCCTGCGCGGCCGCTTCGTCGTTCCAGGTCACCCCGATGACCCGCAGGTGGTGATCGCTCGCGGCCGCTTGCGCGTCCACCCGCAAGACCTCGTCTGCCACCTGCTCTGCGGTACTCACGGCGCGCACACCGCTCCCGGCGCGTAGCGCCAACTCCCGATGGTCCAGGATGGTGCCGTCCGCGCCGTGCCCCTCAGCGAGGACCCACCCAACGGTGGTCGGCGTCACTGATAGCCCTAGTACCGTGTCCAAATTCTGCACCTCAATCGGTCCCGGTCCGCCGCCCTCAGTCGCACGACTGCGCACCGCGGAGGCCGCTGGTGCGGTGGTTCGTGGGAGCCGGAACGACCCGGGATTGCGTGGTCTCCATCGGCTTGCTCGTGAGAGCCTACGCGGTCAACGCAAGTTCGGGCGCACTGATCCGATATCCGAACCAAATCCACAGGCGAGAAGGCCGCGCCACGCCGAAGTTGGCGAGACCGAGCCGTTCCTTCAGTCTGCGCGCCAACCAAAACAGCGGGCGCCCGGCGCGGCGGGCCACTCGAAGGTGGACGCGCTCAGATTCGCCCCGCCCCGAATCGGTGTCGCCGCCTGCGGTTATTGCGGTGCAGAGTCCGGACTGACGGTGCGCTCGGGCCGGCGTCCCCGGCGTCGCGGCCCTCTTATCCGGGCCGCGAAATTCGCGGTGAAAAGCGATACGAAAATGATACGACTTCGCGTCCCAATCGACATTTGGCCGGTTCGCACGGTAAATTTTCTGCCGAGAGCAGCATCACACAGCGATGAGGGGCAGGCATGACAGACGTGAGTGAGAAGGTCCGGGCCTGGGGGCGTCGGCTTTTAGTCGGTGCGGCGGCGGCTGTCACGCTGCCGGGCCTTATCGGTCTTGCCGGCGGCGCGGCGACTGCGGGGGCGTTCTCGCGCCCGGGCCTGCCGGTCGAATACCTGCAGGTGCCGTCCGGAGCGATGGGCCGCAGCATCAAGGTCCAGTTCCAGAGCGGCGGCGACGGCTCCCCGGCGGTGTACCTGCTCGACGGGTTGCGGGCCCAGGACGACTACAACGGCTGGGACATCAACACGCCCGCGTTCGAGTGGTACTACAAGTCGGGCCTGTCGATCATCATGCCGGTCGGCGGCCAGTCCAGCTTCTACGCCGATTGGTACCAGCCGGCGTGCGGTAAGGCCGGCTGCTCGACCTACAAGTGGGAGACCTTCGTCACCAGCGAGCTGCCGCAATGGCTGTCCTCCAACAGGAGCGTCAAGCCCACCGGGAGCGCCGCGGTCGGCATCTCCATGTCCGGTTCGGCGGCGATGATCCTGGCCGTCTACCACCCGGCACAGTTCATCTACGCCGGTTCGCTGTCGGCGCTCATGGACCCCTCGTCGGGGATGGGACCGTCGCTGATCGGCCTGGCTATGGGTGACGCCGGCGGCTACAAGCCCGACGCCATGTGGGGCCCGTCAAGCGACCCCGCGTGGCAGCGCAACGACCCCACGGTGCAGATCCCGAAGCTGGTCGGCAACAACACCCGGCTCTGGATCTACTGCGGCAACGGCACCCCGTCGGAGCTGGGCGGGGCCAACATGCCGGCCGAGTTCCTGGAGAACTTCGTGCGCAGCAGCAACCTGAAGTTCCAGGACGCCTACAACGCAGCCGGCGGCCACAACGCCGTGTTCAACTTCAACGCCAACGGGACCCACAGCTGGGAGTACTGGGGAGCCCAGCTCAACGCCATGAAGGCCGACTTGCAGGGCACCTTGGGCGCCACCCCTGGTGGCGGCGGGTAAGCCGAAACTCCTCACGACCTAGGGCTGCTGCGCCCGGCGACATTGTCGGGCGCAGCAGCGCGTTCAGGGCCGGTCGCACTGGACGGTCAACGCGGTGCGGCGACCTCGCCGGTGATATCGACCCACCCGGTTGCGTCATGGCGGTGATCGCTCATGTTCCGGCACTGGCCGTAGAGGCGGACGACGCCCACGCCCGGATCGTCGTTGTCGCTATAAATGATCACCGTGACGGCGTCGTGCGAGAAGATCTTGGCGAATGCGTGGTTGTTGGGAGGCGGGCCCTCGGCCCAGCCGTGGGTGCGTAACGCCGACGCGAGGGTCTCGAAGTAGGTATCGGGCTGTTGTCCCGCGGGCAACGTGAAGGTCAGGTATATGGCGCCCTGATACGGCGGATCTTCGCGGTTCTTGCAGGACATCAACAGGTAACCCGCCGACGCAGTTTGCAGTCGGGTGGAGGAGACGATTTGCCGTGCCGGTCCGACGACTTGGTCCTTGCTCTGTTCGTCGGTGACCGGATTGGCGGGATGGTCGAGGACGTCGGAGGGTGTCGAATGGAGTCGGTTCACGGAAAGAAAGGCTCCGCCCAGCACCAGCGGAACCGCCAGCGCGGCGCCGATGAGCAACCGGCTGGGTGTCGAGCGCAGAGATTCTCCGAATCTGCCGCCTCCCCTGGGAGTGTGGCGGCGCTGCGCGGCAGTTCGTACGTCAGACATCGGGACCTTGCCAGCCAGGCTAACTCGCATCCGCGTGGCGCTGGGGGAAGCGAGTCCGCTAACGGATTGGAAGCTAAACCCGCCGGCGTGCCGGCCGCGACGCCGGACTTTTCGGCAAGCTCTGGTGGCGGCGACTCGGTCGTATTGCCAGGGTTAATTTAATTGTTTCTCACCAATCTTTAAGCATCTAATTTCGGCGCCGAATGAGCCATTTTGGCAGATAGATGGCATATCTCACGCTATTTCCAGATTGGTAACACTTCGAACACGCCTGCCGAAATGCTTGACATGAGAAAACTCTGCATGAATCTCGTCAAGTCCGCGGTGGTCGGCGGGTTCGTTGCAGCGTCGCTGACTTCCGCTACCGGTGTGGCCGACGCCGCGCCGACCCCCAACTGGGACGCAATCGCGCAATGCGAGTCAGGCGGCAACTGGCAGGCCAACACCGGGAACGGCGAATACGGTGGGCTGCAATTCAAGCCGGCCACTTGGGCCGAATACGGCGGCGTCGGCAACCCCGCGGCCGCCACCAGAGACCAGCAAATCGCTGTGGCCAACCGAGTTTTCGCCGAAGAGGGCGTGGACCCCTGGCCGAAGTGCGGCGCGGAATCGGGCCTGCCGATCGCCTGGTACTCGCACCCCGCACAGGGCATCAAGCAGATCATCAACGGGCTGATCCAGGCGGCCGTTCCGCACTGACGATCAACCGCGTCTCCGACTTATGACAGCCTTGTGACAGCCCCTATGACCCCGCGCGTCCGCACCCTATGACGCAGTGCTGGCATGTGCTTGGATCAGGCCATGGAAGGTTCGGCGACGGTTCACATGGCGGCATCTGTGGACAAGATCTGGAACCTCATCGCGGACGTGCGCAACACCGGAAAGTTCTCCCCGGAAGTGTTCGAGGCGGAATGGCTGGGTGACGCGACGGGCCCCGCGCTCGGCGCCAAGTTCCGCGGGCACGTTCGGCGCAACGAAATCGGGCCGGTGTATTGGACGACGTGCGAGGTCACCGCGTGCGTACCCGGCCGCGAGTTTGGATTCGCGGTTCTGCTCGGCGACCGGGCGGTGAACAACTGGCATTACCGGCTGGCGCCCAGCGGCGACGGCACGGACGTCACCGAGTCGTTTCGCCTCAACCCGGCGCCGTGGCTCGGCCTGTACTGGTTGTTCGGCGGCTTCCTGCGGAAGCGCCGCAACGTCCGCGACATGACCAAAACGCTGAACCGCATCAAAGATGTGGTCGAGGCGGCCTGACACCCCGTGAAGTCCATCTTCATCACCGGGGCGGGCAGCGGCATGGGCCGCGAGGGAGCGAAACTCTTCCACGCCAAGGGCTGGCGAGTCGGCGCGGTGGACCGCAACCAGGACGGCCTGACGACGTTGGAGCGCGAGCTGGGTGACGACCGCCTGTGGACCCGCACCGTCGATGTGACCGACAAGGCGGCCCTGGATGGGGCCCTGGTCGACTTCTGTGCGGGCAATCCCGGCGGCGGCCTGGACATGATGTGGAACAACGCCGGCATCGGCGAATCGGGCTGGTTTGAGGACGTGCCGTACGACGCCGCCATGCGCGTGGTGGACGTGAACTACAAAGCCGTGCTGACCGGCGCCTACAGCGCGCTCCCCTACCTCAAGAAGACGCCCGGCAGCCTGATGTTCTCGACGTCGTCGTCTTCGGGCACCTACGGCATGCCACGCATCGCCGTCTACTCGTCGACCAAGCACGCGGTCAAGGGGCTGACCGAAGCGTTGAGCGTCGAATGGCACCGGCACGGGGTGCGGGTCGCCGACGTGCTTCCCGGCCTGATCGACACCGCGATTCTCACCACCACGAGCAACCACTCCGACGACGGCGGGGCGCCGATGTCCGCCGAGGAGCTGCGCGCCACCGCACCCAAGAAGGGCTTATTCCGGCTCATGCCTGCGAGCGCCGTCGCCGAGGCGGCGTGGCAGGCCTACCACCACCCGACGCGGTTGCATTGGTATGTGCCCAAGGGCATCCGCGTCATCGACCTGCTCAAGGGCCTCAGCCCCGAGTTCGTGCGAGGCCGCATCGTCAAATCCCTGCCCGCGCTGATGCCAAAGCGGCAATAGAGGAAGAGAACTGGTGCAAAATCGTTTGCCCGCACTAGTTTTCGTCCTGATCGCCGGGGCCGCCAGCGTCGCGGGCTGCGCGCAGGCCCTGACGACACCCCGGAAGGCCGCCCATCTCACCCTCGACGGCGTCTCCCACACGACCCGTCCTGCCGCGTGCAGCCAGGATCAGTCGTACCGGACCGTCGACCTGCGCGACCATGACGGCCAGGTTGAAGCCGTGGTGCTGCTCAGCGGCTACCGGGCCATTCCCGAGTGGGTGAAGATCCGCAACATCGACGGATTCACCGGCAGCTTCTGGCAAGGCGGGGTGGGGAACGCCGACGCGGACGTCACCAACAGCGTCTACACCATCTCCGGCAGCGCCTACGGGATCAAGAGCAGCAATCCCAACAAAGTCGTGACCACCGACTTCAAGATCTCCGCCGAGTGCTGACCTGAAGTTCCGGCCTACGCTTGGGTGAAGACCGGCTCATCGATGGAGGATCGATGAAAGAAAGACTGCACTGGCTTGCGATGCACGGGTTCATCCGCGGCGTCGCGGCGATCGGCATGCGGCGGGGGGACCCGCAGGCCAGGCTGGTCGCCGACCCCACGGTGGCCGCCGACCCGGTCCAGTTCTACGAGGAGCTACGGGCCCTGGGGCCACTCGTCAAAGGCCGCGCCAACTATCTGACCACCGACCACGCGCTCGCCCACGAACTGCTGCGAGCCGACGACTTCCGCGTGATAAACATGGGCTCCAATCTGCCGGCCCCGCTGCGCTGGCTGGAAAGCCGCACCCGCGACGACTTGCTGCATCCGCTGCGTGCGCCGTCGCTGCTGGCCGTCGAGCCGCCCGACCACACCCGCTACCGCAAGACCGTCTCGGCGGTGTTCACCCCGAGAGCTGTCGCCGCGTTGCGCGATGGAGTCGAGCTGACGGCGGCGAAGTTGTTGGACGAGTTGGCCGACCAGTCCGGCGTCTCCAAAGTTATAGACGTTGTTGGCCGGTATTGCTCGCTGCTGCCGGTCGCCATCATCAGCGACATCTTGGGGGTGCCGGAGCAAGACCGGCGGCGGGTCCTGGAGTTCGGGGAACTGGCCGCGCCGAGCCTGGACATCGGATTGCCGTGGCGGCAGTACCGCAGCGTGCAGCAGGGCGTCGCCGGATTCAAATTCTGGCTGGCCGACCACCTGCGGCAGTTGCGTCGCGCCCCCGGAGATGACCTGATGAGCCAGCTGATCCAGATGGCCGAAAGCGGACCTGCCGAAGCACATCTCGACGAGGACGAACTTCAGGCGATCGCCGGGCTGGTGTTGGCGGCGGGGTTCGAGACCACGGTCAACTTGTTGGGCAACGGGATTCGCATGCTGCTGGATGCGCCCGAGCAGCTGGAGACGCTGCGTCAGCGTCCCGAGTTATGGCCCAACGCCGTCGAAGAGATCCTGCGGCTGGATTCGCCGGTCCAGCTCACCGCGCGGGTGGCGCGCAACGACGTCGAAGTGGCGGGCATGCCGGTCAAGGCCGGCGAGTTGGTGGTGATCTATCTGGCGGCCGCCAACCGGGACCCGTCCGTGTTCGGTGACCCGCACCGCTTCGACGTCGAACGGCCCAACGCGGGAAGGCATCTCGCGTTCTCCGGAGGCCGCCACTTCTGTCTGGGGGCCGCCCTTGCGCGTGCCGAAGGGGAGGTCGGGCTGCGAACGTTCTTCGACCGCTTCCCGGAGGTGCGGGCGGCCGGTACCGGCAGCAGGCGGGACACCCGGGTCCTGCGCGGTTGGTCATTGCTGCCAGTGGCCCTGGGGCCGGCCCGCTCGATGGCCGGGGTCGACGGCTAGGGGCCGGCGAGGTAGCGGCCGAACCACTCCAGCAGCCGCTGCCATGCGTCGGCCGCCGCGCCGGCGTTGTATCGGGGACCGGTGTCGTTGAAGAAGGCGTGGTCGGCGTTGGGTTCGACGACGAATTCGTTGACCAGCCCGGCGTGATCGAGGGCCGCTTTGGCGGCGGGCTGCGAGCCGGTGACCCGGGAGTCCAGGGCCGCGTAGATGGCCAGCACCGCGGCCTTGGACCCGGCAAAGTCCGGATTGGGCGGCAAGGGACCGTAAAACGGCACCGCGGCCGACACCCCCAGCGCGCCCGAGGCCAAAAGCTGCCACACCAATCCCCCACCGAAGCAGAAGCCGACCATGCCCACCTTTTGCCCGGGTGCGCGCAACTTCAGTTCTGCGACGGCGGAGTTGAGGTCGTGGGTGAACCGTTCCGGCGGTATCCCGGCCAGGGCGGCGGTGGCCTGCGCCGGGTCCTGGAAGTTGCCGGTCCCGCCTTCCTCGGACAACAGGTCGACGGCCAGCGCCGAGTAGCCCGCGGCGGCGAGCCGGCCGGCCACCGACCGCGCCCAGTCGTTCAATCCCTTGTTCTCATGAATGACCAGGACGCACCCCTTGGAATCGGGGGCTTGGGCCCACGCCCCCTGCAACTGGCCTTCGGGCCCGGCCCAGGTGATGGGCGTCGTCGGCAGTGCGTTGGCCGTACCCGGCGGTTGGGCTGCGCCGGTCGAACTTTCGGGAACCGGCGACGGCATGGGGTCTTCGGCGGACTCCTGCTGCTTGGCGCAGGCCGAGATGAGCGCGGCCGCGGCCGGGGCACCCATCCCGAGTAGCGCCAGCCGCTGCATGGCCTCGCGACGGGTGAGCAGGCCGTCGACGTGGTCGGTCGCGATTTCCTCGGCGATGTAGCGGTGCAGCCCGGTCACCCTGGTGAGTATCCGCCGCAAAGCTGTGGTTGACACCTGTCCAACAACCTAGTTAATTAGCCGCTATGACGGAGGTTTCTACGGTTGTTTCTAAGGTCGCGGTCGAGGATGTCGTACTCGGGCTATGGCAGGCGCTTTCACGGCGGGATTGGGACGCGGTCAAGACGTTCCTGGCGGAAGACTGCCTCTACGTCGACATGCCGGTCCCCGCGTTGGCGGCCCGCGGTCCCGAAGACACCGTGAAACGGCTCAAGATGGGCCTCGAACCGTTGGCCGGCTACGAAAACCACGACGGTCTGCTGCTGTCCAACGGTTCCGACGCCATCTACGAGCACTCCGAGACCTGGACGTTCCCGACGGGCGAGCAAGGTGTGCTGAGGTTCGTCACCGTGCACAAGGTGGTCGGCGGGAAAGTCGCTGTCTGGAAAGACTATTGGGACATGAACAGCCTCGTCAGCTTCGCGCCGCCCAACCATTTCGAGAACCTCGCCACCGCGGACACGAGTTGGATCTTCGATGCGACCGGGCTCGTCTGAGACACGGGTAGACGTACCGCCATGCGGAGAGTGATCGCAGCGGTTGTCGCCGGCGTTGCTGTCTTCACCGCCATGGGTGCGTCGACGGCAACAAGCAGGGCCGATGTTCAATGCACCGGCCGGGACGACCCGAACCCCTCCGCGCCGGAGGCTTACCAAGGGCTATACGACTCCTATTTTGCCAAACCGCTGACGCAGGGCTTGAAGGCGTTTGACACCGCGGTCGCCAACGGAGACACACAGCGGATCGGACAGGCTGCCGGGCAACTCTCCAACCAAATCTCCACGGCTCCCATGATGTTCGGCACACAGAGCCCGTTCGGCTGCTACGACCCTGCGATGCTGGCGGGTCTGCAACAAGCAGCCAGCACCTTCGCCGTCACCCTTGACGGCATTGGCGGTGCGGCGGCGGGCCTAGGTGGGAAAAAGCCCACCGACATTCCCGCTCTCGTCTCGAAGGCCAAGCCGCAGGAGGCGGCATACATCAACGCTTTGAACGCGTACAGCGCTCAATTCGGTGGGCAACAATTACCGAAGTCTTAAAAGCCTCAGGCATCTTGCCCGGCGAGCGCGCGTGTCTGCACAACGACGCGCCGATATGGATGGCATTTTGGGGCAGCTTGCGGCCAAGACCAGGCGTTACGACTCGGCGAGCTGCCTGAGCCGTTTTCAGGGTGTGGGCCAGGGGTGCTGCACCTCGATGACGACCTTGGTGGGCAGCGGAATGTGTCCCGCCAGGTCGCTGATGTTCAGGCCCCACGGCAACGCCAGCGAGATCGGGATGCTCTTGAGCCGCAGCAGCCGGTCCGCCATCAACAACTTGGCCAGCCACTGCCCACGGTTGAGGAACAACGCGCTTTCCTTGCCGCCCACACTGGCGACGGGCACGATCGGCACGCCCGCCTCGCGGGCCAGCCGCACGTACCCCATGCGGCCGCCGAAGTCGACCCTCTGGCGGTCCCATGACGGCCGGGACACCTTCTAGTCGCCGCCCGGATACACCCGCAGCGCAGCCCCGGAGTCCGGCGCCAGGCGGGCGTTTTCCGGGTTGGCCGCGACCGTGCCGAACTTGCGCAACCATCCCAGCGGCGGCGCGGAGACGACGAGGTTGTGGGCCAACTGGTAGAACGGCCGCTCGACACCGAAGTAGGAGCAGAACGCCAGCGTGAACACGAACGTGTCCGGGGCACGTTGCCCCCGCTGTGGTTGCCCACCAGCAGCACCGGCCCCTCGGCCGGGATCCGGTCTAGGCCTCGCACGTCGGCCCTGAAGTAGAGCGACGCCAGCAGCCAGGTTCCCGGCAGTTGGTCGCGGATGTAGTCAGGGTCGCGTTGGTCGAGGTCGGCCTTGGGAACCCGCGACACGACCTGCTTGCGTGCCCACTCCAAGACGTACCCCACGGTCGCCATGACCGCGGGCATGCCCCGCCGTCACCCGGTGTCAAACCCGATAGATGCGGGCGGCGTTGTCGCGGGCGATCAGGTCGACCACCCGGATGGCGTCGTTCTCGCTCCAGTCGCCGGCGGCGACGAAGTCGCGAAGCACACGGTGAATGCCGTTGCGCCACAGCGCCGCACCCAAGAAGTGCAGTTCCGCGGGGCCGAAGCCGTCCGACGAGTACAGGATCTTGCCGAAGGGCGCCATCTCCAGCAGCCGGGCGATGAACGCCGGCGCCCGGGCCCCCAGATGGTTCACGCTCAATCCGCCGTCGACGTAGACGTTGTTGAACGCCTGCGCCAGGTATCCGGCCTCCCGCTCGTACGGATAGCAGTGCAGCAGCACGATCGGGGTGTCGCCGGTCTGGCGCAGGAAGTCGAGCAGCAGCAGCGGGTTGGCCTTGTGCAGATCGCAGTCGCGGTCGCCGAAACCGACATGGAACTGCAGTGGCTTGCCGAGCCGCAGCGCCTGGTGCAGCCCGAAACGCAGCAACACCCGATCCTCCAGCCGGACGCCGCCGCGGTCGCGCCACCGCACCGCGGCCTCGGCGACCTGCGACGCCGACGGCTCGCTCAGGTCGCCGCCGAACCCGCCGCGGTAGGCGAGGATGGACTTGGTGCCGACCGCGGTGGCCGCGCGCCGGTGCAGGATCTCCACGAACGCGGCCGCATAGTCACCGGGCGCCCGCGCGGCCTGCTCGGCCACCTCCTCGAGGCGAACGATCTCGTGCGCGCGGCCGCCGGACAGGGCCGCCACATCGGCCATGCCGGCCACCCCGCCGATTCCGGTGTCCACCAGCCAGTCGCTCACCCCCGCAGCCGGCAAAAACAGGCGGGCCAGCTCCGTCTCGCCGATCTGGCTGCGGCGTTCCCAATACTCCTGCGCGTCAACGTGTTTGGGTAACCCCAACAGGGGGCCGCAGTGGGTGCGGATGGCAAAGCCGAGTTGTGAGTCGAACCCGGAGTGCGCAATGGGATCGGTGTTGGCCTCATTCAGCGCGTTCTCGAACCGTTGCCGGTCCCCCGCCGCCAGCCAGCATCCGTGGACGTGCTGATCGATCAGCGCCACTTCGTCAATGCGCCGCGCCAGGGCCGGGTAGTCGGACAACCGTCACACGCTCCAGGCCATCCGGAACTTGTCCGCCAGTTGCTCGGCGGCGAAGTTGCCGTAGCGCTCCTGCTCCAGGCGGCGGACCGCGACCACCATGTCGACCGCGGAATCGCCCAGAATGCCCCGCAGCAGCTTCGAATCGTCAAGAGCCGCAATCGCTGCGGACTGACCCGCGGACAGGAGCACGGTTCCGGCGCGGTCGCGGTCGGCGTCGGAGAGCAGGGCCGGGTCGACCGTGGTCTCCGGCGGCAACGCCGCTTCGCGCTTGATGCCGTCCAGCGCCAGCCCGAGGATCGCCGCTGACGCCAGATACGGGTTGGCCGACGGATCGACGACCTTGACCTCGACGTTGCCACCGCGCGGGCTGCCGGGGCCGCCCTTGACGAACCGCACTGCCGCTTCGCGATTCTCGGTGCCCCAGCACACATAGGCGCCCGACCAGTTGCCGGGCCGCATCCGCAACCCGGACACGATCGATCCACACAGAACGCCCTGCGCCTCCGGCAGGCCACGCAGCACGCCCGCCACCGCGCTCTCCCCCGCCGGGGTCATGCCCTCGGCGCCCGTACCGTCGGAAAACAGCGGCCCCCCCGGCATGGTGAGTGAAAAGTGTTGGTGGGCGCCGGATCCGACGCTCCCGGCGAACGGCGCCGGAGACAGGCTGATGCGCAGCCCGTGGCGGCGCGCTGCGCGGCCGACGATGAGCCGCATCAGCACCAGCTGGTCGGCGGCGGCCAGCGGAGGCTGCGGCGCCAGGGAGAGCTCGAACTGGTTGGCGCCGTACTCGGGGTGGAGCTGATCGATCGCGACACCGGCCGCCGTGGCGGCCCCGATGACGTCGCGCACGAACGCTTCATGCTCGAGCATGCCGGCGAGGCCGTATTGCGCCCACAGCGTCGACGGCAACCGGCCGCCGTCCGGTGCGACCAGAAGGAATTCGATCTCGTGACCGATCGCCGCCTCGATGCCGGCCTCGGTGAGCGCATCCTGGATCCGGCTCAAGGTGCCCCGCCCGCACGCCGCGACCGGCGTTCCGTCCTGCTCGAAGAACGCGGCGGGCGCCCACGCCAACCCGTCGCCGATCATGCACAGTGCGGACAGGTCAATACGCAGGCGCTGATCGCCGACCACGCCGATATCGCGGGTGAAGGCGATGCCGCTCTGGTCGATGGCAAACCCATGCCAGGAGGGACTGGCGCCCAGGCCGGGATCCGCGAACGTGTTCGCCCGCCGGATCGGCACCGCCTTGGCCAGGGTGAGCCCGGCCGGGTTGACGACGGTGCCGATGACGGTGTCGACGCCCTCGGCCTCCAGCTGGGCGATCGCCGCGGCGGCAAGTGGTGTGCCAGTCATGGCAGTCATTCTGCAGTGGCTTAGCGATCAGTTCTCGCGGTCAAGCAACTCGGTGACGAACCGGTCGATGAAGACATCCAATGGCGCACCGCCCGCCGGTCGTATGACGAATTTCGACAATCCCGCGTCGATGTAAGCGTCCAGTTGGCGGTGCAGCCGATCCCAGTCGGCGGCGATCAGCTCGCTCGGATCGAGTTCCGGGCGGCGACTTCGCGCCGCGGCGGCCGCCTGCGCGGGCAACTCGCCGTCGGCCCCTTCCGCCACGGCCAACGAAATGCCGAAGTGATCGGGTTCGATTCGCCGGCCGGCTTGGGTGGCGGCCCGTTCGATCGCCTCGCGCCCTGCTCGCGCCTCGGTCGGGGTGAGGAAACTGCCCAACCAGCCGTCGGCCAGCGTGCCGATGCGTCGAAACGCCGCCGGCGCCGAGCCGCCCAACCAGATGTCCAGCGGGGGCGCCGGCCGCGGCGCGACCGCGGCCCCGCTCACGGTGAAGTACCGCCCGGCGTAGCTGGCCGAGTCGTCGACCAGGGCCGAGCGCAGCACCCGCAGCGATTCGTCGAACACCGCCGCCCGCTCTCCCTCGGGGACCACGAATACCTCGCGCTCGGCCGGTATCGCCGACCGCAGACCGAAGACGGGAAGGACCCGCTTCGGTGCGACGGCCGCCAAAGACGCCAACTGTTTGGCGACCAGCACCGGATGCCGCCCCGGGAGCACCGCCACCGACGTGCCGACCTTCAGCCGCGTCGTTCGGGCCAGCGCGTAGGCCATTCCGACCACCGGGTCCACCGCCGGGGAGTAGACGAGCTCTGAGAACCACAGCGAGTCCACCCCGCTGCTCTCCAGGTGATCGACGATGCCGGCGAGTTCGTCGGGAGCGGTGTTCGCGCCCAGCCCGACGCCGAAGCGAATCTTCACCGGCGTCCTCCTCGCGTCGCTGCGCGCTTGTGCGCCATTACGGCAACACGGGGATGCCGCGATTTGTGCCCGCGAAACTTAAACTGTTGCACTAACCGATTGACAATGCCCGGCGTGTTGCCGCAGCCATTGCAGTGTCGCGACGCGATCGGCCGGACTCAAGCGCGCAGTGGTGCGTGGTTGCTTACGCGCGGCTGGGCAGGGTCAGCTTGCAGGCCTGCCCGATGTCCAGTGTCCGCAGGACGCGCCCCATGCCGACCCACAAGGCACACGAGATCGCCAGGTCGGCGAGCAACTCGTCGGAGAAGTGCTCGGCGCAGCGGCTCCAGAAGTGTTCGTCGTCGCGCAGCACTTTGTGCTCGGTGGCGAACCGGTGGGCGAACTCCGCCGCCAGCCGCTCCTGTTCGCTGTAGCCGGGCCAGGTGCGCCACTCGGGCGCGTGGTCGTATAGCTCCTCGTCGACGCCCTCCGCGGGCCCGTCGGCGTCGCGGGTGTTGACGCAGACGATGCATTCGTTGTCGTGGGCGATCACCGCGCGCGCGAGCTCACGGGTGCGCAGCGGCAACCGGTTCTTGGTGTAGACCGCGCGGCTCAAGCCCGCCAGCGCGCCACCCAGGTCGGGAGATTTCACAAACCAGCCGGCCACGTCGTCGTCGGCGAAGGCTCCGATTCGGCTCATGGCGTGATGGTACGCCCGCGGTGCGGATTCCCGGGCAACACTTACCGGCCACTTGCTCCCACAGCGGCGGGGGGAATCTTCGTGGTGGCTAAGGGACCCCCGCGGATCCCCGCTGAGGTCAGCTCGGCGGGCGGGAGACGCATTGCGCCGAGTAGAGCTCCTCGCCCAACTTGTCCATCAGCTCCAGTTGGGTCTGCAGGTAGTCGACGTGCAGCTCCTCGTCGGCCACAATCTTCTCCAACAGAATGGCGCTGGTGGTGTCTTGCTTTTCCCGGCACATGATGATTCCCGGCTTGAGCCGGTTCAACACATCGAACTCGATGGCCAAGTCGGCCTCGAACTGCTCGCGCAGCGTCTGGCCGACGCGCAACGACCCGATCCGCTGGTAGTTCGGCAGCCCGTCGAGCAACAGGATGCGATCGGTGATCTCCTCGGCGTGCCGCATTTCGTCGAAGGACTCTTCGCGCGTGTGCTTAGCCAACTCGGTGAAACCCCAGTTCTCCTGCATTTTCGAGTGCAGGAAGTACTGGTTGATGGCGGTGAGCTCGCTGGTCAACTGCTCGTTGAGCAGGCGCAAAACGTCCGGGTCCCCTTGCACGATCACTCCTCCGGTGTGGGCTGTCATGTCTAACGAGGCAGTGCGCTGGGCTGAAGCGCACTGCCCTCGCCTATAGCGGACTTTGCCATGCCGACTGGCAATCTGCCAGCAAGGTAAAGCTCTGCTGAGCGCGTGGCGGGCGTGGGCCGGGTCACAACTGCCGCCCGCGGTAAAGTTAGACTCCGCTAATCTTCTTAGGTTAGACTCCACTAACATGCGACCCGTTCCTGGTCGCACGATCGGCCTTCGACGAAGGAGATGGTGTCGGCGTGCAGGAGGTGTGCTGAATGTACGTATGCCTGTGTGTCGGGGCCACCAATCAAACCGTGTCCGACGCCGTCGAGCGGGGTGCGTCCACCTCCAAAGAGGTCACCGCCGCGTGCGGGGCCGGCGGCGACTGCGGGCGGTGCAGGCGCACGCTGCGGGCGATCATCGCCTCCTCGCGCAAGCTCGAGCCCGCCTCATAACGCCGGCGGTCCGGTTCAGCGGCCTTTGTTGAAATCCGCCAGGGCCGCGGCGTTGGCCTGAGCGCCCATGAGTTCGGCAAAGTGGGCGTTCTCGCGCTCGCGGGCCGCCGCGATGTCGGGCCGAACGGGTTCCATCATCGTGTGCTTGACGGCCATCAGGCTCGAGATCGGCCGGGCGGCAAGGATTTCCGCGTGCCGACGCGCCTCGGGGAGCAGTTCCTCCGGCTCGCACACCCGCCAGACCAGGCCCATCCGCAGCGCCTCGTGGGCGTCGACCCATTCCGACGACATCAGCAGCCAGGCGGCGTTTTGCCGCCCCACCAGCTGCGGCAGCAGATAGGACGACGCCGCCTCGGGCGCCACGCCCAGGCTGGTGAACGGGCACTTCAGTCGCGCCGTCAACGACATGAACGCCAGGTCGGCGTAGCCCAGGATGGTGGCGCCGATCCCCACCCCCACGCCGTTGACGGCGCAGATCAGCGGCTTGGGAAATGCGCTGAGCGCATCGATCATCCCGATGAAACCGTGCTTTCCCGGAGTGAAGTCGGGGTCGGTGATGCGTGCCTGCATCTCGGCGAGATCGGTGCCGGCGCTGAAGCCACGGCCGGTGCCGGTCAGCAGCACGACGGCAACTTCCGGATCCTCGGCGGCGGCCAGCAGCGCTTCGGCGGTGGCATCGTAGAGCGCTTCGTTGAATGCGTTGAGCGCCTCGGGCCGGTTCAGCGTGAGGGTGCGTACCCGCTTGTCGTCGTCGATCTGCAGCGTCACTGCTGCAGCGTAACCAGCTCAGCCGTTGCTGTAGACGCGGGTCGGCGCGATCAACACCACGGCGCGCCGCTCCCTGGCCATGACCCGGTCGTACTCGTCCCAGTTGTCGTGGGTGCCGCCTGCGGCGGTGAAGACCTCGCGGAGCAGCAGCCGCAGCTGGTCGGCGCCCGTCAGCCACGGCTGCGGGTCGTCGGGACCGACCAACGCCGCGCGGCCCTCGACGGTCGCCCACTGCCATCCGTCGCGGAAAGTGACGGCGAGCTGTGGGCGCACCCGCAGGTTGGCGAGCTTCACCTTGCCGTAGGTGGTGAAGCCCAATGTCGGCTCACCGGTCGCCGGGTGCGGCAACAGACCGACGTTGACCAGCGATGCCTGCACCGTCCCGTCGGCCCGAACCGTGGACACCACCGCAAGACCGTGTTCCGCCGCCGCCAACGCGACGGCGTCCCCCAGTGTCGTCATGCGAACCCCTCACTCTTTGAACGGTGTCTTGAGCACGTAGCGGCTGGTGGGCACCGTGTCGATGTTTTGGTTGGCGCCGAAAGCGGATGTGCTGGCGACCATCCGGCTTACGCGATCCTGCAGATCGGCGTCGTCGGCGGCACCGAAGAACGCCTTGAGATCGGTGATCGCCCCTGCGGGGAACAACTCTTCGACGATGCCCGCGATTCCCGGTACGCCCGGAGTGAGCGTTCTTACCACCCAGTTCTGGGTGTAACCGAACGTCGACTGCGTCTCGATGGCCACCGGCGTATGGTTGAGCTGCCAACGGGCCAGCCAGGTCGCCTGGTCCAGCTCCGCGGGGCGGCGCAGCAACGCGATGTTGGCCAAACCCTCTGTGCGGGTGCCGGATTCGACTGGCGGGCCGGGCATTGGAACCGACTCGGTCACCAGGTAGGCGCCCAGCTGCTCGCATTCTTGGGCGAGGATGTCGAGCGCCGCCGTCATCTGGTCGCCGTAGCACTGCCGGGTCCACATGCTCACCACCGCGGCAACCGGCGGATCCAGTGTCGTCAGCGTCATCAGTGAGTGACGCACCGCGTCGTCGCGGACGTTGACCGAGAGGCCGGGCAACCCCAGCCCCAGCAACGCATCGGCGACCGGACCACGCTGCCGGGTGCACCACTCCTCGTCCGAGTCGGCGCGCATCAGCACGGCGATGACCTTCTCCATAGGGTGAAACTACTTGACCAGCCGCACCTGGTGTTCCTGGCTGATCAACTTGCCGATCATGCCGGCCAGCCGCCGGTAGGACTCGTCTCGACCGCTGGACGAGCGAAACACCAGCCCGATCCGTCGTCCCGGGCGGGGCGCGGCGAACTGGGCGAGGTCCAGCCGGCTCCTCGACGCCTCGACGGGCACCGCGCTCCGCGGGATGAGCGTCACCCCCAATCCGCCGCTGACGCATTGCACGGCGGTCGCCAGCGAGGCCGCCCGGGTGTTGGCCAGCTCCGCCCGCACCCCGGCATTGTGGCAGACGTCGAGCGCCTGATCGCGCAGGCAGTGGCCCTCGTCCAGCAACAGCAGCGGCAGGTCGGCCAGCGCCGTCGCCGGTACCCGGCGTCTGCCCGACAGCGCGTGCCCGGGCGGCAGCGCGAGCACAAAATCTTCCTCGTAGATCGGGATCGCGGTGACTCCCGCCGCGTCGGCGGGCAAGGCGATCAGCGCCGCATCCAACGCCCCCTCGCGCAAGACCCTCAGCAACCGTTCGGTCTGGTCCTCGATCACCCGCAGGGTCAGGTCCGGCAGTTGCTCGGCGAGCCCGGCCAGCACGGTCGGCAGTACGTAAGGCGCCACCGTGGGAATCAGTCCCAGCCGCATGCTTGCCCGCAGCGGATCCGACGTCCCCGCGGCGGCGGCGGTGAACGCCTCCACCGCGTCTATCACGGCCTGGGCGCGCGGCAGCAACTGCGTGCCCTCCGCCGTCAGGAAAACCCGGCGCGTCGACCGCTCGACCAGCGGGGTGCCGAGACCGGCCTCCAGCGCCGCCAGCGCCTGCGACAGCGTCGACTGGCTCACCCCGAGAGTTGTTGCCGCACCGCTGAAGTGCCGCTTCTCGGCCACCGCTACGAATGCGCGGAGGCCGGCGATGGTCGGCTGATAGCTCTTATCGGTCATACCTATAACTCTAGTGGGATATATCACCTTTACTTCAGACAGCGTACGCGGCAGCATGGTGAACGGAAGCTAATCTTGAGTAATTCCAAATTAGGAGAGCCATGCCTTTGCTGACCATCGGCGACCAGTTCCCCGCTTACCAGCTGACTGCGCTGATCGCCGGCGATCTGTCCAAGGTTGACGCCAAGCAACCCGGCGACTACTTCACCACCGTCACCGACGAGGACCACCCCGGCAAGTGGCGCGTGGTGTTCTTCTGGCCCAAGGACTTCACGTTCGTGTGCCCGACCGAGATCGCTGCCTTCGGCAAGCTCAACGACGAATTCGCCGACCGTGACGCCCAGGTTCTGGGTGTGTCGATTGACAGCGAGTTCGTGCACTTCAATTGGCGCGCGCAGCACGAGGACCTGAAGAAATTGCCGTTCCCGATGCTCTCGGACATCAAGCGGGAGCTCAGTCTGGCCACCGGCGTTCTCAACGCCGACGGCGTTGCCGACCGGGTGACCTTCCTGGTGGACCCCAACAACGAGATCCAATTCGTTTCGGCCACAGCCGGATCCGTGGGCCGCAACGTCGAGGAGGTGCTGCGGGTGCTGGACGCGCTGCAGTCCGACGAGCTGTGCGCTTGCAACTGGCGCAAGGGCGACCCGACGCTGAACGCCGCGGAGCTGCTCAAGGCCTCGGCTTAGGAGGCCCGATGAGTGTCGAGAACCTCAAAGATGCGCTGCCCGAGTACGCTAAGGACCTCAAGCTCAACCTGGGTTCGATCACGCGCAGCACGGAGCTGAACGAGGAGCAGCTGTGGGGCACCTTGTTGGCCAGCGCGGCGGCGACGCGGAACACACAGGTGCTGGCGGAGATTGGAGCCGAGGCGGCGGACACTTTGTCCGCCGAGGCCTACAACGCTGCGCTGGGGGCCGCATCGATCATGGGCATGAACAACGTGTTCTACCGCGGCCGGGGCTTCCTGGAGGGCAAGTACGACGACCTGCGTGCGGGGTTGCGGATGAACATCATCGCCAATCCCGGCGTGCAGAAGGACAATTTCGAGTTGTGGTGCTTCGCGGTGTCGTCGATCAACGGGTGCCCGGACTGCGTGTCCGCCCACGAGCACACGCTGCGCGAGGCGGGTGTGAGCCGAGAGACCATCCTGGAGGCATTGAAGGCCGCGGCGATCGTGTCCGGTGTGGCACAAGCGATCGTCGCCGCGGAGGCGCTGGCGACGCTGGCAACCGTAGGCTGACCGCGGCGTTGTGAGTGCGCCAACCTGGGTCGACCACGCCATCTGGTGGCAGGTCTATCCCCTGGGGTTCCTCGGCGCTTATCCCGCGTCATCCGAGCCGCCGGGGCCGGGTGAACACCGGCTGCGGCGGCTCGTCGACTGGTTCGACCATGCCATCGAACTGGGCGCCTCGGGCGTCGCGCTGGGTCCGATTTTCGCCTCGCGCACACACGGTTACGACACCACCGACCACTATCGCATCGATCCCCGCCTCGGCGACGACGCCGACTTCGACCACCTCGTCGCCGAGGCGCATCGGCGCGGCCTGCGCGTCCTCCTCGACGGTGTCTTCAACCATGTCGGCATGGACTTCTCGCGCTACCGCGAGGCGCCCGACAACGACGCATCGGCGCGCTGGTTTCGCGGACGCCCGGGGCGCTTCGACACTTTCGAGGGCCATTCGGAGCTCATCACCCTCAACCACGACAACCCCGAGGTCGCCGACTACGTCGTCGACGTGATGGCGCACTGGTTGCGACGCGGCGCGGACGGTTGGCGCCTGGACGCTGCATACGCTGTGCCACAGCAGTTCTGGGCGACGACATTGCCGAGGGTGCGCGAGCGCCATCCCGAGGCCTGGTTCGTCGGCGAGCTGATCCACGGCGACTACGCGGCGGTGGTGCAGGCGGCCAGGTTCGACTCGGCGACCCAATACGAGCTCTGGAAGGCGATCTGGAGCAGCCTCAACGATGGCAACTTCTTCGAACTGGACTGGGCGCTGCAGCGGCACAACGAATTTCTTTCCGCCTTCGCTCCCCTGACGTTCATCGGCAACCACGACGTCACCCGCGTCGCCAGCCGGCTCGAGCGCCCCGAGCACCTGGCCCACGCGCTGGTAATCCTGATGACGGTCGGCGGCGTGCCGAGCGTGTACGCCGGCGACGAGCTCGGCTTTCGCGGCATCAAGGAAGAGCGGTACGGCGGTGACGACGCGGTGCGCCCCGAGTTCGGTAACCCGCCAATGGAGTTGGACGCGTTCGGCGTCGAAGTGTGGGAGTTGCACCGGTACCTGATCGGGCTGCGTCGTCGCCACCCGTGGCTGCATGGCGCGTCCACCACCGCGGTGCGGGTGGACAACCGGCGCTACGTCTATGAGGCCCGCAGCGGCGACAACGCCCTGCTGATCGCGCTCAACATCGACGACGAGCCGCTGCATCTGGTGCTCTCTGAGGTTGGCAATGCGCGCGCACACGTCGTCGCGGGATCGGGCGCCCCGCCACCGGAGCTCGTAGACGCGGTGGTTGTCGAGCCGCATGGCTGGCGGATATTAGGCCCGGCCTAGCCGCTTCAGGGTCAGCTGATCTTGCTCGCCGTCGTAATACTTGTCGAGCAGCGCGACGAAGTCTTGGTTGTCGTCGGTGGCGCGGGCGAACAGCGTCATCGACGAACACAGCTTGAGGTCGTCGGGCGAGCCGAAGATCTCCCCGATCGACCGGCCTTGAACATGGTTGACCAGCCGGGCGCACTCGTGCAGTCGCGGCCCGAGGACGTCATGGGACACGTACGCTGCGGCTTCGTCGAGGGAAGAGATGCCGTAGCGGTAGGCCATCGGGCTGCTGCCCAGGCCGCGCAGTTGCGGGAAGACGAACCACATCCAGTGACTTCGTTTTCTCCCGTCGCGCAATTCCGCGACGACGTGTGGGTAGACCGGAGCCTGCGCTTCCATGAAGCGGTTCAGATCGAAGGGGTCGCTGGCGGATTCCACATGACTACGGTTGCACATATGGCGGTCAAACGGCGAGTGCCCAAAGTGCGCGACCTCGCGCCGCTGATTCGGTTCAAAAGGCCGCAGTTAGATCGCACCAAACGCCGCCTGGACGCCGCGTTGACCATCGAGGATCTGCGGCGCATCGCCAAGCGGCGCACGCCCAAGGCGGCCTTCGACTACACCGACGGTGCCGCCGAGGACGAGCTGTCCATCGCGCGCGCCCGACAAGCCTTCCGCGACATCGAGTTTCACCCGACGATCCTGCGCGACGTCACCAACGTGGCCACCGGGTGGGACGTGCTGGGTCAACCGGTCGTGCTGCCCTTCGGGATCGCGCCGACCGGCTTCACCCGGTTGATGCACACCGAGGGCGAGATCGCCGGTGCCCGGGCGGCGGCCAGGGCCGGGATTCCGTTCTCGCTGTCCACCCTCGGCACCACGGCGATCGAAGACCTGGTGACCGCTGTCCCCCAGGGGCGCAAATGGTTTCAGCTCTACATGTGGCGCGATCGGGAACGCTCGATGGCGCTGGTGCGGCGCGCGGCCGACGCCGGTTTCGACACCCTGCTGGTCACCGTCGACGTCCCGGTGGCCGGCGCGCGGTTGCGCGATGTCCGCAACGGCATGTCGATCCCGCCGGCGCTGACGTTGCGGACGGTGCTCGACGCGCTGCCACGCCCGCGCTGGTGGTTCGACCTGCTCACCACCGAACCCCTGTCGTTCGCGTCGCTGGATCGCTGGTCGGGCACCGTCGGGGAGTACCTGAACACCATGTTCGACCCCAGCGTCACCTTCGACGACCTGGCCTGGATCAAGGACCGGTGGCCCGGCAGGCTCGTCGTGAAAGGCATCCAGACACTCGACGACGCCCGCGCCGTCGTCGACCGCGGCGTCGACGGCATCGTGCTGTCCAATCACGGCGGGCGCCAACTGGATCGCGCCCCCGTGCCGTTCCGCCTCCTGCCCGCGGTCGCGCGCGACCTGGGTAAGCACACCGAGATCCTGCTCGATACCGGCATCATGTCCGGCGCCGACATCGTGGCGGCCATCGCGCTGGGCGCCCGGTGCACGCTCGTCGGGCGGGTCTACCTCTACGGGCTGATGGCCGGCGGCGAGGCGGGAGTGCACCGCGCGATCGAGATCCTGAAAAGCGGCGTGGGCCGGACGATGGCGCTGCTCGGCGTCACCTGCCTCGAGGAGCTGTCGCCCAAGCATGTGACGCAACTGCAGCGGCTGGGGCCCATTCCCCTGCCGGAGTGACACCGAGATTGCCGCAGCGATCGATTGAGCCTGCCGGCGCGAGCACGACCACGGCGGCAATCTCGCCGGCGCTACTGCAGGCGGGCGACCTGTTCGGTGCGGTTGCGGACCAGGTCGTTGAAGGCCTGGCCCGGCCCGATGTAGTCGAAGAGTCGTGGCGGATAGTGGGTGACGTACATGGTGCGGCGGCCGCCGGCGCCGGTCGGTCGCGGTGAGGCATGCATCAGGTCCTGGACGTGGACGGTGACGTCACCGGGGGCGGTGTCGATGCTCACCACCGGTACCTGTTGGAGCCGCTGTTCCCAGCGGTAATGAACGGCCTGACCGTGGCTGCCGGGGACAACCTGCAGATTGCCGGTCGAGGAGTCGGAGCCGGTGAGTTGAATGCCGACGCTGACCGCGGGGCACATGATGGCGTGTCCGCCCATGCCGCAGTCCTGATGCCAGGGGATGTTGGACAGCCCGCTGGTGTTTCCCGGCACTTTGAGCAACACGGCGCTGCCTTCCATCCGGTCGGGCGCGGTGCGCAGCGTGGGGTCGATGAGCGTGCCGAGCCGGCGCACCCGGGGATCGTTTTCCAGGGCGGCGAGAATCGGCGAGCGTAACGTCGCGTAGACCAATCGGCACAGCACGCCGGCGCCGTCCTCGGCGGTGACCCACCAGGACTGGTCGTCCCCGGGACGGGCCTGCGCCGCAAGGCGGTCGATCTCGCAATGGGCGGCCCGCATCTCGTCGGCGCCGAAGACTCCCTTGACGTGCAGGTAGCCCATGGTTCGCAGCTGCGCGGCCAGTTCAGCGTCGTCGGCGTCGAGCGTGAACGCGGCGAGCGGGTCGCGCCCCTGCAAGTCGGCCCGAGCCGGGTCGTACGGCGGGATGCCGGCGTGCAGATACCGCAGGACCGGGTCCCAGTCGGCCAGCTGCTCGAATTCGCCCCGCTCGAAGGCCAGGTCGTTGCTGAGCAGGAGGTTGATGATCGTGCGCACCTGGCCGACCATGTCGTCCCAGGCCTGTCGGGAAAGGCGCACGACTACATCGCCCCGCTCGTCGCCGACGCGGATCGTCGAGCCGTCGACGGCATAGGTGACTGCGTCGTCATCGACGAGGAATGTGATCGCACCGGTGGACGCGAGGTCTCTGGCCGCGGATTCGAGGATGTCCGGGTCAAGGGCGGTCGGGGCGGGGTGTGTCAGCGGCACGGGCCGATTATCCAAGAACGCCGATGTGATAGCCACCACAATCCTCCGGCCCACCGGTGGCGTGGTCCCGGCGGGGAACAAACCGGCCCCTGGCTGGGTTGAGCGGAGCAGACTCAACCTTTGGAGGATTGATGGCTGAAGCCAAGTCGGTGCCGGTGCTGTTTGTCACCGACACCATCGTGTTGCCCGGAATGGTGGTGCCGATCGCGCTCGACGACGCCGCCCGGGCGGCAATCGACGCCGCGAAGGCGAGCGAATCGGGGCAGCTGCTGATCGCGCCCCGGCTGGAAGACCGGTATCCCTCGCACGGCGTGATCGCGAAGATTGTGCAGGTCGGGCGCATCGCCGGGGGCGGCACCGCCGCCGTCGTGCGCGGTGAGCGCCGGGCAGAGATCGGAGCCGGAGCGTCGGGGCCCGGTCCCGCGCTGTGGGTTGAGGTGACCGAGGTCCCCGAGACGGAGGTGACCGACGAGGTCAAGGCGCTGGCGGCGGAGTACAAGAAGCTGCTGCTGGCCATGCTGCAGCGGCGCGAGGCCTGGGAGATCGTCGACTACGTCAACAGCCTGACCGATCCGTCGGCGCTGGCCGACACCTCGGGCTATGCCTCGTACCTGAATAGGTTGCAGAAGCGGCAGCTGCTGGAGACCGTGGATGTCGCCGAGCGGCTGCGCGTGCTGATCGACTGGACCGGCAGCCATCTGGCCGAGGTCGAGGTCAACGACAAGATCGCCGAGGACGTGCGCGAAGGCATGGAGAAGACGCAGAAGGAGTTCCTGCTGCGTCAGCAGCTGGCCGCGATCCGCAAGGAACTGGGCGAGGGCGAGCCTGATGGGTCGGACGACTACCGGGCTCGCGTCGAAGCCGCCGACCTGCCCGAGAAGGTGCGCGAGGCCGCGCTGCGCGAGGTCGGCAAGCTGGAACGCGCCAGCGACCAGAGTCCGGAAAGCGGCTGGATCCGCACCTGGTTGGACACCGTGCTCGACCTGCCCTGGAACGTGCGGACCGAGGACTCGACGGACCTGAAGGCGGCGCGGGAAATCCTGGATGCCGACCACCATGGCCTGGAGGACGTCAAGGACCGCATCGTCGAATACCTGGCGGTGCGCACCCGGCGCGCCCAGCGCGGGCTGCAGGTCGTCGGCGGCCGCGGCTCCGGCGCGGTGATGGTGCTGGCCGGCCCGCCCGGCGTCGGCAAGACGTCGCTGGGTGAGAGCGTGGCCCGGGCGTTGGGCCGCAAGTTCGTGCGCGTCGCGTTGGGCGGTGTGCGCGACGAGGCCGAGATCCGCGGGCACCGGCGCACCTACGTCGGCGCGTTGCCGGGCCGGATCGTGCGTGCGATCGGCGAGGCGGGATCGATGAATCCCGTTGTGCTGCTGGACGAGATCGACAAGGTCGGTTCCGACTATCGCGGCGACCCCAGCGCGGCGCTGCTCGAGGTGCTCGACCCGGCGCAGAACCACACGTTCCGCGACCACTACCTGGATCTGGACCTGGACCTGTCCGATGTCGTGTTCCTGGCCACCGCCAACGTGATCGAGAACATCCCGTCGGCCCTGTTGGACCGCATGGAGCTGGTGCAGATCGACGGCTACACCGAAGACGACAAGGTCGCCATCGCCCGCGACTACCTGCTGCCCCGGCAGCGGGACCGCGCGGCGCTGACCGACGACGAGGTCGTAGTCACCGACGCCGCGTTGCGCAAGATCGCCGCCGACTACACCCGCGAGCCGGGTGTGCGCCAGTTCGAGCGGCTGCTGGCCAAGGCGCTGCGCAAGGTGACGACCAAGCTCGCCGACGACAGTGCACCGGTCACCATCGACGAGCCGGATCTTGTCGAATACCTGGGCCGGCCGCGGTTCACGCCGGAGTCGGCCGAACGCACGGCGGTGCCCGGGGTGGCCACCGGCCTGGCCGTCACGGGGCTGGGTGGTGACGTCCTCTACATCGAGGCTGGCGCGACCGACGGCGAACCCGGTTTGCAGCTGACGGGACAGTTGGGCGACGTGATGAAGGAGTCGGCGCAGATCGCGCTGTCCTACGTGCGCTCGCACGCTGCGGAGTTGGGCGTCGACCCGAAGGCGCTGGACCGCCGCATCCACGTGCACGTGCCCGCCGGCGCGGTGCCCAAGGACGGCCCGTCGGCCGGTGTCACCATGGTCACCGCACTGGTGTCGATGGCGACCGGGCGTCAGGTCCGCTCCGATGTCGGCATGACCGGCGAGGTCACGCTGAACGGTCGGGTGCTGCCGATCGGCGGTGTGAAGCAGAAGCTGCTGGCCGCCCAACGCGCTGGCCTGTCAACGGTTTTCATTCCGCAGCGCAACGAGCCCGATCTGGACGACGTGCCCGCCGAGGTGCTTGACGCGCTGGATGTGCGGCCGATGATCGACGTCGCCGAGATCGTCGCGCAGGCGCTGGAACCGTTGGCTCAGCCCGTTACGGCTGCAGCCTGACCCGTCGCGAACGCGACGGTGGCGTCACATTCGGCGCCGAACGTGACACTAGCGTCATGCTCGGCGTTGAATAGAGCCGTGACTCTGAAACGGCAAGTAATCCATCGCGTCCAACGGCTGGTGGTGAATCCGGTGGGCCGGCAACTGCCGGTGACCATGCTGGAAACCATTGGGCGCAAGAGCGGGCAGCCGCGGCGCACCGCGGTCGGCGGTCGGTTGGTGGACAACCAGTTCTGGATGGTCTCCGAACACGGCGAACATTCGGACTACGTCCGCAACATCAAGGCCAACCCGGCTGTCCGGGTGCGCATCAACGGTCAGTGGCGCAGCGGAACCGCTGAGCTGCTGCCTGACGACGACCCACTGCAGCGGCTGGGCAACCTACCGCGGCTCAACAGCGCGGTGGTGCGCCTGATGGGCAGTGACCTGCTGACGATCCGGGTCGATCTGGACTGACTCGGAACTCACATGGCCTATGACGAAGACCTGGCCAACGGCATTCGCGAACTGCTCGGGGCCGAGCGGGGTGTCCAGGAAATGCGCATGTTCGGCGGCCTCGCGTTTCTGATCAACGGCAATATGTCGGTGGCCGTCAGCGGCCAGGGTGGCTTGCTGGTGCGGGTGCCGCCGGACGATGCCGACAAACTCGTGCAACGCGCTCACGTCAGCGTCATGGTGATGGCGGGCCGGGAAACCCGCGGCTGGGTGCGCGTTGGGGCCGCCGGAGTGCAAACGAGGCGCCAACTGCACGGCTGGGTCACGCGTGGAGTGGGCTACGCGCGAAGCCTGCCGCCCAAGTAACCGGTGCGGTTGGCCGGGACACGGCGCGGGTACGGGTGCGGTATGGACAAGCCAAAGCAGTTGGTGCGACGCCTGCTCGACGTTGCCGGAACGACCTATGCGGCCGAGGCGGGAATCAAGATCGGCGACAAACCCATGCCGCTGTTCCAGCTGCTGGTCCTGTGCATGCTGGCCAGCAAGCCGATCGACGCGGCCATCGCCATGAGTGCCGCGCGTGAACTCTTCAAGGCGGGTCTGCGTACGCCGAAGGCCGTGCTGGCGTCCGACCGGCAAACCATGATCGACGCGTTCGGTCGCGCACACTACGTGCGCTACGACGAAAGCTCGGCCACCCGCCTCACCGACATGGCCGAGCTCGTGCGCGACGACTATTCCGGCGACCTGCGCGAACTCGCCGACCGCAGCCGCCACGACTTGGCCGCGGCGAAACGGATGCTCAAGAAGTTCAAGGGGATCGGCGACACCGGCGCGGCCATCTATCTGCGCGAGGTGCAAGACGTCTGGACCTGGGTGCGGCCCTACTTCGACGACCGCGCCACCGAAGCGGCGAAGCAACTGGGCCTGCCCGCCCAGCCGGAAAAGCTGGGAGCTCTTGCGCCGCAACACAATGCGCGACTCGCCGCCGCGCTGGTCCGGGTGTCGCTGGACGACGACGTGCGCCGGCTGGTGACCGGTTGACCCCGCGGTGACGATTCGGGTCGGCACGTCCGGGTGGTCCTACAACCATTGGCTGAATGTGCTGTATCCGCCGGGAATGCCGGCTGCACGCCGGCTGGCCCGCTACGCCGAGGTGTTCGACACCGTTGAGCTGAACGCCAGTTTCTACCGCTGGCCCAAGGACGCCACGTTCTCGGGGTGGCGAGGCCGGCTGCCGGCCGGCTTCACCATGTCGGTCAAGGCGCACCGCGGGTTGACCCACTACCGCCGGCTGGCCTCCCCGGAGCCGTGGATCGAACGGTTCGAACGCTGTTGGCAGCTGCTGGGCGATCGCCATGGCGTGCTGCTCGTTCAACTGCACCCCGAGCAGCAGCGCGACGTGGCCTCTGCGGCACGCCTGGATTCGTTCTTGCGCAGCGTGCCCGAGTCGATCCGGGTGGCCGTCGAGCTGCGGCATCCATCCTGGAACGACCCCGCGGTGTACGCACTGCTCGAGAGCCGCCGCGCCGCCTATGTGGTGATGAGCGGCGCGGGCCTGCCGTGCATCCCGCGGGCCACCACCGACCTGGTGTACGTGCGGATGCACGGGCCCGATCCCGAGGAAATGTATGCGGGCTCCTACCCGGACGACGACCTGCGCGGGTGGGCGGCCCTGATCGCCGAATGGGACGGCGACGGCAGAGATGTGTGGATGTATTTCAACAACGACCTGGGCGGCCACGCCGTGCGCAACGCGCTGAGATTGCGAGATCTGCTGGGCCGAGCCGGTTAATCGCCGGGCTCCACGGGAGTCCAGGTCCCGTCGATGACGTCGGGTGGGCGCTGCGCCTGCAACCGCTCCCGTTCGGCGCGGCGCCGCTTGACCCGCAGTCGGGCGTCGGCCGGCATGGTGACCAGTTCGTCGCAGGTCAGGTAGTACACGTCGTCGACGTCGTCGATCACGTCCGCCGCCACCCGTCGAGATCCCAGCTCCCGCAATGTCATTCGCAACTCGTGGGTGAACCGCAGGGTGGTGTCGTGGGCCAGCTCCCGGGAAAGGCGGGCGTTGCCGGTCAGCCGCCCGGCGAACGTGGGCGCGGGTGTGGGTTCGGCGGGGTTCGCGGGGGCCTCGGCGAGTTCGGACGCCACCGCCAGCAACAGCGCCGGATCGTCGCCGAACGTCGGGCTGGCCAACTCCGCTGCCCCCGGCCCGCGGTGGCCCACCCGGGCGACGGCGGCATCCAGGGCCGCTGCGGTGTCCGGAGACAGCGCCCGGATGCTGGCGAGGTTGCCCTGCCCGGCCAGCGCACACAGCGGCGGGTCGGCGCGCAACAGGGCAGCCAACTCGGCGGTCTCCGCCGCGATGCGGCGGCTTTCCATGATCATGCCCAGACCCGACACCGCCGCGGTGACGCCGCTGTCGATCAACCACAGCGCGGTGAGGATCCAACCCTGGTCGATGCGGTCCCGCAGCAGCCGGAGCCGAACTTCCAGGCCGGCATCCGGCAGCAAGGCCAACTGGGCCGCGTCCAGGTGTTCGGCCTCCGCGGCGGCAACGTAGGCCTTGGTGTCGGACCTGAGATGGCGCAGGAGGGCCACGGAACGGGCCGCGAAAACCGCTTTGGCGATCGAGCCAAGCGCCGGGCGGGCCGGCTGCGGCTCACCCAACGGCAGCGGATCCCCGTCGTCCTCGTCCCGCCCGGGCAGCTGCGTCGCAGCGGCGATGGTGGCCGACACCCCGACATAGGCGCGATGGCCGAACACCGCGATGGCCCTGCTCCCCCACTCCTCCTCCACGGCGCCGCCAGGCGCGAGCACCCGACCCAGCACGCGGCTGGCCATGCGCAAGCCGCTCAACTGCACGTCCAGCGTCAGCGGGGTCAACGGCCCGGGCAACGCCTCGGCGAGGCTGGTCGCACTGAACACCGGGAACCGCGGATCGATCCGATCGTCGAACTCGCCCTCCACGCCCTCGGGGGCCGCGCTGGGCAAGCCGTCGGACGGTCGGGGGCGCGGGAGCACCTCCACCGGCAGCGCCAGTTGACCACCGTGACCGGTCGCGCCCGCGGCATCGATGCGGCGACCGACGAGCCCGCGTGCGGTGTCCGCAACCGCCTCCACCGCCTGCCAGCCGAAATCGAACGTCCAATCCTCTTGTATCCCAGTGAGATCCATGTCGGGGACCAGCTGCGGCCAGCTGCGAACGTGATGCAGCCGGGAACGCGGGTCGACGGACCGCAGCATTCGCCACGCGGTGATCACGTTGACGGTGTCCGGGGTGGCCAGGTCCACGACGCCCGTTCGGTCGGTGTTGAGCGCAGACACCAGGAAGCGCACCAGGTCGTCCAGGTGCAGCACCCGCATCGGCTGCGCCGAAACCTTGGTGCGCAGCAGCGTGGCCACGGTCCGGCACACCATCCAATCGAGCTGGCGACCGACCGGCGGCGCAATCCGGATGACCAGGCTGGACCCCCAGCCGCTGGCGACGAGCGCCTCGGCCGGCCGATACAGGTCGGGCTGGCCCGCCGCCTGAGAGACGAACAGCAACCGGGCACCGGCGCGCGCGGCCGCGTCCGTCACGTGTGCGACCCCGTCGAGGTCAGCGCTGCCCGGTGCGGTGGGGTCGATCGGGGCCAGATGGATGATCGCGTCGGCGTGCTCGGCCAGCTCCTGCAGAACGGGATCGCGCAGCGGTGCGCATACAAACTCAACAGCGGGGTCCAGACGGACGTGCGGACGCTCGGCAATGCCGCTGACCGCGTGCCCGGCAGCGATCAGTTGCCGTGCAACCAGCCGCCCCGCTCCGCCGGTGGCGTCGGTTACCAGGATCCGCACTCTGTCACCTCCGCAGCCTCAACCCAGCCTCAACCAGCATCAACCCAGCCTCACCTGCCCCAACGTCCGTTTCGACAATAGGCACGTCGGTACCGGCTACGCGACCGTTTGCGCGCCGAAAATGCTCTGACCTGGCGGAATGCCGCCAGCCTGTTACTGAATCGTTGCGCTGCCGTCGGCTGTGACGGCAACTTCGGCGCCGCCGAGATCTTCACGCACCGATGCCTGCGCCGCCGCGGCATCGGTGATGACGGCCAGGGCGCGTGCCCCGTCCGGCGTGCGCACGGCCAGGAAGGCCTTTTCGGGTCGCCCCTCGCGGTTGAACGGCGTCGTCCATGCCTCGACGGTGCCGACGCCCTCCCATTCGACCAGGCCCTTCCGCGTCGGCTCCCGGTCCACTGCGGGTTGGGCGTCTTCCCAACGAAATTCGGCCGGTGGCTCGGTGCCGTAGACGCCGAAGCTGTGCTTGGTCAAATAGCCGCCGTTGGCAGTGATGAGGCCGCGCCGCCCGGGATTGGCCACAAGCAGTTCGGCCATGGTAGCGATGGAGTGCATCACGTAGTTGTTCCACGGGCCGCCGGCAAACGTCAGGCCCCCGGTGACGGTCAGCGGGCGGGCGGGATCGTCGGCGGACAGACCGAGTTCGGCCGCGGCAACCTGAACGGCGGAGGGGAAGCACGAGTACAGGTCGACGTAGTCGACATCGTCGATGCCCAGGCCGGCCAGTTCCAGCGCCCGGGCTCCGGCGACGTGGATGGCCGTCGACCGGTACAGCTCGTCACGCTCGGCGACGGCAAACGTGTCGTGCGCGTCGGTGCCCGCATGCGGAAACACCCAGTGTTCAGAGGGGACCCCGAGGTGCGTCGCCCGCTCGACCGAGGTCAGGATCAGCGCCGCGCCCTGGTCGACCATGTTGTTGGAGTTCATCAACTTGGTGTAGGGCCAGCTGATCATCCGGTTATGCGGGCCGGGCTGGCAGATCTCCTCGGCGGTGACGGGTTTGCGGATCCAGGCATGCGGATTGCCGACCGCGACGGCGTTGAAGCGTGCCCATAGTTCGCCGACGCGCTTGCGATGATGGTCGATCGACTCGCCGTTGGCGATCCGCAGCGCCTGCTCGAACAGCGGATAGACAAAGGCCGGCCGGTCCAGCCCGATCCTGGTCTCCGCATCGCCGGCCATGGGGACGTCCTCGCCGCTAACCTCGGCCACGGGGACGGATTCGTCCTGCGCCGTCCACACCAGCTTGCTGCCTTTGGCTCTCAATCCCCTTCTCGTGCGCCAGGTTTCGGCGCCGGCCAGCAGCACCACGCCCGCCCTGCCCCGCCAAATGTCCAGGCAAGCCTGGTTGACCAGCGACTGCGGCACGTTGCCGCCGATGGGGCTGTACAACGTGGTGAAGTCGGCGGCACCGATTCGCTGGCCCAGCAGCAGCCCGGGATCGCGATAGCGGGCGGACAGGATGTTCACCACGCGGATGGAATCCACGGCCTCGATGACCCGGGCGTCGGCGGCCTGTCCGGCCGCGGCGGCCATGAGTTCCACCGGTTCGACGGACCGCTTCGCCGGGTCGATGTCGTCGCGGTGGTTGACCTGGCCGTAGCCGATCAGCACCGGTGTCCTGGGGTCGACGGTCATGGATCGAACTTATCGTGGCGCGCGTCGGGTCGATGGCCGCAGGCCACATTCACCGAGTATCACGCCAGCGCAGCGCTCAGCGCTCAACGTCACGCCAGAGCGTCGTTCGGCGCTAGGCCGGGCCGGGGGCGGGTCCGAACAGCACTCTGTCGCTGATGAGCCGCTCGATCTCCTGGGCGCTCATGCCGAGCAGGTTTCGGCAGATCTCGCGGGTGTCCTGCCCGGGCCGGGGCGCCGGGCGTTGCGGGGCGGGCGGAATGTGCCGGAACGGAGCCGCGCCCGTTTCGGCGGGAAGCGGACGCTCGATCAGGGGATGCACCATGTCGCTGAACAGTTTTCGCTCGATCAGCTGGGGATCTTCCAGGATGTCCGGCGGGCGGTTCATCGGTCCGGCCGGCACCCCGGCCGACTGCAGCAATTCGGCTGCCCGCAGCGGGGTGCGAGTGCGGGTCCAGGCGGACACCAACTCCACCAGTTCCCGCCGGTTGGCCAGGCGCGCTTCTCCCGTGGCGAAGCGAGGGTCGTCGACCCATTCGGGGTGATCGAAAAGATTTGTGGCACTGCGCCATTCGTCGTCAGACGGAATCGAGATGACGCACCATTCGTCGTCGCCCGCGCACGGGTAGACCGCGTGCAGGCTGGTGTCGTCGTGGATTCGGGTAAGTCCGGCGGCCAGCGCGGCCTGGGTGACGTACAGGGTGTCGAGCTGATTGACAACGGCTTCGGCCTGCGAGACGTGGACGTGGGCTCCGCTGCCGGTCCGATCGCGGTGGATCAACGCGGCCAGCGCCGCGATGGCGGTGATTCGCCCGACCACGTGATCGGGAAAGATCGTCGTCGCGTCGTAGAAGGCGTGCCGCGCGGTGTCGGCCCGGTTGTCCGGGTCGCGCGAGTCGTCCGGGGTCCACAGCCGGGTGACCCCGGTGGCGGCGCGGACCAACGGACCGTAGCCCATGCGGGTGCCCCACGGCCCCGCGTCGCCGTACGCGCTGCTTTCGGCCAGCACGAGCCGTGGGTTGGTGGCATGCAATTTCTCGTAGGAGAACCCAAGCGCGGTGAGGGTTCCCGGCTTGAAGTTCGCGAAGACCGCGTCGGCCTTGGCGACCAGCCCGCCGAAGATCTCCTTGCCGTCGGCGCTGCGCAAATCCACACCGAAACCGAGCTGATTGCGGTGTGTCCACGCGAACGACTCGCTCATGGCCTCGCCGACGCGGGACTGGCGCAGGCCGTCCGGGTAGTCGGCGCTTTCGACCTTGATGACCTCGGCGCCCAGGTCACCGAACAACCGGCCCACCTCGCCGCCGGCGACAATGACGCCCAGATCGAGAATCCTCAGCCCGGCAAGCGGGTAATCGCCGACCCGGCCCGACGGGGCCCGCACCAAGGGCGCGTTCCCGCGCCAGCACGGCGCGTCCTCGCCCAGGGGCGGGGCCGGCGCACGAAACCCGGAGCGCTGTCCGTCGACGACGAAATATCCGGTGGGCACATGGGTGCGCACGCCGGGCACGAGCTCGGCCTCGGTGATCGCGCCCACCGCCTGGAAATGCTCGGAGCCCAGGATCTGCGATGGCGTCAGCACCGCGGCGATCGGCACGCCGTGCTCCTGGCCCGCGGTCACCAGATGCTTCATGGTCTGGTCGGCGAACAACGCCCGGATGAGCACGCTGATCTCGGGCCAGGCCGCGAAACGGGCGCCGATCGCATCGTATTTCGGGTCTTGGAATTCCTCCGGCTCGCCCAGCCAGCGTCTCAGCCCGTGCCACTGCCGCGGGGCCAGGACGCACAGCCGAACGTAGCCGTCCCGGCACGGGTAGATCGGGTACGTGTCCTGATTCTTGGGCCGCCCCCGCCAGCCCCCGGTGCGGCGGATGCCCGCGGCGGCCTGCCCGTGCGCACCGAACGCCGGGTCGAGCGCCACGACGGCGGCATCGAACCGCGAGAAATCGATGTAATCGCCCGTGCCGCAACGTAACCGGTTGTAGTAGGCGACCAGGGCCGCCCACGCCGCCTGGACGGCGGCCGTCGCCGAGCCGATGCCGTCCGGCGGCAGCACCGGGGTGCCGGTGGTCGGACCGGAACGCGACAGCGCGCCACACATCGCGTACAGCACGGGGTCGGTGGCGCGCCACTGCGAGCGCGGACCCGACGCACCGAAGTCGGTGACCGACAGCACCACCAGATCCGGATAGCGAGCGGCCAACTCCGTGCCGGACATCCCGAAGTCGTCCGCCAGCCCGTCGATGCCGCTGTCCACCACGATGTCGGCCCCCGCGGCGAGCTCGAGGAACCGGCTGCAGTCGTCCTCCTCGAGCGGGTCCAGCACCGTGCTGCGTTTGTTGGCGTTGTGCATGGCGAACGGGACGCTGGCACCGGCCAACGTCGGCAGGGCGTCGCGTCCCAGGCTGCCACCGGGGGGCTCCACCTTGAGCACGTCGGCGCCCAGATCGGCGAACAGGCGGGTCACCGCGTCGGCCTCACCGCTCGACAAGTCGAGGACGCGCACGGCGTCCAGCAACCTGTCGGGCATCTGCACACCGTACCCGCCCGCTCGGCGGCGAACCGCCACCGCTAGTGTGGCGGCCAATTGTCTAGCCGCCCAAGCCGGTTGGCCGGAGATTCGACCGGTTACGTTCGGAAATGGAGGCACACCGCCAGTGAGCGCGCACTTGAGCTACGTGGAGGCCGTGGTAGTGGGCGCGTTTCAGGGCGTCACCGAGCTGTTCCCGGTCTCGAGCCTAGGGCACGCGGTGCTGGTGCCGGCGCTGGTCGGCGGGCAATGGGCGCGCGACCTCAACGTCTCCGCGCCCGAATCGCCCTACCTCGCGTTCATCGTGGGCCTGCATGTCGCGACGGCCGTGGCGCTGCTGGTGTTCTTCTGGCGGGACTGGTTACGCGTCCTGGCCGGATTCGGCTCTTCACTGCGGTATCGCCGCGTCCGGACGCCCGACGAGCGGCTCGCCTGGCTGCTGGTGGCGGCCACCATTCCGGTGGGGCTGGCCGGGCTCGCGCTCGAGCAACTGTTCCGCACCACACTCGGCAAACCCATCCCGGCGGCGGCATTCCTGCTCCTCAACGGTGTCGCCCTCTACGCCGGCGAGGTGTTGCGCCGCCGCGTCGCGCCTGCGGACGCCCCAGACCACCCGGCCGCCGACCACACCGGCGAAGCCATCGACAATCGGCTGGCCCAACTGCCCCTGGGCCGCGGTGTGCTGATCGGCGCCGCCCAAATCCTTGCCCTGCTGCCCGGCATCAGCCGCTCCGGAATCACGATCGTGGCCGGCCTGTGGCGGGGCCTGTCGCACGAGGACGCCGCCCGCTTCTCCTTCTTGCTGGCGACGCCCATCATCCTGGCTGCCGGTCTGTACAAAATCCCGGAACTGTTCGGGCCCCTCGGGGCCGGGATCCAGGGCCAGGTGTTGGCGGGCAGCATCGCCTCCTTCGTCAGCGCCTACCTTGCCGTGCGGTATCTCACGCGGTACTTCCAGACCCGCACCCTGACACCCTTCGCCATCTACTGCGCGCTGGCCGGTGCCGGCAGCCTGGCGTGGCTCACGTTGCGCTGATCACCCACCCGCATCCAGGCGCAATTGCCTGCGCTGCTGGTGCTTTCGTATGAGCCACGGGTGATCTGCCGCAGACCGGCGGAGCCGTCAACCGTCGAATCCCGCACGGGGACAAGACAAGCGCACTACACGATCTCCGGTGCAATTGCGTCATCAACTCGGTCACCGAAAGGCAACTGCTTGGTATCGGTTTGCGCAACGACGTAGGTGTGCAACGTGGCATACGTCACCATCGTCGGAGCAGTGCGCAGCGTCCAACCACAGAGGGATTGCCTGATGTTTCGTCGCTTTCGTCGTGTGGCTGGTGCGCTTGCGGGAATTGCTCTGCTGGTTTCGTCGACGGACACCGCGCCCGTATCGGCCGGCCCCCCTCCGGTTCAGAGCCCGAACCTCTTGGTCAATCCGGGCGCCGAGCTCGGCGACCCGTCGCTGTCGGGATATAGCTCGGTGTCGGTGCCCGGCTGGATTCCGACCGGCACGCCGACCGTGATCAAGTACAACACCCTGGACCGTCTGCCGGCGCCGCTCTCGTCGCCGGGGCCGACTCTGCCCGCGGCGCTGGGCTTCCCGCGCTCCCAGAACGGGCCCCCAGACGGCGGCGCACAGTTCTTCGCCGGTGGAAACGTGGCGACGTCCACCCTCTCCCAAGTCGTCGACCTCAGCGGCGCGGCGGCCGCCATCGACACCGGCACCGTGTCCTACACGCTCAGCGGATGGCTGGGCGGCAACAGGCTGGAACCGTCCGAGGCGTCGGTCACGGTCTACTTCTTGTCCGCCTCCCAATCGCAGCTGGGCGCAGGCAAAATCGGGCCGGTCGGCATCGTCGATCGCAATTTCAGCACCGTGCTCCTCCCGCGTGAGACCACTGGGACGATTCCCGTGGGCACCCGCAGCGCACGCGTGGTCGTGACCTTCAAGGACTGCCACCCGGCAGGCGGCAGCTACAACCACTCCTACGCCGACAACCTCTCGTTCACCGTCGGCGCCCCGCTGCCGGCCCCACCGCCGCCGACGCCGCCGGCATCGACGGTCGGCCAGCTCGATCACGTCTTCATGGTCTACATGGAAAACCATGGTGTGACCGATATTGTCGGCAGCCGCAACGCGCCTTACATCAACAGCCTCATCAACACCTACGGATTTGGATCGAACTACTTCGCCCTGACCCATCCGAGCGACCCGAACTACTACCCGATCCTCGGCGGATCCGACTTCGGGACGAACTACAACTGCCCTGTGTTGTGCTTCGACCAACACAACCTGCCCGACAACATCGAGGCGGCGGGCAAGACCTGGGCCGGCTACGAGCAAAGCATGCCCGCCCCGTGCACGCGCACGTCCGCGAACGGCTATGCCCCCGACGAATTGCCGTTTCTGGCCTTCGCCGACATCTACAACAACACCCCACGCTGCCAGGCGCACGTGCTGCCGCTGACACAGATGACCGCGGATCTCGCGTCGACCGCCACCACCCCGAACTACGTGTGGTTCGCCGCGAACGAGGCCTACAACATGGAAGGCAACAACGATCTGCGCTTCGTGGCCAGTCAGCTCACCACCCATCAATACGACATCAAGGCGGGCGACCAGTTCCTCCAGCAGGTGGTGTCAATCATCATGAACTCGCCCGCATTCCGCACGCAGCGCACCGCGATCTGCATCACCTGGGACGAAGACTACGACAACCTGAATCTGACCGTCGGCAACCACGGCAACAACGTCCCCATGATCGTCATCCCGTCGCCGAGCTCGGGCATGCGCCAGGGCCATTTCACCGCTGTCAACTACAACAACCACTACAGCCTGCTGCGCACCATCGAAGACTCACTCCAACTCCCCCGGCTCACCAACAATGACAAATTCGCCCAGCCGATGAACGAATACTGGCCGTAGCGGCGGCACCGCTATGATCGTCGGGTGGTTGCCGAGCCGGTCTGGAGCGCCGAACGGGTGGGCAGGCCGTGAGCACGAGGCGACCACAGCCCGAAAGGCCCGGACCCGGCCAGGAATCGGTCTGGGACTATCCGCGTCCGCCCCGCGTCGAGCCCTTCACCGGGTCGATCACCGTCGAACTGGGCGGCCAGGTCATCGCGTCGACCCGCGAGGCCTGGCGGGTGCTCGAGACCAGTCATCCGCCGACCTATTACCTTCCCCGCCAGGCCTTCGCGGCTCACGCGCTGCGTGAGACGTCGGGGATCTCGTGGTGCGAGTGGAAGGGTGAGGCGACCTACTACGACCTGGTCAGCGGTACCACGGTAGCCCCGAAGGCCGCGTGGAGCTATCTGCAGCCGACGCCGGGGTTCGCGTCGATCGCCGGCGCCGTCGCGGTGATGGCGGCACAGGTCGACCGCTGCACAGTCAACGGCGAGGTGGTCGTGCCCCAACCCGGTGGTTTTTACGGCGGCTGGATCACCAGCTGGATCACCGGTCCGTTCAAAGGCGTTCCGGGATCGGTGGGTTGGTGACGTGACAGGCGATGACGTCGAGGTCATCGTCATCGGCGCGGGGCTCGCCGGGTTGCGGTGTGCAGGTGTGTTGGCGGCCGCCGGACGCGAGGTCACGGTGTGGGAAGCCGGCGACGACGTGGGTGGCCGCGTCCGCACCGACGTGGTCGACGGTTTCCTGTGCGACCGTGGCTTTCAGGTGCTCAATCCCGCCTATCCGGAACTCGCCGATGCTGTCGACGTCGCCGCGTTGCGCCTGCAGCCGTTCGGCGCCGGCGTCGCAGTGCGCCGAGAGCACGACGCGGCGGTGTTGGTCCATCCGCTGCGCGAACCGACTCGGGTGCCAAAGATGCTCGCCTCGGGCGTGATTCGACCCCGCGAGGCGCTGGCGCTCGCGCGGTGGGCCTTGCCGGCGCTGCGACCACGCGCGCTCAAGTCCGGCGGCCGCGACGACACCCTGAGACAGAGCCTGGACCGCTGCGGCGTGCACGGTGAACTGCGCCGCGTGGTCGACCGTTTTCTCGCCGGTGTCCTGCTCGACGACACCGGCGCCACCTCCACCGCATTCAGCTTGCTGTTGGCCCGCATGTTCGTCCGCGGGGTGCCGGGGCTGCCGGCCGAGGGAATGCGAGCGCTACCGCGCCAGCTCGCCGCGCCATTGAGAGATCGAATAGCGCTGAACCACAAAGCAGCTCATGTCCAGCACGACGGGAAGCGGTGGACGGTCCGGGGCCCCGACGCCGCCGTCAGCGCCACCGAAGTGGTCGTGGCGACCGACCCCGCAACGGCGGCCGCGCTGACGGGCCAGCCGGCGCCGGCGACGCACGGAGTGGTCACCGACTGGTGGGCCGACGACGAGGCGCCATCGGCGCCCCCGATGTTGTGGGTCGACGGCCGCCCCAACCCGCCGGGGCCGGTACTGAACACCGCGGTCATCAGCGCCGCCGCGCCCACTTATGCGCCGCCGGGACGTCATCTGATCAGCGCGTCGGCGCTGCTGGCGCACGACGGCACGGCGCCGCCGGAAAGTGCGACACGGCGCCACGCCGCCGAGATCCTGGGCGCCGACGGCAACGGTTGGGAATTGTTGACACGAAATGAAATTCGGGACGCGCTGCCCGCCCAGCCGCCGCCGTTGCGCATCCGCGGATCGGTCCGCATCGGCGACGGACTGTGGTGGTGTGGCGATCACCGGGATACCGCCTCCATCCAAGGGGCGCTGGTAAGCGGGCGCCGCACTGCGGAGCGAATTTTGCGGAAGCGCCTTCGTGCCGACTGACCGGTGAACTGAGCGCGCCGACCTCCTTGCGCTGCTCAGCGCCGAGTGCTGTGCTTAGCCCGACCGCCGGGTTGACACCCGTCAAGGTTTCGGGAAAGGACGACAATGGCAGACACGGCATCGATCGGCCTGAAGGTTCAAGGCAAAGTAATCGTGATCACCGGCGGCGCGCGCGGAATCGGACTGGCGACCGCGACGGCGCTGCACAACCTCGGCGCCAAGGTCGCCATCGGCGACGTCGACGAGGTGCGGGTGAAGGAGTCGGGCACGGCGCTGGGTCTCGACGTCTACAGCAAACTGGACGTCACCGACCGGCACTCGTTCTCGGAGTTCCTCGACGACGTCGAGCGCCAGCTTGGCCCGATCGACGTGCTGGTCAACAACGCCGGCATCATGCCCCTTGGGCGCATTGTCGACGAGCCGGACGCGGTGACCCGGCGCATCCTGGACATCAACGTCTACGGGGTGATCCTGGGCACCAAACTCGCGGCGCAACGGATGATCCCCCGGGGATCCGGGCACGTCATCAACATCGCCTCGCTGGCCGGGGAGACGTATATCGCCGGGGCGGCCACCTACTGCGCCAGCAAGTGGGCGGTGATCGGCTTCACCGACGCGGCCAGGATCGAATACCGCCGAACCGGCGTGAAGTTCTCGATCGTCCTGCCCACATTCGTCAACACCGAACTCATCGCCGGCACGCAAGGGGCCAAGGGGATCAAGAACGCCGAGCCGGCCGACATCGCCGACGCGATCGTCAAACTGGTGGCCCAGCCGAAGTCACGCGTGCGGGTCACGAAATTGGCCGGTGCGCTCATCGGGTCGCAAAAGTTCATACCGCGCCCGCTGGCCGAGGGGATCAACCGGCTACTGGGCGGCGAGCAAGTATTCAGCGGCGGGGTCGACGCCGAGAAGCGCAAGGCCTACGAGGCCCGCGCCCGCGGCGAGGAGTGAACGGCGCATTCCGCGCCACCTGATGTTCACCGGCGCCATGGACAATGGGCCGGGTGACCTCGCTGACGACCAAACCCGCGACCCTCACCGACGACGAACTCCACCTCGTCAACGCCTACTGGCGTGCCGCCAACTACCTTTCGGTCGGGCAGATCTACCTGCTGGACAACCCGCTGCTGAGCGAACCGCTGTCACCCGAACACGTCAAACCGCGGCTGCTCGGACACTGGGGCACCACCCCGGGGCTCAACCTCATCTATGCGCATCTGAACCGGATCATCCGCAACCGCGACGCCAACGTCATCTACGTCACCGGGCCCGGCCACGGCGGTCCCGCGCTGGTCGCCAACGCCTACCTCGAGGGCACCTACAGCGAGGTCTACACCGGCATTGAGGAGGACAGCGAAGGGTTGCGAAAGCTGTTCCGGCAGTTCTCTTTTCCCGGCGGCATCCCCAGTCACGTGGCGGCCCAGACCCCGGGATCCATCCACGAGGGCGGTGAGCTGGGCTACGCGCTGGTGCACGCCTACGGCGCGGCGTTCGACAACCCCGACCTGGTGGTGGCCTGCGTGGTCGGCGACGGTGAGGCCGAAACGGGTCCCCTGGCTGCCAGCTGGCACTCCAACAAATTCCTCAACCCGGCCAAAGACGGTGTCGTGCTGCCCATCTTGGCGCTCAATGGCTACAAGATCGCCAACCCCACGGTGCTCGCCCGCATCCCGCACCCCGAACTGGAGGCGCTGCTGCGCGGCTACGGCTACCGGCCGATCACGGTCGCCGGAGACGACCCGGCCGACGTGCACCAGCAGCTCGCCGCCGCGTTCGACGACGCCTTCGACGACATCGCCGCCATCCAGGACGTCGCGCGTCGCGACAACCAACGGGAGCGGCCCGTGTGGCCCATGATCGTGCTGCGCACCCCCAAGGGCTGGACCGGGCCCAAGGTGGTCGACGGCAAGAAGGTCGAGGGCACCTGGCGCGCGCACCAGGTCCCGCTCGCCGAGACGCACGACAATCCCGAACACCGCGCGCAGCTTGAACAATGGTTGCGCAGTTACCGGCCCGAGGAGCTGTTCGACTCCGACGGCAGGCTGCGGGCCGAGCTGCGGGCGCTGGCGCCCCGGGGCGATCGCCGGATGAGCGCCAACCCGCACGCCAACGGCGGGCTGCTGCTGCACGACCTCGACCTGCCGGACTTCCGCGACTACGCCGTGCCGGTGCCGAAGCCGGCCGAAGTCACGCACGAGGCCACCCGGGTGCTGGGCACGTTCTTGCGGGACGTGATTGCGCGCAACCCGGACCGGTTCCGTCTCATGGGCCCCGACGAGACCGCTTCCAACCGGCTGGACGCGGTCTACGCGGCGACCGACAAGGTGTGGATGTCCGAGATCGGGCCCGACGACGAGCACCTCGCGCCCGACGGCCGCGTGATGGAGGTGCTCTCCGAGCACCTCTGCCAGGGCTGGCTGGAGGGCTACCTGCTGACCGGTCGGCACGGTCTGTTCAACTGCTACGAAGCGTTCGTGCACATCGTCGACTCGATGCTCAACCAGCATGCCAAATGGCTTGCCACCAGCCGTGATTTGCCGTGGCGACGGCCCATCGCATCGCTGAATTACCTGCTGAGCTCCCACGTGTGGCGCCAGGACCACAACGGCGCGTCGCATCAGGACCCAGGATTCATCGACCTGGTCGCGAACAAACGGGCCGAGGTGACGCGGGTGTACCTGCCGCCGGACGGCAACACGCTGCTGTCGGTGGCCGACCACTGCCTGCGCAGCCGTCAGTACATCAACGTCATCGTCGCCGGCAAGCAGCCGGCGCTGGCCTACCTCGACATGGACCAGGCCATCGCGCACTGCACGCGCGGCCTGGGTATCTGGCAGTGGGCGAGCACGGCCACCGACGAACCCGATGTGGTCCTGGCCTGTGCCGGGGACGTCCCGACGCTGGAGACCCTGGCCGCCGCCGACATCCTGCGCCGCGAACTGCCCGAGTTGGCCGTCCGGGTGGTCAACGTCGTCGACCTGATGCGGCTGCAGCCGGAATCCGAACACCCACACGGCCTGCCGGACCGAGAGTTCGACGCGCTGTTCGCCCGCGACAAGCCGGTGATCTTCGCCTACCACGGCTATCCGTGGCTGATCCACCGGCTCACCTACCGCCGCACCAACCACGCGCACATCCACGTACGCGGCTTCAAGGAGCGCGGCACCACGACGACGCCCTTCGACATGGTGATGCTCAACGACCTGGACCGCTTCCACCTGGTGATGGACGTCATCGACCGGGTCGACGGGCTGGCCAGCCGCGCCGCCGTGCTGCGTCAGCGGATGATGGACGCCCGCCTGGCCGCGCGTGCCTACACCCGAGAGCACGGGGAGGACGACCCGGAGATCGCCGGCTGGGCCTGGGGAGAGTAACTCCTCAGCTCCGCCTGAGCCGCACGGGTACCGAGACCGGACCCTGCAGCGACGGCGTCGTACCCCACCGCACCGGCCCGGCCAGCTCCAGGCCGTCGACTTCGTCGAGCAGGTGGTCGATGGCCGTGATCGTCTCGAGCCGTGCGAGATGAGCCCCCAGGCAGAAGTGAAGGCCGTGGCCGAAGGCCAGATGCCCGGTGCTATCCCGGTGGATGTCGAAGCGGTTGGGATCGGCGAACTTGGCGGGGTCGCGGTTGGCCGATGCGTAGAACAGCACTGTCTTCGCGCCCTTCGGGATTACCGTGTCGCCGATCTGATACGGGGCGGTCGCGGTTCTGGTCACCCACTGGACGGGCGAGCCCCAGCGGGCGGTCTCCTCCACCGCGGCGGGCAGCAGGCTGCGGTCAGCTTTCAGTTCTGCGAACAGCCCGGGATCCTCGGCCAGCCTCACCAACAGCATCCCCAACAGGTTGGTGGTCGTCTCGTTGCCGGCCACCAACAGGATCAGCGCGTACATGAACGCTTCGTCCTCGGTGAGCTCACCCGCTGTTGTCGCCGCCCGCAACCTGCTCAGCAAGTCGTCGGCTGGTTCGATGTCGCGGCGGCGCATTTCGGCGTCGACGAAGCTGCGCATCTGCACGTAGGCCGGAACGATCGACCCCATCAAACGCGCGACCTCCGGCACTGATCGAGGAGCGAACATCTGCGCGAATTTGTCCGAAACCTGCCGAAATGCTGGCCATTGATGCTGCGGAATGCCAAGAATCCTGGCGATCACGTTGATCGGCATCGGGATGGTCAACGCTTCCACGAAGTCGACGACGGCACCATTGGTCAGCTTCGCGATCGACTCGGCGGCCAGTTCACGGATGTCCGTCGTCAACGTCTGGACCGCTCGCTTGCTGAACATGGGCGCGGCGATGTGTCGCAACCGCGTGTGGTCAGGCGGGTCGGTGGTCAGCACGACGCTGGCCACGAATGAGCGCAGCATGACGCCGTCTTGCGACGAGAAGACGACGTTGTTGCGCACCGCGGTGTGCACGTCGTTGTGCCGCCCGATCATCCATACACCCAGCCGTTCGTTCACCACGACGGGATGCTCCCTGATCCGCTCAAAGTCGGGATACGGGTTGGCGATGCTTTGCGGGCGCGTGGGGTCGAACGTCGTGCGCGGCACCGATGCTGCCGCCGAATGGGGTCGTGGGCGACGCAGATCGCGGTACGCGCCCGTCGCGACCGGCCGCCAGATATCGCTCACGGATCTGCGGGCCGCCGAGACGATAGCCCGTGGTGGGGGTCTGAGGAGATCGGTAGGCATACCGATGACGCTAGGGACGCCTCCGGGCGTAAGTAATGATGGATTCAGACACTCATTTGATATTTTCAGACATATGCGCGGTGCCTCCTCACCGGTCTGGGAAATGACACAGTCCTCGGCGACCGCCCGGCACGTCCTGGAAACCGCCCGCGAACACGGGCTCGACGCCGCGACTTGCCTGTCCGGAACGGGGTTGACGCTTCAGGATCTGGCCGATCGCGCGACGGAGGTCCACGCCAGCCAGGAGCTGACGATGGTCCGCAATCTCATTGGGCGACTTGGCGACCTACCTGGGCTTGGATTGGAAACCGGTTCGCGTTACCAGCTTGCAGACATGGGCATCCTCGGTTTCGCGTTGATGGCCAGCCCGACCTTCGGTGACGCGATCGACGTCGCGTGCCGGTACGCGGCGTTGACCGCCTCGTATCTGAGTCTGGCCGGCCCGGAGCTGAGCCAGGCCGAGGCGGTCGTGGCTTTCGATAACTCGCACGTTCCGCGCGATGTACGGCGGTTCCTGCTGGAGCGCGACTTCGCGATCATGCTGCGGATCCTGCCCCTGCTCCTCCGTGCCGGCCATGCGCCGATAACCGTCCGAGTCGAGCTTGCGGATCTGCAATTGCCCGCCGACATGGTCGAGATCGATAACTTGACCGTCATCGTCGCGGAAACCTCGCGCAACGTACTGGCGATCCCGTCCGAACTGGTCAATCAGCCCATGCCCGCGGCCGACCCCCAGACCGCGGCCATCTGCATCCGGCAGTGCGAGGAACTCTTGAATCGGCGGCGCACTCGTCGGGGGCTTTCTGGGGCCATCCGCACCCGGATGATCCAGGACTCGACGCAGATCCCCGCCATGGCCACCGTCGCCAAGGAACTGTGCATCACCGAACGCACCTTGCACCGCCGACTGGCGGCCGAGGGGACCAGCTACCGCGCGCTGCTCGACGAGGTCCGCGCCACATTGGCCGCCGAACTGCTCAGTTCGGGTCTCAGCGTCGAGGAAACGGCGCGCCGGCTTGGGTACTCGGAGACCGCCGCATTTACCCGGGCGCACACCCGCTGGAACGGACACCCTCCCCGCAGACGAAAGCGCGGGACCACCGCAGCCTTCGGGTAAACTTGCTAGATGGACGACGCCTCCACCCATCCGGTGGTTTCTCAGCTTTCGGCGCTGCACCGGCTCCGGGTCCGTCTCGACGTCGCCGTCGTCGTGGTCGCATTGGTGCTGACCAACCTGATCGCACACTTCACCACCCCGTGGGCGAGCATCGCCATCGTTCCGGCCGCCGCCGTCGGGCTGGTCCTCTTGACGCGCGCCAACGGGTTGGACTGGGTCGACCTCGGTCTGGGACGTGAACATTGGAAATCCGGCCTGGGCTATGCGCTGGCCGCCGTGGCCGTCGTGGCGTCGGTGATCGCCGTAGGGGTGCTGCTCCCGATGACCCGCCCGATGTTCCTGAACCACCGCTACGCGACGGTCTCCGGTGCGCTGATCGCCTCGATGGTCATCATCCCCCTGCAAACCGTCATCCCCGAGGAGCTGGCGTTCCGCGGGGTTTTGCACGGGGCGCTCAACCGGGCGTGGGGTTTCCGCGGGGTCGCGCTGGCGGGCTCGTTGCTGTTCGGGCTGTGGCACGTCGCCACGTCGCTTGGGCTGACCAGCAGCAATGTCGGCTTCACGCGGGTCTTCGGCGGCGGGATCGTGGGGATGCTGGCGGGGGTGACGTTGGCGGTGCTCGCCACCGGAGCGGCCGGCTTCGTCTTCAGTTGGCTACGCCGACGCAGCGGGAGCCTGATCGCGCCGATCGCGCTGCACTGGTCGCTGAACGGGCTCGGCGCCCTGGCCGCGGCGCTGGTCTGGCACCTGTCGGCCTGACGCCTGTCACACCAACAACACCGCCGCCCCGGCGATGCGCCCGGCGCTGAGGTCACTTAGAGCCCGGTCCGCCTGTCCGAGCGGGTATTCCGGCGTCGTCACCTCGATGTGATGCTTACTCGCGAAATCGAGGAACGCCCGAGCGTCGGCCCGCGTGTTCGACGTGACTGACCGGACTTGGCGCTCCTGGAACAGGTGGCGCTGGTAGTTGAGGGACGGGATGTCGGACAGGTGAATCCCCGCGATCGACAACGTGCCGCCACGGTCCAACGCCTCGCACGCGGGCAGCACCAGATCACCCACCGGGGCGAACAGGATCGCGGCATCGAGCGGCACCGGCGGCGGATCGGCGGCCCCCTGGGCCGACGCCGCGCCCAGTTCCAACGCAAGTTCGCGCGCCTCGGCGCCCCGGGTCATCACGTGGACCTCGGCTCCCTGCGCCAACGCGACCTGCGCGGTGATGTGGGCGCTGCCGCCGAAGCCGTACAGCCCCAACCGGCCACCCGGCGGCAGTTCGGCGCGCAGCAGCGAGCGGTATCCGATGATGCCGGCGCACAGCAGCGGCGCGAGTTCGGTGTCGCTGTAGCCGCTCGGCAGGTGGTGTGCGAAAGCGGCGGGAACCGTGGCGAATTCCGCGTAGCCACCGTCGGCGTCCCAGCCGGTGTAGCGCGACTGCGGGCACAGGTTCTCGTCGCCCCGGCGGCAGTACTTGCACACGCCGCAGGTGTGACGCAGCCAGGCGATGCCCACCCGGTCCCCGACCCGGAAGTCTCCGCCCGCTGCTGAGCCGACCTCGACGACCTCCCCCACCACCTCGTGGCCGGGCGTCACCCGGTCGCGGTGCACGGGCAGGTCGCCCTCGGTGACGTGTAGGTCGGTTCGGCACACCCCGCACGCGCGCACGGCCACCAGCAACTCCGACGGCTCGGGGCGCGGCACCTCGGTGGTGACCTGCTCGAGCGGGTCGGTGTCCATCGGTCCTGGCCGACGCACACGCCAGGCGCGCATGGTCTTCGCGGTCACCCCTGGGGTCATCCGTCCATCATGCCGTGACGAGTCGCGGCCGCAACGGATTAACCGGGTTAAGTACGCCGCACCTTGCCGACAACCCACAGCAGGATCAGCGCACCGAGCAGCGCGGTGAAGAACGTGAAGATGAGGCCGCCACCGGCGGTGTTGACAAAGAAGCTCAGGATGAAGCCGCCGATCAACGCACCCACGATGCCGATCACGATGTCCATCAGGATGCCGGCCCCGCTGCCCCTGATGATCTTGCTGGCCACCGCGCCGGCCAGACCACCGATGATGATGTATCCGATGATTCCGACGCTGGTGAACGTTGTCGATCGCGCCAGGTATTCGGTAGCTGCCATGACGTCCATGCGGGTCTCCTTTCAATCGCTGGCAAAGCCCGGCTGGACCGCCGGGCCGTCATCTCGGTATACCCGCTTTGCGCAATTATTCGCGTGCCAAATTGGCTGCGATTGGCTTACGATCGCCGGCGCGTCAAGTTAAGCCGGGAGCGTCCGCTGCGGCGTCGACGTGGGGGTGGGAGTGACTTCCCCCGCGGGCGCCTGGCCCGGTGCCGGAGCCGGCGCCGGGCCAGGCGCAGGAGGCGGCGGCGGGGCGGGTGCTCCCGGAGCCGGGGCCGGCGCGGCCGGGGCCGGCGGCGCGGGCGGGGCCGTCCAGGGCTGGATCGACTCGGCCAGCGCCTTGGCCGCACCTTTGTCCACCGGGTCGTTGGCGGTGCCGAGCCACACCACGAACCAGCGCTGCGGCGGCCCGGCGTTCGGCGTGCTCGGTGAGCCGACCACGCCCGTCCAGATTTGGCCGTTCGGCTTGCTCGCATCGCTGAACTTGACCTCGTAGTACGACGCGCTTCCGGCAATCCCGTTGGCGCCGGTGAGCGGGGTGGTTTCCTGGTTGATCCGGGTCCCGGGGTACGGCAGGAAGAACTCACCCATGTCCGAGCCCAGCCGCAATGCGGCCTTGGCGTTGTTGGGTTCGGCGCTGGCGTACAGCTTCTGGTCCAGCCGGCCCATCACGATCCGGGTGTCGTTGGCCACCGGCGGAGCCTGCCCGGGCATCGGCGGCTGTCCGGTGGTCTTGCTGAGCAACTCGGAGCCGTAGTCCAGGTGCGACGCGTCCGACTCCACCCAGCCGGCGGGAAGGACGAAGCTGAATCCGCCGACGGCATTGCTGATGCGGCCGGCATTCGGGTCAACGGGCGGTGGCGGCGGCGCATTCGGATCGACCGGCGGTGGCGGGGCCGCATTGGGATCGGCCGGCGGCGGCGGGGCGGCATTCGGTTCGCCCGGTTGGGCGCCCGGCGAGCCGGGGGCGCCCGGCGGGGGCGGGGTCGTGGCGGTCGCCGGTGCGGGCGGCGGTGCCGCGGTGGTGGTCGTCGGAGCCGGCGGTCCCGGCGGCGGATCGGCGCTCGAGGTCGCCGGCAACGCGATGGTGACGGCGGAGGCACCGGTCGCCGCGGCGATCGCCAGCGTCGCCCACAGTGCCTTGCGGCGTGTCGAATTCGGGTCCACCTGCTCCATGGCGACGAACCTACCGTGTTACAGCTGTGACGCAAGGATGCCGTGCTGACGGATGCGATGCGGTTTTACCGTTGTTGCCAATGTGCAGCCGATGTGCAGCCGATGTGCAACCCGGCTGGCATCAGGGCGCCGGATACAACGTCACCTCATGCGCCTTGACCGACAACCACACGCGCTCCCCTGGGCTCAGCCGGAGCTCCGTGGCGGCATCGACGGTGATTTCCGCGGCCAGGCCGGGCGCGCCGTCGGGCTGCGCGTCGCCGCGAACCGAAACCGCGGACCCACGGACGTTCAGCTCCGCCACCGTCGCCTCGACGGTGTTGCGGGGACTGCCGTGCGGCCGTTCCCGATAGACGGCCACCGCCGTCGGCGGAAACACCGCGACCGCGTTTTCCCCCGGCGTCAGCCGACTGTCCGGGGCGGCGTACCAGCGAGAGCCGGTGCCGGTGTGCAGCGCGCCGTCGGGGCCGACCGTCCCTTTGACCAGGTTGACGCCGGCGATGCGGGCGCCGAAATGACTGCGTGGCGCGGCGAGCACCTCGGGAACCGGGCCGGTCTCGGCGACCCTCCCGGACTCGAGCACCAGCACCCGGTCGGCCAGCGTGAACACGTCCAGCAGGTCGTGGGTTATCAGGATCACCGCGCAGCCGGTGCGGGCGACAGCCGTGCGCAGCACCGCGCGGATGGCGGCGGCCGCGGCGACGTCGAGCCCGGTCAGCGGCTCGTCGAGCAGTAACACCTCGGGTTCGGCCGCCAGCGCGCGTGCTATCGCGACTCGCTGGGCCTGCCCGCCGGACAGCTGCCGCGGTTTGCGGTCGGCGAACCGCTCGGCGTCCACCTCCCGCAGCCAGCGCAGCGCCGCCGCCTTCTCCCGGTTGCGGGCCGAGCGGAACATGCGTGACGTCCTGCGCCGACTGTGGGGGCCGAAGGCCACGTTGGCGGCCACGCTCAGGTGGGGGAACAGCAAGGGGTCCTGCAGGAGCAGCCCCACCCGGCGGTCGTGCGTCGCCACGTTCACCCCGGTGGCGGTGTCGGTCAACAGCCGGTCCCCCAGCCGCACGGTTCCCTCGTCGGGATGGACCAGCCCGGCGATGACGTGCAGGGCGGTCGACTTCCCGGCGCCGTTGGGTCCCAGCACGGCGAGCACCTCGCCCGCGGACACCGAGAAGTCCACGTCGAGATGACGGTCTGCGAGGACGGCGCGGACGCGTAACTCGCTCATGGTTGGTCAATTGTTACGCGGCCGTGGGCCAGTAACGCGAGGGTCAGCCGTGTCCGTTGAAGATGATCCGCATCATCTTGAGGTTGATGTGGGCGAAGCGCCAGAACTGAATGACCAGGTTCTGACGCTTCCGCAGCGTCGCGCGGGTGGGAAGCGGGGCGTCGGCGATGCGTTCGGCGGTCCGGACGTTGGCGTCCGAGCCGATGCTGTTGTCGTCCACCAGGTCCATGGAAGCGCCTTTCACTCGGGGATCAGCCACCAGAACGGCTTGGCCTTGGCCTTATAGATGAACAGGTGGTGCAGGAGGACCTTGATCCAGTGTCCGGCCAGGCCGAGCTCGCCGGACGTGCCGGCGATGTCGCGGCCGGTCTGCGGATACCGCGTGGGGTCGGGCACGACCGGGAACATCGTCATCGCGGCGGCCGAGCCCTTGCGCAGCCCGGTACCGGCCGAGGCGACGCAGGCGGCGCCCATGGTCGCCATGGAGGCGCGATGGGCGGGGGTCACGGCGTTCTTGGTGATGCGGTCGCGGATGGTCTCGGCGACCGTTTTCGCCATGATGCCCGACGGCATGCCCGTGCGCGGCGGGCTGGGAGTGATGACCGTCCCGTTGGGGCTCTTGCGCGGCTCCGAGATCGGGTGCGGCGGCGCGAAGGCGATGCCCGGCGCGAAGATGTTCAGGTAGGCCGGGGACTCATACGTGTGCGGCCAGTCCTCGGCGGACCACTCGTCGTACGGCTTGCCCGAGTAGTCGGCGTCGACCTTCAGGAAGCCCGACGGCGCGAACAGGGCGGACGTTATGTCGTTGCCGTCCTTATCGTAGGCGGCGAGCGTGACGCCCTTGAACGGCGGCAGGAGCATCGCGAAGTCGAAGTCGAGGTCGCGTTCCTTGCCGTCGAGTTGTTCGTACCGCAGCTTGCCCTCCATCACCTCGTGTACGGCGGCCTGCGTGATGGCCTTGACGCCGCGCTCGCGGAACAGCGACTCGGTCCACATCTGGCTCGACAGCACGAAGCCCTTGTCGACGAAGCTCATGCCGTCGACGCCGAAGTCGCCCAGTTCGTACTCGTTGGTCAGGTAGACGACCTCGGCGAGGTCACGCACGCCGGCGTCGCGCAACACATGCTCGACGTTGAAGGTGTATTCGAATGCCGCGCCCTCGCAGGTGCAGGTTCCGTGCCCGACGCCGACGACAAGGCGCTGCTTTTCCCCGGCCTTCAGCTTGGCGACGACCTGGTCGAGCGCCTTGGCCGCCTCGATGGCGTGATCGGCCGTGCACACCGAGTACGAATGTCCGGCGGGACCGAGGCCCGGCGTGGCCGCGAAGTTCAGCTGCGGGCCGGTGGCATTGATGAGGTAGTCGTAGGAGAGGGAGCCGGTTTGGCCGCGGTGCTCCTCGTCGGTGTAAGTAAAGTCCACCGACGGAGCCGACTGCGTGCCCGTGCCTTCGGGGCGGATCGCGGTGGCCCGCGCCTGGTGGAAAATGATGCCCTTGCGCTTGTAGATCGGCTTGAGCGGAATCAGGACCTTGCTCGCCTCCATCCGGCCGACACCGACCCAGATGTTCGACGGGATCCAGTTCCAGTCGGCGTTGGGCGACACCACGACGACTTCGTGCTTGCGGGGTAGCCATCGGCGCAGATGCAGCGCGGCGGTGTGTCCCGCGATGCCGGCGCCGAGGATGACGACTCGTGCCATGGATGCTCCTCGGTCAGACCAGGCCGCAAGGTGGTGCGGCTTTCGGACCCTTCCCACGATACCCCTAGGGGTATTACTTGGGAAGGTGCCTCAGCCCATGCACATGGAGTTGACAGCAGGCGGTCAGAGCACTCGGTATAGCCGGAGCCATGGCTGCTACTAGCGCGCGTCCGTCCCCGTCAGCCGGCGAGCGCCCAACCCCAGTACCACCAGCGCCGCCACCGCCACCAGCAGGATCGACAACGCCACGGCCGCGTCCGGATCGGCCACCCGCTGCAGGTAGATCTCCAGCGGCAGGGTCCGGGTCACGCCCTGCCGGGACCCGGCGAACGTCAGCGTCGCGCCGAACTCGCCCAGCGAGCGGGCGAACGCCAGCACCGCTCCCGACACCATGCCCGGCAGCAGCAGCGGCAGGGTCACCCGCCACCACACCGTGCTGGGCCGCGCCCCCAGCGTCGCCGCCACCACCTCGAAATCGGCCCCGGCGGTGCGGGCGGCGCCCTCGAGGGAGATCACCAGAAACGGCAGCGACACAAAGGTTTGCGCCAACACCACGGCGGTCGTGCTGAAAGCGATGCTGACACCGGCGGCCTCCAGATACCGCCCGATCAGTCCGAGCCGGCCGAACGCGTAGAGCAACGCGATCCCACCCACCACCGGCGGCAGGACTAAGGGCAGCAGGATCAGCGGTCGCAGCAACCGCACCAGGCGCGCCGTGCTGCGCGCCAGCACCAGCGCCATCGGCACGCCCAGCAGCACGCACAGCGTGGTGCTGGCGGCGGCGGTCTTCAGGCTCAACAGGAGGGCCGTCTTCGAGGAAGGGCTGGCGATCAGCGACCAGAAGTTCGGCCAGTCGACCTTGAGCGCGATCGCCACCAGCGGCAGGACCACGAATATGGTGCCCGCGGCGGCGGGGAGATACACCCATCGGGGCAGGTCCGTCGGCCGGTGCACGGTTGGTGATCAGGGCTTGGCGAAGCCGGCCTGGGCCAGGATCTTCTGACCGGTGTCCGACGTCACCAAGGACACGAACTTCTGCGCCAGCGTCGGCAGTGGCGCCTTCTTCAGCAACCCGATGGGATAGACGTTGACCGCGCCGGCGGCCTCGGGAAAGTTGACGGTCGTCACCTTGTTACCGGCGCTGATGGCGTCGGTGACGTAGACCAGCGCCGCATCGGCCTGTCCGCTGGTGACCTTGTTGAGGACATCGGTGACGCTGGGTTCCTCGCTGACCGGGTTGAGGTGCACCCCCGTGCTGTCCTCGATGCGCTGAGTGGCCGCCCCGCACGGCACCGGTCGCTGGCAGATGACAACGCTGACCCCCGCCTTGGCGAGGTCGGCGAAGGATCCAACCTTCTTAGGGTTGCCCGGCGCCGTGACGATGACCAGGGTGTTCGAGGCGAAGCTCGTCGGGTTGCCGGCCAACAGACCGGCCTTGGCGACCGTGTCCATCTGCGCGGTGTCCGCCGATGCGAAGACGTCGGCCGTCGCGCCCTGGGTGAGCTGGGTGGCGAGCTCCGAGGATCCCGCGTAGTCGAAATCGACGCCGTCACCCGGATTGTCGGTCTTGAACTGCGCAGCGATCTGGGTGAACGCGGGCCTGAGCGAGGCCGCGGCGAACACCACGATCGACCCACCGGACGGCGAGGCAGGGGAAGGTGACGAGGCCGGTTTCGAACTGCACCCAACCGCGCCCGCCAGCAGAGTCGCCGATACCAAACTGGTCAGAATCCCGATCCGACGCATGCCCTGACCGTAGCGTGTGTCGGCCGCCCGAGCCGGAAGCGCGACTTCGGCGGCCGAATAGTTACGCAAATCGCCCGCGCGTCGTGGCGGCTGCATTTCGTCGGATAGCTACTGTCCAGTAACATTGATCGGACCAAGAGCCCACGCGGCGGTCCGTGCCGGATCAGGTGGAGTGCCAGGGTCTGGGTTCATCGTTGAATACGAGGAGGTCGAAGCAGTGGAGGTGCTGGTCACCGGCGGAGACACGGATCTGGGGCGCACAGTGGCCGAGGGCTTCCGCGATGACGGTCACAAGGTGACCCTCGTGGGTGCACGCCGCAGCGACCTGGAGATCGTCGCCAAGGAACTGGACGTGGACGCGATTGTGTGCGACACCGCCGATCCGGCCAGCCTCAGCGAGGCCCGCAGACTGTTCCCCCATCACCTGGACACCATCGTCCACGTGCCGGCCCCCTCGTGGGACGCCGGCGACCCACGAGCCTATTCGGTCGCCGACACCGCCAACGCGTGGCGCAAAGGGCTCGACGCAACCGTGCTCTCGCTGGTGCTGACGGTGCAAACCGTGGGAGATCACCTTCGCTCCGGCGGCTCGATCATCGGCGTGGTCGCCGAGAACCCGCCCGCCGGCAGCGCCGACGCCGCCATCAAGGCGGCGCTCTCCAACTGGATCGCCGGGCAGGCGGGCGTCTTCGGCACCCGCGGCATCACGGTGAATGCGGTGGCGAGCGGCCGCGGCGCCCAAGCCGGCTACGAGGGGCTTTCGCGCACGCCACCCACGGTCGCCGCGGAGGTCGCCCGGTTGGCGCTCTTCCTCAGTACCCCCGCGGCTCGCCACATCACCGGCCAGACGCTGCACGTCAGCCGCGGCGCCCTGGCTCACTTCGGCTGAGGGGCTTTAGCGCAAGTCGCGCGCTGCCCCCGGCCGCCGCACTACGGTAGACCGCGTGGCTATTCGACTCGGTCTGCAGATCCCCAACTTCTCCTACGGCACCGGGGTTGAGCAACTCTTCCCCACCGTCATCGCCCAGGCCCAGGAGGCCGAATCGGCTGGATTCGATTCGGTTTTCGTCATGGACCACTTCTACCAACTGCCCATGTTGGGCTCGCCCGATCAGCCGATGCTGGAGGCCTACACCGCCCTGGGCGCGCTCGCCACGGCTACCGAACGGGTGCAGCTGGGCACCTTGGTGACCGGCAACACTTACCGGAACCCGGCGCTGCTGGCCAAAATCATCACCACCTTGGACGTGGTAAGTCAGGGCCGGGCGATTCTCGGCATCGGCACCGGCTGGTTCGAACTCGAACACGATCAACTGGGCTTCGAGTTCGGCACCTTCACCGACCGGTTCAACCGACTCGACGAGGCGCTGCAGATCATCCTGCCGATGATCAAGGGCGAACGAGCGACGTTGTCGGGCAAGTGGTATCAGGCCAGCGAGGCGTTCGCGAACCCGCGTTTTCGCGACCACATCCCGCTGATGATCGGCGGCAGCGGCGAGAAGAAGACGATCCCGCTCGCCGCAAGATATTTCGATCACCTCAACGTGATCGCCGGGTTCGACGAGCTGCCGCGCAAGTTGCAGGTGGTGCGGCGGAGTTGCGAGGAGATCGGCCGCGATCCCGCCACGCTGGAAACCAGCATGCTGATCACGGCGCTCGTCGACGAGAATGCCAAAGCCGACCAGATCCCCGCCGAGATGGCGCAGCGCATGGTGGTCGGCAGCGCCGACGTCGGTCGCCTACCAGATAAAGACCAAGGTGCTGGACGCGGGAATCGACAGCGTGATCGTCAACCTGCCCTTCTACACACCGGGCATCGTCGCCGCGGCCGGCGAAGCGCTGAGCCCGATCTTCGATCTCGACCTGTAGCCCCAGCGGCGAGCATGAGCGGCATTACGCGCTCGACCCGGCCTGATGCGGCGGAGTGGTTGATCACACATGCTTGTCGATTGGGTTTCCGGGTACTCGTCTGGCTAGCGTTGTAGCTAGACGATGCCCAAAAACCCTGTCAGGAGCAGCCGAACATGACCCCCCAGCCGGATATGACAGCTGGATCGGAGCGTCGCCATCGAGTCGTCATTATTGGATCGGGATTCGGCGGCCTCAATGCCGCAAAGAAACTCAAGCACGCCAACGTCGACATCAAGATGATCGCCCGCACCACCCACCATCTCTTCCAGCCGCTGCTGTACCAGGTGGCGACGGGAATCGTTTCCGAAGGCGACATCGCCCCGCCCACGCGGGTGGTCCTGCGCCGGCAGCGCAACGTGCAGGTGCTGCTCGGCGACGTCACGCACATCGACCTGGCGGGGCAATACGTGGTGTCGGACTTGCTCGGCCACACCTACGAAACCCCATACGACACACTGATCGTCGCCGCCGGCGCCGGCCAGTCCTACTTCGGCAACGACCATTTCGCCGAGTTCGCGCCGGGCATGAAATCAATCGATGACGCCCTCGAGGTGCGGGGACGTATCTTGAGCGCATTCGAACAGGCCGAGCGATCCCGAGACCCGGAGCGCCGGGCCAAGCTGCTGACCTTCACCGTCATCGGCGCCGGCCCGACCGGCGTCGAAATGGCCGGACAGATAGCGGAATTGGCCGCGCACACCCTGAAGGGCTCGTTCCGGCACATCGACTCCACACGGGCGCGGGTGATCCTGCTCGACGCCGCCCCCGCGGTGCTGCCGCCGTTCGGCGAGAAGCTGGGTCAGCGGGCGGCCGCACGGCTCGAGAAGATGGGCGTGGAGATTCAGCTCGGTGCCATGGTCACCGACGTCGATCGCAACGGCATCACGGTCAAGGACTCCGACGGCACCACCCGGCGCATCGAGTCGGCGTGCAAGGTGTGGTCCGCCGGGGTGGCGGCCAGCGGCTTGGGCACCGATCTGGCGGAGCAGTCGGCCGTCGAGCTCGACCGCGCCGGACGGGTCAAGGTGTTGCCCGACCTGTCCGTCCCGGGCCACCCGAACGTGTTCGTCGTCGGCGACATGGCCGCCGTCGAAGGCGTACCCGGGGTCGCCCAGGGTGCCATCCAGGGCGCCAAGTACGTCGCCCACACGGTCAAGGCCGAACTCGGCGGTGCCAACCCGTCGGATCGGGAGCCCTTCCAGTACTTCGACAAGGGCTCCATGGCGACGGTTTCCCGGTTCTCCGCGGTGGCCAAGATCGGTCCGGTCGAGTTCAGCGGTCTCATCGCCTGGTTCGCGTGGCTAGTGCTGCACCTGGTCTATCTGGTCGGTTTCAAGACGAAAGTCAGCACGCTGCTGTCCTGGACTGTGACCTTCCTGAGCACCCGGCGTGGCCAGCTCACCATCACCGAGCAGCAGGCCTTCGCCCGCACCCGCCTCGAGCAACTGGCGGTGGCGGCGGCCGAGGCGAAGCGCCCTGCGGGCAGACGGGCGAGCTAACCGGCCAACGCCAGCACTATCCAGCCGTCGTTGTCGGCGGCTAAGGTGAAATCACCTGTCGGATAGCGCAATTCGCTGATCAACGCGCGGGGTGCCGCGATGCTGTCGTCGGCCAGCGACCCTGGGCCCAATTCCACCCGATGCCGCAGCAGCGGACGGCCATCGCGGTCCGCGTGCAGCGATCCCGACCAAAACCCTTCGCGCTCATTGCATCTGCCGATCTGCACGCGGTCGCGGAAGAGACCGCTACCGTCGCTGACTACGCCTCGAGGTTCTGCAGCCGCACCTGACCGCGCGCCACCACACGATCGCTTGCGTCGGTGATCGTGACCAGCCACAGCTGCTGGCGACGACCGCGGTGAATCGGTTCGGACCTGCCGTACACCGTGCCGGAACCGGTGGGCCGCAGGAAATCCGTGTTGTTGTTGACCCCGACCACGTTGCCGCCGCCGCGCGTGGCCAGCCAGGTGTAGGCGGACACGCTGGCCATGCTCTCGATCATCGAGCAGTAGACACCGCCGTGCACGAGGCCCATCGGCTGCAACAGCTTCGGCGTGACCTCGAGCTGGGCCCGGGCGCCGTCGGGACCGAGCTCGGTGTACCGCAGCCCCAGCTCGGTGTCGAACGGCGCCGTGAACTCCGATGGGCTGGCGGCGTCCGGCGGCGGTGGCACGCCCATGTGTTTACACCATTGGTGAACGGGAGCCCCCGGGATGAAGTTGCTTCCTAAAAATCGGCGAGCCCCGGGCCCATGGCTCGGGGCTCGCCGATCGAGTAGACCGTGGGGTCACTGCAGCCCTCAGGACTCTGCCGCGGTCGCTGTCGCTCGACCACACTAGAATAGGCAAGGCTGCCCTAAACTGGCAAGCGCTTGATCGGTTGGGCGGAAACCCGGCGGGCACGTCTGTTCGTCGGCCTTCGGTACGACGGTCCTACGACGGTCCGTAGTGAGCCGGAGTACGCTTGTTTCGACGTTCAGGAGATGGAAACTATGGCCAAGCTGATGCGGCTGGGAGACCTGGAACGCGCCGTCATGGACCAGCTATGGTCCACGCCGGAACCGCAGACGGTACGCCAGGTGCACGAGGCTTTGTCGGTGCGCCGCGAACTCGCCTACACCACGGTGATGACCGTGCTGCAACGGTTGGCGAAGAAGAATCTCGTCTCCCAGATACGTGACGACCGGGCCCACCGGTACGCGCCCGTGCACGGCCGCGACGAACTGGTTGCCGGGCTGATGGTCGACGCGCTGGCCCAGGCGGAGGACTCGGGCAGCAGGCACGCCGCGCTGGTGCACTTCGTCGAGCGGGTCGGCGCCGACGAGGCGGAGGCGCTGCGGCGGGCGCTGGCCGAACTGGAAGCGAATCAACGCAACGCGCCGTCTGCTGGCGCGTCAGCGGAGGACTGAGAGAGACTGGCACGGTGTCCGCGCTGGCCTTCACCATCCTCGCGGTGCTGCTGGCCGGCCCGGCACCGGCCTTGTTGGCACGAGCGACGTGGCCCCTGCGCGCACCGCGGGCCGCGACGGTGCTCTGGCAGGCCATCGCCTTGGCGGCGGTGCTCTCGGCGTTCAGCGCCGGCATCGCGATTGCTACTCGCCTGCTCATGCCCGGCCGGGACGGTCGGCCCACGGCTAGCATCGTCGTCGCCGCCGGACGGCTCGGCTGGCCGCTGTGGACGGCGTACGTTGGCGTCTTCGCGCTGACCATGCTGGTCGGGGCCCGGCTGATGGTCGCCGTCGTACGGGTTGCCATCGCCAACCGGCGCCGGCGGGCCCATCACCGCATGGTCGTCGACCTCATCGGCGTCGGGCACGATGCGGCGCTCCCCCAACCGTGCGCGCGGACGCGCGACCTTCGGATCTTGGACGTCCCGCAACCCCTCGCCTACTGCCTGCCCGGGGTGCGCAGCCGCGTCGTCGTCAGCGAGGGGACGCTGGCGGCGCTCACCGATGACGAGGTCGCCGCGATCCTGACCCACGAGCGGGCTCATCTGCGCGCGCGCCACGACCTGGTGCTGGAAGCCTTCACGGCGGTGCACGCCGCGTTCCCGCGGCTGGTCCGCAGTTCCAACGCGCTGCGCGCCGTGCAGCTGCTCGTCGAGCTGCTGGCCGACGACGCCGCCGTGCGCGCCGCCGGCCGCACTCCGCTGGCCCGCGCGCTGGTTGCCTGCGCGGCCGGGCCGGCGCCCTCGGGCGCGCTGGCCGCCGGCGGCCCCAGCACGGTCTTGCGGGTCCGCCGGTTGTCCGGGCGCGGCAACAGCCTGATGCTGGCTGCGGCGGCATATGTGACAGCGGCGGCCGTACTGGTCATACCGACCATCGCCCTGGCCGTGCCGTGGTTAACGGAGCTGCGGCGACTGTTCGATATCTAATCGCAGCGCCAACCGCAGCCCGATTGGTCCGCCAGGCCACAGTGTGGTCGGATTTGCTTTGACAGCTTGACGGAACGGTTCTCCCAACCTGAGGAGCGAAGACATGAGTTCGTCGGATTCCAAGCCTGTTTCAGAGCCTGTTTCGAAGCCTGTTTCGAAGCCGGGTACCGCGCAGATCGGCGTCACCGGCCTGGCCGTGATGGGTTCGAACATCGCCCGCAATTTCGCCCGGCACGGCTACACCGTGGCGCTGCACAACCGGTCGATCGCCAAGACCGACGCGCTGCTCAAAGAGCACGGCGACGAGGGCAAGTTCGTCCGGTCGGAGACCATCGCCGAGTTCCTGGACGCGTTGGAGAAGCCGCGGCGGGTGCTCATCATGGTCAAGGCAGGCGACCCGACCGACGCGGTCATCAACGAGCTCGCCGACGCCATGGAGGAAGGCGACATCATCATCGACGGCGGCAACGCGCTCTACACCGACACCATCCGCCGCGAGAAGGCGATGCGCGGGCGCGGTCTGCATTTCGTCGGTGCCGGCATCTCCGGCGGCGAGGAGGGCGCGCTCAACGGCCCGTCGATCATGCCCGGCGGCCCGGCCGAGTCCTACAAGTCGCTGGGCCCGCTGCTCGAGGAGATCTCCGCGCACGTCGACGGCGTGCCCTGCTGCACCCACATCGGCCCCGACGGCGCCGGCCACTTCGTCAAGATGGTGCACAACGGCATCGAGTACTCCGACATGCAGTTGATCGGCGAGGCCTACCAGCTGCTGCGCGACGGGCTCGGCAAGACCGCCGGTGAGATCGCCGACGTGTTCGACGACTGGAACAAGGGCGATCTGGACAGCTTCCTCGTCGAGATCACCGCGCAGGTGCTGCGTCAGACCGACGCCAAGACCGGAAAGCCGCTCGTCGACGTCATCCTCGACGAGGCCGAGCAGAAGGGTACCGGCCGCTGGACGGTCAAATCCGCCCTGGACCTCGGCGTCCCGGTCACCGGTATCGCCGAGGCGGTGTTCGCCCGCGCGCTGTCGGGTTCGGTGACCCAGCGCAAGGCCACCACCGGGCTGGCTTCCGGCAAGCTCGGTAGGCGGCTAAGCGCTGCCGAAAATGAAGCCGCAAAGCAATTCGTCGAAGACGTCCGGCAGGCTCTCTACGCGTCGAAGATCATCGCCTACGCGCAGGGGTTCAACCAGATCCAGGCCGGCAGCGCCGAATACGACTGGGGCATCACCCCCGGCGATCTGGCGACCATCTGGCGCGGCGGCTGCATCATCCGGGCCAAGTTCCTCAACCGCATCAAAGAGGCGTTCGACCAAGACCCCGACCTGCCGACGTTGATCGTGGCGCCGTATTTCCGCAGCGCCATCGAGGCCGCGATCGACGGCTGGCGTCGCGTCGTGGTGACCGCGACGCAACTGGGCATCCCGATCCCCGGGTTCTCCTCGGCGCTGTCCTACTACGACGCGCTGCGCACCGAACGGCTGCCGGCCGCGCTCACGCAGGGCCTGCGGGACTTCTTCGGCGCGCACACCTACGGCCGCATCGACGACGACCCGGCCAAACGCTTCCACACCCTGTGGAGCGGAGACCGCAGCGAAGTGCCCGCTTAGGCGCACCGGATAAAGGGGTACAGCGACAGCGATGAGGTTTCTGGACGGCCACCGACCGGCGTTTGACCTGACCTACAACGACGTCTTCATCATGCCCAACCGGTCCGAGGTCGCGTCGCGCTTCGACGTCGACCTGGCCACCATTGACGGCTCGGGCACCACCATTCCGGTGGTGGTCGCCAACATGAGCGCGGTGGCCGGGCGGCGGATGGCCGAGACGGTGGCGCGGCGCGGCGGCATCGTGATCCTGCCGCAGGACCTGCCGATCACGGCGGTGCAGCAGACGGTGGAGTTCGTCAAGAGCCGGGACCTGGTGCTCGACACCCCGGTGGTGCTGGCGCCGGACGACTCGGTGTCCGACGCGGTCGCGCTGATCCACAAGCGGGCGCACGGCGTCGCCGTCGTGGCCTTCGAGGGCCGCCCCCTCGGTCTGGTGAGCGAATCGTCGTGCCTCGGTGTGGACCGCTTCATGCGGGTGCGCGATGTCGCGGTCACCGACTTCGTGATCGCCCCGGCGGGCGCCGAGCCGCGCAAGGTCTTCGACCTGCTCGAGCACGCGTCGGCCGGGGTCGCGGTGGTGACCAACGCCGACGGCACGCTGGCCGGGGTGCTGACCCGCACCGGCGCGATCCGTGCGGGTCTGTACACCCCGGCCACCGACGCGCGCGGGCGGTTGCGCGTCGGCGCGGCCGTCGGCATCAACGGCGACGTGGGCGCCAGGGCGCGGTCGTTGGCCGAGGCCGGGGTGGACGTGCTGGTCATCGACACCGCCCACGGGCACCAGGTCAAGACGCTGGAGGCGATCAAGGCGGTGGCATCGCTGGAGCTGGGCGTGCCGCTGGCGGCCGGCAACGTGGTCTCGGCCGAGGGCACCCGCGATCTGCTGGACGCCGGCGCGACCATCGTCAAGGTCGGTGTCGGTCCGGGCGCGATGTGCACGACCCGGATGATGACCGGTGTCGGGCGCCCGCAATTCTCCGCGGTGCTCGAATGTGCCTCGGCCGCAAGAGAAGTCGGTGGGCATGTGTGGGCCGACGGCGGCATCCGGCACCCCAGGGACGTGGCGCTGGCGCTGGCCGCCGGGGCTTCGAACGTGATGATCGGGTCGTGGTTCGCCGGCACCTACGAGTCGCCCGGCGACCTGATGCGCGACCGCGACAACCAGCCGTACAAGGAGAGCTACGGCATGGCGTCCAAGCGGGCCGTGGTCGCCCGCACCGGCGGCGACACCGCCTTCGACCGCGCCCGCAAAGCGCTGTTCGAGGAGGGCATCTCGACATCGCGGATGGATCTGGATCCCGACCGCGGCGGCGTCGAGGACCTGATCGACCACATCACCTCGGGCGTGCGCAGCACATGCACCTACGTCGGCGCCTCGACCCTGGCAGAGCTGCACGAGCGCGCGGTGATCGGCATGCAGTCCGGTGCCGGCTTCGCCGAGGGACATCCGTTGCCCCTGGGTTGGTGACGCGCAACGCCGACAACCCTTCGGGGTCGTCTGGGCGCGTTGGCTAGCATGTGAATTCACGCGCAGCACAGCGCTGGGCGGCATCGAGGGAAAGGGATGACGTGCCGCAGGCACGCGTCGAGGCCCGGATACCGACCGGGACCTTCCACACCCAGCGGCAACCCGCGTGTCTTGCATCGCCCCCGCCGCGCTGCGCGGGCCCTCGAGTAAAACCGTCATGAACGTCACCGCCGCCGTCGTCAGCGTGCTGGCCATCGCGCTGCTCATCTTCGGCAATGCCGTCTTCGTGGCGGCCGAGTTCTCGCTGACGACCGCCGACCGCAGCATCGTGGAGGCCGGCGCCCGCGACGGCCGGCGCCGCGACCGCCTGATTCAGCGCGCCCAGCAGCGTCTGTCGTTCCAGCTGTCGGGGGCCCAACTGGGGATCTCCACGACCACCCTGGCCACCGGCTACCTGACCGACCCGATGGTGGCCGACCTGCCGCACCCGACGCTGAGCGCCATCGGGATACCGAACCGGCTCGCCGACGGGATCATCGCGTTCCTGGTGCTGGTGATCGTCACGTCGGTGGCGATGGTGTTCGGCGAGCTGGTCCCGAAGTACCTCGCCGTCGCGCGACCGCTGTCGACCGCGCGGGCCGTGGTGGGCTTTCAGCTGCTGTTCTCGCTGCTGCTCACCCCGGCCATCCGGTTGACGAACGGAGCGGCGAACTGGATCGTCCGCGAGCTGGGCATAGAGCCCGCCGAAGAGCTGCGGTCGGCGCGGTCACCGCAAGAGTTGCTGTCGCTGGTGCGCTATTCGGCGCGCAGCGGCGCTTTGGACCCGGCCACCGCGTCGCTGGTGCGGCGGTCGCTGCAGTTCGGTGACCTGACGGCCGAGGAACTGATGACGCCGCGGTCGATGATCGTGGCGCTGCAGACCGACGACACCGTGGCCGACCTGGTCGCCGCGGCCGCCGAGTCGGGCTTCTCCCGTTTCCCCGTTGTCGACGGCGACCTGGACGAGACCATCGGCATCGTGCACGTCAAACAGGTTTTCCAGATTCCGCCGGCCGATCGTGCGCGCACCCTGCTGACCACGGTCGCGCAGCCCGTTCCCGTCGTGCCCTCCACCCTGGACGGCGACGCGGTGATGGCCGAAATCCGGGCCAACAGCCTGCAGACCGCGATGGTCGTCGACGAGTACGGCGGCACGGCGGGCATGGTGACCGTCGAGGACCTGATCGAAGAGATCGTCGGTGACGTCCGCGACGAACACGACGACGCCACCCCCGATGTGGTGGCAATCCGCGGCGGCTGGCGGGTGTCGGGCCTGCTGCGCATCGACGAAGTGGCCACCGCCATCGGATACCGGGCTCCCGAGGGACCATACGAGACGATCGGCGGGCTGACGCTGCGGGAAATCGGCCACATCCCGATGGCCGGTGAGGTGGTACAGCTGCCGGCGCTGGACGAGGACGGCCTGTTGGACACGTCGCTGCGCTGGCAGGGGAAAGTGGTCCGGATGGACGGTCGCCGGATCGACCTGCTCGAGTTGACGGAACTCGACGGCCCCGAAAACAGAGGTCACCCGCACGCGGGGCGGGACCACTGATGGACCCACTAATGGACCACCAATGAACGATGCCCTCGGAGTGCTGCTCGCCCTCGCGCTGATCGGCGTGAACGCCTTCTTTGTCGGAGCGGAATTCTCGCTCATTTCGGCCCGACGCGACCGTCTCGAAGCGTTGGCCGAGCAGGGCAGGGCGAGGGCCGTCACGGTGATCCGCGCCGGCGAGCAGCTGCCGTCCATGCTCGCGGGCTCCCAATTGGGCGTCACGGTCGCCTCGCTGCTGCTCGGGCGGATCGGCGAGGCGGCGGTCGCCGATGTGCTGCGTTCGGCGCTCGGCCTGACCAATATCCCCGTGGCGCTGCTGCACACGCTGTCGTTCGCGATCGCGCTGGCGATCGTGGTGACTTTGCACGTGCTGCTGGGCGAGATGGTTCCGAAGAACATCGCGCTGGCCGGTCCGGAGCGCACAGCGATGCTGCTGGTCCCGCCCTACCTGGTCTACGTGCGGGCCGCCCGGCCGTTCATCGTGTTCTACAACAAGTGCGCCAGCCTGGTATTACGTGCGGTGGGCATCGAACCCAGGGAACAGCTCGACATCACCGTCTCACCCGCGGAGCTGAGCCAGATGATCGCCGAATCCACGTCCGAGGGTCTGCTCGATGCCGAGGAACACAGCAGGCTGACCCGGGCGCTGCAGCTGCGCACTCGCGCGGTTGGCGACGTGGCGGTTCCCCTTGCCGACGTCCGCGCGGTACCGGTGGCCGCGCCGGGCTGCGGGCCGCGGGTCGGGGACGTCGAACAAGCCCTGGCACAGACCGGTTACTCCCGGTTTCCGGTGGCGAACGCCAACGGTGAGTTCATTGGTTACCTGCACATCAAGGACGTGTTGACGCTCGTCGACGATCCGCAGACGGTGATCGACCTGGCGGTGGTGCGACCGCTTCCGCGGCTTTCCAGCTCGTTGCCGCTGGCCGACGCCCTATCGCGGATGCGCCGCAACAACAGCCACCTGGCGCTGGTAACCGACGACAGTGGTGACATTGGTGACAGTGGTGGCGCCGTGGTGGCGATGGTGGCGATGGAAGACCTGGTGGAGGATCTCGTCGGTACCTTCCACGAGGCTTTGTGACTGCGCCCGTATCATTTCCAACGGCCACCAGTCGAGAAAGGGCCGGGGAGCCCAAGATCCCGGCCCCCGGAAAATGCATGGCGAAAATCGACCCTCGCGGCTCGCCGCGGCGGCATGGGAGGGCGTTAGCGCAGCCTGACCTGCTGTTGCGGTTTGGCCGGATTTCGGTCACCAGACTGCTGGTCGGTAGGCTGAAGGTGTCCGTCAGGGGCTTGTTCCGGGCCGGTGACGCGCCGCCCGGGCCCGTTATGGAGGAGAAACATGACTGATCGCGTGTCGGTGGAGAACTTGCGGGTCGCCCGAGTGCTCTACGACTTCGTGAACAACGAGGCCCTACCCGGCACCGACATCGACCCCGACAGCTTCTGGGCGGGCGTCGACAAGGTCGTCACCGACCTCACTCCGCAGAACCAGGATTTGCTGAGCCGTCGCGATGAGCTGCAGGCCCAGATCGACAAGTGGCACCGCCAGCGCGTCATCCAACCCCTGGACATCGACGAGTATCGCCAGTTCCTCACCGAGATCGGTTATCTGCTACCCGAGCCCGAAGACTTCACCATCACCACGTCGGGTGTTGACGACGAGATTACGACGACCGCGGGCCCTCAGCTGGTGGTGCCGGTGCTGAACGCCCGGTTTGCGCTGAACGCCGCCAACGCGCGCTGGGGCTCCCTCTACGACGCGTTGTACGGCACCGACGTGATTCCGGAAGCCGACGGCGCCGAAAAGGGGTCGAGCTACAACAAGGTTCGCGGCGACAAGGTGATCGCCTACGCGCGCAAGTTCCTCGACGAGGCCGTGCCGCTGGAGTCGGGTTCGTGGGCGGACGCGACGGGCCTGAGCATCGTCGACGGCCGGCTGCAGGTCGCCACCGGGGCCGAGTCCACCGGATTGGCCAGCCCGGAGAAGTTCGTCGGGTACCGCGGCGAGCTCGGCGCCCCCGACTGGTCGGTGTTGCTCGTCAACCACGGCCTGCACATCGAGGTCCTGATCGACCCGGATTCACCGATCGGCAGGACCGACCGCGCCGGCATCAAGGACGTGATCCTGGAGTCTGCGATCACCACGATCATGGACTTCGAGGATTCGGTGGCGGCCGTCGACGCCGACGACAAGGTACTGGGTTACCGCAACTGGCTCGGCCTGAACAAGGGTGACCTGGCCGAGGCGGTCGACAAGGACGGCAAGACGTTCACCCGGGTGCTGAACCAGGACCGCACCTACACCAAGCCTGGTGGGCCCGACGCTGGCGAGCTGACCCTGCCGGGACGCAGCCTGATGTTCGTCCGCAACGTCGGTCACCTGATGACCAACGACGCCATCTTGGACGCCGATGGTAATGAAGTGTTCGAGGGAATCATGGACGCGCTGTTCACGGGCGTGACCGCCATCCACGGACTCAAGAGCGGCTCGGACAACGACAAGGCGAACGGGCCGTTGACGAACAGCCGCACCGGTTCCATCTACATCGTCAAGCCCAAGATGCACGGACCGGACGAGGTCGCCTTCACCTGTGAGCTGTTCAGCCGCGTCGAAGACGTCCTGGGCCTGCCGCAGGGCACGCTGAAGGTCGGCATCATGGACGAGGAGCGCCGCACCACCGTCAACCTCAAGGCGTGCATCAAAGCCGCCGCCGACCGGGTGGTGTTCATCAACACCGGCTTCCTGGACCGCACCGGCGACGAGATCCACACCTCGATGGAGGCCGGCCCGATGATCCGCAAGGGTGCGATGAAGAACACGACGTGGATCAAGGCCTACGAGGACGCCAACGTCGACGCCGGGCTTGCCGCCGGATTCAAGGGCAAGGCGCAGATCGGCAAGGGCATGTGGGCGATGACCGAGCTGATGGCCGACATGGTCGAGCAGAAGATCGGCCAGCCGAAGGCGGGCGCCACCACCGCGTGGGTGCCGTCGCCGACCGCGGCCACCCTGCACGCCATGCACTACCACTACGTGGATGTGGGCACCGTGCAGCAGGAGCTCGAGGGCAAGACCCGCACGACCATCGACGAGCTGCTGACCATCCCGCTGGCCAAGGAACTGGCCTGGGCCCCCGAGGAGATCCGCGAGGAGGTCGACAACAACTGCCAGTCCATCCTCGGCTATGTGGTGCGCTGGATCGAAGAGGGCGTCGGCTGCTCGAAGGTGCCCGACATCCACAACGTCGCCCTCATGGAGGACCGCGCGACCCTGCGCATCTCCAGCCAGCTGCTGGCCAACTGGCTGCGCCACGGCGTCATCACCGCCGAGGATGTCCGGGCCAGCCTGGAGCGGATGGCCCCGATCGTGGATGAACAGAACGCGGGCGACCCCGCTTACCGGCCGATGGCGCCCAACTTCGACGACAGCATCGCCTTCCTGGCCGCCCAGGACCTAATCCTGTCCGGAACACAGCAGCCCAACGGCTACACCGAGCCGATCCTGCATCGCCGTCGGCGCGAGCTGAAGGCCCGCGCCGGCACCGGTGCCTGAGCCACACAAGCGATGAGTCGACGGAAAGGCGGCGGGCACCACCATGGGTAGGCACAGCAGGCCCGACCCGCGCGACTCCGTCGACGAGCCCGCTGACGAATCCTTCGCCGACGAACCGTACGAGGGCGGCGACACTGGACACCGCTACGGGGACGACCTCGACGACTATCCGGAGTTTCCGCCTCGGAAGTCGGGCGCCGCGAGCTCGGAACCGCCGACGTCGCCTCCGTCGCGCCTCCGGCGTGCCGGAAACCGGGGACTCCGCGACTGGCGGGGCGGCCATCGCAGCGAGGGCGGGCGTCGAGGGGTCAGCATCGGCGTGATCGTGGCCCTGGTCGCCGTCGTCGTGGTGGTGGGCACCGTGATCCTGTGGAGCTTCTTCGGTGACGCCTTGTCCAACCGCTCTCACCAGGCCGCGGGACGATGCGTGGGAGGCAAGGAATCGGTCCCGGTCGTCGCCGACCCGTCGATCGCGGATGCCGCGCAGCAGCTCGCGGAAGGCTTCAACGCATCGGAGGGCCCCGTCGGTGACCACTGCATGGTGGTCGGCGTCAAACAAGCGGGCTCCGACGCGGTCCTGGGCGGCTTCATCGGTAAGTGGCCCGCCGACTTGGGCGGGCAGCCGGCATTGTGGATCCCGGGCAGCTCGGTTTCCGCGGCGCGGCTCTCGGCGACGGGTCAGAAAATCATCAGCGACAGCCGTTCCCTCGTAACGTCGCCGGTGGTGCTCGCGGTGCGGCCGGAACTTCAGCAGGCCCTGACCAACCAGAACGCCATCCAGAACTGGGCGGCGCTGCCCGGCCTGCAAACGAACCCGACCGCGTTGGCCGGGTTGAACCTGCCGGCGTGGGGCTCGCTGCGGCTGGCGCTGCCGATGGGCGGCAACGGCGACGCCTCGCTCTTGGCAGGTGAGGCGGTGGCCGCCGCCTCGGCACCCGCCGGCGCGCCGGCGACGCAGGGCACCGGCGCGGTGCGCGCCCTGCTGAGTGCCCAGCCCAAACTGGCGGACAACTCGCTGACCGAGGCGATGAACGCGCTGCTCAAGCCCGGCGACGCGGCGAGCGCGCCCGTCCACGCGGTGATCACCACCGAGCAGCAGCTGTTCGAGCGCGGGCAGTCGTTGTCGGATGCCAAGGCCACGCTGGGTTCCTGGCTACCGCCCGGGCCGGTGCCGGTCGCCGACTACCCGACCGTTCTGCTCAGTGGCTCGTGGCTGACGCCGGAGCAGACCTCGGCGGCCAGCGAGTTCGCCCGTTTCATGCATAAGCCCGAGCAGCTCGCCAAGCTGGCTAAAGCCGGTTTCCGGGTGAACGGAGTCAAGCCGCCGAGCAGCCCGGTCACCAGTTTCCCGGCGTTGCCCGCCACCCTGTCGGTCGGCGACGACGCCATGCGCGCGACGCTGGCTGAGGCCATGGTCGCCCCGTCGAGCGGGTTGGCCTCGACGATCATGCTCGACCAGTCGATGCCCGTCGACGAAGGCGGGAAATCGCGGCTGGCGAATGTGATTGCGGCGCTTCAGGACAAGATCAAGGCGCTGCCGCCGACCGCCGTCTTGGGGCTGTGGACCTTCGACGGTCACGAGGGCCGCTCGGAGGTGGCGAACGGGCCGCTGTCCGACCCCGTCAACGGACAGCCGCGCGCGGCCGCGCTGGCGGCCGCGCTGGACAAGCAGTACTCGTCGGCCGGCGGTGCGGTTTCGTTCACCACGCTGCGCTTGCTCTACCAAGACATGCAGGGTAAGTACATTGCGGGACAGACGAATTCGATCTTGGTGATCACGTCCGGGCCGCACACCGACCAAAGCCTGGACGGGCCGGGGCTGCAGGATTTCATCCGCAGAAGCGCCGACCCGGCCAAGCCGATCGCCGTCAACGTCATCGACTTCGGCGCCGATCCGGACCGGGCGACGTGGCAAGCCTTGGCGCAGCTCAGCGGCGGCGGCTACCAGAACCTCGCCACCTCGGCGTCGCCCGACCTCGCCGCGGCGCTCAACACCTACCTGAGCTGAACGGCGAACCCGGACGGCGGCGATAGCGCACCTGGTACATACTTTCGGGGGCGCTATCAAAGGAGCACTATGAGGATCGATTTCACCCCGGACCTCGCGTTGTATCCGTTCGAGTCGCGCTGGTTCGACAGCTCGCGCGGACGCATCCATTACATCGACGAGGGCGGCGGCCCGCCGCTGCTGCTGTGCCACGGCAACCCGACGTGGAGCTTCCTCTACCGCAACATCGTCATCGCGCTGCGGGACCGATTCCGTTGCATCGCACCGGATTATCTCGGCTTCGGGCTCTCGGATCGGCCTTCGGGATTCGGCTACAAGGTCGACGAGCACGCGCGGGTGGTCGGCGAGTTCGTCGACCACCTCGGGCTGGACGGCTATCTGAGCATGGGGCAGGACTGGGGCGGGCCGATCAGTATGGCGGTGAACGTGGACCGTGCCGACCGGGTGCGGGGAATCGTATTGGGCAACACCTGGTTTTGGCCGACGGACACGTTCACGACGAAGATGTTCAGCTGGGTGATGTCCAGTCCCCCGCTCCAGTACGCGATCTTGCACCGCAATTTCTTCGTCGAGCAGATGATCCCACTGGGAACCGAGCACCGGCCGACCGCGGAGGTGATGGAGCACTACCGTGCCGTGCAGCCTAGCCCCGAGGCCCGCAAAGGCGTGGCCGAGATGCCCAAACAAATCATGGCCGCCCATCCCCTGCTGGCGCGGCTCGCCGAGGAAGTGCCGGCCAAGCTCGGCGCCAAACCCGCGCTGCTGGTGTGGGGAATGAAGGACTTCGCGTTTCGGCCCGGCCCGACGCTCCCCCGGATGCGCGCGGCTTTTCCCGATCATGTGCTCGTCGAACTGCCCAACGCCAAGCACTTCATCCAAGAGGATGCGCCAGACGAGATCGCTAGCGCCATCGCCGAGCGTTTCGGCTGAGCCGTCAATTTCCTAGGCGGCGTGCTTGGCCAGTTCTATGCCGACTCGGATTTCGAGGTGGCTGACGGTGATCGCGGGGGCACGTGGCGGTGCGGCGGATCGGTAGGTGGCGCCGGTTGGGGTGGTGTATTCGGCGGTGTGGGTGAGGTGTTCGTGGGTGTGGGTGCTGACGCGCCAGCCGGCGGCTTCCTTGGTGTAGTTGCAGCGCTCGCACAAGCCAAGGCCGTTGCCCGCGGTGGTGGAGCCGCCCTTGGCCCAAGGTTGCGCATGGTCTCGGTGCCGGATCGGCGCGTCGCAATAGGGCGTGCGGCAGCGCCGGTCGCGTAGCTCAACGAAGGCGGCCAGACCGCGGGGAAAGGTCCGCGCCCGTGACTCCATGGCCACGAGCGCACCGGCCGCGGGGTGAACGTACAGGCGGCGCAGTGTGGCCCGGGAGCGTCGGTCGGCGCCGGCGCCGGCGACCAGGTTGCGCGCGACGGCCGCCGGGATGGGCCCGTAACCGCAGATCTCGGCCGGCGCGCTGGCGCCGCCGAGCAGCGTCTCGTCGGAGAGGACCAGGTTCACCGCGATTGGCGTCGGGACCGCCGCAGCGCGGCCGGTGACGCGTTCGACCAGGGTGTCGGCCATGACCTGTCCCCGTGAGCGCCCGTCGCAGCAGGTGTCTGCCGCGCGGCGCAGCGCCGCGTACACCGATACTCCCTGGGCCACCGGCAACAACGCAGTGAGATAGGTCATGGTGTCGGGTGCCGGCCGGATGGTGACCGTGCGTTCGTGCTCGGCCTTGGCGGCTCGCTCGACGACGGCATGGGGATCGAGCCGGTAGGCGATTGCCTTGGCGGACGCCGCCAACCGCGCGTCACCCATGCCATCCAGGGCGGCCGCGTCGGCGCACAACTCGGCATCGAGGGTGCGGCGGTCTTCTACGTCTAGGCAGGCGCTCTCGCGCACGATGAGGGTGGCCCGCCACTCGGACAGCGCCCCGCATTCCAGTGCGGCCAGGGTGTGCGGCATCTCGTGCACCAAGGCCTTGGCGAAGCCCAGGTGTCGACTACCGCGCGCCGGGGAATCCCGGCGCGCCAGCGCGATCTCGCCGGCCACGCCGCGCCCGCGGCGCGCGGCGGGCATACCCCCCGCCGCTTCGGCGGCCCGCCGCGCCGCATCCAACGCAGCCGCTAACCGAGCCTGACCGGCCGCCGCCGCCGACTTGAACCGCTCCAACTCCGCGATGCGCTCCACCAACGCCGCTTCGTCGGCCGCCGGATCGACCTCCACCAAGTATTCGAACATGAGTTCGATAGTAGAGGGCTCCACCGACAAACTATGCGTACGCCTCCACCGGCGGGCAGGAGCAGACCAGGTGCCGGTCGCCGTACGCGCCGTCGATGCGGCGCACCGGCGGCCACACCTTCGGCCGGAAGTTCTTGCCGAGCGGATAGGCGGCCTCTTCGCGGGTGTACGGGTGATCCCAGTCGGACACCAGCAGACAATCGGCGGTGTGTGGCGCGCCCCGCAGTGGGTTGTCGTCAACGGGCCACTCCCCCGCGCCGACGCGGTCGATCTCGCGGCGGATCGCGATCATGGCCGCGCAGAAGGCGTCGACCTCGGTCAGGGTTTCGCTCTCGGTGGGCTCGACCATGAGGGTCCCCGCCACCGGGAAACTCATCGTCGGCGCGTGGAAGCCGTAGTCCGCCAAGCGTTTTGCGACATCGTCGACGGTCACGCCGGTCGACTTGGTGATGGCCCGCAGGTCGAGGATGCACTCGTGGGCGACCATGCCGTTCTCCCCCGTGTAGAGCACCGGGAAGTACTCGTCGAGGCGCCGAGCGATGTAGTTGGCCGAGGCGATCGCCGTCAGCGACGCCGCGCGCAGGCCGCCGGCGCCCATCATCCTGATGTAGGCCCAGCTGATCGGCAGGATTGAGGCCGACCCGTAGGGCGCCGATGACACCGGGTGTCCCTCCGGCAATTCCGGAGCGTAGGGGTGTCCCGGAAGGAACGGTGCCAGGTGGGAACGCACCGCCACCGGCCCCACTCCCGGGCCCCCGCCACCGTGCGGGATGCAGAACGTCTTGTGCAGGTTCAGGTGGCTGACGTCGCCGCCAAACTTCCCCGGCCGGGCCAGGCCCACCAGCGCGTTGAGGTTGGCGCCGTCGACGTACACCTGGCCGCCGGCGTCGTGCACGGCCGCGCAGATCTCGGCGATGTCGTGCTCGTACACGCCATGGGTGGACGGATAGGTGATCATCAGCGTGGAAAGCCGGCCGCCGTGTTCGCTTACCTTGGTGCGCAGGTCGTCGAGGTCGACGTCACCAGCCCGACCAGCCTCGTCGTGGCAGGCCACCACGACCACCCGCATCCCCGCCAGGGCCGCCGACGCGGCGTTGGTGCCGTGCGCGCTGGACGGGATCAGACAGATGTCACGGTGCGGCTCGCCGCGGCTGGCGTGGTAGTCATGGATCGCCAGCAGGCCCGCGTACTCGCCTTGCGAGCCGGCGTTGGGTTGCAGCGAGACGGCGTCGTATCCGGTGATCGCGACCAGCCAGGTCTCCAGGTCGCTGATGAGCCGACGCAGCCCCGGGGTGTCAGAAGCCGGGGCGAACGGGTGCTGCCGCGCGAATTCCGGCCAGGTGATCGGTTCCATCTCCGCCGCGGCGTTGAGCTTCATGGTGCACGAGCCGAGCGGAATCATGCTGCGATCCAACGCGATATCCTTGTCGGCCAGCATGCGCAGGTAGCGCATCATCGCCGTTTCGGTGCGGTATTGCGTGAAGGCGGGATGGGTCAAGAACTCCGATGTGCGTGTGGTGATGTCCGCGCGGGCCGGCTCGGAGGCCGGCACGCCGAACGCCTCCAGAACGACTGCCACATGGGCGTCGGTGGTGGTCTCGTCGCAGGCCACCGACACATGGTCGGCGTCGACGCGCCACAGGTTGACGCCTTTCGCCTTGGCCGCCGCCAGCACCTCGTCAGCGCATCCCGGCACGCGTGCCAACACGGTGTCGAAGTACTTGTCGTGCACCACCGCATCGCCCAGTGCGCCCGCGATTGTTTCGGCGTGGGAGTGCACGCGGCGGGCCATCTCGGTCAGTCCTTCGGCGCCGTGGTAGCTGGCGTACATGGTGGCCATCACCGCCAGCAGGACCTGCGCGGTGCAGATGTTGCTGGTCGCCTTGTCCCGACGGATGTGCTGCTCGCGGGTTTGCAGCGCCAAACGGTACGCGGGCGTGCCGTCGCTGTCGACGGACACCCCAACCAGGCGGCCGGGCAGCTGACGGGCGTGTTTGGCGTGCATCGCCAGGTAGCCGGCATGGGGTCCGCCGAATCCCATTGGCACGCCGAACCTTTGGGTGGTCCCGAACGCGACGTCGGCGCCGATCTCACCGGGCGGCGTGAGCAGCGTCACGGCCAGCAAGTCGGCCCCGATGGCCACCAGTGCGCCACGGTCGTGGGCCTCGGCCACCAAAGCCGACCAGTCGGTGATCCGGCCGCTGGCACCGGGACACTGGGTGACGACACCGAAGAACTCGCCCTCGGGGAGCCCGTCCCGCAGGTCGGCGGTGGCGATCTCGATGCCCAGCGGTTGGGCCCGGGTGCCCAGCACCGCCGCGGTCTGGGCGAACACGTCGACGTCCACAACCAGCCGGTTCGCCGTCCCACGAGCCGCGCGATGCATCAACGTCATGGCCTCGGCGGCCGCGGTGCCCTCGTCGAGCATCGACGCGTTCGCGACCTCGAGTCCGGTGAGGTCGGCCACCATCGTCTGGAAGTTCAGCAGCGCCTCGAGCCGGCCCTGACTGATCTCCGGCTGATAGGGGGTGTAGGCGGTGTACCAGGCGGGGTTCTCCAGGATGTTGCGCAACAGCACCGGCGGCGTGAACGTGTCGTAATAACCCTGGCCGATCATCGACACCCCAACGGTATTCGCATCGGCCAGCGCCCGCAGCTCGGCCAGCGCCTCGGCCTCGCTGACTGCCGCCGGCAACCGGTCGAGACCCGGTGCGGCGCCGGTTTCGCTGAGCTTGTCGAGGATTCCCCGCGGGACGGCCTTGGTTGCCAGCTCGTTGAGTGTGTCGACTCCGATGACGGCGAGCATGGCCGCGACGGCCTGGCTGTCCGGGCCGATGTGGCGGGCGGCGAAACGGGCGGCGAAAGTGGATTGGTCGGGCACTGGCGAAACTCCTGGCAGCAGAGGCATCAAAGGCAGAGGACTAGCGGCCCTCTCCCTCTGTCTTCACCCGTTCGCCGGGCGCCTGAGAGATTCGGCGCTGTGTGGGCGCCTTTCCCCATCGGCGGGTGTCTTACCACCGCTTTCCAGAGGCATCGTCAACTCGTGCGGTCCGGGTGCCTGAGAGGTTGACGGAGAGGTGTTGCTCCTTCGGCGCCCGTGGCTGGCAGCCACGGAACTCTCCCGCTCGAGTGCGACGCTTGAACTAGCTTAAGTCTAGTCTACCGGGCCGCTTTACATCCGGGTACGCGCAAGGGCGCGAGTCAGCCGATCTTCCGGTCGCGGTGCTTACGCCGGGACGCCAGCTCGTCTTCGGGGGTCGCGATGGATTCGCCGCCGTCGGCCCGCTCACCGTGGAAGTCGGCGATGACGCCGGTCAATTCCCGCATGGCGCCGGACACGGCGATGCCGAAGACCCCCTGCCCGCCCTGCAGTAGGTCGACGACCTCTTCGGCCGACGTGCACTCGTAGACCGTCGTGCCGTCGGAGAACAGAGTGATGTTGGCCAGGTCCTGCACACCGCGCTGGCGCAGGTGGTCGACCGCAACCCGGATGTTGTGCAGCGAAATACCGGTGTCGAGCAAGCGCTTGACGATCTTGAGAACCAGGATGTCCTTGAACGAGTAGAGCCGCTGGCTGCCCGAGCCCGCCGCGCTGCGGATCGACGGAACCACCAGCGATGTTCGTGCCCAGTAGTCCAGCTGACGGTAGGTGATTCCGGCGATCTGGCAGGCGCTGGGCCCGCGGTAGCCGACCAGCTCGTCGGGCACGGAATCGTCGGGAAACAGGCCGGGCTGTACGGGTGCGCCCGCCGCGGCGACGCCTTGGTCGCCGCTCGCTGGGTGCGCGTGATCTGCCAGGTCCAGCTGCTCTTGAGGTGGCTGCTCGCTCACGGTGGTTCCTCTCGCCGATCGCGCTCTCGTTACTGGCTGCGTCGCTGGCTGCCGCGCAGCCACATTTGCTCAGGCCCGAGTGCTAGAAAGCTTACGGCGCCTTAAGTCGTTGATCAAAGTATGGCCGCTGCCGGGCTGAGTAAGGGTGCTATCCGCCAGGCGTGTCGAGATCACGGCGTCAGTTGAGACGGATCCGTGACGTCCATGTCCAGCGTGATAGCCGGTCTCGACCAGCAACGACACGCTTTAGGTGGCCTTGAAGTCGTCGGGCGAGACGCTGTCGAGGAACTCCTTGAATTTCTCCACCTCGTCCTCCCGGACCGCCGTGCCGCCCTCTTCGTCGCTCTCGTCCGGGATCAGCAGCCCCGCCTGGGCCAGCACGGCCTCCTCGACGTAGATCGGAACGCCGACCCGCAGTGCTATGGCCACCGAGTCCGAAGGGCGCGCCGACACTGTGATGTTGCGATCGAAGATGAGGTCCGCGTAGAAGGTGCCTTCCTGCAGATCGACGATCCGCACTTCTTTGAGCGAATGCCCAAGCGCCGCAATGATATCCCTGATCAGGTCATGGGTCAGCGGGCGCGGCGGTTCAACGCCCTGCTGCTCGAGCGCAATGGCGGCAGCCTCGGACTGACCGATCCAGATCGGCAGGTACCGGTCACCGTTGGCCTCGCGCAGTAACAGCACCGGCTGATTCTGCGGCTGCTCTACGCGAATGCCGACAACACGAACTTCGCCCATCTGTGTCTGCCCTCCGCACATGCTGCCCTGTCTGACTTCCGCTCGGCGCGACGACGCCGTCGAACACGGGGTCTTCCCCTTGCCGCCGAAACCGAGCCCGTCGACCGAAGTCTAGTCCTCAGCGATGGAGTACGTCGCGAACGGCAGATTTGACCAACGAGGTGTGCAATGTGATCGCCAGCGCCGCGACCTCACGGGCCAGGTCGTCGGCACGATCGCGGGCGCCGGCCTTCCCGGCTTTGACTAGCGGCCCGGCGATTTGAGCGATCAGGTCGGACTGCCGGTCGGCCGCGGAGCGGAAGGCGCGCAGATGGCGCGGCTCCACGCCGTAGTCCGACAGCGCCCGCGCACACTGCAGGATCACCACGGCGTGCTCATCGAAGAAGCCGCCGGGGCCGGTGGTGATGACCCCGGCTTTGAGCAGCGCCGTGAGCAGTTCGTCGTCCACTCCGGAGCGCCCTAGGAGGTCCTCGCGACTCAGCCGGACGTGGGTGGAGGCGACCGCCGCCATGTCGGAGTCGCCTCCGGCGCTGGCTTCCCCGCCTCCGGGCACGGACATTCCCGGCACCGAGACCAATCGCGGCACGCCGTAAGGCGATCCGAACGGCGGCAGCTCACCGTCGGGCTGGGCGTCCAACTGAGCCCTGATCACCTTCAGCGGCAGGTAGTGGTCGCGCTGCGCGGTGAGGATGAACCTCAGCCGCGCGCAGTCGTATGCGGTGAACCTGCGGTATCCCGATGTGGCGCGCTGCGGCGTCACCAGTCCTTCGGCCTCCAAGAAGCGAATCTTGGAGATCGTGACATCGGGGAAATCGGGCCTCAACAGCTCCAGGACCGCCCCGATCGACATCCCGGCCAGTGCCGGGCTATCGGGTGCGCTCACTAGCCTGAAGTTCCTCCGTCGTCGTTGCCCTGCTTGGGCCCGGTCAAAAAGACCAGGCGGAACTTGCCGATCTGCACCTCGTCACCGTTTGCGAGCACGGCCGAGTCCACGGGCTCACGGTTGACGTAGGTGCCGTTGAGGCTACCGACATCGACGACGTGGAATTCGTTATTTTCCAACCTGAATTCGGCGTGACGCCGACTGACGGTCACGTCGTCGAGGAAGATGTCGCTGTCGGGATGCCGACCGGCGGACGTGACGGGCTGGTCGAGCAAGAAGCGCGATCCCGCGTTCGGTCCCCGTTTGACGACCAGCAACGCCGAGCCCGCCGGAAGTCCCTCGACCCCGGATACCGCGCTCTCGGCTCCCGCCTGCGCGGGAGCGTCCAGTTCGTTGAGGAAGTCGGCACGGAAGACGGAAGTCGTCTCCACGGTGACTTCGTCGGAAGTCTGGTCGTTATCCATGTCCGTCACGCGCTGCTCCTAACTGGCCGCTGTGGCGTTGTCTGACCGGGCCGCTCGGCCGGCTGCTTCCTTTACTGACTTCTTTCCGCCCGGTACCGCCGGTATCCGCCTGCCTGCTGCTCTCATGTGCCGCTGTGTCGACCGTACCGCGCACTGGTCCGCAATGTCCCTACCCCGGAGGCATCGGAAGCCCGACTGCCCGACTTCCCCAACTCGTGGCGTAGAAACCCCCAACTCGAGCGTGTCCCCACCCCCGCAAGCGCGGTCCCACGGGCCCCTCCAAGGACCAGATGCACCGCTCGCATCGCCGTGCGGGCTGGCAGGGACATTAGCAATTGTCATTCAGTCAATGTTCCCCGGTAGGCCTCTGCATCAAGGAGCGACGAGATGGCGGAATCCAGGTCGGCGGCGTCGGACACCCGGACATCCACCAGCCAGCCGGCCCCATAAGGGTCCGAATTGACCAGTTGCGGACTGCCTTCCAGGTCGCTGTTGACCGCGGACACCGTGCCCGAGACGGGCGCGTAGAGGTCCGACACCGATTTCGTCGATTCCACCTCGCCGAAGGACTCGCCCGCGGTGAGTTCGGTGCCCACGTCGGGCAGCTGAACGAAAACCACATCGCCCAGTGCCGACTGCGCGAAATCGGTAATCCCGACCCGCGCGGCGTCGTTACCGCCGCGGCGAACCCACTCGTGCTCGGCGGTGTAGTACAGGTCGGACGGGATATCGCTCACAAGTAATCCTATTCTGGTCGGGTGCGCTCACTTGACGGGCTGAGCGTATTGGTGCGGTTTTGGTTGCCGCAAGGTGGTCACGTCCACTCGGTTCGCCTGTTGCACGGACATCCGCGCGCCAACCCGCTTGATGCTGTCCTCCGCGCCACCGGGAATGTTCATCGCCGCGGCCAGGGTCGGTGGATCACCTATCGCGAGAATCGAATACGGGGGCGACAGTGTCTTGGTGTCGACGGTCAGCGAGCCGGGGGCGCCGACCACCCAGGTGTCGACGCCCGCCCGCACCGACTGGTGCGCGTCGTTGACCTCGATCGCCTCGGCACCGGCGGCGCGCAACTCGTTGATCACGTCGAGCATCGCCTCGGGCGAGACCCCGGGCCCCGGGTCCTCGATTGTGACGGTGACGCCCGGCCCGGTGGCGCCGACGGCGCCGACCAGGATGGACAGGGCGGCCAGCCTGGCCTGCGCGGCCTGGATGGCGGCCTGATCGGTGTTGCCGGACGCCTGCAGCGAATTCAGCGTGTTCTGCAGTTCGCTCACTTCGGTGTTGAGCGTGGCCTCGCGCTGGCGTAACGAATCCAACAGCACCAACAGGTCTGCCGGGCGGGCCGTGTCCAGCGAGTCACCCGACTTGGTCTGACGGACCTGGGTGACGATGGCGACCCCGAGGACGAGGCACAGCAGGATCGCCAGCGCTCCGAACACCAGTCGGGAGCGACCGCCCCGCAGCAGTGCGGACAGTCCCCTCCGGTGCACCGGTCCGATTTCCGGGCGCGGTCGTTTCGCCGGCAACTCGTGGCGGCCACGCTGGGCGCCATCGGCGGCTTTGGCTTCAGCCTTTGAATCAGCCTGGTTTGGTGCGTCACGGCTTTCGTCGGCGGCGCGATCTGCCGGGTCCGGGCTCACCCTGAACTCATCTCGACCTCATCGCCGTCATGCCCCGAACAGCCGGCGCCGCAGTGCGGCGGCGTTGCCGAAGATACGGATGCCCAAGACGACGATGATGGCCGTCGACAACTGCGTGCCGACGCCCAGCTGGTCGCCGACATAGACGATCAGCGCGGCCACCAAGACGTTGAACACGAAAGAAACCACGAAGACTTTCGGGTCGAAGATCCGTTCCAGGTAAGCACGCAGCCCACCGAAGACCGCGTCGAGCGCTGCGACCACCGAGATCGGCAAATAGGGCTGGACGGCTTCGGGAACCGCGGGGTGAAAAATCAGGCCCAGCACGATACCGATCACCAGCGCCGCGATACCGATCATATTCGGTCTCCCGTCTGCGTCCGTCTGCTGAGGGCTGTTGTCATTGTGGCCCAATCGGTTTGGCGGACTTGACATCGCGGATCGATCCGGCGGGCAGTGAGAGGCCATCGGCGACGTTGACCGTCACTCCGACACCGTAGGAGACTTCCAAGAGCCTCAGGCGCTGCAAGCCGGGGCTGTGGTCGAACGCGTCTCGCATCGCGTTCGGCGGCCCGACCGCGAGGATTGCGTACGGGCTGCCGGTGGGGTTGTTGTCCACCAGGATCGCGCCGCCGGCCTGGCGGATGGTCACGTTCGGCCCGATCCGGACGCCGCCGACGGAGATGGCCTCGGCGCCGCTCGCCCACAACGAGTTGACGACCAGCTGCAGGTCGCGATCCAGGATGATTTGCTGGCTGCCGTTGACTCGCTGCTTGGACACGTCGGACAGGTTCGGGCCGGCACCGGGATCTGTCACCGTCACCGTCAGGCCCGGGCCGATGATCGCTGTGCTGGCCGCGGCCAGGCTCAGCGCGTCCAGACGGGTCAGCAGCCGTTGTCCCTCGGCGTTGTCGGCAAGCGCGAGCCGCTGCACGTCGTCGACCCGGGTGGACAGCGCACCGCGCCGCTCGGCCAGTTTGGTGGCGGCGGCTTCCGTCGAGCGCACATTGCGCACCAGCAGCTGCTGGGCGGTGCGCACGCCGGGCGCCACCGAGCGGGCTTGCGCGACCGCGGCGGCGAACACCGTGGCGATGAGCAGCGCCGCCAGGGCCTGCCACAGCCAGCCGAAGGCCCGTTGCCGACCACTCGGCGGTGCTCCGGCACGTTTAGCGGCGCGTTTGGCGGCTGCCGCCGCATAGCCGGGGTCGAGGTGCTCCGACAACAGTGCCCGCAGCAAAGAGGGCACCGGGATAAGTGTCGGCCGTGCGGCCTCGTGGGCGCTGTGGCTGGCGCTGGGCTCGTAGCCGCCGAGCAGAAGGTCCCGGTCAGCCATGCTCACCTGCCTGTCCGGTGACCGGCTGGCGGGCGAGTTCTTTGAGCTTGGGCATCCGGCGCACGACCAGTGTCATCTGCACCGCGTACAGCACAAACGCCCATAGGTAGGCATACATACCCCACCCCAGAAAAGCCCAGCCACAGGCCCCCACCACCTGGCTCCACAACGCGTTCCAGGTACCCAGCAGCACGAGCGGGAAGCCGGCCATCAACGCGAACGTCGCGGCCTTGCCGATGTAGGTGACCGGCAACGCGGAAAGCCCACGACTCCTCAGCACCGGCAGCGTCGCGGCGAGCAGCCCGTCGCGCGCCAGCAGGACGATGACGAACCACCAAGGCACGATGCCGTCGAGCGCCAGCACGATGGGAACGGTGACCATGTAGAGGCGGTCGACCGCCGGGTCGAGCAGAACGCCCAGCCGCGAGGATTGGTCGAGCAGCCGGGCGATCTTGCCGTCGGCCCAGTCGGAGGCGCCGCTGAACATGAGGATCGCCACCGCCCAGCCGTTGGCGTGTGCGCACAGCAAGGCATAGACGAAAACCGGGATGAGCGCCAAACGGATGGCGCTCAGCACGTTGGGCACTGTCAGCACCCGATCGGGCGGAAGCACCGGCTCCATGAGCCGTGACATTAACGCGGCGATATTGCGGATGGCTAAACGGACCGACCAACGCTCGAACGTGAAGCCGAGCCTACCGGAACACTCCGGGCAGGCTCAGCGTGGACAATGTGTCGTCGGACAGGGGGTTGTCGTTGACCATGTAGGTCCATGTCGACGTCGGCCGCGCCAGTTTGGACAGATCCAGTCCCGGCTCCTCCTCAAGGACGTTCGCGGTCTCGAACGTCTGTTGCGCCGCTTCAATCGCGTCCGCGGCCAGCGATGCGAATGCGTCGACCGCCAGCCGGTGGAACTCGTCCAGCGGGCTCTGCCGGCCCAGCGCGCGCAAGTGGATGCTTTCGCGGATGTCGGCCAGATAGGCCAGGTGGTCGGCCCAGCCGCGGTCGAGGTGGTACAGCATGATCAACCGGCAGATCTTCTCGAGACGTTCTTCCGAGATGTCCTCGGACAGTTCCTTATACCGCCGGGGCGCCAGTTCGACAAGTTCCTCGCGCGCGGTTGCGGTGCGCAGCAACGTATTACGCCGATCGACGATGATGGCGCGCTGTTGGGCGATCAACTGGTTATACCGCCAGGTGTTCGCGTGGACGTCGAGCATCCGGCCCTCGGCGACCCGCTGCGCATGGTCGAGCATGCCGGCCGCCTTCGGACTGACGATCCGCCCGTCCTCGTCGGTCTCCATGGGCAATTTGTTGTGCTCGAGGTTGGCCGCGACGACGTCGTCCTCCCAACTCGAGAAGAACACCGACGACCCGGGGTCACCCTGGCGTCCGGCGCGCCCGCGCAGCTGGTTGTCCAGTCGCTCGGTGTGATGCCGGCCGGTGCCGACGACGTGCAGGCCGCCCAGCTCGGCGACCCGGTCGTGGTCGGCCTCGTCGGATCCGCCGAGCCGGATGTCGGTACCGCGCCCGGCCATCTGGGTGGAGACCGTGACCCTGCCGAACTCGCCGGCCTCGGCGATCACCTTCGCCTCCTCGGCGTCGTTCTTCGCGTTGAGCACGACCGCGGGGACACCGCGGCGCAGCAGGCGCTCGTGCAGTTCCTCGGACTCGGCCACGTCCCGGGTGCCCACCAGCACGGGCTGTCCGGTCTCGTGCACCTCGGCGATGTGCGCGACGATCGCGTCGTTCTTGGCCGCCGCGGTGATGTAGACGCGGTCGGCCTCGTCATCGCGAATGTTGGGCTTGTTCGGCGGAATTGGCGACACTCCGAGGTTGTAGAACTGGCGCAACTGCTCACCGGCGGCCAGCGCGGTGCCGGTCATGCCGCACACGGTTGCGTAGCGATTGATCAACGCCTGGACCGTGATGGTGTCGAGCACCTCACCCGTTTCGGTGGTCTCGATGCCTTCCTTCGCCTCGACGGCCGCTTGCAGGCCGTCGGGCCAGCGCTGCAGCTGCGCGATGCGCCCGCGCGAGGAGTTGATCAGGTGCACCGCGTCGTCCCGCACGATGTAGTGCACGTCGCGGTGCAGCAGCACATGCGCGTGCAGCGCCACGTTCACCTCGGTCAGCGTGGTGCCGACGTGCTCCTCCGAGTACAGGTCGATGCCGCCGAGCGCTTTCTCGACTTTGCGCGCCCCGGTGTCGGTCAAGTGGACGTTGCGGCTGTCGGAGTCGGTGTCGTAGTCGGTGCCTTCCTCCAGCTCGCCCACCAGCTTGATGATCTCCAGCCGTGGCGTCTCGCGGTGGCTGGTGCCCGCCAGCACCAGCGGCACCAAAGCCTCGTCGACCAGCACCGAGTCGGCTTCGTCGATCAAGGCCACGTCGGGGTTGGGCGACACCAAGTCGGCGACGTCCGTCACCAGCTGATCGCGCAGCACGTCGAACCCGATCTCGTTGACCGAGGCGTAGGTGACGTCGCAGCCATACGCCGCCCTGCGCTCCTCGCTCGTGGACTCCGCGGTGATCCAGCCGACGGTCAGCCCCATGGCCTCCAGCAGCGGGCCCATCCACTCCGCATCACGGCGGGCCAGGTAGTCGTTGATGGTCACCACGTGCACATGCCGCCCGGCAAGGGCGTATCCGGCCGCAGCGATCGCACCGGAGAGCGTCTTGCCCTCGCCCGTGGCCATCTCGATCACGTCGCCGGCAAGCATCCGCAGCGCCCCGAGCAACTGCACATCAAATGGACGGAGCGCGGTCGTCCTTTCCGCCGTCTCGCGGGCGATCGCGAGGAATTGCGGGACGTCGTCGGAGTCCGCGAGATCGCCGAGCTCGAGTAGCCCAGTCGCCTTGCGCAGCTGCTCGTCTTTGAGACCCGCGGCTTCCTCGTCGTACTCCGACGAGGCGGTTACCTGCGCAAGGGAGCGGCTGCGGTTCTTTTCGGTGCTGGCGCCCAGCAACCGCCAGAAGCGGCTGCTCAGACTGCCAGGTTGGGCGCGGGTGGTCTTTGGCACAGATCAACGGTACGCGACCGGCAAGCGTGCGTGAGCGCGCTGTGAGCCCCGAGGATTACGCCAAATTGGATCGGCGTGGGTAGGCGACGTTCGGGTCGGTGAGCACGTTGACGACGGCGGGCAGGCCGCTGGCGAAGGCCCGTTCCAGCGCGGGGCGCAGCTCGGCGGGTGCGGCCACCAGCTCGCCATGCCCGCCCAGGGCCCGCACCACCTCGTCGTAGCGCGTGCCCGGTCGCAGCTCGGCCACGACCGAGTAGCCGTACAACGCCTCCATCGGGTGCTTTTCCAGGGCCCAGATTCCGTTGTTGCCGATGACCGACACGACCGGCACGTTGTGCCGGACCAGCGTGTCCCACTCCATGCCGCTGAAGCCGAATGCGCCGTCCCCCTGCAGCAGAACGACCTGGCGGTCGGGCCGGGCCAGCTTGGCGGCCAGCGCGTACCCGGGCCCCGAGCCAAGGCAGCCGAAGGGCCCGCTGTCCAGCCAGCATCCCGGCAGGTAGCTGTCGATCACCCGGCCGGCGTATGACCCGAAGTCGCCGGCGTCGATGACGACGACGGCGTCCCGGTCCAGCATCGGCGCCAGCTCGGCGTAGACCCGCATCGGATGCAGCGGGATCCGGTCGTCGCACAGCTCGGCCTTTTCCAGGCCGCGCGCCGCGGTCTCGGCCGTCCGCAGTTCGTCGACCCAGTCTTGACGGTCGGCCCCAACGGCCTTCATCCCCTGAGCCAGCGCCGAAAGGGCCGATGTCAGGTCGCCATAGACCTCGGCCTCGACCGGACGCGGGTGTTTGCGCTCGGGCTCGACGCGGTCGACGACGACGAGCCGGGTTTGCGACCCGAACACCGCGCCAAAGCCCAGCCGAAAGTCCATCGGCACGCCGACGATGAGCGCAACGTCGGCCTCGCGCAACGCTTTTCCCCGCACCCGCGAAAAGGCCAACCGATGGTCGGCGGGCACCGCGCCGCGGGCCATCCCGTTCATCAGCACCGGGATGTGGCACTCCTCGGCGAGGCGAAGCAGCGCCGCCTCCCCGTGCCCCCACCAGACGTTGGTGCCCGCCATGATCACCGGCCGGCGCGCCTCCGCCAGCAGGCTGGCCGCCCGGTCCAGGGCGTCCCCGTTCGGGGCCGGGGCCTGCGGGAGGTCGGCGAGTGCCCCGGGGCGGCCGTGATCCTCCGCCATCGAGAACACGTGGTCCATGGGGAAGTCGACGAACGCCACACCCGACGGGGCGCTGACGGCCGCCCGCAGGGCCTCGTCGACCAGCCGGCCGGCGGCATCGGGCGACTCGGCGGTGGCGGCGAAGCGGGTCAGCGGCGCGACAAACGGCACATGGTCGATCTCCTGCAGCGAGCCCATGCCCCACCGCAGCGCGGGGGCCCGGCCGCCCAGCACCACCAGGGGCGACTGGTTCTGCTGCGCCGCTGCCATCGCGCTCATCCCGTTGGTGACGCCCGGGCCCGGCGGTCAGCGCCGCCACGCCGGGCACCCGCGTCACCTTCGACCAGCCCTCCGCGGCGAAGGCCGCGGTCTGCTCGTGGCGGGTGTCAATCAGCCGGATACCCTCGTCACGGCAGCCGTCGTAAATGGAAAACAGGTGGCCGCCGGATAGCGTGAAGATGGTATCGACACCGCTGGCCTTTAGCCGGCGAGCGATGAGCCGGCCAGCATGCATGGTGTGGGTGGGGACGGCGTCGGTACTCATAACCGCAGCCTAGCCAGATCCTTCGGGTACCTTCGCCGAAGGATTTCTTCCCAGCAGCCTGGACACCTTGACCGTAAGGAGACGTCGACCTTGGGCCCGAAGCCTTTTACGCCATCGATCAACTGGTCGGCGGCACCCATGGATTCCTTGCGGTGGGTCGCCATAGCCTGGATGATCAGCGCCGTCTGTCTCGTCGTCGTACTGATTCTGGTCAGATATCTCACGCCGTGGGGCCGGCAATTCTGGCGAATCACCCATGGCTACTTCGTCGGGGCGCATAGTGTCCGCGTCTGGCTGATGCTCGGCGTGCTGTTGTTGTCGGTGCTTTTATCGGTGCGTCTCATGGTGTTGTTCAGCTACCAGGGCAACGACTTGTACACGTCGGTGCAGAAGGCGGTACAGGGCATTGCCACCGACGACGCGAACGTCAAACAATCTGGGATCCATGGCTTTTGGATGTCGATCGTGATCTTCAGCGTCCTGGCGACCTTGTTCGTCATCCGGTTCATGATCGATATCTATCTGACGCAGCGGTTCATCATCGCCTGGCGCATGTGGCTGACCGCCCACCTGACCGATGACTGGCTCGACGGCAAGGCCTACTACCGAGATCTGTTCATCGACAACACCATCGACAACCCCGACCAGCGCATCCAGCAGGACATCGACATTTTCACCGCCAATGCCGGCGGCACCCCGAACATCCCGTCCAACGGGACGGGCAGCACCCTGCTGTTCGGGGCAGTCAACGCGGTGGCCTCGGTGATCTCCTTCGCGGCCATCTTGTGGCACCTGTCGGGAAACCTGGACGTACTGGGCATTGAGCTGCCGCGCGCCATGTTCTGGACCGTCCTGGTTTATGTGTTGGTCGCGACGGTGGTTGCAATCTGGTTGGGGCATCCACTGATTCGGCTCAGCTTCGACAACGAGAAACTCAACGCCGCGTTTCGTTACGCGCTGGTCCGGTTGCGGGATGCCGCGGAGGCGGTGGGCTTCTACCGCGGTGAGCGAGTCGAGCGGGCGCAGCTGTGGCGGCGCTTCACCCCGATCATCGACAATTACCGCAAGTTCGTTCGGCGCACCATCATCTTCAATGGATGGAACTGGTCGGTGTCGCAGGCAATCGTGCCGTTGCCGTGGGTTATTCAGGCGCCGCGGCTGTTTGCCGGCCGGATCGACTTCGGCGATGTCGGTCAGAGCGCGACGGCATTCGGCAACATTCAGGACTCGCTGTCGTTCTTTCGCAACAACTACGACGCGTTTGCGGCCTTCCGGGCGGCGATCATCCGGTTGTACGGCCTGGTCGACGCCAACGCTCAAGGTCGCGCGTTGCCGACCATGCTGGTCAAACCGAGCGAAGAGGCGACCGTTGAGCTTCGCGATGTCGAAGTGCGCACGCCCGCCGGGGACCGACTGATCGACCCCCTTGACGTGCAGCTTGACGACGGCGACTCGCTGGTGATCACCGGGCGCTCGGGGGCCGGCAAGACCACACTGCTGCGCAGTCTGGCCGAATTGTGGCCGTACGCCTCCGGAACCCTATGTTGTCCCGAAGGCGAGAACGCGACGATGTTCCTGTCGCAGTTGCCGTATGTCCCACTGGGCAGTTTGCGCACCGTGATCTGCTACCCGAACTCGCCGGACGGCATCTCCGATCACGAACTGCGCGACGTGTTGACCAAGGTGTCGCTGGCGCCGCTGATCAGCCGGCTCGACGAAGAACAGGATTGGGCCAGAGTGCTGTCCCCCGGAGAGCAGCAGCGCGTCGCCTTTGCGCGCATCCTGCTCACCAAGCCCAAGGCGGTCTTCCTGGACGAGGCCACCTCGGCGCTCGACGAGGGGCTGGAGTTCGCGCTATACCAGCTACTTCGCACCGAATTGCCGGACTGTGTCGTGGTCAGCGTCAGTCATCGGCCCACCGTCGAGCAGCACCACGAACAAGAGCTCCGTCTGCTCGGCGGCGGCCCGTGGCGGCTGGGACCGGTCGAGAAGGAGCCCGCGAAGGTCTAGCTGGACCCGGCCCTGCGGGCCGCGTGCGCTCCGGCGCTGTGTCCTAACGCGCCTACGCTCCCCCGGCCCTGCGGGCCGCGTGCGCTCCGGCGCTGTGTCCTAACGCGCCTACGCTCCCCCGGCCCTGCGGGCCGCGTGCGCTCCGGCGCTGTGTCCTAACGCGCCTACGCTCCCCCGGCCCTGCGGGCCGCGTGCGCTCCGGCGCTGTGTCCTAACGCGCCTACGCTCCCCCGGCCCTGCGGGCCGCGTGCGCTCCGGCGCGGCGCCCGAAGAACGAGCCCTCGCCCAGCTGCGTGCCGCTGGCATAGCCCTTGCCGTCCTGGGCGATGTTGGACGCGCAAGCCCCAACCGCATACAAGCCGGGTATGACGCTGCCGTCCTCGCGCAGCACCTCGCCGTCCACGGAGGTGGCCAGCCCGCCAATGGTGAATCCGGCATACATTGCCTTGCCCAGCGACATGTCGAACGCACCCCACGGGCCTTTGTCCTGCGGCGCAAGAAATTCCGGCTGCTTGTGGAAGTCGGGGTCCTCGCCGCGCGCCGCGTAGGTGTTGTACCGGTCCAGCGTCGCCACCAGATTGCCCTCCGGAACGCCAAGAGCGGCTTCCATTTCCGGGACGCTTTCCCAGCCGTCGATCAACGGGACCAGCGGCATCTTGGGGTGCTCCAAGTGTGCCTCGTCGACGATGAGGTACGCCGCGCTGTCCGGCTGCTCCATGATGAACCCGGCGGTCCGCGAATGGTACGAATCCTCGGCGACGAACCGTTTTCCCAGCTTGTTCACGATGATCCCGGTGAGCAGAATCGACGGCGGATACGGCGGGGCCGTGATGAAGATCTGGTCCATATGCTGGGTGGCGCCGCCGGCCGAGACCCCCATCCGGATGCCCAGGCCGTCGTCGTAGGTGTTGCCGAGCACGAACGGCTTCTCGGCCAGCTTCGGGGTGTACTTGGCCACCATGTCGGGGTTCATCACGAATCCCCCCGCGGCGATGATGACCGACTTTGCTTTGATCGCACCGGTTTCCGAGAAGTGCTTCCACAGCACACCGGTCACGCTGGTCTCCGGGCCGGAGCTGCCGATGATGAGCTGGGTGGCACCGGTCTCGTACCGGATTTGCACCCCCAGGCTCGCGGCACGCTTCAGCAGTAGGTCGATCACCATGCTGGCGCCGCCGGTGTCCCCAGGTACGGGCACCTTGTGGCCGCGTGGCGCCGGGACCGCCTTTTCCAGGAATGGCCAGACCTTCTCGTTGCCGGTGAACATCAGCCCCTCGGTGTTGGGCTGGATCACCGCCTTCCCCGGGAAGTAGCTGCGTTCGAACTGAAACCCCAGGTCCTCCAGCCAATCGAAATGCTCGACGCTGCCTTCGCAGTAGGCACGAATCTTGGCGTGGTCCGGCTCACGGGATACCGCAACCAGGTACTTGTACATCTCCTCGGGCGAGTCGGGCTGACCGGTCGCCTCCTGTACCGCGGTTCCCCCGCCCAGATAGAAGTGTCCCCCGGCAAGCGAAGTGGTGCCGCCCGCCGCGGCGGCACGCTCCAGCACCAGCACCCGCGCGCCGGCGGCGGCCGCACTGACTGCGGCGCAGCCACCGCCGATGCCGAAGCCGATCACCACCACGTCGACGTCGTCCGACCACGACGTCACATCTTCCGCACTGACTGTCGCCGGTATCTCGGTGCTCACCGCTGCTCCCGTTTTATGTAGTCGTAGAACGCCCTCATCTCGGGCGGGACATAGGCGATCTCGACGAACGGCACTGCCGCCTCGGGCGCTGACACATAGGCGAATTGCAGGCCGCCGGGCATCAGGCCTTGTTGCACCACGGCGGCGCCTTGCTCGGCGGCATCGAGCAACGCCGCGTCGAATCGCTCGGGCGTCTGCGCCTCGATGCAGATGTGATGCAACCCCGGCCCCGATTCCCGCAGGAAGTCACTATAGATGTTTTCCCCGCGGACCGGCGTGATCAGCTCCAGTTGCATGTCGCCGAGATAGCTCAGTGAGATGCTCGCGACGAAATCGGCCGGCTTGCCAAGGTAGCTGCACGTCTGCGGAGCAAAGTGCACGTCGGGTATCCGCACCCACTTACGAACGCCTAACAAGCCGGTGAGAGCCGTTTCGGTGGCATCCATGTCCGGGGTGACCCAGGCGATCTGCGTCGGCGAGTGCAGGGAGACGGTCATCGTCTCGCAGGATAGCCGAGAGGGGCGGCCACCAGAAAGGGTGGGAAAACGCTTTGCCAGCGTCGGCCGAGGGGGGCGTCGAAAGGCCGGCTGAACACGTTCTAATTCGGCCCGGGCGCAGCCGTCAGTGCTGGGCCAGCACACCGACCAGCAACCGGAGTTGCGCGTCGAAGACCGCCTCGGGGTCGGTCAGCGTGTCGGAACCGTATTGGCCGAACACCTCCAGGCTGATCGCGCCCAGCACCCCGGCCCAGAGCAAAAAACACTTGGTGAGCACCTGATCGTCGCCGGGGAAACTGAACTCCTGGCGAAGCCGTTCGAAGTCGGATGACATCGGTTGCGGGGCAACGTCGTTGGTCAAGCGGATGTCTCCGGTGGCGATCCCGGCGGCCACGGCGTCGAAGAACGCGCCGACGACCCGGGTGCCGACCGCCACCGTGCGTTCCGCCGGTGCGTGATAACCCGGAACCGGAGTGCCGTAAAGCAGGGCCCAGCGGGCCGGGTGCGCGATGGCCCATCGCCGTGCCGCCCGCGCGATGGCCATGACATCGTCGCTCCACGAGTCGCCCACGGTCTCGCGGGCCCGGTCCACAGCGTTGGCCAGGTCGGAATAGGCGTCGACGAGCAGCAGGGTCAGAAGTTCGTCGCGGCTGGACACATACCGGTACACCGCCGAGGAAACCATGCCCAGGTCGCGGGCTATCGCGCGGACCGAGAGCCTGGCCGCGCCGCGGTGCACCAGCTGGCGGCGTCCGAGTTCGACGATTCGCGCCTCGATCTGCTCCCGCGACTCCTGGCGTTTGCCCACGCGGCAAGTGTGACACAACCGAGATCACTGCTCTTGCTTCTTGGGACGGTCTGTGGCACCGTGTCCGGGTTAGAGAGCACTGCTCTCTATGGCCCGCAGGACCGTCGAAAGGACGCGCCATGACCGCCCGATACCAAGAACCGAACCGGGCTGAGCGAGCCGCCAACGCGGTGATCCGCTGGCTGGCCGAGTTGGGGATCAGCATCGCCGGGACTCGGGCGTTGCGCGTCCAAGGCCGCAAGACCGGAAAACAGCGGGGGGTGGTGATCAATCTGCTGACTGTCGACGGCGTCGACTATCTGGTCGCACCGCGCGGCAACACCCAGTGGGTGCGCAACGTCAGGGCGGCGGGCGTCGTCGAGGTCGGCCCATGCTGGCGCAGGAGGCGCACCCGAGTCACTGAGATGGACGATGCGGCCAAACCCGAGCTGCTGAGGGCCTACCTGGCCAGGTGGTATCGGCAGGTCAAAGACTACGTCGGCGGGTTGACGCCGGACAGCAGCGACGAGCAGCTGCGGGCCGCCGCTGCAACGATCCCGGTGTTCAGGCTGGCTGGGATGGGCGCTGCGGGGTGAGCGGCTCCGGTGGCGCGCCTCTGGGCACTCCGAGATCCTCGCGGACCTGCTCTGAGGCGGCCGGCCAGGACACCGCCGCGGGAAGGTCCCCCCAGATACTGTTGAAAATCCCGACGAGTTGCCCGGGGCCGTTCTGCGGAGCCAGGTAGACGGGTCCGCCTGAGTCACCGTTGCGACTGAGCACGCCGTGGGACATGGTGAACCATCCGTTGTTGACGCTTTCCACCGTCCCGCAGGTTTCGCCGGTGCTTACGCCGAAATGGCAGACCGCCTGTCCTGGTGAAAGCGTCACGTTAGGCACCGACATCAGCTGGCGTCCGCCCGGGAGAATGTTGTTCGCCGCCACATTTTTGTCCAGCGCGATCGCCTCGTAGTCGCTGATCTGCTGGTCGGTGGCTACAACGGTCCCGCTGGGCGTGCTGTCGCGAAAGGCCGCCATGTGGCCGATGATGTTGTGGTCTTTGTCGGTGACCGCTCCCTCGCCGCCGCGGCAGTGCCCTGCGGTAAACGCGACTTTGAGCGCCGGGTCGACGTAGCCCAAGGTGCACAGGTGGTTGCCTTGGAGGATCTCCATGCCGGGAAACACCAGAGCGGGTTCCGCTCTGGCCGTCCCGGGCGACAGCCAGGACGCCAGTGCCGTGACGGCGATCGACGCGGCGAATGCGTGCATTGCCAGCCGGCGCACCATGAACTCCGATCCGTCGAGTCGAGCGAAGCGACCTAAAGTCGACGTTACGGCGTATCCCACCTCCATGTAGGACTTTTTCGCGCCGCCCAGCCCCCGCGTTACCGCGGCGTTATCCCGACGCCGCCAGCGGGAAGGCCGCCTCGACGGGCCCGGCCGGGTGCGGGGCCCACCCCGGCGGCCCGAACACGTAGCCCAGCCGATCGCGCAGCCGGCTCGCCGAGCGCCAGTCACGGGCGATCGCCACATACTCGCGGGTCTGCAACTTCCAGATGTTGAAGGTGTCGACCTGCTTGGTCAAGCCGTAATGCGGCCGGAACAGCTCGGGCTGGAAGCTGCCGAACAGCCGGTCCCAGATGATGAGGATGCCGCCATAGTTTTTGTCGAGATAGATTCGGTCCATGCCGTGGTGCACCCGGTGGTGCGACGGGGTGTTGAAAACGAACTCGAACGGCCGTGGCAATTTGCCGATTCGCTCGGTGTGTATCCAGAACTGGTAGATCAGGCTCACCGAAAAACTGAAGAAGACCATCCAGGGCGGAACTCCCAGCAGCGGCAATGGGACCCACATCAGGACCTCGCCGCTGTTGTTCCACTTCTGGCGTAGCGCGGTGGCCAGGTTGTAGTACTCGCTGGAGTGGTGGGCCTGGTGCGTCGCCCAGATCACGCGCACCCGGTGGGCGATGCGGTGGTAGCCGTAATACAGCAGATCGACACCGACGAGCGCGATGACCCAGGTGTACCACCGGGTGGGCGAGAGGTGCCAAGGCGTCAGGTAGGCGTAGATGCCGGCGTAGCCGAACAGGGCCAGGTTCTTCCAGCCGGCGATGGTGGCTATCGAGACCAGCCCCATCGAGATGCTCGCCAGCGAGTCGCGGGTGAGGTGCGCGCCGGACGAGGGCCGCGGCGTGTCGCTCTCGATGCGTTCCAGCTTGCGGGCCGCCGTCCATTCCAGCGTCAGCAGCAACAAAAAGAACGGAATGGCGAACAGTACCGGGTCCCGCATCTGCGGGGGCAGCGCGAACCAGAAACTCGAGAGGGAACTCACGGCCATAAGACTACGACGATCCGCGGCGCGCTCATGTCGGCTTGGTCCGCGATGCGGTCAACACCGGGACCTGCCGTTCGCGGCATCGGCCGAGCTCATGGCCGGACGCCGCCGGTCAACCGGCGGCCCACTCCTTGGCGCGATCCAGCTCGTCCAGGCCGAACACGGCCAGCTCGCCGGGGAGCAGCCACGCCAACGCGTGCAGGGTGTGGGCAACCCATTCCTTGTCGGACACTACGGCGATGCGCTTGAAGGCCGAATGATGCGGCAGCACGGTGCCGAAGCCCAGTTTCAGGTCCTCGACCAGCCCGCCGGGCCCAAAGCCCTCGTAATCGGAGGCGATGACCTCCAGGATCCTGATGTCGCCGGCTTTCAGCAGATTCTGCATCGTCGGCTCGATCTCGCGAAGTTCGTCACCTCGCAGCCGGCCCGACACCCGAATGCCGGTCACCCCCTCCGGCATGCCCGGCAGCATTTCAATCATCGAAGACTCCTTCCCGGTGACACCATTGTCCTCCGGTACGCAAGCTGACCCAAAGCCTCGGCCACAAACCGCTCAAGCTTGGTCGGCTGTCGGCGGCTGTCGTTTGAGTTATCGCATTGCCGCGTCGGCTTCACGGATATGTCACCATCGTGAAGCGGGCAAAGGGTAGCAGTAATCGACTGTGCCCCTGCGGCTTTGGAGGCCCAGGCCTATACAGGCGCGGTATGTCAATGAGTTAAAGAGATCACCGCGCGAGCTTGGCTCCCAGGCGTGCCTACCGTCGCCTGACCCCAAATTAAGAGATCGACGATTGCTACGCTCGTCAGCCCTCGCGCGGGAGGCGCTGCATGAAAGACCCAAGAGCCGAAGCCCAAACAGCTGGGTGCGCGAGTGTCATGTGACCGTAGGTCGCCGAGCCAGCTGGAAACATCACCTCGATGTAGTGCGATGCGGTAGGTAAGTGCAGGAGTTCGGGAGGATTGATCAAGTCGTCTGCGAAATTGACCGGGTGGTTCTGGTCGACTGAAACGGCGTCGGCTCCGATATGGGTCCCTCGGCGCGTCCGGTGATCGAACAGGCACTGGCAGCCAACGGTGTGGAGACCAGAACAGAAGCGACCATCGCCGAGGTCAGCGAGCGTGGTGTGTCGCTGGCCTCGGGTGAGCACCTGGAGGCGGCCACGGTGGTGTGGTGCGCCGGGATGCGGGCCAGCCCGCTGACCGAGCAGCTACCGGTGGCACGCGATCGGCTCGGCCGGGTGCCGGTCGATGGGTACTTGCGGGTGGTTGGGGTGCCGGGGGTGTTTGCCGCGGGCGACGTCGCGGCCGCCCGCATGGACGACAAGCACGTGTCGGTGATGTCGTGTCAGCATGGTCGCCCAATGGGCCGCTATGCCGGCTACAACGTGATCAGCGACTTGTTCGACGAGCCGATGCTGGCACTTCGTATTTCTTGGTGCGTAACGGTTCTCGATCTCGGGCCGGCCGGCGCGATCTATACCGAAGGCTGGGACCGGGTGGTGGATTCGAGCGGCGCGGCGGCCAAAGCCACCAAGCAGATGATCAATACTCGGCGGATCTATCCGCCGCTGACCGGCAACCGCAGCGACTTGCTGGCCGCGGCCGCACCGGAGTTGCAGGCCCGCCCCTGACTACAGCGACGCTCAATTCGACTGAGCTTTGTCGCCCGCGTACCACTGCACCGCGCGAACGCCCGGTTGCAGGGATAGCTCCGCCACCAACCGCTCGAGGCGGGCCGGGGTGTGGCCGTCCATGAGCACATGCGCGGTCAGGGTGATCTCGTCGTCGCTCGCGTGCCCGGTGTGGATGCCGCGCAGCGTGATGTCGTTGCCGGTGGCGTGCTGCAGGATCTGGGCGCGGACGTACTTCTCGGATTTCGGGCGGCAGATCACCTGCACCAGATAGGGCTGCAGGCTTTCGTCTTCGTCGCCGCTGTTGTCGCGGTCGATGAGCCGGCCGAGCGGTCGCCCGACTACGTGGATGGCGATGACGGTCCCGGTGCCGATCAGCGCGAAGACCGGGTGCCCGGAAGCGGCCAGCACACCGATCGCGGCCGAGCACCACAGGGTGGCCGCGGTGTTGAGGCCCCGGACGTTGACCCCCTCGCGCAGGATCACCCCACCGCCGAGGAAGCCGATACCCGACACCACATAGGACGCGACCCTGGTGGGGCTGGTGTCCGTGGTCGCGGCCGCGTACAGCACGAACAACGTCGCGCCGCCGGCGACCAGCGCGTTGGTACGCAGGCCGGCCCTGCGCGCCCGCCACTGCCGCTCCAGGCCGATGAGGGCGCCACAACCCACGCCGACGGCAAGCCGGAGCGCGAAATCCGCGACGCTCAGTGTCTCCATTTGAAGCACTCCCTCCCCTGACATCCAGGCCGATGACGTCTATACCCGCTCTGGCGCGGTGCCGGTGCGGCAGCCAACCACGCGTAGGTAAACAGCAGGTAGACCCGGGCCCAAGCAGTTCATTAAAGGCCACGCCTGCGAAACCTTCGCAGCCCAATGGTTGCGCCGACGGCCCCTATCGTTTGAGTTGCTCGGGGCAGTAATACGTCGCCGAAAGCGCCACGAACTTGGCGGCGTGATCGGTGGTGAGCGCGGGATTATCGGTTTGCAGTTCGCTGACCAACTGCGGGCCCGCCTCGCCATTCCCCATCGACGCACATACCGACTTGGCGAAAGCGATCGCACGACCCGAATCCGTGTAGGTCAGACCCGCGCTCCGCACCGAGGCAAGGAAGCCGGCGTCGTCAGGGCTATTCGGGGCCGGCTCGCCATACGCGGGCGAGGCGAACGCGACCATGACGGAGACGCCGATCAGCACTGGCAGAAGCCTCATGACTCGAGCTTTCTTGCCGCCTGTTGTCAGGCCTTCGAAAGTTGGTGCGGGCAATAGAATTTCGCCGCGATCATGGCGAAATTCGACGCCATCTCCATGTCGAAGCCCGGATTGTGGGACTTCACATCGTGGACCAACTCCAGACCCGACTCGCCGTTGTTCAAGCACGAGCACACCGCTCTGCCCGCCGCGACGGCCGCATCGGGGCTGGCATAGCTGATGCCGGCCGTGTGCAGGGCGGCGAGGAACCCCGCGTCGTCACCGTCCGGGACGGGAGGCGGATCGGCGTACGCGGGTGCGGCGAATCCAAGCACAGCGGAAATGCCGAGCAGCGCCAGTAGCGATTTCATAACACACCATACTTCCGATTTTGGTTGTCCCTACCCCAGCTGGGCGTCCGAAGGCACGACCTGGGGCTTGTTGCCTTTTTTGAGGTGCACCGCGTGGATTCCGGGTTTCTTCGACAATTGTTCGAGTAGGGCGTCCAGCCCCTCTTGATCGACATTGTGGTGTTGCACGCTCTCGGGTTTCTCCGAGATTTGTGCGACCACCTGCTTGAGTTTCTCCGGCGAAGTGCCGCCCTTGAGGTCTTTGAGCGGGGCGAGCCGGTTGCGGGCGCCGGCTTTCACGACGGTGGGAGCACCCGCGCCGAGGGCGCTACCGAGCATCCCCGCCACCGACATCGAGCTGAGCAGCCCACCCTCGCCCAGCGCGGCCGCCGGCACCGCTTCCGGCCCCGCGGCCGATAGGGCGGAGGCGACCATCCTGACGGCCGGGGTGTTCGCCGCCCAGCTCGGCGGGACGGTCAGCGATCCGACCAAGGTGCCCCGCGCCATGCTTGCCGCCGGGCTGACCGCATTGAACAGCGTGCCCCGCCCGAAGCCCAATGGCCCGAGCCCCGCGCCCAGCGCGTCCTTCGGGAGCGCGCCATAGGCGGCCGGCGGGGAAAACTTGAGCCACTGCGACACGGGGAAGTTGATCAGCAGCCCGATGTCGTTGTACTGCGTCGTCAAGCCGATTGGAACCTTGACGGCGTTATACAGGTCCGTGTACCACGTAGCCCCGTTTGGGATGGTGTTCAGAAGATTCTTAGCGAAATCGGTGTAGAAATTGGCGAGCCCGGCAAGGTATCCCAGCGCCCCCGACTCCGGGGTGAAGGCGGGAATGATCGAACTGAGGGTTGACGCCACGTTGGCGGCCGGGGTGGCCGATGCCGTGCTGACCGCGGCCGCCTGCGTCGTCCCGGCCGTGTCATTGGTCGTGTTCGGTGGCTCGGTGAACGTGATCAGCTGGGTGGTGGCCGCCTCCGACGAGGCGAGGTAGGTGTCCATCGCCACGGCGTCCTGGGCCCACATGTCGGCGTATTGCGCCTCGGTGGCCGCGATGGCCGCGGTGTTCTGCCCGAAGAGGTTGGTCGCAATCAGCGTCGCCAGTTGGCTGCGGTTGGCCGCGATCACCGGCGGCGGCACGGTCGCGGCGAACGCCTCTTCGTAGGCGGTGGCCGCCGCGGTGGCCTGGCTCGCGGTTTGCGCGGCCTGGGCGGCGGTCTGCTGCATCCAAGCCAAGTACGGCGTGACCGCGGCCACCATGCTCATCGACGACGGACCGGTCCACGGCCCGCTGCTCAGAGTGTCGATCACCGAGGAATACGACGACACGGTGGACTGCAGTTCGCTTGCCAGCCCCTCCCAGGCCGCCGCGGCGGCCACCATCGACTCCGATCCCGGACCGGTGTACATCCGGCCCGAGTTGATCTCCGGCGGAAACGCTCCGTAAAACATGTCTAAACCCCTTGCCTGGTCGTGCGCGCCTGAGTGGTCTGTGTCGGGCTGCTGTGCGTCATCACGTCGGTCAGTCTTCGAGCACCGGGATCACGATGATGGTTGCCGTCGCGGCCTCGGCCTCGATGACACCGCCCAGTGAACCTGCCGCCGCGCTTCCGCCGGACGAGTACGTTGCGCCGGCCGCAACCGCCCGTCCGGCCAGGCTGGACAGGCCCATCTGGCTGAAGACGCCCGCCTCGCCGGCCAGTGACGCCTCCGGGGCGGCCGCCAAGTTGGCGGGCAGCACCTGGGCGAGCGTTCTGATCGCCGGCGCTTCTTGGGTCCAGCCCTGCGGCACCGACATGCTTCCCACCAGAGCCGCTTTGCCCATCGACCCCGAGACCTGCCCGCCACTTACAGCGGAGCTCAGCATCGGCTTCACGGCGCTGGCCCCTTGGGTCAGCGGCGCCAACGCCCCGGAGATGAACTTTGGGCCCGACAGGTAGGCGGCGGCGCTCTGCCCGTTCTGGCCATAGGCGTACGTCTGCCCGAACGACAGGAATGGGCCACCGGGGATGGTGCTCCACGACTGGGGAGAGAACACGCCGGTAACGGTCGACCAGATGGTGTTCCAGTTGGTCAGGAGGTCGGGCACTGTTGACGGCAAGGAGATTCCCGTCGTTGCCGAGGTCGCGGCGTTGGTCGCCGTGCCGGTCGTTAGGCTTTGCAGCGCACTCGGCACGGAATTGATCAGCTGGGACAGCTGGGTGCCGATGTTCAGGCCGCTCTCGCCACTGGACTGGGAAACCGCCGCCGCCTGCGTCGTCCCGGCCGAGTTGCTGGTCGTCTGCGGCGGATCGAGGAACGACTCGAGCTGGGTAGCCAAGGACGAGGAGCTGGCGTAGGCGTACATGGCGGCCGCGTCCTGTGCCCACATCTCCATGTACTGGGCTTCGGTGGCCGCGATCGTCGGCGTGTTCTGGCCCAGGATGTTGGTTGCGATCAGCGCCGCGAGCAGGGCGCGGTTGGTCGCGATCACCGGCGGGGGCACCGTCGCCGCGAATGCCGTCTCGTAGGCCGCCGCGGCGAGCTTGGCTTGCGTGCCCGCCAGCTCGGCCTGCGCTCCGGTCGAGTTGATCCAGGCGACGTAGGGTGCGGCCGCGGCCGCCATCGCTATCGACGACGGGCCCGTCCACGGCCCCGTCGTCAACGTCTCGATGGTCGAGCTGTACGACGCGCCGGTGGACTGCAACTCTGCGGCCAAGTCGTCCCAGGCCGCCGCGGCGGCCAGCAACGGCCCCGACCCTGCGCCGAGATACATCCGTCCGGAATTGATCTCCGGCGGCAGCGCCCCGAAATCAAACATCTAGCACCTCCGGTCCCCTCGGTGTCCGTCATGGCAAGGACGGCTTGGTTGCTCCGCGCCCAGCCGCGCAGGCATTCTAAAGAAATTCATTAAATTCACTATTGAAGACACGTGTTTTCTGCCGCTACCGATGTAGCGGTCATGGTGATCAAAGTGTATCTACCTCGCGTTCCGATCCGGTAATGCGAACGTTAAAAATAAATGTCATGGCCGGTCTTGTGTCGTGCGAGGACGCTCACTTATAGCTAATGCACTTTACAGCAAGCGTACTGCTCAAGAGCTTGGTATACGCGTTCTGGCAAATGCTCGCGGCAATGGCATAGCTAACCTGCAGAATCAATAAAAATTAATCTGCAGTCTAACGGCACCTGCGCCAGTAGCATCTGCTTTCGAGGCTCGAATTTAATGCTTCGATCGCGGCCCTAAACACCCCCTATTGCACCGGAAATTATCTTTGTTATACCGCAACTTATCTAATAGCGCAGAAGAGCGCTAAGTATGTCGACTTCGGCGTCTCTGCCGGTCTGCGCTGTTCGCTTCCATTCGCGGGTGAAGTGCGTTCACGCCCAGCTCGAGCCGACAGCACTGTCGGTGCCGGCCATGTTGCTGCCCGCGGTTTGCACCTTCTGGCCGTGGGCGTTGGCCTGCTCGTAGATCACCTGGAAGTTCCGACCCAGCTGAGTGATGAATTCCTGGCAGGCCACCGAACCGGCGCCGCCCCAGAAGTCGCCGGCGGCGAGGACGTCACGAACGATGGCCTGGTGCTCAGCTTCCAGCGCGGCCGCCTGAGCCCGAATTGTGGCGCCGTGGGCATCGACATCGCCGAACTGATAGCTAATGGACATGTGTTCTCCTAAATTTCATCAAGAAGATTAGACGGGTTAAACTGCCACGGCGCTGATTAGCTGCTGGGGGTTTCCTGTGAGGCGGATACGACCTGTTCGTAGTGGTCAACGCCCCCTCTTCGCCGCGCCCCCAGGCCATTAGCACGATCACGGTGTTGCGGAGAGCCCATCCCGCTGATCGGTCCATCACGAGGTCTCGACGCGCGGTGGGCGGCGGGCGTGGTATGCGCGCCCGCGATGGTTCTGCGGCAGTTCCGCCGCGGCGGCGGCGCGACCCCGAGCGGCGTTATCCGGCGGCGGGTGGGCGTGCCACAAAGGTGGGCCGGAAGCCGTATTGGGGCATGGCGCGTCCGTAGGCTTGGCCACCCATGCTGCCAATCGGCATTCCGGGCATCCCCGCCGCCATGGCCGGGGGCGCGATCATTGGTGTGCCGCCCAGCGTGGAGCTCAGGGGGCTGGCCAGCGCGGCGGGCGCAGCCCAGCTCGGTGGCACCGACAGCGGGCCGATGATGGATGCATGGCCCAGGCCGCCCGAGACGGCGCTGCCCAGACCGCTGATGCCGCCGACCGGTGCCAGGGCCTCGCCCAACGCTCCCGTGGCGGCCTGCCCGGCGGCGTCACCCACCGCATTGCCCGCCGTTTGCGCGCCCAGCAGACCCAGGAACGGAGCCATGGTGTTGCTGGGCATGTAGAAACCGGACGAGAAGATGGTGTTCCAGATATTGGCATTCATGAACTGCCCGAACGCCGTGTCGGAGCCGAACAGGTTCAGCAAGCCGTCCAGGCCGGTCGTGTCCGTCGCCGACCCCGCGGCGAACGGGTTCCACCCCCCCAGTCCGGTGAGAACACCGTCGAGCCCAGACGCCGGGGAGGAGGACGACGCCGGCGAAGCAAGATTCTGCAGCGTGGTAGGCAGCGCCGACATCAGCTGCGTCAGCGTGGATTGCTGCGTCCCGGCCGGGGTCGCCGCGGCCTGGCTGACCGCCGCCGACTGAGCCGCCAGGCCACTGGAGCTCGTGTCCTGCTGCGGCTCGGTGAACTGAGTCAACTGCGTGGCAACAGCCGACGACGCGGCGTAGCCGTACATGGCAGCGGCGTCTTGGGCCCACATCTCGGCATACTGAGCCTCGGTGGCCGCGATCGCCGGGGTGTTCTGGCCCAAGATGTTGGTGGCAATCAGCGTCATCAACTGCGCGCGGTTCGCCGCGATCACCGGCGGTGGCACGGTGGCGGCGAACGCCGCCTCATACGCCGCCGCGGCGCCCTCGGCCTGGGCGGCGGTCTGCTCGGCCTGCGCGGCCGTCGTGCCTATCCAAGCGACATACGGCGTCGCCGCCGCCGCCATCGACGTCGCGGCCGGCCCGTGCCACTCCTCGCCGGTCAGCGCCGACAGCACCGAACTGTACGACAAGGTGGTGGACCGCAGTTCCGTGGCCAGGCCCTTCCACGCCGACGCCGCGGCCAGCATCGGGCCCGAACCCGCCCCCGAATACATGCGGCCCGAGTTGATTTCGGGCGGAAGCATCGCGAAGTCCAGCATTGCGGTCATGGTCGGCCCCCTCCCTGGCGAGCGGCGATCTTGTTGTCGGTTTCGGTGGCCACGTACTCGCGAACGGCCAGCGCGTGCGTACCCACCGCCTGATAATTGTCGGAAGCAACGCTGAATTGCGTTGCAAAAAACCGCGATACCGCACCCGGTGCGCCCATGCCGGATCCGGTTCCCGCCAAACAGCGCGTAGCCCTAGCTGGATGCGTAGTCGAAAACGGCATCGGACTTCTCCCCGCGAAAAGCAACCCCTAGGGCATCGGGCCATTCCATCGGCCACTTTCGCGCGCGCCTGACACACGCCCGAATGATTAGGGCGTGCGGGTGATCTCCTGCGGGAGAACGGATTTAGGCTGCGGAGAGTGAGCCGTGGCCGGATCGCAACGAAACGGTCATCGATCTCGGATACGGACTATCGTCGGGACCCATTTCGCTCTCACCTCCTCACGGTCGGGGCACACGGGGATGCCATAGCATGCACGCCGGGGAGAAGAGCCCAGAAGTAACCGGGCTTCGCACCCCTCTCGTCAGAGCTTTGGCACCACACGGCGTATCCGAAACTACCGGAAGCCACTTGGGCCCAACCCTTAAGCCGGGAAGGGCTGTCCTGACCCTGGGCGTCTTTCGACGTTCGAGGTCAGTGGCCTGTATCCGTGCAGACGCCTCACCTAGCGAGGTGCTTGCTAGAGCCATCGTGACACCCCGCGAGTAGCTGAGTCAAGCCTGACTGCGACACAATCGCAACCATTCACTTGGCCGCCACGTCGCGGTACATTGCGCTGACGCCTCGGTGCTACCCAGCCGATTCGCCAAACCCGCTGCCAGACGGAGAAACTCGTGTTCCCGACAACCGGTGGACGCGGCAGCGGCGAGCCCGTCATATCCGTGCGTCCTGCGCCTCGGTTGCACCAATGCGGGGCTGGGTCTGGTTATTCGACGAGTGTGCAACGGCTTTCGCGAAGCGCTGATCACGCGACGCAACTATGAGCTGCCCGGGCCGTGCGCGAAGAGGCGGGCTAACTCGACTTTTTCTCTGCGACTGCCGCGCTGAGACCCTCGGCGAGGTCTTCGCCGGTCAGTGTCGTGAATCGCATCAGCTGGGCCTCGCTGAATTCGGTGAGATCGCTGGCCAGCACATCGTCGAGGTCCTCGTCGTCCAGGCGGAAGCTCCGGTGGTCGCGAGCCTTCTCCACCACGTTGCGCACGAACCCGGCATTGCCGAGCGTGTCGATGCCGCGGATCAGGTCCCCGTCTTCCGAGTAGCTTTCGTCGGTGTAGAACTTGGTGTACGACGGCAACAGCACCTCGGCGTCGGCGTCGGTGATGATGTCCTCGTTCTCCCGCCCCATCAGTTTGGTCAGTGCGACAAGCTCTTCCGGCGTGTAGCTGAAGAACTCGATGACGGTCGAAAAACGCCGGCGCAGCCCCTGATTCACCTCGAGCATCTTGTCCATGGCCTTGGCATAGCCCGCACCGAAGACGACGAGTTCGTCGCGATGGTTCTCCATGTAGAGCAGCAACGTGTTGATGATCGCGTTGCCGTAGGGGTCGCCCTGGGAGTAGCCCGTCTCGTGCAGGGTGTGCATCTCGTCGAAGAAGACGGCGCCGCCCAGCGCCCCTTCGAGCATCTCCTCGGTGTTCTTTTCGGCGTCGGCCATGTAGCGGCCCAACAGCTTGGTGCGGCTCGTCTCCACCACCAGGGGCTTGCGCAACACCGTGAGCCCGCACAGCTGTTTGGTGAAGGCCCGCGCTACCGAAGTCTTGCCGGTCCCGGGAGGCCCCAGCAGCAAGGTGTGCCGCGATGTCACGGGCACCGGGAGGCCCATCTTGGCGCGAGCCAGATTGACCTTGGTGGTCGACTTGATCAGTTTGATTTCCCGCTTGGCCCGTTCCATGCCCAGCATCGCGTTGAGCTCGGCATCACCTTGGGCCAGATATTTGGCTGCCTCGACGGCGTGGCGGGCGGCCTCGGTCTGCGCCCGGGTCGGCGCGCTGTCCGGGTCCCACGGGTCGGTGCGGGCCTCGATCGTCTCCGGATCGGTGAGTATCAGCCGATAGTTGGGGTTGTCCAGCGCCTCACGGGCGGGGGCGAACTTCGGATCCCGCGAATACACCCGGCGCAGCAGCTCGATGGCTTCTTCCTCGCGCCCCACGTGCCGCAGGCACATGCCCTGGGTGTAGAGGGCGATGTTGGCCGCACCCGGGACTCGGTCACCTTCGATGGCGTCCTGGCCCCGCCGGAAGGCCTCCTCGAAGACTCCCAGCGATGCCAGCGCGGTGGTGGCCATCGCCGCCCCTGCAGCCTTCAGTTCGGGCTGACGCCATTGCTTTCCCTCGGGAAACTGCAGCAACACGTCCGGCCAGCGTCCGGTGCGGAAGAACAGCACGCCCCGGACGTAATCGAACAGCTCCTCCTCGAACGGGCGGCGGGGTTCGACGCTGTCCAGCAGCTTCGACGCCTCCTCGTAACGTTTCGCCTCGGCGAGGGCGGCGGCGTAGGTGCATGCGAGCGACTCCACGCTGGTGATCGCCAGTCGAAGGAACAGCCCGTCGGAAACCTCCGGACGGAACTGCAGATCCGTGACGCCGAGGCGGCGGGTCTCCCAGCCGAATGTCCGGACCGCCGCCCAGGCTCCGGCGAGCACCTCGATGCTCTGCTCACCCGCCAGCACCCGCGCCAGCCACGCGTCGCACATCCCGGGGTCCAGGGTGGTCGCGGTGTTGAACATCTGCGCCGCAACCTGAGGGTTGTGGCTGGGCTGCAGCCCGTTGACAGAAATGCCCGACGCCAGCAGTCCGGCGACCAGTGCGTTTCGGGCGTCCTCAGCGGTTGACTGCGACCGCGTCATAGCGTCACGGGCGCGCCCGTCGAGCCCTCCCGCACCTGACCGACAGACAGGACCAGTTCATCGTCGTCGTGCACTGCACGGCTTGGCACGATCAGCGGCGCGCGGATCGTGGGGGCGGGCAGGCTGGCGCGCACCGCGGCCAGCTGGCGGCCGGTGAGCCGGTTGAGCCCCGCCGAGACCTCCTTGGGAAGCTGGCTGTCGCTGTGATAGCGCACCCAGGCCGACGCGTACGGTCGGCCGCCGTCACTGACGAGCCGGATCGTCAGCACGGTGGCGTTGGTATCGGCCCGGAAGAGCTCATCCACCGTCTCAGTGCTGATGTCCGACGGCGTCAACCAGAAGCTGGTCGCGAACCCGTTGAAATGCTTGAGGTGGCGCCACCCCGGGCGGCTCCACGTCGGCTCGAGGTCGGCGAGCACGGCCTTGTCGACCTCGGCGAGCTCGTCGGCGGTCAACGGCCGGGCCGCACACTGTTGGCCGTCGAGATCTTGGGCGAGCCGCTCGGTCGCCGCCACCAGCGTCGACGCGAGCGAATCACGGGCCGCCACCGCGGCGACGTTGCGTTGCGGGTTCATCCGCAGTACCAGCCAGGTGCGACGCACATACGAGGCCGGCTGGTCACCGACCAGCCCCCACTCCTCGGGGCCCCAGTCATCCAGCTTGGACAGCTCGGCGGCGTTGCCTCCGCGGCGCACCTTCACCGAGACGATGTCGATGGCGTCGAGGTGAACATCGAACTGTCGCAGCCCGGCTGCGACGGACTGCACGAGCAGGGTGGCCGCGGGCAAGGTGCGATGGCGATGGCGCCCCGACGGGTCGTCCGCACCGCCGTCCACCGCGATGACGGTGACCAGGCGGCCTTCATACCCCCGCACCCCCACCTTGTCGCGTCCGAACCGGCGCTGGTAATCGGCCGCGGGTGTGCACCCCGCGGCCAGCGAGGAGCCGGGATCGGCGGACCAGTCCCACAGCCACGAGGCCAACCCCGAGGTCACCGTGAGGCCGTGGTGGGTGACCAACGATAGCAGCGTGACCAGCACCGCGAGGCCGACACCCACCCAGAACGCGATGCGATGTTCGCCTTGCCATGACTCCGGGCAGTGACTTGCGACCACCAGAATCAAGATGTCGACCAGAAACACCGCAGTGACCCGCGACCACGCCAAAGACAACCCAAAACTGCGCTGAGCCTTCATTGCTATTGCTGCTCCGCCCTCATTGCTGCTTCCGCGATCGCTTCATCAGCGTTGTTGTACCGAACACCGCGCCGGCGATCAGTAATGCCCCGGTTAGCCCTCCGGCGGCTACCCACACTGGCACCATATCGCGGCGCGGGGCCGGTTTAGGAAGGTTCAGCGGCGCCGACAGTTGCTGCGGCGGCTTTGCCGGACCATCGGGTACGTCCCAGGTCAGCGCAGCGACCGGGTCAATGACACCGTGGCCGACCTGGTTGTCAACGCCGCGCGCCGGCGCCCGGGCGGTGCGTTCCAAGCGGTTGATGACCTGGTAGGCCGACAGCTGCGGGTACTTGGCGCGGACCAGAGTAGCCACGCCGGACACGATCGCGGCCGAGAAGCTGGTGCCGGCTGGCACCAGCAGCGTGTTGTCCGGGCCGTCGATCGCGTTGATCAGCCCGTCGTCCCGGGGTGAGAGCCCGATGACGTCGACCCCGGGCGCTGCGATCCCCACCCACGGGCCGGCGACACTTGTCGAACCCTGCCCCTGACCGCCTTGGGTCAGCGGCCGACCGTCTGTGTCGACCGCCCCGACGGTCAGGACATAGTCGCTGAACCAGGACGGGGTCACCACTGTGGTGACACCGCTCCAGTCGCGCGGATCCTGGGGCTGCATGGGATCGAAGGCCGGGTTCTGCTTGCAGTCCTTCTTGCTGGTGTCGCCGGCCGCGGCCACGATGACGGCGTTCTTGTCGACCGCCGCGTAATGCACGGCGGCGCCCAGCGTGCGCTGGTCGATGATGTTGCGCGCGCTCATGCAGGTCACGTCGGAGATGTTGATCACCGAGGCGCCCATGTTGGCGGCATGCACGATCGCCCGTGCCATGGTCTCGACGTCGTCGATCTTCGCCCGCGTCTGCGGATCCTCATCGCCGGTGTAGGCGTCCTTGAGGGCGAACGCCTGACTGGACTGCCGGATCGAGATGATGTCGACGTCCGGAGCGATCCCGCTGTACGCGTCCGGGGCCTGTGCCGGCGCCGGCGGTGGGGGCGGCGGCGGCTTGGGCGGATCCTCTGGGCGCGGGCTGTGGTCGATAGCGACGACGTGCCCGCCACCGGAGTAGCCCGGAATCGTCACCGTGCCACCGCCGCCGTGGTTGGCTGCCCCCGGAGCACCTGGGGGCGGCGGCGGTCCCGGCGGGCCCGCTGGCCCGGGAGGCCCGTTCTGGTCCGGCGGCGGCGGGGGCACCATCGTGATGGTCTGCGGCAGCGGGGACAGCGTCACCGTCTGGGGCGGCGGCACTTTGGGTGGCGGCTCGGTGGTGGGAATGGTCACCGGCCTGCGCGGTGCCGCGGGCGGTGCCGCGGCACCGTTGGCCGGGGCCGCGCCGATCATCGACGCGACGATCGTGCCGTGCGCGTCACAGTCCGACAAACCGTCGCCGCCCATGACATAGTCGCCGCCGGGTATCAGGTGCGGAAACCTTGGGTGCGGCGTCACACCGGTGTCGATGACGGCGACCTTCTGCCCGGCGCCACGGCCGAATTGCCATGCCTCCTGCAGGTTCAGCATCTCCATGTACTTCGGCGGCAGCCGGAAGTCGGTGCCCGGCAGGACCCCGACCTCGGTGCAGTACGAGTTCTGCTTCATCGGCGCCGGCGGTCCGGGCGGACCGTCGGGCGGCACCGCGGCCGGGTCGATCGTCGGCGGCGAGATCGCATACGCCGGCGGCAAACCCGCTAGAGAGCCCGAAGCAAGCAAAAGCGCGGCGATGGTCGCGCGGGCAGCGCGACCACGCCGCGACTTGCGACTAGCGGTATCGGATGGCTGCATAAACGTTCATCAACCACAATGCCAGCGGGAAGATCGGCATGAGGCAGAGGTATTCGATCCATTCCACCAACTTGCGGAACAACGGGCTGTAGATGGTGTTGGGCACCACGGCCGCAGCCGTGAGACCCGCCGCCGGCAGCAGGACCAGGATCGCAACGCTGACGGACACCGCCAGCGGCGACTGCAACACGAGCGCATACCGCACCACCACCGCGCCGACGATCAGCACGGAGGTCACGGCCAGGGTGATCGACTGCCAGCGGTCGACATACGAGCGGCCGCGGAGCATCAGGAAGCCCGCGCTGAAACCGGCCAGCATGAGCGGCAGCCAGCGCTGCCCGGCGTGCGGATCCGCCAATGCGGTCAACGAGACCACCATCAACACACCCAGCCCCACCAGCAATCCGGTCAGGAACGACCGGGCGCGCTCGGCTTGCAGCAGCACGTCGCGAACCGACGCGGGCCCCTCCAAGACCGGCGGGCCACCCTCGGAGCGCACCACGGTCGTGGGCAGGTCGGGTCGAGCCTCGAAGACCCACCGACTGGTCGCCGAGGGGAAGACCGGCAGCCGGATGCCTGCCAGCCGCCGCGACAGCGCCGGCCCGCCGTGGTAGACGAGCACGCACAGCAGCACAACGGAGGCGAACAGGGTCACTGCGCTGGTATTCGCGACCATCCGGGAGAGGGCCGCGATCGCCGTCACCAGGCTGATGGTGACGATGGCCGTGTAGAGGCCCAGCCGGCGTCCAGTGAAACGCAGAGCGAGCATCGCGGCGATGGTGAGCACGCCGAAGCCCAGCACCGCCTGCGGCGAACCCACTCCCCCGGGCGGCGCCGCGCCCGCGGACACCGACAGGGGTGCGAGGGTGCTGAACAGCATGATGTCGCCGACGCGCCGGTCCTGATCCGTGTGGGCGCGCATCAGCAGCAGCAATGACACGCCCAGCATGATTGCGGCGATCACCGCAGCGTAGGCAGTCGGCAGCCACGAGTTGTGGTGCCAGCGCCACCAGCCCAGCAAAGCTGACGCGGACGTGACGCCGGCGGCCACCATCGACGCGCCGACCTGCACCGCAACGACGGGGTCGATCGCGGCGAAGCGTTTGCTGAGGTTGGCGGCAACCGCGGTGGAGATGTGCTCGATGACCTGCGACCGGTGCTCGGTGTCCGGAATGAACCGGATCCACAACCGGTCGCCGTCGTAGACGTCCTGCTCGGTCAAAGACTGGGTCGCCCGCAATGGCGTGCCGTCGACGACGCACAGGGCCCACCGGCCCCGCCCCGTGGCCTCCAGCGGGGTCTCACCCAGTTCGCGCAGCCGGCCGTTGATCACTTTCAGCAGCGGGTCGGTCATCACCGACACCGGCGCATTGGCGTCGAGCAAGACGCCGATCTGCACGCCCTCGCCGGCCATGATGCCGACCACTACCGCCCGAGGTTGTGAAATGCCCTCAACGTCTGGCTTTGGCGCTTCAACTACCGCAGTCATCGCCCTGCACCCCCTGCCATGGTGAATGTGTAAGCCCGTGCCGTCGGAAGCTCGGTCGACCGACCCGCCGAGGCGCTAGGGTCCCCCGGGAGATGCAGCTCGACTAATTCGGATTTCATCTGCCTCGCCTTGCGATCAAGAGTCGTGTGACACTGGTTGGGATTTGCTGATGATTCTAGAGAAGTATGCCGCGTTCGCATCTCGAACGCGTGTTATGCGCAAAAGCATTGGTAAACATTGTGTTTCACCGACCTTTTCACACCCTGCGGTGCGTTTTCCATTCGCCGTAGGGCAGCGTGTCCAGCACGGTCTTGATGCCCACCTGCACCAGCTGGGGAGTCGCCGGGCAAATCGCCAGCCAGGCTTCGCCCGAACCCGCGGTTCGTGCCTGCTGGTAGAGCGCAATGCGGCCACCCGAACCGTCCTTGAGTGACAGCACCGAGGCGCTGGGACCCTTGGCGTCGTCGCGGTATTGACGCGCGTACACCGCAACCTCGGCCGCCGGGTCGGACAACGCCTGGCCCAATGCGGCCACGGTGGCTGCGCTGATGCCCATTCGCCGCAGATCGCCACCGGAGAAGACGTTGAACCCCGAGTCCTGCCACGACTTCGTGGCTTCCAGCATATCCTCCATCGGCACATTGACCGCGTTGATCGCCGCAGGTTCTGCGTGGTGAATCGATTCCAGACCGTCCATGACCAATGCGGCAATTGAGGCGCTGTCCGCGATGGCCACGTCGTCGACCGTGATGTCGTTGCCGACCCGCACGGCCGACACCCAGTGCTGACCACGGCGGGCCAGCACCACCCGGAACTCGTTGTCGGGGATATCCCGCGAACCGGGCGGCTGGTTCTCGTCGTCGACGACGCCGTAGAGCAGCTTGCCCCGCGACAGTAAGGCAACGACCTCGAGGTCGGGCGCTGCGAGTACCCGCAGTCGAGCGGCGACCTGCTCCTGCACCTCGTCACCGACGACGATGCCCTGCTCGCGCATCACCGCCATTCCGGGATGATCGTTGAGCCAGTCGCTGGAGTCGGTGGATACATACGGCCGGCACCGCAGCTCTGGCGCGACGTGCCGAATGTCCAGGAGTGCCTGGAGCATCCAGAAACCGTCGACGTTGACGGTGATGTCGGTGCGGGTGCTCTGTTGGTCCATCAATACCTCAAGAATCGACGTGCACGGAAACCGCAGGACGCGGCAGCACACCGATGGGTGGTGTGCTGCCGCGCCTGAAGTTGGAGGTTAAGCCCAGCTGGAGCCGACGGCGCTGTCGGTGCTCGCCATGTTGCTGCCGGCGGTCTGCACCTTCTGGCCGTGGGAGTTGGCCTGCTCGTAAATCACCTGGAAGTTACGACCCAACTGGGTGATGAACTCCTGGCAGGCCACCGAACCGGCGCCACCCCAGAAGTCACCAGCGGCCAGCACATCACGAACGATGGCTTGGTGCTCTTGCTCCAGCGAGGCGGCTTGGGCGCGAATGGTGGCGCCGTGGGTGTCCACGTCGCCGAATGAGTAATTGATCGTCATGTTTGTGTTCTCCTAACGTCTGAAAGGGTACGCAACCTCGGCTTTTAGCGCTAGCTGCCGAGGATCTGCTGGGAGGCCTGCTCTTGCTGCTCGTAGTTGTTCGCGTCGCGGACCAGACCGTCACGCACCCCATGCAGCATGTTCACGATATTGCGGAAGGCCTGGTTGACCTGCCCCATCGTGTCGTACGAGGTCGCCTGCGCCTGCCCACTCCAGCCGGCACCGGCGATGTTCATCGACGATGCCCACATCTTGCGAGCCTCGTCCTCAACGGTCTGCGCGTGCACCTCAAAGCGGCCCGCCATCGCCCGCATCGAGTGCGGGTCGGTCATAAAACGTGTTGCCATGTTGGTTTTCTCCTTGATGATTGATCACTGGAACATTTGCTGTGCGATCGACTATGGCCGGACCGGTTACGCGGTGCGCAACCGCCAAGCCGAATGGATAAAGATGATCCCCCCTTCCGTCAGCCCGCGGCCGCCGGCCACCGGTCACCGCGTGACACGGTGAGCCGCACGTCGAACCCGAACCACGGCGTTTGAGTTGACGGAGTTTTCGGAGTTTTCATTGCATTCCAGGCATCCCGGGCAGCTGATTCCACGCGGACCCCGGGCGCCGAGAAAATCGGCTGCCGGGCGGATGCTGTGGAACCCACGTCGGTTACGGTCCGTCCAGGCCTTGAACCAGGGAGCCAGGTCAGCCGGCAGCGGCTGCGTTGGCGATCTCTGTCGCGACGTAAGAGCCGGCACTGGTCGAGAGGGTGTTCACGAACAGCTCGTGAATCGCGGCGGCCTGAGCGCTCACTGCCTGGTACATCTGCGCGTGTGCAGCGAACTGAGCCGCAGTGAGCGCCGACACCTCGTCGGCAGCCGCGGGCACCACCCCGGTCGTCGGGGCCGCCGCAGCCGCGTTCTGGGCGCTCATCGCCGAACCGATGCCCTGCAGGGTTCCGGCTGCCGCGGCCAACGCCTCCGGCTGGGTCGTCACGAACGACATATCTTTTCCTCCTTGATTGGTCCTCCACCCTCTGGACACAGAGAGCACCCTCTGGACACAGAGAGTAGATGACGGCTTACCGGGCTGCCCTCTCCCAAGCAGCCTGTTCGCAATTATTCACTGAACGGTACGGCGAATTCACTTTTGTTTACGACACATTAACAGCGTCGGATCCGGTTTGCGGGCCTTCACACGACAGTCACAGCAAACCTTCAGGCGTGCCGCATCGCGGCCCCAGCAAAACCGCATCTGAACAGCGCCTATAGGCCGTGCGCCGGGCGGCGCGCCTGCGAAAATGAGCAAATGCTGCCTCGGCCCGATAGGCGATGTTCCAGGGCAGTCGAGAGCCGTCATGGTAGTGCGGTTACCCGCCGAGGGGTGGGCGGGCCATGACGGTGGGTTTGAAGCCGTAGCGGGGTCCGGCGCCGCCGGCGGTGCCCGAGCCCGCTCCGGCCAGCGGCATGCCGCCAAGCAGGTTGCCCGGTCCCGTTCCCGCCTCCGGGGCCGCGCTGACCGTGCTGACCAGCTGAGGCGCGGCATGGCTGACTCCCGTGGTGGCCCCGGCCCAGGTGGCCGGCACCGACAGCTTGCCGATCGAGCCCGCACTGCCCAGGGCTCCGGTCGCGTGCGCGATGCCCCCACCGCCGAGCATCCCGCCCAGGGCAGGCAACGCCTTGGGGACCGCAGCCGCGGCGGCCGGCGCCGCCCCACCCAGCCACCCAGCCGACTTGGCGATCTGGGTGCCGAAGTTGCCCATACCGACACTGAAGTACGGCAGGCCCTCGGTGTTGTAGAAGAAGCCCGCGTAAGGGGAGTAGCCGTTGACAAACCCTCCCAGGTTGGTGGGCAACGCGGTCTGGCCGGTCAACAGGAACCAGCCCTGGGTCAGCCACGGATACTCGTTCCCGGCCTGCGTCAGCAGCTTCGTCGTCCCGGTCGGTGAAGACAGCAGGCTCAGCTGGCTCTGGATCTGGGTGAGGTATCCCTGCAGGGTCTGCTGCAGCGAGGCCGCCGGAGTGGACTGCGCCGCGGCCACCGCGGCGCCTTGGGTGCCGGTGGCCGCCGGGTTGACGATGGCCGGCGCGTTCTGATACGGCGTCACCTTGGCCGCCGCCGCGGACTGACCCGCGTAGTTGTACAGCGCCGCGGCGTTTTGCGCCCAGAACTCGCTGTACTGGGCCTCCAACTGCGCGATGACCCCGTTGTTCAGACCCAACACGTTGGTCTGCTGGGCCTGGATCAGCTCGGTGCGGTTGAGCGCGACCACCGGCGGGGGCACCACCGAAGCCAACACGTTCTCATAGGCCGCCGCAGCCGCCGAGGCCTGGCCGGCGGCCTCCTCGGCTTGTGCGGCCGTCGTCGTCATCCAGGTGACATAGGGCTGCACCGCCGCGGCCATCGACGCCGAGGCAGGCCCCAGCCACTCCTCGCCGGACAACGCGGTGACCACCTTGTCATAGCCCAACGCAGCCGAACTCAGTTCGGCCGCAAGGCCATTCCACGCCGAAGCCGCCGCCACCAGCGACGACGAGCCCGGACCCGCATAAATCAGCGCGGACGTGACCTCCGGCGGCAACGAACCCAAATCAATCGTCATGTCCTGACCCCTTAACCGGCCGCGGCCGCGTTGGCCAACTCAGTCGCCGCGTACGATCCCGAGCTCACACCCAAGGTGTTGACGAACAACTCATGAATCGCCGCCGCCTGAGCGCTGACGGCCTGATACATCTGGGCATGCGCGGCGAACTGCGCCGCAGTCAACGCCGACACCTCATCGGCAGCCGCCGGCACCACCCCCGTCGTCGGGGCCGCCGCTGCAGCATTCTGCGCACTCAACGACGAGCCGATGCCCTGCAACGCACCCGCCGCCGCCACCAACGCCTCCGGCTGCGTAGTCACAAACGACACGCGATTTCCTCCCCGGGAGTCCACTTCGATCAGTTCTCGGTTTGCCGTGCACGCCGAACAATCTCCGGCCCGTGAATGAAGGTAGTTGCCTCGCGGGCGAATCCGCGCCCAGCCTCGGTGCTCGCAGTGTGGCGACAACTGCCGGAGAGGGGTGACGACCGAGTCAAGACCAAAGCGGTCGAGTGGCGGTCGTTGCTCGCAGGCGTCAACCGCGACCTGCAAAGATGGCCGGATAAGGGTGCACCCTCGCGGTCGATCGCGCGTGTTGAGCCGCCCTGGGCTTAGACCTGACCGTGTTACGAAAGATCCGGCCCACGAATAAAATCCGCTCGCGGATAAAGTCCGTCGGCACGTGGCTCTATGCCGCCTGCCGCGCTTTGCCGGATCGGTTCCGTGCAGCTTGTGGGCGCATGCCAAAGGCCCGGGGGCTGAACGGGTGAAGCGAGCGCGCATCCGCCGTTATCCGGCCGACGGCGGGCGGGTCAGGACGCTGTGTTTGAAGCCGTACTTGTTGGTGTAGCCGTAGCCGGCGGTGCGCCGGCCGACCACTCCTGTCGGCATGCCGCGCAGCAGGGCGTTGCTCTCTCCACCTGGCGCTCCACTTGGCGCCATAGCCCCAGCCGGTGCGGGGGTCTCCTCCGCCACGGCGCTGACGAGCGTTGCCTCCGACGTCGGTGTGGTCCAGTTAGCCGGAACCGACAACATGCCGACCTTGCCGGCCTGGCCCGCGCTCGCCAGCACCGCCCCGCCGCTGTTGCCGCTGACGGCGCTGACCCCGCTGATGCCGCCCAGGTGGAGGCCGGCGAACTGCGGCGTCGGGTACCACGCACCGCCCGCACCGGCCGTGGTCCCGATGCCGTTGAACGTCTGCTGCCCGATCGACCAACCGAAGTTGGCGAGGCCAACCCCGAAATAGGCCTGCAGAGTTTGTTTGAGAATCGGCGTGTATTGACTGGAAGCAAGCCCCAACCAGTTGTTGGTCGGAGTAGGCAACCCATAGGTGAGGAGATCTTGGAACTGATTCTCGAGCATGGAGAACGGCCAGGTCGTCGCAGTCCACGACGAAAGTTGCCCAAGCAACTGCGGCACCGTGGCGGCCTGGGTCAGCTGGGTGGTCGTCGCCGCTGCGGTCTGCCCCGAATTGCCGGCCGGCTCGGCGGCGGCCTGGGCAACCGCAAGCGCCTGGTTGACCGGTCCCTCCGGAGTGGAGGTATTCGGCGGTGACTGGTACGGGTTCAACACCGTGGCGGTCGCCGACGCGGCGGCGTATCCGTACATCGCGACCGCGTCCTGGGCCCACATCTCCACGTACTGGGCTTCGGTGGCAGCGATCGCCGGGGTGTTCTGCCCGAAGAAATTGGTCGCGATCAACGTCGTCAACAACACCCGGTTGGCCGCGATCACCGGCGGGGGCACCATCATCGCGAACGCCGCCTCAAACGCCGCCGCGGCCGCCCGCGCCTGACTGGCACTCTCCTCGGCCAGCTCCGACGCCGCACTGAGCCAACTCACGTAGGGGGCGACCGCCGACACCATCGCACTCGACGACGGCCCCACCCACAGCGAACTGGTCAGCTCCGAGATCGCCGAGTTGTAGCCGTTGGCCGCCGTGCCCAACTCGGCCGCCAACGCATCCCACGCCGTCGCGGCAACCATGATCGACTCCGCTCCCGGACCCGCATACATCCGACCGGAATTGATCTCAGGTGGTAGCGCCCCGAAGTCCATGGCTCATGAACCGCCGGACTCGAACGACATGTTTTCCCCGCAAGCTGTCTTGACCTTCACCGAAGTTGGTTGCAAGGCAGGCTATGTCGGCGCGCTCCCCGTCATCGCGTGGCGATGCGGCCGATTACAAGCCGATACCGAGGCGGCGCCCATCCCCCACGCGGCGACCGGACGCAAGACCCAGCGCTGGCCCGTCGGCGGTACAGACGCACGCATGCGGTTCCCACCAGCGCGAATCCGCGCCTGGACGATGCTTGCCGCGGCCGGGCAGCCTGCGTGCCGCTCTTTCGGTCGGGCAACGGGAATCCGGGTGCTGGACAAAAAATCCGGCCGCGGATAAAGAACCTTCGGGAGTTCGCCGGGCGCGACGCCCAGTCGGCCGCCTAACCGCCCAGGGGTGGCCGGGCCATGACGGTGGGCTTGAAACCGTAGCGGGGCCCCGCGCCGCCGGCGGTGCCGCTGCCCGCTCCGGCCAGCGGCATGCCGCCGAGCGGGTTTCCGGGACCCGCTGTCGCCTCGGGGGCGGTACTGACAGTGCTGACCGGCACGGCCGCGGCATGGCTTACGGCCGGCCCGGTGGCGCCCGCCCAGGTGGCCGGCACCGACAGCTTGCCGACCGAGCCGGCGTTGCCCAGCGCCGCCGTCGCGTGCGCGGCGGCGCCTCCCCCTCCCAGCAGGCCGCCCAGACCGGGCAAGCCCTTGGGCACGGCGGCCGCGGCCTTGGGCGCCGCCCCGCCGGGTAACCCCGCCGTCTTGGCAATCTGGACACCGAAGTTGCCCATACGGACGCTGAAGTACGGCAGGCCCTCGGTGTTGTAGAAGAAGCTCGAGTAGTTGTTGTAGCGGCTTAAGAACGTCCCGACGTTGGTCGGCAAGCTGGTCTGCCCGCTCACAGGAACCAGATTTGTGTCAGCGGCGACGAGGTGCCCGACGTCGCCGCCAACGGCGACACGAGGCCTTGAAGCTGGTTCGGCAACCCGGACACCGGTTGTGTCAGCGTCGATTGCGTGCTGCCGCCGACGTGGCCGCGGACGACGTGACGGCGGCGGTCTGCGTCGTCTGGGCGGCCGGGTTGGCGATCGCCGGCGCCGACGTGAACGGTGTCGCCTTGGTCGCCGCCGCGGATTGACCGGCGTAGCCGTACATTGCCGTGGCGTCCTGGGCCCACATTTCGCCGTAGTCGGATTCGTTGGCCGCGATCGCGGCGGTGTTTTGGCCCAACACGTTGGTCGACAGCAGTTGCCCCAACTCGGCACGGTTGGCCGCGACCAACGGCGGAGGCACCGACGCAGTCAGCGCGGTCTCGTAGGCCGCCGCGGCCGTGCGCGCCTGGATCGCGGCCTGCTCGGCTTGCGCCGCGGTGGTCGTCATCCACGCCATGTAGGGCTGCACCGCCGCGGCCATCGAGGCCGAGGCAGGCCCCAGCTACTCCTCGCCGGACAACGCGGTGACCACCTTGTCCATAGCCCAGAGCGGCCGAATTCAGCTCGGCTGCAAGCCCATTCCACGCCGAGGCCGCCGCCAGCAGCGACGCCGAACCCGAGCCGGAATAGATGCGCGCGGAGTTGATCTCCGGCGGTAACGCCCCAAAATCAATCACAGTGCCCCCTTGGCCGGCGGCGGCGCCACCGGCTGCATAGTCAAAGCGACAAACATAGTCAAAGCGACAAACTTGGCTTCCCCCGAAACCCTTTGGCGTGGCGCCCCTGCGGGCGCGGCCCGTTCGCGAGGCTAATGGGGGTGGTCGGCCAAAAACCCTTGCCGATAGCAACTTTTGCCTGCGGGGTAACTAAAGTTCACCGTCGACCGACGGCCGTTCACCTCGCGTTGGCTTGCCGGTAGGGCCGTGTTGGTCGGGCGCGGCGCGACACGAGGGCTTGAACGACGAACACCCGGGCGTCCGCGACGCCCGGGTGGTTCTGATGGAGGAGCTACCCGCCGAGGGGTGGGCGGGCCATGACGGTGGGTTTGAAGCCGTAGCGGGGTCCGGCGCCGCCGGCGGTGCCCGAGCCCGCTCCGGCCAGCGGCATGCCGCCAAGCAGGTTGCCCGGTCCCGTTCCCGCCTCCGGGGCCGCGCTGACCGTGCTGACCAGCTGAGGCGCGGCATGGCTGACTCCCGTGGTGGCCCCGGCCCAGGTGGCCGGCACCGACAGCTTGCCGATCGAGCCCGCACTGCCCAGGGCTCCGGTCGCGTGCGCGATGCCCCCACCGCCGAGCATCCCGCCCAGGGCAGGCAACGCCTTGGGGACCGCAGCCGCGGCGGCCGGCGCCGCCCCACCCAGCCACCCAGCCGACTTGGCGATCTGGGTGCCGAAGTTGCCCATACCGACGCTGAAGTACGGCAGGCCCTCGGTGTTGTAGAAGAAGCTCGCGTAGGGCGAGTAGCCGTTGACAAACCCTCCCAGGTTGGTGGGCAAGCGCGGTCTGGCCGGTCAACAGGAACCAGCCCTGGGTCAGCCACGGATACTCGTTCCCGGCCTGCGTCAGCAGCTTCGTCGTCCCGGTCGGTGAAGACAGCAGGCTCAGCTGGCTCTGGATCTGGGTGAGGTATCCCTGCAGGGTCTGCTGCAGCGAGGCCGCCGGAGTGGACTGCGCCGCGGCCACCGCGGCGCCTTGGGTGCCGGTGGCCGCCGGGTTGACGATGGCCGGCGCGTTCTGATACGGCGTCACCTTGGCCGCCGCCGCGGACTGACCCGCGTAGTTGTACAGCGCCGCGGCGTTTTGCGCCCAGAACTCGCTGTACTGGGCCTCCAACTGCGCGATGACCCCGTTGTTCAGACCCAACACGTTGGTCTGCTGGGCCTGGATCAGCTCGGTGCGGTTGAGCGCGACCACCGGCGGGGGCACCACCGAAGCCAACACGTTCTCATAGGCCGCCGCAGCCGCCGAGGCCTGGCCGGCGGCCTCCTCGGCTTGTGCGGCCGTCGTCGTCATCCAGGTGACATAGGGCTGCACCGCCGCGGCCATCGACGCCGAGGCAGGCCCCAGCCACTCCTCGCCGGACAACGCGGTGACCACCTTGTCATAGCCCAACGCAGCCGAACTCAGTTCGGCCGCAAGGCCATTCCACGCCGAAGCCGCCGCCACCAGCGACGACGAGCCCGGACCCGCATAAATCAGCGCGGACGTGACCTCCGGCGGCAACGAACCCAAATCAATCGTCATGTCCTGACCCCTTAACCGGCCGCGGCCGCGTTGGCCAACTCAGTCGCCGCGTACGATCCCGAGCTCACACCCAAGGTGTTGACGAACAACTCATGAATCGCCGCCGCCTGAGCGCTGACGGCCTGATACATCTGGGCATGCGCGGCGAACTGCGCCGCAGTCAACGCCGACACCTCATCGGCAGCCGCCGGCACCACCCCCGTCGTCGGGGCCGCCGCTGCAGCATTCTGCGCACTCAACGACGAGCCGATGCCCTGCAACGCACCCGCCGCCGCCACCAACGCCTCCGGCTGCGTAGTCACAAACGACATTTTTCTTCCTCCTCAAGTTCCAGGCTCGGTGACCTGCAAGTTTTGCTGTGCCGCTGGAGTTGTTCACTTCAGACATGGCTCGCTCGTGAGACTAAATGGATCCCGCCGGGTCGCGCCTCCTTAGCGCCAACTGTTCATTGGTGGACAACTGGTGTTCATTTCGGGGCAGCGATGCCCACACTGGACGATCATTTTCGCTCCTGTTGCTATCCGGCCGACGGAGGTCGGGTCAGGACGCTGTGTTTGAACCCGTACTTGTTGGTGTAGCCGTAGCCGGCGGTGCGCCGGCCGACAGCCCCGGCCGGCATCCCGCGCAGCAGGGCGTTGCTCGGTGCCTCTGTCGCTCCAGCTGGTGCCGGGGTCTCCTTCGTCACGGCGCTGACGAGGGTTGCCTCCGAGGTCTGCGTGGTCCAGTTCGCCGGAACCGACAACATGCCGACTCTGCCGGCCTCGCCGGTGCTCGCCAGCACCGCACCGCCGGTGTCGCCGCTGACGGCGTTGACACCGCTGATGCCGCCCAGGTGCAGGCCGGCGAACTGCGGCGTCGGGTACCACGCACCGCCCGCACCGGCCGTGGTCCCGATGCCGTTGAACGTCTGCTGTCCGATGCTCCAGCCGAAGTTCCCGACGCCCACGCCGAAATAGGCCTGCAGGGTTTGCTTCAGGATTGCGCTGTACCAAGTGGTGCTAAGCCCGATCCAGTTGTTGGTCGGGGTCGGCATCCATTCGGTAATTAGATCGTTGACCGTGTTGTAGATCGTCGAGAACGGCCCCGCCGCCCCGATCCCCGAGGCGAGGTTTTGCAGCGCCTGAGGCACGGTGGCGGCCGGAACCAGCTGAGAGGTCGCCGCCGCCGTCTGCCCGGAGTTGCCAGCCGGCTGCGCGACGGCTTGGGCTACCGCGGCGAACTGAGCGGCCTCCCCGTCCGGGGTGGTGGTGTTCGGCGGCGAAATGAACCGGGTCAACTGCGACGCGACCGCCGAGGAGGCGGCGTAGCCGTACATGGCGGCGGCGTCCTGGGCCCACATCTCCATGTACTGGGCTTCGGTGGCAGCGATCGCCGGGGTGTTCTGCCCGAAGAAATTGGTCGCGATCAGAGTCATCAACAACACGCGGTTGGCCGCGATCGCCGGCGGCGGCACCGTCATCGTGAACGCCGTCTCAAAGGCGGCCGCCGCCGCCCGGGCCTGGCCGGCGGCCTCCTCGGCCTGGGTTGCCGCCGTACTGATCCAGTTCACGTAGGGGCCGACCGCGGAAACCATCGCCGCGGACGAGGGACCCACCCAGGGCCCGCTGGTCAGTTCGTCGACCACCGAGTTGTAGCCGCTGGCCGCCGTGCCCAACTCCGACGCCAGCTCGTCCCAGGCCGATGCGGCTACCATCATCGGCTCCGATCCCGGCCCCGAATAGATGCGACCGGAATTGATTTCGGGTGGTAAGGCCCCGAAGTCGAACACCGTGTCCTCCTCAGATGGCCGTGATCGCCGTGACGATCGCGGCTCGTCTCATCAAACTAGTGCGGCCCCTGGTCGCGACTCGTCGACGAGTCGCTACCTCGGAGCAACGTTGGCCCATGGCACGTCGCTGACTGATTCGGAGCCGTCGACCAGCAAACCGTCTGGGGGATGACAGGCGGCCGCAGCCGCCCGCGGTCCCTGTGCCCGGATATGTGATACGTCATCATGATTCCCGAACGCCCGATGAGGATCGACATGGACAAATCTGCTCTGGTACCCGATTGTCAGCAACCGAGCGACAGCCCCACATTACCCGAACTGCCGCTCGCCCACGAGATTAGCTGGTCATCCCGGACACACCGACCCGCGATGCCAACTGTTCATTCCATGCCAACGAATATTCAATTCCGGCCAACCGTTGTTCATGCCGAAAAACCAAATGTTCATCTTTGGTTCGCTTTTCGGTTAACCAAAGGGCCGGCACCGATTGCCCGCTAGTCCTCTTCGAGGATCAGCGCCATCTCCGGGCAGGACGCCACACCGTCGCGGGTCACCTGCTCGTCCTCCGGCCGCACCTCGTGCTCTTCGAGGATCGAATAGCCAGAGTCGTCGATGGGAAATAGGCCCGGATCGACGGCGTAACACTGGGCATGACCCACGCACTTGGACTTATCGAGACGAACCCTCACGCGGTTTCCTTCTTCGATCGGAATTTTGCACAGCGACAGCCAAGATTAGTCGGTCGCTGAAGTGTAGGAGATGAGCGCCGATCGCGGCTGGTGACTGATGGCCCTTAGCCGCCACCTGCCCGATTGGTGCCCGTCTTTCGCGCATGCCATATTGGTGTGCCGCCAGAAACCGGTGACGACGAAAGTTTCACTCACGGCCTGGCTGACACGAAAGTTACCCAGACAAGCGGAGATCAGAGCGCATGAGCACTCTCGGCGGAAGCCAGCCGGGCACGTTCCACCTACCGCGGCTCGAGTACTCCAAGCTACCGATGGCCGCCGATCGCGGCGTCGGGTGGAAGACCTTGCGGGACGCCGGACCGGTGGTGTTCATGAACGGCCACTACTACATAACCCGCCGCGAGGATGTCCTCGCGGCGCTGCGCAACCCAAAGGTCTTCTCCTCGCGGCTGGCGCTCCAGCCCCCCGGTAGCCCGCTGCCGGTGGTGCCGCTGGCGTTCGACCCGCCGGAGCACACACGCTACCGAAAGATCCTGCAGCCGTACTTCAGTCCGCACGGGCTGAGTAAGTCCCGTCCGGTGCTGCAGTGGCACGCCACCGAGATGATCGCCGACCTCGCCGGCCGGGGTAAGTGCGAGGCGATGGCGGATTTCGCCAAGCTCTACCCGTTCCGAGTCTTCCTGGACCTCTACGGCTTCCCGCTCGAGGACCTTGACCAGATCATCGCCTGGAAAGACGCTATCGTCGCCGACAAGCCGTACATGGCCCCGGAAGATTTCGAGCAGGGTCGGAAGCTGTTGGAATATCTCACCGACGCGATCCAGCAGCGCCGGCAAAACCCGGGCTCCGACATGCTGTCGCGGGTGATGACCGGCGAGGGGAACTTCAGTGACCTCGAGCTACTGGGCATGAGCCACCTGTTGATCCTGGCGGGTCTGGACACGGTGACCGCCGCGATCGGGTTCTCCCTGTTCGAGTTGGCGCGCAGGCCGGAACTGCGCGACGCGCTTCGCGACAATCCCAGGCAGATCAGGGTTTTCATCGAAGAGATCGTCCGACTGGAACCGTCGGCACCGGTGGCACCGCGGGTCACCACCGAGTTCGTCACCATCGGCGGGATGGTGCTCCCCCCGGGAACGCCGGTGCGCCTGTGCATGGCCGCGATCAACCGAGACGGCAGCGACGCGGTATCCACCGACGAGCTGGTCATGGACGGAAAGGTGCACCGGCACTGGGGATTCGGTGGCGGACCGCACCGCTGCCTCGGTTCGCATCTCGCGCGGATCGAACTCACCATCATCGTCGCGGAATGGCTCAAGCAGATCCCCGACTTCGAACTGCCCTCGGGCTATTCCCCCGAAATCAAATTCCCGTCAAAGACCTTCGCGCTCAGAGAATTACCACTGAGTTGGCAATGAGCTGGGGCTGACCTTGGTCTTATCTCGGGTCGGCCCCAGCCCAGTCCCAGCCCAGCTAGCGGACTACTTGCGGAACTCGGTCGCCGCCACCTGCACGAAGACACCGGTGTCCTCGGCCATCAGCAGGCCTCGGCCACGGGGCAGTGGGCCACCCTTCATCTTGCCGCGGATGAAGCCCTCGTCGGGGTCGGCGTCCATCACCAGCAACGGCGCATTCGCCTGGTGCAGCGCCCGCAGCATCGGGTCGCTGCCCGCCGACGACCAGCCACCGAAGGTCCGGGTGACGAGCACGTGCAGGCCGACGTCGGCCGCCCGGTTCACCCAGGGTGCGGCCTTGTGCAGCGGCGAATCGAAACCCGTTGGCAGCTGCTGGATGTCATCGACGATGAGGAAGATCTCCGGGCCGCTCCACCACGACCGCGACAGCAACTCCCCCGCCGATAGACCGGGTGGAGGTTCGCGGCTGGCCAGGACGGCGGCCAAGTCGGTCATCATCGCGCTCACCCCGTCGAGGTTGTAGGCGAATTTCTCCACATACTCCGAGCCCAGCACCGTCAGCAGCTGACGGCGCGGGTCGACCAGCCACACTTGGGCCGAGGGTTGCGACGTGGGCGGTGCGCTGGTGGCGCCCGGCGCGTAGAGCCGGCCGATCTCGGACATGATGGTGGCCAGCGTCGTCGTCTTCCCACATTCGCGTCGGCCCGTCACCATCAAGTGCGAATTCTCGGCGAAATTGAAATAGACCGGCGCCAGGTCCAATTCGGAGATGGCCCAGGCTATTCCGCCCGCACCGACACCTTGGCGGGTGTCTCGGGCGGCGAGCTCGCGAACTTGCTCGACGCCGAAAATGGCGGGCAGCCGGCGTACCGGCGGCGCCTGGGCGCTCGTGAGCCGGCTGACCGCCTCAACGATGCTGTCGGACTCGAACATGTTGTTCGGTGTGTTGGCCAGCGCAGGCCGGGCCACCAGGGTGTGCAGACCGGCCTGCGGGTCGGCGTCGAGGCGGACGTAGTTGACCGCGACCATGCCGCGGCCCGGCTTGACCGGAACCTCCTTGGCGAATCGCGACCGCACCAGTTTGGCGTCTTCCACCGCCGCCAGCCGCAACTCGACCCGGGAACCAAAGCCGCTGCGCACCGGCGGCCGCAGCTCTGACTCGCGGTCCGCGGTGACGATCACGTGTACGCCGAACGACGGGCCCTGGTTGATGATCACGTTGGCCTGCTCGATCAGGACCTCGTTCTCTTCGGCTAGCGCCCGGTAATTGTCGATCACCAAGTAGACGTCGCCGAAACCGTCGTTCGGCACCGGGCCGGGCTCGCCGCCGAACTTACGCCGCCGGAACACCTCCATCGAGGCGATCCCGTACTCGAGGAAGGTGCGCTTGCGTTCGCGCACGAGCGCCAGCAGTTCGGCCACCGTGCGGCGCACCCCGTACGGATCGGTGGGACCCGCTACCTCGCCGACGTGCGGCAACCGGGCCACGGTGGTCAGCGCGGTGCTGCTGTAGGCCAGGCAGTAGAACTGGACCTGCTCGGGGGTGTGGGTCAGCGCGGCCGAGCAGATCAGCGTCTGCAGGGCCGTGGTCTTGCCCGAACCACCGGAACCCAGAATCAGGACGTTCGCGCCGGGGCCCGAGGTGTCGACCGTCCACGGCGGCTGGTCGTGCTTGAACGGGCGGTCGATGATCCCGATCGGGAACACCAAATCCCGGGCGGTGCCGTAGTCCTGCTGCCACGAGTGGCCCAGGAAGCGGTTCACCAACTCGTCGATGGCGACGGGCCGGCTCAGCGGCGGCTGCCACAACCGGTAGGGCTCGAAATCGATCTTGCGCAGCTGATCGATGATCACCGTGCCGACCTTCGGGACCCTGATCCCCTCTTCGTCTTCCTCCTCAGCCTCCTCCCCGAGCAGCTCACCATTCATGGAAATGGCCGGGGCGACATCGGGTCCCTGAACGCTGACCTCGAGCGGGGTGAACGAGTTGGTGAACAACTGCGGGCGAACGTAGTCGATGCTGTGCACCAAGGCCGGCGCTTCCTCACCGTCGACGGTGATACCGCGTGGGATGTAGTCCCGCCATAGGAACTCGGCCTGGAACCGGATGATGTCCTCCAGACTCTTCCGGAAGTACCCGAGACCGGCCTGCGCCGGCAGGTTCACCGCGTTGGGCACGCCCGCCGCCTGCGCCGCACCGGCGGTACGCGCTTTCAGCACCAATCGGTAACCCATGTTCTCCATGAGCTTCTCGGCGCGGCTCTCAATGGTCTGCGACGCCATCATCAGGTGGATCCAGTAGGCGCGGCCCTGACGACCGATCGAGTCCAGAACGTCGACCGCCGTCGGCATGATGCGGAACCATTCGTAGAACTCGTCGATCACGACCACGAGCATCGGCAGCGCCGGCATGTCCTGGCCGCGTGCCCGCATCCTGGACCGCACGGAGTTGTACTCCTTGGCGTCGTCGACGCCGGCGCTGTCGCAGATGGCTTTACGGCGGGCGATTTCACCCCACAACGCGTCCAGGAAGCGCTCCATCAGCGCCTGGTCTTCTTCCAGGTCGGTGATGATTCGGGATACGTGCGGCACCCCGGCGAAGGGCTTGACCGCCGACCCACCCTTGAGGTCGGCCAAGACGAACTGCAGCTCCTCCGGCGGGTGACCGAGCATCAACGATTCGATCACCGTTCGCACCAACGTCGATTTTCCCGAACCCGTGGTACCGGACATGACCCCGTGCGGGCCGTCGCCACCCTCGTCCAGGGACTTCATGTCCAGGAACAGCAGTTCGCCGTTGTCGGAGCGATTGCCGAACGGCACCCGCAACCGCGACCGCCCCATCGAGTCGGTGCGGCTGCCCCACAGCGAGTCGAAGTCGATGTCGGCCGGATCGTCAACGCCGTAGTAGGCCATGATGTCTCGGGCGCCGATGTGGGCTACCCGCTGACCGATCTCCTCGTAGGCCTCGGCGAGCCGCCAGCGCGCCAGCTTCTGCGCGAATTCCTCGGCCTCCGGGATGCTCAGGTGGTCGGTGAGGGCGAAGAACCACGGCTTCTCGTCGATCACCATCCAGGTGTCGCGGTCGCGGGGCAGCGCCTCGATCACGCCCCGCTCGTCGAACCGCAGCGTGCGCTCCGGGACCGACGACCACATCGAAGCGCCGGTCAGGTCGAAGAACGTCACGCCGTCGATGCCCTCGGCGCTGATGACGTACTCCCACTGGGGATCGGTGACGTCGGCGATGATCACGGTGTGCGGCGTCGGGGTCTGCGCCGACGAACTGGCATGCCGGGGCGTGAAAGATCCACGGCCGGCGAACAATTCGGCCTGCTCGGCGGCGAACTCGCGCACCGAGGCGTAGACCATCCGCGCGTTGCCCGCCGCGTCCTGACGTCGCGGATCGCCGAAGTGCGGGAGCCACTTCACCCAGTCCCACTCGTCGAGATCGGAGCTGACCACGACCATCTGCACGTGGTCGGGCCCGTGCGAGAAGGCCAGCTGGCAGACGATCGCCCGCATCACACCCAACACCCGCTCGCGCTCCCCCACCAGCGAATACCACGGCTCGACCAGCAGGGAGATCATCTTGGGCAGGTTGTAGACGACGCTCTGGTAGCGCCCGAACTCCTGCAGCGCCTTACCCGTCACCGGCTCCAGTTCGATGTCGGTCGGCATGTTCTGAGGCTCACCCCAGGTCACCTCGGGACGGGTCATGCCGACGCCGACGCGGACCACAGCGAAGTTCAGGTCCTTGCCGTCCGGCTTGCGTTCCCACATCCGCGACGACCCGACCGCGGCGGTCAGCGTGGTGGGCGCCGGGTGGTACCACCGGTAGTTGGAATCCATGCTGTCGGCCGACTCGTGCGCGGTTTCGCGCAGCATGTCCAGCATCAACATGAACTGGGCGCGCATCGCGTCCAGCTTCGGCCGGCTCATCTGCTGCTGGCCGCCGAACCGGCCGCCGAACATCATCATCATCATCCCGCCGACCATGAAGATCGGGAAAATCGAGCCGACGCCGCCGAACACGTGTGAGCCGCTGGCGAAGGTCATGGCGACCATGCCGCCCAGCAGGCCGATCACCACGACGCCGACCACGATCAGCCACCAGGGCTTGCCCTCCGGCGGAGGGATGCTCAACGGCGTTGGCAGGACGATGTTTTCCGGCTTGATTACCGGAGACTTCTCCGGTGTCGGCCGCGCAAACCCACGCTTCACTTAGGTACCACCAACTCTGCAGGGGACATGTCCATCGGTAGGGTGTCGTGCTCCACTAGCGCATCTGCTCGGGACAGGGTCGGGCCTTGCGGCAAGAGCCGCAACGCCACCCACGGCGCCAGGCTCGGTGGGGTCTTCAGGCCCAACGCCTCGCGCACGTCGCGGGTGTCGTCCACCCCGAACCGGGCGCCCGCATCGCTGAGCCACCACAGGGATTCCATCGTCTTGGCGCCGGGATCGTTGCCGGTGACCGCCACGAAGTTCGCGAAGTCGGGGCCGAAGTAGACCTGGTCGGCTTCGCGACCGGTCGTGTCGGCCTTGACCAGCGACACCACCTTGCCCATGTCTTTCTGCGCGACCGGAAGGGTCGGCCCGGATATGACCTGGACGCGGGCGCGGTTCTCACCCGAGGTCTTCTGCCACCACCAGCAGGTCGCGGGGTTCTCCCGGATGTCCATGACGTTCAACGGGGTGTCCGGGTAGGAGGACAAGTCCAGCTTGTTGACCACCGGCATCTTGGCCAACGCGGACGGTTCCACGGTCACCGGTTTGGTGTTGCTCGGTCCGGCGTTCTGCAGGATCTGCGCCACCAGGGGCGGCAGCGTCTGCACGCCGTCGGCCATCACCAGCGAATACTGTTGCGGCCCACTGATTTGCGGGGTGACGATCACCGTGCCCACCGGGCCGGGCGCCCCCGGGAACGCCGCCGGGGCGCCCGCGTTCTGAATTTCCGGCACCGCCAGTTCGGGACCCACCGGCAGCGCGTCGAACAGGGCGCGGCTCATCGGCTTCGCCATGCTGACCTGCTCCGGCGTCAAACCGAGCGGCAACAACACCGATCGGTTCGTCGAGTCGATGCGCGACCGGCGTCCCTGCCGGATCACCCAGGCGTCCCCGCCGTAGCTCAGCACCACGGCATCCGATCCGTTCAGCACCTGCCGGTGGTTGCCGAGGTCCGGGGTGCCGTCGATCACGGTCACCGTCACGCCCGACGGGGACCCCATCCCGGTCGAGGAGGCCACGTTGTCGCACACCAGCCACGACGAGGCGGGCGGAGTCTTGGGCGCGAAGTTCGACGGTGCGCCGGGGATGCCGACCAGCGGCCCCCGCGGCAAGTTGGCGATCTGGCTACCCCGAACCAGGTGCGGGTTGTCCGGGCGGCCGGTGATCAGCCGCGCGGACGCCAGGTTCAAGGCGGGATACAGCCTGTCGCCCACGCGGACATACAGCGCGCCGGAGTCCCGGTCGGCGATGATGGGCGACTCATTGATCTGGCCCGACGGGCTGATGAAGGAATAAAGGAGCGCGCCCAGGCAGATCACCAACGCCGCGGAGATCGACGCCACCACGGCCAACGTCTGTCGCCGTCCCGGCTCGATCTCCATGCGCACGCGCCACCGCGTCAGCGCCATCGCGGTCCGGCGGGCCAGGAACTGGTAGCCGGTGACCTGCGTCCGCGTCGACAACCCGAGGCCGTACCCCGACCCGCGCTGTCCGCGACTCTCTTCCGCCACGTTATTTCACCATCCGGTCTGCTAGAACGCCTGGATATCCGCTATTGCGCGCATTGCTTCCACTACCGTGACAACCGTAAGGCACCCGCATGCACCTCGCCACGCGGCGCCGTTCCGCCCTCTATTACATCTCGCCATGTGCACGAATCCGCCACTTTTCGAGTTGCCCGGGGTCGCCAATTTCTGCAGCAGCGGTGTGCACCGCTGACCTGCGCTTTTCGTATGCCTCACTGACCCCCCGACCGGATTCGCCGGTTCTAATGGTAGCGGTGAACGGTCGGCTCGTCCTGGCGAACGTCGTCTTTCGGCGAAAACCCCGGCGAGCACACGGCCCAGGCAAAAGGCCCCGCAAAACGGGCGAGCCGGGTCGTCGTCCGGCGCACCCTGCAAGATGACCACTATGACTGAGCTCGCCCCCTCGCTGGTCGAACTTGCTCGCAGATACGGCATCGCCACCGAGTACGAGGACTGGACCGGCAGGCGGGTCCCCATCCCCGAGACCACGCTGGTCGCCGTGCTCGCCGCCCTCGATGTCGCCGCCGGCACCGAGCAGGAGCGCAACGACGCCCGTATCGCGCAGTTGCGGTCGTATTGGGCGCGTCAGCTGCCGGCGACCATCATCGGGCGCACGAGCGCACAGACGAAGTTCTGGGTGCATGTGACGCACGGTGATCCCGCGGACGTGTGGTTGGAGCTCGAGGACGGCACCGTCCGCCGCGGGGTGGAACAAGTCGACAACTTCACTCCGCCGTTCGACCTGGACGGGCGCCCAGTCGGCGAAGCCAGCTTCGTGTTGCCCACCGGCCTGCCGCTCGGCTATCACCGGTTACATCTGCGTTCCGCCGGCACCCAGAGCAGCACGGCGCTGATCGTGACGCCGGATTGGCTCGGACTGCCGGAGCGGCTCGGCGCCCGCCGCGCCTGGGGTCTGGCCATCCAGCTCTACAGCGTGCGGTCCCGTGGGTCGTGGGGCGTCGGCGACCTCACTGACCTGACCGACCTTGCGGTGTGGTCGGCCTCCCGCCACGGCGCTGACTTCCTGTTGGTCAATCCCCTGCACGCGGCTCAGCCCTCTGGCCCGACGGGCCATATGGAGCCGTCGCCGTACCTGCCCACCTCGCGTCGCTTCGTCAACCCGCTCTATCTCCGCGTCGAGGCCATTCCCGAGTTCGCCGAGCTGCTCAAGCGCAGCCGGGTGCGGCGGCTGCGGTCCGATGTCCAACGCGGGGCCCGGCGGCTCGACGCCATCGACCGGGACAGCACGTGGACCGCCAAGCGCGAAGCGCTGGAGCTGCTGCACCGGGTGCCGCGGTCGGCGGGTCGGGAGCTGGCCTACGCCGCCTTTCGCGAGCGGGAGGGGCGCGCGCTCGACGACTTCGCGACCTGGTGCGCGCTGGCCGAGAAGTATGGCGGCGACTGGCATAGGTGGCCGGAATCGCTGCGGCACCCCGCCGGCAGCGGTGTCGCCAAGTTCGTCACAAAGCACGCCGGGGCGGTCGATTTCCATCGCTGGCTGCAGTGGCAGCTCGACGAGCAACTCGCCAAGGCGCAGGCGCAGGCGGTGCGGGCCGGGATGGCGCTGGGCATCATGCACGACCTGGCCGTCGGCGTGCACCCGAACGGCGCCGACGCCTGGGCCCTGCAGGACGTGCTGGCGCCGGGGGTGACCGCGGGCGCGCCGCCAGACGAATTCAACCAACTCGGCCAGGACTGGTCACAGCCGCCGTGGCGACCGGACCGGCTGGAAGAGCAGGAGTACCGCCCCTTCCGCGCGCTGATCCACGCGGTTCTGCGGCACGCCGGCGGGGTGCGCATAGACCACATCATCGGGCTGTTCCGCCTCTGGTGGATTCCCGACGGCGCGCTGCCCACCGAAGGCACCTACGTGCGCTACAACCACGAAGCGATGATCGGCATCGTCGCGCTGGAAGCGCACCGGGCCGCGGCGGTCGTCGTCGGCGAGGACCTCGGCACGGTCGAACCGTGGGTGCGCGACTACCTCTTATTGCGCGGCATCCTGGGAACCTCGATCCTCTGGTTCGAGCTGGACCGCGACGGTAATGGCGGGCCGTTGCCGGCCGAGCGCTGGCGGGAGTACTGCCTGTCCTCGGTCACCACGCACGACCTGCCGCCGACCGCCGGCTACCTGGCCGGCGACCATGTGCGGCTGCGCGAGTCGCTGGGCTTGCTGACCCGGCCCGTGCAAGACGAGCTGGAGTCCAGCCGCGCCGAACTGGCCGCCTGGATGGCCGAGCTGCGCCGGGTCGGGCTGCTGGGCGACGGTGACGCGACTGACCAGGACCCGGAATCAATCATTTCGGCGCTATACCGGTATCTGGGCCGAACGCGGTCGCGGCTCGTGGGGGTCGCGCTGACCGACGCGGTGGGTGACCGTCGGACCCAGAACCAGCCGGGCACCACCGACGAGTACCCCAACTGGCGGGTCCCGCTGACCGGTCCCGACGGTCAGCCGGTGGTGCTCGAGGACGTGTTCACCGACGCCCGGGTGGCCGCCCTGGCGGAGGCGGCGCGCGCCGCGATCGCGCCCCCGGCCGGCACCAATTAGCTGCCCTGTAGCTTCAAAAGTCATGAAGGTTTCGGTAGTCGCCCCGGTCGCCGCCGGCGTCACCGCGGACCCCGAATGGATGGCGGCCTTCGCCGGTCACCTCGAAGTGTGCGGGTTCGAGTCGATCGTCGTCGTCGAGCACACGGTCCTAGTGACCCGCTACGACAGCGTCTACCCCTACGACAGTTCCGGACGGGTCGGCCTGGCGGCCGACTGCCCGATCCCCGACCCGCTCGATCTCCTGGCGTTCGTGGCCGGCCACACCAGCCGGCTCGGGCTGGCCACCGGGGTGCTCGTGCTGCCCAACCACCATCCGGTGGTGCTCGCCAAACGGGCCGCCTCCGTCGACGCGCTGTCTGGCGGACGACTGCGGCTGTGCGTGGGCGTGGGCTGGCTCAAGGAAGAGCTGCGGGCGTGCGGTGCAGAGTTCGGCAGCCGCGGCAGGCGGGCCGACGAGCAGTTGGCCGTCTTGCGGGCGTTGTGGGCCGACCAGCCCGAAGGGGCGTCATATCACGGCGAGTTCTTCGACTTCGACAATGTCATGTGCTATCCCAAACCGCTTTCCCGCGAACGGCTTCCGATTCACGTCGGCGGGCACAGCCGGGCGGCCGCGCGCCGCGCGGGGCGCTTCGGCGACGGGTTTCAGCCGCTCGGCGTGACGGGTCCCCAACTGGAATCCCTGATCGCGCTCATGCGTGCGGAGGCGGCGTCGGCGGGCCGCGATCCGGCAGTCCTGGAGGTATCACTGGGCCACACGGTCACCAAGATCGACGCCGAGCGCGCGGGCCGACTGGTCGAACAGGGCGCCGACCGCATCGTGTTGGCCATGCCGCCGACCACCGACATCGAGCAGGCCAAGGACATGTTGAGCGCATGCGCGCAACGGTTGTCCCTCTCGTCATGAACCGGTCCGGTCTGCAATGACCCTGTCGGCCGACGTCCGATGCACCCTCAGCGATTTGGTGCACCGGTATGCGGCCAGCGTCGATGACCGTGAATTCGATTCCGCCGCTGGGCTTTTCACCACGGAAGCCGAGCTGACGGTGCCTGAGCCACCGGCGGAGCTGGGACCGGTCCGGTGTCACCGGGGCCAAGAGGCCATTGCCACCGCGGTTGCCGCCGTCGCCAGGGTCGCCCGCACCGAGCACGCGATCGTCGGTGAGGTCTACGACGCTGCCGCACGGGAGGACAGCGCCACGGGGCGCGTCGCGTGCGTCGCGCACCATTGGGACCGGCGCGGCGACGAGGTGGTCGACCTGGTCTGGCATCTGCGTTACGACGATGAGTACGAACTGACCGACGCGGGCTGGCGGATCAGCCGCCGCGCCTTGACGATCAACGCCATCGAGACGCGTCCGGTGCGCCGGTTGCTGCCGCGTGACACCGGCTAGGCGCCGCGAAACCCGGCCCGGCGATTACAGTTTCGCGCGGTCCCCCTGTCACGCGCGCCGTTTGTTCAGGCGGCATTCCGGATAGTTCCACCACATCGGTCGAACGGAAGTGCCAGCAGAGGAAAGGCCCATGGGGCAGATCACGCGCGAACCTGTCGACCATGACTGGACCCCTGGTCGACACGACGACGAGACAGTGTGGGATTCGCCGCGAACGCCGGGGCTTATCGTCGTCGCGGCCGCGGCGCTGGCGTTCGCGGTCTGCGTGACCAACTTCGCGCTGGGTCAGGCCGGCGCGGGCGTTGCGGCGGCAATCGTCGCCCTGCTGGCATTCGGAGCCGGGCTGGCCTGGCTAGCCATGGACCGCAGGCGGATCCGCCAGGCCGAACGGGACTGGGTGATCAACCACCCGGCACGGTGAAAGCCTCCCTGCAGGTTTTAGACCCCTTTAGACCACTGTCACCTTTAGACCCCTTTAGACCACTGTCACCGCAGCGCCGCCAAATTGTTCACCGACTGGCGCACGTCGCCGCGCAGGACCCTGGCGACCAGGCTCCCGACCGGCCCGCTGAGCACGCTACCGTGCCAACTGTCCATCCCCTCCTGAGACGTGATGCCCGGCCCGAACACGTCGGCGGCGATCAAATGCGGGCCTGCACGGTTGGTACCCGGGGCGGTGACCCGAAAACCCGGGCCGCTGGGCTCACTCGGGCCAGACTTGCTCCAGCTGGTGCGCGACGTCGATAACTTGCGCGGCTTGCGAATGCGGCGCGTCGATCTCCTCGGCGACATACTGCGCGACGAAACGCCGGATCTCGCCGTCCACGCCGGCCAGAATGCGCAGCACCTCACCGCGGATGGACTTGGACGACACGTTGACCGTGATATCGGAGGGGCGCGGTTTCGAGACGTCGACGATCAGCAGCAACGGCTCGGCGGCTCGTGCCGTCGCGCGCAGTGCGATATCCCCGGACACCACGAACCGCTGCTTGTCGAGCCTGAGGTCGAGGAGCAGGTCGATCGACAATGGAATGTGGACGATGAACGTGATGCTGTCGCCCAGACGCCTGGTGACTTGCGGCTCCTGGATCTTGACGTTTGCGCTGACCTTGGCGATCCTGCCCGGGCCCTGAGCGATCGGCTCCATGGCGAACTCGTTGCCCGCGATGTCGGCGAATGCCGCCGCGACGCGTTCAGGGGTGACCGCCACCTCGAAGAATCTGCGGCCGAACTCTTCGTAGGTGAGGTAATCGAGGTTCTCCATAGGCTTATACCGTCTCACGTCCCCTGTCGGAACAGTCGTTGATCCACCTCCGCGTCGCAGGAATTCGCGTCGGATGCGCGGGTGAGCGAAGCCGAGGGGTACCACGACGGCGTGATCCGCACCCGTCCGGGTGTTGTGAACAACGCCACAGGCGGGCGCCTGGATTCGGTGTGTCGGCCGGTGGCCTGGGAGACTTGATGGCTTGGAGGTGTTAGCAGCTTGACGGGCGCCCACGAAGTCACGAAGTCCCCCTCCGCCCTATCGCCGGCCGGGGGGCTGCTCACCTGGCTTGGCGGCGGAGACCGGCGCGAAGTCGGTGAGCGCCACGAACGGTCGGCCCACACCGTTGCCGGTGCGATCGTGTTGCTCGGAGCCGGGTTCGCCTGGATTGTCGCCAGCGCGGCCGTGACCGAGTCGGTGCGCTGGCCTGTGCCGGCCGTTCTGCCGCTCACCCTCCTCTTTGGCCTGCTGGTCGGCGCGGTGACCCGCGCCACCGCCGGCGCTCCCAATCGGGGCCGGTCCGGCATCGCGGGACGCGCGGCCATCGCGGTGGCGGTCGGTGTGGTCGTCGGCGAGCTCGCCGCGCTGGTCGTGTTCTCCGGCTCGATCGACCACCGTCTCGACGAACGGGCACTGCGCAACGCCGACTCGACGCCGGCCGTCGCACAGGCATCGGAGTCTCTGCGACAGACCAAGGATGCGCGCGCCGGCCTCGATGCGGCCGTCGAACGGGCCCGCGATCGGCAGGACCAGGCCTTGGTCGTCGCGCGCTGCGAGTACCACCCCACACCGGAGTGCCCGCAGACCCGCATCACCGGCGTTCCCGGTACCGGACCCGAAACACGGACCGCAAACGAGCTTCTCGCCGACGCCCAGCACGAGTTGGATGACGCGTTGGCGGCTCGCGACCACCAGGCGCCCGACCTGGACGCCACAATCGCGCGCGATCAGCAGGCCCGCACTGAGGCCCGCGCCAAGGTGGTCACGAACGCCGGCCGCGGCCTGGGCGCACGCTGGGTCGCCATGAATGAGGTCACGCTCGCCAGCGCCGGGGCGTTGACGCTACGGCTGGCCACGATCGGATCGTGCGCGCTGCTCTACCTGCTGCCGCTGATCCTGGGTCTGTGGTGGGGCAAGACCTCCCACGATCGTCGGGCGTCGGCGCGCGCGGAGCGCGAACGCGCCGAACTCGACGCCGACACCGCGATCGCGATCAAACGGGCCGAGGTTCGCCGCGAGGCCGAAATCATGTGGGCCGAGCATCAACTCACGCAGGCCCGGTTGGCCATCGAGGCGCAGGTCGAAATCGACCGCGCGCAGCAACGCCGCCGAGTCGAGGAGACTCTGGAGGATCCCGTCCGCGCGTCGTCGCGCCGTTCCGAGCCGATGGAGGAAGACATGTACCTGCCGATCGCCGCCGAAGCTGAGGCCGCCAGCCGGGCGGTCGCTCAACTGCCTTCCGGTGCGGAAACGCCCGACGTGGAACCGCACGACGAGCGTGGGATTCCGTTGATCGCGTCGCTTCCCGATGCCACCAGGGCCGCGGCCCGCTGGATTCGCCCGCTGGTGCCGCCTTTCGTCGCGCGGGTGATCGACAACACGACTCAGCCGCTGCGCACCGCACGCCAGGTCTTCGAAGAGGTCGAGGAGATTACCTTCTCGTTCAAGCGGACTCGTAAGGTGACGGTCGATTCCGAGAGCTCTGACGTGCGGCCGCAGCGCCAATCGGCGACCGCGGAGACCACGTCCCAGCCCGGTCGGATCGCCTCATCGCGCGGCGACCAGCCACGCGAGTCCGGCTACCCGGAATCACCGAGTTACCAGGGCGATTCATCGATGGAGCAAACGCCCGTCAAGGGCGTGGGAACCCGATCGTTTGGGGCGGCAGAGCGTGAAGGCCGCCTCGAGCTGATGGAGCGGGAGGGGCCGCGTCGGCTGAGCGCGCCCGAGGGTCCGCGACAGCTGCCGCCAGCCGAGTAGGTTGCCACAAGCGCTTGCCCCATCGTCGAGTCGATTGCCACACAGGACCTTGACATTTTACCCGGAGGACAGCCGCCGTTCAGATCCCGTTGGCCCGCAACGGATGCGATCCCGTCGCCGCTTTGCAACAATCACGAATTATGAAGACCGCACTGCTGCTGGCGAGTGCCGCCCTGGTGATCGGGACGGCCGCGCCCGCCCACGCCGACATAACTGGCACGGATCAAGCCTTCCTGAACACCCTCAGCCAGGCCGGCCTGACGTACTTGAACCCCGACCGCGCGATATCGGCAGCTAAATCGGTGTGCCAATTGGCCGACAGCGGAATGGATGGCGCCGAAATAGTCAAGGACCTCCAGGACCGCAATCCGGGCTTCCAGGGCGACGGCGCCGCGAAGTTCACGGCGCTCGCGGCCCAGGCCTATTGTCCCGGGAAACTGACCGGCGGGAACGAGGCTCCCGCGCCGAAGGGCGGCAACGGGTAGCGCAGCCTGAGGCTTGCCGCCCAACCGACCCGCCGAGGCGTGATAACCGGCCCGCGAGGGCAGGCTACGATCTGCTGAGGCGGCGGCAATGGGAGGACGGTATGTCGCGGTGAGGACGGGAAGATCGACAGTGGCTTCGGCCAACGCATGAAGATCAGCCTGTTCCTCGCGGATGCGGCCCAGGCCGACGCGCAATCCGGAAAGGTCCACGCTCTCGGGCTGGGGTGGCGCCAGTGCCAAACGCCCACTCCCCCTTTCGCGTTGGTGCTGTTCGTCGATATCGACTGGGATGAAACCAACAAACAGCACAAACTGACGTGCCAGTTGCTGACCACCGATGGCGAACCGGTGGTGGTGATGGGAGCGCAGGGCCCACAACGGATCTCTTTCGAGGCGTCGGCGGAGGCCGGCCGGCCGCCCGGGGCAATTCACGGGACATCGGTGCGGATGCCGCTCACGCTCAACATCCCGGCCGGTATCCCCCTGGAGCCGGGAATCTACGAGTGGCGGGTGGAGGTCGAGGGTTTCGACCAGGCCACCGTCGTCGAAGCGTTTGTGGTTTTGGGTCCCCCGCTCACGCCAAATCCCTCCCCGTAAGCGCCGCGAGCGGTTTTACTTGTCGCCGAACGTTTCGTAGAGCTCCGGCAGGAATCCCGCCAGGTGATTCATCTCCTGTGCGCAGTGCACGAGCAGATTGCGGGCGGTGGATTCGGCGTTACCCAGCACCCGCGACGCGATCGGGCGCACCGCGCGCGATGCCACACCCGGGGCCTTGCGGACGGCGACGTGCGGTCCGCCCATCCAGAACCGTGACCGCATTTCGGCCCCCGATGGCGTCGACCGGATGTGGTGGATTAACCATCCGACATCCACCGGGGCGTCACCCGAGCCCAAGCGCGCGCAGATCGACACCGCATCGGCGCTGTCGGGGGGACAGCCCATGGCCGCGGGTGCGACGAACTGGATCGCGCCGTTGAGGAGGGTTGAGCCGATGTACTCGCTGATCATCGACCAGCGGCCGACGTAACGCCGGTCGCCCTTGCGGCCGGCCCCGTCGCCGTCCTTGTCACCGTCCTTCCACACGGCGGACAGGTGCGCGCGTGGATGCCACAGCTTGTAGCGCCGGGTGTCGCAACCGTGCCAGCCGAACCACCAAACCCACATGGCCGGGGCGACCCGGGGCATGTCGGTGCGCACCGATACCTGGAAGCTGCCGTCGTCGAGAACCCCGTAGCCGTTCTCGGTCCGCTGGTAGCCCTCGTCGGCGAGGCTGGCGGCGTCATCGAACGCCAGCAGGGCCATCCCCCCTTGCGGGCCGTGCTGCAGTGCCTCGATGACATGCCCTGGCAGCGGAGCCATCTCGGGGTGGAAGAACCCACCGAACGGGGTATTCGCGTCGTCGTTGCGGTAACCGAGGTAGAGGTCACCGGCCATCAGAGTCGTCCCATCCAGCTGTTGAACAAGCCATCGGGGTCATATTCGGCACGAACCCGGTCTAGCTTGGCCATGGCTTCGTCGCTGGCGAAGCGCGCCGGACGCTGGCCGAGGTTTTCGTCGGCAAGCTGAATCCCGCTGGCCAGGTGGGACATCGCGGCCATGTTGGACCGCGCCCAGTCGGCATACTTCGCCTCGTCGGCCGGGTCTTTCCACGAGCCGTAGAGCGCCAGGTAGATGTCGGCTTCGATGCTGTACGCCATGTCTTGGCGGGGTGGGCACGGGCCCCAGTTCAGCCAGAGGAAGTGCGCCGGATGCGGGGGCAGGGTGTCGAGGATCGTCCGGATACCCGGCAGCAGGTCTTCAGCCGACGCCGACGTCCACATGTTGTCCACCGCGTAGTGATGGTCGGACAGGTAGTGGCTCATCGCGACGTCATACCAGGCCGGCAAATCAGTTGGCATATAGGGGACTTTGACTATTGCCTGTTCGGCTACCGGGCAGGTGCCGAACAGGGCGAGGGCCTTTTCGGCCTCCTCTGCGGAGTCGGCGAACGCGGGCGACGCAAACGAGATGACCGGGACGTCGATGCCCATGTTCGGTTCACCGCGTGAGGCGACAGCCTGCAACTCGACCCGTGGGTCGACTTCGGCGCCGACTGCGCGGGCCCACGTAAAGACTTCGTCGGCCAGGTCGAACGGGTAGAGGTACACGCTGGTGCCACAGACGGCCGGCCGCGGATACAGCTTGAGATGAAACGACGTGACCACGCCGAAGAAGCCCGGGCCGGCGCCGCGCGCGGCCCAGTAGAGATCGGCGTGATTGTCCGCGTCGCAATGGATCTGCTGCCCGTCGGCGGTGATGACGTCGAGGCCCACGACGCTCTCGCACGCGGGGCCGTAGACCCGGCTGTTCCAGCCGTATCCCCCCTGCAACAGGTAACCGCCGAGGCAGACGCCTTTGCAGTGGCCGCCGGGGAAGAATAGCCCCTGCGCCTCCAGGTCGGCCATGAGCAGGCTGCCGCCCTTGCCCGGGCCCACGACGGCGAGTCCATTTTCGGCGTCGATCGTGGCGTGATCCAGGCGGCTGACGTCGAGCAGGACGGAGCCGTCGCGCAGATGATTGGCCGCGAAGCTGTGCCCACCGGATACGATGCTGACCCGGTGGCCGTTGGCCTTGGCATACCTGAGGCCCGCGATGATGTCGTCGGAGTCGACGGCCTGCACGATCACCTCGGGGTAACGCTCGGGCACCCGTTGATGCCACACCGTTGCGCGGCGGGCGGCTTCGTACCCGTCAGTTCCCCGGAAAAAGTGCCGCCCTGCCGGTAGCGCACCCATCTAAAACTCCCCAGATCCGCACTTCGGTCTTTATGATCCGTGATGCGGATCACTATAGTGGATCTGTGCCAGGAACGGGCGAAAATGTGCCGACCAGTCGCGACGAAGGCATCCAGGTGCTGCGTCGCGCCGCCGCCGCGCTGGACGAGATCGCCGCCGAGCCTGGGCGGCTGCGCCTGGTCGACTTGGGCGAGCGGCTCGGGCTGGCCAAGTCGACGGCTCGCCGCTTGCTCGTCGGCCTGGTCGAGGTCGGACTGGCCAGCGTCGATTCACAGGGCCGGTTTTCCCTGGGCGATCGGCTGCTCGGGTTTGATCGGGCCGACGGAGCGCACATCTCCGCCATCTTCCGGCCGACGATCGAGCGGGTGGCGCGCGCGACCGACGGCGAGACCGTCGACCTGTCGGTACTGCGTGGCCAGCGCATGTGGTTCGTCGACCAGATCGAGTCGTCGCATCGCCTGCGGGCGGTCTCGGCGGTTGGCATGCGTTTTCCGTTGGAGTCGAGTGCGAACGGAAAGGCGGCCCTCGCGGCGCTCGACGACGCCGACGCCCAGTCCGTCCTCTCCCGATTCAGCCCCGATGTCGCCGATCGCCTGCGCGGTGAGATCGACAAAATCCGTTGCACCGGAATTGCTTTCGATCGCGACGAACACACGCCGGGAATTTCGGCGGCGGCGATCGCGCGACGCACTGCGGGCGACGTCGTGGTCGCGATCTCGGTGCCGGCGCCCACCGAGCGCTTCCGCGAAAAGGAGCAGCGCATCACCGCAGCGTTGCGCCAGGCCGGCGATACACCGGCCTGGGCGCGCTGAACGGAGTGGCCATGGGTCAGCCGACCGCGTTGCCAGTCTCGAAGCTGGCTACCGCGAAATCGTCGAAACGACGGAAACGTCGTTGCACCGGCGATATGCGACGGAATCCTGAGGTCCGCGAGGCCACGTAACTTGACCGAGCCCCGACTGTTTCCTTCATCGCAAGGTCGATTCCGGCCAGTTTCCATCAAACTCAGCCGCCCATAATGCTGGGTTCCCATGCTCATCGCATGTGACATGACATGTCGCGGCGGACCACAACCTGCGCCCCACATGTCCACGCGGCCGGAGTGGAAGGAGCCACGAATGATCGAGGCAGTTTCGGTGGCGCCCGATTCCGTGTTCTATCCGGTTGCCGCGCTCGACGATCTGCTTGCCGACGTCGGGTTGTCGGCTGCCGACGCCGGCGGGCGAGTGACTTTCGCCGGACAGGATCCGATCATTCCGGCCCGTCACCGGTTGGCCGCCGCGATCGGCATCCCGATGATGGGCAACGCGGTGGCCGCTGCCGCCATGCACCGTCATCGTGGCGGTCCGGACCAGGATCTGCACCTCGACCTGCGTGAGGCCGTGCATCACATCAACCCCAGCTTTTATTGGCATCCCACCCTGGCGGGCGAGTTTCCCTCGATCGCACTGGTTTTAGACAACCCCTTTGCGCTCCTTCCCTACCGCACCCGCGACGGACGCACCGTGATGGCCTCGGCGGTATACCCCCACCAGTCCGCCAAATGGTGCCGATTCCTCGACGTGCCGCCCGATTTCGACAAAGTCGCGCGCGCGTTCGCCGGCTGGGACGCCTTCGAACTGGAAGACGCGGCTAATGACGCCGGGCTGCCAGCATGCGTGGCCCGCAGCCCCGAGGAATGGCTGGCCCATCCACACGGCGCCTTCCTGGCCGGTCAGCCTGTGATCGGGTTGACCCGAATCGGCGACGCCCCGCCGCGCGACCTTGGCGTGTCCGATCGTCCCTTCGGTGGGGTGCGAGTGCTGTCGTTCACCCATGCTGTGGCCGGCCCGACGGTAGGACGTGTCCTGGCCGAGCAGGGTGCGGACGTCCTCAACGCGACCCGTCCTAACGACTTCGAGCACGACTGGGTGTACTTCGAAGCGAACATCGGATCCCGCAGCGCCTGGTTGGACCTGACGAAGGACACCGGTAAGGCCAACGTCGAGCGGCTGCTGCGTGACGCCCACGTCGTCGTCAACAACCACCGCGGTCTGAAACTGGAAAAGCTTGGCATAGATCCCCACGAGCTCGCGGTAACCCACCCCGGCCTGGTCCATGTCTCGGTCACCTGTTACGGGTCGGCCGGGCCGTGGGCCCACCGCGGAGGCTTCGACATGAACGGCTCGGCCGCCTCCGGTTTGATGGTCATCGAAGGCAGCCAAGACCGGCCTCAACTCCCCCCGACCGGGCTGATCAACGACTTCATCACCGGCTACATGGGAGCGCTGGGAGCCGCCGCGGGACTGATCAAACAACAAACTGATGGGGGCAGTTGGCATGTGACCGTCAGCTTGACCCGCAACGCGATGTGGTACCAGACGCTGGGCCTGGTCGACCCCGCCGACGCGGGCCGCGATGAGGAGCACAGCATCCGCGAACCGGCCAGCTACGATGCCGACAGCCCGATGGGCCGCGTCCACATGCTCGCCCCGCCAGTCACCTTCAGCCACACCCCACCCCGCTGGCCGGACCCCATCCTGGTTCCCCGCGGATCAAGCCGCCCGGAGTGGACCGGTATCAGCAGGAGATCTCGGAAGGATTGAGCAGGCTTCCCACTCAATACTGGGCACAGGCGGTTTCGGGTCGATCTTGGGCCGGGCTCGGCGTCTGGTGATCTGCGCTTCGGCGCCGCCATCGCTCCACTGACGAGGCCGAGGCGGCCCCGCGGCGAAATCGACTGAAAACGGTAGGAATCGGCGTCTTTATTCAAGAAACCTTCGTTGAGGAGCGACAATTGTCGCTGTGAGCGATGGCGTGGACGAGGTCGATATTGCGCTGCTCGATGCCGTTCACGTCAACCCGCAGGTGAGCTTCGAAGAATTGGGCAAGGTCCTCGCTATCTCGCCGGTGACCGCGGCCCGGCGGTGGCGTCGCCTGGTATCCACCGGGCGCGCGTGGGTGTCCTCGGCGCTCGGCCCCCAGTTGCCGGTAAAGGCAGCACTCTTCGAGGCCGAATGCCAACCGGGCGCGACGCCGTCGGTCGCCACCGCACTCGCGGCCCGGCCGCACGTGTTCAGCGTCAATATCACGACCGGCCAGCCGAATCTTTTTGCCTTGCTGGTGGCCGCGGACCAACCACTGATGTCGGGATTGCTCGTGGACGCGCTCCCCGCGGTGCCCGGATTGCAGCGGGCCCAGTCCTCACTCATCACGCACTTGTTCAGCGGCACGCGCTGGCGGCTCGGCGGTCTCAGTTCGGGCCAGGTACGCACGGTAGCCTCCGAGCCGCCCAAAAGCGGTCCAGCGCATCAGTTCGACGAGTTCGACCGCGAGCTGTTCCTGGCGCTACAACGCGACGGTCGACTCAGCTTCCGGGATCTGGCCACCGCACTCGGCCGGTCCGAACCGGTGGTGCGTCGCCGCGTTGGTCTGTTGACCCGGACCGGATTGCTCGCCTTCCGCGCAGATTTCGCGCGCGTCGAAGCCGGCTGGACATCGGGCGTCGCGCTCAAGCTGCGGGTCGCGTGGCCCCAGGTCGCCGCAGTGGGCCGCGCGCTCGTCCACTACCCCGAGATCCGGTTCTGCGTGGCCACTTTGGGCGGACCCGCCAATCTGTTCGTGACCATGCAACTCCACCGCGCGTCCGCACTGGACGCAGTGGTTCAGCGACTGTTAGCCGAATACCCCGGCGTTGAGGTGCTGGAAACCCGCGCGGTATTGCGCTCCGTCAAATCCTGGGGACGGCTGCTCGGACCCGAGGGCCGGGCGGAACAAGTGGTACCCGTCGACCTGTGGGCGCCGGTCAGCCTGAGCCGTACCTAAACAACATTCTGGCGGAACCGATCCGGTGCGCCGCCCAATAGCGACTGTACAGCGACTGGCGAGGGGTTCGACTGTAGCTGAGTTGGCGACGGCCGCGGTACCCCCCAAAGGACCCCGGCCGCGCCAACTCAGCAGCTCATGGCGGCCGGCCTGGCGAACAGCGAACCCCACTCCTGACGGGCCGCGGATTGGGCATCGACGAAGCTGGGTGTCTCCTCGCCGTCGCCGGCGAGATGCACCAGCGCCCAGGCCATCGCGAATACCGGCACCTTGTGACGGGTTGCGGCACTGTGTAATTCGTCGAAGGCGACATCCGAGGGGCATCGACGAAGTCCGATGAGGATGCCCCGCGCGGTGTCGAGGATGCGACCGGAGTTCGGGCCGCACGAAGTCTGGGCGGGAACCCAGTTCGCCATCATGCTGTGGTTACCTCCTGGCGCGCCGTAGCGAAATCCGCAACTGGAACAGCGGAAGAGGAATTCGTGTCCTGCGCATCGTCGCGGCTGTGGATCCTCAAAAGGCGCCCTATGCCATGATTTGCCGATTCATCGCGTTGTGCCAGACCGTGGGCACATATCGATATGCGCTTGTGACCGTTTCGGGATTGGTTGTCACCCTGCCGTTTCGCTGGATGTTGTGCTCTTGGCGACCGAAGACTCGGTGCCGCTGGTCACGGATTAGCCTGCCAACGAGAGTATTTCGTCGAACCCCGCGACCAGCGCGTCGTGGAAGACGTCGAAGTCGGGTATCGCTGCGGTGTCGACGTTGATGCCCAGAGCGCAGGTGTCGACATACGTGAGCAGCGTGACGTTGACCGACGCGCCAATGGTGGGACCGAAGGCGTATTGGACGCGGACCGGGGCACCGCCCAGGAAGACCGGCACCGGGACCCCCGGCACGTCGCTGGCCAGAAAGTCGACGTGGCGCAGGATCGAACCGATATACCACCGCGGCATCAGGTTCAGCGCCGCGGCGATCACCTGCGTGTAGGGCAGCGACTGTTCGTCGCGTAGCGCGCCGGTGCGCAGATGGATGGCCCGGATCCGCGCAGCCGGGTCGGCCTCGCCCACCGGCACGTCGAACCGCATCAGCGTGATCCGGTTGCCACCCATGTCGTCGGTCTTCGTCCGCAGGCTGATCGGCATCGTCAGGTGCAGGTCGCCCACCGCGATCCCGTGCTTCTCGTGGTACCGGCGCAGCCCACCTGCCACCCCGGCGACGAATGCGTCGTTCAGCGTCCCGCCGTATCGGTGCGCCGCTTCCCGCAGGAGCGGCATCGACACCTCGTGCACGCCCAGCCGCCTGGTCAGGCCGCGCTCCGTCACCAATGGGGAACCGGGTCGGTTGATCGGACGAACGGTCCGGTAGACCGACGCCGCAGTAGCCGCCGCCGATCGGACCGTGGCGACGGGGCGCCGCATGCCGGCGTACATCAGGCGCGGAGCCCACTTGACCGCGCCCGCGACGGCGCTACCCAGCAAGCCGGCGTCGTACCGCCAGGAGTCGCGGTAGCCGCTCAATGGGAACGGGTTCGACACGTCCGGCTCGGGCGGCAGCGGTTCGTGCTCGTAGGCGTCTTCGGAAAGGTTGAACAGGTTCATCGCAATCTGAACGCCGCCGATCCCGTCGGTGAGGGCGTGGTGGAACTTGCAGATCATGGCCGCGCCACCGTTCTCGAGGCCGTCGACCAACGTGGTCTCCCAGAGCGCCCGGGCCCGGTCGAAGTGCTGCATCTCGGCCACCCGGGCCATTTCGAGCACGGCGTCGAGGGTGCCGGGCGCGGGGGCAACCGCTCGCCGCACGTGGTAGTCCAGCTCGAAGTCGCGGTAGTACTCCCAGCGGGGCGGGGCTGGCGGCGGCGTTTCCACCACCCGCTGCCGAAACATCGGCAACTTGCGGCTGATCAAGTCGAAACGTTCGCGGACCTCATCCCAGTCCGGGGACCGATCCAGCAACACCACGCTCACCACGGTCGATCGCAGCCGCGGATCCGTTTCCATCGCCCATGTGAAGGCGTCGCTCGCGCGCATGAATGAAGTCATCTATCGCTCCCGGTATTAACCTACGGCGGGCGGTCGCAAAGGTCAGCAGGTGATTGGCACACAAGGACTTTGGTCCTCACAGATAGTGCCATTCGTCGCCCGCCCCAAGACGCGCCTCCGTGCGCCGAGCGGGAGCCTTACGACGGCTGCGGCGCCGTCGCGTCGGCGAATTCGCAGAACGCCGTGTAGGCCCGGGCGCCGTAGATGGTGGCCGGTCCGCCGTGCATGAGGAAGGTGACGCCGATCGCCTCGGCGGCTTCCTCCGGAGTGGCACCGGCGCGTGCGGCCGCCTTGGCGTGTGACGCGATGCACCCGTCGCACCCCTCCACGACACCGATCGCCATCGCGATCAGTTCTTTGACCTTGCGGCTGAGCGCCCCCTCGGCGAGGGCGGCGCTGCTGAGTTCTGCAAAACCCTTGTAGACGTCCGGGATCTGCTTGCGCAGTGCACGGTGCTGAGGCAGTAGGTCTTCGAGGACCTGGTGATGATGCTGTTCGTCTGACATATCGAAGTACTCTTCCTGTTCCCTAGGGTTCTCTCGCGCGCGACCGCTGTGCTGAGCGGCCACTGCGGTTATTCGCCGGCGGCCACCGGTGCGGTGCGGCTGAGCGAGTCGATGGCCGCCTGCAGCTTGCCGGTGACTTCCTCGGAGACCGGACGCAGCGAAGGCTCGCCGGTGACCTCTACGAGCATCGCGGGGTTCATCGCCTCGACCAGCACGGTGCCCGCGTGGTCGGGGTCGGTGCGGACGACGACGTTGCACGGCAGCAGCAAGCCGATCTGGCGGTTGGCATCGATTGCGCGATGCGCCAGCGGCGGGTTGCAGGCGCCGAGGATCAGGTAGTCCTCCATGTCGTGGCCGAGTTTGGCCTTCAGGGTGGCCTTCACGTTGATTTCGGTCAGTACACCGAACCCTTGCTCGGCCAGCGCCTGGCGGGTCCGCGTGACGGCGTCGTCGAAGGACGTATGCAGCGAGGTCGAGATTCCCAGATTCATGTCAACTTCTCCTTCGTGTCCAGGTCTTTCCGTACGTGCTCAGGCGAGCGCCAGGAACAGCTTCTCCAGCTCGGCTTCGCTCAGGGGTGCCGCACCCTCCGCCGTCTTGCCCGTGACGCATTCCTTCAATCCGGTCGCCACGATCTTGAACCCGGCGCGGTCGAGGGCGCGCGAAACCGCGGCGAGCTGCGTGACGACCTCCTTGCAGTCGCGGCCCTGCTCGATCATCGAGATCACTCCCGCAAGTTGCCCCTGCGCGCGCCGCAGCCGGTTCAACACCGCGGCGATGCTGTCTTCGTCACCAATCACTGGGTCCTCCGTCTCGCTGTGTTTTCGGGTGTAGCTCCATAGTACCCAGGGGGGTATAACTTGCCATTCCAAATATACCCCAATGGGTATATGGCCGGGTACTGCTGGCCCTGTCAGGCCTTCGCGCCCTTGTACGGACGATCGTCACGGACGCATCCCGATGTCGTGCACGCCAAGGTCGACACGCAGGCCGGGCCTGCTGGTTTACAGCCAGCCCGGCGGGATGCCCTCAGCCATGCTGGAGAACCTGATCACGCAGGTCAAAGCGCTGGACATGAACGCCGTGCGCGCCACGCCGCCCCCAAGGCGGGCTGGAGACGACACCGGACCTCACGCCGGCCTCAAAGAATGGCCTTGAGGTCCTTCGCCCGGGCGATGTCATCCCAGTCGACGTCGAGTTCGAGCAGGATTTCCTCGGTGTGCTGGCCGTGCTCTGGTGCCCGCGCGGGATCCGGCGGAGTTTCGTTGAACTGAACGGGCGCGGCGACAATCCGGTATCTCTCGCCATGGTCGTCGACGTTGGTCACCACGTAGCCATTGGGTTCGACTTGCGGGTCGTTCAGAGTTTCCCGCGGCGTCGCCAGCGCGCCCCACACCCCGGGTTCGTCTTCGAGCGCCTTTTGCCAGTGCGCGAGGTCATGATCGGCGAATGTCTTGGTCAGGATCTCGGTCGCGGCCGCCGCGTTGGCTATCAGGTTGCTCGACGGGACAAACCGCTCGTCGGTTGCCAGCTCCGCCAAGCCCATGCGCCGGCAGAAGCCAGCCCAGAATTTGTCGGGCTGCAGGAAGACGAGCTGGATCCACCTGCCGTCTTTGGTCTTGTACCGGTTCACCAGTGGATTGATGGCCAATCCGGGCGGTGCTCCCGGGATCCCGTCGATATCGAAAAAATCGGCCGCACAGATCGACGGCGCGATCGCCCACATCGCCTGCGCCAGCAGCGAGGAATCGACGATCGTCGCCTCCCCGGTCCGTTCCCGGTGAAACAGCGCCGCGCACACGCCGCCGGCCAGCGTCGCCCCACCCTGCAGGTCCCCGAACGCCGGGCCCTGGACGGCAGGTGTCTCCGATCCGAACGGCGTCAGCGTGTACGCGACACCGCCGCGCGCCAGGTAGGTAGCGGCGTCGAACCCACCCCGGTCGCGATCCGGGCCGCGCACCCCGAGTCCCGTGCCCCTCGCGATGATGATCTTGGGGTTGAACGAACGGATATCGGCCACGGTCAGTCGGGCCCGCTCCAGCGCGCCGGGCAGCCAGTTCGTGAGGAACACATCTGCAGTTGCCAGGAGTCGCCCGAACAAGTCGCGCCCAACTTCGGACTTGATGTCGATCGCGATGCTGCGCTTGCCGCGGTTGCCGAGCTCGAGGATGAAGTCGGCGTCCGGGCGGGCCGCCTCGCGCGTGAACCCACCGACGACCAGCGCGCGCCCGGGATCACCCGAGGCGACGCCCTCCACCTTGATCACGTCGGCGCCCCAGTCCGCCAATGCGGCACCGGCCGACGGTACGTACGTCCACGAGGCCAACTCGACAACCCGGACACCGTTGAGCACGCCAGACATCGCAACCCCCTGGGGCGGTCCATTTTCCTTGCTATTTTAAGTATTCTAGTTACCCTGGGGGATATCGAAAGCCCGGCTGCAGCCCACGCGCAGTTTTTTCGCGGAAGAGATGCGATGGAGCCGACCATTGGACCGATCCCGATCCCCGATGCGGTGAGCGCGTTCGTGGGCGCCCAGGGCGACGGCCGATGCGGTAGCGAATTCCCCTGCGCTTCAACGTGGATCGTCCGTATCGGAACAGTGACGGAGGGCGGACGATGGGCAGGGTGACGGGCAAGGTGGCCGTGATCAGCGGGGCCGCGCGCGGTCAGGGGCGTTCCCACGCGCGAACGCTGGCCGCGGAGGGCGCCGACATCATTGCGGTGGATCTGTGTGCGGACATCGAGACCAACCGGTATCCGTTGGCCCGGCCGGAGGACCTCGACGAGACGGCGCGCCTGGTCGAGAAGGAGGGGCAGCGCGCGCTCACAGCCATTGCCGACGTTCGTGACCGCGTCGCCCTGGCCGCGGCCATCGACCAGGGCGCGGCCGAGTTCGGCCACCTCGACATCGTGGTTGCCAACGCCGGCATCTGCCCGCTCACCGCCGGCCTGCCGCCCCAGGCGTTCGCCGACGCGGTCGACGTGGACCTGGTCGGCGTGCTGAACCTGGTGCATGCCAGCCTGAAACATCTGCAGGCCGGCGCGTCGATAATCGTGATCGGGTCCAACGCGGCCTTCATGTCGTCGATGAACACCACCGGCATCGACGGCGGGCCAGGCGGAGCCGGCTACGCGTTCGCGAAAATCGCTGCCGCGCATTATGTCAACGACTTCGCCCTGGCGCTGGCTCCGTTCTCTATCCGCATGAACGCGGTGCACCCCACCAATGTCAACACCGACATGTTGCACAGCGCACCGATGTACCGGGCCTTTCGGCCCGACCTGAAGGATCCGACCCGCGCTGATGCCGAACCGGTTTTCCCCGTGGTGCAGGCGATGCCGATCCCCTACGTGGAGCCGGAGGACATCAGCGAGGCGGTGCTGTTTTTGGCTTCCGACGCGGCGCGCTACATCACCGGGCAGCAGTTGCGCGTCGACGCGGGCGGCTTCCTCAAGGTCAAGCCCTGGTCGGGGGGATGAACCGGATTGCCGCGCAACGGAACTGGAGGGACTCGGTGAGCTCGGTGGATTGTGGCCATTCCGCGCCTGACGTCGAGCGTCGCCTGTACGAACTGATGGTCCTGATGAAGACGGCCGACGATCGGCTCAGCAAGGGCATCGGCACCGGGGAATTCATGTGCGTGTACTGGCCGTCGCGCGGTCAGGAGGCCATCGCCGCGGCGATGGGTGTCTGTCTGCGACCCGACGACCAACTGGTCACGACATACCGCGGGCTGCACGATCTCATCGGCAAGGGTGTCCCGCTCGAGGAGATCTACGGCGAGATGCTGGGGCGCATCGTCGGTGCGAGCCGCGGCAAGGGGGGCACCATGCACATCGCCAATCCCGACAAAGGTGTCATGCTGTCGACCGGGATCGTGGGGGCCGGGCCGCCGGTGGCCGTGGGGCTGGCGATGGCCGGCAAGCGCAAGGGCATCGATCGCGTCACGGTCGTCAGCTTCGGCGACGGCGCGACCAACACCGGCTCGTTTCACGAGGCCGCCAACATGGCCGCGCTATGGGATCTGCCGCTGGTCTTCGTCTGCCAGAACAATCTCTACGCCGAGATGACGCCGACCTCGGACACCATGAAGCTCGAGCACGTCGCCGAACGGGCGGCCGGTTACGGGATGCCCGGCGTCCGCGTCGACGGCAACGACCCGCTGGCGGTGAAATCGGCGCTCGACGACGCGCTGTGGCGGGCGCGCAGCGGCGGCGGGCCCACCTTCCTCGAGTGCGTCACCTTCCGCTTCCGCGGCCACTACTTCGGTGACCGGATGCCCTACATCCCGAAGGATCAGCTGACCGCGGCGATGGCGGCCGACCCGGTGCCGCGATTCCGCAACCACCTCGCCGAGGCCGGCATCTGCACCGAGGACGAACTCGACCGCATCGACAGCGAGGCGTCGGCGGCGGTGGAGAAGGCCCTGGAGACGGTCGTGGGAGCGGAGTCGCCGTCGGTCGACGAACTCGACCGCGACGTCTATGCCAGCCCGATCAGGTTCCCGGTGTAGCTGATGGACGCGGTGTAGGTGATGGACGAAAGAGAGATGACGATGCGCGAGGCGCTGAACCTCGCGCTCGACGAGGCGCTGCAGGCCGACGACCGGGTGTTCCTGCTCGGCGAGGACATCGCCGATCCCGGCGCGTCGGGGCCGACGGCCGGGTTGTCGACGAAGCACGGCAACGACCGGGTGCTGGACACGCCCATCTCCGAAGCCGCGATCGTCGGCGCCGCGATCGGAGCGGCGATCGACGGGATGTTGCCGGTCGCCGAGATCATGATCATGGACTTCATCGGCATCGCCGCCGACCAGCTGATCAACAACGCCGCCAAGCTGCGGTTCATGACGGCCGGCCGAACGACGGCGCCCATCACCATCCGCACCCAGGTCTACGCCGGACTGGCGACCGGGGCCACACACTCCCAGAGCCTCGAGGCGTGGTTCATGCACATCCCCGGGCTGAAGGTGATAGTGCCCTCCACCCCGCGCGACGGCAAAGGCCTACTGACAGCGGCGATCTTCGACGAGGATCCCTGTCTGTTCATCGAGACGATCCGGTTGCAGAGCAAGAAGGGGCCGGTCCCGCTGCAGCCGGGATTCTCAATTCCGCTGGGCCAGGCCGATATCAAACGGCCGGGCACGGACGTGACGCTGATCGCCTACGGACGCAGCGTCCACGATGCGCTTGCGGCGGCGGCCACCCTGCACGATCAGGACGTCAGCGCCGAGGTTGTCGACCTGCGCACCCTGGTGCCACTCGACGTCGACACCATCGTCGAATCTGCCCGCCGCACACGGCGGGTTGTCATCGTGCACGACGCCGTCCAGTTCGCCGGCCCGGGAGCCGAGATCGCCGCGATCCTGCAAGCCGAACTCTTCGGCGAACTCGCCGCACCCGTCGAACGGGTGGGCGCCCGGTTCGTCCCCAACCCCGCCGCGCCCGCGCTCGAGGCGCAGGTGTACCCGTCACCGGCCAGGATCGTCGCGGCAGCGCAGCGCACCCTGAATTTCGATGCCAAGGCCAACGTTCTTGGCTGACTTCGTCATTCGCATCCCGCGGGTGTCGGTCGCCATCGCGGAAGCCGAGCTGACCGGCCTGCTGGTCGATGCCGGCGAGCATGTCGAGGAGGGCACGCCGATCTACGTGATCGCCACCGAGAAGGTAGAACAGGAGATCCAAGCCGGAAAGTCGGGCATCGTGCACTGGACTGGCCAGGTAGGGACCGTTTACGACATCGGCGCCCAAATCGGCGTCATCACCACCGGATAGCGAAAGGGAAAGCGTATGGATCTCAACGAGACCCGCGAAAGAATCATCTACGAAAAAGAGGGCCCCATCGCGCGCGTCACGCTCAACTGGCCGGAGAAGGCCAACGCCCAGGACCAGAAGCTGGCCGAGGAAGTCGACGCGGCGCTGCTGGACGCGGACCGTGACTACGACATCAAGGTCCTGATTCTCAAGGCCAACGGCAAGGGCTTCTGCTCCGGGCATGCCATCGGCAACAACGCGGTCGACTACCCGGCGTTCGTGGAGGGCGCCAGGGTCATGGGCACGCCGTGGAAGCCGCAGACCGACTTGTTCGTCAAGCCGATCCTGAACCTGTGGGAGTTCTCCAAGCCGACCATCGCCCAGGTGCACGGCTACTGCGTCGGCGGGGGCACGCACTACGGGCTGACCACCGACATCGTCATCGCCTCGGAGGACGCGTACTTCTCCTACCCGCCGCTGCAGGGCTTCGGGATGCCCTCGGGCGAGTGCTCGATCGAGCCATGGGTCTTCATGAATTGGCGACGCGCGGCGTACTACCTGTACCTCGCCGAGGTCGTCGACGCGAAGAAGGCGCTGGAATACGGTCTGGTCAACGAGGTGGTCCCGCGCGACCAACTCAACGACCGGGTCGAGGCCATCGCCCGGCACATCGCGCAGGCGCCGATGACGACGCTGCTGGCGACCAAGGCCAACCTCAAGCGCGCCTGGGAGCTGATGGGCATGCGGGTGCATTGGCAGAGCTCCAACGACCTCGTCGCGCTCGCGTCGATCAGCAAAGATGTGCAGCAGCTGATTCAGACAGTGTTCAAGGACAAGGTGCTGCCGGCGGAGCAAGCCCGGCGCCAGGCCGCCGCGGCCGCGTCGACCGACGGCGCAGCGAGCACGTAGGCCTGTCCGGGGTTCTCTCGGTGAACATCGCCGATCACGCCGCCGGGGCCGACGATGCGCCGGCCCTCATCGTCGCGGACGGCGGCACTTTTTCCTACTCCGAGTCGTACTCCGAGCTGTACGCGTGCAGCCAACGTGTCGCCGCGCTGCTGCACGCTGCCGGGCTGCGCCGCGGCGACGGTGTGGCCCTGGTCCTGCCGAACCGGCCGGAGTTCTTTGAAATCACCTGGGGATGCCAGCTTTCCGGGCTTTACTACACCCCTGTCAACACCCACTTCACGCCCGAGGAAGTCGCGTACGTCATCGACGACTCCGACGCCAAGGCGGTGTTCTTGGATATTACGGACGCCTCGATGCCCGAACTGGCCCAGCACCTGCTCGAGGCCAACTCAAAAGTCGACATCCACATCGCAGTCGGCGGCAGCCTCCCCGGCTGGTGCGCGTACGAGGACGTCCTCGCGGCGGCGGGTGATGCGGCGCCGTTGTCGGACGGCTCGGAGATGCTGTACTCGTCGGGAACGACGGGACGGCCCAAGGCCGTTCGGCGGCCGCTGCCGCTCGACGGCAACGGTTCCTGGGCCCAGGCAGTCCTGGAGATGGCTCTGACCCACCGGTACGGGATGAGCCGGTCCAGCGTGTACCTCTCCCCCGCGCCGCTCTACCACGCCGCTGGGGTGAACTACACCATGGCGGTCCATCGCGTCGGCGCGGCGTCGATCATCATGCCCAAGTTCGACGCCGAGACCGTGCTAAGGCTGATCGAGACCCACCGCGTCACGCACGCCCAATTCGTGCCGACGATGTTCGTGCGGATGCTCAAGCTGCCCGAGGCGATCCGGCGAAAGTATGACGTCTCCAGCGTGCAGTGCGTGATTCACGCGGCCGCCCCCTGCCCGGTGGATGTCAAGCACCGGATGATGCAGTGGTTCGGCCCCATCATCCACGAATATTACGGGGGCACAGAGGGATTCGCTGGCACCACGATCGGCCCCGAGGAGTGGCTGGCCCACCCCGGTTCGGTGGGCAAACCGATGTCGCCGGTGCACGTGGTGGGCGAGGACGGGAGCGAGCTTCCGGTCGGGCAGTCCGGCGAGCTTTTCTTCGAAGGTGGGCCCGACTTCGAGTACTACAAGGATCCCGCCAAGACCGCGTCGGTGTCCAACGAACGCGGGTGGCGTTCCCTCGGGGACGTGGGCTACATCGACGAGGACGGATACATGTACCTGACCGACCGGTCGACGTTCATGATCGTCTCCGGTGGTGTGAACATCTACCCCCAAGAAGTGGAGAACCTGTTGGTCATGCATCCCAAGCTGGCAGACGCGGCGGTGTTCGGCGTTCCCAACGACGAATTCGGTGAGGAGGTCAAGGCCGTCGTGCAACCGGCCGACGGCGCCACACCCGGCCCCGACCTCGAGGCCGAGCTCATCGCGTACTGCCGAAGCCACCTGGCCGGCTACAAGTGCCCCCGCACGGTCGATTTCGACCCGGAGTTGCCGCGGGACCCGAACGGAAAGCTCTACAAGAGGCGTGTCCGCGAACGTTACTGGCAGGGACGGGCGTCGCGAATCGTATGAGCCGACGAAGGATGGCGCAATGGCTGTAGAAACAGGTTCGGCGCGGACCGATGTGAACTGGACGCCGCTGCCGGTGCCCTGGGCGGTGCAGACCGCGGACCGGATTCCCAAGCAGCGGTATTACGACCCGGAGTTCTACGCGCTGGAAGCCCAGATGCTCTGGCCCCGCGTGTGGCAGATGGCGTGTCGCCTCGAGGAGATCCCCAAGCCGGGTGACTACGTGGAGTACGAGATCCTCGACCAGTCGATCATCGTCGTCCGAGTCGACGACCACAACGTGCGGGCGTATTACAACGCGTGCCGGCATCGCGGCGTAAAGCTGGTGGAAGGCAGCGGTTCTCGACGGACCTTCGTGTGCCCGTTCCACGGCTGGTGCTGGGGAATCGACGGACGCAACACCTTCGTGGCGAGGCCGGAGGTGTTCGCCGAGGGCAGCGTGTGCCCGGACGATCTCGAACTCGTTGCGGTCCGTTGCGAGCTCTGGGGCGGGTGCGCGTGGATCAACCTCGACGACGGCGCGCCCAAGCTGCGCGACTGCCTCGAGCCGTTCGCATCGACCTATGAGGCCTGGAAGGTGGAGTCGCTGCGCGTCGAGTGGTGGCAGTCGTGCCGGCTCCCGGTGAACTGGAAGCTGGCGATGGGGGCGTTCATGGAGGGTTACCACGTCCCGCAGACGCATCCCCAACTGCTGCCGTCCGCGCAGGCCGCCGCTCCCCCCGCCGCGGTGCATCCCGTCGTCGCAAGCAGCCTGTACTTCATGCGGACGCTCGGCACCGGCATGGGCGGCATGACCCACGAGAACGACATCCGCATCGCCGAGGGCCTGCAGACCATCGAGCTGCCGCCGGATCCGGCCGAGGCGATGGCCGCCTGGCGCGCTGCCCTCAACGACGCGGTCGTCGGCTGGCATCGCGCCCGCGGCAGCGAGATGCCCGACCTCAACGAGCTGGTCCGCCGCGGGATCACGGACGCGATCGGGTTCTGCTTCCCGCATTACTTCATCCTGCCGACCTACAGCAGCGGGTCGTCCTATCGGATCCGTCCGCTGGGCCCCGAGGAGACGCTGTTCGAGATCTGGTCGCTCACGCGCTTTCCCGAAAACGCCTCCGCCGGCAGGCCCACGCCACCGCAGCCCATGGCGCCCGACGACCCGCGCTGGCCGCCGATCCCCGCCCAGGATTTCTCCAACTTGCCCCGACAACAAAAGGGTCTGCACTGCAAGGGTTTCGAGTACATGCGCCTGTCGGACCGGATCGAAGGACTCATCTCGAACTTCGAACGCGTCGTCGACGGGTTCCTGTCCGGCCTGCCCCACGACGCGCTCGTCCCGGCGATCCAGAAGACCAACACCACCATCGACGTGCCCATCGCCGACCTCGGATTCACCGCAGGCTTCTCCGGGGAGGCACGATGAGCACCCGGTGGGACCGCTCGGTTGACTTGGTCATCGCGGGCAGCGGAGGGGGCGGCATGGTCGCCGGTCTGGCAGCCATCGACTGTGGGCTCGAGCCGCTGATCATCGAAAAGCAGGCCCTGGTAGGAGGTTCCACGGGCCTGTCGGGGGGCATCGTGTGGCTGCCAAACAACCCGCTGATGCGCGCGGACGGCATCACCGACTCGCACGACGACGGCTTGGCCTACCTGGTCGACGTGGTCGGCGACGTCGGCGCAGCGTCCTCGCCCGAGCGCCGCGAAATGTTCCTCACCGCGGGCTACGAGATGATCAATTTCCTCGTCCGCAAGGGCGTCCGACTGATCCGGTGCGACGGTTGGAGCGACTACTACCCGAACCATAAGGGGGGCAACCAATCCGGCCGCGCCGTCGAGGGGGTGCCCTTCGACGCCGCCCAATTGGGCAGCTGGAAGGACAAAGTGCAGCCGCCGCTGGCCAAGAACTACGGCTTCGTGGTGCTGACCAACGAGCTACGCTCGGTCCAGTACTTCAACCGTTCGCCGCGCGCGTTCGCCGTGGCCACCCGGGTCTTCCTGCGCACCGCGACCGCGCGAATCCGTCGTCGGCGGATCCTCACCAACGGTGCCTCGCTGATCGCCCAGATGCTTAAGGCGCTGATCGACCTGAGTGACGGTCGCCCTCCGCTGTGGACGGACGCGGCGATGGAAGATCTCATTGTCGAAGACGGACGGGTCGCCGGGGTCCGCGTCAGCCGCGACGGCGCGTCGCTGAACGTCGAGGCGCGCCAGGGGGTCCTGCTGGCCGCGGGCGGTTTCGGCCACAACGCGGAGATGCGCCGCCGGTACAGCGGTGACCAACCCAATGAGGCGAAGTGGTCGATTGCCAACGCCGGCGACACCGGTGAGGTGCTCCAGGCGGCCATGCGGCTGGGCGCGAAGACCGATCTGCTCGACGAAGCGTGGTGGCTGCCTTCGGTTTTCATCGCCAACGGCGGCGCCGCGGCCGCGTCGCTCGGGTCGGGCCGGCAGCGCCCCGGTGCCATCTACGTCGACTCGACCGGACGCCGGTTCTGCAACGAGTCGAACTCGTATGTCGAGGTTGGCAAGGCGATGTACGCGAACAAGGCGGTGCCGTGCTGGATGGTCTTCGACGACGGCTACGTGCGCAGATACGTCACGAGTACGAATCCACTGAAACCTTTGCAGCGCGATAAGCAGCTGCCGCCAGAGCTGATCGCAACCGGCGCGGTCAAACGAGGCGACACCATCGCGGACCTCGCCCGCCAGACTGGCCTGCCCGCCGAGGAGTTGGCGCGGACGATCCAGCGGTTCAACAAGTTCGCCGCCAAGGGCCTGGACCCGGACTTCGGACGTGGCCAGTCGGCCTACAACGATTGCCTCGGCGACCCCGGGCATCGGCCGAACGCCGCGGTCGGCCCGCTGGACCGCGCGCCGTATTACGCGACACGGGTATTCCCCGCGGACGTCGGGACGTGTGGGGGCGTCATCACCAACGAACACGCACAGGTCCTCGACGAGCAGGGCCGCGTGATCGAGGGCTTGTACGCCACCGGCAACACCACCGCGACGGTGATGGGGCGAACGTATCCGGGCGCCGGCGCCAGCATCGCCAGCTCGATGGTGTTCGGCTATGTCGCCGCGCGGCACGCCGCCGGGCGCCGAGTCGCCGGCGAGATGAGCCGCTAGCCAGGCGTGGGTCCGGCCGAGCGTGAAGCCGGCTTCACGCCGGCGGAGCGTGCTCTTGGTCGCGGTCGACGAATTCGCGTGGCTTCATGCCGGACTGTTTGAGTTCGGCCCGCCGCGCCTGAACATCGGAGGCGGCGCCGACCATGTTCGTCAAGATGTGGCTGACTTGCAGATGCACCCGCATGCCCATCAATTCCCAGGCGCGCTTCACGTTGTTTTTCACCGCCATCAGCGTGGTCAACGGGATCTGGGCGATCTTGCGTGCCATTTCCTCGACGGTGTCTTCGAGGTCCTCGCGCGGGACCACCCTATTGAGCAGACCCCAGTCCAGTGCTTGCTGTGCGGACAGCGTCGGCGCCAGCAGCAACCAGTCCATGGTGCGGTGCCAATTCATCAGCAGCCACGGCTCGATCATGGTGTGCCCGCCCGGTTCCCCGAGGCTCTGGGCAAGCGGCATCTGGAAATACGCGTCCTCGGATGCCACGCAGAAGTCGGTCAGCAGCCCGAGATAGATCCCGCCGCCCATGCAGTAGCCGTGGATCTGCGAGATCGTCGGCTTGGGAAACTCCCACAGATACAACGTCGGCCACAGAAACAGATCGGCGGTGCCTTTGTACAGGTCCTCGAACGTGTTCCCGAAATCCGGGTACGGGTTTTCGTCGGGGCCCCAGCGGGCCACGTGTCCACCGCAGAAGCCTTTGCCGTTGGCCTTGAGGATGACGACCTTGATCTCCTTGTCGTGGTCGGCCTCGTGCAGGCAATTGTCGACCTCCGTGACCAGGACCGCGTCCTTGGTGTTGGCCTTGTCAACTCGATTCAAGATAATCCGCGCAATCGGCGGTTCGCGTTCGTAGATGACCGCTTCGAGCACGCGACGCTCCATGCCCGAGACCTTACTCTTGGCGCCGCGCGCCATGCGATGGGCACCTGACAGCCATCGAATCACCGCTCACCGGAAGGCGATTCGTCGCGAGAGATCATGCCCGTGCCAGCAGCCAGGCGTAACCCCGCCCTTCGCCGGCGGCGAGCGGACCGAGGCCGGGGAACGCCGCCGGCAGCTCGCCGGGCGTCGCGCGAAATGCCCCCGGCGCCGCTCCGACTTCGCTGAGCACAACGATGGCCAGCAGGCCGCCCGGTTTCAGGCGTCCGAGCATCGCTTGGTCGAGCCTGCGGTCACGAAACTTATGGCACAGGACGACGTCGACGGGCCGGCCCGCCGGCAGGCCGTCATCCAAGTCGGCGACGTCGAAGCGGCAACGATTCCCGACGCCACTGCGACGCGCCAGATCCCGTGCCTGACTTACGGCGACCGCAGAGATGTCCAATCCCCAAACCTCGAGCCCTCGCCGGGCGAGCCAGACGGCGGCCTTTCCCTGCCCGCAGGCGAGGTCGAGAGCCCTTCCCTCGGTGGGAAACAGGTCCGCGTGGCGCGCCAAGATCTCCGGCGGCCCGACCGCGCTCACCGGCGGCGGTCCGTGGTTCGTGTACCGCTCATCCCAGCGACGCCGGTCAACCTCCGCCATAGGCGCCACCCTAAAGCCGATCCCGGCTTAACGACGCCCCTCTCTCTACACTGGACCGGTGTCTAAAACTGCGGCTTCCCCGGTGGGTCCCGCCGGCGTCGGCGCAGCCCGCCGCTCGGACCGTCGGCCGGGCCAGACGATCCGTAAAGTCCTCGATGCCGGACTGGAAGAACTCCGCGAATCGTCCTACGCGAAATTGACCATGCGCACGGTCGCGACGCGTGCCGGGGTGTCACCGGCAAGCGCATACACCTACTTTCCCTCCAAAAGCGCGCTCGTGGCGGCGGTGTACCTGCGCTTCCTGCGCGACCTGCCACTGCATACCGACGTCAACGACACCACCAAGGCCCGGGTCAGCGCGACTATGCGCGACATGGCCGTCGTGGTCGCCGATGAGCCGGAGCTCACCGCGGCCTGTGGCGCGGCTCTGATGGCCGACGACCCGGCAGTGAAGCCACTTCGGGAACAAATCGGCGCGGAGGTGTCCAGGCGCATCGGCGCCGCGCTGGGCCCCGGTTGGCCCCGCGCGGTGAAGTCCACCCTGCAGATGACGTTCGCCGGCGCGCTGATGACGGCCCGGTTCGTCAGTTTTCCAGAGATCGCGGGTCAGGTCGACGAGGCCGTCAACCTCATTCTGGGAGCGTCCACGTCCTGAATTCGGTCGCGCGCCGGGCCACTAGGCCACTATGCCCCGGGTGGCCAGCGTCCCGGATGTGCGCCCGGCCCGCAGGAACTGACCGAGCTTTTCGTTGCCGAGCGCGGGCGAGGCCTCACCCGCGCTGAACGCGAGCCGCCCCGACACCAGCACCGCGCGGACGGTGTCGTCGTTGCGGTTAACCATTCGGGGGAGCCCGCCGTACGCCTCCACCGGGTGCTCGGCGTAGCGATCGAGAGAGTCATCGAGTTTGTCGGGATTGAGCACGACGATGTCGGCGCGGTCTCCCTGCCGTAGCGTGCCCGCGTCGATGCCGTACCAGGACCCGAGTTCGCCGGTGAGCCGGTGCACGGCGCGTTCCATCGACATGAACGGGGTCCCCTGCTTGTCGGCCTCGTGCACGTGCCGAAGCAGGCGCAGCCCGGAGTTGTAGAACGCCATGTTGCGAAGGTGTGCGCCCGCGTCCGAGAAGCCCATCTGGACGGTGTCGCTCTGCGCGAGGCTTTTCAGCAACTCGGGGCGGTGGTTGGAAATCGTGGTGCGCCAGCGCAACTTCTCGCCGTGCTCCACCACCAGGTCGAGGAAGGCGTCCACGGGATGCAGGCCGCCTCGATCGAGACCCACCTGTCCGAACGACTTGCCCACCACGGATTGATCGGGGCAGGCCACGATTTCGGCGTCGAAGAAGTCGCGGTGCCACACCCGCGGCCCAAACTTCTTGTCGTAGTCTTTGCGGAACCAGCGGCGATATCCTTCGTCGCGCATCAAATCGTTGCGGTCCACCTCGTCCTGCAGGTGCAGCGCCGCAGCGCCCGCACCGAACTCCTCGAAGACCACCAACGAAATCCCGTCGGCGTACACCTCGAACGGCACCGGCAGATGCTGCCAGCGGAAGTCGGCGCCAAGGGCATTGACCATCCTTGCGAGCGCCTCCATCACGTGGATGACCGGCGGTAAGGCTTTGATGTCGGCGGCTGACAGTAAACTGGTCTTCAGCCGACGCCGACCAATCCCGAGCGACGTCAACAGTTGCGACAGCACCGACAGCGGATTCTTGATGTCCGGCCCGGACTGCAAGATCTTGTCGCGCCGCCGCAGAATGGCGTTCAGGCGACGCAGCTCGCGGGCCGTGGCATACGTTGACGGCAGGGTACGCGACCTGCAGACCTCACCGTCAAGCTTGTCGAAAAGCAGTCGCTGTGACGACATCCCGACGAACCCTTCGTCGAGCGCCTCGTTGAGCATCCACTCCATCCGCGCTAATTCCGCCGGAGATGGCCGGACATCCTTCCGAGTGGCCCGGTCCAGGCCCATGGTCGCGGTCCGCATGTCGGAATGTCCGATGAAGGCCGCGACGTTAGGACCCAGGTTCAGCCGCTCGAGCGCGGCCACATACTCCATGGGGTTGCTCCACGTGCGTGCTTCGTTGAGGTTTTCGATGACATAGCGCCTGGGAATTGCTTCGACGCGGCCGAAGATGTCGCCCGCATCAACGTTGTCCAGATAGACCGTGGACAGTGAACACGATCCCAGCATCACCGTCGTCACACCGTGCCGCAGCGATTCTGAAAGCTCAGGCGCGCAGAGCGTTTCAATGTCGTAATGGGTGTGGATATCGATCATGCCCGGAATTACCCACTGCCCCGTCGCATCGATGACGTCGGCGCCCGTCGCATCGAGTGGCTCCGGGCTGACGGTCGCAACGCGGCCGTCGCGCACACCAATGTTTCGCAGAGCCGACGGCGCACCGGTTCCGTCGAACCAGCGGCCGTTCGCAATCACCGTGTCGTAGTGCATTGTTGGTCTTTCTGCTCGCTTTGCGCTCGGGAGACGGCTGACGCGGTCGCGGGCGGTCTGCTGGCGCCTCGCAGGCGCTACGTTCACGCTCCGGTGATCATACATAGCGCCGACAGCGTCTTGCCATGGTTGGCAAAGAGCCGCCGGGGCGGCCTTCATCGGGGCTATGATCCAGCCGTGGGGTTGATCGATTACGCGCTGGCCGTCCGCTGACGCATGCGCAGCCACGGTTGGGCAGGGAACACGCCCGCCTCCGACGAGGAGGCGATCGAGCGCATCCTCGATGCTGCCGACAGGATCATCGATGAGCGCGGCTCCGCGATGCGGATCGCCGACGTGGCGCGGGCCCTGGGCGTGACACGTCAGACCGTCTATCGCTACTTTCCCGGGACCGAGGCGCTGCTGGTGGCTACCGCGATGCGCTCGGCCGACGGGTTCCTCGATCGCATGGCGGACCATCTCAAAGGGGTAACCGACCCGGTCGTGGCGATGACCGAAGGCATGGCTTTCGCCATCGAAGAGCTGGCCTCGGACAACCAGGTCGAATTCGTGCTCAATCAGCGTCAGCGTGGCGGCAAGAAGGTGTCCATCATCTCCGATACCGCGCTGGCGTTCGGCCGGTCGATGCTGCACCGCTACGACATCGATTGGGAGAAGTACGGTTTCGACGAAGCAGGCCTGGACGAACTGAACGAATTCTGCTTGCGGGTGCTGCACTCTTTCCTCGCCGACCCGGGCCGGCCGCCGCGCAGCGGTGCCGATCTGCGGCGCTATCTCATGCGCTGGATCGGGCCGGCGATCGCCTACCCGCAGATCATGCGCGCGATGGACCCGCTGCGGGGCCCCGCGCCGCCGCACGCGCGCCGACGCCCGTTCAAGGCATCCTGAGAGGCGCTGGACGCCGCGCCGGGCAATGACCATACATCCGCATCAGCTTGTCGGGCGACGGCCCGGCTCGCGCCGCATTTCGGTGGTTGATCCGTTCCCTGAGTTCGGCGATTCTCAACAAGCCGACGTTGACGACGACCGTAGGAGCAACCGTGGTGGGTCTGGGACAGATCGCGCTGAACAGCGCGCCCGTTTTTGGTGGCGCAATGCTGGCCATCGCCGCCGGTCAATTCCGGGCTCCGGACTATCGGGCGATGATCAAGCAAGACATGGACCTGCTCGACCGGCTGCCACCGGATGCCTCCAAGAGGCGCGCCGATCTGCAGCGCACCATCGACGAACGCGTCGATGACCTGGTTGACGCCTCCGACAGGAGTCGCGCACTGCGCAGGGCCGCGTTCTCCTATCGCGGCAGCTGGCGGGACATGGTGCTTTTGCTCTGTGTGCTGTTGTTCACCATCATCTGGTGGGATGTCAATCACAGCCGGAGCAATTGGCTGCCGATGTTCGTCCTGCTGATCCTGCTGTGCATCGTGGCCGCCGTGTACACGTTCCGCGGCATCCTGCGCTCCGTCGGCGCCCTTCTGCACAGGCAACGCGGTGTGTAGCCCCCGCGCACCGGGTACCGTCGGAAAAGCTCATGATTTATGCCGCTGACCTGCGATGACGTCGACGCCTCGAAGGTTGGGGCGGGCCGCTGTACCAACTCGCCGGCGCCGCTTGCCGAGCGTCCGTTATCGCCCTGTGACAAAATTTCGCACATGAAGCGACGTTCCCTCAGCGGTCTCCTCTGTGCTGCGGTGGCGCCCTTACCGCTGCTGCTGAGCACACCCGTCCCGTCCGCGTCCGCCGGGCCGTGCCCCGATCTGGAGGTGGTGTTCGCCCGGGGTACCACCGAGCCGCCCGGCGTTGGGCGCGTCGGTCAGAGTTTCGTCGACACTCTTCGCTCGCATGTCGGCGACAAGTCAGTCGGCGTGTATCCGGTCAACTATCCGGCGACGACCGACTTCCCGACGGCCGTCGACGGCATCACCGACGCGGGCACCCACGTCGAGCACATGGCGGCCACCTGTCCCAGGACCAAGATGGTGTTGGGTGGCTACTCGCAGGGGGCGGCCGTGATGGGTTTCGTCACCGCGAATGCAATCCCGGATGGGGCGCACCTGATGCAGTCGCTCCAGCCGATGCCGCCGGAGGTCGCCAATCACGTTGCTGCGGTAACGCTCTTCGGGAAACCGTCCAGCCAGTTCATGAGCGTCATCAATGAGCCGCCGGTAACGGTTGGCCCGCTGTACGAGCCCAAGACCATCGAGTTGTGCGTTCCGGGCGATCCCGTCTGCACCGGCGGCGGCGGCGTAGACCCCACCGCGCACCGGCGGTACGTGGAGGCCGGAATGGTCGACCAGGCGGCCGATTTCACCGCCAATCACCTTTAGGGAGAATAGATCAGTAGCGGGGCGCAGTTTCAAGAATTTCCAGGGCCGCGTCGACGTGGGGCATGATCGTCGGGCCGTAACTGCTCACCACTTGCCCGAGCGCGCGTGCGATGTGCGGACCGACAGCGCCGGCGGCCAGGACCTCCTCGGCCAGGACGACGGCGTTCACGACGTGGGCGGCGCTCAGGCGGCCGTCGGCGGTGACTTCGTATCGCCAGTCGCCGATCTGGATCCGCTCCGGCTGTGACCGGAACAAGCCCCGCCGCGCCGGAATCAGCACCACTCCCGGAACACCGCAGAAAACCCTCACGACCAGGCCGACACCCCCGGGACCGGCCAAGGCCGCCCCGATGGCGCGACTGGCGCGCTCGTGATCTAAGGTCATCAATCGCTCAATGGGAGGACGAACGACGGCGTCAGGGTCTGCGGCTCGCCGCTGTGCCGCACCGCGGTCCCGGCGGCGTAGAACTCGACCGTGTGAGGTCCCCACGCGTAATTCGATATCGCGAAATGCACGCCCACGATGCCGTTTGCGCCGTCGCGCTCCGCTTCGCTCTGCATGCGTGACATCGCCAGCTCACGGGCTTGGTAGTTGCCCTGCGTCCACTGCGGCATCTCGGCGTTGCGCCCCACCTGGCTGAGCGTCCGCAGGAACCCCTGCACCGCAACGTGAAACACGCAGTTGCCCATCACGAAGGCGACCGGTGTATAACCGGACCGCAGCAGCGTCGTCATGTCCTGGCCGGACAGGTGGCTGGTGAACGCCTGCCCGTTCGGCCGCCGGTAGGCCCCCGGCTTCGGGGTGTAGCGAACGGCGGTACCGACGGCGATGAACTCGAGGTGCTCGCCCTCTCCCTGGTGGCGCCATTCGAGGCGGACGCCGACCACCCCGTCGGCACCCAGCGAATCGGCCTCAGCCTGCATGCGCGACATCGCATTCCAGCGGGCACGGTAGGTCGCTTCCGTCAGCACCGGCAGTTCCGATTGCTGCCTGATGCCAGTGAACTGATAGCCCACGTGGTAAACCGAAACACCCATCACGAGCTCGATCGGTTCAAATCCGGCCCCATGCAGCAACACGAACTCGTTGATCGAGAGGTCGGAGGTGAACACTTTGTCGGCATGCGACAGGCGTTCGCTGGCAACTGGGTCGAGCGGATTCGGCTGCATCGTCATACACCCTCCTGCGGTTCTGGGATAGCCTAGGCCGACTGTCGAGACCGAGTCGATCTCCGGCGGTGTTTATGGCCCTGTCGCTGCGACGCCGATCATCTCGTGCAACTCGCCGACCGACCACGGTTCGGCGTCATGGTGATCGCGGTATCCCAGTACCCGCGGCGTCGGCCGGTCGAAGCTGCCGACGAATCCGCCCGCCGCAACGAAGATCTGGCCCGTCACGTCGCGCGCCGAGTCGCTTGCGAGATAGGCGTAGAGGGGGGCCACGAAGGCGGCCGGGGCGCTATCGAGCGAGGCGCGCATCGTCATCTCGTCGAGCAACCCCCGGCGATGCAGGTCCTCGATGTGGCTTTCGTACTCGACACCCGTGGAAAGCCGTGTCCTGGCGCCGGGGCACACCACGTTGGCCCGCACACCATAGCCTTTCAGCTCCGCCGCGATGGCCATCGTCAATGCGTTGACGGCGCCCTTGCCCGCGGGGTAGCCGGTGCCGCCGTAGTCGCCCAGGAACGCCACCGAGCTGGTGTTGATGATCGCCCCGTGCCCCTGCCGGGCCATGACCTCCGCCGCGGCACGGCAGGTGTGAAAGGCGGTGCCCAGGTGGGCACCGATGAGGTGGTCAAAGTCCTCCGGCGAGATGTTCAGGATCGACGAGCCGGCAGGCTCGGCGATCCCCGCGCAATTGATGAGGATGTCCAGCGTTCCGAACACGCTGATGCATTCGTCGACCAGGGCTCCGGCGATGCGCCCCTCGTTGGCAGGTCCGACCACCGCGGTGGCTCGTCCCCCGAGGCCCCTGATCGCGGCGACGGTCTCCTCCGCGGCCTCGGAGTCACGGCCGTTGACGACCACGCCCGCGCCCAGGCTGCACAGCAGTTCGGCGACGGCGCGTCCGATTCCGCGACTGCCCCCGGACACCACCGCGCCGCGCCCGGCCAGAAGGGTCTGGTCGCTCACCGGGCGAGGCGCCGGAATATGTTGCGGGCAAGAGCATTTGGGGATATAGCGGCGGCAGGGAACTCGGCGCGAGTCATCGACATCAGCCGACAGTACCCAGCGAACGAAGAAATGAGAACTGCGGCCGAAAAGCCCCGATCGCGGTCGAGCCGTCAGCCCGCCTGACCAACTCCACGCGGAGCGGGCGAGCCGATGACGTCCGAGTTAGCCAGCGGTCGGGTAGGGACAGAACGGCACTGGTTGGAACGTTCGCTGAACTGCGGTCGGGTGAGACGTGAAAGCGGGCGCCGAGCCAGCGATCGCGGCCACATGCAATCAGGCGTATAATCTTCATTGAAGTCCTTTATGGACCTGTCGCCGTTTAGCTCAAAGCGGCCAGCCAGCCGCACCGCTGCTGGGCTTAGTAAGGCTCCGGCGATAGGAACCGAGTCACCTCCCTCATTAGCAGCACGTGGGCTGTGGATACCGCAACCCGACCTTGTGTCGAAGGTGCAGTGGAGGCAACGATGCACATCCGCGTTATCTCGCTACGCATGACCAAAGGGGTGTGTGCCAGCAATGGGATTGTGTTCGTGCGCCTACCTTTACGCGATGCGTCGGGTCCCGAGGAGGCGCTTTAGCCGATGACCGACGTGATAACTCGACCGGATTCCGCCCGCCCTGCAAGCACGCGATCCGACGACTCCTACGACGACGTTTTCGAGATGTTCGTGGCGCTCCGCCAAATGCCGGCCGAATCGCACGAGTACAGCCGGCAACGCGAACGTATCGTGGCTCGATGCCTGCCCCTGGCCGACCATGTGGCCAGCCACTTCGCCCGCCGCGGCGCAGGCCTTGACGACTTGACCCAGGTGGCGCGTCTGGGACTGATGAACGCGGTCAACCGATTCGACCCCGATAAGGGTCCAAGCTTCATCGGGTTCGCCGTTCCCACCATGATGGGCGAGGTTCGGCGTTACTTTCGTGACTACAGCTGGGGCATGCGCGTACCGCGCCGGTTGCGCGAGCTGCACGTCCAGATCAGCAGGACAACTTCCGATTTGGCGCAGAAGTTGGGGCGTGCACCCACCGCCGGCGAGCTGTCTCAGGTGCTGGAGGTTCCCCGCGAGGAGATCGTCGAATGCCTCGTCGCGGGCGATGCGTATCGACTGGATTCGCTGGACGCGCCTCGTGGTGCCGACAGCTCGGGCACGCCCCGACTGGTCGCGGACGCGGTCGGTGACATCGACCCACAGATCGAGCACATCACCAACCGGGAGACGGTACGCGTCTTGGTGGACGGACTCCCCCAACGCGAACGTGACGTCTTGCGCATGCGGTTCTTCGAATCCATGACGCAGAGCCAGATCGCGGAGCGAATCGGGGTGTCCCAGATGCAGGTCTCGCGGATCCTGGCCAACACACTGCGCTGCCTGCGCGACCAACTCGAATAGCGCGCGCACCGCGCCAGGCCTTTCGGTGACACGCTCCGGCCGCAAAGCGATGTACTGTGCGATTCGGGCGAACGGATGTCGCCGGAAGGGTCTGGACGGGAGCACGATGCCATGAGGATTTCTCAGACGGTGGTCGCGGGCGTGGCGGCGGCGACAGCGCTGGCGGTGTCGGTGACCGGCTGCGCCGGCAAGTCGACGGCGCCCTCGTCAACGTCCGGATCGGCCAGCACGGCCACGAGTAACCGCAGCTCAGCGCCGACTTCTTCGTCGTCGTCAGCGCAACCGGGCGGCTACGCCGGGCTGTTGATCCAGTCGAGCGATATCGACGCACCGATACCGTTCACGGGCAGCCCGCCGACCGCCAATCCGAATGGCCAACCGGGCGTCGCGACAACGTTCAGCACCGACGACGGCGGTCGCGTCATCAAAGACACCATCCTGGTCCTCGCGGATCCCGCCGCTGCTGCGGACGCGTTGAACGCCGCGAAAAGCGGACAGCCGAACACCGTCAAGAACCCCACGTCGCAGCCGTCCAGCGTCGGCACCGGCGGGACGACCTTGTTGGGTAACTCCCCGGACGGTTCGAAGGGTGTGACCTTGCTGCTGTTCACCGAGGGCAAAGCATTTGTCACGCTGGAATTCGATGGCCCGCATGACATGCTCGCGCCACCGGACTTCGTGACCGACGTCGGCCAGAAGCAGGACGCGGCCATCAAGAAGGGCCTCGGCGGCTGAGCCGTCAATCAGCGCCAAGCCTCGAGACAAAGTCAACGCATCTTTAGCCGAGGAGCTCCGTGGACATCATTGGCGGCCTGCCGGCTCATGCCCTACTCCTGCACTTCGTGGTGGTGCTTGCGCCACTGACCGCCATTTTGGAGATTCTCTGCGCAATCTGGCCGGCCGCCCGTCGCGGCCAGCTGTTGTGGCTCACGCTGATATTGGCCGCCGCCACAATGGTCTTGACGCCGATGACCACCTACGCCGGGCAGTGGCTCTACGACCTGAGGGTCAGCCCCAGTCCGATCCTGCGCGAGCACGCCGACCGTGGCAGCCAAATGATCTACTTCTCCGCCGCGCTGCTGGCCGTCGCTATCGGATTGGTCGTCCTGCGCCTGACCGAACGCCGATCCGAAAAGCCCCGAGTGGCAATCAATGCCACCGCGATAATAGTCGCGCTTGCCGTTGGCATCGCATCGATGATCCAGATCTACCGGATCGGCGATGCCGGCGCCCGGTCGGTGTGGGGCGGCGAAATAGCGCGGCTGCAAAAGGCCCACGAGAATTAGCGAAGTGGGCACGCCCCCTGACCACAGGCGGGCGTCCCAGCAGGACGGTCCGGCAAGCTGACGAAGGCCCCGACCGCACAGGACTTCGGTCCCTAGTGCCGAGCCGCGGCATGGCGTCGGATGCTCCTATGGGTATCTCTATCCATGTCAGTCGCAACATGGCGGTCTGGCAATGAGCACCGCACCGCAAGTCGAGGCCCGGACGCGCACTTTCGCCCGCGTCATCGGCCCGTACCTCGTCGTTGTCACCGCCACGGCTATCGCGCACGCAACGGTGCTGCGAGCGCTGGTTGCCACGTTCCAGGCGAACCCCATGTGGCCGTGGTTTACTGGCGCGTTTGTCCTGCCCATGGGGCTCATCGTCATTGCTCTTCATCAACACTGGCGAGGCGTGGCGGCCACGCTGGTGTCCGGAGTGGGCTGGTTGACCGCGCTCAAGGGGCTGCTTCTCATGGTCCTTCCCGAGACTTACGTCTCGGCGGCCAACTCCGCGCTCGGTGCGAGCGGCTGGTGGCGAGCGACCATGGTCGTTGTGGGAGTGGTCGGGCTGTATCTCACCTACGTCGGCTGGGTCGCTGCGCCGGGCAGGCTACGTCCGGAGGCTGGCTCGACCAGACACCTGCGGCGCGCCGTTTGATGGGACGCGAGCGCTGCCGGCGCGGTGACGGTCGTGTCACTGACCCTCAGAGATCTCGATCGCGCTCGAGTTGCAGACGCGACTTCTGCTGAGTGCCCCCTGAGCTTGTCGGCGTAAGAAGGAACAGACGGAGCCGGCGGCTCCCTGCCCGATCCTGGGCGACTTGATAGTTCGGCCACTGCGCCAGGACCGTGGCCCACGCGGTGTCGCGTTCCTCCCCGGTGAGCAACCGGACCGTCGCGACGAAGCGGTGGCCGCGCCTGCGGACGGTGACCCGTTCGCTCGCCATGAGATTCGCCGACCACGACGGGTGGCGCTCGCGGCCCCAGTTGGAACCGACCACCAACAGCCCGCCATCGGAAGGCACGTCCTGCACCGTCGCCGTACGGGCAAGGCCGGTTTTGCGGCCCGAGGTGGTGATCTGGACGTTGGGCAGCCCGATGAGGTCCAGCACACCGAATCGCCCGCTGCTGGCGAACCGGATCAGCGCCTCCAGACGCTCGACAATCCGACACCCGTTCAGGATCACCCAGCGGTAGGCCGTCGGGTTTCGAGCGACCCGCTGCAGCGGATTCATGGCATGACTGTAGTGTCCGCGATGCGGATCAGGGCATCCGACAAATGAAATCGTCGCGACGGCTGCGGGTTTCGCCGCGCGCCGGAGCGGCCGCACCGGGGTTTCCGCGGTTTAATTAAATTGCTTGATTTAAAGTGGTGGGCGGTGTTCACTGAGGCGATGACCGCCGCGCAGTTGGCTCGCTCACACCGGTCGACAAGCACCCGCGAGGCGATCTTGTCGGCCGCGGAGGTGCTGTTCGCCGAGCTTGGCATGTACGCCGTGTCAAACCGGCAGATCAGCGAAGCGGCCGGGCAGGGCAACAACGCCGCGGCCTGCTATCACTTCGGAACACGGACCGACCTGCTGCGCGCGATCGAAAGCAAGCACCGCGAGCCCATCGAGGACCTGCGGACGCAGATGCTCGCCCACATCGGGGACTCCGGCGAATTGCGCGACTGGGTGAGCGCATTGGTCCGCCCGCTGACCGATCACCTGGCCGCGCTGGGCACCCCGAGCTGGTACGCGCGGTTCGCCGCCCAGGTGATGGCCGATCCCACCTATCGCGACGTCGTCACCAGGGACGCGCTCACGTCGCCCCTGTTGGTGCAAACGATCGACGGCATCAACCGTTGCCTTCCGGACCTGCCCAGGCGTGTGCGCTCGGAACGAATCGTGATGGTCCGCAACCTGCTCATGCACACCTGCGCCGAACACGAGGCCGCGCTGGCCGAAAAGGGGCCACGGTCGCGATCGTCCTGGCCGGCCGCCGGAGAGGGACTGATCGACGCGATTGTCGGGCTCTGGCGCGCACCGGTGCATGTGGCCGCAGCAGGCCGCTAAACGATCCGAGGAGCACGATGACCGACGCATCCACCGATACCGCTCCTGACATCCCGGATTTTCCGATGACGCGGGCACCGGGTTGCCCCTTCGCGGGCCCGCCCAACGACGACAACGGCCGCGTGATCGACTTCTCCAACGCAACGATGAGTGCGGTATGGGACGAGATTGAGGACGCCGGGCTGCAGGTCACCCACCACATCGGCGAGAGTCAGCCGAAGTGCCCAAGCGAAGTCAACTGCGTCGCCGTCGCCATGATGGTCAACATCGACTCGTTTCGAGAGATGTTCGCCAAGTACATCTTCGGTGGTCGACGCCGTCGGTCCCCAGGACGGCGTCCGCGTCGTCAGCGGAAACGTCAGAAAGTTTCTGGGTATCTAGGATGACCGGTTCCCTTACTGCCCGCGGCTCGGTGATCGACATTCCCGACCAGCCGGACTGGATGCGCATGCGTTCCGAGGTCGGCGCACGACTGCGGACCGCGATGGCCGACCACGGCGTCGACGTGCTGATCCTGTTGATGAACGGCCACGTCGGTTATGCGACGGGCGCCACCTGGCCATTGCTTGACGCAGGCCTCTCGCACGTCGAGCGCCCCGTGGCGGTCCTGCTGGCCGACGACGAACAGCCACATCTGTTCATGCCGTATTGCAGCGGAGCGGCCGCAGATGCGCCGGTCCCCGCCGATCATCTCCACGGCCCTGTCTACCTCGAATTCGACTGCGGTGTGGAGGAATTCGCTCGCACGCTGTCCGGCCTGATCCCTGGGGGCGCTCGTATCGCGGTCGACGAGCTGACCGGCGCCATGCGGCGCTCGGCGGCCACCCTGTTCCCCTCCGGTCCGCCGTCCGACGCGGCCCTCGTGGTCGGTGCTTCGCAGTTGGTCAAGACCCGCGACGAGATCTCCTGTCTTCGCCGTGCGTGCCGCATCACCGAAAAGGCCATGGTGGATGTGCAAAAGGCGTTGGCGCCGGGTGTGCGACAGACCGATCTTTCGGCCACCCTCGTACGCCGCGCCTTCGAATTGGGCGCCACCACCAACATGCTCGACGCCATTTGGCAGGTGATGCCGAGTTCGCGGGAGGCCGGGGTGTGGACGACCCATGGCGATCTCGCGCTGCCCCTGCTGCCCACCGAACGTGAGCTGGCCGCGGGCGACGTGCTGTGGACCGACATCAGCCTCAGCTACGCCGGATATTGCTCGGACTTCGGCCGCACCTGGCTGGTCGGCGAACGGCCCTCGGCCCGCCAGCAGGACCAGTTCCGTCACTGGCGAGCGATCCTGGATGCGGTGCTCGCGGTGACCAGGGCCGGGGCCACTTCCGGCGACCTCGCGCGCGCCGCGATCGCCGCGAACGGCGGGCGCAAGCCCTGGCTGCCGCACTTCTACCTGGGCCACGGAATCGGAACCTATCCCGCCGAAGCACCGATGATCGGGACCGATCTCGGCGAGGAATTCGACGACAATTTCGTCTTCCCCGCCGGCATGGTCCTGGTTCTCGAGCCGGTCGTGTGGGAGGACGGCACGGGCGGCTATCGCAGTGAGGAAATCATCGTGATTACCGAAGACGGCTACACGCCGATCACCGACTACCCCTACGCCCCTTATGGCGACTGAAGTCGCACCCGATGCCCTGCGGCTGCGCATGGGGCGTCGGGAACGGGCGCTGGCGCAAATGGTCGAACACGACCTCGACATGTTGGTGCTCGGCCGGCAAGCCAACATCCGTTACGTCACCGGCGCCCCCCAACTGTGGATAGCCGGGACGCGACCGTTCGCCCCGATGTGCGTCCTGGTGCGCGCCACCGGAGACATTTTCCTCAACAGCACGGACGACGAGGGTGTCCCCGAGGAGATCGGCCACGATCACCTCTACGGGCTGGCCTGGAATCCCATGACACTCATCGAGGTGCTCAAGAACATCGGCGGTGCCGCGACGGCACGCCGAGTCGGAACCGATGCGATCACACCGATGTTCGCCACTCGGCTGCCAGAGGCTTTCCCGAAAGCCGACATCGTCGACGGTGAAGCCGCCATGCGCGCGGCACGCCGCATCAAGACGCCCGAGGAAATCGAAGCGATGGGCCTGGCGGTGCGCGTTGCCGGACACGGAATCGCCGCTGCCGTCGCCGAATTACGGCCGGGGCCGTCCGAGCAGACGCTGGCGGGGGCGGTGCTGGAGGCCATGGCCGCGGGCGGTGTGAGCACGCCGGCCACCCAGGATGCGGCATGGATAACATCGCGGGATCAACCGTGGCGACGGGCTCACGACCACAGCGAGGTACGCTCCGGCGACCTTGTCGCATTGGCTGCCGGTGCCCTGGCGAACGGTTATGTGGCCGAGGTGGGCCGCACGTGGCCCGCCGGCGACAACGTTGACGACGAGATGCGCAAGCTGTTTGGGCGGTCGAATGCCCTGTACGGCAGAATGCTTGGCGCCTGTCGTCCCGGTGCGGACACCAGGGATCTACTCGCCGCCTATGAAGCAGCCGGCGAGCCGGTGCCACCGATGCCCGTTGCGCACGGGTTGGGGTTGGGTTTCGATCCCCCCGTTGTGTCCGAAACGCTCTCGGCCACAGGAGAACACGACCAGCTTGAGGCCGGGATGGTGCTGGCGGTCACCGCCTACGTGTGGCAAAAGGGCGTCGGGGCGGTTTTCCGCCGGGACACGACCCAGATCACCGACGGCGGCGCCGAAGTGCTGACCACCAGCCCGTCGTGGGACGACAATCCCCCGCCGGCCCCCGCCGCTGCGGTGATTGCATCGCCCTAGCCAATCGGCTAGCCTGCCAAGCGAACGGAATAGCCGACCGGCTGACCACTATGCGAGGTGCAACGCCATGCAGACGGTCCGCAGCTTCTGCCGCGTCTGCACCTCGGTCTGCGGCATCCTCGTGGACGTCGAGGGGTACGAGGTCATCCGCGTCCGAGGCGATCAGGACCACCCGTTCTCGCATGGTTACACCTGCGCGAAGGGTCGTGCGCTGCCGCTGTTACATCACCATCCAGACCGTCTCGAACGGCCGCGGATACGGGTGGGCGGCCGGCTGCAGGACACCACATGGGAAGCCTGTCTGGACGACCTTGGCGCGCGGTTGAAGGACATTATCGACCGTCACGGGCCCGAGTCGGTCGGCTTCTACTTCAGCACCATGGAGAGCGCCGGGTTCCGGATGGCCGAAGCCCTGCACGCGGCAATCGGCACCCCGGCGAAGTTCAGCCCGCTGACCATCGACGGGACTGCCAAACCGTTGATCTCGGACCTGGTCGGTGGATTCATCGGCCTGTCCGGCCGAACAGATCTCGACAACGCCGACTTTCTGATGCTTGTCGGTGTCAATCCTGTTGTCTCACATGGCCACGCGATATCGATGCCCAATCCGACGGGAACGGTGCGCGACATCGCCCGCCGCGGCCAGGTATGGGTTATCGACCCACGGCGCACGGAGACCGCGCGGCTGGCCACCGGTCATCTCGCGCCGCGCCCCAGCACCGACCACGCGGTGCTGGCTTTTCTGGTTCGCGAGATCCTGCGCGACGGCATGAAAACGGATGTGCAGGTTCAAGGTATCGACGCACTAACAGCTGCGGTTGCGCCGTTCACGCTCGAACACGTCGCGAGGGCCGCCGATGTGGCGGAGACCGATCTGGCCCGGCTGTGCGCGGCGGTGCGCACCGCCAAATGTGTCGCGATCGAAACCGGGACCGGCGTCACCATGACGGCCGACCGAGCCAATGTGACCCAGTGGCTCGCATGGGTGCTGATGATCCTCACCGGCGCGATGAACCGGCCCGGTGGGACATGGTTTCACCCCGGATACGCCTATCAGCTGGAGACTTTCGGTGACCTGCTGCCGATCACGCCAATCGAGGGATCATTCGGTCCCGGCCCACGCAGCCGCCCGGAGGCGCAGGCGTTCATCAACGAATGGCCGTGCGCCGTGTTACCCGATGAGATCGAGGCGGGAAACATCCGCGCCCTGATCAACGTCGGCGGCAGCTTGGTGACCAGCTTCCCCGAAACGGGCAAGCTGGTGCCGGCTCTTCAGCGCCTTGAGGTGTTCGCCACCACGGAGATCATCAACAACGAGACCACGGAGTTGGCCACCCACGTCCTGCCGACCAAAGATCCGTTGGAACGACCCGACATCACCATTCACGACATCTTGAGTTCACGGGTGTCCGTTCAGCACACCCCTGCCGTCGTGGACCCGGTTGGCGAACGGCGATCGATGTGGTGGGTCTTTGCCGAACTCGGCAGGCGGCTCGGCTACGGCCTCGGCAATCTCGGAGACCCGGACAGCAGCACCGACGACGACGTTCTCGCCGTTCTGCTGGCCGGCGCGCGATCCGGTTTCGACGAGTTGGTGGCCACGGGTTGGGCGGAGGTCCCCCGGGAGTTGCCCGCACCGTGGGTCGACCAGCACGTCGAGCGGATGGGCGGATGGCGACTGGCACCGCCCCTGCTCGTCGAGCAGCTCGCTGCTCTCGAGCCTCCGGCGCCACTGGTGCTGGTGCCGCGCCGGCAGCGGAAAAAGCTGAATGGACAGTTCGATTTCCTCGGTGAGCCCCCCGAGATCCTCATCCATCCCGATGACGGCGCCGCCGCGGGCGTCGTGAATGGCCACCCGGTGTCCGTCCGCAGCGCGAACGGAGAACTGACCGGCATCGCGAAGGTCGACGACTCAATCCGGCGTGGAGCCGTGTCGATTCCGCACGGCCACCACGCTGCCAACGTCAATCGCCTGACCAACAAGGACGACATCGACCGAGTGACCGGCATGGTGCGCTATTCCGGCATACCAGTCAGCTTGCACCCAGCTTGACCAAGTCCAAGAATGCAGTAGGACTTTTGCCGGGACTTTTGCCCGGGTTATGCCCGTCGCCCACGGGCTGGGGGCTGGGGTTTGATCCGCCCGTCGTCTCCGAAACAGTTTGCGCCGCGGGCGAACACGACCGCCTTGAGGCCGGCATGGTGTTGGCTATCACCGGCTATCACCGGCTATCACCGGCTAAGTCTGGCAACAGGGCGCCGGCGCCGTATTAGCTCACCGCCAGCCCGTCCCGGCAGGGCATATTCCCCCGCTCGGCAAACTTAGTCACCGCGCGAGGCCACCTAAACTCGTTGGTTGAAAAAACTTGTGTCACTTGTGTTTCAGTGGTCTTCGTGCGGGGTTTTTTGTCGGACCCCTCCGATAGTTTCGCGGTATGGGTTGTGGTGGGGTCATCGATCGCGACGCGTTGTCGGCCGACCTGGACGCGCTCGACGCCGCGTTTGATCGGGTCGCCGGCTATGACTGTGAGACGTTGACCACCCCCGAACAGCTGGCCCTGTTGGAGAGGGTGGAAAAGCTGCGCCGCCGGCTGCCGGCGCTGGAACATCCGCTGACCAACTCCCTGGCCCGTCAAGCCACCCCAGAAGAGCTTGGCGGCAAGCTCTCGCACGCGATCGCCGAAGCGACGTTGATCAGCCGCACCGAGGCATCCCGGCGCATCAAGGAGGCCGCCGATCTGGGGCCGCGCCACGGGCTGACCGGCGAACCGCTGGCGCCGGTGTTGGCCGCAACCGCCGCCGCCCAGCGCCAAGGCAGGCTGGGACCCGAGCAGGTGGCGGTGATCCGGCGGTTTTACCACCAGCTGCCCGGCTGGGTCGATACCGCGACCCGCGAGCAGGCCCAGGCCAAACTGGCCGCCGAAGGCACCCAGTATCGACCCGAACAACTGGCCAAGCTGGCCGACACCCTGACCGACTGCATCAACCCCGATGGCAACTACACCGATGACGATCGCGCGCGGCGGCGCGGCCTGACGTTGGGCAAGCAGGGTGCTGACCAGATGTCGGAGTTGCGCGGCTGGCTGACCCCCGAGTTGCGCGCCACGCTGGAGGCGGTGTGGGCCAAACTGGCCGCCCCGGGCATGTGCAACGGGCACGACGACACCCCATGCGTAGACAGCCCACCATCGCAAGAAGCGATTGAGCGTGACACCCGCGGCACCGCCCAGCGCCAACACGATGCGCTGCTGGCCGCGCTGCGAGCGCTGGTCGCCTCGGGAGGCCTGGGCCAGCACAACGGCTTGCCGGCCTCCATCATCGTCACCACCACCCTGGGCGAACTCGAGGCCGCCGCCGGGCGGGGCCTGACCGGCGGGGGCACCCTCTTGCCCATGAGTGACGTGATCCGCCTGGCCCGCCACGCCCGTCATTACCTCGCCATTTTCGACAAGGGCAAAGCCCTGGCGCTGTACCACACCAAGCGCCTGGCCTCCCCAGCTCAGCGGATCGTGTTGTACGCCAAGGATCGCGGGTGTTCGGCCCCCGGCTGCACAGTGGGCGGCTACTACTCTGAAGTGCACCACGTCACGCCCTACTCCCAATGCCGCACCACCGACGTCAACGACCTCACCCTGGGCTGCGGCGGGCATCACCCGTTGGCCGAACGCGGCTGGACCACCCGCAAGAACGCCCGAGGCGACACCGAATGGATCCCCCCGGCACACCTCGACCGGGGACAACCACGCACCAACACCTTCTGGCACCCCGAAAAACTCCTCCGCGACGGGGACGACGACGAGCCCTAACGTGCGGCGTCGAGCAGGTCCCCCACGCAATGGCGTTCCCACAGGTTCAGGAGGTTCGACAGCATCTGCAGCGGCGCGCGCCGGCACGGCGCCGCCAAAGCGTGCCCGCATCAACGCCGGCGCATCCAGCACCATGTCGGTGTGCTGGCCGAGTGCGGGTGCGGCGGAGGCAATTCCAGCCGGCGACGCGCTGAATGCGTACGGCACCGTGGGATATTCCGCATCCCCCAACGCGGGGTGCCGTAGCGACTGAAAGAAGCCGCGGTGACGGTATTGCGGCGAGTGACGCGCGGTTACGGAGAACTCCAGCCAGTCGTCCTCGAAGGCGTCGAGCCAATCCGGATGAAGCATCAGCTCTTTCAGGCCGAGCCAGTGCGCGCGGCTGGTCATGTACAGGTAGACGAAACCATCGGCGCAGGCGAAAAAGGCCGCAGGGCCGGCTTGGTCGTAGTCGTTGCGCCCACCCGAGGCCTCGACCTCACCGGTGATGAATCGGCCCACGACGCAGTCGGCGCGTGACACCAGCACGGCGTGCTGCGAAATATCGATGGACTCGCCACGGCCGGTATGCAGCCGCCCGAACAGCGACGATGCGACGCACAGCGCCGCGTCCAGCCCTGCTTCATAGTCGGCGAGAAAGCGGCCCGGCCCCTGCAGCGGCGGTGTGGCCGGATCGGCGTGGCTCGGAGTGTGATATCCCCAGCCGCTCGCGTGGAACACGTTGATGCTCCTCGCGTTCTCAAACTCGACGGCTTCGTCCTGCCCGTAGGGCGTGATCGAGCAGAACACCACGGTTGGGTGCCGTTCGGCCCAGGCGGGGGCCCGGTCTTTCACCACCGCGTCCGCGGTGGCGATGAGCCTGTGCAGGCGCTCGAAGTCGGCCGCCGAGTTGACATCCAGCGTGACGGAACGCTTGTTCGTATTGAGGTAGGTGAAGAGCGCACTGCCTTCACACCCGTCGCCGAGGATGGGCGCCATTGCCCGACTCGGGCTGCCGAACCCGGCGTCTCGACCTTGGTGACCTCGGCACCGAAGTCGGCCAGCAGCTTTCCGCAGTACTCCCCCGCGACGGATCCGGCTAACTCGACGACCCTGATACCCGTCAGCGCCGACATGGGCGCACTCGCAAGGGGCTCAGGGCTTCTTGCGTCCGGAGCGGCTGAGGCGCCACTCCGGCGGGAAGTTCATGTCATTGTCCTTCACCACGTTGTTAAGTCCCTTGCTGAACGTGCCCTCGGTGAGGTCCACCTCGTTCTCCTGGTCGTTGGCGATCATCGGCAGCATGCTCTCGACCATGCCGGTCAGGAGGCTGCCGAAGTATTCACCCTTGTGCTGCTTGTACAGCTCCAGGAACGTCTTCTGCACCGCGACAGTATCGGTCGGGCGAGAACGCGAGCACGCCATCGCATACTTGAGGGTCTCTGCTTCCAACTTCTCCCGCGGCACCACGCTGTTGAGGAACCCGCACTCGTACATCTCCTTGGCGGTGAACGGCCGCCCGGTGAAGAGCATTTCGGAGAACTTGCGCAGGCCCATCGTCTCCGCCCACCACCACAAGCGCGGTCCCCAGCCGACGTAGCGGAACGCCGGATGCCCGAACAGGGCGTCGTCAGAGGACACCACCAGGTCGGCGTCGCCGGCTTGATAGAAATGCCACCCGTAGCAGTACCCCTTGGCCTCGATGATGCTGATCTTGCGCAGCTCCTGCAGCGGCCGGTTGCCCGCGCGTGCCTTGGCATAGAAATCCGTCACGGTGGACAGATAGCGATACGACCCGCCCGGCGGGTACTTGACGTCGTCATCGTTGATCGCCAGCTCGTGCAGTAGCGGCATGCCGGGGTTCTCCAGCATCCCCCGCTGTTCGGGCAGGTCCCCGCCGCTGCCGAAATCCTCCCCCTCGCCACGGATGACGACGACCTTGACGTCGTCGTCCACGTTGCACTTGTGGATCAGGTCGGCATAGTTCTGCCGCATGCCCAGGGTGGTGGAGTTGAGTTCCTCGGGGCGGTTGAACGTGATGTAGGCGATTCTGTTCTTCTTGTCCTTCTCGAACTTGATGTACTGCTCGGCTTCCTTCTTCATTTCTTCGTAGTCATATTCAGGCATGTTCTTCTCCGACTTCTTTCACTGGGGTGGTGTGCCTAATTGAGCAAGCTGCCGGCGTCGACGGGAAGCGCGTGTTGTCGATCAGCGCACAGACGTCGATGGCGATGATGTCGGCACCCTCCTGCGCCAAGCGCACCGCATGACTGCGGGCCTGGCCCTGCGCGGCGCCGGTGACGAACGCGACGTTGCCTTCGACCCGGCCGGTCATCTCGGGACCAGAGCCGGCATGCACTCCCAGCCGCGCACCGTCGATGTCGGGCTGAGCGTGGCGTTGCCCAGGTCGACCTCCCACTCGGGGAATCGTTTCAGGATTTCCTCCAGCGCGACGCGGCCTTCCAGTCGCGCCAGCGCCGAGCCCAGGCAGAAGTGCGCGCCCACGCTGAACGTGAGGTGCGGACGGGTGGGCCGGTGGATGTTGAATTCGCCGGCGTCCGGCCCGAACTGGCGCTCGTCGCGGCATGCCGCCCCGACGAGCATCATCATCACGCTGCCCTCGGGCACGGTCCGGTCATACAGGGTCACGTCGCCGGTCACGTAGCGCGAAACGTGCGGCGCGGGCGGCTCGTAGCGCAGCAACTCCTCGATGGCCTGCGGGATGAGCTCGGGGCGCTGGGCCAACTCGCGACGCTGATCGGGATACTCGGCGAGAACCTTCCCCGTCCAACCGATCAACCGTGTCGTAGTCTCGTTGCCTGCCCCGGCTACGACGTTGAGATACACGAGTATCTCCTCGCGCGTCAGCCGCCGCTTCGTGCCGGTTTCATCGAGGAACTCGACGTTGAGCAGCTCGGTCATGATGTCATCGGACGGATGCTCGGCACGCCAGTCGATGTAAGCCTCGAACTGCTCGCCCACGGACAGGCCGTGTTGGGCAGCATCCATGGGCTTGCCCGCCTCGGTGCGCAGCTGGGCGTTGCCCCGGTCCCTGATGTACTCCTGGTCATCCTCGGGGATGCCGAGCAGCGAACTGATCACCTTCATCGGCATCTGCGCACCCAGATCGGTGACAAAGTCGAACTGGCCCGAACCCACCAACGGGTCCAGGCATTGAGCGCAGAAGTCGCGGATCATCGGCTCCAGCGCGGCGATCCTGCGCGGCGTGAACATGCGCGACAGCAGCTTGCGGTGCACGTCGTGAATCGGCGGGTCTTCGAAGATCAACATCCCCGACGGGATTTCGAGGTTGGCCTTGATCAACTCCAGGATCGCGCCCCGCGCCGAGCTGTAGGTGTTGTGGTCGACCAGCGCCTTGTTCACATCGGCATACCGGCTCAGCGCGAAGAAGTCGAATTCGGCGTTGTAGTAAAGCGGCGCCTCTTCGCGCAGGCGCGCGAACATGGGATACGGGTCGGCGATGAGCCCGACATCGTATGGGTCGAAACGAACATGGCTGTCGGTGCTCGCCGTCACGAAATCCCTCCTACCGCTGCCACTTACGATGACCCCCACACCCGGGCATTTGTACACTCCGCTCAAATTGCGCCGTTTTGGCACGCGCACGGACTCGGCTGATTTCAGGCTCGCCGAGGGCCCGTGAACGTCGGCTCACTCTATTGTCGTAGAGAACCATACAGCAGGTGCCCTGGCAAGACCCCGCGCTCGACGCGCTCATCCCGAAGCAGCGGCCGGGCGCCGGCCCCCGTCGCCGGTTAGCCGGCCTTTTCCCGGATGCTTCAGAATCCCGGTGGCGATGGCTGACAGGATCCCGTCGAGTTGCTCCGGAGTCTCGATGATCCGGTCGCCATGCGCGAAGCGCAGCAGCAGGCCGTTGATGAACGTCAGCGTGACGTTGCTGAGATCCTCGACCACGGCCGGTTCCAGCTCGGCGCCGCGCGGCATGAGTTGCACGAGGATCTCGCGGTGCAGTTTGGTGAATCCGTCCGTGGCCCGCTGAAGAATCGCGGCCAGCGCCGGGTCGCGGGTGGCCTGCATCGTCAACTCGTATCTGGCCCTGGTCCGCAACAACTGTGGCTGGCTGCCGGCTTGGATAACCACCTGCGACAACCGGGACGGCGAGGGACTGTCGCCCCGACCGTCCGAGCTGTCTGCGACCGACTGCAGATCGGCAAGGTCCAACTCGGCGAGCCGCTCGGCCACGGCGCGCAGCAGCGCCGAGCGGGTACGGAAGTAAAACGAGGTGGTGCCGTCGGGCACACCGGCCCTGCGGTCGACTTTGAGATGGCTCAGTCCCTTGGCTCCGTCGTCTGCCAACAGCCGAATGGCCGCATCGCATAAGTCGCGGCGGCGCTCCGCTGGATTGGGCCTTCGTCTGTCCATCGCAATTCCGTAGTCTCGGATCGGAAGATTACTCTATATTCGTAGTGTCGCTGGCCGCAATAGGCGATTGGCGAGGGAGCGGTCGCCGCGCCAGGTAACCCGGTCCCTTACCCTGACCTGAAACGTCCGACGGAAGGCCATGCCGGTGAGCGATGCGTTTGATCGGCTCGCCGTCGGCTTCCTCGGCGGATTCGGCCTTCCGCCAGTGGACTTCGTGCATCTCACCGCGGACCTTGGCTGCAGGTACATGTCGGCCGTGGCGCAGGGAGTGCCTTTGGTTCCGCTTGGTTATCCCCCGTTCTCGCTGAGGGACGATGCCGCACTGAGGCGCGACACGCTCGCCGCAATGGCCCACCGCGGCGTGAGCATCTCGCTCGGCGACGGGTTCCTCGTGCTGCCCGGCGCCGAGATCCGGAGGTTCAGCCGGGGTCTCGACGCCTTGGCCGACCTGAGCGTTCCGATGATCAATGTCGTCAGCCTCGATCCCGATCTCGGTCGCACCTTCGACCAGTTCGCGGAGCTGACGGCACTTGCCGCACAGCGCGGCATCCAGACGGTCGTCGAACCGGTACCCGGACTCACCGTCGCCGACCTGCCCACCGCGCAGGCCGCCCGCGAACATGTCGGGCGGCCCGACTTCCGAATACTGATCGACACCATGCACCTGGTGCGGTCGGGATTCACCGCCGCCGATCTCGCGGCCATCGAGCCCGACTGCATCGGCTATGCGCAACTCAACGACACGACTCTGCGGCCCCGCATGGATAACTATATGGAGGAGGCCATGTTTGAGCGCATGGTTCCCGGCGAGGGCGAATTACCGCTGCTCGAACTCCTTTCCGCGCTTCCCCGCGACATCGTGATCGAAATCGAGGTGCCTAGAAGGTCACTGGCGCTGGCCGGCGTGAGCCCAATCGACCGCACGCGCCCGTGTGTTGAGGCGGCTCGCCGATTGTTGTCCGAAGTTCAGCTTGGGTAGCGCAGCGGGAGACCGGCGGCGCGGTAGATCGCATCGATGACGGTCATGTTCTCGATCGCGTCCTGCGGGGGCGTCTTGACCGGTTCGCCGCGCAGCACCGCCGCGGCGAAAGCGTCGAGCTGATACGCGTAGGAGGGGCGGTGCGTGAAACGCTCCACACGCCTGCCGTCGGAGGAATGGACCGCCAGGCGATGAACGAAATGTGGCAACACCGGATTGATAACACGCACCTGACCGTGTTCGCCGACAACGCGAGCGCTGATCCGCAGCAGCTGCGACGACCACATCGAGCAGCGGATCCGTCCGGTGTGCCCGCCGGCAAAGACGACCTCGGCTGCCATGGCGCGGTCGATCTTCGGGTCGCGCAGTTTCGCCTGCGCCCAGAGCACGTCGGGGGTCGAACCACCGAAGGTTCGGACCATGTGCACCGCGTAGCACCCGGCGTCCATTGTGGCGCCACCGGCGAGGGAGTAGTTGTAGCGGATGTCGGAGAACCTCGGCAACGGAAAGCACATCGCGGCCTCCACCCGCAGGAGCTTGCCCAGCTCGCCGGAGGCGATGATCTCCTCCACCCGCAGACTCAGCGGGTGGTAGCGATAGTGGAAGGCCTCCATCACCACCCGGTCCGACTTCGCAACGAGCTCGGCGATTTCACCGGCTTCGTCGGCGTTCGCGGTGAACGGCTTCTCGCACAGCACGTGCTTACCGGCGTCCACCGCGGCCCGGGTCCACCGGCCGTGTAAACCGTTCGGCAGGGGGTTGTAGACGGCGTCGATGTCCGGGTCGGCGATCAGTTCCTCGTAGCTCTCGTGCACTCGGGCTATGCCGTGCTTGGACGCGAAATCTCGCGCGCGTGACACATCGCGTGCCGCCACCGCGGCCACCACGACCTCGTCGTTGTCCTTCGCCGGATTGACCAGCGCCAAGGGTGCGATGCGCGCCGCACCCAGGATGCCGATCCGCACGTGCCCTGACACGGTCCCGACGCTAGCACCTCAGCCGCCGCGGTTACCGGGCCCACGAAGGGCGAAGGCGGGTGCGTGTTCGGGGCGGACCCCGACGCCGATGAAGTAGGCCGGAACAATCGACAGCCATGGCAGCCGCTGGACCAGGCCCAGCACCGCCGCGGGAGGGGTCGGGTCCTCGCCTCGGAGGAGCGGTCCCAGCAGCCCCCGGTGTAGCACCCGCTGCACCGTTTGGGTGAGGGCGGTGGCAAACAGCCGACGGCGGCGGACCCGCGCCAGGTCGTGACAGGTGACATGGTGCCGACGCAACGGCTCGGCCAGCAAGGTCGCCGCCGCGACGGCATCTTGGACCGCGAGGTTGATGCCGACGCCTCCCAGGGGGGACATCGCGTGCGCCGCGTCGCCGATGCACAGCAGCCCGTCGGTGTGCCAGCGACGCAGTCGGTCTACCCGGACGTCGAGGTGTTTGATGTCGTCCATCGACGTCAGTTCCGCCACCGACGCGGTCGTGTCTTGCAGTAAAGCGCCGACGTCACGCCGGAACGCCTCGATGCCTCGCGCGCGCAACTGCCCATCCGTGCCCTTGGGACCGAGATAGGCGATCTGGTAATAGCCTTCGCGGGGGATCACGGCCAGGGCCTTGCCGGGCCCGACGCGCGGCAGGAAGGAGTATTCGGTGTCTTCCTTATGCGGGAGCCTGAACCACCACACGTCGAATTTCACCGGGTATTCGCGCGGCTTCAGCCCGGCCTCGTGGCGAGCGATCGACCACCGACCATCACAGGCCACGGTCAATTCGGTCCGCAACTCCCCGGGCCCGTCGGGTCCCTGGTAGTGCACGCCGGTGACCTTGCCGCCCTCGCGCAGCAGCCCGGTGACCTCGGCGTTCATCCGCAGCGTGAAGCTCGGCTCGGCCCGGGCGGCGTCGGCCAGCAGGTTAAGCAGGTCCCACTGGGGCACCATCGCGATGAACGGATAAGGCTGGCGGCGCAGGCGCCCGAAGTCGACATATGTCACCAAGCGACCGTTGGCTTCCATTGTCGCGCTGCGGATTTCGCTGTGGGGCAGCGCCGCGAAGCGCTCCCACAAACCCAGTTCGTCGAGCAGCCGCATCGTGGTCGGATGCACCGTGTCACCGCGGAAGTCGCGCAGGAAATCGCCGTGCTTCTCCAGCAGGGTGACCTCCACGCCGGCACGGGCCAGCAGTAGGCCGAGGACCACGCCGGCCGGGCCGCCGCCGATGATCGCGCACGTGGTCGTCTCAGCCATTAGCGCTCAGCATAGGTTGCGGGCCGATACGGCAGGTCGACGGCGGCGTCCGGCTAGGGGCGCTGTAGGTCGCGGGCGAGCACCTGCAGGTCGGCGTCGAAGACCGATATGGGCTCGACGATCACGCCGTTCTCCTCGACGTAGCGGTCCCACAGCCCGAGCAACTCCGCCAGCTTTTCCGGTTGTGCGGCGGACTGATCGTCAAGCTCGCCGGGATCACATGACAGGTCATAGAGCTGCCAGGTTCCCGGGCCGTACGGCGCGGGCAGGTAGAGCGCCTTCCAGTCGCCCTGACGAATGGCGCGGCGACCGAACAACTCCCAGCCGGTGCCGGTCTCGGTGTCATGCACTGCCTCGTCGTCGCCGGAGAGGTAGGGCACCAGCGAGCGACCGCGCATGGCCTCTACCTCGCGACCGCGATAGGCGGTGCCGGGATGCGCGGTGCCGGCGATTTCGAGGATCGTCGGCGCGATGTCCATGACGGTGGCGAACGCCGTGCCGATCTCCCCCTGCCGGGCAAAGCCGGGCCAGGTGACGAAGCCCACCACCCGGATTCCACCTTCGGTGGTGAACGCCTTGTGCAGACGCGATGGTGCGGTGGCGGCTTGGGCCCAGCGCGGGCCGTACCAGATGAAAGAGGTGGGCCCGCCAAGGTTGTCGAAGCTGTTATCGCAGTATCGCGCGATCTGCGCGGCGATCTCGGCGCCGCGCAGTGGCATGGCCTCCACGATCGCGCCCTCCGCGCCGTTGTCCGACAGGAAGATCACGACCGTATCGTCAAGCTCGCCCGTGTCGGCGAGATAGTCGATCACCCGGCCGATGTTCCAGTCCATCCTGTCCACCATCGCGGCGTAGACCTCCATGGTGCGGGCAGACAGCGCGCGCTCCTCGGCGGTCATTTCCGCCCACTCCGGAGCTCCATCGGCCACGACCGGATGCGCCGCGACGTCGGGCGGGCACAGCCCCAGCCGCTTGAGCGCCGCCAAACGCTCCTCGCGCAACGCGTCCGGCCCGGCGTCGTAGCGGCCGTGATAGGCGGCGATGGATTGCTCCGGTGCCTGCAGCGGCCAATGCGGCGCCTGGAAGGGCAGGTAGGCAAAGAAAGGTCGATCGCTATTCCTCGGGTCGTCGGGACGTTCGCGGAGATACCGCAGCAGCGTGTCGGTGTAGTAGTCCGACGAGTAGAAGTCCTGGCCCACCGTGACGAACCGGTCGTCTTCGGTGTAAAGCGTTGGTATGGGTGAGAAACCGCCGCCCGCGTCGGCGCCGTAATGGCTGGCGCCGGCCGGCAGCAAGGCGAACGAGCGCTCGAATCCGCGCGCCCACGGCGACCTTTCGATCGTGTTGCCCAGATGCCACTTGCCCGACATCAGCGTCAGGTAGCCGGCGTCGCGCAACAGCTCGGGCAACGCCACGACCCGGTCGTTCAGGTAACCCTCGTAGCCCGGCGCGCCGCGGAACCCCGGGGCCGCGACCTCGAGCATCGTGCCGATGCCGGCGACATGATGATCGGTTCCGGTCAGCAGCATCGCCCGCGTGGGTGAGCAGGCCGGGGCGGAATGGAAATCGGTGAGCCGAGTCCCCGCATAGGCCAGCCGATCCAGGTTGGGCGTGTTGATCTCACCACCGAAGGCGCCGATATCGGAGAACCCGAGATCGTCGGCCACGATCACCAAAAAGTTGGGGCGCTTCACGTTGAAGCATCCTGTCACGCCGAACGGACGACCGACGAGCGGGCGTGTTTGTTCGGCGGTACACCGATATCGTCAAGACAGCGCTATCGAGATATCGGAGGGGGCCGAGATGTTGGCAGAGTTCGGGATGTCCATTCCGCTGATCGCGGCCCCGATGGCGGGTGGCCCAACGACCCCGGCCATGGTCTCGGCCGCGACGCAGGCGGGGGCTCTGGGCATGCTCGCGGCCGGCTACAAGAGCGTGGAGGCCGTCGATGCCGAGATCAAGGGCGTCCGCGCCGAGGGAATTTCGTTCGGCATCAACCTGTTTGCGCCGAATCCCCTCCCGGTGGACCCGGGTGCTTACCGAGCCTATGCCGCGACCATTCAGCGCGAGGCCGACCAGTTCGGCCTGAGACTGCCCGCCGAGCCGATCGAGGACAACGACGGGTTCGACGACAAGATCGCGCTGCTGCTGGATGACCCCGTGCCGATGGTCTCGTTCACCTTCGGTATACCGCAGCGCAGCGTGATCGCCGCGCTGCAACGGGCCAACACCGTTGTGGTGCAGACGGTGACAAACGCCGACGAAGCGGCGCAGGCCCACGCCGCCGGTGTCGACATGCTCGCCGTGCAGTCGGCCGCCGCGGGCGGGCATTCGGGCACGCTGTCACCAAGGACGCCGTTGACCCCGGCCCCCATCGTCGACCTCGTCAAACGGATCGCCGCCGCAGTGCCGCTGCCGATCCTGGCCGCGGGCGGGCTCGCCACTCCGGGCGCGGTGGCCGACGTGATCCGCGCGGGCGCCGCAGCGGCGGTGGTGGGGACGGTCCTGCTGCGCGCCGACGAGAGCGGGGCCTCGGCCACCCACCGGGCCGCGCTCGTCGATCCCGCCCGCACCGAGACGGTGCTCACCCATGCGTTCACCGGCCGCCCGGCCCGCGGTCTGCGCAACGCGTTCATCGACGCGCACGAATCAGAGGCCCCGCTGGGTTATCCCGCGATTCACCACCTCACCAGCCCCCTGCGCAAAGCCGCCGCGGCCGCGGGCGAACCCGACTACGTCCATCTGTGGGCGGGCACGGGCTACCGGCATGCGACCGCCGAACCCGCGTCCCAGATTTTGCGGCGACTCGCTTCCGAGCTCTGACTGCTACGGAATTACGCGAGGCGTCAGCGGGGCGCACGGCGGCCCGGGACAACCGGGACAACCGGGAGATCTGTGATCACCCGACCCGGCCTTCAGCCGCCGTGCCGCGGGTATCCTCGCTGATCTGCGGAAGCTCGAGGGTGTTGCGGCCGGTGCCGCACGCACCGCCAAGGGGGCGCCCGAGGTCGCGCTGGTCCTCAGCGCGGTGCGACGCAGCTACAAGGATCTGATGTTGCGCGCGGCGCGCGCCCCCGGCCACCCTCGGCCAGCGGCTCTACGCCGCGCGGAATCGTGCCGAGCTCACCACCGAAGAACTCGCCAATGCGGCTGGCGTGCCGGTGGATGTGATCACCGCCGCGGAAGCCGAGGTGCCACTCGATGCCGAAACCGTGGCCGCGCTGTCGGCGGCGCTGAATTCTCTGACGCGCCGTTGAGGCCCCAATTCAGTACGCGAAGCGGTTGAGCACGTCGTAGTCGCCGAGAGGCGTAGTGGCCACGATCCGGTACATCCATCGCAACGCCGGCGCGTCGATCTTCTGGTAGCCGGCGACCGCGGATGTCTGCTCGACGAATCGCAGCCTTGGATTCCAAGTCTGGATCTCGCGCACGTCGCGGATGCCCCACTTGACGATGCCTTTGGTGAGGACCTTGGACATAAGCGGCGCCAGCGACCAGAGCGTATCGAAAAGCATCTCGCCGCAATCGAATCGGTCAGTCAGACGCTTCAGCAGCCGCCGGACATCGCTTTCGCCCAGGTACATCAGCAGTCCCTCGGCGACCACCAGGGTGGGGCGTCCGGTGGGGATCTGGTCCAGCCACCCGGACTCGGTCACCGACGACCCGATCATCCGGTAACGTTCCGTGTCGTCGTAAAGCCTTCGGCGCAAGTCGATCACAGCTGGACGATCAATGTCGAACCACAGCACCGACGGCGGCACGTCGAGGCGAAACGCACGGCCGTCGAGGCCGCAACCGAGATGCAGGACAATCGTATCGGGATGACGACGCAGGAAGTCGGCGCACCAGTCATCGAGTTGTTTTGCACGTAACGTGACCATGTACTGGTTCGATGCCGGCAGCGAAGTGCGGTGAATTCGCTTGAAGTCATAACTGATTCGATTCACCGCCTCGGCCGCCGCCAGGTCACCCAGAATCGTTTGCCGCGAACGGCTTTCATACGCACGCAGGTAGAGCGTGACGATATTCGTCCACTCCACCGAGCCCCAGCGGACCGAACTGAAATCAACCTTTTCTGTCGTCATCGACCCTCCCCTGGCGACGTAATCGATACCTCAGCGCATTCAACTCGCCGCGGTTGTCGTGCGCAATCGGCCGCCCACCACGCGGTCAATCGCGCCGCTGACGCAACCTGGGTCCTCTTCGAGAAGCATGTGCCCGGCGGTGGATCGGTGCAGATGCGTGGCACCGGGGATCGCCGCGGACAGGTCGAGTGAATGGTCGGCCGGAGTCGTCCTGTCCGCCCCACCGCTGATGACGATGGTGTTCGCGGAGATTGAGGCGAGCGCGTGGTACTGGTCATATTGCTTCAGGCTGGGCAGGAAGCCCGCCGCCGTCGTCAGTGAAATGGTGTGGATGGCCGACGCCGTCACCGCCGCGGGGCCCGTCCGCTCCCCGCCCGAGTACCTGGCGAAGCCGTCGCACACGGCGGTGACGACCGTGCGTTCGACGTAGATTCCGCCCGCGGGCACTGACGTCGCCGGACGGTGCGTTATCGATCCCGTGGTCAGGTCTGGCTGAGCGAGCACGGCGCACTCCGTGTCGCTGACGATGTCGAGGGGATCCCGACACCTTGTCGCGTTCGACGCTACGGACCGGCAGCGGCCGAGGCGCGCTTGTGCGCGATGGCCACGCAACAAACGATTTCGAGGTTGTGCGCATCGTGCTCAGCGGCGTGGCCGCCGCCGGGCGGTCAGAACGCCTCGGGATCCCGCTGGACGTCGTCCGGCACCGGGTGGCGATACAAACGCGAGGCGTTTTCCCAGGTGACCTTACGAATCACGTCGCGCGGCAGGTCGCCGATTTGTTCGTGGATTGTCTGTTGAGTGTGCGGCCACGTGGAGTCGCAGTGCGGATAGTCGGCCTCGAGCATGATGTTGTCCACACCGATCCGGTCGCGCTGCACGAACGAGGACTTGTCCTCCACGGCGCAGAACCAGAAGTTCCGGGTGAAAACCTCTGCAGGAGTCAGATCTTCGCCGAGCGACTGCCAGGTGCCGTACATCGCGTGATAGCTGAGCATGTGGTCGAGGCGGTCGAGCAGCCCGGCGACCCAGCCGATCCCGCCTTCGGACAGGCAGATCTCGAGTTCGGGGAATCTGCTGGGCAGTCCGGAGTACAGCCAGTCGACTGCCGCCGAGATGGCATAGGCGAAGAACAGCACGCCCTGCACGTCCGGTGGCGCATCGTCGGTGGTGGACGGCGAGGATCCCGAAGATCCGATGTGCAGATTGACGACGGTGCCCGTCTCGGCGCAGGCGGCCATCATCGGATCCCAGTGGCCGGAGTGGATGCTGGGCAACCCGAGCATGGCCGGGTTCTCGCTGAACGTGACGGCGTGAAAGCCGCGTTCGGCGTTTTCCCGGATCATCGTGGCGCCGAGTTCGGGGTCCAGCAGCCACGGCAGCTGGCAGGGAATGATGCGTTCGGGGTAGGAGCCCGCCCAGACCTCGAGGTGCCAGTCGTTCCAGGCGCGGACGGAGGCCAGCGCCAGGTCGCGATCCTTGGTGACCTGTTGCAGCCGCTGGCCCGCGAAGCCCGGGAGGAATGATGGGAAGTTGAGCGAGGCGTAGATGCCGTTGAGGTCCATGTCCTTGATTCGCTCGTGGATATCCCATGCACCGCGGCGCATTTCGTCGAATCGGACGGGCTCGAAGCCATACTCCGACACCGGCCGGCCCACCACGGCGTTGAATCCGACGTTGGGCAATAGCTGATCGTCGTAAACCCAGGTCTGCCCACCGTTGTCGGTGCCGACGACTCTGGGTGCGCGGTCGGCGAACTTTCGTGGGAGGCGCCCGGTGAAGGTGTCCGGCGGTTCGACGATGTGGTCGTCGACCGAAATCACGGTGTACCGGCGTTGCGCCCGGGGCGGATCCGGCAGGAACGTCACCGAGCGGTCCTCGCCGGTCTTGGCGGTGGTGAAGTCCTGGCTGGCGGCCAGCTCGTCGATCGATTTCACTGGTCAACCTCCTCGCGGGGGCTTCCCTTTGAGTGTGCAATGACGGCTTTGGGTGTGCGGTGGCGGCGAAGCGGGTCGGCGTGTCGCCGCCCTGGCTGCACACCGGACGGCTTAGGTAAGCACATCCGGATCACCCTTGATGGTCATGCGCGCCGCTCCGGCCCAGTACACGTCGGCGGCCCGTTCGATCAGCGACCGTTGCATGCCGGCCATGTCCGACCAGTTCATGGCCACCGGTTCCTGGCCGGTGAGCATCACGTCGTAGGCCAGCTTGCACACCCGCTCGATCGACGCCGCCCGGTAGACGGCCTCGGCAAGGTTGCGGCCCGTCGCGATGACGCCGTGGTTGGCCAGGATCGTCAGGTTCGCGCGCCCGATCCGCGCCGCCAGATCCGCTGCGCGCGCTGGACTGTCGATCTCCCCGTCGTAGGTATCGACCAGGCAGAGGTCATCGAGGAACAGCGACCCGGTCTGGTGCACCAGGTCGGGCAGCCTGCCCAGCGCCGCGAGCACGCACGCGTAATACGGGTGGTTGTGGATCACCACCCGGGCGTCGCCGCGGACCCGGTGCAGTTCCGTGTGGATATGGATCGCCGGAGTGACATCCCAGCGGCCCCGGACCACCCGGGCGTCGCTGTTGACGACGCAGATGTCCGACGCGGTGATCTCCTGCCACCACAGCCCCCACGGATTGACGAGCATGTCCGTCTGGCCGTCAAGCTGCCAGGTGATGTGTCCGGCCATGTTCTCGGAGAACCCGATCGCGGCCAGGTGGCGGAAAGCCACGGCCAGCGCCTGCTCGTGGGACAGCTCCACTCCGATCGGGGGCACCACCGACGGCGCCCAGACCTCCAGGCCACCCAGCCGTGCGTCAGGCACGTTCATCATGATGGGCCTCCATCCTGACTCGAATATCCTCCCGAAGCCGGCCTTTGGCGATTTTGCCACCGGAAGACCGGGGAAGTTCGTCGACCACGATCAGTCGCTCGGGCAGCAGCTCCTTGGAAACTCCCATGGCCAGCAGGTGCTCGACGAGCTGGGGCAGGTCGATCGTGTGCCCATCGACGAGCTCGGCGTAGAGGCAGACCTTTTCCCCGAACACCGGATCGGGCATGGCGACGGCTGCCGCCACCGCGATCGCGGGATGGGTCATGACGGCGTCTTCGACCTGGCTTGCGCTGATGTTCTTGCCGCCGCGCAGGATGAAGTCGGATGTTCGGCCCGTCACGGTGAGGTAGCCGTCGGCATCGAGCTCGCAGATGTCGCCCATGCGCATCCACCCGTCCCGGGTGAACAGCTTGTCGTGATCGGTCCCCCCGAGGTAGCCAAGGCTGGTCGCCGGGCCCCGGCACGCGGGCTGGCCCCGACCCGTCGCGGTGACGTCCCGGTCGCCGTCGAAGAGCCGGACCGCCATTTCGGGGACGATCCGGCCGGCGGTGCGCAATCGGCGTTCACGCGAGTCGTTGAGCGTCGTCGCGCTGAGCAATCCGGTTTCGTTGGAGCCGTAGAACTGCAGGATCGTCGCGCCGGTGAGTTCCTCGAAGTCGGCGGCCGGTCGGTACGGCAACGCTTCCCCGCCGGTGAAGACCACGCGCAGCGAACTGAGGTCGTGATCCCGGGACGCGGGGTCGGCCATCAGCATGGTCAGTTGCGTGCTGACACAACACAATACGGTGACCCGGTACCGGGCTATCGCCTCACACGTGGCTGTGGTGGTAAACCGCTCGGTGATCACCGCGGTGGCGCCGAGGTAGATGGGGGTGGTGTGGCTGGTCCAAATTCCGAAGCCGAACGGGGTCGGTATGACCGGCAAGAAGACGTCCTCGGGGACCAGCAGCCCGTTGGCGACCGCCTGCTGATGAAAGTATTGCCAACGGTTCTCGGTGTGGACGACGCATTTGGGCAGGCCCGTTGTCCCCGACGTCGAGTTGACGAGGAAAACGTCGTCGGGGCCGAGCTGAGACTCGATTCCCAGCGCCCTGGGCTCCGCGTCGGCGTTGAGGGACAGCGCGTCGGCGTCCTGACCGAGGACCAGCGTGGTCACCGGCGAGTCACCGGACGCATCCGCGGCGGCCAGGACCGCGGCGCCGCTGCGGCGGTCGTCGCTGACCAGCATCTTCGGCCGTGAACTGCGCAGTATCGCAGCCACCTCACGGGTGCCGGCGCGCGCGCCAATCCCAACGACGACGGCGCCGCACCGCTCGATGGCGACGAACAGCACGTGGATGGCGGCGGAGTCACGGTGCCACACCGCGACCCGATCGCCGCGCCCCACCCCGACGCCGGCCAACCGCTCCGCCAGATTGCTTGCCGCCGAATCGAATTCACGCCAGGTCAGCGTCAGGCCGGGATGGTCGACATAGGCGAGACGGTCCGGTGAACTCTCGGCGTGGCGGCCGACCGCGTCCGACAGCGTCGATTCGGACCACCATCCCGCGGCGTGGAAACGGGCCGTGTCCTCGTCGGTGAATGCCGGCGAGCTCACGGTATCCAGCCCACCGGCGCTCATCACCAAATGATAGGAAAACCGGGCGCGGCACCCTGAGGGAGTGGCACTGCGGAAGGGGCTACGGAGTCTGCGGCGCGGGGGCGGAGTGTTGCTGGTCGTCGTTCCCGTTACCCGGCCGGGGAGCGCGTGGCCTGGGACAGGTGATGTTGCGGATGCACCCACAGTTGAGGCCGATGATGCACGCGCCTCCGCCGGCGGGACGCACCGGGAGTGCGCCGCCGGGAGTGGGTGGAGACGGGGGTGCGGGCGCCACGCTCGACGCCGCAAAGGTCCCAGTGGTCCCAGTGGTCCCAGTGGTCCCAGTCGTCGCCGTCGCGCTGGCGGGCGACCATCCGGCCGCCAAGACAAGAACGGCCGCCCCACCGCACAACGCGGCCGCCGCCCTCGCCTTGGTTTTCCTCACGACAAGTAACTCTAGTTCGTCCAGCTGGGATCCGCAGTGGCGCGCGCCCGCGTCCAACAAGTCTCACAGAATTCCCTAAGGTTCTCGGACGTCGCACCCGCCGACGTTGGGATCGGTAGCGACGCCGACGGTTTCCACTTGCCTCGTGACCGCTGCCACCGGCAGCAAATACGAGGAAGGTGCACTGCGCATGAAAGCCAAGGTCGCCGTGCTGTCAGCCGGCCTGATGCTCGCTCTGCTGCTCCTGTCGCGCTACGTCGCGCTGAGCAGGGCGGGCCTGCCGCTGGGCTGGATGCTCTATCTGGGACTGCCGATCACGGCGGCTGGTGTGCTGTTTGCGCTGCGGTTGATCAACCTCAGTGCGGGCTGGGGCGCCGAAACCGAGGACCTGAATCGCGCCGTGCGCCCGCTCCCGCCATCCGGACCGTCGCCGTCCGAGCGCCTCAAAGAGCTTGATGAGCTACACGCCCGCGGCGCGATCTCCGACACCGATTACAGCGTGCAGCGCCTCCACATCATCGCCGGCCTGTGAGGCTATTCCGGGGCATCACCGGGGTTGCCCGCTTGGTGGTCAATCTCTGCCGCGCGGGGGCGGCTGCACCGAGACCCCTCCGGACTCGTGCTCCGGTCCGGCGGCCGGATGCTCGGCCGGGACCCGCTCACGGAATCGGGCGCCCTCACTGGACCCGTTCCGATCCCGGTCGACGGGCTTGGCTGCGGTACGGCCCGGGCTTCGGCCGTGGCCTTCCACCGGGGAATGCCAAGCGGAAGATGCTGCGGTGCACCACCCACCACTGCTTGCATGAGTAACTGACCGTTCACTGAATCTGCTTTGGATGCGGCCGGCGCGCGCGCCAACGTATGTGACGTGCCCCACACGTGCGCCGCCCAAACATCGAGCACACGCCCTGATGCTGAGCACCACCTATCGTCGGTGTGTGCTGATCGGCTTCTTACTCGCCCTGGGCTGTTCGGTGTGTTACGGCACGGCGTCCGTGTTGCAAGCCGCGGCGACGCGATCAGTGGAAGCGGGCAGCGGTTCGGGCATCGACACCGTGCTGCTAGCGCGTGCCGCCCGGCAATGGCGCTATCTCGCCGGGGTGGGCCTCGACGGCGTCGGCTTTCTGCTGCAAGTGGCCGCGCTGCGCTTGGTACCTATCTATGTCGTCGCCGCGGCGCTGGCCGCCTCGATCGCAGTCACCGCCATCGTGGCCGCGTGGGTGTTGTCGGCGCGGCTGTCACCGCGTGAATGGACGGCTGTGGGAGTGGTCTGCGGCAGCCTCGTCGTCCTCGCTCTCGCCGCCGGTCCGGCACACTTTCGTCGCGCCCCGGCGGGACTCGGGTGGGCGCTGCTGGGTGTGGTCGCCGCGATATTCATTGCGGGCGCCGCCGCGGGCCGACTGCCCGACCGCCCGCGCGCACTCGCCCTTGGGCTGGCCGCCGGAAGCGGCTTCGGGGTGGTCGAGATCGGCGTGCGCCTGATCGAGGTCATCGACCCCACCAAACGTTCCTTCTATGCCGACCCGGCCCTGTATGCGGGGGCCGCGGGCGGGGTCGCAGGATTTCTATTACTCACCTCTGCCCTGCACCGCGGGTCGGTGACCACGGCCGTCGCCGGGATGGTGGTCGGTGAAACGATCGCGCCTGCGTTCGTGGGAGTGGTGTGGCTCGGTGACCGCGCGCGCGACGGCCTCGGCTGGCTTGTCGTAGCGGGATTCGTCGTCGCAGTGTCCGCAACACTGGTGCTGGCGCGGTTCGGCGAAGCACCTCAGCCGGCCCCTAAACCGGCCCCTTAACCGGCCCCTTAACCAGCCTAAGCCGGCCTAAGCCGGCCCAAGCCGGCCCAAGCATCGGCGTTCTGAAGCCGCATTGAATAGGTGGTGCCGCGTGCCGGACGCGTCCACAGTGTGCCGCCCTGCGCGCTGATTCCCGCGGCGATCAGCGCGCGCTTGAGGATCTTGTTGGTCGCCGTCGCCGGCAGGTCATCGTTGATGCGCACATACCGCGGCCACGCCTTCGGCGACAGGTCGGGCTGAGAGGCGAGGAACTTCTCGAAATCAGCGGGCTCGAGATGGGCGCCGTCCCGGAGCACGAGGGCGGCCATCACCTGGTCGCCGACCCGATCGTCGGGCACCGCGTAGACGGCGACCTGGCTGACTTGCGGCAGTCGTTCCAGGATTCGCTCGACCGGTCCCGCCGCCAGGTTCTCCCCGTCCACCCGCATCCAGTCCGCGGTCCGTCCGGCGAGGTAGATCCAGCCGTCGGCGTCGCGGTAGGCCAGGTCGCCCGACCAGTACATGCCGTGCCGCAGGCGCTCGGCCGTGGCGGCCGGGTCGTTGTAGTAGCCGGCGAACGGTCCCGCGCCCTGGGTGTTGACGAGTTCGCCGACCGCCGCGTCGAAGTTGATCAGCGCGCCGTGTTCGTCGAATTCGGCGACGTCGCATTCCTTCAGCGTTGTCGGGTTGTAAATGCTCACCCCCGGGTATGGCTTGCCGATCGAGCCGGGCGGAGTGCCGTCCTCCCGGACGACGATCACCGCGAACTCGCTGGAGCCGAAGCTGTCGACCACCCGGCAGCCGAAGCGCCGGGCGAACTCGTCGATGTCGCGATCGGTTGCCTCGTTGCCGAACGCCACCCTCAGGGTCGTGTCGGCGTCGTCCGGGCGTTCGGGCGTAGACAGGATCAACGCCAGGGGCTTGCCCACGTAATTGAGATACGTCACGCCGTAGCGGCGCACGTCGTCGACGAAGCGTGACGGCGAGAATCGGGCCGGGACCATCATCGCGCCGCTGCCGATGGCGACGGCCCATCCCGCGGCAATGCCGTTGGAGTGAAACAGCGGCATGGACAGGTAGCAGACGTCATCGGCGGTCACGTCGTACTGAAAGATCAGGCTGGCGCCGCACATGATCGCCATCCCGTGGGCGAAGCGGACGGCCTTGGGGTCGCCACTGGTGCCGGAGGTGAAGATCATCATCAGGGTGTCGGCGGCTGCCACCTCGCGATGGGCGACCAGCGGTGGCGCCCCGGTCACCGCTTCGGCGTAGCGCGTCCCGTCGACATCGAAGACCTCGACCCCCGTGAGATCGAGGCCGTCCAACAACGGCAGGTGCTCGCCGTCGGTGAGGAGGAGCTGACAGTCGGAGCGTCGGATATCGGCTAGCAGGGCCGCACCCCGCCGAGTCGTGTTGATGCCGCACAGCACATAGCCGCCCAGCGCCGCGGCGGCCATGGCGCGAAGCATCGCCGGGGAGTTGGTGAGCAGGGCGCCGACATGCAACGGACGCGCTGCGTCGGCGACTGCGATCAGCGCGGCCGCCTCGGCCTCGGCTTCGGCCAGGTGTTCGCGCCAGGTCCACGTCCGTTCGTCGTAGGCGATCGCGGAAGTTTCGTCGAGCCTGCGCTGCCGTAGCAGCTGCTGAACCGTTTCCAGCACCGCGTCAGTCCCTCGCCTCGCTGCGGGTGGTCAGCACCAGCCCGGCGTAGCCGGTGCGGGCCACCTCCTCGCAGTGGCGCCGGTAGGTGCCGAATCCGCCGGCGTAGGGCATGAACCTTCGCTTCTTGCCCTCGATGTTGGCTCCCAGGTACCACGACGACGCGGCTTTGGGGAACAGGGTCTGCTCGGCGGCTTCTGCGACGTGATCGGTCCAGGCCCGGGCGGCGTCGCCGCGCGGTTCGACCTCGATGACGCCGAGGTCACGTGCCGCCAAGATCAGTTGCATCACCCAGTCGACCTGAACCTCGGCATGCAGCACCATGTTGGCCAGCACCGAGGGGCTTCCCGGCCCGCTGATGCTGAAGAGGTTCGGCAGGCCGGGGATCATCAGGCCGAGAAACGTCACGGGGCCGTCGGCCCAGATGTCGCGCAGCCGAACTCCCCCGGGACCCGCGGGGTCGAGGCGGGTGAGCGCCCCGGTCAAGGCGTCGAAACCGGTCGCGAAGATCAGCACATCGCACGGGTAGGTGGCCTCGCCGGTTCGCACGCCCTGCGCCGTGATGGCCTCGATAGGCTCGCGGCGCAGGCTCACCAACCGGACGTTGTCGCGGTTGAACGCGGCGTAATAGCCGGCGTCGGTGCAAATCCGTTTCGACCCGATCGGGTGATCGACCGGAATGAGATCGGCGGCCACGGCGGGATCATCGACGATTTCCCGGATGCGCTCCTCGGCGAACTCCCGGGCGATGTCGTTGGCCGCCAGGTCACTGTTCTGATCGGGAAAGGTCTTGGCGAACAGCACCCCGCCCTCGCGCCAGCGCTGCCAGAGCGCCTCGGCGCGTTCCTGCGGCCCGGTGTCCACGGCGTTCTTGTGGTACGTGCCGTGGGGCGTTCCGGCGGAGGCGTAGGCCGAAAGCCGACGGCGCTCGGGATACTGCTCCCGGATCTGTCGCTGCTCCTCCGGCGACCACGGGCGGTTGGGCATGGGCACGCTGTAGTTCGGCGATCGCTGGAAGACCACGAGCTGGTCGGCCTGCCCGGCGATGATCGGAACCGCTTGAATGCCAGACGAACCCGTGCCGATCACCCCGACCCGCTTACCGCGCAGGTCGGGATCCTCGCGCGGCCACGCGGCGGTGAAGTACACCTCGCCGGCGAACTCGTCGGCGCCCCGAATGTCGGGTCGGTTCACCGCGGACAGGCAACCGGTGGCGCACACCAGGAATTGGGCTGCGTAAGTCTGGCCAGCTGCGGTGCGGACCTGCCAGCGGCCGCCTTCGAATGCGGCGCCGACGACGTCGACATCGAAGTGGTAGTGGCGGCGCAGATCGAAACGGTCGGCGACGTGGCGCAGATAGGCCAGGATCTCCGGCTGCGCGGCGAACCGCTCGGTCCACGTCCAGCTCTGCTGCAGATCGTCGTCGAATGAGTAGGAGTAGTCGACGCTTTCGACGTCGCACCGGGCGCCGGGGTACCGGTTCCAGTACCAGGTGCCGCCCACGTCGGGGGCCGCCTCGATGCCGACGACCGACAGTCCCGCGGAGGCGGCCCGGTGCACGGCGTAGAGCCCGGCGAACCCCGCGCCGATGACGATGATGTCGGTCATGTGGCTGGGCTCCCCACGGGTGTTGGGTGCAGTAGCGGCCGCAGGTCGCGGTGGACCAGTCCCAGCGCCGACGCCGCCGCGGGGAAGGCGGGGTTGGTCATGAAGCCGTGGTACAAACCGGGATAGTCACGGTGGACGACGGCCACCCCCGCCTCACGTAAACGACGTGCGTAGTCGCATCCCTCGCTGTGCAGCGGGTCCAGGCCGGCCGTGACGATCACCGCGGGCGGCAGGCCGACGTGGGAATCCGCGCGGGCCGGCGCCACTAGGTAAGACGGCTCGAGAACCCGCTCGCCGCCGAGGTATTGGCGCCAGTACCACCGCATCGCGGCGCGGGTGTTGAAGTACCCGGTGGCGTAGCGGCGATAGCTGTCGGTGTCGCACGAGGGATCGATCACCGGGTAGAGCAAGAGTTGCGCGGCCGGACGGGCGACGCCCCGTTCGCGGCACAGGATGGCGGTCACCGCGGCGAGATTGCCGCCGGCGCTGTCGCCGGCGACGGCGGTCCGCTCAGGGTCGATGCCGAGGTCGGCCGCGTGGTCGATCACCCAGCAGAACGCCGCGAAGCTGTCGAGCGCGGCCGCCGGCGCCGAGTGTTCGGGGGCGAGGCGGTAGCCGACCGACACGACGACGGCTTGGCTGCCGCGGGCCAGGGCGCGGCAGAGGCCGTCGTGGGATTCGACGTCGCAGAGGACGAATCCGCCGCCGTGGCAGAACACCATCCCCGGACGGTCTTGCACCGAGTCGCCGTGGGGCCGGTAGATGCGGACCGGGATGGCGCCCTCGGGACCGGGCACCGAAGCGTCGACGGTGCTGCGGACGTCGTCAACGTTGGAAGCGGGCACGCGCCGTTCGGCCACCGCGGCGCGAGCCGATGGGGCGGTCATGGTTTCGACGCGCGGGAACCCGGCGTTGAGCTCGCGCAACATCGCCTGGACAGCTGCATCAATGGGGCCGTCCACGTGGGCCTCCGTCCGCACCGTGGCGCGGGTCAAGCCGGCCGGTACTTCAGCAAAGTGATTCCGCTCTCGGGCAGATCGTAGAACACCGGCTCTACCCGCATGCCGATTCGGATGTCGCTCGGGTCGACGTCGACCAGTTCGGTGCTGACTCGCGGCCCGGCGTCCCACTGCACCACCGCCAGCAGCTGAGGTATGGCGTCGACCCACGGCGGGCCGGTGGGCCTGCGCGCGACCGTGAACGTGTACAGGGTTCCGGCGCCGTCGATTTCGCGCCATTCCAGGTCGTCGGCCAACGTTCCCGGGGTCAGCGTGCGCGGGTAGAAGACGTAACGCTGCAGCGAAGGCGAGTACTGCACCAGGATGCGGTGCTGCGCCAGGGCATCCCAGAAGGGTTGCGAGACCGGCGTGGGCTCGGGGACGGGGAGAGACGCTGCGGTCATCGTTAGGCCCCCCGCATCAGCAGTGCGACCTGCTCGCTCATGATGCCGCCGTTTCCGGTGACGAACGCGGTGTGGCAGTCGGGTACCTGCGCCTTCTCGGCGCGGCCCATGATCTGTCGGGCGCCGTCGACGACGTGGTGCATGCCGCCGGCCATGCCGGCCTGGCCGAAGGACAGTTGACCGCCGGCGGTGTTGAGCGGAAAATCGCCGCGATAGGTCAGATCGTGGTCGGTAACCCACGACATGCCTTTGCCTTTGGCGCAGAACCCGGCGTCCTCGAGGCTCATCAGCACCGTGATGGTGTAGCAGTCGTAGATCGACGCGATGTCGACGTCGGATCGGCTCAGCCCGGCCATCTCGAACGCCCGCTCGGCGGCGCGGGCGATCGGTGTGGACAGCAGGTTCTCGGCATACGTCGGGGTCTTGAAGGCTATGTGTTCGCCGAAGCCCTTGATCCACACCGGACGGTTGCGACTCCGACGCGCGATGTCGGCGTTGGCGATCAAGGCCCCCGCTCCCCCGTGCACTCTCATCACCGTTTCCAGCATGTGGATGGGGTCGGCGATCATCGGGCTGGCCAGAACGTCGTCGACCGTGATCGGTGTGCCGTGGAAGACCGCGCCGGGATGGGCGCAGGCGTTGGTGCGTTGGTCGACGGCGATCTTGGCGACCGCCGCGGGGTCGTAGCCGAACTCGGCCGCATACCGCTGAGCGATCTGGGCGTACGGCGCGTTCTGGCCCACGTTGCCGTAGGGAATCTCGAACTCCGCCTGCGGCGACCCATAGTTGTTCGACGAGGCCCCATACCAATTATTCGGCGGTTGATGGCGCCGCGACTGCGGCACCGACGCCGATCCGGGCACCACGGCCAGCACCGCGTCGCACACGCCGAGCTCCACGGCCGCCGCGGCCCGCCACACCATGCCCGCCGCGGTGGCCCCGCCCAGGTCGACTCGCTCGCCGAAGTCCAAGGGCAGGCCCAGGTATTCGCACAGGGTGGCGGGCGCGAACATCGCCGATTCGGCCACGCCGTGGGTGATCAGGCCGTTGACGCATGCCGGGCCGACGCCGGCGTCCTCGATCACCATCTTCGCCAACAGCGCGTACTGGTCGAGGGTGAACAGAGCCGGCCGGGTCGGGCGCCGTTCGGCCGGCAACTCGGCGATGCCGACGACGGCCGCCTCGCCGCGCAGTCCCGTCACGACGGCGTTCCGCGTCGGGGCAGTCGCACGGTGGCCGTTCCCGGCATCAGCACCGTGTCGTCGCGGCGGCCGGCGATGTCGAGGTCCACCAGTCCGGCGCCCTGGTCGGTGAGGCGTTTGCCGGTCACCTGCCCGCCGAAGTCGAGCCGCTGGCCGGGATACGCGATCGCGCGATTCTGCACCGAAAACGACACCAGGCGGCCGCGCCCACCGATCCAGTCGCCGAGCGCGCGGGCCAGCAGCGCCGCCTGCAGGGGGCCCTGGACCAACACGTCGTCGTAGCGTTCGACGGTGCGCGCCCACTCCTTGTCGTAATGGATGCGGTGGCCGTTGTAGGTGGCGGCGCTGAAGAAGAACATCTGGGTTTCGTCGACGGTCACGGTGAGCGTGGGAATCTGGTCACCGACGGCGACGTCGTCATAGAACACCTGGTGGTCGGTCACGGCGCACATAGCACTCCTAGGGGCGGGCAATCATCGACGTGGCCGCTTCGGCGACCAGCTCGCGGTGCTGGTTGTGATATACCGTGCGCCAGGTGACAAGGACGAATGGTCCTGAGCGGCCATGCTTTTCGACGATCGACTCGATGGTGCGCACCATCTCGATTTCGTCGCGGTGATAGCCCGGCGCATGAAAGGTGAAGCATTCGCCGCCAGCCATGCGCTTGGGCGCCCGGGGAAACGCAAGGCTGCCCGACACCGCGCCGGAGGACCCGTCGGGCCGCAGCGCTTCGAGGTGTGTGACGCCGAGGATCGCGTATTGCAGATAGAGCGGCGGACACGTGACGTCGCGAAAGCCGTTGGCTCGGGCGTAGTCCGGGTCGAACCATAACGGGTTGTGGTCACCGACGGCCGCCGCCCACCGTTGCCAGTCGCGCCGGTTCACCTCGCCGGTCGCGGACGCGGCGATGGTGCCCACTCGGGACGCCGATTCGGCGTCAATCAGGGAGTCGTTAGTCATCTGGGCTCAATTGCGTTCCTCCTCGCTCATACTTTCCTCCAGCCACGCCGCGGCGACGTCGGCTCCGCCGCCGAGGGTCGAACCCCACCTCGCCCGTTCGCTCCACAAGTGCAGGTCGGTTTCGGTGACGTAGCCCATCCCGCCGTGCAGTTGGTGGGCGTCCAGCGTAACCAGCCTGGCTGCGGTGGCCGCGTGCATGCGTGCGATGGCGGTTTCCCTGGTCGCCGTGCGGCCGCGCGCTGTCCAGAACACCGCTGAGTGCGCGGCCAATCGCGCTGCGGCCAAGGCGATGTGCATGTTGGCAACGAGGTGTTGTGCGGCCTGGAAGGACGCGATCGGCCGACCGAACTGGTGGCGCAACTTGGTGTATTCGACGGTGCGGTCCACCACCGCTTGCCCGACTCCGACCAGGTCGAGTGACATCAGTGCCACGGCCGCGTTGGCTACTCGGCGCAGCGCCAAGGGGTCGACCCCAGAATCATGGTTGCCGAGCAGCGCCTCCGCGCCGACGGCGACATCGTCGAACCGCACGGCGCACGTCCGCGGCCCGCCCGCCATGGCCAGCGGTTCCATGGTCAGTCCGCTCGCGTCAGAGTCGACCACGAAAACCAGGGAGCCCTCGGGCGTCGCAGCCGACACCACGAGGATGTCGGCGACGTCGGCATCTGCTACGTAGTCGACGGTTCCGTTGAGCCGCCACCGTGTTGAGACAGGATCGGCGCGCAGGACGGCCGAGACGATCGCGGCGTCGCGGGCGCTCCATAACGCTGTGGTGCCGCGAATGCTTCCGTTTGCCAGTCGTGGCAGCCATGCGGATTTGCCGGCCGGGGTGCCGAGCTGGTTGATCGCCAGGGCGGCGTGGACTGTGCTGTGCACGGTCGTCGGACACAGGGCGCGACCTGCCTCGATGTGGAAGACGGCGAGATCGTCGAGCGAGCCACCCGAGCCGCCGTACTCCTCGGCGATGGCGAGGCCGAATACCCCGGCGTCGCCGAGCGCCTTCCACAGGGTGGGGGTGCTCCGGTCGGCCCCGGCTTCGTTGAGCGCGCGCACCAAGCTCACCGGGATCTCCGCTTTCAGCAGCGCGCGCATCGTCGAGGCGAACTCGCGCTGTTCGGCGGTGAGTATCGCTTTCACGGGTCACCGCCCATACGAAGGCATTCCGTGGCCGCGCTGGGCAATGATGTCACGAAGGACCTCGTTAGTGCCTCCGCCGAACCGCATCAAGGGGGCGGCCCGGTAGAGCCGTTCGAACTTGCCCGCTAGCGGCGCGTGATGGCTGCGATGCGCGAGCAACCCGTCCGGCCCCAGCAGGTCGAGCGCCAGATCGGCAATGCGCTGGCGCAGTTCACTGGTGAAGACCTTCTCGACACTTACCTCGATCGTCGGGATGACGCCGCTGTCCAGGATCGACGCGGCCTCGTAGCCCATGAGAGTGGCGACGGCCACGTCGGCTTCGGCCTGCGCGAGTCGGCGGCGTAGCGCCGGGCTGTCAGCGGGCACGCTGCCGTCCCGCCGCGTCCGTCGGGCGAGGCCGCGCAACTCGTCGACGGCGCGGCGGAGATCTCCGGCGTTGGTCAGCGCGCCGCGCTCGAGATCCAGTGCGCCGATGATGTACGTCCAGCCGCGGTTGACCTCGCCGATCAGGTTGGTGACGGGGACGCGCACGTCGCGGAAATGCACCTCGTTGGTGCGATAGCCCGACCACGCGTACAGCGGGCGGATCTGGACGCCGGGGCTGTCGATGGGGACGATGATGACCGAAATGCCGCGATGGCGAACACCTTTCGCATCCGTCCGAACGCACAGCCATTCGTGGGTGGCGCGCTGCGCCCCGCTGTTCCAGATCTTGGTGCCGTTGATCACCCACTGGTCGCCGTCCCGGACCGCGCTGGTGCGCAGGCTGGCCAAATCCGTTCCCGCATCGGGCTCGGAATAGCCGACGGCACAGATCATTTCACCTTTAGCGATGAGCGGCAGCCATTCGGTCCTGTTGCGTTCGGTGCCGTGGCGCATGATCATCGGTGCCACCGACGTGACCGTCAGGTCGGGTCCGGGGACACCCCAATATTCGAATTCGGTCATCAGCAGGTGCAGATGCACGGCGCTCAGCCCGAGGCCACCGTACTCGCGGGGCCAGTTCAGGCCGAACCAGCCTTTGTCGCCGATCTTGCGACGAAACCGCGCCACCTCGCCATTGGGAAACTCCAGGTCATGCTGGGCGAGTTCGGTCTTGAGCTCTGGGGTGACGTTGTCGTGGAGGAACTCGCGGACCTCGGTCAGCCATGCGTGCTGCCCGGCGTCGAGTTCAAAATCCATTCCGGCCCCTTTGCCGCAGATGTGTAGCCGCGAGTCTAATTCGTGTGCTCAGTGCGTTTTCCAACCGTGGTCGCGACCAGGTCGAGCAGCCGAGTGACGGCGGCGTCCGCTTGGCGCCGGTGCACGGCCACAATGCTGGTGACCAGGCTGCGAGAATCGTCGGCAATCGGCACATAGACCACCTTCGGGTGGCGCATGGCCACGACCTGCTCGGGAACCACCGCGACCGCGAGACCGGCGATCGGGTAGGCCATCATGCCGGATAGCTCGTCGGTCTGGGCCACGATGCGGGGCGCGACACCGGCTTTGCGAAGTCCGGCATGGATCTGGGCGGACACTCCGGCCAGCGTTTGCGGTGAGGGAAGAACGAGCGGTTCGCCGCGCAAGTCGGTCAGCGTCACGGCGGATCTCCCAGCAAGCGGGTGCTCTACGGGGACCGCCAGCACCGGGTTTTCGCGACTCACTTCGCTGACGACCAACTCGTCGGCCCCATGGACGGGCCCTCGCGCGAAGCCAAGGTCCAGCCGCCCGCACCGAACGCCGTCGAACAACTGCAAGGAGCGCATCTGTGTGAGGTGCAGCGTCAGTTCCGGCAGCGCGACAGCGCTGCTGCGCAACAGGTCGGGCACGAACTGGAAGGCCATGCTGATCACGAAACCGATGTCAACGACGCCCCTGAGCCCCGCGGCGACTCGCTGGGTTCGTCTTACGGCAGCGCCCTGTGCGCCGCTCAGGCGCTCGGCGTCGTCACGAAACGACCGGCCGGCGGCGGTTAACTCGATTCCGTGAGCGGTGCGATCGAACAGCTTTACTCCGATGGCGCGTTCGAGTCGTTGCATGGCCTGGGTGAGCGGCGGCTGGGTCATGGACAGCCGGTGGGCGGCGCGGCCGATATTGCCCTCGGAAGCCACTACGAGGAACTGCTCGAGCAGTCGCTGTGTCAGCTCCATATGACAAAGCATATGGATTACCGGCCGAAAACGTATTGGACGATATTCCGCCGCGGTCGTTGACTGGTCCATGTGACCGCGACAAAACACCGGACGGAGGAAGACCCTGCTGATTTCGGCACCTTCGGCCGGTTCATCGAAACGCCGGTCGGCGCAATGTCGCCCCAGATGCGCGAGGCCTACGAATTCACCCGCGAACTGCGTGGGTTGGTGCCCGGCCCCCACAAGATCTGGCTCGCCAACCCCAGATTGTCCAAGACGATCGTGCCGACCGGCGCGTACTTTCAACGCGAGTCCACGCTGACGAAGGCCGAGATCGAGATCGCGACCAACCTCGTCAACGGCCGGTGGCGCAGCGCGTACGCCAACTACGAGCACGAGATCATCGGCGAGCGCGACGGCCACCTGGACCCGCGACGCGTCGAGGCGTTGATCGCAGGGCTGCCGACGTCGTTCGACGACCCACGCCAGCAGGTGGTCTACGAGCTGGCGTCGGCGTTGGTGGTTGGGCGCATCGTCCCGCTGGGCCTCTACCGCCGCGCCCGCGAGCTGCTTGGTGACGCGGGCATCGTCGATGTCGCGGTGCTGCTGGGCTGGTTCACGATGGTGTGTATGACGCTGAACACCTTCGATGTTCCGGCCAACGCAGAGGGATTGGATCAGTAATCATGGCCCTTGCGCCGCTGCCCACCGTCACGTTGACTCCGGTCGCCTTCTTCCCGCGGTGGTTCTTCCCGGAGAACCTCGCCGTGCGCGCAGACGAGTCCATCCTGATCACCGAGCTCGTGCAAAAGAACCTGTGGTGGGTCCCACCCGCCAAACCCGGTGTCGTGGTCGAACCGGTCCTGGTACACACCTTCGATCACCCGCCCACCGGCATCGCCGAGGTCGCCCCCGACGTGTTCGTCATCAACCTCACCGAAGGCTACACCACCCACGAATCACATTTGGCACGAATCGATTTCGCCGGATGGACACCGGGTGCGCCGGTTTCGCCAGAGGTCATCCACACCTTTGACGATCCCGTCCGCGCCCTCAACGGCAGCTGCCTACTCGGGCCGAACGTGTTGGCGGTCGCCGACTGCTTCGCCGGCCTCATCTGGCGCGTTGACCTCGCCGAGGACACCCGCAGTGCCGCGGCCCGGGTGTGGCTTGCCGACGACACCATGGCGTTCGACCCCGACAGCGGCGTGCCTCCCCCACCCCAACCCGGTGTCAATGGCGTGCGCTATGGCGCGCAGACCGGCTACCTGTACTACACCTCGACCGCGCAGAAGGTATTCATGCGCGTTCCCGTCGATGCCACCACACTCGACGCGGCCGGGCCGGCGCAGTTCGTCGCCGCCATCGACAACGCCGACGACTTCTGCCTCGACGAGGAGGCCGGCTTCGCCTACGTCACAAGGCATCGCGCCAACACCATCGACCGCGTACCGCTGGTGCCGCGGCACGGCAGCGAGGTCCGCCACATCGCCGGCGACCCGTTCGACGACACCCTCGTCGGGCCGTCCAGCGCCGCGTGGGGACGCGGCCCCGGCGATCACGGCCGCGTCGCCTACGTCACGACCGACGGCGGCACCACCGCTCCCCCCGACGGCATCGTTCGCCGGGCCGCGCTGCTGCGCGTCGAGCTGGGCCGCCCCGCCCAGCAGACGTAACAGCCCACGCCCGCGGGCGGCACGACTGTAAAAACCCTGTCAAACTCCCGTTAATACGGGTCCTGGTCATCGCGGATAAGTGGCCGGACTGGGAAGATCGTTGTATTCAATTTTCGCTCGTAGGGAGAGATCCATGCCCACCGTTGAGACGCGCCTGCGTCAGCAGTTGCGCGACTGTGCCATTGAATTACGGCAACTGGCGTACACCCTGCCCTACGGGGTGGGCGAGCACGGTCTCCTCCAATTGTCGGACCGCATGCGCGCGGCCGCCGACGAGGCGGTGCGCAAGGGCGCCTAGTGAACCTCGGTTGCTAGGACATTGAGGGTTGTCCTGAGTTTTCAGGCGGCCTTCGGTAGCAGTCGGGTCTGGGCGATGCGTTCAGAGACGTGAATGTCGATGGTGCGCAAGGCGTTTCGCACTGGTAGTGGGGCGGGCGGCTGGTTGGCGGTGAGAAGCGGACGTAGGAGTCGGTCGTGCAGTTTGGTGTAGAAGATCGCAAATCGTAGCCCGTCGTCGGTGAGGCGGTACAGATTCTTGCCGGGGACTCGGGTGATGAGCCCGTTGCGGGTGAGCCGGGCCAGGTCGTAGCTGGCCTGGTTCATGGTGTAGTCGGTGCCGCCGAGCAGTCCGGTCATCAAGGCGCGCAGGCTCTTGTTGGTGATGCCGGTGACGGCGAGCACGCTGGTGCACAGGGCGCCGGCCAGGGCTTGGACCCGAGGGTCGCCGAACCGTAAGGCCGGGGCCCTCCTGCCATCCTCGGTGAGGGTGGGTCGCGCGATCCGCTCAAAGGCTGGACTCGCCAGGACGCAGCCCTGGCCGACACGTTCAGTATTGAGCAGCGTGGTGTTGACCGCACGGGCGCGGGTCTGCAGCTCGTCGAGATGTTGCAACCGGCGCAGACAGCCCAGATCGCCCGGGTCGTTGATCACGGTCTCGATCCGCAGCGCACGCCCGTCCTTCAAATATTGCTTGATGCGGGAGTGCCGGTAGAAGGCATTGACGTTGACCTCGGTGCCGTAGGTGACGATCTTGGTCTTGAACTGACCGGCCGCCGGACGGCCCCGCCGCTGACCTCGTCGGAAGATCAGCTCGATCAGCTCCGGGCGGCCGATGTCGAGGTTGTCGGTGACCAGGGCTTCGAAGAACCCGCGAGCATGGCGGGGTGCATCGAACACCAGGGTGCGGGAGGTCTCGACCTGGCGCATCGACAACTCCCACCAATAGCCGGCGGCGCGGTCGGCGTCGGTCAGCGGCAGCGGCAGAATCGACCACCAACGTTCAGCGAACACCGTGATCACGCCGGGGCCCAGCCGGTCGCAGATCGACTGCAGCCCAACAGGATCGCTGCACGTGGCGAAACCGTTGGACAGCTCGGTGAACCCGATCCCGGCCTTGGCTGCCTGCCGCTTGGCCCACTCGTGCCCGTTGACCCAGATCTTCATCGGATACGGGAAATAGGCACACACCTTCACAAACGCCGGCCCAAAATCATCGTCCCAGAGGTAAAAGTAGTAACAGGTGACCCGCCGATTGGCTTTGGTGAACGAGAACCACACCGCTGTGCCGGCGCCCTTCTTGGTAGCCAGGAACACCGGCGCGAACTCCTGCGCCACCCCGATCGCGGCCACCCCCGCCCGACCGGTCGCCGCCTGCCGCGCCAGATACGGCCGCATCCGATCGATCTTGCGGTCGTCTTTACCAAAGCGCACCACCGGAATCTTGTTATCGTCGGCGAACCGATCCACCGCCCTGCGGAACGCGGTACCGATCTTCTCCATAATCGCCGGCGAGGGGATCGGATAGCCAAGATGCGCGGTCATAAACGACGCCACCTGCCCGCTCACCTGCAGATTCGGCACATAGCCGTTCAAATAGATCCGATCCAGACACTCCAGATCCAGGCCCACATGCCCGTCGAGGACATCGTTGATCCTCACCGTCGCAGCCATCACTCCAGCCTGACCGCAACACCCACCCCTGACCAGACCCCATGCTCGGCGGTCAGAGGCGAAGCCTCACTGGTGTTGTGAGTCGTTAATTCGTCGACAGTGCACGGCGCGCTTGTTGGCAGCGAATCGGGTGTTTCGGTAAGCGAGATCCACGCTAGCGTGCTGATCACTCGCACTTCTTCGCACCAACGTCAATCTCGATGAAGCCTCGTCGGGACAGACGAGCTGGTCTTGAATTAATGACTCACGACACTAGCAAGAGCGAGCATCAGCCGCCCTTGAGTCGAATCTTCCAGCGCACAAAGCCGAGATAGATGAAGCTCAGCGCCACCAGCATGCCCATGTCGAACCACCAGGCGCCGGCCGTGTGACGCCAGTGCGAATCCTGCGGGACCGACGGGACTTTGCCTTCCAAGTTGAGCAGATCGACGGTGGAGGCTGACGCCGCGAAACCCCAACGCGCCGGTGTGGCCCAGGACATCTGGTCGAGCCCAACGCGCGCGGTGACGGGAATCATGCCGCCGGAGAACACCAGCTGCGACATCACCGCCACCACCAGCAGGGGCATGATCTGTTCATTGGACTTGGCGATGGCCGACAACGCCAAGCCGAGCATCGCCGAGGCGACGCAGGTCATCGCGACGTCGGCGAACAGTTCCAGACCTGGAATGCCCAACGCCACGGCGCCCTGAGTCGGGCCGCCCTTGCCGATCAGCACGATGATGGTCACGATCGCCGATTGGATGATCGCGAAGACGGTGTACACGCAGACTTTCGCCAGCAGGTAGGCGGTGGTGGACAGGCCCACCGCCTGTTCGCGTAAGAAGATGGCGCGCTCACCGATCAGGTCGCGGATGGTCAGCGCGGTCCCCATGAAAACCGCGCCGACATTGAGCAGCACCAGGATCTGCCCCGGCTCGGTGGGCGCCTTACCCATTGGGTTCGGCATGCCGAAGCCCACATCGCCGGGTACCGACATCGACAGCGACCCCATGATGAACGGCAAGACCGCCAGGAAGACGAAGTAGCCGCGGTCGGAGATGATCAACCGGACCTGGCGCCGGGCGATCGTCGAGAACTGCCGGAACAGGCTCGTGTGCGACGGATCGCCCAACTCGGCGGGTTGCTCCGCCGGTGGCGGCGGCGGGGGCGGGCCCGTCCGCGCCAGGTAACGCGCCTTGGACCCCTCGGGGTCGTTGGCAACCGTGCTGAAAATGTCGGCCCAGTTGGTGGTCCCCATCGTCGGACCGATCTGGCTCGGCGGCCCGCAGAACGCGGTTTTCCCGCCGGGGGCCAGCAGCAGCACCTGGTCACAGACATCCAGGTAGGTCAGCGAGTGGGTGACCACGAGCACCACGCGACCGGCGTCGGCCAGCTGCCGCAGCATCGTCATGACCTGCCGGTCCAGCGCAGGGTCCAGACCGGACGTCGGCTCGTCGAGGATCAGCAGCGACGGCCCGGTCAGCAGCTCCAGTGCCACGGACGCGCGCTTGCGCTGGCCGCCGGAGAGCTTGTCGACCCGGGTGTGCAGGTGCTGGGACATCTCGAGTTCCTCGATCACCCGCGCGACCACCTGCTCTCGGTCATCCTTCGTGGTGTCCGGGGGCAGGCGCAGTTCGGCGGCATACATCAATGCCTGTTGGACGGTCAGCTGACCGTGCACCACGTCGTCCTGCGGGACCATTCCGATCCTGCTGCGCAGCGACGCGTACTCGGCGTGGACGTTGTGGCCCTCGAACGAGACCGTGCCCCTGGTCGGGTGCGTGTACCCGGCCACCAACCGGGCGAACGTCGACTTTCCGGCCCCCGACGGACCGATGACCGCGGTCAGGGTGCCGGGTTGGGCGCCCAACGAGATGTCGTCCAGCAGCGTCTTGTTGTTCTCGATCGTCCACGTCACCCCGCGCACGTCGAGGCCGCCGGTGCGCGTCGCCGTCGCGGTCTCGTCGCGGCGCACCAGGGTGCCGCCCGCGACGACGAGGTCGATGTTGCCGATGGTGACGACGTCGCCGTCGTGCAGCACGGCGGCCTCCACCCGCGATCCGTTGACGAAGGTGCCGTTGATGCTGCGGTTGTCATGGATCTCGGTGCCGTGTGCCGTCGGGATCAGGGTGGCGTGGTGGCGCGATGCCAACACCTCGGGGATGACGATGTCGTTGTCGTTGGCCCGGCCGATCTTGATCGCGCCCGGTATCGACTCCATCGCCGTTCGTCCCGGCCGCAGGATCTTCATCATCGATGTCGCGATGTTCGCCGCGTCACCGCCGACGCGGGCGGTCGCGGGCTCGGCCACCGGCTCTGCTGCTGGGGTCGGCGGCACGTGCATCGGTGGTGCCCGGTAGATCTGCGGGGCGTGCTGCGGTCCGCTGGGCGGGGTGGCCACCTGCCCCCCGGTCGGGTAGCGCGGCTGCGCGCCGGACGGCGGGATGGGCACCGGTCCGCTGGGCGGATGACTCACGTGCGGTCCGGTGGGCGGATGCGCCGGCTGGCGCGATGAACCCGTCGACTGCGGCTGAGGTTGCTCGGGCCAATATGGGGCCGGCGGCGGCTGACCGTGTGGTATCTGCGCGCTTGGCCCGCTGGGCGGGTTGAAGATCGGGATCGACGTCGTCAAGGGGGGCCGCCCGGCCGAGCCCTGGTGGCGGCCCACCTCGAAGCTCACCGCCGGGCCGTCCGGATTGCCTATGTTGACCCGCAGCCCGTCGTGGATTTCGACGGCCGGCACGCGGCGGTTGTTGACGTACAGGCCATTGAGGCTTCCGTTGTCTATCGCGATCCATCGGCCCTGGTCGAAACGCACGATGAGGTGTGTTCGGGAGATCAGGGGGTGCGCGACGCGGACGTCCGCGCGAAGGTCGCGCCCGATGACCACGTCGTTGCCCGCCGCGAAGGTGCGCTCGGATCCCTCGTACCGCACGGTCAGCACAGGGGGGGCTGGTCGGCTCACGAGAAGTAACTGTATCGGCCGGATCGCCAAATGGGTGCCAGGCCGGATCGGTTCTATGGATCCGGAGCCCGAGGGGCGCGACCGTCAGGACTGGCGGCCGTCGAAAGCTGCTGCGGCCCCGACGCTTCGGTGCTGTTTGTCAGACCGCATGCAGGTAGAGGATTGCTCGTTTGGCGGATGCGCCCGGCGCGCGAACCCATTCGGCGGCACAGTTGTCGAGCCGTATCGGTTCGATTTGTGCCGAGGAGCTGGACCGCGGGAACAAACCCGCGAATCCATAAGTGGGTAGACGCGCCGGCGATGTGGCCGACCCACGTGCGCCGGTTTTGCCCGGTGGCTCAAGATGTGGGCATGGACGAGGCAACCACCGGTCCGCTGCTGATCGATCGGGTCGCGGTCGTGACGGGCGGCGGTGGCGGTATCGGCGCGGCCACCGCGAGGCTGTTCGCGGCGCACGGCGCCCGGGTGGTCATCGCCGACATCGATCCCGAGCTGGCCCAACGGACGGCGGCGGACATCGCAGACTCCGGCGGGTCAGCCCTGGTACACGTCACCGATGTCCGCGACGCCGACCAGGTCGCCGGTCTGGCGCGATCGGTGCTGGACCGCCACGGACGGGTGGACGTGCTGGTCAACAACGTGGGCCACTGGCTGCGCCATCCCGGCGACTTCGTGGAAACCGACCCGCAGCTGTGGGATGACCTCTACCGGATCAACCTGCACCACGTTTTCCTGGTCACCCACGCGTTACTGCCCGCGATGATCGGCCGGCGCGCCGGTGCGATCGTCAACGTCTCGTCGGTCGAAGGGTGGCGGGGCTATCCGGAGGATCCCGTCTATGCCGCCTTCAAGGCGGCCGTCATCCACTTCACCCGCAGCCTCGCCGTTCAGGTGGGCCGCGACGGCGTCCGGGTCAATGGAATAGGCCCCGACGTCACCGAGTCCCTGCAGGTGCCCTATTCGCAGTGGTTGTCGGCCGAGGAGCGGACGCTCTGGCCGCGATGGGTCCCGGTAGGGCGGATGGGGCGACCCGAGGACCAGGCCCGGGTGATCCTGTTCCTCGCCTCCGACCTGTCCGCGTTCGTCACCGGCCACACCATCCCGACCGACGGCGGCACTGGCGCGGCGGGCGGCTGGTTTCGCTCGTCGCGCCGGCCCGACCGGCAGTGGACGAACCGGCCCATAGCGCCCTGATCGTCAGGCGTACCCTAACGCCGCGTTCTCGGCGCGGATTCGCACGGTGAGCACCAGGGCATTGGCCACGCTGAAGAGGGTGGCCGTCAGCCAGGCGGAGTGGACCAATGGGAGCGCCGCCACCTCAGCCGCGACCGCGGTGTAGTTCGGGTGACGCACCCATCGGTACAGGCCGTCCCGCACCAGCGGCGCGCCCGGAATGACGATGAGCCGCGGGTTCCACCGCCTGCCCAGCGCGGCGACGCAGCGCCAGCGGACGACGGTGCTCAGCACGACGACGGCGAGCATCGGCCATCCCAGCCAGGGCATGAACGGCCTGCGCAACGCCCAGACCTCCACGACGCACGAAACCAGCAGGAGCGCATGCATGCTGACCATCGCCGGGTAGTGATCACGCCCGAACTCTTTGCCGCCATGAGCGATTGACCACCGGGCGTTTCGCCGGGCGACCGCCAGCTCGACCAGACGTTCGGCACCGACCGCGAGGATGAACAGGTAGTAGGACACGTTCATCGCCTCACCACTGCAGCAGCAGCAATTCGAAGCTGAAGCCAGGGCCCATCGCGAGCATCACCCCGAAGGCTCCCTGCGGGGGCGGCTCCGCGACGGTCCGGCGCAGCACGTCGAGCACGGAAGCCGACGAGATGTTCCCGTTGTCCCGCATCGAGTTTCGGCTGTGAATCAAGGCTGCCGGTGGCAGGCCGAGCGTGTTCTCGATCGAGTCGAGCACTTTGGGCCCGCCGGGGTGGCATATCCACGTGGCAATGTCCCCGATGGACAGACCATGCTGGGCCAGGAAGCCGTCGACCTCTGCCCGCAGGTAGTCGTCTGCCATTTTGGGGACCTCGCGGGACATCACCAGCTGGAATCCGCTGGAGCTCACGTTCCAGCCCATCACGTCCACCGTCTCTGGAACCACGCGGCTGCGTGTCGCCAGAACCCGCGGACCCTCAATACCGTTGTCGTTCGGAGAGTTCCGGTGCCCACCGGCGGCGACCACGGCGGCGGCGCCATCCCCGAACAGCGACGCCCCGATGAGGGCGGGGATGGAGGCGTCGTCGCGCTGCAGCGTCAGCGAACACAACTCGACGGACAGGAGCACGGCAACATCCCCCGGGTAGCCGTGCAGGTAGTCGTGAACGCGTGCCATCCCGGCGGCACCAGCTACGCAGCCGAGCCCGAATAGCGGGACCCGTTTGATGTCCGGGCGCAGTCCGACTCGCGACATCAACCGCGCGTCAATCGTCGGCACCGCGATCCCGGTGCTGGAAACCATCACGATCGTGTCGACCTCATGCGGCCGGACTTTCGCGGCGGCCAAAGCCGAACGTATTGCCTGCTCACCCAAGTCGACGGCGACTTCCAGATAGGCGTTGTTCGCCTCGGTGAAGCCGGTCAATTTCGGGTAGCGCGACAGCGGCAGCGCGAGGCTTCGATGGTCGACCCCTGCGGTGTGGGCGAACCGCAGGAAACCCGGTTCGGCGAATTCGGTTAGTTCGCGGGCGACTTCGTCCTGGTTGTACCGGTGCGGTGTGAATGCTACCGCGGTGCCGGCGATGCGAGGGGCGGCGCGGCCATGACGGGCGGCCCGTCGCGAGGATGGGGAATACGTTGTTGCAGACATGCTTAGCCGACGAGCCGCACCCCCCAAAGGTTCATCGCGTGAGCCGCAGCACACTAACGCCGGGCGGTGACGTCCAACACGATCTCGCGGCTGGGCTTGGTGGCAATACCCCGTGGCACTGCGCGTGGCGGTTTCCTGCGACGCTCACGCTCCGGCGCGCGCAACTCGACGGTGTTCATGATGGTGCCGATCGCCACGGCCAGCTCGTTCTGGGCGAAGGCTGCGCCGATGCAGCGACGGTATCCACCGCCGAATGGGGCGTATTCAAACGGCGACGGCTTCCTGTCGAGGAATCGGTCGGGATCGAAGGTATCGGGGTCTTCCCACACGTCGGGGTTGAAATGCAATGCGGGCAGCGCGATTCCGACCACGTCACCGGCCGAACATGAAACGCCTGCGACCGTGAGTGGCCCAGTGAGCCTGCGCAGTACGATCGGCACAGTCGGATGCATGCGCAGTGTCTCTTGTATCACCGCAGCGAGGAAAGGCAGAGCCGCGATCTCCCCCGGCGTCGACGCATCCGCCAGCTCCCCGACGACCCGTGCACGGATATTGTCGTCGCGGTGGAGGTGATACAGCGCCCACGCCAACGTCGTCGAGCTGGTCTCGTGCCCTGCGGCGAGCATCGTCCGCAGCTGCTCGCGGACGGCTTCATCACTGAGGCGGTCACCGTGTTCGTCGGTTGACGACAGGATCAACTCCATGATGTCGCCGCCGTGTTCGCCCGTCCCCCTTCGCTCTTCGATCTGCTCAGACAGCAAGCCATCGAGTTGCGCGCGCAAAGCGACCAAATTCGCCCATGGCCCTCGCCCGGCTATCTCCCTGCGCAGCCCCGGCACCAGCATCAACGGCGCGGTGCTGGAACGCAGCAAATCCTTGGTCACCCGGGCATACTCGGCACGACGAGCACGGTCCGACACTCCGAACACGACTCGAATCATCACGTCCAGCATGATGGCTTGCGCCGCGTCGCCAACCACGATTCGATCACCCGGTTCCCACTTGGCAATTTCATCCTTGGTGGCGTCGGCTATCACATCGACGTAGCCGCGGACACTCTCGCCTTGGAACGCCGGCATCAGGATGCTGCGTGTCCGCCGATGGGCCTCGCCGGAAAGCAGGATCAGCGAATGCTGTCCGACGACAGGTTCGATCGGGTTGGGCAGCGGTGCGCGGCACAGCTGCGTGGGAGCGGTCAATATGTCGCGGGCACCAGCGACTGTCGAGACGAACAGAACCTCACCGAGCCCAGGGAACCTCACCAAAAACGGTTTGGTGTCGGATGCATGACGCCGGAAGAATCCCTCCGGGTCGATGCCGGCCCCGGCCGCCCGGGCTATCGCCGACGCCGTCGTCAGCGTGCGGCTCACGCCGGCCTCGAAGCGCCAGGCTGGCGGCGCTGCGCGACGACCACTTGATTTCGTCCAAGTCGACCGAACCCGACATCGATGCTCGGATCGGCCTGCGCGGCCAGCGCCCGGAATCCCGATGGGCCATAGGCGCGCAACGAGCTGATCAATCCGTCGTGGGCGAGAGGCCAGACGAGCGCGAACGGGAAGAACGACGCCAGGCGGACCAGGTGCAGTGGAGCGGGCGGTCGGCGCATGTCGAAGATGAGTAGCGTGTTGGCCGCGCGGGTTCCTTCGGCCAGCACCCGGGCGGCCGGGACGGGCGGCAGGTGATGAAACGCCAGGGCGAACAGCGCCAGGTCGTAAGAGCGGTCGGGCGCGTCGATATCGGTGGCGTCCATCTGGCGCACGACGGCGCGCGGGTGGCTGCCCAACTCGCCGGAGGCGAGGTTTGACACCGAAACCGGGTCGATGTCGGTGACCGTGACCCGGGCGGTGGGGTGCATTTCCAACAGCTTGCGGGACAGCCCGCCGTGGCCCGCACCCAATTCGAGGATCTTGGGGTTGGGGACATCCGCGACGAGCTGCAGGGCGCGCGCGGCGAAGTGGTGGTGATCCCGCAGGATCCGGCCCATCCAGTCGAGGGAGCGGATCACCTGCCGCTTGATGCGGTCGTCGACGTCGTCACGGTCAAGGTATTCCGGACGGTCGGTCTGCAGCCGTCGATCCAGCCATGAGGCGTCGAACCCGCCGCGCGGCATGGTCGCGATGTCCATCTCAATCTCCGATCGTCGGCCGGGCGGTGGCTGCTGGATGCGGAATCGCCGTCGGCGTCAGGCGGGGGCCGGTTCTTCGGCGACGGCCTCGACCACACTGAGCGGCGAGGCCGTCGGCACTACGCGGGTCATCCGGAATCCAGCCTGGCGCAGCAGGTTCCGGTATCCGTCCGCGGTCCGTTCGCGGGAGCCAAGGTTCAGCAGCATCTCCAGGTCCACCCAATTTTCGGGGCCGTCGCGGCCCTTTTCGCGAACGACCATTTCGACCAGCAGCACCGTAGAGCGGGGCCCGGCCGCCGCGCGAACGTTACGCAGGATCTGCAGCGCCTTCTCATCGGCCCAGTCGTGGACGATGTTCTTGAGCAGGTAGGCATCACCACCTGTCGGAACGTGATCGAAGAAAGATCCTTCCGCGATCCGCACCCGGTCGGCGACATTCTCCTCGCGCAACAAGCCCGGGGCGGTCGCGACGACCCGCGGCAGATCGTAGAGGATGCCCCGCGAGCCCGGCGCCGCCGCCAGGATGGCGGCCAGCATCGTGCCCTGCCCTCCCCCGACGTCGACGATGGTCCGGTAGGCGGCGAAGTCGTAGCTGGCCACCACCGTCGCCACCGTCATCTGCGCCAGACTTGTCATCGTCTGATTGAAAAGTTCGGCGTGCTCGGGTATCTCGGCGAGGTAGTCGAAACCTTCCTTGCCGCGCAATGCCGGGACAATGGACTTACCGGTTTGGACCGAATCCGCCAGCAGGGTCCAGCGTTCGCGCTGTTCCTGCGATCCCTGGAAGAGCGCCGCCGCCTTCAGCGAGATCGGTGCGTCGGAACGCAGGGTGCGGGCAAGCGAATTCAGCGCGTAACGACCGTCGCGACGACGACGGAAGATGCCTCGGCCGATCAACGCCCGCAGCAGCCGTCCCAGCGCATCCGCGTCGGCGCCCACCCGGGCCGCCAACTCATCGAGTGGGAGCGGGCCGTCCGCGAGCGCGTCGGCAATACCGAGTTGAGCCGCCGCTGTGATCGCCTGCGCCGGCCAGCCGGACACGATCAGCTCCATCATCGCCATGGGCGCGGGTAACAGCCGTTGATGGATCCGCAGCAAGTGGTGGCGCGTCCACTCGACAGCGCGGGCCAGCTTGGCGGGCGGCACGGCGCCGGTCCCGAAAACGTTGGCGAGTCTCGACATCCCTGACCTCATTTGACACCCGACCCGGTCGACGCATGGGCGGCCTCGCGGATTCCGAACCGTTCGTGCAGGCGCCCCAGCGATTTCGGCGCCCACCAGTTTAATCGGCCCATCATGTGCATGAACGCCGGAACGAGCAGGATGCGCACCAGGGTGGCGTCCGCCAGAACCGCCAGCGTCAGTCCGACGCCCAACATCCGCAAAAACGACACCTGCGAGGCGGACAGACCCGCAAAGGAGATGGACATGATGAGCGCTGCCGCCGTGATCACGCGTGCGGTACCGGCCAGTCCAAGCGCGACGCTTTTGTCGTTATCGGCCGGCGCCTGGCTGCTCGCCAGCCAGTACTCGCGGATCCGCGACACCAGGAAAACCTCGTAGTCCATCGACAGCCCGAACGCGATGCAGAACAGCAACACCGGGATGCTGATCGACAAGGTCCCGGTGGCCGTGGTGCCCAGCGCCCCGAGGTGGCCTTGTTGAAAGATCCACCCGAGCGCACCGAACGCGGCGGTCAGCGATAAAACGTTGAGCAGCAACGCCTTCAGCGGCACCACTACGCTGCCGGTCATCAAGAACAGCAGAACAAAAGTGACCGCGGCAATGATGCCGAGCACCAGAGGCAGCCGGGATCTGATGGCGCTGGCAGTGTCGCGGTTCACCTGGGCGGTCCCGGTGATCAGCACATGCCGGCCGGCCGGGCCGGGAGCGGCCTGCAGGCGGTCAAGCTGCGTCTCGGAGGCTTGGGAATATAGGGGCGCGGCGCTGATGACGGTGAAAAACGCGCGACCGTCCTTGATGGCCGTCGCCGAGGACGGTGGTCCCACCGGCGCACCGGCGACGAACGTGCCGCCGGGCGCGGAAACCGATGACACGTCGGGCAGACCCGAGAGGGTTGCGGCGTAGCGGTCAAGCTGTGCCGGGCTGACACTGTCGACGTCGGGCATCACCACCGTCAGGTTTGTGGCCAAATCATCGGCGAACCGCGTGCGCATCTGGTCGCCGACCACGTGCGGCGAGCTCGATCTGGGCAGGACCCGATCGTCGGGCACTCCCCATCTGACACCGGCGAACGGAGCGTCGAGCGCAACTAGCAGGGCAACTATCGCAAGCCCGATCGGCACGGCCCGGCGCATCGCGAAAATGGCCAGCCGGTACCACAGAGTCTGGTCAGCCGGGCGCGGTACCGCGATCGGGCGCCGCAGCCACCGGCGCAGATCCAGCGAGGCCAGGTGACTGCCGAGCAGCACGATGGCCGCAGGCGTCACGGTGATCGCGGCGAGGGACGCGAGCGCGACCACCGCCACGCCGGCGTAGGCGAACGATTTCAGCGCATAGATCGGGAAGAGAACCATCGCGGACATCGACAACGCGACCGTCATGGCGGAGAACAGCACCGTCCGGCCGGCGGCGGCCATCGTGCGCATCAGCGCGTCGTCTCGCTCCGCACCGGCGGCACGCTCGTCACGGAACCGGCTCAGCAGGAGCAGCGTGTAGTCGATGGCCAAGGCCAGCCCCATCGCGACGGCGAGATTGAGTGCGAAGATCGAGACATCGGTGGCGAAGCTGATCACGCGCAACACCGCCATCGACCCGAAGATTGCGAGGCCACCGACCGCCAATGGAAGCGCAGCCGCTACCAGGCCGCCGAACACCCAGACCAGCACCAGAAAGCTCAGCGGAATCGCCACGCCTTCCATCACTTTCAAATCTTTTTCGCTCTGCAGGGTGATCTGAAGTTTCATCGCCGCTTCGCCGCCGGCCCGTACGGTGACACCATCACGATCGTGGACCACTTCGTTGATAAGCGCCTCGCCGTTCTTGGGCGCGCCGTTGTCTCCGCCGGTGATACCGGCGACGATCACGCCGGTCTTTCCGTCCTTGCTGATCAGCGCTGCGGCCGCCGCCGGCGGAGCGGTCCATGGCGATGTCACGGTTGCCACGGCCGGCGATTGAGCCAGCGCCTGCACGATCTGGGTGCCCAGCGTCCGCGTCTCGCTGCTCTCGACCCCGTTGGCGGAGCTCACGGTGATCAACATCGGCATATCGCCCTGGGCGAAGGTGCGCGCCAGGAGCGTCTTCGCCTGTGAGGACTGCGCATTCGGGTCGGTCAGTCCACCCGCGGAGAGCCTGCCGGCCACGGGGACGCCGAAAATCGCCGTGCCGACCAGGACCAGCAGCGGGACCGCGATCATGCGCCGTGGGGCGCGAATGGCGAGCCGCGCGATACCCGCTAACAGGGCGTCCTCCTCGGTAGCGGTTCTTCGTTCCCGATGCCAGACGCCGGGACGACCGGATGTTTATTAGTAACTCGCCGCGAGAATCGGGCGCGGGCGTGAGCAATTCGCCCTCTGGTCGCGGTCAGCAGCAGCCGCAACGCGGAAACCTGCTGCGGGGGTAACAGGGTCCCTGCCAGCCACTGCGCGCGGGCCTCGAGCCGGCGCAGCTTTCCGCTGGAGGTCCGCGGCAACGTTCCCGGTGCCAGCAGCTCCACATGGGCCACGGCGATGCCGGTGTGCTCCAGAACCCGTGCCGCCACGTCGCTCGCCAGGCCGGGTGGGGCGCCGGGGATGGTCTCGACGAGCATGGCCAGCGCCTCGTCCCCCGCATCGAGGGGAATGTAGCCCACTGCCACCGCACATCCGGTGCGAACACCGGGCAGGCCGTCGAGCGCAGCTTCGAAATCCTGGGGCGCGTGGTTTGCGCCGCGGATGACCACGGTTTCCTTGCTGCGTCCGCACACGAAAAGCTCACCGTCGTAGATGAATCCGAGGTCACCGCAATCCAGCCAGCCGTCGCGCAGTACCTGCTCGGTGTGGCCGGGGCGGCCGAAGTAGCCAGCCATCACGCTGGGTCCGCGAACGAAGATGCGCCCTACCCGGTCCTCGGGTACGGGCCGTGAATCGTCGCCGCGGATCTCGACCTCGACCCCCGCCAACGGAAGACCCGTACTCACCAGCTCTTTGTCGCCGGGCTCGACGACACCAGCGGAAGCAAGGTTGTCGGCACGTGCACCAACGATTTTGAAGGTGCTGTTGGCTGGTTTGAAGGTCACCGCCAACGAGGCCTCGGCCAGCCCGTAGCCCGGCGTGAACGCCGAGGCGTCAAATCCCCAGTGCCCGAACCGCTCGCTGAATCGGCGCTGAACCTCGGCGCTGACCATTTCCGCGCCGTTGAGGCACAGACTCCAGGAACTCAAGTCGACGCCGTCGAGTTCGTCGTCGCGAATCCGTTTGAGACACAAGCCGAACGCGAAATTTGGTGCGGCCGTGACGGTTCCGCGATGTCGTGAAATGGCACGCAACCACGCCGCCGGCACGGCGAGGAACAGTTCGGGTGGAAGCAGCACCAACGGGCGCGGAAGATAGAACGCCGTCAACAGGTTTCCGATCAACCCCATGTCGTGATACAGCGGCAGCCACGTGACACCCACCGGGTCAGGCGTTCCTTCGCCTGCGAAGTAGTCCGCGATCGCGGCGAGGTTGTACAGCAAGTTCTTATGGGTCAGGGCGACCGGTTTGGGATCGTGCGTGGCGCCCGAGGAGAATTGGATCAGCGCGACGTCATCGGCGGCGATGTTGGTCCTGGGGTTGATCTCAGGCTCGCCTGCGCCATTCAGCGCCGACGCGGTGATGCATCCAAGGCGGGGAGCTGCGTCCGCAACGGCGATCCCAAGGAGCGGACGGATACGGTCGTCGGCGACCACCAGGGCCGCCTGGACCGCCCGCAGCATCGCCGTGGTCCTGCGGTGGTACTCGTCGAGCTTCCCGAGTCGCACCGGTGGGTACAGCGGGACGGGGATGGCGCCCGCGCCGACCACGCCGAAGAGGCACGCGACAAATTCCGGGCCGGTCGGCAGAACCAGCGCGACGCGGTCGCCGGTCGCGACGCCGGCACCCCGCAGACCGGCGGCAAGCGAGTGCGCATGCCGACGGATGTCGTCCATCGGGACTCGTCGGTCCCGCTCGTCGCGACCGACGAAGAACAGACTCTCGCCGCTTTGCGCGGCGGCGTCGAGCATCTCATGCAGCGTCTCGAACTTGGGCCGGATCGCGGGTGCGCCCTTCACGAGCGCTCCTCGATCCGGCGCAGGACCAGCCGGGCCAGATCACCGACCGTGCGCAGATCGTCGCCGTCATCGGCGTCCAATTCGATGTCGTATTTCGCTTCGATCCGGAAGACGAGCGACAGCACCCTGGCCGAATCCATTCCCGCGTCCTGCAAGGATGAATCCGCCCCGAGGTCCAACGCATCGGTTTCGGCTTTGATCAGGTCGATGATCTCCTGGGTCACCGCGACCAACGTTGACTGCCCGCTCGGCCTCGTCATTTCCGGGTCATTTCCGGGTCATTTTTGGGTCATTTTTGGGTCACTTCCGCCGTCCGCCCCACTGGACGGCGGCGGCCGCCGCGAAGTCTCCGGCGTGCGCGAATCCTGCCATCATCACGATGTCGCCGGCGCCGATTTGGCCGTCGGCGACCGCCGCCTCGAAGTTGACCGGTATGGCAGCGGCGAACATGTTGCCACACTCGTGGAAGGTGTCGCGGTGGCGCTCGGGGGAAATCCCGAGTGCCTCGTTCCAGTTGCGCAGCAGCAGCCGATTGGGCTGGTTGGTGACGAGCAGGTCGAGGTCGCCTGACTTCACCCCGATGCGGTCGCACACCGCGCGCACCACCTCGGGCACCTGACGGTTGCCGCGGGCGAGCACCTTGATGATCTTGCCCTCGTTGAATCCGACATAGCCCTCCCCCGGGCCCGCCTCCCACCACCGCCGCGGCGGATCGGCGGCCAGGGTCATGTCGGCGGCGTTCTGACCGTAGTAGCGGCACACGATATCGAGCACCGGCGACGTGTCCGACAGCGCGACCAGGCCCACCGCTGCGCCGTCGCCGGGAACCGACGCCTGGGCCAACTCCCGAACCTGCTCCTGCACAAAGATCTTGCCGGCCGCGTTTTGCGCGACGGCGATCAGCGCGGTGCGCCCGGCGCCGCCGGCCAGCAACTGGCGGGCCAGCTTGAGCATCAGCACGAACGCGGCGCAGCCGCCGTTGTGCACGTCGACGATCCACTCGGGGGTGATGCCCAGACGGTCCGCGACCTCGCCGCCGGCGCCGACAATCGGCAGGTCGGGCAGCTGCGAATGGGTGAGCAGCACGTCGACCTCTTTGAGCGCCTCGGGTCCGTGCCGGGCGACCAGTGCGGCGGTGGCCCGCTCGATCATGTCGACGTTGGACTCGTCATCCGCCGCGTGGTGGCGGTAGTCGGGGGGCCGGAACATGGGGTTGTCGCGCAGATCGTCGTTGCCGCCGTGGCGGGTGTACCACTCTGCGGGAACCCGGTTCTCGGGCAGATAGGTAGCGACGTCAACCAGGCTGACGGTCGGTGGTGTCGTGGCTCCGCTCATCAGACGCCGCTCAGCTCTTCCAGCTCGGACCTGGGATGTCTCGCATCCAGGCCGGGGTGATCGGCAATCCGTTATGGTGGCGGTATTCCGCAATTGCCTTGAGGTTCTTCAGTTCCAGCAGATGACCCGCGCCGAACATGTCCCAGAAGTCACCGACCCAGACCGGTCGCTCCGGCGGAGCGGTGTCGGGATAAGGGTTGTCGTCGTAAAACGGGTGGTGGCAGTTGGTCCACAGCACCACCGAGCCGGGCTTGTCGAACACTAACTGCGCGTCGACGATTCGCATCAGATAGATCATCCACAGGTGTCGTCCCTGGTCCCAGGCGCAGTGGTAGTCGACGGTGCGGGCCTGGCGGTTGGCGACGGTTCGGGTGTAGATCTTGGTTTCGTTACCGAGCCGGTCATAGGCCAGCCACAGCCCCTGCTGGTCGGTGGGGGTGAACCCACGCAGGCTGTATGTCCACTCCTCCAGGCAACGGGTGTCGGCGAGATAGTCGAAGAGCTCATCCGGGGGGCAGTCGATGAAATCGTTGACGGTGCAGAACTGGCCGAACACCTCGTCGTGCGGGTAGACGGCGTGGATCATCTCCATCATGATCGGGGTCGCCTTCTCGCGCGGGGAGGTCTCGACACGGGTCAGTCCCGGAATCGGATCGGGGCTGCCGCGGTGGGCGACGATGTCCTCGAGCGCGGGCAATGTCATCAACGTGCCCCCGGTGTGATCGGGTGTTCATGCGCCTCAGGTTGTTTCGGGGTGATGTCTCCCAGAAACGGCGCGAAGGGCGGGATTTCGTCGGCCGAGCACTCGACGGCCACCACCGACGGGCCGCGAACGTCCAGCGCGGCCTTCACCGCCACATCGAACTCGCCGATATCGGCGACATCCGTTGCGGGCAGGGTGGGGAACATCGCCGCCAGCCCGGCGCCGAGCCGGCTGGGACCGAACCGGTTGTAGCTGTACCGGTCGCCGTAGAACAGCTGCTCGCGGGTCACGCACATGGCATGCGCGTGGTTGTCGAACAGCAGGAACGTCACCGGAAGCTGATAATGCACTGCGGTGTGGATTTCCATGCCGTGCATGAAAAACGCTCCGTCCCCGGCGATGACCACCGCGCGGCGCCGCGGCTTCGGGCCTTTCGCATCTGGCCCCGTCGCGCGGGCGAACGCCATCCCGATCCCGGCGCCGAAGCTGTACCCCATGCCGCCCACCCCGAGGGCCGCCAGGAAGCGGCCGTCGCGTCGCGCCGGTAGCCAGTGGATCGCGGCCGCCCCGATGTTGCCCGCGTCGACCGCGACGTCGGTTCCCGGCGGCAGCAGCCGATCCAGCACGACCATCGCGTCCCGGTACCGCACACCCGCGCCCGCATGGGGTGGGGGTGCCAGCTCGCTGCGGGTGACCTCAGGTGGCGGCCCGGGAGTCGGGTGACCACTGTCGGCCAGCGCGGTCGTCAGCGCCCTCAGCGAGGCCCGCAGATCGTCGCTGTCCACATGCGTACAAGGCAGATAAGGCGGCGCTGAGCCGACCGAGGCCATCGGCGTCGAACCCAGCGCTTCGTCCAGGCCGCTGCGGGCGATTTGCGGCAGCCGTGTGCCCACCACCAAGCAGACAGCGCTTTCGGCCATCGCGGCGCTGACTGCGGGATGACCCATCACCCCGGTCACACCCAATGCCGAAGGGGCCGCGACAATATCCTTCGCATCGGGGACGGTGGCTACCGCTGCCCGCAGCGCCGCCCGCAGTTGCTCCAACTCGGCGAGGGCGTCGTCGCGGGCAACCTGATCGCCGGCGATGATCAGCACCGGGCCGTCGGCCCCTCGCAGTAGCTGGACCACCGGATCGATGTCGCCGACACGCCGCGGCACCGCTTTGGTGTCGTCATCCGCCGCGGCGCCCACGCACCCCTGCTGAACGTTCTTGGGCAGCAACAGAACCGCCGGTCCGCCGATGCGCGTCGCCGCCGAAAGCGCCCGGGGCAGTGCGGTCAGGATGTCGGCCGGGTTCAGCACCCGCTGGCAGGAGATGGAGACCGCGGAGAACAACGCCATGCCGTCGAGCGCCCCGTTGACGCCGCTGGTGTCCTGAAACGCCCCGCGGCCGTCCGAGGTCGTCGGTGGCTGCCCGATGAGTGCCAGCATCGGAACCCGGCTGGCCAACGACTCCCCTAACCCCGGGAGGGTGTTGAGGGCCCCGCCCCCCGACGTCGCGGCGAGGACGCCGATACCGGCGATGGTTCGGCCGTACGCGTTCGCCATAGCCGCCGCCGAGAACTCGTGCTTGGCCACCACCGCGGTGATATCCGGGCAGGAATGCGCCGCGTCGTAGAGATCCTCGATATTGGCCCCGTCGACGCCGAACACGTGCCGGATGCGACGACGAGCGAGATGTTTGACGATGTAGTCGACTACCCGCGAACACCCATACCCCGCGCCGTTGCGCTCAGGGCTGACAGGCATGAAGTGGGGTTCCCCCCGACACGTACACACAAACAACGCTTGCCATGACACCTGCCCACTTACTGCCTTTAACGAACCCTAACAGCAGAAAGAACGAGCGGGGTGAGGTCAAAGTTCAGCTGATCGTGACCGGGATGCCGTTCAGGGCACCGTTGCCGGACGGTTCGTCGAGGAACGCCGGCGGGGACAGCACGTTGGTATTGGCCCCCGGTGAGCCGTTGGCCACCGACATGCGGGTGCCCGGCCTGCCATGTCCCCAGCCGTGGGGCATCGACACCACGCCCGGTTTGATCGCGTCGGTGATCTCGACGGGCACCTTGATCTCCCCCGACGCCGATTTCACCGTGACGACGTCGTCGGCGGCGATGCCACGGCGGGCCGCGTCGTCGGGATGGATCAGCAGGGTGCACCGGTCCTTGCCCTTCATCAGCGCGGGCACATTGTGCAGCCAGGTGTTGTTCGATCGCAAATGCCGGCGGCTCACCAGGACCAGCGGTTCGGCCGGCCGCTCCAGCCGCGCGGCCAGCCGTGGCAGGTCGTCGAGCAGGTATTGGGGGGCCAGCCGGATCTTCTTGTCCGCCGTGCCCAGGATGTCGGGCAGTTGCGGGACCATCGGCCCGAAATCGATTCCGTTCGGGTTGGCCTTGAGCATGTCCAACGTCAGCCCGCCGGGGTTCTCGCCGTACCGGTCCCCGAAGGGGCCGGTGCGCAGCGTGAGGTCGAGCATCCGCTCCGGGCCGCCGTCCCAGCCGGCATCGTCGTAGCGTTTGCGGATCTCCGCGCCGTCGAGTCCCTGGGTGAAGGCCAGGTAGTCGAAGAAACCGTCGTCGATCGCCGCGACGTCGACATCCTCGGCCGGTGTGCCGGTGCACAGGCCGGTGAGCCGGATCAGGATCTCCCACTCGTGCGGGCGGTCGCCCGGGTCGAAGACCGGAGCCGAGTAGTTCGCGATGCTGTGGACCGCGAACTGCAAGATCAGGTCGTCGTGGTGCGGCTGCTCGAGTGGGGACAGCCCGGGCAGGATCACATCGGCGTGCCGGGTGGTCTCGTTGAGCCACAGGTCGACGGAGATCATCGCCTCCAGCATGGGCAACGCCTCGTCGAGCCTGTCGCCGCCGGGTGTGGACAACACCGGGTTGCCGGCGATGGTGATCAGCGCCTTGAGCTGGCCTTCCCCAGGTGTGGCGATCTCCTCGGCCAGGCACGACACCGGTGCCTGACCGAGCACCTCCTTGGCGCCGCGCACCCGGGTGCGCCAGCGGCCGAATTCGGGCGCGCCGTCTTCCAGGCCGGGCAGCGGTTGCGTGGTGATTGACCAGGCCGCCGGCTTGGGGAACATTGCCCCGCCGGGGGAGTCGAAGTGTCCGGTCAGGATGTTGATCACGTCGACCAGCCAGCTGGCCAGGCTGCCGAACTCCTGGTTGCACAGGCCGATTCGGCCATAGAGCACTGACTTTTCCGTGCCGGCGAGCTCGCGGGCCAGCTGTCGGATGCGGTCCTCGTCGATACCGGTGACCGCACTGACCCGGCTCGGCGGCCACCCCGCGACGACGCGGCGCATCGTGTCTACCCCATCTACGTGGCCGTCGACATGCGGTCCGGGACTGACCAGGCCTTCGTCGAACAGCGTGTGCGCGACGGCCAGCAACAGCGCCGCATCCGTACCCGGCACGATCGGCAGCCACTCGTCGGCGCGCGCGGCGGTAGGCGTGCGCACCGGGTCGATGACGATCACCTTGCCGCGTTTGCGGATCGCGCCGATCAGGCCCATCACGTCGGGTGCGGCCAGCAACGATCCCTGCGACGCGGCGGGGTTGGCGCCCATGATCACCAGCAGGTCGGTGCGTTCGATGTCGGGGACCGGGAAGGTCCACCAACCGCCGTACATCAGGTGCGACGAGAGGTTCTTCGGCCACTGGTCGACCGTCCCGGGCGAATAGGTGACCGGCATGCCGGACATGCCCAGCAGCACGCCCGCGTAGCGCGCCAGCGAAAACGAGTGCGCAAGCGGGTTGCCGGTGTAGGCGGTGACGGCGCCGATGCCGTACTTTTCGATCACCGGCGTCAGCAACTCGGTGCAGCGGCGAAACGCCGCATCCCAGCTGACCTCCTGCCAGCGCCCGTCGACCTTGACCATGGGGCGGCGGATGCGGTCCGGGTCGTCGTGCAGCGCGCCCAGGGACGCACCCTTCGGACACAGGTATCCGCGGCTCCACACGTCCTCGCGATTGCCGCGGATGCCGGTGACTCTCCCGTCCTTGACCTGAATCTCCAAGCCGCACATGGCTTCACAAAGGGGGCACGTGCGCAGATGCCTGCCGTCTTCGCCGGTCACCCTCCCACTGTATTCCGCTACTGCCGGTATCGGAAGTGGGATATTTGCGGGTCGGGACGCCCGGGCCCGCACCCCGACACAGTGGTGGCCCGGTCACGTTCGCGACCGGGCCACCTCTCGTCGAAGCTATTCCTGCTCGGCCTTCTGGCGAGCCTCGTTGGCATCGGCGGCTTTTCGGGCGGCTTCGGCTTCCGCTTCCTTCTGGCCCGCCGCGCGCTGCGCGTCCGCCTTGTCCTGCTGCGCCTGGCTTTCTCGCAGGAGGTCCTCTTTCCCGGTGACCGCACCGGCGACTTCCTTGACCTTGCCCTTCACACCCTCGACCAAGCCCTCGACGGCCTCCTGGGGCCCGCTCTTGTCCGACATACGTCCTCCTTCTGTGTCACGCGTCGTCCTGCGTCACACGTCGTCCCGGTGGATATTGCCCACCGTGTCCGCGGCCGAAACGCCGACGGCAAGTAGCGTTCGCCACACCCGGGTAACAAAGGAACCGCGCGCCACGTCGTCGGCCCGGCATGGCAGGGTGACAGCCGTGACACATTCGTCTGGCGAGAGCACCGGCGTCGATCTGTGTGAAATCAGCACTCCGAAGGGCGCGTTGCGCTATTACGACTGCGGCTCCGATGCGGGCCCGGTGTTGCTGTTCCTACATGGCTCCGGCCCAGGCGTCACCGGCTGGCGCAACTTCCGCGGCGTGCTGCCCACCTTCGCCGAGCATTACCGCTGCCTGATCCTGGAATTCCCCGGGTTCGGCGTCAGCGACGACTTCGGCGGCCACCCCATGGTCGATGCGTTCGGTGCCGTATCGCCGCTACTCGACGCAATGGGCGTCGAGAAGGCGCACATCGTGGGCAACTCGATGGGTGGCGGCGTCGGCATCAATTTCGGCATCCGCAATCCGGATCGCATCGAGCGCCTCGTGACCATCGGTGGCATCGGCACCAACATCTTCAGTCCCAGCCCCAGCGAGGGCATCCGGCTGTTGCAGGAGTTTGTCGAGGACCCCACCCGGCAGCGGCTGGTCGATTGGCTCAAGTCGATGGTATACGACCAGTCGCTGGTCACCGACGAACTCGTCGAAGAGCGCTGGCAGTCCGCGAGCGACCCGAGCACACTGGCCGCGGCGCGCCGCATGTACGGGAAGGCGGCGTTCACCGCGATGAATGCCGCGATGAGTGCCTCCGACCGCCCGCAGCCGTGGGCCACCATGCACAAGCTGGCGGCGCCCACCCTGCTCACGTGGGGTCGCGACGACAGGGTCAGCCCACCCGATATGGCGCTGCTCCCGATGCGCACCATCCCCAACGCGGAACTGCACATCTTCCCCAACTCCGGGCACTGGGCGATGATCGAGGCCAGGGCGGCGTTCGAAAGCACCGTGCTGGCCTTTCTCTCGCGCGGCTAGTGGCGATCGCGAGCGCGGCGGAGCCGGGCGAAGCGGGTCGCCGCCATCAGGATTAGTGGCGATCGCGAGCGCGGCGGAGCCGGGCGAAGCGGGTCGCCGCCATCAGGATTAGTGGCGATCGCGAGCGCGGCGGAGCCGGGCGAAGCGGGTCGCCGCCATCAGGATTAGTGGCGATCGCGAGCGCGGCTGTGTAAATCATCGAAATCAACGGCAGCGCGGAAAAGTGCGAGAAACGTACGCGCTAACGTCGATTTCGACGAACCGCGCGGATTCCCCGTAAGGCCCTTCGTCAACAGGGCCTGCGGCTCTGGATCTCCGTCGAGAAGGACGGCTGGTGCGGGCGCGTATCCGCCACTGGACGTTGATCCGCTGGAGCGCGAAATGGTTTGCGTAGCGCGCCAGACGCGAAACCCGTCAGGGCCGTCGCGGACGCACGGTCCGAGGAAGTGACAGCACGTCAACGTCATAGCTGCCGTCGCTCGCCCACAATCGCGCGGCGGCGTCGGGAGCCCCGGCGTCTACCGCCGGACCGTACGAGGCGATCAACCGCGCGATATCGCGCTCGTCCTCCGGTCGGCGCAGCCGGACCGCCAGGTCGGCGACATCGGTCCCTCGGTCCGTCACAGTGCTCCTCCTCGTGGTTGGCGCCCGCGTCGATGTGGGGATTTGCATCCACTCACCGGATTCGCTATCGGGTCCGGCGCTCACTGCGGTACACCATTAGTACGCCAACTGACCAAAAGGACGAGAGCATGAGCGAGCGGGTTATTGACCGAGTGGTGGCGATGGCCGACCAGTTGCGCGAGCAGGCCGCCGAAGCTGAGAGGATCGGCCGGCTCACCGACGACACCGTGAAGTTAATGAAGGCCGCCGGTGTGATCCGGCTGCTGCAACCGAAGGGTTACCAAGGGTTTGAGGTCCACCCCCGCGAATTCGCCGAGACCGTGATGGCGACGGCCGCACTCGATCCGGCCGCCGGCTGGATCGTCGGCGTGGTGGGCGTGCACCCGTACCAGTTGGCCTACGCGGATCCGAAGGTGCCCGCCGAGGTCTGGGCCGACGACGTCGACACGTGGATGGCCTCCCCGTACGCGCCGCAGGGTGTGGCCAAACCGGTCGACGGCGGCTACATCTTCAACGGTCGCTGGCAGTTCAGTTCGGGCACCGACCACTGCGACTGGATCATCCTGGGCGCGATGCTCGGCGACAGCAACGGCATACCGGTGATGCCGCCCCAGATGCTGCACATGATCCTGCCGCGCAAGGACTACGAGATCGTCGAGGACTCTTGGAACGTCGTGGGGCTGCGCGGAACCGGCTCCAAGGACGTCATCGTCAAGGACGCGTTCGTCCCGACCTACCGCACCATGGACGCCACGAAAGTGATGGACGGCACCGCCCAGCGTGAGGCCGGGATGACCGAGCCGCTGTATCTGATGCCGTGGTCGACGATGTTCCCGCTCGGCATCTCCGCGGCCACCATCGGCATCGCCGAGGGGGCGCTCGCCGCTCACCTGGACTACCAGCGGGAGCGGGTCGGCGCCACCGGAACCGCGATCAAGGACGACCCCTACGTCATGCACGCCATCGGCGAGGCCGCGGCCGACATCAACGCCGCCCGTCAGGAACTGTTGACCAACGCCGACCGGATTTACGACATGGTCGCCGCCGGCAAGGAGGTCTCGTTCGCCGACCGCGCGGCCGGGCGCCGCACCCAGGTTCGCGCGGTGTGGCGGGCAGTGGCGGCGGTCGACGAGATCTTCGCCCGCTCGGGCGGCAACGCGGCCCGAATGGACAAGCCGCTGCAACGCTACTGGCGCGACGCCCATGTCGGCCAGATGCATGCCATCCACGTCCCGGGCACGGTGTACCACGCGTCGGCGCTGAGTTCGCTGGGCATCGATCCGCCGGAAGGTCCGCTGCGGGCCCTGATCTAGGAGCATATGTGAGCGATCTGAAGAGCCTTGGCTACATCACCGTTTCGACGGCCGACATGGACCGGTGGCGGCAGTTCGCCTTCGGTGTCCTGGGTTTTGCGGAAGGCACCTCCCCTCAAGGAAAACGTCCCGACCCGCCGGCGCTGTACCTGCGGATGGACGAGCGGGCGGCCCGGCTCATCGTGGTGCCCGGCGAGACGGACCGGGTGGTCACCGTCGGCTGGGAGGTCCGCGACCGCGCGGCGCTGCGACGGGTCATGGCGGCCCTCGATGGTGCCGGAGTGGCGTTCAAGCAACTTCCCGGCGACGAGGCCGAGGCCCGCCGGGTAGAGGAGGTGATCGCATTCGAAGACCCGGCCGGCACCGCGCTCGAGGTGTTTCACGGTGCGGTGCTCGACCACAGCCCGGTGATCACCCCGTTCGGCGCCAAGTTCGTCACCGGCGATCAAGGCATGGGCCATGTCGTCCTGCCGACGACCAATCCCGACGGGTTGTTCGACTTCTACACCGACGTGTTGGGCTTCCGGTCCCGCGGCGCGTTCCGGGTACCACTACCCAAGGAGTTCGGCCCGGTGCGGATCCGCTTCCTCGGCATCAACGAGAGACACCACAGCCTGGCGATCGTCCCCGCCGCGCACCAGCGCGACCCCCGCGTCGTCCACATCATGGTCGAGGTGGACAGCCTCGACGCCGTGGGCCTGGCGCTGGACCGGGTCAACGCGTTGGGGTTCCAGTTGTCGTCCACGCTGGGCCGCCACACCAACGACAAGATGGTGTCGTTCTACGTCCGGGCACCCGGCGACTGGGACATCGAATTCGGCACCGACGGCATGCGGGTCGACGAAACCTATTACACCGCTGAGGAAATCACGGCTGACAGCTACTGGGGCCACCACTGGGTCGGAGAGATGCCCGCGGCGATGCGGCTGTGACGCCCGACATTGACGTCACGCCGGTGCCGGCGGCGTCGATCACCTCCTGGGATGACGAGGCCGACGTCGTCATCGCCGGCTACGGGGTCGCCGGTGCCGCCGCGGCTGTCGAAGCGGCCCGCGCCGGCGCCGAGGTCCTGGTTCTGGAACGCACCGGCTCCTGGGGCGGGGCCGCGGCCATGGCCGGCGGGTTCATCTACCTCGGTGGCGGCACCGCGCTGCAAAAGGCTTGCGGTTTCACCGATTCCGTCGACAACATGGCGGCGTTCCTCAACGTGGCGATGGGCCCGGGGGCGGACGAAAATCGAATCGCAGGTTACTGCGCCGGCAGCGTGGCCCACTTCGACTGGCTCGTCGGCTGCGGGGTGCCGTTCAAGGCCGAGTTCTTCTCCGAACCCGGCTGGGAACCGATGGGCGATCAGGGCTTGATGTACAGCGGTGGCGAGAACGCATACCCGTTCAACACCATCGCCTCCCCCGCCCCGCGCGGGCACGTCCCGCAGATGTCGAACAAGAAGCAGGGCGAGGCCAGCGCGGGCTACATGCTGATGAAGCCGCTCGTCGAGACGGCCACCGCGGCCGGCGCGCGGGCACGCTACGACGTGCGGGTGCAGCGCCTCATCGTCGAGTCCGACGGCCGGGTGGTCGGTATCACCGCCCGCCAGTACGGCACCGACGTGACGATCCGGGCGCGCACCGGCGTGGTGCTCGCGACGGGCAGCTTCGCCTACAACGACGCGATGGTGGCGCGCTTCGCTCCGCGCATCGCCGGACGCCCGGCCGCCTCGATCGAGCAGCACGACGGGCAGGCAATCCGGATGGCGCAGGCGCTGGGCGCCGATCTGGCCCACATGGACGCCACCGAGGTCGCGATCTTCATCGACCCCCAGCAGCTGGTGCGCGGCATCCTGGTCAACGGTCGCGGCCAGCGTTACGTCCCCGAGGACACCTATCCGGGCCGCGTCGGGCAGCTCACGCTGTACCAGCAGGACAACGTCGCGTACCTGATCATCGACGGCGACGCCCAGGAGGAGGCGATGGCCTCGTGGTCACCCAAGCTCATGCTGCGGAAGGCTACCTGGGTGGCCGACACCGTGGCCGACCTGGAACGTGACATGGCCCTGGCGCCGGGCTCGTTGCAGGCGACCGTGGCCGCCTATAACGAGGGCGCCGCGCGCGGCGAGGATCCGCTGCTGCACAAGAAGCCGCAGTGGTTGAAGCCGATCGGCTCCCCGGTCGGCGCAATCGATCTGCGGGAAAGCACTGGCGGCTTCACCCTCGGCGGGCTGGCCACCACGCTGGATGCCGAGGTGCTGCACGTCAGCGGCGAACCCATCCCCGGGCTTTTCGCCGCGGGCCGTTCGACCGCCGGGCTGGCCGCGTGGGGTTACGCCAGCGGCATCTCACTCGGCGACGGGAGCTTCTACGGCCGCCGCGCCGGCCGCTCGGCGGCCCGCAGCTTAGCTTTCGACTAGCTCTCGTCCACGACGGATAACTCGCCGTGGCGCACCGCGTCCGCGATCGACTCGCCCAGCGCCGAGCACGCCAGGAAGACGCCCCTGCCAGCGTGCGCGAACATCTGCTGCGCTTCGGCGCGCTCGGCACACCGGGCCGTCGCGTCGGCGTTCCACTGCACACTGGTCTGGTTCCAGCTGCTCTTGCGCGCCAGCACCCGCGCGCCGCAGCTACGGCACGCCACGGGCACCATGGGCATTTCGTCAAGACGGTTGTCGGTCTTGACGGACGAGTCGGTCGTCATCGCACCGCTCCTGTGGTGGCCGCCTGGGCCGCGATGTTCGCCTCGACTTCTCTCATCCACGCCTCGTACGGCCTGGTGGTGTCCAGCTCAAACTCGAAGCGGTCCACCATGTCTGGTTGTACGTCGGCGACGTCGACGTAGAACTGCTGATACCAGCGGCGCAACTGATAGACCGGGCCGTCCTCCTCGACGAGCAGCGGGTTGTCGATGCGCGCCTTGTGTCGCCAGATCTCGACGTCTTGCTCGAAGCCCAGCTTGATGTAGTCCCCGAGGGTGATCGCGGTCTGCATGGCCTGGTCGCCGGGCAGCGCGGCGGATTTCTTCACGATGATGCCGTATTGCAGCACGAAGGAATTCGCGTCGATCGGGTAATGGCAATTGATGAGAATCGATTGTGCATCGCCGTGCGTGTAGTGATAGGTCAGGTCGTCGATCATGAAAGACGGGCCGTAGTAGGACGCGACCGATGTGTTGCCCAGCATCTGCGCGCCTTCGGTGCCGCCCATGTCGGGACGACCCTCGCCATTCATGTACTGAGTCGCAACATGTCCTTCGAAGATGTTCTTGAAGTGGGTCGGCAATGCGCCGTGGATGTAGAAGAAGTGCGCCATATCCACGACGTTGTCGATGATTTCGCGGCAGTTGCTTCCGACGACGGTGGTGTACCAGTGCCAGTCGGTCCACTCGTCGCTGGTGGCACCCTCGATGCGGGGAATCGTGACCCCGGGCGGCGGCGGGTTGCCCTCGGGGTCGTTCCATACGAACAACAGACCGTCCTGTTGCAGCGTGGTCCAGGCCCGGGTCCGGGCCAGCCGGGGCGTGCGCTTGGCGTAGGGCACCTGCTTGCATCGCCCGTCGCCGCCCCAGCGCCAGTCGTGGAAGGGGCAGGCGATCTCGTCGCCCTTGACCTCGCCCTGGGAAAGGTCACCGCCCATGTGGCGGCAGAACGCGTCCAGCACGTTGATGCTGCCCTCACCAGGCGGGCCGCTGCGGAAGACGACCAGCTTCTGCCCGAAGGCGTTGATGCCGTGTGGCCTCCCGTCACCGAAATCTCTGATCAGGCCCAGGCAGTGCCAGCCGCGGGCGAACCGCGTGGGCGCGGCCTGCGCTTCGATGAGCCGAACTTCATCGGCTTCGGGCTGCGACGTCATGGGCATGATTTAACTCCTGCGGCCCGGTTGGTGGGAGTGGCTTGCTCCATTCGTGAATGGACGGCTTCCTCAGATCTTCCGACGCCGCGCCGCCCTGGCTTACGGTTCTCACCGTGACCCCGCGCAGCGCGACGATTCCCGCCGGACTTCCAGTGGCCGATACATCCGTTGACCTACTGGTGGTCGGTTCGGGAACCGGCATGGCCGCCGCGCTGGCCGCGCACGAACTCGGGTTGTCGGTGCTGATCGTGGAGAAGTGTTCGCACGTAGGCGGATCGACGGCCCGGTCCGGCGGCGCGCTCTGGCTGCCCGCCTCGCCGGTGCTGCGGGAGGCGGGCGCCAACGACACCGCCGAGCGCGCCGGCACCTACTTGGACTCGGTGGTCGCGGGGTCGGCGCCCCGGCAACGGTCGGCCGCGTTTCTGGCGCAGGTTCCCGCGACCGTCGAATTGCTGCGCCGAACGACCCCACTGCGACTGTTCTGGGCTCGCGACTACTCCGATTACCACCCGGAGGAACCGGGCGGCAGCGCCGCGGGCCGCACCTGCGAGTGTCACCCGCTGGACACGTCGATACTCGGCGAGTACCGCACCCGGCTGCGGCCCGGCGTGATGGAGGCCGCCGTGCCGATACCGACGACCGGTGCCGATTACCGCTGGATGAATCTGGTGGCCCGGGTGCCGCGCAAAGGCATTCCGACGTTCGCCAAGCGAATCACCCAGGGCGTGGGCGGGCGGCTGCTGGGCCGGCACTATGCGGCGGGCGGCCAGGCCCTGATGGCCGGCCTCTTCGCGGGTGTGCTGCGCGCCGGCATCCCGGTGTGGACCGACACCCCGCTGCTGCGCCTCACCGCCGACGGTGACCGGGTGACCGGTGCCGTCGTCGACCACAGTGGCCGTGAGGTGACCATCACCGCCCGGCGCGGCGTGGTGCTGGCCACCGGCGGCTTCGACCACGGCATGGACATGCGGCGCAAGTTCCAGTCGGAGTCGCTGGGCGCCAACCTGAGCCTGGGCGCCGAATCCAATACCGGCGAAGGGATCCGCGCGGGTCAGGAAACGGGCGGCGACGTCGGTCTGATGGACCAGGCGTGGTGGTTCCCCGCCATCGCGCCGCTGCCCGGCAAGGCGCCCGCGGTGATGCTGGCCGAACGGTCGCTACCGGGCTCCCTGATCGTCGACCAGAATGGCCGCAGGTTCGTCAACGAGTCGACAGACTACATGTCGTTCGGTCAGCGGCTGCTCGAGCTGGAGCGCTCGGGCAGCCCCGCGGAAGTGATGTGGATCATCTTCGACCAGCAATACCGCAACAGCTATGTCTTTGGCGCCGAACTGTTCCCGCGCATGAGAATCCCCCGGGCGTGGTACGAAGCGGGAATCGTGGCACGTGCGGACAGCCACGCCGAACTGGGGGCCAAGATCGGTGTCTCGGTTTCGGAGTTCACCAAGACGATGACCCGCTTCAACGAAAGCGCCCGTGCCGGAGAAGATCCCGACTTCGGCCGGGGCCGCAGCGCCTACGACCGTTACTACGGCGACCCCACCATAACGCCGAACCCCAATCTGCGCCCGTTGCTCAAAGGCCCGTTCTACGCGGTGAAAATGGTGCTCAGCGACCTGGGCACCTGCGGCGGTCTGAAAGCCGACGAGCGGGCACGAGTGCTGCGCGAGGACGGACGCGTCATCGCCGGGCTGTATGCGATCGGCAATACCGCCGCCAACGCGTTCGGCACCACGTACCCGGGCGCGGGCGCGACGATCGCGCAGGGACTGGTGTATGGCTACATCGCGGCCCGGGACGCGGCCGGCATCGCTCCGTCGGGTCGAGAGGTCACGAACCCGGGAAGTTCACGTTCTTGGTGACGGACTCCCACTCGTCGATCGACGCCGTGAGGGCGGCGATCCTGTCGCGCATCGCCTTCAGGACGTCGCGGCCCAGCAGCAACCGCAGCGGCGGCACGTCCAGCTTGGTCACCATCAGGACCGCCTCGGCGACCTTTCGCGGGTCGCCCGGCAGGTGATCGGCGAACTGCTTGATGAGGTCTTTACGCGCCGCCACGTCGGCGTAGTCGGCTATCGGCCGGCCCGACTCCTTCATCGACCGCGTCGCCCAATCGGTGCGGAACGCGCCCGGCTCGATGGCGGTCACCTTGATGCCCAATGGCCGCACCTCGGTCGCGAGCGCTTCGGTGACGGCTTCCAGCGCGAACTTCGTCGACGAGTAGTACGCGTTGGGCGGGTTGGCCACCAGGCCCGTCATCGACGAGATGTTGACGATGTGGCCGGAGCCGCGGGCACGCATGGCCGGTAGCACCGCCTTGATCATGTCGACAGCGCCGAAGTAGTTGACGTCAAACAGCTTTCGTACCTCGGCGTCCTCGCCCTCCTCCACCGCGGACAGGTAGCCGTGGCCAGCGTTGTTCACCAGGACGTCGATCCCGCCGAACGCGCTGTCGGCCGCGGCGACGGCGGCCGCGATCTGGCTCGCGTCTGTGATGTCGAGGGCGACGGCCAGGGCCCGGTCGCCGAACTCGTCGGCGAGATCCTGCACCGCGTCAGCGCGTCGCGCGGTCACCACGACGCTGTGGCCGTCCTGCAGCGCGGCGCGCGCGATTTCGCGGCCGAAGCCGGTGGAGCACCCGGTGACCAGCCAGCGCGCCATCTCAGGCCGTCCCTTCCGGCAGGCGCCGCAGATAGGCCCTGCGCCGGTCATTGAGCTGGGCGGCTCGCTGCTGGGGGGTCACCCGCGGCAGGGTGGGCACCTCGGCGTCGAGCCGGTCGAGCTTGACGACCCGGCCGCGGGCGCCGAGGTCCTCACGCGGGCCGGTCTCGCCGAACTCGGCCATGCGCAGCGTCAGGATGCCCTCGCGCAGACCGTCGGAGTCGATCCAGTTGGCCACGCCGGGGTCGGTAGGCGAGATGACGTAGGTGTAGGTGCCGTCCTCGTCGGCCACCGACTGCGCCTTGTTGAGGCTGCCGGTGCGGTCGACGATGTCCAGCGTGGTGCCCCAGATGTTGCTCAGCGGCACCGTGAAGTATTCGGCGCCGCCGTCGCTGAGGTCGACCACGAACGCCTCGTCAGGCGCGAGGTCGAAGCGGCCCATGACGTAGACCTGGTTGCGCATGGCGCCTACCTTGTCGGCCGACCACGCGAGGTTGAAGTGGTTGGGCGGCATCTTGTACACGCCGTGGCTGAGCTTGCCGCTGAAGTCGGCGAAATACGCCATCATCGCCGCGGTCGCCTCGGCCTGCTCGTCGAGCGTGCGTCCCGGCCTTAACGTCGATGCCGGCGGACCGCCGAGTCGCTCGACGCTGAGATGATTGGGGTCGTCACGGCCCCAGTCCAGCAGCACATCGCGGATGTAAAACTCGTGTGCCTCAGGCGAAGTCCGCACATGGTTGGGCCGCCCGCTGGCCGGTTCGGCGTCGACGGTGATCGTGAAGCTGCCGTCGGAATCCACCTGCATGGTCCGGCCGTTGAGCACATCGACGGTGCCCATGTGGGCGTCCCACAGCGTGAAGTAGTTCTCGGTCATGCGGTGTTCGCCGACCCGGCCGTGGATCTCGTAGCGTTCCTCACCGGAAATCGGGATCACCCGGTACACGCTGTCGGGATTGTCGATGCCCCAACGGGATCCGGGAATCCGGCGACCGTCAACGGGGTGCGCCAGCCGGGTGATGCAGCTGACCTTGGGCCGCAGCTTGTCCTGGTTGGACGACCACACGGCCGCCGAGAACATCACCTCGGCGAACGAATCGTCGAACCGCTCCCGCATCGCGTCCGACGCCTTGGCCCGGCCCAGCCAGGTCTCGGCCACGCTGCGGTAGGCCGCCTTGACGGTGGGGTGCTCGACCAGTTCCAGCGCAGCCAGTTCCTGTTCGTGCTGCGATGCTGTCGCGACGGGGTCGTCAGGCATCAATGCTCCTCACTCTCCGAGATACTGTCGGAAACGCTCGTGGTACAACGTGAACCGCTCGTCGACCTGCTCGGGGCGCAGGCCAAAGTTTTCCAGGCCGTAGGGCGGGCGGGCCGCCTCGCGGGGACGCTCGGCCAGCCAGCTTCGCATCGCGCGTTCGGCCTCGGCGGTAAGGGGCAGCCCGACGGCGTCGTAGACGCGGGCCACCTGCCCGATCGGGTCGGCCACCGCGTCGTCGAACGCGATGTCGGTGACCCGGCCTTCATTTTGGGTATCTTCCTGGTGCCAACCGTCACGCACCGCCATGGCGCGATCATTGGTCCAGCCCATCCGCTGCAACCACTGCTCCCCCACCCGGGGCAGGTCGACGGTGTCGGCGTGCATCGCGTGCAGGGTCGCGTTCAGGCTGGCGCCCGACGCGATGGTGGTACGCGGGTCGCGATGCATGTGCACCACATGCAGGTCCGGGAACCGGGCCGCCAGCTTGTCCAGATAGCCGAGGTGGGCCGGCGACTTGAGCACCCAGCGCTGCGCGGTCGCACCGCGCCGCGAATCATGTTGCCGCTTCTGCCACTGCAGGAACTGCAGCATGCGGTGCAGGTAGGCGTAGGCGGGAGCGAAATCCTGCTCGTCGAGCCAAGGTCGGTAAACGGGCAGGTGCGCGCCGGATTCGGGGACGTGTGACAAGAACGCGTCGGCCAGGAAGACGATTTCTTCCTCGGCTTCCCGCGCGTACATCGGATGGATGGCGAACAGTTCCGGTGCGAGTTCGCGGGACTTCGCCTCGCGTGCCTCGCTGATCGCGATGCGGGGATCGACACCGGTGAATAGGTGGTCGAGTCGCGGGGCGACCTCGACGACCTCCCAGCCGTAGGCGCAGTAAAAACGCGGGTCGGCGGCCAGCAGTCGCTGCAGCAGCGTGGTCCCGCTGCGCATCATTCCGACGACGACGACCGGCGCGACGATCCGCTCGTCGAGGATTTCGGGGTGACGGCGCACCCACTCCTGAGCGCGCAGCCGCATCCGCAGGCTGTGGACGATGCCCGAGCGCAGGATGTGCGTCCCGATCGCGTTGAGTTCGGCGCCGGCGTAGTCGTCCAGTAACACTCTCAGCGGACGTTCGAACTCGCCTGGCCCCCAATCGGTCAGCGACTCCTTGCGCTGAGCGTCGGCCAGCACTCCAGCGACGGCGAACGCGCCTGCGTTGTCCACGCGGGTCAAAACTTCAGGTGGTGGCTGACATCGCCGACCTGGTCGACGAACATCGTGCGGGTGTCGAACCACCACACGCCGTCCAACCGGTGAAACGTGTCCTTGTAATGCCCGGTCACGATCACCTGCAGCGGCAATTGCGGGGTGGCCTGCGTGACGCAGTAGTACGACGTGCTGTGTGCGGTGCCCGCGGCCTCGTCGATGTGCAGCTGCACGTTGCTCGTGTTGTGCTTGGTCTTCGGGGTACCGTCCTCGTAGATGCGCGTGGCCATCTCGTACATCTGGCGCACCCCGGCGGCGCCGGCGAACACCGTTTCCGGCGGACCGTTTTCAACGCCGCAGATTCGACCGTGCGCGAAGAGCTCGGCCACGGCGTCCAGGTCGCCGGCGTCCAGGAGTTCGGCGTAGGTGTAAATCAGGTTGGTGATTTCTATCGCGCTGTCACTCATAGGAGAATCACCCCGAATGGGCTCCGTTCCTTTTGCCAAGACCGTGCCGGTAGGTCGCAGACAATGATGGCAGAACTGCCCCGGCCCGCGACGGTTTCGCACTAATGCCATTAGTCTGACCGCCGTGACACTACCTTGGACGCCGAGCCGACTCGGCGACTTGACCGGCAAGCGGATCATCGTGACCGGGGCAACGAACGGCGTCGGGCTCGGTACCACGCGGGCTCTTGCCAAAGCCGGCGCCCACGTGATCCTCGCCGTCCGCAACACCGAACTCGGTGCACAACGTGCCTCTGAGATCTCTGAGATCTCCGCAATCTCAGCGGTTGGCGGCTCGACGACCGTGGTCAAGCTCGACCTCGCCGACCTGTCGTCGGTGCGGGCCTTTCCGGATCTGATCGACGGTGACGTCGACATCCTGGTCAACAACGCCGGCGCACTGACCGACCGTCGTGTCGACACGGTCGACGGATTCGAGATGACGCTGGCCACGAACCTGCTCGGACCGTTCGCGTTGACCAACCTGCTGCTGCCCCGGGTGCGCTCGCAGATCATCAACGTCGGCTCCGATGCGCATCGCTCGGCGACCCTGCGGCTCGACGACCTGCACCTGCGCCGCAACAAGTGGACGAGAATCGGCGCCTACGCGCAGTCCAAGCTCGGGGTCATGTTGTGGGGGCTCGAACTGGACCGCAGGCTGCGCGCCGCCAGTTCGCCGGTGGTCACCCAGCTCACCCACCCGGGGTGGGTGGCCTCAAATCTGTCGCACCTCTCTGACGCGCCGCTGATGTCGTTCGCGCACAAAACGGCCAAGAGCATGGCCGACCGGTTGGGCAACAACATCGACGAGGGTGCGGCGCCCACGCTGTACTGCATCAGCGAACCGGTGCCGCCGGGCAGCTACGTCGGTGTCAGCGGCAGGTTCGGCCTACGCGGCGGCCCGGTGCTCGCCGGCCGCTCCGTGGTCGCCTGCGACTACGACGCGGCCGCCCGTCTGGCGGCTTTCGCCGAAGAAGAGACCGGCACGAGGTTGGTGGTTTAGCCATGGGTGAACTCGACCGTGAACTTGAAGACTCCGTCGCCGTCATCACCGGCGCGGCGCGCGGCCAGGGTCGCAGCCACGCCGTGGCGCTGGCCGGGCGGGGCGCCGACATCATCGCCGTGGACCTCTGCGCCGACATCGACGCGATTCCCTACCCGCTGGCGACCAAATCCGATCTCGACGAGACCGCACGGCTGGTCGAGGCCGCGGGCCGCAAGGTGGTGCCCCTCGTCGCCGACGTCCGCGACCTGGCGCAGTTGGAAGCCGCGGTGCAAACCGGGATCGACACGCTCGGCAACGTCGACATCGTCATCGCGAACGCCGGTGTGGTGGCGATGGGCAACCCAGACGCCCGCGCCCAGCCGGTGTTCGACGCGATCATCGACACCAACCTCAAGGGCATGTGGCACACGCTGTTGGCGACGGTGCCGTCGATCATCCGCAAGGGTCGGGGCGGCTCGGTCGTGCTGGTCAGTTCGTCACAGGGCCTGACCGGCCGAGGCGGCGACGGCAGCGCCGCGATGCTCGCCTACGCCGCGTCCAAACACGGCGTCGTCGGCTTGATGCGCTCGGCGGCGAACGCGTATGCCCCGCACATGATTCGGGTCAACTCGGTGCACCCCAGTGGGGTGGCAACCCCGATGATCATCAACGACTTCGTCATGACCCGGATGCTGGAGAATCCGAATCCGGCCGTCTCGCGGAACCTGCTGCCCGACGTGCCGTTGGTGCAGCCCCAAGACGTCACCGAAGCGGTGCTGTGGCTGGCAAGCCCACGCTCGCGCTACGTGACGGGCGTGACCATACCCGTCGACGCCGGCCACGTCGCCATGTGAGTCTCACCTGATCCGCAACCCGCGCCGGCGCACCCACAACGCGGCGGCGACCGTTCCCGCCATCCAGACCCCGATGGCGGTGGCGAAGTGCACGAAGCTCTTCGTGTCTCGCCCGAAGATCGGCCAGATCATCGCCGGCAACTGTTGCCAGAACACCCGATGGTCCACCCCGGCCATGGGGTCCGCGACGTAGTACAGGGCATACGGCAGCGTGAGGCCCAGCACCCAGCTACCAGTGCGGTGCCGATCGCGGCGCTGCCGCCACCGCCGGACCAGTGGCTCCACGCTCACCGGGTGCAGCACCGAGATCAGGTTTCCCAGCCCAAGCCAGGACACGATGGGCACCGCGACGGTCGGGATCGTGATCGCCAGCCGTCCGGGCGCTTCCAGCCACAGCGTCAACACCATGGCGGTCGCCAGGGTGGGCAGCCCGACGATCACGAGCAGGGCCAGGTTCTTGATCACGAGGATCCGCCAAAACGGCACCCCGTTGGCCAGGCCCTGCCGGACGCGGTAGTGATCGGCGCCGAGCAAGTTGGTGGTGGTGACGTCGGCGAGGACCCAGGACGAGAAGTAGGCGCCCACCAGAACCGCCCAGTCGTGGTGGCGGTGCTGCCCGAAGGTCAGCGGCTGCACCAGCAACCACGCGGCGGCGAACAACACGTTGGCCACCACGCCCATCAGCCAGGCGCGCGGCGGGGTGAAAGCCCAGCGGACCTCGGCGCACACCGCCGGCCACAAGCTTCGCTCGAAACTCTTCGCGGCCCGTTTGGCCGCGGCGGGGCGAGGCGCCGAAGCACGCACCGCGGCGAGCAAGCCGGCCCGCACGTGCTCGGCCATCGGCGTCTGAAGCTGCAACATGTTCCCCACCCGAGTGCCTTTGGGTGCGACCATACCTGGGTCGGGCGGCTACTTCGTGGACCGACCGGTGCACGCGCCGACGGTCGCCCAGGAGCCCCGGTAGAACGTGTTACAGTTCGGCGACCGCGGCAAACGGTCAGGGGGCCCCGGGCATGGCGTTGAGGAGTCCCTACATGAGTTGCGTCGTCGCCAACTGCGTTTGCCTGAATGAGACGGATCTGGTCGACGATTCGGTCACCGATCGATGAGCACGACGAGGACGAAGTCGCGGTCGCTGGCACTCGTTGCCGTCGCCTACGTCGTCGCCATCGCCGTGGCCGCCGGCTGGCTGGCCTGGGGTCCGACGACGGGCAGGCTGTGGCTGGACTCCCTCGTCGCCGACGGGCTGGCCACGCTGGTGGTGTTCGCCTTCAGCCGGGCCTATCACAACTCGAGCTTCTACGACGCGTATTGGAGCGTCATCCCGCCACTGCTGACCTTCTACTGATGGAGCCAGGCGGGGTGGTCGCACCTGCGCTGCTGGCTCGTCGCCGTACTGGTCATGATCTGGTCGGTCCGCTTGACCGCTAACTGGGTCTACGGATTTCCGGGCCTGCACCACGAAGACTGGCGCTACGCGATGTTGCGCGAACGAGCGGGACGCTGGGAGTTCGTCGCCGATCTGGTTGCGATACACCTCATCCCGACCCTGCAGGTGTTCGCGGGCATGCTGCCGGTGTACGTGTGCGTGACCCACCCCGGCGGCGATATCGGCTGGCTCACCGCGGTCGCGTTCGTCGTCGGTCTGGCGGCGGTGGCCTTCGAGACGGTCGCCGATCTGCAGCTGCACCAGTTCGTCCGGCACCGGCAGCCCGGTGAGGTGATGGACCGGGGGCTGTGGCGCTGGTCGCGGCATCCGAACTACTTCGGGGAGTTCGGGTTTTGGTTTGCCCTGGCGTTGTTCGGTGTCGCGGCATCGCCGGCGGATTCCTGGTGGTTGTTCGCCGGTGCGCTGGCGATGCTGGCCATGTTCCTGGGCGCGAGCATTCCGATGATGGAGGAGCGCAGCCTGCAACGCCGGCCGGATTAACAGCGCGTCATCGACCGGGTCTCGCGCTTTGTGCCCAGGCCGCCGCACCGGGTGGTCGCATGAACCGCAAGCGCGTCGTCATCGCCGGACTGGGGGACGTGGGCGTCTTGACGGCGATCCGGCTGTCCCGGGACGCCGATGTGGTCGGTATTTCCGCCAAACCCGCGTTGGTCAGCGGGCAAGAACTCGGCATTCGGCTGTCCCGTCCGGAGGACTGGGCCCGCGATTACTGGATCCCGTTCGACAGGTTCCGGCGGTTGGATCGGGTGCGAACGGTTCAGGCCGCCCTCACGGGGAGTGGACCTGGCTAGCCGCAACGTCTTCGGGCTGCGCGACGACGGCGCAACCATCGCGGAACCGTACGACGCGCTGGTCATTTCGACCGGGGTCAGCAACGGCTTCTGGCGCCGGCCGACGCTGCAGTCGGCCGGCGAGATCGGCGCGGAGCTCCGGGCGGCGCACGACCGGCTGGCTGCCGCCGGCTCGGTGATCGTCATCGGCGGCGGCGCGGCAGCGGTCAGCAGCGCCCTGAACATGGCAACCACCTGGCCGGACAAGCGGATTGACCTCTACTTCCCCGGCGAGCGTGCGTTGGGCGAGTACCACCCGCGGATCTGGCATCGGATCCGCAACCGGCTGACGGACCGGGGTGTCGGCGTCCACCCTGAGCACCGCGCCATGGTGCCCGGCGCCTTCTACTGCGACGAGGTCACCAGCGAACCCGTCCATTGGAGCACCGGACAACCCCCGGCTCGCGCCGACGCCGTGCTGTGGGCGATCGGGCGGGTCCGACCCAACACCGACTGGCTGCCGCCGGAGTTACTCGACGAGCGCGGGTTCGTTTGCGTGACGGCGGAACTGCGGGTGCCCGGTCACCGGGGCGTCTTCGCCGTCGGCGACGTCGCGGCGACCGATACCAATCGCAGCTCCGCCCGCAACCGCGGGGATGCGCTGGTCGCCCATAACGTCCGCGCCGAGTTCGCCGGCCGACCAATGCGCGCCTATCGCGCTCCGGCGCGGCGTTGGGGGTCGTTGGTGGGTGCCCAGCCCCAACGGGCTCGAAGTCTTCCTGCCCTCGGGTCATTCGTTCCATTTCCCGTCATGGGCGGTCGAGCGGGTGGTCATGCCGTGGATCGTTCGGTGGGGCATGTATCGCGGAGTGCGAGAAAACAACCCGTTCGACTATGCCCTGCGCAGCTAGGTCATCGGCCCGAACTGGAAGACTGGGTTGATGGCCGGGCCGGAAGTCGAACCCTTCGAAGAACTAGTGGCGCTGCTGAACTATCCGATGTTCGTGGTGACCACGCGCGCCGACGGCGTCGCGGCCGGTTGCCTGGTGGGCTTCGCGAGCCAAACCAGCATCCATCCACCCCGTTTCCTGGTCGGGCTGTCCAAGCGCAACCGCACGTTCCGGGCGGCCGCCAAGGCGACCCACCTGGCGGTGCACGTGTTCGACCGCCGGCACCGCGACGTCGTGGAACTGTTCGGCAGTGAGACGGGCGACGAGGTCAACAAGTTTGATCGCTGCTCCTGGCACAGCGGCCCGGAGCAGATGCCCATCCTCGACGACGCCGCGGGCTGGTTCGTCGGCACGATCGTCGACCGTGTCACCCTGGGCGATCATGTCGGGCACCTGCCCGCAGCGGTCGACGGCGGGGCGCCGCAGGAGCTGGAGGAATGGGTGTCCTTCGGCGACGTGCACCACCTGCAGCCGGGCCACGAGACCTGACCGATGCCTTCTCCCCGGGTGGGCGCCGTCGCCGACGTCGCCGAACTCGCGTCTTTCTACGCCGAGGCCCTGGACGGGGTGCGGGTCAACATGATTTTCAGCGCCGACGGCGCCGCCGCGTTCGGCGGTCGCGCCGGCCCGCTGTCGTGTCCCATCGATCAGCAGCTGCTGAAGGCTCTGCGTGGTGACGCCGACGTGGTCGTGGTCGGGGCCGGCACCGCGCGCGCCGAGAACTATGGCCCGGTGCAGCTCACCGATGCCCAACGCGCCGTGCGGCGCGACGAGGGGCGGACCACACCGCCCCCGATCGCCGTGATCAGCCGGACCGGCGAGCTCCCGACAAAGCTGTTCAGCGATCCCGAGCAGCCACCGATACTGCTGACCTGCGCGCAGGGCGCTGCGCGGCGTGAGGTCGATGACGATCGATGGCGGCAGGTACTCGTGGCCGGCGAGGACTCCGTGGACGTGGCGCACGCCGTGGCGTTGCTGCGCGCCCAGGGCATGCAACGCATTCTCTGTGAGGGCGGACCGATGCTGCTCGACGGGCTGGTGGACGCCGACGCCGTCGCCGAAATCTGTGTGACGCTGGCCCCCAAACTCGCCTCAAGTCAGCCCGTCGGCCACCGGTTGCGGCCGTCTTGACTTCCCGCCCCGCGCACGATGCGGCTCGAGCACGCGCTGGTTCACGACGACTACCTGTTCCTGCGGTATCGGCGCTGAATCACGGACGGCGGGGCTTCTGCTCGGCATGCAGCCAGTCCCGCTGCTTCCTATGATGGAAGGCTGGGGAACGCTTTCACCGATTTGCCTGGGCGACATCAACGTCAGTCCATCGTCGCCCAACTTCTCGCGGGCACATACAGGAGGACCATCGGCCACGTGAGCGATCCGAACGACGAGGACGAATACCGCAACTTGGCGGTGAACCGGCTGCGGCCCAACGAACTTCATTGGGCGCTGAACCACGATGCCGTTCATGGGATCGCCTACGCGTTTCGGAACCCCGTCGCCGTCGCCGAGTCACTGGACGATCCGCACGACGATAGAAAGACGTACCTCATCCGGGTCAAACGCGACGACTTGGCCAAGGCCCTGGAAAAGATCAACGACTGGATCGTCAAAAACCCCGGCCCGGCCGGGATGCGGGCGTACGGCTTCGTCCAGGCACTCTCAAGGGAGGGGCTCAGCGAACCCAGATCCGGTGACGAGGAACGCCGCTGATCGCGCGGCCCCTCCCCCGGTCCACCGAATTAGCTGGCTTTCGCCATTCATCCCGCCTCCCGGTCTCCCGAACCACTAGCCTTATCCCTGGCATGCCACCGCGTTCTGGTGTTCGGCGGGATTAGGAGTCAGGCGATGGGTGACACGACCGCGGGTTCGCGGGAGGGCTCGCAGTTCGGGCCGTACCGTCTGCTGCGACTGGTCGGCAGCGGCGGGATGGGCGACGTCTACGAGGCCGAGGACACGGTGCGGGAACGGATCGTCGCGCTGAAGCTGATGTCCCAGACGTTGTCCAACGATCCGGTGTTCCGCTCGCGGATGCAGCGCGAGGCCCGCACCGCGGGGCGGCTGCAGGAGCCGCACGTCGTACCGATTCACGACTTCGGCGAGATCGACGGCCAGCTCTACGTGGACATGCGCCTCATCGACGGCATGGACCTGGCCACCATGCTGAAGCGACACGGGCCGCTGTCCCCGCCGCGGGCGGTGGCGATCGTGCGCCAGATCGGTTCGGCGCTGGACGCCGCGCACGCCGCCGGGGTGATGCACCGCGACGTCAAGCCGGAGAACGTCCTGGTGAGCGCGGACGATTTCGCCTACCTCGTCGATTTCGGGATCGCCAGCGCCACCGCCGACGAGAAGCTGACGCAGTTCGGCACCACCGTGGGCACCGTCAAGTACATGGCCCCCGAGCGGTTCAGCGACGCCGAAGTCACCCATCGGGCCGACATCTACGCGTTGGCCTGTGTGTTGTACGAATGCCTGACCGGGTCCCCGCCATACACCGGCGACCAGGTCATTGTGATGGGGGCGCACCTGAACCAGCCGATCCCGCGGCCCAGCGCCGCGCGACCGAGCGTCCCGGCCGCCTTCGACGGGGTGATCGCGCGTGGGATGGCCAAGGACCCCGCGGACCGCTACGCCACTTGCGGTGACCTGGCGGCGGCCGCCTACGCCGCGCTGGCCGCACCCGACCGGGACCGCGCGACCGACATCTTGCAGCGCAGCCAAGTGGCCGCCCTGCCGGGGGCGTTCGCCGCCCAGCCGCCCAGCGGTTTTGCGCCCGCGCCTCCTGCGCTGGCGACGAACGCTCCCCCCGCCGGTCAGGCGTGGCCGGCGCCATCGGCCGCCGGTGTGCCCATCGGTTCGGCCGGACCGCTACAACAGCCGACGGGATGGGGCGGGCCACCTGGCTGGGGCGCCGGTGATGTCGGTGGCGCCGCGCCACCACCATGGGGCCAACCGCCACCCCGGCGCCGGCCTAACCCCTGGCTGTGGGTGGGCGTCGCCGTCGCCGCCGTGGTGGCCATCGTGGGACTGGTCCTGGTCGTTGTCCGTCCGTGGCGGTCGTCTCACGAAGCGCCGTCCGGACCGCCACCGCCCCCACCGGACGCGGTCGCGCTGCGCGTCCTCGATGACGGCGTGTACGTCGGCAGCTCGGCGGCGTCCACCACGATCGACATCTTCAACGAACCCATCTGCCCGCCGTGCGGCAGCTTCATCCGGTCGAATACGGCTGACATCGACACCGCGGTGAACAACAAGAAGCTAGCGGTGCGCTACCACTTGCTCAATTTCCTCGACGACAAATCGCACAGCAAGACCTATTCGACTCGCGCGGTGGCGGCCAGTTACTGCGTTGCGGCGCAGAACGATCCGAAGCTGTACACCAGCTTCTACTCCGGCCTGTTCGCCAGCACGTTCCAGCCCCAAGAGGCCGGCGCGGAGGATCGCACCGACGGCGAGCTTGCGCAGCTGGCCAAAACCGGCGGCGTCGACGCCGCCGTGATCACGTGTATCAAGGAAGGCGACGACGTCGGCACCGCCAAAGCGAAGGCCGCCGCCGGATACACGACGCTGTCCGGCTTCAATGCCAACGCCACGCCGTTCGTGTGGGACGGCACCACCTCGGTGAACTATCAGGATCCGACCTGGCTCACCAAGCTGATCGGATAGTCGGTGCGGCGATGCGCCGGTCCCCGGCGCATCGCCCGCCCGTCAGAGGATGTAGAGCATTTCCTGGTAGGTCGGCAGTGGCCACAGGTCGTCGGCCACAACACCTTCCAGCGTGTCGGCGGCGGCGCGCACCGCGTCCATCGCCGGTAGCAGTGCCTGCTGGGCGTGCTTGGCCTCATCGAGCGCCGACTCCGCCGAATGATCCGACAGCGCCGTCTTGAGCGTCGTCAGCGCCCCGGAGAGATCAGCGATCAGAGCCGAAACCGCTTCCAGCGCGGTCAAGCTCGGCTCGACACCGGCGGCCTTCAGCGCCGTGACATTCTGCGCGAGCTCGGTCTGGTAGCGGAGCCCGGCCGGCAGGACGACCGTCGTCCCGAGCTCCAGCGTCAGCTTCGCCTCGACCGCGACGGTCAGCGCGTACTGCTCCAACCGGACTTCGTAGCGACTGCGCAGCTCGCGTTCGTTGAATACGCCGTATTTCTCGAAGATTTCCACCGCTTCCGGCTTGATCAGCTCCGGAATGGCGTCCAGCGTGGTCTTGAGGTTGGGCAGGCCTCGCTCGGCCGCCTCGATCTGCCACTTCTCTGAGTAGCCGTCCCCGTTGTACACCACGTCGCCGTGCTCCGTGATGATCTCGGTGAGCAATGTCTGCACTGCTTTGTCGAAGTCCCCACCTTCGTCGACGGCCTTCTCCAGCTTTGTGGCCATGTAGTCCAACGAGTCCGCCATGATCGTGTTGAGGACGATCAACGGCACCGCAACGGTCTGCCCGGAGCCGGGCGCCCGGAACTCGAAACGGTTGCCGGTGAACGCGAACGGGCTGGTGCGGTTGCGGTCACCCGGATCGGTCGGCAGTGGCGGCAGGGTGTCGACACCAATGATCATGGTGCCCTTACCTTTTGACGAGGTCGCGGCACCCTTGGCGATCTGCTCGAAGACGTCGGCGAGCTGTTCACCAAGGAAGATCGAAATGATCGCGGGCGGTGCCTCGTTGGCGCCCAAGCGGTGGTCGTTGGTGGCCGACGCGACCGAAACACGAAGCAGCCCGGCGAATTTGTGCACCGCGCGGATCACCGCGGCGCAGAACACCAGGAACTGGGCGTTCTCGTGCGGGGTGTCGCCGGGGACCAGCAGCGAGCCCAGCTCGGAATTGCCCATCGAGAAGTTGACGTGCTTACCCGATCCGTTGACGCCGGCGAACGGCTTCTCGTGGAACAGGCATTCCATGCCGTGCTTTTTGGCGATCGTCTTGAAGACCGTCATCAGCAGCTGCTGGTGGTCAGAGGCGATATTGGCGCGCTCGAACATCGGCGCGATCTCGAACTGGCCGGGGGCCACCTCGTTGTGCCGGGTCTTGGCGGGAATACCGAGTTTGAACAGCTCCCGCTCGGTATCCATCATGAAGCCGAGCACCCGCTCGGGCACCGCGCCGAAGTAGTGGTCGTCGAACTCCTGGCCTTTCGGCGGCTTGGTGCCAAACAATGTCCGGCCGGCGTTGACCAGGTCCGGTCGCGCCAGGAAGAAGTGCCGATCGACCAGGAAGTACTCCTGCTCCGGGCCGCAGAACGACACGACGTGATTGAGGTCCTCATGGCCGAACAGCTTCAGGACGCGCTCGGCGTGCACACCCATGGCCTGCTGGCTGCGCAGCAGAGGCGTCTTATAGTCCAGCGCCTCACCGGTCATCGACACGAAAACCGTCGGGATGCACAGGGTGTTGCCGTTCGGGTTCTCCAGAATGTAGGCGGGACTGGTGACGTCCCAGCCGGTGTAGCCGCGTGCCTCGAAGGTGCTCCGCAGCCCACCCGACGGGAAGCTGGAGGCGTCGGGCTCGCCCTGGATGAGGGTCTTGCCGGCGAACTCGGCGAGCGCCTGCCCGTCGGAGACAGGCTCCAGGAAGCTGTCGTGTTTCTCGGCGGTCAATCCGGTCATCGGGTAGAACACGTGGGCGTAGTGGGTGGCGCCCTTCTCCAGCGCCCAGTCCTTCATGGCCGCCGCGACCGAGTCGGCGACCGCAGGGTCGAGCTTGGCGCCCTTATCGATGGTCGCCACGATGGACTTGTACACCGACTTGGGCAGCCGGGCTTGCATCTCGGCCTTGGTGAAGACATTGGAGCCGAAGATCTCGCCGGGGGCTTCACCGGGCACGAAACTGATAGCCGGTGGGACATATGCCTCTACGTTGTTGATCGCCTGCAGGCGGACTGCATTGCCGCTCAATTGAGTTCCTATCGCTGAGTGGTGCGCAGAGTCGTCTTCCGAAGAAGGTCCTCTTCCGAAGAAGGACCGACTCACCGTAGGAAGTTTCGATGGCGAAATTGTTACGCTGATGTCACAGGTAGCTCCGCTTTGGTTGCGAACGTGAGACGCGGGCCAACCGCTGTTCCACCGGCCGCGGCCTTCACCGATCGGCTGTGATCGGGCGCGTGCGCCCGGCTGATCGCCGCTTCGGTCTGCGGCGACCGCCGCCAACCCACGGGCGCACCGGGAAGGGCCACCACACGCGGCTCAACGGAGGTCCCTGCAGGCGCGTGATCCGCAACGCGCCGGCGATCAGCACCACCGCAAGCGGCAGCTCCCCCAGCGCAGCGGTCCAGAGCGACACAGCGAAGTCTCCGCGCCTGGCGGTCAGCACGTCGAACCAGGCGTCGCATACGAGCAGCACCCCGGTTGCGAACGCAAACAGTGTCAGCAAGTGGTGCTGGGTGAAGCCGAGCACAGCGGTGGCAATCATGAATCCGAGCAGCAAGACATCGAAGCCGACCCAGGTCAACTGCCAATGCTGGGCGCTGTAGCTCTGCGGCAGGGTCAGCCCTAGATAAACGGTCCACGGGATCAACGCGATTCCGGCGCAAAGCGCCAGCCACTCGCGGATCCGGCGGATCTTGACGACACGCCGTGACCGCATCATTGGCCGCTACCGACCAACGTGTAGACCGCCGCGACCGCTGGGCGCACCAGCAGCGGTCGCACCATGGAGACGATCGTAATGGCACGGGCGGTCGGTTAACCCGACCGATATGGGTGTCGCCTCAACCCAAGGGAACCGCGCCAATGTCGGTGTGCGAGAAGTCGTCGCCCTTGAAGAGGAGAGGCTGGCCGCTCACCTTCGCGAGGGCATAGGAGAAACAGTCGCCGTAGTTCAGGCCGGCGCGATGGCGTCCTCTGCCATACCTGCGGTAGGCGACTCGTGCCGTGTTTGCCTGGTCAGCGTCGACCGCGGCAAGTTCAACTGCCGCACGATGCAGCCACAGATCTAACTCACGTCCTCCTGGTTCACCGAGGCGGGTTTCGATCACGATCGCAGTTTCCAGGTATGACGCAGTCGACATCAGCCGAACAGGGTCCGCGTCTACGGCTGCCTCGAACCGCTCGGCCTCAGGCTCATCGCTGAGCATTGCCACCAACGCCGATGTGTCGATCACCATCAGGCAGGCAACCCGCGGTCGTCGTAGCCAAGAATCTCGTCCTCGGTGCGGGCGTCCAGCACCGGTAAGGTCGAGCAGCGGCCGCGAATCGCGGCCAGCTCTTCCCGCAGGGGAATGGACCGGGTACGGCCGGTCTCGCGGGCGAGTCGTTCCCGCAAGGCCACCACAACCACCTCAGTCAAGGATTCACCGGTCCGAGCGGCGAGTTCCCTGGCGAGCCGGTCAGCCTCCGGGTCTTTGATACTCAACGCCATGTCTAGATTCTATATGGTTATCATGATTCTAGAAATCACCTGGGCGCGCCGATTCTCCCTCGTGCTCGGCGTCGTCCTCGTCCTGGGCGACCGTCAGCGGCAATGCCAGATGCTCCAGCGGGCGTTGTTCGGCGGCGATACCGAGCGACAGTTCCACCAACCCGGCGGCCGCCATCACCGCCGCTCCGATGAGGAACGACCACATGACCTGGCCGCGCTGACCCGAGCTGATCAGCTGACCGAACAACAACGGGCCGGTGATGCCGCCGATCGCCGTGCCCACCGCGTAGAAAAACGCGATGGCCAGGGCCCTGGTCTCCATCGGGAAGATCTCGCTGACGGTCAGGTACGCCGCGCTCGCCCCCGCCGACGCCAGAAAAAACGTCACCACAAGCACGGCGATGAACGCCCAGACACCCCCGGTCTGCGTCACGAACAAGATCGCCAGGCCAACCGCTACGACGGCCGAACCGACGTAGGACGTCGTGATCATCGGTTTACGGCCGACGGTGTCGAACAAGCGCCCCAGCGCCAGGGGGCCGACGAAGTTACTGAGCGCCCACAGGATGAAGAACAGCGGCACTCTTCCCGACGGAACTCCGTAGAACACACTCAGCAGCGTCCCCAGGTTGAAGGTCACGCCGTTGTAGAGGAACGCCTGGCCGATGAACAGTGCCAGCCCGAGAACCGCCCGCCGCGGATAGAGGGTGAACGCCACCCTGGCGACCTCGACGAACGAAATGGCGTGACGCTGACGGATCTTCAGCGGGTGCCCCTGCGGCTCGGGGAGCGGTTCACCCGTTTGCCGTTCCACGTCCGCTTCAATTTCACCGACGATGCGCTCGGCTTCCTCGTGGCGTCCGTGGATGAACAACCACCGCGGACTTTCCGGGACGTTTCGCCGCACAAGAAGGACGAAGATGCCGAAGATGGCGCCGATGCCGAAGGCGAGCCGCCAGCCGATGTTGAGCGGGAAGTGCGAGGTATCCAGCAGCACCAGTGCGCCGGCCGCGCCGGCGGCCGAACCCAGCCAGTATGTCCCGTTGATCACCAAGTCGACGCGACCGCGCACCCGTGCGGGGATCAACTCGTCGATCGCCGAATTGATCGCGGCGTATTCGCCCCCGATGCCCGACCCGGTGAAAAACCGCGCGATGAAGAAGTACCACGGCGCGAACGCGAACGCGGTCGCCACGGTGGCGACCAGATACAGCGCGAGGGTCAGCATGAAAAGGTTGCGCCGCCCGAACCGGTCGGTCAGGTGACCGAAGAACAACGCGCCCAGGCACGCCCCGGCGATGTAGAACGCCGCCGCCACGCCGATCCCGGCGGGGTTGAGGTCGATGCCGCTGCCCTTCTCCGTGAGGCGGGACGACACGTTGCCGACCATGGTGACCTCGAGCCCGTCCAGGATCCACACCCCGCCCAGCCCGATGACGACGCGCCAGTGAAACTTGGCCCACGGCAGCCGATCCAACCGGGCCGGCACATGCGTGGAGATGGTTGCGGTTTGCGCGCTCGCACTCATGTGGCTCCGTTCTGGGTGCGCCGAGATTTACCCGTCACCGCGTGCGTCAGGGCGCGACTCCTCGGGGGTCCAGGCCAGCGGCTGGCCCGGTTGACCAGGAAACAGGAAGTCGACGAACGCCGCGACGGTCGGTTGTGGTTCGTGATTGGCCAACCCCGGTCGCTCATTGGCTTCGATGAAGGCGTATTCGGTGCCGGTGACGTCGGGCACCAGCAGGTCGATGCCCGTCACCGGGATGCCGATGGCCTCGGCGGCCGCCACCGCAACCCGACACAGTTCGGAGTTCACCTGCGCGGTGACGTCGTGGATGGTGCCGCCCTGATGCAGGTTCGCCGTGCGCCGTACGCAGAGCCGGGTTCCCTGAGGCAGGACTTCGTCCAAGTGCCAACCGGCTTCGGCGACCGTCGCCTCGGTGACGGCGTCGAGCGGGATGCGCGACTCGCCACCGGTGGCCGCCGAACGCCGTCGGCTCTCGGCCACGATCAACTCCCGTACAGTGTGGTCGCCCGTGCCGATGACCTCGGGTGGCAGGCGCAGCGCGGCGGCAACCACCCGACCGTCGATCACGACCAGCCGGAGGTCGTCGCCCGTCACCCGTTGCTCGATCAGCACCTCCGGGAATTGCTCACGGGCTCGTGCCAGCGCCGCGGCCAGGTCGTCGGGACCGTTCTCGGCGGTGACGCCGACGGTGATGCCCTTGCCCTGCTCGCCGCGGGTGGGCTTGACGACGACCTCCCCCACCTCCTGCAGGAAGGCGTAGTCCTCGTCGTCGAAGGCCGCCAGGCGGGCACGGGGCACGGTGATGCCGGCATCGGAAACCAGGCGCCGGGTCAACCGCTTGTCGTCGCACCGGCACATCGCGACAGCCGAGGTGAATTCCGAGAGCGATTCGCGGGTGATCACGCTGCGACCCCCGTGGGTAAGGCGCATTTCGCCGGTCTCGGCGTCCAAGACTTCGACCCAGATGCCGCGGCGCAGCGCCTCGTCGGCGATGATCCGCGCGTAGGGATTTAGCTCGTCGACCGTCTCGGGCGTCGGGCTGAACAGCGGCTCGTTGATCGCGTTCTTCCGCTTGATCGCGAGTACCGGGACGCGCCGGAAGCCAAGCTTCTCGTACAGGCGGATGGCGGCCGCGTTGTTGTGTGCCACGGACAGGTCCAAATAGGCGCGGCCCGCGCTGCGGAAGTGCCCGGCCATCGCCCGGGTCAGGGCCTCGCCGATCCCGGGGATACCGGCAGCCGGGTCGACGGCGAGGGTCCACAGGCTCGACCCTCGCTCCGGATCGGAGAACAGCACCTCGTGGTCCACCCCGGTCACGGTGCCCACCACGGCACCGTCGTCGTCACGCACCGCAAGCAGGTAAGTCACCGCCCGCTCGTTCACGTGGTTATGCCAGATCGTCTCGACCGGCGCAGGAACCATGCCGCAGCGCACGAAGACCCGGTTCATGGCGTCGGCATCGGCCGGGTCGTTGAGGGTGCGCACCGTGATGCCGGGCGCCGCCGGCGCTGGCTCGTCGCGGTCGTCGGCGGTGAAGCGCAGCCGATAGGTGTGGCTCGGGTCGATGAAGAGCTGGGTCGGTGATCCGGCGACCACCACGTGGGACTCGCGGGCGTAGATGCAGATGTCGCGCCGGCCGGGCGCTTCCTGACGCAGTGCCTCGGCCAGCTTGCCGGCATCGGCGAAGGTCTGCCCGAAAATCAGTCGGCCCCAGCCCATTTCGAGTTCGACGTCCTTGGCCATCGCGTCCACGAAGTGGGGCGGCGAGGCGTCGTGCAGGCCGAGCGTGATGGCTTCGGTGTGGTTGTCGTCGTCGTCGACGGCGGTCATGCCGCGGGCCCCGTGACGCCCTGACGCTGCAACCAAAGCTCGAGCAGGGCGATCTGCCAGAGTTCGTTGCCGCGAAGCGGGGTCAGTCTGCCGTTGGGATCGGCCAGCAGGGCGTCGACCCCATCGCTGTTGAACAGCCCGCGCTCCTTGGCGACCGGCGCATAGAGCGCGTCGCGGACCAGGTCGAAGTAGGGCCCTTCCAGGTGGGTCAGCGCCGGGACCGGGAAGTAGCCCTTGGGGCGGTCGATGACCTCCGATGGGATCACCCGGCGCGCAGCCTGTTTGAGGACTCCCTTGCCGTCGTGGGCGATCTTCAGCTCAGGCGGGCAGGTGGCGGCGAGCTCGACCAACTCGTGGTCGAGGAACGGGACCCTGCCCTCCAGTCCCCAGGCCATGGTCATGTTGTCTACCCGCTTTACCGGGTCGTCTACCAACATGACCGTGGTATCGAGCCGCAGCGCGCGGTCGATGCCGGTGTCGGCGCCGGCGCGCGCGAAGTGCTCGGCCACGAAACGCTCACTGGGGTCGCCCGGCGCGACGGCGCCCGATGCCACAATGGCCTGCATCCCCGCAGTGTCGCGGTCGAAGAAAGCGCCGCGGTACTGGGCGACCGCTCCCTCGAGCGTGGCGGCCGCCGGCGACCCCATCGGCGGGTACCAGTGGTAGCCGGCGAACACCTCGTCGGCGCCCTGACCCGACTGGACAACCTTGACGTGACGCGACACTTCCTGGCTGAGCAGGTAGAAGGCGACGCAGTCGTGGCTGACCATCGGCTCGCTCATCGCGCCGATCGCACCGTCGAGGGCGGGCAACATCCGTTCGGTTCCGATCCGGATCTGATGATGGTCGGTGCTGAAGCGTTCGGCGATGATGTCCGACCACTGGAACTCATCGCCCTCGACGCCGCCCGCCGACTCGAAGCCGATGGAAAACGTCGATAGCCCGGTTTGCCCTGCCTCGGCGAGCAGGCCCACGATCAGGCTCGAGTCGACGCCGCCGGACAGCAGGCAGCCCACGGGCACGTCGGCGACCAGTCGGCGCTTGACCGCGGTGCGCAGCGCATCGAGCACCGCGTCCTCCCAGTCGCGTTCGGACCAGCCGGAGCGGTCGTCGTGCCTGGTGAAGTCCGGCGTCCAATACGTGGTGGTGGTGCTGCGGCCGTCGGGTTCGATGGCAACCAGCGAAGCGGGCGGAACCTTGCGCACTCCGCGCAGGATGGTCGCCGGTGCCGGCACCACGGAGTGGAAGGTCATGTAATGGTGCAACGCGACCGGGTCGATGCGGGTGTCCACACCCCCGCCGGCCAGCAAGGCCGGCAGCGTCGACGCGAATCGGATCCGGTGGCTGTCTTCGCTCAGGTACAGCGGCTTGATGCCGAGCCGGTCCCGGCCGAGCAGCACGCGTCCACTGTCGCGTTCGACGATGGCGAACGCGAACATGCCGTGCAAGTGGCTGACGAAGTCGTCGCCCCAGTAGTGGTAGGCCTTGAGCAGAACCTCGGTGTCGCTGTGCGAGAAGAACCGGTAGCCGTGCCCGGTCAGTTCGCACCGTAGGTCCTGGTAGTTGTAGATGCAGCCGTTCCACGCAATCGTTATGCCCAGCTCGGCGTCAACCATCGGCTGGGCGCCGGCCTCGGACAGATCGATGATCTTGAGGCGACGATGGCCGAGCGCCACCCGGCCCTGCGACCAGACCCCCGCTGCATCCGGACCCCGCCGCGCCATCACGTCAGCCATCGCTGACACCGCCGCTACGTCGGGGACCCGGTCGTCGAGTCGCACCTCACCGGTGGCTCCACACACTCTCTTGACCCTACCCGGCGGCCGGTGCGGCGCGTCGCGCCGCCATGGTCGGCCTCGCGCCGCGTTGGCGCTACGGCTGAGGTTGTCGGTGGTCTTCGCCACATCTGCGCGCCGTGTGACCATTGACCATTGGGTAAGGTCCGCGGCCGTGGGTAAATATAGGTAGAGACCGAAGCAGAGGAACCTATGGCAACCACACGACCCAACTGTGTGCAGTACGTCGCATACGCGTACGGCTTTCGACGCCTCCCGGACAGCATGCGAGATTGGGTTGCCCATGACCTGGCCGGTAAGGGAGCCCTCCGGCGTTTCATGATCGTGTTCGCCGTACCCCCGCTCATAGTGCTCGCACCGTTCTGGCTGCTTCCCGCGTCGCTGTATGTGCACGCGGAGATGACGGTGCCCATCTACATATGGGCGTTGCTGATCTCGCTAGCCATGAACAAGGTGTGGCGGCGGCACCGACTGGCGCAGCATGGGTTGGACCCCAACCTGGTTGACGTGATCAGGCGCCAGAAGGAGGCCAGGATGCACGAGGACTACGTCCGACGCTACGGGGAGCGCCCACAGTCGGCCGAGTGGCAAGCGAACAGTAATCCCTTTTTCTGACGGCCGGTTGGCCGACGAACATCGGCGTAACCACTGGTCCCGCTGTGGCGGTCAGGCGGAACTGGCCCCGTCAGCCCGAGTAGCCCCACATCTGGGCCGAGGTTCGTTCTCCGTTGGGGTAGCACACGAACTCGATCGGGGTGCCGTCCGGGTCGCGGACGAAGAACATGCGCACACCCCCGATCTCCACCGGTTGTTGTTCCGGCTGAAGGCCGGCGGCGGTGATCGCGGCCAGCGCGGCGTCGAGGTCGCGGACGCTCAACGAGATGTTGGTGTAACCCAGCGTGGTCTCATCCCGTCGCGCCAGTGGGCGGTGTGCAAACTCGAGAAGCTCCACGACGGTGCCGCCGAGCATCCCGCCGATCATCCGGCCCCGAGCCCCAGCCTCACCCGTCACGACTTCCATTGGCGGACCGTCTAGTTCAACGTCAAAGAAGACTTCGAGTCCTAGTACGTCGCGGTAGAACCGCAACGACGCTTCGGCATCGGTTACCGCGATGCAGATGTGCGAGAAGCCTATGATCCCGATCGGATGCTTGGTCATGCGGAGGTCCTTGTTGGCTGGAGCGGTTGGTGGATTGGAGCGGACTGCGCGAGAGACAGTAGGACATAGAGACGGTCGATCGCGCCATACCGGTCGCCGTCGACTTCAATCCGCATGACTCCGCACCAGGAATAAAAAAGATTGCCACACGCGCCGAACGCGGGATTAAGCTGCTGTTCGTGGGCAGGAAGCTGTTAGCCGTGGGTGGGGGCCGCTGGTTGGCGCTCGCGGCGTCGGTCGTGGTCTCTGGCGGGATGCTCTATGCCCAGAGCACAGAGCATCCGCGGCGGGTTCCGATGCCGGCGGTACCTTCGCCCGCCCCGGCACAGGTCCCCGTCCCCCCGGCATCCGCACCGCCCACCGCCAGTCCCGCGGAGGCAAACCTGTTGGCGGCCAACGCACCCGTCGCGGCCCAGCAGTTCCAGTTCGCGCTGCCTGCCGGCGTCGCGTCGGAGGAGAGGTTGCAGGTCAAAACCATCTGGGCGGCCCGCGTCATCAGCGTGCTGTTCCCTCAGATCACCACGATCTACGGGTACCGGCAGGACCCCTTGCCCTGGCATCCCAAGGGGCTGGCGATCGACGTGATGATCCCGAACCATGACAGCCCCGAAGGCATTGCGTTGGGCAACCAGATCGCCGGGTACGCCTTGGCGAACGCGAAACGGTGGGGCGTGAACCACGTGATCTGGCGGCAGAAGATCTACCCGGGCGTTGGTGCGGGAAGCTGGACGGCGGACTACGGCAACGAAACCCTGAACCACTACGACCACGTTCATATCGCCACCGACGGCGGCGGCTACCCAACGGGACACGAAACCTACTACATCGGGTCGATGACCCCTACGCCGCCCGACTGATCAAGCGGTTCATCGGGTCAGTTGGCCCAGCGCGGTTCTTGCTGCGGCTGGGCCCGGTTACCGGATGGCAGGCCGCTCGGTGAGCGCTGTGAAAGCGGCGACAAATGCGAGCAAACGGGTACGTAGATCCATACACCACCGGTCCGCGTCCAGGTAATCCCGCATGCCTACGACACCACGGTAGGTGTGTCAGCCGCAAATACCAGGGCTGCCATCATCCCGGAAGCTATTGCTCGCAGGGAACTGCGTAAGTGAACTGCGTAAGTCCGAGGAGTTTCGGATACCCGGCATCAGGTGGTCGCGGTGTTCAATCCAGTTAGCCTTACCAACGACGTCTCTCGGCGGGGAAGTGCAGGTGGTCCGGTGAAGTGCAGGTGGTCCGGTGGGGCGCGGCCATGCGGGGAACCGCCGGGAGAAGCTGCCGGAGGTTCGAGGGTCGATCTTGACGCTTCGGCTGTTTAGCTCGCGCCTTGCGAATCCCAGTGCTCCCGCGCGGCGTCCCTCTTTGTGCGGCTTTCCCTGTCTTTCACGCTGATCGTGAGCAGGGTATCGGCGCTTGACGCGTTGCCCGGCGCCACGGCTGCCATCACAATCGCGTGCGCTTGGTCGGGATCGATGTGAGCCGGGACAACCAGCAAGACAACCTTATTGCCTTTGGCGTCAAGGACTTCGACCGTGTTGGGCGATTGGCCGCGGGATCCGTCAAGTTGGACTGCACGTCCGTCGGTGACGAGTTCGGTGGGCGTTATTCTCCATTCGGTGAGGTTGTACCTCACACGACTGATCGCGCCCTGGCGCACCGACAGAACCGCGATCAGGTCTGGCAGCTCCGTCATCAGGTCGTCACTGCGTGGCCACCATGCACCATCCACATCCCCGCTGCCGTGCCCCGTGAGTTTCAATCGAAGCCGCGGCGTGGGCCCCCCCTGTGTGCCTTCCCGCCTCAAGCTATTGCGGGCATGTTCTCGCGTCATCGCGACGCTCCCGTCTTGACCGCGAGACCGGCCAGATCATTCGAATCGGCGATGTCATGATCAAGAACGATCACAAACGAAATACCGCCGATGTATTTCCATCCTAATCCAATCCGGTCTGGAGCACAGGCACACCGACAACCAACGAGAAGATTTGGACATGCCCAGGGGACACGCCATAACGAACCGGCGCCGTCGCATGCTTGGCGAATCCGCAACCGATGGCGCATCACCGCGCTATGAGAAGGGAAGTGGGTGCCGAGATCGAAGTTGAAATCATCGCGCGACGGTCGCGACGGTGGAGTTCCAGATCGCTGTTGCTCCGCATCCGCGCACTGAGGTCTTCGAGTCGCTGTGCTTCGTCTTGAACGGACGGCCCGTCCAGCCGCTGGAAGTCAGCGGTGTGCATGGCAACTACATCCACAAGTTCGACGCAGCAGTGGGCACACTGAAAGTCGACTACGCGGCGACGATCGTCGGTCAGACTGATCCGGCTCCAGTCACCGAAATACGACCTGTCGATGTATCTGCGACCCAGCCGCTACGCCGAGGCCGATAAGTTCTATGGTTTCGCCGCAACCGAATTCGGCACCTACGGTGATTCGGCGACGCTGTTGGAGAATGTGAGCTCGTGGGGGTCGTTGACGGCGACTTGCCCGCCGATTCGATCGACCAACTGGTTTCCATCCGCTGAGACCGCGCGCCCGATCCGCTGATCGCAACAGCCAGCTTGCCGCGGCTAGTTCTGGAACACCCGAGTAGTGTACGAACCATCGGCGAAACCTCGTATCTGACTGGTCAAAGCCATGTCGTTGCCGGTTCGAAATGATTTGGCCGGTTTCGCGGTCGAGACGGGAGCGTCGCTATGACGCTGAAAATAGACCATGTGGATGCCCGGCGCTGGCATGCCCCACCGATGCACACACCGCGCCTGAGGCTAAAGCCCAAGTCGCCCCAGAGCGGATCTGTCGATGGTGCATGGTGGCCGCACGGTGAGGACCTCACGGCAGAGCTGCCAGATCTGCTGTCGGTGCTGTCGGTTCGACTCGGGCCGATTGGCCGCGTGATCTACCATGTGAACGAATGGGCAACGCCGCCAGCAAAATTCGCGGACGGGGGGCGAACGGTACGACTCGACGGATATCGCCTCCAGCCGGTCAACACCGTCGACGTCCTCGGGCTCAATGGCGCCAAAATTGTCTTACTGGTGGTTTCCCCGCAGACCGACCCGGACCAGGCACACGCCATCATGATGACCGCAGCGGGCCCAAGCAATGCCTCGACCGTCGAGAGCCTCCTTATGATCAGCGCGGAAGAAGCGGAAGAAACGGAAACCCGTACATAAGCCCCTACGGGCAGCCATCACACAAAATTACTGGGAATCAACGAATCCCGCTCCGCATTGGCTTCGCGCGCCAGTCCCTCAGGCAGTCGGCGTGACCCCTGTGCGGCGGCAGGGGGACCCCAGATGGTCTCAACCCTCCTTGCCTTGAGGTATCGCTGCCACATCAGCTCGCTGCGAGCGACGTGCTTCAAACATTTGCTCCCCCTGGGCCACGCGGACAATGCATTCGGCGCTCTGAAAAGCGCGGGAATCGCGATGTGCCGCATATACGGGTAGGCCGGCGGCCCGGCGCAAAACCATTACCGCGAGGGCCGTACCAGTTCGGTGCGGAACGATCAGAAGCGTCGCCCGCGCGTCGCGGCCGCCTACCGTCATGACGTGTGGGTGTATACCGCGCCAGTAGTCCCAATTCACGTCCGGCTGGCGTTGCAATGATGACCAGTTGATGTTGATGTCGATGACCTGCCCTAAACGGACGTCCAAAACAGAGACCAATTCAGTCAGTTCTCGCGAGATCAGCCCAGTACGGGGCCACCACGCTCCATCGATCTTGTTCCCGAGCCGAGACGCCAGAGTGAGCCGCACCCGTCTCGCAGGGGGGCGCGTTCCCACCGTCTTGATCATGAGAGGAGTTGGCTCCGCCACCGAGGTAGTCGTCCCCTCACCCCGTTGCTCCACAGAGTTTGCGATAAAGTCTGTCATTGGATTCTGTTGAGACGCAATGACACCGATCGCCGGTTCTGCGCGCTTCATGGGACAACCCTTCGCAGTTCGAAACGATCAACCCGCGAAACGGGCCGACGGAGGAATTGCATTGCCCGTGATCTCGATGGGGAATGACGTTCGAGGCCAGCGCCGACAACGAAACAGCTCTTCAGCAGACGTTACGCGACTATTTGGTCTCGTGCCGCCATAAGGGTGGTGGAGCTCGGCTCACCGGCGAGAACAAAAGGATTTCGGCGGCTGCCGCGGGTCAGGCTTTCCCGGACCCACCGCGCCGGCATTATGGGCGCGCTTCGCCTCCCGGCCCCTCACGAGCCAGCTCCCGACGAGCGACTGCACGCTGGGTGCGCGGACCTGCGCCGGTCCGTGGACACACTTCGACCCCCGGATGAGATTGTCGTCGCCGTATTTACCGCGCGGCTCCACCGCGATGAAACACCACGTGGTCTCTGCCGATGATCTTCGCCCCAGAAATCACTTGTGCTGCGCATCTTTGACGTGTGCCATCGGTCACTCGCGCCATGCCGAATGGGAGAGCCCCCGCCGTGAACGAGTCACTCGCAACTAACGCCGCAGCTGCCACTTACGCAAACTCCGGCCGCAACTACCCCACCGCGGTTCGGCGGCGAAACGCATGCGAAGTATCGGGGTCGGCGGTCAGGTCGTGTGCGGTTTCGCCACTACAAGTCAAGTATGTACACGCCTGTGCGCCCCTGCACTGCAACCGTTCTCAGCTCGCGCGCGACCTAATCGTGCGGTTTCTAACCCACCAGGGCGCGAGTCCTCGTGGCCGCGGACGTCGCCCATTCGTAGGAGTAAAGGTCGGCGCTGTGGAGCCCGTTCCACCCGATTGAGGATCGTTCTACGACGACTTGAAACTGAGCGTGGCGGTATTTTCGCACGCCGACGGCGTTTAACAATTCCTGAGTGCGTCTCCTGCGGTATCGTTTATCACGGTTGACTTCCCAGCCTCCCCGGAAACGTCCGGTGGCGATCCATAAAGGATCCCCACCCGTAACGTCTCTGCTCCGCATCGATTAAGCCGACAGTTACAGGGGTTCGTGCTTTAGGACCGACCCTGACGGAGTCCCGTGCTTTGCGCCTTGATCGCTGCACCCGTTGGCGCGCCTGGGCCCTTGATTGCCCGGGCGTATGTATCGTCAGTGCGTCTGAAGTACTCGAAATCTCGCTTCGATCGGAGTGGGGAACCCCAGGGGTGTGCGTGAAGGGCGCCCGCTGTGCTGCAGTCATCGTCGGCCTCATTCCCGGGCGGGGGGCGCTCGTACGCAGCGGCATCGGCAGTGCTGGCGTGCCCCCAATTTCGCTGAAAGTTTCGCGGCTCAACACCCAAGCAGTGGCTTCACGTGCATGCGGGTCCGCAACTCAACGCCCCGACGCGCGGTCGGAGTCCAACCACGACGCCGCGGCGCCGGAGCCGAAGGGATGGTCTTGAGCAAGTTCACCGAAACGATGTACAACGCCGCCCAGTCCAGTTCGAAGGGTTTGGTGACCGGAGAGCCGAACTGCCCCGTCCGGCATACCTGGGGCCACGTGCACGAGCGGGCACGACGGATCGCAGGTGGCCTGGGCACGGCTGGCGTCGGCCCCGGTGACACCGTCGCGGTGCTGGCCGGCGCCCCAGTGGAGATCGCCCCAACCGCGCAGGCCGTCTGGATGCGCGGCGCCAGCCTCACCATGCTCCACCAGCCCACTTTGCGGACCGATCTTCAGCGCTGGGGCCAGGAGACCACCGCAGTCGTCAAGATGATCGGCGCCACAACCGTTGTCATCTCCGACCCGTTCATGGCCGCGGCACCGCTGCTGTCCGAGCTGGGTATGCGAGTGCTGATCATCGACCAGCTACTCGACAGCCGTCCGACCGATCCGGTCGAGACCAACGACGACGACATCGCACTGCTGCAGTTGACGTCGGGGTCCACCGGGTCGCCCAAGGCCGTTCAGATCACCCACCGCAACGTTGTTTCGAATGCTCAGGCGATGTTCATCGGCGCAAACGTCGACATCGACACCGACGTGATCGTGAGCTGGTTGCCGCTGTTCCACGACATGGGCATGACCGGCTTTTTGACCGTGCCGATGTTTTTCGGCGCCGCGCTCGTCAAGGTCACCCCCCTGGACTTCCTACACGACATCCTGCTGTGGGCCAAGCTGATCGACAAGTACAGCGGCACGATGACCGCGGCGCCCAACTTCGCGTACAAGCTGCTCGCAAAACGCCTTCGCAGGCTGGCCCGCCCCGGCCAGTTCGACCTGTCCAGCCTGCGATGGGCGCTTTCGGGCGCCGAACAAGTCGAACCCGGCGACGTCGAAGACCTCTGCAATGCCGGTAGCCCGTTCGGATTACGTCCGGAGGCGATCCTGCCCGCGTACGGGATGGCCGAGACGACCGTGGCGGTGTCGTTCTCCGAGTGCGGCGCGGGCCTGGTGGTTGACGAGGTCGACGCCGACATGCTCGCCTTGCTGCATCGAGCTGTCCCGGCGACCAAGGGAAAGACCCGGCGACTGGCCTCGCTGGGCCGTCCGCTGAACGGGCTAGAGGCCCGCGTCGTCGACGACGATGGCAACATCACGCCCGCCCGGTGCGTCGGCGTCATTCAAGTGCGCGGCGAACCGGTGACGGCGGGTTATGTGACGATGGGCGGTTTTGTTGCGGCTCTGGACGACCAGGGCTGGTATGACACTGGCGACCTGGGCTATCTCACCGAGACCGGGCACGTCGTCGTCTGCGGCCGGGTCAAGGATGTGATCATCATGGCCGGACGCAACATCTACCCGACCGACATCGAACGCGCCGCCGCGCGCGTTTCGGGGGTCCGGCCCGGCTGTGCCGTGGCCGTGCGCCTGGATGCCGGCCACTCGCGGGAGACGTTCGCCGTCGCCGTGGAGTCCAACAACTGGCGGGACGCCGCCGAAGTGCACCGTATCGAGCGTCAAGTGGCCCACGAGGTGGTTGTCGAGGTCGATGTCCGGCCCCGCAGCGTCGTTGTGCTCGAGCCGGGGATGATCCCAAAGACACCCTCGGGGAAGTTGCGGCGCGCCCATACGTTGGCGCTTGTCGACTGACTTCCCGGGACGCGGCGAAGAGTAGATTTGTCGCTGACCAAGGGCGCATGGGAGGTGGGGTGTTGACCGACTTCGACGCCCAGCCCGGTCGAAAAGCACCGCCCGAACTATCCCGATCCCAACGGGAAGCCGATGAGGCCGAGTTGTATGCGGGGCTTCGCGGAGTGGCCGGGATTGTGGCCGGCGCGCAAGGGGTGCTCGACCTTCTCCGGGACGTGGCCGAGTTCGCCGTCCAGGCGATTCCCGGCGCCGACGGTGTGGGCGTCGCTTTGATCGACTAGCGGCACGGCAAACTCAGCATCCAAACTTGGGCGGCCACGGCGGTCCTTGTCCGGGACATCGACACGATTCAGTACGACGAACTGCACGAGGGGCCATGCATAACGTGTATGCAGTCGGGGCGGCCCACCGTGAGCGGATCGCTGGGCAGCGACAGCCGCTGGCCGCACTTCGGTGGCCGGGTCGCCCGGATGCACGTGCACTCGGCGCTGGCGCTCCCCCTAATCGTCGGCGACCAACTGATCGGCTCGATCAACGCTTATGCAAAGAGTCGCGACGCCTTCGCCGAGCACGCCGTCCGGTTGGGATCTCAGTTCGCAAGGCCGGCCGCGGTATCGGTGTACAACGCGCAGTTGTTGGCGAATGCCCAGGAAAGGACGCTGCGATTGCAGCGGGCTCTGGCCAGCCGCGCAACGATCGATCAGGCGATCGGCATCATCCGCAGCCGTTCGGGCAGCACCGCTGAGGAGGCCTTCGAACGCCTCACCCACATCAGCCAGACCGAGAACGTCAAGCTGCACGCCGTCGCCGAGCAGTTGGTCGAGGAGGCCGTGCGGCGCGCCCGCGCGCGGCACCGCTGAACCCGTTACTGCGGTGGCGCGGCGACGTGTCCGGTTAACCCCGCGATGAGTACCGGGCGGGAGTTCCCATCGGTCATCAATCTGCGGGCGACGTCGGTCAGGTGTTCGCCGCGGGCCCGCGCATAGGCCCGCAACACGCTGAATGCCTCCTCCACGGACACATCCAGCGTGTGGTGCAGGAAGCCCTTGGCCTGCTCGACGGTGACACGGCTCGCCAGCGCCGAGCGTAGTTGGGGCATGACGGTGGCGGGGGTGGGTGCATGTTCCTGCAGGATCGCGACGCACGCGATGTGTGTCAGGGTCTGGCCGACGAGCAAATCGGCTTCGGTGAGCTCGCCGGGGAGGCTGCCGAACAAGTTGAGCGCGCCCAGCACGACGCCGGCGGCGCGCATCGGGACGGCGTGCACCGAGGCGAAGCCGGCGTCGACCGCGGCCGGAACGAACCGCGGCCATCGCTGCGCAGCCGCTCGGAGGTCGGCGACCGAAACCGGTTGGCCGGTGGAGTAGCAGTCCATACATGGGCCTTCGTCGGCTTGTAGCTGGAAGAGTTCGAGTTCGCGGACCTGCTCCGAGGTGGCGGCCAGCAGGCGCAGCCGCTGCAGCGGGTCGGCGAGCAGAATTCCCGCGGCCTCGATGTCGAGCAGCTCAGCACATCGCTCCGTGAGCCCGGTCAGCAGGTCTACGACATCGAAGTCGTCGAGCAGGCTGTCGACGAGCGAGACGACGGCGCCGAGGACGCGGGTTTCACGAGGGGTGTCAGGCACGGTGCCCTCCTTCCTGGACTGTTCTGTCTGCGGGCCCGCATCAGTCGGCGTCGAGCGTCAGTCGGCGGTCGAGGATGTCGCGGGCGACGTCGGTGGCGCTGCGGCCGGTGGCGAAAGCGTGGGCCCGGAGGCGGACCAAGGCCTCGGCCGGCTCAACCTCCAGCTGCGCAACGAGCATGCCGGTTGCCTGGCTGACCTCCGCCCGGCTCAGCGCGTTGAGCTCGGTCCAGGCATTGCTGTTGGGGTCTGCCACGGCGGCCTGCAGGTCGCCGTCCATGAGGTCCAGTAGCGGGATGCTGGCGAGCTCCGCGGCGGCGACAGCGCCGGCCAAGTCCTCACCCGGCATCGGGCCCGGCTGCTCGCGGAAGAGGTCGAGAGCGCCGACATATTCGCCGGCCACGACAACGGGTATCGCGTAGACACCTCTGATCCGGTGGGCCAGCATGGCAGGCCCGTAGGCGGGCCACCGAGCCTCCTCGGGATCGGCGAGGTCGACGACCAGAATTGGAATCCGCCGCGCGACAGAATCCAGGCAGGGCCCCTCGCCGAAGGTGAACGGCAGTTCGTCGTACATTCGCGCGGGCTCGCTGCTGGCTCCCAGTGTTCCGCTGCTCGCGCCGTCGAAGACGAGCGAAATCGCCGCCGCGTCAACATCGAGGAGAACCACGCAGGCCTCGCACAGACGGTCTGCGGCCTCAACCCCGCGCCGGCCGTCGACAGCGGCGAGGAGCTGTCCGCGGATCGCCATATTCAACCGAACACGAGCCGGGCAACGGTGAAAGTGGCCGAGGGTCTCGGCGGCCGCGTCATTCCCCCACCCTTCCACTAGTTGGGGTGTTTGACGAGTAGTTGGAGTGTTTGACGAGCGCGACTCTGCGGTCATGGCCGGCTGCTAGGCAACCACGGCTCAGAGCGACTGGATAACCGCCTCGGTTCGGGCAGCCCGGCAAAATTTGTGATTGACCGGTGCCGTTGACCAGAGAATCCTCAAGTAGATCGCCGGGACGATCCCCGGAAGGCGGACACAACTGACCTATCACGACGATCCGGGAGAGCAATGAGTTCGGAACACGCAATAGAACGGGTGAGCGTCACTCGCAAGTGCTCAGACGAAGAGCAATATCGCGTTTACTACGGCGACGGTGGTGAAGAGATCGACTCCCGGTGCGTTACAGGCCTGGTAAACCGCCAGGTGAGGGAGTAATCGCGAGCACCGATGCACCTACTGGGCAACTGACCCAACTGGCAGGGTGCACTTGTAGTTGCATTGTACCGCAGCATAATTCGAATGCTTCGCAACGGAACAGCGGGAAACCCTGGTGGCCTTGTCCATGTCGTTGCGAGCTACAACGGAACGTTGTCCATCAGCGCTCTGCGGACCGCGACGCCTTGCCCGACCCGGTGAAGTATGCCGAATGCATGGAAAACGCATTTCGGCAGTTGGTCGCAGGCATGCGCTGAGATGGCTGAACCTTTCCGACCCAGTGAGATTGCATTTCCTCGATTGGCTTATCCCTCAGCGCGTCTCAATCACCGCCCACGTCGTCGTCGGACGCGGTGAAGTAGAAGAAAAGATCTCCATCGCCGCCAAAGAGGCTAACGAAAAAATAAGCGCCACAGGGCAGCAGGCCCGCGAGCAGGTCGAAGCGGATGCGGCCCGGGTGCGAGACAGGGCATCGCAAGCCGCTGATCATCTCAAAGCCCGGCTGAAGCGACCCACGACAAGGCATCGAAGCATTGGCAGGATCTGGCCGACGAGTGGACTGCCCACGTTGCCAAGATTCGCAAAGACTTGAAGAAGAAGAAGGCCGAACATGACGCCAAAGAGATGGAGACCTATGCCGAGATGGCCGAGGGCTACGCCCTCGGTCCGATCGATTTCGCGCAGGCCGCAGTCTATGGAGCGGAATATGCAGTGCTCGATGCACTTTCGGCAGGCGGCGCCGCGGACGCGATGGCCTCGTGAAGGACGTTTCATCGCATTGTCGCCGGCAGGCGACCGCCTGAATGAGTCCAGCACCCAGCTGCAGCGGGGCCGCCCGGACCGAGCCCAGGATGCATCGACCGGAATCGCGGTCGCTTCAAGGCTGACGCCAGTAGGTTTAGCTTGTGACCACTCCTTTCGATGGTGTTGATGTACGGCGCCTGGCCGGCTGGTTGCCGGACAGCCAGGACGAGTTGGAATCTTGGCTTGCCGATCACCGGCAGCGGGTTCAGGCCAAAGGCGGTCTGGTCATGCTGCATCCTGCGATCGCCGAGTTTCAGGAGTTGATCGACTCTGATCCCGTGGTGCGCATGTACGTTCACCGGATGGTCGTCGAGGTGCCCCACACGAAGCGGTACCGCAAGAACCACCTGGACAGTGCCGAGCAGATGCTGCGGCTGATCAACGAGGTGCTGACAATGGCGCCGGAGTTCGGCGAGAACGCGGTGATCACGCCGCTCTGCGCGATTCTCGACTGGACGATGGGCACGCCGGCTGGGTTCGCGGCGTTTCGCGACCCGCGGATCAACGCGGTGCTCCAGAATATCCTGACCACCTGGTGCGAGTTTCTCGACAGCGCCGGCTCACTGTATGTGCTCAACGATTCGCCGTCGGGTTGGATGTGCGCCGCGGCCCAGCGTGCCATCGGCATTGAGCAGTTCGAGCACGATCCACAAGATGAGTACTGGGGCTTTAGGTCCTGGAACGACTTTTTCACCCGGCGCTTCAAAGACGGCGCACGTCCGCTGGCCTCACCGGACGACGACAAGGTGATCGTCAACGCCTGCGAGTCGACGCCCTACCGCTTGGCCACCGGTGTCAAACGGCAGGATCGCTTCTGGATCAAGAGCCAACCGTACTCGCTGCAGGACATGCTGGCCAACGACGATTCGGTTGATCAGTTCGTCGGCGGAACCGTCTACCAGGCGTATCTGAGCGCGATGAACTATCACCGGTGGCACAGTCCGGTGGCCGGGACGATTGTCAGGGCCTTCCTCCGGCAGGGCACTTACTTCTCGGAAGTCGTTTCGGAAGATTGGGACGCGGTCCCCCCGCCGGTTTCGCAGTCCTACCTGGCGCATGTTGCGGTGCGGGCGATCATCCTCATCGACGCCGACAATCCTGTCATCGGGCTCGTGGCTTTTGTCGCGATCGGCATGGACGAGGTCTCATCCTGCATGATCGGCGAACATGTGAAACCCGGCTACCACGTTGCAAAAGGCGAGGAACTGGGTTACTTCCAATTCGGCGGCTCAACCCACTGCCTCGTCTTCCGCCCAGGCGCTATCGCCGACTTCACCCTCGCGGCCGTTCCGCGGTCGTACGACCCTAACGCACCGCTGGTGCTTGTCCGCTCTAAGCTCGCCACCGCCAACACGACGGCGTGAGCGCCACCAGAACCCTGGTCAATGTTGCGTTTAACCACAACGCAACCCATGTGACACCGACAGTCCGCTCATCATGTGCTGTTCATCTGCGAGCCAGCTGAGCCGCCGATCCGGCGGTCACCGCCAATCGCCCACACCGCGGCGATCATGACGTTCCCGGGCGCGGCGCGCTTATAGTTTGCAGCGACAACGGGAGGTCGCTGTGCCATTGACGCTACGTCCTGCGAGTAGGGCCGACGTGCCGGAGTGTGGCCATGCCTGCTATGACGCGTTCGACTCGATCGCCACCCGCCACGGATTTCCGCCTGATTTCCCGTCGGTCGAGGCTGCCACCGCGCTGATTTCTGGGTTGATCGAACATCCGGGCTTCTTCGGGCTCGTCGCTGAATACGACGGGCGAGTCGTGGGGAGCAGCTTCCTTGACGAGCGATCGACAATTGTCGGGGTTGGCCATGTCACGGTCGCTCCAGAAATGCAGGACCGCCACGTGGGCCGCGCATTGTTGAACGCGATGCTGCAGCGGAGCGCGGAGCGGCGGGTACCGGGCGTGCGACTGTTGCAGGCTGCCTATAAGAACCGTTCGATGTGCCTGTACGCCAAGCTCGGTTTTGATGTCCGCGAGCCGGTCGCAGCAGTACAGGGCGACCCGCTGGCCCTGCGGATCCCGGGGTACGGTGTCCGGGCCGCCACGGTGGCTGACTTCGAGACGTGCAACGCTCTTTGTTTACGCGTGCATGGCCACGACCGCAGCGGCGAGTTGAGCGACGCGCTGGCACAGGGCGCGGCCAGGGTGGTCGAACGCAGCGGGCGGGTCACGGGATATACGACCGGGGTCGGCTTCTACGCGCACTCGGTGGCCGAGACCAATGACGACCTGCAGGCCCTGATCGGTGCGGCTGAGGCATTTCCAGGCCTCGGGTTCCTTGTCCCGATGCGCAACACCGGGCTGCTCCGTTGGTGCCTGGCCCACGGGCTGCGGGTGGTCTTTGTGTTGAATCTGATGACGATCGGTCTATATTCGGAGCCCCGCGGCGCGTTTCTCGCGTCGGTGTGGTATTGATCGCGGGCAGGACAGTAGGTACAGCCAAGTAGCCGTTAGCGTTTGCGGTCGATAACCGATCCTGTTATTCCGTCACAAGCCTGTTCACCACAGGCCTCACCCACCCGTGGGTCCAACGTCGGGCTGCTTCAGGGCCAAACGGCCCTATTTCGGGCGCGAGGGCCGTCGTTAACGTTGGTAATACTCAGAGCAGAAGCGGCACATGACATTAGGGAAGTCCGTATGGGCGCTATTACGGTCGCGGTGGTCGGCGCCAGTGGCTATGCGGGTGGGGAAATCCTGCGCTTGCTTTTGGGCCATCTGGCATTCACCCAGGGGCGGCTGACCATCGGCGCGCTGACGGCCGCCGACAGCGCAGGCACCACGCTGGCCGAACACCACCCGAACCTGCTGCCACTCGGTGATCGAGTGCTGGAATCCACCGATGCAGACGTGTTAGCCGGTCACGATGTGGTGTTTATGGCGTTGCCACCCGGCCATTCGGCCCCTTTGGCGCAACGGCTCAGTCCAGACACTGTGATCATCGACTGCGGCGGCGACTTTCGGCTGCGTGACTCCGCTGCCTGGGAGCGTTTCTACGGCACGCCGCACGCGGGCAGCTGGCCCTACGGGCTGCCCGAGCTTCCCGGTGCCCGTGACCAGTTGCGCGGCGTCACACGGATCGCGGTACCAGGCTGTTATCCCACCGCGGTGCTGCTCGCGCTGGTGCCCGCGGTGGCCGAGGGCCTAGCCGAACCCGCGGTGACCGTGGTCGCGGTCAGCGGCACGTCGGGCGCCGGCCGAACGGCCAAGACCGATTTGCTCGGCTCCGAGACCATCGGATCGGCGCGGGCTTATAACATCGGCGGTGTCCACCGCCACACTCCCGAGATAGCCCAAGGCCTGCAGGCTGTGACCGAACGGGATGTCTCGGTGAGTTTCACCCCGGTGCTCATCCCGATGAGCCGCGGCATCCTGGCCACCTGCACGGCCCGCTGTATCACACCGCTGCCGCGCGTGCGGGCCGCCTACGAAAAGCATTACGATGGTGAGCCCTTCGTGCGCCTATTGCCAGAAGGTCAACTGCCCCATACGAAAGATGTGAGCGGTAGCAACGCCGCCCAGATAGCGGTCGCCGTCGACAAGGACGCCGAAACGCTGGTGGCGATCTGCGCGATTGACAATCTGGTCAAGGGCACCGGCGGGGCAGCCGTGCAGTCGATGAACCTGGCACTGGGCTGGCCGGAGACCGAGGGGCTCTCGGTGGTAGGGATGGCGCCGTGACCGGCCTCACGGCCGAAACGCAGCTGGCGCGCAGCCATGGCGTCATCGCACCAGCGGGCTTTCGCGCAACCGGCATCGCCGCCGGTATCAAGGCTTCCGGTGCGCTGGACCTGGCGCTGGTTTTCAACGAGGGCCCCAGCTACTGTGCGGCCGGGGTGTTTACCCGCAACCAGGTCAAGGCCGCCCCGGTGTGGTGGACGCGGCAGGTCCAAACCACCGGGCGGCTGCGCGCGGTGATTCTCAACTCCGGCGGCGCCAACGCCTGCACCGGACCGGAAGGCTTCGCCGACACCCACGCCACCGCCGAGGCGGTCGCGGGCGCGCTGTCGGAGTGGGGGAACGAGACCGAGGCCATCGAGGTCGGGGTCTGTTCGACGGGACTGATCGGCGACCGCCTTCCGATGGACAAGGTGCTGGCCGGGGTCCAGCAAATCGTCCACGAGATGGCCAGTGGCCGTAGCGGCGGTGAGGAGGCCGCCCGCGCGATCATGACCACCGACACAGTGCCCAAACTGGTTGCACTGCACCACTCGGTCGGAACGCGGGACAACTGGACCGTCGGCGGCATGGCCAAGGGCGCGGGCATGCTGGCACCGTCGCTGGCCACCATGCTGTGCGTGCTGACCACCGACGCGGTCGCCGATGCGGGGGCGCTGGATCGCGCGCTGCGACGCGCGAGCGAGCTGACCTTTGACCGACTCGATATCGACGGCTGCACCTCGACCAACGACACCGTGTTGCTGCTGGCGTCGGGCGCCAGCGGAACAGCGCCAAGCCACGAGGATCTCGACGATGCGGTGCTGCGCGCGTGTGATGATCTGGCCGCCCAGCTGCAGGCCGACGCCGAGGGTGTCACCAAGCGCGTCACGGTCACCGTGACCGGCGCCCCCACCGAGGCCGACGCGCTGACCATCGCGCGCACCGTGGCCCGCGACAACCTGGTCAAGGCCGCGCTGTTCGGCTCTGACCCGAACTGGGGACGGGTGGTGGCCGCCGTCGGCATAGCACCGGTCACGGTGGATCCCGACCGGATCCGGGTGTCGTTCAACGGTTTTCCCGTCTGCATCGAAGGTGTCGGGGTGCCCGGTTCCCGCAAGGTGGATTTGAGCGGCGCCGATATCAGGGTCGCGATCGACCTGGGCCTCGGTGCCCAGCAGGCCTTTATCCGCACCACCGACCTGTCCCACGGCTACGTCGAAGAGAACTCGGCCTATAGCTCATGACTAATTCCGATGTCGCCGGCCAGGCGACTCCCCCTCCCACTGTCGACGGCCAGGCGGCTCCGGTTACCCGTGACGTCAGGGCGAAGGTGCTGGCCGAAGCGTTGCCGTGGCTCAAGCACCTGAACAACAAGATCGTCGTGGTCAAGTACGGCGGCCACGCTATGGTCGATGAGACCTTGCGGCGCGCGTTCGCCGCCGACATGGTGTTCCTGCGCAACTGCGGCGTTCAGCCGGTCGTCGTCCACGGCGGCGGACCACAGATCACCGCAATGCTCAAAAGGCTCGGTATCACCAGTGAATTCAGGGGCGGATTCCGGGTCACCACACCGGAAGTGCTCGACGTCGCGCGGATGGTGCTTTTCGGCCACGTCGGCCGGGAGCTGGTGAACCTGATCAACACGCACGGACCGTACGCGGTTGGGATCACCGGCGAGGATGGGAAACTGTTCACCGCGGCGCGACGCAGCGTCATGGTCGATGGGGTGCCCACCGACATCGGCCTGGTCGGCGACGTCCAAAGCGTCAATACTGACGCGATAACGGATCTCATGGCGGCAGGCCGCATTCCGGTGGTTTCATCCATTGCCCCGGATGCCGCGGGTGTGGTGTACGACATCAACGCCGACAGCGCCGCCGCAGCGCTGGCGCAGGCGCTGCACGCCGAAAAGCTGCTCATACTGACCGACGTCGAAGGAATCTACACGCGTTGGCCCGACCCGGACTCGCTGGTCAGCGAGATAGATACCGTGACGCTGGGCGAACTGCTGCCGTCGCTGCAATCTGGCATGGCGCCCAAGGTCGAGGCCTGCCTGCGCGCGGTCGAAGGGGGGGTGCCGGGCGCGCACGTCATCGACGGGCGGGTCGCCCACTGCGTGCTGGTCGAGCTCTTCACCAACATCGGCGCCGGAACCAAGGTGGTCCGCGCGTGACGAGCACCGACACGCTGCTGAAGCGATGGGACGCCGTGATGATGCGCTGCTACAGCACCCCACCCCTCGCACTGGCTTCGGGTGCCGGCGCGGTGGTCACCGATGTCGACGGCAACACCTACATCGACCTTCTCGGCGGCATCGCGGTCAATGTTTTGGGCCACCGTCACCCCGCAGTGATTGAAGCCGCTGTAAGTCAGCTGACCATGCTGGGCCACACGTCCAACCTCTACGCACACGCGCCCGGCATCGCGCTGGCCGAAGCGCTCGTGGATCGGTGGGGTGTCGACGGCGCGCGGGTGTTCTTCTGCAACTCGGGCACCGAAGCCAACGAATGCGCGTTCAAGCTATCCCGGCTCACCGGCCGCACGAAACTCGTTGCGGCCGAAATGGGTTTTCACGGCCGCACGATGGGATCGCTGGCTCTGACCGGCCACCCTGAAATCTCGGCGCCGTTCGCTCCGCTGCCTGGCGAGGTCACCCATGTGCCGTATGGCGACGTCGACGCCTTGGCAGCCGCCGTAACCGACGAAACCGCGGCGGTGTTCCTCGAACCGATCATGGGCGAGGCCGGAATCGTCGTTCCACCGGCCGGCTATCTGGCTGCCGCCCGGGAGGTCACCGTCGAGCATGGCGCGCTGTTGGTGATCGATGAGGTGCAGACTGGGATGGGCCGCACCGGAGCATTTTTCGCCCACCAGCACGACGGCATCACCCCGGATGTGGTCACGATGGCCAAGGGGCTCGCCGGCGGGCTGCCGATGGGCGCGTGCCTGGCGGTCGAGCCTGTCGCGGCGCTGCTGACACCCGGCTTGCACGGTAGCACCTTCGGCGGCAATCCAGTCTGCGCTGCCGCGGCGCTGGCGGTGTTGCGCACGCTGGACGAGGACGGCCTGATCGAACGCGCCAACGTGCTCGGCAAGTCGCTCAGCGATGGCATCGGGTCGCTGAATCACCCTTTGGTGGAGTATGTTCGGGGCCGCGGCCTGCTGCGCGGGATAGTGCTTTCCAGGCAAGCCGCTAAGGCGGTGGAGGCGGCGGCCCGCGAGGCCGGCTTCTTGGTCAACGCCGCCGCTGCGGACGTGATCCGGCTGGCGCCGCCGCTGGTGATTACGCAGTCCCAGCTCGACCAGTTTGTGACGAGTCTCCCGGATATTCTGGACAAAGCGGCGGCATGACTTGCGGGCCAATGATCTACTCTCGTATCTGGCCCAGCGGCTCCGCCTCAGATAGTCGACGACTGTCGGACAGGCCGGAAACCGCTAGACTCGTGGAAGCGAGTGACGACGCCCGCCGTCGGGGCCCGCACCCCATTCTCGTCGCGGCCAGTCCTGACGCCAGAAACCTCCTGCCCGGCTAGAACAGCCGCGTGGTAACCCTGGACCGGTCGGCCGTGAGCAGCTGCGAGTTACGCTGAGCAGCCCGGCCCGAACCGAAGTCATAGCCGCACAGTCGATAAACGTCGCGCGTGCTGCAACGTCGAGATCACGGCCAGGGTCGAGGCCGCGCCCTGGTTACTGTTCACCCCGTCCGCCTGCAGTGCGTCGTATCCGGCACCCGTGTCCGAGTCCCACATCGGCTCCCCCGCGTCGTTGTCGCCCATGAACCAGTCCGCTGCGGCCCTGACGCCGGCGAGCCAGGTCGGGTTGGCGTCGAAGGCCGCGGCGCGCGCGCACGCATCGGCGAGAGCGGACACCTCGATGGGCTGCTGGTCGAAACCGGGCCTGGCGTCCTCAGCGCCTCTGCCCGCAAGGGGGGTGGGAGACAGATGCCCGTCTGCCGTTTCGAACGCGACCAGCCACGCCAACAGATCCAGGCCGCGCCGAGTCAGCGTCGCATCGGCGAGCGCGGCACCGGCCGCGATCATCGCTTCCGGCAGAACGGCGTTCGCGTACGTCAGTCGCGGCTCGGGCCACGGCCACTTCGGGTCGTGGTTCGGAGCGGGTACCGAAGCGGCAAAGTCGATGAGCAGTGCGCGAGCCGCGCGGTGCTGTGGGTCAAAGGCGAGGAGTTCGGCAGCGCCCAGCGCTGCAAACGCCATCGCCCGCGGCCAGGCCGACCGCTCCTGGGCGGCGCGCTCGAACTGCATGATGGCCGACTGGCGGGTCCAGGCGACATTACTGCGCGCGGCCGCGGTCCCTAGACCCCAGATGCACCGCCCCCAAGCGTCCTCTAGGGCCGGCTCGTCGACCCAGCCGCCCGCGCTGTCCATGCGACGACGGCACGCGCCGGTAAGGGCTTGTGCATCGTTCAAGAATCGCAACGCGACTCCGGCCAGACCGTTGATTGTTCGGTTGGGCCCATGGTCTCGAGTGGCGACAACAAGAACCCGCGCCACATCGTCGGTGCAGTAACCATGTTCGGGCAGCGGCTCTGACCGTCGCGCACGCTCCAAGGTTCCGCGCCGGTCCGTCAGCCGCAGCAGATGATCGAATACCGGAGCCGGCGACGTAACGGTCACTTTCGTGCCCGTCGCTGCGCGAGGACCCGACGCGCCAATCGCAAATACGCACCCGCGACCACCTGCCAGGCCATCTCGGGGGCCATTCGGCGGGCCTCTGCCGCCATCCCACCGGCGAGGCGCGGCTGCGTCAGCACGCGACGCAGGGCCGACACCAGCGCATCCGGATCGTCGTGCGGAACGACGATGCCCGCCCCACTGGCGAGCAATTCGACGGCGTGCGGGAACGCGGTGGCCACGACTGGCCGGCCGCGAGCGATGGCGTCGACCAGAACACCGGAGGTGACCTGATCGGTCGAGTCGTAGGGTAGGACGACGACCGCCGCGGACTGGACGAGTGCGGTCAGCATCGCAACGTTGCGATAACCCGCATCGAAGCACACCGAATCCGCGACCCCGCTGCGCCGCGCCTGTTCTATGCGGGCATCGCGGTAGGCCTCGCCGTCAGCGGCCAGCACTTTCGGGTGCGTCCGGCCCGCAACCAGGTACCGCGGCCGGCCCGGCAGACTATTAAGCGATCCCATCGCCTCGATCACCCGCTCGATGCCCTTGCCTGGGCGCAGCAGGCCCCAAGTCAAGAGGGTCGGCCGACCGCCGCGTACGCACGCGTTCGTCGCGACCCTCGCACCATGCGGGATGGTGGCGACTTTGCGACGGTCGATGTCAAAACCACGTAGCCGCTCGCTGGCCGCATCGGACATCACGATCAATTGATCTGCTCGCGCCGCAACCGCCTCGAGGACCGAACGTTGTTGTCGCGTCGGGCTTTTGAGAACAGTGTGGGCGATCACGATCGACGGGACGCGCAGTCCGTCCATGATGTCCGCGACTTCGTCTCCGTCGACACCTCCGTAGATGTCGAACTGATGCTGGATCACCGCAACGTCGCTCTGGTTCAGCAATTCAGCGCATGCCGAGACGGATGCCGGTGAGCCGGTGACCAGCTCTCCGATGACACGGGTGCTCGTGGACGGCGACCCGTCGGACACTCGCACGACGCTGACGTCGGCGCCACAGGCGGTCAACCCTTGGGTCAGCTCAGCGCTGAACGTGGCCAGCCCGCAGGCTGTCGGTGGATACGTACTCAGGATGCCAAAACTCAGAGAGTCGGAAAGTCCCTGACCCGCAACGGAATCCGTCGACGGTTGAAATGTAGCTAGAGCGCTCAAGGTGATCCCAATTCCGGTTGTCACCGGCGTCTCCGGCGTGAGCGGTTGCTCGGCGCGGTCAGCGGCAAACGGCTGACTCAGCCCGGACTAGCTGGGTTTTCGACTTGGTTTTGACGATACACCCCCAAATCGGTTCATGACGTTGGCGCACGAAATGGTCTCGAGGTAGCGCCCTCGCCCAGCGGTCCCGCCAATTCCCAGCGTGGGATAAGATAGGTCAATAGGGACCGACCAGGCCCCCGTGACGAAGGGGCCAATGATGTCCGATAAGTCTCCTCGACAAACCATGAGCAAGAAGTCCGGAAAGTCATTGAAGGATAAACGCGCTGACAAGCGCGTTAAGGCAGCCCTTCATACCGCGTCGTCCACCGAGGCCATCCTTCACAGCAAGAAGCGCTGAGGCGCAACGTTTCTCGTTGTTTCTCGTTCGCGCGACTTGGGCGGCCCCGGGCTTTAAGTACGTTGCTAGCGGGCCCAACTTGGTTCCACGACGCAACGCCGACCCGCGCCTTGCTAATCGTCGTTGACGAGGTTCGCGAGGAATGCGGGTAACCGGCCGGCGCCAGAATCATAGAACCGCACCACCGCGACTCGACCCAGATGCGCACCATCTGCTTGTATACCGACCGCTCGTTCAGTTCCAAGTCGATGAGTTGGGATCCCTCTGAACGCTGGGCGCTTCGAACTGACTCAGATCCGGATGGCCTAACGTGGTCCGTGCCGCCAGAGACATGCCGCCGCGGCCAGGGGCATGCCGTAAACGCTTGGTTTCGGTTGATATATAGACCCCAGTCATCGGGGTGTCCGGGGCAGTGAACCACCGGGTCCGGCATCTAATCCGACGACTTGTCGGACTCATCAGAGTCGTCGGACTCGTCAGACTTGTCGGGGCCCCGGGACTCGTCGAGCTTGTCTGCTTACTCAGTCAAGAGCCCAGCTAGTTCACGGGCCTCTTCAGGTGCTAACAGATCGTCGAACAACCGCTCGTCGCCCTCGGAGATGCGCTCAAGGTGAACCGCATTGTCCTCGGTACCGACGTCCCACCGGCCCCCCTCGTGACGAACCATCCTATGCCGCCTTCGGACTGGTGACCTGATTCCGAACCTGATACCGCGCCACTGCGTTGTTTACCCACTTCTCCAGTAACGCATTCTGGTCACCACCACCAAGTGCGAATACCGCTTTTGAGCCGGGGGTCAGGTGATCGCAGTGACTAATCCCCGTCGCCGCGTATCGCCGTTGCCGTCGCCAGACACATAGGGTGCGTCGACGTTGCGGCACTTGATTTCTGACGCCGTCTCGGGTGGGCCGTCAGAATTGGCGGTCAAGAACCGATCCGGAAGCGTCAGCATGAAAATCGTGCGAAAGGTGAGCAGGCACTGGCGAACAAACGGACCGGTCGTATACGGTAAGTCGTAGGTGGCGCACACCGCCCGGACCCGTGGGGCGATCTCCGCATAGCGGTTGCTCGGCAGGTCAGGGAAAACGTGGTGTTCGATCTGGTAGCACAGGTTTCCACTGAGGAATGCCATCACCGGGCCAGCGTCAAAGTTCGCGGTTCCCAGCATTTGTCGCAGATACCATTCTGGCTTCGTCTCACCGTCGAGCGCGGCAGGGGTGAATTTCTCAGCGCCGTCCGCGAAGTGCCCACAGCAGATCACGACATACGCCCACACATTGCGTAGCAGGTTGGCGGCCACGTTTGCTGTGAGTGTGCGGCGCCATCGACGAAGACTGAGAGCGGGAAAGAATACATAGTCCTTGCCGCCCTGCCGGGCCACCTTGCGAATCAGCGCTCGGGTGTCGGCGGACTTCTGCGCGTCGGTCGCCGCACGCTCATGCTCCGAATGCAAGCCGTGCATCGCGATGCCCCATTCGAACATGATGGCCAACAACATATTTCGCAAAGGCTGAAATAGAGTACTCCGCCGCCACTCCTGGTCGCGGGTGACCCGCAGGACGCCGAACCCGAGGTCGTCGTCCACGCCGATGACATTGGTGAATGTATGGTGGCGATAGTTGTGGGAATACCGCCACTGCGACGAGACGCCTGCCATGTCCCACTCCCACGTGCTGGAATGAATTTCGGGGTCGTTCATCCAGTCCCATTGACCGTGGCCGATGTTATGGCCGAGTTCCATGTTCTCGACGCTCTTGGCCACGGCGAGCGCGGTGGTACCGAGCACCCATCCGACCTTGCTATGGGTGCCGGCGATAAGCAGCCTCGCGGCGATATCGAGGCATCGCTGAAAGGCGATGGTGCGCCGGATGTACGCCCTGTCCTTTTCGCCGCGCGAACCCTCGATGTCGCGGCGGATCGCCTCGAGCTCGACTCCGAGCGCCTCGAGGTCCGTGAGGCTCAGGTGGGCGTATTCGGCTACGTCCGTTATTGCCATCGACGCCTCACGGACATCCAGAGGAGGTGACGTCCCGCCCGGCTCGCGGCCTGACGGGATTCGGGGAGGGGGCAGCATTCATGGTCATGTCCGTTCTTGGCCGGATGGTTACGTTGACCCGGGCGTGCGCGCCGGAGGGGGTGTGCCATCGGGTAAGCCGAGTTGGGCGGCCAGCCCGCTAAGCAGAATTTCAAGTCCGCGGTCGAGTTCGGTGAGCCCGTCGTAGGCGGCCCAAGTCGGCGCGAGCGAACGCAACCGTGGGAATTCGCTGATCCGCAGCCGGTGCAAGCCTAAACGCAACACATCGTCGGTCTCCTCGGGGCGCTCGACGACCTCCTGCAACTCAGTGAGCACATGGCCGTACAGGAACCCGAACAATGCCCGGTACACGAGCACCGCGTCGACCCCGCTGAAGCCCACCCCAATCAGCAGCGCGAGCATATCTTCGAGTTGTCGAAGCATGCCCTGTGGCCGCATCCCGAGCGGCGTCGCAAGTGGCCGGGCGACCAAGAGCGGCACCACGTTTGGGTGTGCGCACGCTAAATCACGGAAGTCGTGGGCGAGGTCCCGCAGCGCGGCCGCCCAGTCCGGGCGTGTGGTATCCAGCGACAATTGCTCGAAGACCATCTCGACCACCCCATCGAGCACGGCGGCCTTATTCGGCAAATGGCGGTAGAGCACCATCGGATCACGGCCGACCGCCTCGCCGAGGCGGCGCATCGACAGCCCCTCAACGCCATCACGGTCGATGATTTCGAGTGCATTAGCCAAGATCGCCGCGCGGGTGATTGGGCTGCTCCCGTTGGAGTCCGGCTCGCCGGCCTGCCCGGAACCTGATGGTCCAGTTGACTGCGTCATCGAGCACCTAACCCATTATGAATGTTGTCTTCAGTGTAGGCCTACGGCGGTGGCAGTAGCATCGGACCGGCTGTTGAACAGCAGCGCACGGCTTTCCGCCTGCTCGGGCCGGGTAGCCGACCATGCAGCACCTAGCCCCGGGACGATGCCCAGCGCCTCTAGTGCGCCGATGGCACCAGAGGCCCAGTCCCGGCTTCTCCGTGGGTCATTCGCTGATCGGTCGCGCCGCCTTCGGAATCCCACGTTGACTTCGCCGCAGCCATTTGTTTGCGCCCGGCCGCACGGCACATGCCCGCGTGGAGGACTTCCCCGACGGTTAGGTACGGCCGATCGGTAGCTGCTGGCATTGACCTGCTCATGGCGGCATGTTTGGTGATAACTCGCGCTTCGGTGATGTGCGTCATCTTGTCTCTATCTACCCGCGTAAGCGAGCTGCTGGTTGGGCCCGAGGGGTTGTGGATGGGGCGATCTCTCATGGCGTGGCGGTATTCGGATGCCGGACCGTGGTGTTCCTGAGCCGGCGGTTGTTCATGGGTTCTCGCTCCGACTTCTGGTGTTCAATCTGCCGGACCAGCTCGTGCTTCGCTTCGCCAAGGGCGCGGGTTAGATCCGGGTTATCAGCAACCGCTACTAGAGGCGGAAAGCCGGGCAGGCTAGTGCGCAATGTGACGCGCTGCTCCTTGCCGCCGCGGTCCTGCAAGGAGACATCCACGACCACGTCATGGGAATCCCACCTCCCCAGGTGCGGCCCGAGCGTCGACAATTCCTCCACCACGTGGCGGCGTTCCTTCTCTTTGAAACCCGCACCCAGATGAAGCGCATACCCCCCGAAGACATCTCGTTGTTCGTGCTCGGATTTACTCATCTCGGATTTACTCATCGTGGCCTCATTTCGGTCGTGGCCTCATTTCGGGCGTTCCGGTCGTCGATGGTCGCATAGGCGGCGACATTGCCGCGGCGGTGATCGCGCCGGGTGAGCACCCGAGCGCGGTTGTTCTTTTCCATCGTGATCGATCTCCGTTGACTAGAGGTAGGCACGGATGTGTTCAGGATCGTCACGACACGTGTCTTCGTGCAGTGGTTAAAACAGACTTCCAAGCGAGAAAACCACATCGATTGCGACGGCAAATTCCGCATTGGCGCCGCCCACGGCGGGGTTTCCGAGCGAAAACTTTATTGAAACGCCTGTAGATATCGAGTCAACGTTGTATACCTACTACGTCATCCTACGCCTTGGCGGCTGCTTCGCGAAGCTTCGCTGCCCGTTGGCTGTGGGTCTCGTGAGCCGGAGGCTGAACGGTCAGGCAACGCATCACCGCCAAGGGGGACATTGCGGCGGGGCGGATACATTTTGCAGGCCCCAGTCCGGCCCCACCCCCGAACGGGTCATGACACGCGCCTAATGCTTGACCGCATCATCCACCCCCGCAATGCAGATGGGTGCGGGTCGCGACACTAGCCTCGATTTTGCATGCGGCGCGCCGCTCAGAACGGCAATCCGCGCACGGCGATGGGTACTGATTGCAGTTCGGGTGCGCCCACCAGCGGGTATCCAGCACGTCCGTATCGGCATCACGACGACCCCCTCACGGCCGCTCCCGTCGTGGCGATCGCCAACCGATCGACTTCGTCGGCAGCGGCGGCCGCCTCGCGCAGCGCCGCAACCCGGTCGGCCATCGTGCCCGGACCGTTGAACAACGCCGAGCCCGCGCAGAACACCGTTGCGCCAGCGCGGGCAGCCGTCCCGATCGTCGCACTATCGATCCCGCCGTCCACTTCGAGTTCGACTTCCAAAACGTGGCGGTCGATTTCGGTGCGGGTCTGCGCGCTCATCAGCATTGAGCACCGCGCCAGTATCGCGACCTTCGGTTGCCTGCGTCGCTGTATTTTTGCCGTTTGGGGCGACCACGCGTTCCGCACTGCGCCACTAATCGGATAACCTGCTCGCCCAGGTTCCCAAGGGGTCCGCGGAGATGGTGGCCGAGGCGATCCGCACCATCTTCGCCCAGCCCGACGCCGACCATGTCCGTGAGCAGCTCGACACCATCGCCGCCATGCTGGGCCGCCAATTCCCCAAGGTCGAAACCCTGCTGCGCGACGTCGCCGCCGACATCACCGCCTTCGCCGACTTCCCCGTCGCGCACTGGAAGAAGATCTGGTCCATCAACCCGCTGGAACGGTTGAATCCCGCTGGAACGGTTGAATAAGGAGATCAAGCGCCGCACCGACGTCGTCGGGGTCTTCCCCAACCCCGCCGCCCTGCTGCGCCTGGCCGGCTCGGTCCTGGTCGAGGCCCACGACGAATGGCAGGTCGCCGACAAACGCTACCTGTCCGAAACCACCCTGGCCCTGCTCACCACCAGCGACCAAACCCCCGAAACCGTTGCCCCCACAGCCGCTCTCACGGCATAGTGAACAACCGCAGAGCCTCACGCGAACACGCAAGCGCTCTTACACCACTCCACGGAACGCATACGGGAAGATGGTTGCGCCTCATGGTGAGACGGATGAGAAGTAAGTCCTTCCACAGCAAGCAGTGGGACGGAATTCGCGTTCCGCATGTCGAGCCGTTCAATCGGCTGGTGGACGAGATCGCCACGCCCCGACTTTTTCAGGTCGAAGGAGCTAGACAATGAACTCTTTGGCAAAGCGCCGGATGGACTGCAGGTGTGGGGCATCAGGAAAGATCAGTCGCATTTCGTTCACGCCGGCTGCCTGATAGGCCGCAATCTGCCGACGGATCGTCGCGGGACTGCCAACAAGTCCCAGGAACGACGACCAAAGTTGAGTAGGGTCAATCGCTACAGCACCGTGCCACTCTTCTTTACGTATTAACGTGTCGACGTGGGCTTTCATTTCTTCAGGGATTGAAGCCAGTGCCTGTTCATCTGTCTCCCCGATAATACACATCGTTCTGGTCATCTTATGGATACTCGAATACGTGCGTCCCACAGCTGTGCAATGTGCTTGGAGTACCGCGAGTTTGTGTGTAATGGTGGGGAGATCGCCAAAGATGTCACAGGCGTCAGCGTATTGCGCGACCAGTTTGAGTGTCACCTTCTCGCCACTGCCTCCAATCAACAAGGGGATGTGAGGGCGTTGCACCCCTTTGGGCTGATTGATCGCTCCATGCACGTGGTAATACGTGCCTTCAAAGGTGGTTTCCTCCTGGGTCCACATCGCCAGGAGGATCTGGACTGCCTCGCCCATTTGCCGCAGGCGTTCGGGGGCTGGAGGACATGCGTAGCCGTAGGCGCGAAACTCCTGTTCGAAATCGCCTGACCCCAGGCCCAGGATGAGTCGGCCATGTGAGAGGACATCGACGGTCGAGGCCATTTTCGCCAGCAGCGCGGGGTTGCGATAGCCGTTGCACGTCATCGCCTGGCCGATGCGCACCCGTTTGGTCTCACGCGCCAGTGCAGCCGTGCTGGTCCAGCATTCAAACCAGTCTCCCTCCCCTCGCACCTCAGCGACCACAGGCAGAAAGTGGTCAGCTAGCCAGACGGCCTCGTAGCCGCACTCGTCGGCTGTTTGTGCGACACGCACCATCGCCTCAAACTTTTCAACCGGATCGTTAATGTCTTTCGTCTGCATGCCCATTTGCGGAAGGACGACACTGTACTTCATAGACATGATCGGATGCCTCCATCGTGACGGAAAGATCTATTTCCCGATATTCGGTCTTCACGCCCGTCAGTCATCGGGGAGAGGATGGCGGAGAGCGCTTGGCGCAGTTCATTTCCGGGGTGCGCGGGGAGTTTGTTTGCCCACCACCCGACGAAGTCGGGGCGGATCAGGAGCGCGCCGTCGGGCGAGAGTCCGGTAAGGGGTGATTGATCACAGCGACCCACACCTCTAATAACGGCCAAGTTCCCCTGCGCCTGCGCTGGCATCAGCACCTTGCCCTTCTTCTGACCTGGCGCGATGCAGCCACAGGAAATTCTTCATTCCGCCAGCCACGACTAACAGCCTTACCAGCAGCGGATAAGCCTTCAACGCGTCCGCGGCAGGGATCAGTTCAGGCTTTTCCAGCGCATATTCCTTCCCCATCCAGGTGAGGGTGCATTTCCCGGCGGCCAGCACATTGCGGCACCAATCAACTTCGTCGTATGCCACAGCCAAGACGAAACCGTCACCGAACGGGTATGCACCCAGTGGAGTCGCGTAGGTTCGACCACTGCGCCGCCCGACGTGGTGGAGGACGCTGAGGTTGAAGTAGAGCCTTCCCAGGCGGGTTCCGGCGATCTTGCGGGGAAGAAAAGAGTGATTCGCCGTTTTGGTGAACTGGCGCGACCGGTCGTTCACCCATTTCACCCGCATCAGTGTCGACCAGCTGAGCAAGATGACATAAAACGCCGCCACAGCGACGGGTATCGCCAAAAGCACACCTAGGACACGAGTCAACGCCTTCCGGCGCTGCACAAACTGGCGGGCTCGCGTGATCCGAGAGCGACCAGATCCGCGCTTACGCATGTTCTTGTGTCCAGCCTTCCTTACCCCCCTGGCTGAAGTCCGCGTTGCGGAAATCCATTGTGGAACCCAGCAGAGGCCCTTGCTTGGTGGCGTCCCTGCTTTTGGCGAGCCCCTTCGCAGCGCGGTCACAGGCAGCCGCCGCATCCTGTTGATTCAGCAAAGGCGTGATGCAGATCTTATCGAACGCTTTGCCGTCCCAGCCAGCCCGCGCCGCAATTGCGAGGGCGGCAACATCGACGTTATCGGGCACTTCCATAATCGCGGCGAAATCGTACTCGCCAAACGAGTACCAGACGCCATGAAACTTGGCCCCTACCTCCTGAAAGACGCCAAGGAGATCCGGAGGCCTCGTAAAGTCAGCCGGGTCTTTGGTCGTGCGATACACCCATGTATACGACGAATACGTCCCTTGAAAGAGAAACTCGGCCATCGTTTTCTTCTCCTTCTCGAACACCAATGAAAGCTCCGGGTTGATGATGATGTCTCATAGGGAATTTGTGTCCCATTTCGGAGTCATGTGTTTAGGGCGTGCTCCTTCTTTTGGTGCAGCCACAAGTACTCGGGGACTTGGCGTAGCATGATCCGCTCCCAGGCTGGCCATGCCTGCACCACCTCGGGTGCGGCGGAAATGATCTCGGGCTGGTCCAGCCGGTAGGTGTGGCCTCGCCATGCCAGCGTTGCCTTCCCGGCAGCCAGCGCATTCCGGCACCAGTCGCACTGGCGGCCATATACCAGCGGCAAGATATACCCGTCACCGTATGCGGTCGCACCCGTCACTGTCTGGTACGGCTGCCCACTGCGACGCCCCACATGCGACAAAAGCGCGTACGGGGAGTGCGTCTTTCCCGCGCTGTTGCGGGTGGCGTCGGCATACCACTTGGTAACGCGACCCCGCCTGAATGCCCGCATCAGCTGTCTGACCCGATCTTGGTTCCCTCTGACTGTTCCGATCCAGACCTCAAGTGCCCGCACCGCGCCGATGATGCCGCCAAGCACCAGCAGCGCGACAACAAAGACACGGAACACAGCTCCAGCAATTCTGTGACTATTGGTGCGCATCGCTACCTCCTCGGTATCGAGTCCCCGGCGCTGAGCCCAACCGTCGGCTGCGCCACGACCGAACGTTGGGTCTGCGAGGGTGGTGTCGAGGTGCTGGCGTCGCGATCAGTTTTGCTGCTGTTCTCTATTTCGGCCCATGCGGCCATCCGCGCGCGGCCCCCCTCCCTTCTGGCAGCTTCACACAGAAGCCGGATGAAGAAGAGGGCCATAGGTCACCGAAAGGGGCGGGTAGGAGAACCACGGTCGGCGAGCCCACTTCCGGAGGGATCACGCCTCACCATCTACATCCGTGCACCCCAAAGTTATTGGTGGGGTCGGCGGGTACAGCAACAGCGACCGTGCGCGCATCGAATGCGTATCGGACGTGGCCCGCGCAGGAACTGCGTCCGGCATCCAGCCGGCCAGCTCTGATCGTTCCTCCGACATAACGCCAACCCACATCGATCTAGGTGGCACAGTTCCCGGAGTGGTATGAACCCGACGACGACACAATTAAACTGATAATCACCAAGGAAGTACGGTCGCTCTGGACGACGCGAACGCGCGTAAACAACAACCGAAGCCGGCACGAACCGTGGTCGACACAGGAGTGTCACCATGGCGCCACAACAGGACCGAACCGATGTGGGTCGACACCCCACACCGCCCGAACACACGCCGCGGTTGCGGCTGAAACCCAAGGCGCCCCACACCGGGTATGTCGATGGGGCATGGTGGCCGCGCAGTGATGACCTGACCACAGAGCTTCCCGATCTGCTCGCGGTGCTCTCGGTGCGGCACGGGCCCATCGACCGTGTGCTGTACAAGCTCAACGATTGGGCGAAAGCACCCACCGAACTCGCCACCGGCGGCCACGCGGTACGACTCGACGGATACCGAATCCGGCCGCCAAACACTGTCGAAGTGCTCGGACTCAACCGCAGCAGGATCGTTCTGCTGGTAGTCCCGCCCCACACCGACCCGGACCGCGCAAATGCCGCCATGATGGCCGCGGCGGCACCGGACGACGACTCGACCGTGATTGGCCTACTCATGATCAGCCTGCGAGACAGGGAATCCCGCACACAGAGAGCTGCCGCGCAAGAACGCTGGGACTCTGAAAGCGGAGCCCCCCCGTCGAACGGCCTGCTTCGTATACCGCTGGTGATCACAGCCTTAGGAGCTGACGACAGCCGCCCACTCGCGGAAAGCCAAGAAGCACTGCGGCACATAAAGTTTCATTGATTTTCCGCGAGCTTGGCAAGCCTAGCCTGGCATTCTTCGGCGAGCACTTTGCCGTCAGGTGATTGACCAGCCAAACGACTCGGGCGGTTCCTCATGCCACATAGTCGCGGTTTGGCAGATGCGTTCGGCAACAGCGTCAATGGAAGTTCGCGCGCTGTCGCCGGCATTGCCGCCGCCTTGTGGAATCGGGAAGATGAATCGGCCGCTCTTTCCCCATTGCCAGATCGCTGAGAAGTCTTCGCGGCTCAGGGGCCGAAAGATGACTTCGGTTCGTGCATCTTTGAGCACGACTTCGAGCCACGTGGCGTACTCGACCCTTTCACCGCTCATCAGGTGCGGCTCATTGTTGACGTGGACCTCCCCTGCCCCACCAAGCCTCGTGCGGAGCGCCTGTGCGAGCGGCTGCATGAGTTGCTGTTCAAGATGGTCTGCTTGGTCCTTTTGCATTTCCGCTCCTTCGTCAGCCGGTTGCACGCGCAGCATCTAAATGGTGTCACGTCCACCCGGTCCCTGGGTTATAGGACGTAGGCGGCGCCCGTAAGACGCGCCGAGCGTTGCATACCAGAATTTGGGGGTGCACAATCGATGCGGTCGGCCGTGCTCGCGAACGCGGATTGATCTGAGGGCCGCATCGTTCTCAAGCCGGATTGGCGGGACAGACACGGCATCAAAGCGCTAGACCTGCATTGCCCATCAACCGAGTTGGGGTTCTAACGTTGAACCGGAAAGTTTGTGGCCCTTCCGTTCATGCTGCGAGCCGGCGCCGGTGTTGCCGATGTGTCAACGGTTAGCCGACGGTCCGAGTGCATAAGTGTGCCAGGTCGGTGGACCCGCCGCGACGGCAGCCGCGCTGCGCGTAGTGTCGATTGGGTGACGTCAGCAGATGTGTGATCACCGGGAGTGTCGGTGTGACATGTGGTATCGGTGACCTGGGGTAGCGACCTGATCACCGGGCCCGTGAACCGGGTGATCGCGACCACGCGGAACGGTGCCGAGATACTGCGGTTCGGCGGTCTTCAGACCGGATCGCGTCCGTCGCCGTTCCAGATCGTGGAGCGGTGCGACATGTACCGGCTACGACGGTATTTCCCCGACAACGCGAATCATCCGTCACGGCCGCCGGTAATACTGGTGCCGCCGATGATGGTGTCGGCCAACGTGTTTGACGTCACCAGACACCAGGGCGCGGTCGGAGTCCTGCATGATCTCGGTGTGGACCCGTGGGTGGTGGACTTCGGCTCACCAGACCGCGAAACGGGTGGGCTCGAACGCACGTTGAGCGACCATGTTGTCGCGCTGAGCCGGGTCGTCGACTCGGCACACGCACACACCGGCCGCAAGGTGCATTTGGCGGGCTACTCGCAGGGCGGCATGTTCTGCTATCAAACCGCTGCCTATCGACGTTCCGAGGGCCTGGCCAGCGTCATCACATTTGGTAGCGCCGTCGATTCGCTCAGCGGTCTGCCGTTCGGAATTCCCGCGGCCTTGGCGGGTCGTGGCGCCCAGCTGGTTGCCGACCACGTCTTCAACCGTCTCTCGGTGTCCGGATGGATGGCCCGTACCGGGTTTCAACTTCTGGACCCGATCAAGACGGTCCGGGCGAGGTGGGACTTTCTACGGCAGCTCCATGACCGAGAGGCGTTGCTGCCCAGGGAACAGCAGCGCCGCTTCCTCGAGGTGGAGGGCTGGGTGGCATGGTCGGGTCCCGCGGTCGCCGAACTGTTACGGCAGTTCGTGGTCCATAACCGCATGATGGCCGGCGGCGCCGTGATCGATGGCACGTTGATCACGCTCGCGGAAATCACCTGTCCGGTCCTAGCGTTCATCGGCGAGATCGATGACATCGGCCAACCCGCGTCCGTGCGAGGAATCCGGCGGGCCGCCCCCCGCGCCGCGGTGTCCGAGATGCTGTTGCGGGCGGGTCACTTCGGGCTCGTTGTCGGATCGTCCGCCGCCACGCACACCTGGCCCACCGTCGGTAAATGGGTGCTGTGGCAAGACGGTCGAGGGCCCAGGCCGGAGGGCGTTCATCCGATGGAGGCCGACCCTAGCGTCGGGATCGATGGCGCTGTCGGGCTGCCGTCGCGCATCGGTCGCTCGGCGGGTGCGCTGGCCGAACTGGGCATCGGCGTGAGCCTGGGGTTGTCCGACGCCGCGGTGGGGGCGGCGCGCAGCGGCAGGGAGATCGCCGGGGAGGCCGTGCGTACCCTGCCCCGGCTCGCCCGTCTCGGGCGGCTGCAGCCCCATACCCGGGTGTCGTTGGGCGGCTTGATGGCCGAACAGGCGAACAGAGCGCCCGAGGAGGAATGCTTCCTCTTCGAGGATCGGGTCCACACCAACGCGGCGGTTGATCGCCGCATCGACGACGCGGTGCGCGGCCTCATCGCCGTCGGTGTCCGGCAGGGGGCCCACATCGGTGTGTTGATGGACACCAGCCCTGCCGCCGTGACCGCGATCGCGGCACTGTCGCGGCTCGGCGCGGTGGCGGTGCTGCTACCCCCAGACGACGACCTCGCCGCCGCTGTCCAGCTGTGCGAGGTGGCCGACATCGTCACGGACCCAAGCCATCTGGCGGCGGCGACCGTGACCGGCGCCAGGGTGCTCATCCTCGGTCACGGCCGCACCGCACACCTCGGCCGGAGGGAGTCGGACCGGGTCGTCGAGCTGGACCGCCTCGACCTGTCCGGTGCGCGGCTGCCCCAGTGGTATCGGCCGAACCCGGGCCGGGCAAGTGATCTCGCCTTTGTGTTCTTCAGCACGACGGGAGGGCGCCGGGTGGTCAAGGAGGTCACCAATCATCGGTGGGCGCTGTCGGCCTACGGCACGGCCACTGCCGCCGCGCTAGGCCGCGGTGACACGATCTATTGCCTGACCCCGCTGCACCATCCGTCGGGTCTGATGGTCGGCCTCGGCGGCGCGGTCGCCGGCGGGTCGCGCATCGCCTTGACCCGGGGCGTCGACCCGACGCGGTTCGCCGACGAGGTCCACCGCTACGGGGTCACGGTGGTGACCTACACCTGGGCCATGCTGGGCGAACTGGTGGAGGCGACGTCGCCCGAGCTTGCCGAACATCATCCGATCCGCCTGTTCATCGGAGCCGGAATGCCGATCGGGCTGTGGCGCAAGGTCACCGACCGATTCGCTCCCGCCCGAGTGCTGGAATTCTATGCGTCCACCGAGGGGGACGCGGTGCTGGCCAATGTCGCGGGCACGAAGACCGGGGCCAAGGGTCGGCCGCTGCCGGGCAGCACCCAGATTCGGCTCGCCGGCTACAACGCTGCGACAGGCCGGTTCATCGAGGATGACCACGGTTTCGTGCGCCCCTGCGCAGACGACGAGGTGGGCGTCCTGCTAGCGAAGCCGCGCTCCGGACTCGATGCCGCGAGCGTGTCGATGCGCGGGGTATTCGCCGAGGGAGACACGTGGATCACCACAGACCACCTGTTTCGCCGCGACAGCGACGGCGACTACTGGTTCGTCGATAACAGGAACACCGTGATCCAGTCGGTGCGCGGACCGGTCTTCTGCCAGCCGATTTGCGACGCCCTCGGCGACATCACCGTGATCGACCTGGCCGTGGTCTATCCCGTTGCGACCGAGACGCACGACGTCGCGGTCGCGGCCGTGACACTTGGCAAAGACGGCGTCCTCACCGCGGCCAACCTGACCACCGCGTTGGGCGGCCTCCCCCGCGACCAGCGTCCCGCCATCGTCCACATTGTTGACCGCATACCGCTCACGCCCTCCTACCGCCCATTGTCGACCGAACTGCGAGAGGCCGGGCTGCCGGCGCCGGCGCCGGGGAAATCGACCTGGCACCAGGACCTCACTGACGGTCACTATCGACAGTCGGCCACCATCGGTGGCAAGCCACGACGCCTAACCCCAGCAACCGCGAAGAGCAAGTAGGTGGGCCACTCCAGCGGCCAGCCCGAGTGGTGAGGCCGTGAGGTCAACCGCGTCCGGGGCGGCAAGCTCATCGTGCGGATCGCGCACGAACGCGACCAAGCACGCGACGCAAGCCAGGACCACGGACTCGAACTCTGACCAGCGCGGCGCGCGGCTGCTCAGGCTGTCGCGACGTCACCGGTCTCAAGCTCGCGCAACCCGGTCTGCAGTCCGCGACGTCTGCCGGTGTCGGGGTCGACACCGAAGCTCTCGCGAACGCCGGAACGGATTCGGAATTTCAGTTCGGAATGGGTTCCGGGCACGTCGTCGGAGGTTCCTTGGAGGAACTTGTTCGGGACCGAGAGCCTGAGGAATGACCAGAACGTCTCCATGTACTGGTGCATTAAGGATCCGGTCGTGTACGGCAGGTCGTACTTGTCGCATAAAGCCTTGATGCCCCGGATATTTCGGCGTAGCGGTTGCTTGGCAGGTCGGGGAACAGGGTGGTGCTCGATCTGGTAACACAGGTTGCCGGTCATGAAGGCCATCGGGGGGCCGGCTGCGAAATTCGCCGAACCGAGCATCTGCCGCAGGTACCACTCTGGGTGCGTCTCCGTTACACCAGGGCTGCTTCACGAGCCGCTGCGGGTAGACCAGCGAGCACGAGGCGCGGGTTCGGGCTCGGGTGGTTTGGGGGTGATCCGTCGGGTCGGGTGAGGGTTGCTGTTAGGCCGGGGAGCAGGAGATTGAGGGTGCGGTCGAGTTCGGCGGCGCCGTCGTAGCAGGCTAGGGCGGGTGCCAGCGCACGCTGTCCCGGGGAATTTGGCGACCCGCAACTCTCTACGGTGTAGGCGTATACCGTTAACCTACATCGTAGGAGATTCAATTCGAAGCCTCGGTCGGTTAGCCCCCTAGAAAGAAGTTGATAATGAATGCAAAACAACTGACCGCTGCGGCGGCGATTGCCTTTTGCGTCGGACTGACCGGGCTGGGAGCCGGCGTCGGCACGGCGTCCGCCGACCCTGGGCATAACCCGTCGCCGTGCGGAGGAGCCTGCCAAGGTGCCCCACAGCACGGTGACGGTGGAAACGGCGGGCCGGGTCGAGGCGGTCCACCGTCTGGCCAGCAGCGATGGGATCAGCGTGGCTTCGACCAGGGACGCTATGACCACCAACCCTTCAACTATCAGGGTCAACGTGTCGATCCCTACTTCGACAACGACCGCGGCGCCTGGGGATTCTGGTTCCTGGGACAGTGGATGGGACTGTGATGTGAACGGGTGATGCGCGCGCGGATACTCGCGACGCGCGCGCCGTATGACGATCGCGACGGCGGCATCCGCGACCCCAAACCGCTTCGTCCGGAGTGGACGTCGGAATCGTGTACACGAAGTGATCCTTTGCCCGGCCAGACCCTCGAGCCAACGGCGGCGCCGCAACCAAATTCGGCACGTACATCAATTCGACCACCGACCGCCAAAGCGCGCTGCAGCTGGATGGTGCTGCAGCTGGATGGTCTTGCGCACGTACTGGGCATCCCGCTCGCCCCGAGACTCCTCGACACCGGTTCGGATGGCGTCCAGTTCGCAGTTCGCGGCCCAATTCCTCGATGTCGGCCGCGGTGAGGTGTCCGTACCGCTTGATGTCGGTGGTCGCGATACGGCGTTCCTAAACGTTGATGGTGCAGTCGCCGGATGCCGCGGAGATGCACGTCTGGATTCGATCGCCCGCGCGGTGCTCGGTTCCGGACCTGAGATCGCGCACGTAGCCCGATTCCAGCGGCAATACACAGGACTGGCAGATGCCCACCCGGCACCCAAACGGCATCTGGATGCCGAGCTTCTCGCCACCTTCCATCAGCGTTGTCGCACCGTCGAGTTGTTGTCGCACCGTCGAGTTTAATGCTCTTGTCTGAGATCTGACAGGTGACCGTGCCGCCCTCGCCACCTTTGTCGGTGCGCGCGATGGTGAACCGCTCCGTGTGCAGATTGTCCCTCAAACCCGCTTCCGTCCATACCTTTTCGACGGTGTCGAGCATGGTGGGCGGACCACGCCCACGTGGAACGGTCTTTGCAGTCCGGGACGAGGCCGTTGAGCGCGGCGAAGTCGACCTTGCCCATGTCCGCTGTTAGCTGCAGGTGCAGCCGGTAGTCGGGCTCCCGCGCAGACCACAGCGGATTGAGCAGTTTAGGGTAGTCATCGGGCAGCAGCAGCGGCGTCGCCGCGCGAGCAACCAACCCTCGCAACACATTAACCGTCGGGATCGACGCGGTCTCGACATTCCTTGCCGGCGCCGCTATCCACAATCTTAGATTTCGCGTCTTCGAACCCCAGGGTCAACCACCGTCAACGCAGGACGATCGAGCTTGGCGATTGCTTTTGTCAAGGTCCGCTGTTCGTGCCGGATCTGTTGTGCACCACCGCAGATTGAGCACACCGTGCGTTCGCACCTCGAGGATTGTCCGGGATCCCTGCGGCTCGCAACGGGCTGTGGTGGACGGTGAGGCTGGCCTTGGACGATGGCCATCGCTGCCTCGACCGTGCTGGCAGCGGGCAGCAAGCCCTGTGGGTCGCCGATCCGCAGCACCCGGGAGACTGCCGCACCGGGTACTACCGCCCAACCCATGCCGACGCGCGCGCAGCGGACAGAGACCCTGTGCAGCGCCGAGAAACCCTCGGTTCCAAAGAAATCCAGGTCGCGCAGATCAAGGATCATCCCGCGGCAACGCGTCAGATGCCCCAGCGTGTACTCGGTCAGAGTGTCGGCGTTGGACGCGTCGATGCCGCCGTGGGCGCTGATGACGGCTACCGACGACCTCAGCCGACGACTGACTAAGCGTGCGGTGTGACCCTGCCAGGGCCGGGAAAGAAAGCCGCCCTCCGGCAGCACGGAGGGGGCGGGCGGAGCATTCATGGTGATCCCCGACATGCGGTTGTCACCGGTCTGTTCGGCGCGAGCTACTGCTCTGCGAGGACAACAGCGGACGGCTGACCTCATCCCGGACTGGTTGAAAGTCTCAACTTCGTTTACGTTCCACCCCGCCGGAGCAATTGTCAAGGCCCGTGGCTGGGCCCCATTCTTCGGAAGTGTAAGCACGATCGCTTCGGGACCATAAGCGACGCTGGACAATGCGTCCAACGACAACCCGGCAACACCGCCGATGGCCGTCAACCGATGCGGATCGCCACGCCGGTGTCGCCGCACCCGACGATCAGCAACCTGATTGGCCGGTCGTTCCCGCTTGGTGACTACCATTGTGCCGATTGAACACCCCGCAGCTGGGACCCGCGACCGCCACCTGGGAAGTTCATCTTGCCGGCTACGCGCGCGTCACCATGGATGCCATCACGCGACGGCCGGCCGCCCCGAATTCTGATGTCCTGGCGGTTGCGGCTGGCAGCTGTCGGGACCGACACCGGACAGGGAATTGGCAGTCAACACTTCGCCGCATCTCTTTTCTGATCAGGTTTTTCGATTCGTCAGATCGGCCTCCCGCCCTGTGGTGGCGATGAAGTCGTCAAGGATGTCCACCACCGCTGTCGGGGACTCGACATGGGGGAAGTGCCCGACACCGGAGAGCACCTCAAGTCGACTACCCGGCACGGCATCGTGAGCGGCGTAGCCGTGGGCAACAGGAATGATCCGGTCCTGCTCACCCCAAATGAGCAAGGTCGGTAATCCATAACTTAGATGGATCTTGCCGAGCGCACTGACCGCCTGGCCGCGGTAATCCACCACCGAGCGCAACGTACGCAAAAACGCCTGCCGTGTCTGCCGATCCGACAACGACGAATAGGCGTTCCACATCTCGCCGGCGCGCGGCGACTGGATCCCGGCCGACATGAGCCACGAGCCCAGCTTGTTGCCGACGTTCAATACCGGCTGCGGCGCGACTACTGGTAGCACCAGCTCGGTTCCGGGTGCCGACAGGATCCGCAGTATCCAGTTCAGGTCGGGGCCGAGGCCACCGCTGCTGATGAGAACCAGTCGCTGGCAATAGTCGCGATGCTGATAGGCGAACTGCATGGCCACACCGCCACCGAGTGACTGACCGACCACCGTCGCCCGGCTGATGCCTAGTTCATCGAGCAGATCACGCAGCGACGCCGCGAACGCACCCAACGAATAGTCACCGCGCGGCTTGGCTGATTCACCATGCCCCAACAGGTCCGGTGCCACCACCCGATACTTCTTCGACAGCTGAGGGATGACTGCCCGCCAGGTCGCCGAACTTCCCGCCATGCCATGAATCAACAGCAGCGCCTCGCCGACTCCTGCCTCCCGGTAGGCAATACGCTCACCGTGCAGATCGAGATAGTTCATCTCGCTCACGTGAACCGGTCTCCATCCACCGGTGTTCCGGCATGCTGGCACAACGTCATAACAATCGCTCTCCCGACTTCGAGTCGACAATAGCGTAACCTACGGTGCCGTAGGTTACCGACGGGTAAACCACCGGCGGCTGAGGGCCTGATCGATGCCCCCTTGTTTTGTGTCTTCGCTGACGCGCGGGTCGCGACGGCATTGGCGGATCGCTGCGATTGCCGTCTTGAGCCCGCGGCGTCGCCCAGTCGCTAGGTCGGTCCCAGCGAAACCAGGCCCCAGTTGCGTGAACATCCGCTCGCTGCGGGTCTCCGGAGCGTCGTCGGCGGTGTCGCGCAAGTAGCGGTCCGGCAGCGACAGTTTGGCAATGGTGCGCCACGCCGTGCCGTACTGCCTCAGGAACGAACCCGTGGTGTAGGGGAGGTCGTACTTGTCGCAGACCTGTCTGGCCCGCACCGAGATCTCGTGCAGCCGGTTGCTGGGCAGATCGGGGTAAAGGTGATGCTCGATCTGGTGGCACAGGTTGCCGCTCATGAACCGCATCGCCGCCCCGGCGTCAAAGTTGGCGCTACCCAGCATCTGGCGCAGATACCATTGACCCCGGGTTTCGCCGATCATGTCGGTCTTGGTGAATTTCTCGGCGCCATCGGGGAAATGCCCACAGAAGATCACCGCGTTGGCCCAGATGTTGCGGATCACGTTGGCCACCACGTTGGCCTTCAGCGTCGATTTGTAGGTCGCCGCCGGCGACAGCGAGGTGAGCGCCGGAAACGCGACGTAGTCCTTGACCACCTGCCTTCCGGTCTTGGCTGAAAACTCGCGCACTTGCTGGACGGTGATTGCGCGGTCCGGGCCGGCCTTGAAGATCTTGTTGAGCGTGATGGGCTGCAAACCAATTCCCCACTCAAATCCGAACGCGAGGATGGTGTTGAACAGCAGGTTGCCGACGTTGAAGGGCTCCCAGGGCTGATCACGAGTAACTCGAAGGACGGTGTAGCCCACATCGTCATCCATGCCGACGATGTTGGTGTACTTGTGGTGCTGAAAGTTGTGGGTGAAGCGCCAGTGTTTCGACGCCCCGCTCATGTCCCACTCCCATGTCGAGGAGTGGATCTCGGGATCGTTCATCCAGTTCCACTGGCCGTGCATGACATTGTGGCCGATCTCCATGTTCTCGATGATCTTGGCCACACCCAGGGTCACCGTTCCCGCCCACCACGCCGAGCGTTTCGAGCTACCGGCCAGCATGAGCCGGCCCGCTACCTCAAGGGCACGTTGCGCGGCGATGGTGCGGCGGATGTAGCGCGCGTCGCGCTCGCCACGGGAATCCTCGATGTCCAGCCGGATCGCGTCCAGCTCAACGGCCAGATTCTCGATGTCGGCGTCGGTTAGGTGAGCGAAGGCCGGAATGTCCGTAATCGCCATCATTTGCTCCGTTCGTAGGCTCTTATGTCGGGTCGCCAGCGTTCATCGGCAACGCAGACCTCAGAACCACCGCAGCAGCTGCGGTAAGCCACCGCCCGGCGCCTAATCGACAGGCGAGGGCCGCTACCTGCATGGCTTGATGGGATAGAAGGCTGGGCTGCGGGACTTCAGCCGCAGATAGTTAACAATTATGCGGTTCCTTCTGGGTCGCGGACTCAGGTGCTCTCGGTGGCGGACTCACGTGTTTCCGATGTCTGCGCGGCGGATCCAATTCGTCTGCGCGCTCCCACTGTTCGTTGAGTCGGTCGCGGAGGCGGTGCCTCGCGGCGATAAGCGGCGGCTTGTTGCAGACCGGAGGCTTGGGCCGCGTTGACGTCGACTTCGGCTGGCCGAGCTGGCCAGCCGCTGAGTAACTCTGGTCCGTTAGTAGTAGTGGCGGCGGCCGCCGACGGCGTGTCCCATCCGTCCCATCAGCATCAGTAGCAGGCCGACGACGAGGAGGATGACCCCGATGACCAAGCAAATATGGGCGTAGGCGAAGGTCGGGACGAGGGCAGGGAGGAGGAGCCCGAGGACGATAAGGATGATTCCGAGACCGATCATGACGTTTACCTAGTTTCTCTGTGGATGTCTGGGAGGAAGATTGCCGGGGTCAGCGTTTGACGGCGTCATTTAGCTTGGCCCCCGGCCGGTTTGGCGCTGCCCTGCCCGATCGGCGCCTTCTCCGGTGCGCAGCCGGGTATTCCCGGTATCACCGACACGGTTGTTTCTGTTTCTCGCTCGGTCGCCGGTCCAAGTGGTCGACAAACCGACGGGCACGGGCTCGGGTGAACGCGGAGTTGGCGGTCCTCCGAATTCCGGGCTAACGAGGGAATGAGCGAGATGTGCATGCTGTCTCGACCGAAACGGGTAGACATCGGAATGTGCGGCGCGAGCAAACGCTCATCAAGTTCGGCGGCGTACAGCCAAACTCGCTTCCGGACTGGCTGAAGGACTCAGCAATATCAACGCTACCCCTCTCGGGGACCCGCGGCTAGTTGCCCGCCGAGTGCGGTGTGGCCGCGGTGGTGATTGTAGGTGTGCAGCCAGATGGTAAGGGCCCGACAGCGTTCGGTGTCGCCCGCCCGTAGCGCCAAGCGTCGATGACCATCTCGCGGGCCGCGCACCATCACCCCACGTCTGACTTGTACCAATTCCCGATAGTTGGCGGATCCTCCGTTTGTTTCGGCGGCAGCGACGGCGGGTCGCCATAGCCAACGCGCGCGTCAGGCCCGCCCGGTTGTCTTGCCATTGCCGCACCCTCTCCCCCTACGCATCCTCACCTAAATGTCGCCCAGACAGCGGCCCTCTCGGACCGGCTCCGGTGTAGGATTACACCATATGTTAACGATGTTGACATACAGCAACGCCGATGTTGGCGTGGATTGGACTCCTAGCACCAGGATCAGAGGCCTCGACATGATCGTCATCGTTGGATTAATTGTTCTGCTTGCCGCGGTGATAGTGGGGTTCACCGGGGTGCTGGCCAATGCGGGGGCTGCTCACCGCTTGACCGAGAATTTCGCCGTATTCGGCTTTCACGTCACCGGGTCGACCGGCACCTTGTTTCTCTTCGGGATCGTGATCGGCACGGTCGCAATGCTCGGGCTTTGCGTGTTGCTGGCCGGTGCCCGGCGCACCGCGGCTCGCGGGCGAGACATCCGACGCGAACTCAAAAGGTCACAACGCGAGACGGCGTTTCTGAACCGCGATCGTGACCAACGGCTCGAACACCAGCAGGTCGGCGCAGCCACTGGCCGAACGGTGAATCCGGAGCACGCCGCCGATCGCCGCAAGCGAGTTTCCCCGTTCGGCCGCTGGTCGCGCGGTCGACAAAAGACCAGCACAGCCCACGTCGACAGCCCCCGGTAGGTCAACAACGGGGCGAGGCTCTCCGGCCTCGAATTCGTCAACCTTCGCCGGCATGAGCATTTCGTTGATGCGCCTGCACGACTTGTCGAAGGAATCCCCGTCGATCAACTCGCTGCCGTGCACAAAGCGCAGCAGCAGTCGTAGCCGGTAGCTCGGAGTTAGTGAACCATCCGCAGATGCCGCAGATGCGTGCCGTCCTGGCTGGAATGGTGGCTCACCACACCGGGATTCCGCGCCGGGGTTTCAGACCTGCCAACATTTTGTCCGCGCACGCCGGCCGGACACCACACCAGCGTTTGGTTCATCTGAAGAGCGATCGGGGCGTGTCCGTTGTCGCTGCTGTGTCGCCGGTGGACCCGGATCGTTTCGCCGCGGGTGCACCAGTTGACCTCGTCGATGAGCCGGCGGATGCGCGCGAGGGGTTCACGGGTCTCGGCGAGATCCACGACGAGCACGGCTTGCAGCGGATATGTCGGAAGCAGATGTCCGCGCCGGAGGAACCACATATAAGCCGGCAACGCGTCGATCGGTCGCGAGCAGCGGCAGTCATGCCCAAGCCAGCGCAGCGCCGAACCAAGCGTAAAGACCGACGCGGTTGGCAGAGTGGGCGAGCGGGTGGTGTGCGAGAACTTCAAGGTGATTCCCAACGTGGGGTTCCACCGGCGTGTGCGGTGCGAGCTACTGCTCAGCGAGGACAGCGGCGGACAGCTGATCTCGTCCCGGACTGGCTGGGATCTCAACATCCCTGACACTACACGGCGCGGGCACAAGCCAGCCCACCGCCGCGCGATCTCACGTGCTTAAACACTCAACAGATGTTGGGCTCCTGACCGGCGCGCTCGGCGTCGGCCGGGTCCTCAGCGGTAAGCGTGTCGAGGATGAACTGCGCGGTGGTGTGTCGATCGGTGCCCGCGCTATCAGCTCGGATGTCCAGTTCCCGGTGAGCTTGCCCCGGCATGTGGCCGCGGCCGATGAGGACACCGATCGCCTGATTGATGACCGACGCCGCTCGCAGACATATCCCGGTGTCCGACCTGTCAGGGACGCTGAGATGCTGATCAAGCACGAAATCGCTGAGCGGGCGGCCGGTTAGCCACGCCAGGTCCGCGGTGAGGTCGACAAATGTTCCCGGCGTGCCCGCGTAGAGGGTGAGGGCAACCGACGGCGATGCCCGGTCGCCACCGACACCGGGCAGCGTCAGCCGAACCGAGGTGCGAACATCGTCGGCCGCGCCGTCCTCAAGGTTGGTGAACGTGAATGGCGGATCACTGCCGTCGACGGTCACGCTCAGACCGAGAAAGGTGGGCACCGCCGCCTGGGCGTCGACGCCCAATTGCTGCAAACTGTGTAGCACATCGGCGCCGGGCTCATCCAGGGCGGCGGTGAGGATGCCCAAATCGGCGGCCAGGGCCGCACCGATCTCCATGACGGGATTGCTCCGCTGGGCGCTCCAGAGCGCGGATCGAGCCTGCCGGTGCCGAACAGGCGAATCGCCTTGCCCGGTGGGGAACGCGCTACGCGAGCCAGGACCCGTCGTGCTTGCTGTTCCCCACCCTCCAATCTACGCGCGTCACACCGCGCAGCGACAGTTCGGCCGTGTGTCGAATTGGCGGTTCGGGCTCAGGCCGGGCTGTGTCGGGCGCGGGCGCGGCGCACGGCTTCATCGACGATGCGTTGCGCCACGTCGGCCAATTTGCGGTGTTCGGCTTGGCTGATCGCCCGCAGCTGGTTGAACGCGTCCTCGACGCTACGCCCGCTGCGTCCCCGAATCAGGCCGATCGCCTGATCGATCACCGGGCGCGTCGACAGCGCCGTCTGCAACTGGGCGGTCAGCGCAATCGCGTGCGCGAGGATCTGGGCGTTGTGCACCGCCACCGCCGCGGGTTTGGCGAACAGTTCCCCCAACTCGGCGGCGTGCTCATCGAACACGTCTTTGCCGTGGGCGTAGACATTGATCGCCCCGATCGCCTGACCCGACAGCAGCAGCGGCAGCGACAGCGCACTGTGCACGCCCAATCGGCCCACTCGCGGGCCGAACCGCGGCCACATCTTCTCCCCGCCCAACGACCCGGACCGCACCGTGCGCCGCTCCAGCGCCGCGGTGATGCAGGGTCCCTCCTTGAGGGTCACATACTGAATCTCGTCGATCTCGGCGACAAACGGTGTACTCGCGGCCAAGGCTTCCACCATGTTGTCCACCCGGTCGACCCGCAACAAGGTCACCCCGGCACCCTCGGCGCCCGGTATCGCGCGCACCGCGAACGTCGACACCTCAGCCAGCAACTCTGGCAACCCCAGACTGCCGGCCACCAAGCCCGCCAAGTCGTCGATCCCGGCCCGCAAGTCGGCGGCATCAGCGCTGACCTGCTGCGCGCTCAGCGACCCGACCGGTAAGCCGCCGGCGTCCTCAGTCAACTCCGTCATACCTGCTCTCTTAAATCTTGCCGGAAGTGGGCATCCACATCGAAACCCAGCGCCCCAATCGCGGCTCAACCGTCACGAGACGGTTTGTTAGGACGATAGTAACCGCTGGCAGGAGTTGCTCTGCCGCGCGCGAAGTCACCACTGCCAGTCGCCCGTCCCCGGGGTTCATCAGGCTCCGGTGGTTGCCGTCCTTGGGCGGGGCAACTGGCCGATCCAGGGGGTGCGGATCTCCACCCAGCGCTCCCCTGCTGTCCGACGTGCATCGGTGGCGCACCATGAATCCTCGCTGTCGTCAGCGTGTCAACCCGAACGGGCACTTCGGGGCCGAGGCCGCGATTTCGAGAAGTCGGTTGTATTTCGCGACGCGCTCCCCTCGCGCCGGTGCACCGGACTTGATCTGGCCGCATCCCGAACCGACGGCCAGGTCAGCGATGAACGTGTCGTCCGTCTCGCCCGACCGATGCGAGATCATCGCGGCGTATCCGGAGTCCCGGCATACCCGAAGCGCCTCAAGTGTTTCGGACACCGTTCCGACTTGATTAACCTTGATCAGGGCGGCGTTGCCGATGCCGGCGCTGACGGCGAACGCAATCAAGTCCGGGTTGGTGACGAAATTGTCGTCGCCCACCAATTGGACGCGTTCGCCAAGCCTGCCGGTGAGCTTCTGCCAGCCTGCAGTGTCGGTCTCGCCGAGGCCATCCTCGATGCTCCAGATGGGGAACTTGTCGATCATCTGCGCGTAGCGATCGATCATGTCCTCGCTCGACAACGACTCGCCGCCAACGGCGTACCGACCGTCACGGTGAAATTCGCTTGAGGCCGGATCGAGGGCGATCGCGACACCGTCGCGTCCGGCGGTGTAACCGGCGTCGCTGATGGCGTGCACGATCAGCCCCAAAACCTCCTCCGGCAAGGCGATCTCGGGCGCGAAGCCACCCTCATCCCCCAGCCCCGTCTCGAAGCCACGCTGCGCCAGTACCGCACGCAGCCGTTGATACACCTCGGCGCCGGCACGGACCGCTTCGGGTAGCGACGGCGCCCCGATCGGCGCGATCATGAACTCCTGAAAATCGAGGGCATTCTTCGCGTGCACACCCCCATTGACCACGTTGAAATGCGGCACCGGCAGCCGCGGAATCACCCCGTCAGGAGTCAGCCACCGCCACAGGGGCTGTCCCGACTCGAGAGCAAATGCTTGGGCAGCGGCCATCGACGCACCCACCATCGCGTTCGCGCCCAACCGCGACTTGTCGGCCGTGCCGTCCAGCCCACGAAGGGCGTCGTCAACCTGCTCAAGCGAGGCGAACGAACGACCGGTCACGGCGTCGGCAATCGGTCCGTTGACGTGGGCAACCGCCCGCTGCACGCCCAGCCCCGAGTACCGGTTCTCGTCGTGGTCTCGCAGCTCGACCGCCTCGCGGCTGCCGGTCGATGCGCCGGAGGGCACCCCCGATCGCACGCTGCGACCGTCGGACAGGGTCGCTCGCACACGCAGGGTGGGTCGACCACGGGAGTCAAGAATCTCAATCGCCGACATCGACGAAAAACTTACGTTCACCTGAACTCCTCCGAGTCATGTACGACTGAGCGGTAGATCCGTTCGTAAAACCGCCCAAGCCAGCATCTAATGCAATTTCCCAGGGACCGTGGGCCGTCCAACGTCAACGTGCGATCGGGGTGAGCCCCGCCGCCATTTTCATTTCTGATTACTACCGGGATCGTGCGCCGGTCGCAGTTAGTGGCAACGCGAATGCGATGGGCAGAATAGATGGACGAAGTAGTAATGGCGATCCCGGAGAACACCCGGCCACCGGCATGTTCAGGCTCGGAGCAAACGCTCCCCGAGTTCAGCAGCGGACAGCCAAACTCATCCCGAACCAGCTGGGATTCTCAGCCACCTCTGACGCTACACCCGTCGGACGACTTCAGCCCGCAGACCGCTAACCTCGGTCCGCGGCGAGCTGGAGTCGAGTGCTCCACCAAAAGGTCGCCGTCGATGATGCGCGCATCAGCGCAGGCCAGACCGCACCGCGCTCATCGACATCTTGTGGGATGTGCCAACGCGAATCCGGCCACATTTCCACTGAAGCCGCCGCCGGGATAGCCGATTGGCTCGGGCTGTCCGTCGAGGACGTTCTGGAGACCGCGACGTTCTACCATTTCTTTTCTTCCACACCACGCCGTCGGGCCGTCACCGAATTTATCTGAGCAACAACGTCATCGCGAAAATGCACGGTTACCGCCAGGTGTATGAGGCCCTGGAACTCGACACCGGGACACGATTCGGCGGGCCCGGGTCGGCCGATTTCGGGCTGTTTGAAACCGCGTGCATCGGGTTGAGCGACCACGAACCGGCGATGCTCATCGACGATGTCGTGTTCACATGCTCATCGACGATGTCGTGTTCACAGACCTGACACCGGCTTCGGTCCGCGAGATCATCGAAGGACTGAAAAGGGGTGATTCTCCGGCGCAGATCGCCAATCCGGCTGGCCTGCCACGCGACGATGTGGCGTATGTCGATGCGCTGACACGCACCACCGTGCGCCTTCGCCGCATTGCGGCAGCACACGAAGTCTTCGTCGCGGATCGCGGCGGGCCAACGTCGTAGATCGCGTCATAGGCCGAGCGTTGCTCGTCGGTGGTTACCGGCACCCGGGCCAGCCAGCTGTGCCGTACGGTGCATCGGGTCGGTGACCCCGCAGGGGGCATGTCGATCAATTCGACGGCTACTGAGCTGCTGGCCAGGATCGGACTTCTTCCCCGACGTCAGGGGGATCTGCGTCAAACAGCAGGCTGTTTGACGCTTGCGCCGGGAGCGGCTGCTCCGTTGGCTGCCAGGGTTGGTGTCTGCGTCTGTCGGGCTGGTGGGGCCGTGATCGGCGGCGCCGGTGTCGTCGCGGCGGCGGCGGTCTCGCGGGCGAAGAACGTACCGATCTCGCCGATCGCGCTCATCAGCGGCGCCGGGAACACCACCGTCGTGTTCTTGTCCACCCCCAACTCGACGAGAGTCTGCAGATTGCGCAGCTGTAGAGCTAAGGGGTGGGCCATCATGGTGTCCGACGCATCGCCGAGTGCGGCAGCGGCCAGCGATTCGCCCTCGGCGGCAATGATTTTCGCGCGCTTCTCCCGCTCGGCCTCGGCTTGGCGGGCCATCGCCCGTTTCATGCTGTCGGGCAACTGGATGTCCTTGAGCTCGACCAGAGTCACCTCCACACCCCACTCCAGAGTGATCACATCTAGGATCTCCCGGATGTTGGCGTTGATCACCTCGGTCTCCGCCAACGCCTCATCGAGGGTGTGCTGGCCGACAACATTGCGCAGCGTGGTTTGGGCGATCTGATCGATCGCGGCGTACACATTCTCGATGACCACCACCGACTTCACCGCATCCACGACCCGGAAATACGCGACAGCGGCAATGTCGACACTGACATTGTCGCGGGTGATGATGCCCTGCGACTGGATCGGCATCGTGACAATGCGCAGGGACACCTTCGGCAACCGGTCGACGACCGGGATGATGAACGTCAGCCCAGGCTCCCTGACATCCCTGACCCGCCCGAGCCGGAACAACACACCCTTCTCGTACTGGGTCACCACCCGAATCGACAGCGCCACCAAAATCAGCGCCACAATAACCACCGCAATGATGACGGCGACGATGTTCATGTCTTCTCCTCAACGATGGAATCTGCGGTCAATCCGGTGAGGTGCTGTTCTGCACCACCGCCGCAGGATCGCGTTGCTGCTTTCAATCAAACCGGCGTGGCGACGGCGATACCCGCGCCATCTCGGCTGCTTGTTTCACCATCCGGCCGCGGCGACCACCGTCACAAGTGCCAAAGGTCCTTGCTATGACTGGTTTCGGACGGTTGCTGCACTGGAGACAACCACCAGGCCAGCGAGGTTCGCACTCGCGGCAGCTAGCCGCCCGCAATGACGTGCTTGCTGATCCGTTCGTATGTTGCCCATCTGAATCTGCCCGGAATCCACCATGGGCCGCACTGCGGGCGCGTTGACCAACAACCATGAACTGCGATTTTCGAGGCACTCCGCTTCCGGTCTCACAATCCCTCGCTCCGCCACGTCGTGTTGATGCGGTCGGTCATTACGTTTAGCGCTAAGAGTAGGAGCGACAAGGTACTGCTCAGCCTCACGGGCATGCATTCTGTAGGCCCTGTTCACGCGGATCTACTCATTTCGTCAGAATTCTATGACAAACTCGTCTCTCGTCTACGCGAACTAAGCGTACTACTCGAACGTTCATCCTAGCCGGTGGACAAAAGCTTCCGCTTGCGGCAAGTTCGCAGAATTAACTCAATAGATCGCCAAACACCTTCGTCACCTTCGAAATCGTGTCCCTCCAGCCGTGAACCTCGATGCAATCAATACCCATCGCCTTAATGGGATAGTCGTTGCCGCCCGGGTCCAACCGGTCGCCAAAGAAGAGAATCTCACGTTCGGTCAGACGAAGTGCCAACATGAGCTTCCTCGCTCCGTAGGCCTTATCGATACCGCGCCTAGTTACATCGATCGAGGTCGAGCCGCCACTTTTGACCTCAAGATCTGGGAGTCTCTCCGCTGCAAACTTGCGCAACGATTCTTTCTTTGAATTGTCTGGATCCCACGCTGATTTCACGTCAACGGGTGCGCTCTGGCCAAGCGCAGAATATGTGACTTGGCTGCCGCGATCCTCAAGTGCGGGACCCCAAGTATCGTTCGTCCAGAAGCCGAGCTTCTCCGCCCCATTCCGAAGCACTTCGAACGCGTGATTCTTCTCGTCGGAAGACAGCTTCTCAAAATACACCTCGTCCCAGGCCCCTCCTTCCCATCGCAGATAACGGGTCCCGCACGTGGGCATTAAGTGCAGGCGCTTGAGGTCACAGAACTCGCCGAGGTGCCGTAGTACTTGCGCGTCAAACTGCTCGAAGCGTCCGCCAGAAATAATGCACACATCGATAGCTGAGAGCAGGGCGCGGAGCATGTGAACCATGGCGGGTGAAATCTCACTCTTTGACGCCGCGAGCGTACCGTCGAGATCGAACATTGCCACACGGTACGGTTTCATCAACCGCTCAGCCGTCATCCTAATTCACCCGCGTCCTTCCAACCTGCTGCACCTCTATCGAAATACACCTCTGAGGACCCGCACTCATGGCTGATTGTGGCAGGCATGAAGGGTCGTACTGATTCACAGATCTAACCCTCCTGTAGGCCGTCGCCTTTTCCTCACCCAGGAGAATGAGTATTGTTCTGGCCGACGAAGCCAGCGCATCCACGCCGAAAGTGACGCCATGCGCCTGGACGTTCTCAAGCGAGCCGAGATATGGGTACGTTCGGAGGTTATCAATTCGCGGCGTCGTTCGCTCGAGCCAGACGCCAGAATGCACATTCTTAATCCGCCGTAATCGTTGATTACCGATTCGATCGACTCCGGATCGCCAGGGTCAGAAGCCAACACATCCTCCTTCCAGAGTACTTCGCTGCCAAGGACAGCGTTGATGGGCTCGACTATGTTCCGCGATGCGGAATAGAAGCAGCAATGAGGGTCCGACTGGGACACGTGGTGCATAGCACCGTCGCTTTGCCGTTCCACATACCCATCCAACATGAGGATCCGTAGCGCTGTCCCATTCGATTGGCGCGGACGCTGCCAGCTTTACGAGACTATTGCACATGCATATTGCGGATCGGCCTGCAGGAAACCCGAGCAAGAATCGTTCTCGAGCCCTCGTCTGTACAGGATCAATACCCCATACCGTGCTTGCGTTCGACCTTGCGGCCCGAATCCCGGCGCGGGCATCCCGACGGATCGTCGCATACCATTCGACCCGTGACGCGACCGGCATGAGTAGCTCCCTCGACGCCACTGCACACCCTCGCCTGAAATCCCAATCAGAACCGGGTCGGTAACAGGCCTACACCCCAGAACCGGTTTCAGATAGATAGTCGGGACTAAACAGTCGGGACTTTCGTCCCTGGCCTGACGCCACGTCGACCGCCAAGATGGCGGACAGGCGGACGGAAGGGAACCATGATGTGGTGTCGACTCGATTCCCCGTGCCGTTGAGAAGCGGCGGTACCGACCGGGAAGCGGCGCTTCGCATCGCCTTCGTGGGGACTTTTCCGCCGACACAGTGCGGCCTGGCGACGTTCACCGAGTCGATGGTGCGTTCGATCAGCCACGCGGGCCGCGCGGTCGAACCCGTGGTCGTCCGCCTCATCCAGCCGAACGAACCGACCGGCGGCGCGGCGCAAGCCACGGTCGACTGGATCGCCGGCGACGCGGCGTCGTTTGATCAGGTGCGCGACACCGTCGAGGATGTCGACCTCGTCATCCTCCAGCACGAGTACGGGATCTACGGGGGACCCGACGGCGACGAGGTCCTTGACCTGCTGCGGACGACGACGACCCCTCGCATCGTGGTGCTCCACACCGTCCTGGCCGATCCCACCGCGCACCAGCGTGCGGTGCTCGAGGAGGTCATCGGGCTGGCCGATGTGACGGTTACGCAGACCGAGGCGGCGCGTTTCCGGCTCGGCAACTACGCGATCAACGATCCGAAGCGGGTCCTGGTGATCCCCCATGGCGCCTGGACCGAGCCCGGCACCGGTGAGCAGCGCCGCCATGACAAGCCGCTGGTGCTGAGCTGGGGATTGGTCGGGCCTGGCAAGGGCCTCGAGCACGGCATCGCGGCGATGGCCAGACTCGGTGACCTGACCCCGATGCCGACGTATCTCATCGCCGGTGAGACCCACCCCAAGGTCCGAGCGGCTCAGGGGGAACGTTACCGGGAGATGCTGGCGCGATCCGCCGTCGAGCTGGGCATCGCCGACCGCGTCGTCTTCGACGCCACGTACCGCGATGTTTCGTCGTTGGCCGTGCTGATCGGCAGTGCCGACGTCGTGCTCCTGCCCTATGACTCCCCCGACCAGGTCACCTCCGGGGTCCTGGTGGAGGCCCTTGCTGCGGGGAAGCCGGTCGTCGCCACGCGGTTCCCCCACGCTCTCGAAGCGCTGGCATCGGGGGCAGGCCTGCTCGTGTGCCACGGCGACGACCAGGCGATGGCCGGTGCGCTCCGCGGAATCCTCACGCGCCCCGACCTGGCCGACGCGATGCGCCACGAGGCCGCCCGCGTGGGCGCGGGTTTGCGCTGGCCTGTCGTCGCCCAGCGGTACCTCGAGGTGATCCACGACCTGCTCGCCCGTCGGATGGCAGCATGAACCTGCCGATGCCCGACCTGCGGCACCTGGTCCGGATGACCGATGACACCGGGCTCTTCGAGCACGCCCGCGGAGCAGTGCCCCGACCAGCGCACGGCTATTGCAGCGACGATGCTGGGCGCGCGCTGGCCTTGACCTGCGGTTGGGACGGCCCCACTGCTGACCGGCTCAGCGAGATCTACCTGGCGTTCCTGCGGCGCCTGCACCTGGGCAGCGGACGATTCGCGCTCCGCATGGGCCACGACCGCCGGTTCATCGACCGCGACGTCTCCGACGACGCCTGTGGCCGTGCGATCTTCGGCCTGGGTGTCGCCGCCGCGTCGACTGCGCCCCGCCACGTCACCGAAGGTGCTCGGGAGCTGTTCTCGATGACGACCTCGTTTCGCTCACGGTGGCCTCACGCCATGGCGTACGCCGCACTCGGCGCAGCGGCCGTACTCGCCGACGACCCGGACCAACCGCATGCCGCCGAGCTGCTCGGCGCCGCCGCGACGATGATCCAGCAGGCCACCGGCCACCAGCACTGGCCGGAGACGCGCTTGCGGTACGCCAACGCGCTGCTGCCCGAATGCCTGCTGGCGGCGGGAGCGATACTCAACGACACCAGATTCGAGCGGACGGGGTTGCGGCTCCTGGACTGGCTCGTCGCCGAGGAGACCGCGCCCGAGGGTCACTTCAGCTTCACGCCGACCCACGGCTGGACCGCCGGCGAACCGCGACCAGCGTTCGACCAGCAACCGATCGAGGCGGGCGCCATGGCCGACGCCGCGGCGCGGGCGTTCACCGTGACCGGCCAGCCCGACTGGGCCGACGTGACGATCCGGTCAGCCGAGTGGTTCATCGGTCGAAACGACCTCGGCGTCGCCATGTTCGACGATCGAACCGGGGGTTGCTTCGACGGGCTGCAAGTCGATGGGCCCAACGTCAACCAGGGCGCCGAGTCGACCCTCGCGTTCCTCACGGCACTGCGACGAGCCCATGAGGTGACTCTCCCCCAGGCCTCCGTCGCATGACCTCCGCCGACCGGATCGTGCCGTCGTGGAGTGGCCCGGCCGAGATGTTCATGCGCCATCCCGACAATCCGATCATCACCGCCGCTGACTTGCCCCGGATGGTCAACGCCGTGTTCAACCCCGGTGCGACGGTCTTCGAAGGCCAGACCCTCCTGCTGCTGCGGGTGGAGAACCGCACCGGCCTGTCCCACCTGGTGGTCGCCCGAAGCCCCGACGGCTACAGCAACTGGAGCGTGGAGCACGATCGGGGACTGTTCGCCCAGACCTCGACCTCGGAGGAGGCCTGGGGTATCGAGGACCCACGGATCACCCGGGTCGGCGACGAGTACCTCATCGTGTACACCGGCTACTCCACCACCGGACCGCTGATCCTGCTCGCATCCACCCGCGACTTCGTGCACTTCGACCGTCGCGGCGTCCTGCAGTCCCCCGAGAATAAGGACGCTGCGTTGTTCCCGACCACCTTCGACGGCCGGTGGGCGCTGATCCACCGGCCGACGGCACAGATGCCGGGAATCGGAGCGCACATCTGGCTGTCGTGGAGTCCCGATCTGCGCCACTTCGGCGACGCCAAGGTCCTGCTACCGGCCCGTCGCGGCGGGTGGTGGGACGCCAACAAGGTGGGCCTGGGCCCCCCGCCGATGCCGACCCACGCCGGGTGGCTCCTCTGCTACCACGGCGTCCGCACAACCGCGTCGGGAGCCATCTACCGTCTCGGGCTCGCGCTGCTCGACCGCGACGACCCGACCCGGGTGATCGCCCGCGGCAACGAGTGGGTGTTCGGTCCGTCAGCGAGCTACGAACGCTCCGGCGACGTGCCCGATGTCGTCTTCCCCTGCGGCTGGATCCTCGACGACGACGGCGACACGATCCGGATGTACTACGGCGCGGCCGACAGTGTCGTATGCCTGGCCACGGCCAGCCTCAAGGCGCTGCTCGACCACGTCATGACCCACCCCTGCGCCGACGGCGAGTCGTCCCACCCTCCCGGCCTGGCCCCCGGCATCGGCAATTGACGGTGGCTACTTGACAGCGGCGTGCACCCGCTCAGCGACCTCAACGAGATGGTTGCCGATAGGGTCCTGCTGTCGACGGACGAGTGAATTCGCGTTTCTCATCCTGCCGCCGAAGGACCCCGTCCCCACAGCCCCCCCAACCGCGTCGACGTCTACAACGTCATGACCCGCACCATCTAGCTGCCCGCCGAGACGGCCGCCTTGTCAGTTGGCAGGGCGGCCGTCGTCCTCTTCGGCCGGCTCGCCGGCCGTGCGTGGGTCGCCGTCAGTGTGCCGTTCCGGGTGGGTGCGATTTCCGTCTCCAGCCGAGGAAAGCTTCGGGTCCTCCTTTCCAGTGGCGCGCTGCTCGCGTGTGGTGGGTTCTGGTGTTGGGGCCTCAGCGGCTGCCGGCCGGGAAGCGGTGGGGTCTACGCTGCCCGATCCGCTGCTGGATGAGGCAAGGGATCTGGTGTATCAGCTCATGCACGATTCATGCGTGTATGCGGTCCTGGATTGGTGTGTAGGCATCTTCTATACGCAAACAGTGATCGTGAGCAGTGAGGGCGCTGGACACATCCCGATCGGGTTGTTCGTGCCCGCGAAGGCGAACATGTCGTTCTCCGACTCGGGGCTGCATGCGGCATTTCGCAAACGCTGGTTCAGTTGGGCCAATCCCGCCGAAACCATGCTGGCCTCCGCCCATCTGCTCGCCGATCACAACATCGTGCTACACGCCTTGGCGGTGTTGACCGGCCTACGGAGGATCGTCGCTGCCCGCCCGCGCCGCAGGGGTGCCGCACTACGACAATTGCGACCTGGAAACGCTGCGGAAGCGGTTTCCTCACCATGCGCCAGCCTCGCCCCTGGACAACCAGCACGTCCATCGGCTGGCGACGCTGACCCGGCCCTCTATGCGCAGGTAACTGGTGCGGGCGGGCCTGGGCGGTCACAAGCATGGAAAACCACAGTGCACGCTGTGCAGACCGTGTTGGAACGGACTGCAGCTATCCGCGATCTGCCAGTGCCGCCGATCATTCGGGAAATACTCGACGACCTCACCCGCGGCCTGCCGGCGCCGGAGGATCGGTGGCACGAGCTAGAAAAGGCCTCCTTGGCGGAGGCCGGAAATAGCGCGGCTTTGCGGCCGGGGATGATGAGCGCCTCGGAGTCGGCATCGCCGTACGCCCGGGCGCACCACAATCCGGCAAGAGTCACAGAGCTGCTAGCGATGTGGTGTGGCGATCCTAAGTACGCCGAAATCGCCTATCTGACAAACCAAATCGAAGCTGAAGCACGGTTGTGGCCGGGGGGGCCGAGTGATGGAATCATTCTCGTTAGCACAGCTGGAACGACGCGGCCGAGGCGACGATCGCGGCCGCGGCGGCGGCGCTGCTGTGGTGCGGCGAGGACACCCACGGCGTGTTGGCGCGGCTTGCCGCGGCTGACCCCGGAACCATGGCATTCACACGGTCACTGCTGAATGTATTCCTAGACACTTGGCCGCACGGCATTCCGGCTGAGCAGGAAGAAACCTTGAGTGCGCATTGGGAGTTAGCGGCGCTGCCGGCATCGATGGTCCCAATGTGGGCGGCCTCCGTGCGCGGCGCCGCTGGGGACGCCGCGCGGCCAACAGCCGGCAGGAGATCATCGGCCTAGGTCCTACCCCGCGACGGTCACCCCAGGCGGCATCAGTCACGACTCGCACCCATGGTGGAGGGTGCCGGCGGGCCCGCGGGTGGATGCGCGCCGGCGGGCTACTCTGACAGGGAGTCAATCCTTGGGACCTTCGTCCCTGGTTCCACGTCACGTCGACCGCCACGATGCAAGACAGGCGGACCGAATGGAGCATGACCGTGGTATCGACCCGATTCCCCTCGCCGTTGAGCAACGGCGGTACCCACCCGAAAGAGGCGCTTCGCGTCGCCTTCGAGAGGATCTTTCCCCCGACACAGTGCGGCCTGGCGACGTTCACCGAGTCGATGGTGGGTTCGATCAGCAAGTACCTTCTCACCGCCACCGTGTCGTGGAAAGCTCAGGGAACGGAACATTCCGGCGCTCGGGGGATGTGCCGCGTGACGGGTCGGGCGACCCACGGCGCCTGGTCGGGGAGGGAACGGTCATGAGTGCACCGGTCGGACTCGAGGGTTCGGTTGACCAGGTGGATCTCGAGCGGCTCGTCGGGGGCGATCATCACGACCCGCACCAGATCCTGGGCGCGCACCTGGAGAAGGACGGCGACGGGCGGGTCCGGGTGGTGATCCGCGGCTGGCGCCCAGACGCCGCGGGGATGGCGGTGCTGAGCGGCGGGGCGCGGATCGAGATGCGTCGCATCCACGCCGCCGGTGTGTTCGCCGGCGTGCTGGCGGCCGACGCCGTCCCGGCCTACTGCCTCGAGTCGACCGACCGCAACGGCACGACGACGTGCTTCGACGATCCCTACGGCTGCTGGCCGACGCTGGGGGAGATGGACCTGCACCTGCTGGGCGAGGGCCGGCACGAGGGGCTGTGGCGGCACCTGGGCGCCATCGTGCGCGTCCACCAGGGGCTGTCTGGGACGTCGTTCGCCGTCTGGGCGCCGAGCGCCAGAAGCGTGCGTGTCGTCGGGGACTTCAACGGCTGGGACGGCCGGGTTCACCCGATGCGGGTGCTGGGCGGCTCCGGGGTCTGGGAGATCTTCCTGCCGGGAGTCGGGCCAGGGGCCCGCTACAAGTACGAGGTGGTCAGCCAGGGCGGACACCTGAGCCTGCGGGCCGACCCGTTCGCCTTCGCCGCGGAGACACCGCCGGCCACCGCCAGCATCGTCACCCGCAGCACGCACGAGTGGCAGGACGCGCAGTGGATCGCCGAGCGGGCCACCGTGGACCTCATGCGCGCCCCGGTCTCGATCTACGAGTGCCATCTGGGGTCGTGGCGGCGGACCCGAAACCACGACGGGACGTGGCGCCCGCTGACCTATCGGGAGGCGGCCGAGATCCTCCCGGGCTACGTGGCCGACCTCGGGTTCACCCACGTGGAGTTCCTTCCGCTGGCGCAGTATCCGTTCTCGGGCTCCTGGGGGTATCAGGTGACCGGGTACTACGCGCCGGCGGCACAGTTCGGCAGCCCGGACGACTTCCGCTACCTGGTGGATCGGCTGCACCAGGCGGGGATCGGGGTGCTCGTCGACTGGGTGGCGGCCCACTTCCCCAAGGACGACTGGGCCCTGGCCCAGTTCGACGGCACGGCGCTGTACGAGCACGCCGACCCCCGGCAGGGGGAGCACCCCGACTGGGGCACGCTGGTGTTCAACTACGGCCGCCACGAGGTCCGCAACTTCCTGCTGGCCAACGCCTTGTACTGGATCGAGGAGTTCCACATCGACGGGCTGCGGGTGGACGCGGTCGCCTCAATGCTCTACCTGGACTACTCGCGCTGCGAGGGTGAATGGGTGACCAACCGGTTCGGGGGCCGGGAGAACCTCGAGGCCATCAGCTTCATCAAGGAAGTCAATGAGGTGGTCTACGGGCACCACCCGTGGGTGATGATGGTCGCCGAGGAGTCGACGTCCTGGCCGGCCGTGTCCCGCCCCACCTCTCTGGGCGGCCTGGGGTTCGGGTTCAAGTGGAACATGGGGTGGATGAACGACACGCTGGTGTACTTCAGCAAGGATCCGGTCCATCGCCGGTTCCACCACCACGAGCTCACGTTCTCGTTGCTCTACGCGTTCCACGAGAACTTCATCCTGCCGCTCAGCCACGACGAGGTCGCCCACGGCAAGGGTTCGCTGCTGGCCAAGATGCCCGGGGACCGCTGGCAGCAGTTCGCGAACCTGCGGGCGCTGCTGGCGTGGATGTGGGCCCATCCCGGACGGCAGTTGCTGTTCATGGGCGGCGAGATCGCCCAGAGCGACGAGTGGCGGCACAACGCCAGCGTGGACTGGCACCTGCTTGAGTACCCCGAGCACGCCGGGGTCCAGCGCCTGGTCCGGCAACTCAACGCGGTATACCGCGACCAGCCGGCCCTCTGGGAACAGGACTTCGACTGGCCGGGATTCCGCTGGATCGACCCGAACGACGCCGACCACAGCGTGCTGTCGTTCGTGCGGTTCCCGGTGACCGACCCGCGGGTTGTGGCGTGCATCGCCAACCTCACCCCCGTGGTCCGACACCACCATCGGGTCGGGCTCCCCCGGCCGGGTCGGTGGGTCGAGATCCTCAATACCGACAGCACCCAGTTCGGCGGCAGCGGCGTCACCGTCGGCGACCTCACCGCAGAGCCGATCGGCTGGAACGACTTGGAGTACTCGGCCTCCATGACGCTTCCCCCGTTGAGCGTCGTCTGGCTGGCGCACGAGGGGTAGCGCGGGCGGGCGGACCCCGCCCGAAAGTTGCTCCTATGTCAAGCGGCGACCGGATTCACCGCCTCGGCGGGATCGCCGTGCGCGTTCTTGAGGTACTACGTTCTTGAGGTACGGCGTTCTTGAGGTACTACGTAGGTCGGCATCGGCCGGCTGACTGACTGTCCCGTCGCAATTGACGGGGCCAGCGACGCGCGCCATGGCCCGTTACTCGCTACGTTGTTGTGCGCACCACGACAAGGGAGTCTGCGATGTGACCAACCGACCCAGACGACGACGCCAGCGCGCGGCAGCCCCCGTTGTTACCGAGGTATGGCGGGGTAAGGCGTACCCGCTCGGGGCGTCCTACGACGGATCCGGGACGAACTTCTCGCTGTTCAGCGAGGTGGCCGAGCGGATCGAGCTGTGCCTGTTCGACGGAGACGGCGCCGAAACCAGGATCGTGCTTCCGGAGGTCGACGGCTTCGTCTGGCACGGTTTCCTGCCCAATATCGAACCCGGCCAGCGGTACGGGTACCGGGTGCACGGGCCATACGACCCCGGCGCCGGTCAGCGGTGCAACCCGAACAAACTGCTGCTGGACCCCTACTCCAAGGCCATCGACGGCACGTTCGATTGGAACCAGTCACTGTTCGGCTACAACTTCGGCGACCCGGACAGCCGCAACGACGACGACTCGGCCGCCAGCATGCCCAAAGCGGTGGTCATCAACCCGTTCTTCGACTGGGGTGTGGACCGCCCGCCGCGACGGGAGTACGCCGACACCGTCATCTACGAGGCGCATGTCAAGGGATTGACCCAGACGCACCCCGATATTCCCGAGGCGAGCCGCGGCACCTACTCCGCGATCGCGCACCCGGTCGTCATCGACCACCTGAAATCGTTGGGCGCCACAGCGATCGAGCTGATGCCCGTACACCATTTCGCCAACGACGCCACGCTGATCGACAAGGGCCTGTCCAATTACTGGGGCTACAACACCATCGGCTTCCTTGCCCCCGACTCCAAGTACTCCACCAGCGCCACCCGGGGCGGTCAGGTCCAGCAGTTCAAGGCGATGGTCCGTACCCTGCATGAAGCCGACATCGAGGTGATCCTCGACGTGGTCTACAACCACACCGCCGAGGGCAACCACCTGGGGCCGACGTTGTCGATGCGCGGGATCGACAACGCCGCCTACTACCGACTGATCGACGACGATCAGCGGTACTACGTGGACTACACCGGCACCGGAAACAGCCTCAACGTCGGGCACCCGCGCTCGCTGCAACTGATCATGGATTCACTGCGGTACTGGGTGGTCGAGATGCATGTGGACGGGTTCCGCTTCGACCTTGCCGCCACGCTGGCCCGTGCATTCTACGACGTCGACCGGCTGTCGGCCTTCTTCGAACTCGTGCAGCAAGACCCGATCGTGAGCCAGGTCAAGCTCATCGCCGAGCCCTGGGACCTGGGGCCGGGCGGATACCAGGTAGGCAACTTTCCGCCCCAGTGGACGGAATGGAACGGCAAGTACCGCGACACTGTGCGCGACTTCTGGCGAGGGGAGGCGGCAACCCTGGGCGAGTTCGCCCACCGGTTGACAGGTTCGGCCGATCTTTACGAACACACCGCGCGGCGGCCGGTGGCCTCGGTCAACTTCGTCACCGCCCACGACGGCTTCACACTACGGGACCTGGTGTCCTACAACGAGAAACACAACGAGGCCAACGGCGAAGACAACAACGACGGCGAGAGCAACAACAAGTCGTGGAATTGCGGCGCGGAGGGGCCCACCGACGATCCCGAGATCAATGCACTGCGTGGCCGCCAGCAGCGCAATTTCCTCACCACCACTTTGCTTTCGCAGGGCGTGCCGATGATCTCGCATGGCGACGAGCTCGGCCGCACGCAGGGTGGCAACAACAACGGCTACTGCCAGGACAACGAGATCACCTGGATCGACTGGGCCCACGCCGATACCGCGCTGCTGGAGTTCACCCGGACGGTGTCGGCGCTGCGGGCCGCGCACCCGGTGTTCCGGCGCCGTCGATTCTTCGACGGACTGCCGGTTCGCCGTCGCGGCGCCGAAGGGATGCCAGACATCTCCTGGTTCCAGCCCGACGGCTCGGAGATGAGCGACGAAGACTGGGATTCCGGCTTCGGCAAATCCGTCGCGGTCTACCTCAATGGTCAGGGCATCCCCGATCTCGATGCCCGCGGCCACCGCGTCACCGACGACTCCTTCGTCCTGTGCTTCAACGCGCACGACGAACCGGTCGAATTCACCTTGCCGCCTGAGGAATTCGGACCAGCATGGACTCCTCTCATCGACACCGTCGCTGGTGCCGATAACGGCGGTGAAGCGAGTCCGGTGCGCGCCGGTGCCACGGTACGGGTGGGGTCGCGCGGGATAGTGGTCCTGCAAGCCGCCCCAGACCAGGCATCTAGTGGCGTGTCTCGCAAATAATCAGGTTTTGTTCGGTCCGATCCGCGCATGAGGAAGCCTTTTGTTGCGTTGGAGATTTCTGAAGGGCAACGTGAGTTGCTCGAGTCTTTCGTCCGATCGCAGTCAGGCGCCCATCGCGAGGTCGTGCGGGCGAAGGCGTTGTTGATTGCGGCAGACGGGGCGGCTCATACCGCTGTTGCGCAGGCATTGTCGGGTATCGCCAGCATCGGTGGCGAACTGGCGTGCACGGTTCGCCGAGGACGGTGTGGCGAAGTTGGGGGATGTCCGCAAAGGTCGCGGCCGCAAGCCCTCGATCCCGCAGGAGGCGATCGAGACGATCCTGGATCTGACCCAGAACTACCGTCCGCAGGGACAGACCCACTGGAGCTGCAGGACGGTGGCGCAGGCCGTGGGTGTATCGCAGGACACCGTGCAGCGGGTGTGGTCGGCACGCGGCTTGAAACCCCATTTGGTCGAGACGTTTAAGTTGTCCAACGATCCCCGCTTCGACGAAAAGCTCGTCGAAGCGCCGCGCTCAGACAATGACCCACGACTACAAGCGACACGGCACGACCACGTTGTTCGCCGCCCTCGACGTGCTCACCGGCACGGTGATCGGGCAATGTCTGCCCAAACATCGGCACCAGGAGTTTCTGAGGTTCCTGCGCACCATCGATCGTGAGGTGCCCAAGGCGACGCGTTCTTATCGTCGATAGACGTCGGCTCGGTGGTCCACGCGCAGAATCCACACGATCAGTTCGTCGTCGTCGATGCGGTAGAGCAGGCGGTATGGGCCGCGGCGGGCGCTGAACGCTCCCGTTAGCTCGCGCCGGAGAGGCTTGCCTACTCGCCGTGGTTCACGCGCGAGGTCGCCGAAGGCAAATGCGATTACTGCCGATAGAACCCGTGGCGGAAGTGCGTGCATGTCGCGACGGGCGGTGGCGGTGAACCGTACGGTGTACGCCATCGTCATCGATCACGGCTGTTTGCGGCGCGCAACACCGAATTCGGTGCGGATCTCGTCTTCGCCGTACGTCCGGCCTGCCGCCACGTCGTCGTCGGCTTCTGCGATGGATTCGCGAATACCGGGTTGTGACAGCCAGTACAGCGTTTCCTGCAGTGATTCCCATTCGTCGGCGCCGACGAGGACGGCCGCCGGCGCGCCGTTCTTGGTGATCGTCACCTGGTCTTGCGTGAGCGCGACGGCATCGACCACCTCACTGAGTTTGTCCTTGATCGTTGAGATCGATAATATCCGCATGCCTCACTATATAGGCCGATATTTAGGCCCTAGCAAGGCTAGAATAACGAGCAACGGTGAGTGCTCGACAGGTGCGAGTTGCATGAAGCATGGCGCGCCCAAGGTGCGCTGGCGCACGACTGCACCGCAGCTAGCTCAGCTAGCGGTGAACGGCATACCGTCCCCGAGCCCGGCCGTTGCGCCTGCGGTCAAAAGCCGGAAAGGTCACCGGATATGCGCCGCGCCCGACGGCGACTGGGCAACGCCGTTGCCAGCAGCCTCGTACGGCACTAGCTAGCTACAAAAAATGGTTCAATCCCAGTATCGCGCACCAGTGTTTTCGCAGTTCACACGGCTCTATTTAGATCACCAAACGAGCGTTGTGCCCAGTGCGTGCCAACTCACCGCGGGCCGGCGGGCAGCGGAGGCCAATCCGGGTCAGCTTCGCCGACCACCCACTCACCGTTGTCGTCCAGGGCGATGACTGGCCAGCCGCTGGTCCCGAACTTCGCTCGCTCTAACCGCGCCCCAGCCACTCGCCGGAACTGCACCCGCCTGGGTCCGGCCCGAAATGCCCCCAGGTGCCCTCTACGTTACGTTGCGCCAGTACCAGTACTCGTTGTGTTTGGCGAGGAACTCGCTGTATTCGGGTCGACCCTTGTTCTCGATCTGCTTCCAGAACCATCCGTAGAACTCGCGGACCCGCTTCGAATACAGCCGGCCGATCCTCGGCAGGAAGCGCCTGATCTCAGAACCTGGTCCGCAGGCCCTCGGCCACTTCCTCGGGGCTCATGTCGATCAGCGCCTCCGCCCAGAGCCGCTCGAAATACGTGGCATCGCTGCGGTAGAACGGCTCCGGGTTGGAGCGGCTGACCAGCTTGAGCACGACCTGGTACCCGTTCTCGCGTGAAAGCGGGCCGCCGCCGATCAGGCCGAAGTTGAACGAGGTCAGGTTCCAGTCCTTGTACGCGGACAGGCACCGGGACAGCCCCTGCCCCAGCGCCCGGCTGTCGTCCTCGGTCAGGTCGGTGATGTCGGCGGCCCCGATGACCACGGCCCACACCTCGTGGAACCCGGCCGGCGCGAACGGCGTGAGCCAGGCGACCCGGCCGGTCTGCCCGACCCACCGGAGGCCGCCGGCCTCCTGGTCGATCAGGGCCGCCCAGTAGTTCCCGTTCCGCTCCTGCCAGGCCGCTGACCGCTCGGCGAGCTGGCGCTGGCCGGTAAGGCCGTGGGCGTCGTGCGCCGACTGCAGGTGCGGATGCACCAGCGAGGCGCCCGAGGGCGGCAGGTAGTTGGCGTTGACCGAGCTCCACGCGGCCGTCGGGTCGAAGCGCCGCACCGCGTGAGCGTGCCGGACCATGGCGGCCAGGGCGTCCCCGACCAGGGCGGGCGTGAGCTCGTCGAGGTCGAGGAAGTGCGACCCGGGGTCGTAGATGCCGACCGCGCTGTGGGTCGCGTAGGCCATGATGTTCGGCACGACCACCGCCCGGCCGCAGCGGATCCGGCCCTCGGCGGTGAGCTCGGGCGGGAACAGGAACGTGGCCGTCTCGAGGCGGTCGCTGTCGAAAGGGCAGAACGCGGGCGGGGCGGTGAGCTCGGTCAGGTCCGGCCGGTCCGGGGGCTGCAGCTTCACCCCGGTGAGGATCCGGGCGCTCGCCCCGGTCAGCGGGTCCTGCCGCCAGCGCAGCCGCACCCGGGTCCAGCCACCCCCCGCGGCCAGGTCGGGCACTCGTGCTTCAAGGTCCCGTTCGTCGAACTCGATCACAGCCACGGTGATGACCGTAACGGCCCCCAGGAGCGGGCGGCACGGCGACCACGGAAATCGGCCGCGGTCCGCCCGAGACCTGCGATAACAGAACCTGCTTGGCTTCGCCTCTGACCGCCGAGGCTGGGGCTGGTTTGGCGGTTTGGTTTGGGGTCGGTGCCGCACATTAGTCGGACGTTGCGTGCGTCGTCGCGTGGCGTTCAGGCGTCGTAATAGTCGCGTGTTTGCTGCTCGTTCAGGGGTTCGACGGTGACGTTAACCAGTCGCCGTTACCCATCTGTTGTTCGTATCGGACGTAGCAGTCATCGCTAACCCACCGGACGGTACGCCCCGTGGGGTCGAAGTGTGGTCCGGCCGGGCACCGCAAGCGGGGATGGCCTGGCCTACGCTTGGTCGGGACAGTGGGCAGTGTGGTCGAGCACGTTTTGAGTCCTCATGTTGCGGGGTAAGGTCGCCTCCTGGCAATCTGCTGTTATGAGGCGATAAGAGGCCAAGTCCGCACGCGAAAGAGCCCGTCAAGATTCCACGCGGCAGCCAACTACGGCCGATGCGTTAGCAGCGCAGCAACTCGCACACCTCAGGCTAGACCAAGGATAGACCGCTTCGGCCATACCGGAAGTGGTACACGAATCTGGACCGATTCCCGGCTATGGTCACCGGCGTGTTCAATCGCCACAACACCGATTTCCTCATGATTGTGGCGGCCGTCGTCGGATTAATAGCGGTGGTGCTGAACGACGCAACATAACCTTTGCCGACAAACAGCTTCCACCCCCGCGAGGCGGCCGCCGCCGTCCTCGGTGACCGCCTCGCCGCTGCCTCCACCGCAGATCACCACTGTTCGGGCGGCCACAGGGTGCGTGATCGAATTTGTTCGACGACATGGCCACTCCGGTCGTGGGCTCGCTTCTTGCCGCTCGGGTTTGAATCTGAGCCGGGGGATCCAGCCGGAGACGGTGTCGTCGCGGGTGCCTGGGCAGCATACCGACATCATGTGGAGGTTGCGCTAGCCGTTTGCTGCCCGCTGCGGGGCGGGGATGACCACCACAGGGCACCGCGAGTGGGACACGACGTGTTGGCTGACCGAGCCGAGCACCGCCCCGACGAATCCGCCGTGTCCGTGAGAGCCGACCACCAGCATGTCGCCTCCGCTGACACTCTCGAGCAGCACCTGGGCGGCGTGCCCTTCCACCGCCTCCTGCGTGATTCGGACCGGATCCGTCGCGCTGTCCGGGTCGGATTCGGCGGCCTCGCTGACGGCGGCGTCCAGCAGCTTTTCCACCGAAGCAGCTGCCTCAGCGAACGCGTCTTCAGGCACGCCGACCTGCGGCTGATAGCCCAACGGGAACATGCTGCCCAACCCGGGGTCCACCCAAGGTGGATAGTACTGCCAGGCAAAGACCGCGTGGACGGGGATCTTGCGTGCCCGCGCCTCCCCGAAGCGCCCACCGTAGGGCGTTCAACGATCCCTGCGACCCGTCGACGCCGACCACGATCCGCCCGCTCTGTTGCGGTCCATCGGCAGAAGCGAGCGGTTGTGAGGATGATCGTCCAGTACTGGCCATAGGGTCATTATGGGTGCGCGGCCGCCGAGAGGGACACTCAGCGCTCGGCGACTGTCATGAGCGTGTGCGAGACCGCCGCCGCGAGTGCGGCCGCTTTGATGCCAACCGATTCTTTGGGCACCATCACCTGGCTTCCGCGAGGCTCACGGTCGTCCTCGCCCTCAACAGCGTAGTAGGCGTCGACGGATCGCCCGCCTCGGATTCGGCCCTGATGTTTTCCTGCGTGGCCGCTGGCACCTCGAACCAGATCGTGGCAAACCTGGGCTGGACATGGGCGGCCCTCACCCGACTGGAAGGACGAATGCAACCATCACGGGGCCCCCGGCTTTACAACGTCGTGCCTGTCGGCCCGGTTGGGTTGCTGTGACCCGCGGGTTTGTCGGGGTGCAGAGCGTTAACTGCTTCGCCGACGGAGGCGAATAAGTGGTCCTCGCCGATCCGCGCAAGCAGGCCGCTTCGCGCCAAGCCGGCGCGGGCCGTTTTGTTGGTTCTTGCCATCGCGAAGGACACGCCACTGCGGTCGAGTCGGTCGAGCATCTGGCGTAATGCGCATGCTCCGGTGTAATCAACATCAGTCATTCCCATCGCGTCGACCACGATTAGCCGAAGTGAGTGACCTGCGCGGTCGACCGCGGCACTCAACTCGGTCCTGAAATGACTGGCGTTGGCATACCAGAGGGGTGTCGCGAACAGCACCACGAGTACCCCGGGAACCTCGATGGCGTGTTCGGCGCCCTCGAGCGGGGCCCAACTGGTGGTCGAGGGGATGCGGCCCAGGACGTGCAGGTGCGGGCGGGCGCTGAGGCGGGTGCGGTCGAGGATGGCCAACGCGACCGCGACGGTGATGCCTTGTTCGACGCCGACGAGTGCGACCGTAAGCAGGGTGATCAGAGCCAGTCCGAATTCGAAACGATCGTAGCGGGCGATGTCGATGAGATCGTGGATGTGCAGGATTCGGGTGGCGATGAAGATCAGAATCGCCGCCAGGGTCGCCAAGGGCAGGTCCTCGAGCAGGGCAACGGCAGGGATCAACAGCACGAGGGCACCGGCAGCAGCCAGACCCGCCACCTGAGTGCGCCCGGAGGCCGAAACCACAGCGGCGGTTCGTGGCGGGCTTGCGTCCACCGGGAAGGCGCCGACCAGGCCGGCGACGACATTGCCGGCTCCGACGCCGAGGAAGTCGCGATTGACGTCCACCTCATATGCGCCCTCGTCGGCGAACGCGCGGGTCGTCGCCGCCGTCTGGCTGACAATCACCAGGGCGACGACGCCGGCGATCGGCGCGACCGCACCCAGCGCCGACCAGGACAGCCCGTGCAGCCCGAGGTGCGGCGCGCCGTGGGCCAGCGCCCCCAACACCATCACTCCGTGGGCGTGCAGCTTCAACGCAGCGACGAGGATCGTCGAGCCGATCAGCCCGACCAACGCCCCCGGAAGCCGGCGATCGACCCGTTCGGCGACGACCACGACGGTGAACACGCCGACCCCGATGCCCAGCGCCCACCCGTTGATCAAATGCAGGTCGCTGAGCGCGACACCCACCCGGTGCAGAGTGCTGCCGCTGGCGCCCGGCAGGCCGAGCAGATCGGGTAGCTGGTGTACCACGATGATGATCGCTACCCCGCCAAGGAATCCGCTGATGATCGGCGCCGACAGAAACTCGGCGACCCACCCGAGCCGCAGCAGACCGACCAGGGCCACCACCACACCGACCATCACCGCAAGGATTCCGACCAGCGCCACGTAGTCAGGGGAGATGGCCGACACCAAGGTGGCGATGCCAACGGCGAACAGCGGGGCGATGGTCGAATCGGCGCCGACCGACATCTGCGGGTTCGATCCCAACAGCGCGAACATCACGCTGCCCGCGACAAACGCGTAGAAGCCGGTGATCGGCGGCATACCGGCCAGCCGGGCGGTGGCTAACTGCTCAGGCACCGCGATCGCCAGCAACGTCAGCGCTGCGACCAGGTCGCCGATCACCCATGACGATCGGTAGCCGTGCAGTGAGGGCAACAGCATCGACCGCGCCCCCAGTACCCGCGCCGTGAACGCTGCTGCCGACTGCATCGACCCATCATCGCAACTCGGTCAAACCAGGGACCGATGTGCTGGACACGGTCTTGGCGCTTGGGATTGTCGGCTTCGACGAATGAAACGGAGGCCGAACCAGCCAGTGCGACATCTGTACTGAGACAGAACAACCGCACTGCGTCAACGGCAGCGAGACCGCCGTCCTGGCCGAACTCGTGCTCAGCTGACGGTACGGGCGCACAATTGAGGTGTCCGTCTGAAACCTGGGGAGCTGCGATGAGCGAGCAACTGTACGACTTTTTCGGCGAGATCTTCCAGCGGTACTTCAGACCCGCCATCGACGCATATCCGCGAATGGGTGGCGCACTCGTCGAAAGGTTACTCACGCTGACTGACGACGTCCCCGACAGATTGGCACAGACCCGGTGCGCCGCAATGGCATGGGGCAAGGCCGAGACCCCGAACGCCAGGATCACCTCGGAACTTTTCGTGATCACCCAACACGGACTGATGTATGCCGCCGGGTTGAACGAGTCGCGCCGGGCGCTGTACTACCTGGCCACGCCGCCCGCATTGTTCGATCCTTTCGTCGATCAGGTCGACACCGCCGAACTGCATGAGGGCGCGGTAGTCGTGGTGGACAGCCGGTTCGGCCGCGACCTCGCATCCGCGCATCCGATGGACGCCGCGCTGCGCCGGATACTCGATGAGCACCTGGCGCTGCGGGTGGATCTGCCCGCGTAACTATTTCTTCGCCGCGGTCTTCTTGGCCGGCGCGTGAGATGGGGAGGGCGAGCATGCGGTCATCGTTGGCGTGTGTTCGGAGCTGCGATGACGACGTCGATGACAAGTCCCAAACGATGCACGCGTGAGTGATGCTCGATCTTCCAGCCGTGTTCCAGCAGAACGCTCATGCTGATGGGGCGACACCCGCCCACAACCTGCGGCGCAACGCGCCAGAGGCCGGTCCAGCCTCGCGAGACAGCCCGTTCGAGCAGCCGCTCTCCGTCAGTGAGGCTGGCCAGGCAGAGCCGGCCATTGGGCGCGAGGATCCGCCGCAGATCGTCCACCACGGTCCGTGCGTAAGCTTCGTCGAGCAGGTCGAACACGAATGTGGACAGCACACGGTCGGCGAACCCGTCATCGGCGGGTAGCGGCAGTGAGCCGTCGACAAGCACCACCTTGGCCCGCTCGGTCCAGGCGGCAAGCCGGCTGGCGGCCAAGTTGATCATCACCGGGCTGATATCGACGCCGAGGTAGTTGACACTGGAAGGCAGCGCCGCCAGCAGGCGCGCAGCCAACCGGCCAGTGCCGCAACCGAACTCGAAAATAGTCTGGTCCCCGGTGAAGGCCGCCTCGGCCACGAGGCGGTTTATGGTCGCGTCCTCGTAGAAGGCCTGCCAGTCCTGGACGCGTCCGATCCGGTCGTAGACCGAACGGGCCTGGTTCAGCGTAAGCGCCACGGGTCGTCCTCCTCATCCGCCCACCACACTGGTCAATGTCGGGTGCGTCAGTACCCGTCCGTGGTATGTCGGTGCGCCCCGTCGACGTGGATGCATGCGGGTCCACCTTGTCACGACGGCTGTGCGGCCGCGTCACCGTCGTTGCCCACCAACTCCTTCTTTGCCTCTGCCAGCTCAGCTTTGGCGGCGGCGTCGACCTGCGGATACTGCGGGTTGAGATCCCGCAGCGTCTCCACCAGCACTGCGGAAGTCGACACGTGGCTAAACCATTTGTGGTCTGCGGGGATCACATGCCAGGGTGCCCAGACGGTGCTGGTGTGGCTGAGCATGTCTTGAAAGGCCCGCTGGTAGTCGTCCCAGAACGCGCGCTCGCGTAGGTCCGCGACGGAGAACTTCCAGTTCTTCTCGGGTTCGTCGATGCGCTCAAGGAACCGGCGCGCCTGTTCGCCCTTGGAGACGTTGAGAAACAGCTTGACGATGACGGTCCCGTTGTCGGTGAGGTAGCGCTCCCAGTCGTTGATGTCGCGATACCGCCGCTGCCAGATGTCCTCATCGTCGAGCACCGCGGTGCGTGGCCATAACGTCTCAGGGTGCACACGGGTGATCAATACGTTCTCGTAGTGGGACCGGTTGAACACCGCGATGCGGCCCAGTTCCGGCAGCGACCTTTGGTGGCGCCAGAGGTAGTCATGTGCCTGCTCGGTCGCCGATGGCGCCTTGAAGCTGTACACGTCGACACCCTCCGGGTTGAGGCCGCTCATGACGTGCTTGATCGTGCCGTCCTTACCGGCCGCGTCGATCGCCTGAAGGATGATCAGCAGCGACCGGTCGGCCTGGGCGAAGAAGCGGTCCTGCAAATCCAGCAGCGCCGCCTTCGCGTCAGCCAGCACCGCGGCGCCGCGGTCTTCTCGAAGCTGTTTGTCGTGGCCGCCGGGATCGAAGTCCTTGGCCAGGTCCACGTTGGACCCCGGCTTTACCCGGGTAGCCTCCGCCAGCCTCTTCCACTGCGCCGGCAACTTCGCCTCCTGGTCATGTCGTATGTCCGTTGCTCAGGGCGGCCGCGCGCACGGGGAACGAACAGTATCAGCGTCGCAGATGGTGACCGGAGTTTGCCACCACTTTCGGCGGGGTACCCCACTTTCCGCTGCTAGAGGCAGGTGGTGATCGCCGGCTTCGCCTATGCGTGAATGGGCCTGCCGCTGACTTTTCGGAAGGTTGCCTCGATGCCGAAGGACACTGCGACCATCGCGACCAAGACACTGACGGATCCGAGGCTGCTCTTGGCGATGAGTGCGGCCAATGCCGCGACACACGCGGTGGCGGCCGCCACCGAGATCCAGGGGGCTGATCCCCGTTGGCGGGCCGTGCGGGCCTCGGCGACGTTGACGGCAGCGAAGATGATGAGAAACCCGGCGCTTCCGATGGTGGAGATGCTGGCCAGGTCCAGCACGTTGGCGAGTACCAAGGTCGCTGCCGCGGTGATCAGCAACCCTTCCAGGGGCCGGTTCCAGACCGGTCGGTCGAGTTGGGCGGGCAGTTCCCGCGATTTTGCGATGGTGTAGGTCATGCGGGCCGATCCGTAGAGGGTCGCGTTGATCGCCGACGCGGTCGACAGCATCGCCGCAATGCCGATCATCGCGAACCCGACGGCGCCCAGCGCGGGCCGGGCGGCGTCGGCTAGCGCATAGTCACGCGCGTTGATCAGCTGCGACAGCGGCAGCGACCCGACCGACACGATGGCCACGGCGACGTAGAGCACGATCACGAACAGCACCGAGATGTAGTAGGCCCTGGTGAGCACCCGGGCAGGGTCGGCGACGTCCTCGGCCGCGTTGGCAATCAGTTCGAAGCCTTCGTAGGCGAGGAAGATGATCATCCCGCCCGCGACCACCGATACCGGAGAACTCCACTGCGCGGGCGCGAGCCGCTCGCTGGACACTCCCGCCACCCCGACGGCCACGAACAGCACCAGAATCGCGATCTTGATTGCGACGATCACACGTTCGGCGCGGGCCACGGTGGATGCCCCCGCGATGTTGACTACCGTGATCACCACAATGGCCGCGGTGAGGAACACATGCTTGCCCAGGGTGTGGGCGGACTGGGGCAAAAAACTTGCGGCGTAGCTGCCGAACGCCTGGGAATACAGGGCGAGCATCACGATGTAGCTCAGCCACAACAGCACGTTGATCCCGCCGGAGAACAGGCCGGCGCCGAACGTGCGGTTGAGGAAAGTGACGGTGCCGCCGCGGCTGGGGTACACCTTCGACAACAGCGCATAGGAGCGCGCGGTCAATAACGCCACCAGCCCGGCCAGCAGAAACGCCAGCGGCGCAGCCCCTTTGGTGATCTGCACCGACAGCCCGAGAACGGCGAAAATGCCGCCGCCGACCATGCCACCGATGCCGATCGCGACGGCACCCCACAGCCCGACCGGATGCGCGGTCGCTTGCTTGGATGCCGCCATGATCCGAGCTTACGAACACTTACCGGCAGGGTGCGCGCGTTGCACCCGGCAATCCGTACTTCTGCGTCGACCCGTATCGCCGCCGTAGCCACCCGGGCAGCAGCCCCCCATGCGAATCTGCTGATGCACCGCCGACGAACAGCTGCGTTTCATCAAGTCCCATCGGCCGCTTACTTGGGGACCATTTTGGGACCACACGTTATGCGCGCCGGTGAACTGTCAGCCCGACCGTGTGATGTCTGTAACGGTGTCACCGACGTTGCCGGGTGGTGTGGGCGGCGGTTTTGCCGAGGCGATGCAGTCACCGTGGGCACCGGCGAGGGCTCGTTCGAGCGCGTTCAGTTCGGCGATTTTGGTTTCTTAGTACTGCATCAGTGCGCCCGTTCGCCGGATCGTCTCGTCCGCCCCCTGGCCGGACCCCGAAAATTGAACAACAGGCTCGGGTTCCAGGTGTGCGGCGCCGATACGCGTCGCGGGGCTCGTCGGCTGACGGTCTTCGCTGTGAAGTGAAGTGGGGTTTCCTCAGTCTCCAAGGGAAGGTTGCTCAGGCGTTCGGCGCCCGCTGCGGGGCGGGGACGACCACCACCGGACACCGCGAGTGGGACACGACGCGTTGGCTGACCGAGCCGAGCACCGCCCGGACGAATCCGCCGTGTCCGTGAGAGCCGACCACCAGCATGTCGCCTCCGCTGACGCTGTCGAGCAGCACTTGGGCGGCGTGTCCTTCAACCGCCTCCTGCGTGATTCGGACGGGATCCGTCGCGCTGTCCGGGTCGGATTCGCCTGCCTCGCTGACGGCGGCGTCCAGCAGTTTTTCCACCGAAGCAGCTGCCTCAGCGAACGCGTCTTCAGGCACGCCGCCTTCCGGCTGATAGCCCAACGGGAACATGCTGCCCAACCCGGGGTCCACCCAAGGTGGATAGTACTGCCAGGCAAAGACCGCGTGGACCGGGATCTTGCGTGCCCGTGCCTCCCCCAGCGCCCACCGCAGAGCGTTCAACGATCCCTGCGACCCGTCCACACCGACCACGATCCGCCCGCTCTGCTGCGGTCCATCGGCTGACGCGAGGGGTTCCGAAGATAATTGTCCAGTATTGGTCATACGGTGATTATGTGTGCCGCCTGCCTGCTGGTGTGTGGCGTTGCAGCACAGACCACTTTCAGAGGCCACCCAGTGCCGATAGTCCGGCTGATGGGCGAACCTGGCTGGCTGTCGGAGCTCGGCCAGTAATGCCGGGCGGCATGGCGCAGCAACTCGGCGTAGCGTGAAGGAGCTGAGACCTTCAGCTAGTGCGGGATGAGCCAGCTGTCCGCTGCTGACTCGCTGGAGCGTCAGCTCTGAGCCGTACATTCGCCGGGCCTGGTTACTGACCGGATCGATCCTGATGACTCGTCCGCCTCTCGATCCGAATATTCTTTGCCTACAGGGATATTCGGAGAACTGGTGACTTCACCAGCAGACCTCCAACTGTGCTGGGTCGGTGAGGTGTCAGCACACGGGGTCGCCCCCGCGCCAGCTGTCGGTGACGCGGGCACCTTCTTCGTGTTCGGGTTTGTGACCCCGGTCGCGCGCTGGTGCTTTCCGGCGCGGCACGGTGGCGACGACGTCCACTTGGCGGAGAAGGGACTTCACGGTGTGCCGAGGTGAGTGCCGTCGGCGGGTTCGGGTTCGTCGTAGGGGTCGACCGCGTCGGTCAGGCGGATGCGATGCGCGCACACGGAGCCGACACCGTGGTCAGCGACCTCGCCGGCTTACTGGCCCGGCCGTGATCACGCACCCGGGGTACACGGTCGAGCCGTGGTGCCTACGCGAGACCGGCCTCGATCTCGAGGTGATTGCGCAGAGCGAGTCGCTGTTCGCCTTGTCCAACGGTCAAGTCGGATGGCGGGGAAACCTGGACGAGGGGGAGCCGCACGGGCTGCCGGGCTGCTATGTGAACGGTGTGTACGAATCGCACCCTTTGCCCTACGCCGAAGCCGGTTACGGCTACCCCGAAGCCGGTCAGACCGTCATCAACGTCACCAACGGCAAGCTGATCCGCCTCCTGGTCGACGATGAGGCCTTCGACGTCCGCTATGGGCGACTGGTCGCCCACGAGCGGGTGCTGGATTTCCGCAGCGGGCAACTGCGTCGTGAGGTCGAGTGGATATCACCGGGCGCCAAGGGTGTGCGGGTGCGTTCGAGCCGGCTGGTGTCGCTGGTGCAACGGTCGGTCGCCGCCATCTGTTATGACGTCGAACCGCTCGAGCAGACGGTGCGGGTGGTGTTGCAGTCCGAGCTGGTGGCCAACGAACCGTTGCCAAGCAGCAGTGGCGGCGACCCGCGGAAATCGGCGGCGCTGCTGGCACCGCTGGTCTCGGAGGAACACGCCTGCAGTGGGACTGGCGCATCGTTGCTGCACCGCACCGCGGTCAGCGGCCTGCGGCTCGGTGTGGCCATGGAGCACCACATCGATGCTCCGCCGTCGATGCAGGTGTCCAGTGAAAGCATGCCCGATCTGGGCCGGGTCACGATCACCGCGACGCTGGAACCCGGGCAGCGGCTGCGGGTGATCAAATTCGTGGCCTACGGCTGGTCGGCGGCCCGATCGCAACCAGCAGTCCGCGATCAGGTCGCCGCCGCACTCGCTGCCGCGGTTCAGTCGGGCTGGGACGGGCTGATCGCCGAACAGCGCACGTATCTCGACGATTTTTGGGGCGGCGCCGACGTCGAGGTCGACGGTGACCCCCCTGTGCAGCAGGCGGTGCGTTTCGCGTTGTTTCACCTCCTGCAGGCCGGTGCCCGGGCCGAAGGACGCGCGATCGCGGCGAAGGGGTTGACCGGCCCGGGCTATGACGGGCATGCGTTCTGGGACACCGAAACGTTCGTCCTGCGAGTCCTCACCTACACCGCACCGCAGGCCGCCGCCGACGCGCTGCGCTGGCGGCATTCGATCCTGCCGGCAGCGCTGCATCGGGCCGTCCAGCTCGGCTTGAAGCCGCGTTCACCAGGACGGTCGCGAATGCCTCACCGTCAGTGGTGTGTTGGCGAATCGTTTCGTCGCACAGGATGACACCGCTGATGCTGTCTGCGAGGCCGGGTGTGGTCACGATCAGTTCCCGGTAGGCGCGACGGTTGTGCTCGGTCTGGCCGATCCCGAGCCGGGCGAATCGCTTGTTGCAGGTGGGGATTGACTCATCGATGGCGAGCAGGCCCTTGTCGCCGGCGACCAACGCGTTCGCCGCGGCCACCAGGCGCGGCAGGTCCGACGCAGCAACCGAGGTGACCGGCGCCGCGGATGCCGTCATTGTGGGGGGTTCCAGGTCCAGTTGCGGATTTCGGGGTGGTCTTGGCCGTGGGTGTTGATGTAGAGGGTGTGTTCGACGAGCTTGTCGGCCATGGTCTGTTTGAGGTAGTCGCCGGTGGCGCCGAGTTGCGGGAGGCGGTCGATGACGTCGGTGACGAGGTGGTAGCGGTCGAGTTTGTTCTGTACCCGCATGTCGAAGGGGGTGGTGATGGTGCCTTCTTCGTTGTAGCCGCGCACGTGCAGGTTAGGGTTGGTGCGCCGGTAGGTGAGTCGGTGGATCAAGGTGGGGTAGCCGTGGAAGGCGAAGATGATGTGTTTGTCGGCGGTGAACAGGGCGTCGTAGTCGCGGTCACTCAGACCGTGCGGGTGCTCACTGGCTGACTGCAATTTCATCAGGTCGACCACGTTGACCACGCGGACCTTCAACGCGGGCAGGTGTTCCCGCAAGATCTGCACCGCGGCGAGCACCTCCAGGGTGGGGGTGTCCCCGCAGCAGCCCAGCACTACGTCGGGGTCGGCGCCGGAATCATTACCGGCCCATTCCCAGATACCGATGCCTTGGGTGCAGTGCACTTCTGCCTGCTCGATGCTCAGCCACTGCGGCATCGCGCGTTTGCCGGCGACGATCACGTTGACGTAGTGGCGGCTGCGCAGGCAATGGTCGGCCACCGAGAGCAGGCAGTTGGCGTCCGGCGGCAGGTAGACCCGGACGATGTCGGCTTTCTTGTTCACCACGTGGTCGAGGAAGCCGGGATCTTGGTGGGTGAAGCCGTTGTGGTCTTGCTGCCACACGTGGGACGCCAGGAGGTAGTTCAGTGATGCGATGTCGCGGCGCCACGGCAGTTGCGCGGTGACCTTGAGCCATTTGGCGTGCTGGTTGAACATCGAGTCGATGATGTGGATGAACGCCTCATAGCAGTTGAACAGCCCGTGCCGTCCGGTCAGCAGATATCCCTCGAGCCAGCCTTCGCTTTGATGCTCACTGAGCATCGAATCCAGCACCCGCCCCCGTGGCGCGAGGAACTCGTCGCCTGTGACGGTGCGGGCCTCCCATTGGCGGTCGGTGACCTCGAAGACCGCGCCAAGCATGTTCGACAGGGTTTCATCGGGGCCGAAGATCCGGAAGTTGCGGTGGTCCTGGTTGAGGCTGACCACGTCGCGCAGGAATCTGCCCAGCACCCGGGTGTCTTCTGCCTCCACCGCGCCGGGCGAGGCCACCGTCACCGCGTGGGTGTGAAAGTCAGGCATATGCAGGTCGCGCAGCAGCAGGCCGCCGTTGGTGTGCGGGTTGGCGCCCATCCGCCGGCGCCCCTGCGGGGCGAGCGCAGCCAGGTCGGGCAGCAGCCGCCCCGCCTGATCGAACAGTTCGGTGGGTTTGTAACTGCGCATCCAGGCGTCGAGCAGTTCGACGTGTCCGGGATGGTGCTCGTCGACGAGCAGCGGCACCTGATGTGCCCGGAAGGTCCCTTCGATCTGCAGGCCGTCCACGACCTTGGGTCCGGTCCAGCCTTTCGGGGAGCGCAACACGATCATCGGCCAGCGCGGGCGGGTGGTGTCGCCGGCGGTGCGCGCCTTGCGTTGGATGGAGTGGATGTCGGCGATGACAGTGTCGAGGGTGGTGGCCATCAGTTCGTGCATGTCATCGGGGTCATCGCCCTCGACGTAGTGCGGTTCCCAGCCGCAGCCGCGCAGGAACTGGTCCAGTTCCTCGGGTTCGATGCGGGCCAGCACGGTGGGGTTGCTGATCTTGTAGCCGTTCAGATGCAGGATCGGCAGCACCGCCCCGTCGCCGACGGGGTTGAGGAACTTGGTGGATTGCCAGGCGGTGGCCAGCGGCCCGGTTTCGGCTTCGCCGTCGCCGATGACGCAGGCCACGATCAGGCCGCGGTTGTCGAACGCGGCGCCGAACGCGTGGCTCAGCGAGTAGCCCAGTTCCCCGCCTTCGTGGATCGATCCCGGAGTCGTCGGCGCCACATGGCTGGAAATACCGCCGGGGAAAGAGAATTGTGTGAACAGCTTCTTCAGCCCGGACTCGTCCTGACTCACGTCGGGATAGATCTCGCTGTAGGAGCCCTCGAGGTAGGTGTTGGCGACCAGGGCCGGACCCCCGTGGCCGGGGCCGGCGACGTAGAACATGTCCAGGTCGTACTTCGTGATGACCCGGTTGAGGTGCACGTAAATGAAGTTCTGCCCCGGTGTAGTGCCCCAATGCCCCACCACGAGCGGTTTCACATCCGAGAGCGCCAGTGGCCTTGTCAGCAACGGATTGTCGTACAGGTAGATCTGGCCGACCGACAGGTAGTTCGCCGCCCGCCAGTACGCGTCCATCCGATGTAGCAGTTCGGGTTCCAGTGTTCGGGTGCGGGTCATCGGGCGTCCGTTCCTCGACACGTCGTCAATGCTTTGTCGATTGAGTTGGTGGCTCGTCTGTGTCATGGCGCGGAGTCCGTGAGCAGCCGGATGAGCTGGCGCTCGTCCAGTGCGGTCCAGGAGCCGCGGGCGGCGCGCCACTGATCGGGATCGTCCTCGAGGCCAAGGACCGCAGCGGCGCGGGTCGAGCGCTGATCCGATGCGGCAACCGGCATCGTCACCTGGCGGGATCGCACATCGCGGTACATCAACCAGTAACCCCACCCGATCAACGACATGAAAATCAGCGCGGCGATCACGGCCGGTTTCCTGCGGCGGAGGTTCCGTTGGCCACCACTGCCGGGACGGGAATCGGTGGCTGTGGCTCTGGCCGGGCTGTTGCGCTGTTTTCCCGAGCCAGGAAGGTTCCGAGTTCGGCGATAGTCGACATCAACGGCGCCGGGAACACGACGGTGCTGTTCTTGTCGACGCCTAGCTCGACCAGGGTTTGCAGATTGCGTAACTGCAACGCCAGCGGGTGGGCCATCATGGTGTCCGAGGCGTCACCTAAGGCGGCAGCGGCCAGCGATTCACCCTCGGCGGCAATGATTTTCGCGCGCTTCTCCCGCTCCGCCTCCGCTTGGCGGGCCATCGCCCGCTTCATGCTGTCGGGCAGTTGGATGTCTTTCAGTTCCACCAGGGTGACCTGCACACCCCATTCGATGGTGGTGACGTCGAGGATCGCCCGGATGTCGAGGTTGATCTTGTCGGTCTCCGAGAGTGTCTCATCCAGGGTGTGCTGGCCGACGACCTTGCGCAGCGTCGTTTGGGCGATCTGATCGATCGCGGAGTAGACGTTCTCGATCGCCACGACCGACTTCACCGCGTCGACGACCTTGAAGTAGGCCACCGCCGAGACGTCGACACTGACGTTGTCGCGGGTGATAATCCCCTGGGATTGGATAGGCATCGTTACGATCCGCAGCGAAATCCGGTGCAGCACATCGATCAACGGAATGATGAGCCTCAACCCGGGTTGGCGTTCTCCGATCACCCGGCCCAGCCGGAACAGCACGCCGTTCTCGTATTGTTTGACGATCCGCACCGCCATCGCCAGCACCAGCAGTGACAGGACGACCAGAACAACGACTAGGACGCCCAGCGATTTCATCGCCGTGTACCTGTCGGTGAGCCGTGCTGAGGGGTGCCCGCGGCCACGTCATGCGCAACCGTCGTTGTTCGGGGGTGTTGTAAGGGGGCCGATCGAGTGGAAAAACTCTGTGAAATAGTCATGGTGATCCTGATGTGCAGACGATCACCGGCGCGTAGGGCCTCGGAGCCAATGCTCCTGGAGTTCTGCAGCGGACAGCTGAACTCGTCCCGAACCATCTGAAATTCTCAGCACTTCCCAGGCTACACCCTTGGGGACTAACCCGCCGAATCCCGTTTGGGGCGGCCCCCTTTGCAAGGCTTGCCAGCGCCTAGCCTTGTTCGGCCTTGGCTGGCTTGCTCGGCGCTCGGGAGCGCCCAGCGGAGCACTCACCTCGTGAAGATCACCGCGGCGATGGCCGCCGATCTGGACATGCCCACCGAAGCACTGCACGACCACGGCACCGACATCGCGCACAGCCTGCACCAGTTGACCCTCGACGCGCGGCCGCGGTACCGACCTACCTCGATCCGAGCGTCGTCATTTCCCGCAGCGATCCGCGGTTCACGTCCACCTACCTCATCGACGGGCCGCCCAGCACATCCTCGCCAATATCAACACCGGCGACGATGACGGACACTTCGACCGTCTATTGAGCACTGGACATCACAGAACCAGCCGCGGCAGCCCACGCCCGCGGGGTGTAGCGTCAACGACGTTGGGAAACTCAACCAGTCCGGGATGAGGCCAGCTGTCCGCCGCTGTCCTCACTGAGCAGTCGCTCGTGCCGCACGTTCCGGTGACAACCGCACACCTGGGATCACCATGACCACTCCGGTGACACCGAAACCGGCTCCTGCACAGTACTTTCCGATCGATAGCGTCTTGTGCCTGCTCAGGCATGACCCCCCAGATCGTCTATGCCGCAAACCGGCCGCTGACTTACTGCTTGCGGACCGGACGCCGTGACCACTGACACACCGCATGTCACGCCGCCCCAATCGGCGGGCACTCCCGAACCGGGCCACGACTTGAAATCGGTGCCCATGCCCGAGCTGGAGGAGAAGCTGGGCTACTCGCCGGACGGATTGAGCAGCGCCGACGCGGCGAAGCGGTTGACGCAGTACGGGCCGAACGAGATCGCGGAACACAAGACCAACCCGCTGTTGAAGTTCCTCAGCTACTTTTGGGGCCCGATCCCGTGGATGATCGAGATCGCCGTCATCTTGTCGGGCGCGGTCGGGCACTGGCCGGATTTCTTCATCATCCTGCTGCTGCTGGTGGCCAACGGTGTGGTCGGCTACACCTCCGAACGGCAGGCCGGCAACGCTATCGACGCACTCAAAGCCAAGCTGGCGATCAATGCCCGCGTCATCCGTGACGGCGCATGGATCAACCCACCGGCGCGGGAGCTGGTGCCCGGTGATGTGATCCGATTGCGCCTGGGTGACATCGTTCCCGCCGACGCCCGGCTGCTGGACGGCGACGGGATCGAGGTAGATCAGTCCGCGCTGACCGGGGAGTCGCTACCCGCCACCCGGGCACCGGGTGAGGCAGTGTTCTCGGGGTCCATCATCCGGCAAGGTGAGATCGGCGCCCTGGTCTATGCCACCGGCACCCATACCTACTTCGGCAAGACCGCCGAGCTGGTGCAAGACGCGCACACCGTCAGCCATTTCCAACGCGCCGTGCTCAAGATCGGCAACTACCTGATCATCCTGGCCGTCGCGCTGGTCACCGCCATCGTAGTCGCCTCCCTGCTGCGCGGTAACGCGATCCTGACCACCCTGCAGTTCGCCCTGGTCCTGACCGTCGCGGCGATCCCGGTCGCGATGCCCACCGTGCTCTCGGTCACGATGGCCGTCGGCTCACGGCTGCTCGCCAAGAAACAGGCCATCGTGAGCCGGCTGGTCGCCATCGAGGAACTGGCCGGTGTGGACGTGCTTTGCGCGGACAAGACGGGCACTCTGACCCAGAACTCACTGACGTTGGGCACCCCGTTCGCCATCGATACCGTCGCCCCCGCGACGGTCGTCCTGGACGCCGCATTGGTCTCCCGCGCGGACAACGACGACCCCATCGACCGCGCGGTGCTCGGCGGACTCGGCGATGCCACGGCCCTGCAGGATTACACGATCACCCATTTCGCACCGTTCGACCCGGTGCACAAACGCACCGAGGCCACCGTCACCGCCGCCGACGGGACCACGTTCCGGGTCGCTAAGGGCGCCCCGCAGGTCATCCTGGCGCTGGCCGCCAACGCCGCGCAGATCACATCGGCCGTCGACAAGGCGGTCAACGATTTCGCCGCCCGAGGCTTCCGGTCCCTGGGCGTAGCACGCCGTGACGGGGACGGCGACTGGCAGTTCGTGGGTGTGCTGCCCCTGTTTGACCCGCCCCGCGACGACGCGGCAGCGACCATCGCCACCGCACGGGCAATGGGAGTCACCATCAAGATGGTGACCGGGGATGCGCTGGCCATCGCGAAGGAAACCGCCGACAAAGTCGGTTTGGGCACCGACATTCTCGACGCCGCAGGCCTGGGTGAGGTGAGGAAGGAGGAATCGGCGGCGGTGGCCGAGTCCATCGAGACCGCCGACGGTTTCGCCCAGGTATTCCCCGAGCACAAATACCACATCATCGACGTGCTACAGAAGCGCGGCCATATTGTCGGAATGACTGGCGACGGGGTCAACGATGCCCCCGCGCTGAAAAAAGCGGACTGCGGCATCGCCGTATCCGGAGCCACCGACGCCGCCCGCGCGGCCGCCGACATCGTGCTGCTGACGCCCGGCCTTTCGGTGATCATCGAGGCTATCAAACAGAGCCGCAAGATCTTTCAGCGGATGAACAGCTACGCAATGTACCGCATCGCCGAAACGCTGCGGGTGCTGTTGTTCATGACAGTCGCCATCCTCGTCTTCAACTTCTACCCACTCACCGCCATCATGATCGTGATGCTCGCGCTGCTCAACGACGGCGCAATCCTGTCCATCGCCTACGACAACGTCCACTACGCCAACAAGCCCGAAGCCTGGAACATGCGCCTGGTACTCGGGATCTCCACGGTCCTGGGTGTGATCGGACCGATCGCCGCGTTCGGCCTGTTCTACCTCGGTGACCGGGTCTTCGACCTCGGCCACCCGCGCGTCCAGACCCTGATGTACCTGATGCTGTCCGTCGCCGGACACCTCACCATCTTCTTGACCCGAACCCGCGGACCGTTCTGGTCCATCCGCCCGGCCCGCATCTTGGTGATCGCCGTCGTCGGCACCCAGACCATCGCCACATTCATCGCCGTTTATGGGCTATTCATGACCCCGCTGGGCTGGACGTGGGCAGCCGCGGTATGGGGATACGCCCTCATCTGGTTCCTCGTCAGCGACCGCATCAAACTTCTCGCCTACCGCGTCCTCGACCCGGCAAAGAAGGCAAAGAAGGCAAAGAAAAAGTCCGAACCAGTTCGCGACCTGACGCCCGCGCCTCTTGTGCCACGAATGATCCAGTGGGACAACAACGAGAGGACCAACTAGTGAACTCGCACTCGAGCAGTCACCATGGGCTGACGATCGAGACGATCTTCAGTCATCCGGCGGGCAGGAACATCGAATGGCGCCAGGTCCTCTCCGTGCTCGAGGACGTCGGGTCCGTAAACCAAGAACGCAACGGCAAGTTCACTGTGACCCTGGGACCCGAAACAGAACTATTCGAGGCCCCGCGAGGCAAAGGCACCGATCAGCGGTTGACAGTGCTAGGACAACCAGCCGGAACCGCCGTGTGCGTGACGAGGTCCAACATCCGTCGCGAGATCGATGCCTGAGGCGCCACTTCGCGACACCGAAGTCGTTGAACGCCTTGAATTGAGTCCTCGTTCTTCATTGCCGTTCACTACATCACTTGAGAAGCTGAGTTTGAGTTGGTGCCGTGTTCGCTTGCCCTATCGAAGCGCCCCGGCGCCTGCAGTTCAGCGCTGTCCGGTGGCAGCCGCCCGGCCGTGAGCTTCTCGGTCGGGCGCACTGGTCCCGAGCAGGTCGTCGACCGACGAAGCGTTGTCCGGCGCCGCCGCGGTCATCATCGTCTCGTGTGCATGGTCGGGATCGGAGTGCGCAGGAACGACCACCAGAAGGATCTTCTCGCGGCCGATCCCGAGCACTTCGAGGGTGTTGGCTGGTTGCAGATGGTATCCGTCGAGGCGAACCGCTCGTCCGCCGGTCAGAAGTCGCCTCGGGGCCTTCGCCCATTCGGTGAGGTTGTACATCACGCGGTCAATGGCGCCCAGGCGCACCGATAGCACAGCCAGCAGATCTGGTAGCTCCTTCGTAAGATCATCGCTGTGCGGCCACCATGCCCCGTCGACGCGCCCGCTCACCGGCGCCTTGGGCTTCAACCGCAGCCGCGGCGTGTTCTCGGGTCCTGTGGTGCGCCAGCCAGAGGCAGCGCGGCCTTCTTGTGATGTCATCCGACGATCCCGTCTTAGCCGCGAAACGGCCGATTCTCTCGACTCGTCGGCGACACGATCTCAGATGGTCGCGCGCGACATGCCGCCGATAGCAGTGACTCTACGCGCAACGCGCCTGAACGGACATATGCCATGGCTTAACAGTTAAAGCCGTTGCGCTTCAGCGCTTAAAGATAATCCTCACAGCACTGGGTTAAGACTTCATTTCGACCGGGTGGTCGAAGTCGACCGTTTGCGGCCGCGCACACGGCTTCTGCCCGGATATGCTGTCTGATTCCCCAGGCCGGCAGCTCAAATGAAGACGTGACACCTCCCGTTTAGGCTGTTCACCCATTCGATTACCTTCGGCCCTGGCGTCGTGCGCGCCGCTGTGGGACGTTGGCATACGTGGCGCTGTGTGCGGCAGTACACGCAGCACCGCGTGAAGCACAACTTGATGCGTCGTCAGTCGGCCTGTACTCAAGGGTGGTTTTGCAGCCGCTACCGGACAACACCGAATAGGGACCCGGAGCAGCCGACAACGCCGGCGCGCTGGCGGCGGTCGAGTCGCTTCGAGGACGGCTTCGAGGACGGCGTTGTCGGACAACGACACCGGGCGGTCTGGACCCTGCCTGACGTGGCGGGTCGGGCTGCACGCAGCCCGACTGCTTGACGCGCTACGAGAGGACAGGTCATGAATACGTCTGGGTACGTCCGCTTTTTTGAGGAGATCGGCATCGACGACGTGCCGCTGGTGGGTGGAAAGACCGCGTCGCTGGGCGAAATGTTCCAGAAGCTGTCCGGGCAGGGCGTCCGCGTCCCGCACGGGTTCGCCATCACCGCCCAGGCCTATCGCTACATGTTGGACAAGGCCGGCGCGTGGGACCGTCTGCATGCCGAGCTCGACGAGCTCGACCCCGCCGACGTCGCCGCGCTGGCGCGTAAGGGCAAGCGCGCCCGTGAGATCGTCTACGGCGCCGGACTCCCCGACGATCTGGCCACCCAGATTCTGGATGCCTACCGCACGCTTCAGCAGGAGTACGGCGAGGACGTCAGTCTCGCCGTACGGAGCTCGGCGACCGCCGAGGACCTGCCGACGGCGAGCTTCGCCGGCCAACAGGATTCGTATCTCAACATCAAAGGCGCAGAGAGCCTCCTCGACACGTGCCGGCGTTGTTTCGCCAGCCTGTTCACTGATCGCGCCATCCATTACCGAGTCGACCAGGGCTTCGACCACTTCAAGGTCTCGCTGTCGATCGGCGTGATGAAGATGGTGCGCTCCGACCTCGCCGCCTCGGGTGTGATGTTCTCCCTGGACACCGAGTCGGGCTTTCGCGACGCGGTATTCATTACCGGCGCCTACGGCCTCGGTGAGAACGTGGTTCAGGGCGCCGTCGACCCCGACGAGTTCTACGTCCACAAGCCGACCTATCTCGCCGGCCACCGCGCCGTGTTGCGCCGCCTGCTCGGCGACAAGGCGGTGAAGATGATCTTCGTCGAGGGTGAGACGAAGTACACGACCCGAAACATCCCCACACCAAAGGCCGACCGCGCTCGTTTCTGCCTCACCGATGAGGACGTCCTGGAGCTGGCCCGCTACGCGTGCACGATCGAGCAACACTACGGCCGCCCGATGGACATTGAGTGGGCCATGGACGGTCTTGACGGGCAGCTCTACATCGTTCAGGCCCGCCCGGAGACAGTGGCCTCCCAGCGCAGCGCGACGGCGCT
>CAWAWC010000007.1:0-690255 GCA_963785625.1 uncultured Actinomycetota bacterium | reverse complement strand
CGCGCCCTTGTACAGCACGTTGGACTTGCAGTCGGGGTGAGCGTGGTCGATCAGCAGCCGCGACTCGAGGTGCTGGCCGTCGTCGGCGAAGTACAGGCCGAGCAGCTCGGCGTCCCCGCCCGGGGCGGCGAACCGCACATGGGCCGACATCCGCACCACCTCGCCGCCCAACGTGACTACGGCATGCCGCAGTACCGCGTCCTTGCCGAGCGCGGCATGATGCATGCTGACGTGGACGGCGTCGTCGGCCCAGTCGGCGATCCACACCACGGTCAGCCGCGCGGCGTCGCCGACGATGAATTCGACGTTGTCGGCGTAGGTTCCGCTGCCCTGGTGGTCGATGATCACGACCGCCTCGGCGAGCTCTTCCACCCGGATCTGCAGGTGCCCGTAGGCCACCGCACCCTCACCCGGGCCGGTGACGACGATCTCGACTGGGTCGCCGGTCTGCGTCTCGCGCTCGAACGTGATCAGTGTCGCCTTATTGAACGAAGAGAAGGCCTGGGCGGCAACGCGGTCGGCGGGCACGCCGCCCTGACCGAGTCGTTTGTCGCCGCGCCGAACGATTTCCACCCGGACCCCGGGCCGGTCGCTGACGGTGATGGCGGCGCTGCCGGTGGCCACCGCGGAACCGTTGTGCAGGCCGCGCAGCCGCCGCAGCGGGGTGAACCGCCAGATCTCGTCGCGTCCGCCGGGGACCTCGAAGGCGTCGACGTCGAAGGACGTGAACTGTTCGGCTTTGTTGGCGGCGATCCCTTCGACAGCTTCAGTGAGGTTGGCGTTGACCACTAGCCGACCGCGCCTTCCATCTGCAGCTCGATCAGCCGGTTGAGCTCCAGGGCGTACTCCATGGGCAGTTCCTTGGCGATCGGCTCGACGAAGCCGCGCACCACCATCGCCATCGCCTCGTCCTCGGTCAGCCCACGGCTCATCAGGTAGAACAGCTGGTTCTCGCTGACCTTCGACACGGTGGCCTCATGGCCCATCGTGACGTCGTCCTCGCGGATGTCGACGTACGGGTAGGTGTCGCTGCGGCTGATCGTATCGACCAGCAGCGCATCGCATTTCACGCTGGAGCGTGATCCGTGTGCGCCCTTGTTCACCTGCACCAGGCCGCGGTAGGAGGTGCGGCCGCCGCCGCGGGCCACCGACTTGGACACGATGTTGCTCGACGTGTTGGGCGCCAGGTGCAGCATCTTGGCGCCGGTGTCCTGGTGCTGGCCCTCACCGGCGAATGCCACCGACAGCACCTCACCTTTGGCGTGCTCGCCGGTCATCCAGACCGCCGGGTACTTCATGGTCACCTTGGACCCGATGTTGCCGTCGACCCACTCCATGGTGGCCCCGGCTTCGGCGCGGGCCCGCTTGGTGACCAGGTTGTAGACGTTGTTCGACCAGTTCTGGATGGTGGTGTAACGACAACGGCCACTGGGCTTTACGATGATCTCGACCACCGCAGAGTGCAACGAATCCGACTTGTAAACGGGAGCAGTGCAGCCCTCGATATAGTGAACGTAAGCGTTCTCATCGACGATGATCAGCGTCCGCTCGAATTGGCCCATGTTCTCGGTGTTGATCCGGAAGTAGGCCTGCAGCGGGATGTCGATGTGCACGCCGGGCGGGACGTAAATGAACGACCCACCACTCCAGACGGCGGTGTTCAGCGCGGAGAACTTGTTGTCTCCGGCCGGGATCACGGTGCCAAAGTACTGCTTGAAGACGTCGGGGTGTTCCCGCAAACCCGTGTCGGTGTCGAGGAAGATGACGCCTTGGGCCTCTAGGTCCTCCCTGATCTGGTGGTAGACAACTTCGGAGTTGTGCACCACCAGACCTTCGGCCACAAAGTTGTGCGGACCGTCGACCTCGATGTCGTATACCGGCTCGACGGCGTACGGTTCGATGGATTTCACCCGTTCAAAGCCGAGCCATTCGTTGGTGTGTGCCCGAATCGTCGTCCCGCGCGAGCTGTTGGACGAATGCATGTAGCGGCGAAGGCCGAAGCGGTCGGTCCGCTTCGGGTTGCGGCACCCCAGCCGCTCGAATTCACCGGAAATGCCTAGCCTCCATGCGATTTGGATGCGGCCTGGGGCGTGCCGATAGGGCTGGGTGAACGACCACGGCCCACCCGCGCGGAGACCGGACAGTTCGGCCAGTTCGCGGGCCTGACCGAGCAACGCTTCGTTGGCGCAGGTCAGCAAGACCGAACCGGTGCTCGCCGGCCCCACATATCCGTCGGCGTCGACCCAGCCGCCGAGGAAGGCCAGTCGTTGATCGCGGGGCAAACCGTAAACCCAGTCCGGCACGCGCTTGGTCAGCGAGAGACCGCCGAAGCCCAGCGCTACGATCCACTCGGTCAGTGCCTTGGAGTTCACGACAACGCGGTACTCGTCGGCCTCGATGCAACGCAGTCCAAACAGGTCGTCGATGACCCCGGACAACTCAGCACGCAACTCGACATCTGTTGCAGGAATGGCGAACTGGACGCGGTAGGTCTTCGTCGAGAGGTGCAGGTTGCCATCACCGATGTAAAGGCCCAGCAGCCACATCAGGTCGACGGAACTCGCCGCAGGAGCTGATAACCCGGCAATGCTCGGAAGTTGGGCCGCCACACCGAAATCGGGGATACTCCGCGGCACAGCGATGAAGTCGCCCGGCTTGATCTCGCCGACAGTCACCCACCGCCGGGCGTACCGACGGCGCTGACGACCCTCCTTGCGCTCGTCACGCAATACCAGCATCGGGTGGTTGTCGGTCGCGCGGATGCTGCGCCGCGTCGTCTTTACTGCGTAGGTCAACCGGGTATCGGTCTGCGCAGACGCCTTAACGGGGGCCACAACGAACCGTTCGGCATCCTCGTCATACGCGAACACCCGATCGCCGAACTCGACCTCCTTGATCGGCACCTGCCCGCGGTTGGCGGTCCACACCAAGGTTTCACCGGCCAGACATTCATACTGGGCAGCTACACCGGCAACCAACCGCTGCTTTTCGGCCTCCGGGATGCCCAGCCGATCATAGGTGTTGCGGATGTCTTCCGGCAGCTCATCCCAGCTCGCGGCCTGCTTCTCGGTGGAGCGCACGAAATACTTGATGTTGTCGAAGTCGATACCTTCGAGGCTGGCGCCCCAGCGCGGCATGGGCTTGCGGTCGAAAATGCGCAGTGCCTTCAGCCGGCTCTGCAGCATCCACTCGGGCTCGTTCTTCTTCGCGGAGATGTCGCGGACAACCGCCTCGGAAAGCCCACGCTGCGCGCTGGCGCCTGCGACGTCGGAGTCCGCCCAGCCGTAGCCGTACTTGCCCAGCGAGTCGATCGCCTGCTGCTGAGTCAACGGCTCGACCCCAGGCTCCGGTGACTTGGTGGCTTCTTGCGTGAGTGTCATCGGGACGCTCCTTTGATGCTCGTGGTGTGTGGGCGCGGGCCGGGCGCCGGCGTGAGCGGCACGTGGGTAGTACAGGCGCAATTTCCGTTGACGATGGTCGCCAACCGCTGCACGTGGGTCCCGAGTACCTCGCCCATGGCCTGCTGCTCGGCTTCGCACAACTCCGGGAATTCCTCGGCGACATGGGACACCGGGCAGTGATGCTGGCAGATCTGCACGCCGTGGATCGGTCCGCCCACCCGTGTGGTGGTCGCGACGTAGCCAGCTTTGGTCAGCGCACCGGCGACCCGCTCGGCGGCCGCCTCGACATCGGCGTCCTCGGCGCTGTCGGCTGGTGCAACATCGGCCAAGATCGTGTCGATGCGCCGCCGGGCGAACATCCGGACGGCATTCTCACCGCCGATTTCCCGCAGTTGCCGCATGGCCGCCGACGCCAGGTCGTCGTAGGCGTGGTCGAGCTTGGCCCGGCCCGCCGCGGTCAACCGGAAACGCTTCGCGGGGCGCCCGCGGCCCACCTGCTGCCATGCCGCGGCAGCCGTGAACTCGGCGTCGCCCGCCTCGATCAACGCATCGAGATGACGCCGCACACCGGCGGGGGCCAGGCCCAGCCGGTCACCGATCTCGCCGGCGGTGATCGATCCGGATTCCAGCAGCAACCGCACGACGGCGCGACGGGTGTGACCATCCGACACCGCTGCACCGACTGCGCCAGCAGCGGCAGCCTGGTGGCTCGTCTGGATTTTCACAACACCAGTATGACGCAATTCCAGGGATCGGTCTAGCAAGGGTGCCCTCCATAGACGTTGCACTGATCACACCGCGAACACCACCCCGGCGGTTTCTGACATGCGGCTACGCTGCTCTGATGGCAGCCCGCCATCATTCGCTGAGCTCGTCGATCGCCAGTCTGCATGGCGACGAGCAGGCCGTGGGCTCGCCGCTAAACCCCGCGGAGCTCACCGCACTTCGCCGCACCCGCCTGTTCGGCGCCACCGGCACGGTGCTGATGGCGATCGGCGCGTTGGGCGCCGGTGCGCGGCCGGTCGTTCAGGACCCCACGTTCGGGGTTCGGTTGCTCAACCTGCCGTCCCGGATCCAGACCGTGTCGCTGACGATGACCACGACCGGGGCGGTCATGATGACGCTCGCCTGGCTGATGCTCGGCCGATTCGCGCTGGGCGGCAGAAAGATGTCGCGGGGGGACCTGGACCGCACCCTGCTGCTGTGGATCCTGCCGCTCCTGCCCGCGCCCCCGATGTACAGCAAGGACGTCTACTCCTACCTGGCGCAGAGCCAGATCTCCCTGGAAGGACTCGACCCCTACCGGGTGGGTCCCGCGTCCGGGCTCGGCCTGTCCCACGTGTTCACCCTGTCGGTCCCCAGCCTTTGGCGAGACACGCCGGCGCCGTATGGCCCGCTGTTCTTGTGGATCGGGCGCGGAATCTCAATCCTGACCGGGGAGAACATCGTCGCCGCCGTGCTCTGTCATCGGCTCGTGGTGTTGGTCGGCGTGGCCCTGATCGTGTGGGCCACCCCACGGTTGGCCCGGCGCTGCGGGGTCGCCGAGGTCAGCGCGCTGTGGCTGGGCGCGGCCAATCCGCTGCTGATCATGCATCTGGTCGCCGGCATCCACAACGAGGCGCTGATGCTCGGGCTCATGCTGGCCGGGGTGGAGTACGCGCTGCGCGGCCTCGACTCATCGCGCTCGCCGCGCTTTTTGCCGACCTCGTGGAAACCGGGCCCCGACTGGGAGCCGTTGCTCATGCTGCTCGGGGGTGCGATCTTGATCACGCTGTCGTCACAGGTGAAGCTGCCGTCGCTGCTGGCGTTGGGATTCGTCACGATGGCGCTGGCCTACCGCTGCGGGGGCACCCTGAAAGCCCTGCTGCTGTCCGGCGGCGCCATGGCGGCGCTGGCGCTGAGTGTGATGGCGCTCGTCGGCTGGGCCAGCAGGCTCGGCTTCGGCTGGATCTACACGCTCGGCACCGCCAACGTGGTGCGCAGCTGGATGTCACCTCCGACACTGCTGGCGCTGGGCACCGGACAAGTGGGCATCATGCTGGGCCTGGGCGATCACACCACCGCGGTGTTGGGCCTGACCCGTGGCATCGGCGTGCTGATCATCACCGTGGTGGTGACCTGGCTACTGCTGGCCGTCTTCCGCGGCCGGCTGCACCCGGTCGGCGGCCTGGGCGTCGCGCTCGGCGTCACCGTGCTGCTGTTTCCCGTCGTCCAGCCCTGGTACCTGCTGTGGGCCATCATCCCGCTGGCCGCCTGGGCGACCCGACCCGGCTTCCGGGTGGCGGCGATCGTCATCACCCTCGTCGTCGGCATCTTCGGCCCGACGGCCAACGGGGACCGTTTCGCGCTGTTCCAGATCGTCGACGCCACGCTGGCCAGCACCGCCATTGTCGCGGTGTTCATCGCGCTGACCTACACCCGCTTGCCGTGGCGGGGCCTCCCCGCCGACACCCAGGTGCCGAACAGCCAGGCCGTCACGGCCGCGGCTCGTGAGACTCCCGACACCCCACGACCGGCCGAGGCACCTGACGCCTACGCTGACTCCACGTGAGCTCGGCCCCGAACGCCCCCGCCACGGTCGTCAGGCTGCGCGGGGTCAGCAAGCAATACGGGTCCATCACGGCCGTCCGCGGTCTCGACCTGGATGTGCATGCCGCCGAGGTGCTGGCCCTGCTGGGCCCCAACGGCGCCGGCAAGACCACGACGGTCGAGATGTGCGAGGGCTTCGTACGCCCGGACGCCGGCACCATCCAGGTGCTCGGGCTGGACCCGATCATCGACAACGCCCGCCTGCGCGCCCGCATCGGGGTGATGTTGCAGGGCGGGGGCGGCTACCCGGCGGCGCGCGCCGGGGAAATGCTCAACCTGGTCGCCGCCTACGCCGCCGACCCGCTGGACCCGGCGTGGCTGCTCGACACCCTGGGCCTCACCGATGCCGCCCGCACCACCTACCGGCGGCTATCCGGTGGGCAGCAGCAGCGGCTCGCACTGGCGTGCGCGCTGGTGGGTCGTCCGGAACTGGTGTTTCTGGACGAACCCACCGCCGGCATGGACGCGCACGCGCGGCTGCTGGTGTGGGAGCTCATCGACGCACTGCGCCGCGACGGCGTGACGGTGCTGCTGACCACCCACCAGCTCAAGGAGGCCGAAGAGCTCGCCGACCGGATTGTCATCATCGACCACGGGGAGACGGTGGCCGCCGGCACACCGGCGGAGCTGACGCGTACCGGCGCCAAGGACCAATTACGGTTCAGCGCGCCGCCGCGGCTCGATCTGTCGCTGCTGTCCGCCGCCCTGCCGGAGGGATATAAGGCCACCGAGGTGACGCCGGGCGAGTACCTGGTCGAGGGCCCCGTCGACCCCCAGGTGCTGGCCACCGTCACGGCCTGGTGCGCACAGATCGACGTGCTGGCCACCGACATGCGCGTCGAGCAGCGCAGCCTCGAGGACGTGTTCCTGGACCTGACCGGCAGGAGGTTGCGGCCGTGACAGAAACGAACGTCTTCCCGCCGGGCACCTTCACCCCGGACCCGCGCCCGAATGCCATCCCCCGGATGCTCGCCGCCCAGTTCGGCCTGGAGCTGAAGCTGCTGCTGCGCAATGGCGAACAACTGCTGCTGACCATGTTCATCCCGATCACGCTGCTGGTCGGGCTCACGCTGCTGCCGCTCGGCTCGTTCGGCGGCAATCGCGCCGCGACGTTCGTGCCCGCCATCATGGCGCTGGCCGTGATCTCCACCGCCTTCACCGGGCAGGCGATCGCGGTCGCTTTCGATCGCCGCTACGGTGCGCTCAAGCGGCTCGGGGCCACCCCGCTGCCCGTGTGGGGAATCATCGCCGGTAAGTCGATGGCGGTGGTGGCCGTGGTATTTCTGCAGGCAATCATCCTGGGCGCCATCGGGTTTGCGCTCGGCTGGCGTCCCGCCCCGGCGGCGCTGGTGTTGGGTGCGGCGGTCATCGCGCTGGGCACCGCGGGCTTCGCGGCCCTGGGTCTGCTCCTCGGCGGGACACTGCGCGCCGAGATCGTGCTCGCGGTCGCCAACCTGATGTGGTTCGTGTTCGCCGGCCTGGGCGCGCTGACCGTGGAAACAAACATGATCCCGACAGCGGTCAAGTGGGCGGCGCGGGTCACCCCGTCGGGCGCGCTCACCGAGGCGCTCTCGCGGGCGATGAGCCTTTCGGTGGATTGGTTCGGGGTCGTCGTCCTGGCGGCGTGGGGGGCGCTGGCCGCGCTCGCGGCGCTGCGCTGGTTCCGGTTCACCTGACGTCCGGCGTCACCCGACACTGAACCCACGCAGACGACACGCCGACGGACGTGTGCGTGGTTGCGGTCTCGGTGACAGCCACTCCTTACTGACAGCCACTCCTTACTGACAGCCACTCCTTACTACGGCCCGTAGTTTTCGTTGGCTTACGATCGGGCCGTGGTTGGACGAGCGCTGTTGCGGTTGGTGGACCTGTTTCCCGACCCGAGCCTGCGCGTCCAGCGGCTGATCGCCGCCCTCGTCGTCCTGACCCAGGGCGGCATCGCGGTCACCGGCGCGATCGTCCGCGTCACCGCGTCGGGGCTGGGGTGCCCCACCTGGCCGCAGTGCTTTCCGGGCAGCTTCACCCCGGTGGCCCACGCCGAGGTGCCGCGCATCCACCAGGCCGTCGAGTTCGGCAACCGCATGATCAGCATCGCGGTGGTCATCGCCGCGGCGCTGGCGGTGCTGGCCGTGACCCGGGCCCGGCGGCGCGCCGAGGTCCTGGTCTACGCGTGGCTGATGCCCGCGTCGACGGTCGTACAGGCGGTGATCGGCGGTATCACCGTGCGCACCGGCCTGCTCTGGTGGACGGTGGCCATTCACCTGCTGACGTCGATGGCGATGGTGTGGCTGTCGGTGCTGCTGTACGTCAAAGTCGGCGAGCCCGACAACGGAGTGGTGCACCCCCGAGTGGCCAAGCCGCTGCGCGCGCTGACGGCGCTGACCGGGCTGAACCTGGCCGCGGTGCTGGTGACCGGCACGCTGGTGACGGCCGCCGGCCCGCACGCGGGCGACCGGAGCGCCAGCCGGACGGTGCCGCGGCTGCAGGTCGAGGTCGCCACCCTGGTACACATGCATTCGTCGCTGCTGGTCGCCTATCTGGCGCTGCTCGTGGGCCTGGGCTTCGGGCTGGTGGCCGTGCGCGCCGCCCGCGCGATCCTGCTGCGGCTGGGCGTGCTGGTCGCGCTGGTGTGCGCGCAGGCCGCAGTGGGCACCGCGCAGTACTTCGCCGGGGTGCCCGCCGCCCTGGTCGCGGTCCACGTGGCCGGTGCCGCGGCATGCACGGCGGCCACCGCGGCGCTATGGGCGTCTATGCGAGAACGGGCCGAGCCCCAGCCGCTCGCACGCTGACTCCACGGCCAGCGCGAACTCGCGCTGGGCGAGATCGCGAGTGTCGGCGTCCAGGTGCCGCCAGCCCAGCGACGGATCCACCAACTGCAATTCGAGCAACCGGCCGCCGACCAGATGCGCCCGCGCGTAGAGCAGTTCGGCCACGTCGATGCCCACGTGAGCGGCCGCAGCGTCCAACGCGGCGGCGCCGGCGTCCCAGACCTCGAAGTCGGGATCCACCTGAATCAGGCTGTCCCGCTTGATGAATGCGTGCGACGGCTTGCCGCCGAGAAATATCAGCACCGTTTCCCCGGCCGTCGCGCACGCCTGCACCACCACGCTGTGCCCGGCGGCGTGCAGGTCGGCGGCATAGGCCGTGGCCGCCGGCCGGTCGTCACACCGACGGCTTCCGGTGCCGGCCATCGGGCTGACGAAGACGCGACCGGTGCGCGGCCAGCGGACCCGTTCACCGGGCGCGAAGACCTCACCGGGCACCGCCGGCACCCCCCGGTCGGCCAGGTCGCCGAGATACCGTCGTTCGGCGTTCCAGGCGACGACGGCGGGCGCGTTCAGCAGGTTGCGGACGCCGGTGGTCCAGGCCAGGAAGTCGTCGAGCCGCTCCGCGTAGTCGCGGGTGGCCCGCAGAATCACCAGATCCGCGCGGTGAGTTTCCGGGTCGTCCCACGCCAGCCAGCGGGCGTGCAGGCCGCGATGTCGCAGCGCGCCGACCAGGCCGGCGTCGTCCCCATCACCGGTGACCAGCCCCGAACAACCCGCCAGCACGATGCGGGGGTGGAAGACGTCGGGCCGGGCGAGCTTCATGTCCGGGCATGATAATCGCATGCACGCAATCGAAATCAGCGAAACCGGCGGCCCCGAGGTCCTGCGCTACGTCGACGCACCCGAACCCACGCCCGGCCCCGGCGAGGTGCTGATCAAGGCCGAGGCGATCGGCGTCAACTACATCGACACCTACTTCCGTTCCGGGCAGTATCCACGCGAGTTGCCCTTCATCCCCGGCTTGGAGATGTGCGGCACCGTCGTCGACACTGGCGAAGGGGCCCACGGTTTCAGCCCGGGCGATCGGGTGGTCACCGCCACGGCGTCCGGCAGCTATGCCGAATTCTCCACGGCGCTGGCATCTTTGACCGCCAAGGTGCCCGACGGCGTGACGTCCGAGGTGGCGGCGTCGGTGCTGCTGAAAGGCCTGACTTCCCATTACCTGCTGAAGTCGGTGTATCCGGTGCAGAGCGGCGACACGGTGCTGGTGCATGCCGGCGCCGGCGGCGTGGGTCTGATCTTGACGCAGTGGGCCAGCCTGCTCGGCGCCCGGGTGATCACCACCGTCTCCACTCCCGAGAAGGCGCGGATGTCCAGGCAGGCGGGCGCCGACGAGGTGCTCCCCTACCCCGAGGACGCTGCCGCGTTCGGGCAGGAGATCCGGGCGTTGACCGGGGGCGCCGGGGCGGCGGCGGTGTACGACGGCGTCGGCGCCACCACCTTCGACGCCAGCCTGGCCAGCCTGGCCGTGCGCGGAACGCTGGCGCTGTTCGGCGCCGCCAGCGGACCTGTCCCACCCGTCGACCCGCAACGCCTCAACACCGCCGGCTCCGTGTACCTGACCCGGCCGTCGCTCGCGCACTTCGTCCGCACGGGCGACGAGTTCAGCTGGCGCACCACCGAACTGTTCGACGCGATCGCCAGCGGAGCCATCACCGTCGAGGTCAGCGGACTGTATCCGCTCGCCGAAGCGGCCCGGGCCCACGAGGACCTGCAGGGCCGCAGGACCACCGGCTCGATTGTGTTGCTGCCCTAACGTTCCGGGGCGGCCGGATCCCTGTCGGGATTCCAGGTGCCCGGCACCATCGGCACCGTCGGGCCGCCACCAAAAGCATCGCCGGTCAACGCCGTCAGGCCCGCCGCGTAGGCGGCTTCCTTCGAGACCGTCCCGGCAAACCCCATCGGCCCGGCGCCGCGGTCGGACGCCACCGCCTCCGGGGGGATGCCCGGATCGATGCCCGTGTCCAAATCCGCGTATTCGTCGGCGTACCCGCGCGCCACCGCGTCCTGCCCGCGCCCACGCTCAGCAAGGCCGAATGCACCTCTGGTGGCGACGCCATCCAGATGTGCGCGGTCATCGTCAGCCGGTCGCGGGCAGATGCGGCGACGCCACGGCGCCACCGACGGCATGACTGGCGCCCGGCCCGCAAGCACAGGAGGTGCCCAAGCCTTGGAAAACGACACGCAACGTCATGCCAGACGCCCTCCCTCAAGCTCGTGGCCAGCCAAAATGGGTCGTTATTATGCACAAATCCGATATCACGAGGCATGGTGCCGCAAATCGGTCCGGGGGCGAGCTGTCTGGCTTTCGACTTCGATTAGCCCTGAGCTTGTGCGATTTCGGACTCGAAAGTTGTTGGTAAATCGAGGGATCTCACCGCGATCCGGGTCTGGATCAGATACCGGCACGCGGCGGCGAACGTTTGAATCGCCCGGTTTCTAATGACGGATGCCGTTCGGCTCAAAGCTGCCGCACCGGTCTCGGCGGAGCGGAAACGCCCTTCGGCTCAGGCCCAGAATGGGGTGGGCAGCGCGATCGCGGAGTCGACCGCCAGCGCGCAGAACACCACGGCCAGGTAGTTGTTCGACTGCAGGAACAGCCGGAGCGGCTTGACCGGCTCGCCGGCGCGCACCCCCGCGTACAGCTGATGGGCCATCAACACGAACCACACCCCGGCCACCACCGCCACCGCCGCATACAGCCAGCCGGTGGCCAGCGCGAGCACCAGCGTCGCCAACACGGTCAACCACGTATAGATCAGGATCTGCTTGGTGACCTGACGCTCGGTCGCCACGGCCGGCAGCATCGGGACGCCGGCCAGCTTGTAGTCCTCCTTGTAGCGCATCGCCAGGGCCCAGGTGTGTGGCGGCGTCCAGAAGAAGATGATCGCGAACATCGCCAACGCCGGCCAGCCGATGGTGCCGGTGACGGCCGACCAGCCGATCATCACCGGCATGCAGCCGGCCGCACCGCCCCACACCACGTTCTGCGACGTGCGGCGCTTGAGGAGCAGCGTGTAGACGAACACGTAGAACGCGACCGTCGCCATAGCCAGCAGTCCCGACAACAGGTTCGTCGTCCACCAGAGCCAGCCGAACGACACCGCGGTGAGCACCAGCCCGAACACCAGGGCGTTCCGTGTCGGGACCGCGGCGCGCGCCAACGGCCGGCGCGCGGTCCGCTTCATCACCTTGTCGATGTCGGCGTCGGCCACACAGTTGAGCGTGTTCGCGCCGCCGGCGGCCAGCATCCCGCCGACCAAGGTGTTGACGATCAGCAGCGGGTGCACGGTGCCGCGGTGGGCGAGCAGCATGGCGGGAATCGCGGTGACGAGCAGAAGTTCGATGACACGCGGCTTGGTCAGCGCCAGGTAGGCCAGCACCGTGCCTTGGATCCGGCCCTGCCCTCGAGTCTCTACTCGGCTCGGCGCGACGCGCCCGCGAACGCTCACGCATCAACTCCTCGGGATCGCACTAGCGCGCAGCATCTACTACGCATGATGGTAGACCGCGCACCCGCAGTCGCCTGCCCGCAGGGTCCATCCACGAAGATTCTTCCGAGTTTTCCAAACGGAATGCAAAGCCCCGGCAACCAACGCCTAATTTTCACTGTTTTTCGCAGCGCCCCGCCGTGGGTACCCCAAAACCTGCACTGCAGAAGCCGGCACTCCCGCACTAGGGTGGGATTTGATCAGCTCGATGACCCAAGGACTGAGTCTGTGACCACACTCGAAGAGATCTCCTCGCTGACCCAACCGCACCGCCCCGACGACTGGGCCGAGATCGACTCGGTCGCGGTCGACACCGCCAGGGTGCTGGCCGCCGACGCGGTCCAAAAGGTCGGCAACGGCCACCCGGGGACGGCGATGAGCCTGGCCCCCCTCGCGTACACGCTGTTCCAGCGCGCGATGCGCCACGACCCCAACGAGACCACCTGGCTGGGCCGTGACCGGTTCGTCCTGTCGTGCGGGCACAGCAGCCTGACCCTCTACATCCAGCTCTACCTGGGCGGGTTCGGCCTGGAACTCTCCGACCTCGAGGCGCTGCGCACCTGGGGCTCCAAGACCCCCGGGCATCCGGAGTTCCGGCACACCAAGGGCGTCGAGATCACCACGGGGCCGCTGGGCCAAGGCCTGGCGTCGGCCGTGGGCATGGCGATGGCATCGCGCTACGAGCGCGGCCTGTTCGATCCCGACGCCGAACCGGGCACCAGCCCGTTCGACCACTTCATCTACGTGATCGCCTCCGACGGCGACATCGAAGAAGGCGTGACCTCGGAGGCGTCGTCGCTGGCGGCCGTGCAGCAGCTGGGCAACCTCATCGTGTTCTACGACCACAACGAGATCTCGATCGAGGACGACACCAACATCGCACTGTGCGAGGACACCGCGGCGCGCTACGAGGCCTACGGCTGGCACGTGCAGAAGGTGGAGGGCGGCGAGAACGTGGCGGCTATCGAGGAGGCCATCGCGAACGCCAAGGCCGTCACCGACCGGCCGTCGTTCATCGAATTGCGCACCATCATCGGCTATCCCGCCCCCAACTTGATGAACACCGGCAAGGCGCACGGCGCGGCGCTGGGCGACGACGAAGTGGCGGCCGTCAAGAAGATCCTGGGCTTCGATCCCGACAAGACGTTCGAGGTGCGCGACGACGTCATCGCCCACACCAGGGGGCTGGTCGCCCGCGGCAGAGAGGCCCACGACCGCTGGCAAGCAGACTTCGAGGCCTGGGCGCAACGCGAACCCGAACGCAAAGCGCTGCTGGACCGGCTGACCGCGCAGCAGTTGCCCGACGGCTGGGACGCCGACATACCGCACTGGGAACCTGGGTCCAAAGCACTGGCCACCCGCGCCGCCTCCGGTGAGGTGCTCTCCGCTGTGGGACCCAAACTGCCCGAGCTGTGGGGCGGTTCGGCCGACTTGGCCGGCAGCAACGACACCACCATGAAGGGCGCCGACTCCTTTGGCCCGCCGTCGATTTCGACCAAGGAGTACACCGCGCACTGGTACGGCCGCACGCTGCACTTCGGTATCCGTGAGCACGCCATGGGCTCTATCCTGTCCGGCATCGTGCTGCACGGTCCCACCCGCGCCTACGGCGGCACGTTCCTGACGTTCTCCGACTACATGCGTCCCGCGGTCCGGCTGGCCGCGTTGATGGATATCGACACCATCTACGTGTGGACCCATGACTCGATCGGGCTCGGCGAGGACGGCCCCACCCATCAGCCGATCGAGCACCTTGCGGCGCTGCGCGCCATCCCCAAGCTGTCGGTGGTGCGCCCCGCCGACGCCAACGAGACCGCCTACGCCTGGCACACGGTCCTGGCCCGCGGCAACGGCAGCGGTCCGGTGGGGCTGATCCTGACCCGCCAGGGCGTGCCGGTGCTGGAGGGCACCAACGCCGAGGGGGTCGCACGCGGCGGTTACATCCTGGGTGACGCCGGCGGATCGGAAGGCGGCGACGAGCCCGACGTCGTGTTGATCGCCACCGGATCCGAGGTGCAGCTCGCGGTGGGGGCGCAGAAGTTGTTGGCGGACAAGGACATTGTCGCGCGGGTGGTGTCCATGCCGTGCGTGGAGTGGTTCGAGTCGCAATCGGAGGAATACCGCGACAGCGTGCTCCCCCCGTCCGTGTCGGCCCGGGTGGCCGTCGAGGCCGGCATCGCGCAGTGCTGGCACAAGCTGGTCGGTGACACCGGGAAGATCGTCTCGATCGAGCACTACGGAGAATCCGCGGATTACAAGACGTTGTTCCGTGAATTCGGCTTCACCGCCGAGGCCGTCGCTGCCGCCGCGGAACAGGTAGTCGATAACTGAGAAAGGCTGATTCAGATGACGCAGAACCCCAACCTCGCGGCGTTGAGCGCCGCGGGCGTATCCGTTTGGCTCGATGACCTGTCGCGGGAACGACTCGAGTCGGGCAATTTGCAGAAGCTTATCGACACCAAGAGCGTCGTCGGCGTGACCACCAACCCGTCGATCTTCCAGAAGGCGCTCGCCGAAGGCGACTCCTATGAGAGCCAGATCGCCGAGCTGGCCGAGCGGGGCGCCGACGTCGAGGCCACCATCCGCACCGTCACCACCGACGACGTCCGCAACGCATGCGACGTGCTGGCGCGCGAGTGGGAAGCCTCCGACGGGGTCGACGGCCGGGTTTCCATCGAGGTCGACCCGCGCCTGGCCAACGAGACCGACAAGACCATCGCGCAGGCCGTCGAACTGTGGAAGATCGTCGACCGCCCGAACCTGCTCATTAAGATCCCGGCCACCAGGGCGGGCCTGCCGGCCATCACCGCCGCTCTGGCGGATGGGATTTCGGTCAACGTCACCCTGATCTTCTCCGTCGAACGGCACCGCGAGGTGATGGACGCCTACCTGGCCGGGTTGGAGAAAGCCAAGGAAGTCGGACACGACCTGTCCAAGATCCACTCGGTGGCATCGTTTTTCGTCTCCCGCGTGGACACCGAGGTCGACAAGCGGCTGGAGAAGATCGGCACCGAGGAGGCACTCGCCCTGCGCGGCCAGGCAGCTGTGGCCAACGCCCGGCTGGCCTACGCGGCCTACCAGGAGGTCTTCGAGGGCGGCGACCGCTTCGAGGCGCTCAAGGCCGACGGAGCCCGCGTGCAGCGTCCGCTATGGGCCTCGACCGGGGTCAAGAACCCCGACTACTCCGATACCCTCTACGTCACCGAGCTGGTCGCGCCCAACACGGTAAACACCATGCCGGAGAAGACGATCGACGCCGTCGCCGACCACGGTGTCGTCAAAGGCGACACGGTCACCGGCACCGCAGGCGCCGCGCAGGAGTTGTTCGACAAGCTGGAGGCGGTCGGGGTCGACCTGACCGACGTTTTCGTGGTGCTGGAGAAAGAAGGCGTGGACAAGTTCGTCGATTCGTGGACCGAGCTTTTGGAGGAAACGCTGAGACAGCTGGGTTCCGCCAACAAATGAGTGCGACCAAGTCCGCACAGTGGCAAAACCCGTTACGGGACAAGCGGGATAAGCGGCTACCCAGGATCGCCGGCCCGTGCGGCATGGTGATCTTCGGCGTCACCGGCGACCTGGCCCGCAAGAAGGTGATGCCCGCCGTCTACGACCTGGCCAATCGCGGGCTGCTGCCACCCACCTTCTCCCTGGTGGGCTTCGCCCGCCGCGACTGGGACACCGAGGACTTCGGCCAGGTGGTCCACCAGGCCGTCAAAGACCACTGCCGCACACCGTTCCGGCAGGAGAACTGGGACCGGCTGGCCGAGGGATTCCGTTTCGTCCCAGGATCTTTCGACGATGACGAGTCGTTCACCCGGCTCGCCGAGACGTTGGACAAGCTCGATGCCGAGCGCGGCACCGGCGGCAACCACGCCTTCTACCTGGCGATCCCGCCCAAATCGTTCCCGGTGGTGTGCGAACAGCTCAACAAGTCGGGTTTGGCCCGCCCACAGGGTGACAGGTGGAGCCGGGTGGTCATCGAGAAACCGTTCGGCCACGACCTGGAAAGCGCACAGGACCTGAATCAGGCGGTAAACGCCGTCTTCCCGGAGGAAGCGGTCTTCCGGATCGACCACTACCTGGGCAAGGAGACCGTCCGCAACATCCTGGCACTGCGGTTCGCCAACCAGCTGTTCGACCCGATCTGGAACTCCCACTACGTCGACCACGTGCAGATCACGATGGCCGAGGACATCGGGCTGGGCGGACGGGCCGGCTACTACGACGGCATCGGCGCCGCCCGCGACGTCATCCAGAACCACCTGATGCAACTGCTGGCGCTGACCGCGATGGAGGAGCCGGTGAGCTTCAATCCGAAGGCATTACAGACCGAGAAGATCAAAGTCCTTTCGGCCACTCAACTCGCCGAACCGCTCGACGAGACCACCAGCCGCGGCCAGTACACCGGGGGTTGGCAGGGCGGCCAGAAGGTGGTTGGGTTGCTCGACGAGGAGGGGTTCGCCAAGGACTCCACAACCGAGACGTTCGCCGCCATCACGCTGGAGGTCGACACCCGCCGCTGGGCCGGGGTGCCGTTCTACCTGCGGACCGGTAAACGCCTGGGCCGCAGGGTGACCGAGATCGCCCTGATCTTCAAACGCGCACCGCATTTGCCGTTCGACGCCACTATGACCGACGAGCTGGGCACCAACGCCATGGTCATCCGGGTACAGCCCGACGAGGGCATCACGCTGCGCTTCGGCTCCAAGGTTCCGGGCACCGCGATGGAGGTCCGCGACGTCAACATGGACTTCTCCTACGGCTCCGCGTTCGCCGAAGAGTCGCCGGAAGCCTACGAACAGCTGATCCTCGACGTGCTGCTGGGCGAGCCGTCCCTGTTTCCGGTCAACGAGGAGGTCGAATTTTCCTGGGAGATACTGGATCCCGTCCTCGACAACTGGGCGGCTGAGGGTAAGCCGGAACCCTACGAGGCCGGCACCTGGGGTCCCGAGTCGTCCTTCGAGATGCTGCGCCGCACCGGCCGGGAATGGCGGCGGCCCTGATGATCGTCGACATGCCGGACACCACCACCACCGCCGTCAACAAGAAGCTCGACGAGCTGCGGGAGAAGGCCGGCGCCGTCACGATGGGCCGGGTGCTGACGCTACTCATCGCGCCGGAAACCGACGACGTGCTGGAGGAGTCTCTCGAGGCGGCCAACGACGCCAGCCACGAACATCCCAGCCGGATCATCGTCACGATGCGGGGCGACACATACGCCGACGAAGCCCGCCTGGACGCGCAACTGCGCGCCGGCGGCGACACCGGCGCCAGCGAGGTCGTGATACTTCGGCTTTCCGGGCCGCTGTCCGGCCACGCCGCGAGCGTGGTCATCCCTTTTCTGCTGCCGGACATCCCAGTGGTGGCCTGGTGGCCCGACGTCGCCCCCGCGCAGCCCGCCCAGGACCCGTTGGGCAAGTTGGCGATTCGGCGCATCACCGACGCCACCAACGGCATCGACCCCTTGTCGGCGATCAAGAGCCGACTCAATGGGTACACCCCCGGTGACACGGACATAGCCTGGGCGCGCATCACCTACTGGCGCGCCTTGCTCGCCTCGGCCGTCGACCAGGCACCCCACGAACCGATCGAGTCGGCCCTGGTCTCCGGTTTGAAAACCGAACCCGCGCTCGACATCCTGGCGGGTTGGCTGGCCAGCCGGATCGACGGCCCGGTGCGCCGGGCGGTCGGGGATCTGAAAGTCGAGTTGGTACGCACCAGCGAGACCATCGTCCTGAGCCGGCCCCAGGAGGGCAGGACGGCCACGCTGAGCCGGACCGCCAGGCCGGATGCCCTGGTTCCCTTGGCGCGCAGGGAGACCGGCGAGTGCCTCGCCGAAGACCTGCGGCGGCTGGATCCCGACGAGATCTACCTTTCGGCGCTCGAAGGAATTGAGCAGGTGCAGTACGTGTGAGCACGGTCGTCGAGATTTTTCCGGAGAGCCGGACGCTTGTCGCGGCGGCGGCTCGTCGACTAGTCGATGCGATCGAGGCCGCCGTGGCGGCGCGCGGCCGCGCGCTGATCGTGCTGACCGGCGGCAGCAACGGCATCGCGCTCCTGCGGTCCCTCACCACGGCGGGACGCGAGATCGACTGGTCGAAGGTGCACCTGTTCTGGGGCGACGAACGATACGTTCCCGAGGACGACGACGAGCGCAACGACAAGCAGGCCCGCGAGGCATTGCTCGACCGGATCGACATTCCGTCGAGCAACGTGCATCCGATGCCGGCCAGTGACGGCGAGTTCGGTACCGATCTCGCGGCCGCGGCCCTGGCCTACGAGCAATTGCTGGCGGCCAATGCCGAGCCCGGGCAACCGGTGCCGAACTTCGATGTCCACCTGCTGGGGATGGGGCCGGAGGGCCACATCAACTCGTTGTTCCCCGACACCCCGGCCGTGCTGGAGACGACCCGCATGGTGGTCGCGGTCGAGGACTCCCCCAAACCGCCGCCCCAGCGAATCACTTTGACGCTACCCGCGGTTCAACGGTCCCGGGAGGTCTGGCTGATGGTGTCCGGCGCGGGGAAGGCTGACGCGGTGGCCGCCGCCGTCGGTGGCGCCCCGCCGGTTTCGGTCCCGGCCGCCGGGGCTGTCGGGCTCGAGACCACACTTTGGCTGCTCGACGAGGAGGCCGCGGCTAAACTTCCCGCCCGCCCCGAGTGATAATGGCAGTCATGGCCGACCGAACCGTGGGCAGCGGGCACGAACGTAGCCGGCTCAAGACCCTCACCCAGGCTGCGCTGAACGCGGACAAGACGGTGGAGCAGGTCGAGGACGTGCTCGATAGCCTGGGCACAACGATGATGGAGCTCAACAGTTCGCTGTCGGCCCTCAACGCCACGGTCGAGCGCATGGAGAAGGGCCTGGACCACCTGGACGGCACGCTTTCGAGCCTGGACGAACTCGCGAAGCGGCTCATCGTGCTGGTCGAACCGGTGGAGACCGTCGTCGCGCGCCTCGACGACGTGGTCAAGATCGGCGAGACGATGATGTCGCCGCTGTCGGCCACCGAGCACGCGGTGCGCGGCATGCTCGACAGGCTGCGGAACCGGACGGTGCTCTGACCCGCTGTCAGCCGCTGTTGCGTAAGGCGCTCGCCAACCCGTTCATCGTCAACAGGATGCCGCGCTGCACCAGCTCGTCGTCGTCGCCCGAGCGGTAGCGCCGGAGCAGTTCCACCTGCAAATGGTTGAGCGGCTCGAGATACGGGAAGCGGTTGAACACCGAACGGGCCAGCGCCGGGTTGTCGGCGAGCAGGTCGTCTTGGCCCGTGATGAGCTTGTGCATTTCGATGGTCCGCCGGTGCTCGTCGACGATCTTGTCGAAGACCCGGTGCCGCAACTCCTCGTCGGCCACCAGCCCGGCATAGCGAGCCGCCAGGCCCAGGTCGCTTTTGGCCAGCACCTGCGCCATGTTGGACAGCAAGCCGCGGAAGAACGGCCACCGCTCGTACAGGTCGTGCAGCGTCCCCACCCGCTCGGCTTCGCTCTCCGGTCCGGCCTTGATCCACTGCTCGAACGCCGACCCGGTGCCGTACCAGCCCGGCAGCATCACCCGCGACTGGCTCCAGGCCAGTACCCACGGGATGGCGCGCAGGTCGGCGATCGAGGAGGTGGGCTTGCGTGAGGTCGGCCGGCTCCCGATGTTCAGCGACCCGATCTCGCTGACCGGTGTGGACGCCATGAAATACTCCACGAAACCCGGTGTGTCGTGCACCAATTCGGTGTACGCCCGCTGCGCCAGGGCGGCTACCCCGTTCAGCACCGTGTAGGCCGGATCCGCGGCATCGCCCAGGCCCTCCACATCCAGCAGCGTGGACTCTAGCGTCGCGGCCAGCAAGCTTTCCAGATTGCGCCGCGCTAACTGCGGCTCGGCGTATTTGGCGGCGATCACCTCACCCTGCTCGGTGAGGCGCAGGGAGCCGTTCACCGCTCCCGGCGGCTGGGCCAGGATGGCCTGATAGCTCGGGCCGCCGCCGCGGCCGACGGTGCCGCCGCGACCGTGGAAGAGCCGCAACCGGATTCCGGTCTTGCGGGCCACTTCGACCAGGGCCAGCTCGGCCCGGTAAACCGCCCAGTTTGCGGCCAGATACCCGCCGTCCTTGTTGGAGTCGGAATAGCCCAGCATCACCTCCTGGCAGCCGCCTCGCGCGTCGACCACCGCCCGGTAGAGGGGAAGTTCCAACATCGCATTCAGGATCACCGCGCCGTTGTGCAGATCGTCGATGGTCTCGAACAGCGGCGAAATGCCCACCGGGCAATACGGTTGGGGTCCCGAGGCGTCCAACAGGCCAGCCTCTTTCAGCAGGATCGCGGCCTCCAGGATGTCCGACACCGAGCGGCACATCGAGATGACGTAGATGGGCACCGCGGCGGGACCGTAGAGTTCGACGGCCCGCGCGGCGGCCCTGACCACACCCAGTTCGCTGCGCGCCAGGTCAGACAATCGCGCACGATCGCCGACCAGCGGGCGGCGGGTGCTCAGTTCGGCCGCCAGCACCGCGACCCGCTCGTCTTCGGGCAGCGAACCGTAGTCCTCATGCACTCCCGCCCACGCGAGCAGCTCACCGACCACCTCCTCGTGCACGTCGGAGTTTTGCCGCATGTCCAGCCCACACAGATGGAAACCGAAGACCCGCACGCCTTCTCGCAACAGTGCCAGCCGATCGTCGGCCAGCAGGGCACTGCCGTGGGTGCGCAGGGAGGCGTCAATCGCGTCCAGATCGGCCTGCAGTTCGGACGGGGCGGAATACGGTGGCAAGCCGAGGTCGAGCTCGTGCTGCGGTTGCCGGTCCAAGATGGCGGCGGCCGTGGCGGTGAGCCGGCCGCGGATGACCCGCAGTGCCCGCCGGTACGGTTCGTCGGCGCGGGCCTGCTCCTCGCAACCCTCGGCCAGCGCAGCCAACTCAGCCGTGACCGGGACCAGTCGCGCCGACATCGTCAGCTCCTGCTCCAAACCGGTGAGCTCGGCCAGGTAGTGCGACAGCGCGGTGAACGCGGCACTGCCGGTGGCCTGCCGCACCACATCGGCCGTCACGTTGGGGTTTCCATCGCGATCACCGCCGATCCAGGAACCCGGTTGCAGGATGGGCGCTAAAAGCAGATCGGCGGCGGGCCAGCGAGCCCGCAACGCGTCGCGAACCTCCGCGTTCAACTGCGGGATCACCTTGAAGAAGGCGGCGGGGTAATACCGCAGGCCCACCTCGATCTCGTCGGTGATCTGCAGCCGGGACAACCGGATCAGCGCCGTCTGCCATAGCGTGAGGACCTGGCGGCGCAACTCGAATTCGATGTTGCGACCTTCGTCGGTTTCGGTGTGGCCCTCGGCGTGCAGCCGCATCAACTGGGTGATCCGATGTTGGGTGACGAAGACGGTGCGCCGACGGGTCTCGGTGGGATGGGCGGTGATCACCGGCGACACCAGCGCACCTCGTAGCGCGTCGGCGACTGTGGCCGAATCCAGCTGTGCTCGATCGAGTTTCGCATATGTTGCGGCCAGGGTGCTGTCCTGCGGCGGCTCGCCGGCGTCGACATGCATGGCCCGGCGGCGCTCCCGGTGGATGTCTTCGGCCACGTTGACCAGCAGCGCGAAGTGGCTGAACGCGCGGATGACCGGGATTGCCCGGTGGATGTCGATGCCCTCGAACATCCGCGCCATATCGGCGCGATCGATCTCGGAGTGCCGCACCCGAAACGATTCCACCCGGGCACGTTCCACGAGTTCGAAGACCTCGGAACCGTCGTGCTCGCGCACGGTGTCGCCCAGGATGGTGCCCAGCAGCCTGATGTCGGCCCGCATCGGCTCGGTCGCCTCGCGGCCGACCGCGGTGCGTTGGACGGCACCGATCGGTTCCAGCGCGGTATCAGAAACCTCGACCATGGGTCCCAGTATCGGCGCGGATCGCGTGAACCGCCCGCCGAGACGTCAGCGGTACTTGATCAAAAGCTCCACGCCGACGATGCACACCAGCCAGATGCCGGCGATGAACAGCGTCAGCCGGTCGAGGTTCTTCTCCACCACCGTCGACCCGGACAGGCTCGACTGCACACCGCCGCCGAACAGCGTCGACAGGCCCCCACCCTTGGCTCGGTGCAGCAGCACCAGCAGCACCACCAAGATACTGGTGACGACCAGAGTGATCTGCAGGGCCAATTCCATGACCGCGAGTCTACCGGTGCGGCCGTGATGTCACGGCCCCGCCCTATGGAAGGGGCCCACCGGCGGCGATCGCCGCCAGCGTCGCGAACTGCTCACCGTCCAGGGAAGCCCCGCCGACCAACGCCCCGTCGACGTCGTCGCGGGCGATGAGGTCGCCGATGTTCTTGGCGTTCACCGACCCTCCGTACAGCACCCGTACGGTCTCGGCGACCTGCGGTGACGCCAGCGCCGCGAGCTCCTTGCGGATGGCCGCGCACACCTCCTGGGCATCGGTGGCGCTGGCGACGCGGCCGGTGCCGATGGCCCACACGGGTTCGTAGGCGATGACGACGGTGCCGATCTGCTCGGCGGACAGGCCGGCCAGCGATCCACGCAGCTGCTCGACGTTGTGGTCGACGTGGTTGCCCGCCTCGCGGACGTCGAGGTGCTCGCCGATGCAGACGATGGGGGTCAGTTCGTGCTTCAACGCGGCGGCGGCCTTCGCGGCCACCAGCGCGTCGTCCTCGTTGTGGTAGATGCGCCGTTCGGAGTGGCCGACGACGACGAAGCTGCAGCCCAGCTTGGCCAGGAAGGCGCCGCTGACCTCGCCGGTGTAGGCCCCCGAGTCGTGCCGGGACAGATCCTGGGCGCCGTAGGTCAGCCGTAGCTTGTCGCCGTCGACCAGGGTTTGCACGCTGCGCAGGTCGGTGAACGGCGGCAAGACCGTTACGTCGACCTTGTCGTAGTACTTGTCCGGCAACGCGAAGGCGATTTTTTGCACCAGCGCGATCGCCTCGAAGTGATTGAGGTTCATCTTCCAGTTGCCGGCGATCAGTGGCTTGCGGCTCACGAGTCCCCTATCACTCGGTTTCGTTCGGCTGAGGCCGACCCAGTACCTCGATACCCGGAAGTGTCTTGCCTTCCAGGAATTCCAGCGACGCGCCCCCGCCGGTGGAGATGTGCGAGAAGTCGCCGTCCGGGATGCCGAGGGCGCGCACCGCGGCCGCGGAGTCGCCGCCGCCGACCACGCTGAAGGCGCCCCTGCCGGTCGCCGCGACGATCGCCTCGGCGACACCCTTGGTGCCCGCGGCGAAGGCCGGGAACTCGAAGACGCCCATCGGGCCGTTCCAGAAGACGGTCTTGGCGTTGGCCAGCAGCGTCGTGAACCGCTTGACCGATCCCGGCCCGATGTCGAGACCTATCCGGTCCTCGGGGATCGCGTCGGCGGCGACGATCTCCGGCGGGGAGTCGGCGGCGAACTTCTCCGCCACCACGATGTCCACCGGCAGGCGAAGGACGTCGTGATAGGTGTCCAGCAGCCGGCGACAGGTATCGATCATCTCGTTTTCCAGGAGCGACTTGCCGACCGACAATCCCTGCGCGGCAAGGAACGTGAAACACATGCCGCCACCGATCACGATGCTGTCGGCGTTGGTCGCCAGCTGCTCGATGACACCGAGCTTGTCGGACACCTTCGATCCGCCGAGGACCACCGCGTAGGGCCGCTCGGTCGAGCTGGTCAACTGTTCGAGCACCCGCACCTCGTCGGCCACCAGCTTTCCGGCGTAGTGCGGCAACAGGGTGGCGACGTCGTACACCGAGGCCTGCTTGCGGTGCACCACCCCAAATCCGTCGGAGACGAAAGCGCCTCCCGGCGAGACCAGTTCGGCCAGTTGCCGGGCGAGCGCCAGGCGCTCGCCGTCGTCCTTGCTGGTTTCGCGGGGGTCGAAGCGAATGTTTTCCAGCAGCAGGATGTCGCCGTCGGTGAGCCCCTCGGCACGGGCCAGCGCGTCGGCGCCGACGACATCGCCGGCCAATTGCACGTGCCGGCCCAGCTGCTCGCCGAGTGCCGCGGCGACCGGCGCGAGCGACAACTTCGGGTCGGGCCCGTTTTTCGGACGCCCCAGATGCGCGGTGACCACCACCTTGGCGCCGGCGTCGAGAAGCGCCTTCAAGGTCGGCGCCGAGGCGACGATCCGGCCCGGGTCGGTGATGGCGCCGTCATCGCCGAGCGGCACGTTGAGGTCCGAACGCACCAGCACGCCGCGACCCGAAACCCCTTCGGCCAGGAGGTCTGAAAGCGTGAACAACGAGGACGTCGTCACGGTCTACAGCGACTTGCCGACCAGGGCGACCAGGTCGATGAGGCGGTTGGAGTAGCCCCATTCGTTGTCGTACCAGGAGACGACCTTGGCCAGGTTGTCGATCACCTTGGTCAACCCGGAGTCGAAGATCGAGCTGTGCGGGTCGGTGACGATGTCGCTGGAGACGATCGGGGCGTCGTAGTACTTCAGGATGCCCTTCAGCCTGCCCTCGGCGGCGGCCTTGAACGCGGCGTTGATCTCATCGGCGCCCGCGGCTTTGGACAGCTCGACGGTCAGGTCGGTGACCGAGCCGGTGGGGATCGGCACCCGCAGCGCATATCCGTCCAGCTTGCCCTTGAGCTCGGGCATCACCAGGCCGATCGCCTTGGCCGCCCCGGTGGAGGTCGGCACGATGTTCAGCGCCGCCGCACGCGCGCGCCGCAGGTCCTTGTGTGGCCCGTCCTGCAGGTTCTGGTCCTGGGTGTAAGCGTGGATGGTGGTCATCAGGCCCCGGACGATGCCGAACTCGTCCTGGAGCACCTTGGTAACCGGCGCAAGACAATTCGTGGTGCACGAGGCGTTGGAGATGATGTTCTGGCTGCCGTCGTACTTGTCCTCGTTGACGCCCAGGACGACGGTGATGTCAGGGTCGGTGGCGGGAGCGGAGATGATCACTTTCTTGGCGCCGGCCTGCAGGTGCCCTTTGGCCTTGGCCGCGTCGTTGAAGCGACCGGTGGATTCGACGACGACGTCGACGCCCAGATCGCCCCACGGCATTGCCGCCGGGCCTTCCTTGACCTCCAGCGCCTTGATCTTGTGGTTACCCACCACAATGGTGTCGTCACCTTCCAGGCTGACGTCGTAGGGCAGCCGGCCCAGGATCGAGTCGAATTTCAGCAGGTGCGCCAGCGTGTGGTTGTCGGTGATGTCGTTGACGGCGATCACCTCGATGTCCGCCCCAGAACTGCCGGGGCCCTGTTCCCGTTGAGCCAATAAGGCCCGGTAAAAGTTGCGGCCGATTCGACCGAAGCCGTTGATGCCTACCCGCACCGTCACGTGCCTCTCCCTGCCTTTCGATGTCCGCTTATGAGCGCTTTGCCGTCAGCCTAGATCAGTGACACTCACCGCGCCCCGCCGGTAAGAATGCTGGACTTCTGCCGCTCTGAAAAGCCGGGTCGGCTCCTTCCGAAGGGGCCAGCGCCGGCCGAACGTCACCATTTGGAAACAGTGCGGTGCGGCGTGGCGCGTGTTGCGCATCGGCCGCTAACAATTGTGTCGGTCGGCTAGACACGAGTGCAGTAGTGGCTATGCGGCGCTGCTGCACAATTTGATGGCGGATTAAAGAGGAGTCGACGTTGATGACGGTCTTCGATCGGTTCAACTTCAAAGTGGTTGCCACCGCCGGGTTGTGCGGGGCGGCCATTGCGTTGAGCCCGGATGCGGCAGCCGTACCGCTGAAAACCGGCGGCTATGCGTGCCTTCAGGGGCAGGCGGGCGACGTTGCCGCGCCGGCAGCCGGCGGACCGGTAGCCGCGGGCGGAGAGGCAGCCGCCGGCGGAGCGGCAGCGGCGGGCGGGCCGGCAGCGGCCGGCTTACCGGTACCCGCCGCCGGCGGACCGGCAGCGGCCGGCGGACCGGCACCCGCCGGCGGACCGGCAGCGGCCGGCGGACCGGCACCCGCCAGCGGACCGGCGCCGGCCGGCGGACCGGCACCCGCCGCCGGCGTGTGCACGACTAGCGCTCCGCTCACCCCCATGGCTGGGGTTCCGCTGGTTGCGCCCGGGCCGGCTCCGGTGGTGCCGGTCGGTGCGCCGCTAATTGCTCTTGGGCCCCCGGTGCCGGCCGGTGCTCCGGTCCCCGTCGGCGCACCCGTGCCCGTCGGCGCACCCGTGCCCGTCGGCGCGCCGGTCCCGGTTGGTGCGCCGGTTCCGGTCGGAGCCCCGATCCCCATCGGTGCGCCGGTACCGGTTGGCGCGCCCGTCCCCATCGGAGCGCCGGTCCCCATCGGAGCGCCGGTCCCCATCGGAGCGCCGGTCCCCATCGGAGCGCCGGTCCCCATCGGTGCGCCGGTCCCCATCGGTGCGCCGGTCCCCATCGGTGCGCCGGTCCCTGTCGGTGCGCCGGTGGTTGCGCCGGTGCCTGCTGGTGTTCCGTTGATTGCGCTTGGGCCGGTGGCGGCCGGTGCTCCGGTGGGTGCGCCAGTGCCGGTTGGCGCTCCAATCATCGACATGGCTGGGACCGGTAAGGGTGCGCCGACCGGTTCGGCGCTGGCTGGCGGCCCCGTGCCCGGCCAGCCGGTTCCGCCCGGACCTACGGGCTGAGGCTGATCGCCTTCTGGCCCTCTCCCGGCTTGTGCGGACCCGCTGAGTTGCCAGCAGCGGGTCCGTCCCTTATGAAGTGACGACGGCTCCCGGGTCAAGCCCTAACCCGGGAGGAACACCCAGCCAGCGCGGCCTCACCGCCTCCCGGGTGCGCGTGTCATCAGCGGCGAGGTGCCCCGTACGCCCAGTATTCCGGCGACCTAAACACAGTGAGAAAGCCTGTAAACACAGTGAGAAAGCCTGCAGGATCAAGCCTTGAAGCTGGTGGGCGTCGTCGTGGTTACTCCTGCACGATCACCGGGTCGCCGATGCTGACCGTGTTGTAGTACCACTCGGCGTCCTCGGGGCTCAGGCTGATGCAGCCGTGGCTGACATTCTCGAACCCCATTGCATTGACGGCCCACGGAGCCGAATGCACGTAGAGGCCCCGGTTGGTGATACGGACGGCGTAATCCACCGGGATCCGGTATCCGTCAGGATCGTCAACAGGGATGCCGACGCTGCTCGAATCCATGATCACCGAGCGTTGCTTGGCCAGGACGGTGTAGGAGCCGGTAGGCGTCGAGTACTCCGGCCTACCCATCGTGGCCGGCAGCACCCCCTCTTCTCCCCAATGGGGCCGGTGGTGCGGCGCCGGTAGCGTAGGCGGCGGTCCCGCCTCGACCCCGTCGATGGTCACGGTGAACGTGTGATTCGAGATGCTGGCAACGCCGACGACGGCGGGGCCCGTTTGGAATTCAGTGGCCACGCCGCCCACCGAAAGCGCCACCGTGCTGTGCGCCGGCCAGAATCGGGCGGGAGCCCACTGCACCAAGTCGTTGTCGAGCCATTCGAACTTGCCGGTCATCGCGGGCGCCGAATTGACTTCAAGGGCGCGCTCGGCCGCACGTCGGTTGGCGATGGGCGTGCTGAACCTCACCACCACGGGGTGCGCCACACCGACCACCTGGCCCCGCGTCGGCAGCACCGATGCGATGGCCAACCTATACGACTGGTTCACCGCCGCCCGGCTTACGCCGGCCGGCCCCACAGCCAGGGTCGCAGCGATCCCGATCACCGCAAGAACACACCGCACACCCGCCCGCATGGCTCCGATTCCCTTTAAATGACATAGTTGTAATAGTCGTTGTAATAGTGATTGTAATAGTGATGGTATGGGTGCCCTGAAGAGTGAAAGTGCAGGGGCGCGTGAGCAATTCGATCAAGTCTTGATCACGTATTGGCTACAGCGAGCCGACCCGGCAACTTGACTGTGCGAGGGGATCAGGCGACGGGGACCTCGCCGCGACCCGTGGCGAGGTCACCGCCGCTTGCGCAACCACCCCAGCGCCGACTCGGCGGCGTAGTAGCCGCACAGCCCGTGGATGCCGGCTCCCGGCGGCGTCGACTGTGAACACAGGTACACACCCGGCACGCCGGTCGCGTACGGGTCGACGGCAATGCGCGGGCGGAAGATGACCTGCAGCCCGTCATTGGCGCCGCCGATGATGTCGCCGCCGATGAAGTTCGGGTTGTAGGCCTCGAGTTCGCCGGTGCTTTTGCTGATGGTCGCGACGACGCGGTCGCGGAATCCCGGGGCGAACCGCTCGATCTGGTCGACGACGGCGGCGGTCGCGTCGCCGGTGTAGCCGAACGGTACGTGCGCGTACGCCCAGATCGGGTTGACCTCGCCCGCCGAGCGGGACGGGTCGGCCAGGTACTGCTGCCCGATGAGCACGAACGGCCGCGCCGGCATCCGGCCTTGTGCGCGTTGGCGTTCGGTGTCGGCGATCTCGGCGAACGTGCCGCCCAGGTGGACGGTGCCGGCGCGACCGCAGTCGGGGTTGGTCCACGGAATGTGGCCCTCGATGGCGAAGTCGACCTTGAACGCCGACGACCCCTCGCGGTAGCGCAGATACGACCGCTTGATGCGGCCGGGCATCACGTCGCCGTAGATCTGCAGCGCCCCGGCCGGGCTGAGGTCGAGCATGACGAGGTCGGCGTCGGGGATGTCGGTGCGGCCGGCGACCCTGACCCCGGTGGTCACCGTCCCGCCGTGCTCCTGCAGCGCGGCGGCCAAAGCCCGGGTGATCGAACCGGAGCCCCCCTCGGCGACGGGCCAGCCGTACCGGTGCCCGCTGGCCAGGATCATCAGCCCGAGCGACGCGGTGAGTGGCCGGTCCAGGCGGGTGTAGACGTGCGCGGCCGAGCCGCCGAACAACGCGCGCGCCTGCTCGGTGCGAAACCAGCGGGCCATCGCGGTGGCCGGGAGCAGCGCGCGCGGCCCGAAGCCGGCGAGGAGTACCGGGTGCCGCGGGACGTTGATCACCGGGCGAAGCAAGTCTTCGGCCAGAGCGTCGAATCCCACCGCAAGGCCCCCGATCGCGCGGCGCCACCGGGTGGCGTCGGGCCCCAACCCGGCCGTGGTCCGTTCGATCGACTGATACAGCACGCCGGCGGAGCCGTCGTCGAGCGGGTGCGCACAGTCGACCTCCGGCCACTTCCACGCCAGGCCGTAGCGTTGCAGGTCGATCTGCTTCCAGAACGGCGAGCCGATGCCCAACGGGTGAAACGCCGAGCAGTGGTCGTGGATGACACCGGGCAGCGTCAGCTCGCCCGAGCGCGCTCCCCCGCCGATCGTGTCGCGAGCCTCCAGGACCTGCACGTCGACGCCGTGCCGGGCGAGGTGGATGGCCGCGGCCAGGCCGTTGGGTCCGGCGCCGACGACGACCGCGGTGGTCATCGAGCGCTGCGTTGCGTCGTGACGTGCACGGGAAACTCGTCGCCGGCCTCCGGCCACGGCTGGCGGGTCAGCATGTCCTTGACGTCGACGTAGCCTTCCTCGATCACGCCGGCCTTGGCGTCGACGATGCGGTAGGCCTGTCGCCGGATGTGGATCGGCTGGCCCTCGAGGACGATGACGCGCACGTCACCCTCGTCGAAGTGGCACCGGCGCTGCACCGCCTCCAGGAGCTGTTCGTTGTGCAGGTGCCCCTCGCCGAAGTTCCAGCCGACGAGCGGACCCGCGACGATCTCGCCCTCGCGGATGCTGTAGTCGGCTTCGTTGTCTATCGCCCGCGGCAGCAGGCCATTGATGGCCCTGCCATGGGCGTGCATCGCCCGGAACGCCGCCGTCTTGTCGCTCATGATCTCGGCGGTGGCCGTGTCGTAGAGCTTGGCGAGTTGGTTGACCACCAGCGCGGAGCTTTTGACGACGTGGGCTTCGATCCTGTCCTCGGCGCCCGCCCGGAAGCACCACGCGCTGCTGGCCCAGTTTCCGGCGTAGTAGCGCATCGCGGGCAAAAACGAAACCTTCTCGGGGAACATGTTTCCCGCGATCGGCACGACCGCAAGCGCGACGATCAGAATGGCCAGCAGCAGCGGCGACTGGAGGTCCACGGCATGGATCGTGGCGTAGTGCCCGAACAGATAGAACAGCGAGAAGATGAAAAACACGTTCCACTCCAACGGAACGCCCATCGGCAGGTTCGACAGGATGTTGAGGTGGAAGAGCACCATGAATCCGATCAGGAACCACCGCCACGGGTGCCCGTCGGCGACGAACACCAGCACCCCCGGCACCAGGAACTCGGCCGTGGTTCCGCCGACATGGGCCATCAGCTTCGGCAGCCAGGAGGGTCGTAGGTCGTTGACCGGGTCGAGGTAGAGCAGGTGCTTGAACCAGTTGAACGGCTTGCCCCGCAGCAACGCGTTGTTGCTCGTCATAACCGACACCACGTACGGAAAATGGTGGTTGAGCTTCGAAGTCGCTGCGCCCCACCACAACCCGAGCATGATGATCTTGAACGCCGCGATCTGGTCGGTGAACGGGAAGAAGAACACGATGAGCTTCAGCCAGTAGTGCTCGGCGCGGGCCGCCAGGAAGATCGTCTTGTCGCGCAGGCCCAGCAGCGCCAGGGCCACGATGGTCGGCGCGACCAGCACGGGGTCGACCAGGCCGACGTCGCCCGCCGCGGTGACCGGACCGCCGTGGCCGGGCGACAACAACGCCCAGACGCCGCCGGCCAACACCACTGCGTAGAGGGCGACGTCGACAACGGTGCGCGTGTCACCGCTCGTGAAAGGCACCTTTCCGGGCCAGGCGGGCAGTCGAATCGTGTTGGGGCGCAACCAGTACAGAAAGCCCCCGATCGGTGGCATGAAGCGGCCGGTCAGCGGGCCGGATCCGCAGCCGAAGCCCAGTACCTCGAACAGCAGCGTGAAGATGATGACTTTCTGGTACACGATCGGCTGCGTCCACCAGTCGCCGATGCGGCCCAGCCCACCCAGGCCCGGGGTCAGCGAGATGATCGCGGCGGGGGCTACGACGTACACCGCGATCTTGAGCAGATAAAGGAGATACACCGCGTACGGGGTGCCGAAGCCGTGTTCGACCCAGTGCCGGGTCACCACCTGCAATCGCATCGCCCGGGGCAAAGTCCGCCAGGTCTCGCGGTCGACGTCGGGAAGCTCCGGTGTCATGAATCCCATGGTTCGCCTCGCTGCAGCTGTGAAACCAGTTCCCGGTCCAATGTATCGACACCGCGATGCGGGAGTTTCCCCGGCTGTGTATGCGAAACGAAACCTGCTGGGAGAGAGATGAATTCGTGGAAAGAGCGCTACTTACCGCACGGCGACTGGCGCGCGCCGGGCGATCGGGGAAACGTCACCCGGAGCCCGACGGGAAAATCGCCGCCGCAACCCCTCGATCATGCCGTCGAGGCTTTGGCGGTCTTGCTCCTCGCCGAGCGTCATGCGCCGAAAGACGCGGGCGCCTTCGGCGTCGCCCTTGGCGTCGGCGGCGGCGATCGCCTTCCGGTATTCGTCGATCCGGTGGTCGATGAGGCGGCGGTTCTGGGTGAGCAGACGCACGAAGTAGTCGGCCTGGAGCTGGTCGGCCGTTTCCCGCACGGCCGCGGCGGGACCCTCGGCGGGCGCCTCCGTGGCCGATGCGGGCGTCGGCCCCGGAGGCATTACATGGCGCGACTCGGAGCGGACCGTGGCGCCGCGGGATCTGCCCGCGCGCCGGTCACGGGCGCTGGTCGAACCGCGCAAGAAAACAGAGCCAGCACCGCCATCCTGGGGCAAACCTGCCAAATTCATCGGGTCCCCCTCGGTCGCGGTGGGCATCGGGCCCGGTAACCATAACGCCCGGATCGGACCGCCACCACATTGTCAGACGAAATACCCCCCTCGGCTGACGGCCCGCCAGCAAAAAGCCCAGGCCTAAGTGACCGGAAACACCGTGACCGGCGCCCGGACCCCGGTCGCTACCATCGATTCGACGCGGCACAGTAGCCTCGCCCGAGCCCAGCGGGAGCAACGTGAGCGACACGCCAGACGTCGGGGACATCGACAAATTCGACCCCGGCCTGACCCGGCGCGCGATGGGCGTGATGCGCCCGATCTTGAAGACGTACTTCCGCTCCGAGGTGCAGGGCCTGGATTCCTTCCCACCCGGCGGGGTGCTCGTGGTGGGCAACCACTCCGGGGGGATGTTCCCGATGGACGTTCCGATCTTCAGCGTCGACTTCTACCAGAAGTTCGGTTACGACCGGCCGGTCTACACGCTCAGCCACGACATCCTGATGGCCGGCCCCTCCGGGCAACTGCTCCGGCGCACCGGGTACATCCGGGCCAGCAGGGAGAACGCGGCCAAGGCCCTGCGGTCCGGCGGCGTCGTGATCGTGTTCCCCGGCGGCGACTACGACGCGTACCGGCCCACCTTCGCCGAGAACGTCATCGCCTTCAACGGCCGCAGGGGATACGTCCGCACGGCCATCGAAGCCGGCGTGCCCATCGTGCCCGCGGTGTCCATCGGCGGCCAGCAGACCCAGCTGTACCTGTCCCGCGGAACCTGGCTCGCCGAGCGCCTTGGCGTAAAGCGCCTGCTGCGCAGCGACATCCTGCCGTTGTCGTTCGGTTTCCCGTTCGGCTTCAGCGCCGCCATCCCGCCCAACGTGCCGCTGCCCACCAAGATCGTGACGCGGGTGCTCGAACCCATCGACATCACCGCGCGCTTCGGCGACGACCCGGACTTCGACGAGGCCGACGAGCACGTGCGCTCGGTGATGCAGCAGGCCCTCGACCAGCTGGCCGCCAAGCGCCGCTTCCCGATCCTGGGCCGAGCGATGGCATCTCGGATCAACCAGGGCCCCGGCATCTTGGGCATCATCCACACCCTGAGGCGGGCCGGCGTGATCGCGCCGATGCGACCCGACCGCTACGTGAAGATCGCGGCGGCCATGCGCCGCGAAGGCATGGGCATGACCGTGGGCTTCGTCGGCGCGGCGCAGCGCTGCCCGGATCGTCCGGGCCTGGTCGACGAACTCGGCACGCTCACCTGGCGACAGCTCGACGAGCGGATCAACGCGTTGGCCGCCGCGCTGCAAAACTTGCCCTCCGGCCAACCGAAGGCAGTCGGGGTCATGTGCCGCAACCACCGCGGTTTCGTCGAGGCGGTGGTGGCCGCCAACCGGATCGGCTCCGACGTCGTGCTGCTCAACACGTCGTTCGCCGGGCCGGCGCTGGCCGACGTGGTGAGCCGCGAAGGCGTCGACGCCGTCATTTACGACGAGGAGTTCACCGAGACGGTGGACCGCGCGCTGACCGACAAACCGCAAGCCACCCGCATCGTGGCCTGGACCGACGGGCCGCACGAGACGACGGTCGAAGGCCTGATCGCCGACCACACCGGCCAACAGCCCGCACGCGGCGGCCGCAAGGGCAGGATGATCCTGCTCACCTCCGGCACCACCGGAAGTCCCAAGGGCGCCAACCAGTCCGGCGGCAACGCCGGAATCGGCACGCTCAAGGCGATCCTGGACCGTACACCGTGGCGGGCCGAGGAGCCCATAGTGATCGCGGCGCCGATGTTCCACGCGTGGGGCTTTTCGCAGCTGGTGTTCGCCGCGTCGATGGCCTGCACGGTGATCACGCGGCGCAAGTTCGACCCGGAGGCGACGCTCGAGCTCATCGACCGCCATCGGGCGACCGGTCTTGCGGTGGTCCCGGTGATGTTCGACCGCATCATGAAGCTGCCCGGCGAGATGCGAAAACGGTACAACGGCAAGCCATTACGGTTCGCCGCCGCCTCCGGGTCCAGGATGCGCCCCGACGTTGTCATCGCGTTCATGGACGAGTTCGGCGACGTGATCTACAACAACTACAACGCCACCGAGGCCGGCATGATCGCCACCGCCACCCCGCAGGACCTGCGAGCGGCCCCCGACACCGCGGGTCGGCCCGCGGAAGGAACCGAGATCCGCATCCTGAAACCGGAATTCAACGAGGTACCCACCGGTGAGGTGGGAACGATCTACGTCCGCAACGACACCCAGTTCGAGGGCTACACCTCGGGCGCCACCAAGGACTTCCACGCCGGGTTCATGTCGTCGGGCGACGTCGGATACCTGGATGCAAACGGGCGCCTCTTCGTCGTCGGCCGCGACGACGAGATGATCGTCTCCGGCGGCGAGAACGTCTATCCCATCGAGGTGGAGAAGACCCTGGCCGCACACCCCGACGTGGCCGAGGCGGTGGTGGTCGGCGTGGACGACGAGCAGTACGGTCAGCGGATGGCGGCCTTCGTGGTGCTGGTCCCGGGCCGGCACCGAGACAAGAGCGTCACCCCCGACACGCTCAAGCAACACGTCCGGGAGAACCTGGCCAACTACAAGGTGCCCCGCGAGATAGCGATAGTCGACGAGCTTCCCCGCGGCAGCACCGGCAAGATACTGCGCAACGAACTGCTGGCGCGGGTGGTCGGCTCATGAGGCTGGGATGGATCCGCCGGCGGGTGTTTACTCCAAGACCGCTGACCCGCGCGGCGCTCGAACTTGTCAACGCCGCCAACGGCTTACATCCGATCAGCCGGAATCCCTTCGCCTCGGTGCTGGTGTTCTGGTTCGGCTGGCCGACCTCGGAGGTACCGGGCCTGTGCGCCACCGCCTCCATGCTGGACGCCGTGCGCCGCGGCCGCCGCGGCGATTTCGCCGGACGGAAGGGAAAGTTCGCGCTGGCCCTGACGGCCGCGTCGTGGCCGATCCTGGGAATGATCCGCTACCGCGGTATAACAACCCCGGGTCCGGTGCTGGAAGCCGGACTGACCGAACAACTCGGATCCGATTACGCCGACGAGCTGGCCGCGCTGCCGACCGAGCCGACCCGCAGGGGGCGGCGCAATTTGCCGCTGCGCACCACCGTGGCCCGGCGGCGCTTCGTCGACAAGCAGAACATCGTGTCCTACGGCCCGCACGGGCGCGCGAACCTGGCCGACATCTGGCGGCGCAGCGATCTGCCGCGCGATGGCAAGGCGCCGGTCCTGTTGCAGGTACCCGGTGGCGCGTGGATGATCGGGTGGCGCCGTCCGCAGGCGTATCCGTTGATGAGCCATCTGGTTTCGCGCGGCTGGGTGTGCGTATCGATGAACTACCGCGTTTCTCCATGGCACACCTGGCCCGACCACATCGTCGACGTCAAGCGGGCGCTGGCGTGGGTCAAGGAGAACATCGCCCGCTACGGCGGGGACCCCGACTTCGTCGCGATCAGCGGCGGGTCCGCAGGTGGTCATCTGTCCGCGCTGGCTGCGCTGACCCCGAACGACCCCAAGTTCCAGCCGGGCTTCGAAGAGGCCGACACGTCGGTGGTGGCCGCCGCCCCGTACTACGGCCGCTACGACTGGTACTCCACCGATGCCGACGGGCGCGCTCAGTTCGTCGAGGTGCTGGAAAGGCTAGTGGTCAAACGCAAACTCGACACGCACCGGCACATCTATCTCGACGCCTCGCCGATCCAGTACGTACGGCCGGACGCGCCACCGTTTTTCGTTCTGCACGGAACCGACGACTCCCTCATCCCGGTCGTCGAGGCGCGGGAGTTCGTCGCAGAACTGCGGGCCGTGTCGAAGTCCCCGGTCGCCTACGCCGAGTTGCCCTACGCCCAGCACGCTTTCGACATCTTCGGCTCCCCGCGCGCGCACCGGTCCGCCGAGGCGGTGGCGCGGTTCCTGTCGTGGGTGTACGCGACCAACTACTCGGCCGACCGCCGCGACTGAGCCGCTTGCTGCAGCGCCGCGGCAGCGGTCTCGAGCCCGATCAGCGCCGGGTCGATGACCGGCGCCGCGACTGAGTCGCTTGCTGCAGCGCCGCGGCGGCGGTCTCGAGCTCGATCAGCGCCGGGTCGATGAGGTCGGCCATTTCGTCAATGTCGTTGGCCACCTGGGGTGTCGTCACGAAACCGAAGTCCAGGTAGTCGGTGTAGGAGAAGCAGGTGATGTTCAGCGCCACGTCCATCACCGGCGGACCGAGCGGCACCAGCGAGTCCAGTTTGGCCCCGGCCATGTAGAGCGGAAACGGCGGGCCGGGCACATTTGACACGACCAGGTTGATGGGTGCCAGGTTTCGGGACAGCCCGGTGGCCGTGTACGCGCGCGCGGCCAAGTGCAGTAGGCCGGGCGGGGTGGTTTCGGTAAGCCCCATGATCTGATGCGCCGACAAAGCCTTGGCCATTTCTTTGGCGCTCTGCGTGCTGGCGTGAATGGCCAGCAGCCGTTCGCCGGGGTCTTTGATGTCGGTGGCAAGGGATGCGGTCATCGAGCTGATCTGGTTTCCGACGTCGTCCTTGTTCTCGTCGCTACGGGTCGAGACGGGGATCTGCGCGATGAGTGGTTTCGGCGGCAACTCGCCACGCTTTTGCAAATACTCGCGCGCGGCGCCGGCCACCAGCGCCAATACGACGTCGTTGAGCTTCACACCGAAGGTGTCCTTGACGGCCTTGGCCCGAGCCAACTCGACGCGGCAGCCGGTAATCCGTCGGTGCGGGGACACGGGAGCGTTGAACCGGGTCGCGGGTCCTTCGAAATAGTGCGGCGGCCTGCTGCGGAGGCCCAGGGCGGCGATCTGCTGGCGCACCGTCTGCTCCAGCAGTCGGGCGATGCGGAACGGGGTCATGATTCCGACGTTGATCAGGGCACCCACCGCCCGCCGTTCCAGGCTCGGCAGCTTGGATCCCACCAGCGATCCGATCATCTCGTGTTGGGCCGGTCGGGGTTCCGGCGTGACGTCGAGCAGGATTTCGCCCAGCCCGGCGCCCGAGACACCGTCGACGATGGCATGGTGCATCTTGGTCAGTGTGGCGACCCGGCCGCCCTCGACGCCCTCGATGACCCACAGTTCCCACAGCGGGCGGGAACGGTCCAGCTTGTAGGACATCAGCCGGCCCACGAGCTCTTCGAGCTCGCGGCGCCCGCCGGGCGCGGGAACGCCGATGCGCCGGATGTGGAAGTCGGGGTCGAGGTCGTCGTCCTCGACGAACCACGGCCGGTCCAGCCCGAGCGGTGCCCCGGTGACCCGCCAGCGCAGCTGCGGCAGCTCCGGCAATCGCTCGATGATCAGTTCGCGGAGCCGGGCAAAGCTGTACTCGGGCGCCTTACGCGGATCGGCGATCGCCAGCGCACCCACGTGCATGTGCCAGCCTGCGGTCTCGGCCGACCAGAACGCCGCGTCCACACTCGAAAGCCGTTTCATGACCCGACCGTAGCCCTCGATCAGGCATCCTCCAATAGGTCCGGTGTCACCGCCGACTCGGTGTCCGGGATGCCCTCGACCTTCGCCTTACGGTCGGCCATCGACAACAGCCGCCGAATGCGGCCCGCAACGGCGTCTTTGGTCATCGGCGGATCGGCGAGCCGGCCGAGCTCCTCCAGCGACGCCTGCCGGTGCTCGACGCGCAGCGTGCCGGCCGAGGCCAGATGGTCGGGAACGGTGTCGCCGAGGATCTCCAGCGCCCGCTCCACCCGGGCGGCCGCCGCGACCGCGGCCCGCGCCGAGCGGCGCAGATTGGCGTCGTCGAAGTTGGCGAGCCGGTTGGCCGTCGCGCGGACCTCGCGCCGCATCCGGCGCTCCTCCCACACGAGCCGGGTGTCCTGGGCGCCCATCCGCGTCAAGAGCGCGCCGATCGCCTCGCCGTCGCGCACCACCACCCGATCGGCGCCGCGCACCTCGCGGGCCTTCGCGCTGACCCCGAGCCGTCGCGCCGCGCCCACCAGTGCCAGCGCGGCCTCCGGGCCGGGGCAGCTGACCTCCAGGGCGGACGAACGCCCCGGCTCGGTCAGCGAGCCGTGCGCCAAAAAGGCACCGCGCCAAGCGGCTTCGGCGTCGACGATACTGCCGCCGACCACCTGGGCGGGCAGCCCCCGAACCGGACGCCCCCGGTTGTCGAGCAGCCCGGTCTGGCGTGCCAGCGCCTCGCCGTCGTTGGCCACCCGCAGGACGTAGCGGGTGCTCTTGCGAATTCCGCTGGCCGACAACACGTGCACGACGGCGGTGTAGCCGTAGAGCTCGAAGATGTCCTTGCGCAGGCGCCGCGCGATGTTGCCGAGGTCGACCTCGGCCTCCACGACCACCCGGCCCCCGACGATGTGCAGCCCGCCGGCGAACCTCAGCAGGGACGTGACCTCCGCGCGGCGCGCGCTGACCGATTTCACCACCAGGCGGCTCAGTTCGTCCTTGACTTCGGTCGTCATCGCCACGCGTCGTCACCCCTTGGTCCGCTGCCAGCCGGTCCTGGACTTTCGTCGACCCGAATCTCCGCGGTGGCGGTGACGGTTGGCGCTTCCGCGCCCGTGTGGCCCGCCAGGACCCCGTCCAGGGCCGCCGCGAGCTTGCCCGGATCATGTAAAGGTGTACCAGGTCTGGCCACCTCGGCGAAGTGGACTTCGGCCTGTAGCAAGTTTGCGGTGCGACGCAGTTGCTCGCGTTCCCGCTCTCCGGGCACCCGTTCGGCGTCGATGAGGATGTCGTGCACGGTGAACCCGGGTGCGTGCTGGGCCAGCACGTGCAGGTGACGCTCCACCGAGAAGCCTGCCGTCTCCCCCGGTTCGGCAACCAGGTTCAGCACCAGCGCCCGCCGGGCGGTGGTGGCCTGCAGCGCCGCCATCAGCCCCGGTACCAGCACGTGCGGGATCACGCTGGTGAACCACGACCCGGGGCCCAGCACCACCAGGTCGGCGGCCATGATGGCGTCGACGGCCTGCCGGGTCGCCGGCGGGGTGGCCGGAAGCAGCCGGACCCGGCGCACCTTGCCGGGTGTGGTCGCGATCGCCACCTGGCCGCGGATCAGCCGGAAGATGCGCGGGTCGGCCTCGAGGCCGGACACGTCGGCCTCGATCTGGAGCGCGATGGGGCACATCGGCAGCACCCTGCCCTTGACGCCGAGGATGCGCCCGAGTTCGTCGAGGGCGGCGACGGGATCGGCCAGCGCCTCGGACAGGCCGGCGAGCATCAGGTTGCCGATCGGGTGTCCCGCCAGGGCGCCGTTGCCGCCGAACCGGTGCTGCAGGATGGTCGCCCACAACCGTCCGTGCGGGCTGTCGGATGCCAACGCCGCCAACGCCATCCGCAAGTCGCCCGGCGGCACCACGCCGAGCTCGCTGCGCAGCCGGCCCGACGAGCCCCCGTCGTCGGCGACGGTAACCACGGCGGTGACGTGGGGGGTCAGCCGGCGCGCCGCCGACAGCGTCGCGTACAGCCCGTGCCCGCCCCCCAGCGCGACGATGCCTTGGTTTATCGGTGAGCTCATTCGCGGCCCAGATCCCGGTGTAGCACCCGCACCCCGAGTTGGGCGTTGCGGCCAAGCAGCTGCATCAACGCCTCGGCGATCGCGACGCTGCGGTGCTTACCACCGGTGCAGCCGATTGCCACCGTCATGTAGCGCTTGCCCTCCCGGCGGTAGCCGTCGACGACCAGGGACAGCATTCGATGGTAGGCGTCGAGGAACTCGGCGGCGCCCGGCTGACTCAACACGTAATCACGCACCGCCGGGTGCTGGCCGGTGAGGGGACGCAACTCGTCCACCCAATGCGGGTTCGGCAGGAATCGCACGTCCATCACCATGTCGGCGTCCATCGGCAGGCCGTACTTGAACCCGAAGGACTCGACGGTGACGCTGGTCGATGCGCCGGCGTCGCCGCCGAAGGCCCGCTCGATGGTTTCCCGCAACCCTCGCACCGACAGTGTCGAGGTGTCGATGATGAGGTCGGCGGTGGCACGAACCGGGGCCAGCATCCTGCGCTCGGCGGCGATGCCCTCGGCCAGGGTCTGCTCGCCCTGCAGCGGGTGGCTGCGCCGATTCTGTTCGTAGCGGCGCACCAACATGTCGTCGGACGCTTCCATGAACACCACTCGCGGGGTGATGTTGCGGGTGGCCAGTTCGGTGCGCACCGAATCCAGGTCGCCGGTGAAGCCCCGCGACCGCACGTCCATGACCACCGCCAGCTGGGTGATCCGCGACCCGGCCGCCAGCCCGAAGTCCACCATCCGGGTGATCAGCTGGGGCGGGAGGTTGTCGGCCACATACCAGCCGAGGTCCTCGAGCACCTTGGCAGCCGTACCCCGCCCGGCCCCCGACAGGCCGGTGACCAGGACGACGTCGATGTCGGCCGCGCCTCCTTCGTCATGGGGGCCCGGATGGCCCTCGGCCACCTCACCCTGGCCCGTCATTCGGCATCCTCGGGTTGCTCGGGTCGCAGCGCCTCGAGGACCGCCGTGGCGGTTGCCACGCCGATTCCCGGAACTGCGGTGATCTGCTCGACGGTGGCCTCCTTGAGGCGGGCTATCGATCCGAAATGGGTCACCAGCGCCTTGCGGCGATGTTCTCCCAATCCTGGCACCGAATCCAGCGCCGATGCGGTCATTCGCTTGGATCGCTTGCTGCGATGGTAGGCGATGGCGAAGCGGTGCGCCTCGTCGCGCACCCGCTGCAGCAGGTAAAGGCCCTCGCTGTTGCGCGGCATGATGACGGGTTCGGGCTCGGACGGCACCCAGACCTCTTCCAGCCGCTTGGCCAAGCCGATCACCGCGACATCGCTGACGCCGAGCTCCTCGAGCACGGCGCTGGCCGCGTTGACCTGTGGTGCACCGCCATCGACGACGTACAAATTCGGCGGGTAGGCAAACCGGCGTGACTTTCCTTCCGGGGAAAGCACATTCGGGGCGGCTCGGTCGCCTTGATCGCTTAAGTGCCGCAGGAACCGGCGGCGGGTCACCTCGGCGATGGATGCCACGTCATCCGAGCGTCCCCGACCGGCGGCTTCCCGGATCGCGAAGTGACGGTAGTCCGATTTGCGCGGCAGGCCGTCCTCGAACACCACCAGCGAGCCCACCACGTCGGTCCCCTGCACATGGCTGACGTCGACGCACTCGATGCGCAGGGGCGCCTCGGCCAGGCCAAGCGCGTCCTGAATGTTCTGCAGCGCAGCCGATCTGGCGTTGAAGTCACCGGCCCGCTTCAGCTTGTGTTGCTGCAGCGCTTCTTTGGCGTTGCGTTGCACGGTCTCGGCCAGCGCGCGCTTGTCGCCGCGGCGCGGCACCCGCAACGCGACCCGCGAGCCTCGCAACCCCGACAGCCAGCTGGCCAACTCCTCGGCATTGGAGGGCAGACACGGCACCAGCACCTCGCGCGGCACCGGGTTGGCGGATTCGTCGGCGGCTTGGTCGGATGAGAAGCCCAGTTCGGCCTGCTCGCCGTAGAACTGCGTGAGGAACTGCTCGACCAGCCGTTCCTCCCCGGACTCCCCCGGGTCCCCGGACTTCTCGACGATCCACCCGCGCTGCCCGCGGACCCGGCCGCCGCGGACGTGGAACACCTGCACCGCCGCTTCGAGCTCGTCGTCGGCGAAGGCGACGACGTCGGCGTCGGTGCCGTCGCCGAGCACCACGGCCTGCTTTTCCATCGCCCGTTTCAGCGCGCCCAGGTCGTCACGCAACCGCGCCGCCCGCTCGAAATCGAGCTGTTCGGCCGCGGCGTTCATCTGCTGTTCCAGCTCGCGGGCAAACCGGTCGGTCTTGCCGGACAGGAAGTCGCAGAAGTCTTCCACGATCCGCCGATGCTCCTCGGCGCTGACCCTGCCGACGCACGGCGCCGAGCACTTGTCGATATAGCCGAGCAGACACGGACGGTCGATCTGCTTGTGCCGCTTGAACACTCCGGCCGAACAGGTGCGCGCCGGGAACACCCTGGTCAGCAGGTCCAGCGTCTCGCGGATGGCCCACGCGTGCGAATACGGCCCGAAGTAGCGCACGCCCTTGCGGCGCGGGCCGCGGTAGACCATCAGCCGGGGAAACTCCTCGTTGAGGGTCACGGCCAGCACCGGGTACGACTTGTCGTCGCGGTAGCGGACATTGAAGCGCGGATCGAACTCCTTGATCCAGTTGTATTCCAGCTGCAGCGCCTCGACTTCGGTGTTGACCACCGTCCACTCGACCTTGGCCGCGGTGGTCACCATCTGCCGGGTTCGCGGGTGCAGGCCGGCGACGTCGGCGAAGTAGGACGTCAGGCGGCTGCGCAGGCTTTTGGCCTTGCCGACGTAGATGACGCGCCCGTGCGAGTCCCGGAATCGGTACACGCCCGGCTCGACCGGAATGGACCCGGGTGCAGGGCGATACGTGGCGGGATCTGGCACGCATCCAGGCTAGTAGCCGGGTCAGACGGGCTGCGGGACCGCCCGCATCAGTGGTCCGGCGGCTAACCCCGGGGTGGCCATCGAGTCGCTGGCCTGTCTGACCAGCGCCGAATTCCACGGACAGTCGGTGGCCGCCGATTGCCCGACCGCGCTGGCAGCGTCCTTGATGTTGAACCCGGTCTCGCGCGAGATCCTGAGGGATAGCTTGAAAATGTCGCCCACGGTTTTGGCCTGGTCGAGGGCGGCGCACACCGCCTTGCCCTTGCGGTCGACATAGTCGTCGACGGGGTCGGCGTGCGCCACCGCCGGGGCGAGCATGGCGGCGACGGCGAGCACCGGCAGGACCACGTACCGCGCCGCCACTTCACCTCCGGTGACAGTGACTTTCCTCATCGGGTCACTCCATGTCTTACCGGGCGTAGTTGACCCCGACCCTAAGTTATCCGGTTGGTGCTGTCGATTCGGGGCGACAATTTCCCTGCCTCACGTGCCATCGCGCGAGCGCGCACCGCTCAGGACGTGCGCAGGTCCGGCCGATAGCGCGCCACGAGCGAGCGCACCGTATCCATGGCGTCCACGGCGCGGTCCTCATCGACCGCCTGGATCGCCATCACCGGGATGTACTCGTCGTCGGGCAAATCGATTCGCGCCCAGCGGCTACCGGCCGGAAACGACACACCGACGATGTCTTGCCACCGGACCAGGCGGTAGCCCAAGAGGTTACGCACCGACAGCCCGGCGGGCCCGACCCGCAGGCGGGGCCGCGCGAACAGCAACACGACGCCGGCGATGACCAGGCCCAGCAGGGCGATCGCCACTTGATCGGCGGTCTGAAAAATCACGCCGCTGGACTTTATCTTGAGCAACACGCCCACCACGATGTGCGCCGCGGCGATCAGAAACGCTGCGGCGTAGATGAATAACAGTGTGCGGTGGGGACGCAGCTCGACATCCCAGGCCTCGCGGTTCGGCGGCGTCACGACCGAGCGCGCAGGTCGCGCAGCGTCAGCGCGGCGGTCAGGGCCGCGCCGGCCGCCTGTGCCCCTTTGTCCTCGGCCGACGTCGGAAGCCCGGCGCGGTCCAGCGCCTGCTCCTCGGTGTTGGTGGTCAGCACCCCGTTGGCGACCGGCGTCGAAGCGTCCAGCGCGACCCGGGTCAGGCCCTGGGTGACCGAGTCGCAGACATACTCGAAATGCGGTGTGGCGCCCCGAATCACCACACCCAGGGCGATGACCGCATCGTGGTTGCGGGCGAGTTCCTGCGCCACCACCGGGATCTCGATCGCCCCGAGCACCCGGACCACCGTCGGGCTGTCGATGCCGGACTCGACCGCCACCTTGCGGGCGCCGGCCAGCAAAGCATCGCAGATCTCACGGTGCCAGGTGCTGGCAACGATTCCGAGCCGCAACCCCGACGCGTCGAGCGCCGGTATCTCCGGCACACCGGCGGCACCGCTCATTAGCGCCGCTCCTCCGCATCACTGCGTTCTGCATCGTCGCCGGCGGTCACAGAGCACCGCCGAATTCCCCTGGCAGGTGCACGGATTCGTGGAAGTCATCGAGCCCGACCAGGTCGTGGCCCATCCTGTCGCGCTTGGTCATCAGGTAGCGGATGTTTTCGGCGTTGGCCCGCACCGGAAGCGGCACGCGCTCGATGATGTGCAGTCCGTATCCGTCCAGACCGACCCGCTTGGCCGGGTTGTTGGTCAGCAGCCGCATGGACCGCACCCCCAGGTCAACGAGGATCTGCGCGCCGATTCCGTAATCCCTTGCGTCAGCCGGTAATCCGAGTTTCAGGTTGGCGTCCACCGTGTCTTCACCGGCATCCTGCAGCTGGTAGGCCTGCAGTTTGTGCATCAACCCGATGCCGCGGCCCTCGTGGCCGCGCATGTAGAGCACCACGCCGCGGCCCTCGCGTGCGACCATCGCCATCGCAGCGTCCAGCTGGGGCCCGCAGTCGCAGCGGCGGGAACCGAACACGTCACCGGTCAGGCATTCGGAGTGCACGCGGACCAGCACGTCGTCACCGTCCGCGTTCGGCCCGGCGATGTCGCCGCGAACCAGCGCGACGTGTTCGACGTCCTCGTAGATGCTGGCGTAGCCGATGGCGCGGAATTCCCCGTGCCGGGTCGGGATCCGGGCCTCGGCGATCCGCTGGATGTGCTTCTCGTGCTTGCGCCGCCACTCGATCAGGTCCGCGATGGTGATCAGCGCCAGGTCGTGCTCGTCGGCGAAGACGCGCAACTCGTCGGTCTGGGCCATCGAGCCTTCGTCCTTCTGGCTGACGATCTCGCAGATCGCGCCCGCGGGTTGCAGCCCCGCCATTCGGGCCAGGTCGACGGCGGCCTCGGTGTGCCCGGGCCGGCGCAACACACCGCCGTCCTTGGCGCGCAACGGAACCACGTGGCCGGGGCGGGTGAAATCGTCGGCAACCGCGGTGGGACTGGCCAGTAGCCGCATCGTGGTGGCCCGGTCGGAAGCCGAGATCCCCGTGCCGACACCGAGTCTTGCGTCGACGGTGACGGTGTAGGCGGTCCCGTGCTTGTCCTGGTTCACCGCATACATCGGCAGCAGGCCCAGCCGATCGCAGATCGCGCCGTCCAGCGGTACGCACAGGTATCCCGAGGTGTAGCGCACCATGAAGGCCACCATTTCCGGCGTGGCCTTCTCGGCGGCGAAGATCAGGTCGCCTTCGTTCTCGCGTTCCTCGTCGTCGATGACGATGACGGCCTTACCCGCCGCGATGTCGGCAACCGCCCTCTCGACGGAGTCCAACCTCGTCATCTGAGCTACCTCGCTGTCGGCACGGCCCACGTGAGGAGCGCGTGTGTTGCTTTCAGTATGAACCAACGTGCCGAAGCCGTTATTGCCGCGGCGCGGGTTCAGCGTGCCTGCACGGCCGGCAGCCTTATCGCCAGCCGGCCGGCAGGTCGGTGATGTGATTCGGGCAATAATCCTGGGCCCCCTCGGACATGACATCCCGCGCCCGCTGAGCCGACATCGTGGCCCGCAGCTGCATGAAGGCGTATTCGGCCGGCGTCAACCCCATTTCAGGCCCCGCCGGGTCGTCCATCAGCCGGCACGCCTCCATCTCCTGGCCGCTGTCGGCATGGGCCGGGACAAATGCTCCGGAGCCGAACAGCGCCAGGCCCACCAGGCCCCCTGCGGCGATTGTCGGGATAATCCTCACCGGGTGTCTCCTCCTCCGCCCCGCGCCAGGCCGGTCAGCGCCGCAGCGCGTGCCCGATCAACGTCAGCATGGACCGCCCACTTCGTCGCCATCAGCCGCTCGACGAATTTCGCTGGTAAGCACGACCGAACACTGTGCCTGACCTGCACAGACGAGGTCGAGCACGGGCGCTGTGCAGCGAACCGTGTTTGACCGGTCTAGTTCCCTTCCGTTCCCTTCCGCACCGGACGAGATCGCTAAATGACCACCATCCCCACCATCCCCACCAGCCCCAAACGTCCCGCTTCCTGCTGGCGTCATCGAGGCCGATGGCTAGGTGCTGGACCGGCAGGCCGTGGTGACGAGGTCCACCACCGGCTCCAGCTCAGCATTGAGCGGTCCAGCACCTCCAGGTGGGGCAATAGGTCGAATGTGCCAGGCCCACCATGGATTTGACCTCTCCGAACGCAACGCTTTTCGGGTCCAAGGTGGCGTGGATCTGCTGGGCAATTTGGTCATACGTCCAACCCGACACGAGATCGTCGCAGATGAGCCGCCCCATCCCGGTGAGTGCCTGGTCGTGCTCCGGCGGCCAGCTGAAACCGAGGGTGCGCAGTTGGGCGAGGTATGCGTCATCACTGGCATCGGCAGTCGCGACCGCAGAGCTAGTAACCAGGGCAACGCCAGCCATAATGGGGACGATCAATTTGGCCAGCCAGCGGGGTGAAACCATTGATTGCGCTTCCTTTCTTCACGACGTTGACGACGCCGTTAGTGTGCGGGTCCAAAGCGACAAGAATTCGAAGAATAGAGAAAGCCGGGAAATTGCAGCTTATGGAAAGCTGAATAGTCGGGTTCGCGAGTTGGTTACTGCCCCGGCGCGGTGGGATGGAAGCAAGACAGCTAGATCCGGCAAATCCGCGGGCGTGCGGTTACCTTCAACGGCTGCGCTGTACTTACGTTTTATTGTCGGTCGTGTCGGAGAAACTGCTGTCAGAAGTAATATTCGGGGCGAGCAGCCGCTCAACGTACTTCGCGATCACGTCGACTTCGAGGTTCACCCGCGTCCCGACCGGGACACGCCCCAGGGTGGTCAGCTCCCGGGTGGTGGGGATCAGCGAGACCTCGAACCAGTCCCGCGGTTCGGCGCCGAGCCCGGAGACAGTCAGGGAAATCCCGTCGACGGTGATCGACCCCTTCGCGACAACGTAGCGGGCCACCGCCGCGGGAATCTCGATCCGCACCACCTCCCAGTGCTCGGAGGGGGCCCGGGCCACCACCTGGCCGGTGCCGTCGACATGCCCCTGGACGATGTGCCCACCGAGCCGGCTGTTGACGGCCGCGGCGCGCTCCAGGTTCACCCGACTGCCGACCTGCAACTGGCCCAGGTTGGACCGGTTCAACGTCTCGGCCATCACGTCGGCGGTGAACTGGCCGCCGGGCAGCAACTCGACGACCGTCAGGCACACCCCGTTGACGGCAATCGAATCGCCACGGCCGGCGTCGGCGGTCACGACGGGCCCACGGAGGGTCAGGCGGGCGGCGTCGGGGAGCACATCCCGGCTGGTCACCTCTCCGAGTTCCTCGATAATTCCGGTGAACATTTCACCAGGTTAATCGGCCCACACGCCGCCGCGATCACCACCGTCCGGCGTGCGCCCCGCCGTCTCGTTCCCCGGGTCGCTCGCCGGAACCCTCTACGATGCAGGGTATGCAGACCCGCCGCCGACTATCGGCCGCCCTCGCTTCCCTGAGCCTCGTCACCGCCCTGATCGCCGGCTGCTCGTTCAGCTCCTCCAGCAGTGGCGGCCCGTTACCCGATGGCAAGACGTTGGTAAGCCAGTCTGCGGACGCAACCAAGAACCTCAAGAGCGCGCACCTGGTCTTGACGGTGATCGGCAAAGTTCCCGGCCTGCCCGTCAGGAACTTGACCGGTGATCTCACCACGTCGCCGAGCACCGCCGCAAAGGGAAACGCCCAGATCACCTATCTCGGGCAAGACATCAGCGCCGACTTCGTGGTGGTGGGTGGTGACCTGTACACGAACGCTCTTACCCCCGGCGACCCAACGATGACCGATGTCGGTCCCGCCTCTCAGGTCTATGACCCGTCGGCGCTTTTGAACCCCGACACGGGCGTGGCCAACGTGCTGGCCAACTTCAACGACGCCAAGGCCGTGGGCCGCGACCAGATCAGCGGCCAAACCACCGTCCGCATCACCGGTGACGTCTCCGCCGACGCCGTGAATAAGATCGCGTCTCCGTTCAAAGCGACCAAACCGGTGCCGGCCACTGCCTGGATCGTGGAGAGCGGCGACCACCAGCTCGCCCAGATCAACCTCCAATACAGCCAGGGCAACAACGTCCAGATGACCTTGTCGAACTGGGGCCAGCCCGTGCAGGTCTCCAAGCCCGCGGCGAGCTGATGAGCAGGCTGGCAGGACGCCGAGTAGCGATCGGGGCGGGCAGTCTCGCGGTACTCCTCGGTGCCCTCGACGCCTACGTCGTCGTCACCATCATGCGCGACATCATGCATGACGTCGGCATCCCGATTAACCAACTGCAGCGGATCACCCCCATCGTCACGATGTACCTACTGGGCTACATCGCCGCCATGCCGCTACTGGGCAAGGCTTCCGACCGGTTCGGGCGCAAGCGACTACTACAAGTAAGCCTGGCCATGTTCATGGTCGGCTCGATAGTCACAGCGCTGTCGGTGGCCATCGGTAACTTCAATCTGGCCGACGTGAACGTCCAGATCCTCGGGCACCCGCTGCAGGATCTGCAGATCCTCGGGTACCCGGTGGTGAAGCTTCACGTGCCAAGCCTTCAGGTGCTGGTCGTCGGCCGCACCATCCAGGGCATCGCCAGTGGCGCGCTGCTGCCGGTGACCCTGGCCTTGGGCGCCGACCTGTGGGCGCAGCGCAACCGCGCAGCCGTGCTCGGCGGTATCGGCGCCGCGCAGGAGCTCGGCAGCGTGCTGGGCCCGCTCTACGGCATTTTCATCGTCTGGTTGTTCCGCGACTGGCGAGACGTGTTCTGGATCAACATCCCGCTGACACTGCTCGCGATGGCGCTGATCCAGATCAGTCTGCCGTCGCACGACCGCAGCGAGGCGCCGGAGAAGATCGACGTGGTCGGCGGCGTGCTGCTGGCCATCACCCTCGGTCTCGTGGTCATCGGCTTGTACAACCCCAATCCGAACGGCCAACAGGCGCTGCCCAGTTACGGATTGCCGCTGGTGGTCGCGGCGGCGATAGCGGCAGTCGCATTCCTGTTGTGGGAGCGGTTCGCACGGACCCGGCTGATCGACCCGGCCGGGGTACAGTTCCGGCCGTTCCTGGCCGCGCTGGGCGCTTCATTCTCCGCCGGCGCCGCGTTGATGGTGACGCTGGTCGATGTGGAGTTGTTCGGCCAGGGTGTGCTGGGTCTGGACCAGAACAAAGCCGCCGGGATGCTGACGTCGTTTTTGATCGCGCTGCCGATCGGGGCATTGCTGGGAGGCTTCATAGCCACCCGTACCGGAGACCGCGCGGTCGCCTTCGTCGGGTTACTCATCGCTGCCTGTGGCTACCTGCTGATCTCACACTGGCCGGTCGACCTGCCGCACTATCGGCACAGCTTCTTCGGCCTGTTCTCGGTGCCCGCGATGAACACCGACCTGATGATCGGGGGCGTCGCCGTCAACAACGACCTGCTGATAGCCGGCGTGGGACTCGGGCTGGTGATCGGGCCGCTGACGTCGGCCGCCCTGCGGATCGTCCCTTCAGCCGAGCACGGCATCGCTTCGGCGGCGGTGGTGGTGGCCCGGATGACCGGCATGCTGATCGGTGTGGCAAGCCTGAGCGCTTGGGGGCTGTACCGCTTCTACCACATTCTCGACGAGAAGAACGCCGCAGTATCGACCAGTTTGAGCAGGACGGAACAGGCGATCGCCAAAGCGGAGAACTTCATCCCGTCATTTGCGGCGATGTATGGCGAGATATTCACCATCACCGCGGGCGTCTGCGTAGTGGGAGCGCTGCTCGGCCTGCTGATCAGCGGCCGCAAGGACCACGCCGAAGAGCCGGCAATTCCCGAGCGAGAGCCCGTCGCCGCGTCGACGCCGTGACCGTCAGCGCGGCACCAGGCTGAGCACCAGATCCGGACCCGCCCGGTCGACGCCGTCGAACTGCCACCGCAACGCCCGCGCGATCGTCGGCACCCCCACGTTGTCGACCGCGGTAACGGGGCCGCCCAGCAGGATCGGCGCGACATAGGCCAGGATCCGGTTGATCGCCCCCGCCCGCAGGAAAGCGCCGGCCAGCGTGGGACCACCCTCCAGCAGCACATCGGTGCGATCGGAAACCGCCCTGATCACCTCCATGGGATCGTGCGTCCGAATCACCATGGTGCGCGAGTCGTCGTTGAGAACCTTTGCCTCGGAGGGTATTTCGCGCATGCCAACCACCACCCGCAGCGGTTGCCGCTGGGCCAGCGAGCCGTCGGCGAGCCGGGCGGTCAGCGCCGGATCATCGGCCAGCACCGTGCCCGTACCGACCACGATCGCATCGGCGATGGCCCGGCGCCGATGCAGGTCCGAACGGGAGGCCTCGCTGGAAATCCACTGGCTGGAACCGTTCGCGGCCGCGCTGCGGCCGTCGATGCTGCTGGCGTACTTCCACGTCACGTGCGGCAGCCCGGTCCGTTGCTTGTGCAGCCACTCCCGCAGGGGTCCGGCGGCCACCTGGTCGGCCAGCACGCCGGAGCGCACTTGCACGCCCGCCGCCTGCAACCGCCCCGCGCCCCCGCTCGCGATGGCGTTCGGGTCGGCGACGGCGTAAATCACCGTGCCCACCCTGGCTTCGATCAGGGCGTTCACGCACGGCGGGGTCTTGCCGTAGTGGTTGCACGGCTCGAGGGTGACCACGGCGATACCCCCCGCCGCTAAGCCGCCGGCCCTGCGCAGCGCCAGCACCTCGGCGTGGTCGCCACCGGGGGGCTCGGTGGCGCCGACGCCGACAACCCGGCCCTCGGGGTCCAAGATGACCGCCCCGACGGGCGGGTTCGGGTATGTCGTGCCCTTGACCTGGTAGGACTGTTCCATCGCCAGGCGCATCGCAGCGTCCAGGCTGTTGACCGACTGGGGCTGGTTCGCGGCTGGTGCGGGGGCTGGTTCATGGGCGCAGGCGCGCCGAGGCGGAGGCCGCTTGCCGGCGCAGACGTTCGACGGCGGCCGCCGGGTCGTCCGTGTGGTAGACGGCCGTGCCCGCGACGAAGCAGTCCGCCCCCGCCTCGGCCGCCTGCTCCACAGTGTCGTTGTTGATGCCCCCGTCGATCTCCACGAGGATGGTCAACTCGCTGGCGTCGATGAACCGGCGTGCGGTGCGGACCTTCGACAGCACCGCGGGGATGAACGACTGGCCGCCGAATCCCGGGTCCACCGACATGATCAACAGAGTGTCGATCTCGTGCAGGATCTCCAGGTACTGCTCGATCGGTGTCTGGGGCTTGACGCCCAGTCCCGCCCTCGCCCCGGCGGCCCGGATGTCGCGGGCCACCCCGACCGGATCTTCGGTGGCCTCGGCATGAAAGGTGACGTTGTAGGCGCCGGCCTCGGCGTAGCGGTGCGCCCACCGGTCGGGATTGTCGATCATCAGGTGGCAATCCAACGGGAGGGTGGTGTGCTTTTTTAAACTCTCCACCACCGGCAGGCCGATGGTCAGATTCGGCACGAAATGCGCGTCCATGACGTCGACGTGCAGCCAGTCGGCGTCGTCCACGGCGGCGGCCGCGTCGGCCAGCCGGCCGAAGTCGGCCGACAGGATTGACGGTGCGATCAGCGGCCCATCGGGGTTGCCAGGCATATGCGCCACACTACTGAGCCTTGCGGGCGGGCTCGCGTCCGACGCGCAGCGCGGCCGCGAACATGGCATCCGTACCGTGCCGATGCGGCCACAGCTGCACGTAGGGCCCGTCGCCCAGACCCTCGACGGGCTCGAACAGCGGTCGGGTATCCAGCGCGCACACCGGGTGACGGCGCAGCGCGTCGGCGACCACCCCGACGGTTTCGGCGAGGTGCGGCGAACACGTCGCATACAGCACCACGCCACCCGGCCGGGTCAGCGCGATAGCGGCGCCCAGCAGCTCGCGCTGCAGCTTGGCCAGCGCCGGCACGTCGGCCGGCTGACGCCGCCAGCGGGCCTCCGGTCGTCGGCGCAAGGCGCCCAGCCCGGTGCAGGGCGCGTCGACGAGCACCCGGTCGAACCCCGGCTCGAGACCGGTCTGCCGCCCGTCGACACACAGCACGTCGACTACGAGGCCGCGGGTGTTGTCGGCCACCAGGTCGGCGCGGCGCGGCGACGGCTCCACCGCCGTGACCCGGGCGCCGGACTCGGCACCCAGGGCGGCCAGCAGCGCGGTCTTGCCGCCCGGCCCGGCGCACAGGTCCAGCCAACGCCCGGTGTCGCCGTCGACCGGCGCCAGCGTCAGCGCGCGGGCCACCAGCTGGCTGCCCTCGTCCTGCACCAGCGCCGCGCCGTCGCGCACCGGTGCCAGCCGTCCGGGATCGCCGCCGGGCAGGTATACCGCATACGGCGAATAGCGGCCGACGGTGCCGCCGACCGCGTCGGCCAGTCCGGCGGCGGTCAGCACGCCCGGGCGGGCCGCAAGATGCACCTGCGGCCGCTCGTCGTCGCTGGCCAGCAGCGCCTCGAGTTCCGTTGCGTCGGCGCCGAGCGCGTCGGCGAAGGCCTGGGCGATCCAGCGTGGGTGGGCGTGTACGAACGCGGCGTGCCCGATTGGATCCTGCGCCGGGTCGGGGGCCAGCTCGGCTACCCAGGACGCCTCGCCGCGCGCGGCGATGGTCCGCAGCACGGCGTTGACGAAACCCGCTCGCGCCGAATCGAATTCGATTCCGGCCTGTTCGACCGTGGTGGACACCGCGGCGTGCTGGCCGACCCGGGTGCGCAGCAGCTGGTAGGCGCCCAGCCGCAGCAGGTCGAGCAGCACCGGGTCGATGACTTCGGGTGCGCGCCCGGCGGCGGCAGCGATGATCGCGTCGAGCAGGCCCCGGGCGCGGCAGGTGCCGTAGGTCAGCTCCGTGGCGAACGCGGCGTCGCGGCCGCTGATGCCGCGTTCGCGCAGCAGCGCGGGGAGTGCGAGGTTCGCGTACGCATCGCGCTCGGTGACGGCCCGAAGCACCTCGAACGCCGCGGCGCGGGCGGGGTCCATCGGCCGGCGGCGCGGCCCGCGGCCCCGGCCCTGTGGCCTCTGGGGCTGCTGTGGCCTGTTGGCGCTCATGATGCCCGCGCGGCGGGATCGAGCCGGGCACCGCGCGCCCAGTCGACCGCGTTCATGAATTTTTTCCCGGGCGGCTGAAGCTGGCCGAGCCGCACCGGTTCCGAGCCGGTGCCGATCCACACGCCGTTGCGGTCGGTGTGAATATTCCCGGGCGGTAAGGGGTTTGCGGTGTGATCGACCCGCACGGGCCCGAGTTTGATGCGCAGGTCACCGATGTGCGTCCAGGCGCCCGGGTTGGGCGTGACGGCGCGGATGCGCCGCTCGACCACCGGCGCCGGCAGGTCCCAGCGCACCCGGGCTTCCTCGACGGTGATCTTCGGGGCGATGCTGACCCCCTCGGCCGGCTGCGGCCGGGGCGTCAACGTTCCATCGGCGATGCCGTCCAGCGTTGCCGACAGCAGTTCCGCACCCGAGAGCGCCAGGCGCTGCAGGAGTTCCCCCGCGGTGTCGGTCGGCCGGATGGCCTCGGTGACGACCCCGTACACCGGTCCGGAGTCCAGGCTCGGCTCGATCCGGAACGTGGTCGCCCCGGTGACGGTGTCCCCCGCGGCGATCGCCGCCTGCACCGGCGCCGCGCCGCGCCAGGCGGGCAGCAGCGAGAAGTGCAGGTTGATCCACCCCTGCGGGGGCACCGCGAGCAGGGCGTCGCGCAGCAACGCGCCATAGGCCACCACCGGGCAGCAGTCCGGAGCCAGTTCGGTCAGTTCGGCGACAAACTCCGGTGAGTTCGGCCGCGACGGCCGCAGCACCGGGATGCCACGGTCGAGCGCCTCGCGGGCCACCGCCGACGGCTCCGGCTTGCCGCGCCGGCCGGCGGCGGCGTCCGGGCGGGTCAGGACGGCGATCACCTCGTGGCGGGGCGAATCGATGAGGCGGCGCAACGCGGGCAGCGCCGGATCGGGGGTGCCTGCGAAAACAAGACGCACCAGCACAGTCTAGGAAGCACCGGATTTCCGCAGGACTCGTCCAGGTTTCACACAGTTGCGTCCGTATATTATTTTTGTTGCATACTATTGCTCGCGGTTACGGTCGGGAGACTTGCGCCGCGCTGCCGCACTGACGACGACGAGGTCGAGTAGGCGGCTGATTCCTTACATCCCCCGAGGAGGTCCGATGACTCTCGACAGCACCATCAGCGACGACACGCTGGCCGCAACACACCGCACGGTATGGGCACTGGGTGACTACGCGCTGATGGCCGAGGAAGTGATGGCCCCGCTCGGCCCCGTCCTGGTCAACGCCACCGGCATCGGGCCCGGCGTTCGGGTACTCGACGTCGCCGCCGGGTCGGGCAACATCTCGCTCCCGGCCGCCAAGACGGGCGCCGCCGTGGTTTCCACCGACCTGACCCCGGAGTTGCTGCGACGGTCCCAGGCCAGGGCCGCGGCCCAGGGGCTGACCCTGGATTACCGGGAGGCCAACGCACACGCACTGCCGTTCGGCGACGGCGAATTCGACACGGTGATCTCGGCCATCGGCGTGCAGTTCGCGCCGGAGCACCAGCGCGCGGCCGGCGAGCTGGTCCGGGTGTGCCGGCCGGGCGGGATGATCGGCGTGATCAGCTGGACCCCGGAGGGTTTCTTCGGCCGAATGCTGGCCACGATCAGGCCCTACCGGCCGTGCCTGTCGCCGGCCGTACCGCCCGCGGCGCTGTGGGGACGGGAAGGCTATGTCGCGGGGCTACTCGGCGACCCGGTCGGCCGCGTCACGACGGTGCGGGGCTTGTTGGAGGTCAACCGATTCGGCAGCGCCCAGGCCGTCCACGAGTACTTCAAGAATCACTACGGCCCGACGATCGAGGCGTACGCGAACATCTGCCACAACCGGGTGCTGACCGCCGAGCTCGACGCCCAATTGCTCGAACTCGCCCAACACTACCTGGCCAACGGCGTCATGCACTGGGAGTACCTGCTGGTCACCGCCGAGAAGCGGTGAATCGGGACTACAGCGCGACCTCCGCGTCCAGGTGGACGTCGGGCTCACCACCGGCGACGGTGAACGCCGTCAGCGCCCGCACCAGCCCGTGGCGCTCCGGCGGCGGCATCTTCTCGACGATGGCGGCGATTTCGGACCGCCGGTGGGCGGTGACCCGGCGTACCACCTCGCGCCCCCGCTTGGTGAGCGCGGCGAGCAACTCGCGGCGCGACGTCGGGTGCGGCAGGCGGTCGATCAGTCCGGCGGCGACCAGCCGGTCGACCATCCGGCCCGTGGCCGACGGCTGCACGCCCAGCAGGCCGGCCAGCGTGGCCAGGTTCACCGGGCCCCGATTGGACAGGATCACCAAAGTCCGGAACTGCGGAATGGTGATCGTCTCGTCGACCTGTCCGATCGAACGAACCGATACGGCCACCAGCAAACGGGACGCCGTCAGCAACGCGTCGGTGATCGCATCGAGCGACTCATCGGCCGTCGTCGCGTTGTCCGCTGCCATGGTGCCCCCTCCTGCCGGCCATCAGGTGGGCCGCTGCGGCCCTTCGGCGGGCTAAAAAACAGAAATTTTAACAGCTGTCATTATCGAAGCGGCGGACTATTTCCCACACGTAATATCGCCACAGAACGTTATTTTGCTGTGGCTGGAACGACGCCCGTCGCGATGTGATCGTAGCGGCCGAAGACGGCTACCCGATCCGCAGCGGGTCGATCTGGACCCGCACCGGCTCGTGGGTTTGCCGGGCGCTGAGCACCGCGACGGCACGTCGCAGGCTGGCCGCCAGGGCCAGGCCATGCTCACGGGGCACGCGCACCAGCATTCGGGTCACCGGTGCGGCCGCCGGGCTCCCGGCGGGGCGGCGCACGCCCGCCGGCAGGTCCACCGGGCCCAGCACGTCGGCGCCCTCGGGCAGCCGCGCCTCGTCGAGCAGCGCTACCACCGCTTCAACGGCGCCGGCCGTTCCGTCGATGGCCGCCATGTGCACCGTGGGTGGCAGGCCGACTTCGGCTCGAGCCGTCAACTCGGCCTCCGCGTGCCCGACCGGGTCCCAGCGGATCAGCGATTGCACTGTGGGAATCGAAGATTCGGCCACCACCATCACCACACCGCCGTCGGCCCGGGCGCGCACCAGCGCGGCAGCGGCCATCCAGCGCCACAGGGCGTCCTCGGCGGCGCGCAGATCCTGCCGACCCAACAGCGCCCAGGTATCGAGCAGCAGGGCCGCCCCGTATCCGGCCGCCGCGAGGGGTTCGGCACCCGGGGTGGCGACGACCAGGGCCGGCCGGGCGGCAACCTCCGGCACGATGGCGTCACCCGCCGAGGTGATGACCGGGGTGCCGGGGAACGCCCGACCGAGTTCCTCGGCGGTACGCCGCGCACCGACGACCACCGCGCGCACGGCATCCGACCCACACCGCGCACACCGCAGCGTGGGCTCGGCGCGGCCGCACCAGCGACAGACCGCCCCGAAACCGCGCTCCTGCAACGACAACGGGCCCGTGCAGTGCCGGCATCGGGCGATCGCGCGGCACCGACCGCACGCCAGCGACGGGACGTACCCGCGCCGCGGCACCTGCACCAGCACCGGCGCCCCGGCCGCCAGCGACGACCGGGCGGCGCGCAGCGCGACGGACGGGATGCGCGCCGTGCGCGCCGCGGGGTCGCGCTCGTCGGCGTAGCCGGTGTCGTCGAGGGCGATCACCCGCGCGGTGCGCGCGCGCACCACGGGACGGGCCGCGACGATGTCGTGCGCCCACCCGCTGCGCACCAGTGCCTGCGCTTCGGCGGTGCGCGCGTAGCCACCGATCAGCGCCGCGCACCGCGCCTGATGCGCGCGCAGCATCGCCACCTCGCGGGCGTGGGGGTACGGCGCCCGCGGCTCGGCCAGGCTGTCGTCGGCGTCGGCCCAGACCATCACCAGACCCAAGTCGCTCAGCGGCGCGAACACCGCACTGCGGGTGCCGATCACCAGCCGCGCGGTGCCCCGCAGCGCCGCCAGCCAGCGCCGGTACCGCGCGGCCGGCCCGAGGCCCGCCGACAGCGCCACCACGGCGTCCTCGTCGATCCGGGTCGTGGCGGCCCGCCACAGCGTGTCCAGGTCGCGCTGGTCGGGCACGATCGCCAGGACCGCTCGCCCGATCCGGATGGTCTGCGCGGCGGCCTCGGCGAACCGGTCGGCCCACAGCTCGCCCGGTAGCGCCTGCCAGACGGCGCGGGCGGGGCGAGACTCTTCCAGGGCGGCCAGGAACTGCCCGCCGCGGCCGTACATTTCCCAGCCCGACGGGTCGACCGGCGCCGGAACGACCGCGACCGGCAGCGCCGGGGTCGCCGCTTCCCGCTCCACCCTGGCGTGCCGCGCCGGTATCGCCAGCCGCAAGACGTCCGGACGGGTCCCGGCGTAGCGCGCCGCGACCGCGTCGACCAATCGGCGGATCTCGGCCGTCAGCACCTTCTCCGGCGACACGACGCGGTCCAGCCAGCCCAGCTTGCCGGGGTGATCGGTGTCGTTGCGGCGCTCCAGCACGAACGCGTCGACCAGCCGGCCGTGGAACCGCACCCGCACCCGCACCCCCGGCTGAGCGTCGTCGGACTGCTCGGCCGACACCAGGTAGTCGAATTCGCGGTCCAGGTGCGGCACCGACAGCATCGGCAACACCCGGGCGATCGGTCCCCCGCAAGCGGGTGGTGCCCCCACCACCTCGACCGGACTGCGCGCGGCACCGGTCACGACGCCCCCGAACGCCGAGAGGGGTTGCTAATCAAAGCCTTCGGCGGGCCAGTCGACGATCTCCGCGTCGTCCGCAAAGGCTCCGTCTGCGACGTCTTCGATGACGGGCACCTCTCGTCCGAAGAAGAACCCGGCCGTGATGAGGACCTGGGCCGCGGCGTACAGCCACCAGATCGGCACCGCCAGTGCGTCGTTGTCCAGGATGAACCGGCCGATCGCGATCATCGCGTCGGACGCCGCGAAACACAGCGCCCCCACCGCGGTCCAGATCGTCGGCAGCCGCGCCAACTGCGCCGCGCCGACCATCACGGTCAGCACGAGGATGTAGGCCGTCACCGGAATCGCCAGCCTGTCCCGGCTCAGGTGGGGCCAGAACCATGCCAGCAGGCACGTGACGGCCAGGCAGATCAGCACCACGACGGCGATGCGCGGGTTCGACGGGCGCGCCCGGGGGATGAGCGGGAGCAGCGCGGCCAAGAAACACAAGTGGGCCAACAGGAATGCCGCCAGCCCCAGGACGAACGACAGCGTCCACCACGGGATCGCCAATAGCCAGTCGCCGGCGGCCGACAACAGCAGCGCGGGCATCAGCCACCGCCGCTCACGGACGATCGGGTGCCCAGCGGCCGCGACGGTCAACAACAACGCCATCGATGCCTTGAACGGCGGCTGGAGAATCCAGTGCCCGGTCAGTTCGACGCCCGGCGGGGAGCGAAGCGCGAGCACGGTCAGGTAGACGCCGTAGCCAAGGCCCGCCCAACCGGCCAGCACCCAGGCGCCGGACACCAGGCGGGGTGCGTACGGTACCTCCATGCCGAGCTTGGACAACACAGCCGACGAGAAACCCGCGATCGACCCCATCCTGCAGAAGGTACTGGATGCGGTTCCGTTCCGGTTGACAACTGACGATGGTGTCGACGCGGCCCGCCAGCGGTTCCGCGACCTGCCCCGCAAGCAGCCACACCCCGAGTTGCGCGTCGAGGACCGGACCATCCCCGGTCCGGCGAGACCCATCGGCGTCCGGATCTACTGGCCGCCAGGAGATGACGGCGCGCAAAGGCCCGTCGTGCTGTATTTCCACGGCGGCGGATTCGTCGTGGGCGACCTCGACACCCACGATGGCCCGGCCCGCCAGCATGCGGTCGGCGCCGACGCGATCGTGGTGTCCGTCGACTATCGGTTGGCGCCCGAGCACCCCTACCCCGCCGCGGTCGAAGACGCTTGGGCCGCAACAACCTGGGTCGCCGAGCACGGCCACGAGATCGCGGCGGATGCCACCCGGATGGCCGTCGCCGGCGATTCCGCGGGCGGGACCATCGCCGCGGTGATGGCGCAGCAGTCCCGCGACCTGGCCGGCCCGCCGATCGCGTTCCAGCTGTTGTGGTACCCCTCCACGCTGTGGGACGCAACGCTGCCGTCCTTCACCGAAAACGCCACCGCGCCGATCCTCGACGTCAAGGCCGTCGCCGCGTTCTCCCGTTGGTACGCAGGCGAAGTCGACATGTCCAACCCGCCGCCGGCGATGGCGCCGGGGCGGGCGGAAAACCTGGGCGGCCTGGCCTCGGCCTACATCGCCGTCGCCGGTCACGACCCCCTGCGCGACGACGGCATCCGCTACGGCGAGCTGCTGGCTGCGGCCGGCGTTCCCGTCCAAGTGCACAACGCCGAGACGCTGGTGCACGGCTACCTCGGCTACGCCGGCGTAGTGCCCGCGGCCACCGCCGCCGCCGACCGCGGGCTGGCAGCCCTGCGGACCGCGCTACACGGGTGACCCAAAAGCGTACGGTGAACCCCATGACGGAGCCGACCATCGCCCGACCGGGTATCGATCCGACGTTCAAATCGCTGCTCGATGCATTCCCGCTGACCTTCAGTGCGGCCGACGGCGTCGAGACCGCACGCTCGCGGCTCCGGCTGTTGAAGGTCCCCGAGGAAATGCTTCCCGACCTGCGGATCGAAGATCGGAGGATCGGTCATGGCGATCTCACCGACATTCCCGCCCGCATCTACTGGCCACCGACCGCCAACGAGGCCTCACCCGTCGTCGTCTTCTACCACGGCGGCGGATTCTCACTGGGCGACTTGGACACCCACGACCCCGTCGCCCGCGCGCACGCGGTCGGCGCCGAGGCGATCGTGGTGTCCGTCGACTACCGGCTGGCGCCCGAGCACCCGTTCCCGGCCGCGGTGCACGACTGCTGGGCCGCGTTGCAATGGGTCGCCGCCAACGCCGCCGAGTTGGGCGGTGACCCCGACCGGATCGCCGTCGCCGGCGACTCGGCGGGCGGCAACCTCGCCGCGGTGATGGCGCACCTGGCCCGTGACAATGCCGATAATGGCGGCCCGGACCTGCGCTTCCAGTTGCTGTGGTACCCCGTCGTCACCGCGGACCTGTCGCTGCCGTCGTTCACCGAGAACGCGACCGCGCCGATCCTGGACCGCGACGTCATCGACGCCTTCCTGACCTGGTACCTGCCCGACGTCGACATCACCGACCCCACGGCGTTGCCCGCCACCCTCGCCCCGGCCAACGCGGCCCATCACGCCGATTTGCCGCCGGCCTACATCAGCACCGCCGAACACGATCCGCTGCGCGACGACGGGGCCCGCTACGCCGAGCTGCTCAACGCCGCGGGCGTTGCGGCCGAGCTGAGCAACGAGCCCACCCTGGTGCACGGCTACGTCAGCTTCGCGCTGGTGATCCCCGCCGCCGCCGAGGCCACCAGCCGCGGACTGGCCGCGCTGAAGAACGCGCTGCACCCCTAGGCCGGCGCGATGAGCATCACTCCCCAATACCACGCGTTGATCGTCGGCGCCGGGTTCTCCGGCATCGGTGCCGCGATCAAGCTGGACCGTGCCGGATTCCCCGACTACCTGCTGGTCGAGGCCGGCGACGGGGTTGGAGGGACCTGGTACTGGAACACCTATCCCGGCATCGCCGTGGACATCCCGTCGTTTTCCTACCAGTTCTCCTTCGAGCAGAGCGCGGACTGGTCACGCACCTACGCGCCGGGCTGTGAGCTGAAGGCGTATGCCGAACACTGCGTCGACAAGTACGGCATCCGCTCGCGAATCCGGTTCAACACCAAGGTGATTGCCGCGGAATTCGACGACGAAAACTGCTTGTGGCGGGTGCAGACGGATCCAGGCGTGGGGGTACCTCCCGCTTGCGGGGGCGTGCTGACCGCAAGATTCTTGATCAGCGCGAGCGGCGTGCTCACCGTGCCGAACCTGCCCGACATCGACGGCGTGGACTCCTTCGCCGGTATCACCATGCACACCGCGCGGTGGGATCACGGCCAGGACCTCACCGGCAAGCGCGTCGCCGTCATCGGCACCGGCGCCTCGGCCGTGCAAGTCATCCCCGAGATCGCGCCGATCGTCTCTTCGCTCACCGTCTTCCAGCGCACGCCGATCTGGTGCTTCCCCAAGGTCGACGTTTCGCTGCCGCCGCCGGCGCGCCGGGCGATGCGCATCCCCGCCGTCTTGGCCGTCCAGCGGCTGCTCAGCCAGGCGTTCGTCGAGCTGGGCTTCACAGTCGCGGCGCAGTACTTCACCGTGTTCCCGCTCGCCAAGCGGATGAAAGCCGCCGGACTCAACTATCTGCGCCAACAGGTGCACGACCCGACGGTGCGCGAGAAACTCACCCCGCGGTATGCCGTGGGGTGTAAGCGACCGGGCTTCCACAACGGCTACCTGGCCACGTTCAACCGCGACAACGTGCGGCTCGTCACCGAGCCGATCGACAAGATCACGCCCTCGGCGGTGGTCACCACCGAGGGCGAGAACCACGAGGTCGACGTCCTGGTCCTGGCGACCGGCTTCAAGGTGATGGACACCGACAACGTCCCGACCTATTCGGTCACCGGAAGCGGCGGAGAGTCGTTGAGCCGCTTCTGGGACGAGCACCGAATGCAGGCATACGAGGGCGTCTCGGTTCCCGGCTTTCCCAACTTCTTCACGGTGTTCGGCCCGTACGGCTACGTCGGCTCGTCGTACTTCGCGCTCATCGAGGCGCAGACCCGTCACATCGTGCGGTGCCTGACGCGGGCGCGGCGCGACCGCGCGACGCGGATCGAGGTGACCGAGGAGGCCAACGCCCGGTACTTCGCCGAGATGATGCGCAAGCGGCACCGCCAGATCTTCTGGCAGGACAGCTGCGCACTGGCCAACAGCTACTACTTCGACAAGAACGGCGACGTGCCGCTGCGTCCCGCCACCACGCTGGAAGCGTGGTGGCGCAGTCGGCGATTCGACCTGAACGACTACCGATTCACGGCCACCGCATCACCTGCGCCCCTGCAGGATTCCCTCGATGTTCCGTTCGGCGAGCGCGGTGATGGACAGGAAGGGGTTGCAGCCGAGGTAGCCCGGAAGCAGTGAGGCGTCGTTGACATACAGCTTGTCGTAGCCCTTGACCCTGCCGTAACCGTCGGTCGCCTTGCCCCGGACGACCCCCGCCGAGGGGGTGGACCGTGTTGGGGGCGAAAGTGTTTCCCTCGAACAGGTCGTCGCGATAGTCCACGCCGTCGGCATGTGTCACCTTGTCGAAGACCAGCCGCGCCTTCGCGCGCAGATGTTCGGTGTGGCCCTCGGGCCAGTCGATGGCGATCGAGTCCTTCGCCCGGTCGTAGGTGATGTCGGCGCGGTCACCGGTCCGCACCATCGCGTAGTAGCCCAGCGCAAAGGTCTCCGCCGGAAGCGGAAGCGAGAACATGCTCGCGTACACGGGATTGTCCGGATCGTCGCGGCCGTCCAGGTTGATCATGCCCAGGAGGGATTGCTGCGTGCCGGCGGGATCGCCCGGGGCGAGCATGTGGGAGACCATGATGTCCCCGTTGTTCCCGTACCCGCGGCCGATCTCCTCGCTCAGGTCGGGCAGCGCGCCGGTTTCGCGGGCGCGCAGCAGCAGCTCGGTCGTCCCGAGCACCCCGGCGCCCAGATACAGGGGGCTTACACCGCCCGCTTGAGCTCGTCGACCTTGTTGAGCTGCTCCCACGGCAGCTCGATGTCGGTGCGGCCGAAGTGCCCGTAGGCCGCGGTCTGCGCGTAGATCGGGCGCAGCAGGTCCAGGTCGCGGATGATGGCACCGGGCCGCAGGTCGAACACCTCGGGGATGACCTTCTCGATCTTCACCGGGTCGACGGCCTCGGTCCCGAAGGTCTCGATGAACAGGCCCACGGGGGCGGCCTTGCCGATGGCGTAGGCCACCTGGACCTCCACCCGTTCCGCCAGGCCGGCGGCGACGACGTTCTTGGCCACCCAGCGCATCGCGTACGCCGCCGAGCGGTCCACCTTGGACGGATCCTTGCCGGAAAAGGCGCCGCCACCGTGGCGGGCCCAGCCGCCGTAGGTGTCGACGATGATCTTGCGACCGGTCAGCCCCGCGTCGCCCATGGGGCCGCCGACGACGAACTTGCCGGTCGGGTTGATCAGCAGCCGGGTCGAGGAGGTGTCCAGCGTCTCGTGCGCCAGGTCGTCGAGCACCGTGTTGAGGACCTTCTCCCGGATGTCGGGGGTCAGGGTGTTGTCCAGGTCGACGTCGGCCGCGTGCTGGGTGGAGATGACCACGGTGTCCAGCCGGACCGGGACGTTGTTCTCGTAACCGATGGTGACCTGCGTCTTGCCGTCCGGACGCAGGTACGGCAGCACGCCGTTCTTGCGGACCTCGGTCAGCCGCCGCGACAGCCGGTGGGCCAGCGCGATGGGCAGCGGCATCAGTTCGGGGGTGTCGTTGATGGCGTAGCCGAACATCAGGCCCTGGTCGCCGGCGCCCTGCGAGTCCAGCGGGTCCGCCGCGCCCTCGACGCGTGTCTCGTGAGCGGCGTCGACTCCCTGGGCGATGTCGGGCGACTGCGCACCGATGGCGATGTTCACCCCGCACGACGCCCCGTCGAAGCCCTTGTCCGACGAGTCGTACCCGATGTCGAGGATCCGTTCGCGGACCGTGTTGGTGATGTCGGCGAACGCCTCTTTCGCGGTCGTCGTCACCTCGCCCACCACGTGCACCTGTCCCGTGGTCACCAGCGTCTCGACCGCGACACGTGAGCGGGGGTCCTCCGCCAGCAGCGCGTCGAGGACGGAGTCGCTGATCGCGTCACAGATCTTGTCGGGGTGTCCCTCGGTCACCGACTCACTGGTAAACAGCCGACCCTTTTCGCTCACAGTTCAATCCTTCCCAATAGTTAGTTAGCCAATTTATATCCTCTGGCATCAGAGCCAGTTCATCCACCCGGGCAAGGGACCGTCCAGCACCCGTCCAGGTGCCGTTCAGAACCGCCCGTTACCCGTTGTCGCCGTGCACGAACGTGACGATCGCATCAACGATACGACTGGCCATCAGCGTCTTGGAGCCGTTCTGCAGCGCCGACTCCGTCCCGTCGGACGCCAACAGCCAGCCGTCGTTGTTGTCCACTTCGAACGCCCTGCCGTCGCCGACCGCATTGACGACGAGCAGGTCACAGCCCTTGCGCCGCAGCTTCGCCCGGGCGTGAAACAGCACGTCGCCGTTGGCGTCGCCGGTCTCGGCCGCGAACCCCACGATGGCGCGCATGTTCGGCAGCTCCCCATGGGCGCGCGCCCGCACCACGCCGGCCAGCACGTCGTCGTTGCGCACCAGCTCGATCGGCGGCGGTCCTTCGGCGCCCTTCTTAATCTTGGCGGCCGAAACGTGCGCCGGCCGGAAGTCGGCGACGGCGGCCGCCATCACCAGCACGTCCGCCGCGGGCGCGTGCTTGGACACCGCGTCGCCGAGCTGCTCGGCCGAGCTGACCTGCACGACCTCGACGCCGGCGGGGTCGATCAGCCCGGCGGTGTGCCCGGCGATCAGGGTGACCTCGGCGCCGCGCTGGGCGGCGACGCGCGCCACGGCATAGCCCTGCTTGCCGGAGCTGCGGTTACCGATGAAGCGCACCGGGTCGATCGGTTCGCGGGTGCCGCCGGCGGTCACCAGCACTTTGCAGCCGGCGAGGTCGTAGGGCAGCGCGTCGTGGCGCTCCAGCAGCAAGTGGGCCAGGGTGGTGATCTCCTCGGCCTCGGGCAGCCGACCCGCCCCGCTGTCGGTGCCGGTGAGCCGCCCGCACGCGGGTTCGGCCACCACCGCGCCGCGGCGGCGCAGGGTGGCGACGTTGTCGACGGTGGCCGGGTGCAACCACATCTCGGTGTGCATCGCCGGAGCGAACAGCACCGGGCATCGGGCCGTGAGCAGCGTCGCGGTGAGCAGGTCGTCGGCCCGGCCGGCGACCGCCCGGGCCAGCAAGTCGGCGGTGGCCGGTGCCACCACGACCAGGTCGGCCTGCTGGCCGAGGCGGACGTGCGGCACCGCGGCGACATCCTCGAAGACGCCCGAGTGGACCGGCTGGCCGGAAAGCGCCTCGAAAGTGGCGGCCCCGACGAAGCGCAGCGCGGACTCGGTGGGGATGACCCGGACCTGGTGACCGGCCTCCGAGAGCTGACGAACGACGGTGCACGCCTTGTAGGCGGCGATGCCCCCGGAAACGCCGACTATGACTTGTTTGGGGACTTGTTTGGGGACTTGTTTGGGGACCCGTTTGGGGATCCGCGTGCGGTCCACGGCGCGCCCGGCCTGCCCTGTTTACTCGCCCTCGGTGTGCTCGAGCAGGTCGGCGTGGATCTCACGCAGCGCGATGGACAGCGGCTTTTCCTGCAGCCCGGGCTCGACCAGCGGGCCGACGTACTCGAGGATGCCCTCGCCGAGCTGGTTGTAGTAGTCGTTGATCTGACGCGCCCGCTTGGCCGCGTAGATCACCAGGGCGTACTTGCTCGAGACGCGGTCGAGCAGCTCGTCGATGGGCGGGTTGGTGATGCCCAACGGGGTGTCGTAGGCGCCCAGTCCACCCGCCGAGGGATCGAATCGGTCGGGGACGGCGGCCAGCGGCGCGTCGGACTGCGAAGTAGTCACGTAAGTCAATCTCCTCAGCGGTTAGGGGCGGTTAGAAGCTTTGAAACGGCCAGGAACCGCTAGACACTCGAATGCTTGATCTGAACCTTGGCTCCTGGCCTGGCCAGGCGGTCATGCCCGGCCCGGCGCAGTTCCCACCAGCAAGGATACCAATTCGGCACAGGCGGAATCCAATCGACTGTTAACCACGACCTCGTCGAAGTCGCTTTGGGCCGCCATTTCGACGCGTGCGGTGTCCAGGCGCCGCCGAATCGCTTCCGGGGTCTCGGTGCCACGGCCGACGAGTCTGGCTTCCAGATCCTCCCAGCTGGGCGGGGCCAGAAACACGGTGATCGCCTCGGGCACCGCGTTCTTCACGGCCCTGGCCCCGGCCAGGTCGACCTCGATGAGCACCGGATGGCCGGACGCGGTGGCGGCCCGCACCGGCTCGGCCAGCGTGCCCGAGCGGTGCAGACCGCCGTGGATTTCGGCCCACTCCAGCAGGGCGCCCTCGTCGATGAGTTGCTCGAAGCGGGCGGGCGTGACGAAGTGGTAGTCGACGCCGTCGACCTCGCCGGGCCGGGCCTCCCGCGTGGTGGCCGAGACGCTGAAATGCAGGTCCGGGATCAACTCGCGCAGCCGCCGGACCACCGTTGACTTGCCGACCGCTGAGGGACCGGACAGCACGACGACACGCCCCTTGCCGGTTGGCTCGTGACGTGTCTCGTGCGCGACGTCCGGTCCCCCGCCGGCGCTCACCGGCACTCCCGAGTGAGCGCCCCCACAGGCCATCCGGCCTGCATTGTCGTCGGGCGTTAAGAGCCGAACTTTTCCAGCAGGGCCTTGCGCTGCCGGTCGCCGAGGCCGCGCAGACGGCGGGTCGGCGCGATTTCCAGCTCGGTCATGATTTCCTGCGCCTTGACCTTGCCCACCTTGGGCAACGCCTCCAGCAGCGCAGAAACCTTCATCTTGCCCAGGACTTCGTTGGTCTCGGCGTCCTTGAGCACCTGCGTGAGATTGGTGCCGCCACGCTTCAGCCGGTCTTTGAGCTCTGCTCGTGCACGACGTGCGGCGGCCGCCTTCTCCAAGGCGGCCGCGCGCTGCTCGTCGGTCAACTGGGGAAGGGCCACGATTCCTCCGTCTCCGATCAATACGAATCGATCTCTTTGTCTCTGCCGGGTACATCTGCCAGCGGAGACGACCGTACTCACGATTCCTGACGAAATCTAACCCGCCCCCCTGGTTCAGGGGGGCAAATGCCCAGCGTGGGCCTCCCGTACGGCCCCCGCAAGCGGTCCGCCGGGCATCGCTGACGACGGTCGGAGACGGCATCATCTCGGCGGCGGCAACGACCCCGATATGGTGTTTACCAGGACTTTTGCCACCCAGCCGGCGCTGGGCGCCGCGCCGGCGGCCGCCCCGGATTGCCGCCACGCGTGCCCGGGATCCGGGGTGCGGGGGATCACGGATTTCGCGCAGCGCGCTCGCGCGTGTCGCCCCGGTCGCGTCGGTGCAGTTCAGTGCCGCTTGCCCGGCCACATTTCAGCCGATCGGCACTCATATGTCAGTTACCATCGTGCGGTGCCCAACCTGCGCATCCGTCAGGCGGCCGAGCTGCTCGGAGTCAGCGACGACACCGTCCGGCGATGGATCAACCAGGGCACCTTGACGGTCGGTCACGACGCGGCCGGCCGCAAGGTCATCGCCAGCGAGGATCTGGCCGAGTTCGCCCGTACCAACGCTCCCGCACCGCCGCCCGACCCGCTCGATGTCGGCAGGTCGGCCCGCAACCGGTTCGTCGGCCTGGTCACCGAGGTCATCAGCGACAAGGTGATGACGCAGGTCGAGATGCAGTGCGGACCATTCACCGTGATTTCGCTGATGAGCACCGAGGCCGCCGTGGAGCTGAAACTGCGGCCGGGCAGCGTCGCGGTGGCCGTCGTCAAGGCCACCACCGTCATCGTCGAGACGGCCAGACCCCGCGCGGCTGTCACGTCGGACTGACCGCGCTGGGCCGGAGGGCTCGAGCGTGGGCCCTATGGACGAAATTTGGCCATTTCCGGTACTTAAGGCCCACACTCGGCGGGCCCACACTCGGCGGGCCCACACTCGGCGGGCCCAGGGTTGCCCGGCTACGGCGCCGCCAGGTACGCGACCGCGTCCCGCATCCGTTCGCCCGCCGCGCGCAGTTCCGGGACGCCCGGTCCCGCCCGCAGCACCTCGCGCGCCACCGCGGGCAGCAGCTGGCCGGGCGCCGCCCCGCCCAGGCCGCGCAGCGCGTCGGGCCGACCGCCCTGCACCCCGAGCCCGGGAACCAGCACCGGACCACCCAGCGCGCTGACGTCGGGGGCCTCGAAGACCGTCGCCCCCACCACCACACCGACGTAACCCGGCTCGGACGGATCCATGGACCGATTGACCACGGCCGCCTGGTCGACGATGAGCTGGGCCACGGTGCGGCCGTCGAAGTCGGCGCGCTGCACGGTCGCGCCCTCGGGGTTGGAGGTCGCCGCCAGCACGAACACCCCCCGGTCGTGCGCCGCCGCGGCCTCCAGCAGTGGCCGCAGCGCGCCGAAGCCCAGATACGGGGAGGCGGTCACGGCGTCGGCGGCCAGCGGCGAATCGCCGGCCCAGGCGGTGGCATAGGCCGCCATCGTCGACCCGATGTCCCCGCGCTTGGCGTCGGCCAGCACCAGCACCCCGGCGGCACGCAGCGCGGCGATGGTGCGTTCCAGCACCGCGAATCCGGCGGCGCCGTAGGCCTCGAAGAACGCCACCTGCGGCTTGACGACGGCGAAACCCGAGAACGCCTCGACGCAGATGTCACAGAACGCGGCCAGCCCTTCGGGGGTGGTCGGCAGGTCCCAGGCGCGCAGCAGCTCCGGATGGGGGTCGATGCCCAGGCACAGCGGCCCGCGCTGCAGTTTCGCCTCGGCCAGCCGGGCGCCGAACCCGGTCACTGATCGCTGCCCGCGGGACCGATCAGGCTGTGCAGTTCCTGCAGCGACCGCACCCCGATGTCGCCGCGGATGCCCGCTTCGATGCCCTGGACGGCGGCGGAGGCGCCCTGCACGGTCGTCACGCACGGGATGTTGACCGAGACCGCGGCCGAACGGATTTCGTAGCCGTCGATGCGCGGACCGGAGTTGCCGTAGGGCGTGTTGATCACCATGTCGACCTCACCGGCCTTGATCGCGTCGACCGCGGACGCCGCGGGGCGGCCCGGCTGCAGCGGCTCGAAGTGCTTACGCACCTCGTCACAGGGAATCCCGTTGCGGCGCAACATCTCCGCGGTGCCCTCGGTGGCAAGAACGCGGAATCCCAGGTCGGCCAGCCGCTTGACCGGGAACACCAGTGATCGCTTGTCCCGGTTGGCGACCGACACGAACACGGTGCCCTCGGCAGGCAACGACCCGTAGGCCGCGGTCTGGCTCTTGGCAAAGGCAGTGCCGAAGTCGCGGTCGATGCCCATCACCTCGCCGGTCGATTTCATCTCCGGGCCGAGCAGGGATTCGATGGCCGATCCGTCGGCGCGGCGGAAGCGGTGGAACGGCAACACCGCCTCCTTCACCGCAATCGGGGCTTGCGGCGGCGCGTGGGCACCGTCCCCGGAAGCCGCCAGCAACCCCTCGCCGCGGAGTTGGGAAATGCTGGCGCCCAACATGACCCGGGCACACGCCTTGGCGAGCGGGATCGCGGTGGCCTTCGAGACGAACGGGACCGTGCGGCTGGCGCGCGGGTTAGCCTCCAGGACGTAGAGCACGTCGTCTTTGAGGGCGTACTGAACGTTGAGCAGCCCCACCACGCCGATGCCGTGCGCGATGGCCTCCGTGGCGCGGCGTACCTTCTCGATGTCGCTGCGGCCCAGCGTTACCGGCGGCAGCGCGCAGGCCGAGTCGCCGGAGTGTATGCCGGCCTCCTCGATGTGCTCCATGACGCCACCGATATAGACCTCGGATCCGTCGCACAGGGCGTCGACGTCGATCTCCACCGCATCCTCGAGGAAACGGTCGACGAGCACCGGGTGCTCGGGCGAGAGCTCGGTGGCGCGGGTGATGTAGCCCTTCAGCGTCGCCTCGTCGTAGACGATCTCCATGCCGCGTCCGCCCAGCACGTACGACGGCCGCACCAGCACCGGATATCCGATCTCCTCGGCGATCCGGCGCGCCTGGGCGAATGTCGTGGCGGTGCCGTAGCGGGGAGCCGGCAGGCCCGCGGCGGCCAGCACGTCGCCGAAGGCGCCGCGGTCCTCGGCGAGGTCGATGGCCTCCGGCGGGGTGCCGACGATCGGAACGCCGGCGTCGGCGAGCCGCTGCGCCAAGCCGAGCGGGGTCTGCCCGCCGAGCTGCACGATGACGCCCACGACCCCGGGGCCCTGGCCGCCCGACTGCTGCTCGGCGCGGAACACCTCCAGCACGTCCTCGAACGTCAGCGGCTCGAAGTACAGGCGGTCGGCGGTGTCGTAATCGGTGGACACCGTCTCCGGGTTGCAGTTGACCATCACGGTCTCGAAACCGGCCTGGCTCAACGTCGTTGCCGCGTGCACGCAGCTGTAGTCGAACTCGATACCCTGCCCGATCCGGTTCGGCCCCGAGCCCAGGATCAGCACCTTGGGCTTCTCGGTCTGCGGCGCCACCTCGCTCTCCGCCGCGGGGTCGAGCTCGTAGCTGCTGTAGTGGTAGGGGGTCTTGGCCTCGAACTCCGCCGCGCAGGTGTCCACCGTCTTGTAGACCGGGTGGATGCTGAGGCGCTCGCGCAACGACCGCACGCCGTTCTCGCCCGCTAATTCCGGTCGCAGCGCGGCGATCTGGCCGTCCGACAGCCCGCTGTGCTTGCCGCGCCGCAGCAGGTCCGCGTCGAGCACCGGGGCGGCGGCGAGCTCGGCGCGAAGCCGCACCAGCTCGCCGATCTGCGCGACGAACCAGGGGTCCACACCGCTGGCGCCGGCGACCTCCTCCACCGACGCACCCAGCCGCAGCGCCAGTTCGACGTCGTAGAGGCGGCCCTCGGTCGGGGTGTGCAGCCGGTTCAGGACATCGCCGACGCCGCCCTCGGGGTCCGGCTTCGTCCAGAAGCCGGCGCGGCCGGTCTCCAGCGACCGCATCACCTTGCCGAGTGCCTCGATGAAGTTGCGGCCCAACGACATTGCCTCGCCGACGGACTTCATCGTGGTGGTTAGCGTGGGATCGGCACCGGGGAATTTCTCGAACGCGAACCGCGGCGCCTTGACCACGACGTAGTCCAGGGTCGGCTCGAAGCAGGCCGGTGTTTCCTTGGTGATGTCATTGACGATCTCGTCGAGGGTGTAACCGATGGCGAGCTTGGCGGCGATCTTGGCGATCGGGAAACCGGTGGCCTTCGACGCCAACGCGCTCGACCGCGACACCCGCGGGTTCATCTCGACGACGATCAGCCGGCCGTCGCACGGGTTGACCGCGAACTGGATGTTGCAGCCACCGGTGTCCACGCCGACCTCGCGCAGGATCGCGATGCCCAGATCGCGCATCCGCTGGTACTCCCGGTCGGTCAGGGTCATGGCCGGCGCGACGGTGACCGAGTCACCGGTGTGCACGCCCATCGGGTCGACGTTCTCGATCGAGCACACCACCACCACGTTGTCGTGGCCGTCGCGCATCAGCTCGAGTTCGAACTCCTTCCAGCCGTAGATCGACTCCTCGATGAGCACGTTGGCGCTGGGCGAAGCGGCCAACCCGGCCCCAGCCATCCGGTCGACCTCATCGAGGCTGCGCGCCATGCCCGAGCCCAGCCCGCCCATTGTGAAGCTGGGCCGCACGACAACGGGCAGCCCGACCTCCTCGACCGTCTCGCGCACCTCGTCCATGGTGAAACAGACTCGGCTGCGCGCGGATTCGCCGCCCACCTTGGCGACGATGTCCTTGAACCGCTGGCGGTCCTCGCCGCGCTGGATGGCGTCGAAATCGGCGCCGATGAGCTCGACGTCGTAGCGCTCCAGCGCCCCGCTCTCGTACAGCGCGACCGCGGTGTTGAGCGCGGTCTGCCCGCCCAACGTGGCCAGCAGCGCGTCGATCTTGTTGCCCCGCTCGGCCTGCTGGGCGATCACCCGCTCGACGAACGCCGGGGTGATGGGCTCGATGTAGGTGTGGTCGGCGTACTCGGGGTCGGTCATGATGGTGGCCGGGTTGGAGTTGACCAGGCTGACCTGCAGGCCCTCGGCGCGCAGGACCCGGCAGGCCTGGGTGCCGGAGTAGTCGAACTCGCAGGCCTGCCCGATCACGATCGGCCCGGACCCGATCACCAGCACGTGACGCAAGTCGGTGCGACGCGGCACTAGCGCCCCCTTTCGGTCTTCGCGCGAGCGGCCGTCAAAGCACGCCATTTACGGCGTGTCGTTGTCCAAACACGCGCACTGGCGGTCATGGCCGGCCCGCCATCAGGTCGACGAATTGGTCGAACAGGTATTCCGCGTCGTGCGGGCCGGCGGCGGCCTCCGGGTGGTATTGCACCGAAAACGCCCGCCCGTCGACGAGTTTGACGCCTTCGACCACCCCGTCGTTGGCGCAGGTGTGGCTGACGACCGCGGGGCCGAACGGCGTGTCGAATGACTGGCCGGCCTCCCCTTCCAGCGCGAAGCCGTGGTTCTGTGCGGTCACCGCGACGCGGCCGGTGGCGTGGTCGATGACCGGTATGTTGATGCCGCGGTGACCGAAGACCATCTTGTAGGTGGACAGGCCCAGGGCCCGGCCCAGGATTTGGTTGCCGAAACAGATGCCGAACAACGGGATTCCCGCGCCGAGCACCTCGCGGGTGACGGCGATGACGTGGTCGGCCGTGGCCGGGTCGCCGGGGCCGTTGGACAGGAACACGCCGTCCGGCTTGATTTCGGCGATCTGCCCGAACGTCGCCGACGCCGGCAACACGTGGCTGCGGATGCCGCGTCGGGCGAAATTGCGCGGCGTGTTGGTCTTGATCCCCAGGTCTAGCGCGGCCACCGTGAACCGCTGCGTCCCTTCGGGTTCCACGATGTAGGTCTCGGGAGTGCTGACCTCGCCGGCAAGGTCGGCGCCCAGCATCGACCGCTGCCCCCTGACCCGCTGCAGCAGCGCTTCTATGTTTAGGGGGTCGGCGAGCGCGTCACCGGAGAACACCCCGGCCTTCATCGAGCCGCGGCTGCGCAGGTGCCGCACCACCGTCCGGGTGTCGATGCCGGCGATCCCGACCACGTGCTGGCGGACCAGCTCGTCCTCCAGGGTGCCGGTGGCGCGCCAGTTGGAGGCGCGCGGCGACGGGTCGCGCACCGCGTATCCGGCCACCCAGATCTTGTCGCCCCGGCTCTCGGAGTCCTCGGCGTTCCAGCCGGTGTTGCCGATCTGCGGCGCGGTGGCCACCACGATCTGCCGGTGGTAGCTCGGATCGGTCAGCGTCTCCTGATAACCGGACATCGCCGTGGAAAACACCGCCTCCCCGAGCGCCTCACCGACCTTGCCGAACGGCGTACCGGTGAAGACGCGGCCGTCCTCGAGCACCAACAGGGCTTTATTCACGAGCGCCGCTCCTCCTCATCGCTTCGTCCCCCGCAAGCGGGCGGTACCCCCACTGCATCGTCGTCGGCGCGGTTCACGCGGCCTCCTGGAGCCAGCTGTCGCAGTCTCCGCGGTCGTTCGCCCGGAAACCGGTGTCGATCTGGACGCCCGAGGGCAGCCGCCAGCGGATCGCCAGGATCGAATTGCGGGCGGCGACCTTACCGGTCATGCCGCGTTCGGTCCGGACGGCGGTGATCGACTCCTGCGGAATCCAGATCGGGCTGGCGCGAATGCGTTCCAGCAGGATTCCCTCGGGATAGCGGGTCAGCACCGCCTTGCTGCGATACCCGAGATCGCCCGCGGTAATCCGGTCGTTCCAGGCCGGCGACAGCGTGCAGCCGACATAGACGCCGCGCAACGTGGTGGTCGCCGCGCCGACCAGGTCGGGCATGTCGGGCAGGTCGCCGATCAACTCCTCCTGCCGCTGCGAACGGCGCCGCCAGCCGCGCATCATCAGCTGGATCACCACCGCGATCACCACCACCAGCACGGCCGCGAAGATCAGCGACCCCACCAGCGTGCCAGAGTTCATCCCGGGCACTTCCCGTCCCGGGCGGTGACCTTCCCGCGCAGCAGGGTCGCGGTCACGGTGGCGGGCAGGGTCATCGACTCGTAGGGCGTGTTGGCCGACCGGCTGGCCAGATCCGGCCCGACGACGGTCCACGTGGCGTCCGGGTCCACCAGGGTCAGGTTCGCCGGCTCCCCCACCTCCAGTGGCCGGCCGTGGTCGGGCAAGCGCGCGATGCGCGCCGGGTTCTCGCTCATCACCCGGGCGACGTCGCGCCAGGTCAGCAGCCCGGGCAAGACCATCGTCTGCACCACCACCGACAGCGCCGTCTGCAACCCCAGCATGCCCGGGCGGGCCGCGGAGAATTCGACGCATTTCTCGTGCGTGGCGTGGGGGGCATGGTCGGTGGCCACACAGTCGATGATCCCCTCGGCCAGGGCCTCCCGCAGCGCCGCTGCGTCGGCGGCCTCGCGCAGCGGCGGGTTGACCCGGTTCACCCCGTCGTAGCCGGCCAGTCTGCCGTCGTCGAGCATCAAGTGGTGCGGGGTTACCTCGGCGGTGATCGAAATTCCTTGCCGTTTAGCCCATTTCACGATCTCCACGGTGCCCGCAGTGGAGGCGTGACAGATGTGCACCCGGGCGCCGGCGTCGCGCGCCAACAGCGCGTCGCGGGCGACGATCGACTCCTCGGCGGCCCGCGGCCATCCGGACAGTCCCAGCCTGGCGGCGGTGGGCCCCTCGTGCGCGACGGCGCCGGCGGTCAGCCTGGGCTCCTCGGCGTGCTGGGCGATCAACACGCCAAGCCCGGTGGCGTACTCCAGGGCGCGGCGCATCACCAGTGGGTCGTGCACGCACACGCCGTCGTCGGAGAACATCCGCACCTGGGCGGCGCCGGCCGCCATCATCCCCATCTCGGTGAGCTCGGCTCCGGCCAGCCCGACGGTGACGGCGCCGACGGGATGGACGTCGACGAGGCCGACCTGCTGGCCACGCTGCCACACGTGGTCGGTGACCACCGGGCTGTCGGCGACCGGATTGGTGTTGGCCATCGCGAACACCGCGGTATAGCCGCCCAGAGCCGCTGCGGCCGAACCGGTTTCGATGTCCTCGGCGTATTCGCGACCGGGCTCGCGCAGGTGGGTGTGCAGGTCGACCAGCCCGGGCAGCAGCACGTGACCGGCGGCGTCGATGACGTCGGCGGTGTCGGGGATTTTCAGACCCGCACCGATCTCGGCGATTTGGCCGTCATCGACCAGGACGTCGACGCGGTCGCCCTCGCCGTACAACCTCACCCCGCGGATCAGCACGCTCACGCTGAGATCTCCTCCGCCCCGACCAGCACGTGGAACAGCACCGCCATCCGCACGTGCACACCATTGGAAACCTGTTGCAGCACCGCCGATTGCGACGAGTCGGCCACCGACGAGGCGATCTCCATCCCGCGCAGCATCGGCCCCGGGTGCAGCACCACGGCATGACCGGGCAGCATCGCCTGGCGGCGGTCGGAAAGCCCGTAGAGCGACGAATACTCGCGCACCGACGGGAAGAAGCCGCCGTTCATCCGCTCGGCCTGCACCCGCAGCATCAGCACCGCGTCGGCGGCGGGCAGCTCGGCGTCGAAGTCGGGTGAGACGGTGACGGGCCAGCCGTCGACCCCGACCGGCAACAGCGTCGGCGGTGCGACCAGCACCACCTCGGCGCCCAGGGTGTGCAGCAGCACGACGTTGGAGCGGGCGACCCGACTGTGCAGGATGTCGCCGACGATCACGACTCGGCGCCCTTCGATCCCGCCGAGCCGCTGGCGGATGGTCAGGGCGTCGAGCAGCGCCTGCGTCGGGTGCTCGTGGGTGCCGTCCCCCGCGTTGATCACCGACGGACCCCCTTGGGAGGTCACGTCATTGGCGCACGTCCACTCTGCGAGCAGGTGCGCGGCGCCCGATGCCGGGTGCCGGATGATCAGCGCGTCGGCGCCGGCGGCCCGAAGGGTCAGCGCGGTGTCGCGCAGCGACTCGCCCTTGCCCACCGACGATCCGGCCGCGCTGACGTTGATGACGTCGGCGCTCATCCACTTGCCGGCCACCTCGAACGACACCCGGGTGCGGGTCGAGTTCTCGTAGAACATCGTGATCACGGTGCGGCCGCGCAGCGTAGGCAGCTTCTTGATCTCGCGCCCCACGAGGGCCTCGGCGAACCGGTCGGCGTCGTCGAGGATGGCGGTGGCGTCGTCGCGGCTGAGGTCGACGGCGGTCAGCAGGTGGCGCGTCATCGGGAGATCACCACCCCGTCGCGGCCGTCGTTCTCGCTCAGCAGCACGTGCACGCTCTCGCCGCGGGAGGTCGGGACGTTCTTGCCCACGTAGTCGGCGCGCAGCGGGAGTTCGCGGTGGCCGCGGTCGACGAGCACCGCCAGTTGCACCACCCGCGGGCGGCCCACGTCGCGCAGCGCGTCCAGGGCGGAGCGCACCGAGCGCCCGGAGTACAGCACGTCGTCGATGAGGATCACCAGCGCGTCGTCGATGCCGCCGGCCGGGATCGAGGTGGCCTCCAGCGGCCGCGGCGGCTTTTGCATCAGATCGTCGCGGTACAGGGTGATATCAAGGGCACCGCGCGCGACGTCGATCCCGCTGTATTCGGCGATGTTGGTGGCCAGCCGGTTGGCCAGGATCACACCGCGAGTCGGGATGCCGAGCAGCACCACACGTGGGGCGGACCGACCCGGATCGTCCAAAGCGGTTTTTTCGATGATCTGGTGCGCAATGCGGGAAATGGTGCGACCGACGTCGGCCGCCGACATCAACTCTCGGGATTCGCCCGAGCCGGCGTCACCCACAACACCCATGCGAGACTTGACCTCCTTCTCCGCCTCACCGGACGGATCGTTAAAGGATGTCGACTGCACCGCAGCCTAGCACTCCCTGCGAAAGCGACGGTGCCGGGCACGCTTGGGGCGCTGGCGGAGGGTAGTCACACCGATCCCACGCGTCTCTCGAAAACTCGACACCACGTCGTGCCCGCTTGGCGACAACCGACCGCCATTGACCGGCTCCGGCATTGACTCTGCGGCTTCGGCGATAAAGTGCGAGTAACCCGCACCCTCACCGCAGAGTCAAGTCCATAAAGCGCTACGTGCCCCACCATCGAGCCCGGCACCGGACACAGCCGGCCCAGTGAATCGTCTCGGAAGACTATCCTGGCGGAGATGACGGATTCGCCTTCCTCCCCAGGATTCTCCGGCTTGCGGCGCATGGACTTCGACGCCCTCTACCGCGGCGAGAGCCCCGCCGAGGGCGTACCGCCGATGACCACGCCGCCGTGGGATACCAAGGCGCCCAAGGAGAATGTCATCGCCTGGCACAACGGCGGCCGGGTGCACGGCGACGTTCTCGACATCGGCTGCGGGCTCGGCGACAACGCCGTCTACCTGGCCAAGAACGGATACCCGGTGACCGGGCTGGACATCTCGCCGACCGCGCTGATCACCGCCGAGCGGCGGGCCCACGACGCCGGCGTCGACGTGCGGTTCGCGGTGGCCGACTCCACCAGGCTCGACGGCTACACCGACGCGTTCGACACCGTGATCGACAGCGGCATGTCCACCCACTAAACCCATACAGCAAGATGTTCTACACGCCAGGTTGGGGAACTGGTAGACAGGTTTGAGTACCCGGATATTGCTAAACGGCGACGGAAAGTTCGCCGAAGGAATCGCCACGGCCATCCGGCGGGTCAACGCCATCACGGAGCTGGCCAGAACGCGGTGATCAGCCTTTCGCTGCGCCGGGGTGGCATCGGAACGGCCCTGCAAAGACGGTTACCACCGCCTCCCGACGAGCGGTAAGTAAACTTCGTTGGATTACTAACGGGCCGAAGCCGCCGAAGCCGCCGAGCATGACGTGCGCGATGTTTCTGGGGAAAGGGATTCCAACGTATATGGCAACGGGTGTCCCCAGCTCATCGAGTATCGGATGAGTGACAAGTCCAACAGGCCGGCCCGTCCACTGATCGGGTTCATCACCCGTGATAACGCGCCGCAGATTACCCCGGCACCGATTAGTCGGACGTGGATGTCAGAGATGTCAGAGACGCGTAAAGGTTCGCCTAATCGGTGTTTGCCGATGCTCATCGCTAACCAAAGCGGCTGGGAGCTGCGCAATCCGTGCGCGTTCACCGCTACATGGTTCGGTCAGGACGGCGTGGACGTGATGATCCAACCCGATAAGCACGACGCCGATCAGCTTCTGCCCATCAGCCATTTCGGTAACGGCATCCTGACCTGGCGTCTGCCGATCCTGTTTCGCACTCCGGAAGGCTACAACCTGTTGGCCCGCGGACCGGCGAACTATCCGAAGGACGCCATTTCTCCGTTAGAGGGCATCGTCGAAACCGACTGGGCAAGCGCGAGTTTCAGCATGAGCTGGAAACTCACCCGCAAACTGATGCCGGTGCGATTCGAGGTCGACGAGCCGATCTGCATGATCGTCCCGCAGCGCCGAGCCGAGCTTGAAGAGTTCGCCCCTGAACTCAGGCGCATCGAGTCTGATGAAGATCTGCAGCGAAAGCATGAGTTCTTTCTTCGCTCACGTGACGCGGCAAAGCAAATCGAGCAGGTAGCGAGGGTCGCCGCGGGAGAGCCAGTGGAGTGGCAAGGCGACTACACGCGAGGCAGACACACCGACGGCGAGGCCGGCGCACCGGATCACCAGACTCGCCGCCATCTTCGTTCATTTTTTGAGCCACAACACGAGAAGCGGCAATAGGACACTGCCGGGGTTGGACCTGGCGCAGCACCACAGCGCCCACGGGCCTGGTGGATAACACCGCTATAGCTGCTAGGCCACCCACCGCGGTCGGTGTTCCCGACCACGTCCAGGTACAGCTGTCTCGCCATGACCTCAAATATGAGCGCAAAAGCACCGGGGACGGTAAGGGCATGTTCCACTGCCTCGACGACGACAGCAAGCGCAGCTACGCCGCAGCGGTGCATCGCGCCACCCGGCCGGGAGCCACGTTGCTGATGAGCTGCTTCTCCAACGCCGGCCCGTCCGACGAAGAATGGCCGCGACCGGCGGTGTCCGAGCAGACGCTGCGCGACGTGCTCGGCGGCGCGGGCTGGGACATCGCCGCGTTGGAGCCCGCCACCACGAGCCGCGAGGTGGACGGCAACCGGGTCGAGATGGCGTTCTGGTACGTCCGCACGCAGCGGCGCTGATCGAGCCGTCGGATCAGTCGCGCAGCGTGGCGTGCGGGGACTGGCCGTACACCTGTCGGTAGTAGGTGGCGAACCGGCCGATATGGGCGAAGCCCCACTTGTTGGCGATCTGCGTCACCGTGACCGTCGCACGGTTCGCCACCATGAGCTCCTGGTGCGCGTGGTGCAGCCGGACTCGACGCAGGCTGCCGATCGTAAGCGATCACGCTACACACCCGGTAGCCGTGGCGTGAACAGGTCCGGACCCGGCGGCTAACGTGAACCGGGTGAATCTCGACGTTAATCAGGCCTCCATCCGCGAAGTGTGCGACGCCGGCCTGCTCGCCGGTGCGGTGACGGTGGTCTGGCAGCGCGGAGAAGTGCTCCAGGTCAACGAGATCGGTTACCGCGACGTCGACGCCGGCCTGCCGATGCAACGAGACACGCTGTTCCGGATCGCGTCGATGACCAAGCCGGTCACGGTCGCGGCCGTGATGAGCCTGGTCGACGAAGGCAAGCTGGCGCTGAAGGACCCGATCGCGCGCTGGGCGCCGGAATTGGCCGACGTGCGGGTTCTCGACGACCCACGGGGTCCCCTGGACCGGACGCATCCGGCGTGCCGAGCCGTCCTCATCGAGGATCTGCTCACCCACACCAGCGGCCTGGCGTACGCCTTCTCGGTGTCCGGGCCCATTTCGACGGCCTACATGCGGCTGCCGTTCCATCAGGGCCCGGATGCCTGGCTGGCCGCACTGGCCAAGCTGCCGCTGGTGCATCAGCCGGGCGACCGGGTGACCTACAGCCACGCCATCGACCTGTTGGGCGTCATCGCTTCCCGCGTCGACGGCAAGCCGTTCTATCAAGTGCTCGACGATCGGGTCCTGGGTCCGGCGGGCATGGCCGACACCGGATTCTTCGTCACCGAAGAAGCGCGGCGCCGCGCCGCCACCATGTACCGGCTCGACGAGCAGAGCCGCCTGCACCACGGTGTGATGGGGCCGCCGCACATCATGCCGCCCTCCTTCTGCAACGCCGGCGGCGGCTTGTGGTCGACCGCAGACGACTACCTGCGGTTCGTGCGGATGCTGCTCGGCGACGGAACCATCGACGGCGTGCGGGTGTTGTCGCCGGAGTCGGCCCGCCTGATGCGGACCGACCGGCTCACCGACGAGCACAAGCGGCACGACTTCCTCGGAGCGCCGTACTGGGTGGGCCGCGGGTTCGGGCTGAACCTGTCGGTGGTGACCGACCCGGCGAAGTCCGCTCCCCTGTTCGGGCCGGGCGGGGTCGGGACCTTCAGCTGGCCCGGCGCCTATGGGACGTGGTGGCAGGCCGACCCGAGCGCGGACCTGATCTTGCTGTACCTGATCCAGAATCTGCCCGACCTGACCGTGGACGCCGCCACCGCCGTCGCGGGCAACACCTCGCTGGCCAAACTTCGCACGGCGCAACCGAAGTTCGTCCGCCGCACGTACCAGGCGCTCGGCCTCTAGCACCGTGGTCGACTACCCACCCGAGCGCATCAGCGGGCCGCGGCTGGTGCTGCGCCCGCCCACGCTCGACGACGCGGGCGCGCTCTTCCAGAGGGTCGCCCGCGACCCCGAGGTCACCAAGTACCTGATGTGGGCGCCGCACCCCGACGTGGCGGCGACGCGGCGGGTGATCACCGAGAAGCTCAATGTCGGTGACGACGAGCGGACGTGGGTGATCGAGCTGCGGCACAGCGGCGAGGTCATCGGGATGGCCAGCTGCCGACGCCCGGTGCCCCACTCGGTCGAGGTCGGCTACTGCCTCGGTCGGCGGTGGTGGGGCAAAGGCCTGATCGCCGAGGCGCTCGACATGCTGCTGGCCGCGCTCGACGCAGACCGGGAAGTGTATCGCGTGTGGGCGACCTGCAACGTCGACAACGACCGCTCCGCGCGACTGCTCGAGCGCGCCGGTTTCGCCTTGGAGGGCCGGCTGGCCCGCCACGCCGTCTACCCCACCATGGGACCCGAACCGCAAGACAGCCTGCTCTACGCCAAAATGCTGCGGTGAACGCCCCCGACTACCCGGCCCGCACGGCCTCGAGGCGCACGCGATGGTTGGGATCGATCAGGGCGCAACGGTATTCGTTAGCCGTAGACGGCGGCCGCGCGCACCACCATGTCGTCGTCAGGGCCGTGGAGCCTCTGGTCGAGTCTTTGGTCGAGTCTTTGTCACGACGCTTTGGCGAAGTCACGACGCTTTGGCGAACCTGCTAATCAAGTCGCCCTCGCCGAATGTGTTCGTGTACTGCCGGCCCGCATCGTCGCGCCCGAAGAATGTCCACTGCTTCGGCGTTGCCTGTGGGCCGCCGATCAGTTTGACCGTGTAGCGCAGCTCGCTCGTGCCGATGACGTCACCGACTCGGACCTCCCACGGACGGACCTGCGGTGCACCGGACCCATTACCCATAGCCATGCCGCCATCCTCAACGCTCGTCGACGGCGCGAAGGTTGGCGCGGTCAATTGCCCCTCAGCCTACCCGCACTTGCAGCCGATGACGTCACGCATCTTCGGTGACCGCCGCCAGGGCGCCGTCGCCGTTCAAACGCGAGGCATCCGAGGGCAGCTCGAAGGGCGGGAACGCCGATCCCACCGCGGCCGTCGCCGCGTTCCGCTGGGCCTCCATCCGTGCCAGCGCCCCCTCGGTGAAGACCGACAGCCCGAGGTCGGGGTTGTAGCCGTGAATCTCTTTGACGTCGAGCTGGGCGAGGAAGTAGATGATCTCCTTGGAAACCACCTGGCCGGGAACCAGTACCGGGAAGCCGGGCGGGTAGGGCACCACGAACGTGGTGGACACCAGGGTCTTGCCCTCGGCCAGCCGTCGCCCGGCCGTGCCGATGAGCACATGCTCGCGGTCGGACTCTTCGTACCCGGCGTAAAAGGCCGCCCGCATGTCGCCGAACGTGCACGCATCGACGGGACGGAAGGCGACGTCGAACTCGCTGAAGTCGGGCAGGTGCGGCAGGTCCTCGGTGATCTCCTCGACATGGCGCTCCTGCAGCGCCCGGTCCGCCACGCTGGCCTCGTTCTGCTTGCGGTCGAAATCCGTTGCGATGCGGCGCAATACGTCGAGCAGATAGTGCACGCTCGACCAGGTGACGCCGATCGTGAAGATCAGCAGCACGCTGTTGATCGACGTCTTGTTGATCTGGATGCCGAAACGCTCCATCAGGATCTTCTCGCGGAAGTCGTATCCGTTCATCCCGGTCTTGCCGATGAACAGCGTCACCCGCGTCGCGTCGAGCACGAACTGGTCGGACCGCCACGCCTCGTTCCACTCTGCCAGGGCGCCCTGCCGGACCTGGCGGTACGAACTCACCGACGAGGCCCGGAACTCCTCGGGCACCAGATCCGCCTCGTCGAGAATGCGGAACCACTTGCTGATCAACCGATCCTTGCGGACGCGATGCCGGAAGACCAGCGCCATGTCGTAGGTCTGCCGGACCAGCTGGAAGCCCTCGATGTCCACCTGCCGGCGCGCCAGGTCCAGCGACGCGAGCAGCTGCTGGTTCGGCGATGTCGAGGTGTGGGTGAGAAACGCCTCGCCGAACTCGTCCCGCGCGAGGGCGTTGAAATCCTGGTCGCGGATATGGATCATCGACGCCTGCCGCAGCGCCGACAACGACTTGTGGGTGGAGTGCGTCGCATAGACGCGGACCCGCGCACGGGCGGGGTCGGGCAGCAGCCGGCGGTCAAGCCACTCGGATCGATCGACCCCCTCCATCGAGGCCGCCCAATCCCGGTATTCCTCGGCGTATTGCGGTGACGCCAACATCTGCTCGAGGCGCCCGGCGGACACCATGGCGGTCCGCTGCCGGGCCCACGGCACGGCGGTGGCGAACGCGTACCAGGCCTCGTCCCACAAGAAGCAGATGTCCGGCTTGATGGCCAGCACCTCCTGCATCACCCGCAGGGGGTTGTAGACCACGCCGTCGAACGTGCAGTTGGTCAGCAACAGCATGCGCACGCGGTTCAGCTGTCCGGCCGCCTCCAGATCCAGCAGCGTCTTCTTGATCGTGTGCAACGACACCGCACCGTAGATCGCATACTGCGGCAGCGGATAGGCGTCCAGATACAACGGGTAGGCGCCGGCCAGCACCAGGCCGTAGTGGTGCGACTTGTGGCAGTTGCGGTCGATCAGCACGATGTCACCCGGCCGGGTCAGCGACTGGACGACGATCTTGTTGGCGGTCGACGTCCCGTTGGTGACGAAGTAGGTGTGGTTGGAGTTCCAGGTGTGCGCGGCCTTGTCCATCGCCTTCTTGATGTTGCCGTGCGGGTCCAGCAGCGAGTCCAAACCGCCGGAGGTGCTTGAGGTTTCGGCCATGAAGATGTTGCGGCCGTAGAACTCCCCCATGTCCTGCAGTGACTTGGAGTTGAAAATGCTGGCGCCGCGCGCGACGGGCAGCGCGTGGAATTGGCCGACCGGTGCCGCCGCGTAGGCACGCAGGGCGTCGAAAAATGGTGTGGCGAAACGATTCCGCAGGCCTGCGAGCACCGTGCTGTACAGGTCGGTGACTTCGTTGAGCCGGTAGAACGTGCGGTCGTAGACGTCGGGCTCGGTGTCATCGCCCGCCGCGATCGACTCGTCGGTGAGCAGATAGAGGTCGATGTGGGGACGCAGTTCCCTGATCCACTCGCCGCACTCCACCCAGTCGTTGGCGCGGTCGGGGATGACGTCGCCCGCGGCCTCGTTGGGCCCGAGCAACGTGTTCATCAGCGGCAGCCGGTCCTTGGACCGCAGTGGCAGGTCGTCGCGGATGATCGCGGCCTGAATCTCACCGTTCAGCGCGACGGCTGTGATCGCGTCCTCGACGCTCGCCACGACGAGGATTTCGAACTGCACGTCGTCGGACGGGTCGCGCAGCGCCCGCAGGCACTCGGCCAGGCAGTCGGGGGCCGTCGCGGGGGCATCGTCGGCGAGCAGCACGGTGTAGAACTGTTGCTGCTTGGCCCGGGCCACCAGCTCCTGGTCCGCCAGCGGCGCGGAAGTGTCGAAAAGCCCTGCGCGGTCGCCGTATTCGCCCAGCAGCCGCACGGCCATGGACACCTCCTCGGTGAGCCGCACCGTGGACAACATCTCGAGGTGGGCGCGGAAGGTCGCCAGGTTCTCCGCACCGGGATACAGCCAGTACCGCTCGTAGGCGCCGATGCGGTCCATCAGCCGCTTCACCTTGGCGACGTCGTGGGTCTTGTCCAGCCCGGCGAGGTCGACCTCGGCGAGGTGACGGCAGGCGTCGTCGAGCATGTTCCAGGTGTCGATGCGCGCGTACGACGGGTTGGCCACCGCCGCCAGCGCGGACACCCGAAGCCGTCGCGGCTGGGCACTGTATGGATTCATAACGTCACCTGTCTTGCGTCAGTGCAGCTCGTAATTGTCGCGGGCGAGCAGGAAATAGTGGCCGGTGCTGGTATCCGTGCATCTGATACCCGATGGTTCGCTGTCACAGGTGATCGAGTCAACCGACCGCGTCTGACCGTATTGCAGCGTCGGGTATCCGGTGCCCTTGACGGTGTCGGTGTGGCATGCCATCGTCGGCGCGCTGCCCTGGGTCAGATCGATGCGGTCCCCGAAGCCTCCCATGCAGGGTGTTGGGCGGGGTGGCGCCGCCCAGGTGTGGTCCCGGATTTCGCACATGGCGAAGGTGCTGCCGTTCATCGAGCCCATCGCGCAGTCGATGTTTCCGGACGGTGACTGAAACGACTGGTAGGAGTCGGCGTGGGCAGGTGGGGTCGCCGCGAGTATCAGCGAAGCCGCGACGGCCGCTGTGGTTTGATGCCAGGTTTGTATCATGGACAGTTATTCTGTCCCGGCCGCGCTCGGCGGGGCATCGATTCGCCGAGGTCGGTCAGCGACCGGGCTCGTCGTCACCGGCTTCCCTGGCTTCCCTGACCTCCGGGGCCCGCCTGTCCACCCACCGCAGCACCGGAAGTTCCCAGCGGCGCGCCGGTAACTCGGTGACGTCGGACAGCGACCGCACCACGGCTTGCGTCAGGCCCATGATGGCGGCCATCACGGGCAGCAGCGGCTGCAGCGGCTTGGCCGCCTGCCGGACGGTGCTGATGCGGTTGGCCAGGATCAGGCGTTCGACGCAGTGGTAGAGCCAGGCGCCGACGCCCAGCGCGTAGATGGCGAGCGCCGACGCGACGATGGCCAGCCCGTAGGCCGCACATACGACGGCGCCCAGCACCACCGTCGCGGCGAGGATGGCCGCGACAAGGACGCGCAATTCCGGCCGGCTCATGGCTCGGGTCCTTCGATGGCGCGGGCGGCCGCCCGGATCTGCGGTGTCACCAGCATGACCTGACCCAGCACTCCGTTGATGAAGGCGGGCGATTCGTCGGTGGACAGCTCCTTGGCCAGCTGTACGGCCTCGTCCACGGCGACCGGCTCGGGCACGTCGTCGGCATAAAGCAACTCCCACACCGCGACGCGCAGGATGGCGCGGTCCACGGCGGGCAGGCGGTCCAGCGTCCAGCCCTGCAGGTGCGAGCTGATCAGGTCGTCGATGTGTTCGGCGTGCTCCCCCGCCCCGCGAGCCGCCGCGGCCGTATACGGCGGCAGGGCGGCCACGTCCGGCTTCGCGTCGGCCAGCGCGGTACGCGCGTCGACAACCTCGGCCGGGCTCAGTCCGCGGGCATCGGCTTCGAACAGCAGGTCGACGGCGCGCTTGCGGGCCTGATGGCGTCCTTTAATGGGTCTCGCCGGCTTTCCATCAGGCATGGTCAGGCGTTAACCCGCCCCAGGTAGCTGCCGTCGCGCGAATCCACCTTCAGCTTGTCACCGGTGTTGATGAACAACGGCACCTGGATTTGCGCGCCCGTCTCCAGGGTGGCCGGCTTGGTGCCGGCGCTGGACCGGTCGCCCTGCAGGCCCGGCTCGGTGTGCGTGACCTCCAGCTCGACCGACACCGGCAGCTCGATGTAGAGCGGCGCCCCGTTGTGGAAAGCGATCTGCACCGGCATGCCCTCGAGCAGGAACCGTGCGGCGTCGCCGACCAGCGATTCGGGCAGCGGGTGCTGCTCGTAGTCCTGGCTGTCCATGAACACGAAGTCGGAGCCGTCGCGGTACAGGTAGGTGGCGTCGCGGCGGTCGACGGTGGCGGTCTCCACCTTCACCCCGGCGTTGTAGGTCTTGTCGACCACCTTGCCCGACAGCACGTTCTTGAGCTTGGTGCGCACGAACGCCGGGCCCTTACCGGGTTTGACGTGCTGGAATTCGACAATCTGCCACAGCTGGCCGTCGATCGCCAGCACCAGTCCGTTCTTGAAGTCGGCGGTGGATGCCACGGTCGGTGTCTCTCCTAAAGGACGGTCAGTTCCTTGGGGAACTTGGTCAGCAATTCCGGGGTCCGCCCGGCGGTTTCGTCTGGCACGACCAGGGTGTCCTCGATGCGGACACCGCCGCGGCCGGGCAAGTAGACGCCGGGCTCCACGGTCACTACGGAGCCCGCCAGCAGTGTACCGGCGGATGTCGCGCCGATCCCCGGCGCTTCGTGGATCTGCAGGCCCACGCCGTGCCCCAAACCGTGGCCGAAGTGTTCGCCGTAGCCGGCGTCGACGATGAGCTGGCGCGCCGCGCCGTCCACCTCGCGCAGGCCGGCGCCCGCCCGCAGCGCCTCCCGGCCGGCCCGCTGCGCGTCGGCGACCAGCTGATAGACCTCCAGCTGCCATTCAGCGACCTTGCCGGCCTTGCCCAGCACGAACGTGCGCGTCATGTCGGAGTGGTAGCCGGCGACCAGCGCGCCGAAGTCGATCTTGACGAAGTCGCCGTCGGCCAATGCCGCGTCGGTCGGGCGGTGGTGCGGGATGGCGGAATTCGGCCCGGCGGCCACGATCGTCTCGAACGACACCGCCTCGGCCCCGTGGTCGAACATCAGGCCCTCGAGGTCGCGGGCCACTTGCCGTTCGGTTCGCCCGGGCCGCAGGCCGCCACGCTCCACCAGGTCGGTCAGCGCCGCGTCCGCCGCCTCGCAGGCCAGGCGCAGCAGCGCCAGCTCGCCGGCGTCCTTGACCTCGCGCAGCGCCTCGACGGTTCCGGCGGCCCGCACCAGCTCGGTGGCCCCCTCCCGCTCCTCGAGCTCGCCGGTCAGCGCGTCGAAGCCGTCGACGGTGACCACGTTGCTTTCGAAGCCCAGCTTCTGCACACCGGCCTCGGCGGCTCGGCCGACCAAGTGCCGCGCCACCGCCCGCTCGATGGCGATCTCAAGTCCCGGTGCCTGCTCGGCGGCCTGGGTGCGGTAGCGCCCGTCGGTGGCCAGCAAGGCCTCGCGATCGTCGGTGAATACCAGCAACGCGCCGTTGGAGCCGGTGAAGCCCGACAGATAGCGCACGTTGTTCAGGTCCGTGACCAGCATCGCGTCCAGCCCGCCGGCCCCGATTCGCGCTTTCAGCTTGTCTCGTCGCTGGGAATGTGTCACGACCCTTGACGGTACTCGCTACGCTTTTTGCTTATGAACAACTGGATGCTGCGCGGATTGGTGTATGCCGGGGCGATGGTCGTCGTCCGCCTGATTCAAGGGACGCTGATCAACGCCTTTCAAACGCAGGCCGGATTGATCAGCCTGGTGCTGCTGCTGTTGTTCGTCATCGGGGTGGTCGTGTGGGGCCTCCTCGACGGCCGGGCCGACGCCCGGGCCAATCCGGATCCGGATCGCCGCCAGGACCTGGCGATGACCTGGCTGCTGGCCGGCTTGGTGGCGGGCCTGGTCAGCGGCGCGGTCTCCTGGTTCCTCGCGCTGTTCTACAAGGGCCTGTACACCGGGGGGCTGCTCAACGAGATCACCACCTTCGCGGCCTTCACCGCGCTCCTCGTCTTCCTGCCCGCGATCATCGGTGTGACGGTCGGTCGCTGGCGGGTTGATCGCAACCCGGAGGCCCACCGGCCGGCCGAATCCGGCGAGGAGCGGGCCGACACCGACGTGTTCTCCGCCGTTCGCGCCGATGACTCGCCGACCGGTGAAATCCCCCCCGGGGCGGGCGGGGCCCAGCGCGGGGAACAGACGTCGGCGGTGGCCACCGCCGAGCGCGGCGAAGAGCGCGAGGCACCCACCGAAACGATCCCGACGACGGAGGCTCGCACCGAAACGATCCCGACGGGCGATGACGCGAAGACCGAGGTGATCCGGACGGACACCGACGCCCGGCGCTCCGGCTCGGAACCCGAAAAGGACTAGCCGTCGGTCGGCAACACCTCGCCGAAGACCTGGGTCAGATACCAGCCAAGTACCGCAGGGCAAGCACATAACCCTGCACACCTAGCCCGACGATCACCCCGGTCGCGACCGGACTGATGTAGGAGTGACGCCGAAAGTCTTCGCGCGCATGCACATTCGAGATGTGCACCTCGATCAGCGGGGCACTCAATTCGGCGCACGCGTCGCGCAGCGCCACCGACGTGTGCGTAAGGCCGCCGGCGTTGAGGATCACCGGTTCCCCCGCATCGGCGGCCTGGTGGATCCAGTCGAGCAGTTCAGCTTCGCTGTCGCTTTGCCGCACAACGGCTTTGAGCCCGAGCGCCGCGGCCTCGCGCTCGATCAGCGCAGCCAGTTGCTCATGGGTGGTGTCCCCGTACACGTCGGGTTCGCGCCGGCCCAGCCGGCCCAGGTTGGGGCCATTGATGACATGCACGTCGACGTTGACGTTTACGGTCATGCGGCATCGCCTTCCGGGTGCAGCCCCGCGTAGGCGGCAGCCAGCAGTGACGGGTCCGGCCCGGCCAGGCGGCCCGGCTTGGCCAGGCCGTCGAGCACCACGAACCGCAGCACACCGGCCCGCGATTTCTTGTCCCCGGCCATGTAGTCCAGCAACTGCGGCAACGCGTCGGTGTCGTAGCTGACCGGCAGGCCGAGCGCCGAGAGGATGGTGCGGTGCCGCGTCGCGGTGGCGTCGTCGAGCCGGCCGGTGAGCCTGGCCAGCTCCGCGGCGAACACCAGGCCCACCGACACCGCGGCGCCGTGGCGCCACTGGTAGCGCTCGCGGCGCTCGATGGCATGGCCCAAAGTGTGGCCGTAGTTGAGGATTTCGCGCAGCTCCGATTCCTTCTCGTCGGCGGCGACGACCTCGGCCTTGACGGCGATGGCGCGCCGGATGAGCTCCGGCAACACCTCGCCCCCCGGGTCCATCGCGGCCCTCGGGTCCGCTTCGATGAGGTCGAGAATCACCGGGTCGGCGATGAAGCCCGCCTTGACCACCTCGGCCATCCCGGAGACGAGTTCGTTGCGCGGCAACGTGTTCAGCGTCTCCAGGTCGACCAGGACGGCGAGCGGCTGATGAAACGCACCGACCAGGTTTTTACCCGCGTCGGTGTTGATACCGGTCTTGCCGCCCACGGCCGCATCGACCATGCCGAGCAGCGTGGTGGGCACGTGCACGATCGAGACGCCGCGCAGCCAGGTGGCCGCCGCGAAGCCGGCGACATCGGTGGCAGCGCCGCCGCCAAGGCTGACCAACGCGTCTTTGCGGCCAATCCCGACGCGGCCCAGGACTTCCCACAAGAATCCCACGACGGGCAGGTCCTTGCCGGCTTCGGCATCCGGGATCTCGATGCGGTGGGCGTCGACACCCCTGTCGGCCAGGCGGCTACGGATGGACTCGGCGGTCTGCGCCAGCACCGGCTGGTGCACGATCGCGACCCGGTGCCGGTCGGCGAGCAGCTCGTCCACCTGGTTCACCACGCCGTTGCCGATGACCACCGGGTACGGCGGGTCGACGGCCACCTGCACGGTGACCGGACGGGTGTTCGCGGTCATTTGGCTGCCCCGGCGGGTTCCTGCAGCCGCGACAGGATGTGGCGGACCACCGCCCCGGGATTGCGCCGGTTGGTGTCGACCCGGATCGTCGCGACGCGCCGGTAGAGCGGAACCCGTTGGGCCATCAGGGCTTTGTATTTCGAGTACTTCTCGGCCTCGTCTCCCCCCGCCAGCAGCGGGCGCACGGTGTTGCCGCCGGTGCGCCGCACGCCCTCGCCGGCGCTGATCTCCAGGTAGACGACGGTGTGGCCGGCCAGCGCCTCGCGCACCCCCGGGCTGGTCACGGCTCCCCCGCCGAGTGAGACCACGCCGTCGTGGTGAGCCAGCGCGTCGCGCACCACGCCTTCCTCGATGCGGCGGAACCCCTGCTCGCCGTCGGTGGCGAAGATGTCGGCGATGCGGCGGCCGGTCTGCTGCTCGATCGCCGCGTCGGTGTCGAGCAGGGCGACGCCGAGCGCCTTGGCCAGCCGCCTGCCGATGGTCGACTTGCCCGAGCCCGGCAGGCCCACCAGTACCGCCTTGGGTGCCATCGCGCCTACCCCGACATGCGCGCGGCCGGGGACTCCCGGTCGGCGACCGCGCGCCGGTAGGACTCGATGTTGCGGCGGGTCTCGGTCAGCGAGTCGCCGCCGAACTTCTCCAGCACCGCGCGGGCCAGCACCAGCGCCACCATGGTCTCGACCACGACCCCGGCGGCCGGCACCGCGCACACGTCGGAGCGCTGGTGGATCGCGACGGCCTCGTCGCCGGTCGCCATGTCGACCGTGGCCAGCGCCCGCGGCACGGTGGAGATGGGCTTCATCGCGGCGCGCACCCGCAGCGGCTGACCGTTGGTCATGCCACCCTCGAGCCCGCCGGCGCGATTGGTCGAGCGGACCACGCCGTCGGGGCCGGGGTACATCTCGTCATGGGCGCGGCTGCCGCGGCGGCGCGCGGTCTCGAACCCGTCGCCGATCTCGACGCCCTTGATCGCCTGGATGCCCATGACCGCGGCGGCCAGCTGGCTGTCCAGCCGGTTCTCCCCGCTGGTGAACGATCCCAGCCCGACCGGCAGGCCCACCGCCACGACCTCCACCACGCCGCCGAGGGTGTCGCCGTCCCGCTTGGCCGCCTCGATCTCGGCGATCATCGACTTTTCCGCCTCTTCGCCGAACGCCCGAACCGGGCTGGCGTCGATGGCGGGCAGGTCCGCGGGGCCCGGCGGCGGACCGTCATAGGGCGCCGAGGGGCCGATCGAGATGACATGCGAGAGCACCTCGACGCCGAGGGCCTGACGCAGGAACGACCGCGCGACGGTGCCGGCCGCCACACGGGCGGCCGTCTCCCGGGCGCTGGCCCGTTCCAGCACCGGCCGGGCGTCGTCGAACCCGAACTTGAGCATGCCGGCGTAGTCCGCGTGGCCGGGCCGAGGCCGGGTGAGCGGGGCGTTGCGCGCCGAGTCTTCCAGCTCCTGCGGGTCGACCGGGTCGGCGGCCATCACCGTTTCCCACTTCGGCCACTCGGTGTTGCCGATCTCGATGGCGATGGGCCCACCGAGGGTGAGCCCATGGCGGACCCCGGACAGCACGGTCACGGCGTCGCGCTCGAACGCCATCCGGGCGCCGCGACCGTAGCCGAGGCGTCGGCGGGCCAACTGGTCGGAGATTTCGGTGGACGTGATCTCCACGCCGGCGACCATGCCTTCGACCACGGCCACCAACGCGCGGCCATGCGACTCCCCGGCGGTGATCCAGCGCAACACCTAGCTATCTTCCCATGAGACCCATGTGCTCTAACCCACCAGCGCCAACCCCGCCGCGGCGGCGGTGGCCAGGCACATCGAGGGACCGTGCGGCACGGTGCGCACGCCGCGCGCCCACCCGACCACACCGCACAGCCCGGTCAGCAGCGGCGCGGCCAGCGCCGCCAGGAACCACACCTCGACGCCGAAACAGCCGGCCAGGCCGCCGCACCCGATCGCGAGTTTGACGTCGCCGGCGCCCATGGCGGCCGGGGCTATCAGGTGTACGAGGAGATACAGCCCGGTCAACGCCGCGGCCCCGCCCAGCGCAGGCAGGCCACGGCCGGCCGCGGCGGCGCCCAGCACGATTGCCGCGGCGCCGGGCAGCGTCAGCAGGTTCGGTAGCCGGCGTTCGCGGATGTCGAAGCAGCTCAACGCCGTCAGCCAGACCAGCACGGGCACCGCCGCGATCCGCACGCCCGGATACATTGAGGGCACGCTAGCCCAACGCCTCCAAAGCGCAAGCCATCGCCTCTCGCGGAGCGGGCAGCCCTGTGAATTGCTCCACCTGTGCAAAAGCCTGGTGCAGCAGCATCTGCGCGCCGCTGACCACCCGGCCGCCGGCCACGGCCACCGCGGCGGCCAGCGGTGTGGGCCAGGGGTCGTAGATGGCGTCCAGCAACACCGGGATCGTGGCGAACGTGCCGGCATGCCGCGCGGCCACGTCGGCCGGGATGGTGCTGACGAGCACCCCCGCGGCCGCCACCCGCCCGGCCAACTCGTCGCTGTCCAGGGCGCAGAACCGTGTCGCCACCCCTAGTCGCGTGCCCAGGTTCACCAGCCGGGCGGCCTTCTCGGGACCGCGCGCGACGATGGTGATGTCGGTGACGCCCAGTTCGGCGAGTCCCACGACGGCCGCCGGCGCGGTGCCGCCCGAACCGCACACCAGCGCCGGTCCCGACACCCACCCTATTGACGCGAGCGCCCCGATGACCCCGTCGATGTCGGTGTTGTCGGCGCGCCAGCCGGTCGCGCTGCGCACCAGGGTGTTGGCCGAGCCCACCAGGTCCGCGCGTACGGTGCGCTCGTCGGCGAACCGCAGGGCGGCGAACTTGCCCGGCATGGTCACCGACACGCCGACCCACTCGGGCCCGAAGCCGCCGACCACCGCGGGCAGCTCCTCGGCGCCGCACTCGATGCGCTCGTAGGTCCAGTCGTGCAGGCCCAGCGCCCGGTAGGCCGCCAGGTGCAGCTGCGGGGACTTCGAATGCGCGATCGGCTTGCCGAGCACCCCGGCTTTTCTAGCGCGCTGAGTCGAGGACACCGTTGCGCTTAGCCAGCTCGATGTTGGCCAGATGCTGCTGATAATCCTTGGTGAACAGCGTCGTCCCCTGGGCATCGATGGTGACGAAGTACAGCCAGTCTCCGGGCTGGGGATGTTCGGCGGCGTGCAGCGCGTCGATGCCGGGCGAGCAGATCGCCGTGGCGGGCAGTCCCGGGGAGACATAGGTGTTCCACGGCGTCCGCTGGGCGCGGTCGGCGTCGCTGGTGGCCACCTCCCGGCGGTCCAGCGGATAGTTCACGGTCGAGTCGAATTCCAGCGTGTGGTGCGCGTGCAAGCGGTTGTAGATGACCTGCGCCACCTTCGGGAAGTCCTGAGTATTGGATTCCTGCTGGACCAGCGACGCCACCACCAGGATGTCGTAAGGCGACAGGCCCATGGTCTTCGCGGTGTCCACCAACCCGGAATTCATATACTCCACGGCCCCGGCGCTGATCAGGCCCGCCAGGATGCTCTCCGCCGACCCGGAGGGATCTACATTGAACGTCCCGGGCGCGATAAGGCCCTCGATCCGGCGGTGGTCCTTGCCCAGCTCGGTGACCGGTTGAACGGCCCAGGGCGGCACCGACAACGCCGCGGTAGCGCTGTTGGTCGCCGCCACGCGCAGGTCCTGCACGGGGACACAGCGCCGGTTGCCGTCGAGGTCCACACAGGTGGCGCGGGAGATCAGGCTGAGGATGCCAGGATTCACCCTATTTGTCTTCATGTCGGTGGTGTCGTCGAGCTGACGACCCTCCGGGATGACGAGCCGGCCCACCCGGTTGTCCGGGTCGGCCAGCCGAGCCACGGCATCGGCCGCCGGGATCTCGGTGCGCATCCGATAGAAGCCGGGCTGGATCGAGTCGATCTTGCTGTTGCCGTGCGCGGCGTTGACGAAGGCCCGCACGGTGCGGACCACGCCCTGGTTCTGCAGCGTCTCGCCCACATTGGTGGTCGAGTCACCGGCCTGGATCTGGATGACGATGTCGCGCTTGCCGCCGCCGGTGTAGTCGTCACCCGACCCGAACACCGTGTGCCAGAGCCTGGTGCCGACGAAGACGGCCGCCACCACGACCACGACCAGCACCACGACGGCGATCCTGCCGGCGAAGCGCCGACGCCGACGCCCCCGCTCGACCCTGTTGCGGGCCACCCGGCTCATCCGGTGCCGGGGCGGCCCGACCGCCTCCGGCTCGGCCCGTTCCCGCCGCGCGCTCTCAACCATCGGCGAGCCCCCCGGCCAGGGCAGCGCGGCGTTGGTCGAGCCAGCTCTGCAGGATCGCCACGGCCGCCGCCTGGTCGATCACCGCCCGCTGCTCCTTGGCCCGCACGCCGGCCGCGCGCAGCGACCGTTGCGCGCTGACGGTCGTGAGCCGCTCGTCGGCGAGCCGCACCGGGACGGGGGGAACTCGGTGTGCCAGCACTTCGGCCAGTTTGCCGGCCAACCCGATGGCGTCCATCGCGGCGGGGCCGGTGCGGTCGGCCAGGGTGCGCGGCAGCCCCACGACCACCTCCACCGCGTCCAGTTCGGCCGCCAGCTCGGCAAGCCGGCGCAGGTGCTTGCCGGAACGGTCGCGGCGCACCGTTTCCACCGGGGTGGCCAGGATGCCGTCGGGGTCGCTGGCGGCCACGCCGATGCGCACGCTGCCCACGTCGATGCCGAGCCGTCGGCCCCGCCCGGGGTCCTCGTCAGGATCGCCGGGCCGGTCGGGCAAGCGGTGCTGTACTGAGGCCACTCAACCGACCCGCGCTATCGCGGCGATCTCGGAGCGCACCGCGTCGAGCGCCGCGTCGATGCCGGTCGGGTCCTTGCCGGAGCCCTGCGCCAGGTCGGCCTTACCGCCGCCGCGGCCGTCGACGGCCGCGGCCAGCCGTTTGACCAAATCGTCGGCGCGGATCCCGAGATCCTGGGCGGCGGCGTTGGCGGCGACCGCGTACGGGACGGTCCCGCCCTCGGCTGCCGAGTTCTCCGAGATCAGCGCGACCACCGCGGGGCCACTGCCCAGCTTCCGGCGAATGTCGCCGACCAGGGAACGCAGGTCGGCCGCCGTCATCCCGCCCGCCATCCGTTGCGCCACCACACGGACGTTACCGATCGGCTCCGAGCCTGCCGCGGCGTTGGTCGCCGCCGCCCGCGCGCTGGCCAGCCGGGCGCGTTCGAGTTCCTTCTCCGCGGCCTTGAGCCGCTCGACCAGGCCGGCCACCCGGGCGGGCACCTCCTCGGACGGCACCTTCAACGACGACGCCAGCCCGGCCATCAGCGCGCGCTCCTTGGCCAGGTGGCGGAACGAGTCCAGCCCGACGTACGCCTCCACCCGGCGGACGCCGGAACCGATCGAGGATTCGCCGAGGATGGTCACCGGCCCGATCTGTGCCGAATTGTGCACGTGCGTGCCGCCGCAGAGCTCCAGCGAGAACGGCCCGCCTATCTCCACCACCCGCACTTCTTCGGGATAGGCCTCACCGAAGAGCGCCATCGCGCCCATCGCCTTGGCCTTCTCCAGTTGCTCGGTGAACGTGTGCACCTCGAAGTCGGCCTGCACGGCCTCGTTGGTCACCTCTTCTATTTGCAGGCGCTGGTCTTCGGTCAGCGGCCCCTGCCAGTTGAAGTCGAAACGCAGATAGCCCGGACGGTTCAGCGACCCCGCCTGAACGGCGTTGGGCCCCAGCACTTGCCGCAGCGCGGCGTGCACCATGTGGGTGCCCGAGTGGCCCTGCGTGGCACCCCGGCGCCATTCCGGGTCCACCGCCGTGACGACGGTGTCACCCTCGACGAACTCCCCGGACTCGACGTTGACCCGGTGCACCCAAAGGGTTTTGGCGATCTTCTGCACGTCGGTGACCGCCGCCCGGGCGCTCTCACCGGACCCGGTCCCGCTGATGACGCCCTCGTCGGCGATCTGTCCGCCCGACTCGGCGTAGAGCGGCGTGCGGTCCAGCACGAGCTCGACGCGCTGCGCCCCGTCGGCACCGTGCGCGACCACTGGAACGCGCTTGCCGTCCACGAAGATGCCCAGAATCCTTGCCTCGGATGACAACTCGTCGAACCCGGTGAACTCCGTGGGTCCGGCGTCGACCAGCTCACGGTAGGCGGTCAGGTCGGCGTGCGCGTGTTTGCGCGCGGCGGCGTCGGCCTTGGCGCGGCGGCGCTGTTCGGCCATCAGTTCCCGGAAGCCGATCTCGTCGACCTGCAGTCCGGCCTCGGCGGCCATCTCGAGGGTGAGCTCGATCGGGAAGCCGTAGGTGTCGTGCAGGGTGAACGCGTCCGAACCGGAGATCGACTTGGCGCCAGCCCCTTTGGTGGCGCCGGCCACCTCATCGAACAGCCGCGATCCCGACGCCAGCGTACGGTTGAAAGCGGTCTCCTCGGCGACGGCGATGCGCCTGATCCGGTCGAAATCGGCGACGAGTTCCGGATACGACGGCCCCATCGCGTCGCGAACGGTGGCCATCAGGTCGCCGACGACAGGCCCCTCGATGTCTAGCAGTTTGGCCGAGCGGATCACCCGGCGCAGCAGCCGCCGCAGCACGTAACCGCGCCCGTCGTTGCCGGGGCTGACGCCGTCGCCGATCAGGATCGCCGCGGTGCGGCTGTGGTCGGCGATGACCCGGTAGCGCACATCGTCGTCGTGGTTGCCGACGTCGTAAGGGCGCTTTGCGACGGTGGCCACCCTATCTATGACCGGCCTGAGCAGATCGGTCTCGTAGACGTTGTGGACGCCCTGCATGATGAACGCGACCCGCTCGACGCCCATGCCGGTGTCGATGTTCTTGCGCGGCAACGGACCCAGGATTTTGAAGTCGGTTTTGCCGGTGCCCTCGCCGCGCTCGTTCTGCATGAACACGAGGTTCCAGATCTCGAGGTAGCGGTCCTCGTTGGCGATCGGGCCGCCACCCACGCCGAACTCCTCGCCGCGGTCGTAGTAGATCTCCGATGACGGGCCGCACGGCCCGGGGATGCCCATCGACCAGTAGTTGTCTTCCATGCCGCGGCGCTGGATCCGCTCGGCGGGCAGCCCCGCGATCTCCTGCCAGAGTCGCTCGGCCTCGTCGTCATCGAAATAGACTGTGGTCCAAAGTCTTTCGGGGTCCAGGCCGTACCCCCCGTCCTTGAGGCTTTTGGTCAGCAGCGCCCAGGCCAGTTCGATGGCCTCGCGCTTGAAGTAGTCGCCGAACGAGAAGTTGCCGGCCATCTGGAAGAAGGTGTTGTGCCGGGTGGTGATGCCGACTTCGTCGATGTCGGGCGTGCGGATGCACTTCTGGATGCTGGTGGCGCGCGAGTACGGCGGGGTGCGCGCGCCCAGGAAGTACGGCACGAACTGGACCATGCCCGCGTTGACGAACAGCAGGTTGGGGTCGTCGAGAATCACCGACGCGCTCGGCACCTCGGTGTGACCCGCCTTCACGAAATGATCAAGGAACCTCTTCCTGATCTCGTGTGTCTGCACTGTGGTTGGCTACTCCTTTTCCACGCGGCTTGTCGTTGGTCGGCTTCCAGACTATTCGTCGGGCTGTTGGGCGGCTGTCTAAGGGCGTTTTGCGCCGTTAACCCTCCACAAAGCTCAACCGGACCGAGCGCCGCGGGTTGTCCCGGTTGAGGTCGACCAGCACGACGCTCTGCCAGGTGCCCAGCTGCGGCTCACCGCCGGTGACCGGCAACGTCACCGAAGGCGCGACGATCGCGGGCAGCACGTGGTCGGCGCCGTGTCCCGGGGAGCCGTGCGCATGCCGGTAACGGTCGTCGCGCGGCAGCAGCCGTTCCAGCGTGTCCACCAGGTCGTCGTCGGACCCGGCTCCGGTCTCGATGATCGCCACCCCGGCCGTCGCGTGCGGGACGAACACGTTGCACAGGCCGTCGCCCCGGGACCAGCAGAACCCGCGCACCGCGTCGGTGAGGTCGACGATGCGGCGACGGGAGGTGTCCACGTCCAGCACATCGGTATGCACCCCGACAAGCCTACGGCGCACTCGCTGTGACCAGCCAATTGATTGTGAGCGCGGCCGCACCCCCAAAAGTCATTGCGACCGATCAGCGGCAGGAGGAAGGTATTTGGTGAGACCGGTGGCGCCACCGGGGTGCTGCCCCGACATAGGGGAGGTCGGCCGTGTACGCACGCTCCACCACCATCCAGGCGCAACCCTTGTCGGTCGACATCGGAATCGCGCACGTCCGCGACGTCGTCATGCCCGCGTTGCAGGAGATCGACGGGTTCGTCGGGCTCTCGCTGCTGGTCGACCGGCAGTCCGGCAGATGCATCGCCACCAGTTCCTGGGAGAGCGTGCAGGCCATGCGCGCCGGCGCCGAGCGGGTAGCCCCCATTCGCGACCGGGCCGCGCTGATGTCGCCCTCGTTTCAAGGCAGCGCGCGCGTCGAGGAATGGGAGATCGCCCTGCTGCACCGCGACCACCACTCCCGCGACGGGGCCTGCGTGCGGGGCACCTGGCTCAAGGTGGTGCCGGACCAGCTGGGCCGATCACTGGACTTCTATCGGAAGTCGGTGCTGCCGGAGATGGAGAACCTCGACGGGTTCTGCAGTGCGAGCCTGCTGGTCGACCACCCCGCGTGCCGGCGGGCGGTGTCCTGCTCGACGTTCGACAGCATGGAAGCGATGGCCCGCAACCGCGACCAGGCGACCGAGTTGCGCAGCAGGCGCGTGCGGGATCTGGGCGCCGAGGTGGTCGACGTGGCGGAGTTCGAGCTGGCGATCGCCCACCTGAGGGTGCCCGAGCTGGTCTAGGGCCTCGCGCCTCACCGAGCGTCACGCCAGAGTGGCGCCCGGCGCCGACAGCCACCCCAGCGTGACGCTCGGCACCGCAGCTAAGCGCTCGGCACCGCAGTTAGGGCAGTGAGTCCCCGGGGAATCCGCGACAGGCGTGCACCTCGCAGGTGAAGACGCCCGCGGCCACCCCGGGATCGTCGCCCATGATGGCGGTTGTTTCGTCGACGGTCGCGGCGAACACCCCGATGCCGCAGACGTCTGACCCGTCGGTGATTGGCAAGACCACCGCCAGCACGCCGTCGTCGCGCAGCCCGAAGTTGCGCCGGCCGTGCTCCCAGACGATGCCCGGCGTGGTGTCGTCTTCGAAGTTCGGCCCCTTCTTGAGGATGATGACGCTGTACGGCTGGGCGGTGGGCAGCAGTTCGCCCATCTCCTCGTCGGTGAAGATCTTCATGTCCGTCCCCTCCTACGGATGATCGCCCGCAGGCGTTCCAGCCGGCCGGCCATCTCCCGCTCACCGCCGCGACCGGTGGGCCGGTAGTAATCCACGCCCACCAGCTCGTCCGGTGGATATTGCTGCGCCACGACCCCGTCCGGGTCGTCGTGGGAGTACCGGTAGCCCTGCGCGTTACCAAGCCCCGCCGCACCGGAGTAGTGGCCGTCGCGCAGGTGGGCGGGCACCAGGCCGGCCTTGCCCGACTTGATGTCGTCCATCGCCGCTGCCAGCGCGGTGGTGACCGCGTTCGACTTCGGCGCGGTGGCCAGGTGGATGGTGGCGTGCGCCAGCGTCAGCTGGGCCTCGGGCATGCCGATCAGCGCCACGGTCTGGGCGGCGGCGGCCGCGGTCTGCAGCGCGGTCGGGTCGGCCATGCCGATGTCCTCGCTGGCCAGGATCATCAGCCGGCGCGCGATGAACCGTGGGTCCTCCCCGGCGACGAGCATGCGGGCCAGGTAGTGCAGCGCGGCGTCAACGTCGGAGCCGCGCACGGACTTGATGAAGGCGCTGATGACGTCGTAATGCTGGTCGCCGTCGCGGTCGTAGCGCACCGCGGCCTTGTCCAGGGACTGCTCGATCGTCTCGACGGTCACCTCGTCGCCGGCTTCGGCAGCGACCTCCAGCGCCGTCAGGGCGCGGCGGGCGTCGCCGGCAGCCAGCTGCACCAATAGCTCGACGGCCTCGGGCGCCACCGTGATCCGCCCGTGCAGCCCGCGGGGATCGTCGATGGCGCGCCGCACCACGGTACGGATGTCGTCGGCCGTCAGCGGCCGCAGCTGCAGGATCAGCGAACGGGACAGCAACGGGGCCACCACCGAAAACGACGGGTTCTCGGTGGTCGCCGCCACCAGCAACACCACCCGGTTCTCCACGGCGGAGAGCAGGGCGTCCTGCTGGGTCTTGGAGAACCGGTGCACCTCATCGATGAACAACACCGTCTGCTCACCGGAGAGGAGCGTTCGCCGCGCGGTTTCTATAACGGCGCGAACGTCTTTGACACCGGCCGACAGCGCGGACAGGGCCTCGAAGCGTCGGCCGGTGGCCTGCGAGATCAGCGCGGCCAGCGTTGTCTTGCCGCTACCGGGCGGGCCGTACAGGATGGCCGACGCCACGCCCGACCCCTCCACCAGGCGGCGCAGCGGTGATCCGGGCGCCAGCAAGTGGCCCTGCCCGACCACCTCGTCCAGCGACGCCGGGCGCATCCGGACCGCCAGCGGCGCGCCGGCCGACACGCCCAGACCGTGGGGAGTTGTCTGCGGCGCGCCGGGTAGGTCAAAAAGACCGTCGGACACGGCTTTAGGCATACCACGCCGGAGCGACTCGACGCGGCGGCCCGCGATCGGGGGCCGGCGGTGCGGGCGCGTGGGCCGCATTTTTGCTAAGTTCCCGTGTGCGCGCGCCCACGGACGTTGAATCAACAGCTAGGACGGACATGAGCCAGCCTCCCGAGTATCCAGGCACCCCGGCCGACCCCTACGGCGGCAATGAAAATCCTCCCGGCTATCCCCCGCCGCCCGGCCATGGCGCCCCGCCCCCACCGCCCGGCTACGGCGCCCCGCCCCCGCCTCCGGGTTATGGCCCACCGCCCGGTTACGGCGCGCCCCCTCCGCCGCCCCCGCCTCCCGGCTATGGCCCACCCCCGGGTTACGGCGCGCCCCCGCCGCCCCCGCCGGCGGGTTACGGCGCGCCCCCACCGGGCTACCCGCCGCAGCCCGGCTACGGCGGCCAGCCTGCGCCGCAGTTCAGCGTCGGTGACGCATTCAGCTGGTCATGGAACAAGTTCACGTCGAACGCGTCGGCGCTCATCGTTCCGGTGCTGGTTTACGGCGTGATCATCGCGATTCTGAGCTATCTCACCCAGTTCCTGCCCGCGGCCCTCGGTCATGAATCGAGCAGCACGTACACCGACAGCAACGGGCAGACCTACGGAACCACCAGCGTGACGCTCGGCTTCGCCTCGGTCACCGTCATGGTCATCGGCTCCATCCTGATCTTCCTGGCAGGCGTCGTCATGCATGCGGGATTGATTTCCGGCTGCCTCGACATCGCCGACGGGAAGCCGGTCACCATTGGATCGTTCTTCAAGCCTCGCAATCTGCGCGGGGCGATTCTCGCCGCGTTGCTGGTCGCTGTCGGCACCTGGATCGGCCTGATCCTGTGCGTCATCCCCGGCATCATCTTCGGCTTCCTCGCACTGTTCACCATCCCGTTCGTGGTGGACCGGTCCCTGTCGCCCGTCGACTCGGTGAAGGCCAGCATCGCGACGGTCAGGTCCAACGTCGGCGGCACGCTGCTGTCGTGGCTGGTGCAGCTCGCGGCGGTCCTCGTCGGCGAAATCCTGTGCCTGGTTGGCCTGCTCGTCGGCATCCCCATCGCCCAGCTCGTCCTGACCTACACCTACCGCAAGCTGTCCGGCGGCCAGGTCGTCCCGCTGCAGCAGCCGGGTTACCCGCAGGGACCGCCGCCCGGCGTGCCGCCGGGGCCCTATCCCGCCTGACCCGCAGCCTCACCACCGGCCCGGGTCGCGGCGACCCGCGCTGAATTGCCCCGCGCTGCGGCCGTCTCGCCCTTGTGATTCGATCAGCGGTTATGAGCATCAAAGTGGCGCTGGAGCACCGCACCAGCTACACCTTTGACCGGCTGGTCGGGGTGTATCCGCACGTGGTGCGACTGCGCCCGGCGCCGCACTGCCGCACGCGCATCGAGGCCTACTCGCTGCGCGTCGAGCCGGCCGAGCACTTCATCAACTGGCAGCAGGACGCGTTGGGCAACTTTCTTGCCCGGCTGGTGTTCCCGAATCCCACGCGCCAGCTGACCATCACCGTCGGGCTCATCGCCGACCTCAAGGTGATCAACCCGTTCGACTTCTTCATCGAGGACTGGGCCGAGACCTGGCCGGCGGGCGGAATGACCTATCCCAAGGAGCTGGCCGACGACCTCAAGCCGTACCTGCGGCCCGTCGACGAGGACGGCGAGGGGTCGGGCCCCGGTGAGCTGGTGCGGGAGTGGGTGAGCAACTTCTCGGTGCCGGACGGCACCCGCACCATCGACATGCTGGTCGGGCTCAACCGCGCGGTCAACGCCGATGTCGCCTACAGCGTGCGGATGGAACCCGGTGTCCAGACACCGGATTACACGCTGCGCACCGGCGTCGGCTCGTGCCGGGACTCCGCCTGGCTGCTGGTGTCGATCCTGCGCCGGCTGGGGCTGGCCGCCCGCTTCGTGTCCGGCTACCTGGTGCAGTTGGCGTCCGACGTCGAGGCGCTCGACGGGCCGTCGGGACCCGCCGCCGACTTCACCGACCTGCATGCCTGGGCCGAGGTCTACATCCCCGGGGCGGGCTGGATCGGGCTGGACCCGACGTCGGGCCTGTTCGCCGGCGAGGGCCACATCCCGCTGGCGGCCACCCCGTACCCGGCCGGCGCGGCACCGATCAGCGGCGGCACCGAACCGTGCGAATCGGTGCTGGAGTTCTCCAACACCGTCACCCGCGTCCACGAGGACCCGCGCGTCACGCTGCCCTACACCGACGAGGCTTGGCGGGCGATCTGCGAGGTGGGCCGGCGCGTCGACGAGCGGTTGGCCGCCGGCGACGTCCGGCTGACCGTCGGCGGCGAGCCGACGTTCGTGTCGGTGGACGACCAGGTCTCCGAGGAGTGGACGACGGCCGCCGACGGCCCCCACAAGCGTCAGCGCGCGTCCGACCTGGCCGCCCGCCTGAAGGCGGCGTGGGCACCCCAGGGGCTGATCCAGCGCGGGCAGGGCAAGTGGTATCCGGGAGAACCGTTGCCGCGCTGGCAGATTGGGCTCTATTGGCGCTCCGACGGGCACCCGGTGTGGCACGACGACGCGCTGCTCGCCGACCCCTGGGGCAGCGGGCCGAGCCGGTCGGCCCCCCTGGACGGTGAGGCGGCGTACGAGGTGCTGGTCGGCATCGCCGAGGGTTTCGGGCTACCCCTGTCACAGGTGCGGCCCGCCTACGAGGACCCCTTGCACCGGTTGGCGGCCAAGGTGCGCATGCCCGACGGCGAGCCGGTGGACCCGGGTGACGACCTGGACCCAGAAACCAGCGCCGACTCCGCCGATGGCCGCGCCGCGCTGCTGGCGCGCCTCGACGAATCCACCAACACCCCGGCGGCGTTCGTGCTGCCGCTGCACCGCCGCGACGACGACCTGGGCTGGGCCAGCGCCGACTGGCGGCTGCGCCGCGGCCGCATCGTGCTGCTGCCCGGGGACTCACCGGCCGGCCTGCGCCTACCGCTGGACTCGATCAGCTGGAAACCGCCACGCCCGTCGTTCGATGTCGACCCCCAGACGGTGGGGCGCGAGCTGGCGGACGCCGCCGCGAGCGAGGCGGTGGTCACCGACGCCGACACCGCGCCGCCGACGGCCATGGTCGCCGAGGTCCGCGACGGGCTGCTGTACATCTTCATGCCGCCCACCGAGGCGCTCGAACACTTCCTCGACCTCATCGCCCGGGTCGAGATCGCGGCTGCGAAAGCCGACTGCCCGGTGGTGATCGAGGGCTACGACCCGCCGCCGGACCCCCGGCTGAAGTCGACGACGATCACCGCCGACCCCGGTGTCATCGAGGTCAACGTGGCACCCAGCGCCAGTTTCGCCGAGCAACGGCAGTTACTGGAGACGCTGTACCAGCAGGCCCGCCTGGCTCGGTTAGCTACGGAGTCGTTCGACGTCGATGGCACGCACGGCGGAACCGGCGGCGGCAACCACATCACCCTCGGCGGCGTGACGCCGGCGGACTCACCGCTGCTGCGCCGTCCCGACTTGCTGGTCTCGCTGCTGACGTACTGGCAGCGGCACCCGTCGCTGTCCTACCTGTTCGCCGGGCGGTTCGTCGGCACGACCTCGCAGGCGCCCCGGGTGGACGAGGGCCGCGCCGAGGCGCTCTACGAGCTCGAGATCGCGTTCGCCGAGATCGCCCGCCTCGCTTCGTCTTCCGGGGTCGGCCCCCCACCGCCGTGGGCGACCGACCGCGCGCTGCGGCATCTGCTCACCGACATCACCGGCAACACCCACCGCGCCGAGTTCTGCATCGACAAGCTCTACAGCCCCGACAGCCCCCGCGGCCGGCTCGGCCTGCTGGAGCTGCGCGGCTTCGAGATGCCCCCGCACCTGCACATGGCGATGGTGCAGTCGCTGCTGGTGCGGTCGCTGGTGGCGTGGTTCTGGGACGAACCGCTGCGCGCCCCGCTCATCCGCCACGGCGCCAACCTGCACGGGCGGTACCTGTTGCCGCACTTCCTGATTCACGACATCGCCGATGTGGCCGCCGAACTGCGCGCACACGGCATCGCCTTCGAGACCAGCTGGCTGGACCCATTCACCGAATTCCGCTTCCCCCGCATCGGCACCGCGGTGTTCGACGGCGTGGAGGTCGAGCTGCGCGGCGCGATCGAGCCGTGGAACACCCTCGGCGAGGAGGCCACCGCGACCGGCACCGCCCGCTACGTCGACTCGTCCGTCGAGCGCATCCAGGTCCGCATCATCGGCGCCGACCGCCACCGCTACGTGGTCACCTGCAACGGCTACCCGGTCCCCTTGCTGGCCACCGACAATCCCGACATCCACGTCGGCGGTGTGCGGTACAAGGCCTGGCAGCCGCCCAGCGCGCTACACCCGACGATCAGCACCGACATCCCGCTGCAGTTCGAGCTGGTCGACCTCACCAGCGGAACGTCGCGGGGCGGCTGCACCTACCACGTCGCCCATCCCGGCGGCCGCGCCTACGACGAGCCGCCGGTCAACGCCGTCGAGGCCGAGGCGCGCCGCGCCCGCCGCTTCGAGGCAATCGGCTTCACCCCGGGCAAGCTCGACCTGGCCGCCCTGCGCGAAAAACAGGCCAGGATATCCACCGATATCGGCGCGCCGGGCATCCTTGACCTGCGCCGCGTGCGTACCGTGCAGCGGTAATGGCGGTTGCGGACATGGCATTCGGCACGGGCGGATCGTCGGCGGCTACCAGCCCTGTCGGCGAGCGCTACGACGCCGACCGCCTGCTGGCCGGGTACCGCACCGCGCGCGCCCAGGAGGCGCTGTTCGATCTGCGCTCCCCCAGCTCGGCAGGTCCGGGCATCGGGTACGACGAATTCGTCGACCGGGACGGGAACGTGCGGCCGTCCTGGTCGGAACTGGCCGACGCGGTCGCCGAGCGTGGCCGGGCCGGGCTCGACCGGCTGCGCTCGGTGGTGCACGGCCTCATCGACAACTACGGCATCACCTACACCGACGTCGACGCCGACGGACACGGCCTGGAGCCGAGGCCGTGGAGCCTGGACACCCTGCCGATCGTGGTGCCCGCGGCGGACTGGGAAGTGCTGGAGGCAGGGCTGGTCCAGCGGTCCCGCCTGCTCGACGCCGTGCTCGCCGACCTCTACGGGCCGCGCAGCATGCTCACCGAAGGCGTGCTCCCACCGGAGCTGCTGTTCGCCCACCCGGGCTACGTGCGCGCCGCCAACGGCATCGAGGTGCCCGGGCACCACCAGCTCTTCATGCACGCCTGCGACCTCGGCCGGTCGCCGGACGGCGGCTTCCGGGTCAACGCCGACTGGACGCAGGCCCCGTCCGGCGCCGGCTACGCGCTGGCCGACCGCCGCGTCGTCGCCCACGCGATCCCCGACCTCTACGAGAAGGTCGCGCCGCGACCGACGACACCGTTCGCGCAGGCGTTGCGGCTGGCACTGATCGACGCGGCGCCCGACGTCGCCCAGGACCCGGTGGTCGTCGTACTCACCCCGGGCATCTACTCCGAGACCGCCTTCGACCAGGCCTATCTCGCCACCCAGCTGGGTTTCCCGTTGGTGGAGAGCGCGGACCTGGTGGTGCGCGACGGCAAGTTGTGGATGCGCTCGCTGGGCACCCTGAAACGCGTCGACGTGGTTCTTCGCCGCGTCGACGCCGACTACGTGGACCCACTGGACCTGCGCGCCGACTCCAGGCTCGGCGTGGCCGGTTTGGTGGAGGCACAACACCGCGGGGCGGTGACCGTCGTGAACACGCTGGGCAGCGGCATCCTGGAAAGCCCCGGGCTGCTTCGCTTCCTGCCCGAGCTGGCCAAGCGCCTGCTCTCCGAAGCCCCGCTGCTGCAAACCGCGCCGGTCTACTGGGGCGGCATCGCCAGCGAGCGCTCACACCTGCTGGCGAACCTTTCGGCGCTGTTGGTGAAGTCCACGATCGGCAGAAAAACCATTGTGGGGCCCACGCTTTCGTCTCAACAGCTCGGAGAGCTGGCGGCGCGCATCGAAAAGGCGCCGTGGCAGTGGGTGGGTCAGGAACTGCCGCAGTTCTCGTCGGCCCCGACCGACCACGCCGGTGTGCTGTCCTCGGCCGGCATCGGCATTCGGCTGTTCACCGTCGCCCAACGCAGCGGCTATGCGCCGATGATCGGCGGCATCGGCTACGTGCTGGCACCCGGTCCCGACGCATACAACCTGAAAACGGTTGCCGCCAAGGATATCTGGGTCCGGCCGACGGAGCGGGCGCGGATCGAGACGGTGAGCTTGCCCGTTGCCGAGCCGCCGGCGAAGACCGCCGCCGGAACCTGGGGTGTCAGCTCGCCGCGTGTGCTGTCCGACCTGTTCTGGATCGGGCGCTACGGCGAGCGCGCGGAGAACACGGCCCGGCTGCTGATCGTCGCCCGCGACCGCTTCCACGTCCACCGGCACCACCAGGACACCGAGGAAAGCGAGTGTGTGCCGGTGCTGATGGCCGCGCTGGGGCGGATCACCGGGACCGACACCGGATCCGACGCGGACCAGGCCGAGATGATCGCCGTCGCGCCCTCGACGCTGTGGTCCCTGACCGTGGACCTCGACTGGCCGGGATCCCTCGTGCAGTCGGTGGACGGGCTGACGCTGGCCGCCCGGGCCGTGCGCGACCAGCTGTCCAACGACACCTGGATGGTGCTGGCCGGGGTGGAGCGCGCGGTCGCGCTGCACGCCGAACCGCCGGACTCGCTCGCCGAGGCCGACGCGTTGCTGGCGTCGGCCCAGTCGCAGACGCTGTCCGGGATGCTGACGCTATCGGGGGTGGCCGGCGAGTCGATGGTGCGCGACGTCGGCTGGACGATGATGGACATCGGTAAGCGCATCGAACGCGGCCTCTGGCTCACCGCGTTGCTGCAGGCCACGCTCACCACCGTCCGCAGCGCCGCCGCCGAGCAGACGATCATCGAGTCGACGCTGGTGGCATGCGAATCCTCGGTCATCTACCGGCGCCGCACCGTCGGCAACGTCACCGTCGCCGCGGTGGCCGAACTGATGCTGTTCGACGCGCAGAATCCGCGGTCGTTGCTGTATCAGGTGGAACGGCTGCGCGCCGACATCAAAGATCTGCCAGGCTCGTCGGGGGCGTCGCGTCCGGAACGGCTGGTGGACGAGATCGGCACCCTGCTGCGCCGGTCGCACCCCGACGAGCTGGAGGAGGTCGCCGACGGGCGGCGCGCCGAGTTGGGGGACCTGCTGGACGCGGTACACGGCCAGCTGCGCGACCTGGCCGAGGCCATCACCACCACGCAGCTGGCCCTGCCCGGTGACATGCAACCGCTGTGGGGCCCCGACGAGCGCCGGGTGATGCCCGCCTAACCGGCCCAGCCCGCTACTAGCCCGCTACGGCGGCCGGTCCCCTCGCCTGCGAAGTCACCTCATCAATCACAGTGTGGATGAACTGCATCTTCTCCAGCACCGCCGCCGGCAGCACGAACGGGTACAGGTCGTCGTGGCCCATCGACCGGTTCACCATGTTCAGTGACCACGACAACGGCAGCCAGGTGTCGATGATCGTCTGAAAAGCGCTGGGGCCCAACAACGGCCGGTCGAAGGTCGCCATGGCCGGCGCCAGACCGCACCAGGCGGAGGTGTCCAGGGTGTCGCGGATGTGCAGGTAGTGGGCGAACGTCTCGGCCCAGTCCTCGGCGGCGTGCATGGTGGCGTACGAGGACACGTACTTCTCCTGCCAGCCCTCCGGCGCGCCGTCGCGGTAATGCCGGTCCAGCGCCTCGGAGTAGTCGGCGTCCGGATCGCCGAACAGCTCGTTGAACCGGGCCAGGTAGTCGCTCGATGGGGCGACGAGCCGGTAGAAGTAGTAATGGCCGATCTCGTGGCGGAAGTGCCCGAGCAGGGTCCGGTACGGCTCCTCCATCTCGACCCGCAGCTGCTCGCGGTGGACGTCGTCGCCCTCGGCCAAATCCAGTGTGATGACGCCGTTCTCGTGCCCGGTGACCACCTTCTCGTGCGCGCTGGACAGCAGGCGGAATCCCAGCCCGTAGTCCGGATCCTGGTCCCGCCCGATGATCGGCAGCCGCAGCTCGTGCAGCTCGGCGACCAGCCGCCGCTTGGCGGCCTCCGCGCGGGCGAACGCCGCCAGGCCGTCGGTGTCGTCGTCGTTGGGCCGCTCCAGGGTGAGGGCGCACGACGCGCACAGCCCGCCGGGATCGTCCTTCGGAACCAGCCAATTGCACTCGGCGAGATACAGGTTGGCGCACAGTTGGTAGTCGTCGCCGTCAACGGCGCCGGCGTGCTCACCCTCGTTGCCCCTGGCGATCACCAGCACTGCCATCTGTTCGAGGGAGAAGCCGAGGGAGCTGCCGCACGATAGGCACGCCGAGTTGTCGAACGTCAGGCGTTGGCCGCAGTTGGGGCAGTGGAAGTCACGCATGAAGCATGTCGCCTTCAAGAGGGTCTGAGCAGGGCACGACGTCGACGGCGACGTCGATCACGCTGTGTTCCGAGTTGGTGTAGATGATGCCGCGCAGCGGCGGCACGTCCGCGTAGTCGCGCCCGCGCCCCACGATGATGTAGCGCTGGTCGGCCAGCTGGTCGTTCGTGGGGTCAAGCCCCAGCCACTCGAATTTGCCGGGCTCCTGCGGTGTCCACACCGCGGCCCAGGCGTGGGTGGCGTCGAAGCCGATCATGCGATCCTTTCCGGGGGGCGGGTCGGTGGCCAGGTAGCCCGAGACGTAGCTGGCCGCAAGACCGTTGGCGCGCAGGCAGGCGATCGCCAGCCTGGCAAAGTCTTGACATACCCCTTCCCGGGCCGCCAGAACCTCATTGACCCCGGTGGAAATCGTCGTCGACCCGGAGCGGTAGGTGAAGTCGCGGAAAATCCGGGACGCGAGGTCGCGCAACACCTCGACCAGCGGGCGGCCCGGCTCGAAACTGGGCGCCGCGTAGTCGCGCACGTCGTCGGTGATCTCCGGCGGGTCCAGATCGAGGGTGAACTCCGTCGCCAGCGCTCCCCGCCGCCCGGCCGGGCGGGCGGCCTCCCACGGCTGCAGCGCCGGCCCGCTGCTGTACCGCTCGGGCGGCGGCGGATACACGTCGACGATGGAGTCGCTGGTGATCGTCAGGGCGCGGTGCGGCTCGGTGACGTGGAAGTAGGAGCTGATGTTGCCGTAGACGTCGCGGCTGGTGGAGCTGTCGGCGGGGGCCGGATCGACGGTCAGCCGGTGGGCGACACAGCGCTGGCGCAGCGAGTCGCGGGGGGTGAGGAAGCCGCGGCCGTACGAGCTGGTCACCACGTCGGAGTAGCGGTACTCGGTGCGGTGGGTCACGCGATGGCGGCGAGCGAACGCATCAGACGGCACCGACAACCGCCACCTCCTGACATTTCTGCAGCGACCTATTTCTACTACTCTCGGCCTCAATCGGCACGAAATGGGCCGACCTCGCCGGGCGACGGTGTGCACTGTGGGCTTCGGGGTGTGCGTCCAGGGCGCAGATTTCGCGAACTTCTCGCCCTGACCGCACAGCCGAAGCCGCGATAGCACACTCGAATGACGCGTCCGGAGGACAATCAAGACGTGGCCACGTGGGGCTAGTGGGGCTAAGTCGCCCGCATCGTGGGTGAGCTGGCGCTCACCTCGGAGCCGTCACCGCATGACTGGCGGGTCGGCAAGAAGCTGCTGGCGTGGGAGCGGCCCCTGCGCCCGTCCGACCGCGAGGCGCTGACGCGCAGCGGAGTGGAACCACCCGAGGGCGACATCCTCGGCGTTCGGGTGGCCGACGAGGGCGTCAAGTTCGCGCTGATCGCCGACGAGCCGTCGATCTACTTCACCACCCCGCATTTCGATGGCTACCCCGCGGTGCTGGTCCGTCTGGCCGAGGTCTCGGTCCCTGCGCTCGAGGAGTTGATCACCGAGGCCTGGCTGACGCAGGCACCGAAGAAGCTGACGCAGGCACCGAAGAAGTTGGTCCGGGAGTTCTTGGCCGACTCCATGTGAGCCGGTCAAACCTGTCGCAGGTCGATCACCCGCTGCAGATCGTGTAGGCAGTCCGCGAGGACTTCGGCAAGCACCACACCGGTTTTGTCGCGGGCTTCCGACTGCAGCTCCGAAGCGCAATGGCGCGCGGCGGCGGCGTAGGCGCACGCCCCGGCCGGATCCGAGTCAGCGAGGGCGGTGGCCGCCGCGAGCTCGACCAGCACGGTCTGCAGGGGTTGCGGAAGCCGATCGCGGTTGCCGCCCGCGTCGGGGGCGACGGCTCGGGTCAGGTCCAGCACCGAGCCGGCGAGCAGGGCGACGTGGACCGCCTGGTGTTCGGCGGCCGCGACGGAGTCGCGCAGTCCCCACCGTCGCGGTGCGATGCGCACGATCTGGCGGGCGGTGGTGCGCGCGTCGAGCAGGGCGCCCAGCTGTCCGTGCACCCGGTCGACGGCCGACACCGGCCAGTCCGGCGGGGCCTGCATGCGTCCGGCGACGACATCCGCGGTGCGCGACAAGACGCTTTGCAGGACACCCAGCACGCCGACGCGCGCGCCGCGCAGCACCTGCAACGGGTCGGCGGGGAACAGCAAGACCGCGACAATGACGGCCAGGGCGCCACCGATCAGCGCGTCGAAGATGCGTTCCAAACCGACGCCGGTGCGGTACAGGGCAAGCACCAGGATCGCCGACACGGCGGTCTGGTTGGCGAACATCATCCCCTGTCCGATGTAGCCCTGACCGATGAACACCGCGGCGCACAGCGCGAACAGCGCGGCGACGGCGATGGAGACGGCTCCGGGCCCGAGCACCATCTGCACCACGGTGCCCACCCCGATCCCCAGGGTCACGCCGATCATCATCTGGACGGCGCGCTGCGCGCGTAGCACGTTGCTGATCGACAGGGACACTGCGGCGGCGATCGGCGCAAAGAACGGCTGCGGGTGGTGGAGGACATCGCGCGCGATGAACCAGGCCAGACCCGCGGCGACGGACGTCTGCACGAGGGTGAACCACACCTCGCGCAGCCGCTTGAGGCCCGCCCGCGCGGCGGCGGACACCGCAGTCCGCGCGATCGAAGGCACGGCCGGCTATGCCCGCTGCAACTCGAACAGCGGAATCACCCGGCTGGTCTTCTCTTGATACTCGGCGAAGCCCGGCGCCGCGGCGGTGATCTTCGGGAAGATCTCGTCGCGCTCCACGGGCGCCAACTCGTGCGCGGTCACGTCGAACGCTTCGGTACCAACCTCGACGTGCGCCTGCGGGTTGGCCCGCAGATTGTGTACCCACGCCGGACTGACAGGGGCGCCGGCAAAGGACCCGATGATGATGAGCCTGCCGTCGATGCGGAAATAGGCCAGCGGGTTCACCCGGGGTTGCCCGGACTTGGCGCCGGTGGTGGTGAGCAACAGCAGGTCGGCATTGGCGAATTGGCCACTGACCTTGCCGCCGTTGGCCCGGAACTCGTCGATGATCATCTGGTTGAAGTTTTTGATCGTCTCGGCGTCGGGCATCTGTTCGCTCATGCCTGGTCAACCTCTTTGGGCTTGGCGTCTATTCCGGACTCCTTGCGCTGCTGGGCGGTGATCGGGGCGGGCGCGTTGGTCAGCGGGTCGACGCCGCCGCCGGTCTTGGGGAAGGCGATCACCTCACGGATCGAGTCCACCCCGGACAGCAGCGCGTTGATGCGGTCCCAGCCGAAAGCGATCCCGCCGTGCGGCGGGGCGCCAAAGGTGAACGCCTCCAACAGGAATCCGAACTTCTCCTCCGCCTCGGCCGAGTCCAGGCCCATCACCGCGAACACCCGTTCCTGAATGTCGCGGCGGTGGATACGGATCGAGCCGCCCCCGATTTCGTTGCCGTTGCAGACGATGTCGTACGCGTCGGCCAGCAGGGCGCCCGGATCGGTGTCTGAAGCGCCTAAGACGCCCTCGTACTGCGGCTTGGGGGCGGTGAAGGCGTGGTGCACCGCGGTCCACGCGCCGGAGCCGACCGCCACGTCGCCGGCTTCCGCGGCCTCTTCGGCGGGCTCGAACAGCGGCGGGTCCACCACCCAGACGAACGCCCAGGCGTCGGGATCGATGAGGCCCAGCCGGTTGGCGATCTCAGCGCGGGCCGCGCCCAAGAGCGCCCGCGACGACTTCGGCGGGCCCGCCGAGAAGAAGATGCAATCGCCCGGCTTGGCGTCCACGTGCGCGGCCAGCCCGTCGCGCTCGGCGTCGCCGAGGTTCTTGGCCACCGGACCGCCCAGCGTGCCGTCATCGCCGACCAGCACGTAGGCCAGTCCCCGGTGTCCGCGCTGCTTGGCCCATTCCTGCCAGCCGTCCAGCGTCCGCCGGGGCTGCGAGGCCCCGCCGGGCATCACCACCGCGCCCACGTAGGGCGCCTGAAAGACGCGGAACGTGGTGTCTTCGAAGAACTCCGTGCACTCGACGAGCTCCAGCCCGAAGCGCAGGTCGGGCTTGTCCGAGCCGAACCGCCGCATGGACTCCGCGTAGCTGATCCGCGGGATCGGCGTCGGAAGCTCGTAGCCGATCAGCGCCCACAGCGCGGTGAGGATCTCCTCGGAGATCGCGATGATGTCCTCGGCGTCGACGAAGCTCATCTCCATGTCGAGCTGGGTGAATTCGGGTTGCCGGTCGGCGCGAAAATCCTCGTCGCGGTAGCAGCGGGCGATCTGGTAGTAGCGTTCCATCCCGGCCACCATCAGCAACTGCTTGAACAGCTGCGGGCTCTGCGGCAGCGCATAGAACGAGCCCGGGTGCAGCCGGGCCGGCACCAGGAAGTCGCGCGCCCCTTCCGGCGTCGAGCGGGTGATCGTCGGCGTCTCGATCTCGACGAAGTCGTGCCGCGCCAGGACCCCACGCGCGGCGGCATTCACCCTGGAGCGCAACCGAATCGCCGCAGCCGGGCCGTCGCGGCGCAGGTCCAGGTAGCGGTACTTCAACCGCAACTCCTCACCGGCGGGCTCGTCCAGCTGGAACGGCAGCGGCGCGCTCTCGCCGAGGACGGTCAGCGAGGTCGCGTTGACCTCGATCTCACCGGTAGGGATCTCCGCGTTGGCGTTGCCCTCCGGGCGGATCTCCACGACACCGGAGACCTGCACGCAGAACTCGGTGCGCAGCCGGTGCGCCCGGGCCAGCACGTCGGGCACGCGGAACACGACCTGTGCGATACCCGAGGCATCGCGCAGATCGATGAAGATGACGCCGCCGTGGTCGCGGCGGCGAGCCACCCAACCGGCCAAGGTCACCTGCTGCCCGGCGTCGCTACCCCTAAGCGCACCAGCGGCGCGGCTGCGCAGCACAAACACTCCCCTTCACCCGGCTTGAACCCGCCTTGAAACGAAAGCCCAGTCTAGAGGGCCGGGCCGCATCATCATGCAGCGCCGTGGAGGAGGTAATTTCAGTGCCTGCGCAGCACAAACATTCCCCTTCACCCGGTTCTGACGAGTGATCGGTCTAGGGCAGGTAATTTCGGTGCCATCACCACCACCATCGCACTAGTCGGTCCCGGCGCCGTCGGCACGACGGTCGCCGCGCTGCTGTACCAGGCGGGGCATTCGGTGCTGGTGTGCGGCCACACTCCCCGCGACAGCATCGAACTGCGGCCCGACGGCGCAGATCCCATCGTCGTCCCCGGCCCGGTGCACACCGATCCCAGCGAGGTGACCGGCCCGGTCGACGTTGTGGTGCTCGCGGTCAAAGCCACCCAGAACGAGGAAGCGGGCGGCTGGCTGAACCGCTTGTGCAACGAGCACACCATCGTCGCGGTGCTGCAAAACGGCGTCGAGCAGGTCGAGCAGGTGCGCCCGCACTGCCCGTCGTCGGCGGTCATCCCGGGGATCGTGTGGTACGCGGCCGAGACGCAACCCGAGGGGTGGGTGCGGCTGCGCGGCGAGGCGGCGCTGGTGCTGCCGTGTGGGCCCGCGGCGCAGACGGTAGCCGAGCTGCTGCGTGGCGCGGGCTGCCGGGTGGACTGCGATCCCGACATCGTCACGGCCGCGTGGCGCAAGCTGCTCACCAATGCGCTCGCCGGGTTCATGGCGCTGTCCGGGCGGCGCTCGGGGATGTTCCGCCGCGACGACGTGGCCGCGCTGTCGCGCCGCTATGTCGCCGAATGCCTGGCCGTCGCCCGGGCCGAGGGCGCCCGGCTGGGTGACAACCTGGTCGACGAGTTGGCCGACCTCTTCCGCCTGGCTCCCGAAGACATGGGGACGTCGATCCTGGCCGACCGGGAACAGCACCGGCGGATGGAGTGGGACATCCGCAACGGGGTGATCGTCCGCAAAGCCCGCGCTCACGGCGTGGCGACGCCGATCAGCGACGTGCTGGTTCCGCTATTGGCAGCGGCCAGCGACGGCCCCGGCTAGGTCCGATTGCCCGGCTCTCCCCCTCGCCGCTACGCGGCTGGGCGGTACCCCCACCTCCCGCCGCGCTGCGGCGCGCATCGTCGCCGGGCTAGATTCATGCCATGTTCCCCTGCGAGCGGGTCGACTTGACGTTCGTCGACACCGCACCTTTTCGCTTCACCAACAGCGTCGACCTGGCCATCACGCCCGAGCAGCTGTTCGACGTGCTTGCCGACGCCGAGTCCTGGCCGCGCTGGGCAGCGGTGATCACCAAGGTGACCTGGACCAGTCCCGAGCCGTACGGCGTCGGCACCACCCGCACCGTCGAGATGCGTGGCGGCATGGTCGGCAACGAAGAATATCTGGTGTGGGAGCCGTTCACCCGCATGGCTTTCCGGTTCAACGAGTGCTCCACGCAGGGCCCCCTTGGTTTTGTCGCCGCGTTCGCCGAGGACTACCGGGTCGAGGTCATCCCGGGTGGCTGCCGGCTGACCTGGATCATGGCGCTCAAGCCGGCCGGGCCGGCCTGGTTGGCGATGTACCTTTTCCGGCCGCTGCTGAATCTGGGCCTGCGCCGTTTCCTTAACAAACTTCGCAGTTACACCGCCACCCGGTTCTCCGTGACCGGTCAACGTTAGGAGCGCGCGATGACATTCAACGAGGGTATGCAGATCGACACCAGCACCGCGTCGTCGTCGGGCGGGGGTGGCCTGGGAATGGCCATCGGCGGCGGCGTCGGCGGGCTGCTGATCATCTTATTGGCGTTGTTCTTCGGCGTCGACCCCGGCGGCATCGCGACCCAGCAGCCGATGGACACCCGCGACGACGTGGCGCCCGGTTTCGACCTGAGCCAGTGCAGGACCGGGACCGACGCCAACCGCTACGTGCAGTGCCGCGTGGTGGCCACCGGCAACTCCGTGGACGCGGTCTGGCATCAGCTGATGCGGAATTACACCCGCCCGCACCTGCAACTGTTCACCGGCCAGGTCAGCACCGCCTGCGGGCCGGCCACCACCGCGGTGGGGCCGTTCTACTGTCCGCTGGATCGGACGGCGTACTTCGACACCGCCTTCTTCCAGGAACTGGTCGATCGATTCGGTTCCAGCGGCGGCCCATTGGCGCAGGAGTACGTCGTCGCCCACGAATACGGCCATCACGTACAAAACCTGCAGGGTATCCTGGGCCGCTCCCAGCAGGGCGCGCAGGGCGCCGGCGGCAACGGGGTGCGCACCGAGTTGCAGGCCGACTGCTACGCCGGTATCTGGGCGCACTATGCGTCGACCGTCAAGCAGGAGAGCACCGGCGTGCCGTACCTGGAACCGTTGAGCGACAAGGACATTGCCGACGCGCTGTCGGCCGCGGCGTCGGTGGGCGACGACCGCATCCAGAAGTCTTCCACCGGACGCGTCAACCCCGAGTCGTGGACCCACGGTTCGTCCGAGCAACGGCAGCACTGGTTCACCATCGGCTACCAGAGCGGCGACCCGAACAAGTGCGACACCTTCGCCGCCGCCGATCTCAGCTAGCAGTTACCAGCGCCGCGTTGAGCAGGTGACCCCGGTGGTCGCGCTTTGCGTCACCACCGCCTGGCCGTCGACGGCGATCTGGCATTGGATTTGGGGCACATTCGACGAGTCGCAGTCGGGCCAGTGGCACCCACCGCTGGCGGTGACGATGGCCCACTGGTTCGGGTTCGCCAGCGTGGTGGTGTACACCAGCGGCTGACCGGCGGTGAACGCCGTCTGCACGCTGTTCATGTACTGCGACGAGTTGGCGTCATAGGCCGCCTGGCTGGGCGGATCGCTGTTCATGTACCGCACGTTGCCGGTCAAGTTGCCGGTGGCGGTGATCGTGTAGGTCACCTGGTGGCCGGCCGGGTCCGCAAATGAGGTCGCGGGCGCGGCAGCCACTCCCAGGGCTGCTGCAAACGTCGCCGCGCACCCAGCCCCCATGACCGCGCTGGTCACTTTTTGCACGTTCGTCATGTCGCAAACGCTACCGGATTCGTTGCCGACGGTTGGCCGTTCACCGGCCGGTTCACCGGCTCGGGTATGAAGCATGCATGAGCGACGAACTCGCCCCCGGCATCAGCCGGCGCAGGTTATTGACGACGAGCGCGGCCTCGGCCGCTCTCGGGGCGGGCATCGGCGGTGGGGCCGCGGTGCTGTGGTCGCACCCCCACGCTCCCATGGTGTGGCATCGACCGGATCGCAGCGGCGCGCCGCCGGTGGCCGGTCTGCACCTGCAGTTCGGCAAGGACGCCGGCACCGAGGTGGTGGTGTCCTGGCACACCGTCGACACCGTCCGCAACCCGCGCGTCCTGCTGGGCACGCCAGCGTCCGGATTCGGGCGCATGGTGGCAGCGGAAACCCGGACGTACCGGGACGCCAGGTCCAACATCGAGGTTCGGGTGAACCACGCCCGGCTCACGGATCTCGTCCCGGACACCGACTACGTCTATGCCGCCGTGCATGACGGCGCGAAACCGGAGATGGGGACGGTGCGGACCGCGCCGGCAGGACGAACGCCGCTGCGGTTCACCAGTTTCGGCGACCAGTCCACGCCCGCGTTGGAGAAGCTGCCCGACGGCAGGTACGGCACCGACAACATCGGCTCGCCCGCGGCGGCGGACACCACACTGGCGATCGAACGCCTTGCGCCGCTGTTCAACCTGGTCAACGGCGACCTGTGCTACGCCAACCTCGCCCAGGACCGGGTGCGCACGTGGTCGGACTGGTTCGCCAACAACACCCGTTCGGCGCGTCACCGGCCTTGGATGCCGGCGGCGGGCAATCACGAGAACGAACTGGGCAACGGTCCGGTCGGATACGGCGCCTACCAGACGTATTTCGCGGTGCCCGACTCGGGCGCCGGCCCGGAACTGCGTGGCCTGTGGTACTCGTTCACCGCCGGTTCCGTGCGGGTGATCAGCCTCAACAACGACGACGTGGCCTTCCAGGACGGCGGCAACTTCTACGTCCACGGCTACTCGGGCGGCGAGCAAAGGCGTTGGCTGGCAGCCGAACTCGCCGCCGCCCGGCGTGACCCCGGCATTGACTGGGTGGTGGTCTGCATGCACCAGACCGCGATCTCCACATCCGACAAGACCAACGGCGCCGACCTGGGCATCCGCGAGGAGTGGCTGCCGTTGTTCGACCGGTACGGGGTCGATCTGGTGGTGTGCGGCCACGAACACCATTACGAACGGTCGCATCCGGTGCGCGGAACGTTGGGCACCGACACGCGAACCCCGATACCCGTCGACACCCGCAGCGACCTCGTCGACGCGACCCGGGGAACGGTGCACCTCGTCATCGGCGGCGGCGGAACGTCCGCGCCGACCAACGGGTTCTTCTTCCCCGAGCCTCGGTGCCGGGTGTTGACGGGAGTCGGCGCGTTCGACCCCGGACTCGGACGCAAGGCGCCGATCTATGTGTTGGAGGATGCGCCCTGGTCGGCGTTCCGCGATCGCGACAACCCCTACGGCTTCGCGTCTTTCGATGTCGACCCGGGACCGCCCGGCGGCAATACGTCGATCAAGGCGACGCATTATGCGCTGAGCGGACCGTCGGGCGCGGTGACCGTGATCGATGAGTTCACGCTCACCAAGCCGCGGGGTGACAACCCGAGGTGATTCAAAACAGCGTCGGCTGAACAGGTTTTGTCATCGCCGCGCCCGCCCGCGGGAAAGAGCGGTGATCACCGCCCAGCCGATGCTTGGCGACAAGCGGTGCGGCGCGTTCCCGCAACATGTCGCGGTAGCCCGGCGGGAGGTAGGCGCCGCGCCGGTAGAGCTCCCGATAGCGACCGACCAACTCGGGATGCGAGCGGGCCAGCCAGGACATGAACCAGCCGCGGGTCGAGCTGCGCAGATGCAGGCCGAAGACGGTCACTCCGGTGGCTCCGGCCGCCTTTATCTGCCCGAGCAGCCGGTCGAGGTGCTCGAAGGAGTCCGTGAGGTGCGGCAGCACCGGCGCCACCATCACATGACAGTCCAGACCGGCGTCCCGGATCGCGGTGATGAGACTTGGGCGCGCCCCGCGGCGTGGGCGTGCCTGGCTCGACATCCTTGTGCAGCTCGGCGTCGCCGACCGCCAGCGACACCGCGACCGAGAGCGGAACGTGTTGAGATGCATCGGCAATCAGCGGCAGGTCGCGCCGCAGCAGCGTGCCCTTGGTGAGGATCGACAGCGGCGTACCCGATTCGGCAAGCGCTTTGACGATGCCGGGCATCAGCGCGTAGCGACCCTCGGCCCGCTGGTAGGGATCGGTGTTGGGGTAGCGCTCCGTCCTCGACGGGCTTGCCGTTGATCGCGACGGCCTGGTTCGCCCAACGCATACCTTATTTGCCTTATTCGAACAGCATACGTTCGAGAATAGCAAGCCCCACTGACACTGCAGCCGCAGGCCGAATGTCAGCGGCCCAGTCGCGAAAGCACCACCGCCACGACAGAATCCGTCGGCACCGACACCTGCTCCCCCGTCGCGAGGTCCTTCACCCCGACCGTCCCCGACTCGAGATCGCGATCGCCGACCACCAAGGCGATGCGGGCACCGGAACGGTCCGCGGCGCGTATCGCACCCTTGATGCCGCGGCCACCGTAGGCCATGTCGACGCGAACACCCGAGGCACGCAGCTGCGCCGCGAGCACCGCGAGTTCCAGCTTGGCGGGTTCGCTGAGCGGTACCCCGAACACGTCGCAGCGCGTGGTCTCCCCCACGCTTTTGCCCTCGGCCCGCAGCGCCAGCAGGGTGCGGTCCACCCCAAGCCCAAATCCGATGCCGGACAGGTCTTGTCCGCCGAGCTGGTGCATCAGCCCGTCGTAGCGCCCGCCGCCCCCGATGCCCGATTGCGCGCCCAGACCGTCGTGCACGAACTCGAACGTGGTCTTGGTGTAGTAGTCGAGTCCGCGCACCATCCGCGGGTTGATGACGTAGGGCACTCCCAGGGCGTCGAGGTGGGCCAGCACCGTGTCGAAGTGCTGCTTGGCGACATACGAGAGGTGGTCCAGCAGCACCGGCGCGTCGGCCGTCATCGCGCGCACGTCGGGTCGTTTGTCGTCGAGCACCCGCAGCGGGTTGATCTCGGCGCGCCGTCGGGTCTCCTCGTCGAGATCGAGCTGAAAGAGGAACTCCTGCAGCAGTTCTCGGTACTGCGGGCGGCAGGTCTCATCGCCCAGTGACGTGATCTCCAGCCGGAACCCGTCGAGCCCCAGCGAGCGGAAGCCGGCGTCGGCGACGGCGATCACCTCGGCGTCCAGCGCCGGGTCGTCGACGCCGATCGCCTCCACGCCGACCTGTTGCAACTGGCGATAGCGGCCGGCCTGGGGCCGCTCGTAGCGGAAAAACGGTCCCGCGTAACAGAGTTTGATCGGCAACGCGCCACGGTCCAGGCCGTGTTCGATCACCGCGCGCACCACCCCGGCGGTCCCCTCCGGCCGCAACGTCACCGAGCGGTCGCCCCGGTCGGCGAACGTGTACATCTCCTTGGACACCACGTCGGTGGACTCACCGACGCCCCGCGCGAACAGGGCGGTGTCTTCGAAGATGGGCAGCTCGATGTCCGCATAACCGGCGCGGCGGGCGGCGGCAAGCAATCCGTCGCGCACCGCCACGAACTGCGCCGAGTCGGGCGGGACGTAGTCCGGTACGCCCTTGGGCGCCGATAAAGCCGAGAACTCCGTCACGGGCTCAGGCCTTCGATGAACGGGTTGAAGCGCCGCTCGGCGCCGATGGTGGTCACGTTGCCGTGCCCCGGCAGTACCACGGTCGCGTCGTCGAGGACCAAGAGCTTGTCAATGATCGAGGTCAGCAAGTCGCGGCCGCTGCTGCCCTGGAGGTCGGTGCGCCCGATCGAGCGCTCGAACAAGGTGTCGCCGCTAAAGACGACATCTTTTCCGTCCTGGCTCGCCTGCAGGACCCGGAAAACCACGGAGCCTCGGGTGTGCCCGGGCGTGTGATCGACGTTGACGGTCACACCGCCCAGGTCGAGCTTATCGCCGTCGCGGTCCAGTTCGACCACCTGTTTGGGCTCGCGGAAGAAGGCGCCCGCCACAAGCTGAGCCACCCGCGGGCCGAAACCGTAGATCGGGTCTTTCAGCATGAACCGGTCCTCGGGGTGGATGTAGGTCGGGCAGCCGTAGGTGTCGGACACCTTCTGCGCCGACCACATGTGGTCGATGTGCCCGTGGGTCAGCAACACCGCGGCCGGCGTGAGCCGATTCTCGTCGAGAATCCGACGCAGCGGGCCCATCACACGCTGCCCCGGATCCACGATGACGGCGTCCGTTCCGGGCCGCTCGGCCAGCACATAGCAGTTGCACTGCAGCATGCCGGCGGGAAATCCGGTGATCAACACGGTTCCCAGTTTCCCACCTCCGGCAGGCCCGCTTGACACGGGTCGCGGCGCCCACACTAGCCTGAGCTGGCGAACTTGGGCTCAACTCACCACTCATGGAGGCATACCGGCCGTGCCGACCAACGAACAGCGACGCGCCACAGCCAAGCGCAAACTCGAACGCCAGCTGGAACGCCGCGCGAACCTAGCCCGAAGGCGGCGGATCATGGTGATCGCCGGTGGCTCGATTGTGGCGGTGGCCGTGATCGCCGTGGCGGTGATCGCGTTCATCAACAGCAAGCACGAGCACAAGAACACCACCGCGACCCCTTCAACAACGAGCACGCCCAGCAGCGTCCCCGAGTCCACCACGGAGACGCCCCCGCAGTCGGGATCGGTTCCGCCCGTGACACCCCTGCCGGCGTTCAAGCCGTCGGCCAACCTGGGCGCCAACTGCCAGTACCCGGCGTCGTCGGACCCGGCCGCCAAGCCGGTCAAGCCGCCACGGACGGGCAAGATCCCGACCGATCCCGCCCAGGTGAGCGCCAGCATGGCGACCAACCAGGGAAATATCGGGCTGATGCTGGCCAACAACGAATCGCCCTGCACGGTAAACAGTTTCGCCAGCCTGATCGGCCAAGGCTTCTTCAACAACACCAAGTGCCACCGGCTGACCACCTCGCCGGCGCTGGGCGTCTTGCAGTGTGGTGATCCCAAGGGTGACGGCACGGGCGGCCCCGGCTATCAATTCGCCAACGAATACCCGACCGATCAGTACCCGCCGAACGATCCCAAGGCGCAGGAGCCGGTTCTGTATCCGCGCGGCACGCTGGCGATGGCCAACGCCGGGCCGGGCACCAACGGCAGCCAATTCTTCATGGTTTACAAGGACTCTCAGCTGCCGCCCGAGTACACCGTCTTCGGCACGATTCAGGCCGACGGGCTAGCGACGCTCGACAAGATCGCCAAGGCCGGCGTCGCCGGCGGCGGCGAGGACGGGGCGCCGGCCGCGGATGTCACGATCAAGTCGCTCCTGCTCGACTAAAGGCCGATCCCCGATCGATTGAATGTCGACGGGGTGTCACTGTCGACGCCGTCAGGCGCGTCATCGGAGTGGATTTTCGGCTACCGGGATTTGGCCGGCTTTGGCTGCCGCCTTGAGCTGGTGGAAATCGTCCAATGTTTTATCGGCGTAGGTGTAGGACCAGTCCAGGATCGCCGCGCAGACCGCGTCACCACTGCCGACGTAGCCGCGCAGCATCGAGGCGTTGACGCTTTGTGCGTGCGCGCGGGCCAACGCCAACGCGCATGCCCCGACGTACTCGCCGAACACTTTCGGGGACATGCCCTCGGTTTGCACGCTGCCCTTCATGTCCTGGAACTGGCGGACGTAATAGTCTCCGCCATCGAAGCGCAGGCTACCTAGAAAGACATCGGACATCGCCTGCAGGATTCGTTGGCCGGCGACGACCCGCAGTCCGTGGCCCAGAGCCTGTTCGGCGGCGGCCAGGGCCTCGGGTTGCCGGCGGTGTCCGTACTCCTCGAGGACTGAGCGGTTCGCTTGTTTGACCTGCAGGATCAGCGGGGTTCCGTCGGGGCCGGTGAGGATGAGCAGATAACAGCGGGTGCCCACACTGCCAACTCCGACGACGCGCCGGGCCAAGTCGGTCAACTGGAAGTGGGACAGCAGCACTGCCACGTCGGCGGGCACGCTCGTGAGGTACTCGCGGAACGCATCGGTGATGGCCGTTTCGTCCGTGACGGCCATATGTTCCAGGATCGGGGGGGTTTCCCGAAGCCGCAGTCGGCCATCGGGTCCGGCCTCCATGATGCGAGCGAACACCCGCGCTGAGGTTTTGCCGCGCGCGGCGCGCGTGGTCTTGGCGATGGCGGCTGCCAGGCCTGCAGATTGCTGCTTGGCGTAACGCTGCGGTTCCAGCCGCAGGTAGTAGCGATCCAGCACGTTCATCTCGAGCATGGCGTCGAGCCCGTCGCGGTACTGGCGCACCGCGGCGGTGGCGAAACCGCGGATGGTCTTCTCGGGGTAGCCGGCGTGGCGTCCACCCACGATCGCGCTGGTGATCAGGCGTTTGAGATCCCACTCCCCGGGTGCGACCGCTGCCTCGTCGAAGTCGTTGAGATCGAAGATCAGGCTGCGTTGCGGGGCCGCGTAGATGCCGAAATTCGATAGATGTGCATCACCGCCGCACATCACCTCCACGCCGCTGGACGGGCTGGCGGCCAGGTCGGCGGCCATCACCGCCGCCGAGCCCCGATAGAACGAGAACGGATCGGCCAGCATCCGGGCAAAGCGCAGCGGCGCCAAATCGGGCAGACGGTCGCGGTTCTGCTCGACCAGGATCTCCGTCGCGCTGCGATTCGACGGCACCAGTTCGGCCAGCCTGCGCCGGGGTGCCGATTTACGCTGAGCCCGCCCCCGGGCAAGGTCGGCATCGACATCTTCAAAATCGATCAGCCGCTCCCGCAGCGGCCGGCTCACATCCACCATCAGCGCAGCGTAGCCCCAGAGCCCGGTCCAGACGGCGAAAAGCCGCCACGAGCAGCACAGCCGTGGCCGAACCCCTAGAACTCAACAGACCATTGGGTGGAACCGGCACCGAGCTGAGCCCCGACAGCGCAACGCGACACGGCCTATGGTCGTTGGGTGACGACGGACTCGTTCGGGCGATACCAGTTGCTAGATAAGGGTTTTCACCAGCGGCGACGAGACCGGCGCTCGGCTTTACGTCGACATGCGGCTGATCAAGGGGTCGGCCAACCCCGTCAGGTCAGGCCCCTTAGGCCGCCGACGTGACCCGGTAGACGTCGTAGACGCCTTCGACGTTGCGCACGACGTTGAGCAGGTGCCCGAGGTGCTTGGGGGCGCCCATCTCGAAGGTGAACCGGCTGACGGCCACCCGGTCACCGGAGGTGGTGACCGACGCCGACAGGATGTTCACCTTCTCGTCGGCCAGCACGCGCGTGATGTCCGACAGCAGGCGGTGCCGGTCGAGCGCCTCGACCTGAATGGCCACCAGGAACAACGACGAGGCCGACGGTGCCCACAGCACTTCGATGATTCGCTCGGATTGCTGTTGCAGCGACGCGGCATTGGTGCAGTCTGTGCGGTGCACGCTGACGCCGCCGCCGCGGGTGACGAACCCCATGATCTGGTCACCGGGCACCGGCGTGCAGCACTTGGCCAGCTTGGTCAGCACGCCCGGGGCGCCCGGGACCGAGACCCCGACGTCTTCGCTGCTGCGCGGGCGCCGCAGCATGGTCGTGGGTGTCGACCGCTCGGCGAGTTCCTCTTCAGCCTGGTCGATTCCGCCGAGTTCGGCCAGCAACCGCTGCACGGCGTGCTTGGCCGACACGTGCCCCTCACCGATCGCGGTGTAGAGCGCGGACACGTCGGCGTAACGCAGCTCACGGGCCACCGCCGCCATTGATTCGGCATTCATCAAGCGCTGCAACGGAAGTCCGCCCCGACGCACCTCGCGGGCCATCGCCTCCTTGCCGGACTCCAGCGCCTCCTCGCGGCGCTCCTTGGCGAACCACTGCCGGATCTTCGCCTTGGCGCGCGGCGACACCACGAACTGCTGCCAGTCCCGCGACGGCCCGGCGTTGGGCGCCTTGGACGTGAAAACCTCGACGACTTCGCCGTTTTCCAACTTGCGTTCCAGTGCTACCAGCCGGCCGTTGACCCGGGCGCCGATGCAGCGGTGACCGACCTCGGTGTGCACTGCGTAGGCGAAGTCCACCGGTGTCGACCCGGCCGGCAGGGTGATGACGTCACCCTTGGGCGTGAAGACGAAAATCTCTTGAACAGCAAGGTCGTAGCGCAACGACTCCAAGAATTCGCCGGGGTCGGCGGCCTCCCGTTGCCAGTCGAGCAGCTGCCGCATCCAGGCCATGTCGTCGATCTCGGCGGCGGCGTGGGGATGCGGAAGTCCGTTGCGGCCCTTGGCTTCCTTGTAGCGCCAGTGCGCGGCGATGCCGTATTCGGCGGTGCGGTGCATGTCGCGGGTGCGGATCTGCACTTCCAGCGGCTTGCCCTCCGGCCCCACGACCGTGGTGTGCAGCGACTGGTACACGCCGTACCTGGGCTGGGCGATGTAGTCCTTGAACCGTCCCGCCATCGGCTGCCACAGTGAATGCACTACGCCGACAGCGGCGTAGCAGTCTCGGATCTCGTCGCACAGGATGCGGATGCCGACCAGGTCGTGGATGTCGTCGAAGTCCCGACCCTTGACGATCATCTTCTGGTAGATCGACCAGTAGTGCTTGGGCCGCCCCTCGACGGTCGCCTTGATCTTCGACGCGCTCAGCGTGTTGATGATCTCGGTACGGACCTTGGCCAGATAGGTGTCCCGGGACGGCGCGCGGCCGGCGACCAGTCGGACGATCTCGTCGTACTTCTTGGGGTGCAGGATGGCGAACGACAAGTCTTCCAGCTCCCACTTGACGCTGGCCATGCCGAGCCGATGGGCAAGGGGCGCAATGACTTCCAATGTCTCGCGGGCCTTGCGCGCCTGCTTCTCCGGCGGCAGGAAACGCATGGTGCGCATGTTGTGCAGCCGGTCGGCGACCTTGATCACCAGCACGCGGGGATCTCGGGCCATCGCGGTGATCATCTTGCGGATGGTCTCGCCCTCGGCGGCGCTGCCCAGCACCACCCGGTCCAGCTTGGTCACACCGTCGACGAGGTGACCCACCTCTTCGCCGAAATCCTCGGACAGTGCCTCGATCGTGTAACCGGTGTCCTCGACGGTGTCGTGCAGCAGCGCGGCCACCAACGTGGTGGTGTCCATGCCCAGTTCGGCCAGGATGTTGGCGACGGCCAGCGGGTGGGTGATGTAGGGATCGCCGGAATGCCGGAACTGACCCGCGTGCCGCTGGTCGGCCACCTCGAACGCCCGCTGCAGCAACGAGGTGTTCGCCTTGGGATAGCTCTCGCGGTGCACCGCCACCAGCGGCTCGAGCACCGGATTGAGGGCGCTGCGCTGGGCGGTCATCCGCCGGGCGAGCCGGGCCCGGACCCGACGCGAGGCGCTGCTGGACGTCTTCAGCGTTTCGGCCGGCGGTTCCGGTGTCTCACTGACCGGCCCCAGAACCGGGTCGGCGACAGGGGGCGACTCCGCGGGCGCGTCGAGAGCCTGCGTCATGCCCTGGTCGTCAGCCACGTAGTCACCTCCGATCTCGAGGATATCGCGGGGTTAGGCAGATCAGGCCGTGCTGAGGCTAAGCACCCGCAACGGCGCAAGAGCCTGGCGACCCCCCAAGGCGGGGAGTTCGATGACCACCGCCGCCGCGGTCACGTGGGCCCCCGCGCGCTCCAGCAAACGGTTGGCCGCGGCCAGGGTGCCACCGGTGGCCAGTACGTCGTCGATGACCACGACGTTGCGGCCATGCAGGTCGACGCCTTCGGCCGGGATTTCCAGGGTGGCACTGCCGTACTCGAGCTCGTACGCCTCGGTGTGCACCGGCGGCGGCAGCTTGCCGCCCTTCCGAATGGCCAGCACACCGGTGCCCAGCCGGCCGGCCACGGCCGCCGCCACCAGGAACCCGCGGGAGTCGACGCCGGCCACCAGGTCGGCGCCCGAGGCGATGGGAACCAGCGCATCGACGATCGCCGTCATCGCCTGCCGGTCGGCGAACAACGGCGTGAGGTCCTTGAACACCACGCCCGGCTTGGGGAAATCAACCACAACTCGGGTGAGCGACGCGATCAGGCCGGCCACGGGAGTGGTCTCGCCAACAGGTGTCACCGCAGCCTCATTGCACTAGGGCCCATCGGTCCATGTTCCAGCCCGCGCCCCAACGGGTCGGGTTCTTGCTGACGGCGTACATCTTCTTGGACATCAGCAGGGTGCGCTGCTGCCGGTATAGGGGCAAAGTCGGCATATCGGCCCACAGTACCGGGGCGGCCTCGCCCAGCAGCCCGACGCGCTCAGCGGGGTCGGCCGACACCGCCAACGCACCGATAACGCCGTCCACCTGGGGGTTCGAGTAGCCGGACAGGTTATTGCCGTTCCCGCTGTGTAGGTCGTAGGCATCCATCGCCGACGATCCGGTTGACCCGCTTCCGGTGGCTCCGCCGGTGCTCGCCAGCAACATGTCGATCTTCCCGTCCTCGAGCGCCTGCGGGCCCGACGAGTCCAGGGGGACGCTGGACACGGCAATGCCGGCGCCGCCGCAGGACTTGGTGATGGTCCCGACGGTGACCGCCAGTCGCGCGTTGGGTCCCTGGTAGCCGATCCGCACCGCCAGCGGCGCACCACCCAGCGCATCGCGGGCGGCGGCGGGGTCGGCCTTGCCGAACTGGCCGGCCTGAGCCGCACCGTCAGCCGCGGCGATGGCATCGTCGGTCGCGGGATCCAGACGCGAGTTGGCGATGGGAGCGCCGGCGTCGTGCGCGATGGTGTCCCGCGGCGTGCACAGCGCGACGGCGCGCCGGGCCTTGGGCTGCGCCAGCGGGCCTTGCGGGGCGAAGATCAGCTGTTCGATGCCGGTCGACGGGTAGTCGCTGCGCTCGTAGTTGTCCGGCGGGGCGAGCGCTCCCGCGGATCCGGCGGCGACGTCGACCACGTCGACGCCGCGGTTGTTGACCCGGTCCTGGATGTCGGGCCCCTGCGACCACACGGTTATCCGCTTGGTGATCGCCCTGGGACCCCACCAGCGGTCGTTGGCGACGAGCACCACCCCGCCGCGGTCCACGATCGACTCGATCCGGTACGGCCCCGATGACGGGAAGAGCTTCAAGGCTTCGTCAGGTTTAAGGCCGGGCTTGAGGTCCCAGAGCGTGTTCCACAGCTTGGCGATCTGTTGCACCAACGGTCCGTTGTTGCTCAGCAACGCGGCGGTCACGTCGGCGTTCAATCGGTCGGCGATGACGTGCGACGGCATCATCGAGGTCGCCGAGAACAGCTGGGTGTAGTCGACGACGCTGCGGTCCGGGATGAACGCCACCCGGGCCTTCTTCTGCCCCGGCAGGCACTCGACGTTGGCGATGTCGACGTAGCCCGCCTGGCTAGCCGCACCGAACCCGGGAAAACGGCCCGATTGAGCGGCCCAGGTGAGCACCAGATCGTCGCAGGTCACTGGCTTGCCGTCGGAGTAGACGGCGTTGTCGGCGATCTGGTAGTCCAGCACCAGCGGCGCACCGCCGACGACCGAGACGGTGCCGAAGTCACGGTCGGGAACGACTTGTCCGTCGGGACCGTGATAGAAGAAGCCGGTCAGCGTGCGGGCGAAGGCCTGCGCTCCGGCCGATGCGGCGCCGACGACGGTATTGACGTTGTAGGTGACCAGCGGGCCGTCGACCACGTAATCGACCTGATTGGCGGCGCTGCCGGAACACGAGATCAGCGTGAAAGCCGCCGCAAGGGCCACCGCCAAACCGACACTCCCCCACCCCGTCGGGCCGCGCCGGCCGGTCCGGATGGCCATCGGTACTACCGCCGGCCGACGTTTCGCTTGCCGGTCGGACGCCGGCTCCCGGCGGGCCGCACCGGACGCGCACCCGGGGCCGGCTTGCTCGGTGCCGGCTTGTCGGGCGCCGGCTTGTCGGGCGCCTTAGAAACGTCGGGGGCCCCGGAGACTTCGGGAGCGTCATCGGGCGCGGTCTCCGGGGCTTCGTCACCGGCGGGTGTCGCGTCCTCCGCGACTCCGGCGTCGCCGGAGCCGGTTTCCCCGTCCCCTCGCGAGCCGGGGCCGCGCCGGCGAACGACCCGGCGGGTGTGCGTGCGCACCAGTTCGGTGTGTTCCCGCAGGGTGACCAGCAGTGGAGTGGCGAAGAAGATCGAGGAGTAGGTGCCCACCAGGATGCCGACCAACTGCACCAGCGCCAGGTCCTTCAGGGTGCCGACACCCAGCAGCCACACCGCCACCACCATCAGCGCCAGCACCGGCAGCACCGAGATCAGGCTCGTGTTGATCGAGCGCATGAACGTCTGGTTGATCGCCAGGTTGGCCTGCTCGGCGAAGGTGCGCCGGGTGGTGTGCTGGAAGCCGTGCGTATTCTCTTCGACCTTGTCGAAGACGATGACCGTGTCATAGAGGGAGAAGCCGAGGATGGTCAGCAGCCCGATGACCGTGGCCGGGCTGACCTCGAAGCCGACGAGCGAGTACACGCCCGCGGTGACGGTCAGGTCGAAAACCATGGTGGTCAGCGCCGAGATGGCCATGTAGCGCTCGTAGCGCACCGTGATGTACAGGCTGACCAGGGCCAGGAATATGACCAGCGCGATCAAGGCTTTCTTGGTGATCTGACCGCCCCACGTCTCCGAGACCGCCGAGTCGCTGATGGCCTGTTTGCTGGGCTTCCCGTCGGGGCCTTTCGGCTGGAAGGCGTCGAACAGGGCGCTGCGCAGCTTCGCCGTCTGGTCGTTAGACAGCGTTTCGGAGCGGATCTGCACCGTCGCCGATGCGCCGTTGCCGACGGTGACCACCGATTCGGGATCGTGGCCCAGGGTCTTGCGGAAGACCTCGGACACCTGCGCCGTCTGGACCGTGCCGCCGCGCGGGAACGACACGGTGGTGCCGCCCTTGAAGTCGATCCCGAACGTGAAGCCCCGCAAGAGGATGCTGACGATGGCGATCCCGACGATCACCCCACTGACGCCGTACCACAGCCGGCGCCGTCCGACCACCTCGAACGCGCCGGTGCCGGTGTAGAGGCGCGAGAGAAAGCTGCGCCGCGGCGACTCGGTGCCGCTGTCGCTCAAGTCCACCGCGCCTGACGGCGCTTCGGTGGTTTCCGTCGCTTCGGAGGCCCCTTTGGAAGCCCCTTTGGAAGACATGGCGCTATCCCCGTCCCGTCGTGACAACCGACGCAGCCCGGCGTTCGCGGGCGACCTGCTGGACGGCCCCCAGGCCGTTGTAGGCCGGCTTTGCCAGCGTCGGGGACTTCGACGCCAGGTACAGCAGCGGCCAGGTCACCAGGAACACCACCACCAGGTCGAGGATCGTGGTGAGCCCCAAGGTGAAGGCGAATCCCTTCACCTGGCCGATCGCCAGGAAGTACAGCACCGCGGCGGCCAGGAAGGTGACGGCGTTGCCCGACACAATCGTCTTGCGCGCCCGCACCCAGCCCCGTGGCACCGCCGACCGGAACGAACGGCCTTCGCGGATCTCGTCTTTGATGCGTTCGAAGAACACCACGAACGAGTCGGCGGTGGTGCCGATACCGATGATCAGACCCGCGATGCCGGCCAGGTCCAGGGTGTAGTTGATGTACCGGCCCAGCAGCACCAGGATCGCGAAAATCATTGAGCCGGAAGCGATGAGGGACAACGCCACCAGCAACCCGAGCAACCGGTAATACGCCAACGAATACAGCAGCACCAGCAGCAGGCCGATCGCGCCGGCGATGAGACCGGCCTTCAGTGACGTCAACCCCAGTGTCGCCGAAACCGTTTGCGCCTCCGACGATTCGAACGACAGCGGCAGCGATCCGTACTTGAGGACGTTGGCCAGCTGGCGCGCCGTCGCGGCGGTGAACGGCGGGTCGCCGCCGCTGATCTGGGTCCGCCCGCCCGGGATCGCCTCGTTGATGCGCGGTGCGCTGACGACCTGCGAGTCCAGGGTGAAGGCGGTCTGCTCACCCACGTGGGCGGCGGTGAAGTCTGCCCAGACATTCGCCGCCGCGGGCTTGAACTGCACGTCGACGACGTAACCGATGCCCCGCTGGTTCATGGACGAGCTGGCGTTCTCGATCTGGTCACCGCTGATGATCGACGGCGCGAGCAGGTAGGCCGCCTTGTGGTCGGTCGAGCAGGTGACCAGGGGCAGGGTGGGGTCGTCGTTGCCGGCGAGGATGTCGTCTTTGTCGCACTGGGTCGCCATGAACTGCAGGGCGAGGTACTGCACGCCCTGGCGGGTGCTCTGCCGCAAGTTCTTCTCTTCGGCGATGCGCTCGGCGAGATCCTTGCGCGGATCGGGGGGCTGGACGGGCGGCGGCGTCTCTGCCGCCGGTGACCCGGGTGGGGGTGCCGGCGCCCCTGGTGGGGGCGCAGGTGCCGGCGGGGGTGCCGGCGCCCCTGGTAAGGGCGCAGGTGCCGGCGCGGGGCTCGGCGTTGGGCCGGGGGTAGGCGGCGGGTCCTGCGGATAGGGCCGCGGTTGCGGCGCGGGCTGGCCGGGCGGGGCCGGCTGGGTGGGCGGCGCGGGCTGGCCCGGGGGCGGAGCTATGCCGGGTTCGCCGGGTTCGCCGGGAGCCCCGGGAGCGCCCGGCGGCGTTCCGGCGGGCTGGCGCGGGGGCTTGGGCTGGGCGGTCTGCGCCGGCACCCCCTGAATCACGGGCCGGATGTAGAGCCGGGCGGTCTGCCCGAGGTTGCGGGCCTCGCTCCCGTCCTTTCCGGGCACGGTGATGACCAGGTTGTCGCCGTCGACGACGACCTCCGAGCCGGAGACGCCCAGACCGTTGACCCGCGCGCTGATGATCTGCTGCGCCTGCGCCAACGCCTCCCGGCTGGGGGCCGAGCCGTCGGGGGTGCGCGCGGTCAACGTGACGCGGGTGCCGCCCTGCAGGTCGATGCCGAGTTTGGGAGCGGCCCGCTTGTCCCCCGTGAGGAAAACCAGCAGGTAGACGCCGACGAACAACAACAAGAAAACCGACAGGTAGCGGGCAGGGTGCACCGGCGCCGAAGACGATGCCACTTTCCTTCTCCTCCAGAATCGGTCTTAAGCCCGACAGAAAGCCCGACAGAGCCACAAAGAGCGTACGTGTCCCTGCACGTGCCCTTCGCGCACGCGGCCCGTCAGGAATCGTTGATGGCCCGGCTGTCGTCGGCGTCGGCACCGTCGTCGACGTCATCGTCGGGGAGGATCTTGTCGCGGATGGCCAGCTTCATCCAGGTGGTCACGACGCCGGGCGCGATCTCGAGGTCGACGGTGTCGTCGGTGATGGCGGCGACGGTGGCTTGCAGGCCCGACGTGGTGTGCACCCGGTCGCCCGGCCGCAACGACTCGTGCAGATCGATGGTGGCCTGCATGGCACGCCGCTGGCGACGCGACTGCAAGTACATGAACGCGCCCAGGATGAGCACGAACGGCAAGAACAACACCAAACTATTCATCGACCTGTCTTTCGTATCGGCATGCACCGGTGTCGGGTCCAGTGTGTCAGGCCGGGGGTCGCGAACGACCGCTAGGCTTAAAAACGCGACGTGACAGCCGCGCCGCGGTGAGGAGGACGTCGTGGCCAGCCTCGAGCAAAGTCGGCAGCTGGTCACCGAAATCCCCGGTCCCGCATCGCTGGAACTGACCCAGCGCCGGGCCGCGGCGGTCTCCGGCGGCGTGAACGTCTCCATGCCGGTGTTCGTGGCCCGTGCCGGCGGCGGCATCGTCGAGGACGTCGACGGGAACCGGCTCATCGACCTGGCTTCGGGCATCGCCGTCACCACCATTGGCAATTCGTCGCCGCGGGTCGTCGAGGCGGTGCGCGCGCAGGTCGCCGAGTTCACCCACACCTGCTTCATGGTCACCCCGTACGAGCAGTACGTCGCCGTCGCCGAGGAGCTCAACCGGATCACCCCCGGATCCGGCGAGAAGCGCTCTGTCCTCTTCAATTCCGGCGCCGAGGCGGTCGAGAACGCCGTCAAGGTGGCACGCTCCTATACCCGCAAGCCCGCGGTGGTGGCGTTCAACCACGCCTACCACGGCCGCACCAACCTGGCGATGGCGCTCACCGCCAAGTCCATGCCGTACAAGAGCGGCTTCGGCCCGTTCGCCCCCGAGATCTACCGGGCGCCGCTGTCCTACCCGTACCGGGACGGCCTGATCGACAAGGAACTGGCCACCGACGGGGAGAAGGCCGCCGCCCGGGCCATCACCGTGATCGACAACCAGGTCGGCGCCGACAACCTGGCCGCCGTCATCATCGAGCCCATTGCCGGCGAGGGCGGATTCATCGTTCCGGCCGAGGGTTTCCTGCCGACGCTGCTGGACTGGTGCCGCGACAACGGCGTGGTGTTCATCGCCGACGAGGTGCAGACCGGGTTCGCGCGCACCGGAGCGATGTTCGCCTGCGAGCACGAGGGCCCGGAAGGTCTAGAGCCGGACGTGATCTGCACCGCCAAGGGCATCGCGGACGGCTTGCCGCTGTCGGCGGTCACCGGCCGCGCCGAGATCATGGACGCGTCGCATGCCGGCGGTTTGGGCGGCACCTTCGGTGGAAACCCGATTGCGTGTGCGGCGGCGCTGGCCACCATCGAAACCATAGAGAACGACGGCCTCGTGGAGCGGGCCAGGGAGATGGAACGACTCATCACCGAACCGCTGTTGCGCATGCAAGCCGGCGACGACCGGATCGGCGACGTGCGCGGTCGGGGCGCCATGATCGCCATCGAGCTGGTGCAGTCGGGGTCCGCCGACCCGGACGCGGAACTGGCCAAGAAGTGGTCCAAGGCGGCGCACGCGGCCGGGGTCATCGTGCTGACCTGTGGCATGTTCGGCAACGTCATCCGGCTGCTGCCACCGCTGACCATCAGCGACGAACTGCTGGCCGAGGGACTCGACATCCTCGGCGGGATTCTGAGCGACCTCTAACCCGGAGAGCAGGATGCCCGCGCTTTTCGTGGGCAATCTCACAACCGCGCCCGTGGCCACGCCTATGGAGAAATAAAGTTACTTTAGCTAACGTTTTATCCGTCAGCGCTGCGGCAAACTGACGCTATCTTTCGTTCGTAGGGGAACTTTTATGTCAACGATTAACCACGACGAGCGGCTGGCCCGCCGCGTCGACCACCTGACCGCCACCGACCCACAGTTCGCCGCTGCCAGGCCCGACCCGGCGGTCGCCGCCGCCCTGGAGCAGCCCGGGTTGCGGCTGCCGCAGATCATGCAGACGGTGCTCGACAGCTACGCGGACCGGCCGGCGCTGGGCCAGCGGTCGGTGGAGTTCGTCAAAGACCCCGCGACCGGGCGGACCGCGCTGGAGGTCCTACCCCGCTTCGAGACCATCACCTACGGTGAGCTGGGCGAACGCGTCGGGGCGCTGGCGCGTGCCCTGACCGACGACTCGCTCAAGGCCGGCGACCGGGTGTGCGTGCTGGGCTTCAACAGCGTCGGCTACGCCACCATCGACATGGCGTTGGGTCAGATCGGCGCGGTGTCGGTTCCGCTGCAGACCAGCGCGGCGCTCACTCAGCTGAAGCCGATCATGGCCGAGACCGAGCCGACCGTCTTCGCCGCGAGCGTGGACCAGCTGCCCGACGCGATCGAGTTGATCCTGAGCGGGCCTGAAAACGGACCCAAGCCCGAAAAGCTCCCCCAAAAGCTCCTGGTGTTCGACTACCACCCCGAGGTCGACGACGAGCGCGAGGCCTTGGAAAGGGCCCGGGAGGCCGCCCGCACGCGGCTGGCCGACACCGCGGTCGAGACCTTGGCTGACGCCCTCGAGCGCGGCAAGTCGCTGCCACAGACTCCGGTCGCGGCTCCCGATGAGGACGACCCGCTGGCCCTGCTGATCTACACCTCCGGCAGCACCGGCGCGCCGAAGGGTGCGATGTACCCGCAGAGCAACGTCGGCAAGATGTGGCGCCGCGGCAGCCGGAACTGGTTCGGGGAAAGCGCCGCGTCGATCACCCTCAACTTCATGCCGATGAGCCACGTCATGGGGCGCGGGACCCTCTACGGCACGCTCGGGAACGGCGGCACCGCCTACTTCGCCGCCCGCAGCGACCTGTCGACGCTGCTGGAGGACCTCGAGCTGGTGCGGCCCACCGAGCTCAACTTCGTCCCGCGCATCTGGGAGATGCTGTTCGGCGAGTTCCAGCGTGAGGTCGGGCGGCGGCTGTCCGACCCGGGCGACCCGGCCGACCGCCGGGCCGTCGAGGCCGAAGTCCTCGACGAGCAGCGCCAGTATCTGCTGGGCGGACGGTTCATCGTGGCGATGACGGGCTCGGCTCCCATCTCCCCGGAGTTACGGGAATGGGTCGAGGCTCTGCTGCAGATGCCCCTGTTGGACGGCTACGGCTCCACCGAGGCCGGCATGGTGTTGTTCGACGGCGAAATTCAGCGCCCGCCGGTCATCGACTACAAGCTGGTCGACGTTCCCGACCTGGGTTACTTCCGCACCGACCGGCCGCATCCGCGCGGCGAGCTGCTGCTCAAGACGCGAGAACATGTTCCCCGGCTACTACAAGCGGGCCGAAACCACCGCCAACGTGTTCGACGACGACGGCTACTACCGGACCGGCGACGTCGTCGCCGAGGTCGCTCCCGACCGGCTGGTGTACGTCGACCGCCGCAACAACGTGCTCAAGCTCGCGCAGGGCGAGTTCGTCACCCTGGCCAAGCTGGAGGCGGTGTTCGGCAACAGCCCGCTGGTCCGCCAGATCTACGTCTACGGCAACAGCGCACAGCCGTACCTGCTGGCGGTGGTCGTGCCGACCCAGGAAGCCCTGGGGCGCTACGACCTCGAGACGCTCAAGCCGAAGATCGCCGACTCGCTGCAGGACGTCGCCCGGGCGACCCGCCTGCAGTCCTACGAGGTGCCGCGCGACTTCATCATCGAGACCACGCCGTTCAGCCTGGAGAACGGTCTGCTGACCGGCATCCGCAAGCTGGCGTGGCCGAAGCTGAAGCAGCACTACGGCGAACGGCTGGAGCGGCTCTACACCGAACTGGCCGAGGGACAGGCCAACCAGCTGGCCGAGCTGCGCCGCAGCGGAGCCGACGCGCCCGTGCTGCAGACGCTGAGCCGGGCCGCGGCCGCCATGCTGGGCACGGCACTCCCTGTTGAGCAAACCGACCTGCTCCGTGACGCGCACTTCACCGACCTGGGCGGAGACTCGTTGTCGGCGTTGACATTCGGCAACCTGCTCCGCGAGATCTTCGACGTCGACGTGCCGGTGGGTGTCATCGTCAGCCCAGCCAACGACCTGCAGGCCATCGCCAACTACATCGAGGCCGAGCGGCAGGGCAGCAAGCGGCCCAGTTTCGCATCAGTGCACGGTCGGGATGCGAAGCAGGTGCGCGCGAGCGACCTCACACTCGACAAGTTCCTCGATGCGGCGATGCTGGCCGCCGCGCCCGAGCTGCCCAAGCCCGCCGCCGAGGTGCGGACCGTGCTGCTGACCGGCGCGACCGGCTTCCTCGGCCGCTACCTGGCGCTGGACTGGCTCGAGCGGATGGACATGGTCGACGGCAAGGTGATCGCCCTGGTGCGGGCCAGGTCCGACGAGGAGGCCCGGGCCCGGCTGGACAAGACCTTCGGCGGTGATGAGTTAAAGGGTGACCCGAAGCTGCTGGCGCACTACCGCGAGCTGGCGGCCGACCACCTGGAGGTCATCGCCGGCGACAAGGGCGAGGCCAACCTCGGCCTGGACCCGCAGACCTGGCAGCGGCTGGCCGACACCGTCGACCTCATCGTCGACCCGGCGGCCCTGGTCAACCACGTGCTGCCGTACAGCGAGCTGTTCGGCCCCAACGCGCTGGGCACCGCCGAGCTGATCCGCATCGCGCTGACCACGAAGCTCAAGCCGTACACGTACGTGTCGACGATCGGGGTGGGCGACCAGATCGAGCCCGGCAGGTTCGTCGAGGACGCCGACATCCGGCAGATCAGCGCGACGCGCCAGATCAACGACAACTACGCCAACGGCTACGGCAACAGCAAGTGGGCCGGCGAGGTGCTGCTGCGCGAGGCCCACGACCTGTGCGGCCTGCCCGTCGCGGTGTTCCGGTGCGACATGATCCTGGCCGACACCACGTATGCCGGTCAGCTCAACCTGCCGGACATGTTCACCCGGCTGATGCTGAGCCTGGTCGCCACCGGTATCGCGCCCGGCTCGTTCTACGAGCTGGACGCGAAGGGCAACCGGCAGCGGGCGCACTACGACGGCCTTCCGGTCGAGTTCATCGCCGCGGCGGTCTCCACGCTGGGGGCCCACCTGGGGTCCGACGTTGTGGACGGCTACCAGACGTACCACGTGATGAACCCGTACGACGACGGCATCGGCCTCGACGAGTACGTCGACTGGCTGGTCGAGGCCGGGTACTCGGTCGAGCGCATCGCCGACTACCGGGAGTGGTTGCAGCGGTTCGAGACGACGCTGCGGGCCCTGCCGGAACGGCAGCGCCAGTACTCGCTCCTGCCGCTGCTGCACAACTACCAGCAGCCGGAAAAGCCGCTGCGCGGGTCGCTGGCACCGACCGAGAAGTTCCGGGCCGCGGTGCAGGAGGCGAAAATCGGCCCCGACAAAGACATTCCGCATGTCTCGGCGCCGATCATCGTCAAGTACATCACCGACCTGCAGCTGCTCGGACTGCTGTAACAACAAGCGAATCGCCCAGCCCACTGGGGGCTGGGCGATTCGCTTTGCGCTGTACGCTTTTACCGCTGGGGGTGCGGCCAACGCGGTTGCGCAGCCCGCGCTGGGTACCCGGCGCCGTCGGGATGTAACCCGCGCCCGACTCGTGGAGCGTGGCCCAAAAGTTACCCCTGTGGCCAGTGTGGCTGCTGTTACTAGCGGAGGCCCAACAGCAGCAGCGCGATGGCGATCACGGGAAAGGCGCCCTGCGTCAGAGCGGCCCGCGCCTTGTCCGGTGCGGACAGCAGCAGCACCACCGCGGCCGCGGCCATGGAGCCAACCCCGGCGAAGATGAGCGCCGCCCCAACGGCGTTGTGCCCCATGCCAACCGCGGCGATGCCCAGGCCGCTGACGATCGCCAGGAACAGGTTGTAGAAGCCCTGGTTGAAGGCGAGCAATTTGGTGGTCTCGGCCTCCTCGGCCGTCGTCCCGAACGTGGCGCGGGTGCGGGGCGAGGTCCAGGTCAACGATTCCATCACGAAGATGTAGACGTGCAGTAACGCCGCCAGTGCGGCGAATACCAACCCGGCGGTGATCATCGTGTCCTCCTAAGCCTGATGGTGGCGACCCGCTTCGCCCGGTCCCCCGCAAACGGGTGGGGGTCCCTCCCTCTGGGGGCGTGCCCCCACCGCCACGCTCGCGATCGCCACTAGTCAAACAGCCCGGGTTGGCCAAGCCCGGTCACCCCGGCGGGCGGCGTCATACCGAGGTGCGTCCAGGCCTGCGCGGTGGCCACCCGGCCGCGCGGGGTGCGCGCAACCATGCCGGCGCGCACCAGGAACGGCTCGCAGACCTCCTCCACGGTGGCGGCCTCCTCGCCCACCGCCACCGCGAGCGTCGACACCCCGACCGGGCCGCCACCGAAGCTGCGGGTCAGCGCGGACAGGACCGCCCGGTCCAGCCGGTCCAGGCCGAGCTCGTCGACGTCGTACACCTCGAGCGCGGACTTGGCGACGTCGCGGGTGATCACGCCGTCGGCGCGCACCTCGGCGAAGTCGCGGACCCGGCGCAGTAGCCGGTTGGCGATGCGCGGTGTCCCGCGCGAGCGTCGCGCGATTTCCGCGGCGGCATCGGCACCCACGTCGATGCCCAGAATCCCGGCCGAGCGGGCCAGCACGCGCTCCAACTCGGCGGGCTCGTAGAAGTCCATGTGTGCGGTGAAACCGAACCGGTCGCGCAGCGGGCCGGTCAGCGCGCCGGACCGGGTGGTCGCGCCGACCAGGGTGAAGGGCGCCACATCCAGCGGGATCGAGGTCGCCCCGGGACCCTTGCCGACCACCACGTCCACCCGGAAGTCCTCCATCGCCAGATAGAGCATCTCCTCGGCGGGCCGGGCGATGCGGTGGATCTCGTCGATGAACAGCACGTCGTGCTCCACCAGGTTGGACAGCATCGCGGCCAGGTCGCCCGCGCGCTCGAGCGCGGGGCCGGACGTGACCCGCAGCGACGACCCCAGTTCGGCCGCGATGATCATCGCCAGCGACGTCTTGCCGAGCCCCGGCGGACCGGACAGCAGGATGTGGTCCGGCGTGCCGCCGCGGTTCTTGGCCCCCTCGATGACCAGCTGCAGCTGTTCGCGCACCCGCGGCTGGCCGATGAACTCGCGCAGCGAGCGGGGCCGCAGGCTGACGTCGATGTCACCCTCCCCCACGGTGAGCGCCGGGGAGACGTCCCTAACGTCGGGGTCCGACGGCTCGTCCGGACAATCACGGCTCATCGGGACTTACCCAGCAACGACAGGGCCGCCCGCAGGGCGCCGGACGTCGTCGCATCCTGTTCGGTGGCCAGCACCTTGTCGGTGGCCTCCTCGGCCTGCTTGGCCGCAAAGCCAAGGCCGACAAGGGCTTCCACCACGGGACTGCGCACCGCGTTGCCGTTGACCGCCGGCGCGCCAGGCGCCGCGCCGGCCGCCCCCACTTTGTCGCGCAATTCCAGCACCATCCGCTCGGCCCCCCGCTTGCCGATGCCCGGGACCCGCGTCAGCGCGGCGACGTCGCCGTCGTGCAGCGCCCGGCGCAACGCGGTGGCGTCGTGGACGGCCAGCGTCGCCATGGCCAGCCGGGGCCCGACCCCCGATACCGACAGCAGCGTCAGGAAGAGGTCGCGGGTATCGGAGTCGGCGAACCCGTACAAGGTCATGGAATCCTCGCGCACGATCATCGCGGTGACCAGCCTGGCCTCGCTCCCCTGCCGCAACGTCGCCAGGGTGGACGGCGTGGCGTTCACGCGGTAGCCGACGCCGGCGGCCTCGATCACCACATGGTCGAGCGCCACCTCGAGCACCTCACCGCGCACCGCCGCGATCATCGCGCGGCCTTCAGCTTGGCCAGATACGCGTGGCGCTGCTGGGCGGCCAGCGCCTCGGCCTCGGCCAGCCTGGCCAGCATCGGCGCGCGCCAGCAGTGGCAGATCGCCAGCGCCAGGGCGTCCGCGGCGTCTGCCGGCGTCGGCTTGGCTTGCAGCGCAAGGATTTTCGTTACCATCGCGGTGACCTGCGCCTTGTCCGCGGCGCCGTTGCCGGTCACCGCGGCCTTGACCTCGGTGGGGGTGTGGAAGTGCACGTCGATCCCGCGCTTGGCCGCCGCCAACGCGATCACCCCGCCGGCCTGCGCGGTGCCCATCACCGTCATCATGTTCAGTTGCGAGAACACCCGCTCGATGGCCACCACGTCCGGACAGTGGGTGTCCAGCCAGTGCTCGACGGCATCGCTGATGGCCAGCAGTCGCTCCGCCAGCGCAGCGTCCGACGGCGTCCGCACCACGTCGACATCCAGCGCGACGACCTGTCGCCCGCGCCCGGTTTCGACGACCGACAGGCCGCATCGGGTCAGCCCGGGATCGACGCCCATCACCCGCATTACCGCTCCCACCGCTCACAACTACTGCCGAACAGCTGTTCGATAGGCTAGCGGCTGGCTGCGACATCGGCGGGCGCGACACGCGGTGACAGGGCGACGCCACGGTATCGCGGGCCCAGCGCGCGCCCGGCCATCAGCAGCGGCTCGGTGTCGCGCAGGGTGCGGGCCAGCACGAACGCCCCCTCCAGCGCCCCCACCAGCGCGACGGTCAGCTCCCGGGCGAGGTCCGCAGGCACGCCGCGTCCCACGAAATACGCGGCGCCCCCGTCGAACCAGGCGGTGAACACCGACGCGCAGGCGTCGCGCAGCGGCTCGATGGTGTCGGCCACCTCCGCGGCCACGCTGGCCACCGGGCACATGTTGGCGAAGCCGGTGGTGCGCATGTCGTCGGCGGCCTGGGTGAAGACCGCGGCGACGGCCTCCCCCAGGTCGGTGTGGGCGTCCACGATCGAGGGAATGAGCTGGGCGTAGGCGACACCGGCATTGATCAACGCCTCGCGCGCGATCTGCACCTTCCCCCCGCGGAAATGGTGGTAGAGCGACCCGATCGGCGCTCCGGAGGCCGACACGATTTCTTTCATGCCGACCGCGCCGTAGCCCTTGCGGCGCAGCAGCTCCATCGTCGTGGTGAGGATCGCTTCCCGGGTGGACCTTGCCATGACTACCTCCCGCGGTACAGACTAGAGCATACGTTCTAGAATTACTGTTCTAGCGAAGGAGCTGTGGTGAAATCCGTCGACCTCGCCGCCGGAACCATCGAGTACCGCGAGGAGGGCGACCCTGCCGGCCCACCGGTCGTCCTGCTGCACGGCCTGTTGATGAACGACGCGCTCTGGGAACTGGCGCTGCCGCTGCTGCCGTCGGGCTTCCGCTACCTGCTGCCGGTGCTGCCGTTGGGCGGCCACCGCATTCCCATGCGGCCCGACGCCGACCTGACGATGCCAGGGATGGTCGGCATCGTCGCGGACTTTCTCGACGCGCTCGACCTCGCCGACGTCGCGCTGGTCGTCACCGACTGGGGCGGCCCGTTGTTCCTCACCGACATGGGCCGCGACACGCGCATCGGCCGACTGGTGATCTGCCCTTGCGAAGCGTTCGACAACTTCCCGCCAGGATTCCCCGGCAAGGTCGTCGCGCTGGCCGCCCGCAACGACCTCAACGTGCGGGTGACGCTGCGGATGCTGAAGGCCGGTTGGCTGCGCCGGCAACGGCCCGTCTTCGGGATGATGGCGAAAAAGCCGGTGCCGCAAGGGATCGTCGACGCGTGGCTGGCGCATGCGCTGGCCGACAGGCGGATCCGCACCGACCTCACCAAATACTGCCGGACCCGATTCAACCGGGACGAGCTCATCCGGGCCACCAACGCCCTGTCGAACTTCGCCGGTCCGGCCCTGGTGCTGTGGAGTGACAACCCGGTGATGCCGAGGCGGCACGCGGATCGGCTGGCCTCGCTGCTGCCAGGCGCCGTGCTGCGGCACCTCGACGAGGCGTACGTGTTGACGATGCTCGACCAGCCGGAGCAAACCGCCGCGCAGATCGGCGCCTTTCTTCGTCAGTCAACCGGTGTGTCGCGGTAAAGCTGTTACCTTATAGCCCACATTCGACTCCGCTAGGGCGGAAGGGTTTCTGTGGGCACCGTGCTGGTCGTGATTGCCGCGGCGTTGTTCATCGCGTCCATCGTCGTTCTCGTGGTGGCGCTGCGGCGACCCAGGACACAACAGCCGCGGGGCGCGCGCCAGGATCCACTCGCGTTCAATGCGATGCCGGAGTTCGGCCCCCGGCAACTGGGCCCCGGCGCAATCGTCAGCTACGGCGGCATCGACTACGTGGTGCGCGGTTCGGTGACCTACCGCGAGGGACCGTTCGTGTGGTGGGAGCACCTGTTGGAAGGGGGCGACCAGCCGATCTGGTTCAGCGTGGAGGAGGACGACGGGCGCCTCGAGCTGGCGATGTGGGTGAGCCGCAAGGACGTAACGCTGAAGCCCGGCGATACCTACGTCGTCGACGGGGTGACGTTTCACGAGTCGGAGCGCGGCCGCGCGTCCTACACCACCGAAGGCACCACCGGGCTGCCTGCGGGCGGCGAGATGGAGTTCCTCGACTGCGCCAACGCCGACGAGAGCGCGCTGCTCTCCTTCGAGCGCTGGGCCCCGGACATGCCGTGGGAGGTATCGACGGGCAAGTCGGTGCGGCCCGGCGAGCTCACGCTCTACCCGGCGCCCCCCTCCTCGTCCCCCTAGGAAGGCATCGGTGCCGCTTCATCAGCTCGCCGTCACCCCGACGGACGTGTCCGGCAAGGCGCTGGGACTGGTCCTCAACGCGCCCCCACCGCCGCCGCTTGCCACCTGCCGGCTCGACCATCCGAACGGCGGTGCGCTGCTGCTCGGGGTCCTCGGCGCCTCGCACGTCGTCGCGGTCGAGCACGCGGCCGGCCGCTTCTCCGAGCAGGTCTCCTGCACCGCGCGCAGACTTGGCGCCGTTCTGCCCGAGCACACCGACGCGCCCGGGTATCGCCTCGAGTCCCGTACCGAGACACACGACGAGACTTCCTTCCGCCGCATCGCGCGCGAACTGCGGACCCGGTGCGCGCGGGAGAGGGGCTGGCTCGGCGGCACCTTCCCCGGCGACGACGCCGCGCTCACTGCTTTATCCGCCGAACCCGACGGCACCGGTTGGCGCTGGCAGACCTGGCACCTATATCCGGGGTATCCCGCCGGCTCAGGCGGGATGGTGGTCCACACGGCCAGCCGGTGGCAGCCGTGAGCCGCAACCGCCTGTTCCTGATCGCCGGCGGATTGGCGATCGCCGCCACCGCGTGCCTGATTTTCGGAATCGTGTTGCTGAACAAGAACATTGCGTCCTACATAGCGAGCCACTATCACGAGTACTCCCGTGATGCGAACGGAACGCGCTACCAGTGCTCCGGATCGCCGGACGACGTCGCCGACACGCTCGCCGACTATCAGGCCCCCGAGGCGCGCGCCGCCAACGGCGACAACGAGTACCTGCGCTACAGCAACAACATCGTGATCGTCGGTCCCGACGGCAACTATCCGTGCAGCATCCGCGTCGAGCCCCTGAGCGCCGGATACAGCCACGGCACCTTCATCTTCCTCGGTCCCGGATTCACCCCCGGGTCCCCCGCGGGCGGCGCCGGAGGCACCCCCGGCGGACCCGGTGGCAAAGTCAAGTGATGCCTACCCGGTTGTAAACGCAAAGGAGAAGATCATGTACCTCGCCGTCGAGATCGGAAACGTCGACGTCAATCCAGTGCTGCGCGGCCTGGTCGCGACGATCCTGTACTTCCTGGTCGGCATGGCGGTCCTGGTCGTCGGCTACCTCATGGTCGATGTGCTGACCCCGGGAAAGCTGCGCCAGATGGTGTTCATCGATCGCCGCCCCAACGCCGTCATGCTTGCCTGCGCGATGTACATCGCGCTCACCACCGTCATCATCAGCGCCATCGTCAACAGCTACAGCCAGCTGGGTCAGGGACTCCTCGGCGTGGCGGTGTACGGCTTGACGGGTGTGGCGCTGTTAGGGATTGCGATGTTGACGATGCACCTGGTGATACCAGGTAACTTTCACGAGCATGTCGACGACCCAGAGCTGCATCCGGCGTCGTTCGCGGTGGCCGTGATACTCCTGGCCGTCGGAGGGGTGACGGCCGCCGCGGTGTCGTGAGCTCTGTCGATATGCCGGCGCCCGGGGCGGTCCGGTTCAGGGAGTCTTCGGGGCGGTGGCGGGCGCTGCTGCTGGCCGCCGTCGCGGCCTGCGCGGCCTGCGGCATCGTCTACGAACTCGCGCTGCTCACCCTGTCGGCCAGCCTGGACGGCGGCGGCATCGTGGCCACCTCACTGATCGTGGCCGGCTACATCGCCGCGCTGGGCGCGGGCGCCTTGCTGGTCAGGCCGCTACTGGCGCACGCGGCGATCACGTTCGTCGCCGTCGAAGCGCTGCTCGGCATCGTCGGCGGCCTGTCCGCGGCGGCGCTGTACGCGGTCTTCGCGTTCATCGAGGGCGAGTCGACGTGGGTGCTGGCGGTGGGCACGGCCCTGATCGGCGGCCTGGTCGGCGCGGAGCTTCCCCTGCTCATGACGCTGCTGCAGCGGGGGCGCACCGCCGGCACTGAGGACCCGGCCGCCGACACCGGCCGCACGCTGGCCAACCTCAACGCCGCCGACTACCTCGGCGCGTTGCTGGGCGGGCTCGTCTGGCCCTTCTTCCTGCTGCCGCAGCTCGGCATGATCCGCGGCGCGGCGGCCACCGGCGTCATCAACCTGGCGGCCGCGGGCGTCGTGGCCATCTTCCTGCTGCGCCCGGTCGTCTCCCCGCGTCAGCTGGCGACGGCGCTGTGCGCGCTGACCGCCGCGCTCGCGCTGCTCGTCACGCTGCTGGTGCGTTCGGCCGACATCGAGACGACGACCAGGCAGCGGCTCTACGCCGACCCGATCATCGCCTACCGGCACACGCCCTACCAGGAGATCGTGGTCACCCGCCGCGGCGCCGACATGCGGCTCTACCTCGACGGCGGCCTGCAGTTCTCCACCCGGGACGAATACCGCTACACCGAAAGCCTCGTCTACCCCGCGCTCGGCAATGGTGATATCGGGGGCGCACGCTCGGTGCTCATCCTCGGCGGCGGCGACGGGCTGGCGGCCCGCGAACTGCTGCGCCAGCCCGGCGTGCAGAAGATCGTGCAGGTCGAACTCGACCCCGCAGTCATCGAATTGGCGCGCACCACCATGCGCGAGGCCAACGGCGGATCGCTGGACAATCCGCGGGTAAACGTCGTGATCGGCGATGCCATGACCTGGCTCCGCGGGCCCGCCGTGGACCGGTTCGACGCGGTCCTCCTCGACCTACCCGATCCCGACACGCCCGTGCTGGGCCGGCTGTACTCGACCGAGTTCTACGCGCTGGTCGCGCGCGCCCTGGCACCCGGCGGGCTGATGGTCGTGCAGGCGGGCAGCCCGTTTTCCACCCCGACGGCGTTCTGGCGCACGGTGTCTACCGTCCGGGCCGCCGCCTACGCGGTCACCCCGTACCACGTGCACGTGCCCACCTTCGGCGACTGGGGCTTCGCGCTGGCGCGCCGTGCGGCGACCCCGCCCGTGCCGACCATGCCGCCCAACGCGCCACCGCTGCGGTTCCTCAACCAGCAGGTCCTCGACGCCGCGACGGTGTTCTCCGGTGACGTCGGCCCCCGCGTTTTGGAGCCGTCGACCCTGGAGAACCCGCGGATCGTCGGGGACATGCGCCGCGGGTACGACTAGGCCCCACGGTGTCGACCCGCTGCGCCCGGCGCCGGCGCCGCGCATGCGATCGACACTGGTCAGGCCTCCAACTGGGCCAGGATCTCGTCGGGAATGTCGGCGTTGGTGTAGACGTCCTGCACGTCGTCGCTGTCTTCGAGCGCGTCAACGAGTCTCATGACCTTCTGCGCGCCCTCGGCGTCGAGCGGAACGGTCACCGACGGCTGGAAACCCGCCTCCGCGGAGTCGTAGTCGATGCCGGCGTCCTGCAGGGCGGTACGCACGGCGACCAGATCGGTTGGCTCGGAGATGATCTCAAAGCTGTCGCCGAGGTCGTTGACGTCCTCTGCTCCGGCGTCGAGCACCGCCGTCAGCACGTCGTCTTCGGTCAGGCCGTTCTTTTCCAGGATGACCACGCCCTTGCGTGAGAACAGGTAGGCCACCGACCCGGGATCGGCCATCGTGCCGCCGTTGCGCGTCATCGCCACCCGCACCTCACTGGCCGCGCGGTTGCGGTTGTCGGTGAGGCACTCGACCAGCACCGCCACGCCGTTGGGCGCGTAGCCCTCGTAGGTGATGGTCTGCCAGTCGGCGCCGCCGGCCTCCTCGCCGGCCCCGCGCTTGCGGGCCCGCTCGATGTTCTCGTTGGGCACCGAGCTCTTCTTCGCCTTCTGGATCGCGTCGTAGAGCGTGGGGTTGCCCGCCGGGTCGCCGCCACCGACGCGGGCCGCAACCTCGATGTTCTTGATCAGCCGGGCGAACATCTTGCCGCGACGGGCGTCGACGACGGCCTTCTTGTGCTTGGTGGTGGCCCACTTGGAATGGCCGCTCATCGCTGTGTCTTACCTCTTCTGTTGCTCGTTCGCCTGCCGAGTCTACGTGGACCGCTGAGCCGCCGAGTGTGGGCGCTAAGTACGTGATCTGCCATGAATCCATCCATAGGCCCCACGCTCGCCGACTCGGCATTCGGCGGTCACGCCTGGCCGTTGACGATGTCGACGAACAACTGGTGGATGCGACGGTCACCGGTCACCTCCGGGTGAAAGGCCGTCGCCAGCATCGGGCCCTGCCGGACCGCGACGGCGTGGCCCGCGGCGCTCGCCAGCACCTGCACGTCGTCGCCGGCCCGCTCGACCCAGGGCGCGCGGATGAACACCGCGCGCACCGGATCGTCGAACCCCGCAAAAGTGACATCGCCCTCGAACGAGTCGACCTGCCGTCCAAACGCGTTGCGCCGCACCGTCATATCGATGGCGCGCAGCGGCAGCGCCTGTCTCCCCCGCGCGCCGGCGTCGAGGATCTCGCTGGCCAGCAGGATCATGCCGGCGCACGCGCCGTAGGCGGGAAGGCCGTCGGCCAGCAGCCCCCGCAGCGGTTTTAGCAGGTCAAGATCGACCAGTAGGTGGCTCATGGTGGTGGATTCGCCACCGGGGATGACCAGCCCGTCGACCGCCTCGAGTTCGCTGCGCCGGCGCACCGGCATCGGCTCGGCACCGGCTTCGGCCAGCGCCGCCAGATGCTCCCTGGTGTCGCCCTGCAGCGCCAGCACGCCAATCCGCGGAGAGCTCACTGCTGTGTCTGCAGGTATCCACGCGGGAAGCGGGTCAGGCCCTCCTGCATGACGGCCGCCACCATTTCGCCCGACTGGTTGAAGATCTTGCCCTGGCAGAGCGAGCGGCCCCCGCAGGCCGACGGCGAGGATTGGTCGTAGAGCAACCACTCGTCGGCCCGGAACACCCGCATGAACCACATCGCGTGGTCCAGCGACGCCACCTGGAGGTGCTCGCGCTCCTCGAGGTGGGTGACCTGCGCCGACCCCAACAGCGTCAGGTCGCTCATGTAGGCCAGCGCGCAGATGTGCAGCACCGGGTCGTCGGGCAGGGGGTCACGGTGACGGAACCACACCTGCTGCTGGGAGGCCTTGCCGGCCACAAGCTGCAGCCGATCCCGCGGCACGATCCGGACGTCCCACTCCTCGAACTGACGGAAGCCGGCGTCGTCGAAGACCTTCATCGAACTGAGCCCCGGCAGGCCGTCCGGCGGCGCCGCCGCCGGCATGGCGTCCTGGTGATTGATGCCTTCCTGGTCGGCCTGGAACGACGCCGACATCGAAAAGATGGTTTCGCCATGCTGGATGGCGTTGACCCGCCTGGTGCAGAACGATCCGCCGTCGCGGAGCCGCTCGACGATGAAGACGGTGGGTGCCTTGGCTTCCCCCGGCCGGATGAAGTAGCCGTGCAGCGAGTGCACCAGGTGGCCGGGCTCGACGGTGCGCACGGCCGACACCAGCGCCTGGCCGGCCACATGACCGCCGAACGTGCGCTGGAAATAACCCGAGTCCGGGCTGAACACACGCCCGCGGTAGATGTTGACCTCGAGCTGTTCGAGATCGAGGATCTGCTCGATCGACACGCTATGACCGTCTGCTCTTCGCGCGAGCGCTCATCGCCGTTCTTACCAGCCGCGTTGGGCCAGCCGATGCGGCGCTGCGATGTCCTCGACGTTGATGCCCACCATCGGCTCGCCCAGTCCGCGTGACACCTTGGCGAGCACGTCGGGGTCGTCGTAGAACGTGGTGGCTTTGACGATCGCGGCGGCGCGGTGCTCGGGGGCGCCGGACTTGAAGATGCCGGAGCCGACGAAGACGCCCTCGGCGCCGAGCTGCATCATCATCGCCGCATCGGCCGGGGTCGCGATGCCGCCCGCGGTGAACAGCGTGACCGGCAGCTTGCCGGCCCGGGCCACCTCGACGACGAGTTCGTAGGGGGCCTGCAATTCCTTTGCGGCAACGTACAACTCGTCCTCGGACAACGACGTCAGCCGGCGGATCTCGCCGCTGATCGCCCGCATGTGGGTGGTCGCGTTCGAGACGTCGCCGGTGCCGGCTTCGCCCTTGGACCGGATCATCGCCGCGCCCTCCCCAATACGCCGCAGCGCCTCGCCGAGGTTGGTCGCCCCGCACACGAACGGCACCGTGAACTTCCACTTGTCGATGTGGTGGGTGTAGTCGGCGGGAGTCAGCACCTCGGATTCGTCGATGTAGTCCACGCCGAGGCTCTGCAGGATCTGCGCCTCCACGAAATGTCCGATGCGTGCTTTGGCCATGACCGGGATGGTGACGGCGTCCTTGATGCCCTCGATCATGTCGGGGTCGCTCATCCGCGCGACGCCGCCCTGGGCGCGGATGTCGGCGGGCACCCGTTCCAGTGCCATCACCGCCACAGCGCCGGCGCCCTCGGCGATGCGGGCCTGCTCCGGGGTGACGACGTCCATGATGACGCCGCCCTTGAGCATCTCGGCCATGCTGCGCTTGACGCGCGCCGTTCCCGTTTGCTTGGCCTGGCTCGACTGTCCGCCGCTCTCCACTACTCTCCTTCAACACGTCAATTCGGTCACCAGTCTAGTGGTGTCCAACAAACAGGTTTTCCGCCTCCAACGGTATGCAGGCGCTGGTCGCCTAAAGGCATGCCGCTACTTCACCGACTGGCAGCGAACACCTTGGGAACGTTTGGTGGAGACCCCAGAGGCTGCCGGACAAGTCATAGGTTCTCTAGGTGGTGGCGACCGAGAAAGTCCAGTAAAGATAAGCGCATCGTGAATTTCCCCGTGTTACCGCCGGAACTGAACTCGGCACGCATCTTCGCCGGTGCGGGCCCGGGCACGATGCTGGCGGCGGCCGCGGCCTGGGACGGGGTAGCCGAGGAGTTGCACGCCGCGGCACGCTCGTTTGCGGCCGTGATCTCTGAACTGGCCGGCGAGGTCTGGCAGGGCCCTGCGGCGCTGGCGATGACACGCGTGGCGGACCCGTATTTGATGTGGTTGAGCGCGACGGCGGGTCAGGCCGAGCAGGCGTCCGCCCAGGCCCGGTTAGCGACGAGCGCTTTCGAGACGGCGTTGGCGGCCACCGTGCATCCGATAGTGTTGGCCGCCAACCGGACTCAGCTGGTGTCGCTGGTGGGATCCAACCTGCTGGGCCAGAACGCCCCCGCGATCGCGGCCACCGAGGCCGAATATGAGCAGATGTGGGCCCGGGACGTGGCCGCGATGTCGGGCTATCACGCCGGCGCTTCAGCGGCGGTCGCGGAATTGACACCGTGGCAGGAGCTGCTGCAGAACCTGCGCGTCGGAAACATCGGCAACGGAAACATCGGCGCCGACAACGTCGGCATCGACAACATCGGCAACGGAAACATCGGCATCGGAAACCATCACAACGGAAACGTCGGCATCGACAACATCGGCAACGGAAACATCGGCGTCGATAACGTCGGCAACGGAAACATCGGCATTGGGAACACCGGCAAGGGTCTTATCGGATTCGGGCTCCCGGGTAACGGCAACGTCGGTGTCCTGCTCATCAACGAAAACCAGGTGGGTGTCGGCGAACCGACGGAAACAGCGTTGATCATGGGTGGCACCGGCTTGAACCCGCTACCTGCGACCATCGACATCGCAACCGCCGAGAACTTCATCACCCCCACTCATCCGACGTACACCGCGCTGTTCGTGGTGACACCCGAGAAGCTTTTCCCGCTCACCGGCTTGGGCAGCCTGACCTTCGACGCGTCCGTGGCCCAGGGCGTCACGAACCTGAACACCGCGATCATGGCGCAACAGGCTGCCGGACACCACACCATCGTCTTCGGCGTCTCCCAAAGCGCCACGGTAGCCACCCTCGAAATGCGCCATCTGGAAACCCTGCCGCCCGGCCAACGGCCGGGACCGGACGAGCTGTCCTTCGTGCTGATCGGTAACCCCGACCGGCCCGACGGCGGCATCCTCGCGCGCCTCCCCGGTGCCTCCATTCCGTCGCTGGGTTTCACGAATTACGGCGCGACACCCAGCAACGCCTACCCCACCATCGATTACGCCATCCAATACGACGGTGTCGCCGACTTCCCGCAGTACCCGATCGACATCTTCGCGGACGCCAACGCCATCGCGGGCTTCGTTTTCCTGCACCCTGCGTATGACGCGCTGACGCCCACCCAGATTGCGTCGGGTGTGGTCGAGCCGGTCTCTCCGGGAGACACCGAGACCACCTACATCCTCATTCCCACCCAGAATCTGCCGCTGCTGGACCCGGTGCGCGCCATTCCCTTAGTGGGAAACCCGCTCGCCGACCTGGTCCAGCCGGACTTGCGGGTGCTTGTCGAGCTCGGCTACGACCGCACCGCCTATCAGGATGTGCCCACGCCGTTCGGACTGTTCCCGAACATCGATCCGGCCACCGTCGCCGCCGAACTGCAGCAGGGCGCCGTGCAAGGTGTCAACGACGCACTGGCCGATTTCGGGTTGCCGGCGCCGTCGCTGCCGACGTTCGCCCGGCTTCCCTGAGACTTCTCGGCGGACACCCACGCTGTGCATGTCAGCGGATGGGCTGAGGCACCCCGGCGGCAGCCTCATTGTCGAGCGCGGCATCCGCCAGTCGGTTGGCCGCGGGCAACAACTCGCCGAGTTGCAGGGGATACACCGTCTGGCCGGCGGCGACGAGCCCGGCGATGTCATCAGCATCACACCAGCGGTGGCCGTGGATGTAGCGGCGTTCCAGGCCGGTCCGCCCCAGGCCGGACGGCTCGAACCGGTGGGTGCGGTGGACGAAGAAGAACTCCTCGCTGTCGATCAGGGAGCCGTTGAACTCGAAGACCTCGTCGCGTCGCCAGACGGGTCCGACCATGTCGGCCGCCGCGACCCGCAAACCGGTCTCCTCGGCCAGCTCCCGCGCGGCGGCCTCGGCCAACCGCTCCCCGTTGCGCACTTCGCCGCCCACCGTGAACCACCACCTCGGCGCCCTTTTGTCAGGTGAGGCATCGGTGATGGCCGGATCCGACCCACACAGCAGCAGCACCGCGCCGGTCTCGTCGAGCAGCACCACCCGCGCCGACGTTCGGTGGTTGAGCACCCCGTGATCGCCGTGCGCCAACGCGTGGGGCCGCTCGACGATCTCGAAATAGCTTGGCAGCGCGGCGGTCCCACCGAGGCGAAGGGTTCGCACCAGGAATCGCTCACGCAGTGCAAGGGTGTCCCGAACCGCGTCGTTGTGGAATCGGCGGCCCAACAGCACCCGGGCCTCGGCGTCGGCCAACTCCGCGATCAGGCCCGCCGGCAACGACGCCGGATCGACCATCGCCAGCGCGGCCGAGAGCTCGTTCTCGCACGACTCCCGCGCGTGCCGGGGCGCGTTCTCCGCGGCGTCGGCCAGCCCCGCCAGCCGCCTTCCTGCTGGGTCTTTCGGCGCCCCGCCATAGGCATCGATCGCGACGGCACGCGCCACCACCGCGCGCCGCGCCAGTGCACCGTCCAGCGCCTGCCAAGACAGGTCGTAGCGGACGTGCAGCCGGTCCAGCCGGTTGGCTGTCTGAAATCCCCAGGCGCCGATCGCCACCAGCGTCACGACCAGCACTGTGATGGCGGCAATCAGCCAAGTCATCAGCTGGCCACCTGAACCTTGGCGCCCGACCCGGCGACCGTCTCGTATACCCGCATGATCTCGCTGGCCACCACCGACCAGTCGTAGCGGTAAACCGCCTCCGAGCCGGCCGCCACATACCGTTGCCGCAGCGCGTCGTTCTCCAGCACCTCGATGAGCGCCCCGGCCAGCGCGGCGCCGTCACCGACCGGCACCAGGCGCCCGACCTTGCCGTCGAGCAGCACGCGCCGGAAGGCGTCCAGATCGCTGGCCACCACCGCGGTCCCGGCGGCCATCGCCTCGACCAAGACGATGCCGAAGCTTTCGCCGCCGGTATGGGGCGCGCAGTAGACGTCGGCGCTGCGCATGGCCGACGCCTTCTCGGCGTCGTCGACCTGGCCGAGAAAGCGCAGGTGGTCCACCAATGCGCCCGCCTGCTCCCGCAATTCGTCCTCGTCGCCGCGGCCGACCACCAGCAGCTGCACATCCGCGAAGCGCTCGACCACCCGCGGCAGCGCATCGAGCAGGACCGGCATGCCCTTGCGGGGCTCGTCGTAGCGCCCGAGGAACAGCACGGTCTTGCCCGGCCGCGGATATCCGTCCAGCCGCGGCGCCGTGGCGAACGACGCGACGTCGACGCCGTTGGGGATCTCCACCGCGTCGGTCCCCAGCGCCTCCATCTGCCAGCGCCGGGCCAGGTCGGACACCGCGATCCGGCCGACGATCTTTTCGTGCATCGGCCGCAGGATGCCCTGGAAGAACGTCAGGGTCAGCGATTTGGTGGTCGACGTGTGAAACGTCGCCACGATCGGGCCCTCGGCGATGTTCAGCGCCAGCATCGACAGGCTGGGCGCGTTGGGCTCGTGCAGGTGCAGCACGTCGAAATCGCCGTCGGCGAGCCACTTCTTGACCTTACGGTGGGTCGCCGGGCCGAACCGCAGCCGCGCCACCGACCCGTTGTAGGGAATGGGGACGGCCTTCCCCGCGGAGACGACGTAGTCCGGCAGCGAGGCGCGCGGCGACGCCGGGGCCAGCACGCTGACCTCTTGGCCGCGGGCCCGCATCACCGCGGCCAGTTGCAGGACGTGCGACTGCACCCCGCCCGGCACGTCGAACGAGTACGGACAGACCATCCCGATCCGCATTATTCGTCCCTCAGCAGGGCCAGTTTGGCCTGCCTGTCAGCGGGCAGGTCGGCCAGCCACTGCGGCTGCAGCATGTGCCAGTCCTCGGGGTGGGCGGCGATGTTCTCGGCGAACCGGTCGGCCAGCGCCTGGGTGACGGCGCCGACGTCTCCACTGGTGCAGTCCAGCGGAGGCTGCATATTGCAGCCCCAGCCTTGAACTTCAGGGCCCTCGAACCAGCAGTGCGATGGCAGCAAAGCCGCCCCGGTCGCGATCGCCAGCCTCGCCGGCCCGCCAGGCATCCGGGTGGGTTCCCCGAAGAACTCGACCTCGACGCCGGTGCGGGTGAGGTCGCGCTCGGCCATCAGGCAGACCACCCGGTTGGCCCGCAGGCGCTCGCGCAACACCTCGAAAGGCGGCCGATCACCGCCGGACAGCGGCAGCACCTCGAAGCCGAGTGTCTCGCGGTAGTCGATGAAACGCCGGTACAGCGACTCGGGCTTGAGGCGCTCCGCGACGGTGCTGAAGGTGCCATGGGTCTGCGCCAGCCACACCCCGTTCATGTCCCAGTTGCCGCTGTGCGGCAACGCCAGCACGACGCCGCGGCCCGCAGCCAGCGCCGCCTCCAGATTGTCCTGCCCGAGGACGGAGGCGTCGAGCTCGCGGGCCAGCGCGCGGTGGTTCATCGTCGGCAGGCGGAACGCCTCACGCCAGTAGCGGGCGTAGGAGGCCAGCGAGGCCCGCATCAGCGCGTCGGGCACCTCGGCCGGCGACACGCCGATGACGCGGGCCAGGTTCTTGCGCAGCTGCTCGGGCCCGCCGCGGCGGGCCGCGTAGCGCGCTCCGGTGGCAAAGGCGGTGCGCGCGGCGAATTCCGGCATCGCCCGCACGGCCATCCAGGCGGCCGCGTACGTCCAGTCGGTCGCGGTCCGCGTCACCAAGCCCCTGACCAAATGACGAGGGGCGGTGATCACGTTCAAGCCCGGCGGGTTGCGGATCACGGCATCGGCCCCGTCGCGCCGGGCGAAGCCCAAACTGTATGCAGCCGCTGCACGCAGGTGACCACGCTGGCCGCGGCCAGCAGCCACATCGCCACCGGCAGTGCGGGCGGCCAGGCTACGAACGGAAAGTCCGATACGCCGGCACCGACCAGCACGATGATCAGCCGCTCCGGTCGTTCGATGATGCCGCCGTCACCGCGCAGCCCGCTGGCCTCGGCCCGGGCCTTGATGTAGGAGATCACCTGCGAGGTGACCAGGCAGATCAACGTCGCCACCACCAGCAGCTTGTCGTGCAGGCCGAACGCGATCCACCACAGCAGCCCGGAGAACACCGCCCCGTCGCTGATCCGGTCACAGGTGGCGTCCAGCACCGCGCCGAAGCGGGTGCCCCCGCCGCGCTCGCGGGCCATCGCGCCGTCGAGCATGTCGAAGAGGACGAAGAACCACACCACGCAGCCACCGGCGAACAGCTTGCCCATCGGGAAAAGCGTGAGCGCCCCGGCCACAGATCCAGTGGTGCCCAGGATGGTGACGGCGTCGGGCGTCAACCCCACGCGCAGGCAGGCCCGGGCGGTCGGGGTGGTGACCCGCGCGAATGCCGCCCGGGAGAGGAACGGCACCTTGCTCATGACTGCCCAGCGCTCATGACTGCCTGGCCCACTCGGTGGCCAGCAGCCGGCGGGTCTCGCGCAGCAACTGCGGAATCACTTTGGACCCGCCGATGATCGTGATGAAGTTGGCGTCGCCACCCCAGCGGGGCACGACGTGCACGTGTAGGTGCTCGGCCAGCGATCCGCCCGCCGAGGTGCCCAGGTTCAGGCCGACGTTGAAGCCGTGCGGCCGCGACACCGCCTTGATCACGCGGATCGATTTCTGGATGAAGCCCATCAGCTCCGCGCTTTCGGCCTCCGTCAGGTCCTCGATCTCGGACACCCGCCGGTAGGGCACTACCATCAGGTGCCCGGGGTTGTAAGGGTAGAGGTTGAGCACCGCGTAGACCAGGTCGCCGCGGGCGACCACCAGGCCTTCCTCGTCCGACATTCGCGGGATGTCGGTGAAAGGCTGTGCGGGCTCGGCATTCTCCCGCTTCATCGGCGATTCGGCCAGATAGGTCATCCGGTATGGCGTCCACAACCGCTGCAGGTGGTCGCGTTGGCCGACACCGGTGTCGAGGATGGCCTCGTCGGTGCGGTCGCCGCCTTGCTGATCACTCAACTCGTGCCCCCTTCACGAGTTCTGCTGTGGGGGAAGTATTTTCGCGGTCGGCGATCCATTTGACGATGGCATCGACCGCGGCGTCGCGCGGCACGCCGTTGATCTGGGAACGATCGCCGAAGCGGAAGCTGACCGCCCCGGCCTGCACGTCGCGGTCGCCGGCCAGCAGCATGAACGGCACCAACTGGGCTGTGTGGTGGACGATCTTCTTGGCCATCCGGTCGTCGCTGGCGTCCACCTCGACGCGCACCCCGTGCAACTTCAGCTGCGCCGCAACACCTTCCAGATAGCCGACGTGCTCGTCGGCGACCGGGATGCCGACCACCTGGACCGGGGCGAGCCACGCCGGGAACGCCCCCGCGTAGTGCTCGGTGAGGATGCCGAAGAACCGCTCGATCGACCCGAACAGCGCCCGGTGGATCATCACGGGACGCTGGCGGGTCCCGTCGGCCGCGGTGTATTCCAACTCGAAGCGCTCCGGGAAGTTGAAGTCCACCTGGATGGTCGACATCTGCCAGCTGCGGCCGAGCGCGTCGCGGGCCTGCACCGAGATCTTCGGGCCGTAGAACGCCGCACCGCCGGGATCGGGCACCAGCTCCAGCCCGGATTCCCGCGCTACCTCGGCCAGCGCATCGGTGGCCTCCTCCCACATTTCGTCGGAGCCGACGAACTTGTCCGGGTCCTTGGTGGACAGCTCCAGGTAGAAGTCCTCCAGCCCGTAGTCGCCGAGCAGCTCGAGCACGAACCGCAGCAGCGACGCCAGTTCGCCGTGCAGCTGCTCGCGGGTGCAGAAGATGTGCGAGTCGTCCATGGTGAACCCGCGCGCCCGGGTCAGCCCGTGCACCACACCGGACTTCTCGTAGCGGTACACGGTGCCGAATTCGAAGAGCCGCAAAGGAAGTTCGCGATAGGAGCGCCCACGGGAGGCGAAGATCAGCGTGTGCATCGGGCAGTTCATCGGCTTGAGGTAGTAGTCCTGCCCGGGCTTGCGCACCGTTCCGTCGTCGTTGTACTCGGCGTCGAGGTGCATCGGCGGGAACATGCCGTCGGCGTACCAGTCCAGGTGGCCCGAGGTGTGGAAGAGCTGCGCCTTGGTGATGTGCGGGGTGGTGACGAACTCGTAGCCAGCCTCGATGTGCTTGCGCCGCGAGTACTCCTCCAGCTCCCTGCGCACAATTCCGCCCCTGGGGTGGAAGACCGCCAGGCCGGAACCGATTTCGTCGGGGAAGCTGAACAGGTCCAGCTCGGTGCCCAGCCTGCGGTGGTCGCGGCGCTGGGCCTCCTCGATCAGCTCGAGGTGGCGGTCGAGGGCCTCCTGCGACTCCCACGCGGTGCCGTAGATGCGTTGCAGACTGGCGTTTTTCTGGTCGCCCCGCCAGTAGGCCGCCGAGCTTCTGGTCAGCTTGAACGCCGGGATGTGCTTGGTGGTGGGGATGTGCGGCCCCCGGCACAGGTCGCCCCAGACCCGTTCGCGGGTGCGGGGATTGAGGTTGTCGTACGCGGTGAGCTCGTCGCCGCCGACCTCCATGACGTCGGGGTCGCCGGATTTGTCGTCGACCAGTTCGAGCTTGTAGGGCTCATTGGCTAATTCGGCGCGCGCCTGGTCCTTGGACTCGTAGACGCGCCGCTCGAAGAGCTGCCCGTCCTTGACGATCTGCCGCATCCGCTTCTCCAGCGCCGCCAGGTCCTCCGGCGTGAACGGCTCGGGCACGTCGAAGTCGTAGTAGAAGCCGTCGGTGATGGGCGGCCCGATGCCCAATTTGGCTTGCGGGAACAGGCCTTGGACCGCCTGGGCCAACACGTGCGCGGTCGAATGCCGGATGACACTGCGACCCTCGTCGGTGTTGGCCGCCACCGGGACGACCTCGGCGTCGGCGCCGGGAACCCAGCTCAGGTCGCGCAGCTTGCCCTCGGCGTCGCGCACCACCACGATCGCCTCGGGCGAGCCCCGCCGCGGCAGCCCCGCCTCACCGACAGCGGCGGCCGCGGTAGTGCCCGCAGGAACCCAGATCGGCGCCGCCGGGGCGGGGCTGGCGGGGGGGCTCATCGGATTGGTTCTCCAGATTCAGGTGACTGCTGATCGCTGCCATGCTATCGGGGCCGACCCGCCTCAGGGCTGGCCAGGCTTGAGCCGCACGAACAGCGCGTCGGCCTCGGTCAGCAGTGTGTCGCCGTCGGTCAACCGGCCCGACACGAAGATCTTGCGTCCTTCCACCCGGTCGACCCCGGCGTCGAATTGCAGTTCCTTTTCGATCGGGACGATATTGCGGTAGTCGATCTTGAGGTAGGCGGTGCGTTGGTAGGGGCCGCCGGTGAGCACCGAGGACGTCAGCCCGAGCACCGTGTCGAACAGCATTCCGAGGCACCCGCCGTGCACGGCGCCGTTGCGTCCCAGATGGAACCGGGCGAAGCGCGCCCAGCCATGGATGCGCCCGTCGGTGTCTTTCCGGGCGGACATCGGGATCGTCAGGATGTTGCCGCGCATCGGCAGGTCCATCCGGCGCCCCGACGGCGACTCCCACTCGTCGGCGTCGAACGGGCTCAGCAGCGCCGACACCTTCTCCAGCAGGTCGGCGGCCTCGGTGATGACCTCATCCGGCGCGTTGACGGCGCGGGCGTGATCCTGCATTTTGCGCACGGCGCCGATGAACCTGCCGTAGTCGGGGCCGCCCTTGGTGGTCGGTTCGGGCGGGTTGAACCCACCGCCAGGGTGTTGCGTCTGGTCGCCGGCCACCAGGACACCGTATAGGTGATCGAGGCAGCCGACCGCGGCGCAGCTGCTGCGGCGACCCAGAAGGATTAACCGGGTTGACCGGATATGCCGTTGCCGCCGCTGTTGCCGTTGCCGCCTGCCGCACCGGAGGTGGTTGACCCAGTGCCGCCGGTGCCGCCGGTGCCAAATCCGCTGCCAGCAGGCCGGTCGTCTGGCCCGCCGCCGCGGCGTTGGCCTCGCTCAGCGCGGAGCTAGCGTTCTGCAAGTCCGTGGCCGCCGCCGTCAAAAACTCCGGCGCCGCAACAACAACGACATCGCTGGCCTCCCGCTGATCGCTGAAAAAGGGGAATTCTCAGTTTATTACCCCTGCGATCTCGCTGCGGCTGTTTTGAAACGGCATAAGGACCGAAGTCGACCCAAAGCGGCGGCGGTTAGACCGTCCGCTGGGCCCCGGCGGTCGATAAAGCCTCGAACTCCTCGTCGCTCAGCGTGACCTCGGCGGCGGCGACGTTCTCCTCCAGGTGCGCGACGCTGGACGTGCCCGGGATCGGCAGCATGACCGGGGACCGCTTCAGCAACCAGGCCAGCGCGAGTTGTGACGGCGTCGCCTCGTGATTGGCGGCGATGAGCTGCAGCGGCCCGTCGGGGGCGGCCAGCGGCCCGGCGGCCAGCGGGAACCACGGGATGAAACCGATGCCTTGGCTCGTCGCGGCGTCCAGCAGCGCCTCGGCGCCCCGGGCCGCCAGGTTGTACATGTTCTGCACCGACACGATCTCGGTGATCCGCCGGGCCTCGTTGAGCTGGTCGACGTCGATCTCCGACAGGCCGATGTGGCGGATCTTGCCCTCGTTCTTCAACGTGAGCAGTTCACCGACCTGGTCGGCCAGCGGGAAGTTGCGGTCGATGCGGTGCAGCTGGAACAGGTCGATGGTGTCCACGCCGAGGCGGCGCAGGCTCATCTCGCATTCCTGGCGCAGGTAGCTCGGATTGCCCAACGGGATCCAGACGTCCGGTCCGGTGCGCAGCAGTCCCGCCTTCGTCGCGATCACCAGACCGTTGTAGGGGTGCAGCGCCTCGTGGATGATCTCCTCGGAGATGTAGGGGCCGTAGGAGTCGGCGGTGTCGATGAAGTTAACGCCGAGTTCGACGGCGCGGCGCAACACCCGGACGCATCCGTCGCGGTCGGCCGGCGGGCCCCACACCCCCTTGCCGGTCAGGCGCATGGCGCCGAACCCGAGCCGGTTGACGGTCAGGTCGCCGCCGAGGGTGAACGTTCCGGACGCCCCTGCAATAGTTGCAACTGTTTTCGAGTTTTGTGCGGTCACTTCTACGACCGTACGCCGGAGCCGCCGGGCCCCGCATCATGGCGTGGCAAGCTGGGAACGTGGACCTAGCAGCGCTGGAGGAACTCCCGCTGACCTACTCGGAGGTGGGGGCGACCGCGTCCGGCCGGCTGCCCGCGGGATACGGGCACCTGCACGTGGAGCGCCAAATCGGCAGGGGCCGAGAGCGTTTCGAGCGCGCCGCCGACGCCGTCATGCGCTGGGGCATGCAGCGCGGGGCGGGCCTGCGGGTGCGGGCCAGCTCCGAGGTCGCCGCCGTGGACACGGTGGTGCTGGTACGGATGGGCTTCCTGCCCGCACCGTGCCGGGTGGTCTACGTCGTCGACGAACCCGACATCCGCGGATTCGGCTACGGCACGCTGCCGGGCCACCCGGAATCCGGCGAGGAACGCTTCGTCGTGCGCCACGACCCAGCCACCGACTCCGTGTTCGCCGAAGTGTCGGCGTTCTCGCGGCCCGCCACGTGGTGGAGCAAGGCGGGCGGGCCGCTGGTGACGGTCGCCCAGCGCGTCATCGCCCGGCGTTACCTGCGCGGGGTGTGACGCGGCGGGTTCATCCGCCGAGCTGGGGGCACCGCCCGCTTGCGGGGGACACGCGAGCGTGACAGCCAGCGCCGAGCGTCACGCCAGCGTGACAGCCAGCGCCGAGCGTCACGCCAGCGTGACGGCCAGCTACTGCGCCGCCGCGGGAATGGTCTTCAGCACGGTCAGCATGACCACCGAATCCTCGACCGCATGCAGGGCGTGTCGCTGCGCCGGCAGCACAAGGTAGTCGCCGGTACCGCCGTCCCACGCGTCGTCACCGGACGTCAGCCGGATATGACCCTGCAGCACCTGCAGCGTCGCCTCACCGGGGCTGTCGTGTTCGGCGAGGTCGTGGCCGGCGAGCAGGGCCAGCACGGTCTGCCGCAGTTCGTGGGTGTGACCACCGTGGATCGTGTGGGCCGCCCGCCCGCTGTGCGACTGTCGGGCCTCGGCCAGTTTCTCCGAGGCCAGCCCGGTCAGCGAAATGCATTCCATCGCCACAGCTCCTTCCGTCGTGAAAGCCAGCGGTCAGCCGGCCAAAAGCAGAATCCCCGCAACCAGCAATGCCACCGCCTTGACCGCCTCCAGTGCGATGTAGGCGTAGTGGGCGCGCGAGCGGGGTCCTTCCGTTCCGGCGAGCACCTCGTCGGAACGGCGCGTCAGCCGCGGGCGCACCGCGATCAACTGGATGGCCAGTGCCGCAATGGCGGCGGAGAACGTGACGATGAACCGAGCCGGTAACGGGACGGCCACCACGATCGCCACAACCAGGAGCGCCAGACAGCCCTCCACGGTGTTGAGCGCGCGAAACACCAGGCGCCCGATGCCGAGCCCGATCTGCAACGTCACATTGGGCGCGCGAAACTTCAGCGGAGCCTCGAGAAAAGAGATCGCCAGCACCATGCCGAGCCAGACGAAGGTGACGGCAACGGCGATCGCCGGTCCCGTGCTCACCGGGCGGCTGCCTGCGGCGTCAGGTGCGCCAGGCACAGGTCCGGTTCGGCGAACGGTTCCAGCCGGTCGACGGTGACCGGCGCCCCCCATGTCTGCATCGCTCCCTGCATGAGCCCGAGGTGCACCGGGCAGATGACGCTGGTCCGGGTTTCGGCGAGTTCCAGAAATGGGCAGTGCCGCAAGCCGATCCGCTGTTCGCCGTCGGTCTCCAGGCGCTCGGGGGCGAACCCTAGCTCGTCGAGCACGCCGACCAGGTGGTCAATGGTTTCGTCGACGGTCGGGGCGCTCCCCGGCGGCGGTTGCAGGGTGGCATCCGGCCTGCGGCCCCGGGCGCGCCCCGCGGCCAGCGCCTTGGCGCGCGGATTGCGCTCGGCTGCGAATGCCGCGGTCAGGATCTCGGCGAGCAGCCGATAGTGCCGCGTTCCGCCGCGATCCATCTGCCGGACCGAGCGGAACATAAGCGGCGGGCGACCCGGCCCCTTGCGGCTCAGCTCGACCTGCTCCACCAGGCCCTCGCCGAGCAGGGTGTCGAGGTGGAAGCGGACGGTGTTGGGATGCACGCCCAACTCGTCGGCGATCGCGATAATGCTCAGGGGATCGGCCGACGCCCGCAACACCCGCAGCACCTCCCGACGGCGACTCGCGGGCTCGCCGTTCGACGTGGCCTGGGACTTCACCGGGTCCTCACGCTCCTTCGGCATCGCCAGACAGATCGACCTCCGACTTTACCCAGGGAAACTTGTAAAAAGGTGTCCTTGCGCTGAGGGACTCATGCCTGCCCGGCTGGTGACAAACGGCTCTGACCCGACGGGCGCGGGCGCCGATACGGTCGTGTCTAAGAGGCCAAGCGGGTTTCGGCTCGTCCAAAAGGCATCCAAAAAGCATCCAAAAAGCATCCAAAAAGCATCCAAAAAGCAAAGGACAAACCATGTCATCGCGCAACGCAGCTCTGGGAATCGTCGTCGGCATCGACGACTCGCCGGCCGCCCGGGTAGCGGTGCAGTGGGCGGCCCGGGACGCCGAGATGCGGCACATCCCACTGACACTCGTCCATGCGGTGTCACCCGAAGTCGCCAGCTGGCTGAAAACGCCGGTGCCCGCCGGCGTGATGCATTGGCAGCAGGACCACGGGCGCCGACTGGTCGACGCGGCGATCAAGCTCGTCGAGGAGGGGGCGCAGCACGGTGGTCCCGCCGGAGTGCACAGCGAGATTTTCACGGCGGCGGCCGTCTCGACGTTGATCGACCTGTCCAAAGACGCGGAGATGGTGGTGACGGGGGCGCAAGGCAGTGGCCGGTGGCCCGGCAGGCTGCTCGGTTCGGTCAGCTCGGGCCTGCTGCGGCACGCCCATTGTCCGGTCGCGGTCATCCACGACCAGGATCCGACCCCACAGCTCAAGTCGCCGGTCCTGGTCGGCATCGACGGCTCGCCGGCATCGGAGTCGGCCACGGCGATCGCGTTCGACGAGGCCTCGCGCCGGCAGGTCGGCCTGGTCGCCCTGCACTCATGGAGCGATCTCGACGTATCGGACTGGCCAGAAACTGATTGGCCTGCAACGCAAACGATGGCCGAGGAGGTATTGGCCGAGCGTTTGGCAGGGTGGCAGGAACAGTATCCGGACGTAACGGTGAGCCGCACCGTGGTACAGGCTCAGCCGGCGCGCCAACTCGTCCAGCAATCCGAGCAGGCCCAGCTGGTGGTGGTCGGCAGCCGCGGCCGTGGCGGATTCGCCGGGATGCTGGTGGGCTCCGTCGGCGAAACGGTGGCGCAAATGGCGCGGGTGCCGGTGATCGTGGCCCGCGAGGCCCCGGCCTGACGGCTAAGGGCTGTCCTCGCCGGCGCAGTCTGTCGCGGAGGTGGCCTCATCAGGTTGCAGTCGCAACCGCCCGTCCACCACGAGGCGTGCCACGTCGGTGAGCCGCTTGTCGTTGGCGTGCGCGTACGCGCGCAGGCGCACCAACGCGTCCAGCGCCGAGACACCCAGTTGCAGCGAGACCATTCCAGCCGCCTGGTGCACTTTGGCGTGCCAGAGCACCGGTTGTCCCCGGCCGTTGACGTGCTCGCCGTCCGGCGCCGTGGCAATGCCGCTCTGTGCGTCGAGCGCCAGCAGCAAGGCGGTGTCGGCATAGATCAGGGCGTCCATCAGCTCGTCCTGGTTGAGATGCCCGGGGGTGTCGCTGTAGAGGTCGAGGACTCCCACCCGGATCGCGCCCAGCGCCAAGGGAAGGCTGTACATGCCGAACACCCCGAGCCGACCCACCTCGGACGCGAACATCGGCCAGCGGCTCAAGCTCATCGGTGCGGTCAGATCGCCGACGAGAATTGGCCTGCCCGACTGCAGCGCATCGGTTCCCGGGCCCTGGCCCAGGGTCGCTTGCAGGTTCTCCACCTCGCCGACGCGCGAATCCGTGACATACACCGGTTCCATCGACGCGGTGTCGCCGCTGACCATGAGGCCCGCGCCGGTGACGCCAACGGCCTCCACGCACGACAGGCACGCGTGCCTCGGCGCCATGGGTGACCCTTCACGCTGCGCGAGCAGCCCAATAGCTGCCCATATCTGGGAGGTCCGCTCTCGCACCCGCCGATCTTTACGTCACCGCCGCCGGCGTTTAAGTGCCAAATGTCATCTCTTCGAGAGTCCTAGCGCACCACGAGCACCGAGCACTCGGGGTGACGGAACAGCGGATGCCCGGCGGGCCCGACGAGCCGTAACAGCTCACCGCCCTCGGCGCCGCTGATCACGGCGAGTCGGATCCGTTCATCGTTGGAGCTCAGGAAGCTGGCGATGCCGGCTTTGGTCGTGATCGGGTAGACACGCACCTCGGGATGACGCTGCCGCAACTCCTGCACCCGGCTTTCGAACACGTCGTCCGCGCGCTCGCCGAGGTCCTCCGGTCGTCCCCCGAGGACGAGCATGGGTGCGCAGCGCAGTTTCGCTTCCCACGAGGCGTATTTGACGACGGTGTCATTGTCGGGTGCGTCGGTCATCCGCACCACGATCCAATTGATGTCGGGCGAAGGCTGGTCCTGTTCGGTGCGTAGCACCGCGACCGGGCAATGCGCCTTCTCCGCGAGTTCTGCTGCCGTGGAGCCCAGGATGGAGCGGGCGTAGCGCCCGATCCCGACCGATCCGACGCAGATCATCTCGGCATCGCGGGACGCCTCCACGAGCACCGGCGCGGCCGGACCCCGGGGAATGTCGGTTTCGATGTAGACCGGTTTGCGGCTGGACTCGACCGCGAATCGTGCACCGCGGAGCCACATTTCGGCGTGCTCGAGGTCGCGGGCGTAGTCGTCGGCGGATGGATGCGTTGGCTTGATCACGGAGACCAGGCGCAGCGGCGCCCCGCGGCTGATCGCTTCATCGACACCCCACAGCGCCGCCGCGATGGCCGCCTGCGAACCATCGATGCCCACAATGACCGCATTCATCGTCCGCACTCCTTTGGCGAGCTTCGCTCCGGCGCACGGTCACCCGGCGCCGGAGAACCTCGCCTCGTCCGGCCGACCCGCGGTGTAGTCGGGGCCGGGGTGGGCGAGCCGGTAGACGTCGATCAGCCGTGCCAGGTCGGTCGGCGTGACGATGCCCACCACCTGGCCGCCCTCGAACACCAGGGCGCGGCTGCGCGGACCGGCCGCCGACATCCGCTCCAGCAGCGCGGTCAGCGGCTCCTGCGGTGCTGCGGTCGGCACCGCACTGAGGGGTAGGGCGATGTCACCGACGCGGGTGGCGGCGCGTCGTGCGGGCCCGACGTCGCGCAGCTGGGTCAGCGTGACCAGCCCCACGATCGATCCGTCCGGGTCGGCGACCGGATACGCCGAATGGCGATCACCCAGCACGTAATGCTGAATGAAGTCGTCGACGGTGATCCAGGCGGGGGCGGTGTGCGGCCGGGCGGTCATCGCCTCGGCCACACGCACCCCGGCGAAGACCTGCTGGGTGGTTACCCGGTGCTCCTCCTCGCGACTGGCGGCGAAGATGAACCAGCCGATGAACGCCAGCCAGACGCCGCCGACGAGTCCACCCGCCACGAACTCGGCCAATCCCAAGGCGATCAAGATGAAGGCGAGCACCCGTCCGGCGTGGGCGGCGCCGATGCTGGCGCGGACGCTGTCGCCGTGCCGGCGCCACAGGAAGGCCCGCAGCACCCGGCCGCCGTCCAACGGGGCGCCGGGCAACAGGTTGAACAGGCCCAGCAGCAGGTTGATGACGAACAACCATCGAGCGACGCTGACCGCGATGGCCGCGGCGTGTACGGTTTGGAGCGCTACGGCCAGCCCGCCGAACACCGCCGCCAGCACAAGACTGGTGACCGGGCCCGCGATCGCGATCCGGAAGGCGGCTTTGGGTGTCTTCGCCTCGCCACCGAGAGTGGTCACACCGCCGAACAGCCACAGCGTCACGCTCCCCACGGCCACCCCCACGCGGCGGGCCACGACGGCGTGCGCGAGCTCATGGGCCAACAGCGATGCCAGCAGCACCAGCGCGCCGCACGCTCCGGCCAGCCAATAAGCCGCGTGCGAATATCCCTTGACGTCGCCGGGCAACCAACCGCTTGCCAGGCTCCACGTGAATAACCACAGGATGACCAGAACGCTCCAGTGGACACTCACCGGGAAACCGGCGATCCGCCCCAGCGGGATCGCATCGCGCATCTCAACACCTCCAACAGTGCAGGCGGACACGCCTTCTCCGCCATTGTCGAAAGTAGGGCGACGCCGCAACCGCCACTAGGGCCGTTGGACCTTCCGGCGATGGCCAATCGACCCGCATCCGCGCTGCTCACTGAAAGATTTGGCCTGCTGTGGCTTTCGGGGTGCGACGGTCGGTCAGGGACTGTCGGGGTCTATGTCAGAAATCACACCGGCGGCCGATGCAGCCGCCGCTGAACGTGGCGTCGGCCGCGAGCAACGGCTGTTCGGGACCGACATAACTGAGCACCTGCCCCTGCCGGCTGCCGTAGCGGTACACCGTGATTCCCTTGACTTTCGCCTTCCACGCGGCCAGATAGATCGCGCGGACGTCGGCGACGGTCGCCTCGGCCGGCAGGTTGACCGTCTTGGACACCGCGGCGTCGACGTGGCGCTGCACGGCGGCCTGCATCCGTAGGTGCCACTCCGGCGTGATCTCCGCGGCGGTCGGGAACGCGGCCCGAACCTCGGCGGGCAGGCGCGGGTACCCGCGCACACCGCCGCGTCGCGCGATCTCGGCCATCAGGTCGCGGTGATAGAGGCCCCGGTCGCGGGCCAGCCGGTCGAAGCACGGGTTGACTTCCAGGAGGCGCCGCCCAATGACGTTGCGGATGTAGGCAATCGCGAACATCGGCTCGATTCCCGCTGTGGTGCCGGCGATCAATGAAATGGTGCCGGTCGGGGCGATCGAAGTGAGTTGGGCGTTGCGCCGCGGCGCGGAGTCGGCGAACCGGCTGCGGGCGAAAGCGGGAAACGGCCCGCGCTCTTCCGCCAGCCGCGCCGACGCGGCATGCGCCACCCGGTTGATGCTGCGGGCGATTCGACCGGCCAGCCGAATGCCCCGCTCGCTGTCATACGGGATGCCCAGGGCGGCCAGCATTTCCGCCAGCCCCATGACCCCCAGTCCGATCTTGCGGGTGGCCCGGGTGGCCGCCTCGACTTCGGGGATGGGGTAGCGGCTGACGTCGATGACGTCGTCGAGGAAGCGCACGGCCAACTCCGTGACCGCGTCGAGCCGGTCCCAATCGACGCGACCGCCGCTGACCATCCTGGCCAGGTTGATGGAGCCCAGGTTGCACGACTCGTAAGGCAGCAGCGGGACCTCCCCGCACGGGTTGGTGGCCTCGATCCGGCCGAGCGCGGGCGTGGGGTTGGCGCGGTTGACGGTGTCGAGGAACACCAGTCCGGGGTCACCGCATCGGTGCGCCGATTCGCAGATCGCGGTGAACAGGTCGGCGGCCGGCACCGTGGCGACCGTCGCGCCGGTGCGCGGGTTGACCAGCCGGTGGCTGCCACCTCGTGCGACGGCGCGAAAGAACCCGTCGGTAATGCCGACCGACAGGTTGAACTGGTGCAGCTCGCCGGGCGAGTCGGCCTTCGCGGTGACGAAATCGTAGATGTCGGGGTGGGATACGTCGAGAACGGCCATCGACGCACCACGCCGGCGACCGCCCATCGAGACGACCTCGGCCGCGCTGTCGAAAAGCCGGAGAAACGACATCGGCCCACTGGCCGTCCCGCCGGTGCGACTGACCCGGTCACCCGCGGGCCGCAAATGCGTGAACGTGTACCCGGTGCCGCCGCCGGCCTGGTGAATCTCGGCGCTGTGCGCCAGCGTGGCGAAGATCGAACGCAGCGAATCATCAATCGGCAGAACGAAACAGGCGGAGAGCAGGCCGAGTTCGGTACCCGCGTTCATCAGCGTCGGCGAGTTCGGCAGGAACTCCAGACCGCGCAGCGCCGCCGAAAACCGTTGCGCCCACATCGCCGAGGAACCGCGTCGAAAGTGCTCCTCGGCCGCCGCAACGTGGTTCGCGACCCGGTCCATCATCTCGCCGGTCGATTCGGTCGGCCGGCCCCGCTCGTCGCGCAGCAGATAGCGCTCGCCCAGCACCGTCACGGCGGCCACGCTCAGCTTCAGTTCGTCACGCACGCCGATCAGCGCCTTGGCGGCGCGCAGCTCGGCATGGTGTTGGCGGTAGACGATGTATGCGCGGGCAACGTCATCCAGGCCGGCGGCCTCGAGCCGCGCCTCGACCAGGTCTTGGATCTCCTCGACCGTCGGCACCGCGCCGCCGGGCCGACGCGGCCTGAGCGCCAGCGCGTCGGCGACCGCAGCGGCCAGCACGCCGGGCGTGTCCGGGTCCAGATGCCCCGCCTCACGCGCGGCCCGGGCGATCGCGGCCTCGATGCGCGCCACGTCGAAGGGCACCACACGTCCGTCGCGGCGCCGGACGTTCGCCGACCACTGCTCGGACCGCGCGGGCCTGACCATCATTCGAGTATGCATGTCGTTGACTGAAATTCAGCAATCCGAAACCCTGATGAGGACTTCGGCCCCTACCGCGCCGGCGAAACGGGTGGTCGGGTGAAAAGCATCCATTCGAAGAGATCGAAACCACCCAGGAGAAGACAATGACTACCCTTCCCGCGGCGCAGAAGTCGCATTCGCTGTTCCCCGAGTTCTCGGAGTTCTTCGCGGGCTTCCCGTCGTTCGCCGGGATCCGCCCGATTTTCGACACGAAACTCATGCGGCTGGAAGACGAGATGGTCGATGGCCGCTACGAGGTGCGCGCCGAGATCCCGGGCATCGACCCGGCCAAGGACGTCGACATCACCGTCCGCAACGGTCAGCTCACCATCAAGGCCGAACGCAGCGAGAAAAAGGAATTCGACGGCCGATCGGAGTTCTCCTACGGCTCGTTCGTCCGGACGCTATCACTCCCGGCCGGCGCGGACGAGGACGACATCAAGGCGACCTACGACAAGGGCATCCTGACTGTCTCCGTGCGCGTTTCGGAGCCCACGGCGCCGGAGAAGCACGTTCAGGTAGCCACCAACTAGCCAACCACCCGAACCACCGCGGGCCCGAGCAGGGCCCGGGCCCGCGGTGCGTCAGCGCTAAGGACGCCCAGGCGTCAACCGGTTTCGGCGATCGGTTGCTGTCCCGGCGCCGACGTGAGCGGCCGCTCGACCCGGTGCTTGATGCTCAGCAGCAGGCCCCGCGTGCCCAGCGCGATGCCCGGCCTGACGAGCTCCATGGCGAACACCTCCCCGGGGTGGCGCAGGGCAATCCTGGCGCGGGTAAGCAGCCGGACCCGGTCCTCCCAGTGCGGCTGGATGTGGAACGACCACACCGCGTTCCAGCGCTGACCCGGTCGACCGGCGGTGAGCACGAGGTACTTCTCCGGCACGATCTCGGCGACCCTCAAGGTCACCCCGCCCGGCAGCCCCATCCAGCCTTCGGGCGCCAGGCGCGCCCGGTCTCCCACCGCAAGACGTTGCCATTCGGGGTTAGGCCCGCCCAACTGCACCAGCCACGGCCACACCTCGGATACCGGCGCGTCGATGTACACCGCCTCCGTCGTCTGGATCGCGGGATCGGCTACCAGCGCGTCGCCGGGCAGCGGCATCTGACACTCCGCCTTGGTGGCGCCCCAATTGCGGTAGTACCGCCGTACCCCGTACAGCACCGTGAGCAACGCCGCGGTCTCGGTGATCCGCTTCGTCATGATGGCCATCGCGCCAGTCTGGGCGGCGGGCCTATCCGCCCGCCAGGGTCAATGGTCCTCGCGGCCATGCCGATATGCCCTGGCGTCGCGGGTGCCGAATTGCCGGTCCGATACCGGCTTGATGACTTTGGGCCCTATCCGGAATCCGCGCGTGACCGAATAATTGTCCCGTCTGACGTAACTTGGCTGCGGCGGTTACGGCTGAACAAAGGAGTATGACGGCTAATGGGTGCTCATCCACCGTTGTTGACCGATTCCGACGTGGATGCTTTGGCTTCAGAATTCCTTCAGTCGCGGTACGTTGACCCGATTTATTCCGACTGGTCGCCGGATCGACGCCTCGACACGTTCCTGCGGCGGCGCGGCCTCGTCCGCGTTGCCGACGACGGCGACCTGTCCGAGATCGTCCTGTACCGCATCATGGCAAAGGCCGGCCGTGCCGCCCAGTTGGCGCGAGGTTAGCCGTCCACGCCGGGATAGAGACGGATAGAGATCAGACACCCACGGCGGTCTCGAGTTCGGCCAGGCACTGCTCGGTGAGCGGTATCAGAACGTCGATGTCGGGCACCGTGTCGGCACCGGCGGCGTAGCCGAATCCGATCCGGTCGGCGTACGAGCACGTCGTTACGTTGAGCGCCTGACCGTCGTAGACCGCCGACACCGGATACATCTCGTCGACGTGCGCACCGTTCCAATACTTTTCGCCGGTGGGGCCGGGGACGTACGAGATCGGCAGGTTGTACCCGGTCCGCATCTTCTGCGTGAACGGCAGCAGGGGGACGACCACGGTCGCAGCGATGCTTCCCGCGGTCGTCAGCAGGGATGCCGCGGACCCCCGTTTGGCCACCCAGTGCTTTCCCTCCGACATCGACCGGTGCACCAACTGCAGTCGGGCAACCGGGTCTTCCAGGTCGGTGCCCAACGGGCAGAGCCAGAGACCGAACTTGTTGCCGTGCTGGTCGTTCGTCGAATCGCGCTGGTGATCGCGCACCGTGATCGGGCAGGCGGCCACCAGCGACTGCTTGGGCAGTTCCCCGCGGTCATGCAGCCAGCGGCGCAGCACCCCGGCTACCGTCGCGGTCACCACCTCGTTGCCGGTGACACCGGCGGCCTCCTGCACCGCTTGGAAGCGCTTCTTGGCCCAGCTGCCCGCGGAGACGGCACGCTCGGGCCCGAGTCGACCGTTCAACCGGGTGTGGGGCGCCCCGAACGGCAGCACAGTCGTGTGTCCGACCAGCGTGTCGAGAACCGTCGATATTTCGCCGGTGACCACGCGCCCGATCAGCCCCACGCTGGACGCCGCAGTGCCGAGCAGTGACCACAGCGGCGTGACGAGACCGGACACCGCGCCGGTGGATGCCGGCGGCGGTGCGGATTCGCGGCCGCGGTCGGCGTAGAACGGGGGCATCGAACGTCGCTTCGGATCGCTGCTCAGCGCGTCGGTGATCATCTGGAAACCGGCGACACCGTCGATCACGGTGTGATGCACCTTGACGTAGAGGGCGAATCGGCCCCCGTCGAGGCCGTCGATCAGATACGACATCCACATCGGTCCGGACCGGTCCAGGCGCTCCGCGTCAAGTTCGCTGATCAGCCGCCAGAAGTCGTCGCCGCTGACCGTGCGGCGCTGGCAGTGCCGGCTCATGTCCAGGCTGTCCAATTCACGCCATACCCACATGCCGCCGGTATCCACCCCGCGATGCGGATATCTGCGCAGCCTCGGATCGACCGGATCGTTGCCGGCGAGCGCCTCTCGATGCAGTTTGTCGACGTGGTGCTTACCGGCGCCTTTCGGCGGGGACAGGATCAGCACGGCCCCGACGTGCATCGGGTTGGACAACAGTTCCGCGGTCATCATCGCCGCGTCCAGCGGGTCCAGCGGTTTCATTTTTCGTCCTTGACGCTTTGGGGGCGCTCAGGCGGGGCGTTCGCGCCGCATCGATACCCCGTCCAAAAGCCCGGACTGCTGCAGCGCGGCCTCGACGAACCGCTGCACCGGCCGGGCGCGGAAGAATCCGGTGTGACCCCCGTGGTACCAGACGATTTCGGGCTTGCCCCAGTGCTCCCAGAGACGGACCACCTGTTCGCGCGGATGCACAACCTGATCGGCGACGCCGGCGTAGATGAAGCGGCCCCGCAGGGGCACCAGCGGAGAAAGCGACAACGGCGAGGTCATCCGCCCGATTTGCTCGGCCAATTCCATGGTGTGCCGGCGCGGATCATCGTCACGAAGACCGGAGTGCCGACCCAGCAACCCGACCAGATCGGCGACCGGAACGCCGAGGATGGCGCAGGTCAGACCGCGTTCGAGGCTCGCGACCAACGCGGCGATGTAGCCGCCCAACGACAGACCGTACAGCCCGATCTGCGAGTCCGGCTCTTGCCGGCGTATCCAGGACAACAGCCGCCGGATGTCCCACACCGCCTGTGCGGTCGCGTGCACGTCGTCCAGCACGTCCTCCCCCGGGAATATCGCGCCCTTCGGCAGGCCGCGGGCCCGCGGTCCGTGCATGGGGAGGACCGGCATCACGACGTTGAGGCCCAGATCTTCGTGCAGCCGCCACGAGCGGAACAGGGCGAGATCCAGCGCGGCGCGGCCCATTTCCGTGCCGTGCACGCACACCAGCCAGGGTCGTGGTTTCGGGTGACGGAGCAACAGAGCATACTCGTGCTCGTTCGCGGTGTATCCCATCCACCGTTGCGCGCCCGGTTCGCCCGGCCGCGGCAGGTACTCGCTGTCGAAGACGATGCGGTACAGGGAACGCTTGTTTCCCTTGACTTTTCGGACCGTGACGTTCGAAAGCGGCGGCGGCGCGCCGAAGAACCGCTTCGGGTTGGCCAGCCATCCCCGTTTGCCGTAGAACTCGAGTGCATCGGCCACCTCGCGCGTGATGCGCTCGAACACCTCGGGCCGGCTGACCGGGCGGCGCGCCTTCAGGCCCATCAGGACGATCTCGTCGCGGAATGCCTGTGCCGCCAGGGCGAGGGTGGGCCGGGCCAGCGGGAGCCCACCCGGTTCTTGGTCGAGGTATTCCCGCCACGACTGAGCCACGTATTGGCCGGTGTTCGTGAACGGTTTGACGGCGTTGGCCAGGCCGACAACACCCGGCGGGCTCGAGAGCGAAACCCCGCGGCCGGTCGGTACTGCCATGGTGGGAAGCTAACAGCGCGTCACCGCGGCGTGTTAGGGACTTACGTCCCGGTAAAGCCCGCGAAAGTCCTTGACTGGAAAGTAGAGATTTTCGACGCCAAATGATCGGGTGAGGAAGGACTTTAGGCACTCGTGTCGGCGACGTGGACACCATAGCGTTTGGATCGGCAGAGTGGCCGTGTGCTGCGACACGATTTGCAGCGTCATACCACCAAATTTGAGGAGATTGACAGTGACACAGACACCGGAAAAGGCCGATTCACGCTGGGCGGAACTGTCTGACGAGGTGCTCGAATCGGTCGAGGCAAGCCGAAAGCAGGCCATCGAAGCCATCCGTAAGTTCGTCGACCAGGTGACAGGCGATATCCCCGATGAGGCGCGGCGCAAGAACGTCATCGACGCCGCCCTGGACTTAACTGAGGAGTTGGTCACCGGACGGATCGAGTTTTTCCGCAGCGTGGTGCGAAGCGCCGGCCAGGCGGTAGGCGGCAAACAAAGTCCGTAACGGTTCAATGATCCAAGGCCGATGGCCGAACCGTCGCCCGCAGGGCACCGCCCGGCCATCGGTCATTTGTCATTCGACATCCGGCTCGCCTGAGAGGTCTAAGACCGCGTTCCGCGCGGCCTGCTGCAGTTGCACCGCCGCGGCCCAGTCGGTGCCCGACGGCCAGATCGGCTTACCGACCACGATCTCAACGGCTCCGTGCCGCGGAAAGTGGTGTTCCGGCCGCAGTATTGTCCGGGTCCCCCGGATGGCCACGGGCACGGCGGGCATACCGGTTTCGGCGCCCACCACGAATGCGCCCATGTGGAAGGGCCGCAACCCGGGGGCCCGCGCCAGGCGGCCTTCGGGGAAGATGACGAGCGACTGCCCACCTCGCACCACGGCGGCCAGCCGGTCGACGTCGGCCACGCCGCGTTCGCGCTCGTGGCGTTCGACGAACTGGTGGCCGAGCCGCCTCAGCACGAATCCGTTGATTGCTTGATGCTCAAGCACTTCGGCGGCGACGAAGCGGAACGACTGCGGCATGACCGCGGCCAGCGCCAGCGGGTCGATCCAACTGGGGTGGTTGGCCACCGCGATGCACGTGGCCCCCGGGAGGTGATCGAGGCCGTGCACGGAAACCGCCGTTCCGGTCAGGCGAGCCAGCAGCCGGACCGCTCCCCGGGCGACCCACCAGCGCCATTGCGGACGCGGTAGCAGCAGCACCGACAAGGCCACCGACAACCCGAGAATGGTAAAGACCGCCCACGCGTAGGCGGCGAATGTCACCGAGGCCGCCGCGCGCCGAGCGCGCCGCAACGACGGCGCCGCGCCGCCCAGGCGGAGCCGAACTAACTCCCACCACACCGCCCGCGGTCGGGCACCGATCTTCCTTGCCGTGTAGAGTTTTTGGCTCGCGGCCCGCCGGATCTTGCCGCTGGAGGTCTTCAGTACCGTGCGCGGCGGCGCCAAGACCACGTCGTCGGGGGCAACCCCCAGCAAATCCACCGCGGTTGCGGCGATTTCGGAGCGCAGTGCGGCGCGGGCGTCGTCTCGGATCGCTCGTGTTTCGGCCATGACGACGAGCCGCTCCGGACCCCCCGATGGGTCGGGAGAGGCGAATACCGCCACGCAACCCTTGCGGACACCCTTGAGGTTGCCGACCGCCTCTTCGAGTTCGGCCGGGTGCAGGTTGCGGCCGGCACGAATGATCATGTCCTTGATCCGGCCCGTGACATACAGGTCGGCATCGACCATGTAGCCCAGGTCGCCCGTGTCGAGCCAGTCGCCGTGAAACAGCGCGCGCGTCGCGGCCGCGTTGTTGAAATAGCCGGCGGTTGCCGACGGACCACGGAACTCGATGCGACCCTCCCGGCGATCACCCAGCTCGTTGCCGGCGGCGTCGACGATCCGGATCTCGTGCCCCGGCAACGGTTGACCGCACGCGACGAAGCGCAGGTCCGGCTCGCCCGGCTGTACCGACTCGGCCCGCCCGGAACGCACGAAGACGTCTCGGCGAATCCGGTCGATGACCGGACCCCTGCCCAACGGCGGAAAAGCCAGACCCACCGAGGACTCGGCCAGCCCGTACACCGGCGTCATGGCCTCCCGTCGAAAACCGTACGGCGCGAAGCGATCGCCGAACCGCTCGATCGTCGCGGGGCTCACCGGCTCGGCGCCGTTGTAGGCCAGCCGCCAGGAGCTCAGGTCGAGCCCTTCGATCTCGTCGTCGCGGACCTTGGACAGGCACAGTTCGTAGGCAAAGTTCGGGCCGGCCGACATGGTGGCCCGGTTCGCGTGGATCGCCCACAGCCATCGCGATGGGCGGATCAGGAACGCCTGCGGGCTCATCACCACCAGTGGGACGCCGAAGTACATGCAGCCGAGCCACGCACCGATCAGGCCCATATCGTGATACAGCGGCAGCCAACTGACGAACGTGTCCGACCCGGAGGCCGCGGCAGCCTGACCCATCACCCGGATGTTGGCGATCAGATTCCGGTGGGCGAGCGCGACCCCTTTGGGCTGGCCGGTGCTGCCCGAGGTGTACTGCACCAGCGCGAGGTCGTCGGCCCGCGGTCTGGGAAGGGAGGGCAGTACGTCTTCGGTCGCGCCCGTGAGGGATTCGGGGACGACGACGTGGCGCAGGCTTTCGACATTCGCGCGCAGCAGGTGGCCGAGGGTCACGGCCTCGGGCACGGTGACCAGCATCGTGGCTCCGGCGTTGGCGAGGATGCCCGCCGTGCGACGCAGGTGGTCGGCCAACTGGGAAGGCCGGGCCGGTGGGTAGACCGGAACGGGTACCGCCCCGGCGAGCACCGCACCGGCGAAGGTGACGAAATATGCCCGGCAGGTGGGCAGCATGATAGCCACCCTGTCGCCCGGCAGCACGTCCTGCGCGATCAACGCGGCCGCCACCGCGGCCGCCTCCCGGTGCAGCCCGGCATAGCTGAGGTCCGCGGGGCCACCGGCCTCGTCGAGGATGCGGATGTGCGTTCGGTCCGGGGTCGCGCTGACGTGCCAGTTGAGCACGTCATTCAGGGTCGACGCGGTGTCCGGCGCCGACGCGCCGGGCGCGGTGACCGGCCGCGAAACCATGCCGTGGTCGTCGCGCACCGCGGGACGACCCCGGGCTAGGGCCGGTACGAGGGCCGTGACGAGGTCGCCTGGCGTCTCAGCGCTGGCCAGGATGTGGGGCGGCAGCGCCACCCCGAATTTGTCCTGAACGCGCAACAACAATTCCGCCAGCTCGAGGCTGCCGATGCCCAGGTTGTCGAAGGTGCTGTCAAGTGTCACCGCGGGCGGCGCGGCATGCGGGTGAACCTCGGCGACGAGTCCGCGCACCAGCGCCAGGACTGCGGGGGCGCACTCTTTGGTCGCCATTGTTCATGGAGTGGCCGCCGACGGCGCTACCCGTTTGCGTAGCCGTTCGGCGAACGCCGCGGCCCGGTCCAGGTCGTGGTCGTTCGGCCGCCCCCGATTTATCCCGCCGACGAACCCGAACGGCCCCACCGTGTCGAACCCGCGACAAGAGAACGAACCGAGCACCTCAAAACCCTTGGTGGCGAGCTGTTTTCCCGCTGGCTTGGTGTAGTCCAGCAGCGGGATCTCGCGGGCGCCGCTGGTGAAGAAGGTGAACGCACGGATGCCGTCAACGTTGGGCAGGCGACGAATCAGGTTCCGCAGCCGCGCGTCGAACCCCATGTAATAAATGCCCGACCCGAAGCCGACGAGGTCGTATTCCCGGAGCTTTTCCGGGTCGAGGGACTCGGGTTCGACGACCTCGGCGCCAAGCACCTCGGCCATCCGATCGGCCACGCGGCGGGTATTGCCGTGCGACTTGGAAACGCAGACGATGAGCGACTTCATGGCCAACTCCTTGGATGACATGGCCCGGACGGGTCAATGCTGCGTGGATGCGCCGCACTCCGATAAGGGCGCAAAGCCACCGAAGCCCGGGGCATTAGTCCCTTTCCGTCAGTCGAAGGCATGGATCACCTGGCGGGCCACATGCTCGATCCGGCGGCGCAGACCCGAGTCGAGCGGTAGGTCAGCCAAGTCGGGGATCTCCCCCGTCGTCGTGACCACGCCGGGTTCTTCATGCTCCCAGCGGGCGTTCACCTTGTCGCCCAACGCGCGCGCGGGCGGGTTGTCGGACAGCACCCGGGCATGAATCCGCTTGACACCGTCCACGCGTGCCGCGACCGCCAGCGCGCCGAGCAGCAGCGTCCCTATCCCGCGACCCTGGTAGGCGTCGGCCACGGTGAGCGCGACCTCTGCCGAGGCAGGGTCGTCTTCATCCCGGATGAAACGGGCGTCGGCGATGACCGGCCCGTCCGCGCCGTCGATAACGACCCAGACGAAATGTTCGACGTAGTCGACCTGGAATAGGTAGACCAGGCGAGCCTCGGTCGGGGTGCCACCCTGGTAGCGCCGGTACAGGGTCTCCCGCGAGAACGAACCGTTGCTGGTGAACCGCTCGGCATCACCGGGCAGGACCGGGCGCAGCAGCAGCTGGGCGCCGTCTTTGGTCGATATCGGGATCGGGGAGATGTACGCGGCCAACCGTTGCCGCGCGGTACGGACCATCCGCTCGGCGACGACCGGCATGGCCAGCATGTGGTCGAAAGCGTCGTTGTATCCGCGGAAACCGCACACGTCATCTTTCGCGATCACCGTCGCCGTTCTGGGTGCGTCTCGCAGCAACGCGATTTCGCCGATAATCGTCCCCGGCGACAGCTCGGTAACCGTGACCTGGCCATCCGGGCCGACGTGTCTGATCTCGACTCGACCGGATGCGATGATCGCAAACGACACGGCTTTTTCGCCCTGTCGCATCAGCACCTCGCCGGCGACCGCATGAAGGGGCTCCAGACCGGCGGCCAGCGCCGCGAGCTCCTGCTCGGGGATATCGGCGAACACCTGCAGCGCCGCCAGCTCGGGGATGCCGATAGCGCTCACCCCGGCCCGCTTGCTCCGTCGGCAGCCGCCGACGGTGATTGATTGGCACAGCGATCATCTCGCCAGGCACCCGCGTGATGCGCCACCACGCGATGAACGGTACGCGACCCGCGCCGCCACTGCCCGGGAAGTTGGTGGGCAACTGCGGTGACAAAGGACCCTTGGGGGACCCTTGGGGGACCCTTGGGGGACCCTTGGGGGACCCTTGGGGGACCCTTGGGGGACCCTTGGGGGACCCTTGGGACTTCGTCATAGCGGTGGCCATCGCCGGTTGAGAACCGGCCGCGAGCCGGGGACGTTTGCCGCTCGGCGCGTGACTTTCGTCACTATCGGCGCGCACCCGACGGCGTCAGCATCGAGGGGTTACCGGCCATCGCCGGTATTCATTCGGTTCGGCAGCAACGGATTGCGAGATGAACACACCACTGTCCGCAACGGAGAGACCCGATTTCAGCAAGCTCGACAATCGCGCGCCGTCGGTGGCACACATGTTCCTCAACCGCGTCGCCGCCACCCCGCACGCGGAGGCCTTTCGCTATCCGCAGGACCACACCTGGGAGAGCGTGACCTGGCAGCAGGTCGGCGAACGCGTCGGCAACCTTGCCGCCGGGCTCATCTCGCTGGGAATCGAACCGGAGGATCGGGTCGCGCTCGCGTCCGCGACGCGCTACGAGTGGGTGCTCGTCGATTTCGCCATCATGTGCGCGGGCGCGGCGACCACCACCGTGTATCCGACGACCAACGCCACCGACGTCGCCTTCATCGTCGCCAATTCGGGAAGCCGGGTGGTGGTCGCCGAGAACCAGACTCAGCTCGACAAGCTGCTCGAGCACCGCGCCGAACTGCCCGACGTGACCAAGGTGGTGCTGATCGACGGCAACGGCGACGGCGACTGGGCGATTTCGCTGGCCGAACTCGAGCAGCTGGGCAAGCAACTGCTCGCCGACTCCCCCACCGCCGTCGAAGAACGGGTCGCGACCGTGGGCCCGGACCAGCTGGCCAGCCTCATCTACACGTCGGGCACCACCGGCCGCCCCAAGGGCGTGCGGCTGACCCACGGGTCATGGACGTACACCGCCGCGGCCATCGACGCGCTGGGCATCCTCGGCCCCGACGACCTGAACTTCCTATGGCTGCCGCTGGCACACGCCTTCGGCAAGGTGATGCTGGCGTTGCCGCTGCAGATCGGCTTCCCCACCGCCATCGACGGCCGCGTCGAGAGGATCATCGACAACCTCGCGACCCTGCGTCCCACCATCATGGGGGCGGCCCCGCGCATCTTCGAGAAGGCGCATGCCCGCATCGAGGAGATGGCCGCCGAGCAGGGTCTACTCACCAAGACGATGTTCGACTGGGCGCTGGGCGTCGGCAGGAAGGTGTCGGAGGCCCGGCAGGCGGGCAAAAAACCGTCATTGGCGTCATCGCTGGCCTACAAGGTGGCCGACCGCTTGGTGCTCTCCACGATTCGCGAGCGGTTCGGCGGGCGCCTGCGGTTCTTCGTCTCCGCGGCCGCCGCCCTGGACCGTGACGTCGCGCAGTGGTTCGACGCCGTCGGCATCGTCGTGCTCGAGGGCTACGGGTTGACCGAGACCGCGGCCGCATCGTTCATCAACCGCCCCCACGCGTACCGGTTCGGGACGGTCGGCCTGCCGTTCCCGGCCACGGCAGCGAAGATTGCCGACGACGGCGAAATCCTGCTCAGGGGTCCCGGCGTGATGACCGCCTACCACGACCTGCCGGACGCCACCGCCGAGGCGCTCGACGAGGACGGTTGGTTCCACACCGGCGACATCGGGGAGATCGACGCCGACGGGTTCCTGCGGATCACCGACCGCAAGAAGGACATGTTCAAGACCTCACAGGGCAAGTACGTCGCGCCGTCGGCGATTGATGCCAAGTTCAAGGGCATCTGCCCCTACGTGAGCGAGCTGGTGGTCTACGGCGAGAGCAAGCCGTACTGTGTGGCCCTGGTCAGCCTCGACACCGAGGCGATCAGCGAGTGGGCCGCCAAGAACGGCATGGCGGGCAGGCCGTTCGCCGAGATCGCGCGCGACGACAAGACCCAGGAGCTGATCGCCGGATACATCGACGCCTTGAACGTGGAACTGAATCGCTGGGAGCAGATCAAGAAGTTCACGATCGCCGACCGCGAATTCACCGTCGAATCGGGCGACCTCACCCCGAGCATGAAACTTCGGCGCAAGGTCGTCATCGAGAAGTTCGCGGACCGCCTCTCGGCTCTCTACGGGCAATGACGACCCAATACTCCTCCGCGCTGTTCACCGACCTCTACGAGATCACCATGGCGCAGGCCTATATGGCCGAACGCATGTCGGGAACGGCGGTGTTCGAGACCTTCTTCCGCAAGCTTCCCCGGGGCCGCTCCTATGTGATGGCCGCGGGCCTGTCGGACGTGATCGACTTCCTCGAGACGTTCCGATTCAGCGACACCGACATCGACTACTTGCGCCAATTGCGTTTGTTCACTGATGATTTCCTGCATTCGTTGGCCGCGGTCAGGTTCACCGGCGACGTGTGGGCGGTGCCGGAAGGGACGGTGGTTTTCCCGAACGAGCCGATCGTGCAGGTGATCGCGCCCATCGTGGAAGCGCAGCTCGTGGAGACCTTCGTGGTGAACCAGATTCACCTGCAAAGCGTGATGGCCAGCAAGGCCGCCCGGGTGGTCGAGGCCGCCCATGGCCGGCCGGTGGTGGATTTCGGGGCTCGTCGCGCGCACGGCACCGACGCGGCGCTCAAGGTGGCGCGCGCCGGCTACCTCGCCGGCATGGCCGGCACGTCGAACCTGCTTGCCGCGCGTGAGTACGGGATCCCCCCGTTCGGGACCATGGCGCACAGCTTCATTCAAGCCTTCGACGACGAGCTCGACGCGTTCGCCGCGTTCGCCCGGCTTTACCCCGGCACCACGTTGCTCATCGACACCTACGACACGCTGCGCGGTGTCGACCACGCCGTCGAACTCGTCAAACGGGGCTTCGACGTGGCGGGCATCCGGCTGGATTCCGGGGACCTGGGCGCGCTGTCGAAGGCCGCCCGCGCCCGGCTCGACGCGGCGGGTTTGAACCACCTCGAAATCGTCGCGTCCTCGGGTCTGGACGAATACCGCATCGCGGCGCTGATCAACGACGGCTGTCCGATCGACGCCTTCGCGGTGGGCACCAGGGTCGTCGTCGCCCAGGACGCTCCCGCGCTCGACATGGCCTACAAGCTGGTGGAGTATGACGGCGCGGGGCGGACCAAGTTCTCCAGCGGCAAGGTCATCTATCCGGGCCGCAAGCAGGTGGCACGGCGGCTCGAAGACGGGCTCTTCGCCGGCGACACCATCGGTGCGCCCGACGAGGACCTCGACGGGGAACTGCTGCTGGTGCCCGTCATGAAGAATGGGCGGCACCTCCCGCAGCCCGACCTAACCGAGTCGCGCAACCGCGCGCGCGAGCAAATCGGCCGGCTGCCGCCTCAGCTTCGTTCGCTGGAAGCGACCGGCTGGTCCTACCCCGTGGATGTCAGCCCGGGAATCGCTGCGGAGCTCGAAAAGCTCCGTCGGGCTACGCAATCGACCAGCTGATCAGGGCTGGACCGACAACACGGTGACCGCATAGTGCAACGCGCCGTCCGCGGCTTTGGTCCCCGCGGGACCTAAGACCTGCAGCCGGGGGCTAACGGCCCTCGTGGAGCGACGGGCGACCTTCCTACGGTGGTCAAAAGTAGGCACAAGCTGGAGCGAAGGGGTGCGGGATGCAATCAGAACGCCTCAGGTGGCTGGTCAACGCGGCAGGCCCGTTTGCCTCGGTGTATTTCGACGATTCACGCGACACCGCGGACGCCGTCGAGCACCTGGAAGCGACCTGGCGCGATATCCGTAAGGACCTCGAGGCCCAAGGGGCAAGCCCGGGGGTCGTCGGCAAGCTCGAGGAAGCCGTCTTGCACTCTCGGCCGGCCGTCGGCAGGAGCGGCCGCGCGGTGATCGCGACCGGCGATCAGGTGCTGGTCAACGAGCATCTGATCAGCCCACCACCGGCCACGGTGGTTCGCCTATCGGATTACCCGTACATCGCGCCGTTGATCGAACTCGAAATCCAGCGACCGACCTACGTTTTTGCCGCGGTTGATCGCACCGGCGCCGACATCACCCTCTACCAGGGGGGCAGCATCACTTCCACCAGCATCGAGGGCGCCGGCTATCCGGTGCACAAGCCGGCCACCGCCGGCTGGAAGGGTTGGGGCGACTTTCAGCACACGACCGACGAAGCCGTCCGCATGAACTGCCGCACGGTCGCCGACGAGCTCACACGGCTGGTGGACGAGGCGGATCCCGAGGTGGTGTTCCTTTGCGGCGAGGTTCGTTCGCGCGCAGACCTGGTTGCCGAATTACCGGAGCGGGTGGCCGAACGGGTGTCAGAGCTACATGCCGGGTCACGCAAGAGCGGCATCGACGAGGAAGAGGTCCGCGAAGCGACCTCCGCGGAGTTCGCTCGGCGCCGCAGCATCGAGATGACCGACCTCGCTGACCGGTTTGCAGCGGAAATCGGACGCGGCTCGGGGCTGGCCGCCGAAGGGTTCGCCGCCGTATGCGCGGCGCTGCGTGACGGCGACGTGGACACGCTGATCATCGGCGAGCTGGGCGACGCCACGGTGGTCTCCGGCGCGGCACTCACCACGATCGCACCCGACGCCGACGCGCTGTCGGAACTCGGTGAACCGGTGCAACGCGTGGCACGGGCCGACGAGGCCCTGCCATTCGCCGCGATCGCGGTCGGTGCGTCGCTGGTTCGGGCCGACAGCCGGATCGCACCCGCCGGCGGGATCGGCGCCCTGCTTCGCTACGTCGCGAACGAAAGGCTGGCCGGCCAGCAGTAGGCCGGTCCAATGAGGGCGGCGGTCCCGGACGGGGGGAGTTCCGGGACCGCCGCGGTATTCGGGTGGCCATGTGGGCGCTTGCGGGGCTCAGTCTGCCGGTGTGATGACCCCGTAATGCCCGTCGTAGCGGTGATACAACACGCTTCCCCGGTCTCGAACGCTGTCGACGAAGAACAGGAACGGCAGGCCAAGCAGGCCGATCCGCTCGATCGCCTGGTCGACGGTGATCCGCGGTGCCGGCTGGGGACTGATGGTCAGCGGCGTATCGAACGGCGCGAGCTTGTCGGCAAATTCCGGATTGACTTGCGCGAGGCGGTATTCGGTGGGCCCTTCACGGTAGAGCACGCTGTCTTGCCCCGTCCCCTCCTCGGTGAACAGGTGAAAGTCGTAGTCCAGCTCCTCCAGCTCGACCGCGGCCTCGTCGACCGTGCAGGTCGGCAGGCTGTAAGACTTGTGCCGCATGATGCGGCGTTCGCCCTCAGGGCGGGGGAAATAGTTGGGCCGAATGGTGGGCTCGGACTGGTGGCGCCACTCGTGCGGGGCGGGCCGAGGGAGGCCGCCTCGTTTGGCCTCCCAATGTTCGGCGCTGCGCTCCAGGCGGTGGCGCAGCCGCGCCTCGAGGCGGTCGATCGCTTCCCGCGCGGTGTTGCCTTCCACTTGCGCGCGGACCAGCCGGCCGTTGACGTCCAGGTTCGCCTGGGCGAGCACCCGGCGGGCCACAGCCGGATCGCCGTGCTCACTCAACTTGACATGCGCGTCCAGGACGGGTTCGTGGGTGAGGCGACCGAGCTCGCCGATCTTGGTCCGCGCGTAGTCCTCCGCACCGGGCAGCTGCCCGTGCGTCGTCACACGAACGTCAAGAACGGCGGGTAAATCTGGTCTCTGACTCATGATTCGTTGCTACGCCCTTCCCAAATCGTCGCCCTAGGGCCGAAAGTCACAGCGAAGGCGGCCGACAGGCACATCCCTGGCAGCAGTGTTCAGTGGTGCAGACCCGTGACGGGTTCGTGGGTGCTGGCCTGAATGTCGGTTGACGCGCACGCGAACAGCTGGTTAGCCAGGTCGGACAGCGCGCGGGCGATCGCCAGTTCGTCGCCGATCCGGGCCACCGGCTCGTCGGCGGGATCGAGGCGGGCCAGGCCGACACCGACGAACTTTTTGCCCGCCCACGACAGCCGCGCCTTGGCCCGCGTGCGCTCGTCGAGCTCCTCGATCAGCACATCGACCTGGCACGCTTTAGCGACCTGGCGCGTTTTGGCGTCGTCCCTGTTGCCCATCTCGACTCTTCCTGCCCCGCAGATTGATTCGCCTTAGATGCGACCACTCTGGGTCGGGCGCGGGGTAGGGGCGGAAGTCCCGAGTCGCGGGGTCGTTCGTCCGTACCTCAGCCGAACGCGTCTTTGAGGGTGACGGTTTGCAGGTTGCGGCTATGGATGAGATCCAGCAGATGCCCGTAGCAATGCGTGATGGCGGGCAGGTTCGCGTGCATCAGGACGATCTGGCCCGGCTGAAACGACTCGGTCGCGCGATACATGAGGCTCGCCTCGGTTTCGGGCAACGAATCGCCGACGTCCCCGCTCCACATGGTGATCGAGGTGTAACCCTGGTCGGCGGCTATCCGGTCGATGTCGGCATTGTGCACGCCGTACGGCGGACGGAAGAACGGGCGGCCGTCCGTGCCGTAGGTGTTCCTGAGAAAGTCGGCGTTGCGGCGGATCTGATCAGCGACCGCGCTGAGGCTGATGCGGTTGAGGTATGGGTGTGACCAGGTGTGGTTGGCCATTTGGACCTGGCCGGACTCCACCAGCGGCCGCAGCGCCGGCGCGTTGGCCGACCACGAGTTGTTGGCGCCGTTGACGAAGAAGGTGAGCCGCGTGCCGCTGTCCTTGGCGAACTGCGCGAACGCGGCCACGACGGACGTGCTGGCCCCGTCGTCGACCGTGAGCGCGATCCGATTGCCGTCCCCGGGCAGGCGGGTCAGGACGCCCGCCCCCGGTGACACCGGGCCCAGGGGCACGTTCCGGTGGACCGGCGAGGCGCCGGCCTCCGGGGCCTTCGGGGCGCGGGTCAGGGCCGCCAGCACTCCCCCGGCGACGGCGCACAGCATGGTGCGCCGATCGATGTTTTGCATGCAACCATTCTCTCCCCCCGGCCGATCGCTGCCGGTTCGCCACCCCGGGCGCCGGCGGCACGGTCGCGTGTTGTTATGAAACGGATTTCGAATTATTACCGTTCGTCGTTGCGGTGCAGTTTGCGCCGAACGTGGTGGGCGCCGCGTGCTGGGTGAGGGTGCGGGCCACCATGGGCGTGGCCCGGTGGGCTGCGGCCAACCCCGACAGAGCCGAAATCTGCTCGGTGAGAAGCGATACCAGGTGTTCGACCACGGCGCGCACGCCCAGCATCAGGCCGGTGTCCAGGACGTCCTGGCTGGTGAGTCCGCGGTGGACCCACGGAGCGAAGGCCGGGGCGGCCCGCCGGCGCAGCAGTGCCGCCAGGCCGATGACCGGGTTTCCGCCGCCCTCCGCGGCGACCGCCAGCGACTCGGCGTCGTCGTCGGCCAGCAGGTTCGACAGGTCCGTGCCGGCACAGTCGGGCAGCGCCACGCCAGCGAGGCCAGCGCCGCCAGCCAGGCCGATTCCACCGCCACCATGGACCGCAGCAGCGCCCGGTCCGTCATGTGCTCGCCGGCCCGGTGGTCTCCCGGCCACAGCAGGTTGGTCATCGCCCGTCGTCCCGGTACGCCAGGAAACCCGTCTCCTGCGGGCCCTGCAGGTAGATGTCGAAACGATATGCGGCACAGTCGCTTTCGGTGACGCACAGCAAAGTGAGCCGCCGCGCGGCGTCTAGGGCGTTCAGGGCGGCCAGCACCGGGTCGGGCGCAGCGCTGAATTTCGATGCGGCTGAAGATCGCAAACGCCACACCGGTTAGCGCGGGGCCGGGCAGGTATGCCTTGGGACACCGGGTCTTGGCGGACGAAGCCACGGTAGGTCAGCATCGCCAGCAACCGGTGCGCGGTGGACGACGCGACCCCAGATACCGGGTCGCCTCGCTCAACCGGATCTGGGGTTGCTCGCCCAACAACAGCAATAGCTTGAGCGCGTTGTCGACCGACTCGATGGGGTACTACGGCGCAAGCGAATCGGCGGCCTTTTCGGCCTGCTCGGCGGGCCGCTGCCGCTTCTTCTCCATGAGTTCACGGTAGTCGCGGCAGCCACATCAGTCACCGTGCCGGAGGGCATCCTCTGTGCCCGCCTCACAGCGACAGCGTCGGCCGCGCCGGAGCATAAGCCGACTTTGTCGCGCGGAGGTGGGCACAACGAACACCGTCTCCCACCGGAGACGAAAGTGACAGATGAGGCACGGCGGCGCTCAGCGCGCCTGTGCTGCTTGGTCTTTGGCCCACCGGTAGTCGGCCTTACCGGACGGCGAACGCTGCACGCGGTCGCGGAAGACGATCGCTTTGGGCAGTTTGTAGCGCGCGATGTGCTGAGCGGCCTCGGCGATGATGCTGGCGGCCAATCCGTCCTGCGAGGCCCGCTGGCCGTCGGCCAACTGAACGACGGCCACCACCTCGTTGCCCCACCGCTCGCTGGGCCGGCTCGTCACCACGACGTCGTAGACGGCGGGGTGACGGGCCACCGCGGCCTCGACTTCCTCGGCGAAGATCTTCTCGCCGCCGGAGTTGATGGTGACCGCGTCGCGGCCCAGCAGTTCGATCTGGCCGTCGGCATGCCAGCGGGCCCGGTCACCGGGCACCGAGTGCCTGATTCCCTCGATCACCGGGAACGTGCGCGCGGTCTTGTCCGGGTCGCCCAGGTAGCCCAGCGGTATCAGGCCTTGCTGTGCGAGCCAGCCGATTTCGTCATCGCCGGGCGACAGGATCCGGGTCAGGTCCTCGCTGACCACCACCGCACCCGGGTTCGGGGCGAACCGGCCCGAGGCGGTCTGCGAACGAGTGGACACCTCCCCCATCTGGGAGCCGGATTCCGACGACCCGCCCGCGTCGAGGATCGTCAGGTTCGGCAGCAGTTCGACGAATCGCCGCTTGAGCGGAGCGGTCAGCGCCGCCCCGCCGGTGATCAGCACCAGCAGCCCGGACAGGTCGTAATCGCCGGCCTCGAGTTCGTCGAGCAACGGCCGCCCGAAGGCATCGCCGACCATCGACAGCGACACCACCCGTTCGCGGCTGGCCAGCGCCCACGCCTCGGCCGGATCGAAGTGCGTTGTCGTCGGCGGCATCACAAAGGACCGGCCACCGCACAGGTTGAGGAAGGCCGCCCACTGCGCCGCCCCGTGCATCAGCGGCGCCACCGTCATCGAACCCGGCCCCTCGGGCCGCGACCGCTCGACGATCTCCTCCAGGCTCCTCACCAATTCACCGGTGCCAAAGTTGCGTCCGCCCATGGCATTCAGATAGATGTCGTTTTGGCGCCACAGCACCGCCTTGGGCATCCCGGTGGTGCCCCCGGTGTAGAGCACGTAGAGGTCGTCGGGCGAGGGCACAAGGTCGAGCGGCTCGTCGGACACCCCCCCGGCGTTAAGGGCCAGCAGTTCCTCGTACCGCACCGCCCCGGGTAACGGGTCGTGTCCGGACCCGTCGTCGACGTGGATCAGGCGCACCCCGGCGCCCATGTCCTGCAGCGCTTGCTCTAATGCCGGAGCGAGCGTCGGGGCGAACCGCGCGTGGTACATGACCGCATCCGCGTGGGCATTGCCCAGCAGGTACACCAGCTCGTCGGCGACGTAGCGATAGTTGATGTTGAACGGCGCCACCCGCGCCTTGTACGCGCCGAGCATGGCCTCGAGGAATTCGTTGCAGTTGGCCATGTACAACCCGAGATGGCTTTGACCCGACTCGTAGGGCGCCAACTCGGAACGTTCCCGATGTGCCCCGAATCCCCATTGGTGCAGCGCGCGGGCGAACCGGCGGGCACGTTCGTCGGTCTGCGCGAACGTGAATCGCCGATCCCCGAACACGATGCAGTCCCGATCGGGGTTGGCCGCCGCGACCGCGGCAAACACCTGGGCGAGGTTGAACTCCACCAGCTCTCCTGTCGCCGGGCCAACGTCACGCTACATTGCGATTAATCTCGGCTTCGTGTGCGGGGCCATTCACCGTCGGTATCGCCGATACGTCGCCCTGGGGGACAGTCAGACCGAGGGGCTGTGGGACGGCGACGACACCGTTGGCCTCCTCGGGTTCGCCGACCGGCTCGCGGCGATGATCGACGCGGTCCAGCCGGGCCTGCACTATGCCAACCTCGCGATCCGCGGCAAACGGATAGCCGACGTGCTCAGCGAACAGGTGCCGCCGGCACTGGCGATGCGGCCGGACCTGATCACCGTGTGCGTCGGGATGAACGACGTCATCCAGCCCGGAGGATCGTTCGGCCCCGCCCTTGGCGACCTAAACGACCTGTACGCCGCCCTCGCCGATTCGGGGGCGGCCGTGGTGACGACGACCTTCCCCAACGTCGCGCAATTCCTGCCGCTCGGGCGGCTGGTGTCGGGACGGCTGGCCCGGATCAACGCGGCGATCCACGTGGCCGTCGACCGCTACGGGTTCCGGCTCGTCGACCTGTACAACGCGGCCTCGATGCGTGAGCTGGAAACCTGGGACATCGACCGCGTGCACGCCTCCACCAAAGGACACATCCTGTTCGCCGCCGCGGCCGCCGAGGCACTGAATCTGCCTGGCAGCAGTCATGATTGGGCCACAGCAAGCCCCGCCGCCGGGCAGCTGTCGTTGCCCGCCAGTGCGTACGGACACCTGCGCTGGACCCAGGAAAGCTTCTTCCCGTGGGTGTGGCGCCGGTTGCGGGGCCGTTCGTCGGCCGACGGGCGAGAGCCCAAGCGTCCGCGGCTGGAACCGCTCAGCGCGCCGGACCACAACATTTCGGCGCGCTGTAACCGCCGGTCAGGCATCCTTGACCCATGAACGTGGAGGCGTTTCTGCAATCGATCCCCCCGCTCGCGGTCTACCTGTTGGTCGGCGGTGTCGTCGGGGTCGAGAGCCTGGGCGTTCCCCTTCCCGGCGAGATCGTGCTGGTCACCGCGGCGCTGATGTCGTCACAGCACGACCTGTCGGTCAATCCGATCGGTGTCGGCGTCGCCGCCGTGATCGGCGCCGTGGTCGGCGACTCCATCGGCTACACGATCGGACGCCGGTTCGGCATGCCGCTGTTTGACCGGCTCGGCCGGCGGTTCCCGAAACACTTCGGTCCTGGACACGTCGCGCTCGCCGAAAGGCTGTTCAACCGGTGGGGAGTCCGGGCGGTCTTCTTCGGACGCTTCATCGCGCTACTGCGGATATTCGCCGGGCCGTTGGCCGGAGCGCTGAAGATGCATTACCCGCGTTTCCTGGCGGCCAACGTGTCGGGCGCCATTTGCTGGGCGGGCGGCACGACCGCCGTGGTGTACTACGCCGGAATGGCCGCCGAACGCTGGCTGGAGCGGTTCTCCTGGGTGGCGCTGGTCGTCGCGATCGTGTTCGGCCTCATCGCGGCCTTCGCGCTGCGGGAGCGCACCGCGCGCACGATCGCCGAACTCGAGGAAGAGCATTACCGCAAGACCGGCACCACCGCGGCCGACGCCGCGTGAAACCCCTGTCCGGCTAACCCACCGCCTCGCCGGCGTCCTCCGCCGAGATCGGCCGGTGGTCGTCGATAAGAGCCCTGGCCATCTTGCGGGCCCGCAACGCGGCGTCCTGGTCACCCACGGCGGCCAGGATGATGGCGCCTTTCATCAGGATGTGCCACGACCAGGCGAAGTCCTCGACGTCGGTCAGCCCCGCCGCGACGGCGCGGTTGCGCACGATATCGCGCACGTGGTCGATGTGCGCGACGCAGGCCCGCCCAACCGGATGATCCGCCCCCAACTCGAGCAGCCGGGCATCCATCGCGGCGTTCCCCAACGCCGGTCGATTAGGGAGTCCATCATGATCCCGGTCATCGCGGAACCCATTTCCAGCACCCCTTTGATGCTCAGCACGCGGCTGGTCTATGAACTGGGCGACCCCAACAGCACGCTGCGCGCCACCACCGATCGCATCGGCCCGGCGGTGCTCATCAATGCCGGGGGCGAGATCGACGCGTGCAACGAGCACACCTGGCGCCAGCTGGTCAGCGAGGCCGCCAGCGTCGTCATCGCTCCCGGACCGTTCATCGTCGACGTCGCGGGGCTCGATTTCATGGGTTGCTGCGCGTTCTCGGTACTGGCCGACGAGGCGCAACGCTGCCGGGAACGCGGCACCGAGCTGCGGCTGGTGAGCCACGAGCCGATCGTCACCCGGATCGTCGACGCGTGCGGCCTCAACGGAGTGCTGCCGATTTACCCGACCGTCGACTCCGCGTTGGGGGCGGCCCCTCGCTGGTGACGTGGCAGCCGGGACATAGAGGGGTGTCCTCGGCTCCATCACCAGCGTTCTTACCGTGGGCGCGAAGGAGGGGTTCCTCCTCGTCGACCGGGGGATTGGCGAGCGCCCCTGTCACGCCACCGCGAGGAGGCGGTACAGTCCGATCAGGCCGACCACCACGATGGTGCCGCGCAACGCTTGCGGCGAGAGCCGGCGCCCGTAACGCGCCCCGATCAATCCCCCGACCAACGAGCCGGCTGCGATGACCCCGGCGGCGGGCCAGCTGATCCGGTCGCAGGCCAACAACGAAAAATTCACCGCCGCAACGACGTTCACGACCAGCGTCATCAGGTTCTTGGCCGCGTTCATCCGTTGTACCGACTCCGGCAGCAACGCGCCCATGAGGCCGACAAGCAGAATGCCCTGCGCCGCGGTGAAGTAGCCGCCGTAGACGCCGACGGCGAACGTGCCGAAAACCAGTACCGCCATCCGCGCCGGCGTGATGTGCTCGGGTGAGCGTCCGGCCACCTCGGCACGCTGCGCCGACCACGACTGGATCCGCGGCCCCACGATCACCAGCACCAGGGCCAGGATCAGCAGCACCGGCACGACCTCGACGAACACCTTCGCGGGCAGGTGCAGCAGCAGGAAGGCGCCCAGCACCGCGCCCGCCAACGATGCGGGGATCTGCCAGCGCAGGCGATTCCACTGGCCGCCGAGTTCGGCGCGGTAACCCCAGGTGCCCGACACGCTGCCGGCCACCAGGCCGACCGCGTTGGACATCGTGGCGGTGACCGGCGGGTAGCCGAGGGCGACGAGCGTCGGGAACGTGATGAGGGTTCCCGACCCGACGAGCGCATTGATTGCGCCGGCGCCGAACCCGGCCAAGCCGATCACAAGCATGTTGGAAAGCAGCACCAGGGAAAACCCTAGTCTGCCGCCGGATTTGGAGCCGAAGGCCCTCGGTCAGACGGGAGGCGCTTCGCTACCGCGGTCGACGCCGGTGCGCAGCTTGACCGATGCCGAATACGCCCGGGTCCGGAACCGCAGGACCGGGTCGTCGGAGGGTTCGATGCCGTCGGTCACCCGCATCGGATCGAACACCACGATGTCGTCGCCGTGCTCGCGCTCGGTGTCGAGCCCGGTGATCTCGAAGTTGCCGGCGACGACCGTCTCGGTGCTGCGCCAAGCCGCCGACGGATCGACCGCCGAGTCGTTCGGCCCGGCGATCTGCACGAGGAAGTCGAACCGCACCGGCCCGGCCGTCAGGCGGTGGTTGAGCTCGCGGTGCAGGAAGTCGGGATCCTTGCTTCGCGCGGCCGAGCCCGACAGGAACTCCTCGCCCGCCACGGGGCGCAGGTGGTACCGGACGAATCGGGAGCTGCCGTCGGCGGCGATCCAGCGGAAAGCGTGCAGCCCGTGGTACTCGACGGTGGCGTAGCTCGCCGGGACCCTGTTGGCGGCGCGCAGGATGGGCAGCGCGCCGAGCAGCCGTGGATGGGTGACGAAGTATGCGCCCATGCGCAGCGGCATCGTCGGACCGGGCCGCATCGCCCTGAGCAGGTCGATGAATCCGTCCGGCGTGCTCGAGACGAACAATCGGGCCGTCTGCGTGGACACGTCGGCGGTGGTCCCGTCGGGCAGGGTGAGTTTCACCGCCATTCCCCGCACCCCGGGCAGGCCGTCGGGCTGCGCGGGGTTTCCCGACCCGTTGGAGAACCGGAACAACGCCGGGACCGCCGACCCGTCCAGGTGCTTGGCGCGGGAGAGCGCGGCGGCGTCGGGGCTGGCGGTGAACCTGCCGCGGTACAGGGTGCCCTTGGCATGCAATGCGCGACAGCCCGGCTGCGCTCCCCCGGTGCCCCGGATTGCCTCGATCGCGTCGTCAGGAGTGACCATGCGCGAATCTTAGGGCGCTATTGGGGAAAGCCGAAGAGTTTGACGACACCGTGATCGCGACCCGCGGTGTAGCCGCCGTCGACGGCGATGGCCTGACCGCTGACGAAGGAGGCGTCCGGCGACAGCAAGAACGCCGCCATGGCCGCGACCTCTTCCGGCCGGCCCAGTCGTTGCAGGGCGTGCTCGGCAGTGATGGAGGCCAGCGGCCCTTCCATCCCCGGCAAGCCAAAAACGTTCTGGGCCATGGGGGTGTCGATGAAGCCGGGACAGATGGTGTTCGCCCGGATGCCGCTCGGCCCGTAGTCGAGCGCGATGTTCTTGGTGAGCAAGACGACGCCACCCTTGGCCGCGTTGTAGGAACTGCCGCCGGCGGTGCCCTCCAGGCCTTCGATGCTGGCGACGGTCACGATCGAACCCCGCTCCCCGTCGACGCGCGGTTGCTCGATCATTCGGGCCAGCGCCGCCTTGGCCACCAGGAAGGTGCCGGTGAGGTTGATTCCGATCACCCGGTCCCACTCGGTCCGGTCGAGCAGGTGAACGGGCCCACCCCCGGCCACCCCGGCGGCGTGGAAGAGGCCATCGAGGCGGTCGGGCACCGCGGCCAGCACCGCGGCTATCGCGGCCTCGTCGGTGATGTCAGCGGCCACAAAGTGGAATTTCGGGCCGCTGAACTCTAAGTCGGGTGCCGGCGCCAGGTCCGCGCCGACGACGCTGCCGCCTTCGGCCAACAACCGCAGGGCCGTGGCCAGCCCGATCCCGGAGGCGGCTCCCGTCACGACGAAGGTGCGGGAACGGGCACGGTCGGCGTTCACCATGCCAGCCATGCTGGCATACGCGCACATGCGTTGAGGCTGTGTCCGCCAATTCGGGTGTGCGTCCAGGGGGTCGACCCTGCGTCCAGGGCGGAAAAACAGCCGAATCTCCACCCTCGGCGCACACCGAAAGCCGCTGACGCACAGAGCTTTCTCGCGACGTCAGTATTCATGGCCCTCCATGTTCATGGCCCTCCATCGATAAGCTGGATTTATCAACCCATTTCAGCCTGGTCTTGGACTTCTTTGTGCCACGCTGCGACGCTGGAACCAGCGGCGGATCTCCGAACCGCCCACGCCAACAGGAGCCCAACCATGACCACATCGTTGACACCCATACGGCCCCGGCACCTGCTGCGGCCGGTCGCCATCGCCACAGCCATGACCGCGGCCATCGTCTTCGCCGGCACCAACGGCGCAACCGGGGGCGTGGCGCTCACTTCGGCGGACCCGATCGACATCGCCCAGGGGGTCTCGATCGCGCCCGCGCCGGGCTGGACGCTGGGCAACCGAGGCCCGGACTGGGTGGCGCTCAGCAACGCCGACGGCAGCGCTCAGATGCGCGTCGCGGTCAAACAGGCCGGCGGGACGGATGTCGTCGCCGCGCTGCAGACCGACATCAATGAGTACACGCCGTCGTCGCGGTTGACCAACGTGCGGGACTTGAGCGCGCCCATTATCACGCCGCAAAGCGGCAAGTTCCAGCAGAAGGCCTCCTTCGACTACACCGCCGATGTGTCAGGGCAGCAGGGCGCGATCCCGGTCCTCGGCACGTTCGGTGAGCTGCTGAACACGTCGAATGGGCTGTCGGCCTTCATCGACTTCAGGCAAAACAACAACGCGACTCCCCAGGCCGCCGGTGACGGCGGAGCGATGATCGATTCCCTGCTCTGACGGGTTCACCGCTGGGCCGCCGTGGCGCGCTTGGATGTGACCGCGTATCACAGAGTGGAACACATTCACATCAGCGGAGGGGTTATGCCAGCAGCCGACGCCCCGGCCAACACCAAGGCCAGCACGACGGAGACGCTCACCGGCCTTGTCGAGCGGCACGCGCGGCTGCGGCCCGACGCTCCGGCGATCCGCTACGGCGACCTGCAGTGGTCGTGGGCGGACTGGGCGTCCCGCATTCGTCGCGCGGCCGGGGCGCTGCGGGCCGCCGGTGTGCGGCGCGGAGACCGCGTGGCGTTCCTGGACAAGAATCACCCGGCCTGCCTGGAAATCCTCTTCGCCGCGGCGTCCATCGGCGCGGTGACGACCGTCGTCAACTGGCGCGTGGTCGGCGACGAGATCGTCCACGTTCTGCACGACAGCGGCGCACGGGTGCTGTTCGTCGGCGCCGAGCTGCACGCGGCGGCGGAGGCAGCGGCCGGGCAAGTGCCCGGCCTGGGACGCATCGTCGTGGTGGGCGGCGACGCCGACCAATACGAATCGTTGCTTGCCGCAGCGATACCCGTGCACACCGACGCGGATGTCGACGAGAGCGACACCGCGCTGGTGATCTACAGCTCGGGTACCACCGGGCGACCGAAGGGTGTGTTGCTGAGTCAGCGTGCGCTGGTCAACCACGCGGCCAACCTCGCGCCGGCGTTCCCGTTCGCGGAGGGGGACGCAAACCTGGTGGCCATGCCCCTCTTTCACGTGGGAGGGATTGGATATGCGCTGTTCGGCATCAGCGCCGGGGTGCCGACGATCATCACCCGCGAACCCGACGCCGCCAGCCTCATCGGCGCCGTGCGGGCCGGCGCAACACATGCGTTCTTCGTACCACCTGTGATCGCGCGGTTCCTGGACGCCGGCGAGGCGGCGAGCGCCACGATCGCGGGCCTGCGCTACATCGTGTACGGGGCCGCCCCCATGCCGTTGCCCCTGCTACAGCAGGCGCTCGCCACGTGGCCCGAGACGAATTTCGTCCAGGTGTACGGGCAGACCGAGCTGTGCGGGGCGGTCACGGCGCTCGGCGATGCCGACCACCGCGATCCCGCGCGGCCCGAGTTGCGGCTCTCGGCCGGAAAGGCAGTGCTGGGCACCGAAATCCGGGTCGTCGATCCCGAGACGGGCAGCGGGCTGCCGCTCGGGGAGCCCGGCGAGATCTGGGTGCGCAGCAACCAGAACATGAGCGGCTACCTGAATCGGCCCGAGGCGACGGCCGACACGCTCACCGCCGACGATTGGGTGCGCACGGGCGATGTCGGGCGTCTGGACGCCGACGGCTACGTCTACATCGAAGACCGGCTGAAGGACATGATCATCACCGGCGGGGAGAACGTGTACGGCCCCGAGGTGGAAAGCGTGCTCATCGAGCATCCCGCCGTCGCCGACGCCGCGGTGATCGGTGTGCCCGACGACTTCTGGGGCGAATCCGTCAAAGCGATCGTCGTGACCACCACCGAGGTCGACGCGAAAGACATCATCGAATTCTGCCGCCGGCATCTGGCTGGGTACAAATGCCCGCGAACCGTGGACTTCCTGCCGTCGCTCCCCCGCAACGCGAGCGGGAAGATCCTTAAAACCGAACTGCGCGAACCGTATTGGCGCGACCGCGCGAGGGGCATATGAGCGCAGGCGTCGCAGGGCCGTGGTTAGGGTCAGAGGCGCCCCTCGACGCGCAGGTCGGGATGCACCCAGTCGGGCGAGCGGCGCTCCTTGAACGCGCGGAAGCCTTCCCGGGCCTCGGCGTCGGTGAGGCTGCTGGTCATGCCGATGCGGTCGTACAGGCCGAGGTAGTTGTCGATGCTGGACTTGATGACGCCGCGTGCGCGCGGCGCGGTCCGGCAGCATTGCGCGAGAAGGTTTTTGGCCTCGTCGAGCAGATCCTCGTGGGGCACGACCTTGGTGACCAGGCCCCAGTCGAGGGCTTCCTGCGCACCGAGGACCCGCCCGGTGAACATCAGGTCGCGGGTACGCACCGGCCCGATGACCCGGGTGAGCATCTGGCTGTAGTAGGTGTCGGCGTAACCGCGGAACAACTCGGGGACACGGAAGGTCGCCCGCTCGCTGACCACCGAAATGTCGCTGCACAGCGCGATCTGGAAGCCGCCGCCCTGGCACAGGCCGTTGACCGCCGAGACGATCGGCTTGGCCGAGGTGCGGACCGCGTCGAACGGGGTGACGTCCATGCCCAGCGCGGCGCCGAAGGTGATCCAATCGTCGGCGCCTCCGCCACCACCCATGTCGCCGCCGGGCGCGAAGACGTCCCCGGTCCCGGTGATCAGCAGACCTGCCAGCTCCGGGTCTTCGTTGAGCCGGCCGACGGCGTAGCGGATCCCGAAGTACATCGCGGGGGTCAGCGCGTTACGCGCCTCCGGGCGGTCGATGGTGCAGACGGCGATCGGTCCCTGGCGCTCGAAGGTCAGGTAAGCGGTGCCCAGCCAATCGCCGTCGGGCGGGCGGGGGGTGCTGTTCGATGTCGGCACGGGGCTCCTCTCACATCGGTCTCACACGGGCGCCGTCATCGATGCCACAGCAGGCGCGTTCACCGATAGGGCAGCGTGGCGCTCGCGGATGCCTCGGATACGTCGGCGACCACAGCGGCGAGTCTGCTCTGCAGCGCGGTCGTGGTATCTCCCACCGGTTTGTCGCAGAAGCGGCAGTGCGTTGTGAACTGTGGCTGATCGTCTTCGTCCGGCCAGAATCGGCGGGGGCCGACAGCGACCCCGGGGTCGTACAGGATGGCCTGGTGCGGCGCCTCCTTGAGTATCCTGCCGACAGGATGGGACTGCGGGCACTCGAGCTTGAGCACGCCGATCCCCTCCTGGTTACCTACCATCGCTCACCGTCCTTCGCGGAATGCATCAGCGTCGGCTGTCCCTATGCGGCGCGCTGACCAACCACGCCCACACGATGACACCCTCCAGCGCAAGACCGGCTCCCACAAATCCCCACTGCACCGCAGACATGCTGAAGATAACAGCAGTAGTCGTCAGCGGGCGCAAGGTCTATTCCGGCCGGGATCGAATTAGCGAGGCGTGTTGGGTCGGACTCCAACGCCTCGACATTGAACTGCCACGCAGCTGTGAGTCTCTGGCCTAAGGCGAATGTGGGCGGTCCCAGCCGGGATCGAAGCACCTGCAAGTTCCGGCAAGGGCCCGCGGGAATTTGCTTGCGAGGGTTGCGATTACCTAGTGAACGGCGCCGCGCCTGCTGTGCATGAAAACTGTCACCACGACGGCCGCTCCGCGCTGAGCCGCCGCCCGGTTATAGTCTGCGGCACAATCTGAAGCCAGACGTTGTGGATGCCGGCTGCCCACGGCTTGGGGAAGTGGCCATCCATCGCTCGCAGCAATGCGGGAACCCGCTCCGGGTCGACCTCTGCGCCGACGCCTCGCACCAGGACGCTCCATGCGGACTTCTGCTCCTCGTCGACATGATCGACCTCGAACGCGAGCACCGGTTGCTGCATCGCCGCTTGTTTCGCGCCACCCTCGACGCGGAACACGATGTCGTGGCCCGCCATCGCGTAGTTGACGGGCACGGCGAGCGGGCCGAGATCATCTTGGTACACGAGTCGCCCGACGCGCGCGGCAGCCAGCAGCCGGAAGCATTCGTCTGGTGAGAGGTCCTCGAGCTCGCGTTGCGTCATGATGCGATTCTCTTCGGCGCGCACCAACCGGCGCCACGGCCGAAGGTCCCATCTCTGCCCGTACACAACGGCCGCTTGAAGCGGTGACACTGGACCGCTGTCCGGCATTGAGTACGACCGTCTGTGCCGCTCGGCCGCATGGCCGGCATGACCCTGGAGACTCCGACCACGGCGCCCCGACTCTGTCATCCCTAATCGAAAAACAGCCGGTCAGCAAAGACTGCAACGATTCTTCCCCCCAGCCGGTCCCGGCTGGGATCGAACCAGCGACCTTCCGCGTGTGAAGCTGAGGGGAAGTCAGAAACGCGACGTTTGTGCTGGTCAAACTGGACGAATTGGACCGATCAGAGGGTTCAGAGCACGCAATATGAACGGCGTGGCGGATGCGGAGCGGACGAAAACGAACTCGTGATCCGTAGGCACGGGCGGGCAGCGTGACCAGGCATGATGGAAGTAGTGGTGCGGTGTAGCTGGGGGTGCAGGGATGCCCGGCTGTCGTCAGCGTTGTCGTCAGAAGTGTCGTCCGCACATGCAGCTTGAGGACAGACCGGGAAGGCGGGGAAACGGATCATTCGACGATGATTCGCTCACACTGACAGGAGCCGACGAGCAGGCAACCACGGTCGCGCGGATTGCGACGAAGCGATGTGGGCAACGCGAGATGTTCGTGCCGCCATACCCGGAGCCGACAGTCGCTCCCGCTGACGTCGAAACCGTGGCCGACAGAACAGTCTAATGTTCTTTAGAAGTCACTAAAATGCCCCTCTCGCGCGGGCGCTGGCCGGGGAATTAACTCGGAGGGCCCGGCAAGTCCGTGCGCATAGGTTCGATAACCACCAAAAGATGAATCAGGCTTCGTGTCGGTGCGGGGTGGAACGGCTGATGGCATCGAAAACTACAAAGCGATCTGGACGGTTTGCAGATCAGGCATGATTGGCCACGGGCGCAACCGTGTTCGCAGGAGACTATCCCCGCACCGACACGAAGCCTGATTCATCTTTAGGGGACATGTGCAAGAGGCAACGCAGGCCGTGGAGCCCCCGGCGCCCGAGCAGGACAAGCCGCTGGAGTATGACGCGTTTTTGTCGTATACCCATCGGGATCGGGCGGTGGTGTCCGGTATTCAGAAGGGCTTGCACCATATCGGGCGGCGGCTGGGTCAACTGCGGGCGCTGCGGGTGTTTCGCGATGACACCGATTTGACGGCCAGCCCGGATTTGTGGGGCCGCATCACCGACGCGCTGGATCGGTCCCGGTTTTTGATCGTGACGCTGTCGCCGCAGGCGGCCCAATCCCATTGGGTCAACCAGGAGGTCGGCTACTGGCTACAGCACCGGGGCCGCGAGCAGCTGCTGCTGGTGGTGGCCGCCGGGCAGCTGCAGTGGGACCCGGGCGGCGAGCGTTTCGACCCGAACATCTCGGACGCGGCGCTGCCGGTGTTGACGCAGCCGGGGTCGCTGCCGGCCGAGCCGCTGTTTGTTGATGTCTGCGCCGATGCGCCGTGGGACTATCGGGCGCCGGTGTTTCGGGACAAGGTCACCGCGCTGGCCGCCCCGATTCACGGCAAACCCAAAGACCAGTTGGCCAGCGATGACCTGCGTGAGCAGCGGCGGTTCCGCCGGCTGCGGGCCGCGGCGATCACTGGGCTGGTGATGCTGACCGTGATCGCGGTCGCCGCGGCGGTTGTTGCGGTCGTGCAGCGTCAGGAAGCGATCCGGCAGCGCGACCGGGCGATCGCTCAGCGGCTGGACTCCGAAGCCAACGACATGCTGGCCGGTTCGATGCCCGGCGGCGACGCGCGGGCGTTTCAGCAGGTGCTGGCCGCGCGGGCGCTGGCGGCCGAACCCGATGATGCGACACTGCTGCACGCGCTGGACACCCGCACCAATACCCTCAAAATCGCCGACAGCGGTGCGAAATCGAGCCTTGGGGCAACCAGTGTGGTGTTCAGCCCCGACGGGCACCGGCTGGCCACCGCCAGCGTCGACGGAACGGTGCGGGTGTGGGACGCCGACACCGGCCGGCCCCTCGGCTCGCCGCTGACCGGGCACACCAACAACGACGACACCGGCCTGGCGTTCAGCCCCGACGGGCACCGGTTGGCCTCCGGTGGCGACGACAGCACGGTGCGGGTGTGGGACGCCGACACCGGCGCGCCCCTCGGCAAGCCGCTGACCGGGCACACCGACAGCGTCACCAGTGTGGCGTTCAGCCCCGACGGGCACCGGCTGGCCTCCGGCAGCGACGACTCCACGGTGCGGTTGTGGGACGCCGACACCGGCGCGCCCCTCGGCAAGCCGCTGACCGGGCACACCGGCGGTGTGTGGAGCGTGGCGTTCAGCCCCGGCGGGCACCGGCTGGCCTCCGGCGGCAGCGACAGCACGGTGCGGGTGTGGGACGCCGACACCGGCGCGCCCCTCGGCCCCTCGCTGACCGGGCACACCGGCAGCGTCACCAGTGTGGCGTTCAGCCCCGACGGGCACCGGCTGGCCTCCGCCAGCTTCGACAGCACGGTGCGGTTGTGGAACGCCGACACCGGCCAAGCCATCGGGGTCCCGCTGACCGGGCACACCGACTGGGTAACTAGTGTGGCGTTCAGCCCCGACGGGCACCGGCTGGCCACCACCAGCCGCGACCACACCGTGCGGTTGTGGAACGCCGACACCGGCGCGCCCCTCGGCCCCCCGCTGACCGGGCACACCGACAGCGTGTGGAGTGTGGCGTTCAGCCCCGACGGGCACCGGCTGGCCTCCTATAGCGAGGACACCACCATCCGCATCTGGGATGCCGACCAACCCCTCACCGGGCACACCGGCTGGGTGTACAGTGTGGCCTTCAGCCCCGACGGGCACCGGCTGGCCACCGCCAGCTACGACACCACGGTACGGCTGTGGGATGCCGACACCGGCCAACCCATCGGGGCGCCGCTCACTGGGCACACCGACTGGGTGAACAGTGTGGCCTTCAGCCCCGACGGGCACCGGCTGGCATCCGCCAGCCGCGACGACACGGTGCGGTTGTGGAACGCCGACACCGGCCAAGCCATCGGGGTCCCGCTGACCGGGCACACCGACTGGGTGACTAGTGTGGCCTTCAGCCCCGACGGGCACCGGCTGGCATCCGCCAGCGTCGACGGCACTGTCCGGTTGTGGGACGCCGACACCGGCGAGCTCCTCGGCTTCCCGCTGACCGGCCACACCGGCGGTGTGGCCAGTGTGGCGTTCAGCCCCGACGGGCACCGGCTGGCCACCGGCGGCGTCGCCCACACGGTGCGGGTGTGGAACACCGACACCGGCCAACCCATCGGCCAGCCGCTGACCGGGCACACCCAAAGCGTGAACAGTGTGGCGTTCAGCCCCGACGGGCACCGGCTGGCGTCCGCCAGCGTCGACACCACGGTGCGGTTGTGGAACACCGACACCGGCCAACCCATCGGCCAACCGCTGACCGGGCACACCAACAGCGTCACCAGCGTGGCGTTCAGCCCCGACGGGCACCGGCTGGCCTCCGCCAGCATCGACACCACGGTGCGGTTGTGGAACGCCGACACCGGCCAACCCCTCGGCCAGCCCCTGACCGGGCACACCAACGACGTGTTCAGCGTGGCGTTCAGCCCCGACGGGCAGCGCATCGCCTCCGCCAGCGGCGACGAGACGATACGGCTGTGGCCGGTCACCGCCACCCCGCAGATGCTGTGCGACAAGCTGACCGCCAACATGAACCACAAGCAATGGCGCGACTGGGTGTCCCCGGACATCGGTTACATCACACTCTGCCCCGGACTGCCCATCCCCGCTGACAGCGCCACCTGAGATTAGGTGAACCCCATATGTCAGAGGCAACGCAGGCGGTGCAGCCCCCGGCGCCCGAGCAGGACAAGCCGCTGGAGTATGACGCGTTTTTGTCGTATACCCATCGGGATCGGGCGGTGGTGTCCGGTATTCAGAAGGGCTTGCACCATATCGGGCGGCGGCTGGGTCAACTGCGGGCGCTGCGGGTGTTTCGCGATGACACCGATTTGACGGCCAGCCCGGATTTGTGGGGCCGCATCACCGACGCGCTGGATCGGTCCCGGTTTTTGATCGTGACGCTGTCGCCGCAGGCGGCCCAATCCCATTGGGTCAACCAGGAGGTCGGCTACTGGCTACAGCACCGGGGCCGCGAGCAGCTGCTGCTGGTGGTGGCCGCCGGGCAGCTGCAGTGGGATGAGGCCAGCGAGTGTTTTGACCCAGGGGTCTCGGACGCGGCGCTGCCGGTGTTGACGCAGCCGGGGTCGCTGCCGGCCGAGCCGCTGTTCATCGATGTCAGCGCCGATGCGCCGTGGGACTATCGGGCGCCGGTGTTCCGGGACAAGGTCACCGCGCTGGCCGCCCCGATTCACGGCAAACCCAAAGACCAGTTGGCCAGCGATGACCTGCGTGAGCAGCGGCGGTTCCGCCGGCTGCGGGCCGCGGCGATCACTGGGCTGGTGATGCTGACCGTGATCGCGGTCGCCGCGGCGGTTGTTGCGGTCGTGCAGCGTCAGGAAGCGATCCGGCAGCGCGACCGGGCGATCGCTCAGCGGCTGAACTCCGAAGCCAACCGCATGCTGGCCGGTTCGATGCCCGGCGGCGACGCGCGGGCGTTTCAGCAGGTGCTGGCCGCGCGGGCGCTGGCGGCCCAACCCGATGATGCGACACTGCTGCACGCGCTGGACACCCGCACCAACACCCTCAAAATCATCGACACCGGCGCGAGCGTGCTCAGCTTGGCGGTCAGCCCCGACGGGCACCGGCTGGCCACCGCCGGCGACGACAAGACGGTGCGGGTGTGGGACGCCGACACCGGCGCGCCCCTCGGCAAACCGCTGACCGGGCACACCGGCCGTGTGCGGAGCGTGGCGTTCAGCCCCGACGGGCACCGGCTGGCCTCCGGCAGCGCCGACAAGACGGTGCGGGTGTGGGACGCCGACACCGGCGCGCCCCTCGGCAAGCCGCTGACCGGGCACACCGGCAGCGTGCGGAGCGTGGCGTTCAGCCCCGACGGGCACCGGCTGGCCTCCGGCAGCGAAGACGGCACTGTCCGGTTGTGGGACGTCGACAACGGCCAACCCCTCGGCCAGCCGCTGACCGGGCACACCGACAGCGTGTGGAGCGTGGCGTTCAGCCCCGACGGGCACCGGCTGGCCTCCGGCGGCAGCGACTCCACGGTGCGGTTGTGGGACGCCGACACCGGCGCGCCCCTCGGCAAGCCGCTGACCGGGCACACCGGCGAGGTGAACAGTGTGGCGTTCAACCCCGACGGGCGCCGGCTGGCCTCCGGCAGCCGCGACCTCACGGTGCGGTTGTGGGACGCCGACACCGGCCAACCCCTCGGCAAGCCGCTGACCGGGCACACCAACTCCGTGTACAGCGTGGTGTTCAGCCCCGACGGGCACCGGCTGGCCTCCGGCAGCGCCGACCACACGGTGCGGGTGTGGGACGCCGACACCGGCGCGCCCCTCGGTCCCCCGCTGACCGGGCACACTGACATCGTGCAAACCGTGGCGTTCAGCCCCGACGCTCTTCGGCTCGTCACCGCCAGCTGGGACGCCACCATCCGGATCTGGGATGCCGACCAACCCCTGACCGGGCACACCGGCGAGGTGGACAGTGTGGCGTTCAGTCCCGACGGGCACCGGCTGGCCTCCGGCGGCGCCGACAAGACGGTGCGGTTGTGGGACGCCGACACCGGCGCGCCCCTCGGCAAGCCGCTGACCGGGCACACCGGCAGCGTGTGGGGGGTGGCGTTCAGCCCCGACGGGCACCGGTTGGCATCCGCCAGCCGCGACGACACGGTGCGGTTGTGGAACGCCGACACCGGCCAACCCCTCGGCCAGCCGCTCACCGGGCACACCGCCAGCGTGCGGAGCGTGGCGTTCAGCCCCGACGGGCACCGGTTGGCATCCGCCAGCTACGACGGCACTGTCCGGTTGTGGAACGCCGACATCGGCCAACCCCTCGGCCAGCCGCTCACCGGGCACACCGGCCCCGTGGTCAGTGTGGCGTTCAGCCCCGACGGGCACCGCCTGGCCTCCGGCGGCGTCGACGACACGGTGCGGTTGTGGAACGCCGACACCGGCCAGCCCCTCGGCCAGCCGCTGACCGGGCACACCGCCAGCGTGTACAGTGTGGCGTTCAGCCCCGACGGGCACCGGCTGGCCTCCGGCGGCCACGACCACACGGTGCGGTTATGGAACACCGACACCGGCCAACCCCTCGGCAAGCCCCTGACCGGGCACACCAACGACGTGGACAGTGTGGCGTTCAGCCCCGACGGGCACCGGCTGGCCTCCGGCAGCAGCGACAAAACGGTGCGGTTATGGAACGCCGACACCGGCCAACCCCTCGGCAAGCCCCTGACCGGGCACACCAACGACGTGTTCAGCGTGGCGTTCAGCCCCGACGGGCAGCGCATCGCCTCCGCCAGCGGCGACGAGACGATACGGCTGTGGCCGGTCACCGCGACCCCGCAGATGCTGTGCGACAAGCTGACCGCCAACATGAGCCACAAGCACTGGCGCGACTGGGTGTCCCCGGACATCGGCTACATCACACTCTGCCCCGGACTGCCCATCCCCGCTGACAGCGCCGCCTGAGATAAGTGAACCGATACGGACTGCCTGTCGCGTTACCCGGCAACACCCCAAAGCGGCCGAACCGCAGACCATCGCGTCACCCGCTCTTGCGTCTCGAGCACGGGCGGCGACGTCACAGCGGGCCAGCCGGGACTGAGCCCGGGTGAGCGAAAGCGCGATGGAACCGTTGAGCGAGAAAGAGATTCGCGACTGAAGGAGATTGACGCTTGAGTTCACAACACTCCGCCCCGGTGCTCTCCCGCAAAGAGTCTTTCGACCCCGATGCGTGCGCAATCGTGCCCGATTAATCCGGCGGAGTCCTGAGAGCAAAGGGTAGAAAAAGTTGACCGCCTCCGGGCGATGAAATCGTCGTGGCACAAGCGATACACGGTGAACAACAACCTCAACGCCACCAACAACGTGCTGGCGGCAATCGTCGAATCCGGGCTGGATATCCCATGTGGTGCACCTGGGCACGATGGGGGTTTACGACTATGGCACAGCCGGTGTGCGCATACCCGAGGGCTACTTGCGGGTTCTGATGGAAGCCGAGGACGGCAGCCTGGTGGGATCCGAGATCCTCAACCCGCCCAATCCCGGGTCGATACATCACATGACCAAAACGCAAGATCAGCTCTTGATAGCGGGGCGCGAGAGCGGCAGCGGTCGATCGGACGGCGGGAGCGGCGTAGGCCGTGTCCGGCTGGGACCAACGGGCTTATTATATGTGCCAATTATATGTGCCAAAAGTGTCCGCGACGCCGTTGAGGGCGGCGTTGATGCGGAGCTGTTGGCTCGCGGATGCCCTGGGGCTGAGGTTCCCGGGCCCCAGCTTGGTAGCCTCGGTGGCGGCACTGTTTAAGCGGGCGCAGCCGTGGGCGCACGGCCGGGACCGTCTCTGCTAGCCCTCCGCCACACCAAGCCGGACCAATGAGCGGGTCGACAGATTAGTGGTATTTAGGCCACAAGAGACGGCAGAATCGACTGCAATAAAGGGCACCTGAGGTGGCCAGGTCACAAACGCGCGCAAACCTAATTCGATAAATCGAAAGGCGCGCTGTCGTGTCCGTTAATTCTTCACGGAAATCTGACTATCTATCCATGCGGTTGTCGCGCGGACCACTGGTCGATCCGAGGCTCTTAGGGCCGGCCGAGTCGTCCGCTCGCGACCGCGCCTATGCCCCCAAACGGCCACGGGTTCCTGCGCTGCGACCACCTTGGCGAGGTCGTCGAACCACTCGTGCATGCCGGCGCACACGCGGTCCACGACCGTTGTCAGCGATCTGTCTGCAACAACCATGATCGAGAGAGTCCCGTCATACACGAACCCGACAAACCCGATGGCTTTCGTGCCGCCGGGGAGGGCAGTCATCAACGATCGCTCGAGGCGGCCACCGAGGCTGTAGAAGCCGCACGGTGGACCATAGATCAACGTTGCGGTGACATTCCACTTCATCGGCCAGGTCTGGGCTGCCCCTCCCTTGCCGAGCATGGAACGGATGGCGGGTTCATCGGAGTCCAGGGCCTGTCGCAGGAGGTCGGTGATGGTACCGAGGAATTCAAGCGGGCCCTCCTGCGCAAGGGGCGCGGAGATGACCAAGTTGCCCGTCTGGGTAGAAGAGTCGACGAATACTCGGTCTGTGTCCTGACGCAAACTCTTGGGCACCCCGATTTTCAGGGGTGCCTTCAGCGGCATACCCTCCGCACTCAGGGCTTGCTCGAGGGCGCGGGCTACGGCCGAAAGGTAGACGGTGTTCACCGTCGCTCGCGGGGTGCTTCGAGCCAGCGCTCGAAGCTCGCCGAGCGGCCGCGAAATCGAACGGCAGACCCACTCGCCACTCGCGGGCCGGTTGATCCCGGCTGGCCTGTACGGATACCGGAGTTCACGCGAGACGAGCTCCGCCAGCCGCGCTAGATCGTACGCAGCGGCCTTCACACCAGAACGTGAACGGATCGCCTCGAGCGTGTCCCTGGACCTCCGCACAACACCGCGGCCCCGCCACGCCAAACCTGGTCGGATGAGTTTGAGCATTGGCGGTGCGAAGACCTTGGGTCGGCCCGCTTCTGGCGGCGCCACAAAATCCACGTCGAACAGCACCGAAGCGAAGAGCGCAATACATGCCTCCGCGTCACCCACGACGTGATGGACCTGGACGAGGATGGCCCACTTGCCGTCATCAAAACCTTCGACGACGTAGATCCGCCACGGTGGACGCCTCAGATCGAGTGGGTCAAGTATGTCCTCGACCACGTGCATCAGCTCTGGCATGTCACCGCCGGAAACACGTCTGCGTTGCACGTGATAGTCGAGGTCGAAGAGTTCCGCGTCGAACCACGCTGGCGGGGCCAGGGCCCACGGAGTGGCGACTACGCGCTGCGTCAGTCGGGGAATAAAGGGCGCGCGGGCGCCGACGCGCGCCCGCAATTGGTCGAACACCGGCACGGAGTCGTCGGCGGGACGATCCACGAAGCAAATCGAAACGAGTTGACTTTGAGTGTTCCCAACACGTAGAAAGGCGTGGGCGTCTCGCGAGTTGAGGTAGTCGGGCGTGTTGCCGTTTTCACCCATGTCGCGCCTTTGCCATCATTGCCATGATTAACTCGCCCCCAATTGGCCCCATCAACGTATATGACTAAATTACCGCGCATCCGGTGCCAGGGGGCACGATTCGGAATATCGCTGCCGGCGTTGGGTATGGCGTTGGACACACGAGCGCGCGGCCGGCGGAAGCCGCAAAGGGGGTCTGGATGCAGTCGGAGGCGCTGTTGCTGTGCCATGGAAGGAAACTAACATTTGATATATCAGATTTCAAATGTGGTGTGCACATCCCTGTTATCGTGCACTTATGGCAAGCACAGTCGATATCTCTGGGACCGTGCGGGAACGCGCTGCTCGCGAGCTCCGAGACCGCATCTTGACCGGAGCACTACCTGCGGGCTCGCGCATTGACCTGGATGCCATCACCGCAGAGTTCGACACAAGTCGCACCCCGGTGCGTGAGGCACTCCTGGAACTGTCCTTCGAAGGACTGGTGCACGTTGCACCACGCAGCGGAATCACCGTTGTCGGCATCAGCTCCAAGGACGTCATCGACAGCTTCACCATTCTGGGTGTCCTCACCGGACAGGCCGCCGCATGGGCAGCGCAGCGCATCACCCCACACGAACTCGCCGCGCTGCGCGAGCTTGCCGCCGAGGTCGCCGCGCGGGCGGGGGACGACAGCATCGGTGAAGCCAATTGGCGCTTTCATCAAGAGATCCACCGCGCCGCTCATTCGCCGCGTCTACTCGCCCAACTCAGGCAAGCCGCCCGCGTGGTCCCCACCAACTTCCTGACCCTTTTCCCCGACCACGAGAAGCACTCACTCGACGAACACGACGAACTGCTCCAAGCAATCGCCGACCACGACTCCGAGCACGCCCGTTCCATCGCCGAACGCCACGTGCTGGAAGCCGGCCGGTCGCTGGCCGCCTGGCTCGACCAACGCTAATCCGAACGGATCCCGCTTGACGTGCCATTCTCGGGGTGTTTCTCTAGGTCTGGATGGCGGTGCATGGAACCCGGTGAGAGTCCGGGACGGTTGCGCCACTGTAAACCCGCCGTTTGACGGGTAAGTCAGATCTTTCGCCGCCATCACGCTGGTCCGTCTAGGGGCGCACAACTCCTGAAGGAGGTTTCTCTTGGCAAGCATTCCGGTTTCCGTACCGAGTCCCCGCGTGGGTGTCTCCCCCGAAGCCCTGTCGAAGGGCCGGGTAACGGTGCTGCTCGGCGTGACGGTTCTCCTGGCGCTGTTGGCCTACTACTTCGTCGGTATCGACGAGGGCATGGTCTCGGTGTTCGGCAAGACCATGGTGGTCCACGAGTGGGTGCATGACGCGCGACACTTCCTCGGCTTCCCCTGCCACTGATCAAGGGGACCAATGGAGACCCGGGTCATCGGGCGCGGAGCCCTCGCCGGACTGATCGCCGGAGTGTTCGGCGTCGTCTTCGCCCGTATTTGGGCTGAGCCCGTAATCGCCAAGTCGATCGACTACGAATCCCGTCGCACCGCCATCCTGGCAGCGTTGAACACGGCGGCAGGGCGACCGGTGGCTCCCGAAGGGCCGGAAATATTCAGTCGGAGCATGCAGTCCACGGTCGGTCTCACCACCGGCATCATCGTCTTCTCGGTGGCGATGGGTGCACTCGTGGCGGTGGCCTACCTGGTGCTGCACGGCCGTCTCGCGGTGCGCCCGCAAACCCTGGCGTGGCTGCTCTCCGGGTTCGGCTTTCTCGGTGTCTTTCTGCTGCCGTTCGCGAAGTACCCCGCCAACCCTCCCGCCATCGGGCACACCTTCACGATCGTGACCCGCGGGCAACTGTATTTGACAATGGTCGCCGCATCGCTGGTCTTGTTGGGGCTTGGGGCATTTGTCGCCCATCGGCTGTCCAGGCGGATGGGGTCGTTCCGGGCGACGCTGATCGCCGCGGCGGGATTCTTGGTCCTCTACGGCGTACTGCTTGCGGTGATGCCGTCACTCGGAGAACTGTCGGCCAACGCCGCGCACGCCGATCAATTCGGCTTCGCCCCGGCTACCACGGAGACCCCGCAGCCGATTACCAACATCTTGTCGAGGCCATTGTCGGTTGACGGGAGGACCATCGCGCCCGGGCAGGCCATCTACTCCGGCTTCGACGCTGATGTCCTGTGGAAATTCCGCTGGTATTCACTGCTCAACCAGGTGTTGGTCTGGACCACGATCGCATTGGTCTTCGGTGCGCTCGTCGACCGTCTGGTCGGGCATACCACGCGTCCAATGACGGTGGACGAAACGGCTTCGGCCGGTATGTCGTGACGCAGAGGGGTCTGTCGCGGTACCGGGCGCTATCCAGCGAATTGAGGGCGTTAGGGCCTTTTTTCGCCGTCGAGACCCACGTGCCTGGCGAATTAAAGCCGCCGCCGTGGCAGCCGATGACCGCGCTCATGGGAGAGAATGGAGCGTTGCCAGCCCGCGTCGATGCGGTTCGGACGGCTCTCGCCCAGCGCGCTGGCAGGCAGCCCGCTGATGTCGAGATTCGGGTCGCGGCCTCTGTCGCTCATCTTGGGCTGATTGCCCGACTTCTGGCGCCCGCCATGGGGGCGATCGCGCTGGGTTACCCCCAGGCCTCGTTGTCGCTTGATCATTTGTGGTGGCAAAACGAGCTGGGCGGGCCCTACCCACTGTCGATTACTCCGAGGTCAACGATTGAGGTCGCCGGCGCAGCACCCGCGGTCGAGGCGATCACCGCCGCGATTGCCGAACGCTACGCGGTGAGCCACCGGGTGCTTTGGGGCAACGTCGGGTCAGCGTCCAACAGCGCCGCCCAACAGATCTCCACCGCTCGAGGCGACCTGACAATGGCAGCTCACGCTGCAGCCGATGCCATCCTGACCGACCCCCGCATCGACGGCGGCGCTCTTTGGGCAGGACCGCTGTTCCGACGACGCAGCTGCTGTCTGATCTACCGTATCGCCAACGACCACAGCGCAACCTGTGGCGACTGCATCCTACGGTGACCGCAGTACGTCGGCCAGCAAACAGTGATCATCCCGTTGACCGCAGGAACACTCCAGGGCCCGAACAACTTTGGCGCGGATTGGCGCACCGAACGCCAGCAACTGCGGGTGGCGGATACGACCACAGCTTCCGAAGTGGGGCGGGGACATTAATCGACACCGCCGCAACCAGGGCCGCCTGCTGATCGGCACCTCGGTGCGTAGTTTTGTGGGCGACGCAACGCGTCAGGTCCTGTGACCGCGAAGACCAGGGTCCAGAACGGTGTCGGTGGGGATGAAAGGCTGTAGGTGCCAAGGGCCCTTGTCTTTCAGCGCCTCGCCGATGGCAGCGAGATCGGCCTCGCTCAGCAGCATCTTCACCACTGTGGCGCGGAATTCGTGCTTCAGGCCGCTGCGGGCAATCAGTTCCACGCTCTCCCTGACCTTCTCAACATCCACTGCGACGCCGCACAGCTGCTCGTACTTGTGCCACGGCGCCTTGACGTCCATGGCGATGTAATCGACGGCGCCTCCATCGATGATCTCCCGCACCGTTTCGGGATGGCTGCCGTTGGTATCCAGCTTGACCAGATATCCGAGCGCCTTGATCCGACCGAGGAATGCGGGCAGGTCTGTGTGCACGGTAGGTTCGCCGCCGGTGACCACCACTGCCTCCAGCAGCCCGGCGCGGCAGCGCAGGAACTCGAACAATTCCGCCTCGGGTATGGGCGGGCAAAAGTACTCCTCGAGTACCAGTTCCCGGTTGAAGCAGAACGGACAGCGGAAGCCGCAGCCTTGGGTGAAGACGATCGCGGCTATCCGGCCTGGACAGTCCAGCAGGGAAAACCTCTGCAACGCGCCGATGATCATAACCGGTATGGGGTGCGACGGTGGAACTCCTCCGCTTGCCAGGGTTCCATTGCCGCACCGACCGCAGTTAGCCCACTACCCTCGAATAGACCTCGCATTCGCCAACGCAACGCGGGCAGCGCTCATGTTCCCGAACCTGCGACCACTTGACCCCCAGTCCGTGTAGTGGTTTCCCGATGTGTTGCCTGTCGTCCCAGCGATGGACCCTGACGTTGTCCATGTCCATGGTCGTCGCGGTGTCTCTTCCGATAAGTCACCCGGCGCGTGACAACGCCGTGACAATTCCTGGTGTTTAGGGTGCCCGAGATAACGCGACAAAGCCGTTTGCCGGTTGGTTGGTCGTGCGGTCGACGGGATGAAGGCCTACCAATGGTCACCAGATGCGAGCCGTCATTTTCGTTGTCCCGTCGAGTTTGACGCTGACGTTTATGAACAGCCGGCCGGCACCGGAAACCAGCGTCCTTCGTAGACGTTGCCCAGCACAGCGATGTCTTTCAACCGCAGTGGTTCCACCGCGTAGGGGTCCTCGGCGAGCACCGTGAAGTTGGCCAGCTTGCCGGGCGTGATGCTGCCGAGCTCGTCCTCCATTCGCCATGAGTAGGCCGCTTCGATCGTCACAGCGCGCAGGGCGTCGTGCACCGAGATGCACTGCTCCGGTCCTGCGGTCCGGCCGCTCGGCGTCCGCCGGTTGACCGCACACCAGGCCAGGGTCAGAGGAGCTGCCGGTGCCATCGGCAGGTCGGAGTGAAACGACAGCGGAATGCCGCGGCGCAACACCGACGCCGCCCGCACCATCGTGTCGGCACGATCGGCCCCTAGCCCGTGAGCCGCATACTGGTCGCCGAAACCAACTGGGTAGTACGAATTGGCCGACACGATGCAGCCGAGGCGGGCGATCCGATCGATCTGCTCCTCGGTGGAGTTGGCAAAGTGCACGATCACGGTGCGGTGGTCGGTTCGAGGATAGTCGTCCATGCATTGCTCGACGGTGTCGAGCACCAGATCCAGTCCCGCGTCGCCGTTAACGTGGACATGCAGCTGCCAGCCCGCGTCCCAGTAGACCTTGGCGAACGCGCGAAACACCTCCGGCTGCATCATCCATTCACCGTGGTGGCATAGGTCGGGGTTGCCGTCGTCGTCCAGATACGGATCGCGCATCTGCATCAACTGGCTGATGATCGCCCCGTCGGCGAACAGCTTGACCTGCTTGGGCAACAGCCGCACCTTGCCGCTCGATGCCCTCGCGACCTGCTCCTCGGCGTCGGCGATGGCGGCGGCGGGATCCATGCCCGACTCGGCCTGGCCACGGGCGTCCACGAGAAACGTTGACAAAAAGGGCGTTTCGGTGGCACCAAGGATATGCTGGTAAAGCCCCCAGGGTTCCAGGTCCCACATGATGCCCGGTTCGTTAATGGCCGTAACACCGTTGCGGTGTAGGTAAGCCACCAGTTGTTTTAGTCCGGCAGTCACTCGCTCGGGGCTCAGGAAAACGGGGGAAAGCTTGGGCAGCAACAGATTCATCCCGGTTTCCCACCAATGCCCGGCCTCGAAGTCGACCATCTCACTGGCCGGGCTATGATCTGCCATGTCAGCGGGAGTGAAGCCGAGCGCGTCGATAGCCGCGGTGTTGAGATACCACTCGTGACACGAGCGTTGCCACACTGCGATTGGCCGCGTGGCGCTGACGCCGTCCAGCGCGGACCGGTCCAGGGGGCCATGCCACAACTTGTGATAGCCCCAGGAGAAGAGCCATTCGCCGGGGTCGGTCAGCGCCCGTTCGGCGGCCGTGATCCGCTCTTGGTAGTCGGCGGACGAGCGCGCGGCCAGATACGTCTTGCCAGGCAAAACCCAGTCCTCCGTGGCGATCACCTCAGTGACCAGGGTGGTGGCCCCGAGCAGCGGATGCAGGTGTTGGTCGATCAGCCCGGGGCAGATCACAGCGCCGGCGAAGGTGTCGTCGACGACGGTGGCCTCACGCAGATCGTTGAGTGCGCCAACGGCAGTGATCCGGCCAGCGGACACCGCGACCGCGGTGGCCTCGGGCAAAGTCGAGTCCATAGTGATCACCCGGCGCGCGGTGAACACGGTAGTCTGGGCGCCTGCCATGGGACGATGATGCCCGCCCAGCAGAGGCAAGGTTGCCATGTCGACCGGAATCATCGGCGAGCAGTTCCTCTCGGTGGAGCTAAGGGGACCCGAACCCCGCACCGAACCTGGGGAAACAGGCTCTGAACTGCGGGTTTTATCTTCCTGCGTCGTTAGGCCGGCCCTCCGTGTGCTGCGGATATGCCCTGGCCTGTTACGCGACGTGACAATGCTGGACCCTAATTGACACGTGGCCGAGTCGGCTACTCCCCAGGCGCCCTCTGGATCACTCAGAACCGCCGCGTCATCGCGCCCGCCGTAGAAGACGCCGATGATCGCCACGGTCTGGTCCAACACAGCGAACGCAATGACGACCCGTCGCCTGAAGGCGATTGTGCGCAGTCCAGACCTGATGTCGTCGCGCGCGCTGCCGCGATGCGGGTATGCGGCCAGCTCCTCGCAGTAAGCGACGATCGCCTCCGTGTAGCGCGCCGCGACTTCGGCCGACCCCGCGGCGGCGATATAGCGGTACAGCTCGGCGAGCTGATCTTCCGCCTCGGGCGTGAAGACGACGCTGGGACTCACACGCTCCCGGCCTGCTCGGCGGCCAGCCGCGCCCGCACCCTCTGCGCAGTGACGGCGCACGAAGGGTCGGCGACCACGGCGTCGTACGCGGCGGCAACCTCGTCACGAAGCCAGGCTTCAACAGCGTGATCGCGGGCGAACAATGCCCGCAGGCCCTCGCGGATCACCTCACTTTCGCTGGCGTATTCCCCTGAGCGCACCCGCTCGCGGAGCGCTTCAGCCATGTCGTTTGGGAGTGTGATGCTCAATTGCCGCGTCGTTCGCATCAGCGACCTCCATTGTTGAGTAGGACTGAATCCTACTTTTATCGCGGCCCCCTATCGGCACCACCGCAGCGTCGTGGGCGAATCCCATCGTTGTGTGCGGAGTCCGACAGCGGGTCCAGCAAATGTGTACGCTGGAAAGAAATAAAACGTAAAGTACGAAATACTCGCGTTTCCGCAGCTCACCGGCAGTGATATGTACTGTACGTTTTAAATCGACGTAGCGTACGAATTCGACGCAACATAAGAGGTGGGGACGTTCGATAAGCGCGATCAACCACCGAGCGCGAGGCTCTCAACGAGCTGAACAGGCTACGTGACCAACAACGCCGCGGAATCCCTATAGCCACAACGACATTGACTGTGGCCGATCAAATGGCGTATTGGCTGGAACACATCGCCGAACCCAGCATACGTCCCGATTAACCGGCGGGGGTCCCACAGCACGCCGTAATAACCTGGCACTGACAAAGCCGAGGCAGGTGCCGGACATCAGGGCAGCGGGATGGTCCGCGTTTGGGGCCCCGAGCGTCCGACGTTACTGGCGGTAGAACTGTTCATCGGCCACCTCGAGCGCGCCGGTGGTCTGCCTCCGCAGGATGGTGACATGCACGTAAGGGATTTCGCCGGACTGCGCGGTGTCGATGAATTGCAATGCGTGGGTGGTGCATACGGAATCCCCGGGCTTTGGGTAGCAGACGTCGATCGCGTCGGCAGGGGTGAATCGGCCCCCGAGCCGATCAGCACCGTTTACCCAGTCGAGACGGCCCTTCCACCAGCGGATCACGGCTTGCTCGCGGGCTGCCGCTGCTCCGATCTCGACTCCGTACACCTCGATGTCGGTGTATTCAGAGGAGTCGGCGAGCTCGCGGTAGATTTTCGGTCCCTGGCCCGCCCAGGTGAGTGTGCCTTCGATGACGACGTTTTCCTTGCGGATGACGCAGATTCGTCGAATCTGATCGGCCAGCTTCACGGATTCCAGATGTACGAGCGAGGCGAGTTCGCGGGGCGCCAACGCATATCCGTCGGCGAGAACCTCGGCGAGCAGATGGTCGTAGATGCCGTCGTCGAGTGCCTGCTCGATGAGGTCGTCCTTGACGCTGTCGGCGTCGATGATGCGGTAGTCGTCGAGATCGGGGACCAGGGCGCGCAGCATCGAGCTCGTTCCCGATCCTGGGGCGCCCGCGGTGATGATTGCTGAGCGGCCGTCGCGGCGCGGGTTCTCGCGGGCAAGGTACTTGTCGATGATGCTTTTGTGGAGCAATGCCCGGTTGACGTTGGTGGCATAGCGGCGTTCAGTGCAGTCGGCGGAATCCCGGTGCAGCGGTCCGCCTGCCGCTGATCGTGTGGTGAGCTGTTTAGCGACGGCGTCGCGCAGGCCACCGCCGTTTGAATCTCGTCCTCAAGACCCCACAAGCTCATACGGTCCAAGAACTCGGCTAGCTCGCTGAGCGGTCGATTTCCAAAGCCGCAACGCCACATAAAGTCGTTCCCAAGATACGTACCGGTGGGGGATGAGGTGTCGACCTGCGAGATATCGGGGTGGTCAGGGTCGGCTCCGGCAGCCATCAGGATGGTCATCCGGCACTCAGGCACCAGTGAATTGGCGATGATCGCCTTGATGCGCTTCTCGCGGGTCACCGCCTCGTGGTCGGTGGACTAGGTTATCTCGAACTCTCGTGGCTCACCCTGGCAGGTCGGTAAGGTCTTGGCCATGAGCGGTTGGGGGAGTTGCCAGTGCTGAGCGCGGCGTTGCGCGACCTGCAGTGGCGACGGCGACGTTTTATCATCGCGACCCTGGCCACCGGCGTCGTGTTCGCGATAACGCTGGTCCTGACCGGGCTCTCTAATGGATTCCGCGTCGAGGCCGAGCACACGGTCGACTCACTGGGTGTTGACACATTCCTCATCAGGGCGGGCGCTAACGGGCCGTTTCTGGGCTCGTCACCGTTCCCCGCGGACCAGGTCCAGGTGGCCTCGCGGGTGTCGGGCGTCGCGGATGCGGTCCCGCTCGTGTACTCGGCCGCGACGGGGAAAGCCGGCGGCTCGCCGCGCAACATGAACCTGTTCGGCGCGCCGGAGGGGGGTCCGGGGATGCCGCCCGTATCGAACGGCCGGGCACCGTCCGGCCCTGACGAGATCGCGGTGTCGAGCACACTGGGCCGACACGTGGGCGATCAGCTCGAGATCGGTTCCCGCTCAGTGCGCATCGTTGGAATCGTCGACAATTCCACCACGCAAGCGAAACAGCCCAACGTATTCCTTACCGTTGCCGGCGCCCAGCAGGCCGTGTTCTCAGGACAGCCGCTGATCTCGTCGATCGGTCTGCGCGGAACGCCAGCCCATATCCCCGATGGCTACCGGGCCGTCGACCGGCACGGCGCAGTCGATGACCTGTTGCGACCGATGAAGCCGGCGTATGGGGCGATCACGATCTTGGCGTTGCTGCTGTGGATCGTGGCCGCGTTGATCGTGGGCTCGGTGATCTACCTGTCTGCGCTGGAGCGTACGCGTGACTTCGCGGTGTTCAAGGCGGTCGGCGTCTCGACGCGTTCGGTGCTCGGCGGCCTGGCGTTGCAGGCGATCCTGGTCGCGATCGTCGCGGCGGTAGTGGGTGCGCTGCTCTCGGTCGCGCTCGCACCGCTGTTCCCGATGCGCGTGGTGGTGCCGGTGTCGGCCTTCTTGTCGCTTCCCGTCATCGCGATCGTGATCGGGCTGCTGGCGAGCGCCGCCGGATTGCGGCGCGCGGTGACGGTCGATCCCGCGCTGGCGTTCGGAGGCCCGTGACCGGTGGGTGATTTGCGCATTCAGGATCTCGTGGTCGAGTACTCCAGCGGTGGGTACGCGGTCCGTCCGATCGACCACCTGAACCTCGAGGTGAGCGCGGGCTCACTTGCGATTCTGCTCGGACCGAGCGGCTGCGGGAAGACGACGTTGTTGTCGTGCCTCGGCGGCATCCTGAGCCCGACCTCTGGCCGGATCACGTTCGGCGACGTCGACATCACCGCGCTGGACGCCCGCGCGTTGTCGCTGCACCGGCGCCGCACCGTCGGCATCGTGTTCCAGGCGTTCAACCTGGTGCCCAGCCTGAACGCGATCGAGAACGTGATGGTGCCGATGCGGGCGGCCCGAATGTCCCGCGGCGCCGCGCGACGGCGGGCCGAGGAGCTGCTGACGCGCGTCGGTCTGCAAGACCGCATGACGCACCGGCCGGGCGACCTAAGCGGCGGACAGCAACAACGGGTCGCGGTCGCGCGGGCGGTCGCGCTCGACCCGCCGCTGATCCTGGCCGACGAACCGACCGCGCACCTCGACTTCATCCAAGTCGAGGAAGTGTTACGACTCATCCGCGAACTCGCGACGGGCGATCGGGTGGTGGTGGTCGCCACCCACGACACCCGAATGCTGCCGCTCGCCGACCGCGTCGTGGAGCTGGTGCCGCAGTTCGCGTCGACAAACCGGACACCCGAAATCGTGCGGCTTGCGCCGGACTCGGTGGTGTTCGAGCAGGGCACGATAGGAGATCTCATCTACGTCGTCACCGACGGCGAGCTTGAGATCGTGCGCGAATTGGCCGGCGGCGGTGAGGAGTTACTGAAGGTGGCCACCGCGGGCGACTACTTCGGCGAGATCGGCCCGCTGTTCGGCCTGCCACGTTCGGCAACGGTGCGTGCGCGCACCGAGGCGATCGTGATCGGCTACACGGTGCAGGCGTTCCGTCAGCGGCTCGGGCCCACGGGTGTGCGCGACCTGATCGAACATCGCGACCTCGCGATCGACTGGAGCGCCGCGCCCGGCGACTAGGGCATGCTTGGCGGTACGCCCAATCCAGTTGGTCGTCGCGATCAACAGCCGCAAGGAGAACTCCGAGCGCCCCGACTCGGCCAGGAAGGTGTCCACGTCGCGCTTGGTGATCCAGGTGGCTGTGTCATACGCCTTCGCCGGGATCGCCCAGGTGCTCGGGTCGGGGCTGCCCATGTCTACGTCACCGCGGCGAGGCCGTCGCTGGCGGTCACCTCTACATCACCAACGGCACCAGCAACACAGTGTCGGTGATCTCCCTCGCGTCCACGCTGAGTGCCTGACCTCCATCACGCCGGCCTTCCCGCTTGCTTCGTGGGCGAGCCGACGTGGTGGTGGCCACCGGGATTGGGGTGGGGCCGGTCGTCGCCGGGCCAGCGGGGCCTGGTTGCCGCCCCAAAGCAGTGAGAACAGTGACGCACATTGCGATTCGGTGACACCGTGGGGTGCGACGCTGGGTAGGCGAAGTCGATGCAAGACCGTTAGTCGTTAGTGGCCCGAGAATCCGCTCTCGCGGAAAGTCTTGGGGGATCTGGGTTTAAGTGGGTTTAAGTGTGGCGGGGCTGCTTCTTGGACGAGTTGCACGCGGCTGGTGAGGCCGAGTTTGGTGTAGACGTGGGTGAGGTGGGTTTGCACGGTGCGCGGGGAGATGAAAAGCCGGGTGGCGATGTCGTTGTTGCCGAGTCCTTCGCTGACCAGTCGCACGACGTCGCGCTCGGTCGGGGTGAGTGATGCCCACCCGCTGGTGGGTCGTTTGCGTTGGCCGCGGCCGCGCTGCGCGTAGGCGATGGCTTCCTCGGTCGACAGGGCGGTGCCCTCGGCCCATGCGGAGTCAAACTCCTTCTCGCCCATCGTGTCTCGCAGCGCCCCCACCGAGGCTTCGTAGCCGGCGTCGTAGATCTTGAAGCGGACTGCGCCCATGCCTTGCCGGATGCTCTCTGCTGCGCCGAAGAGGCGGGCCCCTTCGCGGTGACTGTCGTCCTGGCTGGCCAGAGCGGCGAGGCATTCGAGGATGTCCGGGATGAGCAGGTATGCCTTGATTTCGGCGGCGCACGTCAGCGCGTCATGGGCGTCGCGTTCGGCCTGGTCTGGCTCACCCGCCGCGATCGCCACGCGGGCGCGTGTGGTCAGCGCCCACATCAGCCACCAGCCGGTCGTGGACGCGACTGCGTCGTCGGCCCAGCGGCGGGAGGCGGCGAGATCCCGGTCTGCCAGCGCGGCCTCGGCATTCCAGACACGCTGCCCTGCCGCCGTCGCACCACTCACGACAACCATGTCCTGTCGGGCGGCCTCGCGCGCCTCGTGCGCCGCCGCGCCATCCCCGGCGGCCAGGGCCGCGAATCCCACCACTGCGTGCCCGAATGCCGCGTACCTCTCGGAAAGCTTCGCGCCGCCCTCAAGGGTCGCCTCAGCCACCGCGTGGGCCGCGGCCGCCTCACCCCGGTGTGCGAGTGCCAGGCTCTGACCGCCAAGGCTGATCACCCTCCACATCTCGTCGTGAGCCTCCTCGGCTTCGGTCGCCACCTCGCCGGACTGCGTGGTGGCTCCGGCCAGATCGCCGCTCACCCACTGCGCCGCCCCGAGGCAAAAACGGCACACACGCGAGTTGAACCGGTCGCCGATTGCGTGGGCGAGGTCGCGTCCTTCCTCGGCGGCCGCGCGCATGCCGATGAGGTCACCCGCGGTGTGGGCGCCCATCGCCTGCAGGGCGAGGATCTGGCTGAGCCGCCACCGATCGTCCAACGCCCGGGCCAGGCCGAGCGCCTCGGTGAAGCATGCCCGGGCCACCTCGGCGCTATAGCCCGTGCCGGCGCAAAACCCGCAGGCGGTCAATGTCCGGGCCAGCAGGGCCGGGTCATCGACCTCGCGCGCGATCGCCAGGGCCTGTTCGGCCTGATCCATCCTCGCGGCGGCGCCGGCCCAAGTATCAAGCACCGCCTGGTCGGCGAGCGCCCGGGCGCGCACCGCGGCCGCCACCCCGGGGTGCTGCGCGTCGAGGTCGGCCAGCGCGGTGTCGAACCAGGCCCGCCCTTCCCGGATGCGGCCTCGCGCTTGCCACAGCGGTTGCAGCGAGGACGCCAGCGCCAACGCCAGCTCGACTTCGGAGTTTTCGCGGCTCCACCCGAACGCGGCGCGCAGGTTGTCGATCTCGATGTCGGCCTGCTCGAGGCGCTGCTCATAATCACTGCCTGCCGGGGCGTCGAGCACGGCCGCCATCGCTGTGTAGTGGTCGCGGTGGCGCGTCCGCACGGCGTCGGCCTCGCCGGATTCGCCGAGTTTTTCCAGCGCGTATTGGCGCACCGTTTCCAGCAACCGGTAGCGGGTGCGGCCTCCGCTGTCGTCGGCGACCACCAGCGATTTGTCCACCAGCAGGGTGAGCTGATCGAGCACCTGATAGCGCTCGACCTCACCACCGCTGGCGACCGTTTGGGCGGCGTCGAAGTCGAAGCCGCCCAGGAATGCGGCCAGCCGACGGAACAAGACCCGTTCGGGCTGGGTCAACAGGGTGTGCGACCAGTCCACCGAGGCACGCAGGGTCTGTTGGCGGCGCACCGCGGTGCGCGCCCCACCGGTCAACAACCGGAACCGGTCATGGAGGCTGTCAAGAATCTCGGCCAGTGATAAAGCGCGCACCCGTGCCGCGGCCAGCTCGATCGCCAGCGGCAAACCGTCGAGGCGCGCGCAGATCTCGCCTACCACCGCAACGTTGTCGTCGCTGACGGCGAAGTCGGGGCGAACTCGGCGGGCCCGGTCGGTGAACAACGCGATGGCTTCATCGGCCAGCGACAGCGACGGCACCCGCCAGCTCACCTCACCGGCCACCCCGATCGCCTCACGGCTGGTCGCCAGCAACGTCAGCCGCGCCGCCCCACTCAGCACAGCCACAACCAGCTCGGCGCTGGCATCCAGCAGATGCTCGCAGTTGTCCAGCACCACCAGCATCTGACGATCGCGAACAAACCGCAGCAGGGTGTCCATGGTGGAGCGGCCCGGTTGATCGGGCAGCCCGAGTGCACGCACCACCGTCACCGCCACCAGCTCGGGGTCGGTGATCGGCGCCAGATCGACATACCACACCCCTTCAGGAAACTGGCCGAACTCGCCGGCCATCTGGGCCGCGACCTGGATCGCCAGCCGGGTTTTACCCACCCCGCCCGCGCCGGTCAACGTCACCACCCGGTTCTGGGCCAGCAGCTCCCGCAGCTGGGTCAGCTGCGCGTCGCGGCCCACGAAACTGGTGAGCTGCACCGGAAGATTATTTGCTGCAACGGCTTTCGGCGTGCGCAATGCGGAGAACTCGTTGACCAAGTCGGGATGGCACAGCTGCACCACTCGCTCGGGGCGAGGCAGATCACGCAACGCATGGCTACCAAGATCGGTCAACCAGGCATCGGCGGGGAGCCGATCGACCACCAAATCCTCAGTGGTGCCCGACAGTAGGGTCTGGCCCCCATGCCCGAGATCGCGCAGCCGCGCGGTCCGGTTGATCGTCGGGCCGGCGTAGTTGCCTTCGTCGCGCAGCTGGACCTCACCGGTATGGACCCCGATGCGCAGCCGGATCGGGGCCAGCGGTGCGCGCTGCAACTCCAGGGCAGCCGCGACCGCATCCGAGGCACGGGCGAACGCCGCCACAAAACTGTCGCCCTCACCCTGCTCGACCGGGCGCACACCGTCGTGTGCGGCGACGACGTCACAGACGACCTGGTTGAGTCGCGCGATCGCGGCGGTCATCTGCTCGGGCTGGGTCTGCCACAGCCGCGTGGAGCCCTCGACGTCGGCCAACAGCAGCGTCACCGTGCCGGTCGGCAAAACCCCGCTCACGCCCAGCTCGCTCCAGTTCACCAGCGGCGCGTCCACGCGCGGATCAATCCCGCTCATGCTAGCCAGCATGCGGGCACCACGCGGCCCAAAACATCAGCGAAAACGCGTAGAAGCCTGGACTTGCCGCGCGGATATTTCCCCCGTTACGTTCGCTTGGTTCTCCTTGCCGAGGTGCATGTCGCCAGACGGCTGCACTCGTTTCGGTGCCCCCGCATCTTGGAGGCGCCGAACCGTTGAGCGCTATGCGACCCGCGGCCATGCCCGTGGACGGTCGCGTTGCGGGGTGTCGGGGCAGGCTATCGTGCGAGCCTTTCGCCGTCTTTGAGACGGGGTTCGGCCCCGCCGCGGCATCGCCGACGAGGATCTGACAGCCAGCACACATTCTGCCGGCTTATCTGTAATGACATCACCTGATCGGGTGGTTTGAGCTGGTCGAAACCTCAGAGCCATGTGTAGTTGTCGAGGCATGGGCTGTTCCGTGGTGCACATGTAACCGACGTGCGTTAGTGCCAGCGCGTGAGCTGGTTTGAGGTGCCTGCCCTGCAACACCGCTTGCTCAATTCGAGCCATTCACTGCCCGGCCAGAAGATATTCTCTGCGTCATCGCAACTAACGCACAGGCTCGATTGCCGTCGATCGATGCCCACGCAGCGAGTCAGGTTCATGCTCGAGCCTGGATGGACTGCCATGGCCGAACGAATCCGTGCGTGGCTTCGCAGTCACCGATTGTGAGCGCCGACCACGTTGCGCTGACTGATTTTGCGTGAGAGGAAGCACCAGATGGGTCCCGATTATGACGTTATTGTGATCGGTTCGGGTTTCGGCGGCTCCGTCGCTGCTCTTCGCTTGACTGAGAAGGGCTATCGCGTCGGCGTGCTCGAAAAGGGCGCCCGCTGGCGCCTGGAGGATTACCCGCCCAACAACTGGCATTTGCGAAAATCCTTGTGGCACCCGCATTTCGGCCTCATCGGCCCCCTCCAGATGACCGTACTGAAGAACGTCCTTATTCAGTCGGCTGTCGGCGTGGGTGGGGGTTCGTTGATCTACGGCAACGTCCTCTACGAGCCGCTCGAACAGTTCTACAACGATCCGCAGTGGGCATCGATCACGGACTGGAAAGCCGAATTGGCGCCGTACTACGACCAGGCCAAGCGCATGCTTGGCGTGGCCACGAATCCGAGATTGACACCAGCAGACGAGGTCTTAAAGTCCGTCGCCGACGACCTAGGTGTTGGAGACACATTTCACCCGACTCAGGTGGGTGTGTTTTTCGGTGAGCCCGGTAAGACGGTGCCCGACCCTTACTTCGGTGGTGTGGGACCCGATCGCGCCGGCTGCGTCTTCTGCGCCCAGTGCATGACCGGATGCCCGCACAACGCCAAGAACACCACCGAGCGCAACTACCTGTATCTCGCGGAAAAAGCTGGCGCAGAGATTCATCCCATGACAACCGTCGTCGATGTGCGCGAATCACCGAGCGGTGGGTACGAAGTCGAAACCGTTCACAGCGGACGGTGGGTACGCAGGCAACGCCGGACATGGCGGGCCGATCAGGTTGTGTTTTCCGCCGCCGCGATCGGCACGCAAAATCTGCTGCACCGACTACGAGCCAGCGGTTCGCTACCGCGGATATCGCCACGGCTGGGCGAATTGGCGCGAACCAACTCGGAGGCTGCCCTGGCTGCCATCTCCCGCTCGCGAACCGACCTGGCCCAAGGCATCGCCGGGACGTCATCGATCCACCCTGATGCGAACACCCACATCGAGGCCTTCCGCGGCGGCAAGGGCAGCAACGCGATGGCACTGCTCACCACAATCCTGGTGGACGGCGACAAGCACCGCCTCGCCAAATGGGCGTTGATCAACTTGCGCCACCCAGGTGCGTTCGCTCGGACCTTTAATATTCGCAAGTTCACCGAGCGGGGGTTGGCGCTGCTTGTCATGCAGGATCTCGACAACTCGCTGACCACCTATCTCAAGCGCGGCCTTCTCGGCACGAAGATGACCTCCCGCCAAGGCACGGGTGAGCCCAACCCAAACTGGATTCCGACCGCAAACGACGTCGCCCGGCGCGTAGCCGACAAGATCGACGGCGATCCACGGGGCCTGTACAACGACATCGTCAACATCCCAACCACAGCACATTTCATTGGCGGTTGTCCTATCGGTGATTCACCGGCGACCGGCGTCGTTGACCCTTATCAGCGGCTATATGGGTATCCCGGCCTGCACGTGATCGACGGCTCCCCTATTGCGGCGAATCTCGGCGCAAACCCCTCGTTGACCATCACAGCGCTATCGGAGCGGGCGGTCGCGCTCTGGCCCAACAAGGGCGAACCCGACCCACGCCCTCCAGTAGGCTCCACTTATCAGCGGGTGTCGCCGGTCCTGCCCCGCAATCCGATCGTGCCCGAAAACGCGCCGGCGGCGCTTCGCCTAACAGTGATCTAACTCAGCCGCCGATCATCATCCTGGACAAAGACATTCACCGATCCGCGACTTTGCGGCCATCGTGGACCGATCGACGTTGGCTGGGCAGATCATCGAAACCGGCAGCACCTCCTACCGACTCGCCCACGCCCGCAACGCCTGCTCGGCAGGCTGAGCCATCTTGGGTAGGCCAGTCACCATTCCGACAGCAGCTTGCATCTGTCGACCTCGGGAGCCGTCGATCAGTTGATCGTGGTCGTTGTTGGGGTAGGGGTCGGAAGATGTCTGTATCGCCTAATCAATCGCCTGTTTCCAGCGAGGCGCGCTTCGACCTTTATTGCGGACACCGCAGTTTGATACTTCATCGCGCGGTTTTTTCGCGCGTGGCGTGATCCCGAATCGGCGCAGGCCGCGGGCGCCGCCCGCTCGCAAGACGCCAAGTGCAACCTTCACCCTGCGCGGTGAGGCGGGATACCACAGCAGTTCCTTCGCGGCCGTGGGAATTCGCGGTGACGTGATGGCCTGCTGGCGGCAGTATTTGCGGATTCCGTCGGCGCCGCCGGCTCGCGTACCGATGCCCGACTGCTTCCAGCCGCCCATCGGAACCGCGTAGGCGTGCGCGTTCGAGGCAACGTCGTTGATGTTGACCGCTCCCACCTCGAGTTGGCGGGCCACTCGTTCGCCGCGCTTCTCGTCGGAGGTCCATACCGTGGCGGACAGACCATAGGCCGAATCGTTGGCTAGCCGGATCGCTTCGGCCTCGTCGGCCACGACAGCAATCTTCCCCGGCTACGGGATATGGGTCCAATACGATGCCTGCCAACCCGGTGCCGGGCATTGGCGGCAACCCCGGACCCCCCTTCCATGCCCCCGGCGGTCACGAGGCCTTTCTGCACGACACCCATCTCGACGACGAAAGCGAGGGTGGCCAGCCATGACACGGTTCCCGAATACGACGCCGGGGACAGTCCGGTGGCCGTGATTCGACGATGTGGCGCGCCAGGACCATCCTCTTGATTGAGTGCAATACCAGAAGTTTGTTGCACGATCCAGATCATCCATCTAGTATGTAGATGGATGTAAAACATAATCACCAGTTTGTACCGTGTCAGCCCATGATCGCTGCGGCCGGACGTCACCGCAGCCGCGGCGGTCGCTTTGCGGGTCGGTCCATGTCCGTGAGGAGGAGCGCATGTCGTTCGTATCCACACAGCCTGAAGTGACGACCTGCGACGACTACACGGGCACCAGGTGGGAGTCCAAGTATGAGGGCCGAACCATCGTCGTCCGGTACGAGATAGTAGCTCCGCGGCGCAGCGAGCGAATGTTTGTCGTGGCCACCGTCCCGGACGGTGGCCGCGTTCGGATGCTGAGCCTGCACGGCCTGCTGCGTAACTACCGCAGAGCGCGGTGAGCGCGTCCGGGAACGGCAGAGTACATCTGGGTATCACTCGCCATACCACTTGTCGGTGAACGAGCCGGTCGGCACGTTTACGTCGGGTTGCGGCATGTCACCCGGCGGCAGCGAGCCACGCGAGGTGACCTGGCCACTGGGATGGGTCGTCATGGCCGGACACCATTGAGGCTCCTCGTACTGCATCTTCACGGCTACCGAGTGCCGCCGGGCTCCGGTGGCTGATGTCGAATCCCTGCCAAGGGATTGGGTTTCGCATCCCAAAACCCTCTGACCAGCACAAACGTGCCGACAGCCGCCGCGAGCCGCTGCCGACAGCCGCCAGGTGGGCCGAGGATAAGTCCAGCCTCCGTGAAAGACGAAGCGCCACAACAGGATTCGCCAGCCGAAAGTGTTGGGCGGCAAGGCATTACGGGTTATAGCGTCCCGCGCGCGCGGGTAGGTCTCGGACGTCGGCGCCGATGCAGTTGAGGTTTGCTACGCGATCTGGCGCATATCTGGCACGAACTCCGGAAAAACATCCCTAACCTGCGCAAACACTGGTGGTCCCGGCTGGGATCGAACCAGCGACCTTCCGCGTGTGAAGCGGACGCTCTTCCACTGAGCCACGGGACCGGCGCCGAGAGGCGAACGAGGTCGAACACTAGCACGAGACGGACATCGCAGAACGCGCTGCGGGCTTCCTGAGCACCCGCTAGCCTAGAGCCGCAACTTATCCAGAGATTTGTGTGCGCCCGCTCACGTGGACTATCGTCGTCCTTCGCAACCGGGCGACGATCTCGTCCGTTGCGCGCGGATGTAGCGCAGTTGGTAGCGCATCACCTTGCCAAGGTGAGGGTCGCGGGTTCGAATCCCGTCATCCGCTCGAAGGTGCAAGTGGCATCAATCCCAGCGGTGGAGTGGCCGAGTGGTGAGGCAACGGCCTGCAAAGCCGTGCACACGGGTTCGATTCCCGTCTCCACCTCCAGCTTTTGACCCCTGGCGCGATTAGCTCAGCGGGAGAGCGCTTCCCTGACACGGAAGAGGTCACTGGTTCAATCCCAGTATCGCGCACCAGATTTCATGCAGCTCAAACGCGGTTTTTGAAATACCTGCCGGGCGCCATGCCCAATATGTGCCCAATGAGATAGGGATAGACAGCTCGGGGTCGCGATCGCGACACGAGAGGCAGCCCCATGACCACGACACCCAACCTCGCCAACGTTGCGCCGCCCGCCGACGCGGGCGGAAAGATCGAAGACTGGACGGACTGGGACGACGACGAGTACGAGCGCTTGTTCACGTCGTGGACCCACCCCGCCCGCGAGGTCAAAATTCTTGGCCTCCAATCAGCAGCGACGGCCGCGTCGCGCGGTGCATTTGCTGCACCCCCGACGCCGGCGAACTGACATACGAACAGGCGCGCCAGCTCGCCGCCGCGCTCATCGAGGCCGCCGCCAAGCTGGACCGTCTGAGATGATCCTGCGCGCGGCGTGTCCGATAGGGCCGGAGTGGGTGCGCGAATAACGTCGGCCTCGTGAGCGCCAGCGAGGCACCCGGCTCGGCGGCAGCGCCGACCCTTACTGTCGTCGAAAACTCTATTGAGTGGCGGGTGCTCATAGCTGATGGAGCGTTTCGTTTCTTCAGCCTGATTCACGACGCCGGCATCGCCCAGCTCATCGACAAGACGGTGCAGCCAGGCACAGTCGACCCATGGTGCGTCGCGGACTTCGCCGACCCTGCCCCGACCCGCACATGCCCAACATGCAGGCCGGGATTGCCCCGGCGGTGGGATGGGGTCGCAGATTTCTCTCGCTTACTGCGACGGGGTGCCTTACCCCGATGGCTCGTACTGGCACGCGATTCAGTACGGGGCGCCGATGATCGGCCACCCGTACGGGCTCCTCTCGCCGGGTCTTCAGTGTGTCGTGGGTGGCGGAGCGGTCCCGCAGCCGGCGCCGCAGGGTGGGTGCGGTGGGGCCGTACCACCGCCGCCACCTCCGCAGTAACGCCGACGAACGCGTTAGCAGTCAGCGTGGATTGGGCCGCCCCTCGCTCTCCGCGGGGGCGGCCCGACTCGCCTCAAAGCACGACCGTCGAGCTGACGAAGCCCGCCGAAAGTTGTCGGTGCCCCGGTGCACACTACGGGCGGACAGGAGAACCACCATGACCGACGACGACGCTGACGAGCTACCGCCCACCCTGGCGGCAGACAACGCTGAAACTACGTTCGTGCCACCGGCCAGCGAGTCCGCGCCGGACCTGGCGTGGTCGCTTGGCGATGATGCGGACACGGTCCTGTTCAACCGCCATTCATGGGATTCCGCATGGGGACGCGCGGTGCTGGTCGTGGGTTGCGCGATCGCGATAGCACTCCTCATCAGCATCGGCGGTCTGATTGTGATGCTGGCGCATCGAGACAATCTGTCACCGGAACCCGCGGCGCAGCCCGCAACCGTGGTCGTGCAGACCTCCCTGGTGGCGTCGCCCGCGCCGCCCACCACGACGACAGTCACCGTTCAGGCGTCGCCGACGACGGTCACCGTTCAGGCTGCGCCGACGACGGTGACCGTCAAAGTCCCGGTCACCCCGACCGCGCCTACCCGGTCCCTGAAGAGCGTGACGCCGTCAAGTGTCGACAGTGCTAATGACCAGCGGTTCCTCGATAAGATGCGGTCCTTGGGCTACACGATCACCGACCCGCAGCTGGCATTGCACAACGCCCACGAGACCTGCCGGCTATTCCAATTGGGTGAGTCGGTCGAGCAGGTGAATCAACAGATGTCGGCGAAGATGGGCGCAAGCATGAGCGACACCCTGCAGCTCACGTCGAGCGCGATTTTGGCCTATCCCGACTGTTTCCGACGCACGCCGCCCAACTTCGGCGACGGCGATTAGCCAACAGCCCGCGCGCCGAGCTTCGGCGTCGCTTGGGCGGCATGACGCCGCGCTTGGCCGGAGAATGAGCAACAGAAGTGAGTCTCCGCGCGAGGGAGTACCGAGGGTGAGTATCGACAACCCCTACTGGCAGGCGGTCAAGGATTGCGTCGAGACCGCTGACCCCGAAGGCAACCCGGTGGTCGGGTATTTCAGCCTGGACCGCACCGTCGAAGAGAACATGGCCCGCACGCCGAACCGGCAAAAGCTGGTCAGGAAGTACTGCTGGACCATCCCCGATCCGGACACCGTGGCGTTCGTGGCCGAGCACGCTCACGGCGGGCTCGTCGATCCGATCGCGGGCACGGGTTATTGGGCCTACCTGCTTGGCCAGGTGGGGGTCGACGTCGTGTGCTACGACCTGAACCCGGGCACGGCACTCGTGACCAATGGCTGGCAGGACGAGGACCTGTATGCCGGGGTCGCCGCGAAAGACTGCGCCGAGGCGGTGACACTGCACCCCGACCGGACGCTGTTCCTCTCGTGGCCGCCCCACGGCCAGGATGTCGGTGCCCGCATATTGGCGGCCTTCAGGGGAAAGCACGTCATCTACGTCGGCGACGGCCGCGGCGGCGCCACCGGCGATGACGAGATGCACCTGATCCTCGACAGGGATTGGGCGGAGGTCGATTCCCGCCAACCCGTTCAATGGTGGGGTCAGCACGATCGGGTGACGGTGTATGAGCGCCGCACGACGTGACGACGTGGCTACCCGCGGGACGCCGCTTCTTCCACCAGATCGGCCGCCCTGGCAGCGCTTTCGGCGGGCCTGGTCATCTTGGCGGCGACCTCGCGGGCACGAGCGGCGCATTGCGGCGTGAGGATGGCTTGCAGATCCGCCACCAGCGATTCCTGGGTTGTCGCCGAAAAGTGCCGACCGGAGCCGATTTCGAGCCGTTCGAGGGCGGCGGCCCAGATCGGCTGATCGAGCCAGAGCCACAGGATCAAGGTGGGGATTCCCGCCCGCATGCCTGCGGCCGTCGTGCCGGCGCCCCCATGGTGGACGACCGCGCGGCAGGCCGGAAGGACGGCCGAGTGGTTCACCGCACCCACCACCTTGACGTGCTCGAAATGCGGGACGTTGCTGAAGTCGTTGGGGCCGCTGCAAATCAACGCCCGCTCCCCCAACTGCGCACAGGCCGCGCCGATCATGGCGACCATGTCCGCCGGGGACGCGATCGGCGTGCTGCCCAAGCCGAAGCAGATGGGCGGCGTTCCCGCGGCAACCCAAGACAAAACCTCATCGTCGGCGTCCGTCGGCAACTCCAGTGTCAGCGCGCCGACGAAGGGCCGGCGGGCGGCCGCGTCCGCCCATGAGGCCGCCAACCCGGGCAGGCAGAACTCGTCGTAGCCCTGGATCTCCACTGACGCAGGTGAGGGCTCAGTCGTCTCCGCCAAGCCGAGCGCGCGGCGCTGGGCGTTCGCGGCCCCCTGCGTCATGCTGGAATACAACAACCCGGTCGAGAGAATCTGCGGCGGGAAGAAGTGCAGCGCGACGAGCGGAATGCCGTGCCGCTCCGCAATAGTGGCGGCGAGCTCCTGCTCGTTCATACCCGCCAACAGCAGGTCGGCCCCGTCCGCCAGCGATGTCAGCGTCGCACTTTTGGCCGCCCAGGTCCGGGTGAGCTGCTCCATGACCTCGGGCAACGCGCTCATCGGGTTCTGGACGCGGCGAACGAAATCCGCGGCGGCGTTCATCTGCTCGCGCGTGTCCGGTCCGTAGGCGACCGCAGTCAGGCCGGCCGACTCGGCGAAGCCCAGCATGTCGGGCGGGGCCGCCATGCGCACGTCGTGACCGCGGCGCAGCAGCTCCCGACCAACGGCGGCGCAGGGCTCGACGTCGCCCCGGCTCCCGTAGCCCGCCAGCACAAATCTCATCGACGCGCACCTAACTGGTGGTGGTGATGTCTACCCGTCCACGCGGGGCGCGGCGCTGCGACCCGCGTGACCGTAGCAAGTTGTCGGCACGCGGCGTCGTTTGGGCATGGTTGAGCACCACCGCACCCGCGCGGCATGCTTGGCGGTATGCATCTGATCAACGGAGTCCGTGACCCGGCCGCGAGCTTTCCCCTCGATAACGCGGTCGACGATGCGAGCGAGCGTCGCCAGGCCAACCGCGCCGTTGCCGTCAGCGCCGTCGGACTGGCGTTGACCGGGCTCCTCGAACTGGCCATCGCGGTGGTCTCCGGCTCGGTCGCGCTGCTCGGCGATGCGCTGCACAACTTGTCGGATGTCTCGACGAGCGCGCTGGTCTTCGTCGGATTTCGGGCCTCCCGCAAAGTCCCCACCGAGCGCTATCCCTACGGCTACGAACGCGCCGAGGACCTCGCGGGCCTCGGTGTGGCCCTGGTGATCTGGGGCAGCGCCGTTGTCGCCGGTTTTGAAAGCGTCACGAAACTGCTGCGTCATGGCGGAACCGGTCACGTGGGCTGGGGCATCGCTGCGGCCGCCGTCGGCATCGCCGGCAATCAGCTGGTGGCGCGTTACAAACTGGCCGTGGGCCGGCGAATCCGCTCAGCGACCATGGTGGCCGACGCCAAGCATTCCCGGCTGGACGCGCTCTCTTCCGCCGGGGCGATGCTGGGACTGATTGGCGTGGCACTCGGGTGGGGCTGGGCCGACGCGGTCGCCGGCATGGTCGTCACCGGATTCATCTGCCACGTCGGCTGGGAGGTCACCGCCGACATCGCGCACCGCCTGCTCGACGGCGTCGACCCCGAAATCATCACGACCGCCGAAGCCGTCGCCGCCACGATCCCCGGTGTCACGCACGCGCACGCCCGGGCCCGCTGGACCGGGCGAACCCTGCGCGTCGAGGTGGAGGGCTTCCTCCACCCCGACACCCCCCTGGCCGCGGCCGATCAGATCGGCCGCAGCGTCGCCGCCGCGCTGGTGCCCGAAATCCCGGAGATGCATGACTTCACGTTTACGGCGCGGGCCACCCGCTAGGCACGCAGTCCTGCCTCGATGGCTCGGCGTTCAATTCCGTTGCGCGGGAAACGACTCGATGACCTCGATCAACTCTTCGGCGCCCTCCCAATTCAGCAAGTGTCCCGCGTCGGGCACCGCGACCAACCTCGCGCCGGGTATGCCTTGGGCCAGCCGGCGCGAATGGCTCGGCGGCGTTGTGTGATCGGCGGTGCCGACCATCACCACGGTCGGTACCGCGATCTCCCCCAGCCGCGGGTATCGGTCCTCGCGGGAGAAGGCCCGCACGATCGGTAGCAGCGGCCCGTGCTCGTCCATGTGCCGGTTGAAGAACTCCATGAAGACCGAGATCATCGCCGGCGACGGCCGCGCCCCGCATTGCGCGGCACCGAACAGCACCGCGATGGTCTTGTTCCGGACCAGCCGTTGCAGGATGCCGTACTGGAGCATCGGAATCTGCAGTCGGTTCTGCGGCGCCTCATCCAGGATGCGGCCCGCCCAGGTCGCGAACAACACCAGCCCGCGCAGCCGCCCCGCCAGCTCAGCGTGCTCGAGCACCGCCCGAACAGTGACGAACCCGCCCATCGAGTGCCCGACGACGACACCGTCGCGAACGTCGAAATGCTCTGCCACCGCGGATAAATCGGCCGCCATCGGTGCCGATCCGATCCCGTCGGAGCCGAGCGTGGAACCTCCGTGGCCGCGTTGGTCGAAAGCGATGACGCGGAACCCGCGGGCCCGCAGCTCGTCCCACACAAAGTTCCACTCGCGCAGGTTGGCGGTGTACCCGTGCGCGAGAATCACCGACGGCCCCCGCCCCGCCACCAACGCGTACAGCACCGTCCCATCGGGGCGGGTGATGGCAACCCGCTCGCCCTCGCACTCGGCGACGAGTCGTTCGCGCGGAGACGGGTCCGGGTTGCGCTGGATCCGGGCAGCCATAAACCGCGCGGCGCCCCAGCCCAGGAAGCCGGTCGCACCGGCCAGCGCGGCGCCCGCGGTCAGTCGTCTTCTCAACGCATATCCTCTCCACACAGCGTCGCCCCGCCGACACGGTACCGAGCTTGACCGGTTGGCTTAAGTCGGTCGCCGATCCATGCGAGACTCCCTTGAGTTTTCCAGTGGTTTACGGCCACCGACTTCGGAGGCGAACTATGACCCCACCCGACGGACAAGCCGCCTCCCCGGCGGATGCCATGCAGGAACTGATTTTCGCCGCATGGGTGTCGCAGGGCATCACCGCCGCCGCCGACCTGGGCGTGGCGGACGCGCTCGCCGGCGGGCCGCTGTCGATCGACGAACTGGCCGGTCGGGTCGGGGCCGACGCCGACGCCCTGTCCAGGCTGTTGCGCGCCTTGATCAGCAGGGGCATCTTTACGCAACGCGCGGACGGCCGCTACGAACTGAACCCGATGGCCGACCTGTTGCGCTCCGACGCCCCGGTCTCGATGGCCGCGATGGCGCGATTCGTCGGCGCGCGCCAGCACCGGGAACATTGGAGTCTGCTGACGGAAGCGATCAGATCGGGCAGGTCGGGTGTCCCGGCGCTGCGCGGCAAGAGCTTCTTCGACTTCATGGGCGACGACCCGGGGTTCGGGCAGATCTTCAACGACGCGATGACGAGCCTGTCCGGGGTGTCGATCGGACCCGTCGTCGACGCCTACGACTTCACCCCCTACCGCACGATCGTCGACGTCGCCGGCGGTCACGGTCGCCTGCTGGCCGCGATCCTGACCGCGACCCCGAACGCCCAGGGGGTGCTGTACGACCTGCCCGACGTGATCGCCGGGGCGCCGCCGTTGCTGCGGGAAAACCATGTGGCAGAACGGGTTCGGCTTTCCGAAGGCTCGTTCTTCGACGCTGTCCCGGCCGGCGGCGACGCCTATATCCTCAAACACATCATCCACGACTGGGACGACGAAGCGTCGGTGCGGATCCTGCGCAATGTGCGGTCGGCCGCGGCCGCCGGCTCCGCGCTACTGCTCGTCGAGGTGGTCATTCCCGAAGGCGAGGGCGGATCGATCGGCAAGTGGACCGACATGGAGATGCTGGTGATCAACAACGGCCGCGAACGCACCGAGAACCAATACCGCCGCCTGTTCGAGCAGGCCGGCTTTCAGATGACCGGCGTGGTGGACACCGCATCGCGGTTCAGCATCATCGAGGCCCACGCGGTTTAGGGACGTCAGCTCCGGCGGAACCGGTCGCGCAGTTCCGGGTCTTGCTCCCACCACAATCCCGACGGCGCGGCACTTTCGCTCTCGACGGCTTCGGCCGCGTCCAGCTCGGCGTCGACCCGGACCGCGTGGGCCTTCTCGTCGCGGGACAGGGCGCGCATCAGCACCAGCACGAACGGCCAGCCGACCAGGTCCCCGAGGATCCACAGGACGCCGGCGCCGATCGTCTGGTCGAGCCGCTGATCGGGACCCCAGGACCGATGCAGGTCCGAGTAGTACGCCGCGCCGATCAATGCACCTTGCCAGAGCACCAAGCCGAGCACGCCGTCGCCGAGAGCCTCCGCGACGGTGATCAGCAGCGAGAGCAGTTGGGGGTACCTGCGGGGAACGGGGTCTGCCTGCAAGCGGGCGTAGAAATATCCAAAGCCTATCCCTACCAACAGGATTCGGGTGGGAGCGCCGATCCATTCGTCGCGCAGGGCCGCGGTGTACCAGGGCGTCAGGTACAGCAGCCACGGCGCGCCCAGCATCGCCAGCGACGTGGTGAGCGGGTGGGCCAGCACCCGCGCGAACGGGGTGGCCAAGAAGCGATCGACGCGATCACGCCCAGCCGGGCCCACGGCGAGGCGCACCACGGTGACCGGCTTGCCCAGCGCGAGGAAGAAGGGCACGACGTAAAGCAGGAGCAACACCTGCAGCGCCCGCACCCAGAACAGCAGGTACGCGTAGGCGCCGATCGCGCTGATCGTCGCCAGCAGCCACAGCGCGATGCCGACCCCGAAACACGCCGCCTGCGCCGGTCCGACCGATCCCTCGGAACCCCGGCCGCGTCGGAAACACCACGCGTACCCGCCGGCCACCAACACGATCACCGTCACGACCGCCGGGTCCGGGTGCCAGGTCTGCACCATGGCGGCCCCTGTCAGCGGCCCGATTTCGACGCGCATGGCCACCAGCGTATTGCGGCGGCCCGCCCCATTACGCGGCCGGGGCGCGCGAGAGCTTCGACGGTCGCGGTGCCGGCCTGCTCATCCGCAGCGACTCGGGTAGCGCACCGACCTGTCGGCGTTCCGGGGCCTCCCAGACGCCGCCGGCGAGCACCCCGGGCAGGTCCGCCTCGCTGGCGACAAACACCGGATGCTCACCCCGGGCGGCCTGACGATGGAAATCCCGCAGGGCCGCGAACGCCCACTTGCCCAGCAGGCAGATCGCGACCAGGTTCACGATCGCCATCAGCGCCATGGTCAGGTCGGCAAGCGCCCAGACGAGCGTGAGCGTGGACATAGCGCCGACCATGATCGCCAACAGCGTCACAACCTTGAGCGTGTTGGTCGCCAGGCGCCGGCCGCCGAGGAAGAACAGGTTGGCCTCGGCGACCACGTAGTTGCTCAGCACCGAGGCGAACCCGAAGGCGAAGACCACCGCGGTCATCAATACCGTGGTCCACGAGCCCAGGCCGGCGGCGATCGCCGACTCCGTCAGGCTGGCGCCGGCGATCGATCCCGTGTGGGCCGGATCGTAAACGGCGGGACCGGACATCATCACGATGAACGCCGTGGCCGTGCAGATCACCATGGTGTCGACGAACACCGCGAACGACTGGATCAGGCCCTGCTCCACCGGATGCGACACCGTCGCCGCGCCGGCGATGTTGGGGGAACTGCCCATCCCGGCCTCGCAGGCGAACAGCCCCCGCTTTACCCCGGTGAGCATCGCCGTGGCGATGCCGCCGGCGAAACCGCCTGCCATTTGCCGGATTCCGAACGCCCCGCCGATGATCTCTTCGATCACCGCCGGCAACGCGGTGACGTTGGCCGCCACGATCGCCAGCGCCAGGAGGACATACACAACGGCCACCAGCGGGACGACCATTTCGGCGAACTTGGCGACCCGGCGCACCCCGCCGAACAGCACCGGCGCCGCCAGCACGGCCAAACCCACCGTGGTCCAACCGATGCCGACGCCATGCGATGACTTCAAGACGCCGCTGATCGCGTTCGTCTCGACCATGTTGAACGCGGTCGAGAAGGTGAGCACCAGCAGGACGGAGAAGAAGACGGCGCCCATCCGGGAGCGCAGCCCGCGCTGAATGTAGAACGCGGGGCCGCCCCGGAACGAGCCGTCACCCGAGCGGACCTTGAACATCTGGGCGAGGGTGGCTTCGACCACCGCGGTCGCCATGCCGACGGCGGCCACCACCCACATCCAGAAGATCGCGCCCGGGCCGCCGACGGTGAGCGCGATGGCCACGCCGGCGATGTTTCCGGTGCCCACCCGTGACGCGAGGCCAACACAGAAGGCCTGAAACGACGAGATCCCGCCGTCTTCGCGGTGGGATCTGCGGACCTGGCGAAGCATGCGCCCGAAGTACCGGACCTGGATGAATCGGGTGCGCACCGTGAAGTAGACGCCGACACCGATCAGCAGGTAAACGAGGACGTGCGTGTTCAGGAGGTTGCTGAGCGGATCGAGCAGCCGCGCCTGAAGGAAGTCCAAATTCGCGTCCTCAACAGATGTCCGGGCGGGCCAATTCGCCGAAGCGTAAGGGCGAGATGTTTACGAAAGGTTTCGTTAACCCGCGCGCCAGTGGCCGCGTTGTAACAACGGGATGACATTCGCTGGCCGCTACGCGCCGTTGCCGGCCTTGCCGCCGGTGACCACCGTCAGCGCCTGGGGGCAGTACACGTTGGCCGCGATGGCCGTGAACCGGGCGGCGTTGTCGCCGTGCAGGCCGGGGTTGAGGTTTTGCACGGTCTTGACGACGTCCACCATCTGCTTGCCCTGGTCGACCATCTTGCACACCGATTTGCCGGCCGCGATGACGCGGTCGGCGCTCTGATAGGTGATCCCGGCCGCCTGCAGCGACGCGAGGAACGCGTCGTCGTTGCCGTCGGCGTGCGCGGGCGCCGCCACGCCGATCACCGCGGCAAGAGCCGACAGCGCCAGGAGGGGTTTCATAGCCCCTCGATGGTCGCAGAGCCGCGAAGGGCGCGCATCTCTGCCCGGCAACCCCTCGCCGTCGCTTTGCTTCGTATGGGATCATGCGAAGGTCCCCTGCATGGGTGCCCAGGAGACGAAGAGGAGGTGACGACGTGGCGAAGACGCACCGCTGGCTGATCGTCCTTCCCGCCTTCTTCGTCGCCGCCGCGAGCGTCACCGCTGCTGGTGTCGCTGTGCTTTTCGGGCCCCGCGCCGCTGCCGGTGACGCGCCGATCGGCCACATCGGTGACACGTTGCGGGTGGACAACGGCACCTACATCGCCGACGTCACGGTCGGCAGTGTGGCCCCCTGCGACCCGCCTCCGGGATTCGGCTACACGCGCAGCGGCAACCCGATCAAAGGCTTCCAGGGCAGCACCGTCCAGCGCGCCGACGTGACCATCCGCGCGATCCGGGTGCCCAACCCGTACATCATGGCGACCGACCTCGCCTTCGACGGGGTGACGCCGTTCGCCGACGCCTACCTGCCACGCCCGTCCGACGCGCCCGACGCGCTGGACAACGTCCTGGTGAACGCGCCGAACGGGGCGATCGTGCGCGGCGAAGTGTATTGGGACGCTTACCGCGACCCCGTCTCCAACGTCGTCCTGCTGGACAAGAAGACGGGTTATCACCTCGCGCAGTGGAATCTCTGACGCCGGCCGTCCACCTCGCCACGACGGATTCCGTCGATGCACGGGACCTGGCCGCCGTTGCCGCGCAAACCTTTCCGTTGGCGTGTCCGCCCACGACGGATCCGCAGAACATCGCTTCGTTCGTCGACACCAACCTGTCGGCCGCCCGGTTCGCCGAATATCTGACCGATCCGGGCCGCGCGGTTCTCAGCGCACGGCACGCCGACGGGATCATCGGTTACGCCATGCTCATTCGCCCCGTGGCCGACGGCGGCGACGTGCAGGAAGCGGTCCGTCTCCGTCCGGCCGCCGAGCTGTCCAAGATGTATGTGCTGCCCGACTACCACGGCGCCGGAGTCTCGACCGCGCTGATGGACCTCGCGCTCGCCACCGCCGAACACTGGGGCGTGCGCTGCGTGTGGCTGGGCGTCAACCAGCAAAACCAACGCGCACAACGCTTCTACGCCAAGAGCGGATTCACGATCGCCGGCACCAGAACGTTTCAACTGGGGGCCCGCCGCGAAAGCGACTACGTCATGGTTCGCGAGCTTCGGCGATGAGCGCGAGCAGGACGCCCGAGACGCCGCTGACGCTGCTCGGATCGGTGCGCGAACTCGACGACAGCGCGCTGCCCGACCTCTACGGCTACCCCGAGCGGAGCGGCACGTGGGTGCGGGCCAACTTCATCACCAGCGTGGACGGTGGCGCCACCGCCGACGGCACCAGCGGCGCCATGGGCGGTCCCGGCGACCGGCTCATCTTCAACGTGCTGCGTGAACTCGCCGACGTCATCGTGGTCGGCGCCGGCACCGTGCGGATCGAGGGTTACTCCGGCGCGCAACTGGGCGTCCCGGAGCGCCGGCGGCGCCAGGCCCGCGGGCAAAGCGAAGTCCCGCAACTGGCGATCGTCACCGCGTCCGGTCGCCTCGACCGGGACATGGCGGTGTTCACCCGGACCGAGGTGGCACCGCTGGTGCTCACGTGCACCGCGGCGGTCGAGAAGACCCGCCGACTGCTCAGCGGGCTGTGCGAGGTGGTCGACTGCTCCGGCGGCGATCCCGACCAGGTCGACGAGGCCGCGATCCTCGCGGCCCTTGCCGAGCAGGGACTGCGCCGCATCCTGACCGAGGGCGGACCGACGCTGCTCGGCTCGTTCGTCCGGCGCGACCTGCTCGACGAACTGTGTCTGACGATCGCGCCCTTCGTCGTCGGCGGGACGGCCAGACGCATCGCGTCGGGCCCCGGCCAGCTGCTCACCCGGATGCGCTGCGCCCACATCCTGACCGACGACGCGGGCTACCTCTACACCCGATACGTCAAGGCCTGACCCCGATGCCTCAAGGCGTGACCCCGATGCCTCAAGGCCTGAAGAAGTCCCGGCTACTGTGGTCGGCATGAGTCGGCAGATCACGCGCGCCACCCTCCGGGTGGCGGTGGCCTTGTCGATGATCATGGTGCTGGCCGGCTGCGTTCCCGGCCTGGCCGCCGACCCGCGCTTCGCCACCAATTCCGGCGCCCGGCCGCAGGGCGCGGCCACGCCCAAGCCGCCGCCCAGCGGCCCGCCCCCCATTGCGGCACCCAAGAACGACCTGTCCTGGCAAGACTGCACGGCGAAGGTTTTCAACGACGCGGCGGTCCACCCCGCCCCCGGCGTCCAGCTCGACTGCGCGACCTACGACGCCGATCTGGACGTTAACGGCGGGTCCGGGACCTTGAGCATCGGCGTGGTCCGCGCCCGCTCGAGCCAGACCCCCCACGATGCGGGTCCGCTCGTCTTCACCACCGGCTCCGACCTGCCGTCCTCGGTGCAGCTGCCAGTGTGGCTCGCCGGGGCGGGCGCCGACGTGCTGCAGACCCACCCGATCGTCGCCGTCGACCGCCGCGGCATCGGGATGTCGAGCCCCATCGACTGCCGCGACCACTTCGACCGTCAGGAGATGCGGGACCAGGCGCAGTTCCAGACCGGGGACGACCCGGTCGCCAACCTCTCCGACGTCTCGAACAACGCCACCATGAACTGCACCGACGCCATCGGGATCGGGCCGGGCGCCTCGGCGTACGACAACTCGCACGCCGCCTCCGACATCGAACGGCTGCGCAGCCTCTGGGACGTCCCCGCGGTGGCGCTGGTCGGGATCGGCAACGGCGCCCAGGTCGCGCTGAGCTACGCCGCCTCGCGGCCGGACAAGGTCGCGCGGTTGATCCTCGACTCCCCGATCGCATTGGGTGTCAGCGCCGAAGCGGCCGCCGAGCAACAGGTAAAAGGCCAGCAGGCCGCGCTCGACGCGTTCGGCGCCCAGTGCGTCGCGGTGAACTGCCCACTGGGTCCCGACCCGAAGGGCGCTGTCAGCGCGCTGCTGGCCGACGCGCGCGCGGGTAAGGGGCCCGGCGGCGCGTCGGTGGCCGAAGTCGCCAGCGCCATCACCGTCGCGCTGGGCTTCCCCTCCGGCGGCCGCGTCAACGCCACCACCAGCCTGGCGGGTTCGCTGGCCGCCGCCCGCTCCGGCGACACCAACCAGCTGACCAACCTGATCAATCACGCCGACACCGCGCAGGACTCCGACGGCCAGTTCGTCAACTACTGCAGCGACGCGGTCAACCGGCCGACCCCGGACCGGGTGCGCGAACTCGTGGTGGCGTGGGGAAAGCTCTATCCGCAGTTCGGCACCGTCGCCGCGCTCAACTTGGTGAAATGCGTGCACTGGCCGAGCGGTTCGCCGCAACCGGCGCCGAAAACCCTCAAGGTCGACGTCCTGCTGGCGGGCGTGCAGAACGACCCGATCGTCGGCAGCGAGGGCGTCGCCGCGACGGCGGCCACCATCATCAACGCCAACTCGGCGAGCAAGCGGGTGATGTGGCAGGGCATCGGCCACGGCGCCAGCATCTATTCGCCGTGCGCGGTCCCCCCGCTGATCGGCTACCTCAACAGCGGCAAGCTGCCCGGAACCGACACGTACTGTCCCGCCTGACAGTTCGGGCGTATCGGCGGGGTACGGTGCCCTGGTGACGGCAGCGCACCCGACCCGAACCGGCTTGCACGACCGGGTGCTGGCCGCATTCCGTCCCCGTAGCAGCGCGCCGAGCGCCGCGACCATCTTGCGGTCGGCGTTGTGGCCGGTGGCCATCATGTCGGTGTTGCACCGCAGCATCGTGCTCACGGCCAACGGCAACATCACCGACGACTTCAAGCCGGTCTACCGGGCGGTGCTGAACTTCCGGCACGGCTGGGACATCTACAACGAGCACTTCGACTACGTCGACCCGCACTACCTGTACCCGCCCGGCGGCACGCTGCTGATGGCGCCGTTTGGATACCTGCCCTTCACGCCGTCGCGGTATCTGTTCATCCTGATCAACACCGTGGCCATCCTGATCGCCTGGTACCTGTTGCTGCGGATGTTCAACTACACGCTGTCCTCGGTGGCCGCGCCCGCCCTGCTGCTGGCCATGTTCTGCACGGAAAGCGTGACCAGCACGCTGGTGTTCACCAATATCAACGGCTGCGTCCTGCTGGCGGAGGTGCTGTCCTTCCGGTGGTTGCTGGACGGCAAGAAAAGCCACCAGTGGTGGGCCGGTGCCGCGATCGGGCTGACGCTGTCGCTCAAACCCCTGCTCGGTCCGCTGCTGTTGCTGCCGCTGCTGAACCGTCAGTGGCGGGCGCTGGTGACCGCGATCGCGGTTCCCCTGGTCATCAACGCCGCCGCGTTTCCGCTCGTCAGTCACCCGATGGACTTCTTTACCAAAACGCTGCCTTACATCGGGGGCACCCGGGACTACTTCAACAGCTCGATCGAGGGCAACGGCGTGTACTTCGGCCTGCCCACGTGGCTGATCGTGTCCCTGCGGATCCTCTTCACTGTGATTGCGATCGGCGCGCTGTGGCTGCTCTACCGCTACTACCGCACCCGCGACCCGCTGTTCTGGTTCACCAGCTCGTCGGGCGTGCTGCTGCTGTGTTCGTGGCTGGTGCTGCCGCTGGCCCAGGGCTACTACTCGATGATGCTCTTCCCGTTCCTGATGACCGTCGTGCTGCCCAACTCGCTGATCCGCAACTGGCCGGCGTGGCTCGGGATCTACGGGTTCATGACGCTGGACAATTGGCTGCTGTTCAACTGGATGCGCTATGGCCGCGCGCTGCAATATCTGAAGATCACCTACGGCTGGTCGCTGCTGCTGATCGTGGTGTTCACCGTGCTCTACTTCCGCTACCTGGACGCCAAGGCCGAGGACCGGCTGGACGGCGGGATCGATCCGGCGTGGCTGACGACCGGGCGGGACCGCGCTAGCGTGGATGCATGAACCCCAAGGTGCAACTGACCGACGACGAGTGGCGGCAGAAGCTCACTCCCGACGAGTTTCACGTGCTGCGTCGCGCCGGCACCGAGCGGCCCTTCGTCGGCGAGTACACCGACACCAAAACCGAAGGCATCTACCAGTGCCGGGCCTGCGGCGCCGAATTGTTCCGCAGCACAGAGAAATTCGAATCCCACTGCGGATGGCCGTCGTTTTTCGACCCGGCGAGCTCTGATGCGGTGATCCTGCGCCCCGACGATTCGATGGGTATGCGGCGGACCGAGGTGCTGTGCGCCAACTGCCACAGCCACCTGGGCCATGTCTTCGAAGGCGAGGGATATCCGACGCCGACGGATCAGCGCTATTGCATCAACTCGATCTCCCTGCGGCTGGTGCCGACGGGCGCTTAGCGCTCTCGCCGGATCCGGCGACACATAACCGATTGCGACAACACGCCGGGCCTGTCGTAGCAAACGTTTATGTGTCGGCGGCCACGAAAGTTTCGCGAAAAGTTTCGCGGTGTCAGTCGACCCGGGTGGCGTGCACTTCCCAGAACGGGGCGTGGACCCGGCCGTTGACCAGCCACGGCTCCATCGCCCGGAAGCGCTCCAGCAGGGCCTGCGCCTGCTCGGCCAGGTCGGGATTGCGGGCGGCCATCATCTCGATCTGCTCGACGCTCATGTTGACCAGGTAGGTGGTCGGCCCCAGGTAGGTGATCTCCCAGCCGCCAAGCGGCAGCACGTCACGAAAGTCGCTCTCGGACAACGACCGGATCATGGTGAAGCCGTTGACGTCGTGCTCGCCGAACTCGAACATGTAGAGCCGCGCGCCCGGCTTGGTCGCCCGGCGCAGCGCCTGCACGTAGGACCGCTGCAGCTCGGGGTCGGTGCTGAACGTGTGGTAGAAGGCGCAGTCGACGACGGTGTCGAACCGGTTCTCCAGTCCCTCCAGCTTGGTGGCGTCGGCCAGCTGAAAGTCGACCGAAACCCCGGCCTGCTGCGCGTTCTCCCGGGCCCGCTCCAACGCGGCCGCCGAGCCGTCGATACCGGTGGCTGAGTAGCCCTTGGAGGAGTAGTAGATCGCGTGGTGCCCCGGCCCGGTGCCCGGGTCGAGCACCTCGCCCTGGACCGCGCCCAGCGCGACCAGCCGCTGGACCACCGGCTGCGGACCGCCGATGTCCCACGGCGTGGCGGCGGGCAACCCGTGCGACAGCCGCTCGTCGCGGTACATCTCCTCGAAACGGGTGGGATCGGTCGGGTCGAATTGGGTCATGGCAGCGCGTTCACCAGTTGCTCGACCGGCACCCGCGGGCCGGTGAAAAACGGCGTCTCGGCACGGGTGTGCCGGCGGGCGTCGGTGGCACGCAGATCCCGCATCAGGTCGACGATGCGGTCCAACTCCGGGGCCTCGAACGCCAGGATCCATTCGTAGTCGCCGAGCGCGAACGCCGGCACCGTGTTGGCCCGCACGTCCTTGTAGCCGCGGGCGGCCATGCCGTGCTCGGCGAGCATGCGGCGGCGCTCCTCGTCGGGCAGCAGGTACCACTCGTAGGACCGCACAAACGGATACACGCAGATGTAGGCGCCGGGCTCCTCGCCGGCCAGAAACGCCGGGATGTGGCTCTTGTTGAATTCGGCCGGCCGGTGCAGCCCCACGCTGCTCCACACCGGCGAGCAGGCCCGCCCCAGCGCGGTAGTGCGCCGGAAGTCGGCGTACGTCGCCTGCAGCGCTTCGACGCGTTCGGCGTGGGTCCACATCATGAAATCGGCGTCGGCCCGCAGGCCCGCGACGTCGTAGAGTCCGCGCACCACCACGCCGCGTTCCTCCTGCTGCTTGAGGAAGGTCGCCACTTCGTCGGTGGCCTCTTTCCTCGCGTCGCTTCCCTCCTGGCCCAGCTCGCCGGGCCGGACCGAAAACACCGAGAACATCAGGTACCGAACCGCCGCGTTGAGAGCGGCATAATCCAGTTTCGCGTCGAGTTTGGCCATGGCACCTATGGTGCCACTTGCCCGTCTAGCACCTCGATCGCGCTGGTGACCGCCTTCGTCGCCGCGGCGACGCACGCCGGCACGCCGATACCGTCGAGGTAGCCGCCGGCCACGGCGAGCGTCGGGGGCAGGCCTGCTCGCAACTCGGCGACCAGATCGGCGTGTCCGGGTCCGTACTGCGGCATCGCGTCGATCCAGCGCTGCACCCGGGCGTCGACGGGGTCGACCGCCAGCCCGAACACGGTGGCCAGGTCGCCCACCGCCCAGTCCAGCAGCTCTTCGTCCGAGGCGGTTTCGGCCAGGTCGTCACCGAACCGGCCGAACGAGAGCCGCAACTGTTGGGTGTCCCCGCCGGAACTCCACTTGCGCGACGACAGGGTGATCGCCTTGGTTCGCAATGGTTCGCCGCTGGCGACCAGCACGCCGGAGCACTCGGGAAACGCGGTGTCGCCCGGCACCGCCAGCGCCACCACCGCCGACGACGCGGTGGTGATCCGGCGCGCCGCCGCGGCGGCGCGCGGCGCGTTCCCCGCAAGCAGGCGCGCCGCGGGCGCCGCCGGCACTGCCACGACGACCGCATCGGCGTACCAGCGGGCACCGGTTCCGTCGGACAGCGCCCACCCGGACGGTCCGCGGTCGAGCCGCGCCACCGCGGTCCGGACCCAACGCGGCCGGCCGCGCTCGACGAGCTCGTCGATCAGCACCTGATACCCGCCGTCGAGCGCCCCGAAGACCGGCGCGCCGGTGGCCGGCGGCAACGCCCGCCGGACCGCGTCGGTCAGGCTGACCGCCCCGCCGTCCAGGGCCGCCGCCACGGTCGGGGCGGCCGCGCGCAGACCAATCGTCGCGGCGGAACCCGCGTACACCCCCATCAGCAGCGGCTCCACCGACCTCGCCACCACCTGCTCGCCGAACCGGTCGCCCACGAACTCGGCCACCGCCGGGTCGCCGCCGGGCTGCCAGTCCAGCGGGCGGGCGGGCTCGGCGTCGATGCGCGCCACCGTCGCCTCGTCGACCAACCCGGCCACCGACGCTGCCGACGACGGGATGCCCGCGACCGTGCCCGTAGGCAGCGGGTGCAGCCTCTGTTCGCTGTAGATCAACGGCCGCTTGCCCGCGGACACCCGTTGGCGCCCCGACAGTCCCAGTTCGGCGAGCAGCGCCGGCATCTCGGGCCGGCGCAGGATGAATGCCTCGGCACCCAGGTCCATCGGCCGCCCGCCGACCTGCTCGGTGCGCAGGATGCCACCCAGCCGATCACTGGGCTCAAATAGCGTGATCGTCGCGTCGTCGCCGGCCGCGACGCGGAGCCGGTACGCCGCCGTCAGGCCCGAAATACCGCCCCCGACAATGCAATACGACTTACTCACAGCGAGTGCACCAGGGACACCAGGTCGGTCAGCACGCCGGCATCGGTCTCCGGCAGCACCCCGTGCCCGAGGTTGAAGACATGACCGCCCGCGCCCGCGTCAACGGCGCGGCGCCCGTCGTCGACCACGGCCCGCGCGGCGCGTTCCACCACCGGCCAGCCCGCCAGCAGCACCACCGGGTCGAGGTTGCCCTGCAGCGCCGTCCCGGGCGCGACGCGGGTCGCGGCGTCGGCGAGCGCGGTACGCCAGTCCACGCCGACGACCGTGGCACCTGCGGCCGACATCGCGCCCAGCAGTTCGGCGGTGCCGACCCCGAAGTGGGTCATCGGCATGCCGTACCCCGCCAGCGCCGCGAACACCCGCGAGCTGTGCGGCAGCACGTACTGGCGGTAGTCGGCCAGCGACAGAGCCCCCGCCCACGAGTCGAACACCTGGATGGCGTCCACCCCGGCGTCGAGTTGCGCCCGCAAGAAGCCGACGGTGATGTCGGTCAGCTTTTCCAGCAGCGCATGCCAGCTGTCGGGTTCGGCCAGCATCATTGCCTTGGTCCGCGCGTGGTGACGGCTCGGGCCGCCCTCGATCAGATACGACGCCAGGGTGAACGGAGCGCCGGCGAACCCGATCAGCGGGACGTCGCCGAGCGCGGCGGCCAGCAGCGCGACCGCGTCGGCTATCGGCCGAACCCGTTGTAAGTCAAGGGGTTTGAGCGCATTGACGTCCCCCGCGGTGCGCACCGGTGACGCGATTACCGGGCCGACATTGGGGACGATGTCCAGGTCGACGCCCGCGCCCAGCAACGGCACCACGATGTCGGAGAACAATATCGCCGCGTCGACGTCATGACGGCGCACCGGCTGCAAGGTGATCTCGCAGACCAGCTCGGAATCGAAGCAGGCCGCCAGCATGTTGTGCTGGGCCCGCAGCGCCCGGTATTCGGGCAGCGAACGACCCGCCTGCCGCATGAACCACACTGGCACCCGGCTGGGTTTGCGACCGGTGACGGCGGCCAGATACGGCGACTCAAGGAGGTCGCGACGAGTACGCGGACGTGTGTTCATATGGCCCCAATGCTGCCACGACGTCCGGGCGGCGGCGGCTCAAGCGCCTAGGGAGTGACGAATGCCGCTGCGTACTATCAACGACCGCAACCGTTTAAACGTCAGGAGCCGGGATGCCAGTCAGCCACCCACCCGTGAGTTACGACGAGTTCCCCAGCCTGCGCTGCGAAACCGGCGAGGACGGAGTCCTGAAGCTGGTTCTCGATGCCCCCGGGCTGAATTCGGTCGGGCCGCAGATGCACCGCGACCTCGCCGACATCTGGCCGGCGATCGCCCGCGATCCCGCCGTGCGGGTGGTCCTGGTCCGCGGCGAAGGCAAGGCGTTCTCCTCGGGCGGCAGCTTCGACCTGATCGAGGAGACCATGGGCGACTACGAGAGCCGGATCCGCATCATGCGCGAGGCCCGCGACCTGGTGCTCAACCTGGTCAACTTCGACAAGCCGGTGGTCTCGGCCATCCGGGGACCGGCCGTCGGCGCCGGCCTGGTGGTCGCCCTGCTGGCCGACATCTCGGTGGCGGGCCGCACCGCGAAACTCATCGACGGGCACACCAAGCTGGGCGTGGCGGCAGGTGACCACGCCGCCATCTGCTGGCCGCTGCTGGTCGGGATGGCCAAGGCCAAGTACTACCTGCTCACCTGCGAGACGTTGCTCGGGGAGGAGGCCGAGCGCATCGGCCTGGTGTCGACCTGCGTCGACGACGACGACGTGCTGCCCACCGCGACGCGCATCGCCGAGAACCTGGCGCAGGGCGCCCAGAACGCGATCCGCTGGACCAAGCACAGCCTGAACTCCTGGTATCGCATGTTCGGGCCCACCTTCGAGACGTCGCTTGGCCTGGAATTCCTCAGCTTCAGCGGGCCCGACGTCCGGGAGGGACTCGCCGCGCACCGCGAGAAGCGCCCGGCCCGATTCACCGGCGGAAATGCCACCTGAGCAGGCCCGATACCCCTCCGATGAGGCCACATAACAGCTTGGTCGCGGCGGGTGCGCGACTCGGCGCGCCTTTCCCCGCGTGTCGGCCGAAAGGTCTACCGTCGAAGCCTGTGACCCGCACGACGACGCAAAGCGGGAGCGAAAAGGAGGAGCGGCGCCTGTGACTTCAGTCGAACCGCCCCCCTTCCGCGAGGCGGTAGCGGCGATGAACGCCGTCACCGTGCGGCCGGAGATCGAGCTGGGGCCGATCCGGCCGCCGCAGCGCTTGGCGCCCTACAGCTACGCGCTGGGAGCCGAGGTCAAGCACCCCGACCTGGAGATCGTCCCGGAGCGATCCGAAGGCGACGCGTTCGGCCGGCTGATCCTGTTGTACGACCCGGAGGGCGCCGACGCCTGGGACGGCACCCTGCGCCTGGTCGCCTACGTCCAGGCCGACCTGGACCCCAGCGAGGCCATCGACCCCCTGTTGCCCGAGGTGGCCTGGAGTTGGCTGGTCGACGGGCTGGAGTCGCGAACCGAGCGCGTCACCGCCCTGGGCGGGACCATCACCGCCACCACGTCGGTGCGCTACGGCGACATCTCCGGACCGCCGCGCGCCCACCAGTTGGAGCTGCGGGCGTCGTGGACCGCCACCACCCCCGACCTCGGTGTGCACGTCGAAGCGTTCTGCGAGGTGCTGGAGCACGCCGCGGGCCTACCGCCGGCCGGGGTCACCGACCTCAGCTCGCGGTCACGCGCCTGACATGCCCGAACCGGCAGCAGACGAATCCGCCAGCGCCGAGCCCGGTCCCACGCCGCTGCTGCAGCCTGCCGAAGGTGTTCCGCGGCTTTCGGTGACCATCGGCGAGATCGAGGCGGCCGCGCGACTGCTCGGCCGCGGGCACGGGCCGTTCGCGGTGGACGCCGAGCGGGCGTCGGGGTTCCGCTACTCCAACCGGGCGTACCTGATCCAGATTCGGCGGGCCGGCGCCGGCACCGTGCTCATCGACCCGGTCAGCCACGGCGCAGAGCCGCTGACCGCGCTGCGGCCCGTCGCCGACGTGCTGGGCGACGACGAATGGATCCTGCACTCCGCCGATCAGGACCTGCCGTGCCTGGCCGAGGTCGGCATGCGGCCGCCGAAGCTCTACGACACCGAGCTGGCCGGACGACTGGCCGGGCTCGACCGGGTGAACCTGGCGACCATGGTCGAACGGCTCCTGGGTTTCGGGTTGGCCAAGGGCCACGGGGCGGCCGACTGGTCCAGGCGCCCGTTTCCCGCCGAGTGGCTCAACTACGCCGCCCTGGACGTGGAACTGCTGATCCAGCTGCGCGAGGCGATCTCGGGCGTCCTGGACGAGCAGGGCAAAACAGACTGGGCCGCACAGGAATTCGATTATCTGCGGACCGCGAGCCCGAGAGAGCTCTCGCCGGCCGCGCGGCGGGACCGCTGGCGCCGGACGTCGGGAATCCATCGGGTGCGTGACCGGCGCGCCCTGGCCGCGGTCCGCGAACTGTGGACGACGCGCGACCGCATCGCCCAGCGCCGCGATATCGCGCCCCGCCGCGTGCTGCCGGACTCGGCCATCATCGACGCGGCGGTCGCCGACCCGAAGACGGTCGAGGACCTCGTCGCGTTGCCGGTGTTCGGAGGGCGCAACCAGCGCCGCAGCGCGGCGACCTGGCTGGCGGCGCTGGAGGCGGCCCGGAAGAACCCGAATCCGCCGGAGGAGGCCGAGCCGCCCAACGGGCCGCCACCGGCGGCGCGGTGGAGCAGGCGCAAGCCGGAGGCGGCCGCACGGCTGGAGGCAGTGCGGGCGGCGCTGGCGCAGGTGTCGCACCGGGTGTTCGTGCCCACCGAGAACCTGGTCTCGCCCGACCTGGTGCGACGGCTGTGCTGGGACTGGGAGAGCGCGACGGATCCCGCCGCGGCGGTCGACGCTTTCCTGCGCGCCGGTCAGGCGCGCGCGTGGCAGCGAGAGCTTATGGTTCCGGTGTTGGCGCGGGCGCTGCAGCCGCCGGCCGACACCGAGATCGACGGCAGCGCGGAAAACTTCGAGTAGGTTGCGCGCCAACGTCGATCTCGGCGATGGAGTTAGTCGAGGTGCTCGCGGACCTCCGCTTCAGCGACGGAGTTGCCCAGCGCGGCGACCCACCCGGTGATCCGGCGGGCCACGTCCTGGTCGGTCAGCCCGAGGTCGGCCAGCAACTCGCCCCGCGAGGCGTGCTCGAAGAACTCCTGCGGCAGCCCGATGTCGCGGCACGGCGTGTCGATCTCCGCCCGCCGCAGCGCGGCGGACACCGCCGAGCCCACCCCGCCGTTGACCCCGTTGTCCTCCAGCGTCACGAGCAGTTTGTGCTGTACCGCCAGTTCGAGGACGCCCGGCGATACGGGCAGCACCCAGCGCGGGTCGATCACGGTGACGCCGATCCCCTGGTTGTGCAGCCGCTTGGTCACCGCGAGCGCCATCGACGCGAACGAGCCGACCGCCACCAGCAGCACGTCGTGGTTCAACCCGGCGGCCGGCACCGCCAGCACGTCCACGCCCGATCGCCGCTTGAGGGCCGGAATATCTTCTCCGACATCGCCTTTGGGGAACCGCAGAGCCGTCGGGCCGTCGTCGACGTCGAGCGCCTCACCGAGCTCCTCCCGTAGCCGGGTGGCGTCCCTGGGCGCGGCCACCCGGATCCCCGGCACGATGCCGAGCATCGACAGGTCCCACATTCCGTTGTGGCTGGGGCCGTCCGAACCGGTGATACCCGCGCGGTCGAGCACCATGGTGACGGGCAGCTTGTGCAGCGCCACGTCCATCATGATCTGGTCGAAGGCCCGGTTGAGGAACGTCGAATAGATCGCCACCACCGGATGCATCCCGCCCATCGCCAGGCCGGCCGCCGACGTCAGCGCGTGTTGCTCGGCAATGCCGACGTCGAAGAGCCGATCCGGGAACTGCTCCCCGAACGCCGTCAGGCCGGTGGGGCCGGGCATCGCCGCGGTGATGGCCACGATGTCGCGGCGCTTCTTCGCATATGCGATGAGCGCGTCGGAGAACGTCGCCGTCCAGCCCGGGCCGGCGACCTTGGTGGCCCGGCCGGTCACGGGGTCGATCGGGACGGTGGAGTGCATCTGCTCGGCCTCGTCGGCTTCCGCCGGCGCGTAGCCCATCCCCTTACGGGTGACGACGTGCACGATCACCGGGCGGCCGAACCGGCGGGCGTGCCGCAGCGCCATCTCCACCGCGCGTTCGTCGTGGCCGTCGACCGGGCCCACGTACTTCAGCCCCAGATCGGTGAACAGCAGCTGCGGTGACAACGAGTCCTTGATGCCGACCTTGACGCTGTGCACGAAGTGGTAGACGAATTCGCCGACGAACGGCATCGAACGCAACGTGTCGCGGCCCCTCTCCAGGGCCTGCTCGTAGGCCGGCTGCAACCGCAGCGTGGCAAGACGGTTTGCGACGCCGCCGATCGTGGGCGCGTAGCTGCGGCCGTTGTCGTTGACGACGATGATCACCGGCCGATTCGACGCGGCGATGTTGTTCAGCGCCTCCCAGCACATGCCGCCCGTGAGCGCGCCGTCCCCGACCACCGCGACGACGTGCCGGTTGCGGTGCCCGGTCAGCTCGAACGCCTTGGCCAGGCCGTCGGCGTAGGACAGCGCCGCGCTGGCGTGGCTGGACTCCACCCAGTCGTGCTCGCTCTCGGCGCGAGACGGATACCCCGACAGCCCGCCCTTCTTGCGCAGGCTCTCGAAGTCGTGGCAACGCCCCGTCAGCATCTTGTGGACATAGGCCTGATGACCGGTGTCGAAGATGATCGGATCGTGGGGCGAGTCGAACACCCGATGCAGCGCGAGCGTCAGTTCGACGACCCCGAGGTTCGGTCCCAGGTGCCCCCCGGTGGCAGCGACCTTGTGGATCAGGAACTCGCGAATCTCGGCAGCCAGATCGCGGAGCTGCTGTTGGGACAGGTGCTGCAGATCGGCGGGTCCGCGGATCTGTTCGAGCATCCAGTCAGTCTACGCAGCGACCGCGGAATGGTCCTGCCAAGCGATTTTGCCTCTCCGCCGATCCGCGGCCGGGGCCCGCACTTTGATAACCTCTGCGCGGTGAGCCGGGAAGCCTGGTCGGCGATGAAGTCCCGTGTTGTCCAAAAGACCTCCGGAGCAAGCCGTGAACCCAGACGCCGACCGAACCGCACTCATTCCCCGGACGTATCGTGCCCCTATGCGCGCCGAGGATATCGCCGAGGATTATCCGGCCGTCAGCATCGAGGCGGACGCCCTGGACGCCGCCCGGATGCTCGCGGAGCACCGCCTGCCCGGGCTGTTGGTCACCGACACCTCGGGATGCCCCTACGCGGTGTTGCCCGCCTCCCAGGTGGTCCGGTTCATCGTGCCCCGCTATGTGCAGGACGACCCGTCCCTGGCCGGCGTGCTCAACGAATCGATGGCCGACCGCTGCGCGGAGAAGCTGAGCGGCAAGAAGGTGCGCGACGTGCTGCCCGACCATCTGGTGAACGTGCCGCCGGCCAATGCCGATGACACCCTCATCGAGGTGGCCGCGCTCATGGCGCGGCTGAGAAGCCCGCTGGTCGCGGTGGTCAAGGACGGCAAGTTGCACGGGGTAATCACGGCATCGCGGGTCCTCGCGGCGGCGCTGCAGCGTTGAGCGTCATCGCCGTCACCGTCTTCGTGGTGGCGTTTGCGCTGATCGCCACCGATCGCGTCCACAAAACCCTGGTGGCGTTGGCGGGCGCCGCGATCGTGGTCGCGCTGCCCATCATCAACTCCGACGACGTCTTCTACTCGCACGACACCGGAATCGATTGGGACGTAATCTTTTTGCTGCTGGGGATGATGATCATCGTCAGCGTGCTGCGTCAAACCGGTGTGTTCGAGTACGTCGCGATCTGGTCGGCCAAACGCGCCCGCGGGTCGCCGTTGCGCATCATGATCCTGTTGGTCGTGGTCACCGCGATCGCGTCGGCCCTGCTGGACAACGTCACCACGGTATTGCTGATCGCCCCGGTCACGCTGTTGGTGTGCGACCGGCTCGCGATCAACGCCGCGCCATTCCTGATGGCCGAAGCGTTCGCCTCCAACATCGGCGGGACGGCGACACTGGTCGGCGACCCGCCCAACATCATCATCGCCAGCAAGGCTGGGCTGAGTTTCAACGACTTCCTGATCAATCTCACGCCGATCGTGATCATCGTGACGCTGGTCCTGATCGCGTTGCTGCCGCGCCTGTTTCCGGGCGCGTTCAGCGTCGATCCCGAGCGGGCCGCCGACGTCATGTCGCTGGAAGAGAAGGAGGCCATTCGCGATCCCCGGCTGCTCGTCGCGTGCGGCGTCGTCCTGGCGGCGGTGTTCGCGGCGTTCATCGCCCACTCGGCGCTGCACATGGAACCCTCCATCGTGGCGATGCTGGGCGCCGGCATCCTGATCGTGGTGTCGCGGCTGGAGCACTCCGACTACCTGTCAAGTGTCGAGTGGGAAACGCTGCTGTTCTTCGCCGGCCTGTTCATCATGGTCGGCGCGCTGGTGAAGACGGGTGTCGTGAAACAGCTTGCGCACCTGGCGATCACCGCGACCGGCGGCAACACGCTGCTCGCCACGATGGTGATCCTCTCCGCGTCGCTGGTTATCAGCGGGATCGTCAACAACGTTCCCTATGCCGCGACGATGGCGCCCATCGTGGCCGGCCTGGCGCCGGCCGTGGCAGACCACGCCAACCCCGGCGTCTTGTGGTGGGCCCTTGCGCTCGGCACCGACTTCGGCGGCAACCTGACCGCCGTCGGAGCCAGCGCGAACGTCATCGTCATCGGAATCGCCGAGCGCGCCGACAATCCCATCTCCTTCTGGGACTTCACCCGCAAGGGCGCGTTGGTGACGGCGGTGTCCGTGGCGCTCGCGGCCATCTACCTGTATCTGCGCTACCTGGTGTTGAGCTGAGCGGGTCTGGTCAGCAGCGCAACGCATTCGGCGTGGTGCGTGAGCGGGAAGGCGTCGAATACCTTGATCTTCTCGACGGCATAGCCGTGGCCGAGGTAAAGGCCGATGTCGCGTGCGAAAGATGCCGCTTCGCAACCGATGTGCACAACGCGCGGCACCCCGGCGGCGGACAGTAGATCGATGACCTCGCGCCCGGCGCCCGCCCGCGGCGGATCCAGCACCGCCAGGTCGGCGGCGGACCGCAGTGCTGTCAGCGCGCGTCGCACCGAATCGGTGACGATCTCCACCTGCGGCAGGTCGGCCAGGGCGGCGCGACCGGCCCGCGTCGACGCGCGCGACGTGTCGACCGTCAACACCCGCCCGGACTCCCCCACCGCGTCGCCGAGCGCGGCGGCGAAAACGCCCGCACCGCCGTAGAGGTCCCACACGGTCATGCCGGTCATGCCGGTCGCCGGCTGCGCCCAGTCGGCGACCAGCCCGCTGTAGACCCGCGCCGCGTCCCGGTGCGCCTGCCAGAACGCCGTGACGGGGATCCGCCAGGTCCGCCCACCCACCCGCTGGACCGCCTCGTAGTTGCCCTGCATCACCTTGGTCGCGGTCCGCCCGCCCTCGCGCAGCGTGCGCACCACGTGGCGCTCGCCGTCGTCGTCGACGGCCACGTGCAGCTGGGCGGCCGGCGGCCAGTCGGGCACGTCCAGCCCGTCCAGCATGCCGTCGGGCAGCTGCGCGCAGCGCAGGTCGGTCACCAGCTCGTCGCTGTGGTAGCGATGAAAGCCGGGGCAACCGTCCGCGCCCACGTCCAGCCGGACCCGCGTGCGCCAACCGGTGTGCCCCGAATCGGCGAGCGGTTCGGCCCCCGCGTCCGGGCCGCTCCAGTGGTGCCCGCCCAGCCGCTGCAACTGATTGGCCACGACGTGCGCCTTGAGGACCCGGGCCGCCTCCGGCGTTGCGAACGCCAGATCGCAACACCCGGCGCCGTCCACACCGGCGATCGGGCACAGCGACGCGACCCGATCGTCGGACGGCTCGATCACCTCGACAACCTCTGCGTGCCAATACGAGCCACGGTCGGCGGTGACCCGCACCCGCACCCGCTCCCCGGGCAGCGCATAGCGGACGAACACGACCCGGCCCTCGTGGTGGGCCACGCAGCTGCCGCCGTTGGCGGGCGCGCCGGCGACCACCGTCAGTTCCCCGCTCGCAGCCGAGTCCGGCATCTTCGCCCTCACCTCAACCAGTTCCGGTGTGGACCGCGGCTCAATCGAAAATTCCGCGACGGGCGTCGCCGGCCGCCGCGTGCGGTCGGAACTTCTGCAGTCGCTCCGACGAAGTCAATTGCCAGGGAACGGAAGTCACCATGACATTGGGCATGAACAGCAACCGGCCCTTGAGCCGCAAAGCGCTTTGGTTGTGCAGCACCTGCTCCCACCAATGCCCCACCACATACTCGGGGATGAACACCGTGACCACGGTGCGCGTCGAATCCTTGCTGACGCGTTTCACGTAGTCGAGGATCGGACGCGTGAATTCACGGTACGCCGAGGCAATCATGTTGAGCGGCACGCTGATATCGCTCTCCTCCCACTTGCGCACTAGATCGCGGGTTTCCGCGTCGTCGACGCTGACGGTGTGGGCTTCGAGCGTATCCGGACGGGTGGCACGCGCGTAGGCCAGTGCGCGCAGGGTCGGCAGATGCAACTTCGACACCAGCACCAGCATCAGGAACACCTCTCGGGTGCGTACGCCACTGACGACAGCGCATCGGAGGCGAACACCGGCAAGGCGATCCGCTTGGGCAGCAGGGTGTGGCTCAGCCGGTCGCTGCGAAACGGCCGGCCAATCAGCAAGCGGCGCGCAGCGGTGGAAAGTTTGGGCACGACAGCCAAGGGTAAGCCCACCGAGGCTTGATAGCGTTCCGTAGGCGAGAATGTTCCCAACCGAAACCGGCTGGCCAATCAGGCTCGCCGATCGAGGTGACACAAGCAGGACCAGCCGGGAGGACTTCAAGTGCGGGTGGTTGTGATGGGCTGCGGCCGGGTCGGGTCGTCGTTGGCCGACGGGCTGTCCCGAATCGGCCACGATGTTGCGGTCATCGACCGCGACAGCGCCGCCTTCAACCGCCTGAGCCCGGAGTTCGCCGGCGAGCGGGTGCTGGGCCAGGGCTTCGACCGAGACGTGCTGCTGCGGGCGGGCATCGAGGAAACCGACGCCTTCGCCGCTGTGTCATCCGGCGACAACTCGAACATCATCTCGGCGCGGTTGGCGCGGGAGACCTTCGGCGTGAAGCGTGTCGTCGCCCGCATTTACGACGCCAAGCGTGCCGAGGTCTACGAACGGCTCGGCATCCCCACGATCGCCACCGTCCCGTGGACCACCGATCGCCTGCTCAACACGCTTACCCGGGAGGGCGAGACCGCCAAGTGGCGCGATCCGACGGGCACCGTCGCCGTGGCCGAACTCGACCTGCACGAGGACTGGGTGGGGCACCGGGCCACCGATCTCGAGCAGGCCACCGGCGCCCGAGTGGCGTTCTTGATCCGGTTCGGAACCGGCGTGCTCCCCGAGCCGAAGACCGTCATCCAGGCCGGCGATCAGGTTTACATTGCCGCGGTATCCGGCCGCGCCGCGGAGGCGGTGGCCATCGCCGCGCTGCCGCCCAGTGAGGATTTCGAGGGATCAGGTCAATGAAAGTAGCTGTCGCCGGGGCCGGCGCGGTCGGCCGTTCCGTCACCCGCGAGCTTGTCGCCAACGGGCATGAGGTGACCCTGCTGGAGCGCAACCCCGACCACGTCGACGTCGACGCCATCCCGGCCGCGCACTGGCGCCTTGGCGATGCCTGCGAACTGAGCCTGCTGGAGTCGGTCCACCTGGAGAGCTTCGACGTGGTTGTCGCCGCGACCGGCGACGACAAGGCCAACGTGGTGCTCAGCCTGCTGGCCAAGACCGAATTCGCAGTGCCGCGGGTGGTGGCGCGGGTGAACGATCCTCGCAACGAATGGCTGTTCACCGACGCCTGGGGCGTGGACGTGGCGGTCTCCACGCCGCGCATGCTGGCCTCCCTGATCGAGGAGGCCGTCGCCGTCGGCGATCTGGTGCGGCTCATGGAATTTCGTCGGGGTCAGGCCAACCTGGTGGAGATCACCCTGCCCGACGACACGCCGTGGGGTGGTAAGCCGGTGCGCAGGCTGCAGTTGCCGCGGGACGCCGCGCTGGTGACGATCCTGCGCGGCCCGCGGGTCATCGTGCCCGAGGCCGACGAGCCGCTGGAGGGCGGCGACGAGCTGCTGTTCGTCGCGGTCGCCGAGGTCGAAGAGGAACTGCGAAAACTGCTGCTGCCAGATGGCCCGCCGCTGGCCGACTAATCGCGGCCGGTATCCGCCGCGACCTGGTCGGCGGCGATCATGGCGCGCTGGGCGGCTTTGATGGCCGCATACGTCACCAGCGCGGCCATCACGGTCAGCGGCCAGCCCATCCCGATCCTCGCCACCCCGAGCCAACCGGCCTGGTCGGCGTCGTAGAGGAGCCGCTGGACGACGAACCGGGCACCGAACACCAGCACCCAGCAGAGCGCGGCGACGTCGAACGCGTAGACGGCACGCGGCACCCGGCGCCACCCCCGATCACGCCCGCTCGCCCAGCTCCAGGCGTAGCCGACCAAGGGCCGGCGGATCACAACCGAGACCGTGAAGACCACCGCCCACAGCAACGACATCCAGATGCCGAAAAGGAAGTAGCCCTTGGACTGGCCCACCGCGTAGGCGATCAGCGCGCAGACCGCAACGCCGGCGAAGCCGGAGAACGCCGGCTGGGTGGATTCCCGCCGGATCAGCCGCCACAGCAGGACCACTGCCGACACGCCCAGGGCGGAGCCAATTGCCGGAAGCAAACCCGAGGCGCTCGACACCGCTACGAAAGTCACCACCGGCAGCGACGAATAGATGACGCCGCTCACCCCGCCGACCTGTGCCAACAGGCGCTCGGGGGTCATGCGGCTGGTGGTCACGGCATCCGGTGGCTCCGCCGCCCCCGCGGGTTGTGGAGCTGCCTCCCAATCCTTCGGGATGGTCACCGCTGGATTTCGTAGTGCGGGTTGTAGATGGCCTTGGTCCCGTTCTCGAGCGTGCCCAGCCGACCGTGCACCCGCAGCGTACGGCCGGAGTCGATGCCGGGTATGCGCCGCTGACCCAACCAAACGAGGGTTACGGTGTCACTGCCGTCGAACAGCTCGGCGCGGACTCCCCCGGAACCACCCTTGCCGTTAGTCTCCACGCTGCGCAGGGTGCCGATCATGGTGACCTCCTGGCCACGCTCGCAATCGATCACACGCTGCGCGCCGGTACTCGCGACTTCGTCGGACAACTCCTCGGAGTCGCGTTGCTGCGGATCCTCCGTCAGCCGACGGGCCAGCCGGCGCAGATACCCTTGGGCCCCCATGGCCACTCCTGACAATGCTGATAAGCCGCTGATAAGCCGCTGATACGCGTTCGCGCTTCATTTATGCCAACGGCCACCGTAGACCTCTTGGTTCCCCCGCGCCAACCGAAGCAGACATGGTGTTGGAGCGCGTATGAAGGCCGGGGCACTATCGTGGGATGGCTGTCGATCTGCGCCGTGTCACGACCGTGTTGCTGCCGGGAACCGGCTCCGACGACGACTACGTCAGGCGGGCGTTCGCCGGTCCGTTGCGCGAGGTCGGCGCGTTGCTGGTGGCCCCGCCGCCCCGGGCGGATCGATTGATCGACGGCTACCTGTCCGCGCTGGACGACGCCGCCCGCGACGGCCCGATCGGCGTCGGCGGTGTCTCGATCGGGGCCGCGGTCGCGGCCGCGTGGGCATTGGCGCACCCCGATCGCACGATCGCCGTCCTGGCCGCCCTGCCGGCGTGGGCCGGGGCGCCCGGCACCGCGCCCGCGGCGCTGGCCGCGTGGTATTCCGCGGAACGGCTGCGTGCCGACGGCTTGGCGGCGACGACCACGCAAATGCGGGCCTCCAGCCCGTCGTGGCTGGCTGAGGAGTTGACCCGCTCCTGGCGCGCGCAGTGGCCTCAACTGCCGGACACGATGGAAGAGGCCGCCGCCTACGTCGCGCCGAGCCGCGCGGAGCTCGGCCGGCTTGCCGCGCCGATGGGAGTGGCGGCCGCGGTGGATGATCCCATCCACCCATTGCAGGTGGCCGTCGACTGGGTCACCGCCGCGCCGCACGCGGCCCTGCGGACGGTGACGCTGGACGAGATGGGGGCCGATCCCGCCGCGCTGGGCAGGGCCTGCCTGGCCGCTCTCGCCGAAACCTAGCCAGCGGCTGCTAGCCGCCCGTTGTGGTGCGCAGCTGCTGCATGGCCGATCCGTCGGCACTGCGGCGTGCGGCCGGCTCGTTGGAGGCCTGTTGCGCCGCGTCCTGTTGCTGGGCCTGCTGAGCGGCCGCAGCCTGCCGCAGCTGTTCCGCCATCGGCTCGGGCAGCTGCACCGCCAACGGCGTCCGCACCGGGAGCGGGGTGTCGCCGCGACGAACCACGGTGTCCCCCAACGCCGCACGCGCCTCGGCGTCCAACGCGTCGATGGTCTCTTGTGGACCGTTGATGACACAGCGGATCATCCAGCGGTAGCCGTCGACCCCGATGAAGCGCACCACGCCGGAGGCGGTGCCGACCACCTCCCGGCCCCACGGGCCGTCCTTGATGCTGACTTTGGCCGAGTCCTTGCGCAGCGACTCGGCGAGTTCGCCGGCCACCTCGCGCCACAGCCCGCCGGTCTTCGGTGCCGCGTACGCGGCGATGGTGAAACGCCCGTTTGGCGTGACCACCCATACCGCGCTCGGAACCCCCGTCTCGGTCAGCTCGACTTGCAGCTGGCCCGTCTCCGGCATGGGGATGAGGACCGAGCCCAGGTCGAGCCGGGCCAGCTCGGCCACCGCGGGGTCGTCGAAGTCGTCGATGTCGAAGGGCCCGTCCAGCTCCTCGGGCTCGTCGGAGGCCTGCTCGACGGCAGCCTCCGCCCGGTCCTCTGGTTGCGCCACGTCGTCTGGTTGCGCCACGTCGTCGGCCGGGTGCCGGTTGTCGTCTTTGCCTGAGCTTCTACCGAATGCCATCACAAACTCACAGACTCGCATGTCCACCGGAGGAACCGTGACCACCATCACCGCGGGAGGTTTCGGCCAGCCCCGCCTCGTCGAACGACGAAACCTCCACCAACTCCACCAACTCGACCCGCTGCACCAACAGCTGGGCGATGCGGTCGCCGCGATGGATCACGATCGGTTCCTCCGGGTCGAGGTTGATCAGCGCGACCTTGATTTCGCCGCGGTATCCCGCGTCGATGGTGCCCGGACTGTTGACGATCGAAAGCCCAACGCGCGCAGCCAATCCCGAGCGCGGGTGGACCAAGCCGACCATCCCGTGCGGGATGGCGACCGCGACGCCCGTTCGCACGAGCGCGCGATGCCCCGGGTCCAGCTTGACGTCTTCTGCGCTGTAGAGATCGACACCGGCGTCGCCGTCGTGGGCCCGGCTGGGCAGCGGCAGTTCCGGATCGAGGCGAACGATGGCCAGACTGGTCGACACGGGGCCACAGACTACCCTTGACCGCGTGTCTGGTACGCGCGTCGCGCCGCACAGCGTGCGATATCGCGAACGTTTATGGGTGCCGTGGTGGTGGTGGCCGCTGGGCTTCGGGCTTGCGGCGCTGATCGCCGTCGAGGTCAACCTCGGTGTCCCCGCCATACCCAAGTGGGTGCCGTACGCGACACTGTTCGTCGTCGCGGCCGGAGCGTTGTTGTGGCTCGGCCGGGTCGAGATCAAGGTCACGGCCGGCCCGGAGATCCCGGGCGGTGTCCAGCTGTGGGCCGCGGAAGCGCATCTGCCCGTCACGGTCATCACCCGGTCCGCGGAGGTAGCGCCGTCGGCGAAGTTCGCGGCCCTGGGCCGCCAGCTCGACCCGGCGGCCTACGTGCTGCACCGGGCATGGGTCGGACCGATGGTTCTGGTGGTCCTGGACGACCCCGACGACCCGACACCATACTGGCTGGTGAGCTGCCGTCACCCGGAAAGGGTGCTCTCGGCATTGCGCAGCTGACCCCCAAACCGGTCAAGCTGCGCAATCGGTACAGATCATCACGCCGTTCTTCTCGCTCGCGAGACGGCTGCGGTGCTGCACCAGGAAGCAGCTCGAGCAGGTGAACTCGTCGGCCTGCTTCGGAATCACCCGAACGGACAGCTCTTCCCCCGAAAGATCGGCTCCCGGCAACTCGAAAGATTCGGCGGTTTCCGATTCGTCGACGTCGACGACGGCCGAGGCCGCTTCGTTGCGGCGTGCTTTGAGCTCCTCCAGCGAGTCCTCCGAGACGTCGTCGGTCTCGGTGCGCCGTGGCGCGTCATAGTCGGTAGGCATACCTATTCCCTGCCCTATCCCCTCAACATGCCCTCGTATCCCAAGCATCGCTTTGTACCAGCGTCGAACGCATCCACCAAATGATTCGTGCCCGTATCGTCGTCGGTTAAGGTGTGATTTACATCACATTACCGGATCGGGCCTTGAGTTCGGCTCTGAGCAGTGCGTTTGGCGTGCCGCTAGAGTGCAGCTGTGGTCGCACAAATCACCGAAGGTACCGCTTTTGACAAGCACGGTCGGCCCTTTCGGCGGCGCAATCCCCGCCCCGCCATCATCGTGCTGATCGTTCTGGTAGTGGTGACGGGCGTGGTGTGGATCGTCGCGCTGACCCGACCGGCGAGGGTGCACGAAGTCGCCGTGTGCAACCCGCCGCCGCAATCGACCGGATCGACGACGGCGCCCCAGCTCGGCGAACAGATGTCGCGGACCGCGATGGCTGACGTCACGCCGGCCAAGCTCGCCGACACCAAGGTCCGTGTCCTCAACGCCAGCGGCCGTGGCGGACAAGCCGCCGACATCGCCGGCGCGATGAAGGACCTGGGTTTCGCTCAACCGACCGCCGCCAACGACCCGATCTACGCCGGCACCCGACTCAACTGCCAAGGCCAGATCCGGTTCGGAACGGCCGGGCAAGCCACCGCGGCCGCGGTGTGGCTGGTGGCGCCGTGCACCGAACTGTTCAACGACAGCCGCGCCGACGACACCGTCGACCTCGCGGTCGGGACGGAGTTCACCGCACTGGCACACAACGACGACATCGACGCGGTGCTGGCCACCCTGCGCCCGGGCGCCACGGAACCGTCGGATCCTTCGCTGCTGGCCAGGATTCACTCCAGCAGCTGCTGAGGAGAGTCAGTCCAGAATCGGCCCCAGGCCGTCGAACCGCTCCAGGACCGCCAACAACTCGTCGGCGATTCCGGGGGCGGCCGCGACCGTCAACCCGGCACCGTCCACGCCCCCGGCGGGCAACACCACGCGGGCCCCCGCCTCCGCCGCGATCAGCGCTCCCGCCGCGGAATCCCACGGCTGCAAACCGTGCTCGTAATAGGCATCCAGCCGGCCCGCCGCGACCATGCATAGATCCAGCGCCGCGGAACCGATGCGGCGCACGTCGCGGACCATCGGCAGCATCCGGGCCAACAGCGCCGCCTGAACCTTGCGGCGCCCCCTTGAATAGCCGAACCCCGTGCCCAGCAACGACATTGACAAATCGTCGACGTCGGCGCATCGCAACGGGTCTGTCCCCCGCTCGTGAATCACCTGCGCGCCAAGGCCGCTCGCCGCCGAGTACACCCGTCGGGCGACGACGTCCGCGACTGCGCCGGCCACCGACACGCCGTTGACCTGCGCGCCGACCGACACCGCGTACGCCGGGATGCCGTAGACGAAGTTGACCGTGCCGTCGATGGGGTCGAGCACCCAGGTGACCGCGTCGTCGGGAGTGGCCCCCGGGTCGGCCGGCCCGCCGCCCTCCTCGCCGAGAATCGGGTCGCCGGGCCGCAATTGAGCCAACCGATCCCGCAACAACCGTTCCGTCTCGGTGTCGACCACGGTCACCGGGTCGGTCGGGGTGCTCTTCGACCGCACCGCGCCACCCCCGGCGGCACCGGGGTCGGCCCCAAACACTTCGGCGCGGCGACGCCGCACAAAGTCGGCGGCCTCGGCGGCCAGGGCCTCGGCGACGGAGCGCAGCCCCGCGGGCTCGTCATCGGGTCGGGTCACCCGTCCATCGCATCACAGTCGTCGGGGCGCCCGGACACGTCCCGGGACGCGCACGACGGCCACCGTCCGAGGGACCCGGAGGGATAAGGTGGGCGGACAGCCCACGTCTGCCGAGGGGGTTCGATGACCAGCGCCGACTCGACCACGGATGCACCCAACACAGGCACGACCGATGGGGCGCCGCAGCGTCGTGCGTTCGGCATCGACGTCGGCGGCAGCGGCATCAAGGGCGGCATCGTCGACCTGGCCACGGGGCTGCTGATCGGCGATCGGGTCAAGCTGCCGACCCCGCAACCGGCCACGCCCTCCGCGGTTGCCAAGACCATCGCCGTGGTGGTCAACGAGTTCGGGTGGACCGGTCCGCTCGGGGTGACCTATCCCGGCGTGGTGACCCACGGCGTCGTCCAGACGGCGGCCAACGTGGACAAATCGTGGATCGGGACCAACGCGCGCGACGTCATCAGCGCCGAGCTACATGGCCAGCCGGTCACGATTCTCAACGATGCCGACGCGGCAGGGCTCGCCGAGGAGCGCTACGGCGCGGGCAATAACCGGTCCGGTCTGGTTGTGCTGCTGACGTTCGGCACCGGAATCGGCTCCGCGGTCATCCACAACGGAACGTTGATACCCAACACCGAGTTCGGCCACCTCGAGGTCGGCGGCGTGGAGGCCGAGCAACGAGCCGCGTCCTCAGTCAAGGAGAGCAACGACTGGAGCTACAAGGAGTGGGCCAAGCAGGTGACGCAGGTGCTGGTGGCCATCGAGAACACGATCTGGCCGGACCTGTTCATCGCCGGCGGCGGCATCAGCCGCAAGGCCGAGAAGTGGGTGCCGCTGCTAGAGAACCGGACCCCGGTGGTGGCCGCCGCCTTGCAGAACAACGCCGGCATAGTGGGCGCGGCCATGGCCGCCACGTTCGATGTGACGCACTGAATTCTGGCCGGTCGGGCGGTACGAACGCCCGCGATCGTTACAATGGTGCTCGCCGGTCCTCGGCGCCTCGCCCAGACCGATAGCGTGCGACCAGTCACGCTCATACCAAACGCCGACATCGACATAGCAGACACTTTCGGTTCTTCATGCCCATACCCACCGGAAGTGAGTCCAAACGAAGGGGTGTACGTGGCAGCGACCAAGGCAAACCCGGCGACCGACGAGCCGGTGAAACGCACCGCCACGAAGTCTCCGTCGTCCAGGCGAGCGTCGGCTCCAGCCGCTAAAGCCGCCAACGGGTCCGCCCCCGCCAAACGGGCCACCAAGACACCGGCGCCGTCGCAGGCCACCAAGGCGCCGCCGCGGGCCACCAAGACGCCGCCGCGGGCCACCAAGGCGCCGTCGCGGACCGCCGAGTCCGCGCCGGCACCCGAGGCCACCGGGAAGGCCGAAGCGACCAAGAAGGCTCGCTCCTCGGCCAAGGGCGCCGCGACCAAGGCATCGTCGACGGCTCCGTCGACCCGCGGCAGCAAAGCCGCGCCGGCGGAGCCGAAGGTCGAACTGGACGTTCTCGACTCGAACGGCGCGGTCGAGGATCTTGATGCCGAACCCGACCTCGAGGCTGTGCCTGTAGAAGACATCGACATCGACGCCGCCGATCTCAGCCTCGACGACCTGGTAGAGGACGTGGTGCCTGACGGCGAGGTGGACCTCGTCCCGGCCGAAGCCGAGGACGAGACGGTCACCTCGACCGCCGCGGCCAAGGAGGCCCCCGCCGACGACGAGGAGGAGATCGCCGAGCCCACCGAGAAGGACAAGGCCTCCGGCGATTTCGTCTGGGACGAAGACGAATCCGAGGCGTTGCGGCAGGCCCGCAAGGACGCCGAACTCACCGCCTCCGCCGACTCGGTCCGCGCTTACCTCAAGCAGATCGGCAAGGTCGCGCTGCTCAACGCGGAAGAAGAGGTCGAGCTGGCCAAACGCATCGAAGCCGGCCTGTATGCCACGCAGCTGATGGCCGAGCATACCGAGCGCGGCGACAAGCTTCCCGCCGCGCAGCGGCGCGACATGATGTGGATCTGCCGCGACGGCGACCGCGCGAAGAACCACCTGCTGGAAGCCAACCTGCGGCTGGTGGTCTCGCTGGCCAAGCGGTACACGGGCCGCGGCATGGCGTTCCTCGACCTCATCCAGGAAGGCAACCTCGGCCTCATCCGCGCGGTCGAGAAGTTCGACTACACCAAGGGCTACAAGTTCTCCACGTATGCGACGTGGTGGATTCGCCAGGCCATCACCCGCGCCATGGCCGACCAGGCTCGCACCATCCGTATCCCGGTGCACATGGTCGAAGTGATCAACAAGCTGGGCCGCATCCAGCGTGAGCTGCTGCAGGACCTGGGCCGCGAGCCCACGCCTGAGGAGCTGGCCAAGGAAATGGACATCACCCCTGAGAAGGTGCTCGAGATCCAGCAATACGCCCGCGAACCGATCTCGCTGGACCAGACCATCGGCGACGAGGGCGACAGCCAACTGGGCGACTTCATCGAAGACAGTGAAGCGGTGGTGGCCGTCGACGCGGTGTCGTTCACTTTGTTGCAAGACCAGCTGCAGTCGGTGCTCGAAACCCTGTCAGAGCGCGAGGCCGGCGTGGTGCGGCTGCGCTTCGGCCTTACCGACGGCCAGCCCCGCACCCTCGACGAGATCGGGCAGGTCTACGGCGTGACCCGGGAGCGCATCCGCCAGATCGAGTCCAAGACGATGTCGAAGCTGCGCCACCCCAGCCGTTCCCAGGTCTTGCGCGACTACCTGGACTGAGGCACCAGGCTTAGTGGCGGTGGCCGGCACCACCGGGAGCGGCGAAGATATCGCGTCTCAGACCCGAGAAGCGTTGCGGCGCATCGCGATTGCGCTCGAACAGGCCGGGGCGGCGCTGACCGACATCGTCCGCACCCGTATCTACGTCACCGACATTTCCCGCTGGCGTGAGGTCGCAGCGGTGCATTCACAAGTTCTCGGTGCGGTCCGTCCCGCAGCCAGCATGGTCGAGGTGTCGGCGCTCATCGCGCCCGAGCTGCTGGTAGAGATCGAAGCTGACGCCTACGTAGACTCGCCGGATTCCGCGACCGACAGAAAGGTGCCATCCGGCGACGGCCGGTAGGGCGTCACCCGGACCACCGCGCGTACCGGCAGGGGACCGTACAGGTGCGGGAACAGCATCGATTCGGGGTCCGTTGGTACCCCCGGCTCCCATCGCACGGGTGAGTCCAGCAGCGCCGGGTCGATGTGCAGCAGAACGAGGTCGGTGCGGCCCCGGTAGAGCCGGTTAGCCGGAAGGTGCACCTGCCCGGGCGTCGACAGATGGATGAATCGGGAGCCGGCCGACGCCCCAGGGCTGATCGGGGGGTCGATCGCCCCGCGGGCGCGAGAGCCAGACCACTCGTCGGCGCCGCACAGGTGCACCAGCACGTCGGGAGCCTCAGGAGCCGAAACCACAGTTGGCCACCTTAAACAGCGTGCTGAGCGGGTATCAAACAACCCGTGAGAAACGACACACCCGATAACGGTTAGGGAACAACGCAAAACCCCCATACGTCTGAGAGAGTGGATGTTACGCAAGAACGGAGAAGCCATGACCGCAACTCTGACCAGTCGCGAGCTGACTAGAGCGGACCGCTGCGACCGCTGCGGTGCCGCGGCTCGTATCCGTGCCAAGCTGCCTTCCGGAGCCGAGCTTCTCTTCTGCCAGCACCACGCCAACGAGCACGAGGCCAAGCTGGTCGAGTTGGCCGCGGTGCTGGAGGTCAGCGGAAACTAGCAGCACCAAACTCGCCCGTCAGTCAATGTGGGGTGCGAGGCCGGTCATCGATAATGCTGGACGGGTATGAGCGATCAGGTCGCAAAGCCGTCCCGCCACCACGTCTGGCGCATCAGCGTGAGGACTCTGGCTAAAAGCTGGGACGATTCGATTTTCTCGGAGTCGGCGCAGGCCGGGTTCTGGTCTGCGCTGTCCCTGCCCCCGCTGCTGCTGGGGGTGCTCGGCAGCCTGGCCTACGTCGCGCCGCTGTTCGGCCCGGACATGTTGCCCGCCATCCAACGACAGTTGATCTCCACCGCCCACAGCGTGTTCTCCCCCAGCGTGGTCAACGAGATCATCGAACCGACCATCCGGGACATCGCCAACAACGCCCGCGGCGAGGTGGTGTCGTTGGGCTTCCTGATCTCGCTGTGGGCCGGGTCGTCGGCCATATCGGCATTCGTCGACTCGGTGGTCGAGGCCCACGACCAGACGCCGCTGCGCCATCCCGTGCGGCAGCGGTTCTTCGCGCTGTTCCTGTACTTGGTGATGCTCGTCAGCGTGGTCACGACGGCGCCCCTGGTGGTGGTGGGCCCGCGTACGGTGGCCGAGCACATACCGGTCGGCCTGGCCAATGTGCTGCGCTACGGCTACTACCCGGCGCTGATTCTCGGCCTGCTGGTGGGGATCATGGTCCTGTACCGGGTGTCGCTGCCGCAACCGCTGCCCTCGCATCGGCTGGTCTTCGGCGCGACCCTGGCGACAACGGTCTTCGTGGTCGCCACGCTGGGCCTGCGGTTCTACCTGAGGTGGATCACCAGCACCGGCTACACCTATGGCGCGCTGTCGACGCCGATAGCCTTCCTGCTCTTCGCATTCTTCGGCGGATTCGCGATCATGGTGGGCGCCGAACTCAACGCCGCCATCCAGGAGGAATTCCCGGCACCGAAGACGCACGCACACCGCCTGCGCAACTGGGTGCTGTCGCGCCTTTCGACCGGCGGGGCGGCAACGGAATCCCCGCCGGAGCCCGGTTCGCCACAACGCAGCGCCGCGACGGCCGAGCAGTCCGGTTGATCAGCCTTTCTTCATCTTCTCGTAGATCTGCTTGCAGTCCGGACACACCGGTGAGCCGGGCTTGGCCGCCCTCGTCACGGGAAACACCTCACCGCACAGCGCGACCACGTGAGTACCCATCACCGCGCTCTCGGCGATCTTGTCCTTCTTGACGTAATGGAAGTATTTGGGGGTATCGCTGCCGGTCCCGTCATCAACGCGTTCGTCGGTATCGGTACGCTCGATCGTCTGGGTCTGCATGCCTAACATTGTGCACCCCCTCGCCTGCCGGAAAACGGGACGAGCCGGAATCGATTGCATGTGACAGAGTGGAGTAATGAAGCGCGGCTCCGACGCGGAGTTCGGTGACAAGTCCGGAGATCGGTTCGACGACTTCGACGACACGGGCCGTCCGGTGCTGATCACGGGCGCCGCACCGTCGTACGAGGAACAGCACCGCGCCCGGGTGCGCAAGTACCTGACCCTGATGTCATTCCGGATTCCGGCGCTCATCCTGGCCGCCCTGGCCTACGGCGCGTGGCACAACGGCCTGATCTCGCTGGCGATCGTGGCGGTGTCGATTCCGTTGCCGTGGATGGCCGTGCTGATCGCCAACGACCGACCACCGCGCCGATCCGACGAGCCCCGGCGGTTCGAAGATGTCCCGCGGCGCACCCCGCTTTTCCCGACCGCCGAGCGGCTCGCGCTCGAGCGTCCGCGCGACTGGGAGCCGGAGCCTGGGGCGCCGCGCTGGGACGACCGGCACTAGCCAAGGTTCCGGCTGGCGGCCGCCGGCGGCACTTCTCAGGACTTTCTCAGGTCGTCGGCGCATTTCTGCACGTCAAGGCGTGTGAGATCGGGAATTGGTGGGAACTCTCAGGCCGAATCTGTCGTTAAACCTCATGACAGTACAAGCCGATCGGGAGGTCGCCATGGCACAGCCCACCACACGGGCCACCACCAGCAGGTTTGACAGCGACCTGGACGCTCAAAGCCCCGCAGCGGACCTCGTGCGCGTTTACCTCAACGGCATCGGTAAGACCGCGTTGCTCAACGCGGCAGGCGAAGTTGAACTCGCCAAGCGCATCGAAACCGGGCTCTACGCCGAGCACCTCCTCGAAACTCGTAAGCGCCTGGGCGAGAACCGTAAACGCGAGCTGGAAGCCGTCGTGCGCGACGGCCAGGCAGCGCGCCGTCACCTGCTGGAAGCGAACCTGCGCCTTGTGGTGTCGCTGGCCAAGCGCTACACGGGTCGCGGGATGCCGCTGCTGGACCTGATCCAGGAGGGGAACCTCGGCCTGATCCGCGCGATGGAGAAGTTCGACTACGCAAAGGGATTCAAGTTCTCGACGTACGCCACGTGGTGGATCCGTCAGGCCATCACCCGCGGCATGGCCGACCAGAGCCGCACCATCCGGTTGCCCGTTCACCTGGTCGAGCAGGTCAACAAGCTGGCGCGGATCAAGCGGGAGATGCACCAGAACCTGGGCCGCGAAGCCACCGACGAGGAGCTCGCCGCCGAGTCCGGCATCCCGATCGAGAAGATCAACGACCTGCTCGAGCACAGCCGCGACCCGGTGAGCCTCGACATGCCGGTCGGTTCCGAGGAAGAAGCCCCGCTGGGCGATTTCATCGAGGACGCCGAAGCGATGTCCGCGGAGAACGCGGTGATCGCCGAGCTGCTGCACACCGACATCCGCAGCGTGCTGGCCACCCTCGACGAGCGTGAGCACCAGGTGATCCGGTTGCGCTTCGGTCTGGACGACGGACAGCCACGGACGCTGGATCAGATCGGCAAGCTATTCGGTCTGTCCCGCGAGCGGGTCCGCCAGATCGAGCGGGACGTCATGTCCAAGCTGCGCAACGGCGAGCGCGCCGATCGGCTGCGCTCCTACGCGAGCTAGGGCCCCGCACTCGGGCCAGGTAGCAGACGGTATGCCCGCCGCGTCAGCGGCGGGCATACTGCTTGCCTGGAACGCGTTACACCCATTTGCGCAGCTGGCCAAGTAGACTCGGTGCCAATGGAGGGTGCGGGATGAACGAGCTGGTCGATACCACCGAAATGTATCTGCGGACCATCTACGACCTCGAGGAAGAGGGCGTGACGCCGCTGCGTGCCCGCATCGCCGAGCGCCTCGACCAGAGCGGGCCGACCGTCAGCCAGACCGTGTCCCGCATGGAGCGGGACGGGCTACTCCACGTGGCCGGCGACCGTCACCTGGAGCTCACCGACAAGGGCCGGGCGCTGGCCGTCGCCGTGATGCGCAAACACCGCCTCGCCGAACGGCTCCTCGTCGACGTCATCGGGGTGCCGTGGGAAGAAGTGCACGCCGAGGCATGCCGGTGGGAGCACGTGATGAGCGAGGACGTCGAACGTCGCCTGGTGAAGGTGCTCAACAACCCGACCACGTCGCCGTTCGGCAACCCGATTCCGGGTCTGCTGGACCTGGGGGTGGGACCGGAGTCCGGCGCCGACGGAGCCAAACTGGTCCGGCTGACCGAGTTGCCGGCCGGCTCGCCGGTCGCCGTGGTCGTGCGTCAGCTCACCGAGCACGTCCAGGGCGACATCAATCTGATCACGCGGCTGAAAGACGCCGGCGTCGTTCCCAACGCGCGGGTGAGCGTGCAGACCGGCCCGGCCGGGGTCACCATCCTCATTCCAGGCCACGAGGACGTCACCCTGCCACACGAGATGGCGCACGCGGTCAAGGTCGAGAAGGTCTGATCCCGCCCCTCCTCCTGGGCACCGCCTACCCCGCCCGGCGGCCGAAGGCCCGTCGCGGGGGTAACCGCACGCCGAGCCGCTTCGCGAGCCGGTAGCCGGTAACCGCCAGTTCCCGGATCTGCTCGGGTCCCATACCCGACTGCAATGCCGTGTCGAGCATGCCCGCCATTCGATGCTCGGGCTCGCAGCGCAACGCGGCCTCGAGTGATACTCCGGCGAGCGGCCCGTCACCGCGGGCGTAGGCGCTGAACGCCAGCAACACCAACGCCTCGACCCGCCACGGCGGGGGCAGCGTGCGCGCCAGCAGCGCCCACAACGACTCGGCTTCGCCGGCGGTTTCGCCGACGGCGAGGGCGTAGAGGGTGTCGCGCACCTGCACGTCGCTCAGTGCGCACCCCAGTTCCGCCAGCTCCGCATCGGACAGCGATTGGCCGCCCGCGACGCGGGAGGCGGCGGCGATCGCGTTCTTTACGTCGCTGCGACAGCAGCCGGCCGGATCCGCACGATAGGCCAGCCCGCGACTGGCCGCCTGTTGTTCGACGGCGCCGGTCAATTCGGCGCTGCGGCCCGGGTCGTCGACAGCGATGACGGCCTGCAAGTCGGCCCGCCGCGGGTAGAGCCGCCTGCCGTCCAGCACCGCCGCGGCGGCCAGCGGCGACGCCGAGGGGTCGTCGACGGGGCCGCTGGAACCGCAGCCGTCCGCACAATGCCAGCGCCCGCCGATCGCGACGCGATCCACCACATGTGCGGCCCACAATTCAATGTCGTTCTCCGACAACGCTTCTGCCAGCACCGCGCACAGCTGCCGGTATTCCTCGTTGCAGCTCGGGCAGTGCGCGCCTTCCGCGTCGACGATCACTGCGATCGCGGCCTCGGGCGCGGCCGCCGCGGCAACCTCGGCCAAGTGGCCGAGCCGGTCGGCGAGGTCGTCGGAGAGGTCGGCCCGCATCACCGCCCCGAGCTGGCCGTCGCTCAAAGAGACGAGTACCAATGAACTTTCCGGAACGAATCCGAGAACGGCGGGCAGCGCGGCGATCAGTGCTCCGGGGCGGCTGAGTTTGAAATAGGGCCGATGCGTCATGGGAATCACGCTGACCGGCGCCACCGTCAGCCGGTGCTCACCCGGGCCGGTGGGGTCGGCCTCCTGTGCATGAACTCGGCACTGTGAGTCAAGCTGCTTTACTGTTGTTACCCATGGCGTCGACGCGTGAATACGACATGGTGGTTATCGGTTCGGGGCCCGGCGGGCAAAAGGCCGCCATCGCCTCGGCCAAGCTAGGCAAATCCGTCGCGATCATCGAACGGGGCCGGGTGCTCGGCGGCGTGTGCGTCAACACGGGCACGATCCCGTCAAAGACGTTGCGGGAAGCGGTGCTTTACCTCACCGGAATGAATCAGCGCGAGCTGTACGGGGCGAGCTACCGCGTGAAAGACCGGATCACCCCGGCCGACCTGCTGGCCCGGACCCAACACGTGATCGGCAAGGAAACCGACGTGGTGCGCGACCAGCTGATGCGCAACCGGGTCGATCTGCTGGTAGGTCACGGTCGGTTCCTCGACCCGCACACCATCCTGGTCGAGGACCATGCCCGCCAGGAAAAGTCCACCGTCAGCGGTGATTACATCGTCATCGCCACCGGCACCCGACCGGCGCGGCCGTCCGGCGTCGAATTCGACGAGGACCGGGTGCTCGACTCCGATGGGATTCTCGATCTCAAAACGCTGCCGGCGTCGATGGTGGTGGTCGGCGCCGGGGTGATCGGCATCGAGTACGCCTCGATGTTCGCCGCGCTGGGCACCAAAGTGACCGTCGTGGAAAAGCGCAACGACTTGCTCGACTTCTGCGACCCCGAGGTGGTCGAAGCGCTGAAATTCCACCTACGCGACCTGGCGGTGACGTTCCGGTTCGGCGAGGAGGTGACCGCGGTCGACGTCGGGTCTGCGGGCACCGTCACCACCTTGGCCAGCGGCAAGCAGATTCCCGCCGAGACGGTGATGTATTCCGCTGGGCGGCAGGGGCAGACCGACCATCTGGACTTGGAGAACGCCGGGCTGGAAGTCGAGAGCCGCGGGCGGATCTTCGTCGACGACAAGTTACAGACCAAGGTGCCCCACATCTACGCCGTCGGCGACGTCATCGGCTTCCCCGCTCTGGCGTCGACCTCGATGGAGCAGGGACGACTGGCCGCCTACCACGCGTTCGGAGAGCCGACGCACCGCGTCACCGAGCTGCAGCCGATCGGGATCTATTCGATCCCCGAGATCTCCTATGTCGGGGCCTCCGAGGTGGAACTGACGAAGAACGCGATCCCTTACGAGGTCGGGGTGGCCCGGTACCGGGAACTGGCCCGTGGCCAGATCGCCGGCGACTCATACGGCATGCTCAAGCTGTTGGTGTCCACCGAGGACCTCAGGTTGCTCGGCGTGCACATCTTCGGCACCAGCGCCACCGAGATGGTGCACATCGGGCAGGCCGTGATGGGCTGTGGAGGCACCGTGGAGTACCTGGTCGACGCGGTGTTCAACTACCCGACGTTCTCCGAGGCGTACAAGGTGGCCGCGCTCGACGTGATGAACAAGGTGCGCGCGCTCAACCAGTTCCGTCACTGACAGAGGTTCGGGACGTCCTTGGGCACGGTGTCGCCGGGACCGCCGGCGTTGGCGCGCTCCAGCAGCTCTTTGACGTGTTCGTCGAACGGCGCCGAATACGAGACGTTTTCGGCGCAGCCACCGCCTTCGAGGCCGCCGATCAACCCGGTGACCGTCGTACCGCTGACCCACGGCGCGCCGCTGGTGCCGCCGACCAGCCCGTCGCACTTCACGAAGGGGTAACCGCTGTCGGTCGTCAAGGTGATGGCCTGGCAGCCGATCGGCGAGCCGCCCACGCCGGACGGATATCCCATCACGGTGACGTAGCTGCCCGTTGGCGGCGCGGCGCCCACGGTCAAGGCCAAGCCGGTGCGCGATTCGACCGAACCGCCCGCCAGGCTGCTGACCCGGGCAACCGCGTAGTCGGCGTGCGGGTCCTTGCCGGCGACCCACCGCGGGTCGAGGTAAACCGCGTCGGCCATCCACACGTCGGTGGGTTGGGCGTTGCCGGTGTAGCCAGGAACGAACGCGATTTTGGAGGCCCCGGCCAGGCAGTGCGCGGCGGTCATGACCAGGTTCCCGCTGGAAGAATGCACCACCGCTCCCGTGCACACGTGAAAGGTGGCGTCGTCCAAGAAGATCGCGCCGACCCGCACATCCGGATCCATCGGTCCCGCGACCGCCCCGTGCTGCGGCTGGCTGAGCTGCTGCACGGGCCCGCTCGTGCGCGGCGAGGTCACACTCGGGACCGACGCATGATCTGCGGGCCGGAGGCACGACGTCAGCAACGTCGCCAGGCCGACCAGCGGGCACAGCACTACTATCGGTACGCGCATCGTGGTCCTATCATGCCTGATCGCGGGGATTCGGGCGCACTTCACCGCGTTCGGCGCGCGCCGGCTGTTTGCTGACGGCCGTCGCCCTGCGGCGGGGGAATGGCCCGGACGGACTACGGAAGGCCCGCAATGGCGTTTCACCACCAAAGCGGACTTTAGTTCGCTGTTCATTCACTGGTGCCCGCTGATTTGGGAGACACTTGGTAGGGCACCCTGGAGGGACCCCCGAGAGGAGGCAATCCCGATGGCCCACCATCAAGGCCCGGGCGACGACTACCAGCCCGGGCAGCACGGCATGTACGAGCTCGAGTTCCCGGCGCCCCAATTGTCGACATCCGATGGCCGCGGCCCGGTGTTGGTGCACGCCTTGCAGGGCTTTTCCGACGCCGGCCACGCGATCCGCCTGGCCGCCGCCCACCTGAAGGCGGTCCTTGACGCCGAGCTGGTCGCGTCATTCGCCATCGACGAGTTGCTGGACTACCGCTCGCGGCGGCCGCTGATGACGTTCAAGACCGACCATTTCACCCATTACGACGACCCTGAGCTGAGCTTGTACGCACTGCGTGACAGCGTCGGCACGCCGTTCCTGCTGCTGGCCGGACTGGAACCGGACCTGAAGTGGGAGAGGTTCATCACCGCCGTCCGCCTCCTGGCCGAGCGGCTCGGTGTGCGCCAGACCATCGGCCTTGGCACCGTCCCGATGGCGGTCCCGCACACGCGTCCGATCACGATGACAGCGCATTCCAACAACCCGGAGCTGATCGCCGACTTCACGCCGTGGATCTCGGAGATCCAGGTCCCTGGCAGCGCGTCCAACCTGCTTGAGTTTCGCATGGCCCAGCACGGTCACGAGGTCGTCGGGTTCACCGTGCACGTCCCGCACTACCTGACGCAGACCGACTACCCCGCCGCCGCCCAGGCGCTGCTGGAGCAGGTGGCCAAGACGGGCTCACTGGACCTACCGCTGTCGGCGCTGTCCGAAGCCGCCGCGGAGATCCGCGCCCGCATCGACGAACAGGTCCAGGCGAGTGCCGAGGTCGCTCAAGTGGTGGCCGCACTTGAGCGCCAGTACGATGCGTTCATCGACGCTCAGGAGAACAGGTCGTTACTGACTCGCGACGAGGATCTGCCTAGCGGCGACGAGCTTGGCGCAGAGTTCGAACGATTCTTGGCCCAGCAGGCGGAGAAGAAGTTCGACGACGACGACCAGGCTTGAGTTCTTTGGTTGAGTTTTTTGGCGGCCCTTGCCCGGCCCGACAACAAGGTTGGCGAGATGACCGAGCGGAAGCGCAACGCCAATCTCCGCCCGGTGCGCGAAGTGACCGCGCCCAGGCTGGAGTTCCGCACCATCCACGGGTACAAGCGGGCCTACCGAATCGCCGGTTCCGGGCCGGCGATCCTGCTGATCCACGGCATCGGTGACAACTCCACCACCTGGAATACCGTGCAGGCCAAACTCGCCCAGCGGTTCACGGTCATCGCACCGGATCTCCTGGGCCACGGGCAATCCGACAAGCCGCGCGCCGACTACTCGGTCGCCGCGTACGCGAACGGGATGCGTGATCTGCTCAGCGTGCTCGACATCGAGCGGGTGACCCTCATCGGTCATTCGCTCGGCGGCGGGGTGGCGATGCAATTCGCCTACCAATTCCCGCATTTGGTCGAGCGGCTGATCCTGGTCGGCGCCGGCGGCGTCACCAAGGATGTCAATTTCGTCTTGCGGTGGGCCTCGTTGCCGATGGGCAGCGAGGCCCTCGCTTTGTTGCGATTGCCTCTGGTGCTGCCGGCGGTTCAGGTCTTCGGGCGGGTCCTGGGGACGATGCTGGGCAACACCGGCCTGGGCCGCGACCTGCCGAATGTGCTGCGGATCTTGGATGACTTGCCGGAACCGACGGCCTCGGCGGCATTCAGTCGGACCCTGCGGGCGGTGGTGGACTGGCGCGGGCAGATCGTCACCATGCTGGACCGGTGCTATTTGACCGAGGCCATCCCGGTGCAGATCGTCTGGGGCACAAAGGACGCGGTCGTCCCGGTCCGGCACTCGTGGATGGCGCATGCGGCGATGCCCGGCTCCCGACTCGAGATCTTCGAAGGCTCCGGCCACTTCCCGTTCCACGACGACCCCGCCCGATTCATCGACGTCGTCCAGCGCTTCATCGACACCACCGAGCCCGCCGAATACAACCAGGCCGCCCTGCGCGAACTGCTGCGCACCGGCGGCGGCGAAAAGGCCGTCAGCGGACCGGCCCCCACCCGCGTCGCCGTTCTGAATGCGATGGGTTCCGACGAGCGCAGCGCGACCTGATTGACGTCGGCCACGTCGGCTGACCGCGCGTCACGGCCGGCGGCGCAGCACCGCGGCGAGGTGGTCCTGTAGCGGTTGGCCGACCGCCCCCATCTGCACCGAGTACGACAGCTCGTCGCCGTCGATGCGAAACGAACGGCTGAGCGCGGTCACTTCTTTGGCGGTCGGGGCCAGCCCGATCGCCGTGGTGGACAACTCCATTCCGATACGGTCACCAATGACCGAATACGTGCCCACCTCGATTTCGGTGATGCCGCTCGGGTGAGCCAGGACCAGTTCGACGTGACCCGGTTGCGGCACGCGCAGATAGCCCGTCTCGGCGTGCAGGGGTTTGCCGTCGGCGACCGCCCGGGTTTTCTGCCCGTAGGCGAGGAACGGTTTGCCGACGTGGGAGAACACCACTTCCTCGAGGTAGTCGAACGGCTCGATCGTCGGGTACTTGCCCGCTCCCTGACCGGTCCAGGTTCCCAGCAGTGGCGCCAGCGCCTGGAGATCCGGATGCAAATCAGCGGGCATGCCAAAAGCCTAGTCCGGCGACGATGCGCGCCGGGACGGCGCGAGTCAGCCCGGCGTCGGCACGTCGCGGTGTTCGCGCAGCGCCTGGATCTCGCGCTCGAAATCTTCCGCGGACGAAAAGGACCGGTACACCGACGCGAACCGCAAATAGGCGACCTCGTCCAGGTCGCGCAACGGCCCCAGGATCGCCAGGCCGACCTCGTGGCTGGGGACCTCTGGCGAGCCCGCAGCACGCACGGTGTCCTCCACCTGCTGGGCCAGCAGATTCAGCGCGTCGTCGTCGACCTGTCGGCCCTGGCACGCCCGGCGAACCCCACTGATCACTTTTTCCCTGCTGAAGGGCTCGGTGACACCACTGCGCTTGACCACCGCCAGGACTGCCGTTTCCACGGTGGTGAAACGTCGTCCGCACTCCGGGCAGGATCGGCGGCGCCGAATGGCCTGGCCTTCATCGGTTTCGCGCGAATCGATCACCCGGGAATCGGGATGACGGCAGAACGGACAGTGCATGACCGCTCCTTCGCCGTGCTGACAACCGGGCCCCGCCGAGCTTGAGCGTACCTGTGCGCTCCGTTTCCGGGCCAACGCAGCCGCACCGCGAAGCCGCTACCGCACCGCACCCCGGCGCGGTCAGCCGACCGGCGCGATCAGGGTTTGACCCGCCGCCAGCGCGGGCGAATTCAGGTCGTTGAGTTCGCGGATGCGCTCGGCCACCTGGCGCGCCGGCGCGTCCGGCGCGACCCGGTGGGCGACGTCCTCGAGGGACTCCCCGCCCTCGACCCGTATGACGGCGAGCCGGTCGGGCACGCGAGCCGCGGATCCCGCGGAGTCACCGTTGAGCGCCTGCCCGATGTTCGCAACGAGACCGAGCCACAGCGTGATCAACCCGGCCGCCACGGCCAGACCCACCGTCGTCGCCAGCGTCACGGGTCGCCCGCGGTGAGGCGCAACGGACATGCTGACGCCGGTGCCGTAGTAGCGCGGTGGCGCAACCGGCGGCCGCGACGGGCCCGGCCGCCGCGGCCGGGCCAGTCGAACGCTGCTGGTACGCGGCGAGAGTGTGTGGATGATTGTCATCTGAGTCCCTCCGGTCAACTAAGTCTCGCTCAGGTGTTCGACTATATCGTTCGTGTGTTCGATATCCGAACATTTGAGCGAAGCGTGTCGGACGAGCAGAACGCTAGACCACACCACCGACAAGTCCGTCGGTCGCTGCCACTGCCATCGAATGCCATCGAATGCCATCGAATGCCATCGAGCAGAAGTACCCGGTCCGTCGAAGAGTTACACCATTGTTATTCGCCAGTTATTCGCCAGCATGGTGGCGATATCGCGCCCCCGACACGCCAGTCGAACACATGTTTGATTCTCGAGCGCGCTGCGGCTAACCTCATGTGCCATGAGCGACAGCAACGACACCTCATCCGCCACCGCGGACCGCCGATCGCACCGTTTGGATTCATCGCTGACCGAACGTCAGCGCACCATTCTCAACGTCATTCGCGCGTCGGTCACCAGCCGTGGTTACCCGCCGAGCATTCGGGAGATCGGCGACGCCGTCGGTCTGACGTCGACCTCCTCGGTGGCTCACCAGCTGCGCACCCTGGAGCGCAAGGGCTACCTGCGCCGCGACCCGAACCGACCGCGGGCCGTCGACGTCCGCGGCGCGGACGACGCCACGGCGACGCCGGTCACCGAGGTCGCCGGGTCGGACGCCCTACCCAAACCGACCTTCGTCCCGGTCCTCGGGCGCATCGCGGCCGGCGGACCGATCCTCGCCGAAGAAGCCGTCGAAGACGTCTTCCCGCTGCCGCGCGAGCTGGTCGGTGAGGGCACGCTGTTCTTGCTCAAGGTGGTGGGCGACTCGATGGTCGAGGCCGCGATCTGCGACGGCGACTGGGTGGTCGTGCGGCAGCAGAACGTCGCCGACAACGGCGACATCGTCGCGGCCATGCTGGACGGCGAGGCCACCGTGAAGACGTTCCGGCGCGCGGGCGGTCAGGTGTGGCTGATGCCGCACAACCCGGCGTTCGACCCGATACCCGGTAACGAGGCGACCGTGCTCGGCAAGGTTGTCACGGTGATTCGCAAGGTATAACGCCCGACGAAGGGCGAAAGCCGTCAGTCGGCCTTGAGGAAGCCGTTGGCCTGCGCGACTTCCTCGCTGGACAACCAGATTTCGGCGAGCGTGTCGTGGTACAGCGCGCTGTCGGGCGTGTAGTAGAGGCCGAAGCTGGCGTTGGCCTTGATCGGGTAACCCTCGGGAACCTGGTACGGGTCGTCCAGTGGCAGGTGGATCGTCGGGCGATGGGTCCCGTCCATGGCCGAGTCCGCGGCGCCCGGTGCCGCGTGCCGCCCGGCTTTCGGCTCGGCTTCGGAGTCGGCGGCATCGGGAAGGACGGTTTCCGACACCTGGGCATCGGGAGCGGCGGCCTCGGGGGTCGCGAGGCCGGGGGCGGCGTACCCCACCTCCCCCACCTCCTCGGCCTCCTCCGCGTACTCGGCTTCGGGGTAGCCGGTGTCCGCGGCTTCGGGGTAGGAACCCTCGATCTCGGCCTCGAGATAGTCGTCCTCCGGATACCCGCCTTCGGCGTAGGCCGCCTCGGAATACCCGGCCGCGGGATAGCCGGCCTCGTCATACCCGGCCTCGTCATACCCGGCCTCCGTCAGAACTTCCTCCGAGACGACGGGGATGGAATCGGTGTCGACCGCGTCGGGATTTTCCTGTTCGGCGCCGAACCCGTCGTCGAAGTGGTCCGACTCCTCGGCCGCGCCGGCAGCGACCCCACGCCGCCAGCTGACGCGAGCCGCGGGCCCGTTATCCGGGTGATCTTCGGCCGATTGGGTGTCGCCCAGCGGGAAATGCTCGGCGGCGATATGGGCGTCGTCGTCTCCCCAGCGCCGTTCCGGCGCGGCGTCGTAGCCGACGTCCGTGTCGCGCTCGGACGGGTACGGCGCCGCCTCACGCCCGGAGCGGCGACGACGCCAGCCGGATACCACCCACGCCGACAACCCGACCAGCACCAGCACCGCGATGGCGGTCAGCAACCACCACCAGTGCCAGGTGAGCTTCTTACCGTGCGGCATCGCGGCACCGCTCGACTGGTTCTGACCCGGCACCTGCAGGCCGGACAGCAGCGGCGCCAGGTTGGCCGGTTCGGTGCTGAACGTGTTCTTCGCCCGGTTCCACGAGATCTTGCCGCCGGTGAACTGCTGGGAGACCACGTCACCGTCCACGGCCTGATCGCCGACCGGTGCGCCCAGCTTGCCGGACGCACCGCGCAGCTTGTCCCACGCCGCCTTCATGGCCCCGCGTACGACGAACGCCCCATGGTCAGGGGTCCAGAAGATCACCGGCTTGTCGGCCGCGGAGAACGAACAGATCCGACTCGAGGACCCGACACCGCCGTCGGACTCGTTGGCCACGGGGAAGCCCAGGTCGCTACCGACCGGTCCGCCCAGCGACTCGTACTTGGCCAGGATGTCGCTTTCGACGGCGTTCGCTCCGGTGGCCGGGCTGAAGAAAACCTTCCCCCCGGCGAAGTTCTGGGCGATTCCGTCGCCGCCGATCGGGTACTGGCCGCCCTGCTTGGCGCCCAGCGGACCGTTGAGACCCCCGGCCGCGCGCCAGGCCATGTTGATGGCCGCCGTGGGATCGATCGCCACCTGCAAGCCCTTCAGCTGGTCGGCCAGTGTCGCCGGCAGGGTGGTGAACTCCTTCGTCTGCCTGTTCCAGGAGACCTGGCCGCCGCTGAACTTCTGCGAGGTGACCTCACCGTCGTAGGTCTCGTCCGCGGCCGGAGCGCCGAGAACGCCGCCCGAGCTGCCGAGTTTGTCCCACGCAGCGTTCATCGCGCCGCGCACGACGAAGGCGCCGTGGCTGGACGTCCAGAAAATCACCGGCTTGTCACTGGCGGAGAAGGTGGCCACGCGGCTGTCCGGTCCCGCGAGGCCCGGCACTTCGTTGATCGTCGGGAATCCCAGGTCGCTGCCGACCGGGCCACCGAGCGACTCGTACTTGTCCAGAATCGGTCCGTACACGAACTTCGCGCCAGTGTCGGTGGTGTAGAACATCTTGCCGCCGTCGAAGTCCAGCCCGAATCCGTCGCCGACGGGGTAAACGTCACCCTTCCTGGCGCCGAGCGGTGAACTGTCACCACCGGCTTTCTCCCACGCGGCCATGATGGCCGCCTCCGCGTCGCCGATCGGTGACGCCAACGCAACAGGCGCCAGCAGTGCCGCGGCAACCGCCGTGGTCGCCAAACTGACCAGCGCGCTTCCGATCAGCTTGCGCATGTGACTCCTGTGCCCGTTCACCCAGCCTCCCAGCCGACGGATATGGCCGCGTCTGCGGCCACGCCCGTACCCTGCAGACCCGGCGGGCGGGCCGTACTGTACCCCCACCAATGGGAGACATCCTCATTACGATCCGCATTATCGCCGGGCTCGCATAACTTTGCTCCAGGCAGCAAGAAATGCGAAGTCGAATTACAAATTTTACGAAAACGGATACCGCGCTGATGTCGAAATGATGCGGGGCTGCTCTTGTATCGCAGTCCGAATCGCGACCAATCGTGCGGGCGCTCGCCCAGCGCTCTGGTTAGCGCCCCCGGGGCTGCGGGCGATGCCGGCGTTCGCATGGCCGCCCGATCCCCGGCGTGACGATGCGTGACCACACCATCGACGTACGCAGAATGCATGTGCCGACGGTACGCGAAGCAGGCTATCGGCTGTGATCCACCCGATAAAACAGCGATCCGGCCGATGAAACAGCCAATGCCGGCGTTGATTATCGCCGCGGCTGCTTGCGCGATGATTTCGCCAAGCGGACCTTATATGCGATCAGACCCCGAGGCTGCGGCCGATGATCTCCTTCATGATCTCGGTCGTCCCGCCGTAGATCGTCTGCACGCGAGCGTCGAGATACGCACGCGCAATGGGGTATTCGCGCATGTAGCCGTAGCCGCCGTGCAGCTGCAGGCAGCGGTCGATCAGGTGCACCTGCTTTTCGGTGGAGTACCACTTCGCCATTGCTGCCTGTTCGGCCGTCAGCTTCTTCTCTAGGTGCAGCCGGACGAATTCGTCGACCATCATGCGGATCACGGTGGCCTCGGTCGCCAACTCGGCGAGCAAAAAGCGGCTGTTCTGGAAACTGCCGATCGGCTTGCCAAAGGCTTTGCGCTCCTTGGTGTATTGCAGGGTGCACTCCAGCGCCTGCTCCATCGCCGCGGCCGCCATGATGGCAATCGAAATCCGCTCCTGCGGCAGGTTCTGCATGAGGTAGATGAACCCCATACCCTCTTCGCCCAGCAGGTTTTCGGCCGGAACCTTGACGTCGGTGAACGACAACTCGGCCGTGTCTTGGGCGTTCAGCCCGATCTTGTCCAGGTGGCGGCCGCGTTCGAAGCCTTCCATGCCGCGCTCGACAACGAGTAGGGAGAAGCCCTGCGCGCCCTTGTCCGGATCGGTCTGCGCGACCACGATCACCAGATCGGAGTTGATTCCGTTGGTAATGAACGTCTTTGACCCGTTGAGCACATAGTGATCGCCCTGCTTGACCGCGCGGGTCTTGATGCCCTGCAGGTCGCTGCCGGTTCCCGGTTCGGTCATCGCGATGGCGGTGATCAGTTCGCCGCTGCAGAACTTGGGCAGCCAGCGCTGCTTCTGTTCTTCGGTGGTCAGCGCCAGCAGATAGGGCGCCGAGATGTCGTTGTGCAAGCTGAAGCCGATTCCGTTGTAGCGTCCGGCGGCGGTTTCCTCGGTGATGATCGTGTTGTACCGGAAGTCGGGGTTACCCCCGCCGCCGTACTCTTCGGGCACCGCCATGCCCAGGAAGCCCTGTTTGCCCGCCTCCAGCCAGACGCCGCGGTCGACGATCTTCGCCTTCTCCCATTCCTCGTGATAGGGCGCGACGTGCCGATCGAGGAAGGCCCGGTAGGACTCGCGGAACAGTTCGTGCTCAGGCTCGAAAAGAGTGCGCTGGTACTTGATGGCGGCGCTCATGGATGACCTCCGGCGAATGGGAAACTCTGCCGCCCAACATATACCAACCGGGTGGTTGGTAGGTGACGGGTAGGGCGGCGCGGGGTCGCGCCGGGGCGGTCGGTCAGCGGCCCCAGTTGCGCGACATCCCCCGCAAGCGGGTGGGGGTACCTCCCGCTTGCGGGGGAGTGCCCCCAGCAACCACGCACACGACACGATGCGGGTTTGCTTAGTTGCAATCTCGGCGCAAGTCAGTGCGCAGCGAATTCCCGCAGGTTGGCGGCCAACGCCACCGGCACTCGGGCCTTGATTCGGGTGCCGTCGGCGCTGTGCTCCTCCTGCTGAACGCGCCCGTCGGCGTGCAGGCGGGCCACCAGGTCCCCCCTGTGGTACGGGATCATCACGTCCACGGCGGCGTCGGAAGGAGCGGCGAGCTCGCCCATCCGCCGCCGCAGCGCGTCGACACCGTCGCCGGTGCGCGCAGAGACGAACACCGCTCCGGGCAGCGCATGACGCAGCTTGGCCAGCGCCAGATCGCTGGCGGCATCGACCTTGTTCACCACCAGCAGCTCGGGGGGCGGGTCACCGTGGTGGTCGGCGACCACTTCGGAAACCACCTGACGGACCGTGTTGATCTGGGCCAGCGGATTGACGTCGGAACCGTCGACCACGTGCACCAGCAGATCGGCGTCGACGACCTCCTCCAACGTGGAGCGGAACGCCTCGACCAGCTGGGTGGGCAGGTGCCGGACGAACCCGACGGTGTCGGTGAGCACGAACGGCCGGCCGTCAGAGAACTGCGCGCGCCTGGTGGTGGGCTCCAACGTGGCGAACAACGCGTCCTGCACCAGGACCCCGGCCCCGGTCAGCGCGTTGAGCAGGCTGGATTTGCCGGCGTTGGTGTAGCCGACGATCGCGACCGACGGCACGTCGCTGCTCAGCCGGCGGCTGCGCTGGGTGTCCCGGACCTGCTTCATGTCCTTGATGTCGCGGCGCAGCTTGGCCATCCGTTCGCGGATGCGGCGGCGGTCGGTCTCGATCTTGGTCTCACCGGGTCCGCGTAGGCCCACGCCTCCCCCGCTGCCGCCGGCGCGTCCGCCGGCCTGCCGGGACATCGACTCACCCCAACCCCGCAGCCGCGGCAGCATGTACTCCATCTGGGCCAGCGACACCTGCGCCTTTCCCTCCCGGCTGGTGGCGTGCTGGGCGAAGATGTCCAGGATCAGCGCGGTGCGGTCGATGACCTTGACCTTGACGGCCTTCTCCAGGGCGGTGAGCTGCGCCGGGGACAGTTCGCCGTCGCAGATGACGGTGTCGGCGCCGGTCGCCAGCACCACTTCGCGCAGCTCGCGGGCCTTGCCCGAGCCGATGTACGTGGCGGGGTCCGGCTTGTCGCGGCGCTGGATGAGCGCTTCGAGCACCTGGGAGCCGGCGGTTTCGGCCAGGGCCGCCAGCTCGGCCATGCTGGCCTGGCTGTCGGCGGCGGTGCCGTCGGTCCAGACGCCCACCAGGACGACCCGCTCCAGGCGCAGCTGGCGGTACTCGACTTCGGAAACGTCGGTGAGTTCGGTGGACAGGCCGGCGACGCGGCGCAGCGCCGATCGGTCTTCGAGGGCGAGTTCGCCGGTGCTGGGCTCCGGCAAGAAGTGGTCAGAGAATTCGGGATCTGTCATAGGCAATAAGAAATGATGCACGCGAAATCGGTGTCGTGCACCTGAATCAACGCTCCTGCGCACGCCACCATTCCCCGCTGACCTCCCCGCGCGCCACCAGCACCGAGGGCCCCCGCAGGTAGCTGGTGGCCTCGGTGATCGTGACGACGACATCTCCGCCGGGCACCCGCACCGTAAGGGTCCCGGTGGCGGCACCCGCGTCGGCCAGCACGGCCAGCGCGCCGGCGACGGTTCCCGTGCCGCAGGAACGGGTCTCGCCGACGCCCCGCTCGTGGACCCGCATCCGAACCACCCCGCCGGCCAGGGCCGTGAGGACTTCGACGTTGACCCCGTCCGGAAACTGGGCGTGGTCGAAGCTCACCGGCGCCGCCACGTCCAGGGCCGCCAGCGCTTCGGGGGTCAGGTCGCGATCGACGCACGCCAGATGGGGATTGCCCACATCCACCGCCAGGCCGGCGAACCGCCGGCCGCCGACTGTCGCAGCAAAGGCCGGTCCCCCGCTCCCGAGCGTGTTGGCCTTGCCCATGTCGACGGTGACGTCGGCGTAGGTCGCGTCTACGCGGTGGACGGTGACCGGCCGGGGCCCCGCCAGCGACCCGACGACGAAGTCGTCCCGGGCCTCCAGGCCGCTGACGCGAAGGTAGTGCGCGAAGACGCGAACCCCGTTGCCGCACATCTGGGCGGTCGAGCCGTCGGCGTTGCGGTAGTCCATGTACCAGTCGCCGGCGCTCACCCCGTCGGGCAGGCGGTCGAGCACACCGCCCGCCAGGGCCGCGCCCGCGGTGGTGACGCGCAGCAGCCCGTCGGCGCCCAGCCCGCGACGCCGGTCGCACAGGGCGGCCACCCGGGCGGCGCCGAGCGTCAGCCCGGCGTCGATGTCGGGCAACAGCACGAAGTCGTTCTGGGTGCCGTGGCCCTTGGCGAAGATCACCCGCTCAGGATACGTGCCGCCAAGCCCGCACAGCATGGTCGACGAGGCCCGCACGGTCACTTGCGTCCAACCAGTGCACCCGGTGGTCGCGGCGAAACCAGGACCGCTGCCGTCGCACGTAGCGCCGAGTGCCCACGTAGGTCTGCTCCCGCGCGTCGCGCACTTGGTCGGGCCCGCCACCGGCGTCGAGCGCCGCGATGACCTGGGCGTAGCCCAGGGCGCGAGAGGCGGTGACCCCGTCGCGCAGGCCCTCGCCGAGCAGGCGTTCGACCTCGTGGACCAGGCCCCGGTCGAACATGGCGTCGGTGCGCCGGGCCAACCGCTCGTCGAGCAGCGTCGTGTCCGTGTCCAGGCCGACGATGACGGTGTCCCACCGCGCGGCGCCGATGCGGGGCGCCGACGCGGCGAACGGCTGCCCGGTGAGCTCGACGACCTCGAGCGCCCGCACCGTGCGCCGGCCATCGGTGGGCAGGATTGCCGCGGCGGCGGCCGGGTCGCGGCGGGCCAGCTCGGCATGCAGCTGACCGACTCCCACCTCCGCGAGCCGCCGTTCCCAGCGCGCCCGCACCGCGGGATCGGTGGCGGGAAACGACCAGTCGTCGAGCAGCGACTGGATGTAGAGCATCGATCCGCCCACCACGATCGGCACCGCGCCCCGGGCCGCGATCGCTTCGACGTCCGCGGCGGCGCCGCGCTGATAGCGGGCGACGGTGGCGGTCTCGGTGATTGTCAGGACGTCGAGCTGGTGATGCGGGATGCCGCGGCGCGCCTCGACCGGCAGCTTGGCGGTGCCGATGTCCATGCCGCGATACAGCTGCATCGCGTCGGCGTTCACGACCTCGCCGCCGAGCCGCTCGGCGAGGTCGAGCGCCAGCTGCGACTTGCCGGTGCCGGTGGGGCCGATGACCGCAATCGGCCTCATGGCTGCCAGGCGCCGGCGAAGTAGCCCACGCCGTAGGGCGCTCCCCGGTAAAACTCTTTGGCCGAGCGTGGCCCGGGCTCGGCCAGTCCGGCCAGCACCTGAAACGCGACCCGCCCAAGGATCTGCTGCGGCAGCCCGGCCAGGGCCGCGACGTCGCCATTTGCCAGCGCGTCGTCCAGGGCCAACTGCGCGTCGGCATCATCCGGGCGATACCCGCCCGGCGCGGCCGGTGTCAGGGTGTTCGCACCGTCGGCCACCACGAGCACCCCGGTCGGATCCGGCTCCCGGTCGAGCTCGGCGCGCAGTCGCCTGCCATGGGCCAGCGCGGTGTCGGCGTCGTGGTCACCGCGGTAGACGCGAACCTGCGCGCTCGCTTCGGGCCGGGCCTGGCCGCGCACCCAGGCGGCGAACAGCGCACTCACCGGGAATTCGGCGGCCCGGTGAGCTTGCGGGGCGAGCCGGACCCGCACGTCGACCCCGAAGCCCGCAAAGGTGCCGACGGCATCGGGGCCCAGGGCCTCGTCGGCTTCACCCGTTCCGATGACCACCCAACGCGCGGGCAACAAGGCGGCCGCCGCAAGCGCCGCCGCAACCACCTCGGCCACCTCGTCGGCGGCCGTTCCCGCGAGCTCGGGAACAAGCACGGGCGCCGAGGGCACGATCGCAATGGCGCTCAGCACGCAACCAAAATAGTGCCTTGCGGGCGGCTTGGGTCGGACTAGGTGTCGGACTAGGTGATTGTCCGGGTGCCCTCCGGCGCGGCCGGGGTCACCCCTTGCCCCGCGTCGGCGCCGGGCAAACTTTCGTGCGAGCCGTTCAGCTTCGGGTCGCGCCCCGCCTCGGCCGCCATCGAGGCGGCCTCGCCGCGGGCCAGCGCAACCGTGGCGACGATGACCAGGGCCACCGCCGCGACCAGCACGACCGCCGCGGGGCCCCGGGCTGCGAGCGTCTCGCCGAGAACGGTCATCCCAAGCACACCCGCCACCACGGGCTTGGCCACGGTCATCGTCGGCAAGGATGCGGTCAGCGCGCCGGCGCGGAAGGCGGACTGCTGGAAGATCATGCCGCACAAGGCAACGAGGAGCCAGGGATAGAACTCGGGCGCGCGCAATACGGCGCCCAAGCCCTCTTCGGCCACCTCGACGACTCCCTTGGTGAGCACGGCAAATAGCGCCAACGACGAACCCGCCACCAGCGCCAGCAGGATCGCCGCGATTGGACGTCCGGACCAGACCCGCGCCGCCAGCACGCACACCACCAACGTGGGGCCCATCACCAGCGCCACGATGAGCCACGTAGACAGTGACGCCCGCTGCTGGCCGGATGCCGGGTCTCCGACGATGATGACGACCGCCAACGCGCTGGCCAGCACGACCGCCCACACCCATTCCCGGCGGGTAACCCGGTGGTGGGTCAGCCGCGCGTAGATCGGCAGGGCGAACAACAGGGCCGTCACCTGCAGCGCGGTCACCAACATCACCGAACCCCACGCCAGTGCTCCGGCCTGCAGGCTGTAGTTGACGATCGCCGCCAGGCCACCCATCCACCAGCGCTTGTCGCGCAACGACATGCGGAACAGTTCGAGGTGACCGACGTCTTTATCGGTGATCTCCTGCGCGGAGCGCTGCCGGATCACATCGCCGACCGCGGAGGCCAGCGCCGCGCACAAGGCGATCAGTGCTGCGACGTCCACTTTCGACATGGGAACCCCCTCACCAACGTTCCGAGCAGCGTTCCCTGCGAAAGCTGTATGTACACGTGACGTTCGATACCCGTTAAGCGGTAACTGTAGTGCGAACGGGCCGCGGTTTCCCGACGACGGGCCGCGACAGCAAATTCACTTCTACCCCGCGAAGCGATGCCGTGGCTGCGTGTCACCCTGCGGTCGCTATGCCGGGCCGCCGACACCCGCCCCGACCGCACAATCGGGCTCGAACGCCGTCACCGGGCTGCCCGCGGGTTGCCTGTCCTCGTCGTCCGCCATCGTGGCGGCTTCGCCCCGCGCGAGGGCCGCCGTCGCGACGACCACCACCGCCACCGCGGTCGCTAACGCGACGAGCTCGGGACCGCCGGCGCCCAGGGTTTCGCCCAGCACGGTGATGCCCAGCAGCGAAGCCACCACCGGTTCGGTGACCGTCATCGTCGGCAACGACGCGGTGAGAGCGCTGGCCCGGAACGCGGACTGCTGAAACACCGTGCCGAGGGCCGCGACGAGTATCCAGAAATAGAACTCCGGGGCGCGCAGCAAAGCCCATGGACCGTCGCCGACCACGTCGACGATGGCCTTGGTGAACACCGCGAACAGTGCCCACGACGACGCCGACACCACCGCCAGCAGCACCGCGGCCACCGAGCCGGACCAGACACGGGCACCCAGCACGCAGAACACCAGCACCGGGCCGATCACCACAGCCACGACCGCCCAGCTCTGCAGCGATGCTCGCTGGTATCCGGCCGCCGGTTCGCCGACGGTGACGAAGACCGCCACCGCGACGGCCAGCAGCACCGCCCACCCCCACTGCCGATGGGTCAACCGCTGTTTGGTCAGCCACGCATAGACCGGCAGCGCGAACAGCAACGCCGTCACCTGCAGGGCCTGCACCAACACCACCGACCCCAAACCCAGCGCGACCGCCTGCAGGGCGGCGCTGGCCACGGCGGCCAACCCGCCGAGCCACCAGCGGGCGTCACGCAACGACATCCGCAGCAGCTCGACGTGGCCGACTTCGTCATCGGTGATTTCGTGCGCCGACCGTTGGCGGACCACATCTCCGACACCCGATATCAGCGCGGCGACCAGCGCGAGCAGCGCCGCGATATCCACTTTGGCTATGGTGATCCACCCCTCCCGGCACACTGTCGGCCTTGCCACGGTAACCAGGACCCGCTACTTCGCCCTATGGCCCGAGCGTCAGTGGAATCGATTTGTTATCGACCTATGCCCAGACTGCGAGCCAGGCCGGTAGCCGCTAAAGGTTGCGGCGCGCGGCCCGCCAAGCTGCTTGAATACTGGGGTAAACGGTTACGGAGCAGCCGGTGGCCGCGACAGCACAACACCGGTCCTCCGGCCGCACGGGTGCCGCTTCGCGCGGCAGGTGCGCGGGCTCTGCCCGCGCGAAAGGGTGGTGACGAGCGCATGACGGCTGACGAGCCCCACAGCGACGAGTCGGCCGGGCCGGTTTCGGGACCCATGCGGGTGGCGGGGCCACGCCCGGGACCGCGTCCCGGTCCCCGGCCCGTGAGCTCGGGGCCCCGACCCGCCGCCCATCCGGTGGCTCGTCCGGTTGCGGGGGCCCCGCCCAGCGATCCGCGCAAGTTCGGGCGCGTGGACGACGACGGCACGGTGTGGCTCATCAGCGCGGCCGGCGAGCGCGTCATCGGCTCCTGGCAGGCCGGCGAGCCGGAAGCCGCGTTCGACCACTTCGGCCGGCGATTCGACGACCTGAGCACCGAGATCACGCTCATGGAGGAGCGGCTGGCGGCGGGGACCGGCGACGCCCGCAAGATCAAAGCCCATGCCTCGGAGCTGGCCGAGACCCTGCCGACGGCATCCGTGCTGGGCGATGTCGACGCGCTGGCGGCCCGGTTGGCCGGCCTGGCCGAGCGTGCCGACGCCGCCGTCGCGGCGGACCGCTCCCGGCGCGAGGAGCATCGGGCCACCCAGACCGCCCGCAAGGAGGCGCTGGCCGCCGAGGCCGAGGACTTGGCCGCCAACTCGACCCAATGGAAGGCCGCCGGCGACCGGTTGCGCGCGATCCTCGACGAGTGGAAAACCGTCGGGGGTCTGGACCGAAAGGTCGACGACGCGCTGTGGAAGCGGTATTCGGCGGCCAGGGACGCGTTCAGTCGACGGCGGGGATCGCATTTCTCCGAGTTGGACCGGGAGCGCTCAGAGATCCGGCAGGCGAAGGAACGGCTGTGCGAGCAGGCCGAAGAGCTGTCCGACTCGACGGACTGGACCGCCACCAGCGCCGAGTTCCGCAAGCTGCTCACCGAATGGAAAGCGGCGGGGCGCGCCACCCGGGAAGTCGACGATGCCCTGTGGCGCCGATTCAAGGCCGCCCAGGACGCGTTCTTCACGGCCCGTAATGCGGCGACGGCGGACAAGGACGCGGAGTTGCACGCCAACGCCGCGGCCAAAGAGGCGCTGCTGGCCGAAGCGGAAAAGCTGGACACCGACAACCACGACGCCGCCAGAGCCGCGCTGCGTTCGATCGCGGAGAAATGGGACGCGATCGGCAGGGTGCCGCGGGAACGATCCGCCGAGTTGGAGCGGCGACTGCGCGCGGTCGAGAAGAAGGTGCGCGACGCCGGCGACGTGGGTTGGTCCGATCCGCAGGCGCAGGCTCGGGCCGAGCAGTTCCGGGCCCGGGCCGAACAGTACGAACAGCAGGCTCAGAAGGCGGCCGCCGCGGGCCGGAGCAAAGAAGCCGAAGAGGCGAAAGCTAACGCCGAACAGTGGCGCCAGTGGGCCGACGCGGCCGCCGAGGCGCTGACCCGCAGGCCCTAGCCGTCAGGAGGCCGGGGGCGCTCCGGCGTCGCGGCCGCCGGGCCCGTCGGGCCCGTCAGAGGTCCCGTCGGGGGGCCGTTCCGCGTCGTCGGTGCTGGTTTGCAGGCTGTCCAGCAGCGTCATCGACTGCTGGCCTTTGGCAAGCCGGCGGCGCTCCTCCTCGGCCGCAAGTTGGACGATGGTGCGCGTCCACACCACGCGGGCCCACTGAAACGTCAAGACGAGGACGGTGATCCACGCCACGATCAGCCCGATGCCGGGGCCCGGATGCCCGGCCGCCACGGTCTGGCGCGACCAGACGGCCAACAGCCCGGCGGCGCAGGCGAGCGCCGAACCCGCGAGCGCGATCCAGGCCAGCGCCCAGCGCCGGGTTATCAACGCCAGCATCGAGAAGCCGACACCGAACACCAGCGCCAGCCAGGTGAACACCCGCGAGGGCAGGGCCACCGCGGCCGCGCTGGCGCCGTGGCTGCTGAACAACACATCCCACCCGCGCACGCTGCCGGTGTGCGGCAGGATGAACGATCCCAGCAACACGAATACCAGAATCGCAACCACGAAACCCCTTGGACCGGGGTCGATTTCACTGGCTACCCGCCGTTCGGCGGCCTCGATCTCCGAGCGCAGGGCGTCGAGGCCGGTATGTTCTTTCTTCATCGTGCACATCCTTCTACGGAACCAACGGACGGCCCAAGGCGGGCATGCCAAGACCCACGCTGCGCGCCCGCCGCCCGGACGCGTACGCGTCGCCCGCCCGGGTGCGGCGATGGGTGAGGATGCCCGCGTCCGCGATGAGGTGGTGGGGCGCGGCCTCGGTGACCGCCGTGGTGACGATGTCGCCGGGTCGCACCGGTCGGTCCGCCGTGAAGTGCACCAGTCGGCCGTCGCGCGCGCGTCCGGTCATCCGCGCCGTGCTGCTGTCCTTGCGCCCCTCACCGGTGGCCACCAGCAGTTCGACGGTCTGCCCGATCAGCGCCCGGTTGCCCTCCAGCGAGATTCGTTCCTGTAGCTCGACCAGCCGCTCGTAGCGTTCCTGAACAACGGCTTTGGGCAACTGCCCGTCGAGTTCGGCCGCTGGCGTGCCGGGCCGCTTGGAGTACTGGAAGGTGAAAGCGGCCGCGAAGCGGGCCTGCCGCACGACGTCCAGCGTGGCTGCGAAGTCCGCTTCGGTCTCGCCGGGGAAGCCGACGATGAGATCGGTGGTGATGGCCGCGTGCGGCATGGCCGCCCGGACCCGGTCGATGATGCCGAGATAGCGGTCCGCGCGGTAGGAGCGGCGCATCGCGCGCAGCATCCGGTCCGAACCCGATTGCAGCGGCATATGCAGAGCGGGGCAGACATTCGGCGTCTCCGCCATCGCCTCGATGACATCGTCGGTGAACTCGGCCGGATGCGGCGACGTGAACCGCACCCGTTCCAGCCCGTCGACGCGCCCGCACGCGCGCAACAGTTTGGCGAAGGCGCTGTGATCCCGGGGCAGCCGCGGGTCGGCGAACGAAACCCCGTAGGCGTTGACGTTCTGACCGAGCAGCGTGACTTCGAGCACGCCGTCGCCCACCAGCGACTGCACCTCGGCCAGGACGTCGGCCGGGCTGCGGTCGACCTCCTTCCCGCGCAGCGACGGGACGATGCAGAAGGTGCAGGCGTTGTTGCACCCGACCGAAATGGAAACCCATGCGGCATAAGCGGATTCACGGGAGCTCGGCAGCGAGGACGGGAACTGCTGCAGCGCCTCGGCGATCTCCACCTGGGCGACTTTGTTGTGCCGCGCGCGGTCGAGCAGCGTAGGCAGCGATCCGATGTTGTGGGTGCCGAACACGACATCGACCCACGGCGCCTTATGCAGCAACGCCTCTCGGTCCTTCTGGGCCAGGCAGCCGCCGACCGCGATCTGCATGTCGGGATTGCCGCGCTTGCGCGGGGCCAGGTGGCTGAGGTTGCCGTACAGCTTGTTGTCGGCGTTCTCCCGCACGGCGCACGTGTTGAAGACCACCACGTCGGCGTCGGCGCCCTCGGCCGCCCGCTGGTAGCCGGCCGCCTCCAGCAGGCCCGCCAACCGCTCGGAGTCGTGAACGTTCATCTGACAGCCATAGGTGCGGACCTGATAGGTGCGCGCCGAGCCCGGCCCCGAGACCGGCAGAGCCGCGGGCCCGGTCCGGCTCGCGGCACCCTGCGCCACCACGGAAGTCACGGGGCCATGGTACGGCGACCGGACGGCGGGCGAGGAATCGCACGTCACCGGGCTAGACGCGCCGGCGCTCCCGCTCGGCGGCCAGCTCGGCGAGGACAACCTCAGACGCCAGGTTCTGGCTGTACCCACGGCGCGCCAGCATCGCCACCAGCCGGCGACCCACTCGCGCATCGTCTTTGCTGTCCTGGGCCAGGGTTGTCTCGCGTCGCAGCCTGGACCGCACCAGCTGCTCGGCCCGGTCGCGCTCGGCGCCGGCGTCGATGCCGGCCAGCGCCGCGGTGATCACCTCGTTGTCGACACCCTTGGTGTGCAGTTCGGCGGCCAACGCACGCCTGCTCTTGCCGGCGTTTGCCCGCCGGGATGACACCCATTGCTGCGCGAAGTCGGTGTCGTCCACCAATCCGACGGCAACGAGCCGGTCGAGCACGCGGTCGCTGACATCGTCGGGGTAGCCGCGTTTGGCCAGCTGAGCGGACAACTCGGCCCGAGTGCGCGATCTCGCGGTGAGCAGGCGCAGGCACAATCCCCGCGCCTGCTCTTCGCGGGAGGGCTCAGAAGTCGACGGGGGCGGGCAGGACGTCGTCATCGGTCACGACCGCGCCAATGCCAAGCTTCTCCTTGATCTTCTTCTCGATCTCGTTGGCCACGTCGGCGTTCTCCATCAGGAAGTTGCGGGCGTTCTCCTTGCCCTGGCCGAGCTGTTCACCTTCGTAGGTGAACCAGGCACCGGACTTGCGGATGAAGCCCTGCTCCACACCCATGTCGATCAGCGAGCCTTCCCTGCTGATGCCTTTGCCATAGAGGATGTCGAACTCGGCCTGTTTGAAGGGTGGGCTAACCTTGTTCTTCACCACTTTGACCCGAGTGCGGTTGCCGACCGCGTTGGTGCCGTCCTTGAGCGTCTCGATCCGGCGCACGTCCATACGCACCGACGCGTAGAACTTCAACGCCTTTCCGCCCGTTGTGGTTTCGGGACTGCCGAACATCACCCCGATCTTTTCCCGGAGCTGGTTGATGAAGATCGCCGTGGTGCCCGAATTGCTCAGGGCGCCAGTCATTTTCCGCAGCGCCTGACTCATCAGCCGCGCCTGCAGCCCGACGTGGCTGTCCCCCATCTCGCCTTCGAGTTCCGCGCGCGGCACCAGGGCCGCCACCGAGTCGATGACCAGGATGTCCAGCGCGCCGGAGCGGATCAGCATGTCGGCGATCTCCAGGGCCTGCTCACCGGTGTCAGGCTGGCTGACCAGCAGCGCATCGGTGTCGACGCCGAGCTTCTTGGCGTAATCCGGGTCCAGGGCGTGCTCGGCGTCGATGAAGGCCGCGACGCCGCCGGCGGCCTGGGCGTTGGCCACCGCGTGCAGTGCGACGGTGGTCTTACCCGAGGACTCCGGTCCGTAGATCTCCACGACCCGGCCACGCGGCAGGCCGCCGATGCCCAGGGCCACGTCCAGTGCGATGGATCCGGTCGGGATGACCGAGATCGGCTGACGCATCTCGTCGCCGAGACGCATCACCGAGCCTTTGCCGTAGCTTTTTTCGATCTGGGCCATCGCCAGTTCGAGAGCCTTCTCACGGTCGGGGGCTTGCGCCATGGTGCCTCTCCTATAGTCGCTGTGTTCGCCTGACCGGTATCGGTCGGTTGGCCGTGACACTAGAGATGGCCACCGACAAGTCGGCATTTCCGAACGCTCACCACAGTAGCCGAACACGTGTTCGACTCAAGTGGACACGCCGAACGCGGCAACGAGTCTGCGCTAGTGGTGTCGAGTCTGCGGTGGCGGCGCGATTCTCGAGTGGAGCTAAGCCCTCTCCAGCCCTCTCCGCAGGCTCAATCTCAACGCAGCGGGTCACCACTGCTCGCGGGGCACGTCGAAGTCGGCGCACAAGGCCCGCCAGACGTCGCGGGGCTCGGCACCATCCTCGATCGCCTGCGCGGCGGTCCGGCCGTTGAAACCGGTCAGCACGTGGTCTACCAGCACCGATGAACCGTAAGCGGTGCCGAATCGCAGGACGACCCGCTCGTGGAACTCCGTTAGCCGCACGTCAGCCAAGATACCCAGCGACTCACCCCGCTAAAGCAAGCGCTTCGCGGCACACCCGCACCGGGTCGGCGACGCCGGCGACGCTGGCGCCGGCCGCCCGCGCCGCCTCCCGGTAGCCGGGCGACGACAGCACCTCGCCCACCGCGGCCACCAGCGCGTCGGCGGTCAGCGGCCGGATCAGCCTCCCGCTCCCCTGCCGCACCACCCGGTTGGCGATCTCCCACTGATCGCCTCCGCCGGGAACCACCACCAGCGGAACCCCGGCCAGCAGGGTCTTCGCCACCATGCCGTGGCCGCCGCCACAGATCACCAGGTCGGCCCGCGTCAAGAGGTCGGCCTGGCGCCCCAGCCCGACCACCGCCCAGGGCGGCACCGACAGCTCCGGGCCGCCCAGCCGCGACACCACCACGCGCGACCCGGCCGGCAGCGTGTCCCCCGGGATCAGGCACCCCAGCGCGACTTCCGCCAGCCCCTCGGTGCCGGTCAGGGCGGTCGACGGCGCGACCATCACCACCGGCCCGGGGCCCGGCGGGATCTCCAGCACCCGATCGGTCGGCTCGAAGTGCAACGGGCCCACCACCACGGCCTCCGCCGGCCAGTCCGGCCGCGGGACTTCGAGCGCGGGCAGGGTGGCGATCAGCCGCCGCAGCGGCCCCGGATCCCGGGCCGGCAGCCCGATCTCGGCCCGCACGGCCGCGCGCTGGCGCAGCCCGGCACGCCAGGACCGCGCCGTGAGCGCCCGCATCGCCGCGTCCCGCAGCCGGCCGCGCAGCCCGGTGCCGGGCGCCAGACCGCTGCCGATCGGCGGCAGCCCCGTGGACGGCAGGTACAGCGGATGCGGGTTGAGTTCGATCCACGGAATCCCCAGCAGCTCGGCCGCCATCCCGCCGCCGGCGGTGATGACGTCGGACACCACCAGCTCGGGCGCCAGGTCGCGCAGGGCCGGCACGTTCAGCACGGCCATTCGCGCCGCACGCCGGTGAATTCGCGCGCCGGCGTCGAGGTCCTCGTCGGTGGCCGCGAGCCCGTCCAGCTCGACGGAGTCGATGCCGGCGGCGCGTGCGGTGTCAAGCCACTCCACGCCGGTGAACAGCGTTGGCTCGTCGCCCGCTTCGGCGAAGCGTTGGCACAGCGCGATCGCGGGAAACGAGTGCCCGGGATCCGGCCCGGCGACCACGGCGACACGCATCGGCCTTACCCTGCCACAGCGACCGGCCGTCACGCTGCCTACGCTGACAACCATGACCGAGGTGACTGGGATAACCGTAGCGAACACCCGCATCGTCGAGGGTTTTCTGACTGCACTGCAGGACGCGGATTACGACGCCGCAGATGCCGCATTGGACGACAACCTCGTCTACGAGAATGTCGGCCTACCGACGATCCATGGCCGCGCCAGAGCCATGAAGCTGTTTCGCCAGATGGACGGCCGCGCCGCCTTCGAGGTGAAGATCCACCGCGTCGCCGCCGACGGGCCCGCGGTGCTCACCGAACGCACCGACGCGCTGATCTTCGGCCCGCTACGGCTTCAGTTCTGGGTGTGTGGCGTGTTCGAGGTCCACGACGGGCGAATCACCCTGTGGCGGGATTACTTCGACTTTTTCGACATGTTCAAGGCGACCGTGCGGGGCCTGGCGGCCCTGGTGCTGCCGTCGAAGCGAGCGACGTTCTAGCGCTATCTTCTGGGCAAGCCGCCGAGTTCGTCGAACGCCTGCGCCCACCCGGTCAGGCGATCGGTAGCCTCCACCAGCTCGGCGCGGTACCGCTGCCGCGACACGGTCAACCCGCTGTCAGCACTGCCGTTCGCCGAAGACACCAGGTGCGCTGCGGCAGTAACCATTTCGTTGTATTGGCGAACGCCGGCACTCAATTGCGCCGTAAACGCATTGATGGTGGGCACCAGATAGGACCGCGACGACTCCGAGTTATGCGCCGCCCGCTCCATCGACACCACCTCCGCGGCGGTGGCCGCCATCGCCGCCGACGTCTTCGTGGCCGCGGCGGACAAGTCACGGATTTCGTCCTCCGGCAACATCGATCCCCGCTCCAGGACGCCCAGTAGCGAGAAGAAACCCCGTTCCGACGCGCCCAGCGCATACATCGCGGGCCGCGCCGCCGACCCGGGCGGCGGCAGCCGGCGGGTGTTCGCCGGCCGCTGCGCCGGCAGCGGCTCGGAGCGCAGCCAGCGGTAGCGGAAGAGCAACAGCGTCGCCGGAATCGCCAACACGACGGCGACGGCGCCGGTGATCTCCAGCAGCAACGCGAACCAGCCCCAAGCCGCCAGCAGCGCCGTCAGCACTGCCCAGAAAAGACACCCGGCGCCGAAGATCAGGCCCCACCGCAGTGCCCGCCGGCGGCGGCGCAGAAGACGTGCGCGCGGATCCGCCGCGGCGTTGATCTTCTGCGCGACGAAGTCGAAAATGTCGGCGGCGCTGTCGAATCCGTGCTGTAGCAATGCCCGCCAGGGTCCACGCTGCGCCGACTTGACCGCCATCTACAAACCGTCTGCCGTATTACTGGCCAAGCGGCTTTTCGGTCCCCGCGCCACCGGCGGCGGGATGGGCGGGCGCGGGAGTGGCCGCCGGGGACGCCCCCGCGGCCGGTGTGCCACCGGTCGGCAACGCTTCGCCGCGCATCGACGCGCGGATCTGCTCCAGCCGGGAATGACCGGCCATCTGCACGCCAGCCTGCTCGACCTCGAGCATGCGGCCCTGCACCGAACCCTGCGCAAGTTCGGCCTCACCCATCGCGTTGGCGTAGCGGCGTTCGATCTTGTCGCGCACATCGTCGAGGCTCGGGACGTTGCCGGGGGCGGCGATCTCGCTCATCGACCGCAGCGACGCGCTCACCTGTTCCTGCATCTTCGCCTGTTCGAGCTGGCTGAGCAGCTTGGTGCGCTCGGCGATCTTCTGCTGCAGCACCATCGCGTTCTGTTCGACCGCCTTTTTGGCCCGGGCCGCTGCGGAGAGCGCCTGGTCGTGCAGCGTCTTGAGGTCTTCGACGCCCTGCTCGGCGGTCACCAGCTGGGCCGCGAACGCCTCGGCGGCGTTGTTGTACTCGGTGGCCTTGGCGGCGTCACCGGCGGCGGTGGCCTGGTCGGCCAGCGTCAGCGCCTGACGCACGTTGACCTGCAGCTTCTCGATGTCGGCCAGCTGCCGGTTGAGGCGCATCTCGAGTTGCCGCTGATTGCCGATGACTTGCGCCGCCTGCTGGGTCAGCGCCTGGTGGGTGCGCTGCGCCTCCTCGATGGCCTGCTGAATCTGCACCTTGGGGTCGGCGCGCTCGTCGATTTTGGAGTTGAACAGCGCCATGAGGTATTTCCACGCTTTGACGAACGGGTTGGCCATCAGTCAGCTCCACCTTCGCTTGTTGTCGGGGCGCTCCGCGGGTAATCCTGTCGCTCAATTTATCGGGTCGGCGCCGATCGCCCCACCCCTAACGCCGGATCCGACCGCCCGCTCAGGCCACCGCCAGGGGCGCCACCGGCGGGATGACGACCTTGGTGCCGGCGTCGATGGTGGCGCCGGGTTGCCCGCTGTAGGCCGCGCGTTCCTCGCAGGCCATCCGCTCGCCGGCGTCGGTGAGGACCGACGACAGCGGCACGTCAAGGGCATCGCAGATCGCGTTGAGCAACTCACTGGACGGCTCCTTGCGGCCACGCTCCACCTCAGAGAGGTACCCGAGGCTCACTCGCGCTGAATCCGACACCTCGCGCAGCGTCCGGCCCTGTGACATCCGCGCCCGGCGTAGCACATCGCCGATCACCTCGCGCACCAATAGCGGCATCCCGCTCTCCTTCGTCCCATCACCCCTGCTCAGCGAGTCGTCAAACCGAGTCAGCAGGGCGCTACAAGGTTGAACGCCGGCGGCGGTCGTATTGGTTCCCGTTCGGCGACAACACTTGGACGAAAGCCGCCGTGATTGCGCTCAGCCACCGGCCGTCTTGCGGACTTCCCTGATCGTCGAGACCACATAGTCGATCCCGGTGACGACCGTCAGCACCATCGCGGCGGCCATCACCACGGAGGCCGCCACCAGAAACGGTCCGGACAGCGGCAGGACGAACAACCCGATCGCGGTGGCCTGGACCACCGTCTTGAGTTTGCCGCCCCAGCTGGCGGGAATGACCCCGCGGCGGATGACGGCCAGGCGCAACAGGGTCACCCCGACCTCCCGGGCCAGGATCAGCACCGTGACCCACCACGGCAGCTCGCCGAGCATCGACAGTCCGACCAGCGCCGAGCCGATCAGCGTTTTGTCGGCGATCGGATCGACGAACGCGCCGAATTCCGTCGCCATGCCGTAGTTGCGGGCCAGCAGGCCGTCTAGCCGGTCTGTGATGGCGGCGACCGCGAAAATCACGAAAGCCAGGATGCGGAACCCAACTTGGTGCCCGTCACCGGCGAATAGGGCGAGCAGGAAGATCGGGACCAGCACCAGCCGCAGCAACGTCAGGGTATTGGCGAGGTTGGCGATCCGGGCGCGGCCCGCCAGCGGACCCGTTTGCGGTTGCCCCGACACGGCAACAGAATAACGGTTGATCAGCGCGACCGTCCCGAACGCCGATACTGTTACCCGTGACCGAAAGTCCACAGGATGACCGACCGGTCGTCCGGCGTGCACGAACGTCCGACGTGCCCGCGATCAAACAACTCGTCGACACGTATGCCGGAAAGATCCTGCTGGAAAAGAACCTCGTGACGCTCTATGAGGCCGTACAGGAATTCTGGGTGGCCGACTATGACGGCAGAGTGGTCGGTTGCGGGGCGCTGCACGTGTTGTGGTCGGATCTCGGTGAGATCCGCACCGTCGCGGTCGACCCGGCGATGACGGGCCGCGGCATCGGCCATGCGCTCGTCGACCGACTTCTCGAAGTCGCCCGCGAGCTGCAGTTGGAGCGGGTGTTCGTGCTGACCTTCGAGACCGAGTTCTTTGGCACGCACGGGTTCACCGAGATCGAGGGGACACCGGTGACCACCGAGGTCTTCGAGGAGATGTGCCGCTCGTACGACATCGGTGTCGCCGAGTTCCTGGACCTGAGCTACGTCAAGCCGAACATCCTGGGCAATTCCCGCATGCTGCTGGTGCTGTGATGCGCCGAGCGTGCACTGGTTGCGAATTCGAGGCCGCCGATTTTTCGCAGTACGTGCACGTTCGGCGCTAGTCGGGGTCCGTCCCGCCGTCTGAGTCCAGGCCCCGGATCGCGGCCAGGGTCGCGGCCAGCTCGTCGGGCTTGACCAGCACCTCGCGCGCCTTCGAGCCCTCGCTGGGCCCGACGATCCCGCGGGTCTCCATCAGGTCCATCAACCGGCCGGCCTTGGCGAACCCCACGCGCAGCTTGCGCTGCAGCATCGAGGTGGAGCCGAACTGGCTGGACACCACCAGCTCGACGGCCTGCAGGAACACGTCCATGTCGTCGCCGATGTCGGGGTCGACGTCGGTGCGCTCGCCGGTGGGCTTGGCGGTGGTGACGCCCTCGGTGTACTCGGGTTCGGCCTGGTCTTTGCAGGCGCTGACGACGGCGTGGATCTCCTCGTCGGTGATGAAGGCGCCCTGCAGCCGGACGGTTTTGCTCGCCCCCATCGGCAGGAACAGCGCATCGCCCATCCCGATCAGCTTCTCCGCGCCGGCCTGGTCGAGGATGACCCGGCTGTCGGTGAGTGACGACGTGGCGAACGCCAGCCGGGACGGCACGTTGGTCTTGATGAGGCCGGTGACGACGTCCACCGACGGGCGCTGGGTGGCCAGCACCAGGTGGATGCCGGCGGCCCGCGCCTTTTGCGTGATCCGCACGATCGCGTCCTCGACGTCGCGCGGCGCGGTCATCATCAGATCGGCCAGCTCGTCGACGATCGCGACGACATACGGGTAGGGCCGGTACTCGCGCTGGCTGCCCAGCGGCGCCGTGATGGCTCCGGAGCGCACCTTCGCGTTGAAGTCGTCGATGTGGCGCACCCGCGACGCCTGCATGTCCTGGTAGCGCTGTTCCATCTCGTCGACCAGCCACGCCAGCGCGGCCGCGGCCTTCTTCGGCTGGGTGATGATCGGCGTGATCAGGTGCGGAATGCCTTCATAGGGCGTCAGTTCCACCATCTTCGGGTCGATCAGGATCATCCTGACTTCCTCGGGGGTGGCCCGGGTCAGCAACGACACCAGCATGGAGTTGACGAAGCTGGACTTACCGGATCCGGTGGAGCCGGCGACCAGCAGGTGCGGCATCTTGGCCAGGTTGGCCGAGATGAAGTCTCCTTCGATGTCCTTGCCCAGCCCGATCACCAGCGGGTGGTGGTCGCGGCGGGTCGAGGGCGCGCTGAGCACGTCGGCCAGCCGCACCATCTCCCGGTCGGTGTTGGGCACCTCGATGCCCACGGCGGACTTGCCGGGGATCGGGGCCAGCATGCGCACGCTCTCGGTGGCCACCGCGTAGGCGATGTTCTTCTGCAGGGCGGTGATCTTCTCCACCTTGACGCCGGGCCCCAGCTCGACCTCGTAGCGGGTGACGGTGGGTCCCCGCGTGCAGCCGGTGACGGCCGCGTCGACCTTGAACTGGTTGAGCACTTCGGTGATTTCGTCGGCCATCACGGTGTTGGCAGCGCTGCGCTTCTTGGGCGGATCGCCCGCGACCAGCAGGCTCAGCGGAGGCAGGATGTAGGGGCCCTCGACGACGCGGTCCAGCGCCTTGGCTTCTTCTTTCCGGGCCGCCCGACGGCGAGCCTTGGCGACCGCGGGTTCGGGGATGGTTGGGGCCTCGTCGTCGACGGGGAACTGCGCAGAGTCGGCCGACGGCTGCGACGGCCACGCCTGTGGCTCGCGGTCGAAAGACCCGTCGTCGTAGTAGCCGTCGGAGAAGTCTTCGCGGGTGCCGCCGTCGGCGATCTCGTCCCCGTAGTCGCCGTAGTCCTCGTAGTCGTCGTAGTCGGCCTGGCCGGGAAGCAGCCGGGTACCGAACATGGCGCGTACCGCATCGGGCACCTCGCGGATCGTGGTCCCGGTGAGCAACAGCAGGCCGAACATAAAGCCGATGAACAACAGCGGCGCGGCGATCCAGGCCGTCAGACCGTCCGACAGCGGACCGCCGATGGCAAAACCGATGAATCCCGCCGCACGACGCCGCGCTTCGGGGTCTTCCGGCGAGCCCGACCACAGATGGCGCAGGCCGAGAACCGATAGAGCGATCAAGCTGGCGCCCAGGATCAGCCGGGGCCGCGCATCGGGATTGGGTTCGGTCCGCATCAGCGCGACCGCCACGGCCCCGGTGACCAGCGGAAGTACCAGGACTCCTGCTCCGATGAACGTGCGCAACACGGTGTCCACCCAGGCGCCGACCGGCCGTGCGGCGTGGAACCACGAACTCGCGGCGACGACGACGGAGATGCCGAGCAGGACGAGCGCGATCCCGTCGCGGCGATGCCCGGGTTCGATGTCCCGGGCCCGACCGATCGACCGGGCGGCACCGCCGGTGCCTCTGGCCGCCATCAGCCAGGTGGCGCGCATGGCGCGGCCGCAGGTCAGCACGGCGGCGAACGGCACCGACCGGTTGCGCCGTTTGGCGGGCTTGCTCGCACGGCTGCGTGGTGCCGCCGGGCGCGCACGTCCTGACCCACTTCGCGAAGTGGCCTTTGACCTGCTCGTTCGGTTTCCGGAGCGGGCGACGGTCTTACTGGGCATGGGGACAAGCCTAGTCGCAAGCGCCTCATAATCACCATCTGCCACACGGGTCACAAAAGTGTGTCAGTTCGGTCATCGTCCGCGACCTAGTGTCGTGAGTCATTAATTCAAAAACGGCTCGTCCGTTGCGACGAGGCTCCATCGAGATTGACGTTGGCGCGAAGAAGTGCGAGGACGATTGACGAGCACGCTAGCGTCGATCTCGCTCACCGAAGCCTCGCATCCGCTGCCGACAAGTGCGCCGGCACGGTGTCGACGAATTAACGACTCGCGACCTAGCCTGGCGAAATGGCCGAACCCACTGCTCCTCGACCTGCGGCGGGATCCCGAGAGCCAGCAATATTCTCCGACCCGTAATCGCGATCGCGGTTGCAGCTCTCGCCTGTTGGGTGGACGCAGGATGTCCAACTGGGCTCGCCGGCGAGTGAGTAGGGTGACAGCGGTCACCCCACCACTTACCCGAGGAGCCCGAGCATGCCCGTCGTCGTCGTCGCCACCATGACCGTCAAACCCGAATCGGTCGACACCGTCCGCGACGTCCTCACCACCGCGGTCCAAGAGGTGCACGACGAACCCGGCTGCCAGCTGTACTCGCTGCACCAGTCCGGCGAGACGTTCGTCTTCGTCGAGCAATGGGCCGACGAAGAGGCGCTCAAGACCCACAGCACCGCGCCGGCGATCGGCAAGATGTTCGCGGCGGCCGGCGAGCACCTGGCCGGGGCACCCGACATCAAGATGCTGCAGCCGGTTCCCGCCGGCGACCCGGGCAAGGGACAGTTGCGTCCCTGATGGCCTCGTTGCCCGCAGGGCCATTGCAAAAACCTCTGAAAGGGAAGGTCGCCTTCATCACCGGTGCGGCGCGCGGCCAGGGCCGCGCGCACGCGGTGCGGCTGGCCAGCGACGGCGCGAGCATCATCGCGGTCGACCTGTGTGAGCAGATCGCCAGCGTGCCCTATCCACTGGCCACCCCGGACGATCTGGCCGCCACCGTCAAGCTGGTCGAGGACACCGGCGCTCGCATCGTGGCCAAACAGGGCGACGTCCGCGACCGGGCATCGCTGGCGGCCACGCTGCGGGCGGGCCTCGACGAGTTTGGCCGGCTCGACATCGTCGTGGCCAACGCCGGTATCGCTCCCATGCAGTCCGGTGACGACGGCTGGCGCGACGTCATCGACGTCAACCTCACCGGCGTGTACCACACCATCAAGGCCGCAATACCGACCATGGTCAAGCAGGGCACCGGGGGGTCGATCGTGCTGATCAGTTCGAGTGCGGGGTTGGCCGGCGTCGGCAGCCCGGACGCCGGTTCGGTCGGCTATGCCGCCGCCAAGCACGGGGTGGTCGGGTTGATGCGGATATACGCGAATCTTCTTGCACGGCAGAATATTCGGGTCAACTCGATCCATCCGTCCGGTGTCGAGACGCCGATGATCAACAACCAGTTCACCCGGGAGTGGCTGGCCAAGATGGCCGCCGCGACGGACACGCCGGGAGCCATGGGCAACGCCATGCCGGTGGAGGTGCTGCAGGCCGAGGACATCGCCAACGCGGTAGCGTGGTTGGTGTCCGACCAGGCCCGCTACGTCACCGGCGTCACGCTGCCGGTCGATGCGGGCTTTTTGAACAAGTAGCGGCCATGGCACGAAACCCCGTGGCGCAGACCGCCTTCGGCCCAATAGTGTTGGCGGCCGTCGAGCAGAACGAGCCACCCGGCCGCCGGCTGGTGGACGACGACCTCGCGGAGCTGTTCCTCCCAGCCCCACTGCGTTGGCTCGTCGCCGCGACCCGGTCGGCGCCGCTGCGCCGCCTGATGATCCGGGGATCGGAGTGGTCGGGCCGGGGGCTGTGGGCCAACCTGGCCTGCCGCAAGCGCTTCATCGGCGACAAGCTCACCGAGGCGCTCGACGACGTCGACGCGGTTGTCATTCTCGGCGCCGGCTTGGACACCCGCCCCTACCTGCTGACGCGCCGGGTCCGCATCCCGGTCTTCGAAGTCGACCTGCCGGTCAACATCGCGCGCAAGCTGGAGACGGTGCGACGGGTGCTGGGCGGGCCGCCGCTTTCGGTGCGGCTGGTGGCGTTGGACCTGGAGCGTGACGACCTGCTCACGTCGTTGGCCGAGCACGGCTGGCGCACCGACAACCGGGCGTTTTTCATCTGCGAGGGCGTAACCCAATACCTCACCGAAGCTACCGTGCGGCGGACCATGGAGGGTCTGCGCGCGGCCGCCCCGGGTAGCCGGTTGGTGTTCACTTACGTCCGCCGGGATTTCATCGAGGGCACGAACCGGTACGGCACCCGGACGTTGTACCGCAGCGTCCGGCAGCGGCGGCAATTGTGGCGGTTCGGCTTACAGCCCGAGGAGGTCGCCGCGTTCATCGGCGATTACGGCTGGCAGCTGGTGGAGCAGACCGGGCCCGATGAACTTGTGCAGCGTTATGTCGAACCCACCGGTCGCAAACTCAAGGCCTCGCAACTGGAATGGTCGGCCTACGCCGAAAAGCCCTGACGCTTCAGACCTCGATGACCGTCGGCACGATCATCGGCTGCCGACGATAGCTTTCCCCCACCCACTTGCCGACCGTGCGCCGCACCGCCTGCGCGATGCGCGCGGGATCGGCGATCTGTTCGGCGGCAAGGGCTTCCAGCTCCGCCTCCACCTTGCGCGCGGCGGGCTCGAGCGCCTTGGGGTCTTCGGAGAACCCCCTCGAATGCAGGTGCGGTGCGGCCACCGCGCGCCCGGTGCCGCGGCCGACCACCACCGTGACCGCGATGAACCCCGACGACAGGATGAGCCGCTCCCCCAAGGTGATGTCGCCGACGTCGCCGGTGATCAGGCCGTCGACGAACATCTTGCCGACCGGCACTGCCCCGGCGATCGACGCCCTGCCACCGACCAGGTCGACGCTGACGCCGTTCTCGGCCAACACGATTGACTCCTCGGGCACTCCGGCGCGCGCCGCGAGCTTGGCGTTGGCCCGCAGCATCCGCCAGGTCCCATGCACCGGCATCACGTTGCGGGGCCGCACCCCGTTGTAGAGGAACAGCAGCTCGCCCGCGTAGGCGTGACCCGAAACATGCACGCGCACTTGTTGATTGGTGACGACACGGGCACCGATCTTGGCCAGGGAGTCGATCACGCCGTAGACGGCTTCCTCGTTGCCCGGTATCAGGGACGACGACAGGATGATCAGGTCGTGCGACGTCAGCGTGATGCTGCGATGCTCGCCGCGCGACATCCGCGACAACGCCGACATGGGCTCGCCCTGGGTGCCGGTGGTGATCAGCACCACCCGTTCGGGCTGCATCATCTCGGCGGCGGCGATGTCGAGCAGGTCGGAGTCGTCCACTCGCAGGAAACCCAGTTCCCGCGCGATGCCCATGTTGCGCACCATGGATCGCCCGACGAACGACACCCGTCGGCCCAAGGCCACCGCGGCGTCGATGATCTGCTGCACCCGGTCCACGTTGGAGGCGAAGCACGCCACGATGACCCGGCCGTCGGCACCTCGGATGAGCCGGTGCAGGGTCGGCCCGACTTCACTCTCCGAGGGACCGACACCGGGGATCTCGGAGTTGGTCGAGTCGCACAGGAACAGGTCCACCCCGGCGTCGCCCAGCCGGGACATTCCGGGCAGGTCGGTGGGACGCCCGTCCAGCGGTAGCTGGTCGAGCTTGATGTCGCCGGTGTGCAAGACGGTCCCCGCGCCCGTGTGGACCGCGATAGCCAGCGCGCCCGGGATGGAGTGGTTGACCGCGAAGTATTCGCATTGGAAGACGCCGTGGGTGGTGCGTTGGCCCTCGGCGACCTCGAGGAAGACCGGCTTGAGGCGGTGTTCCCGGCATTTCGCGGCGACCAGCGCCAGGGTGAACTTGGAACCGACCACCGGGATGTCCGGGCGCAGCTTGAGCAAGAACGGGATGGCCCCGATGTGATCCTCGTGCGCGTGGGTCAGCACCAGCGCCTCGATGTCGTCGAGCCGGTCCTCGATGTGACGCAGGTCCGGCAAGATCAGGTCGACACCGGGCTCGTCGTGCGTCGGGAACATGACGCCGCAGTCGATGATCAAGAGCCGCCCGAGGTGCTCGAAAACCGTCATGTTGCGGCCGATTTCGCTGATGCCACCCAGCGCGGTGACCCGCAGCCCGCCAGGAGCCAGAGGACCCGGTGGGGCGAGGTCTACATCCACTTGTGGGCCACCCTTTGGCTTACTTCCGGCTCACCTGAGCACCGATGCCGCACGCATGTCGGCGGCCAATGCGTCGAGTTGTTCTGCGGTTGCGGGCATCTGGGGCAGCCGGGGCTCACCGGCGTCGAGGCCTTGCAGGCGCAGACCCGCCTTGGACATCGTCACCCCGCCCAGGCGGCCCATCGCGTTGCACAGCGGGGCGAGGTTGACGTTGATTTTTCGCGCGATCGCTACGTCCCCGGAAGCGAAGGCCGACAACAAGTCTCGGAGCTGGCTCGCGGCCAGATGAGAGATCACGCTGATGAAGCCGGTGGCACCCATTGCCAGCCAGGGCAGGTTCAGCGCGTCGTCCCCGGAGTAGTAGGCCAGTCCGGTTTCGGCCATCAATTCCGCGCCGGCGTGCAGGTCGCCCTTGGCGTCCTTGATCCCGACGATGTTCGGGTGAGCCGCCAGGGTGCGGATGGTCTCGGGCAGGATCGGTATCACCGAGCGCGGCGGGATGTCGTAGAGCAGCACCGGCAGCTCGGTCGCGTCGGCGACGGCGGTGAAATGCGCGATCAGCCCGCTCTGCGGCGGCTTCGAGTAGTACGGCGTGACCACCAGGAGCCCGTGCGCGCCCTCCGCGGCGCAGGCCTTGGCCAGCCGGACGCTGTGAGCGGTGTCATAGGTGCCCGCGCCGGCGACGATGCGGGCCCGGTCGCCTACGGCCTCCAGCACGACGCGCAGCAGCTCGAGTTTCTCGTCATCGGTGGTGGTCGGGGACTCACCGGTGGTTCCCGAGACCACCAGGCCGTCGCAACCGGCGTCCACCAGGTGGTTCGCCAATTGCGCCGCGGCGGCGGTGTCAAGAGAGCCATCGGCGCTGAATGGTGTCACCATCGCGGTCAGCAGGGTTCCCAACCGTGCGGGGACGTCGAATCCGACGGTGCTCACGGTGTTCAGGTTACCTGGCACCGGCAAGCTGTTTAGCAGCCGCGCGGGTGGGCGTTGCGCGGGTGGGCGCAGTGCGGGAGTCCCATCCGTCCCAGAAAGTTCGGGGTGTGCCTCGGATATGCCAACGTGCCCGCCTTGCAGCGACTCCCGATGGGCCTTCACAGTCGCTGCGAGGCGGGCAAAAAGTTGCCCGCTTCCACGGCGTGACGGAAGTGACTGAAGTCGACTCCCGCTCAGGCTTCGGTCGCCAACGGACTCGTGGCGACCTCGGTGCCGTCAGCCAGAGTGACCACCTCGAAGTCGGCGAAGACCGCCGGCGCCACACCGGCGAGCTGGCGCAGGCACTCGATGGCGAGGCGCCGGATCTCGACGTCGGCGTGCTCGCTGGCGCGCATCGCGATGAAATGCCGCCACGCCCGGTAGTTCCCGGTGACGACGATGCGTGTTTCGGTCGCGTTGGGCAGCACGGCGCGCGCGGCCTGACGGGCCTGCTTGCGCCGCAGAGCGCCCATTTTTTCGGTGGGCTGGCCCGTCGCGAACTTGGCTTCGAGCCTGGCCAGCAGCTCGGTGTAGGTGGCGCGGCTGGCGTCGGCGGCCGCGGCCAGGATCTGCCGCAGCTCGGGGTCGTCGTCGATCCCCGGTGGCACGACGATGCGCGAGTCCCCCTCCGGCACATAGCGCTGCGACAGCTGCGAGTAGGAGAAATGCCGATGCCGGATCAGCTCGTGAGTGCAGGACCGCGAGATGCCGGTGATGTAGAACGACACGCAGGCGTGCTCGAGCACCGAGAAATGCCCGACGTCGATGATGTGCTTGATGTAGCCGGCGTTGGTCGCGGTCCTGGGATTGGGCTTGGACCAGCTCTGGTAGCAGGCGCGGCCGGCGAACTCGACCAGCGCCGGCCCGCCGTCGGCGTCGGCGGCCCACGGCACGTCCGGTGGCGCCACGAAGTCGGTCTTCGCGATCAATTGCACGCGTAGCGGCGCGGTCTCGGCCATGGCGCTCACCATAGCCCGGCGACGGTGCGCACCTTGCCCGAGATCAGCGGCGGGGTGGCGCGCACGGCGACCAACCGCTCACGCTCCGGCCCGCCTCGCGGCCGCGCGCAGGTCTCCGGCCAAGTCACCCCGACCGGACACGCTGAACCCGCCCAGGCCGAGCCATGACGCCATCGATTCGAGTTCGCCGGCCAGCGCCGCGGCAACCCGCGCTCGGGGCAGTTCCGGCTCCATGAAGGCGCCCACGACGCGCAGGGTGCCCGCGGCCCTGTCGGCCTTGAGGTCGACCCGCGCGACCAGCTGCCCGTCCAGCAGCAGCGGCCACACGTAATAGCCGTACCGGCGCTTGTGGGCCGGGGTGTAGATCTCGACGCGGTAGTGAAAGCCGAACAGCCGCTCGACCCGGGGCCGGAAGAAGATCAACGGGTCGAACGGACACAGCAGGGCGGTGCCGCGGTGTCAATCTGTCGTGGGCCTGGTTAGGAACATCAGACGGAACTTGCCGATATGGATCTCGTCGCCGCTGGCCAGCACCGCCGACTTCACCGGTTTACGATTGAGATAGGTCCCGTTGAGGCTGCCGAGGTCGACGATCCGGAATTCGCCGTTTTCCAGCCGGAACTCGGCGTGCCGGCGGCTGACGGTTTCGTCGTCGAGGAAGATGTCGTTGCCGGGACGCCGACCGACAGAGGTGACGGGCTGGTCAAGCAGGAACCGCGATCCGGCGTTGCGGCCGCGCTTCACGACAAGCAGCGCCGAGCCGTTCGACAACCCTTCGACTCCCCACACCTCCGCCTCAGCTTCGGCAGCAGCCGAAGTGTCGAGTTCGCCTAGCAAATCCTCGCGGAAAGCGGGGGTAGTTTCCGTGGTGACGTCGTCAGACGTCTGGTCGTTGTCTTTTTGGCTCACGTGCTCTTCCCTGTCGGCCAGTTCTGGCGGTATGGCATGAGCTTCAGCTGACCTGACCCTACTACTCGGACGTTACCGGCGGACTAGCTCTGTGGTCGCGGCTAGTTTCGGGGTTGGCGCAATGTGCGTTTTAGAAGAAAGTGCCCGTGTCGGTACTGGCGCATCCGCCAGCGCAGCAGCGGCCAGTCGTCGACGGCCATCAGCGAGGCCTCGTGGGCCCAGTATTCGGCCAGCAGCCGCGACGAGCGCGGGCCCCAGGCCGCGCGGTCCAGGACGTCGCGGTCGTACGGGCCGAGCCGGCTGAACACCGGGGCGTAGTGCGCGCGCACCGCCACCGACACGGAATCCAGTTGCAGCACCTGGATTCGCGAGATGACCCTTTTCAGGTCCGCGCGGGTGATCGTGCCGCCGCGCCGTGGCTCACTAAACCCTTGGGCCGCAACGGCTATCCGCCGGGCCTGCGCGGTGGATAGCCGACGGTTCCGGATCGACACGGCGCAGAGGATACCGTCCTTCCGGCTACCGCGGGCTCACGCCGTGCCGACTTTCTGCTCCAGCGGCACTACCCCGTTGACCTCCGGCGGACTCTTTCGTTCCTGGTATGCCGACTCCAGAGCGGCCGGAACCGCTTCCAGGTCGCGGTAGACGCCCATCAGTTGCTCCAGGATCCTGATCCGTTGCTGACTCGTCTCGTCCACCGCCCGCCGGGCCTGCTCACCGTGGTGATCGGCCTGCTGCTTCGCGTCGGCGAGGAACCGCTCACGCTCCTGCCGGGCGTCAGCGCGCATGCCGGCAAGTTCGGCGTCGAGCTTTTCCTTGGTTTCCGCGTACTCGGCTTCCCGGGCTTTCAACTTCGCGGCCATGTCCGTCAACAGCTCTTCGCGCTTTCGCTGCTCGGCCTTGGCCTCGGCCTCGGCCGCGGCGATCAGCGCCTCCGCCTCGGACCGCGCCTCGGCCCGCATCTCGGAAACCCCGTCGACCGCACGCCGCAGCATCTTCGCCATCCGCTGTTGCACCGCGTGGGGCGAGGTTGAGGTGTCCGTGAGGACCGCGACCTCCTTGCGCAATGCGGATACTTCATCGCCCGACTCCGTCAGCCGTGCTCTAAGGCTCCCGACTTCGTCGAGCAGCAACTGCTGCTTGGTGGTCAACAGTCCGATGCGCGTCAACCGCACCCGGGTCGTAGCCCCTGAACGTGCGCGAAAACGTCTTCGCGGGTTCGGTTATCACTGCCAATTCCCCCCTCCTGGAAACGCCCGGTAGACCCGATGAAACCGACCCCCGAGTCCGAGTATGTCAGCTCAAGGAGCGCTCACGGCCTACGGTAGGTGTGCAACCGGTACCGCAGCCCCCTGCTGCTGACCAGCCACTCCCCCGTCTCGCCCAGCCATGTCTCGTCGAGCACGGGGGCCACCGCGTCGTCGTCGTCGCGCGGCAGATCAATGTCGATCTCGGTGACCTCGCACCTGCTGGCATGCGGGAGCGCCAGCAGATAGACCTGTTCGCCGCCGATGACCCAGATCTCGGGCTCGGTCTCGCAACTGGCCAGAGCCGCCTCGAGCGAACCGACCACCTCGGCGCCCTCGGCCGTGAAGTCGGCCCGGCGGGAGAGCACGACATTCCTGCGGCCCGGCAACGGTCGGACCCGCGGCGGCAGCGACTCCCAGGTGCGCCGGCCCATGACGACGGTGTGGCCCATAGTCACCTCTTTGAAGCGGGCCAGGTCTTCGGGCACCCGCCACGGGATGTCACCGCCGCGGCCGATGACGCCGGACGTCGACTGCGCCCAGACGAGGCCCAGGAACGTCATACAGCGACGGGGGCTTTGATCGCGGGGTGTGGATCGTAGTTCTTCACCACGATGTCGTCATACGTGTAGTCGAAGATCGAATCCCGTTGAGCCAAAACGATTTCCGGATAGGGCCGCGGCTCGCGGCTCAGCTGGAGTCGCACCTGCTCGACGTGGTTGTCGTAGATGTGGCAGTCGCCGCCCGTCCAGACGAATTCGCCGACCGACAGGTCGGCCTGCGCGGCCATCATGTGGGTGAGCAGCGCGTAGCTGGCGATGTTGAACGGCACACCCAGGAACAGGTCGGCGCTGCGCTGGTAGAGCTGGCAGCTCAGCCGCCGGTCGGCGACGTAGAACTGGAAGAAGGCGTGACACGGCGGCAGCGCCATTTGCGGGATCTCGCCGACGTTCCATGCCGAGACGATGATGCGCCGCGAGTCCGGGTCGGTGCGCAGCAACTCCAGCGCGGCGCTGATCTGGTCGATGTGTTCACCCGCCGGGGTCGGCCAGGACCGCCACTGCACACCGTAAATTGGCCCGAGATCGCCTGTGGGACTGGCCCACTCGTCCCAGATGGTGACGCCATGCTCCTGCAGCCAGCCCACGTTGGAGTCGCCGCGCAGAAACCAGAGCAACTCGTAGATCACCGACTTGATATGAACCCTCTTGGTGGTCAGCAGCGGGAAGCCCGCCGACAGGTCATAGCGCAGCTGCTGGCCGAACAGGCTGCGGGTGCCGGTGCCGGTGCGGTCGGATTTGGCCGCGCCCCGCTCGAGCACCAGGCGCAGCAGGTCCTCGTAAGGCGTCGGGATCGGCACGCGGCCAGCTTAGCGTCGATCGCAAGCGCGGCGAAGCCGGGCGCGGCGGGTCGACGCCGACGAATTAGCGTCGATCGCAAGCGCGGCGAAGCCGGGCGCGGCGGGTCGACGCCGACGAATTAGCGTCGATCGCAAGCGCGGCGAAGCCGGGCGCGGCGGGTCGACGCCGACGAATTAGCGTCGAGGCGATAGGAGTACAACGGAGGCCATGCCGAAAATCACCGACAGCGTCACCACCCCCGACGGCACGTGTCCCGTCCGCCTGTTCACGCCCGACGGGCCGGGCCCGTGGCCCGGCGTGGTCATGTACTGCGATGCCGGCGGGGTGCGCGACACCTTCGACCAGATGGCCGCCAAACTCGCCGGATTCGGTTACGCGGTGCTGCTTCCCGACGTGTACTACCGCAGCGGCGACTGGGCGCCGTTCGACATGGCGACCGTGTTCGGCGACGAGCGGGAGCGCAACCGGTTGTTCTCGATGATCGGCAACATCACCCAGGACAAGATGGTCAACGATGCCGGCGCGTTCTTCGACTACCTCGCCGCCCGCCCCGAGGTGTCCGGGGACCGGTTCGGCGTCTGTGGCTATTGCATGGGCGGGCGGACCTCGCTGGTGGTGACCGGCCGTCTCCCGGAGCGCGTCGCCGCGGCGGCGTCTTTCCACGGCGGCGGCTTGGTGACCGAGTCCGCGGACAGCCCGCACCTGCTGGCCGACCGAATGAGCGCCACGGTATACGTGGGTGGCGCCGAAAATGACGCGTCGTTCACGGCCGACGATGCCGAACAGCTGGACAAGGCGCTCACCGCGGCCGGGGTGTCGTACACCATCGAGTGGTATTCGGCCGGCCACGGATTCGCGGTTCCGGACAATCCGCCCTACGACGCCGACGCCGCCGAGCGGCATTGGACGGCGATGGCGGACCTCTTCGGTTCGGCGCTACCGCGGTGACCCGCGCGCTCAGGCGGACGCCGCCGACCTTCGGCGGCTGACCGCGTCCCGCAGCAGCTTCGCGGCCACCGCCGCCCCGTCGGTGCGGATCCTGCCGGCCACGGCGCTCGCTCGTGCGTGGGTCTCGGGGCTCAACGCGGTCTCGAGCGCGGCTGGCAGGAACTCGACGGCCGCGGTCCGACCGTCGTAACCCACGCCGATGCCCAGGTCGACCACTCGGCCGGCCCAGTACAGCTGGTCCGCCCCTTGGGGTAGCACCACCTGGGGTGCGCCGGCCAGGGCTGCCGTCGTCGTCGTGCCTGCGCCGCCATGGTGAACGACGGCGGCCACCCGGCCGAACAGCGCCTGCTGGTTGACCTCGCCGATGGCAAAGCAGTCGTCCCGGTCGTCGATCAGGGCCAACTCTGCCCAGCCGCGAGAAACGATCGCGCGGCGGCCCTGCGCGCGGATCGATTCGATGGCCACCCGGGGAATATCCGGGGAGGCGCGCAACGGCATGCTGCCGAAGCCCACGTATACCGGTGGTGTGCCGGCGTCCAGGAAGGCCACCAAGTCGGCCGGGAGCGGGCGTTGGTCCGGCACGAGCCACGCGCCGGTTTGGACGACATCGAGGTCCGCCGGCTGCGGCCAGGGACCAAGGGTCGGGTCCGCGGCCAACCACGGGCGGTCGGTGAAGGCGTGGCCACGGACGTCGTCGACCGGCGGCAGGCCGATCGAAGCCCGGTGCCTGTTGAGCGTCGCGCCGAAGAGGGCGTTCACATTCTCGGCGTCCCGGTCCCACAGCACCCGGTTATCGGTCAGGATCGGTGGGAGTGTCCAGCGCCAGAACGACGGCGGCCGGTGGTGCGGCGATGGCAGGTCGGTCGGGTGGTAGCTCGCGTATACGTAGTGGATGCCCAGCTGTTCGGTCGCCGACCTCGCGCCCGCCGCAGCCGGAATCAGGCCGGTCGCCACCAGCGCATCGCATCCCTCGGCCGCGGCGGCGACCGTGTGGAACTGTGCGGCGACCAAATCGTCCATGTGCCGGCGCAGATCGGCCTCCGACGGCGGCGTCGCCGCGGTCGCCAGGGCGCGTACCGGATCGCCGAATGGCACCAACGGCACGCCGAAACCGCCCAGCCGCTCTGCGAACTCCTCATCCGGTGGCGCGCAGACGCGCACCTCCGCGCCGAGTGCCCGCAACTGCACCGCCAGTCCCACCAGCGGTTCGACGCCCCCGCGCGAATCGTAAGTCGACAACAACACGCGCATTCCCAGCTCCGATGTCCGCACGGCATGGCCTCGGCAAGCAATTTTGCAGCACCGCCCTGAGCAGGGCGACCGTGGGAGGGCGTCCATGGTTGACCGGGCCGGAACCATCCTGTTCGCCAAGGCTCGTTCTGCGACATGGCCGACCATTCGTCCGACGAAATGCGCTCGATGATTCTCGAAGATTTCTTCTACAGCGGGCCGGCCGGTGACCGCTGGATCGCGCTGGCGGGGACGAGTGCCGAGAAGCTCGGGGCCTAATTCGGGGCCTAATCCGGGGACAGCCCCACCAACTCGGCCAGCCGTGTGCGGTGGCGGTAGGCGGTGCCGAGGGCCAACTGATCGCTCTTGGCTCGCTTGAGGTACAGGTGCGCCGGATACTCCCACGTCATGCCGATGCCGCCGTGCAGCTGCACGCATTCCTCGGCGGCGTGCACGGCCATCCCGCTGCAGTAAGCCTGGGCGATCGCCGCGGCCACGCTCGCGTCGTCGCCCCGGGCGCACGTATCGGCGGCGTACCGGGCAGCCGCAGTGGCCGCACCAACCTCGAACCAGAGGTCGGCCAGCCGGTGCTTGATCGCCTGGTACGAGCCGATCAGACGGCCGAACTGCTTGCGCTGCTTGGCATACGACAACGTGGTGTCAAAGCACCACCGCGCCACCCCGAGTTGCTCCGACGCGAGCAGGGCCGCCCCCGTTTCCAGCGCCTCGGCGATCGGCTCCTCCGCCGGCCCCACCCGTGACGACGCCGCCCCCGAAAACCGCACGTCCGCAAGCGGTCTCGTCATATCGAGCGACGTCAGCGGGGACACTTCCACCCCGTCCACGGTGCCCGCGACGGTATGCAACTCGAGTCCGTGGGCCCCGGCGACGGGTACCACCAGCACGTCGGCCTGCGCCGCGCCGGCGACGCTGGTGACCGATCCGGTGAGCCCGTCGGCACCGTGACTCACCCCCGCGACGCGATCGCCCGGCGCGGTGGACAGCGGCACCGCCAACGCCGCGGTCAGCTCGCCGCCCGCGAGCGCGGCCACGGTCTCCGTCTCGCCGGCACGCAACAGCGCGACCGTGGCCAGGACGGCGCTGGACAGGAACGGCACCGGCGCGACGGCGCGGCCGATCTCCTCCATGACGACCGCGGCCTCGCGCGCACCCGCACCGGCACCGCCGAGCGTCTCGGGAACCAGCAGCCCGGCCACCCCCAGTTCAGCGGCCAGCGTCCGCCACAATGCCGAAAAGTCGCGCGGCTCCGGGTCGTAAGCGCGCACCACCTGGTCCGGCGGGCAGCGGTCGGCGAACAGCTGGCGAACACCGTCCCGCAGTGCCTCCTCGGTGTCGGAGTACAGCAAGTCGCCGGTGGTCATCGGTCCCCCTTGTTCAGGTCCGCCCACGGTCTGTCCTTGTCGACGCGGTGTTCCCCGGGCAGGCCGAGGATCCGCTCGGAGATCGTGTTGCGCAGGATCTCCGAGGTACCGCCCTCAATGGAATTGCCGCGCGCCCGCAAGTAGCGGTAGCCGGGTTCGCGCCCGATCAGGTCGACGACTTCGGTTCTGCGCATGGTCCAGTCGTCGTAGCGCAGCCCGGACTCGCCGTGCAACTCGATGTCGAAGCCCGAGATCGCTTGCGCCAGGCGGGCGAACGCCACCTTCATGCCGGCGCCCTCGGGGCCCGGCTGGCCGGCGACAGCTTGCTGCCGGAGACGCTCACCCGCGAGGCGGAGAACCTCCGCGTCGACCCACAGCCGCATCAGCTCGTCGTGCATCGCCGGATTGCGCAGCGCCGGCTCGTTGCGCCAGGCCCCGGTGACCTTGCCGATCATCCCGCCTTCGCGGGGAGTGCCGGCTTGTGAACCGATCGCCACCCGCTCGTTGTTGAGCGTGGTGGTCGCGACCCGCCAACCGCCCCCCACCGGTCCGAGCCGATTCGCATCGGGCACCCGGACGTCGGTCAGGAACACCTCGTTGAACTCCGCCTCACCGGTGATCTGGCGCAGCGGCCGCACGTCGACGCCGGATTGCGTCATGTCGCACAGGAAGTACGTCAGGCCGGCGTGTTTGAGCACCGTCGGGTCGGTGCGGGCTACGAGGATCGCCATCTGCGCATGCTGCGCCATCGACGTCCACACCTTCTGCCCGTTGACAATCCACTCGTCACCGTCGCGCACCGCGCGGGTGGCGACCCCCGCCAAATCCGATCCCGCCCCCGGCTCGCTGAACAGCTGGCAGTAGACCTGTTCACCGGTGAACAACGGCCGCAGGAACTTTCGCTTCTGCTCGTCGGTCCCGAACGCCGCGATGGTCGGTGCCGCCATGCCCATTCCGATGAAGTTCTTGACAGTGCCACCCACCGGCGCCCCCGCGGCGGCCAGCCGCGCGTCGACCCGCTCCTGGGCCGTGCGCGGCAGACCCAGTCCGCCGAAACCGTGCGGCAGGTGCACCCAGGCCAGGCCCGCGTCGTACTGCGCGCCGAGGAATTCGCGGGGGTCGCAGCTCGCGGGGTCGTGCTCGTCGAGCAGCGCCTCGACCCGAGCGTCCAGGTCGGCGGTTTTCATCGCGTGCCGCCCGGCTGAGCACGAAACCCCTGTGCGGGGCCCAGCAGCAGACCGCCATCGATGACCATCGTCTCGCCGGTGATCCAGCTCGCCGCGTCGGAAACCAGGAAGGCGACCGCGTTCGCCACGTCGATGGGCTCGCCGATCCGCCCGAGCGCGATCGTCGACGCCAGCGGATCTTCGTGGTCCTTCCACAGCGCCTCGGCCAGCCGCGTGCGAACGACGCCCGGGGCGATCGCGTTGACCCGGACCTTCGGTGAAAGTTCCAGCGCCAGTTGCTTGGTCACGTGAATGAGCGCGGCCTTGGTGGCGTTGTAAAGGCCCATGGCCACCGACTGATGCATGCCGCCGATCGAGGCGGTGTTGACCACCGAGCCGCCGTGCTCGCCCATCCACGACTTGACGACCAGCGAGGTCCACAGCAGCGGGGCCCACAGGTTGACGTCGAAGATCTTGGTGAACCGGGCGTGATCCTGGTCGATGAGCGGGCCGTACGCCGGGTTGGTCCCCGCGTTGTTGACCAGGATGTCGACGCTGCCGAAGCGCTCGCACGTGAGGTCCACGCAGCGCCGCGCGGCGTCCTCGTCGACCGCGTGAGCGGCGACGCCCAGGGCCCGCTCACCCACCTGCGCCGCGGCTTCTTCCGCCGCCTCCTGCTTGCGAGCGGTGAGAACCACGTTGGCGCCGGCCGCAGCCAGTTGCTGCGCGACCGCCAGGCCGATTCCGCGCGACGCGCCGGTGATGATCGCGGTACGGCCGGTCAAATCCAGTGAGGTCATTCGCGTGCGCCTTCTCTGCAGTAGGGGGCCGACTCCGCAAGGAGCGATTTTTACACACGTGTGTAGGTGGTACGCCACAGGAATGTTAGCGAAATTAAATCTCATCAAATCGGCGGCGTTGGCCGGGGCGGTGGCCGCGGCGGTCGCGGCGGCACCCATCGCCGCTGCCGACGCTTTCGCGGCCGAACCTGCGATGACGATGCCCTCGCCCACGCACGTCGTGTTCAAGGACGATCCCGGCGGCGGTGGCTGCGACCCCAACGGCAACTGCGGCTCGGGTGGGCAGAACAACGGCCCGGGCGGCGGTCCGGGCGGTCAGGGCTGCGTTCCCGGCGTCGGTTGCGGTTCCGGCGGCCAGTTCGTCGGCCCCGGTGGCGTGCCGGGCGGTCAAGGGTGTCTGCCGGGCGTCGGTTGCGGCTCCGGTCACGCGTAACCGGGTTTCTCCTCAGCATTCTGGGAGCCTCCCGGGAGCCTGGTGATCCAGGCCCGGGAGGCTGCGGGGTCGATCACGTCGTCGAGCTCGAAGGTGGTGGCCGAGCGCAGCGCCTTGCCGTGTTCGTAGGCGGCCGCCACGAGCTTGTCGAAGAGTTTTTGACGTGCGACCGGATCGACTTCGGCGGCAAGCTCTTTGCTGAACCCGAGCCGCACGGCGCCTTCCAGGCCCATGCCACCGATCTCCCCGGTCGGCCAGGCCACCGTGAACTGCGGCGCGCGGAAGGAGCCGCCGGCCATCGCCATCGCCCCGAGTCCGTAGCCCTTGCGCAAGATGATCATTCCGAGCGGCACCGTCAGCCGCGCACCCAGGACGAACATCCGGCCGAACCGGCGGACGGCGGCCTCCTTCTCCGCGTCCGGCCCGACCATGAAGCCGGGGGTGTCGCACAGCGAGATCACCGGCAACCGGAACGACTCGCACAGCTCGAGGAAGTCGCCGACCTTGTCGGCGGCCTCGGCGTCGATGGCGCCACCGAGATGGTGAGTGCTGTTGGCGATCAACCCGTAGGGCACGCCCTCGACACGCACGAGCGCGGTGACGATCCCGACGCCGTAGTCGGCCCGCAGTTCGAGGACGGAGCCGACATCGACGATCGACTCGATCGCCCGGTGCACATCGTAGGCGCGTAACCTGTTCTGCGGCACCACATGCCGGGCCAGCCGCGGATCCGGTGCCTCCCACCCGTCCAGACTGCCCTGGAAGTACGAAAGGTACCGCCGGGCCAGCGACACCGCGTGCGCCTCGTCGCGGGCGACCAGGCTTACCACGCCGTTTTTGCGCTGCACGTCAATCGGCCCGATCGCCTCCGGCGGGTAGGCTCCCAGGCCGCCGCCCTCGATCATCGCCGGCCCGCCCATCCCGATGTTGGCGTCCGGCGTCGCGATGATCACGTCGCACACCCCGGCCAGCGCGGCATTGCCGGCAAAGCATCGGCCCGAGACGATGGACACCAGCGGCACGGTGCCGCGCAACCCGGCCAGCATCCGGAAAGTCGGCACGTCCAGCCCGGCCGCGCCGCCGACGTCGGTGTCCCCTGGGCGACCACCACCGCCCTCGGCGAACAGCACGACCGGCAGCCGCTTGCGGGCCGCCAGGTCGAAGGCGCGGTCCGTTTTGGCGTGGTTGCGCATGCCCTGTGTTCCGGCCAGCACGGTGTAGTCGTAGGACAGCACGACCGCCTCCGCCGCCGCTCGCCCGAAGCGGTCGGCGCCGATCGCGGCCAGTCCCGCTACCAGGCCGTCGGCCGGGGTGTTGGCGATGAGGTCTTCTTCCGAGCGTCGGCTGCGCTGCGCGGCGATGGCCAGCGCGCCGTACTCGACGAAGCTGCCGGGATCCACCAGGTCGGCGATGTTCTCCCTGGCGGTGCGGCGACCCTGCTTGTGCCGCTTGGCAACAGCGGCCTGGCGACCTTCGTCGAGGGTGAGCAGATGCCGACTAAGCACCTCGTCGAGGTCGTCTCGTGGGCGGTCGAGATCCACCGCGTTCACCGCTGATTCGCCGTCGGCGCCGGCCCCGGTGCGGGTGAAGACCAGCAGCGGGTCCCCGGTCCCGATGATCTGGCCGGCCGTCACCAGACTCCGTACCGTCCGCAGCATGGCCGGGGCGACGAGCACGTGCTGCATCTTCATCGCCTCGAGGACGACCAGTTGGGCGCCGGCACCGGACTCGACACCGTCGGGCGCCACCTCGACCACGGTGCCGGCCAGGTGTGCGCGCAGTACTTCCTCCCCGGGATACAGCTCGACCGCCGTGACGCGGACGTCGCCCTGGCCGGACAGGGCCGCTGCCGCCAGCGCCGGAACCTTCGCGTCCAGGAAGCCTGTCGTGACCCATCCCGCCTGAAGCTCACTGTCCGCCAGCAGCTCTCGCAGGAATCCGATGTTGGTACCGACGCCCTCGACGGCGAACTCGCCCAGGGCGGTGCGGGCCTTGCGCGCCGCCGCCGAAAACGACGATCCGTGCACGTGGGTGATGACCTTGGCCAGCAGCGAGTCGTACCGCGGGCTGGTGTTAAGGCCCGGGCGGCCATAGGTGTCCACGCGAACGCCCGGACCGCTCGGCGGGGAGAACGCCGTCAGGGCGCCCGCCGCGGGCACGACGGACCCGTCGGCGGCCAGAGTCTCCATGTTGACCCGGGCCTGAATCGCGATTCCCCGATGCGCCGCCGGCTCACCGAGGACTTCGCTTCCATCGGAGGCGATTCCGGCCGGGAGCCCCAGTTGGTAGTACGACGCGCCACGCGCGATGGCCAGTTGGATGGCGACCAGGTCCAGCCCGGTGGTTTCCTCGGTGACGGTGTGCTCCACTTGGATGCGCGGATTGACCTCGAGGAAGACGAATTTCTCGCCCGACACCAGGAATTCGACGGTGGCCAGCCCACGCAGACCGACCCGCGCGCACAGCCGGGCGGCGGCCTGGTGCAGATGCCGGCGCAGCGTATCCGAAAGACCCTGCGCCGGAGCTATTTCGACGATTTTCTGGTAACGACGTTGGATGCTGCAGTCGCGGTCGCCAAGTGCCAGCGCGTGGGTTTGGTGTCCGGCCGGTGCGGCGACCACCTGCACTTCGATGTGTCGGGCGCCGTCGAGAACGGCCTCGGCGAACAGCGCCGGATCGCCAAAGCCGAGTTGCGCCTCCGCGGCGCATTGCCGGTAGGCGCCCTCGATCTGATCCGCGCCGGTCACCTTCCGCATCCCCCGGCCGCCCCCGCCGCCGAGCGCCTTGATCATGATGGCGCCGTCCCGGGCCGTGAAGAACGCCGCGATGTCTTCGATGCTGCTCGGACCTGCGGTTGCCGGTAGCACCGGGACCCCGGCGGCCGTCGCCGCGGCACGGGCCGCAGCCTTGTTGCCGAACATCTCGAGCACGTCGGCGCCCGGCCCCACGAACGTTCGCCCGGCGGCCGCGCAGGCGCGCGCGAAAGCGGGATTCTCACTGAGAAATCCGTAACCGGGATGAATCAGTTCGGCGCCGGACATTTCGGCGGCCGCCAACAGAGCCGCGGACTCCAGGTAGGCTTTCGGGCCGGCGCCCGGAAGGCCGATCGCCTCGTCGGCGGCGTGCACGTGGGGGCTATCGGCGTCGTCTTCGGCGTAGACCGCTACCGCCCGCATGCCCAGTTCCGTTGCGGTGCGGACGATTCGCAGCGCGATCTCACCGCGGTTGGCGATCAGCAGGGTCGCACTCATCGGAGCGGGTCGCCCCACTGGACTTGTTCGCGGAGCTTGCCCTTGAGCAGCTTGCCGCCGGCGTTGCGCGGGAGCGCTTCGCCGACCACGGCGACGTACTGGGGAACCTTGAAGTCGGCGAGCCGCGCACGGCAGTGGTCCAATACGGCGGCGATGTCGACATCGTCTGCGCCGCCGAACAATACGGCCCCGACTTTTTCACCCATGACTTCGTCGGGAACAGCCAGCACGCAGGCGTCCGCGACACCGGGCGCCGCCAGCAGCACGGCTTCCACCTCGACGCTGGAGACGTTCTCCCCGCCCCGGTTGATGATGTCCTTCAGTCGATCGATGATGTGCACCCGGCCCGCGTCATCGACCCGGACCACGTCGCCGGTGTGCAGCCAGCCGTCCACGATCGTGGCCGCAGAGGTCTCAGTGGCCTCCGGCCGGTTCCAGTAGCCCGCAGTCACGTTGGCGCCCCGCACCACCAGCTCACCGTGGGCGTGATCATCCCCGAAGGGGATCACGCCGAGATCGACCGACGGGACCGCATACCCGACCGAGTCGGCGTGCTCGAGGGCATCGGAGTCGGGCAGCACGGTCATCAGCGAGGCGGTCTCGGTCATCCCGTAGCCGTTGAACACCGTTGCGTGCGGGAACGCGTCCTTCACCGCCCGCACCAGCGACGGGGCGATCGGTGCCCCACCGTAGCCCACCCAGCGGGCACCGGACACGTCGGCCGCTTGGAATCCTTTGTGCCGCAACAGTAAAGCGTAGATAGCGGGGACGGTTACCATGAGCGAGATGCGCTCGCGCGGCAGTGTGGCGATGAGTTCGTCGAGGTTGAGCGCGGGCATGATCACCGCTGCGCCCCCGACGCGCGTGGCGGCCAAAAGCTGTGAGTTGCAACCCGTGACGTGGAACAGCGGCACCGAGATCAGGGTGCGCATGCCCTCACCGAGATCGCCTGGCAGCCCCAGACACCGAATCGCGTTCTCGGTGTTCGTGAGGAACGCCTCGTGGGTCGTCGGCACCCCCTTGGGATTGGCGGTGGTGCCCGACGTATAGAACAGCGCGACGACGTCCGCCCGCTCTAGTTGCTCGTTGACGTAAGGTTGCCCGTCGGGCAGCGGCGTGTCCGCCGCCAGGTCCACGTGCGCACCGGAGTCATCCAGCACAAACTCGACCTCGGGTTGCGCGGACCGGGTGTTGACCGCCACCGCGACGCCGCCGGCCATCACGATGCCCCAGAAGGCCAGCACCCAGTTGATGCCGGCGGGATAGCGCACGGCGACACGCTCCCCCGGTTTCAGACCGTCTGCGCGCAGCCCGCCGGCCACCCGGGACGCGCGGTCCCACAGCTGCCGGTAGGTCAATCGGCCGGCGCCGAGTTCGATGACGGCCTCACTGTCCGGGCCACGGTCGACCCGCTCGGCAAGCATGTGCAGCAGGGTGCCCGGCAGGTCGTCGTAGCGCGGGATGCCGTCGGGGCCACGGGACACGCGGGTCGTCGCGAACGGGTTTTGGTCGCGGCGGATTTCGATCACCGCACTCGACTGCGTCACGTCCGATCCTCCGCCACTACGGATCACCAAGTCCCGAGTCCGGGTTTGGTGCCGGCCCCGGTTTAGGGACTTCGCCGGCTGGGACGTCCCGGTTGTGAGCGTAGTAGGCGGCCTCCTGTCACAGCTGGAAGGTTCGTCCTATTCGTAGCGGAGGTGGGCGCGCGTGGCTGAATTACGGCCGGGATTGCCGGGGCCGCGTCGGTGGGGGTAGTCCCGGCACGCTGGCAGAGTGACCCTCTGCGATTCCCCGGTTTATCTCGTCCCGCAGCGCCGGGCTGCCGGCGGGAGCCGTCTCTTGGCAGCTACAGCTAAGCGTGCTGAACGGGTCCGGGTCGGCGCTGGCCGGAGCTGCTCCCCCGACACCGGAACCCAGAGCGATAGCAGCGCCGACCAGTATTTCGGCGATCACTCGGCGTTTCACCATATTTTTCATTGCGACATTTTTCATTGCGACCTCTCCTTTCGACATGCCCGGGCCGCTTTGACCCAGGTGCAGCGCCCGCCACGGTGTTCAGCGGTTACACACGACATCCGCATGTCCCGATGACCAATCGGCGGCCACTTCCGACTTCAGCGCCACCCGGTTGAGGGCGACGAACGTGAGAACCGCCCCGGAGCCGGCCATCATCGGTGGCAGCACCAGCAAACACAGCTCCGACCAGGCAAGTACCTAGCCAAAGTCGGCCGCCCGGCACTGGCGTGCTCCCAGACGCTCGTCGACGAGACAGTGGTCGTCTTCATGGACCTAGCCTCGCGCCGCAAGCGGTTTATGTCGTCAGTGCTGACACCCGTCTTGCGGGACCGCCACCCTGACTGCGGTAATACCTGCTAGCTGCAATTACGCTCGCCGGTAAGGTCGCGGAGGAAAGGATCGCTGTCGCGGTGCAGTCAGCGCAGGTGGGTGTACGGGTCGTCGTCGCCGACGACGACGTGCTACTGCGCGAAGGGCTGGCCAGCCTGCTGGCACGCTCGGGCTACCACGTCGTTGGTCAGGTCGGTGAGGCCGCGAGCCTGCTGGAACTTATCCGCGACAAAAAACCCGAGCTGGCGATCGTCGACATCCGGATGCCGCCGACGGGCACCACCGAAGGACTCGATGCCGCCAGGGTCATCCGGGAAGAGATGCCGCAAGTCGGGCTGGTCATCTTGTCGGCGCACGTGGACGTTGAACATGCGATGCAGCTCCTGGCCAGCGGCCGCGGCGTCGGTTACCTGCTCAAGACCCGGGTCACCGATGTCGGCGACTTCCTCGACACGCTTGGCCGCATCGCGGACGGTGGGTGTGTGATAGACCCCGCCCTGGTTCAGGAGTTGGTGGACGCGCGGAAGCGCGACGATCCGCTCGCGGTGCTAAGCCCGAGAGAAAAGGAAGTGCTCGCCCTGATGGCGGAGGGGCGCTCGAACGCCGGTATCGGTCGCCGGTTGTGGGTCACCGAAGGCACCGTCGAAAAGCACGTTCGCAGCATCATGACCAAATTGGGTCTACACGAAACTCCCGACGATCATCGGCGCGTTCGTGCGGTCGTCACCTTCCTGCAGGCTCGCTGACCAGTGACCCAAGCCAACCCGCGCACGCCGGCCCAGTTGGGGGCGAGACTGGTGTCGCCGGCGACACTCCCGGCGCCGCTCGGGTTTGCTGTGGCCGTCGCCTGCATTGCCGTGGAAACCGCCCTCATGCTCGTGCTCAAGGCGCTTGCCCCGGACAACGCCTTTGGCGTGCTCTACCTGATCGGCGTTCTCATCGTCGCAACGGGCTGGGGTGCGTGGTTGACGGCCACCGCGGCAGTGGTAAGCGCCATCGCTTTCAACTACTTTCGCAGCTGGCCAAACAATGGCATGGCGCTGACCCGGCTCCAGGACTGGACGGCCCTATTCGTCTTCGTGGTGGTCGCACTGGTCGCGCACCTGTTGGCACGCGTTGCACGAAAGCATGCAGCGGCCGCAGAACAGCGAAGGCAGGAAGCCGAGGCGGGCCGTGAAGAGCTAAGTGTGCTGGCCGAGCAACAAGCCGCTCTGCGCCGGGTCGCAACCCTGGTCGCGCACGGAGTCCCCGGGTCCGAAATCTTCCCGGCGGTGGCGCATGAACTCGCGGGATGCCTCGGCGTTGCCAACGCATCGCTCTGGCGGTACGAATCAGACTACAGCGCAACACTTATCGCCGCCCGTGACGACCCCGTACAGACGGAGCGAATGCCCGTCGGCAGCCGTTGGCCTTTGCGGGGCGAAAACATAGCCGCCATGGTGGCCGATTCCGGTCGACCCGTTCGGATGGATAGTCATGACACCGCAGTTGGTGACGCGGCGGCACTGATTCGCCGTCTCGGATTACGCGGCGGCGTAGGTGCGCCCATCCTTGTCCAAGGCCGGCTTTGGGGTGTCGCAGTTGTCGGCTCCGCAGGCGAGCCACTGCCGCCCGACACCGAGCAGCGGGTCGGTGAGTTCACCGAACTCGTCGCTACCGCGATTGCCAATGCCGAAGCCCACGCGGCACTCACCGCCTCCCGTGCGCGCATCATCACGGCCGCCGATGATGCCCGACGCCACTTGGAGCGTGATCTGCACGACGGCGCACAGCAGCGGCTGATTTCGCTTGCGCTTCAACTACGTTCCATCGAGGCTGGGCTGCCGTCCGAGCTCGGTTCACTCAAAGAGCAAATCTCCGATGCCGTGGACGGCCTGAGCGCCGCATCGGCCGATCTACAAGAGCTGGCACGGGGCATTCATCCAGCGATCTTGTCCAGAGGCGGTCTCGGTCCGGCGCTCAAGATGCTCGCGCGCCGCTGCGCCATTCCGGTGACAATCCGGCTGGAAATCGAGGGCCGAATACCGGAGCCAGCCGCAGTCGCGGCGTATTACGTTGCCGCCGAATCGATGACGAACGCGACGCGGCATGCGCAGGCCTCCGGAATGGATATCGACGTCCGGATCGACGGGTCGAATCTGGTGCTCTCAATTCGCGACGACGGCGTCGGTGGCGCCGACAGCAGCAACGGATCTGGGCTCGTCGGCTTGATCGACCGAGTCGAAGCGCTCGGCGGGCATATGGAGATTGCCAGCCCGCTCGGCGGCGGCACTGCGCTGCACGTCGCGATTCCCATTTGTGCGTGAAAGCAGAGGCTCCCTCATTCCATCAGCGTGGCGGCGAGCGTGCCGCCCAGCTCGTAGGCCCGAGCGCGGACCGCGGCGTCGATAGCACCAACGACCTCCAGCACGTCGGCGGCTTGACTCAGTGACAGACCGGTCGCCAACTTGCCGACGGCTGTTGCGGCGCCGACGGTGTCGTTGTTGCCGTGCACCCACAGGCCGTAGGGGCGGCCCGACACGTGGTCGAGGCTGGGGTAGTAGATGGTGTCGAAGAAGTGCTTGAGCGCCCCGGACATGTAGCCGAAGTTGGCCGTGGTGCCGAACAGGTAGCCGTCGGCGTCGAGCATGTCCGGGAGGGTGGCGGCCAGTGCCGGCCGGGAAATCACCGCGACGCCGTCGATGTCGGGATCGTTGGCCCCGGCCAGCACCGCCTCCAGCAGCTCGCGCGTAGCCGGCGACGGCGTGTGGTGGACGATCAGCAGCGTCTTACTCACCGGCGCCCCTGCATCTGCACGGCTGTTTTCATCGCTTCCCGCGCGCGGCGCCGATCCCCCGCGTAGTCGTAGGCACGGGCGAGCCGGTACCAGCGTCGCCAGTCGTCGGGGTCGGTTTCCACCTCCGTGCGCACGGTGGCGAACAACGCGTCCGCCGCGTCCCGCTCGATGCGGCCAGACGGCCGGCGCGGCAGCGCGCTGGTGTCGAGTTCCATTCCGTCCGCCGCGATCAGGCGGGCCAGCTTCTGGTGGACGAATCCGGCCCGCAACGTCGCAACCGTCACCCACAGCCCGATGATGGGCATGACCAGCACGGCCAGCCCCAGACCCACGGCAGCGGTCCGGCCCGAGCCGATCATGGCAAAAGCCATGCGGCCCAGCAGAACCAAGTACGCCAGCATCGCTGCGCACATGAGGGCGATCAGCAACTGGATGCGCACCGTGCGGTTCATTGCAGGTCGAGCAGGGGTTCCAAACCCACCGTGAGGCCGGGGCGTTCCCCGATGCGCCGGACCGCCAACAACACCCCCGGCACGAAGGAGGTGCGGTCGAGGCTGTCGTGGCGAATGGTCAGCGTCTCCCCCGTCGTTCCGAACAGCACCTCCTGGTGGGCGACCAGTCCGGCCAGCCGTACCGAGTGCACCGGGATCCCGTCGACGTCGGCTCCCCGTGCGCCGGGCAAGCTCGTGGTGGTGGCATCGGGGTTGGGCGGCATGCCTTTTCGGGCCTCGGCGATGAGCTTCGCCGTGCGGGCCGCGGTGCCCGACGGCGCATCGGCCTTGTGCGGATGATGCAGCTCGATCACCTCCGCCGACTCGAAGAACGGCGCCGCCTGCTTGGCGAAGTGCATCGACAGCACCGCGCCGATGGCGAAGTTCGGGGCGATCAGGACGGAGGTGCTCGTGCCGGCCAGCCAGGATTGCAACTGCTCGAGGCGCTCCGCGTTGAAGCCGGTGGTACCCACCACCGCGTGAATTCCGTTGTCGATAACGAACTCCAGATTGCCCATCACCACGTCGGGGTGGGTGAAGTCGATGACCACCTCGGTGTTGCCGTCGGTCAGCAGGCTCAGCGGGTCACCGGCGTCCACTTCCGCGGACAGGGTCAGATCCTCGGCGGCCCGGACCGCCGCGACCATCGTCGACCCCACCTTACCCTTGGATCCCAGCACGCCTACCCGCATGGTTCTCACCCTAGACCGGGGCGGTTGGAGGGCCTCGGATAGACAGCTTTGCCGACAGCTGCCGCTTATGAGTTTCGCAGCTGTTTCACAGTTGGACACCCTAACGTAATCGAATTATCGGCACTGGTTCTGCCAATGATCCGGTGGCACGTCAAAGGAGAAAAGCTATGGCGGCATCGACGCGCTGTGGCCTGGGCCTAGCGTTAATGAGTAGTCCAATTCTGATTGCGGGGCTCATCTGGGCCGGCCCGGCCCAGGCTGACCCAGACTCCTATCTCAAAGACCTGCACAACGCGGGAATCCACGACGTGGACGGCGGCGACGCCGCGCTGTTGCAGGTAGGCCAGAAACTATGCAGCCAGTTGTCGTACGGCGCTTCTCCCGAACAGCTAGAGGCGTTGGCGCTGCAACGGTCGGACACCAAGCTTGGCACTCACGGGCTGGATCCCGAGCAGGCCGACGACCTGGTTGCCTACGCCCAGGCCGATCTCTGCCCGAATTACTGACTGGAATCGCACGGGCAATTTAGCCTCTTCAAGCACATCCACTTTTATTGTCGACGGCCTTTTTTATTGTCGACGGCCTTTCTTTTGTGCTCTTGATGGCACCCCAGTGGATGAAATTTGTGACTCGCCGGAGGGCGAGTACCCGAGCGCCCCTCAAATTACGACGAAGCGCGCCGACTTCCAGTCAGATCTTAAACCGGTCGGCTCAGAGGCTGGCCGGCTTGTCCGGCCGATACCGTGCTGCGGCAAGCCAGGCGCGGGCACGGCCAAGCTGGCGCTCATTGGTGAACGAGAAGTACCGCTGCAACTCCTCAGGCCACCGCGAGAGCACGTCTTTGAACCGACGAAAAGCGCCCTTTCCCCGTATCGCGATCTCCAGCCTTTCTGCGACTGCGGGGTCCTCCACGGTGGCGATGAACAGCTCCATATCGCTATAGCCGTCATGCGAGCCGACGCATTCGACATGGAGCCAGCGGTCCTCATCCTCATCTTCATCCTCGTAGTCGGTGCTCTCCGGCCAGCAATCACCGGTTCTGAGGTCGATCCGGCCGCCACCCCATACGGGGTCGCCTTCCAGTAGGGACGCCAGCTGCTCTAGATCGACTGGCAGGGGGCGAAGCATCGGCGTCGCACGCACGTTCAGGATGGCGTCGAGTTGGTCGGCCAACTCCTCGTCCCCCTCCCAGGCGCGCTCCCTCAGCGCCGCCGCGCACTGTGCGGCGAGCTCAGCCGCTTCGGGCGTGCCCTGTTTAACGGCGTCCAAAAGGCCATCGCCTGCCAGCTGAAGAACGTCATCGGTCAGGCGACCGCGGACCACCTCGACGATGGACCCGTCAGTGCGAAACACCGCCCCGCGTAGCTCGTTGAAGGCGCTTGAGTCCCACCGCCTCATGATGCACACCATAGCGAGTCCTACTTGTCCACAGTTCGGTATCTATCCACAGACGTTTGATACTTCATGGCTGCTGTCCCCCTAACACAATAAAATTCGAACATGCATTCTATCCAGGCTCCGCCGGAGGTGGCTGCGGCGTTCGACGCGCTGGACGCTGCCGAGGCAAGCATCCGGGCGCTGAACTTGCACGCGCTCAGCCCCGCCGTCCGATTGCGCGCGCTGGAGCGGATTGAGACCTCGCGCCGGCGGCAGCTGGCGTGGAGCCACGACGTGATCGCCAGCTTGGACAAGGAGGATCGCGCCGACGTCGGCGGTCCGGTCCACAAAGTGGTCGCCGACTGGCTGCGGATCAGCTGCGCCGAGGCGTCCCGTCGGCGTCGCGACGTCAAACAGCTCTCTCACCGACTGACGCTCACCGGCGAAGAGCTGCCACCGGAGTTACCGGCCACCGCCGAGGTGTGGCGCAAAGGCCTACTCGACGGCCAGCACCTGCGGGTAATTCAGACGTTCGTCCGCGACCTCCCGGAAGACATACCGGTCGATACGGTGGCAAAGGCCGAGCGATTCCTGGCCCGCAAGGCGACGGAGTTGCGTCCGGACCAGCTAGAGAAGGTCGCGCACCGGTGTGCGTTGCTGATCAACCCCGACGGTAAGTTCTCCGATGCCGACCGCGCGCGTCAGCGCGGCTTCACCTGGTGTGGCCAGCGGTCCGACGAGATGAGCATCGGCAAGCTGGTGGCATCCCCGGAACTGCGCGCCAACCTGGACGCGTGGCTTGCGCGATTCGCGGCTCCGGGCATGTGCAACCCGGACGATCAAATTCCCTGCGTGGAAGGCGTGCCCGGCGAGGAGTTTGCGAGCAGAGACTTGCGCACCCACGCCCAGCGCCAACACGACGCGATCAACGCCCTGGTTCGCGACCGGCTCGGCGATCCGAAGCTGGGCGTGCACAACGGATTACCGGTTACCGTCATTGTGTCGACGACGCTGCAGGAGCTGAGCTCGGGCACTGGGCGCGCGGTGACGGGCGGCGGGACGATGCTGCCGATGCGAGACGTGATCCGGATGGCCAGTCACGCGTACCACTACTCCCCCGCAAGCGGGAGGTACCCCCAGGCGGTGTTCGACGAGCACGGCGAATCGCATCACCGGATCAGCGCATTGTCCTCTATGCGCATGGAAAGCGAGGTTGTGCGTAGACACGAACAAACGTCATGCTTGACAAGGTAAAACCTGGTCGCGGACGCAGCGTGAGGGTGTGAATATGTTTGATCGGTCATCGGCGTGCTGGCCACGATCCGCTCAGCCACGGTGGGCCAGGCCGTACGGATCACCCGCGGGTTGGCACGATCGATGCTGGTTCGATCCCAGCCGGGACCACCCACAGCTCGCCGGTTTGGGAATCCGTTGTCTTGATCCTCAAGCCGTCGCTGGCGATGTGAACTTGAGATGGCCTCGGCGTGACGGTTCGGCGTGCCGTCTGGCGATTCGCTGCCGGTATGGCCGGCGCAGGCTATGAATCTACGGTGAGCAACCACCATGTGAACCTGACCCAGCAGGAAAACTCGTTGATCGGCGAGAGTCATCCCGACGCTCTGGAGCGCATGGACGAGAAGCAGCTGAAGGATCTACAGAGCCGGCTCAGGACTGCGCGCGAGAAGAACTTCAGCCTGTTGCGGCGGCAGGGTGCGGCCCGGGTGGAGGCCGAAGGTTCTCGCGGCGCCGCCCAGCCAGCCAACGAACGGCGTGGCGAAAAGATGGAGGTCATCGACGAGGCGTTGGCTCGGGTGAACCAGCGCCTCGATTCCGTCCGCGGCGCCGAGTAGCGACGGGCGCTCTACGGATTGAACGGGTTCACCGCGAACTGGCTTGAGGTGTCGGTAAGCCCGCGAAGCTGCGGTCAGCGCACCAAACAAGCGCGCATACGTTTCCGCGACCGCAGGGGGAATCTGTAGGGCCAAAATAGGGCCAAACCGTCGGCCCACCTACTCGCGATGGACCAGTTCGGCCACTTGAGGCGACCCTGGCCAGCAGAAACGCGATGGTGTAAGCCAAAAGTCCATTTCACACGCGGAAGGTCGCTGGTTCGATCCCAGCCGGGACCACACCATATCGACGCTGGTCACAGCCTATTTTTGAGTGATTCCCCGGGCGGCGTGGCAGCTACATGCCAGATGATTCAGCAAACATCAGGCATCGGGGCGTGTCCCGCTCGAAAATGCGCAAGAAGGCTTCGTCATGACCCCGCACCAGTACGCCCGGCATACGACAAGAGCCCCGCATGCCACGGTGGGGAATCGCCGGGCATGCGGGGTGTCGCCACAGAGGGGAGTCGGGAGAATCCGATGAGCGCCGCGCAGCGCAATCCACGCCAACGCCGACGGAGACGCCCGATGAGCCCTCCGTTCTTACTAGGACTGTGGCGGGTCGGCCGCCGCAGGTGGTGGCTGCCCTGCCGCGATGTGCGAGGATCGGCAGATGATCGACGTTGATCTGCCTCACACCGAGGGGATTCCGGAGATCGTGAGGTCATTCGCCGCATGCGTGGCGTCGGTGACCGAAACGCCATTATCCGATGTACCCCAGCCACGAGCCGACCTGCGCGGAGCCATCGCGTATTGGCGAAGCTGGCTGGCCGGCCGAGGCGCCGGGCTGGTTCCGATCGCCAACCCCGCGCGGTTCACCTGGCCCGGCTACTGGCTCGCCGTTCTCGGGGACATGGACGGCGAGCGACCCGCCGATGACCGGACAGCGGTGCTGATGTTCGGCACCCCTTCCGGGGTCGTCCTCAGCCCGCAAGATCCTGCTCTCTTGGGCGCCGCAGCGACCGATCTGCCAGTCCGCGAGGGTTACGTGCTATCTGGGCTTGATCCGGCATTCACCACGCCCGGTGCGGCGCTGCCCTCACTGCGCGGCAGCGTCGAAGCGATCGCGGTGGCAGAACAGGCGACTGCCCCAATGCGCCAGGTGGAACGGGCGCGGGCTCTGGCTGGCCGAGGGCTCGACGGAGACCGCTACGCGGCGAAAGCAGGAACGTTCACTCCGGCCAATGACACCGCACGCGGCTACGACCTCACGCTCATCGCAGCCGAAGTCCTTGACGAGCTGGTGTTGCCCAGCGGCGGCAACATCGAGTACGTCGAGGCGCGTCGCAATATCGTGACTCGCGGGGTCGACCTGAACGCTCTGGTCGGACGTCGGTTTCGTATCGGAGACGTCGAGTGCCTGGGCCAGCGCCTGTGTGAGCCGTGTTCCCACCTGGAACGCCTCACCACGGAGGGCGTGCTCCGCGGCCTGATCCACCGGGGGGGCCTGCGCGCCGACGTCCTCACCGACGGGCAGATCAGTACGGGCGCAGTCATCGAGACGATCGACTAAGAACGGCTACGCCACGGCGGCCGGCCACCGAGCGTTTCGTCATGTGACACGCCAGGCGCTCAATGCGCTGGCAGATGGTGTGTGCGCCGCAGCAGCGCGCCGAGCACGGCGTCAACACGGCCAGCGCCTCGGCCGCCTGCTGGCGGGTGCTCCAGTATGTGAACTCGGCACTCGGCCCGGCCTTGCCGTCGCCGCGATGGCAGACCAAGACGTACCTGCTGGCCGGCGCGACGTCGGCCTCGGTGGAGGTGCTCATGCCGCACCGCCTGACAGGACAGCGCGAATCTTCGCAGCCTGGTCGGCCGTCAGCGGTGGTGCGGCGTCCACCAGCCGCTTGATCTGAGCGCGGTAGGGGTCGCGCAAGTATCCGTGCTCTCGCAGCCAGGTCTCGCACTCGTCGAGCAGGGATACCCAGCGCGTGGCGTCGAGCTTGAACGCGGGAAGACCCTCCTCGGCGAGGCGCGGGATGGCGCTGCGGGCCACGCCGAACTTCTCGCAGAACTGACTGGTCTTGACAAGGTTTGCTGGGAGCTGATGTGTGGGGGCGGCTGCAGGCATCGCGGAACACTCCGAGTGATTCGGTTTGGTTCCGCGTCCTCACCCTCACAGGTCGCCTCCCGCGCCGACCTTCGGGATTCTTGAATCGCGTGGACACCTTGTGGTGCCCAATACCCGACGTGCGCTTGTCCGCTCGCGCTGTCCGGGGTCGTCTCTGTCTGACCCCGGACTCGCCTCGCAGACGGCGTACGGGCGGCTACCTGCGGGAGGTCATCGAGCGCCCGTGCGCTAGGTCGATCATATACGATGAACGCACGAATGCGCGGACCCCATTAGTTTGCTGGGGGGTCGGGTCGTGATCGAAATAGTTTGTCGACGGCGGGTCGCCGAGTGGATCCCGCCGCCGCAGTTGGACCGCGGTGTGCGGACGAACGACTACCACCATCCCGAGCGCCTCTTCGACGACAACGAAGCGCCCTGACTTCCGGTCAGATGTTGAACCGCCCGGCGAACCCGCGGAGGGGTAGATCGGCGCTGGTGATGATCCCTGGCGGCGCCGCCACCACCGACTTGATCGAGTTGAGCGCGGGCATGCCGGTCACGGTCATGCCGATGGAGGCGAAGTTGTCCGGGTTGGACAGGTCCACGCCGGGTTTGGGGAAGATCATGTGCTTGTTGTAGACGCACGGGTCGCCCTTGATCTGGGTGATGTAGCAGCCCTTGATGTTCCAGCTCGGGTCGGTGTGCGGGGTCATCTGCCATTCCAGGTGCGTCTCGACCCGCGGAACTCCTTCGACCATGCCCTGGTACTTGATGTGGTTGCCACCCAGCGACCCCTTGGGCAGCGTGTACCAGCCCAGGTCGACGTCCTTGGTGCAGGCGCCCAGCTCGTAGCTGAACTTCACCTCGTCGAGCGGCAGGTCGAAGCAGTCGGCCATCATCAGCACGCTGTCGGCGAACACGCGGGTGTACTTCTCCAGCTTCGACGGGATTTCCGGATCGTCGACCGGCTGCCCGTAGCCCACCTCGATCCAGGTGTCCTTGGAGTGGTGGCATGAGACGTCGACGGACTCGATGGTGGTGATGTTCTCGATGTCGGCGACGTCGGCCGAGCAGACCACGCCAAGAATCTGGTTCACGCCCGGGTTCATGCCCGTGCCGTAGAACGTCGCGCCGCCCTTCTCGCAGGCCTCGGCCAGCAGCCGGGTTACCGGCTTGCCCGACGGGTGCGGGTGGTTGGTGTCGCGGTGCCATCCGGTGATCCAGTCGGCGGTGGTGACGATATTGATTCCCGCCTCAAGCACTTTGACGTAGAGGTCCTCGTCGGGGAACACGCCGTGGAAGGTGAGCACGTCCGGCTTGGCCGCGATGATCTCCTCGATGGTGCCGGTGGCCTTCACCCCGTTGGGCTCGATGCCCGCGAGCTCACCAGCATCGCGCCCCACCTTTTCCGGCGAATAGCAGTGCACACCGATCAACTCGAGGTCCGGCTGCGTGGCGATGCGCTTGATCATTTCCTTGCCGACGTTCCCGGTCGCCACCTGGAAGACGCGGATCGGTCGAGCGGGTGCATTCATTCCGGTCAGCCTTTCTGGGATGCGTACACTTCGGCGGCGCTGCCTCCGACGCCGTCGGGATAGAACTGCTTGGCCCACTTGCGAATTGCGGTGAAGCCCTCGTACTCGTGGGTGGCCAGCGCCGGCGGGTCGGAGTAGCGCTGGTGCGCCCAGATCTCGATGTCCTGGGCGAACTGGCGAATCACCTCCTGCCCGAACTCGCGCGCCTTGAGCTCGGCCCGAGCCGGGTCCTTACCCGGCACCCGGCCGATGTAGACCATGAATCGGACATCGGAGGTGGACTCGTCGACCGGGGTGGTCGCGGAGATGGTGCGGTTGTCGACCATGCCCCAGCTCTTGGTGACCGCGATGCCCAGGCCGCCGTTGATGGCCTCCACGCCGCTGTTGACGTCCTCGATCTTCTGACCGTCGTCGCCTTCGAACGTGATCGTGAAGTCGACGAAGGACACTGCGTCGGCGAAGTCGTGGCGGGTGAAGACCGGGACGATCGGGGTGTTGTGCACGTACTTGAAATGCGCGAAGTCCACGCCGTTTTCGAGGACGTACTGCGGATGCAGTTCCAGACGCTCCCGGTACAACCTCTGCTGCGGGTAGTAGTCCGCCGCGCTGCTGCCGTCACCGAACGCGGCAAACACGTCAGGCGCGTCGAAGTACGGCTCCCGGCGTTGCACGTCGTGCCAGATGTAGACCGACTCGTTGCGTTCCACGACCGGGTAGGTGCGCATGCGCCGGCCGCGGTTGGGGTGGTCCTGATAGGGAATGCAGACGTTGCGGCCCTGCTGGCTCCACTGCCAGCCGTGGAACGGGCACTGCAGCACCTCGCCGACGACTTTGCCGCCGTAGCCCAGGTGCGCGCCGAGGTGTTCGCAGTAGGCGTTCATCACCGTGAGCCGGCCCGACTCCGCCCGCCAGGCCACCATCTCCTGGTCGAAGTACTTCATCTTGTGGACGTCGCCGATACCGATCTCGTCTGACCAGGCCACCTGGAACCATCCGGTCGGTTTCATCGACAACGGCGGCTTAGCCATGCGAGACGTCCTCCACGCGTAGAAATGATAGGCGGCGTCGCCAAAAAATCACAGTACCCTCTATGAAAATGGTAGGCTCCGCAGGTGACCAGGCCCACGGTCGCCGGACCGCGCCCCAACCGGCGCCCCAATCGGCGGGGTCACGCGACGCGCGAGAACATGCTCGAGGCCGCGCTGAAATCCCTGGCCTCCGGCGAGCCGGGCTCGGTATCGGCCAACCGCATCGCCAAGGAGATCGGCGCGACCTGGGGCGCGGTCCAATACCAGTTCGGCGACACCGATGGTTTCTGGGCCGCCGTATTGCACCGCACGGCCGAGCGGCGGGCCGAGACTTTCTCGGCGCTGTCGACGCCGGTGCGACCCAACGCGCCCCTGCGTGAACGCGTCGGCGCCATCATCGACACCCTCTACCGCGGCTTGGCCTCGCCGGATTCACGCGCGATCGAAAACCTGCGGGCCGCGCTGCCCCGGGATCCCGAGGAGCTCGAGCGCCTCTACCCGCGCACCGCCGCCGAGTTGTTCTCCTGGGGCAGGAGCTGGCTGGAAACCTGCCAGAACGCCTTCGCCGGTCTCGACGTCGATCCCGGCCGGGTGCGCGAGGTGGCCGCCCTCATCCCCGGCGCCATGCGCGGGCTGGTGTCGGAGCGCCAGCTCGGCTCGTACGCCGATCTGGACATGGCGAGGCGGGGCCTGACCAACGCGCTGGCCGCCTACCTGGAGCACTCCCGGGCCAAATGACCCGACGGTCTTTAGCCTTGACCACGTGACATCCAGCGACATCAACGTCCGTGCGGCGAAGCCGGATGACTTCGCCCGCGTCGCCGAGATGCACTATGCGGTGTGGCGGCGCTCTTGGGCCGGCATACTGACGGATCCGCTGCTGGACATCCTGGGCCCGCCCAAACGCTGGGTCGCCGAAATCTACCCGCAAAATCTGAACCGCCGGGGCTGGGCCATGTGGATCGCCGAATCCGGTGGCCACACAATCGGTGTGACGATCTTCGGGCCGGACGAGGCGGAACCTGAGTCGATCCAAATCGACGCCCTGTACATCGCGGACGACCGCCAACGGCACGGCATCGGCGGCCGTCTGCTCGATACGGTACTGAGCTTGAATCTGTCAAACGACGTGATCCTGTGGTGCGCCGAGAGAAACGCGAAGGCCCGCCGCTTCTACGAAAAGAACAACTTCCGCGCCGACGGCCGCACCCTGGACTGGCAGCCCCTGCCCGGCATCAAGGTGGCCCACGTCGGCTACCGGCTCAGCCGTCGATGACGATCCGGCCGCCGCGCGCCCGGGACACGCAGACCAACATTTCGTCGTCGGCCATCGCGGTGCGGCCGCGATGATCAGCCTGTCCCGCAAGGACTTTCACCTTGCACGTCCCGCAGAAGCCTTGCCGGCACGAGTGCGGTGTCGTCGGATCCCGATCGAGCATGACGTCGAGGGCCGACCGATTCGCCGGAACGCTGAGCACTTGCCGCGACCGCGCGAGTTCCACTTCGAAGGGAACGCCGTCGACCACCGGCGGCGGGCTGAAACGCTCGTAATGCAGCGGGGCGTAAGCGTGCTCGTCGCGGCACGTCCAGCCGCAGCTGATCGTCTTTGATCAGCGGCAACGCCCTCTTGAACGCCTCGATGAAAAACTCTTCGCCGGCGGGCAGCAGCAGGTGCAAGACGTTGAGGACGTGGGTGACGAATGGCTCCCCCGGCACGTAGTGGAACGGCAACGTCGCCCAGTCGAAGGAGACATCACGCGCCTCGAGGACCAAACGCTCGTGGTCCAACGACGCCTGAAATTTCGAGTGCGGACCGGCCGCCTGGTCATCGACGGTGAACATCGCGCCCCCTCCCCATCGAGTGCTGGCAGGTATAGAACCCGCCAGAAACCCCCAGGAAACCCGAAGGTCAGCCGGCGGTGACGCGCCGGCGCAGGTCGTACTCTCCCAAATCCGTGTTCGCCAGCATGGCGCGATGCTCGCTCGGCGTGAAGGGCCAGACCTCTGGTACCCCGTCCTTATTGAGGTACCAGCTGTCGCAACCGGTGGTCCACACCGTGTTCGGCATCGCCGCTCGCAGCTTGGCGTTGAAGCTCTCGGTCGCCGACGGCGTCGGCTCGACCGTGTCGAACTCGCCGCGGCGCCACCGCTGAATCCAGCGCAGGATGTGATCGGCTTGCGACTCGGCCACGGCGGTAAGGGCGAGGTTCCCCACCGGGCTGTGGGGCCCCAGCATCATGAAGAAGTTGGGGAAACCGGGCATCGCGACGGTTTGGTGCGCCCGGGGTCCGTCACGCCAGACGTCGTCGGCGGCGATCCCGTCGCGCCCTATCAGCCGCATGGGCCGGAAGAACGCGTGGGTGTCGAATCCGGTGGCCAGCACGATGACGTCCGCCTCGTGCAGGGTGCCGTCGTCGGTCACGATGCCCCGCCGCTCCACGTGGTCGATGCCGTCGGTCACCAGCTCCACGTCGCCGCGCTGGATCGCCCGGTAGAAGCCGCCCGAAACCACCAACCTCTTGCACATCGGCCGGTAATCCGGGGTCAGCGCCCGACGCAACTCGGGGTCGCGCACTTCGCGCAGGCTCAGGCGGCACATCGCGGCCATCATGCGCCGGCGCAGGCCGGGCTTGGTCAGCGCGACCGCGAAGGTGTCGAAGAACCGGCTGTACGCCCGGTAGGCGAATCGGTCGAGCCACGGGAAGGCCCGATGGGCGACGCCGGCGAACCTGGAGTACCGCGGGTTGGGCACGCGGACGACCCACTGGGCGGTGCGCTGGAACAGCATGAGCGTGCCCGCCACGCCGGCGAGACCGCAGACGAGCTGGACGCCGGTCGATCCGTTGCCGATCACCGCGATGCGCCGCCGCTCGAGCTGGACGAAATGATCCCAGCGGGCCGAGTGAAAGACGGCGCCGCCGAAGTCGTCCAACCCCGCGATCGACGGCATCCGGGGGTGGTGCAGCACGCCCGTGGCAGAAATCAGGAAGTCGACCTCGGATTCTGCTCCGGCGTCCGTGCGCAACACCCAGCGGCCGCCCTCGAATCGGGCGCTGACGACCTCGGTGCCGAAACGAATCCGATCCCGCAGCGCGAATTCGTCGGCCACGCGCCGGAAGTAGGCCTGTATTTCGCCGCCGGGAGAGAACATGTGCGTCCAGTCCGGCTTCGTGGCGAACGTGTACTGGTAGACCCGAGACGGCACGTCGCACGTCAGACCGGGGTAGGTGTTGTCACGCCAGGTGCCGCCCACCTCGTCGGCCTTCTCGTAAATCGTTACATCGCTGATCCCGTTGCGCAGCAACGCGATCGCGGCGCAGATCCCGGACATGCCCGCTCCGACGATCGCCACTGCGGGATCGCGTGTCGTCACTTGGCTTAACCGGCCTCGGCGCGCTGCTTCAGCCGCTGCAGCGTCAGCCGAATGTGTTCGGCGTTGGCGGCCGCCCGATCGGCGACACCGGTGGACTTGCCGGCTAGCTTGCGGAACCAGCCAGGCCTGCGGTCCCAGGTGCTTTCGGTGACCCGGCAGCCGCCGTCGGTCTCTTCGATGTCGTATTGCCATCGCGCGATCGGTAAGACGGCGTACCGCACTTCGAACCCGAAACGGCGGCCCGGCTCGGCGTCGGTGACCGTGCACTTGGTGTTCCAGCTCCGAGAGCCGTTTTCGTTGTGGCCGGCGAACACCGCGCCCGGGCGAACCGCATCGCCTTTGCGCCACTCCATCGCCACCGCCTCCTCGGCCAGCGAAGCCAGTGTCGGCAGGTCGGTGATCAGGCCATAAACTACGTCCGGGCGCGCGTCGATCGCGACGGTGGCCGCCACATCCGGATCGGTCATTCGACGATCATAGTCAGCAAACGCTGGCGGCCCATCCGAGCTTTCTTCACACTTGAGGGTGAACCTCAACTGTCAAGGGGCAACCATGCGAGTCGGCGTTCCGACCGAGACCAAGAACAACGAGTTCAGGGTGGCCATCACCCCGGCCGGCGTCGCCGAATTGACCCACCGCGGTCACGAGGTGACGGTCCAGTCCGGCGCCGGCGAGGGGTCGGCCATCGCCGACGAGGAGTTCAAGGCCGCGGGCGCTCAACTGGCCGGCGGCGCCGAGCAGGTGTGGGCCGAAGCCGACCTGGTGCTCAAGGTCAAGGAACCGATACCGCCCGAGTATGGCCTGTTGCGGAACCGCCAGGTCCTGTTCACGTACCTGCACCTGGCCGCGTCGCGCGCTTGCACCGACGCGCTGTTGGCCTCCGGCACAACGTCCATCGCCTACGAGACCGTCCAGACCGCTGACGGGACGCTTCCGCTGCTGGCCCCGATGAGCGAGGTCGCCGGGCGGCTCGCCGCCCAGGTCGGGGGCTACCACCTGATGAAAACCGAAGGCGGGCGCGGCGTGCTGATGGGCGGAGTGCCCGGCGTCAAGGGCGCCGACGTCGTGGTGATCGGCGCCGGCACGGCCGGCTACAACGCCGCCCGGGTCGCCGGCGGCATGGGGGCGGCCGTCATGGTCTTCGACCTCAACATCACCAGGCTTCGGCTGCTTGACGCCGAGTTCGGCGGCCAAATCGGCACCCGTTATTCGTCGGCGTACGAGTTAGCGGGCGCCGTCAAACGCGCCGACCTGGTGATCGGAGCGGTCCTGGTCCCGGGCGCCAAAGCCCCCACCCTGATCTCCAATTCGCTTGTCGCACGGATGAAGAGCGGGGCGGTGCTGGTGGACATCTCGATCGACCAGGGCGGCTGCTTCGAGGACTCGCGCCCGACCACCCATGACCGCCCGACGTTCGCCGTGCACGATACCCTGTTCTATTGCGTGGCGAACATGCCCAGCGCGGTACCCAAGACGTCCACCGTGGCGCTGACCAACGCAACCATGCCGTATGTGCTCAAGATCGCCGACCACGGCTGGCAAGCGGCATGCCGGTCGGATCCCGCTCTCGCCAAAGGCCTTTCGACGCACGACGGCGCTCTGCTGTGCGCACGGGTGGCCACCGACCTGGATTTGCCGTTCACAGATCCGGCGAGCGTCTTGGCCTGACCGGTCAGCCTTCTGCGGTAAGCCACGGCAGCACGGAGCGGGTGACCTCGGCGATGAGCGGCCGCAGCGGGTCGGCGTCCGGGTTCGGTGACTGCGAGCGTGTCATCAGCGACAGCAACACGCGCTGCCCGTCGGGTCCGTAGGCGATGCCGACATCGTTGGTGCTGCCGTAGTCCCCCGTGCCGGTCTTGTCCGCGGTGGTCCAGCCGGGCGGCAGGCCCGCGCGCATCGTCGAGGTCACGTTGCCGCGCATCCAGTCCTCCAGTTGGCGGCGCTGCGGCTCGCCGAGAACCGTTCCGGTGAGCAGGCTTTGGATCCCACCGCCGAAGGCCCGCGGCGTGCTGGTGTCGCGCGGGTCGCCGGGTACTGCGGTGTTCAGGTCGGTCTCCCAGCGATCGAGCCTGGTGCGGTCGTCGCCGATGGAGCGAGCGAACTCGGTGATGGCCGGAGGTCCGCCGATGGCCTCCAACAGCAGGTTGGCGGCGGCGTTGTCGCTGTGCTGCAACGCCGCCGCGCACAGCTGCGCCAGCGGCATGGTTTTGCCGGCCTGCGGGGCGGTCACCGGGGAATTGGGCAGCAGTTTCCCGGGATCGACGAAAACGGCCTGCTGCAAATCCAATTCGGCGCGCTGGGCCTTCTGCAGCACCCGCGCGGCGGCGTAGGCCTTGAAGGTCGAACACATCGCGAACGGATCGCCGTCGCGATGGGCCAGGGTGCGGCACGTCCCGATGTTCAGGGCGAAAAGCCCCACATACGCGTTGTACTGCCGCTCGAGCTCGTCGAGCCGGTCGCCCGGGCCGGGATCCGGCAGCGCGAAAGCTCGCCCGCACGCGGTGAGGGCGGACGCGCTCACGGCGAGCGACAGCATCCGCCGACGCGACAGTGCCGGCACGCGCGTCACTCTACGAGACTGGCGATGATGTCGGCCGCCGGTCCCGGGCGCGCCTCCCGGAACGACGTTCCCGCCCAGAGGTTCATCCCATTCGGGTCCTCCAAGGCGGCCGCCGCCTCCCGAATCGGCAACGTCATCTGGTTGACCTCGGGATAGCCGAGCGGGGCCACCGTGTCGAGCATCCGGATGAACTCGTTCTCCAGGCCGCGCGCGTACCGACCCGAAAAGGCGCGGGAAACGATCGTCTTGCCGAAGAGTTGGTTCTTCATGGCCGTGCGGTGCGCCGGGTTGGTGCCGGCCTCGTCGGACAGCAGCAGCGCGGTGCCGACCTGCGCGGCCACCGCTCCCCGGCGCAGCACCCCGGCGACCTCCTCGGCGGTGCCGAGCCCACCCGCCGCGACGATCGGAACGTCGCGGTGCGTCCGGTGGATCCGTTCGATCAGCTCGTGCAGCGACTCGGTGCCGGGGTCCATGTCGGGGGCGAACGTGCCGCGGTGCCCGCCGGCATCCGGTCCCTGGACCACCAGGCTGTCCGCGCCGGCGGCGATGGCCACCCCGGCCTCGTAAGCCGACGTCACGGTGACCATCACCAGCAGGCCCAGGGCGCCCAGCCGGCCGATGACATCGGGTGGCGGCACGCCGAAGGTGAACGACACCAACTCCGGGCGCACGTCGGCCACCACCTCGAGCTTGGGTTCCCATTCGTCGTCGTCGCCGAACTGCGGATGGCCTACCTCGACCTGGTAGTAGTCGGCGATCTCCTCGAGTTCCTCGGCGTAGTAGTCCAGCTGCACCCAGTCGGCGACGCTGGGTTGCGGCACAAACAGGTTGACACCGAGCGGGCCGGTGGTGGCCGCGCGGGCAGCGGCAATATCCTCGGCGAACCGCTCCGCGCTGACATACCCGCCGGGGACGAAGCCGAGCCCGCCCGCGTTGGACACCGCCGCGGCCAGCGCGGGGGTACCCGGGCCCCCGGCCATCGGCGCACCCACGATGGGCACCATGATGTCCCAGAAGCCGAGTACCATCCGGCTAACTTACCATCGCCCGAAGTTGTTGGGGCAGAGATCGTTTCGATGCATACGGGCCCAGCACGGCGGCGCCGTAAGGCTGGCTCAGCAGTCGGTGGGCCACCGCGTTGACCTCGTCGACCGTCACGTCGTCGATCCGCTGGAGGGTCTGCTCGATGGTGCGCTGCGCGCCGTAGTTCAGTTCGTTGCGGCCCAGGCGGCTCATGCGGGAGCTGGAATCCTCGAGGCCGAGGACCAGCCCGCCGCGCAACGACCCCTTGGCGATTCGGCACTCCGCCTCGGTGATGCCGTCGCGCGCCACCGATTCGAGCACCTCACCGGTCACCCGCATGACTTCTTCGAAACGCTCCGGCAGGCATGCGGCATACACCGAAAGCGCTCCGCTGTCGGCGAAGACGTCCAGTGCGGAGTAGATGGAGTACGCCAGCCCGCGGGACTCGCGCACCTCCTGGAACAGCCTGGAACTCAGGCCGCCGCCCAGCGCCGTGTGCAGCACCGACAGCGCCCAGCGATGCTGCCAGGTGCGGCCGGGCGTGCGCACGCCCACCGAGACGTGGGTCTGTTCGGAATCGCGGTTGCCCAACGTCAACCCGGGGCGGCCCGTCACCCGTCCGGCGCCCTTGCGCGGGGCCACCGTCCGACGTCCGCGGACCAGGTGCGACCCGAAATGCCGGCGCACCAACGCGACCACCTCGTCGTGGTCGACATTGCCGGCCACCGCGACGACCATCCGGTCCGGGGTGTAGCGCCGCACATGGAAGGAGTGCAGCTGGGTCCGCGTCATCGCCGACACCGATTGCGAGGTGCCGATCACCGGGCGGCCGAACGGGTGGTCGCCGAACAACGCGCCCAGGAACATGTCGCCCAGCGCGTCCTCGGGGTCGTCGTCGCGCATGGCAATCTCTTCGAGGACGACATCGCGTTCGACTTCGACGTCCTCGGCGGCGCAGCGGCCGTTGAGCACGACATCGGCGACGAGGTCGACGGCCAGCTCCAGATCGCTGTCGAGCACGTGCGCGTAGTAGCAGGTGTGTTCCTTGGCGGTGAAGGCGTTCAGCTCGCCGCCGACGGCGTCCATCGCCTGAGCGATGTCGACGGCCGTGCGGGTCGGGGTGGACTTGAACAGCAGGTGCTCCAGGAAGTGCGCTGCCCCGGCCACCGTGGCACCCTCGTCGCGCGACCCGACACCGACCCACACCCCGACCGACGCCGAACGCACCGCGGGCAGGTACTCCGTGACCACCCGCAGGCCACCCGGCAGGGCGGTGCGGCGGACGGCCATGTGTTCGGCGTTCAGCTCGGCGGTCTGCCTGCCCCGATGCAGCGCCGCGCCGGGATCAGCTGCTTGCCGTCGCGGCATCGGCGGGTGCTGCCGGCGCCTCAGCGGCCCCGGCCGAGTCTGCTGCGTCCTCGTCGGCCACCAGGACCAGGGAGATCTTGCCCCGCTTGTCGATGTCGGCGATCTCGACCCGCAGCTTGTCGCCGACGTTCACGACGTCCTCGACCTTCGCGATGCGCTTGCCCCTGCCGAGCTTCGAGATGTGCACCAGGCCGTCACGACCGGGCATCAGCGACACGAACGCACCGAAATCCGTTGTCTTGACCACGGTTCCGAGGAAACGCTCGCCCACCGTCGGCAGCTGCGGGTTGGCGATGGCGTTGATCCTGTCGATCGCGGCCTGCGCCGAGGGACCGTCGGTGGCGCCGACGAACACGGTGCCGTCGTCCTCGATGGAGATCTGCGCGCCGGTCTCCTCGGTAATGGCGTTGATGACCTTGCCCTTGGGACCGATGACCTCACCGATCTTGTCGACCGGGACCTTGATGGTGGTCACCCGCGGCGCGTACGGGCTCATCTCGTCGGGTGAGTCGATGGCCTCGGCCATGACCTCGAGAATCGTCAGGCGCGCATCTTTAGCCTGGGAGAGCGCGGCCGCCAGCACCTGCGACGGAATCCCTTCGAGCTTGGTGTCCAGCTGCAGCGCAGTGACGAAGTCCTTGGTGCCGGCACACTTGAAGTCCATGTCGCCGAACGCGTCCTCGGCGCCCAGGATGTCGGTCAGGGTGACGAAGCGGCGCTCGGTGGATTTACCGCCGTCTCCCGCCTCGATTTCTATGTCGTCGGAGACCAGCCCCATCGCGATACCGGCCACCGGCGCCTTGAGCGGCACGCCGGCGTTGAGCAGGGCCAGGGTGGACGCGCAGACGGATCCCATCGACGTCGAACCGTTGGAGCCCAGGGCCTCGGACACCTGGCGGATGGCGTACGGGAACTCCTCGACGCTGGGCAGCACCGGGATCAGGGCCCGCTCGGCGAGCGCGCCGTGCCCGATCTCCCGCCGCTTGGGCGACCCGACCCGACCGGTCTCGCCGGTGGAGAACGGCGGGAAGTTGTAGTGATGCATGTACCGCTTGGACGTCTCGGGCCCCAGCGAGTCGATCTGCTGGGCCATTTTGACCATGTCGAGAGTGGTCACGCCGAGGATCTGGGTCTCGCCGCGCTCGAACAGCGCGCTGCCGTGCGCCCGCGGAACCACCGCGACCTCGGCTGACAGCGCGCGGATGTCGGTGATGCCGCGGCCGTCGATGCGGAAGTGGTCGGTCAGGATGCGCTGTCGGACCAGCTTCTTGGTCAGCGAGCGGAAGGCGGCGCTGACCTCCTTCTCGCGGCCCGCGTAGGTCTCGGCGAGCCGCTGCAGTACCTCGGCCTTCAGCTCGTCGGTGCGCTGTTCACGCTCGGCCTTGCCGCCGATGCTCAGCGCGGCGGCCAGCTCGTCGGTGGCCACCGAGGCAACCGAGTAGTACACGTCGTCGCCGTAGTCGGGGAACACCGGGAAGTCAGCCGCGGGTTTGCCTGATTTCCCAGTCGCGTCGGCCAGCTCCTGCTGGGCTGTGCACAGCGCGGCGATGAACGGCTTGGCCGCCTCCAGGCCTTCGGCCACAACGCTTTCCGTCGGTGCCTGGGCGCCCCCTTCGACGAGCGCGATGACGTGCTCGGTGGCCTCGGCCTCGACCATCATGATGGCCACGTCAGGCGTGCCCTCGTCATGGCCGACGATGCGGCCGGCCACCACCATGTCGAACACGGCCCGCTCGAGCTGCTCGACCGTGGGGAAGGCGATCCAGGTGCCGTCGATCAGCGCCACCCGGGCTGCCCCGACGGGGCCGGAGAACGGCAGGCCGGCCAGCTGGGTGGAGGCCGACGCCGCGTTGATCGCCAGCACGTCGTAGAGATCGTTGGGATCCAGGCTCAGGATCGTCACCACGACCTGAATCTCGTTGCGCAGCCCGGCGACGAACGACGGGCGCAGCGGGCGGTCGATCAGCCGGCACGTCAGGATCGCGTCCGTGGAGGGCCGGCCCTCACGACGGAAGAACGAACCGGGGATGCGGCCGGCGGCATACATCCGCTCCTCGACATCCACGGTCAGCGGGAAGAAGTCGAAGTGCTCCTTCGGGCTCTTGCTGGCGGTGGTCGCCGACAGCAGCATGTTCTCGTCGTCCAGGTAGGCGACGACGGCACCGGCGGCCTGCAGGGCCAGCCGGCCGGTTTCAAAACGGATGGTCCGGGTGCCGTAGCTCCCGTTGTCGATGACGGCGGTCGATTCGAACACGCCTTCTTCAATTTCAGATACAGACATCTGTGTCCGTACGGCCTCTCTGGTATTCGGCTATTTCGCGGCGTCACGCGCAACAGAGGGCTCCGCACCAACTCATCGGGCCCGACGGGCCCGCGAGCCACCCGCAGAGCTTCCGAACAGCGAGCCTGAATACGGCTACGGCCATCGATCGAAGCGGCCGAGCTGCCCCAGATCCGGAGAGCTCGGCAGCCACTACCGAGGACCGCCCGATACAGACTGGGCTGCTCCCCTGGACTTGCATAGTGACACGCTGGAACGGCACGCGCGGATCTGCGCGAACCGCACCGTTTGCTCGGACCGAAAACGGCCCAGAACGCTCCCACTCTACACGGGCCGACTTGCCCCGCTGGCAGGGCTGGGAGATTTGCCGGGCGCCGGGCCCGGTCAGCGACGCAGACCCAGCCGCTCGACGAGCGAGCGGTAGCGCTCGACGTCGACCTGGGACACGTACTTGAGCAGCCGCCGCCGGCGACCCACCAGCAGCAGCAGTCCCCGCCGGGAGTGGTGGTCGTGCTTGTGCACCTTGAGGTGCTCGGTCAGGTCGGCAATCCGCTTGGTCAGCAGGGCGACCTGCGCCTCCGGGGACCCGGTGTCGGTGTCATGCAGGCCGTAGGTGCCCAGGATTTCCTTTTTCTGCTCGGCTGTCAGCGCCACGAAAATATCTCCATCAATCGGTCCGCGATCATTCACTCGGGCGCGGCCACCGCGAACCGCAGCACGCGCCGATGTCGTCCGGCAGTTTAGCAGCGGTTCAGCCGCCGGGCACAAACGCGACGGGGGTCCCGGCCCGCGGCGGCTCGCCACACGCGTCACTTCCGCCCCGAAGCGGAAGGGATGCCCGTAGTGCCCGCCGGCGCAGGGACTCAAGTGACAGGTGTGACCAGGATGTCAGCCCGGCGGGCAGGTCACCCCGCGGACAGCAGCGCGCGCGCCCGCTCGGTGTCGTTGCCCATCGCTGCGACTAGGTCACGCACCGAGTCGAACTTGAGCTGTCCGCGGATCCGCCCGACGAAGTCCAGCGCCACATATTGCCCGTACAGGTCGGCCGTGGTGTCGAGGACGAAAGCCTCGACGGTGCGCGTACGTCCGGAGAAGGTCGGGTTGGTCCCGACGGACACCGCGGCCTGGTAGCGCTCCCCCGGGACGACGGTGCCGGTCACCTGCCCGTGCCCGAGCACGGTGAACCACGCGGCATACACGCCGTCGGCCGGGATGGCCGAATACATCGGCGGCGCGACGTTCGCGGTGGGAAAACCCAACTCGACGCCCCGCCCGTAGCCGCGCACCACGACACCCTCGACGCGGTGCGGGCGGCCGAGCGCGTCGGCGGCCGCCACCACGTCACCGGCGTCCACGCAGGACCGGATGTAGGTGGCGGAGAACGTCACGGTCTCGTTGCTGTGATGCTCGGACAACAGCGACATCGACTCCACCGCGAAGCCGAATCGCTCGCCGGCACGCCGCAGGGTGTCGACGTTGCCGGTCGCCTTCTTGCCGAACGTGAAGTTCTCACCGACCACGACCTCCACCACGTGCAGGCGTTCCACCAGCAGCTCGTGGATGTAGCGGTCCGGCGTGAGCTTCATGAAATCGGCGGTGAACGGCATCACCAGGAAGAAGTCGATGCCCATTTCCTCGACGAGCTCGGCGCGGTGGGTCAGCGTCGTCAGCTGCGCCGGGTGGCTGCCCGGATAGACCACTTCCATGGGGTGTGGATCGAACGTCATCAGCACGGTTGGCACGTTGCGGGCGCGACCGGCCTTGACCGCATGCGCGATCAGTTCGGCGTGGCCACGATGCACACCATCGAACACCCCGATGGTGAGCACGCACCTGCCCCAGTCCGTGGGAATCTCTTCTTGGCCGCGCCACCGCTGCACGATCGCAAGCCTACGACCCACCGGCGATCCGATCACCGCGTACCGGTGAGCCGCGCCAGATCAGGCTTGGTTTGCCTACACTTTCTTGTTGTGAGGGCTGACGACGAGCCTGGCGGTCTCACGGCGGTCGGCCAGGACTATCTGAAGGTCATCTGGAACGCCCAGGAGTGGTCCCCGGAGGGGGCCCCGCACCGGGTCAGCACCAAGATGCTGGCCGAGAAGATCGGGGTGTCGGCCAGCACCGCCTCGGAATCGATCCGCAGACTGGCCGAGCAGGGGCTCGTCGACCACGAAAGATATGGCGCGGTGACGTTGACCGAGGCGGGCCGGCGGGCCGCGCTGGACATGGTGCGCCGCCACCGGCTGTTGGAGACCTTCCTGGTCAACGAGCTGGGCTACGCGTGGGACGAGGTGCACGACGAGGCCGAGGTGCTCGAACACGCGGTGTCGGACCGGCTGGTGGCCCGCATCGACGCCAAGCTGGGGTTCCCCCGGCGCGACCCGCACGGTGACCCCATCCCGGCCTCCGACGGGCAGGTGCCCGCACCGCCGGCCCGGCAACTGTGGGCGTGCGGCGACGGCGACACCGCGACGGTGGCCCGTATCTCCGACGCCGACCCGGAGATGCTGCGCTACCTCGCCGGTGTCGGGATCAATCTCGATTCCAAGCTGCGGGTCCTGATCCGCCGCGAATTCGCCGGCATGATGTCGGTCGCGATCGAATCGGCCACCGGCGCCGAGACCACGGTCGAGCTGGGCGGCCCGGCGGCCCGGTCGATCTGGGTGGTGGCCTGATCCGCCAGCGATCGCAAGCGACCGTGCCTAGACGGCCTGACTCCGGCTAGCTCAACAGGCCCTTGGCGATGTGGGTGACCTGCACCTCGTTGCTGCCGGCGTAGATCATCAGTGACTTGGCGTCCCGGGCCAGCTGTTCCACCCGGTATTCGGCCATGTAGCCGTTGCCGCCGAACAATTGCACGGCCTCCATCGCGACGTCGGTGGCCGCCTCCGACGAGTACAGCTTGATCGCCGACGCCTCGGCCAGCGTCAACGGCTTACCCGCCCTGGTCCGCTCGATCATCTGAAAGACCATGTTCTGCACATTGATTCGGGCGACCTCCATCTTGGCCAGCTTGAGCTGAATCAGTTGGAACTGCCCGATGTTCTTGCCCCACAGCGTGCGGGTCTTTGCGTAATCCACGCACAGCCGGTGGCATTCGTTGATGATGCCGAGCGCCATCAACGCGATCCCCATCCGTTCGGTCGCGAAGTTGTCGCGGGCGCTCTCGCGGCCGTCCCCGCCGGAGTGCCGTTCGCTCTCCCCGAGCAGTCGGTCGGGGCTCAGCCGCACGTTGTCGAAGAACAGTTCGCCGGTCGGCGAGGACATCATGCCCATCTTCTTGAACGGCTTGCCCTGCGTCAGGCCAGGCATGCCCGAGTCGAGCACGAAGGTCAGCACCGGCCGGTTCCGCGGGTCCAAAGCGGAATCCCCCGCGGTGTCTTCAGCGAGTTTGGCGTACACCACCAGCACGTCGGCGTAGGGCCCGTTGGTGATAAAGGTCTTCTGCCCGGTGAGGATGTAGTCCTCGCCGTCGCGCCTGACGTAGGTCTTCATGCCGCCGAACGCATCGGAGCCGGAGTCCGGTTCGGTGATGGCCCACGCCGCGATCTTCTCCAGCGTCATCAACTCGGGTAACCAGCGCTCTTTCTGGGCGAGCGTGCCGCGGCTCATGATGGTGCCCGCGCCCAGCCCCAGGCTGACGGCGGCCGTGCTCAACAGTCCGATGCTCACCCCGGCGAGTTCGGAGACCAGCACCGCAACCATCGACGCCTGACCGCCCAGACCCGCGCCACCGCCTGTGTCGGAGGGCGATTCGTCGGAGGCGCCGCCGTCCCGTCGGGCGCGCTCCCGGTCGAGCATCGATTTGACCGATTCGGCGGCCATCACGTCGAGCCCGAACTGGCTGAACAGCTTGCGCGCGATCGGATACGGCGGCATCGCACCGGATTCCAACTCGTCCAGGTGCGGACGGATCTCCTTGTCGATGAACTGACGGACCGCGTCGCGGACCATCAGATCGGTGTCGGACCACTCGATCATGGTCGCGTGCGGCTCAGCGTTCCGCGCGCTGGTAGGCGGTGACGACGGCGGCGCCACCCAGCCCGATGTTGTGTTGCAGCGCGGCGGTGACGTTGTCGACCTGACGCTTGTCGGCGGTTCCCCGCAGCTGCCAGGTCAGCTCGGCGCACTGCGCCAGCCCGGTGGCGCCCAGCGGGTGGCCCTTGGAGATCAGGCCGCCGGACGGGTTGACCACCCAGCGGCCGCCGTAGGTGGTGTCGCCGTTGTCGATCAGCTTGGGCGCCTCGCCGGGCCCGCACAGGCCCAGCGCCTCGTAGAGCAGGAGTTCGTTGGCCGAGAAGCAGTCGTGCAGCTCGATGACCTGGAAGTCCTCCGGGCCCAAGCCGGACTGGTCGTAGACGCGTTGCGCCGCTTGCACATTCATGTCATGGCCGATGAGGTTCTTGGCGCTGCCATCGAAGGTCGACGCGAAGTCGGTGGTCATGGCCTGGCCGACGATCTCCACCGCCCGGCCGGCCAGCCCGTGGCTGTCGACGAAGCCCTCCGAGGCCACGATCGCCGCCCCCGAACCGTCCGAGGTGGGCGAGCACTGCAGCTTGGTCAGCGGATCGGAGATCATCCGCGCCGCCAGGATGTCGTCGAGGGTGTAGGACTCCTGGAACTGCGCATACGGGTTGTCGACGGAGTGTTTGTGGTTCTTGTAGCCGATCTTGGCGAAATGTTCTGCGGTGGTGCCGTATTGCCTCATGTGCTCGCGGCCGGCGGCGCCGAACATCCACGGCGCGACGGGCAGGGCGAACTCGTCGATCTCGGCCATCGCCTTGACGTGCCTGCCCATCGGAGATTCGCGGTCCTCGGCGCCTCCGCTCAGCGCGCCGGGTTGCATCTTCTCGAAGCCGAGGGCGATGGTGCAGTCGGCGAGGCCGCCGCGGATGGCCTGTGCCGCCAGGAAGAGCGCCGTGGAGCCGGTCGAGCAGTTGTTGTTGACGTTGACGATCGGAATCCCGGTCATGCCGAGCTCGTAGAGCGCCCGCTGCCCCGACGTCGAATCGCCGGCGACGTAGCCGACGAAGCCCTGCTCGACCTCGCGGTAGTCGACACCGGCGTCGGCCAGCGCGTTGGTCCCCGATTCCCGCGCCATGTCGGGATAGTCCCAGCCCTCGCGACGGCCCGGCTTCTCGAACTTCGTCATGCCGACGCCGACTACGTAGACCTTGTTGGGCCCTTTAACGGACATAGCGCGCACCTTCCGGACAGGCTTGGGACGATCCGCGCCCAGCGTATGCCTACAGCGTCGCCGGGCGGAACCCGATGGTCCGGCTTGCCCCCTCGCCGCTACGCGCCTGGGGGTACCCCCACATCACGACGTTCCATCGTGCATCGTCGCCGGGCGGAACCCGATGGCCCGGCTTGCCCCCTCGCCGCTACGCGCCTGGGGGTACCCCCACATCACGACGTTCCATCGTGCATCGTCGCCGGGCGGATAACAACCACCGACTTCGTCCCCGGCCCCTCGTCGCGCAGCAGTGCGATCACCCGGCCGTCGGGGTCGCACGCGGCGTAGACACCGTCGACGCCGGCCGCCGAAAGCGGCCTACCGTTGCCGGTCGCCTCGGCCTCGGCGGCGGTGAGCTCGCGGCGCGGAAACATCAGCAGGCACGCCTCGTCCAGGGTCCAGGTCAGCCGGGGCCGCTCGGCAAGCTCGTCGAGCGAGCACGCCTCGGCCAGCGTGAAGCGCCCCACCCGGGTGCGCCGCAACGAGGTCAGATGCCCGCCCACGCCGAGGGCGGCGCCGAGATCGCGGGCCAGCGCCCGGATGTAGGTTCCCGACGAGCAGTCCACCTCCACGTCGACGTCGACGAGCTCATCGTGCGGCCGCACGTGCAGGACCTCGAACCGGTCGATGCGCACCGGGCGGGCCCGCAGCTCGACGTCGTGGCCCTCGCGGGCGAGCCGGTAAGCGCGCCGGCCGCCGATCTTGATCGCGCTGACCGCCGACGGCACCTGCTCGATGTCACCGCGCAGCGCGGCAACCGCGGCGCCGACGACCTCGACCGTCAGGTGCCTGGCCGAAACAGTCTGCAGCACTTCGCCTTCGGCGTCCTCGGTGGTCGTGGTCTGGCCCAGACGGATGGTGGCGGCGTACGACTTCGAGGTCGCCGTCAGCAGTCCGAGGATCTTGGTGGCGCGGTCGACGCCGACCACCAGCACGCCGGTGGCCATCGGGTCCAGCGTTCCGGCGTGGCCCACCCTGCGGGTGGCGAAGATGCGGCGGCACCGCGCGACGACGTCGTGACTGGTCATACCGGCGGGTTTGTCGATCACGACGAGCCCCGGCCCGCTGCGCCCTTCGCTCACAGCACGATGGCGGTCAGCACCAGCCCACGGTCGACCGACCAGCGGCCCCTCAGCGCGGTAAGCGTTGGCCCGGAGAGCGTCTCGCCGTCGATAAGGACTTTCGAGACGAACACACCGGTGGTCCCCCGGCCGGACGGATCGACGTCGAATACGATGTGGGCGTCCTCGAAACCCAGCCAGCGCTTCGTCAACGGGAACCAGGCCTTGTACGTTGCTTCCTTGGCGCAGAACAGAATTCGGTCCCAATGCAGGCCCTCGGGCAACGCGGCGATCTCGTGGCGCTCCTCGTCGAGTGCGATCGCGGCGAGCACGCCATCGGGTAACACGTCGTGCGGTTCGGCGTCGATGCCGACCGAGCGCACCGAGGTAGCCCGCCCCACCACCGCGCCACGGTAACCCGTGCAGTGCGTGAGGCTGCCGACCACGCCGTCGGGCCAGCACGGTTCCCCCTTGTCGCCCTTCAGGATCGGTGCGGGCGGCACCCCGAGCCGGCCCAGCGCCTGCCGGGCACAGTGCCGCACGGTGATGAACTCGTTGCGCCGCTTGGCGACCGACTTGGCGATCAACGGCTCCTCTTCGGGCAGCGGTGCGAGGCCGGGTGGGTCGGAATACAACTCCGCGGACGCCAGGTCGTCGGCCCCCGAATCGAGAAGGGTCACCGGCAGCACCGATGACACCAGCGTGCGCGCGGTCATCGGGCCTGCCGCTGCCGCAACCGTTCCCGGAACTTGGCGGCCTGCTGGCGCATCTCCTGGGTGATGACGAAGTGACCGCCGAAGTCGTTGAGGTAACCGGGCGGGTACTGCGGATCGGGCAACACCTGGCGCAGCCAGGTGTGCGGCCTGCGGCGCCGCCACTCCCGCGGGTAACCGACCGACACCTCCTCGAAGCGCACGTCGTCGTACCAGGTGGTGCGCGGAATGTGCAGATGGCCGTAGACCGAGCACACGGCGTTGTAGCGGGTGTGCCAGTCGGCGGTCTTGGTGGTTCCGCACCACAGCGAGAACTCCGGGTAGAACAACGCGTCGCAGGGCTCGCGCACCATCGGGAAGTGGTTCACCAGAACGGTCGGCGTCATCCAGTCGAGCTGTTCGAGGCGGGCGCGGGTGGCGGCCAGCCGCTCGCGACACCAGGCCTCGCGAGTGGGGTACGGCTCGGACGAGAGCAAGAACTCGTCGGTGGCCACCACGTTGCGCTCCCGCGCGATGGTCAGGCCCTCGGCCTTGGTCGCCGCCCCCTCGGGCAAGAAGCTGTAGTCGTAGAGCAGAAACATCGGCACGATCGTGGCCGGCCCGCCGCGCTCGGTCCACACCGGAAAAGGGTGCTCGGGGGTGACGACGCCCATCTCGTCGCACATGTTGACCAGGTAGTCGTAGCGCGCCTTGCCGAAGATCTGCATGGGGTCCCGGTTGGTGGTCCACAGCTCATGGTTGCCCGGGACCCAGATCACCTTGGCGAAGCGGCGTCGCAGCAGATCGAGCGCCCAGCGGATCTCGTCGGTGCGTTCGGCGACGTCGCCGGCGACGATCAGCCAGTCGTCCGGCGAGGCCGGGTACAGAGATTCGGTGACCGGCTTGTTGCCGAGGTGACCGGTGTGCAGGTCGGAGACCGCCCACAGCGTCGGCTGCGCGCCGTTCGTCGATTGCTGTCTGGCCACGAATACCCACCCTATCCACCGCACTGGGCAAATCCATTTCGGCGCCCGCCGTTGGAACAAGTTCAGGTTCCCCTGTGACGGCGCGCACACGACTTGTACACTCCCGCCAGTGGGACCGCCGAGACGTCAGGGGGTGTCGTGTTCGCCAACGTGCGACTGATCGGGGCGGTCGGTGCGCTGGCCGCCGCGGTCATCGGGGGCACGGTCGGCTGGCAAGGCGCGCCGCCCGGACCGGGCGTGGCCAGGCCCGTCGATTTGCGGTCGACCGCCGAGCCGATGGAAACCACCATGAAGAGCCCCATCGTGGCGACCACCGACCCGCGCCCGTTCGACGCGTGCGAGGACATCCCGTTCGACGTGATCCAGCGACTCGGGTTGGCATTCACACCCCCCGAGCACGAGGACGGGCTGCGCTGCCACTTCGACGCGGGCAACTACCAGGTGGCCGTCGAGCCCATCATCTGGCGGACGTACGAACAAACCCTGCCCGCTGACGCCGTCGAGACCACGATTCAGGGCCACCGCGCCGCGCAGTACTGGGTGCTGAAGCCGACCTACCACAATAGCTACTGGTATTACTCCTGCATGGTCGCGCTCAAGACCGGCTACGGGCTCATCCAGCAGTCGCTGTTCTACTCGACCGTCTACTCCAACCCCGACGTCGACTGCATGTCCACCAACTTGCAGCGGGCCAATGACCTCGCGCCCTACTACAAGTTCTAGGGTCCCGATGGCCGTTCTAGCCTGGGCTCCGTGAGTACGGCGTCAATCCGGTACGCGCAGCCCATGCCGAGCCCCCTGAAGGGAATCGGCGGCAAGGCCCTCGGCAGACTGCTGGGGCTCCCGGCGCCAACTACGGATTACTCCGTCAACCGCGTGCACGTGCCGATGCGCGACGGAGTCCGCCTGGTGGCCGACCACTATGCGCCGCACACGGCCAACCCCGCCGGGACCCTGCTGGTCCGCGGAGCCTACGGGCGCGGGTTTCCGTTTTCGCTCGTGTACGCCAGGCCGTACGCGGCCCGCGGCTACCACGTCGTGCTGCAGAGCGTGCGCGGGACGTTCGGGTCCGGCGGGGCGTTCGAGCCGATGGTCAACGAGGCAGCCGACGGCGCCGACACCGTGGTCTGGCTCCGCGAGCAACCCTGGTTCACCGGCCGCTTCGCGACCGTCGGGGTGTCGTACCTGGGATTCACCCAGTGGGCGCTGCTCAACGATCCGCCGCCCGAGCTGGCCGCGGCCGTGATCACCGCGGGCCCCCATGACTTTGCCGCCTCCTCGTGGGGTACCGGGGCGTTCACCGTCAACGACTTTCTAGGCTGGAGCGATCTGGTCGCCCACCAGGAGGATCCCGCGCGCATCCGGGCCGCGCTGCACCAGCTGCGGGCCCGCCGCAAGGTGCCCCAGGCGGCCGGTGCGCTGCCGCTGGGTGCCGCGGCCCGGGCGCTGCTCGGCGCGGGCGCGCCGTGGTTCGAATCCTGGCTCGAACACGCCGACACGAGCGATCCGTTCTGGGATGCGTTGCGCTTCAACGAGGCGCTGGACCGCGTGCGGGTGCCCGTGCTGCTGGTGGGCGGCTGGCAGGACATCTTCGTCAGGCAGACGCTGCAGCAATACCGGCACCTGCGCAACCGGGACGTCGATGTCGCACTCACCATGGGCCCCTGGGCCCACACCGAGTTGCTGAGAAAAGGACTGCCCGTCAGCGCCCGAGACTCATTGGATTGGCTGGACGCCCACCTGGGCGGCGCCACCGCCCTGCGCCGACCCAGCAGGGTCCGCGCCTACGTCACCGGCCAGGGCTGGCGCAACGTGCCAGACTGGCCGCCCGCCACCACCGAACGGTCCCTGTACCTGCGGCCCGGCGGGTACCTGGGTCAGACCGCGCCGACGGGACTAAAGGGGTTGGCACCGGCGAGATTTCGCTACGACCCCGCCGATCCCACGCCCACCGTCGGAGGCCCGCTGATGTCGGTGGACGGGGGGTACCGCGACGACAGCCGGCTCGCATCGCGAAGCGACGTGCTCGCCTTCACCAGCGCCACCCTGACCCACGATCTGTGCGTCTACGGGAGCCCGGTCGTCGAGCTGACGCACAGCTCCAACAATCCCCACGTCGACCTCTTCGTCCGGGTCAGCGAGGTCGACGCCAAAGGCCGGTCCCGAAATGTCAGCGACGGCTACCGGCGGTTGGGTACCGCGACAAGAACCGTGCGCCTCGAACTCGACGGGATCGCCCACCGGTTCCGCGCCGGTTCACACATCCGCCTGCTGATCGCCGGCGGCTGGTTTCCCCGGTACACACGCAACCTCGGCACGGGCGAACCGGCGCTCACGGGCAGCCAAATCACGCCGGCGACCCACACCGTCCGCTACGGCCGCTCCCGGCTGCTGCTTCCCGTAGGCCCGGTCGATCTGTCAGCCGACCGCGCCGCGGACTCGGGCGGCGACGTCAATTAGCGCCGCCTCGTCGTGGACGGGCTCCCCCAGCGCCGGACGAAGCGGCAGCTGAACCCAGCTGGTGCAGCCCGCGTACTCGGGCACTCGGGGCAGGCGCGTCGGCGCGATCAGCGGCATCGCGGACACGACCAGCACCGCCAGTTTGTGCTTGGGCCGAAAGTCCAGCCGGTCGGCGCGCACCGACTCGGCCGTCCAGATGTGCAGGTCCTCGATTTCCCGCAGACCCTCCGGCCGGTTAACCGGCAGCGCCGCAACGACTTTCGCCGCGGCCCGCACCACCAGGTGCTCGCCGGTGCTGTCGGCGGCCGCGGTGTCCAGCAAGTCGCGATGCTCGGGCCGGACCCGCTCGGCGTGGCTGTGCGCGACCGTCGGGAACAACAGGAACTCCTGGGCCGCCAGTTCGAACCGCTTCTCCCCGATGCCGCCCTTGCGCAACAGCACCCGCTGCCGGCCGTCGAGGAGCGCGTGCACGACCGCGCTCCACTCCTTGAGCGCGGGCTGCGTCATCGGACCATCCGGGCGGCCACCTCGGGCCGGCGCAGCGGCGGGACGGTCTTCGGCGGCTGTCGCCGCGGCGGCAGGGCGGCCAGCAATCGCGTCGTGGTGGCCGTGACCTCGGCGACCGCGGCTTCGAACGCTTCGGCGCCGGCCGCCGAAGGATGAGTGATGCCGCTGACCTTGCGCACGTACTGACGCGCCGCCGCCGCGATTTCCTCCGCCGTCGCCGCCGGCTGCAGGCCGCGTAGTTCGGTGATGTTCCGGCACATACTCACCACGATAGGCGCGCCGGCCGACCCTCTACGGTTGCGCTATGACCGACGACATCCTGCTGATCGACACCGACGAGCGGGTACGCACCCTGACCCTCAACCGGCCGCAGTCCCGCAACGCGCTCTCCTCCGCCCTACGGGATCGGTTCTTCGCGGCCCTCACCGCCGCCGAGACCGATGCCGACGTCGACGTCGTCATCGTCACCGGCGCCGACCCGGTGTTCTGCGCGGGGCTGGACCTCAAGGAGCTGGGCGGTCAGTCGGCGCTGCCGGACATCTCGCCACGGTGGCCGGCGATGACCAAGCCGGTGATCGGCGCGATCAACGGCGCCGCCGTCACCGGCGGCCTCGAACTGGCGCTGTACTGCGACATCCTCATCGCTTCGGAGCAAGCGCGCTTCGCCGACACGCACGCCCGGGTGGGTCTGCTGCCCACCTGGGGGCTGAGTGTGCGGTTGCCGCAGAAGGTCGGCGTCGGCCTGGCCCGCCGCATGAGCCTCACCGGGGACTACCTGTCCGCCGCCGCCGCGCTGCGTGCCGGCCTGGTGACCGAGGTGGTGCCGCACGACCAGCTGTTGACCGCGGCTCGCGGGGTGGCGTCGTCGATCGTCGGCAACAACCAAGACGCCGTGCGGGCGTTGCTGGCGTCCTATCATCGGATCGACGAGTCGCAGACCGGCGCGGGACTCTGGCTCGAGGCGATGGCGGCCCGGCAATTCCGGACCACCGGCGACGACATCGCCGCCAACCGCGAAGCCGTGCTGCAACGCGGGCGGGCGCAGGTGCGCTAGCTGCTGGTTATTTCGTTCCTTATGGCCGTTGACCTGGGGACGCTGTGACAAGATCCCTCCAACGAGACGAGAGGTTCAGGAGGCATCGATGCGTGCGGTGGTCGGCCCGGCCATGCGGCTTCTCGGCGGCCTGAGCCTCGCGGCCGGTTTCGCGGTCGCGCCGCACGCCGCCGCGCAACCGCCGCCGGGATTCCCGAGCCTCGACGGTTTCACCCCCGTGCCGGCGGACGGCTACGCCACGACCCCGCGCCCGGGCGGCTCGCCGCGCATCAGTTTCTCCACCTCGTCTGCGCTGGTGTGTGACTTCTACGGCGGCACGGCGCCGCCGCCGCAGCCCTCACAGGACATCAAGTGCACCGGCGACATGCCCGGAATGGACGACGTTCCCTTCCCCGGCGGCGGCCGGCCGAGACCGGGCGACTGCGTGGTAGGGGCGGTGAGCTTCAAGGGACCCGGCTACGAACTGAGCCGGATGTCGTACGGCGGCTGCGACGGCAACCCCGCCGCCTTGCCCTCCGGTGGCAAACCGCTGGGTGTGGGCCAGAAGTTGTCGTACCTGAACGTGACCTGCGCCGTCGGAGCCGACAATCTACTCGCGTGCCTGGACACCACCAGCGGAGAACACGGGTTCGTTGTGCAACGCTCGGGAAGCTGGGCCTTCTGACGGTGTCCTGACGGGGGTCAGCCCAACGCCGCGCAAAGCGACGCCACGGCGTCGTCGATCGGGCCGGTGGTCGAGTAGCCGGCGGCCAGCCGATGGCCACCGCCACCGAACGCGGAGGCAACCGACGCCAGATCCACGTCGGCTTTGGCACGCATGGACACCGACCACTCCTGGGGCCGTACCTCCTTGAAGACGGCCGCAACCTCGGCCTCCTGCGTGGTGCGCACGATGTCGACGATGCTCTCGACTTCCTCGGGCCGCGAACTGTTCCACTCCCGGTTTTCGACAACCGCGTACACCAGCCCGCGGCCGCCGACCGCGTCGGGCAGCAACTGCGCGGAGCCGAGCACGCGCGACAACAGCGGCAGCCACCCGAACGGATGGCTGTCCATCAGCGTCCGGCTGATCGCGGCGTTGTCCACGCCCGTCTCGACCAGGCGGGCAGCCAGCCGCAGCGCGGGGGCGCTGGCCCAGCGGAAGGATCCGGTGTCCATCGTCAGACCCGCGTAGATGCAATGCGCGACGTCGGGGTCGATGCGCTGACCCCACGTGTCGAGGATCTCGGCGACCATCATCGTCGTGGAATCCGCCGACACGTCGATGAAGTTCGCGGTTCCGAACATGTCGTTGCTGGCGTGGTGGTCGATGACCAGCAGCGGCCGGCTGCCGTCGGCGAGATCACTCAGCGGGCCCAACCGATTGGCGCACGGAACGTCAACCGTCACAACCAGATCGACATCGCGGCGCATGTCTTCGGGGCTAACCAGCAAGTGACAGCCCGGCAAAGACGCCAGCGACTCCGGCAGGCTCGGCGGTGCCCCGAAGCCGACCTCGACGTCTTTGCCGCACCGGTCCAGCACCAACGCCAGCGCCAAGCCGGCGCCGATGGTGTCGGCGTCGGGATGGACGTGCGCGACCACCGCGACCGTCGCAGCGCCGGACAGCAGCTCGACGGCGCCGAAAACGTCGACGCGCGCCCCCGCGACCGGGGCGTTGGCCAGCTCAGTCTTCGAGTTGATCGTCGTCACCGGCGTCTCCAGCGTCGAAGGTATCGCTGGGTGGTCCCGCGACCGACCCGACCTCACGATACGGGTCGGCGTCGCCGGCCGGCTTGGCGCCCGAGCGAACCCGCGCCAGGTCGGCGTCCGCCGCGCGCGTCCGGGCCAATAATTCGTCCATCCGGTGCACGTTGTCGGCCGTCGTGTCGCGGGTGAACGTCAGGGTGGGAGTGAAGCGCACCCCGGTGCCCGCCCCGACCTTCGTGCGCAGCGCGCCCTTGGCCCGCTCCAACGCGGCCGCCGCGGCGGCGTAATCGGGCTCGTCGTCGAGGGTGCGCCCCATCACCGTGTAGAACACCGTCGCGTCGTGCAGGTCGGCGGTCACCTTGGTGTCCACGATGGTCACCCCGTCCAGCCCCGGATCCTTGATCTCGAACTCGATCGCCGAGGCGACGATCGTGGAGATCCGTTTGGCCAGCCGACGGACTCGGGCGGGGTCAGCCATCGGCGCAGCCCCCGAACATCAGGCGCGCTCCTTTTGGACCAACTCGTAGGACTCGATGACGTCGCCCTCCTTGATGTCGGAGTAGCCCAGCGTCATACCGCACTCGAAGCCCTCGCGGACCTCGGTCACATCGTCCTTCTCCCGTCGCAGCGAGGTCACCGTGAGGTTGTCGGCGACCACGATGTTGTCCCGCAGCAGCCGGGCCTTGGCGTTGCGGCGCACCACACCCGAGGTGATCATGCAGCCGGCGATGAGGCCGACCTTCGAGGAGCGGAACAAGGCCCGGATCTCGGCACGGCCCAGCTGATTCTCTTCGTAGATCGGCTTGAGCATGCCGCGGAGGGCCTTTTCGATCTCGTCGATCGCCTGGTAGATGACCGAGTAGTAGCGGATCTCCACGCCTTCGCGGTTGGCCAGCTCGGTCGCCTTGCCTTCGGCACGCACGTTGAACCCGATGATCACCGCGTCCGACGCCGACGCCAGGTTGACGTTGGTCTCGGTGATGCCGCCGACGCCGCGGTCGATGACGCGCAGCGCCACCTCGTCGTCGACCTGGATGCCCATCAGGGCCTCCTCGAGCGCCTCGACCGTACCGGCGTTGTCGCCCTTGAGGATCAGGTTCAGCTGGCTGGTTTCCTTCAGCGCCGAGTCCAGGTCCTCCAGGCTGATCCGCTTGCGGGAACGCGCGGCCAGGGCGTTGCGCTTGCGAGCGCTGCGCCGGTCCGCGATCTGGCGGGCGATGCGGTCCTCGTCGACAACCAGGAAGTTGTCACCGGCGCCCGGCACCGACGTGAAGCCGATGACCTGCACCGGCCGCGACGGCAGCGCCTCCTCGACGTCGTCGCCGTGCTCGTCGACCATGCGGCGCACCCGGCCGTAGGCGTCACCGGCGACCACCGAGTCGCCGACGTGCAGCGTGCCGCGCTGCACCAGCACGGTGGCCACCGGGCCGCGGCCGCGGTCCAGGTGCGCCTCGATAGCCACACCCTGGGCCTCCATCTCGGGGTTGGCCCGCAGGTCCAGAGCGGCGTCGGCGGTCAGCAGCACCGCCTCCTCAAGGGCCTCGATGTTGGTGCCCTCCTTCGCGGAGATGTCGACGAACATCGTGTCGCCACCGAAGTCTTCGGCGACGAGGCCATATTCGGTGAGCTGCCCGCGGATCTTCTGCGGGTCGGCGCCTTCTTTGTCGATCTTGTTGACCGCCACCACGATTGGCACGTCGGCCGCCTGCGCGTGGTTGATGGCCTCCACGGTCTGCGGCATGACGCCGTCGTCGGCGGCGACCACCAGGATGGCGATGTCGGTGGCCTTCGCGCCGCGGGCCCGCATGGCGGTGAACGCCTCGTGGCCCGGGGTGTCGATGAAGGTGATCGGCCGTTCGACGCCGTCGTGCTCGACGGACACCTGGTAGGCGCCGATGTGCTGGGTGATGCCGCCGGCTTCGCCCTCGCGGACGTTCGCCTGGCGGATGGTGTCCAGCAGTCGGGTTTTACCGTGGTCGACGTGGCCCATGACGGTCACCACCGGCGGACGGGTCTGCAGGTCCTCCTCGGTGCCTTCGTCCTCGCCGTAGGTGAGGTCGAAGGATTCCAGCAGCTCGCGGTCCTCGTCCTCCGGGCTGACGACCTGGACGTTGTAGTTCATCTCGCCGCCGAGCAGCTCGAGCGTCTCGTCGCCGACCGATTGGGTGGCAGTGACCATCTCACCGAGGTTGAACAGCGCCTGCACCAGCGCGGCCGGGTTGGCGTCGATCTTTTCGGCGAAGTCCGACAGGGACGCGCCACGCGCCAACCGGATCGTCTCGCCGTTGCCGTGCGGCAGCCGCACGCCGCCGACGACGGGCGCTTGCATCGAGTCGTATTCCTGGCGCTTCTGCCGCTTGGACTTGCGGCCGCGCCGGGGCGCGCCGCCGGGACGGCCGAAGGCACCGGCCGCGCCGCCGCGCTGCCCGGGGCGGCCACCGCCGCCACCGCCGCCGGGGCCACCGCCGCCGGGGCCACCGCCGCCGGGGCCACCGCCGGGACGCCCCCGGAAGCCGCCGGGCGCGGCGCCGACACCGCCCCCGCCGCGGTAGTTACCACCGCCGGCGTCCGTGCGGGCGCCGCCGGGGCCGCCCGGCCGTCCGCCCCCGGGACGGGGCGCGCCGGTCCGCGGGGGGCGGGGCCCACCGGCGGCGCCGCCGCCCGGTCGCGGCGGCATGTTGCCCGGCGAGGCGCCAGGGCGCGGCGCTCCGGGCCGGGGCGCCCCGGGGCGGGGCGCCGGCGGACGCGGGATCGGCCGGTCGACGGGCTGCGCCGAGGAGAACGGGTTGTTGCCGACGCGCGGGGTCCGGACGCCGGGCTTGGGCATCGGACCGGGGCGCGGGCCCGGCGTCGTGCCGGGTTGGGGCGCCGCTTGCCCGGGGCCGGGCGCTCCGGGACCGGGGGGCGGCGCCGCCGGCTGCCCGGGCACCGGCCCGGGCCGCGCGGGCGCGGGGGCCGCCGAGGTCGCAGCCACTCCGCCGGCATCGGCGGCCGTGGCGGCGGCTTCGCCGTTGCCGGCGGCCTTCCCGATGGCTTGATCGAGGGCCGTGTCGAGTGACTTGTCCGCGCCCTTGGCGACGGCCTTATCGGGGGCTTTCGCAGCGGCCTTTGCCTTTGCGGGGGCCCCAGCGGCCGGCTTGCCGCCACCGAAGGACTCGCGCAGCCGGCGCGCTACCGGCGCCTCTACCGTCGACGATGCGGATTTGACGAATTCGCCCTGTTCATTAAGCCGGGCGAGCACTTCCTTGCTGGTGACACCGAGTTCCTTTGCCAACTCGTGTACGCGGGCCTTACCTGCCACTACATCTCCTGTCTATGAGGCGACAGTCGTGGGCCGCGCCTCGGGTTTAGCTATGACGCATTGTCATCGGGACTTCACGGTGTGCTCATGTTCTTTGCTACCTGTTCTGTTGCCGGGCGAGGCCGGCGCGCCTAGAGACTCGACGTGCTGGACCACCGCGGATGTGTCCGGTGAACCGGTGATGCGCAGCGCTCTTGCGAAAGCACGCCGCCGAATCGCCTGGTGCGTGCACCCCGGTGTGGGATGCAGCCACGCACCTCGCCCCGGCAGGTTACTGCCCGTGTCAACGATCACGGCGTGTTCGCCGTTTCCCGTTGGCACAGCCACCACTCGAAGCAGTTCGACGGCCAGCTCTCGCTTTCGGCACCCGACGCACGTTCGCACGGGTCCACCCGGGTGTCTGTGCGCCCGGCTGGTTCGGGAGGCCGAAGGCTCGCGCTGGATCACGGCTCAGTCTAGCGTCACTCAGTCGATGCTCTGAACCACCCGAGGATGCGCCGCGATCGGCGACTAAACCTCGCGGGCCATCCCGTGGCTGGCGCCGTGTTCCGGCTGGCCCTCGGCGTGGGGTGAGTCCCCGCGGATGTCGATGCGCCACCCGGTGAGCCGGGCGGCCAGTCGCGCGTTCTGGCCCTCCTTGCCGATGGCCAACGACAACTGGAAGTCCGGCACCACCACGCGGACCGCCCGCCCGGCCTGGTCGATGATCGACACGGACACCACCTTCGCCGGCGACAACGCGTTGGCGACGAACCGGGCCGGGTCTTCGTCGTAGTCGATGATGTCGATCTTTTCCCCGGACAACTCGCTCATCACGTTCCGCACCCGCTGCCCCATTGGGCCGATGCAGGCCCCTTTCGCGTTCAGACCGGGAACGTTCGACTTCACCGCGATCTTGGAGCGGTGCCCGGCCTCGCGGGCCACCGCCACGATCTCGACCGACCCGTCGGCAATTTCGGGGACTTCCAGCGCGAACAACTTCCGCACCAGGTTGGGGTGGGTGCGGGACAGCGTGATCAGCGGCTCGCGGGTCCCGCGGGCCACACCGATCACGTAGCACCGCAGCCGGTTGCCGTGCTCGTAGCTCTCGCCGGGTACCTGTTCGGCCGCCGGGATGACGCCCTCGGAGGCCTTGGTCTCGCTGCCCATCCGGACGACGACCAGACCGCGCGCGTTGGCCCGGCTGTCGCGCTGAATCACGCCGCCGACGATCTCGCCCTCGCGGGTGGAGAACTCGCCATAGGTCCGCTCGTTCTCCGCGTCGCGGAATCGCTGCAGCATCACCTGGCGCGCGGTCGTCGCGGCGATGCGGCCGAAACCCTCGGGAGTGTCATCCCACTCACTGATCACGTTGCCGTCGTCGTCCGTCTCGCGCGCGATCACCTGAACCACGCCGGTCTTGCGGTCGATCTCGATGCGCGCGTCCGCCTGGTGGCCTTCGGTGTGGCGATAGGCGGTAAGCAGCGCGGACTTGATCGTCTCGAGCAACTCGCTGACCGAGATGCCCCGATCCACCTCGATCGCGTGCAGCGCCGCCATGTCGATGTTCATGCTCCGGCCTCCGTCCCAGCGGCCCGACCTGTCAACTGAGCCAGTTCCAGCTCCGCCGGCGCGGGTGGCGAAAACTCCACCCGGACGACGGCATTGACGATGTCGGTGAGGAGAATCTCGCGTACGGTCCAACCCCGGCCGGCGCGGACCACCAGCGCGACCGCATCGTCGCGGGTCTCGCCGACACGGCCGGTGGCCTGGGATCCGTCCGAGAGCGCGATGTCAACCTTGCGGCCGCGGGCCCGGCGGAAGTGCTTGGCGCTGGTCAGCGGGCGGTCCACACCGGGCGAACTGACCTCGAGCACGTAGCGGTCGCGGATGCTGTCGAGGCCGTCCAGCAAAGTCGACGCCGAACGCGAGAGAGTGGCGATGGTGTCCAGGTCGAGGGCGCTGTCACCGTCGGCGATCACGGTGATCCGCGGTGGGCGCGTCCGGGCGTCGATGACCACGTCTTCGATCTCATAGCCGGCGCGCGCGAACTCTCCGCCGAGTAGCTCGATCACCTGCGTCTGCGAAGGTAGCCCGGTGGTCACGGCGAGCTCCTCATCTTGAGTTGTCCGGTCATCTGGTGGATGTCGCCGACCCCTGGCTGGCGGACGGCTCCGGTGTCCCGCGAAACGCTTGACGGTAGCCGTTCCACGAGAGCTAGCTATCAACGATACGCCAGGATTCGCGCAGCACGCCGCGATCGCGTCCTGGCATCGTGCCCGCCTTCGTACCAATGGCAGGATGTTGCTTGTGCCTAGCCCAGTACCCGTCACCAACAGGCGGGGTGTGCTCGCCGGTGGCGTGGCTCTGGCTGCGCTGGGGGTGGTCGGATCCGCCTGTGGCAAGTCCCCGCCCAAGCCCCCGCCCGTCGAAGAGCTGCTGGGGCCGTTGGACCAGGCCAGGCGCGACAGTGCGCTCGCGGGAGCCGCCGCGGCGGCCGTCGGAAACCCACCTCAGGTCGCGGCCGCGCTCACCGTCGTTGCCACGCAGCGGGCCGCGCATGCCCGTGCGCTGTCCACGGAGATCTCCCGGGTGGCCGGGAAGATCACCTCCTCGTCGAGCGAGACCACCACCGCCTCCGGCTCCGCGGAACCGGCGGGACCGCCACCACCGCCGCCCCCGGTGTCCGACGTGATCAACGCGCTGCGCACCTCGGCCGACACCGCCAGTCGCCTGGTGGCCTCCTCGTCGGGGTACCGGGCCGGGCTGCTGGCCTCCATCGCCGCTTCGTGCACGGCGTCCTACACGGTTGCGCTGGTGCCCGGGGGTCCGTCGATATGACCTCCGGCAAGGACGCCGACAACTCGGCGCTGTGCGACGCGCTGGCCGTCGAGCACTCGACCATCTACGGCTACGGCATCGTCTCCGCGCTGTCGCCCCCCAGCGTCAACGACCTGGTGGTGGAGGCCCTCGAAGAACATCGCCAGCGACGCGACGACGTCATCGCGATGCTGACCGCCCGAAAGGTCACCGCCCCGGTCGCCGCCACCGGCTATCAGCTGCCCATCCTGGTGGGCAGCGCCGCGGACGCCGCCCGCCTGGCCGCGCGGATGGAGAACGACGGCGCGACGGCCTGGCGCGCGGTCGTCGAGCACGCGGAGACGGCGGACGATCGTGCGTTCGCCTCGACGGCCCTGACGCAAAGCGCGGTGCTGGCCGCCAGATGGAACCGAATACTGGGTGCCTGGCCCATCACGACCGGCTTCCCGGGCGGCAACGAGTAGGCGCCCGCCCGCAGCCCGTCTGACGTTGCCGGACCGGCGTGTTTGGGGACGCACCGTGCGCAGCGGTGTCGTCCCGGGTGCTCGCGGCGTCGACAGCTTCACCACGCCGCAGGAGCGACGAGACCGGACTGGAACAGCGCGGCGTCGATGAAATCCTGGACCGGGCGCGACCGGAAGAACCCGGTATGCGCGCCGTGGTACCAGACGATCTCGGGCCGGCCCCAGTGCTCCCACAGCCGCATCACCTGGTCACGCGGATTCACCAGCCGGTCGGCCAGCCCACCGTAGATGAAGCGACCGCCCATCGGCACCCGCGGAGTCAGCGACAGCGGCGAGATCATGCGCCCGATGGGCCGGGCGCGCTCCAGCGTCTGTTTCCGCGGATCGTCGTCGCGCAGACCGCCGTGGCCGCCGATCACCTCGATCAGGTCGGCCACCGGCACCCCCAGCACCGCACAGGTGAGGCCGTCTTCGACGCTGGAAACCAGCGCGGTGATGTAGCCCCCCAACGACATACTGTTCAGGCCGATCCCGGAGTCGGGTTCCTGGGCGCGGATCCACGAGATCAGCCGACGGATGTCCCACACCGCCTGAGCCGCCGCATGCGCGTCGTCGAGCAGGTCCTGGCCCGGGAACGCCGCGCCCTTAATCTTCCGCGGGCCGTGCAGCGGCAGCACCGGCAACACGACGTTCAAGCCCAGATCCTCGTGCAGATGCCAGGCACGGAACATCCTGACATCCACCGCGCCGCGGCCCATCAGGGCGCCGTGCACGCACACCACCCAGGGGCGCGGTTCGCGGTGACGCAGCAGCAGCGCATGCACGCGACGGTTGGCGGTGTAGCTCAGCCAGCGCTCGCGGCCGGGTTCGCCCGCCTGCGGTTGGTAGCCGCTGTCGAAGGCGATGCGCCGCAGGGCCCGGCCGCGGATCTTCACCGGCGCAACCGAAACATCGGTCAGCGGCGGCGGGGCGGCGAAAAAGCCCTCCGGGCTGTCGAGCCATCCTTGTGGCCGGTAGAACTCGAGCGCTGCGGTGACTTCGCGGTCGACCCGCTCGGCGGCATGCGCCTCACCGACGGGCAGGAACATCCGCATGCCGAGCAGCACGAGCTCGTCATGGAACACTTGCCGGGCGACCGCGACGGTCGGCCGCGCGATCGGCAGCTCGTTCGGGTGGTCATGGTGGACTTGAGACTGGGCCAGGAACTCGCGGGCCCGCACGAAGGGCGTGGCCACGTCGGCCGGGCCGGCCAGTCGCCGCTCGCGACCCTTACTCCGCTTGGCTGCGGCCATCGTGCGAGGTTAGCGCACGGCCGGTACGGACCCGACCGAACACCACCGGGTCGGCTGTGTGCGACGCCGGCCGGCCGTCCCGGGCCCAACCGTCGTCGCAGCTCACCAAACGGCCGCCACCGGCGAAAATCACCGGTCCACGACGCCGGTTGAGGTCCACGGGGAAATCGAGCCGGCGGTGCGAGTAAACCAGGTGTAAGCGCCGTCACGCCGGAGTACTTTCGGCCCATACGTCAATGCGCACCGGACTTCCACCACATCGGCGCTGGAAAACAGTGAGGTGAAACCCATGAGCTTCGACGACCTCGACGACTCTGAGCTGGCCAAGTGGGATCCGGGCTTCATCGAGATGGCGGGGAGGGTTGTCGGGTCCTTCGCCAAGTTCTGGTTCCGGGCAGAGGTGCGGGGTCTTGAACTCCTGCCGCCGGCCGGCGGCGCGTTGGTGGTGTGCAACCATTCCGGCGGCGCGATGACTCCGGACGTCGCCGTGCTGGCGCCGGCCTTCTACGAGAAGTTTGGCTTTGACCGCCCGCTCTACACCTTGGCCTATTACGGCCTGTTCAAGACGCCGCTGGCGGGTTGGCTGCGCAAAATCGGCGTCATCGGCGCCAGCCCGGAGAACGCGGCCAGGGCGCTGCTCTCCGGCGCGGTGGTGCTGGTGTTCCCGGGCGGAGACTATGACTCGTACCGGTCCACCTTCGCCCAGAACGTCATCGACTTCAACGGCCGCAAAGGTTACGTGCGCACTGCCGTCGAATGCGGTGTGCCGATCGTGCCCGCGGTGTCGATCGGGGCCCAGGAAACCCAGCTGTTTCTCACCCGCGGCGCCTGGCTGGCAAAGCAATTGCAACTCCATCGGATACGCATGGACATCCTGCCGTTGACCGTCGGCTTCCCCTTCGGTCTGACCTCGACGATCCCGGCCAACTTTCCGCTGCCGTCCAAGATCGTCACCGAGCTGCTCGAGCCAATCCATGTCGCCGACCACTTCGGTGACGACCCCGACGTCGACGAGGTCGACGCTCACGTGCGCGGCGTGATGCAGAGCGCGCTGGACCGGTTGGCGCGCCAGCGGCGGTTCCCCGTGTTGGGCTAGTCGGCCGCTAACCGCCCAGGGCCGCCGCGATGTCGGTGGCCAGCGAGGCAACGGCCGCCAGTTCGCGGGTCTGCCCGCTGAAGCGGTCGCGCAGCTCGACAACGCCGTCCGCCCAGCCCCGCCCCACCACGATGATCCACGGCACACCCAGCAGCTCGGCGTCCTTGAACTTGACCCCGGGTGATGCCTGCCGGTCGTCGAGCAGCACCTCGACGCCCAGCCGGTCCAGCTCGGCGGCCAGCTTCGTGGCTCCGTCGCGAGCCTGCGGGTCTTTGTTGGCGATCACCAGGTGGACGTCGAACGGGGCGACGGCCGCCGGCCAGCGCAGCCCCAGCTCGTCGTGGTGTTGTTCGGCGATGACGGCGACCATTCGGGAGACCCCGAGGCCGTAGGAGCCCATGGTCAGCCGCACCGGCTTGCCGTCCTCGCCGAGCACGTCCGCGGCGAAGGCATCGGTGTATTTGCGGCCGAGCTGGAAGATGTGGCCGATCTCGATTCCCCGGGCCGAGACCAGCGGGCCGGCGCCGTCGGGCGACGGGTCGCCGTCGCGCACCTCGGCGGCCTCGATGGTGCCGTCGGGGGTGAAGTCCCGGCCGGCCACCAGTCCGACGACGTGGCGGCCGGCCTCGTCGGCTCCGGTGATCCAGCTGGTGCCGTCCACCACGCGGGGGTCGACGAGATAGCGAACGCCATTGTCCCGCAACCCTTTCGGCCCGATGTAACCCTTCACCAGGAACGGGTACTTGGCGAAGTCGTTGTCGTCGAGCAGCGTGTAGTCGGCCGGCTCCAGCGCCGCCCCCAGCCTCTTGTCGTCGACCTCGCGGTCACCCGGCACGCCGATGGCCAGCAGCTCCCAGTCCCCGCCCGGCTGGCGGACCTTGAGCAGGACGTTCTTCAACGTGTCGGCCGCGGTGACGCTGCGGCCCAGGCCGGCGTTGTTGGCCCAGTCCACCAGGGTGGCGATGGTCGGGGTGTCGCCGGTGTCGTGGACCACCGCCTCGGGCAGCCCGTCGATGGGCTTGGCCTCCGGGCGGGCGGTCACGACCGCCTCGACGTTGGCGGCATAACCCGACTGCAGGCATCGCACGAACGTGTCCTCGCCGACCGGGCTCTCGGCCAGGAACTCCTCGGAGGCGCTGCCGCCCATCGCTCCGGACACCGCCGAGACGATGACGTAGCGCACCTTGAGCCTCTCGAAGATGCGCTGGTAGGCCTCGCGGTGCGCGTGGTAGGCCGCCTTGAGGCCGGCCTCGTCGATGTCGAAGGAGTAGGAGTCCTTCATCAAAAACTCTCGGACGCGCAGGATTCCGGCCCGCGGCCGCGCCTCGTCGCGGTATTTGTTCTGAATTTGGAAGAGCAGCAACGGAAAATCCTTGTAGGAGCTGTACTCCCCTTTGACTGTCAGCGTGAAGACTTCTTCGTGCGTTGGGCCCAGCAGATAGTCGTGACCGCGGCGGTCCTGCAGTCGAAACACCCCGTCGCCGTATTCGGTCCAGCGGTTCGTCGTCTCGTAGGGTCCGCGTGGCAGCAGCGCAGGAAAGAGGATTTCCTGGCCGCCGATCGCGTTCATCTCTTGGCGGACGATGTTTTCGATCCTGCGCAGCACCCGCAACCCGAGGGGCAGCCAGCTGTACAGCCCGGGCGCGATGGGCCGGATGTAGCCGGCCCGAATCAGCAGCTTGTGGCTGGGCACTTCAGCGTCGGCGGGGTCATCCCGCAGAGTGCGCAGGAACAGCTCGGACATCCGGGTGATCACAGCGGGCCAGCCTAGCGGTGACTAGAGGCCCGGCGACGATGCGGGCCGCACGAGGCCCGTTGAGAAGCCGGGCAATTCAGCACAGCCCGGCGACGATGCGGGCCGCACGAGGCCCGTTGAGAAGCCGGGCAATTCAGCACAGCCCGGCGAGGACTCAGGCGGAGTTCAGCTCCCCGGCGTCGATCGCTTCCTTGACCTCTTGCGCGTGAGCGACCTGCTGCGGCGTGTAGCCGAGGAACAGCGCCGCCCCACCGACGATGACGGCCGCTCCGGCCACCCACAGCAGGCCGTAGGTGTAGCCGTGATCCAGCGCGTTCAGCTGGGCGTCATTCATGAACTTCACCGGGCCGGTGGTGCCGCCCAGGTAGAGGGTGCGCGAGGTGATCACGGCCTGAATGACGGCCAGCACCAGTGGCCCGCCCAGACTCTGCGCCATCAGCGCGATCGCCGATACCGGGCCGATCTGATCGAAGCCCACGCCGGCGATGGCCGACAGTGTCAGCGGGACGACCGCCATCCCGATGCCGATCCCGCCCACGACGATCGGCGCCACCAGGTTCGGGAAGTACGACACGCCCCGGTGCATGAACCACCAGCCGTACAGCATCGCGATAACCAGCAGGTATCCGCCGGCGATCGTCAGCACGCGCGGCGAGAAGCGCGACACCAGCTGCGAGGACAGACCCAGGCCGATCCCCATCGCGATGACGAACGGGATGAAGCCGACACCCGCGCGCAGCGCGCTGTAGCCCAGGACGTCCTGCACGTACAGGCCGATGCACACGGTCAGGCTGAACATGACGCCACCGGCCAGCAAAATCGCGACGAAGGTGACAAACCGATTGCGGTCGCGGAACAGACGGAACGGGACGACGGGGTTTTCGGCGGTGCGCTCCACAACGATGAACGCAAGGGCGGCGGCCAGCGCCACGGTGGCCGAACCGATCGTGGTGAGCGAGATCCAGCCCTCCTCGGGGCCCATCGAAAAGGAGAACACCGCGGCGGTGCACGCCAGCGTGGCCAACATGGCCCCCGCGGCGTCGAGCTTCATGCGCTCACGGTTGGTCTCGCTCAGGGCGGTGCGGGCCAGGTAGATCATCACCAGGCCGATCGGCACGTTGACCAGGAACGCCAACCGCCAGGACACCTCGGTCAGCGCCCCGCCGACCGCCAGGCCCATCACCGAACCGACTGCGGTCATCGCGGCGAACACCGCCGTCGCGAAGTTACGGGCCGGACCCTTGGGGAACGTGGTCGCCACCAGAGCCAGACCGGTCGGTGAGGCGATGGCCGACCCGACGCCCTGCGACAGCCGGGCGATCACCAGGGTGACCTCGTCCCAGGCGACCGCGCACAGCACCGACGAGATGGTGAACAGCGCGACGCCGACGATGAAGGTGCGCTTGCGTCCGATCGTGTCGCCGAGCCGGCCGCCGAGCAGCATCAGTCCGCCGAAGGTCAGCACGTACGCGGTGATCACCCAGCTGCGGCCGGCGTCGGACAGGCTCAGCTCGTTCTGGATCCTCGGGAGCGCGACGATGGCGACGGTGCTGTCCATGGTGGCGAGCAGCTGCATGCCGCCGATCGCGACGACGGCTGCGATGAAGCGGCGAGAGGGCAGCCAGGCCGGGTAATACTTGCTGATGCGAGCTGGGGCGGTCTCCGCCGGGCGCGGTGAGCGCACCGGGGCCGGACGATCGGGGCGCGCGGACGTCCATTTCTGGGCTGCGCGCTCTGTGTCGTTGAGAGCCGTCATGATGGGTTACCTTACAGTAATCTTAAGAATCGTTTAAACCCCGAACGCCACTGAGGCCTACAACGGGCCCGATCACGATGATCGCGGGAGGTCGGATACCTTCGGCGCGGATCTTCTCGGGCGTGTCGGCCAGAGTCGCCCGCAAAGTGTGTTGCGCGGACGTGGTTCCATGCTGAACGACCAGCACCGGTGTATCCGCAGGTCGGCCCCCTTTTATCAAGATGTCGACGAACAGTTCGATGCGTTCGACCGCCATGAGCAAAACGATGGTGCCCGACATCGCGGCCAATGCATTCCAATTCACTAACGATTCGGGATGGTCGGGCGCCAAATGCCCGCTGACCACCACAAACTCGTGATTCATCGCCCGGTGGGTGACCGGAACGCCGGCCAGCGCGGGCACACCTATGGCACTCGTCACACCCGGCACGACCGTCACCGGGATTCCGGCGTCCACGCACGCCAGAACCTCCTCGTACCCGCGGGCGAACACGAAAGGGTCCCCGCCTTTGAGGCGGACCACGAAGCTTCCGGATCGGGCGCGCTCGATCATGACGTCGTTGATCGCGTCCTGGGCCATGGCCCGGCCGTACGGGATCTTCGCGGCGTCGATGACCTCGACGTGCGGCGGCAGCTCGGCGAGCAGTTCGGGTGGCGCGAGCCGGTCGGCGACCACCACGTCCGCCTGCGCGAGCAGCCGACGGCCCCGCACGGTGATCAGTTCGGGGTCGCCGGGCCCGCCACCCACCAGCGCTACCCCACCGCGTACGACGTCGGAGCTCTCCGAACCCGCGGGACCTTCCGGGGTGATGACCCCCGTCTGCAGCGCCTCGCGGATAGCCGACCTAATCGCCGCCGACCGGCGGTGCTCGCCGCCGGCCAGCACCCCGACCGACAACCCCGCGTAGCTGAAGGAAGCCGGTGTCACCGCCGTTCCCTCGACCGCGACGTCGGCGCGCACGCAGAAAAGGTGGCGTCGTTCGGCCTCGTCGACCACCGCGGCGTTCACCCGAGGGTCGTCGGTGGCAGCGATCGCGTACCACGCTCCGTCGAGGTCGCCGTCACGGTATTCGCGCAGTGACAGCGTGATTCCGCTCATCGCCTCGACGGCCGGGGTGGCGGTACGGGTGACGACGTGGACGCTGGCGCCGCTGGCGATGAGCAGGGGCAGGCGGCGTTGCGCGACATTTCCCCCACCGACCACGACGACCTTCTTTCCAGTGAGCCGCAAACCGACCAGATAGGCGTTCTCGGTCACCTGGCAAGCCTAAAGGTCGGGTGGCCCGGGGGGATCTCACCCCCGGGCTCCCACAGAACCGTGCGTAACAATCTCTCGTTACACGGCTCTTGTCATCCTGAGCACCAGAACGTCGGTGTCCACGCCCAGTGGGCAAAGAGCCGGGAGTATTGGCGGGTAATGCGCTGCCAACACGCTTCGACCTTCTTGAACTGCCGGAGCCGTTTGTACTTCTTGCGGAGCCAGCGCACCAAGTAGGCGTTGATGCGCCGCAGGAGCGGAAACAGCGCGGAGCGATAGAACGCCCCGTAGTACTGCATCCAGCCACGCACGACCGGGTTGATCCGGTGTGCAAGCTCTCTGAAGGTCAGATGCAGTCGCATGTGAAGCCGCCAGGAGCGGACTTCGCGGCTGATCTTGGTGAGGGCGTCCTTGCTGAGCGCGGGTAGGAAGCTGGTGAAGTACCGCCCGCCCCTGCCCCGCGCCTTGCGGGCGCGAAACGTGAACCCAAGGAAGGTGAACGACGTGTGCTCTGAAAAGCCGCGCCGCGCACCGTCTTTGCAGTACACGATCCTGGTCTTGTCGGGGTGCAGTCGCAGCCCGACCTCGGCCATCCTGTTCTCGAGCGCCGCAAGAACCTCTCGGGCGCGGCGCTCGCTGACGCAGTGCACCACCGCGTCATCGGCGTAGCGCTCGAACTGGACGTCCGGATGATGACGAACAAGCCAGGTATCGAACGCATAGTGCATGAACAGGTTCGCTAGCACCGGCGAGATCGCCGACCCCTGCGGGGTCCCTCGATCACGCGGCTGCAAGGTTCCGTCGGGCAGCTGCAACGGCGCTTGCAGCCACCGCTTGACATACAGAACCACCCAACGGTCGTCAGTGTTGGCCTCCACCGCTTTGACCACGAGGCGCCAGGGCACGGTGTCGAAGAACTTCGCAACGTCAAGGTCGATGACCCAGTCTCTGTTCCAACACCGCTTCCGGCACGCCGCCGCCGCGTCCAGGGCCGACCTGCCCGGCCGGTAGCCAAAGGAATCCGGGTGGAAGATCGGTTCGACCTTCGCTTCCAGCCTCCGGGCCACCACCGTTTGGGCGATCCTGTCCGCGACGGTAGGCACTCCGAGTACCCGGACCCCGCCGCCGTGCGGTTTCGGTATCTCCACCGCCATGACTGCCGGCGGGAAGTAGCTGCCCGATGACATCCGGTTCCAGACCCGGTACAGATTGTTCTTCAGGTCCTTCTCGAAATCATCGATCGAGCACCCATCCACACCGGCGGCACCCTTGTTCTCTTTGACCTTCAGATAGGCCTCCCACACCTCCTGCTTCGAAATATCAAACGACTTGCCTGGTGATTTCAGCTTGCCCATGCCAGCTCCTCCCAGACCATCTGGTCCGGTTGACCGAACGAACAACAGCCACGGATGACCCGGCCCCTTCGCTCCACCCCCATTACGGGGGCTTCCTCACTACTACGAGCCGGTCCGCAGACACGCCCCGCGACGGTACTCAACCCCGCGCAGTATCCACTGCTCGAAGGCGCTCCCTCTCGCACCCGATACCGGGATGCTGTGTCGGAGTGTGCCGTTCCCACGTTCCGCGCAACAGCGGCAGATCAGGCTCGCGCCACCTCCATGCCGGACACCGCCTGGCCGGTCAATGGGCTTCCGCCAGACTTATCCCGGGTTCGACACGAAACACCCGGTTCTGATGCCACCTGAGTTGATAACGGCACTTCTTCGGTGGTTCGCTCGCGCTCGCCTTCCTGATCCCCACCTGACGCCTCGACCGGCGCCTTTTCCACATCGCTCACCACGGTCACGTCACCGTTCCCGCAGCATGTGGCGGTTTGAAGCCTCCCCCCACAGGGCGGCTCCGAAGGGCCAAACCTTCATCTGCTGCACAGCACCGCATTCCAGAGTCACTACCTACGCATGCAACTCCTTCCTACGTTCGTGGCACACCGTGTCGAACAACTGGCTGCGGTCGAGTCGACGGAGGAGTAGGGCGATTTGGCTGAGGACGAGGAAGCCCTGGTGGGCGTCGAGGGTGACTTCGTAGTGAGGCTCACCACAACGCATCACCAGATCCCCAGACCCCCAAGCACCGGGGCCGGGCCACCAACGCCCGCCGACGGGACGGCGCTGACCGACACCCCACGCGTGCCGGTGAAACCAGCCCGAAAGACACGGGAACCGACGTTCACACCGCACCAGCGGCCTGAACCGACGACGTCCGAGGAGGGCGGTGACGGGCACTCACCAGAGTTGTTCGACATGCTTTAGTGTCGACCGCCAGCGCGCGGCGCGGCGAAGCCGGGCGCAGCGGGTCGACACCAATCGGCCTAGTTGCCGATGTTGCCGCGCCGCTCGCCGACTAGCAGGCCCGCCGACCGGCGGCGTGTGTTACGAAGCGCACCACCGCCTCCGGCGCCGCGGCCGGATGGGTGTGCAGGTACGAGGCGTGGACGCCGCCGCGCACGACGCCGTCGCGCACGGGGTCTCCCCCCTGGTCTCGGCCGTTGCCCCGGTATACCCACGCGGGTTGGTAGCTGCAGTCGAATGTCACCGCGGTGCGGTGGAATTCGTGCCCGACCACCCGCTGGCCCACGGCATACAGCGGCGATTCGGTCACGGCGACGGCGTCGCGATAGGCCAACGTGAGGTGTGGGGTGAACCGCGCGGATCCGGCCAGCACGCCGCACATCGGATATCCGTCAAGCTCGGAAACCAGATAGATCAGCCCGGCGCATTCGGCATGCACCGGCGCGCCGCCGGCGGCCAGCTCGTTGATCTGACGGCGGACGAGATCGTTCGCGGACAGCTCGGCGGTGAACTGTTCGGGGAAGCCGCCGGGCAGCAATACCGCATCGGCGCCGTCCGGCAACGCGTCGACGAGCGGGTCGAACTCGGCCACGTCAGCGCCGGCGGCCCGGAGCAGCTCGGCGTGCTCGGCGTAGCCGAAGCTGAATGCCTTCCCGGTCGCCATCGCGACGGTGGCGCGCCCGCCCGGCACCTCCCCGGTCGCCGCCGTTGGGTCCCATGCCAGACCGACGGCCCGGCTCGCGGCGGTCGCGGCTACGGCAGCCAAGTCGACGTGGCGGGCGACCAAGGCGGTCATCGCCTCCACCGCGGCGCGCGCCCGACGGCCGTACTCCACTGCGGTGACCAGGCCGAGATACCTTGTGGGAACCTCCAATTCCGCGGTGCGCGGGATCGCGCCCAGAACCGGGACACCGGCCTGCTCGCACGCCTGCCGCAGCACGTGCTCGTGTCTGCTCGACCCGACGCGGTTGAGGATGACGCCGGCGACCCGGGTTGCGGGGTCGAAGGTGGAAAACCCGTGCAGCAGGGCGGCAATGCTGTGGCTTTGGCCGCGCGCGTCGACCACCAGCAGCACCGGAGCGCCCAGCAGGCCCGCGACGTGGGCCGTCGAGCCGATTGCCGGTGTGGAGGCGACCGAGCCGATGCGCCCGTCGAACAGTCCCATCACGCCTTCGATCACCGCGATGTCGGCGCCGGCGGCGCCGTGGGCGTATAGCGGCCCGATCAGCTGCTCCCCCAACATGACCGGGTCGAGGTTGCGCCCGGGCCGCCCGGCGGCCAAGCCGTGGTAGCCGGGGTCGATGAAGTCCGGGCCCACCTTGAACGGCGCGACGGTGTGACCCCCCTGTCGCAACGCCCCGATCAAACCCGTTGCGACAGTTGTCTTTCCGCTGCTCGACGCGGGTGCGGCGACGACGACCGCGGGGACGGAGGTCACCTCCCGCCCCGCGAACGTGCGCAGAATGACACAGTTTGCGGCGTGTCGTTGTGCAAACACGCACGCTCGCGGGGCGACCGGACGCTCACCATTCGATGCCCTTCTGGCCTTTGCGCCCCGCGTCCATCGGGTGCTTGACCTTGGCCATCTCGGTCACCAGGTCGGCGGCCTGGATCAAAGGCTGCGGGGCATCCCGTCCGGTGATGACCACGTGTTGGTGCCCGGGCCGCGCCAGCAAGGCGTCGACCACCTCGTCGACGTCGAGCCAGCCCCACTTGAGCGGATAGGTGAACTCATCCAGCACGTAGAAGTCGTGACGCTGCGCGGAGAGCCGGCGCGCGATCTCCGCCCAGCCGTCCGCAGCTGCGGCCGCGTGATCGAGCTCGCTGCCGGCCTTCCGCGACTTCCGTGTCCAGGACCAGCCAGCGCCCATCTTGTGCCACTCGACGGCTCCGCCGAACCCGTGCTGTTCGTGCAGCCGGCCGAGGTGGCCGAATGCCGCCTCCTCGCCGACCTTCCACTTGGCGCTCTTGACGAACTGGAACACGGCGACGTCGAGCCCGACGTTCCAGGCCCGCAGCGCCATGCCGAACGCCGCCGTCGATTTCCCCTTGCCGTCGCCGGTGTGGACCGCCAGCACCGGCGTGTTACGCCGGGCCCGCGTGGTCAGGCCGTCGTCGGGAACGCGCAGCGGATTTCCCTGTGGCATAGACCTTCGTCTCCCGCTTTCTCAGGCCGCCCCGCGCACGGCCCGGGCCAAGTAGTCGGCGTGCAGCTGCTCTAACCGCACGGCCGGCGCGCCCAGCTGGCGGGCCAACTGCGCGGCCAAACCCAGCCGCACATAGGACGTTTCGCAGTCCACGACCACAGCGGCGGCGCCCTCAGCGACCAGCCGGGCCGCCGCGGTTCGACTGCGGCCCAACGGATCCGGTCCGGCGGTGGCCCGGCCGTCGGTGAGGACGACCACCAAGGGCCGGCGGGTGCGGTCGCGTGCCTTCTCCCGGACGATCAGCTCGCGGGCGGCCAGCAGGCCTTCGGCCAGCGGGGTCTTGCCGCCGGTGTCGAACCTGGCCAGCCGCCGGCTGGCGATGTGCGCCGACACTGTCGGCGGCAGCAACAGCCGGGCCGCGTCCTGACGGAAGGTGATCACCGCCACCTTGTCGCGGCGCTGGTAGGCGTCGCGCAACAGCGACAGGGCGGCGCCGCTCACCGCGGCCATGCGATCCCGGGCGGCCATAGAACCGGACGCGTCGACGACGAAGATCACCAGGTTCCCTTCGCGTCCCTCGCGAACGGCCCGGCGCAGGTCGTCGGGCTGCGGCCGCAGCGGCCCGGCCGCCGCACGCTCGGCGGCCGACAGCAGGGTGGCGAACAGGTGCAGTCCCCGAGCACCGGAGGCCGTGTCTTTGCCGTCGGTGGCCGCCACCACGCTGCCGGTGCCGTTGCGGGCGCGCGACCGCCGTCCCGGTGCCCCCGCACCGACTCCGGGAACCGTCAGCGCCCGGGCGCGGAAGGTCTTCGACGGCGGGGCGCTCGGCGCGTCGGCTCGGGGCTTCGACACGGTGTGCAAGTTTGATTGCGCCGCAAGGCCTTCGGCGGACTGACCCCCACCCGGCGGGTCGGGCTCCGGCTCGGGGTCACTGTCGGCTTGCGCCAGCGCCTCGTCCAGCTGGTCGCGGTCGATGCCGGGATCGTCGAAGGGGTCGCGACGGCGCCGATGCGGCAACGCCAATTCGGCGGCCACGCGGATGTCCTGCTCCTCGACGGTGGTGGAGCCGCGCCAGGCGGCGTGTGCGGTGGCGGTGCGGGCCACCACCAGGTCGGCCCGCATCCCATCGACGTCGAACGCCGCGCACAGCGCCGCTATGCGGCGTAATTCCTTGTCCGGCAATACCACGTCGTCGACCAACGTCCGTGCCGCGGCGATACGCCGGGCCAGTTCGGCGTCGGCGCCGGCGTAACGCTCGGCGAACCCGTCCGGGTCCGCCTCGTAGGCCATCCGTTGCCGGATCACCTCCACCCGGACGTCGACATCGCGGGACGCCTGCACGTCGACGGTTAGACCGAACCGGTCCAGCAGTTGCGGACGCAGTTCGCCCTCCTCGGGATTCATCGTGCCGATCAGCACGAACCGGGCCTCGTGCGAATGCGAGATGCCGTCGCGTTCGATGTGCACCCGCCCCATCGCCGCGGCGTCGAGCAGCACGTCGACCAGGTGGTCATGCAGCAGGTTCACCTCGTCGACGTAGAGCACGCCGCCGTGTGCGCGGGCCAGCAGGCCCGGTGCGAACGCATGCTCACCGTCGCGCAGCACCCGCTGTAAATCCAGCGAGCCGATCACCCGGTCTTCGGTTGCGCCCAGGGGCATTTCGACCAGACCGGCGCCGGCGCTCCCGGTCGCGACGGACAGCAGCGCCGCGAGCCCACGCACGGCCGTCGATTTGGCGGTGCCCTTCTCGCCGCGGATGAGCGCGCCGCCGATCTCCGGGCGCACGGCACACAGCAACAGGGCGAGCCGCAGTTGCTCGTGCCCGACGATGGCGCTGAACGGATAGGGCTTCACGGCTGCTCCGGTAGCCCCGAACCGGGCCGCAGCATCGGTAGGTGTGGGATGCCGTCGTCGACGAAATCGTCGCCCGCGCGGACGAACCCGTGCTGGGCGTACATGTCGGCCAGGTACGTCTGCGCGTCGATCCGGCACGGGTAGTCACCCACCTCGGCCAGCGCGGCGCGCAGCAGCCGAGTGGTGTGGCCCTGGCCGCGTGCGCTGCGCTTGGTGCACAGTCGGCCGATCCGGAACGACTTCTCGCCTCCGGCATGCTCTTCCATCAACCGCAGCGTGCAAATAACCTCGCCGTCGGGTGATTCCAGCCAGAAATGCCGGGTTTCGGCCAGCAGGTCGCGTCCGTCCAACTCCGGATACGGGCAGGCCTGCTCGACGACGAACACCTCGACCCTCAACTTGAGCAGCTCGTAAAGTGTCTGGGTGTCAAGGTCTTTGGCCCAGGAACGACGCAACGCTTCCGTCATGCTGCGGCGTCCAGCTTCAGCGCCCTGGTGCCCCAGGACCACACCTCGTCGAAAAGCGCCGGCTCACGGGATAACTCGGTCCCCAGCGACGGCACCATCTCCTTGAGCCCCGGCAGCCAGGACGGGTAGCGGCCGGTGAAGCAGCGCTGCAACACCTCGAGCATGGCCGCTACGGCGGTCGACGCTCCCGGGGAACCCCCGAGCAGTCCGGCGATGCTGCCGTCGGCGGACGCCAGCACGGTGGTGCCGAAGTCGAGCACCCCGCCTTTACGCTTGTCCCGCCGGATCACCTGCACGCGCTGACCAGCCACCGTCAGCTCCCAGTCGGAATCCGCTGCGGTGGGGGCGAATTCGCGCAGGAAGCGCATTCGATCGGACTCGGAGAGCCGCAGCTGGCTGAGCAGATAATTGACCAGCGTCATCTCGGTGACGCCGACACCGAGCATCGACGCCACGTTGTCCGGCTTGACCGAACGCGGCAGGTCGGTGACGCGGCCGTGCTTCAAGAACTTCGGCGACCAGCCGGCGTACGGCCCGAACACCAGCCACGGCTTGCCGTTGACGAAGCGAAGGTCCAGATGCAGCGCCCCTAGCGGTGGCGCTCCCGGAGCCGGTGCGCCGTACACCTTGGCGCGGTGAGCGGCGGTGAGCGCCGGATTGTCGGCGCGCAGGAACCGGCCGCCGATTGGGAAGCCGGCGAACCCCTTGACCTCTTTGATGCCGGACTTCTGCAGCAGCGGCAGCGCGTCACCACCGGCCCCGACGAAGACGAATCGGGTGTTCAGCCGAAGCTTTTGGCGGGTCCGGCGATTGGTGATAAGCAGCGTCCAGCTGCCATCGGGTTGCCGGCTCAGGTTGCGGACCTCGTGACCGAAGAGCGCGGTGGCGCCATGGCGCACGCAGTAGCCGATGAGTTGTCGAGACAGCGCGCCGAAGTCGACGTCGGTGCCGACGGCGGCCCAATTGAGCGCGGTCGGCTCCGAGAAGTCACGCCTGGCGGCCATGAACGGCAGCCGGCGGGCGAATTCGTCCGGGTCGTCGATCACTTCAATGCCGGCGAACAGCGGGTTGTGCGCCAGCGCCCGCTGCCGCCGCCGCAGGTAATCGACGCGCTGGGCCCCGCGCACGAAGCTCACGTGCGGGATCGGAGTCACAAAGCTGCGGTCGGTGAGGATCCCGTTCTCGACCGCGTATGCCCAGAACTGCCGGGTCACCTGAAACTGTTCGTTGATGCGCACCGCTTTGGTGATGTCGATCGAGCCGTCGGGTTGTTCCGGGGTGTAGTTCAGCTCGCAGAGCGCGGAGTGTCCGGTGCCGGCATTGTTCCAGGGACTGCTGCTCTCGGCGCCGACAGCGTCCAGCCGCTCGATGACCGTCATCGACCAATCCGGCTCCAGCCGCCGCAGCAACGCGCCCAGCGTGGCGCTCATGATGCCCGCGCCCACCAGCACGACGTCCGTGCGTGCGATCTCGCCTCGCTCGGCTATTAGCGCCACCGGATCGTTGGTCCTTCCCTCGGCTATGCCGGTCCCAGGCTATCCCGAGGCAACGTGGGCCTGACGTCGTGCGCCCTCCGTTAACAGCAAAACCTTTAAGCTGACCTCGTGACTGGCTGGATGCCCGACGTCCTGCCCGGCTATTGGCGGCGCACGATCCCGCTTGGGCCCGATCCCGCCGGTGAGGGCGACATCGCCGCCACCCTGATCCGGCGCGGTGAGCCAGCGGGGGATTCAGGGGCCGACCACGCCGTCCTGGCGGTCCACGGCTACACCGACTACTTCTTTCACACCGCGCTGGCCGACCACTTCGCCGGTCGGGGGTTCGCCTTCTACGCGCTGGACCTGCAAAAGTGCGGCCGTTCACGCCGCGAGGGCCAGACCCCCCACTTCATCACCGACCTCGCCCACTACGACACCGAACTCGCACACGCCCTGGCCGTCATCGGCGAGGACACCCGTCCGGCCCGGGTCTTGGTGTACGGCCACTCCGCCGGCGGGCTCATCGTGTCGCTGTGGCTGGACCGGCTGCGCCGAAGCGGCGCGTCGGCGCACGCCGGCATCGGCGGCTTGGTGCTCAACAGCCCGTTCCTGGACCTGCACGGCCCGGCCGCGGTGCGCCTGTTCGTCACCTCGGCGATGGTCGCCGGCCTGTCGCGGCTGCGATCTAAGGGCGTGATCCGCTCCCCCACCCCGGGCGGTTACGGCACCACCCTGCATCGCGACTTCGACGGCGAGTTCGACTACAACCTGCAGTGGAAACCCGTGGGCGGCTTCCCGATCACCTTCGGCTGGCTGCACGCCGTGCGATGCGGCCAGGCCCGGCTGCATCGCGGGCTCGACGTCGGTGTGCCGAACCTGATCCTGCGTTCGGGCCACAGCGTGCGAGAAGGCGGGGACCCGGCGGCGATGCATTGCGGCGACGCGGTTCTCGACGTCGCCCTGATCGCCAAGTGGGCCGGCTGCATCGGGAGCCGCACCACCATCGTTCCGGTGGCCGACGCTAAACACGACGTGTTCCTGTCGCTCCCGCAGCCGCGCCAGACGGCCTATCGCCAACTGGACCTGTGGCTGGATCACTACCTGTGCCCCACCGGGGCCCCGGCGCCATCGGATAAGGGGTGATTTCGGGAATGGAAACCTACGACCTCGCGATTATCGGAACCGGTTCGGGCAACAGCATTCTCGACGACCGCTATGCCGGCATGCGGACGGCGATCTGCGAGCAGGGAGCCTTCGGGGGCACCTGCCTCAACGTGGGGTGCATTCCGACGAAGATGTTCGTCTACGCCGCCGAGGTCGCCACCACGATCCGGGATGCCGCGCGGTTCGGCGTCGACGCGCACATCGAGCGGGTCCGCTGGGACGACATCGTCTCCCGGGTCTTCGGTCGAATCGACCCGATATCGCTCGGCGGCGAAGACTACCGGCGCTCGGCGCCCAACATCGACGTGTACGACCGGCACACTCGCTTCGGGCCCGTCCAGTCCGACGGACGCTACCTGCTGCGCACCGACGCCGGTGACGAGTTCACCGCCGACCAGGTGGTGATCGCGGCGGGCTCGCGTCCGATGATTCCGTCGGCGATCCTGGCGTCCGGCGTCGCGTATCACACCAGCGACACCATCATGCGGATCGCCGAGTTGCCCGAGCACATCGCGATCGTCGGAAGTGGTTTTGTGGCAGCCGAATTCGCGCATGTCTTCTCGGCGCTCGGTGTTCGGGTCACGCTGGTGATCAGGGGCAGCTGCCTGCTGAGGCACTGCGACGACACCATCTGCGAACGGTTCACCCGCATCGCGGCCACCAAATGGGAACTGCGCACCCATCGCGAGGTGGCGGGGGGATTCAACCGGGGCTCCGGCGTCGCCCTCGAGCTCGACGACGGGAGCACGCTGAACGCCGACCTGCTGCTGGTGGCGACCGGCAGGCTCCCGAACGCCGACCTGCTCGACGCCGAGCAGGCGGGCGTCGACGTCGAAGACGGCCGGGTGGCGGTCGACGAATACCAGCGAACATCCGCGCGCGGGGTGTTCGCGCTCGGCGACGTCTCCTCGCCCTATCAGCTCAAGCACGTCGCCAACCACGAGGCCCGCGTCGTGCAAAACAACCTGCTATGCGACTGGGACGACACCGACTCGATGACCATGACCGACCACCGCTTCGTGCCGGCGGCGGTGTTCACCGATCCCCAGCTGGCCGCCGTGGGATTGACCGAAAACCAGGCCCGTGCAAAGGGGCTCGACATCTCGGTCGCGATTCAGAACTACGGCGACGTCGCCTATGGCTGGGCGATGGAGGACGCCACCGGGATCGTCAAGCTGATCGCCGAGCGCAACAGCGGACGCCTGCTGGGCGCCCACATCATGGGCTACCAGGCGTCGTCGATCATCCAGCCGCTGATCCAGGCGATGAGCTTCGGCCTAACCGCCCGGCAGATGGCCCGCGGCCAGTACTGGATCCATCCGGCGCTGCCCGAGGTGGTCGAGAACGCGCTGCTGGGTTTGCGCTGACGTCAGCGCCCTGAACGTTTCAGCGGGCGCGGCTCACGCTGGCCACCCTGGCACTGTGGGCACAGGCCCCGCAACGTCAGGCCGGCCGCTTCGGACAGCGCGAAGGAACTGCCCGCCATCGCGTGCTCGAGCGCCGAGCTGAGCTGACGCGCGGGCACCTCGATGATCGAGCCGCACTGCGTGCAGACCGCGTGGTGATGCGGAGCGGTGGCCAGCCCGTAGGTCGTGAGGCCCCCGTCGAGGGTAAGCGTGTGCAGCACCTCCTGGTCCACCAGGGTGGTGACCGTGCGGTAGATGGTCGCCACGTCGGGCGGCTGCGCGCCCGGCGGCAAACAGGCACGCACCCGCTGGTGGATCTCCGCCACCGGCAGGTGCCCGTTGACCGGCTCGAGCACCGCCAGCACCTGGATTCGGGACGCCATCCGCCGCAACCCGCGGGCGCGAAGGAAATCGCCGATGCGCGCGGTGACGGAGGGGTCCAATACCGACGGCTTGGGCGTCACCCGTTCAGTGTCGCCCTCAACAACCTCCGATCGCTAGTCTTCGGCCAACTTGGCGCCGCCATTCCTGCAATCGGCTTGCATCACGCTCAGCGCGCCGCTTACAGTCGGGCGGGTTGTTCTTTGCCCGATTGCCGGAAGGACCCCAGTGGCCAGCACCGAGCTCGACCGGCGCCGGTCATGGGCGACGAAGATCTCCAGCGCCTTATCGCCGGCGGAGTGGTGGCGGCTGGGGTCAATGCTGGCGGTGATCGTCGCGCTGCACGTGGCCGGCTGGCTCACCATGGTGCTGCTCGTGGAACCCGCACAATTCAGCGTGGGCGGCAAGGCCTTCGGTGTCGGCATCGGGCTGACGGCCTACACCCTGGGCATGCGCCACGCGTTCGACGCCGACCACATCGCCGCCATCGACAACACCACCCGCAAGCTGATGAACGACGGGCAGCGCCCCCTGGCCGTCGGGTTCTTCTTCTCCCTCGGCCACTCCACGGTGGTCTTCGCACTCGCGATCCTGCTGGTCAGCGGGGTCAAGGCGATCGTCGGACCGGTCAGAGACGACTCCTCGACCCTGCACCACTACACGGGATTGATCGGCACCAGCGTCTCGGGCGTCTTCCTGTACCTGATCGCCTTCCTCAACGTCGTCATCCTGGTCAGCATCCTGCGGGTGTTCGCCCGGCTGCGCCGCGGCGAGTACGACGAGTCGGAACTGGAGAGGCAGCTGGCCAATCGGGGACTGATCAACCGGTTCCTCGGCCGCTTCACCAAATCGATCACGAAGTCCTGGCACTCCTACCCCGTCGGCTTGCTGTTCGGGCTGGGGTTCGACACCGCCACCGAGATCGCCCTGCTGGTGCTCGCGGGCACCAGCGCGGCCGCCGGACTGCCCTGGTATGCCATCGTGTGCCTGCCGATCCTGTTCACCGCAGGCATGTGCCTGCTGGACACCATCGACGGGTCGTTCATGAACTTCGCCTACGGCTGGGCCTTTTCCCACCCGGTGCGCAAGGTCTACTACAACATCACCATCACCACGCTGTCGATCATCGTCGCCCTCCTGATCGGCACCATCGAAATGCTCGGCCTGCTGGCCGACCAGTTGGGCTGGCGGGGCGCGTTCTGGCAATGGGTCGGCGGGCTGAACCTCAACTCGATCGGCTACGCCATCGTCGGCCTGTTCGTCATCACCTGGGCCGTCGCCCTGCTCGTCTGGCGGTACGGGCGCTTCGAGGAGAGGTGGGCGTCGCCTCTCGGCCCCGAATCGGCGACTTAACCGCCCGATGCTTGGGCACGGGTGTAGAAAAGTGCTCATGAGCTCCCCAGCGCCGGGGCCCACTCGTCGGGCCGCCAGCGGACGCCGGTGACCGGCGGTGCATGAGCTGTCGCTCTGCGCAGCCATCGCCGGAGTGGTGAAGACGCACGCCGATGGCCGGCACGTCGATGTGGTGCGGGTGCGGATCGGCGCCCTGCGCCAGGTGGTGCCCGAATCGCTGTCGTTCTGCTGGACGCTGGTGCGGGACTCGGAGAACATGCCGGACGCCGAACTGCAACTCGAGTGCGTCACCGCCGAGGTGAGGTGTCGGCATTGCGGGCGGCAATCGGAGATCACGTCGGCCTGGTCGATCTGGTGTCCGCGGTGTGACAGCCCCGACGTCGAGGTGCTGTGCGGCGACGAGTTTTTGGTGACGTCTTTGGATGTCTCGTGAAAGGTATCCGGTATGAATCGATTTGACGATGGGTAGGTTTCATCGACACGACGACGGAACCGTGCACACCCACGACCATGACCATGACCATGACCATGACCATGACCATGAACAGGGATCACAGTCACTACGGGACGGGCGCGCAGCGCATCGAGGTGCTGGAGTCGATCTTTGCGGAGAACGACCTGCTCGCCGATGCGAACCGGGCGGCGTTCGAGAGCAACGGCATCCGCACCCTCAACCTGATGAGCTCGCCGGGATCGGGCAAGACGACCATCCTGCAGGCAACGCTGGACGAACTCGCCGGCGAGCTCGCGATCGGTGTGATCGAAGGCGACATCGCCACCGATCTGGATGCGGCCAAGCTCGCCGGCCGCGGCGCCCAGATATCACTGCTCAACACCAGCAACGGGTTTGGCGGAGAATGCCACCTGGATGCGCCCATGGTCAACCGTGCACTGCCGGGCCTCGATCTGTCCGCGCTGGACCTGGTGATCATCGAGAACGTCGGCAACCTCGTCTGCCCGGCGGAGTTCGACGTGGGTGAGCACGCCAAGGCCATGGTCTACTCGGTGACCGAGGGCGAGGACAAGCCGCTGAAGTATCCGGTGATGTTCCGCTCGGTAGATGTGGTGTTGCTCAACAAGATTGACTTGGTTCCCCATCTCGACGTCGACGTCGACACCTACATTCAGCACGTGCGCGAAGTCAATGCGACCGCGGCGATCCTGCCGGTCAGCGCGCGCACCGGGGCGGGCATGGCCGCCTGGTTCGGCTGGCTGAGACGGTTCGCCGGAGACTCCGAAGCCTGAGAGCGCACCGGCAATACTGCAAATCACTTGCATGACAACAGGCGTCCTGCGCCACGGTCGCTGCCGAAAACGTTGATTCCGCAACCAAACAGCGGGGTTATGTAACATATGTGTAATTGACCGGTTCCGCAGAACCGTTGACAATGCCCGGTGGCGGGAGTAGACCCAAAAACAGCGCCGCGCAAGTGGGCCGACGGTCGACTCCGGCGGCGTAGGGGCCTTTTCAGCCCGGCTCCGGAAAGCCTGCAGCATGCCGACAGACGCGGCAGTCAAAGCAGAAGAAACATTGATCCACGTCCTATGGATCAATGCGGGCCTTAGTTGTGACGGCGACTCGGTGGCGTTGACTGCAGCCACCCAGCCCAGTGTCGAGGAGATCGCTCTCGGCGCGCTCCCGGGCTTACCGAAGGTCGCCGTGCACTGGCCCCTGATCGACTTCGAATGCGGACCCAACGGGGGGGCGGACGACTTCCTCGAGTGGTTCTTCAGAGCCGATCGCGGTGAATTGGAGCCCTTCGTCCTCGTCGTCGAGGGGTCCATTCCCAACGAGAAGATCAAGGACGAGGGCTACTGGTGCGGGTTCGGCAACAACCCGGCGACCGGGCAGCCGATGACCACCAGCGAGTGGCTCGACCGGCTGACGCCCAAGGCCACGGCGGTCGTCGCGGTCGGAACCTGTGCCACCTACGGCGGGATCCACGCCATGGCCGGCAACCCGACCGGCGCAATGGGTGTACCGGACTACCTCGGGTGGGATTGGAAGAGCAAGGCCGGCATCCCGATCGTGTGCGTTCCCGGCTGCCCGATCCACCCGGACAACCTGTCCGAGACCCTGACCTACCTGCTCTACATGGCGACCGGCCAGGCTCCGATGATCCCGCTCGACGACGCGCTGCGCCCCAAGTGGTTGTTCGGCAATACCGTGCACGAAGGTTGTGACCGCGCCGGCTACTACGAGCAGGGCGAATTCGCCACCGAATACGGGTCGCCGAAATGCATTGTCAAGCTTGGCTGTTGGGGCCCGGTCGTCAAGTGCAACGTGCCCAAGCGTGGCTGGGTCAACGGTGTCGGCGGTTGCCCCAACGTGGGCGGCATCTGCATCGGATGCACCATGCCGGGCTTCCCGGACAAATTCATGCCCTTCATGGACGAGCCGCCGGGCGGCAAGTTCTCCAGCGCCGCGGTGGGCCTGTACGGAACCGTGATCCGCAACCTCAGAGGCATCACCGAGCGCACCGTCGACAAGGAACCGCGCTGGCGCCACAAGGGCACCCAACTCACCACTGGAGCGCGCCGCACCTGGTAGGTCACCCTGCCATGGTCAGCGCGCTGCATCTTCTACCTCAGACGGAGAGACTGCGATGACAACTATCGTCCCCGATCCGACCACCGCCAAGCGGGAACCCGGCCAACTCGTCGACATGGCGTGGGACCCGATCACCCGGATCGTGGGCAGCCTCGGCATCTACACCAAGATCGACTTCGAGAACAGGGAGGTAGTCGAGTGCCACAGCACCTCGTCGATCTTCCGCGGCTACTCGATCTTCATGAAGGGCAAGGATCCTCGCGACGCGCACTTCATCACCAGCCGCATCTGTGGCATCTGCGGCGACAACCACGCGACGTGTTCGTGCTACGCGCAGAACATGGCGTACGGCGTCAAGCCGCCGCACCTGGGCGAGTGGATCGTCAACCTCGGTGAGGCCGCGGAATACATGTTCGACCACAACATCTTCCAGGAGAACCTGGTCGGCGTGGACTTCTGCGAGAAGATGGTCGCCGAGACCAACCCGAGCGTGCTCGCCAAGGCCGAGAACACCGCGGCGCCGCACGCGGACGCCCACGGTTACCGGACGATCGCCGACATCATGCGGTCGCTCAACCCGTTCAGCGGCGAGTTCTACCGCGAGGCGCTACAGGTCAGCCGGTGGACGCGAGAAATGTTCTGCCTCATGGAGGGTCGCCACGTGCACCCGTCCACGCTGTATCCCGGCGGGGTCGGCACGGTCGCGACGATCCAGCTGATGACCGACTACATGACCCGGCTGATGCGCTATGTCGAGTTCATGAAGAAGGTCGTGCCCATGCACGACGACCTGTTCGACTTCTTCTACGAGGCGTTGCCCGGCTACGAGAAGGTCGGCCTGCGCCGCACGCTGCTCGGCTGCTGGGGCTCCTTCCAGGACCCCGAGGTGTGCAACTTCGCGTACCAGGACATGGAGCGCTGGGGTAACGCCATGTTCGTCACGCCAGGCGTGGTGGTCGACGGCAAGCTGGTCACCCACTCGCTGGTGGACATCAACCTCGGCATCCGAATCCTTTTGGGCAGCTCGTATTACGACGACTGGACCGAGCAGGAGATGTTCGTCAAGACCGACCCGCTGGGCAACTCGGTGGACCGGCGCCACCCGTGGAACCAGCACACCAACCCGCATCCGCAGAAGCGGGACTTGGACGGCGGCAAGTACAGCTGGGTGATGTCGCCGCGCTGGTTCGACGGCAAGGACCACCTGGCGCTGGACACCGGCGGCGGCCCGCTGGCCCGGTTGTGGGCGACCGCCCTGGCCGGCCTGGTCGACATCGGGTACGTCAAGGCGACCGGCAGCAGCGTCAAGATCAACCTCCCCAAGACCGCGCTGAAGGGTCCGGTGGAGTTCGAGTGGAAGATCCCCAAGTACGGCAGCAACACCATCGAACGTGACCGGGCGCGCACCTACTTCCAGGCCTACGCGGCGGCGTGCGCGCTGCACTTCGCCGAGCAGGCGCTGGCGGAGATCCGCGCCGGGCGCACCAAGACGTGGGAGAAGTTCGAGGTGCCCGACGAGGCCATCGGCTGCGGCTTCACCGAGGCGGTGCGCGGGGTGCTGAGCCATCACCTGGTGATCCGGGACGGCAAGATCGCCAACTATCACCCGTACCCGCCCACGCCGTGGAATGCCAACCCGCGCGACAGCTACGGCACGCCGGGCCCCTACGAGGACGCGGTGCAGGGCCAGCCGATCTTCGAGGAGAACGACCGGGAGAACTTCAAGGGCATCGATGTCATGCGCACCGTGCGCAGCTTCGATCCGTGTCTGCCGTGTGGTGTGCACATGTACCTGGGTAAGGGCAAGACCCTGGACAGACTGCACACGCCAACCCAGTCACCCGTCGGGGAGTGACGCATGGCGGATCGCCCGGAACCCACTAACGACGAAGCGCAGTGGCGCACAGCGGGCGATCGGATCCAGACACTCCTGGATTCCTGCGCGGCGAGTGGGGTCACAGGGTATGAACGCGCCCACCAGCTGGTCCGCGAGGTGGTCGGCCTGTATGGCGCGGGGCTGGAACGGATCATGGAAACCCTTGACGGCCCGGCCTCCGATGTTAGGTGGGCCGAGCGGCTGGCCACCGACGACCTGGTGGCCAGCCTGCTCCTGGTGCACGGCCTGCACCCACACGACGTGCACCGCCGGGTGTCCGACGCACTCGACCGGGTGCGCCCCTACCTCGGCTCGCACGGCGGCGACGTCGACCTGATCGAGGTCGCGGACGACACCGTCCGGCTGGCCTTCAGGGGCAGCTGCAAGAGCTGCCCGTCGTCGGCGGTGACGCTGGAACTGGCGGTCGAGGACGCGGTTCGGGCCGCCGCCCCGGAGATCTCCTCGATCGAGGTGGTGGCTGCCGAAACCGCGACAAGCCTGATTCCGGCCGAATCGCTGCTGGCGCCCCTCCGTTCGAATGGCCACAGCCATTCGAACGGGCAGGGCGCGACTGGGTGGCACCCGGCACCCGAATTGGGTGATTTGGAGCCCGGCGAGGTCGGTGGATTCCTGGTCGCGGGAACCACATTGCTGGCTTGCCGGGTTGGGGACGACGCCTTCGCGTATCGCGACCACTGCCCGGTTTGTGACGCCTCGCTGGCGGGCGCGGAGCTGAACGGTGCCCTGCTGCAATGCCCGCGCTGTCACAACGAATTCGACGTCGTGCACGCGGGTGCCGGGGTGAACGGGGCTCACCTCGATCCGCTGCCGCTGCTGCCCCGCGACGGCGTGTTGTCGGTGGCGCTGCCCGAGGCACTGGGGGCCCCGGCGTGACAGGCCCTTACGACGTTCTTTCACGCATCCGAAGCGACCGCCCGCCGCCCGAGCCGGCCGGCGAGCGGTGTGAGATGTGTGCGGAGCCGATCGCCGACGAGCACCAACACGTGGTGAATGTGGCCGCCCGGCAGCTGATGTGCGTCTGCCGCGCCTGCTATCTGCTGTTCACCGACGCCGAAGCCGAGCTGCGCTATCGGGCGGTGCCGGACCGGTACCTGGCGTTCGGTGATTTCGCGCTGGACCGCCGCGCCTGGGAGGCCCTGCAGATTCCGGTGGGCGTCGCCTTCTTCTTCGTCAACTCCGCTCTGGGGCGCACCGTTGCCTTCTACCCCGGCCCGGCCGGGGCGTGCGAGTCCGAGCTCGACCTCGACGCGTGGGACGCCATCCGCCGCGGGGACTCGCGCGTCGGCCTGCTGACCGACGACGTGGAGGCGCTGCTGGTCCGAGTTCCCTCCTGGGACGGTACCGACACCGAATCGGCCCAGCCGCAGACCTATCTGGTTCCGATCGACGCCTGCTACGAATTCGTCGGACGGTTGCGCATGCTCTGGCGCGGTTTCGACGGCGGCCAGGAGGCCCGTCAGTTCATCGACGGCTTCTTCGCCGACATGGAAGCCCGCGCCGTGAAAACGCCCGAGACGCCGCCATGATGGACGTCAACTTCGCGGTCCTCGACGTGGCGCCCGAACCGTACACCGTCAGCCCCGTGCTCACCGCCCGTGTCGGCGTCGAAGCCGGCGGTGACGGCCCGGTGCACGCCATCGCCCTGCGGTGCCAGGTGCGGATCGAGCCGCTGCGGCGTTCCTACTCCGACGAGGAAGAGGCCGGCCTGATGGACTTGTTCGGCCCCCGCGAACGCTGGTCGAGCACGCAGCGCACCTTCTTGTGGCAGCACTGCACCGCAATGGTGCCGGGATTCGCCGGTAGCACAACGGTGGCGCTGCCGCTGGACTGCACCTACGACTTCGAGGTCGCCGCCGCCAAATACCTGCACGCGCTGCGGCACGGCACGCTGCCGTTGCAATTCCTGTTCAGCGGAACCATTTTCGTCAACTCCGAACGCGGGTTCTCCGTCCAGCAGGTGCCGTGGGACTGTGAGTATCGCTACGACATGCCGGTCGCGGTGTGGCGGGACCTGATGGCCCAGCACTACCCGAACAGCGGCTGGGTGCGGCTGAGCCACGAAACCATTGCCGCCCTGGCCGCCTACAAGTCGGCGCGGGGACTGCTGGAACTCGACCACGCGGTCACGTCGCTGTTGGACATCGAGCGGGAGGTGGCCCGGTGACTTTATCCGGGACGCCGGGCTGGGACCGGGCCCGCACCGTAGCCGACGCGGTGCTCTACGAGGGCTACCTCCTATACCCGTACCGGGGCACCTCGACCAAGAACCAGTCGCGCTGGCAATTCGGCGTTTTGGGTCCGCCCGGCGCCGCGGAAACGGGCTTGGGCGAAGACGACTCCCTCTCCGCGCAATTTCTGGTCGACGGGGCCCAGGCGATCACCCTGGTAGTGCGGTTCCTTCAGTTGCAGCACCGCCGGGCCGAGCGCGCGCTGGCCGACGGTGGGTTCGAACCGGTCGACGAGCTGACCACACCGGCCGGGTCGTGGCTTACCTGGGACGAGGCGATCGAGTGCGAAATGTCCTTCGGCCCGCGGGACTTCGGAGATCAGCCCCGGACGATTCCGGTGACCGCCGGCGCGGCAACCGACATCGAACTCGTCGACGGCGGGCGCCTGGTCCGCGAGCGCCGGGAGGTGCGGGGTCTGCTGGCGGTCGCCAACGAGCCGGACGGGGACCTGCGCCGGATATCGGTACGGCTGAGCAACGTCGGCGAACCCGCCGGTGACAAAAACGACGCCATCGCGCGGTCCATGATCGGAACGCACCTCATCGCCGAAGTCGTTGGTGGTCGGTTTGTTTCGCTGCTCGAGCCGCCCCCCGCGGCGACCGGTGCGGTGTCGCGGTGTAGCCAGCACCGCTGCTTCCCCGTGCTGGCCGGTCCGCCCGGCACCGACGACATGCTGCTGATCTCGCCGATCATCCTGTACGACCGCCCCGAGGTTGCCGAGCAGAGCAACACCGCGCTGTATGACTGCACGGAGATCGACGAGATCCTCACCCTGCGCGTGATGACGATGACGGACGAGGAGAAGGCGCAGGCGCGCGCCACCGACCCGCGGGCCGCGCGGATCATCGACCAGTGCGACGCGATGTCGCCGGAGGACATGGCGCGCCTGCACGGTGTGCTGCGCGACCCGCACGCGGTGCCGGGCCTGGTACCCGAGATTCCCGAGGGTGTCGACTGGTGGGACCCGCTGGCCGACACTGCCGTTCGCCCCGAAATCGACGCGGTGCTGGTGAACGGGGTCCGGGTGGCGCGGGGCAGCCGGGTCCGCCTGCGGCCCATGCGCAATGCCGACGCACAGGACATCTTCCTCGCCGGCAAGACCGCCCGCGTCACGTCGGTGCACGAGGACGTCGAGGGCAACAAGCACGTCGCGGTCGTCGTCGACGACGACCCGGCCACCGATCTGCACGACTGGTACGGGCGCTACCTGTACTTCTCCCCCGACGAGCTCGAGCCGCTGGAGAGTCAACACAGCCCATCGTGAAAGGAATTCGACATGGAAGTCATGGGTTGGATATTCGTTGCCATCCTCGCCTTGGTGATGGTGGTCGCGCTGGCGCTGGGGGTGGTCTCCCTCCCGGACGCCCGCCGCTACCTGAAGCTCAGGCGGATGTAGCCCCGCCGGGCTGCCCATGACAGCGCGCATCCTGGTGGCCGGTATCGGCAACATCTTCCTGGGTGACGACGGATTCGGCTCGGAAGTCGTCCGCAACGCGGGCATTCCGCGGGACGATTCCGGCATCCGCGTCACCGACTACGGAATCCGCGGCATGCACCTGGCCTACGACCTGCTCGAGGAGTGGGACATGCTGGTGCTCGTCGACGCGGTACCCAGCCGTGGCAACCCGGGCGCGCTGCACGTCTTTGCGGCCGACTGCGAACCAGACCCCGACACCGACGGCGGCGCATCCGGTCTGGACGCGCACAGCATGGATCCGGCCGCGGTGTTCGCCAGCCTGCGGGCCCTGGGCGGCACCCCGCCCTACACGGTTGTCGTCGGGTGTGAGGCGGGGAGCGTCGAGGAGGGCATCGGCCTGACCGAGCCGGTCGCGAAGGCGGTTCCCCGTGCCGTCCGCGCCGTCGAGGAGATCGTCGCCGCGTTGCACGCGTCCGCCGTGCGAGAGGAGCGCTGACCCATGTGCCTGGGCATACCCGGCCAGGTGATCCGGATGCTGGACGGTTACGAGGGACAGCTCGCGCTCGTCGACGTCACCGGGGAGCCGCGCAGGGTCAACATCGGCATGCTGCCGGATGAGACGTTTGCACCCGGCGACTGGATAATCATCCACATGGGCTTTGCCGTCGAGAAGACAGACCGCGCCGGCGCGGAGCAGGCGATGGCCGGGCTCGAGCTGATGGGCAGGGGCCGCCCCGGCCCGGCGGTGGACCCGGAAGGCGGCTGAGGTGACCGACTCCCCCCTGCTGCTGCGCTCCGCCCCCCCCTACACCCAGGTCCGGCAGCGCTTCACCGTGACCGGTGTCGTCCAGGGGGTGGGCTTTCGCCCTTTCGTCCACCGCATCGCCCGCGATCTGGGCCTGGCCGGGTTCGTCGGCAACGATTCGGGCGCGGTTTTCCTCGAGGTGCAGGGCGCACGCGCGCACGTGACCGAGTTCGGCCGCCGGCTGCGCGCCGAGGCCCCGCCGCTCGCGCGGATCGGCGCCGTCCACGTCGTCGACCTCCCCGCGGACAGCGCCGGCGCCCGTGAATTCCGGATCGTGGCGAGCCAGGCGGTTGCCGGCGCTGAGACGCCTAAGACGCCGATCCCGCCCGACGTCGCGGTGTGCGCCGACTGCGTCGCCGAATTGTTCGATCCCCAGGACCGGCGTTATCGGCACCCGTTCGTGACCTGTACCAACTGCGGGCCGCGGTTCACCATCATCCGCGAGCTGCCGTACGACCGCCCGGCCACCACCATGTCGGCGTTCGCCATGTGCGAGCGCTGCGCCGCCGAATACCACGATCCGGCGGATCGCCGGTTTCACGCACAGCCCATCGCCTGCCCGGACTGCGGCCCGTCGCTCTGGTTCTCGTCGCCGGCCGGCCGGGTCACCGGGTCGGATGCCGCGCTGGCGGCCGCTCAACGCGCCCTCGCAGCGGGTGCCGTCGTCGCCATCAAGGGCATCGGGGGTTACCACCTGGCCTGCGCGGTCGATGACGGCACCGCGGTCGCCGCGCTGCGGGCACGAAAAGCCCGCGGCGGCAAGCCTTTCGCCATGCTGGTGCGTGACCTCGCGGTCGCGCGCCGCTACGCCCACGTCGATGACGCCGAGGCCGCGGTGCTGTCGAGCCCCGCGCGCCCGATCGTGTTGCTAAGGCGGCTCCCCCCAAACAACACTGCGCCGGTCGCCGACGCCGTCGCACCCGGCAGCCCGCTGCTCGGTCTGATGCTGCCGTACTCCCCAATTCATCACCTGCTGCTGGCGCCCGTGCCCGGCGCCGCGGAGCGGGTGCCCGACGCGCTCGTGCTGACGAGCGCCAACCGGTCCGACGAGCCCATCTGCTTCACCGACGAGGATGCCGCGCTCAGGCTTTTGCGGCCTTCCGGGCTCTGCGACGCGGTCCTCGACCACGACCGCCCCGTTCACGTCCCGTGCGACGACTCGGTGGTGCGCGTCATCAGAGACCAAGACGGGGCCTCTGAACTGCCGATCCGCCGGTCCCGCGGCTATGCGCCGCTGCCGGTGGATCTCGGGTGGGCAGGCCCTGCCGTGCTGGCCGTCGGCGGTGAACTGAAGAACACCTTCTGCCTCACCGACGGGCCCCGCGCCTACATGTCGGGCCACATCGGCGACATGGCCACCTGGGAGACGCTGCGCGCGTTCGAGCGCGCCGTGGGCCAGCTCAGCGAAATACGCGGCGCCCCCGTGCGGTTGGCCGCCGACCTGCACCCCGGATACCACACCCGCAGCTGGGCGGAGCGCCACGCGGGCGACCGACCGCTGGATCTGGTCCAGCACCACCACGCGCACGTGGTCTCGCTGCTGGCCGAGCACGGACGCATCGGCGAACCCATCGTCGGTGTTGCCTTCGACGGCACCGGCTATGGCTGCGACCGGACAATCTGGGGCGGGGAGATCCTCACGCTCGGCACCGACAGCCACCGCTTCGTCCGCGCCGGCCACCTGTTGCCGGTGCCGTTGCCTGGCGGTGACGCGGCGGTGCGCAATCCCTGGCGGATGGCGCTGTCTCAGTTGTGGATGGCCGGCATCGGCTGGAGCCCCGATCTGCCACCGGTCTCGGCGGCGGCGCCGAACGAACTTCGGCTCACCCGTTCGCAATTGGAGAGCGGCACGGGATGTGTGCCGTGTTCGAGCATGGGCCGACTGTTCGACGCCGTCGCCTCGCTGCTCGGCGTGCGGCACCGGATCGACTACGAAGGCCAGGCCGCCATCGAGCTCGAGGCGCTGGCCGAGTCGGCGGACGATGCTGGGAGGCAAAGCCCGTCACTGCCGCTGACGGTGCGCGCCGACGGGGTGATCGATCCCGCCAGCATGGTGCAGACCATGGTTTCGGCGCTGTACGCCGGGACACCCCCCGCGGTGCTGGCCGCGGCGTTCCACTACGCGGTCGCGGATGCCGTCGCCGAGGTGGCCGAACAGGTGGCCGGCGCGACACGGCTGGTCGGCCTGACCGGAGGGGTGTTCCAGAACGTGCTGTTGCTGCGCGCTTGCCGTAACCGGCTGGAAACGCGCGGGTTCGAGGTGCTGACCCACCACATCGTTCCGCCGAACGACGGCGGGCTGGCGCTGGGCCAGGCCGCGGTCTCGACGCTGATCGCGCGGGAGGAGGCTGACCGATGATCACCACCGCGATCGATCGCGGGCTGAGCGCCGAATTGGCCGATGACTTGGCCGCAACGGCTTTCACGCTGGCCAAGCGTTTTGCCGCGGGCGCCACGATGTGGTCCATCGCGCCGGGCTGGGAACCGCACGCGCTGCACATCGCGGTCGAGTTCGTGCATCCGGTGATCATGGGTAAACGGGCGTTGCCGGCGGTGGCGCTGACCGGACCGGACCTGGTGGACCTCGTGCGGGTGTCGGTGCGGCCCGGCGACGTCGTGGTCGCTGTCTCCGGCGCGGACAACCCTCAGGTGCGCTCGGTGATGCGCCGCGCACCCGCATGGGGCGCCACCACGATTTGGCTCGGCAGCGGCGACCGCCCGCAGGGCGGTTTCAAAGCCAGCCCTGCCGACCACGTGCTGTGGCTCGACGACCCCGACCCACGGGTGCCCGCCACCGGCGGCTTCGTGCTGTTCTACCACCTGCTGTGGGAACTGACCCACGTGTGTTTCGAGCACTCCGGTTTGCTCAAACCCGATGCGGCCGAAGAAGTTTGCATCACCTGCAGCGACGAAGGGCGCCTCGGTGAGGTGATGAGCGCATCTGACACGTCCATCAATGGGCAGGCCCCGGGAATGGCCAGGGTGCGCACCGCGCGCGGTGTCGAGAACGTCGTGACCACGCTCGTCGATCCCGTCGCCCCCGGAGAGCTGATCCTGGTGCACGCCGGCATGGCGATTTCCCGGCTGGACGAGGAGGCAGGTTCATGACCGACGAACCGACCAACTTCCTCTATCCGTTCATCGACGCCGAAGAAAGCGATTCCCGGTCGCTGCTCGCCGACCTGGCCGCGTCCGCACAGGCAAAGGCGGCCGAGAGCCTGGCGCTGCGGCGCTCGACGCTGGAAGCCAACGCCGACTTGCTGGACCAGGCCGCCACCGAGATGGCGCACCGTTTCGCGGCGGGCGGAAGGTTGTTCACCTTCGGAAACGGTGGCAGCTGCACCGATTCCGCCACCCTGGCGGGGTTGTTCGCGCGCCCGCCGATCGGTGACGCCCTACCCGCCTGGTCGCTGACCACGGACCAAGCGATCCTGACCGCCCTGGGTAACGACGTCGGCTTCGAGCTGGTCTTTGCCCGTCAGTTGATCGCGCGCGCCAAGGCCGGCGACATCGCGATCGCCATGTCGACCAGCGGCAATTCGCCGAATCTGCTGGCGGGACTGGCCGAGGCGCGGCAGCGCGGCCTGTACACAATCGGGTTCGCCGGCTACGACGGCGGTGCCTTCGCCGACAGCCCGAACGTGGACACCTGCTTCGTCGTTCGGTCACAGAGCGTGCACCGGATCCAGGAATCCCAGGCGCTGCTCGGCTATCAGTTGTGGTTGGCCGTCCACGACCGTCTGCGCGGAGAGCTGGGGGCCGCGTGAGCAAGTCTGCGGGTGACTACCTGTCGTCGGGTCCGCGGTTCGGCGAGGGTGAGGTGATTGAGCGGATTGAGTCGTTTCGTCGGCGTCGTCCGCGGTTGGTGGATGATCATGTGACGTTGGCGCATGGGGCGGGTGGGAAGGCGTCGGCGGCGTTGGTGGATGCGGTGTTTGTGGAGGCGTTCCGCAACCCGCTGCTGGAGTCCCTGGGTGACGGCGCGGTGTTGACCCTGCCTGGTGGGGAGCGGGTGGCGATGTCGACGGATTCGTTTGTGGTGCAGCCGCGGCGCTTTCCCGGCGGCTCGATCGGTGAGTTGGCCGTGCACGGCACCTGTAATGACCTGGCGATGGTAGGGGCGGTGCCCTCGTGGATCTCGGCGGGGTTCGTGCTCGAAGAGGGTTTCTCGATCGCCGAACTCAAAGACATCGTGGCCGACATGGCGGCGGCCGCCGCGGCGGCGGGGGTGCAGATCGTCACCGGGGACACCAAGGTGGTGCCCAGGGGCGCGGCCGACGGGGTGTTCATCACCACGACGGGGATTGGGGTGATCCCGGCGGGCCGGGTGCTGTCGGCGTCGTCGGTGCGGGTCGGCGACACGGTGTTGTTGTCGGGGTCGATGGGCGAGCATGGCATGGCGGTCATGCTGGCCCGCGGGGATCTGGCGATCGAGGCCGACATCGCCTCGGACACCGCCTCGCTCAGCCCGCTGGTCGAACTACTGCTGGCCGCGGCCCCGTCCACCCGCTGGCTGCGCGACGCCACCCGCGGTGGGGTGGGCACGGTGTGCAACGAACTGGCCCAGGCCTGCGGCCTGGGGGTTCTGCTCGACGAACAGCACCTGCCGGTGTCGCCCACGGTGAATGGGGCGTGCGAGCTGCTCGGCATCGACCCGCTGTATGTAGCCAACGAGGGCACGTTCGTCGCCGTCGTCGCCCCGCAGGAAGCCGCCGCGGGGCTGGCCGCGTTGCGGTCCCACCCCTTGGGCGCGCAGGCCGCCAAGGTCGGCCAGATCCTGGCCGAACCGGCCGAGAGCGTGATACTGCGCACCGGGTTCGGCGGCACCCGCATCGTCGACATGCTCGTCGGCGACCCGCTGCCACGCATCTGCTGATGAGGAGACGTCATATGTGTTTGGGGATTCCGGGTCGCATCGTGGAGATCACCGACCCGGACAACTATCTGGCCAAGGTCGACGTCAGCGGCGTGCAGCGCACCATCAGCATCCGACTACTCGAAGACACCCCACCCGCACCCGGCGACTGGGTGCTGGTGCACGTCGGGTTCGCGATGGCCACCATCGACGAAACCGAAGCCCTGCTCACCCTGGCCGCCATCCAGCAACTCGGCGAGGCTTACACCAGCGAGATCGACGCCTTCGACTCCTCCGCCATCGTTTAAGGGGCACACCGAGATGAAATTCGTGGACGAGTTCCGCGATCCGGCCGCCGCCCGCAAACTGCTGGCCGCCATCGCCCACCTCGCCGGCCAGGACGACCAGACGTTCAAGTTCATGGAAGTCTGCGGCGGACACACCCACACCATCTACCGCCACGGCATCGAACACCTACTGCCCGACACCGTTGAACTCGTCCACGGCCCCGGCTGCCCGGTCTGTGTGATCCCCATGGGCCGCATCGACGACGCCATGTGGCTGGCCGCCCAACCTGAGGTCATCTTCACCTGCTTCGGGGACATGATGCGCGTACCCGGCTCACACGGCAGCCTGCTCGACGCCAAAGCCCACGGGGCCGACGTGCGCTTCGTCTACTCCCCGCTGGACGCCCTCAAGATCGCCGTCGAGCACCCCGACAAACACGTCGTCTTCTTCGCCATCGGCTTCGAAACCACCGCCCCCTCCACCGCCGTCACCCTCATCCGCGCCCGCGACCTGCGCCTGGCGAATTTCAGCGTGTTCTGCAACCACGTCACCATCGTCCCGCCCATCAAAGCCATCCTGGAATCCCCCGACCTGCGCCTGTCGGGATTCATCGGCCCCGGCCACGTCTCCACCGTCGTCGGCAACCGCCCCTACCGCTTCGTCCCCGAGGTCTACCACAAACCCCTGGTGGTCGCCGGCTTCGAACCCCTCGACATCCTGGCGTCGGTGGCGATGCTGCTCACCCAAATCCGCGAGGGCCGCTGCGAAGTGGAAAACCAATACAAACGCGTGGTCCCCGAACACGGCAACCCCGCCGCCCTGGCCCTGATGGGCCAGGTGTTCGCCCTGCGCCCGCACTTCGAATGGCGCGGGCTGGGCTTCATCTCCCACAGCGCGCTGCGGCTGCACGACGACTTCTCCGAGTTCGACGCCGAACTACGCTTCGCGATGCCCGGCGTGCGGGTCGCCGACCCCAAAGCCTGCCAATGCGGCGAAGTCCTCAAAGGCGTCCTCAAACCCTGGGAATGCAAAGTCTTCGGCACCGCCTGCACCCCCGAAACCCCCATCGGCACGTGCATGGTCTCCCCCGAAGGCGCCTGCGCCGCCTACTACAACTTCGGCCGCCTCCACAAAGACGCAGCCAAACTCGCGAGCCACACTTGACCCACCACCACATCCGCGGCGCCGACATGTTCGCCCGCTACGCTTACGCCCCCAACGCACTCGGCTACTGCGGCCCTCCACTCGGAGCCACCCTGCGCGATGGCTCGGTCGACGACGTGCGCAGGGCGGCGACGCGGTTTTCCGGGGCCTGGCCGTATTTGCGGGTGCTGTCCACGCTGACCGGGATCGCCGACCCGCTGGATTACCGACTCGTCGAATCCTATTGGCTCGGCGGCGGCGCCGGCGCCGACCTCGACCCCCACGACTTCTACGACGCGCTGCTGGAGATCATCGGCCCGCAGGCCGGTCATTACTGGGCCCACCTCACGCAGGACCTGGCAGCGGAGGCCGCGGGCAACCACAGCTTCCACGTGTTCGGCGTCTATCCCTGGACGCGGTTTTTGGGCCTCAAAAACGGAAGCATGGACGAACACCCGCTCGGCGTCCTCGACAACTGTCGCATCACCTGGGGCACAGTGCTTTCCGTCGCCGACGACCAGGTCGAGGTGCTGTGTCAAAAGCTGCTGTGGGATGGTCGGGCGCTCACGCTGTCCGAACCGTCGGCGCGGGTGCTCGACATCTGGGCCGACGGCTACAGCGCGGTTCCCGATGTCGCAGTGGGCGACCAGGTGGCCGTGCACTGGGGCCGGCTGTGCGGCCGGCTGTCGGCGGAGCAGGTTGGCGCGCTCAGCGAGAGCACGGACCGGCAGCTGCGGCTGACCAGTCAACGGCTGGAGCGCGTTTAGGGAAGCCACTGGCGTGACGGCGCATACGATGACCCATGTGGCCGAGTTGGATGAGGCCGCCGACGCCAGCGCCGCAATCGGCGCATGGGCGCGGTCCTGCGATATGCCGCCGAGCCAGCAATCCGGTGGCTCTTGGGCGGTGATCGGTTGAGGCCGGGGCAGGTCCGCAAGATCGGCCCGGTGGCAGGCACCGGCTCCAATCCGGGAATTCCCGGTATCGGGGCCGCCGATCTGGGCGAGATCGTCGAACTGCCTGACCGGAGACAGATCGCCGTCTTCGGTGATTCATTCAGCGGCAACAACATTGGCGTGGGCGACCACTACCGGTCGGTGGCGGTCGAAGTCACCGGCTTCGACGCCCATGGCCGTCCGCTTTACGGCAAGATCCTCACCGGGCCCATCGGCAGCAGGCGGGAACTGTTCCGCATGCCGAAGGAGGCCAAGAAGATTCGCGGCGTCATCGACACCCTACCCGCCGGGACCATCAAAGTTGGCAGCACCACCTACATGATGGTGGTCGGCACCGATCAACACCTCAAGCCGGTCGGAGGGTCCTGGTTGACCGAAGTCACCAACGATCCCGCCCGCGGCTGGAAACCCGTTGCACGATCCTGGCGGCCCTGGGAACCCGACAATCCCCTCGGCGGCGCGTCGACTCAGCTCAGTGGCTACCAAGGCCTCGACGGCGACGTTTACATCGCCGCCGGCTCGTTCGACCGCGGCATGAACGACCGCTTCCACGGAGTCACGATGTACCGGGCGCACGCGGCCACGATCACTGACCGCCGCACCTGGCGACCCTGGACCGGCGCCGGTTGGGGTTCCCCCGGCAGCGCACCGACTCCCGTCACCCGAAATGACTTCGGCGAACTGAGCTTCCGAGACATCGACGGACACCCCGTGTTGTCTGGATTCAATCAGGATTCGGGAAGCGTCGAGGTCCGGGTCGGGACCGACCCCGCCAAAATATTCAGGTCATCCCCGATGGTCATCGCACACCAACAACCCGGCCGCGAGCTGGACCACAACTTCGTGTTTCACAACTACGGCGGGTTCATCGTCCCCGGCTCCACCCTGAACGATCTGCGCATCCTGGTCAGCAAGTGGGGCGAGGGCGACTACCATACCCAACTCTTCATCGCCAATGTCGCACCCCCACAACAACACCGATAAAGCGAACGTCGACACCCGTTGGCAGGCAGGTTCTTCCACAGTGCGTTGCGGAGACGCGTTGTGCCACCGCCAACTGCTAGCCCAGAAAAGCGCCTCAATACAGCGTCGCCCCACTATCGTCGGCCGTCCCGAGGGTGCGCACCTTCCCGGGCAACTCGGGTTCCGGCCTGCGCGGGCTCTGGTAACCGAACACGTCAAGCTGCGGGTCACCCGTCACATCGAGGTCGAAATCGTCCTCCATGTCCTTGTCCACATTCGTTGAGTTGGCGCGGTCCTTGAGCGCTTCACCTGCCAGCGCGGTGCCCCGTCGATCCACTCCGTACCCGTCCGCCGTGGCCCCCGGCTTAACTCAACTGTCCCGCACAGCCAATCACGCCGTCTTGACAACACACGACAAACTCTTGACGGCCAAGGACAAGCGGCTCTGACTAGTTCTTCGACGGCCGCAGGGTGCCGATGGCTCGATCCCGGCCCGCCGTCGTCGTGCCACACTGACCACGTGCCCGGTTCGATCTGCGACGTGCTGCCCGCCGCCGCCGCGCTGCTCGGGCACCCCGGTGCCTTGAACAGGACAGACAATCTGGCGTTGGCCGACCGGGTCGACGTTGACCGGATAGACCGCGTCGCCGTCGTGCTGGTGGACGGGATGGGCTGGCATTTGCTACCGGAGCTGGCCGGCGGTGCGCCCCTGCTCTCCTCCGTGCTGAGGGGAGACTCCGGACGGCTTCTGGAGCTCGCCTGCACCTTTCCGTCCACCACACCGACCAGCCTCGTGTCGCTGGGCACCGGCGCGCAGCCGGGTGAGCACGGCATCCTGGGCTTTACGCTCAACGTCCCCGGCACCGACCGGGTGCTCAACCACATCCGGTGGCGCGACGATCCCCCGCACGCCGCGTGGCAACCACTGCCGACCTGGTTTCAGCGGCTCCGGCAGGGCGGGACCAGCGTGCGCGCCGTGCTGCCGGAGTGGTTCATCGGCAGCGGGCTGACCGACGCTGCATATCGAGGCGCGCAGTTCTGTCCGACCGCCTCCACCGACGATTACGCCCAGCGAGTAGCCGGCGAACTGCGCGCGGCGCCGGGACTGGTTTACGGCTACACCGCCGACCTGGACACCGCTGCCCACCTGTTCGGCATCGGTTCGGCCCCCTGGCACGAGGCGGCGGCCCGCGTGGATGCGTTGCTGACCCGGCTGGTCGAGACCCTGCCCCCGAATGCGGTGCTGCTGGTGACCGCCGACCACGGCGGCCTCAACGTCCCGGAGGACGCTCGCGTCGACCTCGACGCCGACCCTCGGCTGAGCCGGGGCGTGCGGGTGGTGGCGGGCGAGCCGCGGGTGCGCTACCTGCACACCGAACCGGGCGCCGCCGCCGACGTGCGGGCCGCCTGGAGCGAAGTACTCGACGGCCGCGCCGAGGTGTACAGCCGCGCACAGGCCTTGGCCGCGGGGATGTTCGGGCCGGTCGATCCGGCAAACCTGCCCCGCATCGGTGACGTCGTCGTCGTCTGCACCGGCGCTTTCGCGGTGCTGGCAACCAAACACGAACCCGCGGAGACGGCTCGCCTCATAGGTTTTCACGGCGCGGCCACCGCGGCCGAGACGGCCATTCCGCTGATCGTCTGGGGCGGCTGACGAACAGGTTCGCGGGCCCACTCCCGGACCCGTCACCACCGAACGCCGGAGCGGGCGGGGGAGCGAGTCGATCCGTCTGGTCCGGGCCGGCGAGCCGCCGAAGCACCCCTTGACCCGTTGGCGGCCCAGAGTCTAGAGCGGGGTGACGTAGGCCGAACTGATACCGCCGTCCACCAAGAAGGTCGAAGCGGTGATGAACGACGCGTCATCACTGGCCAAAAAGGCTACGGCGGAAGCGATTTCGTCGGGCTCGGCGAAGCGTCCCACGGGCACGTGCACCAGCCGACGAGCGGCTCGTTCGGGATCCTTGGCGAAGAGCTCCTGCAGCAGCGGAGTGTTGACCGGTCCCGGGCACAGCGCGTTGACGCGGATGCCCTGCCGCGCGAATTGCACGCCGAGCTCGCGCGACATGGCCAACACCCCGCCCTTGGCGGCGGTATAGGAGATCTGCGAGGTCGCCGACCCCAGCACCGCGACGAACGACGCCGTGTTGATGATCGATCCCTTCTGGGCGGGGACCATGTGCCGCAACGCCGCCCGGCAGCACAGGTACACCGATTTCAGGTTGACGTCCTGGACCCGTTGCCAGGCCGGAAGTTCGGTGTTTTCGATCAGGTCGTCCTCGGGCGGCGAGATGCCGGCATTGTTGAATGCGATGTCGACCGAACCGTAGGTCTGTGCCGCGGTGTCGAACAACGTGTTGACCGCGTCCTCGTCGGAAACGTCGGTGCGCACGAACAAGCCGGACAGCTCGTCGGCGGCCGCGGCGCCGGTGTCGTCGTCGAGATCGCCGACGACGATCCTCGCGCCTTCGGCGTGCATCCGCCGCGCCGCGGCCAATCCGATGCCCCCGGCGCCCCCGGTGACGACGGCCACCCGGCCCGCCAGCCGTCGAGTCAGATCGATCGGCGCCACTAGCCCTCCCCTCTGACGGCGATGAAGACGTTCTTGGTTTCGGTGAAATGCAGGGGCGCGTCGGGGCCGAGCTCACGCCCCAACCCGGATTGCTTGAAGCCACCGAACGGGGTGTTGTAGCGGACCGAAGAGTGGGAGTTCACCGACAAGTTACCGGACTCGACGGCCCGCGAAACGCGCAGCGCGCGCGAGAGGTCGTCGGTCCAAATGGATCCCGACAGGCCGTAGGCGGTGTCGTTGGCCAGCGCGACGGCGTCATGCTCGTCGTCGAACGCCAGGACGGTGACGACCGGGCCGAAGATCTCCTCGGTGACGGCGCGATCAGTGCGACCCGGGGTTAAAACCGTTGGCGGGAACCAAAATCCGGGTCCGGACGGGGCCGTGCCCCGAAACGCGATCGGCGCGCCGTCGGGCACGTAGGAGGCCACCTTGTCGCGGTGCGCGGCCGACACCAGCGGGCCCATCTCGGTGTCGCGGGATCGCGGGTCCCCGACGACGACGCCGCGCACCGCCGGCTCCAGCAGCTCCATGAAGCGGTCATACACGCTGCGCTGCACCAGGATCCGACTGCGGGCGCAGCAGTCCTGCCCGGCGTTGTCGAACGCCCCGGCCGGCGCGGTCGCCGCGGCGCGCTCCAGGTCGCAGTCGGCGAAGACGATGTTGGCGCTCTTGCCGCCGAGTTCCAGCGTCACCCGCTTGACCTGAGCGGCCGCTTTGGCCATCACCGCCTTGCCGACCTCGGTGGACCCGGTGAACACGATCTTGCGGATCTCCGGATGCGTGACGAAACGCTCCCCGACCACCGCGCCCTCTCCGGGCAGCACCTGCAGCAGGTCTTCGTCCAGCCCGGCCTCGACCGCCAACTCGCCGATTCGCATCGTGGTCAATGGCGTCCGCTCGGCGGGTTTGACCAGCACGGCGTTGCCCGCGGCCAGCGCCGGTGCGATGCCCCAGGACGCGATCACCATCGGGAAGTTCCACGGCGTGATCACGCCGACCACGCCCAGCGGCTCGTTGAAGGTCACGTCGAGCCCACCCGCAACGGGAATCTGCTTGCCGGACAGGCGTTCCGGGCTGGCGGCATAGAACGTCAGCACGTCGCGGACCTGACGGGCCTCCGATTCGGCCGAGGCGATGGGGTGTCCCGAGTTGGCCACCTCGAGCGCGGCGAGTTCCTCGATGTGGGCGTCGACGACCGCGGCGAACGCCCGCAGCCCCTCCGCCCGGTGCGTCGGCGGCAACGCCGCCCACCGCCGCTGGGCCGCCCGCGCGCGCCGCACCGCGTGATCAACCCCGGCGGCGTCGACGTGGTCGACCGATCGCAAGACTTCCTCGGTCGCGGGGTTGACCAGTCGTGACCCGGTCATCGGCTGTCCGCATACGACCGCGCCGCGTCGACGATGGCCGAGAACAGCCGCAGATCGTCGAGACGTTCCTCGGGATGCCACTGCACCGCGAGCGCGAAATTGTCCCCAGGCGCCTCCAGCGCCTCGACCACCCCGTCGGCGTCCCACGCGCTGACCACCAGACCCTCGCCGACCTTGTCGACCGCCTGGTGGTGGTAACAACTCGCCTCGGCCGTTTCCCCCAGCAATGCGGCCAGCCGCGTGCCGGCGACCGTGCGCACCGGCAACGAGTTGAACACCGCATTGCCCGCCCGATGCCTGCTGTGCCCGAGCACGTCGGGCAGGTTTTGGTGCAGCGTCCCACCGAACGCGACGTTGAGCACCTGGGCGCCGCGGCAGATGCCCAGCACCGGCAGCCCCCGTGCCAGCGCGCCGTGCAACAGCGCGAGTTCCCAGGCGTCGCGCAGGCGGCTCGGCTTGTCGGTGTCCGGGTGCGGTCGCTGACCGTAGACGTCGGGGTCGATGTCCTTGCCGCCGGTGATCACCAGACCGTCCAGCCGGTCGAGCACCCGGTCGGCGATCTCCGGGTCAGCCGGCTGCGGGGGCAGCAGCACCGCGATGCCGCCGGCCATCGTGACACCCTGGAAGTAGTTGGCCGGCAGCACGCCCGCGCAGACGTCCCAGACGCCCATCTGCGCCCGGTCCAGGTATGTGGTCAGGCCGACCACCGGCCCCGGCCTAGAGGCGTTCAAAACCCCGCATCCTCTCCCAATCCGTGACCGCCGCGTTGAACGCCGCCACCTCCACGCGCGCGTTGTTCAGGTAATGCGCGACGACGTCGTCGCCGAACGCCTCCCGCGCGAGCGCCGACCCTTCGAACAACGCCGCCGCATCGGCCAGCGTGGCGGGCAGCCGCTCGACACCGGCTGCCTCATACGCATTGCCCGCGCAGGGATCTGGTAACTGCAGTCCCTTGTCGACACCGTACAGGCCTCCGGCGATCAGCGCCGCCACCGCCAGGTAAGGGTTGACGTCACCGCCGGGAACCCGGCATTCGACGCGGGTGTTGCGCCCGTGGCCGACCACGCGCAGCGCGCAGGTGCGATTGTCCAGGCCCCAGGCCACGGCCGTGGGCGCGAAGCTGCCGTCGGCAAAACGCTTGTAGGAGTTGATGTTCGGCGCATGGAACAACGTCAACTCCCGCAGGGTGGTCAGCAGGCCGGCGACGAACCCGCCAAAGGTCGCCGACATGCCGTGGGGGCGGCTGTCGTCGGAGAACACCGCGGCGCCATCCCTGTCGCGCAGCGAGAGGTGGATGTGGCAGCTATTACCTTCGCGCTCATCGTATTTCGCCATGAAGGTCAGGCTCTTGCCGTGCTGGTCGGCGATTTCCTTGGCGCCGTTCTTGTAGATGGCGTGGTTGTCGCAGGTGACCAGGGCCTCGTCGTAGCGGAACCCGATCTCCTGCTGGCCCTTGTTGCACTCGCCCTTGACGGCCTCGAACTGCAGGCCGGCGCCCCGCATTCCCTGCCGGATGTCGCGCAGCAGCGGTTCCATCCGCGACGACGCCAGCACCGCGTAGTCGATGTTGTAATCGCTGGCGGGGGTCAGCCCCCGGTAGCCGCTGGCCCACGCCTGCCGATACGGCTCGTCGAACACGAGGAACTCCAGCTCGGTGGCGACATCGGCGACCAGCCCGCGCCCGGCCAGCCGGTCGAGCTGGCGGCGCAGAACGGCGCGGGGTGACACCGCCACCGCGGCGCCGTCGGCCCAGGCCAGATCGGCGATGACCAGGGCGGTGCCGGGCAACCAGGGAATGAGCCGCAGGGTGGACAGGTCCGGCGTCATCACCATGTCGCCGTAGCCGGTGTCCCAGCTCGACATGGCATAACCGGCCACGGTGTTCATCTCGACGTCGACGGCCAGCAGGTAGCTGCAGCACTCGGCGCCGTGAGCGGCGACGTCGTCGACGAAGAGCCGCGCCGACACCCGCTTGCCGACGAGCCTGCCCTGCATGTCGGTGAACGCCACGATGACGGTGTCGACCTCGCCGATGCCGACGAGCTCATCCAACGCGGCCAGCGGCAGCGGGGTCGCAGCACCGTCCGTGCTTTCCATGTTGTCCCTGCGAGCCATGCAGTTTAGTCAACCAGGAGCCGCTACCAGTTGCTGGTGCGCAACACGATCTCGGCGGCCAACTGAGCGGTCGACTCCTGGACGGCGCGCCGGCCGAGGTCCACCACGCGGTAGTCGGAGTAAACGAACCGCTCGCTGTTGCGGGCGACCTTGCGCGCGGCCGGGGAACTGACCAGCACGGTGGTGCCCACCTCGACCGGCGGGCAGTGTTCGTCGAGGACCACGCCCTCGCAGTTGGCCACCCGCGGATGTCCCCGGTCGATCACCACCAGCCCGACGAACCGGCCCAATTTTGTTGCCGCCAGCTCCCAGGCCAGTTCGCCACCGGCGCGGTCGCCGACCACGACGGCCCATGCGACCCCCAGCGCGTCGAGGATGCCGACCACCAACTTGGCGGTCAGCCGCGGGTCCAATCCGATGACGACGGTCCGCAGCGATGCGGTGTGCAGTCGTTCGCACACCGCGTCGTAAGCGAGGGGCGAACGCTGCTCGTCGCCCAGAATGAGTACGACGACGCCCTTCTCCGGACCGGCCACCGCCACTGGGACGGGGAACCCGTCGAGCGTGGTCATCATCGAGGGCACTCCCGAACGGTACCGCGAATCGGCCCGCGAGCGGGAAGTGACCTCGACCTCCTGGGCCGTCGCCGCGCTAGCGTCGCAGCCCACTCGCGATCTGCGGACGCCGCGGTGGGGGTCCGTCCAGCAAATCCAGGACGGCGGCGACGTCGAGATGGTCTGCCAGTATGTCCGCGATCGCGTCCAGCTGCGCGTCGCGCCGGGCCGCGACGTCGGTGTCGGCGGCGACGACGAAGCCGCTCCGCCCGGCCGCTGCGGCGACCCCGGTCAGCCAGGCGCGACGGAACTCGTCATTGTCCAGCAGGCCGTGCCAATGGGTGCCGAAAACCGCGCCGCGCGCGATCCCGTGCGATTCGGAGTCCACCTCGAACCAGGCCTCCTCGGCACACCGCGACAGGCGGCCGTGATGGATTTCGTATCCGGTGACCGGACTGCGCCAGCGGCGCAGTGTCTTGGTTTTGTCGAACGCGATGTCGGCATCCAGCAGCCCCAACCCGGTGACCCCCCCCACCCGGGATTCCACCGAGTCGTCGATGCGCCGGCACAGCATCTGGAATCCCCCACAGATGCCCAGCAGCGGCTTACCCGCCCGCGCGTGGTCGGCGATCGCGCCGGCCAGGCCGCGCTCGTGCAGCCACGACAGATCGGCGATGGTGGCCTTGCTGCCCGGAACGACGATGAGGTCGGCGTCGGCCACGTCCGCGGGGTCGCTCACCCAGCGCACCAGCACCCCGGGCTCGCACGCGAGCGCCTCGACGTCGGTGGAGTTGGAGATCCGCGGCAACCGGACTGCGGCAACCCGCAGCCACTCGCTGCCGCGCGGTGGTGCCGGCCTGCCGACGACGCGGTGCGGGACCACCGACAGCGAGTCCTCCGCGTCCAGCCAGAGCTCGTCGACATAGGGCAGCACCCCGTACGTGGGGCGACCCGTCATGGCGTGCAGTTGCTGCAGCCCCGGTTCCAGCAGTGCGGGATCACCGCGGAACTTGTTGACCACGAAGCCGGCGATGAGCGCCTGGTCGTCGGGCTCGAGCACCGCCACCGTCCCGAATAGGTGAGCAAGCAGGCCGCCGCGGTCGATATCGCCGACCAAGACCACCGGCAAGTTCGCGGCCCTGGCTAAACCCATGTTGGCCAAATCGGTTGCCCGCAAGTTGATTTCGGCCGGCGATCCGGCCCCCTCACAGATCACGGCCTCGAACTCGTCGCGCAAGCCGGCCAGCTCGTCGAGGACGATGCCGGCGAGCCGGTCGCGGTGCGTGACATACCCTGCGGCGGTGACGGATTCGGCGACCCGGCCCCGGATCACCAGCTGCGAACTCCGGTCACCGCCGGGTTTGAGAAGGATTGGGTTGAACCGCACGCTGGGCTCGAGACCCGCCGCCCGCGCCTGGATGGCCTGGGCCCGGCCGATCTCGCCGCCCTCGACGGTGACCACGGAGTTGTTGGACATGTTCTGCGCCTTGAACGGCGCGACCCGGGTCCCGCCGCGCGCCAACAACCGGCACAGTCCCGCCACCAGCACGGATTTCCCGGCGTCGGAGCTGGTGCCGGCAACCAGCAGGGCCCCGCTCACCGGTTTATGGCGAGGAGACGCAAAAGCCCCCATTTCGGGACGAAATGAGGGGCTTTTGCGTCTGCTCGCGCGGGGAAACTCACGGTAGCGTGAGGATCTCGACGCCGGTGTCGGTGACCAGCAGGGTGTGCTCGAACTGGGCGGTCCACTTGCGGTCCTTGGTGACCACGGTCCAGCCGTCGTCCCAGATCTCGTAGTCCAGCCCGCCGAGATTGATCATCGGTTCGATGGTGAACGTCATCCCCGGCTGCATGATCGTCGACACCGCCGGCTGGTCGTAGTGCAGCACGACCAGGCCGTTGTGGAAGGTGGTGCCGATGCCGTGGCCGGTGAAGTCACGAACGACGTTGTAGCCGAAGCGGTTTGCGTAGGCCTCGATGACGCGGCCGACTACCGACAACGCACGCCCCGGTTTGACGGCGTTGATTGCCCGCATCGTCGCCTCCCGGGTTCGCTCCACGAGCAGCCGGTGCTCCTCGGAGACGTCACCGGCCAGGAAAGTGGCGTTGGTGTCGCCGTGCACGCCGTCGATATAGGCGGTGACGTCGATGTTGACGATGTCGCCATCCTCGATCACCGTCGAGTCCGGGATGCCGTGGCAGATGACCTCGTTGAGCGACGTGCAGCACGACTTGGGGAATCCCCGGTAACCCAGGGTCGACGGGTAGGCGCCGTGGTCGACCATGTAGTCGTGCGCGATGCGGTCCAGTTGGTCGGTCGTCACCCCGGGCGCGACGGCGTTGCCCGCCGCGGCGAGCGCGCCGGCCGCGACCCGGCCGGCGACCCGCATCTTCTCGATCACCTCCGGCGTCTGCACCCAGGGCTCGGTACCCTCCTGGGCCGTCGGCTTGCCGACGTATTCCGGACGGGAGATGCTGCTGGGCACCGGCAGCGTCGGGGACAACACTCCGGGGGACAGCGCGGTGCGGGCGGGCATGCCGACCAGCTTAATCACGCCCTATCCATCGGGTGCGCGTCAGCGCAAGGGGCGGTGAACGTGCGGCGGCAATTCGCCGGTTCTGCCACCGTCAGAGCGTGCTGGCCGTCAAACCCTGTGGCGGCGCAGCAGCGAACGGCGCGGTCCCCGGATCATCACCGAGCCGCACACCACCCGGCCGGTAAACACCACGTGCGGTCGTCCTTCGCCCGGTGCGTCCTTGCGGCGGTCGCTGGCACTGCCCACGTAGACCTCGATGTCGTCGATCGAGGCGCTGGCGCCGTCGGGCAAACGGATCTCCACCGAGCCGAATCGCATGTCGAGTTCGATGACCACCACCGGTCCGGCGAATCGGGCCTTGGTGAGGTCGAGCTCGATCGAACCCAGCCGGCGTACCAGCGCCAGGCGCGTCGGCACGGTCCACTCCCCGTGCCGCTTCAACGGCCCCGCCCAGCCCCGCAGTTCCACCCGGTCGGCCGCGGAGGTGACGATGGCGCCAGGACCGGGGAGGTCGTCGACAAGCCCGTCCAGCTCGCCCCGCGTGCGCGCGTAGGAGACTTGTGACGAGCGCTGCTCGAACTCGTCGATGTCGATCAGCCCAAGCGCGACGGCGTTGTGCAATCGCCGCATGGTGCCGTTGCGGTCGGCGTCCGACACCCGCAACGCCACCATGTCTCCACCGGTCTCAGTCATGGCCTTTCCTGACGCTCTGTCACCCGTCCCAAACTTACCGCCGGCGGGAACCGGGTGGGCGGAGCCGCCGAACGGGCCCCAAACGGTCCCCAAAAGGTCTAGGCCAGGAAGTCCCGCGGCAGCGACTCGAACATCACCTTGGTCATCCGGACCGCGTATTCCGAGCCGCCGCCCCCGACGATCAGCGATGCGAACGCCAGATCGCCGCGGTACCCGGCGAACCAGGAATGTGATCCGCCGGGGAACTCGGCCTCGCCGGTCTTCCCGTACACCGCCCCGCAGCCGACGATCTCCTTGGCCGTCCCATTGGTCACCACCAGCCGCATCATCGGCCGCAGCGCGTCGACCATCTTCGGCGAGATCGGGGTGGCCGGGATGTTCGGGCCCTCGACGACCGTCGGCCGCCCGGCGATCAGCTGCGGCACCGGGGTTTTCCCGGCGGCGACCGTGGCCGCCACCAGGGCCATGCCGAACGGACTGGCCAGCACCTTGCCCTGGCCGAAACCGTCCTCGGTGCGCTCGGCGAGGTCCACCGTCGGCGGCACCGACCCGGTCACCGTGGTGATTCCCTCGACCTGGTAGTCGAGCCCGATCCCGTACTGGGAAGCCGCCTGGGTCAGGCCGCGGGGCGGCATTTTGCTGCCCAACTCGGCGAAGGTGGTGTTGCAGGAACTGGCGAACGCGCGCGACATGGGCACCACGCCGAGGTCGAAGCCTCCGTAGTTGGGGATGGTGCGGTGCCCGATGTCAATATGGCCCGGGCAGCCGAGCATCGTGTTGGGCGTGGCCATGTCGCGGTCGATGGCGGCGCCGGCGGTGATCATCTTGAAGGTCGACCCGGGCGGGAACAGCCCGGTGGTGGCCAGCAGCCCGTCGGCGTCGGCGCCGGCGTTCTGCGCGATGGCCAGGATCTCCCCCGTCGACGGCTTGATGACGACGATCATCGCCTTGCCGCCCCGGGTGTCCACCGCGTGCTGGGCGGCATTCTGCACCACCCGGTCCAGGGTGATCGAGACCGACGGCGCCGGCGACCCCTCGACCTCGTGCAGCACGGCGACGTCGACACCGTTCTGGTTGACGCTGACCACGCGCCAGCCGGCCTGGCCGTCGAGTTGGTCGATCACGGCCTTCTTCACCGCGCTGATGACGGCCGGCGCGAAATGCGGGTCGGTCGGCAGCATGTCCGCCTGGGGTGTGACCACGATGCCGGGCAGCCTGCCGATCGCCGGAAACACCTTGTCGTTGTCGTCGGGATGCAGCGTCACCAGGTCCACCGCATCGGTGGTGGAGCTGGCCTGCTCGGCCAGCAGCTGCGGATCGTTCAGGGTGTTGTTGAAGGGGTGCAACACGTCCACGATCGCGTGCGCCGTCCCGATCAGGGCGGGTCCGGCTTGGGTGGCGTCCAGCGTGTAGTGATACAGGTAGCCCGGCGCCAGCACGTCACTGCCGCCGAGTTCGTTCACCGATGCCCGCCGCGGCGGGTCGGCCCGCAACGCGAACGTCTGATGCTCCCCCAACTTGGGGTGCAGCCCGTTGGCGGCCCACCGCACCTCCCAGCGCCCCTCGTCGCGCGCCATCCGCAGCTGGCCGTCGTAAGTCCAGTTCCGGTTCTTGGGCAGATGCCAGGTGAAGCGGTAGGTGACCGTGCCGGTGTCCTCGGCGTACTTGGTGTTGAGGATCTGCGCATCCAGGTGGCTTGCCTGCAGTCCCGCCCAGGCCGCGTTGAGCGATTCGCGGGCCTCGTTGGGGTTGTCGCTGAGTTGGGCGGCCGTCGCGGTGTCTCCGATCGCGAGGGCGCCGAAGAACTTCTCGGCGGCGGGCCCCGGCCCGTCCGGCCGCGGGGTGCAGCCCGACAGGGCGAGCGCCGCGCAGGTGGCCACGCATGTGGTCAATGAGACTAGTGATACCTTAGTTACCATCGTTACTGATGTTATGAAGCCTGCCGTCGACTCCGCCGCCGACACACCGAGACCCAATCGTGACGACGTCTAATCTTTAGTCATCACTGCGTCGAGATCGACGCCACCGTCACGGGCAATCGGCACTTTTCCGCGTTGGCGTCGATCTCGGCGCAGAAGCGAATTCGCGGAACCGCCCCGAGGTTAGTCGAGCAGCACCGTTGCGAACGCGCCGACCTCGGCGAAGCCAACCCGGGCGTACGCCGCGCGGGCGACTGTGTTGAAGCTGTTCACATAGAGGCTGGCGGTCCGACCGCTTCCCACGATCACGGCGGCCACCGTTGCGGTGCCGGCGGTGCCCAGGCCCAGGCCTCGCCACTCCGGGTGCACCCACACGCCCTGGATCTGACCGACGCCCGGAGACTGCGATCCCACCTCGGCCTTGAAGATGACCTCGCCGTGGTCGAAGCGAGCCCAGGCCCGGCCGGCCGCGATCAGGCTGGCCACCCGCCGGCGGTAACCGCGACCACCGTCGCCGAGCCGTGGGTCGACGCCCACTTCGCCGATGAACATGTCGACGGCGGCCACCAGGTAGGCGTCCAGCTCGTCGGGGCGGACCTGGCGCACTTCTGGATCGATGTCGCAGCTCGGGTGGCTGGACAAGGCCATCAGCGGCTGGCGGTCACGCACGTCCCGCGCCGGGCCCCAGGCCGGCTCGAGCCGCTCCCACATCGGCATTACCAGGTCGGCCCTGCCGACCAATGACGAACAGCGCCGCGTCCCGCTCATCGCCTCGTCGGCGAAAGCGTTCAAATCCGCCGGTGTGCCGCGCAGCGGAATGAGGTTGGCGCCGGCAAAGCACAGCGACTCCTCCACACCGCGGCGCGTCCACAGTTCCCCGCCGATCGAATTGGGGTCGATGCCGTGGTCGGCGACCCGGGCCGCGACCATGCAGGAGCCGACCGGGTCGTCGTGAAACACGCGCCACACCGCGGCCGCGTCGCGCACCACGGACACCCGCCGGTCGCCGACAAGGCGGAAGATGGGCGGAGCCGACATCTGGCGAACTCTCTGTGGTGCGAACTGAGGGCCAGTGACAGGGCACCGGCCCCTATCAGCTTACGGTCACAATAGGCGAACCGCTCGCTTCTGTTCCACGATCGGTTTCCATTTGCGACGCGATCCGCATGGCCTCCTCGATCAGCGTCTCGACGATCTGCGATTCCGGCACCGTCTTGATCACCTCGCCGCGAACGAAGATCTGTCCCTTGCCATTTCCGGACGCGACGCCGAGGTCGGCCTCGCGGGCCTCCCCCGGGCCGTTGACGACGCAGCCCATCACGGCGACCCGCAGTGGCACGTCGAGACCCTCCAGGCCGGCGGTGACCTCGTTGGCCAGCGTGTAGACGTCTACCTGCGCGCGGCCGCACGACGGGCAGGACACGATCTCCAGCGTGCGCGGCCGCAGGTTCAGCGACTCGAGGATCTGGTTGCCGACCTTGACTTCCTCGACCGGTGGCGCCGACAGCGACACGCGAATCGTGTCGCCGATGCCCCTGGACAGCAGCGCGCCGAAGGCGACCGCGGACTTGATGGTGCCCTGGAAGGCGGGACCGGCCTCGGTGACCCCGAGGTGCAGCGGGTAGTCGCACTTGGCCGCCAGCATCTCGTAGGCGGCGACCATCACCACCGGGTCGTTGTGCTTGACGCTGATCTTGATGTTGCCGAAGCCGTGTTCCTCGAACAGCGAGGCCTCCCACAGCGCCGACTCGACGAGCGCCTCGGGTGTGGCCTTGCCGTACTTCTCCAGGAATCGCTTGTCCAGCGAGCCGGCGTTGACGCCGATGCGGATCGGGATGCCCGCCGCGGCCGCGGCTTTGGCGACCTCGCCGACCCGGCCGTCGAACTCCTTGATGTTGCCGGGATTCACCCGCACGGCCGCGCACCCGGCGTCGATGGCCGCAAAGATGTACTTGGGCTGGAAGTGGATGTCGGCGATCACCGGGATCTGGCTTTTCTTGGCGATCGCGGCCAGCGCGTCGGCGTCTTCCTGGCGCGGGCAGGCCACCCGCACGATGTCACAGCCGGCGGTGGTCAGTTCGGCGATCTGCTGCAGCGTCGAGTTGACATCATGGGTCTTGGTGGTGCACATCGACTGCACCGAGATCGGATAGTCGCTGCCGACCCCGACGTCGCGGACCATCAGTTGGCGCGTTTTGCGCCGGGGGGCAAGCGTGGGCGCGGGAGCGTCCGGCATGCCCAGGCCAACAGTCACTGTTATCGATTCCTTTGGTTGATCACTGGAAGAGCCTGATCGGATTGACCAGATCCGCGGTCACGGTCAGCAGCATGTACCCGACGACGAACACCAAAACCACGTACGTCGCCGGCATGAGTTTGAGGTAGTTCACCGGCGCGGCGGCGACCATGCCACGAGCCGACCGGATCATGTTGCGGATCTTCTCGAACACGGCGATGGCGATGTGACCGCCGTCGAAGGGCAGCAGCGGCACCAGGTTGATCGCGCCCAGAATCAGGTTCAGCTGGGCCAGGAAGAACCAGAACGCCACCCATAGCCCGTGGTCGACCGTGTCGCCGCCGATGATGCTGGCCCCCACGACGCTCATCGGTGTCTGCGGGTCGCGCTGACCGCCGCCGATGGCGTGCACCAGGGCACCCACCTTGGTCGGGAGCGTGACGAGCGCCTTGCCCACCTCCGCGGTCAGGTCGCCGGCGAAGGCGACCGTGGCAGGTATCGCGGTGAGCACGCCGTAATGGGTGGGCGCGAGCCTGGGAGCGCCGACGCCGATGGCGCCGACGGTCGACGGTTCCGGTTGGCTTCCCTGCCCCTTGGAAAGGAACCGCTGGGTGGGCGTGACATCGACGTACGTGGTGATCGGGGTGCCGTTGCGCTCGACCACCACCGGCACGGTGCCGTGCACCTTTCGGACCGCAGCGGCCATGTCCTCGAAGGTGGACACCGGGGTGTCACCGACCCTGACGACGACGTCGCCGGGACGGATTCCGGCGAGCGCCGCCGGACCGGGCCCGTCGCAGTTCCCGACCTTGCCCGGGCTTACTTCCGGTGCGACACAAGCGGTTTCGCCGATCACAGCCCTGGTGTCAGGATGCAGGTTGGGCAGCCCCCAGACCAGCGCGATGCCGTAGGTCAAGACCAGGCAGATCACGAAGTTCATGCCGGGGCCGGCGAACAGCACCGCGACCCGCTTCCAGGTGGCCTGCTTGTACATCGCGCGGTCGGTCTCGTCGGGTGCCAGTTCCTCGACCGTCGTCATCCCGGCGATATCGCAGAAGCCGCCCAGTGGGACGGCCTTGAGGCCGTATTCGGTCTCGCCGCGCCGGGTGGACCACAGGGTGGGCCCGAAGCCGACGAAATATCGGCGCACCTTCATGCCGGTGGCGCGGGCGACCCACATGTGCCCGCACTCGTGCAGCGCCACCGAGATCAGGATGGCCAGCGCGAACAGCACAATGCCAATGGCGAACATCATGAAGCTGTTACGACCTTTCTAGAACCATTCCGGCGACCTTGTCGGAGGCCACCGCGGGGCTCGCGGTTGCGATGGCGCGCTGCGCGCGCTCACGCGCCCAGCGCTGCGCGTCCAGTACCTCATCCACGTTAGCGGGTGAAACCACCCATTGGTCTGCGGCGTGCAGCACGTCGGCGATGGTTTTGACGATGGCGGGGAAGCCGATCCGGCCTTCGAGGAATGCCTGCGCCGCCTCTTCGTTGGCGGCGTTGTAGACGGCGGTCATGCAGCCGCCGGCCTGTCCGGCGTGCCGGGCCAGGTCGACCGCGGGGAAAACGTCACTGTCCAGCGGCTCGAATTCCCAGCTAGAAGCGGTGCTGAAGTCGCACCAGGCGGCCGCCCCCGCCACCCGGCGCGGCCACCCCAAGGCCAACGAGATGGGCAGCTTCATATCCGGCGGGCTGGCCTGCGCGAGTGTGGAGCCGTCGATGAAGGTGACCATGGAATGCACGATCGACTGCGGGTGGACAACCACCTCGATGCGGTCGTACGGGACGCCGAAAAGCAAGTGGGTCTCGATCAGCTCGAGACCTTTGTTGACCAGCGACGCCGAGTTCAACGTGTTCATCGGCCCCATCGACCAGGTCGGGTGGGCGCCGGCCTGCTCGGGGGTGACGCCCTCGAGCTCGGCGGCGGCCCAGCCGCGAAACGGCCCACCCGAGGCGGTGAGCACCAGCTTGGCGACCTCGTCGAGGGTACCGCCACGCAGGCACTGAGCGAGCGCGGAGTGTTCGGAGTCGACCGGAACGATTTGACCGGGCCGCGCCGCCCGCAATACCAGTGGACCGCCGGCGATCAGCGATTCCTTGTTCGCCAGGGCCAGCCGCGCCCCCGATTCGAGTGCGGCCAGGGTCGGTCGCAGGCCCAATGCTCCCACCAGCGCGTTGAGGACGACGTCGGCCTGGGTCTCTTCGACCAGGCGGGTGACGGCCTCGGGCCCGGTGAAGGGCACGTCACCGACGCGCTGGGCGGCGCGCTCATCGGCGACGGCGATGTTGGTGACGCCGGTCTCGGCGCGCTGCCGCAGCAGCACGTCGGGGTTCGCACCGCCGGCGGCCAGGCCCACCACCTCGAACCGGTCCGGGTTGGCGGCGATGACCTCCAGCGCCTGGGTGCCGATCGAGCCGGTGCTGCCCAGCACCAGAACGCGCAGTCGACCCCCGGCATCCGCTCGAGCCGTCGGGTTGGTCACTCACTCATTGTGCCGCCCGGCGACGAACCGGGCCATGTACGGCGGCGGGCCGCGCAGCCGAACCGGAACTTCATCACATCCAAGACCCGATCGGCGCCGAATAAGGTGTGCGGGCCTCGCCGCGGGGCGAGGTCCGCGTCACAACAAGGCAAGCACTACGGACAGGGCCGATCCCCGGCGGCTGCGGCTTCGAATACACAGTGTGGTGACGCTCGCGCTCATCGGCCTCGTCGGAGGCCTGATCACCGGGATATCCCCCTGCATCCTGCCGGTGCTGCCGGTGGTGTTCTTCTCCGGCGCCCCCCACATCCCACCAGATCGTCGGCGGCGACGGAGTAAGCACCGGGACGCTCGAGTTGCGACCCAGCCCCCGGGCTCGAGGTTTATTCGTTCACTTACGGTTAATTCCTTTGCCCGGTTAATTCCTTTTGCCGAACACCAATCCGCAACGCCCGCGGCTCCGAATCATTCATGTCAGACAAAACCGGCGGACAACACCGCCGCCGACAATCACCGAGGAGTCAACGGCCATGAGGTTGCACAACAGGGCGCCCAGAAAAGTAATGACGGTAACCACCATTGCCGCGGCCGCGGCCGTGGGTCTTTCCGTCGCGGCCGTCCCGACGGCGGCGGCCAGCCCCGCCACCGATCTGGTAGGCGCGGGCTGCGCCGCTTACGCCCAGCAGGTGCCCACGGGGCCGGGTTCGGTTGCGGGGATGGCCGCCGATCCGGTCGCGGTCGCGGCGTCGAACAACCCGATGCTGACGACGCTGACTTCCGCGCTGTCGGGCAAGCTGAACCCGCAGGTGAATCTGGTGGACACGCTCAACAACGGCCAGTACACCGTCTTCGCCCCCACCGATCAGGCGTTCGCCAAGCTCGACCAGGCGACGCTCGACTCACTCAAAACCAATGCACCCCTGCTCACGAAAATCCTGACCTACCACGTGGTTTCCGGGCAGCTCAGCCCGGCTCAGGCCGCGGGCACACACGCCACGGTTCAGGGCGCGTCGCTCACCGTGACCGGTTCGGGCGGCAACCTGCGGGTGAACAACGCGTCGGTCGTCTGCGGTGGTGTACAGACCGCCAACGCGCAGGTGTACATGATCGACACCGTGCTGATGCCGCCGAACTAGGCGCCGCCAAAGGATCAGCGGAGCCTTTTGGATCGGATTGGTGGTGCCGACTTCGCGCGGGGTGTGTGCCAGAATGTCCCAGAATGTCCGGGCATCGACAATCCGATCCGAAAGGGATTTGCCGTGGCCAGTACCGAGGTGGAGCGCTTCAACGGTGTCGACGTCGCTGAGGTGCCATCCGCGGCGTGGGGGTGGAGCAGGATCAATTACCGCACCTGGCGCATCGCCGGCTTGGTGGCAATCGTGTTCCTGCTGGCGATGCTGCGCGGCAACCACGTCGGCCACATCGAGGACTGGTACCTAATCGGGTTCGCCGCACTATCGCTCTTTGTCCTGGTCCGCGACCTGTGGGGCCGCCGCCGCGGCTGGCTCAGGTAGCGTCACCCGCCCCCTCGACATCGCCACTTCCGCCCGCGAACCTGATCCGCACGGCAATCGGTTCGGGAGTCGCAAAGGTCGGCATGTTCGGTCCCTTCTGGAATGGTGTCGGCGTGGTGTCAGCGCGCCCAGCCGGTTACACGATGACCCGACGTTCGGGCGCGACGGCCGGGCTCGGGCTGGGTTGGCACAGCCAGGAGTTCAGTGACGCGCCGTCACGGCGGGCGGCCGCCTCGACCGCCTTCCGAAGTCCATCGGGAAGCCGCAGGGTCACCCGCCAGGTGTCGCCATCTAGCGTCGTGCCCGTCGGTACCAAGCGCTGGCGAGTGCGCCGACCACCAGCACGAATAACGCCACGACCCACGGCAAAGAACCATGTTGGTGCACCCAGCCGGCCAGCACGCCTTGCAGGCGACCGGCCGCGGTGATCACCGCGTCCCGGGGATTTGTCCCGGAATCGAACAGACGCAGCTCGTAGCGGCCGTAGTAGGCCACGTACAGCCCGACCACCACCAGCAGCGCTCCACTGATCCGGTTGACGAACGGCAAGATCCGCCGCACCCGGTCGGCCATCGCCGAGCTCGCCGTCGCCGCGGCGATGGCAAGTACGCCGACGACCAAGGTCAGCCCCGCCACATAGGCGAGATAGATCGACGCGCCCGTGACGACCGATCCACTCCGCACGCCAGCGGCGGTGACCGCCACGAACGGTCCAATGGTGCACGACAGCGACGCGATCGCATAGCTGACGCCGTACCCATACATCGAGCCCAGTCGCACACTCGGAGCCCATCGCGGTCCGAGTTGCCGAGGCGTCAGTGCCGACAGTTTCCGACCCAACAGCAGCCAAACCCCAAGCGCGACAAGCAGAAGACCGATTACTACGGTTCCGTATGGCAGATAGCGCTGCACGGCCGTGGCCGCCGATATGGTCAGCACGCCGAACAATCCGAACACCGTCAGGAAGCCGAGCCCCATCCCGACGGTGGCTGTCAGTGCCCGGCCGACCGATGCCAAACCCAGCGGCACCCCCGACCGTGCGCCGGACTGCTGCCCGCGCACCACCAGGAGTAGGTACGCGGGCAGCATGGCAAACCCACACGGGTTCAGCGCCGACACCAATCCGGCGGCGAAAGCCAGACCGACGAGACCCTGATCCACGCGGTCAGGACTTCAGCGCGGCGACCCGGCCGGACAGCTCCTGCTGAGACATTGCCGAGGTGGGGCTGTTGACGAACGTCGAGCTGCCGTCCGCCCGATAGAAGGCGTACGCCGGCTGCCAGGGCACGCTGTAGCGGGCCCAGATCGAGCCATCGGCGTCGTTGAGGTTGGTGAAGTTCAGGTTGTACTTGGAGACAAAGTTCTGCATCGCACCCACATCGGAATGCGCCGCGACGCCGACAAAGGTAACGCCCGGATTGGCGGCCGCCACCTGACTAACGCCAGGCGCTTCAGCGTTGCAGAACGGACACCACGGGGTCCAGAACCACAACACCGCCGGCTTCCCCTGCAGGCTGGCGCCGTTGAACGGCGCACCGCTGAGGGTGATTCCGGTGAACTGCAGACGATCGTCTGCAGCCAGCGCGCGTGGTGCATTACCCAGGCCGAATATCAGAGCGAACGCCACCAGACCCGCGGCAAACGATTTGAGCCGGGCTGTCAAACGAATAGTCATGGCATACCTCATTTGCTGGAGTTACGCCTTACTGACGTGATAGCCGCCCGTCTGGTTCAGCACGCCGGCTCAGCCTCCCCCGCTGATTCGCCTGCGCTACCGCCGCCCGCCTTCGGCGGCCAGCCGTCCGCAGGCCCCCGCTGATTCGCCTGCGCTACCGCCGCCCGCCTTCGGCGGCCAGCTGTCCGCAGGCCCCCGCTGATTCGCCTGCGCTACCGCCGCCCGCCTTCGGCGGCCAGCTGTCCGCAGGCGGCGCTGATCTCGCGGCCGCGGGTGTCGCGCACCGTGCACGACACCCCCTTCGACCGGACCCGCCGCACGAACTCCCGCTCCACCGCCTTGGGGCTAGCGTCCCACGCACTGCCAGGGGTCGGATTGAGCGGGATGAGATTCACATGCACGAGCGGCCCTAGGGCACGATGCAGCCGTTCGCCCAGCAGGTCGGCCCGCCATGGTTGATCGTTGACGTCGCGGATCAGCGCGTACTCGACAGAGACACGGCGGCCGGTCACATCGGCGTAATAGCGGGCGGCGTCGAGCGCCTCGGCGACCTTCCACCGGTTGTTGACCGGGACCAGCGTGTCGCGCAGTTCGTCGTCGGGCGCATGCAGCGACAGCGCCAGGGTCACACCGAGCCGTTCGTCGGCAAGCTTGCGAACCGCCGGGACGAGACCGACCGTCGACACCGTCACCGAGCGGGCCGAAATGCCGAAACCGTGCGGCGGCGGATCGGTGATGCGCCGCACCGCCGCCACCACCCGCGCGTAGTTGGCCAGCGGCTCCCCCATGCCCATGAACACCACGTTGGACAGCCGATCGCCGAAGTCGTCGCGCAGGGCCGCGGCGGCGGCACGAACCTGTTCGAGGATCTCCGCGGTGGACAGATTGCGGGTCAAACCGCCCTGACCGGTCGCGCAGAACGGGCAGGCCATGCCGCAGCCCGCCTGCGACGAGATGCACACCGTGTTGCGCTGCGGGTAGCGCATCAGCACCGACTCGACCGCGGCACCATCGACCGCCCGCCACAACGTCTTTCGGGTCTGACCGGCGTCACAGGTGACTTCGGAGACCGCGGTGAGCAGCGTGGGAAACATCGCCTCGGCGATGCGGTCACGCACGGCCGCCGGAAGATCGGTCATCTGTCGCGGATCGGCAATCAGCCGGCCGTAGTACTGGTGCGCGAGTTGCTTGGCGCGATAGGCCGGCAAGCCCAACTCTGCGACCGCCGACGCGCGCTCGGCTGCGTCGAGGTCGGCCAGATGCCGCGGCGGGCGGTTCGGGCGCGGCTCGGCGAACACCAACTGTTGGACCATGACATGTCCAGTATCGGCCCTGTCAGGGCAACAACGTGAGCACCGTCCAGGCCGCGACCGCCGATGGCAGTACCCCGTCGAGCCGATCCATCAGGCCGCCGTGGCCGGGCAGCAGGCGACCCATGTCCTTGATGCCGAGGTCGCGCTTGACCTGAGACTCCACCAGATCGCCGAGCGTGCACGTCAGCACCAGGACAACGCCCAGCAGGGCGCCGATCCACGGTGATTTGCCGGCCAGGAAGGTTGCGGTCAGGATCGCCGCGGTGATCCCGAAGACCAGCGAACCGGCGAACCCCTCCCAGGACTTCTTCGGGCTGATCGCCGGAACCATCGGGTGCCTGCCGACCAGCACCCCCACGGCGTAGCCGCCCACGTCGGAGGCGACAACGGTGATCATCAGGCAGAACACCCGCCCCGCGCCGTCTTTCGGGTAGACCAGCAATGCGGCGAACGACGCGAACAGCGGCACCCACGCGGCCAGGAAGACCGTGGCGGACGCGTCGCGCAGGTAGTTCGCCGACGGCGAACCGACGAACGGCTCCGGCCGTTTGCTGTTGTCCTGCATGAACAGCCGCCAGAACAGGCAGACCACCACGGTGCCCCCGAAGCCCGCCAGCGCGCCCGCAGCATGGAACGGCCAGGTCAGCCACACGGTGACCTGCCCGCCGGCCAGCAGCGGGATCACCGGGATCAGGTACCCGGCCTCACGGAGCCGGCGGACCACCTCGTGCGTGGCGACGAAGGTAGCGGCGGCGACGAGGATCACCCAGTAGCGCGGGGCGAACACCAGCGTCACGATGAGAACGCTGCCGATGCTTACGCCGACCACGATCGCGGCCGGCAGATCGCGTCCCGCCCGCGACGTCATCTTCGCCGGCCGCTGCATCGTCTTCTTGGTCTGGTGCGCCGGCTCCTCGGACGGGGTGCCTGCGCCGGTAGGTGCCACGGGACCGGATGGACTTCGCTGCTGAGCGGCCGCTAGACCTCCAGCAGCTCGCCTTCTTTGTGCTTGACCAGCTCGTCGATCTGGGTGACGTACTGGTGGGTCGTCTTGTCCAGATCCTTTTCCGCCCGGCCGACCTCGTCCTCGCCCGCCTCGCCGTCCTTGCGGATCCGATGCAGCTCCTCCATCGCTTTGCGACGGATGTTGCGCACCGAGACTTTGGCGTCCTCCCCCTTGCCTTTGGCCTGTTTGACCAGCTCCCGGCGACGCTCCTCGGTGAGTTGGGGTACCGCCACCCGGATCAGGGTGCCGTCGTTGGTCGGATTCACCCCCAGGTCGGAGTTGCGAATCGCCGCGTCGATGGCACTTAGCTGGCTGGCCTCGTAGGGCTTGATGACCACAAGCCGCGCCTCGGGGACGTTGATGCTGGCCAGTTGCGTGATGGGAGTGCTGGTGCCGTAGTAGTCGATTGTGATCCGGGAGAACATGCCCGGATTGGCGCGGCCGGTCCGGATGGTTGACAAGTCGTCACGGGCCACTGCCACGGCCTTTTCCATCTTCTCTTCCGCATCGAAGAGAGCCTCGTCGATCATTTGCGCCGCTCCTCTTCATCGCTACGTCCCCCGCAAGAGTGCGGTACCCACACTGCATCGTCGCAAGCGCAGATCATCGCGTCTTCCCCTCAGGTGGTGACCAGCGTCCCGATCTTCTCACCGGCGACCGCGCGGGCGATATTGCCATTGGTCAGCAGGTTGAACACCAGGATCGGCATGCCATTGTCCATGCACAGGCTGAACGCGGTTGCATCGGCCACTCGCAGCCCGCGGTCGATGACCTCACGGTGCCTGATCGCCGTGATCAGCTTGGCCTCGGGATTTGTGCGCGGATCCTCGGAGAACACGCCGTCGACCGCCTTGGCCATCAGAACCACCTCGGCGCCGATCTCGAGCGCCCGCTGCGCGGCGGTGGTGTCGGTGGAGAAGTACGGCAGTCCCATACCGGCCCCGAAAATCACCACCCGGCCCTTTTCCAGGTGGCGAACGGCGCGCAACGGGAGGTAAGGCTCGGCCACTTGCCCCATGGTGATCGCGGTCTGGACCCGGGTGACGATGCCTTCCTTCTCCAGGAAGTCTTGCAGCGCAAGGCTGTTCATCACGGTGCCCAACATGCCCATGTAGTCCGAACGAGTGCGCTCCATCCCCCGCTGCTGAAGCTGTGCACCCCGGAAGAAGTTGCCGCCGCCGATCACGACAGCGACCTGGACACCGTCGCGGACCACCTCGGCGATCTGCCGGGCCACCTGCGCCACCACATCGGGGTCCAGCCCTACCTGGCCCCCGCCGAACATTTCGCCACCGAGCTTGAGCAATACCCGCGAATACTTCGGTCGACGTGGCGGCTGGCCGAGGCTGTTGTTGGTCGGCTCCGGCTTCGCAGCCACCGGGCCGCCGACTCCGGCTTCCGTGGGCTCCGTCATCAAACTCCTCGCATGAGAGTGCCATCCCGGGCGACCTCATCCGGAACGGCATTTCACATCCTGCCTTATCGCAGCACAAGCTGGCGTCGGCGGGGTGCATTATCTGCGCGGTCGCCGGTATGAGCACGTTTCTCGCACCATTGGCGCAGGTCGAGCCTGGCACCGCAGCTCCTTTCGACATCACATGTTTGGGCGAGTCGCGTCAGGGGGAATCCGCACCATCGCGGTGAGTAACCAAGGCCTAAAGAACAAGGGCCGCCCTCGCCGCATGACCGGGCCGATCGTCGGATCGGCCGGCGCTGAGCGGAAATGCTCAACCAGGTACGCCACTGAGGAGGAACTGATCCATGGCGGACACCAACAACTCGGGACCTGCTGAAGCCGTGAAGGGCATCGTCGAGGATGCCAAGGGCAAGGTCAAGGAAGCCGTTGGCGCGGTGGCTGGTCGTGACGACCTCACCCGCGAGGGCCAGGCCCAACAGGACAAGGCGGAAGCACAGCGCGAAGCGGCGAAGAAAGAAGCCGAGGCAGAGGCCGCCCGCGGCGGGGCCAAGGCGGCCGAGGAGCGCCAGAAGTCCCACCAGTAGCTTGTTTTCCAGGGATGGGTCCGGTCTGTGCAAACGGACCGGACCCATCGACTTTCTGAGGTGAGCGAGCCACCGGATCGCCGACGGGTCCGGACCCCCGACCGGGCAGGCAGAGAAGGGCTCGCATAGATTTGCTCTGAATCGGGTATCCAGCGTTGCGCTGTTAGACATCTCCCCACGAGGTGCCTACGGGTCGGGGGCCGTGGCAGACCGCCGTGGCAGACCCCAACAGACCTTTGGAGATGTCGTTTGGACGTTCTACTCCTTACCGACGAGGACGATTTCGAATCGGCCGTACCCGCGCTGAAAACGTTCTCGCAGAGCACGCGGCGCGCGCCGCTGACCTACGAAGCCTACGAAGGCGACGGCCACCACCACGACGGCCACTACGGCCACTGCGGCCACTGGGGCACCGCCGAAGTCGCGATCATCGATGCTCGTACCGACCTCACTGCGGCGCGCAGCGTCTGTCGCCGGTTGACGGCCAACACTCCCGCCATCGCGGTGGTGGCCGTCGTCGCACCGGCGGACTTCGTGGCGGTCGACGTCGACTGGCATTTCGACGATGTGATGCCGCCGGCAACCGGCGCGGACGAACTGCAAGCACGCCTGCGACTGGCGGTTACCCGCCGGCGCAACGCACCGGACGGCGCCCTGAAGTTCGGTGACCTCACCCTTCATCCCGGTAGCTTCTCCGCCTCGCTCGACGGCGAGAATTTGGGCCTCACGCTCACGGAATTCAAATTGCTGAGCTTCCTTGTGCAGCATGCGGGCCGGGCCTTCACCCGCACCCGGCTCATGCACGAGGTGTGGGGTTATGACTGCAACGGTCGCGTCCGTACGGTCGACGTTCACGTGCGCCGACTGCGCGCCAAACTGGGAGTCGACCACGAGTCGGTGGTGGACACCGTCCGAGGCGTCGGCTACATGGCGGCGACGCCACCGCAGCCGGAATGGATCGTCAACGATTCGATACTCCCACCGACCCCAGACTCCGTGACGACGTAATCGGCTGACCGGCAACGGGTTTGCAGGCGATCACGCGAACAGGGGGAACGCCCGCTTGCGCGCCAGGGCGTCCATGCCGTCTTGAATGGCCTCCTGCACCTCCTGGTACTTGCTGTCGACGTATCCGTCGTCCTCCGCACGCGCGGGATCGTGGTCGGGCTCCACGGCCGGCATGAACCGGGTTCTGATCTTGGCCGGCAGCGGCAACTGGGGAAGCGCCGCCGGGGCAATCCCCCACGGCAGTGAAACGGCCAGCGGGAACACTTTGAGCCGCAACAGGCGGTCCAGTTGCAAGGCTTTGGACAGCCTGGTTGACGCGACCATGGCCGGCGGAATGCCCAGCGAAGGCCGCTGTAACCCAGGTCCGTTCAGCGGCCTCGGACCCGGCGATTCTCCTTCTTGATCGCGTCGACCAGCTCGGCCTTGACAGTTCGCTCTTCTTCGGCTGGCCGCCCTTCGTCGTCTTCGGCATCACAACTCCTCGTTGACCGGTGTGCGGTGAAGATGGCTTTCGCCGATGGTCGGTTACCCCGTTGGGTGCTCAGCAACCGCTGTTCGTGCATCCGGACGCCCGAGGTATGTAAGGATCGTTGACATGGTTCAGGCCGAAGACGCCCCGCTTGGCTACCTGCTTTACCGGGTGGCGGCCGTCCTGCGTCCGGAGGTTTCCGCCGTTTTGGGACCCGTCGGCCTGACGCTCCCGGAATTCGTTTGCCTGCGCCTTCTTTCGCTCTCGCCGGGGCTGTCGAGCGCCGAATTGTCGCGGCACGTGAGCGTCACGCCGCAGGCCATGAACACCGTCCTGCGCAAGCTCGAAGACATCGGGGCGGTGGAACGGCCGGAGTCGGTGACCTCTGGGCGTGCGCTGCCGGCCACGCTGACCGCGCACGGACGCGCGCTACTCAAACGCGCGGAAAGCGCGGTCCACGAGGCCGATACCCGCATCCTCGCCAAACTGACGCAGGCGCAACAGCGCGAGTTCAAACGGATGCTCGAGAAGCTGGGATCCGACTGAAGATCCTCAGTCCTGAATCCGCGCCCACGGCCGGGCCTCTTCTAGTTCGTACGCCAGTTCCAACAGCAGGGCTTCCTGCCCGACGTCGGCCGACAGCATCATGCCCACCGGCATGCCCTCCGCGGACTGGGCCAACGGCAGCGAAATCGCCGGTTCGCCGGTGACGTTCTGCAGCGGGGTGAATGACACCCAGTCGATCAGCCGGTCGATGACCTGTCGGTAGTCGGTCGGAGCGAGGTACCCGATGCGGGGCGTCTCGTCGGCGAGGGTCGGGGTGAGAACGACGTCGTAGGTGCGAAAAAACTGCGCGGTGCGTCTGCGAACCCTGCGCAGGCGCATGATCGCCAGCGGCAGCCGGTGCAGGTTGCGGCCGCTGTGCCGCTCCAGACCCAGCGTTAGGCTGTCCAACCGGGTGCGGTCGAACGTGGCGCCGAAAATTCGCCGCGCGCTGCGGACCTGCGCCAGCGCCAGGAACCCCCAATACAGCACGAAATCGTCGACGAAACTGGCCGGCACCGGGGGCTCGTTGACGTGTTCGACGCGGTGGCCCAATTCCTCGAGGAGTGCGGCCGACTTGAGCGTCAGATCCCGCACTTGCGGGCTGCTTTCCCGTTGGACCGACCGGGTCAGCACGGCGACTCGCAGCCGCTGCCTGCCGGGCCCGCTGACGTCCCCGACCGGCGCCAGCTTGCGGTTGCGCCAGATGCGCTCGGCCTCCCGATAGAACGCCGCCGTGTCGCGCACCGAGCGAGTCACCACGCCGTTGACGACGATGCCGACAGGCATCCGGCGCAGATCCGGGTCCAGCGGCAATCGGCCCCGCGACGGCTTCAGCCCGACCAGCCCGTTGCAGGAGGCCGGAATGCGGATCGATCCGCCACCGTCATTGGCGTGCGCGATCGGCACCACGCCCGCGGCGACGAACGCAGCGGATCCCGAGGAAGAGGCGCCCGCGCTGTAGTCGGTGTCCCATGGGTTGCGGACCGGCCCCAACCGGGGGTGTTCCGCGGACGCGCTGAACCCGAACTCCGACAACTGCGTCTTGCCGACCGAGGTCAGCCCCGTGGCCAGGAACAGGCGGGTGAACTCGCCGTCGGAGGTGGCATTCCAGGGCCTCCACGCGTCGGTGCCGTGCATCGTCGGCTGGCCCGCGATGTCGACGTTGTCCTTGAGAAACGTTGGGACGCCACTGAAGAAGCCGTCCGCGGGGCTGCCCGCCGCAGCCGCCCTCGCCTGTTCATAGGCCTGGTACACCAGTCCGTTGAGGGCCGGGTTGACGGCCTCGGTGCGGGCGATGGCGGCCTCGATGAGCTCGGTTCTGCCGACCCGGCCCGCCCGAATTGCGTCGGCCACCCCGACTGCGTCGAGATCGCCGAGGGCATCGTCACCGAAAGCGTTTACGCGTCGCATAGCACCAACGCTAACTCGCCCGGGCGCGCCGGTTAAGCCTGGCCCACCTCGAAGCGGACGAACCGCGTCACCGTCACACCGGCGTCGTCGAGCAGGGCCTTGACCGTCTTCTTGTTGTCGGACACCGACGGCTGCTCGAGCAGCACGACATCCTTGAAGAAGCCGTTGAGCCGGCCCTCGACGATCTTGGGCAGCGCCTGTTCCGGCTTGCCCTCCGCCTTGGCGGTCTCCTCGGCGATGCGGCGTTCGCTGGCCACGACGTCCTCGGGCACGTCGTCGCGGGACAGGAAGCGCGCCTTGAGCGCGGCGATCTGCAACGCGACCGCGTGGGCCGCGTCTGTGTCCTCGCCCGTGAACTCGACCAGCACACCCACGGCCGGCGGCAAGTCGGCGGCACGCTTGTGCAGGTAGGTCTCGACGTTGCCGTCGAAGTACTGCACGCGACGCAGCTCGAGCTTCTCGCCGATCTTGGCCGACAGGTCCGCGATGGCCTGCTCGACGGTTTTATCGCCCAGCTTGGCCGCCTTGAGGGTGTCGACGTCGGTCGCCTTGGCGTCCAACGCGACGTCGACGATCTGCTCGGCCAATGCCTGGAACTGGGCGTTCTTCGCGACGAAGTCGGTCTCGGAGTTGAGTTCGACGAGCGCCCCGCCCTTGGCGGCCACCAGGCCTTCGGCGGTGGCGCGCTCGGCGCGCTTACCGACGTCCTTGGCGCCCTTGATCCGGAGTGCCTCGACGGCCTTGTCGAAGTCGCCGTCGGTTTCGGCCAGCGCGTTCTTGCAGTCGAGCATGCCGGCGCCGGTGAGCTCCCGAAGCCGCTTGACGTCGGCAGCGGTGAAGTTCGCCATATCAGCCTTCCGTGGGGGTTGGTTCAATTGACCCCGCAGCGGCGTCGGCGGCGGCGGTGGGAGTGGCACTGGCGGTCACTGAAGTTGTTGCCCCTGTTGTTGCGGCGGCCAGCAGCTCCTGCTCCCATTCGGCGAGCGGCTCGGCGGCCTCGGCCTCGGGCTTGCCGTCACCGCGGCCCAGCCCGGCGCGGGCCTGCAGGCCCTCGGCGACCGCGGAGGCGATCACCTTGGTGAGCAGCGCGGCCGAGCGGATCGCGTCGTCGTTGCCGGGGATCGGGTAGTCGACCTCGTCGGGGTCGCAGTTGGTGTCCAGGATCGCGATGACCGGGATGCCGAGTTTGCGGGCCTCACCCACGGCGATGTGCTCTTTGTTCGTGTCGACGACCCAGACCGCCGACGGCACCTTGTTCATGTCCCGGATACCGCCGAGGCTGCGCTCCAGCTTGTTCTTCTCCCGGGTCAGCATCAAGATTTCTTTCTTGGTACGGCCCTCGAACCCGCCGGTCTGTTCCATCGCCTCGAGCTCCTTGAGGCGCTGCAGCCGCTTGTGCACCGTGGAGAAGTTGGTCAGCATGCCGCCCAGCCAGCGCTGGTTCACATAAGGCATGCCGACGCGGGTCGCCTCGGCCGCGACGGACTCCTGCGCCTGCTTCTTGGTGCCGACAAACAGCACCGTGCCCCCGTGGGCGACGGTCTCCTTGACGAACTCGTACGCCTTGTCGATGAACGTCAGCGTCTGCTGCAGGTCGATGATGTAGATGCCGTTGCGGTCGGTGAAGATGAACCGCTTCATCTTGGGATTCCAGCGACGGGTCTGGTGCCCGAAGTGGGTGCCGCTGTCGAGCAGCTGCTTCATGGTGACGACGGCCATGCTGGTGCCTTACTTCTGTCGGTTGCCGCCCGGCCTCGGTGAGGCCCGGCCCTGGCGCCTGCTGCGATGCCGGACCCTGGTAAGGGACCGCCCGGCATGCGGTGTGACTCCTAAAAGAACGGGAGCCGCGGTGCAGACGCGCGAAGTCAGCCCGCGAACGAGCTGCGACCAGCAGTTTACACGGACTCCGGCGGTGGTTATGCACAGCACCGGCGGCCCTGAGTGGTGCCGCCGTCGGCGTGGCAATGAACTGACCCGATGCGACGGGTTTTAGGGCTGATGCTGTGCATCACATTGGTCAACGCGGCACCGGCGGTGGCCGACGACGCTCGGCTCGACTGGCCGCTGCGGCCGCCGCCGGCCGTCGCCCGGGGGTTCGACGCGCCGTCACCCGACTGGCATCCGGGACACCGGGGCGTGGACCTGCCCGGCTCCCCCGGCCAGCCGGTGTACGCCGCGGGTGATGCGACCGTGGTGTTCGCCGGGCCGCTGGCCGGGCGGCCGGTGGTGTCGCTGGCCCACCCCGGCGGACTGCGCACCAGCTATGAGCCCGTCCGCGCGACCGTCCGTGCCGGTCAGCGGGTCACGGCCGACACGGTGATCGGCTCGTTGGTGGCCGGGCATGTTGGCTGCCGGGCCGCGGCGTGCCTGCACTGGGGCGCGATGTGGGGTCCGGCGTCGGGCGCCCGCTATGTCGACCCGCTGGGCCTGCTGAAATCCACGCCGGTCCGGCTCAAGCCGCTGAACCGCTAGCTGGCGCATCATCCGTAGCACTGGCCACAGGAGTCTCCGACGGGAGGCGGCACACTTTTTGCCTGCCTCCGCGCGGATGGGTCAGCCTGCCCGACAGCCACAACAATCTTCACAGTCGCTGTGAGGTGGGCACTTCGGGTGCCGCCGGCTCCAGAGACCGCTGCGAAAGATCTGGCTAATGTGGCTCTGGCGGCGAGCCGTCAGGCCCGGGGGTGGGCCTGCTCGTGCACCGCCCGCAACCGGGACACCGCTACATGGGTGTACAGCTGCGTGGTCGCCAGGCTGGAATGGCCGAGCAGCTCCTGGACGACACGCAGGTCGGCCCCGCCTTCGAGCAGGTGCGTGGCCGCGCTGTGCCGCAGCCCGTGCGGGCCCATGTCGGGCGCCCCGTCCACCGCGGCGACGGTCTGGTGCACAACGGTGCGCGCCTGGCGCACGTCGAGCCGCCGCCCCCGCGCCCCGAGCAGCAGCGCCGGGCCGGACGCCGGGGTCGCCAGGGCCGGACGCCCATCGGTCAGCCACGCACGCAGCGCCTCGGCGGCCGGCGCCCCGAACGGCGCGGTGCGCTGCTTGTCGCCCTTGCCGAGGACACGTACCAGCCGGTGGTGAAGGTCGAGATCGTCGATGTCGAGGCCGCACAGCTCGCTGACCCGGATGCCGGTGGCATACAGCATCTCGACGATCAGCCGGTCCCGCAACGCCAGCGGATCACCTTGCTCGGCACCGGATTTCGCGGCGGCCATGGCCTTGAGCGCCTGGTCCTGGCGGAGCACGGCCGGCAGGGTGCGGTGCGCCTTGGGCACCTGCAGCCGAGCGGCCGGATCACCGGTCAGCAGGCCGCGCCGCGCCGCCCAAGCGGTGAACGCCTTCACCGCCGACGTGCGCCGGGCCAGCGTCGTGCGGGCGGCGCCGGCGCCGGCCGAGGCGGCCAGCCACGACCGCAGGACCGGCAGACTCAGCCCGTCCAGGCCGATGCCCTCCGCGTTTCGTTGGCCGTTGAGGAAGACGAGCAGCGAGCGCAGGTCGCCGAGATAGGCCCGGCGGGTGTGCGCCGAGCGACCGCACTGCAACTCGAGGTATTCGTCGAACTCGTCGAGCACCGCCTCCACGGCTTAAACGTTCGCAGGCGCCGTGGGCGCGACTCAGTAGACGCGCCGGAGCGTTTCCGGGGTGAGATCTTTGAGCGTGGGATAGCCGTCGACGGCCATGATCAGGTCCGCCTCGGCGAGCATGGTGCGCAGCACGTGCACGACGCCGTCGACGCCGCCGAGCGCCAGGCCGTACGCGTACGGGCGGCCGATGCCCACCGCGGTCGCGCCGAGCGCGAGCGCCTTGATGACATCGGCGCCGCTGCGGATGCCCGAGTCGAACAACACCGGCAGCCCGTCGGCCGCCGCCACGACCGAGGGCAGGCAGTCCAGCGCGGGCAGGCCGCCGTTGGCCTGCCGGCCGCCATGGTTGGAGCAGTAGATGCCGTCAACGCCCCCATCCTTTGCGCGGCGGGCATCGTCCGGGTGGCAGATGCCCTTGACCAGCAGCGGCAGGTCGGTCAGCGAGCGCAGCCAGGGCAGGTCGTCCCACGACAGCGCGGAACCGAAGACCTGCACCCAGCGCAGCACCGCCGCTTGCGGGTCTTCCTCGGGAGGGCGTGGCAGGCCGGCGCGGAACACCGGGTCGCTGGTGTAGTTGGCCAGGCAGTGGCCGCGCAGCTGGGGGAAGTTCGACGTGCTCAAGTCGCGGGGGCGCCATCCCGTGACCCAGGTGTCGAGGGTGACGACGATGCCCTTGAAGCCGGCCGCCTCCGCGCGCTGTAAGAAGCTGGCGGCCAGCTCGCGGTCGTTGGGGGTGTACAGCTGGAAAAACCCCGGTGTGTCGCCCAGGGCGGTGGCGACGTCCTCCATCGGGTCGACGGACAGGGTCGAGGCCACCATCGGGACCCCGGTTCGGGCGGCCGCGCGCGCGGTGGCCAGGTCGCCGTGACCGTCCTGGGCGCACAGGCCGATGACGCCGATCGGCGCCATGAACACCGGCGCCGGCAGGGTGAGGCCGAACAGCTCGACGGACAGGTCGCGGTGTGCGGCGCCGGCGAACATGCGCGGGACGAGACCCCACCGCTCGAACACTTCGCAGTTGGCCCGCTGTGTGCGCTCGTCACCGGCTCCCCCGGCGACGTACGACCAGATCGACGGTGGCAGCGCCATCTGGGCCTTGGCCTCCCACTCGGCGAAGGCCATCGGCAGTGACGGCACCACCCCGCCCAGGCCTTGCAGGTAGATCTCGTTCTGGTAGTCGCCGAAGTGCGCCATGCGATAGAGAATGCCAGCCGGAAATCAGGCCCTGTCTAGCCCCTGGCCTCTGCCTCGGCCAGTTCTTTCTTCCACTGCCGGAATGTCTCCTCGGTGCGGCCGCGCCGCCAGTAGCCCGAGATCGACGATGCCCACTTCGCGTCCACGCCCCGTTCTTTGCGGATATACGGCCGCAAGTTGTGCATCACGGCCTGCGCTTCACCGTGGATGAAGACGTGCACCTGGCCCGGCAGCCACTGGGCGGTGGTGACGGCCTCGATCAGCGGGGCGGAATCGCCCGCGCGGTCCTCGGGAACCAGGTCGGCGCGGCCACCGCGATACACCCAGCTCACCTCGACGGACTCCGGGGCGGTCAAGGGTATCTCGTCTTCCTGGCCGGCCACCTCGATGAATGCCTTGCCGACCGCGTTGTCCGGCAGCGCCTCCAGCGCCGCGGAGATCGCCGGTAGCGCCGACTCGTCGCCGGCCAGCAGGTGCCAGTCGGCGGCCGGGTCGGGGGTGTAGGCACCGCCAGGACCCATCAGATGGATCGGCTGGCCGGGCCGGGCGCCCACCGCCCAGGGGCCCGCGACCCCGTGCTCGCCGTGCACCGCGATGTCCACCGTGATCTGGCGGGCCGCGATGTCGACGTGACGCACCGTCATGGTCCGGACCGGGGGCCTCTTCTCGGGCGGCAGGCCCGCGAAGCTGTCCAGGGTCAACGGCTGCGGCAACCCGGCGACGTCGACATCGTCCGCGACGAACACCAGCTTGACGTAGGAGTCGGTGAACTTGCCGGGCACGAATGTCTCGAAGTGGCTGCTCCCCAGCACCACCCGGACCATGTGCGGTGTGAATTGTCGGGTACCGACGACTTCGAAGCTTTGCAGAGGTCGACCTGCCACTTATCCTCCTGTCCAGACCCGACCCCCGTCGACTATACGAGCCGCGCTGCCGCGGCAGCCTGGCCAGCGTTGACGCGGACGATTCGCCACCGACCGTCGTGGCGCTGCGCCAACCCGGCCACCTCCAGCATCGCCAGCGGACCGAGCACCTGCTCGGGCGCCAGCCCGGACGCGACCGCGATCTCGTCGACCGTGACGGCGCCGCGGCCCGGCAACGCTTCGTACACGTGCCGCTCCGCGTCGCTCAGCCCGTCGAACGGCGTTGTCGGGTGCGGCTCGTCGGGTGCCAGCTCCCCGATGCGTCCGACCAGCTCGACGATGTCGTCGGCCCGGGTGACCAGTTCCGCGCCGTTGCGCAGCAGGGCATGACACCCCGCCGATGCCGACGACGTCACCGGCCCCGGCACCGCGGCCACCACCCGGCCCAGGGCCCGGGCCCAGGCGGCCGTATTCGCGGCGCCGCTGCGCAAACCCGCTTCCACCACCACCGCGGCCCCCGCGACCGCGGCGACCAGGCGGTTGCGGGTCAGGAACCGGTGCCGGGCCGGTCGGATGCCCGGCGGGTATTCGGTGAACAGCAGCCCGTACCGGCCGATGCGATGCAGCAGGGAGGAATGCCCGGCCGGGTAAGGGATGTCGATCCCGCCGGCCAGTACCGCCACGGTGACTCCGTCGGCGTTCAGCGCGGCGCGGTGGGCCGCGCCGTCGATGCCGTAGGCGCCGCCGGACACCACGGCGACGTCGCGTTCGACCAGCCCGGTCGCCAGATCGCCGGCCATGTGTTCGCCGTACGCGGTCGACGCTCGTGTGCCGACCAGCGCGGCGGCACGTTGGGCGACCTCGTCCAGGCGCGCCGGGCCCAGCGCCCACAACACCAGTGGCGGCCCACCGCGAGACCGGGTCCCGCCGACAAACGCCGCGAAGGCGAGCGCCGGCCACTCGTCGCTGTCGGGTGTGATCAATCGCCCATCGCGCCCGGCGAGCAATTCGAGATCTTCTGCGGCGCAGTCGATTTCGCACCTAGCTTCAGTGCGCCGGGCGAGGTCGCCGTCGACCCGCCCGCGCCGGACCAAGTCGGCCGCCTCCACCGGCCCAACGCATTCCACCAGGGCGGCAAGTTCCGCGCAGGGCGGCTCGACCACCCGGGACAGGTAAGCCCATGCCCGCAGCGTCCGATCGTTCATCGCTGCGCCCCCGGTTGCCGGAAGCTCAGCGCCGTGGTGACTTCTTCGGGCCCGGGTGATACCCGGCCGGCCAAGTCGGCCAGGCTCCACGCGACCCGCAAAGTACGGTCCAGGCCGCGGATGCTGAGCAGCCCGCGGTCCAGCGCTTTACGGAGTGGCTCCATCGCGGCGTTGCTGGGTCGGAACTTTCGTCGCAACAGCGCCCCGCTGACTTCGGCGTTGGTGCCGAATCCGTGTGGTCGCAAGCGCTCCGCGGCGGCGGCGCGCGCCAGCCCGACGCGCCGGCGCACCTGTTCCGTCGACTCGCCGTCGGCGCCCGAGAATGCCCCCGCGCGCACCGGATGCATCTGTACCCGTAGGTCCACGCGGTCCATCAACGGCCCGGACAGCTTCCCCAGGTAGCGCCGTTTGGCCGCCGCCGCACAGATGCAGTCCTGCGGATCGGCGGGCGCGCACGGGCATAGGTTGGCGGCGAGCACCAGCTGGAACCGGGCGGGATAACAGGCCACCCCGTCGCGGCGGGCAAGACGAATTTCACCGTCCTCCAATGGAGTTCGCAACGCCTCCAGCGCACTGACGCTGATCTCGGCGCACTCGTCAAGGAACAGCACCCCGCGATGCGCGCGGCTGACGGCCCCGGGACGGGCCGTCCCCGATCCCCCGCCCACGAGCGCTGCGACGCTCGAGCTGTGGTGCGGGGCGACGAACGGCGGCCGGGTGATCAGCGGCGTGTCCCCGGACAGCAGCCCGGCCACCGAGTGGATCGCGGTGACCTCCAGGGACTCACTTTCCGACAACGGGGGCAGCAAACCCGGAAGGCGTTGGGCCAGCATCGTTTTCCCGATGCCCGGCGGCCCGGTCAGCATGAGGTGATGCGCGCCGGCGGCGGCCACTTCGACCGCGAACCGCGCCTGCGCCTGACCGACTACGTCGGCCAAGTCCGCCGAGGGCACGGCCGGCGGGGCCCCCCCGCTGATCCGGTCGACCAGGGCGGCGGACCCACTGAACCACTTCTGCAACTGTCCCAGCGTGCGCACGCCCCACACGTCGATGCCGTCGACGAGGCTCGCCTCGGCCAGGTTGTCCACCGGGACAACGACGCCCGGCCAGCCGTCGCGTTTGGCGGCCAGCACCGCGGGCAGCACCCCGCGCACCGGCCGGACCCGCCCGTCCAGCGAGAGCTCGCCCAGCAGCACCGTCTTCTCCAGGCGTTCCCACGGGCTCTTTCGCTGCGCCGACAGCACGGCCGCGGCCAGGGCGATGTCGTAAACGGACCCCATCTTCGGCAGCGTCGCCGGCGACAGTGCGAGGGTGAGGCGCGCCATGGGCCAACTGTTGCCACAGTTGGCGACCGCCGCCCGGACGCGGTCGCGGGACTCCTGCAGGGCGGCGTCGGGCAGACCGACCAGGTGCACGCCCGGGAGACCCGAGGTGATGTCGGCTTCGATTTCCACGATCGCTCCGTCCAGGCCCCGCACCGCGACGGAGAACGCACGACCCAGCGCCATCAGCCGATCCCCTGCAGGTGGGTGATTTCCGGGGTGCGGCGGCGCCCGATCCGCACGCCGATCACATCGATGCGGACCGCGGCCCAGCGCCGGTCCTGGCCGGCCAGCCAGAGCCCGGCCAGCCGGCGCAGGCGTCGGACTTTGCGGTTGGTGACGGCGTTTGGCAGCCCGCCGTAACCGTCGCCGGTGCGGGTTTTCACCTCGACAAACACCACCGTGCGGGTGGCCTCGTCGCAGGCGATCACGTCGAGTTCGCCGTAGCGGCAACGCCAGTTGCGGTTGATGATCCGCAGGCCCATCCTCGCCAAGTGGTCCACCGCGAGCGCCTCGCCCAGTGCTCCCAGCTGAACCCGCGTCATTGTCTGTGGGGTCGTCATGTCGGCCACGGTGCACCCGGGCCCCGACAGAGGCGGGCCGCCGTCCACGCGTAACGACCGGTTATCCCCAGTCGGGCGCCTGTCCACAACCCGGCGGCCGTGCCGTTACGCGATCCGGTCCGCCCTGGTGTAGATGTTCATCGAGTCCTCCCGCAGGAACGCCACCAGCGTCATCCCGGACTCCTCGGCCAGTGAGACCGCCAGCGACGACGGCGCGGACACCGCCGCCAGCACGGGAATCCCGGCCATCACGGCTTTCTGCGTCAACTCGAACGACGCCCGCCCGCTAACCAGCAACACCGAGCCGTGCACCGGCACCCGCCGATTTTCCAGCGCCCAGCCGATGACCTTGTCGACGGCATTGTGCCTGCCGATGTCCTCGCGCACGACGAGCATCGTGCCGTCCACCCCGAACAGCGCGGCCGCGTGCAGGCCACCGGTGCTGTCGAAAACCTTTTGCCCGGAACGAAGTTGGGCGGGCATCGCCTTCAGCGTTGCCGCGGCGACCGTGGCCGGATCCGCGCCCGGGGAGAAACGGCCGGTCAGCCGCACCGCCTCCAGCGACGCCTTGCCGCACACCCCGCACGACGAGGTGGCGTAGAAATTCCGGGTGACGTCGAGGTCGGGTAACTCGACACCGGACGCCAGCGTCACGTCGAGCACGTTGTAGGTGTTCGCGTTGTCGTCGTCGCGGCCGTCGCAGTAGCGGATCGTCAGCACGTCATCGCGGTCGGCGATGATGCCTTCGGTGAGCAGAAAGCCTTGCGCCAGTTCGATATCCGACCCGGGCGTGCGCATGGTCACGGTGATCGCCGCGCCGTTGACGCGGATCTCCAACGGCTCCTCGACAACCAGGGTTTCCGGGCGGGTAACCGCTTGCTCGGCGGTGAGACGCTTGACCCGCCGACGCGCCGTTACGCGACCCACGGGATGTCGGTCGACGCGACGGAGCACTCAAGCTTCACCAGGCAAAACTACATCGGTCGGCATCCGGCCGCCGGGAGCGGAGTTGGGCGTCACGACGCGTCACAGCGATGAGGCCAGCGCCGCCAAGGTTTCGGCCGAGGAGTGCAGCGGTCGCCAGCCCAGTTGGGTGCGCGCATTGGTGGTGTCCATGGCCACCGAGGTGCGCCCGGCATGCAGCCACTCCAGCATCGACGGGACCTGCGGGACCCGCGAGATGGCCGCCGATGCGGCCGTGGCGGCCACGGCCGCATCGGCACCGGTCGGCCACCCAGCGCCCTGGCCACGTCCGACACCGTCACCACGCCGTCGCCGGCGAGGTTGTATGCCCCCGGCGGCGCGGGGGTCGTGGCCGCGAGCGCGATCGCGGACGCGACGTCGTCGTGAGGAACCAGCTGCAACGGGTAGCCCGGGTCCGGCACGACAGGCTTCAGCACCGGCACGGCACCGACCACCGCGCGCACCGGCCCGGGCAGCCGGTTCCACGGCATCGCGTCGGCCAGGGCGGTCGCGTTGGGTCCGGCGACGATGCACGGCCGCAGGACAACACCTCGAGCGGCGAACCCCCCGGTGATCTCGGCGAGCGATGCCTCACACGCCGCCTTCTGCGCCGAGTAGTAATGCTCGGTGGACCCGCGTGTCGGCACGTCCTCGGTCAGCGGAACGGGATTGTCGGAGTGGTAGCCGAACGCGGCCCTCGCCGAGATCATCTACCAAGGTTCGGACGCCGGTGAGATGTACTCGGCCATCTGCGTCGCCGCCACCCTCATCGTCCGCGGCTGCGACGACGCCAGCCTGTTGGTGCGCGACAACGACCGTTACGTCACCGTCGGCGCCAGCGACCGGCTCGCCCAGCGCATCGACGAGATCGAGCGCCGCGCCGGCGACGGCCCGTGCATCGACGCGATCGAGGAGGAAACTCCCCAGATCGACACGGACCTGACCACCCCGTCGCTGTGGCCCAAAGTCGCCAAAATCCTGGTCGCGGAGACTCCGGTGCGCGGCGCCATGGGGTTTCGGCTGATGGTGGACAAGCGCAAGGGGGCCGCGCTGAACCTCTTCAGCGAGACTCCCAACATGTTCGACGCCGAGTCCGCCGGGCGCGCGGCGGTGCTCGCGTCGTTCGCGAGCGTGGTCATCAATGCGGTGTCCAAGGGCGAAGACGCCGCGAGCCTGCGGCGGGGACTGCTCAGCAACCGCGAGATCGGCAAGGCGGTCGGCATGCTGATGCTGCTGCACCACATGACCGAAGACCAGGCGTTCGACCTGCTGCGGCGCCACTCCCAGGCACTCAACATCAAGCTGGCCGACGTGGCGCGCGCCGTCATCGAGCGGCGCGGTCAGCTCCCGTCCGACGGCGAGACCGAACTTTAAGCCGAACACCCGGCTCGCGGGTTATTCCGGCAGCCGCAGCTCGGGCTTCTCTACCTCTTCGATGTTGACGTCCTTGAAGGTGACAACCCGGACGTGCTTGACGAACCGCGCCGGCCGGTACATGTCCCACACCCAGGCGTCGGACAGTCTCAGCTCGAAGTACACCTCGCCGTCGGCGTTGCGGGGCATCATCTCCACGCTGTTGGCCAGATAGAAGCGCCGCTCGGTCTCGACGACGTAGCTGAACTGGCCGACGATGTCCTTGTATTCGCGGTACAGCGAGAGCTCCATCTCGGTTTCGTACTTTTCGAGATCTTCTGCACTCATCTGCCACTCATCTGCTCAGACGTCCTTCTCGAAAGACAACTTGCCCGGCCACGCGTTCGAGCCTGTTCGGGCACAGGCAACCCGCGTCGTCGCCGGGTGGGAACCCTCGTCTCATCTTTCCTCACCGGTATCCGCAGCGCTCGGCCGGAGGGTCGAGTTTGCACTCGGCCACCACCCGGGAATCCGGACCGGCCGCCACCCGACGGACGTTGATGAACGAATACCGGTGCTCAGCGCAGGGCCCCAGCTCCGTCAGCGCCAAGCTGTGCGCCGGTGTGCTGTAGCCCTTGTGTTCGGCGAAGCCGTAGCCGGGATGATCGGCGTCCATAGCCACCATGAACCGGTCCCTGGTGACCTTCGCCAGCACGCTGGCCGCGGCGATGCAGGCCGCCACCGCGTCACCACCGATGACCGGCAACGACGGCACGGGCAGCCCCGGCACCCGGAATCCGTCGCTCAGCACGTAACCGGGCCGCACGGACAGGCCGGCCACGGCACGGCGCATCCCTTCGATGTTGGCGACGTGCACGCCGCGGCGGTCCACCTCGGCCGGCGGGATGAACACCACGTGGTAGGCCAGCGCGTAACGGCGGATCAACGGGAACAGCCGCTCCCGCGCGGCCTCGGTCAACTTCTTCGAGTCATCAAGGGCAGCAAGGCTTTCCAGTCGGCCCGGCCCGAGCACGCAGGCCGCCACCACCAGCGGGCCCGCGCAGGCGCCTCGGCCCACCTCGTCCACCCCGGCCACCGGACCCAGACCGCTGCGGTACAGCGCCGACTCCAGGGTCCGCATCCCCCGCAAACCCCCAGACTTGCGGATCACCGTCCGCGGCGGCCACGTCGTTGCCACGGCTACCGATTCTGTTGGGGGTTTACCGAACTCACGCCACCCCACCGCGACGGCGGCCACACGATGAACCTGGCCTTCCCGATGACGTTGGACACCGGCACGGTCCCCGAGTTCGGGTCGCCGGTGCACAGAATCTCCTTGAGCGCGTCGGCGGGGACGCTCTCGCAGTGGGCGCGCGAGTCGGCCGAGTGCGTCCGGTTGTCACCCATCACCCACAGCCGTCCGGGCGGCACGTGGACGGGCCCGAACTGGCTGCCCAGGCACGGGTACACCGAGGGGTCGGCCATCATGGTCGCCGGGTTCAGATACGGTTCCTTGAGCGGCTTGCCGTCGACCGTCAATCCGGTATCCGCCCGGCACTCCACCGTCTGCCCCCCGACGGCGATGACCCGCTTGACCAGGTCATTCTCGTCGGGAGGGACGAAGCCGATGAACGACAATGCGTTCTGGACCCAGCGCAGCACGGTGTTGTTGGAACGGATCGACTTGTATCCCCTGTTCCACGACGGCGGCCCCTTGAAGACGATCACGTCTCCCGGGCGCGGAGCGCCGAATCGGTAGGTGACCTTGTCCACCATGATGCGATCCCCGACGCAGCCCGTGCACCCGTGCAGGGTGGGTTCCATGGACTCCGACGGGATCAGGTATGGGCGCGCGACGAACGTCAACATGACGTAGTAGAGGGCCACCGCGATCACCGCCAGTATCGCGACTTCGCGCAGCGCCGACTTCTTCTTCGGCTCGGGCTTGGCCGCTTCCGGAGCCGCCGAAACCGGCGCCGCTTGAGCGGGCGTGTCGGGATTGCGGGTGGAGACCTTCGGCTCTGGCTGGCCTGCGTCGGACTGGGGCTCAGGTGAATCCGGGGTGTCGGTCACGAGATCAGCGTAGCCAGCGCGGTGTCATGCCGCCGAGGCGACCGCGATCGGCCGCCGAGGCGGGCCGGCTCAGCGCTTCTCCTTGATCTTGGCCTTCTTGCCGCGGAGTTCACGCAGGTAGTACAGCTTCGCGCGGCGGACGTCGCCACGGGTCACCACCTCGATGTGGTCGATGTTCGGCGAATGCACCGGGAAGGTCCGCTCGACGCCGACGCCATAGCTCTCCTTGCGCACGGTGAAGGTCTCCCGGATGCCTCCGCCCTGTCGGCGGATCACCACGCCCTTGAAGACCTGGATGCGCTCCTTGGCGCCCTCGATGACCTTGACGTGCACGTTGACGGTGTCTCCCGGGCTGAACGCCGGAATGTCCTCGCGCAGCGACGCTTGGTCGACAAAGTCCAGCCGATTCATGTGAGAACACACTTCCTTGAGGTCGGGCTCGCGGCAGCCGCTCCCACGCGGGCGTGAGGCGGTCACCGGGCCGATGGTTTCGGGCTTTCGGCGCATCTCGCAGCAGGCGGGAAAGCGGCCCGGCCGGCCGACATCCGCTGGAGACAACTGACCAATTGTGCCAGACGGCCCGCATACGGAAAAATCACCGGAAATCACTGGGTTACGGCGAGCCAAACCCGCTGGTGAATGGTACATATGTCTGGGGTCAACGCGCGCTCGTCCAACCCGAACCTCTCAGCGTGGTGCCCGGGGCAGATGGCATGCGGCCCGCCCCTGCGCATGTTTCACGCCGGAGGAAAGGCTCGGAGGAGAGAGATGCCGGTTCGGCCGCTGACGCTGTTCACCGCCACGGCGGCGGTGGCGTTGGTGGTCGTTGCGGGCTGCGAGGCGAAAGTGCACGCGAAGGCGCAGAGCGCGCCGGTACACGTCACACCCGACCTGGTCACCTCCCAGTCGCAGTCGCCACCCCAGTTGGCCGAACTGCTGTTCGAGGCGATTGCGCCGGCCCAGGCGGCACCCGACAACGCCTTCGGCACGCTGCGGGCGCGCGTCCAGCAGGCCACCGACGAGGCCGCGGCCAGCGGGGCCACCCTGGCGGTGGCAGTCCTCGACCGCGTCACCCACCAGCTGGTCTCCAACGGCAACAGCCAGATCGTCGGCACCGCGTCGGTGGCCAAGCTGTTCATCGCCGACGACCTGCTCCTGCACGAGGCCGAGGGGAAGATGGCGCTCAGCGCGGATGACCGCCAGGCGTTGGACATCATGCTGCAGTCATCCGACGACGGCGCAGCCGAGAGGTTCTGGGGTCAAGGCGGCGGCGACGCCATCATTACCGCGGTGGCGAGCCGATACGGGCTCACGTCGACCACCCCGCCCAGCGACGGGCGCTGGTGGAACACCATGAGCTCGGTGACGGACCTGATCCGCTACTACGACATGCTGCTCGACGGGTCCGGGGGGCTACCGCCCGAGCGGGCCAAGATCATCGTCAACGATCTGGCCCAGTCCACCCCGACCGGGATCGACGGCTATCCGCAGCGGTTCGGCATCCCGGAGGGTCTGTACGCCGAGCCGGTGGCGGTCAAGCAGGGCTGGATGTGTTGTATCGGCAGCGACTGGATGCATCTGTCGACCGGGGTGATCGGCGCCGATCGCCGCTACGTCATGGTGGTGCAGTCGCTGCAGCCCTCCGATGACGCGACCGCCCGGGACACCATCACCCGCGCCGTCAAGACGATGTTTCCCAACGGCCGGATCTGACGCGGCGTCAGTCCAATATGTCGGGGCGGCGTTCGCGGGTGCGCTGCAGCGAGACCTCGCGGCGCCAGGCAGCGATTCGCGCGTGATCACCCGATAGCAGCACCTCGGGGACATCCAAGCCGCGCCAGCTCGGCGGCCGGGTGTAGCTCGGCCCCTCCAGCAACCGGTCCAGCGCCGCGGAGTGCGAATCATCGCAGACCGAGGCGGGGTTGCCCAGCACGCCGGCGAGCAGCCGGACCACGGCTTCGATCATCACCACGGCCGCCGACTCACCACCCGGCAACACGTAGTCGCCGATGGAGACCTCTTCGACCCGCATCCGTCGGGCCGCATCCTCGATGACCCGCTGGTCGATGCCTTCGTAGCGGCCGCAGGCGAACACCAGATGCGCCTCGTCCCTCCAGCGCTGGGCGGTGGCCTGCGTGAACAACGAGCCGGCGGGAGTGGGGACAACCAGAAGCGTCTCGCCGGAACAGATTTCGTCCAGCGCTTGGCCCCACACCGGCGCCTTCATCACCATCCCGGGACCACCGCCGTACGGGGCATCGTCGACCGACTGATGCACGTCGTGGGTCCAGCGCCGCAAGTCGTGTACATGCAGGTCGACCAGACCCGAGTCAATCGCCTTGCCGGGCAAGGATTGTCGCAGCGGGTCCAGGCACGCCGGGAAAATCGTGACGACGTCAATCCTCATGCGAGATCAAGCAGCCCCTCGGGCGGATCGATCTCGACGACACCTTCCGGTAGCGACACCGAGGTGACGATCGCGCTGACGAACGGCACCAAGGCTTCACCCGATTCGCGCCGCACCGCCAACAACTCCCCGGCGGCGGTATGCAGCACCTCCGCGACGACGCCGACGTCCTGCCCCGTCGTGGTCCGGACCCGAAGACCCTCGAGCTGATGGTCGTAGTAGGTGTCCGGCTCGTCGATCGGCGGCAGATCACCGGAGTCCACGACGAACAGGGTGCCCCGCAACTTCTCTGCGGCGTCCCGGTCGTCGACTCCGGCCAGTCGCACCAACAGCCGCCCACCGTGCTCGCGCGCACTCTCGATGACGTAGCCGCGCTCCTCGCCGCCGCGAGGTTGCTTGGCGCGCAAGGTGTTCCCGGGCGCGAACCGGGCGGCGGGATCGTCGGTGCGGATCTCCACCACCAGTTCGCCACCGATGCCGTGCGCCTTGGCGACGCGCCCGACGGTCAACTCCAACGGAGTTCCATGAGCAGCGCTCCGCTACCGGTCGGTGTCCACCACGTCGACGCGGATGCCGCGGCCGCCGATACCGGCGACCAGCGTGCGCAACGCGGTCGCGGTGCGTCCCCCGCGACCGATCACCTTGCCCAGATCGTCGGGGTGGACGTGGACCTCCACCGTGCGTCCCCGCCGACTGGTCACGAGGTCCACCCGGACATCGTCGGGGTTGTCGACGATCCCGCGGACCAGATGCTCAACAGCGTCGACGACTACCGTGCTCACCTGGGTCAGCTTTCGGTCGTCGGCTCGGACTGCTCGCCCGCGGCGGGTGCCGTTTCGTCAGCGGCTTCGGGGGCGGTCTCGGCGGCGGCTTCGGGGGCCGGTTCGGCGGCGGCTTTGGCGGCCTTCTTCGCCGGCGCCTTCTTCTTCGGTTTGGCGGCCTCGGTGGTGGGCGCGCCGTCGGCGGCGGCCAGCGCGGCGTTGAACAGCTCCAGCTTGGTGGGCTTCGGCGGGGCCACTTTCAGGCGGCCCTCGGCGCCGGGCAGCCCCTTGAACTTCTGCCAGTCACCGGTGATCTTCAGCAGCTTGAGCACGGGCTCGGTGGGCTGGGCCCCCACCGAAAGCCAGTACTGCGCGCGCTCGGAGTTGATCTCGATGAGGCTCGGCTCTTGCTTCGGGTGATACCGGCCGATGACCTCGATGGATCGGCCGTCGCGCCGGGTCCGGGCGTCGGCGACGGCGATGCGGTACTGGGGATTGCGGATCTTGCCAAGCCGAGTGAGCTTGATCTTCACAGCCATGGTTAAGCGACTTCTCCTGTGTGTGTCACGCTGCAATTCAGCGACCCGGGCGGATGCCCGGATCCGGTTTTGCCTCGCGTGTATGACCACCGAGCGGCCATAACCGCAGGGCGGACAGCCGCCTATTGTGCCAGAACGCGGCGGGTGAATAGAAATTCGGCCGGCCGGCCTCACATCACCTTCTGGAAGACCTTCGTCTCCACCCGACGGGTCATCCGCCAGCCATCGGGGGTGCGGACGAACTCGTCGTCGTACCACAGCCCGCAGAACAGCACCTGGTCCGTGTTAGCGGGCGAGTCGCCGGGCAGCACCATGGGGTTGAAGCAGATCACCCGCGACGACGCGGTGTCCCCCTCGATGCGCACCGAGAAGTTGCCGAGCATGTGCGCGTATACCGGAAAGTTCGGCAACACCTCCGACAGCCACTTCTTGACCTCCGGGTAGCTGCCTTCGATCCCGCCCAAGGCGGTGTAATCGATGTAGGCGTCCGGCGTGAACACGTTATCCAGATCATCGAATCGACGCTGGTCAATGGCGGTCGAGTAGTCCACCATCAGCTGCTGGATCTCGAGGCGATCGGAAATCTCTTCCAGGCTCAACATGGGTCGATTGAACACGATCGGCCAAGCCGGTGGCGGGATTCCCCAGTGACCGGCTTCCCGATGTTGAGATCGGTAGGGAAGCGAGCAGTGTCCACTTGCTGAGGAGACCGCCAGCAACCAAAAGAGCCCGCCATGACACCGCTGCCACGAATTTCCCGTTTACCCAGGACAGACCGGGCCGCCGAGGAGAGTCATCCCCGATTTATGAAAGCAATATTCGCGGTGCTGGCAACGACCCTGATGATGTGGGGCGGCCTGTGGCTGACCACACCGTCCGCCCAGGCCGCCCCGTGCCCGCCGGGGCACGGCTGCCAGCAGTGGTGCCCGGGCGACCCCAATCCGGCGGGCAGACCCGTCCCATGGGACGGCAGTGGCTGCCACGACTACTACTGGGACTACTACGGCGTGCATGACGTCGGCACCGGCACCTTCTACCCGTGGAACACCATGCCCTGGCATTAGCCGGCCGCTGACATGGCGGTCACCTGACGCCGGAAGTTAAACTCTGCGCCCATGCGGAAGCTCATGGCGGCAGTCGCCGCTGCGCTGGCGTTCGGTACCTGCGGCGCCACCGCCGGTGTGGCCACCGCACCCACTTCCCGGGCCGACAGCATGCAGCCGATCGGCTCGGTGCCGATCCCCGACGGTCCGGCACAGACCTGGATCGTGGCCGATCTCGACAGCGGTCAGGTGCTGGCCGGCCGCGACCAGGATGTCGCCCACCCGCCCGCGAGCACCATCAAGGTGCTGCTCGCGCTGGTGGCCCTGGACCAGGTGAGCCTGGACTCCACCGTCGTCGCCGATGCCGCGGACACCGAGGTCGAGTGCAACTGTGTCGGCATCAAACCGGGCCGGACCTACACGGCGCGCCAGCTGCTCGATGGCCTGTTGCTGGTCTCGGGCAACGACGCCGCCAACACGCTGGCACACATGATGGGCGGCGCGGACGCCACCGTGGCCATGATGAACGCCAAAGCAGCCGCCCTGGGCGCCACCAACACGCACGCGGCGACCCCGTCCGGCCTGGACGGCCCCGGCGGTTCCGGGGCGTCGACGGCGCACGACCTGGCCGTCATCTTCCGCGCCGCGATGGCCAATCCGATGTTCGCGCACATCACGGCGGAGCCGTCCGCCATGTTCCCCGGCGATAACGGCGATCACCCGATCACCAACCAGGACGAGCTCTTACAGCGCTATCCCGGCGCCATCGGCGGCAAGACCGGCTTTACCAACGCCGCCCGCAAGACCTTCGTCGGCGCCGCTGCCCGCGGCGGCCGGCGCCTGGTGATCGCCATGATGTACGGGCTGGTGAAAGAGGGCGGGCCGTCGTACTGGGACCAGGCCGCCAGCCTGTTCGACTGGGGATTCGCGCTCAACCCCGAGAACGGCATCGGGTCCCTCTAATTCGGTTGTACTGAGCCCCCCGGGCTCTCAGTGGGCATCATCCCGGTGATCAGGGCCGTCAGCAGCGCGATCCGCCGCTCTTCGAGGTCCGGATCCGGCAGCACCCCCCGCACCAACGCCGCCCCGTCGAACACGTTCGTCAGCAGGGCGACCAGAACCGGAAACGTCTCCTCCGGAAAGCTGTCCGCCCCGGGCAGTGCCCGCGCGGCCTCGTAGATCTTGGCGGTGTAGGGACCGAGCGCATCGCGCAGATGGGCGTTGAGCTTCTCGTCGGTGCGGGCGGCGATCATCAGCTCGTACAGTACGGCGTTGGTGGGGCGGCCGGTGATGTCCCGCAGGATCGTCAGCGCGGCCTCCAACGCCGGCCGGTCGGCGGGTATCTCGGCAACCTGCTTGGTGAATGACTCCACCTGGCGGCGCAGCACCTCGGACGCCGTCGCCGCCATGAAATCGCTCATCGTCTCGAAATGACGGAACAGGGCGCCCACCGACACCCCCGCGCGCTTGGTGATGACGGCCGCGGACGCCCGGGCGTATCCGACCTCGACGATGCTCGCGATGCAGGCCTCGAGGAGACGCCCGACGGTCTCCTCGCGGCGTTGCTGCTGGGTTCGGGCCATCTCAGGCGCCCGCGGCAGCGGCCTGCCGGGTGGCGGCGTGCCCGGCACCCGCCCGCAGGTAGCGGCCCGACTTGACGGTCCGGCCGTACCCTTCGCGGAATTGCCCGCCGCGGAAGACGACAGCACCGCCCACGCCGGTGGCGACCACGGCGTCGTCGTTGCGGTTGACCATGCGCCGCAAACCACCGTAGAAGGGCACCTCCTCCTCGTGGTAGGCGTCCACCGAGTCGTTGAGACCGGTCGGGTCGATCACCACGAAGTCCGCCCGGTCGCCCTGCCGCAACGTGCCGGCGTCGAGGCCGAACCACTCCGCCAGTTCGCCGGTCAGGCGATGCACCGCCCGTTCGGTGGACATGAACGGCCTGCCGGCCTCCTGCGCGTCCCGGGTGCGCTTGAGCAGTTTCACGGCAAAGTTGTAGAAGGCCATGTTGCGCAGGTGGGCACCGGCGTCGGAGAAGCCCATGTGCACGCTCGGCTCGGTGGCCAGCTTGTTGAGCTGCTTGGGCCGGTGGTTGGCCACGATCGTCGTCCATCGGACGTTGCGCTCGCCGTTCTCGACGAGCACATCGAGGAACGCATCGAGCGGGTGCAGGCCACGCTCGTCGGCGATCGCGCCAAAGCTCTTGCCGATCAACGACTTATCGGGGCATTCGACGATCACCGCGTCGTGGAAGTCGCGGTGCCACAAAGAGGGCCCGAGCTTGATGCGGTCGAACTCCTGCCGGAACTGCCGCCGGTAGGACTCGTCGGCCAAGAGCTCATTGCGCTCGAGCTGGTCGCGCAGGTGCAGCGCCGCCGTTCCGGCGCCGAACTCTTCGAAGACCGGCAAGTCGATTCCGTCGGAATACAACTCGAACGGGACCGGCAGGTGCTGGAAACGCACGCTGGAACCCAGGAGCGTGTTCAGCACGCGGGTGCCGAACCCGAAGAGGTGCACCGCCAGCGGCATCGACTTGGCGTCCGCCGACACCAGCAGGCTCATCCGAACCCCTCTGCGGCGGTTCAGGATTCGGCTGCTGGTCAAGAAGAACATCAGCCCCGACGAAGGGTTGTCGACGTTGGGCGCGCTCTGCAACATGCGGCCACGCTTGCGCAACACCTTGATCAGCCTGCGCCGTTCCCGCCAGGTGGCGAACGTGGACGGCAGCGCACGCGACCGGAAGCGGTCGCCGTCGAGCTTGTCGATCGCCGCATCCATCCCGGACATGCCCAGCATCCCGGCGTCCAGCGCCTGCTCGAGCAGTGCCGCCATTTTCTCCAGTTCGGTGTCGCTGGGCTTGACGGTGGCGTCGGTGGCGCGGTCGAGGCCGAGCACCGCGGCCCGCAGGTCGGAATGACCAAGCAGCGAGCCGACGTTCGGCCCCAGGGGCAGGGCGTCGATAGCGTCGACGTACTCCGCCGCGGTCGCCCATGTTCTGTTGGAAGTCAAGGCGCCGTAGACATATTCGCGGGGCACCGCCTCGACCCGGCTGAACAGGTCGGCCGCATCCTCGGAGCTGGCGTACACGGTCGACAGCGAGCAATTGCCCAGCAGCACCGTCGTCACACCGTGGCGTACCGACTCGCGCAGTCCCGGATCCAGCAGCACCTCGGCGTCGTAGTGGGTGTGCACGTCGATGAAGCCCGGCACGACCCACTTGCCGGCCGCGTCGATCACCTCGGGGCAGCCGGTCTCGTCGAGCGGTCCGTCAGCCACCGTCGCCACCACTCCATTGCGGATTCCGAGCGTTCGCGTCTGAGCCGCGGCGCCGGTGCCGTCGAACCACAATCCGTCGCGGATGATCACGTCGTAGGTCATTGCTTCCTCCAGGCTGTCCGGTTGCCGCAAACGGTAACATAGATAGCAAGCACTCGCAATCTTTTGTAAACCGAGAGGTGCCCGTTGCTATGGGCTGCTATGAGGTGACCGATCAGCGGTGGGGCCCGGACGCCGTCGTGGTCGGCGGGACCGGGGCCTCGGTGACCGTCCCCGGGTCCGGCCCGGTGACGGCCGGCGGCACGGCGCCGCTGCGGCTGAGCACCGCGGGGATGCGCAGCACGGCCGACCGCTGCCCGCATTCATTCGACTGCACGGTGACAGTCTCTTCGCCGACGAACTCGCCCAGCGGCTGCGGTTTCAGCGACAGCACCACCGTCGTGGCCTGGGCCTGTGTCAGCCCGTCGGGCCCGACACATGCGACCTGTGCGTCCTCGGGCTGTGACTGCCAGCGACCGTCTTTGAACCGCATGGTCAGCTGGCGTTCGGCCGGTGACGCCACCTGCTGGTGGTCGTTCTCGTCGAGTTGCACCGCGGCGGCGGTGCACGCGGACCGGTCGCACGAGGAGCGGAACGCCCACCAGGTGTTCACGTCGGGCGGTTGCGGGTCGGCTATGTCGTTGAAGGTCTGCTTCGTGCGCTGGACCTCGAGGCGGTAGGTGCCGTCGAGCGGCAGGAGCACGGCGGGAGCGGCGGCCGGTGCCGGCGGCGCGGCGGAGGGAACCGGCGACGGCGGCAGGGCGGCGCGGCTGGCGCTAGCACCCGTCGTGCGCCCGATGACGAAGCCGAGCGCGATCAGCCCGGCGCCCAGCACCGCCGCTGCGCCGCCGAGCACGATCCTGCGCGGCCTGCGCCTGCGTGGCGCGATCGGAGGCGCCCCGGTTGGCGGCGCCGGGGGTTTGGTCGCCGCGGACGCGTCCCGACGACGGCCCGGCGGCCGCGGCAGCGCGCCGTGCGCTTCGGGCCTCCTGACCGCGGATCTGGCCGTGGCGGGCGATGTGATGTTTTTCGTGTCGTCGATCGCGGGCCAGGCGTACGCCGGGTACTCGGCCGCGACGCCGGCGCCCGGCCGGTGGTCGCCGATCGTGACGCCGGCGTGTTCGTTGGCCGCCTCGGCGAACTCGCGGCAGGTTGCGAACCGGTCGGCGGGCCGCCCGGCGAGCGCACGGGCGAAAACGCCGTCGAGGCGAGCCAGTTCCGGACGCTGGTCGCTGAGCCTGTGCGAATGCTGCGCCGGCGGTGCACCGGTCAGCAGATGAAACGCCGTGGCCGCCAGGGCGTACTGGTCGGCGCGGCCGTCGACGTCGGCGCCCGTCAACTCAGCGGGCGCGGCGTACCGCAGCGCCCCGGCCTCAATGTTGGCGCCAGTTGGCGGGCGCCGGGCTATGCCGAAGTCGCTGAGCAGAATCCGCTGTCCGCCCTCGTCCCGACCGGTCAACAGGATGTTGGCGGGTTTGACATCGCGATGCAGCAGCCAGCGCTCGTGCGCATAGTCGAGGGCTCCCGCGACGGCGGTGACGATGGCCAGCACCTCACCGGCCGGTGCGACCGCCGGGAACCGGTCGGCCATGAGCTGGGCGGCGGTGATGCCTTCGACGTACTCCATCGCCAGGTACAGCTGGCCGTGAAACTCGCCGCGCTCGTCCACGGCGACGATGTGCGGGTGATGGAGGTTCGCCGCGGCCGGGGTCTCCGCCTGGAACCGCCGGCGGAATTCGGCGTCGGTCGACATCGCCGGCGAGAGAACTTTCAGCGCCCGCCACCGCGACGACCGGGGATCCTGCACCAGGTAGACGTCACCGGTCGCCCCGGAACCCAGCCTCCGCGCGATAACGTATCCGGCAAACGTCGCGCCGCTGGCCAACGCCATTGTGCGATCCTAGCCGCGCGATCGCGAGGCCGCGCGGCTAGTAGCCTTACGGCCGAAACGTCTTGCCGCGCAAGATCACCAGGTCCGGCCGGGTGAGCACACCGGGATCCCGCCGCGGGTCCTGCGAGTAGCAGAGCAGGTCGGCCGACGCCCCGTGGTCGAGGCCCGGCCGGCCCAGCCAGCGACGCGCGTCCCAGCATGCCGCGCCCAGCGCCTCGGTCGGGTTCATCCCGATCGTCTTGAGCGCCTCAACCTCGTCGGCGATCCTGCCGTGCGCGATCATGGTGCCGGCGTCGCTGCCGGCGTAGATCGGCACGCCCGCCTCCCGCGCCGCGGCCATCCGCCCCTGGCAGCGGGCGTACAGGTCACACATGTGGGCGGCGTAAGTCGGGTACTTCGTGGCGGCATCGGCGATGCCCCGGAAGTTGTCGATGACGTTGACCAGCGTGGGGACCAACACGGTGCCGTGCTCGAGCATGAGCGCGATGGCGTCATCGGTGAGCCCGGTGCCGTGCTCGATGCAATCGATGCCCGCGTTGATCAGCCCGGGCAGCGCGTCCTCGCCGAAGACGTGCGCCGTGACGCGGGCGCCGTGCGCGTGCGCGGCGTCGATCGCGGCCTTGAGCGCGTCATCGGACCACAGCGGCGCCAGGTCGCCGACGCCGCGGTCGATCCAGTCGCCGACCAGCTTGATCCAGCCGTCGCCGCGCCTGGCCTCCTCGGCGACCGCCGCCGGCAGTTGGGATTCGTCTTCGAGTTCGCGCGCGAGACCCGGCGCGTACCGCTTGGGCCTGCCCAGGTGCTTTCCGGCCCGGATGATGCGGGGCAGGTCGTCGTGGTCGTCGAGGCTGCGGGTGTCGGTGGGTGAACCGCAGTCACGCAACAGCAGGGCACCGACGTCGCGTTCGGTCTCGGCCTGGGTGATCGCCTCGTCGAGTGGGATCTCGCCGTGCTGACCGAGCCCCACGTGGCAGTGCGCGTCGACCAGCCCGGGCAGGATCCAGCCGCCGTCAAAAACGGTGTCGGCCCCGGCGACCGGCTCGGTGCTGATGCGCCCGTCGACGATCCACAGTTGCGTTTCGGTCTCGTCGGGCAGCCCCAGGCCTCGCACGTGCATGCGCACGGCGCGGCTACTTTCTTCCTGGGTTGCCCGGGAACTTGAGTTTGGACAGGTCGAAGTCGGCAAGCCCGGGCGGCAGTTCGTCGAGGCCCGCGGGCATCTGCGACAAGTCGGGTAATCCCGCCGGCATGCCCGGCATCCCTGCCCCGAGAGGGCTCCTGACCTTCGGCGGCGTCGGGCCCCGCGCCCCCTTCTTGCCCTTCTTGTTTTTTGCTCCCTTGCCCTTTCGGGTGGCCGATTTTCGGCCCATGCCGGGTATGCCCATGCCGCCGAGCATCGACGACATCATCTTGCGGGCTTCGAAGAAGCGGTCGACCAGCTGATTGACCTCGGACACCGTCACGCCCGAGCCGTTGGCGATGCGCAGCCGCCGCGACGCGTTGATGATCTTGGGGTCGGCCCGCTCCTCGGGCGTCATCCCGCGGATGATGGCCTGCAGTCGGTCGAGTTGCCTGTCGTCGACCTGCGCCAGTGCATCCTTCATCTGGCCGGCCCCGGGCAGCATGCCCAGCAGGTTGCCGATCGGGCCCATCTTCCGGATGGCCAGCATCTGTTCCAGGAAGTCCTCCAGCGTCAACTCGCCGCTGCCGATCTTGGCGGCGGCGGCCTCGGCCTGCTCGGCGTCGAAGACCTGCTCCGCCTGTTCGATCAGGCTCAGCACGTCGCCCATGCCCAGGATGCGGCCGGCCATCCGGTCCGGGTGGAAGACGTCGAAGTCCTCTAGCTTCTCACCGGTGGAGGCGAAAAGGATTGGGACGCCGGTGACCTCGCGGACCGACAACGCGGCGCCGCCGCGGGCGTCACCGTCGAGCTTGGTCAGCACCACCCCGGTGAAGTCGACGCCCTCGCCGAACGCCTGAGCCGTGGTCACGGCGTCCTGGCCGATCATCGCGTCGAGAACAAACAGGACCTCGTCGGGGTTGATGGCCGCCCGGATGGCTGCGGCCTGGGCCATCAGCTCGTCGTCGATGCCCAGGCGCCCAGCGGTGTCGACGATGACCACGTCGAAGTGTTTGGCCCGGGCTTCGGCAAGCCCGTCCGCCGCGACGGCGACCGGGTCGCCGGGGCCGGACTCGGGCCCTGAAGATGATTGGCCCCCGGGATGCGGCGCGAACACCGGAACCCCGGCGCGCTCGCCGACGATCTGGAGCTGGTTCACCGCCGCCGGCCGCTGCAGGTCGCAGGCCACTAGGAGTGGCGTGTGTCCCTGGCCGCGAAGCCACGCGGCCAATTTGCCGGCCAGCGTGGTCTTGCCGGAGCCTTGCAGACCGGCGAGCATTACGACGGTCGGCGGCGTTTTCGCGAACGCCAGCTGGCGGGTCTCGCCACCCAGGATGCCGATGAGTTCGTCGTTGACGATCTTGACGACCTGCTGCGCCGGGTTGAGCGCACCGGAAACCTCGGCGCCCCTGGCCCGCTCCTTGATCCGGTTGACGAACGCGCGTACCACGGGCAGCGAAACGTCGGCTTCTAGCAGCGCCAGCCGGATCTCTCGGGTGGTGGCCTCGATGTCGGCGTCGGTCAGTCGACCCTTGCCGCGCAGTCCCTGGAGGGCACCGGTCAACCGGTCAGACAGCGATTCAAACACCCGACCAGCCTAGTGGTATCGCGAGCGCGGCCGCGCGAGCGACGATGCGCGCCGCGCAGCGGCGCGAGGAGGAGCCGCGCCATCACGTCATCCGGGCGCAGCGGGTACCACGCATCAGCCCTCGTGGCATTAGCCCTCGTGGAATCGCAAGCGCGGCGAAGCCCCGCGCCGCGGGGCCGTTGACCGCGACACTGCAACTACGCAGACAACACCTTCGTAAGTACGGTTTGTCAAGGGGGTTGGGGCAGCCTGCCCTGTCCTCGTCTCTACGTAGTGCGTCAAACGGGTTTGTTTTTCCCGACGTCGTTCAATCGAGTTCGGTGAGGACGGGCGGGGCCTGCTCAGGGTGTCGTTCGAGGTCTGTCCCTCTACGCCGAGTGGAGCTTGACCCCAACCTATTTCATATGGATGGATCGTTAGTTACGCCGCTGCGGGAAAGGTGGTGGCACCGGCTTGCGCGGCGTTCCAGGCCACGCGTTCGGTGGTGATGACGTGTACCCAGCGCAGCAGGGCGGCAGCCAGCGCTGCTTTGGCCTGGCCATCGGAGAGTGGGTTGTTGTCTCGGGTGGTCAGATGCCGGTAGCGGGCTGCCATCACCGGATTGTGACGTTGAGCGCCCCATACTGCACGCCAGGCGGCCAGCCGCAGCCGAGGCCGGCCACGCCCGGAGATCCGTGATCGGCCAGTGCTGGTGCCGCTATTGTTCTCGCGCGGACACAGCCCGGCATGCTTGACCAGCGCACGGGGGCTATCGAAGCGGGTGGGATCGCCGGTCTCAGCCAAAATCGCCGCCACCCCGATCGCGCTGACCCCGGGGATGCTGCCTGCCAGCTCGGCCAGCTCAAGCTCGTCGAGAATCTCCAGCATGCGAGTTTCGACCTGCGCGCGCCGAGACTTGACTGCGCGCCAATCGTCGAGCACCCAGCCGGCGCGCTCCAGGGCGCCTCGACGCTGCGCGCTCACCCCGGCCGGATCGGTCAGGGCGGCAAAGACCGCGGCGATGATCCGCCGTCGGGACTGCTTGCCGCCCCAGCGCGGCAGCTCTCGACGCACCGCGGCCTCAAACCGCGCCAGGCCAAGCCGTTTCAACCGCTCAGGATGGCCGTCGCAGCGCTGCAACACCACCGCCAGAGCAGCACACCAGATGACCGAATCAAACTGCCGCACCGCTGCGGCCAGCACCGCTGGCCAGGCGCACTCCAGCAGATCCCGCAACTGCTGCACACACGCAGTCGCCTCGGTGATCAGGCGTTCCCGACGCGCTCCCAGGTGCCGCAATCGCGCCCAGGTCTCATCGGCACGCTCAGGCGCATAGCAACGCAACTGAGCCACCAGCCGCGCGATCAGCACCGCATCCTTGTCATCGGTCTTATCCCGGGTGTAATCCTCGGATTCGCGAGCCCGGCCCGTCAGCAACGGCTGCACGCACACCAACGTCATAGCCCGTTGCACTGCAAGCTCATCTAGCACCCGCCAACGATGCCCGGTCGGCTCACAACCCACCGTGACATCGGCGAAACCGAGCTGACGGGCCTCCTTGCGCGCCCAATCCAACACTGGGCCCAACCGCCACGCCTTGGCCTTCACCCGCCTACGGGCCAGCACCTGCGAATCATGATTAGTGAGCACGATCGCCTGTTTCTCATCGGCCAGATCAATCCCCACGATCGCGTTATCAACAGGCACCAACTCCCGCAATCTGGACAACTGAGCATTGCGGCGCTTATCACCACGCGACAAACCACTACCCTGGATCACGACGTCCTCCTGACTGTTTTGGGACACCAAGCCCTTCGACAACATCAGGAGGACGTCTCTTTCACACCCATCAACACACGCATCAGCCATAACGCTCTTACTACGCCGATGCCAGTGTGCGTAGTTTCAGTCTCGGCGAAGGCCAGCACGGGATTGAATGGTTCAGCGAACAAAGACGCCGTCGAACTAGGTCAGGGTCATGCTCGAGGTGATCGACAGGGGGTCCTGCACCGATGCTCATCCGATCCCGCTGCTTTTCGTCCACGGCGGCTGGCATTCGGCGTCGTGGTGGACAACTTCCTGGATTTCTTCGCCAGTGCGGGCCATCGCGCGGTCGCGGTAAGCCTGCGCGGCCGGCCTGCAGGCCGAGGCGATGTGCGCCTCCCTGATCGACCCGCTGACTCGCCGCGTCAGATCGAAGCGAGTGAGGACCCCGATGCTGGTTCTGGGCGCCGAGGAGGACGGCTTTGTTACCCGCGGCGAGGTGCATGCCACGGCGCGCGCCTACCGCACCGAACCGCATTTCTTCGCGGCCATGGGGCACAACATGATGCTCGAGCCCGGATGGGCCGACGTCGCCAAGCGAATCGACGCGTGGCTGGACGCCCGCGACCTGGCGGGCCGGGCACGGTAGGCCGGCTCGGGTCGCTACCGCGCCGAAAAGCATTGGCGTGCTAGATTTTACCGCCGCCATCGAATCGAGCTGGCCGCGTCGAAAACGCAACTACGGGGGGAGCTGTGTCGATGCAACCGGTCAGCCGGACACCGTCGCGCGTCGACGACGCCGGCGCGCCGCTGCGGGGCTGGCAGCGCCGGGCCCTGGTGAAGTACCTCGCCGGCCAGCCGCGCGACTTCCTGGCCGTCGCCACCCCCGGATCGGGGAAGACCACGTTCGCGCTGCGGGTCGCGGCCGAACTGCTGACCCAACGCGCCGTGCAGCAGGTGACCGTCGTGGTGCCGACCGAGCACCTCAAGACACAGTGGGCGCTGGCCGCGCAACGAAACGGTCTTGCCCTGGACCCCAGATTCTCCAACACCGGCCCCCAGACCTCCCCCGAGTACCACGGCGTGATGGTGACCTACGCCCAGGTGGCCGCGCACCCGACGTTGCACCGGGTGCGCACCGAGCAGCGCAAGACGCTGGTGATCTTTGACGAGATCCACCACGGCGGTGACGCCAAAACCTGGGGCGAGGCCATCCGCGAGGCCTTCGGCGATGCCACCCGCCGGCTCGCGTTGACGGGCACGCCGTTTCGCAGCGACGACAGTCCGATCCCCTTTGTCAGCTATGTCCCCAGCGGCGACGGGGTGCTGCGATCACAAGCCGACCACACCTACGGCTACGCGGAAGCCCTGGCCGACGGCGTCGTCCGGCCGGTGGTGTTCCTCGCCTACTCGGGCGAGGCGCGCTGGCGGGACAGCGCCGGCGAGGAGCACGCCGCACGATTGGGCGAGCCCCTCTCGGCGGAACAGACCGCGCGAGCGTGGCGCACGGCGCTCGATCCCGCCGGCAAGTGGATGCCCGCGGTGATCGCGGCCGCCGACGAGCGGCTGCGCCAGCTGCGCACGCACATCCCCGACGCCGGCGCGATGATCATCGCCTCCGACCAGACGGCGGCGCGCGCGTACGCCGCCCTGCTGACGAAGCTGACGTCCGAGGCGCCGACGGTGGTGTTGTCCGACGACCCCGGATCCTCGGCGCGCATCAGCGAATTCGCGACGGGCACCGGCCGGTGGCTGGTCGCGGTGCGGATGGTCTCCGAAGGCGTCGACGTGCCCCGGCTGTCGGTCGGCATCTACGCGACCAGCGCCTCGACGCCGCTGTACTTCGCGCAGGCCATCGGCCGGTTCGTGCGGTCGCGCCGACCGGGGGAAATCGCGAGCATCTTCGTGCCGTCGGTGCCCAGCCTGCTGCAACTGGCCAGCGAGTTGGAAGCCCAGCGCAACCACGTGCTCGGCCAACCGCACCGCCCGGCCGAGGATCCGCTGGACGGTGACCCGGCCACCAGGACCCAGACCGAGAAGGGCGACACGGACAACGGTTTCACCGCGTTGGGCGCCGACGCCGAACTCGACCAGGTCATTTTCGATGGGTCCTCGTTCGGCACGGCGACCCCCGCCGGAAGCGACGAGGAGGCCGATTATCTCGGCATCCCCGGGCTGCTCGACGCCGAGCAGATGCGTGCCCTGCTGCACCGGCGGCAAGACGAGCAACTGCAGAAGCGCGCCGCCGTCCAGGGACCGGTCCAGCCGATGACCACCCATGGGCAACTGCGCGAGCTGCGCCGCGAACTCAACACCCTCGTCTCGATCGCCCACCACCGGACCGGCAAACCGCACGGCTGGATCCACAGCGAACTGCGGCGCCGCTGCGGAGGGCCGCCCACGGCCGCGGCGACCCGCGAGCAGCTGAAGGCCCGCATCGATGCCGTGCGGCAGCTCACTTCGGAGGCGTAACGCTCAGTCGCCGACCGGCTCGTCGAGCACCTCGACCGCGGGGCCGCCCAATACGGCCAGCAGGTGTTGTTCGACGGCGGCCCGCGGGCCTTGCTCACCGTCGACCGAGGGGACCGTCACGCAGAACACGTCGGCCGCCGTCGACCCGAACGTGTTGACCTTGGCCCACTGGACGTCCGCGTCCGCCCGCTCCAGCGCCCGTGTCAGCAGTGCGAGCAAACCCAACCGGTCCATGGCGCGCACCTCGAAGAGGAGTTGGCCGGGCGTGGCGCTGTCGAGCCACAGGATGCGGGGCGGGGCGGTCGAACGCGTGACGGGAACCCCGACCTGTATCTCGCCGGCGCGCCCGGTCGCCGCGCTGACAGCGTCGCTATCACGTTTCTCCAGCGCGCCAAGGACGTCGAGGTCGCCATTGAGGGCACCCACGAACTGCTGGCGCAGCAGCCCCGCTTCCGGCGGTGAACCAAACAGCGGCGACACCACGAATTCGGTGATCGCGACACCCTCGTGGGTGTTGGCCGTCGCGGAATGAATGCGCAGCGAGTTCAACGCGAGCACCGCGGCGGCTTTGGACACGAAGCCCCGCTGGTCGGGCGCGACCATCACCACCTGCATGCGCTCACTGTCACCGGTCGTGATCTCGACATGCACCTGGTGGTCGGCTGCCAGCGAAAGATATTGGGGCGCAGTCGGTCCCGCTCGCGGCAGCGGCTCCCCGGCCATCACCATCCGGCAGCGGCGGACCAGGTCGTCGATCAGGGACGCCTTCCATTCGCTCCACACCCCGGGGCCGGTGGCATTCGAGTCCGCCTCGGCCAGCGCGCGCAGCACTTCCAGCAGGAGCGGGTCCCCGCCCAACGTTTCCGAGACACCCTTGATGGTTTCGGGATCGTTCAGGTCGCTCCGGGTGGCCACCACCGGCAGCAGCAGGTGCTGGCGCACCACCTTCGAGAGCACCTCGGCGTCCGGGGGCGACACCCCAATCCTGGCGCCGATCTGCAGGGCCAACTCTTCCCCGATCACACTGTGATCGCGGCCGCGGCCTTTGCCGATGTCATGCAGCAGCGCGCCCAGCGCAAGCAAGTCGGGGCGGGCCACCCGGGTAGCCAGTGGCGCCGCATTGACGGCCGTCTCGACCAGGTGCCGGTCCACCGTCCACTTGTGCGCGACATCGCGCGGCGGCAGGTCGCGGACGGCGTCCCATTCCGGCAACAAACGGCCCCACAGCCCGTTACGGTCGAGCGCCTCGATCGTCGCCACAGCGGTTGGCCCGGCGGAGAGCACGACCAGAAAGTCGTCCAGGGACTCGCGCGGCCACGGTATGGGCATTTCGGGGGCGCTGGCGGCCAGGCGGCCCAGTGTGCCGGCGCCGATCGGCACGCCGGTGTCCGCCGACGCCGCGGCCACCCGTAGCACCAGGCCGGCGTCGACCTCGGGGCGGGCGTCGCGGGCCAGCACGATCTCGCCGGCATACTCGACGACGCCCTCGTCCAGCGGTCGCCGCTTCGGCCGCCGAACCAACGCCGTGATGCCGCGGCGCGGCAACGCGTTCTCGGCCGTGCGCAGCCCGGTTTCGGAGTGGTAGGCGATGGTGCGCCCGGTGCTGGAGAGCTTGCGCGCCAGGTCGAATCGGTCCCCGAGATGCAGATTCGCGCTGATCTCGTCGGCGAACTGGGCCAACAGCGTGTCCCGTCCGCGGCCGGACACGCGGTGCAGTTCGGTGCGCACGTCGAGCAGGGTCAGGTACGCGGCGTCCAGCGAACCGCCGGGCGCGTTCGGATTGGCCATGCCGTGGCGGTCGATGAGTTGGGCGACACCCAGCGCGTCCAGCAATTGGACATCGCGAAGGCCCCCGTGACCGGATTTCAGGTCCGGCTCGGCCCGTTGCGCAATCCGGCCGCACCGCCGCCAACGGGCGTGCGTCATTTCGACGAGCTCGTCCATGCGGGAACGAATTGCACTGCGCCACTGGCGTCGTGCGCCGGCGATCAACTCTTCCGACAGCGCGGCGTCGCCGGCGACGTGGCGGGCGTCCAACATGCCCAGCGCGACGATCATGTCGTTATTGGCGACGCCCAGCGCCCCGGACACGGTCCGCACGCTGTGGTCAATCCGAACGTTGGCGTCCCACAGTGGATACCACAGCCGATCAGCAACCCGCTGCAGCACGTCGGCGGGCTTGTTGTCGTGCAACAGCATCAGGTCCAGGTCGGAATACGGCAGCAGCTCGCGGCGGCCCAGACCGCCGATGCCGACGATCGCGAAGCCGCTGTCTTCGATGATCCCGATCTCCGCGGCCTTGGCGGTCAGCCAGGACTCGTGCAACTCCAGCCAGGCTTGCCGCAACGCCGCCGCATCCAGGTGGCCGGCATCGGACAGCAGTGAGCGCCGCGAGGCTGCCAAATCGGTTGCCCCGCGGGCGCTTACTGTCCCCGACATTTCCCCGGGTGGTTCGGGCCGATTCTGTTTCATGCCCTCCCGGCCCGCCCGGGCTGGATCAGCAATCGGCTGTCATAGAGCATCGGTTCCGCGTTCACCCGTGCGCACCCGCACGATGGTCTCCACGGGGCTCACCCAGACCTTGCCATCACCGATCTTGCCGGTGCGCGCCGACCGGACGATGCTGTCCACGACCTTGTCGACGATCGAGTCGTCGACGACGACCTCGACCCGCACCTTCGGCACGAAGTCGACGGAGTATTCGGCGCCCCGGTAGACCTCGGTGTGGCCCTTCTGCCGCCCGTAGCCCTGCACTTCGCTGACCGTCATCCCCAAGACGCCCGCCTCCTCGAGGCTGGTCTTGACGTCGTCGAGGGTGAACGGCTTCACGATCGCGGTGATCAGCTTCATGACTGCTCTGCCTCCACTTTTTCGTCCGCCCGGTCATCGGCACCATAACGGTCATCCGCGGGCAGCCGCGCCGGCGGCGGAACCGACCCCTGCCCGCCGATCGTTCCGAAATCGTAACCGCTCTCCGCGTGCTCGGCCTCATCGATACCCGAGGCCTCTGCCTCGGCGTCCAGACGCAGCCCGATGGTGTACTTCAGGATCAGGGCCAAAATCAGCGTGACGATGCCCGAGTAGAAGAGGACGGCGAAGGCGCCGACCGCCTGCCGTTCCAGCTGGGACCAGCCGCCGCCGTAGAACAACCCCTTTGATACCCCAGCCACACCACTAATGGCCGTGCTCTCCGGGGCGGCGAGCAGACCCACCAGCAGCGTGCCCGTCAGACCACCGATCATGTGCACCCCGACAACGTCGAGCGAGTCGTCGAAGCCGAGCTTGAACTTCAGCCCGACCGCCAGCGCGCACACCACGCCGGCCACCAGGCCGACCACCAGGGCGCCCAGCACGTTGACCGACGAGCAGGACGGCGTGATGGCGACCAGCCCGGCGACGATGCCCGAAGCCGCTCCCAGCGTCGTGGGCTTCCCGTCGCGAATGCGCTCGGTGAGCAGCCAGGCCAGCATGGCCGTGGCGGTCGCGATCGTGGTGGTCATGAAGGTCGACCCGGCGGAGCCGTTGGAGCTGGTCGCCGATCCGGCGTTGAACCCGAACCAGCCGAACCACAGCAATCCGGCGCCGAGCATCACGAAGGGCAGGTTGTGCGGGCGGAACAGCGTCGTGGGCCAGCCTTTGCGCTTGCCCAGCACTATCGCGAGCGCCAGGCCTGCGACACCGGAGTTGATATGGACCGCGGTTCCTCCGGCGAAGTCGATCGCGTGCAGCTTGTTGTTGATCCAGCCACCCTTCTCGGAGGCGAACCCATCGGCCGCGAAGACCCAGTGAGCGACCGGGAAGTAGACCAATGTGGCCCACAATCCGGCGAACACCAACCAGGCGGTGAACTTCAGCCGGTCGGCCACGGCACCCGAGATCAGCGCGACGGTGATGATCGCGAACATCAGCTGGAAGGCCACGAATACCGTGGCGGGCATGGTGCCGGCCAGCGGGATGTCCACCTGCGTCACGCCTTTGGTGGGATCCCCCTTGACGGCGTTGCTGCCGATGAGCTTTGCGAGCCCCCAGTAATCGGTCGGGTTGCCGACGACGCCGCCCTTGTCGTTACCAAAAGACATCGAGTAGCCGTAGAGAACCCACAGCACGGTGACCACGCCCATCGCGCTGATGCTCATCATGAGCATGTTCAGCACGCTTCTGGTGCGCACCATGCCGCCGTAGAAGAACGCCAGCCCCGGCGTCATCAAGAGCACCAGCGCAGAACTCGCCAACATCCAGGCGGTATCGCCGGTATCGGGTTGGCCCAATTGCGGAAAACTCACTCGCTTTCACCTCCGGTCGGCCCTGAACTGGCCGTCAGACACGCGCCTAATGGCCTGATCCAGAACCTTGCGCAATGGTTGTTTCTGCAATGAAGCGGCGATGTTTCGTGAGGATTAACGTCCCACGCGCCGTGTAAGGGCCGTCAGCCGAGCAGCGCGTCGACGAAGGCGGCCGGCTCGAACGGCGCCAAGTCGTCGGGTCCCTCACCCAGTCCGACCAGCTTCACCGGCACCCCGAGTTCCTGCTGGACCCGAAAAACGATGCCGCCCTTGGCCGTTCCGTCCAGCTTGGTCAGCACCGCGCCGGTGATGTCGACCACCTCGGCGAATACCCGGGCCTGGGCCAGCCCGTTCTGCCCGATGGTCGCGTCGAGCACCAGTAACACCTCGTCGACCTCGGCCCGCTTGGTCACCACGCGCTTGACCTTGCCGAGTTCGTCCATCAGCCCGACCTTGGTGTGCAGCCGGCCGGCGGTGTCGATGAGCACGACGTCGGCACCCGAGGCGATGCCCTTGTCGACGGCGTCGAACGCCACCGACGCCGGGTCGGCCCCTTCGGGCGCGCGCACCACCTCGGCGCCGACCCGCGACGCCCAGGTCTGCAGTTGGTCGGCGGCCGCTGCCCGGAAGGTGTCGGCCGCGCCCAGGACCACGCGCCGGCCGTCGGCCACCAGCACCCGGGCCAGCTTGCCGACGGTGGTGGTTTTGCCGGTGCCGTTGACCCCGACGACCAGCAGCACCGACGGCCGGTCGGCGTGCGGCAGGGCACGGATCGAGCGGTCCATCCCGGGCTGCAGCTCTTTGATCAGTACATCGCGCAGCGCGGCCTTGGCGTCGGCTTCGGTGCGCACGTCGCTGCTGGCCAGTCGGCTGCGCAGCTGAGTCATGATCGAGTCGGTGACCACCGGGCCCAGATCGGCGATGAGCAGAGTGTCCTCGACGTCCTGCCAGGAGTCTTCGTCCAGGTCACCGCCGCCGATCAGTCCGAGCAGGCTCCGCCCGAACGCATTCTGCGATTTGGCCAGCCGGCCGCGGAGCCGTTCCAGTCGGCCTTCGGTCGGTTCGATCGCCTCGATCTCGGGCGCCGCCGGGGCCTCGGGGGGCACCGGGGCGGATGGGGTCTCGAGGGGCGTCTCGGGCGGGGCCTGCAGGTCCTCCGGCGCCGGCGGAGCTTCAAGGGCTTCAGAAGGCCGAGGTGCGAGCGTCTCCGGTTCCGGCAGCTCGACGTCGGAGATGGTGCGCCGCGGCGCGTCCCGGGGAATGGTCGCGTCGTCGCCTACCGCAGGCAGGACGGTGGTGTCGATCCGTTCGGCCGGCGGCGCGGTCTGGCTGAAGGTGATGCCGGAGGAAGCGGTGTAACCCTTCGGGCGGTCGAGGACGCCGGGTTCGGACCGGGCGGGCAAGCGGATCCGCCGCCGCCGGTACCGCACCAGGCCCAGGACCAGCGCGGTGATGACAACCAGGACGGCGACGACCGCGACGGCGATCCAAAGACCTTGTGACACGCTGACATTCTTTCAGGGCCGCCCCGCCGACCCGTCGGCGCGGGCCATATGACGCCGCCCGCGCTGGGCGCGGGCCATATGACGCCGCCCGCGCTGGGCGCGGGCCTAAGACGACTGCGAGACGAGCTGCTCCACCTGCTGACCGCGCATCCGCTGGGAAATGATCGCTGTGATGCCGTCGTCCTGCATGGTGACGCCGTACAGCGCGTCGGCGACCTCCATCGTCGGCTTCTGGTGCGTGATGATGATGATCTGCGACTTGGCCCGCAGCTGTTCGAACAACCCGATGAGGCGGCGCAGGTTTGTGTCGTCGAGCGCGGCCTCCACCTCGTCCATGATGTAGAACGGCGACGGCCGGGCACGGAAGATCGCCACCAGCATCGCCACCGCAGTCAGCGCCTTCTCGCCGCCGGACAGCAGCGAGAGCCGGGTGATCTTCTTGCCGGGCGGACGGGCCTCGACCTCGATGCCGGTGTTCAGCATGTCGTCCGGATCGGTCAGCCGCAGGCGGCCCTCCCCGCCGGGGAACAGGGAGGTGAACACGTCGGCGAATTCGCGCTCCACGTCAGTGAAGGCGTCGCTGAACACCTGCAGGATGCGGGCGTCGACGTCGGCGACGACGTCGAGCAGGTCCTTGCGGGCGGCCTTGACATCCTCGAGCTGGGTGGACAGGAAGTTATAGCGCTCCTCCAGCGCGGCGAACTCCTCGAGCGCCAAGGGATTGACCCGGCCCAGTTCGGCCAGCTCCCGCTCGGCCCGCTTGGCCCGGCGCTCCTGGGTGGCCCGGTCATACGGCATCGGGGCGGGCGCGACCACCTGCTCCCCACGCTCCCGGGCCTGTTCGAACTCGGCCATCTCCAGCTCGGTGGGCGGTAGCCCCACGTGCGGGCCGTACTCGGCGATCAGGTCGGGCGGCGCCATGCCGAACTGCTCCAGCACCATCTGTTCGAGCTGCTCGATCCGCAGGGCCGCCTGGGCGTTGGCCACCTCGTCGCGGTGCAGCGAGTCGGTGAGGGCGGCCACCCGGGCGCTCAGCGCGTTCACCTCGTCGCGCACCGCGGCCATCGCCGCCGAACGCGCCTGGCGTTCGGCGACCAGAGCGTCGCGGATGGCCGACGCCGCGCGGACGACGCGGTCCAGCCGCTGCGCCAGCAGTCTTCCGGCGTCGGCCACGGCGGCGGCCACGGCGGCCGCGCGCAGCCGCGCCTCGCGCGCCTGCTGGGCCCGCAACCGTGCTTCCCGTTCGGCCGCGGCGGCGCGGCGCAGCGAATCCGCCCGTCCGCGCACCGCGTTGGCGCGTTCCTCCGCTGTCCGCACCGCCAGCCGCGCCTCCACTTCGACGCCACGGGCGGTCTCGGCGGCGGCGGTGATCCGCTGGCGGGCCTCCGCATAATTGGGTTCTTCGGCGTGGACGTGCTGAGTTTCCTGGGCGTTGCGCAGCCGGGTTTCGAGTGCGATGACTTCCTCGACGGTCTGCTCGCGCCCCGCCTCCAGCTCCTCGCGCTGGCGGAGCAACCCAGTCCACTCCTCCCCGGCCGCGCGCGCCTCCTGTCCGAGCCGTCCCAGCTGCTCGTACATCGCCGAGATCGCGGTGTCGGATTCGTTGAGCGCGGCCAGAGCCTGCTCGGCGGAGTCCTGACGAGCGGCCTGCTCGGTCAGGGCACCGGAGAGCGCCGCGCCGAGCTGGGCCACCTGCGCCTCGGCGGCGGCCAGCTCGCCGCCGGCCTTGTCGATCTCCGACGTGACCTCCAGCGTGGACAGCTTGCGGTCGGAACCGCCGCTCAACCAGCCGGCGCCCACCAGATCGCCGTCGAGGGTGACCGCGCGCAACCGCGGGCGCGCCCCCACCAGGTCCAGCGCCGCGCGCAGGTCGTCGACCACCGCCACGCCCAACAGCATGGCGGTCATCGCGCCGCGCAGCCGTGCGGGCGCGTCGATCAGGTCGAGCACCCACAGCGCGCCGCCGGGCAGGGCGTCCTGCGGGGCGGGATCACCCACCGGCCAGTCGCCCAGGACGAGGGCCGCGCGGCCCGCGTCGGCTTCCTTGAGCGCGGCGACCGCGGACTGGGCCGCGCCGAAGTTTTCGGCGGCCAGGGCGTCGGCGGCCGAGCCGAGCACCGCGGCCAGCGCCGTCTCGTAGCCGGGGCGAACCTCGACCAACTTCGCGAGCGGCCCGAAAAGCCCGGCGCCAGAGTGGTGTTGGGTGAGCCATGCCGCGCCGTCCTTGCGCTCCAGGCCCACCGAGAGGGCGTCGATGCGGGCCCGCAGGGAAGCCACCTGACGTTCGGCGTTCCGCTCGGCCGACTGCAGTTCGGCCACGCGTGCATCGGCCAGCCGCAGCGCGGCCACCGTCCGCTCGTGGTGCTCGTCGAGGCCCATCTCGCCCTGGTCCAGCTCCCCCACGCGGCCCTGCACGGTCTCGAATTCCGCCCGGGCCTGCTGCGCGCGGGTACCGGCCTGTTCGATGCGTTCGGAGAGGCGCGCGACGCTGTCGTCGATCGATTCGACGCGCGCCCGCATGGTCTCGACCTGACCGGCCAGGCGCGCCAGCCCCTCGCGCCGGTCCGCCTCCGCCCGGACCGCCGCCAGGTGGGCTCGGTCGGCCTCGGCGGCTTCGCGCTCGCGCTCGGCCAGCTGGGCGCGGGCCGCATCGAGCCGGGCGCGGGCGTCGGCCAGTTCGGCAAGCAGTCGCCGCTCGGCGACCTCCACCTCCTGGGCCTCGGCGTCCAGCGCATCCGGATCGGTGTCGCCAGTGGCCACCGGCTCGACGTCGAGGTGCTGGGCGCGTTCGCTGGCGATGCGCATCGTCGCACCGACGCGTTCGGCCAGCGCGGATAGCCCGAACCAGGTGTGCTGGACCGACTCGGCGCGGACCGAGAGCTCGGCCAGCGCGGTCTCGTGGGCGGTCAGCTCCTCGGACGCCACCGCCAGGCGGGCGGCGGCCTCGTCGTGCTCACGGCGCATGGCGGTCTCGGCCTCCAAGATGGCGTCGCGCTCCACCTGCCGGTTGACCAGGTCGTCGGCGGCCAGCCGCAGCCGGGCGTCGCGCAGGTCGGCCTGGACGGTCTGGGCGCGGCGGGCCACCTCGGCCTGGCGGCCCAACGGCTTGAGCTGGCGGCGCAGCTCGGTGGTCAGGTCGGTGAGCCGCGCGAGGTTTGCCGACATCGCCTCGAGTTTGCGGAGGGCCTTCTCCTTGCGCTTGCGGTGCTTGAGCACGCCGGCGGCTTCCTCGATGAACGCGCGGCGGTCCTCGGGTCGCGACTGCAGGATTTCATCGAGCTTGCCCTGCCCCACGATGACGTGCATTTCCCGGCCGATCCCGGAGTCGCTCAGCAGCTCCTGGACATCCATCAAACGGCAACTGCTGCCGTTGATTTCGTACTCGCTGGCCCCGTCGCGGAACATCCGCCGCGTGATCGACACCTCGGAGTACTCGATCGGCAGCGCGCTGTCGGAGTTGTCGATGGTGACGGTCACCTCGGCGCGGCCCAGCGGGGCTCGCGACGAAGTGCCCGCGAAGATGACGTCTTCCATCTTGCCGCCGCGCAGGGTCTTTGCTCCCTGCTCGCCCATCACCCAGGCTAGGGCGTCGACGACGTTCGATTTGCCCGAGCCGTTGGGGCCGACGACGGCGGTGATGCCCGGCTCGAAGCGCAGAGTCGTCGGCGAGGCGAAGGACTTGAAGCCCTTCAACGTCAGACTCTTGAGGTACACGGCGTGCCAGATTACCGCTCAAACCGCCCGGGTCACCCTCACCGAAGGGGTGTCGGCTTGCCCGAAATGGGCCTGGCGCCTACGGCTCGACGCACTGACCACATTGGTCACATTAGTCACTGGGAGAAGCGACGTTGCCTGGTGGAATGTGATAGCGCCGGCGCTATCACATTTGCGGTTAAAGCATGCCAAGCTTCGATGGTGTCGCTGTGACAGGTGTGACACGGTGGGCCGCGTCACCGCTCGACGAACCCGTCGAATTGCCCCTCTGGCTGCGACCAGTCGGCGACCACCTTGTCGACGCGGCCCGGCCTGGAAGGCCACGAAGCGCCCCCTTCCAGCAGCTGCAGCAGTTTCTGGCAGGCCTCTCGCGGTCCGTGGGCGACCACCAGCACGCGGCCGTCGGCCTGGTTCGCGGCATAACCGGTCAGCCCCTGTTCCAGCGCCCGGCACCGGGTCCACCAGCGGAAACCGATCCCCTGCACCTTCCCGTGCACCCAGGCGGTCAGGCGGACGTCAGGAGACGACATCGGCGACCCCGAAAGTGACTTCGGTGCCGGACTTGAGCGTGCGCCCGACGGTGCACGCCGTGTCGATGGCCCGGTTGATCACCACCCGGAGGCGCTCCTGGTCGTCCTCGGACAATCCGGACAGGTCCAGCTCGAGGGTCTCCTCGAGCAGCGGATAGCGTTCCTGCTCCCGGTCGGCGGCGCCGGACACCCTGATCACCGCCTTGTAGTCATCGCCGAGACGGCGGGCCAGCGGGTGGTCGCTGGACATTCCGCTGCACGCGGCGAGCGCGATCTTGAGCAGCTCGCCGGGAGTGAACACGCCTTCCACGTCCTCGGAGCCGACGAGCACCTGCGCGCCCCGCGAGCTGTATCCGGTGTAGCGGCGGGTTCCCGTGCGTTCGACCCAGAGTTCCGTCATGGCTCATTTCTACCGGGCGGTCCATGGGCCGAGGGGGGCATACTGCGTTTCATGGCCACCGTCGTCGCATTTCACGCCCATCCGGACGACGAGGTGGTCCTCACCGGTGGCACTCTCGCGCGGGCCGCGGCGGCCGGGCACCGCGTGGTAGTCGTCACCGCGACCGACGGCCGCATTCACGATAGCGACGACGATACCCGGCTGGGCGAATTGCGTTCCAGCACAGACATTCTCGGAGCACACCGGCTCGAGTGCCTCGGGTACGCCGATAGTGGTCACGGCCCAGTGTTCTACCCGGACCCACCCGGACGGGCCAGGTTCGGGCGGGTGGATGTGGACGAGGCCGCACAGCGCCTCGCGGCGATACTGCGCGATGAAGACGCGGACCTGCTGCTCAGCTACCAGCGCAACGGCGGCTACGGCCACCGGGATCATGTGCAGGTGCATCGTGTGGGCAAACGGGCCGCCGAACTTGCGGCGACTCAGCGGGTTCTCGAGGCGACGATGCCGCGCGAGTTGCTTCGCCCTACGAGCGCTCTCGCCCATCTGCTGCGGTTGCCGGCACCCTACGACCCGGACTTCGTCCGCACCGCGTACGCGCCACGAGCGACCATCACGCATCGGATCAACGTCTTCGGATTCGCGCGCCAGAAGCGAGATGCATTCGCCGCCCACCGCTCTCAGATCGGCAGTTCCGGCCGGGCCGCGCGCTTGTTCGCTGTCTTGCTCCGACTACCGCCTCAAGTGTTCGGCCTGGTGTTCAGCCATGAGTGGTTCGTCGATCCGAGCCTGCCCGCGGGGACCGTGCGCCGAGATATCTTCGATTGATTCGGCATCGGGTGTGATTCCCGGGCGGCGCCGCTCGGCGTGTCGCGACCCTGGGCGCACACCCAAAGCCGCGGACGCACACTCAAAGCCGCAACGGCGGCTGACACTTCGGGCAGTAGAACGACGACCGGTTCATGAACTTTTCCCGGCGCATCACCGCGCCGCAGCGCCGGCAGCTCTGCCCTTCGCGGCCATAGGCTTCCAGCGACCGGTCGAAGTATCCGGACTGGCCGTTGACGTTGACATACAGTGAATCGAACGACGTGCCGCCCTTGGCCAGTGCGTCGCGCATCACGTCGGCCGCGGCGTCCAGGACCGCGGCCAACTGGCGGCGGCTCAGCGTCGCGGCGATCCGCGCGCCGTGCACCTTCGCCCGCCACAGCGCCTCGTCGGCGTAGATGTTGCCGATCCCCGAGACCACCTGCTGATCGAGAAGCTGCCGCTTGAGCTCGGAATGCTTGCGCCGCAATACCTTTACGACGGCATCGGCATCGAACCGCGGGTCCAGCGGGTCACGCGCGAGGTGCGCGACAGGCGTCGGCACCAGGCTGCCGTCGACTTCCACCAGGTCGGCGAGCATCCAACCGCCGAAGGTGCGTTGGTCGGCGAAGCTCAGCACGGTGCCGTCGTCGAGCAGCGCCGAGATCCGGACGTGGTCGGTCCGCGGCACCGTCCCGAGCAGCATCTGCCCGCTCATGCCGAGGTGCACCACCAGCGCGGTGTCCGATTGCGGCAAAGACTCGGTGTCGAGCGGCAGCCACAGGTACTTGCCGCGCCGGTCGGTGCCGGTGATCCGCGCCCCGAGCAGCTGGGCGGTCAAATCGGCGGGCCCGGCCTCGTGGCGACGCACCGCGCGGGGATGATGCACCCGGACCGCCGTGATCGTCTTGCCCACCACGTGGGCCTGCAAGCCGCGGCGCACCACCTCGACTTCGGGCAGTTCGGGCATCTAGACGGACGTTTTCCCCGCGGTGTCCCGCACTTCCAGCGCTTTCCAGGTCTCTGCGGCGGCCTTTTGTTCCGCCTCCTTCTTGGAGCGGCCCACCCCCGACCCGTACTCGGTGTCCATCACGACGACCACCGCGGTGAATTCCCTTTCGTGATCCGGGCCGGTCGAGGTGACCACGTAGGACGGCACGCCCATGCCGCGCGCCGCGGTCAGCTCCTGCAAGCTGGTCTTCCAGTCCAACCCGGCGCCCAGCCTGGCGGCGGCGTCCAGCAGTGGGCCGAAAAACCGCAGGATCACCTCTCGCGCCGTATCGATCCCGTGCTCGAGATAGATCGCGCCCAGCAGGGATTCCATGCCGTCGGCCAGGATGCTGGACTTGTCGGCGCCCCCGCTCGTCTCCTCGCCGCGACCCAGAAACAGGTGCACGCCAAGGCCCTCTTCGGACAGGTTCCGCGCGACGTCGGCCAACGCCTGGGTATTAACCACGCTGGACCGCAGTTTGGCCAGGTACGACTCCGGACGATCCGGATAGCGGTGGTAGAGCTCGTCGGTGATGGTGAGGCCCAGGACGGCGTCGCCGAGGAACTCCAGACGCTCGTTGGTCGGCAGCCCGCCGTGCTCGTAGGCGTAGCTGCGGTGTGTCAACGCCAGCGTGAGCAGCTCCTCGGGCAGCTCGACCCCGAGTGCATCCAGGAGCGACTGGCGTGACGTCAACGCCGGCCTCGGGAACTGTCCGACTCGGGGGTGAACATCCCGGCCAGCTTGGCCCAGCGCGGGTCGATGCGGTCATGGTGGTGGCCGGGCTCGGCCGCCAGCGAGACCCCGCATTCCGGGCACAGCCCCGGGCAATCCGTCGCGCACACCGGCGAGAAGGGAAGGTTGAGTCCGACGGCATCGATGATCGACTGCTCGAGGTCGATGGTGTTGTCGACGACGTGCCCGACCTCGCCTTCCTCCGTCGTCGCCTCGGTCGTGCTGTCGGGGTACGCAAACAGTTCGGTCAACGCCACGTCCACCCGGCCGTTGATCGGGGTCAGGCAGCGGGCACATTCGCCGACGGTGGGGGCGGTCACCGTCCCGGTCACCAGCACGCCTTCGGACACCGACTGGATCTGCAGGTCCAATTCCAGCGGGGCGCCGGGTTCGATCCCGATCATGTCCAGTCCGATGCGCGACGGGCTGGGCACGGTGTCACGGAGGGTGACCATCGCTCCCGGGCGCCGTCCGAGCCGCGTGATGTCGACCGTCATCGGGGAGGTCGGCCGTGGCGGTGCGCCGCGGATCCACGATGTGCTGTGCTGCCGCCTCATACCAGAAATCCTACGGCCCGGGCCGCACAATGCCAGGGCCGAACGCGAGCGGCTGAAGTGTTAGCGCGTCGCGTAGTCGTGCGTGCCGGCCGCCGTGCGGAGCTGGTGGCGACCGCGCCCGACGGACCGGAGCGTGCCGTTGAGGAATTCCTCGAACTCGGCGAGCTTGTTGTCGACGTAGATGTCGCATTCGCCGCGCAGGCGGTCGGCCTCGGCGTGGGCCGTGTCAATGAGCCGCGTGGCCTCCGAGTTGGCGGCCTGCACCACCTCGTTCTGCGACACCAGGCGCTGCTGTTCCTTGATGCCCTCTTGCACGGCCTTTTCGTAGGAGATGTTGCCGTTTTCGATAAGCCGGTCGGCCTCGGCCTGGGCGCGACTGATGCTGGCCTCGTACTCGCGTTTGGCCGCCGCGGCGATGCGGACGGACTCCTCGCGCGCCTCGCCTACCATCCGCTCGCTGTGCTGGCGGGCCTCGCTCACCATGCGGTCGGCCTGGGCCTTCGCGTCCGACAGGATCCGGTCGGCCTCCGCGCGGGAGTGGTTGAGCATGGACTCCGACTCGGTGGTGGCCGAGGACACCATGGAATCGGCGTGCGCCTTGGCGTCGTGCAGCATCGAATCACGCGCGTCGAGCACGTCCTGGGCGTCATCCAGCTCGCCGGGGATCGCGTCCTTGATGTCGTCGATCAGCTCGAGGACGTCGCCGCGGGGCACCACACAGCCGGCCGTCATCGGCACGCCACGGGCTTCTTCCACGATGGCGCTCAATTCGTCCAGCGCTTCAAAGACTCGGTACACGGCCAATACCTCCCGGCGTCGTTGTTGTTACCAGTGTGCCTGGTGTTACAGCTGTGGCAGCGGTGGCGGGACCGGTGTGTCGGGTATTTGCCCGATGCGAAGCGTCACATGCCCGGGATCGCGCCGCCGTCGACCTGACCGTCATAGGTGAAACCATAGGACCTGGAGGACGACGAGCGGCGGCGGGCGCACACCGCAACGGCGTCTCAGCCGCGGTTAGCGGTCGCCGGGTCAGCGCGTTGATCCGTCGTCTGCGAGTCGGGTCGATGCCTCATGTACCGCGGCACCGACCTGGCCGAGATAGTCGAGGATGATCTCGCCCGCCTCGGTGGACAGGTGAGCGGCGATCTCGTCGAGGCGCTCGTTAGCGTCGCGGTAGAGCGCGGTGAGCCGGTCGAACCCGCTGGGCTCGACGTGAACGCTGCGACGGTCGTTGACGTCGGGCCGGCGCACCACCCAGCCGGCTTTCTCCAAACGCGTCAGCACGCCGGTCATGGTGGCTGGATGGATACCCATGCCGCGGGCCAACGAGGTGGGTGACTGCGCACCATGACGGGCCAAGACGTCCAGGACGTCAAGATCAGAATCGCGCAAGCCGGCCGCGGCCGCGATCCGACGGGTGCCGATCGCGAGCTCGACACGCAATTGACGTAATCCGTTGCGCAGCGCATCAGCCAAACATATTGCGGCGTCGTTGTTTTCGGGCACAGGTGTCGATGCGCGGGCCGACTCTGACAGGCGCTCTGGGTCACCCATCGACCAAGCCTAACCGCAGGTTTCGGACGAACAGCGGAGGTGAGGGCGACCGGTCATGGTTGGGTAGCGCACCGACGTAGCGGTCGAAACTCGATCGCGGCGAGGGCCGCATCATGCCTGGGGCGACGCCAACTCGGCGGTTGGGCATTGTTGACCGACACCTACGCTGCGCCTTCCTCGCTGCCGCCGGCATGGATACAGAATGCCGGCAGCGGCATTCGAACCGTTGGCTTCTGATACTTGCGCATGCCGGCCGTGCCGATAGTATGATCCTCATATTATATGGTTTTCATACGACCTGGTGGGTGTCGCCCGTACGCGCCGAGTGAGCAGTTCGGATAGCGCAGCGGGCGACGCCGGTCAAGTCTGGATCGTCGTGCGGCACGCCAGACTGCACCACGGCGGGTGAGAGGACCAGGCCATGCCGAACGACGAGCATGACGACATCCCGGGTGCCGGCGACGCGGCTGTCACCTTCATCAACGTCATCGAGATCCCCCCTGAGCAGGTCGAAAGGTTCGTGGCGGGCTGGCGTGAGCGGGCCGCCATCATGAGCACCCTTCCCGGGTTTCGGGACTATCAACTGCACCAAGCCCTGCTCACGGAATCTCGATTCCAGCTCGTTGTCGTGGCGCACCGGGACAGCACCGCAGCGTTTCAGTCGGCGATCGCCAACCCGGAGTTCCTGTCTCGCATGCGCGACCTCGAACTCGACCCGGACCTCGATGGCACCGGAAATCCCGCGCTGTACCGGGTCGTTGTGGGCGATGTTCGGCAGAAATAGGCGAAGTCGCGGACATGCGCGCTCGGCTCAGTGGGGGAGACATTGATGGCTCACGACAAGCACACTGGCCGGCACCGGCCGCCGCGGGGCTTCGCTGTCGTCGCGGCTGGTGCGATCGGCGTGATCGCCGCGGTGTTCGCGTCCCCGGTGCTGATGCCCAGAATCATCAGACGCCATCCGGATTGGCTCAGACTCGGGGTCTTCAAGAGATATGCCGACCTTCGACGCAGGCACTCGGGTCATCAACGTTCGGTCACCGCGCTGGTCACCCATGTGGGACGTCGCAGCGGGACGACATACCAAACACCGCTGGGTGCTCAACCCTACGGTGACGGCTTCGTCGTGTCGCTGCCCTACGGCAGCCGGACCGACTGGTGCCGCAACGTGATGGCGGCCGGGAGGTGCCAACTCACCTGGAAAGGACAGACCTATCAGCTGGAGCGGCCGGAGATCATCGCCGGATCGCAGGTGTTTCCGGCCATGCCGATCTGGCCGCGGATTCTGGTGCAGGTCGCTGGAACCCACGACTTCCTGTGGTTGCACAAAAGCGAGGACGGTTCCGGAGACCGACCGGATGTCGATAGGTGAGCAACGAGTGGATTCGACCAAGCTCCCGGCGGCCCGGGTGCGCACATCGGAGGACCCATCCCGGAGGTGACTTGTGACGGGCACTGACATCACTCGTGGAAAACATATGCTGCTCAGCACGTTTCGTAAGAGCGGCGCCGCGGTGGCCACACCGGTCTGGACGGTTCCGGTCAGTGATGGCCGAGTCGGCATATGGACCGGCGCGGGCACTGGCAAATACAAGCGTCTGCGCATCAACCCACATGTCACGATTCAGGCATGCACAGCCAGGGGGAAGCCGAAGCCCGGCGCCGCGATCCTCGACGGCACCGCCGAGATTGTCCAGGCCGGTCCACTCTTCGACGAGGTGCAGGCCAGCATCCGTGCGAAGTACGGGCAGCTGATTCCCATCGTCCGGTGCATCAGTCGGCTGCAAGGACGCTACAAGCGTGGCCAATCATTCGGAGATACCGTTGTCCTCATCAGCACTCGCCGCAGCGGCGACTAGATCCGGGTCCGCTGGACTGAGGCCGATGACCCGGACCCGCATCTTTACTCTGCTCAAACCGGTGACCTGATCGACCGGCTGCTGGCTCTGACCCTCGCACTTTCCGCCAGGGCCGCACCTGGCGAGTCCAGTTACCGTATCCGCTGAACCGCAGAGGCTCAGTTCAGAAGGGTCAACAACCGGAGATCCGGGGTCGCCGGAAACACCCCAATCCACAAGTCTTGACAATTCCTCTAAAAAAGCCGTGTATCGCCACTAACGCTGACCCGATCCCGCTCCGAAAAGGCCCGTCCTTCGATCTTTGCCCACGGGGGGACCCGGGCGCCAGCGCGACGACTTACCGCTACGTATCGCTGCGCTCATGGTGTCGACGGGAAACGCAGCGACGAGCCTTCCAGAGGCTGGACAGATACCCCCTTGGGGTATTGTTGCCCGACGGGGCACGGCAGCCCCGGCCATCAGTTGATCGGAACGGGAGGACTCACAGTGACGGTGCTGGCAGCGGTTGGACACGCCTTGACGCTGGCCGGGTCTATGACCTGGGAAATCCTCTGGGCCCTGATCCTCGGCTTTGCCCTGTCGGCCGTGGTGCAGGCCGCGGTGCGTCGCTCGACGATAGTGGCGCTACTGGGCGACGACCGGCCGCGCACCTTGGCGCTGGCGGCCGGGTTGGGTGCGGCGTCGTCGTCGTGCTCGTATGCGGCGGTGGCTTTGGCCCGGTCGCTGTTCCGTAAGGGTGCCAACTTCGTGGCCGCGATGGCGTTCGAGATCGGTTCGACCAACCTGGTGGTGGAGTTGGGCATCATCCTGGCTCTGCTGATGGGCTGGCAATTCACCGCCGCCGAGTTTGTCGGCGGCCCGTTGATCATCGTGGTGCTCGCCGTCTTGTTCCGGCTGTTTGTGCGCTCCCGGCTTGTCGACGCCGCACGCGAGCAGGCCGAGCGGGGAATCGCGGGGTCGATGGAAGGTCATGCCGCCATGGACATGTCGATCAAAGGGGAGGGCTCGTTCTGGCGGCGGCTCTTTTCACCGCAGGGCTTCACCTCAGTCTCTCACGTGTTCGTCATGGAGTGGTTGGCGATTCTGCGTGACCTCGTTCTGGGCCTGTTGATAGCGGGCGCCATCGCGGCTTGGGTGCCCGAGAAGTTCTGGCAGATTTTCTTTTTGGCCGATCATCCGGGTTGGTCGGCGCTGTGGGGACCGATCGTGGGTCCCGTCGTAGCGATCGTGTCCTTCGTCTGTTCGATCGGCAATGTGCCACTGGCCGCGGTGCTGTGGAATGGGGGCATCAGCTTCGGCGGCGTCATCGCATTCATCTACGCCGACTTGCTGATCCTGCCGATCTTGAACATTTACCGGAAGTACTACGGCATCAAGATGATGCTGACCCTGTTGGGCACGTTCTACGCCGCCATGGTCGCCGCCGGCTATCTGGTCGAATTGATCTTCGGCACAATACATCTCATTCCGACAAAGCGCAACGCGACGGTGTTGGAGGCGGGCATCTCGTGGAATTACACCACCTGGCTCAACATCGCCTTCCTCGTGGTCGCGGCGATCCTGATCGCCCGCTTCGTCACCTCGGGCGGAGTCCCCATGGTGCGCATGATGGGCGGTTCACCGGACGCCGGGGACCGGCATCACGATCACAGTGGGCATCACCAATAGCCGCCGTTCTAATAGTCAAAACCACTTGCGCCACTTCGATTTCGGGACGGCGATTTTTGTCGGTGCGGTTGGCTAGTTTTGGGTTATGGGTTCTGCCGGCGTCGTTGATTTCAAGGCCATCACGGCGGCCTTTGATGCGTTGGACGCCGCGGTCGACACGGTGATGGCGCTTGACGTCGACGCGTTGGGAACCGTCGAGCGGCTGCAATTATTGGAGCGTTGTGAGCGGGTGCGGCGGCGGATCCCGGCGGTAGAGCATCCGCTGATCAATGCCCTGGCCCGTCAGGCCACGCCCGAAGAGTTGGGCGGCAAGCCCTCGCATGCGATCGCCGAGTGGGCGCTGATCAGCCGTGCCGAGGCGTCGCGACGCATCAGGCACGCCGCCGACCTCGGACCCCGCCGCGGCCTGACCGGGGAACCGCTGGCGCCGGTCTTGGCGGGCACCGCCGCACGCCAGCGCGAGGGCAAGCTCGGCGCCGAGCTGGGGGTACCGACCGCTTGCGGGGGAGTCGCGGTGATCCGCCGCTTCTAGCACCAGCTACCCGGCTTCGTCGATGTTGGCGCCCGCGAGCACGCCGAAACCCGGCTGGCGGGGTTCGGCACGCAGTTTCGCCCCGAACAACTGGCCGAACTGGCCGCCGGCTACGCCGATCGGCTCAACCCCGACGGCACCTACCGCGACGAGGACCGCGCCCGCCGACGCGGCGTGACCCTGGGCCCCCAAGGCCCCGATGGCATGTCGCAGCTGCGCGGCTGTTTGGCCCCCGAGGCCCGCGCCACCCTGGAGGCCGTGTTGGCCAAACTGGGCGCCCCCGGCCTGTGCAACCCGCTCGACGAAAACCCGTGCGTCGACGGCGCACCCACCCAAGAGGCCATCGACCGCGACGCCCGCAGCACCACCCAACGCCACCACGACGCCCTGCTCACCGCCCACCGCGCCTTCTTAGCATCGGGCAAGCTGGGTCGACACCGCGGGCTGCCGGCCTCCATCGTCGTCACCACCACCCTCAACGAACTCGAGGCCGCCGCCGGGCGCGGCCTGACCGGTAGGGGCACCATCTTGCCGATGAGCGATGTCATCCGCCCGGCCCGCCACGCCCACCACTACTCCCCCGCAAGCGGGAGGTACCCCCGGGCCCTCTTCGACAACGGCAAAGCCCTGGCCCCCTACCACACCAAACGCCTCGCTTCTCCCGCGCAGCGAATCGTGCTGTACGCCAATTCATGTCAGGTTTGTGCACCCTACTCCAAAATCGGTCTTAACCTGCGGAGATCAGACCCGATCCGACGCGGATAGGGCTGTCGATTTGTTCCCATAAACAATTCGCTGCTGCTCCAATCAGCGCACAGGCGGGCATGATAGCCGTATGAAGGTGACAGAGAGACTGTCTGGCTGGTATCAAGGCTGGAATCAGGCGAAGTATTTGAGCCGCTTTGAGCGCTGGCTCAACAGGTCGCTTTGGGCATTGCTGGCAATCGCATTGGTATACGCGGTGCTTCAGCATGTAGTCCTGGCCAATGTTTCTGAGGCTTTTCGCGGAGGCGCACGCCTAGGCGGGCTGTGTTATGACATCGCCATCGCCTATACCGGAGCGTTCATGTTCTATCTGCTTAACGTCAGGCTCCCGCTCCGACGCGATCGCCGGAACATCTATCGCCACATCGGACCTCTCGCACGTGTGGTTGCCCAGGCAACGGGCCTCATGCAAATGCTCAATAAGGCAGCAGGTTTCGACGCAGACCGGGAATGTACGCTGGCGAACGTCAAGGAGGTGTGTGCAAAGATCACACCACAGACACCTGCCGATTTATTCCTGTTAACGAACGTCAATCCGCTCAGCGCTACCGTGATGGACGCCATCTACTCTTACACAGCTCGCGCACGGCAATTGAACCGCGAACTCCTCGACCTATCAACATATCTCGCCTCTGACCTCATCCACCTGATCGCTCTCATCGAGGAACACGGAGGATTGGACAAATTCGAGCTGATATATGCGGCGTATCAGCGCGGCCACCTTAACAAGTCGGAAAACCTATCTGGGATTGCGCCGTTACTCTTCAACTATCTTCAGATTGTCGACCGTGTTGCCAAGTATCGCAAGGATCTTCGCTTAACGTTCTATAGGAAGCCATCGTATCTCTTAGCGAGTAGTGACGATGAGAGCGACGCCATTCCGCTGAAGGACGAGATGAACGGTTGACAATGGGTGTGCCGAGCACGTCCCTCGATCACACAGCGGTGATTCGTGATGCCCCAGACGAGCCAGCGAAAGCCAAAGGGTTGTGGACGCGACTCGATTCGCATGCATCAGGGCGTCGAAGCAGTGACCAGTTTTGTGTCTACATCTGCGATCGGTTTGTCGTGCCCCGCCTTTCCCCTCAGCAGCAGACCCAGATAGGTGACGGCGTCGTCTCGCTTGACGCGCTCACCCGAAAGCACATCCATGATCACTTCGAATATCGTTATGTCACAGTGGATAATGGCAACGATGCATTCGCGTTGGAACGCGATGTGCAGCGCGGTGCGCTGAGTGTCGGCAAGCCGTTCCTAAACCCTCTGTAGGTCGTCGCCGTGCAACCTTGCGGCGAGTGTTTCCAGTCCGGTCCCGCCGGACTTTTACGGGCGCTCAAGCCACAGCCGCTCATCGAAGCCACCGCGCTCAGATCGCTTCTCAGAAGCGACGCGGACGATGTCGTCGAGGGTGTGCCCGTGCAAGCTCGCGATACTGGTTAGAACCTCCAGTTCATCCACAACGTTTGGGCATTGGTAACGACGGGCTAGCCAGGTGCGGGCTGGGCCGAATTTCCCAGCCATTGTCTCAGACCCGTAGCCGCCGAAAGGCCACCCGCTGTTCAGGCATAACGGCCCCGCTAGCAGGGGCACAAGTGCCCTATCGGGCGGTGTCGCGCCAGCGGAATGTTACGTCGCAAGATCACCTCCACTTCTGAGGCTCTCGTGAAAGTGCATCCAGGACGAGGCGGTAGAGGGTTTTCCTCAATCTCGTCCATGAACGATCCGCCAGCGTTGAAGGGACACGACAAAAAGGAGGGGCACTGGTGAAGCGTGCGATCTTGGTCGGCATAGCGACCGGGGCCATGGTGGTCGCGGGTCTGGCTGGCTGTTCGAACAACAAGTCCAATACGAGCTCGTCGTCCGCCAGCACAGAGAAGGTCACTATCGATGGTCAGAATCAGAACATCACGGGCCAGGTCAGCTGCACCCAGGCCGGCGACAACCTCAACATCGGCATCGGCGATCCGACAAACGGGATCGGCGCGGTGATCACTACTGCCAACCCGCCAGCCGTCCAGTCGGTCGGACTGGGGAACGTCAACGGCGTGACGCTGGGCTACTCCGCCGCCGCACCGAATCAAGGCAACGTCCAGGCTACAAAAAGCGGCAACTCCTACACGATCAAGGGCACCGCGACGGGCGTTAACATGGCTAGCCCGCAGCAGCCGGTGACCAAGCCGTTCGAGATGGATGTGACGTGCCCCTAGCGCAGACCATCTCACGGCGCGGCGTCGTGGCGGAGGGGCACCGCCGTTTCGGTGCCTGGTCACGGGGTAGGCAGGGCATTGTCGAAGTCGGAGCTCGGAAGGGACGAACGGGCATGTATGTGAAGCGGGTGGCTGGCGCGGCAATTGCCGCGGGTGTCGGCATGTCAGCACTGACGGTGGGCGGAGAGCTGGCCAACGCCGCCCCGTTGAAGCCGCCCCCGCTTTGTGATATCTGCGGACCGAGTCTTGGCGGACCGTGGCCTGGCGGACCGGGGCCTGACGCGCCGGGGCCTGGCGGACCGGGACCGGGTCCTGGGCCTCCTGGGCCTCCTGGGCCGGGACCTGGCGGGCCGGGGCCTGGCGGACCGGGGCCTGGCGGACCGGGGCCTGGCGGACCGGGGCACGGACCGGGGCCTGGCGGACCGGGGCCTGGCGGACCGGGGCACGGACCGGGGCCTGGCGGACCGGGACCTGGCGGACCGGGACCTGGCGGACCGGGACCTGGCGGACCGGGACCTGGCGGACCGGGACCTGGCGGACCGGGACCTGGCGGACCGGGACAAGGACCGGGACAAGGACCGGGGCAAGGACCGGGCCAAGCTCGACCCCAGCCGTACACGCCGAAGGGCGCTTACGATCGAGGTAATGCCCAGGTGGGCGGCCCCAGGGATGCGCCTCGCGGCTTCAGCACACCCGACCACGGCGCGCCGCCTCCGCCGCCGGCGAGAGGGTTCGGCTGGAATGATGGGCCTCCTCCCGGTGGACCGCCGCCTAACTGGGACGGCCCGCCGCCTCCGGGTGGCTGGAACGGTCCTCCGCCTCCCGGTGGTTGGAACAGCCGGTGGAACGGGCCGGAGCGCGGCATAGCCCAGGCACAAGGCGACTTCGGGCCGTTCAATGATGGCGGCTACAACGCCAGTCCGGTCTTCAGTCCGGTTTTCGGTGGATGGGGCTTCTGGTACTTCGGTGTCTGGATTCCGCTGTACTGACGCAACATAAACACTTCCGGCGTCCGGACCGTGGTTCACAGGTCCGGACGCCGGAAGCCGATTATAGGGAAAGCGAATCGGCCAGTATCGCAGCGTCCGGCCAACCCGGTAAGGGTGAGTTAAATCCGGGTGGTAAGCGGTGTCGGGTACGCTGGCGTCGCGGTGGATCATGCCATGCCACTAGCTCGCGCCACATTTCCCCGCACCGTAAGTTAACCAGGCTTCCGGCGCGGGATTCTCTCTAATTCAGTTGTACGCCAACCGGATTCATCCCATGCGACCCATGTTCCGTACCGATTCGATCTTGCTGGGATCGAGCTTCGCCAGGACGTGAGGATCTGCGGGCCGACCCGACGCGGCGCACCGCTCCAAGTATGCCGCAGTGCGGTCGGCTATCGTGCTACAGATCAGTTCCTCACGCTGCTCCTGTTGTGCCGCAGCATATTCGGGAATCTTGGCGGTCAGCGCCCGGTCGACAAACTCGATGTCGTCAAAGCCCCGCGCCTCGAAGTATTTCGGGAACTCGCGGGCGTAGACCACCACTTCCTCTGGTTCGGTGGCGTTCCCGATGACCTTGGCTGCCGCCGCAGCCGCCGCACCAACACTTTCCTTGCTGTCGAGCACCTTGCTCTCGGCATCCCAGATGGCTTGCTGGCGCATAAGCGCGGCGACATCATCACTTTTGGGTGTCAGACCGGCGCGGGTCGCTTCGACTTTGCGCTCGGCCCCGGCCCGCCGTTCGGCGGCGAATTGCCTGCACGTGCCGGAGATCTGGGCGTCGGTCGTCTCGGCGAACTTGGCCTTCTCGGCGGTGACGAACCGGCTGATCATATCCACGTCGACCACACCAAGCTCCCTGGCTTTCTCCTCGGCGCGAGCTTTCGCTTGCGCGTTGAAGTTCCGCTGCTGCTGCGGCACCCGGCTCATTGTGTTGTAGGCCGCCTGTGCCGCGTCCCAGGCTGTCTGGTCACCGGACAGTGCTGCGGCGGCTGCCGCCTGGCGCTGCTGTGCCGCCGCGTCTGCCACGGCCTGCCGTGCTGCCTGCTCGGCGGTTATGTCGTCGACGGTGAATTATTCTGGCATTGTGCCCCCTCATCATCTTTAGGGTCGACTACATCTTTAGGTTCGACCGGGACCATGATGGCGTCCACGTCGGCCTGGCGGAAGCGAAGATGGTGCGAGCCGCCCACGCGATAAGCCTTCAGCTTGCCCTGTGCCACATACTTTTTGACGGTGGTTTCGGACAACTGTGCTACGTCGCAGACGTTTTCCATCGTCAGCCAGCGATTCGCATTCTGGTCGACGGCGGGCGGTCCCGGCCACCTGAAGCTGGCCTGCCTTGACGCTTCGCTGGCGAGCGACATCACGCCACCGGCTTTCCGCCAGCCCCGAGATTACTGTCTGGGTTATCGTCGCCGCTCACGGTGGTCCGCACCAGCTTGTCGGCATTCCAAATATATTGTCGCACAGGGTATTTGGCTAGGCGGCTGGTTTCCTTGTTGGTGCTGTTCATGCCGTCCATCTTAGGACGCACAACCGTCACATGTACGCCAAGGACCGCGGCTGTTCAGCACCCGGCTGCACCGTGCCCCGCTACTACTCCGAGGTCCACCACGTCACCGGCTACGCCACCTGCCGCTGCACCGACGTCAACAACCTCACCTTCAGCTGCGGCACCCACCACCGCATCCTGCAACCCGGCGGCTGGAACACCCGCAAAAACGACCACGGCGACACCCAATGGATCCCACCCCCACGACTAGAGCGCGGCCAACCCCGCATCAACACCTTCCACTTCCCCGAACGACTCCTCCGCGGCAATGGAGATGACGACGACGAGTGGTAGCCGAGTGGCAAACTCCTGTTGCACAACCCGTTTGAAGACGGGCCTTCAGGGACGCCCGGAAAGTTTTTGGCGCAAAAGGCGATTGACCGGTTCGGGCAGGAGCGCCGACACATCACCGCCCAGGATCGCGACCTCCTTGGCCAGCGATGACGACACGAACGAATACCGCGGCGCCGTTGCGACGAAGAAGGTGTCGACGCCGGCGATGTGCTTGTTCATCTGCGCCATCTGCAGCTCGTACTCGAAGTCGGTGCCCGTGCGCAGACCCTTCACGATGGCGGTCATCCCGCACGCCCTGACGAAGTCGACCACCAAGCCTTTTCCAACGTCGACCCGCAAGTTCGGCAGATGCGTCGTCGACTCCTCGATCATCGCGATCCGCTCGTCGAGATCAAACAAACCCTTCTTCGCGGGGTTGATCAGGATCACCACCACCACTTCGTCGAACTGGGCCGCGGCGCGTTCGAAAACGTCGATGTGGCCCAGCGTCACTGGGTCGAACGATCCCGGGCACACCGCGCCGCTCATGACCGTTGACGGTACACGCCCGGGTCAGGGCCGTTCGGCCAACTCGAGACGGGTGTCGCCGTACACCCGCTCGGGCCATAAAGACCAGCCCGCCGGCCAGGTCAGCGGCGCGCTGTTGACGGCACGCTCGACCACCGCGATGGTCCCCTCGCGCACCCAGCCGTAATCGGAGAGGGCGGCGAGCGCGGCGTCGACGTCGGCTGCGTCGATATCGTAGGGCGGATCGGCGAATACCAGGTCCACCGCAGAAGCGGTCCCGCCCGCCAGGACAACCGCCACCGCGCCGCGGCGCAGCGTCGCACCCGCCAGTCCGAGGGCCTTGATGTTGCGCGCGAGGACGGACGCGGCGCGCTGGTCCGACTCGACGAACAACGCGGACACGGCCCCGCGGGACAGAGCTTCGAGGCCCAGGGCGCCGGAGCCGGCGTAGAGGTCCAGCACCGCCAGCCCGGTCAGATCGCGCCGCGCGGCCAGGATGTTGAAGAGCGACTCGCGCACTCGGTCGGTGGTGGGCCTCGTGCCCCGAGGCGGGACGGCGATGCGCCGGCCCCCCGCGACGCCGCCGATGATGCGCGTCACTCGAGGCCACCTAGAGCAGGGTCGACCAATAGTCCCAGAACCGCACCATGATCAGCAGGACAACCGCCGTGAACCACAGTGCGGCAATCGACCAGCGCCACTGGTAAGCGAGGTGCGCCACACCGGATTCCCGACGTTCGAGCGCCGGGCGAAACACGATGGACGCAACCACCACCAGCAACGAGATCGTCATCGCCCACACCACCATGCAGTATGGGCACAACGCCCCGACGCGGTACAGGCTCTGGAAGATCAGCCAGTGCACGAAAACCGCACCGGTCAGGATCCCGACCGCCAGCCCGATCCAATACCATTGCGGCAGCTGCACTTTCGCCACCGCCAGCACGCCCGTGACGGTCACGACGGTGAAACCCACGATGCCCAGCAGCGGATTGGGAAACCCCAATACCGACGCCTGCGGCGTAACCATCACCGAGCCGCACGCAAGGATGGGGTTGATATTGCACGACGGCACGTACGACGGATTGAGCAGGACTTCGATCTTCTCGTACGTCAGCGTCATCGATGCCAGCAAGCCGACCGCCCCGGCGATCAGCACCCACCACGCGCTGGGCGCGGCCACGCGCGGCGAATGCGATGTCGGGCCGCCGGCGTGCTCGACAGGGTGTGTCGACACCTCGGTTGTCACGTCGCCGCTGGAGTGACGGCGGTGTCTATGCCGGGGATATCGCCCACGATTTCTTTGATCTTGGCGACCAGCGCGTCAGGTGTCGACGGGTCGTAGTCGGTCCCGTTGATCTTGATGGTCGGGGTCGCGCTGATGCCCGCGGCCCCGGCCTCCGCGGTCACCTTGGACAGGTATTTGCCACTGTTGACGCAGTCCGGGACCTTGCCCACGACGCCGGCTTCGCGGGCGAGTTCGATCAGCCTCGCGTTGTCGGGAAAGCTGCTGCCGCGTTCGTTGGGCTGGATGTTTGAACTGTAGAGCGCGGTATGGAATCGGCGGAATGCGTCGATGGACTCATCGGCGACACATAGGGCGGCAGCACCCGCCCGTGACGAATAGTCCTGGTTCCTCGGGTTGTCCAGGATCGACACCATGGAGTACTCGGCCGCAATGGCGCCGATCTCGATGAGCTTGCCCACCGTCGGCCCGAACGCGCGCTCGAAGTTACCGCAGGCGGGGCACAAAAAATCCTCGTAAAACACGACAACGGCCTTGGGGTTGCTGGTTCCAGGCTGGGTGACGAGCTTGCTCGAGGTCACCTTCACCGTGTCGCCCTCGCCGGTGCCGCCGGCCTTCTTGTGATGCGACGTCACGATGTAGAAGACGAGCGCGACCGCGAAGATCACGATGAGCGCGGTACCGCCGATCTGGACCAGTCGGCCGGATTTGCGGTCGGCGGACTTGAGGTCGAATCGCGGGGTACGTGTCGGTTTGTCAGCCACAGGTTCGCTGATCCTTCGGTGCTCGGGCTTGTCCGGTGATCGGACGACGGGCCTTCAGATTACCGGCGACCGGCCCCGCAACTCAGACCCGGCTCAGGTGGGCGCGCAGGGCCGAGATCAGCTCGCCCGTCCCGGCGGCACTGCCGCCACCGAGCTGGAACGCATTGACGAAGCCATGGCAAAGCGAGCCCATGCAGCGCAGATCCACCGCGACGCCGGCGGCCCGCAGCGCCGCCGCGTAGCTCTCCCCTTCGTCGCGCAGCGGGTCGAAACCCGCGACCGCGATCAGCGCCGGGGCCAGCCCGGACAGCGACTCGGCCAGCAGCGGCGAGACCAGCGGGTCGGTGCGGTCGACATCGGAACGGCGCAGGTACTGAGCCTCGAACCAGTCCATGTCGCGCTTGGTCAGCAGGAAGCCGCGGGCGAACAGGCTCAACGACCGCGTCCGTGCCGTGAAGTCGGTCCGCGGGTAGATCAGCCATTGCAGCACCGGGGCCGGGCCACCCGCGTCCCGGGCCAGTTGGCACACCACGGCGGCCAGGTTGCCGCCCGCGCTGTCCCCGCCGACCGCAACGCGTCCCGGGGCCGCGCCGAGGTCGGCGGCGTGCTCGTAGGCCCAGTTAAACGCCGCGTAGGCGTCCTCAACCGCGGCCGGAGCCGGATGCTCCGGGGCCAGCCGGTAGTCGATCGACAACACGTGGATACCGGCCTCGCGACACGTCAGGCGGCACAGCGCGTCGTGGGTGTCCAGGTCGCCGATCACCCAGCCGCCGCCGTGGTAGAAGACCAGCAGGGGCGCGGCCCCGTCGTGCGGCGGGCGGTAATGACGCGCCCAGAGCTCGCCCGCGGGTCCGGGCAGCGAAAGATCGTGCACCTCGACGTGGATTTGCGGACCTGGCATCCCCATGGTGGTTCGGCGCGTCTGGACCCGGGAAGCCTCCGTGTCATCGTCGACGACCAGGCCGTCGATGCCGACCACCCGCGACGCCGACAACATCAGCTGCAACGTGGGGTCCAGCGTGTTGCCGTCGATGACGATCGAACGGCCGCCGAACAGAGCCCGCTTGGCGGGGGTGGGGATCCACGGTATGACCTTCAGGCCGGCACCCGCGACCGTGCCCCGCAAGCGGCTGGTCAGGCGCTCTGATGCATGCTCCGCACCGAGATGGAGGTCGACCGCGCCTTGCAGGCTCTTGGTCATGGGAAGCCCTCTCGAAAGTAACGGCGCCAGGCTGAACGACGGCAATCCGATCCCCGCCGTTGGGCTCGAAGTCTGCCACGTCCCGCCGGCGGACACCCAACCGGCGGACCTGCCGCCCTGCGCCCCGGTTACCGGCATATCGACACCGCCGCGGCCTACCGCAACGAACGGGAGACGGGGCGAGTTTTGCCGTTCCCGTGTAAGGCGCGACCAACTGTACGTGTCGGGCAAAACGTGAAATGCGGACCGGGGCCCTGAACGGGCTCGACTACCTGGAGCCACCGCGGTCGCCGCAGGACGTGGGCGGACAGCCGTGCAGGTGTGTCGTTTAGGTGGCGTATCCAACTCGGTAATATCGTGATCCCCAAGTCGGTGAACCCTTCACCGATTGCGAGTAACGTCGACGTGTTCTGTTTCGGACTCAGCCCAACCGAAATCGTGTCGATCTCCTCGCTCGATGACCGAAGCGCGGCTTGGTCAGGACCCACGAGCTTCAATTTCATAGGCAGGTGAATGACGTTGACTGGCCAGTCGGGCGTTGTCGTACCGTCCATAGCTCTCAATGATGAAAACACGATGCCCGTGCTCGGCCTGGGTGTCGCGGAGTTGTCGGACGACGAGGCGCAGCGTGCGGTATCGGCGGCCCTGGAGATGGGCTGCCGGCTCATCGACACCGCGGCGGCCTACGGCAACGAGGCCGCCGTCGGGCGCGCGATCGCGGCCTCCGGGATTCCGCGCGCAGAGCTGTTCGTCACCACCAAACTGGACATCCCCGACCACGGATTCATGAAGGCGCAGGAGGCCTGCGTGGCCAGCCTGGAGCGACTCGGCCTCGAATACGTCGACCTGTACCTGGTTGACTGGCCCGCGCCGTCGCTCGGCAAGTACGTGGACGCCTTCGGCGGCCTGATCCAATCGCGCGGCGAGGGGCATGCCCGTTCGATCGGCGTGTCCAATTTCACCGAGGAGCACCTGTCGACGGTCATCGACCTCACCTTCGTCACACCCGCGGTCAACCAGATCGAATTGCATCCGCTGCTCAACCAAGCCGAGCTCCGCAAGGCGAATGCGCAGCACAACGTCGTGACGCAGTCCTACACGCCGCTGGTCCTGGGCAAGTTGATGGACAACGCGACGGTGACCTCGATCTCGGGCGAATACGGCAAAACCCCCGCCCAGGTGTTGCTGCGATGGAACCTGCAATTGGGTAATTCGGTGATCTTCCGTTCGACCAAGCCCGAGCACATTGCCGGCAACCTGGACGTCTTCGATTTCGAATTGGCCTCCGATCACGTGGATGCGATCAACGGGCTGAACGACGGGACCCGGTTGCGCCCGGATCCGAACACCTTCGACGGGGCCTGACGAGCGCGCGGCCCCTATCCAGCCGGGCAGGTAGCGGCGGCCTGCCGCAGCACGCCCGCGGACGGCTGGTCCACCGGTAACGAGTAACCGCGCAACACGGCGATGAACTGCATGGCGTACTGACACGCGAAGGCGGTGTTGGGCGGCATCCAGTCGGCGGGCGGCGAGTCTCCCTTGTCCTGGTTGGCCTGCCCGTCGACGGCGAGCAGGTTGGCCGGGTCGTTGGCGAATCGCACCCGCTCGGGTTCCGGCCAGAAGTAGGCGCCCATGTCCCACGCGTAGGCCAGCGGGACGATGTGGTCGATCTGCACCGCTTCGCCGACCTTGGGGCCGCGCTGGAAGGCGATGGTCTTGTTGGTGTAGGGGTCGTGCAGGGTACCGGTGGCCACCGCGTCCGGACAGCGCTTGATCGACACATAGGTCTTGTCGACGAGGTCTCGGTTGAGGATGTCGTCGCGGGTGTCGCATCCGTTGTGTCCCAGCGGCGCATCGTTATCGTCCGTCCAGGCCTCGCCGAACGCCGCGCGGAGGTAGTCGTAGCGGTGCAGGCGCAGCGGCAACACGGAAATATCCGCGAGCACGTCGGTACCCGGTTGCACCGTGGGGACATCGGCGCGCGCGGCGAATTCCGCGGCGTGCCTGGCCGCGGACGAGCCCAGCGTCTGGTACACGACCAGCACCGCGACAATCGCGGCCGCGGTCAACCACAGCAGCATTTTGCGATTCACCGGCGCCGCTCCTTTCTCCCGGGTGGTGCCCCCTCTGCATCGTCGCTGGCGATCATGCCTTGTCCAGGTATTCGATGCGGTCGGTTGTGGTGAATTGGGCCGCCAGCATCGCTAATCCGGCGTCCGCGGGGTGTTCCTCGTAGGCGGAGACACAGAACTCCCGGGCGGCCTCGATGACGTCAAGATGCTCGGCTAGCGACAGCAATCGCAGATTGATCGCCCGGCCGGATTGGTTGCGGCCCAGAACGTCTCCCTCGCGCCGCTCCTTGAGGTCAAGGTCGGCGAGCTTGAAACCGTCCAGGGTGTCGGCGACGGCGGTAAGTCGCTCGCCGGCCCGCGATCCCGGCGAGACCCAACTGGCCAGCAGGCAAAGGCTGGGATGCTGGCCGCGGCCGATGCGGCCCCGCAGTTGATGCAATTGGCTGATGCCGAAGCGGTCGGCGTCCATCACCAGCATGACGGTGGCGTTCGGGACGTCGACGCCAACCTCAATGACGGTGGTGCACAACAGCACATCGATTTGGCCCGCGCGAAAGGCGGCCATGACGGCGTCCTTCTCATCGGCGGGTAACCCTCCGTGCATGAGCCCTAGCCGGAGGTCGGCCAGCTCCTTGGAACGTAGCCGGGCATACAGGCCTTCCGCGGTAGCCGATGGGCGGGCGCCTTGCTGTTTGTCGTTGTCGTCTTGTTTGTCCGTGTCGTCGGACTCGTCGATCCGGGGCGCAACCACGTAGGCCTGACGGCCGCTGGCGACTTCTTCGATGATGCGCTGCCAGGCGCGGCCGAGCCACGCGGGTTTGTCGCTGACGAAGATGGCCTTGGTGGTGATCGGTTGGCGCCCGCGCGGGAGTTCGCGCAGGGTCAGGGTTTCCAGGTCGCCATACACGGTCAACGCGACCGTACGTGGTATTGGCGTCGCCGTCATCACCAGCAGGTGCGGCGTGATGCCGGGACGCGCTTTGGCGCGCAACTGGTCTCGTTGTTCGACACCGAACCGGTGCTGTTCGTCGACCACGACCATGCCCAGGTTGTGGAATTCCACCGCATCCTGCAGCAGCGCGTGGGTGCCAACCACTATGCCGGCCTCACCACTGGCCACCTCGGCGCGGACCTGCTTCTTTTGCGCCGCCGTCATCGAACCACTGAGCAGTGTGACCCGGGTGGCGTCATCCGTCCCGCCCAGTTGGCCAGCCAGAGCGAGCGGACCCAGAACGTCGCGAATCGACCGGACATGTTGCGATGCAAGGACTTCCGTGGGAGCCAGCAGCGCGCACTGGTAGCCCGCGTCGACCATCTGTAGCATCGCCAGCACCGCGACGATCGTCTTACCGGAGCCGACCTCGCCTTGCAGCAGGCGGTTCATCGGTCGGGTTGCCGCGAGCGCATCGATCAGCACGCCGAGCACTTCGCGCTGCCCGTCGGTCAGTTGAAATGGCAGCCGCCGCAACAACTCCGCCGCCAGACCGTCGGGCCGCGGCGATGCCGGGGGTCCCGATTCTGAAAGTTCACCGTGCCGGCGGGCGAGCAGCGCCCACTGCAGGCCGACCGCCTCGTCGAATGTCAATCGATCACGCGCGCGCCGGCGTTCGTGCTCGCTCTCAGAAAGATGGATCGCGCGCAGCGCCTCGTCCTCGGACATCAGCTCGAACCTGGCGCGCAGGTCGGCGGGCAGCGGGTCGACGACCGGATCGAGGACGTCGAGCACCTGGCGCACGCAGGCGAAGATGTCCCAGCTCTGAATTTTCGTGCTGGCGGGATAGATCGCGAAGAAGCGACGTTCGTACGCTTGCATGACCCCTTCGGCGCTGGTGGCTTGTGACGCCTCGGCGATCTTCGCCAGCGACTTTGTACCGTGCCTCTTTCCGTCCGGCGAGTCGAGGATGAGAAACGCAGGGTGCGTGAATTGCATGGCCCCCTTGTAGTATCCGACTTCGCCGGACAGCATCACCCTCGTGCCTTTTGTGAGCCCCTTGCTGATGAATCCCGCGTTGAAGAAGGTGGCGGTCACCTTGTTGCGGCCGGCGCCAACGGTTATGCGGCAGTATTTCTTCTTCGGGTCCTTCTTCATTGGCAACGTCACCGCCTCCGTGATGACGTCGACGATGGTAATGTGCTCGCCGGCTTCCGGTCGCTCGTCGCCGGCGTCCCAGCGGGTCGCGCCCTCAGTGTAGCTGCGCGGATAGTGGCGCAGCAGGTCATCGACGGTGCGGATGCCGAAGACCTCGTCCAGCAGATCCGCGGATTTACCGCCCACGAGGCAGTCCAGCCGGTCGCGCAGCGAAACCACTTCTACTCGACCCCGATCAGCAGCGCGTCACCACGGTGGCCGGTGCGGTAGGTCACCAGCTCGGTGCCCGGGTGGCTGTCGTGCATGTGTTCTTCCAGGATGTCGGCGACCGCCGCCGCGTCTTCGTCGGTCTCGATTCCGGCGCCCAACAGCACCGTCACCAAGTCGCCGCCCGAGGCCAGCAACAGATCCAACAGGCCGATCGCGGCCCCGATCGCGTCGGCGGCCACGATCAGCACCTCGTCGCCGGCGATGCCCAGGCCGTCACCCGGCTGGCAGCGACCCGCCCACGTCAACGCGCTCTCGGTCGCAATGCGCACCGACCCGTGCCGGGCGGCACCGGCTGCGCGGGCCATGGTGTAGCCGTCGTCGACGGCTGGCCGGTCCGTTTCGTGCACGGCCAGCGCGGCCAGCCCCTGCACCATCGACCCCGTCGGTATCGGCACCACGTCGATGCCCCAGCCGATGGCCGCCGTACAGCCGGCCACCAACTCCTCGGCGGCCACATAGCCGTTGGGCAGCAACATCACCTGCGCGGCGCCGGTGTCGACCACGGCCCGCATCAGCTGATGGGCGCTGATGTCGGTGGCGGGATCGCTTGCGGTCGGGTCCGCCCGCAGTACGCAGGCGCCTTCTCCGGCGAACAGCTCGGCGGCGCCGTCGCCGTCGACGACCGCGAGCACCGCCCGTTCCCGCGTCCAGCCGCCCGCGGGCAGCCCGGCGGTACCAGAACTCAGGGCCGAGATGACGATCCGGCTCGGCCGCCCGGCCACCAGTCCCGCTTCGACGGCGGCGCCGGCATCGTCGGTGTGCACGTGCACCGAGTAGGTTCCCGCAGCCGTCGAGGGCGCGGCCGCGATAGCCACGGAATCCCCCAACTCGCCGAGCCGGTCCCGCAGCAAGTCCGCCGCCGCGGCATCACAGCCGTCCAGCCGGTACATCACCTCGAACTGCAGCGCCCGGCGTTCTGGGTGGGCTTGCGGGTGTGCCGCGCGCGGCGCCAGCTCGTAGACCGTGCGGGCGGGCGCTTGCCCGGTGATGGTGGAACGCAGCGCGTCCAGCAGGACCAGCAGGCCCCGCCCGCCGGCGTCGACCGCGCCGGCCTCGGCGAGCACGTCGAGTTGCTCGGGCGTTTTCTCCAGGGCGACCACCGCGGCGTCACCGGCGGCGGTGACCGCCGGGGCCAGCCCTTCGCCCGCGCACTCCGCGACGGCATCGGCGGCGGCCCGCAGAACGGAGACGATGGTCCCCGGCACCTCGTCACCGCCCATCGACGAGATGACCAGGTCAACGCCGCGCCGTAACCCGGCCCCGAGGACGACGGCTTCGATGTGAGGCAGCTCACCGCCGGCGTCGGCCGCCGCAGTCGCCGTGACGTCGGCCATGCCGCGCAGGATCTGGGACAGGATCACCCCGGAATTGCCGCGAGCGCCGTTCAGCGCGCCGGCCGACAGCGCCGCCGCCGCCCGGGCCACGCAACCCGGGCCGCCGTCGGAGTTGGCTCCCGCATTCGCCTCGGCCAACGCGGAACGCATGGTGAACAGCATGTTTGCGCCGGTGTCTGAGTCGGCAACCGGGAAGACGTTGAGCCGGTTGATCTCGTCGATGTGCGTGATCAGGTCGCTGACGGCGGTGTGCGCCCAGTCCCGCAGGGTCACCGCGTCCAACAGGCGATTCACGGGAGCCTCAAAGTGCCCAGTGTGACCCACCTCCGCTGTGAGTTCTTCGTGCTAGCACCCGATGGGCGCCAGCGTAGCCGGGCGACACGCGCGACGGCTGCCCGTGAGCCACCATCGAGCCGGCGCGGCGACCCGGCCCACAGAGCGTAGCCAGCGGGGGCGACAGCAGCGGTGACCGTTTTGGCGGTTAACAGGACAGTCGGTATCCTGGACAGGCCCGGTCGCCCGGGCTGTCCCGGCTCCCGGATGTGCGAGTAGCCGGACCCCCGAGATCTGAGGAGTTTGAACAATGGCCGCTGTGTGCGACATCTGCGGGAAAGGCCCCGGCTTCGGCAAGTCGGTGTCGCACTCCCACCGCCGCACCAGCCGCCGGTGGGACCCCAACGTCCAGACCGTGCGCGCCGTGACCCGCCCGGGCGGCAACAAGCAGCGCCTCAACGTCTGCACGTCCTGCATTAAGGCCGGCAAGGTCGTCCGCGGCTGACGCCCCACTGCGCGCGTCGCGCGTAGCCGTCCGGGCGGTCGACCGCCCTTCGTTAGCCATCTGGGTCAGGGCAGCTGCCAATCGACGGGGTCGGCGCCCATTTCGGCCAGCAGTTTGTTGGCGCGGCTGAACGGACGGGAACCGAAGAACCCACGAGAGGCCGACAGCGGCGAGGGGTGCGGCGACTCGATCGCGACGCAATTACCTTCGGCCAGAATCGGTTTGAGCGTCGAAGCGTCGCGGCCCCACAGAATCGCGACCATCGGTTGCGAGCGCGCGACCAATGCCCGGATCGCGCACTCGGTCACCGCTTCCCAGCCCTTGCCGCGATGCGACGCCGGATTGCTCGGGCGGACGGTGAGCACCCTGTTCAACAGCAGCACACCGCGCTGCGCCCAGGGCGTCAGGTCGCCACACGCGGGCTGGGGAAGGCCCAGGTCGGCGGTGTATTCGTCGAAAATGTTGGCCAGGCTGCGTGGGAGCGGGTTCACGTCGGGCGCCACCGAAAAGCTGAGTCCCACAGCGTGTCCCGGCGTCGGATAGGGATCCTGGCCGACGATGAGAACGCGGACATCGTCGAACGGAAAAGTGAAGGCCCGCAGGACGTTCGGGCCCGCCGGTAGGTACCTGCGCCCGGCGGCGATCTCGTCCCGCAGGAATTGCCCCATCCGAGCGACCTGGCCGGCCACCGGCTCCAATGCGGCCGCCCAGCCCCGCTCGACGAGTTCGCTCAATGGGCGGGCGCTCACCGCGGCCCCTCCGCCATCGCGTAGCCGGACACCGCGTCACCCTAACCCGTTATACGACTGCCACCCGGCGTAGCCGCGCCACTCGTCGCCGTCGACGAGCACTCGGGCCGGCCCCTCGAGAACCCGGCCGATGACCCGCCACCCGGCCGGCACCGGACCGCCGAAACAGGCCACCAGGGCGTGGTCTTCGCCACCGCCCAGCACCCACGGCAGCGGGTCGGTCCCGACGGCGGCCGCGGCCGCGGCGAGCGCATCGCGGTCGGCGACCAGCGCCGCGGTGGACAGATCCATGCCGACCCCGGACGCCTCGGCGACATGCCGCAGGTCGGCGACCAATCCGTCGGAGACGTCGATCATGGCTTCGGCCCCGGCGGCAGCGGCCTCGGCACCCCGGCCGTAGGGCGGCCGTGGCACCAGGTGGCGGCGGCGCAGTTCCTCGAAGTCATCAATCCCGTTGCGCCACAAAGCGTAACCTGCAGCCGAGCGGCCGAGTTCGCCCGCGACGGCGATCACCGAGCCGGCTTTGGCCCCGGAGCGCGACACCGGCGCGCGGCCGCCCAGGTCGCCCAGCACCGTCACCGAGATCACCCACAGTGGGCAGCTGACGAGGTCGCCGCCGGCGATGCCCGCGCCGACTCGCGCCGCCTCGTCCCACATCCCGTCGACCAGCGCGTCGACCTGGGTTGCCGCCGTGTCACCCGGCGCTCCGAAGGCGACTACGAAGGCCGTGGCCCGCGCGCCCATCGCCTCGATGTCGGCGGCGTTCTGGGCGATCGCCTTGCGGCCCACGTCGTGTGGTGTCGACCAGTCCAGCCGGAAATGCCGATCCTGCACCAGCATGTCGGTCGACACCACTGCGCGCCCGTCCCCGGCGGACACCACGGCCGCGTCGTCACCGGGCCCGAGCAACACAGCGGTGGGTTGTCGGCGACCGCGCACCAAGCGGTCGATGACGGCGAACTCGCCCAGCTGCTGCAGCGTCGGCGGCTCTCCCGATGTGTCGTCGCGCACGCCACCTCCTCCGGCGGTCCGGCTGTGTGAGGCCACACTACGGTCGCCGACCCGCGCTAAGTTGGGTGCCTGCCCGCGCGAGCGGACCAACAGGACAGGAGGTGCGCGGGCGGTGACGACCGACCTCGATACGGGATCCGACGCCGGCCGACCGCCGCGTCTGGTGATCCTCGCCGCGGTCGCGCTCGCCGTCGCGGTGATCGGGGGCATTCTGGCCATTGCGGCGCTGCGGGAGGCGCCGCGGCCGGTCGCCGTCCCCGCAGTACCGGCGCCGCAGGCCGAGAGTCCCGCTTGCCGGTCCCTGGCGGCGGCGTTGCCGCAGCGGCTGGGGGACTATCAACGCGTGGCCATCGCGCAACCTGCGCCCGCGGGCGCGACCGCGTGGCGGTCCGCGCCGGACGGGGAGCCGGTGGTGCTGCGGTGCGGACTCGACCGCCCGGCCGGCTTCGTGGTCGGGTCCCCGATTCAGGTGGTCGACCGCGTGCAGTGGTTCGAGGTGTCGGCCGGACGGCAACCCGCCGGGGGCGCGGGCGCATCCACCTGGTGCACCGTGGACCGGCCGGTGTATGTAACGCTCACGCTGCCGTCGGGATCGGGGCCCACGCCGATCCAGCAACTCTCCGACGTGATCGACCACACCCTGGCGGCGGTGCCGATCGACCCCGCTAAGCCCAATTAGAGGGCCCAATTAGAGGGCCCAATTAGAGGGCTCGTTAACGCAGACCGACACCGCGGGCCAGCGCCGTTTCGACCATGGTGGCCAGCAGGGTGGGATAGTCCACACCGCTGGCCGCCCACATCCTCGGGAACATCGAGATCGTGGTGAACCCCGGCATCGTGTTGATTTCGTTGATCACCGGCCCGTCGTCGGTGAGGAAGAAATCAACACGGGCCAGGCCCTGACAGTCGATAGCCTTGAACGCCCGGATCGCCAACTGCCGCATGGCGTCGGCGACCTCGTCGTCGACCTTTGCGGGCACGTCCAGTTCGGCGGCGTCGTCGAGGTATTTGGTCGCGAAGTCATAGAAGGAGTCCTCGCGTCCGCGTACGCCGGCCACCCGAATCTCGCCCAGGGTGCTGGCTTCCATTGTGCCGTCGGGCATTTCGAGCACACCGCACTCCAGCTCGCGACCGCTGATCGCCGCCTCCACGATCACCTTCGGATCGTGCCGACGAGCATTGGCGACGGCGGCCGCCAGCTGGTCCCAGCTCGACACCCGGCTGACGCCGATCGACGAGCCGCCCCGCGCGGGTTTGACGAACACCGGTAACCCCAGGCGCTCGCGCTCCTCGGGATGCAGCGTCGACCGCGACGGCCGCAGCACCACATGCGCGCCGACCGGCAGCCCCTCGGCGGCAAGCAGTTTCTTGGTGAACTCCTTGTCCATACCGGCGGCACTGGCCAGCACACCGGCGCCGACGTAGGGCACGCCGGCGAGTTCCAGCAGCCCCTGGATCGTTCCGTCCTCGCCGTAGGGGCCGTGCAGGACCGGAAACACCACGTCTACGGATGCCAGCACCTCACCGGCACCGTGCTGCAGCGACACCAATTGGCCGCTTCGGCCCGGATCGGCGGGCAGGGCGAGTTCGGTGCCCGATTCGGCGGTCACGCTGGGTAGTTGCCGGTTGGTGATCGCCAGCGCATCCGGGTTTCCGTCGGTGAGCACCCACGAACCCTCGGGCGTGATGCCTATCGCGATCACGTCGAAACGCTCGGGGTCGAGATTGCGCAGGATGCTGCCCGCCGACACGCACGAGATGGCGTGCTCGCTGCTGCGACCGCCGAAGACGACGGCGACGCGCACCCGGCTCGACCGGTCGCTGGCCTCCACAACCTTCAGAGGCTACCGGGTGTCGGGCCCCTGGGTCGGGCGACGGACCGCTACCTGCGCTTTTGATTAACTCGGGGATCTACTCGGGCTTGGTGCTGCGGCCCAGCAGCAGGGCCACCGCCTCATCCACCGAAAGCCCCTTGTGGCAGACCCGATGCACGGCGTCGGTCAGGGGCATCTCGACGTCGTAACTCGACGCCAGGGCGAGCACCGACTGGCACGACGTCACCCCCTCGACGACGTGCCCGTCCCTGGCCTCCATCGCCGACTCCATGGTCACGCCCCGGCCGAGGCACTCGCCGAAGGACCGGTTGCGCGAATGCGGCGACGTGCACGTGGCCACCAGGTCACCCACACCGGCCAGCCCGGCCAGCGTCGCACCCTTGGCGCCGAGGGCTATCCCCAGCCGCATGATCTCCGCTAATCCCCGGGTGATGATCGCGGCTGCGGTGTTTTCGCCGAGACCGACGCCGACGGCCATCCCACACGCCAGCGCGATGACGTTCTTGCACGCCCCGCCGATCTCGGTGCCGACGAGATCGCTGTTGGTGTAGGGACGGAAGTACCCGCTGTTCAGCATGCGCTGCAGGGCAACCGCGCGACCGGAGTCACTGCACGCGATGACCGTGGCGGCGGGCTGGCCTTGGGCGATCTCGCTGGCCAGGTTCGGCCCCGAGATCACCGCGACCCGATCCATGTCCACGCCGGTCACCGAAACGATGACCTGGCTCATCCGCATGAGGGTGCCCAGCTCGATGCCCTTGGCGAGACTCACCAACGTCGCGCCGGCGGCCAACAGGGGCGCCCACGGCTCGAGATTGGCCCGCAGGGTCTGCGCGGGCACGCCGAGCAGCACCGTCGTCACGCCGCTGAGCGCCTCTTGCGCGTCGGCGGTGGCGCGAACGCCCGGTGGCAGCAACGTGCCGGGCAGATAGTCGGGGTTGTATCGGGTGGTGTTGATCCGCTCGGCGACGTCGCGCCGCCGGGCCCAGAGCCTCACCTCTGCTTCCGGTCCCCCGGCGTCGACGAGGACCTTGGCCAGCGCCGTGCCCCAAGAACCGGCGCCCATGACCGCGACGGCGCCTGATGTGCCCGCCATCCATCCCCCCGTCCGTTTTCGTGCGGCATGCAGCCGATACACCCTAGAACAGCGACGGCCTGCCGTCACCCTGCGCGGCGATCGCAAGCGCGGCGATCGCAAGCGCGGCGATCGCGAGCGCGGCGATCGCAAGCGCGGCGAAGCCGGGCGCAGCGGGTCGCTGGCAGGATTAACTTTCATGAGCGGCACACGGGCCGACGGTGCGGGCGATGTGGCCTTGATCGTCGCGGTAAAGCGGTTGGCCGCCGCAAAGACCAGGCTGGCTCCGGCCTTTTCCGCGCGCACCCGGGAGAGTGTGGTGCTCGCCATGTTGGTGGACACCCTGGCCGCCGCGGCGCGCGTGGCATCCGTGGGCTCGATCACCGTCATCACCCCCGACGAGGCCGCGGCCGCGGCGGCGGCCGAACTCGGGGCCGATGCGCTGGCCGACCCGACGCCCGAGGGCCACAGCGATCCACTGAACAACGCGATCGTGGTCGCCGAACGGGCGCTGGCCGGGTCGTTCTCCAATATCGTTGTGCTGCAAGGTGATTTACCGGCACTACAAAGCCAGGAACTGGCCCAGGCGATCGCCGCCGCGCGCCACTACCGGCGCAGCTTCGTCGCCGACCGGCTGGCGAAGGGCACGTCCGCGCTGTGCGCATTCGGAGCTGCGCTCGACCCGCAATTCGGGCCGGATTCGTCGGCGCGGCACCGCCGTTCGGGCGCGATCGAGCTGACGGGTGCGTGGCCCGGCCTGCGGTGCGACGTCGACACCCCCGCCGACCTCGCGGCCGCCCGCCGTCTCGGGGTGGGACCCGCGACCGCCCGGGCCCTCGCGCAACACTAGAAATCGGGCGCCAGCAAACCTGTCCGAACGGTGAACGGTATACCAACGGCAAACGGATGTGCGTCAGGCGCTAGCAGCATCAGCGGGTGATAGGCAATGATTCCAGGGTGACCGAAATCGAAGCTGAGGCGCGGGCCGACGAGAACCTGTGGCAACCGGACGACTCGGCCGTGGCAGCCCCACCCGCAGCCACACCCGCCGCGATCACCGACCAGCTGCCGGAGGACCGCTACCTGAACCGGGAATTGAGCTGGCTTGACTTCAACGCGCGCGTTCTCGCATTGGCCGACGACAATTCGCTGCCCTTGCTGGAGCGCGCCAAATTCTTGGCGATCTTCGCCCAGAACCTCGACGAGTTCTACATGGTGCGGGTGGCCGGCCTTAAGCGCCGCGACGAAATGGGGCTGTCGGTTCGATCGGCCGATGGCCTGACGCCGCGCGAGCAACTGGGCCTGATCGGCGAGCAGACGCAGCGGATCGCGACCCGGCACGCCCGGGTGTTCCTGGATTCGGTGCGGCCGGCGCTCGCCGAGGAGGGCATCCACATCGTCACATGGGCCGATCTGGACCGGGCTGAACAAGACCAACTGTCCACCTATTTCATGGAGCAGGTCTTCCCTGTCCTGACTCCGTTGGCGGTCGACCCAGCCCACCCCTTCCCCTTCGTCAGCGGGCTGAGCCTCAACCTGGCGGTCACGGTGCGTCAACCGGAGGACGGCGGTCCGCACTTCGCCCGAGTCAAGGTGCCCAACAACGTGGATCGCTTCGTCGAGCTCGACGGCCCGGCGGGTGGCGACGACGCCGACGGGCAGGTCGTGGTGCGGTATCTGCCGATGGAAGAACTGATCGCGGCCTTCCTCCCCGTGCTGTTCCCGGGGATGGAGATCGTCGAGCATCACGCGTTCCGCATTACCCGTAACGCCGACATGGAGGTTGAGGAAGACCGCGACGAAGACCTGTTGCAGGCGCTGGAAAGGGAATTGGCGCGCCGGCGGTTCGGTCCGCCGGTGCGGCTCGAGATCGCCGACGACATGACCGAAAGCATGCTGGAGCTGCTGCTGCGGGAACTCGACGTGCATCCCGGCGACGTCATCGAAGTGCCCGGCCTTCTCGACCTCTCCTCGCTGTGGCAGATCTACGGGCTAGACCGTCCAGCGCTGAAAGACCGGGCGTTCGTCCCGGATACCCACCCGGCTTTCTCCGACCGCGAAACACCCAAGAGTATTTTCGCGACGCTGCGCGAAGGTGATGTCCTGGTGCACCATCCGTACGACTCGTTCTCCACCAGCGTGCAAAGGTTCATCGAACAGGCGGCCGCCGATCCCAACGTGCTGGCGATCAAACAAACGCTGTACCGCACCTCCGGCGACTCGCCGATAGTCCGGGCGCTGATCCAGGCCGCGGAGGCCGGAAAGCAGGCGGTGGCGCTCGTCGAGATCAAGGCCCGCTTCGACGAACAGGCCAACATCCAATGGGCACGCGCACTCGAGCGAGCGGGCGTGCACGTGGTTTACGGGCTCGTTGGCCTCAAGACGCACTGCAAAACCTGCCTTGTGGTGCGCCGCGAGGGTTCGGCGATCCGGCGGTATTGCCACATCGGGACCGGCAACTACAACAGCAAGACCGCGCGGTTATACGAGGACGTCGGTCTGCTCACGGCCGCCCCGGAGATCGGAGCCGACCTCACCGACTTGTTCAATTCGCTCACCGGCTATTCGCGTAAGTTGTCCTACCGCAACCTGTTGGTGGCCCCGCATGGAATTCGCACGGGCATCATCGAACGTGTCGAGCGGGAAGTGGCCGCGCACCGCGAACGCGGCGACGGACGCATCCGCCTGAAGATGAACGCCCTCGTCGACGAGCAGGTCATCGACGCGCTCTATCGCGCGTCGCAGGCCGGTGTGCGGGTCGAGGTGGTGGTGCGCGGCATCTGTGCGCTGCGCCCGGGCGTGGAAGGCTTCTCGGAGAACATCTTCGTGCGCTCGATCCTCGGCCGCTTCTTGGAGCACTCGCGGATCATGCATTTCCGCAACATCGACGAGTTCTGGATCGGTAGCGCCGACATGATGCACCGCAATCTCGACAGGCGCGTCGAGGTGCTGGCGCAGGTCAAGGATCCCAGGCTCACCGCGCAGTTGAATGAGTTGTTCGAATCCGCGCTCGACCCGTCCACCCGCTGCTGGGAGCTCGGGTCCGACGGGCAGTGGACCGCGTCGCCCCAGGAGGGCCACAGGGTGCGCGACCACCAGGTCTCGCTGATGGAGCGGCACCGCAGCCCTTAACCGCTGTGGGGTAATTTCTCGGTTGTTTTGGGCCTCATCCAACTAGCGCGACCCCGACCGAACAGACCCGCAGGAGTTAACGTGCCCAGCAAGAGCCCGTCCGACCCTCGTCGCTCGGGAAGCCGGATCGTGTACGCCGCCGGAGCGGTCTTATGGCGACCGACTGATTCGGCCAGCCCCGCACTTGAGATCGCCCTGATCCACCGTCCCCGTTACGACGACTGGTCGCTGCCCAAGGGCAAAGTGGACCCCGGCGAAACCGCACCCGTAGCCGCGGTGCGCGAGGTCCGGGAGGAGACCGGTCACCACACCATCCTTGGCAGGCGGCTCGACATGGTGAGCTACCCCATCGACCAAGGCGTCAAGAAGGTGTACTACTGGGCGGCGCGCAGTACCGGTGGGGATTTCCAACCCGGCAACGAGGTCGACGAGCTGATCTGGCTGCCGGTCGCCGACGCGATGCGGCGACTCAACTATGCGCAGGACCAGAAGATGTTGCGCCACTTCGCAAAACACCCGGCGGACACACATACCGTGCTAGTGGTCCGGCATGGCACCGCCGGCCGGAAGTCACGCTTCTCCGGCAATGACGCCGAACGGCCGCTGGACAAAAGGGGACGTGCGCAAGCCGAGGCACTAGTTCCCCAGCTGCTGGCCTTCGGCGCCACCGACGTCTACGCCGCCGACCGGGTCCGTTGTCACCAGACGGTCCAACCGCTCGCCCAAGAGTTGGGTGTGACCATCCACAACGAGACCAGCCTGACCGAGGAGTCCTACGCCAAGAATCGCAAACGCGGCCGTCAGCGAGTTCTGCGTATTGCCGAGCACGACGGCACCCCGGTGATCTGTACGCAAGGCAGGGTGATTCCGGATTTGATCGAGTGGTGGTGCGGACGCGACGGCGTGCGCCCGAATAAGTCGCGCAACCACAAGGGCAGTACGTGGGTGCTGTCGCTATCGGCCGGCCGACTGGTGGCGGCCGACCACATCGGCGGCGCGCTGGCCGCCAACGTGCGCGCCTAGCACGCGAATACCCTTCGGGGGGCACCGCTGCCACCCGAAGGGTATTCGCGTGTGGAACCTGGTCGCTGCCCTACTTGCGGCCGCGACGCGCGGTCGCCTTCTTGGCCGGAGCCTTCTTGGCCGGAGCCTTGGTCGCCACCTTCTTGGCCGGCGCCTTGGTGGCCGCCTTCTTGGCCACGGCCTTTCTGACGACCTTCTTGGCCACGGCCTTTCTGACGACCTTCTTGGCCACGGCCTTTCTGACGGCCTTCTTGGCCGGGGCCTTTTTGACGACCTTCTTGGCGGGCGCGGCCTTCTTGGCCGGAGCCTTCTTGACGACCTTCTTGGCGGGCGCGGCCTTCTTGGCCGGAGCCTTCTTGGCCGGAGCCTTCTTGGCCACCTTCTTGGCGGCGCCTGCCACAACACCACGTTTCACTGCGGGTCCTTCCGCTGGGAGGCGCTGTGCGCCAGACACAACCGCTTTGAATTGGGCACCCGGACGGAATGCCGGGACAGATGTCGGCTTTACCTTTACCGTCTCGCCGGTGCGCGGATTGCGCGCCACACGCGCGGCACGCCGCCGCTGTTCGAACACACCGAATCCGGTAATGGTCACGCTGTCACCCTTGTGCACCGCGCGCACAATGGTGTCGACGACATTCTCGACGGCAGCAGTCGCCTGCCGACGGTCTGAGCCCAATTTCTGTGTGAGTACGTCAATGAGCTCTGCTTTGTTCATCCAAACCCTCCAAGCTAGTGGTCCTCGTTTTTTGCGAACCGACTAGTGAACACGGTAAACCCTCACCCAGCAAATTTCCAAGAGCCACGCCCAATTTCAAAGCCCGGGGATAGCTTTTTCCCAATCTGGTTGCCGCCCTTGACCGGTGGCGGGGCCGGAAAATCGGTCCCGTTTACTTAGGTGAACGAGAAGAAATTCCGTCCCGATAGGCCCCTTAGGAGGCGGGCAGAGTGCGCGGTTTCCACCCCGGACGCGACGCCTCGAACGACTCGATCTGGTCGAGTTTCCGCAGCGTAAGGGCTATATCGTCAAGCCCTTCCAGCAGTCGCCACGCGGTATGGTCGTCAATCTTGAACGGCAGCACCGACGTTCCGGCGGTGATATTTCGATCTTGAAGATTGACAGTGATTTCCAAGCCCGGACTCTGCTCGATGAGCTTCCAAAGAAGTTCCACGCCGTCTTGCGAGACTTCGGCCGCCAGGAGGCCCGCCTTCCCTGCGTTGCCCCGGAAAATGTCACCGAACCGAGACGAGATAACTACCCGGAACCCGTAGTCCATGAGCGCCCACACCGCATGCTCGCGGGACGAGCCGGTGCCGAAATCGGGCCCGGCGACCAGGACCGAGCCTCGGTCAAACGGGCTGAGGTTGAGCACAAATGAGGGGTCTGTCCGCCAAGTCGCGAACAATCCGTCCTCGAAACCGGTTCGGGTCACGCGCTTCAAATACACCGCAGGAATGATCTGATCGGTATCCACATTGGACCGCCGCAGCGGCACGCCGATGCCCGTATGGGTGCGAAAGGGTTCCATCCCCGTCCTCGATTCTTTCCTCAGTTGGAGTTCAAGTCGGTCGGCGCGGACAGGGTTCCCCGAACCGCGGTTGCCGCGGCGACGGCCGGCGACACCAGATGCGTGCGGCCGCCCTTGCCCTGCCGCCCTTCGAAGTTGCGGTTGGACGACGCTGCGCACCGTTCCCCCGGTGCAAGCTGATCGGGGTTCATGCCCAGGCACATCGAGCAGCCCGCCTGCCGCCATTCGGCGCCGGCGGCGGTGAAAACCTCACCGAGCCCTTCGGCTTCGGCCTGTGCGCGCACCCGCATGGAACCGGGAACGACGAGCATACGCACGCCGGGGGCGACCTTGCGCCCGCGCAAAACGTCGGCCACCGCGCGCAGATCCTCGATACGACCGTTGGTACAAGACCCGACGAAAACCGCGTCGACGCTGATGTCGCGCATCGGCGTTCCGGGTCGAAGGTCCATGTACGCCAAGGCTTTCTCGGCGGCCTGCCGCTCGCTGTCGTCGGTCATCAGGTCGGGGTCCGGGACGGCCGCCGACAAGGGCACTCCCTGGCCGGGGTTCGTTCCCCACGTGACGAACGGGCTCAACGCGCTGGCGTCGAGGTAGACCTCGGTGTCGAATTCGGCGCCGGCGTCGGTTCGCAGTTGTTGCCAGTACGCCATCGCCGCGTCCCACTGCGCTCCGGTCGGTGCGTGCGGCCGGCCGCGCAAATATTCGTATGTGGTGTCGTCGGGTGCCACCATGCCCGCTCGGGCACCGGCCTCGATGCTCATGTTGCAGATCGTCATCCGCCCCTCCATCGACAGCGATTCGATGGCACTGCCCCGGTATTCGATGACATGACCCTGCCCGCCGGCGGTGCCGATCTTGGCGATCAACGCCAGGATGATGTCCTTGGCGGTCACGCCTTCGGGCAACCGCCCGTCGACGTTGACGGCCATCGTCTTGAATGGCCGCAGCGGCAACGTCTGGGTGGCGAGCACGTGTTCCACCTCGGAGGTCCCAATGCCCATGGCCAGCGCGCCGAATGCGCCGTGGGTTGATGTGTGACTGTCGCCACACACGATGGTCATTCCCGGTTGGGTGAGACCCAATTGCGGTCCGACCACATGCACGATGCCCTGTTCGATGTCGCCCATCGGGTAGAGCAGGACACCGAATTCGGCACAGTTACGCCGCAACGTCTCGACCTGGGTGCGCGACACGGGATCCGCGATCGGCTTATCAATGTCGACGGTGGGCACATTGTGGTCTTCGGTGGCCAGTGTCAGGTCGGGACGCCGCACCGCGCGACCCGCCAACCGCAGTCCGTCGAAAGCCTGGGGGCTGGTGACCTCGTGCACGAGATGCAGGTCGATGTAGATCAAATCGGGGGCCCCTGCTTGGTCGGAGCCGCCGGGTACCACAACGTGGTCTTGCCAAACTTTTTCGGCCAGCGTGCGCGGCCTGCCGGCTTCGGCCCCCTTGACGTCGGATCCCATCTCGAATTTCGCCCCTATTCGGTCATTCCGTCTGCGATCTCATAATGCGAGACGCTAGTATCTTCTTGTGAGACAGCATAGCGGGATAGGCGTCCTCGACAAAGCCGTGGGATTGCTCCACACGATCGCCGAATCCCCATGCGGACTGGCGGAACTGTGCGAACGAACCGAATTGCCCAGGGCCACCGCGTACCGGCTGGCGGCCGCCCTCGAAGTCCATCGCCTGCTCGCGCGCGACGACGAAGGGCGCTGGTGCCTTGGTCCGGCGGTCACCGAACTGGCCGCTCAGGTAAGCGATCCGCTGCTGGCGGCCGGCGCGGCGGTGCTGCCGCAGCTGCGCGAAACCACCGGCGAGAGCGTGCAGCTGTACCGTCGCGAGGGCACGTCACGGGTCTGCGTGGCAGCCCTCGAACCGGCTGCCGGCCTTCGCGATACCGTGCCGGTCGGGGCACGGCTGCCGATGACGGCGGGGTCGGGAGCCAAAGTGCTCCTGGCGCACAGCGACGTCGCCACCCAAAGGGCCGTGCTGCCGTCGGCGAAGTTCACCGAGCGAGTGCTGGCCGAAGTTCGGCGGCGGGGTTGGGCACAGAGCGTGGCCGAGCGCGAGCCGGGAGTGGCGAGTGTATCGGCGCCGGTGCGTGATCACCGCGGTGTTGTGATTGCCGCCATATCGGTGTCCGGACCCGTCGACCGGATCGGCCGGCATCCCGGGGCGCGCTGGGCCGCCGATCTGCTGTCGGCATCCGAGGCCATGTCTCGGCGGCTGTAGCTCTGTGCCCAGACTGCGTTCACGGTGCCCCAATTGGGCCCCAATTGGTTAATGTGGCGCGCTGTGCGCAGGTTCGATGCCTCACAACAGGCTCGGGGCGCAATCGCGGATGACGACCTGTCAGACTGACGCGATGGGAACCAATCAGCGCGCGAGCATCGTCATGTCGGAGGACGAGATCGCGGATTTCGTCGTCAAGAGCCGGACTGGGACGCTGGCCACCGTCGGCCCCGACGGCCAGCCGCACCTGACCGCGATGTGGTACGCCGTGGTCGACGGCGAGATCTGGCTGGAGACCAAGGCCAAGTCGCAAAAGGCGGTCAACCTCACCCGCGATCCGCGGGTGAGCTTCCTGATCGAGGATGGCGACACCTACGACACGCTGCGCGGCGTGTCCTTTGAGGGCGTCGCGGAGATCGTCGACGATCCCGATGTCTCGCACCGGGTCGGCGTCAGCGTGTTCGAGCGCTACACCGGCCCCTACAGCGACGAGATGAAGCCCTTCGTCGAGCAAATGATGAACAAACGGGTCTGTGTGCGCATCGTCGCGCGTCGCGCGCGCTCCTGGGATCACCGCAAGCTCGGTCTGCCGCACATGCCGGTGGGCGGGTCGACCGCGCCGGCCGTGCTGGGGACCGGCCAGTAAGTGTTGTAGCCCCGATGGGATTCGAACCCACGCTACCGCCGTGAGAGGGCGGCGTCCTAGGCCGCTAGACGACGGGGCCAGAACCGATCCGAGCTGTCAGCATAGCTCACGGTAATAGGCCCACCTAATCGCCTGCAGTAGAGAGATTTTGCTGGGGTACCAGGACTCGAACCTAGAATGGCTGAACCAGAATCAGCTGTGTTGCCAATTACACCATACCCCATTGGCTGCCTAAAACCGCTGGTCACAACAGTTCTGCAGTGTCCTCAGACCGCTGTGGCCCGCCGTTGTCGGCCGACGAGCAGACTACCAAAGACTGACCACAATCCCGCACGCCCGGGCCGGTGGGGCTTCTTCCGTCAGGCGAGCGTTTCGCGCGCGGCGCCCAGCCGCCGCAGACAGCGGTCGCGGCCGAGTAGTTCCAGAGACTCAAACAACGGTGGGCTGATCGTCGTCCCGGTGGCGGCAACCCTGATCGGGCCAAACGCCTTGCGCGGTTTGAGCGCCAGTCCGTCGATGAGCGCGGTCTTGAGGGCGGTCTCGATGTGCGCGGCGGTCCACTCCGTCACTCCGCCCAGCGCCGTCAGCGCCGCATCGAGCACCGCACCCGCATCCGGGCCGAGCTCCTTGGTGGCCGCCTTGGGATCGATCGCGTATTCGTCGTCGTTGAGGAACTTCAGCAGGTCCCACGCGTCGCCGAGGACCACGATCCGGGTCTGCACCAGGTGGGCGGCCGCGGCGAAACCCGCATCGGCCAGACCGATGTTATGGCCATGGACGTCAAAGAAGTCGCGCAGCCGGCGGGTGAAGTCGTCCGCGTCGAGCATCCGGATGTGCTCGGCGTTGAGCGCGTCGGCTTTCTTCTGGTCGAACCGGGCCGGGTTGGAATTGACGTCTACAACGTCGAAAGCGGCCACCATCTCGTCGAGGGTGAACAGGTCGTGGTCGTCGGCGATCGCCCAGCCCAGCAGGGCAAGATAATTCAGCAACCCCTCCGGGATGAAGCCGCGATCGCGGTGAGCGAACAGGTTCGACTGCGGGTCGCGCTTGGACAGTTTCTTGGTTCCCTCACCCAATACCGTTGGCAAATGAGCGAATTGCGGGATTCGCTCGGCGACGCCGATCCGGATCAGCGCCTGATACAGTGCCAGCTGGCGCGGGGTCGACGGCAGCAGGTCCTCGCCCCGCAAGACGTGGGTGATCTTCATCAGCGCGTCGTCGCACGGGTTGACCAAGGTGTACAACGGATCTCCACTGGCGCGCGTCAACGCGAAATCGGGCACGCTGCCCGCCGCGAACGTGGTGGTGCCGCGCACCAGGTCGTCCCAACTGAGGTCTCCGTCGGGCATTCGCAGGCGCACCACCGGCTTGCGCCCTTCGGCGAGGAACGCCGCGCGCTGCGAATCGGTCAGCTGCCGATCGAAGTTGTCGTAGCCCAGCTTGGGGTTACGCCCGGCGGCGATGTGACGGGCCTCGACCTCCTCCGGCGTCGAGAAGGCGTAGTAGGCCTCCCCCGCTTCGAGCAGCGCAGCCACCACATCGCGGTAGATCTCCGTGCGCTGCGACTGCCGGTACGGGCCGTAGGGACCACCGACCTCGGGCCCCTCGTCCCAGTTCAGCCCCAGCCAGCGCAGCGCGTCGAGCAGCGCGAGATAGCTTTCCTCGGTGTCGCGCTGCGCGTCGGTGTCCTCGATACGAAAGACGAAGGTGCCGCCGGTGTGTCGGGCGTATGCCCAGTTGAACAGCGCGGTCCGGACCATCCCGACGTGCGGGGTGCCGGTCGGCGACGGACAGAATCGGACCCGGACTTTGTCTGCCCGCGCTGCTGTGGTCACGACTTTCCCTTACGGACTACGGGATTGGTGAGGGTGCCGATGCCCTCGATGGTGACCGAAACGGTGTCTCCGTCCTCGATGGGACCCACACCGGCCGGTGTACCGGTGAGGATGAGATCGCCCGGCAGCAAGGTCATCACGGCCGACATCCACTCGACGATGGCGCCGACGTCGTGGATCATCAGCGACGTGCGGCTGTTCTGCTTGACTTCGCCATTGACCTCGGTGCGCAGCTCCAGGTCCGACGGGTCCAACCCGGTGACGATCCACGGGCCGACCGGGCAGAAGGTGTCGTGCCCTTTGGCGCGAGTCCACTGGCCGTCTGCCTTTTGTTGATCGCGCGCCGACACGTCGTTGGCGATGGTGTAGCCGAGGATGTTGTCGACGGCCCGGGCGGCCGGGACGTCCTTGCACGGCCTCCCGATGACCGCCGCCAGCTCCCCCTCGAAGTGCACGGGTGATGCGTTGGCGGGCAACTTGATCGGCGCGTTCGGCCCGACGATCGCGGTGTTGGGCTTGAGGAATATCACCGGATCGGCCGGCGCCGGCCCCGTCATTCCGCCCATCTCGGCGATATGGTCGGCGTAATTCTTTCCGACGCAAACCACCTTGCCGGCCAGTATGGGAGCCAGCAGCCGGACATCGGCCAGCGGCCATGATCGGCCGGTGAAGTTCGGCGTGCCGAACGGGTGCTCGGCGATCTCGCGGGCGATCATTCCGGCGGGATCGCCCGGTTCGCCCTCGATGCTCACGAAGGCGACACCGTCGGGGCTGGCGATTCGACCAAGGCGCATTCGCTTGAGCCTACTGACGATCGCGAGCGCGGCGTAGCCGGGCGCTGCGGGTCGTCACGGTTGCGCTACTGACGATCGCGAGCGCGGCGTAGCCGGGCGCTGCGGGTCGTCACGGTTGCGCTACTGACGATCGGTCGCCAGCGACTTTGCTGCCCGCTGGCTACAGACGCCTGTGGAAGCATGGGCGAATGCCCGGGGATCGCCCAGACGCGCTCAGCACCGGCGCGCGCTGGACGGTCATGGCCGTTTCGCTGTTGGCGACGGCGAGTTCCTTCTTGTTCATCAACGGCGTTGCGTTCTTGATCCCCTCGTTTCAAGCTGCCCGCGGAATCCCCCTCGACGAAGCCGCTTTGTTGTCGTCGATGCCCAGCTGGGGCATGGTGGCCACGCTGGTGCTGTGGGGCTACGTGCTGGACCGCGTGGGCGAACGTGTGGTGATGGCCGCGGGCTCGGCTCTTACGGCAGGCGCCGCCTACGCCGCGGCGTCGGTCCATTCGATGGTGCTGACCGGCGTCTACCTGTTCCTCGGGGGGATGGCCGCCGCCAGTTGCAACTTAGCCGGCGGCCGGTTGGTGTCCGCCTGGTTTCCCCCGCACCAGCGCGGGATCGCTATGGGTATTCGCCAGACCGCTCAGCCACTCGGGATTGCCTTGGGGGCCTTGGTGATTCCCGAACTGGCCGAGCACGGGCCGCGCGCCGGGCTCATGTTTCCGGCGGTGGCGTGCGCGGTAGGGGCAGTCGCGAGCGTTATCGGGATCGTCGACCCGCCGCGAAAACCCCGGGAAGCAGCCAGCGAACAGGAACTCGCCAGCCCGTACCGGGGATCGTTGGTGCTATGGCGAATCCACGCGGTGGCATGTCTGATGATGATGCCGCAGACCGTGACCGTGACGTTCATGCTGGTTTGGCTGATCAGAAATCTCAATTGGTCGGTCGCCGCCGCCGGCGCTCTGGTCACCCTTTCGCAGCTGCTCAGCGCGCTCGGCCGCATCGTGGTCGGCCGCTGGTCGGACCGGGTCGGCTCACGAATGCGACCGGTCCGCATCATCGCCGCCTCCGCCACCGTGACGCTGTTCCTGTTGGCCTGGGCCGACTTTCTCAATTCCCGGTATCAGGCGCCACTGATGGTTGCCATCGCGGTGATCGCAACGCTCGACAACGGACTGGAGGCGACGGCCATCACCGAATTCGCCGGGCCGTTCTGGAGCGGACGCGCGCTTGGCGTCCAGAACACCGCCCAACGGGTGATGGCGGCGGCCGGACCGCCGCTCTTCGGTGCCCTGATCAGCTCCGCCAAGTATCCGACGGCCTGGATGTTGTGCGGCCTGTTCCCGCTCCTGGCGGTGCCATTGGTGCCCGCGCGCTTACTGCCACCGGGGCTGGAGACTAGAGCGCGGCGACAATCCGTTCGCCGACTTCGCTGGTGGCGAGCCGTTCGGTCCCACGCGTTGCCAGATGGCTCGCGACGGCCCGGTCCACTCGGGCAGCCGCGTCGTCCTGACCCAGATGGGCAAGCAGCAGCGCCACGGACATGATCGCCGCGGTGGGATCGGCGATGCCCTGACCGGCGATGTCGGGTGCGCTGCCGTGCACGGGCTCGAACATCGACGGGTTGGTCCGGGTGGCGTCGATGTTTCCGCTGGCGGCCAAGCCAATTCCGCCGCACACCGCCGCGGCCAAGTCGGTGACGATGTCGCCGAACAGGTTGTCGGTGACGATCACATCGAAGCGCCCCGGGTCGGTGACCAGGAAAATGGTGGCGGCGTCGACGTGTTGGTACGCCACCTCGACATCGGGGTAGTCCTTGCCGACCTCCCCCACGATCCGCGACCACAGCTTCCCGGCGAAGGTCAGCACGTTCGTTTTGTGCACCAGCGTCAGGTGCTTGCGGCGCCGTCGGGCGCGCTCGAACGCGTCGACCACCACCCGGCGCACGCCGAACGCGGTGTTCAGGCTCACCTCGGTGGCCACTTCGTTGGGCGTTCCGGTGCGGATCGCGCCGCCGGTACCCGTATAGGGGCCTTCGGTACCCTCCCGCACCACCACGAAATCGATGGCGGGATTCCCGGCGAGCGGACTGTTCACCCCCGGATATAGGCGCGCGGGCCGCAGGTTGATGTGGTGATCCAGCTCAAAGCGCAGGCGCAGCAACAGGCCTCGCTCCAGCACGCCGCTGGGCACCGAGGGATCACCCACCGCACCGAGCAGAATGGCGTCGTGCTGCCGCAATTCGGCAAGCACGGAATCCGGAAGCACTTCACCCGTCGCGTGATAACGCCGGGCGCCCAGGTCGTAATCGGTCTTCTGCACGTCAGGCAGGACCGCGTCCAGAACTTTGACCGCCTCGGCCACCACCTCCGGGCCGATCCCGTCGCCGCCGACTACCGCCAGCTTCACGACAGATCGACCACCGCGAGCTTGTTGGCGCCCACCGCGGCCGCGATCGCCGACCGCACGTCCTCGGGCACGTCTTGGCTCAGGCGCAGCAGGATCGTCGCCGCCGGGCCTTGGACGTCCTCGGACAGCTGCGCGGCGTGGATGTTCACGCCGGCCGCACCAAGTAACGTGCCGATTTTGCCCAGCGCCCCGGGCTGGTCGAAGTAGTTGATCACCAGGTTGGTGCCTTCGGCGCGCATGTCGAAGTGGCGGCCGTTGATCTGCACGATCTTCTCCACCTCCTGCGGCCCGGCCAGCACACCCGCGACGGTCACGGCCGAACCGTCGGGGGCGACGGCCCGCACCTCGACCACGCTGCGATGGTTGGGGCTTTCGGTGGCCGTGGTGATTTCGGCGGCCACGCCGCGTTCGGCGGCCAGCGCCGGCGCGTTGACGAAGGTCACCGGACCTTCAGTGACCGCCGAGAACAATCCGCGCAGCGCCGAAAGCTTCAGTATCTCAACGTCTTCGGAGCTCAGCTCGCCGCGCACCTGCACCGACAACGACACCGGCGGCCCGTCGGACAGCGTGGCCACCAGCACCCCGAGCTTGCGCACCAGGTCCAGCCAGGGCGCCACCTCTTCGTTGACCACGCCGCCGCCGACATTGACGGCATCGGGCACGAATTCACCGGCCAGCGCCAGCTTCACGCTTTCCGCAACGTCGGTGCCGGCCCGATCCTGGGCCTCGGCGGTGGACGCGCCCAGGTGCGGAGTGACGACCACCTGCGGCAGCTCGAACAGCGGGCTTTCGGTGCACGGCTCTTTCGCGAACACGTCGATACCGGCCGCGCGCACTTGGCCGCTGCCCACCGCTTCGGCCAAGGCTGCCTCATCCACCAGGCCCCCGCGGGCGGCGTTGACGATGACGACGCCCGGCTTCGTCTTCGCCAGCGCCTCCTTGCCGATCAGCCCCGCGGTTTCGGTCGTCTTCGGCAGATGCACCGAGATGAAGTCGGCGCGCGACAACAGCTCGTCGAGGGACAACAGCTCGATGCCCAGCTGTGCGGCGCGGGCCGGCGAGACATAGGGGTCGTAGGCGATCAGATGGGCGCCAAAGGCCGCCAGCCGTTGGGCGACCAGTTGGCCGATCCGACCGAGGCCCACGACCCCGACGGTCTTGCCGAAGATCTCGGTGCCGGAAAAGGACGATCGCTTCCAGGTGTGCGCGCGCAGCGAGGCGTCGGCCGCCGGTATCTCGCGCGCCGCGGCCAGCAGCAGCGCCACAGCGTGCTCGGCGGCGCTGTGGATGTTCGACGTGGGGGCGTTGACCACGAGCACCCCGCGCTCGGTCGCGGCGTCCACGTCGACGTTGTCCAGCCCGACGCCGGCACGGGCGACGATCTTCAGCTTGGGCGCCGCGGCCAGCACTTCGGCGTCGACGGTGGTGGCAGATCGCACCAGCAGCGCGTCCGCCTCGCCCACCGCGGCCAGCAGCTTCTCGCGGTCGGGGCCGTCCACCCAGCGCACCTCGACCTGGTCTCCCAGCGCGGCAACGGTGGATTGGGCGAGTTTATCGGCGATCAATACAACAGGCAGATTCACCCGGACAGACTATCTGCTGTCGTTGACGCGTCGACGCGACCATCGACGGCAGCGAGGTCAACGGGCTGACGCCGCCACGATATGCGCCTGCGCCGGCTTGGACGTCTCGCTAAGGCACGCGCAACGGTGCACCGGCGGGGGACCTCAACCTTGGCCGAGGTAATCACGCCGCTGTCGTGAAGCTGCCGGTGCCCGCAGATAAGCTGTGCGCGCGCAATCGCCGAGTGGGTCAACCTGGCTCCCATCTACGACAGCATCATCAATCCTCAAGCACCACCACCAGCCCTGGCCCGCCGAGCCGTAGCTGTTGCTTGCGGCTTCGTTCGCCCCGGCAAGACTTTCAACCGGACCGGTCGAGGATGCCCGGCCTCGGCCAACGTCGCCGCGGCGATCAGCGACAGCATGGCCAATGGACCGAAGTCGCTGCTACGTCGGCCACGACCTTCTGACCGGATCCAACAACGCAACCATTGGTTGCCGGATACGATCTGGCCGTGCCCGACCCGCCGACCGCGCGCCCTGCGATCTGCCTGAGCATGATCGTGCGAAACGAGGCGCACATCAGCCATGAGGTGCTCGATTCGGTCGCGCCCCACATCAGTTCGTGGGTGATCGTGGACACCAGCTCCGGCGACGGCGACCGGGACTTGATCCGCAGCCAAATGAGCCGCCTTGGCATCCCCGGTGAACTTCACGAACGGCCATGGCGCAACTTCGGCCATAACCGAACCGAGGCGCTGAACCTGGCCCAGGGCCACGGCGACTACATCTGGGTCATGGATGCCGACGACACCGTCGTGGGCACACCCGACTTCACCCGACTCAGAGCCGATATCTACTTGATGCGCTCCATAAATGACATCGGCGGGACCTTCTGGCGTCCGAGATTGTTCCGCGACGGGTTAGCTGTCCGCTATGTGGGTGTGACCCACGAACGCCCAAAGTGGGACCTCCCCTACGTCGTTGGGCGCGTGGAGGGCGAGTACCACGTCAAGGATCGTCACTGCGCTGCCCGCGCAAAGGGTCTACACCAGCATTCGAACGACCGCGATTTGTTGCTGGTCGCGGCCGAACGCAGCTTCCAAGATCGGCAGTCGGTGTTCGCACGAGCTCAAAGTTTCTTCGCTCAGGGCGATTTCGCCAACGCACGCAAGTGGTATGCGCGCCGCGCCGAGATGGGCGGCTGGGATGAAGAGGTCTACTACGCGATGTACCGGGTAGCGTTGTCGATGGCCAAACTCGGCGCGCCGTGGCCGGATATCGAGGATGCCTACCTGCGGGCCTGGGAGTTCCGACCGGCACGTGCGGAACCGCTGTATGAGATTGCCTTTCAGTACCGCCTCGATGAGCGGTACCGGCTTGCCTACCTGTTCTCCAAGCGGGCTGTCGAAATCCCCTTTCCGGAAGAAAACACACTTTTTGTCGACGCAGACCTCTACGCGTGGCGGGCAACCGATGAGCAGGCGCTGTGCGCATCGTGGATCGACAAATATCCGGAAGCGTTCACGCTGTGGCGGCGCCTGCTGGCCCGACCCGACATCCCCGATGAGGACCGGCAAAGGATTGCGAGTAACCGCGACATATGTGCGCCGACGATGCTCGAAGCCGCGTCGGCATATCCCGACGCCCTGGTAGGGCGCCTGACCGCCGGTACCCGCGACGCCGAGGTCATCGTCAGCCTTGTCGCCGGGCCGGACCCTACCCTCACCGAGCAAACACTTAACTCATTTCTGAACTGCTGCACCGACGTGTTGCGGGTCGGGCGCTTCCTCGTCGTTGATGCCGGCCTGTCGGCCGCAGATCGCATAACGCTCGCCGAGCGCTACGCGTTCCTCGAATTCTTCCGATCCGACCCCGACGCCGGACCCGGCGCCCAACTCGCCCTGCTCCGCGACCAGATCAACGGACGGTTCTGGCTACACCTGGGCGAAGGCTGGCGATTCTTCGCACCCGACGATCTCATCACCCGATTGACCGCGGTGCTGCAAGCGGAACCACTGGTGTTCCAGGTAGCAGTCAATTTCGCCGACGCGACCAAGCTCACGGGGTCCAGCGCGCCCGAACAGGCGGTGCACCGCGCACTCGATACCGGCCGCTACGTCCTCACCAACGAGGTGGCCTGCGGCCCGGCAATGTTCGACGCCGCACGCCTGGATCAAGCGGGTGGAGTACATAGCCTCGATCCGGATCCGATCGCCGCGCTTGCGCGCCGGGCCGCCACCTCGGGGATGCGAACCGCCAGTCTCGACGAGGTGCTCTGCATCGCCGCAATCCCCCAAGTGCTACAGCCGGCTCAGCTTCAGCCCGGCGCGACCAAAAATGCGCCGACGCGGTTCGCCGTCGCGATCGTGTCACCTCCCGGCTATCGGCACAGCGAAGTGTTTCGCGAGGTCGCGCAAGCATTGCACTGCGCTCTTCTGGCGATCGGCCACGATTCGGTGCTGACCAATCGTCTCGACTTCGACGATCGCAGCACCATCGTGCTCGGCAGCAACCTCCTCGCCCGCTACGACCTGGAGCCGCCAAAGCACGCCATTCTTTACAACCTCGAACAAGTCGATGAACACTCGACGTGGATGACGCCCGCCCTCATCGACCTTTTCAGGCGCTGCCCTGTTTGGGACTACAGTCAAGCCAACATTGAGCAGCTAACCGCCTGGCGAATTCCCCGGGTCACGCACGTTCCGATCGGGTATGTCCCCGAACTGACAAGAGTGACTCCCGTCCGCGAGGACATCGATGTGCTTTTCTACGGTTCGCCGGACGACCGCCGGGAAGCTGTTCTGGACAAGCTGCGCGCTCAAGGTCTTCGTGTCAAGTCGCTATTCGGCGTGTACGGCGCGAGCCGCGATGCCTGGATCGCGCGCTCGAAGATCGTCATCAACATCCACGTGAGCTACTACAAAGCGCAGGTCTTCGAGATCGTACGTGTTTCGTATCTGCTCGCCAACAGACGCGCGGTGGTGTCCGAGCGCGGTGCGCATCCGAATGAGGATCGTGACTTGGAGTCGGGAATCGCGTTCGCAGAGTACGACGAACTTGTCGACCGCTGTCTGGATCTGCTTGCCGACGAGCGGGCGCGCCGCGAGCTCGGCGAGCGAGGCTATCGCGCTTTCTCTGCTCGCAGCCAGGCTGACATCCTGCGCCGCGCGTTGTCGTCAGGCACCGATTGAGGAGTGCAGTGTGATTCGGTGTGACTTTGGCATGAGCGACGGGCGGCCGTCTCATTGTGTCGCGCAAATGTGGCGCTGCGGACGAGGCCCTGGCGCCGCCGCGCCACCATCGCTTCACGAATCGAGCCCACAAGACGATGCCGTGTTCGGTGATCGTTCGTTTAGCACGCTGGGAGTCGAACGCGCCGAGGCGTCCGCCGCTCTGCGCGGCCCACACAACCTTGCGACCGAAGTTGCCTGTCATTCTTCGCAATTCCCCGTCAGGGCGGACGAGGGACGTGTGAACCTCGCCGCCGTACAGGTCAATCGAGGCGACGAGAGGGCTGGCCCGTATGAACGACTTTGACGATGCGACCGCCTCGTTTCGCTTGTGCGGCGTGCCATACCTGGAGTTCCTTGCCGCCTTGCACACTCATCTGGCGCCGCGCACGTATTTGGAGGTCGGCACGGAGACTGGAGAATCACTCGCGGTTGCGGGCTGCGACGCGATTGCGGTGGATGCACGTTTTGCGCTTCAGGCTGGCGCCACCGGCAACCGGAAGCGCACGTTCTTCTTCCAGATGCCATCAGACACATTCTTTGCGACCGAAGATGTAACAAGATTGCTTGGCAGCCCGGTGGATATCGCCTTCCTGGATGGCATGCACCGGTTCGAATTCCTGTTGCGCGATCTGATCGGCGCGGAGGCTGCCTGCCATTCCCGCTCGCTGATCCTCCTGCATGACTGCCTGCCGTTGAATCCGCGAATGGCGCTGAGGCAGTACCGCCCTGGCGATTCCTCCGAGGGAGAGACGATCTACTTCTGGACCGGTGATGTTTGGAAGTTGCTGCCGATCCTTGGCGAGTACCGTCCGGATCTGCGGCTACACGTGCTGGACTGTCCGCCGACTGGCCTGGTCGCGATCACCCGGGTAGACCCCACGTCGCGCATTCTGGCCGATTGTTACTACGACATTGTGGATCAGCACGCCGCATCCGTTATCGATAACGATCGGCTGCGGTCGTTCTGGGAGGGACTCCAACTGACCCCTTCACGGCCGCTTTGCGAGGAACCTGACCGCCTTACTGAACTGTTCAGCCTCTACTGACCCCCAGCGTCGAGGCGTGGGCGGCCACGACCAGCACGTCATGCCCGCCTTCCCAAAACTCCAACCGCATGGCGGTCCGGCCTGGGCGACCGACGCGGTCACGCCCCGTTGCAGCGCTGTTTCTTCTGTCAGCAGTTCGTCGAATTCGCCGTCGCCGACGGCGGGTGCCCATCGTCGATATCAGAAGTTCGCCCAGTCCCCCCAAGGGATCCCGGCAGCTTTATAATCCCCTTTACACAAGAGAAAGGGACGTAATGTCTGGTCCAGCAGGAGAACAATCGGTGCCTTCCGCAGCTGGATCTGTTTATCCGACGTCCGGCTGGGAGGCGACCGAATATCACAAGTGGTACTACGACACCTCGGTGTGGACGACGACTACATGGCTCGGAGTCAAGTGCCAAAAATCAGTCGGCGATCTTTGGAACTATCAGGAGATTCTGTTCGAGTTAAAGCCGTCTTTGGTCATCGAATTCGGCACGTGTTATGGCGGCTCGGCCCTATTTTTCGCCACTGTCATGCGGCAGACCGGTCAACCTTTCAAGATACTTTCCGTCGACGTCTCTCACCAGATTCTTGATCCAGCAGCCGAGCGCGATTCCGATATCTTGTTCGTTAGATCGTCATCGACCGCCCCGCCTGTCGTGGACTACATTACGCGCCTCAAGACTCAATTTCCAGGTAAAATCTTCGCCATCCTGGACAGCGACCACTCCATGGGTCACGTGCTGGCGGAGATGAAGCTACTGCGGCCGTTGCTCTCTGCCGGGGATCGCCTGATAGTCGAAGACTCGAACGTCAACGGCCACCCCATCCTTCCTGGATGGGGAGCCGGCCCTTATGAAGCAATCGAGGCATACGAGCGTGAATTCCCACATGATTACACCCATGACCGGGCGCGCGAGAACAAATTTGGGTGGACGTTCGCGCCCAACGGGTTTCTGATCCGCAACCAGTAGCTCCGCCGTAGATCTGATGGTCCGCACAGTGACCTTCAAGTGAACCCAACACAGTGCGTGCGACTGGTGAAAGAAATTATCTTATAGGCCCGTGGTCAACTCGCCAGTAGGTGCCTGTTCCGTCAATCGGCAGGATCGGCGATGTGACTCCATACCGTTCACGAAAATCGTTGACCGCCTTCGCGCAAGGCGTTAGCACATAATCGTCCACTATCACAAAACCGCCATACGACACCTTGTGATACAAGGCCTCCAACGCCTCAATCGTCGATTCATACATATCGCCGTCAAGTCGCAATACAGCCAACTGATCGATTGGAGCGCTTGGCAGCGTATCCTTGAACCACCCCTCAAGAACAAAGACCCGTTCGTCCAGTAATCCGAAACGACGGAAGTTGTTCTCGACTTCGGCGCGCGACACCTGAAGTTGAGAATAAGTATGATGTTGGTCGCCCGCGTCGGCAGGAAAATTCTCCGTGTCGGGTGAAGGCAGGCCTGCAAAGCTATCGGCAACGAACACGCGACGGATATCGTCGCCATATGCCTCGAGGATTCCTCTCATCAGAATGCACGCGCCGCCTCGCCAAACACCGGTCTCGATGAAGTCGCCTTGTATGCCATCCAATAGCACCGTCTCACAGGCGTAACGCAGGTTTCGCATGCGAACACTTCCGATCATCGAAAAAGAAAGCGAAGGCCAGTCCTGCCCTAGGAGACGCTTGGTCGGATCGAACTTGCCGCCCGACCACAGGTCAAAGGGCGTATCTTCGAATAGCATGCCGGTAAGCGATGCCTCGAGAAGATTGAGGTATCGCTGTACCAATCTGCTGCGGCCAAATCGTTCGCTCATTCTGGTTCCGATTCCCTGAACTCTCATGCTCGCCGGCAATATCAGCGACCTACACTATCTGGATGTGAGGATTGCGGCGCCGCTGTTGTCATAGCTTTCGGTCAACGGGACGGCGTTTCAGCAGACACGTCAGCTGACACGCGAATGCCTGATACGGTCTGGTCATGTCGGCCGCAACGACCGCGCGCCCCGCGATCTGCCTGAATATGATCGTGCGGAACGAGGCGCACATCATCCGCGAGACGCTCGAGTCGGTTGAGCCTTACATCAGCTCGTGGGTGATCGTGGACACCGGCTCCGACGACGGCACCCAGGACCTCATCTCGAACCACATGGCGCGTCATGGCATCTCTGGTGAACTATACGAACGGCCCTGGCGCAATTTCGGGCTTAACCGGACCGAGGCGCTGGAACTCGCCCAAGGCCACGGCGACTACATCTGGGTCATCGACGCCGACGACGCAGTCGTCGGCACAGTCGATTTTGGCCAGCTGGGCGCCGACCTATACGAACTGCGCCACAGATCTCCCTACGGCACCTTTTGGGTCCCGAGGCTATTCCGCGACGGGTCGCCCGCCCGCTATCAGGGTGTCGTTCACGAGTTCGTCACCTGTGACGGCCCTTTAGTCACTGCGCGCCTGGAAGGCGACTACCACATCGAATCCCGTCGCCTCGGTGCTCGCAACCTGGATCAGCAGAAGAAGTATGCGCGCGACCGCGATCTTCTGCTGGCCGAGCTAGAACGCAACCCCGAGGATGCAAGGTCGGTGTTCTACCTAGCGCAAAGTTATTGCGATCTGGCCATCACCAAAGGCGACCAAGCCGACTACGTCAATGCGCGCAAATGGTACGAGCGACGAATCGAGATGGGTGGTTGGGAAGAAGAGGTTTACTACGCGAAGTTCACGATCGCCGAGATAATGCCGAAACTTGGTGCCCCGTGGCCAGAGGTTCTGGATGCTTATCTCAGGGCCTGGGAGTATCGAATGACCCGTGCCGAACCGCTGTATACCATCGCCCGGCTGTACCGCCTTGATGGGCGCTACCAGCTCGGCTATTTGTTCGCCAAGTGCGCCGCCGAAATCCCCATTCCCGAACACGAGATTTTATATGTGCTCGCCGACGTCTACGCCTGGCGGGCAACCGATGAGCAGGCGGTGTGCGCATCTTGGATCGGTAAGCAAGCCGAAGCATTCACACTGTGGCGCCACCTGCTTGCCCGACCCGACCTCCCCGACGAAGACCGCGAGAGGATCGCGGGCAACCGTGACATTTGTGCGCCGACAATGATTGAAGCCGCGTCAGCTTATCCCGACGCGCTGGCGGAATCGCTGCTCAGCGGTCCGCGAGACACCGAGGTTGTCGTCAGCCTGGTCGCACGGCCGGATCGAACCGGCATCGAGCAAACGCTGAACTCCTTCCTGAACTGCTGCACCGACGTGTTGCAAGTTGGGCGCTTCCTGGTGGTCGAGGCCGGCCTGTCGGCCCAAGACCGCGAGACGCTGCTCGAACGCTACGGGTTCCTCGAATTCATTTCCTCCGGCCCCGACGAAGGGCTCGGCGCTCAACTTGCTCGAATCCGTGATCAAATCCACGAACGGTTCTGGCTGTATGTGGGCGACGGCTGGCGGTTTTTCGCCCCCGACAATCTCATCACCCGCCTGACCGGGGTGCTGCAGGCCGAACGACAGGTGTTCCAAGTGGGAATCAATTTCGCCGATGCGGTCAAACTTACCGGCGCCTGCGCGCCCGAGGCGGCGGTCCGCCGCGCACCTGAGGCCGGCCGCTATGTCCTCACCGACGACATCGCCTACGGCCCGGCCATGTTCGACACCGCACGACTGAACCAAGCCGGTGGCCTGCACAGCATCGACTCAAACTCGCTTTCGGCACTTCGGCAGCGGGCCAACGGTGCGGGCCTGCGCACCGCCAGCCTCGACGAGGTGCTCTGCATCGCGGCAGCGTGACCGCTTCAGCCGGGTTCCGGGCCGCTGAGCACAGGTCCCGGCTCAACATGTCAAAATGCGTTACGCCGTCTCGGTGATCGGGCGGTCCACCCAGCTCATCAGGTCGCGCAGCTTCTTGCCGGTGACCTCGATGGGGTGCTCGGCGTTCTCCCTGCGCAGCTGCTCGAGTTGCTTGTTGCCGCCCTCGATGTTGGCGACGAGCTTCTTGACGAAGGTGCCGTCCTGGATCTCGCGCAGGATTTCGCGCATCCGATCCTTCGTGCCGGCGTCGATGATCCGCGGGCCCGAAAGGTAGCCACCGAATTCCGCGGTGTCGGACACCGAGTAGTTCATCCGTGCGATGCCGCCCTCGTACATTAGGTCGACGATCAGCTTCAGCTCGTGCAGCACCTCGAAGTACGCCATCTCCGGCGGGTAGCCCGCCTCGACCATCACGTCGAAACCGGCCTTCACCAATTCCTCTGTGCCGCCGCACAATACGGCCTGCTCACCGAACAGGTCAGTTTCGGTCTCGTCCTTGAAGGTGGTTTTGATGACGCCGGCCCGAGTGCCACCGATCGCCTTGGCGTAGGACAGCGCCAGCGCCTCGCCATCTCCGGTGGGGTCCTGGTCCACCGCGATCAGGCACGGCACGCCCTTGCCGTCAACGAATTGGCGGCGCACCAGGTGGCCGGGCCCTTTCGGCGCAACCATCGCGACGATGACATCCGACGGAGGCTTGATCAGCCCGAAGTGGATGTTGAGGCCGTGGCCGAAAAACAGTGCGTCACCGGGGCGCAGGTTGGGCTCGATGTCATTTTTGAAGATGTCCGCCTGCGCAGTGTCGGGCGCCAGCAGCATGATGACGTCGGCCCACTTGGCGACCTCGGCGGGCGTGTCGACATCCAGGCCCTGCTCCTCCACTTTGGCCCGGGACTTCGAACCCTCCTTGAGCCCGACGCGAACCTGCACGCCGGAGTCGCGCAGGCTCAGCGAGTGCGCGTGTCCCTGGCTGCCGTAGCCGATCACACCGACTTTGCGGCCCTGGATGATCGACAGATCTGCGTCGTTGTCGTAAAACATTGGCAATGCCTCCCCAGTTGGGTTTGCCACGTCATCTCCTTCTTAATTCCAGCACCTGAAAACTTATTTGGCGGTGCCGATACCGCGCGGACCGCGGGACAACGACACCACTCCTGACTGGACGATCTCACGGATACCGAACGGCTCGAGCACGCGCAGCAGCGCCTCGATCTTGCCGCGGTTGCCGGTGGCCTCGATGGTCAGGGCCTCCGGGGCCACGTCGATCACCTTGGCGCGGAACAGGTTCACCGCCTCGATCACCTGACTGCGGCTGCCGGCGTCGGCGCGCACCTTGATGAGCGCCAATTCGCGGGAAACCGAGTTGTCCTCGTCCAACTCGATGATCTTGATGATGTTGATCAGCTTGTTGAGCTGCTTGGTGATCTGCTCGAGCGGGGTTTCCTCCGCGGACACCACGATGGTCATCCGCGACATGTCCTTCTGCTCGGTCGGACCGACGGCAAGGGACTGGATGTTGAAGCCGCGGCGGGAGAACAGCGCGGCCACCCGCGCGAGCACACCGGGCTTGTCTTCCACCAGCACCGACAACGTATGCGTAACCGCGTTCATCAGGCGTGGCCCTCGCTTTCGTCGTCGAAGAGCGGGCGGATGCCGCGTGCCGCCTGGATTTCGTCGTTGCTGGTGCCGGCGGCCACCATGGGCCAGACCTGCGCGTCGGCGCCGACGATGAAGTCGATGACGACGGGGCGGTCGTTGATCGCGCGTGCCTGGTTGATCACGTCGACAACGTCTTCCTCACGCTCGCAACGCAATCCGACGCAGCCCAACGCCTCGGCCAGCTTCACGAAGTCCGGGATGCGATGCGAATGCGTGGCCAGATCGGTCTGCGAATACCGCTCCTCATAGAACAGGGTTTGCCACTGGCGCACCATGCCCAGGTTGCCGTTGTTGATCAGGGCAACCTTGATCGGCACGCCTTCGATCGCGCAGGTGGCCAACTCCTGGTTCGTCATCTGGAAGCAGCCGTCGCCGTCGATCGCCCACACCTCGGCGTCCGGGCGAGCGATCTTGGCGCCCATGGCCGCCGGGATGGCGAACCCCATGGTGCCCAGCCCGCCGGAGTTGAGCCAGGTGCGCGGCTTCTCGTACGAGATGAACTGCGCCGCCCACATCTGGTGTTGCCCGACACCGGCGACATACACCGCATCCGCTCCGGCGATCTGACCCAGCTTTTCGATCACGTATTCCGGGCTGAGGCTGCCGTCGCTCTGTGGGCCGTAGCTCAACGGATAGGTGGACTGAACCTGGTCCAGATATGCCCACCAGTCGGTCAATTCGAGGGCGGCCGGTATGTCGCGGTGCCGCAGCATCGCGATGAGGTCGGTGAGGACGGCTTTGACGTCGCCGACGATCGGCACGTCGGCGTGCCGATTCTTGCCGATCTCGGCCGGATCGATGTCGGCGTGGATGACCTTGGCCTCGGGCGCGAAGGTGTCGAGCTTTCCGGTCACGCGGTCGTCGAAACGCGTGCCCAGCGCGATCAGCAGGTCGCTGCGCTGCAGCGCCGCCACCGCGGCGACCGTCCCGTGCATGCCGGGCATGCCCAAATGCTGACGGTGGCTGTCCGGGAATGCGCCGCGCGCCATCAGCGTGGTGACCACGGGCATGCCGGTGAGTTCGGCCAACTCCCGCAGCTCCTCGGTCGCCTCGCCGCGGATGACACCGCCGCCGACGTACAGCACCGGCTTGCGTGCGGCCGCGATCAGCTTGGCGGCCTCGCGGATCTGCCGGTTGTGCGGTTTGGTGTTCGGCTTGTAGCCGGGCAGATCCAACTGCGGCGGCCAGCTGAACGTGCACTGGCCTTGCAGCACATCCTTGGGGATGTCGACGAGTACCGCACCCGGGCGGCCGGACGAGGCGATGTGGAAGGCCTCGGCGATCACCCGCGGAATCTCATCGCCGGAGCGGACCAGGAAGTTGTGCTTGGTGATCGGCATCGTGATGCCCGAGATGTCGGCTTCCTGGAAGGCGTCGGTCCCGATCAGCGTGCGGCCGACCTGACCGGTGATCGCGACGACCGGTATCGAGTCCATCTGCGCATCGGCCAGCGGGGTCACCAGATTGGTGGCGCCGGGGCCCGACGTGGCCATGCAGACCCCGACCTTGCCGGTGGCGTGCGCGTAGCCGCTGGCGGCGTGGCCGGCGCCCTGCTCGTGGCGCACCAGCACGTGGCGCAGCTTCTTCGAGTCGAACAGCGGGTCGTATACCGGCAGCACGGCGCCGCCGGGGATGCCGAAGATCACCTCGACGTCGAGTTCCTCCAGCGACCGGATGACCGACTGGGCGCCGGTCAGCTGTTCCGGCGCAACGCGTTTGGCAGACGGTTTCACGGCGGCTTCAACGATGTCCGGCACGCCGTTGGCCGCGTCCTGCGACCCCGGCGCGGAAGCCGGTGATTGTGGCCTGGTGGGTGCGCTCACTGTGGTCCTCTTGTCCTCTTGGTCCCGCTCTCGAAGTCTGTAGGCAAGAAAAAACCCCCGTCAGCTCAGCTGCTGCACGAGGGTCGCGTTGGTGCTGGATCGCTTCAAATGCTGACGAGCTAGTCAGGCACCAACGCGCCGACTAAGTACTACGAGCATTCCGGGCTTTCCGGCGGTATCCATAGCGTCCGACGGTAGCCTTCGCACAGCTCAGCCGTCAAATCCGCTGCCCGCCGCCGAGGTCGGCCGGTGTGCCCCCACGGCGACGACACGCCGTGGGCCGTCACCGGGGATCCACGCCTGACACGGGCGCAGCCTGTGTCAGGACGGTGCGATGATGCGGGGGTGGCCACTAATTCCCCCGTCGTGATCAAGGTGTCACCGATGGCGCACCTCGCCGTTGGGTACTTGACCCTCGGGCTGCTCATACCGGTGCTGCTGTGGCCGCTGTCCGCGCCGCTGCTGATCATCCCGGTGTTGTTATCGGCGTCGATCGTCCGGTTACGTACCGTCGCCGACGATGAGGGCGTGACCGTTCGGACGCTGCTGGGTAGCCGGGCCGTGCGCTGGGATGACATCGATGGGCTGCGCTTCCACCGCGGCTCTTGGGCGCGCGCCCGCCTCAAAAACGGTGCAGAGCTGCGACTGCCCGCGGTGACGTTCGCGACGCTGCCGCTGCTGACCGAGGCCAGCTCGGGGCGCGTTCCCAACCCCTACCGGCAAACGCCGGTATCAGGCAATCGGATTGACGCCGTTGAGCAGGACCCACACGGCGACACCGGCGGCGATGCCGACCAGTAGGGCCACGAACGACCCGATGAAGGGTCGATGGGCCCAGCCCCGGCCGGCGTCGAGACCGTAGCGGCCGGGTCCGCACAGGATGACGGCGACGGCCAGCACGATCAGGGTGATCTGGTACTCGTGCCCCTGCGGCAGGAAGAACGAGAACGCCTGCGAATGCGAGCCGGCCGAGACGGTGGCCAGCAGACCGTTGATCAAGAACGCCAGCGCACCCGCCGCGGCGATCGGGGTGAACAACCCCAATATCAACAGCACACCCGCCACGATCTCGCCTCCGGCACTCACGTAGGCGAGGATGTCGGCGTGGTGGTAGCCCACGTCGGACAGTGAGTTCTTGAACCCGGTCACCCCCGAGCCGCCCCACCACCCGAACAGTTTCTGCAGACCGTGGGCGCCCAGCACCACTCCGAGCCAGACCCGCAGCACCAGCAAACCGAGGTGCTGGGTGCCGCGGCGGCCGGCGGCACTCACCCGCTCGCTGCGGTCGTTGGCGTCGATCTGGGCCGGCTCGGTGGCGGAAATCGGTGCCGGCTGTGCCGCCGACTGCGGCTGCACGTACGGCAACGGCTCCTGGTGGTCGAGAACGTTGTAAGTCGACGCACCAGGGCCGCCCAAGTGACCGGGGTCCTGGTAAGGGATGACGGTGGTGGTTCCGAAGTCGCCCGGATACCCGACCGGGGTCAGGTCATCTTCGGGGTCGACCAGACGGGCCGAGGCGGGGCGTGCCGGCGTCGGCGCCGGGTTTTCGCCAGGCCGCTGCCAAGGTGCGTCATTCGATTGACTGGTCACGGGTGACAGGGTAAGGGCATTTGGTCCTGAATTGGGGATTTGAGCGGCGCTTTCGCGCCCCAATCGGCCGTTAGTGCGCCAAACAGGCCCGAATTGGCCCAAAATCGCCTCCCGCGACGTCCCGACGGGCCCTCAAAGGGCGTGTCGGCGCAGAAAGGGGGCTCAGGCAGGCCCGGGACAGGCCGGATGACCGGCATGCCTGTGGCGGCGGTGCTTGCACTGTCCGTAGCCTGTCGGTCATGCGACTAGGGCGATCAGGGCGGTCGGTTCGGTGCGCGGTCGCCGCGCTCTGCGCGGCGGTGCTGGTGTCCAGCGGGTGCGCGCGGTTCAACGACGCCCAGTCCCAGCCCTTTACCACCAACCCGGAACTCAAGCCTCAGCCCAGCTCGACGCCTCCCCCGCCCCCGCCGCTGCCGCCGACCCCGTTCCCGAAGGCGTGCCCGGCGCCAGGGGTGATGCAGGGCTGCCTGGAGAGCACCAGCGGACTCATCATGGGCACCGACAGCAAATCCGCGTTGGTCGCCGAACGCACCACCGGCGCCGTCAAGGAGATCTCCGTCAGCGCCGAGCCGAAGGTGAAGGTGGTCATCCCGGTTGACCCGTCCGGTGACGGCGGGCTGATGGACATCGTGCTGTCGCCCACCTACAACCAAGACCGCCTGATGTACGCCTACATCAGCACACCGACCGACAACCGGGTCATCCGCATCGCCGACGGCGACATCCCGAAAGACATCCTGACCGGCATCCCCAAGGGCGCTATCGGGAACACCGGAGCGTTGATCTTCACCAGCCCGACCACCCTGGTCGTGATGACGGGCGACGCGGGCAACCCGGGCATGGCCACCGACCCGAAGTCGCTGGCCGGCAAGGTGCTGCGCATCGAGCAGCCCACCACCATCGGTCAGGCTCCGCCGACGACGGCGCTGTCCGGCGTCGGCTCCGGCGGCGGCCTGTGCACCGACCCCGTCGACGGCTCGTTGTACGTCGCCGACCGCACCCCCACGGCGGACCGGTTGCAGCGCATCACCAAGAACTCGGAGGTTTCGTCGGTGTGGACCTGGCCGGACAAGCCGGGCGTGGCCGGCTGCGCGGCGATGGACGGGACCGTACTGGTCAACCTCATCAACACCAAGTTGACGGTGGCGGTCCGGCTTGCACCGTCGACGGGTGCGGTCACCGGTGAACCCGACGTCGTCCGCAAGGACACCCATGCCCACGCGTGGGCGTTGCGCATGTCGCCGGACGGAAACGTGTGGGGCGCCACCGTCAACAAGACCGCCGGGGCCGCCGAGAAACTCGACGATGTGGTGTTCCCGCTGTTCCCGCAAGGCGGCGGCTTCCCGCGCAACAACGACGACAAGACCTAGGGTCTTCAGAGGTCTTCAGAGGTGTTCAGAGGTCAGAACCCGTCGAGGGTGAACCTCACGCCGTACCGGCGCGTCACGTCGCTCGGTGCCCTGTCGAAGAGCCGGTCCGACGCCTCGTTACCTGGGTCCATGTCGTCGAGATCGGAGAGGTAGAGCGGATCGTCGGAGCACTCGGGAGCCCAGGTGGCGACGGGCTCCAGCACGTACTGAACGTGGTCGCCCATCTCGATCGCACCCAGCGTCCTACCGACGAACCACGCGATTGCATCGTCGAGAATCGGCATCCCCTGGGGACCGGCGCGCCACCGACAGCGATGAAATTTGTTGCTTTCATCGCCCTCGCTGCCGAACAGTTCGGCCAAAACGCCGTGGTGTCGCGCCAGGACATGCACGGCCAGGTATTGCGACCGGCTCGCCACCCCGAAAGTGGCGCTGTCCTTGGGGATCCCGACCTGAAACATCGGCGGCTCCGCGCTGGCCTGGTTGGCGAAGCTGACCAGGCAACCCGACGGCTGGCCATCGGCCTGGGTTGTCACCACGAACACCGGGGAGTCCAGCATGCCCATCAGGTCATCGAACGATTCATCGACCACCGCAACATCATGAATCCGCACGACGCGCTCCGATGGCTTTTCGGCCAACCAATGCCGGCCGGTTCGGCACGCGGTCAGCTCTGCCCGCAGGCGGCGAGGACGAGTTCGCGCACCCTGGCGGCATCGGCTTGCCCGCGGGTGGCCTTCATCACCGCACCGACTATGGCGCCGGCCGCGGCAACCTTGCCACCGCGGATTTTCTCCGCCACGTCAGGATTGGCGGCCAGCGCTTCGTCGACAGCGGCCTGGGTGACCGAGTCGTCGCGCACCAGTTCCAGACCGCGAGCGCTCATCACCTCCCCGGGTTCGCCCTCTCCGGCCAGCACCCCCTCCACGACTTGGCGGGCAAGCTTGTTGGAGAGCTTGCCCTCCTCGACCAGCGCCACCACCGCGGCGACCTGTGCCGGGGTGATGGCCAGCTCGTCGAGTCCGATGTTTGCCTCGTTGGCCTTCTGCACCAGGAAGTTTCCCCACCAGGCCCGCGCTTGCTCGCTGGGCGCCCCGTGCTTGATGGTCGCGGCGACCAATTCGACGGCGCCGGCGTTGACGAGATCCCGCATCACTTCGTCGGATACACCCCAGTCCTGCTGGAACCGCTTGCGGCTCAGCCACGGCAGTTCCGGGATCGTCTGCCGCAGTTTCTCGACGAGTTCGCGGCTGGGCGCGACGGGTTCCAGATCGGGCTCAGGGAAATAACGGTAATCCTCGGCGGTCTCTTTGGTGCGCCCCGGGCTGGTATAGCCGGCCTCGTGAAAGTGCCTGGTCTCCTGCGTGATACGGCCGCCGTTCGCGAGTATGGCTCCCTGGCGCTGCATTTCGTAACGCACCGCGACCTCAACGCTTCGCAGGGAGTTGACGTTCTTGGTCTCTGTCCGGGTACCGAACTCGGCCGTCCCGGCCGGCTTCAGCGATACATTCGCGTCACAGCGCATCGAGCCCTGGTCCATGCGTACATCGGAAACGTCCAAAACGCGCAACAGGTCTCTCAACGCCGTCACGTAGGCACGGGCGATCTGCGGCGCCTGCGCACCGGCCCCCACGATCGGCTTGGTGACGATTTCGATCAGCGGCACACCGGCACGGTTGTAGTCCAGCAGCGACGTGGTGGCGCCGTGAATGCGACCCGTCTCGCTGCCCAGATGGGTCAGCTTGCCGGTGTCTTCTTCCATGTGCGCCCGCTCGATGTCCACTCGCCAGATGTTGCCGTCCTCCAGCGGCACGTCGAGATGGCCGTTGATGGCGATCGGCTCGTCGTACTGGGAAATCTGGTAGTTCTTGGGCATGTCCGGGTAGAAGTAGTTCTTGCGCGCGAAGCGGCACCACGGCACGATTTCGCAGTTCAGCGCCAGCCCGATCCGAATCGCCGACTCCACCGCGCTCTGGTTGAGCACCGGTAGCGAGCCGGGCAGTCCCAGACAGACGGGGCACACCTGGGTGTTGGGTTCAGCGCCGAATTTGGCGGAGCAGCCACAGAACATTTTCGTCGCGGTGGACAACTCGACGTGCACCTCGAGCCCGAGCACCGGGTCGAACCGCGCGATGACGTCGTCGTAGTCCATGAGATCGGCGCCGGCAGCAACACTCATGCCGTCGATTTTAGTGGTGACCGCGAGCGCGGCGGAGCCGGGCGAAGCGGGTCACCATCATCAGACAGACACTGTGGTGACCGCGAGCGCGGCGGAGGCCGGGCGAATCGGGTCACCACCATCAGAAGCATGGTGACCGCGAGCGCGGCAGAGCCGGGCGAAGCGGGTCACCACCCTCAGAAACCGTGGTGACCGCGAGCGCGGCGGAGCGGGGCGAGATCAGGAATGGCGGGGCGGCCGGGAGGCGCCCACGCTCGCGTCGCGCTTCACGCCCCTGCCCGGGAACATGTCGGCCAGCGTGGCCGCCATCTCCAGGTAGCTGCGCCTGCTTTGCCTGCTCAACCGGTCCAACGAAATTTGCTTGCCCTCATGTATGTGCCGGTCAAACGGCAGGACCACGGTCGCGGCGACGCGGGCGGACAGCTGCTCGAGTTCCTTGGCGGCCACATTGCCCACCCTGGCCTGCTCGACATGGTTTACCACGAGCACCGTCGACTTCATCAGCGACCGATACCCGTTGTTGCACAACCACTCTAGTGAAGTCCTGGTTTTGCGTACGGCGTCAATTGAGGTGCTGGTCACCACCACGAGCGCCCGCGACTCGGGCAGAACAGCGTCCATCACAGGCGAGTTCAAGGCCTTGGCGCAGTCGACCAGCACCACCGAATAGTGTTTGCGCAGAACGGAGAACGCTTTGACGACGTCGTGACGCTCCAGCCGCCAGTCGGTGCGCGCATAGTCCGGAAGACCCAGCACCTCGAGGCCGTTGCTGTTCATGTAGGTGTGCGCCCGTACGTCGCTGTACTGCGTGACCGTGTCGTCGGCGAGGAGGGCCGCCATGCTCAGGGGATTGCGGCGGCCGTGCCGCTCCGCCAGGTCCCCGGCGTCGAGATCGATGGCGATGATCCGGTCGTGGCGCACGTGGGCGAAGGTCGAGCCGAGAGCCTCCACCACGGACGTCTTACCGACGCCGCCCTTCAGGTTCAGGACGGCGATCGGGAGTGGGCCGCCCACGACCGTGCGAATACGGGCTCGCAGCTCTTGTTCGTACCTTGAGTCTTTACCGGGGCCCAGATCGATTCTGGTGAGGCGATGAATCAGCTCTCGCCAGCTGAACCTCCCGGAGCCGTCGCCGTCGCGCTCGTCGAGGCCGTCAAGAGCGGTGCCGCCGGGCAACCGTTCACGGCGACCCGGTGGGGGCACTCGCCGCGCCGGGGGAGGCGCACTGGCACCCAGTGGACCAACCGGCCGAGACGGCTGAGGCACGGGCGGACCCGAGCGGTAGGGCTGGGGCATTGTGGCGGACGCCGGGTCGGCCTGAGCCTGCCAGTCCGGCACAGGCGGCTGACGCGCCGGACGGCCCGATGGCCCCGGCAGTCCCCCGGACTGAACGGCTCCGCGAAGTGAACCGCGGTTGCTCATACCCCCGGTATAACCGCATTCCATCGGGCCGGAAACCACAATTCCTCGGCGACCTGCCGAAAGCTGGTCAATTCGGCGGCAAATTTCAACCGTCGTTAAGTCGGCGCTACCCGCTGTTTGCCGAACCCGCCGGTTCAGCCGAAGAATGCGGCGGCGTCATCGTAGCGGCTTTCCGGCACCAACTTCAGTTGGCGGACCGCGTCGGCCAACGGCACCCGGCCGATGTCCTGCCCGCGCAGCGACACCATCTGGCCGTACTCCCCGGCGTGCGCGGCGTCGGCGGCGTTGACGCCGAACCGGGTGGCCAGCACGCGATCGTAGGCGGTCGGAGTGCCGCCCCGCTGGACGTGGCCGAGCACGGTCACGCGGACCTCCTTGTTGATCCGCTTTTCTACCTCGAAGGCCAGCTGGGCGGCCACGCCGGTGAAACGCTCGTGGCCGAACTCGTCGACCCCTCCCTCGCGCAACGTGATTGAGCCGGCGACCGGTTTGGCGCCTTCGGCCACCACACAGATGAAGTGCGAATCCCCGCGCTGGAAGCGGCGTTTGACGAGCCGGCACACCTCCTCTACATCGAAAGGCTGCTCGGGAATCAGCGTCATGTGGGCGCCGGACGCCAGCCCGGCGTTCAATGCGATCCAGCCCGCGTGCCTGCCCATCACCTCCACGAGCATCACCCGCTGGTGAGACTCTGCGGTGCTGTGCAGCCGGTCGATGGCGTCGGTGGCTACGGTCAACGCGGTGTCGTGGCCGAAAGTCACATCGGTGCAATCGATGTCGTTGTCGATGGTCTTCGGCACACCGACCACGGGCACGTTTTCCTCCGATAGCCAGTGTGCTGCCGTCAGGGTGCCTTCGCCCCCGATGGGAATGAGGACATCGATCCCGTTGTCGTCCAGGGTCTGCTTGATTTGGTTCAGCCCGGCCTTGAGCTTTTCCGGGTGCACGCGGGCGGTGCCCAGCATCGTTCCGCCCTTGGCCAGCAGCCGGTCGTTACGGTCGTCGTTTTGCAGTTGTATGCGTCGGTTCTCCAGCAACCCGCGCCAACCGTCCTGGAATCCGACCACCGACGAGCCGTACCGGGCGTCACAGGTGCGCACCACCGCCCGGATCACGGCGTTGAGCCCGGGGCAGTCGCCGCCTCCGGTCAGAACTCCGATCCGCATGCCCTCATCTTGCCTTGAGGTCGGCCTGTTCCGCCGAGCGGACGCTTTAGATCGCGGACGGCAGCGGGCCGCGGGCAGCTTCGTAGGCGGCGCCCACCCGGTACAGGCGGTCGTCGGCCAGCGCGGGGGCCATGATCTGCAGCCCCACCGGCAGGCCGTCGTCCGGGGACAACCCCGACGGCACCGACATGCCGCAGTGACCGGCCAGGTTCAGCGGCAGCGTGCACAGGTCGAACAGGTACATCGCGAGCGGGTCGTCGACCTTCTCGCCCAGCGGGAAAGCGGTGGTGGGGGTGGTGGGTGACACCACGACGTCGACGGATTCGTAGGCCCTGTCGAGGTCGCGGGCGATCAGCGTCCGCACCTTCTGCGCCTGGTTGTAGTAGGCGTCGTAGTAACCGGCCGAAAGCGCGTAAGTGCCGATCATGATGCGTCGCTTGACCTCCGGTCCGAAACCGGCGGCCCGGGTCAGCGCCATCACTTCCTCGGCGCTGTGGGTTCCGTCATCGCCGACCCGCATCCCATAGCGCATCGCGTCGAAGCGCGCCAGGTTGCTCGACACCTCCGAGGGCAGGATCAGATAGTAGGCGGCCAGCGCGTATTCGAAGTGGGGACAGTCCACCTCGCTCACCTCGGCGCCCAGCGAGGTCAGCCGCTCGACGGCGGCCTCGAACGAGGCCAGCACCCCGGGCTGGTAGCCCTCGCCGCGCAGCTGCTTGACCACTCCGATGCGGACACCGCGCAGGTCGCCCGCCGCGCCGGCCCTCGCGGCGCCGACCACGTCGGGAATCTCGGCCTCCACCGACGTGGAATCGCGGGTGTCATGTCCGGCGATCACCTGGTGCAGCAGCGCGGTGTCGAGCACGGTGCGCGCGCAGGGGCCGCCCTGATCCAGCGACGACGCGCAGGCCACCAGCCCGTAGCGGGACACCGTGCCGTAGGTGGGTTTGACACCGACCGTCGCGGTCAGCGCGGCCGGCTGGCGGATGGAGCCCCCCGTGTCGGACCCGATGGCCAGCGGCGCCTGGAACGCGGCCAGCGCGGCCGCGCTGCCCCCGCCGGATCCGCCGGGCACCCGGTCCACGTTCCACGGATTGTGGGTAGGGCCGTAGGCGGAGTTCTCCGTCGACGAGCCCATCGCGAACTCGTCCATATTGGTCTTGCCCAGGATCGGGATGCCGGCGGCGCGCAACCGCACGGTGAGGGTGGCGTCGTACGGCGACCGCCAGCCCTCGAGGATCTTGGATCCGCAAGTGGTCGGCATGTCCGTGGTGGTGAACACGTCCTTGAGCGCGAGCGGGACCCCGGCCAGCGCCGACGGCGGCCGCTCGCCGCCGGCCACCGCGTTGGCCAGCTGCTTGTCAATGGCGGCCGCTGCCGCCAGCGCCTCATCGGCCGCCACGTGCAGGAAGGCGCGGTAGCGATCGTCGGTTGCCTCGATCTGGTCCAGGCAGGCCCGGGTGACCTCGGTGGATGACACCTCCCTGGCGGCGATCCGGGCGGCCAGGCTCGCGGCGTCGGACCGGATGAGCTCGGTCACTCGGGGTCTCCCAGGATCTGGGGCACAGCGAACCGGCCGTCGACGGCCGCGGGCGCCTCGGCGAGCGCCTCCTGCTGCGTCAGGCAGGGTGTCGGCTCGTCCGGGCGGGTGACGTTGACGTCCGTCAGCGGGTTGCCGGTCGCTTCGACGCCGGTGACGTCGACCGCCTGTACCTGGCTGACGTGGGTCAGGATGGCGTCAAGCTGCCCGGCGAAGCTGTCGAGTTCGCTCTCGGTCAACGCCAGCCGGGACAGCCGGGCCAGGTGCGCCACGTCGTCGCGGGAGATCTGGGACACGAGCGGAAAGCCTAGCCCGGTCGACGATGGAGCCAGGACCGGGCCGCTGCAGCCCGCGTCCCGCCGAAATGCCGTGCGCCCACCGCTGTGTAACAGTGTTGGCCGTGCGGTCGTATCTGTTGCGCGTTTCGCTGCTCGACCGCCCCGGCAGCCTGGGCTCGCTGGCGGTGGCGCTCGGGTCGGTGGGTGCCGACATCCTGTCGCTGGACGTGGTGGAGCGCAGCGCGGGATACGCGATCGACGACCTGGTCATCGAACTGCCCCCGGGGAAGATGCCGGACCGGCTGATCACCGCCGCCGAGTCACTGGCCGGGGTCCGGGTGGAGAGCGTCCGACCCCATACCGGGCTGCTGGAAGCGCATCGGGAGCTGGAGTTGCTCGACCGAGTCGCGGCGGCCACCGACAACGCGTCGCGGCTGCAGGTTCTGGCCAACGAGGCGCCCAGAGTGCTGCGCGTCAGCTGGTGCACGATTCTGCGCGGTCCGCAGGGACAGCTGCAGCGCCTCGCGGGCAGCCCGGGCGCCCCGGAGACCAAGGCGGCCTCGGCCCCCTGGCTGCCGATCGAACATGCGGTCACGTTGGACAACACCGCCGAATGGGTGCCGCAGGCGTGGCGCGATATGGACACCACGATGGTCGCGGCGCCGCTGGGTGATCCGCTGACGGCGGTGGTGCTGGGCCGGCCGGGCCCGGAATTCCGGCCTTCGGAGGTCGCTCGGCTGGGCTACCTCGCCGGGATCGTGGCGACGATGTTGCGGTGACCGAGCCCTACTCCGGGGCCGCCTTCGCGGGCGGCCCCTCCGCAAGCAATCGGCGAAAACCGTCCTCGTCGAGGATCGGCACCCCCAGCTCGACAGCCTTGTCGTACTTCGAGCCGGGCGAATCGCCGGCGACGACGTAATCGGTCTTCTTCGACACCGAGGCCGCGGCCTTGCCGCCACGGGCGATGATCGCCTCCTTGGCGTCGTCGCGGGAAAAGCCGGTTAGGGAACCGGTGACCACGATCGTCAGGCCCGCCAACGTTCGCGGCGTGCTCGCGTCGCGCTCGTCGGCCATCCGCACCCCGGCAGCCCGCCACTTCTCGACGATGGCCCGGTGCCAGTCGACGGTGAACCACTCGGTGACGGCGGCTGCGATGGTGGGGCCGACACCCTCGACCGCGGCCAGCTGCTCGGTCGATGCCGCGACGATCGCGTCCAGGTCACCGAACTCGGTTGCCAGGGCACGGGCGGCCGTCGGCCCGACATGCCGGATCGACAACGCCACCAGGACTCGCCACAGGGGTGCCGCCTTGGCCTTGTCCAGGTTGGCCAGCAGTCGCTTGCCGTTGGCCGACAACGCTCCGGCCTTCGTTCGGAACAGGTCCGTGCGCAGCAGGTCGTCCTCGGTCAGGGTGAAAAGATCGCCCTCGTCGCTAATCACCCCGGCCTTCAGCAGCGCGATGGCGGCCTCGTAACCGAGCCCCTCGATGTCGAGGGCGCCGCGGCCGGCGACGTGAAACACCCGCTCCCGCAACTGCGCCGGGCAGGACCGGGCGTTGGGGCAGCGGATGTCCGCGTCGCCCTCCTTGGCCGGGGCCAACGTGGTGCCGCATTCGGGACACGTTGTGGGCATGACGAATTCGCGCTCGGTCCCGTCCCTCACGTCGACGACGGGGCCCAGCACTTCCGGGATCACGTCGCCGGCTTTGCGGATCATCACGGTGTCGCCGATCAACACCCCTTTGCGCTTCACCTCGCCGGCGTTGTGCAGGGTGGCCAGCCCCACCGTCGACCCGGCCACCTTGACCGGCGTCATGAAGGCGAACGGCGTCACGCGGCCGGTGCGCCCAACGTTCACCCGGATATCGAGCAGCTTGGTCTGTGCCTCCTGCGGCGGGTACTTATAGGCGACGGCCCAGCGTGGCGCCCTCGACGTCGTGCCGAGCCGGCGCTGCAACGCGAAATCGTCGACTTTGACCACCACGCCGTCGATCTCGTGCTCGATGTCATAGCGGTTTTCACCCCAGTACGTGATTCGATCCTCGACGGCGCCGAGGCCGCGCACCCGCGCCGTCTGCTCCGCCACGGGCAGCCCCCAGGCGTGCAGCGCCGTATAGGCCTCGTGCAGGGTCTTGGGCGCGAACCCTTCAGTGCGGCCGATGCCGTGGCAGATCATCCGCAGCTTGCGCCGGGCGGTCACGGCCGGGTTCTTCTGGCGCAGCGACCCGGCCGCGCTGTTGCGTGGATTGGCGAACGGCGCTTTGCCGTCCTCGACCAGGCTGGCGTTGAGCGCCTCGAAATCGGCGAGCATGAAGAACACCTCGCCACGTACCTCGAGCACGGTCGGGATCGGGAAATCGGCATTGCCGCTGAGCCGTTCGGGTACATCGTCGATGGTGCGCGCGTTGAGTGTCACGTCCTCGCCGACTCGGCCGTCGCCGCGCGTGGCGGCGCGCTCGAGCCGGCCGTCGCGGTACACCAACGACAACGCCACCCCGTCGATCTTCAGCTCGCACAAGTAGTAGGGGTCGCGGCCGATCTCGTTCTCGACGCGAATGCTCCAGGCGACCAGCTCGTCGCGGTCGAACACGTCGTCGAGGCTGAGCATCCGCTCGAGGTGCTCGGCCTCGGTGAAATCCGTGGCAAAGCCCGCGCCGCCGACCAGCTGTGTCGGGGAATCGGGAACCCGCAGCTCCGGGTAGCGCTCCTCCAGCGCGGCGAGCTCGTTGAACATCGCGTCGAAGTCGGCGTCGGAAACGATCGGCGCGTCCTTGATGTAATAGCGGAACTGGTGTTCACGGACCTCATCGGCCAGTTCCTGCCAGTGGCGTCGCTCCTCGGACGGCACCTCATCAGCTTCGGCGGAGCTCACCTTCGCAGGCTATCGAAGGGCCACGACACCTCCCCGGCGCGCCCTGATCGTCGAGGTTGCCGTGGCGGTCGTCCGATGCGCCCGGGGCACAACCATGGCGGCAATCTCGGCGCACTTCGCAGTGTCAGATTGCGTCGGGATCCTCGGCGAACGCGTTGGCGGCCGTGCGGGCGAGTTCGATCGCGCTGCGCGCCCATTGCGGCGTCGCGCCGGAAAGACCGCACGCCGGTGTGACCCCGACGCGATCCCGCAGCGCCGAGCGTGCGAATCCCAGGCGGTCGGTCACCGCGACGACCGCGCCGGCCACCTCTTCAGCCGACGGCCGCCGCTCCGGCGCGGTGGCGGGGACGACGCCGAGCATGACGGTACGACCCGATTCGACGAACGCGGCGATACCGTCCAGATCGGCCGCCTGCAGCGTGCCCACATCCACCGATATCGCGCTAATAGTGCTGCGCTGTAGCAGGTTCCATGGTAAACCGGACGCACAGCTGTGCAGCAGCACCTCGGAACCCACCGCCGCGACGCAGGTGTCCAGCAGTGCCCCGGCCACCGCCTCGTCGAACGGCGCGACCGGGCTTAGCGCCGTCACCCCGGTCAACCGCCCGCCCAATGCGGTCGGCAGCGACGGTTCGTCGAACTGGACCACCACCGGGGTTTCCAGCCGCCGGGCCAGCGCCGCGCGGTGTGCGCCGACGCCTTCGCCCAGGGACGCCGCCAGGTCGCGCACCGCGCCGGAGTCGGTGATCGCCCGGTGGCCGTTGGCCATCTCGAGGCCGGCGGCCAGCGTGATCGGTCCGGGGGCCTGCACCTTGACCACGCGCCCACCGCCACGCAAGCCGGCGACCTCCCAGGCTTCCTCGAGGGCGTCGCAGTCCTCGTCGAGGAAGCTGATGGCCCGGCGGGTCACGGCGCCCGGCCGGGCGGCGATGCGGTAACCGCGCGGCACCGTGTCGATGGCGATGTCGACCAGCAGCGCGCCGGCCCGACCCAGCATGTCGGCGCCCAGTCCCCTGGCCGGCAGTTCCACGAGGTGGGGCAGCGCGCCCGCCAGTTCACCGACGACGACCTCGGCGGCCGCCCGCGGCGCGGTGCCCGGCCAGGAACCGACGCCGCTAGCCGTCGCGAAGGCATGCGCGAAAACACTCACCCGGCAACCGTATTCGACGTCACGTCGGACACCGGTCGCCAGGGGTGGTTACAGCGAGTAGTTTCAAGCCGAGAAGGGTGTGGCAGATGGCGAGATTGACGGGGCCGCTGCTGTTGTGCGGCGCGGTGTTGCTGACGGCGGCGTGCACCCGGGTGGTGGACGGGACGGCCCTGCCGGGCTTCGGTGCCACCCGCGAGGCCGTGCACGGAGTCGACGTCGACACGATCCTGCTGGACCAGTCACGGATGCGCGCAATCACCGGCGCGGGCCAGCATCTGAACATCATTCCCTCGATGGACGGCACCAGCCCGGTCGACATCGACGCCCTGGCCGACACCACGCCGCGGGACTGCCGGTTTTTGTATGCCGAGACGGTGACGTTCGGGCCCGACGTCGAGGAGTTCCACAAGACCACCTTTCAGGACCCGCCCGACGGCGCCCTCATCTCCGAGGGCGCGGCGACCTACCGCGATGTCGACACCGCCCGGCACGCGTTCAGCACCCTGGTGACCGCCGTCGGCAATTGCGCGGACGACTCGGCCGGCCAGTCGTTGGTCGGCGACTGGAACGCCGACGCGAAATCGCTGCACCTGGGCCCCGGCGGCTGCGGCCGCGACTACCGGGTCCTGTCCGTGGCACTGCTGGAAGTCACCTTCTGCGGCTTTCCGCAATCGGTCTCCGACATCGTCATGACGAACATCGCCGCCAACGTCCCCGGTTAGCTCTGGATCAGCGCGACGTGTCGGCGATGGTGGCACTGCCGAGCACCTCGTCACCCTCGGGATCGGGCCGGTAGAGCACCAGCGTCTGGCCGCGCGCCACCCCGCGCAGCGGAGTCCGCAGCCGCACCACGAGCTCGCCGGCAACCAATTCGGCTACGGCTTCGACCATTTCACCGTGTGCGCGCACCTGTACCGAGCACTCGAGCGGGCCCGCCGGGGCGACTCCCGCGGTGAAGACCGCATCCCGTCCGACAAGCCCGCGCACGTCGAGCTCGGCCGCCTCACCTACCCGGACTGTCGCGGTCTGGGCGTCGATCCCCGTCACGTAGCGGGGGCGGCCGTGGGGCCCCGGCCCGGCGATGCCCAGGCCCTTGCGTTGCCCGATGGTGAAACCGTGCACCCCGTCGTGGGCGGCCAGCACGGCGCCATCCGCTGTGACGACGCTGCCGCGGCGCACACCGATGCGCTCACCGAGAAAGGCGCGGGTGTCACCGGACGGGATGAAGCAGATGTCGTGACTGTCCGGCTTGTCGGCGACTGCCAGGCCGCGACGGGCGGCCTCGACTCGAACGTGGGGCTTCGCCGTATCGCCGATCGGGAACGCGGCGTGGCGCAGCTGCTCGGCGGTCAGTACGGCCAGCACGTAGGACTGGTCCTTGTCCCGGTCGACGGCCCGCCGCAGCCGGCCATCGGACAGCCGGGCGTAGTGGCCGGTGGCCACCGCGTCGAACCCGAGCGCGCGCGCTTTGGCGGACAATGCCGAGAACTTGATCCGCTGGTTGCAGCGCACGCACGGGTTCGGCGTTTCCCCGCGGGCGTACGACGACACGAAATCGTCGACCACGTCGGCCTGGAATCTCTCCGCGAAATCCCATACGTAGAAGGGGATTCCGAGTACATCGGCGACGCGGCGCGCGTCCGAGGCGTCCTCCTTGGAACAGCAGCCCCGCGATCCGGTGCGCAGCGCGCCGGGTGCGGTCGATAGCGCCAGGTGCACACCGACCACGTCGTGCCCGGCATCGACCATACGAGCGGCGGCGACTGAGGAGTCGACGCCGCCACTCATCGCGGCGAGGACTTTCACTTAACTGCCCCGGCGGCGGCCAGGGCGGCCCCGCGGGCACGGTCCACCGCTCCGGGCAGCACCCGCAACACCGCATCCACGTCCGCGTCGACGCTGGTGTGCCCCAACGAGAGTCGCAAAGACCCGCGGGCACTGGCCGGGTCGGCGCCCATCGCGATCAGCACATGCGAAGGTTGGGCGACACCGGCGGTGCAGGCCGATCCGGTGGAACACTCGATCCCGTTGGCGTCCAACAGCATCAACAGCGCGTCGCCTTCGCAGCCGCGAAAGGTGAAGTGCGCGTTGCCGGGGAGTCGCCGCGGGTCACGGGCGCCGTTGAGGCTGACGTCGTCGATGCCGGCGAGCACCCCGTCGATCAGGCGGTCGCGCAGCGCCCGCAGCCGAGCCCCATTGACCTCGAGCCCGTCCACCGCGATCTGCGCCGCGGCCGCCATTCCGACGGCACCAGCGACATCGGGTGTGCCGGAGCGAATGTCGCGCTCCTGCCCACCACCGTGCGACAGCGGCACGCAGGCGACGTCGCGGCGTAGCAACAACGCACCCGCGCCCGGAGGTCCGCCGAATTTGTGCGCGGTCAGGCTCATCGCCGACAGCCCGCTGGCGGCGAAGTCGACCGGTAACTGCCCCACCGCCTGAACGGCGTCGCTGTGCATCGGCACCCCGAATTCGGCTGCCACGGCTGCGAGTTCAGCGGCCGGCGACACGGTGCCGACCTCGTTGTTGGCCCACATCACCGATACCAGCGCAACATCGTCATGGCTCTGCAGCACCTCACGCAGCGCGGCCGCTGACACGGAGCCGTCTGGCGCGGTGGGCAGCCAGGTCACTTCGGCGCCCTCGTGTTCTACGAGCCAGTTCACCGAGTCCAGCACGGCGTGGTGTTCGACCTCGCTGCTGACGATGCGCCCCAGGCGCGGCTCGGCGTCGCGACGGGCCCAATAGATGCCCTTGACGGCCAGGTTGTCGCTCTCGGTGCCGCCTGCGGTGAAGATCACCTCCGACGGGCGCGCGCCCAGTTTGTCCGCGATCAGCTCGCGGGATTCCTCGATCCGCCGCCGCGCCGCGCGGCCGCTGGTGTGCAGGGAGGAGGCGTTGCCCACGGTGCCGAGCACGGCCGTCATCGCCTCGACAGCGGCGGGGTGCATCGGGGTGGTAGCGGCGTGATCCAGGTAGACCATGACGCGACCCACGATACCGGCAGGTCAGTTTGCCCCAGACCTAGGAGGCCACCAGCACGGGACCGTGACCCGGCTGCGGTCGCGGGTGCCGGACAGTGCCCGCACGCACCGCGGACTGGCATCGGCGGGCCAGGTCACGCCGATCGGTGCCCGGCAGCTGCAGAGATTCGACGCGCACCGACGCCAGCGTGCGGCGCACCGTGAGCAGCCGGCAGACCGACCGCGCCAATGTGTCGTTGCCGACAAAGGCCGGGGCGGTGGAGACGCTGCCGTCGGCGTGGTGATAGGTGAGCCGAACCGGCTGCACCGGGCGACCGGCATCGATCGCAGCCTGGAACATCGCCGGATAGAACGACCCGCGTCCTCGGTGCGATTGCCCGCGCCCACCTCCGGCCGTCACGCGGCCGGCATGGTCGGCGGGCGCACCGCACCACGTGGTGCCCTCCGGGAAGGCCACCACCGTCTGGCCGGCGCGCAGCCGACGGGCGACGGTGTCCACCACCCCGGGCAGCCGCCGCAAACTGGCCCGCTCGATGGGAATGATCTTCAGGATCCGGGCCGCGACACCGATGGCCGGGCCGGTGAACATGTCGGCGCGCGCGACGAACGACCCGGGCAACACGGAGCCGATGGCAAAGACGTCCAACCACGACATGTGGCCGCTGACCACCAGGACGCCGCGCAGATTCCGAATCGGGTTGCCCGACACCGTGATCCGCACACCGAAGCAGCGCAACACCAATCGGCAATATACGCGCTGCAGGCGCGTCCGGCCGGGCAGCGGCATGGCGATCAGCGGCAGCCCCGGCGCCAACAACAACGCCAGCAGGACACGAAGCGTCACCCGTACCACCACCCGCGGGCGCGATTGAGCGGGCGCGCCAAGCGCGACGCAGGCGCTGTCACATGTCGCGCGGGGCAGCCAGGCGTGGCCGCCGGCGGCGGGAGCCGGCGCGTTCACTGGACGCCGCCGCCTTCCATCGCGCCAGCCATTTCTGAGGCCGCCGACACCGACCGCAGCCTCCTGAGATATCGAGTATCGGCCCGCCGCTTGTCCAGCACCACGCAGAAGTCGCCCACACCGAAGTCCGGGTCGTGCGCAGGCTCGCCGCAGACCTGCGCGCCCAGCCGCAGGTAGCCGCGCATCAGCGGGGGAACCGCGGGCCGGGGCGGAGCGGGAATGTCGTCGAGGGCCAGCCCGCCGAGGTGGACCGGCCGATACGGACGCACCCGGTACTCCGGCGGTGCGGCGTGGCGGCCGAGGACGAAGTCGCGGACGCCGCGGAGCCGGCTGCCGGGGGGGTCGCCGTCCGACTCGCCGTCGATCGGCACCGACACGCATCCGGTCACGTAGTCGTAGCCGTAGCGGTCCAGGTAGGCAAGGATGCCCGCCCACATCAACAGCACCACGCCGCCGTTGCGGTGGCCGTCACGCACCACCGCGCGCCCCATCTCCACCAACGACGGCCTGAGCGGGTCGAACGCGCGGACATCGAATTCCGTCTCGGTGTACAGCCCTCCCGCCGCGATGGCCCCCGCCGGCGCCAGCATGCGGTAACAACCCACCAATTCATTGGTGTCGTCGTCGCGGACCAGCAGGTGGTCGCAGTACTCGTCGAACCGGTCGACGTCGCGTCCTTCGTCGTCGAACCCCGGCAGGGTGAAGCCGGGCGTGCTGCTGAAGACGTCGTACCGCAGCCGCTGCGCCGCCTCGATCATGCCGGGGTCGGTCGACAGCAACAGGGAATAGCGCGGTCCGGCGGACGAGCTGATCGCCGGGTTGTCCGGTTTGTCGCTGGCTATCAGGACAGAAGCAATGCTCATGGGAACCAACGTGGCGCAGCCGATGAGCTAATCGGCATCGACGCTGTGACGTGTCGGTGCACGTCAGATGACGAAATGTGGCGCAACTGGGATGCGAGCGAGAGCCGGCCGACACGTGTTCGCGAGCAATTCGCCAGGGATGGTGGGCAACGATGAAGACTCAGCTCATGGCCGGATATGACCGGGAGGTTTCGTCATGATTGACGGCACTTTCGACCCGTCGCGCTACCGATGGAAGGAAGTCACCGGACGCCCGGGCTCGAAGTACAAAATTCACCACGACTACACCATCCTGGGCTACGACCGGGACGCCTGCACGCTCGACATGATCGTGCGCTGGCAGGGTGACGGCGGCCACTGTCCGATTCACCGTCACGCCGCCACCACCAGCGTCATCGTCCTCGCCGGTGAGCAGCACCTGTGGGATGTCGAAGCAGACGGCTCGATCGGCAACCATCGCTTCCGCCGCGCCGGCGACTACGCGCTGACCGGAAACGACCAAAAGTCACACTTGGAACGCGGCGGCGAGGACGGCGGGCTGGTGTACTTCGGCGCTCGGCCCGACTCCCTAAGCGGACTGCTTTACAAAATCTACGATGCAGACATGAACGTGGTTGCAGACATCAGCATCGACTCCCTGGTGGCCGACTTCCAAACCGACCCCGTCCCGGCCTGAGCGCATGGGCCTCCAGATCGACCCCGAGGTGCTCGCGGAGCTTGCGCCGTTGATTGCCGCCGCGGCCGAACGCGAGCCGGCGCCCGTCGGTGACGTCGCGACGCGGCGGGCGAACACCCGTGAGCTGTTCGAGCGACTGGCGCTGACCCAACCCGCCGCCGATGGGGTGCAGTTGCAGGAGTTCACTCTCGACGCCGACGACGGTGCCGCGCTGAGGTGCAGCTGGTATCGACCGGCCGAAGTTGATCCAACCGGCGGTGCGGTGCTCTACCTGCACGGCGGTGGAATGATCTGCGGCATGGGCGAACTCGGCGTCCTGTACGACGGGTTGGCGCGTCTCTACGTCGCGGAGTCCCAGGTGCCGTTGCTGCTCGTCGACTACCGAACGGCCCCGGAGTTTCCGCATCCGGTCCCGGTACAGGACTGCTTTGCGGCGCTGGTCTGGCTGGCCGACCACGCCGACGAATTGGGCGTCGATCCGGCGCGCGTGGCGGTGATGGGAGACAGCGCGGGCGGTGGCCTGGCCGCGGCCGTGTGCCTGATGGCCAGGGATCGCGGCGGGCCGACGGTCGCGCTTCAGGTGTTGGTTTATCCGATGCTCGACGACCGGACAACGATGCCGGACCCCGAGCTGGCGCAGTTCGCGACGTGGACCTATGACGATAACGCCACCGGCTGGGGAGCCCTGCTGGGGGACGGCCTTGGCGGTGACGGCGTCAGCGCGTACGCCGCCCCGGCGAGGGTGACCGATCTGTCGCTGCTGCCCCCGACGTACATCGATGTGGGTGACCTCGACATCTTTCGCGACGAGGACATCGCCTACGCGAGGCGCCTGGCAGCGGCGGGCGTACCGACCGAATTGCACGTGCATCCGGGGTGTCCGCATGCCTTTGAGGGACTGGCCCCTAACGCCGCGGTATCGCGGCGGGCCATCGCCGACCGCGTCCGGCGCCTACGCGGTTTCTAAGAGTTGACCCGTTATGGGTTATGCAGCGTCAATCAGTTTGGGGGCTGGTTGTTTTCGACTGCTCCCGCGACGTCCAGGCCGTGGGCCTGGTCTGTTCGGGGGTGGGTCGAGTGCTGCTTGCTCAGCAGAGGCCACCGGGTGGTGGCTGCCGGTCCTGGCCGATCCCGCATCAGGTGATGCTGGTGGCTGGTGCCGGTTGACTGAGCCCTCCCACTCTTGCTGGGAGGCCAGCCCCGCTCGAAGGGCGTGGGCAAGTCGGTAGTCGACCCGCGTGGTGCGCGGATCGTCGGGATCGGTGAAGTCGACGCAGGCCGCCAGGGCAGCGGAGACAACGTCACGATCACCGTGCAGCCCACAGTGTGGGCAGTCATGGGTGCGTTGGGCCAAGGTCTTCGCGACGCACTGCCCGCACAGGCGATGCTGGCTCATAGCGGTGGTGCGGGTGCCGGCGCGCGCCAACGTTCCTGCGGTGGCGGCACATTCCTGTTTGAGCGCCTCCACGAGCATGCCGGGGCTGAACAACTGGATCCTCTTGCCCCACAACCGCGCCCAGGTTGAGATCATGCAGTCTTCAACGATGATGGTGTTGCCGTGTAGTGCCACAATCCGCGCAGCGATGCCGCGGGCATGTTCCATTCCGATCGGGGATCTACCTACACGGCAAGACATTTCACCGGACTGTGTGAGAGGCTTGGGGTGCGTCAGTCGATGGGCAGGGTTGGGTCATGCTTCGACAACGCTGCCGCGGAGGCGTTCTTTTCCACCCTCGAACACGAGGTGTTGTCCCGGCGCCACTTCACCACCCGCGCCGAGGCCCGCGAGGTCCTGGTCGCTTGGTACCTGGAGTTCTACAACGTCCGCCAGCGGCACAGCTCCGCGGGATTGCAGCCGCCCGCCGACGACGAGAAAACCGCCGCAGACCAACCGGTCGCAGCCAAAGGCCTCCGGAAGACTTGTCCGTCTTGGGGATCGACGGACCACCGGGGCACGTCGTTAGCTACGGCTTCCCGGCGCCGGGTGCGGGGGCTGGGAACACAACGATCTGCCCGGTAGGTTCGGTCGGCTGCGGGCCGCCCCACTCCTGGCCGACGACGTACAGCTGCGGTCGATCGCCGCGGCTGAGCGTGCAGGCGAAGGCACCTCGGTCCAGTTCGACCGTGGCAAGAACCTCACCGCCCTCGCGCACCCGCACGCAGTGTCGGTTACCCACGTCGGCGTACCAGACCGCGCCCTCGGCATCGACGCAGATCCCGTCGGGGTGGTCGTCCCCGGTGTCCGCCCACGTTCGCCGGTTAGCCACGTCGCCGTCCGGACCGATGTCGTAGGCGGTGAGCCGGTTGCCGTGGGACTCGGCCACGATCAGGGTGGAGCCATCGGCGGTGATCGCCATGCCGTTGGGGAAGGCAAGCTCGTCTGCGACCCGACGGACAGCTCCGGCGGGCGTGACGAGCACGACGCTGCCGGGTGCGGGCTCACCACCAGGGAAGTCGAAGCCGATGTTGTTGACGTAGGCGTTGCCGCGCGCGTCCACCACGATGTCGTTCCACGGCTTCTGCGAGACGGGGGCCAGATCGGCGTGGGTGGCTATTGAGCCGTCGGGCTCGCGGCGAAGTAGCCGCCGCTGCGCCGAGTCCACGACCAGCAATCGCCCGTCGGGCAGGAAGTCGATACACATAGGAAACGACGGCACGCTGACCACCACCTCGTGGCCACCCTCGGGATCGAGCGCGATCACCTGATGCGCGCCCCAGTCGGAAAACCAGAGTCGCCCGTCGCGCCAACGCGGCGACTCACCGAACGAGATTCCTTCCATCAATACCGTCATGTAGAGACAGACTGCCAGCAATGCCAAGTCTCATCGGTCGCTAACGACCGCGTTTGCGGTCACCCCCCGACCGAGACAAGATCACTACACGCCAACCGGACAACAAAGATCAACCCTCCACGATTCGAGGGGAAGCGCAGAACCGCGGCGTCTGCGACCCGCCCCGCGATGATCCGTCCGGCCCGGGGTGACGCGCGGTTGCCCAGGGCGTAGCGTCGAGCACTCGCCTAAGGACTTTACCGGTCGGATTGCGCGGGAGCGCATCGACGAAGCGAACGTCACGCGGCGCTTTGAATCACGTAAGCCGTTAACGCACAGAGTCTTTCACGAGCATCGCGGTGCTGCGCAAAACAATCGATATGGGCTTTCCTTCGGCGGCAGTCAAGCCTTGTCCGCGAGGGCCACACCCGCGATTGCGCGCAACCCACCGGCGGCCGATTGACACCGAACCGGAGATCGTTAAGTTGGTGAAAGACCAACCGAGCCGGCGCTGGGCGCGACCGGGAAGGTGCAGACGTCGCTGCTCGTCTCGGCGCCGCTCGTCATCACCGAATTCGACCCGGGGCGGCACTGGGCCTGGAAGGTGGCCGGCGTGCCCGCGACCCGCCACTGGGTCGAGCCGCTCGGCGACGGGGCGCGGGCGGGCATGGCCGTTCCGTGGTGGGCGGCGCCATACGCCACGGTGTGCTCAATCGCCTTGCGCCGCATCGACGCGATGCTGACCGGGGTGCCGTAGGCGGTCGGCGCCCACCCCCGACACGCCACGCGTGCGGGGGCCGTGCGACTGACTACTCAGCCCTTGCGGGCTTTGACCGCGTCGGTGAGCTGCGGGGCGACCTTGAACAAGTCGCCGACCACGCCGTAGTCGGCGATCTCGAAAATGGGCGCCTCTTCGTCCTTGTTGACCGCGACGATGGTCTTGGACGTCTGCATACCCGCGCGGTGCTGGATCGCCCCGGAGATTCCCAGTGCGATGTAGAGCTGCGGCGACACCGTCTTGCCCGTCTGGCCCACCTGGAACTGGCCCGGGTAGTAGCCGGAGTCGACCGCGGCGCGCGACGCCCCGACGGCGCCACCCAACGAGTCGGCCAGCGCCTCGACCACGTTGAAGTTCTCCGCGCTGCCCACGCCGCGGCCGCCGGAGACCACGATGGTGGCCTCGGTCAGCTCGGGGCGGTCGCCGGCGACGGCGGGCTCGCGGGCGGTGATCTTGGTGGCGTTCTCGGCGGGCGCCGGCACCTCGACGGTGACCTGCTCCCCAGCGCCGGCTTTCGGCTCGGCGTCGATGGCGCCGGCGCGCACGGTGATGACGGGCGTGTCGCCGTTGACCTGCGACTCGATGGTGAACGCCCCACCGAAGATCGAGTGAATGGCCTTGTTGCCCTCTTTGACCCCGACCACGTCGACCAGCAGGCCGGAGCCGATCCGGGCCGCGAGCCGGCCCGCGATCTCCTTGCCGTCGGCGGTGGCGGACAGCAGCACCGCGGCGGGTGTGCTCGTCTCGACGAGCGAGGCCAGCACGTCGACCACCGGGGTGATCAGGTACTTCTCGACGTCGTCGGACTCCGCGACGTAGATCTTCTCGGCGCCCGCCTCCTTGAGCCCGTCGACCAGCGGAGCGGCCGTCCCGGGCTTACCGACCACGACGGCGGCCGGCTCGCCCAGCGCGCGGGCGGCGGTGATCAGTTCGGAGGTGACCTTCTTCAGTGCGCCTTCAGCGTGCTCGACGAGCACCAATACTTCAGCCATGGTTCTATCGCTCTTCTCGTCTGTGGGATCCGTCGTTAGATGATCTTCTGGGCGACCAGATACTGCGCCACCTGGTTGCCGCCCTCGCCTTCGTCGGCGACCTTCTCGCCTGCGCTCTTGGGCGGTTTCGGTGTCGATGACAGCACCGTCGACCCGGCGTTATCCAGCCCGACCTCGCCGGCCTCGACCCCGATCTCGGCCAGGGTCAGCACCGTCACCTCTTTCTTCTTGGCGGCCATGATGCCCTTGAAGGAGGGGAAGCGGGGTTCGTTGATCTTCTCGGTGACGCTGACCACGGCGGGCAGGGTGGCCTCGAGGGTGAACACGCCCTCGTCGGTCTCGCGCACACCGGTGACCTTGCCGTCCTCGAGGGACAACTTGCGCAGGTGGGTGAGCTGCGGAAGGCCCAGGTATTCGGCGATGATGGCCGGCACCGCGCCGCCGGAGCCGTCGGTGGATTCGTTGCCGGCGATGACGAGTTCGGTGCCCTCAATGGTGCCCAGCGCGCGGGCCAGCGCCCATGCGGTCTGCACGACGCAGGAGCCGTGCATGCCGTCGTCCTTGAGGTGGACGGCCTTGTCGGCGCCCATCGACAGGGCCTTCCGGATCGCCTCGGTGGCACGCTCGGGACCAGCGGTCAACACCGTCACCGACCCCTCGACGCCGTTAGTGGCCTCGCGCTCGCGGATCTGCAGCGCCTCTTCGACGGCACGCTCGTTGATTTCATCCAGGACCGCGTCGGCGGCCTCGCGGTCCAGCGTGTAATCGCCGTCAGTCAGCTTGCGCTCCGACCAGGTGTCTGGGACTTGCTTGATCAGGACCACGATGTTCGTCATGGGTGTGGTTCGTCCTCCTCGAAAGAGTCCCGCAGTGCCCGACTGTGAGACCTCGCTACACGTTTGGCACGCACAAGCTTGCTACCGGCCGGTAACTTTGTGCGGTCTGCCATCACACCATAGCGGGTCGTCCTGCGGGTTCTTGCGGCCTGTCCGTCACCTTCGAAACGCGGATGCCCGCTTCGCGGTTCGCGAATCCGACACTTCGCGTTAGCCTGCCTATGCAATGAGCGCATTCGTCCCCGACGTTCCGCACCACATCCCCGACGGCCCCGCGCCGGCGGCTGACGCGGTGTTGACGCTGACGGGCGAGCGCACCGTCCCCGACCTGGACATCGAGAACTACTGGTTTCGCCGTCACGAGGTGGTCTACCAGCGACTGGCGCCGCGCTGCGCCGGCCTCGAGGTGCTGGAGGCGGGATGTGGCGAAGGTTACGGCGCCGACCTGATCGCCGGCGTGGCCCGGCACGTCGTCGCGGTGGACTACGACGAGGCCGCGGTGGCCCACGTCCGCGCCCGCTACCCCAGGGTGGAGGTGATCCGGGCCAACCTCACCGAGCTGCCACTGCCCGACGCGTCGGTGGACGTGGTGGTGAACTTCCAGGTCATCGAGCACCTGTGGGATCAGGCGCGGTTCGTGGCCGAGTGCGCCCGGGTGCTGCGTCCGTCGGGGTTGCTGATGGTGTCCACGCCCAACCGGAGCACCTTCTCGCCGGGCCGCGACACACCCATCAACCCGTTTCACACCCGCGAATTGAACGCCGACGAACTGACCGAATTGCTGGACGACGGCGGTTTCCGCGCGGTGTCGGTCAGCGGCCTGTTCCACGGCCCCCGCCTGCGCGAGATGGACGCCCGCCACGGCGGGTCGATCATCGACGCGCAGATCGCCCGGGCGCTGGCCGACGCGCCGTGGTCGCCGGGGCTGGCGGCCGACGTCGCCGCCGTCACCGCCGGCGACTTCGACCTGGTGGAAAGCAGCCGAGACGGGCGCCACATCGACGACAGTCTAGATTTGATCGCGATCGCGGTAGCGCCGTGAGCACAGGGAATTCAAGGCGAGACCGGGTGCCCGGTCTCTTCAGCCTGGTGCTGCACACGCATCTGCCGTGGCTGGCCCATCACGGCCGCTGGCCGGTGGGCGAGGAATGGCTCTACCAGTCCTGGGCGGCGGCCTACCTGCCGCTGCTGCGGGTGCTGCGCACGCTGGCCGACGAGGGTCGGCGGGGGTCCCCCGCAAGCGGGAGGTGCCCCCAGATCACGCTCGGCGTCACCCCGGTGGTCAACGCGCAGCTGGACGACCCGTACTGCCTCGACGGCATGCATCACTGGCTGGCCAACTGGCGGCTGCGCGCGGAAGAGGCCGCCACCGTGCGGTCACTTCCCAGGTCGAAGTCGGCCGGCTACGAGTCATGCACACCGGAAGCATTGCGCGCCAACGGTATTCGCGAATGCGCCGAGGCGGACCAGGCGCTGGATGACTTCGCCACCCTGTGGCGGCACGGCGGCAGCCCCCTGCTGCGCGGCCTGATCGACGTCGGCACCGTCGAGTTGCTCGGCGGGCCGCTGGCCCACCCGTTCCAGCCGCTGCTCACGCCGCGGCTGCGCGAGTTCGCGCTTCGCGAGGGCCTGGCCGACGCGCAGCTGCGGCTGGCCCGCCGCCCGACCGGGATCTGGGCGCCGGAGTGCGCCTACGCCCCGGGTCTGGAGCGCGACTACGCCGCCGCGGGGGTCAGCCACTTCATGGTCGACGGCCCCTCGCTGCACGGCGACACCGCCCTGGGCCGGCCCGTCGGGGACACCGACGTGGTCGCGTTCGGGCGCGACCTGCAGGTCAGCTACCGGGTGTGGTCGCCGAAGTCCGGCTACCCGGGCCACGCCGCGTACCGGGATTTCCACACCTACGACCACCTGACCGGGCTGAAGCCGGCGAGGGTGACCGGCCGCAATGTGCCGTCGGAGAGCAAGGCGCCCTACGATCCCGACCGCGCCGACCGTGCCGTCGACGTCCACGTGGCCGACTTCGTCGACGTGGTCCGCGCCCGGCTGCGATCGGAGTCCGAGCGCATCGGGCGGCCCGCTCACGTCGTCGCCGCCTTCGACACCGAACTGTTCGGCCACTGGTGGTACGAGGGTCCGACGTGGCTGCAGCGGGTGCTGCGCGCCCTGCCCGACGCCGGGGTGCGGGTGGGCACGCTGACCGACGCGGTCGACGACGGATTCGTCGGCCACCCGGTCGCCTTGCCGCCCAGCTCGTGGGGCTCGGGCAAGGACTGGCAGGTGTGGGTCGGCGACAAGGTGGCCGACCTGGTCCGGCTCAATGCCGAAGTCGTCGACACGGCGCTGACCACGGTCGACAAAGCCCTGTCGCAGACGGCGTCGCTGAACGGGCCGCTCCCCCGCGATCACGTCGCCGACCAGATCCTGCGCGAGACGCTGCTCACCGTGTCGAGCGACTGGCCGTTCATGGTGAGTAAGGACTCTGCCGCCGACTACGCCCGCTACCGGGCGCACCTGCATGCTCACGCCACCCGCGAGATCGCCGGGGCATTGGCGTCGGGCCGGCGTGACACCGCGCAACGACTGGCCGACGGGTGGAACCGCGCCGACGGCCTGTTCGGCGCACTCGACGCGCGTAGGCTGCCCCGGTGAGCGACGGCCTCTCCCGCGAGGGTGCGTGTTCGTACAACGACACGCCGTACCGGACGTCATTCTGCGCACGCTGGCGACCAAAAGGGTGGTTAGCCGCGTGAAGATCCTGATGGTGTCGTGGGAGTACCCGCCGGTCGTGATCGGCGGGCTCGGCCGCCACGTCCATCACCTGTCGACGGCCCTGGCCGCCGCCGGTCACGAGGTCGTCGTCCTATCCCGCCGCCCCGCGGGCACCGACCCCAGCACCCATCCGTCGACCGACGAGGTCCGCGAGGGTGTGCGGGTGGTCGCGGCCGCGCAAGACCCGCACGAATTCAGCTTCAGCAGTGACATGATGGCGTGGACGCTGGCGATGGGCCACTCCATGATCCGCGCCGGGATGTCGCTGAAGAATCCCCGCGGCAACCGCCCCTGGCGTCCCGACGTCCTACACACACACGACTGGCTGGTGGCGCACCCGGCGATCGCGCTCGCCGAATTCTACGACGTGCCAATGGTATCCACGATCCACGCCACGGAAGCCGGACGCCATTCCGGTTGGGTCAGCGGAGCGATCAGCCGTCAGGTACACGCGGTCGAGTCGTGGCTGGTGCGGGAATCCGACTCGCTCATCACCTGTTCGGCGTCGATGGCCGACGAGATCACCGAACTGTTCGGCCCCGGTCTGGCCGGAATCACCGTGATCCGCAACGGTATCGACGCGGCGCGCTGGCCCTTCGCGGCGCGCCGACCGCGAACCGGGCCCGCCGAACTGCTGTACCTGGGGCGGCTGGAGTACGAGAAGGGTGTGCACGACCTCATCGCCGCGCTGCCGCGGATCAGGCGCACCCACCCGGGCACCACGCTGACCGTCGCCGGCGAGGGTACCCAGCAGGAGTGGCTCATCGAGCAGGCCCGTAAACACAAGGTGCTCAAGGCCGTTCGGTTCGTCGGGCACCTCGACCACGCCGGGCTGCTGGCGGTGTTGCATCGTGCCGACGCGGCAGTGCTGCCCAGTCATTACGAGCCGTTCGGGCTCGTCGCGCTGGAGGCCGCCGCGGCCGGCACCCCGTTGGTGACATCCAACATCGGCGGCCTGGGCGAGGCGGTGATCAACGGGCAGACCGGGGTGTCCTGCGCGCCCCGGGACGTGGCGGGGCTGGCGTCGGCGGTACGCCGTGTGCTCGACGATCCGGACGCCGCGCAGCGCCGCGCCCGCGCCGCCCGGGAACGCCTCACGTCGGACTTCGATTGGCGCACGGTGGCCAGCGAGACCGCACAGGTGTACCTGGCGGCCAAGCGCGGCGAGCGGGAGCCGCAGCCCCGGCTGCCCATCGTCGAGCACGCACTGCCGAATCGTTAGCTATCAAGGGTTTTCGAGGCCGGCCGCGGTTGCGCAGTACCGCCACACCCGGTGTAAGTCGCGGTCGCCGTACCTCGTCAACGGCAGATAGTGCTCAGGCCGGGGCCGCCGATCGTGCCAGAAAAGGCCGGTCGGCGGCGCCGGTTCCGTCGCGGCAAGCCATACGGCCGTGTCGCCTCCCTCTTCCGCCGTGCGCAGTATCGGTCCGGTGATCGCCCGAAAGGCGGGAAGTGACGTGGCCACCCCCGGGGTGTCGGCCCATCCGGGGTGCGTGCAGTAGACGCGAATGTGCTGGGGCTCCCAGCGGCGCGCGAGGATTGGCGTGAGCGCCACCTGAATTCGTTTGGTTCGCGCGTACGCGGTAGCACCGCTGTACCGTCCGCCGCGGTATTCGGGGTCGTTGGCCGGCAGTGGTTGAGTGTACATCCCACCGGAGGACATCAGGATCACCCGCGGATCGCTGGACTTGGCAAGCATCGGCAACAGCAACTCGGTCAGCAGCACCGGACCCAGGACGTGGGTGGCCAGGGTGACCTCGTGCCCCTCGCGGGTTTCGGTGCGGGTCGCGGGCAGCACCCCGGCGTTGTGGATCAGCACGTCCAGGTTTTCGGCTCGGCTGTTGAGGTCTGCAGCGAAAGCGCGCACGGCGGCCAGATTCGAGACGTCGCACACCTCCACCCGCACGTCGGCTTTCGGGTCGGCCGCGATGATCTCCTCGCGAGCCTGTTCACCCTTCTCCCGGTCCCGGACGGTCAGCAGGACGGTGGCGCCGAGGCGCGCCAGCCCCGCCGCAATCGCCTTACCGATGCCGCGATTGGCGCCGGTGACGAGCGCCGTGCGACCGTTCAATGCACCAGGCCGTGGGTCGTCCGCCCATCCCGATTGGCGCAGCTGATAGCCGATGCGGCTGTAGCCGGGCACGATGGTCCGATCCAACGCGGTGTCGAGCAGCGATCGGATTCCGGTGGGAAATCTCATGCAAACACTCTTACCTACGCGGCGCCCGTTAACGTCGACTCATGGGACTGGAATATTCGAGCGTGGTCGACGCGCCGATCGGCGACGTCTTCGCCTGGCACACCAGGCCGGGCGCGTTCACCCGGCTCTCGCCGCCGTGGCAGCCCATGCGGCTGGTCAGCGAGGCCGCCTCGCTCAAGGACGGGCGCGCCATGCTCGCCCTCCCCGGGGGTCTGCGCTGGGTCGCCGTTCACCAGCCGGACTGCTACGACCCGCCGCGGCGCTTCGTCGACACCATTGGCAGCGATGGGCTGGCCACGCTGCCGGCACGAGCGGCCGTGCGCTGGCGGCACACCCACGACTTCGAAGACGCCGGCGGCGACCGGACAAAGGTCATCGACCGGGTTGACACGCCGGTGCCCGGATCATGGTTGCGCCCCATGTTCGTCTACCGGCACCGCCAGCTGGCCGACGACCTGGCCGCTCACCGGCTGGCGGCCGAGCAAGGCCTGGCCCCCGCCACCATCGCCGTCACGGGATCGTCGGGACTGGTCGGATCGGCACTGACCGCCTTCCTGCGCACCGGCGGCCACCGCGTCATCCAGCTAGTCCGCCGGGCCGCACGCGGCACCGACGAGCGGTCGTGGCATCCCGACGACCCCGACCCGCAGCTGCTCGACGGGGTGGACGCGGTGATTCACCTGGCCGGCGCCTCGATCGCGGGCCGATTCACCGACGAGCACCGGCGGGAGATCCGCGACAGCAGAATCGGGCCGACCCGCCGGCTGGCCGAACTGCTCGGTCGTGACGGCTCCCGGCCCACGACCCTGATCTCCGCCTCGGCGATCGGCTTCTACGGCTACGACCGTGGCGACGAGATACTCACCGAGGACAGCGATCGCGGCGACGGGTTCTTGGCCGACGTTGTCGCCGAGTGGGAAGAGGCGACCGCGCCCGCGGAGCGGGCCGGGGTACGGGTCGTGCTGGTACGCACCGGCATCGTCCAATCCCCGCGCGGCGGCACGTTAAAACTGATGCGTCCGCTGTTCAGCGCGGGCCTCGGCGGCCGGCTGGGCGACGGCCGGCAATGGCTGTCCTGGATCGGGATCGACGACCTGGTCGACGTGTACCACCGCGCGTTGTGGGACACCGCACTGTCGGGACCGGTGAACGCCGTTGCGCCGCAACCGGTCCGCAACAGCGAGTACACGCAAACCCTGGCCCGGGTATTGCGCCGGCCCGCGGTGTTGCCGGTGCCGTCGCTGGGACCGAAGCTATTGCTGGGCGCGCAGGGCGCGCGCGAACTCGCGTGCGCCAGCCAACGAGTGATTCCGCAGAAACTCATCGCGGCCGGGCACCGATTTCGCCATCCCCAGCTCGAGCAGGCGCTGCGTCACCTGCTCGGCAAGCAACCCTGAGCCCCCTCGACACGCGGTTAATCCGCGTCTTTGCCCTGGCGGCTGCGCTCGTACGCATGCCCTCGCAGATTGGCGAGCCACCCCCGGGTAAAGACTCAACCCGGGAGCGGTGTGGACGACCGGATCGAACGACACGTCCTCGCCCCGCCCCGTGCCGTCAGTTCCGCAGCGCCGGCCGTGCGGGACCAGCATCAAGCCTGGGCGGCTCCCAATTCACTCTGGAAACCGCGCATCGCGGCGATCAGGGCCGTGAGGACCCGGTGAGCGGCCAGCAGGTCGGCGTCGGGGAGGTCCTCCAGCGCTACCCGGGTGTGCGTACCCAGCGGGCTGAAGAACGACCGGGCGGTGGCGACGGCCGAGTCGCCGTGCCGGAGGATCACCTTTCGGCGATCGTTCGGGTGCGAGTCGCGTCGAATGTGACCGGATTCGATCAGCCGATCCACCAGATAGGTGATTGCCGAACCGGACAGTCCCATCCGGTGGCTGAGATCACCGGAAGTCATCGGCCGGCCCGCGGTCTCGGCGACCATGATGTGCAGGATGGCGCGGAAATCGTTGGGCCGCAAGTCTTGTGACGACGCGAAAAGCCGACCGATCTGGTCGGATTCGGTCGAAATCTCGCGCAGATCGGCCGTGATCAGCGACTCCAGAACTTCCCGGCCGAAGAGCTGCTCCACAGCGTCCATAGCCTCTGCAGCATATCTCGCCACTGCCGATCATTTCATTTCCTTAACGTTTAATTTCCTGAAAGGCACCGCTGGCCTGCGGCTCTCTTGCCGGCGTGCGGATCGGGACGGCGGTTCCCGGCCTCCGAAGGCATCCTCGGCTGGCGAAGCCGCAGGATGTTCATTAAATTAATGTTTAAGAAATTGAAGCTAGCTTGTTAAAGCGGCAGCTCGGAGCGGTTATTCGAACCAAATTTGGGGTTTTGACGTTTACAGGGGAGGTGACGACCGCGTGGGTTTGAGCCGTTCAGGGCTGAAGGTGCCGAGCCATTCGAAGGGAGCACGAGGGCAGATGAGTACGTTGTTGACGCAGGCCACAGAAGCGCTGCCGTCTGCTGTGGCTCCTCCGACTGACGACGAGTTCGACGCGTGGCGGTCCCGGCTGCGGCGAGCGGTGCTCGTCGAGGTCGCCGAGTTCGCCTCCCGCCGGGCCGCCGAGCTGGACGGGACGGGTGTCGACGCGGCCGGCCGCGTGCTCGTCGACTTCGTCTCAGACGGCAAGTGCCTGCGGTCGACCTTCATGTATCTGGGGTGGCTGTGCGGCGCGGCGCCCAGCCGGGCGGCTTTGCGGGCCGCGGCCGGTCTGGAGTTCTTGCAAGCCTTTGCGCTCCTGCAGGACGACGTCATGGACGGTTCGGCCGAACGGCGGGGCCGCCCGTCCGCGCACGTGCAGTTCGCCCAGTGGCACGACCGACGCGGGTTGTCCGGCTCGTCTCGACGCTTCGGCGAATCCTCGGCCATCCTGCTGGGCGACCTCTGCCTGATCTGGGCCTCGCAGATGATGCGGGAAAGCGGCGTCGAGCCTCGGCGTCTGCTTGCGGTGTGGCCCCGCTACGACGAAATGCGCATCGAACTGGCGATAGGCCAATTCGCAGACCTGGCAGGCGATATCCGCAACCTCCCGTCGCTGGAGGCGGTGCTCGACGTGGCTCGGCGCAAGTCGGGAAACTACACGGTGCGCCGGCCCCTGGAGATCGGCGCTGCGATGGCGGACTGCGACGATCGGACCCTGGCACAGCTGGGACGTTACGGCGCCGCCATCGGCGAAGCGTTCCAGCTTCGCGACGACGTCCTCGGTGTGTTCGGCTCACCCGCAACCACGGGTAAACCCAACGGGGGAGACTTACTGGAACGCAAGGCGACCAGCGTCGTGGTCGCCGCCCACCAGCTGGCCGACACAACGACTCGACAGGAACTCACCGCATTGATGAACAGCGTTCACCTCGACGACGCCGCCGTCGAACGGTGGAGAGCGCTGATTGCCGCCAGCGGTGCGCTGCAGCTGATAGAAGGGATGATCAGCGACCGCGTCGCGGCCGCCCGAAAACAGGTCAGCGACATGGCGATCGATGAGACCCTGCGCAGCGCGCTGGACAACATGGCGGCCGCCTGCACGGACCGGGCCGTCTGACCAACCCTATGACGAGGACGAAGGTGGTAGACCGTTGAGCATGCGGACCATAGCAGGACGTACCGAGCACGTGGTGGTGGTCGGTGCCGGCCTGGCGGGCCTTTCCGCGGCGCTGCATCTGGCGGGTCGAGGTCGCTCGGTCACGGTCGTCGAACGGCACCCTTGGCCGGGCGGACGGGCCGGCCGGCTCGACGTCGACGGCTACCGGGTCGACACCGGCCCGACGGTGCTGACGATGCCGGACATCATCGACGACTGCTTCGCGGCCGTCGGGGAAGACCGGTCCAGCCGCCTGGAGCTGCTGCCGGTCGATCCGGCCTACCGGGCGGTATTCCGCGACGGCAGCGCGATCGATGTGCATGCCGACGCGGATCGAATGAGCGCCGCGATTGAAGAGTTCGCTGGCTTCGGGCAGGCAGCGGGCTACCGGCGGCTGCGCGAGTGGCTCGAGCGCTTGTACCGCATCGAGTTCGACGGCTTCATCTCCGCCAACTTCGATTCCCCGCTGTCGCTGCTCACCCCCCAACTGGCACAGCTGGCCGCGATCGGCGGCTTCCGCAAGTGGGAGCGCATGATCAGGCGCCATATCACCGACGAACGGCTACTGCGGGTTTTCACCTTTCAGTCGCTGTACGCCGGCGTTGCGCCGCGGGACGCCTTGGCCGCGTACGCGGTCATCGCCTACATGGACACCATCTCGGGCGTGGTGTTTCCCCGCGGCGGCGTACGCGCGCTCCCCGACGCACTCGCCGCCGCGGCCGCCGACGCCGGCGTGCGATTCTGCTACGGCGCCACGGTGACCGGGCTGGAACGCACCGGCGGGCGGGTCAGCGCCGTTCGAACAGCCGACTCCGGGCGCTTCCCCTGCGACGCGGTGGTGTTGACGACCGAACTGCCGCAGACATATGCCATGTTGGGCCGAACACCACGCCGAGCCGTTCCACTTCGACCGTCTCCGTCGGCGGTCGTGGCCCACATCGGATGCCGCTCCGTTGCCCCCGAGACGGCGCATCACACCATATTGTTCGGTGACGCTTGGGATCAGACCTTCACCGACATCATCCGCGACGGGCAACTCATGCAGGATCCGTCCCTACTGGTGACCCGCCCGACGGCCACCGACCCGGCGCTGGCTCCCGCCGGCCGCGACCTGCTGTACGTGCTTGCGCCCGCGCCGAACCTCGAACGCGGCACGGTCGACTGGACCGGAGTCCGTGGCGCTTACACCGAAACTCTCATCGATGACGTCGCGAACCGACTGCTCCCCGATCTGCGTGACGATGTCAAGGTGCTGGATGTCGTAACACCCGCCGACTGGGCTCGCCAGGGCATGGCGGCCGGCAGCCCGTTCGCGCTGGCCCACACCTTCGCTCAGACCGGTCCGTTCCGCCCGGCGAACATGGTCCGCGGCATCGAGAACGCCGTGCTCGCCGGGTCCTCGACCGTGCCCGGTGTGGGTGTGCCGACCGCGCTGATCTCCGGGCGGCTGGCCGCGGACCGCATCACCGGACCCGGTCGCGGCCAAGCCCGCCGGTCGGCGACGCACATCGACACGAAAGCCAGGTTGCCATGATTCGCAGCGAGTTGGACGCAGCCCGGATCGACGAACCGCGCCTGCGCGAGGGGTATCGCCGCTGCCGCGAACTCAACGCCGCGCACGGCCGCACGTTCTTCCTGGCCACCCGGCTATTGGCGCCCGACCAGCGGCCCGCGATCCACGCGCTGTACGGCTTCGCCCGCTACGCCGACGACATCCTCGACGACCTCGATCCCACAGTGGGCACCGATGTCCGGGCCGAACGGTTGCAGCAACTTTCCGACCAGTTTTTCGCGGGCGGCGATCACGCGGGAGATCCCGTCCTCGCGGCGGTCACCCACACCGCACGCCGCTACCGGATCGACTCGCAGTTGTTCGAAGACTTCCTGGCGTCGATGCGGATGGATCTGACGGTCACCGACTATCCCGACCGCGACGCGCTGAACCTCTACATGCGCGGCTCCGCCGAGGCGATCGGCCTGCAGGTGCTGCCCGTACTGGGCACCGTGGTGCCCGTCGAGGAGGCCGCACCGTACGCCGCGGCGCTGGGCCGGGCGTTCCAGCTCACCAACTTCCTGCGCGACGTCGACGAAGATCTGCTGCGCGGGCGGGTCTACCTGCCGGCCGACGAGCTGGCCGCTCGTGGTGTCGATCGCGACCTGCTGATGTGGTGCCACCAGCACCGCCGCACCGATCCGCGGGTGCGTGACGCGCTGGCCGCCCAGCACGAAATCACCCGCCAGACATACCGGTTCGCCGACGCCGGGATCGCCCTGCTCGCACCGCGCTCGCGGCCGTGCGTGGCGACCGCGTCGCAACTGTACGGGGAGATCCTGGACCGCATCGAGGCCAGCGACTTCGCGGTGTTCACGCACCGGGCCACGGTCGGCAAGGCTCGACGACTGCAGGTCGCCAGTGTCGGACTGATACGGTCTTGGCGGGCGCGCAACAGCGCGGGGAACGTTCCTGATCGTCCAGGAGTCGCATGAGCGATCGGTGGCAGTACCTTTTGGTTCTGGCCGCGTGCCTGGCGATCACCGCCCCCCTGGAAATGTTCGGTCCCGGCATCTACCGCCAGTGGCGCCGGGCCGCCCGATCGGTCCTGCCGGTAGCGCTCGCCTTCCTCATCTGGGACGAGATCGCGACCGCCACGCACGTGTGGAGGTACAACAGCACCTACATCACCGGCCTGAACGTCCCGTTCCGGGTGCCGATCGAAGAGGTGTTGTTCTTCCTCGTCATTCCGGTGTGCGGGCTGCTGGCCTACAACGCCGTCAGCACCATCCTGGACAGGGTCAGCCGCCGATGACCGGCTTGGGGTACACCGTGCCCGCCGTACTGGCCGTCGTGGCCGTCTGCGCGTTGGAGTTGGCGGTGCTGCGCACAGGCTTGTTCCGGCGGCCCGCCTACTGGCTGTCGATGCTGATCGTGCTCGGGTTTCAGATACCTGTCGACGGGTGGCTGACCAAACTCAGCTCCCCCATCGTCATCTACAACGATCAGCAGATGATCGGCCTGCGGTTCCCGTTCGACATCCCGATCGAGGATTTCCTGTTCGGCTTCGCTCTGGTCACCGCGGTGCTGCTGCTGTGGGAACGGCAACGTGCGCGTCGGTGAACTCGGCCTGGCCCCCGCGGACCTGTCGGCCGCATTCGACGCCGGGGCAGCGGCATACGACCGGCTCGTCGGCGCCAACCCGTGGTATCACCCCCATCTGCTGCTATCAGCCCGCCGCATGCGAATCCCAAACCGCGGCAAAGGGTTACGGCTGCTCGACGCCGGATGCGGAACCGGCGCGTCGACGGCCGCCCTGCTCGCGGTCGCACCGGAGGCCGACATCGTTGCCGTGGACGCGTCGCGGGGCATGCTGGACGCGGCCCTCGCGAAGGACTGGCCCGCGTCGGTGCGGTTCGTGCACGCTCCCGTCGAGCGACTGGCCGAGCACGGCATCACCGGGCCGTTCGACGGCATCCTGGCCGCCTACCTGATCCGCAACCTGGCCGACCCGGACGACCAATTGCGGACATTCCGCACGCTCCTGCACCCGGGCGGCACCTTGGCCGTGCACGAGTATTCGGTGCGCGATTCGGCTGCCGCCACTCGGATCTGGAACGCCGCGTGCTGGGGCATCATCATCCCCGCCGGGTGGTGGCGCACCCGCGAGACCACGCTGTACCGCTACCTGTGGCGCAGCGTGCTGGCGTTCGACGGCGCGGCTCGGTTCCGGCAGCGCCTCGATGACGCCGGCTTCACCGCGGTGCACAGCGAAACGGTGCCCGGCTGGGAAGCTAACATCGTGCACACCTTCCTCGCGGACGCGCCATGATGTCCGATTACAAGACGACCGATTACAAGACGATCGATCACACGACGACCGACCTCGGGACCGACCGCCGTCGCGAAACAATCCCCGCCCCAGGGGGATTGCCCGATGCCAGCGCGCTGCCGTCGCGCCCCCGCGTGGTGGTTGTCGGCGGCGGCATCGCGGGACTGAGCGCAGCCACTGGCCTGGCCGAACGCGGGGTTGCCGTCGAGGTGATCGAACGCGAACACTTTCTCGGCGGCCGGGTCGGCGGTTGGACCGAGCTGCAAGACGGGTCGGAGCCGGCCCCGAAACTAGCTCCGAAACTAGCTCCGAAACTAGCGATGAATCGCGGCTTTCACGCCTTCTTCCGGCAGTACTACAACCTGCGTGCCCTGCTCGCGCGGATCGACCCGCAGTTACGGATGCTCACGCCCGTCGACGACTACCCGCTCATCGACGGCGCGGGCCGACGCGACACCTTCCGCGGGCTGCCGCAGACCCCGCCCTGGAACGCCGTGGCTTTCGCGGCGCGCAGTCCCACCTTCCGGCTCCGCGACTTCCTCCGCCTCGACGCCCGGGCGGCCGCGCCACTGGCCGCGGTGTCGGTGCCCGGGATCTACCAGCGGCTCGATCACATCGACGCCGCGGCGTTCCTGGAGAACATCCGTTTCCCCGAAGCCGCCAGACACCTGGCATTCGAGGTCTTCTCGCGCAGCTTCTTCGCCGACCCGTCGCAGCTGTCTGCGGCCGAGCTGGCGACCATGTTCCACATCTACTTCCTGGGCTCCAGCGAGGGACTCATCTTCGATGTCCCGACCGCGAACTACGACAACGCCCTCTGGGAGCCCCTGCAGCGCTATCTGGAAGCGCGGGACGTGCAGTTCCGGCTCGGCACGAGTGTGCTGCGCATCGACACGAGTTCCGCCAAACCGTTCCGCATCCACACCGACTTGGGTGATCCGCTGGACGCGGACGCCGTGGTGCTGGCCACCGACGTCGCCGGCTTACAACGGATCGTCGCCGCGTCGAGCGACCTCGCCGGCGACGAGTGGCGTGGGCAGATAGCGCAGATGGGCATCGCCCCGCCATTCGCGGTGCATCGGCTGTGGCTCGACCGCCCCGTCGCAGCGGACCGGTCGGCGTTCCTGGGCACCGCCGGCCACAAGCCGCTCGACAACATCAGCGTGCTGGAGCGCTACGAGCGCGAAGCCGGCGAGTGGGCCCGCACGCACCGCGGTTCCGTCGTCGAACTGCACGCCTACGCCCTCGAGTCCGCCGCATCCACCCCGGCCGCGGTAAGCCAGCTCCACCGGATCTACCCGGAAACCGCTGAGGCACAAGTGATTCACGAGCGGTCGCTGGAACGCGTTGACTGCCCGCTCTTCCCGCCCGGATCTTACGAGCGCCGGCCGAAGGTCGCCACGCCCCACCCCGGTCTGCTGCTGGCCGGCGACGCGATCCGCATCGACTTGCCGGTGGCACTCATGGAACGCGCCGCGACCACCGGGTGGTGCGCCGCCAACCGATTGTTGACATCATGGGGGCTGGCCGGACACCCGGTGCACACCGTACCCACCACAGGCCGCTCGCCGCTGCTGCGATGGCTGGCCACCCGTGAAAGAGCCACTCGACCATGAATATCCGCGAACAGCTCCGGCAAAGATGGCCCAAGGACTTGTCACTGCAAGTCCTCCCGCGCACGTCTTGGGCCAGTCAGCGTCCGACATACCGCGAGGCCGAGCCCGCCGTTATCGAAGCCGCGCTGCGCCGTTCCCAGCTCAAAGCCACCGGCAACTGGTACGCCTTCGCCGCGAGCCGCGACGTGCGCGCCGGCCGGCCGTTCGGCGCGCGCGTCGCCGGGGTCGAGATCGTCGCCTGGCGAGACCGCCTGGGCCGCCTGCGCGTCGGTCCACGCAGTTGCCCGCACCTGGGCGCCGACCTCGCCACCGGCATCGTGCACGACGACGCGCTGATCTGCCGGTGGCATGGCTTGGCGCTCGACGGCACCCAGCGCGACTTCGGCTGGTGCCCGTTGCCCGCTTACGACGACGGCACGCTGGTGTGGGTGCGCCTCGACAAGGTCGGCGGCGAGGAACCGTTGGACGAGCCGGTGGTCCCGGTCAGACCGACCGGCGACACACTGACCGCCGTCACCGGCCTGGTCGGCGCCTGCGAGCCGACCGACATCATCGCCAATCGACTCGACCCCTGGCACGGCGCATGGTTTCACCCGTACTCGTTCACCGCGCTCGAGGTGCTCACCACGCCCACCGAACACGCCGACCACTTCCTGGTCGCGGTCACCTTCCGGATCGGCCGCTTCGGCGCACCCGTCATCGTGGAGTTCACGTGCCCGGAGGCGCGCACCATCGTGATGCGCATTGTGGACGGCGAGGGAGTCGGCAGCACGGTCGAAACCCATGCAACACCAATCGGTTTAGGACCCGACGGCCGTCCCCGGACCGCCGTGCTGGAAGCCACCTTCGCGCATTCCGAACGTCGGGGATTCAAGCGCGCGACTCGGGTGGCGCCACTGATCTCACCGTTGATGCGCTATGCGGCCGGTCGCCTGTGGCGCGACGACCTCGCCTACGCCGAGCGACGGTATGAAGTGCGCGCCTCGCAACCGTGAAAGGCGGGTCCGTCATGAAGAAGTTGCATTCCGCCACCGTCGTGGCGACCGTCGTCGCCCACTTCGCGTACCTCTTGTACCTGCCGGTGGGCGGTTTCCTGGCGCTACGCTGGCCACGGACCATGTTGTTGCACGTCCCCACCGTGGCCTGGGGGGTCGCGGTCGTCAAATTGGAGCTGCCCTGCCCGTTGACGTCGCTGGAATCGTGGGCGCGCCATCGCGCGGAGATGGAGTCGCTGCCGACCACGGGATTCATCGACCGCTATGTCGCCGGGGTCTTCTACCCGACCGGCCGCACCGGTTCCGCGCAGGCACTGGCGTTCGTCGCGGCCGCCGTGTCCTGGGGAGTGTTGGCGAGAAGGCGTTTCGCCCGCGGTCGCTAGCGCCCGGGCCCGGCGACGGCAGGCTCCGGCGCGTCGACCGGTGCGGGCGTGGCCGTAAAGGTGTCGGCGTGACGTTCGCGAGAATTGCGTCGCCACAAAAACCACGCCGCAGCCGATATGACTATGGCCAGCAGGATGGTGGTGGGCCACAAGGCCAACTCGGCGAGCCACAAGCGCCGCTGTAGGAGCAGCGCCTTCCGTTGACCGTCTCGAACACGCCGCAAGGCAGCTTTGACACTCACCGCGATGCTTGTACCCGAGCGCGCTGCGGCACGCGGACTGATTTCGCTTCCGGCGTAAGGACCACCGATGTCCGACGACGAAAAAACCACAAACAGCCGCTTCCGTGAGACCGTCAACATGACCGCGGGCGAGCTGGAAAAGTAGCTCTCGACCGAGTAATCCCAGAGTATGGGGCAAAAAGCAAGGCGGTGACGAGTCGACCGGTCACGCCAGCGGCCGCCGCATCGTCGACATCCTGCACACCAAACGCGCCGACCTCAGTCCCGACGACTACGCGCAGATGCGCAAGGACGTCGGCAAGGACGTCGGCTAGGATGTCGGCTAAGCCAAGCCACACCTGGCGCAACGGCCGGATGGCGACATCGACAAGACCGCGTGGCGCTAATCGCTGATGAACTGGCGGCACGAGATCCAGCCCCCAAGAAGTTCTGAAGAACCCGGATCGGACGGAGAAATGACCTGGTCGGCGAGCACGCTTACGCGTCCATCGGCTGCAAATGAGAACGCTCGGTGGCGTTCGCCGGCCGCAACTCGCGGTCGCCGATAGGCTTCGTCGTATCCTTCTAAGAAGGATGCGAGTAAGTGAGTAAGCGCGGCGCTGCTGATCGGCGACCGGACCGAGCCGAACTGGAGCAGCTCATGTCGGCGGACATGCGCGCGATAACGGCCCAATCCGACCGCATCGGGCGCCACTTCGCGCGCCAGAACGACGTCAGCGGCAGCGATTTCCACGCCCTGCTGCACATCATGGTCGCCGAAACGGCCGGAGAGCCGCTGACGCTGGCCAGGCTGCGGCAGCGGATGGACGTGTCACCGGCCGCAATCACCTACCTTGTGGATCGGATGATCGACGCCGGCCACATCCGGCGCGACCCCGATCCCGAGGACCGGCGCAAGACGCTGCTTCGCTACGAGAAATCCGGTATGGCGTTGGCCCGCTCCTTCTTCACCCCGCTTGGCGCCGAAGTGCGCTCGGCGCTCGCCGACCTACCGGATCGGGATCTGGCTGCGGCACATCAGGTTTTCACGGCGATGATCGAGGCGATGTCGACATTCGAGTCCCGGCTCGCCGCCTCAAGCACCAAACCGCCGACGCGCCAGCCGAAGGCGGCCACGGCCAAGGGCCGGCCGCGGGCGGTGCGGTAGCACCCAGCGGCGATCGCAAGCGCGGCGGAGCCGGGCGCGGCGGGTCGCCGCCATGCCGTCTAGCGGACCGGCCGTTCGGCCTATTGACGCTGGCGCGAGCCGAGCACACGCTGCTCGATCAGGTCGGCCCCGTGGGCCACGCCACCGGTCGCCGCGAACCCGGCGGCAACCCGGCGCGCGCCGTCGGCCATCGTGATCGCCTTGCGCACCTTGGCCCGCAGCCGCGCCGGGGTGAGCCTTTTGGCCGCCAGGCGCGTACCGCACCGCGCTACCTCCACGCGCCGGGCGACTTCGGCCTGGTCACGCGCAAAGGGCACGACGACCACGGGCACGCCGCGGTCGAGGGCTTTGAGCGTCGTTCCCATCCCACCATGGGTGATCGCACAGCTGGCCCGCTCGAGGATGGCCGCGTGTGGGACGAATCGGCACACGGTGGCGTTGGCGGGCCGCGGCAGATCCGGGGGCACACCGGCCGGGAACGTCGCCACCACGTGAACGTCCTCGTCGGCCAGTGCCTGCAAAGCGGTTCGGCCCAAAGCGGTGTCGGGCTGCCGGATCGAGGAGGTGTTGACCAGCACCACCGGCCGGTCGATGGTATTGACCCAGTCCGGCGTGGTCGTCGTCGGGGGTTCGAACACACATGCCCCGATGTGATGCACCAAGTCACCCCAGTCCGGATGCGGATACTCGAACGGCTCCCCCCCGACAGCCAGCAGCAGCGGCGTGCGCCGCATGAGGTCATCGACGGAAGTCACCGGCGACACGCCGAGCTCGGCACGAATGGCGTTGACCCGCGGCAGCATTGGCCGGTCGAAAAGGTGCCGCACAATCGGACGGACCGAGGCGTCGCGAAGATCGCCGACGATCCCGGGCAGGGGCCGCATCCCCGGGCCGAAGGGCGGCACTCCGCGGGACCGCAGATAGGGGGTAAACGGCGAAAAGACCAGCCACGGAATCGTTCCCGCTTCTGCGGCCGACATCGCACCCCAGCAGTTCGCGTCGACGATGATCGCCTCGGGGCGAACCGTGTCTACGGCGCGCCGCAAGTCGTCCACCTCCAGGGCCGCGCGCCGACACAGCACGTCGATAGACAGCTTCAGCACTTCCAGCGCGCTTCGGGCCCGCCAGTCCTCCCCGACGATCGACTCGATTCCCGGGTCGACGGGTTCGGCATGCAGGCCGGCCGCGCGCATCATCGCCACTGCGGCGGACTCGGTGCGCACGTGCACGTCGTGACCGCGCCGGGCGAGCTCCTCCAGCAACGCGCCGACGGGCAGCACGTGGCCCAGCCCGGGCGAGCCATACGCCAAGATCACAGACATGTCGCCAGCATTATGGGCCGGGGATCAGCTCGACATCACGCAAACCTCGGATATCCGCCACACCGCACCCGTGCAGGCAGACCCGAAGCTCGTCGATGAAGGGCTGCAGCCAATCGACGACCGCGGCCGCGGATTCGATCGCCGCGGCCAGCAGCGGCCGGGCCATCGCCACGACGTCGGCCCCCAGTGCGATCGCCTTGGCCGCGTCCATGCCCGTGCGTATCCCGCCGGAAGCCACCAGGGGGATGTCCGGCAGCGCCTCGCGCACCTCGACGATCGCCCGCGCGGTGGGGATGCCCCAGTCGGCCAACTGCGGGTAGCGCAGCTCGCCGTAGCGGACGAACTGTTCAACGCGCGACCACGAGGTGCCGCCGGCGCCCGCGACATCGATCCCGGCGACCGGCAATTCACCTTCGGCGCCAAGCAATTCCGCGACGGCCGCGGCGCCGATTCCGTGGCCGACTTCCTTGAGTAGCATCGGGTAGCCAATTGCATCGGCCGCCTCGCGCAGTCTGCCCAACGACCCGGAGAAGTCGGTGTCGCCGTTGTGCTGCATGGCCTCCTGCAACGGATTTGCGTGTACCGCCAGCACGTCGGCGCCCACCCGATCGAGGGCCTTCGTGAGCTCGGGCACGGCCACCTTCGTCAACTGGGCCATACCGATGTTGCCGAACAAGAGGACATCCGGGGCCACGTCACGAACGGTGAAGCTGGCGGCGGCCCGTTCTCCGAGCGCACTGTCCAGCATGATCCGCTGGGAGCCGAGCATCATCCCGACACCGAGCTGCTGGGCGGCGGTGGCCAGATTCCGGTTAATCGTCCGCGACAGCTCGGAACCACCGGTCATCGCACCGATGAGTATCGGAGATCGCAGGTGTGCGCCGAAAAACTCGGTGGACAAGTCTATGTCGCTCAGGCTGGTCTGCGTGCACGCGTTGTAGGGCAACTGATAGCGGTCCAGGCCGGTAGTCAAGCCGGCGTAGTTGACCTGCTCGGTGAGGCATACGTCGATGTGCCGCCGCTTGCGGGTCGCCATCGCGCGCGGGTCCTTGTTCATGGCAGGGGCGCCACCGCGCCGTTGCCGATGATGCGCAAGCCGGGCGCCCGCGTGTTCTGCATGATTCCCATATTGCCTCTCGGTAGACACCACCCGCGCGGGGTACGGTGCCACGCGACCAGCATTTCAGTTGATTAACGTTTAAGCAACTGAAATACTCGGCGGGTGTTGTGGGATGGGGTGGCCGCCGCCGTGACAGGGCGGCGTTCGTGGTTGCTGGGGTTGGGCCCGGGACTAGGTATTGTGCTGCTGGGTATCGGTTTGATGGTGCTCATCGGGCAGAACGCCGCGGCGGGACAGGCGCCGCTGTCGGTGCCCCCCGGCTCCGATTCCGCCATGGTCGACGCGCTGGCCCGTCAGTTTCCGGGAGGCGACCGGGCGCCGCTGATTGTGGTGGTCAACCGCGCCGACGGCGCCGCGCTGGACCCCGGCGACGCCGTGGCCGCCCAATCGGCCCAGGAACGGATGCAACGCGCGACCGGGCAGGGTGGTGCCGTCGGCGCGCCGCCGACTGTGGTGTCGGCCGACGGTAAGGCCGCCGTCGGCCTGGTCCCGGTGAGCGCCGACCTGTCGGGCATGGCCCTCAACGACGAGGTCGCCTCCTTGCGCAAAGCCGCCGACACCGGGCTGCCGGCGGACCTGCGGGCCCACGTCACCGGGGGTCCGGCGTTCGGCGCGGACATCGCAAACGCCTTCACCAACGCCAACGTCACCCTGCTGGCGGTGACGGCGTCGGTGGTGGCGCTGCTGTTGATCGCCACCTACCGCTCGCCGGTGCTGTGGCTGGTGCCGCTGCTGGTGATCGGATTCGCCGATCGGGTCGCCGCGGCGGTGGGCACGGCGGTCGCGTCCCTGACCGGGCTGAGCTTCGATGGCGCCACCTCCGGGATCACCAGCGTGCTGGTGTTCGGTGCGGGCACCAACTACGCGCTGCTGCTGATCTCCCGCTACCGGCAGGAACTGTCGCGCCACCCCGAGCACCGGGAAGCCCTGCGCCGGGCGGTGCGCATGGCGGGGCCCGCCATCGTCGCCAGCAACGCCACCGTGGTGCTGGCGCTGCTCACCTTGCTGTTCGCCTCCACCCCCAGCACGCGCAGCCTGGGCGCGCTGGCCGCGTGCGGACTGGTCGTCGCCGCGGTGTCGGTGCTGACGGTGCTGCCGCCGCTGCTGGCGGTGTTCGGCCGCCGGTTGTTCTGGCCGTTCGTCCCGCGCCCCGAAGACGGTGGGCGGATCGAAACCGGGCCGTGGCACCGGGTGGCCGACTGGGTGGGCAGGCATCCGGCCGTCGTCGCGGCGGTCGCCATCGCGGTCCTGGCGGCCCTTGGTACCGGACTACTGGGAACGCGCATCGGCTTGTCACAGACCGAACAGTTCCGGGTCCGCGCCGACTCGGTATCCGGTTACGACATCGTGGCCGCGCACTTCCCAGCCGGTCTGGCCAATCCCACGCTGGTTGTCGCCTCCGCCGCCGCAGCGCCGGACGTGCAGCGGGCCATCGGCTCGACCCCCGGCGTCGTTTCGGTGACCGAGTCGGGCCAGTCCGCGACCGGCCTGACGAAGTGGTCCGTGGTGATCGATGCCCCGCCGTCCTCCGATCGGGCATTCAGTGACATTGCCGCGCTGCGCAATTCGACGCGCTCAGTCGACTCCGGTGCGCTGGTGGGCGGGCCTGACGCGCAGGCTCTCGACGTCCGCGACGCCGCCATACATGACCGGCTGCTGCTGATCCCGGCCATCCTTGGCGTGATCCTGGCCGTCCTTTTCGCGCTGCTGCGATCGGCGCTGGCACCACCGATCCTGCTGGCGGCGACGATCCTGGGTGCGGTGGCCGCCCTGGGCATCGGTGGCTGGTCCAGCATCCACGTCTTCGGGTTCCCGGCGCTGGACAACAGCACTCCGCTGTTCGCCTTCCTGTTCTTGGCCGCCCTCGGCGTGGACTACACCATCTTTCTGGTCACCCGCGCCCGCGAGGAAGCGGCACAGCATGGCGCGCGCGACGGTATGGTCCGCGCCGTGTCGGCCACCGGCGGCGTAATCACCAGTGCGGGAATCGTTTTGGCCGCCGTTTTCTGCGTATTGGGCGTGCTGCCGTTGATCGTCCTGACCCAGCTGGGCATCATCGTGGGCCTGGGCATCCTGCTCGACACGTTCGTCGTGCGCACGCTCGTCATTCCCGCGCTGTTCGCCCTTATCGGCGACCGCATCTGGTGGCCCACCGACCCCATGCATGCGAAACCTCGTCATTCGAAATGAGATTACGGCCCGACAGGAAGGGAACATCGTGAAGAAGTCAATACTGGCCGCGACATCGGTCGCCGTTACCGCGGCCGCAACCACCGGAAGCATCGCCAGCGCCAAGCGGGTGCCGTACTGGTACGCGCGACTGCGCAAGCCGCCGTACCAGCCGCCCAACGTGGTCTTCCCCGTGGTGTGGACCACGCTCTACACCGACATCGCCACGACGTCCGCGGTGGCCATCGACCGGCTGAAAGCCGCGGGCAAGGACGACGAGGCGCGCCGCTATGCCGCGGCGCTGGGCGTGAACCTGGTCCTCAACGCCGGATGGAGTTGGCTGTTCTTCCGGTATCACAAGCTGGGTGCGTCCGCGCTCGGAGCCGCGGTGCTGGCGGCCAGCAGCGCCGATCTGGTGCGCCGCACGGCACAAGCCGACCCGCGGGCCGGGCTGGCGATGTCGCCCTACGCGTTGTGGACCTCCTTCGCCACCGTCCTGGCCACGCATGTGTGGCGGCTCAACCGCTGAGGTATTCCTCGGGTATGCCGACGCTGCTGTGGTTTCGCCGCGACTTGCGGTTGCGTGATCACCCGGCCCTTGCCGCCGCCGCGCGCAACGAGGAAGTGCTCGCCTGCTTCGTGCTCGATCCGCGGCTAGAGGCTTCCTCGGGGCAGCGTCGGCTGCAGTTCCTGGGTGATTCGCTGCGGCAGCTGCGCGACGACCTGGATGGTCGTCTGCTGGTGACCCGCGGGAAACCCGAGCAGCAGATCCCCCGCATTGCCAAAGCGATCGACGCGGCGTCGGTGCATATCTCGGAGGATTTCGCGCCGTTCGGGAAGCGCCGCGACAAACGGGTGCGCGCGGCGCTGGGTTCGGTGCCGTTGGTGGCGACGGGGTCGCCATATCTGGTTTCGCCCGGCCGCATCACCAAAAAGGACGGCTCGCCGTACCGGGTGTTCACACCGTTCCTGCGGCAGTGGCGTGAGGTGGGCTGGCGGGCGCCCGCGAAATCGAGTGCCGGGTCGGCGCGCTGGCTCGACCCGGCCGGGCTGCGGATCGCACAGTGCGAGATACCCAATCCCGGCCCCGCGCTCGACGTTGCCGCCGGCGAGCAGGCGGCGCTCACCCGGTGGAAGTCATTCGTCGACGACGGGCTGAAATCCTATGGCGAGCACCGCAACAGGCCCGACCTGAAGGGAACCAGCCGGATGTCGGCGCACCTGAAGTTCGGCACCATCCATCCTCGCACCATGATCGCCGACCTCGACCTGCGCGGCCCCGGGGCGCAGGCCTATTTGCGGGAGTTGGCCTTTCGCGACTTCTACGCCGATGTGCTGCATCACTGGCCGGCCAGTTCGTGGCGCAACTGGAACAGCGATTTCGACGCAATCCAAACCGACACGGGAACGGAAGCGAAACGCCGCTTCGAGTCCTGGAAGGCCGGCGAGACCGGATTCCCTTTCGTCGACGCGGGAATGCGTCAGCTCCGGGAGACCGGTTTCATGCACAACCGGGTGCGGATGATCGTCGCGTCGTTTCTGGTCAAGGACCTTCATCTGCCGTGGCAGTGGGGCGCGGAGTGGTTCCTGGAACAACTGGTGGACGGCGACATGGCCAACAACCAGCACGGCTGGCAATGGTGCGCGGGGTGCGGCACCGACGCCGCGCCGTACTTCCGCATCTTCAATCCGACCACGCAGGGCGAGAAGTTCGACCCCTCCGGCGACTACATCCGGCGTTGGGTGCCCGAACTGCGCTCGGTCGACGACGTAAACCTTCGCAAAGGCGAACGGCCGCAAGGGTATCCGGCACCCATCGTGGACCACGGCGCCGAGCGGGCCGAAGCGCTGCGGCGCTACCAGAACATCTGACCGCGGGACCCGGGCCACGCCCCTCCCGGGTGGGCGTTTAGCCGGACATATTTACCCCAAGCGGATTGGCATGTAATTATCAGCCGATTCACAGTTGTCAATCCGGCACGGGAGGCCGCCGGCAACAAGCCCGATACGGTCAGCTGCCCGGGTGACCTGCCCGCCAAGGTCGGGGCGCAACTGAACTGCGAGATGAAGGTCAAAACCCAAACCTTCAACGTCAACGTCACCGTCACCAACGTCGACGCCGGCGATGTCAATTTCGACTTCAAAGTCGACGACCATCCCGAACCGGCCGCCTAGCGGGTCGCCTTCTTGCGCTCGATATCGGCAAGGGCGGCGGCCAGTTCGGCGCGCTGCGCGGCCGAGTTCTCCCACGACAACTGCCGGTTCTTGACCACCTTGGCCGGCGCACCGACCGCGATCGAGTAGTCCGGGATCTCGCCGCGCACCACCGCATGCGACCCCAGCACGCAGCCGCGTCCGATGGACGTGCCCCGTAGCACCGTCACCTTCACCCCGACCCAGGTGTCGGGCCCGATCCGGACCGGGGACTTGATGATGCCCTGATCCTTGATCGGGAGGTTGATGTCGTCCATGCGGTGGTCGAAGTCGCAGACGTAGCACCAGTCGGCCATCAGCGCCGAATCGCCGAGCTCGATGTCCAGGTAGCAGTTGATGACGTTGTCGCGGCCCAGCACCACCTTGTCCCCGAACCGCAGCGAGCCCTCGTGCGCGCGGATGGTGTTCTTGTCCCCGATGTGGACCCAACGGCCGATCTCCAGCTGCGCCAGTTCGGGTGTCGCGTGGATCTCCACACCCTTGCCGAGGAAGACCATGCCGCGGGTGATGATGTGCGGGTTGGCCAGCTTGAACTTCAGCAGTCGCCAGTAGCGCACCAGGTACCAGGGTGTGTAGGCGCGGTTGGCCAGCACCCACTTCAGCGAGGCCAGCGTGAGGAACTTGGCCTGACGCGGGTCCCGCAGCTGTGATCCCCGCCAGCGGCGATGGAGCGGGGCGCCCCACATGGTCGTCATGGCCGGAAAGCCTAATGGGAATCGATGGGCGCCAAAACGGCGGGCGGGGCGGGCGATAAGTCGCAAGCGAACCGCCGCGGGTTACCCTCACCTGTACTCAATCGCTGCTCATGCCGAACGGCCGGTGCCCCTCGAGCGACCCGAGTCGAAGAAGGAACTGGAAAACCCAAGTGCTTGCCCAACATCTTGTGCGTGGGCTTCGGTTTTGGTCGGCTGCGGTCCTCGCGTGCGCGCTCGCGGTGGGGCTCGGCGGCTGCGGCAACACCGACTCGTGGGTCGAGGCGTCGGCCGCGCAAGGCTGGCCCGCGCCATACGGTGACGCCGCTAACAGCAGCTACACCGCGACGAGCGGCGCCGCCAAGCTGTCGTTGAAGTGGACACGGTCCGTCAAGGGGAGCCTGGCGGCCGGTCCGGCGCTGAGCGCGCGCAGCTATCTGGCCCTCAACGCGCAGACCCCCGCGGGATGTTCGCTGATGGAGTGGGAGAACGACGACAACGGCCGGCAACGCTGGTGTGTCCGGTTGTTCCAGGGTGGTGGCTTCGCCGGCCCGCTGTTCGACGGCTTCGACAACCTCTACGTGGGCCAGCCGGGGGCATTCCTCTCGTACCCGGTGACGCAGTGGACCCGGTGGCGACAGCCGGTGATCGGGATGCCCACTACGCCGCGATTTCTCGGGCACGGACAGCTGTTGGTCGCCACCCACCTGGGTCAGGTGCTGGTCTTCGACGCCCACCGCGGCGAGGTGGTCGGCAGTCCGCTGGATCTGGTGGAAGGCGTCGACCCCACCGATGCGACACGCGGGTTGGGCGATTGCGCGCCGGCCCGGCAGGGCTGCCCGGTCGCGGCCGCGCCCGGCTACTCCACGGTCACCGGGACGGTGGTGCTGGGCGTCTGGCAGCCGGGCGCGCCGGCCGCGGGCCTTGTCGGGCTGAAGTACCACGCGGGCCAGAACCCGCTGTTGAGCCGCGAGTGGACCAGTGATGCGGTGAGCGCCGGTGTCATCGCCAGCCCGGTGTTGTCCGCGGACGGGGCGACGGTGTACGTCAACGGCCGCGACCAGCGTCTGTGGGCGCTGCATGCCGCCGACGGCAAGGTGAAATGGTTTGTGCCGCTGGGGTTCCTGGCGCAGACACCGCCGGCGGTCACCCCGCAGGGCCTGATCGTGTCCGGCGGCGGCCCCGACACCCGCCTGGCGGCCTTCAAGGATGCCGGTGACCACGCCGACCAGGTCTGGCGCCGTGACGATGCCGTCCCACTGTCGTCGTCGAGCCTGGCCGGCTCCGGGATCGGCTACACCGTCGTCAGCGGGCCGCCCGGGGACGGCGCGCCGGGGATGTCGGTCCTGGTCTTCGACCCGGGCACCGGCCGCACGCTGGGCAGCTATCCGCTTCCGGCGGCCACGGGCTACCCCGTCGGGGTGTCCGTCGGCAACGATCGGCGCGTGGTGGCCGCGACCAGCGACGGTCAGGTCTTTGGTTTTGCGCCAGCCTGAAGCCCGGCCTGAGCCGCGGCCCATACTTGTCCCGTGTCCATCGACGACCCCGCGATGCGGGGACCGCTGGCCGCCAGCGACGAGCGCAATCTGGCGGCAGACCGCGTCGTGACCGTCCTGCTGATCGTCGGGCACGCATTTGTTGGTGGTGGCCACAACGCTTGCTCCGCAGGCGGGTGATCTGCCAACCTTGACACGGCGGGGTGACCTCTCACTGTCGACCCTCGCGGTCTGACTTCAAACCAGCGCCGCAGAGCGCCCCGGGGCACCCCGCCCCCAAACACCACTTATTCAGCAGGCCCGAGTCGAGTGGCCCCAGTGCAGCCGGTCACTCAGGACGCCGACCGTGGGGCCTATGCATGAAAACCATCGGTTTTTCGTGCCTAAGCCCCACAGTCGGGCATCCACTTCTAGCCCTCAGAGTGCCAAAGGCGGGACGGCGTTGCGGGGCACCGGGGCCTGGGCCGGGCCGGCGAACGCCGGCAGCATCTCACCGGGGGCGAAGTAGAAGATCAGCTGATCGTCGGTGATGGCGAAGTTCTGATAGTGCGACGGGTCGTGCCCGGTCGACGGCAGGATCGCCGCACCCAGGGGATTTTGGCGTTCCAGGTCGCTCTGGACCATCGGGAAGATGCTGTCCAGCGGCGTGGCACCCGGTACGAACAGGGTGTCGAAGGTGATCGGCTGTTTTGTCCCCAGGTTGTAGTTGAACGCCTTGTACCAGGTGGACGGGTGCGCTCCCCCGACGTCCTGGAAGAACTTCAGCACGACGCTGCGCGTGTTTTGCGGTGGTTGTCCGGAGCTGTGTTGCTCGGTGCTGGCGTCCATTTGGTAGGGCTGGTCGCGGCTGCCGGAACTCTGGGCGACGTTGACGAACCCGTCGCGGTTCTGGGTGATGTAGTCGGTCAGCGCCTGTTCGTCGGGGTAGTCCATCGGGAACGCCATGTTGATCGTGTAGGTGGGAGCGGTGGCGTGCACGCGACACATCTGCCCGGCCTCGACCGCGCCCCCCAGAGCGGCGCACGACGGTGGCGCGGCCCAAACCGATGATGGCGCCTGCCAGCTCACCAGGACCGCCGGCGCGAGCAGCGCGGCCGCCAGCAGATAACGCATCGTCGGAATGTCCTCGCAGACTAAAAGGGCTGTGCGCCTGGGAGAGTCCCCGCAGCCAGCGTACCCGGCACTATCGGGAGGGACGGCAGACGAACACCGTCGCGTGGCCCGCGGGCCCGGCGCCGATGCGGGTGATCACGACCGACAGGGGCCGGCCGCCGCGCGGGCGCAACCGGCGCCGCAGCGCGTCGGGGTCGACCTGTACACCGCGGACCAGGATCTCCAGCGCGCCGCAGTCCAGCGCCGACAGCGCCTGCCGGAGCCGCCGCTCGTCGAATGCCATCTGCTCGAGCACCTCGAACCCCCGGACTCCCGGCGGCAACCGATCGCCGGACAGGTAGGCGATGTCCGGGTCGAGTTGCCACAGCCCGTGCCGGGCGCCGTAATGGCGCACCAGGCCGGCGCGGACGACGGCGCCGTCGGGGTCGACGATCCACCGCCCGGCCGGCCCCACCGGGCAGTCGTCCGGTTCGGTGTCGGTGACCTGTTCGCGGCGATCCAAGACGCTCGCCCGCCGCCGGACGCCCGGCTGCGCCAACCCGACGGACCACAGGCACGCTTCCCGGACCGAGCCCCGGTATGACGTCACCTCGATCTCGCCGTCGAAGCCGAGGCCCCGCACTTGCTCGAAATCTATTCCGGGAGCACACTTTACGACGAAATCCCGGTCGCGGTAAGTGTCCATCAGCCGACCCAGGCCGGGCTGGTAGTCGTCGATGCCGAAGCGCCGCCGCCCGCCCTGCCGGCGCGCCGGGTCGACGAACACCACCGCGTCGCGCGTCACCGGATGCAGGGCGTCCGCGCGGCAGAGAGAGGCCGCCTCCCCCAGGTTGTTGCGCGCCATCGCCAGCCGCACCGAGTCGATGTCGCTCCCCACCGCCCCGACCCCCGCGGCCCGCAGCGCGGCCAATTCGGTGCCGATCGAACAGGTCGCGTCGTGCACCACCATTCCCGCCCGCGCCAGCCGCTCCGCCCGGTGCACAGCGACCGGGGCCGCCGTGGCTTGCTGCAGTGCCTCGTCGGTGAACAGCCATCTGGACACGTCACCGAGCCCGCTGAGCTTCTCGGCGGCGCGCCGCCGCAGCAGCGTCGTCTCCACCAGCACCGCTGCCCGGTCGCCGAATCGCGACCGCACGGCGGCGACGTCGGCGACGCGGGTGGCGTCCGTCAGTTCGAGTTCGGCGACCGCCGCCAGCGCCGCGGCACCCGATGCCGACCGCAGGTAACCGACGTCGTCGGTGCCGAAGGTGAGCCCAGCGCTCAGGAGGGTTTGACCCCGGTGAGCATCACGTTGTAGAACCAGCCCTTGGGTGCGACGTGTCGCCAGACGTTGGCGTCCACCCAGCTCAGCGCTTTCCAGCTGCCGAACGCGAACTTGGCCCAGCCCCAGCCGAGCTTGCCGGGCGGCACCGTCGCTTCGAACGTGCGGACCGGCCACCCGAGCATCGCGGCGGTGAACTCCTCACTGGCGGTGCGAACCTCTACGGCACCCGCGTTGGTCGCCATGCGTTCCAGTTCACGCGGTTCGAAAGTGTGCAAGTCGACCACCCACTCCAGGGCCGCCGCCCGCGAGCTCTCGTCGAGCTCGGCCTGTGGACGGCGCCAGCTGCCCAGTCCAGGCAGCTTCACCGCTCGGATGGTGACGTTCCACGTCAGGTCCGCCAGCGCACGCGCGTAGCCGTTACCGACGGTGGTCGGCTCGCCGGCGAAGACGAACCGGCCGCCCGGCCGCAGCACTCGAATCACCTCGCGCAACGACAGCTCCACATCGGGAATGTGGTGCAGCACGGCGTGGCCGACCACCAGGTCGAAGGTGTCGTCGGCATATGGGATGCCTTCGGCGTCGGCCACGCGGCCGTCGATGTCCAGGCCCAGCGACCGCCCGTTGCGGGTGGCGACCTTCACCATGCCGGGTGACAGGTCGGTGACCGATCCGCGCCGGGCAACACCGGACTGGATCAGATTGAGCAGGAAAAAACCTGTGCCGCAACCTAATTCGAGGGCACGGCCGTAGGGCAGCTCCCGGGTGACCTCGTCGGGCACGATGGCGTCGAACCGGCCGCGTGCGTAGTCGATGCAGCGCTGGTCATACGATATCGACCACTTATCGTCGTAGTTTTCAGCCTCCCAGTCGTGGTAGAGCACCTGGGCGAGCTTGCTGTCCTGCCGAGCGGCGGCCACCTGCTCGGCGGTGGCATGTGGGTTGGGCACGGCGTCGGTCGAGCTCGTCGTCATGTAGGGCAGCCTAACCGCCGGCGGGATGCGGGGAACCCGGCCCCGCGGCGAACACGTCGGCGTAACGGCGCAGTTCGGCCGCCAGCAACTCGGCGGGCCCCAGTTCGAAGACGTCATTGATGCCGGCCTTGGCGGCGGCCAGCGCCCGTGGCGGGCCGTCGAGAAAACGGCGTGCCCACGCCGCCGCGGCGTCGTACACGTCGTCAGGGGCCACCATCTCGTCGATCAGGCCCAGCCCCAACGCCTCCTCGGCGTCGACGAAGCGCCCGCTGAACACCAGCTCCTTGGCCCTGCTCACCCCGGCCGCGCGGGTCAGGCGCGCCAGTCCGCCACCGCCGGGAACCAGGCCGGCCAGGATCTCGGTGGCACCGAACTTGGCGTTGTCGCCGCTGACCCGCCAGTCGGCGGCCAGGGCGAGGGTGAGCCCGGCGCCCAGCGCGTATCCGGTGATCGCGGCCACTGTCGGCTTGGGAATGGCGGCCACGGCGGCGACGGCTTCCTGCCGCACCCGGGCCGCGACCTCGGCCTCCGCCGCCGTCAGCGTCCGCAACTCGGGCATGTCGTCGCCGGCGGAGAAGATTTCCTGCCCGCCGAACAGGATCACCGCGACCACGTCGTCGCGTCGGCCCAGCTCGTGGGCCGCGGCCACGATCTCGCGGTAAACCTGACGGGTCATGGCGTTGGTCGGTGGCCGCGACAGCAGCAACATGGCCAGGCCGGCGTCCTGGGAGCCGTCGCTGACCACGACGCTGACGAACTCGCTCACCGGAGCGGTCATAGCGGCCACCCCATCCCGCCCGCCTTGCGTGCCTGGTGGTAGCGGTCGGAGTCGAAGAACTCGAAAACCCAGTTGTCCCCTTTGATCTCCAAGTTCGGCTGCACCGTCACGATCTGGCGCTCGACGGCCAGCACGTCGGCAACGGTGCGACCCGCGAGTGAGTCCAGCTGCGTCCAGGTCGGCGGCAACAAGAAGCTACGGCCCGCGGCGAAGTCGTCGATGGCGGCCTGCGGCGTCGTCCAGCCGGCGCGGTCGGATTCGGTGTTCTCACCGTCGGCCCGCTGGCCCTCCGGCAGGGCGCCGACGAAGAAATAGGTGTCGTAGCGGCGGGTGCGCTCGGCCTCCGGGGTGACCCAGTTGGCCCAGGGCCGCAGCAGATCGGACCGCAGCACCAGTTTTTCGCCGCGCAGGAAGTCCGCGAACGACAGCGATCCCTGCGCCAACTGGTGGCGGGCTTCGCGGTACACCGAGGCGTCGCCGACGATGCCGTCCGGGTCGGCGGCCGGCCCGGCGAACAACACCCCCGACTCCTCGAAGGTCTCGCGGGCGGCGGCGCAGACCAGCGCCTCGGCCAGGTCGGGTTCGATGCCGAACCGCTGCGCCCACCACTGCGGCGGCGGCCCGGCCCACGCGATGTCGGCGTTGCGGTCACGGTCGTCGACGCCGCCGCCAGGGAACACCATCGTTCCCGCGGCGAAGTGCATCTTCGCGTGCCGGCGCATCAAGAACACCGCTAACCCAGTCTTTGAGCCGTCGGCCGTGTCGCGGACCAGCATCACGGTGGCGGCCGGCCTTGGAATAAGAGGAGGCACAAGGGGAGATTGGTCGTTCGGTGCGGTCATCAGCCCCTCCGGTGGGCAGCGCGGGAGCGGACACGGCGGGCGAAATACCGCCCGTCGACGACTTCGAGGGCGATCGACTGGTTGAACGCGATGGACAGGTTCTCGCCGGTCAGCACGTCGGGCAGCAAACCCGCCGCGACCACCCGGCCCTCCGAGAGCAGCATGCAGTGGCTGAAGCCGGGCGGTATCTCCTCGACATGGTGGGTGACCAGCACCAGTGCGGGCGCGTCGGGATCGGCGGCCAGGTCGGTCAACCGGGCCACCAACTCCTCGCGGCCGCCCAGGTCGAGTCCGGCGGCCGGTTCGTCGAGCAGCAGCAGTTCCGGGTCGGTCATCAGCGCGCGGGCGATCAGCACTCGCTTGCGCTCCCCCTCCGACAGCGTCCCGTAGGTGCGGTCCGCGAGGTGCTCGGCGCCCAGGCTCTCAAGCATGTCGACCGCTCGGCGGTAGTCGACGTCCTCGTAGCGTTCCCGCCACCGGCCCAGCACGGCGTAGCCGGCCGAGACGACGAGGTCGCGGACCAGCTCGTCGTCGGGCACCCGCTGCGCCAACGCCGACGAGCTCAGCCCGATCCGCGCCCGCAACTCCGACATGTCGACCCGGCCCAGCCGCTCCCCCAGCACGAAGGCCACGCCCGCCGACGGATGCTCAGCCGCCGCGGCGATCCGCAGCAGCGACGTCTTGCCGGCCCCGTTGGGGCCGACGATCACCCAGCGCTCGTCGAGTTCGACGGCCCAGTCCAGCGGACCGACCAGAACCCGCCCGCCACGGCGCAGCGAAACGCCGTGAAAGTCGATCAGCAGATCGGGGTCGGCTGACTCGCTTCCGTTTTCGGGCACCCGACCATCGTGCCGTACCCCGGCGCCCGAATACGTCCCGGGTCGCCGCCTCTCGCGACCAGACGCAAAAGCCCCCGATTTCGCTGAGAAATGGGGGCTTTTGCGTCTGGTCGGCCAGTCACTCCGGCGGGATTTCCACCCGGCGCACCTCGCCGTCGACAGCGTCGGCGGCCTCGATCTCGCCGCGCGTCACGCCCAGCAAAAACAGCACCGTGTCCAGATAGGGGTGGCTCAGCGACGCATCGGCGACCTCCCGCAAGGCCGGCTTGGCGTTGAACGCCACACCCAGCCCGGCGGCGGCCAGCATGTCGATGTCGTTGGCGCCGTCGCCGACGGCGATAGTCTGCGCCATCGGTACCCCAGCCTGTTGCGCGAAGCCCCGCAGCGCCTCGGCCTTGCCGGCTCGGTCGATGATCGGGCCGACCACGCGGCCGGTGAGTCTCCCGTCGACGATCTCCAGCTCGTTGGCGGCGACGAAGTCCAGCATAAGCTCCTCCGCCAACGGTTCGATGATTTGTCGGAACCCACCCGATACCACGCCGCAGTAATAACCCAGCCGCCGCAACGTCCGCAGTGTGGTGCGGGCACCTGGCATCAGCTCGAGCTGCTCGGCCACCTCGTCGATCACCGTGGCGGGCAGGCCCGCCAGGGTCGCCACCCGCTGCTGCAGCGACTGCGCGAAATCCAGCTCACCGCGCATCGCGGCCTCGGTGATGGCGGCGACCGCGCCCTCGGCGCCGGCATGAGCTGCCAGCATCTCGATGACCTCGCCCTGAACCAGCGTCGAGTCCACGTCGAACACGATGAGCCGTTTGGCCCGCCGCTCCAGGCTGTACTCCTCCACCGCGACGTCCACGCCTTGGTCCGAGGAGACCCGGTTCAGCGCCGTCCGCAGCCGAGCATCGGCGCCCGCCGGCACCGAGACCCGCAACTCCAGGCCGGTGACCGGATAATCGGAGACGCCGCGGATGAGGTCGATGTTGACGCCCAGCGCCGCCGCCTCGCGGGCCACCGCACTGAAAGCGCCGGCGGTAATCGGCCGGCCCAGCACGAAAATGGTGTGCGTCGACGGATCCCGGATGATCGGCACGTCGTCGCTGCGCTCGATGCTGACGTCGAGACCCACGCCGCGGACTGCGGATTCGACGTCACGGCGCAACTCGGTGCCGTCCGCGACGTCGGGCGAGCAGCAGACCAGCACACCCAGGGTCAGCCGGTTCCTGATCACCACCTGCTCGACATTGAGCAACTCGACACCGTGCCGCGACAGCACTTCGAAGAGCGCCGACGTCACGCCCGGTTGGTCCACACCGGTGACGGTGATCAGCACCGACACCTTAGGTGGCGTGGTCACCCGAAATTGCCGACGAGACAGTCCATTAGCTGCGAACGCTTACGTCGTCGGCCGAGTGACGTCCCCGCTCGCCGGGCCATGAGCTCGGCCCACATGGGCCTCGGCGCGAATCCGTTCCACCATGTGCGGATAGTGCAACTCGAAAGCCGGCCGCTCCGAACGGATCCGGGGCAGCTCGGTGAAGTTGTGCCGCGGCGGCGGGCAACTCGTCGCCCATTCCAAGGAATTGCCGTAACCCCACGGGTCGTCAACCGTCACGACCTCGCCATAGCGCCAGCTCTTGAAGACGTTCCAGACGAACGGGAACATCGACGCGCCCAGGATGAAGGCACCGATCGTCGAGACGATGTTCAAGCCCTGGAAGCCGTCGGTGGGCAGGTAGTCGGCGTAGCGGCGCGGCATACCCTCATCCCCCAGCCAGTGCTGCACCAGGAAAGTGGTGTGAAAGCCGATGAACGTCAACCAGAAGTGCAGCTTGCCCAGCTTCTCGTCCAGGAGGCGACCGGTCATCTTCGGGAACCAGAAGTAGACCCCCGCGAAGGTCGCGAACACGATCGTGCCGAACAGCACGTAGTGGAAGTGGGCCACCACGAAGTAGGTGTCGGTCACGTGGAAGTCCAGCGGCGGGCTGGCCAGCAACACACCAGTCAGGCCTCCCAGGAGGAAGGTCACCAAGAAGCCCACCGAGAACAGCATCGGCGTCTGGAAGCTCAGCTGGCCCTTCCACATGGTGCCGATCCAGTTGAAGAACTTGATCCCGGTCGGCACCGCGATCAAATAGGTCATGAACGAAAAGAACGGCAGCAGAACGGCTCCGGTGGCGAACATGTGGTGCGCCCACACCGCGACCGACAGTGCAGCGATCGACAGCGTCGCGTAGACCAGGGTGGTGTAACCGAAGACAGGCTTGCGGGAAAACACCGGGAAGATCTCGGTGACGATGCCGAAGAACGGCAGGGCGATGATGTACACCTCGGGGTGGCCAAAGAACCAGAACAGGTGCTGCCACAACAGAACTCCGCCATTGGACGCGTCATAAATGTGGGCGCCCAGGTGCCGGTCGGCGGCCAGCCCGAACAACGCCGCGGTCAGCAGCGGGAAGGCGACGAGGATCAGGATCGACGTCACCAGGATATTCCAGGTGAAGATCGGCATCCGGAACATCGTCATCCCGGGCGCGCGCATGCACACCACGGTGGTGATCATGTTGACCGCGCCCAGGATGGTGCCCAAACCGGCAACGGCCAGGCCCATGATCCACAGGTCGCCGCCGGCGCCCGGTGAGTGCACGGCGTCGCTCAACGGGGTGTAGGCGGTCCATCCGAATTCGGCGGCACCGCCCGGGGTTACGAAGCCCGCCATCCCGATCGTCGCACCGAACAGGAACAGCCAGAACGAAAACGCGTTTAACCGCGGGAACGCCACGTCGGGCGCGCCGATCTGAAGCGGCAGCACCAGGTTGGCGAAACCGAACACAACCGGGGTGGCATAGAACAGCAGCATGATCGTGCCGTGCATGGTGAACAGCTGGTTGTACTGCTCATTCGACAGGAATTGCAGACCGGGCGCGGCCAACTCGGTGCGCATCAGCAGCGCCAGCAGGCCACCGACGAAAAAGAAGACAAAGCAGGTGACCACGTACATGATGCCGATCATCTTGTGATCGGTGGTGGTGACCAGCTTGTAGGCGAGGTTCCCCTTGGGCCCCGTGCGGGCCGGATACGGGCGGGTGGCCTCGAGTACTTGCAGCGAGGGCGCTTCGGCTGTCAACAGCTCCTCCAAACATCCGTCCCGGACAGCGTCATTGAGCAAGCTTAGCCTTCGGTCATCTGCGCGGCCGGGTTGGTCCTACAAACTGTCGTATATGGGACATCCGGCCCGGCGGGTCGTCCGGGAAACGCTTCGTCCGGTGGGCCGGGTGTTAGCGTCGGACGCGTGCTTTCCGGCGGTACCCGACTCGCTCGGCTGTTCACGGCGGGCGCCTCGGTCGCGGCGGTCGCCCTGTTTTGCGGCGGCTGCGGGTCCGGGCAGGGCACCAGGGCGTCGAGTCGATCGCTGGTGACACCCACCACCCAGATCGCCGGCGCCGGCGTGCTGGGCAACGATCGCCGGCCAGACGAGTCGTGTGCGCGAGATGCCGCGACGGCCGACCCGGGGCCGGCGACACGTCAGGCCCACAATGCGGCCGGAGTCAACCCTGAGGTGGTGCAGGTGCCCGCGGAGGCGCAGCGCATCGTGGTGCTTTCCGGTGACCAGCTCGACGCGCTGTGCGCGCTCGGCCTGCAATCGCGGGTGGTCGCCGCCGCATTGCGGGACGGCTCCTCCGGTCAGCCCTCCTATCTGGGTAGCGCGGTGTACGACGTGCCCGGCGCCGGAACCCGGACCAACCCGGATCTGGGCCGCATCGCGGCGGCTCATCCGGACCTGATTCTGGGATCGCAGGGGTTGACGCCGACGTTGTACCCGCAGCTGGCCGCCATCGCGCCGACGGTCTTCACGGCGGCGCCGGGTGCGGCGTGGGAAGACAACCTGCGTGGCGTCGGCACCGCCACCGGGCGCGGCGCCGCGGTCGACGGGCTCATCACCGCATTCGAGCGACGTGCCAGTCAGGTCGGGGCCGCGCACGATGCCGCGCACTTCCAGGCGTCGATCGTTCAGCTGACCACCACCACCATTCGGGTGTACGGGGCAAACAATTTCCCGGCCAGCGTGCTCACCGCGGCCGGGGTGGACCGGCCGGCCTCCCAGCGCTTCACCGACAAGCCCTACGTGGAGATCGGCGCCACCGAGGCCGAGCTGGCCCAGACGCCGGATCTGTCCGTCGCCGACGCCGACGTCGTCTACGTGTCGTGCGCCTCACCCGCTGCCGCGGAGCGCGCCGCCACCGTCTTGGACAGCGATGCCTGGCGCAAGTTGTCCGCCAACCGCGACAACCGGGTCTACGTGGTCAACGACGAGGTTTGGCAAACCGGTGAGGGATTGGTCGCGGCCCGCGGCATCCTCGACGATCTGCGCCTGCTCAACGCCCCGATCAACTAGCCGCCGGGCCGCCGGTGGGTGCCCATTCATAAGCTGGTAGTCGGGCGCCACCCAGCCGAGTGGCCGGGGAACGTTACCTTAGCTAAACTTTTCGACGACGCAAACGATATTAAAAACGATATTAAAGAGGGATTTCGAATGAGCACTGTTTCGGCGTACGCCGCCACGTCGGCCACCGAGCCACTGACCAAGACCACCATCGACCGCCGCGACCCGGGTCCGCACGACGTCGCGATCGACATCAAGTTCGTCGGGATCTGCCACTCCGACATCCACACCGTCAAATCCGAGTGGGGCAAGCCGAATTACCCGGTGGTTCCAGGCCACGAGATCGCCGGCGTGGTAAGCGCGGTGGGCTCCGAGGTCACGAAACACAAGGTGGGTGACCACGTCGGGGTGGGTTGCATGGTGAACTCCTGCGGTGAGTGCAACTGCTGTGTCGCGGGGCTCGAGCAGTACTGCAGACGGGGCGCGACCTTCACCTACAACTCGATCGACAAAGACGGCCAGCCGACGATGGGCGGCTACAGCCAGGCGATCGTCGTCGACGAGAACTTCGTCGTGCGCATTCCCGACTCGCTGCCGCTCGACAAGGCGGCGCCGCTGCTGTGCGCCGGGATCACGCTCTACTCGCCGCTGCGGCACTGGAAAGCCGGGAAGGACAACCGCCTGGCGATCATCGGCCTCGGCGGGCTGGGCCACATGGGCGTCAAGCTGGGCGCGGCGATGGGCGCCAAAGTGACCGTGCTGTCCCAGTCCCTGAAGAAGATGGAGGACGGGCTGCGGTTGGGCGCCAGCAACTACTACGCGACTTCCGACCGCGACACTTTCCGCAACTTGCGCGGCAGCTTCGACCTGATCCTGAACACCGTGTCGGCGAACCTGAAGCTCGGCGACTACCTGAACCTGCTCGACGTCGACGGCACGCTGGTCGAGCTTGGCATCCCGGAGCACCCGATGCCGGTGCCGGCTTTCGCGTTGGCGCTGGCGCGGCGCAGCCTGTCCGGGTCGAACATCGGCGGCATCGCCGAGACCCAGGAGATGCTGAATTTCTGCGCCGAGCACGGCGTGACGCCCGAGATCGAGGTCATCGAGCCGGATTACGTGAACGAGGCCTACGAGCGGGTGCTGGCCAGCGACGTGCGCTACCGCTTCGTCATCGACATCTCGAAGCTATGAGGCGACCTCTGAGGCCTCTTCGTCGGACTCGGAGCCTCGTGCCGCCATTTCGGCCGCTTCCGCGTCCTCGTCGCCGGGAATCACCTCGCTGACGTCGATACCGGCTAGCGGCCAGCCGGCGGCGGCCAACCTGGTGGCCACCCGGATGACGTTCTCCGGCCCGGCGTCATAATGCGTCATGCCGGAGATGAATTCGGCGATCTCGTCACGGTCGATCACGCCGTCAGCGGTAGCGCGGGATCCGTCAGCGGTGATTTCGTGAACCACCTCTTTGATCTGCTCTTCGGTCAGCGGTGTGCTCCGCAGGAGCGCCATCAGTGGCACCCGGTCGGGCCCTGGGACTCCCTCGGGATATCCGGCTGTCAGCCAGCGCACGACCGAACGGCAAAAGTGGTGATGCTTGTGGGTGTGAGAGGCGGGTTTCGTCACCCCATCAGTCTCACGGCAGGGGCATCAACGGCGCCACCGTGGCGTCGCCGGATCCGGACAATTCATGCTCTGTTCACGGTCTGATCAGAAGTCCCAGTCCGCGTCCTCGGTGACGACGGCCTTGCCGATCACGTACGACGAGCCGGAGCCGGAGAAGAAGTCGTGGTTCTGCTCGCCTACCTGGTCAGGGGGTCGAAAACGGCATTACCTGCACAAATACATCACGCTGGACCACAAGAGATATCTGTAACTGTGGGCAGAATGTGGGCACGATGTGGGCACGCCACGCCGATCAATAGGGGTACAGAATGACCGCCGTCATGGCATCGCCTCGGGCCCAGGAGATCGCCGAAGACCTCGGCGGTCATCGAGCTGCAGGAGGTGTAGCAGCGCGGCCCTTTGTTCACTCCTGGCCCTCCACCACATCTGGGGCAAGTAGGCTCTGCCCAGACACCGTGAACCCGTGGTCTTCCCTCATTGCCCGCGCGAGGAAATCCGGAGTGGACTCTCCCGGGGCCGGTCAGACCGGGATGGTCGTCGCCAGCTTTCGGATCGGTCTGACGGTCACTGGCGGAGTTCAGCGAATGCGGCGACTGGGGTGGGAGCGGCTCATGCGTGCGCGGGCCGTGTCCTCAGGATTGGGGCGCGTCTTCCTCTACCCAACCCCAGCGCGTCGGGCTGATGGTCAACTTCGACCCGTCCTCGTGCCAAATCTCCAGTGCGCCGCCTTCGATCACCTTGTACCTGTCCCCGTCGCCAAACTCGTCGAACGGCTCAGACTTGTATCCATAGACCTTGAATCCCACAGCGGAGACTCTACGAGGCTGGCAGCCCTTGGCGCCTTAGCGAGAGATATCGTCAAGACCTGTGGATCAGCGAGTTTCAGGCGACCTCCGATCCCGCGGTTTCCGGCTCGGCGTTTGATGTGTCGGGTGTGATGTCGACGGGGCGTTCGACAGTTTGCCTTGCTGAAGACCGCGCCGGCACGGACGAGGGCGACCAGGTGCAGCGCGTTCAGCCGGGTGATCGAGGCCGCGGACACTCCCGCCCCCGTTCCGAGGAACTGCTCCAGCGCCGGGCCGAAATCCCCGGTGGACAGTCCGTGCAGGTACAGCAGCGGCAGCACCTCGGTCATCCGCGGCGACTTACGCGCCCACGCCGGCAGGATCGCCGAGGCGAACCGTTGCCGTTCACCGGAATCCGGATCGACACGGCGGTCGTTGACGCGCGGCGCCGCCACCGTCACCGCCCCAGCGGCCGTGAGCACCTCCCGTTGCTGGTGGTAGCCGTTACGCACCACCAGACGGTGGCCCGCCTCGTCGACCTGGTCACCGAACTGCTCGATGTAGGCGGCGACTTCACCGAGCAACGCGGCCGTGAGCATCTGCTGGGCACCATCGCGAACGATCCCATCGAGCAACGACCGACCGACACCGGGGTTCTTCTCGTTGGATGATTCCTGGTCGTGAACTACCGTGAGCATGGGCGTACCTTCCCGAACCAGCGCGCCAACGCCGGCTCTTGATCAGACCTACTTGGACTCTCAGATCATCCTCGGGAAGGTGCGCCCCTTCGCGTCACCAGGCCGAGGGCCATCCACAGGTTCTGATCATTGCTCCGGCCCCTTGGTCGGGGTTTACTGTTTACTGAGGCGTTCGCGCCGAGGAAGGTCTGCAGGTCAGATGCCTGTGGTCCCTGTGGCGCGGTCACGGCTAGCTGCTCGCTGGCTCAAGCAGGGTGACTGCCTGCGGGTGAGCGAGGGCCAGGTCCGTTAACTCCATATTCGTTCACTCGTTAAACCATTAAGCGGCTAAAGCATTAACCCTATTCGTTTCACCTATTGAACCATTAAGCAGCTAAAGCATTTGAGGGCGGCCTTTGAGGAACGATGCCCCCGCCGCCTCTAACATCGGCGCCGACCCCGCACCCGAAAACATCCGCAACGAATTGATCTCCGGCGAAGGTCATGAAGCTCATCAGAGCCGTCCTTCTCCCAGCCCGACTGCACAAGCAACAACGGGACCCTAAGACTGCGACCGCCGCGGAGTCTCACTTTTCAGCGAAGCCGACGGCTAACGCCACCGACATTTCACTGCGGCGTCGCTGATTAGCCACAATCCGGCAGCGGTTTCGCGCCAAACAGTTTGCCCTTGCAGGCGCACCCGAGTGCAGGCGAACCCGAGTCGAACAAGCGCGGGCTATCGGTGCCCAAGATGCCGAAGCCGGGGACCACTCCGGCGACCTCACCGGTGCAATGATCTGCAACGACTCGGTATCCCCCAGCACCGGTGAGCCGGGCCGGGTGCTTCAGCCGGCCAGGTTTAGCGAACGACCGACCAAAATTGCCGCGTCAGCCGGGATTCACAAACTCAGCTTCTGAAGCTGCGCCAGGGCTCCGAACGGACCCACCGTGAGGCTGCCATAGTTGTTCACCCCCGAGACGTAGCCGCTAACGGCACCATCGATCGTCGCCGGCCCAAAGGGTAAGGGGTTGGGGAAGGGCTGCGTGACAACGTTGTTGAAAATGCCCGACACCTCGCCGTTAATGAGCGGTGGGAACGTGATCGGTCCGAAAGGTGTTGTGAGTGTGAATCCGGGTGCGGCGTGGACCGTGTTCATGAAGCCCGATATGTCGCCGTTGACGAAGCCGTTGGCGCTGCCGCTGAAGGTGTTTCCGATGCCGGAGACGCCGCTGACACCGGAGGGGACGTTGTTGTAGTAGCCCGAGTTCACCTGGCCGGTGTCGCCGATGCCACCAAAGCCGGTGTTGACAAGGCCCGCGTTCCCGATACCGGTGTTGACGAGGCCCGCATTCCCGAGACCCGTATTAATCGAACCCGAATTCCAGTGCCCGGTGTTCAAGGAGCCCGCGTTCCCGCCGCCGGTGTCGAACGTCCCGGCGTTGAAGTGTCCGGTGTCTCCCATGCCCGAGTTGCCGATGCCCCAGTTCAGCGTGCCCGAGTTCCCGATGCCGATGACGCCGGTGCCGGAGTTGCCGATACCGAAGCCGTTCATGCTGCCCGGTTTCAGGGTATTGGTGCCGGAGCTGAAGATGCCGACGTTGCCGCTGCCGGAGTTGAACAGGCCCATGTTGTTGGTGCCGGAGTTGCCGAAGCCCATGTTGCCGCTGCCCGAGTTCAGCCCTCCCTGAACGAACTGGCCAGTTGCCGTGTTGTAGTAGGTACCGCCGACACCGATCTCGTGGTTGCCGGTAAGCCCGAAGCCCTGGTTGTAGCTGCCGCTATTGCCGAAGCCGACGTTCCCGGTGCCGGTGTTGCCGCCACCGGAGTTGCCGGCGCCGGAGTTGCCGAAGCCGGTGTTGTTGTTGCCGGTGTTGCCCAAGCCGAAGTTAAAGCCCGTCTTACCGCCGGTGTTGGTGTTTCCGAAGCCGATGTTGTGGTTGTTGGTGTTTCCGCCGCCAATGTTGTGACTGCCAAAGTTGCCGAAACCAACGTCTCGGACGCCGATGTTGCCACCGCCAAGGTTCAAGATGCCGGTGTTGCCGAAGCCCAGGTTGCCGATGCCGATATTGCCCATGCCCACGTTGGCGTTGCCGATGTTGCCGTTGCCCACGTTCGGCAGAGCCTGCACCATCTGCCTCAGGGACGCCCCCGGCGTCAACTGTGCGGCCGCCGCCGACACCCCACCCTGATCGCCCACCATCGCCGACACACCCTGCGCCGCCGTCTGCAGCGGCAAGGCGTTGGCGGCCTCCGCGGCCGCGTACGTGAGCCCCCCTGAGTTCAAAGCCTGCACAAACTGCGCGTGATACTGCGCCACCCGCGCGCTCAGCGCCTGATACGTCTGGCCGTAGTTGCCGAACAGCGCCGAGATCGCCGCCGATACCTCATCCTGGGCCGCAGCGACCACCTGCGTGGTGGAGCCCGCCGCCGCCGCGTTGGCCTCCCCGATCGTCGATCCGAGGCTGGTCAAATCCGCCGACGCTGAGGCCAGAGCCTCAGGAATTGCAACCATGAAAGACGACATCTACAGCTCCCATCACCAGGGGGTGGACCGGCCTCACGGCAAGTATTCAGATAATTGGGTACGCTACGCGCTTCTGTCCGTGTTTCGAACACAATTCGCAAACTAGATTTGATCGACTATGCGTCGACGGAACACCGCGGAAACAGCAGGGTGCGGATGGCTGCAATTATGCGATTGACATGAATGGAGCGACTGAAAATTTTGAGTATGATGCGCAACCGTACGGGTAAGGCGGGCTAAGCATTGGCGCAGTAAATCTAAGATCGACGGACTGGGGAAACCGTCGGCTATTCGCCAGCAGAACGTGCTAACAGACGGAAGCCGACGCCAACTCGCTACAAAATCCGACCCTCGTCATCCAATCATACCGCCCAGCTTTTTCGCCAACGCATGTAGATGCGACCACGCAGATATGAACTTAGACATGTTCCGCTAGGCGCACGCTCTAGCGTGGCTCAGCGAGCGGCCGCACAGATCCGCGCTGCCGTCGGACTTCCCACCTACAGTTGCTGCTGTGTTCGTCACCGGCGCCAGCATCGTCTACAGCGCGTCGGACCTTGCGGCCGCCGCCCGCTGTGAATACGCGCTGCTGCGGGACGTCGACGCCAAACTTGGCTGGGGCCCGGCCGTCGACGTCGAGGACGGGCTGTTCGCGCGGACCGTCGCTCTCGGTAACGAGCACGAGCGGCGCGAGCTGGACCGACTGCGCGACGAGTTCGGGGACGCCGTCGCGATCATCGGCCGCCTCCGCGTACACGCCCGCCGGGCTGACGGCGGCCGCGGAAGCGACCGCGCGTGCGCCATCGCCAGCCGAAAGCGGTTCAGAAGATGCTCAGATCACCCGTATATCAAACACTCCTCCGCGAAGATGACGTTAGACACGTACGCGGACCTGTTCGACGATGACCTGGAAGCCGTTGCGACCGCCCTACATGACGCACGCTCTCGGGAAAGTGTGGGCAAAATGTGGGCACGGGGTGGGCACGGGACCGCGAGCCGACCGACCGAGAGGCCGCCGACCCAACGAAACTAACCGCCGATTTTGGGCCGATTGGGTCGCTGAACTGCGGGTTTAGAAGTCCCAGTCCGCGTCCTCGGTGACGACGGCCTTGCCGATGACGTACGACGAGCCGGAGCCGGAGAAGAAGTCGTGGTTCTCGTCGGCGTTGGGCGACAGCGCCGACAGGATGGCCGGGTTCACGTCGGTCTCGTCGCGGGGGAATAGCGCCTCGTAGCCGAGGTTCATCAGCGCCTTGTTCGCGTTGTAGCGCAGGAACTTTTTGACGTCCTCGGTCAGCCCGACTTCGTCGTAGAGGTCCTGCGTGTACTCCACCTCGTTGTCGTGGAGCTCGAAGAGCAGCTCGTAGGTGTAGTCCTTGAGTTCGGCACGCTTGGCGTCATCGACGAGCGCCAGACCGCGCTGGAACTTGTAGCCGATGTAGTACCCGTGTACGGCTTCGTCCCGGATGATCAGCCGGATCATGTCGGCGGTGTTGGTCAGCTTGGCCCGGCTCGACCAGTACATCGGCAGGTAGAATCCGGAGTAGAAGAGGAAGCTCTCCAGCAGCGTGGAGGCCACCTTGCGCTTGAGCGGCTCGTCGCCGCGGTAGTACTGCAAGACGATCTCGGCCTTGCGTTGCAGGTTGGGGTTCTCCTCCGACCAGCGGAAGGCGTCGTCGATCTCGGCGGTCGAGCACAGCGTGGAGAAGATCGAGCTGTAGCTCTTGGCGTGTACCGACTCCATGAAAGCGATGTTGGTGAGGACGGCTTCCTCGTGCGGGGTCAGCGCATCGGGGATCAGGCTCACCGCCCCCACGGTGCCCTGGATGGTGTCCAGCAGCGTCAGCCCGGTGAACACCCGCATGGTCAGCTGCTTCTCGGCGGCGTTCAGCGTTCCCCAGGACGGCAGGTCATTGGACACCGGCACCTTCTCGGGCAGCCAGAAGTTGCCGGTCAGCCGGTCCCAGACCTCGGCGTCCTTGTCGTCTTGCAGACGGTTCCAGTTGATCGCCGAGACGCGGTCGATCAACTTCATGTTTTCGGTCACCAGAACCCCACTTCACCAGGACGGTTTGCCTGCGGTACTTATGGTTCAGACACTACCCCTGGGGTACGACATGCCGGCGCAACACAAGAGGTTGTGTTTGCGTGTCGCGAGGTCGGCCACGTCGGCGACCGGCTACATCGCCTCGCAGACAGGCGATCGGCTTACATGCCGAAGTGCGTTCGATGCACCGCGGCAACGGCCTCCGGTGGTCCGCTGACTTCGACCTGCGCTGCGGCTCCGCGCCCAAAGAGGTATAGCAGGAGTTCGCCCGGCCGACCGCTGAGTCGAGCCTTCGGTTCGCCTGGTTGAACCGTCACCCGCTCGTCGGTTCCGACCCACTCAATCTCGAGCCCGCAAGCGCGCAGCCGCCGACTCAGGAAGTGGCTGCCGCGGCGAACGTTTCGCCATAGGGCAGCATCCATTGCGGGCGTCAAGCTACGGGGCCCTCGCCTATTGGCTCTGCGAACGTCCTCGTGATGAACAAAGAACTCGTTTAGATTCGCTAAGGCGCGGACCCATCCGATCCGGAAGAACCCGGTGGGCGGGCCGGACCGGATCCGCGCGACGAGCCAGGTGAAATCCTTGCTGCGGGCCAACTTGGCCCTGCGCCGCTCGGCGAACCGCTGGAAGGGACCGGGTAGAACGATGCACGGGCCGGCAACGAGATCGCGCTCTCGCAACACGATGTGGGCGGCGAGATCGTGAGCGGTCCAGCCCTCGAGCAGGGTAGGAACGGAAGGGCCGAGTTCGTCGAGGAGATCACAGAGCTCAAGGCGCTCTTGCGTGTCTAGCGGAACATCGGCCATTGGTAGTCAGGGGCGCGGCGTCTGCAGGGCAGACCCGTTTCCCCATCCCCCTTTCAATCCGTGCGTGCGGTTTTCCCGCACACGGCTTGCCGATGATCTTCTGAACATGGTTACGCAGCCTTCGGGTAGCAACTCACGCAGCATGCGGTCCACGCCGTAGTCCTCCACCGCGACCAGGGTGATCCGATCCACCCCGGCCGCACCCCTGTTCGTACTTACCCGCGCCCACGCCTCCCACAGGACGTCACCCCGGTGGACACGGTCATAAAGGGCGTGGAAACGCCGACCCTCAAACTGCTTGGCCGCAGCCCATAGCGCCCGTTGCAATTTTCGCACGTTCGCCGGTGAGGCCACCAATAGCTCCTCATCGGCTGAGACAGACGGTGGCCTGTCGGAGGAATTGGACCGGACTGGCCCGGTCATGCCCTGATGCTTACCTAATTCACACGCGTGATCAAAGTTGGGGCCCTTCCCTCCCGACGCGTTATGTTGCACGCCGATTGGCGGTACTACAACCGCATCGGACTCCCGCTGCCCTCCAAAGGATTTCGCCATCGACTTATACCTCTGGTCTTTGCCTGACGAGGCCAGGCAGACGGGCCTCTCCACCCGCTAGTCCAGTCCAACTTTCAGGACGCAACATGCCGCTGAATTCTACGGCGATTATTTTGTCCCGCAGGCTGTTTCGCTCTGATCACCGCGGCCTGCGTTAGTCCAGTCCGGCGTGCCGCAGGGTATGAGTGAGGCCGTCTTCGAGGGCGTTCAGCGCGATGTCGGTGAGGCGACTCAGTTCGTCGATGTCGTGTTCGGGTTTGTTCATCCAGGCTTCCAGTGCGGCGAACACCGCGGTGGCCAGGCTCTGCGCCGCGATGTCGGCGATCATGGCGCCGTCGGTCGTGGTGACGGAGCGTTGGCCGATGAAGCTGCGGATCTCGTCGGCGAGCTGATCACGAAGCCGGCGAATGTGGCCGGTGATGATGTCCTGGTCGAGGTCGCGCGACCGGATGGTGGCCGCCTCGCGGACCATCCGAAAGTCAAAGGGGAACGCGTCCAAAGCTTTACGCACCGACGCGCATCGCCGCCTCCTGCAGTGCCCGACGCGTGCGTTCGCTACGGGTCACGACGACCATGCGGTCACGGTACTCGCCGACGACGGATCTCACGGCCCGGACACCCCCAGAATGTCAGTATTGACGCCAATATGTCACCTATGACATTGTGCGGTCAAGTGAAGCGAGACACCGGATTCGGAAAGGCTGGACACCATGGCGGACTACGACGCGATCGTCATCGGGGCGGGTCACAACGGTCTCGTTGCCGCCAACGTGCTGGCCAAAAGCGGCGCGAAAGTGCTTGTCCTGGAACGGGCGAACTTTCTCGGCGGGATGGCCGCGACCCGCGAGCTGTTCGACGGCTACAAGCACAGCGTCGGCGCCTGGGCGGTGCTGATCTGGCGAAAAGAGATGACCGAGCGGCTCGAGCTGACCAAGTGGGGCTTCGAGTTGATGGATCAGTGGACGTCCACCTGCACGTTCGGCGCCGCCGAGGACACGCCGTTCGTGATGTACAACGACCTCGAACGCATGGCCCGCCACCTGTTCGAGGACCACGGACCCGACACCGCGGCGGCCCTCGGCGGCTTGTTCGCGCACATCGGACGGTATGCACCCTATTTCGTCGACTCGGCGTTCGGTCCGCCGCTCGACATCATCGAGGTGATCGCCGCGCAGCCCACCCCCGAGGACCGTCACGACTTCGCCCAGATGTGGTACGGCAACACCATGGACACTGTCCGCCGCTTCTTGGCGCCCGACCAGGCCCGCTGCATACAGGGCTCGCTAGCGGCGATGTCCATCGACGCTTTCGACGGCGGCCCCTGGACCCCCGGCTCGAATGCGTCGACGCTCTACCACTATCTGATCGGCGGCGGTAACGTCGAATACATCATGCCGCGTGGCGGCATCGGCGCGCTGAGCGCGGCCCTGTGCCGCCGCGCCGAATCGTTAGGCGCCGAAGTCAAGCTCAAGCAGCACGTCAAGCACATCCTGGTCACCGACGGGCGTGCCACCGGGGTTGAACTGCGTGACGGCACAACGATTTCCGCCGACGCCGTGCTCTCATCGCTCGATCCCTACACGACCTTCGTGAATCTGGCCGGCGCGCAACATTTTCCGGGTGACTACATTCGCAAAATCAAGGAAATCAACTTCAACCTCGGATACATCCAGGCCCACTTGACCATTGACGAAGCCCCGCAGTGGATCGAGCGGCTGCAGCCCTACATGCAAGACCAAGGGCATCGGTGTCCCACCGTCGCCTACGCGCCGTCAGCGGAATACATCAGCGACGCGTGGGACCAATACCGTAAGGGCGAACTTCCCGATGCCCCGCCGACCTACCTGTACGTGCCGAGCATGGTCGACTCGTCACTGGCGCCGGAAGGCAAGCACAGCGCGACGATTTTCACCCCGTACTTCCCCACCGGCCTGGACGCCGACGAAAACCGCAGCTGGAAAGAGCAGTACGCCGACACCTGCGTGAAAATCTTCGACACCTTCGCGCCCGGGTTCGCCGATTCCATCACCAACCGCGTGGTGTTCTCCAACCGCTACTTCGGCAGCACCTTCAGCGCACACGCCGGTGACTACTCACATGGCCTGCTCCAGCCCAACCAGTTGTGGACCGGCCGTGTCGTGGAGGGCGAAGACAAATTCGCCACCCCGGTCGAAGGGCTCTACCTGTGCGGCCAGTGCACCCACCCGGGTCCCGGGGTCACCGGCATCCCGGGCTGGAACGGCGCCGAAGCGGCCCTCAAGCGACTGAACGCGCGCGTCTCGTAACGGCGCCTAACCGGGGACGGCCACCGCCGGCCGCTTGGCGCGCGAGCCGCTGCCCACCCCAAAGAACTGGTACTCGTCCGGCTTGACCGAGCGGGTCGCCATCCAGTACTGCCAGGTATAGCCGCCCCACAGCACGGTGTTTTTGCCGTGCTCGTCCAGGTACCAGCTGCGGCAGCCGCCGGTGTTCCACACCGAGCCGGCCAGCTTGCGTTGCAACTCGTCGTTGAACCTGTCCTGCGCGGCACGGGTCGGGGCCAGCGCCTGCGCTCCCAACTTGTCGCACTTCGCGATCGCGTCGGCAACGTAGTGGATCTGGGACTCGATCATGAACACCACCGAGTTGTGGCCCAGCCCCGTGTTCGGACCCAGCAGGAAAAATAGGTTGGGCACGTCGGCGACGGTGATCCCGCGATGCGCGCCAATGCCCTCGCGGTTCCAGCGGTCGACCAGGTCCTCGCCGTGCTGACCCTTGATCTGGACATAGGTGTAGGAGTCGGTGACGTGGAAGCCGGTGGCGTACACGATCACATCCACCTGGCGTTCGGTGCCGTCGGTGGTGACGATCCCGTCGCGCGTGATGCGGGAGATGCCGTCTGTGATCAGTTTGGTCTTCGGGTCGGCTACCGCACCGTAATAGCTGGAAGAGTTCAGGATTCGCTTGCACCCAATTCGGTACTTGGGGGTCAGCTTGCGGCGCAGGTCGCGATCCTTCACCGAGCGACGAATGTTGTACTTGGCGTATGCCTCGATGAAGTTCAGCGCGTTCGGCCGCTTGGTCATGCCGAACGCCAGCGCTTCCTGCGCCCAGTAGATGCCGAGGCGCACCAACGCCCGTAACCCGGGAACGTTCTCCATGGCCCGACGCAGCGCCGGCGGCAGCTCGGGGTTGGAGCGCGGCACCACCCACGGCGGGGTGCGTTGGTAGAGCTGTAGTTCGGAGACTTGCCCGACAATCTCCGGCACGATCTGGATCGCGCTGGCGCCGGTCCCGATGATCGCCACCCGCTTGCCGGTCAGGTCCACGCTGTGGTCCCACTGCGCGGAATGGAAAGCGTGACCCCCAGCATTCGTGAATTCGTCGCGCCCCTCGAAGTCGGGGATGGATGGGATATGCAACGCGCCGGCCCCCGAAATCAGGAATTGCGCGACGTATTCCCGTCCGTCGGTGGTGAAGACGTGCCACCGGTACTCGTCCTCATCCCAGTGGCCACGATCGACCAGGGAATTGAACTCGATGTAGCGCCTCAGGCCGTACTTTTCGGTGACTCCCTTCAGGTAGTCCCAGATTTCGGGCTGGTAGGAAAACGGGTTCTTCCAGTCCGGCTTGGGCTCGAACGAGAACGAGTAGAGGTGCGACGGGATGTCACACGCGCAGCCGGGGTAGCTGTTGTCCCGCCACGTGCCGCCAACATCGTCCGCCTTCTCCAGGATGACGAAGTCCACGCCCTGCTTCTGCAGCGCAATGGCCATCCCCAGCCCGGAGAATCCGGTCCCGATGATGATGGCGCGGGTGTGCACCGGTTGGTGGGCCTGCTTCGCCGGCCCCGGTTCGGCAGAGGCCTCGGCAATCGTCATTCTGCGATCCTTCCTGGGAACGCCGGTACCGGATACTTGTTGACCTCAGTCTGTCCGGCCGGCGTGGGGCTGTCAACGCGGACCCGTAGCCCGCCGCGGCTCAGCGACCCTCGGTCAGCAAAGCGATCGAGCGGCGCAGCTGCTGCTCGGGCGGTGCCGGTGGCAGCGGCGTCTCCGGCCGGGCGCGAAACGCGTCGACCATCAGCGCCGCGAAACGGCGCCACGCATCCGGCGCCGACGCCCCGGTGGCGCGGAGCACGCCGGCGTTGGCCAGCAACATCACTACGACGTCAGCGGCCACCACGTCCGACCGCAGCCTGCCCTCCGTTTGCGCACGTGCGATCAGGGCCCTGACTTTCTCGACCGCCTCATTGGTGCGCTGCTCGACGGCACTGCTGGCGGGAAACGCCGTCGTCAGCAGGTCGCGCAGACCGGCGTCGCCGGCCTGCATTTCACATAACTCGAAGACCAGCCCCTCGAAGCCGTCCCACGCGCGCGGATTGGCCAGCGCGCGATCCACGGCCTCGGTATAGCGGGAGATGTTGCGCTCGAACGCCGCGGCCGCCAGATCGGCGCGGGTCGGGAAGCGCCGGTAGAGCGTGGCCACTCCCACCCCGGCGCGGCCGGCGATTTCCTCCAGCGGCACGGACAGCCCGCGTTCAGCAAACAACTCGGCGGCGGCGGACAGGATCCGGTCACGGTTGAGTTGCGCGTCGGCACGGAGTGGCCTGGCTCGCTTTGCGCGCGGCGTTGCGCTGGAAATCACAGGTCGAGCATACCCGCACAAGTGGAGGTTGTCCTCCACTTTTGTCTATCGTCGTAGACGTAAGTGGTAACCACTCTCCACATACGAACGGAGCACACATGTCACTCACGTTGACTGCCCCGGAGCTGACGGGAAAACCACAGCATCGGGCGCCGCCCAGCCACCGCGGGATGCGCGGCAATCCCTGGTGGACGCTGGTCGCCGCCTCCATCGGCGTCATCATGGTCGGCCTCGACGCGTCCGTCGTTGCCATCGCCAATCCGCGCATCGCCATCGACCTGCACGCATCGCTGTCAGACCTGCAGTGGATCACCGACGCCTACATGCTGGCGTTGGCGTCGGTGCTGATCTTCGGCGGCAAGCTCGCCGACCGGTTCGGGAGGCGTCAAGCGTTCTTCATCGGAGTGGTCGGTTTCGCCGTGACCTCGGTGGGCATCGGCCTGATCGGCAGCGTTGGTGGCGTCATCACGCTGCGCGTCCTGCAGGGCGTCTTCGGAGCACTGTTGATGCCGAGCACGCTGGCCATCGTCCGTGCCGTGTTCCCGCCCGAGAAGCTCAACACCGCCGTCGGCATCTGGGGCGGTGCATCGGGTGTGTCGATCGCGGCCGGACCCATCGTCGGTGGGCTGCTCGTCGAGCACGTCAACTGGCAAGCGGTCTTCTACATCAACGCGCCGATCGCGGCGGTGGCCCTGCTGGTCGGCGGACTGGCGGTCGTGGAGAGCCGTAGCGCGGCCGGGCGCCGTCTCGACATTCCGGGAACCATCACGCTGTCGGGCGGTTTGTTCCTGGTCGTCTTCGGGCTCATCAAGGCGCAGAGCTGGGGCTGGCTGGCTGGCCGGACGCTTGGCCTGCTGCTGGCCGGCCTGGCGGGGGTCGCGGTGTTCGTGCTGATCGAGTTGCGTACCGCCGAGCCGCTGCTGCCGATGCGGCTGTTCGCCAACCGGCCGCTGTCGATCGGCACCGCGGTGGTCGTGATCGACTTCTTCGCACTGTTCGGCGCGGTCTTCTTCCTGTCGCTTTACCTGCAGAACGTGCTGGGATTCAGCCCGGTCGAAACCGGTGTGCGCACGTTGCCGCTGAGTCTGACGCTGATGGTCATGGCACCACTCAGCGGATTCCTGACCGAAAGGTTCGGACCACGGCCGTCCATGGTCGTCGGGCTGGCTGCCGTCGCGACCGCGCTGTTCTCGCTGGCCTTCTTGCGCACCGACTCCGGCTACCAGGCGCTCTGGCCCGCCTTCGTGCTGCTGGGCGCCGGCATCGGCCTAGTCTTGACCGCCAGCTCGGACGCCATCATGGGGAATGCGGGCGTCGACGACGCGGGGGTGGCCGGTGGGCTGCAGAGCACCGCCATCCAGCTGGGCGGGGTGCTGGGGACCACCATCCTCGGGTCGGTGCTGTCCAGCCGCGTCGGTTCGGTCCTCGTCGGCCAGCTCACCGGCGCCGGTGTTCCGGCCCCGGTGGCCGCCAAGCTGGTGGGCGCTAAAGAGCTTGTGGCGCAGGGCGTTAGCCCCATCATGCCGGGCATGCCGGTCCCAATGGCGCACGCGGTGGCGCAGGGCAGCCACGGCGCTTTCATGGTCGGGCTGCACGCCTCGATGGTCGTCGCCGCTGTCGCAGCCGCCGTCGGCGCGGTGCTGGCGATGTTCGTCGGGCGCGGTAACAACCGATAGCAGTCTTTGAGGCAGCCCGCCATCCGTCACGGCGGGCTGCCTCCTCCGCCGCGATCAGCCGGCCGCGGAGTTGCGCGGCACCACGCTGTGTATCGGTAGGTCGGGATCGAGCCTGATACCGAGCGCCTCCGCGGTGCCCACGATGACGCCCATCATGATCGTCGTCAGGTGCGCGACGAACTGCTCGCGCGGCATGCGCCGGGGGCTGTCCGGGTCGGGGCCCAGCCACCACTCGATGGCCGACGCCGCCGATCCGAATGCCGCGTGCGCGGCCAATTCCATAGCCGCGTCGTCAAGTTCCATCTCGCGCAGCTCGTTGTCGAACATGTCGGCCACCGCCAGGGTGATCCCCCGGCCTTCGTTGAGGATCTGGACGGTCGATTGCGGGGTGGCCGAGGAGCCGCCCTGAATGAAGACCCGCAACACGTTGGGGTACTGGTCGACCAGGTTGACGTACTCCTCGACGGCGCGTCGGATCACCTCGCGGGCCGAGTCGGTTTTCAGGTCGATCGACGGGAAGATCGCCGCCCACAACATGTCCCGCAGCCGCTCCCCGATCGCCTGGAACAGGTCGGACTTGTCGTGGAAGTGCCGGTAGATCTTCGGCTTGGCGGTGCCGGCCTCTTCGGCGATTTCCCGCACACTCAACTCCGGCCCCAGCCGGTCGATGGCGCGAAACGCGGCGTCGACGATTTCGCCGCGCACCTTCTTGCGGTGTTCCCGCCAGCGTTCGCTGCGCGCGTCGACCTTGACCCCGGGCTTGACGCTGGGGTGGGGTCGGGGAATTCTCACCACGTCAAGCACCATACCGCGTTGCGGCCGTTGACCTGGGCAGACCGGCTGAACGCCGCCTCGCGACTGTGAATCTCACGGCGCGACACGCCGAGAAGCCGTCGGAGATTCACCATGGCCGCACGAATCTACAGCATGCAGGACACGCAGCCCTCGACCTCGGTTCCCTCCAGCGCCAGCTGTCGCAGCCGGATGTAGTACAGCGTCTTGATTCCCTTGCGCCAGGCGTAGATCTGCGCCTTGTTCACGTCGCGGGTGGTGGCGGTGTCCTTGAAGAACAACGTCAGCGAGAGCCCCTGGTCCACGTGCTGGGTGGCCGCGGCGTAGGTGTCGATGATCTTCTCGTACCCGATCTCGTAGGCATCCTGGTAGTACTCCAGGTTGTCGTTGGTCATGTAGGGCGCCGGATAGTAGACCCGGCCGATCTTGCCTTCCTTGCGGATCTCGACCTTGCTCGCCACGGGGTGGATCGAGCTGGTCGAGTGGTTGATGTAGGAGATCGACCCAGTCGGCGGGACCGCCTGCAAGTTCTGGTTGTAGATGCCGTTGGCCTGCACCGACTCCTTGAGGCGCTGCCAATCCTCTTGTGTCGGGATGCGAATGCCGGCATCGGCGAAGAGCTGGCGGACCTTGTCGGTCTTCGGCTCCCACACGTGCTCGGTGTACTTGTCGAAGAACTCACCCGACGCGTACTTCGACTTGTCGAAGCCCTTGAACGTCTGCCCCCGCTCAATGGCGATCTTGTTCGACGCGCGGAGCGCCTGGTAGAGCACCGTGTAGAAGTAAATATTGGTGAAGTCGATGCCCTCTTCGGATCCGTAGAAAATCCTTTCGCGGGCCAGATATCCGTGCAGGTTCATCTGCCCCAGCCCGATCGCGTGGGCTTCGTTGTTGCCCTGCTCGATTGAGGGCACCGAGGTGATGCGAGTCTGGTCGCTCACCGCGGTCAGGGCGCGAATGGCCACCTCGATCGACTGCGCGAAGTCCGGCGAGTCCATCGTCTTGGCTATGTTCATCGAGCCCAGGTTGCACGAAATGTCCTTGCCCACTTTGGCGTACGACAGGTCTTCGTTGAACAACGACGGCGTGGAAACCTGCAGGATCTCCGAGCACAGGTTCGAGTGCGTGATCTTGCCCTCGATGGGATTGGACCGGTTCACCGTGTCCTCGAACATGATGTATGGGTAACCGGACTCGAACTGCAACTCGGCCAGCGTCTGGAAGAACTCGCGCGCCTTGATCTTGGTCTTGCGGATGCGTGCGTCGTCGACCATCTCGTAGTACTTCTCGGTCACCGAGATGTCGGCGAACGGGACTCCGTAGACGCGTTCGACGTCATACGGCGAGAACAGGTACATGTCCTCGTTTTTCTTGGCCAGTTCGAAGGTGATGTCGGGGATCACCACGCCCAGGCTCAGCGTCTTGATCCGGATCTTCTCGTCGGCGTTCTCCCGCTTGGTGTCCAGGAAGCGGTAGATGTCCGGGTGGTGGGCGTGCAGGTACACCGCGCCGGCGCCTTGGCGCGCGCCCAGCTGATTGGCGTAGGAAAACGAGTCTTCCAGCAGCTTCATGATCGGGATGACGCCCGAGGACTGGTTCTCGATGTTCTTGATCGGGGCGCCGTGCTCGCGAATGTTGGTCAGCAGCAAAGCAACTCCGCCGCCGCGCTTGGACAGCTGCAGCGCGGAGTTGATCGACCGCCCGATCGACTCCATGTTGTCCTCGATACGCAGCAAAAAGCAACTCACCGGTTCGCCGCGCTGCATCTTGCCCGAGTTCAGGAAGGTCGGAGTGGCTGGCTGGAAGCGTCCGTCGATGATCTCGTCGACCAGTTTCTCGGCCAGGTCGGTGTCGCCGGCCGCCAACGTCAGCGCGACCATGCACACCCGGTCCTCGAACCGCTCCAGGTAACGCTTCCCGTCGAAGGTCTTCAGCGTGTAGGAGGTGTAGTACTTGAACGCGCCCAAAAACGTTGGGAACCGGAACTTCTTGGCGTAGGCGCGGTCCAGCAGCGTCTTGACGAAGTTGCGCGAGTACTGGTCGAGCACCTCGCGCTCGTAGTAGTTCTCGCGGATCAGGTAGTCGAGCTTCTCGTCCTGATTGTGGAAGAAGACCGTGTTCTGGTTGACGTGCTGCAGGAAGTACTCGCGCGCGGCGAGCACGTCCTTGTCGAACTGGATCTTGCCCTCTGCGTCATACAGATTGAGCATGGCGTTGAGCGCGTGATAGTCCGTCTCACCCGGCCCCCCAGGATAATGGGCGTGAGCGCCGGACGTTACAGGCTCTGCAGCGACGGTTGGTGGCACGTCTGTTCCTTCCAAAACTCAGCAAGCCCCGCGCGGACGGCTTCCACGTCTTCCGGGGTTCCCATCAGTTCGAAGCGGTAAAGATACGGAACGCCGCATTTGCGGGAAATGACGTCGCCCGCATAGGCGAATTCGGGGCCAAAGTTGTTGTTGCCGGCGGCGATGACGCCGCGGATCAACGACCGGTTGTGTTCGTTATTCAAGAAGGCGATGACCTGTTTGGGGACATAGCCGCCGGCATTGAGGTTCGGGGTGGCTCGCCCGCCGCCATAGGTGGGCAATACCAGCACGTAAGGCTGGTCGACCTCGATCCGACCGTGCAGCGGTATCCGCGTGGCGGGAAAACCCAGCTTCTGCACGAAGCGGTGGGTGTTCTCCGACACGCTGGAGAAATAGACCAGGTTGCGCCCCGTGATATCCATGGCACCGCAACCCCCTTACTTGTCGTCTACCCTGCTACGCGCTCAGTTGGGCGCCGACGATCGCCTTGATGCGGTCGGGCCGGAAACCCGACCAGTGGTCGTTGCCGGCCACCACCACGGGGGCCTGAAGGTAACCCAGCGCCATCACGTAGTCGCGCGCCTCGGAGTCCAGCGTGATGTCGACCTTGACGTAGGCGATGCCCTGCTTGTCCAGAGCCTTGTAAGTGGCGTTGCACTGTACGCACGCGGGCTTGGTGTACACGGTGATGCTCATCGAATGCCGCTCCTTTGCGGAAAGTGGGACGTACGGACTGGCAACTACCTGGGCACTGCGTCTTTGCGATGTTTAGCGGTCCGCCAAGCCCCGAGATTCCCGTCGTGTGGTCGCCAGGCCGAAGGACTTGGCTTCGGACTTTCGAGCCGACTTCGGGAGACTCACCAGGCCGGGCTGGCTTGGTGGAGCGGGGATCTGCCGGTGCTCGAAACACTACACCTAGTGGGTGACAAGATGTCGAGCTACAAGATGTTCTGAATAACAATTTTGAAATTCCCTGGTCGTATGCCCTGTCGCGGGCACCGGACCGGCGTGTCGCAGATCACAACACGCCGGGGCAGGCGCCGACGACCATTGGTATATCACCGGGCACCGACAACCGCGGGATTGCGGCCCGGTCTCCGACGGGCAGCAAAGCCGCTACGTCGACGAGCGGGCGGTCGCCCGCGCACCCCTGCCGCCAGGGATCAACTCACCTCGGCGGCCAGCTTGCCGACCACGTCGCGCACGTTCTGCATGAGCTCGGCATGCTCGGCGGGAGCCTTGCCCTCCAGGGTCTTAAACGGCACCGAGAGGCTCAGCGCGTCGACCACCCGGGCGCCGGCAATTCCGAATGACTTGCGGGTCTCGTCGTGCGCCCATACCCCGCCGTAGCGGCCGAACGATCCCCCGATGACGGCCAACGGCTTGCCCTTCAGTGCGCCGTTGCCGAACGGGCGAGACAACCAGTCGATCGCATTCTTGAGGACCGCCGGGATGCTGCCGTTGTATTCGGGGGTGACCACCAGGGCGGCATCGGCCCGTTCCGCCGCGGCGCGCAGCGCGGCGACCGGGGCGGGCGCTTGCCGGGCCGCACTGGCGACCGCGGGGTCGATGTCCTCGTTGTAGAACGGAAGTTCTGCCAGCCCCTCGAACAGCTCGACCGTGACGCCGTGCGGGGCGACCGCCGTGGCCAGTTCGGCGATCTTGCGGTTGATCGACGCCGTCCGCAGGCTTCCCACGAGCGCCAAAATTGTGATGTCGGACTTGCTCTCGGCCACTTTTGCCTTCTCTCCCGTTGTCGGTGTCCATCCTTGCAAAAACTAACCGGACTATGGTCCGATTTTATTCCGGCCGCGTTAAAGTACGTGGGATGAGCGCTGTCAAGCGGTCGGGCCCCTCGTCGGCCAGTGTGCCCCTGTGCGCGCCGCGAGCGGATCAACGCGAACGGGGTGACGCGGCGCGCAACCGTGCGCTCTTGCTCGAGGCGGCCCGCACTCTGGTCGCCGAGCGCGGCGCCGACGCCGTGACCATGGACGACGTCGCGGCGGCCGCCGGCGTCGGCAAGGGCACGCTGTTCCGCCGATTCGGCAGCCGGGCCGGCCTGATGATGGTGCTGCTCGACGAAGATGAGCGGGCCAGCCAGCAGGCCTTCCTGTTCGGGCCGCCGCCCCTCGGGCCCGATGCGCCCCCGCCGGATCGCCTGGTGGCCTTCGGCCGCGAGCGGATTCGCTTCGTCCATGCCCATCACGCGCTGCTGGCGGCGGCCAACAGCGATCCGCGCAACCGCTACAGCGCCCCGGTCATGGTGCAACGCACGCACGTGCGCATGCTGCTGCGGGCGGCTCACAGCACCGGCGACCTCGACGCTCAGACGGAGGCGCTGCTCGCGTTGCTCGACGTGGATTACGTTGAGCACCAACTCAACGAGGGTGGCCATACCCTGCAGACACTCGGCAACGCCTGGGGAAGCGTGGTGCGCAAACTATGCGGAAAGTGACGACTTCCGCCTGGGTGCTGCATGTCGACCTGACCAGTTTTTGAGACCAGTTTCTGGCCTCGGTGGAATTGCGCCGCCACCCCGAACTGCCCGGGCTGCCGGTCATCGTCGGCGGCAGCGGTGATCCGACCGAACCGCGCAAGGTCGTCACCTGCGCCTCTTATGAGGCCCGGGAATTCGGTGTGCACGCCGGCATGCCATTACGGACCGCCGCCCGCCGCTGCCCCGGAGCAAGGTTTTTGCCGTCGGACCCGGCGGCCTACGACGCTGCGTCCGAACGGGTGATGGAAGCGTTGCGCGACCTCGGCTACCCGGTCGAAGTGTGGGGCTGGGACGAGGCCTATCTGGCAGTGACGGCGTGTGATCCCACTGAAGTCGCAGAACACATCCGAACCGTCATCTCGTCGGAAACCGGTCTGTCCTGCTCGGTCGGCATCAGCGACAACAAGCAACGCGCCAAGGTCGCCACCGGCTTCGCGAAGCCGGGCGGCATCTTTGCGCTCACCGACGCGAACTGGATGACGCTGATGGCCGACAGTCCCGTCGGCGCACTGTGGGGCGTGGGGCCCAAGACGGCCAAAAGGCTTGCCGCGCTAGGTATTACCATGGTACGGGAGCTGGCCCACGCCGATGCCGAGCTGCTGACCTCGGCATTCGGCCCGCGTACCGGCCTGTGGCTGTTGCTGCTCGCCAAGGGCGGCGGTGACACCGATGTCAGCGCCGAGCCCTGGGTTCCTCGCTCGCGCAGCCACGTCGTCACATTCCCGCGCGATCTCACCGACCGAACCGAGATGGATTCGGCCGTGAGTCGATCTCGCTCACCGAAGCCTCGCATTCGCTGCCGACAAGTGCGCCAGCACGGTGTCGACGAATTAACGACTCACGACACCAGTGAGGCTTCGCCTCTGACCGCCGAGCATGGGGTCTGGTCAGGGGTGGGTGTTGCGGTCAGGCTGGGGTGATGGCTGAGACGGTGACGATCAACGATGTCCTCGACGGGCATGTGGGCCTGGATCTGGAGTGTCTGGATCGGATCTATTTGAACGGCTATGTGCCGAATCTGCAGGTGAGCGGGCAGGTGGCGTCGTTTATGACCGCGCATCTTGGCTATCCGATCCCCTCGCCGGCGATTATGGAGAAGATCGGTACCGCGTTCCGCAGGGCGGTGGATCGGTTCGCCGACGATAACAAGATTCCGGTGGTGCGCTTTGGTAAAGACGACCGCAAGATCGATCGGATGCGGCCGTATCTGGCGCGGCAGGCGGCGACCGGTCGGGCGGGGGTGGCCGCGATCGGGGTGGCGCAGGAGTTCGCGCCGGTGTTCCTGGCTACCAAGAAGGGCGCCGGCACAGCGGTGTGGTTCTCGTTCACCAAAGCCAATCGGCGGGTCACCTGTTACTACTTTTACCTCTGGGACGATGATTTTGGGCCTGGGTTCGTGAAGGTGTGTGCCTATTTCCCGTATCCGATGAAGATCTGGGTCAACGGGCACGAGTGGGCCAAGCGGCAGGCAGCCAAGGCCGGGATCGGGTTCACCGAGCTGTCCAACGGTTTCGCCACGTGCAGCGATCCTGTTGGGCTGCAGTCGATCTGCGACCGGCTGGGCCCCGGCGTGATCACGGTGTTCGCTGAACGTTGGTGGTCGATTCTGCCGCTGCCGCTGACCGACGCCGACCGCGCCGCCGGCTATTGGTGGGAGTTGTCGATGCGCCAGGTCGAGACCTCCCGCACCCTGGTGTTCGATGCACCCCGCCATGCTCGCGGGTTCTTCGAAGCCCTGGTCACCGACAACCTCGACATCGGCCGCCCGGAGCTGATCGAGCTGATCTTCCGACGAGGTCAGCGGCGGGGACGCCCGGCAGCCGGTCAGTTCAAGACCAAGATCGTCACCTACGGCACCGAGGTCAACGTCAACGCCTTCTACCGGCACTCCCGCATCAAGCAATATTTGAAGGACGGGCGCGCGCTGCGGATCGAGACCGTGATCAACGACCCGGGCGATCTGGGCTGCCTGCGCCGGTTGCAACATCTCGACGAGCTGCAGACCCGCGCCCGTGCGGTCAACACCACGCTGCTCGATACTGAACGTGTCGGCCAGGGCTGCGTCCTGGCGAGTCCAGCCTTTGAGCGGATCGCGCGACCCACCCTCACCGAGGATGGCAGGAGGGCCCCGGCCTTACGGTTCGGCGACCCTCGGGTCCAAGCCCTGGCCGGCGCCCTGTGCACCAGCGTGCTCGCCGTCACCGGCATCACCAACAAGAGCCTGCGCGCCTTGATGACCGGACTGCTCGGCGGCACCGACTACACCATGAACCAGGCCAGCTACGACCTGGCCCGGCTCACCCGCAACGGGCTCATCACCCGAGTCCCCGGCAAGAATCTCTACCGCCTCACCGACGACGGGCTACGATTTGCGATCTTCTACACCAAACTGCACGACCGACTCCTACGTCCGCTTCTCACCGCCAACCAGCCGCCCGCCCCACTACCAGTGCGAAACGCCTTGCGCACCATCGACATTCACGTCTCTGAACGCATCGCCCAGACCCGACTGCTACCGAAGGCCGCCTGAAAACTCAGGACAACCCTCAATGTCCTAGCAACCGAGGTTCGCTAGGGCCGATTGCCCGCCTCCACCCCAGGCCGTCCCCCGCGAGCGGGTGGGGGTACCTCCCTCTGGGGGCGTGCCCCCAGAGCGGCCTGCATCGTCGGCGGGCTGGGGCGAAGTGCGCGCGTGAAGACCACGTTCACCTGCCGCATCGCCACGCTGTAGGGCCACCACGCCAGGCGTTTGAACGCATACAGCGCCCAGATGTCCGGGGACGTGTAGATCAGGTACCGGTTCTTGGCGACCCCGGCCAAGATTTTCTCGGCCGCATTTTCCGGCGACACCGCATGACCGGTGAAGCGGTTGACCCAGCGGGCGACCCGCGGGTCTTCGCGGTCGACGCCGGCGATCTCGACCGTATTGACCAGCGGGGTATTCACCGCGCCCGGCACCACCAGCGATACCCCGACGCGATGCCGGGCCAGGTCGAAGCGCAGCACCTCGGACAGCCCGCGCAGTCCGTACTTGCTGGCGCTGTAGGCGGCATGCCACGGCAGGGCGACCAGCCCGGCCGCCGACGACACATTGACCAAATGCCCACCCCGGCCGGCCGCCACCATGGGCGGGACGAACGTCTCGATGACGTGGATCGGACCCATCAGGTTGATCGCGATCATCTTGCTCCACTGCTCGTGGGTCAGCCGATCGACGGTGCCCCAGGCCGAGACTCCGGCGATGTTGAAGACGAGGTCCATGCTCGGGTGCGTGCCGTGGATGTCGGCGGAGAAGGTCGCCACCTCGTCATAGTCGGCGATATCGAGGGCGCGATACTGCGTTACCCGGCCGCCCAGCGCGCGGGCGTCGGCCACGGTGAGCTCCAGACCGTCTCGGTTGCGGTCGGTCAGATAGAGCTCGGCTCCCTGGGCGGCGAGCCGCAACGCGGTGGCGCGGCCGATACCACTGGCGGCGCCGGTGACCAGACACCGCTTCCCCGCGAAGTACCGACCGGATGCCCCCCCGAAAACCCTCGGTGCCATGGCCGTGACGATACCGGCGGTACACGCTTTAGCTATGGACGGCCGCCCCAGAGCGAGTGCAGCCACAACTGTTCAAGCAAGCGCACGCGGCGCTCCCGATCGCCGTCACGGCCGACCAGGATGGGATCCCCGGTCAGCATGAGCGCGGTGGTACCCGCCAGGGTGCGGATCAGTGTCGGCAAGTCGTCGCTGATCGGATGCGCGGTCCCGGCTTTCATCTCGGCCTCGACGATCGCCACGATCTGGCGCAGCACCACCTCGAATTGCTGATCGAGGAGGTTGCGGATCTCGACGTCGGTGTGGCGGGCATTGTTGCAGGCGGTCATCACCGGATCGTTGTGCGCGTAGACGGCGGCGGCGCTGCGGACCATCCGCTTGGCGAACTGCTCCGGTGACTCGCCCGGCTGACGGGGAGCGAAATACTGCGTGAGTTCTTCGAATTCTTCGGCGACCTCGGCCATGAGTTGGGCGAGCGCCGCGTACTTGGAGTCGAAGTAAAAGTAGAAACCGGATCGGGCCACCCCGGCTCGCAGGCTGATGGTGCTGACCGACAACTCCGCGAAGGGTTTCTCCTGCAGCAGTTCGCGCACCGCCTGAAGGATGGCTTGTCGCTGCCTGTCACCGCGCCGTTGCATGGCCCGCTCCGGATTGGCGGCATGGCTGCTCACCCTCCTGACCTTGCACCACGCCGGGCGAAAAGCAAACTTGACAGCCGTCAAGTTTTTCCCGAAGGATGGGGATCAGTGACCCCTGTCACCCTGTCCCGGGCATGCAAAGGAGCGCAAAGGAGTTTCGATGGCCGCCACCATCAGCACCCCGCACTACCTGCTGGACCAGGCGCGGCGCCGGTTCACCCCGTCGTTCAACAACTTTCCCGGCATGGGCCTGGTGGAACGCAAGCTACTGAACACCGAGTTCCCGGAGCACAAGCTCGCCGACCCGCCGCCGGGCAGCGATCTCAAGCCGGTCGTCGGCGATGCGGGGCTTCCGCTCATCGGTCACATCATCGAGATGTTGCGCGGCGGACCGGACTATCTGATGTTCATGTACCAGACCAAGGGGCCGGTTATCTTCGGGGACTCGCCGGTGATGCCGGCCGTCGCGGCGCTGGGCCCGGACGCTGCCCAGGTCATCTACTCCAACCGCAACAAGGACTACTCACAGCAGGGTTGGGTCCCGGTGATCGGGCCGTTCTTTCACCGTGGGCTGATGCTGCTCGACTTCGAAGAGCACCTTTTCCACCGCCGGATCATGCAGGAGGCATTCACCCGCGCCCGGCTGGTCAGCTACGTCGAGCAGATGGACAAGGTCGTCTCGCAGGTGGTCGCCGACGACTGGGTGGTCAACGATGCGCGCTTCCTGCTTTATCCGGCGATGAAGGAGCTCACCCTCAACATCGCCTCGATGGTGTTCATGGGCCACGAGCCAGGCACCGACCACGAGCTGGTGACCAAGGTCAACAGGGCATTCGCCGTCACCACGCGCGCCGGCAACGCAATCATCCGCACCAGCGTTCCCCCGTTCACCTGGTGGCGCGGCCTGAAGGCGCGGGAACTGCTCGAGAACTACTTCCGCGAGCGGGTCGGGGAACAACGCGGGAAGGACGGCAACGACCTGTTGTCGGTGTTGTGCCAAACCGAAGACGAGGAGGGCAACAAGTTCTCCGACGAAGACATCGTCAACCACATGATCTTTTTGATGATGGCCGCGCACGACACGTCGACGTCGACGGCGACAACGATGATCTACCAACTGGCCGGCCACCCGGAGTGGCAGGAGCGCTGCCGCGACGAATCGGATCGGCTGGGCGACGGGCCGCTGGACATCGAAACGTTGGAGAAGCTGGAGTCGCTCGACCTGGTGATGAACGAGTCGATCCGGTTGGTCACGCCCGTTCAGTGGGCGATGCGCCGGACGGTGCGCGACACCGACCTGCTGGGCTATTACCTTCCCAAGGGCACCAACGTCATCGCCTATCCCGGGCTGAATCACCGCCTGCCGGAATTGTGGACGGAACCAATGAAATTCGACCCGGAGCGGTTCACCGAACCGCGCAACGAGCACAAGCGGCACCGCTACGCGTTCTCGCCGTTCGGCGGCGGCGCGCACAAGTGCATCGGAAGCGTGTTTGGGACATTGGAGATCAAGACGATCCTGCACCGCCTGCTCCGCAAGTACCGGCTCGAACTGCCCCGGCCGGGATACCAGGCCGCGTGGGACTACGGCGGGATGCCGGTGCCGAAAGACGGCATGCCGATTCTGCTGCGCCCGCTCTAAACCTGCATGACGGCCGTCGGCATTCGCCCAAGTCGACGCTAGCGACATCGGGACTCGAAATTTCCCACGCTGCCGTTGATCTCGGCGAGTCGGGCGACCGAAGCCAGCCGGTTAACGCATGCGATCACCGCGCGCAGCGCCGATTGCGTCGGGTCCTCCACCAGCCCCATCGCCCATTCGGCGCGGATCCCGTTGCTACAGCCACCAGGAGGCGGCGGCATCCAGATGACGGCGGATGCGATGGCGGGCCAGGCTGTCGTCGCCGGCGTCGATCGCCTCCAGAATCCGCGAATGCGCATAATTGGCGGCCACCACGTCGTCCCGGCTAGGCGCCTGCCCGGTGCTGGACCAGTGCCGGCGGAGCAGCTCCACGATGATCCGCAAAAACAGGTCCAGAAGCGCGTTGCCGGCCAGTTCCGCGAGTCCGACGTGGAACCGGAACTCGTCGACACCGACCTTGCCCACGTCGCCAACGTGCACGTCGAGAACGGCCCGATGGGTGTTCAGGAAGGCCGCCACCTCGGGGTCGCTGCGCCGCCTGACGAGCTTGGCGACGTTGTCGATTTCGATAGCGTCGCGGACGCAGCGCAGATCTTCGCGACTCGGCCTGCGGTACTGCAGGTACAAGGCGATGGTGTCGATGCTGGCCTGGGCCTCGGGTGTGGTGACGACCAGACCGCCACCCGGTCCTCGTCGCATGTGGGCGATCGCGTGATATTCCAGCAGTCGCACCGCCTCCCGGAATACCGCGCGGCTGACGCGGTACCGGTTCAGCAACGCCGTCTCGGTCCCGAACACCGAACCGACCTGCCAGCCGCCGGCGGCGATCTCGTCGCCGATCGTGGCCGCGAGCATTTCGGCGAGTTTGCCGCGGGGCGCCTCGATGTCGAGGTGCCGGGGCGCGCGTGGCCCGCGTGCCCTGCTTCCCCGATGGTGGTCCTGCAGCCAGGCGGTCACCCCTTCGACGTGTCGCTGACTCAGCGTCTTGGCCCGGGCTGCATCTCCCGCAGTCACCGCCGCGACTATTTCGGTGTGGTCGCTGTGCATTTGGTCGACCGCCTCGATGGCCTCGGTCGCCGAGTCCGCCCGCGACTGCAGCGCGTACCTCTTGGTGAGCCTCATCGAGATGTCGATGAACAACTGCAGGACGGGGTTTTTCGACCGCTGGGCTAACGCGATGTGGAACTCGTCGCGCGGCGCCGGTAGACCCGGCCGCCAGTGCTCCTCTGCCCGCAACACCGCTCGCAGCCCGTCGATGCCGGCTTCGTCGATCCGCTCCGCGGCAAGAGAGGCCGCCAAGGGCTCGAGGACCAGGCGTGCGTTGAGTAAGTCGGCCAGGGTCGTGCCCGAGTACTCGAGATAAATGACGACGGCGCGGGCGGCGGGACCCGCATCGGGCTCGCAGATCAGCAACCCGCCGCCCGGTCCGCGGCGCATCCGGGCAACTTGGTGGTGCTCGACGAGGCGAACGGCCTCGCGCAGTACCGATCGACTCACGCCGTAGCGTTGTTGCAGAGCGATTTCCGAACCCAGCGATTCGCCGACGGTCCAGCCGCGCCGGACGATGTCCGCCTCGATCTGGCGGGCAATCGTCGAAGCCATTGTGTTCGCCCGGCCGGCCTCCGGCTGAGTGCTCATCGCAGACTCAATTGCCCTCTGCCACAGGGAATGTCAACATTTGAGCAGCATGCACCCGGCCACGGGTCCGCCTCCCACGGAGACGACGCCGACCTGCGGGCGATCCGAAACCTGTCGCTCCCCCGCGTCGCCGCGCAGCTGCAGGCACCCTTCATGCAGCGCCCAGTATCCGTGCATGCGCCCGGCCGAGAGTTGCCCGCCGTAGGTGTTCAACGGCAGCTCGCCGTCGCGGGCAATGCGCATGCCGCCCTCGACGAACGGCCCGCCATCGCCGTCGCCGCAGATGCCCAGGGCTTCCAGCCAGGCAAGGGTGAGAAACGTGAAGCCGTCGTACAACTCGGCCACGTCGAGATCCGCGGGCTTGAGGTCGGTCCGCGACCACATCTGTGCCGCCGCATCCGACATCGCCATCTTCGGATAGTCGTCGCGGTGGAACCAGCCACCCGCACCGTCAGAACCGCCGATCGCCTCCACCGCCACCGCCCGGTGCGGACAGTCACCGGCGTACTCCGCGTTCGACACCACCACCGCAATCGAGCCGTCGATCGGCACATCGCAGTCCAGCAGCCCGAATGGCGTCGATACCGGTCGTGCACCCAGGTAGTCGGCCATCGTCATCGGATCGCGATACACCGCAAGGGGATTCAGCGCGGCGTTGCGCCTGCCGTTGAGGGCTATCCAGCCCAGTTGTTCTTTGGTGGTGCCGTACCGTTCCATATGGCGACGGCAGTTCAACGCCAGCCAGTTCGCGGCCGAATACGCGTGCGCGGCAACCAGATCGTTGACGTCGTCCATCGGACCGACGGCCGGGCGCGACCCGCCCGCGGGTGTCTCGAACATGCGCGCAAGCGGCGGGGCGGGCGCGTCCTCTTCCTTTTTCACCGGGACGGTGCCGCCGAGCATCTGTATCGTCCGGTACACCAACACATGGCGCGCGCGACGCTCGGAGACCGCGCGGCACGCCGACATGACCGGACTCAGCAAGCCGCCGGTGCCGAACCCCGACCCGCAGTCCGCCGCGTCGATCCGCAGTTCGGCGTTGACGTCCTGGGCCGGCGTGTCACCCAGCGTCGCGATGCCGTCGATGTCACACGCATCCAGGCCCGCGTCGTCGATGGCGGCCCGAACCGCCTCCATGGTCAGCTGCAGGCCCGGAATGCCGGTGCGACGGCCGATGCGCGAGATGCCGACGCCGGACAGAATCGCGTCCTTTTCGAAAAGCGCCATAGACACCGCCCATCCACGAAACCCACCGGTCGCTCGGAACCAATAGAGTGTACTGTATTGCTCGTGCCGGCCGCTCAGCTGCTCATCGAGTACTGCGACGAATGCGCACGCTGGGTGCATCCGGCGACCGGCGAGTGCCGCGACTGCGGTGCTCCGCTTGTCGCACGTCCGGTGTCCGGCCGCGGCACGGTGTTCACCTACACGGTCAACTACCACCCGTACAACCCGGAGATCCCGGTCCCGTACGTCATCGCCATCGTGGAGCTCGCCGAGCAGAGCGGGCTGCGCGTTGCCGCCAATATCGTTGACTGCGAACCGGATTCGGTGACCTGCGGGATGGCCGTCGGTATCCGGCCCGAGAGGGGCAGCGCCGGAGCCCCGCAATTCGCGCCAGCCTGACGCGGGAAGCCCTGGGGACTCCCCGCTCGAGCGGAGCTAGTTGATCAGCGGGTCGCGCGGCATGCCGAGTATCCGCTCGGCGATCTGGTTGCGGGTCACCTCCGAGGTGCCGCCGGCGATCGCCATGCCGCGGGCGCCCATCATCATCCGACCGGCCAGCGCACCGGGACCGTCGAGCAGGGCGACCTCCGGTCCCAGCAGCGCCGCGGTGATCGCGCCGCCCTCGATCATGTGCTCGGCAAGCTTCAGCTTGGTGACGTTGCCTTCCGGCCCCGGGCCCGCTCCCTCGACGCTGCGGGCGGCGCGGCGCAGATTCAACAGCCGCAGCGCATGATCCTCGGCCAGATAATAGCCGACCCGGATTTCCGCTCCCGCCAACCGATCTCGATTCTTTTGGGCCAGCTGGACGAGGTTCGCCGCCAAGCCCTCGTAGAACGACCCGCTGCCGCCGATGCTGACGCGCTCGTTGCCTAGCGTCGCCCGTGCCACCGTCCATCCCGAGTTGGGGGCGCCGACGACGTCCTCGTCGGGCACGAAGACGTCATTGAAGAAGACTTCGTTGAATTCCGAGCCGCCGGTGATTTGCCGCAACGGCCGCACCTCGACCCCGGGGCCCTTCATGTCAATGATCACGGTGGTGATCCCAGCGTGCTTGGGGGCGTCCGGGTCGGTGCGCACGGTGGCCAGGCCGCGGCTGCAGTACTGAGCCCCGCTGGTCCACACCTTTTGGCCGTTGATCTTCCAACCGCCCTCGACCCGGGTGGCGCGAGTCCTGACGGAGGCGGCATCCGAGCCGGCCTCGGGTTCGGAGAACAGCTGGCACCAGATCTCCTCCTGGCGCAGCGCCTTCTCCACGAATCGTTCGATCTGCCAATCGGTTCCGTGCTGAATGAGGGTCAAGATCACCCAGCCGGTGATCGAGTAGTCGGGGCGCTTGATGCCGGCCGCGCGGAATTCCTCCTCGATCACCAGCTGCTCGACGGCGTCGGCCGCACGGCCCCACGGTTTGGGCCAGTGCGGCATGACGTAGCCGGTCTCGATCAGCTTGTCGCGCTGGGCCTTTTCGTCCAACGCGGCGATCTCGGCGGCGTCGGCGCGCACGCGGGTGCGCAATTCCTCGGCCTCGGGCGGCAGGTCCAGGCTGTTTTCCCGGGTGCCGCCGGCCGCGGTGCGTTCGTAGACGTCCCGGGCCGGCGCGTCACCACCGAACAGCGCCGCGAGCACCAGCGCCCGACGCAGGTGCAGGTGCGCGTCGTGCTCCCAGGTGAAGCCGATGCCGCCGTGTACCTGGATATTGAGTTCGGCGTTGCGCGCATAGGCCGGCAACGCCAGTGCCGCGGCCACGGCGGCGGCCAACCGGAACTGCGCTTCGTCCTCTGATGAGTCCTCTGCCGCCGCGCGCGAGGCGTCCCACACCGCGGCGACCGCCGACTCGGCGGCCACCAGCATGTTCGCGCAGTGGTGTTTCACCGCTTGGAAAGTCGCGATGGTCCGGCCGAATTGCTGGCGCACCTTGGCGTAGTCGACGGCGGCCTCCACGCAGTCGGACGCGCCGCCCACCGCCTCGGCGGCCAGCAACGTCCGCGCCCGGGCCAGCGCCGATTCCCGCGCCCCCGGCATGATGTCGTCGGCGGTGACGCTCACCCCCTGCAGGCGGACGCGTCCGGAACGCCGGGTCGGGTCGAAGTTGTCCGGCACTCCCCCAGTACATGAGACCGACACACCGGCGCGGCCGCGTTCCAGCAGCAGGATGTCATCGCCGGCGGCAACCATCACCAGGTCGGCAAGCCCGGCGCCGAGCACGATCCCGGCCTCCCCGTCGGCGACCCCATTTTTGACGTGGACGCTGCCGTCCAGGCCGACGCCCGCGATGACCGTACCGTCGGTCAGTCCCGGCAGGAGCCGCGACTTTTGTTCAGCAGTACCGTCTTTGGCGATCACCGCCGACACGATCACGGTCGGCACGAACGGGCCCGGCGCCACCGCGCGGCCGAGCTCCTCGACCACCACCACGAGTTCGGGCAACCCATAGCCTGAGCCGCCGTGCTCTTCATCGATGTGCAGGCCGAGCCAACCGAGCTCAACCAGGTTCTGCCAGAAGCCGGGCCGCGCCTCGTCGGGGGCGTCGAGCAGCGACCGCGCCGCCCAGCGCGCCTTCTGCGAGGTCAGAAACGAGCGGGCCACCTCAGCGAGTTCGCGATGGTCGTCGGTCAGTGCGATACCCACAGGGCCCCTCCTCGCGCCGCAGTCCGGGCTGACCGCCAGCCCCGCTCCGAGGGGAGCGGGGCGGCTGCCTAAAGAGTGTACTTAATGCCGGGCGGGCGCCCGCGGGGGTCCCTACTTCGGCGCGAACCGCTGCCCCGCGTCCAGGCGGATGCACTGCCCGTTGAGCATCGGGTTGTCGACGATGGCCGCCGCCAGCTTCGCGTACTCGATAGGCCGGCCCATCCGCTTGGGGAACGCGGCGTCCTTGGTCAGCGCGGCCGCCATCTCATCGGGAACCATCGCGGTTATGCCGGTCAGGAACAGGCTCGGCGCGATGGCCAGCACCCGGATCCCCATCGACCCCAGGTCACGGGCCATGGTCAGGCACATGCCGGCGATCCCGGCCTTGGCGGCCGTATAGGCGATCTGGCCGATCTGCCCCTCGAAGGCGGCGATCGAGGCGGTGTTGATGATGACACCGCGCTCTTCGTCCTCTGGCTCGTTCTTGGCCATGTGCGCGGCCGCCAACCGGCTGATGTTGAAGGTCGCGATGAGGTTGAGATCAACGACCGAACGGAAGGATTCGAGGTCATGCGGGCCCGACTTGGTCAGGGTGCGCTTGGCGATGCCGCCGCCGGCGGTGGTCACCACGACATGCAGGCCGCCGAGCTTGTCGACCGCCGCCTGCAGGGTTTCCTCGGTGCCCGTGAAGTCGGTGACGTCGACCGGATAGAACGCGCCGCCGATCCCCTGCGCGACGGTCTTGCCGTCGGAGTTCTCCCGGTCCAGCACCGCGACGTCCGCGCCACGTTCGGCCAGCAGTTCGGCGGTGGCACGACCCATCCCCGACGCGCCGCCGATGACGACGGCCTTCTTCCCGTTGATCTCCATCCAGACCTCTCCTTTTAGGGTTGTCAGAATACGTGCAATCTGTAACGTTACGTAGGCACGCTAGCGTGTCCGGCGCCGACGGTTGTCGGCGACGCCATGCCAAGCTGATCTTCGTGCTCCTTCTCGACGTGGCAACCACGTCGCTCGACGTGGGCGGCACCTCTTCGCGCCTGGCCAAGGTCGCCCACATCGCCGACCTGCTACGCCGCGCCGCGCCCGAACCGGAATCGGTCCCGATCATCGTGTCGTGGCTGTCCGGTGAGCTGCGCCAACGGCGGATCGGGGTCGGCTGGGCGTCGTTGCGGTCGCGTCCGCCGCCGGCACCGCATCCGGTGCTCACGATCACCGGCGTCGACGCCACCTTCGCCGCCATCGGCGCCGTGTCCGGCACAGGGTCGCAGGCCCGTCGCGCCGAACTCCTCGCGGGGCTTTTCGCCGCCGCAACCGAATCCGAGCAAACCTTTCTGCGGCGACTGCTGGGCGGCGAGCTTCGCCAGGGCGCCCTGGCCGGCATCATGGCCGACGCGGTCGCCAGGGCCGCCGAGGTCCCGGCCGGCGCGGTGCAGCGCGCCGCGATGCTGGGTGGGGACCTGCCGGCGGTGGCCGGCGCCGCGTTGTCCGGCGAGGCGGCAGCGCTGGACGCGTTCACGCTGCGGGTGGGCCGCCCGGTCGGGCCGATGCTGGCGCAGACCGCGGCAAGTGTGGCGGATGCGCTCGAACGTCACGGCGGCGCAACCATTTTCGAGGCGAAGCTGGACGGTGCGCGGGTGCAGATCCACCGGGCCGGTGCGGACGTCACGGTCTACACCCGTAGCCTCGACGACGTCACCGCCCGGTTGCCCGAGGTGGTGGAGGCGACGCTGGCCCTTCCGGTCAACGACCTGATCGCCGACGGCGAGGCGATCGCGCTGCGGCCTGATAACCGCCCGCACCGCTTCCAGGTCACCGCGTCGCGGTTCGGCCGATCCGTCGATGTGGCTGCGGCCCGCACGGCCCAGCCACTTTCGGTGTTCTTCTTCGACGTCTTGCACCGCGACGGCGTCGACCTGCTCGACGCACCGACCACCGACCGGCTTGCCGCCCTGGACGCACTGGTGCCGCACGCGCACCGGGTCGATCGGCTGCTCACATCCGACCCCGCCGAGGCGGCGGAATTCCTGGGCGCGACGCTGGCCGCCGGACACGAAGGCGTGATGGCCAAGTCGCCGGCCGCGACGTATCAAGCGGGCCGTCGCGGGGCGGGCTGGCTGAAGGTCAAGCCGGTGCACACCTTGGACCTGGTGGTGCTCGCCGTGGAGTGGGGGTCGGGGCGGCGGCACGGGAAGCTCTCCAACATTCACCTGGGCGCGCGCGATCCGGCCACCGGTGGATTCATCATGGTGGGAAAGACTTTCAAGGGCATGACGGACGCCATGCTGGACTGGCAGACCGCCCGGTTCACCGAACTGGCGGTGAACGGGACCGACGACTTGACCAATAAGTGGGTCGTCAGGCTGCGACCGGAGCAGGTGGTCGAGGTGGCCCTGGACGGCGTGCAGAAATCGTCGCGCTACCCCGGCGGACTGGCGTTGCGGTTCGCCCGCGTGGTGCGCTACCGCGACGACAAGGGCCCGGCCGACGCCGACACCATCGACGCCGTGCGCGCGCTCTACTGACCGGGCGCGCGAGAGTGAACTTTACGACGCGACACGCCGGTCAAGCGTCGGTACATTCACACTCGCGCACAAGAAGGGAGGGCGCCGGTGGGCCCCAATGCTCGGGTCACCTACATCCGAACCGACGAAAACCTGCCACCCGTCGCGATCATCGACCGCTCCCCCATTACCGTCCGGCACCGGGTCATCTTCGGGATCATCGCCGTGATCGGGGCCGCCGCCTGGGCGATCATCGCATTCGCCCGCGGCGAGGCGGTCAACGCGGTGTGGCTGGTGGTCGCCGCGATCTGCACCTACATCATCGGGTTCCGGTTCTACGCGCGGTTGATCGAGATGAAGGTGGTCCGCCCGCGGGACGACCACGCCACGCCGGCCGAGGTCCTCGACAACGGCACCGACTACCTGCCGACCGACCGGCGCGTGGTGTTCGGTCACCACTTCGCCGCCATCGCCGGGGCGGGGCCACTCGTCGGCCCGGTGCTGGCCGCCCAGATGGGCTATCTGCCGTGCACCATCTGGATCGTGGTCGGCGCCGTCCTCGCCGGCGGCGTGCAGGACTACCTGGTGCTGTGGCTGTCCACCCGGCGCCGGGGTCGTTCCCTGGGCCAGATGGCCCGCGACGAACTCGGTCCCGCCGGCGGGGCGGCCGCGCTCGTCGGGACGCTCGTGATCATGGTGATCCTCATCGCGGTACTGGCGCTGGTGGTCGTACGGGCGCTGGAGCAGAGCCCCTGGGGGGTGTTCTCGATCGCCATGACCGTCCCCATCGCCGTCTTCATGGGTTGCTACCTGCGGTTCCTGCGGCCGGGGCGGGTGGCGGAAGTGTCGCTGATCGGCGTGACACTGCTGCTGCTCGCGGTCGCCGCCGGCAACTGGGTCGGCCAAACACACTGGGGTGCAAGCTGGTTCACCCTGTCACCGGTGACCGTGTCCTGGTTGATCATCAGCTACGGTTTCGCGGCATCGGTGCTGCCGGTGTGGTTGCTGCTTGCGCCGCGCGACTACCTCTCGACGTTCATGAAGGTCGGCGCCATCGCCTTGCTCGCGGTCGGCATCTGCCTGGCCCGGCCGATCATTGCGGCGCCCGCGGTCTCCCGGTTCGCCGCCGCCGGCGACGGACCGGTGTTTCCCGGCTCGTTGTTCCCCTTCCTGTTCGTCACCATCGCCTGCGGAGCGCTGTCCGGCTTCCACGCGCTGATCTCGTCCGGGACGACGCCGAAGATGCTGGAGAAGGAAAGCCAGATGCGGCTGATCGGCTACGGCGGCATGCTGACCGAGTCCTTTGTGGCGGTCATGGCGCTCATCACCGCGTCGATCCTGGACCAGCACCTGTACTTCACGCTCAACGCCCCCGCCGCGCGGACCGGCGGCACGGCGGCCAGCGCCGCGCAGTACGTCAACGGGCTCGGCCTCTCGGGCGCGCCGGCGACCGCCGACCACATCACCCAGGCGGCCCAGAGCGTCGGCGAGAAGTCGATCGTCTCGCGCACTGGCGGGGCGCCGACGCTGGCGTTCGGCATGTCCGAGGTGCTGCAGCGAGTGTTCGGCGGCCCCGGTCTCAAGGCGTTCTGGTACCACTTCGCCGTCATGTTCGAGGCGCTGTTCATCCTCACCGCCGTCGATGCCGGCACTCGCGTCGCGCGTTTCATGCTCTCCGACGCGCTGGGCAACCTGGGCCGCCCGTTGGAAAGGCTGCGCGATCCCAGTTGGCGCGTAGGCGTGTGGATTTGCGGCCTGGCCGTCGTTGCGGCGTGGGGCAGCATCCTGCTGATGGGCGTGACCGATCCGCTGGGCGGTGTCAACACGCTGTTTCCGTTGTTCGGCATTGCCAACCAGCTACTCGCGGCCATCGCGCTGACGGTCATCACCGTGGTCGTCGTCAAGAAGGGCCTGCTGAAGTGGGCGTGGATTCCCGGTGTTCCGCTGCTGTGGGACCTGACGGTGACCCTGACGGCGTCGTGGCAGAAGATCTTCTCCGCGGATCCGGCCGTCGGCTACTGGACCCAACACGACCAGTACGTGGCGGCCGAACACGCGGGCAAGACGGTGTTCGGCTCGGCGAAGAACGCTCACCAGCTGCACGACGTCATCAGGAACACCTTCGTCCAGGGCACCCTGTCGGTCCTGTTCGCGATGGTCGTCGTCATCGTGGTGGCCGCCGGAATCGTCGCGTCCTACAAAGCGATTCGCGGCGGCGGCCGGCCGTTGACCGAGGAGGACCCGGTGCCGTCGAGACGGTTCGCGCCGTCCGGTCTTGTTCCTACGGCCAGCGAACGCGAAGTGCAAAGCCAGTGGGATGCGGTGTTGGCATCGGCAGCCAGAACGGTTGATGCCGAAGAACTTTGACGACCTAGACCGGGTCGAACCCGGATATCAGCCAGCGCCCGCCGACCTTGTCCAGTGTGACTCGCACGGTGGATGCCGTGTACGCGGGCGCATCAGTGCCACGGCACCTCCAGTTCGGGTTCGTCGTCGACTTCGGTGGTCGGCTCGGTCAATTCGGCGGTAGCAGCATCGTCTGCCATGTGCGCTCCTTTCCGCCGGTGGTGGCCAATTCGGATTGCGTGTACGCATGTCCGTCCGGGCCGACGTAGGTGCCGGTGGCCGGGTCGTACTCGGCAGCCGCTATCGGCAGCGGCCCGGGGACCGGCACGGGTGGTGCCGGCGCCGGCTGCGTGTGTGGCGGCGGTTGCGGGACGGGCTGACCCGACAGTGTGGCGTTCGGGTCACCTTTCCAGTTGTAACCGTCGTTCAGCGGAACGTAGCTCTCGTCGCTGTCACACATCTGCACCGTCGGAGCGCGTTTGCCGGGCTGGCCGATACAGGGCATATTGCGGACGCCGCGGACGTTTTGCGGCGAGTCCTGTGGCACCCGGCAGTACAGGTCGCCGACCGGTCGATCCGGGTAGTCCTCCCAGGAAGGCACTCGCTGCTGCTGGGCCGGCAGGAAGCCGGTGGTGCACGGCGGCGGCAGGTTGAGTCGCAGGTTGAAGCTGAGGAAGGCGCCCTTGTAACTCTGCTTGGTATTCCGATTCGGCACACCGATCGCCTGGACAGTCGCCACGGCCTGGGGCAGCAGCACCAGCAGCTGCTCAAGCCCGGCGTGATAGGTCACCGCCACCTGGCCGACCCCGATCAGGTTGGCCAGCAAGACCGGCAGCGTCGGGTTCAGGCGGTCGAGCAGCTGACGCACTTCCGCGGCGGCGGGGCCTCCCCGCTCCAGCACACCCCGGACAGCGGAGTCATTTCTCTGCAGCCCTCGGGAGATGTCGGCCAGATGCGCGGCCCACGCCTGCACAGAACCCGACGAATCGGTCTGGGTGTCCAGGACCGGCTTGGACTGGTCGATCAGCGCCAGCAGCGGGTCCAGATTCTTGCGGGCGTCGATGGACAGGGAGCTGGCGCCGGTCACGAGCCTGGAGATGTCCGGCCCCAGTCCGCCGACGGCAGTGCTCGCCTCGTCGACGACTGTCTTGAGGTCCTCACGCGGGATCGACTCCAGGCCCCGATTCGCCGCGTCCAACATGGTGTCCAGCTCGGGCGGCACCGACACCCGATCCGCGCGGATCACGTCCCCGTCCTTCAGCGGCGGGGAATCCCTGCGCGGCAACAGGGCAACGTACTGCTCTCCCACCGCCGACTGACTGTGCACCTGCGCATCAAGATCCAAGGGAATATCGATACCGGACTTCAGCGAAAGCACCGCCGCGACACCGGTGTCGGTGAGGTCCACGCTCTCGACCCGGCCGACCTCGGTTCCGCGATACGTGACGTTGCCGCTGGGATACAGGCCGGCCGCCTGCGGCAGTTCGACGGTGACCCGGTAGCGCCCGATGCCGAACATGGCCGGAAGCTGGATGTAGCCGAAGACCATGACCGCGCCGCCAATCAGCGCGACGATCACAAAGATCGCCAGCTGGATCAGAACTCGTCTCGACAACGGCGGCATGTCAACGGCCCTGATCCCAGTGATACGGAGCGACAAGCGGATTACCGGCGGTGTACGGGCTAGGCATCTGGCCGATCGTGCGGCCCCACTGCAGCTCCAGCTCCGTCAGATTGCCCTCCCATCGAGTGCCGGTGAATAACGATGCGTCGAGCCGACTCAGCGTCAAGTCGATCACGGCGGTGACGTTGGCGTAGTCCCCACGGAGCCACTTGCTGATGGTTTCTTTGGGAAACGGATAGGTGGTGAGCAGGCTCAACGAACGGGTCAGGGCGGGGCCGGCATTGGCCAACGATTCCAGGACCGGCCCCATATCCTTGAGCTCCTTGACCAAAGTGTCCCTGGTCTGGTGTGCGGAGTCGGCGACCAGCGCACTGAACTTGCCGAGCTGATCGAGCGCAGCCACCAGGTTCTGCCGCTCGTCGGCCAGCGTGCGAAGCGCGTCCGGGATAGTCTTCAGGGCCCTGTCCACGACCGGTTCCTGGTCGGCGAACTGGCCGACCACATTGTTGAAGCTGTCGGTCGCAGCGATGATGTCACCGGTCTGGTCATTGACAAGGCTGGTGAACTTGTCCAGCTGTTCGATCAGGCTACGCAGGTCATCGGCCCGCCCCGCCAACGCGGTGCTCAGCGACTCGGTGATGTCCTGAATCTGCCCGATCCCACCGCCGTTGAGCAGCAACGAGATAGCGGCGAGCGTCTGCTCGGTCAACGGATAGCTGCCCGCCGACGACAACGGGATCAACGCTCCGTTCTTCAGCTTGCCCCGGGGCGGGACGTTGGTGGGCGGCGCGAGTTCGACATGCAGCGAACCGAGCAGGCTGGTTTGGCCGATCGTTGCGGTCGCGTTGGCCGGCAGGTCGACGTCACCGTCGAGCCTCATCGTCAGCAGCGCATGCCAGCCCTGCCGTTCGATCTTGGTGACGTTGCCCACCGTAACGTCGCCGACCTGCACGCGGGAGTTCTGCTCGAGGGTGCCCACGTCAGGCAGTTGCGCCTGAATCGTGTACGAGCCCGGGCCACGACCGGCAGTTCCCGGCAAGGCTATCGAGTTGAGGCCTCGCCAACCACAGCCGGATAACGTAAGGGCCAGCACTGCCAGCAGGCCCACCGGGCCGCGCCACCACACCGTCCGCCGCGGCCCGGCCGTCATGAGCCACCTCCGGCGGGCAGCATCAACCCGCGCAGGCCGTCTGCGGGATTCGCCGAATGGACCTCGGCCGGCCCGGGCGGGAAGCCCGGAGCCCCAGGCACATTGGTCGGCGGCGGCACATTGGCCGGCGGCGGCACATAGTCCGGCCGCATCCAGTCCTCGCTGTAGGTCACCTCATTGGGCCGCGCCACGGCACCGGCCACTAGGTTCTCCCCCAACGGCGGGAAGTTGTACTGCCGGTTCTTGATGATCGGCGCCAGATACTGAACACACAGCTTCGCCGATTGGTCCCAACCCAAGCGCGACGCCGCCTGTATTGCCCCGCACAGGAAGGCGATCGGGTTCGCGAAGTTGGTGAAGGCGGGACCACCGCTCAGCGTGCCCTGCGCGGGCTGGTAGATGTTCACGAAGTTTTGCAGCTCGGTCGGGGCAATGTGCAGTGTCTGCTTGATGTCGTCGAGGCTGTTGTTCAGCGCACGGGACACCGACGCCAGCTTGTCCGACGTGGTACCCAACGCTTCGCGATTGTCGGCCACAAAGCTCGAGACGTCGCCGATTACGTCGTTGAGGGCCGCGATGGCGTTGCCGACCTCGTTCGGGTCGTTGGTCAGCAGCCCGGTCACCGAGGCCAGGTTCTGGTTCAGCTGCCGCATCAGGTCAGTGCTGCTCTGCAGCGCCGAAACCAGGATCGACAGGTTCTTCACGGTGCTGAAGATGTCGTTGCTGTGGTCACCAAGCGCGGAAACCGCCTGCGAGAGCTTGACAATGGCGTCCCTGATCGTCGCGCCCTGGCCGCGCAGGTTCTTCGCGCCCGTCTTCACCAGCGATCCCAGGGGACTGACACCGCCGCGAGTCGGCTGCAGCATTTGGGTGAGCTTTTCCAGGTCCTGACGCAAGTCGTCCCACTCCACCGGGACCGCGGTGCGCTCCTGCGGGATCACCGCATCGTTATGCATCTGCGGTCCACCGGTGTAGGCCGGGGTCAGCTGAATAGCGCGCGCCGTGACCAGTGACGGCGACAGGATCACGGCGTTTGCATCGGCGGGCACTTGGTACTTGCCGTCGTAGGAGAAAGTGATCTTGACGCGCTGGGGTTGCGGCTCGATCTTGTCGATCCTGCCGACAGGGACGCCGAGAATGCGCACCTCGTCGCCGACGAAGATGCCGTTGCTGTTGTTGAAGTAGGCGACGACCGTCGTCCTGCGGGTCGTGGCGGATGAGTGCCAGACCGCAGCGACACCGGCAAGAAAGCTGAGCACCAGTATGGCGGCCAGTCCGATTCTGGCGTTGTGACGGTTCATCATTGGCCCGCTTTCGGTGGCGCCGACGGTTCGCCGGGTGCCGGCACGTACACCGGTGACGGCGACGGGGGCGCCGGGGGTAGGGCCGTCTGCCCGGGGGCGAGCGGTGGTAGCCCCGGCGGCGGTCCGCCCGGCGGCGGCGCCAGAGGCGGCTCGCGGTAGGGATACCGCGGGTCACCCGGGTTGCCCGTGATCGCGTCCGGAAGGTTCAGCCTCGGCTCGCCGCCCTGACCGGTGCGTGGGAAAGGCACTGGCAGCGGCGGTGTGCCCGGCTGACCGACCTGCGGATCGGTGAGCTGTGACGGCAGCAGCACATTGGGGTCAAGTCCGAGATCGGAGAACGCGGCGTCGACAAAGGGCTGGATGAACTGACCGGGGATCAGGTTGGCGATGTAGAGGCTGAACCATGGACCCGAGGACATCGACTCGCCCAGCGACAGCGCATAGTCGTTGAACTTCTTGATCGCCACCTGCACTCGTTCTTTGCGGTTGTCGACGATCGCCAAAACCTCGTTGAGCTTGTCCAATGCCGGCTTGAGGGTCTGCCGGTTATCGGAGATGAATCCTTTGATCTGCCTGCTGACCGCCGAGATGTTGCCGGAGATCTGGTCCAGCGCGCGGCTTTGGCTTTGCAGCTGGACGAGCAGCGCGTTGCTGTCGGCAACCAGGCGGACTATCTGGTCACTGCGCTCCGACAACACAGTCGTCGCTTTGTTGGCGTTGGCCAACAGCTTTCGCAGTGCGGCGTCGCGGTCGTTCAGTGTCTGGGAGAACCGCGAGACACCGGCCATTGCAATCTTCAAGTCGGCCGGGGTGTCGGAAAAGGTGTCCGCCAGCACGGCCAACGATTCGGACAAGCGGTTGGTGTCCAGCCCGCTGATGGCGGCGCCGAGGTCACCGAGTGCATCGGGCAGCTGGTAGGGCGCGTGCGTGCGCTCGAGCGGGATCGGCCCGGACAGCCTGCCGTCGCCGCGGGGTGTGACTTCGAGGATCTTGGCGCCCAGCAGGCTCTTCGTCTTGATCGACACCTCGGTACGGTCGCCGAGCCGGATATATTTGTCGACCTCGAACTTGACCAGCACCCGAGGTCCATCCAGCGCGATGCTTCCCACCCTTCCCGCCTTGAATCCGGAAACCTGCACGGCGGTACCGGGTAGTAGCCCGCCCGCCTCGGCGAAGTATGCCGAGTAGTCCTTGCCTGATTTGAAGAACGGCAGGTCCCTATAGGTCAGTGCGGCCAGCACCGCCCCGGCGACGACCATGACGCCGACCGCACCGACAACGAGCGGATTACGCTCGGAGAAGTACTTCATCGCGGCGTGCACCTCCCCGAGGGCTGGCCGACCACCTTGACGTAAACCGGTTGGCCGCCTTTCCCGTTCAACTTCAGCAGCAGGTCACACAAATAAAAGCTGAAGAAGTCGCCGTAGAGACCCTGCCGGCTCAGCATCCGGTAGGCGTCCGGCAGCGTGTTGAGCAGATCGTCAAAGTAGTCGTGGTCGGCCAAAATGAGACTTGCCGTCCGGTCCGACTCGTGAACGATTTTCGCCAGTGGCGGGCGCCCCTCCGCGAGCAGATCGGCGATGGAACCGGCGGCCGCGTTGGCGTAGGCGATCCCAGTGCTGATGTCCTGCTTGCGGTCGGCCAGAGTTGCCAACAATTGGGACAACGAGTCGACGGTCTTTGCGAATTGGGTGCTTTGGTCACCGAGTGAGCCCAGCACGGTATTCAGGTTGATGATGACCTGCCCGATCAGCTGATCCCGTTCCGCCAGCGTGTTTGTCAGCACGGCGGTGCGCGCTAAGAACGATTTGATTGTTGCGCCCTCGCCCTGGAAGGCCTTGATCAGCTCACTGGACAAGGCGTTGATCTGGTTGGGATCCAGCGCGTGGAACAACGGCCGGAAGCCGCCGATCAACGCGTCCAAATCCAACGCCGGCGATGTCCGAGCCAGCGGAATGGTGTTACCAGGCTTGAGTTGTCCGGTGCCACCGGGCCCGTCTTCGAGCGCCAGATAGCGGCCACCGATCAGGTTCTGGTAGCGGATGACCGCCTTGCTGCCCTCGGTCAGCACCACTGTGTCGTCGGCGCTGAAGTCGACGACCGCGGTGCCGTCATCCTGGATCGAGATCTTTTTGACTTGGCCGACCTCAACCCCCGCGATGCGGACGAAGTTGCCGGTCTCGAGCCCCGACACGTTGCTGAACCGCGCTTTGTACGGCAGTTCTTTGCCGAATCGAAGCTCGGCAAAGATCGCCAACATGGCGATCAGGCCCAAGGTGCACACGACCAGGAAGACGGCCAGGCGCCAGATGGTGCCCGGCAGGTTCTCTTTCATGGTGGCTCCTCCTCGCTTACGTGAGTCGGCTGGTCGTCACGGTGATGGCGGCGCTTCTGCGGGTGGCGGAGGTGCGGGCGTGGGCTGCAGCTGCGCCGGGGCCGGGACCACGACAGGCTCGGACCCCGGTGGCGGGGGTCCGGGTTCGCGCGGCGCGCCCGGGGGTGGCGCCGGTGGCAGACCCGGGTACAACGGGGTTCCGTCCGGGGCGTATTGCTGAGCGCCATAGGGCGGCGCCCCCGGGTACGGGATCGGCCCGGGCGCAGGACCGCCCGGATAGCGGATGCTCGGCGGTTCGGGAATCCCCCGGGTGACGGGCAGGTAGTCGGCGTATCCCGGGAACGCGATACCGGGGTTGGGCCGGATGTCGAGACCGGCTCCCCAGCCGGTATTAGTAATCAGTTGGCGCAGTGGCCAGTTCGCAGCGACGTCCGGCAGCGATCCGCAGCCCGGCTTACCGCCGGGCCCACCCTTGGCGCCGACGATAGGGAGGTTCTGGGGATACCGATACTGGTCAGCACCGAACAGGGGACCGCCGTCGATGATCAGCGAGTATCCGTTGGCGCCGCCGGTGGCGTCCCGGTACCCGGTATCGAGGGCTGTCTTGGCGCCGACCAACATGCAGGTCAGTTCGGGGTTGTATTTCATCAGGAGGCTGGTCGTCGGATCGAGCAGGTTCACTGCCTTGATGAGGTTGTCCTTAATAGGGCCAACGAGATTGATACCGCTGCGAGAGAGGCCGAGGATGCCGGTGAGCATTGAGTCCAGTGCCGGTGAGTCGTTGGTGATCGTGCCGCCAGTGACGCTGGCCGCATCGAGCACTCGCAGAATATCTTGCGCCGCAGCGCCATAGGTTTCGCTTAAACCCTTGACCGCCTGCGTGTCCGCCCGGATTGTTTCGGCGCGTGGATTGATCCCGAGCAGCACCTGGTTGGCGTCGGTGATGCCCTGCCCGATGATTGCGCCATGGCCGCGCAGACCCTCGGCCAGCGCCGACAGCACCCCGTTGAGCTTCGCGGGGTCGATTTGATTCAGCACCTTGACCAGGTTGGCGAACATGGTGTTGACCTCGGTGCCGACATTCTCCACTTTGATCACCGTTCCGGCCCTCAGCCGATTCGGGCTGGGATCGCTCGGATAGACCAGGTCGACATATTTGGCGCTGAACAACGTGGTGGCCCGAATGCGGGCCCGCACGTTTGCCGGGATGTATTTGATCTGACCCGGGTAGATGTCCAACTTGAGGCTCACCTGATTGTTCCCGGTGGTGATCTGGCTGACCCGGCCCACCTGCACGCCACGCACCTTGACCTTGCCACCACGATCCATCACCAGGCCTGCTCGGTCAGATATCACCGTCACCGGAACATACGACTTGAACGAGCCGGAGAACAGCGCAGAGGTCAGCACGACGGTGCCGATCGTGGCAATGACCAGAACGAGCGTCCACCACGCGGGATGCATTCCCTCTGAGCGCGATTCCGACATAATCCCTACCCCGAGAGGTTGAAATGGCCGGACTGGCCGTGCACGGAAAGCGAAATTGCCAAGACTATAAGTGTCAACACAATGAGGGACGTGCGTACTGAGTGGCCGACCGCTTGGCCCACTCCGGCGGGTCCTCCCGAGGCGGTGTAGCCGTAGTAGGTGTGCACCAGCATGATTGCGACCGCCGCGACGATCACCGTGAAAAACGACCAGATCAGGTCGGTCGAACTCAGAAACGTACGAAAGTAGTGGTCATAGACGCCGGTGGACTGGCCGTAGATCTGCGTCGTACCGAACCGGGCCGACTGAAAAGCACACGCCACCGCCACGCAGTACAGCGGGATCACCACGACAACCCCGGCCACCACGCGGGTGGAGACCAGATAGGCGATTGACCGGACCGCCATCACCTCGAGCGCGTCGATCTCGTCGGCGATCCGCATCGCACCCAGTTGGGCCGTGGCACCCGCGCCGATAGTGGCCGCCAGGCCGACGCCGGCTACCGCCGGCGAAATGATGCGCACGTTGACGTAGGCGGAGATAAAACCCGTCATCGCCTCCACGCCAATGCCGGACAGCTGGTTATAGCCCTGCACCGCTATGACCGCGCCGGTCGACAAGGTAAGAAAGCCGACTATCACCACCGTCCCGCCGATCACCGCGAGCGCGCCGGTGCCCAGGCTCATCTGGGCAACCAGTCGTACGATCTCCTTGCCGTAAAGGCGGAAGGCTGTCCGGATCTCGGCCACCGTCTTGGCATAGAACTTCACCTGCGCGCCAACGCGATTCCAGCCGGCCGCGACGCCGCTCGCCGCGTGCCGCAGCCCCGCGAATCGCCGGCGCACCGCACTGTCGCCGTTCACTGCGGACCCGTGTAGTAGACAGCCGTCGCGACGATGTTGATCACGAACAGGGCGATGAAGGAGTACACGACCGTTTCGTTGACGGCATTACCGACGCCTTGTGGGCCCCCACCGACGGAAATGCCCTTATAGCAGGCGATTAGAGCGGCGGCCATCCCGAACAGCGCCCCTTTGATCAGACCGAGGATCAGGTCGGGCAGGTGGGTAAGCAGCGTCAGACCCGCGGCGAAGGCCCCAGGCGTGACGTGCTGGACGAACACCGAAAAGACGAACGACCCGGCCATGCCGACAAGCGTCACGAGCGACACTAAGGACACCGCGACCACGGTGGCCGCCAATACCCGCGGCGCCGCCAGCCGGCGAACCGGATCGACACCCATCACCCGTAACGCATCGAGTTCGTCGTGGATGGCGCGCGCTCCCAGGTCGGCACACATCGCCGTCGCCCCGGTGCCGGCAACCACGAGGACAGTCACCACCGGCCCGATCTGGGTGACCGAGGCGGTCGCAGCGCCGGTCCCGGAGAAGTCGGCCGCCCCGAACTCGACCAACAGGATGTTCATGGTGAACACGACGAGCACGGTGAACGGGATCGTCAGCAACAGCGTCGGGATGATGGAAACTCGTGCCACGAACCAGGTCTGCAGCAGGAACTCACGCCACGGAAAGGGCAGTTTGAACATCGCCACAAAGGTGTCCAGCGACATGGCGAAGAAGTCACCGAACGAGCGGAGGGGTTTGGTGACGGACTCCGAGGTAATCACTGCAAATCCCTCCCGCAGCCCGGCGATACGACCGTCATCGCGACACGTATGCGCTCAACAAAAGGCCACTTGCCGGGAACCGGTACAGCAAGCGTCTACGGTGCGAAGGCATATTTGGCGCGGGGTACAGGACGGCGTCGCGCATATTCATGCGGGCCCGCACTTGTTGCTCGCTCTCGCAATCCATTCACGCGCTATTTCGGCTTCGGCTCCGGTAAAGGTGCGGTACCTCCCTGGCCAGAGAAAACCAAAAAGCTCGCTGAGTTTCGCCGCACGCTTGACCCATCGCACATCACTGACAATCGCGCACCGATTCCAGTCGAAGTATTGACCCACACCGAACTTCGAATCCGCCCACACCGCTGTAGGACCGAAACCTGCAAAATCAGTGGCGATTTCGCAGTAGATTCCCACCTTTTTGTGACGCGTCAGCCTGCCTTCGAACCCTGGTATCGGCACTGTGTCGTAATCGCGCTTGGTCCCGTGTCCGTGGAAGGCAAACGCGGCGACGTCGTCGGGAAAGCCCTCGAGCATCTCGATCACGAGGCCTCCTCAACGAGATTCCGATGTGAGGTCATCGTCTCCGCGGGCAGCGGGCCCGGCCTAGGGGCCAAAGTCATCGGAAGAACAGGCCAGTGGCCCTGTCGGCCTGCGGCGCGCCGGACAGAAAGGTCGTGCCGAAGTCGCCGGCGCGGTCCTAAGATTGCGCGATGAGAGTCGGTATCGACTTCGGCACCACCCACACCGTCGTTGCGGCCGTCGATCGCGGCAACTACCCTGTCCTCTCCTTCGACGGCATGGACGCGTGGCCTTCGATCATCGCCGCCAACACCGCCGGGGAGCTGCGCTTCGGGGTGGACGCCGCCGCCGTCCGCCACGAGCCCGGATGGTCCCTACTGCGATCGTTCAAGCGCCTCCTCAGCGACGCCGGACCGCAGACCGAGGTCAACCTCGCCGGGCGCAACCACCGCCTGTCCGACCTTCTCACCGGCTTTCTGGCCCAGCTCCGAAGCGACCTCGCCCATCGCTCGAACGCCGGCCTGGCGCCCGGCGAGCCCATCGAGGCCGCGATCAGCGTGCCCGCCAATGCCTCGAGCGCTCAGCGCCTCCTGACGCTGGATGCCTTCTTGGCGGCGGGTTTCCACGTCGTCGCGCTGCTGAACGAGCCGTCCGCCGCCAGCCTGGAATACGCCCACCGATACCGCTCCACCATCACCGCCAAACGCGAGTACGTACTCATCTACGACCTCGGCGGGGGAACATTCGATGCGTCACTGCTGAAGATGACCGGGCAGGCGAACGAGGTCGTGATCAGCGAGGGCATCCAACGTCTCGGCGGTGACGACTTCGACGAGGCGATACTGGACCTCGTCCTGACCCGGTCGAAGCTGGACGGGGCGGACGCCGAGACGCGCGAGGTGCTGAGGGAGGAGTGCGCCGCCCGTAAGGAGGCCGTCGGGCCGCAGACGCGCCGCTTTTTGGTGGATCTCTCGGCATCGGATCGGCCGCCGTTCTCCTGCCCCATCGACGACGTCTACGCCATATGCGCGCCGCTTGTCGACAAGACCACGGCGTTGCTCGACCGCGTTCTGCACCATCCGACCCTGGGCGGCAAGGACGTGGCATGGTCGGAGGTGGCGGGCATCTATGTGGTGGGCGGGGCCGGGAGTTTTCCGCTGGTTTCCCGGATGCTGCGCACCACCTTCGGCGACAAACGCGTCAAACGCTCCCCGCACCCCTTTGCGGCCACGGCCATCGGACTCGCCGTCTTCCTCGACAAGGAGGCCGGTTTCGCGTTGTTCGAACGCTTCTCGCGCAATTTCGGGGTCTTCCGCGAGGCGGAGGCCGGCGCCGACGTCGTCTTCGACCCGATCTTGTGCAAGGACGTCTCGCTGCCCGCCGACGGGCAAACGCCGCTGGTAGTCAAGCGGACCTACCGAGCGGAGCACAACATCGGACACTTCCGGTTCGTGGAGTGCAGCCGGCTGGTCAACGGCCGCCCCGACGGGGACGTGACGCCCTACGTTCCGGTCCTCTTCCCGTTCGACCCGACCCTTTATGACCACGACGACCTCGGGCGTCAGCCGGTCGGCCGATGGCGGGACGGACCCGACGTCGAGGAGCGCTACGTCATCGCCCCCAGCGGCGCGGTGGAAGTCACCCTGACCACGCAGCCGGCCGGCTTCGAGCGCACCTTCCGCCTGGAGCGCTGCGCCGGCGCGAATCAGTAAGGCGGCCATGGACCTCTACGACGTCATGCGAACGACTTTCGCCGCGCGCGAGTTCACCGACGACCCATTGCCCGACGACGTGTTGTCGCGCATCTTCGACAGTGCGCGGTTCGCACCCAGCGGCGGCAACCGGCAAGGCGCCCACATCACTGTGGTCCGTGACGCCGGGGTCCGCCGTCGGCTCGCCGAACTCGGCGCGCCCGCCGCCCGGCGCTACTTCGCCCAATTGCAGGCGGGCGAAAACCCGTGGAATTCCGTTCATCCCAGCGGTGTGCCGCGCGCCGAGATCGACAGCACCGCGATCCCGGACACGTTCGTTGCGCCAATTGCCAAGGCGCCGGTCGTGCTGGTGATTTCCGTCGACCTGAGCGTGGTTGCGGCCCTCGATCAGGACCTGGACCGCGTCGGCCTCGCCGGCGGGGCGTCGGTCTATCCGCTGGTATGGAACATCCTGCTGGCCGCCCGCAACGAGGGCTTCGGCGGCACCATCACGACCATGGCCATCGCGGCCGAGGACCAAGTCCGTGACCTGGTGGGAATTCCCGAACTGCATGCGGTCGCCGCGATCGTGCCGCTCGGAAAGCCGGTGCGACAGCTGACCAAGCTGCGCCGCCGGCCCATCGCGGAGTTCGTCACCCGCGAACGATTCGACGGCCCGGCGTTCGAGGGCTGACGCGGCCGGCGACCGCAGGTCCCCTATTCGATCGCGTCAGCGTAGATGTCCAAGAGCCGAAACCTTGTCGCGTCGAGATACTCGCCGAGGACCGCGATAACCCGCTTCTGCAACTCGTATCCGAGTTCGTGATCACGTTCGCACTTCTCGCGCAGGCACTTGCCGTCGAAGACGATGGCTCGCGTCATCTCAGCCGCGCGCGCATCGAATCGCTCGTTGTACGGCGGCACCAACCACGACCACCCGAGGATCTCTCCGTCTCCGAGTGTCTGGACCGTCAAGCTGCCACGGCCTGGAACTGAGGTTTCGAGCGCGATCTTGCCGGCGCGAATGAGGTAGAAGTGATCAGCCGGGCGGCCTTCACGGAAGATCAACTCACCAGCGGTGAAGCGCACGTTTGCCGCACACCCGACCGCCAACTGCAAATAACGCGGGTCCATCCCGATAAAGAACGGATGCCCGGCCAGAACTCCTTCTAGCGTCCTCATCGTCTATTCCCTTCGCTGGCCCTACTCGATACTTGAGAGGGACGATAGTTGACTATGAAGGCCCATCCACAGAAAACGTCCTGCTGCCGCAAGGAGCCAGTTAGCGGCGCGCGGTTTCTCGATTGACTGTCGGGCCACGCTCGTACGATGCTGTCGTGATCCCCAGCGACTTCCCGACGAGGAATGTAGTCCAGGCGATCGAGTTGCACGACGACCCGAATCCACTTCGGGTACCAGACGTGGCGGGCCTGTCGCCGGTTGACGCTGCGCTGGCTTACGCGGCGGCAGGGTGGTATGTGTTGCCAACCGACCCCGCCGATATCAAGAATCCCGGCAGCGTTGTGAATGGTCATTGGCAAGACAAGTCAAGCCGCTATCCCGGGCAGATACGCGCATGGTGGCGCGAAAATCCCGGTAACGGCGTAGCCCTTCACGTCGGCAGGTCAGGGGCAGTCGCGTTCGACCTCGACATTGACGACCTCGACGTGATTGCTCGCGCCGGTCGACCCGATATCGCCGAGGCGCTGCGGTCGGCCGCCGCAGTGCAGACCACCCGACGTCAAGGCGACCGTGGCCACTACCTCTTTGCGACGGGACCGGGCGAATCGTTTGGTAACGGTCCTGGTGCCTTCCGGCGCTGGGGACAGGTGCGCGGACGCAATGGCGTCATCATCGCGGCCCCGACGCCGCACCCCGATGCCAAGACCAAAGGCGGTCACTACCAATGGAAACGCGTGGGCGTGCTGCGTCCACTCCCTGGAGTGCTGCGGGCATCTCTGTTGGCAGCCGCGGGCGAAACCGACCCGCTCACCCAAGCGGAGCTGGATGAGTTTCTGGACACCTACACAGGCGGCGGCTGCGGACGCGAGGGCTGTTGGAACTCGCCGAAGGGTCCGGTCACCAGGTTCAAAAACCAGGTAGCCGATGGGTGTTCGCGGCACGACACGATGGCGAGCGTGCTGCCGTGGGCTTTTTCGGAGGGGATGGCTGGGTGCTATTCGGCGCGCGAAGCCTTTGAGCAGCTCCGCACAGTGTTCGCCGCGGCATTCACCGAAGATGACGATCCTGCACGTTTCAGCCAGCTGGGCACTGAGTTCGTCAGACTTGCGCAGTGGGCAGCGGCGCACGCCGACCCGGACCGCGTGCACCACATCGAACAGCCACAGCGGCCGAGCCGGTTCGCATACCCGCCACAGCTGGCGCGATTTGCACGCCTGAGATGGCGCCCGTATCGGCAGCAGCACAACGAGTGACTCGGAGGCGCCCTGCGCCCCCGAGGGAAGGAGATATACCGCATGTCCACCTGGCTCATCACCGGCTGCTCGACCGGACTCGGCCGCGCGCTCGCCCAAGCCGTCGTCGCAGCAGGCCACAATGCCGTCGTTACCGCGCGCGACGTCGCGAAGGTGACGGATCTGGCCGAAACCGCGCCGGAGCGGATGCTCGCCTTGGCCCTTGACGTCACGGACCCGGCGCAGGTCGCGTCAGCCGTGCAGCGGACCCACGAGCGGTTCGGCGGCGTGGACGTGCTGGTCAACAACGCCGGCTACGGCTATCGCGCCGCGGTCGAGGAAGGCGACGACGCCGACGTCCGGACACTGTTCGAAACGCACTTCTTCGGTACCGTCGCGATGATCAAGGCCGTCCTGCCCGGCATGCGGGCACGCCGCCGCGGCGCGATTGTGAATATCTCGTCGATCGGGGCGCAGCTGACCCCGGTGGGATCCGGTTACTACGCGGCGGCCAAGGCGGCGATGGAAGGCATCAGCGGGGCGCTGCGCGGTGAGGTCGCGCCGCTGGGCGTCTCGGTGACGGTCGTCGAGCCGGGTGCCTTCCGTACCGACTTCGCCGGACGCTCGCTCGTGCAGTCGGCCACGGTCATCGACGACTATGCGGCCACCGCCGGGCAGCGCCGCAAGGAGAATGACACCATGCACGGCAACCAGGCCGGCGACCCGGCCAAAGCCGGCGCCGCCATCATCGCGGCCGTCGAATCGCGCGAGCCCCCCGCTTTCTTGCTGCTCGGCCCGGATGCCCTGGCGGCCTATCGCCACGTAGCGGAACGACGTGCCGAGGAGATCACGAAATGGGAGCAGCTGACCAGCGGCACCAACTTCGACTGAGTCTCAGCGGCCGCGCAGCTGGGGCAGCACGCCTTGTTCCCACGGCGCGAAGAACCCCTCAATGTCGGGGCCGATCTGCCGCACGTAAGCCTCGTCGATGTCGGCGTCGAGCTACTTGCGCACCTGTGCGGCATGCTTGTCCGGGTCCGGCCCGCATGCGACGCTCTCGGCGACCTTCTCCGGCGCGACCAGCGACATGAGAGCGGCAAAGTCCTTGGGGCGCGGCAGTATTTGTGAGGTCTGCCCGGGCAGGCCCTCGTTGGCCCACAATCGGTGCGCCGTCTTCAGCGCGGCGTCGGGGTCTTCATCCCAGCAGACCTTCGTGCCCGCCTGCACCGGCTTGTCACCCTCACCGGATGCCTCCGCACGCTTGGCTTGGTCGATCACTTCCTTAGGGCCGAATTGCTCGCTGGAGAGGAAGTATCCAATCTTGGTCATGCCCCGGGGCTACCTGCTGCGCACCGCGTTATGCACCGACCGACCTGTTTGCCTGCTTTGGGTGGCGGGAACACCGTTGCGTGTACCAGCTCCTGAGCTACACCCGCCGGTGGCCTTACCGCACAGACGGTTCGGCGCATTGCGGAGCGAGTTAGTTTGCGGTCCATTGCTTTTTCAATTCACCGAAGCGCGACGACGTCGGTGTGTTGCCCGAGATGCTCGCGCCGCCGACCATGCCGCCCCCGCGCGCTGAGTCACATCCGTCGCACCCGTCACGCAACGGAGGGACCACGCTTTCTGCCCACCTCGCAGCGACTGTTCCACCGCGCCCGGAATGTCTCCCTGTCGCTGTAAGGCGGGCAAATAGTCGATCGCCTCAGCGCCGAGGCTGCTGTGGCGCGTGTGACAGCCGGCCCTCAGGTGGTGACTGCCGTCGGCCATGTCGGGGCAGCCTACGAGAACCGCCTCGCCCAATACGAGAAGACCACTCTCCATAAACGAGAGACGCACTACGATGGCGGTGACCTGTAAGGAGCCCGCCATGTCTACACCGCCGCCGTTGCGGAACCCCTTCGCGATCGAGGAAGCCGTCCATACCCCCTCCCGCACGGCCGCCACCCGGCCGGACACCGTGCGACGGTGACGGAGACGCTTGATCTCGACCGGCCGAGCGACGGCGTCGCCGTTGTGCGCCTGAACCGCCCGGAACGGCTCAACGCCATCAACGAGGCCATGCAGACCGACTTGCTGAGGGCCTTGGGCGAACTGGCCGCCGACCGCACGGTCCACGTCGTCGTGCTCACCGGCGCGGGTCGCGGCTTCTGCGCCGGGATCGACATGCGCGACTTCGGACCCGACGTGCCGGAGGCCACCGCACCGGCGCTGGACCGCATGCGCTTCCAGGAAAAAATGGCCGCCCTCACTGAAGCCGTCCGTGCGTTGCCGCAGCCCGTCATCGCAGCGGTCAACGGCCCGTGCGTGGGCGCGGGGTTCGCGTTGTGCCTAGCCTCCGATATCAGGATCTGCTCGCAGACAGCGTCGTTCGGCAACGCCGCCATCCTCCTTGGGCTCTCGGGCGCCGAAATGGGCATGAGCTACCACCTGCCGCGCATCGTCGGAACGAGCGTCGCCGCGGACTGGATGCTCACCGGCCGCACGGTATCGGCCGCCGAAGCCGATCGGCGAGGCCTGGTCAGCGAGGTCGTCGATCCCGATCAGCTGACCGACCGCGCCGTGGAATTGGCGTCGCTGATCGCTGGACTTGCACCGCTGGGCGTGCAGTTGACCAAGCGGGCCCTACAGGTCAATACCGACGCGGCGAGTGTCGCGTCGGCGCTGGAACTGGAGAACCGCAACCAGGTGATCTGCCACGCGACCGACGAAGCGGCCCAACGCCGCCAGAAGTGGTCTCGATGACGCGCAAGGCCAGCACCGCTACCTAGAGAGGACGACACATGGCGTGGGACTTCTCCACCGACCCGCAGTGGGCGCAGCAACTCGAATGGGTCGAGCAGTTCGTGCGCGAGGAGTGCGAACCGATCGACCTGATCGTCAAGGAGTCCCACGACCTCAACGACCCGGTGCGTCAGGCGCTGATCCCGCCGCTGCAGCAGATCGTCAAGCAGCGCGGGCTGTGGGCCACCCACCTCGGCCCGCATTTGGGTGGTCCGGGTTACGGCCAGGTGAAACTGGCGCTGCTCAACGAGATCCTGGGCCGCTCGGAGTGCGCGCCGATCGTCTTCGGCTCCCAGGCTCCCGATTCCGGCAACAGCGAAATCCTTGCGCACTACGGCACCCCCGAACTCAAGGCGCGCTACCTCGAGCCGCTGCTGGATAACAGGATTGTGTCGTGCTTCTCGATGACCGAGCCGCAGGGCGGCGCCGACCCGAAGGTGTTCACCACGACCGCGGTGCCCGACGGCGATCACTGGATCATCAACGGGGAGAAGTGGTTTTCGTCGTTCGCGTCGATGGCCTCGTTCCTCATCGTGATGGCGATGACCGATCCCGATGCGCCGCCCTATGAGCGTTATTCGATGTTCATCGTGCCGGGCGACACTCCCGGGATCAATCTGCTGCGCGACGTCGGTCTGGGTTACCAGCCGCCGGGCGGCGGCGGGCGTGAAGGGTACGTCCGCTACGAGAACGTGCGCGTGCCCGCCGATCACATGTTGGGTCCGCGAGGTGGAGCCTTCGTCGTCGCACAGACACGCTTGGGCGGCGGACGCATTCACCACGCGATGCGCACGGTCGGGCTGGTCCGGCGGATCTTCGACATGATCTGCGAACGGGCGGTGTCCCGCTACACCCAGGGCGAGGTGTTGTCCAACAAACAACTCGTTCAGGAGATGGTCGCCGACTCATGGATGGAGATCGAGGCCTTCCGACTGCTCACTCTTCAAACCGCCTGGAAGATCGATCAATTCAACGACTACAAGACGGTGCGCGCCGACATCTCGGCGGTGAAGGCGATGATGCAGAAGGTGCTGCACGACGTATCGTCGCGGGCGCTGCAACTGCACGGATCGCTGGGCACCACTCATGAGATGCCGTTCGTGCAGTACCTGGTGGAGTCCTTTGTGCTTGGCCTCGCCGACGGCCCGACCGAAGTGCACAAGGTGACGCTGGCCCGCCTCCTGCTCAAAGACCGCTCACCGTCGCCCGATCTGTTTCCCTCCGAACACCTGCTGCGATTGCGGGCGGCCGCGGAGGCGAAGTTTGCGGACAAGATGGCGGGTGTCCCCCGCACCTAGTCGAGCACGCCCCGCGCGCGATCCAGCAACCTCGGCAGGGCCGAAGCCATGGCCTCCAATTCGGCTCGCGGGGCACGCTTTCGGCGGTTGTGCTTGACGATCAGTGACCATGTCGCCGCCGACTTGAAGCACGCCAGCGCCATGAACCAGGCCGTGTCGGCGACCTCGCCACCCATTGCGTGTTGGTAGATCTCGGCGAGTTCGGCTGTCGGCGGCGCGATGTCGGCGGAGGCCGGGACACGTTGGTAGGTGTCCGGGTCGCAATTAATCAGGAACCAGCCCGCATCGATGCGCGGATCACCAACCGACCAGATCTCCCAATCGATCACCGCGTTGATGCGCGCTCCGGTGGCGATGAGGTTGCCGAGCCGGAAGTCACCGTGTACCACACTCGGCCCGATGGCCGTGGGCGCGCTCGCCAGCAGCGCGTCGCGCACCTCCTGCCAATGGGGCACCAACGCCGGGTCGACGGTCTGCAACGTGTCGCACCAGCGCCACACTTCGGCGACCGGATCGGCGACGGGTTCGCCGCCCAGCCCGAGTTCGATCGGTGACAAGCTGTGCAGGGCGGCCATGACACGACAGGCATTGCGGTAGCGGTCGGCCAGATCAGGATTCGGTGGGCAGCCGTCGAACAACGGCTCCACGCAGTCGCCCTCGACAGAAGACATCACGAACATCGGGGGCGTGTGTGGCGGGTCCCCTCGGTCCTCCTTCAGAACTTCGGGAACCGGAACCTGTTTCCCGGCAAGCGCTTTGATGATGCGCGCCTGCCGCAGCACGTCGCGGTGCGCGACCGGCTCAACGCCCGGCGGGGCCACCTTGATGACCACTGCGCGCCCGTGGTGCCGACCACGAAAGGTCAGGCTGGACGCGCCCCCTCCAAGCGCGGTGACGTCGGTGACGCCGCCATCGGAGAGCCGCCGTCGCAGGTCCTCGAGGTCGAGCTCGACCATTCAGCCGACCGCTGCCGACCAGCCGACTTCGGCCAGGAAGCTTTGGGTGTGCGCGATGCGCCCGGTCATGACCCTCGGATCGGCCGTGCACAAACGAAACGCGGTCTCGGTGATCAGCTCGATGTCCTCGGTGTCGGTCTTGGCCAGGTCCAGGGCGCCCGCCCCAGGCGTCGCCACGGGGTTGGACGGAGCCGCGGCGTTAACGGCGATGCCGTCGTCGTAGAGTTCGGCGGCAAGGCTTTTGGTGAGCCGGTTCAGCGCGGCCTTGGCCGTCCCGTAAATGCCGAAGCCCGCGGTCCGGTCGAATTCGGAGAACGGCGGACCGGGCGGCAGGTCGCCGCCCACCGACGTCAGGTTCAGGATCCAGCCCCGCCCACGATCGCGCATCGCGGGAATCGCCAACTGGCTGAGATGCAATGGCGCGAGGACATGCATCTCCATCATCAACCGCGCCCGCCGCTCGGGGAATCCGTCCAGCGGCCGCAGGAAGGTGACCGCGGCGTTGTTGACCAGGATGTCGGGGGCGCCCACCGCGCTCACCACCTCGGCGAAAAGCCGCTCGCGGTCCTCGGATTGGGACAGATCCGCCTTCACCGCGACCGCACGACCGCCCGCGGCCAGGATCTCGTCGCGGGTCTGGTTAAGCGAGCCCTGGTACTTGGGATCCGGATCCATGGTGCGGGCGGTCAACGCCACCGTGGCGCCGTGAGCTGCAAGCCGGGCGGCGATCGCTCTCCCCAGTCCCCGGCTGCTTCCGGTGACCAGAGCGACCATTCCCTCGCACTGTCGGTCGGCGCCCATCGTCTACCTCCTCCGGACGGAAATGGCTTCTCCTTGGAGGAGAACGCCATTATCGTCCTCCGTTCGCAGTATAGGCACCGAAGCCCGCGGACGATCACGGCGTCACCGAACGACGTGGTGTCCCGCACCAGGCAAACGGGAATGCCTGCAAACATTGCCACACCTCCGGAAGTCACGGAGTTGATCGATGCGCTCGCCGAAGACATCTACAACGCCTAGAACAATCCGCGCCTCTACCCGGCGCCGGAGAAAGGCCGAGCGGTGACGGCGTCGAGGTACCTGGCCCGAAAGCTGATCAGGAAGGGATGGCGCAAAGGCGGCAACTTGATCCTTCCCTTGTGCCCGTCCGGGACCGTGACGTGTTATGACCCCGCACCGCACTTCCACTGTGAACTGTGACCGGGGGGCTGAGACCGCTCCTACCCGACGACGGTTCCGGCCCACGTCAGCAGTCGCCTCCACAGCCGATCCCGACTCGACGCCATGTTGTGGCAGTGCGCGCTGCCGGGCAGGACGACGGTGGTGATATCGGGACTGCGGCAATACAGGCTGGCCTCGGCGCGGGGTTCCGGCGATACGTCGACGACGCCGTAGCCGATCAGCACCGGAACATCGATCCGTGCGGCGTGCTCGGCGACGACGCCGGGGATCATGGCGGTGCCGAATATGCGCGGTACGACCGATTTCGCGGTGACCGAGTCGGCCGCGACGACATCGGCCGGGACGTCCCCAAGGTGAAACCAGCTCTGCAGGTATTCGCGCGGTCCCTCGAAATATGGTTCGGGCAGGGCCGCAAGTATCTCTCGGGCAAGCGCGGCACGGCCTTGCGGCGTCGTCGAGCGAGCGATGAATGCGGGATCTAGATTCAGCGGAGCGACATGCTGATTCGTACACCCGAGAACCGCCAGTCCGGCGTAGCTGGAATGCAAGGCCTGTTGTGTGATCGCCAGGTACCCGCCCAGTGAATGCGCAACCGCCACCGGACGTCCGTCCTCGCCGGTATTCGCCGACAGTTCGCGGACGGCACTCGCCAGCGCGGCGGCGATGTCGGTGAAATCGAAATTGCCTGCGGGCTGCGAACTTTGGCCCGTACCCAGCGGATCGATCGTCACGACCGGATATCCCCGGCCCGTGGCGAACTCCGCGAAGCTGTAGCCGCGGTGCCCGGGCACGTGGAGGTCCCAGTATTCGCGGCTGTAGGTGCCACCGGGCAAGCAGACCAGCACAACACGCGCCGCGACATCGGCTCGCGCCGGGTAATAAGTCGCGGCCAACGAAGCCTTCTCCCCCACGACATCGCTGACGTCAAAACGCAGCAGCTGCGCGGAAACGGACATCAGCCCCGAATCCTTCCGAGTGATTGTGCGGGAGACGTTGCCACGTATCGACTCGATGTCAACTGCGCGCTAGATTGACGAGCCACTGCCTGAAGGAGACGTTTTGACCTACTTGTTGCTGTTGTGCGCCATCTTCGCGGAGGTGGCGGCGACCAGCCTGCTCAAAAGCACCGAAGGGTTCACCCGACTGTGGCCGACGGTGATCTGCCTGGTCGGTTACGCGGTATCTTTCGCGCTCCTGGCGGTGTCGATCTCGCGGGGTATGCAGACCGACGTGGCCTACGCGTTGTGGTCCGCAATCGGGACGGCCGCCATCGTGCTGATCGCCGTGCTGTTCCTCGGCTCGTCGATATCGGTGGCGAAGGTCGCCGGCATCGGGCTGATCATCGCTGGCGTCGTCACATTGAATCTTTCCGGCGCGCATTAGGTAACGCAGACGCCCCTTTCTGAGATAGCCATTTCGTCGGCTTCGAGAGGACACCGCATGACCAGCGCCCGCATTGCCCGCACCGCCGGTGCGGCAGCGCTGGCCGGCGCGGCGGCGCTGGGTTTGCCGATGGGCACGGCGCAGGCCGCCCCCGACCCGCCGAGCGCCACGGCCACCCTTTTCGGCGACCCCACTGCGGCCGCCCCGTTCTGGCACTACCAGCAATACGACGACGACTGCGTGGAAATGGCGGTCGCCGACGTGGTCGGCGAACTGACCGGTCGCCAGCCCTCGGAGCAGGCCATCATCAAGGTGGCGCAATCGACTCCGAGCACCGTTCACGCCGGACCGATCTACACCAAGCCGAAGAAACGCAAGCCGGGCAGCGGTACCTCGTTCGAGGACGAACCGGCGCTGCTGGCCTATTACGGCATCCGCGCCGTGGACACCGCCAAGCAAAGCGCCGCAATGACCGGTGTCCCCACGGGCATCAAGGCTCTCGAGCAGGATCTGGCCCGCGGCCGCAAGGTGATCGTCGCGGTCAACTCCGAACTCCTCTGGCACGAACCCGTCGAAGACAAGACCCCGGACGGCCAACCCGCGTCCGATCATGCCGTGGTGGTAACGGGCGTCGACACAGCGGCCGGCGTCGTGCACCTCAACGACAGCGGCAGCGAAGAAGGCCGGGACGAACAGGTACCGACCGACATTTTCGTCCGGTCGTGGGCCAGCGGCGACGACGAGATGACCGTCACGAGCTAAGTCCGTCGCATCGGCTAAGTTGTGTTGGCACGACCGCGCCCAAGTCTGGCAGACGCCCGGCGACGGCGAGCAACTCATCGACACCATGCTGGGCGGCACGATCGAGGACCGGGCCGCCCGGATGACCGCGTTCGGCATACCCTCCGACATCGCGACCTCGCTGGCCGCGGCGCAGGGTCCCGAGATGGGTCGCGCCATCCTGCTGCTGTATCGCTCGGCCGGCCAACCGGCGATGGCCGAAGCCGGCCGTACGCTGGAAAAGGCGGCGGCTCGGCCCGGCCTCTCTTTGCTGGCGACCGAGGACACCTTCGTCGGCTCAGAAAAAATCCGGCGACGAGCGGCCGAACGAGCCGGCGCCCACACGGAAGTCCTTGACGGGCTGGGACATTGGTGGATGGTGGAGGATCCGGCCCGCGGCGCCACGGCCCTCATCCGATTCTGGGAAACGCTCGGCTGACCGCCGTCCTCGCTTGCCAACGGGGACATTCATCCTCACATCGGACGTAGACCCCGTCGGCCCCAACCTGCGGTCGCATTCTCCTACGCTGGGGCGTTCGGACTCTCCATACTCGTCTGGCAGCACCTCATCGGCCTGCACCTGCACTGGCTGGTGTTGTCGCTCACGTTCATCATCCTGGTGGCGGTGGGTTCGGACTACAACCTGCTGCTGATCGCCCGCGTCAAAGAGGAGATTGGAGCGGGGCTGCACACCGGCCTCATCCGCGCACTCGGAAGCACCGGTGGTGTGGTGACATCCGCCGGTTTGGTGTTCGCCTTCACCATGCTGGCGATGCTCACCAGCGATCTCCGCACTATCGGTCAGGTGGGTTCCACCGTGTGCATCGGCCTGTTGCTCGACACGCTGATCGTGCGTTCGTTCGTCGTACCGTGCATCCTGCGAATCCTCGGGCCGTGGTTCTGGTGGCCAACACTGGTGCGGTCCCGTCCGCTACGGCAACGATAAGAACCCTGGTTGCAACAAACCGGCTCAACCGATCATTGACCACGTTGAACACATCTCGTTAACGTGTTCACATGCCGACGACGCCGCGTGAGACGATCCGCGCGGTGTCGCCGTCGCTACTCTCTGCCACCGCCAGCACCCTGCGCCGACTGGGTCCGCGGCAGTTCAACCTGACGGCGGTGGCCGAAGTCGCCGGTGTATCCCGCGGAACCATGCACAACGCCTTCGGCAACCGCGAAACCGCATTGAAAACCGCGCTCGACGAACTCGCCACCGAATTCATCGCCACCATGGCCGCCAAAATCGAGGAGCAACACACCCTCGCCGAACAGGTCGCCGCTGCGGCCAATGTGATCTGCGAACACCGGCGAACCTCAGACCCGTTAGGTCCCAAAGGATTCAATCGAAGCCTAGTCGTGCTGCTGCTCGAGAATTTCGGCGAGGAGCTGATACAACGCTCCATCGGCCTGTGGGCGCCGCTGGTCGGGGCAGCCCAGCGCAGTGGTGAAGTCGACCAGACTGTAAACCCGCGACACGGCGCGGAATGGATCGTGCGCCTACTGCTCAGTTTCGAGCTGCTCCCACCGATGGCGGTGAACCTGGGCAGCCCGCGGGCCGTACACAATTTTGTCTGCGACCACATCGTCGCCGGACTTACTGCTGACAGGATGCACGATGGCTGACGAGGTTGCGGTGATCGGAGCTGGCTTGTCCACCTATTTCATCAACTCGCAAGGCGACGCGATGTACCACCGCCCCCAAACGATTGCCGCCTCTGGGCGCTTCGCTCGCAAGTCACCGGTGTCCGACTACGAATTCTCCCGCGCCGCGGCACCCGCCAACGCGGCCCCGACACAGAAGGCCGAGATCGCATGAGCAGCAACGACACACCGCTGGCCGGCCGAGTCGCCTTCGTCACCGGCGCCGCGCGCGGACAAGGTCGCTCGCACTGCGTCCGACTGGCCCGGGCCGGGGCCGACATCGTCGCCATCGATGCGTGCGGCCCGGTGGCGGCGCACAACGGATATCCGGCCTCGTCTCCGGAGGATCTGGCCGAAACGACGAACCTGGTCGAAAGCGAAGGCCGCAAAATCCTGGCCGCGCAAATCGACGTTCGCGATGCCGCGGGGCAACAACGCGTCGTCGACGAAGCGATCACCCAATTCGGCCGACTGGACATCGTCGTCGCCAACGCGGGCGTACTCAACTGGGGGCGGCTTTGGGAGATTTCGGCGCAACAATGGCAGGACGTCCTCGACACCAACCTGACCGGCGTGTGGAACACGATCAAAGCCACTGTGCCCGCGATGATCCAGGCGGGCAACGGCGGCTCGATCATCACAATCAGCTCGGCCGCGGGCGTGAAAGCCGTGCCCGGGTGCGGTCACTATTGCGCCAGCAAGTTCGGTGTGGTCGGACTGACGAACTCGCTGGCGGTCGAACTGGGCGGATACGGCATTCGGGTGAACTCCGTGCACCCCTACGGCACGGACACCCCGATGGGAAACGATCCCTCGATGTGGCAGCTATTCGCCGACAATCAGACCTACATCCACAGCTTCTCCCCCGGCGCACTGCCCACCGACTCGCTCGCCGACCCCAACTTGGTCTCCGACATCGTGTTATGGCTCGCCGGCGACGCGTCCTCGTTAGTGACGGCCGCGCAAATACCCGCCGACAAGGGCTACCTGAAAATCTGACCGAACGGGCGACCAACTTGGCCGAAACTGCGGGCTTCCTAGCCGGCGCCCTTGCCGTTGTCGACTCGATACATGGCGCCGTGGATGGCGGCCGCGGCATCGCTGGCAAGGAACGCGATGACATTCGCGACGTCAACGGGCCGCATCATGCCGCGCGGCGACGCCGTGCGCATGATCAGGTCATAGTTCGGGTTGTCCGGCGCACTGAACTGTTCGATTTGCGGTGTGAACATGCCGCCCGGACATACCGCATTGACGCGCAAGCGATCCGCGGTGTACTCCACCGCTAAAGCACGGGTAAGCCCAATGAGCCCATGCTTGGCAGCACAGTAGCCGGCCGAGTAGGCCTGGCCTTCGACGCCGGCGATGGAGCTGACATTGACGATGTTGCCGCCTCGGTCCAGCAGATAGGGCAGGGCAGCCCTGCAGAGATAGAACGGGCCGTTCAGGTTGACCGCGAGATCTTGTGCCCAGTCGTCGTCGGTCATTGACTCCGTCCGGCGCATCTGATGTCGCCCGGCGATGTTGATGAGGACGTCGAGTCCGCCTAACTCGCGGACGCATTGCTCGACCGCATCCGTGCAGGCCTGCGCCGAAGCAACGTCCACCGACGCGTATGAACCATGTTGCACGTCGGCGAATACTTCGCCCAAGCGTCCAGTGTCACGGCCTATGCCGAAAACCGTTGCACCCTGCCGGGAAAGCAGCCGGGCGGTCTCGGCGCCGAGGCTCGACGACGCACCGGTCACCAGTAGGACCTTGCCCTGTAGTGCTGACATACCGTCCTCCCTGGCCGCGATCGTCGAATGCGTTAATGCGAGCGGGATTTCACCATGCTGGCACGCCTCAATAGGACCGCATCCGCGTAACACAACCTCGCAGCAACTCAAGTGGGGCAATAAGTCTCAGTCCCCAGAGGTGGACCGCGTCGGGGAGCATGGGCTCGGCCCGGAAGCTCTGCCGGATGCGGCGTGCGGTCAGCAACACCAGCAGGCTGATCGCCAGTCTCCCCAGCGCGATCCGACTGGTTCGCCTCTTCCACGTGGATGGCGCCGCGCTCACCCGCAGACCGAGGTAGTAGCCGACACATGTTGCCGCCGCGAGAGCGGCGAGTCCCGCCAGCACCGTCATGATGATGAGCGTTCTTCGTCACCGTCGCGGCGAGGTCACGCACGGGATACACCTTGGCCAATAAGTGGGGCCAATATGGGCCAACAAGTGGGGCCCATGTGAACCGGTGGTCAGTGGTAGCCCGACAAATCCGGCACTCCGCTGGCCGTCAACCAACCACCGCCGTCGACAACCAGTATTGCCCCCGTTATGTAAGAGGCTGCATCACTGGCCAGGAACAGCACCGCTTCGGCAACCTCGGTGGTCGAACCGGGGCGTTTCAAAGGGTTCTGGGCAGTGCGGTGTCGGTCGTCGCCGGCGATTCTCTTGACGCCCTCGGTTCCTGACATCGCGCCAGGCGCGACGACGTTCACCCGAACCCCATCGGGTCCCCACTCGATCGCAGACGCGCGGCTCAGCGCATCGATGCCGGCCTTGGCCGAGACGACGTGGGCTTGCAGCGCCATACCCCGGTACTGGATCGCAGCGCTGACGTTGACGACTGCGCCGCCGTGATCACGCAGCCATAGTTCGTAGGCGGCCTTCGATACGTTGAAGGTCCCCAGGAGGTCGATGTCGACTACGGCTTTGAATCCGTTGGGACTGAGGTCGCTGATCGGGGCGGGGAAGTTTCCGGCGGCATTGTTAACCACGACGTCGAGTTGGCCGAACGTCTGCAACACTCCCTCGATGACCGCCGTTACCTCGTCGTGACGACGGACGTCGCAGACGCCGTAGGTGGCCTCGATCCCCGCTTGCTGCAATGTCGCGACCGCCGCTTGCAGGTTGTCTTCTTTTCGGCTGCAGATGGCGACGCGCGCGCCGTGGCTGCCCAGAAGCCGCGCGGTCTGCAGACCGAGGCCGGTGGCGCCGCCGGTGACTAATGCCACCTTCCCCTGCAGCAGATCGGCTCGAAAAGGACTCCGGCGGGTCGTCACGATAGGTGATCTTGTCATGAGGACCCGCCCGCTCCACGGGCGAGTGGCCGAGGAGTTCGGCGTGCATCCCGGCGCCGACTATGACCGGGAATTCGAGGTCAGCGCCCGGCCTGGGTGGCCCGGCACCGACCAGCGAAAGCTACCGGGCGCTAACCGTCTCGCGTGTGACGTACACGGCGACATAGCCGATCGGGATGCCGGTCCGGGTTGCGATGCATTCGCGCGCCGCCAATTCCACCGCGGCGCGACGGCTGGCGCGGGTGACCCCACCGACCTCGGGAATCCGGATTGTCCATCCGTCGGTATCGCGAGTGACTTCTATGTCGAAGCACTGGCCGACAGTCAGGCAATTCACACGGTGAGCGACACGATGGGTACGGCCGCGGGGCAATGACCGCGGGCGCCGCAGAGTGGGCTGAGTAGGCATAGGTGCGTTCCTGAGTCGATGACAAACCGCGGGCTAGATTAATGCGACCCAAGGCAAAAAACCTAATCGGCGCTGAGGCCGGCCGGGCGAGGCGGCAGCTGAGCCGGGTGGAGCTAAGGGGATTCGATCCCCTGACCCCCACACTGCCAGGAGCGGGCAGACGCGGTAACCAGGCAAGATCCCGCCACATTTGGTCGTGTAGGCGGCGTCGCCGGGACAGCAACTGTCGTCACAGTTGTCGTCGACACTGTCGTCAGTTCACGGTGTGAAACATCAGCATTGTCAACGCTCCTCATATACGGCGATCCTGTGCTGATGATCGGAATGTCAAGGGTGGCGAAGCCATCACGTATTGATGTCGAAGACGCCTTTTACTCAGCCGATCGGGTTACTCAGCCGATCGGGAAGACAGACGCTGGAGCAACACCGTCATCGAGCCACCGGGCCGCCAGTTTGGTGTCCGCAAACCCACCACGCAGCGCGACGGCATCCAGCCCGGTCAACTCACCCACCGCCGCGGCGTCCCCGGCCACCACCCAGGTGGGCACCCGGGTATCGCTTTCGGAGTAGTACTCACCCAGCCCTCCGCCGGCGGCTTGGCGATCCATCGCCGCGGCCTGGGCCTGATTAACGGTGTCGTTGTAGTAATTGATGCTCCTCCGCGACAACCGGGAAATCGTCAACACAGTCGAACACCTCACGATCTGGAACGACGAAACCAGCTGTAGCGGATGGGCTTTGAGCACACAATGCGCCCAATAGCAGTATTGCACCACTTGTGCCAATCTGCCATGCAGAAGTTCTAGGTGGGGGAGATCGAGGGACCGATGCCGAGAAGGCCGGTGGGACTGTGGTTTTAGACGGTGTAGGAAGGAATGTGATGGGACGATTAGAGACAGAGATTGGTGAGAAATGCTAGAAAGTAACGGGTTTTGGGTGGTGGCTCAGGAAGGCGCAGCGCGTGAGGTTGGCCACGGCAGCGCCACAGCTGATTCGGCATGGGGCTCAGGCGATACGTTCGATGGTGGCGAGTTCCGATGCGATGTGTTCACGGGCGATTTCGGCGTCGTAGTGTGCCTGCATGTTGATCCAGAACATGTCGCTCAGCCCTAGTGCCCGAGAGAGCCGCAGTGCGGTGTCAGCACTGATCGTGCGCTTTCCCTGCACGATCTCGTTGATACGGCGGGGCGGCACGTCGATCGCTTTGGCGATCCGGTACTGCGAGATACCCAACGGATCGAGGAATTCGGTCTTGAGGATCTCGCCAGGGTGGGTGGGTGTGAAGTCCGCCATTGTGTTTCTCCCTTCTAGTGATAATCGACGAGTTCGACGTTGCCAGCGCCGCTGGCACTCCAGGTGAAGCAGATGCGTCACTGGTCGTTGATTCGGATGCCGTATTGGCCGGCGCGACTGCCAGCCAGCTTCTCCAGTCGGTTCCCCGGGGGCACCCGGAGGTCGTTGATGCTCTCGGCGGCGTTGATGAGAACGAGCTTGTTGTATGCGAGCCTGCTGAGTTCCGGACTGAGTTTTCTAACGAAGCGGCGATGCCAGATCGCCTCGGTGTCCTTGTCCCGGAACGAGCGGATCACTCGCCAATGATAACGGCAAACGTTATTAACGGCAAACGTTATGAATCACGAGGGCCGAAGATTGTGCACGGAGTAGTCACCGAGCGAATTACAGTAGTGGCCCTCCGTGTGCTGCGGATATGCCCTGGCGTGTTACGCGACGTAACAGTGCTGGACACCTCTGGATCACTCAGAACCGCCTCGTAATCGCGCCCGCCGTAGAAGACGCCGATGATCGCCACGGTCTGGTCCAACACAGCGAATGCAATAACGACCCGTCGCCTGAAGCCGATTGTGCGCAGTCCAGACCTGATGTCGTCGCGCGCGCTGCCGCGATGCGGGAATGCGGCCAACTCCTCGCAGTAAGCGACGATCGCCTCCGTGTAGCGCGCCGCGACTTCGGCCGACCCCGCGGCGGCGATATAGCGGTACAGCTCGGCGAGCTGATCTTCCGCCTCGGGCGTGAAGACGACGCTGGGACTCACACGCTCCCGGCCCGCTCGGCGGCCAGCCGCGCCCGCACCCTCTGCGCGGTGACGGCGCGCGAAGGGTCGGCGACCACGGCGTCGTACGCGGCGGCAACCTCGTCACGAAGCCAGGCTTCAACAGCGTGATCGCGGGCGAACAATGCCCGCAGGCCCTCGCGGATCACCTCACTTTCGCTGGCGTATTCCCCTGAGCGCACCCGCTCGCGGAGCGCTTCAGCCATGTCGTTTGGGAGTGTGATGCTCAATTGCCGCGTCGTTCGCATGAGCGACCTCCATTGTTGAGTAGGACTGAATCCTACTCCTACCGCGCGGCGCGGGCGCCTGGGTGCTCAGGCGCGCCGCGAAACGCGGATATGGCTGTGATCCAGCGAGGATCACGACCGTGGTGTCGATTTCGCGGCGGATGGCCACGACCGCACCGCGGCGCGGGCGAACGCCACCGCGTGCGGTGTGACACGCTCTGGCTTCGCGACTCGACTGTCCGGTGCCAGCAGCCGGAGCCGCCGCAGCACGTCTCTGGTGTTCCTCGTTATGCGCGCCGCCGACGACGTCGTGATCGCCGATGTCGGCCAGCACCTCGTCCAGGCGAACCTGTTGCTCGGGTATGCCCATCTCGCCGCCATCTACCTCGAAATCCATGAGGTAGTACTCGGTGTCGTCACTGTAATAGGCAGGGCCACAGCCGAATCGGTGCAAATGGCTGTCGGTCCAGCCGAAGGCTATCTGGATGATCTCGTGCAAGTCGTCCAGAAACACGTCAGACGCAACCTCCAGCCGCCGCCATGTCGGCGGTGTGGTGCCTGCCAGATCGACCCGGACCTGGTAGGTCATCACGTCCGGGCGCCGGGGGCGGCGCCGAGACGGTGGCGGCGGTCTATCCAACGGGTCGATCACCGGTCACCTCCGCCTTCGCTCAGCGCGGCATACGCGGGGCGCAGGATCTCGACCAGCGGCCGGCCACGCACCCCGACACTGACATCGGGAAGCTGATCGAGCAATGCCGTCGACAACGTCACCCGCGGGCTTGGCGATGGGACGTCGACCTGCCGAATGAAATAGGAGTCAAGGCAATCGGTGAGCGGCCGTCCCGGCGGCTCGGCACGGTCGGCAGCGGGGCGACCCTCCGACCGGGCAGCCTGCAGATTCGCCAGCAGATCCTCACGCTCGCGTCCACGCCAGGCGAGGATGGCGAATGGATCTTCGTCGAACGACTCGGCCAGCAGGTAGAACGTCGCGGCGAGGTGCTTGCACGGCACCGCGCCATCCGGGCAGGAGCAGTCCAGCGACAGCTCCCGGGCGGTCGCTGGGAACAGCGAAAGCCCCAGCCCGGCGAAGACGTCCTCGATATCGTCCGGCATCTCGCCGGAGAGCAACGCGGCTGCATACCATGCGTTTTCGGCAAGCGCACCCTCCACCTGCGTCCACTCACCCTTACCGAAAGCGCCGACACCGATGCGGACACGGTACGGGCGCACCCGACTGCCCTGCACCTGTGCGGTGACCAGTCCCGGACCCACATCCATCGAGATCACTTGTCCCTTGCGGGCATAGCTCCGCCCGCGCTGGAGTCGGCTGCCCATCCCGATGCCTTCGAGCACCTCGATGAACCGCTGGGACCACCATGTCTGGGCGATCGCGCCGCGGGTGCTGCGGGCTTTGAGGCCGCCGTCGACCGGGCGCGGCCGCGACGGCGGCGGGAACCAGTTACTCACCAACGGCCCCCTCGGATAGGGTGAACAAGTTGCGCAGATCGCCGGTGGACAGCTCCGTCAGCCAGCCTTCCCCGTCACCAACCACGAGATCGGCCAGCGCCTTCTTCTCCTCGATCATGTCGTCGATCTTCTCTTCGAGCGTGCCGGTGCAAATGAACTTGCGCACTTGGACCTTTCGCTTCTGGCCGATGCGGAACGCTCGGTCGGTGGCCTGGTTCTCCACGGCCGGGTTCCACCAGCGGTCAAGGTGCACAACGTGGTTCGCCGCGGTGAGGTTGAGCCCGGTGCCGCCGGCCTTCAGCGACAGCAGGAAGATCGGTGGCCCCTCACCTGACTGGAAGCGCACCACCATCTCGTCGCGCCGCTTCTTCGGGGTGCCGCCGTGCAGGTACAGCACGTCCTGCCCGAACCGCGCGGCCAGGTGCGGCACGAGCATCTCGGCGAATTCGGTGAACTGGGTGAAGCACAGCACCCGGTCGCCCTCAGCGAGGATTTCTTCCAGGATCTCCTCGAGCCGGATTACCTTGCCCGACCGCGCACCGACCGGCGAACGGTCGTGTAGCAGTTGCGCGGGATGGTTGCAGACCTGTTTGAGCTTGGCCATCGCGGCAAGCACATTGCCGCGCCGCTCAATGCCCTCGGTGTTCTCGATCTTCTCCATCATCTCGTCGACGATGGACTGGTACAGGGATGCCTGTTCGGTGGTGAGCTGGCAGTACTGCTTGATCTCGATCTTCTCGGGTAGGTCGTCGATGATCGTCGGGTCGGACTTGAGCCGGCGTAGGACGTAGGGGCGGGTGATCCTGCGCAGGCGCTCGGCCGGCTCGGTCTGGCCGTACTTCTCGACGGGGATCGCGTACCTGGTGCGGAACACCTCGGACGAGCCGAGCAGACCGGGGTTGAGGAAGTCCATGATGGACCACAGCTCGGCGAGCCGGTTTTCGACCGGGGTCCCGGTAAGCGCCACCCGGTGCCCCGCCTTTAGCCGACGCACCGCCTTGGCCCCGCGGGACAGACTGTTCTTCACCGCCTGCGCCTCGTCCAGCACTACCCGGTTCCAGCGGAATCCGGCGAGCTCACCGATGTCGCGGCTCGCGGTGGCGTAGGTGGTGACCACGACGTCGGTGTCGGCGAGATGCTCGCGCAGCGCGTCGCCGCGCAACCGTGCCGTGCCGTGGTGGGCGTAAACCCTCAGTGTCGGTGCGAATTTCGCGGCTTCCCGTTGCCAGTTGCCGACCAAGGACATCGGGCACAGCAGCAGTGTCGGCGCGGCACCGGGCTCGTCGTGACGTTGCGCGGACTCCAGGGCGAGCAACTGCACGGTCTTGCCCAGCCCCATATCGTCGGCCAGGCAGCTGCCCAGCCCGAGCGAGGACAGGAACGCCAGCCAGGACAGCCCCCGCTGCTGGTAGGGACGCAGCATCGCGGTGAACTCCGGTGGGGGTGCCAGCGGCTGCAACGACTGGGCCGCCGCGCCGCTGAGCAGATCGCCGAGCCAGCCGTCGGCGCGCACCGCGGTGACTTCCAGCGGGGTGTCGGTGTCGTCGGGATGGCTGGCGGCCAGCGCGAGGATCTCGGCCGTGGTCGCTTGGCCAGTGGGATTCTTCGCCAGGAACTCCAGCCCGCGGCGCAGCTGATCGGGGTCCACCGCCACCCACTGGCCGCGCAGCCGGATCAGCGGGGCCTTGGTCTCGGCGAGCGCGGCGATCTCGTCCTCGGTCAAGGTGTCGTCACCGACCGCGAGTTCCCAGTGGAAATCGACCAGCTGGTCGCGGCTGAACCTGCTTGTGCCGCCCACCACCCCGTCGACCGGTGTGGACGCCGACACCGCGAGTCCGAGCTTGCGGCGCCGGTCCCACCATGACGGCAGCAGAACGCCGAACCCCGCCTCGTCGAGCCGGGGCACCGCAGTGGACAGGAAGCGGTAGGCACCCTCGGTGTCCAGGGAAATCTCGGACGGACGCGCCGTGCGCAGGGCGGGCGCGAGTTCGGGGTAGATCCGGACGGCGCGGCCGAGTTCAGCGAGCAGGAGTTCCTGGGGCCTGTCCAGCCAGCGGCGCAAGCTGCCATCCTCGTCCCAGGTCTGCTCCGCGGGTACCAACAGGCTGGGGTCAGCCATGGATTGCAGCAGGAACTCCAGCCGCCAGCCGGGCTGTTGGCCCTCCCGCTCCTCGGTTTCGGAGAGCCGGAACATCGCCCTTGCCGGGCCGGGCTCGTCGGCACCGATCGCATCCCACGGCTGCAGTGCCCCGGCCAGCGCGTCGAGTTCGCCCGGGTCCGCGTCGAACCGGCCGTCCGGGGCGGTCAGCGCGGTCAGCCAGGCTTCCTGGGCCGGAACGTGTTTCGGGCGGCGGCCACGCCGGGGCGGGAGCAGGTCGATCCCGGCCGGCAACGTCGTTCGCACCGCCGCATCCGCGAAGGCATACAGCGCCGAGATGGCCAGCTCGTGGCCGTCCTGGGTCTCCGGCTCAGCCCGGCATACCGGTGGCATCGCGGCAATCAGCGCATTCAGGGCCACAACGTCGGGACCCTGCACCACCGGACGCCAGAACGCGACTGGCCCGTGTTCGTCGCAGGAGAGCGCGGGCAGGACCCGGCCGCGCTCCACCAGCTCCCGCGCGAACGCCGCCAGTTCGGCGAGATACGCCACGGATGCGCCGTACCGCACGTCGGCGGCGGGCTCGTCCAGCGCGGTCAGCGCCGACGCGGCGGGCAGGGACATCACGGGAACCGTCCAGGGCAGCAGAACGGGTTGGATTCTTGGTGCCGGGCGCGGCGTGACCCGGAACAGCTCCGGTGAGTCCAGTGGCGACTTCCGCAACGACGGCAACAACAGAACCGCGGTTCCTAGCTTGCCGGTGTGGATCGGGGCGATGGCATCGGCGTCCGCGGCGAACGGATGCGGGCGGGCCGCACGCAACGCTTCGCTGGGACTCGTCACCGCGAGCGCGGAATCCTCCGCCCACAGACATAGCCCGTTCGCAGGGGACCAGAACCCGTGCAGGACCAACATTGACGTTTCTCCCTCGTCGGATGCGGCCAGGCTAACGAGCGAAGGTAAGCATGCCGAGGCGCCACGCGGAAGCCGGTAGGGCAGTTCACCGAGGTCGTGACGGGTGGGGCAGATGGTGTATTGATGCCGGGGGGATGACACCAGCAGTCGTACCATGCCTCCGTGCAGAAGACGACGGTCTGCCTGCCGCACGATCTCAAGGTGGCGGTGAAGCGCGCCGCGTAGCCGTCGGCGGGAAACCGTGTCCAGAGGTCTTGATGTCGAGTTCGACGCTGGGATTGTCTTCAGAACCCAGGATTGACGATTTGGTCACAGGCCGGTGGACGATGTGCGACTTGTCCGCGGAGGTCGCGATTCTGCCAGGCCCGTACTTCGTCTTGATCTCACGCATTATCCCGCCGCGGCTGGGGGCTCACACGCCAGCGTGTCATGGCTGCTGAAGATAAGGGGAGCCCCTCCGCGCAAGGCGGACTGAAAAAACCGGATTCAAGTGCTGATTTCCGTTTTAGCGGTGTTACTCAGGACTGGTTACGGACTGCTACGTAACAGTGGACCGAGGGTAGAAAATACCCCTGAGCTGGACTTTCTCGGTGTAGCTAAGGGGACTCGAACCCCTGACCCCCACACTGACAGGAGCGGGCAGGCGCCCTGACCAGGCACGATAGGTGCATTTTGGTGCTGTAGCGGTGGTGGTTGAGGGAGCGACTGTCGTAACGGTTGTCGTCACAACTGTCGTCAAAAGCTAACTCCGCGACAGCCAGGCAAAGTCCCCAACCAGCAGGATGTCTGTATCCGTTTGTATTACAGTTGGCATGTGGCGGACGAATTGTTCGATCTGGATCTGCTCGACCAAGAGGATCCGTCCGAGATCGACGCTCAAGCCGCCCACCTGTTCGAGCACCCACGCCTGGGCATCGAGGACATCCGCGAAGTCTGGGCTTCCGACCCGATGTTCTACCCCGCCAAACCACCCGCCCACTGGCTGATGGTCGCCGAAGTCGACGGCACAGTCCTGATGGTGCCCCTAGCCCCTGCCCACGACGGCAACCCCAAACGATGCCGCCCCATCGGCTGCTACGAAGCCTCCAAACACCTCGCTGACCAATACCGGAGAGACAGATGAACCACCCCATGACCCCCGACGAGGAATACGAGTTCTACGCTCGCCCGGAAAACCAGGAACCCCAGGGACCAGGGCGCCGCCGGCTGACCGCCACCGTGCCCGTTCGCTTCCCACCCGAGCTCCTGGAGCAGGTACGCGCTGCGGCCGCGGCAGACGACCGCTCCGTCTCGTCTTGGATTCGCCGTGCAGTCGAACACGAACTCCGCCACCCCGCGTAGACGTCGAACCCGCGACCAACGGATTCGCGATTCAGGGTTCTCGTTGACCACCGAAAACGACCGGTAATGCTTGTGCGACAAGGCTAGCCTTGAGTGCGTATTGCACGCGGCTGCTCCGTGCCGGGTCGATGTCAAGTACCGGATGATGCAGTGGTTAGGCCCCATCCTCCACGAGTACTACGGCGGGACCGAGGGTTTCGCGGGCACCACGATCTGCCCCGAGGGGTGGCTCGCCCGGCCCGGCTCCATAGGCAAGCCCCTCACCGCGGTCCACATCGTCGGGGATGATGGCAGCGAGCTCCCTGCCGGCGAGTCGGGTGAGATCTACTTAGAAGGTGGACCCGACTTCGAGTACCCCAAGGATCCCGAGAAAACCGCGTCGGTCTCCAACGAACGCGGTTGGCGCCGTGTTTGAAGTTGTTGGGCGGTGGGCTTTGACGAGGATTTACTCGGGCGTCTTGTGAATCGCCCTGGAAATCCCGGAGGCTCCTGACCTTGGAAACGAGGATAATCCCGGAGGCTCCTGACCTTGGAAACGAGGATGGAGTCATGCCGAAGGAACAGTCGCCGGGCAAGCCGACCACACGTAGGTACAGCCCGGAGGAGAAGGCCGCCGCGGTGCGGATGGTGCGGGCGTTGCGTGCCGAGCTGGGCACCGAGCACGGGACGGTGCAGCGGGTTGCCCGCCAGCTCGGTTACGGCACCGAATCGGTGCGTTCCTGGGTGCACCAGGCCGATATCGATGACGGGTACGCGCCGGGGGTGTCGACCTCGGAGTCTCGCCGGATTAGAGACCTTGAGCAGGAGAACCGAGAACTTAAGCGCGCCAACGAGATCCCGAAGCGGAGGCCAGTTTCTTCGGGGCGGAGCTCGACCGCCAACACAAGAAATAGTCGCGTTCATCGACGTCAACCGCGACGAGTTCGGGGTCGAGCCCATCTGCACCGTCCTTGTCTTCGGCAGGGGTGCCGGTGGCCCGAGCACCTACTACGCGGTCAAGACGCGCGTGCCCTCGGCGCGAGCCCAACGGCCGCGCCGGCCATGACATCGGCCGTGACCAGGTCGGCAGGCTCATGCGGGCGGCCGGGATTGCCGGAGTGCGGCGCGGCAAGCGGGTGCGCACCACCAAGCCCGACCCCACTGCCGGGCGCCATCCGGATCTGGTCCGGCGGGATTTCTCCGCCATCGCGCCCAACCAGTTGTGGGTGACCGATCTGACGTTCGTGCCGACCTGGGCCGGCATCGCCTACGTGTGCTTTCTCACCGACGCGTTCAGCCGGATGATCGCGGGCTGGCGGGTGGCTGGCCACATGCGCACCTCGATGGTGCTCGATGCCATCGAAATGGCGCGCTGGTCGAGGGGAATCACGTTGGCGGGGTTGCGATGTCACTCCGATGCGGGATCTCAATTCACTTCGCTGCGATACGGCGAGCGTCTCGCCGAGATCGGTGCGGTGCCCTCGATCGGGACCGTCGGTTAAAGTTTCGATAACGCCCTCGCCGAGACGATCAACGGCTACTACAAGTCCGAACTGATCTACGGGCCCGCCCGGTACCGGGCCGTGGAAGACCATCGAGGACGTCGAACTGGCCACCCTCGGGTGGGTCCACTGGCACAACACCAGCCGGCTTCACGGCTACCTCGACGACGTACCACCAGCAGAGTTCGAAGCCACGCTCTACGCTACAAAACGGACCGACCACCCACTGGTCGAAATCCAATAGACCGAGCCTCCATCACAACCAGCGCGATTCATTGGTCCAGACGAATGGGGTCTTGGTCCAGACGAATGGATGTGCGCTCGGGAGTCCCGGATTACGGTTATGCATTCGAGCCCGAAAAGACGCGGCATGAGTGATAATGTCGGGATTCGACGGAGGCGAAATCACGATTAATCAGGCTCTCAACGCGCCGATAATGGCGATCCGGTTCCGCCTTGCGACTGGGCACCGCAGGGTGACGGTGCAGCCGCAGTGGTGCTCGCCCCAGATACGTCGTCGATCGCTTCACCGACCGGCCGGTGTGGATCCGCGGCGTCGGGCTAGGACTCGACTCGTCATGCACCAGCACAAGCACGATATGACAACATTCCCGGCGACCTCCGCGCCGCCAATGAGGCGTTCGCGATGACCGGGCTGACGCCGGCCGACGCGCATATCGCAGACGTGCACGACTTCTTCACCGGAATCGAGTTGATCAGCTATGAGGAACTTGGGTTTCGCCCACCGATTCGGCGCCCACAAACTTGTCGAGGCGGAAGTCACCGGCATCGGCGGTTCGTTGCTGGTTAACCCGAGCGCGGGCCTGAAGTCGAAGGGCCACCCGCCGAGAGCGACCGGAGTCGCACAATGTGTGGAGCTCTTCGAACAGCTGCGCGGCGACGCCTGCAACCAGGTCGACGGTGCACGAATTGCGCTGGCTCAGAACATCGGTGGCCCGATTGGGTATCGTGCGGTGACGATTCTGGAGGGACCTGGCGCCAATGGTGAGTAACCGGTCGAAACCCTGGTCTTCGCGCATCTCAGGGCGAGATATGTCCGCGCCGATGCAGGCCGTCGGAGGCTTGTTTTTGATGTCGTTCGATGCCGTGAGGTACATCTTCCGCCGGCCGTTTCAGTGGGGCGAGTTCCGGGACCAGGCGTGGTTCGTGGCCCGAGTCTCAATGGCTCCCACGCTGCTGGTCGCAATACCGCTGACAGTGTTGATCCAATTCACGCTCAACATCCTGCTGCGCGAGCTCGGTGCCGCCGACTTGAGCGGTGCCGGCGCGGCGTTCGGTGCGGTCACGCAGCTTGGGCCGCTGGTGACGGTCTTGGTCATCGCGGGAGCAGGTGCCACGGCGATGTGCGCGGACCTGGGTTCGCGCACAATTCGCGAGGAAATCGCCGCCTTGGAAGTTCTGGGTATTGACCCGGTGCGGCGGTTGGTGACTCCTCGCATTCTGGCATCCACGCTGATAGCCCTGTTGTTGAACGGCCTGGTCGTCATCGTCGGCATCGTGGGCGGCTATGTCTTTTCGGTGTTCGTCCAGGACGTCAGCCCGGGCGCGTTCATGGCGGGCATGACCGTTTTGACCGGCATCCGCGAGTTGATCATTTCCGGGGTGAAAGCCGCATGCTTCGGCGCGATCGCCGGCATGGTGGCCTGCTACCGCGGCCTGATCATATCCGGCGGGGGCGCCAAGGCCGTCGGCACCGCGGTGAACGAAACCGTGGTGTACGCGTTCATGGCGCTGTTCGTCGTCAACGTGGTCATCACCGCGATCGGCATCAAGGTGACGGCCAAGTGACGAAGGCGATCCTGTGACGCTGCGAGCTACCTATCCGTGGCTTATGCGGCAATACGAGAAGCCGATCGGCGTGCTGAGCAAAACCGGCAATCAAATGTTTTTTTTCGGCAGGGCGATCCGTGGGGTGCCGTACGCGGCCGTCCACTTTCGGCGCGAGATCATTCGGCTTGTCGCCGAAATCAGCATGGGCACAGGCACCTTGGCGATGATCGGCGGAACCGTGGCGATTGTCGGGTTTTTGACCCTGGCCGCGGGCGGCACGCTGGCGATCCAAGGGTATAGCTCGCTGGGCAACATCGGCATCGAGGCGTTGACGGGTTTCTTGGCGTCATTCATCAACGTCCGCATCGCGGCACCCGTGGTCGCGGGAATCGGCTTGGCGGCCACGTTCGGAGCCGGCGTGACCGCACAACTTGGCGCCATGCGAATCGCCGAAGAGATCGACGCACTGGAAGCCATGGCTATCCGCTCCGTTGAGTTCTTGGTCAGCGCCAGGATCGTCGCCGGGATGATCGCCATCACACCGCTGTACGCGATCGCGGTCATCCTCTCGTTCGTCGCCACCCGAACTGTGACTGTGATTCTCCTCGGGCAGTCCCCCGGCCTCTACGACCACTACTTCCGGACATTCTTGAATCCGATCGACTTGCTGTGGTCGTTCCTGCAGGCCATAGTGATGGCGCTGGCCGTCCTGATGGTGCACACCTACTACGGCTATTACGCCACTGGTGGACCCTCCGGCGTCGGTGTCGCGGTGGGCAATGCGGTGCGGACCTCGCTCGTCGTCGTGGCATCGGTAACCTTGCTTCTTTCGCTTGCCGTCTACGGCACCAAGGGCAACTTCCACCTTTCGGGCTAGGGGAGAGCGGATGAGACCGGGAATCGTGCCCGCGCTGGCAGGTCTGGCAACCTATATTGCGATTGCGGCAATAGTCGCCCTCGCCGTGGGTTTATACCGAGGCAGTTTCACTCCAACCGCGCCGGTGACCGTGTTGTCGCCGCGGGCCGGTCTGGTGATGAACAAAGACGCCCGGGTGACAATGCGCGGTGTCGAGGTGGGCAAGGTCGCCTCGATCGACGCGCTGCCCAACGGGCAAGCCGCCCTCCACCTGGCTATGGATCCGTCCCAGTTACATCTCATTCCCGCCAATGTGCTCGTCGAAATCGCGCCGCCGACGGCTTTCGGCGCCAAGTACGTGCAGTTGATCCCTCCCGCCGAGCCGTCACCGCAGCCGATACACGCCGGGCAGGTGCTCGACGCCCAACACGTCACTGTCGAAATCAATACGGTGTTCGAGCAACTCACGGCGGTGCTGTCGAAGATCGAGCCCGTGAAGCTGAATGAGACCCTCGGTGCCATCGCGAAGGCGCTCAACGGCCGTGGCCAGAAGCTCGGACGCGCGCTCGGTGATCTGGACGAGTTCCTCGCCACGGTGGATCCGAGCCTTCCGGCGCTGAGCCACGACATCGCCGTGGCGCCTGAAGTGCTCAACGCGTACGCCGATGCGGCGCCGGACCTGATCAGAACCGCGGACAACGTGACGCGGATAAGCCAGACGATCGTCGACGAACAACACAACCTCGACGCGTTTCTGCTCAGCGCGATCGGTCTGGCTGACATCGGTAATGACGTGGTCGGAACCAACCGGCAGGCGCTGACAGACGTCCTACATCTGCTGGTACCGACGACCGATCTCACCAATCGGTACAACCAAGCGTTGAACTGCGCGCTCGCCGGGATGATCCCGCTGGCCACGTCGCCGCCGTTGCCGTTCCCAGGTGTCGACGTGTCGGTCAGTTTCACGCTGGGCATTGAACGGTATCGGTACCCGCACGACCTGCCGAAGGTCGCAGCGACGGGCGGTCCGCAGTGCCAGCTCCTTCCGAAGGTGCCGATGGAGGCGCATCCGCCGTTCGTCGTCATGGACGTTGGTGCCAACCCCACGCAATACGGAAACCAGGGCTTGCTGCTGAACTCCGACGCCCTCAAGCAGTGGCTGTTCGGGCCTATCGATGGGCCACCTCGCAACACCGCACAAATCGGACAACCAGGATGACGAGCGCACGGCGAACGGTCATCAAGTTGGGGGCCTTCGTGGTCGTGATGTCCGTGTTGATTGTCTTCTTGTTCGTCATCTTTGGTCAGTACCGGGCCGGGTCTACGTCTGGGTATTCGGCGGTGTTCGCGGACGTGTCGCGGCTCAAGGGCGGAGATACCGTGCGGGTGGCCGGCGTCCGGGTGGGCACGGTCAACAGCATCTCAATGCGCCCGGACATGACGGTGCTGGTGAAGTTCGACGCCGACCGCAACATCGTGCTCACCACCGGCACCAAAGCAGCGGTGCGCTACCTCAACCTGACCGGCGATCGCTATCTCGAACTCGTCGAGGGCCCAGGCTCAACCAGGATCCAACCGCCCGGGTCGGAAATCCCGGTCGACCGCACGGCCCCGGCACTGGACCTCGACCTGCTGTTGGGCGGACTGAAACCGGTGATTCAGGGCCTGAACCCGCAAGACGTGAATGCGCTCACCTCGTCGCTGCTGCAGATATTTCAGGGCGAGGGCGGCACCCTGGAGTCTCTGTTGTCGAGAACATCGTCGTTCTCGAACACCTTGGCCGCCAACAACCAAGTCATCGAGCAACTGATCGACCATCTCAACACGGTGATTGGAACGATCGCCAAAGACGGAGACAAATTCTCGGAGACGGTCGACCGCCTCGAGCGGCTTATCACCGGGCTGTCGGCCGACCGGGATCCGATCGGCGCCGCGATCGACTCCCTCAGCAACGCGACTGCCTCGTTAGCCGACCTGTTGGCCAATGCGCGCCCGCCGCTGGCCGGCACGGTGGACCAGTTGAATCGGGTTGCGCCGCTGCTCCTTCAGGGCAAGGATCGCATCGACGTCCAGTTGCAGAAGACGCCGGAAAACCTCCGGAAACTCATACGGCTCGGCGCGTACGGCAGCTTCATCCAGTACTACATCTGCGGATTGCGCTTCCGGGTCACCGATCTTCAGGGCCGCACCGCGGTCTTCCCCTGGATCAAGCAAGAGGGCGGGAGGTGCGCGGAACCCTGATGCTTAGATATCACGGAGCCAACCTCATTCGACCGGGATTCATCGGCGCTATCCTGCTGGTGCTCGTTATTTTGGTCGGCCTTTCGCCCGACCGGCTGCTGTCCTGGGCGACGGCGGTCAGATACCGGGCGCTGTTCGATGAAGCCGGCGGACTCGCCGTGGGGAACGACGTGACGATTTCGGGCATGAAAGTCGGCACAGTGTCGCACAGTTCGCTGCAAAACGGTTATGCGCTGGTAACTTTCACCGTCCCCGGGAAGATTAAGCTCGGGTCGCAGAGTACGGCGCACATCCGCACCGGGACGCTGCTGGGCCAGCGGGTACTCACCGTGGAATCCGCGGGCACGCGCCCAATGCGCCCAAACGACGTGATACCGCTCTCGCGCACATCCTCCCCGTACTCGCTGACCGAGGCGCTCAGCGACCTCACGACCAACGTCGCCGGCACCGATACCCAAGTACTCAACCAGTCCCTTGACACCCTATCGGCCACAATCGATCAGATCGCACCGCAACTTGGTCCGACCTTTGATGGGCTGACCCGGTTATCGCGGTCCCTCAACAGCAGGAACCAACCACTGCGCGATCTTCTCAAGAGTGCCAGCGATGTCACGGGGATCCTGTCGGAACGGAGCCAGCAGGTCGATACGCTGATCCTCAACGCCAACGATCTGCTCGGGGTACTGGCTGCCCGGCGGCACGCGATCGTTCAGCTGCTGGCCAACACCTCTGCGCTGTCCAAACAGTTGTCCGGGCTGGTGGCCGACAACGAAAAGAAGCTGGCACCAACGCTGGAGAAGCTGAATGCGGTGACAGCGATGCTTGAAAAGAACCGCGACAATATCGCCAAGATCCTGCCGCGTTTCGCGAAATTCGAACTCACCCAGGGTGAGACGGTGGCCAGCGGGCCCTACTACCAGGCGTTCGTGCCGAATCTGCAACCTGCGCAAATTCTGCAGCCATTCCTCGACTACCTCTGGGGATTCCGCACCTTTGACACAGCGCGCGGTCCTGGCTTCCCCTCGCCCGTGCCGCGGGCGTTGTTCCCCTGGCCGTACAACGGTATTCCACCGTGCCCTGGCTGTACGTTGGGGGGGCGATGATGTCGCGCAACAGGCTGGCGGCTGCGGTCGGGATCGTCCTGGCTGGGCTCATCGTTGCAGCAGCGCTTTTCATCGTCCGTGAGAGCTTTTGGCGGCCGAAGACGATCAGCGCCTATTTCACCACCGCAACCGCGATCTATCCCGGCGATGACGTGCGCGTCTCCGGCATCAAGGTGGGCAGCATCGCTTCGGTCCAGCCTCAGGGCACTCAGGCCAAGCTGACCATGAAAGTGGACCGCGACACGCCGATTCCGGCCAATGCGAAAGCGGTGATCGTCGCACAGAACCTGGTCGCGTCGCGCTACGTCCAGCTCACGCCGTACCGGTCGGGCGGCCCCACGATGCCCGACGGCGCGGTGATTCCGGTCGAACGCACGGCGGTGCCCGTCGAGTGGGATGAGGTAAAAGCTCAACTCAACCGACTGGCAACGGATTTGGGACCAATCAGCAATATGCCGACCGGTCCGGTAGGTCGATTCATCGAGAGCTCCGCCGACGCCCTCCAGGGCAATGGCGACAAGCTCAGGCAAACACTGGCCCAGCTGTCCGGGGTGGGCCGGATCCTGGCCGACGGCAGCGGCAACATTGTCGACATCATCAAAAACCTGCAGACCTTCGTCACGGCACTTCGTGACAGCAAGCAACAAATCGTGCAGTTCCAAAACCGGCTCGCCACGCTCACAAGCGTGCTGAACGACAATAGGTCCGATCTGGACGCGGCGCTGACGGACCTGTCGGTTGCGGTTGGCGAAGTTCAGCGCTTCATCGCAGGAAGCCGCGATCAAACCAGCGAGACGATTCAGCGGTTGGCCAACGTCACACAGAACGTGGCCGATCACAAGACCGATCTCGAGAACGTACTTCACGTTGGGGCGAACGCGTTCGCGAACTACTACAACTTCTACAACGCCGACACGGGAGACAACGTGGGAGCGTTCGTGTTCAACAACTTCTCGAATCCGCTGCAGTTCGTGTGTCAGTCGATCGGCGCCATTGAAAACGTCACTGCGCCCGAAACGGCGAAGCTCTGTGGGCAGTACCTCGGGCCCGGGTTGCGACAGCTCAACTTCAATTACCTTCCGATTCCGACCAACCCGTACTTGATGCCGTCGATGGACCCCCAGGACATCGTCTACTCCGAGCCGAATCTGGCACCCGGCGGTGCGGGGCCCAAGCCCGGGCCGCCGGAGATCCCCCCTGCCGTGTCGGCTTATACCGGGCTGGACAACGATGTGCCGCCGCCACCGGGGTGGGGTGGTGCGGGCCTGCCTCCCATGCCCCCCGGCCTGTATGCGCCTTTGCCCGCGTTTCCGTCACCCGCGTTGTACCCGGGAGCACCGGTGCCTACCGCGACCAACCTGCCGGACATGCTGCTGCCGGCGGAAAGGCCGCCATCGTGACCGGCCGGTTCAACGCACGTGGGCTGCTGGTCATAGGCTGCTGCGTCATACTGACCGCGACCGGATGCGCATTCCAAGGCGTGAACTCGCTACCCTTGCCCGGCGCGGTGGGGCGCGGCCCGGGAGCGAGCATCTACCATGTCGAGATCGCGAATGTCAGCCACCTGGATCCGAATTCGCCGGTGATGATCGACGACGTCGTGGTCGGCAGCGTCGGCAGGATAACGGTGAAGGGCTGGCACGCCGACGTTGAAGTGTCGGTGAAGCCCGATGTCGTGGTACCGGACAACGCCGTGGCCAAGGTCGGGCAGACCAGCCTGCTGGGCTCCATGCATATGGAGCTGAATCCGCCGGTCGGCCAGGCGCCGCGCGGGCGGCTCAAGCCCGGTGCCACCATCCCGCTGGACAAGTCCTCGACCTACCCGTCCACGGAGCAGACCCTGGCACTACTGTCGGTCGTGATCAATTCCGGGGGACTCGCGCAGATCGGCGACATCATCCACAACGTCAACGCCGTGCTATCCGGGCGCGAAGGGCAGATCCGGGATCTGCTGACACGACTCGACACCTTCGTCGGCACGCTGGACCAACAGCGCGACAACATCATCGCCGCCATCCAAGGATTGAACCGGCTGGCCGACACGTTCGCCGGACAGCGCGACGTCATCACACAGGCGCTCCGCAGGCTACCGCCCGCGCTGGCGGTGCTGATCAAGGAGCGGCCGCGCATTACGGAAGCACTAAAACGACTGCGTGTTTTCGGCGACACCGCCACGAGGCTTGTCAACGACACCCAGGCCGACCTCGTGAAAAACCTGCAGAACCTGGAGCCGACGGTCCGTGCGCTGGCAGACATCGGACCGGATCTCGACACCGCCATCGCGTACACGCTGACCCCCTTCCCGTACAGCCAAAACCTGATCGACCGAGCCGTCAGAGGGGACTACATAAACCTGTACGCCGATGTCGATTTCACAATTCCCCGACTCAAGCGAACACTCCTCCTGGGCACCCGCTGGGGTCAACTGCATGCGCCGCTGGTGCCGGCGCCGGGGGAACCGTTTTATCAGGAGTACACCTACGATCCACTCGCGTTTGGCGTGGCTTCCCCGCCGCCCGGAGCCCCGCCGCCGCCCGGAGCCCCGTCGCCTGCCGGGGCGCCGCTTCCCGCCCAGACGCCAACGCCAGCCAATCCCGGTGCGCCACAAATCCAGTTCCCTCCGATGGATGAGGGTGGCCGCTGATGCTGACGCGTTTCGTCAAGGTCCAGCTGACGATCTTCACGATCGTGGGGACCATCGCTGTGCTCCTGATGGTCTTTGACTACATGCAAGCGCCGTCCCTGCTGGGCGTCGGCCGGATGACCATCACATTGAAACTGCCTGCTGCCGGTGGCCTGTACCGGTTCAGCAATGTCACCTACCGGGGCGCGCAGGTCGGCGAGGTCACCGCGCTGAAGCTTACGCCCAACGACGCGGAGGCGACGCTCTCCCTTGGCACGTCGCCCAAAATCCCGGCGAACCTCCAAGCGGAGGTGCGCAGCGTCTCCGCGGTGGGCGAACAGTACGTGGATTTAAGGCCGCGCACCAACTCGCCGCCCTACCTTCACGACGGCTCGGTCATCGCCATGCGCGACACCACCATCCCGCAACCGGTGGGGCCGATGCTCGACCGGGTCAGCGCGCTGATCGACAGCATTCCCAAGGACAAGCTCAACGCTTTGCTCGACGAGTCGTTCAAGGGCTTCAACGGGGCCGGCTACGACCTGGGATCGCTGCTCGACTCGGCGGCCACGATTTCCGGTGACCTCAAACCCGTCGCCGACCGCACCCGAACCCTGGTCGAGGACACCGGACCGCTTCTGGACTCGCAAGCCGAGACCACCGACGCGATCAGGACTTGGGCGCGCAGCCTCGCCGGAGTCACCGAGCAGCTGGTCACGGACGACAAACAGGTTCGCACCCTGCTGGAGCAAGGACCCGGAGCCCTGGACGAGGTGTCGCGGCTGCTCAACCAGGTCAAACCCACGCTGCCGGTATTGCTCGCCAACCTCACCACCATCGGCCAGGTCGCCGTCGTCTACCACGCGTCGCTGGAGCAACTACTCATGCTGATACCGCCGGCTGTTTCGAGTACTCAGTCATATTCCAGTACGAGCAACGCAACCGGTCTTCCCCTCGGTGAGTTCGCTCTCACGTTGGGTGATCCGCCGGCGTGTACGGTCGGCTTCCTGCCGCCGTCCTCGTGGCGGTCTCCGGCCGATACAACCACGATCGACACGCCCGACGGTCTCTACTGCAAATTGCCGCAGGATTCACCGGTCACGGTGCGCGGCGCGCGGAACTACCCCTGCATGGGCCACCCCGGAAAGCGCGCGCCGACCGTTGAAATCTGCGACAGCGACAAGCCGTACGAACCGCTGGCCATGCGCCAACATGTGCTCGGCCCCTACCCGCTGGATCCCAACCTGCTCTCCCAAGGCATCCCGCCCGATGACCGGATCAACGTCGGCGACAGAACCTTCGCCCCGGTGGAGGGCACACCGCTGCCACCTGGAGCGGTCCCGCAGGGGACACCTCCGGGGCCGAGGGGATCATATGGACCGCCGGGACCGGGATACGCTGCACCGCCGCTGCCGTCGGGAGCACCTCCACCTATGGCGCCACCTCCGCCACCTGGAACACCTCCTCCCGCGGGAGCTGGGGTCCCCTCGTCGCCCCCCGGCGCGGAAAATCCCGCACCGCCGGCGCCACCTGATACTGCTTCGCCTCCGGGCGGCGGGCCGCCGCAAGCGGCTCCAAGTGCGTTCGCCACCAACGGTTCTACGCCAGGCCCATCGGTCGCCGTCGCCCAGTACGACCCACGCACCGGTCAGTATCTCGGTCCGGACGGCCAAACCTATCGGCAGACAAACCTGGCTACGTCAGCGGCGCCCAACACGTGGCAGGACCTGCTGGCCAAGTAGCCCCGACCATCGGGCAGGAGTGCCGCCCGTCACGCGATCTTGACCAGCTTGAACGGCATCCGTACGACAAGCCACTGATTCCTACCGCAGGCGCCGCTCAGGCCGGTCGTCTTGTCCTCGCCGATCAAGGTTGTCGCGCCGGGCGAAAGAGAAATCACCCCGCTCGCATCCGCTGGATAGAATCTATATTCCTGAGCCCCGGTGTACGCGGTGCCGTCGGCGCACCGCTCCCAGTTCGGGATATCGCGCTTGATGGTCCACTCAGAGTTCTGCCTGTGCAGATCGGCGCTCCATCCCGCGTCGCTGGTGACCCGTCCGGTGCAGTCGAACGGAGTTGCACACGTCGAGGTGATGGTCCATGTGCTCCTAACGGTCGCCTCGTCGTGATAGCTGTCGTTCGTTTTGGCCCACTCGCCGTTCGAAGTGGCGAGGTATGTCCCGTTCAGGGCGTTGTCATCACCGGATGCGGTTGCTGACGATGCTGTGCCTAGGCCGCCGATTACTGCGGCAGCCAACAGAGTTGGCCCTGCTATCGCACCGACTGAGCGCATTACTTGCTCCTCAACACCCTACGGTGTCGACGAGGTTCATCCTGCAATTTCCCTGTCATGGTCGCGGCATCCTCAGGGTTGGAGAATACTACCGTCGCCACCGGCTCAGCACCGGTTCGAGCAACCAACTACCGAAACGTTCTCGGGGTCGTCGACGGGATGGATCGTCGGCAACTGTCACTAAAACGAACTCGAGTTTCGATATCTTGAGTTGTCCGCCGTCCCTCTCGAGGGTGATGCTGATTCGCCACGACCGCGGATCCCGCTTTGTGTTGTCAGGATTTGTCAGATCGGATTTCGCTGCGACAAGTACAACCAGGGCTTGACCCCGTTTGGTGGACACAGGGTCAAGCGGCTTGTGCCGTCTGAGTGAGCCGATCTTCGAACTCGACGGTTCTGATCATACCGATGTCACGCCAGCTCCCCATTGCCGATGGCGACCTGCTCAGCGACTACCCGGTCAAGCTGGTGCGTGAGGGCCGCTCGTATCCGGTCCCGTTGATCATCGGCACCAACAAGCATGAGGCGGCTCTATTCCGGTGGCTGAAGTCGCCTTTGATGCCGATCACTCCGCACGCGATCACGGCGGCGCTCGACCACATCGCAGCCGAACAGCCCGACCTGCAATTGCCGACCCAGGAGCAGATCGAGTCGGCGTACTCGGGAATGCGGGTCAAGGCCAGGGGTCTGAGCATCGCGAGCGACCTTGGCTTCCGGATGCCCTACCAGCAGACCGACCGCGCCTGCCTGATCATCGACAACCGCGACACCATCGTGCACGACATCGAGGCGCACATCCGAGCCGCGTGCGGCAACGAAGGTGCTGAGGTTCCGGTAGCTGCGGTTGGACCCAGGGTGAATCTGACGACGCCTCACCAGGCCACTAAGCGTGCTGTCGAGTCTTCACTTCGGAGTTCAGGGCTTTCGGGTCCAGGCCCAGAAGTCTACCCGCTACTTCAGGGCCTGCGTCGGCGATCGGCAAGCCGATCCTCGCCGCCGATCCGGTCCGCCAGTCGCCGTTGCGACGAAATCCTCGAACGTCCCGTGCTGGGTGGAGCGTGCCGGCTGTTCGGCTCGGAGGAACGAGCGGATGAAGCCGAGGATCTCTTCGACATCGGCGAAGCCGCCGAGGTGGCTCTTGCCGGGGCGCAGGATGAGCTCGACGTCGGGCAGGTAGGAGGCGGCAACCTGGGCGGCCTCGAAGGACACGACAGGATCGGCGTCGCCGTGCCACCACCGCACCGGCGCCTTCACGTCGGCCAGCCGGAAGCCCCAGTCCCGCCCGAACAGCCGGAGGTCGTCGACGAAGGCCTGGAAGCGGCCCCTGGAGGTCAGGGCGATGTCGTCGATGAACATCGCCTCGATCTCGGCGTCGGCGAGAACCCGTTGGTCGGCCTCGGGCACAATGCTGGAGAAGCCCTGGTAGGCCCAGTGCCCGAGCGGGACGATGGGCAGCAACCCCGCGGCCACCAGCGCCGCTAGGGGCCGGCGCAGGCCCGACAGCATCGGGGCGAAGCGGCGGGTCAGGTCGACGGGGCCGGTGGCGGTGGCGTCCGGTCCGACCGACGGCGTCACGCCGCCCACCACGGCCACCGCCGCGACCCGACCAGCGAGCGCGGACGTCCCGGCGCAGGACAGGGCGTAGGGGCCGCCGCCGGAGAGCCCGATGACGCCCAACCGCTCGGCGTCGAGGGTGTCGGCCACCAGGGCGGCGTCGGCGGCCCAGTCGGCCACCGCGTTGTAGGGGTACGGGTCGGACAGACCCGACCCCGGCCGTTCCACCAGTACGACGCGCAGGCCGAGCTTCTCGGCGGTGCGCCGGCCGAGCAGCGGGAACTGGCGCCGCCCGCCGGGGGTGCCATGGAACCACAGCACCACCGGGCCGGAGGGGTCGCCGTACTCGGCGTAGCCCAGCCGCCGGCCACCTGCGAGATGGAAGCGCCCTTCGGCGCGCGGCTTTTCGATGCGGGGCACGCGGAAGGGGTGCCGCTAAGGGTTGTTCGGGCTCATTGGTACTTAGGGGCTCCTTGTAGCCGGGGGTAGCAACCCCCGCAGCTTCCCCTTTTCTTCCCCCGGGGGAGAAGATACCGGAGAAAACCGGGACGACCTGAGAATTCAGCGCAATTCCGCTGGCGCCGCAGCATATATTGGCGGAATTGATGGGCCATTGGCGAACGGAGGGGCGTGTGAAGAGGTTGGCACTCAGCGTTGCGCTCACGGTGGCTGCGGTCGCGCTTGCGCCGGCTGCCCGAGCCGAGTCGCTTGGCAACTACGAACTCAACATCGAGGGCAGGTACGACTTCCACACCTGGCTGTGGGCTACGAGTCCATGCGGCACCTCGCTTAAATCGCCTGAGGGATGTGTCCACGTGATCGGTATAGCCCAGCCCGTAGCGAAGGCGTTCAACTACCAAGGCGACGCGTGGCTCGCCAATGGCCGGTACACATTGGCCGTCGACGTTCCCGATGGTCTGCGCTGCGGTGACGTCTACTATGGCCCCGTCATTCCCACGCACGACGTCTACTCATGGGACGCAACGACGCTGGCTGGTTCGCTGGACTCCTCATTCGCAACGGGCTGCGATGGTGCGCCAGCCGGGACCTACACGTACCCGTTCACGCTGTCGCATATGTAGGTCAGAGCGGTGCCGCGCGCGAGATCAGCATCCTTGACGAGTTGCCGCGCACAACACCGGCAAAATCCGCAGCGGCGATCTGCAGGCACGGGTCGGCGGCGATGGGAATTAAGGTGAGGCTGCGGCACCCCCGCCCGCTGCTGCGCGCGGCAGTCGAATTGGTGCACGCGCTCAACGCATTTCGGCCGCTTGGCCGTAAGGGCTACGTCACGTTCCTGGCATTCTGGTTCGGCTGGCGTACCACCGAGGTGCCCCACCTGTTCATGACCGCCTCGATGATCGACGCCGTCCGCCGGGCACGCCGCGGCGACTTCGCCGGTCGGCGGGGCAAGGCCGCGTTGGCCCTGACCGCCGCGAGTTGGGCCATCCTGGCGGTGATCTATCGACGCGGCATGGCGTCACGCCCGCAGTTGCTGGACCCGCTGCGCGAAGAACTTGGCGTCGATTACACCGACTCGCTGGCGAGCCTGCCGTCGCCACCGTCGCAGACGCGGCGGCCCAGCGCGTGGCGCACCGCCTTCGTGCGCCGCCGCTATGTCGAGAAGGGCTCGGTTGTGCGCTACGGACCATACGGACGGGCCAACCTGGCCGACGTATGGCGCCGCGTTGACCTGCCGCGCGATGGGAAAGTGCCTGTGGTGGTGCAAGTCCCAGGCGGCGGGTGGGTGATCGGTTGGCGCCGCCCCCAGGCCTACCCGTTGATGGGCCACCTGGCCGACCGCGGCTGGATCTGCGTGTCGCTGAACTACCGCGTCAGCCCGCTGCACACGTGGCCGGACCACATGGTCGACGTCAAGCGGGGCGCTGGCATGGGTGAAGGCGAACATCGCATCGTTCGGCGGCGACCCAGACTTCGTCGCGATCACCGGTGGCTCAGCCGGCGGCCATCTGGCGGCGCTCGCCGCGTTGACCCCGAACGACCCGCAGTTCCAGCCGGGATTCGAAGATTCCGAGACGTCGGTGGTGGCGGCGATCCCGATGTACGGTCGCTACGACTGGGTCAGCACCCACGGTGACGGCCGCCGGGAGTTCATCGGGTTCCTGGAGAAATTTGTGGTGAAGCAACCCTTCCGCCAGCACCGGGACATCTACGTCGACGCATCACCGATCCGGCGGGTGAGGCCTGACGCGCCGCCGTTCTTTGTGGCGCACGGCCAAGACGATTCGATCATCCCGGTCGGCGAAGCGCGGGAGTTCGTCGCCGCGATGCGCTCTGTCTCGAAGTCCCTCGTGGTTTACGCGGAGTTGCCAAACGCCCAGCACGGTTTCGACTTCATGGGCTCGGCGCGTGCGCATTACGCCGCCGACGCGGTGGCTCAGTTCCTGTCCTGGGTGTACGCGACGAGACGCTGCCATAGCCCGCGACGATAGACCACCGCAAGCGGCTCGACAGGGCTTAACTTCGATCCGCGAATTGGAATCGGTAGCCAGGCGACGGTGGTAACCTATCCGCCAATCGGGTTGCCACCAGGGGTATGGGATTTTTGCCTCGACACGTCGGCCTTGGCGGTGACTGGGCTTCAAGTCATCAACCTCGGCAGCAGCACAATGCGGAGGAAGGTATGAGCGGCAACGATATTGACAAACCGGAGCTCGCCAAGTTCGATCCCGCCTTCACCGAGCTGGGCAACAAGGTGGTCGCGCCGGTTATCCAGCGATGGTTTCGGTCAGAGGTGCGGGGCTTGGAATCCTTCCCGCCCGCTGGCGGCGTGTTGGTGGTGTCCAACCACTCCGGCGGGCTGCTGACACCTGATGTGCTCGTTCTCGGCCCGGCCTTCTACGACAAGTTCGGATACGACCGCCCGCTCTACACGCTGGCCCACTATGGCGTGTTCTTTACACCGTTCCGCGGATACTTGGGCCGCATCGGCGTTATTCATGCCAGCCGGGAAAACGCTGCGAAGGCATTGCACTCGGGCGCGGTCGTGCTGGTGTATCCCGGCGGCGACTATGACGCGTACCGGCCGACGCTGAGCCAAAACGTCATCGACTTCGGCGGCCGCACCGGATACGTCAGGATGGCCATCGAAGTCGGCGTGCCGATCGTGCCTGTAGTGTCGATCGGGGCTCAGGAAACCCAACTGTTCCTGACCCGCGGCGATCGGCTGGCGAAGCGATTGGGTCTGCACCGGATCCGAATGGACATCCTGCCGCTCAGCGTCGGTTTCCCATTCGGCATGACTATGTTGTTCCCGGCTAACATGCCGTTGCCGGCCAAGATCGTTGATCAGGTGCTCGAACCAATCCACGTCGTCACAGAGTTCGGCAAGAACCCCGACGTCAACGAGGTCGACGCCCACGTCCGCTCGGTGATGCAGACGGCCCTTGATCTGCTCGCCCGCGAACGCCGGTTCCCTGTGCTGGGCTGACCAACGACGAACCCAAATCTATTGAGCCGCCGGAGCTAAGAAGTAGGGTGAAGACACTTTTGCCTGTGACTGAGTACCCTTTCGCGGGCATTTTGGCCAGGTTTTGCCAACACTCTCGTCTGGTCGATCCGCGGCAGTAGCGAGAACTGAGTCGAACGAAATCTGCGCCTCGAGCGACCGGCAGGCGGCGCGGCCTAAGCGTGTCGTCATTGCTGACGCGCGGCGTTGAATTCTTCATATCCAAGTGCCTTCCGTGTGCGACGCTCACACTCGTCGTGGAAGTCGCGCAGTTGAGGAAGCGGCATCGCGACGCTGCCGACCGCGCGGGCGAGTGCGTCGGCGGCCCCCGTCAGCACAGCAGCGCCCCTCGGGTTGTTCTTTTGTGCAGCAATCCAGGCCAATCCTTCCAGGCAGCCTGCGGCGTTGCGCTGATCGTTGATCAGTTGCGCAACGCGAAGGCCCTCTTGGAGCAGCTGCTCAGCCTGGTCCGACCGACCATGCTGAAACCAGCGGATCCCAAGCTCCCACAACGCATAGGATCGATACACCGTCTCGCCGCGGGATGTCGCCAGGGCAAGCGCCTTATCCTGCCAGGCGAGCGAGCGCCGGGTCTCACCGGCAAACTCCAGGACCCATCCCAGTAAGAGCATCGCGTTGACTCGAACGTTGTCGTCATTGCTGGCGCGCAGCGCATCCTTCAGTTGGGCCTGAGCTCCAGACATGTCAGGGCGGTTCAGGCCCGCCGGGATCGGCATCACCCTGGCCCGTCACCCCGGGGCCACTTCAAGTTGACATTGCGAGCATCACCCTCCGCTGTCAGCGCACCCCTCCGCTGGCGCCCAAAGTTCTGTCGAGTGCGAGATTGTCCGTTGTACGACAGATCGTTTGACCGAAATCCCCGCGTGGGCCAATCTACCTGTAGCAGCGCGGGTCAGAGCCGTCTACGTGCACCAACTTGGTTGAGCAAGAACAGCCGCCGCGGCGAGCACGCTGCACCGCCGTCAGCCGACGCGTTCAGCTCGCCGACGGTTAGACGCATGTCGTGGACACCAGTGCCTCGCTGGTCCGGATCGCTCGAGACCGCCATCTCGAGTAGTAGCGAAATACTCATGCTGCGATGGCGCCTACACCGGGTCGAACTTCGATATGAGCCAGGACCCGTTGACTTTCGACAGGGACACCAGGACGCTGCTCGACGTCAGTGCCGGTTCCGGCTTGTCCGTGCTCGTGGTGCTCTGGTTGATGAACAGCAGTACCACCGCCCTGTCCGGGTGCAACTCGGACAACGCTGACTGAACCACGGCAGCCCTTGTCTTTACTCCCTTCTGCTTTGCCGCCGGCGCCACGATCTGTTCGGTGAATTGGTTGTAGTAGGACAAGAAGTCACCGGTCAGATGCGCCTTGGCGGCCGAGAGGTCGCGGTCGAGGCTGTCCGGGGAGTAAGACAAGAGCGCCACCGTCCCATCGGAGGCGGCTTGAATCGCGGTGTGCGCGGCCGCTGAGTTCGACACAGCAAACCCGACCTGCTCGTCTGCTCGATACTTGTAGAAATACAATCCGGCGCTCAACACCGCCGCACCGACGAGTAGGGCGGCTGCCACCAGCGGGACCCATCTGGCTTTGCACCAACGAAACACACGGCGAACGGGGCCGGCCGGCTTTTGGGTGCCCCCCTCTTCGGCGACCTCGCCCTCGGGCTGGTCGGCTGTCTCCTCTTCGACGTCGTCAACGTCCTGCCGCGTGGTCACGGCATGAACTCCACTTTCGACATCTTGATCTGCCCACCATCCCTCGTCACGGTCACGCTGAGACGCCATGCGCGCGGTTCGTTCTGCGCGCCAGTGGCATTGGTGACCTGTGATTTCGCGGCCACTAGTACGATCGCCGAGTTGTCAGTCGTCGATTGGACGGCCGCAGCGTTCACCGATCCCTTGGTGACTACCTTGGACTCCTGGACCACTTTGATGAAATCGTCTGCGCGGCTTTGGAAATCGTCTCTGAACTGGCCGGTCGAATTGTCGAGCACACGCTGCACATCTTCTTTGGCGTGGTTGAAGTCCAGCGTCATCAAACTCACGATGCCCTGCCTGGCCGCTGCGGCGAACTGTGCCGTGCGGTGACGCTGCGCGGCGGCGTTACGGTCTTGCCAGATCATGTATCCGCTTGCCGCCAACAAGGCACAGATCAGCACGAACGTAAGGCCCAGCGCGACCCTGGCCCACACCCGGCGACGGCGCCAGCGGCGCCACGACCGCGGCGCTTCATTCGCGGGCGGTTCGATGTCGGCACATTCGCCGGCATCACCGGAGCCGCCGACCTCGTCGCGCCCGTCGTCGTCCGGAGCCTTCTGTTCGTCATCTGTGGTCGCGGGCGGGACCTCGGTCGCGGTTGCCGCCGCCGTCGTCGTATCACCGTCGCCGCGGCCGTCGAGTTTCGATTCGGCGCTCTCACCGGGCGCCTCGGATACCCGGGACTGGCCTTGCCGGCGCAGCCGGATCGCCCTTGCACGGGCGCGTGCGGCAGCGGCCAGCACTTCTGCCTCGGCCGCCTCGGCACGGGCGCGTGCCGCAGCGGCCAGCGCTTCTGCCTCGGCCGCCTCGGCCTCGGCTTGTTCCGCCAAGGCAAGGGCCTCCGCCGGATTCGGGCTTTCGGCGGTCCCGTTATCGTTGTTCTCAGCCATCAGGGCCCTAACATCCGGCGCCGAATGGAACCAACGTGACCGCCACCTCGAACGCTGCCGAGATACCGGCGCAGCCCGTACCTCGGCCTCTGCCCGGCCTGTTGCGCCGCGTGTCTCCGAACGCCATATAGCCCCCTCTCTTCAGCCTCTTGGCTGACGAGAATGACGTTATCATCTTCGAGTATCAGGCCACCAAGGTAATCCCCGGAGTCCGCTCATGGAAACACCTCTTACGTGCGGAAATGACATTTCCGTGATGCGTCTTCTGAGCCTGTCCGATCAGCCGGATAGCGACACCGACGTCGCCGTTCCGGCCAGCGTCGTCGACGTCCGATGGCGGGCTGTAGCCAAATTACTGGCGAAAGCCCCGCAGCCGAGACCAAGCGCGTAATCTCCGGTGTCTCGGCTGACGAAGCGGTCGTGATTTTCGCGCCTCTGTGGGTGCGGACGCGCACTGGCAGGCCCCGAAGGGCTGAGGCGGTTAACACCAGGAATCCTCGAGGAGAAGGATGGCCGAAACAGTTCTTGTCACGGGAGCTTTCGGCTTGGTCGGGTCTGCGACCGTCAAACGGTTGGCCGTCAATGGGCGCCGCGTGGTGGCCAGCGGCCACCTTCGCACCCCCGTGAATCGCAAGGCGGCGGAAAGGCTGCGCGACGGTGTCGAAGTCCGATGGACCGAACTGACAGAGGTCGCCAAGACCGTCTGCGCCGTGACGGGTTCTCGCGGACCTTTGGCGGAGCCATGCTCGGCCAGGTGCAAGATTCCCGCGATGCGCGCCACCGCGCCCACGTACTTCGCGCCCCAGTCCGCCAGCGGGGCCAGTTCACCGTCCCAGGCGAGGGTGGGTTCCACCGCCGCCTCGATCGTCTGCATCGCCTGCTGCGCGGTCTGGGTGAGTGTCAGGACAGCGGGGTCGCCACCCCACCTGGCCATCCCCGACGCGAGCTCCGCCACAACGGCCTCGTATCGCTTCTCGATAGCCAGGTCGACCGGGGGTGCTGCGATCGTGCGTCGGCCCACCTTCGATGCCGGGCAGGCGTAGAGGATGCGCGCCAGGAATCCGCGGCCACGGAACTCACGGTTGGCGGCGATGGCGGACAGCAGCGCCGGCTGAATCATCAGGCCGAGGGTGAGCGCCGGGCGGCGAACATACTCGTGTGGCCGGCCTTTGCGGTCCACCTTCAGCGGGTCACCCGAGTGCCCCTTGAGCCACAGATCCATGTTGGGGATCGACCGCGAATAGCGCCCGGCGATGATGTCGAGGATCCCGCCCTCGGCTGAGATGATCGCCAGCCGACCGCCCTGCTCGGCGAGCAGGGACGCCGCGGCTTCGGGGGTGATGTCGTCGGCGACCAGCCGCGGGATCGGCGGCACCTCGATAACGTCAGCGATCATCGCCTTCCCGATCGCATCAGCCATCGCCTTGTCCTGCTTGTCCTCTGCGGCGCGTGCCGCGATATTGCGTTCCCGCTCAGCGGCCTTCACCGCGACCTGCTTACGGGTCTCAGCCTCAAGCCGCTCCCCTACGCCTTTTGCGGCGAGCTGCGCCTCCGTGTCGAGGATCGGGCGGACCATCGCCTGTTGGACCGCCGATTTGCGTTCGCCGGGGGCGGCGATGGTTGCGGTGTATAGGCACAGTGGTTCTCGCCAGCCGTGGCGAATCTCGATTTCCGTGTGGCCGCCGCTGCAGGCTGACAGCGCGGACAGCGCCGACGTGGCGGCCATAGCCGGATCGGTCTGGGTGGCTTCGCTGACGGCGCGCACCATCTCCGCGATCGGCTCGGGCAAAGCATCTACCGGGAACGGCGGCATTTGCACCGCCTGGCTCAATGGGACCGGATCACCATCGAACCCAGTCGACCACCAAGATCCATGCCCGGACCGACACCGAGATCTGCCCGGTCGCGATGTCGGTCCGCGAGCCGACTTCTCCGCACGCGAACACCACCTCGCTACCCGTTTCGCCCAGCAGCCCCGGTGCGGTTGGCGACCGCACTACCGTTCAGGGTGCCGAATCGCCCGACCGGGTGCGGACGACGACCACCGGAACTTTTGCCGATTGCGCCACCGCGGCGCCGACCGAGCCCAGCGGCATGCCAGCGAATCCGCCGCGACCGTGACTGCCGACCACCACCAGCTGAGCGTGCTCGGATTCCTCGACGAGCCGGCGGGCGGGCTGATCCCATTCCAGCCGTCGCAGCACATTCACATTGGGATACTGTTCCTGCCAACCAGCCAGGCGTTCGGTTAAGGCTTTCTCTCCCTGACTTCCGTAATTCCGCCAATCCATGTCGAGGATCGGGAAGCCCCCGACGTCGTTCCACGCATGCAACGCGACAAGAGGCAGCCCCAGGTGTGATGCTTCATCGAAGGCCCACGCGGTGGCCGCCGCTGACGCGGGCGAGCCGTCGATGCCCACCAGGACCCCGGCATTCTGGTTGGCCGCCGATGCCTCCTCGCCGCGAATGACAGCGACCGGACAGTGCGCATGATGAACAAGAGCGGTACTGACCGAGCCCATCGGAAGAGGGCCGACCGCGCCCATGCCCCGGCTGCCCGCCACGACCATCCGCGCCTGCTTGGATGCGTCGATCAAAGTCGGCACAACGTGCGAATACTGCGAGTACAGCACCCCGGTGCGCACCTCGGGCGGCGCTTCGCCCACCTCGGCGCAGAGAGTCTTGCGCGCCTGCTCGATAACATCCCCAGCGTTTTCCTTCTGCCACTTGGCGAAGTTCGCTTGCATCGGGCCCTCGGGCCAGCTGGCAATCACTGGGGCGACGACATGCAGCAGGGTGATCAGCTCATCGCGCAATATGGCTTCGCGGACAGCCCAGCGTACGGCGGCATCCGATGCTGCCGAGCCGTCAACCCCGACCAGAATTCCGTATGTCTCGGGCATTCCGCACTCCTTGAACGTGGTGACCGTGAGCTAAACACGCACCGTGTGCCTGATCGCCATCATCTCTCCTGCAGCCAGCGGCTGGAAGGGCCTGAAGTGGTGTTGTCAGAACATGACGCGGTTGCGCCCCGTGGAGTGCTGTAAGTCGAGCGGGCGTTTCGCCTGAGGCTCTGCGGGTCTTCACTATGCCGTGATTGCGGCTGGGACTGCAACGGATTGGTCGTCGGACTTCTCAGGGGGTTGAGCAGGGCCAGGGTGGTTTCGGAGAGGTAGCGTTTGTCCGCGACTTGCCACTCGTCGTCGTGGGCTTCGACGAGGACTGAGCTGGCAGGTCGCAGCAGCTCCATCATGATCCGCCGCCAGAAACCAGTTACCCGGTGAGCGACTGGCTCGGGGTGTGTTCAGTTAGTCAGGCGGCTCGTCCTGAACCGTATTGACGGCTGGCTAGTGCGTGCGGGTTTCCAGGCGGTAGATGGTGAAATCGTCCGGGACTCCGGTGGGTTGGTGCGCGAACATCGCACGGCGCACCCGCTTGGCGTGTACGCCGAGTTCGTCGAGCTGTTCGGGGGTCAGCCGCTGCAGGGTCGCGCCGGAGATCAGCACTTCGCCCTTGTCGGTGCATTCCATCACCCTGGCCGCGATGTTGACGTCGATGCCGAGCCAGTCCGATCCGATGCGGTGCGGCTGACCGGTGTGGATGCCGACCCGCATCGTCGGGGTGTATCCCTCTATCTCAACGTTTTTTAGTGCTCGTTGAGCGGTCTGGACCGCGGTAATGGCGGTAACTGGATCGGGCAGGACCGCCATGATGCCATCACCCATGCGCTTGACGACCTGTCCGCCGGCTTCAAGCAGCGGCGGTTCGACGACCTGGGCGACCCGGCGCAGCAACCTCAGCATGGCATCGTCGCCCGCCTGCAGCGCCCATTCTGAGAAGCCGACCAGGTCGGTGAACACCAGCGTGATTTCCTCATGGGCGGGCCGCCCGCTGCTGCGCTCCCTTATCGCCTGCCACACCTGCAGGGTGGCCATACTCAACTCCCGCGACGCGGCGTCGTCGTCGCCGAGCAGCTGCTCGGCCGCGCGTGCCGCGGTCTCCGGACCGCCGGATCCCGTCGCGGACAATCGGTCGCCGAAATGCGGATCACCGGGTAATGCTCGCCGGGCAAGACGAAGGAAGGCGATCACCGCGGGGTTGTGGTCGGTGTCCGGCAGCCGCTTCGCGGCTCCGCTGGACCGCTGTGGCGACGGGTCCGGTCGATGGTCCGGTGGTCCGTCAACTTCCCCGGCGGCGCGCCGACGCCACCCCAGACGAGATCGCCGCGCAGCCCCCGGGTCGGGGCCGGGTGGCGGCGGTGCGGACGATGACACCGGCAGCCAACTAATCAGCAGCTGGCTTTGGGGCGGCCTTAGCAGCTGGCTTCGCGGGGGCCTCGGCAGCTGGCTTCGCGGCGCGCTGCTTCAGCGTCCCGCTCGCGCTGCGCACGATCCTGCCCACGAAGTCGTTCGTCGTCGTGGCGAACTGCTCGGCGAAGTCCACGATGGCGTCGAGGACCTTCTTGCGCCGCTCTGGGTCGCCGAGGTCGGGCAGCGCCTCGTCGAGGCGGTCAACGAACTTGCGCATGGCCTCGATCACGGACTGCTGTCTGTCTCTGACTGATTCGAGCAACCTTTTCGGACAGAGCCTCCGCTCGTTCTGCCACCGTCTTCTTGTCAGTGCTCTCTGCCATGATCGCGCTCCTCAAGGGTTGAATGCAGAAACGAGTCTTGAATGGCTCGGTATCAGACTGCGTTTCGAACCTCGGCGTTCTGTAGGGCCGATGGTCCCCTGCTCCGCCTGATGTTGCGGGGCCGGCTGATTTCTGGGCGAGCTGCATAAAGTTGTCGGTGCCGGGGCGGGGCCGGTTGGCGGCGGTGCAGGCGCTGACGCCCGCCGGCCCCGGCCAGACCCCTTAAGAGGATGGTTGGCGGCGGCGCGGTCGAGCAGCTGCCTTTCTTGTGGTGCCTTTAGCAGTCCTGCCTTTTTTGCGGTGCCCTTAGCAGCTAGCTTTGTGGTGCCCGCTGCCTTTTTTGCGGTGCCCTTAGCAGCTGCCTTCTTTGTGATGCCCTTAGCAGCTGGCTTTGCGGCGCTCTCCTTCAGCGTCCCGCTGGCGCTGCGCACCATCCTGGCCACGAACTCGTTCGTCGTCGTGGCGAGTTGCTCGTAGTAGTCCCCGATGGCATCGACGACCTTCTTGCGCACCGACGGGTCGACGAGGCTGGGCATCGCATCGTCGAGGCGGTCAACGAACTTGCGCATGCCCTCGATCATGGACTGCTCTCTGTCTCTGACCGATTCGAGCACCTCTTCGGACAGAGCCTCCGCTCGTTCCGCCACCGTCTTCTTGGCAGTGCGCTTTGCCATGATCGCGCTCCTTTGGGGTTGAATGCAGACGCAAGCCTATTGGTCAACTGGTTCCCGGCGCGCTGAAACTGCTAAAAGCCGTTTGTTAATTCGGGTGTTCCCGAGCGACTTCACAGACTGTCGGTGCCGCAATGGACGTGCCGGGAGTGCGGTGGTGTGTTGTCCGGGCCGCCGGTGACGGCCGGTTGCCAGGCACCGCGATAGTGCGATAGGCGCTCGTCCAATGGCTACTGAATCGCCCTGGAAATGCTGGAGGCTCCTGACCTTGGAAACGAGGAGGTGCATCCAGGCTTAGGGTGCAAAGTCCACACCCAGACCAGGTTAGGGTCGGTGTCTGTCGACTCATTTCGCGCGTCGCTGCGCGTCACCTCGGCATCATTTGGGTCTGCCGAAAGCTGCGCGGTCATGTCTGGACCAACTTAGAGCTCGGCGCCCTGCGGATACGTCAGGCCCGCGTCGATGTGAACGGACGCGACACCATCGTGGGAACCAAGACTGACCGCAACGCCCGCGATCTGCCCTTGCCGCCACGGGAACTCGCGATGCTCAAGGCGATGCGCTCGGTTCACCTGCGCGAGCGCCTGGCCCTGGGCCAGCCGCTGGCTGACAACGACCTGTTGCTGTCGCGGGTCGATGGGACATGGCTGCCAGTGCGCGACTACTCGCGTGAGTTCGCCGCGCAGCGTGCCGCCGCCGGACTCAAGGCGATCACGTTGGGCGAGCTGCGGCATTCCAATATCTCGCGGATGCGCACGGCGGATGTTGCCGCCGATGTCGTCGCTGCCTGGCACGGTCACACCGAGCGGATGACACAGGCGGTGTATGGGCGAGTTACCGACGAGCGCCTGACAGCAGCGGCTGGCGCGTTCTGCTCGGCGGTAGGACAGAGTGAGGACAACAGGCCGTCTGTTCGACGTCTTACAGCAAAGGACCCCAGACCAGTGGTCTGGGGCTTCCCTTGTGGAGTTAAGGGAACTCGAACTCCTGACCCCCACATGCCAGAAGCGCGCAGGACTCGTGACCAGCCGCTTTAACCGGCATTTTGGGGTGTAGCCGCCGTCGTTCGGGTAGTAACTGCCGTCACGGTTGTCGTCAAATTGCCGTCAGAGCGGCAACGGCACGCAATCGGCAAACAACGCGCACACCCCGGGGGCCTTACTCCGCATGCTGCGGCGGATCATTCCACGACAGCACGGCTACGGCCCGAGTGCCGAGATCGGCACGACATGAACCCCGTCGGCTCGTTTCCCGCCACCGCCGGTCGCGGTCATGACGACGAGAGCGGACGGGCTGCCGTGCTTCGAGGTATCCACGTCGTCCGCGAAGTCGAGGAGGCCCTTCGCCGCCCTATCGATGACGTCTTGATCACCCGTCAGCTTCACCTCGAATGCGGCCCAACCGTCCGGTGTGTCGACGATCGCGTCTACTTCCTTACGACCGTGAGACTCGCGCCAGGAGTACACCGCCCCGCCGAGCGGTTGCGCATAGGTGCGAACGTCGCGGACTGCCATCGCCTCGAAGTGGAATCCGGCGGCCGCGAGATCGGCGAGCAGATCCCGCGATCCAACCTTGAGCGCGGCAGTGCCCAGCGACGGGTCGACGAAGTAACGGACCGGCGCCTCGCGTAGTTCGGTGCGCGAACGCATGTGCGGCTTCCATGCCGGCGAGTTCTCGGTCAGCTTGAGACGGTCAAGCGCGTCGAGGTAGGAGTTCACCGTCTCCTTCGCCGGAGCCCGGTGATCGTCACCGGCGATGTCTGCGCCCAGTGCGGTGACTTTGATCGCTGTCCCGACGGATCGCCCGAGCGATGCGAGTGCACGGCGTAGTCGGTCCGGAGTGCGCTTGCCGGTGCCGAGCTCAGGAATGTCGATGTCGACGACCTGGGCAAGGTAGTCGGCAAGCCACCCCCGGGCGGTCCGCTCCGACTGGTTGAGCAACGCCGGCCAGCCGCCGATGACGATCCGCTCCATGAGGCCCGGGACCGTCATCGCGGTTCGCTTCGCCTTCTGGTCCTCGCCGCGCAGCAGAGCAGCCAGCGACACCTCACCCGTCGAATGGCCGGATTCGAATAGGCTCATCGGCCGCATCCGGAGCGTGCCGATCCGACCCGCGCCGGAGTGCAATTCGCGCTCATATCTTGGAGTCGCCGATCCGGTCAGGATGTACAGGCCACGGCGGCGCAGATCATCGACATGCCGCCGCACCTGGTCCCAGATCTCCGGCGCGCGCTGCCATTCATCGAAAAGGATCGGCGTCTCTTGGTCGAACAGCTCGTCCGGATTGAGTCCCAGGAGCGCCCGCGCATTCGGGTCGGTGTCGAAGCGGACTGAACTTTTCGCCCGCTGGAGGGCGGTTTCCGTCTTCCCGCAGCCCTTCGGCCCATCGATGAGGACAGCACCGATCGAGGTCAGCCGCTCGGACAGCTCGGCGTCGATGACGCGTGCGCGATAGTCGTACATGACACCAGTCTACTTTTCCGACAACTCATACTCGCTGTTTTCGACAATTCATACTCACCGTTTTCGACAGACTGGATTCGCCCGTCCCGGCAACCGCGGGCGATACATCAATATCCAGGAAGTGATCCGGCCAAGAAGCCCGACCATGTCCCCATACCTGAATGTGGCGACACCCGAACCGCTCGTTGTCGTCAAAAATCGACCCAGACGACGCGGACAGCTAACGCCGGAACCAAGAATAACGCGCGGTCACGATGGATTATCCACTGGTGGAGCTAAGGGGACTCGAACCCCTGACCCCCACACTGCCAGTGTGGTGCGCTACCAGCTGCGCCATAGCCCCAAGTCGTGCCAATCGAAGCTACACCACCAGGCAACCGTCCTTCAAAGTTGCTGTTCAGGCCAGCTCGGCGTCCGCCCCAGCCGGCAGCAGAACCGGCGCCGGATCGACCGCAGGACGGGTTTCCGGCGCCAGCACCCATCCGACGGCCGCGATCAGCAGAACCATCCCACTGATCGCGAAGTCCCAGCCGAAGCTCAGATGCTGGGCGATCGGACCGACCACCATCGAGCCGACGATGGCACCCAGATCGGACATCATCTGCACCGCCGCCACCGGAGTGCCCGCGCGCGCCTCACTGCCCAGGATGTCGGCGACCGAGGCCTGCAGCGGTGACATGAAGATGCCCGTCGTCGCTCCGGCCACGCACGCCGCGGCCAAAAACGCCGGCACCGATGACACGACGCCCAGCCAGATTGTCGCCACACCGGACGCCGCCAGGCCGACGATCAACAACGTGCGGCGTCCCATCCGGTCGGACAGATAGCCGCTGGGGATGACGGCCAGGGCATTGCCGGCCGCGAACGCCGCGAGCACCACACCGATGACGCCGACGCCGCGGCCCATGACGTCGGTGATGAACAGCGGCACCAGTGCGATGCGCAGTCCAAACGCGGACCATCCGGTCGCGAAATTGGACATCAGCGCTGACAAATACGCACGGTGCCGCAGCGCCTGTCGCATCGTCACTGCTGACCGTGTCGGCGGCGCGGGCGCGGCCAGCGTCGAATGCCGCAGGCTGTAGAACAACGCCACCGCCACGCCCAGCAGTGCGGCGCCGTAGAGGAGGAACGGAGCGGTCAACCCCCAGCCCGCAATCAGGCTGCCGACCGCCGGCCCGCCGACCGCGCCCACCATGAACGAGGTGGTGAACATGCCCGCGATCCGCCCGCGCGCGTCGACCGGGCTGATGTGGATCATCAGACCAAACGCCGAGACAAAAAACATCGTCGACCCGATGCCGTTGAGAGCACGGAAGAACAGCAACTGCCAGTACGTATGGGCGAATCCGCACGCGGCGGTGGAGAAGGCCACGACCAGCAAACCACTGACGTAGATCCGCCGCTCGCCTAACCGCTGTACCAGCAGGCCGCTCATCGGCGCAAAACACAACCGCGTCAACGAAAATATGGTGATGACAAAAGTCACCGCAGTGATGCTGACCCCGAAAGTGCGCGCAAAGGACGGCATCACCGGCGAAATGACCCCGTAGCCCAGCGCGATCATGATATTCGCCCAGCTGAGGATCCAGACTTCGCGCGGCAGCCGCGCAGTATGGGACCCGCGTCCCCCCGGGCGGGCAACTCGGAGGGAAAAGGTCACCCGATGACTTTATTGACCACCTCGCGCGCAGTTTCCTGCACCTCGGTTAAATGCTCGGGACCCTTGAAGGATTCCGCGTAGATCTTGTAGACGTCCTCGGTTCCCGACGGTCGGGCAGCAAACCACGCGTTGGCCGTCGTCACCTTGAGTCCACCGAGAGGAGCGCCATTGCCGGGCGCGGCGGTCAGCTTCGCGGTGATCGGCTCACCCGCCAGTTCGGTGGCGGTGACCTGGTCGGGTGAGAGTTTGGCCAGCCGGGCCTTCTGGTCTCGGTCGGCGGGCGCGTCGACCCGCGCGTAGCACGGCGTCCCGTATTCGGCGGTCAGCTGCTGATAGCGCTGCGACGGGCTCAAGCCCGTGACGGCCAGGATCTCGGAGGCCAGCAGCGCCAGGATGATGCCGTCCTTGTCGGTGGTCCATACCGAGCCGTCGCGCCGAAGAAACGAGGCCCCCGCCGACTCCTCGCCGCCGAAGCCGATGGTCCCGCCGATCAGGCCGTCGACGAACCACTTGAATCCGACCGGCACCTCGACGAGCTTGCGACCGATGCCGGCGACCACCCGGTCGATGATCGACGAACTGACCGCGGTCTTGCCGACGGCGATGCCGGCCGGCCACGACGGCCGGTGGGTGTACAGGTAGTCGATGGCCACCGCCAGGTAGTGGTTGGGATTCAACAGTCCCGCGTCGGGCGTGACGATGCCGTGGCGGTCGGCGTCCGCGTCGTTGCCGGTGGCGATCTGGTAGCGGTCCCGGTTGGCGATCAGCGAGGCCATCGCGTCGGGCGAGCTGCAGTCCATCCGGATCTTGCCGTCGTGGTCGAGCGTCATGAACCGCCAGGTTGCGTCGACCAGCGGGTTGACCACGGTCAGCTCCAGACCGTGCCGCTGGGCGATCTCGCCCCAGTAGTCCACGCTGGCCCCGCCGAGCGGGTCGGCGCCGATCCGGACCCCGGCCGCGCGGATCGCCTCGACGTCGACCACGTTGGGCAGGTCGTCGACATAGTTGCCCAGGTAGTCGTGGCGCTGGACGGCCCGCAGCGCGCGCGAAAGCGGCACCCGCTTGACCCCCGAGCCATCGCGCAGAATCTCGTTGGCGCGCTTGGCGATCGCGTTGGTCACGTCGGTGTCCGCGGGACCGCCGTTGGGCGGGTTGTACTTGAAACCTCCGTCGGGCGGCGGGTTGTGCGACGGCGTGACGACGATTCCGTCGGCCAGCGCGTCGGTACGACCGCGGTTATAGGTCAGGATGGCGTGGCTGATCGCCGGTGTCGGCGTGTACCGATCGCGGGAGTCGACGACGGCCAGCACCTCGTTGGCTGCCAGCACCTCCAGCGCCGACACCCACGCCGGTTCGGAGAGGCCGTGGGTGTCACGGCCGATGAACAACGGCCCGGTGGCGCCGTGCGCGGCGCGGTACTCGACGATGGCCTGAGTGATCGCCAGGATGTGGGCCTCGTTGAAGGCTCCGGTGAGCGCGGAGCCGCGGTGACCCGAGGTGCCGAACACCACCTGCTGAGCGACGTCGCCGGGATCGGGTTCGATCGAGTAGTAGGCCGTCACGAGATGGGGAAGATCGACGAGGTCCTCGGGCTGGGCCGGCTGACCGGCACGTGGGTTGGCCACCATGGCTACCAATTCTGCCCGTAGGCCAAACTCCTGACGTCTCAGGTACGTTACTGACTTCTCAGGTACTTCCCGGGTTTACCCACTGGCAAGCCTCCCACTTAGGCTGCCATGGACGCTCGCGCACCGAAGGGAATCACCCGTGGCACATGATTATCGGGAGTTGGCGGCGATTTTCGCCGGCGGCGGGCTGGGCACTCTGAGCCGCGTGGCGCTGAACACCGTGATCGTCGGCGACCCCCACCACTGGCCCTGGCCGACGTTCACCGTAAACATCATCGGCGCCTTCCTGCTGGGCTACTTCACCACCCGATTGCTGGAGCGGTTGCCGGTATCGAGCTACAAGCGGCCCATGCTCGGCACTGGATTCTGTGGCGGGTTGACCACCTTCTCGACGGCGCAGGTCGAGACGGTGCGGATGATCGAATATGGCCATTGGGCCCTGGCGGCCGGCTACACCGTCGCCAGCATCACCTTGGGCATGTTGGCGGTGCAGGTGGCCACGAAGTTCGTGCGCCGGCTACGGGTGCGCGGATGACCGCCGCCGCAGCAACGACGGCTCTGATCTGGGTCACCGTCACGTTGCTCGGCGGCGTCGGGTCGGTGCTGCGTTTCTTGATCGATCGCGCGGTCGCCAGGCGGGCGGCGCGGCCGTTCCCGTTCGGCACTCTTGCGGTGAACACCAGCGGCGCCGCGCTGCTGGGTTTTCTCGGGGGCCTGGCGCTGAGTAAGGAGGCGGCCCTGCTGGCCGGCACCGCTTTCGTCGGCGCCTACACCACATTCTCGACGTGGATGTTGGAGACCCAGCGCCTCGGCGAGGAGCGTCAGACCCGGGCTGCGCTGGGCAACATCGTCATCAGCGTCGTGCTCGGTATCACCGCGGCGGTGCTCGGGCAGTGGGCCGCCGAGCAGCTGTGAATCAGGCCTGGCGCAGGCGGGGGACGTCGTCGGGCGTGCGCGCCAGCACGTAGAGCGCCATCCGGCGATTCGACATGTCGTGTTCGCCCAGAAAGACGCAACCGGCGCGCTCGCAGAATCGCCGTGCCGTCTTGTTGCGATGGTCGGGATCGAACATGATCCTGCGACACAAGGGTTCCTGACCGAGCACGCTGGCCACGAAATACGGCAGCACGTAACCGGCGATGCCACGGTCCACGAACTCGACGTCGGCGATAGCGGCATGTATTCCCAAGTCGTAAGGGTCCGCTTCGTAGCGGGTGGCAATGGAATCTTTTGCGGCCCGGTACAACTCGATATAGGCGTGGTCTTTCCCATCCTGACTGGCAAAGAATGGCCTGGAGTAGCTTCCTTCGAGTTGCGCGCGTAGGTAACGATGCCAGCGCTGGGCCGGCCAGGCGGATTCCCACGCTTCGGCGAGCGCCGGGCGGCTCATCCAGTCGGCGATCATCTCCGAGTCGGCGTCCGGGTCGGCGAGCCGGAAGGCGTAAGGTTCGGGAACGTCAGCCGCGCTTGGCGGCGGGGGAACGCCGCGGACCTCATCGCTGATATCGGTCAGCTCCCGCGGCAGGAACACTTCGGGCTCGCTCATGTCAACGCGGAGCCTACCCAAGCCCCCCCGCCCTAACCCCTGCCAAGCGCTTGGACCGGCCGGTGGGTCGCTCGACGTCCAGGACCTGGCCCGCTGCAGTTCGTAGAGTTCGGTTAGCTCGGCCAAGCCGCTCCCCACGCTTGGAAGCTGACTAGTAGTGGTATGTGTCCGACGGCGCCGGCGAGTGGACCCTCTCGTCCTCGAATTCCGACACCTCGATGCCGTAGGCG
>CAWAWC010000006.1:0-81672 GCA_963785625.1 uncultured Actinomycetota bacterium | reverse complement strand
ACCAGGGTGACCGCGGTCCCGCCGTCCTCGAGGGGAAGCACTCCCAGATGCCAGCTGGGTCCGTATTCCGGATCGAGAGGCAGGCACGCCCGCTCATAGGTCCACGCATGTACTTCGGCACGCGGACGCGGTCTTTCGGCGACATCGATGTCCTTGGGCCCCCGGTAGACGACCCACCTGTCGCGTGCGAAAGGCAGGGGAGACCGTTCGACTCGTCGGCCCAGCAACCCGTAGCCAAGGTTCCGGTGGAACCGGCGCAACCCGTCCATGTTCACCGGGCGGTTGTAGATCCAGTAGTACTGCGCCAGCGCCCCGTAGCCAAGCGCCCGCAGACCGAGAAATGACGCCTGGTCCATGTGTTCCAGTCGATTGTCCACCGCGCATACGGTAGTGGATTCGCGCTCCGACGTGCAGCGCTTTGGGTTCCGGGGCGCCGGGTCGTGCGACCGCTGCCACAACGCTGGTCCGGTCGTAACGCGCCGTTCCTCGCTGGAAACGCTAACGACGAAGGTATTCTGATGTCCGTGGTGGAGACTTCGATTCCTGCCGTGCTGCGCGAACGCGCCAGCCTGCAGCCCAACGATCCGGCGTTCACATACTTGGACTACGACCACGATTGGGACGGGGTGGCGACCACTCTGACGTGGTCGCAGTTGTATCGGCGAGTGGTGAACCTCGGCGAGCAGCTCCGGCTCCGCGGGTCGACCGGTGATCGGGCGCTCATCCTGGCCCCCCAGGGACTCGACTATGTCGTTGGTTTTCTTGGCACGCTTCAGGCCGGACTGGTCGCGGTTCCGCTTTCGGTGCCCTATGGCGGCGCCCACGACGAGCGCACGGTTTCGGTGCTGGCCGACACTTCGCCGGCCGTCGTCCTGACGACATCGGCGGTGATCGACAACGTCAACGGGGCCGTGCAGCCGCAGCAGGGCCAATCCGCGCCATCGATCGTCGAAGTCGATCTGCTGGATCTGGATGCCCGATCGAGACCGGCCGGGCCGCGGCCTCGCGGGACGGGCAACGACCGGCCCGATTTCATCTACTTGCAGTACACGTCGGGCTCCACGCGCACGCCGGCCGGTGTCATGGTCTCGACCAGGAACGTCTTCGCCAATTTCGAGCAGATCATGAGCGACTTCTTCGCGGCCGAGGGCGGAGTCCCGCCGTCGGACCTCAATGTGGTGTCCTGGTTGCCGCTCTACCACGACATGGGTCTTCTGATCGGAGTCATCATGCCGATTCTGGTGGGCCGCCCGACGATCATGAGCAGCCCCGCGGGATTCCTGCAGCGGCCGGCCCGATGGATGCGGATGCTGGCACACGACGGTTGCACTATTTCGGCAGGACCGAACTTTGCGTACGAGCTTGCCGTGCGCAAGACCTCCAACGACGACATGGCCGGGCTCGATCTCGGGGGCGTGCACACGATTCTCAACGGTAGTGAGCGAGTGCAGCCCGCGACCCTTAAGCGGTTCGCCGATCGCTTCGCCGCCTTCAACTTTGACCCGAAGGCGATACTGCCGTCGTATGGCATGGCTGAGGCAACGGTGTACATAGCGAGCCGCAGAGTCGGCCTGGGTGAGCCGCCCAAAATCGTCGATTTCGACTCCGAGAAGCTGCCCGCCGGTCAAGCGAGCAAATGCGAAAGCGGAAGCGGGACACCGCTCATCAGTTACGGTGACACGAAATCCATGGCTGTGCGCGTCGTCGATCCGGACACGAATCGCGAGTGTACAGAGGGAGCGGTCGGCGAGATCTGGGTGCACGGCGATAACGTCGCGCTCGGTTATTGGCAGAAACCGGAAGAAACCGAACGCACCTTCGGCGCAAGGATTGTCGAGTCTACGGACGGCACACCAGAAGGCCCTTGGCTGCGAACCGGCGATTCGGGCTTCTTCTCCGATGGCGAGCTGTTCATCATCGGCCGCATCAAGGACCTCTTGATTGTGTACGGGCGCAACCACTCTCCCGACGATATCGAGGCGACGATCCAGGAGGTCACAGCGGGCCGCTGCGCGGCGATCGCGATTCCGGACAAGGGTATCGAGAAGCTCGTGGCGATCATCGAACTCAAGAAGCGCGGCGACTCCGAAGAGGATGTGGCAGATAGGCTGCGCCTCGTCAAACGCGAAGTCAGGTCGGCAATTTCGAAATCCCATGGGCTCAACGTGGCAGACCTGGTGCTGGTCTCGCCCGGTTCGATTCCTATCACCACAAGCGGCAAGATCAGGCGATCGCAGTGCGTCGAACTGTACCGGCAGGACGAGTTCACTCGATTAGACGCATAGTTACCTTGCTGCTCTAGGTAGCCCGGTGCTCGTCATCCTCGTTGCCGTTGGTTGCCTGATGCGATAGGGCGTTCGTGCCGAAGACCGGCATCGGCTGAGCGGTGTCAGGGTCGGTTCGTTCTCCACCGAGCCCATTGCCGTCGGCATGGCCGTTGCCGTTGGCGCCGACGGTGACCAGCGCATGGGACAACGCTCCGGGGCCGAACAACGGTAGCGAGTGGCCGAGATAGCGGGCAGCAGTTGGCCGCCTGCCCTTGCCTTTGGGGGTGGTCGCCGATTCCCACCCCGGATCACGTAGATCGTCCGTCAGCCGATGTGAAACGCCGCTGAGGTCGAACAACGGGAGCGCATGGTTGGGCACACGCTGGATCGATCGCTTGCCGTTCGTCGTTTCTCGCCCACCGCCTGGATAACCATTCCCCACTGCCGACGACGGCATAACCTGGGTTTTGTGGGTGGGAAGAACCTTCATTCGAACCAGTTGGCCGGATAGGTGCTCCCGTTGGCGCTGTCTGGCCTCTTGGGAGGCGATCACCTGGGCCTGGGTTCTTCCTAGGCTTGTCGGCCACCAGTTCTTTTGGCCGATCATCGAGGCCAACGCCGGCACCGTAATGGTGCGGACCAGGAAGGTGTCGATCAAGATCCCCACTCCGAGGACGAAACCGGACTCCGCCATCGTGTAGATGCTGGCCGTCATCAGGCCGAACATCGACGCGGCGAAGATCAGACCCGCCGAGGTGATTACGCCACCGGTGGAACCCACGGTGCGAATGACGCCGACACGCACGCCGTGCGGTGACTCGTCGCGGATGCGCGAGATGAGCAGCATGTTGTAGTCCGCACCGACTGCGACCAACAAGATGAAGGACAATCCGGGAAGGCTCCAGTGCAGGTTCTGGCCGAGGATGAATTGGAATACCAGGACGCCGATGCCCATCGCTGACAAGTACGAAAGCAGCACCGAGCCAATGAGATAGAGCGGCGCAACGATCGCTCGCAGCAGAGCAACCAGGATCAGGAAGACAATGATGATGGTGGCGATGATGATGAAACTGATGTCGTCGTTGTAGTAGTCGCGCTGATCCGCGACGCCACCCGGAAGTCCCACCACCGCCACGGAAGCATCCGCCAGCTCGGTACTGCGTTGCGCCGCTCTTGCCGCTTTGACGATCTCTTCGACCTGAGCCATCGCTTCGCTGGTGAATGGATTCAGCGCGCTTTGGATGAAATACCGTGCCGCATGCCCGTTGGGGGCCAGGAAGATCTGCGCCCCCTGCTTGTACTCGTCCCTATTCGTGATCTCTGGCGGCAGATTGAAGCCGGCCATGTTCGGCTTGTCGGCGTCGCGCTTCATATTCAACAGGAATGACGACGCCTCGTTGAGTCCGCCGCCAAGCACCCTGGTCTGATCGACCAGTTGTTTCACACCACCGGCGATCGCTCGGCTTCCGTCGGCGAGGGCTTGGGTACCCTGCTGTGCCCCCGACATCGTAGATTGCAGGTTCTTGATGGTTTTCATGGCGGAGGAGGCCTGCGTCAGCGTTTGCTGGATTTTATCCAGTGTCTGGCCGATGGTCTGGGCCTGCTGGGCCGCCTGCAGGTTGCGGGACATGATCTTGAGCGAGTTGAGGGTTCCGTTGTTGTTTGCCGCAACGATCGCCGCCAAGCCGGAACGTGACCTCACACAGCCTGGATCGGCATTGCAGTCCGGGCTGTTGTTCAGTGAGCTCAGCATGGGGCCGGCCCATGCGGCGATGTCCTGGACGTTCGCCGTGGACGTACCCAGATTTTGGCCGAGGGTTTTCATCTGCCCGGTGTACTGGGCGCCCTGGTCGAGTGCGGCGATCGTCTTGTCGCCGCCCAGCGCTTGTTCGATGGCGGTCAGCGTCGAGACCACGCCGCTGAGGCTGGAGACAGACTCGGCGACTTGGTCCCGAAGCTGGGCCAGGGCGTCGGCCAACTCGTTGGAACCGTTGACCAGCTTGTCCAGGTCGTCGCCGTGGTTCGCGATCTCGCTTGAGGCTTCATCGAGTTTGCCGCCGACCTCGCCGGCTTGAAACGACAGCTTCATCTGCTCGAGCGGATCCCCGTTGGGCCGCGTCAAACCCCGCACCAGGGTGACGCCGGGCACTTGGCTCACGCGACTGGCCACCTGCTCCAGGTCGGCGAGGGCGGTCGGGGTGCGCAGGTCGTGAGATGACTTGACGAACATCACCATCGGGGTCAAAGCGTTCATGGGGAAGTGGCGATTCATCGCCTCATAACCCTTGGAACTGTCGACTGTCGACGGCATTGTCTTGAGATCGTCGTAGTTGAAGCGCATCACACTCGTGCAGCTAGCCAGAGTGATGAGCACGATCAGACTGCCCGCCAAGTGGATGCGTGGCCGACGCACGACGCGGGTTCCGATGATCCGCCACATCCGGGTGGTGAGTTCCCGCCGGGGCTTGATCCAGCCACGTCGCCCGGCGAGCACCAGCAGGGCGGGCAGGAAGGTAACCGCAGCCAGCAATGCGACGATGATCGAGATCGAAATAGCCGGGCCTACCGCAGAAAACACTTCCAGTTTCGTGAACACCATCGCCGAGAACGTGACGGCGACGGTACCTGCCGATGCGGTGATTACTTTGCCGATGGACATCAGCGCGTTCTTGACCGCTTCGTCCGAACTCTGGCCGTGCCGCACGTAATCGTGATAGCGGCTGATCAGGAAGACGGCGTAATCCGTTCCTGCCCCAACCATGACGGCGGTCATCAACACGATGGTCTGGACGTTCACGGGGAGACCCAGTTCACCGAGCCCGGATATCACGCCCTGCGAGGTCGCCACGCAGATACCGATATTGAGCAGCGGTATGAACATGGTGACGATATTTCGATAGATGATGATCAAAATGATCAGCACGGCGAATACCGTGGCGGCTGCGATAAAATCCGCGTCTTCCATGGCCAGGGCGGTCGCCTCGACCACGGTGGCCGCTGGTCCGCTGACGTAGGCGGTGAGCGTGGTTCCCGCGGTGACCTCTTTGGCGGCCTCACGGACCCTGTAGAACGCTGCAGCCGTGGTGGGGGCTTGGACGTCACCTGGAACCGTAACCGGCAGGATGAAGGCCTTGCCGTCTTTGCTGGCCAAGAGGTCGTGCATTTCCGGCGCGCTGAAGATGTCCTGTACCGACAATTTGTCCTGCGTGTCCTGGTGCAACTTGTCGACCAGTTGTCGGTAGACGGCCTCGTCGGCGTGCGTTATACCCCTCTCATCTTGCAACAGAACTATCAGCATTGAGGTGGCGCCCTCACCGCCTCCGCCGCCTCCGCCTTTGTTGTCGCCTTTGCCGGCGTCGGCGCCTCCGCCTTTGCTGTCGCCTTTGCCGGCGTCGGCGCCGCCGCCCTTGTTGTCGCCTTTGCCGGCCTCGGCGCCTTTGCCGGTGTCGGGGCCTTTGGCGGGGGCACCCAGTGGCGCGAAAGCTTCGGCCATCTCTCTCGCGATGACCTGCGTGGGGGCGTCGTCCGGCAGGGCCTTCTGGGCGTGCTTCGACGCCTCCACCGGAAGGGGCGGAAAGCTTAAGAAGAGGATGCCCGCAACCGCGATCCAGGCCGCAATGACCAGCAGCGGCCACCGCACGACGATATTGCCGATGCGGTCGAATAACCCCCCAGGTTTGGCCGCCTCACCCGCGCCAATCCGGTCAGACACTAGACAACCCTACAGATAATTGCCGACTCGCGCGGGGGTAATCACGATATCGTTACTTACCGTGATCGTGCTGTGATCTTGACGGTGAATCTGCACGTCAGACCGCCTTTCCGACGATCGTGACGGGTTCAACGGGCTAGCCGTATTGAGCGGTGCGGCCGAGTCGACCTGGCGGTTTTGTCCTACTGCAACCTAGTCGCCCAGACTGTGCCCAAGAGCATGCGCTCGAGGCCGCTGATTCGGCGATGGGGGGCCGCGAATCCGTGCAAGACTTTCCCCATGGCTCTCGGATATCGCCTGCAATCCAACCCCGTCGTCGGCAAGCTCACCACAAAGTATCTGTTGCCGCTCGGCACCCGTCAGGTCGGCGATGACGTGGTGTTTTTCAACTTCGGCTACGAAGAGGACCCGCCGATGGGCCTCACGCTGACGGCGTCCGACGAGCCCAACCGGTACTGCATCCAGCTCTACCACGTGACGGCCTCGCAGGTAGACCTCACCGGCAGCAAGGTGCTGGAGGTCAGTTGCGGAGCCGGCGGGGGAGCGTCGTACGTCATGCGCACGCTGGGGCCGGCCTCCTACACGGGACTGGACTTGAATCCGGCCAGCATCGACAAGTGCCGGGAACGGCACCGGCTGCCCGGGCTTGATTTCGTGCAGGGGGATGCCGAGAACCTCCCCTTCCCTGACGAATCCTTCGACGCGGTGATCAATGTCGAAGCTTCGCACCAGTATCCGCACTTTCCGCGGTTCCTCACCGAGGTGGCGCGCGTGCTGCGCCCCGGCGGACATTTTCTGTACACCGATTCGCGCCGCGCCCCTGTTGTCGCCGAGTGGGAGGCGGCGCTGGCGAGCGCGCCGCTGCGAAAAGTCTCCGAGCGGGCCATCGACGAAGAGGCCAAACGCGGGCTGGCCGCGAACACCCAGCGCAGCCAGGAGCAGATCGGTCGCCGGTTGCCGGCGTTCATGAACTCCCTAATCCGTTACGGCGTCGGCGTATTGGACTGGGACCTGCGCCGCGCCGGGGGATTTTCGTACCGTGTCTACCACTTCGTGAAGGATTGATGCGGATCCGGCGCACGCCGTCAGCGAAAGACTAACTGCGTCATGAAGTTTGCCTTGGCGAGTCACGGTACTCGCGGCGATATCGAGCCCTGCGCCGCCGTCGGGCTGGAGCTTCAGCGCCGCGGGCACGAGGTCATCATGGCCGCGCCGGCGAACCTGGTGCAGTTCGTCGAGTCGACCGGGTTGGCCGCGGTCGCTTACGGACCGGACTTCGTGGAGCTGATGGACCCGGCTCTGTTCCGCAACTCGTGGAAGATCCAGAACCCGGTCGCGTTGTTGCGCAGGGCCATGGAGCCCGTCACCCGGGGCTGGGCGGACACCAGCTCCGTGTTGACGTCCATCGCGGACGGGGCCGACCTGCTGTTGACGGGCATTCCCTACCAGGAGGTCGCCGCGAACGTCGCGGAGTACTACGACATTCCCGTCGCCGCCCTGCACACGTTCCCGCAACGGGTGAACGGCTACGTCGTCCCGATTCCGCCGTTGCCGTTGACTGTTCCGCCGCCGCTGATCCGCTCCGGGATGACGGTGGCGAGCTGGATGTATTGGCGCATGACCAAGCAGGCGGAGGACGCGCAACGCCGGGAACTGGGCCTGCCCAAGGCGACGGGCCCGTCGCCGGAACGGATGATGGAACGCGGCGCGCTGGAGCTTCAGACCTACGACGAACTCTGCTTTCCCGAGGTGGGGGCGGAATGGGGCGGGCGGCGGCCCTTTGTCGGCGCGCTCACCATGGAGTTGACGACGGGCGCCGACGACGAAATCGTGTCGTGGATCGCTGCGGGAACCCCGCCGATCTACTTCGGCTTTGGCAGCATGCCGGTCGAATCTCCCGCTGCGGCCATCGCCATGATCAGCGCGGCCTGCGCAGAGTTGGGCGAGCGAGCTTTGATTTGCTCCGGCGCGAGTGACTTCTCCGGTGCCCCGCAAGCCGACCACGTGAAAGTAGTAAGTGCGGTCAACCACGCGGCCGTCTTTCCCGCGTGCCGCGCGGTTGTCCACCACGGTGGCGCGGGCACCACAGCTGCGGGCATGCGAGCCGGAATCCCCACATTGATTCTTTGGATCGCGTTCGATCAGCCGATTTGGGCGGGCGTGGTCGAAAGGCTGAAGGTCGGTGCCGGCCGACGCTTCTCGAAAACCAACCGCCAATCTCTGGTCGCCGACCTGCGGCGCATTCTCGCTCCCGAATACGTCAGCCGGGCCCGCGAGACCGCGAGCCGGATGACCAAACCCGCCGCGAGCGTTACCAGCGCTGCCGATCTGTTGGAAGAGACTGCTCGTCGCGGACGTTTTGGCTGACCGGCGAATGGCCCAAAGCTCAGGCGCTCATGCGGACGGTCTGCTCCAGAAGATCGGCCGCTGCGGCGACGCCTGTGGCGGGCTTGGTCATCCGCGGAGCGATCTCGCGAGCTCGGACCACACATTCCGGCGCGAGAATCGTGCGGAGTTCTGCGACCAGCGATTTGCGGGTGATGTTCGAAAGTCGCTTGGCAGAGCCGACTTTCAGCCGTTTGACCTGCGTCGCCCAGATGAACTGATCGGCCACGTCCCACAGGATCAACGTCGGCAGTCCGGCTCGCAGGCTTGCGGCCGTGGTGCCGGCGCCACCATGGTGGACGGCCGCGCGGCACATGGGCAAGATCGTCGTGTAGTTGAGTTGGCCCACGAGCTTCACGTGGTCAGCATGCGGAATGGTCTCGGAGCCGTCGGCGCCGGTGCAGATCAACGCCCGTTCGCCTAACCCGGCGCACGCCTCGGAAATCATGGCTACCGTGTCGGCGGGGGATTGGACCGGCGTACTGCCAAAACCGAAGTAGATCGGCGGTTTTCCGGCGGCAATCCATGATGCGATCGAATCGTCGGTGTGCGCTCCCAGTTCCAGGGTCAGCACGCCGACGAAGGGTCGGCGGCCATTCCACTCCGCTGAGAGCCCCGGAAACAGTGCCTGGTCGTAGGCTTGGATCTCGAGCGCCCCTCGTTCGGCCATCCGTTGCGCCGCGGGAGCGGCCGCCTTGGGCAGTCCCAGCTCACGGCGCTGCGCGTCCTCGTTCTCCTTGGTGATGTGTGAATACAGCCACCAACCGGCTTTCAATGTCGCGCGGACCGCGGGGGCGGGCGACGGTAGGAAGGGAAGCCCAATTTGCCCGTTGACCCGCACCGGAAAGTGATGCAGCCCGGCCACCGGAATGCCTTGGTACTCCGCGACATTCGCCACGACCCCGTGGTAGGTCTGGCCCGTCAACAGCAGATCGGCGCTGTCCGCAAGCGAGGTGAGCGTCCGGCTCATCTCCGCCCAGCCTTCGACGAAAAGATCCCTGCCGTCACGCAGCAAGTTCAGTGGATTCTGGATCTTGAAGGCGTTGTGAGTGTATTCCGCGACCGCGACGACTTGCTCTCGCGTGTCGGGACCGTAGGCGACGGCGGAAAGCCCGGCCGACTCGACGAAGCCAACCAGGTTGGGCGGGACCGCCATTCGAACGTCGTGTCCGCGGCCTTGCAGCTCCACGCCAACTGTGGCGCAGGGCTCAATATCGCCGCGGGTTCCATGGGCAGCCAACACAAATTTCATCGGCGGAACTTCCAGTCGCCGTCCGCGTAGGCCGGTGCTTCGATGACTACCTGGCTACGCGAACCGGAACCACCGTCATGCTGCCCGCGACCACCCGGTCGAACACCGATTTCATCTGTTCGGTGAAGCGAATCACGGACTCTCGGGCGATCGGATTGTTCGGGTAGGACACCATGATCGAGACCTCATCGAACAGACGGAAAACCGTCGAGTACATGTAGGCCGGGCTCCTGCCGTCGGTGAAGGCGGTCGCGTTCACCCCATCCAGTGCGGTGGCGACGATGGCCGAGAGGGGAGGGAGACCCGCGTCCATGTAGCTCATCATGGTGAACTGCGGCCCGTACTTCTTCAGCCACGGGGCCAACTCCAACACGCGGTCGTAGGGCACGTTCGCGCAGCCCAAGTTCGCGTCGAAGGACGCCTGGGCGGAGCGGGCGGTTTCCTCGAAGGAGTTCGGGTCGACGCGAACCGTGAACGGCACCACGCCGGTGAACCAACCCACCGTCATGAAATCCGCAGGGCTCTTGCGCTTGTCGGTCGGAGTCAGCCCGTAGTACGTTTCGGCGCCGGACAGTTCGTAGTTGGCAAGGGCCGCGCAGGCGAACAAGCCACCGCTGAACCGGGCACCGGCCCGCTGGCACAGGGCTTCGAATTGCGCCGTCTGGTCGGGGCCGAGCAGCTGCTGCACGTGAACGTCCCCGCCGCACGGGATGGACTGATCACCAAGCGGCAGTGCGAAATCCGGCAGCGTCCCGCCGTTGGCCTCGGCGAACTCCACCCACTTGCGCACCTCCGGCGAATCCAACGTCATGGAGGCCACCGTTTGGTGCTCCCGCAAGCAGAACTCGTCATAGCTGGCCGCCGGCGGCAGCGTCACCGGTGCCTTGCCCTCCAGGATGGCGTTGTAGTTCATCACGATCTCGACATACAGGCCGGCGATCAGCATCGGGTCACAGTGGAGATGGTCGACAACCGCGTATAACGCGAAGCGGTCCTCGTACTGGATGATGCCGAACCTGAAGCAATCCCACTGCAACGGATCAGGAGTCGCCAAAACGTGATCCTGCCACTCCTGCTGGGTCATCACACCGTACTGCTTAGCGACGACCTGGATGTCGCGAGGGTTCTTGATGGTGTGGCGGATGATGGTCTTCTCATCCTTGTATTCGAACCAGCTGTGGTACGTCGCGTGGCGCCGAAGGTGCGCGTTGATCACGTAGGTCATCGCGCGGATGTCGCACTTGCCCGGCACGTCCCAGGAGCCCATGACGGCCCGCGAGTAGTCGAGGCCTCGCTCGCGGAATTCGACAAAACCGCGGAGATGGCCTGCCTGCATCGAGCTGGGCGGCACGGAACTGACGGGCGCCTGCCGCGCTTTGGCAATACACCCGGGCGTTGGCTGCCACGTCACGACTGTGCCCGAACCCGGGTCCCAGTCGTAGGCGTTGCCGACCCGCAGGCTGTCGTGCTCAGAGCCTCCACCGATGAACACGTTTGACTCCTCTGTTCCAGCCCCAGCAGTACAGGTCATATCGGCCTCATCGCCCTCGTCGTTACGCAGACGCGCCCTCTTTGGGCGCCAGCTTGTCGAACAGGTGGTCCGCCAACCCCCGAACGGTGGTGATGTCGGCCGAGGTGATGCGCACTCCGGTCTGGGACTCGATATGCGTGCGCAATTCGAGATTGCCCAGCGAGTCCAGTCCGTACTCGGACAGCGGATGGTCGGGATCGATGTTGCGGCGCAGGATCAGACCTATCTGCTCGGAGAGCAGACGCCGCAGCCGGCTGGGCCACTCGTCGACCGGCAGCTCGGCCAGTTCGGAACGCAATTTGCTTGAGCCCGAACGCTTTTCCCCCGCGGACTTGAACATCTCGAGGAACTTGCTGCGTTCCGCGAAGGACGAGATCCACGGCGTGCCGATGAGCGGGGTGTAGCCCGTGTAGGCGCGGTCGTGGCGCAGCAGCGACTCGAACGCATAGGCGCCCTCGTCGGGAGTGATCGCCGCGCCGGTGCCCTCGGCAAACCCTGCGCCCCGGCCGATCTCGCCCCAGGCGCCCCAGGCGATCGCGGTGGCCGGCAGGCCCTGCGCGCGCCGCCAGTAGGTGAAGGCGTCCAGCCAGCTGTTGGCCGCGGCGTAGGCGCCCTGACCCGGCGAGCCCAGCAGGGCGGCCGCCGAGGAGAAGGAGCAGAACCAGTCCAGGTCCGCAGATGCGGTGGCCTGGTGCAGGTTCCACGCGCCGTACACCTTGGGCGCCCAGTCGCGGTCGACCAGCTCGTCGGTGATGTTGGTCAGCGTGGCGTCCTCGACCACCGCGGCGGCGTGCAGCACGCCCCGCAACGGAAGACCGGTCGCGGTTGCCTTGGCCACCAACCGCTCCGCGGTGTCGGCCTGGGCGATGTCGCCGCATTCCACCACCACGTCGGAGCCGATCGAACGGACCAGTTCGATTGTCTCCAAGGCCTTCAGCGTGGGCTCGGAGCGGGAGCTGAGCACGATTCGCCCAGCGCCGGCGGCGGCCATCTTCTCGGCCAGGAACAGCCCCAGGCCACCCAGGCCGCCGGTGATGATGTAGGAGCCGTCGCGGCGGAACACCGGAACCTGCTCGGGCGGCAACACCACGCTGCTGCGTCCGGCGTGCGGGATGTCGAGGATGAGCTTGCCGGTGTGCTCGGCCGCGCTCATCACCCGGATCGCCGTGGCCGCCTCGGCCAGCGGGTAGTGCGTGCTCTCGGGCATCGGCAGCTTGCCTTCAGCGGTCAACCGGTACACCGTGCCGAGGATCTCGCTGACCTCTTGCGGGTGGCTGACCGACATCAAGCCCAGGTCGACACCCCAGAACGCGAGGTTGCGACGGAAGGGGAAGAGACCCAGCTTGGTGTCGCCGTAGATGTCACGCTTGCCGATCTCGACGAACCGCCCACCGAGCGCCAGCAGTTTGAGCCCCGCCAACTGCGCGGCACCCGTCACCGAGTTGAGCACGACGTCGACGCCGTAGCCGTCGGTGTCGCGGCGGATCTGGTCGGCGAACTCGACGCTGCGCGAGTCGTAGACATGCTCAATGCCCATGTCCCGCAACAGCTGTCGACGCTGCTCGCTGCCGGCGGTGGCGAAGATCTCGGCCCCTGCCGCGCGGGCGATGGCGATCGCGGCCTGGCCGACGCCGCCGGTTCCGGAGTGGATCAGCACCTTGTCGCCGGCTTTGATGCGGGCCAGGTCGTTCAGCCCGTACCAGGCGGTGGCGTGCGCGGTGGTCACCGCCGCGGCCTGGGCATCGGTCAGCCCCGCAGGCAGCGTCGTGGCCAGGCGCGCGTCACAGGTGACGAAGGTGGCCCAGCAGCCGTTGGGCGACATGCCGCCGACGTGGTCGCCGACTTTGTGGTTGGTGACGTCGGGCCCGACGGCGGTCACCACGCCGGCGAAGTCGGTCCCCAGCTTCGGCAGGACTCCGTCGAGGCTCTGGTAGCGGCCGAACGCGTTGAGGACATCGGCGAAGTTGATGCTCGACGCGGTCACCGCGACCTCGATCTGTCCGGGTCCCGGCGGAACCCGGTCGAACGCGGCGAACTCCATCGTCTGCAGGTCACCCGGCGTGCGGATCTGCATGCGCATTCCGTCGCTCTCGTGGACCGCGACCGTCGTCTGCCGCTCCTCGGGCCGCAGGGGAGAGGGGCACAGGCGCGCCGTGTACCACTCGTCGTTACGCCAGGCCGTCTCGTCCTCGTCCGTTCCGGCCAGCAGAAGCTGGCGAACCACCTGCTCAGCGTTGGTCTGCTCGTCAACGTCGATGTGGGTGGTGTGCAGGTGCGGGTGCTCGGCACCGATCACCCGGAGCAGGCCGCGCAGGCCGCCCTGCTCGAGGTTGGGCAGGTCCTCGGGCAGCACCGTCTGTGCGTTCCTGGTGACGACGTACAGGCGGGGCGCCTCGCCCTGGATCTCCGGCAGCTCGCGAGCGATGCGCACCACGTGGCGGACGTACTCACCGGCCCGGATGGGCGACTCCTCGTCGGGGTTGCCGTTCTTCGCCGCGGTGAGCAACACCACGCCGGAGAATCCGCCGCGAGCGATCTGGTCGTGCAGGCGCCCGGCCATGGCCGGGTGGTCGGCGTCCTGCGGCCAGGACAGGGTCGCGCAGTCGGCGTCGTGCAGCTTCAGCGCGTCGGTGTACGCCGTGGCAACCAGATCGGCAGCCTCGGACGTGCTGACCAGTAGCCAGGACCCGGCCTCGGCGGTCGCAACCTCGGGCAGCTGCCGTTGCTGCCATTCGACCGTCAGCAACCGCTCGCTCATCACGCGGGCCCGCTCACCGCTCGGCGAGATGCCGGTGCCCATTTGCAGTCCGCGCACGGCCAGCAGCACGGCCCCGTGCTTGTCCAGGACGTCGAGGTCGGCCTCGACGGCCCCGCCGGTCGCCGCGGTCACCCGCGAGTAGCAGTAGCGGGCCGCGTTGACCGGGCCGTAGGTCCGCAGCTCGCGGACGCCCAGCGGCAGCAGCAGACCGCCAAGGCTGGCGTTCGCGACACTGGGGTGCGCAGCCACGGACTGGAAGCATGCGTCCAGCAGTGCCGGATGTACGCCGTAGCTCGCCTGCTGCGTGCGGATCACGCTGGGCAGCCCGATCTCGGCCAGCACCGAGGTGCCGGTTTCTTCGGCAGTGTGCGCGGCGGCCAGGCCCGTGAAGGCGGGACCATACTGAATCCCGCACAGGTCCATGGCGTCTCGAAGGTCGGAGCCTTCGATGCGGCTCGGGTGTGCGGCCAGCAGCACCTCGATGTCATGGGCGGCGGGCTGGTTCTCGTCATCGGGGGCGTACAGGACCGCCGATGCGCGGCGTGCCTGCACCCCGTCCTCGTTGGTCTCCACCGCAAACGTGAGGGCCCCCGGCACCTCCTCGATGGCAGTGAGGCTGATCTGGGTGTCCTCATCCAGAAGCAGCATCTGCTCGAAGCGGACGTCACGGACCCCGGACGCCTCGCCAAAGACGGTGCGGGCCGCGCCCAGCGCCATCTCGCAGTAGGCGGCCCCCGGCAGGGCGGCGGTGCCATGGACCTGGTGGTCGGCCAGCCACGGCAGCGTCGCGGTCCCGATCTCGGCCTGCCAGACGTGGCGTTCGGGCTCCTCGGGCAGGCGCACGTGCTGACCCATGAGCGGGTGCACCGCAACGCTGGACCGCAGCGCGCCCGAGCTGTGCCCCTCGCGGCTCAACAGCAAGGTCCGGTGCGTCCAGGACGGCAGGGGAGCGTCGACCAGGTGCCCACTCGGGTAGAGCACGGAGAAGTCGACCGTGGCACCGGTGGTAAACAGGTCACCCAGCAAGCCGCGCAGCCCGTCGGGCAGCGGCTGCTCGCGCCGCATGGCGGCAAGGGCCGCCACCGTCATGTCGAGGCTGCGGGCGGTCTGGTCGACGGCGAGGGTGAGCAGCGGGTGGGGTGACAGCTCACCGAACACGCGGTAGCCGTCTTCCAGCGCCGCCTGCACCGCCGCTGCGAAGCGAACCGTGTGGCGCAGGTTGTCGACCCAGTAGTTGGCGTCGCAGTACGGCTCCTCGCGCGGGTCGAACGAGGTGGCCGAGTAGTAGGGAATCTCCGGGGTCAGCGGCTCGATCTCCGCCAGCACGTCGTACAGCTCGTCGAGGATCGGGTCGACCTGCGGCGAGTGCGATGCCACGTCGACGGCCACCTCGCGGGCCATCACCTCGCGCTGCTCCCACGCGGCAACCAGCTCGCGGACCGTCTCAGTGGCACCGCCGATCACGGTGGACTGCGGAGACGCCACCACCGCGACCACGGCGTCATCGACACCGCGGGCCATCAGCTCCGAAAGCACTTGCTGGGCGGGCAGCTCCACCGACGCCATCGCGCCGGACCCGGCGATCTTGGCCATCAGTTTCGAGCGCCGGCAGATGACGCGGACCCCGTCCCGGAGCGAAAGCGCCCCCGCGACCACCGCGGCGGCGGCCTCACCCATCGAGTGGCCAATGACGGCGCCCGGCTGGACCCCGTAGGACTTCATCGCCGCCGCGAGTGCGACCTGCATGGCGAAGATGGTCGGCTGCACCCGGTCGATGCCGGTTACCTTCTCGGGAGCGGTCAGCGCCTCGGTCACCGAAAAGCCGGACTCCGTGGCGACCAGCGGCTCCAACTCGGCGACGGTTGCGGCGAAGGCGGGTTCATTGGCCAGCAGGTCCGCGCCCATCGCGGCCCACTGCGATCCCTGGCCGGAGAACACCCAAACCGGGCCCCGTTCCTCCTGGCCCACCACTTCCTGGTAGATGGCGTCCCCGTTGGCGACCTCTCGCAGCGCCGCCACCAGCTCTGCATTGTCGGCGGCCAACACCGTCGTCCGCACCGACCGGTGCCCGCGCCGGCGAGCGAGCGTGTAGGCCAGGTCGGGCGTCGAGAGCTTCCATCCCTGTGCCTCGACCCAGCCCGCCAGTCGCGCGGCGGTATCGCGCAGTCCCTCGGCCGACGACGACGACAGGGGGAACAGCATCTTGCCGCCGCGGCTCGGCAGGATGGCCGCGCCGTTGCGGGAAAAGGGCTCCGGGGCCTGCTCGACGATGGCGTGCACGTTCGTTCCGGAGATGCCGTACGCCGACACCGCCGCACGCCGGGGCTGACCGCCGTCCAGCGGCCACGGCGTAGTCTCCTGCGGCACAAAGAGTCCGGTCTCAATCCGGGCCATCTCGTCGGGCAGGGCCTCGAAGTGGAGGTTCTTGGGGACGACGCCGTGCTGGACGGACAGGACCGCTTTCATCACCCCGAGCGCACCGGCGGCCGCCTGGGTGTGCCCGAAGTTGGTCTTCGAAGCCCCGAGCACGCAGGGATTGCCGATGCCGTAGACCTCGGCGAGGCTTGAGTATTCGATCGGGTCACCGACCGGAGTGCCCGTGCCGTGCGCCTCGACCATGCCGACGGTCCCGGCGTCCACGCCCGCCCTGGCCAGCGCCGCGCGGTACACCGCGGCCTGCGCCTCGCCCGAGGGCATCGCGATGTTCATGGTGTGGCCGTCCTGGTTGGAGGCCGTGGCACGGATCACACCCAGGATCCGGTCGCCGTCGCGCTGCGCATCCGGCAGGCGCTTGAGCAGCAGCACCACGCAGCCCTCGCCGGACACGAAGCCGTCGGCCTTGGCGTCGAACGCACGGCAGTGTCCGGTGCCCGACAGCATGCCGCCCGCCGATGCCGAGGCCGACCTGCGCGGCTCCATCATCACGTTGACGCCGGCGGCGAACGCCAACTCACTCTCGCCGTCGTTCAGGCTGCGGCAGGCCTGGTGGATGGCGAACAAACCCGAAGAGCACGCTGTGTCCACGGTGGAGGCGGGGCCGTGAAGCCCGAGTGCGTAGGCGACGCGCCCGGACGCCATGCAGGAGATCGTGCCGGGGTTTCCGTACGGCCCATCGAAGGCGTCGGTGGCGACGTGCACGAATTGATAGTCGCCGTAGTTCAATCCGACGAAGACGCCAGTCTGCTGATCGATGGTGTCCTTGGTGAGACCGGCGTGCTCCATGGCCTCCCAGGCGGTTTCCATGAGCAACCGGTGCTGCGGATCCATCGCCGTGGCTTCTTTTTCGGTGATGCCGAAGAACTCCGGGTCGAAGTCGCCCACGTCGTTCAGGAACGAGCCCCACTTGCAGACGGAACGCCCGGGAACGCCCGGCTCGGGGTCGTAGTAGTAGTCGACATCCCAGCGGTCGCCAGGAATTTCCTTGACAAGGTCATCCCCCCGCAGCAACGCTTCCCAAAAGAGGTCAGGGGAGTTGATCCCCCCGGGCAGCCGGCATGCCATCCCGATGACAGCTACCGGACTGACTTCTGCCCTATCCACGTTCCGTCACCTCTCCTTGCCTATCCACAAGTTCTTATCACTGCTGGAAGCTCTTATCAGGGCTTCGAGAAATATCGCTGAATTTTTCTGTCCGAACTGCGAAGTGCCGCCACCCCGCGCGAAAAACCCACCGACCCCCCTATCGGACGAACCTTAAGAAGCTACGCGTTCTGCAGCGTAGCTTCTTAGCTCGAAGCACGTGGAAAAATCGGGCGTACGTACAAAAAAGTTAACACGCTTCCCATGCGCGGGCGTGGCTTTCGAAGTGTGACTGATCCGACACTCAAGAGGTTCAGATCGTGACCTTCGCGTTACGGTGATGTTATAGTCGCAGCTAGACGCGTTGTGTGCCAACGGGGTACGGGACGTTCGCATCTTGCAGATCTTTTCGCCCCGCTGGGCGAAGGCGCAGCCGGGGGCCGCCGACTCGCGGTGGCCCGTGTGCGGGCCGACGGTCGTGTGACGGGGAGCAGGGGGAGAGAAGCGTGAGATCGTTAGCAAACCTCGCCGGCTAACGTGCGCGAATAAACCTCAACCCCGAGAAAGGGTCAGGCAGCCGCCAATTAGGCGCGTCGAAACGTCGCATCACAGACGCCCAATCACGCCATGCTAGGGCGCATTACGTAACCGCGTGTGAAAATCAACAATTTCTTATCTTTGCAAGTTAAGACGGGCGCTGGAGCATACCGGAGGAGGGCCCGCCCACCCGGGTGCCACGCCGTAGCGGATGGATGCTGAGCCGCCTTCGGCCTGGCGCCGCCGGTCGCCGGCGCGCAGGGTTTCGCCTTGGCTCTCCTGGCATTTCGCTCGGCGTCGAGCGGTGGGGCCGTTATCCGGCCCATTACCTCTTGAGATGCGTGTGCTCGAACGCCGCCCAGGAGTTGCTGGCTACCATTACCGGTGAACGCGCAGGTCGCCCGCCAGTAGACGGAGTATCCGCTATGACCCCGACCGACAAGACCCCGCCCAAGAAGCCAGCCCGAGTGCCCCCGCTGCCGGTCGACGAAGCCAAGGCCGCCGCGGACGAAGCGGCGGTGCCCGATTACATGGCCGAGCTGAGCATCTTTCAAGTGCTGCTGAACCATCCGCCGCTTGCGCGCGCCATCAACGACCTGCTCGCCACCTTGCTCTGGCACGGCGCCCTCGACCCGCGCTTGCGCGAACTGGTGATCATGAGGATCGGCTGGCTCACCGCCTGCGACTACGAATGGACGCAGCACTGGCGGGTTGCGTCGAGACTGGGCGTGACGCCCGACGACCTGCTCGGCGTCCGCGACTGGCAGTCTCATAGCGGGTTCGGGCCCGCCGAGCGCGCAGTCCTGGCAGCCACCGACGACGTGGTGCGCGACGGCGCGATCAGTCGGCAGAACTGGACCGCCTGCGAACGCGAACTGCGTGGGGACACAGCGGTTCTTCTCGAACTCGTCACCGCCATCGGGGCGTGGCGCATGGTTGCGTCGATTCTGCACAGCCTCGAGGTCCCGTTGGAGGAGGGCGTGTCGAGCTGGCCGCCGGACGGCCGCCCGCCTTCGCCTTCGCCTTCGCCATCGCGTTCGCGTTCGCCTTCGCGTTCGCCTTCGCCTTCGCCTTCGCCTTCGCCTTCGCCTTCGCCTTCGCCTTCGCCTTCGCCTTCGCCTTCGCCGAGCGTGTAGTCACTGCGAAATCCGGCGCGATTTGTGTCCGTGGTGACACGTTCGGCGAACGCGCAGCGCCTTGATTGACCTATCAATAAGTAACTCCTAGCGTCGTGGCAATGCGTACCCGTGTCGCCGAAATGCTCGGCGTTGAGTTCCCCATCTGCGCTTTCAGCCACTGCCGTGATGTCGTCGCCGCGGTGACCAACGCGGGGGGACTCGGGGTCCTCGGCGCCGTGGCCCACAGCCCCAAGCGGCTGGAGAGCGAACTGACCTGGATCGAGGAGCAGACCGGCGGCAAGCCGTATGGGGTCGATCTGCTGTTGCCGCCCAAGTACGTCGGCGCCGAACAGGGTGGGATCGACGCGAAGCAGGCCCGCGAGCTGCTGCCCGAGGAACACCGTGCGTTCGTCGACGACCTTCTGGTGCGTTACGGCATTTCGACGCCCGCCGAGCAGCCGCGTGGGGCGTCCGGCGGGCTCAATATCTCGCCGAAGGGCTACGAGCCGCTGCTCGAAGTGGCCTTCGCCCACGACATTCGGCTGATCGCCAGTGCCCTCGGCCCGCCCCCGGCCGACCTTGTCACGCGTGCCCACGACCGGGACGTGCTGGTGGCCGCCCTGGCCGGCACCACGCGACACGCGCAGCGGCATGCGGCGGCCGGCGTCGACCTGATCGTCGCGCAAGGCACCGAGGCCGGGGGCCACACCGGCGAGGTGGCCACCATGGTCCTGGTCCCGGAGGTGGTCGACGCGGTCGCGCCCGTCCCCGTGCTGGCCGCCGGCGGGATCGCCCGCGGGCGCCAGATCGCCGCCGCCCTGGCACTGGGCGCGGAGGGCGTGTGGTGCGGGTCGGTCTGGCTGACCACCGAAGAAGCCGAAACGGTGCCCGTGGTGAAGGAAAAGTTCTTGGCCGCCAGTTCCTCCGACACCGTACGGTCGCGTTCGATGACGGGTAAGCCGGCGCGGATGCTGCGCACGGCCTGGACGGACGAATGGGAGCGGCAGGACACCCCCAGCCCTCTGGGCATGCCGCTGCAGAGCGCGTTGGTCGGCGAGCCGCAGCTGCGCATCAACCAGGCGGCCGCTCATCAGGGCGGCAAGGCTCGCGAGCTGGCGACCTACTTCGTCGGCCAGGTGGTCGGCTCGCTCGACCGGGTCCGCCCGACGCGCGCGGTGGTGCTCGACATGGTCGAGGAGTTCATCGACACGATCGGGAAGCTCGAGGGCCTGGTTGAGAGGTGAGCACCCTCGCTAGCAAGGGTTTTCATGATACGGCGATCGCCGACAACGCCAAGCGGCCCGCCTGGCCCAGGGCTCCGTCTCTTGGTATTTCCGAGTCGCGTTGCGCAGCGCCCCGGCCGGTTCGGACACCGTCGGGCAAGGCGAGTGCCTTCGGGCCCTCCTGCGAAGCTCGGTGCAGGCGACGTTGGAGTTCTTCGTCGGCGACCCTTGTACAAGGGTGAGCGAGAGCCACGAGCGGTTCATCGACGACATCGAACCCTTCGTCGTCGCGCGGGTCCTCGACGGGCTGCGGGATGACCGTTCGTCCAGGTCACCGGCACCAAGCTGGTGACTACCTGTGCCCCAGGTGAATGATTTCGTAAAGATTCGGAAACACCCCGCCAGGGGATTTGACCGTGTCAGAGGTGTCATGCATTATCAGTCGGGTAAGCACCTCGTTAGGTGAGGCGTCTACACGAATACAGGCCACTGACCCCGAACGTCGAAAGACGCCCCGGGTCAGGACAGCTCCTCCCGGCTTAAGGGTTGAGCCCAGGTGGCTTCCGGAATACCGGACACGTCGTGTGGTGCCAAAGCTCTGACGAGAGGGGTGCGGATTTTCGACGGTCGTCGGGTTTCTGCTCCTTTGCTGCGCGTAGATCGCGTGCGGACAACCGCATGCGTCGGACCATGAGGAGGTGAGGGACCTATGAGTTCTGGCGATAGTCCGGATCGAAGTCCGAACTGTGTCTCGTCCCGATCCTGCCTCCGGCGCGACGCTCTTCGCTGAGTCGCTGGCACGCTGAATCCGCTTACGGGTCAAGCGTTCTGGGATCGGAACCACGACGGGACGGGACACGTCAGTCCAGTTAGTCCTCGTTTTGAATTCCGTCTAGGAGACGACCATGACCGCAGTTCTGTACGACGAAGTGGTAGCCGTAGCGCCCGCCCGCACGCTGAGGGTGGTGCGTGAGGGAGACACGATTCAGACCCCCGCCCCCAAGAGGGTCATGCGGGTTGACAGCAAGTCCTTCGGCGGTGACCCGCTGCTCGACGGCGCCGCTCGCTTGCTGAGCATCCCGCTGCGCCACGTGTACGCGGCGCTGTGGCGGGTTGGTGTGCTCGAAGTCCAGGCCTAATCCGATGGACAGCGAGCAATCGACGCTCCAAGGGGCTACCCGGCCGCAGGCATGACCTGAGGCGAGGTAGCCCCTTGGAGCGGGCACCTTCGGATTTGCGGCATTCCGTAGAATCGACCCAGCGGCGTCGATCCGGCCATCACCGGGGAGCCTTCGGAAGAACGGCCGGCACGGCTCATTAGAACCGAACGGGTAGGCCCGTCACAGCCGCAATCGAGCGGCCACGCGTCAGCGCGGCAAGCGGGGTGGTACCGCGGCGCTCGCGCACATCGCGCGTCGTCGTCCCCGGCCCGAGCATGATGGCCGCAGGAGACGACACACATCGTGACCGACAACGCTGACGTGAAGGCATACCCGAAGCTGGCCGGCGGGACGCCCGACTTCCCGGAGCTCGAGCTCGAGGTCCTCGATTACTGGGCCCGCGACGACACCTTCCGGGCCAGCATCGCCCGCCGCGACGGCGCCCCGGAGTACGTCTTCTACGACGGACCGCCGTTCGCCAACGGGCTACCGCACTACGGGCACCTGCTCACCGGCTACGTCAAAGACATCGTCCCGCGGTATCGCACCATGCGCGGCTACAAGGTGGAGCGCCGTTTCGGCTGGGACACCCACGGGCTGCCCGCGGAACTGGAAGTCGAACGGCAGTTGGGCATCACGGACAAATCCCAGATCGACGACATGGGGATCGCCGCGTTCAACGACGCCTGCCGGGCTTCGGTGTTGCGCTACACCGACGAATGGCAGGCCTATGTGACCCGCCAGGCGCGCTGGGTCGATTTCGACAACGATTACAAGACGCTCGATCTGCCGTACATGGAGTCGGTGATCTGGGCGTTCAAGCAACTGTGGGACAAGGGCCTGGCGTACGAGGGCTACCGGGTGTTGCCGTACTGCTGGCGCGACGAAACCCCGCTGTCCAATCATGAATTGCGGATGGACGACGACGTCTACCAGAGCCGCCAGGACCCGGCGCTGACGGTGGGCTTCAAGGTAGTCGGGGGTGGCCCCCAGAAGGGGCTAGTGGGGGCGCACCTGCTGGTGTGGACGACGACACCGTGGACCCTGCCGTCGAACCTGGCGGTCGCCGTCAACCCGGACGTGACCTATGTCGAGGTCAGGGGCGGCGAACATCGTTTCGTGCTGGCGGAGCCACGGCTGGCCGCCTACGCCCGCGAGGTGGGTGAAGAGCCCGAGATCCTGGCCACCTACCGTGGGGCCGATCTGCTCGGCGTCCGGTACCTGCCCCCGTTCCCGTATTTCATGGATGCTGCCAAGGCATTTCAGGTTCTGCCGGGTGACTTCGTGACCATCGAGGACGGTACCGGGATCGTGCACCTGGCACCCGCCTACGGCGAGGACGACATGGCGACGACCGACAAGGTCGGCATCGTGCCGGTCACGCCTGTCGATGCCAAGGGCCGCTTCGACGCCACGGTCCCGGATTATCAGGGCCAGCGCGTCTTTGACGCCAACCCGCACATCATCCGTGACCTGAAGAACCGCAGCGGTCCGGCCGCGGCGAACGGCGCGGTGTTGGTTCGGCACGAGACCTACGAGCACCCCTACCCGCACTGCTGGCGGTGCCGCAACCCGCTGATCTATCGGGCGGTGTCGTCGTGGTTTGTCAGGGTCACCGACTTCCGGGACCGCATGGTCGAACTCAACCAGCAGATCACCTGGTATCCCGAACACGTCAAGGACGGCCAGTTCGGCAAGTGGCTGCAGGGTGCCCGAGACTGGTCGATCTCGCGAAACCGCTACTGGGGCACGCCGATTCCGGTGTGGAAGTCCGACGACCCGGCCTATCCGCGCGTCGACGTCTACGGGAGCCTCGACGAGCTGGAGCGCGACTTCGGGGTGCGGCCGACCAATTTGCACCGGCCCTACATCGAAGAGCTCGCCCGGCCGAACCCCGACGACCCGACCGGGCGCAGCACGATGCGGCGGATCCCCGACGTGCTCGACGTGTGGTTCGACTCGGGTTCGATGCCGTACGCCCAGGTGCACTATCCGTTCGAGAATGCGGATTGGTTCGACGGGGTCGATAGCGCCGACCCTGCCAAGCAGGTTGACGCGCACTACCCGGGCGACTTCATCGTCGAATACATCGGGCAGACCCGCGGCTGGTTCTACACGCTGCATGTGCTCGCCACCGCGCTGTTCGACCGTCCGGCGTTCAAAACCTGTGTGGCGCACGGGATTGTGCTGGGCTCCGACGGGCAGAAGATGAGCAAGTCGCTGCATAACTACCCCGACGTCTCCGAGGTGTTCGACCGCGACGGCTCCGATGCCATGCGCTGGTTCCTGATGGCGTCGCCGATTCTGCGCGGCGGGAACCTCATTGTCACCGAGCAGGGCATCCGGGAAGGCGTGCGCCAGGTCCAGTTGCCGCTGTGGAATGCCTACAGCTTCCTGGCGCTCTACGCACCGAAAGTGGGCACCTGGCGCACCGATTCGGCCCACGTGCTCGACCGCTACATCCTGGCCAAGCTCGCCGCGCTGCGCGACGACCTCACCGCGGAGATGGAGGCCTGTGACATCTCCCGGGCCTGCGAGCACCTGCGCCAGTTCACCGAGGCGTTGACGAATTGGTATGTGCGGCGCTCTCGGTCGCGGTTCTGGGAGGAGGACGTCGACGCCATCGACACGCTGCACACCGTGCTCGAGGTGACCGCGCGGCTGGCCGCTCCACTGCTCCCGTCGGTCACCGAGATCATCTGGCGCGGCCTCACCGGCGGGCGCTCGGTGCACCTGACCGACTGGCCCGAAGCGGGAGCGCTGCCCGCCGACCCCGAGCTGGTCGCCGCGATGGACCAGGTTCGCGAAGTGTGCTCGGCCGCGTCGTCGCTGCGCAAGGCCAAGAAACTGCGGGTGCGCCTGCCCCTGCCGAAACTGACCGTGGCGGTAGGTAATCCGGAACGTTTGGAGCCGTTCGCCGATCTGATCGCCGATGAGCTCAACGTCAAGCGGGTGGAGTTGACCGACGCGATCGACACCTACGGCCGGTTCGAGCTCACCGTCAACGCCCGCGTGGCCGGACCGCGGCTGGGCAAGGATGTGCAGGCCGCCATCAAGGCCGTCAAAGCCGGCGAGGGCGTCGTCAACCCGGACGGCACCCTGACCGCGGGCCCCGCGGTCTTGCAACCCGAGGAGTACAGCTCGCGCCTGGTGGCCGCCGACCCGGAATTCACCGCGGCGCTGTCCGACGGCGCGGGTCTGGTGGTGCTGGACGGCACCGTCACCCCGGAGCTGGAGGCCGAGGGTTGGGCCAAGGACCGCATCCGCGAACTGCAGGAGCTGCGCAAGTCGACCGGGCTGGACGTCTCCGACCGTATCCGCGTGGTGATGGCGGTGCCCGCCGAGCGCTCGGACTGGGCGCAGACCCATCGCGACCTGATCGCGGGGGAGATCCTGGCAACCAGTTTCCAGTTCGCGGACCCAGGCGGGGACGCCGCCGCGATCGGCGACGGCGTGCGGGTGAGCATCGCGAAGGTTTAGCCGCTCATGCCCGGCCGGCGGGTCAACTAGCTGATCGCAGTGCGCGGTGGGCATACGGCCAGAACGGCATGCCGGCAACGACGGTCGCACCGGTAGCGATGAGGCCGACCGCGACGTCGACGCTCTCGCGGCCGTCGTGTGCCCAGTAGACGTCCTTGAGATCCAGCAGCAACGCCAGCTCGTCGACGATCATCGCGTTGGCGGCGCCGTACGCGACCGCCGCCGCGGGGTGCCGCCGCTGTTTCTCCGAACCGCGCAGACCCACGCCGGCCACGGTCGCCAGCATCCCGATACCGATGTTGTAGTGGTGAAAGTGCCTGCCGCCGAGCTTCATACCGCCGCCCGACGGTCCGTGGCCGGCGCGGATCCAGTGCGTGAGCCCGCGCAGCCCGGTGAAGGTGAGGGTGAACGATGCCCAAGCCAGAACCGTGGCCTGTTCGCCGGGCTCCAGCCGCTGGCCCCACTGGTGGCGCAGCCGCGCCAACCGCGTCGAATGCTGCGAATGCTCCGGTGTTGCCGGCGCGTCGCCGGGCTCGCCCTGCATCAGGCTGCCTTCGCTGCGTGCCAGCGCTGCCGGCCGGCGCGGACTTCCACATCGATGTCGCCGAAGCCCGCCGCGCGCAGGCGATCCGGCATGTTCTCCGGCGGGACCGGGTTGCACGTGTCGCGGAAATGCAGCATGCGGAATTTCAGAGACGGCACGCCGTCGCTGCCGGCGAAGACGCCGCCGGGGCGAAGCACCCGGAAGGCCTCGGCGAACAGCCGGTCTTGCATTCGAGCGGTCGGGACGTGGTGCAGCATGGTGAACGACACTACCGAGCTGAACTCGCCGGCCGGCAATCCCGTGTCGGTGCCGTCGCCGGTGATGATGCGCGCCCGCTCGCCGTACAGCTCCTGCAGCCGCTCGGCCATGGGGGCGTCAATCTCAACGGCGGTCAGCTGCGGCGTCCTGTCTAGGAGCACCCGCAGAAACGCGCCGTACCCGGGCCCGATTTCGAGGGTGTTGTCGCCGAGTTCCACGTCGGCGAGCACCCACGGCAGCAGGTGGTCTTCGACCTCTTTTGCCCAGCGGTCGGAGTTGCAGCACCACCTGTGACAAAGGTTCATCCCCATACCCAATGACGCTAGACCAATAGCATTTCCAGATGTGGAGTTCCGCTGGGTGCTGCACCTGGACATGGATGCGTTCTTCGCGTCCGTCGAACAACTCACCCGGCCGACCCTGCGGGGGCGGCCGGTGCTGGTCGGCGGCCTGGGTGGCCGGGGCGTGGTGGCCGGCGCCAGCTACGAAGCGCGGGTGTTCGGCGCCCGGTCGGCGATGCCGATGCATCAGGCCCGCCGGCTGATTGGGGTGACCGCGGTGGTGTTGCCGCCGCGCGGTGTGGTGTACGGGGTGGCCAGCCGGCGGGTCTTCGACACCGTGCGCAGCGTGGTGCCCGTCGTCGAGCAGCTGTCCTTCGACGAGGGATTCGCCGAACCGGCCCAGCTCGCCGGGGCGTCAGCCGAGGATGTCGAGGCGTTTTGTGAGGGCTTGCGGCGACGGGTCAAGGAGGAGACGGGGCTGGTGGCTTCCGTGGGCGCGGGCTCGGGCAAGCAGATCGCCAAGATCGCGTCCGGTCTGGCGAAGCCCGACGGCATTCGCGTCGTGCGTCGCGCCGAGGAACAGTTGCTGCTCGGCGGGTTGCCGGTACGGCGACTGTGGGGCATCGGCCCGGTCGCCGAGGAGAGGCTGAACCGGCTCGGCATCGAAACCATCGGACAGCTGGCGGCGCTGACCGACGCCGAGGCGGCCAACATCCTCGGCGCGACGGTCGGGCCGGCGCTGCACCGCCTGGCCCGGGGAATCGACGACCGGCCCGTCGCCGAGCGCGCCGAGGCCAAGCAGATCAGCTCCGAGTCCACCTTCGCCGTCGACCTGACCAGCCTCGAGCAGCTGCAGGACGCGATCTCCCCGATCGCCGAGCATGCGCACCAGCGCCTGCTGCGCGATGGGCGCGGCGCCCGCACCGTCACGGTAAAGCTGAAGAAGTCCGACATGAGCACGCTGACCCGTTCGGCGACGTTGCCCTACGCGACGACCGAGGCCGGTGCGCTCACCGCGGTGGCCCGCCGCCTGCTGCTCGACCCACGGCAGATCGGACCCATTCGCCTTGTCGGCGTGGGGTTTTCGGGATTGAGCGACGTCCGCCAGGAGTCGCTGTTCCCGGATCTGGAGTTCTCGGCGCTGGAATCGGAGGAGGCGCACCACACGGCCGACGCGCTCCCGCCGGCGCACAGCGACGTTGGGTGGCGGGTGGGAGACGATGGCGCGTGGCGGGTGGGAGACGATGGCGCGTGGCGGGTGGGAGACGATGTCGCGCACCGCGACCTGGGTCACGGCTGGGTGCAGGGCGCGGGACACGGAGTGGTGACCGCGCGGTTCGAGACACGCAGTTCCGGGCCCGGGCAGGCTCGAACGTTTCCCGCCGACACCGGCGAGCTCGTCAGCGCGAACCCCGTCGATTCCCTGGATTGGCCGGATTACGTTGGCGTGCTGCAGGCTGACGCCGCGTCAGCCCCACCGGGTGATGACGTCGGTGACCGGTAGTTTGGCGGCCAGCGCGGCCATCAGGAGCACCCGAGCCTGCGGCGGCCGCAACCTCGGCACCATCACCGCGCCGGCGGCGGCCATGTCGTGCCCGGGGCCGTAGCTGGCAGCGACCCGACCGCCGGGAACGCGGGTGGACACCGCGACGACGACCCCGTCGCGGCAATGGCGGCGCACCGCGTCGACCACCGCGGGTCCGGCGTTGCCGGAGCCCAACGCTTCCAGCACCACGCCTTTCGCGCCGGCGGCCACACAGGCATCGAGGGCAACCCCGTCACTGCCCAGGTACGCCGCGACGATGTCGACGCGCGGCGCCGCGGCGGCGCCGAGATCGCCGACGTACGGCCGTGTCTTCGTGCCGGTCAGCCTCACGCCGCCGTCCACGGTGCCGAGCAGCTCGCCGGCGAAGCCGCTCAGATCCTCCGTCGCCACCTTGGTCATGCCCAACGGCTGAAGCACGCGGCCCGCGAAGCACACCAGCACCCCGAGGTCACGGGCGGCCGGGCTGGCCGCCACCGCCAGCGCGTCACGCAGGTTGGCGGGACCGTCGGCGTCGGGAGCGTCGGCGCTGCGCATGGCACCGGTCAGGACGACCGGCGCTGGGCCGGCGTGCGTGAGGTCGAGCCACAGCGCCGTCTCCTCGAGCGTGTCGGTGCCGTGGATGACGACGACACCGTCGGCACCGCCGTCGACCGCGGCACGCACGGTCGCCCGGATCCGATCCCAGTCGGCCAACGTCAGCTCCGAGCTGTCGATTGCCAAGAGGTCGACGACGTCGACGTCGAGGCCCTTGCTAAGGGGTGCCGTGAGGTCCGCCCCGCTGCGGGTGGGCCGGCGCACCCCGTCGGCCCCGGTGCTGGTCGATATCGTTCCTCCGGTGGCGATGACGGTCAGGCGGGCCATAGTGGAATGATCTCGCACGCCGCTGGCGAACATCGGCTGGCCCGTGTCCGCGTTAGGGGATGATGAGGGAGTGCCTGAGGAACGAACTGGATCGACGGAGCCGCTGACCTCAGCCGAAGAGGCTGGGGACGCCGGCTTGGACGATGGTGCCGCAGCGTCCACGCCACGGCCTCCCAGACGGTTGCGCTTACTGCTGTCGGTGGCGGCGGTCGTGCTGACGCTGGACATCGTCACCAAGGTGCTCGCCGTCAAGCTGCTGCCCCCCGGGCAGCCGGTGTCGATCATCGGGGACACGGTGACGTGGACTTTGGTGCGCAACTCGGGCGCGGCGTTCTCGATGGCAACCGGATATACCTGGCTGCTGACGCTCATCGCGACCGGTGTGGTGGTCGGCATCTTTTGGATGGGCCGACGGCTGGTGTCGCCCTGGTGGGCGGTGGGCCTGGGGATGATCCTCGGTGGCGCCATGGGCAATCTGGTCGATCGCTTCTTCCGGTCGCCCGGACCGCTCCGCGGCCATGTGGTGGATTTTCTGTCGGTCGGCTGGTGGCCGGTGTTCAACGTCGCCGATCCGGCGGTGGTGGGGGGCGCCATCCTGCTCGTGGTCCTGTCGATTTTCGGCTACGACTTCGACACCGTAGGTCGGCGCAAGGCCGACGGGGACACCGCTGGCCAGCGAAAGGCCGACCAGCGTTGACTGACCGCTCGATGCCCGTTCCGGAGGGGCTGGCGGGCATGCGTGTTGACGCGGGGCTGGCACGCCTGCTTGGACTATCCCGCAGCGCCGCGGCGGCCATCGCCGAAGACGGCGGCGTCGAACTGGACGGAGTCCAGGCGGGGAAGTCCGACAGGTTGACGCCCGGCGCGTGGCTGCAGGTGCGCCTGCCCGAGGCGCCGGCGCCGCTGCAGAACACGCCCGTCGACATCGAGGGCATGACGATCCTCTACTCCGACGACGACATCGTCGTGGTCGACAAGCCCGCCGCGGTGGCCGCGCACGCGTCGGTGGGCTGGACGGGACCGACCGTGCTCGGTGGCCTGGCCGCCGCCGGTTACCGGATCACCACCTCCGGTGTGCCCGAGCGGCAGGGCATCGTGCACCGCCTCGACGTCGGCACCTCCGGCGTGATGGTGGTGGCGCTTTCCGAGCGCGCATACACCGTGCTCAAGCGGGCGTTCAAGTACCGCACCGTCGACAAGCGCTACCACGCGCTGGTGCAGGGACATCCGGATCCGTCCAGCGGGACCATCGACGCGCCGATCGGGCGCCACCGCGGCCATGACTGGAAGTTCGCGGTCACCAAGAACGGCCGGCATAGCCTCACCCACTACGACACCCTGGAGGCTTTCGTCGCCGCCAGCCTGCTCGACGTGCATCTGGAAACCGGTCGCACCCATCAAATCCGGGTGCATTTCGCCGCGCTGCATCACCCGTGCTGCGGCGACCTCACCTACGGGGCGGACCCGAAGCTGGCGAAAAGGCTTGGGCTGGAACGTCAATGGCTGCACGCGCGTTCGTTGGCATTCGCCCACCCGGCCGACGGCAGGCGGGTGGAGTTCGTCAGCCCCTACCCGCCCGATCTGCAGCACGCGCTGGATGTCCTGCGCCGCGAGGGCTGATCACCCGGGCTTGCGGGCCTCGACGAGGACGCGGCTGGAATGGGCGACGAAGGATCCGTCGGCCTCGATGTGTTCGTGGAGTTCCCGCAACCGCTCGCGGTACCGCTGCACCGTGAAATCCGGCACCGTCCACACCACCTTGCGCAGGAAATAGATCACGGCGCCGACGTCGAAGAACTCGACCCGCATTCGCTCCATGCGCAGATTCACGACCCGCATCCCGGCGGCAACCGCCTGCGCACGCTGGGTGTCCGGGTGATAATCGGCCCATTTCTCCGGTTGCGGCCCGATGAAGTATTCGACCAGTTCCGCCATCGTCGCGGGCCCGATCTGCTGCGCGAAGTAGGTGCCGCCCGGCCGCAGCACGCGGGCGATCTCACCCCACCGCACCGTGATCGGGTGGCGGCTGGTCACTAGGTCAAACGCCTCGTCGGCGAACGGCAGCCAGGGCTCGTCCCGGGTCGCGACCACCACCACGCCACGCGGATGCAAGAGCTTGGTGGCCAGGGCGGCGTTGGGCGGCCACGATTCCGTCGCCGCCATCGTGGGCGGGAATGTGGCGGCGCCCGCGAGCACCTCCCCGCCGCCGGTGTCGATGTCGCACGCGGCCGAAACGGTCGCCAGCCGCCGGCTTATCAGCCGCTGATAGCCCCACGACGGGCGTTCCTCGGTCGCGCGCCCGTCTAGCCAGGAAAAATCCCAACCGTCGACGGGAGCGGCGTCGGCCTCCGCCACCAGATCGTCGAATGTGTGACGCATGCATTGCATTGTGCGCCCGGTAGGGGCGGCCTTCGGCGAGATTGCCGCCTTGGTCGTCGTTGGACGCTCGCTTGAATCCGCCGCCCTTCGCACAACCCTCACGGCAATCTCGGCGTGCTCAGACCCTGGCTTTGTCGGCCTCGCCCGTCGCGATCTCGGGTGTCGGCTTGGGTTTGCGGAGGCGTGCCAGAATCTTCATAACCCCGATTGGAACATTTCGGCGTTGCCCGGCCGTCAGTGCGCGATCACACGCGGATTGCTCTGCGTAACAAAGGCATTGCCCACCTGTGTCCATCACGCCGGCCGCGCTGTGAGACGCTTCTCCCGGTTCACATGACGGCAATCTGTGTCCAGCGGGGGATCGATGTCCTAGGTTGGCTGTATGACCGACGTCACATCACTCACGACGGCGCGCCAAGCGGTCTCGGCCGACGGCCGGGACGCTCGCGGTTGGGGGGCCGAAATGAGGAGCGATACCCGATGAATCTCGGTGACTTAACGAATCTTGTGGAGAAGCCGCTGGCGGCGGTGTCCAACACGTTGGTGGAAAAGCCGCTCGCGGCGGTTTCCCAACTCATCAACACCCCCAACTCGACCGGGCGATACCGCCCGTTCTATGTGAGGAACCTGCTCGATGTGGTGCAGGGCCGCACCCTCGCCGACGCGGTCAAGGGCAGGACCACGCTGATCACCGGGGGGTCGTCGGGCATCGGCGAGGCCGCCGCCAAGAAGATCGCGGAAGCCGGGGGAGCGGTGGTGCTGGTCGCCCGCACTCGGGAGAACCTCGAAAAAGTGGCCGCTGAAATCCGGGCGATCCGGGGCAACGGCGGAACCGCCCACGTGTACCCCTGCGACCTGGCCGACACGGACGCCATCGCCGCAATGGCCGAGCAGGTGCTTGACGACCTCGGTGGCGTCGACATTCTGGTCAACAATGCGGGGCGGTCCATTCGACGCTCGTTGGAATTGTCCTACGACCGAATCCACGACTACCAGCGGACCATGCAGCTGAACTACCTCGGCGCCGTGCAGCTCATCCTGAAGTTCATCCCGGGGATGCGGGAACGCGGCTACGGGCAGATCATCAATGTCTCCTCGGTCGGCGTTCAGACCCGCGCCCCCCGCTTCGGCGCGTACATCGCCAGCAAGGCGGCGCTGGACAGCCTCTGCGACGCACTGCAAGCCGAAACCGTCAACGACAACGTCAAATTCACCACCGTGCACATGGCGCTGGTGCGCACCCCGATGATCAGCCCGACCACGTTGTACGACAAGTTCCCGGCGCTGACGCCGGACCAGGCGGCCGGCGTGATCGCCGATGCGATCGTGCACCGGCCCCGGCGGTTGAGCTCGCCGTTCGGGCAGTTCGCCGCCGTCGCCGACGCCGTGAACCCGGCGGTGATGGACCGCGTGCGCAGCCGCGCCTTCGTCATGTTCGGCGACTCCGACGCCGCCAAGGGCGGCGAATCGATCCCCGACACGCCACAATTCGACGCGCGGAGCGAGACGTTCGTGCGAGCGACCCGAGGGATACATTGGTGACACCATGAGCCTGCCGAAACCCGACAATCAGACAACCGTCGTCATCACCGGCGCCTCGTCCGGCATCGGCGCCGAACTCGCACGCGGACTGGCCCGCCGCGGCTTTCCGCTGCTGCTGGTGGCGCGGCGCCGCGACCGTCTCGACGAACTCGCCAACGAGGTGGGCCAGGAGAACTCGGTGGCTGTTGAGGTCATGCCGCTGGACCTCATCGACGCCGAGGCCCGCGGCAAACTGGCGGAACGGCTGCGCAGCGAGCCGATCGCTGGCCTCTGTAACAGCGCAGGTTTCGGTACCAGCGGGGTGTTTCACGAGCTGCCGATCGAACGCGAGAGTGAGCAGGTCACCCTCAACGCACTTGCGTTGATGGAACTCACCCACGCGGCCCTGCCCGGCATGGTCGAGCGCGGCGCCGGTGCGGTGATGAACATCGCGTCGATCGCGGGGTTCCAGCCGGTTCCCTACATGGCGGTGTATTCGGCGACCAAGGCCTTCGTGCAGACGTTCTCCGAGGCCGTCCACGAGGAGCTGCACGGAACGGGGGTGTCGGTGACCGTGCTGTGCCCGGGCCCGGTGCCCACCGAATGGGCTGAGATCGCCAATGCCGAGCGGTTCAGCATCCCCGCCGCGCAGGTGTCGCCGCGCGATGTCGCCGAAGCGGCGATCGGCGGCATGCTCGCCGGCAGGCGCAGTGTGGTGCCGGGCGTGGTGTCCAAGGCCGTCAGCGCAAGCGGCAGATACGTGCCCCGAACCCTGTTGCTGCCCGCGCTGCGAATCGGCCAGCGACTCCGAGGCGGTCCCAGCCGCTGAGTTCCAATCACTGACCACGACGGTCATTGGTCTCAACTGTCACATTTGCCCCTGGGTCAGGCGGTCGACGATGTGCCCGCCTCCCAGCGACATTCCGTTTGCGCCCAGGATTTGTCGCGGAGAGGTGGGCACATCGTCGCGCCCTTCCGCGCAGGGGCCACTGTGGCGGATGTGGCGGGCCGCCTTTGTGCCCCGGCGGCTGACGTCTCCGTCAGCGTTAGGCTCAGGCGATGGCTGCCGTTGACGTGACCGCCGACGTCCCAATGAGTCCGCAGGACATGTGGGACCGCGTCTCGGACCTGTCCGACTTGGGCGACTGGCTCGTCATGCACGAGGGGTGGCGCAGCGAGCTGCCCGACGAGCTGACCGAAGGCGTCCAGGTCGTGGGTGTGGCGCGCGCCAAGGGCTTCCGCAACCGGGTGACGTGGACGGTGACCACGTGGGACCCGCCGCGTCAGGTCGCCCTCTCCGGATCCGGCAAGGGTGGAGCGAAGTACGCCGTCATGCTCACCGTGCGGGCCACCGAGGAAGGGTCCGCCCTCGGCTTGCGTCTCGAACTCGGCGGACGCCCGTTGTTCGGCCCGGTGGGGTCTGCGGCGGCGCGGGCCGTCAAGGGGGACGTGCAGAAGTCGCTCAAGCTGTTCGTCGAGCGCTACGGCTGAAGGCCCGTTCTAGCGAGGCGTGGCGGGCGCCCCGGGCATCACCGTCGTGTCGTCGTCTTCCCATAGGAGCAGTTGACGGACCGACGCGCGGGTCCCGTACGGGCGAAGCATCGTGCTGGCCGGTCGCGGGCGCACCCGTTGCGGCCACCAGAACCAGCGCCCGAGAAGCGTTGCGACAGAAGGTGTCATGAATGAGCGCACGATCAGCGTGTCGAACAGCAATCCGAGGCCGATGGTGGTTCCTATCTGACCAAGGACTTGGAAACCGCTGAAAATGAACGCGCACATGGTGAACGCGAAAACGAGCCCGGCGGAGGTGACCACCGAGCCGGAGCCGGCCATTGCGCGAATGATGCCGGTCTTCAACCCGGCGCCGACCTCCTCCTTGAAGCGCGAGATCAGCAGCAGGTTGTAGTCGGACCCCACCGCCAGCAGCAGGATGACGGCCAGCGCGAGAACGACCCAATACAGCTGGATGCCGAACATGTACTGCCACACCAGCACGGACAGCCCGAAGGAGGCGCCCAGCGAGAGGGCCACGGTGCCGACGATGACGAGCGCGGCGATCAGGCTCCTGGTGATGATCATCATGATCAGCAGGATGAGGCTCAGGGCGGCGAGTCCCACGATGAGGAGGTCGTAGAAGGCGCCGTCCTGGATGTCCTTGTAGGTCGCCGCCGTGCCGCCAATGTAGATGCGGGCGTCGGCGTCCGGCGTGCCCTTCAGCGCCTCGTGCGCGGCCTTGGCGATCGGATCGATGTGTGAGATGCCCTGGGGCGTCGCGGGATCGCCTTCGTGGGTGACGATCATGCGCGCCGCTTTGCCGTCGGGCGAGAGGAACAGTTTCAGCCCGCGCTTGAAATCGGGGTTGTCGAAGACCTCGGGAGGCAGGTAAAAGCTGTCATCGTTTTTTGCGGCGTCGAAGGCACGGCCCAGCGCCGTCGCGTTTTCGATCGCGTCCGCCGTCTGGCTGAAAATTCCGGACTGGGTGGCGTAGTTCGCCAACGCCAATTGGCGGTTGATCTCCTGGCTCTGGATCTGGGCAGGTATGAGCGCCACGAGCTTCGGCTGCAGCGCGTCGAGTTTGTCGAGCGTGGCCGTGAGATCCTCGAACTTCTCGGTGAGCAGATCTATGCCGTCAAGCGCATCGAGGACGGAGCGGATCGCCCAGCACGCAGGGATGTCGTAGCAATGCGCTTCCCAGTAAAAGTAGCTACGAATCGGCCGGAAGAAGTCGTCGAAATTTGCGATCTTGTCCCGCAGGTCCTTGATCGTGGTGATCGTGTCGTGGAAGTTCTGGGCCTCGCTGTGGGTGGTGGCGGCGAGCTGCTGCTGCAGCACATATTGCTGCTTCAAAATGTCGATCGTCTTGGCCAGTTCGCCCGCCTGCTTCAGCAGGTCGTCCGCGCGGTCCCGCTGGTAGGTCAAGTTTTCCTGCTGGTTGGCGCTTTGCGTGCTGATCGTAAAGGCGAGCGAGCTGTGGTCGAGCGGCGTTCCCAGGGGCCTGGTGATGGCCTGCACCTGGGCGATGCCGGGTACGTGAAAAACCGCCTTGGCAACCCGGTCCAGGACGAGCATGTCGGCCTGGTTGCGCATGTCGTGATCCGTTTCGACCATGAGCAATTCGGGCTCCAGCCGGGCGCGGGAGAAATGCCGTTCGGCCGCCGCGTAGCCGACATTGGCCGGCGCGCTGGCGGGCATGTAGGGGCGCGTGTCGTAACTCGTCTTGTAGCCGGGCAACGCGAGCAGGCCGACTAGGGCCAACGCGCACGCCGCCGCGAGAATTGGGCCGGGCCAGCGGACGATGGCCGTACCGATCCGCCGCCATCCGCGGGTTCGCATCGCGCGCTTCGGGTCGAAGACGCCTATCGCGGAACCCAGGGTGAGCACGGCCGGGGCCAACGTGAGCGAGGCGAGCAGCGCAACGAGGATGCCGATCCCGGCGGGCACACCCAGGCTATGGAAATACGGCAGCCGGGTGAAGCTCAGGCAAAAGACCGCACCGGCAACGGTCAGACCGGAACCCAGGACGATGTGGGCGGTCCCGCGAAACATGGTGTAAAAGGCGCCTTCTCGGTCCTCACCGGCCCCGCGCGCCTCTTGGTAGCGGCCGACGACGAAGATCGCATAGTCCGTGCCGGCGGCGATCACCAGCAGCGTGAGCAGGTTCGTCGCGTACGTCGACAGCCCGATGAGCCCGGCGTTGCCGAGGAACGCGACGATCCCGCGGGCGGCGGCCATCTGGATGAGCACCGTGACGAGCACGAGGAACATGGTGAAAAAGGACCGGTAGACGAGAAGCAGCATCACCGCGATCACCCCGACGGTTATCGCGGTGACCTTTATGGTTCCCTTGCTGCCGACGTCGAACTGATCGGAGATGAGCGGCGCCGCGCCGGTGACGTAGGCCTTGACGCCCGGCGGCGGTGGCGTGTGTTCGACGATGTCGCGGACGGCGCCGACGGATCGGTTCGCCTGGGCCGAGCCTTGATTGCCGGCGAGGAACACCTGGACGTACGCGGCTTTGCCGTCGGTGCTCTGCGAACCGGCCGCGGTCAGGGTGTCTCCCCAGAAGTCCTGAACGTGCTCGACGTGCTTCTTGTCCTGCTCGAGCTTGTGGATCATCGTGTCGTAGAACCGGTGGGCGTCCGCGCCGAGCGGCTTGTCGCCTTCCAGGACGATCATGGCCGAGCTGTCGGTGTCGAATTCCCTGAACGCCTGACCGATGCGTTTGATCGCCTTCAGCGACGGCGCATCGGGCGAGTTCAGCGCCACATTGTGGGTTTTCCCAACATCTTCCAGCTTCGGCACCGCGATGTTCGTCACGGCGGCCAGCGCCACCCAGAACAGCAGAATCGGCAGTGACAGCGCGCGTATGGCGCGCGGCACCCGGGGCCGCGACGGCTGATCGTTGCTCATCCGGACTTATCCAGGCAGAAGGTGTAGGCGTCGACTTTGTTGACGGTGCGTTCGTCCTTGACCTCACCGTTGACGATGATGCGGCAGCCGATGGTGTCTCCGTTTCCTTGCGCCACGACGTTGCCGAGGACGGCGGGCTCGGTCGTGGTGATCGTGTACGACCAGGGCAGGGGGGCGTCTTTGACCTGTTGCGGCTGAGCGTTCACATCCAGGTAGTTGATGGTCGCCACGGCGCCGGGTGCGCCGAAGACCTCGAGAACCACCTGTTTGGGGTTGAACGGGACGATTTCGTTGGACAGCCCGCTGTTGGCCGAGGTGGTGTTGTGGGAGCCGAACAGCCCGTGCAGGCGATAGATGGCCAATCCCGTGATCGTCACGACGAGCACCGCGACGAGCACCATCCACCCTCGTCGTACGGCGCGCCCAACCGAAATCCCCTTCACCCGTTGGCCTTCCGATGCTCGGGCGACACGATTGCTCCTGTGCTCTTGGCGAGCGTTGGCTATGACAGTACGGTACTGACCAGTACTGCACAAGAGACGTGAGCGTACACTCTCGGCGGGTCGGGGGCCGGCGGGCTGTTAGCCGACGGATCGGGTGAGGCCGGGGATGATGACCTCGTCGACGAGGGCTCGGACGGTGTCGGGGGTGGGCGGTCGGCCGGGGATGATGCACCGGAAGATGAGGTAGCCGGGCAACAGGTCCCAGAGCTCATCGGTGATGGCGGCCTCGGCGATCTCGCCGCGGTCGACGGCCTGTCGCAGTACGTCCTCGATCAACGACCTGCGCTGATCGAGGAACTGATGCTGCAGGGCGTCGTTGAGGGCGGGGTGGCGCGACACCTCGACGAGCACCGCCCGGATGGTGCCGGCGTGCTGGCGGCCCTGCTGACAGATCGTCTCCCCGATCTGCAGCAGGTCACTCCGCAACGTGCCGGTTTCCGGTGGGGCCGCAACCTGTCGGATGCCCTCGATGAAAGCGGCCAAGACCAGTTCGGCCTTTGAGGGCCAGCGCCGGTACACCGTGGCCTTGCTGGCGCGGGCGGCGCCGGCCACCGCGTCGACCGTCAAACGCTCGTACCCGTGTTCCTGCAACAGCCGCAACGTCACGGCAAGCAACTCGGACTCTCGGGGTGACCAGGGTGACGACTCCGCGGTCCGGTCGGCGGTCTGGGTCATATCGCCCACCTTAGAACCGCGGGCGAAGTTCAAGACACACTCCGCGACACGCCGGAAACCCGTCGGTCCTCAGTCATAGACTGACGTCCCTATGGCCCCTACGTCTGCTCTTCGCGCAAGCGCTCATGGCGCGTCCTTCGTGCACCTGCATAACCACACCGAGTACTCGATGCTGGACGGTGCTGCAAAGATCACGCCGATGCTGGCCGAGGCGGAGCGGCTGGGAATGCCCGCGATCGGGATGACCGACCACGGAAACATGTTCGGCGCCAGCGAGTTCTACAATGCGGCGACGAAGGCCGGGATCAAGCCGATCATCGGCGTCGAGGCCTACATCGCGCCGGGCTCGCGGTTCGACACCCGGCGCGTCACCTGGGGCGATCCCGGCCAGAAGGCCGACGACGTCTCGGGGAGCGGCTCCTACACGCACCTGACCATGGTGGCCGAGAACGCCACGGGCCTGCGCAACCTGTTCAGGCTGTCCTCGCTGGCCTCCTTCGAGGGGCAGCTGAGCAAGTGGTCGCGGATGGACGCCGAGCTCATCGCCGAACACGCCGAGGGCATCATCATCACCACTGGCTGCCCGTCCGGGGAGGTGCAGACCCGGCTGCGTCTGGGGCACGACCGCGAGGCGCTGGAGGCGGCCGCCAGGTGGCGCGAGATCGTGGGGCCGGACAACTATTTCCTCGAGCTCATGGACCACGGGCTGTCCATCGAGCGGCGGGTCCGCGAAGGGCTGCTCGACATCGGCCGCAAGCTGGGCATTCCGCCGCTGGCCACCAACGACTGCCACTACGTCACCCGCGACGCCGCGCACAACCACGAAGCGCTGTTGTGCGTGCAGACCGGCAAGACGCTCTCGGATCCGAATCGGTTCAAGTTCGACGGCGACGGCTACTACCTGAAGTCGGCCGACGAGATGCGCGAAATCTGGGACGACGCGGTGCCCGGCGCCTGCGACTCCACGTTGTTGATCGCCGAGCGGGTGCAGCCCTACGCCGACGTGTGGGAGCCGCGCGACCGGATGCCGGTCTTCCCGGTGCCCGAGGGGCATGATCAGGCGTCCTGGCTGCGCCACGAGGTGGACGCCGGGCTGCGCCGGCGGTTTCCCGCCGGCGCGCCGGACGGCTATGCGGAGCGGGCGGCCTACGAGATCGACGTCGTCTGCGCGAAGGGCTTTCCGTCGTACTTCCTGATCGTCGCCGACCTGATCAACTACGCGCGATCGGTGGGCATCCGGGTCGGCCCCGGCCGGGGCTCGGCCGCCGGATCGCTGGTCGCCTACGCGCTGGGCATCACCGATATCGACCCGATTCCGCACGGTCTGCTGTTCGAGCGGTTCCTCAACCCCGAACGCACCTCGATGCCAGACATCGACATCGACTTCGACGACCGCCGCCGCGGTGAGATGGTGCGCTACGCCGCCGACAAGTGGGGCCACGACCGGGTCGCCCAGGTCATCACCTTCGGCACCATCAAAACGAAAGCGGCGCTGAAGGATTCGGCGCGCATCCACTACGGCCAGCCCGGGTTCGCGATTGCCGACCGGATCACCAAGGCGTTGCCGCCGCCGATCATGGCCAAGGACATTCCGTTGTCGGGCATCACCGACCCGGCCCATGAGCGCTACAAGGAGGCCGCCGAGGTGCGCGGCCTCATCGAAACCGACCCCGACGTGCGCACCATCTACCAGACCGCGCGCGGCCTGGAGGGTCTGATCCGCAACGCCGGCGTGCACGCCTGCGCGGTGATCATGAGCAGCGAGCCGCTGACCGAGGCCATCCCGCTGTGGAAGCGACCGCAGGACGGCGCCATCATCACCGGCTGGGATTACCCGTCGTGCGAGGCCATCGGCCTGCTGAAGATGGACTTCCTGGGTCTGCGCAACCTGACGATCATCGGCGACGCGATCGAGAACATCAAGGCCAACAGGGGGATCGACCTCGACCTGGAGTCCGTCCCGCTGGACGACAAGGCCACCTTCGAGCTATTGGGCCGTGGCGACACGTTGGGCGTGTTTCAGCTGGACGGCGGCCCGATGCGCGACCTGCTGCGCCGCATGCAGCCGACCGGGTTCGAGGACATCGTCGCGGTGCTCGCGCTGTACCGGCCCGGCCCGATGGGCATGAACGCCCACAACGACTACGCCGACCGCAAGAACGCCCGGCAGGCGATCAAACCCATCCACCCCGAACTCGCGGAATCGCTGCGCGAGATCCTCGCCGAGACGTATGGCCTCATCGTCTACCAAGAGCAGATCATGCGCATCGCGCAGAAGGTGGCCGGCTACTCACTGGCCCGAGCAGACATTCTGCGCAAGGCCATGGGCAAGAAGAAGCGTGAGGTGCTGGAGAAGGAGTTCGAGGGCTTCTCCGACGGCATGAAGGCCAACGGGTTCTCGGCCGGCGCCATCAAGGCCCTCTGGGACACGATCCTGCCGTTTGCCGACTACGCGTTCAACAAGTCGCACGCCGCCGGCTACGGCCTGGTCTCCTATTGGACCGCCTACCTCAAGGCCAACTATGCCGCCGAGTACATGGCCGGCCTGTTGACCTCGGTGGGCGACGACAAGGACAAGGCCGCGGTCTATCTGGCCGACTGCCGCAAGCTGGGCATCACCGTGTTGCCGCCGGACGTCAACGAGTCCGGCCTGAACTTCGCGTCGGTGGGTGCCGACATCCGCTACGGGCTGGGGGCGGTGCGCAACGTCGGCGCCAACGTCGTGGGGTCGCTGATCCAAACCCGCGGCGACAAAGGCAAGTTCACCGACTTCTCGGATTACCTGAACAAGATCGACATCTCGGCCTGCAACAAGAAGGTCACCGAGTCGCTGATCAAAGCGGGCGCGTTCGATTCGCTGGGGCATGCCCGCAAGGGCCTCTTCCTGGTGCACACCGACGCCGTCGACTCCGTACTGGGCACGAAAAAGGCCGAGGCGATGGGACAGTTCGATCTTTTCGGCGGCGACACCGGGTGCACCGAAGCGGTGTTCACCATCAAGGTGCCTGACGACGAATGGGAGGACAAACACAAGCTGGCCCTGGAGCGCGAAATGCTGGGCCTGTACGTGTCCGGGCATCCGCTCAATAAGGTGGCGCACCTCCTGACGGCTCAGGTCGACACCAACATCCCGGCCATCCTGGACGGCGATATCCCCAACGAAACGCAGGTGCGCGTGGGCGGCATCCTGGCGTCGGTCAACCGGCGGGTGAACAAGAACGGAATGCCATGGGCGTCGGCGCAATTGGAGGACCTCACCGGCGGCATCGAGGTGATGTTCTTCCCGCACGCCTACTCCACCTACGGCGCCGACATCGCCGACGACACGGTGGTGCTGATCAACGCCAAGGTGGCGATCCGGGACGACCGGATTTCCCTGATCGCCAATGAGCTTGTGGTGCCGGACTTCTCGACCGCCCGGGCGAACCGCCCGCTGGCGGTCAGCCTGCCCACCCGGCAGTGCACCATCGACAAGGTGAGCGCGCTCAAACAGGTGCTGGCCCGCCATCCCGGGACGTCGCAGGTGCACCTGCGGCTGATCAGCGGCGACCGGATCACCACCCTCGAACTGGATGCGTCGCTGCGCGTGACGCCGTCACCGGCGCTGATGGGAGACCTCAAGGAACTGCTCGGTCCTGGTTGCCTGGGGGGCTGAGCGGGCAATTTCTCGACCGCGAAGGTGCGCAAATGTACGCCTAATGCGGCGTGTCGGTGTACAAACACGCGCCCTCGCGGCGGCGTTCGGCCCGACAAATCACGCAATGTATTCCCTGCTCCTGAGCGCGGACGTACGCTCACGGACATGAGCACACCCGAGCGTCCGACCACCCTCTGCGAGGCGTTTCAGCGCATCGCGTCGATAGATCCCGACACAATCGCGCTGCGGACTCCCGGCGGCACCCAGACCCTGACTTGGCGAGACTTGGCGGCGCAGGTACGCAAGGTCGCCGCCGGCCTGGCGGGCCTCGGGGTGCGGCGGGGCGACACCGTGTCGCTGATGATGGCGAACCGCATCGAGTTCTACCCCTTCGAGATCGGGGCCCAACACCTCGGCGCCACTTCGTTTTCGGTGTACAACACGCTGCCCGCCGAACAGCTGACCTACCTGTTCGACAACGCCGGCACCAAGGTGGTGATCTGCGAGGAGCAGTACGTCGACCGCATCCGCGCCAGCGGTGCGCCGATCGAGCACATCGTCTGCATCGACGGATCGCCTCCGGGCACCATGTCCGTCGATGACCTATATGCCGCCGCGCCAGACGATTTCGACTTCGAGGCGACGTGGCGGTCGGTGCAACCCGACGACGTCGTCACGCTCATCTACACGTCCGGAACCACCGGAAACCCCAAGGGTGTGGAGATGACCCACACCAACCTGTTGTTCGAGGGTTACGCCCTCGACGAGGTTCTCGGCATCCAATTCGGGGACCGGATAACTTCGTTTCTGCCGTCGGCGCACATCGCCGACCGGATGACCTGCCTGTACGCCCAGGAGATGTTCGGTACCCAGATCACTGTGGTGTCCGACGGGCGAGCGATCGCGGCAGCGTTGCCCGACGTGCGGCCTACCGTCTGGGGCGCGGTCCCGCGGGTGTGGGAAAAGCTCAAGGCCGGAATCGAATTCACGGTCAATCATGAGACAGACGAAGCGAAGCGGCAGGCTTTGCAGTGGGCGCTGTCGGTGGCCGCCAAGCGCGCCGCCGCCGTGCTGGCCGGTGATCCGATGTCGGACGAACTGGCCGCCGAATGGGCCAAAGCTGACGAGTTGGTGTTATCGAAGCTGCGGGAGCGGCTGGGGTTCGGCGAACTCCGCTGGGCGGCATCCGGTGCGGCGCCGATCCCCAAGGAGACGCTGGCGTTCTTCGCCGGCATCGGCATCCCGATCGCCGAGGTTTGGGGAATGTCGGAGCTGAGCGCCGCCGCCACCGGCAGCCATCCCCGCGACGCGCGCCTGGGCACCGTCGGCAAACTGTTTCCCGGTTTGGAAGGCAAGATCGCCGAGGACGGCGAGTATCTGGTCCGCGGCCCTTTGGTGATGAAGGGCTACCGCAAGGAACCGGCCAAGACCGCGGAGGCGATCGACGCCGACGGCTGGTTGCACACCGGGGACATCTTCGATGTCGATGCTGAGGGCTATCTGCGAGTGGTCGACCGTAAGAAGGAGTTGATCATCAATGCGGCCGGAAAGAACATGTCGCCGGCCAACATCGAGAACACCATCCTGGCCGCGTGCCCCATGGTCGGGGTGATGATCACGATCGGTGACGGACGACCGTACAACGCCGCGCTCATGGTCTTCGACGCCGACTCGGTGGGCCCGTATGCGGCCCAGCACGGCCTTTCCGACGCCTCGCCCGCGACTCTGGCATCCCACCCGGAGGTGATCGCCCGGATCGCCGCCGGAGTAGCCGAGGGCAACGCCAAACTATCGCGAGTGGAACAGATCAAACGGTTCCGGATTTTGCCGACGCTGTGGGAGCCTGGCGGTGACGAGATAACGCTGACGATGAAGCTCAAGCGCAAGCCGATCAACGCGAAATATGCGGGCGAGATCGAAGCGCTGTATTCGCACGACCCGCATCCGGACGTCCACGAGCCGGCCTCTCCGTTCGACAGCGCCACGACGGTGCAACCGGCATGAACGGGGGAGCCGGCGGCGACTGCCCGTGAGATCGGTCGCGTAGGAGTGCGAAAGCTGCTGCAGCGCACCGGAATAATCGACGAGTCACTGCGCCGTTGTCGACCGACCCAGCCGAGGTTGCCCAGCTGCTGGCAGCGCCATGGTATGACAAGCGGCTGTGCGAGCTGGCCGACGAGCTCGGCCGCGACCCGGACAGCGTGCGCGCCGAGGCCGCGGGCTACCTGCGCGAGATGGCGGCCTCACTCGACGAGTCGGCGGTAGAGGCCTGGCGCGGCTTCAGCCGCTGGCTGATGCGGGCCTATGACGTGTTGGTCGACGAGGATCAGATCGCGCAGCTGCGCAGGCTGGATCGCAAAGCGACTCTGGCGTTCGCCTTTTCGCATCGCTCCTATCTGGATGGCATGCTGCTGCCCGAGGTGATCGTGGCCAATCGGCTCTCGCCTGCGCTCACATTCGGCGGCGCCAACCTGAATTTTTTTCCGTTCGGCACCTGGGCCAAGCGCACCGGCACGATCTTCATCCGCCGTCAGACCAAAGACATTCCCGTGTACCGGTTCGTATTGCGCGCCTACGCCGCGCAGCTGGTGCAAAACCACGCCAACCTGACCTGGTCGATCGAAGGAGGGCGGACCAGGACCGGCAAGCTGCGACCACCGGTGTTCGGGATCCTGCGCTACATCACCGACGCCGTCGACGAAATCGACGGTCCCGAAGTGTATTTGGTGCCGACCTCCATCGTGTACGACCAGCTGCACGAGGTGGAGGCCATGACCACCGAGGCGTACGGCGCGGTGAAACGGCCGGAAGACTTGCGCTTTTTGGTCCGGCTGGCGCGTCAGCAGGGCGAGCGGCTCGGCCGCGCCTACCTGGACTTCGGCGAACCGCTGCCGCTGCGCAAGCGCCTCGAGGAGTTGCGCGCCGAGGAATCGGGTGCCGGGACCGAGATCGAACGCATCGCACTCGACGTCGAACACCGGATCAACCGCGCCACGCCGGTCACGCCCACCGCGGTGGTCAGTCTCGCGCTGCTGGGAGCGGACCGGTCGCTGTCCATCAGCGAGGTGCTGGCCACCGTTCAACCGCTGGCCAGTTACATCGCGGCACGGAATTGGGCGGTGGCCGGTGCGGCTGATCTGACCAATCGCTCGACGATCCGATGGACGTTGCACCAACTCGTCGCCTCGGGCGTGGTGAGCGTCTATGACGCGGGCACCGAAGCGGTGTGGGGTGTGTGTCAGGACCAGCACCTGGTGGCGGCGTTCTACCGCAACACCGCGATCCACATCCTGGTCGACCGAGCCATCGCCGAGACGGCCTTGCTGGCCGCTGCAGAAAACGCCGAAAGCTCCTCGGACGGTTCGGTTTTGCCGGCGACCGTGCGCGACGAGGCGCTCAGTCTTCGCGAACTCTTGAAATTCGAGTTCCTGTTCTCCGCGCGAGCGCAGTTCGAGAAAGACCTCGCCGACGAAGTACGGCTCATCGGGCCCGCAGAGGACCCCGTAGACACGACCAAGGCGGCCAGCGCGGCCGACGTGCGACGGCTTCTGGAAGAGGCCGACCTGCTGCTCGCGCATCTGGTTTTGCGGCCGTTCCTGGACGCGTATCACATCGTCGCCGACCGGCTGGCCGCCTACGAGGACGAGTCGTTCAACGAGGAAGCCTTTCTCGCCGAGTGCCTGCAGGTGGGCAAGCAGTGGGAGCTGCAGCGCAGGGTCGCCAGCGCGGAGTCGAGGTCGATGGAGCTGTTCAAGACGGCGCTGCGGCTGGCCCGGCATCGCGAGCTGCTGGGCGGCTCCGAGGACCCGGACATTGCCCGGCGCCGGCGCGAGTTCGCCGAAGAGATCGCCACGGCCATCCGGCGGGTCAACACCATTGCGGAGCTCGCCAGGGCGCGCTAGTCGACCTTTTGCCACGCAGAACCTACGAACGGCCGATGCACAGCGTGTTATACAGAACGCTATACATAACGAGTTATGTATGGCAATATACATATATTGCGTAGACGGTATTGCGTAGACGACACGAGAGGCAAGGAATATGGCCACCCCCAGGGAACGGATGGTGGTATCGGCGGCGCTGTTGATTCGTGAGCGCGGAGCCCACGCGACGGCCATCTCCGACGTGTTGGCGCACAGTGGTGCGCCGAAAGGCTCCGCCTATCACTACTTCCCGGGTGGACGCACCCAATTGCTCTGTGAGGCTGTCGACTATGCCGGCGACTACGTAGCCGCGGCGATCGGCCGCGCCGAGCATTCACTGGATTTGCTGGACACCTTGGTCGACTCCTATCGCAAGCAGATGCTGGCCAGCGACTTCCGGGCCGGCTGCCCGGTCGCGGCGGTGTCGGTGGAGGCCGGTGAGCCTGGGGAGCCAGACAAGATGGCCCCGGTAACCGAGCGCGCCGCGGCGATCTTTGACCGGTGGACGCAATTGATGACCGACCGGTTGATACGCGACGGCATCAATGAGGAACGCGCCGGTGAGCTGGCCGTGCTGGTGATTTCCGGCATCGAAGGGGCGATCCTGCTGGCCCGGGTGCGCCGCGATCCCGCACCACTCGACATCGTGCGCCGTCAACTGCGCGACCTCATCGAAGCCGCCACACCGGACAGCACCCCCTGTAACGCGGCACGACAAGACCCGCCACCACGCCGAAGGGAACACCGCGATGCATGAGGTCCGCCAAGCTACCGAATCCGTCACCGTGCAGCGGGACGGCCACGTCTTACTGATCGGCCTCAATCGCCCGGCCAAGCGCAACGCGTTCAACACCGCGATGCTGGCCGACCTCTCTCGCGCCTACGCCCTGCTCGAAACCGATGACGAGCTGCGTGTCGGGGTGCTCTTCGCTCACGGCGAGCACTTCACCGCCGGCCTGGACCTGGTTGACCTCGCGCCCACCATCGCCAGCGGACAATCGCCGCTTCCCGACGACGGCCGCGATCCGCTGCGACTCGAAGGGGACTGGACCAAACCGATCGTCGCCGCCGCCCAGGGCCGTTGCCTGACAGTCGGAATCGAGCTGCTACTCGCCGCCGATATCCGAATCGCCGCTGCGACAACTCGATTCGCGCAAATCGAGATATTGCGTGGCATCTTTCCCTTCGGCGGGGCGACCCTGCGGTTGCCCCGCCTCACCGGCTGGGGTAACGCGATGCGCTGGCTGCTTACCGGTGACGAGTTCGACGCCGCCGAGGCCTACCGTATCGGGCTGATTCAAGAAGTCGTGCCCGACGCCGATGCGGCACTGGCCCGTGCGCGCGAGATCGCCCACACCATCGCCGATCGGTGCGCGCCCCAGGGTGTCGCCGCCACCCTGGCTTCCGCGCACACCGCACGCGACCACGGCGACCACGCCGCCATCGAGGGCCTGCGCCCGGAGGTCACGCGCCTATTCGGCACCGCCGACGCCGCCGAAGGAGTGCAATCGTTCATCGAGCGCCGCGACGCCAAATTCGTTGGCCGCTAAGGGCTGCCGAGGAATTCGTTTTTCGCGCGACAACAGTCGCGCGTGAGGCGGGCACTACGGCACCTGCCCCGGTTCGCGGGGACAAAGTGACGCGTGTGGCCATTCCGCGCGGCGTGGCGCCTAGCGCTGGGCTTAGAGTTGGAAGCATGCCGCTTTCAGGTGAATACGCACCCAGCCCGTGGGATTGGTCCCGCGAGCAAGCCGACCAGTACGCCGCGTCCGGGGGAACCGAGGCTACGGAGATGCAGGGCAAGCCCATCATCTTGCTGACCACCGTCGGGGCCAAGACCGGCAAGCTTCGCAAGACGCCGCTGATGCGCGTCGAGCACGACGGCGAGTACGCGATCGTCGCCTCGCTCGGCGGTGCGCCCCAGAACCCGGTCTGGTACTACAACGTCAAGGAGAACCCGCGGGTGGAGCTGCAGGACGGCAGCGTCACCCGCGATTACGACGCCCGCGAGGTGTTCGGCGACGAGAAGGCCACGTGGTGGGAGCGCGCCGTCGAGGCCTACCCCGACTACGCCGACTACCAGAAAAAGACCCAACGCCAAATTCCGGTGTTCGTGTTGACCCCGGTGAGCTAATTCCGCTGTCGGTCGGCATGGCACCATTGATCGGTGTCCGCCGAACTGAGCCAGAGTCGCAGCGCTCCGATGTCTGCGCCGCTCGGCGCAATGGACATCGACAGCGCGGCCAAACGGATCGCCCCGGTGGTCGCGCCGACCCCGCTGCAGCCGAGCGATCGGCTGTCAGCCATCACCGGCGCGCAGGTGTACCTCAAGCGCGAAGACCTGCAGGTAGTGCGCTCCTACAAACTGCGCGGCGCCTACAACCTGCTGGTGCAGCTCTCCGATGAGGAGCGCGCCGCCGGCGTGGTGTGCTCATCGGCCGGCAATCACGCGCAGGGCTTCGCCTACGCATGCCGGACGCTGGGCGTGCACGGCCGCGTCTACGTGCCCGCCAAGACGCCCAAGCAAAAGCTTGACCGGATCCGCTACCACGGCGGGGAGTTCATCGAGCTGATCGTGGGTGGGGCGACCTACGATCTCGCCGCCGAGGCCGCGTTGGCCGACGTCGCGCAGACCGGCGCCACGCTGGTGCCGCCGTACGACGACCTGCGCACCATTGCCGGGCAGGGCACCATCGCGGTGGAGCTGCTCGCCCAGCTCGATACCGAGCCCGACCTGGTAGTGGTCCCCGTGGGCGGCGGCGGCTGCATCGCGGGCATCAGCACCTATCTCGCAGAGCGGACGACGAACACCGCGGTGCTGGGCATCGAGCCGGCCGGTGCCGCGGCCATGATGGCCGCGCTCGCCGCCGGCGAGCCGGTGACGCTGGACCATGTCGACCAGTTCGTCGACGGCGCCGCGGTGCGACGGGCGGGAACGCTGACGTATGCCGCGCTGGCCGCCGCCGGGGACATGGTGTCGATCACGACGGTCGACGAGGGCGCGGTATGCACCGCCATGCTGGACCTCTACCAGAACGAGGGCATCATCGCCGAGCCGGCGGGCGCATTGTCCGTGGCGGGCCTGCTGGAAGCCACTGACGGGCCCGTCGAGCCCGGTTCCACCGTGGTGTGCCTGATATCGGGCGGCAACAACGACGTGTCGCGCTACGGCGAGGTGCTGGAGCGCTCGCTGGTCCACCTCGGGCTCAAGCACTACTTCCTGGTGGACTTCCCGCAGGAGCCGGGTGCGTTGCGCCGGTTCCTGGACGGGGTGCTCGGACCCAACGACGACATCACCTTGTTCGAGTACGTCAAGCGCAATAACCGGGAGACCGGCGAGGCGCTGGTGGGCATCGAGTTGGGATCATCGGCCGACTTCGATAGTCTGCTGGCCCGGATGCGAGCGACGGACCTGCACATCGAGGCCCTGGAGCCGGGGTCGCCCGCCTACCGGTACCTGCTCTAGCCGCGACCGCGCGGCAGCGTTTAGACACCATTGAGGTGTATTGTTGGTGTATGGCGCGCACCAATATCGAGATCGACGACGAGCTTGCCGCTGAGGTCATGCGAAGGTTCGGCCTCAGGACGAAGAGAGCCGCCGTTGACCTTGCTTTGCGACGCCTGGTCGGTGTGCCGCTGACGCGTGAGTTCTTGCTCGGTCTCGAAGGGATCGGCTGGGAGGGTGACCTCGACACGTTGCGAAGTGAACAGCCCGACGAAATCTGATGATCCTCGTCGACACATCCGCATGGATTGAGTACTTCCGCGCTACGGGATCGACCGCCGCAGTCGAGGTGCGCCGCCTTGTGTCCGAGGAAACAGGTGAAATCGCGATGTGTGAACCCATTGCGATGGAGATCTTGTGCGGCGCGACGAACGACAACGTGTACGCGACTCTCGAACGCTTTGTGAACGGCTTGCCGTCGTTGATCGTTGACAACGCGCTCGACTTTCGAGCCGCGGCAGACATCTATCGCTCCGCACGCCGCCGCACGGGCGAAACAATCCGGAGCATTAACGACTGTCTCATTGCAGCAATCGCGATTCGTCACGATGCACGTATTGTTCACTGCGACAAAGACTTCGATGTCATCGCACATATAACGAGCCTTGAGGCCGCATCGTTTCGGTGAGCAGGTGGCCCCGCGTCAGGCAGGCTCGACCTGCAGGAGCGATTCGTCGTTGGCGCGGAAAATCGGCTCGAGAGGTACGGCGAATCGTTCGGCCATCGCGGTCAACGACTTCGACCACACCCGGTCGGTCGACGAGACCGGTCCGTCCCCGGGACCGGTCAGCAGCAACGCCACCGTGCTGCCGGGCGCCATGTCGTCGAGCAGCGTGCGCAGGGCCGACATGAGGTTCTTCAGAATCGCGGCCCGCGGTCTGGGCCCGATGGGGAGTTGGCTCATCGTCTTCACGAGGCGGCGATCCGGCCCGAGGAAGCCGATCCACAGCAGCTTTTCGCCGAACCCGAGCGGTCCCATGAGCGCACGCCACCGCTGGCGTAGGTCGGCGGCCGAAGCCACCGGGTCGGTGGCCGTGTCGATGGGTGGGATCGGCTCGTGCTCGGCATGACGCATCGGCGAATCATCGGCGGTCCGCCGGGCTGCCGCCAGTCAGTCATCCACAGCGCAGAACCGCGAACGAATGGCCTTCCAGCACAGTGCTATCGGAATCGAACTTGGGCTCGCCCCAGGCGAGCACCACGTCACCGGCCATCGGCACCTTCACCGGCTCGGTGCCCAGGTTGCACACGATGCGCAACCGGCCGCGGGACATGGCGATCCAGCGCTGGTCTTCGTCGTGGTCGACCGTGAGGTGATCCAGCCACGGGTCGGCCATATCCGGATCGTTGTGCCGCAGGGCGATCAAGTCCCGGTAGAGGCGGTGCAGGCGGGCATGTTCGCCGGAGTCGACCTCGTCCCAGTTCAGTTTGGACCGCAGGAAGGTCTGCGGGTCCTGCGGATCGGGGATCTCGTCGGCATCCCAGCCGTGCTCGGCGAACTCGGCCTTGCGTCCCTCCGCGGTGGCTTTGGCCAGCTCCGGCTCGGGATGCGAGCTGAAGAACTGGAACGGGGTCGACGCCGCATATTCCTCGCCCATGAAAAGCATTGCTGTATAAGGGGATCCGAGCCCGAGCGCCGCCTTGACCGCCAGTTGGCCGCCGGTCAGGTTCTGTGACGGGCGATCCCCGAGTGCCCGGTTGCCCACCTGGTCATGGGTGCAGGTATAGGCGACCAGCCTGGTGGCCGGTATGGCCGTGGTGTCCAGCGGGCGCCCGTGGCGGCGGTGCCGGAACGACGAATAGGTGGCCGCGTGGAAATAACCGTGGCACAGCGTCTGTGCCAGCGTGGCCAACGAATTAGAGTGAGCACCGAAGTCCGCATAATATCCCTGGCGCTCTCCCGATACCGCGGTGTGGATGGCGTGATGGATGTCGTCGGCCCACTGCGCGGTCAATCCGTAGCCGCCCCGATCCCGCGGAGTGATCAGCCGGGGATCGTTGAGATCACTTTCGGCGATCAACGATAGGGGACGCCCCAACTGCTGTGACAGCCAGTCCGTTTCGGTGGCCAGCTCCTCGAGGATATGGATCGCCGTCGTGTCCACCAGCGCGTGCACCGCGTCCAGGCGCAGGCCGTCGGCGTGGAAATCGCGCATCCAGCGCAACGCGCAGCCGATGATGTAGCGGCGCACCTCGTCGGAGTGGGCGTCGGCGATATTGATGCCTTCGCCCCACGGGCTGCTCGCCGACGATAGGTACGGGCCGAACCGCGGCAGGTAATTCCCCGACGGGCCGAGGTGGTTGAACACCACGTCGATCAATACCCCCAAACCACGCGCGTGGCAGGCGTCGACGAACCGGACGAGGCCGTCGGGGCCGCCGTAGGGTTCGTGCACGCTGTACCACAGCACGCCGTCGTAACCCCAGCCGTGGGTACCGGAGAACGAATTCACCGGCATCAGCTCGACGAAGTCGACGCCGAGATCGACCAGGTAGTCGAGCTTTTCGATGGCGGCATCGAACGTGCCGGCCTCGGTGAAGGTGCCCAGGTGCAGCTCATAGATCACCGCTCCCTCGACCGATCGGCCGGCCCAGTCGCCGTCGGTCCATGCCGCCTCGGCGGGATCCCACAACTGCGAGCGCTCGTGCACACCGCCGGGTTGACGCGGCGATCGAGGATCGGGCAGCACGGCTTCGTCGTCGTCGAGCAGGAATCCATAACGGGCGTGCGGCGCCGCGTCGACGTCCGTGTGCCACCAGCCGTCTTCCGAGCGCGTCATCGCGTGAATTTGGCCGTCGACGTCGAGCCGTACCAGGTCCGGTTTGGGCGCCCAGACCCTAAATTCAGTCATGGTTGCGCTCCAGCAGCACCACGGGCAGGTCGGCGAACAGTTGGGCGGCCGAGGTCGGCCCACTCGCCGTCGCGCCGGTGAGCGTGTCGGTCCACGAACCTTCGGGCAGCGGCACGACCGTGTTACCCCACCCCGCGTCCTTCAGCCGCACGGTCCAGCGGGTCACCGCGACCAAGACGTCGTCGCCGCGGCGGAACGCGATGACGTGATCGGCGGCATCGCCGCCGGCGAGCACGGGGGCGTAACTGCCGCCGAGGAAAACGTCCGGTCGAGCGCGCCGCAGCCGCAACGCCGTCATGACAACCCGCATCTTCGGATGCCGCATCCCCTCCAGCTCCGCTCGCCGCGCGGCGTAGTCGACCGGCCGGCGGTTGTCCGGGTCGACCAGGCTGTCGTCCCACAGCTCGGTGCCCTGGTAGACATCGGGAATCCCCGGCACCGTCAGCGCGAGCAGCTTCTGGCCCAGCGCATCGCTCGCGGCGTGCGGGTTGAGTTGGGCGACAAGCTCGGTCAGCTGGCCGGCCACCGGGCCGTCGAGCACGGTGTCCAGCCAACGGTGTACGGCGTCCTCGAAGGCGGCGTCCGGGTCGTTCCACGTGGTGTGCCAGGCCGCTTCCCGGATGGCCTTCTCGGTGTAGGCGTGCAGTCGGTCCCGCAGCGAGTCGCTGACCTCACCGCTCAGCGGCCACACACCAAAAATGTTCTGCCACAGGAACTGTCCGGTCGCCGGATCGGGGGAGGGTGCCTTGCGCTCCCAGCGGGCGACGAACTCGGTCCACAGCGACGGCACCTGGGACAGCAGGCCGATCCGGGCGCGCACGTCCTCGCCGCGTTTGGTGTCGTGGGTGGTCAGTGTCGTCATGGCCGCCGGCCACATCCGCGCCCGGGTGGCGGCGCTGTGGTGAAACTCCGCAGCGCCGACGCCGAACCGGTGCGGTTCGCCACCCACCTCGTTGAGCGACACCAGGCGCGCATCGCGGTAGAAGTAGCAGTCCTCGACCGACTTCGCGGTCACCGCCCCGCAGAGTTGCTGCAGTCGGGTGGCGGGCTCGCCGCCGCGGGCCAGCGCCGCGGCAAGCACCTGCAGCGCCGGCCCCAATTCCGGTGATTCGGATTGTGTTTCGGCCAGGGCGGTGGGCATGATCGCGGCCAAGCCGGGGTAGTCGCACCGGTAGACGCCGATGTGGGTGAGCAGCGCGGCCACCGCCTCGGGGAGTTGCGGATGGTCCGTCGCCGGCCGCCGCCACGATGCTGCGGCGCAGCCTGCGCAATTCGCTCGCCAGGGTATCGGTGGCCGACCGGATCTTGAGCTCCGACAACATCGTCGGCGTCGCGGCATAGTCGGCAAAGTCTGAGCCGGTGGATTCGACGAGCGCGGTGAGCGCCGGCGCGCCCTGCGGGTCGACGAACAGTCCGCCCACTTCGCGCAGCACGTCGTAGCCGGTGGTGCCGGCGACCGGCAGCGTAGGCTCGAGCGCCTCGTCGACGGCCAGGATCTTCTCGATCACGATCCACGCGCTCCAGCCGACCAGCTCACGCAGCGACTCGAGATATCCGCAGGGATCGGACAAGCCGTCGGGGTGGTCGATGCGCACGCCGTCGACGAGGTCCGCGGCGAACCACCGGGCGACCTCGGCGTGCGTGGCGTCGAAGACCGTCTGGTCTTCCTGACGCAGGCCGGCCAGCGAGGTGATCAAAAAGAAGCGACGGTAGCCGCACACGCCGTTGCGCCAGCCCACGAGCCGATAGTGCTGGCGGTCGTGCACCTCCGGGCCGGTGCCTGCTGCGGTGCCGGGCGCGATGGGCAGCGCCAGATCCCCCAATCGCAGCCGGTCCCCGTCGACTTTCAGGTCGGCGACGTCCTCGTCGGAACCCAGGATCGGCAGCACGATGCGGCCGTCGTCGTCCAGGTCCCAGTCGATATCGAAGTGTGTGGCGTAGTCCGAGGAACGGCCGTGCCGCAATACATCCCACCACCATGCGTTCTGCTCGGGCCGGTCGATCCCCAGGTGATTGGGCACGATGTCGACGACCAGGCCCATGCCCCGTTTGCGGGCCGCCGCCGACAACCGCGCCAGCCCGTCGGCGCCGCCGAGCTCGGGCGACACCGTCGTCGGGTCGGTGACGTCGTAGCCGTGGTTGGACCCGGCGGCCGCGGTCATGATCGGCGACAGGTACAGATGGGACACCCCGAGGTCGTCGAGGTAGTCCAGCAGGTTCTCGGCGTCGGCGAGGGTGAACGCGAACCCGCTTGATTCACCACGCAGCTGCAACCGGTAGGTGGATAGGATAGGCAAGGCCATGCGTCACAACGTCTTACGCAGGACGAGAATCGAATGTGACGGCAGCGAGACGGTGTCTTCCGCCTTCACCACCCGGTCGGCGTGCCCCACCGGATCGTTGGTGTCCAGCTCCACGGTCCACTCGTAAGCATAGTCGGCGTGCGGCATCACAAACTTCACTGGTTGGTCATGTGCGTTGAAGCACAACAGGAATGAATCATCGACGACTCGCTCGCCGCGGGCGTTCGGTGCGGTGATGGCTTCGCCGTTGAGGAACGCCGCCACACACTTGTGAAAGCCTTTGCCCCAATCTTCATGTGTCATCTCCCGGCCATCGTGCGTCAGCCACGCGATATCGCGCACTTCCTCGCCGCTGCGGATTGGCTCACCCTCGAAGAACCTGCGCCGGCGAAACGCCGGATGCTTCTTGCGCAGGGTGGTCGCCCTGCGCGCGAAGGCGAGCAGATCCGAGTTCTTGTCGACCAATGACCAGTCCATCCAAGATAATTCGGAGTCCTGGCAGTAGACATTGTTGTTGCCGTTCTGGGTACGCCCGATCTCGTCGCCGTGCGCGATCATCGGCGTACCCTGGCTGAGCATCAGGGTGGCCCAGAAGTTGCGCATTTGGCGGCCGCGCAGCGCCACGATGTCGGGGTCGTCGGTGGGGCCTTCGACGCCGCAGTTCCACGACCGGTTGTGGCTTTCGCCGTCGCGGTTGTCTTCGCCGTTGGCCAGGTTGTGCTTTTCGTTGTAGGACACCAGGTCGTTCAGCGTGAACCCGTCGTGGGCGGTGACGAAGTTGATGCTGGCGCTCGGCCTGCGACCGGTCGCCTCATACAGGTCCGACGACCCGGTCAGCCGGGACGCGAACTCGCCCAGGGTTGCGGGCTCGCCCCGCCAATAGTCACGCACAGTATCGCGATACTTCCCGTTCCACTCGGTCCACAAACCCGGGAAGTTTCCGACCTGGTAGCCGCCCTCGCCGACATCCCACGGCTCGGCGATCAATTTGACCTGACTGACGATCGGATCCTGCTGCACCAGATCGAAGAAGGCGCTCAGCCGGTCGACGTCGTGCAGTTCGCGGGCCAGCGCGGCGGCCAGGTCGAAGCGGAACCCGTCGACGTGCATCTCGGTCACCCAGTAGCGCAGCGAGTCCATGATCAGCTGCAGGACGTGCGGGTGGCGGGCGTTGAGGCTGTTTCCCGTGCCCGTGTAGTCCTTGTACAACCGCTGGTCGGTGTCGACCAGCCGGTAGTACGCGGCGTTGTCGATGCCGCGGAAGTTGATGGTCGGCCCGAGGTGGTTGCCTTCGGCGGTGTGGTTGTACACCACGTCCAGGATGACTTCGATGCCGGCTTCGTGCAGGGCGCGCACCATGGACTTGAACTCGGCGACGCTGGCCTCGCGGTTGGCCGCGTACTGGTTGTGCGGGGCGAAGAAGCCAAAGGTGTTGTAGCCCCAGTAGTTTCGCAGGCCCAGGTCCAGCAGCCGCGAGTCGTGCATGAACTGGTGGACCGGCATCAGCTCCAGGGCGGTGACGTTGAGCGACTTGAGGTGATCGATGACCAGCGGGTGGGCCAGCCCGGCGTAGGTACCGCGCAGTTCTTCGGGAATACCGGGATGGGTCTGCGTCATGCCCTTGACGTGCGCTTCGTAGATGACCGTCTCGTGGTAGGGGGTAAGCGGCGCCCGGTCGGATCCCCAGTCGAAGAACGGGTTGCTCACCACGTTGGACATGGTGTGGCCGAGCGAGTCGACCATCGGGGGAGTGCCGGTGTCGGCGCTGTCGGCGTTGGGGTCTGTGGGGTCGACGGATTTCAGGTCGTAGGAGTACAGCGCCTGGCCGAAGTGGAAATCGCCGTGGAAAGCCTTCCCGTACGGGTCCAAAAGCAGCTTGCTCGGGTCACACCGGTGGCCGGCCGCCGGATCCCACGACCCGTAAACACGAAATCCATACCGCTGGCCCGGGGTGATGTTCGGCAGATAGGCATGCCAGACGTATCCGTCAACCTCTTCCAGGGGGATCCGCGACTCTGCGCCGAAGGCGTCGATCAGGCACAACTCGACTTTCTCGGCGATCTCGGAGAACAGCGAGAAGTTGGTGCCGGCTCCGTCATACGAGGCACCGAGCGGATAGGGGGTTCCGGGCCACACGGTGGCCAGCCTGGGTTGATGGTTACCAGCAGCGCCTGTTGCAGCGTCTTTTTCCAAGGCGGGATTGTTGGTCGGCATCACTTGACCTTATCCGCGCCCGGGGCGGGTCGAGTGTCGTTACCACCAGCCTGTGGAGGCGGCGATCTGGCGGCCCAACTCGTTGGCCATGGTTCGCACGTAGGTGGGGGACAGGTGGTGGGCGCCGTGATAGATCAGCACGTTCCCTTCGACCGGCCGACAGACGTCGGCGCGGCATATCGCGTCCGACATGTCGAGGACCTTGAGCAGCGGGAACTGCGTGACAAAGTCGAGGGTCTGATTGCGGTCGGACAGGACATCGGAGCGCTTGATCGCGCACGACTGCGCGCTGCGTCCCTTGGCCAGGCAGTCCGCGGGGTCGAACGGTTTGCCATCCTTAACCAGCCACGGGGTGTCCCGCATGCCGAGGATCGGAATATTGTTGTCGGACAACGTCTGCCAGATGCCGAGATAGGTTGCCGGCATCACGTCGCCCGGTTTGATGTTCCAGGGCCGGGTCGTCGTGGTGAACACGTAGTCGGGACGGTCGGCGACCAGCTTGGTCATCGTGCGCTGCACCCACTCGCGGCACTGCGGGTACGGCGCGTTGTTGCCCATGACGAGCGGCACCTCTTCGGTGGACAACGGGCAGCCCATCTTCAGGTACGTGACCACCTTGAAGTGATACAGATTGCCGAGCAGGTCCAGCGCCGGCAGCCAGTGTTCCGCGTGCGACCCCCCGGCCAGCGCGATGGTCCGGGTGGCGACCGGGTCGCCGTAGGTGCAGTTGACCACCGCGGGGTTGACGAAGTCACTGATGCAGCCGTCTCGCGTGGAGGACGGCAGGTCTTCCTTGACCTCCAGGACCGTGGGCCGCATCGGCAGGGTCGGCACCCGCACGTGTTCGGTCAAGGCACGCGCGCCGGGGTAATCCTGCGCGTTGAGAACGCTGAGTTCCTTGCCCGCCGCCCGCAACACCGTGACGTGCTGGCGCCAGGTAAACGACGTTGCCGTCAACGTGACCCCCAGCAACACGACCGCCGATCCCAACGCCATCGTGGGACGGCGCAGGCGTGCCGGCCACGGGATCGTCCGGGCGGGCGCCTTTGATACGTCAGCCGCCTCAGCCACCTCAGCCGCCTCAGCCACCTCGGCCACCTCGGCCGCCTCAGCCACCTCGGCCACCTCGGCCGCCTGGGCCGCCTGATATCGCAACGGGTCTTCGACGAGCCGAGTGGTCAGGTACGCCAGCACTCCGGAAAGCAGCAGCACCGCCGTGCCTTCGATGAAGTTGGCGTGCCGGTGGCCGGTGTAGGACAGCCAGAAGATGAGCAGCGGCCAGTGCCACAGGTACAGCGAGTACGCCATCGCGCCCAGCGCCACCAGCGGCCCGGTCGCCAGCAGCCGGTTGGGCAGCGGCATCTCGTCGTTACCGCCCGGCAGGTTGGCCCCGGCCAGGATCATCAGCATGGTGGCCCCGACCGGCACCAGCGCCCACGGCCCCGGGAACTCCTGCACGCCGTCGATCAGGGCCCCGCAGGCCAGGATCGCGCCCAGAGCGACCGTGGCCACTACCGTGCGCAGCCACCGCGGCCAGCGGACGTGCGGCACCAACGCACCGGCCAGGGCACCGAGCAGCAATTCCCATGCGCGCGCGAAGCTGTTGTAGTACGCGGTCGTTTGGTTGTCCTGATGCGCGAAGATGGCATAGACGAATGACGCCACCGTCAGCGCGGTCAACAGCACCAGGAACAGCGTCCGCAGATGGGCGCCCATGACTCGCCCGAATAGGTAGGCACACCCGGCGATCAGCAGCAGGAAGCCGACGTAGAACTGACCCTGCACCGACATCGACCAGATGTGCTGCAACGGGCTCACCGCCTCGCCGGCACGCAGATAGTCGGAAGCCGTGTTGGCCAGCTCCCAGTTCTGGTAGTAGCCGAGGCTGGCCAGGCTCTGGTCGGCGAAAGTCTCCCAGCGGGTCTGCGGCTGCACCAAGATCGTGAGCACCGCGCAGCCGGCGAGCACGACGACCAGAGCGGGAACCAGTCGGCGGATGAGGCGGATCACTTCCGCCGGTGGCGACAGCCGAACCGCGGGGTTCAGTGCCGCGCGCACGATCTTGCCGCCGAAGAAGAATCCGGACAGCGCCAAAAAGACGTCCACGCCGCCGGACACCCGCCCGAACCAGACGTGGAACATCGCGACCAGCAAGATGGCGACACCGCGTAGGCCGTCGAGGTCATGCCGATAAAAGCCGGTCGACCGGGTCCCCACGGCAACCGGCTGCGCGGCGGCGACCGGTGCGGGAGGCGGGGACAGGGTAAGCATGATCGACCGCCAATTTACCGAAAACCGCCGCCCGCTCCTGTCTGGAGAGGAGCGAGCGGCGGGTTCGGGCGGCCGAGTGAGTTAGCGCCCGGTATTCAGGGGCGCCTGCTGCACGGGCGCTTGCTGCGCCGGCAGCTGCAACGGCTGCTGTTGCAGGGGTGCCTGCTGTACGGGCGCCTGTTGCAGGGGTGCCTGCTGCGCCGGCGCCTGCTGCACCGGCGCCTGCTGCGCCGGCACCTGCTGCAGGGGGGCCTGCTGGGTCGGCACCTGCTGCACGGGCGCCTGCTGCGCCGGCACCTGCTGCAGGGGGGCCTGCTGCGTCGGGGCCTGTTGCAGGGGCGCCTGCTGCGCGGGCACCTGCTGCGCGGGTGCCTGCTGCAGGGGTGCCTGTTGCACGGGTGCCTGTTGCAGAGGTGCCTGGGGTGCCGTCTGGATTCCCAGAACCCGCACCAGGTAGGGGGTCATGCCGTTGCTGCGCACCGGCGAAACCTGGACGACGTCGCCAACCTCGAGCATCTGATTGTTGCCGAGGTACATCGCGACGCTCTGCGTGCCTTCCGGACCGTAGAAGATCAGGTCGCCCTTGCGTGCCTGCTGCGGCAGGACCTTCTGGCCGAGCCGGTACATCTCGCCGGAGGAACGCGGCAGCTTGATGCCCGCGCCGGCGTAGGCGTACTGCATCAGGCCCGAGGCGTCGAAGCCGACGGTCATGGCGCCGGAACCCTTGCCCAGGCTGGGGCCGGTAGGACCGCCGCCGGCCCACGAGAAGGGCACTCCGCGCTGGGAGAGCCCCCGCATGACGACGACGTCGGTGGCCTGCTGATAGTCCATCGGCCTGGTGCCCGGGTCGGCCACGGCGAAACCGAGGCCCACCAACGGGGCCACCAGCAGTGCGAGACCGATCGCGAAGGCGTGGATGCGTTTCATGTCGATTCCTTCCTCCGGCCTCGGCGCGGTGACTGCGCGCTTCGGCCGCTACTGCAGCTGACGCGGGCCTCCCCCTCGGGGCAGCGCCGCTGCATGACGTGTGGCGTGGAACAGTCGATCACTCCGCTGCTTTCACACCAGTCACTACAGACACTTCTACACCAGAAGTTGCTCCCGGAAAATGCCTGGTGACGTGCACGAAGGATTCTTTGTCGTACCGTGACCCGACGGTGACTGCAGCGTCGAATTCCGCGTGCGCAGTTGTGATTTGGGTCTCAGTCAGCCGCTCTAGGCGTGTAACCTCGGCTGCGCGAGATCGACACTGGCGCGACTCTTACTCGCGATTCCCGCGCTGGCGTCGATCTCAGTGAGGCGTAACGCGCGGCACGGCCGTCAGAGCCAATAACGTTGGCTGAACGTCGTCAGCATGGAGCCGGCGACGGAGCTGACCATGAGGATGGCCAGCGACAGGACCGGCCAAAAAGACATGTACCAGCCCTTCAACAGGGAGACCAGCGGGCCCACCACCGCGGCCGCAATCGCCGCCCCGACACCGCCCCACACCAGGGGGCGGATGTAGTAGTCGACCCCGTAGGGCACCGGGCCGCAGGTTTCCCCCTCGCACACGTTCTCGAGGAAGCCGAAGAGCTTTGTCGGCCACGTCGTCGCGGTGGCCAGGACCACCAGCAGGGTCAACAGCGCGACCGTGCAGATGACGTCCCAGGCGGCCACCCGCAGGCGGAGGACCCGGGGCGGCTCCGGCAGGGAATGGCCAGGCTCGGGCGAGGCCTTATGCACCGGCGGCGAATCAATGTCGTCGGCGGGGTAGGGGACTTCGGGCTGATGCGGCCAGGCCATGCCGTCCCATGCTTCCCGATGGCGGGGATTTTGTGCGACCCGGCTGCTTTACGCTCGATCACTATGCCTGCGGCGAGGACCGGGTTGACGCCCGAGCAGATCAGCGCGATCGACGCCGCGCATCTGTGGCATCCCTACAGCACCATCGGCAGCGAATCCCCGACGCCCGTGGTGGCGGTCGCCGCCCGCGGCGCCTGGCTGACGTTGATCCGGGAGGCCAGGCGCATCGAGGCGCTCGACGCGATGAGCTCCTGGTGGACCGCGATCCACGGCCACGGCCACCCGGTCCTGGACGCGGCGCTGACCACCCAGCTGGGCGTGATGAACCACGTCATGTTCGGGGGACTGACGCACGAGCCCGCGGCGCGGCTGGCCCAGCTGCTGGTGGAGATCACTCCCGCGGGCCTGGACACCGTCTTCTTCAGCGACTCCGGGTCGGTGTCGGTGGAGGTCGCCGTGAAGATGGCGCTGCAGTACTGGCGCAGCCGCGGCCAACCCGCGAAGAGCCGGCTGATGACCTGGCGCGGCGGCTACCACGGGGACACCTTCACGCCGATGAGCATCTGTGACCCCGACGGGGGCATGCACTCGCTCTGGACGGACATCCTTGCGCGCCAGGTGTTCGCCCCGCAGGTTCCGCGCGACTACGACCCCACCTACAGCGCGGCGTTCGAGGCGCAGCTGGCGCACCACGCCGCCGAACTGGCGGCCGTGGTCGTCGAGCCCGTCGTGCAGGGTGCGGGCGGGATGCGCTTCCACGACCCCCGCTACCTGTTTGACCTGCACGACATGTGCCGACGGCACCAGGTGCTGCTGGTGTTCGACGAGATCGCGACGGGATTCGGCCGCACCGGCGAGCTGTTCGCCGCCGACCACGCCGGGGTGAGCCCGGACATCATGTGTGTCGGTAAGGCGATGACCGGGGGATACCTCAGCATGGCCGCCACCTTGTGCACGACCGAGATCGCGCACACCATCAGCGCCGGCGAGGCCGGGGCGCTGATGCACGGGCCGACGTTCATGGCCAATCCGCTGGCCTGCGCGGTGTCGGTGGCCAGCATCGAGGTGCTGCTCGGGCAGGACTGGCGGTCCCGGGTTGCCGAGATCTCCGACGGGCTGGCCGACGGACTGCGACCGGCCCGGGCGCTGCCCGGTGTGAGCGATGTGCGGGTGTGCGGCGCCATCGGCGTCATCGAGTGTGACCGGCCGGTCGACGTGGCCGTCGCCACTCCGGCGGCGCTGGATCGTGGCGTCTGGCTGCGCCCGTTCCGCAACCTGGTCTACGCGATGCCGCCGTACATCTGCCCGCCCGCCGAGATCGCGCAGATCACCTCCGCGATGGTCGACGTCGCTCGGCTCGTGGGCTGAAAACGCACTTTAGAGACCGTCGGGGCTTGTCGCGGGCGGTCGCAGCAAGGTGCCGATCGTGGGCTCGTTCACTCAGCGAATTCTCAGCGGATTCTTCGGCCCTTCGTGGCTCGGCTCAAAGGGTCCACATAGTCGCTGGCCGCAGAATCATCGCTATGACTAGTGAGTCGCTCTGCACGAACCTGATCGAACGCTACATGTCCACCTGCGACCTTCGGTTCCTCCGGGACGACCACGGCGGCGCATACTTCTGCGTCCCCAATGCACATCACCAGCGGTTGCACATCCACCTCGAGATCTCCCCCTCGTTCGGGGACGTGTTGGTCATTCAGGTCACTCCCGCGAGCTCCTTCCCAGTTGCCGACCGCCCGTGGCTAACGCACTCGGCCGACACGTGGAACCTGCGGAACCGCGAAGTCACCGCGCTCCTGCACGGTTCCTCTGATCCTCAGCGCATCGGTGTTGTGGCCCGCAGATCCCAATGGATCCGGGAGGGCATGTCTTTCGACGATTTCGCTTCGTTCGTTGACCGCACCATTGCAGCGGCAATCGATCTCTTTGCTGAGTTGACGCCGGTTGCCGAGTTGCCTTCGACGGCGCAGGAAGTGCTGCGAAACGCCAGCTGAAATTCTGGCGCTCAGCGCCGCGCCACCGCACCAAGCGTGTACGCACATCCGGCCCTACCCGGTGAGCCACGACATCCCGATCTGGCCGCGCGCTTTCATCGCGATCGCGCCCAAACCAGCCGTGGGTGTGAAATTCGTAGCCTTCTGTTGCTCTTGGGACCCAGCCGGCTGGGTCCCAAGAGCAACAAGCTGCAGGCATTTTTGTTCGACAACGTCGATATCTTCAGAAGCGCCCCCGCGCCATCCTGTTTGTATGTAAAGTCCCCAGGGTGCATGACGGGAGTCATGTGGGTCACTAGGTCGATGATGACCGGGTGGGAGGATAAATGTGTCTAATGTGACAGCTGTGCCGGAAATGATGGCTGCGGCAGCAACGGATGTGGCGGCTATTGGCTCGACGGTCAACGCGGCCCACATGGCGGCGGCGGCCCCGACCGTCGCGGTGATACCCGCGGCCGCCGACGAGGTGTCGGCGAGCATCGCGCAGGTGTTCTCCAAGCAAGCCCAGAACTACCAGGCGCTGGCCGGGCAGGCGGCGGCGTTTCAGCAGCAGTTTGTGCAGCACTTGAATGCGAGTGCAGGCTCGTATGCGGGCGCTGAGGCCGTCAGCGCCGCGTCGTTGGTTCCGGATGTGGACTCGCTTTTCCGCACATCTCCGCCTGCCGGGCCAGTTACTCAGCATGCCAGGACAGTTGCTCAATGGGTTAACAAGCTCCTTAAAAACGTCACGAACATTTTCATTCTTTTCGTGAACGCATTCGTGCTTTCATTCTATGTGGTATATGAGTTCCTAGTTTTTTCAGTTATTTGACGCTGGGTGTATTAATCAGCCTTGAATTATTCCTGGCGAAATTACTTGGCGTGACGGTCGTGATCCCATAATTAATTTCGGTCACCTCACGAGAATCTTCGCGTCAGGTTCTATCGGCGCTCAACCGTGTGGCGCCCAACCCGTCTTGCAAATTCTTTGCGAATAGCACTGCCGCCGAGGCGCTGTTGAACGTGCGAACGTCAGCCTAATGGGAATCGATCAGCGCGCCGTTGACGGGTTATGGCCGTGTCCAAGGGAGGCTGATCACCGAGCCGCCGGTCGGTGAGCACTTTGTCAGCCTGGAGTGATGGTCGATTCCTACGTCTAGATTGTTGCCCCGGCCGGTTGGTGGGGTCGCCTGTAGCGCTGATGGGATGTCGTGCCGGTTCGAGCACTGATCCATTAGGTCGCCGCCGGGTGTCCCTCGGGCTCGGAATGGGTTGATGGGTCAGCTGAATCGAGGAGGGCAGTGATTGATGATTTTCGTTGGCGATGATTGGAGCGAAGACCATCACGATGTGTATTTGATGGACGAGGCGGGCAAGCGGCTGGGGTCGCGGCGGCTGGCCGAGGGGCTGGTCGGTATTCGGCAGCTGCACGAGCTGATCGCCACCCACGCTGAGGAACCCGAGCAGGTGGTGGTGGGTATTGAAACCGACCGCGGCTTGTGGGTGGGGGCGCTGGCCGGCGCCGGCTATCAGGTGTATGCGCTCAATCCGCTGGCGGTGGCCCGTTACCGTGATCGCCACCACGTCTCGGGCGCCAAATCGGATGCCTCTGATGCCAAGCTATTGGCCGATCTGGTGCGCACCGACCGGCACAACCATCGCCTGATCGCCGGCGACAGTGCTGATGCCGAGGCGATCAAGGTGCTCGCCCGCGCGCATCAGAGCCTGATCTGGTCACGTACGCGGCACACCAACGCGCTGCGCTCAGCGTTGCGCGAGTACTACCCGGCGGCGCTGGTGGCATTCGAGGACCTCGCCCACGGCGACGCCCTGGGGGTACTGGGCCGGGCCCCCACCCCCGAGCAGGGTGCCCGCCTGAGCCTGACCGAAATCCACTCCGCGCTCAAACGCGGTGGGCGAAAACGCAATATCGATGTCCGCGCCCGCGAAATTCGGGCCATGCTACGGTCCGAGCAGCTGGCCGCCCCGGCCCCAGTGGCCGCCGCGTTCGGGGCCACCACCCGCGCCGCGGTGGGCATCATCACCGAACTGAACCGCCAGATCGGCGAACTCGAGACCAGCCTGGCTGAGCATTTTGAGACACACCCGGACGCCGACATCTACCGCTCCCTGCCAGGACTTGGTGTCATCCTCGGCGCCCGGGTGCTCGGTGAGTTCGGGGACGACCCGAACAGATACACCGACGCCAAGTCTCGCAAAAACTACGCCGGAACCTCACCTTTGACCATCGCGTCGGGCAAGAAACGTGCCGTGCTGGCCCGCCACGTGCGCAACCGCCGCCTCTACGACGCCATCGACCAATGGGCCTTCTGCGCCCTGTCCAACAGCCCCGGCGCCCGTGCCTTCTACGACCAACACCGCGACGCCGACGACACCCACCACCAAGCCCTGCGCGCCCTGGGAAACCGCCTGGTGGGCATCCTGCACGGCTGCCTACGCCACCAGCAGCCCTACAACGAACACACCGCCTGGGCCCACCGCACCCCCATCGCGGCTTGACAACTTACGAACCTGGGATGTCTAGACGGACACTCTCGGGAGTTCGACTGTGGCCGCGTCGTCGTAGTGCTCCTCGCCTAGCAGCAAGGACCGTACCAGCGGACGCGGTCCCGTAGACCGAAGCATGTAACTGGCAGGGCGCGGGCGGACTGTCTGTGGCCACCAGAACCACCGTCCGAGCAGCGCGGCGATGGACGGTGTCATGAACGAACGCACGACCAAGGTGTCGAACAGCAGGCCCAGGCCGATGGTGGTGCCGACCTGACCGATGATCCGCAAATCGCTGAATATCATCGAGGCCATGGTGAAGGCGAACACCAGGCCCGCGTTTGTCACAACCTTCCCGGTGCCGCCCATGGCGCGGATGATGCCGGTGTTGATACCGGCGGCTATTTCCTCTTTCATGCGGGATACCAGAAGCAGGTTGTAGTCAGACCCCACCGCCAAAAGGACGATCACGGACATCGGAAGCACCATCCAGTGCAGTTTGATGCCCAGAATGTACTGCCAGACCAGCACCGACAGCCCAAACGATGCGCCCAATGAAAGCAATACCGTACCCACGATAACCAGGGCGGCTACAAAGCTTCGCGTGAGGGCCAGCATGATGACGAAGATTAGGCAAAGCGCACCGACGAGCGCGATCCAGAGGTCGTATTTGGAGCCGTCGCGGAAGTCTTTGTAGGTCGACGCGGTGCCGGCGAGAGAGATCTTGGCGCCCTCCAGGGGTGTCGTCTTGAGCGCCTCCTCGGCCGCCGTCCTGATCCGATCGATCCGCGCTATGCCCTCGGGCGTCGCGGGATCGCCCCGGTGCGAAATGATGAACCGAGCCGCCGTCCCGTCGGGAGACACGAAGGAACTCATAGCCCGCTGGAAGTCGGGGTTCTGGAAGACCTCCGGAGGCAGATAGAAGGAATCGTCGTTTTTGGCGGCGTCGAACGCCTGTCCCATGGCGGTGGCGTTCTGGCTCGACTCGTCCATCTGGCCTAAGAGTCCGGACGTGGTGCTGTGCGCTTTGAGCAGCATGGCACGCGTGGTCTCCGCGATCGCGATCATTGGCGGGGTCAACTCGAGTAGCCGCTGCGCCAGCTCGTCGAGATTCACCGCATCTTTCACGACATCGTGCGCTAAATCGCCAAGCTCAACGATGCTGTCCAGTGAGTCAAACACCGCCCTCAGCGCCGAGCATATTGGGATGTCGTAGCAGTGCTTCTCCCAGTAGAAATAACTTTGGATCGGCCTGAAGAAGTCTTGGAAATCCGCAACGTGGTTCCGCAAATCATCCACGATGGTGCATCATTTCTATTGACACGCCGACCGAGTGGTGCGAAAGGGCGGTGAGCTGCTGCTGCAGTTCGTACGCGCGCTTCATTATCGCGATTTGTTCGGCAAGCAGGTCCGCCTGCTTGAGCATGTCATTCGTGCGGTCTCTGATGAACGTCATATATTGTTCCATTGCGGCGTTCTGTATGCTCATCAGGAAAGGTATCGACGTGTGTTCAATAGGTGTGCCCTCGGGCCGGGTTATGCCCTGCACCCGAGAAATTCCTGGAACCCGGAAAATCGCCTTGGCGAGTTTGTGCAGCACGAGAAAATCCGCCGGATTGCGCATATCGTGATTTGCTTTGATCATCAGAATCTCTGGCATCATTCGTGACTGCGAGAAATGACGATCAGCGGCCGCGTACCCCAAATTGGCTGGTAAGTTTGCGGGTAGGTAGGACCGGTCGTCGTAGCTCGTTTTGTAGCCCGGCAATGTCACCAGGCCAATCAGGGCGACCGCGATGGTCGTGACGAGAATGGGCGCGGGCCAGCGGACAATCGCGGTGCCGAGCCCTCGCCAGCGACGCTGTCCGATCCTGCGTTTGGGGTCGCACAGTCCGAAGCGACTTCCGACGGCCAGAACTGCCGGAACCAGCGTGAGCGCGACCGCGACCGCGACGAGCATGCCCACGGCGCACGGCACGCCTATGGTCTGGAAGATGGGCATCCGGGTGAAGCTCAGGCACAACATTGCTCCGGCGATCGTCAAACCGGAACCCAAGACGACGGGAGTGACCCCGCGGTAGGTGGTGTAGTAGGCCGTTTCGGGGTCCTCGCCGGCCTGACGGGCCTCTTGATATCGGCCGAAGAAGAATATCCCGTAGTCGGTTCCGGCCGCCATCGCGAGGGTCACCAGCAGATTAATGGCAAACGTCGAGAGTACAACGATGTTGTTATCGGCGAGAAACGCGATGATTCCGCGGGCCGAACCTACTTCGATTCCGACCCCGATCGACACCAGAACCGCGGTGGTGACCGAACGGTAGACAAGCAGCAGTACCACGAAGATGATCACGGCGCCTATCAGGGCCATCTTTAGAAGTGATGCGTCGCCACTGCGCTGCATGTCCGGAATGAGCGCTGCCGGGCCGGTGAGATGGACCTCGACACCGGGAGGAGGCGGCGTCTGGTTTACGATGTTGCGGACCGCCGCCACAGATTGCTGTGCCAAGGTGGTGCCTTGGTTGCCGGCCAGATTCAACTGCACATATGTGGCCTTGCCGTCGGGGCTTTGCACGCCCGCCGCGGTGAGTCGATCTCCCCACAAATCCTGCACGTGTTCCACATGCGGGTCATTTCTTAAATTACGAACTAATCCTCGATAATACGTACGAACGTCGTCTCCCAGCGGTTGCCGCCCCTCCAGCACGATCATTGCGAAACTGTCCGAATCGGACTCTTTGAAGGCCTTGCCCATGCTCGTCATGGCCCGCACCGACGGCGCGTCTTGAGGAGCCAGTGGTACGGAATGCTGTTCGCCGACCTGCTCCAACGGTGGAACCGCAAACGTCACAACCAGGGTCAAAGCCACCCACGCCAAAATGATGAATGGTGACAGCCTGCGGATCGTCCGCGCTACGAAGGGGGGCCGAGGGCGTTCGGTGCTCATGCAGCCTTCACCGGGTACTTCAATGGGTAGACGGCAAAGGAATGCTCGCCGTGCACTTCGAAGCGGCAGGAACTGCTGCCGCTATCGCTCTGTGCCACGATGCTCCCAACGGTTGCCGGTTTTGCCCTGACTGGAAATGACTGGAAATCCGCCACTTACTGCTGCTATCTCAGCAACAAGGCGCGTACCAACGGACGGGGCCCAGTGGGCCGAAGTAACGCACTGGCCGGACGGGGGCGCACTTGCTGAGGCCACCAGAACCAGCGTCCCAGCAGCGCGGCGATGGAGGGCGTCATGAACGCGCGCACCACCAGCGTGTCGAACAGCAGCCCCAGACCGATCGTCGTGCCCAACTGACCGATGCTGCGCAGGTCGCTGACCATCAGCGACCCCATGGTGAACGCGAACACCAGCCCCGCGTACGTCACGACCTTGCCGGTGCCACCCATCGCACGAATGATGCCGGTGTTTATGCCCGCGCCTATCTCCTCTTTCATCCGGGCCACCAGCAACAAATTGTAGTCAGACCCTACCGCCAAAAGAACGATCAAGGACATGACGAGTACCGCCCAGTGTAATTGAATACCGAGCAAATACTGCCAGACGAATACGGAGAGCCCGAACGACGCGCCCAGCGAAAGCAATACCGTGCCTACGATAACCAGGGCGGCAACAAAACTTCGCGTGACGATCAGCATGACGATGAAAATAAGGCAGAGCGCGGCAACTCCCGCGATCGCGAGATCGTATGTGGAGCCCTGCACCACGTCCTTCACCATCGCTGCGGTGCCGGCGAGGTAGACCTTCGAGTCTTCCAGCGGAGTTCCCTTGAGCGCCTCCTCGGCCGCGCTCTTTATCGGATCGACCCGCGAAATGCCCTCGGGTGACGCCGGATCGTTCTTGAGCAGTATGAACATGCGGGCGGACTTCCCGTCCGGGGACAAGAATATGTTCATGACTCGTTGGAAATCCTTGTTCTTCAAAACCTCCGGCGGCAGATAGAAAGAATCGTCGTTTTTGGCGGTGTCGAACGCCTTGCCCATGGCAGTCGGATTGCTGTTAGCGTCTTCCATCTGGCCGGTGGTCCCGGACATGGTGGTGTGCATGGTGAGCAGCATGTTCCGCGAGGCCTGCGTGATCGCGATCATCGGCGGGAACTCGGCGAGCAACTGCGGCAGGATCACGTCTATCTGATCGAGGTCTACTACCACCTCGCCCAACTTGTCGGCCAGCATGTCAGCACCGTCGATCGGCTCGAACAGGCTTTTTATCGCCAAGCAAATGGGAATGTCGTAGCAGTGCTTTTCCCAGTAGAAGTAGCTGCGGATCGGCCTGAAGAAATCCTCGAAATTCGCAAGGTTTTGCCGCAGCTCGTTCGAGAGGTCCTGGATATCATGTGTTTTATGCACCATGTCATGCGTCGTGGCGACCAACTGCTGCATCAGGCCATACATGCGTTGCATGATGTTCAGCGCCTCGGTTAGCAAATCGGCCTGCTTGAGCAGGTCGTCCGTGCGCGCATTCTGGAAATGCATAAATTGTTGCTGGCCGGCCTGTTGCATGCTGAGCAAATACGGTAGCGTCGTGTGGGCTATCGGGGTTCCCTCGGGCCGGGTAACGGATTGCACCTTCGAAATGCCCGGAACAGCGAGGACGGCCTTGGCCAATTTGTCCAGTACCAGGAAATCAGCCGGATTGCGCAGATCGTGATCGGTCTCGACCAACAGTATCTCGGGTACCGTCATTACCGATGGGGGAAAATGTCGCGCTGCGGCCTCGTACCCCAGATTGGCGGATATTCCTTTGGGGATGAACTGCTGGTCGTTGTAGCTGGGTTTATATCCCGGCAGTGTCAATAGCCCGACAAGCGCGACCGCTGACGTCGCGACAACAATCGGTGCGGGCCACCGAACGATCGCCGTGCCTACCCGTCGCCATCCGCGATACGTGATTTTCCGTTTCGGCTCGAACAGACCAAAACGACTTCCGACGGTGAGAACTGCCGGAACCAACGTGATCGCGACCGCGACGGCGACCGTTACCCCCACCGCGCAGGGGATTCCCAGGACCCTGAAAGAGGGCAGCCGGGTAAAGCTGAGGCAGAAAAGTGCTCCGGCAATCGTCAAACCTGACGCCACGACGACCTTGGTAACCCCGCGGAAAGTGGTGTAGTAGGCCGTCTCCCTGTCCTCGCCGGCCTGACGTGCCTCCTGATAGCGCCCGACGAAAAACATCGCGTAGTCCGTTCCGGCCGCGATCACGAGAGACACCAACAGATTGATGGCGAAGGTGTTGAAATAAATAATTTCTCGGTGGCCGAGCAATGCGACGATACCGCGGGCCAACTGCAATTCGACCCCGACCACGAGCAGCAAAAGAATTACGGTGATGACCGACCGGTAGACGAGAAGCAACGTAATCAAGATCACCAGGAGGCTAACCACAGTGACTGTGGCCACCGTCCTGTCGCCACTGCGGCCCATGTCCGCGGCGATTGCCCCGGAGCCGGTGACATACGCCGTGACCCCCACCGGTGCCGGCGTCCGTTCGATGATGCGCCGGACGGCATCGACAGATTCGTTCCCCAAGGCCTGGCCCGATTTACCGGCGAGATCCACCTGCACATAGGCGGCTTTACCATCGGTGCTTTGCGCGGCGCCTCTGGTGAGTTCGTCACCCCAGAAATTCTGAATGTGCTGCACATGCTTCGGATCGTCTTTGAGCTGTGCAATCAAACGGTCGTAATACTTGTGGGCGTCATCGCCGAGGGCTTGCTGACCCTCCAAAACGATCATCGTCGAATTGCCGCCGGAATCGCCGGAATCAGATTGCTTGAAGTCCGCAGTCATACGAACTACCGCTTTGAAGTACGGCGCATCGGTGGGATACAGCGACATGGAACGTTCTTGCGCGACCTGCTCCAGTGAGGGAACGCAGATAATCAAGAATGCGATGATCGCCAGCCACGCCAAGATGATGGGCACCGAAAGCCGACGGATCATCCGGGCGAAAAATGGCGAACTGCTGTGCAGTTGATGGGTGCTCATGCGGCCTTCAGCATGCAGGAGGTGAAGGCGCTCGCTTCGTGGTGCGAGATGTTCTCCGCCTTGACCACGCCTTCCACCAGGATGCGGCAGCCGATGGTGTCGCTATCGCCCTGAGCCGCGACACTTCCGATGGACGTTGCCGCGTTGATCGCGAACTCCACCGACCACGGCAGGCTTACCCCGTCGGCATGCTGCGGGTCAGCATTGGGGCCGAAATAGCTGATCACGGCCACGGTCCCTGGTGGTCCGAAGACCTCGTACCTCATGTGCTGGGGATTGTAAGGTTTGGCCTCGTCATTTTTGGTGTCGGCGTACGAGGAGCTTTTCTCAGAGCCGAAGACGCCGTGCAGCCGAGACACGCTCAAACCTCCAGCGGCGAGCACCGCCAGTATGACCAGCGGAATCCACAGTCGCCTCAGGACTCGGAAAAACACAGCCCCCCGATTTCGACGACCCTTTCCGGAACCTTTTTGTGCTCGCGGTGCGGATGAACCTTGGCGAGTACGTCGCAGAAGGAAGCGTCGGCGGTCGCGCGGTTGGCTAGCGTCTCGGCCTTGCTCGATGTCGACATCGGACCGCGCTGGCTCAACATCTCGCACGCTACCTCGAATCACCGGACCACCCTAGCCGACACGAGTGCAATAACGGTTGCAAACCATATTGGTCCGTCCGCGATTTTAAGGAAGTTCTCAGTGTGGCTTCCTGATGCGACCTCAGGTGCGCGGCGCAGGGTTTACGGCCCTGTGTGTGTGTCGTGCGTCGGAGCCGCACGGGGATGATTCGTCAGTCGATCTCGCCCGTCAGGCCGAACTCAGCGAGCGTGCTCGCAACCAGCTCACGCACAGCGGCCTTGGTGTTGTCGGCGCCCGGTTGGTAGGCCTGGAAGGTCATGGAAATCTTGTCGGGGAAGCGCGCAGACAGCAGGATCGCCTCGCCGCCTGTTTGCTCTAGCCACCGCCGCGTCAGGTGCTGCTTAGTCCCCCGTGCGGTGACATATTCGGCGTCGGTGCCATCGACGCCGCGCGCCCCCGGGGGTGGTTCGCCCAAGTGAGAATAAACCACCGGGCGATCGGGTTCGGTGAGCGACGCTTCGACCATCCGTTTCAGCATCCGCTTCGGCGTCAGCAGCGTCAGCGGAGCAAACCGCAATGACTCATCTGCCGTCTCCCGCCCAGTCTTCAGCGCCTGCCTGACGGCGGCGCGGGCGTCACGCAGATCCGTCGTCACCCGCGTCGCGTCGACGCTGACACGTGGATACGACAATGCGAGCGCGCGCGTGTCATCCTCGGTGCGGTGGCTCGCCAAGATCAGCAGGTTTACGGTGCCGTCGGCGCGCCGGCGCCCCATGCGCTCCCCGAGTTTTGCCGCCAAACCGGCGGCCAGCGTGTTACTCGTTCCACCAAGCGCCTGCGCACGGGCTTCCCAATCATCCAATTTGACGTGGAACGAGACCCAGGGCACGACGACAGCCTCATCGTCAGCCTCATCGTCGCCGCCTTCGGGGAGGTTGACGGGCTCTGGTGGCCGTGGTCGGGCGTGACGCCAGTAATCACGGCCCATTTTCGCCGCTGCGACAAGCGCCCGCAGGACCTCGGGTGCGTCCCGCGCTGTCTGGCGGGCGTCCTGAACAGTCGCGCGCAGTCGGGAGCGCGAACGCGGCGGGGGGTAACCCAGATCACGCGTGTTGCCCAGGCTGGCATCAAATAGCGAGACAAAAACGCCGACGCCGTCGACCAGGTAGTGGGAAACCACCAAACTCACCGCGGTCGAGCCGTCCGTGAGCGGAAGGACGCCGATATGCCAGCCGGGCCCCCGTTCCGGATCAATCGGCAGTTGTGCGCGTTCATCGGCCCAGTCGCTGACTTCAGCGCGTGGACGGGCGGACTCGGCAATGTCGATGTCCGACGGCCCGCGACCTGAGACCCACCGGTGCCGGCCGAACGGCAGCGGTGAACGCTCGATGCGCCGTCCCAACAACCCGTAATCGAGGTTGTGGTGTACACGCCTCAGCTCATCGAAGTCGATAGGGTGCTCATAAACCCACACTGCCTGCATGATTTCGTTCTGGCCAGTGATGCGATGCCCCGCGAACAGGGCTTGGTCCAGTAACGCGAGCTGGTTGTCCGGCATCGCATCACATTAGCTCCGGTGCTTTCCGCTGGCGCATGAATCCCTCGCCTTTGTCGCGGGACCTAAGTTCTGGTGCCGCCTGGTGGGATTCTGATCGGGGCGGCTCGTTATTGTGCTGGCGTGACTATGGCTCGAGGGTGCGCCGCGGGACTTTTGCCTAAAGCCAGCACCAGGATCACGCGATGAAATTTGTCCTGGCGTTCTATGGAACTCGCGGCGATGTCGAGCCCGGCGTCGCTGTCGGCCGTGAGTTGCTGCGCCGAGGGCACGACGTGCGCATGGCCGTCCCACCCGACCTGGTCGGCTTCGCCGAGGCGGCCGGGCTTGCGGCGGTCGACTACGGGCCGGATATCCAGGCGTGGCTGGAAGCGACGCGCAACTTCTGGACGTATTTCTTCCGCAACTTCTGGAGGGTCCGGGATGTGCTCAGGTTGTTGCGCGAATCTCGGCAGCCCGGCACCCAGTGCTGGGGAGAGATGAGCACGATGTTGACCTCGCTGACGGACGGGGCCGACCTGCTACTCACCGGCATGAGTTACCAGGAGCTCGCTGCCAATGTTGCGGAGTATCACGACATTCCGTTAGCCACCCTGCTTTGGTTCCCGGTCCGGGTCAACGGCCATGTGGTTCCAACCCTGCCGGCGCCGTTGATCCGCTGGGCGATGACGGTGTACGAGTGGCTGGTTTGGCGCGGCGTGAAAAAGGTCGATGATGCGCAGCGCCGTGAACTGGGACTGCCGAAGGCCACGGGCCCCGCGCCGCGGCGGATCGCCGAACGCGGGTCGCTGGAGATCCAGGCCTATGACGAGGTGTGTTTTCCTGGCCTGACGGCCGAATGGGCGAAATGGGGCGGCCAGCGTCCTTTCGTCGGCACGCTGACAGTGGAGTCGCCGACAGATGCCGACGAGGAGGTCGCCTCGTGGATTGCCGCGGGCACGCCGCCGATTTTCTTCGGTTTCGGCAGCATTCCGGTCGAATCTGCCGCCGACACGATCGCCATGATCGGGGCGGCCTGCGCGCAGTTAGGCGAGCGAGCGCTGGTGTGCGCCGCCGCGTCTGATTTCACCAAAGTTCCCCATTTCGAGCACGTCAAGGTCGTAGGCGCGGTGAGTTACGCGGCGGTCTTTCCGGCCTGCCGGGCGGTGGTGCACCACGGTGGCGCGGGCACCACGGCCGCAGGCCTGCGCGCCGGAGTCCCCACGTTGATTCTCTGGATGGCGGACGTTCAGGTGGTGTGGGGAGCTGCGATCAAACGGCTGAAGGTGGGCACCGCCCGGCGCTTTTCGACCACTACCGAGAAATCGTTGGTCGCACACTTGCGCACCATCCTCGCGCCGCAATACCTCGCCCGGGCCCGCGAGGTCGCCACCCGGATGACGCGAGCCGCAGACAGCGTTATGGCCGCTGCTGATCTTGTGGAAGATTTTGCCCGCCTCAAGCGTGTTGACTAATTGGCGGGGACGGGGCCTCGGCGGTGGCCGACGCCGGCCACCTCTGGCCGATCGCCTCGCCGCATTGGTAGCCGAGCCCGTCGTCACCAGCTCACGCGCCGCTCATGCCCTGGGCCGCTGGGCCTTATGGTTTGCACAAAAGCGCGGCCCAGGGCTGCCCCGCATACGGCTCGTGCTGGAAGATCCCGAGATAGTTTGCGGGCAGGGCCGCTATGACGTCGCGGCATTGGCGCTGTTCGTCCGCACCAATGATGGTTTCCTTGCCCGGCGTGCGGTTAAGCACGCCGGGCAGCAACGCCTCGGCTCCGCGATCAACGCCGACGAAGTTCAAGATGGCGGCCGCCGTCCGCGGACTGTTCAAGTCCTGTGGGCTGTGCAATGTAAGGCAACGGGCATGCATATCGAAGCGCCGCAGGTATTCCATCGCCCGGTTCTCGATTTCGATCCAGTTGAGAAGGTGAAATTGGAAAATGGTGAGCTCTGACAGGTCGAAACTGCTAAAAATCGGCTCGAGCCCGGTGAGTGTATACCACCTGTACCGGCGGCCGTCGCGTCGATAATAAAGATACCGGCCGCGTTCGCAAAGCCATTCTTCGCGATTAGCTGAACTGCGTGCTACCTCGAGCGGATGGCGAATCAGGTGAAACACCTTGGTCTGGGAAAGGGGAAAGAAGTCCGGTGCGAGGTCCCAGTACGACTTGAGGAAAAGGTTGCTGGTTTCGATGTAGACCGGCGAGCGATACCAGTTGATCGCGCGGCGCTTCCTGCGCAGCAATGCCCGCACCGCATCGAAATTTCCTGTGGTGTGGTTGTAGATCGCCGGGCCTTGCATGCCCGGATTCCACCCATTGCGCTGGGGTTCGTGCATGACGCGGTACCGCGGCGCATTGCTCTTGAGCAACTCGGCCAGGGACATGGTTCCTGAGCGTGGGGAGGCGAGGGCAAAGATTGTCTGCGTTTCCACTGGTCTAGACCTTATACGATGCGCGCCTCCTGTCGATCGACTTACAGTGAAGCGCTTGCCAAGGCGTGGTAGCTAGTTTGCGCCAGCCGGGAAACCTTTATACCCAGCACGATCCCGCCCGGCCCATGCTGACCTCGGCAACCAGGCGCTGAAATCCTTCCCGGTCGGCCGCCGAGGCGCCGGACTGGCCCTGGTCGGTGTCGATGGTGATGATCGCCTCGGCTGGCCAGCCCAGCGCGATGGCCTTCTGCCGCAACGCGTACTGGCGGGCGGCGGACTCGGTCTTGGTCAGCACTTGGCGCAGCGTGGACTGGCGCACATACAGGTAGGCGGTGCGCGCTAAGTGCGCACCGCTCACCCCTGTGTGGCTACTTACGCCCGCACCAGGGATGGAACGGATGCGTCACCCGAACAGTTCGCTGATCAGCGACCGGATCGAGTGCAGTTGATGACTCGGAACAACACCTTGGCCGAGACCACTGTCGGGTCGTTCAAGAACGAACTCATCCGCCGGCAAGGCCCATGGCGCGACCTCAACCAGGTCGAGATCGCCACCGCGCAATGGGTGCTGTGGTTCAACACCGAGCGCCCGCACGAATACCTCGACGACTTCACCCCCGAGGCCGTCGAGAAGCTCCATTACGAGCAGACGCACCCCACCGAAAGCGGGGTGATTCAAGACAACCAGTCTCCGGACTCACCGGGAAGGCTCAGTCCGGCCACCCAAACTGGACGGCTACGCTACTGTGACTTGATTATCGAACGTACGCACAAGTCGCCCAGCAGTATGAACCACTTTATGAAACTTTGCCCGCCGCCGGAGATGTCAAGTTGTGATTGAGTCTTCCCTTCCCACTGTGCTGCGGGAGCACGCCAGTCTACGGCCCAATGAGACCGCATACACGTTTGTTGATTACGAGCAGGACTGGGCGGGCGTTGCGGAAAGCCTGACGTGGTCGCAGCTGTATCGGCGAACGCTAAACGTCGCACAGGAGCTCAGATCTTGCGGGTCAACCGGTGACCGCGCGGTGATATTGGCGCCGCAAGGACTGGAGTACGTCGTCGCGTTTCTGGGCGCATTACAGGCCGGCCAGATCGCGGTTCCGCTGTCGGTTCCGCTGGGTGGCGCCGCCGATGAGCGTGTTAGTGCGGTCCTGCGTGACGCGTCGCCTTCTGCCATTCTCACCACATCCTCTGTCGCAGGCAACATCGCCGAGCACATCCGGTTGAAGCCCGGTGAGTCCGCGCCGTCAGTCATCGAGCTTGATTTGCTGGACCTGGACTCCCAGAATGGACCCGCTGCCGAGGCCGATAGTCGGCCAGACATTGCGTATCTGCAATACACCTCCGGGTCGACCCGCACACCCGCGGGAGTCGTGATGTCACACAAAAATATTCAGGTCAATATCGAACAAGTCTTATCCGGGTACTTCGACGACCTGGGGGGGATTGCCCCGCCGGAGACCACTATCGTGTCGTGGGCACCGTTCTTTCACGACATGGGTTTGATGACGGGAATTGTCTTCCCGATTCTCGGCGGATTTCACGGCGTGCTCACGAGCCCGGTGTCGTTCCTGCAGCGACCAGCGCGGTGGATGCAGTTGCTGGCAAGCAACACTCAAGTATTTTCGGCGGGGCCGAACATTGCTCTCGAATTGGCGGCAGCAAAAACATCAGATGCCGACATGGCCGGGCTTGACCTCGGGGACGTGCGCAACATCGCCATTGGTGCCGAACGCGTACAACCCGCGACGCTCCGGCGCTTCGCTGAGCGATTCGCCCGATTCAATCTTCACGCCAGGGCGTTACGGCCCCACATATGGGCTTGCGGAAGCCACGGTGTACGTGACGACGAGCAAATCGGGTCAACCACCTGTAACCGCATATTTCGAATCCGAGGAACTGACCGCCGGCCACGCGAAGCGGTGCGCGAGCGGAGACGGTACACCGCTGGTCAGTTACGGCATGCCGCAGTCGCCGATGGTGCGCATCGTCGACCCCGAGACCGGTACCGAGTGTCCGGCGGGAACGGTCGGTGAGATCTGGGTGCATGGCGACAACGTCGCTAGCGGCTATTGGCAGAAACCTCAAGAGACGGAACGCACCTTTGGCGCGACCCTTGTCGCTCCGTCGGCCGGCACACCCGAAGGGCCTTGGCTGAGAACCGGAGATTTGGGCTTCGTCTCCGAAGGCGAGCTGTTCATCATCGGCCGTATCAAGGATCTCCTGATCGTGTATGGGCGCAACCACTCTCCCGACGACATCGAGGCGACGATCCAGGCGATCACCCGAGGCCGCTGCGTGGCGATAGCGGTTCCGGATGATGGCGGCGTTGAGGGCTTGGTCGCCATCGTCGAACTCAAGAAGCGGGACGAGCCCGAAGAGGCCGCGATGCACAAGATGAGCGTCGTCAGGCGTGAAGTCATCGCAGCGATATCGAAGTCGCACGGTCTGAGTGTGGCGGATCTCGTTTTGGTGCCCCCCGGTTCGATTCCCCTGACCACAAGCGGCAAGGTCAGGCGAAGGGACTGTCGTACAGCTGTATCTGCGCGATGAGTTCACCCGCATAGACGGGAAGATCCGCCGGCCAGGGCAGGACAAGGTCGAGGGCACCGGTGCGGGCGCCGGGGCCGACTCGGGGTTGGCCCAACGGCTGCGCACGCTCCGCCGGCAGCAACATGACCTGCTGGTAGGGGTGGTGTGTGCGCAGGCGGCAACGGTGTTGGGCCGTCCCAGCCCTGACGATATCGACCCTGAGTGCGCGTTCCAGGACCTGGGGTTTGACTCGGTGAAAGCCACCGAGTTGCTTGACCGGCTCAAAACCGTCACCGAGCTGGAATTGCCGCCCACCCTGGCCTTCGACTATCCGACCCCGGCCGCGTTGGCCACCCGCCTGAGCCAGCTGCTGAGCGGGCCGGTTGCGGTGGCTCGGCCGGTGGGGTCGCAAGCGCATGTGGACGAGCCGGTGGCGGTGGTGGGGATGGCGTGTCGGTTCCCGGGTGGGGTGGGTTCGGCGGCGGCGTTGTGGGATCTGGTGGCCGGTGGCACCGACGCGGTGGGGGAGTTTCCGGCCGATCGTGGCTGGAACCTGGCGGACTTGTTTGACCCTGATCCTGATGCGGTGGGCAAGACCTACACCCGCGCCGGCGGGTTTATGGCGGACGTGGCCGGGTTCGACGCGGAGTTTTTCGGGATCTCGGCGCGAGAGGCCCAAACCATGGATCCTCAGCAGCGGTTGCTGTTGGAGGTGTGCTGGGAAGCGTTGGAAACCGCCCGAATCGATCCGGCCGCCTTGGTGGGCTCCGAGACCGGGGTGTTCGTCGGGGCGTGGTCACAGCAATACGGCGCGGGCGGTTCCGATGGTGCGGAGGGATACGCCCTGACCGGTCTGTCCACCAGTGTGGCCTCCGGGCGTGTCGCTTATGTGTTGGGTTTGCAGGGCCCCGCCATCACCGTCGACACGGCCTGCTCGTCATCGCTGGTGGCCACGCATTTGGCGTGTCAGTCCTTGCGTAACGGCGAGTCGACTCTCGCCCTGGCCGGTGGTGTGACGGTGATGACCACACCATCGGTGTTCACCGAGTTCGCCCGGCAACGCGGGCTGGCTGCTGATGGGCGGTGTAAAGCGTTCTCCGCCAACGCCGATGGCACCGGCTGGGGCGAAGGGGCCGCGGTGCTGGTCCTGGAACGGCTCAGCGATGCCCACCGCAACAATCACCCGGTGTTGGCGGTCATCGCGGGATCGGCGATCAACCAAGATGGTGCCTCTAATGGTTTGACCGCCCCTAACGGGCCCGCTCAACAACGCGTCATCACCCAAGCCGTCGCCAACGCCGGTATCGGGCTTGATCAGGTGGATGTGGTCGAGGCCCACGGCACCGGCACCACCCTGGGCGACCCGATCGAGGCCGGCGCCCTGATCGCCACCTACGGCGCCGCGCGTAGTGCAGAGCGCCCGCTGTGGCTGGGATCGATCAAATCCAACATCGGCCACACCCAAGCCGCCGCCGGTGTCGCCGGAATCATCAAAATGATCGAGGCCCTCAACCACGACAGCCTGCCCCCGACCCTGAACGTCGATCGCCCCAGCCCGCACATCGACTGGTCAGCCGGCACTGTTCGCCTACTCACCGAGCCGGTGCCCTGGCCGGTCACCGATCATCCCCGCACCGCGGCGGTGTCCTCGTTCGGGATCAGCGGCACCAACGCGCACCTGATCCTGCAACAAGCCCCCACCCCGCCGGCCGAACCGGCTGACGCCCAAGCCCCGGCTGGGCAAACCCATGACGGTGTGGAGTTCGGGCTGCTGATGTGGCCGGTTTCGGCGCGCACCCCCGCAGCGTTGTGCGCGCAGGCCGACCGGCTGCACCAACACCTGGTCTGCCATCCCGACCTGGATCTCACCGATGTGGCCTACAGCCTGGGCTCCACCCGCACCCATCACCCCTATCGGGCAGTGATCACCGCACCGGTGGCCACCGCCGATCCGCGCAAAGACCTGCTGGACGCCCTAGATGCCCTGCGCACCGGCCAACCCCACCCGCAGCTGACCCGACACCACTACCTGGCCCACCTTCGCGGCAAAACCGTGTTCGTCTTACCCGGCCAAGGCGGCCAATACCCCGGCATGGGCAGAGAGCTCTACAAACACCACCGCGTCTTCGCCGACACGGTCGATGACTGTGACAAAGCGTTGCGCCCGTTCACGGGCTGGTCGGTGCGCGAGGTCTTGTGTCAGGACCCGGCGGCCCCGGCGCTGGACCGCGTCGATGTGGTCCAGCCGGTGCTGTTCACGATGATGGTTTCGCTGGCCGAGGTGTTAAGCCGCTACGGCATTGTTCCCGACGCGGTGATCGGCCACTCCCAAGGAGAGATCGCCGCGGCGTATATCGCCGGGGTGCTTCCCTTGCCCGAGGCCGCCAAGGTGGTGGCGCGGCGCAGTCAAGCGCTGAGCGCCCTGTGTGGTGCCGGTGCTATGGCGTCGGTCCTGCTGGGCGCCGACGCAACTGCAGCCACGCCTGCGACCCTGGAGTGAGGCGTTGAGCATCGCCGCGATCAACGGCCCCTCGCACACCATCATCAGCGGCGACCCCGCCGCGCTGGAGCAGTTCAGCCGCGGCCTGTGATCGTGACGGCATCCACATCCGGCCCATCGCCGTCGATTACGCCTCGCACTCTGCTCAGATCGAACCGCTGCGTGAGCGCCTCCTGGCCGAGCTGGCCGACCTGACTCCGGTGCCTGCAAGCATCCCGCTGTATTCCACAGTGGGAGAAGCGCTTTCAGCCGATCCCCTCGACACCACCACCATGGACGCCGACTACTGGTATCGCAACCTGCGCGAACCGGTCCGGTTCCATGACAGTGTGGTCGAGCGACTGGCCGCCGGTGAGTGCACATTTGTGGAGCTGTCCCCGCATCCGGTATTGGCCCCGGCGATCACCGACACCTTGGCCCAGGCCGCGGGGCGGACCCAGTCAGCGGTAATCACCACGTTGCACCGGGACCGGTCCGACCAAGACAGCCTGGCCACCGCGTTGGCCCAGCTGCACAATCACGGCCACAGCCCGTCGTGGCGAGCCCTTTACCCCGACGCCCGCACCGTCGGGCTGCCCACCTACCCCTTCGAGCACCGCCGCTACTGGCTGACCCCCACCCCGACCGCCGACGCTAGCGGGCTCGGCCTGGACCGCGCAGAACATCCCTTGCTGGGCGCGGTCGCCGCACTGGCCGACCAAGACCAGGTCATGGTCAGCGGGCGGTTGTCACCCAGCACCGAGGGCTGGCTGGCCGGCCATCAAGTCAACGACACCGTGGTGTTCCCGGCGACGGGGTTCATCGAGGTGCTCCTGCGGGCCGGTGAGTTGGCCGGCTGCCCGGTGATCGATGAGCTGATCCTGCATACCGCCCTGACGCTGTCGGAGCAGGTGCCGACCGATCTGCAGATCCTGGTGCATCCGCTTGATGAGCACGGGCGGCGCGCGTTTAGCGTGCACGCGCGCACCGGTCGCCAGCCCGGCGCGTGGACGTTGCACGCCAGCGGCGCGCTCAGCGCTGACCAGCCCGCCGCCCCCCCGGTCCTGCCGGCGCCGGGTGTGGAGGCCCTCGATCAGGACGACTTCTATGAAGGGCTGGCCCAGCGGGGTTACGGCTACAGCGGTCTGTTCCGGTCGCTGCGGGGAATCGACTCCGATCCCGGCCGACCCGACGTCGTCTATGCCGAGGTGGCGTTGCCCGCCGGCACCGA
>CAWAWC010000005.1:0-22570 GCA_963785625.1 uncultured Actinomycetota bacterium | reverse complement strand
TGCCCCCGGCAGGATTCGAACCTGCGGCCTTCTGCTCCGGAGGCAGACGCTCTATCCCCTGAGCTACGGGGGCGCTACGACGTTCGTTGGTGCGCCATGGGGCTTTGAACAAGCACGGACAGACTAGCGCATCGCGACGACTGCTCGGCCACCGCAATAGATTCGGGGCTCAAGCACTCCAGAGCACCCAAGCCCATAGGATGGACGCTCGTGACCCCCGCCGACCTGGCTGAGCTGCTCACGGCCACCGCCGCCGCGGTGCTGGCCGAGCGCGGGCTCGACGCTGCTGCGCTGCCGCCAGCGGTCACCGTGGAGCGGCCCCGCAATCCCGAGCACGGCGACTACGCCAGCAACCTGGCCATGCAGCTGGGCAAGAAGGTGGGTGCAAACCCGCGCGAGCTGGCTGGGTGGCTCGCCGAGGCGCTGGCGCAGGCCGACGGCATCGCATCGGCGGAGGTGGCCGGGCCGGGCTTCATCAACATGCGCCTAGAGGCCTCGGCGCAGGCCGTGATCGTCGGCGACGTCATCGAGGCCGGCGACGAGTTCGGTTTCTCCGACGCGCTCGCGGGACAGAAGGTCAACCTCGAGTTCGTGTCGGCCAACCCGACCGGACCCATCCACATCGGCGGCACCCGCTGGGCGGCCGTCGGCGACTCGTTGGGGCGGTTGCTGTCCACCCAGGGCGCCGACGTGGTGCGCGAATACTATTTCAACGACCATGGCGCCCAGATCGACCGGTTCGCCAGCTCGTTGATCGCCGCGGCCAAGGGCGAACCCGCCCCCGCCGACGGCTATGCGGGCACGTACATCACCGACATCGCCGCCCAGGTGCTGCAGAAGGCGCCTGACGCGCTGAGCCTGCCCGATGCCGAGATGCACGAGACCTTCCGGCAGATCGGCGTCGACATGATGTTCGACCACATCAAGGAGTCGCTGCACGAATTCGGCACCGACTTCGACATCTACACCCACGAAGACTCGATGCACATCAGCGGCCGGGTCGAGCAGGCCATCGCCCGGCTGCGTGGCACCGGCAACATCTACGAGAAGGACGGCGCAACCTGGTTGCGCACCAGTGCTTTTGGTGACGACAAGGACCGTGTCGTGATCAAGAGCGACGGCAAGCCGGCCTATATCGCCGGCGACATCGCCTACTACCTGGACAAGAGGCAACGGGGCTTCGACTTGTGCATCTACATGCTCGGCGCCGACCACCACGGATACATCGCCCGGCTCAAGGCCGTCGCCGCCGCGTTCGGGGAAGACCCGGCCACCGTCGAGGTGCTCATCGGGCAGATGGTCAACCTGGTCCGCGACGGGCAGCCCGTGCGGATGAGCAAGCGCGCCGGAACCGTGCTCACGCTCGACGACCTGGTCGAGGCGATCGGCGTCGACGCGGCCCGCTACAGCCTGATCCGCTCGTCGGTGGACACCCCGATCGACATCGACCTGGCGCTGTGGTCCTCGGCGTCCAACGAAAACCCGGTCTACTATGTGCAATACGCGCACGCCCGACTGTCGGCCCTCGCCCGCAACGCCGCCGAGCTCGGCCTGATCCCCGACACCGGACACCTCGAACTGCTCTCCCACGACAAGGAGGGTGCGCTGCTGCGCACCATCGGCGAATTCCCGCGCGTGCTGAAAACGGCTGCCTCGCTGCGCGAACCGCACCGGGTCTGCCGTTACCTGGAAGACCTCGCTGGTGACTACCACCGGTTCTACGACTCCTGCCGGGTGTTGCCCCAGGGCGACGAGCAGCCCACCGACCTGCACACCGCGCGGCTGGCACTGTGCCAGGCCGCCCGCCAGGTGATCGCCAACGGGCTGACCATCCTCGGCGTCAGTGCCCCGGAGCGAATGTGAACGTCCATCCGGCCGGCCCCCGGCACGCCGAGGAGACCCGCCACGCCGAAAGCCCACCGCGGCCGCAATCCCCCGAGGACCTGCTGCGGTTGGCGCCGAACGTCTGGCCGCGCAACATAGCTCGCGACGATGCCGGTGTGGCCAGTATCGCCGGGGTCGCGGTGACACACCTTGCCCACGAATACGGGACTCCGCTGTTCGTCATCGACGAGGACGACTTCCGTTCGCGGTGCCGGGAGATGGCGTCGGCCTTCGGCGGCGGGCGAAACGTGTACTACGCCGCCAAAGCCTTCCTGTGCGGCGAGATCGCGCGCTGGGTCGACGAGGAAGGCTTGTCGCTCGACGTGTCCACCGGCGGGGAACTGGCCGTGGCGCTCCACGCCGGCTTTCCGCCGGAGCGAATCACGTTCCACGGCAACAACAAGTCCGCCGTGGAGTTGACCGACGCGGTGAAAGTGGGTGTCGAGCATATCGTTTTGGACTCGATGACCGAGATCGAGCGCCTGGACGCCATCGCGGCCGACGCCGGCGTCGTCCAGGACGTTTTCGTGCGTCTCACGGTCGGTGTCGAGGCGCACACCCACGAGTTCATCTCGACCGCGCACGAGGACCAGAAGTTCGGGCTGTCCATAGCCAGCGGGGCGGCGATGGCGGCGGTGCGCCGGGTCTTCGCCGCCGATCACTTGCGACTGGTCGGGCTGCACAGCCACATCGGTTCGCAGATCTTCGACGTCGACGGCTTCGAGGTTGCCGCGCACCGGGTCATCTGCCTGCTGCGCGAGATCGTCGAGGAGTTCGGCGTCGACAAGACCGCACAGATCTCGACCGTCGATCTCGGAGGCGGCCTCGGTATCTCGTACCTGGCGACCGACGACCCACCCCCGGTGAGCGAACTGGCGGCCAAGCTGAGCGCGATCGTCAGCAAGGAATCCGCGGCCGTCGGGCTTCCCACCCCCACGCTGGTGGTCGAGCCCGGTCGCGCCATCGCCGGACCGGGCACCCTCACGCTGTATGAAGTCGGCACCGTCAAAGACGTCGACGTCAGCGCCACCGCGCATCGCCGGTACGTCAGCGTCGACGGCGGCATGAGCGACAACATCCGCACCGCCCTCTATGACGCGCAGTACGATGCCCGGCTGGTCTCCAGGAACAGCGATGCGCCCGCGACGCTGGCCCGGATCGTCGGAAAGCATTGCGAGACCGGCGATATCGTCGTGCGCGACACCTGGGTGCCGGGCGACCTGCGGGCCGGTGACCTCCTCGGGGTGGCCGCCACCGGCGCGTACTGCTATTCGCTGTCGAGCCGTTACAACATGGTCGGCCGGCCCGCCGTGGTGGCGGTGCGCTCTGGGCGCGCCCGCCTCATCCTGCGCCGCGAAACGGTTGACGACCTGCTCAGTCTGGAAGTGAGGTGAACTGTGCCCCGTGACGAAAAACCCGTCGGCGTAGCGGTACTCGGTTTGGGCAACGTCGGTAGCGAAGTTGTCCGCATCATCGAAGACAGCGCCGAAGACTTGGCGGCTCGTGTCGGCGCGCCGCTGGTCCTGCGCGGCGTCGGAGTCCGCCGCGTCGCCGCCGACCGCGGTGTGCCCGTCGACCTGCTCACCGACAACATCGAAGAACTCGTCTCGCGCGAGGACGTCGACATCGTCGTCGAAGTGATGGGGCCGGTCGAGCCCTCACGAAAGGCGATCCTGTGTGCGATCGAGCACGGCAAGTCCGTCGTCACCGCGAACAAAGCACTGCTGTCCACGTCCACCGGAGAATTGGCGCAGGCGGCCGAAAGCGCGCATGTCGACCTGTATTTCGAGGCTGCCGTCGCGGGCGCCATCCCGGTCATCCGCCCGCTCACGCAGTCGCTGGCCGGTGACACGGTGCTGCGGGTGGCCGGCATCGTCAACGGCACCACCAACTACATCCTGTCCGCGATGGACAGCACCGGCGCCGACTACCACAGCGCGCTCGCCGACGCCAGCGCCCTCGGTTACGCCGAGGCCGATCCGACCGCCGACGTCGAGGGCTACGACGCCGCCGCCAAGGCCGCGATCCTGGCATCCATCGCCTTTCACACCCGGGTGACCGCCGATGACGTCTACCGCGAGGGGATCACCAAGATCACCCCGGCCGACTTCGCGTCCGCGCGGGCCCTGGGCTGCACGATCAAGCTGCTGTCCATCTGCGAGCGCATCACGGGAGACGATGGCCAGGAACGGGTTTCGGCCCGCGTCTATCCGGCGCTCGTGCCCCTGTCGCATCCGCTGGCCACCGTCAACGGAGCGTACAACGCCGTCGTGGTCGAGGCCGCGGCCGCGGGCCGGTTGATGTTCTACGGACAGGGGGCCGGCGGCGCGCCCACCGCGTCGGCGGTGACCGGCGACTTGGTGATGGCCGCCCGCAACCGGGTCTTGGGCAGCCGCGGGCCGAAGGAGTCCAGGTATGCCCAACTGCCCATCGCCCCCATGGGTTTGATCTCCACCCGCTACTACGTCAGCATGAACGTCGCCGACACACCCGGCGTCTTGTCTACGGTGGCAGCAGAATTCGCCAAGCGCGATGTCAGCATCGCCGAAGTTCGCCAGGAAGGCGTGGCGGACGAGGGAGGGCGACGCGTGGGCGCCCGAATCGTGGTGGTGACCCACAGCGCCACGGACGCCGCGCTGTCCGAAACCGTCGACGCACTCGCCGATTTGGACGTCGTGCGAAGCGTCGCCAGCGTGCTGCGACTGGAAGGGTCTAGCCTATGAGCGTTCCGCGGACGGCCACCCACCAACCGTGGCCGGGAGTGATCGCGGCCTACCGCGACCGATTGCCGGTTGCCGACGGCTGGACTCCGGTCACCCTGCTCGAGGGTGGCACCCCGCTGCTCGCGGCGCCCCGAATTTCGGAGCGGACCGGCTGCAAGGTCCACCTCAAGGTTGAAGGCCTGAACCCCACCGGCTCCTTTAAGGACCGGGGGATGACGATGGCGGTCACCGACGCGGTGGCCCGCGGCCAGCAGGCCGTACTGTGCGCGTCGACCGGAAACACCTCGGCGTCGGCCGCGGCGTATGCCGCCCGCGCCGGTATCACCTGCGCGGTGCTGATCCCGCAGGGCAAGATCGCCATGGGCAAGCTGGCGCAGGCGGTCATGCACGGCGCCAAGATCATCCAGATCGACGGCAACTTCGACGACTGCCTGGAACTGGCCCGCAAGATGGCCGCCGACTTCCCAACCATCTCGCTGGTCAACTCGGTCAACCCGGTGCGCATCGAGGGACAGAAGACGGCGGCGTTCGAGATCGTCGACGCGCTGGGGGCCGCACCGGATGTGCACTCCCTTCCCGTCGGCAACGCCGGGAATATCACCGCGTACTGGAAGGGCTATCGCGAGTATCACCACGAGGGCCTCATCGACACGCTGCCCCGCATGCTGGGCACCCAGGCGGCCGGCGCGGCGCCTCTGGTGCTCGGGAAACCGGTCAGCCACCCCGAGACGATCGCCACCGCCATACGCATCGGCGCGCCGGCGTCCTGGACGGCCGCAGTCGAGGCGCAACAGCAATCCAACGGACGCTTCCTGGCCGCCACCGACGACGAGATCCTGGCCGCGTACCACCTCGTCGCCCGGGTCGAGGGCGTTTTCGTGGAGCCCGCCTCCGCGGCCAGCATTGCCGGTCTGCTCAAGGCCGTCGACGACGGCTGGGTGGCCCGTGGCTCGACGGTCGTGTGCACGGTGACCGGCAACGGTCTCAAGGACCCCGACACGGCGCTGAAAGACATGCCGAGCGTGTCTCCAATACCGGTCGATCCTGTACTCGTGGTGGAAAAGTTGGGGCTTGCATAGTGGCGATCGCAAGAGCGGCGGAGCCGGTCGCAGCGGGTCGCCACGAATTGGACCCCGTGGCGATCGCATTGGACGCCTGTTGGTGAGGCCGATGCTGCCCGCCGGGCTGAGAGCTACCGCCGTGGTGTCGGCGTCGAGCGCAAACCTGGGCCCCGGCTTCGACAGCATCGGTTTGGCCCTGAGTCTTTGCGACGAAATCGTAGTCGAGACAAAAGAGTCCGGCTTGGAGGTGTTTGTCGAGGGGGAGGGCGCCGACCAAGTGCCTTTGGGCCCCGACCATCTGGTGGTGCGCGCCGTCGAACGCGGGCTGCAGGCCGTGGGGGTAAGCGCTGCGGGGCTGATGGTGCGCTGCCGTAACGCCATCCCGCATTCGCGCGGTCTGGGCTCCTCTGCGGCGGGCGTGGTCGGTGGCTTGGCTGCGGTGAACGGTCTTGTCGCACAGACGGATTCGACACCTATGACCGAAGCCCAACTGATCCAGCTTTCGTCGGAGTTCGAAAGCCATCCCGACAACGCCGCGGCCGCGGTGCTCGGCGGCGCGGTGGTTTCGTGGATTGACTGCACCGGTGAGCGGCCGGAGTACGCGGCGGTGCCGCTGCGCCTGCACCCCGACATCCAGTTGTTCTGCGCGATTCCCGCGCAGCGTTCGTTGACCGCCGAGACCCGGGTGCTGCTGCCCAGCCAGGTCAGCCACGAGGACGCCAGGTTCAACGTCAGCCGGGCCGCGTTGCTGGTAGTGGCGCTGACCGAACGGCCGGACCTGCTCATGGCGGCCACCGAAGATGCGCTTCATCAACGCCAACGGGCCCCGGCGATGCCGGCCTCGGCGGAATATCTGCAGCTGTTGCGGCGTCATAACGTGGCAGCGACGCTTTCTGGGGCTGGTCCCTCCCTCATCGCACTGACCACGGAGCGCGAGTTGCCCGCAGAAGTGCTGGAGTACGGTGCCGCAAAGGGGTTCACCATTATCTCGATGACCGCCGGCGAAGGAGTTCGCTGGAGCCCGGGAGTCACGGTCCTCGGTTAGTCCAAGTTATTCCAAGGCGCGGCCGGAGGGTTTGCTTGCTTCCCGCAGGGATGCAGGCTATCCTCAGAGCCGTCCAGCAATCGCAGCATCTGGATACTGCATTGCCAATAGGACAACCACCAATTCTTCTCGTGGACGAGGTTCGCCGTACTCTCCGCCGATCGAGGCGATCACCCGTTGCAGAGTCGATGATTGGGCGCACTCGGCGATTCTGCTGAATGCAACGACCCCCCGTATGACCTGATCAGCGGGGGAAGAAAGGAAATCCGTGACTGATACGGACCTGTTCACGGCTGGCGAAAGCACTGACAGCGACCAGCTGTCCAATCCCGTGACCACAGACACACCGAACGTGAAAACCGATGCCCCGGTTGGCTCCCTGTCCGCCATGGTGCTGCCCGAGTTGCGCGCGCTGGCTAACCGAGCCGGCGTCAAGGGGACGTCAGGCATGCGCAAGAACGAATTAATCGCCGCGATCCAAGAGATCAGGGGCAAGGCCAACGGCACTTCGGCCGCCGCCAACCCAGGCGGGAGCGGCACATCCGACCAGGCCGCCGCCGAATCAGCGCCGGACTCACCCGCGGCGCAAGGTGAACAGAACGGTTCGACAACCGAGGTGGCCGGCCGGGAACGGCGCGGCGCTTCCCGCGAAGCCGGATCGGCCCGCAGGGCCGACCGGGACGATCGCGAGGGCTCAAGCGCCCGCGAGGGCGAGGCCAACGATCGGCAGGGCGGCCAGCAAAGGACCAAGACGGACGAGCGCGGACAAGACTCCGGCAGCGACCAGGGCGGCGATCAGCAGAGCTCGGGTGGGCAGCAGTCGCGGGGCGGCTCGAACCAGCAGGAAGACGACGGCGAGGGCCGTCAGGGCCGGCGGGGACGCCGGTTCCGCGATCGCCGACGCCGCGGGGAGCGTTCGGGCGACGGCGCCGACGCCGAACTGCGTGAGGACGACGTCGTCCAGCCGGTCGCCGGCATCCTCGACGTCCTCGACAACTACGCGTTCGTGCGCACCTCCGGCTACCTCGCCGGCCCGCACGACGTCTACGTCTCGATGAACATGGTGCGCAAGAACGGCCTGCGCCGCGGCGACGCGGTCACCGGGGCGGTTCGGGTGCCCCGCGACGGCGAGCAGCCCAACCAGCGGCAGAAGTTCAACCCGCTGGTGCGCCTGGACACCGTCAACGGCGGCTCCGTCGAAGACGCCAAGAAGCGGCCCGAGTTCAGCAAGCTGACGCCGTTGTACCCCAACCAGCGGCTTCGTCTGGAAACCACCCCCGACCGGCTGACCACGCGGGTCATCGACCTCATCATGCCGATCGGGAAAGGCCAGCGCGCGCTGATCGTGTCACCGCCCAAGGCGGGCAAGACGACCATCCTGCAGGACATCGCCAACGCGATCACCAAGAACAACCCGGAATGCCACCTCATGGTCGTGCTCGTCGACGAGCGGCCCGAGGAGGTCACCGACATGACGCGCTCGGTCAAGGGCGAGGTCATCGCCTCGACGTTCGACCGGCCGCCGTCGGACCACACGTCTGTCGCCGAGCTGGCGATCGAGCGGGCAAAGCGGCTGGTCGAGCAGGGCAAGGACGTCGTGGTGCTGCTTGACTCGATCACCCGGCTGGGCCGCGCCTACAACAACGCGTCGCCCGCGTCGGGCCGGATCCTCTCCGGTGGTGTCGACTCCACCGCGCTGTACCCGCCCAAGCGGTTCCTGGGCGCGGCACGCAACATCGAGGAAGGCGGGTCGCTGACCATCATCGCCACAGCGATGGTCGAGACGGGCTCCACCGGTGACACAGTCATCTTCGAGGAGTTCAAGGGCACCGGTAACGCCGAGCTCAAGCTGGACCGCAAGATCTCTGAACGCCGGGTTTTCCCGGCGGTCGACGTGAACCCCTCCGGTACCCGCAAGGACGAGTTGCTGCTGTCGCCCGACGAGTTCGCGGTCGTGCACAAGCTGCGCCGGGTGCTGTCGGGCCTGGATTCGCACCAGGCCATCGACCTGCTGATGTCGCAGCTGCGCAAGACGAAGAACAACTACGAGTTCCTGGTGCAGGTGTCCAAGACGACGCCAGGCTCCATGGACAACGACTAGGGGCCTTGCCGGGACTAGGGGCCTTGCCGGCCGCGGGTTTGCTCCCTCGAGGTTTGCTCCCTCGAGGTTTGCTCCCTCGACACTGAAACCACGCACACGACACGCCGGGCGGAGTCGCCGTAGTTTCAGTTTCGGCGCAACCCGCGCGCCGGGAATGCGCGGACGCATCCCGCTGTTTTGGGGGATGGCGGTTGACCTGGCATAATCCGTGCCCGACTACCCCGAAACCGGCTCAGGTGCCCGGCTACGCGGTCGCAGGCGACAAACGATCGAAGAGGACAGCATGAAAACTGACATCCACCCCGAATACGCGGAGACCACGGTCGTCTGCGGTTGCGGCAACACGTTCCAGACGCGCAGCACCAAGCCGGGCGGCCGCATCGTCGCCGAGGTTTGCTCGCAGTGCCACCCCTTCTACACCGGCAAGCAGAAGATCCTCGACAGCGGCGGCCGGGTGGCCCGCTTCGAGAAGCGGTACGGCAAGCGCAAGGCCGGAGCCGCATCCGAAGACACCGACAAATAGCTGGCTTGCCGACGCCCGAACTGTGCGCGAACCGCACGGGCCGGGCGTCGGTTCGCGTTTACGGGAGCTAGCGGGCAGGAGGTGAGACATGACGCAGCCGGTGCAGACGATCGACGTGCTGCTGGCCGAACACGCCGAACTCGAGCGTGCGCTGGCCGACCCCGAGCTGCACAGCAATCCCGGCGAGGCGCGCAAAGCCGGCCGCCGGTTCGCCCGACTGGCCCCGATCGTCGCCACCTACCGCAAGCTGGCGGCGGCCCGGGACGATCTGGAAGCGGCACGCGAATTGGCCGCCGACGACGAATCGTTCGTCGCCGAGGTGACGCAACTGGAGTCGCAGGTGGCCGAGTTGGACACCCAGCTCACCGACATGCTGGCGCCGCGCGACCCGCATGACGCCGACGACATCGTGCTCGAGGTGAAATCCGGTGAGGGCGGCGAAGAGTCGGCGTTGTTCGCGGCCGACTTGGCCAGGATGTACATCCGCTATGCCGAGCGGCATGGCTGGACGGTGACGGTCCTGGACGAAACCACCTCGGATCTCGGCGGCTACAAGGACGCGACGCTGAGTATCGCCAGCAAGGGCGACACGGTCGACGGGGTGTGGTCGCGCATGAAGTTCGAGGGCGGGGTGCACCGCGTGCAGCGCGTCCCCGTCACGGAATCTCAAGGCCGCGTGCACACGTCGGCGGCGGGCGTGCTGGTCTACCCCGAACCCGAGGAAGTCGGCGAGGTGCAGATCGACGAGTCCGATCTGCGCGTCGACGTCTACCGCTCGTCGGGCAAGGGCGGCCAAGGTGTCAACACCACCGACTCGGCAGTGCGGATCACCCACCTACCCACCGGTATTGTCGTCACCTGTCAGAACGAACGGTCCCAGCTGCAGAACAAGACCCGCGCGTTGCAGGTGCTGGCCGCTCGCCTGCAGGCGCTGGCCGAGGAACAGGCGCTGGCCGACGCGTCCGCCGACCGGGCCAGCCAGATCCGCACCGTGGACCGCAGCGAACGGATCCGCACCTACAACTTCCCCGAGAACCGGATCACCGACCACCGAATCGGTTTCAAGGCGCACAATCTCGACCAGGTGCTCGACGGCGATCTGGACGCCTTATTCGATGCGCTGGGCGCCGCCGACAAGCAGTCCCGGCTGCAACACACATGAATCCGCTGCGGCGCGCGCTCGACCGTGCTGCGGCGCGGCTCGCCGAAGCGGGGATCGACTCTGCGCGTTCCGATGCCGAGCAGTTGGCCGCTCACGTGGCGGGGACCGAGCGCGGCCGGCTGGCCCTGCTCGAAGCGCCCGGCGACGAGTTCTTCGGTCGTTACCGCGACGTCGTGGCCGCGCGGTCGCGGCGGGTGCCGCTGCAGCACCTGACCGGGACCGCGGCGTTCGGGCCGCTAATGCTGCATGTCGGTTCCGGCGTGTTCATACCGCGGCCGGAGACCGAGGCTCTTTTGGCCTGGGCGATGGCGCAACGGCTTCCGGCGCGGCCCCTGATCGTCGATTTGTGCACCGGCTCCGGAGCGTTGGCGCTGGCTTTGGCCCGGCACTGGCCCGGGGCGCGGGTCATCGGTATCGATGACTCCGAGGTGGCCCTCACTTACGCCCGCCGCAACGCCGAGGGCACGTCGGTGGAACTCCTGCGCGCCGACGTCACTGAGCCGGCCTTCAAGCCGGAGCTCGACGGACAGGTGGACCTCATCGTGGCCAACCCGCCCTACGTGCCCGACGACGCCGTCGTGGGAGCGGAAGTGGCCGAACACGATCCGCATCACGCGGTATTCGGGGGGCCGGACGGCATGGTCGTGATCGAACCCGTCGTCCGCCTGGCCGGGCGGTGGCTGCGCCCGGGCGGCCTGCTCGCCGTCGAGCACGATGACACCACCTCGTCGCGCACCGTCGAATTAGTAACGAGCACAAAACGTTTCGATGATGTCGAGGCGCGACAAGACCTGGCCGGGCGGCCACGGTTCGTCACGGCCCGAAGGAAGCCGGGCCGTGACTGAGGTGTTCGACTGCGCCGACCCGGAGCGGCGCGCACTCGGCATCGCCTCGGCGGCAACGGCGCTCAAGGGCGGCCGCCTGGTTGTCATGCCCACCGACACGGTCTACGGCATCGGCGCCGACGCGTTCAACAGCGCCGCGGTGGCCGCCCTGCTGTCGGCAAAGGGACGGGGTCGAGACATGCCGGTGGGCGTGCTGGTCGGTTCCTGGCACACCATCGAGGGCCTCGTCTACACCATGCCGGACGGGGCCCGCGACCTGATCCGTGCGTTTTGGCCCGGCGCGCTGAGCCTGGTGGTGGCGCAGGCGCCGTCGTTGCAGTGGGATCTGGGGGACGCCCGCGGGACCGTGATGCTGCGCATGCCGCTGCACCCGGTAGCCATCGAGCTGCTGCGTGAGGTGGGGCCGATGGCGGTGTCCAGCGCCAACGTCTCGGGCCGTCCGCCGGCACTGAACGCCGAGGAGGCGCGCGACCAACTCGGCGATCTCGTCGATGTCTGCCTCGAGGCGGGTCCGTCCGACCAGCAGGCCGCCTCCACGATCGTCGACCTCACGGGAGCGACCCCGCGCATCCTGCGTGCAGGTCCGGTGAGCGCGGAGCGGATAGCGGAAGTGCTCGGCGTCGAGCCGGCGACGCTGACCGTCTAGCCATCGGCGCGGGTGTTCCCGTCTCAGGTCGGTGCAGTAAGGTCTCGAGGTGTCGTGCGACGTGACCAACCTTGCCGATGGTTTGTTCGCCCTCTCTGATCGCGGTGCCGGTGTCCCGCTGCGCGAGCTGGCGCTCGTGGGTCTGACCGCGGCGATCGTCACCTACTTCGTGACCGGGCCGGTACGGGTGCTCGCCACTCGCCTGGGCGCGGTCGCCTATCCGCGGGAACGCGACGTGCACGTGACGCCGACCCCACGGATGGGCGGGCTCGCAATGTACCTCGGCGTGGTCTCGGCGGTTTTCCTGGCATCCCAGCTGCCCGCGCTCACCCGCGGGTTCGTCTACTCGACTGGCATGCCCGCGGTGCTGGTGGCCGGCGCGGTGATCATGGGCATCGGCCTCATCGACGACCGCTGGGGCCTCGACGCGCTGACGAAGTTCGCCGGTCAGATCACCGCGGCCAGCGTCATGGTCACCATGGGTGTCGCCTGGAGCGTCCTGTACATCCCGTTGGGGGGCGTCGGCACCATCGTGCTGGACCAAGCCTCGTCGATCTTGCTCACGCTGGCGCTGACGGTGTCGTTCGTCAACGCGATGAACTTCGTCGACGGACTCGACGGACTGGCTGCCGGCCTGGGACTGATCACCGCGCTGGCGATCTGCATGTTCTCGGTTGGTCTGCTCCGCGACCACGGCGGCGACGTGCTGTTCTATCCGCCCGCGGTGATCTCGGTGGTGCTCGCGGGGGCATGCCTGGGCTTCTTGCCGCACAACTTCCACCGCGCGAAGATCTTCATGGGCGATTCCGGCTCAATGCTGATCGGCTTAATGCTCGCTGCGGCCTTGACGACTGCTGCCGGCCCAGTCTCGCAGAACGCCTATGGCGCTCGCGATGTGTTTGCTCTGCTGTCACCGTTCCTGCTGGTGGTGGCGGTCATGTTCGTCCCGATGCTAGATCTGCTGCTGGCGATCGTGCGCCGTACCCGCGCGGGACGCAGCGCGTTCAGCCCCGACAAGATGCATCTGCACCACCGGCTGCTGCAGATCGGCCATTCGCATCGCCGGGTGGTGCTGCTGATCTATCTGTGGGTCGGCATCGTCGCATTCGGCGCCGCGAGTTCTATCTTTTTCAACCCCCGCGACACCGCCCTGGTGATGTTGGCGGCGATTGTGGTGGCCGGCGTCGCGACGGTGATCCCGCTGCTGCGTCGCCGCGACGACTACGAAGACGACGACTACGACTACGACTACGACATGAAGTAGTAGTAGTCGTCTTTCGTGTGATACGGTGCAGGTAGAACCCCCAAAACACGCCTCGCAGGGTGCTGGCCGACCGGTCCATCGGCCGACCGTCCGAGCGCGCTGCGCGTAGACCGGCGCAGGGAGCTACCCCTCGGGTGGTTCCCCTGTGACGTGCGATACGCTCGGCGGGCCACCGATCAGTCGGTCGTGGGGTTCCCGTTCCACCAACCTGGGGATTGAGGTGCTGCAGTGACGACACCAGCGCAGGACGCGCCGTTGGTGTTGCCCTCTGTTGCGTTCCGTCCCATTCGGCTTCTGGTGATCAGCCTCGCCATCACGGCGGTGGCCATGCTGGCCGCCGGGTTGTCGGGTCGCCTCATGCTCGGGGTGTTCTTCGGTGTCGGGCTGCTCCTCGGTTTGCTCAACGCTCTCATGGTGCGTCGGTCCGTCGAGTCGATCACGGCCCAGGATCATCCGCTGAAAAGGAATATGGCGCTCAACTCGGCGTCCCGCCTGGCGATCATCACCGTTCTCGCGCTGATCATCGCCTTCGTCTTCCGGCCTGCCGGTTTGGGCGTGGTATTCGGGCTGGCGCTCTTCCAGGTGCTGTTGGTCGCGACGACCACGCTGCCGGTTTTGAAGAAAATCCGCTCCGGAGATCCGGTGGCGCCTTCTTCGGCAGGACAGCCGGCGGACTCGCAAGGGCCGGAGGAAAGGAGCCCAGGGGATGACTGAGATGGTCTTGGCCGAGTCGCGAATCGAGGTCGGCCAGCACACCACGGCTACCTGGCTCGGCATGACCGTCAACACGGACACGATCCTGTCTACGGCGATCTCCGCGGTGATCGTGATCGGGTTGGCCTTCTTCCTGCGCGCGAAGATCACCTCAACGGGCGTACCCAGCGGGGTTCAGCTGTTCTGGGAGGCGATCACCGTACAGATGCGCAACCAGATCGAGAGCGCCATCGGCATGCGGATCGCCCCCTTCGTGCTGCCGCTGGCAGTCACCATCTTCGTGTTCATCCTGACCTCCAACTGGCTGTCGGTGCTTCCACTGCAATACACCGACAAATCCGGGCATACCACCGAGCTGTTGAAGCCGGCGGCCGCCGACATCAATTACGTGTTGGCGCTGGCCCTCTTCGTATTCGTCTGCTATCACGTGGCGGGCATCTGGCGCCGCGGCATCATCGGACACCCGCTCGCCGTCCTCAAGGGGCACGTGGCGTTCCTGGCGCCGATCAACCTGGTCGAGGAACTCGCCAAGCCGATCTCCTTGTCGCTCCGACTCTTCGGCAACATCTTCGCCGGCGGCATCCTGGTCGCGCTGATCGCGCTCTTCCCGGCGTACATCATGTGGTTGCCGAACGCGATTTGGAAATCGTTCGACCTGTTCGTCGGCGCTATCCAGGCCTTCATCTTCTCCATCTTGACGATCCTGTACTTCAGCCAGGCGATGGAGGTGGAAGAACATCATGACTGAAGCCACCACAAATTGGGCCTAACTAAGCACCAGTTCAGGCACCAGTAGAGGCGCTTGGTAGACCGCTACCAGATAGCCACCACATAAAGGAGGAAAGAATGGACCCCACTATCGCTGCCGGTGCTCTCATCGGCGGTGGCCTGATCATGGGCGGCGGCGCGATCGGTGCCGGTATCGGTGACGGTATCGCGGGTAACGCGCTGGTGTCGGGTATCGCCCGGCAACCCGAGGCGCAGGGCCGGTTGTTCACGCCGTTCTTCATCACCGTCGGTCTGGTCGAGGCGGCCTACTTCATCAACCTGGCGTTCATGGCGCTGTTCGTATTCGCCACCCCGGTCGCCTAACTCGTCGTGATGGGCGACGCGAGTTTGATTGTTCTGGCCGCCGGCCAGGGCGGCGAGGGAGGTAAGGGCGGCGGCAACTTCCTCATTCCCAACGGCACGTTCTTCTTCGTGCTGGCCATCTTTCTCATCGTGCTCGCCGTCATCGGCACCTTTGTCGTGCCGCCGGTGCTGAGGGTGATGCGCGAACGGGACGCCGTGGTCGCCAAGACCGTTGCCGACAACAAGAAGGCGGCCGAGCAATTTGAGGGCGCCCAGGCCGATTACGAAGAGGCACTCAAGGAGGCCCGGATGCAGGCGTCGTCGTTACGGGACGACGCCCGCGCGGAAGGCCGTAAGGTGGTGGAGGACGCGCGCGCCGGTGCCGAGCAACAGGTGATGTCGACGTTGCAAAACGCCTCCGAGCAATTGAAGCGGGAGAGAGACGCCGTGGAATTGGATCTGCGCGCCAACGTGGCGAACATGTCGGCGACGCTGGCCAGTCGGATCCTCGGCGTCGAGGTCACCCCCGCCGCCGCCACGAAAAGGTAAACGCTGATGGGGAATTGGTCGACCTTTATCGGAAATCTGATCGGCTTCGCGGTCATCGTGTTTCTGGTGGTGCGTTACGTCGCGCCGCCGTTGCGCCGGTTGATGACCGCCCGGCAAGAGGCGGTGCGCCAACAATTGAAAGACTCCGCCGCGGCGGCCGATCGGCTGACGGAGTCGACCACGGCCCATAGCAAGGCCGTGGAAACCGCCAAGTCGGAGTCCGAACGGATCGTCGAAGAGGCGCATACGGACGCGGGTCGCATCACCGAGCAGTTGCGGGCCCAGGCCGACGTCGAGGCGGAACGCATCAATGTGCAGGGCGGCCGCCAGGCCGACCTGCTGCGGACGCAGCTGAGCCGCCAGCTGCGCCTGGAACTCGGTCACGAGGCCGTCCGCCAGGCGGGGGAGTTGGTACGCAACCACGTTGCCGACCCGGCACAGCGGTCGGCCACCGTCGACCGGTTCCTGGACGACCTGGAAGCGATGGCGCCGGAACCGGCCGACTTCGAGTACCCGCTGCTGGCGAAGATGCGCTCGGCCAGCCGCCAGGCGTTGATGAGCCTGTCGGACCGGTTCAGCGAAATAGCCAAAAAGCTTGACAACAAAGGCCTTTCCACTCTCTCCAGTGAGCTGGTGTCGGTAGCCCAGATGCTGGACCGCGAAATCGTTGTCTCCCGATATCTCACCGTTTCGGCAGAAGATGCGGCGCCCAGGGTCCGGTTGATCGAGCGACTGGTATCCGACCAGGTCGGCGACGCCACGCTCGACGTCCTGCGATTGGCCGTCTCGGAGCGGTGGTCGGCCAACTCGGATCTCATCGATGCCATCGAACACGTGTCTAGGCAAGCATTGCTCGAAATCGCCGAGCGGGAGAACAAGGTCGACGAGGTCGAAGACCAGTTGTTCCGGATTTCTCGCATCCTCGACGCACAGCCGCGGCTCGCGATCCTGTTCGGCGACTACACCGTTCCGGTGGAAGGGCGAGTCGGCTTGCTGCGCAAAGTCCTTGACGGCGCAAGCGGCCGGGTCAACCCGATCGTCGTATCGCTGCTGACCCACACAGTCGAGCTACTGAGAGGCCAGAACGCCGACGAGGCCATTCAGTTCCTGGCCGAAGTTGCGGTGGCGCGCCGCGGCGAAATCGTCGCGCAGGTCAGCGCGGCAGCCGAACTCAGCGATGCCCAGCGCACTCGCCTCACCGAAGTGCTCGGCCGCATCTACGGTCATCCGGTGGCGGTCCAACTGCAGATCGATGCCGAGCTGCTGGGTGGGCTGTTGATTTCCATCGCCGACGAGGTGATCGACGGGACACTTTCGTCGCGTCTGGCTGCGGCCCAGGCTCAGTTGCCGGACTGACCACGAACCATTCATCACAACCCGACGCGAACAAGATCAAGTAGGAAGACGAAAAGCCATGGCCGAGTTGACAATCTCCGCTGATGCTATCCAGAGCGCCATCGAGGAGTATGTGGGCTCCTTCACCTCCGACACCTCCCGCGAGGAGGTCGGTACCGTCTTCGACGCCGGCGACGGGATCGCGCACGTCGAAGGCCTGCCGTCCGTCATGACCCAGGAGCTACTGGAATTTCCGGGTGGAATCCTAGGCGTCGCACTCAACCTCGATGAACACAGTGTCGGGGTGGTCATCCTCGGTGATTTCGAGAATATCGAACAGGGTCAACAGGTCAAGCGAACCGGCGAAGTCTTGTCGGTGCCCGTCGGCGACGCGTTCTTGGGGCGGGTGGTCAACCCGCTGGGTCACCCGATCGACGGTCGCGGCGACATCGAGACCGACACCCGGCGCGCACTGGAGATCCAGGCGCCGTCGGTGGTGCAGCGTCAAGGCGTGAAAGAGCCGCTGCAGACCGGGATCAAGGCTATCGATGCGATGACCCCGATCGGGCGTGGCCAGCGCCAGCTGATCATCGGCGACCGAAAGACCGGCAAGACGGCTGTGTGCGTCGACACCATCCTCAACCAGCGGCAGAACTGGGAATCCGGTGACGAAAGCAAGCAGGTGCGTTGCGTGTATGTGGCCATCGGGCAGAAGGGCACCACGATTGCCGCTGTCCGTCGCGCACTGGAAGAGGGCGGCGCGATGGACTACACCACTATCGTCGCGGCGCCCGCGTCAGACTCCGCGGGCTTCAAATGGCTTGCGCCCTACACCGGTTCGGCGATCGCACAGCACTGGATGTACGATGGCAAGCATGTGCTCATCGTCTTCGACGACCTGAGCAAGCAGGCCGAGGCGTACCGCGCCATCTCGCTGCTGCTGCGCCGCCCGCCCGGCCGCGAGGCCTACCCGGGCGACGTGTTCTACCTGCACTCCCGGCTGTTGGAGCGCTGCGCCAAGCTTTCCGACGAGCTCGGCGCCGGCTCGCTGACCGGTCTTCCGATCATCGAGACCAAGGCGAACGACATCTCGGCCTACATTCCGACCAACGTCATCTCGATCACCGACGGGCAGTGCTTCTTGGAGACAGACCTGTTCAACCAGGGTGTCCGACCGGCGATCAACGTCGGTGTCTCGGTGTCCCGCGTCGGCGGCGCCGCACAGATCAAGGCCATGAAGGAAGTCGCCGGCTCGTTGCGTCTGGACCTGTCGCAGTACCGCGAGTTGGAAGCCTTCGCCGCTTTCGCATCCGACCTGGACGCCACCTCCAAGGCCCAGCTGGAGCGTGGTGCGCGGCTGGTCGAGCTGCTCAAGCAGCCGCAGTACCAGCCGATGCCGGTGGAGGAGCAGGTGGTCTCGATCTTCCTGGGCACCGGCGGTCACCTGGACTCGGTGCCGGTCGAGGACGTCCGGCGGTTCGAAACCGAACTGCTGGACCACATTAGGGCCTCTGAAAAAAAGATCCTGACCACTATCCGGGATAGCCAGAAGCTCACCGACGAAACGACCGACGCGCTCACCGAGGTCATCAAGAACTTCAAGAAGGGCTTCGCGGCCACCGGCGGTGGATCGGTGGTGCCCGACGAGCACGTCGAGGCCATGGAAGAGGAGGACCTGGAGAAGGAATCGGTGAAGGTCAAGAAGCCTAAGCCGGAGAAGAAGGAAAAGAAAGAGAACAAGTAGCAACCGATGGCTGCCACACTTCGTGAATTGCGCGGTCGGATCCGCTCCGCCGGCTCGATCAAGAAGATCACCAAAGCCCAGGAGCTGATCGCGACATCGCGCATCGGCAAAGCGCAGACCCGGCTGGAATCCGCCCGGCCGTACGCGTTCCAGATCACGGCGATGCTCACCACGCTGGCCGCCGAGGCCGCTCTCGACCATCCGTTGCTCGTCGAGCGGCCCGAACCGAAGCGGGCCGGCGTGCTGGTGGTGTCGTCCGATCGCGGTCTGTGCGGGGCTTATAACGCCAGCGTCTTCCGCCGCGCCGAGGAGCTGTTTTCCATGCTGCGGGAGGAGGGCAAGACGCCGGTTCTCTACGCCGTGGGTCGTAAGGCGTTGAACTACTACACGTTCCGGAACTGGGACATCACGGGTTCCTGGACGGGCTTCTCCGAACAGCCGAAGTACGAAAACGCCGCGGAGATCGCATCGACCTTGGTCGAGGCGTTCATGGCCGGCACCGGCGACGGGGACGAGGGTCAGTCCGACACCGAGGGCGTCGACGAGCTCCACATTATCTACACGGAGTTCAAGTCGATGCTGTCCCAGTCGGCGGTGGCTCACCGGATCGCCCCGATGGTCGTCGAATACGTCGGGGAAGAGCCCGAACTGCACACCCTGTACTCGTTCGAGCCTGATGCGACAACGCTTTTCGAGTCGCTGCTCCCGCGATACCTGACCACCCGCGTCTACGCGGCGCTGCTCGAATCCGCGGCGTCGGAGCTGGCATCGCGCCAACGGGCGATGAAGTCGGCCACCGACAACGCGGACGACCTGATCAAAGCGCTGACGCTGATGGCGAACCGCGAGCGGCAGGCCCAGATCACCCAGGAGATTAGCGAAATCGTCGGTGGCGCAAACGCGCTCGCCGGCGCGCGCTAGGTAAGCACCACGAGGAAGCGAAAAAATTATGGCTGCTACTGAAACCACTGAAAAGACCGAAAAGTCCGCCAACTCCGACACCAGCGGCCGCATTGTCCGCATCACCGGGCCCGTCGTCGACGTCGAGTTCCCGCGCGGCTCCGTCCCGGAACTGTTCAACGCGCTGCACGCCGAGATCACCTTCAAGGAGCTCGCGAAGACGCTCACGCTGGAGGTCGCACAGCACCTGGGTGACAACCTGGTGCGCACCATCTCGTTGCAGCCCACCGACGGTCTGGTGCGCGGGGTGGAGGTCATCGACACCGGTCGCTCCATCTCGGTGCCGGTCGGCCAGGAGGTCAAGGGCCACGTCTTCAACGCGCTGGGTGACTGCCTGGACAAGCCGGGATACGGAGAAGACTTCGAGCACTGGTCGATTCACCGCAAGCCGCCGCCGTTCGAAGAGCTGGAGCCGCGCACCGAGATGCTCGAGACCGGCCTCAAAGTCGTCGACCTCCTGACCCCGTACGTGCGCGGCGGCAAGATCGCGCTGTTCGGCGGCGCCGGGGTGGGCAAGACGGTGCTCATCCAGGAGATGATCAACCGTATTGCCCGCAACTTCGGTGGTACTTCGGTGTTCGCCGGGGTGGGCGAGCGCACCCGTGAGGGCAACGACCTGTGGGTCGAGCTCAAAGAAGCCGACGTGCTCAAGGACACCGCGCTGGTCTTCGGTCAGATGGACGAGCCGCCCGGCACCCGCATGCGGGTGGGGCTGTCCGCGCTGACGATGGCGGAGTGGTTCCGTGACGAGGCGGGCCAGGACGTGCTGCTGTTCATCGACAACATCTTCCGGTTCACCCAGGCCGGATCGGAGGTGTCGACGCTGCTCGGCCGTATGCCGTCGGCCGTGGGTTACCAGCCCACCCTGGCTGACGAGATGGGCCAGCTGCAGGAGCGCATCACGTCCACGCGGGGTCGGTCCATCACGTCCATGCAAGCCGTTTACGTGCCCGCCGACGACTACACCGACCCGGCGCCGGCGACGACATTCGCGCACCTGGACGCCACCACCGAGCTGTCCCGTTCGGTTTTTTCCAAGGGCATTTTCCCCGCGGTAGACCCGCTGGCATCGAGCTCGACCATCCTCGACCCGGGCGTCGTCGGTGAAGAGCACTACCGCGTGGCGCAGGAAGTCATCCGAATCCTGCAGCGCTACAAGGACCTTCAGGACATCATCGCGATCCTCGGTATCGACGAGCTGTCAGAAGAAGACAAGCAATTGGTCAACCGGGCGCGGCGCATCGAACGGTTCCTCTCGCAGAACATGATGGCGGCCGAACAGTTCACCGGCCAACCCGGCTCGACGGTCCCGCTGAAGGAGACCATCGAGGCGTTCGACCGGCTGACCAAGGGCGAGTTCGACCACGTGCCCGAGCAGGCCTTCTTCTTGATTGGTGGCCTCGACGACTTGGCCAAGAAGGCCCAGAGCCTTGGCGCCAAGCTCTAGCTCGCGGCTGATGCGAAAGGTTTTGTGGCATGGCTGATTTGAACGTTGAGATAGTCGCCGTCGATCGGAAGATTTGGTCGGGCGAGGCGACCTTCCTGTTCACCCGTACCACCGTCGGAGAGATCGGCATCCTGCCCCGCCACATTCCGCTGGTCGCGCAGTTGGTCGACGACGCCATGGTCCGCGTCGAAAGAGAAGGCGAGGACGACCTGCGGATCGCGGTCGACAGCGGGTTTCTCACGGTCACCGAGGAGTCGGTCACCATCCTCGCCGAATCGGCCGAATTCGAGTCGGAGATCGACGAAAGCGCCGCCAGGGAGGATTCCGAGTCCGACGATCCCCGCATCGCGGCACGCGGACGCGCCAGATTACGCGCCGTCGGCGCGATCGACTGACCACCGATGAGCGCGCCCATGGATGGCATGGTCGTGCTCATCGTCGTGTTAGGGGCCGCCGTCGTCGCCCTGAGCTACCGGTTGTGGAAGCTGCGCCAGGGCGGAACGGCCGGCATCATGCGCGACATTCCCGCGGTCGGAGGTCACGGGTGGCGCCACGGCGTGATCCGCTACCGCGGCGGCGAGGCCGCGTTCTACCGGCTGTCCAGTCTGCGTCTGTGGCCGGACCGTCGGCTCAGCCGCAGGGGCGTGGAGATCGTGGCCCGGCGCGCGCCACGCGGCGACGAGTTCGACATCATGACCGACGAGATCGTGGTGCTGGAGTTGCGCGACCCGACGCAAGACCGCAGGTCCGGTTACGAGCTTGCGCTCGACCGGGGCGCACTGACCGCGTTCTTGTCCTGGCTGGAATCCCGCCCGTCACCGCGTGCGCGCCGGCGCAGCGTCTAAAGCGTGTCGAACAACCTAGACTCCCGATTTATCCGGCGCTGGAAGCGCCGCCGCCCGGTTTCCAGAGCACATCGCCATCCGGGTTCGCGGTACGCGCCAAAATGAACAGCAGGTCCGACAACCGGTTCAGGTATTTCGCCGGCAGTGCGCTCATCGCATCGGGTGCGGCATCGAGCGCGGCCCACGCCGAGCGCTCCGCCCGGCGTACCACGGTGCGAGCGACTTGCAGCAGCGCCGACAGGGGTGAACCACCCGGCAGCACAAAGGAATCAAGCGCCGGCAAGGACTCGTTGTATTGGTCACACCAGCGTTCGAGTCGATCGATGTAGGGCTGGGTGATCCGGAGCGGGGGATATTCCGGGTTTTGCACCACCGGGGTGGACAGATCCGCCCCGGCGTCGAACAGGTCGTTCTGGATCTGCCGCAGCACGCCGGCCAGTTCTTCGGCGGGCTGGCCCACGGCGATCGCGACGCCGATGGCGGAGTTTGCCTCGTCGCAGTTCGCGTACGCCACCAGGCGGGGGTCGTTCTTGGAGACCCGCGAGAAGTCGCTCAAACCGGTGGTTCCGTCGTCGCCGGTGCGCGTATAGATGCGGGTCAGGTGTATTGCCATGAGCAAAACCGTACTCGGCGCGTTGTGTATCGGGGCCC
>CAWAWC010000004.1:0-57207 GCA_963785625.1 uncultured Actinomycetota bacterium | reverse complement strand
GTCGTGTGCGTGGTTTCAGTGTCGAGGGAGCAAACCTCGAGGGAGCAAACCTCGAGGGAGCAAACCCGCGGCCGGCAAGGCCCCTAGTCCCGGCAAGGCCCCTAGTCGTTGTCCATGGAGCCTGGCGTCGTCTTGGACACCTGCACCAGGAACTCGTAGTTGTTCTTCGTCTTGCGCAGCTGCGACATCAGCAGGTCGATGGCCTGGTGCGAATCCAGGCCCGACAGCACCCGGCGCAGCTTGTGCACGACCGCGAACTCGTCGGGCGACAGCAGCAACTCGTCCTTGCGGGTACCGGAGGGGTTCACGTCGACCGCCGGGAAAACCCGGCGTTCAGAGATCTTGCGGTCCAGCTTGAGCTCGGCGTTACCGGTGCCCTTGAACTCCTCGAAGATGACTGTGTCACCGGTGGAGCCCGTCTCGACCATCGCTGTGGCGATGATGGTCAGCGACCCGCCTTCCTCGATGTTGCGTGCCGCGCCCAGGAACCGCTTGGGCGGGTACAGCGCGGTGGAGTCGACACCACCGGAGAGGATCCGGCCCGACGCGGGCGACGCGTTGTTGTAGGCGCGGCCCAGCCGGGTGATCGAGTCAAGCAGCACCACGACGTCCTTGCCCTGCTCGACCAGCCGCTTTGCCCGCTCGATCGCCAGCTCGGCGACAGACGTGTGGTCCGACGGCGGCCGGTCGAACGTCGAGGCGATGACCTCGCCCTTGACCGAGCGCGTCATGTCGGTGACCTCCTCGGGCCGCTCGTCGACGAGCACGACCATGAGGTGGCATTCCGGGTTGTTCTTGGTGATCGCGTTGGCGATGTCCTGCAGGATGGTCGTCTTGCCCGCCTTGGGCGGTGACACGATCAGCGCGCGCTGGCCTTTCCCGATCGGCATGATGAGGTCGATGACCCGCGTGGTCAGCCGGTCGGGGGTGGTTTCCAGACGAAGCCGCTGGTTGGGGTACAACGGCGTCAGCTTGCTGAACTCGGGCCGCTTCTTGGCGTCTTCGACGGAGCCGCCGTTGACGGTGTCCAGGCGCACCAGCGGGTTGAACTTCTGCCGCTGGTTGGGCTGCTCGCCGTCGCGGGGCACCCGAACCGCCCCGGTGACCGCGTCGCCGCGGCGCAGGCCGTTCTTGCGCACCATGTTCATCGAGACGTAGACGTCGTGCGGGCCGGCGAGGTAGCCGGAGGTGCGCACGAACGCGTAGTTGTCGAGGACGTCGAGGATGCCGGCGACCGGCTGGACGACGTCGTCCTCACGCAGTTCGGCGTCGGCGCCGTCGCCCGAACGCTCCCCGCGGCGTCGGCGATCGCGGAACCGGCGTCCCCGCCGGCCCTGACGGCCCTCGCCGTCGTCTTCCTGCTGGTTCGAGCCGCCCCGCGACTGCTGCCCACCCGAGCTCTGCTGATCGCCGCCCTGGTCGCTGCCGGAGTCTTGTCCGCGCTCGTCCGTCTTGGTCCTTTGCTGGCCGCCCTGCCGATCGTTGGCCTCGCCCTCGCGGGCGCTTGAGCCCTCGCGATCGTCCCGGTCGGCCCTGCGGGCCGATCCGGCTTCGCGGGAAGCGCCGCGCCGTTCCCGGCCGGCCACCTCGGTTGTCGAACCGTTCTGTTCACCTTGCGCCGCGGGTGAGTCCGGCGCTGATTCGGCGGCGGCCTGGTCGGATGTGCCGCTCCCGCCTGGGTTGGCGGCGGCCGAAGTGCCGTTGGCCTTGCCCCTGATCTCTTGGATCGCGGCGATTAATTCGTTCTTGCGCATGCCTGACGTCCCCTTGACGCCGGCTCGGTTAGCCAGCGCGCGCAACTCGGGCAGCACCATGGCGGACAGGGAGCCAACCGGGGCATCGGTTTTCACGTTCGGTGTGTCTGTGGTCACGGGATTGGACAGCTGGTCGCTGTCAGTGCTTTCGCCAGCCGTGAACAGGTCCGTATCAGTCACGGATTTCCTTTCTTCCCCCGCTGATCAGGTCATACGGGGGGTCGTTGCATTCAGCAGAATCGCCGAGTGCGCCCAATCATCGACTCTGCAACGGGTGATCGCCTCGATCGGCGGAGAGTACGGCGAACCTCGTCCACGAGAAGAATTGGTGGTTGTCCTATTGGCAATGCAGTATCCAGATGCTGCGATTGCTGGACGGCTCTGAGGATAGCCTGCATCCCTGCGGGAAGCAAGCAAACCCTCCGGCCGCGCCTTGGAATAACTTGGACTAACCGAGGACCGTGACTCCCGGGCTCCAGCGAACTCCTTCGCCGGCGGTCATCGAGATAATGGTGAACCCCTTTGCGGCACCGTACTCCAGCACTTCTGCGGGCAACTCGCGCTCCGTGGTCAGTGCGATGAGGGAGGGACCAGCCCCAGAAAGCGTCGCTGCCACGTTATGACGCCGCAACAGCTGCAGATATTCCGCCGAGGCCGGCATCGCCGGGGCCCGTTGGCGTTGATGAAGCGCATCTTCGGTGGCCGCCATGAGCAGGTCCGGCCGTTCGGTCAGCGCCACTACCAGCAACGCGGCCCGGCTGACGTTGAACCTGGCGTCCTCGTGGCTGACCTGGCTGGGCAGCAGCACCCGGGTCTCGGCGGTCAACGAACGCTGCGCGGGAATCGCGCAGAACAACTGGATGTCGGGGTGCAGGCGCAGCGGCACCGCCGAGTACTCCGGCCGCTCACCGGTGCAGTCAATCCACGAAACCACCGCGCCGCCGAGCACCGCGGCCGCGGCGTTGTCGGGATGGCTTTCGAACTCCGACGAAAGCTGGATCAGTTGGGCTTCGGTCATAGGTGTCGAATCCGTCTGTGCGACAAGACCGTTCACCGCAGCCAAGCCACCGACCACGCCCGCCGCAGAGGAGCCCAGACCGCGCGAATGCGGGATGGCGTTACGGCAGCGCACCATCAGCCCCGCAGCGCTTACCCCCACGGCCTGCAGCCCGCGTTCGACGGCGCGCACCACCAGATGGTCGGGGCCCAAAGGCACTTGGTCGGCGCCCTCCCCCTCGACAAACACCTCCAAGCCGGACTCTTTTGTCTCGACTACGATTTCGTCGCAAAGACTCAGGGCCAAACCGATGCTGTCGAAGCCGGGGCCCAGGTTTGCGCTCGACGCCGACACCACGGCGGTAGCTCTCAGCCCGGCGGGCAGCATCGGCCTCACCAACAGGCGTCCAATGCGATCGCCACGGGGTCCAATTCGTGGCGACCCGCTGCGACCGGCTCCGCCGCTCTTGCGATCGCCACTATGCAAGCCCCAACTTTTCCACCACGAGTACAGGATCGACCGGTATTGGAGACACGCTCGGCATGTCTTTCAGCGCCGTGTCGGGGTCCTTGAGACCGTTGCCGGTCACCGTGCACACGACCGTCGAGCCACGGGCCACCCAGCCGTCGTCGACGGCCTTGAGCAGACCGGCAATGCTGGCCGCGGAGGCGGGCTCCACGAAAACGCCCTCGACCCGGGCGACGAGGTGGTACGCGGCCAGGATCTCGTCGTCGGTGGCGGCCAGGAAGCGTCCGTTGGATTGCTGTTGCGCCTCGACTGCGGCCGTCCAGGACGCCGGCGCGCCGATGCGTATGGCGGTGGCGATCGTCTCGGGGTGGCTGACCGGTTTCCCGAGCACCAGAGGCGCCGCGCCGGCCGCCTGGGTGCCCAGCATGCGGGGCAGCGTGTCGATGAGGCCCTCGTGGTGATACTCGCGATAGCCCTTCCAGTACGCGGTGATATTCCCGGCGTTGCCGACGGGAAGGGAGTGCACATCCGGTGCGGCCCCCAGCGCGTCGACGATCTCGAACGCCGCCGTCTTCTGTCCCTCGATGCGCACCGGGTTGACCGAGTTGACCAGCGAGATGGTTGGGAAGTCGGCGGCCATCTTGCGGGCCAGTTCCAGGCAGTCGTCGAAGTTGCCGTCGATCTGGATGATCTTGGCGCCGTGCATGACCGCCTGCGCCAGCTTGCCCATGGCGATCTTGCCCTGCGGGATCAGCACCGCGCAGGTGATACCGGCGCGGGCGGCATACGCCGCGGCCGACGCCGAGGTGTTTCCGGTCGACGCGCACAGTACGGCCTGCTGGCCGCGGGCCACCGCGTCGGTGACCGCCATCGTCATCCCCCGGTCCTTGAAGGAGCCGGTGGGGTTCAGGCCTTCAACCTTGAGGTGGACCTTGCAGCCGGTCCGCTCCGAAATTCGGGGCGCCGCGAGCAGCGGGGTGCCACCCTCGAGCAGGGTGACCGGAGTCCAGCCGTCGGCGACCGGCAATCGGTCGCGGTAGGCCGCGATCACTCCCGGCCACGGTTGGTGGGTGGCGGTCCGCGGAACGCTCATAGGCTAGACCCTTCCAGTCGCAGCACGCTGGCGACGCTTCGCACGACGTCCAAATCGGCGAGTGCGTCGACGGTTTCGGACAGCGCGGCGTCCGTGGCGCTGTGGGTCACCACCACGATTCGGGCGCCCACGCGTCGCCCTCCCTCGTCCGCCACGCCTTCCTGGCGAACTTCGGCGATGCTGACATCGCGCTTGGCGAATTCTGCTGCCACCGTAGACAAGACGCCGGGTGTGTCGGCGACGTTCATGCTGACGTAGTAGCGGGTGGAGATCAAACCCATGGGGGCGATGGGCAGTTGGGCATACCTGGACTCCTTCGGCCCGCGGCTGCCCAAGACCCGGTTGCGGGCGGCCATCACCAAGTCGCCGGTCACCGCCGACGCGGTGGGCGCGCCGCCGGCCCCCTGTCCGTAGAACATCAACCGGCCCGCGGCCGCGGCCTCGACCACGACGGCGTTGTACGCTCCGTTGACGGTGGCCAGCGGATGCGACAGGGGCACGAGCGCCGGATAGACGCGGGCCGAAACCCGTTCCTGGCCATCGTCTCCCGTGATGCGCTCGCAGATGGACAGCAGCTTGATCGTGCAGCCCAGGGCCCGCGCGGACGCGAAGTCGGCCGGGGTGATCTTGGTGATCCCCTCGCGGTAGACGTCATCGGCGGTCACCCGGGTGTGAAAGGCGATGGATGCCAGGATCGCGGCCTTGGCGGCGGCGTCGTAGCCCTCGACGTCGGCGGTCGGATCGGCCTCGGCGTAACCGAGGGCGCTGGCGTCGGCCAGCGCGCTGTGGTAGTCGGCGCCGGTGCTGTCCATCGCGGACAGGATGTAGTTGGTGGTGCCGTTGACGATGCCGGCCACCCGCAGCACCGTGTCACCGGCCAGCGACTGGGTAAGCGGGCGGATGACCGGGATGGCGCCCGCGACGGCAGCCTCGAAATACAGGTCGACATGCGCGCTTTCGGCCGCCTGCGCCAATTCTCCGGTGGACGTGGACAGCAGTGCTTTGTTCGCGGTGACGACGGACTTGCCGTGCTCGATCGCACACAGGATCGCCTTTCGTGAGGGCTCGACCGGCCCCATCACTTCGACGACGATGTCGACGTCCTCGCGCGAGACGAGTTCTTCGATGTTGTCGGTGAGCAGGTCGACGGGCACACCGCGGTCGGCGGCGACGCGGCGGACTCCGACGCCGCGCAGGACCAGCGGCGCGCCGACACGAGCCGCCAAGTCTTCGGCGCTGTCTTCGATGATGCGGACAACTTCGCTACCGACGTTGCCCAAACCGAGTACCGCTACGCCGACGGGTTTTTCGTCACGGGGCACAGTTCACCTCACTTCCAGACTGAGCAGGTCGTCAACCGTTTCGCGGCGCAGGATGAGGCGGGCGCGCCCAGAGCGCACCGCCACCACGGCGGGCCGGCCGACCATGTTGTAACGGCTCGACAGCGAATAGCAGTACGCGCCGGTGGCGGCCACCCCGAGGAGGTCACCGGCCCGCAGGTCGCCCGGCACCCAGGTGTCGCGCACGACGATATCGCCGGTCTCGCAATGCTTTCCGACGATCCGGGCCAGCGTCGCGGGCGCATCGCTGTTCCTGGAGACCAGCCGGGCATCGTACTGCGCGTCATAGAGGGCGGTGCGGATGTTGTCGCTCATGCCGCCGTCGACGCTGACGTACCGGCGATGCGCGGTGGCGCTGACGTCGACGTCTTTGACGGTGCCGACTTCATACAGCGTGAGGGTGCCCGGTCCGGCGATGGCGCGACCGGGCTCGACCACCAGCGTGGGGGTGGGAAGCCCGACGGCCGCGGATTCCTTGCTGACGATCGCGCTCAGCTTGGCCGCCAGTTCGCTCACCGGGGGTGGGTCGTCGGTCGCCAGGTACGAGATACCGAGGCCGCCTCCGAGATCGACGGTCGAGATCTGTGCGGTCTTGTCGACGCCGAACTCCTCGACGATCTCGCGCAGCAGGCCGATGACCCGGTGCGCGGCAACCTCGAAGCCGTCGACGTCGAAGATCTGCGAACCGATGTGGCTGTGCAGCCCGACCAGTCGCAAGTGATCGGCGGCGAAGACCCGGCGCACCGCCGCCATCGCCGCCCCGCTGGCTATGGACAGCCCGAACTTCTGGTCCTCGTGCGCGGTCGAGATGAACTCGTGGGTGTGCGCCTCGACACCGACCGTGAGACGCACGAAAACGTCCTGGACGACGCCGGCGTCGGCCGCGATGGCGTCCAGGCGCTCGATCTCGGTCATCGAGTCCAAAACGATATGCTCGACACCCACTTTCACCGCGTCGGTCAACTCCACGGCGGACTTGTTGTTGCCGTGGAACGTGATTCGCTCCGGCGGAAAGCCGGCGTGGAGCGCCACGGCCAGTTCCCCGCCGGTGGACACGTCGAGCGACAAGCCTTCCTCGTCGACCCAGCGCGCGATCTCGCCGCACAGGAAGGCTTTGGCGGCGTAGTACACGTTTCGCCCGCCGCCGAAGGCCGACGCCATCTCCCGGCACCGCGAACGGAAGTCGTCCTCGTCGATGACGAACAGCGGAGTCCCGTATTCGTGGGCAAGGTGTGTCACCGCGACCCCGGCGATACTGGCCACACCGGCATCGTCGCGAGCTATGTTGCGCGGCCAGACGTTCGGCGCCAACCGCAGCAGGTCCTCGGGGGATTGCGGCCGCGGTGGGCTTTCGGCGTGGCGGGTCTCCTCGGCGTGCCGGGGGCCGGCCGGATGGACGTTCACATTCGCTCCGGGGCACTGACGCCGAGGATGGTCAGCCCGTTGGCGATCACCTGGCGGGCGGCCTGGCACAGTGCCAGCCGCGCGGTGTGCAGGTCGGTGGGCTGCTCGTCGCCCTGGGGCAACACCCGGCAGGAGTCGTAGAACCGGTGGTAGTCACCAGCGAGGTCTTCCAGGTAACGGCAGACCCGGTGCGGTTCGCGCAGCGAGGCAGCCGTTTTCAGCACGCGCGGGAATTCGCCGATGGTGCGCAGCAGCGCACCCTCCTTGTCGTGGGAGAGCAGTTCGAGGTGTCCGGTGTCGGGGATCAGGCCGAGCTCGGCGGCGTTGCGGGCGAGGGCCGACAGTCGGGCGTGCGCGTATTGCACATAGTAGACCGGGTTTTCGTTGGACGCCGAGGACCACAGCGCCAGGTCGATGTCGATCGGGGTGTCCACCGACGAGCGGATCAGGCTGTAGCGGGCCGCGTCGACGCCGATCGCCTCGACCAGGTCGTCGAGCGTGAGCACGGTTCCGGCGCGCTTGCTCATCCGCACGGGCTGCCCGTCGCGGACCAGGTTGACCATCTGCCCGATGAGCACCTCGACGGTGGCCGGGTCTTCCCCGAACGCGGCGGCGACGGCCTTGAGCCGGGCGATGTATCCGTGGTGGTCGGCGCCGAGCATGTAGATGCACAAGTCGAAGCCCCGTTGCCTCTTGTCCAGGTAGTAGGCGATGTCGCCGGCGATATAGGCCGGCTTGCCGTCGCTCTTGATCACGACACGGTCCTTGTCGTCACCAAAAGCACTGGTGCGCAACCAGGTTGCGCCGTCCTTCTCGTAGATGTTGCCGGTGCCACGCAGCCGGGCGATGGCCTGCTCGACCCGGCCGCTGATGTGCATCGAGTCTTCGTGGGTGTAGATGTCGAAGTCGGTGCCGAATTCGTGCAGCGACTCCTTGATGTGGTCGAACATCATGTCGACGCCGATCTGCCGGAAGGTCTCGTGCATCTCGGCATCGGGCAGGCTCAGCGCGTCAGGCGCCTTCTGCAGCACCTGGGCGGCGATGTCGGTGATGTACGTGCCCGCATAGCCGTCGGCGGGGGCGGGTTCGCCCTTGGCCGCGGCGATCAACGAGCTGGCGAACCGGTCGATCTGGGCGCCATGGTCGTTGAAATAGTATTCGCGCACCACGTCGGCGCCCTGGGTGGACAGCAACCGCCCCAACGAGTCGCCGACGGCCGCCCAGCGGGTGCCGCCGATGTGGATGGGTCCGGTCGGGTTGGCCGACACGAACTCGAGGTTGACCTTCTGTCCCGCGAGCGCGTCGGAGAAACCGAACTCGTCGCCGGCCTCGATGACGTCGCCGACGATCACGGCCTGCGCCGAGGCCTCTAGGCGCATGTTGATGAAGCCCGGCCCGGCCACCTCCGCCGATGCGATGCCGTCGGCCTGCGCCAGCGCCTCGGCGAGCCACCCAGCCAGCTCGCGCGGGTTTGCACCCACCTTCTTGCCCAGCTGCATGGCCAGGTTGCTGGCGTAGTCGCCGTGCTCGGGATTGCGGGGCCGCTCCACGGTGACCGCTGGCGGCAGCGCAGCAGCGTCGAGCCCGCGCTCGGCCAGCACCGCGGCGGCGGTGGCCGTGAGCAGCTCAGCCAGGTCGGCGGGGGTCACGAGCGTCCATCCTATGGGCTTGGGTGCTCTGGAGTGCTTGAGCCCCGAATCTATTGCGGTGGCCGAGCAGTCGTCGCGATGCGCTAGTCTGTCCGTGCTTGTTCAAAGCCCCATGGCGCACCAACGAACGTCGTAGCGCCCCCGTAGCTCAGGGGATAGAGCGTCTGCCTCCGGAGCAGAAGGCCGCAGGTTCGAATCCTGCCGGGGGCACAGGTGAAACGCCTGGTAAGAGAACATTTTGGGGAGTACCGAGGGCCGGTGGCTATCCAATGGCTATCCGGCTCCCGCAGGTCAGGTGGATTCAGGCCCTGTCCTGATGAACCACTCTCATCCGCCCTGGACCAGTTCTCGGAGCCCGGTCGGTACCGGAGGCGCACGGATTCGCCGGTTATCGGGTGGGTGGCGATGCGACTCTGGTTGGTCTAACGACTTTCGATTCTCCAGCCGAGCACGCCCTCGTTCGCGGCGCGGCTCAGAACTCCGTGAAGCTGGGCACCTGCGGGTTTGGGTGCTCGACGAGCGACGCCTTGTACTCGCCGATCGCCTGGAGGTAGGGCCTCATAACCCAGGTGTTCTCGATCGACGTGGCGCGCATTTCGCATGGATCTGCCTCGACGTTGTAGATGATGGGGTACCCCGCTGTCGCCGTTCGGCTCCCGAGAAGGCCGCCCAAGGACGGGTTGTGAGCGAAGATCGATCTGTCGTCGGCGACAGACGTTGATCGTTGCTGCGCCACGCTACGGCTGCAGTATTAGGTAACCCTAATACCGGCAACTCGGATGGCCTATTGTCGCCAACCTCGCCGCTCGAGTCCCGCTCCGAGTTGCGTTGCTGACGAGCGACGACAATGGAATGCCTTGCAGGACAACAGGATTCACAGCCAAGCGAATTCCGTTGTGGGTAGCGGCCTTTGCAGGACTGCCCCAGCATACTTCTGACCTGCGCGGGAACGATTCGGCGTCTTTCTGCGTCTCAAGGTAGATGAATTCCAGGAAGGCTTCACGAACGAGTTCATTCCTTGGCGTCATAAGTGCCCCTCAACCTCACAGTGCGGCCAGGATACGCAGCCCGTCCGCAATCTTGGGCCAATCGATTTCACCGAGCGCCGCTGCGAGCACCAACTGCTCGGCGAAATCAACGTTGTAGATGTCAGGCAAGTCGATGCCGTTAAGCCGAAGAAACGCCCACGCAGACGCCCACGCGGTTCGCTTGTTGCCGTCCACGAAGGCGTGATTGCGCGCCAGCGAATGAAGCAACGCGGCGGCCTTGTCCAATAAAGTTGGGTATGCGTCGTCGCCGAACAGGCTTGTTTGTGGCCGGGCTACTGCTGATTGCAGCAGCCCCTCGTCGACGACGATGAGCGCAAAGCCGCAGGCGAAGCTGCCGCCAACGACGATGTCGTCGCGCTCCAGGTAGATGGTCACGCCAGACGGCGGTTCAGCTCACCCGACCGGGCCGTCACGTACTCGAATGCCTCGGTGACGCGGGCGGCGCGACTGTCGGCTGCCGCCAATACTGCGTCGTGCGCGAACGCCTTGCGTGACTTCCCGCTACGTTCTGCCGCCATGCGGACACGTTCCAGCTCCGCCTCGGTGAACTGGACATTCAGCGCGGGCATGGCGCACCTTCCCTTCAATTAGGTACCACGATGGTACCAGTAGCCGAGCGAGGGCGGCTGGTTCTCACGACGATGTCACTCATCGAAAACTCACCCCCAAACCCACTCAGACGGCAATGGACCCAGCAGGCCTAGGCAGACACATGATTGCAGGTCAGAAGGTTAATTGAGCCGCCGCCCACGGGCACAGGCCGCAGGTTCGAATCCTACCGGGGGCACCGGGGGCGCCAGTATTTTCACCGGCCAAAGGCGTCGCTAACGATTCCAATCACCCAGTCGGCGCGGACCCCTATGACCACGGCCGCCATGGCGAGGTTCCGTCAAGAATTCATTGAGAAGCCGTAGAGGCCCGGTGCTGATTCTGGGGTCAAGCGCACGAAGCGCCCACCCTACAACCCGTATCAGCACAAGGAGAGACCCGATGTTCGCTCGCCGTTTTACCGCCTCCATCGCCGGGACCGCCCTGACCGCCGCCGCTCTCGGCCTGACGGTCCTCGGCCTCGCGGGCACCGCCAGCGCCAGCTCCACCGATGACGTGTTCCTCCTTCAGCTGGCCGCCGACGGCATCCAGCCACCGAGCCCGGCGGCCGCCCTCAGCGAGGCGCACGCCGTGTGCAAAGCACTCGAACAGGGCTACTCCACCAACCAGGTCATCGGCGCCGTGGCCGAGTCGACCCGACCGGACACCAAGAGCGCCAACACGTTTGCGGTCGACGCCGCCAAGGCCTACTGCCCGCAGTACGTCACGTCGACCTAACAGGGCCTAACCGCGACCATGTCGGTGCAGGGATCCCGGCGGGTCCCCGCACCGCTCTGTCATTTCCCGTGCAGCAGGAACAGACCGTAGGCGGCGATCGACTGCGCGTCGGCGATCACTCCCGAGCGGATCATCTGCTCGATATCACCGCGGTCGAACCACTCACTGCGCATGTCTTGTTCCTCGTGTTCGCGGTCCGTCTCTCCCTCGACGATCCCGGTGGCCAAGAACACCCACCCGCGCTGACTGGTCATGCCGGCGAGGGCGTCGAGCTGGCCCAGCAGCTCGAAGGAGGTCGCGCGCAATCCGGTTTCCTCCCGCAACTCACGCGCGGCCAGCTCGGCCGGTTCGGCCTCGGCCGGGTCGGGAGCGGTCCCCTGCGGAAACTCCCACCGCCGCGCGCCAAGCGGATACCGGAATTGCTCGACCAATCGGAAGCGCTGCCCGTCGTAGGGCAACACCAGGGCATATGCCCCCTTCTCCACCACGCTGTAAATGCCCGTGCTGCCGTCCGGGCGGCGGATGTCGTCCTCTCGGACCACCAACCACGGATTCCGATAGATCTCGCGGGAAGCCACGCGTTCGATGAAAGGCACCCCGCCAGTATCTCGACCGTGGGCGTGCACACCACAAGCGCCACCGCGGTGAGCGCGCCGACGCGTAAACGCCCCTTGTCGTCGGGGCGACAACCTGCTTCGGTGGCAGGAATCGGCGCGGTACCCGATAGTCATAGAGCGAATCCCGATGTCAGGAGAGGCGGGGGTAGATGCCGTACGAGCTGAAGCCCAGGTAACCGTGGACGGCCACATCATCGTCTGCGGTGACGACTCGCTGGCGACCACGATTGTCGACGAGCTGAACAACGCCGGCGCGCGGATAGTCCAGATCGCCACGGCCGCCGAGGTCGCCGGCGCCGGCGTCGACCGCGCGCTCGCCGTCATCTCCGTCGGGCCTGACGACGCGATAAACCTCGAAATCACCTTGTTGGCAAGGAGATTGAACTCGAAGGTGCGCGTAGTCACACGACTGGCCAACGACGTGCTACGCGGAGCGGTGGCCGCCGATAATGGCCCCGGAGCGATCCTCGACGTCGCCGACCTCGCGGCACCATCCGTCGTGGAAGCGTTGCTGGCGCGAAGGGCGCACCCGTTCGAAGCGGCCGGCATCGAATTCGTTGTCTCGGGTGCGGAGGCGCCGTACGACGCAACCCTGCGGGAGATCTACGGCGATCTGGCGCCGGTGGCGGTGATCCACGGCAAAAACTCGCCCACCCCCGGCGAGGTGGTGACGTGCCCGGGACGGGATCTGCGGGTGTTCGCCGGCGACTGGACCTCGATGATTGGCGCGAAAGAGGAATTGTCCGCCCGCGGCATCAAGGTCCCTCGCCGGACCGCGACGCGCACCCACCGCTCCTGGCGGCGGCGGGTATTCGACGCCGCACGCGCCCTGCGCGACGAAGTGAACCCGACGCTTTTCCCCTCACTGGGCGTCGCATTGGCTGTGATTGCGGTGTCGACAGTCGTGATCCGGCTCGCCTATCGAGACCGGCGGATGGGCTGGGTCGACGCCCTGTACTTCACTTCCGAAACGGTCACGACCGTCGGCTATGGGGACTTCAGCTTCGCCAACCAGCCCACTTGGCTCCGCCTATTCAGCGTCATGTTGATGTTCGCCGGCGTGGCGGTCACCGCGGTCCTGGTCGCGTTCCTGGCCGATCTGCTGCTGTCGCGCCGCTTCGTCCAAACGGAAGGCCTGCGCCGCGCGCGCCACCTGCGTAACCACGTCGTCGTCGTCGGGCTGGGTTCGTTCGGCATCCGCGTCGTCGGTGACTTGATCGCCGCCGGATACGACGTGGCGGTCATCGAGCGCGACGAGAACAGCCGGTTCCTGTTGGCGGCGGCCGAACTGGACGTGCCGGTGATCTTCGGGGACGCGACGCTACGCCAGACGCTAAAATCGGCCCGCGTCGACCATGCCCGTGCGGTGGCGGTGTTGACCCAGGACGACATGGTCAACATCGAGACCGGGATCGTGCTGCGGGAAATGCTGGGCCCGCGGGTCATGCCGGAAGTCATCCGGCCCGACGTCCCGATCGTGTTGCGCATCTACGACCGTGCGCTGGGCAGCTCGGTCGCACAGCGGTTCGGCTTCGAGCACGTTCGCTCGACCGTCGAACTGGCCGTGCCGTGGTTCATCGGCGCCGCGATGGGACTGCATGTGCTGGGAACGTTCTCGGTCGAGCAGCGCTCCTTCATGGTCGGCGCCATGCATGTGGCGGCCGACAGCGAACTCGACGGGCTGCGGATGTTCGAGCTGTCCACCCAAACCCGCGTCATCGCGATCACCCGGGAGGATGCGCCGGTCAACCTGCATCCGCGGCGCGATGCCTGGCTGCGCGCCGGCGACACCGTCTACCTCGTCGGCCCCTACCGCGAGCTGCTGGCCACACTGCGCAAAGGGCAGCCGCCCGCACAACCCGAGATCGGCGGCTCACCGCAAGCGGAGGCAAGCTGACCGCGCCGCGCGCGGGTGTTATGGGATCTGCCACGCTTAGCTGCGGGTCCCGGGTACTGACTTCGTTGGAGGTATTAGATCCTTGCGCCGTTCAGATTCCGCCTAATTTGATGCCTAATTTGATACAGCGACCAAGTGCCGGCCCTCTAGGGCAGCGGCCGTGGTTTTGTAGGTGCAACATCTTCCGGTTGGTCGGGAGTTGCTCGAAGGAAGGCCCATGACCGATCTGAACACCACATTGCCTCCCGCATTGTGCAGGGCGCTGGAGCTGCTCGCCGATCCGCCGGCGCAACCGGATGTCAGCAAGGGCTACCTCGATCTGCTGGGCACTGGACCGGTCGAGGGCGAAGCTGTGGCGAAGAACACCGGCGTGATCCAGGCCGTGTGGGCTTCGCCGGTCGGATCGATGTTCTGGGACTACACGCAAGCGGTGGCGCGCCGGCTGCTCGCCGCATGGCAGGAGCCCGCCGAGTGGTTGCACATCCCGCAGGGCGGAATCGCTCTGGACGTCGGCTGCGGTCCCGGTAATGTCACCGCCTCGCTGGCGCGCGCCGCGGGGCCGGGCGGGCTGGGGTTGGGCGTTGACATCTCCGGGCCCATGCTGGCACGGGCGGTGCGCGCCCAGGCAGGACCACAGGTCGGTTTTCTGCGGGCCGACGCGCAACGGCTTCCACTGCGCGACCAGACAGTCGATGCGGTCGTCTCGGTCGCCGTGGTGATGCTGGTGCCGGATCCGGTGGCGGCGCTGGCGGAGATGGCGCGGGTACTGCGACCGGGCGGACGACTGGCCGTGATGGTGCCCACCACCGGGCGTGCTTTCCGGCATTGGCAAAAGCTATTCCCGATCACCGGGTCCTATGCGTTCGGCGAGGACGAGCTCGGCGACATCCTCGAGGACCACGGCTTCGTCAGCGTGCGGACCAAGAAGGTCGGCACTATTCAGTGGGTGCGCGGCACACGCCGGTGACACCCGGCGCACCGTGGCGACCGTGGGGACCGATCACAGACAGAAATTGAACAAAATGGCCGATAAGATACAAACGGAGCGGGGCCTGCAACTACCTATGCCGGCCAGCGACCCTGACGATCCGCTCGTCGCCATGTTCGAGCGGCGAAAGACCATCCGAGACATAGCCCCGGCCCCTTTGCCGATGCAGGAGCTTTCCAATCTGCTCTGGTCGGCGTTCGGTGTGAACCGCAAGGTAGGTCCGTTCGGGATGCCGGGCCGGACCGCGGGTTCGGCCAGCAACTCCCAGGAGATCGATCTCTATGTCGCGCTCGCCGACGGAGCCTATCGCTATGACGCACGGGGTTGTCGCCTGGTGCTGGTCACGCACAGCGATCTGCGTGCCAGCGCACTGACACCGGGCCAACCGAACGTCACGGCGAAGGCCCCGGTTCAATTGATCTACGTCGTCGACCTTCATCGGCTCACGCACACGGGGGGCTTTGATGAGCCGGGGCTTCATGATCCGGAAGTCCAAAAGTCGTACTACTACGTCGACACCGGTCTGATCGCCCAGAATGTGTATCTTTTCGCCGCCGCCCACGGACTCGCGGCTTGGTTTCACAACTGTGACCGGGCCGGTCTGGCCCAGAGCCTTGGATTGAAAGCAGAGCAGCGCGTCCTGTTTGCCCAATCCGTTGGCTATCCCTCGGCGCGCGGACCGGCGGCTGTCCCGAGCCTCGTGGACCGAGCATGATGGTCTTTGGGGTCGTCTTGGTCGCGTAGTGCCGCAGCCGGATTGGCTACTTTTTGCGAGGAGATGTCATGAAGATCATCGGTTTCGAGGAGCACTACATGCTCCCGGCTATTGCCGAAGCGAATCCAAACAGTCCCCACAGATTGTTCGACGTGGCGCAGACCGGACGCTTCGGCGACACTGACCCACAAGCGTGGTGGCCGGCAGGCATCGGTGACCTCGGTGAGGGCCGGATCGCTGCTATGGACGCGGCCGGTATCGATGTGCAGATCCTCTCCAATGTTCCGGGCGTGGAGGCCGTGGAGCCGTCGCTGGCGGTGGAACTGGGCAGGCAGGCCAACGACGCAGTGGCAGCCGCCGTCGCCGCGCATCCCGATCGGTTCCACGGCTTTGCCACCTTGCCGATGCGCGACCCGGCGACCGCCGCCGCTGAGCTGGAGCGCTCGGTGCGCGACCTGGGTTTCGTCGGCACGCTGATCAATGGCCACGTCAACGGGCGTTACCTTGACGACAAGTTTTTCTGGCCGGTGTTCGAGTGCGCCGAAGCGCTTGGCGTGCCGATCTATCTGCATCCCACCGTGCCGCCGCAGCCGGTGATCGACGCCTACTATCGCGGCTTTGCCCCAGGTGTGTCGGCCATGTTGTCAATCGCAGGGCTCGGTTGGCACATCGACACCGGCATCCACTGCATCCGGTTGATTCTGGGCGGGGTGTTCGACCGGTTCCCCGGGCTGCAGATCATCGTGGGCCACCAGTTCGAAGCGTTGAGTTGGATGGCGTGGCGCACCGACTACTCATTTCCGGTGGCCGCGAGTGGTCTCAAACGCACCGTCAAGGATTATCTTCGGAACAACTTCTACGGTGGCATCCTGGCCGGCGAGTACGCTCACCAGGATCCCGGCGCGGTCGATGGCAGCTGGGATCTGTCCTTCAACGCCTATCAGGGCATGGTGAACGTGATCGGCATCGACCGCATCGTGTTCACCACTGACTACCCGTTCGGCAACATGAGGGCGGCTCGCCAATTCTTCGAACAGATGCCGATCAATCCCGCCGACAAAGAAAAGATTGCCCACCTCAATGCCGAACGCCTGCTCGGACTTCCCAAACAGGGCCAGCCGAAGCACGATTGACGGGGCTCGCAGCGCCACCGCAAACCTCAGCGCGCAAGGCTCCTTCGTCAGCTGCGGCTTACGCGCGTCGATTCAGCGAAACTGGTTGCTTGCGGCATGGGCCTGTACGGGAACCGGTGAGGCTCATGATGTCGGTGCCGTCGCCTAACATCGCGCCGTGTCCGGTTTCAATCCATTCGACCCTTCGACAGCTTTCCGGTTCGGCATAGCTCAGTCTGATCGCTGGCAGCGCGCTGCTCTTCGTGGCGCCGACGGCCGAATCGTGGTGGCTGGCTCTGGTCGGTTTCGTTGCTCTGGGCGTGTTCAGCTGGGCGTTGCATTCGGCACGGCAGCCACAGGATCTGGCACTTGAACCTAAACTAAAGCCGCGCCGCCACGTCCGCCGCGCGCCGGAGCTGGTCGATGTCCGAACTCGTCGGGATGAGCTGGACCTCGTCGGTGCCGATCTGTTCGAACTTCCTCAGCACCGCCAGCAGCTCGTCTTCGGTGCCGGCCCAACCCGTCATCGGCGCCATGGCGTCGACGTATTCGGCCGGTATCCAATTCATGTAGTGCCGCAGGTGACGGTGCACCTGGGCACGGGCCTGCTGGGGCGACCCAAACGCGAACCAAAACGACGTCGCCAGGTGGGGTTTGGGCTTGCGGGCCTGCGCCCACGCCTCCCGTGCCACCTCGAACAGCTCGTCCTGCTTGGCGACGTCGAGGTCGAGGGTGGTGCCGGCCAATCCGTCGGCCCACTCCGCGGCGCGGCGAATGGTCTTGGGCCCGATGCTGCCGACGAACAACGGCGGACCGCCGGGCTGGACCGGCGCCGGTCCGACCGGCAGCACCGAGTCGGTGAGCTTTTCGCCGGCCCACACCCGTTTCATCACGGCCACCCGTTCGGCCATGCCGCGGATGGTCTGCGTCGCCGGGTCGGCCCCCACGGCCTGGTAGTCCTCGTGCCTGCCGCCCACGCCGATGCCCACGGTCAGCCGCCCGCCAGAGAGCACGTCGCCGGTGGCCAGGGCCTTCGCCAGCATCACGGGGTGGTGCAGTTGCGGCACAATCACGGTCGTCAGCAGCCGCACCCGGCTGGTCCAGGCGGCCAGGGCACCCAGCAGCGTCAGGTTGTCCGGGTTGTCGAACGCAATGCGCTCGCCCCAGCACAGCGACGAGAACGGGCCCCCATCGATCGCGCGCGCCCAGTTCTGCAGGACCGTCGCATCCAGGTCCGGCTCCATCACCGGCATGGTCATCGCTATCTGCACGACGGCGATTCTGGCATGCCGCCGATATCCGCTCCCTCCAGTGGCAGCATGACTGGATGGGCTTCACTAGTTCTTCCATCGCGCATGTCCGCCTGACCGTCACCGACATCGAGCGATCGCGGCAGTTCTACGAGAACGTGTTCGGTTGGCCGGTGTTGCTCGAAGTCCCAGACAATGCCGACGAAGCGACCCGAAACCAGTTGAGCTTTTTGTTCGGCGGTGTCATCTACGACCTCGGCGGCACGCTACTCGGGCTGCGGCCGGTCGCGACCGACCGCTTCGACGAGGATCGGGTCGGACTGGACCACCTGGCCTTCAGGCTCGGCAGCAAGGACGAATTGGATTTGGCGGCAGCACATCTCGACGAAGTCGGGGTCAAGCATGAGCCGGTCAAAGACATCGGGCCGTCCTACATTCTGCAGTTCCGCGACCCGGACAACATCGCGTTGGAACTCACGGCGCCGAAGTAGGTCCGCGCTGCGCGTCGAGCCGCGAGGGTGCGTGAAATGACGCCCTTTACGGCGTGTCGGCGTACCGACACGCACGCTCGTGCCGAGGTGTAAGCAGGAATCATGGCGATGGCGTGTACTTCCTGGACCCGTCGGGGCATGCCATGGAGATTCTCACCCGGCCCTACGGCTCGGACGGCTAATCCCCGGTGCGCGTGGACCCGTGCCGCAGCCGCTCTTGACCCCGATAGTCGTTGGCCAGCCGGGCGACGTGTTCGGGCAGCTTGCCGCTCGCGACGTCGGCCAAGGTGGTCTGTTCCAGGACCGACCGCATGCTGGCCCGCAGGGCTCGCCAGACGTCAGCCAGCGGCTCGGTGGGGCCGGAATAGGGCAGATCGCCGAGTCCGATGTCGCGGACGCTCGCCAACGGCCCATCGATGCAGCGCAGCACGTCGGCGATGCTGATCTCGCGTCCGGGGCGGGCCAGTTCATAGCCGCCTTCGCGCCCGCGATGGCTTCGCACCAGGCGATCGGTACGCAGGTTGGTGAGGATGTCGACGAGAAACTGCGGCGGTATGCCCTGAGCCTGGGCTAGGTCGTCGGTTTTGACCAGCGTGCCACTGTCGACCGTGGCGAGCTGGATCATGGCTCGCACCGCGTATTCCGCCTTGGCTGACATGCGCACAACTGAGGATTGTGCCACCCCGCCCGACGAATCCGGGCGAGCCAGTCCGGCCCGGCGTTAGGGCCGCGATCGAAGTAGGTCGACGACCCGCTGCGCCTGCTCCTCGACAATGTGTTCGGGGGTGAGCCGCAGTTCGGGATTCGTCGGCGGCTGATACGGGCTGTCGATGCCAGTGAACTGCGTGATTTCCCCGGCGCGCGCTTTCGCGTACAGACCCTTGGGATCACGCCTCTCACACTCGTCGATCGGGGTGTCGCAGTAGACCTCGACGAAGTCTAGGCCGGCGTCGTCGTGCACCTTGCGGGCCAGTTCGCGTTGCTCGGCCAGCGGGCTGATCGCCGGCACCAGCACGACCTGGCCGGAATCGGCGAGCAGTGCGGCCACGTGCGCGAGCCGGCGCAGGTTTTCCGCGCGGTCGGCCATGCTGAAGCCCAAGTCGGCGTTCAGGCCGTGGCGCAGGTTGTCGCCGTCGAGAACATAGGCGGGAGTGCCACTTTCGAGCAGCGTCTGCTCGACCAGCATAGCCACCGACGACTTACCGGAGCCGGACAGGCCGGTGAACCATACCGTCTTGCCCCGCGTCCGGGCTTCGCCGACGGACGACGACTTGTGCCGCACGGTGTTCGGGCTGGCCGCCTGCGCCGAGACGTCGCGCAACACCATGCCCGCCGCCACCGTCCCGTTGGTGTTGAGGTCGATCAGGATGAACGAGCCGGTGCTGGCGTTACGGGTGTACTCATCGAGCAGCAGAGGAACCTGGGTACGCAGCGAAATGCGACCAAGTTCGTTGAGCTGCAAAGCCGTTGCTGTCTTGTCGCGATGCAGGGTGTTGACGTCGAGTCGGTAGTTCAGCGCGGTCACCCGGGCGCGAGTGGTTCGGGTCGTGTGCTTGATGAGGTATTCGCGGCCGGGTTCCAGCGCGGCGTTGTCGGCCATCCAGCACACGGTCGCGTCGAAGTCCCGCGCGATCCTGGGCTGGTTGGTGGTGCGGGCGATCATGTCGCCGCGTGAGATATCGATTTCGTCGGCCAGGCTCACCGAGACGGCCATCGGCGGAAACGCTTCCTCGACTGGACCGTTCGGACCGTCGATCGCGGTGATCCGGGTGGTCTTGCCCACCGGCAGCACGACCACCTCGTCTCCCGGCCGCATCACCCCGCTGGCCACGGTGCCGGCGTAGCTGCGGTGGTCCTGATGATCGAGGGTGTGCGGCCGGATCACGTACTGGACCGGGAACCGCACGTCGACCATGTTGCGGTCACCGGCGATGTAGACCTCCTCCAGGTGCGACAGCAGCGACGGCCCCTCGTACCACGGCGACTGATCCGACTTGGTCACCACGTTGTCGCCGAGCAGCGCCGAGAGCGGAATCGTGGCGACGTCGTGCACGTCCAGCCGTGCGGCGAACGCGTGGAAATCGTCCCGGATCGCCTCGAATTTCTCCTTGTCCCAGCCGATGAGGTCCATCTTGTTGACCGCGAGGACGACGTGCTGGATGCCCAACAGCGATGCCAAGAACGCGTGCCGGCGCGACTGCTCGAGCAGGCCGTGGCGGGCGTCGACCAGCACGATCACCAACTGGGCAGTCGACGCCCCGGTCACCATGTTGCGGGTGTACTGGATGTGGCCCGGGGTGTCGGCGATGATGAATTTCCGCTTGGGAGTCGCGAAGTAGCGGTAGGCGACGTCGATGGTGATGCCCTGTTCGCGTTCGGCCCGCAGGCCGTCGGTGACCAGCGCCAGGTCGGTGTAGTCGTGGCCGCGGTCCTTGGACGTCTTCTCCACCGCCGCCCACTGGTCTTCCATCACGGCCTTGGAGTCGTAGAGCAGGCGGCCGATCAGTGTCGACTTGCCGTCGTCGACGGAACCCGCCGTGGCCAGCCGCAACAGCGTCGCCATCAGAAATAGCCCTGCCGTTTGCGGTCTTCCATTCCGGCCTCGGAGATCCGGTCGTCGGCCCGGGTCGCCCCCCGCTCGGTCAAGCGGGACACCGCGGTCTCGGCAATGACCTCCGACACGGTGGCGGCGTGCGACTCCACACACCCGGTGCAGGTGACGTCCCCGACGGTGCGGAACCGCACGGTGGCCTCGAACACCGGCTCGTCGGCGCGCGGGTGCATGTGCCGATCCACCGCCAGCAGCATGCCGTCCCGGCGAAACACCTTGCGCGGGTGCGCGAAATAGATCGGCGGCAGTTTGATCTTCTCGGCGCCGATGTAGGACCAGATGTCGAACTCGGTCCAGTTGGACAGCGGAAAGACCCGGATGTGCTCGCCCTTGTGGTGCCGGCCGTTGTAGAGGTTCCACAGCTCCGGCCGCTGGACCTTGGGGTCCCACTGGCCGAATTCGTCGCGGAAGCTGAACACCCGTTCCTTGGCGCGCGCCTTCTCCTCGTCGCGGCGCGCCCCGCCGAAAGCGGCGTCGAACTTGTTCTCCCGGATGGCGCGCAGCAGCGTCACGGTCTGGATCGGGTTTCGCGACGGGATGGTCTCGACGACCCGCCCCGCGTCGATGTCTTCCTGCACCGACGCGACGATCAAACGCAACCCGTGCTCGGCGACCAGTTCGTCGCGGGTGGCGATCACCTCGTCGAAGTTGTGGCCGGTGTCGACATGCATCACCGGAAACGGCAGCCGCCCCGGGCGGAAGGCCTTGAGCGCCAGGTGCAACATGACGATGGAGTCCTTGCCGCCCGAGAACAGCAGCACCGGGCGCTCGAACTCGGCGGCCACCTCCCGAATGATGTGGATGGCCTCTGCCTCCAGCGAGCGCAGATGGCTCAATTCGTACTGGCCGGCGGCGGGGCCGGCCTTCACAGCGCTGGTCATAGGCACCTCGGGCTATTCCTGATGCTTCAAAAATTGATAAAGATGGTTGGATTGACCATATTTATGGTTATTGCCATCTATGCAACCAGGGTGCCTCGCCGGTGTCAATGCTTGGCCGGCAGGCGCGTGGCGCTAGACCGCCGCTAGACCTTGATTTCCTCGAGCTTGCCGGTGGCGACGTCGAAGACGAACCCGCGAGCCGATACGTGCTTGGTGACGAACGGGCTGTTCTCGATCCGCCGCAGTGACTGCCGGACGTCCTCTGCGACGTCCGGGAAGGCCTCGGCAGCCCACGGCGGCTTGACCCCGGTCTCCTCCTGGATGGAGCGCTTGAAGTCGTCGTCGGAGAAGGTGAGCATCCCGCAGTCGGTGTGGTGGATCAGGATGATCTCATTGGTTCCCAGCAGCCGCTGGCTGATCGCCAACGAGCGGATGACGTCGTCGGTGACGACTCCGCCGGCGTTCCGGATCACGTGGGCCTGGCCGTCGCCCAGACCGAGGAGGCGATAGACGTCGAGCCGGGCGTCCATGCAGGCGACAACCGCGACGTGTTTGCTGGGCGGCAAGGGCAGAGGGCCGTGGAAGGTGCCCGCATATTCGGCGTTGTTGGCCAGGTAGTCATTGGTGACGGTCACGCAAGCCTCCTCGAATTGTCGCGGCACCGATTTGCTGATCAGCGCGGCGCCGCGGTGGATCCTAATTGCCGGCCACCCGTAATTCACGCATGAGAATCAGCCGGATCACAAGGAGTGGGTCGCCGTGCCGGGCCGGATCGGGCCTGGCTCGCTAACCTGTCCCAATGCGACACGGGCGGCGCGGTCGGGCATGACTCGATTCCTGGCGCGCCGGTTGCTCAACTATGTGCTGTTGCTGGCGCTGGCATCGTTTCTGACGTACTGCCTGACCTCGCTGACCTTCTCGCCGCTGGACAGCCTGCTGCAGCGCAACCCCCGGCCGCCGCAAGCCGTCATCGACGCCAAGGCCCATGCGCTCGGGCTGGACGAGCCCATCCCGGTCCGCTACGTGCACTGGGCTTCCCACGCCCTGCAAGGTGACTTCGGGACGACCATCACCGGGCAGCCCGTCGGCGCCACGCTGTGGCGCCGCGTCGGCGTCACCCTGCGGCTGCTGGTCATCGGCTCGGTGGCGGGCACGGTGCTCGGGATCGCGGCCGGAGCATGGGGCGCCATCCGCCAGTACCGGCTCAGTGACCGCGTCGTCACGATGTTCGCGCTGCTCATCCTCAGCACGCCGAGCTTCGTCATCGCCAACTTGCTGATCCTGGGCGGACTTCGGGCGAACTGGGCCCTCGACGTCCATCTCTTCGACTACACCGGCGAGACGTCGCCGGGCGTGGTCGACGGGGTCTGGTACCAGGTGCTCGACCGGCTACGGCATTTGATCCTGCCCTCGCTGACGCTGGCGCTGATGGCGGCCGCCGGCTACAGCCGGTATCAGCGCAACGCGATGCTCGACGTCCTCGGCCAGGATTTCATCCGGACCGCCCGCGCCAAAGGGCTCACCCGCCGGCGCGCCCTGGTGAAGCACGGGTTGCGGACCGCGCTGATTCCATTGGCGACGCTGTTCGCCTACGGGGTGGCCGGACTGGTCACCGGCGCGGTGTTCGTCGAGAAGATCTTCGGGTGGCACGGCATGGGCGAATGGCTGGTGCAGGGCATCACGACTCAAGACACCAACATCATCGCGGCGATCACGCTGTTCTCCGGCACGGTGGTGTTGCTGGCCGGGCTGCTCTCCGACGTCTTCTACGCGGCTCTCGACCCCAGGGTCAGGGTGTCATGACGTCCGAGAGCGGCGCCCAAGGGATATCGGGTTCGAAGGTAACGGCTTTCACCTCGCGCCGCACGCTGGTGCTGCGCCGGTTCGTCCGCCACCGCGCCGCGGTGGCGTCTTTGACCTTGCTGGTGCTGTTGTTCGTCGGCTGCTACACGCTGCCCTCGGTCCTGCCGTATTCCTACGAAGACCTCGATTTCAACGCGCTGCTGCAGCCGCCCAACGGCCGCCACTGGCTGGGGACCAATGCGCTGGGCCAAGACTTGTTGGCCCAGATCCTGCGGGGAATGCAGAAGTCGATGCTGATCGGTGTCTGCGTCGCGTTCATCTCGACTGGCATTGCCGCCACGGTCGGGTCGATCGCGGGGTATTTCGGCGGCTGGCGCGACCGGGCGCTGATGTGGGTGGTCGACCTGCTGCTGGTGGTGCCCGCCTTCATCCTCATCGCGATCGTCACGCCGCGAATCAAGAACTCCGCCAACATTGTTCTGCTCGTTGTGCTGCTGGCCGGCTTCGGCTGGATGGTCAGCTCCCGCATGGTGCGCGGCATGACCATGAGTTTGCGTGACCGCGAATTCATCCGCGCCGCGCGGTACATGGGTGTGTCCAGTCGCCGGATCATCGTCGGTCATGTGGTGCCCAACGTGGCGTCGATCCTGATCATCGACGCCGCACTCAACGTCGCCTCGGCCATCCTGGCCGAAACCAGCCTGAGCTACCTCGGTTTCGGCATCCAACCGCCCGACGTGTCGTTGGGGACCCTGATCGCCAACGGCACCCAGTCGGCGACCACGTTCCCGTGGGTCTTCCTGTTTCCGGCCGGGGTGCTGGTGCTGATCCTGGTGTGCGCCAACTTGACCGGCGATGGTTTGCGCGACGCGCTCGACCCCGGCAGCGGACCACACCGATGAGCCCATTGCTCGAGGTGACCGATCTGGCCGTCGACTTCCCGACCGACGGCCCACCGGTGACCGCGGTGCGCGGCATCAGCTACCGCGTCGACCCCGGCGAAGTGGTAGCCATGGTCGGCGAATCGGGATCGGGGAAGTCCGTGTCGGCGATGGCCGTCGTGGGCCTGCTGCCGGAATACGCGCGGGTGCGCGGCTCGGTGCGGTTGCACGGCACCGAGCTGCTGGGCCTTGCCGACCGTGCGATGTCCCGGTTCCGCGGCAAGGCGGTCGGCATGGTGTTCCAGGACCCGATGTCCGCGCTGACTCCCGTCTATACGGTCGGCGACCAGATCGCCGAGGCGATCCAAATCCACCAGCCGCGCGTCGGCAAGAAGGCCGCCCGCCAGCGCGCGGTCGAACTGCTTGAGCTGGTGGGCATCTCACAGCCGGAGCGACGCGCCCGCGCCTTCCCGCATGAACTGTCCGGCGGCGAACGCCAGCGGGTGGTCATTGCGATCGCGATCGCCAACGATCCCGACTTGTTGATCTGCGACGAACCCACGACGGCACTCGATGTCACCGTGCAGGCGCAGATCCTCGAGGTGCTCAAGACGGCACGTGACGTCACCGGCGCCGGGGTCCTGATCATCACCCACGACCTGGGAGTGGTCGCCGAGTTCGCCGATCGGGCCCTGGTGATGTACGCCGGCCGGGTGGTCGAATCCGCCACCGTGAACGACCTGTACCGGGACCGCCAAATGCCATACACCGTAGGGCTGTTGGGCTCGGTACCCCGGCTGGACGCCACGCAGGGGACCCGGCTGGTACCCATCCCCGGCGCCCCTCCCTCGTTGGCCAGCTTGGAGCCGGGATGCCCGTTCGCGCCGCGCTGCCCGTTGGCCATCGACGAATGCCGTTCCGCGGAGCCGGATTTGGTCGAGGTCGGGGCCGGTCACCGTGCGGCCTGCATCCGCACCGACCGAGTCGGCGGACGCAGCGCCGCCGACATCTACGGGATCAACACCGAAGCGCATCCGACGCCATCCGGTGACTCGTCGGTTGTCGTAAGGGTGCGGAATCTGGTCAAGACCTACAAGCTCACCAAGGGCGTGGTGTTTCGCCGCGCCGTCGGCGAAGTCCGCGCGGTCGACGGCGTCAGCTTCGAATTGCGGCAGGGACGCACGCTGGGGATCGTCGGTGAGTCCGGGTCGGGCAAGTCCACCACCCTACACGAAATCCTGGAACTGACTGCGCCGCAATCGGGCTCGATCGAGGTGCTGGGCACCGACGTCACCACCCTGAGTCCGTCGGCCCGGCGAGCGCTGCGCCGCGACATTCAGGTCGTGTTCCAGGACCCGGTGGCGTCGCTGGACCCGAGGCTGCCCGTCTACGAGCTGATCGCCGAACCGTTGCAGGCCAACGGGTTCGGCAAGTCTGACACCAACGCCCGGGTCGCCGAGCTGCTCGACATCGTCGGGCTGCGCCGCGCGGACGCCACCCGCTACCCCGCCGAATTCTCCGGCGGGCAGAAGCAGCGCATCGGTATTGCGCGGGCGCTGGCACTGCAGCCCAAGATCCTGGCACTGGACGAACCGGTATCCGCGCTCGACGTGTCCATTCAGGCCGGGATCATCAACCTGCTGCTCGATCTGCAGGAACGGTTCGGGCTGTCGTACCTCTTTGTCTCGCATGACCTTTCCGTGGTCAAGCACCTCGCGCACCAGGTGGTCGTGATGCATGCCGGCACGATCGTGGAGCAGGGCGACAGCGAGCAGGTCTTCGGCAGTCCGCAGCATGACTACACGCGGCGGTTGCTGGGCGCGGTGCCGCAGCCGGATCCGGGGAACCGTGTCTAGCGCGGCCGCCTCGTATTTGGCGCGTCGAGACTGCGGCCGCGGCGCCGAGCCTGAGGTCAGGGCGTCGTCTCGCCGCGAATCCACGCCGTGGGCGCAGGCTCGGCTGCGTGATGCCGTGAGCCTGGTGATTGTTGCCGTTTTGGCGCTCACGGCGCTCACGGGCTGCTCGCCGGCCATCAACCTGGCTGCGCCGGCCGGGAATAACGCTCAGATCGGCTCCACCAGCGATGTCAACCCGCAGGACCCCGCCACGCTGCAAGACGGCGGCAACCTGCGGCTGGCGCTCAGCGACTTCGCACCCAACTTCAACATCCTCAGCATCGACGGCAACTCCGCCGAGGTCGCCGGGATGATGAAGGCCACCCTGCCGCGGGCGTTCGTCATCGGGCCCGACGGTTCGACGACCGTCGACACCGACTACTTCACCGACGTCGAACTCACCGGAACCTCCCCGCAGGTGGTCACTTACACGATCAACCCCAAGGCGGTGTGGTCGGACGGCACGCCGATCACCTGGCGGGACATCGCCGCCCAGATTCACGCGACCAGCGGCGCGGACAAGGCCTTCGAGATGGCGGGGCCGAACGGCGCCGACCGCGTCGCAACGGTGACCCGCGGCGTGGACGACCGCCAGGCCGTCGTGACCTTCGCCCAGCCCTACGCCGAGTGGCGCGGCATGTTCGCGGGCAACGGCATGCTGCTGCCCGCCAGCATGACCGCCACGCCGGAGGCGTTCAACAAGGGCCAGCTCGAGGGTCCCGGCCCGTCGGCCGGGCCGTTCATCGTCTCGTCCCTGGACCGGACCACGCAGCGAATCACGTTGACCCGCAACCCGAAATGGTGGGGGAAGCGGCCGCGCCTGGACCGCATCACCTACCTGGTGCTCGACGACGCCGCGCGGATACCGGCGCTGCAGAACAACACGATCGACGCCACCGGGATCGGTACGGTGGACCAGCTGACCATCGCGCAGCGCACCAAGGGCATCTCGATCCGGCGTGCGCCCGCCCCGAGCTGGTCGCACTTCACGTTCAACGGCGCCAAGGGGTCGATCCTGGCCGACAAGGCGCTGCGCCTCGCGGTATCCAAAGGGATTGACCGGCAGACCATCGCCAGGGTCGTCCAGTACGGGCTGACCAGCCACCCGGTGGCGCTGAACAACCACATCTACGTCGCCGGTCAGGAGGGTTACCAGGACAACAGCGCCGTCGACCCCTACGACCCGGACGAGGCCAGACACGAGCTCGATGCCCTGGGGTGGAAGCTCAACGGCCAGTTTCGGGAGAAGGACGGCCGCCAGCTGGTCGTGCGCTACCTGTTCTATGACGCGCAGGGCAGTCGCCAGTTCGCTGAGATCGCGCAGCACAACCTCGCCCAGATCGGCGTCAAGCTGGAGCTCGTCGCGCGGTCGGGCAGCGGCTTTTTCACCAACTACATCAACGTCGGGGCGTTCGATATCGCAAATTTCGGCTGGCTCGGCGACGCGTTCCCCCTGTCGTCGCTGACCCAGATCTACCAGTCCGACGGGGCAAGCAATTTCGGGAAGATCGGGAGCCCCGAGATCGACGCCGCGATCGAACGAACGCTGGAAGAACTCGACCCGGCCAAGGCACGGACGCTGGCCAACGACCTCGACAAGCTCATCTGGGCCGAGGGATTCAGCCTGCCGCTGACCCAATCACCCGGCGACCTCGCGGTGCGCAGCACCCTGGCCAACTTCGGCGCGGCGGGCCTGGCCGACTTGAACTACACCGCAATCGGATTCATGCGGAGCTGATCCGGCGCCGCAGCGGCCAGAGGGCCGGCAGGGCGCCCTCGACGACGGCGACCAGCTCGATGGCCTTCCACAGCGCGCGCAAGGTGAGGGGCGGCGGAAGCGCTTCCAGCGCCGGTGCTTTCGCGGCGAGTCCCTCGGCCTCGCCGCGGAAGACCGCCCCGGCGATGGCCAGCGCGGCGGGCTCGCGGAAGTCCAGCGCGCTGTGGGCCATCGTCGGCAGTTTCAACAGCACCGCGTTCGGTAGCAGCGATGCGACGCGCTCGGCGACCGCCGACGGGGTGATGAGGTCGCGGCCGCCGGAGACGACCACGGTGGGCCAGTTGAAATGCGGCATCTCGGCCGCCAGGTCATACGGCTCGTCCTCGAATTTCACCGTCTGAGTGCGTGTCTTGCGTTCCGCGACGGCGGGGTCGAGCGGTAGGCCGTCGGGTTCGGGAGCGTAGTCGAGTTCGCGGAACGCGATCCGGCTCACCAGGTCTTCCTCGTAGCGGTACGGCAGGTTGCTCAGGTTGGTGAACCGGGATAGAGCCCACCACAGCAGTTTCCGGCCGTCGAGCAGCAGGTCGAGTTGCCGCTCGAGCAGGGTGGCACCACCGTAGCCATAGACGGTCGCGACGAGCTGGGTCGCGGACGCGGTCATCACCCCGGCATCGACGAGTTTGCGCATCTTCGTTGCCAGCGAGGCGGTTTCGGGACTGTCGCCCCTGAGTAAGAGCTTGCGAATCGCGCGGCGCACGAGCACGATGTCATCCCGCGACAGCAGCGGTGAATCGAGGATCATCGCCCACACCCGGCCCGGGTGGCGCACGCCGACGCCGGCCGCGATATAGGTGCCGTATGACGCGCCATAGATGATGGCCGACTCCACGTGCGCATCGTCGAGCACGGCCGCCACGTCGTCGACCACCTGGTTCACGGTGATCGCTTCCGGCGGCAGGTCTGCGCCGGAGTCGTCGTGGCGCGACATCCCCACCCCGCGGTGCTCGATCATGATGACGTCGAGGCCCGCAACCGCGGCGCGGCGACGCAGCCCTTTGTACATCGCCACCGACGCCACCCCCGGACCTCCCGGGATGATCACCAGCGGGTGGGCGGACTTCCGGCCGGTGCGCACGTAGTACAGATCGAACTCGTCGGCACTCCCCGGCGAGATCGGCCGCCGGACCGGCCGCACGCCGGGCAGCCTCGCCAACCTGTCCTGCACCCGGCGGCGTTTCGCAGTCATCGTCATCGGTGTCGGCCCGCCATAGACCCATTCTGCCGAGGTCGGCGACAATCACCACTTGGGGCCGCGGGCGGACCCGTCGAGCGCTAAGCGCTCAGATCGATCCGGTGCGCGCCCGTGACGCCGTCATACCGGTCGGGACTGCAGGTCAGCACGATCACCTGTCCCTGGGCGCCCATGGTGTCGAACACCTCCCCCATCTTGGCCAGCCGGTCCGGATCGGTGAAACCGAGCGCGTCGTCCACCACCACCGGGACGGTGTCCTCCTTGGCGACCAGCGCGGCGCCGGCCAGCCGCGCGAGGATGCCGAGCTGCTCCTTCGCCCCGCCCGACAGGGATTCGTAAGGCACCGTGACCCCGTCGAGGGTTCGGCTGCGGATACACAAGTCGCTGTCGACGTCGACCTCGAAAGTGGGGCCGAACACCGGGCGACCGAGCCGCTGCAGTTCGGTGCGGTATGGCTCGACATACCGCAGCCGGGTGGTGTCGCGGTGGCGCGCCATGACCGAGCGGAGCAGCCGCGCGGCCCGGGCGCGGCTGCCGACCCGGGAGTGTTGGCTGGCGGCGTGTTCGAGCTCGGTCTGCGCGACGTCGAGCTTGCCTTGGCGGCCCTCGGTGCCTAAGACCGAGAGTTGGATACTGATTTCGCGCAGCGCGCGGGCGGCGTCTTCGTAGCGATCGCCCAACGAGTCGGCCTCTTCGGATGCGGTGGCCAATTCGGCGGCCACCGCGTCCGGCGCCGCGGCCGCCAGCTCCTCGGCCAGCTCCACGACCCGCCGCTCGGCGTCCCGCGCCGCCCGCAGGCCCGCCTCCGCCGCTGCCGCCAGGTCCTCGTCACTGACCGACGCTCGTTCCTGCGCCAGCAGTTCGGTCGCCGCGGCCAGTTCGTCGCGTTGGGTTTCCAGCTTGTTCTGCAAAACCGTTGCGCTGGTGGATGATTCGGCGATCCGAAGTGCGGCGGCGGTCGCGGCCGCCCGGCGGGCCTCGCATTCGGCCACCGCCGCGGCGCGATCCGCCTCGGCCGCATCAAGTTCGGCACGGGCGTTGATGAAGTCCGTGGCGGGCTCGGCCTGTTGGTCGGCTCGCAGCTGCGCCAGCCGCGCGCGCAGTTGATCGATATCTTCGTCACCGCACAGACCGGCCAGGGTGGCGGTCAACTGGTCGCTCGTGCCCTGCAGTTCGCGACGGTGCTGGGCGGCGGCTCGCGCGGCCGCAAGGTCGGTGACGTCGGCGGCGCTTAACGCGTCGGTCAGTTCTTGTTGCGCGGCAGCGTGTCTGGCCTGGATGTCGAGCGTGGTGGCGCCGGGTGTGACCCGTGCGGTGAGAAGACCGCGCACTTCGACCGTGGTGGGGCCGGTGGCGGTGGCCGACCAGGTCTGGCCCGCCGAAAGCGATACCCGTTGGCCGCCGGCGACGAGTTGGATGTCGGTGGCGGCGGTGAATTCCACCGCCGCGGAGGTCAACGCCAACTGGTCGCCGATGCGATCGACGGTCGCGGAGGCGTCCTCGATTCGTCGCAGAATCTCGTCGGTGACAGTGACCACTGGAGGCTCCGCAAGTCCGGCGCGGATCAGGTCGCGGTCATGCTGAATGGTGTCGATCTTGGCCAGCCGGGCGCTCAACCGGTCGGCCTCCTCGCGCTCGGCAAGCCGGTCGACGGTGCGCCTTGCGGATTCCGCCCGGGATTGCAGGTCGGTTAGCCGCGCCATGGCTGCTCCGGCCGCGGCCTCCGCGGCCTCGGCCTCGGCGCGCGCCGCCGACTGCACATCCGCGGCTTGTTGCGCTTCGGCCTCAATGGCTACGAAACGCGCTCTGCGAGAGTCGATATCGGCTCGCAGCCGGAGGCGCCCGCTGTGGGCGGCGGTCGCGGCGGTGCTGGTCGCGGTCGCGGCGGCGGCGACCAGTTCGGCTTCGCGGGCTTGGCCGGTGAGCTCGGCGATCTTGTCGGCTGCGGCCTGCGCGGCGGTGAGCCGCGGGCCGGCAGCGATCCGCTGCTGCGACAACTCGGCCACCCGCTCGGTCAGCACGGCGTGGCGGGATACCAGATCGTCGACCTCGGCCACTTTCGCCGCGCACTCCGCGACCGCGGCTTCGGCGGCTTCCCGCCGGGTCATCGCGGCGGCCCAATCGCCGGTGGGACGTCCCGTCGCGGTGAAGTAACGTCCGTACTCGGCGTCGATCCGCTCGATGAGCAGCGGCTCGGTCCCCAGTGGCGCCGCTTCGGCGCCGGAAAGCGCACCGGCCGCGACATCGAGCGCGCGCGAGAGCGCATCGCAGCCGGACAAGTCCACCGCGGCGGTCGAGGTGGACTGCAGCACGCGCTGGGCATGCCACAGGTCGTTATCCACCGTCTCGGCGAGCATCGCCCGGACCCGGTCGTGGGCTTCGTCGCCGGTCAACTGTTCGCGGCGGGGCGCCAGCACCGTCAGCTGCGTTTCACATTTTTTGTGGAATCGCTTGCGGTAGACGAATCGGTAGGGACCGCAGCTGACTTCGGCGCTGACCTCCGAGCCGACGTCGCTGTGGGTCGGCTTGACCTGCTTGACTTCTTTCTTCGTCGAACGGTCCTTGGACTCCAGCAGCAGATCCAGCGCCTCGATCATCGACGACTTGCCGATTTCGTTGGCGCCGCACACGACCACCACGCCGTGGTCGGGGAACTCGATTTCTCGATGCGCGATGCCGCGATAGTTCGTCAGGACCAACCGGTGCAGCTTCATGCGGCCCCCCGATCCGCGAGGCGCAGCAAGAGCGCCAGCGCGGCCTGCGCGTCGACGGCCGACTCCGAGTCCCCCTCGCGCGCCGTCGCCACTAACTCCTCGACGGCCGCGGCGGCGAACCCGCCGATGCCGAGGTCGCTGAACTCACCGTCGGCGGGGATGACGGCCAAGTCGGTGTGGCGTTCCCACAGGCCCAGCCAGGCGAACAGCCTCGCGTATTTGTCCAGGCAGGCGTCCAGCGCGGCGCGGTCGGTCACCGTCAAGGAGCCGGCCAGCGCCAACCGCACCACCGTTCGGTCTTTGTTCGTCATCAGGTCGAGATTCATGTCGAGATCGGCGATGTCGCGGCTGGTGTCGACCTGACGGTGCATGGTGACGAATCGCCAGCGGCCCACGTGCCGGGACGTGACCGAGGTGCGGCCCGGGTCGTCGTCGATCTCAACGACCAGGACATGACCGGAGTCGGACTCCACGTCGTCGAAGTTGGTGACTTCCGGCGAACCGGAGTACCACGCCCGGCCGCTACCGCCCACCTGGGTGAGGGAATGCTTGTCCCCCAGCGCCACATAGTGGACCGCGCCGCGGGCCAGAGCGTCGTCGAGCCCGGCGAGCCGGATCAGCGAGGGTTTGTCGCGATCGGGATCCAGGATGTCGACACCGCCGTGGGCGACGAGGATCCGGATGCCCGAAGCCGGGGACAAGCCTTCGAGAACGTCGGCGACAAGGTCGGTGGTCGGGGCCTTGGACCGCCATGGCGCGGCGACGATCTCCAGCCCGGGGCGAACCTGGTGAACGCCGGCCCGGTCGAGTACCACGACGTTGTCGGGTCGCTCGGCGGTGAACAGCGCGCTCGTGTACACGGACGACGCGTCCAGCGGATCATGGTTGCCGGGCAGCAAATAAACCGGAATCCCGATGGCGCGCATGGCTTCCAGTGATTGCCCGACCACCTGCGGGGGAAGCTGGTTGTGTTCGAAGACGTCACCGGCCACCACCACGAACTCGGCGCCGACCTCGGCGGCCAGCGCCCCGAGTCCGGCCACCGCGTCTCGGCGGGCGCCGGAATACCGCGGCTGGGCGTCACCGGCGAGGAAGTGCCGGGTCATGCCCAGCTGCCAGTCGGCGGTGTGCAGGAATCGCATCGCGGCAACCCCTTCGGACTAGTGGCATATCAGGCACCGCGAAGTCTAGGTCCGCCCACCGACAAGACGCGGGACGTCGCCCGGCAGGTCTCGGGTGCACGCGGAAACTTGGGTCACGGTGTGCTCACCGCGCAAAGCAGGCGCGACCTGCCGGCCGATCAAACGGCTGACTGGTCAAGGTAGTGAGAGCGCGAGCGGCCAGGAATCGCTTGGCTACTGCGTGGCCCAGAACGAGCTCCCTCCGGGGGAGGAGGACAGACCCGGATCGCCGGCGCAACGGGAGATGTCCACAATTGCCCCCGTTTTTCCTACCTTGGCCACCGCTGCGGCACCGGCAGCCTTGCGGGTGGCACCCCAGGCCCCGATGAAGCTCTGACCATTATCGGACAGGGCCACACAGCCACCCTGACCCTCGGCAAGGACTCGGCAGTCGGCCGCGCCGCGCCGCTCGGCGCAATGGCTCACCGCATACGCCTCTACAAAGTCCAGACTGGCAAGGCTGCCGCCCATCGTGGTCTCGACAGAATGGGTGGAGTCCGACCCCGCGATCACCAGGTAGCCGCCATCGGCCTGTGCCGGTGCTGCCAGTCCGACAGCGCAGAGAGCAGGAATAACTGCGGAAGCAAGGAGCTTGAACATGCGCTTCCTTTGACGCTTCCTTTGACGCTTCCTTTGACAGAGCGTTAGGGCATTAATGGAGCTGCCACCACCCTCGCCAACTTCGGGGACGCCACGTTCGGGGCGTCGTACTCACACTGTGCCGGTTTGACGCGGAATGGGCCACGTGGTTAACGAAACGTTGACACCCGCGTAGCAAATCTTTACAGCCTCGGGCACGCGGCCCCCGCGACGATGGCAGATTGCGGCATGGCACGGCGGGTGCCGACTGATTATCGTGAGTCGGATGGACGGCCGGCGCACCCTGCTGCTGATGCGACACGCGAAGTCCGACTACCCGTCCGGGGTCGCCGACCATGACCGGCCGTTAGCGTCCCGCGGCATCAGGGAAGCCGGGCTGGCCGGGGACTGGCTGCGTGCCAACGCGTCGGCCATCGACGAGGTGCTGTGTTCAACGGCGACGCGTGCGCGGGAAACCCTGGCGCGCACGGGTATCGATGCCCCCGTGCGATACACCGAGCGGCTCTACGGCGCGACACCCGGAACGATGATCGAAGAGATCAACGCGGTGGGCGACGAAGTCAAGACCCTCCTCGTCGTCGGTCACGAGCCGACGATGTCGGGGCTGGCCCTCACCCTGGCTGACGACGACGGCACGGACAACGAAGTCGTGGAACGCATCTCGGTGAAATTCCCGACGTCGGCGATCGCGGTGCTCACCGTGCCGTGCGCGTGGAAAGCCCTGGAACCTGGCCGAGCCGCGCTGATCGGCTTCGAAGTCCCGCGCTAGTCCAGGTCTACGAGTTGGTGGCCAGCGTCAACTCCATGAGCTTGATGGCCTGCCCGCACGCATCGATCCCCGGCGCCTGAGGATTGACCCACCAGCCGACCACCCCGGCCGCGTCGCTGGCCACTCCGCACGCGCCGTTCGGGTCGTCGGTGCGCATCACGATCGATTCGATCCCGGCGATCGCACGGTTCTCGACCTTGTACTTCAGGAATTCGGCGACCTTGCGCTCGTCGCCGAGGCTGCCCTGCTCGAACCAGAACCGGGTGATGTCGATCAGGCCGGCCGGGTTGGCCGCCTGCCACCGACAGATCGCCCCGACGAACGTGCTCTGTATATCCAGCGGATCGGCGCCGACGGTCTTGGCGAGGATGTCGCTGGTCAGCACCTCACATTCCTTGAGCAGGTTCGGATACTGCTGTTGGGAGTTGTTGTTGCGTGGCGAGCTGCCCGACCCCGCCTTGATGGCGGTCCCCCCGATGGACTTCGAGCAACCGGTCAACACCAGCAGTGCGAGAACCACCACGGTCGTGGCGGCTTTAACACGCGAACGCTTCGAGGCCATCATTTGGAGTTCGCAATCGACTGACGGGCCAGTTCTTTGGCTATGTCGCACGGCGGCGGGAACGGCTTCTGGCTGAAGCTGACCGACCATTCGATGAAGTCGTCCTGGAACTGGATGCCGACTTCGCACAGGGAGTCTCCCAGATTCGGCTCGTTGCCGATGGCGATGAAACCGCTGTGGCCGTTGATGTTGATGTCGTCGACGCTCGCGCGCGACAACTCCTCGGTCTTGCGCTCACGTCCGATCGGGCTGCCGCGATACCAGGAAAAGGAGAAGTGCGGGCCCAGAATGCCGCCGCCCGCCAGCCACTGACAACCCACGGAGTTCCGAGCGGTGTTGATCAGCCCGCTGACCTTCGTCAGCTCCGTCACCGTCTGATCGCTGATGCCACCGCACTGCGGGAACATCGGCCCGTGGTGACCCTCGGCGTTCCCCGGCGTCGAGGGGGCCGTCGCGCCCGGTTTGTTGTCACCGCCACTGGAGCATCCGGCGACCGTCGGGATCAGGATCGTCAAGGCCAGCGACAACCGCAATGCCGCAAGAGCCAGCGCCCTCACGCTACGCCGCACCTCTACCCTGCCTTCGCCGAGCCTGCCGCTGGTCCACACGATGCACTGTAGCGGCAGCCCAGGGGGTCAACCACCGACGCGCCATCTGATCAGGCATTTCGCTCCAAACCCGGACCCCGCCGCGGACGCGGAAACCGCGCGCGGTGGTCGCGACCGCGCCGCCGGCGGTGTGCGACAGTTACCAGATGCTCCTGGCACTGCTGCGCCAGTACATCCAGCCGTACCGCCGGCTGGTCGGGGCACTCATGGCGCTCCAGCTGATCAGCACCATGGCGTCGCTGTACCTGCCGACGGTCAACGCCGCGATCATCGATGACGGCGTCGCCAGGGGCGACACCGCCACCATCGTCCGGCTCGGCATGGTGATGCTCTCCGTTACGGGATTGCAGGTGCTGTGCTCGGTCGGGGCGACCTACTTCGGCTCGCGCACGGGGATGGGCTTCGGCCGCGACCTGCGCTGGGCGGTGTTCGAGCAGGTCACCACCTTTTCCGAGCGTGAGACCGCCCGATTCGGCGCGCCCACCCTGCTCACGCGCAGCACCAACGACGTCCGGCAGATCCAGTACCTGGTCCAGATAGCGGGCACCGTCCTGGTGACGGCGCCGATCATGTGCGTCGGCGGCATCGTCATGGCCTTCCACCAGCAAGCCGCGCTGACGTGGCTGCTATTGGTCAGCGTGCCGGTCATGGCCGTGGCCAACTACTTGATCATGTCGCGCATGATGCCGCTGCTGCGCCGAATGCAGGGCCTGATCGACGGCATCAACCGGGTGTTGCGCGACCAACTGTCCGGCGTCCGAGTGGTGCGGGCGTTCGCGCGCGAGCGCTTCGAGCGTGACCGGTTCGCGCGCGCCAACCACGCGCAGTCCGATACCGCCCTCACCACGGGCAATCTGCAGGCGCTGATGCTGCCGGTCACCACGCTGACCGTCAACGTGTCCAGCGTCGCGCTGATCTGGTTCGGCGGGCTGCGCATCGATCGCGGCCAGATGCAGGTCGGCTCGCTGACCGCCTTCCTGGCCTATTTCACCCAGATCCTGATGGCGGTGTTGATGGCGACGATGACGCTGGTGGTGCTGCCGCGCGCGTCGGTGTGCGCCGAACGCATCACCGAGGTGCTGTCTACCCGCGCCGCGGTCCAGGATGCCCCGAACCCCGGAGCCCCGCCGGGCGGCATCGCCGGCGTGGTGCGCCTGGACCGCGCGTCGTTCACCTACCCGGGCGCCGATCGCCCAGTGCTGCAGGATATCTCGCTGACCGCGCGGCCCGGAACCACCACCGCGATCGTCGGCAGCACCGGTTCGGGCAAGTCGACGCTGGTGTCGCTGATCTGCCGGCTCTACGACGTGACCGGCGGTGCCGTGCTGATCGACGACGTCGACGTCCGTGACTACCCCACCGAGCGGCTCTGGTCGGCGATCGGCTTGGTCCCCCAGCGCGGCTACCTGTTCTCCGGCACCGTCGCCGACAACCTGCGCTACGGCAAGGCGGACGCCACCGACGAGGAGATGTGGGAAGCGCTGCGGGTGGCCGACGCCGAAACATTCGTGCGGGCGCACGATGACGGGCTGCGCATGCGCGTCGCGCAGGGCGGGATCAACTTCTCAGGTGGGCAGCGGCAACGCCTGGCGATCGCCCGCGCGGTCATCCGCCGCCCGGCCATCTACTTGTTCGACGACTCGTTCGCCGCGCTCGATGTGCACACCGACGCCCGCGTCCGGAAAGCGCTGAGCGAGCTATCCGGCGATGCGACGACGATCATTGTCACGCAACGGATTTCCACCGCCGCCCAGGCCGACCAGGTGATCGTGGTCGACAACGGGAAGCTGGTGGGTTCGGGCACTCACGGATCGCTGCTGGCCGACTGCCCTACCTATGCGGAGTTCGCCGACTCGCAGTCGCTGGGCGCCTTGCGATCAGGCCAAGTCGGGGGCACGCCATGACCGCTGCAACTGACAGGGGCAACGGCAGGCCGACCCGCGGCCTGGCCCCACCACCTGCGGGCCGGTCGCGCGACTTCTGGGCGTCGGCGACCCGGCTGCTGAAACGGCTTGCGCCGCAACGACGGCTGGCCGTCGCGGTGATGACGCTGGGCATCAGCGGCACGGCGATCGGCGTCATCGTGCCGCGAATCCTCGGCCACGCCACCGACCTGCTGTTCAACGGCGTCATCGGGCGACGGCTGCCCTCCGGGCTCAGCAAGGCGCAGGCCGTCGCGGCGGCCCGCGCCCGCGGCGACAATGCCTTCGCCGACCTGCTGTCTGGGATGAACGTGGTGCCGGGCAAGGGCGTGGACTTCGGCGCGATCGCGCGAACACTGGCAGTGGCGTTGGTGCTGTATGCGCTTGCGGCACTGCTGCTGTGGGGTCAGGCCCGCCTGCTGAACGTCACCGTGCAGCGCACCATGGTCGCGCTGCGCTCCGACGTCGAGGACAAGATCCACCGGCTGCCGTTGTCGTACTTCGACGGGCGGCAACGCGGTGAGCTGCTGAGCCGGGTCACCAACGACATCGACAACGTCCAGTCGTCGCTGTCGATGACAATCAGCCAGCTGCTGACGGCGATCCTGACCTTTGTGACGGTGCTGGCGATGATGCTGTCCATCTCGCCGCTGCTAACCCTGATCACCGTTCTGACGGTGCCGCTGTCGCTGCTGGCGACGCGAGCGATCACGCGGCGTTCGCAACGCCTGTTCGTCGCGCAGTGGACGAGCATCGGACGCCTCAACGCCCATATCGAAGAGACCTACAGCGGGTTCACCGTGGTCAAGACGTTCGGCCACCAGGCGGCGGCGCGCGAGCAGTTCCGCGGCTTTAACGACGACGTCTACCGCGCCAGTTTCGGCGCCCGGTTCGTCTCCGGGTTGGTGGGGCCGGCGACGACCTTCATCGGCAACCTGGGCTACGTCGCGGTCGCCGTGGTCGGCGGCATCCAGGTGGCCACCGGGCGTATCACCCTGGGCAGCATCCAGGCGTTCATTCAATACGTGCGGCAGTTCAACGCACCGCTGAGCCAGGTGGCCGGGATGTACAACACCTTGCAATCCGGGGTGGCCAGCGCCAAGCGGGTGTTCGACCTGCTCGACGAGCCCGAGGAGTCGCGGGAATCCGAGCTGAGGCTGCCGCCGCCCAACAGCCCCAATGGCCAGGGCCCAAGCAGGGGCGGACGCGTGGAGTTCGAGCATGTGAGCTTCTCCTACCGTCCGGGCACCCCGGTGATCCACGACCTGTCGATGCTGGTCGAACCGGGCAGCACGGTCGCGATCGTCGGGCCGACGGGGGCCGGCAAAACCACGCTGGTGAACCTGCTGATGCGGTTCTACGACGTCGATTCCGGCCGAATCCTCATCGACGGCGTCGATATCACCACGGTGAGCAGGGAGTCGCTGCGATCACGAATCGGCATGGTGCTGCAAGACACCTGGCTCTTCGACGGGACCATCGCGGAGAACATCGCCTACGGGCACCCGGAGGCCGGCGCGGACGAGGTGGAAGAGGCGGCCAAGGCCGCCTACGTCGACCGGTTCGTGCACACGTTGCCCGCCGGCTACCAGACCCGCGTCAGCAACGACGGCGGCAACATCAGCGCCGGCGAAAAGCAACTCATCACCATCGCGCGCGCATTCCTGGCCCGCCCGCAGCTGCTGGTCCTGGACGAGGCGACGAGTTCGGTGGATACCCGCACCGAGGCGCTGATCCAGCGCGCCATGTGCGAGCTCCGTCGGGATCGGACGAGTTTCATCATCGCGCAACGGCTTTCGACGATCCGCGATGCCGACCGCATTCTTGTGGTGGAGGCGGGCCGGATCGTGGAACAAGGCGATCACGCCGAGTTGCTGGCCCGGCGGGGCGCCTACTACGCGATGACCCGGGCGTAGTCCTGCACGCCCCTCACGTCCGGCGCATTGAGCCCGGCTTCCGGTCAACGCATTTGGGTTGTCGGTGGCGCCGGCGCGGTGGCCCTGATTTTCCCGGGTTCTTAACGAATCGCCGGGCTTTCGTATCACAATGACACCTTGTCGATGGTGGCTTCGCGGAGGAATGGTGGACAGACGTCTCGAATTCGGTCTGCTCGGACCGTTGGAGATGAGCGTTGACGGCGCCCTGGTGCCGCTGGGCACGCCCAAACAGCGGGCGGTCCTGGCCCTGCTGCTGATGAACCGTAACAGCCCCGTCGCCGTCGAACGGCTCATCACGGCTCTTTGGGAGGGCCGTCCCCCGTCGGGCGTGCGCGCCAGTATCCACTCTTATGTGTCCAACCTGCGGAAACGTCTCAGCGGACACGGAGTCGACCGGGTATTGGCGGCGGCGCCGCCCGGTTACCGGCTGAACATCCCCGAAAGCGCTTGCGATCTTGGGCGGTTCATCGACGAGAAGACCGCGGGTGTGCACGCGGCGGCCTCCGGCCGATTCGACGAGGCCAGCCGACACCTGTCGGCCGCTTTGGCGCAGTGGCGCGGACCGGTGCTCGAGGACCTGCGCGACTTTGCGTTCGTCGAAACCTATGCCACCTCCCTGGTCGAGGAGAAGATCCTCGTCCACACCGCCAAGGCCGAGGCCGAAATCGCTTGCGGCCGTGCCTCCGCCGTGATCGCCGAGCTCGAAGCCCTCACCATGGAACACCCCTACCGCGAGCCGCTGTGGGCCCAGTTGATCACGGCCTACTACCTGTCCGACCGGCAATCCGACGCGTTGGCGACCTACCGCCGCGTGAAGGCGACCCTCGCCGATGACCTGGGGATCGATCCTGGCCACACCCTGCGCGCGCTCAATGAGCGGATCCTGCGCCAGGAGCCACTGGACGCCAAGAAATCGGCGCAGACCACTGCCGCCGGGACCATCACGGTGCTCGACCAGCGCACGATGGTCTCTGGCCAGAAGGCTGTCGCGTATCTGAAGGCGAACTCGGGGCGCAACTACCCGCTGCAGGCGGCGGCGACGCGAATCGGGCGTCTCAGCGACAACGACATCGTGCTCGACAGTCCCAACGTCAGCCGCCACCACGCCGTCATCGTCGACACGGGGACCAACTACATCATCAACGACTTGCGCTCGTCGAATGGCGTGCACGTGCAACACCAGCGGATCCGCTCGACCGCCGCGCTGCACGCCGGCGACCACATCCGCATCTGTGATTACGAGTTCACGTTCCAAACCGCCGGGGGCGAGGTCTAGGACAGGTCTAGGACAACGCGTGCTGTGAAGACGCTTGCCCAGCAACACGTTCTGTGCGGCGGGTTACGCATCGACGAGGAATTGTGCAGTTGTCATGCGGGTGAGCTGACGGGGGACTTACCGTCATGATGGCTGGCCCTACATGGGAGGTTCAGAGGATGAGCGATGCGCAGGCTTCTCGGGTGGGGTCGATGTTTGGGCCTTATCGCCTGAAACGGCTGTTGGGCCGGGGTGGGATGGGCGAGGTCTACGAGGCCGAGCACACCGTCAAGGAGTGGACGGTGGCGGTGAAGTTGATGACCGCCGAGTTCAGCAAGGACCCGGTGTTTCGCGAGCGGATGAAACGCGAAGCGCGCATCGCCGGGAGTTTGCAGGAACCCCACGTGGTGCCCATTCACGACTACGGCGAAATCGACGGGCAGATGTTCTTGGAGATGCGCCTGGTCGAGGGCACCGACTTAGACAGCGTGCTTTCCCGGTTTGGCCCGCTGACGCCGCCGCGCGCGGTGGCCATCATCACCCAGATCGCCTCGGCGCTGGATGCCGCCCACGCCGCGGGGGTGATGCACCGCGACGTCAAACCGCAAAACATCCTCGTCACCCGCGACGACTTCGCCTACCTGGTCGACTTCGGCATCGCCAGCGCGACCACCGACGAGAAGCTAACCCAACTGGGCACCGCGGTCGGCACCTGGAAATATATGGCCCCCGAACGGTTTTCCAACGACGAAGTCACCTACCGCGCCGACATCTACGCCCTGGCCTGCGTGCTGCACGAATGCCTCACCGGCGCCCCACCGTATCGCGCCGACAGCGCCGGGGTGCTGGTCACCGCCCACCTGATGGACCCCATCCCCCAACCCAGCACCCAGCGCGCCGGCATCCCCAAAGCCTTCGACGCCGTCATCGCGCGCGGCATGGCCAAGAAACCCGAGGACCGCTACGCCACCGCCGGCGACCTCGCCCTGGCCGCCCACGAAGCACTGTCCGACCCCGACCAGGACCACGCCGAATCCATCCTGCGCCGCAGCCAAGAAGCCACCCTGCCCGCCCCCGACACCGCGATGGCCACACCCCCAACCCTGGCCGCCACCCCTCCACCCCCACCCCCACCAACGCCCCCGCCCTACTACCCCAGCGCCACACCCAACACCTGGGGCACCCCACCCAACACCCCAGCGCCCCAACACTTCGCCACCCCCACCCCCTGGAACCAACCCCCACCCAAACGCAACCCCTGGCCCGTCCTCGCCACCGTCGCCGTGGTGCTCGTTGTCATCGTCAGTGGGATCGGCATCTGGCTCATCCTCCGGCCGAAGCCCGTGCCGCCGCCCGATCCCGTTCCGGCCGACCGTCTCAGCGGGCTGCTGCTCAGTCCGTCGGACATCAACTCGATCATGGGCGCCTCGACCATGAAGCCCGGCAAGCCCATCACGTCGATGGACACCTCCGAGTTGACCCTGTCGGCGGCAGACTGCCAGGGGGCGCTGTATACGAGCCAGGATCCGGTGTACGCGGGGAGCGGCTACACGGGGATGAGCGGACTCGTGTCGTCCGAGCCGGGAGACGACTACACCCATTGGGTCAATCAGGCCGTGGTGGCGTTTCCGTCCTCCGAGAAGGCCAAATCCTTCATCGAGAGTTCGGCGAATAAGTGGAAAGACTGCGCCGGGAAGACGGTAGAGGTGACGAAGAACGGCGACACGCTCCGGTGGACGCTCGCCCAAATGAGCGGCGCCCCACCCAAGATCACGCTGGCGGACACCCAGGAGGGCGGCGACGGCTGGGGGTGTCAGCGCGTGATGAGCGTGGCGAACAACGTGATCGTCGACGTCAGGGCTTGCGCGTACCGCATCGACGATCAGGGCAACAAGATCGCCGACAAGATCGTCGCCAACATCAACAACGTGTAGGCACGCCAATCAACAAGCCGCACTGTGGCTTTGGCCTAAGGCTGAAGATCGGGTCCCTGTGCGCGCAGGTCGTCGACCGCCGACATGGCGTCGCGCAACCTGGCCAGCCATTCCTCGGTGTGTTCGCCGACCAGCTTGACCGTCCAGGCGAGCGCATCGGCGCGAGACCGCGCGACGCCGGCGTCGACCAACGTGTCAAGCACCTGGCGTTCCGGTTGCTTCAAGCGTGTCATCACCGGTACTGCGATGTGGGTGAACAGGATTCGATCGCCGGCGACCTCGACTCCCCAGGAAACCTTGCGTCCGTAGCGATCCTGCGCTTCGTCGGCGATGCGCATCCGCTCTGAGCGCGTTTCTTCGCGGAAGCGCGCGACTCGGCCCTCCGCGCGGGCGCCGCTCTCTTCGTTACCGGAGCCCTCGGGTTCGGCCAGCTTTCCGATGACCGTAATTTCCTCCCGGTCGACGATCACCGTGGGGTCGCCCTCGAACCAGGCTTCCGGCAGGCGTCCGGCGAACCATTCGGCGGCGCCGCTCGCGTCGGGTTGCTGGGCTTGCTGCCAGCCCCCCGGGCGACCGTACCGCCCTCCGTGCGTGTGCTGTGATTTCATAATTACATGATTACATCGTTGTATCTGTAATCAAAGAGCGTTCACCGTGAGCGAACCCACCCGGTTCGCCAACGATCCGCTCAAGCCGGGGCAACCGTTGATATCAGCAGCTCAACGTTGTATTTTTGGTATCGAAGCAGGCCCGGAAGCGACCAATTCAAAGCGCCGGAGATGGGTAGCAAGCCGGCCGCGTGCGACACGCGCATGACGGAGTCGTACGCCCCCCGTGTCGCCCGGGCCTGCCTAATGTCTGCGATTCGCCCGCCGTCGGTTCAGCCTCCGTCCCCCCGGCGAACCCGGAACAGCTTGACCTCGCTCTTGATGCCCTTGAGGCGGCGGGAACCGGCGAACGACCCCTGGAATTCACCGCTGTCGCCGATGACCTCCCAGACCGAATCGGCGGCCAGCACGGTTCCCGGGCGCGCCGCGCCGGTCACCCTGCTGGCCACGTTGACCGGGCTGCCGAACCAGTCGCCGGCCCGGCTCACCGCCATTCCCGACGCCAACCCGGCCCGCAACCGAGGAAAGTCGTTGTCGGTGTCGACGATGTCGACGAGTTTGAGAACGACGTCCAGCAATGGAACGGGGTCGGGACAGACGAACATCACCGCGTCGCCGATCGTCTTGATGAACCGCACCGGCGGTACGGTCACGTCACGGGCGAGGTCGGCCAGCCGGTTGGCGAGCTGGCCGAGTTCTTCGGGCGATACCACTTCACCGATCCGGGTGAAGCCGACGAGGTCGGCGAAGCCGACCGTGACCTGGCGCGCTCCCGGCAGCGGTTTGCCGGCGGCACGTTCCGCGGCGTTGACCGCTTCGGTCTCCATCATGTGGCGCAGCTGCATGAACAGCATGTCCTGGATCATCGGGCCGAGCAGCGGCGCCATTTCGCCTACCAAGGCCTTTGACGCCTTCGCGATCTCGACTTCCGTCGTCCCCGGGCGGATGATCGCCGAGAGTGCGGTGTAGCGCATCGCCTCGGCGGCGTGTGACAGGCCCTCGGCGAGCACCCGAACGACGAGCACCACCTGATCGGGGTCCAGGCCGAGGTCCACGAACCGCTGGGCGTAGGCGGCGGCTTCGCCGTCCGCGCGCATGTGCACGACGGCGTCGGGGTCGTCGATCCTGACCAGGCCGATGGCGCGCTGCAGTCGTTGCAGCAGCGCGAGGTCGACGCCGTGGGTTTCGCTGATCTCACGGGTCGACACGTAGGTGCCGTCGTCGCCGAGGAGGTGGCGGGTGGCCAGCAGCAGGGGCGGGTTGGTCGACCGGATCTCGTCGGCGGTGACTCCCTGCTCGAGCAGCCACTCCTCCAGCTCGGCCCGCTCGGCACGCGCGGCGCCCTGGAAGTTCTCTTTGCCCCCGCGGTCCACGACGCCAACGTACAACGCCGGCGAGGCATGATGTCAGGTGATGAGCGCACCGCTGCTGCGTGGCTTTCCACCGGTCGTCGACGACCGTGCCAGAGTGCTGATTTTGGGCTCGTTCCCGAGTGCCCAATCGCTGGCGTCAGGACAGTACTACGCGAACCCGCGAAATGCGTTCTGGCCGATCACAAGTGAGCTTCTCCGGTTCGACGGGTCGGCGGCGTACGACGCTCGGCTGGCGGCTTTGCAGTCGGCCGGTGTGGCCCTTTGGGACGTGCTGCGCTCGTGCCGCCGCATCGGCAGCGCAGACTCCGCGATCGAACCGAAAAGCTTGGTGGTCAACGACTTTGGCCGGCTCTTCGCGGACTACCCGACCATCACGCGGGTGTACTTCAACGGCGCCAAGGCCGCCGAGCTGTACCGCGGGCTGGCGGACCCGGTCGGCGCCGTCGAATACCGGCGGTTGCCGTCGACCAGCCCGGCCCACGTGATGCGGCCGGGCGCCAAGCTCGCGGCCTGGGCGCCGATCGCGAGCGCGGCGCAGCCGGGCGAAGCGGGTCGGCGCACGTCGGGCGCGCCGATCGCGAGCGCGGCGCAGCCGGGCGAAGCGGGTCGGCGCACGTCGGGCCATGGTCTGAGTTGGTCCTCTGCCCGCGACACTGACACCACGCACACGACACGCCGCCGACCCTGACCCTGTTGCAAGTTTCGAGGAGTAGATCCCGCTTATGACACCGGCGGTCGCCGGTCAACCCACGGTCGTGCGGCTTCGATCTGCGCGGACAACGACAGCAGCGTCGCTTCGTCGTACGGCCGGCCGACGAGTTGCACCGACATCGGCAGCCGGTCGCCGTCGAGGTCCCACGGCACGGACGCCACCGGCTGCCCGGTCAGGTTCCAGATCTGCTGGTAGGGCACCCGCTGGGCCACCAGCAGCAGAGTCGACACCGCACCGCGGCGTTGGTAGGCGCCGATGCGGGAGGGCCCGGCCGCGGTGCCCGGCGTGACGACGACGTCCACGTCGTCGAAGATCGACTGAATCCGATTGCTCACCTCCGCCTCAGTGGCGAGAACGGCGGCCATCCGCCGGTCCGAGAAGAAGGAACCCAGGCGAGCGATGTTGCGGGTGCGCGGTTCGAGACGCTCCGGATGAACCTGCGCGTCCGCCTCGTCGCTGATGCCGCGCAGGTAGCGGGGCAGGTAGTTCGCGAGGACCGCCGAGACCGGGTATTCGGGGTCGGCCGTGACGACCTCGTGGCCCAGGTCGCGAAACAGCGCGCCCGCTTGGTCAACGGCCGCCCGCTCGGCCCTGCCGATCCGTACGGGCAGCGGCGTCGGCACCTTGGTGCTCAACGCTATTCGCAGCTTGCCTGGTGCGCGCGTCGCCGCGGCGACGAACTCCCCTTCCGGACCGGGCACCGTCGAGGTGGCATCCAGGAACAGCGCCGCATCCCGCACCGATCGGGCGAGCGGGCCGTTGACGCTCAGCCCGTACCACGCGTTGTCGTGCGGCTCCAATGACACCCGGTCACGTTGCGGTTTCAGGCCGAACAGGCCACACCACGTGGCGGGGATGCGGATCGAGCCCCCGCCGTCGGATCCCAAAGCCAGCGGGGTCAGGCCGGCGGCCACCGCGGCGGCGCTGCCGCCGCTGCTGCCGCCCGGCGTGCGCCGCAGGTCCCACGGGTTGCGGGTGGCCCCGAACGTCAGCGACTCGGTGTAGGGAAACATCATCAGCTCGGGCACATTGGTCTTGCCGATGATGACCGCGCCCGCGGCCCGAAGCCGGCGGACCACCTCCGAGTCGGCGGTCGCCGCGGGGCCATGACCGCCGCTGCCGCACGTCGTCACCTGGCCGGCGACGTCGGTGTCGTCTTTGATCGCGACGGGCACGCCGAGTAGGGGTAGTCGCTCGCCGGCCTCGAGGCGCTGCTGCGCGACGGCGGCCTCGCACCGCGCGCTGTCGGAGAGCACCACGCGGTAGCAGCGCAGCTCGTTGTCCAGGCGCGCGATACGTTCCAGGTAGATCTGGAGCAACTCGGGTGCGGTCAGATCACCGTCGGCCAGCATCTGCGCCTGTGCGGATGCGCCGGCGAAGGCCACGTCGCGAGCGTCCACTTCGGCAGCGTATCCCGCCGACCGGGGCGAGCCGCCGACCGGTCCCGGGGCCCCGCGGGCGAGTCAGCCAGTACCGTGGGCGCCATGCCCTGCGTGTTCTGCGCGATCGTCGCCGGGGAGGCCCCGGCCATCCGGATCCACGAAGACGACGACTACCTGGCGATCCTCGACATCCGCCCGTTCACCCGCGGCCACACCCTGGTGATGCCCAAACGGCACACAGTGGACCTCATCGACACCCCGCCGGAGACCCTGGCCGGGATGGTCACCGTCGGGCAGCGGATCGCCCGGGCCGCCCGCGCGACGGAATTGGCCGACGCAACCAACATCGCGATCAACGACGGCCGCGCCGCCTTCCAGACCGTTTTCCACATCCACCTGCACGTGTTGCCGCGGCGCGACGGCGACAAGCTCTCGGTCGCCAGGGGGATGCTGCTGCGCCGGGATCCGGACCGGGAAGGCACCGGGCGTATTCTGCGGGAGGCGTTGGCCCGGATCGATGCGAGTCAGTCGGAATAGGGTCAGGAGGAGCTGCGCGGTCGTCGTTCTCACGCCGCGTTGACCCCGAACCGGCGGTAGCGGTTTATTCTCCTGTTGCGCGCGGAGAAAATATTGGTTCTCGCACCGCAGGGATCGGGTGGAGCGGCTATGAAACGCTGGACGGGTAATCCGTGGCGGCGGTTCGGGCTGCCTGCGCGCGTCGGTTGGCTGGTCCTCGGGCTATATGGTGTCGCGGTGACGCTGGTCATTGCGGACTGGGTCTTCGGGTGGCAGAGCGCCCACGGGACCCGACCGCTCTACCAGGCTGTGTCGGTGCCGGGTCTGGTTTTCGCGGCGGCATGTGCCGGTTGCGCGGCTCGCCATTCGGTAGGGCGCCACCGATTCGGGTGGCTGGCGCTGGTGTCGGCCCTGCTGGGCCTGGTGGGGGGGCAAATCATCTGGGCGGTCTACGACGTGCGTTCGGACCTGGAGCACGCCAGTAAACCGGCCGCAGCCGAGATTGTCTTCAGCCTCTATCCAATCGGCGCGATGGCGGCTTTGGTGCTGTTGTCCCGCGCCTCTCGCAGCACTCCCCGGCGGCTGATACTGGACGGTCTCATCGTAGCGACGTCGCTGTTCGTGGTCTCCTGGGTGTTCGTCCTCGACAAACAACTGCGCGAGGCCAGTGGCTCGCGGCTGGTGACGGTCGGCGAGGTTTTCGCCGACATCGCCCTGATCACGACGGCGATCCTGATACTGTCGCGGCCCCATCCGGCCCACTGGCCGAGCCGGCGCCTGTTGGCCGGCGGGATCGCGATTATCGCCATCGCCGACATCCTGATGGTGTTCGAGGCCGGGTTCGGCAGCTATCACGACAGTGACCCGGCCGACGTGGCCCGACTGGTGGGCATCGGAATGCTGGCGCTGGCCGGCCTCGCCAGCGTCAACGAGTCCCCCGTGCCGCGGTCGCGCGACGACGAGACTTTGTTGCGTACCAGGCTGTGGCTGCCCTACCTGCCGCTGCTGCTGGCCGCGTTGGTCGGGCTGGGCCACGCTGTGGGCCAGATGAAGCACGGACCGATGCTTCTGGCGCTGGGCGTGCTCGTCATCGCCGTGCTCGTTCGCCAGTTCGTGGTGCTGCGGGAAAACCGGAGCCTGTTGTCGGAAGTCGCGCGGGAAGCGTTTCGCGACAGCCTGACCGGCCTGGCCAACCGCGCTTACTTCCTGCATCGACTGGAGCAGGCCGTCGCCCGTCGACCTCACGACACCGCGCCCTTCGCCGTGTTCTGTCTCGACCTGGACAACTTCAAATCGGTCAACGACGCCCTGGGCCACCCGGCCGGCGACGAGCTGCTGATCCGCGTCGCCGGGCGGCTCACCGCGGCGCTCGATGACAAGGGCACCGTCGCCCGACTGGGTGGCGACGAGTTCGCCGTGCTCCTCGAAGGTTCCGTCGACGAGTCGCAGGCGGCGGCGCATCGCGTCCTCGAGGCGTTCCGCACCCCGATCGTGATCGACGACGTTCCCGTAGCGGCGCGGCCGAGCATCGGCTTCACGGTGGCCACCGCCGGTTCCTTCTCCACGGTCGACCAGCTCCTCCGGCACGCCGACCTGGCCATGTATACCGCCAAACGCGAAGGCGGCGAATGCATTCGCAGCTTCGTGCCCGATCTGCCGCTCTCCCATCCGCTACGGGAACTCACCGACTCGGCGGTGTCGACCTTCGAACCGAACTGGGCCGCCTCCGCCTACGAAGCCATTGCGGGCACTGCCGGCATCCGGGGCCGGGCCGGCGTTTTCGGCAACGGAACGACGGTGGCGCCGGCGCTCAAGCCCGTTGCCGAGGTCGCGACGTCGACACGAGACCATCCGCACCGCGCGCCCGACGGCATCCGCTGGCCTCCGGCGATCATCCGAATCGCCTTGGGATTCTTGACGCTTGGCGTGTTGGTCTTCATCGTGGCGAGCGTCTTCTTTCCGAAAACCAGTCAGAGCGTCTTCTTCGCCGATTACCTTTACCCGGCGTTAAACGCGACGGCGGCCGCGCTGATCGCCGTTCGCGCATACCGCATCACGGCCGACCGTTCGGCTTGGTTCCTGATCGCCACCGGCATGGCGTTGTCGGCGATGGGCGATGTCGTCTACGCCGGGTGGGTGCCTGATGGTCAATCCCCGTCGGCGGCCGATCCGGAGTACCTGGCGTTTTATCCGTTCGTCTACGCCGGGCTCATCCTGCTGATGCGGGCACGCCTGCGGAGGGTGCCGGTTCCGATCCGGCTCGATTCTTTGGTGTGCGGGTTGGCGGTGGCTGCGGTGGCCGCGGCGCTGGCGGCGGGGCCCATCCGCGCGGCCGCGACCCGGGCACCGGCAACCGTGCTCGTGGGCCTGTTGTACCCGGGAGGCGACCTGATTCTGTTGGCCGTGGCCGCGGGCATGCTGCCGATCGTAGGCTGGCGCAACGGATTTCACTGGGTCCTGCTGGCTGTCGGGTTCATGGGGTTCGCGGTCGCCGACACGGCGTACCTCTTCGAGACATCCGCGGGCTCATACCGGGTGGGCACCATGCTCGACGCCCTCTGGCCGGCCTCGTCGCTGCTTATAGCGGTGGCCGGCTGGGCGCCATGGTCGTCGGCGGCCCCCCTACCGAGACGCGGACTCAGCTCCTACGGCGTGCCGGTGGCGTGCACTGCCGCAGCGGTTGGCGTCGCCGTCCTGGGACACCATTCGGGACTGGCATCGACGCTCGCCGCGTTGAGCCTGGTCGCGGTCGCCGCCCGGTTCTCGGTGACCTTCCGCGATGTCAGCATGGCGGCCGAAAGCCACCGGCACGCCATGATCGACGAGCTGACCGCGCTGCCCAACCGGCGGTCACTCGCGACGGCCCTGACCGAGCTGCCGCCCGCCGAGTCGGCGGGGTCCCCGCCGGCTACTTGGGCGTCGTCACGGCGTGCGCTCCTGGTGCTGCACCTTTGCGAGTTCCACGAGATCAGCGATTCGATCGGCCGCCAATTCGGCGACGAGCTGCTGTGCCGGATAGCGAACCGGCTCGCCAACAGCGTGCGTCGGGAGGACCAGCTGGCGCGCGTGAGCGACGACGACTTCGCGATCCTGCTGGACGAAGGGTCCGACCTCATCGCCGCACGCGCCCAGGCGGGTCGTTTGCTGGAAGCCATGAGCGAGCCGTTCGAGCTGGATCCGGTCACCGTGCAAGTCGATGCCCGCATCGCCATCGCGCTCTACCCCGACCACTGTGACCATCCTCAGGACCTGCTCAATCGCGCCGAGACGGCAATCCCGCACGCCAAGTCGGCGTCCAGCAAGATCGCGCTGTACGACCCGGCGTTCGAGATGTACCGCGACAACGACCCCAGCCTCATCGAGGAACTGCGCGCCACCCTCGTCGACGGCGACGGACTCACGCTCCACTACCAGCCCAAGATCAACGCGGCCGACGGCAGCGTGCACAGCGTCGAGGCACTGCTGCGCTGGCACCATCCCAGCCGTGGGTTGCTGCTCCCGGAGGAGTTCCTGCCCGCCGCCGAGCGCGCGGGGCTGAACCGCAGCATTGCCAACCGGACGATCAACTCCGCCCTGGAGCAGATCCGTTGCTGGAGCGACCGGGGCATGCCGCTGTCCGTCGCGGTGAACCTCTCGACGACCAACCTGCTCGACCTCGAGCTGGTGAGCACCATCGAGCGACTGCTGCAGACGCACGGGCTGCCGCCCGACGCGCTGATCACCGAGATCACCGAGAGCGCGCTCGTCGATTCGGCGCGGTCCCGCACCACCGTCGCCGCGCTGCAGCAGCTCGGCGTTCGCATTTCGCTCGACGACTACGGCACCGGATGGTCATCGCTGGCACGCCTGCAGGATGTCTCCGTCGACGAGCTGAAGCTCGACAAGGTCTTTGTGGCGCGGCTGGCCCGCGACGCGCGCTCGGTCGCGATCGTGCGGTCCACGGTGGCCCTGGCGCACAGCCTCGGCGCCGACCTGGTCGCCGAGGGAGTGGAAGACGAGGTCACCCTCAACGCGCTGCGGCGTTACGGCGTCACCATCACCCAGGGATTCGTCCACACCCCACCGCTGCCGCCGGAGGAACTGTGGCGCTGGATCGCCACGCACACGCGCCAGCGCCAGTCGAGTCGACCCGAGCAGGCGGGCGTGCCCGAGTGATCGCCTAGAACAATTCCTTTGCCAGCAATTCCAGGGTCGCCACGCGCGCCGGTGCGGTGGCCGGGTCGGTACCGCGGCGGGCCGACGCCACCGGATTGACCATCACCTCGTCGACGCCGAACCGCTCGGCCAGCGCGCGGAGCTGCTCGGCGGCCTCCGCCGGCGTGCCGAGGACGGCGCGCTTGAGTCCGCTGTCGATGATGCGTCGCTGCTCGGGACTGACCTGCGCCGCTTCCGCCGCTTCTGCCTCTTCGACCAGCGGCACCGGGCCCAGCGGCTGACCGGTCCGCAGCCGCGCCATGGCCTGCAGGCTCGGCAGCATCAATGCGGTCGCCTCGTCGCGTGTTTCGGCCACCGCGGCGTTGACCGTCAGGAACGTCAGTGGCTCGGGGGCCAGGTCACTGGGCCGGAAGCGGGAGCGGTAGACCTCGAGCGCCTCTTCGGTGCCCCGGCCGGAGAAGTGGTGGGCGAAGACGTACGGGAGCCCCTTGGCGGCGGCCAGGTGCGCCGAGTACATCGACGAGCCCAGCAGCCACAGCCGCGGTTCGCTGACGGCGGCCGGGGTGGCCTTGAGGAGGTAGTCGCCCGAGCGCAGCGGCACCCGGACGCCGCGGGCGCTCATCAGCGCGGCCACGTCGTCGAGGTATTCGGGGAAGTTCTCGATGTCACGGTCGTCACGGTCGCCACGCAGGGCGTACGACGTGACCGGGTCGGAGCCCGGCGCCCGGCCGATGCCCAGGTCGATGCGGCCGGGCGCGGCGGCTTCCAGCAGCGCGAACTGCTCGGCCACCGCCAGCGGCGCGTGATTGGGCAGCATCACGCCTCCCGACCCGAGGCGCAGCTGCGACGTCTGGGCGACCAAATAGGCGATCAACACCGGCGGGCTGGTGGCGCCGACGGACGGCATGTTGTGGTGCTCGGCGACCCAGTAGCGAGTGAAGCCCAGCCGGTCAGCGGTCTGCGCCAGCTCCACGGTGGCCGCCAGCGCATCCCGGGTCGTCTGATCCGTGCGTACCGGGACGAGGTCGAGGACGGAAAGGCGCACGATCGCGTCAACGCTTTGCGCGGCGCGAACGTTCCCCGTCTTGGGGCGAGTAGTCGCAAAAGCCCCCGCGCGCCCGGCGTGTCGGGAGCTTTTGCGACTGCTCGGCCGAAAGCGGTCAGTAATCCTTGAGGGTGATGGAATTGACGATGCGGTCGAACACCTCCTGCGGGATCGGCGCACCGCCCGGGATGTTGTCGACGACCAGCCACTGGTTGCGCTTGACGTAGTCGTTGAACTCTTTGTGGTAGTTGGCGAAGCCGAGTTCATAGTCGACTTCGCCGGCTTGAGTGGCCGCCGCGAGCTCGCCGGCCAGGACGTAGGCGCCCAGCAGCGCCACGCTGGTCCCCTGGCCCGACAGCGGCGAGCAGCAATAAGCGGCGTCGCCGACCAGGGCCACGCGGCCCTTCGACCAGCGGTCCATCTTGATTTGCGACATCTCGTCGAAGTAGAAATCCGGTGCGGTGCGCATGTACTCCAACAGCTGTGGGCGTACCCAGCCGTCGTCGGCCATCCGCTTCTCCATCTCGGCGAGCTGGGCCTCGGTGTCGCGGTAGTCGATCTGCAGGTCGGTGTCCATGAAGCCGACCATGGCCCGGGCCTCGGTGTTATTGCGCGCGCTGTAGACGCCCGCCATGGTGGCGTCCCCGTAATGCCACACCTGCCAGTAGTCGAGGTCCAGGAAGTTGGGCACGGTGAAGATCGCCGCGTGGGTGCCCAGTCGCTCGATGAACTGCTCCTCCGGGCCGAAGACCAGTCGGCGCACGTTGGAGTGCAGCCCGTCGGCGCCGATGACCAGGTCGAAGCTGCGCGCAGGGGCGTTCTCGAAGGTGACCTGGACCGACTCGCCGTCGTCGCTGAGTGCGGCGATACTGTCGTCGAACATGAACTCCGCGTTCAGTTTTGTTGAGTCGTAGAGCAATTCGACGAGGTCGTCGCGCAGCAGCTCGATGTCGGGGTTGGCGATGAGCCCGCCGGTGGGCGTCGCCTCGGTGTCGTGGGACAGCTCGTTGCCGTCACGGTCCACGACCGAGGAGCCGCGGATTCGCGTCCTGACGTGGTCGGCGGCCGCGCGCAGCCCCATGCGTTGCAACACCTCCAGCGCCGGACCCCGCACGTCGATCGCCTGGCCGCCCGACCGCAGGCCGGGGTGGCGCTCCACCACGGTGACCGAATAGCCATGCCGCCCAAGCCAGTACGCCGCCGTGATGCCGGCCACGCTGGCGCCGGAAACCAGAACCCTAAACATGAAAAGTCACTTGATCCCTGCCAGCTTCTTCGCGCTTCCGAAGACGTCATCGAGCATCACCGGAGTCAACCTACCGGTGAACATATTCTGCTGGCTGGGGTGGTAGCAGCCCAGCAACCGCACCCCCGATCCCAGCTCGGCGACGGCGCCGTGGCCGAACCGCGGCTTGGGCACTCCGGTTGCGGCCGGCAGGCGCAGCGCCACCTGCCAGGCGAACCCGCCCAAGGCCACGATGACCCGGACATGGTCGGACACCAGGCGCCATTCGGCGTCCAGCCAGGGCCAGCAGGTGTCCCGCTCGGCCGGGGTCGGCGCGTTGGCCGGGGGCGCGCACCGCACCGGCGCGACGATGCGAATTTGCTTGGCGCTTAAGCCATCTGCGGCGTCGACGCTGAGCGGTTGATTGACCAGTCCGGCCCGGTGCAGCGCCGCGTACAGCTGGTCGCCCGAGCGGTCGCCGGTGAACATCCGCCCCGTCCGGTTACCGCCGTGCGCGGCGGGCGCCAATCCGACGATCAGCAGCCGGGGCTTTTGCGATCCCCAGCCCGGGACGGGCCGCCCCCAGTACGGCTGGTCGGCGAAGGCGCGGCGTTTGGCCACGGCAACGTCCTCGCGCCAGCCGACCAGCCGCGGGCACGCCCGGCAGACGCTGACCATCGCGTCGAGTTCGGGGATCGAACCGGCCTGGGCGCTCAGGGTGACCACTTGGGCGGCGTCGGCGGCCACCGGGGTTCTTGGCGTCGCCGGATCGCCGGGCCATCCCGCACCGGGACCGACCGGGGAGGCGAACTCCTGGCCGGTGCGTGGGTGGGCGAGCACACGACCATCCTGCAGCCCGCGGGTTGGCGGCTACTGAACGGCCCAGAATTCAGTGGCTCCGGTGCTCGTTCCGGCGTTAGATTCAGCCGCGATATCCCATGAGACGACCGGTCTTCCTGATCCTGTTCGCCACGCTGTCTGCAACAGCGGGCACCGGCATCTCGCTGGTCGCTTTCCCGTGGCTGGCGTTGCAACACGACGACCGCGCGCGCGACGCGGCGATAGTGGCCGCCGCCGCGACGCTGCCGCTGGTGTTGTCCACGCTGGTGGCCGGTACCGCGGTCGACTTCTTCGGGCGGCGCCGCGTGTCGCTGGTCTCCGATGCGCTGTCCGCGAGCGCGGTGGCCACCGTCCCGCTGATCGCGTTGCTGTCCGGTGGGCGAGCGCTCAGCGTCGCGGTCCTGGCTTTATTGGCCTTCCTCGCGGCCGGTTTCGACCCGGCCGGCACCACGGCGCGTCAGTCGATGCTGCCCGAGGCCGCCGCGCGCGCGGGCTGGTCGCTGGACCGCACCAACAGCATCTACGAGGCGATCCTCAACGTGGCGTACATCGTGGGTCCCGGCATCGGCGGCTTGATGATCGCCACCGTCGGCGGCATCAACACGATGTGGGTCACCGCGGGGGCCTTCGGGTTGTCCTTCGTCGCCATGGCCGCGCTGCGGCTCGAGGGCGCCGGCAAGCCGGACCACGGGGTGCGCCCCGACGGCCTGTGGTCCGGCATCGGGGAGGGAATGCGGTTCGTGTGGAACCTGCGGGTGCTGCGGACGCTGGGATTGATCGACCTGGCCGTCACCGCGCTGTACCTGCCGATGGAAAGCGTGCTGTTTCCGAAGTACTTCGCCGACCGACACCAGCCCGCCGAGTTGGGCTGGGCGTTGATGGCGCTCGCGTTCGGCGGGGTGGCCGGCGCCCTCGGCTACGTCGTGCTGTCGAAATACACGCGGCGGCGACCCGCCGTGTTGACGGCGACCCTCACCTTCGGCGCGGCGACGGTCGGGATCGCGTTCCTGCCGTCGTTGCCGGTGATCCTGGCGCTGTGCGCGGTGACCGGCCTGGTCTACGGGCCGATCCAGCCGATCTACAACTACGTGATGCAGACGCGGGCCCCGCAACGGCTGCGCGGCCGGGTTGTTGGGGTCATGACGGGGCTGACCTACGCCGCGGGTCCGCTGGGCCTGCTGGTGGCCGGTCCCCTGACCGACGCGGCCGGACTTCGGTGGACATTCTTAGCGCTGGCGGTGCCGATCCTGCTGATCGGGCTGGTCGCGTGCGGCCTGCCGTCGCTGCGGGAACTCGACCGCGCGACCGTAGGATCGGTGCGTGAGTCGTGATGCGCTGGCGGCGTTGATCGCCGGTCTGCCCGACGGGATGGTCGTCACCGACGCAGGCGTGACCGAGGGCTACCGGCAGGACCGCGCGTTCGACCCGTCGGCGGGCAAGCCGCTGGCCGTGGTGCGGCCACGGCGCACCGAAGAGGTGCAGACCGTGCTGCGCTGGGCTAGTGCTCATAGGGTGCCGGTGGTCACCCGGGGGGCGGGCAGCGGCCTGTCGGGCGGGGCGACCGCGCTGGACGACGGGATCGTGCTGTCGACCGAGAAGATGCGCGACATCACCGTCGACCCCGTCACCCGCACCGTGGTCTGCCAGCCCGGGCTGTTCAACGCCGAGGTGAAGAAGGCCGCCGCCGCACACGGGTTGTGGTATCCGCCCGACCCGTCGTCGTACGAGATCTGCAGCATCGGCGGCAACATCGCCACCAACGCCGGCGGGCTGTGCTGCGTGAAGTACGGCGTGACCACCGACTACGTGCTGGGTATGCAGGTGGTGCTGGCCGACGGCACCGCCGTGCGGCTGGGTGGTCCGCGTTTGAAGGATGTCGCGGGGCTGTCGCTGACGAAGCTATTCGTCGGCAGCGAGGGCACGCTCGGCGTCATCAGCGAGGTGACGCTGCGGCTGCTGCCCGCGCAGAACGCGTCGAGCATCGTGGTGGCGAGCTTCGGTTCGGTGCGGGCGGCGGTGGACGCGGTGTTGGGGGTGACCGCGCGGCTTCGCCCGTCGATGCTGGAGTTCATGGACTCGATGGCGATCAACGCCGTCGAGGACACGTTGCACATGGACCTGGACCGTTCGGCGGCGGCCATGCTGGTGGCCGGGAGTGACGAGCGCGGGCTTGGCGGTTCTGAGGACGCTGCGGTGATGGCCGCGTTGTTCGCGGAAAACGGCGCGGTGGAAGTGTTTTCGACCGACGATCCGGACGAGGGCGAGGCATTCGTGGCCGCCCGCCGGTTCTGCATCCCGGCGGTCGAGGCCAAGGGATCGCTGCTGCTGGAGGACGTCGGGGTGCCACTGCCGGCGCTGGGCGAGCTGGTAACCGGGATCGAGCGCATTGGGGTTGAGCGCGATCTCATGATTTCGGTGATCGCCCACGCCGGCGACGGCAACACCCACCCGTTGATCGTCTACGACCCCGCCGACGCCGCGATGACCGAGCGCGCCCATCTGGCTTTCGGTGAGATCATGGACCTGGCCGTCGGGCTGGGCGGCACGATCACCGGTGAGCACGGCGTGGGCCGGCTGAAGCGGCCGTGGCTTTCCGGGTACCTCGGCCCCGAGGTGATGGAGTTGAACCAGCGCATCAAGGCGGCGCTGGACCCGTTGGGGATTTTGAACCCGGGCGCG
>CAWAWC010000003.1:0-346957 GCA_963785625.1 uncultured Actinomycetota bacterium | reverse complement strand
GGCGGCGGTCGCCGGGCTGTGAAAGGGAAGGCCCAATCCCTCTGCGACACAAGCCAGTTCGACCATGCCGGCGTCCAGGTAGGTGGTCATGCCGTCCGGTTCCCAGTCGGCCAGCGTCTTGATCGCGTGCTCGGCGCTCATGCCCTTGAGGTCGACAACGGCACCGAATCGGTTGAGAAGATCGGTCATCTCGGCCATCCCCGGCACGGACGTGTCGATCAGCCACAGCAGGTCGCAGAAACCGGCGGCCGCTTCGGCCAGCTGCATCACGGGAACGCAGCGCGGCCCGTACCCCACCGCCACCAGCGGCCGAGCCCGTCCGGTCGTGGAATCCGTCATGTGCTCAGCCGATCACGGCCTCGACGCAGTCCTGAGCGTCGTAGACGGCCCGGAGGCGGCTGCGGGGCGAGGGCAGGTAGTGGGTGAAGTAGCGCACCCCCTCGGTGAGCACGCCCAGCACGGAGAGGTTGGGCTGGAGCCGGCCTTCGGTGTCGTAGGGGTGGAAGTCCTCGTTGATGGCCACGCTGCCCACGGGCGTGTCACCGTAGCTGAGCTGGGTCAGCCGTCCCATGGCGTAGAGACGCTTGAGTAGCGGCGAGCCCGACCGGGCCAGCGAGGGCATGTCGAGATAGCCCCGCACCACCGCGTCGACCGTCACCGCCGTCGGCTCGTCGAGGGCCGTCGAACTCAGGCGGACGCCATCGGGACAGGCGGCCACCGCCGGGTTCGGTCCGAGCGGGATGCGCACCAACCCGGCGTCGAGCAGCGCCAGCAGCTGCTGGGAGCGCATGGGTGGCACGCCCGCCTCTAGCCGGTTGATGCGGCCCCGCACGTTGGACTGGAACTCGACGTAGGAGTCGAGGGACAGACCGCCGAACTCGATGACCGAACGCAGCTGGTCCCGAAGGATGCGCAGCACCTCCTGGGCCGCCTTGACCGGGCTCCCCCCGGGTCGCAGGGCCTCGGTGAGGTCGTCCTCGATCATGTCGTAGACCTGGCCCTGGTAGTCGGCGGTCGACACGTAGTAGCGGTCCGACCCGGCGAAGAGGTGGGTGGCCGGGTCGAAGCGCCCGTAGCGCGGCTCGAGACTGTCGACGACCTTCTCGTAGTACCCGTCGACCCAGCCTTGGCGGAGGACGGTGCGGACCTCGGTCGACTCGACGTCGCCCCCGGCCAGCAAGCCGGCCTGTATGTAGTAGCGCGCCTGCATCTCGGCGAAGACGAGTGGGAGAAGCTCGGCCCGGAAGTCCACGTGTCGCCGCACAAGCGAGCCGCCCGGATTGGTGAGCGCCGCGAACTCCTCGGGGGTGCACACCACCGGCTGGTACTGGCCGTAAGGGTCGACGCCGGTGGCCGACTTGGCGCAGTACGGCGCGCCCGAGCGCGAGTAGAGGGTGATGGTCGGCTCCCGGCCCGACGGCACGTACCGCAAGCGGTCGGCCCGGTCGCACCGGTCCTCGAAGGTCCCGCCTCGTCCGATGGTGAGGGCGGTGAGGACGTCGAAGCCGACCAGGCCCATGCCGGCCACGGACACCGAGGATCCGGCCGGAGCGCTCTGGTCGAGGCACTCGATGGGGTATGCGCGCTGATAGTGCACGCCCCCGTCGGCCCCGGGCTGGTCGTTCCAGGTGTGCCCCGAGGTCAGCACCACGTGGTCGACGGTGAGGGTGGTGCCGTTGTCGAGCAGCACCGCCTCGCGCCCTTGGAGGGCCGGCGAGATGTCGACGGCCGCCGCGTGGTGCCGGACGATCTCGAGGTTGGGCGGAGCCCAGTCCACCAGCGTGTCGTAGAACCAGGCCAGGTACTCACCCATCAATCGCCGGGGCAGGTAGTCGGTGGGCCGGATGGGGTCACCCCCGGCGCCGATCCGGCACTCATAACCCACCCAGCGGTAGCCGCAGCACACCGCCCACTGGTGCAGGCCCACGGCGTAGGGCGGGAGGGCGGCGTCCCCGTCGGGGGCGGCGTAGAGGGAGAGCTGACCGCAGGCGTTGTTGAGCACCAGGAAGTCCGGCTGCTCGGCGGAGTAAACCCCGCCTCCGAGCTGAGCGGGCTCGACCACGTGCACCCGCACCGGCGTCTTTACCCGCCTGGCCCGGCTCACCGTCCGCTCCAGGACGCACAGACCCCACGCGCCGAGCCCCACGATGGCCATCTCGATCATCGGACGTTCACCAACGACATGTGTTCCTCCTAACGGAAGCGGCCCAACCCGCGGTTGTTACGCCGACGCTTGAGTGCGAAGGTATGTGTATACCGGTGATGCACCTGAGCCCGCAGCTTACATACCATTGGGCGATAATGGAAGCAAATAGCCAACGGTTAGTTTATGCCAGATGCAGAAAGCATCACCACCCCCGGAAGACTGGTAGATAACAGACCGCGGGGTTTTGTCAGGCAGTTCCTCGAGGAGATATCCGCCTGAGCTGCGTGAGCGCGCGGTGCGAATGGTTGTCGCGAGCAGCGATCAGCACGAGTCGGGCGTGGGCGGCGATCGGCGGGGTTGCCCCGCTGCTAGCTGCCGGCACCCAAGGCCCCTCACCTGCGGATTCACACCATCAATACGAATCGATTAACCGCACTGATCCCTCGACTGTCGTCGGGTATCGTTCGTCGTCCCGCTCCATGTGATCGACGCGTTCGATCTGCGCTGCGGATCCATCCCATAACACCAGCCACGTACCGTGCCGGACACCCGCGGGGCGATCGTCCACGGTTTGCGCGGCGGACGGATCGACGGCCTCGCAGACGTGTCGCTTTCGCGCCGAGACGATGTCGATGGCGTCAAGGCGCACATCGAACTGGCGCAGCACCGCCGCCACCGCCGCCACCGGCAAAGTAGCCGACGACACCTTCTGGCGCTGATGCCGCCTCGACGGTGCGTCGGCCAACCCGTCCACGGCGATCACCGCGACCAGTTGGCCCTCGTACTCGCGCACCCCGACCACGTCACGGCCGAAGCGGCGCCGGTGATCGATCGCGCGCGTGCATTCCGGGCTCGATCTCGCCTCCGGGTCAGGCGAGGAGTCAAACATGTCGGGGGCCGCCCAGCCCCACACCCAGCTGACCAGAGCCGAGGCGACCATGATCCTCCGGTGGGGGTGAGTACCGCGGCGACCGTCACCACCGCCGCGACGGCGACACCGATCCACCACGCGGCGATCGCCGTATCAACGCCGCTTCACCAAACACCTTGCCGGTCATCTGCAGCACGGGCGCATCCTCTCCATCGCCGCCCATAGGTGGATACTATGAGTTTGTCATATGATTTACATCATCCAAAAAGTATGTACAATGGCCTAAAGCTAAATCATCCGTTTGTGCCACGCTCGGCCCGTGATTGCTACGGCCGGACGTCACCGCAGCGGTCGTTTTGGGGTCGGTCCATGTCCGTGAGGAGGAGCGCATGTCGTTCGTGTCCACACAGCCGGAAGCGCTGACCGCGGCGGCCGGCACCTTGCAAGGGATCGGTTCGTCGATGAGCGCCCAGAACGCGGCTGCGGCGGCCCCAACGACGGGGGTGGTTCCCGCAGCTGCCGATGAGGTATCGGCACTGACCGCGGCGCAGTTCGCCACGCACGCCCAGATGTATCAGGCCGTCAGCGCCCAAGCGGCTGCGATTCACGAGATGTTCGTGAACACGTTGGGGACTAGCGCCGGGTCGTATGCGGCCACCGAGGCCGCCAACGCGATCGCGGCCGGCTGATTTTTCGGCGTTTAAGATGCTCGATTTCGCGGCGTTACCACCGGAGATCAACTCCGGATTGATGTATACGGGCCCGGGATCGGGACCGATGCTGACTGCCGCGGTGGCCTGGGATGATTTGGCCGCGGAGTTGTACTTGACGGCGTCGTCCTACGGCTTGGTGATTTCGGACCTGACCAGTGGGTGGTTGGGTCCGTCGTCGGTTGCGATGGCGGCCGCCGCCGCACCCTATGTGTTGTGGATGGTCACCACTGCGGGGCAAGCCGAGGAGGCTGGCGCGCAGGCCAAGGCGGCCGTGGCCGCCTACGAGGCGGCGTTCGTGATGACGGTGCCCCCGCCGGTGATTGCGGCGAATCGCGCGTTGCTGATGGCGTTGATCGCGACGAACTTCTTCGGTCAGAACACGCCCGCGATTATGGCCACAGAGGCCGAGTATATGGAGATGTGGGCCCAGGACGCCGCGGCGATGTATGGCTATCAGGCCGCGGCGCTGGCTGCGTCAGTGCTGAGCCCGTTTACCGTGCCGGCGCCGACCACCAGTCCGGCGGGGTTGGCTGGGCAGGCTGCGGCGGTCGTCCAAGCTGTCAGCACCTCCGTGGGTACGAGTGCGCAGACCGTGGCACCGTTGACCACAGCAATGTCCTCCCCGCTGAGTTTCGCGCTGTCTACACCGCTGACCCCTGTTTGGGCGCCTGATGCGCTGGCGGAACTCGCCTCGATCGCTTCCTCGATGTCATCCTCGTCGTCAGCGTCGCCGCTGTCAGTGTTGACGACCCTGACATCGTCGTCCACGGCACTCACCTCGGGCATCAGCCTGGGGACCGGCTCGGCTACGTCGATGTCGACTTTGGGCCTCTCGGTGATCGGCTCGGCGGGTTCGCTCGTCGGATCCGTTGGCCCGAGGTCCGCCGTTCTCGCCAACCAAATCCGGATGTTGGGATTGACACTGGGCAACGGTTTCGGCTCGGGGACCGGCGCCTTCGGCGCATCTGGTATGGGCAGCGCCCAGGTGACGGCGGGTGTGGGGCGCGCGGCCTCGCTCGGGCCGCTCTCGGTGCCACAGAGCTGGGCCTCGGCCGCCCCGGCATTCAGCCACGTTGGCTCGGCGTTGCCGGGCGCCAGCGTCAGCGCGACGCCGGCGGCGTCGCCCGGGCCGGAAAGCATGCTCAACGGGATGCCGATGCTCCCCAACGCGACGCGCGGTATGGGCGCTCCTACCGCTTATGCGCCCAGGTTCGGTTTCCGTCCCACCGTGGTGCAAACCCCGGTATACGCCGGATAAGGGAAGCGGGACCATCCGGGTGTGTTATGCCGGCGGTTATGCGACCGCATACCCGTCCGGCTGTCGCCGTCCATCGCATCCAATGATTTGAAGTTGACCGGAAGGGATTTCAGGTGTGCGCTAGATTGCGCTCAGGGCCTCGTCGTCAGTGAGGAAAGGCGTCGGTATCCAGCGCGTCGACAGCAGTGACTGCATGGCGTCGCCCGTGACCGGGCGTGACAGCAGAAATCCCTGCGCCCGGTGACATCCATTTCGCATCAACGTCGTCGCGGCAACCGGGGTCTCGACCCCCTCGGCAACTAATTGAAGCCCGAACGCCTCGGCAAGCCCGATGATCGATCGGACGATCGCCAGATCCTCTGGGTTGGCGCCCAGGTTGCGCACGAATCCCGTGTCGATCTTGAGCGTATCGACCGGAAGGGATTTCAGGTGCGACAGGACGGCATAGCCGGTGCCGAAGTCGTCGATGGCGATCTGGACTCCGACCTCCTTCAACTTCGCAAGGGTTCTGCGACTGCGAAGTTCTCAACCGCCACCTGACCCGGAGCTGGTAGCCGAAACCTGCCGGTGGGTGTACTACCCGTGGCGGAGCGGTCCGGCGTCGGTGCGAAGCCGTCGCAATATCGACCGAGTGTGTTTGCTGTAGCGCCGGAACCGTTTACCGTATAGGAATGTCGGGCTCCCTGGACGATCTGGTCACGGCGGCCGCCGCCGAGTTGATGGCGGCCACCGCGGGTAATTCTGCCGCGATCAGTCAACGGGTGCTCGGCGATCTGGTTAGCCACTTGGGTGTGGACGCCGGTTTTCTGCGCCGCAACGATCACACCATTCACGCGACAGTGCTCGTCGCTGAGTGGCCGGCACGCAACGCCGACCCCGACCCGATCGGTGTGGTGTATTTCGCCGACGCCGACTCGGTGTTCGCGCTGACCGAGAACTACAGGGTGCCTTACATTTTGCGTCCCGAGCCAGCGAACGCCGACTATCAACAGAATATTGCGGAGGGCACCGGCATTGGCGCCGTCTCGTTGGCCTGCGTGCCAATGCTGTCCGGGGACGTGACTTCCGGCACGCTGGGCTTCGTCAAGTACGGCGACCGCGAATGGCAACCGGAGGAGCTCAATGCGCTGCAGGCGATCGCCACGCTATTCGCTCAGCTGCAGGCCCGCATTGTCGCCGAGGGGCAGGTCCGCTACCTGGCTGAGCACGATGACCTCACAGGCCTGCTGAACCGCAGGGCCCTGATCGCCCACCTCGACGAACGCCTGGCCGAGGGTCAGCCGGGCGAAGTCGCGGTATTGTTCCTGGATCTGGACCGTTTCAAGGTCGTCAACGAGCACCTCGGTCAGCACGCCGGAGACCAGTTCATCAAGGGTTTCGCCGAGTTGCTGCGCGAGGCGGCAGACGCTTCCTCGGTCACCGCCCGGCTCGGCGGTGACGAGTTTGTCGTCGTGCCGACCGCACCGATGGACATCAGCGGCGCCGTGGCGTTTGCTCATTTGCTGCAGGACCGAGTTGACAAGCAGGTCGTGATCGACGGTGAGAAGCTCAGCCGTTCCGCCAGTACCGGTGTTGCTACCGGCGTACCGGGACGCGACAGCACTTCAGAGCTCTTGGGTCGCGCCGATCAGGCCGCTCGGTCGGCCAAGAATTCCGGCGGGGCCAACATCGCAGCTTTCAGCGCGGAGATGTCCGAACGGGACACGATCCGCAACGACATCGAACTGGCCCTGGAAGCGAGCACCAACAGCGATAACAGCGCACTGGTGCTGCATTACTTGCCGGAGTTCAGCATGCGCACCGGCGAGATCCTCGGGACCGAGGCGCTCATCCGTTGGCAACACCCGACTCGAGGGCTGCTGATGCCGGACTCCTTCATCGGGGTGGTCGAATCGATCAATCTGGCGGGGAAGCTCGGCCGTCTGGTAATGCGCTCGGCCTTTGCGCAGTTCGGACTCTGGCGCTCACGCGGCGAGGGGCGCGATGTCGTGCTACGGGTCAACGTATCGCCGATGCAGCTCGTCGCGAACAACCTCGTCGATACGGTCGCCGCAACCCTCGACGAGTTCGCTGTTGATCCCGGTGCGGTATGTCTGGAGATCACCGAAAGGGTCGTGGTTCAGGAGATCGACACCACGCGCCGAACACTTGCCCGACTGAAGGACATCGGTGTCCAAATCGCTATCGATGACTTCGGTACTGGCTACAGTTCGTTGGCATATCTGAAGTCTCTTCCGGTCGACATACTGAAGATCGACAGAGCATTTGTCCGCGATCTCGGCCCCAACACACGCGATCTGGCGATCGTGCAGGCCATCGTCGACTTAGCGCACGCTCTCGGACTCGAGGTCGTCGCGGAGGGCGTCGAGACTGCCACCGCGGCCAGGGCACTGCTTGATTTGGGATGCGATCGCGCGCAGGGCTTTCTGCTGTCCCGTCCGGTGGATAGCGCTGCAATGGAGTCGCTGCTCGTCGGGCGCGTCGTACCAATGGACTTCTCCACCATAGGAGATTCGCGACGTGACGATTCGGCTACATCAAATAACCATGAGACGCGTGACTGTGACGGACTGGGGCGAGAGGATTTGTTTCAGATCCACAGGAAGCGGAGCCCATCGTGACGCGTGAGACTAACCCGCCCTCCAGCGGCACTGTGCCGCGCGGTCGACCGCGAGCTGGCGGCAAGTACGGCGGACCGGATATCTACCACGCGCTCACTGACCAGCTGAGTGGCGCTCAGGGGCGGCGTTGAAACAGGTAGTAGCGCGTCGGGGTCTTCTCGCGGTCTAGCTCCCGCTCGTGGCCGGCCGACAATAACGTCCAGCCGAGGGCGAATCGTTGTTCGATCTCGGCGTGATCGATGCCCGGCACGCCGAACCTCCCGCCGGGAATGAACGCGACAATCGACAGCCGCGCGTCGGGTGCCGCCACGGCGCTGACTTCCCGGACGTACGCCTCGCGATCGCCGCCGCTCATGTTATGCAGGCAGCCGTTGTCGACGATTAACTCGAAGCCCGTACCGATCCCGGCCCGACTCAAATGCGTGACGTCGGCATGGAAAAAATTGACCGAAACATCAGCGGCGCGGGCCTTGGCGCGGGCGTTTTCGAGCGGCTTTGCCACAAAGTCCACCCCGGTGACTTTCCAGCCGTGTGCCGCGAGATAGATCGAACAATCTCCGGTACCGCATCCAAGGTCAAGCGCCGATCCCATTGGCAGCGCGGGAGTGTCAGGGGTTCCCTCGACCAGATCTCGCAGGCCCTGCCCAAGCGGATGGCCGTCCCACGGCGTGAAGCCGACCCGGTAGAAGATCCGAAAGCGGGTGTGTCGAGAAGCCATAGCCGCCATAATGGCATCTTCGTCCCCACACGCGATAGCTCGCGTCGAAGAGCCGATATAACCGCACCGTGGCACTGGTAACGCGTATGGGGGTTAACGTAATGCACTCGTTTGCGCTCTTGCAGCGCGCGCAGCCTTGGTCGGAACAAGATCTGGGGAATGCCGATGACAGTTCACCGACGCGATACCCCTAGGGCCGACGCCAGGTCGCGGAGCCGCGACGATTACACCCGGCAAATCCGAATCGCGTGCGACGACCTCCACGATCATCCGCACCGCCTCGCCGCTCGGGCCGCGGTGTTCGAGCTACTCAAGCAGGACGTCTCCCGCGATCCCATTCTTCAGCCCTGTCGGCGGTAGGCCACCGTGCCAGATATCACCTATCCGGCCCCCGAGGGCCGCTTGCCCGGATACCTCGCCGTCCCTGACGGCCAGGGTCCATGGCCCGGTGTCGTGGTCGTCCACGACGTTCTCGGCATGACAGCCGACTTGAGACGGATCACCGACCGCCTTGCCGCCAGCGGCTATCTGGCGCTAGCCCCGGCCCTCTACGGCCGCAGACCCAAAATCCGATGCATGATCAGCACCATCCGAGCGCATTTCGCCGGCCACGGCACCGCGTACGACGATCTTGTCGCCGCCCGCGAACAGTTCATCGCGGACGAGCGGTGCACCGGCAAGGTCGGTCTCGTCGGATTCTGCATGGGTGCGGGATTCTGTTTCGTGTTGTCCTCTCAGGGGCCATTCGACGCAACCGCTGCCAATTACGGCCTGCTGCCCCAAGACATTGAACCGTTGAGCCAGTCCTGTCCCGTGGTGGCGAGCTTCGGCGCCAAAGATCGCATCGTGGCGGGCGGCACAGCAGCCACGCTGGACGCCGTGCTGGCGCGCGGCGAGGTGCCACGTGACGTGAAGGAATACCCCAGCGTCGGCCACAGCTTCATGAACGACTGGCAGTTCCCCGGTCCGGTCCGCATCATTGAACGCATCGCCGGGATGGTCTACTCCGAACCGGAAGCCGAGGACGCGTGGCGGCGCATCCTGACTTTCTTCGAGGAGCACCTTAGCTGACTCCAACCATCGGCACTGTTCGACCCGGCCGCCGATGCTTTCGACGAAGTGCCGCGGCTCCGGGATCGGCCCGCAGTGTGATGCTTTTTGTCCCGCGATGCTATACAACAGAGCAAGATGCACGAGCCCGACGTAAACGCCTACAGAGCGCAAATTCTCCACCCCGATGAGCCTGCCGACAGTTCTGCATTGCAGCGGCTTCAAGCAGATCCCAGGGTGGAGTTCATTGATCACCGCGAGGCACAACAGGCCGGTTTGCGCAGCCTTCGCCCCCGACCCGATGATGAGCTAGTCGCAGAACCGGGCCGTTGGGCCTATTACCCATGGCGACGAACGGTTGTGGCGGTACTGGGCCCGCGCGGGTTTCGCACGGTGCGCCTGGACCGCAATCGCAACAACATCACCGCAGCCGAGCAGGACAAGCTTGGTGCCCTGCGCATCGGCGTCGCCGGCCTGAGCGTCGGGCATGTCATCGCGCACACCCTGGCAGCCCAGGGACTGTGTGGCCACCTTCGCCTGGCCGACTTCGATCGCCTCGAACTCTCGAATTTGAATCGGGTGCCCGCCAGCGTGTTCGACCTAGGCCTCAACAAGGCCCATGTGGCCGCGCGTAGGGTCGCCGAGCTCGATCCTTATCTACCGGTTGAGGCTTTCGATGCAGGGCTTACGTTAGGCACCGTAGATGAGTTCGTTGATGGATTGGACATCCTCGTAGAGGAGTGCGACGCGCTTGATATGAAGGCGGCACTTCGGGTGGCCGCCCGGGCGCGCGGGATCCCGGTGTTGATGGCTACCGCCGATCGCGGACTAGTCGATGTGGAACGTTTCGATCACGAGCCTCAGCGCCCGATTCTGCACGGTCTGCTGGGCGAGCTGGATCTCGGGTTGCTTCCGGGCATGAGCAGCCGTGAAAAAGTTCGACACGTCCTGCGTCACCTTGAGGCCGAACGGTTGTCGCCACGTGGCGCTGCGTCACTGATAGAGATTGACCGCACGTTGTCGACCTGGCCGCAACTGGCCTCGGATGTGGTGTTGGGTGCGTCGGTGCTTGCCGAGGCCGTACGCAGAATCGGGCTGGGTGAAGAACTGCGCTCGGGCCGAGTCCGCATCGATATCGGCCGGGCGCTCAACCAGCTCGGCGAACCCGACATGGCCCAGGATCGCCTCGCACCGCAGGAGCGTCGTGAAACGCCGGCACTACCCGGAATACCCGGTGTGGTCGCGGCTGCCGCGATCCGCGCCCCATCGGGTGGAAACGTACAGCCCTGGTGTGTCCAAGCCGAACCCACCGACATCACCATCGAGCTTGACGTCCAACACACTTCAACGATGGACGTCGGATTCCGCGGCGGCGCCGTCGCGTTTGGCGCCGCCGTGTTGAACGCGCGGATCGCCGCTGCCGCCCACCACGCTCTGGGGCCCGTCACCCTTACCGATCGCGCTGAAGGATCGCCGTTGCGCGCCATCCTGAAATTGACTGACGGCACCGACCCCACCCTCGCCGGCCTCTATCAACCGATGCTCGCCCGCGAAACCAACCGCCATTACGGCAGCCCCGAACCGATCGACACCGCCACCATCGACGCACTCACCGCCGCAGCCCAACGGGAGGGCGCGCTGCTACGCCTGCTCACCGATAGAGAAGACATTGCGCGCGCGGCGACGATTCTGGCCGCATCCGATCGCATCCGCTACTTGACGGCGCACCTGCACCAGGACATGGTCTCGGAACTCCGCTGGCCCGGGGATCCCAACCCCGACACCGGGATTGACGTGCTCAGCCTAGAGCTCGATGCCGGCGAGCTTGCGGTGCTCGACATCCTCCGCCGCCCAGACGTCATGGCCCACCTAGCCGAGTGGAATGCCGGCAGCGCCCTGGGCGAGGATACCCGCGACCGCATACTAGCCAGTTCTGCGCTGGCTGTTATCAGCGTGCCCGGGCAGGCGCTTCGCGACTACGCGAAGGGAGGCTCGGCCGTCGAGCTTGTCTGGATCATCGCCCAGCAGCGAGGGCTATCAGTCCAGCCGGTCTCACCGGTCTTCCTGTACGCCCACAACCGAGCCGAAATCGACCAGCTGTCAACCGCTTTCGCCGACCAGCTGACGCAATTGCAGAGCGATTTCCGGCGTCTGGCCGACGTCCCCGCCGAAGAATCCATCGTGCTGGTATTACGGTTCGCCGTCGGGCCGCCAGTATCAGTGAAGAGCCGCCGCAGCCTTGACCGAGTCCGGCTTGGCTGACCGGAAAAGTCAGCGGCGCCGTACGCGGGCCCAAATCGGAGCCGCCGCGACCATCGTGAACGGCACGGCGAGCGGGAAATCATCCTCCAGAGAATGGACGTCGACTCTTCGAACAATGGTCGCCAACGCGAGTGTGGCTTCCAGCATGGCAAAATGATCCCCGATACATGAGCGAGGCCCGCCGCCGAACGGAATGTACTGCCAACGGTCGCCGCCATCAGAACGCTCTGGACTGAATCGGTCCGGGTCGAACTTCAACGGATCGTCCCATAGGCTTGGATCGCGTTGTACCGCCATTCTTCCGAACGCCAGCATCGTGCCGGCTTCAACGCGGAAGCCGGCAACTTCAACATCGCGCGTCGCCATCCGTGTGCCCGTCGGCCCCGGCGGGCAGAGCCGCAGCGCCTCCTGAAGCACCTGAACCGTAAAGCCCAACCGTGAAACATCATCAGGAGTGAGTTGACGATCGCCGAGTTGAGCGACTTCCGCCGCGGCGCGCTCCTGCAAGTCAGGATGGCGACCCAATGCCCACAACGCATAGGTCAGCGTCGTCGCCGTTGTGTCGTGACCCGCGAACAAGAAGATGATCATCTCGTCGCGGATAGCCTTGTCCGACAACGACTGCCCGGTTTCAGGGTCGGTCGCGGCGATCAACGCTTGCACCAGCGGCGCGTCCCGGGCTGGGTCGATACGACACGCTTCCAGAATCTCATCTGCAAGCGCGCGAATCGTCGCAGCCCCCGCACGCGCACGCCGTCGCGCCGGCGTGGGCATCCACTCTGGTGCGCGCAGCGGCCGCAGTGCCCGCGTGACCGCGTAACTTGTCGCGACACGCAACGGCTCGGCGACCGCATCGGCCCGCTCATCGAGGTCTAAACCCAACACCGAACGACCCAACGCCCGCAACGTAAGGGTGCGGCACTGCGCATCCAGATCGATCACTGTGTCGTCGCGCCAGGTGGCACATACCATCTCCGCCGCCTCGGCCATGTGCCCGCCGAACTGGCGGACACGCTGCCGGGTGAATACCGGCTGCAGTGTGCGGCGACGCGGTAGCCACTCGGCGTGCGGCAAGACGAACAGATTTCCGCCGAGCAGTCGGCGAAGCTCGGTCGCCACCGTGCTCGTCTTATCGACAGAACCATCTCTAACGCTGACAATGTCGCGAATACCTTGCGGTGACGTCGCGATAACGATCGGCGGAATCAGCCACTTAGGTCCCAGGATCACTCGGGTAACCGACCCACCAGCGTCGCGAAGCTTGTCGACCCCAGTATGAAAGTCCCTCACAGCCTTCAAACGTTCGCGATATGGCAGCGGGTTTTTCGGGGCCAACGGCAGCGCGGCGACGCCACTAATGGATTCCCTGACGGACACAGCGTCGAGCCTACAGTGGTTGCCTTGGCGACCCGGCATCTTCAGATGCGGCCCACCACATCAAATCGATCATTAAGTCGCGTCGAGTCGCATATGCCGTTCGCCAGTTAAACGGAGTCCACCGTATGTTCCTGGATCTGGACCGTTTCAAGGTCGTCAACGAGCACCTCGGTCAGCACGCCGGAGACCAGTTCATCAAGGGTTTCGCCGAGTTGCTGCGCGAGGCGGCAGACGCTTCCTCGGTCACCGCCCGGCTCGGCGGTGACGAGTCTGTCGTCGTGCATCGTCGACTTAGCGCACGCTCTCGGACTCGAGGTCGTCGCGGAGGGCGTCGAGACGGTAAGCACGGCCAGGGCACCGCTTGATTTGGGATGCCATCGCGCGCAGGGCTTTCTGCTGTCCCGTCCGGTGGATAGCGCTGCAATGGAGTCGCTGCTCGCCGGGCGCGTCGTACCAATGGACTTCTCCATGGGAGGTTGGCCACGTGACGATTCGTCTACATCAAACGACCGCGGGATCGGCAAGTCCTCGCAGAGGACCTCCGCTCGCGCTGGGATGCAGCCGCTTTAATGATGCGTGGCTGAATCCTACTGCTCGGCGTTCAGAGTCTGGGCACGCGGCGATAGGGTAGAGCATCCGCTCGACTGGCGTAGTGGTGACGCACTATCACGCTCCACCGAAAACAAGGGCTTCCGTCTCATACTGGCTATAAAACTCTTGAGTCAGCTGCTTTGTTTCCATGAGTATTCTGGCAACCTGTTCTGGTTCTGCATGATTCACGAAATCGCGTCGGTTCCACCACATCATCTTGGTTTGGTAGCGTTTATCGGGGTAGGGCGTCGCGGGAATACCTGCGACCACCCCTCCAGACGAGCGCCACCGGTTCAGTGCGTAGGCCGCGGCTGTAGCCATGCAAAATTGAACGTCGAGTAGAGCCATCATGTGGAAAGCGCTGCGAGCCACAGCGCTGGTGAGGCCAGGACTCCGATCCGGATCGTCGGATGCCCATGCCGACTTCATCTCCAGGACTCCGAACGGCACCCGGTCGTTGATCATATTGCGGACAGCCTGTTCGCCGGGTTGCCCCGCCCACTCGACGACCGCATGCGAGTCGTCGGCCGACCGCAGCGGTCCCTTGGCTCGGACGCCGGCCACCATCCGTCCGGCGTCATCGATCACCGCGAAGAACATGATGGTGTCAGCACCGTTGCGCAACGCGTCGAGGTCGAGAGCACACTCCACACCATGCTTGCGATAGCTGCGATGCGCGCCGATTGAGTACTCGGCCCACAATTCAGGGTCGGCCGACGGCTGTGAAACCACCAATGTGCAGTCGATGTCCGGATCACGCCAGCTGAGGCCTTCCCGGAGACGGAATGCGTCGACGCTTGTGGCATCCAGTAATATGTCGGTCATAGGCGTCCTTGATTCGGGGCGCCGACTTCCGGTTGGTCAATCCAGCGCCTTTAATACTTTCAGGATGGATCTTCATCGCAGATTATAACTTCGTGTCTATCTCCGATGGCTAGTTTCGGTTTCTTCGACTTTTTTACCCTTCAAAATCCAGACTCGAGGAATGCAGATGCGGGCAAACCGAGAGTCAACATATTGACTAATTGCGAGGAGCATACCTCCACAACAGCGGTTTCAGATAGCAGGACAGAAGCGGTGCGTCAACGTGGCAAGCACCATAGAATTTGTTACTGGCCGGTAATATGCTGCTAGGTGGAGAAATAAAGCAACAATAAGATCGGGTCACCAATCCGTGGGTGACTGTCTAGGGGTCCGGTTGAGACCGGTACCAGAATCATTGCCTCGGCAAAGTTACCGGAAAATGTGGTGACTACCGATCGTTTGGCTCATAGCAATAAAAAACAGAAGTTAGGTAAGCAATGCTTGAGCCTAAAACGTAGTCGCATTGGTAACATCGGAGTGGCTAGACCAGGTTGAGTACGTCGTCGAAACCAAAACGACGACCGGATACCGCTCGGTGTGCGCGGCGCGAGTCCGGCTGGGTGACTGCATCAACCCTAATTTGCCAAAGGATCCACGCTTAACAGCCCAAACTCTGGACAGCCCAAACTCTGGCCAACGGCAGTGGCGGGTTGCGGGCGATCTCACCCCGCATCGACTAGCAAGAGCAGGACCAGCTACCGTGCTCCGCTGTAATTCGGGGAACCCGCACCGGTCACAAAGCGCGGCGGGTACGAAACTCGGGACACTCCGCTCATTCAATTCCTGACGGCCAGGGTTGTGCTCCACAAACCGCACAAGGTCGACTTCACAAAAGCATGTCACCGTCTCAGCTAAACGCCAATTGGCGTTGCCGGCAAAGATATACGCACTGCACTGATTCTGTCGTTGCAAATACGGCACCCTACAGAACCTCGCGAATCCTACCCCGAGATTAAGCCGGTCCGCTCGGTCTGCGAACTGGGCTGTATCTCGCTGGAAACCAATACCGACATCGGCGAGTTCACGATCGCCATGTCGGAATCGTCGCGGTCGATGATCGTCTTCGGAGCCTGGCCGATACATGCCCACATGTTGGCGACGATGTTCGACAGAGTCGGCGCCGCCCCGCCAGTCGACGCCGTGGTGTTGCGGTACACGCCAGGCGAGCGCGATGCGAGTGCTGGAGCCCGACCCAGGCCGCACCACAACCGGCGAGCTGACCAACCGATAGGGCCAATGACCCTGGTGAGCCTGACCGACGATTAGACCGGTGACCTGCGTGTTTAGCAATCCCACTCCTGGTGGGTGTGGTGATGACAGCCTTGCCTGCCTATGACATACGACGACCCGAAGCCGGAGAAGAAGAATGGGCCCCAACACTTTGTCGGCGCGCGGGCGTGCATCTTCTTGTCCTTGCCGCACCAGAAGCAAACGCCATAATCTGAGTCGGATCGCACCACAACATGGGCCGGTATAGACCGGGTGCCTGGCGCGGATAGGACGAGAAAAGGACGGCGGGTTCATGGCAGTGGGGGCACCGCGAGTTCTCGTCCTCTGCCCGAATTCTGCGATACCTGGGGTAACCGAGTGGCCGAACTGACCGGTGCGCGGGCAGAAGAGCTGGCGACGATGGACATCTTCGAGGGATGTCCCATCGAGGACCTCGTCCCGCTGGCGTCGTCCGTTCAACCCTTGCGCGCCGCGGCCGGCCAGGTGCTCATGCAACAGGGCGAGGAGGCCGTTTCGTTCCTGCTCATCTCGTCCGGCACCGTCGAGATCAAGCACGTCGGCGACGACGGAGTGGTGGTCGTCGAGCAGGCGTCGCCCGGGATGATCGTCGGGGAGATCGCGCTGCTGCGCGACAGCCCGCGGACCGCGACGGTCATCACCGCCGAACCGCTGACCGGCTGGATCGGTGACAGCGACGCCTTCACCCGGTTGGTGCACATTCCCGGGATCATGCCGCGGCTGCTGCGCACGGTGCGCCAGCGTCTCGCCGCGTTCATCACGCCCATACCGATTCGGGTGCGCGACGAGGCCGATCTGATGCTGCGCCCGGTGCTCCCGGGCGACACGGAGCGGAGCGTGCACGGACACATCCACTTTTCCAGCGAGACGCTCTACCGGCGCTTCATGTCGGCCCGCCTACCGACGCCGGCGTTGATGCACTACCTGTCCGAGGTCGACTACGTCGACCACTTCGTCTGGGTGGTGATCGACGGCGGCGACCCCGTGGCCGACGCGCGCTTCGTTCGAGACGAGAGTGATCCCACCGTCGCCGAAATCGCATTCACCGTTGCCGACGACTATCAGGGCCGGGGGATCGGGACCTTCCTGATCGGCGCGCTATCCATCGCCGCCAAGGTCAACGGAGTCGAAAGATTCTCTGCGCGAATGCTTTCCGACAACGCACCGATGCGTGCGATCATGGACCACTATGGCGCGGTCTGGCAGCGCGAGGACGTCGGCGTCATCACGACCGTCATCGACGTGCCCCGCAGACGTGACCTGACGTTTCGCCGTGACGTGGCCGAGCAGATTCAGCGCGTCGCCCGGCAGGTGATCGAGGCGGTCGGCTGACCCGGAGAATAACACCGGTTCTGCCGTGTCTCGTGATATGAACGCCCGATGCGGCCTCATCGGATTGGCCCGGTGCCAAGTTCCGTGCTGATAGCCGTGGTGGCCGCATGCACTCAGCCGCCGGCGTCCCCACCGTCGGCGTCGGCCGCGAAATCGTCGTTGGCCCACGGCGTTGCCGTCGACCCGGCCCACATCAAGCGGATCGCCCGCGACCTGCCGCCCGGTTACGAAGTGACCACGGGAATCCCCGGCGCTGCGTCGCCCCGGGTGATCTGGGGCCTTGCCGACGATGTGACGGCCACGCCGCGGCAATGCAGCGCACTCGCCGACCCCGGCAACGGACGCGGCCACTCCGCCCAGGGCGTGTCCGCTTCGGGTGCGGGCGGCATCATCGACGCGGTGGTGGTGGCTTTGCCCGGACCCGCGGAGCTCGACCACAACCTCGTCGCGGCGTGCAGCCGATGGTCCATCACCACCGGGCACACGGGGCACACCGACGCCAGCGTCCGCCTCACCGACGCACCGCACGTCGACGACGCCGAAACCGTCGGCATGGTGGCCGAGATCAAGTCGTCCGTCGAATCCGGAACCGAAATAGACTCGCGGGCATACACGTTCACCGCGTACCTGGGCGACTACTACGCGTTCACCACACTGACCACCGATCCGGGATCGGCGCTCCCTGCCCTGTCACCGCAATTCGCGGCCGATTTGCTCGTCAAAACGGTGTCCGCGTTACGCGGCTGAGCATCCGTCTTTGGGTAGATTGGCCCCGGTGTTCAAGGTGTTGCTCGTGACCGCGGCCGTGTGCCTGCTCGTCGGCTGCTCGTCGGGTGCAGACAACGCCTCCGCGAAGGTCGACATCAGCAAGGTCTCCGAAGTGAAGTCGAGCTTCGGGCCCGAGTTCAAGGTCACCGACATCACGGAACGGGCGATCGATCCAAAGCTGCTGTCGGCCCGCAAGTTGCCCGACGGGCTGACTTTCGATCCCGCAAACTGCGCGAAAGCGGCGGTGGGGCCGGATATGCCACCCGACCTGCAGGGCAACATGGCCGCCGTCTCCGCGGAGGGACACGGCAACCGGTTCGTCGTCATCGCCGTGGAAACGTCAAAAGCCTTGCCGGTCAACGACCCGGGGAAAGACTGCGCCAAGATCGCCTTCTCCGGGGCGCAGGTGCGGGGCGGCATGGAGGTGGTCGACGCGCCACACATCGACGGGGCGAGCACGCTGGGCGTGCACCGGGTGTTGCAGGCAGTGGCACCCGGCGGCGCCCGCACCGGCGAACTGTATGACTATTCGGCTCAATTCGGGGACTACCAGGTGATCGTGGTCGCCAACCCGCTGGTCGTCCCCGACCAGCCGGTCGTCCCGGTCGATACCCAACGTGCCCGCGACTTGCTCGTCAAGGCGGTCAAGGCCGTCCGGAGCTAACGCACGCCGCGTGGCCGGAACTGGATGCTGACGCGCGGACCCGTCGCCGCCGACGTCTTGGGCACGGAATGCTCCCAGGTGCGCTGGCATGACCCACCCATCACCAGCAGATCCCCGTGAGCCTGCGGCAGCCGCAACGACGGGCCGCCGCCGCGCCGCCGCAGCGCGAAAGTACGCGTGGCGCCCAGGCTGACGATCGCCACCATGGTGTCCTCGGTGCTGCTGCGCCCGATTGTGTCGCCGTGCCAGGCGACGCTGTCGGAGCCGTCGCGATAGCAACACAACCCCACGGTGGTGAACGGCTCGCCGAGTTCGCTGGCGTAGATGTCATTAAGCCGGCGCCGCAGCCGGGACAGCATCGGGTGCGGAGGATCCTCGACCGTCAGGTCGTGAAAGCTGACGAGCCGCGGCACGTCGACCACCCGGTCGTACATCTGGCGGCGTTCGGCCCGCCACGGCACCGTCGGCAGCAGGGCGTCGAGGAGCTCGTCCTCACCCGGCGAGCCGCCCGTCAGCCACCCGGCGCGCATCTCGACGAACGCGCCGTCACCGAGTTGCCTGCGCTCGGTGTGCTGAAAAAGGGAGCCCTGGACCGCGATCTCCACGGCGCCACTTTATCGCACATCCGTTCGAGTGCGGTGGTGCTGCGGGGCGAGCGGCTACGGTTTTGCATGTGGGCGCTGTCGAGTTGGGCACCAATTCCGAGGTGGGCACGCTGCGGGTCGTGATCGTGCACCGCCCCGGCGCCGAGCTGCGGCGACTCAACCCGCGCAACCTAGACCAGCTGCTGTTCGACGGGCTGCCCTGGGTCGCCCGCGCGCAGGAGGAACACGACCGGTTCACCGAGGTGCTGCGGTCGCGCGGCGTGGAGGTGCTGTTGCTGTCAGACCTGCTGACCGAGGCGCTCCACCACAGCGGCGCCGCGCGGATGCAGGGTGTCGCCGCCGCGGTCGATGCGCGTCGGCTCGGGGTGCCGTTGGCGCAGGAGCTGTCGGCCTACCTGCGGAGCCTGGAGCCGGGCAGGTTGGCTCAGGTGCTGATGGCCGGCATGACGTTCAACGAGCTGCCGTCGGACACCCGGACCGACGTGTCACTGGTGCTGCGCATGCACCATGGGGCGGATTTCGTCATCGAGCCCCTGCCGAACCTGGTGTTCACCCGTGACTCGTCGATATGGGTCGGGCCGCGGGTGGTGATCCCGACGCTGGCGCTGCGGGCGCGGGTTCGGGAAACATCGTTGACCGATCTCATATACGCCCATCACCCCCGGTTCACCGGTGTGCGGCGGGCCTACGAATCGCGCACCGCTCCCGTCGAGGGTGGTGACGTGCTGCTGCTCGCCCCCGGGGTTGTCGCGGTCGGCGTCGGGGAGCGGACCACTCCGGCCGGCGCGGAAGCCTTGGCGCGCAGCCTTTTCAGCGATGGCCTCGCGCACACGGTGCTCGCGGTGCCGATCGCCCAGCGGCGCGCGCAGATGCACCTGGACACGGTGTGCACGATGGTCGATACCGACACGGTGGTGATGTACGCCAACATCGTCGACACACTTTCGGCGTTCACGATCGAGCGCACGCCCGACGGCGTGACCATCAGCGATGAGACCCCGTTCCGGGAGGCGGCGGCCAGGGCGATGGGAATCGACAAGCTGCGGGTCATCGACACCGGCTTGGATCCGATCGTCGCCGAACGCGAGCAGTGGGACGACGGGAACAACACGCTGGCGTTGGCGCCCGGGGTTGTGGTCGCCTATGAGCGCAACGCGCAGACCAACGCCCGGCTCGAGGACGCCGGAATCGAAGTGCTGACGATCGCGGGCTCGGAACTGGGTACCGGTCGCGGTGGTCCGCGCTGCATGTCCTGCCCCGTGGCCCGCGAGCCTCTTCAATAGAGCGGCTTGCGCCGATATTGCCGTCATGGTCGTGGACCGTGCACACGAAGCACAGCCACTACGGCAATCTCGGCGTAGAACGACGGCTTAACGCGTCGCGTGCCCGCTGAATGACGACGTTTGGTCGATCTTCTTTAATCACCTTGATCACGTGCCAACCAAGACGATCAACCATCTCGGCTCGGCGAATGTCTTTCACATACTGCAGCCGATCGCTGCGATGTTGGTCGCCTCGGAAATAACGGGTATTCAAAGGCCACCATCGGTTCCTCCCACCCCATATCCAGGTACGCCACGAAGCGGCCGTCGGTGACGCGGATCTGCGTGACGGGCCTTGGAAGACCCGCGTCAATGAGCGCGAGCCGCAACCAGCTTTCTTTCGGTGATTGCGCGCCACCGTCCATCAGTGACAGGGCTGGTTTGCATCGGCGCACGCCGCGCGCACCCTTGTGGCGCTCAAACAACGGCGTCACCGCGGCAGCAGTGAGGCCGGTCGCGGCCGACAGCGCGTCAAGATGGGCAACCGCGACGCCACGCGGCAGATGCCGGGCCAGATCAAACGCGGTGCGCGCCGGATTCGTCACAGTTAATCCACCAAGTTCGACCACATCCTCGACGCCGATCCGTTCGCGGCGAACGATGATGCCGGGGAGCGGATGATTGAACGGCCCAACGATCTCGATCGGGGTGAAATTGTCCATCCATTTGGCTCCGTGGAGCGCGGCGGCGGCACGACCCGCGATGATCCCCCGACGGCCCGACCATAACCATGCCGCGTAAATGTTGTCTCCCAGGGACCTGGGCGCGTTCTTCGGTAGGTATACATCCCGATGGATTTGCCGATAGTTCCAACGTAATTGGCCGCGCGTCAGGCTGCCGCGCGCTACCGCTTCGCTTCCCAGAAGGACCCCCGCCACGCGCTCATGATGGTCGCTGCGACCGACAGTTCGCCCGACATTGCCGCCATGGTTGTGGATGACGCCCCAATCACAACCACTGAGGCAATCTCGGCGTCAGGAAAGAGAAGTCATCGCCAGCTGGGCAGCCAGATCTCCATGTTCCAGGTCTGTTGCGAGATGGGCAGACCGGTGAGCACCGGGAACAGCCACGCGAAGTTCGTCACCACCAACGCCACGTAACACGACACGGCGATGAGCCCCAGCGTGCGCCGTTCAGCGGACTGACGACGAGGGGAGTACAGGATGTCGCCGCATATCAGGGCGATGGCCATCGCCAGGAACGGCGCCATCGTCGCCGCGTAGAAGAAGTACATCTGCCGGTCGATGTCGGCGAACCAGGGCAGCCACCCGGCGAAATAACCGGTCAAGACGGCGGCGTACCGCCAATCGCGGCGCACCAGCGTTCGCCAGGCCGCATATACGAGGACTAACACCGCCGGCCACCACATGGCGGGGGTGCCGACCATCATCTCCGCCTTGACACACGACTGCGCGCCGCAACCCGGAACGTTCTGCTGGTCGATGGCGTACAGCACGGGCCGCAACGACATCGGCCAGCTCCACGGCTTGGATTCCCAGGGGTGGTAGTTGCCGGCCGAATTCGTCAGGCCCGCATGGAATTGCAGAGCCTTGGCGCTGTAGTACCACAGCGAGCGAATGGCGTCGGGCAGCGGGACGACGCTGTGTGGACCGATCGCCTGCCCCACCTCGTGGCGGTCGATGGCGGTTTCGGACGCGAACCACGGCGCGTAGCTGGCCAGGTACATCGCCAGTGGGATGAACACCAGCGCGTAGGCGGTGGGGACGAGGTCACGCCGCAGCACTCCCGCCCAGGGCCTGGTCACCTGGTATTGGCGCCGCGCCGCCACGTCGAACGCTAACGACATGGCACCGAAGAACACGACGAAGTACAGCCCGGACCACTTTGTCCCGCAGGCCAATCCGAGGAGGACCCCGGCCAGGAAGCGCCACCACCGCACGCCCAGCCGCGGGCCCCATACCGTTTCGGCGTTGCGGCCCGCCAGGAGCGCGACGTGCATCCGTTGGCGGACCTGGTCGCGGTCGACGATGAGCGCGCCGAACGCCGCGACCACAAAGAAGGTGAGTATGCCGTCGAGCAACGCGGTCCGGGCGGCGACGAAGCTCACGCCGTCGCAGATGACCAGCACACCGGCGATGGCACCGACCAGGGTCGAGCGGCTGATCCGCCGGACTATCCGCATCACCAGCGTGACCATGACCACGCCCAGCAAGGCGCCGGTGAACCGCCAGCCCACCCCGCTGTACCCGAAGATCGCCTCGCCGATCGCTATCAACTGCTTGCCGACCGGCGGGTGCACCACCAGGCCGAACCCGGGATTGTCCTCCACCCCGTGGTTGTGCAGCACCTGCCAGGCCTGGGGCGCGTAGTGCTTCTCGTCGAAGATCGGTGTGCCGGCGTCGGTCGGTGACCCCAGATTGAGGAATCGCGTCACCGTGGCCAGCAGCGTGATCACGCCGGTGGCGACCCAGCCGCGGATGTGATCAGTTGGCCCGAAGTCGGCCACCGGAACCAGCGGTCCCGGGCTGACGACGGGCACGACGCGCTCCTGCTCGACAACGGGGGTTTCGCGGGGCGGGGCGGACATCGGTCTCGATCGTAGGCTGTCCATCATGACCGTTGGTCGCCTATTGCTGGCCGCGACGCCGTTAGGTCAGCCGTCGGACGCCTCGCCACGCCTCATCGACGCCCTGGCCCGCGCCGACGTGGTGGCCGCCGAGGACACCCGCCGCGTGCGGACTCTGGCCACGGCGCTGCAGGTTCGGATCACCGGGCGGGTGGTCAGCCTGTTCGACCGCGTCGAGGCGGCGCGGGTGGACCCCCTGATCGAGGCGATCAACGCGGGCGCGACGGTGCTGGTGGTCAGCGACGCCGGGATGCCGGTGATCAGCGATCCCGGTTACCGGCTGGTGGCAGCGTGCGTCGACGCGGGCCTGCCGGTGCAGTGCCTGCCCGGGCCGTCGGCGGTGACGACGGCCCTGGCCGTGTCCGGTCTGCCGTCGGAGAAGTTCTGCTTCGAGGGTTTCGCCCCGCGTAAGAAGGCGGCGCGCCGAACCTGGCTGGCGTCGCTGAGCGACGAGCGGCGCACCTGTGTGTTCTTCGAGTCGCCGCGCCGGTTGCCCGCATGCCTGCGCGACGCCGTCGAGCAGCTCGGCGGCGTGCGCCGGGCGGCGGTCTGCCGCGAGCTCACCAAGGTGCACGAGGAAGTGGTGCGCGGGTCGCTCGAGGAGCTCGCTGAGTGGGCTGCCGACGGCGTGCTCGGCGAGATCACGGTCGTCCTGGCCGGCGCGACCCCGCGCGCCGACGTGCCGTCCCTGGTGGCGCAGGTCGAGGACCTCGTCGCGGCGGGTGCCCGCGTCAAGGACGCCTGCGGAGAGGTGGCCGCGGCGCATCCGGGCGTTCGCTCGCGGCAGCTCTACGACGCGGTCCTGCAATCACGCCGAGAGCGCGAGTGAGTTGAAAGGGGCGCTACCTTACGGCGTGCAGAACCCGATGGGCCCGAACGAGGGTGTGCAGACGTGGGACGGGATCGGTGGCGGTGCCGGCAGGGGCGGCGGTGCCGGTAGCGGGGGCAGACGGGCCGGCAGCGGGGGAAGCGCGGCCGGCAGCGGGGGCAGACCGGCCGGCAGCGGGGGCAGAGCGGCCGGCAGCGGGGGCAGACCGGCCGGCAGCGCGGGCAGACCGGCCGGCGGCGCGGGCAGAGCGGCCGGCAGCGGGGGCAGAGCGGCCGGCAGCGCGGGCAGAGCGGCCGGCAGCGCGGGCAGACCAGCCGGCAGCGCGGGCAGCCCCGCCGGCGCGGAGGCGAGGAGTGGCAGCGCCGCGGCCGCCAGCGCAGCGTCACCACTCGGTATCCCAGGGAGCGCCGGTAGCCCGGGGAGGCTCGGCAGTCCGGGGAGAGCCGCCGCCGCCAACAACACAGGATTAATACCCGTTGCCCCCGATAGTGCGGGGAGAGCCGCCGCTGCCGCGAGCGCGGGAATACCGATCCCTGACAGCGAGGGGAGACTTATTCCCGGAAGCGAGGGGAGGCTCAACCCCGACAGCAAGGGGAGGCCCAACGACGACAGCGAGGGGAAGCCCAACGACGACAGCGAGGGGAGGCTAAGGCCGGAGATGCTGAGGTTCTTGGGCAGGATACCGTCGTTTTGCAGCAAAATGTATGTGAAGGCGAGGCTGGTCAAACTGCTGATGCCAGAAGTTGCCGTGCCCGTGAGGTAGCCCCCGATGGTGCCTGGGATGGCCATGAGGGGGCCGACGATCGCCGAGGCCGCGGCGGCCCCGGAGGGTAGGGCGGCCAGGCCGCCCAAGCCGGGCAAGAAGGCTTCCGGGTCAGCGAGGCCGAGCATGCCCAGATCGGGCAGGCCGCCGAGCAGGCCGGGGTCGACGGCGGGCAACCCCGCGGCCGGCGCGCCGCCTCCACCGCTTACCGGGCTCGACGCGACACCGGGCACCCCGCGGGCGGCTACGGGGCCGCCGGGCTGTCCGGGCGGTGCCACATTGGCGGCCGGTGAAATGGGTGTCGTCGGCGCCACCGCGGCCGGTTTCGGCGTCTCGGGCATCAGGACCGACGCCACTCGCTCGCACTTTGCGCCACCGCCGCATGCTCCTCCGGCCGGCAGCGGCGTGCTAACGGAAGTCAGTGGCGTGACCGCCAGCGTTCCACCGAGCAGGGCGGATGCCGCGGCGCCAAGGAGGGCGATTCTCATGACGGGACCCCATCTGGCCTGTCGACTCGCGATTGGCGCGGGTCAATGGTCAGAGCTTAGGCGCAACCGGCCCGTCATGCGGCCGTTATCCGAAAACCGCAGCTAGTGGCGCCAATCTCGGCTAACCGCGCGCCCCCGCGGTTGCGATGCACGACACCCCCACGATCGGGGATGCCTTATAAAGGCATTCCGCCCATTCGGCGTCGGGGTCGGAGTCGGCGGTGATGCCCCCGCCGACGCCCAGCACGGCGTTGCCCGCGGCGTCGAACTCGACGGTGCGGATGGCGACGTTGAGCTCGCAACCCGCCACCGGCGATACCAAACCTATTGTGCCGCAGTAGATCCCGCGCCGGTTCCGCTCCCATCGCGAAATAAGTTGGCGGGCGCGGCCCTTGGGTGTTCCCGTGACCGAGGCGGGCGGGAAGGCCGCGTCCAGCAGCGCCGACGTCGGCAGCTCGACGGGAACCTGCGCGGAGACCGTGGACACCAGGTGCCACACGCCGGGCGCACGCCGCACGACCAGCAGTTCGGGCACCGTGACCGTGCCGGTGATCGCCACCCGGCCGAGGTCGTTGCGCACCAGGTCCACGATCATGATGTTTTCCGCCACGTCTTTCGCCGAGGCCCGCAGCGCCGACGGCCACGCATCCAATGGCAGGGTGCCCTTGATCGGGCTGGAGGTCACGAACGTTCCCCGGCGCCGCAGGAAAAGCTCCGGCGACAGCGACGCCACCGCACCCCAGGGCCCGGCGACGTACGCGGCCCGCGCCGGAGAGGTGCGCGCGACGCCGTCGACGAAAAAGTCCAGCGGGGCCCCGGTGACCGACCCGCGCAATTGCGTACACACGCATGCCTGGTAGACCTCGCCGGCTGCGATCGCCTCCAGGCAGGCGAGCACCCCGCCGCGGTGGGCCGCCCGGTCGGGGGTGCCCCAGTCGATCCGGCAGTCGCGGTTTGGCGCCGGGGTCGCCGCCAGCGCGGCGGTGAGCCAGTCCGGCATCGGCGCACCGGACAGGCTTTCGTACCACCAGTCCCCGTCCGGGTCCCGGCGCAGCACGCAGTCGGTCCACCCGCCGGCCGCTTCCGGAATCCGGTTCGGTCGGCCGTCGGCCGCCGGGTCGGGATAGGACAGGTAACCCATCCAGCCGCCGCCCACCGCTCGCGAATCGGGGGCGATCCTTGCGCCGGGGCCCGGCGAGGCCGGGAACGCGTCGCGGACATCCACCGGCTGCACCGACAGGCTCGGCGCGATCACCGCCGGTGCACCGAACCATTCGCCGGTCAGCGCCGCCGGCGGTGGGAGGCCGAGCAGGCTGGTGGCGTCACCGACCGCGCGCAGCACCCGGGGTGCGGCGCCAAGGTCGCCAAGCCGGTCGATTCGCACCGCCCTAGCTTGACAGAGAGGGGGACTGTCGCACGCCGGGCGCCTGTCGCCTAGCTGCGGCTGATGTCGCGTGCGGCCGCCAGGTTCGCGAGCTTGTCGGGATTGCGCATCACGTAGAAGTTCGTGATCTTGTCCCCGACGATCTCCACCGTGACCACCCCCTCGAGGTGTCCGTCGAGGTAGAACAACACCGCCGGTGCGCTGTTACACGTCACGATTTCCGGACGCAGGTTCGCCCCGGCTTTGCGCATCAGCCCGGCGATGGCCGCGGCTACGCGCGCGGCGCCGACAACCGGCCGGCGGGCGGCGCTCACCTTGCCGCCGCTGTCGGCCGTCCAGGTGGCGTCCGGGGCGAGCATGTTCATCAGGGCCTCCACGTCGCCGCTCGCCGCCGTTTCCAGGAACTGCGCGGTGAGCTGTGCGTTGCGTTGCGGGTCTACCGCGTCGAATCTCCTCCGCCGCGCCCGTACGTGTTCACGTGCCCGGTGCGCAACCTGTCGTACGGTCGGCGCCGGTCTGCCCACCGCCTCGGCGATCTCGCCGTAGTCGAAACCGAACACTTCGCGTAGCAGGAAGACCGCCCGCTCGTCGGGGCTCAGTGTTTCCAGCAAGACCAGCATCGCCATCGAAATCGATTCCGCTAGAACGACATCGGCCGAGGGGTCCTGGTCGTCGAGTAGCAGCGGCTCGGGCAGCCACGGCCCCACGTATTCCTCGCGCCGGCGAGCGTCGGCCCGCAGCGCGTTGAGCGCCTGGCGGGTGACCAGCCGGGCCAGGTAGGACTTGGTGTCGCGCACCGTCGCCAGGTCGACCGCCGCCCACCGCAGATAGCTGTCCTGCAACACATCGTCGGCCTCGGTCGCCGAGCCCAGCATTTCGTAGGCGATGGTGAACAGCAGCGGCCGCAGCAGGGTAAACCGTTCGGCGTGCTCACTGCCGGTCGGTGCGCGCGTCATCGCAACGCGGCCTGCTGATCGGCCGGTAGTTGTGCGGGCCGCTTGCCGCCTTTAAGCCAGAAGTACGAGCCGGGTTTGGCGGCCTCGCGCCGGATGGCCCACAGCGTGCCTTTGCAGATCGCTTCCTTGATGGGGGCGGCGACCCGACCTGTAACGACCACGTTCACCGGGGTGTCGTCGGTATGGGCGAGCTGGAAGGTGGCGTGCGAGCGGCCCAGGCTGATGCACTGACCGACGAACGCCTGGTTGAGCACCGCGGGCGTGTTTCCACAGATGCGGCTGAGCACGGTGTTGGCGGCTTGGGCGCCCAACGGCCCGGCGGCCTGGCAGCTCATCCGCAACGGCTGCCCCGACGGCGCGGCAGCGTCACCCGCGGCGACGACATGTTGGTCGTCGATGCTGGTCAGTGTTTCGTCGGTAAGCAGTCGGCCCAGCGCGTCGGTGCTGAGCCCGCTGCGCGCGGCCAGATCCGGCACGGCAAATCCCGCCGTCCACACGGTCGCTGCGCTAGGCAGCACGGCGCCGTCGCTGAGCACCACCGCGTCCCAGCGCACCTGGCTGGCGGCTACGGATTCCAGCACGTTGACACCAAGGTTGCGCAGTCGCTTGGCCACCGAACGCCGGCCCCGCTTGCTCAGCGACGGACCTAGGCTGGCGCCGCAGATGATGGTCGCCGGGCGTCCCCGCTCGGCCAGCTCGGAAGCCGTTTCGATCCCGGTCAGTCCGCCGCCGACCACGGTGATGGGTGCGGCCAGCGGCAGGTCGGTGAGCGCATAGCGCAGCCGCTGCGCGCTTTCCAGGTCGGCTACCGAATAGGCGAACTCGGCTGCGCCCGGCACCGTCGGGGGCATCGCACCGGTACTCCCGACGGCGTAGATCAGGTAGTCGTAATCCAGCTCGGCGCCCGAGCCGAGCAGCGCGCGCCGGTCGTCGGTTGCGATGCGGTCGACGGTGTCGACCATCAGCCGAATTCCGTCGCCGAGCAGCGAGCCGTAGTCGGCGGTCGCGGTGCCGGTGTCGGCGGCCAACTGGTGCAGGCGGATTCGCTCGACGAAGACCGGGCGGGGGTTGACCACGGTGATGTCGATGTCCGGGCGCTGCCGCAGATGGTCGGCGGCCAGGGTTCCGGCGTATCCGCCGCCGACAACGACGACATGAGTTCTTTGGGCGGCCACCTCGGTCATTGCTGTCTCCTATTCCTCACGGGCCTGTGCCCTTGAGACACCGCAGGCCGGCCGGGCGTGACAGTCTAGGCCGCGAATGTGACTTGCCTCACTACGAGCCGCCGCTGGATCTTACGCCTGCGCTCAGGGGCCCTCCGCCGGGTAAAAATTGCCGTCTAGCTGCACCGGCCGTGCGTGTTACGCTGCGCACACAAGTCGTGACGTGCCCGGACACTCACCAGGCAAGCCGCGAAGTAGCCTAGTTCCAGTGCTCGCCGGCGTGCACTGGGCGAAGCAACCTAGAAGACGACCCTCATCCCTCGATTGGGCCTGGCGCCCAGCTGGGACATGTCATTCAAGCGGGAGGAGCCCTTGGCGCGCAGCCTGGATCTCGTCCTCACCTCCGTCGCGACCCAACTTATGGAGGCCACGGGATCCACAGCGACTCAGGTGAGCCAAGAGGTGCTCGCGCAGCTCATCGAGCAGTTCGATGTGGACGCCAGCTTTTTGCGCCATCACGACCACGAGATTCGGGCGTCGGTACTGGTCGCTGAGTGGCCACCGCGAACCAACGTTCCGGAACCGGATCCTATGGCCATTGCCCGGTTCAGCAGCGCCGACCCGGTGCTCACAGCGTGCGAGCACGGCAGGAAACCGGTCGTGGTCCGTCTACAGACCAACCGCTCCTCCCAATGGGTGGGGGGAGCCAAACAGGGCACGTCTCCCTCGGTGGCCGCCGCACCGCTGGTCTCGGGGGAGGTGACCACTGGAATCCTCGGCTTCGTCAAGTTCAGCGCCAGGAAGTGGAAGCAAGAAGAGCTCAACACGCTTGAGGCGGTCGCCGCTCTCTTTGCGCAGCTCCAGGCCCGTATCGCGGCGGAAGAGAAGCTTCGGTATCTGGCTGAGCACGATGATTTGACCGGCCTCTACAACCGCCGGGCGCTGGTTGCGCATCTTGGCGAGAGGCTCTCGGGGGGAAGCCCCGGTCCGGTCGCGGTGTTGTATCTCGACCTCGACCGACTGAAGCTGATCAACGATTACCTCGGCCACACTGCCGGCGACTGGTTCATCAGGGTTTTCGCGCAACGCATTCGGGTGTGCGCAGGTCCGAGTATGATCGCGCGGTTGGGTGGGGACGAGTTCGTTGTCATTCCGGACCAGCCGATGTCGAGTGGGGCCGCGGAGTCGTTTGCCCGTCGCCTGGCGGCGATGCTGTGCGAGCGGTTGGCCATCGGCGGCCACATGATCAAGCGCTCGGTCAGCATTGGGGTGACGGTGGGCATGCCGGGGTGTGATAACAGCACCGATCTGCTGCGTCGTGCCGACGAGGCGGTGCTGACGGCCAAGCGCGCGGGCGGTAACCAGGTGGTGATGTCCACCGATGACATGTCGTTGAAAAGCGCCCTCCGCAACGACATCGAGCTTCATCTGCGAGGCGATATCGACAGCGAGGCTTTGCTGCTGCATTATCTGCCCGAGGTCGACTTGTGGAGCGGGGCCATCGTGGCCGCCGAGGCGCTGGTGCGCTGGCGCCATCCGATCTGGGGGTTGCTGCTGCCCGATTCGTTTATCGGGATCGCCGAATCGACCAACCTCGCCGGGGAGTTGGACCGGTGGGTGATGCGCAGCGCGTGCGCCGACTTCAGCCGGTGGCGGGCCAACGGCGTGGGACAAAGCGCGATGTTGCGCATCAATGTGTCGCCGGTTCAGCTGATCACCCTGGGTTTTGTCCGTAGCGTTGCCGACACCATCACCGAGTTCGGCATTGACGCCGGCTCGGTCTGTCTGGAGATCACCGAGCGTGCCGTGGTGCACGACATCGAGACCACGCGTAAAACCCTGGCCGAGCTCAAGGAGGTCGGGGTTCAGATCGCCATCGACGATTTCGGCACCGGCAATGCGGTGTTGTCGCACCTGAAGTCCCTGCCGGTGGACATGCTCAAGATCGACAGCGGGTTCGTGCGCGACTTGGGCACCAACGCCGGTGACTTGGCGATCGTTCGGGCGATCATCGGGCTCGCTGAGGCCTTTGACCTGGGACTGGTCGCCGAGGGAGTCGAGACGCCCGCCGCCGCAATGACTTTGATGCACCACGGATGCCACCGGGCGCAGGGATTCTTATTGTCCAAACCCGTCCCGGCCGAGGCCATGGAAGCGTTACTGTCCACACGCTGGATGCCGATGCCGTTCCTTGCCAACCGCGACGCGTTGTCGTTGGGCGTCATTTAGCACCGGTGGTGATGTTCGCATCGTTGAGAAAGGCCACGCTGGCCATTGTCGTGTTTGTCGCGTGCACGGCGCCTGTGCTGGACGGATGTGGTGGGAAAAGTAACCCAGGGCCGCTGTCCGCGATGGTCAGCCCGGCCATACCGCCCACCGTTCAGGACATAGCCAATCCGCTGCGCGGCCAGTACGAAGAACTGCTGAATCCGCTTTTTCCGCAAGGCAATCCCGCGCAGCAGCGGTATCCGGCCTGGCCTGCCTCATATGATGCCAGTTTGCGCGTCTCGTGGCGGCAATTGCAGCCTACCGATCCGCGCACACTGCCACCGGACGCTCCTGATGACCGCAAATTCGACTTCAGCGTGATCGACGACGCGCTGACGAAGCTGGCCAGCCGGAACATGCGACTCATCCTTCGCGTGTACACCTACAGGTCCTGTTGCAACGACTCCTATCCGGACAATACGAATATCGCGATTCCCGACTGGATGCGCTCTGCTGCCACTACCTATTCCGCGCCACCGAGCAGCCCGACACCCGGGGTGACGCACGTGGTACCGAACTGGAACGAACCTGACTACCTCGACGCTTTCGGCCAGCTGCTCGGCGCTCTGGGCCGCCGCTACGACGGCGACGAGCGGTTGAGCGTTTTCGAGTTCTCGGGGTACGGAGATTCCAGCGAGAATCGGATAGCGTATTTGCGCGACGCGCTGAGCGCACCGGGCGCGGCACCTGACGACAGCATCTCGAGGTTGGGGTACTACAGCCAGTTCCGTGATCAGAGCATCACCATCGCGTCTATTCGACAGCTGGTCGCCGCGAACGTAAACGCTTTCCCCCATACACAATTGGCCGTCAGTCCGCAGAACCCGGAGATCGTCCGTGAATTGTTCGCCGAAGACGTCACGAAAAAGCTTTCCGCGCCGGTGGGCATCCGCGCAGATTGTCTGGGTGTCCGGACGCCGTTGCCGGCGTGGGCCGAGTCCGGCGACTCTCACTACGTGCGGACCAACGATACGGTCGTCGACACGATCAAACAGCGGTTCACTTCGGCGCTGGTGGTCAGCGAATGGTGCCAGTTGCCCAACGGAACCGATCCGCGGTCGTACTACGAAAAAGGCCTCCACGACGTCGTCAGGTATCACGTGTCGATGACGTCGAGTGCCAACTTCCCGGACCGGGATTCGACTTCCGCGATGGATCCCAAGCTCTATCTGCTTTGGGCGCAAGCCAACACGTCCGCGGGATATCGATACTCCGTCGAGGCACAGCCGGGATCGCAGTCGATACAGGGCAAGGTGGCGACGATAGCGGTCGTCTGGACAAACTATGGTTCCGCGGCCACCACCGAGAATTGGGTTCCTGGTTATAAGCTGGTGGATTTCTCAGGAGCCGTGGTCCGGGCAATATCCGCAGCGGTCAGCCTCAAGACGCTGGTTTATGACGACTCCAGCCAGTCACGCGAGGAGGCGGTCCCGGCATCGTCCACCGATTTGGTTCACGTTGATTTGACGGGCTTGGCTCCGGGGCACTACACGCTGCGGGCGACCGTGGACTGGCAACAGCACAAGCCGGCCGCTTCACACGTAGTGAACAATGCTCCCATCGCATTGGCCCGCGACGGCCGCGATGGTTCGGGCCTGTATCCCATTGCAACACTGGATATCCCGCGCGACTCGGCGACGTCAGCCAACGGTCAATGAAATGTCGCAGTTCTCCGGCCAACCGTTCGAGGCCACGCTGGCGGCCAGCAGCGAATCTGAGGCCGGACTGGCATGCATTCTTGCGGAGTCGATCTCCGGTGGAAACGCACCGTTGTCCATCGCTGGATCCCTGCTGCTCAGCGGGTTGCGTCCGGTTTGGTGGCCTGGGACACCGCGTGCGAGCCGGAGCTGGCCGATAAGACTTCAAAAAGCTGCCGGAGAATCGCTGGAGCTTGCACCCTTATCGTCCGCAACATCTCGGCTTGTGCCGTGAATTGCATCGCCATACGCACCAACGCTTCGTCCGCCCCCGCAGGGGCAACTCCGGCCGTGAAAGCGGCCGCCGCTGCGTTGCCGGCGCTCACCTCGGGGCCGACGGCCCGCAGATTCTTGGTCGATGCTGCCAGCGCCAGCTCTCTGGTCGCGAACGACATGTGCTTCCCCTATCGCTTACATATCGACAGGAATGGCTGCAGCGGTTCAGGTACTGCCCACGAACTTTCTAGACGCCGACGCGCCTTGCAAACCGATAACCTCATCGGAGGCGTACTATGCATACTGCTAGTATGATATGAAGTTTGGAGCCGAAGTTCAAGTATTTATCCAAGGATGTTTGGCAATAAGTGCTGGAACGGCGACGGACCCCATGCTGCTGCCTGCAGAAGCGGCCCAAATGCCGTCCGAGAAACGCCGGTGCGTGCTCGCCCGACTGAAGTGCACGCCCCGCAGGAGGAGGGCTTCGTGAAGGTGAAGGCGATCGACCCAGCCTGGGCGCCAGCCTGGATACCCCAAATCCGCGCGGGATCTGTTGCGATGGCCAACGGCGACTGTCATCACCCGACACGGGACGTGTGAGCCCGCGGTTCCAATGACGACCAACTCGACTGACGGACGCGCAGATATGACGCGGCGACAGATTCTACGGGCCGCTTCACATCAGTTTGCTCGACGGGCTTACCACGACGTCGGCCTTGATGACATCCTGACCGACGCGGAACTCACCAAAGGCGCGATGTATTTCCATTTCAGTTCTAAGCACGCGTTGGCGGTCGCAATTATCGAGAGTCAGTCCGCCGCGAGTACCGTCGCCGTGGAAGATCTGCTTTCTCGAAATCTTTCGGGCCTGGAGACGCTTATCGATTTCTCTTACCTGATGGCGGCGCGCGACATCCAGACAGATGGGGTCAGAGCTGGACTCAACCTGCTCGAGTCGGTCGGGCGATCGGAGGGGCTGAAAAACAGGTTATTAGACGGATGGATCGATGCCATGGCTCTGGTTGCCGAGAAGGCCATCGCCGATGGTGACATCGACAAGCGGTGTGATCCATCCGATGTGGGACGCCTCATCGTGTCGCTTCATATGGGGTTGCGACTGACTAGCAATCTTGACGAACCAGAGCGGTTCTTCCTTGACCTCGAGAAGAGCTGGGGCCAGTTGCTGCCCGGTATCCTGGAACCGAACCGGATCGATTACTTCAGCCAATTCGTCAGGCGGCGCACCGCCCTCGCGATCAGCGGCGGCTCGACCGGAATGAATTCCACTTGATCAGGCGCGGCAGGTCGGACGCCGAGGACCGCTGTCGGGGGGCGAAGTTGTGTACGCTTGTCACCTCGCCGAAAAAGACGAGACTTGGGATGCGGAATCAGCGCAGATCCACGGAACTTCGGAGGTTAAGCAGCGATGGCGCGCCAGGTTCGATCCGAAGCCACCCGGCGGAAGATTCTGGATGCCGCGATCGACGTATTCGGCGAGGTCGGGTACGCGTCCGCTGCGTGGGGCACGATCATCGAGCGGACGGGGATGACTAAGGGCGCCCTATACCATCATTTCGATTCCAAGGAATCGCTGGCTTCCGCGATCATCGACGAAGGTTCGAACACGCTCCTGGGCGCCTTCCGCAACGTGTGTGGGTCCTCTTCGCCGGCGCTCGAGAACATGATCCACGGCACGTTCACGGTCGGGAACATGCTCAGGTCGGACAAGATGGCCCGCGCGGCTGAACAATTGACCCGTGCCTTAAGCGGATTCAATGAATCGGCCGCTCGCTTCTGCATGGGCTTGGTAGAGCTGCTGGCTGCAGAGGCCCGGCGGGCAGGCGCCGAAGGAGACCTCCGATCAGACCTCGACCCGGCGATCGTCAGCGAGTCCATCATGGGTGCCTTGCTGGGAACGCGATTGCTGTCCGACGCGATTCCCGCTATGGGCGTTGAGGCGGACCTCATCAAGCGAACTGGTCAACTGTGGGAACTCCTGCTCCCCGGCATCGTTACCGACTCCTCGTACCAGTATTTTCGCCAATTCCTTGCGCGCGAGGCTCTCCGCCACGCCCGGCTCGCCGAGTCTTCCCATCCTGAAACCATCATGGAGCCAGAATTCAACTAGGCGCTTGAGAGTTGGCCCGAACTTCGAACTAATGTCGAATTCGGCAGCTCGACATTGACAACGCCTGACGCGAAGAAAGCGCAGTTCTCTCAGTCAGGGAAGAAAGCGTCGATGCTCGTCTCACTCCCGTCGCTCACTGCGTTCGCTCCGCTCGTTCGACTTCGGTGCTGCGATCCTCGGAAGAAGGCGGCTGGTAGCGCGGGAACACTCCCGTGGGCGGCGGCAGCGCCGTGCCGGGAACCAGTCGCGCGCCGACGGCGTCAAATGTCCGTTCGTCGTGGGCCTGGCCGAGCAGGTCCAGCAGCTTGCCGGCCGCTCCCGGCATTACCGGCTGAACCAGCAGCGCCGCGATGCGGACCACCTCGCACGTCGTGTAGAGGACGGTGCGAAACCTCGCCTGATTCTCTTCGGACTCGCCTTTGCGCAAGACCCACGGCTGTTGCGCCGAGAAGTATTTGTTCGCGTCGCCGAGCATGAGCCAGATCGCCTCCAGGGCAAGGTGCATTGCCTGCTCGTCGAAACTGGCGCGCACCCGCTCCAACAAACCGTCGGCCGTCGTCAGCAGCTCGGTGTCGGCGGGGGTGAACTCACCCGGTTCGGGCACGGTGCCGCCCAGGTTCTTGGCCACCATGGACAACGACCGCTGGGCCAGGTTGCCCAGCTCGTTGGCCAGGTCGGTGTTGATCCGGTTGATGATGGCTTCGTCGCTGTAGTTGCCGTCCTGGCCGAACGGGACCTCGCGCAGCAGGAAGTAGCGCACCTGGTCGACGCCGAAGGTTTCCACCAGCGCCACCGGGTCGACGGTGTTGCCCACAGACTTGCTCATCTTCTCGCCGCGGTTGTGCAGGAACCCGTGCGCGAAAACCTTTCTGGGCAGCTCGATTCCGGCCGACATCAAGAACGCGGGCCAGTAGACGGCATGGAACCGGATGATGTCCTTGCCGATCATGTGCAGGTCGGCGGGCCAGTAGCGGCGGAACAACTGCGAGTCGGTCTGGGGGAATCCGGCACCCGTCAGGTAATTGGTCAGCGCGTCCACCCAGACGTACATGACGTGGTCCGGGTCGTCGGGCACCGGAACTCCCCAGTCGAAGGAGGTGCGCGAGATCGAGATGTCCTCCAGGCCGGAGGAGACGAAGCGGACGACTTCGTTGCGCCGCACTTCCGGAGCGATGAAGTCGGGGTTGGCGTCGTAGTGCGCGAGCAGCTTGTCGGCATAGGCCGACAGCCGGAAGAAATACGACTGCTCCTCGGTCCAGGTCAAAGCGGCGCCGGTTTCGACCGCCACCCTGGTCCCGTCCTCGAGCAGCTGAGTCTCCGATTCGAAGAAGAAGCGTTCGTCGCGGACCGAATACCACCCGGAATAGTTGTCCAGGTAGATGTCACCGGCCGCCGCCATCCGCCGCCAGATTTCCTTGGACGCTTCGTAGTGGTCGGGATCGGTGGTCCGGATGAACCGGTCGAAGGAGATGTTCAGCGCCTCCTGCACGCGCTGGAACACGTCCGAGTTGCGCCGCGCGAGCTGCGCGGTCGGAATGCCCGCGGCCGCGGCGGCCTGGGCGACCTTGAGGCCGTGCTCGTCGGTTCCGGTCAGGAAGCGCACGTCAAACCCGTCCAGCCGCCTGAAGCGGGCGATCGCGTCGGTGGCGACGTATTCGTACGCATGACCCACGTGCGGCGCCGCATTCGGATACGCGATGGCGGTGGTGACGTAATAGGGCTTCATTGTGACTTCACCCTATTGTGTGGCGAGTGAGTTCCACCCGCCCAGCCAGACGAGAAGGGCCGCCGGCGCCGGAGCCCTTGGCGCCCTTGATCGACGCCCATACCCACCTCGATGCGTGCGGTGCACGCGACGCCGGAGGAGTACAGGCCATCATGGACCGCGCCGCGGCGGTCGGAGTGGGCGCGGCGGTCACCATCGCCGACGATCTGGACTCGGCGCGCTGGGTAACGCGGGCCGCCGAGTGGGATCGGCGGGTCTACGCCGCGGTGGCGCTGCACCCGACCCGCGCGGACGCGCTCGACGACGCCGCCCGTGCCGAGATCGAGCGACTGGCGGCCCATCCCAGGGTGGTGGCCGTGGGCGAGACCGGCCTGGACCTGTATTGGCCCGGGCGCCTAGCCGGCTGCGCCGAGCCGAACGTGCAGCGGGAGGCCTTCGCCTGGCACATCGACCTGGCCAAGCGGTGCGGCAAACCGCTGATGATCCACAACCGGGAGGCCGACGCCGACGTGCTGGAGGTGCTGGCGGCCGAGGGCGCTCCCAATGTGGTCATCTTCCACTGCTTTTCCTCGGACAGTGCGATGGCCCGGCGCTGCTTGGACGCCGGGTGGTTGCTCAGCCTCTCCGGGACGGTGAGCTTCCGCAACGCCCGCGCCTTGCGGGAAGCCGTTCGGCTGATACCGGCGGAGCAGCTTTTGGTCGAAACCGACGCGCCTTTTTTGACGCCGCATCCCTACCGGGGCTCAGCGAACGAACCCTACTGCCTGCCCTATACCGTGCGGGCGATCGCTGAGCTGGTAGATCGTCCGCCCGAGGAGCTGGCGGCGATCACCACTAGCAATGCCCGCCGGGCCTACGGGATGGCCCCGGCAGGTGGGTGATTTCGTTAACAACCTCGCGTCGGAGTTGCTCAACATTGGCCGGTTCGTTACCGTCTTGTGATCGTACGGTGGGGCCCTCGGGCCCATTTGTCATTTTCTGCTGAATAGTTCGTTGATGTGGTTGCTGAGGTCGGGGTATAGCGCTTTGAGTGTATTGACAAAACTTCATCAGACCCCATCGCCGATGTTGCGGCTCGTGGTCGGAGGGTTCCTTCTGGTATTGGCGTTCGCCGGTGGATTCGCGGTTTCGGTGTCCAAGACGGTCACGCTGACCGTCGACGGCGTCGCAATGCGGGTGACGACCATGAAGTCGCGGGTGATCGACATCGTCCAGGAAAACGGGTTCACGGTCGGCGAGCGCGACGACGTGTATCCCGCCGGCGATGTGCAGGTTAACGACGCCACCAACATCGTCCTGCGGCGCAGCCGGCCGCTGCAGATCTCGCTGGACGGCCATGACACCAGGCAGGTGTGGACGACGGCCTCCACCGTGGACGAGGCGCTGGCGCAGCTCGCCATGACCGACACCGCCCCGGCGGCGGCTTCCCGCGCCAGCCGCGTTCCCTTGGCGGGGATGGCGCTGCCGGTCGTCAGCGCCAAGACCGTTCAGATCAACGACGCCGGCGCGATCCGCACCGTGCACCTGCCGGCCCCGAACGTCGGGGCGCTGCTGATCGCCGCCGGCGCGCCGCTGCTCGAGACCGACCAGGTGGCGCCCAGCGCGACCTCCCCGATCGTCGACGGCATGCTGATCCAGGTGACGCGCAACCGGATTCAGCAAGTCACCGAGCGTATTCCGCTGCCGCCCATTTCGCGTCGGGTCGAGGACCCGGGTATGAACGTGAGCCGCCACGTCGTGGAGGACCCGGGCAGCCCCGGCACGCAGGACGTGACCTTCGCGGTGGCCACGGTCAACGGCGTCGAGGCCGGCCGGCTGCCGATCGCCAACACGGTGATCGCGCCTGCCCGTGATGCCGTGGTGCGGGTGGGCACCAAGCCCGGCACCGATGTGCCCCCGGTGAGCAACGGATCCACCTGGGACGCCATCGCCGGCTGCGAGGCCGGCGGGAACTGGGCGATCAACACCGGTAACGGGTACTACGGCGGTGTGCAGTTCGACCAGAACACCTGGGAGCGCAACGGCGGGTTGCGGTTCGCTGCGCGCGCCGACCTCGCCACCCGCGAAGAGCAGATCGCCATCGCCGAGGTGACCCGCGACCGCCAGGGCTGGGGCGCGTGGCCAGTGTGCAGTGGAAGCGCCGGTGCGCGCTGACGATCCGGCTGCTCGGTCGCACCGAGATCAGGCGGCTGGCCAAGGAACTTGAATTTCGGCCCCGGAAATCTCTAGGACAAAACTTCGTCCACGACGCCAACACGGTGCGACGGGTGGTTTCGGCCGCCGGGGTAGGGCGGTCAGACCACGTCCTGGAGGTCGGTCCCGGACTCGGCTCGCTCACGCTGGCGTTGCTCGACCGCGGTGCCGCGGTCACGGCCATCGAAATCGACCCGGTGCTGGCCGCACGGCTGCCCCAGATCATCGCCGAGCACTCCCACAGTGAGATTCACCGGCTGACGGTGCTCAACCGCGACGTCTTAACCCTCCGTCGTGACGACGTCGCCACCGAGCCGACCGCCCCGACGGGCCTGGTCGCGAATCTGCCCTATAACGTCGCCGTCCCGGCGTTGTTGCACCTGCTCGCCGAATTCCCGTCCATCCGGGTCGTGACGGTGATGGTGCAGGCTGAGGTCGCCGAACGGCTCGCGGCGGAGCCAGGGGGCAAGGAGTACGGGGTGCCCAGCGTCAAGGTCCGCTTCTACGGACGGGTCCGTCGTTGTGGCATGGTTTCGCCGACCGTCTTCTGGCCGATTCCCCGCGTCTACTCCGGATTGGTCCGCATCGACCGGTACGAGACCTCGCCCTGGCCAACCGACGAGGCTTTCCGCCGGCAGGTATTCGAGTTGGTGGACATCGCGTTCGGGCAGCGGCGCAAGACGTCTCGCAATGCGTTCGCCGAGTGGGCCGGCTCGGGCAACGAGTCGGCGCGCCGATTGCTGGCCGCCAGCATCGACCCCGCCCGTCGCGGCGAGACGCTGTCCATCGACGACTTCGTGCGGCTGTTGCAGCGTTCCGGCAGTCAGGGAGGCGGCGGGACAAGCCCGGGCGCGGCGCTGGGGCAGGCTTCGGCGAGTTGACGGAAAGTCTCTGGGTGTCATGAGGCTGTCGTTGCGTGTGGTCCGCGTGTCGCAGCGATAGTCTGCTGCGGTGGCTGACAATGTCTGACGGCAACACCGCCGCGCAGTGGGTGCCCACGGGTTCGGTCACCGTTCGGGCGCCCGGCAAGGTCAACCTCTACCTGGCCGTCGGCGATCGCCGCGAGGACGGCTATCACGAGCTGACGACGGTTTTCCAAGCCGTTTCGCTGCTGGACGAGGTGACGGTCCGCAACGCCGATGTGCTGTCGCTCGAGCTTGTCGGTGAGGGCGCCGACAAATTGCCCACCGACGAACGCAACCTGGCTTGGCGGGCCGCCGAGCTGATGGCCGACCACGTCGGGCGGGCACCCGATGTCTCGATCTTCATCGACAAATCCATCCCGGTGGCCGGCGGCATGGCCGGTGGGAGTGCCGATGCCGCGGCGGTGCTGGTGGCGATGAACTCGTTGTGGGAGCTCAACGTGCCGCGCCGTGATCTGCGCATGCTTGCCGCACGGCTGGGCAGTGACGTGCCGTTCGCGCTGCACGGCGGCACGGCCCTGGGAAGCGGGCGCGGTGAGGAGCTGGCCACCGTCTTGTCGCGCAACACTTTTCATTGGGTGCTGGCGTTCGCCGACAGCGAGCTGCTCACTCCGGCGGTCTTCGCCGAGCTGGACAGGCTCAGGAAGGCCGGGGATCCGGAACGGCTTGCCGGGCCCGGGCCGGTGTTGGCCGCGCTGGCCGCGGGGGACGCGGAGCAGTTGGCGCCGCTGCTGGGCAATGAGATGCAGGCGGCCGCCCTGAGCATGCAACCCGCCCTGCGGCGTGCCCTGCGCGCCGGCGTGGAAGCGGGTGCCCTGGCGGGCGTCGTGTCCGGCTCCGGCCCGACGTGCGCCTTCCTGTGCGCCTCGGCCGCCTCGGCGGTCGACGTCGGCACCGAGTTGTCGGGAGCGGGTGTCTGCCGCACGGTGCGGGTTGCCAGCGGACCGGTGGCCGGCGCCCGCGTGGTACCCGCGCCCACCGAAGTGTGAAATCCCCCTCAAAGCGCGGCAGAGTTTGGCGGTTACTTAAGAGGAGATTAAGATCATTGGCGGTGACGAGTAGCGGTAAGCAGAACCCCTCGATTTCGTCGTCCGCCGGACACCCCGGCGGACGGACCAGGGACGGGCGTTCGGCCCCGGTTTTCGCTGATCGCGCTATGGGACGTGGGGTTGTCGACTCATCACCGCATCGAGATCTAACCGCGGCCCAACTGTGCTCGCGCGCCTGCTACCAAGTGGCACCTAGCGAGCGGAATATGAGATTTGCGGCCATGGGTGAAATGCCGGAACCGAGGAGGTTTTCGTGAGCAGGTTTACCGAGAAGATGTACCGCAATGCGCGCACCGCGACGACGGGCATGGTCACCGGTGAACCCCACAATCCCGTCCGCCACACGTGGGGTGAGGTGCACGAGCGCGCCCGTCGCATCGCGGGTGGTCTGGCCGCGGCGGGCATCGGCCTCGGCGACGCGGTCGGCGTGCTCGCCGGCTTCCCGGTGGAGATCGCCCCGACGGCCCAGGGCCTGTGGATGCGCGGGGCCAGCCTGACGATGCTGCACCAGCCCACGCCGCGCACCGACCTGGTCGTGTGGGCCGAGGACACCATGACCGTCATCGGCATGATCGAGGCGAAGGCCGTCGTCGTCTCCGAGCCCTTCCTGGTCGCCATTCCCGTGCTCGAGGAGAAGGGCGTCAAGGTCCTCACCATCGCCGACCTGCTGGCATCGGATCCGATCGACCCCGTCGACGTCGGCGAGGACGACCTGGCGCTGATGCAGCTGACGAGCGGTTCGACTGGATCTCCCAAGGCCGTGCAGATCACCCACCGCAACATCTATTCCAACGCCGAGGCGATGTTCATCGGCGCCCATTACGACGTCGACAAGGACGTCATGGTCAGCTGGCTGCCCTGCTTCCACGACATGGGCATGGTCGGCTTCCTCACCATCCCGATGTACTTCGGCGCGGAGCTGGTCAAGGTCACGCCGATGGACTTCCTGCGCGACACGTTGCTGTGGGCGAAGCTCATCGACAAGTACAAGGGCACCATGACCGCGGCGCCCAACTTCGCCTATGCGCTGCTCGCCAAGAGGCTGCGCCGCCAGGCCAAGCCGGGAGACTTCGACCTGTCCACCCTTCGCTTCGCCCTGTCGGGCGCCGAGCCCGTCGAACCCGCCGACGTCGAAGACCTGCTCGACGCGGGCAAGCCGTTCGGGCTCAAACCGTCGGCGATCCTGCCGGCCTACGGCATGGCCGAGACCACGCTGGCCGTGTCGTTCTCGGAGTGCAACGCGGGCCTGGTCGTCGACGAGGTTGACACCGATCTGCTGGCCGCCCTGCGTCGCGCCGTACCCGCCACCAAGGGCAACACCCGCAGGCTGGCCACGCTCGGCCCGCTGCTCAAGGACCTCGAGGCCCGCATCATCGACGGGGACGGCAACGTGATGCCCGCGCGCGGCGTCGGTGTCATCGAGCTGCGCGGCGAGTCGCTGACGCCCGGCTACCTCACTATGGGCGGCTTCATCCCGGCCCAGGACGAGCACGGCTGGTACGACACCGGTGACCTCGGCTACCTGACCGAGGAGGGCCACGTCGTGGTGTGCGGCCGCGTCAAGGACGTCATCATCATGGCGGGCCGCAACATCTACCCGACCGACATCGAGCGGGCCGCGTGCCGCGTCGAGGGGGTCCGGCCCGGCTGCGCCGTCGCGGTCCGCCTCGATGCCGGCCACTCACGCGAGACGTTCGCCGTCGCCGTCGAGTCCAACGCCTGGCAGGACCCGGCCGAGGTGCGGCGCATCGAACACCAGGTCGCGCACGAGGTGGTGGCCGAGGTCGACATGCGGCCGCGCAACGTCGTGGTGCTGGGCCCCGGCACGATCCCGAAGACGCCGTCGGGCAAGCTGCGCCGGTCCACCTCCGTCACCCTGATCACGTAGCACGCCGCCCGGGCATCACGCCAGCGGCGAGAGCCCCGAGCGCACCAGATCCAGACAGGTCGCCGTGATGGCCCCCAAGTCCCCGGTACAGCCGTCTCGACCCCAAGTCTCCACCGCGACAACCAGCGCAGCCGCCAGCGTGGAGCCCGCGACTTTGGCGACCAGATCGATATTCGCCACGTCGGGGTAGCGCTGCCTGACGAAGTCGGTGAGTACCGCGGCGAACGACGACTGAACCACGCGTAGGTGGCCGGCGACCTGGTCCCCGGTGATCAATTCGGTACGGGCCAGTGCGGCCTGCCGGACCACTTCGAGGTCGTGGGGGTAGCTCTCGACGCTGGCGAGTACCGCCTCGAACAGCGACTCGGCGGACGGGCGCCGCGCCAGCGCGTCGGCCAGCCAGTCCAGGTGCGTCTCGTAGTCCTGGAAGAGCACGGCTTCCTTGGTCGGGAAATGCCGGAAAAATGTGCGCTCGGTGACCCCGGCTTCCCGCGCGAGCTGCTGCACGGTGACCTTCCCGAAACCCTCGCTGGCGAACCTCTTCAGGGCCACCTGCCGCAGCGCTTCATGGGTCCGTATGCGGCGCAGCTTGTGCAGATTCTCCCGCTCGCTCATACCTCGCATCCCATCACACCAAGGCTGGCCGGTCCGCGACCTTCCAATTGGGTCAGTACTGACATAGATTAGGTCCGCGCGCGCTTGGGGGATCGGGCGAGGCGGCCTCGAAGACCCCACGAAGACCTCTTCGAGAAGGAGAAACAGCGATGACGGACTATGACGCGATCGTGGTGGGCGCCGGCCACAACGGTCTGACCGCCGCGGCGATTCTGCAGCGTGCCGGCTTGCGGACGCTGTGTCTGGAGGCCAACACCTACAGCGGCGGAATGGCGGCCACGGTCGAGCTGATCGACGGATTCCGTTACGAGATAGCGGGTTCGGTGCAGTTCCCCACCGCTCCGCGGATCGCCGAAGAGCTCGGACTGAACACGCTGCCGGCGGTGGAGGCCGAGGTGATGAGCGTGAACATCGGCGAATCCGGCGAGGAGCCGATGGTCTTCTATCGCGACCCCATGCAGCTGCTGACCCATCTCGGGGAGAAGCACGGGGTGGAGGCCGTCACCGGGATGGCCGAGCTCTACGCGTGGAGCCAGGGGCCGGCGCGGGCACTGGGCCGTTTCGACGCGTGCTCACCACCCAAGACGCTGGACCAGATGTATGCGTGTGCAACCAGCCAAGACGAACGCCGGGCCATCCACGAAATGCTGTTCGGCTGCGCGATGGACCCCATCGACCGGTGCTTACCCGACAAGGACAAGCATGCGGTGCTGCGCGGGATGCTGGCGTTTTTGGCGGTCAACTCCACCTACCGCGGGCCCTACACGCCGGGCAGTGCCACCTGCCTGGCCTTCGCGCTGGCAGTCCCTGACGGCGGCGGCGCGATGATGACCAAGCTGGAGGGCGGGATCGGCGCGCTCACCGACCATGTCCGTGATCTCTTCCTCAGCCACGGCGGCGAACTCAGATTCCGCGCCAAGGTCGACAAGATCCTCGTCGAGGCCGACCGCGTCACCGGGGTGCGGTTGCGCGACGGTTCGGAGATCAGCGCGCCGGTCGTTGTATCCAATCTGGCTCCCGACACCACCCTCACCGAGCTGGTCGGCGCCGAGCACTTGCCGGCGGACCTCGTCACCCGGCTCAGCGGCCGCGACCACCGGGCGACGTTCGTGCAGATCCATTTCGCCCTCGATGGGCTGCCGGAATTCGCTCCACCCTATGAGCTGCTCAACGAGCCCGGCATGCAGCAGTCGATCGGGTTCTTCGGCTCCCCGGAAGAACAACAACGCCAATGGGAGATGTGCACGCACGGGCTCATTCCCGACAATCCGTCACTGGGCATGCAGATTCCGTCCTGCCTGGATCGCAGCCTTGCGCCCCCCGGCAAACATGCCGCCAGCGCGTACGCGTACGCCTTCCCGATCGAGGCGAGCCGCGACCAGCATGGTCGTATGAAAAACGAGATGGCACAGCGCGTTATAGACAAGATCACCCGAGTCGCGCCCAACTTCAAAGACATTCTGATACGGCATATCACCTTTGCCCCCTACCACATGCAGACCATGTTCGGCGCCCCGTCCGGTGACTTCTGCCACGGCTTGCTGCAACCGGATTTGATGGGCCCCAACCGTCCCGGGCCCAAGGGCTTCCTCGACCTGCCCATTCCGATCGACGGGCTCTACCTGGGTGGCGCGGGATGTCATGGGGGACCGGGGATTACCTTCATCCCCGGCTACAACGCCGCCCATCAGGCGCTTGAGGACCTCTCACACTGACATACGTGCTCGGCGAACCCTGCCTCGCTGCAGTGGCTGTTGACGTTGCCGCCGCCGGTTATCGCATCGTTTCAGGCTGGGGGGCTACCAGGCGTGTACGCGATTTTGCGCGGGTTCCATTCCCAGTTCGATGAGAAACTCGGTGGCGTCGGCCGCCTGCTCGCAGATCGTGGGGACGTCGGCGCGCTCGGCGGCGGTGAAGTTCTCCAATACGAACGACGCGGGGTCCTTGCGTCCGGGCGGACGGCCTATCCCGATGCGGACCCGCTGAAAGTCCTTGGTGCCCAACGCCGCAGCCACCGAGCGAAGCCCGTTGTGGCCGCCTTCACCGCCGCCGATCTTGAGCCGGATGCGGCCGAAGTCGAGGTCGAGGTCGTCGTGGATGACGACGATGTCGGCCGGCGCCACCGAATAGAACTTCGCCAGCGGCCCGACCTGGCGGCCGGACTCGTTCATGTAGCAGCGCGGCTTGGCGACTACCACCGAGTGCCCGGCCAACCGTCCGCTGACGATCTCCGCGCCGGAACGCTTGTGCGCCTTGAATTTCGAGCCCAGCCGCGCGGCGAGCAGGTCGGCCACCATGAACCCGAGGTTATGCCGGGTGCGGGAGTAGCTGTCTCCGGGATTGCCCAGGCCGACGACCAGCAACGGCTCGGCCACGTTGTGTCCCGCCTACTCGGCCTCGGCCTCGGGCTCGGCCTCGGCTTCCGGCTCTTCGGGCTTGGCGGTCTCTCCCGCGCCCTCTTCGGCGAGGTCCTCGGCGGTCGGGGCGTTGACCACATTGACCACCAGCAGCTCCGGGTCGGAGATCAGGTTGACGCCCCCCGGCAGCTCGACCTGGCCCGCGGTGATCTGGGTGCCGGGCGGGGCGCCCTCGACGGACACCGTCAACTGCTCGGGGATCGACAGGGCTTCGGCCTCGATTTCTATGTGGTTGGCTTCCTGGGTGACCAGGGTGCCGGATTCGGCATCGCCCTCGACGACCACGGTGACCTCCACGACCACCTTTTCGCCACGGCGCACGACCAGCAGGTCGGCGTGCTGAATCGTGCGGCGGATCGGGTGGATGTCGAGCGCCTTGGTCAGCGCCAGCTGCTCCTTGCCCTCGATGTCCAGGGTCAGCACCGCGTTGGTACCCGCGTGCCGCAGCACGGCCGCGAAGTCATGTCCCGGCAGCTCCAGGTGCTGTGGATCGGCGCCGTGACCGTAGAGGACGGCGGGAATCTTGCCGTCGCGGCGGGCCCGTCGGGACGCGCCCTTGCCGGTCTCGGTTCGCACCGTGACCTTCAATTGGTTGACTGCTGACTTAGCCATTGGTCGCTCCTGTGTGCTCGGCACCTGGTTTGAGGGCACGGCCAGGATCGCGACGATATGTCGGTCTCCGTCGATAACGGTGCCAGCCAGCAACCCTCGCCGTGACGCCTGGTCAGGGTAGCGCATGCGCGCGGCGGAGCGGAAATCGGCGTTTGTCACACCCGCCCCAGGAGTCCCTGGCGGAGGCGGTATTCAATGTGCCCGCCTTACAGCGACACTCAACCGCCGCGCTGGAAAGTCGCTCGAAGGCGGGCAAAACCACACCGACTCCGCGAGAGACTCCTGTGGCGGATGTGACCGCGGATGTGATTGATGTCAACCTCAGCGGGGAAACTTGACGCCGGTGAGCTGCTCGGACAGCTCCCACAGCGCCACGGCCATCGCCTGGTCTTGTGCCCGCCGGCTGCGCCCAACCGGTTGCGTGCGTCCGAGTTGGCCGAACCTGGGGCCGATGAAAGTGTTGCCCGGCAAGTCCTGGGAGGCCGCATACAACGTCTGGCGGGCGCCGAAGTCGGCGTCGGTGGCCACCACCCGCGTGACGGCCGACATCAGGGCGTCGCCCAACTTGCGGCCGGAGGCGCCCTGCAGGTTGGTGTGCGAGTAGCCGGGGTGGGCCGCCACGGCGCGCAGCGGCGAACCCACCGCCTCAAGGCGTCCCTGCAGCTCGCTGGTGAACAGTAGGTTGGCGAGCTTCGACTGGCTGTAAGCCAGCCATGGCGAGTATCGCCGGGACTTCCAGTGCAGGTCGTCGAGGTTGATCCGGCCGGGCCAGTGCGCCATCGAGGACACCGTGACGACGCGGTCGGTGAGCTTGGGCAGCACCAGGTTCGTCAGCGCGAAGTGACCGAGATGGTTGGTGCCGATCTGGCTCTCGAAGCCGTCGGCGGTCAGCGCGTACGGGGCGGCCATGATGCCCGCGTTGTTGATCAGTACGTCGGCCTGGCCCACCCCATCGGCGAACCGGCGCACCGATGACAGATCTTGCAGGTCGAGCTCGCGCACCTCGAAGTCCCCGCGCATCTGCCGCGCGGCGACCTCGCCCTTGCTCGTGTTGCGAACGGCCATGATGATCGTCGCGCCGGTGCGGGCCAACTCGCGGGCGGTCACCGCGCCCAGCCCACTATTGGCGCCGGTGATAATGACGGTGCGCCCGGCGAACGAAGGCAGATCGGCGGCGGTCCAGTTGGTCATGGTTGGACAGCCTACTGGCGGTAGCTACTTCGCCGCGACGACGAAACCGCGGATGATCGCCTCGATGTCGGAGGACTGCGCGACGGCCTGGTCGGCCAGGCTGGTGATGGTCAGCTGCACCAGGTATCGCTGGTGATTGGGCGGCGGTCCGGTGGGGATGACGATCCGGTTCCAGCTGTGCAGCCGCGTGCCGTCGAGTTCGTAGCTGCCCTGGATCTCCGACGACGGAAAGCCGTTGTAGTCCGCCGTCGAGGCGTCCAATTGCTTGAAGTCCTCGAATAATTGGGCATCGTCATTGCCGTGCTTGATGACTTGGGCCGGGTCGAAGTCCCCTTGCAGCTTGAACACCACCAGCCTTGCGGTCGGATATTTGCCGCCCTTGGAGATCATCACGGTCTCCGGCCTGATATTCGGATTGTTCGCCGGCGACCAGCCCGGTGGTGTCGGTATCGACACGGTCAAATCGGTCAGGCTGCCCGGCGCGACCTGCTGTCCGGTGACGCCGATGTTTTGCAGATACTGCGACAGTGGGACCGGCTTTTCGGTCGTCGTCGTGGTAGTAGCCGTCGAACTCTTCGACCAGATCGACTGATAATCAGGTGTTTTCGGCCCACAGGCCACCGCGGACACGATCAGCGCGGCGATCGCGGCAGCGGCCGGCAGCCCATTCTCGATTGGCCGGCTCTCCCCCGCAAGCGGGCGGTACCCCCACCGCACGCCGTTCCGGCGGGCATCGTTGCCGAGCGATCTCACAGAATCTCGCGGACCGCGTCGGTGAGCCGGGCCAGCCGGGTACCCTTCGGCGTGACGACAAACGGACGTTCGATCAGGATCGGGTGTTCGGGGGCCATGGCGTCCAGCAACTGATCATCGGTCGCATCGGCGAGATGCAATTCGGCATAGAGGGATTCACGCTTGCGCACTGCGGTGCGCACATCGATACCGGCGTCGCGAATCAGCCGAACCTGGGGGTACCTCCCGCTTGCGGGGGACTCGGCCCGCGATGGCGGTGTTTTCAGGTACTGGATAATCGTCGGCTCGATATCGTTGTCTCGCAGAAGATCTAGCGTCTTGCGCGATGTGCTGCATTTGGGGTTGTGATAGATGACGGCATCGCCGGTACGGGAAGCCATCTAGGCGTCCCCGTCGAAAAGCCCTGTCACCGAGCCGTTCTCGAATACCGCCCGAATGGTGCTGGCAACCAGGGGCGCGATGGACAACACCGTCAACTGGGGGAAGCGCTTCTCCTCGCTGATCGGAAGCGTGTTCGTGACGATCACCTCCCGGGCGCCGCACGCCGCCAGACGCTCGGCGGCCGGGTCGGACAGCACACCGTGGGTTGCCGCGATGATCACGTCGCTGGCGCCGTCGTCGTGCAGCAACTTGACCGCCCCGGCGATGGTGCCGCCGGTGTCGATCATGTCGTCGATCAGCACACAGGTGCGACCGGCGACTTCGCCGACGACGCGGTTGGACACCACCTGGTTGGAGACGCGCGGGTCACGGGTCTTGTGGATGAAGGCCAGTGGCACGCCGCCCAAGGCGTCGGCCCACTTCTCGGCGATGCGCACCCGGCCGGAGTCGGGGGAGACCACGACCATGTTGCCGTCCGGGTAGTTGTCCTTGATGTAGCCGGTCAGCAGGTTCTGTCCGCGCATGTGGTCGACGGGCCCGTCGAAGAAACCCTGGATCTGGTCGGTGTGCAGGTCGACGGTCACGATCCGGTCGGCGCCCGCGGTCTTGAGCAGGTCGGCGACCAGCCGCGCCGAGATCGGTTCGCGGCCACGGTGCTTCTTGTCCTGCCGCGCGTACGGATAGAACGGCATGACCGCGGTGATTCTCTTGGCGCTGCCCCGTTTGAGTGCGTCGATCATGATCAGCTGTTCCATCAGCCAGGTGTTCACCGGCGCCGGGCACGACTGCAGGACGAACGCGTCGCACCCGCGCACCGATTCGTTGAAGCGCACGAAGATCTCGCCGTTCGCGAACTCCCGCGCGTCCTGCGCGGTGACGTGCACGTCGAGTTCTTTGGCCACCTGATCGGCCAGCTCGGGGTGCGCGCGGCCGCTGAAGAGCATGAGGTTTTTGCGGTTATCAGACCAGTCGTGACTCAACGCGCTGCCCTCGCCGTATCGGGATCGAGATATAGAGGAACCCATCGTACGAAGCGAAGGGCCTGGATGTGCCGTCGGGTTGCCGGGTCGCGGGTTCACGGCGTCTGATCGGTCTCGGGTGTCGGTGTGGATTGCTGGGAGGCTTGTTCCGCCGCTTGGGCGGCCGCGCTGCCCGGCCGCTTGCGCCGCACCCAGCCTTCGATGTTGCGTTGCGCTCCCGCGGACACCGCCAGTGCGCCCGGCGGGACGTCGTTTCGCACGACCGTGCCGGCGCCGGTGTAGGCCCCGTCGCCGATCGTGACCGGAGCGACGAACATGGTGTCCGACCCGGTGCGCACGTGCGAGCCGACCGTGGTGCGCCGTTTCGACTCGCCGTCGTAGTTGACGAACACGCTGGAGGCGCCGATGTTGCTGTGCTCCCCGATGTCGGCGTCGCCGACGTACGTCAGGTGCGGAACCTTGGTGCCGGCGCCGATGGTCGAGTTCTTGGTTTCGACGAACGCGCCGAGCTTGCCGTCTTCGCCCAGCACTGTGCCCGGCCGCAGGTAGGTGAACGGGCCCACCGCCGCGCCGGCACCGATCGACGACGACGTGCCGTGCGTGCGGACGACCGACGCGCCGTCGCCCACGGTCACGTCGGTCAGTGTGGTGTCCGGACCCAGCACACAGTGACCGCCGATTTCGGTGCGGCCCAGCAGCTGGGTCCCGGGGTGGACGACGGTGTCGCGGCCAATGGTGACGTCGACGTCGATCCAGGTGGTGGCCGGATCCACGATGGTGACGCCCGCCATCTGGTGCGCGGCGACGATCCGGCGATTGAGCTCGGCGCCCAGTTGGGCCAGCTGGACGCGGTTGTTGACGCCGGTCACGAGCGCGCTGTCGTCGACGTGCTGGGCGTGCACGGTGTGGCCCTTGCCGCGCAGGATGGCGATGACGTCGGTCAGGTAGAGCTCCTGTTGGGCGTTGTTGGAGCTCAGCCGGCTGAGCGCCGAGCGCAGCGCCGCAACGTCAAAGGCGTAGACCCCGGCGTTGACCTCGCGGATCTCGCGCTGCGGAGGCGTCGCGTCGGTGTGTTCGACGATCGCCGTGATCTCGTTGTCCTGGGTACGCAGGATGCGGCCGTAACCGGATGGATCGTCGAGAGTCGTGGTCAGCACCGTGGCGGCGGCCCCGTGCTCGCGCCCGGCCGCGCCGTGGGTGGCGATCAGGCCGGCCAGGGTGTCGGCGTCCAGGAGCGGGGTGTCGCCTGAGGTGACTACGACGATGCCGGCGTAGTCATCGGGCAGGGCGGACAGCCCGCAGCGGACCGCGTGGCCGGTGCCCAGCGGTCGATCCTGCAGGGCCACGTCGATCGTGCGTCCGAGGGAGTCGGCCAGTTCGGTGATCAGCGGCGTGATGCGCTGGTGATCGTGGCCCAAAACCACGACGAGATGCCGGGGCGCCACTTTGGCTATGGCGTGCAGGGAATGCGACAACATGCTGCGGCCGGCGATGGTGTGCAGCACCTTCGGGGTGTCGGACCGCATCCGGCTGCCGGGTCCGGCCGCCAAGACCAGCACCGCGGTGTCACCACGAAACGCCATCAACTCTCCTTCGCCTTCGGCGCGCCAGTGTGCGTGTTCCCCCGCAAGCGGGTGGTGCCCCAGTTCGCCGACACGCCGTCAAGCGTGTCATTTCATGCACGCTCGAGGCAAAGAGCGGGGCCCTTTTGGGGCTCCGTCGCCAGGACTCGAACCTGAACTCTCAGAACCAAAATCTGATGTGCTGCCGATTACACCACGACGGATCGCATACCCACGACCATCTGACGGGGCCGCCTGTGACTCTAGACGGTGCGCGGGCTGGTTGGGGTCCCGAGGGAAGGGCGGGCAGAACGGATACGCTGATTGCGTGGCTGTGCTGGATAAAGAGCCGGACAAAGAGGTACGCGCCCCGCGCGCCCGGATGACCGGTAGCGAGCGCCGACAGCAACTCATCGGCATCGCCCGTTCACTGTTTGCTGAACGCGGGTATGAGGGGACCTCGATCGAGGAGATCGCGCAGCGTGCCAACGTGTCCAAGCCGGTCGTCTACGAGCATTTCGGCGGCAAGGAGGGCTTGTACGCCGTGGTCGTCGACCGCGAGATGTCCGCCCTGCTGGACGGCATCACCTCGTCGCTGACCAACAACCGGTCCCGGGTGCGGGTCGAGCGGGTCGCGCTGGCGCTGCTCACCTACGTCGAAGAACGCACCGACGGGTTCCGGATCATGATCCGCGACTCACCGGCCGCGATCAGCTCCGGCACCTACTCCAGCCTGCTCAACGACGCCGTCAGCCAGGTCAGCTCGATCCTGGCCGGGGACTTCGCCCGCCGCGGCCTGGATCCGGATCTGGCGCCGCTGTACGCCCAGGCGCTGGTGGGATCGGTGTCGATGACGGCGCAGTGGTGGCTGGATACGCGCGAACCCAAGAAAGAAGTGGTCGCCGCGCATTTGGTCAACCTGATGTGGAACGGCCTGACTCATCTGGAGGCCGACCCGCGGCTGCAGGACGAGTAGCGCTTGCCCCGATGGTGGTGAGCTGCTGCGCCCCGCTACGCGGCGCTTGCACTCACCACTACCCGATGGTGGTGAGCTGCTGCGCCCCGCTACGCGGCGCTTGCACTCACCACTACCCGCAGTCGCGCGCCAACAGGTCCGCGATCGTCTCGCGCCGGACCAGCTCGCGGACCCGCCCCTTGTTGACCGCCACCAGAGGCGGCCGGCCGACCATGTTGTAGTTCGACGCCATGCTGTGGTGGTAGGCGCCGGTGCAGGCCACGGCCAACAGGTCGCCCGGGTGCACGTCGGCGGGTAGTTCGATATCGCGGGCGATCTCGTCGCCCGCTTCGCAATGCCGGCCGGCCACGGTGACTACCTGTTTGGCGGCCATCGAGTGCCGGTTGGCCAGGGCGACGGTGTATCGGGCGCCGTACAGCGACACCCGCGGGTTGTCGCTCATCCCGCCGTCCACGGCGACGAAGGTGCGGCCACCCGGTTGCGTCTTGACCGAGCACACGCGATACAGCGTCACACCGGCCCGGCCGCTGATGGCGCGGCCCGGTTCCACCACGACCGTCGGCCGCGGGAAATGTTCGGCGGCGCAGGCCTCGTCCAGCGCGTCCTCGATCACGCGGGCCAGCTCGTCCAGGTTGAGCTCTTTGTCGCCGGACGCATAGGGGATACCGTGGCCGCCGCCGATGTTGAGCTCGGTGAGGATGACGCCGTGCGCCGCGCGGACGTCGGACATCGCGGCGATCAACCGGTGGATGGCCTCCCCGTAGAGAGCGGCGTCGGTGACCTGTGGGCCGATGTGGCAGTGCAGTCCGACCAGATCGAGGATCGGGTGCGCCAGCACCCGCTTGACGGCGTCCGCGACGTGGTGACCGGCGAGGCTGAACCCGAACTTCTGGTCGCTGATCCCGGTTAGATGGCCTGGCTCCTCACCGGGCCGTTCGGGCCCGCATCGTCGCCAGGCGAAGGTGAGGGCGCGGTGACCGTGGATGTCCCCCCTTGCGGAAAAGTCGGGGGTCACCCGGATCAGCACCGGCTGGAGCCGGCGGGCCGCGCCGGCGAGGTAAGCGATATCGATGTAGGAATCCAGCACGACGCGACCGACCCCGGCACGCACCGCGTCGCGCAGTTCCTCGGGTGATTTGGCGTTGCCGTGCATGACGATGCGCGCCGGGTCAACCCCGCCGGCCAGGGCAACGGCCAGCTCACCGGCCGAGCAGACGTCGACGCCGAGGCCCTCTTCGCGCGTCCAGCGCGCCACCGCAGTGGTCAGCAGCGACTTCCCGGCGTATAGGACCTCGACCCCGCGCAGCGCCTTGCGGTAGCGGCGGGCGCGCCGCCGGAAGTCGGCCTCGTCGATAACGTAGGTGGGGGTGTGGAACTCGTCGGCGATGTCGGCCAACGGTACGCCGCCGACGCACAGCCGCCCCTTGTCGTCGGACTGCGTGGTGGCGGGCCAGATCGCGGCGTCGAACCGCCGGGGAGCAGCCTGACCGATGGACGGCAGGATTTCCAGCAATGTCATGAGTCCAACGTGCGCGCGCGGGCTGCCGGCTTCCGCTTTTCTTACGAACCCTTGACGGCGCCGGGCTCAAAATTGACGAGTTCTGGCGCACCTAGAATGGATTCATCATGACCGCACCGGGGACTGCTCATCCAGAAACCCCGATCGCGGGGCTCGTTGACTTGGCGCTGACCGCGCCGACTTTCCAGCAGCTGATCGACCGCGCGGCGGCTCGACCGACGGAATTGAGCCTGGTCGGTCCGGCCAGCGCGCGCTTGTTCACAGCCAGTGCGCTGGCGCGTCTGGGCCCGTTGCTGGTGGTCACCGCGACCGGGCGGGAAGCCGAAGACCTGACCGCCGACCTGCGCGGCGTCTTCGGTGACGCCGTGGCGGCCTTCCCGTCCTGGGAGACCCTGCCGCACGAACGCCTGTCACCCGGAGTCGACACCGTCGGGAACCGGCTGATGGTGCTGCACCGGCTGGCACATCCCGACGACGCGCGATTGGGCCCACCCCTGCGGGTGGTGGTGACGGCCGTGCGCTCGCTGCTGCAGCCGATGGCGCCGCGGCTGGGCCTGGTGCAACCGGTCACGTTGACCCTCGGCCAGGAGATCGCCTTCGAGGAGGTGATCGCCCGGCTGGCGGAGCTGTCGTATACCCGGGTGGACATGGTCGGGCGGCGCGGGGAGTTCGCGGTCCGCGGCGGGATCCTCGACGTCTTCCCTCCGACCGCCGAGCACCCGGTGCGCATCGAGTTCTGGGGCGACGAGGTCAGCGAGATGCGGATGTTCTCCGTGGCCGATCAGCGTTCCATCCCGGAGCTCGAGGTCGACACGCTGGTTGCGGTCGCCTGCCGCGAGCTGCTGCTGACCGACGACGTGCGGGCGCGGGCCGCCGAGTTGGCCGTTCGGCATCCGGTGGGCGAGACCACCATCACCGGCGGCGTCAGCGACATGCTCGCCAAGCTGGCCGAGGGCATCCCGGTCGACGGCATGGAGGCGCTGCTGCCGGTGCTCCGGCCCGACGACCATGCGCTGCTGACCGATCAACTGGCCGTCGGCACGCCCGTGTTGCTGTGTGACCCGGAGAAGGTGCGAACCCGGGCCGCCGACCTGATCAAGACGGGCCGCGAATTCCTTGAGGCATCGTGGTCGGTGGCTGCCCTGGGCACGGATGCGCCGGTCGACGTCGGGCAGCTCGGCGGCTCGGGTTTCGCCGACCTGGACGACGTCCAAGCGGCGGCGGCCCGATCGGATCATCCGTGGTGGACGTTGAGCCAACTGTCGGACGAGTCGGCGATGGAGCTGGACGTCCGGCCGTCGCCGTCGGCCCGGGGACATCAGCACGACATCGAGGGCATCTTCGCGATGCTGCGCGCCCACGTCGCGACCGGCGGCTACGCCGTCGTCGTCACGCCCGGCACCGGAACCGCCCACCGGGTGGTGGAGCGGCTCGCCGAATCCGACACGCCTGCCGCGATGTTGGAATGTGGTGCGGCGCCCAGACCAGGAATTGTCGGAGTGCTCAAGGGCCCGCTGCACGAGGGCATTGTGATATCGGGGGTCGTCGAGGGCGCCGACCTCGTCGTCATCACCGAAACCGACCTGACCGGCAGCCGGGCCGCGGCCGTCGAGGGCAAGCGGCTGGCTGCCAAGCGGCGCAACACCGTCGACCCGCTGGCGCTCACCGCCGGCGACCTGGTGGTGCACGACCAGCACGGCATCGGGCGGTTCGTGGAGATGGTCGAGCGCACCGTCGGCGGTGCCCGGCGCGAGTACCTGGTGCTCGAGTACGCGTCCAGCAAGAAAGGGGGTGGCGGCCAGAAAAACACAGACAAGCTGTATGTCCCGATGGACTCCCTGGACCAGCTGTCGCGGTACGTGGGCGGGCAGGCGCCCGCGCTGAGCCGGCTCGGCGGCAGCGACTGGGCCAACACCAAGACCAAGGCCCGCCGCGCCGTGCGCGAGATCGCCGGCGAGCTGGTCGCGCTGTACGCCAAGCGGCAGGCCAGCCCCGGACACGCCTTCGCGCCGGACACCCCGTGGCAGGCCGAGATGGAAGACGCGTTCGAGTTCACCGAGACCGTCGACCAGCTCACCGCCATCACCGAAGTCAAGGCCGATATGGAAAAACCGATCCCGATGGATCGGGTGATCTGCGGCGACGTCGGCTACGGCAAGACGGAGATCGCGGTGCGGGCCGCGTTCAAGGCGGTTCAGGACGGCAAGCAGGTGGCCGTGCTGGTGCCGACCACGCTGCTGGCCGACCAGCACCTGCAGACGTTCAACGACCGGATGGCCGGCTTCCCGGTGACGATCAAAGCCCTGTCGCGGTTCACCGACGCCGCGGAGTCCCGCGCCGTGCTCGAGGGCATGGCCGACGGGACCGTGGACATCGTGATCGGGACACACCGGCTGCTGCAGACCGGGGTGCGCTGGAAGGACCTGGGCCTGGTCGTGGTCGACGAGGAGCAGCGCTTCGGCGTCGAGCACAAGGAGCACATCAAGTCGCTGCGCACCCACGTCGACGTGCTGACCATGAGCGCCACCCCGATCCCGCGCACCCTGGAGATGAGCCTGGCCGGGATTCGCGAGATGTCGACGATCCTGACGCCGCCCGAAGAGCGCTACCCCGTGCTGACCTACGTCGGCCCGCAGGACGACAAGCAGATCGCGGCCGCCCTGAGGCGGGAGCTGCTGCGCGACGGGCAGGCCTTCTACGTGCACAACCGGGTCAGCTCGATCGACCAGGTCGCCGCGCGGCTCCGCGAACTGGTGCCCGAGGCGCGGATCGTCGTCGCGCACGGCCAGATGCCCGAGGACCGGCTGGAACGCACCGTGCAGGGATTCTGGAACCGAGAATACGACATCCTGGTGTGCAGCACGATCGTGGAGACCGGCCTGGACATCTCCAACGCCAACACGCTGATCGTCGAGCGTGCCGACACCTTCGGACTCTCCCAGTTGCATCAGCTGCGTGGTCGGGTCGGCCGCAGCCGCGAGCGCGGGTACGCCTACTTCCTTTATCCGCCGAACACGCCGCTGACCGAGACGGCCTACGACCGGTTGGCGACGATCGCGCAGAACAACGAACTGGGCGCGGGCATGGCGGTCGCGCTGAAGGATCTGGAGATCCGCGGCGCCGGCAACGTGCTCGGTGTCGAGCAGTCCGGCCACGTCGCCGGGGTGGGCTTCGATCTGTACGTCCGCCTGGTCGGCGAGGCCGTTGAAGCATATCGGGCCGCGGCGGACGGCAAAACCGTCACGACGGCCGAGGAGCCCAAGGACGTGCGGATCGACCTGCCGGTGGACGCGCACCTGCCGCCGGACTACATCGCCAGCGACCGGTTACGACTGGAGGCCTATCGGCGCCTGGCCGCGGCCGCCGACGACGCGGCCGTCGGCGCCGTCGTCGAGGAGCTCATCGACCGTTACGGGGCGCTGCCCGAACCGGCCGAGCGGCTGGTGGCGGTCGCGCGGTTGCGGCTGCTGTGCCGCGAAGCCGGCATCACCGAGGTCTCGGTCGCGTCGGCAGCGACGGTGCGGCTCTCGCCGCTGACGTTGCCGGACTCGGCCCAGGTGCGGCTCAAACGGATGTATCCGGCCGCGAGCTACCGCGCCACCACGGCCACGGTGCAGGTGCCGATTCCCCGGGCCGGCGGCTCCAAAAGTTTGGGGGGCGCGCCCCGCATCCGCGACGTCGAATTGGTGCAAATGGTGGCCAACTTGGTGACCGCGCTGCAGGGTGAACCACAGAAAGACGTGGGTATAACCAGTGCGTCACCGGCTGCAGCGATGTCACGGGAGGAGCGACGGGCGCGATGATCGTCGTCTTGTTCGATCCCCGTCGCCCGTCGCTGGTGCCCGTCGAGGCCATCGAGCACCTCAGTGGCGAGGTGCAATACACCGAAGAGATGCCCGTCGCGGTGCCGTGGTCGTTGCCCGCGGCACGGCCGGTGCACTCCGGAGACGACGCCCCGGTGCTGCTGTCCTCCGATCCCGACCACCCCGCGGTCACCGCCCGACTGGCCGCCGGAGCGCGCCTGATTTCGGCGCCGGACACGCCTCGCGGCGAGCGGCTCGTCGACGCCGTGGCGATGATGGACAAGCTGCGCACCGCCGGGCCGTGGGAGAGCGAGCAAACCCACGACTCCTTACGCAAATTCCTGTTGGAGGAGACATACGAGCTGTTGGACGCGGTCCGCATCGGTGACGCCGATCAATTACGCGAGGAACTCGGGGATGTGTTGCTGCAGGTGATTTTCCATGCCCGCATCGCAGAGGATGCACAGCAGCACTCCTTCACGATCGACGACGTCGCCGTCACCCTGATGCGAAAGCTGGGCAACCGGGTGCCAGGTGTTCTTGCGGGCCAATCTATTTCGCTTGAGGAGCAGCTGGCCCAGTGGGAGGAGCGCAAAGCGGCCGAAAAGCCGCGTAAGTCGGTGATGGACGACGTTCACACGGGTCAACCGGCATTGGCGCTGGCGCAGAAGGTGATTGCGCGTGCCACCAAGGCCGGGCTGCCGGCCGATCTGATTCCCACCGATATCACCTCAGTGTCCGTTTCGGCGGATCTCGATGCGGAAAGTTTGCTGCGCGGGGCGGTTCTGGAGTTCGTGGACAAGGTCCGCACGGTCGAGAGGGCGATCGCCACCACACGTCACGGGGCCAGCGTTCCAGAGGAGTTCGACGTGGTCCCGCTCGGCCAATTCAGCGAGCGGGAGTGGCGGGAACACTGGCCGTCCGGCGGTTTCGGCGTGGGGGCCGGAGCCGTGGAGGACGGCGCCTGACGAGCCCGAAAGTGCCGCCCGCGACGAAAACGGGCCGGATATTTTCCGGCTCCCCGGATTTTTTCGGCAGCGACTAGCGCAACGTTTGCCGCCCTGGCGATCCGCGGGTAGGTAATATCGCGCATGAGGTTGCGAAACCCAGTGGTGTGCATCGGTTCGACTTTGCTAGCCAAAGCGGGTTCCAGCTAATCGGCGATTAGCTGGAACCGTCGTCTTATGCACCCGTTGGGCCCCGACGCGACCCGGTAGTTCCGAAACCCGTGGGACGATGGTTGAGATGCAGTTGGTGTAGGAGAGTTTAGGGAGCATGGTGTCGCCGAGGCGTTGGTTGCGCGCGGCCGCCGTGATCGGCGCGACCGCGCTGCTCCTGGCTTCCAGCTGTACCTGGCAGCTCAGCCTGTTCATCCCGGAGGGCGTCCCGCCGCCGGCCGGGGATCCGGTGCCGGCGGTGGACACGCACGCCAGCGGTCGCCCCGCGGATCAGTTGCGAGGATGGGCCGAACAGCGCTCGGCGGCGCTGGAGATCCCGGTTATCGCGCTGGAGGCGTACGCGTACGCCGCGCGGGTGGCCGAGGTGGAGAACCCCAAGTGCCATATCGCGTGGACCACGCTGGCGGGCATCGGGCAGGTCGAGAGCCACCATGGCACCTATCGGGGCGCGACGCTGTCGCCCAACGGCGATGTGAGCCCCCCCATCCGGGGCGTCCGCCTGGACGGCAGTGGCGGAAATCTTCGCATTGTCGACGAGGACGAGTCGGACCATGACGGGCTGGCGCGGGCGATGGGACCGATGCAGTTCATTCCCGAGACGTGGCGGCTGTACGGTGTCGACGCCCACAACGACGGCCGCTTCAGCCCGGACAACATCGACGATGCGGCGCTGGCGGCGGCGGGTTATCTGTGTTGGCGCGGCAAGGATCTCGCGACGCCCCGCGGGTGGATCACCGCGCTGCGGGCCTACAACAACTCCGGCGTTTATGCGCGGGCGGTCCGCGACTGGGCGACCGCCTATGCGGCGGGTCACCCGCTGTAGCAGGATGTATCGCTGACCCAGGCCGTACGCTAAGGGCGGCCCGGGGCTGCCCGTGAGCTTGCTGCGGCGAGCCGGGCCAGCAAACGCAACACGACGCCCAGGCATCGGCTACGACGCAAGGAGAACCCAGTGCCGATTATCGAGCAGGTAGGAGCCCGCGAGATTCTCGATTCCCGCGGCAACCCGACGGTCGAGGTCGAGATAGCCCTGATAGACGGCACGTTTGCCCGGGCGGCGGTGCCGTCTGGCGCGTCGACGGGGGAGCACGAGGCCGTCGAGTTACGCGATGGCGGTGACCGCTACGGCGGCAAAGGCGTCCAGAAGGCGGTGCAGGCCGTGCTCGACGAGATCGGTCCGGCCGTGATCGGGCTCAACGCCGACGATCAGCGGTTGGTGGACCAGGCGCTCGTCGACCTCGACGGCACCCCGGACAAGTCCCGGCTGGGCGCCAACGCCATCTTGGGGGTCTCGCTGGCCGTCGCCAAGGCGGCCGCCGATTCTGCCGAGCTGCCGCTGTTCCGCTACATCGGCGGGCCGAACGCGCACATTCTGCCGGTGCCGATGATGAACATCCTCAATGGGGGGCGCACGCCGACACCTCTGTCGACATTCAGGAGTTCCTGGTGGCGCCGATCGGCGCCCCCAGCTTCACCGAGGCGCTGCGCTGGGGCACCGAGGTGTACCACGCGCTCAAATCGGTGCTGAAGAAGCAGGGCCTGAGCACCGGCCTGGGGGACGAGGGCGGTTTCGCCCCGGACGTCGCCGGCACCACCGCGGCGCTCGACCTGATTAGCTCGGCCATCGAGGCGGCGGGTCTGAGGGTGGGTGCCGACGTGGCGTTGGCCCTCGATGCGGCGGCCAACGAGTTCCACGCCGCCGGAACCGGATACAACTTTGAGGGCGCAACCCGAAGCGCGGAGCAGATGACGGAGTTCTACGCCGGCCTGCTCGGCTCTTATCCGCTGGTATCGCTGGAAGATCCGCTGTTCGAAGGCGATTGGGATGGCTGGGCGGCCCTGACGGCGGCTATCGGCGACCGGGTGCAAATCCTCGGCGACGACATCTTCGTCACCAACCCCGAGCGGATCGAGGAGGGCATCGAGAAAGGCGTGGCAAACGCGTTGCTGGTCAAGGTGAATCAGATCGGCACGCTGACCGAGACGCTCGACGCCGTCGCGCTTGCCCACCACAGCGGCTACCGCACGATGATCAGCCACCGCAGCGGTGAGACTGAGGACACCACGATTGCCGACCTCGCGGTTGCCGTCGGCAGCGGGCAGATCAAGACCGGTGCTCCCGCCCGCAGTGAACGCGTCGCCAAATACAACCAGCTATTGCGGATCGAGGAAGCGCTCGGCGACGCCGCCCGCTACGCCGGCGATCTCGCATTTCCGCGGTTCGCCGTGGACCCGAAATAGGTAGGAACAGGTTGGGAGCCAAGCCCGATCCGAAACGGCGCTCCGCGGCATCGCGGCCGGGCAAAGGCGCCGATACGGTTCGGCGCCGCCGCACGAAGCCCTCCTCGAAGCCTTCGCAAACCTCGGCCCACGCCGGCCGCAACACGACGCGCACGCTGCAAGAGCACGTCGTCGAACCCATCAAGCGCCAGGCCGCCGAATCCGTCGAGCTGCGGTCCGAGCAGCGGCTTGGCTTCACGGCGCGGCGGGCGGCGGTGCTGGCCGCGGTTGTCTGCGTGCTGACGCTGACCATTGCGGGCCCGGTGCGCACCTACTTCGCCCAGCGCACCGAGATGCAGCAGTTGTCCGCCAGCGAGGCGGCGCTGCGCCGTCAGATCTCCGACCTCGAGCAAAAGAAGGGCAAACTCGCCGATCCCGCCTACATTGCGGCGCAGGCCCGCGAGCGGCTCGGTTTCGTGATGCCCGGGGACATTCCGTTTCAAGTCCAACTTCCACCGACGGCGGCGGTGTCCCCTCAGCCTGGCGACCAGACAGGCAAACCGGCCAGCAACGAGCCGTGGTACACGGCCCTATGGCACACCATCGCCGACGCCCCGCACCTGCCGCCGGCGCCTCCGTCAGAGATTCCGCCCGCCCCGGCCGAACCGGAACCACCCGGTTCCACGCCGCCGGCCGCACCGAACCCCGCGGGTCCCGGTGGTTGACCGTGCCGACCTGGAGGCGGTGGCGCGCCAGCTCGGGCGGGAGCCGCGCGGCGTGCTGGAGATCGTTTACCGTTGCCCTAACGGCGAACCCGCCGTGGTGAAGACGGCGCCGAAGCTTCCCGACGGCACGCCGTTTCCGACGCTGTACTACCTCACGCATCCGGTGCTGACCGCGGCCGCGAGCCGCCTTGAGACGACGGGGTTAATGCGGGAGATGACCGAACGGTTGTGCTTGGACGCCGATTTGGCGGCCGCGTATCGGCGAGCCCACGAGTCGTATCTGGCCGAGCGTGACGCGATCGAGTCGTTGGGAACGACGTTTTCCGCTGGCGGCATGCCGGAGCGGGTGAAATGCCTGCACGTGCTGATCGCGCACTCGCTGGCCAAAGGGCGGGGGGTTAACCCGCTCGGCGATGAGGCGCTGGCTGTGTTGGCCTCCGACCCCGCAGTGGCCGGCGTGTTGGTGGCGGGGCAATGGTGAGTCGGCTCGCGGGAATCGACTGCGGCACCAACTCGATTCGATTGCTCATCGCCGACGCGGATGGGGGTCGGCTGCGCGACGTGCATCGCGAGACACGGATCGTGCGGCTAGGTCAAGGCGTGGACGCGACGGGACAATTCGCGCCGGACGCGATCGCCCGGACCCGGGAGGCGTTGTCCGACTACGCTGCTCTGCTCAAAGAGCACAGCGTCGAGCGGGTGCGGATGGTGGCCACGTCGGCCGCGCGCGATGTCGCCAATCGCGACGACTTGTTTGCGATGACGTCCGACGTGCTCGGTGCCGTGCTGCCCGGGGCCGTGGCCGAGGTGATCACCGGCGCGGAAGAGGCTGAGCTGTCCTTTCGGGGAGCTGTCGGTGAATTAGACAGCGTACGAGCGCCTTTCGTGGTTGTTGACCTGGGCGGCGGATCAACCGAGATCGTGCTCGGTGCGGATCAGGCAGCGGCGAGCTACTCCGCCGACATCGGCTGCGTCCGGCTGACCGAACGCTGTCTGCATTCGGATCCACCGACGCCCGAGGAGGTGGCTGCGGCGCGGCAGGTGGTGCGTGAGCGGCTCAACGTCGCGCTGGGTGTGGTGCCCGTCGAAGGGGCGCGGACCTGGGTGGGAGTCGCCGGAACGATGACCACGCTGTCGGCGCTGGCCCACAACATGACGACGTATGATTCTGCGGCCATTCACCTTTCGCATGTCGGCGGCAGCGATCTGCTGGCGGTGTGCGAGCGGCTGATCGGGATGTCGCGTGTTGAGCGTGCTGCGTTGCCGCCGATGCACGAGGGGCGGGCTGACGTGATCGGGGGCGGCGCGATCGTGGTCGAGGAGCTGGCGCGCGAGTTTCGTACCCGGGCCGGCATCGACGAGCTGACGGTCAGCGAACACGACATCCTGGACGGCATCGTGCTGTCGATCGTCGGCTAAGTCACACCCGCCTCACCTGTCTCCGCGGGCAGGCGGCACTCTTTTTGCCCGCCTCACAGCGACAAGCGCAGGGTTGTCACACCGGTATGCGACTGTTCGCCAATGACCATTCATGGAATCGAGCTGCGCTACGTGCTCACTATGTACCTTGCCCACAATGGACCGGCCACCGTTGCCGAGATGATCGATGCACTTGGCAGGCAGGGCTTTTGTTTCCGCGGCAGGCCATCGAAGGCTATCTCGGACGCCTTGCGTTGGGAGATGGGACGCGGCAGAGTGCGACGAATGGGGCGAGGTCTGTACGGACCTAGGTACATCCCGCGCCCGACCGAGCACCGAATCCACCACCGGGTCTTGGCTTTACGTGCGGCGGCCAAGTTGTCGCTATGAGGCGGGCAAAAGGTCGACCGCCTCCGAGCCGGGACGCGTGTTGCAGTTGTGACGTGGGCGAGCAAACGGCTCACCGAGCCGGCGCCAAAAGGCTCACGCCTCGAACCGATAACCCATCCCGGATTCGGTCAACAGGTGCTTGGGGTGCGACGGGTCGTCTTCGAGTTTTCGCCGCAGCTGGGCCAAATACACACGCAGGTAATGGGTTTCGGTGGCATATGCCGGCCCCCACACCTCCTTGAGGAGTTCCTCTCGGCCGACCAGCTTGCCGCGATTGCGCACCAGCACTTCGAGCATGCCCCATTCGGTCGGGGTGAGGTGCACTTCGGCGCCGTTCTTGGTGACCTTCTTGGCAGCCAGATCGACGGTGAACGCGTCGGTTTCAATAACCGGTTCGTCAATTTCGGACGCTGCGGCGTTGCGGCGCACCGCCGCGCGCAGCCGGGCGAGCAATTCGTCCATGCCGAAGGGTTTGGTGACGTAGTCGTCGGCGCCGGCGTCGAGGGCATGGACCTTGTCCGACGAGTCGGTGCGCGCCGACAACACGATCACCGGTGCGGTGAGCCACCCGCGCAGACCCTCCAGCACCTCGATACCGGAGATGTCGGGCAGGCCGAGGTCGAGGATCACCACGTCAGGTTTGTGTTCGGCCGCGGCCCGCAGCGCGCCGGCTCCGCTCGACGCGGTGATGACCTCGTAGCCCCGCACGGTCAGGTTGATGCGCAGCGCCCGCGAGATGTGCGGCTCGTCGTCGATCACCAGCACGCGGGTCATTGGACCTCCTGCGGCGCCGCCAGATCGACCACCACGGTGAGCCCGCCGCCGGGCGTGTCGCTGGCGGTGATAGTGCCGCCCATCGCTTCGACGAAGCCGTGCGCCACCGACATGCCCAAGCCCACGCCGGTGGTGTTGTCCTGATCGCCCATCCGCTGGAAGGGTTCGAAAATCTGATCCTCGGTCCCGTGCGGGATCCCTGGACCCTCGTCGATGACGTTGATCAGCACGCGATCGCCCACTCGGCCCGCATTGACGCGAACGACGCAGTTGGGCGCGTAGCGCAGCGCGTTGTCGATCAGGTTGGCGAAGACTCGTTCAAGCAGCCCGGGGTCGGCCAGCACCACTGCGTCACCGACGTCCACCTTGACGCGGTCGATGGCGGATCGGAAGAACCCGGTAGCCCCCTTGCCGATGCTGACCAGCGCGCGTTGCATCGTTTCCTCCAAATACACCCTGCGCAGCTCCGGGCGGACCACGCCGGCGGCCAGACGTGAGGAATCGAGCAGGTTGCCGACCAGTGCGGTCAGCTGGTCGATCGACTCCTCGATGGTGGCCAGTAATTCCGCGGTGTCCTCTGGGGAGAAGGCGACGTCCTCGGCCCGCAGGCTGGACACCGCGACCTTGGCCGCCGCCAGCGGCGTGCGCAGGTCGTGGCTGACCGCCGAGAGCAGGGAGCGCCGCAGCTCGTCGGCCTGGAGGATCGCCTGGGACCGGCTGGCTTCCTCGGCCAGCTCGCGCTGTCTGATCAGCCCCGCGGCCTGCCTGGCTACCGCGCTGAGCACGTGGCGGTCACGCGCGGAAAGCTTCTTGCCGGCCAACAGCATCCAAAACTCTTCGTCGCCGACCTCGATCGCGGTGTCAGCCGAATCAACGGTCACACAAGGGTCTTTGCCCACGCACGCGACGACGTAGCTCCTCCTCCCGCTGGCACGTTCGTCCTCGCGGGGTTCCCGCAGCATGGTCACCGACCGCTGTGCGTAGGTTTCCCGCACTCGTTCCAGAAGCGTCTCGAGGTCGGCGCCGCGCAGCACGGATCCCGCGAAGAGCGTCAGCAGTTCCGCCTCCTGGGCGGCCTGCCGGGCTTCCCGGGTGCGTTTGGTGGCGCCGTCGACAAGGACGGCGACCGCGACCGCGATCAGCAGCAAAACCACTTCCGTGATGACGCTGTTGGGTTCGGCGATCGTGAAGCTGTGCCGCGGGGCCAACAGGAAGTAGTTCAACAGCAGCCCGGACAGCACCGCCGAAAGCGCTGCAGGCGCAACACCTCCCAGAAGCCCGACCAGCAGCACCCCGACGAAGAACAAAGCGCTCTCGCCGCCGGTGTCCAGATACCGGTCCAACACCGTCACCGTGACGGCACAGATGATCGACGGGACGATGACGGCCGCCAGCCACGACACGACCCGTCGCTCGCGGTGCGAGACCGGCGCTATCCGGAACCCGCGTTTGGATTCCTCGTGCGTGACTATGTGTACGTCGATCTTTCCGGAGTGCTCGACGATCGTCGGGCCGATGCCCTCCTCGAAGATGCGCGCCCACCGGGGCCGGCGGGACGTCCCGATCACCAGTTGGGTCGCGTTGTTCTCACGGGCGAAATCCAGGAGGGCCGCGGGTACGTCGTCGCCGACCACGGTATGCAGGGACGCGTCCAGGCTGTTCGCCAGCTCACGAATCTTGGCCATCCGGGATTCCGACAGGCCGGCCAGCCCGTCACCGCGGACCACATGCACCACCATGAGCTCGGCGCTGGACTTCGACGCGATCCGGGATGCGCGCCGTACCAACGTCTCCGACTCCGGACCACCCGTGACCGCCACCACGACTCGCTCGCGGGCCTCCCACATGTCGGTGATCTTGTTCTCCGCGCGGTACTTGGCCAGTGCCGTGTCCACCTGATCGGCCAGCCACAGCAGCGCCAATTCCCGCAGCGCAGTCAGGTTCCCTCGACGGAAGTAATTCGACAGCGCCGCGTCGATCCTCGCAGGTGTGTAGACGTTTCCATGGGAAAGCCTGCGCCGCAGCGCTTCTGGTGTGATGTCGATGAGCTCGACCTGCGAAGCCTGGCGCACGATCGAATCCGGGATCGTCTCCTGCTGTTCGATTCCGGTGATCTGGGCGACGACGTCGTTGAGGCTCTCCAGGTGCTGGACGTTGACGGTGGAGATCACCGTGATCCCGGCATCGAGCAGTTCCTCGACGTCCTGCCACCGCTTGGCGTTCTTGCTGCCCGGCGTGTTGGTGTGAGCGAGTTCGTCGACCAGGACGACCTGGGGGTGGCGCGCCAGGACGGCGGGCACGTCGAGCTCGGGGAAGCGGCTGCCGCGGTACTCGATGTAGCGCGGCGGGATGAAGTCGATGCCCGCAATCATCTCAGCGGTTTTCGCCCGTCCGTGGGTTTCCACCACGGCCGCCACCACGTCGGTGCCGCGTTCCAGCCGCCGGTGTGCCTCACCGAGCATGGCGTATGTCTTGCCGACACCCGGAGCCGCGCCGAGGTAGATGCGTAACTCACCGCGCTTGGGATGGTCCTTGAGGCTGACGTCGCTCACGTCAACCATCATCCACCCCGGTGCTAGCTGCTGACCGGAAACGCGTGGTCGAGTTGCAGGTTGAGTTGCAGCACATTGACCGTCGGTTGACCGAAAAATCCGAGCGCGCGGCCACTGCGGTTCTGCGTGACGATCGCACGTATCTGATCCGGGCTGACATGCCGCGCCTTGGCCACTCGGGCGACCTGGATGTCAGCGTAGGCCGGTGAGATGTGCGGGTCGAGGCCGCTGCCGCTCGCGGTGACCGCGTCGGCCGGCACCGCGGGGTTGGCCGGTGCCGCGCCGCGAATCGGCACGATCTGGCCGATCGAGTAGTCCTCGCCGTACTTGGCGCATTCGACCCGCACACCCTCGAAGAGGGCCTGGAACGGCGCCTGCGTCGATTGGCATGGCTCGTTGACGCTGACCACCCGGGAGGGGTGGGTGACGTTTCCGCGGGAGTCGCGGGGGCCGATCACCGAGAGCACCGCGCCGACACCGCCGCCTGTGCAGAACGGGCGTGACCCGTCCACTCCCTCGAGTTGGCCCACCGCGGCGCTGCGTGAGCACACCGTTGTCAGCAGGCTCGGCTTGAAGCCCGCATCGGACGCGGACTTGCCTGCCGCCAGTTGCGATGGGTCCGCGGGTGTGTCGACGATGCTTTCCGGCCCCAGGTTGCTGGCGCCCGACGAAGTCGGGTCGTAGCCAGTGCCGGCCGCCGAGGGGCGACTCTGGAAATACTGGGGCAGCGGGTTGCCGTCCTTGTCGGTGAACAGCTGGCCGATCAGCCGGCTGCCGCTCGGCTTACCGTTGACGGTCAGGATCGACCCTTCGGCCTTGTCGTGCAGTCCCGGCATCTGCGCGACAAGCCAGATGAACAGCGGATAGGCGAGACCGGTGATAACGGTCAGCACCAGCAGCGCGCGGAATGCCGCCCAGTGCATGCGGACGAAACTGGAGAACTTCATGTCAGGACATCCCTGGGACGAATTGGACGATCAGGTCGATCAGCTTGATCCCGATGAACGGGGCGACGATGCCGCCGAGCCCGTAGACGTAGAGGTTGCGGCTCAACAGTTTTGACGCGCTGCTCGGCGTGTAACGCACACCGCGCAGCGACAACGGGATCAGTGCCACGATGACGACCGCGTTGAAGATCACCGCCGACAGGATCGCCGACTGCGGGCTGTGCAGCCGCATGATGTTGATCAGATCCAGCCCGGGGAACAGCGCGACGAACATCGCCGGGATGATCGCGAAATACTTCGCGATGTCGTTGGCGATCGAGAAGGTGGTCAGCGCTCCGCGGGTGATCAGCAACTGCTTGCCGATCTCGACGATCTCGATGAGCTTGGTGGGGTCTGAGTCCAGGTCGACCATGTTGCCGGCCTCTTTGGCGGCCGACGTGCCGGTGTTCATCGCCACACCCACATCGGCCTGAGCCAGCGCCGGCGCGTCATTAGTGCCGTCGCCGGTCATCGCGACCAGCTTGCCGCCCTCCTGCTCGCGCTTGATCAGGGCGAGCTTGTCCTCGGGGGTGGCCTCGGCGAGGAAGTCGTCAACCCCGGCCTCGTCGGCAATCGCCTTGGCGGTCAACGGGTTATCGCCGGTGATCATCACCGTCCGGATGCCCATCTTCCGCATCTCGTCGAAGCGCTCACGCATGCCCTGCTTGACGACGTCCTTGAGGTGGATGATGCCCAGCACCGCCGCCTCGCCGTTACGGCTCTCCCCGACGACCAGCGGCGTGCCGCCGCAGGCGGCGATGCCGTCGACGAGTTCGCCGAGCTGGTGCGGAACCGTGCCGCCCTGGCCACGTACCCATTCGGCCACGGAGCTGGCCGCGCCCTTGCGCAGCAGGTGTCCGTCGAGGTCGACACCCGACATACGGGTGGCGGCGGAAAACGCCACCCAGTGGGCTTGCGAGAGTTCGCCGGGTGTGCGCGCGCGCAACCCGAAGTGCTGCTTGGCGTAGACGACGATCGAACGTCCTTCCGGTGTTTCGTCGGCGAGGCTGGACAACTGCGCCGCGTCGGCCAGGTGCTCATTGGTGACGCCGTGGAGGGGGACGAAGGCGGCGGCCTGCCGGTTGCCCAGGGTGATGGTGCCCGTCTTGTCGAGCAGCAGCGTGTTGACGTCGCCGGCGGCTTCCACCGCGCGCCCGGACATCGCGAGCACGTTGCGCTGCACCAGCCGGTCCATGCCGGCGATGCCGATGGCCGACAGCAGCGCCCCGATCGTCGTGGGGATCAGGCACACCAGCAGCGACACCATCACGATCCCGGTGACACCATTCGTGTTGAGCGCCTGAGTGTCCGGGACCCCCGGATTGTTCATTTTGGAGTAGATCGCCAGCGGCTGCAGGGTGGCGACGGCGAAGACGAAGATGATCGTCAACGCGGCCAGCAGGATGTTTAGCGCGATTTCGTTGGGGGTTTTCTGCCGGTTGGCGCCCTCGACGAGGGCGATCATCCGGTCGATGAAGCTTTCTCCGGGCTTCTGGGTGATTTGCACGACGATCCGGTCGCTCAACACGGTGGTGCCCCCGGTGACCGCCGAGCGGTCACCACCGGACTCGCGGATCACCGGCGCCGACTCGCCGGTGATGGCCGATTCATCCACCGAGGCAATGCCTTCCACCACGTCGCCGTCGCCCGGTATCACCTGCCCGGCCTCGACCACGACGATGTCGCCCTGCTGCAGCATCGGCGCGGCGACTTCTTCCTCGATCGCCGGCGCGCCGGGCTTCCAGTCCTTGAGGCGTCGCGCCAACATCTGGGTTTTCGCCTTACGCAGCGTTTCCGCCTGCGCCTTGCCGCGGCCTTCGGCCACCGCCTCCGCGAGGTTCGCAAACAGCACGGTCAGCCACAGCCAGACCACGATCAACCACGCGAACCAGGTCGGGTTGATGATCGCCAGCACGGTGCTCCAGGCGGCACCGATTTCGACGATGAACATCACCGGGTTGCGCCACAGGGTGCGCGGGTCGAGTTTGCGCAGCGCCTCCGGCGTCGACTTCAACAGCATCTTCGGGTCGAGCAAGCCACCCTGGACCCGTTTGGTGCTGGTGTGGGTCGCAGGCTGCGTCTGCTCAGCGGGATCGATCGTGGTCGCGGTCATCAGTGGATTCCTTCGGCGAGAGGCCCGAGCGCCAGCATGGGCAGGAAGGTGAGGGCAACCAGAATCAGGGTCACGCCCGCGACCATTCCCACGAACTGTGGCCGATGAGTGGGTAGTGTGCCCGCCGATTCCGGCGTGTGTCCCTGCTTGGCGACCGAGCCCGCCAGGGCGAGCACCAGCACCATTGGCAGGAATCTGCCGAAGACCATGGCCAGTCCGAGGGCGGTGTTGTACCAGTCGGTATTGACGCTGATGCCGGCGAATGCCGACCCGTTGTTGTTGGCCGCGGAGGTGAACGCGTACAAGACCTCCGACAGCCCGTGCGGGCCGGTGTTCAGCATGCCGGCGCGTTCGCCCGGCAGTGCCATCGCGATCGCGGTGCCGGTCAGCACGATCAGCGGGGTGACCAGGAAATAGCTTGCGGCGAGCTTGATTTCGCGGGGGTTGATCTTCTTTCCGAGGTATTCCGGTGTGCGCCCGACCATCAGCCCGGCGACGAAGACGGTGATCACCGCCAGGATCAGCATGCCGTAGAGCCCGGAGCCGGTGCCGCCGGGGGCGACCTCGCCGAGCTGCATGTTGAACATCGTGATCATCCCGCCGAGGCTGGTGTAGGAGTCGTGGAACGAGTCGACGGCACCGGTAGAGGTGAGCGTTGTCGAGTCGGCGAACACCGCCGAGTTGGCGATGCCGAACCGCTGCTCGACTCCCTCCATGGCCGCGCCGATCGAGGTCGGCACCGTGCCGTGGTGCTGCAACTGGAACCACAGCATGAACGTCACGCTGATCGCGTACAGCGTCGCCATCACCGACGCGATCGCGTAGCCCTGCTTGGTGCTGCCCACCATGCGCCCGAACGTGCGCGGCAGCGAGAAGCTGATCACCAGCAGCAGGAAAATCTCCAGCCAGTTCGTCCACGTCGTCGGGTTCTCGAAGGGGTGGGCGGAGTTCGCGTTGTAGAAGCCGCCGCCGTTCGTGCCGAACTCCTTGATGACTTCCTGGCTGGCCACCGGGCCGCCGGTGATCGTCTGCTGAGTCCCGTTGAGGGTGGTGACGACCTGGTCGTGCAGGTGGAAGTTCTGGATCGCCCCGCCCGCGATGAGGACGATCGCGCCGATGATCGCAATGGGCAGCAGGATGCGCAGCGTGCCGCGCACCAGGTCGACCCAGAAGTTGCCCAGGTCGCCGGTGCGCATGCGGGCGAAGCCGCGCACCAGCGCGATCGCCACCGCCATGCCGACGGCGGCCGAGACGAAGTTCTGCACCGCCAAGCCGGCCATCTGCACCAGATGACCGTCGGTGGACTCACCGGAGTAGGCCTGCCAGTTGGTGTTGGTGACGAAGCTGACCGCGGTGTTCCACGCCAGCGAAGGGGTCATTTTTGTGGCCGGATCATGCAGGTGCAACGGCAACTTGTCCTGCACGAGCTGGAACACGAACAGGAAGAGGATGCTGATCGACGAGAACGCCAAGACGCTTCGGGCGTAGGCGCCCCACGTCTGCTGCGAGCGCGCGTCAACACCGATCAGCCGATAGATCGCCCGCTCGACCTGCAGGTCCTTCTCCGACGTGTACACCCGATACATGTAGTCGCCGAAGGGCACATGCACCAACACCAGTGCCACGACGAGAACGACGAGGAAGATGATTCCCGCTGTTGTTGTGCTCACTAGAACCTCTCCGGGAACAGCAGGGCGCCCGCGAGGAACAGCGCAAGAAGGATGGAAAGCACCAAGCCGACGATGTTTTCGTAGCTCACAGCCGCTCGACCAACTTCTGCGTCAGTCCGAGCAGGGCGAACACCGCCACTGTCAGCAGGACGTAGATCAGCACGCCCATCTTGCCTCCGTTCCGCGCCAGTCACGTGCATACAAAAGGGCCTCGTCGAGTCAGCTACAGCGCTTTCCTCGGAGGCAAGGTGTCAGCTTGAAGGTAGGTGGGCCCAGTCGGGTAGGGCCTTTGGTTGACACTTTCCTAACGGCGGCGCAGTGCGCCTTTACGGTTTCTTTACGCCCACCGCCGAACGGGCCCGACACTCCCAACCGGATGGCTCCCAGTCGCCAGCGACGGCAAAGACTTCCGGAAGGACTGCCATACGGCGAACTGCGATCGCGCAGGAAATCCGCGTGACGGGAAGCTCTATGGGACAGAGCTATTCGCCGAGCCGGGCGTAGAGGGCGCGCAGTGCGGCGTATCGGCGATCGACGTCTGCCCGATCGGACTCATCGGGCACCGATTCGAGATTCGCGCGGTGGATCATGATCGCTTGATCCATCAGGACTTGTGCGCGTCGCGGGTCGGTGGTTTGTTCCATGATCGTCGTCAAAGCGTCGAGCTGGCGGATCATCACGGCCGGCATTCCCCGGCTGGCTTGACGGATCTTCTCGAAGGCTCGCTGCACCAGCCGCTCGTAGCTGACTTGACCGGAGATGACGCGGATGACTCCGCGGGCATCGCGATGGACTTGGGTGGGACTCCATACCGGCGCGATCTTGCACAGGCAGTCGGCCAGCCAGTCGATGCACGTCAGAGCGGTGAATGTGTCGTTGATGGCCGGGGACAACGCCCGGATGGCGATCTCGACAAGCTGATCCACGCCGAACGCGACGTCCTGTGTCAGGGTGCGGTGCGGTCCGGTTGCCTGCGCGTGGGCGAGGTAGTCGGCCACCCGCTCGGCGGCGGCGGGGGGCCACACGCTCGCCAGCTCACGGCCTTCGACGAGGAAGTGGCCGGGGCGGTAGGGCAGCCGGATCACCGCGTCCGCTTCGGCGGCGAAGCGGACCAGCGTCTGGTGGCGGATGAATTGCAGGTAGCCGCTTTTGGGGGTGCGGATGACGCTCCCGGAGGTTTCGATTTTGGTGAGCAGCTCGTCGAGCGAAGGACCTTGCGTGGGCCGTCCCGTCGCGAAGCGGGGCTGGTCCTCGCTTTGCACCGCCACCGCGTGGGCCAGATCTTTGGCGATGCCGGCGATGACTTGCGGTAGCTGAATCTGGGTCGCGATGTGGTGGATGAAGTAGATGAGTAACGCGAGGTCGATCAGCACCAGACCGAAGGTGGTCGTGATCGAGATGTGGGGTACGAACTCGCCCCGATCCGCGGGTCCGATCGACACCAGCACGATGACGCAATACACGAAGGTTGCGACGAACGATGCCCAGCGTGAGCTGCGTGCCGCGGTCGCGGATGAAGTTGCGCAGCATCCGCGGACCAAACTGCGTCGACGCCAGCGTCAACGTCACGATTGTGATGGAAAAGACGATGCCGACGACGGTGATCACCGACGCCGCGATCGAGGTCAGGAGCAGGCGTGCCGCGTCGGCGTTGCCGCTGATCACCCACGACGGGATTCGAAACTCACCCCGATAAGCGGCTCGGTCCAGCCGCTGGGTCAGGACGAAAAGTCCGACCGCGGCCAGTATCAGAATCGTGGGAACCAACCACAAATTGGTGCGCAGCTCTTCTCGCTGCCACTCCGGCCACACCACACGAAGGCGTGGCATCACATCGGTGCGGCCGCCCGCCGAACGAACGTCGTAGCGTTTGCCACCACGGCGATTATCTAACTGACCGGCCCCGGTGAGCGCAAGTTCTTCGTGCTGACCGGTCCGGGCGCCACCCGATAAGTTTCCGTAAAGGTTGGCGCTTCGAGCGTATGGATGCCGTTTCGGCAAGAGCCGGCGTCGCGATTTCCGGCGTACACATGGAGTCCATGCATAGGACCCGGCGCCGACGCCTTGAACCGGGAATTTCGCAGCCAACCGCACCAGAGCTTCGGTTCTGGTCTCGGGTGCTCGACGGGCCCCACCCGTGGGGATCGTTCGACGCCACGGTCACCCGATACGGAGTGCGGCGCTATCGGTTGATCGTTTATCCACCCACAGCCAGTGCCGCTGATCGCCGGCTCGCGCGGATGTGGCGGGGGTGGCCGATACTTGGCGCTGCGCTGGGACTGCTCGCGGTCATGCTCCTCGGCAACGCGGTGGCCCCGCCCGATACGGTGCTCGAATACGTTGTGGTCGCGTACGTGAGTACTGGGGCGCTGCTTTTCTTGCGGGCGGGCCCCGCCCGCGTAACGGTGCGGTCCATGTCGGCCGTCCTCGTGCCCCTGGCCGCCGATGCCGGCGATCGACACCGGCATTTCGACTGGTTAACCCTGGTCGGCATGCTGACCGGAGCCGACCGGATGTTGATCACCGGTGCGATTTCCCGGGTCGAGCACGAGGCCATCTGGTGGGACGCTTACGAGCGTCTCGAGGCGGTCAAGCATGGCTGATGCGCTGTCGCAGATCCTGGATGCCACCGCCGCGGCATCGATCCTGCTGACCGTCTACCACTTGGGTCGGCGACGGCCGGGGCGCGCGAAGCACAGCCCGGCGTCAAAACGGTCGTCGAGCAAACCCTGCTAGCGCTGGTCGGTATCGTCGATCGGATCATCGATCACCGGAAGCCGCACCAGGAAAACCGTTCGGCCACTGTCGGATTCGGCGGTTACCGAGCCGTGGTGCGCCTTGACGATCGAACTCACGATGGCCAGGCCCAGCCCGATGCCAGATTCATCAGACCGGGACGTGTCGGCGCGCACGAACCGCTCGAACAACCGGGGCAGGAGATCGGCGGCGATGCCGGGCCCGTCGTCCGCGACGGTCAGTTCCGCATAAGGCGCTTCGGGACCACTGCGGTGGCAGGTGATTCCGGTCGTCACGGCCACCCCGGGCGGTGTGTGCAACCGGGCATTGCTGAGCAGGTTGCTGACCAGTTGGTGTAGCCGGGCGTGGTCGCCGCGCACCCAAACCGGTCCGTCCGGAAGGTCTTTGACCCAATGGTGCGTCGGCGCGGCGACCGCGGCGTCGTTCACCGCGTTGCTGGCGATTTCGGCCAGGTCGACGTCTTCGGGCTGCAGATCTTCGCCCTCGCCCAGGCGCGACAGCAGCAGCAGCTCGTCGACGAGCAGCGCCATGCGCCCTGCCTCCGACTCGATTCGGGCCAGGGCGTACTCGGTGGTCGGCGGCAGCGCGGAACTATCTTGACGAGTCAGTTCGGCATATCCCTGGATGGCCGTGAGCGGAGTTCGTAGCTCGTGGCTGGCGTCGGTGATGAACTGCCGCATCCGCAGATCGGATTCGGCACGATGCGCCAGCGCGCTGTCGACGTTGTCCAGGAGCCGGTTGAGCGTGTGGCCGACGATTCCGACCTCATTGTCGGGGTCGGTGTCCTGGGGCTGCACCCGGGCGCTGATGCGGCCGTTATCGTCGGTCAGCGGCATAGCCGCGACTTCGGCCGCGGTTGCCGCCACCCGGCGCAGCGGGCGAAGGGTGTAGCCGACCACCCACACGGTGAGCCCGGCGGTAACCGCCAAAGCAACGGCGACGAGCACGATGGTGGTGACCTGTTTGCGGGCGATGATTCGATCGGCGCGTTGCAGCGACAGCCCGGCGATCAGCACGTCGGACCCGTCAAAGTGGCCGTCCACCCGGTAGGAACCGAGGCTGCCGAGCCTCACGGTTCGCGGTGGGCCGTCCGACCACCTCTGGGATTCGATGGCACGCACGACATCGGCCGGCGCGGGTCGTGCGTCGGCTTCGGAAAAGACCGCCGAGCCGATCACGACGCCGTCGTGCAGCACCGCGATGAGGTTCCCCGGCGTCTGATCGGGAAACCCAAGCACCGCTTGCGCCACCGCGGGAGCGGTCGGTTGCGCCGAATCATGTTCGTTTGCAAGATATCTGGCGTACGAGTTGCCGAATGCCTCCAGGGATTCTTTGACGTCCTCGTCGTTCATCGCGGTGACATAGCCGCGCAGACTCAGCACGGAGACGATGCCGACCGTCACGAGCACCACGCTGACGACGGCCAGTACGCCGAGCAGCAATTGGCGGCGCAGGGAGCGCGGAAGCCACGCCGGAAGGTTTCTGGACGGGCCTTTGCGCTGCCGGGTCATTCCGGCGGCCGCAGCATGTACCCAACCCCGCGGACGGTATGGATCATCGGCTCCCGGCCCGAATCGATCTTCTTTCTCAAATATGAGATGTACAGGTCCACGATGCTGGTCCGCCCGGCGAAATCGTAGTTCCATACCCGGTCGAGGATCTCGGTTCGGCTGAGCGCCCGGCGCGGATTACGCATCAGGAAGCGCAGCAGTTCGAACTCGGTCACGGAAAGGGATATGGGTGTGCCGCCGCGGGTCACCTCGCGGCTGGCTGTGTCGAGGCGCAGGTCTCCCACTTTGAGCGTTTCGGCGGCCGGTGGGGTCTGCTGGCCGGAGCGGCGCAACAACCCGCGCAGCCGGGCGACCAGCTCCTCGAGGCTGAACGGCTTGGTCATGTAGTCGTCGGCGCCCGCGGTGAGGCCGGTCACGCGGTCCATGACCGAATCGCGTGCGGTGAGGAACAGCGTCGGGGTGTACGTGTCGGATTGGCGGACCCGCTCCAGAATTCGCAACCCGTCCACGTCGGGAAGCATGATGTCGAGGACCAGCACGTCGGGGCTCACCTTGTCGAACCTGGCGAGGGCCTCGCGCCCGTTGTGGGCGATGTCGACGACCCAGCCTTCGTAGTGCAGCGCCATCTTCACCAGGTTGGTCAGCGCCGGCTCGTCGTCGACCAGCAAAACCCGGATCGGTGATCCATCGGCGCGGTAGATCCTCGGCAGCTGCCCGAGAATGGCCTGGCGCGGCCGCTGGCTGCCTGCGTATCCCGACATTGCGGTCATGTTCCTACATTCTCCCAAGCCCCACATGGAATTGTCACGGAACTCATAGATTCCTCAAATGAAACGCTGACGGCCAGCTCAGACCTGACGTCGCACAAATATGCGTCTTATATGAGTTTCATAGCGAACTTGAGGGCGTTGCGTCTCCCAACAATACTGGGAGGCATAGTCGTTGGTTTGAATAAACCGAGACACTCCGAGGTTAGAATTTCCAAATCACCGGCGCAAGAACGGATTTCATTGATCAGGAAGCGCTGGATTTCAGCGGATGCCGTCGGTGCTCAATACGGACGCACGATGGCCGGGGACGACGACGTCCCAACGTTCGTTAACTCGAAGTTACTTGATGTTACGAATATCGGTGATTTGAAGTGTATTTCGTAACGCAGCTCTCGACCGCAACGTCGGGAATGTTTCTGGCTCTGACTCGCCCGTTGCGCGGCATCGGGTCTGCGGGACGTGTCGCAGTGGCCGACGATATGCCAGCTTGCGCCGCGGATGCCCTGCCCGCGCCGACGGCGGTCGGCGAAACGTCGTGCCGCGACTCGACAAGCTTTGTCGCGGCTGCCGACCCCGGCTCGGTGGGGCGACGCTCGCCCTCGTCCGATTCGGGTAGTGCTCCGGACCACATTTGTTTGCCTCGGCGACCCGGATCGCCCATACCCGCCCCGCGTGATGGGGCTAGCAAATTCGACGAGAAATAGGGACAGCGATGGATTTTGGCGCGTTGCCGCCGGAAGTCAACTCCGCGCGGATGTATTCAGGACCTGGGCCGGCGACCATGCTTGCCGCCGCCGCGGGATGGGAATCGGTCACTGCCGAGCTGAACGCCGCCGCCGGCGGCTATCAGTCGGCGATATCCACCCTGACGGACGAGTGGCAAGGGCCGACTTCAATGTTGATGGCGGCCGCGGCGGCCCCCTATGTGCAGTGGATGAGGGCCACCAGCGAGCAATGCGAGCAGACGGCCACCCAGGCCACCGCCGCCGCAGCCGCGTACGAAGCGGCGTTTGCGATGACGGTGCCACCGCCGCTGATTGCGGCCAACCGGGCTCAGCTCATGGCATTGATCGCGACCAACCTGCTGGGGCAGAACACGCCGGCGATCATGGCCACCGAGGCCGAGTACAGCGAAATGTGGGCGCAGGACGCCACCGCGATGTACAACTACGCTGCGAGATCGGCTTCCGCCTCGGCCTTCAGCGCCTTCGCGCCGCCACCGCAGACGACGAATCCGGGCGGGCTCTCCGGGCGGGCCGGCGCGGTCGCCCGGGCGGCCGCCACCCAGATCGGCGGCAATGTCCAATCGACCTCGACGCAGTTGATGTCGTCGGTGCCGCAAGCCCTGCAGAGCCTGGCGACGCCCGGCTCGTCCTCCGCTTTGGGGCTCTCGCCGACGGCAGTGGGTGGCGGCGCCGCGTCACTGGGTTCGTCGGGGCTGTCGGCTCCGCTCAGTGCCCTGTCGAGTCTTACCGACGCGTCGGGCAAAACCGCGACCAAGAGCGCCAGCACGGGGGCGGCGGGGGCGCTGTCCGGCTTGACCTCAAGCCTCACCTCTCTGTTGGGCAGCAGCAATTTCGCCAGTCTGACCGACGTATTCGGCGTGGGCTCCGATCTGGCCGGCCTGGGAGCCGATGGCGCGGGTTTGGGCGGCGACGGAGCCGGACTCGGTTTCGACGGGTACGGCCTGTCGCTGGATTTCGCGGGCGCGGGCTCGATCATCGGGGCCGAAGGAGGCGTAGCGGTTCCTGGTGCAGGCGACCTGGGTGGGCTGGGCGGGCTGGGCTCCGTGGGTGGCCTCGGCGAAGGCGCATCGGCGGGCGTCGGTCACGCGGCGTCACTCGGGACCTTGTCGGTGCCGCCGAGTTGGGCCGACGCGGTCTCGTCGGTCACGCCGCTGCCCGCTCTCGACGCCAACGTCATGCCGGGTGGGTGGGGTGCGGGGCCGACGCCGTCGGTGCCAACTGCCACCGGCATCTCCAAGCTGCCGCTGGGCGGGATGGTCGGGCGCGAGTCCGACGGTGCGGTGCAGCGAATCGGGTTCCGCTCCTCGCTGATCCCGCGTTCGCCGGTGGCCGGCTGACAGGACGGAGCGCGCCGGACTTCGCCCTGTGCCCCTGTGCCCCTGTGGCACAGGGCGAGTCCATTTCCGACAAACGACGGGGCCGCACACCGGTCGGTGTGCGGCCCCGTTCTGAAGGAAGTGCGTCAGGCCCAGCTGGAGCCGACGGCGCTGTCGGTGCTGGCCATGTTGCTGCCGGCGGTCTGCACCTTCTGGCCGTGGGAGTTGGCCTGCTCGTAAATCACCTGGAAGTTCCGACCCAACTGGGTGATGAACTCCTGGCAGGCCACCGAACCGGCGCCACCCCAGAAGTCACCGGCGGCCAGCACATCACGAACGATGGCCTGGTGCTCTTGCTCCAGCGAGGCAGCCTGAGCGCGAATCGTGGCGCCGTGGGTGTCCACATCGCCGAACGAGTAATTAATGGTCATTGCTTATCTCCTTACAAGTGTCGGAGACCGAGGGCTAGCTGCCGAGGATCTGCTGCGAGGCCTGCTCTTGCTGTTCGTAGTTGTTGGCGTCACGGACCAGACCGTCACGCACCCCGTGCAGCATGTTCACGATATTGCGGAAGGCCTGATTCATCTGGCCCATCGTGTCGTAGGAGGTCGCCTGGGCCTGCCCGCTCCAGCCGGCACCGGCGATGTTCATCGACGACGCCCACATCTTGCGGGCCTCGTCCTCAACGGTCTGCGCGTGCACCTCAAAACGGCCCGCCATCGCCCGCATCGCGTGCGGGTCAGTCATAAAACGTGTTGCCATGTTGCCCTTCTCCTTATCTTGAAGCCTTCATTTGTCGAAGCCTTTGACTTGATTCCTGCGGTGGTGGCCGCATCACGGACAGATTACGGCCTGCCAGTTAATTGCTTGCGTCAAATGGGTGACATGTCCTTCCTTTTTCCCACTGCAGACTTTTTCCCACTCAGACAACGACCTGCTTGGGCATGACGATCGGCTTGAACCCGTACCGCGGCCCGGCGTAGGCACCCGCGCCCTTGGCGGCACCGGCCATTCCCGGCATGCCGGGCATCGCCGTGACCGGCTCGGCCGACTCGGAGGCGACGGTCCAGCCCGAGCCCTCCAGCGGCGCGGTCGACGAGGCCAACGTCGCGGGGGCGGCAGAAGACCAGCTCGCCGGCACCGAGAGACCGCCGACGGCGGACGCTTCGCCCACCGTGGCCGAGGCCGCGCTGCCCAGCCCGCCGGTTCCCGCCACGCTGTTCACCAGGGCGCCTTCACCGACGGCCGCGCCACTGGCCAGGGGCGTGACGTCGCTGGCCGTGGCCGCCGCCGGCAAGCCGGCAACCGTGTGGCCCAACGACACCGCGGTCGGGATGGTGTTGCCGACCCACCACGCCGCCGTGACACCAACCTGCTGGACGGCATTGAAGTTGAACAGGGTGCCGAAGAAGCCGTCCGACGGTGTCAATGACACCCGCTAGCTGCGGGAAGTTCGGATTGACATCGTAAGCCCAGATGTTGTTACCGAACGTCGTCACGCTGGAGCCACCGAAGATCGACTGCAAATTACCGATGATCCCGCTCAAGGCCGTTGCCGCGCTGTTGGCGGTGCCGTTGGTGGCGGCTGCGGGGACTGCGGCGCCCTGGATTGCCGTTGCGGCCGGATTGGTGGTCGGCGACGCCGACGTCAGGGGCTGCAGGACGCTCGCGGCCGTCGCCGCGGCCTGGTAGGTGGACATCGTGACGGCGTCCTGGACCCACATCTCCGCGTACTGCGCCTCGGTGGCCATGATCGCCGGCGTGTTGATGCCCAGGAAGTTCGTCGCCACCAGCGCCGCGAGCTGGGCCCGGTTGGCGGCGATCACCGGCGGGGGCACGATCCCCGCGAAGGCCGCCTCGTAGGCGGCAGCCGACGCCGACGCCTGAGCCGCCGCATGCTCCGCGGCCGCGGACGTGGTGCTCAGCCAGCCGATGTAGGGCTGGGCCGCGGCCGCGGCCGCGGTCGATCCCGCTCCCGTCCACTGTTGGGTGGTCAGGTTCGCGATGATCGACTCCCACGAGGTCGCCGTGGTGCTCAGCTCGGCGGCCAGGTTGCTCCAAGCCGACGCGGCGGCCATCAGCGGACCCGAACCGGCGCCGGTGTACATCAGCGCGGAGTTGATCTCCGGGGGGATAGCTGCAAACTCGAAAACCATTTGTGTTCCGTTCTCTTCGTCTGATTACGCTGCTTGTTGGGTGTGCGTACCGTCGCCTAGACGGCCTTTATCTTCGGCATGACGATGGGCTTGACGCCGTAGCGCGGGGCACCGAAGCCGGCGCTGTTGCGCGCGGCCGCGCCCAACCCGGGCATGCCCGGCACGATCGTTCCCGGGCCGGCCTGTGGTGCGGCGGCCGTCCAGCCCACGGTCTGGACTGCGGTGGCCGGGCTTGCTCCCGGGGTGAACGTGCCGGCCCAGCTCGGCGGCACCGACAGTTTGCCGACCATGGTGGCCTGGCCCACGTTGGCGACCGGCGCCGCGGCCATGGCCCCGATGCCTCCCATGCCGGCGCCGGCCGGCGCTGTCACGTTCACGGCGTCGGCAGCTCCGGCGGCGCCGGCGGCGGCGTCGCCGGTGTCAGCGGCGGCCGCCGGGATCAGGCCGCCACCGGCCATGCCGAGGCAGTCGGACATGGCCGAGGCCCAGTTGCCGGTCTCGTAGCTGAAGAAGTTGGCCGTGTTGCCGGACAGGTTGAAGGGGTTTTGCGCGCTGGTGGTTGGGCCGCCAAGGAAGGTGGCCAAGTTGTTGATGAAGCTCTGAAGTTGTTCAAGTGGGGTGCTCGCCGCGGCGTTGGTGGCCTCGGTCGCGGAGTAGGTGCCCGAGCTCAGTCCCAGCGTGCTCACAAACTGCTGCTGGATGCTCTGCGCCTCCGCGGCGAACTGCTGGTACAAGGTGCCGTAACCCCCGAAGACCGCGGCCTGCAGCTGCGAAACCGGGTCGGCCGCCGCCGGAGCGATGGCGGTCGTCGGTGCCGCGGCGCCCGCGTTCTGCGCCGTCAGCGAAGTCCCGATCCCTTCCAGTTGCGCCGCCGCGGCCAGCAACTCTTCTGGGATTGTTGTCAAGATCGACATCTATTGCTCCTACGGTTTGAAAAGTGCCGACCCCCCTTGCGGTGGTCGACCTGTGTGTTGACGTAACGGCTCCTGTGCGTTGGCGTAAGGCTAATGACCTTCAACACCACAGTCGCGGCCGAAAAGACTAGGGTGACGCCCGTTTACGGCTTCTTAACGATGAGGTTCGCAGTTTTAACAAGGTCCTGGCGGGCGACATTGCAGTGTCATTTGGTAGGAGGCGGCGGGACGGCAGGAAGACGCGCGGCGCGCGGATCTTACGCGAAGCCCGGCCGTGGTGCATTCCGGAGATTTGGCCCGATTTGGGTGGGATGCGGTGCCTCGGCTCCGCCCCCCGCGCGCTACATTCGCCGCCGGGCCCCCATAGCCCAATTGGCAGAGGCAGCGGACTTAAAATCCGTCCAGTGTCGGTTCGAGTCCGACTGGGGGCACCCGCACTATGAAAGAAGTCACCAACCCTGAGCTGTCCGCCTGGATCGCTGGCCTGTCGGTGAATGGTTCGCAAGCAGGCACCGGCCTGTCGGCCAGCCGCAGCCGGCAGACGCACCAACTCATGGGCGCAGTGTTCAAGTACGCGGTTAGGGCCGGCTGGCGTCCAAGAACATCGCCGCTGAGATCGACCGCCGCCACGACCTGCCGGAGACGGCAGAAACAGAACACCATCGCTTAACCCACGGCCAGCTCCTGGACTTCGCGGCGGCAGCGGGACGGCTCGAGACCATGACTGGTCCTTTGTGCCACGAACGCAGAAGGGAGCTTCAGATGTAGGCGAGGTTTTGTGATGCGGTGCTGTACGAGAGATGAAGGTAGGCCCTTCAGGACCGCCCTGCGGGGGGAGGTTCTAAACCAGCACATGCTGCGTTGGCTGAAGACCGTCGTGGTGAGCGATGTTGTGAAAAGGCGCCCGTGATGGCCTCAGGTGGGGGCCGGGAAGACGAACGCAAGTGAATCGCTGTTGACGTGTCGTTACTGACTAGGTGACATCAAAACCGGGGTGACTCAGGACTGCGCTCGACGGCGCCGATCAGCCCGGCCGCGCCGTCGCTGATCACCAGCAGCGGGCAGCGCAGACCGCGCTCGCCGAGCCCGGTGAGGAATCCTTGCCAGGCGTCGCCGGACTCACTGCTGGCGGCCTCCAACCCGACGAACACCGGTTTGCCGTCGGTGTCGATGCCCCACGCGGCCAGCACCGGCTCGGCCGAGGCGTTGGCGTGGTATTTGAAGTGGCTGCCGTCCAGGAACAGGCAATCCAGCGCGACGTCATCGAGGCGACGCGGCGACCAAGCCTCGAACTGGGTACGAATCTCCTCGCACACCCGCGACACCGTGGACTTCGACACCGCCGCGGCCTCACCGAGCGCCTCGACCAGGGTGGCCTCCACGTCCCGGGTCGACAGCCCGCGCACGAACCCGGCGATCACCAGCGACTCTAGACGGTATGGGAAGGCTGGGGCCTCACTGCATGTGAACGTGGGTTGCCGACAGGAATCAGGTCCTGGCCGGTAGAGCCACAAGATGTAGGAGGCCCCAGTGAAACGTCATCGTACGAGTGTTGGGTTGGATGTGCACGCACGATCAGTGGTCGGTTGCGCCTTGGATGGGGACACCGGTGAGGTGTCCGAACGGCGGTTGACCCCGGACTATCGGGATGTCCTGGAATGGCTGCGGTCGCTTCCAGGTCGGGTGGCAGTGACCTAAGAGGCGGGCCCAACCGGGTTCGGGTTGGCCCGGTTCCTGGTGGCCGCGGGGGTGATGTGCCTGGTTGCCGCGCCGTCGAAGCTGCAACGCCCGTCTGGGGATCGGGTCAAGACCGACGCCCGTGATGCCGCGCATCTGGCGCGGTTGCTGCATCTGGGGCAGATCGTGGAGGTCACGATTCCCAGTGCGGAGCAGGAGGCGGCCCGCGATCTGGTGCGCGCCCGTGAGGATTGCCGCGGCGATCTGATGAGTTCCCGACACCGGGTATCGAAACTGTTGCTGCGCCAAGGGATCATCTACTCCGGCGGACGGACCTGGACCGGTAAGCACGAGGCGTGGCTACGGGCGCAACGCTTCGAAACCACGCCATTGCAGCTGGCTTACGACACCGCCCTGGACACGATGCTGGCCACCGTTGATCGTCGCGACCGACTCGATGCCGCGATCGCCGAACTGGCGGCCGACAGTGCCTACACATCGGTGGTCACCCGGTTGGGCTGCTTGCGTGGGGTCTCGACGTTGACCGCGTTCGGCCTGGCGGTCGAGATCGGTGACTGGCAGCGGTTGACCGGGCGCTCGATCGGCGCTTACCTCGGGTTGGTGCCATGCGAGTACACGTCGGGGAATTCACGCTCACAGGGATCGATCACCAAAACCGGCAACGGACATGCCCGCCAGCTGCTGATCGAACCGGCCTGGCATCACCGCCAACCGTATCGGCCCGGGGTAGATCTGCGGCGGCGCTGGGATGCCGCCAGCCCGGCAGCTCGCGCGCGGGGGCAGCAGGCCAACCGGCGCCTGCACCACCGCTGGGTGTCGTTTGATACCCGCAAGAAACGCCCTGTAGTCGCCAACACCGCCATCGCCCGCGAACTGGCCGGCTGGTGCTGGTCGCTGGCCGTGCTCGACACCTGAACACCGGCCCATGACTGCCCGAACAACCCGGTGGCGGCGGCAGCGCCTGGGAGTGACCCGCGAACGCCCTATGAGCAATCACCCTGCACCGCAGATGATTACGCTCGATCTCTAGACCCGCGATCCGCTCCAGCAGAACAGTCCGTCCTGCGGTAACCAACCCGCGAATATCAGACTTGACACCCGCGTCGACAACATCGACACGCTCGCCACCCCTGGTCAGTTCGGTCAACGGAAGCGGGTGCCACGACGACGGTCATGGCACCCGCTTCCCCCTGCCCACTTGACAAAACCAACTACATATCAGGGCGTTGGTCTTGGTCACGCCCTTGCCGAACAGCTGGGAAGCGAACCGCTCGACGGTGCCGCGCACCTTCGGCCGCTGCAACGTCACCGGCCCCGCAGTGGTCTTCACCGTGACCGGGCAATAGCCGTTACGCATCCCAGCACGCGCATCCTCACACGCCGCTGCCCGCTCGTAACGCTCCCGGCCCAAAAACGCGCTCACCTCGGCCTCGATCGCGGTCTGCAGCAGCAACCGCGCACCCGGCCGGGCCACCTGCTCAATCGGACCCGCCAGGTCCTCGCCGCCGGCGAACACCCCATCGATTTCTGCCTGCAACCGCTGCGCAGGCGATAGCCTCTTAAACACGGACGTAGGTTCCTTCCCTCAGACTTGCCGGTCTTCGAGGGAACCTACGTCCGAATCCTTTTACACCGCCGGTGGGACACGACCTAGCGATGACACTCACCGACAACCTGAGGTGAGCCCCTCGTAGTGGTCCAGTTGTTGTGCGACTCTGTTGCCCGGTGTTCGGGCAGGAAGAATCGGCAACGACATGACATCAAAGAAGCGCCGGCGGCATACGCCGGATCAGATCATCCGCAAGCTCGCCGAGGGCAACAAACTCCTCGCGGCGGGCCAGGAACTCAGCGAGGTGTGCCGGCACCTGGAGGTCGCTGAGTCGACGTGGCATCGCTGGCTTGCCCAGTACGGCGGCATGAAAGCCAGCGACGCCAAGCGGCTCAAAGAACTCGAAGCGGAGAACGCCCGGCTCAAGAGGTTGGTCGCCAACCAGGCCCTCGACATCGACATGCTCAAGGAGATCTCGGCGGGAAACTTCTAACCCCGAACCGCAAGCGCAGCGCCGTGAAGGTGCTGCGCGACCGGTTCGGGGTGTCCGAACGGCGAGCCTGCACTGTGGTGGGCATCCACCGGTCCACGATGCGGCTGGCCCCGCCACCGCTGAACACTGAGGAAGCCGAGTTACGTGCCTGGCTACGCCGGTTCTCCACCGACAGGCCTCGCTGGGGGTGGCGGCGGGCAGCCAAGATGGCCCGCCGAGCGGGCTGGCAGGTCAACGACAAGCGCATCCGCCGGCTGTGGCGTGAGGAGGGCCTGCGGGTCCCGCAGCGCCGCAAGAAGAAGCGTCTGACCGGCATCGGTGTCGCCGTTGGGGCGATGTCACCGATCCGTCCGAACGTGATCTGGGCGATGGACTTCCAGTTCGACACCACCGCCGATGGCCGCACCCTCAAGATGCTGAACCTAATCGACGAGTTCACCCGCGAAGCACTCGCGATCAACGTTGATCGCTGCATCGACGCCGACGGCGTCGTCGATATCTTGGAACGCCTGGCCCTCACCCACGGGGCGCCGCACTACGTGCGCTTCGACAACGGCCCGGAGTTCGTGGCGCACGCCGTGCATGATTGGTGCCGATTCAATGGCGCCGGTTCGCTTTTCATCGATCCGGGCTCGCCGTGGCAGAACGCCTGGATCGAGTCGTTCAACGGCAGGCTACGTGATGAACTGCTCAACGCGTGGCGCTTCGACTCCCTACTTGAAGCCCGCGTGATCATCGAAGACTGGCGCTGCGACTACAACGCCAACCGACCCCATTCCGCCCACGGCGAACTCACCCCAACCGAGTTCGCACTACAGTGGACTACGACCCACCAACCCCAAGTTGCATAGCGACTGGACCACCAAACGGGTCCCCCTCAAACCTCCAAGAAGCACAGATATTTCGGGAAGGGAGTCAAATCATTGCTTCTCTGAATCACTCTCGCTATGCGGTGAGTGAAGTACATTCGGACACCGTCTATTTCGATATTGCAGCAGCAATGAGCGAACTACTTCGCACCGCAGAAGTATCCGACAAGACCGGCATATCCCGTGGGCACCCTCCGCTGGTGGCGTCATCGCGGTGAAGGCCCGCCATCCTTACAAGCTGGGCAAAAAGGCTTTGGTGTATTCCGCTGACGCACTGGTCGTTTGGATCAGCAATCAGCAGGCCGCCAGCATGAGGGGCGACCAACTGTGACAGTAGAACCCTCGTGGCACACGGGCTTCGAGCTGGCAGAATCGGCGCGTCCATTCTGAAGGTCGCATTCATGGTGAAGGGACGCTGCGCTGACTCCGATGAGGACCAATTATAGTTTGCCGGTTGCCAATAACAATAACGCAAGGGGATATAGCGCAGGTACAATAGCAGGTATAAGAACAGGTAGAAGAGGTGCCAAAACTATAAGAGCGGCTACAACAGCAACTGCAATAATAGCGATTTCGACTATCGCTAATATAGTGGGCAATTGAGGCTCGATGGCAGTGATCAAGGAGTTGACCACCTGATCTAGCGAGGCGGCGATAATGCTGACATCCGAGCCCGTAATGGCGCTCGCGGGCTGCAACGACGAAGCGGTGGCGGCCTCCGTGCTGGCATACAAGCCCGCACTGGCGGTCAAGTGCTGCACAAATTGGTCATGAAACGCCGCCGCCTGACCGGCCAGCCCCTGATAGTCCTGAGCGTGCACGGAGAACAGGTGGGCGATACTCGCCGACACCTCATCAGCGGCCGCTGGCATCACCGCGACGGTCGGGGCCGCAGCGGCCATGTGCGCTGCGCTCACCGTCGAACCAATAGTGGCCAAATCGGTGGCCGCCGCCTCCATCAGCCCCGGTGCTGCGATCACAGACGACACTTCTATCCTCCCACCCGGTCATCGTCGACTCACCGGCGCGAACCTGTCATGTCCACCATGGACATTCGCCTTTAAGCAACCGTCGAGAAATAATACGTCGGCACCCTCCGCAGTTTCAGTGGTTTGCCTCAACCTGGTTGGTCGGCATCGAGTCGACCAACTCAGGACGACTAGGGACAGAGGACGCCTAGGAACAGAGATTGGGCAGTTCGGTTTTTAGCTACCCAATGGACGCCACGTACAGGCCATCGATGACTTCCTCGGGCAGCCGGTTGAACTGCCGATGCCCCTTGCACCGGGTCTTACAGGGACGATGCGTTGCGAATTAGAACGGTGACTCGTCAGTCTTGCTACCAAAGGTGCCCCATGCGGTGTGTGCGCTCAGTTCCCTGAGTACTCCGGGCAGTAGAAGCGCGCCGAATCCGCGATGAAATCTTGTGCCCCCAGGTCCGTCAGCGCCGGGTTACTACCCTTCACGGACACCGCGATATCCGGGGCGCTGAAGCCGTTAGCGAACTGGCCGCAGACCCAGCGCGCGCCGAAGAGTGCTTTGGCGGGGTTGTCGATGGTGATTTGTGCGCGGCGCAGGGCTGCCAGGAATCGTTCGTCGGTGTTGTTGGGCGTCAGGGCAGGGTTCGCAAGCTTCGGCGCGGGGTGCGCCTGCGGTGAGGCTTCCACCGTCACGGTCGTCGGCTTGGGTGTGACGGTCACGGTCACGGGTGGTTTCGGTGGGGCGGCTAGTGGGGTGGGTTTCGGCGTGATCGCGGGGAGCGCCGACGCGGGGATGGTGGGCGCGGTCGTGGGGGGTGCCGCGTCGTCGGCCTCGCGGAAGCTGACCCAGCCGACGATGCCGATCACGAAGGCGGTTACGCCCGCGCAGGCCAACAGGATGGCGGCGACGCCCCACGCCGAGCGCCACGATTGTGGCTCGATGGGCATGGCGTCGTCGTCATCGTCGAGGGACCACGCCAATTCAGGTGCTGCTTTCATTGGGGGCAGCACGATCGCGGTCTTGTCGGCGCCCGGGTCCGGCGGGCGGTAGCGGGCTGATCGTCGTGGATGCTGCTCATGGTCGTCTCCCTGGTCGCCTCGCATTCTGCGCCAGGGGTGTGACAAGCGGCGGAGGGTCACGGCCGCCCCGAGGGAGCAGGGCCGGCCGGGCAACTACTCAGGGTGCGTGCAGTCGGCCGTGGTGGCCGCGTTCACCAAGGCTGACGGCCCCCAGGCCGTGAACGTGATCGAGGCCACGCGACCCATCGGCCCGGTGCTGGCCTTACCTCGTAAAGTCCAGGTTGATCTCCGACTTCAATTCCCTTGTGAAGTTCTCCACGCACTCATCGATCAGCGACCCAAACGAGCCGGGGTCGCCATAGACGCTCGGATGGAAGGTCACTGAGCCGACCCAGTGAGCGACTACGTTCCCTTCCTCATCGCGCCTCACGGTCACGCTGGTCGAACTCATTTTGTTGTCCCTTTCATTCGGTCGGTTTGGGCTGTTTGGCTACCAGTTCCGCCTAAACAACCATCCTGGACGGAACCTAGTACCCCCGCGAAAAGTTAAAGGCATCCCACGGGAGCATCTCGCAGAGGCAGCTGGGCTGTCCGTTCGGGTGTCCTTCGTCGTGTGCCACCGACGTGGCGGCCGGCGCGCCCGAGCCGAAAGGCCCTGTCGGCGCAAGGGTCACAGGCGAGGCGGCTGATCGAGGTGAGGCCAGGGCGCAGGGCACCCTTGGGCCTGCCGCCGACAGCGCGATGAAGCGCCACTCATACACTGACCGATCGTGGGCATGCTGTCCGGCCTAGCGCCGTGGATCGTCTATTGGGTCCTCATCGGTAACGTCCCCCTCGCCGCCGCCGTGCTCGTCGCGCTGGCGATTGGCCTGGCCGCGTCGGCAATCGGTCGCGCCGTTCACAAGCCGGGGACTACCCTCGAAATCGGCTCTCTCGCAACGTTTTCAGTTCTGACAGTGCTGACTTTCACCCTCAATGAGCCGTTCCTGCAGCGGTGGATACTGCCGCTCAGCATCGCGGGGCTCTTGCTGGTGGCGCTCATCGGGACGCTGCTCGGTCGGCCTTTCGCGCGCGAGTTCGCCGCCGCCGAACAACCCCCCGACGTGGTCAGGACCGAGCTGTTCGGCCGGGTCGTCACCGTGCTGACGTGGATCTGGGTGGCGACGTTCGCCGGCATGACGGTGTCGTCGGCGATCCCGCCGACCGTAGGGCGGAACGCCACGTTCCTGTGCACCACGACTCCGCTGTCGTACGTCTGTTACTGGGTCATTCCGTTCGCGCTGCTGGGGTTGGCGGCGCTGGCGTCGCGGTTCCTGCCCGACCGGATGCTGGCCGGGATCGACGACGTCGTCCGGGAGACCTCGTTCGTCGCCTACGACGAAGCCACCATCGACGAGCTGTACTACCTGGCCCAGGAACACGCCAACCGCGAAGTCGGTCCCGGCAAGGAGGCTTACAACGTCAAGGTCGGGGGCATGGGAACACCCCTCACCGGAGACGAGTCCCGCAAGTCGTGGCCCTCCACCTACAAGGTCCGCGACAAGCGGCGCTGACGGACCCGCGCTGCGGACACCGTCCCCTGCGCCGCGGTTTCGATACGTTGGTTTCGGGGGCGAACCCGGGACCAGCCGCCCCGTGCGGCCGAACCAAGGAGCAGGCGTGAACGCAGTCAGCCCAGACGCCATCCGGGCCGAGACGATCAGCATCACCGGCCACGGCGGCGACGAGATCGAGGCCTACCGGGCCATGCCACTCGCGCAAGGATCGCGCGGCGGAGTCGTCTGGATTCACCACATGCCCGGCTACGACCGGCAGACCAAGGAGTTCGTCCGGCGCCTCGCCGTGGACGGCTATCACGCGGTGGCGCCGAACCTGTATTCACGCGAGGCCCCGGGCGCCTCCCCCGATGACGCCGCCGCCGCAGCGCGTGCCGCCGGCGGGGTGCCCGACGAACGGCTGGTCGGCGATGTCGCGGGCGCGGTGGAGCACCTGCGCTCGTTGCCCGGCGCCAACGGCAAGTTCGGCGTCATAGGGCACTGCTCGGGCGGGCGGCACGCTTACCTCGCGGCGTGCTCGCTGCCGTTCGACGCGGCGGTGGACTGTTACGGCGCGTTCATCGTCGAGGATCCGCCCGAGGGCATGCCCAAGGCCTTTAAACCGATTCTCGACCTGGCTTCCGACCTGAGCTGTCCGCTGCTGGGCTTGTTCGGGCTCGAGGACCAGTTCCCCTCACCCGACGCCGTGGCCGCGCTGGACGCCGAACTGACCAAGCTGGACAAGTCGCACGACTTCCATTCCTACGAGGGCGCGGGCCACGCTTTCTTCGCCGTCGACCGGCCCGCCTATCGCGTGGAGGCCGCGTTGGACGGCTGGCGGCGCATCAACGAGTTCTTCGCCACCCACCTGAAAGGCTAGGTCCGGGCCATGTGCACCTATCTCACCGAACACGTCGAGATCGACGGCAGCGGCAAGGGCGCGACGGGTTGGTTCAGCGCTAACCGCGCGACGGTGTACGTCGACCATCCCGTCCACGCGCCGTACGGCCACACGGTCAACATCGACGTGATCAACCCGCAGCTCGGACCGTCGGCGCGGGTCGCCCTCGAGCTCACCGAGGAGAGCGCGCTGGCGTTGGCCGACGCGATCCGCACAGCGATCGCCCACGCGCCGGCCGGGCTCGCCTCCAGGGACCAGTAGCCGACCGATGAGGCCCGACCGTGACTATCCCCAGATGGCCGCCGCGCGCGGCAGGATCGAGCCCGCGCCGCGGCGAATCCGCGGCTACCTCGACGACGCGCTGGTGTTCGACACGGTCGCGGCTCGCTACGTGTGGGAGGTGCCCTACTACCCGCAGTACTACGTCCCGCTGGCCGATGTCCGGCCGGAGTTCCTGCGCGACGAGGACCACCCGCAGCAAGTTCAGTTCGGCTCGTCGCGGCTGCACTCCCTGGTGGGCGCGGGCAAGACCTACCAGTCCGCCGCGCGGGTGTTCGACGCCGACGGCGACAGCCCGCTGGCCGGAACCGTGCGGTTCGACTGGGATCCGTTGCGGTGGTTCGAGGAGGATGAGCCGATCTACGGCCACCCGCGCAACCCGTATTCGCGGATTGACGCCCTGCGCTCACACCGGCACGTCCGAGTCGAACTCGCCGGTACCGTGCTGGCCGATACGACCACTCCCGTGTTGTTGTTCGAAACGGGTTTGCCCACAAGGTATTACATCGATCCGACCGATATCGCCTTCGAGCACCTGGAACCCAGTTCGACGCAGACGTTGTGCCCCTACAAAGGAGTGACGTCGGGTTACTGGTCGGTGCGGTCGGGCCCCCCTGGTGAGCAAGTGGTGCACCCGGACCTGGCGTGGACGTACCACTATCCCCTGCCGGCGGTGGGCCAGATCGCGGGACTGGTGGCGTTCTACAACGAGAAGGTCGACATCACCGTCGACGGGGCGACGTTGCCCCGGCCACTGACCCAGTTCGGCTAGCCCGCGACCCTCGAAACATAAACTACTGCTGCATTTTTCGGCGTGTCGTCGCAACCATTGCAGTGTCGAGGAAGCGGAGCTGCGATGGACTCGCCGAAATCAGGCTCGTCGAGCCGCGGAAAACCTAGGCTGGCCGCGGAGGTACACAAATGTCATTTGTTACTACGGCGCCGGACCTGGTGACCGCCGCGGCGGCGGACCTGGCCAAGGTCGGGTCGGCGGTCAGCGCCGCGAACGCGGCCGCCAAGACGACGGGAGTATTACGCAACCACCTATCCGGCCGTCAACAGCGTGTCGGCGATAGCGCCGGTTGGCATAGCGCGGCATAGCCCGCCACGCGGGTTGAGTGCGTGTGATATTTACCTCTTTCGGGTGTTGATCCTGAGAATTCTTTGACAAGCGGGGCAGACGGGAACTTTCGCGGCAGCGTTAGCTGCGACTTCGAAAGCTTGTTTTCGACAGGGTTTTGGACTTCGCTGCGAGAAGCCCGGCGACGGTTTAACAATATTTTTGAAAGGGAAAAATAAGGCGAGCAACCATGTGCGGCCGGCGCCGCATAATTTCGCTTATTTCGGCGTGAATTCGGTCGCTATACTCGCTTCATAGCGGCGCCATTCGGCGCCAAATGCCATTTGATCCGGGCGGCGCGGCTCGCGCCAAGTCAGCGATGCCTGTCCCGCCCGCGGACGCAGATAAAGGCGGTGCCAGCGTGAGCAAGGTGGAGGGCCGTGAGGCCGCCCAGGACGATGGAGACGGCCAAGCGGCCGTGGTCCGGATTGCCGTCAACGAAGGTCCGATCAGCGACGTCGTCGTCAGCCCCGATGGTGGTCGGCTCCTGGTGACCAACTACGGCCGCGACAGCGTCTCGGTCATCGACACCGACACTCGCCGGGTCACGGGCACGGTTGCCGGCCTCAACGAGCCGTTCGCGATCGCCGTGGGCAGGCAGAGCGGCACCCGGGCGTACGTCAGCACGGTGTCCCGGGCGTATGACGCGATCGCGGTCATCGACACCCGCGCCAATACCGTCATCGCGACCCATCCGCTGGCGCTCCGCGTCAGCGACCTGGCGGCGAGCCCCGACGGCAATCGCGTCTACGCCAGCAGGAACGGCGCCGACGGCGGCGACCTGGCCGTTCTGGACATCGCCACGGGACGCGTCGGGACGGTCGCACTGCCGACCGCGCCGCGCGCCACCACGGTATGCGTGCGCGTCAGTCCGGACGGCTCGCGCCTCTATGTGGCCGCCAACGGCCCGGGCGGCGGGCAGGTCTTCGTGCTGCGGGCCGCACCCGCCCCGCGCGTCGTCGACACGGTCGGCATCGGCTTTTCAATCCGCGATGTGGCGCTGAGCCCCGACGGCGCCGTCGCGTACGTGGCCAGCTCCGCTCCCGACTCGGGTGCCGTGGTCGACGTCGTTGACACCCGCAGCCGCAAGATCACCCGGACGCGCAAGGTCGGCGACATCGGCGGCATCCTCACCGGGTTGACTGTCAGCGGCGACGGCGATCGCGCCTACTTGGTCAGCGACACCGGCGTCACGGTGCTGTGCACGCTTACCCACGACATCGTCGGCACCGTCGCCGTGACGGGTCAGCCGTCGCGGGTGATCGAAAGCCCCGACGCGAAATGGCTCTACGTCGCGGACTATTCCGGGGCGGTCACCGTCACGCCGGTTGCCTCGATCACGGGGCAGGAGATCGGGGACGAAGCCCGGGATGAGGTTGGGGCCTACGGCCTCACGTTGCCCGATCTGTTGCCGCGCGAGCCGGCGCTCGTGTAGCCCGGAGGTCCGGAGACAACCGGGGGCTCCCGAGAGCGGCGCAATCAGGGGAACCCGTTTCTCACGGCCGCCCGCGGCGATAGCATTCGCCCGGTTGGACATGAGGCGGTGCCGCGCCCAGACCCGTGAAGGCAGTAGATCGATGGACAGCACGATGCAGGACTTTCCGTTGACCATCGCCGCGATCATGCGACACGGCTGCGGTGTCCACGGGCCGCGCATCGTCACCACCGCCACCGGGGACGGTTACCGACGCAGCACCTACCTCGAATTGGGCCAGGAGGCCGCCCGGCTGGCAAACGCGTTGCGCCGCCGCGGCGTTACCGGAGACCAGCGGGTTGCGACGTTCATGTGGAACAACGCCGAACATCTGGCGGCTTACCTCGCGGTGCCGTCGATGGGCGCTGTGTTGCACACCCTCAACATTCGCCTCTTCCCCGAGCAGATCGCCTACGTCGCCAACGAAGCCGAAGACCAAGTCGTGCTGGTCGACTCGTCATTGACCGGGCTGCTGGCGCCGGTCATGGGCGAGCTCAAGACGGTGCATACGGTGATCCTGGTCGGGGACGGCGACACGGGGCCGCTGCAGGAAGCGGGCAAGTCGGTGCTGCGCTACGCCGACGTCATCGCGGCGGAGTCCGCCGACTTCGACTGGCCGCACATCGACGAGAACTCCGCCGCCGCAATGTGCTACACCAGCGGCACCACCGGCAACCCCAAAGGGGTGGTCTACAGCCACCGTTCGAGCTTCTTGCACGCCATGGCGAATTGCACCGCCAACGGCATCGGAGTCGGGGCCAGCGACAGCGTGCTGCCGATCGTGCCGATGTTTCACGCGAACGCGTGGGGGCTGCCGTATGCGGCGCTCATGGCCGGGGCCGACCTGGTGCTGCCCGATCGGCATCTGGATGCCCGCTCGCTGATCGGCATGATCGAAGCCCTGCGGCCCACCGTGGCGGGAGCGGTGCCGACCATCTGGAACGACGTCCTGCACCGGCTCGAACAGGACCCCGACCACGATGTCTCGTCGCTGCGTCTGGTGGTCTGCGGCGGCTCGGCCGTGCCCGTCTCGTTGATGCGCACCTTCGAGGAAAAACACGGCGTCCAGATCCGGCAGCTGTGGGGCATGACGGAAACCTCCCCGCTGGCCACCATGGCGTGGCCGCCGCCGGACACGCCCGAGGACAAGCATTGGGCCTACCGCGCCACCCAGGGCCAACCGGTGTGCGGCGTGGAGATGCGGATCGTCGACGACGACGGCCGGGTGCTGCCCACCGACGGCAACGCCGTGGGTGAAGTGGAGGTCCGCGGCCCGTGGATCACCGGGTCCTATTACCTGGCGCGGGACGAGTCCAAGTTCGACTCCGGATGGCTGCGCACGGGCGACGTCGGGCGTCTCGACGAGCGTGGCTTCATCACTCTGACCGACCGGGCCAAAGACGTCATCAAATCCGGTGGGGAGTGGATCTCCTCGGTCGAGTTGGAGAACTGCCTGATCGCGCACCCTCTCGTGGTCGAGGCCGCGGTGGTGGGGGTTCCCGACGAGCGGTGGCAGGAACGACCGCTCGCGGTCGTCGTCGCCAAGCCGGGCGCGACGGTCAGCGCCGAGCACCTGCGAGAGTTCCTCGCCGACAAGGTGGCGCGCTGGTGGCTGCCGGAGCGGTGGACGTTCGTCGAGGAGATCCCGCGCACGAGTGTGGGCAAGTACGACAAGAAAGCCATGCGGTCGCGATACGCCGAGCATGGCTATTGGGTGGTCGAGGTTCGCGACTGAGCGCTGCCGTCGGCAACGCTCGCGATAGTGGGAAGGTGAGGCACATGAGCCTGCGCGTCATTCAGTGGGCCACCGGGTCGGTCGGTGTGGCGGCGATCAAAGGCGTGCTGGAACATCCCGACCTCGAACTCGTTGGCTGCTGGGTGCATTCGGAAGCCAAGAGCGGAAAAGACGTCGGGGAGATCATCGGCGCGGCGCCGCTCGGCGTGACCGCGACCAACAGCATCGACGACGTTCTCACGACGGCCGCCGACGCGGTGATCTACGCGCCGTTGCTGCCCAACGTCGACGAGGTGGCCGCGCTGCTGCGTTCTGGCAAAAACGTCGTCACCCCGCTCGGCTGGTTCTACCCGAGCGAAAAGGAAGCCGCGCCTTTGGAAATCGCCGCTCAGGCCGGCAACGCGACCCTGCACGGCGCCGGCATCGGCCCAGGGGCGGCCACCGAACTGTTCCCTCTGCTGTTGTCGGTAATGTCGACCAGTGTGACTTTCGTTCGGGCCGAGGAGTTTTCCGACCTTCGCACCTACGGGGCGCCCGATGTGCTGCGGTACGTGATGGGCTTCGGCGGGACGCCGGACAGCGCGCTGACCGGGCCGATGCAGAAGCTGCTCGACGGCGGGTTCATCCAGTCCGTCCGGCTGTGTGTCGACCGGTTGGGGTTCGCCGCCGATCCGAAGGTCCGGTCGTCGCAGGAGGTGGCCGTCGCCACCGCGCCGATCGACTCACCGATCGGGGTGATCGAGCCCGGGCAGGTGGCCGGGCGCCGCTTCCACTGGGAGGCGCTGGTCGGCGACACGGTGGTGGTCCGGATCACCGTCAACTGGCTGATGGGATCTGAAAACCTCGACCCGCCTTGGTCGTTCGGGCCGGCTGGGGAGCGCTACGAAATCGAGGTGCGGGGAAACCCGGACACCTTCGTGACCGTTAAGGGATGGCAGCCCGAGAGTGTGGAGGAGGGGCTGGTGAGCAACCCCGGGATCGTCGCCACCGCCGCGCACTGCGTGAACGCGGTCCCCGCCACCTGTGCCGCACCGGCGGGCATCCAGAGCTTCTTCGACCTGCCGCCCCTCACCGGGCGGGCCGCTCCGCACTTGGCGCGCTAAGCGCGTCCGGGTTTGCCGTCGGCGTAGCAGGTGTGGACCGGCCGGGCCCGGGTACCGTCTGAAATCATGTGTCGACTTTTTGGGCTGCACGCCGGGACCGACATCTGCACCGCGACCTTCTGGCTACTGGACGCCCCGGACAGCCTGGCCGACCAGAGCAGAAGGAACCCCGACGGCACGGGACTGGGTGTCTTCGACGAGCGGGGCCGGCCGCAGGTGCACAAGGAGCCGATGGCGGCGTGGGAGGACGCCGCCTTCGCCACCGAAGCGCACGAGTTGAGCGGCACGACGTTCGTCGCCCACGTTCGTTACGCGACGACCGGATCGCACGACGTCCGCAACACCCACCCCTTTCTGCAGGACGGCCGCATCTTCGCGCACAACGGCGTCGTCGAGGGGCTCGACGTCATCGACGACCGGCTGCGCGAGTTCGGCGCCGACGATCTGGTGCTGGGCGAGACCGATTCCGAACGGGTCTTCGCGTTGATAACCGCGTCGATCCGCGCCCGCGACGGCGACATCCCGGCCGGTCTGCTCGACGCGATGGGCTGGCTCACCGCCAACGTGCCGATCTATGCGGTCAACGTGCTGCTCAGTACTGCCACCGACATGTGGGCGCTGCGTTACCCGGAAACCCACCAGCTGTACGTCCTGGACCGGCGTTATGAGAAGCCGTCGACGCGAGACTTTCACATGCGCACCGACCGCATTCGCGCGTGGTCGGAGCACCTGTGCACCCGGTCGTCGGTGGTGTTCGCCAGTGAGCCGATGGACGACGACCCGCGTTGGCGTCTGCTCGAACCGGGTGAGCTGGTGCAGGTCGACTCCGAGTTGCGGGTCAGCCGCGGTGTGGTGCTACCCGACCCGCCCCGGCACCTGCTGAGCCGGTCGGACCTCAGTGAGCAGGCGCAGCAGGCCATGGCCTGAAACGCCGCCGCGCCGACTGGCATAGTTGGTGACCGTGGCAACCAGACGAGCGCTCGTGCTGGCCGGTGGAGGAATAGCCGGAATCGCTTGGGAGACCGGCGTTCTGCGCGGCATCGCCGATGGTTCGCCGGCGGCGGCATGGCTGTTGCTGAACTCGGATGTGCTGGTGGGCACCTCGGCCGGGGCCGCGGTCGCCGCGCAGATCGGCAGCGGCAGTTCGCTCGACGAACTCTACGAGCGGCAGGTCGCCGAATCGTCGGCCGAGATCGATTCCGGTGTCGACGTCGATGACATCAACGACATGTTCTCGGCGGCCCTGCGTGAGCCCTATGACAAGTCGCCGGACCGGGCCCGCCAACAGATGCAGCGGATCGGGGCCGTGGCGGTGGCGACCAAGACCGTCCCCGAGCCCGTCCGGCGTGACGTGATCGCGCAGCGCCTGCCGTCGCACGACTGGCCCGACCGGGTGCTGCGTCTCACCGCGATCGACGTCGACGCCGGCGAACTCGTTGTCTTCGAACGCGACTCGGGTGTCGGCCTGGTCGACGCGGTGGCGGCCAGTTGCGCGGTCCCGGGGGCGTGGCCACCGGTGAGCATCGCGGGCCGCCGCTACATGGACGGCGGGGTGGCCAGTTCCGTCAACCTGGCCGTGGCCGGGGACTGCGACGTGGCGGTGGTGATGGTGCCGTCCGGTGCGGACGCGCCGTCGCCATTCGGCGACGGGCCGGCCGCGGAGATCTCGTCGTTTCCCGGCGCGGTGTTCGCGGTGTTCGCCGACGACGACTCGCTGGCGGCCTTCGACCCCAATCCCCTGGACCCGCGCTGCCGCATCGCCTCGGCCAGGGCCGGACGCGAGCAGGGCCGTCGGGAGGCCACGGCCGTCGCGCGCTTCCTGGGCGTCTGAGAATCGGTCAGCCCTCGATCGCGGGCGGCGCGCCGCCCTGGTCGGCCTCCGCCTCGAGGCCATCGAGGGCCTGGTCGGCGAGCGCCCGGCCGGCGGCGATCACCTCCACCGCCCGGTGGAACTCCAGGCTTCGGCACGTGGAGCGGGGGACCTCGATCAGCAGGTCGGGCGGGTAAACCGCCAGCGTGTGGCGCGCCAGCGCGGACTGGGCGATGTCCATGGTCCGATTCATCACGTCGAAGCTGCCCAGTTTCGGAATGCCGGGCGCCACAATGCCGGGCGCCGCGTCGGCGTGATCCTCATCCTCTTCCGTTCGTTCGGCGTCCGGATCCGCAGACCAGCCGTCCGATTCCGCCGACCCGCCGAACCTGCTCAGCACGGCCCGCGCGGTCGGCCGGTCCAGCAGCGACCGGGCGGCGGCGGTGTCGAGCAGGGCGGAGGTGCCACGGAGCATGCGGCTCAGCCACTCGGCGGTGGCACCGGGTTCCGCAACGCGGTTGGCGATGGCCTCGCTGCCGCTGAGGCTCACCGCGATGGTCAGGTCGGCGTTGACGGCCGACAGCGGGGCCATCGGCAGCGGGTCGAGGATGCCGCCGTCGGCGAGCAGTCGCCCGCCGACTGCATGCGGGGCGATCACCCCCGGGATCGCGATGGACGCGCGAATCGCCTCGTCCACCGGACCGCGCTGAAACCACACCGATTTGCCGGCCAGCAGGTCGGTCGCCACCGCGGTGTACGGGATGGGCAATTCCTCGATGGTGACCGGACCGACGATGTCGCGCACCGCGTCCAGGATCTTTTCGGCCCGCATCACCCCGGCCGCGGTGATGGACGGGTCCAGCAGTCGCAGAATGGTGCGTTGCGTCAACGACTTCGCCCATTCGGCGAACTCGTCGAGGTGCCCGGCCGCTTGCAGACCGCCGACCACCGCCCCCATCGACGAGCCGGCGATCCCCACGATGTCGTAGCCGCGCGCCCGCAGCGCCTCGATCACCCCGATGTGGGCGTAGCCGCGGGCGCCGCCGCTGCCGAGTGCCAGCGCCACCCGGGTCGGCGTGGACCCGCGCGGACGCGCCATCTCCACTCCAGATGCGCCGGCCATCTCCTCATTCTGCGCGGCGCAACGGGCTGTCACCGGACGGGTCCGCTCTTTCGGTACCCGTGATTCGAATTGCGCGCGCTACCCGCACTCGTCGCGGGCGGCCGCGCGCGCGGCGGTGATCACTGCGGCCTGCCGTGCGAGCGTGAGGTCCAGCCACCGGGCGTTCCAGCTGCCCGTAGTACCCGACGGTGACGCCTGCACCATCGCCAAATAGGGCTCGAACAGTGACCGATCGGTCTTGGGCTGGGCGTCCATCCAGACTTTTGCGGCGTGGCAGGCCTGGTAGTACTCCTCTTCGGTCGAATCCGCGGGGACATCGACCCTGGTCGTAACTCCCGCGGGGGAAAGACCGATGGCTCCCGGCGGCGCCGAACCGGGGCCGGCGGGGATGCCCGAGGGCCGCGCCGAGGTGGCCGAAGAGGGCGCCGACTTGCCGGTGTCGGCGCTGTGGGAGCAAGCCGCGACCGCCAACATACCGGCCCCGACGACAATTGCGCCCCACCGCAGGGGCCGACGACCGCACCAGCGCACGGTGTCAATCTATGCAACACTGACTGCCGTGATGGAGCGCTTCGGATTCTGCGAGTGTTGTCGGCCCTGACCCGCCGCCGCTTGCCCATCCGTTCACCCTGGAGCTCTCCCGAATGTCTTTGCCCTTGACCAGGCCTTTGCCTGTCGACACTCTTGCCGCGCCGCGCCCACCGACCGTCGCCCCAACCTCTTCGGGCCCCTCATCGGGGCCGACGCGGCTGCGGGTGCCCGACCTGCTGCACGCCACCGACCAGGCCGCCGACGCCGTGCTCAGCGGACGCTGCGACCGCCTGCTGCCCGAGGGCGGTCTGCCGGATTCGCGCCGCTGGTTCACCCGCATCCACGGCGACGACGAACTCGACGTCTGGCTGATCAGCTGGGTCCCGGGCCACCCCACCGAATTGCACGACCACGGCGGATCGCTGGGCGCGCTGACCGTGCTGTCCGGGTCGCTCAACGAATTTCGTTGGGACGGAACGACGTTGCGGCGCCGGCGACTCGACCCTGGCGATCAGGCCGGATTCCCGCTCGGCTGGGTGCACGACGTGGTGTGGGCGCCCAGGACTGTGACTAGGTCCAGTTCGGGGCCCGCAAGCGCGAGCAAGGCGCCGACCTTGAGCGTGCACTCCTACTCGCCGCCGCTGACCGCGATGTCGTACTACGAGGTCACTCACCGCAACCGGTTGCGCCGCCGGCGCACCGAACTCACCGATCAACCGGAAGGACCGTAATGAGCCGCATCGACCTTGTCCTCAGAGCCGCCCGGCGCCGGTATCGGCGCCTCCCCGCCGCGGAGGTGCCCGATGCGCTGCGGCGGGGCGCGGTGCTCGTCGACATCCGGCCGCAGGCCCAGCGGTCCCGCGAGGGCGAGGTGCCTGGCGCCCTGGTGATCGAACGCAACGTCCTGGAATGGCGCTGCGACCCGACCAGCGACGCCAGGTTGCCCCAGGCCACCGGGGACGACGTCGAATGGGTGATCCTGTGCTCGGAGGGCTACACGTCGAGCCTGGCGGTGGCCGCGCTGCTCGACATCGGCCTGCATCGGGCCACTGACGTCATCGGGGGCTATCGCGCCCTGGCGGCCGCCGGCGTGCTGGATCAGCTGCTCAGTGGTGCCGTCGACGCACGGCCGAACGGTCTGGCGGACGCCGCCCTTGGTCGCCGCTGGCTTTAGCCGCCGCCACCGCCGCCGCCACCGCCGTCACAGCCGCCGCAGTAGTAGTCGTTGTTGTTGTTGTACTGCGGCGGGGCCGGCGGTGGTGGCGGCGGCGCGGGGCTGGGTGTATCCACCGGAGGCGGCGCCGGCAGCGCGTCGGAGTGAGCCGACGCATTCGGTGTGCCGCCGGGTGTCGCATACGCCGGGACGCTGACAACGCCCGTCGGCACGGCGATCAGCGCCCCTGCCAGCACGAACTTCGTGATGCTGCCGCGGACTCTTAGTGACTTGGACCGAGTCATCACCTTTAACCACTCCCTTCACGGGCTCGGGCAAATCCGATGTTCCTCCTCAACCGGCGGGTTGTTGTTACGGCGCCGTTACGGTCATGTAGCCGACCCGCGCAGCAGCTGTTTGCTGGGCTCTAACCACCGCTGGCGTGCAGCAGCGGGCGCAGCCTTTCCGTCTTGTCCGGCGTCCAGCCGGGCGGTGAGAGCACCGCCGCCCAGCCGTCGGCGACGTCGGCGACGTAGTCGTGGCCATGCCCGGGCGGCACTTGTTGCGCGACCGCCATGTCGGCCGAGACTTGCAGGAAGGTCACCACCGGTATCCACTCGGTCTGGGGCAGCACATCGTAGCCCCGCTTCTCGCGCAGCCAGTCCGGCTTGGCGAACAGCAGGTCGGGGGTCCACCAGGCGATCGGATCGGAGGCGTGCTGCAGGTAGACGACCCTCGGGTGGCCCCATGCAGCGTCCGGCCGCCCCAGGTCGCTCGCGCGGGAGACGAACCGGACGTTCTTGCCGTCGTGGTAGATCGGCAACCACTGCGGCGAGCCGGCGTCGCGAGTCGCGGTCAGGTCGGTCCAGATCGTGTTGTTGAACGTCGGCCCGCTGAACAGGGCGCCGTCGGTGCGGGCCAGGACGTTGTTCAGGCTCATGAACGGCGCCTCGCCGCCGAACGATCCCAGGCTCTCGCCGAAGACGACGAGCGTGGGGCGCTGGCCCTCGGGCAGCCGCCGGATGAGCCTGTCGACGGCCTCGAAGAGCGCCTGGCTGGCGCGCCGGGCGTTCTCCTTGTCCACCAGAAACGACAACCAGCTCGGCAGGAACGAATACTGCATGCTCACGATCGCGGAGTTGCCGTTGTACATGTACTCCAGCGCGCCGGCCTCCGCCTCGTTGATCCAGCCCGTACCGGTGGTCGTCCCCACCGCGACGACGGCGCGCTGCAACCCGCCCTCGCGCTGCAGCTCTTGCGCGGCGAGCTCCGCGGTCGCCGCGATGCCGTCGGCGGAATTGAGCCCGGCGTAGGCGCGGATCGGCTCGGTGGCCGGCGCGCCGTTGAACTTGGTCAGCTCATCGACGGTCGGACCGCTTTCGACGAAGATGCGGCCCTCGCGGCCCAGCGAATCCCACGACACCAGCGACTGCGGCCCGCCCGATCGCAACGGGGTCTTTGGGGCCGCGGTGTCGGGACTCATCTCGTTGTTGGCCGAGGCGAAGGTGTTATTCATGGTGCGCATCGCGAACTTGAGCACGACACCGTTGAGGAGCGTGATCGTCAGCACCGTGAGCAGGACCACCACGATGGTCGCCGACAGGCGGAATGGCGCGATGCGGTCCACCTTTCCGACCAGGTAGCGGACCAGCCAGCGGATGAACTGGCCGATCTCGACCAAGGTGAACAACACCACCAGTGACAGCCCCGCCGCCACGGGATAGTCGTACCACTTCAGGTGCTCGACCCCCATCAGGTCGCGCACGCCGTCCTGCCATACGTGGAACCCGATCGCCATGACCACCATGCCGACCGCGCCGATCGGTATCAGCACCATCCACGCCCAGCGCGGCGCCGGCGGGCTGGAATCCTTCTCGCGCATGTACCGGACCAACCAGACGCCGAACACGCCGAACCCGTAGCCGATGGCGCCGGAGCACCCGCTGACCAGTCCCTGGAACACCGCGCCCCGCGGCAGCAGCGACGGCGTCATCGAAAACCACACGAAAACAAGGCCGACGGCGGTACCGGTGAAGGTGTAATGGCGAACCCACCAGCGCTCGCCGGCCTGTTGCGATACGCGGGCGTCTTCCCGACCGGTGGCGGGGCTTTCCTCTTGACCGGCTTGAGTTTCCGCTTCGGTCGCCGGTTGCCCGGTACCGGTGTTCGTGGCCGCAGCCCCCCGTTCGCTCATCGCAAGGGCCTACCGGTGGGTGAAGTTCGGGGGCCGCTTCTCGACGAAGGCGGCCATGCCCTCGGACTGGTCCTCGGTCGCGAAGGTCGAGTGAAACAGCCGGCGTTCGTACAAAAGTCCCTCGGACAGCGTGGATTCGAAGGCCCGATTGACGGCTTCCTTGGCCATCCGGGCCGCCGACCGCGACATCTGCGAAATGGTGGTGGCGACGGCCTTCGCCTCGGTCAGCAGGTCGTCGGCCGGGACCACCCGCGAAACCAGGCCGCTGCGTTCGGCTTCGGCGGCGCCGATGGTGCGGCCGGTCAGGATCAGGTCCATGGCCTTGGCCTTGCCGATGGCCCGGGTCAGGCGCTGCGAACCACCCATACCCGGCAGCACACCGAGTTTGATCTCCGGCTGGCCGAACTTCGCCGTGTCGGCCGCGATCAGCAGGTCGCACATCATCGCGAGCTCGCAGCCACCGCCGAGCGCGTGCCCGGCCACGGCGGCGATCGTCGGGGTGCGGACGGCGGCCAGTTTGCCCCAGGGGGCGAAGAAGTCGGCACCGAACGCGTCCGCGAACGTCAGCCCGGCCATCTCCTTGATGTCGGCACCGGCGGCGAACGCCTTGGCCGAACCGGTGATGATGATCGCCCCGATCCCGGGATCGTTGTCGAATTCGATTGCCGCGCTGGTGAGCTCGTGCATCACCTGGCTGTTGAGCGCGTTGAGCGCCTGCGGTCGGTTCAGGGTGATGATGCCGACGCGCTGATCGCGCTCGACGAGGATGGTTTCATAGTTTTTGCCGGCCGTGTCTGTCATCCGAACCTGCCTCCCTGGAAACTCAAGTCGTCGTCGACCGGGGCGAAATACGCCTCGACGTCAGCCGCGGTGATTTCGGCCAGCGTCGCCGGCGACCACTTCGGATTGCGATCTTTGTCGATGATCTGCGCTCGGATGCCCTCCACCAGGTCGTGTGAGCGCGCCGATGCCGACGAAACCCGATAGTCCTGGACGAGAACGTCTTCCAGTGTTTCCAGCTTCGCGGCCCGGCGGACCGCCGCCAACGCGACCGAAACCGCGATGGGGGAGCGCGTGGCGATCAGGTTCGCCGCGTCGTTCGCGGGTCCGGCGTCGTGCCCTCGCAATGCGGCAACGATGTCTTCGACCGTCTCGCCGGCGTAGCCCGAGTCGATCCAACTCCGTTGTGCGGCAAGCTCGCTCCGCGGGGGTTCGATGGCGTGCGCGGCCAGCGCGCTCTCGACACCGTCGGCGACGATCGATCGGGTGAACGCGTCGAGTCGGTCGTGCGGGACGAAGTGGTCGGCGAATCCCATCGCGATGGCGTCGGCTCCGGAAAACGGCGCTCCGGTCAGGGCGGCGTGCAGCCCCAGGCGGCCGGGTGCCCGCGACAGCAGAAACGCCCCACCGACGTCGGGCACGAAGCCGATGCCGACCTCCGGCATCGCGATCTTCGAGGTCTCGGTCACCACCCGGGTGTTGGCGTGCGCGCTGACGCCGACGCCCCCACCCATCACAATGCCGTCCATCAACGACACGTAGGTTTTGGGGAACCGGCCGATCTGGCCGTCGAGCAGGTACTCGTCGCGCCAGAACCGGCGCGCTTCGACCCCGTCCCCGCGGGCGCTGTGGTAGACCGCGACCACGTCGCCGCCGGCGCACAATCCGCGGTCGCCGGCGCCCGAGAGCACCACCGCGCGCACCTCGTCGTCGTGTTCCCATCGGCTGAGCACGGCGCTCAGCGCGTCCACCATCGGCTGGTTCAGCGAGTTGATCGCCTTGGGGCGGTTCAGCGTGACCAAGCCGACGTTTCCCTCGACGCGGGTCAGAATTTCGTCGGATTCCTCGGTCACGCCCTTAGCCTCCCAGTAAATATGCGATGCCGCCCGGTCTCGACCAGCAATCTAGATCGTCACGGGGGAGGCGATACCCGCGGGTAAGGGTTATGTTTGTCCCGACGAGAGCGGCAGAGTTTGTTAAGGGCCGGAAACTCCTCGAACGGCAGGTCCGCCGGGGAACCTGGGCGGGCCGCTGTTCGTTGAGCAGGTGTTCGCACAGCTCGAACCACAGTCCATCAGAGAGGATCCGACAGTGCGGGAAACAAGCAACCCGGTATTTCGTTCGCTGCCTAAGCAGCGGGGCGGATACGCGCAATTCGGCGCTGGCGCGGCCCCGACGGGGTACGACCCCTACAACTCCTACCAAACGCCCTATCAGGACACCCGTGCTGCCGGGGTTTCCCGTCCGCTGACCATCGACGACGTCGTTGCCAAGACCGGCATCACGCTGGCCGTGTTGGCCGTGTCCGCCGTCCTCTCCTACTTCCTGGTGGCCTCGGACCGGGCGCTGGCCATGCCGCTGACGCTGGTCGGTGCGCTCGGCGGCCTGGGGTTGGTGCTGGTCGCCACCTTCGGTCGCAAGCAGGACAACCCGGCGATCGTGCTCAGCTATGCCGTCCTCGAGGGCATTGCCCTGGGTGCCGTCTCGTTCGTCTTCGCGAACTACACGGTTTCGCGTACCAGCGCCGGCGTGCTGATCGGTGAGGCGGTCCTCGGCACCTTCGGCGTGTTCTTCGGAATGCTCGTGGTCTACAAGACCGGCGCCATCCGGGTCACGCCCAAGTTCACCCGCATGATCGTCGCCGCGCTCTTCGGTGTGCTGGCCTTGATGATCGGCAACCTGGTGCTGGGAATGTTCGGCGTCGGCGGCGGCGCGGGCCTGGGCCTGCGCAGCGGCGGCCCGTTGGCGATCATCTTCTCGCTGGTGTGCATCGGCATCGCGGCGTTCAGCTTCCTGATCGACTTCGATGCGGCCGACCAGATGGTCCGCGCCGGAGCGCCGGAGAAGGCCGCATGGGGCATCGCCCTCGGCCTGACCGTGACCCTGGTCTGGCTGTACCTCGAGATCCTGCGTCTGCTCAGTTATCTGCAGAACGACTAGCAAGGCTTGACACGAAAAACCGGCACGCCGATCGGCGTGCCGGTTTTTCGTTGACTCTGCGCTGAAGGCGCTCGCTACTCGCACTTTGTCGCCATTGCCGCTGAGTCAACGCAACGGCGTTAGCTCAGCCGCTCGATCACCATCGCCATGCCCTGGCCGCCGCCGACGCACATGGTCTCCAGCCCCAACGTCTTGTCGTGGGTCTGCAGGTTGTTGATCAACGTGGTGGCGATGCGTGCGCCGGTCATGCCGAACGGGTGGCCCAGGGCGATCGCCCCGCCGGACACGTTCAGCTTGTCCTCGTCGATGCCCAGCTCGCGCGCCGAGCCCAGCACCTGGACCGCGAAGGCCTCGTTGATCTCGAACAGGTCGATGTCACCGACCGACATCCCGGCGCGTGCCAGCGCCCGCTTAGACGCCTCGATCGGGCCCAGGCCCATGATCTCCGGCGAGAGGCCGCTGACCCCGGTGGACACGATGCGCGCCAGCGGTGTCAGGCCCAGTTCCTTGGCTTTCGCGTCGCTGGTGATCACCAGCGCGGCGGCGCCGTCGTTCAGGGGGCAGGCGTTGCCCGCGGTCACCGTGCCGTTGGGGCGGAACACCGGCTTGAGCTCGCTGACCTTCTCGTACGTGGTGCCCGCACGCGGGCCGTCGTCGGTGCTCACGGTGCTGCCGTCGGGCAGCGTCACCGGAGAGATCTCACGCTCGAAGAACCCGCTCTTGATCGCCTCCTCGGCGCGGTTCTGGCTGCGCACCCCCCACCGGTCCTGGTCTTCGCGGCTGATGCCGGTCAGGATGGCGACGTTCTCGGCGGTCTGGCCCATCGCGATGTACACGTCCGGCAGGTTCCCGTCGGCGCGGGGATCGTGCCAATCGTCGGCGCCCTCGGCGGCCGCGGCGTCCGCACGCTCCTGCGCCTCGTTGAACAGCGGGTTCTTGGTGTCCGGCCACGAGTCGGCGCTGCCATAGCCGAATCGGGACACCGTCTCTACCCCCGCGGAGATGAACGCGTCGCCCTCGCCCGCCTTGATCGCATGAAAAGCCATCCGGGTGGTCTGCAGAGACGAGGAGCAATACCGGTTGACGGTGGTGCCGGCGCAAGAAGTCGTAGCCGAGTTCGACCGCGACGACGCGCGCCATGTTGAACCCGGACTCACCGCCCGGCAGGCCGCAGCCCAGGATCAGGTCATCGATCTGGTGCGGGTTCAGCGCGGGAATTTTGTCGAGCGCCGCGCGCACCATCTGGGCGGCCAGGTCGTCGGGTCGCATGCTCACCAGCGACCCCTTCATGGCGCGGCCGATCGGCGAGCGAGCAGTTGAGACGATGACGGCTTCAGGCATGAGGGTTCCCTCCAAGGAAATGCGGGCGCGTTTGGTGCGGGTGGCAGCTCCACCCCGAAAGGCGACAACAAATCTAGTCGTTGGCCACCGGTCGGCACGAAGACGGGGCACGCCCTCCGGGTACCGAACCCCGCCACAGTCGCGACATCACGCTCAGGCGGGTGTGGCGCTGACCCAAAGTCGGGGCGGCCGGCGGCGCCGGCAACGCAACCAAAGGACGCTCGACCTTTTCGCCCAGCGCATCGCAGAGCGCGGCCAGCAGGGCGTCGGCGGCATGCGCGTAGGCGATCGCCGACGGGTGGTAGCCGTCGGCGGCGAACATCGCGTGGGGCATCGCCCGGAATTTCGGCGCCAGCAGCTGCGCCAGTGGGACCGGCACACCGCCGGCCGCCCGGATGGACGCGGTCTGGGCGCGGGCAAGCTGACCACACCGTTCGTGGGCCAGGGAGCGCAGCGGCTGCGGGATGGCGCTGATGACGCCCAGATCGGGGCACGTCCCGACGATCACGACGGCGCCGCGGTCGCGCAGCTTGCGGACCGCCAGGCCCGCCCGCTGCGCCGATTGAGTGAGGCCGTTGAGGGCCGTCACGTCGTTGGCGCCCAGCATCATCACGGCGACATCGGGCGGCGGACCGGCCACGAACATCGCGGCCACTTGGCCGCATACGCCCTTCGACGTGGCGCCGACGATGGCCTTGGTGCTCAGCCGGACGCGCTTGCCGGTCTGCTCGGCGAGCCCGCGGGCGATGAGCACGCCCGGCACTTCGTCGGCGTGCACGCACCCGTAGCCGGTGGCGGTCGAGTCACCGAAGATCATTAGGTGCAGGTCCATGGGCATGCCGCGCCGCCATCGTTCCGGCGGCCCGCCGCCGCGCGTGTACACGCCGTCCGCGCGCGGCGGGACTTCCCATGACTTCGGAATGATGGTGCGCGCGTGTGTCGCCTGACCGACCAGCAGGTTGCGTGCACCCAGAACGGCCGTACCCGTCGAGGCGAGTGCCCCCGCTGTCGCCAGGGCGATCGTCGACCGACGCGGCACCCGGATGGTCACGCAACCAGTTTAGATCGGCTTCAGTGTTTGCGCGGTCGCCTTTTGAACAATGTGGTCACGGTGCGAATCAAATGTGGTATCAAATCAGATTCTTCAAACGTGGTCCTCAGGAACGCCTGCCAAGCTAAGTTCAACGGGTTGGCTGAACGACTTGGAGCTCGGGCTAAACCAACGCTTGGCCGCCTCGTCACATGCTGTTTCGCACTACAAAGGCGTAGGAAGTGTTGAGCATGACCGCACCGAACAAGGTATCCGGTTCGCCCCGGCATCCCATTCGCCCACATGACGTCCTCAAGGCACGTAGAGTCGAGGCACGCAGATTCGCCATCAGCGACGGTGCACCGGTCGAGGTCCTCGAGTCCGGTCCCAGCGTTGCTGCGCGGGTAGCTACGCTCGCATCGCGAGTGACGATTCGGCCCGTTTTGGCCGTCGGTAGCCACGTTCCCAACCTGCCCTGGCCCTGGGGCCTCATCGACCTCGCGGCCCGCGTCGTGCTCCCGGTGTCGGCCACCGTCCGCGAGACGGTGAACTTGCGGAATGCCTCGGCGCAGTTGGTGCGGGCCCCCGGGGTGCTGCCCGCCGACGGCACCCGTCGGGTGGTCGTCTACCTGCACGGCGGCGCGTTCCTGACCTGTGGAGCCAACTCGCACGGCAGGCTGGTCGAAGCGCTGTCGAAGTTTGCTGACTCGCCCGTCCTGGTGGTCAACTATCGGCTGCTGCCCAAGCACTCGGTCGGCATGGCCCTCGACGACTGCCACGACGCCTACCAATGGCTGCGCCTGCGCGGGTTCTCACCCGAGCAGATCGTGCTGGCCGGCGACTCCGCCGGCGGCTATCTGGCGCTCGCTTTGGCACAACGCCTGCAAGGGGAAGGGCAGGGGGAAGGAGATGTGCCTGCGGCGCTGGTAGCCATCTCGCCACTGCTGCAGCTAGCAAAGGAATTCAAGCAGGCCCACCCGAACATCAAAACCGACGCGATGTTTCCCCCGAAAGCCTTCGACGCCCTCGGCGACCTCGTTGCTGGCGCAGCCAGGCGGAACAAAGTTGACGGCAAACCCGAGCAGATCTACGAGCCCCTGGAGCACATCAAGCCGGGCCTGCCGCGCACGCTGATCCATGTGTCGGGATCCGAGGTGTTGCTGCACGACGCGCGATTGGCGGCGAGCAGGCTGGCGGCTGTCGGGGTGCCGGCCGAGGTGCGGGTGTGGCCGGGCCAGGTGCACGACTTCCAACTGGCCGCGCCAATTGTGCCGGAGGCGGTTCGTTCGTTGCGCCAGATCGGCGACTACATCCGCGAGGCCACCGGCTAACGGACGGCGCGGCTGTGCACCGCGCCAGCGTGCTTGAGACGATGAACGCATGCGGATCGCCCAGCACATCAGTGACCTCATCGGCGGCACGCCGCTAGTACGCCTGAACTCCGTCGTCCGTGAGGGCGCCGGCACGGTGGCGGCCAAGATCGAATACCTCAATCCCGGCGGCAGCTCGAAGGACCGTATCGCGGTGAAGATGATCGACGCCGCGGAAGCGAGCGGTCAGCTCAAGCCCGGCGGCACCATCGTCGAACCCACGTCGGGCAACACCGGCGTGGGCCTGGCCCTCGTCGCGCAGCGGCGCGGATACAAGTGCGTGTTCGTCTGCCCCGACAAGGTCAGCGAGGACAAGCGCAACGTGCTGCTCGCCTACGGGGCCGAGGTCGTCGTGTGCCCGACCGCGGTGCCGCCGGACGACCCGGACAGTTACTACAGCGTCTCCGACCGGCTGGTCCGGGAGATCGACGGCGCCTGGAAGCCCGATCAGTACGCCAACCCGGAAGGGCCGGCCAGCCACTACGCGACCACCGGTCCTGAGATCTGGGCCGATACCGTCGGCAAGGTCACCCATTTCGTCGCCGGCATCGGCACCGGCGGCACCATCACCGGCGCCGGCCGCTACCTCAAAGAGGTATCCGGCGGTAGACCAGAAGGGAGAGTGCGAATCATCGGCGCCGACCCGGAGGGTTCGGTGTACTCCGGCGGCAGCGGCCGGCCCTATCTGGTCGAGGGCGTCGGCGAGGATTTCTGGCCGGAGGCCTACGACCGGACCGTGCCCGACCAGATCATCGCCGTCTCGGACTCCGACTCGTTCGACATGACCAGGCGGCTGGCCCGCGAAGAAGCGATGCTGGTCGGCGGGTCCTGTGGGATGGCGGTGGTGGCCGCGCTGAAGGTCGCCGAGGAAGCGGGACCCGACGCGCTGGTCGTGGTCCTGCTGCCCGACGGCGGGCGCGGCTACATGTCGAAAATCTTCAACGACGGCTGGATGTCGTCGTACGGGTTCTTGCGCCGCCGCCTGGACGGGTCGACCGAGCAGTCGACGGTCGGGGACGTGCTGCGTCGCAAATCGGGGGCGTTGCCCGACCTGGTGCACACCCACCCCTCCGAGACGGTTCGCGACGCCATCGGCATCCTGCGTGAGTACGGGGTGTCCCAGATGCCGGTGGTGGGCGCCGAGCCGCCGGTGATGGCGGGCGAGGTCGCCGGCAGCGTATCGGAGCGCGAATTGCTGTCGGCCGTCTTCGAGGGTCGGGCCAAGTTGGCCGACGCCGTTTCGCAGCACATGAGCCCGCCGCTACCGCTGATCGGCGCGGGCGAGTTGGTCAGTGCCGCCGGTAAGGCGCTGCGCGACTGGGATGCGCTGATGGTGGTCGAGGAAGGCAAACCGGTCGGGGTCATCACTCGCTATGACCTGCTGGGGTTTCTCTCCGAGGGGCCTCGTGGACTGACGGGGAGACGCTAGCGACGCGATGCCGCGCGCCCGGCTGGTACGCCTGCGCCGGGCCCCCTCGCGAGGACGTTGCTCAGGTACTGTAGTGCGGCCGAGTTCTGCCAATCCGCAGTGGAAGGATTGCCATGACCGATCAACCGCCGCCCGGCGGCGCTTACCCGCCACCCCCGTCGTCGCCCGGTTCGTCCGGTGGTCATGAGCCGCCATCCGGAGGACACGAAGCCCCGCCCGCCCCGCCGCCTCCACCTTCGCCGCCCGGTGGCGGTTCCTACCCCCCGCCGCCTCCGCCGCCGCCCGGTGGCGGTTCCTACCCCCCGCCGCCGCCGTCTGCCGGCGGGTACGCCCCGCCGCCACCGGGGCCGGCGATCCGCACCTTGCCCACGGAGTCCTACACGCCGTGGCTCACCCGCGTGTTGGCGTTCATCATCGACTGCCTTCCCTACGCCGTCGTGGTGGGCATCGGCTCGGCGATCTTCTTCGCCACGATGCAGTCGACGTGCGTCACCGACATCACGCAATACGACGTCACCCAGTTCTGCTCCAGCCAGCCGTCGACGATCGGTCAGCTGTCGCAGTGGCTGGCGAACCTGGTGGGATTGGCCTACCTGATCTGGAACTACGGCTACCGCCAGGGCACCACCGGGTCGAGCCTCGGCAAGTCGGTGATGAAGGTCAAGGTGGTCAGCGAGGTCACCGGCCAGCCCATCGGTTTCGGGATGTCCGTGGTCCGTCAGCTCGCGCACTTCGTCGACGCGATCATCTGCTTCATCGGTTTACTGTTCCCGCTGTGGGATTCGAAGCGGCAGACGCTGGCGGACAAGATCATGACGACGGTCGTCCTACCGATCCAGGAGGGCTAACAGCTCGGGGCGGCCGGTCACTAGGCTGATCGTCGATGAGCGAAGAGCGACACCACGAGTTCACCGGACTGGCCACCAAGGCCATTCACGCCGGCTACCGTCCGGACCCGGCGACCGGGGCGGTCAACGCGCCGATCTACGCCAGCAGCACGTTCGCCCAGGACGGGGTCGGGCACCTGCGGGGCGGCTTCGATTACGCGCGCACCGGCAACCCCACCCGGGCGGCACTGGAGGCGTCGCTGGCGGCCGTCGAGGAGGGCGCCTACGGGCGGGCGTTCAGCTCGGGGATGGCCGCCGGCGACTGCGCCCTGCGCGTGATGCTGCGCCCCGGCGACCACGTGGTGATTCCCACCGACGCCTACGGCGGCACGTTCCGGCTGATCGACAAGGTCTTCACCCAGTGGAACGTCGGCTACACGCCGGTGGCGCTGTCCGACCTGGACGCCGTGCGCGCCGCGATCACCCCCCACACCCGGCTGATCTGGATGGAAACGCCGACCAACCCGCTGCTGTCCATCGCCGACATCGCGGCCATCGCCGAGCTCGGCCGCCAAACGTCGGCAAAGGTGTTGGTGGACAACACCTTTGCCTCGCCCGCGCTGCAGCAGCCGTTGAAGCTGGGCGCCGACGTGGTGCTGCATTCGACCACCAAATACATCGGCGGCCACTCCGACCTGGTGGGTGGCGCACTGGTGACCAACAACAAGGAGCTGGACGACGCCTTCGGTTTCCTGCAGAACAGCGCCGGCGCGGTTCCCGGCCCGTTCGACGCCTACCTGACCATGCGCGGCCTGAAGACGTTGGTGCTGCGGATGCAGCGGCACAGCGAAAACGCCATGGCCGTCGCGCAATTCCTGGCCGGGCATCCGTCGGTGAGCACGGTCTTTTATCCGGGTCTGCCCAGCCATCCCGGCCATGACATCGCCGCACGCCAGATGCGCGACTTCGGCGGCATGGTGTCGGTGCGCATGCGGGGCGGCTGCCCGGCGGCCGAGAAACTGTGCGCCGGCACCAAAGTGTTCATCCTGGCCGAATCGCTGGGTGGGGTCGAGTCGCTGATCGAACTACCCAGCGCCATGACGCACGCGTCGACGGCCGGTTCGCAACTGGAAGTGCCCGACGACCTGGTGCGGCTGTCGGTCGGGATCGAAGACATCGCCGACCTGCTGGCCGACCTCGAGCAGGCGCTGTAGTTCCTCGAGCAGTGCATCCGACGATGCGACAAGTTAAGTCGTCGCCGGATGCACACTCGGGCGACGATGGGTTACGAGTGGTACGGCTCCGCGCTGACCAGCGTCACCTCGACGGTGCTGCCGTTGGGCACGGTGTAGCTGCGCGTCTCGCCCACCTTGGCGTCGATCAGGGCGCCACCCAGCGGTGAGTTCGGCGAGTACACCTCGAGCTTGCCGTCGTTGACGCCCTCCTGGCGGGTGGCGATCAGGAAGGTCTCGCTGTCGGACTTGTCGCCGTTGTAGTAGACCTTGACCACCGAACCGGGCAGCGCGACGCCGGACTGCTTGGGCGCCTCGCCCACCTTGGCGTTGTTCAGCAGGTCCTGCAGCTGGCGAATGCGGGCCTCTTGCTGGCCCTGCTCCTCGCGGGCGGCGTGGTATCCGCCGTTTTCGCGCAGGTCGCCTTCCTCACGGCGGTCGTTGATTTCCGCGGCGAGGACCGGACGATTGGCGATCAACTGATCGAGCTCGGCCTTGAGTCGGTCATGTGACTCCTGGGTCAGCCAGGTCACCTGAGTGTCCGTCATCTCGTCGTGCTCCTCTTTGTCGTTCCGCGCATTCGCGTAAGCCTCGCAGCCCTGCCGGGGTGGCCAAGTCCCTCCCCTGTGCCGCGGCTCCGTTTCGCTCAGGCCTTTAATGCAGCAATACACGGTCCCAGCCGGAACCGTGCATTCGTTGATGTTACCACTGCGCAAACAACCGATGACCCGAACCGTGCGGTTGGGCCCTATGGCTGCGGTTAGGACGGTCGCAGGTAGCCGGGCACTTCGGCGCCGCAGCCGTAGATGTCGGCCATCACCGGCGGTTGGGAGGACTTCACCGTCGTCGTCACTTGCACGGTGGCCTGGCGCGCGGGCGGGACCAGCACCTCTCGTCTGCCCGTCTCGCTGCCGTCTGCCGCCTTGACCCGCACGATGCAGTCCACTGGGCGCGCGGGGTCGGATCGCGTCACGCTGATCGTTACCGACGCCGTCTCGTTGTCGATCAGCCGGTAGCCGGCCAGCGAGCCCGACACGCTACTGGTGCCCAGCCGTTGGTAGCCGATGACGGCGACGACGATGCCGGCCGCGACGACCAGCACGGCGAGGGCGATCGCCACGCGACGCCTGGATACGGACGACAGCCGCGAACGCCCGTAGCGGTCCGCGGGACGCGTGATGGGGGTTTCGGTCATGCCTCGGTGCCTGGGTGTTGGTTGCTGGACGCCCGCCGACAGCACGCAGCGATCTCAGGACTGGAATTATAGGGTCAGACCGGGCGACCACCACCAGACCGACAAGGGGGCACGTGAGCGAACTGCGGTTGATGGCGTTGCACGCCCACCCCGACGACGAGTCCAGCAAGGGTGCGGCCACTCTGGCCCGCTACGCGGCGGAAGGGCATCGCGTCATGGTTGTGACCTTGACCGGGGGCGAGCGCGGCGACATTCTCAACCCGGCGATGGACCTGCCCGACGTGCTGGAACACATGGCCGAGATCCGGCGTGACGAGATGGCCAAGGCCGCTGAGATTCTCGGCGTGGAGCACACCTGGCTCGGCTTCGTCGACTCCGGACTGCCCGCGGGGGACCCGCCGCCACCGCTGCCGGAGGGCTGCTTCGCCCAGGTTCCGCTGGAGGTGCCCGTCGAGGCGCTGGTGCGGGTGATACGCGAATTCCGCCCGCACGTGATCACCACCTACGACGAGAACGGCGGCTATCCCCACCCCGACCACATCCGCTGTCACCAGGTTTCGATCGGCGCCTTCGAGGAGGCCGGCGACTACCGGCGCTTCCCCGACGCCGGTGAGCCCTGGACGGTGTCCAAGCTGTACTACATCCACGGCTTCCTGCGGACGCGGATGCAGTTGCTGCACGACGAATTCGTCAAGCGCGGTCAGGAGGGACCGTTTCAGAAGTGGCTCAAGCATTGGGACCCCGAGCACGACCCGTTCGAGTCGCGGGTGACGACGCGCGTCGAGTGTTCGGCGTATTTCGGCCAACGCGATGACGCCTTGCGCGCGCACGCCACCCAGATCGACCCCAACGCCGAATTCTTTGCCGCTCCCATCTCGTGGCAGCAGCGGCTGTGGCCGACCGAGGAGTTCGAGTTGGCCCGCTCCCGGGTGCCCGTCCGACTGCCCGAGGATGACTTGTTCGCCGGAATCGAGGGCGACGGGTGAGCCACCACCTACTCGCTGGGATCGTCACCGTCTGGGCCGGTTGGCAGGCCGACGACGCGCCGCGCAACACCGGCCCCGATTTCGGCAAGGCCAGCCCGGTCGGGCTGCTGATCGTCGTGCTGCTGTTGATCGCGACGCTGTTGCTGCTGCGATCCATGAACCGGCAGCTGAAGAAGGTGCCCGAGTCTTTCGACCCCAAGCACCCCGAACCCGACCAGGCGGCCGACGAGGGCACCGACGCGGTTGCCGAGGTGCCGGATCAGGCCGCCGACCCGGGGAACGGGTCCGCGCGTGCGCCGGGATCCGCCGATGAACCCGGCTGAGGCCGCGGGGATGAACTCCGGGATGAACACACTCGGGCTGGCCACCAGCCCCTACCTGCGCCAGCACGCAGACAACCCGGTGCACTGGCAGCAGTGGACGCCGCAGGCACTGGCCGACGCGGCCGCACGCGACGTGCCGATCCTGCTGTCCATCGGCTACGCCGCCTGCCACTGGTGTCACGTCATGGCCCACGAGTCGTTCGAGGACGACGAGGTGGCCGCGGTGATGAACGCGGATTTCGTTTGCATCAAGGTCGACCGAGAGGAGCGGCCCGACCTCGACGCGGTCTATATGAACGCGACCGTCGCGCTCACCGGGCAGGGCGGTTGGCCGATGACGTGCTTCCTGACGCCCGACGGCCGGCCCTTCTTCTGTGGCACGTACTACCCGAAGGAAGCTTTCCTGCAAGTCCTTTCGGCTGTCTCCTCCACCTGGCGCGAGCGTCGCGACGAAGTCGAGGAGGCGTCTGACCGCATCGCCGCCGAGTTGCGCACCATGGCTGAAGCATTCGGGGGACTGCCCGGCGGCGGCCCGGACTTGGTGCCGGTGGTGTGCGACCGCGCCGTCGCGGCGATCCTGGCCGACGAGGACACGGTCAACGGCGGCTTCGGCGGCGAGCCCAAGTTCCCGCCGACGGCGGTTCTCGAGGCGCTGCTGCGCAACTACGAGCGCACCGGGTCGGCGGCGGCGCTAAAGGCGGTCACCCGCACCGGCCAGGCGATGGCCCGTGGCGGCATCTACGACCAGCTCGCCGGAGGCTTCGCCCGCTACAGCGTCGACAACGCCTGGGTGGTACCGCATTTCGAGAAGATGCTGTACGACAACGCGCTGCTGCTGCGCGTCTACGCGCACTGGGCCAGGCGCACCGCAGACCCGTTGGCCCGTCGTGTCACCGCCGAGACCGCGAGGTTCCTGCTCGACGACCTGGCCGACGGCGGCATGTTCACGTCGTCGCTGGACGCCGATGCCGACGGGCGCGAGGGCTCGACCTATGTCTGGACGCGCAGGCAGCTGAGCGATGTGCTCGGCGACGATGACGGGCGTTGGGCCGCAGACGTTTTCGCGGTCACCAGGGCCGGCACGTTCGAGGACGGGGCCTCGGTGCTGCAGCTGCGTGCCGATCCGGACGATCCGCAACGACTCCAGCGCGTGCGGGAGGCGCTCTTGGCGGTCCGTCGCTCTCGGCCCCAGCCCGGGCGCGACGACAAGGTCGTCACATCCTGGAACGGGCTGGCGATCACCGCGTTGGTGGAGGCCAGCGTGGCCTTAGCCGACACCGAAGCCGATCCCGAATTGGCCGCCGAATTGGCCCAAGCCGCGCGGCGCTGCGCGACGGCGCTGTTGAACCTGCACGTCGTCGACGGGCGGCTGCGGCGCGCCAGCCTGGGCGGGGTCGTCGGCGAGAGCGCCGCCATTCTCGAGGACCACGCGATGCTGGCTACCGGGCTGCTGGCGCTGTACCAGCTGGCCGGTGAAGAGGCCTGGCTGACGTCGGCATCGGAGTTGCTGGACATCGCACTGCGGCACTTCGCCGACTGGGACCGGCCCGGCCGCTGGTTCGACACCGCCGCCGACGCCGAGCGGTTGATGCTGCGGCCCGCCGACCCGCTGGACGGCGCGACCCCGTCGGGCGCGTCGACGATCACCGAGGCACTGCTCACCGCGGCGCACCTGGTCGACGGCGAGCGCGCGGAACGGTATCTGCTGGCCGCGAGCCAGGCGCTCAGCGCCCATTCGTTCCTGCTGACGCAGGCTCCGCGCTCATCCGGATATTGGCTGGCGGTCGCCGAGTCCGCGGTCCGCGGGCCTTTGCAGATCGCGGTCGCCTGTGACCCGTCGCGGTCGCCGCTGCTGGCCGACGCCCGGCGGCTGGCGCCCGGTGGGGCGATCGTCGTCGGCGGCGAAACCGACTCGTCACCACTGTTAATGGGCCGGGGCCGCGTCGCCGACGCCGACGCCGCCTACGTCTGCCGCGGTCGCGTCTGCGACCTGCCGGTCACGCGGGCAGGGGAACTGGCGGCGGCCCTCGGCGTGCCCAGGTAGTGGCCCGGGGACTACCCTGCGTCCCGTGCCGACTGCCGAACAGGACCAAGCGATCAAAGACACCGTCAACCGCTACATCGAGCTGGTCGCCAAGGGCAGCGCCGACGACCTGGCCGAGTTGTACGCCGATGACGCCACCGTCGAGGACCCGGTCGGGGGCGAGGTGCACATCGGCCGTGGGGCAATCCACGGCTTCTACTCGGCGGTCAACAATGTGCAGCGCGAGTGCGAGCTGGTCACCCTGCGGGTGTGTGGCAACGAGGCGGCCTTCCAGTTCCGGCTGACCGTCATCGCGGGCGAGCACCGGATGGTGATCGAGCCGATCGACGTCATGGTCTTCGATGAGCGGGGCAAGATCACCGCGATGAAGGCTTACTGGTCGGCGGCCGACGTCACCCATCTCTAGCCGACGTAGAAGACCGCAAACCACATGGCGATGTAGTGCAGGATGGCGGCGACCGCGGTGCAGGCGTGGAAGACTTCGTGATAGCCGAAGGTCTTGGGCCACGGGTCGGGCCAGCGTAGCCCGTAGAACACGCCACCGATGCTGTATAACACTCCGCCGACGGCCAGCAGCACCATCGCCGCCACGCCCGCCTCGTGGAGGATCGTGGGGGCGAACCACACGGCCACCCACCCCAGCAGCAGGTATAACGGCACACCCACCCAGCGCGGCGCCGACGGCCAGCACACCTTCAGCGCGATGCCCGCCAGCGCACCGCCCCACACGATCCACAGCACCAGCACCCCGGTGTTCTGCGGCATGGCCAGGCGCGCGAAGGGCGTGTAGCTGCCGGCGATGAAGACGAAGATCATCGAATGGTCGAGCCGCTTCATTCGCATCCGGGCGGTCGGCGACTTCCACTGCACCCGGTGATAGGTCGCGCTGACGGCGAACATCGCCACGGTGGCCGCGGCGTAGACCAGCGTCGAATGCCCGGCGCGGGGCGAGGCGACCGCCCACGACACCGACACCAGGACCGCGCCGGCAATGATCGCCAACCACGCGGAGTAGAGGTGGATCCAGCCGCGCATCCGCGGCTTGGTCAGGACGTGGGAAGCGCCTTCGACCAGCTGGTCGATGGTATTGCCGGGCGTGATCGCCTCGGATCGGGGCTCTTCACCGGTGGCCGTGTCGATCTGGCTGCTCATGTCTCCCTGTTGCCTCGGGGTGCAAGTGGGTGCAAGTCGGGGTTGGCCCGGGCTGTTACCCGTCAACATTAGCCGGGAACGATCACGGCACGGTGTCGACGGGCGCGAGATTGCGGTGAATGATGACCGGAATTCGTTGCCGTTCGCAGTAGGGTGTCTCTTCGTGGAGATCATTCCGCCCCGGCTTAAGGAGCCGCTGTACCGGGTCTATGAGCTGCGGCTGAAGCAGGGTCTGGCCTCCTCCAAATCCCACCTGCCCCGCCACATCGCGGTCCTGTGCGACGGCAACCGGCGGTGGGCACGCAACGCCGGCTACGATGACGTCAGTTACGGCTATCGGATGGGCGCGGTCAAGATCGCCGAGATGTTGCGGTGGTGTCAGGAAGCCGGCATCGAGATGACCACCGTCTACCTGCTCTCCACCGAGAACCTGCAACGCGATCCCGACGAGTTGGCCGGTCTCATCGAGATCATCACCGACGTCGTCGAGGAGATCTGCGCACCGGCCAATCGCTGGAGTGTGCGCACCGTCGGGGACCTCTCGCTGCTCGGGGACGAATCGGCCCGCCGGCTGCGCGGTGCGGTGGACTCCACGCCGGGCGTCGCGTCGTTCCACGTCAACGTCGCGGTCGGCTATGGCGGGCGGCGCGAGATCGTCGACGCGGTGCGCGCGCTGTTGGGCAAAGAGCTCGCCAACGGCGCGACCGCCGAGGAGCTCATCGACGCCGTCACCGTGGATGCCATCTCCGAAAACCTCTACACCTCAGGGCAGCCCGACCCGGACCTGGTGATCCGGACCTCGGGGGAGCAACGCCTCTCCGGTTTCCTGTTGTGGCAGAGCGCGTATTCGGAGATGTGGTTCACCGAAGCGCACTGGCCCGCGTTCCGCCGCGTCGACTTCCTTCGCGCGCTGCGCGATTACAGCCAGCGGCACCGCAGATACGGCAAGTAACGACTCGCTGTACTTCCCTTACGTCGTCGGTGTGCGGGCGTATGCGCAGAACGCCACCGCCTCCGGCTTGGATCCGATCGCGCGGCAAGCGTGGCAGTGGTTGGTCACCGACGTGCCGCAGCGCTCGCTGCACAACTGGCAGAACGCCGCGGCCCGACTCGTCGCCGCCGATCTGCGGGGGCGGGTTCCGGTGCCAAGCGACTAGCGCTCGAGGCCGCGCGCCACCTGAGGCCTTCGGAACCCGCGAGACTTGCACCATTGCGACAGTCATCGGCGAGTCTTCGCCACTGGTTAAGTGTCGCGACACCAGCGACTGATAGCGACGGGAACAGGCGCGCGATTTACCTGGTCACTTTGCATGTGGCAGCACTTGGCAGTGCCACGGGTCGATATGGCAGTGCTGCGGCGAACGCTCAGAACTGTTCGCCCCAACCCGCTACCGCGAGGAGTGATTACATGACCGCCGTATCAGGCCCCACCGCCCGACCCCTCTACGACTCGACCGACTCGCTGCTGCGTTTCGCCATGCGCGCCGACGCCACACTGACCTACCTGGGAGTGCGTCGCCTCGCGATGTGACTGCCCCGCTACAGCTTGCGCAGCCGCAGTCGGTTGATCGAGTGGTCGGCGTCCTTGCGCAGCACCAGGGTGGCGCGGGGACGGGTCGGCAGGATGTTCTCCACCAGGTTCGGCCGGTTGATCGACCGCCAAATCTCGCTCGCAGCGGCGACCGCCTTGGTGTCGTTGAGGGCCGAGTAGTGGTGGAAGTGCGATTCGGGATCGGCAAATGCCGTGCCGCGCAAGGACAGGAACCGGGACACGTACCACTGCTCGATGTCTTCGATCCGGGCGTCCACGTACAGTGAGAAGTCGAACAGGTCCGACACCATCAGGGTCGGGCCGGTCTGCAAGACGTTGAGGCCCTCCAGGATCAAGATGTCGGGATGGCGCACGACGTGCTTGGCGCCGGGGATGATGTCGTACTTCAGATGCGAATACACCGGGGCGCAGGCGTAGTCGGAACCGGATTTCACCGATGTCACGAACCTCATCAGCGCCCGGCGGTTATAGCTTTCCGGGAACCCCTTGCGATGCATGAGGTTTCGGCGATCGAGCTCCGCGTTGGGGTACAGGAATCCGTCCGTGGTCACCAGGTCCACCCGAGGGTGGTGATCCCAGCGCGCCAGCAGCGCCTGCAGCACGCGGGCGGTGGTTGACTTGCCGACCGCCACGCTGCCGGCCACGCCGATGATGAACGGCACCGGCCGGTCCGGGTTCTGCTGGGGTTCGCCGAGGAATTCCGCGGTGGCGGCGAACAGCCCCTGGCGGGCGGCGACCTGCAGATGGATGAGCCGGGCCAGCGGCAGGTATACCTCTTCGACTTCGAGCAGGTCGATCTGCTCGCCCAGACCGCGCAGGCCGACCAGCTCCTCCTCGGTGAGGGCCAGCGGCGTCGACATGCGAAGCGCACGCCATTGCTTTCGGTCGAACTCCACATACGGGCTCGGCTCGCTCAGCCGCGGCATAGTGCCAGTGTTGCAGGGGAGGGCGCGCGCCCGACGGTTGGGCTGGCGAATCTGCCGCTCGATAGACTTGCCCGCGTGACCGCCGCACCCCGTACCACCGCGTCCGTAATGTCCGCACCCCTGGCCGAGGTCGATCCGGATATCGCCGAGCTGCTGGGCAAAGAGCTCGGCCGGCAACGGGACACCCTGGAGATGATCGCCTCGGAAAATTTCGTGCCGCGTTCGGTGCTGCAGGCACAGGGCAGCGTGCTGACCAACAAGTACGCCGAGGGGCTTCCGGGGCGGCGGTACTACGGCGGCTGCGAGTACGTCGACGTGGTGGAGAACATCGCTCGCGACCGGGCGAAGGCGCTGTTCGGCGCCGAGTTCGCCAACGTCCAGCCGCATTCGGGAGCCCAGGCCAACGAAGCGGTGCTGCAGGCGCTGATGACGCCGGGGGAGCGACTGCTCGGCCTCGACCTGGCCAACGGCGGCCACCTGACGCACGGCATGAAGCTCAACTTCTCCGGGCGGTTGTACGATTGCGGCTTCTACGGGGTGGACCCGAAGACGCACCTGGTCGACATGGACGCGGTGCGGGCCAAGGCCCTGGAGTTCCGCCCGAAGGTGATCATCGCCGGCTGGTCGGCCTACGCGCGGATTCTCGACTTCGCGGGGTTCCGGTCGATCGCCGACGAGGTCGACGCCAAGCTGTGGGTGGACATGGCGCACTTCGCGGGACTGGTTGCCGTGGGCCTGCACCCGTCGCCGGTGCCGGACGCGGACGTGGTGTCCACGACCGTGCACAAGACCCTGGGTGGCGCCCGTTCGGGCATGATCCTGGGCAAGCAGGAGTACGCCAAGGTCATCAACTCGGCGGTGTTCCCGGGCCAGCAGGGCGGCCCGCTCATGCACGTGATCGCGGGCAAGGCGGTCGCGCTCAAGATCGCCACCACCCCCGAATTCGCCGACCGTCAGCAGCGCACGCTGTCCGGCGCCCGCATCATCGCCGACCGGCTGCTGGGTCCGGACGTCGCCAAGGCGGGCGTGTCGGTGGTCAGCGGCGGCACCGACGTCCACTTGGTGCTGGTCGACCTGCGCGACTCCCCGCTGGACGGGAAGGCCGCCGAGGACTTGCTGCACGAGATCGGCATCACGGTCAACCGCAACGCGGTCCCCAACGACCCCCGGCCGCCGATGGTGACGTCGGGCCTGCGGGTGGGGACACCCGCCCTGGCGACGCGTGGCTTCGGCGACGCCGAATTCACCGAGGTCGCCGACATCATCGCCACGGCGCTGGCCGGTGGCGCCGCCGCCGACCTGCCCGCGCTGCGCGCGCGGGTAACGCGCCTGGCCAGGGAATTCCCGCTCTACGAGGGTCTCGAGGACTGGACGCTGGTCGACCGCTGATATGAGTTGAGTTAGTCCTTCACAAACGCCTCCGGGGGTGTCAGGAAGGGATTGTCAAAGATTCCTTCGAGGACCTGGGCGTTGGCGCGCTCTGGTTCTCCTGGCACGCCCCGGAGGTGTTGTTGTGTCTGTGCAAAGTGCTCCAGTCACGTCGTCCACGATCGTCGTTGCCGTCGATGTCGGCAAGACCTCGGCGATGCTGTCGGTGACCGACAGTGCCCGCACGCGTTTGTTCGGTCCGGTCGAGTTCGCGATGACCCGGTCGGGTTTGGCGGCGACCGCGCATCACGTCTTGGCCGTCGTGCCCTCCTCTGCGCAGGTGAAGGTCGCGGCGGAGGCGGCTGGTCATTATCACCGGCCGGTGCTGGATTATCGGTGGCCGCCCGGCTGGGAGGTGTTGGAGTTCAATCCCGCCCATGTCGCCGAGCAGCGTCGTGTCGCGGGTCGGCGGCGGGTCAAGACCGATGCGATCGACCTGGAGGCGATCACCGAGCTGGCCCTGGCTGGACGAGGTCAAGCGGTCACTGACCGTCAGATGTGCATCGGTGAGTTGGCGGCCTGGGCCAACCACCGCTCGCGGCGGGTCGCCACCCGCACCGCGACCAAGAATCAGCTGCTCGGTCAACTCGACCGCACCTTCCCCGGGTTGACCTTGGCGTTGCCCGATGTGTTGGGCACCAAGATTGGGCGGTTGGTCGCCGCCGAGTTTGCCGATCCGGCTCGGTTGGCGGCCTTGGGGGTGAGTCGGCTGATCCGCTTCGCCGCCGTCCGCGACCCCCAGGTGCGCCGCTCGGTCGCCGAACGTCTTGTTGCCGCGGCCCGCGACGCGCTACCCACCCGCGACGCGGTGGTGGCCCGTCGGGTGTTGGCCGCCGACCTCGATCTCCTGGCAGATTTGGACGCCCAGGTCGAGAGCGCCCAGAGCGAGATGGCCGCACTGTTGCCGCGCAGCCCGTTCGCCACCCTAACATCGGTGCCCGGTTGGGGCGTGGTCCGCGCTTCCAATTACGCTGCTGCCCTAGGAGATCCAAATCGATGGCCAGGACCACGGCAAATCTACCGGGCCTCCGGGCTGTCACCCATGCAATACGAGTCAGCGGGTAAACGACGCGACGGAAGCATCAGCCGTGAGGGCAGTGTGGCCCTGCGCCGAGCGTTGATCGACCTCGGCGTCGGTTTGTGGCTGACCGAACCGGCCGCCAAGACCTACGCCCTGGGCCTCAAGGCCCGCGGCAAGCATGGCGGGATCATCGCCTGCGCACTGGCCCACCGCGCTACCCGTATCGCCCACGCCCTGGTCCGAGACCACATCGGCTACGACCCCACCCGCTGGGCCTGAACCACTCCAACCCCCACCTCCGAAAGGCGCCACCACAACCCTTCACAACACCCGCCGGCAGTGCCAAGCTCAAGGGACGGGACGAAGGGCCGGATCAGATGCCGTGACCGCTATGGCGAACCTTCACCGGTCACGCCGAGGCTAGCTTGGCACCCGGCCCTTCGCCTCCACGGGCAGCCCGAACGACGCCAGATGACCCAACACCGAGGTCGCATACATCAGCGTGGGCGCCCGGCACCCGCTTCTCAGCCATCACCACCGACAACACCGCACCCACAACAGCACCCGTACCCCGGATGCCGATCAACAACGCCCCACCGCAGAACTTGACACGAACTACAGCCAGCTAGCCCGGGCCGAAGGGCCGCTAAGGGACCCGCAAAGAACCCGCTAAGGGACCCGCAAAGAACCCGCAAAGGACCCCCAAAGGGCCCGCAAAGGACCAAAGTCACCATTTCGTCGCGACACGACCCGGTGATTTCACGAACCTGTGTATGCGGGTTACAGTTACCCCATGGCACAGAAACCTGTCGCTAACGCGCTGACCCTGGAACTCGAGCCGGTTGTCGAGGCGAACATGGCTCGCCACCTCGACAGCGAGGACCTCTGGTTCGCCCATGACTACGTCCCGTTCGACCGGGGCGAGAACTTCGCCTTCCTCGGCGGGCGTGATTGGGACCCGTCCCAGATGACGCTGCCCAGGACCGTCACCGACGCCTGCGAGATCCTGCTGCTACTCAAGGACAACCTCGCCGGCCATCACCGCGAGCTCGTCGAGCACTTCATCCTCGAGGACTGGTGGGGTCGCTGGCTGGGCCGGTGGACCGCTGAGGAGCACCTGCACGCCATCGCCCTGCGGGAGTACCTGGTGGTCACCCGCGAGGTCGACCCGAACGCCAACGAGGAGGCGCGGGTCGAGTACGTGATGAAGGGCTACCGCGCCGACCAATACACGCAGGTCGAAACCCTGGTGTACATGGCGTTGACCGAGCGCACCCACGCCGTCTTTTGCCGTAACCTGGCCGCTCAGATCGAGGAGCCCGTGCTCGCCGGCCTGATCGACCGGATCGCCCACGACGAAGCCCGCCACGAGCAGTTCTTCGCCAACCTCGTCGCGCACTGCCTCGACACCACCCGCGACGAGACGATCGCGGCGATCGCCGCCCGCGCGGCCGACCTTCAGGTCCCGGGCGCCGACATCGACGCCTACCAGGACAAGGTGAAAAACGTCGCCCAGGCGGGCATTTTCGGACCCGAACAGCTGCGGCAGGCGATCTCCGACCGCATCACCGCGTGGGGACTGGCCGACGAGCCCGCGCTGAAGCAGTTCGTCACCGGCTGAGCCGGTCCGGGCGCCATTGCGCATCCTCGCAGCCGCACATGCTGACTCGGCGCGCCTGCGCGGCGGGCGCGCGGCCACGAGAGTAGCGTCAGTGTCGATGGTCAGCGACATGCTCTGCTGCCAGGGCGGCACCTCCCGTCACGACAACGGCAGGACCGGCCCCGGTCCTGGTGCCGCGGTTCCCGCCGACACGCCCGTGCGGGTCCGCGCGGGCTCACCCCGCTCGAGGAGCGCTACGTGACCGAAATCCGGACCTACGTGATCGATACGTCCGTGCTGCTGTCCGATCCGTGGGCGTGCAGCCGTTTCGCCGAACACGAGGTGGTGGTTCCGCTGGTGGTGATCAGCGAACTCGAGGCCAAACGACACCACCACGAGCTGGGGTGGTTCGCCCGGCAGGCGCTGCGTCTGTTCGACGATCTTCGGCTCGAGCACGGGCGGCTGGATCAGCCGATTCCCATTGGGGCACAAGGCGGTACGGCGCACGTCGAGCTCAACCACACCGACCCGTCGGTGCTGCCCGCCGGTTTTCGCACCGACAGCAACGACTCCCGGATCCTGAGTTGCGCCGCAAACCTCGCCGCCGAAGGCAAGCGAGTTACGTTGGTCAGCAAGGACATTCCGCTGAGGGTCAAAGCCGCCGCGGTGGGCCTGGCCGCCGACGAGTATCACGCGCAGGACGTCGTGGCCTCGGGGTGGTCGGGGATGCACGAGGTCGAGACGGCGGCCGAGGACATCGACGCGTTGTTCGCCGATGGCGAGATCGATCTGGTCGAAGCGCGAGACCTGCCTTGCCACACCGGGATTCGGCTGCTGGGCGGTAGCTCTCATGCGTTGGGCCGGGTCAACGCCGCCAAGCGAGTCCAGCTGGTCCGCGGTGACCGCGAGGTGTTCGGGCTGCGCGGCCGTTCCGCCGAACAGCGGGTGGCGCTCGACCTGCTGCTCGACGAGTCGGTGGGCATCGTGTCGCTGGGCGGCAAAGCCGGCACCGGCAAGTCCGCGCTGGCGCTCTGCGCGGGTCTCGAGGCGGTGCTGGAACGACGAACGCAGCGCAAGGTGGTGGTTTTCCGTCCGCTGTATGCCGTGGGCGGCCAGGAACTGGGCTACCTGCCCGGCAGCGAGAGCGAAAAAATGGGCCCGTGGGCGCAGGCCGTATTCGACACCCTCGAGGGCCTGGCCAGCCCGGCGGTGTTGGAGGAAGTGCTCTCCCGGGGGATGCTCGAAGTGCTGCCGCTGACCCACATCCGGGGCCGCTCGCTGCACGACTCCTTCGTCATCGTCGACGAGGCGCAGTCGTTGGAGCGCAACGTGTTGCTGACCGTGTTGTCCCGGCTGGGCACCGGGTCGCGGGTGGTGCTGACCCATGACATCGCGCAGCGCGACAACCTGCGGGTCGGGCGCCACGACGGGGTCGCGGCGGTGATCGAGAAGCTCAAGGGCCACCCGCTGTTCGCCCACATCACCCTGCTGCGCAGCGAACGCTCGCCGATCGCCGCGCTGGTCACCGAGATGCTCGAGGAGATCGCCGGACCGCACTGACGTGGCCCGACGTCGTTTGTGACCCTCTGTGCAGGGTCAACGCCAGGATTGCACACTCGATGCCGGGTAGGCTTCTGGCGTGCCGAAACGACCCGACAGCCAGGCCTGGCGCTACTGGCGCACCGTCATCGGTGTCGTCGCGGCCGCCGCGGTGCTGGTGATCGGCGGCCTCACCGGTCACATCACGCGTGCCGACAACTTCAGCTGCGCGGTGGTCAAGTGTGTCGCGCTGACGTTCGACGACGGGCCGAGCCCGTTTGACGAGCGGCTGCTGCAGGTCCTGAAGGACAACGACGCCAAGGCCACCTTCTTCCTGATCGGCAACAAGGTGGCCGCCAACCCGGCGGGGGCCAAGCGCATCGCCGACGCCGGAATGGAAGTCGGCAACCACACGTGGGAACACCCCAACATGGCGACGATCCCCACGGACGACATCGCCGGTCAGTTCTCCATGGCCAACGACGCGATCTCCGCCGCAACCGGCCGGACGCCGAACCTGTACCGTCCCGCCGGCGGGCTGTCCGACGACACCGTCCGCCAGACCGCCGCGCGCTTCGGCCTGGCCGAAATCCTTTGGGACGTCATCCCTTTCGACTGGGTGAATGACTCTAACACGGGCGCGACGCGATACATGCTGATGACCTACATCAAGCCGGGCTCGGTGGTGCTGTTCCACGACACCTACTCGAGCACCGTCGACCTGGTGTACCAGTTCATTCCCGTGCTCAAGGCCAACGGCTACCGAATGGTGACGGTCAGCGAACTGCTGGGGCCGCGCGCACCCGGCAGCAGCTACGGTGGTCGCGAGAACGGGCCACCCGTCAACGGACTCCATGACATCCCAGCGGGTGAAATCCCGACGCTGCCCAACACGCCCTCGCCGAAGCCGATGCCCAACTCCCCGATCACCGACATTCCGGGCCAGAACTCAGGCGGACCGAACAACGGCGCCTAGCCCGGGCTCTGGGCTCCGCGCGGCTACCTTTGTAGGGTGATCACGGTGGGTCGGCGTCGTCGGACCTGGGTCCCGCCGCGATCGGGTGGCCCGGGGACGCCGCACCGAAAATCCACCCGCCGGCTGTCGCTTGAGTACGGGCTCACGTTGGCTGTGGCCTATGTCGTCGGCCTGCTCGACGCCTCCGCGATCTTGATCCCGCTAGGGCACCACACATCCGTGCCCTTCACAAAGACAAACGCGGTAGTCGTCGTGGTGCTGGGCTTGCTGGGCACCATCGCCGTCGCGGTAGCGGGCGCGCTTAGCGTCGCGCCCACACTGCGGTGGTTCGTCGCCGGGGACGAACCCGACTCCGACGAACAGCAAGCCGCCATGAAACTCCCACGCCACCAGGCCATCATCTTCCTGGGCGTCTGGGTCGTGATTGGCGGCCTATCGATGCTGCAGAACCGCTCCGCCGGGGCGCCGTTGCTGCTGCCCATCCTGCTCGGCACGCTGTTCGGTGGCCCGGCCGCCGCGGGCACCGGCCTGCTGCTGACCCAACGCATCCTGCGGCCCATCATGGTGGCCGCCACGCGCAGCGGCGAGCCGCGGGTGGCGGTGCCCGGTGTGTTCGCGCGACTGATCATGCTGTGGTTCCTGTGCAGCGCGCTTCCGATCGGCGTCATAGCGGCCCTGGTCGTCTTCCGCTCCTACGGCTGGCTCATTCAGAAGTCCGCGTCGCTGAACGTGCCCATCCTGGTGGTGTCGCTGGCGGCGCTGCTCCTCGGCCTGCCGACGATGATCCTCACGTCTCGCTCCATTGCAGATCCGCTCAACGAGGTGGTCGACGCGATGGCGGAGGTTGAGCACGGCCGCATCAACACCCATCTGGGCGTCTACGAACGCTCCCAAATCGGCCGCCTGCAAAGCGGATTCAACCGGATGATCGCGGGCCTCGCCGAGCGGGATCGGCTGCGTGACCTGTTCGGACGCCACGTCGGAGCCGACGTCGCCCACCGCGCCATCGAAGAGGGTGCGTCGCTGTCCGGAGACGTGGTCGAAGCGGCGATCCTCTTCATCGACCTGGTGGGCTCGACGCAACTCGCGGAAAGCCGCCCGCCGCAAGAGGTTGCCGAGGTTCTCAACGACTTCTTCCGGATCGTCGTCCACGCCGTCGACGAACACGGCGGGCTGATCAACAAATTCGCCGGTGACGCCGCGCTGGCCGTTTTCGGTGTGCCGTTGCCGACGGGCGAACCGGCGTCGGCGGCGCTGGCCACGGCACGGACGTTGGGCACCCAGCTACGCCAATTACCGGTTGATTTCGGCATCGGTGTCTCGGCGGGCCCCGTCTTCGCCGGCAACATCGGTGCCGAAAATCGGTACGAGTACACCGTGATCGGTGATGCCGTCAACGAGGCTGCGCGCCTGGCCGACCTCGCCAAAACCGCCGACCGCCGCATCTTGTGCGGGGCGGCGGTCATCGACCGGGCCGACGAGGCCGAGCGGGCGAACTGGGCAGAGTGCTATTCGACCGTGCTGCGTGGGCGGTCCGAGGCCACCCATGTGTCGGCGCCGACGGGCCTGGCTACTTCTTGACCTTCAGCGCGGCGATCACGTGGCTGATGGTGGCCGCCGAAGCCGCGTCCCCGATCGGTGTAGCGCCCAGGAAGACGGTCACCGGTTTGGTGTCGACCGCGACGATGGTGACCGAGTCGCCCTTCACGTTGCGTGCCGGGTCGGCAATCGTGACATCGGCGTCGACCCGGGCGGCCTTGACCCCTTCGACCGTGAGCGACGACGTCTTGATCGGACCCAGCGTGGGCGACGCGTTCGCATAGCCGGGGCCGTTGGCCACGCAGTCCATCAACTTCGACGCCTGTGCGCTGACGTCCATGCTGGTGACGAAGTTGGTGACGGCCACCTCGGCTTGCATCATCCACTGGTTGGCGCCGGGCACTTCCTGGCTGACGCCCACCGCGCCGATGAGGTTGGAGGTCTGGTCGTCCGAGAAGCCAGCCCACCCGGGTGCCGCGCTGCCCGGGAACGACAAGTTGCCCGCGCTGATCGTGTCGCCGGTGGGCTTCTCACCGCCGGACACATTCGGGGTGCAACCGGTCGCGTTCTGCTCCGAATTGTTCGGCTGCGACGTCTGCGTGCTCGTCGTCTGCGTGCTCGTCGTCGGCGTGGCCTTGTTCGACTTGTTGCCGCCGCCGAAGCCGATGACGAGGATTGTGACCAGCGCGATGACGCCCAACACCGCGACACCGGCGAGGATGAGCCACGGCAGCTTCGAGCGCGGCCCATTCGGTGGTGGCGGCCCGGGCGGGTAAGGGCCGCCCGGGCCGCCGGGGGGCGGATACTGCCAGCCGGGGGGCGGATACTGCCAGCCGGGGGGCGGGTACTGCCAGCCGGGGGGCGGGTACTGTTGCGGCGGCGGGTAGCCGCCGGCGCCATAGGGCTCCGCACCGCCCGGCGGATTGGGGTACTGGCCGCCCGGCGGCGGATACGGGTACGAGCCGCCCTGGGGCTGGCCGCCCCAATACGGACCCTGCCCATACGGATTCGACCCGTAGGGATCCTGACCGTAGGGACCCTCGGGAGGAGTCGTCATCGCCGAACCACCCTCACTCTCACCGCTACCGCCGCCGCGTCTAGTGTTCCGGCTTCACCTTGGCCATCGCCAAAACGTCCAGACGGCGGTCGAGCTCCTCGATTGACAACTTCTCGCCGATCAAGCCGCGATCGATGACGGTCTGGCGAATCGTCTTGCGCTCCTTGAGCGCTTGCTTGGCCACCGCGGCCGCCTCCTCGTAGCCGATGGCCGAATTCAACGGCGTCACAATCGACGGCGACGACTCGGCCAGCTCGCGCAGATGCTCGACGTTAGCCGCCAGCCCGACAATGCAGCGCTCCGCGAACAGCTTTGACACGTTGGTCAGCAGCTTGAACGACTCGAGGATGTTGCGGGCCATCATCGGGATATAGACGTTGAGTTCGAAGGCGCCGCTCGCGCCGCCCCAGGCGACCGCCGCGTCGTTGCCGATCACCTGCGCCGCGACTTGCGTAACCGCTTCGGGGATAACGGGATTCACTTTGCCCGGCATGATCGAGCTGCCCGGTTGCAGGTCCGGCAGCCGGATCTCGGCCAGGCCGGTCAGCGGCCCCGATCCCATCCAACGGATGTCGTTGGCGATCTTGGTCAACGACACCGCGATGGTCCGTAGCGCGCCGGACGCCTCGACCAGCCCGTCGCGTGCCGCCTGAGCCTCGAAAGAGTTTGCCGCCGTGCGCAATTCACTGAGACCGGTGGATGCGATCAGCGTCTCTACCACCTTGGCGCCGAATCCGTCGGGAGCGTTGAGGCCGGTGCCCACCGCGGTCCCGCCGATCGCCAGCTCACCGAGCCGCGGCAGCGTGGCACGCACCCGCTCGATCCCCGCCTCGACCTGGCGGGCGTATCCGCTGAACTCCTGGCCGAGCGTGACCGGGACGGCGTCCATCAGGTGGGTGCGGCCGGACTTGACCACCGTGTGCCACTCGCGGGCCTTGGCCGCCAGGGCCTCGTGCAGCACCTCGAGCGCCGGGATGAGGTGGCGCACCGCGGCCTCGGTGGCCGCGATGTGGGTGGCGGTCGGGAAGGTGTCGTTGGACGACTGCGACATGTTCACGTCGTCGTTGGGGTGCACCGCGACACCATTGGCAGCCGCGATGCTCGCGATCACCTCATTGGTGTTCATATTGGAGCTGGTGCCCGAACCCGTTTGGAACACGTCGATGGGGAACTGGTCGTCGTGCTGACCGTCGGCGATCTCGGCCGCGGCGGCGATGATCGCGTCGGCCTTCTCCGGTGCCAGCAACCCGAGGTCCTTGTTGACTTGGGCGCAGGCGCCCTTCAGCAGGCCCAGCGCGCGGATCTGGGTGCGCTCCAGACCGCGGCCCGAGATCGGGAAATTTTCCACCGCGCGCTGAGTCTGCGCGCGCCACAAGGCTTTCGCGGGTACCCGGACCTCGCCCATGGTGTCGTGCTCGATGCGGTATTCGGAATCGGTGGCGCTATCGGCCATAGGTAGGAGTCCTTGCTGGTTGGGCTTGGTGTCGGTCAGGGCAGGGGATATGCGGCGGTGCTGTCGCCGGTGAAGTCGATCGCGGAGTACTCGTTGAGCTTCGAGAGCCGGTGGTAGGCGTCGATCATCCGGACGGTGCCCGACTTCGACCGCATCACGATCGACTGGGTGGTGCAGCCGCCGGGGTAGTACTGCACGCCCTTGAGCAGGTCGCCGTTGGTGACCCCGGTGGCGCAGAAGAAGACGTTCTCCCCGGACACCAGGTCCTCGGTGGTCAGCACCTGGTCCAGGTCGTAGCCGGCATCGATGGCCTTTTGGCGCTCCTCGTCGTCCTTGGGGGCGAGCTGCGCCTGGATGGCGCCGCCCATGCAGCGGATCGCGGCGGCGGCGATGATGCCTTCCGGGGTGCCGCCGATCCCGGCCAGCATGTCGGTGCCGGACAGGTACCGGCACGCCGAGATCGCTCCGGCGACGTCGCCGTCGGTGATCAGCCGGATGCGGGCCCCGGTGGCCCGGACGTCCTCGATCAGCTGCGCATGCCGTGGACGGTCCAGGATGCACACGGTCATGTCCCGCACCGACAGGCTCTTCACCTTGGCGATCGCCCGGATGTTTTCGGCGATCGGCGCGGTGATGTCCAGCACGTGCGCGGCCTCGGGCCCGACGGCGATCTTGTTCATGTAGTAGACCGCCGACGGGTCGAACATCGCCCCGCGCTCGGCCACCGCCAGCACCGAGATCGCGTTGGGCATGCCCTTGCTCATCAGCGTGGTGCCGTCGATCGGGTCGACGGCGAAGTCGCACTCCGGGCCGTCGCCGTTGCCGACCCCCTCGCCGTTGTAGAGCATCGGCGCGTGGTCCTTCTCGCCCTCGCCGATGACGACCACGCCGCGCATCGACACGGTGTTGACCAGTTCGCGCATCGCGTCGACGGCCGCGCCGTCGCCGCCCTCCTTGTCACCGCGGCCCACCCAGCGGCCGGCGGCCATGGCACCGGCCTCGGTGACCCGTACGAGCTCCAGGGCCAGGTTGCGGTCGGGGGCTTCACCGCGCGGCCGCGCCTGCGACGGGCCTCGGCCCGCGACGGCAGTCGGCCCCGAACCAGATGGAGAACCCGACCCAGATGAGTGGTTGCCCTCAGCTGTCATGGTTGGTGCCCTCGCCTTCCATGGTTGGGACCCTCGGCGTTCTTGGTTGGAGCCCTCGGCGTTCTTGGTTGGAGCCCTCGGCGTTCTTGGTTGGAGCCCTCTGCGTTCTTGGTTGGAGATTGTCCCAGAAGCGGATCGGTCTGCTGGAACTGGGATACTTGGGGGGTGAGCGAGGAGTTGCCGCCGAATGCCGAGGTAGCCGACGAGCCGGTGCCGGCGCCCAAACCGGCCAAACCGCGGCTGCTGCAGGACGGCCGCGACATGTTCTGGTCGCTCATGCCATTGGTCATCGCATGCATCCTGCTGGCGGGTCTGGTCGGGATGTGCTCCTTCCAGCCCGGCAGCGCCAACCGGGGAGCGATCCCGTCCTACGACGCGGCCACGGCCCTGCGGGCCGACGCCCAGACGCTCGGCTTTCCCATCCGGCTGCCGCAGTTGCCCGCCGGCTGGCGGTCCAACTCCGGCGGCCGCGAGGGCATCGACAACGGGCGAACCGACCCCGCTGACCCCTCTAACGGCCAGCGACTGCACGCAGCGACCTCGACCGTGGGATACATCAGTCCCACCGGGATGTACCTGAGCCTGACCCAGAGCAACGCCGACGAGGACAAACTGATCGGCTCGATCCATCCGGCGGCCTACCCGACGGGAACTGTCGACGTTGACGGCACCAACTGGGTCGTCTACCGCGGTCCCGGCCAAAGCGGTGCGGACGCCGAGCCGATCTGGACGACCCGGCTGGCCGGACCGGCCGGTGTCGCCCAGCTCGCGATCACCGGCGCCGGGAGCACCGATCAGTTCCGTACGCTGGCGTCCGCGACGCAATCCCAGCCGCCCCTGCCCGCGCGCTGAAGGAAGGCATCTTCAAGGAAGGCATAGCGTGACCGCACCCGAAGCAGACCTGTCCGGATGGTCGGTGGCGCCGTTCACCGGCGGCGGCTACACCCACGACGTCTACCGCAAGGGCACCGGCCCCGGGGTGGTGCTGATTCCGGAGATACCCGGCATCCACCCCGGTGTGCTCGCCCTCGGCAATCACCTGGTCGACAACGGCTTCACCGTCGCGATGCCGTCGCTGTTCGGCGAGCCCGGCAAACCCAAGACGGTCGGCTACGCCGCCGCCTCGTTCACGCGGGCATGCGTGGCACGGGAGTTCGCGGCGTTCGCCACCAACAAGCAGCGGCCGGTGTCGTTGTTCCTGCGTGCGCTGGCCCGCGACCTCAACGCGTCGACGCCCGGCAAGGGCGTCGGCGTGATCGGCCAGTGCTTCACCGGCGGCTTCGCGCTGGCCGCCGCCGTCGACGACAGCGTGCTGGCCCCGGTGCTCAGCCAGCCGTCGGTGCCGCTGCCGCTGGGCGCTGCGCGGCGCCGCGATCCCGGCCTGAGCGAGGGCGAGCTCACCACGGTGGCCCAGCGCTGTGCCGACGACGGCCTGTGCGCGATGGGGCTGCGGTTCAGCGAGGACAGGGCGGTGCCGGGCGAACGGTTCGCCACGCTCAAGCAGCGGCTCGGCGACGCGTTCGAGGTCATCGAGATCGACTCCGGCCCGGGCAACGCGGGTGGTTTCGGCAAGATGGCGCACTCGGTGCTGACCGACGAGGTCCGCGAAGTCGACGGCCAGCCGGCCTACGAGGCGCGCAAGCGGGTGGTCGAGTTCCTCACCCAGAGGCTCACCTAGGCACGCCCGGCACACATGGCGACCGACAACCTCGTGGTCGAAACCACCCACGGCCCGGTCCGGGGCGGCGAGGAGGGCCGCACCCGGGTGATTAGGACGTGGAAAGGCATCCGCTACGCCGCGCCGCCCGTCGGCGCCCTGCGGTTCCGGGCGCCACAGCCCCCCCAGCGGTGGACCGAGGTCGCCGATGCCACCCGCTACGGGCCGGCCTGCCCGCAACCGATCTTCCCCAACATGCCGCTCGACCTGGGCGCGGCGCAGGGCGAGGACTGCCTGAGGCTGAACGTCTGGGCGTCGTCTGACACGGCACCGGGTGACCGAAAGCCGGTGATGGTGTGGCTGCATGGTGGTGCCTACGTCCTCGGATCCAGCAGCCAGGCGCTGTACGACGGGCGCCGGCTGGCCGGAAGCGGCGAGGTCGTCGTGGTCACGGTCAACTACCGGGTGGGAGCGCTCGGTTTCATGGACTTGTCGTCGTTCAACACCTCGCTGCGACGGTTCGATTCCAACGTCGGGCTGCGTGACGTGCTGGCGGCGCTGAGCTGGGTGCGCGACAACATCGCGGCGTTCGGCGGCGATCCCCGCCGGGTCACGCTATTCGGCGAATCCGCCGGTGCGGGGATCGTGACGACCCTGCTCGCCAGCCCGGCCGCCGAGGGGCTGTTCGCCGGAGCGATCGCCCAGAGCTCACCGGCCACGTCGGTGTACGACCGGGGCAGGGCCGTGCGCGTCGCCGAGACCGTCCTCGACAGGCTTGGGGTCGACGCGGACCGGTTGCCCGACGTGCCCACCGCGGTGCTCCTGGCCGCGTCCCAAGAGGTCTTCGACGAAGTGCCCGTGCGTAATCCCGGCATCCTCGCGTTCGTCCCGATCGTCGACGGCGAGTTGCTGGACGACTACCCGGTCAAGCGGGCGCAGCAGGGCCGCTCGCTTCCGGTCCCGTTGATCATCGGTACCAACAAGCACGAGGCGGCGCTCTTCCGGTTGATGCGGTCACGGCTGATGCCGATCACGCCGCGCGCGATCACGTCGATGTTCGACGAGATCGCCGCCGAACAACCCGACCTGCAACTGCCCACCGACGAGCAGATCGGGTCGACGTATTCGCGGTTGCGGCGCAGGGCAAGGAGTTTGAGCATCGCAACCGACGTCGGATTCCGGATGCCCTCGGTGTGGCTGGCCGAGGGCCACAGCAGGGTGGCGCCGGTGTACCTGTACCGGTTCGATTACGCGACCCCGCTGCTGAAGCTGCTGTTGGTCAACGCCGCCCATGCCACCGAATTGCCGTACGTCTGGGGCAATCTCGGTGGCCCCAAGGACCCGACGCTGAAGCTCGGCGGCGCAAAGACCGCGAGGGCGGTCTCCAAGAGGGTGCGGACCAGGTGGGTCAACTTCGCGACGCGGGGCAACCCCGCGGGGCCACCCGGTGAGCCGGAATGGACTCCCTATCGGCCCGAGGAGCGTGCCTGCCTGCTCGTCGGCAAGCGCGACCGCGTCGTGCACGACGTCGACGCGCACATCCGGGCCGCCTGGGGCAGCGAGATGGTGAGCTTCCGGTAGGTCTAGCGGGATCCGCTGACCATCGGTTTGGCGGCGGTTTTGGCCGCCAGCGCTTGGCTTTTCATCTGCTTGAACATGTCGACGTAGTACGGCAGGCATTCTGCCATCGCCTGCTGGGTGGTGAACAGTGGCCGGTAACCGAGGTCCCGGGTGGCCTTGGCGATCGAGAAGTAGTTGTCCAGGTAGACCCGCTCGACGGCGAGCGGCTCGAGCAGCGGCGCCGGTATCCCGAATCGGAAGTGCAGGCGCTGCCAGCCCGTCATGGCCGCGCGGACCATGGGGCCGTTGACGCGCACCCGCGGCCAGTTCTCGCCGCAGGCCTCGATCACCGGCCGGGCGAACTCGAACATGTTGACCGGATCGGCGTCGTTGATGAAGTAGGCCTGGCCGGGTGCGGTGCCGCCGGGCACCAGGTGCTCGGCGGCCAGGATGAAACCGTGAATCAGGTTGTGTACGTAGGAGTTATCCAACCGCGCGGACTTGCGGCCGATCAACACCTTGACGTGGCCGGCGACCACGCTTTCGAACAGCTTGCGGAACATCGTCTGGTCACCGCGCCCCCAGATGCCGCTGGGCCGGATCGCGCACGTCAGCATGCCGGCTCCCCCATTTTGGGAGCCGTTCTGGGACAACACAAATCGTTCGGCCACCACCTTGGTCTCGGTGTAGAGGTCGTTGAACCGATCGGTGTAGGGCAGCGTCTCGTCGCCGCCGGCGATATTCTGGCCGCCCATCACCACGCTGTTGGACGAGGTGTAGACGAACCGCTTGACTCCGGCGGCCTGCCCGGCGTGCACGAGGTTCTGGGTGCCGCCCACGTTGACCGCGAAGCTGCGCTGCCGGTATTCGTCGGTCACCGACGGGCCGCCCATTAGCTCGATGATCGCCGCGGTGTGGAAGACCGTGTCGACGCCGTCGACTGCCGCGGTGCAGACGGCCGCGTCGGTGATGTCACCCTGCAGCACCTCCAGTTGCGGGTGCTGGGGCAGCGGCGACGGGACGCGGTCGAAGGAACGGACCCGGTATCCGCGGTCGAGCAAGGTGGTCACCAGGTTCGCGCCGACGAACCCGGAGCCGCCGGTGACGAGGACGTGGCCGAGTTCGGCGGTCAGTGACGGATCAGCCATCGGCGAAGCATAACTGAAACGTGTTCCAGTCCGGCTTCCAGTCGGCATGGTCTGGGACATCGGTTTTCGCAGTCTGGCGGGGGTCAGGCCTCGTCGGCTTGGTCCGCCGACAGCACATCCTCGATGCGCTTGCGGGCGCCAGCTAAGTGCTCCTCGCACCTTTTCGCAAGCTGTTCGCCCCTTTCCCACAGTTTCAGCGACGCATCAAGGTCCAGCCCGCCCTGCTCCAGCAGCCGGACGACCTCCATCAGCTCGTCGCGGCACGCCTCGTAGCCGAGCTGACTAACAGGCGTAACCGGGCGGGCCCCGTTGTCTTCGTCAGGCGCCATCGGTCAGTCCTTCGCTCACGGCCGCTATCGCGCCGTCGGCCACCCGCACCCGCAGCCGGGTGCCCGCGGGTGCCTCGTCGATCGATCGCAGCACCGCCGCCGGTCCGTCGCCGACCGGCTGCACCTTCTGCACAACGGCGTAACCGCGGGCCAATGTGGCCGCCGGGCCCAACGTCGCCAGCCGGGCGCCCAGGTGACCGATCCGCTCGGTTTCGGTCGCGACCAGCCGGGTGACGTCGCGGCGAACCGCCGACCGGGCACGGTGAATCTCGTCGGCGCATGCTGTCAAAACCGCCAGGGGCTCGGCCAGCACGGGGCGACTGCGCAACTGGGCCAGCGCCCGTTGTTCGCGGGCCACCCAGCCGCGCAGTGCCTGCGCGCTGCGCCGGCGCAAGTCGTCGATCAGGCGCTGCTCGGCGGCCGTGTCGGGGACCACTTTCTTCGCCGCGTCGGTGGGAGTGGCCGCCCGCAGATCGGCGACCAGATCACACAGCGGATTGTCCGGTTCGTGACCGACCGCGGTGACGACTGGCGTGCGGCAAGCGGCGATCGCGCGGCACAGCGTCTCGTCCGAGAACGGCAGCAGGTCTTCGACGCTACCGCCACCGCGGGCCAGCACGATCACGTCGACCTCACCGTCGCGGTCGAGCTCGTTCAGCGCCCGGACGATCTGCGCCACCGCGTTTGGCCCTTGGACCGCGGTGTTGCGGACCGCGAAGCGCACCGCCGGCCAGCGCGCGCCCGCCACCGTCCGCACGTCGTGCTCGGCGGCGCTGGCCCGCCCGGTGATCAGACCAACCGTGTTGGGCAGGAACGGGATTGGCCGCTTCAGCCGGGGATCGAAGAGGCCCTCCGCGTCGAGCAGCCGGCGCAGCCGGTCGATGCGGGCCAGTAGCTCGCCGATGCCGACGGCGCGAATCTCGCTGAGCCGCAACGAGAAGGTGCCTCGGCCCGTGTAGAACGAGGGTTTGCCGCACACCACCACCTGGGTGCCTTCGGTCAATTTCACCGGCGCGCTCAGCACCAGGTCGCGCGAACAGGTCACGGTCAGCGACATGTCGGCGGCCGGGTCCCGCAGCACCATGAACACGGTCTTGGAGTCGGGCCGCATCGTGATCTGGGCCAGCTGGCCCTCCACCCACACGGTGCCCAGCTTGTCGATCCAGCCCGCGACCCGGATCGCCACCGCGCGAACCGGAAAAGGGTTCTCGGCGGAGTTGGGTTCCGAATTCGCCGCTCGGGTCACTTCGCGTTCGCGCGGGTGATCCTGTTGGCGAGCAGGGTCTGGAACGGCGCTCGGGCCTTGGTGGCCTGCTCGTAGGCCAGCAGGGATTCGAGTTCTTCGACGCTCAGCGTTTGCAGCCTCGCCCGCAGCTGCGCCAGCGTCAGCGTCGGATAGTCGAGTTCGGCCACCACCTCCGGTTCCGGGACGTCGGCCATAGAGTTTTTAAGGGCCTTTTTCGGGGACTTTTTCGACCGCCCGGCCGGAGTCGTCGGGGGATTCGGGGCCTCAGCCGCGTCGGCCACCGAATACAGGGCGAACCGGCCCTCGGTCAGGCGATCGCCGTCGTCTGGCGACGCGGCCGGGATCGCTGCCGTCTCGGCGTCGGGCAAGTCCTCGTCGAACGTCGCCCACTCCGGCTTTTCCTCCTTGGGCGGAAAGATCGACTCCAGGGTGCTGTCGCCCTTGATCACCAGCTCGGCGAGGTTCTGCTGAAATACCATCACGATGTGCGCCGCCTGACTGACCAACGTCATCGGGTACAACAGGATGGTTTTTGGCAGCTTCAGCGTCTCCTCGACGGCGACTGTCGCCGCGCCGACCAGTAGCCGAACTCCATACGGTGCAGTAGCCATGGGACCAAGACTGCCTCAAACCGGCGGCTAACTCCAAGCCGCGCGGCGCGAGCTGGCGGGCCCGTGTCGACGGTAAGTACCCTGGGTGGCATGCCGCCGACTATCGACATGGGGATTCCCGGCGCGTCCGGATCGGTAGCCAGCGACCCAACGGGCAAGAGGGTGCTCCTGGCGGAGCCGCGGGGCTACTGCGCGGGCGTGGACCGGGCCGTCGAGACGGTCGAACGCGCCCTGGAAAAGCACGGTGCCCCGGTCTACGTGCGCCACGAGATCGTGCACAACCGGCACGTCGTCGAAACCCTGGAAAAAGCGGGCGCGGTGTTCGTCGAGGAGACCGATCAGGTGCCCGAGGGGGCCCTCGTGGTGTTCTCGGCGCACGGCGTCGCGCCGACGGTGTACGCCGCGGCCGCCGAACGGAACCTGCAGACCATCGACGCCACCTGCCCGTTGGTGACCAAGGTGCACAACGAGGCCAGGCGCTTCGCCCGCGCCGGCTACGACATCCTGCTGATCGGCCACGAGGGGCACGAAGAGGTCATCGGGACCGCCGGCGAAGCGCCCGAGCACGTCCAGCTGGTCGACGGCGTCGACTCAGTGGACAACGTGAGCGTCCGCGACGAGGACAAGGTGGTCTGGCTGTCACAGACGACGCTGTCGGTCGACGAGACCATGGAGATCGTCCAGCGGCTCCGGCAACGCTTCCCGAAGCTGCAGGATCCGCCCAGCGACGATATCTGCTATGCCACCCAGAACCGGCAGGTCGCGGTGAAGGCGATGGCGCCCGAGTGCGACCTGGTGATCGTCGTCGGCTCCCGCAACTCGTCGAACTCGGTCCGCCTGGTCGAGGTGGCGCTGGGGGCCGGCGCCCGGGCCGCTCACCTGGTCGACTGGGCCGATGACATCGACCCGGCGTGGTTGGAAGGTGTCACCACGGTGGGTGTCACCTCCGGCGCGTCGGTGCCCGAGGTTTTGGTGCGCGGTGTGCTGGAGCGGCTCGCCGAATGCGGTTACGACGTGGTGCAACCGGTGACGACGGCCCAGGAGACGCTGGTGTTCGCGCTGCCCCGTGAGATTCGTGTGACTCGCTGAGCTAGCGGTCGTATTCCCAGGACTCCGCCGGCGGGCGGCCCCGGGAACGGCCCGACGCCCGCGAGCGACCCGGGCGCTCGGCCCCGGGCTCGTCCACCGGGGCTTCCCCGCGGTAGCGGACCCGGGAAATGGGATGGTGCGTCGCGTCGGCGCCGTTTGTGCCCCTCGCGGCCGGGCGACGCCGCGGAGGCTCGTAGGGCTCGTAGGGCGCGTGCCGCTCGTACCGATTGAACTGGTCGGGCGGCGGCCCGGGCGGTTGGTACGTGTCGAAGCCGTCGAAGCGGTTGTCGCGCGGAGCCGGCCGCTCGTAAGGACTACGGCGTGTGCGCGGCTCCCGACGGGGTTGGCCACGCTCGGGTTCGCCCTCCGGCCTGGGGCGACGCGATCGACGCGGCGGGTCGGCAGGGTCGAGGTCGCGGGGAACCGCCTGGCTCCCGCGGCTCGGGCGCCGGGGACGCCCGGGTTCCTGCGGATCCTCCAACGACGGCGGGACGCGCGTCCTGGTGGCGCGGGCGGCCGCTCGATCCGTGTGCGTGGTTCGGCGGGCGTTCGCCGGCCGTCGAGCCGCGCGCGTCCGCCGCGCTTCGGAAGCGGTCGCCTCGTCCGCGTCGCGCTCCTCGGGATTGCGCCGCACGGCCGATTGCAGTTTGGCGACAATACCGCTGACGAGGGACTTCACGTCGGCGGCCTTCGCGGTGTCGCCGGCTTCCTTGGCGGTGGTCGCCGCGGTCGCTCGGTGTGACATCCCGAGATACCACCTGAGCAGCCCGATCAGCAGCACGCCGCCTGCGGTGCCCAGCATCAGCGGGAAGCGCTCGATCAGCGGATAGCCGCAGTTGATCAACAGGTCTTTGAGGTGGCCCACCTTGCGCCCGTGGAACAGCCAATAGCCTCCCGGCACCGCGCAGAACAGGATCAACGGCGGCTGAATGATCGCGGTGAACACGCCCTCCTGACGCACGGCCAGCACCGCTGCCACACAGCCGGCGACATAAAAGCCCGCGAACACGTGCGTCAGCTCCTTGTGTCCGGACCCGGCGTCGATCGCGAACCCGATGGCGGTGGCGCCAACGGCGATGAGCAGGGCGGCCCACCACGGCACACCTGGAATATTCGGGAGGATCGAGCGGTGGGATGCCTCTACCCCCGACCTTGCCCGCTGCGCTGACACATCTAGACCGTACCGGCAATCAGCCCAAAGCTCCCGTATTCACCTGGCCGCGGTCCCTGGCGTGCCACGCCTTCGCGCGCGTGAGAAGTGTCAGGAAGAGTCACATTCGCCACAGCTGCACCGTGTCCTGCCCACCATGCGATGCCCGAATCCGATAGCGCGGGTGATAGCGGTTCCCGCAGTCACCTATCGCTGTCAGTCCTACGCGGTGGCGCCAATGGCCGATCAGCCGGCGCCGCGGTCGCACCCTAGACTTGGTTCCCTGTGAGCTTGAGCCTGGGAATCGTTGGCCTGCCCAACGTCGGCAAGTCGACCCTCTTCAACGCGCTGACCCGCAACAACGTGGTGGCGGCCAACTACCCGTTCGCGACGATCGAACCGAACGAGGGTGTCGTTTCCCTACCCGATCCGCGACTCGCCAAACTGGCCGAACTCTTTGACTCCGAGCGCATCGTCCCGGCGCCGGTCATCTTCGTCGACATCGCCGGCCTGGTCCAAGGCGCTTCGGAGGGGGCCGGGCTCGGGAATAAGTTTCTGGCCCACATTCGTGAGTGTGACGCCATTTGCCAGGTGGTCCGGGTGTTCGCCGACGACGACGTGACGCATGTCGCTGGAAAGGTGGATCCCAAATCCGATATCGAGGTCGTCGAGACCGAATTGATTTTGGCCGACCTGCAAACCCTGGAGCGCGCCCTACCCAGACTGGAAAAAGAGGCGCGCACCACTAAGGAGCGAAAGCCGGTTTACGACGCCGCGATAACCGCTCAACAGGTGCTAAACAGCGGGAAGACGTTGTTCGGCGCCCGCGTGGATGCCTCGGAGCTGCGCGAGCTGAATCTGCTCACCACCAAACCGTTCCTGTATGTCTTCAACGCCGACGAGGCAGTGCTGACCGACGCCGCCCGCGTCGCGGAGCTGCGGCAGCTCGTCGACCCCGCCGACGCGGTGTTCCTGGATGCGGCAATCGAATCCGAGCTGAACGAACTCGACGACGAGTCCGCAGCCGAGCTGCTGGAGTCGATCGGGCAGACCGAGCGGGGACTGAATGCGTTGGCCCGGGCCGGTTTTCACACTCTCAAGCTGCAGACCTTCCTGACGGCGGGTCCGAAAGAGGCGCGCGCCTGGGTTATTCACCAAGGCGACACCGCGCCGAAGGCCGCCGGGGTAATCCACAGCGACTTTGAGAAGGGCTTCATCAAAGCGGAGATTGTGTCGTACGACGATCTGATCGCCGCCGGTTCGATGGCGGCGGCCAAGGCGGCCGGCAAGGTCCGCATGGAAGGCAAGGACTATGTCATGGCCGACGGGGATGTCGTGGAGTTCCGTCACGGAGCAACGTCTACGTCGAAGAAATAGCCGACAGCGACTGGATGGTGAGGCCGTGTGTTGATGCCGGGCGTTTAAAGCTCCCTGCCTTTAGAAAGTGACGTACTAGTTCCGAACGACGGCCTCGATCTATTAGATGTATTGACATGGTCGATATCGAACGTTCCTGTGGGCTGCCTCCGGGGCCCGACTTCGCCGATCTGGCGGTTTTAGCGGAAGAGCTGGGTTACGCGAGAGTGTGGATCTTCGATTCTGCCCCGCTATGGGAGGACCCCTTCGTGCACCTCGCATTGGCGGCTAGCCGTACGACGCGGATCGGGTTGGCCACCGCAGTGCTCATTCCGTCGCAGCGTTCGGTTATGGCGATGGCCTCGGGTATCGCGACGATCGCTCGACTCTCCGGCAACCGATTTCGCGCATGCTTCGGCACCGGCAACACGGCTCGCTGGACATTGGGTCAGGCTCCGATGACGCTAAGCGCACTGTTCGACTATGTCGGCTCGCTGCGACGCGTACTGGCTGGAGAAACAGTTGTTATTGACGGCAAGGCGGTGCGTATGTTGCATTGGCCAGGCATGACGGTTCGACGGCCGGTCCAAGTTCCACTGTGGCTCAGTGTGATGGGTCCACGCGGCAATGAGCGGGCGCATGAAGTGGCAGACGGGATAATCGGGCCGCCCCATCCAAGGCTGCCGTCCGCCACGATGATGACTGGCACCGTCCTCGACGAAGGTGAGAATCCACGCTCAACTCGGGTCCTCAAAGCGGTTGGACCATGGGGAGTCATCCCGTGGCACACGGCTTATCACTACGGCGGCGCAGCTGCAGTCGACGCGTTGCCGGGTGGGGCTACCTGGAGAGCGTCCCTCGAGGCGCTTGCACCAGAGGAGGAACGTCATTTGCTCACTTTCGAGGGACACGTCACGCATCTCTCCGAACGTGACCTTCCACTGCTTGAGCACCTGGACGTCGAGGGTCGAACCTCAACTGTGTTGATGATGAAGGTCGGTGACCCCTCTGCTATCAAACAAGCGCTCGCCCGACTCGCAGAAGCGGGCCACCAGGAGGTTATGTACAACCCCTCAGGTCCGGACGTCGCCCGGGAGCTCGAAGCATTCGCGCGAATCGGCAGTTAGGCCCAACGATTTGGAGTGGGACGGGGATGTCGTGGAGTTCCGCTTCAACGTGTAGCCAGTAGGCGTGGGCGTTAAGTCTTTGCTGGCGGCTAAGTGAGGGCTACCATCTTCGCGGGGGGCACCTCGCCAGGAGGCAGCACATGACAACGTCGTCGCTCGTTTCAAAGCTCGGTGCCGAGCTGTTCGGCACGTTCTGGTTGGTTTTCGCAGGCTGCGGCAGTGCAATTTTCGCGGCCAAACAGATCGCTCAAGCCGAAGACGGCAGCGGCACCTATCAATTGGGCATCGGATTCCTCGGAGTGGCACTGGCGTTCGGGCTCACCGTCGTCACCATGGCCTACGCCGTCGGCCACATCTCGGGCGGGCATTTCAACCCGGCGATCACGCTAGGCGCCGCGGTGAGCGGCCGGCTGCCGTGGAAGGACCTTCCCGGGTACTGGATCTCCCAGGTCGTCGGTGGTCTGCTCGCAGGCACGGCGCTGGTGGCCATCGCGAGTGGAAAGTCCGGGTTCACACCCGTCGGGCACATGGCCGCGAACGGGTACGGCGAGCACTCGCCCAGCCATTACTCGCTGGTAGCCGTGATCGCCGCTGAGGTCTTGCTGACGGCGTTCTTCCTCATCGTAATTCTGGGCGCGACCGACGACCGGGCGCCGAAGGGGTTCGGGCCGTTGGCGATTGGGCTGTCGCTGACGCTCATCCACCTCGTTTCGATTCCGATCAGTAACACCTCGGTCAATCCGGCCCGGTCCACGGGCGTCGCCTTCTTCAACGGCGACGGCGCACCCGGGCAGCTGTGGGTATTCTGGCTGGCACCACTGGTCGGCGGTCTCATCGGCGGTCTGATTTACCCATTGCTGTTCGAGAGCAGAAAGTCGGCGACCGGGAGGACGACGCCGCGGGCCCACTGATCGGCAACGGCCCACTGGTGGTTTTCCGTTCTCAAGCATCGTCTGGGCAACGAAAGAATCAGTGGGATCGGGATGTCAGTTGATCGGCGGACGGTAGATCTCACCGAGTACCCCGACATGGTCGTCGTGTATCTCGGAATGAGGGTACGGCGCCCGCGTGGATTGCTGCGGATGCTGGGCCTCGGTCCTCAGATTCGACAGTCGTCGAAGGAAGGGCCTGACGGGCTCTTGCTGCACGAGGATCTGGTCTGGTCGTTGTTTCCACCTCATGTCGGCATGCGGCAGTACTGGCGAGATCTGGACAGCCTGGAGCGGTGGACCCGCTCGGAACCGCATCGGCAATGGTGGCAGCAGTTCTTGAAAGATGACGGAGGCACCGGGTTCTGGCATGAGACGTATCTGATGAGCGGTGGCATGGAGGCGATTTACGACGACATGCCTGAGATCGGTATGGCGCGCTTTGCCCCGGTGAGGCCGGCTCGAGGTGCGAGGTTCTCTTCCCGGAGGCGTGCGGGCCGCGATGAGAAGACCGTGGCGACACCCGTCGTGTCTGAGGCCGACTATTACTCGGCGTCTAAAGGTGATTCGCTCGAGTCCTAGCTGCCGGTTGGCGATCCTGGTCACGTCGGATTCGACCTTGACGTGGTCGAATTACGCTTTCAACAAATATTAGGCGGGAAAGCCGCCGGTCGCTAGCTTTCCCCGGCCCCTACTTCTGGGCGGTTGTTGCTGCCTAAATGGACGCCGATGGCGACACCGTGAGTTGCCAGGACACTCCGAATCGGTCGTTGACCCAACCAAGCTTGGGGCGGAAAGGCTTGGGGCGGAAAGGCTTGGGGCGGAAAGGCTTGGGGCGGAAAGGCTTGGGGCGGAAAGGGTAGTCACCGAGTGGCATCAACACGTTGCCTTCAACCGCCAGCGCGTTGAAAAGCCGGTCGATTTCGCGGGCGTCGTCGGTGTGAACGTGAAGCGACAGGGACGGTGCGCGACAGGGACGGTGTGAAGGTGTGCTGATCATGAATCGGGCTGTCGCTGCATAGCAGTCGCTGTTGGGCGATGGTGAACTCGGCGAGCATGACCTTCCCGTCAATGTCGGGATCTTCATTGTTATGCCTGGTCACGGACTGCATTTCGCCGTCGGGGAATAGCGAGACATAGAAGTTCATGGCCGCGTCGGCCGAACCTTCGAACGTCTACGGCGTAACCCGGTCGAGTTCCGCTTGAACGTTTAGGACCGCCGTTCGACCGGGTCTTAGCGGCAGCAGTTTGGGTCGAGCACCGCACACAGCGCCATGAGAGCGTCCCGGCGAGCACGGTGATAGACGTTCATCCCGCGGCGCTCGGACTCGACGATGCCCGCCCGACGCAACTGCGTCAGGTGATGGCTCACCGTCGACTCGCTGAGTCCGACCGCCTTAGCCAGGTCGCAACTGCACACCTCACCGCTGTCCGAACCGAACAGCAGCGAAACAAGCTTGACGCGCACCGGGTCGGCCAGGGCTTTCAGTCGCAGCGCGATGTCCAATGCCGCATCGTCGTCGACGGGGCCGGCCGCCACTGGAGAACAGGACACTGGCGACGACATGTCCACGACAGGCAGTGCCTTTGGCATGCCATTTATCTTGCCACAGCTTGTTGACATATATCGAAGAGAGGAGAAGTATCGAGGTTGCCGGCGGTTCGACATAAGTCGCAGAGGTAGGAGTCCTTCATGTCCCGCGCTCAACTCGCGCTCAACGTCGACAACCTCGACGACGCGATCACCTTTTACTCCAAGCTGTTCAACACCGCGCCGGCCAAGGTCAAGCCGGGCTACGCCAACTTCGCCGTGACGGAACCGCCGCTAAAGCTGGTCCTGATCGAAAACCCCGGCCAGGGAGGGACTCTCAATCACCTCGGCGTCGAAGTGGAGTCCAGCGAGGCCGTCCACGCCGAGATCGCCCGCCTGGCCGAAGAAGGCATGTTCACCCAGGAAGAGATGGGAACCACGTGCTGCTTTGCGACCCAAGACAAGGTCTGGGTGACCGGACCGGCGGGGGAAAAGTGGGAGGTATACACGGTGCTGGCCGATTCGGATACTTTCGCCTCCGCACCGCCGGATGGTGAGAACACCGACGGCGACGACTCCCTCTGCTGCGGCGCCGACGCCGGTGACGCGGCCGGCGCACACACGTGACCCAGGCAGTGCGGCAACGCCAAATTCCCACCGTCGTCGAACGGCTCTCGCTGCTGGACCGCTTCCTGCCGGTGTGGATTGGCGTCGCGATGACCGCCGGACTGCTTCTCGGCCGCTTCGTGCCGAGATTGAACACGGATCTGAATCACGTTCGAATCGACGGGATTTCGGTGCCGATCGCGCTGGGCCTGCTCGTCATGATGTACCCGGTCCTTGCCAAGGTCCGCTATGACCGCCTCGACACCGTCACCAGTGATCGCCGCCTGCTGCTGAGTTCGCTGGTGCTGAATTGGGTGCTCGGTCCGGCGCTGATGTTCGCCTTGGCGTGGCTGTTGTTGCCCGACCTGCCCGAGTACCGCACCGGGTTGATCATCGTCGGCTTGGCCCGCTGCATCGCAATGGTGATCATTTGGAACGACCTCGCGTGCGGTGACCGCGAGGCCGCAGCGGTTCTGGTTGCCCTGAACTCCGTCTTCCAGGTCCTCATGTTCGCCGTGCTGGGCTGGTTCTACCTGTCGGTGTTGCCCGGCTGGCTTGGCCTGCAGCAGAACACGATTCACACGTCGCCATGGCAGATAGCCAAGTCCGTGCTCGTCTTCCTGGGTATCCCGCTGGTTGCCGGGTACCTGTCGCGACGACTCGGCGAAAAAGCCAAGGGCCGAAACTGGTACGAATCCACCTTTCTGCCCAGGGTCGGGCCGTGGGCACTGTACGGGCTGCTGTTCACCATCGTCCTGCTTTTTGCCCTGCAAGGTCACCAGATCATCAGCCGCCCTGTGGATGTCGCCCGCATAGCACTGCCTCTGCTGGCCTACTTCGCGATCATGTGGGGCGGCGGCTACATCCTGGGGGCAATGCTTGCCCTCGGCTACCAGCGCACCACCACGCTGGCATTCACCGCCGCCGGTAACAATTTCGAATTGGCCATCGCGGTGGCTATCGCAACCTACGGTGCGACGTCCGGTCAGGCACTTGCCGGTGTTGTCGGCCCGCTCATCGAAGTGCCCGTGCTGGTCGCGTTGGTCTACGTTTCGCTCGGCCTGCGGCGCCGCTTCAATTTCGCCCGCCGGCAGCCGGCGACCTCGCTCGACCGGAGCGCGCGGTGACCGAGCGCGTAGTCAAGCCCAGCGTGCTGTTCCTGTGCACCCACAACGCCGGTCGGTCCCAAATGGCAATGGGGTTCTTCAAGCACCTCGCCGGCGGGCGGGCATCCGCCTTCTCGGGGGGATCGGAACCGGCCGAGAAGGTGAACCCCGCCGCCGTCGCGGCGATGGCGGAAGTCGGCATCGACATTGCCCGCGAGCAACCCAGGAAATGGACCGATGACATCGTCGAGGCTGCCGACGTGATCGTGACCATGGGCTGCGGCGACGGTTGCCCATACGTCCCCGGCAAGCGATACGAGAATTGGGAACTGGCCGACCCCGCCGGTCTAGGAGTGGACGGGGTGCGCCCGATCCGCGATGCCATTGAGCGGCACGTTCGGCGCCTGCTCGACCAACTGGGCCTGCAGCCACTCACTTCGCGCTGAAGCGATCATGGCGTCAGGCGTGCGCTCGCTTGCCGGAACAAGTGGACAGCAAACCGGTCTCGATAAGACCGCCGCCGTATAACAATTTGCTGTAACGCGACGAACACCATTATCCGATAAGCGAATGAGCTACGCCACAAAATTTGGTCAGCAAAGAAATTTATTGCTAGCGTGCCTGCCCATGTTTGTATTAGCAACGTTGATGTCGCTCATCAATCAGGTCTCCGGGACGCCTTATGTCTCGGGCGGAGATTCTCCCGCCGGGACCGATTGCTCCGGGCTGGCTTCGTGGGTAGCCAACGCGGCGACCGATCGGCCGGTCTTCGGCGACCGGTTCAACACCGGGAACGAGGAAGCCGCGCTCCTGGCGCGCGGCTTCCGGTATGGAACCGCCCCCAACGCCTTGGTGATTGGTTGGAACGGCAGACACACCGCGGTGACCTTGCCGGACGGGACGCCGGTAGCCAGTGGTGAACGCGCCGGCGTGCACATCGGTGGTGCCGGCGCCTACCAGGCCGGATTCACACACCACATGTTTCTGCCGATGCCACCCGACGGCGAGGGCGGTGCCCCTCCGCCGCCGGATGCACCGCCTCCGCCACCGGACGCGCCCCCTCCGGCGCCGGTTCTGGTCGACGCCACGGCGCCCGCGCCGCCTCCGCCCCCGGCCCCCGACGCGCCGCAGCCCGGCAACCCCGGAATCGCAATTCCCTAACGAAATTGAATTGCGCATGGGCCGGCTCATTCAAACCCGCGCACAATTCGCCGCGATTGAGATCCAACTCCTATCCGAGCCCATGTGTGGCGCGCGTCACTAATAGTGAGAGTTTGCCTTGGCGTCAATTGCGACGCCAAGGCAAACTTTGCTGGGCCATAGCACGGCAACCGTCAGTCCCGTTTTGCGGGCATCGTGAACGCGAGGCGACGCGTATCCTGACGCTGCTCGGCCAGATCGAGCGAACGCAACGGCAGCGGCAAGCACAGGCGGGGAGCGGCCATGATCTTCATCGTCGTCAAGTTCGACACCAAACCCGAGTGGACCGATCGCTGGCCCGGGCTGGTTGCCTCGTTCACCGCCGCCACCCGTGCCGAAGCGGGCAACCTGTGGTTCGAGTGGTCGCGCAGCCTTGACAACCCGGGCGAGTACGTCCTCGTGGAGGCATTCCGAGACGTTGACGCGGGGAGCATCCACGTGAACAGCGACCACTTCAAACAGGCGATGCGCGAGCTCCCGCGGGCGCTGAAATCGACGCCGAAAATCATCAGCCAGACGGTCGACGCGACGGGATGGTCGGCGATGGGGGAGATGTCGGTCGACTAACCGACCACAATTTCGATTTCGTCGCCGAGCTGATAGCCCGGCGCGAGCGGGAGCCTGTCACCGCTCCAGAACGAGCCGGGGTCGAACCAGTTCGAGTACTTCTCGGTGGTCAGCAGCCCCATTTCCTCGTAGGTGATCGCCACCGTCTCCGCACAGTACGCCGCTTCCAGGCCGACGCGCTGGCGCGCCTTGCGTCGCTGCGTCGATTCCCGGATCCTCTTGTCCAGCAGCGGAATTCCGCGCGTCCAGTCGTAGGCGGTCGGGAGCCGGCCGCGCAGCCATCGGCCGGTGAGACGCGCGGTGGCCGGAAACGGGGTGCCGTCCATCCGGGCGATCACCCGGAGCAGTGCATTCTCCTGCTTGCGGCTTGCGTACGGCGTGAGCTGACGCAACCAGCACCGCTGGTGGTAGCGCTCCATCCACTGCTGAACCGCTTCGCGCGAGTCGTTGAGCTGCACACCGCGGTGGTTGGTGCCGGTCCACACATCGATGAGTTTGTCGCCCAGTTCCGCATGCCAGATCAGCGGCGGCAGGTCGTCGATGGCCACCGTCATCCCGACATGGTTGACCGGGCTGTTGGTCAAGGTCTGGATGGCACGGTCGGGCCGGGAACCGCCGCGGAACAGCCATAGGTCGCCGGTCCGAGTTTCGTCCAGCGCCTGGTCCAGAGTCAGCATCGTCGGGTAAGCCCGTTTCCTCGCTTGGTCTTTCGGAGATTATGAGCGCGAAAGTGCCTCGCGTGCGACATTGCGCGCGGTGGCTGCCGCCGGGTAGCCGGCATAGCCCGCCAGGTGATAGATCACTTCGTCGATCTCCTCGCGCGTCAGCCCGTTGCGCAGCGCGATCTGGAAGTGAGAACGCAATTCGCCGGTGGCGCGCAGGGCGATGAGCGCGCCCAGGGTCACCAGGCTGCGGGAGCGACGATCCAGCCCGGGCCGGGTCCACAGTGCGCCGAAGACGTGATCGATGGTCAGGTCGCCGAGTTCGCCGGCGACACCGCCGTCGCGCAGACTGGTGACACCGTCGGGGATCAATCCGGGCATCATCTCCTTGAACACGTCCAGACCCTCGGTGCGGGAGTCGGCCATCGTGCCTGCCTTTCAGTGCGGTTCGCGGGAAATCTGATAGTCGATGTAGGCATCCCAGTCATCGATGCGGCGGCGCAATTCGTCGACGACCCCGGGGTGGGTGGGCACAAAGAATCGGTTATGCAGGATTGCGTCGGCGACCAGCTCGCCGACGGGCGCCGGGCCCAACAGCTCGAACTGATCGCCGGGTGTCCGCAGCGGCGCCCCGGTGCCGAATGTCGGCACGGCAGCGGCGATATTGGTCAGCACCGGCCCCGGACACAGCAGAGTAACGCCGATGTTCTTTGGCCGCAGGTAGATTGCCAACCCCTCGCTGATCTGCACGATGGCCGCCTTGGTGGCGGCATACGGCATCCGGTCGTAGGAATACGTGAAAAGCCCCGCGAACGACGCGGTGTTGACCAGATGCCCGCTGCCCCGCTCGAGCAGCAGCGGCAGAAAGGCGGCGTTGCTGCGCACCACCGACATCAGGTTGACGTCCAGGATGCGTTGCCACTCGGTGACCGGAATGTCCTCGGGCAGGCCATTGGTCAGCACCCCGACGTTGTTGACCACGATGTCGACCCGGCCGAACCGCTCCAGTGCCGCGCCCCGAACGGTGTTGAACGCGTCTGGCTCCGACACGTCGGCGCGCCACGGCAGTACGGCTGTCCCTCGGGCCCCTCTGTGACTCAGTTCGCCGGCAAGTGTTTGCAGGCCGTCCGCGTCGAAGTCGACGGGCACAAGGTGAGCGCCCCGATCGGCCAGCGCGCGGGCGATGGCCCGGCCTATGCCGTTGGCCGCTCCGGTGATGACGGCGACCTTATTGCGAAGGGTGTCCATGGGGCCTGGCGTGGTGTTCGAAGGGCACACAAGTTAACCACACAGCGCACGCCCGGGCGGTGCGGCGAATAGCCTATCTTCATGCGCAGCATCTGGAAGTGGCTCGGGCTGGCCGGAGTCGCAGGCGTCGTCGCCGGCGGTGCGTTGGTGGTTCGCGATCAACGGAGACGACGCGCCTACTCGGCCGACGAGGTCCGGGCCCGGCTGCATCAGAGGTTGGCCGAATCCGAGGCGGAGAGCTTTCAGTCGAAATCCGGATCGGCATCGGCTTCGACGGAGAACAAGCGGTAGCTGCCCGAAAACCCTTTCAACTCAACGTCCCGCCCGTCGTCGCACCGGATATCGTCGCAGTCGCGCAGCGCGTCGCGCACGGGTTCGCTCACCAGGATCTGGCCACCGACCGCTTGCGCCGCGACGCGGGCCGCCATTGCGACGTTGCGCCCGAACAGATCGTCGCCGCGGCGCACAGAGCGGCCCATGTGGATGCCGATGCGAACCCGGATTTCATTGTGGTGCCTGCGCTTTCCGTCCTTCTCTAGCGCGTCCTGCAGGTCGATGGCGCACCGCACCGCCTCCTCGGCGCGTGAGAAGGCGATCATGAATCCGTCGCCCTGGCTCTTGACCACGTGCCCCTCGTGCCGCTGGACGAGCCTTTGCACCAGCTTGTCGTGCGAGCCGATCAGCTTGACCCACGCGCGGTCGCCGATCCGCTCGTTGAGCGCGGTTGACTCCTCGATGTCGGAGAACAGGATCACCACACGGCCGTCCGGGGTGACCCGCGCGAGGTCGGGCCGCTCGACCTCGGCCCAGTCGGCGAGATCCTCGATGGAGCTGCGCACGGCCGCGCCGAACCCCTCCTTGCGCACGATGTTGGCGGTGTTCCACACCGTCTTGACGGCCTCGCGGCCACCGGACAGCAGCCAATTGCGGGTGTCGGTCCGCCGTCGCAGCTCGTCTATCTCCTGACGGCTGCGTGCCAGCAGCCTCGCCAGCACCGCGATCGCGCCGGCTTCGATCACCGCCACCCCCGCCACGCCGAAGACCGCGATATGCCACGCCTGATCCACGTGGGCCATCCTTTCAAGGCGGTGTAGCGCTTACCTTGTCGGGGTAATAGGCGATGTCTAGTGTTGGAATAGGCCGCCGCGGGTAGTGATCTCCTGAGCCGATCAGGCGACTTTTGGGAGGTGCGGTTTTGGCCGACGGCGACGGTAACGCCTCAAACCTGCTGGTGATTTTCGGAATCACCGGTGACCTCGCCCGCAAGATGACATTTCGAGCCCTGTACCGGCTCGAGCGCCGCGGCATGCTGGACTGCCCGATCATCGCTGTGGCCAGTGACGACATCTCGGTCGACACGTTGCTCGGGCGGGCGCGTGATGCCATCAAAGCCTCCGGTGAGGATTTCGATGACGCGGTGTTCGAGCGGCTCGCGGGCCGGTGGTCCTATGTGCACGGTGACGTCACGGATGAAAAGCTCTACCGCCAGCTCGGAAAGCTGATCAGTTCGGACTCCCACCCGTTGTACTACCTGGAGATGCCGCCGTCCCTGTTCGCGCCGATTGTCGAGAACCTGGCCAAGGCCGACCTGCTGGAGCGGGCTCGCGTGGCGGTGGAAAAGCCATTCGGCCACGACCTGGACTCGGCGCGCGATCTGAACGCCCGGCTGCGGGCGGTGCTCGATGAAGACCAGATTCTGCGCGTGGACCATTTTCTGGGCAAGCAACCCGTCGAAGAGCTGCAGTATCTGCGCTTCGCCAACAATGGCCTCGCGAAGCTGTGGGACCGCGACAGCGTTTCCGAAATCCACATCACGATGGCCGAGGACTTCGGGATCGAGGACCGCGGCAAGTTCTACGACGCGGTGGGCGCCCTGCGCGACGTCGTGCAGAACCATTTACTGCAGGTGCTGGCGCTGGTCGCGATGGAGCCCCCGGTCGGCCCCAGCGCCGACGACCTGAACGATAAAAAAGCCGAGGTGTTCCGGGCGATGCCGGCGCTGGACCCCGAGCGCTGCGTGCGCGGTCAGTACCGCGGCTATACCGACGTCGCAGGCGTGGCAACGGATTCGAATACCGAGACCTACGTCGCACTGAAGACCGAGATCGACAACTGGCGCTGGGCCGGCGTGCCGATCTTCCTTCGCGCAGGCAAGGCCCTGCCGACAAAGGTCACCGAGGTCCGGATGTTTCTCCATCACGTGCCCGGGTTTTCCTTTCTGCCCAACCGCCGACCGCCCGAACCCAACCAGATCGTGCTGCGCATCGACCCGGACCCGGGCATGCGTCTGCAGTTGTCCGCCCAAGTCGGCAACTCGTGGCACGACGTTCACCTTGACTCGTCGTTCGCCGTGGACCTTGGTGAACCGGTGCGGCCCTACGAGCGGCTCCTCTACGCCGGTTTGATTGGCGATCGCCAGCTGTTTGCCCGGGAAGACGCCATCGAAGCGACGTGGCGGATCGTGCAGGCCCTGCTGGACAAGCCGGGCCGGATCCACCACTACGACCCTGGCTCCTGGGGACCCGAGGCGGCGCAGTCGCTGCTGCACGGTCACCGCACCTGGCAGGAACCGTGGCTGCCTCGGCAAGAAGGACAGTGAGGAGAACAGGACAACATGCAGCTAGGGATGATCGGCCTGGGCCGGATGGGCGCCAACATCGTCCGCCGCGTGGTCAATGACGGGCATGAGTGCGTGGTGTATGACCACAACCCCGACGCGGTCAAGGCGATGGCGGGGGAGGACGGGATCACCGGAGTGTCCTCGCTGCAAGGGCTCGCCGAGAAGCTGACAGCCCCGCGAGTTGTCTGGGTGATGGTGCCGGCCGGGACCATCACCACGGGAGTCATCGAGCAGCTGGCCAAGACGCTCGACTCGGGTGACATCGTGATCGATGGCGGTAACACCTACTACCGCGACGATATCCGGCACGCAAAGACGCTGTCCGAGAAAGGGATTCATCTGCTGGACTGCGGTACCAGCGGCGGCGTGTGGGGCCGCGAACGCGGCTACTGCCTGATGATCGGCGGCGACGCGGAAGCCGTCGCCCATGCCGAGCCGATCTTCGCCAGCATCGCACCCGGGGTCGCCGCGGCGCCGCGCACCCCGGGCCGTGACGGCGCGGTCGCGCAATCGGAGCGGGGTTACCTGCATTGCGGGCCGTCCGGCGCCGGGCACTTCGTCAAGATGGTGCACAACGGCATCGAGTACGGGATGATGGCCTCGCTCGCCGAGGGGCTGAACGTGCTGCGCAATGCCGACATCGGCAAGCACCAGCAGGAGGGTGACGCCGAAACGGCGCCGCTGTCGGAACCCGAGTTCTACCAGTACACCTTCGACATCGCCGACGTCGCTGAGGTGTGGCGCCGCGGCAGCGTCATCGGCTCCTGGCTGCTGGACCTGACCGCGATCGCGCTGCACGAGTCGCCCGAGCTGGAGGAGTTTTCCGGGCGCGTCTCCGACTCCGGGGAGGGACGGTGGACGTCGATCGCGGCGATCGACGAGGGAGTCCCCACGCCGGTGCTGACGACCGCGGTGCAATCGCGCTTCGCCTCGCGTCAGCTCGATGACTTCGCCAACAAGGCGCTATCGGCGATGCGCAAGCAGTTCGGCGGGCACGCGGAGAAACCGGCGAACTAGTGGCGATCGCGAGCGCGGCTGTGGGGGCACGCCCCCAGAGGGAGGGACCCCCACCCGCTTGCGGGGGACCGGGCGAAGCGGGTCGCCACCATGGGAACTAGGTGCGCCTGACGAACTCCACCACGACGTCGCTGAAAGCATCGTTGTCATCGCCGGCCGCGGTGTGCCCGGCGTTGGACAGTTCGACGAACTCCGCATTGGGCACCGTCTCCAGGAAGTGCTGAACGCCCTCGGGGCTGACGACGTCGGACAGCTTCCCGCGAATCAACAGCACCGGGACCGTCAGGCTCCGGGCCGCATGCTCAAAATGCTCGGTGCGCAGCTCCGGGTCGTCGCCGGGCTTGGTCATGAACGCCGGATCCCAATGCCAATACCAGCGCCCGTCGCGCAGGCGCAGGTTCTTTTTCAGCCCCTCCGGGTTGCGCGGTTTGGTCCGGTACGGCAGATAGGCGGCCACGGCATCGGCGGCCTGCTCCAGCGTGTCGAACCCGTCGAGGTTGCCCATCATGAATTCGCGGATGCGGGCGCTGCCGTTCTTCTCGAACCGGGGCACCACGTCGACCAGCACCAGTTGGGTCACCCGGTCCGGGCCGGCCCGGTAAGCGGCGAGGATGCCGGTCAAGCCGCCCATGCTCGCCCCGATGATCATCACCGGCCGGCCGATGGCGTCCAGGACGCGCATGACGTCGGCGGTCAAGGTGTCGACGGCGTAATCGGCTTCGGGGGCGCGGTCGCTGTCGCCGTGTCCGCGGCTGTCCAGCGCCACGACATGAAAGCCCTCGTCGGCCAGGATCTGGCCCGTCTTTTTCCACGAGAACCGGTTCTGGCCGCCGCCGTGCAACATCAGGATCGTCGGGTGGCCCGCGGTGTCGGCGCCGCGATTCCATTCGTCGGCGATCAGGGTGATCCCGTTGTGGCCGGAAAACTCGACCGTCCGGGGACTGCTGCTCACGACGCTCACGCGTCCTGACGTTACATAGGTCGCTTAAGCACTTTTACGCGGGTCGCCGCGGTGACTTTTCGGCGCCGCGGGGGTCTACCGGTGAGACCCGCGAACGACCGACGCAAGGAGACGCATGCCATCGATCACGCCCACGCTGTGGTTCGACCACAACCTGGAGGAAGCGGCCAGGTTCTACACCTCGGTCTTCCCCAACTCGCACATCGAAGGCTCGAACCGGAACACTGATGCCGGACCCGGTGAGCCGGGCACGGTCCTGTCGGGTAGCTTCGTCGTGGACGGGACCCGCTTCATCGGGATCAACGGCGGCCCGCAGTTCCCGTTCAGCGAGGCGGTGTCGTTCGCGGCCGCCACCGAAGCGATGTACGGCATGCGCAAGATCGTCATCGCCGACCTGGAGAAAGCCATAGAAACGGCCGCCGCGCGAGAGTCCGCTCGCTGAGCCGTTCACCAAACCGCCTGTGGCCATGATCGTTTAGCCGATTCCCGATCGCGGTCGATGCCTCTCGGGCCCGCCGGGGTAATTTAATCCGTGCGGATGCCCCGAGCAGGGAGGGAAGATGGCGGACGACGCTGAACGGGCCATCTTGGTTGAGCGGCTCGCGCCGGGATTCGGCCGGGTTGTTCGCCATGGGTGAGCCGGGCTGGATTGACGTTCCCGGTCCTGCCGGGGACCTGAAGGCCCTCACCTGGGGGCCGCGCGGCGGCCCCATCGCGTTGTGCCTGCACGGCTTCCCCGACACCCCCTACGGGTTTCGCAAGCTTGCGCCCCGACTGGTCGAATCGGGATGGCGGGTCGTCGCACCTTTCATGCGCGGATATGCGCCGTCGTCGATCCCGGCCGACGGCAGCTACCACGTCGGTGCGTTGATGGACGACGCTTTGCGCGTGCGCTCGGCCGCCGGCGGCACCGAGCGCGACGTCGTGATCGGCCACGACTGGGGCGCGATCGCCGCGACCGGCCTGGCCGCAATGCCCGATAGCCCGTTCGCCAAGGCGGTGATCATGTCGGTGCCGCCGTCCGCTGCGCTCCGGGAGCGGGACGGCACGGCTGAGAGGGCCTGGCTGGCCGGCCACCTACCGCGTCAGCTGCTGCGCAGCTGGTACATCATGTACTTCCAGTTACCGCGGTTGCCCGAACGTTCCGGGTCGTGGGTGGTGCCGCTGCTCTGGCGGCGGTGGTCGCCGGGCTATCGCGCCGAAGAGGATTTGCGCCACGTCGACGCGGCGATCGGGACTCCGGAGAGCTGGCGGGCGGCGCTGGGACCGTACCGGGCTTTGATCCGCAACAACCGGCCGCCGGCACGGTATGCCGAATTGAACCGGCTCTGGACCGAGAAGCCCGTGCTGCCGTGCCTGTACCTGCACGGCCGCGACGACGGTTGCATGACACCGGCTTTCACCCGCTGGGTGGAAAAGGTGCTGCCGCCGGGCAGCGAGGTCGCCATCGTCGAACACGCCGGGCATTTCCTGCAGCTCGAGCAGCCGAACAAGGTCGCCGACATGATCCTCGGGTTCATCGGCTCAGCCGACTGAACGCCGTGGCTGATGGTATTCGCGCACCGGATGGCGGCCGTCGACGCACAGTTCTACTGGATGTCGGCCAAAGTCCCCAACGACGATTTCCTGCTGTACGCATTCGACGGCGAACCCGCGGACTGTGCGCGCGCCATCGAGCAGGTCCGCCGGCGGGCGCGCAGGTGTCCGGAGCTGGCGATGCGGGCCCGGGATGAAAGTCCGCTGACCTATCCGCAGTGGGTGCCGACGGCCGTCGGGCCCGAGCAGGTGGTCCGGCACAACCTGGTCGACCACAGCTGGCAGGGCTGCCTGGCGGCCGTCGTAGCCCTCGCCGGTGACCAACTGGACATTCGCCGGATGCCCTGGCGGCTGCACGTCTTCACGCCGGTCCTCGGCGTTCCCGGGGTCACCGGCCCGGGCACCGTCGCGGTCATGCAGGTGGCGCACGCACTGGCCGACGGCGTTCGAGCTTCGGCGATGGCCGCCCGGCTCTTCGGCCGGGCCACCCCCGTGCCCGAGGTGCAACGCCTGCGGGCGGGCTTTCTGCCCTGGCGAGCCGTCGAAGCGGCCCGCAAGCATCGCCATCTGGTGCGCGACATCCGCGCAGGCTTACTGGCACCCGGGGTTGGAGTTCGGCCACCGCTGCGCACAAACGCGCGTCCCGAGGGCGCCCGCTCGGTGCGCACACTGGTGCGACGCCGCTCGCAAGTGCCCGGTCCCACGGTCACCGTGGGCGTACTGGCCGCAGTGTCCACTGCATTATCCAACCTGCTCGGTGACCCGGCCGATTCGCTGGGTGCCGAGGTGCCGATGGCTAAACCCGGTGTGCCACAGACGCACAACCACTTCGCGAATGTCGGTGTGGGGCTGTACCCAAATCTGCGTCAAGATATCCGCGCTGAGCGGATCGCGGCCGACCTGGCCAATGGCCGGCACCGGTTGGCGCATCCGGCTACGCGTGCCGCCGATCGGGCGTTGGCCGCGATGCCCGCGCCCTTGCTGCGCTGGGGCGTATCCCAGTTCGACCCCGACGTCCGGCCTTCCCAGGTCGCCGGCAACACCGTGGTGTCCAGCGTTTACCGCGGCGCCGCCGACCTTAGCTTCGGCGACGCGCGGGTGGTGCTGACGGCCGGATACCCCGCACTGTCGCCGTTGATGGGCCTGACCCACGGGGTGCACGGCATCGGCGACATGGTCGCGATCAGCGTGCACGCGGCTGAGTCGGCGGTTCCCGACATCGACGCGTACATGCGCCTGCTCGATGAGGCGCTTTAATTTATTGCGCGTCGCCGGACTTGGCCGCCTCTTCGCGGGTCAGGCCGGCCGCGACGATCAGTTCCTCGTGTAGCTCGAACCACACGGTGTGGTAGGAGTCGACGAGGGGCCTGGCCAGCCATGCGGTGTCGCCCCCTTTGATCTTGTCCAGTGCGACAACCAATTTGGTAGAGTAGGCGCCCAGCCGCGGTAACTGGCTCGCGGCCGCCGTGATGATCGGGAGAACCCGCGCGTGCACGCCGTCGAGGCGGGCCAGCACCGCGGCGTCGTAGTCGGCGTCATCATGGGTGTTGGGATGGCCCTGCGGACCGCCTTTGACCTGCCAATCCGTGACCAGGGACTTGAAATCGCCATTCACTGCGCGAAAGTCGTTGTATGCTGCCGTCATTGCGGCCGGATCGATGCCATTGCGCTCCTCGGTGAGCAACGTCTCGAGCCTGGCGCGACCGCTGGGGCTGATCCGCAACGTCGTGCCGTCGATCAGGAGGCCCGACCCGGTCAGTTGCTTGGTGATGGCGGTGATGTCGTCGAGGTCTTCGGTCAAGGTCGCGGCCAGCTCGGCGGGGCGTACCCGGCCTTTGAGCCGGACCGCCTGCAGCACCGTCAGTTCGCTCACCCGGTGGCCCTGCCCGCCAGCCGCAGCGCGGTCAGCATGGTGATCAGCGGGTTGTCCGAAACCACGTCGGTATGGCCGGTGTCCATGGCCGCACGCACGGCGGCCTCGGAGGTGTCGTCCAGCCGTGGGTGGTCGCCGGTCGAATGGGCACGCAGGGGACTGATCCGTCGCGCGATGTCGCCCAGCTCGTTCAGTTCCGGCGTGTCGTCCTCCGACCACGCGGAAAGGTGCAGATTGCCTTCGCGCACTTCGCCTTCGGCGCCGTCGACGGTGATCTGCTTACCGGCCAGCGATGCCGCGACTCCGTGGCCGCAGCCCACCACCGCGACCCGGCCGAGTTCGCGGCTGACCACTGCCGCGTGGCTGGCGGCGCCACCCACCTCGGTGACGATGCCTTGTGCGGCCAGCATCCCAAGCACGTCTTCGGGCCTGGTGTGATCCCGCACCAGGATGACCCGCTCGCCTCGGTCCGCGGCGCCCAGCGCCTCGTCCACGTCGGTATAGGCCTGGCCGGTGACCACACCGGGGCAGGCCGGCAGTCCCGTTGCCAATAGCTTTGCGGACAAACGTGTTTCAGGCTGTAGGGCGGGCAACAGCAGGGTTTCGACGTGCGTCGGGGTCACGCGGGCCAGCGTCTCGGCGTCGTCGATGAGCCCTTCGTCCCGCAGTTGCAGCGCCAGCCGCACGGCCGCCTGGGCCGACCGCTCCGCCGCCCGAGTCTGCAGCAACCATAATTTGCCGTCCTCGACGGTGAACTCGATCTCTTGGACGTCTGAGGCGAGCTGTTCCAGGCTGCGTGCGGCATCCAACAGCTGGTCGTAGACGCCCGGTTGCTCGGCACGCAGGGCAGTGATCGGTTCGACGTCGACCGACCCCGACACCACCTCGTCACCTTGGCCACCGCGTAGCCACTCACCGAACGGCTCGCGGGAGCCCGTTATCGGGTTGCGCGAAAAAAGCGCGCCGGACCCTGACCTGGGGCCATGGTTGCCGAACACCATGGCCTGCACGACGACCGCGGTGCCGCCCCGGTCGTCGAGGCCGTAGTGGTTGCGGTAGGCCACCGCGCGCGGGGAATTCCAGGAGTCGAAGACCGCCTTGATGCCTGCGCGCAACTGCGCGTAGGGGTCGGCAGGGACCGATTCACCCACGATGCGCCGATACATGCGGTCGAACCGCCGGCGGGTGTCGCGGGCGAACGCTGCGGCGCCGGCCGCGGTCAGTGCCTGTTCGACGGCATCGTTGATGCCCAGGTCCAGGATCGTGTCCATCATGCCCGGCATGGAATGCGTGGCTCCCGAGCGAACGCTGACCAGCAGAGGGCGCGGGCCGCGCCCGAATGTCCGCGCGTTCTGCTGTTCCAGCCAGCCGATTCCGTCGAGGACGTCGTCCCAGATGGCGTCGATTGTCGCCTCGGGTGCGGACAGGTACCTCACGCCCGCTTCGGTGGTGATGCAGAACGCGGGGGGCACCGGCAAAGCGAGCCGGCGCATCGCCTGGATGCCGTGGGCCTTGTTACCCAGAATCTCCCGGGGATAGTTTGCCTGGCCGTCGAGCAACACCACGGTGTTCTGCAGCGTTTCGCTGCCTCGTGCGATACGAGCCGTGGTGCACCCCCTCGCGCTTCAGCCGGTCATGCGGGCAACGTCGGAACGCCCGCTATGTTCCCACACGAATCGCCGGCCTCGGCTGCCCGGCGTTGCTGTCATCCGATCGTCCGCATGATTAAGGTTTGCACCTATGACTCCCTACGACGTCGGATTGCTGATCCTGCGGCTGGTCTTGGGCGTGACATTGGCCGCCCATGGCCTGAACAAGTTCTTCGGCGGCGGCCGCATCCCCGGCACCGCACGATGGTTCGAGAGCATCGGCATGAAGCCCGGGAAGTTCCACGCCACCCTCGCCGCCACCACCGAGACGGCCGCGGGTTTGGGCTTGGCGGCGGGCCTGCTCACGCCCATCCCGGCGGCGGGTTTCGTCTCGTTGATGCTGGTCGCGGCCTGGACCGTACACCGTGCCAATGGCTTCTTCATCGTCAAGGAAGGCTGGGAGTACAACCTGGTCCTGGCGGTCAGCGCCGTCGCCGTGGCCACGCTCGGTGCCGGCAGGCTGAGCCTGGACTGGCTGATCTTCGGCAAGAACTGGTTCGACGGCTGGGCCGGTCTGCTGATCTCGCTTGGACTCGGTCTCGCCGGCGCGATCGGCCAGCTGCTGATCTTCTACCGCCCGCCCGTCAAACAAGCCGGGTAGCTACGGGTCGTCGTCGTCTTCGCTGGCCAGGAGCTTCTCGGGGTGGTGGAAAGTGTTGGTCCGGGGTTGGCCGTGGTCGAGATGTGGCGCGGGAATCCATTCGGTGGTGCCGTTGGCGCATCTGCGGGTGGTCCAGCCTCGCTCGGCTAGGGGGTGGTGGCCGCCGCAGGCGAACGTGAGGTCGTTGACGTCGGTGGTGCGGCACTGCGCGTATGGGGTGACGTGGTGGACTTCGCTGTAGTAACCGGCGACGTCGCACCCGGGAGCCGAACAGCCGCGGTCCTTCGCGTACAACACGATTCGCTGTCCGGGTGAGGCGAGGCGTTTGGTGTGATAGAGCGCCAATGCCTTGCCTTTGTCGAAGATGGCCAGATAGTGGTGCGCGTGGCGGGTCAGGCGGATGACGTCGCTCATGGGCAAGAGGGTGCCTCCACCGGTGAGTCCCTTTCCGGATGCGGATTCCAGGTCTTTGAGCGTGGTGGTCACGATGATGGAGGCCGGTAACCCGTTGTGCTGGCCCAGTTCCCCGCTGGCCAATATGGCCCTGAGCGCGGCGGTGAGGCCGTCGTGGTTTCGTTGGGTGGGGCTGCGGGTGTCGCGCTGGATCGCTTCCTCGCTCGGGGCGCCGTCGACCGTGGGCGCTTGGTCCTCGGGGTTGCACATGCCGGGGGCGGCAAGCTTGGCCAGCACGGCCTCGAGGGTGGCGCGGGCCTCCGTAGTCAGCCATCCGCGTAGTGGCGACATTCCGTCGATTTCCATTTTGCCCATCGTCAGTCCTCGACGGCGAGCGCGTTCTTCGTCGGTGAAGTTGCCGTCGGGGTTGAGGTAACAGGCCAGCCGGTCGGCCAGCTTGCGCACGACTTCGGGGCGATGCTCGGTGGCTGCGTGAGCCAGATCGGCCTCGGCGCGTTCGCGGGTCGGGGCGTCGACCCAGCACGGCAAGTCGTGGAGAAACCGGCGGATTACGGTCACGTGCTCGGCGCCGGCTTCGCCGTGGCGTTGTGCGGCGGCGGTGGCGGTCAACCGCGGTGCCAACGGCTCACCGGTGAGCGCCCGGCGCGGTCCCAGGTCGGCTGCCTCGGCCACTCGACGGGTGGCCTCGCCACGGGTAATGCGCAGCCGGTCGGCCAAGGCGTGGGTCAGTTTGCCACCCAGCTCGCACGGGGTGGCGTGCTGAACCAGCTGGTTGGTTAGCGCGTGGCGCGGCACCGGTAACCGCCGCGCGATTCTTTCGAGGCGCTCCAAGGCGCGCAATTGCTGCGAGCTGCTCAACGCATCAAACGACAGCGCGCAAACGCGGTCGATGTCGGCGTCGAGCGCGTCGAAAATCTCATCGGCCTCGCCCGCGCCTATCGAAAGCATATTCGAATCATAAGTCGGCTGACCGACAGAAAGCCTTGTCCCGCTTCCACTGAAAGGACGTGATCAAGTTCATGGATCCGACTGCGATTTCGGCACGTCTTAACCAGTACGGGGCTACCCGGTTCTGTCCGTTACCCGACGGCTGCACTTTCGGCTTCCCGTACTTCGTCCGCGGCGCGCTCGCCGGAGCGAATCGCCCCGTCGATCCAGCCGCACATGACGGTCGAGCTCTCCGTCCCGGCCCAATGGACGCGACCGCAGGGCTCGCGCAGGGTGTAGCCGAATTCGGTCAGCACGCCGGTCGGGGCGTGGCTGATCATCCCGCCGCCGGAGTAGCGCTCGGTGGTCCAATCCTGCTCGTGGTATTCGAGCGGCGTTCTCGCCTTCTCGCCGAATCGGTCGATTAGTTCGCCGATGATGGCCGCCTTCCGCTCGGCCTCGTTGAGCTGTCCCAACCGGCGCGCGGCGACCCCCTCGGTGATGGCACACATGATCCCCGGGTCCGCGGTGTCGGTGCAGGCGTCGATGGTCAGCGTGGCCAGGGAGCCCGGTGCGGCCGACTGGCCGGACAATCCGTCCGACCGCCAGAAGGGCTCGTCGTAGATCACCGAGGTCTTGAAGACGGCGCCGCTGGGCATGCGCTGGTGCAGGAATGCCCGATCCACGGGCAGCATCGGCTCGTAGCCGATCGAGCCGGCGATCGCCAGCGGAACCGCCACGATGGCCCGCCGCGCCCGCACCGTCACGCTGTCGGCGCGGACCGTCACACCGTCGGTGTCCCGGCTGATCTGCCGGACCGGCTGGGAAAGCCGCAGCGCGTCGCCCAATTCCGCGGCCATCGGACCGTAGATGGCGCCCATCCCGCCGACCGGGCGGGCGTCCTGGGCGCCGCCCTCGCCCGAGATGACAAAGGTGGGGCCGCCGGCCGACCCCATCTGGGTCAGCACCCACAGCATCGAAACCTCGGACGCCGCCGACGTGTACGGGCCGGCCAGCGCCATGTCCAGCATCGCGCGGGCCGACTTGGACAGCGTGTTCTTGTCGAGCCACTCACCCAGGCTGATCCGGTCCCACTCGGCGGCGTCCTTTGCCTTCCAAGGGGATTCACGCGGAACCGCTTTGCACATCTTCTCGACCGCGAGCAACCCGAGCCCGAGGTTGGTGACCGCCCAGGGGCTCATGGTCCACGGGATGGTGCCACCGTAGCGGTGCTTTTTGCCGTCGACGATCATCATGGCGTCGCCGTCGTTGTACTGCTTGTATTTCGGCACTCCGAACTCGTTCATCAGTGCGTAGATGCGATCCTGGCCCGGCCCGATCCACGCGCCGCCGCGATCGACCCACGTTCCGTCCGGGCGGGTTTCGGTGAACGTGCGGCCGCCGACTCGGTCGCGCGCCTCCAGCAATGTCACCGAGTGACTCGCCCGTTTCAAGCGCAGGGCGGCCGTCAACCCCGCGAATCCCGCACCGACCACGCAATAATCGACATCTGTCACGACTGACTCCCCGGTGAGTGCCGCCTGAGCAGCAAACTACACCGTTCGCGACTTCGACAGTAGCGGGTTCACCCGGATTTCTGTCCGCGTTCTAGTGTGCGAATGGTGTTGATGCATACTGTTCGGACACGGCGCAGCTCCGAGGACTTCCCGCGCCGCGAACACCTGGCCGCCAAGATCGCGGAAGTCGCCGCCGATCCCGTCGCCGTCGAGCCGGACACCGCGGAGATGATTGCCAACCGCATCATCGACAACGCGGCCGTCAGCGCCGCGGCTGTGCTGCGCCGGCCGGTCGCGGTGGCCCGGCAACAGGCACTGGCGCACCCCGCGGCGCACGGGGCGAAGGTGTTCGGCGTCGAGGGCGACTATGCGACGGAATGGGCGACCTGGGCCAACTGTGTCGCGGTGCGAGAACTCGACTTCCACGACACGTTTTTGGCCGCGGAGTACGCCCATCCCGGTGACAACATCCCGCCGCTCGTCGCGGTTGCGCAGCAGCTTGGCGTGCCCGGCGCCGACCTGATCCGCGGTCTGGCGACCGCCTACGAGATTCACATCGACCTGGCCCGCGGAATCTGCTTGCACGAGCACAAGATTGACCACGTCGCGCATCTCGGTCCATCGGTGGCCGCCGGCATCGGGACCATGCTGCGGTTGGACACCGACACCATCTACCAGGCGGTGGGGCAGGCGCTGCACCTGACCACCAGCACCCGCCAATCCCGCAAAGGGCTGATCTCCAGCTGGAAGGCGTTCGCGCCCGCCCACGCCGGAAAGATCGCCGTCGAAGCCGTCGACCGGGCGATGCGTGGCGAGGGGTCGCCGGCGCCGATCTGGGAGGGCGAGGACGGCGTGATCGCCTGGCTGCTGGGCGGACCCGAGCGCGAATACCGGGTGCCGTTGTCGGCACCCGGCAAGCCCAAGCGTGCCATTTTGGACAGCTTCACCAAGGAGCACGCGGCCGAGTACCAGTGCCAGGCGCCGATCGACCTGGCCCGGCGGCTGCGTGATCGCTTTGGTGATCTGGAAGGCGACCTCGATCAGGTGGCAACGATCGTGCTGCACACCAGCCACCACACCCACGTCGTCATCGGGCCGGGCTCCGGCGATCCGCAGAAGTTCGACCCGGACGCCTCACGGGAAACGCTCGACCACTCGCTGCCCTACGTCTTCGCCGTCGCGCTGCAGGACGGGAGCTGGCACCACGAACGCTCCTACGCCCCCGAGCGGGCGCACCGGCCCGACACCGTCGAGTTGTGGCGCAAGATCTCCACGGTCGAGGACCCCGAATGGACCCGCCGCTACCACTCGACCGATCCGGCCGACAAGGCGTTCGGAGCGCGCGCCGAGGTTACGCTCAAGAGCGGCGAAGTGATCTGCGACGAACTGGCGGTGGCCGACGCCCATCCGTTGGGGGCCCAGCCGTTCCGGCACCGGGAGTACGTGCAGAAGTTCACCCAGCTCGCCGACGGGATCGTGGAACCGGTTGAACAGCAGCGCTTTCTGTCCACCGTCGACTCGTTGGCCGACCTCGCGGGCGGCGCGCTCGGTGCGCTGAATGTGGTAGTCGACCCGCGGGTGCTGGCGCAGGCACCGGCGATCCCGCCGGGGATCTTCCGCGACTGAAAGTCCTCGAAACGAAGCCGCCTTCGAGTGTGCGCCCCGGGCTTTGGCTGTGCGTCCAGGGTGGAGATTTCATGGATTCCTCGCCCCCAGCGCACACGCGAAGCCGTGAGTACACACGCGAACACGCTGAATCGGCTGAGCCTCACGAAGGCCCGCCGTACTGCCACACCAGGCTGTGGGCGCCGGTCATGGTGGGGTTGCACCACATCGTGCGGCCGTTGACGTCCTGGGTGGTGGCGTGCAACACCGCGCAGGCATCACCGGGCCCGGGCACGTCGGCTCGGGCGACACCGCCCCCGGCCGCGCCAGCGGCGGTGATCGCTGCACAGACGACCAACCGAAGCTTGCTCTGCGATGGGCATCTCCTAAGCAGGCACCAGGCCAATCCACGGTATCGGGCGACAAACCCGCTGGCAAAGTTCTGCCCACACGCCTAGAACACGTTCTAGTCTGTCAAACCATGGGATTCCTGAAGCCCGACCTACCGCAGATCGACATGGACGAGTGGAGCAAGGGCACCCGTAGCGAGAAGATCCGCCCGATGGCCAGGCACTGGGCCGAGGTGGGCTTTGGCACGCCGGTCGCCCTGCACCTGTTCTATGTGGTCAAGATCCTCCTCTACATCCTTGGTGGGTGGCTGATTGCTTCGGCCACCAAAGGGCTCGGCGGGTTCACCCACGTCGCGTCGTGGTGGTCGGAGCCGATCGTGTTCGAGAAGGTCGTGCTCTACACGATGCTGTTCGAGGTGATCGGGTTGGGCTGCGGGTTCGGGCCGCTGAACAACCGGTTCTTCCCGCCGATGGGCTCGATCCTGTACTGGATGCGCTTCGGCACCATCCGGCTGCCACCGTGGCCGGACCGTGTCCCGGGGACCAGGGGAACCAAGCGCACTCCGTTCGATGTCGCGTTGTATGGGCTGCTGCTCATCGTGACGCTCGCGGCGCTGTTCTCGGATGGCACCGGCTCGGTGCCGGAGCTCGGCACGACGGTCGGGTTGCTGCCGACGTGGAAGATCGTGCTGATCCTGCTCATCCTCGGGGTGCTCGGGCTGCGCGACAAGGTGATCTTCCTGGCCGCCCGCGGCGAGGTCTACGCGACCATAGCGGTGACCTTCCTTTTCGGCGGCGCCGACATGATCGTCGGGTCCAAAATTGTTTTCCTGGTCATCTGGCTGGGCGCGGCGACATCGAAGCTCAACAAGCACTTCCCGTTCGTGATCTCCACGATGATGTCCAACAACCCGTTGATGCGGCCCCGGTGGGTCAAACGGCGCTTCTTCGAGAAATTCCCGGACGACCTGCGCCCCGGGTGGCCGTCGCGATGGCTGGCCCATTTGAGCACCGCCATCGAGATGCTCGTGCCGCTGCCGCTGTTCTTCTGCCACGGGGGCTGGCCGACGGCGGTGGCTGCTTTCGTGATGGTGTGCTTCCACCTCGGCATCCTGGTGTCCATCCCGATGGGGGTGCCGCTGGAGTGGAACGTCTTCATGATCTTCGGGGTGTTCTCGTTGTTCGTCGCGCACGCCCGCCTGGGCTTGAGTGACCTGAAACACCCGGTGCTGGTAGCGATATTTTTCGTCGTCATCGCGGGAATCGTGGTGCTGGGCAACCTGTTTCCGCGCAAGATCTCGTTCCTGCCCGGCATGCGGTATTACGCGGGCAACTGGGACACCACGCTGTGGTGCATCAAGCCCTCGGCGAACGACAAGATCACCAGGGGCATCGTGGCGATCGCGAGCATGCCGCAGGCCCAGCTGGAGCGGTTCTACGGCAGCCCGGAGGCGGCGCAGATCCCGATCTTCATGGGATATGCCTTCCGCGGCTTCAACACTCACGGCCGGGCGCTGTTCACGTTGGCGCACCGCGCCATGGCGGGCCAGAACGAAGACGACTACGTCGTCACCGACGGCGAGCGGATCTGCAGCACCGCCATCGGCTGGAATTTCGGCGACGGCCACATGCACAACGAGCAACTGATCGCCGCGCTGCAGGAGCGCTGCCACTTCCAGCCCGGCGAGGTGCGGGTGGTGTTGCTCGACGCGCAGCCGATCCACAAGCAGACCCAGGCCTACCGGCTGGTTGATGCGGCAACCGGCGAATTCGAGCACGGCATCGTCAAGGTCGCCGACATGGTCACCCGGCAGCCCTGGGCCGACGATGTCCCGGTCCAGGTGCTGACCGACTAGGTGCGCCGAGCGCCCCCCAGCGTGACGCTCGGCGCCGAGCGTCACGCTGGGGTGATGCTCGCGCGAAAAGCTAGGCCCCCGCCCGGACCTCATTCGCCGCGGCGACCATGTTCTGCAGGGAGGCGGTCACCTCGTCCACCGAGCGGGTCTTCAACCCGCAGTCGGGATTGACCCATAACCGTTGCGGGGGAAGCGCTTTCAGCGCGGCGCGCAGTGACTCGGCTATCTCACCGGTGCTGGGCACCCGTGGCGAGTGGATGTCGTAGACGCCCGGGCCCACGCTGTTGGAGAAGCCGACCGAGTTCAGGTCGTCCAGCACCTCCATGTGCGAGCGCGCCGCCTCCAGGGACGTGACGTCCGCGTCCAGGTCGGCGATGGCCCCGATCACCTCACCGAACTCGGAGTAGCACAGGTGGGTGTGGATCTGCGTCGAGTCGGCGACCCCCGTGGTCGCCAACCGGAAAGCCGCTACGGCCCAACGCAAGTAGTCCTGCTGCTGCGCGCGCCGCAGGGGTAGCAGCTCGCGCAACGCGGGCTCGTCGACCTGGATCACCGCGATGCCGGCGGCCTGCAGGTCCACCGTTTCGTCGCGGATGGCCAGCGCCACCTGATTGGCAGTGTCGGCCAGCGCCTGGTCGTCGCGGACGAACGACCAGGCCAGGATGGTGACCGGCCCGGTCAACATCCCCTTCACCGGTTTGTCGGTCAGGGACTGCGCGTAGGTGATCCACTCGACCGTCATCGGGTGGGTCCGCGACACGTCCCCGTACAGGATCGGCGGGCGTACGCAGCGGCTGCCGTACGACTGCACCCAACCGTTGTCGGTCGCGAAGAACCCCTCCAGTTGCTCGGCGAAGTACTGGACCATGTCGTTGCGCTCCGGCTCGCCGTGCACCAACACGTCGAGCCCGAGTTGCTCCTGCAGCTTGATGACGTCGGCGATCTCCTTTTTCATCTTGTCGACGTACTCGGCCTCGTCGATCTCACCGGCCCGAAAAGCAGCGCGCGCCTTACGGATTGCCGAAGTCTGCGGGTAGGAGCCGATCGTCGTGGTCGGCAGCGGGGGCAGGTGCAGACGCTTCTCCTGTAGGGAGCGGCGAGCGGCCGCGTCGCCGCGGTGCGCACCCGCGGCGAGGATCGAAGCGATGCGGGCCCGGACGTGGTCGTTGTGCAGGCGTGGGTCGCTGCGGCGGGAGGCGACCGCGGCGCTGGAGGCCGCGATCTCGTCGGCGACCGCTTCGCGTCCGTCGCGGAGCGCGCGCGCGAGAACGACAACTTCGCATACCTTTTCAGCACCGAACGCCAACCAGCTGCGCAGGTTCTCGTCCGGCACGGTTTCGGGCTCCAGCGAGTACGGCACGTGCAGCGTCGAGCACGACGTCGAAACCGCCACGGAAGCGGCCGAACCCAGCAGGCTGGCCAATGTGCCCAGCGCCGACTCCAGGTCGGTGCGCCAGACGTTGCGCCCGTCCACGATGCCGGCCACCAGCGTCTTGCCGGCCAGCTCGGGCACCCCGGCCAGCGCGGTCCTGGCCCCGGCGACCAGGTCGACGCCGATCGCCTCGACGGGCGTGCGGGCCAGCCCGCCCAGGGCAGCGCCGGGGTCGCCGAAGTAGGTGGCGACGCAGATGGCGGGCCGGTTGCTCACCGAGCCAAGCGCGTTGTACACCGCCTCGGCCAGCGCGGGTGCGTCGGGGGAGATGTCGGTCACCAGCGCCGGCTCGTCGAGCTGCACCCACTGCGTACCATTCTCGGCGAGCAGCGACAACAGCTCGGAGTAGACGGGCACCAGCTCTTCGAGCCGGTCGATCGGTGCGCCCACACCCTGGACGCCTTTGCTGAGCAACAGAAAGGTGATCGGGCCGATGACAACGGGGCGCGCGGGAACACCTTGTCCGAGGGCCTCTCTCAGCTCGGAGAGCACCTTGTCGGGATGCAGCGCGAACCGGGTTGCGGGCTCGATCTCGGGGACCAGGTAGTGGTAGTTGGTGTCGAACCACTTGGTCATTTCCAGCGGTGCGATGTCGTCGTTGCCGCGCGCCAGGGCGAAGTAGCGGTCCAGCTCGTCGGGAATGTCGGCGGCCCGGGCCGGCACCGCGCCCAGCATGACCGCCGTGTCGAGCATCTGGTCGTAATACGAGAAGGTGTTCACCGGCACCGAGTCCAGGCCGGCGGAGGCCAGTTGGGACCACATGGCGCGGCGCAGCGTCGCGCCGACGGACTCCAGCTCCGATCGGCCGGTGCGTCCCGCCCAGTAGCCCTCGGTCGCGCGTTTGAGTTCGCGTTTCGGCCCGATGCGGGGGGAGCCGGCAACCGTGGCGGTGAATGGTTGAGAGGTCACGAGTCGTCCTATCAATCGACGTGGGTGGTTCACCGCCGACGGACGCGCAGCCGATTTCGTTGCGGTGCGCGCCGCAGGGCACAAACCGCAACCAATGCAGCCAAACGCCCAGTCCACGAGGCGATGAGCCGCCGGACGCGGCGCGCCCGGCACAGCCGGCAGGTCTTCGGACTCGCAGGCACACACCGGTTGGTGTTCCTAATGGCCGTCGCTTCCCAGTCTGGCGACCAGTGCTTGGTGACGGCGGTCGTTCCTGCATACCGCTGCGGGACAGTCCCGGACTCTCACCGGGTTCCCTCTCGCGAGGCGTTACTAACCTGCCTCGCTCGATGCTGTTGCCGCGTGTTACGACGACAGCAGACCAGCTGCAAATCGGAGTTTACTGGAGCGCCAACTCAGCCCGCCAGGGCCTCGGCAATGGGGATGCCCCCGTTGTTGAAGTCGATGGTTCGGCCGATCGTCGAGTCGTCTGCCAGCGCGGCCGCCACGACGAGCGCAACATCGGCTCGCGAGACATCCTGCCCCACCCCGACGACGATCCGGCCGGTCGCCGGTTCGAGGGTGAGCCGGCCCGGTCCCAGGACGGTCCAGTTGAGGTCGCTGGCGCGCAGGTGGGTGTCGGCCGCCGCCTTCGCCTCCGCATAGTGGAAGAACGAATTCTCTTGTGGAACACCGTGGTCCGCGCCCGCGCCAAAGTACGACACCATCACGAACCGCCACACACCCGCCCGCGCGGCGGCGTCGATCACCCGGATCGCGGCGTCACGGTCGACCGCGTAGGTCCGCGCCGGGTCGCCGCCGCCGGCTCCGGCGGAGAAGACGACGGCATCGTGGCCGCCCAGCAGACCGGCGAGTGCTCCGGTGTCGAGCTGCTCGATGTCGGCGACCACCGGGTCCGCCCCGGAGGCCGCCACGTCGTCGGAGTGGTCGGGATTGCGGAAGACCGAACTCACTTCGTCACCGCGGTCGGTCAGGATCCGGGCCAGCTGCAAAGCGACCTTGCCGTGGCCGCCGATGACGACGATGCGTGCCATGCTCCCGACGGTACGCCCCTACGTCAGCTGGACCCGCCCCATGATCAGATCGATGATGGGCTTGCCCGGTGGGTACGCACCGGTGAGCGACGCCATGGTGTGCCCGTAGTCCACCAGCAGCGTGATGCCGTTGATGCCAAAAGCGGCGGCGCTGTTGAGGAATGCCATGACGTCGCCCATCTGCTCCGGGGTGTGCACCTTGGAGCCGGTCTCGTCGCGGTAGTCCTGCGCGAAGGTGAGCCACAGGTCCGCGTTGGCCTGGGCCAGCGGTGTGTCGGTCGGGCCCGGGCAGATCGCATTGATGCGAATACCCTTCTTCAGCAGCGGATACCCCTGCGTTGCCACGTAGGCATTGACGGCCTTCTTGCTGAAGCCGTAGTGGATGATGCCTTCGGCCTCGTGCGCCGACACCCAGTCCTGGGCCGCCGCGAAGTCGGGCGTGGCCAGGAACTCCTGCAGCAGCGGCAGGTCGTTCTCCCATCCCATTCCCGCGACCGAGGAAATGAAGCAGATGGCCGAGCCGGAGGGCAGCCAGCCTTTCTCCAGCAAACGCTCGATGACATAGCGGTGGCCGATGAAGTTGATCTTCATCAGGTCTGGTCCCTCGGCGACGCCGGCAGCGGAGAACAGCGCATGGACCGGACCGCCCACCTGCTCGAGTGCGGAGTCGATCGACGCGGGATCGCGCAGGTCAACCTTTATGGCCTGGGCGACGTCGTAGTTCACCGGCGCGTGATCCATCACGATGACCTCGGCGCCGAGCTCCCCGGCCGACTTGGCCGCCGCGGCGCCCATGCCGGTCGCGCCGCCGACAACGAGCGCCCGCTTGCCGTCATAGCGCAACCGATCGATAACAGACATTGGGTTCCTCTCTTGGGCCATGTAGGAGGCCGTTACTAACTGCCCTACTGTATGAAGAACAGTTATTTGGTTCAATACCTACCTGCCGCGAATCGCGACACCCCGCAATACCGTGTCACGGGCATGCACCAGTGCCGCGCGCTTGCCGACTTCGCGAAGAATGTTCTCCGGGATCCACTGCAAGCCGATGACGCATCGGGCCAGCATCGCGGTGGACGGGGCGTCGATACTGATTTCCCCCAACCGGATCCCTTCGGAGAGAAGTGTTTTCATCTGCCGAAGTCGCGTGGCATATAGCCAACCCGGGTTGTGCGCGTCCGGCGGCGATTGCCGCATCCAGGCGAGCTGAATCCTGAACTCGTCGGAGAACCGATCGAGCACGTTGACATTTACCCAGCTCAGCGCATCCAGCTTCGCGATCGGTGTGGCGTCCGAGCGCAGGACGCTGACCCAACCGGCCTCCACCTTTCTGCCGAAGGATTCCATGATGGATGCGAGGAGTTCGTCCTTCGATCCGATCACCCGATAGACGGTCCCGGTACCGAGGCCGGCCGCGGATGCGATATCCCTGATGGTGGTGACCTCGTACCCCCTGCGGCCGAACTCCGTTCTTGCCACCGCACGCACGAGTGCCGCATTGTCGGTGGGGTCGGCGTCGCTGTCGTCGGACCACGTCTCGATGGCGTCATTGGCGGCGGCGAAGGCCTCGGAACGGTCCAGCGCCGCGTCGGTAGGGGGCCGGGTGGCCAAGCCCTGCAGAATGATTTGGCAGAGCAGTCCGGCCACTTGGTCGGCGGGATAGGTGTGGCGCATGACGTCAAGGCCAACCTGCAGCACGGTCTGGCAGATGCGGTCGGCCAGGGTGGGCAGGTCGATGTCGGGTTTGATGTAGCCGCTCCACCTCCCCGCGCGCAGCGTTTGCAGCATCGCCTCCTGAATGGCCATGGGCCGCTGCTGCGTCAACTTGATCAATTCCGGATCCGTGCTCGGCCCCTCGTAGAACGACATCTGCAGTGCGGCCCGGTGCCGCACGGCGCAGTCGGCGATGGCCGACCCGAGCTCGATGATCTGCTCGGAAACCGGACGCGGGTCGGGTTGGTCCAACCGTGCCTGCGCGTCTCGCCCGATGCGCTCCAGGTCGTCCTGATAGCGGTGGATCAACTCAACGAGGATCGCCTCTTTGGACTCGAAGTGGTGATACAGGCTTCCGGGAAGGATGCCGGCCGCATCGGCGATCTCCTGCAACGACGTTCGCAATCCCGAAGAGGCGATCAACGACGCCGCGGTTGCAAGGATCTCCGCGCGGCGGGTGCCGGAATCAGCTATGCCGCCGGCTCGCAATGACTCGGCTTTCGCCATGATTAGCGGTGCGGAAAACGGGACGATTGCGGATTCGCGAACATGCGCATTCGTCCTCTCGCCGGACCAAATCTTTGTTAGAGGCTATCAGACTGTGCACGATGACTGCCCTGTACAAGGCGGTGACCAGAGCCATTCTAGAGCGGTGGGCCCTGCCACGTGTCGCGTGCGACCACCTCGTCGACGGGCCGCCGGCGGGCCGGCCGGAACGTGCGCCCGGCACGGAGGCGACCCACCGGTAGCAGGCACCCCTGAACATATGTCTGCGGAATACCGAGCAGCCGCCGAACTTCGTCTTCGCGGTGCAGGTGCAGGGTCGTGATGCACGTCCCGTATCCCCGGGTGTGCAGGGCGAGCTGAAAGTTCCACACCGCCGGGAAGATCGAGCCGTACAGCGTCGCTTGGTGAAACGACTCGTCGCCCTCGATGCGCGGTAGATAAGCCTGGTAGCAGGGGATTACCAGTAGCGGCACTTTCGCCATGTTCTCCACCAGCCACTCCGTCGACGACATGATCCGGCGCTCCGGAGTGCCGGCCGGCATGAAGTCGGCAATCAGTTGCCCACCTACCCTGAGCAGATACGAGTCGCGATACAGCTCGGCGATCTTTTCCCTCAATGCAGGATCGGTGACCACCAGCCACCGCCAGGACTGCTGGTTTGAGCCGTTAGCGGCCTGCAATCCGATGCGCAGGCACTCGCGGATGTCTGCGATGTCGACCGGCGCGTCCGGGTCAAGTGACTTGCGCGCCGAACGCGTAGCGGTGAGAAGGTACTCGATGTCCGTGATCACGTGGCCATGCCCAGCTGCGCGCACACCCCGAAGACTTCCTCGAAGATCGAGGAGGGCACGGTGAAAGGTTCGGTCGCGGAGACTTCGTTCCAATGTGCGGCGATGTCGTCGGCGGTCGGGTTACTGTCGGCGTCGGAGAGCCAGCCCGCACCGAGGCCGACGAACACTCGGGCGAAACGACCGGCGCACGCCGAGTAATTCTGATGGCTGACGTTGCATGCGCGGCTTGCCAGGAAGGCGACCATGGGTACCACCAGCTCGGGTTTGATCACACTGAGAAATCCAATGCCTTCCAGGGCTTTGGGGTCTCCCACTGTTTCGGTGACCATCCGCGAAAAACCGAAGGGGAGAAAGGTGTTGGCCAGGATGCCGTGTTCGGCGCCTTCGATCGCGATCACGTTCGTCAGTCCGACCAGGCCGGCCTTGGCCGCCGCGTAGTGGGCTTCCAACGGCTGCCCGAACATTCCGCCCGAGGAGGAGATGAACACGAACCGGCCGTAGCCCTGCTTCTTCATCACCCGGTATGCCGGCTGGCTCAAAAAGAATCCGCCGTCGAGGTGCACGCCGAGCATCTTGCGCCACGCCTCAGCGGACAGTTCGTCGAACGGAATGTTGTTGAAAATTCCCGCATTGGTGATCGCGGCCTCGATGCGGCCGAAGCGCTCGACGGCTGTCGCGACGATCGCCGAGGCGCCGCGCCGCGCCAGTTCCAGTGCGTACAAGCGGCCGAGCCCTCGGCCTGCCCCGGTGACGATCGCAACCTGGCCAGTGAAATCGATCATGGCGCAATTCTTTTCGCGAGGTATGCACCGAGTTCGGTGAGGTAGCGGTCCGGCCCACCCAGCAATGCACTCCAGCTCAGCAGGCGTTTGAGGTACAAATGCGCGTCGTGCTCCCAGGTATATCCGATGCCGCCGAACACCTGGATCGCGGTGTCGCCCACCGTTGCCAACCGTCCGGCGAAGGCCTTTGCCCGGAGAGCGGACAGGTGCCGTTCGTCGGCGTCGGCATGGTCGGCGGCCCACAGCGCGTGGATCACCCCGCTGCGGGCGAGCTCGACCGTCTCGTACATGTCGACGCACAGATGCTGGACCGCCTGGAACGAGCCGATGGGGTGGCCGAATTGTTTTCGTGTCTTGGCGTACTCCACGGCCATGTCCATGACGGCCCGCGCGGCGCCGAGCGCATCGGCGGCCGTGGCGATGAGCATGTCGTCGAGCGCCGCGGCAACCGCGTCCGGCGTCGCGTCGGCAAGGCGGCGTCCGGTCGCGTCGTCGAGCGCGACCCGGAACTGTTTGCGGGTCTGGTCGACACTGAGCTCGGGTGTTACCGAGACACCCGGAGAGCCCGAATCCACCGCGAAAAGCCCCGTCCCGCTCGGATCTTGGGCGAAAATCAGTAAGACGTTCGCTGCGGCGGCGTCGGGCAATACGGCCTCGCCCCGCAGCTCAGCGTGGTCGTCGCGGTGGGTGGCCGCTACGGAGTTGGTATCGAGTCCCACGGGACCGACGGCAGCGATCGTGGTGCCGGCGGCGATTCCGGTCAGCAACTCAGCGGCGGCGCTGTCGGCACCGAGCCGGGTCAGGGCACGCGGGACGGCGACCGCGCAGGACAACCATGGTCCCGGGTGCAGGGCGGCGCCGAGTTCTTCGGCGACAAGCCCGGCCTCGACCAGCGTCATGCCGGCGCCACCGTATTTCTCCGGCACCAGCAGGCCGGTCGTCCCGAGGTCGGCGAGACCGCGCCAGACGGGTTCCGTTGTGCCCGTTGGATCGTCGAGCAGGGGGCGCACGTGCTTCGAAATCGGCGCCTTGTCCGCCAGAAAGCGGCGGGTGGTGTCGCGCAGCGCCGCCTGCTCATCGGTGAGTTCGAGGTTCATTCGCGCGGCAACCCCAGGACGCGCTGCGCGGTGATGTTCTTGGTGATCTGGGTCGTGCCGCCCGCGATGGTCAACGAACGCGACGTGAGCCGGTACTCGGCCCAGCGTCCCCTCCCAGCCAGGGGGCCGAGCACGTCGTAGGCCAGCGCGGCCATGTCCTGCCCGATCTCACCCCACACGGTTTTGGCCAGGCTCGCCGACCCGAATGCAGTCTTGTCCGCACCGCCGTGCAGCGTCGCCGAGATCGAACGCTGGCAGAGCACTTCGAGATACTTGATGCGGACCGCGATTTCGCCGAGGCGCCGCAGTGTCACGGGGTTGTCGAGCACGTCACTCGCGGCAAAGTCGGCCACCAGTTCCTCCAGCCGCACCTGCAGTTCGGCATGCAGCCGCGCGGCGCCGGCGCGCTCGTGGCTCAACGTCGTGGTGGCGACCTGCCACCCACCGTTGAGCGGGCCGAGCAAGGCGTTCGCCGGAACCCGTACGTCGTGGAAGAACACTTCGGCGAAGTCCTTGTCACCGGTGAGCGTGACGAGCGGACGGACCTCGATGCCGGGCAGCGTCATGTCGACGATCAGGCAAGAGATTCCCTTGTGCTTCGGGGCATCGGGATCGGTGCGCACATAGAGCTGGCACCACTGCGCCCGATGCCCGAGCGAGGTCCAGATCTTCTGCCCGTTGACCACGAAATGGTCGCCATCGCGTACGGCGCGGGTGCGCAGCGCGGCCAGGTCGGACCCCGCTTCCGGTTCGGACATGCCCTGGCACCAGATGTCGTCCGCGCGCATCATCCGGGGCAGCAGTGTCGTCTTCTGGGACTCGGTGCCGTATTGCATGATCGCCGGAGCGATGTTGTTCATCCCGATGACGTTGAGCGGCATGGGCGCCCGAGCGCGTGTGGTTTCCTCGGTGTAGATGAGCTGCTCGAGCACCGTGGCGCCGCGTCCGCCATACTCATGCGGCCAGGAGACGGCGGCCCATCCGGCATCGGCCATCGTGCGGTTCCAGGCGCGTAGCATCTCGAAGGTCGCGTCGTCGCGGCCCGGGTTCCGACGGGCGGCGATCAGCTCATCGGTCAGATTCGCCGACAGCCAGTCGCGCAGTTCGGCGCGGAATTGCTCCGCTTCCGCTGGATATGAGAAATCCACGTCCTCTTGTTTACCTCGCGTGATTGACTGCGGCCAAGCCCGGACTCTACGTTGGAACAGATATTTGGTCAACGCGGTCGCGTGGTTCGGAGGTCGAGCGTGGCAACCGACGGTGTTGGTGACCAAGCGCTCGGCATGTTCGCATCTGCACTCGCCGGCCGAACCGTGGCGGTTGCCGAATTGCAACCGGGTGAATCATCGTGGACGGACGGCCAGACGATTTTCGTCGATTCCTCCGCGTCGTCGCGCGCGAAGCTCGCGGCGATTGCCGTCCAGGCGTCGATGATCGCCGCGGGCAGCCTGGATCCCGACGTCGTGCGTGGGCTGGTCCGCCACCCGCAGCTGGCCAGGCGCTACCTGGCGGTCGAGGGTCACCGCGCCCTGGTCAGCAACGCCGATCTGCTGCCAAGCGTCTTGGCGTCGTTGGGCGACCGCGACGTCGCGAGCCGCAGCAACTCGCCCGCCGCGTCGCTGAGCATTGCCGGCGGGCGGGCAGCGATCGACGACCCGGCGGCGGCGTTTGGCGTGATCCGTGCCGGCAAGGTGCTGGCCGCGTGCTCCCGAGTGGCCGCACAACAGGATCACGTGAACGCCCCACATGTCCCGCGCGGTCGTGGTGCCCAGGAGCTAGCGGAGCTCGATGACGGCGAGATCGACGATTCCGATGACCCCGATCTGTTCACCAGCCCGGTGGGCGGGGGCGGGTTCATCGGCAAGTGGCTGAAGAAGATGCTGTCTTCAACACGGAAGTCGCGCAAGACCGGAACTGGGGGCGGCCCGCCCGGCGCGGACACCCCGACGCATCGCACCAACTCCGCGAACCGCGGGGCGCATGCCGTGTCGTCGCTGGCCTCAACTGCGAGCGAGGATCTCGACGATTACTTCAGCGACCAGATAGCCCGAGCCGCCTCGCACGGCGTGACCTACCCGGAATGGGACGTCACCCGCAGGCGCTACCGGCCCGCGTGGTGCACCGTGCGGGAGGTTGAGCCGACGATCAACGCATCGGCGACCCCCGCGATCGATGATGCAATCAGCGTGCGGCGCCCGCTGGCACGACTTGGCATGGGTCTTTACCGCCGTCACCGCCAGTCGCAGGGGGACGACATCGACATCGATGCGGCGGTGGAAGCTCGCGTCGAGGTGCTGGCCGGATCGGTGCCCGACGAGGCGGTGTACCTCGACAGCCTGCGGCGCCGCCGTGACCTGTCGGTGCTGCTCCTCCTCGATGTGTCGGGTTCGGCGGCGGAGCCGGCAACGTCCACGCGGACGGTGCACGAACAACAGCGCGCGGCGGTCGCCCACCTCGCCGTCGCACTCCACGACTTGGGTGACCGCGTTGCGCTGTATGCCTATTACTCTCAGGGCCGGCGTGCGGTGAACATGCTGCCCGTCAAACGATTTGACGACCACCTCGACGCCCGAGTCATGAGGCGGCTGAACAGCCTGGAACCGGGCGCATACTCCCGGCTCGGTGCGGCGATCCGCCACGGCTCGGCGGTCCTCGAGGCACGCGGAGGCACGTCACGGCGGCTGTTGGTAGTGCTGTCCGACGGACTCGCGTACGACCACGGGTACGAGCGGGCCTACGGCGCGGCGGACGCGCGCCGCGCCCTGACGGAGGCTCGTCGCCGGGGGACCGGCTGCGTATGCCTGACGATCGGCGCGGGGACCGACGTGCGATCGCTGCGCAGGGTGTTCGGCAACACCGCCCATGCGACCATCGCGCGCCCTGATCAACTTGTTGGTGTGATCGGACCGTTGTTCCGGTCCGCCCTGCGTTCGGCAGAGGTGTGCCGGAGGGTGTCATGAGAAAGCCTGATCGACGGCAGCTTCGTCCTGATGACATGTGCCAGAATGCAATTGGCGCGTCAGCACAAGTCGCAAACGACGTCGTCGGCACCCTTGAAACAAACATCTGTTCCGGTTAGGCTCCATCCATGGCCAATGAGTCCGGGCTTGCCTACCGGAACGGCGCGATCCCCGAGGCGGAAACGGTGCGGCCCTACTACAAGGCGATCGGCAGTGAAGAGGCCATCTTCAAGGCCGCCTACCGCCAGGGTCTGGCACTCGTTTTGAAAGGTCCGACGGGTTGCGGCAAGACCAGATTCGTCGAGGCGATGGCCCACGATCTTGGCCGGCCGCTGATCACCGTCGCCTGCCATGACGATCTCACCACGGCCGACCTCGTCGGTCGGTATCTGCTGCGGGGCGACGAGACGGTGTGGGTGGACGGTCCGCTCACCCGGGCGGTGCGCGAGGGCGCGATCTGTTATCTGGACGAGGTGGTGGAAGCCCGACAGGACACGACCGTTGTGCTGCATCCGCTCGCCGACCACCGGCGGCAGCTACCCATCGAACGTCTCGGTGTCACGCTGGACGCGGCGCCCGGATTCGGCCTGGTCGTGTCCTATAACCCTGGCTATCAAAGCGTGCTCAAGGACCTCAAGGATTCGACGCGTCAGCGGATGGTCGCGATCGAATTCGGTTTCCCCGCGGCTGATGTCGAAGAGGGAATCGTTGCGCACGAGGCGGGCGTGGACGGTGCCACCGCGGCCGAGCTGGTTCGTTTCGGGCAGGCCATCCGCCGCCTGGAGACCGGCGGGCTGCGTGAGGTCGCATCGACCCGCGTGCTGATCGCGGCGGCCAGGCTCATCGCAGAGGGCCTGACCATGCGAGAGGCGGCCCAGGCCGCGATCGCCGGACCGCTCACCGACGATGCGGCGGTGGGCCGGGCCTTGCGCGAGATGATCGAGGTCTATCTGGGTGGGGCGGACGGATGATTGACGCGCAATACCGCCACCGCTACGGTCTGAACAAATATTAGGTCTGCCATGGATCCGCGCGAGTGAGCGCGTCACCCGGGAGGTCACATGTCCTACGAAAGCAGCGCCGAGCCAATCAAGGTCGGCTACCTGATGGACTTCACACTTCCACCGGGGTTCCCCGCGGAGATGCACGCCGACTTCACCCGGTGCTTCGATCTCGTATTCGCCGACGCCGTTGAACAAGGGTTGATGGATCGGCCCGTCCAGATGATTTATCGCGAAGTGGAGGGGCTGCCCAAGGGATCGGTCAAGGCGGTGATCGATGCGTTCGGTGAGTTGGTCGACGAAGGCTGCCTGGTGGTGTTCGGGCCGCACATCACCGACAACTGCGTGCCGACCCGCGAAGCGATCGAGGAGCGGTTCAAGGTCCCGGCGATCAGCGTCACCGGCACCGACGACTGGTTGGGGGAATGGACATTCTCCTTCCCGCAAGGATCGATGACGGACGAGCCGATCTTCATCGCGGACCTGGTGGCCAAGCGCGGGCTTACCGAAATCGGGGTTCTCGTCGAGCAGAACCTCATCGGCGAGAGCTACCTGAAGAATCTGCGAAACGCTTGTCGGCGCACGGGCATTCGGATCGTCGCTGAAGCGCCGATTGCGCAGGTCGCGCAGGACATCAACGAAGCCGTGCGTACCCTGCACGAGGCGAAGGCGGAAGCGATCGTTCATCTGGGCTTCGGCTTCGGAATCGTGTTCATCAACCCGGCGTTGCAGGCCGTGGACTGGGACCCGCCGAGATTCACCACCACGGCCTTCCAGAACGCGTGGGTGAACCCGATCATGTGGAACGCCTTCATGGGGTGGATCGGGGTGGACCAGTACGACGAGGCGAATCGGATTGGCCAGGACTTCCTCGACCGTTACGCCAACAAGTACGGGGGGAGGCGCCCCGAATATTGCGTGCCGGTGGTCAACCGTGACGTTGCCGCGACGTTGGTGCGTGCGTTCACCGATGCGCACCCGCTCAGCCCGCGTGGGGTCAAAGAGGCGCTGGAGCGGGTGAAGATGATGCCCGCCGCCGCGGGAGCGCCGGGCACCCGGGTGTCATTCGGCAAATGGACTCGGCGGGCATGGATGGGTGCCGGCTATCTGGTGGCCCGGACTCTCGATGCCGACGGCATCAACTCGCATCTGGTCGATCGCTTCGGAGAGGAAGGCTGATTCTTGAAAATGGAGGAGTCGACGGAACAGTCCACGCCGCTCAAGGCGGACGACAAGCCCACCCGATCGCCCGGAGGCGCAAAACGCGGATGGGTCGGATGGATCGCCGGCGCTGCCTTGGCGGCGTTCGCGCTCTTCTTCATCGCCAACTGCCGCACCACCCTCGACCCGCGGGTCGCCAACCCGAACGTGCACGGCCGGCCGCGGCCCGTCAGGTTCCTCTTCGGCCTGGATTACATCGCGTTCCTGCAGATCTCCACGGTGATCATGCTCACCGTGCTGCTGGTGGTGTTCATCAGGGGCTGGCGGCGCAACCCGGGCAGTCCGGTGATGTTGATGTTCCTGTGCACCACGCTGATCGTGTGGCAGGACCCGATCATGAACTGGGCGCCGTTCGCGGTCTACAACCCCGACCTCATCCACTGGCCCGAGTCGTGGCCGCTGGTGTCGTTGTCGCCGACCGTCGAACCTTTCGTGGTGTTCGGCTACGTGACATTCTATTTCGGCCCGTACTTCCCGGCGATCTGGATCCTGCGCAAGCTGCAGGCCAAAAACGGACCCGAGGCCTTCGTGTCACGGCACCCGTTGGTCAGCCTGGGCCTGCTGACGATGGTAATCGGCTTCATCTTCGATGCGTGGCTGGAGATCCAGCTCGTCCACACCGGCATGTACATCTACTCGCAGGTGATTCCGTGGGGGTCGGTATTCACCGGCACCACATTCCAATTCCCGCTGATCTGGGAGTCGCTCTCGGTGACGTTCGTGATGATCCCGGCCGCGATCCTGTGTTACCGCGATGACACCGGGAAATCGGTGGCCGAGAAGCTCGCCGCGAAAGCCAAGATCTTCCCAACCCGCCCGGTACTGGGCACGTTCCTGGTGATGTTCGCCCTCATCAACGTGTCCTACTTCGCCTACGGGGCGTGGTTCGCCGCCATCAAGGTCAGCAAAGCGGCGACCGCCGTGGCCTGCCCGTGGCCCTACCCGGAGGCCAAAGTCTATGATCCACAAGGGTTCTACGAGAAGGCAGGCGCCCAAGGTCCGTACTCGGTCGGCATCTGGTCGACCTGGATGAGCGGCGAGCCGAACGGGCGGCCCCACGTCGCACCGCCACCGGCGGGGGAAGGCGCCTGTGCGACCGCGAGCGAGAATGGTTGAGCCGCGCGCAGTCGTCATCACCGGCGCGTCCCGCGGACTGGGGTTCGCCTCGGCGGTGCGCCTGTATCGCGAGGGGTGGCGGGTTGTCGCGGCCATGCGCACACCCGACCGCGGGCTTCCGCTGCTACGGGAAGCGACGGGGGCAAGAGAAGATGACGCCCGGCTGATCGGTGTGCAGCTCGACCTCTTAGATACCGCGTCGATTTCCACGGCGGCCAAGGCGATCGAAGAGGCCGTCGGCGCACCGTATGCGCTGGTGCACAACGCCGGGATCTCCGCCGCCGGAATGGTGGAGGAGACCGATATGGCGCTGTGGCAGAACATGTTCGCCACCCACGTCCTCGGCCCGGTCGCGCTTACCAAGGCCTTGTTGCCGTCGATGCGGGCGGCGGGGGAGGGGCGCATCGTGCTGGTGTGCAGCGCGGCCGGGGTGCGGGGTCAGCCGGGCACCGCGCCCTACTCGGCCGCCAAAGGGGCCCTGGAGCGGTGGGGTGAATCGATGGCGGGTGAGATCGCGCCTTTCGGTCTCGGCGTCACGGTTCTGGTGGCCGGCATGTATGACACCGACATCATCACCGACGCGGGCACCACCGACGAGCGCGATCTCGACGGCCCGTACGCCCAGTTGCACAACGCCATGAACACCCGCGGGCGCTTCGCGGTCAGTTTCGCCAGGCCACCCGATCGGTTCACCGACGGACTGGTCAGGGCGCTCGCTGACCGGGGGCCGTTCCGTCGCCGCGGCGTGGGTCCGGATGCCTCGATGCTTCTGGCCGTTAACAGAATCCTTCCGTCTTCTGGGATGCACCAAGTGTCCCGGATCGTGTTGGGAATACCCAGACAGGGCTCGATGCGGGGTGGGGCGGCGCCTTCGAAAACGGCGTCGGCGGGCCAACGGGCGATGTACCTCGCCGCGCGTGTTCTTCCACCGCCGGTGTTGCGGCGGTTGGCGGCGCTGGCGAACAACGTTCCACAGCAAGCGGATTGAAGGATGATTGATGGGACAGCTTTTCGATGACCTCGAAGACTTCGGTGCCTTCGACGACGCTGTGTCGGGCGATGTGCGCGACCCCTACACCGAATTGGCGCGGCTGCGCCGCGAGGAGCCGATCCAGCGCTTGGACGTCTCCGGGATGCCCCATGAGGAGTCCAAGCCGGTCTTCATCGTGTACCGCTTCGAGGAAGCCCAGCAGATGCTGCGCGACAACGAGACGTTCTCGTCATCGGGCGTGATCGCGGCGTTCGGGCCGGTGTTGGGCGACCGCGTGATGCTCGGCATGGACGAACCGGTGCACGGCCGGCTTCGGTCATTGGTGTCAAAGGCGTTCTCGCAGAAGGCCTTGGCGCGCTGGGAAGACGAGTTGGTCGGGCGGGTCGCCAATAGCCTGATCGACGGGTTCGCGGCGAACGGCAAGGCCGACCTGGTCAAGGAGTTCACCTTCGACTACCCCAGCCAGATCATCGCCGGGCTGTTGGGCCTGCCGGAGCAGGACTATCCGCAGTTTCAACGCTGGTCCATATCGTTGCTGAGCTGGATCATGAATCCGCAACGCGGTCTTGCGGCCTCGGCCGCGCTGTGCGACTACTTCGCGCCGATCCTCGACGCCCGCCGCGCCGAACCGAAAGAGGATCTGATCAGCGCGCTGGCGCAGGCCGAAATCGACGGAGAGAAGCTCGAGGACGAGGAGATCTACTCGTTCCTGCGCCTGCTGCTGCCCGCCGGGGTGGAGACGACGTACCGGTCGCTGGGCAACCTGCTTTTCGCGCTGCTCTCGGATCCCGCGCAGTTGGATGCGATCCGCGCGGACCGGTCGCTGCTGCCGCAGGCTATCGAAGAGGGGGTGCGCTGGGAACCGCCCCTGCTGACCATCACCCGGGTCGCCACCCGCGACACCGAACTCGGCGGGGTGCCGATACCGGCCGGCTCGACGGTGATGCCGATGCTGGGAGCGGCCAACCGGCAGGAAGATCGCTATCCCAATCCAGACACGTTCGACATCTTCCGACCGGCCAGGGCACACCTCGGGTGGGGCCACGGTGTGCACGTCTGCCTCGGCATGCACCTGGCGCGGCTCGAAATGCGCACCGCCGTCAACCTTCTGCTGGACCGGCTGCCGAATCTGCGGCTGGACCCCGACGGCGACGATCCGCACATCCGCGGGCAGGTCTTCCGGTCGCCGACTTCGCTGCCGGTGCTGTTCGATGCCCAGTAGAGACCCAGTAGAGGCCTTAGCAGCGTGGGCGCTATCTGCACGTCATGCCGCCGGGGTCGACGCGCGCACAATTGCCGGTTGCCAATCGGCTAGTTTCTAGTAAGGCTCTCCATAATGTTGAGCCGTCTGGCGATGCGCATCCCACGTTCCGGCGCTCTGAGCAGCGCCTTGTCTGAAGAGAGCTGAACAAACATGGCTGACACTGTAAAGGTCCGGTTCGAGCCCAAGATGATGATCGACGGCAGACTCGTCGACGGGCAGGCTGGCACCTTCACCAACATCAACCCGGCAACCGAGGAGACGCTGGGCGAGGTCGCGGACGCGTCGAAGGAAGACATGGATCGGGCCATCGACGCCGCCCGGCGCGCCTTCGACGAGACCGACTGGTCGACCAACCGCGAGCTGCGCAAACGCTGTCTGTTGCAGCTGCACGAGGCGATCGAATCGGAGAAGGAAGAGCTGCGCGAGGAGCTGATCCTCGAGGTCGGGGCGCCCCGGGCGATCACATTCGGCCCCCAGTTGGATGCCCCGCTGGAAGATGGGCTGAGGTATCCCGCCAGGCTGATCGATGAGTATCCCTGGGAAACGGACCTGGGCGACAAGGTGATCAGCCTGACCGGCGCGTTGACCACCCGCAAGGTCTGGCGGGAGCCGGTCGGCGTCGTCGGCGCGATCGTGCCGTGGAACTTCCCGTTCGAGGTCACCATCAACAAGATCGGCCAGGCGCTGGGCACCGGCAACACGGTGGTGCTCAAGCCGGCGCCCGACACGCCGTTCAACGCGACCCGACTGGGCCGCTTGATCGCCGAAAAGACCGACATCCCGCCGGGTGTGGTCAACGTCGTCACCGCGTCGGACCACCTGGTCGGTGAGGAGCTCACACTGTCGCCGAAGGTCGATCTGATCTCGTTCACCGGCTCCACCGCGGTCGGCATGCGCATCATGGAAAAGGGCGCGGCCACGATGAAGCGGCTCTTCCTCGAGCTCGGGGGCAAGTCGGCCACCATCGTTTTGGAAGACGCCGATTTCGGGTTGGCCTGCGCGATCGGCATCGCGCCGTGCATGCACGCCGGGCAGGGCTGCGCCAACCCGACGCGGATGCTGCTGCCGCGGTCCCGCTACGACGAGGGTGTGGCGATCCTCAAGAGCATCTACGACAACGTCATGCCGGGCGACCCGCAGGACCCGGCAACGCTGTGCGGTCCGGTGATCTCGGACAGGCAGCGCAAGCGGGTGCTCGGCTACATCAACAAGGGCGTCGAAGAGGGCGCCACCGCCCTGGTCGGGGGACCCGACGCGCCCACCGGCTTCGACCGGGGATTCTATGTCAGGCCAACGCTTTTCGTTGACGTCGACAACAAGATGACGATAGCCCAGGAGGAGATCTTCGGGCCCGTGCTGTCCGTGATCCCGTTCGACGACGAGGAGGAGGCGATCCGGATCGCCAATGACAGCCCATACGGGCTGGCCGGTAACGTGATGTCGGGTTCGCTCGAGCATTCGCTGGCTGTGGCCCGCCGGATCCGGGCCGGCTTCATGGGCGTCAACGGCGGCGCTCCGTACGGCGCCGACACACCATTCGGCGGATACAAACACAGCGGGGTGGGCCGCCAGAACGGGGTCGCCGGGTTCGACCAGTACACCGAGATCAAGTCGGTGGGGTATCCCGCCGGCTAGCTCGTCAAGTGCGGTGACTCCAATTTTCCGGCGCCTAGCGCGACGGACCATCAGGCGATTACCGAAAGCGATACCACTGCGATATCGGGTTTGCGGATCGTCGGGTGTTCTCCGCACGGTACCGATGTGGTCAGTGTGACGAGCCTCGCGGCGGAAGATCTCCGGCCAAGATCACCCCGCCCGCCGACCGTCCAACCCCTTGGTTGACAATCGACGGAAAACCTTCGTCTGAAGTCCACGCGTCAAAGGAGACACACCATGGCTGAAGCCGTCATCGTCGAGGCAGTGCGCTCACCGATCGGGAAGCGCAACGGCGGATTGTCGGGGGTACACCCGGCCGATCTGTCCGCGCAGGTCCTCAACGGCTTGGTCGACAAGACCGGCATCGACCCAGAAATCGTCGACGACGTCATCTGGGGCTGTGTCATGCAGGCCGGTGAGCAGGCCCTCGACATCGGCCGCACCGCGTTGCTGACCGCCGGTTGGCCGGAGACCGTGCCGGGCGTGACCGTCGACCGCCAGTGCGGGTCGAGCCAGCAGTCCGTCCACTTCGCCGCGGCCGGCGTGGTCGCCGGGCACTACGACGTCGTCGTCGCCGGCGGTGTGGAGTCGATGTCGCGGACCCCGATGGGTTCGTCGCTGGCCAACGGCGGACGGCCGTACCCCAAGAGCTTCCTGGACCGCTACGACGGCCAGATCCCCAACCAGGGTCTCGGCGCGGAGATGATCGCCGAGCAGTGGGGGTTGAGCCGCACCGCGCTCGACGAATTCTCCCTGGCCTCGCACGAGAAGGCCGCTGCGGCACAGGATTCCGGTGCCTTCGACGACCAGATCGTGGGGATCAAGGACCAGGACGGCCCAGAAAACTCAGTTCTGCTCAAGGACGAAGGCATCCGCCGGGGCACCCCGATGGAGAAGATGGCGTCGCTGAAGCCGGCGTTCAAGGAGGACGGTGTGATCCACGCCGGCAACTCCTCGCAGATCTCCGACGGTTCGGCCGCGCTGCTGTTCATGTCGGCCGAGAAGGCGAAGTCGCTGGGGCTCAAGCCGCTCGCGAGGGTGCACACCGCGACGCTGGCCGGAGCCAACCCGGTGATCATGCTGACCGCGCCGATCCCGGCGACCCAAAAAGTGCTGAAGAAATCTGGCCTGAGCATCGGCGACATCGGGGCCTATGAGGTCAACGAGGCGTTCGCGCCCGTCCCGCTCGCGTGGCTCAAAGACATCGGCGCAGACGAGAAGAAGCTCAACCCCAACGGGGGCGCCATCGCGTTGGGCCACCCGCTCGGCGGCTCGGGCGCACGGTTGATGACCACGCTGCTCTATCACATGCGGGACAAGGGAATTCGTTACGGCCTGCAGACGATGTGCGAGGGCGGCGGCCAGGCGAACGCCACCATCTTAGAGCTGCTGTGACGGAAGGCGATACCGGCCGGCCGGCGGTGCTGGTCGAACGTCGCGGCAACGTCGCTGTGATCACCATCAACCGGCCGGAGGCCCGCAACGCGATCAACGGCGCGGTCAGCATCGGCGTCGGGGACGCGCTCGAAGAGGCGGGGCGCGGCCCCGACGTGCGGGCCGTGGTGATCACCGGCGCCGGCGACAAGTCGTTCTGCGCCGGTGCCGACCTCAAGGCGATCGCGCGCCGGGAGAACCTGTACCACCCCGACCACGGCGAGTGGGGCTTCGCCGGTTACGTGCACCACTTCATCGACAAGCCCACCATCGCCGCGGTCAACGGCGCCGCATTCGGCGGCGGCACCGAGATCGCGATGGCCAGCGATCTGGTGGTGGCCACCGAAAGCGCCAAGTTCGGGCTGCCGGAGGTCAAACGGGGACTCGTCGCCGCGGCCGGGGGCGTCTTCCGGATCATGAATCACCTGCCCCGCAAGGTGGCGATGGAGTTGTTGCTGACCGGCGAGCCGATCACGGCTTCGGACGCGTGCGAGTGGGGCCTGATCAACCAGGTCGTCAAGGACGGCGCCGAGGAGGGCTCGGTGCTGGACGCCGCGCTGGCGCTCGCCGCGCGGATCACCGTCAACGCGCCGCTGTCGGTGCAGGCCAGCAAGCGCATCGCCTACGGGGTCGACGATGGCGTCATCACCGACGAGGAACCCGGTTGGGAGCGCACCATGCGCGAGATGCGTGTCCTGATCAGGTCCGAGGACGCCAAGGAAGGACCCTTGGCATTCGCCGAGAAGCGGGAACCGGTCTGGAAGGCGCGTTAGCTCCCCAGTACGTTCACTCCCCACCGGAACAGGGGAGGCAGCAGGGCGCACGCCGGGACGATGGCCCGGCGCGTTACCGGTGGCGTGCTGGCCAGCACCAGCGCCCGGGTGAGCAGCCGGTAGTTGCGGGTCACCCGCTGCCACGCCGCCTCGTATGACGACGGTGTGTCGTTGACGATGGCGTCGACCGCCGCGGCCGCCTGCTTGACCGCGAGGCTGATGCCTTCGCCGGTCAGGGCGTCCTCGTACCCAGCCGCGTCGCCCACCAACAGCACCCTTCCCGCGACCCGCCGGGACACCACCTGGCGCAGCGGACCGCAGCCGCGGGCCGGCCCGCGGCCGGCGCCCTCGAGTCGTCGGGCCAGCCACGGAAACCACGCCAGCTCGGGGCGACCCCGCGACAGGATCGCCACGCCCACCAGGTCCGGTTCCACCGGTGTCACGTACGCCTCACCCCAACGGGACCAGTGCACCTCGACGAAGTCCGACCACGCCGGCACCTTGAAGTGCCACCGCAACCCGTAGCGTCGCGGCGTTCCGGCCGTCGCGGTGATGCCGACGGCGCGCCGCACCGGCGAGTGCAGCCCGTCGGCCGCCACCAGATATTTCGCGTACAGCCCGGCGGCCGCCACTCCGTGCGCGTCTTGCCGAATATCGGTGGCCTTCGCCCGGATCCATTCCGTGTCTTGCTCTTTCGCCCGCGCTTGCAGTGCCGCGTGCAACGTGGTCCGTCGCACACCCCGTCCCGGCCCGTTGCGGAATCGCGCCTGCGCCCGACGATGTTCGCTGACATAGGCGATGCCGTGAAAGGGCATGCCGGCCGGATCGACGCCGAGCGACGTCAGCTCCGCCAGGCCGCCCGGCATCAGCCCCTCGCCGCACGCCTTGTCGATGGGGCCCTCTCGGGGCTCGACCACGATCACCGAAAGTCCTTGCCTGCGAGCGTGTAACGCCGTGGCGAGGCCACCCGGCCCGCCGCCGACGACCAGCAGGTCGGCGTCGCAGGTCGTCATGTGTAGCCCAATGCGGAGTTCTCCACCCGCAGACGCGCCCGCAGCACCAGCGCGTTGGCCAGCGTGAAAGCCACCGCGGTCAGCCACGCGGTGTGCACCAACGGCAGCGCCAGCCCTTCGGCCACCACAGCAACATAGTTGGGGTGGTGCAGCCACCGGTAGGGGCCTTCCCGCACCAATGGCGCGTTCGGCAACACGATCACCCGCGTGTTCCACCGGCGGCCCAAGGTCGTGATGCACCACCAGCGCAACCCTTGGCTCAGCGCCACCACCGCCAGCATCGGCCAGCCCAGCCACGCGATGAACGGCCGGTGCAACGCCCACGTTTCGACGATGCAGCCGACCAGCAGTGCGGTGTGAATCACGACCATCGCCACATAGTGCGGCCGGCCAAACTCCTTGGCGCCCTGAGCGAACGACCACCGCGCGTTGCGCTCGGAAACCACCAGCTCCACCAGGCGTTCGATCCCCACCGCCAGGATCAGCAGGTAATACATGTCTCCACTATCTCAGCGCCATCTCGATCTTTGGGATTCGTCCCGAGTGCATCACGGTACCGGCGCCGCACCGGTTCAAACGCCCCCGGTGCAGCCGACCGGACCGCGTCTTCGCCGGTAGGGTCGATGGTATGGGGATTCTGGTCACCGGGGCCACCGGATATGTGGGATCGCGGCTGGTCACGGCGTTGCTGGCCAGCGGCCACCAGGTGGTGGCCGCCAGCCGGGACCCGGAACGCCTCAAGCGCTTCGGCTGGTCCGGCGGCGTCACACCGGTCGCCCTCGACGCGTCCGATCCGGCGTCGGTCCGGGCGGCTATCCGCCGGCTCGCCCGCGCTCTCACGCCGCCCATCACGCCGCCCACCCTGAGGCTTGTCAACAAAGTCTCAGGCCCGCCCGCCGGAGCGCTGCGGACCGGCCTCGACGTCCTGATCGCCCTGACCCCGAAGGTGCGCCGCGCATGAGCCAGTCAGCTACCCCCTATCCGGCGAGCGCCTCCACTGAGTTTCGGCGTGCCATGACCAACGTTGCCGTGCCGCACAACGAACCACCCGGTGTCGTGCGCCGTCGGCGCATCATCGTCGCGGTCACGCTGGTGATCGGCGCCGCGGTGCTGGGTTATTCGCTGCGGCGCCACCCGGGGGAGTCGAGCTTCTACTGGTTGGCCACGGTGCTGGCGGCGGTGTGGATCTCCGGCGCGTTGCTTTCGGGGCCGCTGCATTTGGGCGGTATCCGCTGGCGCGGCCGCAACCAACGGCCGGTCATCACGGGGACGACCATCGGCCTGCTAGTCGGCGGCGTATTCGTGCTGGGCGGGCTGATCGTGCGGAAGATTCCGGCCATCGCGGAGCTGATCACCCGGGTGCTGCTGTTCGCCCACCAGGGATCGTTTTGGCTCATCGTGGTGATCACCGTGGTCAACGCCATCGCGGAGGAGGTCTTCTTCCGCGGCGCGCTTTACAGCGCGCTGGGGCGCCACCGCCACCCGGTGGTCATTTCGACCCTCCTGTACACGGGCGCCACCATGGCCAGCGGCAACCCGATGCTCGGATTCGCCGCGATCACCCTCGGGACCGTGTGCGCGTTCGAGCGCCGGGCGACCGGCGGTGTCCTGGCGCCGGTGCTGACCCACGTCGTGTGGGGTCTAATCATGGTGCTCGCCCTGCCCCCGATGTTCGGCGTCTGACCCCCGTTCCTTGACGGATCACCCGCCAGCCGAAGCGACCACGTCGCGCGCCAGGGCGCGCAGCTTGGCGGCGCGCACCGGCCGGGCGAAAAACCAGTACACCCGTCCCGGGATCCCGCTCGGCAAAAAGATCCACCGCTGCGTGTACCGGCTGCCGCCACCGTCTTGCGGCGTGACCGTGATCTCGAGCCACCCCCGTCCCGGCGCCCGCATCCGCGCGCGCAGCCGCAGCTGCTTGTTCCCCGGATCGCGCTCCTGCACGCTCCAGCCCTTACGGCGTCCCGGTTCGGCCGCTAACGAATTCGCGGCATTTTCCAAGGCCTTCTCTAAGGCCTTCCAGACCTCTTCTGGCGCGGCGTTGACGTCGGCGGTCTGCACGTCGGTGTAGAAGATCTCGCCGGCCCAGTCCGGATCACTCGGCAAGGCCTCGGCCGGCTCCGAGCGCAACGACGACCACGTGGCGTCGGGCAGGCCGCGCGCCGTCCGGGCGAGCGCCAGCTCGACCGCGCGGCGGTAGCCCGTCAGGCCGCCCGGCGGCGGCTCGATGATGCTGTCGATATCGCGGTTACGCATCACCGCGTCGCATTCCAGCGATTCGATCAGCGGCCGCGCCAGTCCCGGAGGAATGGGAGTCACGGTACCCACCCAAAGGCTGGCGATCGTCGGCGTGAGAAACGGCAGCACGATCAGGTAGCGCTTACCCAGCCCCGCCACGTCGGCGTACACCCGCATCATGTCGCCGTACTCCAGCACATCGGGCCCGCCGATATCCCAGATCCCCGACGACCGCACGGGCGCGGTGGCCGCGGCGACGAGGTAATACAGCACGTCGCGCACCGCGATCGGCTGGATCCTGTTGTGCACCCACTTCGGCGTGGTCATCACCGGCAACCGGTCGGTGAGGTGGCGGATCATCTCGAAAGACGCCGACCCCGAACCGACCACGACCCCGGCCTGCAGCACCACGGTCTCGATGCCGGACTCGACGAGGGCGTCACCCACGGCCTTGCGGGACTCGAGATGCGGCGAGAGCTTGCCGCTCTCCGGATGCAGCCCGCTCAGATACACCACCCGCCGCACCCCGGTGCGGCGCGCGGCAGTCACGACGTTGCCGACCGCGCGGGCTTCCTCGTCGGCGAAATTCTTCGACGTGCCCATCGAGTGCACCAGGTAGTACACGACGTCGATGCCGTCGAAGGCCGCAATCAGCGAATCGACCTCGCCCAAGTCGCCGCGAGCCACCTGTGCCTGTTCGGATGCCTGTTCGGACGCCTGTTCCCGCCATGGCACGTCGGCCAGCTTCGTCGGGTTGCGCGCCAGGGCGCGGACTCGGTGGCCCTCATCGAGCAGTCGCGGCACCAGCCGGGCGCCGATGTAGCCGGTGGCTCCGGTCACCAGACAGCGAACCTGTTCAACCATCGATGCTCCGCTCCTCGCCTGTCAGATATTCGGACCCGACGTAGGGAAGGATTGCCGGTTCGGGCGCACGTAAGCGCTTGTGCTTTCAGCGGTCGGCGAAGTGGGGAGTCCGCCGCTGCTGGAAAGCGGTTGTGCCCTCTTTGAAGTCGTGTGACACGAGCAGGCCCGACTGCCCGTCGAATTCCCGCTGCAGGGCCGGCTTCAACTCGGTGAGCGTGGCCGCATTGATCGCGTGCTTCGTCTTGGCGAACGCCACCGCGGGGCCGGTCAACAGCCTTTCGATCACCTTGTCCACCTCGGCCTCGAAGTCGTCCGCGGGATACACGGCGGTGACCAGGCCCCAGGTTAGGGCCTCGGTGGCCGGCAGTCGTTCGGGCAGCAGCGCCATCTGCATCGCCCGGATCCGGCCGACCGCGGCGGCGACCAAGGCCGAAGCGCCCCCGTCGGGCATCAACCCGATCTTGGTGAACGCAAGCATGAAGAACGCCTTCTCAGAAGCCAGTACGACGTCACAGGCCAGGGCGAGGGATACGCCCACGCCGGCGGCCGGGCCCTGGACAACGGCGACCACCGGGTGCGGCAGCGCGGCGATGGCCTGCACCAGCCGGTTGATCTCCAGGACGATCTCGTCCGGCGTCATCCCGCCGCCGCCGGAGATGTCGTCGGCGCTGATGCCCGCTCCGGAGCAGAAGCCGCGACCCGCACCGCCCAGGCGCACCACTTTGACCCGGGGGTCGGTGGCGGCGCGTTCCATCACGTCGGCGAGCCCGGTGATCACCGGAGGGCTCAGCGAGTTCAGGCTGTCGTGGCGGTCGATGGTCACCGAAAGCACACCGTCGGCCAGCGAGACGACGAGTCCTCGGACGGGGGTTAGCGTGTCGATCCCGGATTCCGGCATGCGCTCACCTTAGGTGACCGGGGTGCGCGCCCGCCGAGGGCTGCTGCGAAGATGCGAACGGCCGGTTCTTCCCCGATGCCGGTCGAGGGCGTCAAAGCAGACGAAAGGTCGGTGGATCGTGGCTGGACCGTTGAGTGGATTGCGCGTTGTCGAGCTGGCGGGCATCGGACCGGGGCCGCATGCCGCGATGATCCTGGGCGACCTCGGAGCCGACGTGGTCCGCATCGATCGCCCGTCGGGCGGGCCCCGTGGCGCCGCGAAGGACGCGATGCTGCGCAACCGGCGCGTCGTGACGGCCGACCTCAAGTCCGACGAGGGGCGCAATCTTGTCCTGCAGCTCGTCGCGAAAGCCGACGTGTTGATCGAGGGCTACCGCCCCGGCGTCACCGAGCGGCTGGGCCTCGGCCCCGAGCAGTGCGCCGAGGTCAACGAGCGGCTGATCTACGCCCGGATGACCGGCTGGGGGCAGAGCGGCCCGCGCAGTCAGCAAGCCGGCCACGACATCAACTACATCTCGCTGAATGGGATCCTGCATTCGATCGGCCGGGTGAACGAGCGCCCGGTGCCGCCGCTGAATCTGGTCGGCGACTTCGGCGGCGGCTCGATGTTCTTGCTGGTCGGCATCCTGGCCGCGTTGTGGGAGCGGCAAAGCTCCGGCAGGGGGCAGGTCATCGACGCCGCGATGGTCGACGGCTCCAGCGTGCTGATCCAGATGATGTGGGCGATGCGGGGCATGGGCATGTGGTCGGACGAGCGCGGCACGAACATGCTCGACGGCGGCGCCCCCTACTACGACACCTACGAGTGCTCCGATGGGCGCTACGTCGCCGTCGGCGCCATCGAGCCACAGTTCTATGCGGCCATGCTGGCCGGGTTGGGCCTGGACGCCGCGGACCTGCCCGCCCAGAACGACGTCGCCCGCTGGCCCGAGCTGCGGGCGGTGCTCACGGAGAGGTTCGCCAGCCGTGACCGCGACCACTGGGCCAAGGTGTTCGCCGACTCCGACGCCTGCGTGACGCCGGTGCTGGCGTTCGGCGAGGTGCACACCGAGCCGCACATCACCGAGCGGAACACGTTCTACGAGGTCGACGGTGGTCTGCAACCGTTGCCGGCGCCGCGGTTCTCCCGCACCGCGCCCGACACCCCACGGCCCCCCGCGGCGCCGCTGGACGACATCGCAGCGGTGCTCAAGGACTGGGTATAGTCACCAACCAACTGGTTGGCTGGATTAGGGAGGACTCGGATGGAGATCAAAGACGCCGTAGCCGTCGTCACCGGGGGCGCGTCAGGCCTGGGCCTGGCCACCACGAAGCGCCTCCTGGACGCCGGGGCGCAGGTCGTGGTCCTGGACCTGCGGGGCGAAGAGGCGGTTCGCGAGCTGGGTGACCGCGCGCACTTCGCGCAGACCGACGTCACCGACGAAGCCGGTGTCGCCAAGGCGCTGGATAAGGCCGAGTCGCTCGGTCCGCTGCGCATCGTCGTGAACTGCGCCGGCACCGGCAACGCCGTCCGAGTGCTGGGCCGCGACGGCGTCTTCCCGCTCGACGCCTTCCGCAAGGTCGTGGACATCAACCTGGTCGGCACCTTCAACGTGCTGCGGCTGGCCGCCGAACGGATCTCCAAGACCGAACCCGTCGGCCCCTCGGACACACCAGAGCGCGGCGTCATCGTCAACACCGCCTCGGTGGCGGCGTTCGACGGCCAGATCGGCCAGGCCGCCTACTCCGCGTCCAAGGGCGGCGTGGTCGGCATGACCCTGCCCATCGCCCGCGACCTGGCCAGCCACCTCATCCGGGTGGTCACCATCGCGCCCGGCCTGTTCGACACGCCCCTGCTGGCCGGTCTGCCGGAACCGGCCAGGGAGTCACTGGGTAAGCAGGTGCCACACCCGTCGCGACTGGGCAAACCGGACGAGTACGGGGCTCTCGCGGTGCACATCATCGAAAACCCGATGCTCAACGGCGAGGTCATCCGGCTGGATGGCGCCATCCGCATGGCGCCCCGCTGACCCGGATACCAGCGACCCGACAAACGAAAGCCCCCCGCGACGAGCAAGGGGCTTTCGTTGCGAATGAAGCTCAGATTATCGATGGAACCATCGACTGACGGCGGGTTCGGCCATTAGCAGCCGTGCAAGCAGACTCATGGTCGTGCTCAGCTAGCCGTGGGCAGGGGCTGGGAGTCTTCGAGCTGCTCGGAGGTCTCGCCTTCCACCAGCATGTCGCCGTGGTAGAGGGCCTCGAAGTCAGCTTTGATGACGTCGGCACTTGTGTCGTCGATCCACATGACACTGAGCGTATGGGCCACCTTTAAGGAATCTTTGAGCCTCGATTCGGAAAATGGTGGCAATTTACCGGCGAGTAGCTTTTCGGTCGTCGGCCCACCGGATTCGCGGCTTGAACGGCTTATTTGCGGCACATTTTTCTCGCCGGACCCTTAGGGCGCGGCGGTTTGAGATCGCGGTGAACCCGGGGTCGCCCGACCTCGTCGTAATGGCAGGCGTTGTTTGACGCTTGTAAGTTAGCCTTAGTAAGTTTTCGCGGATTGCAAGCAAGCGGCCAGCGCGGGAGGCACCGGCCTCGGGGAGGGCTTGAACATGCTGCAGCGGATCGCTCGTTTGGCCATCCGGGCGCCGCGACGCATAGCCGCCGCCGGGTTCCTGATTTTCATCGCCGCCGCGGTCTTCGGCGTCCCGGTCGCCAAGAGCCTCTCCGCGGGGGGCTTCCAAGATCCGAACTCGGAATCGGCCCGTGCCATCGGTGTGCTGACCGACAAATTCGGGCAGAGCGGTCAGCAGATGCTGATCCTGGTGACCGCACCGGCGGGCGCCAACAGCGATCAGGCCCGCAAGGTGGCCACCAACCTCACCGGCGATTTCCAGCATTCGCCGTTGGTCTACAACGTGTCGTCGGCCTGGACCGCGTCGCCGCGGGCCGCGAAGAACCTCCTCAGCACCGACGGGAAGTCGGGCTTGATCGTCGTCAACCTCAAAGGCGGCGAGAACAAAGCGCAGAAGAACGCCCAAACCCTGTCCGATGAGTTCGTCCACGACCGTGACGGCGTGACAGTCCGCGCCGGGGGGCCGGCGATGGAGTACGCCCAGATGAACAAGCAGAACCAGGAAGATCTGCTGGTGATGGAGGTCATCGCCATCCCGCTGAGCTTTCTGGTGCTGGTGTGGGCGTTCGGCGGGCTGCTGGCGGCGGCGTTGCCGATGACCCTCGGGGCGCTGGCCGTCGTCGGGTCGATGTCGGTGCTGCGGCTGATCACGTTCACCACTGAAGTCTCGATCTTTGCGCTCAACCTCAGCACCGCGCTGGGCCTGGCGTTGGCCATCGACTACACGCTGCTGATCGTCAGCCGGTACCGCGACGAGTTGGCCGCGGGCAGTGACCGGGACGAGGCGCTGATCCGGACCATGGCGACTTCGGGCCGCACGGTGCTGTTCTCTGCGGTGACCGTGGCGCTGTCCATGTCGGCGACGGCGCTCTTCCCGATGTACTTCCTGAAGTCGTTCGCCTATGCCGGGGTGGCCACCGTGGCCTTCGTCGCCACCGCCTCCATCGTCATCACGCCTGCCGCCATCGTGCTGCTGGGTCCCCGGCTGGACGCACTGGACGTGCGCCGGCTGGTGCGACGGACGCTGCCTGAAAAACGGGGGGGTCCCGATCCGGTGTACAAGCCGGTCGAGGAATTGTTCTGGTACCGGTCGAGCAAATTCGTGATGCGGCGCTGGCTGCCGATCGGTACGGCCGTCATCGCGCTGCTGGTGCTGCTCGGGCTCCCGTTCACCTCGGTCAAATGGGGCTTCCCCGACGACCGGGTGTTACCGCGTTCGTCGTCGGCCCATCAGGTCGGTGACCAGATGCGCACCAACTTCACGAACGACTCGGCGACTGCGGTGCCCGTCGTCGTCCCCGACGCCGGGGTCCTGAGCCCCGCGGACCTTGACCAGTACGCCGCCGACCTCTCCCGGGTTCCCGACGTGTCGGCGGTGACGGCCCCGAGCGGGACGTTCATCGGCGGGAAGCGGGTGGGACCGCCCGCCGCGGCCACCGGGATCGCCGACGGCAGCGCCTTCTTGACCGTCAGCAGCACGGCGCCGCTGTTCTCCCAAGCCTCCGACACCCAGCTCCGGCGGTTGCACGGGGTCGCCGGGCCCGCCGGCCGGACCGTCGAGATGGCCGGCGTCGCGCAGGTCAACCGCGACAGCGTCGACGCCGTGACGAACCGGCTTCCGCTGGTGCTCGGGCTGATGGCCGCCATCACCTTCGTATTGCTGTTCCTGCTCACCGGCAGTGTGGTGCTGCCGCTGAAGGCGCTCGTCTGCAACGTCCTGTCGTTGACCGGGGCGTTCGGTGCGCTGGTGTGGATCTTCCAGGACGGCCATCTGGGCGCCTTAGGGACGACGCCGAGCGGCACGCTGGTGGCGAACATGCCGGTGCTGCTGTTCTGCATCGCGTTCGGGCTTTCCATGGACTACGAGGTGTTCCTGGTCTCCCGGATCCGCGAGTACTGGCTGCAGTCCGGCGCCGCCCGGCCGGCGACACCGACCAAGGCCCAGGCGTACGCCGCCAACGACGAAAGCGTGGCGCTGGGCGTGGCGCGCACCGGCCGGGTGATCACCGCCGCCGCGCTGGTGATGTCGATGTCCTTCGCCGCGCTGATCGCCGCTCACGTATCGTTCATGCGGATGTTCGGCCTGGGCTTGACGCTTGCCGTGTTCGCCGACGCCACCCTGGTCCGGATGGTCCTCGTTCCGGCGTTCATGCATGTGATGGGCCGATGGAATTGGTGGGCGCCCAAGCCGCTGGTGTGGCTGCACGAGCGGTTCGGCGTCAGCGAGGGACCCGCCGGGGAGACGTCGCAATTCGAGCCGGCCGAGGAGCCGACCAGGGAACCGTTGCAGCACAACGGTCGCGTGATCACGGAGTCGGTGACCAAGATTGGTTGACGTCTGGGTCCGCCGACAAAGAGGCCCTGCTGGACGCGGTGTGCGCGCGTTACTTCGAAAAGCTCGACTCGGGCCTGACGACCCGACCGAAGTCGCCCTGCAATTCTGGAGCGCGGCGCATGGGCTGGCGGCTATGGTGATCGCCAAGCCGCACTTGCCGGTCGGCGATGCCGAGGCGTTCGCCGACCGGGTGCTGTGCTCGGTCTCCTGCGGGCAGGTGGTGATCGGGTACTGCGGCACGGATGCCACGCCCCAGAAGCTGGCGGCGTGGGTGGCGGCGCACCGGCAGTGGGAGGACCCTTGGACATGAAGCAGGCAGTCGCGTCGAACGTCGACAATCCGTTCTTCGCGCGGATATGGCCCGTCGTCGCCACCCACGAAGCCCAGGCGATTCGGGCCCTTCGCCGGGAGAACCTGGCCGGCTTGTCGGGCCGGGTGCTGGAAGTCGGCGCCGGCATCGGGACGAACTTTCGCCACTACCCCGACACGGTCCAACAGGTGGTGGCGGTCGAGCCCGAGCCGCGGCTGGTGGCCCAGGCCCGCGCCGCAGCCGACGTGGTGCCCGTTCCGGTTGCCGTGACGGCCGAGACCGCGGAGGGGTTCAGCGCTGACGAGCCTTTCGACGCCGTGGTGTGCTCGCTGGTGCTGTGCTCGGTGCGCGACCCCGACAGCGTCCTGCAGCGGCTGTATTCATTGCTGCGTCCGGGCGGGGAGCTGCGGTACCTCGAGCATGTGGCGAGCGCCGGTGTGCGCGGCCGGTTCCAGCGGCTCGCCGACGCGACGCTGTGGCCCAGGTTGTTGGGTAACTGCCACACCCATCGCGATACCGAGCGCTCGATCCTCGAGGCCGGTTTCGAGGTTGACACGTCCCGGCGCGAGTTGACGCTCCCAGTCTGGGCTCCTATGCCGGTGTCGGAGCTGGCGTTGGGCCGCGCGCGCCGGCCTTGATTCGTTGAGTCGAGCCTGCGCTCACGGCGTGGCCCGGCCCGCGAACCGCGATCTGTGCGCAGGCTCGGGGCGGCCGATTCAGTTTCGACGCGGGCTCGATGCTCGACGGGACTACGTCAGCAGGGCGGGCAGCCGCTCCAACAGGCCGGGCAAAGCCTGGCTCGCGGTCTCCCGCACGCTGATCGTGGCGCTCCGGGACAGCGGCGTGACCTCGGGATTGACCTCGATTACGGCGGTGCCGCGCGACAGCGCCAGTTCGGCCAGCCCGGCCGCCGGGTAGACCATGGCCGAGGTCCCCACCACCACCATCACGTCCGCCGCTTCGGTCGCCTCGACGGCGCGCTGCCACGGCTCGTCGGGCAACGGCTCACCGAACCACACGATGTCGGGCCGGACCAACCCGCCGCAGTGGCAGACCGGAGGCTCCACCTCCAGCGCCGGCTCGGGCATCCGCGGCAGCATGCCGGTGTAGGGCAAGTCGCAACGGGCACAACGGAACTCGAAAAGGCTCCCGTGTAGGTGGTGCACCGGTGCGCTACCGGCGCGCTCGTGCAAGTCGTCGACGTTCTGGGTGATGACGTTGACGTCGACGTGCTTCTGCCAGTCGGCGACGGCGCGGTGCCCTTCGTTGGGTTGCACGTTGGCCACCAGATAGTGACGCCACAGGTACCACCCCCAGACCCGCTCGGGATTGTCGCGCCACCCTTGTGTGCTGGACAGCTCGTATGGGTCGAAGCGGGCCCACAATCCGTTCTTGTCGTCGCGGAATGTCGGCACGCCACTCTCCGCGGAGATCCCCGCGCCGCTGAGCACAGTTACTCGCATCCCACAAAGATAGTCGCGCATGCGGGATACTGGGTCGGTGGAGCTGCAGGATTGGTTACGGGTCGACGTGAAGGCGGGCAAACCGCTGTTCGACCAGCTCAGAAGCCAGGTTATCGACGGAGTCCGGAACGGCGCGCTGCCGCCCGGGAGCCGGCTCCCGACGGTGCGTGACTTGGCCGGTCAGCTTGGTGTCGCGGCAAACACCGTGGCCCGCGCCTATCGTGAGCTGGAGTCGGCGGCGATTGTCGAAACGCGGGGGCGCTTCGGCACTTTCATCTCCCGGTTCGATCCGACCGATGCCGCGATGGCCGCCGCTGCCAAAGAGTACGTCGGCGTAGCCAAGGCGTTGGGGCTGACCAAGTCCGACGCGATGCGCTACCTGACGAACGTGCCGGACGAGTGAGCTTGGCGCGCTAGGTTCGCCGCAACACCTTGGCCAGCGTGCGCAGGTTGCGAGTCGTGGTCGAGGACTTGTAGCGCGGTTTGCCCATCGTCTTGCCGATCGTGCTGTCCAGGGTGGTGCCCTTGGGGACCTGCCAATAGATGACGCCGTCACCGCGGCCGATCCTCTCTTGCGGCCCGGCCAGCCCGGCGAGCTCGTCGAGCACCGCGGCGTCGGCGACGAACGTGACGTACGACTGGTAGCCGTCCGCCTCGGGTTCGAAGGGGCAGGCGTTGACGAGGCCGCGCACCGTCTCGATGTCGTAAACCAGTACCCATGCGTCATAGCCGAACCTCGCGCGCAACGCGGCCTCGGCTTTCTTGCGCACTGCGGCTGTTCCGGCGGACGACTCCAGAAGCACGTTGCCGCTGGCCAGGATGGTCCGCACGCTGGTGAATCCGGCGTTGGCCAGGGCGTCGGCCACCTCGGCCATTTTGAGGTTGATCCCGCCGACGTTCACGCCTCGCAGGAACGCCGCGTACCTGGTCATGAAACGATTCCATCAGCTTGGCCCGCGGCGACGCGATCCGGGACCGGCCGCACCGGCGCGCGACGTAGGCTTTCGGCATGGGACGCCAGGTGTTCGACGACAAGCTGTTGGCCGTGATCAGCGGGAACTCCCTCGGGGTGCTGGCCACCATCAAACGTGACGGGCGCCCGCAGCTGTCGAACGTGCAGTATCACTTCGACCCGCGCAAACTGCTGATCCAGGTCTCGGTCACCGAGCCGCGAGCCAAGACGCGCAACCTGCGCCGCGACCCGCGGGCGTCGATCCTGGTGGACGCCGACGACGGATGGTCGTATGCCGTCGCCGAAGGCACCGCGAAACTGACCCCGCCGGCCACCGCGCCGGACGACGACACCGTCGAGGCGCTGATTGCCTTGTATCGCAACATCGCCGGTGAGCACCCGGACTGGGACGACTACCGCCAGGCGATGGTCACCGACCGGCGGGTGCTGCTGACACTGCCGATCTCCCACGTGTACGGCATGCCCCCGGGCGTCCGGTAGAGCTAGGCTCCCGCTATGACAGCATCGAAGTCTTCCGAGTCGGCTCCGGAGGACGAAACCAAGCGCAAGTTCCGGGAAGCCCTCGATCGCAAGATGGCGAAGTCGTCGGGCGGATCCGATCACAAGGACGCCAGCGGCAAGCAGTCGCGGGCGCACGGCCCGGTGGAGGGCCGTCGGGAATTCCGCCGCAAGAGCGGCTGATGACACCGCATTCCGAAAGCCGAGTGGCACGTGAAGATTGGCGCGCACCAACCTGACCGCGGCCCGCGGCCGCCGGGCTCTGGGGCCGTGCTTTCATCCCGGATCTAAACTGTCTACGTGCCGAAACTGCAGCTCGTCCAGGACCCGGGCGCCGACGCCCTGCTGGACGACAATCCATTCGCCTTGCTCGTCGGCATGCTGCTCGACCAACAGGTGCCGATGGAAACCGCCTTCGCGGGACCGAAGAAGATCGCGGATCGGATGGGCGGGTTCGACGCCGGGGAGATCGCGGACTACGACCCGGACAAATTCGCGGCACTATGCTCGGAAAAGCCTGCCATCCATCGCTTTCCGGGTTCGATGGCCAAGCGCATCCAGGCCCTCGCCCAAATCATCGTGGACCGCTACGACGGCGATGCGGCCCGATTGTGGACGGCCGGCGAGCCCGACGGGAACGAGCTGCTGCGGCGGCTCAAGGGACTGCCCGGCTTCGGGGAGCAGAAGGCGCGGATCTTTCTGGCCCTGCTGGGCAAGCAGTACGGCGTGACGCCAACGGGCTGGCGGGAAGCCGCCGGGGAGTTCGGCCGGCCCGGCACGCACGTGTCCGTCGCCGACATCGTCGACGCCCGCTCGCTCGCGCAGGTGCGTTCACACAAGAAGCAGATGAAGGCAGCAGCGAAGGGAAAGGCAGCAACGTGAAGACACACCTAACGTGTCCGTGCGGGGAAGCCATCGTCGGCAAGGACGAGGACGAGCTGGTCGAGCTGACCCAGGCTCACCTCGCGAGCGTGCACCCCGGTCTCGACTACGACCGCGACGCGATCCTGTTCATGGCTTACTAGGGCTTACTACCCCACATGCGGCGAGCGCGCGTGTCTGCACGGAGACACGCTGTCAGCGGTGTACATCTGCGCGCGCTCGCGGCTGCGTAGGGCGTTAACCCCTTGACCTCTCAAGGCACCACCGTCGAACCGATGGTGGGCATGAACTGGCACTGCCGTTCCTTGGTGGTGACCTGCCCAAAGATGGTCGACATGATGCTGCCCGAGCCGGTGTCGGCAACCGCGGTCAACGTCGTTGGCCCGTCGGGATTGATGTCGGTGCGGGGCGTGAGCGAAATCGTCCCGGACTTGCCCGTGGTCAGGTTGACCCAGGTGACGTTCAGCGGCAACTTCTGCACCTCGGCCGGTCCAGGGGTGCCGACAGCCGTGAACACGTAAGCGGTCTGCCCCGGCCCCGGGCCGGGAGTCGGGATCTTGGCCGGGCCCGCTACCGACAGCGCGGTGGCGATCGAGCTGGTGCCGTCCGCAAGGCAATTGGTGCCGATCGAGGGATATATGAAGTCCTGCGTGGGCGGCGCGTCAGGACCGAAGCCCGGAGCCGCGGCGGGGGCGGGAGCCGGTGCCGCGGGTGCGCCCACCGGTGCCGGCGGCGCCGGAGCGGGTGCTGCGACGGGTTCGACCGGCCCGGGTGCCGGTGCAGCCGCAGGGGGCGTGGCCACCGGCGGGGCCGCCACCGGTGGGGGACCCGCCGCGTGGGCCGGGTCGATGCCCGTCGGCAGGTGCGCCTGGGCGCCGGGCTCCAAGCCCGCCGCCGGCACGTGCTGCACCGGGCCGGCGTCCGGCGGGGTCGCGCCCGGATCCTGTACGAACTGATTGACCGATGTGGCAACGTTCTTCGATTCGGCGGGTGCCGTCGGGTTGTGGGCGAAAGCCTGCGCAGCGGCCATCAGCAGCTGGGTCGCCTGCTGAGGGTTGGTCGCCGCCTGCTGGATGATCGGGCTCAGCTGCGATAGCGCCGGCAGGCCCGGGAGTTGCTGGGTGTTAGCCGGCTGCGGCGCCGCCGGGTCGGCTGCCGCGCTCGGGCACGTCCCGAACGCGGCAGCCGTCGCCGTGACGACAGCGGCCAAACCTTTCGACAGAGTCCAGGTGGTTGCCACGAATTCCTCCGGTCTTGGTTAGTGGCTCAGCTGTCTGAGGGGTTACTCAGGGCAGGGCGGAAATCAGCGGCGCCATCGGTCCAGCGGGGCTGGCAGCAGGCGCCGGCGCGGCCGGAGCCTGACCCGACGCCAGTGCCGGCAGGTCCTGCGGAAGGGTCAACTGCGGGGGCACGTTGACCGGCAGGCCGGACGGCAGCGCCGGCATGTCGACCTTCGCCTGCGGGAGCTGAGGCGCGGGCGGCGTGGCGGGAGCGGCCGGCGTCGACAGCCCCGGAATGGCCGGCAGGCCCGGGATCGACGGAGCGGCCGGGGCGGCGGGTGCCGCGGGTGCCTGCTGCAGCAAGCCCGAAATCATCCCCGGAAGACCAGGCGTAGCCGGGGCGGCGGGTGCGGTCGGCGTTGTCAGCCCGGGAAGCGAGGGGAGGCCCGCCGCAGCCGACACGGGTGCGGTTGCGGCGGCCGGGGGCACCCCCGGGAAGCTGATGCCCGGAGCGGTCGGCGCCGCCGGCGGCGTCGCGCCCAGCGCGGTGGCGAGGTTCTGCAGGATCTGAGGCGCGTTGGCCACCGAACTGATCAGCTGCTGCGGAATGTTCGGCACCGGCGGAGCCGGTACAGGATCGGCGTGGGCGATACCGCCAGTCAGTAGCGCGGCGGACGAACCGACTACGACGGCGGTTGCACGCAAGTAAGTCCAGATGGTTGGCATGACTCTCCCTGGTTATCGACGACAGGTCCGTGCCTGAAGCTACGTTGATACTGGTGTGACTCAAGTGACACGTGTGGCATTTATCCGATCGTTACGGATACGAGTGCCAGCGGTTACCCGACTCCCGAAGGTCCTGGCCGCCGCTTCGGTCGAGGGCCTCCCCGGCAAAGTCCACGGCCGCGCCGCGACCCGTGATGACGGCCGACAACGCCGCGGGATTCGCCGCGATCGCTAAAGTCGGGCTGATAGACACCACCTCGGCCGCCGTGGCGGCACCGGAAACTCGGCGGTCCGCGAGTCTGCTGCAAGCGGCCGCGCCGCTGCTGTTGATCACCAGCGTCGCAGCCCGGCTGGCCTGGACATACCTGACGCCCCACGGCGCCAACTTCGTCGACCTGCACGTCTACCTCGGCGGCGCCGCCGCCATCGACCGTCCCGGCACCCTCTACAGCTACGTCTACGCCGAGCAGACCCCGGACTTTCCGCTGCCATTCACCTATCCGCCGTTCGCGGCTGTCGTCTTCTACCCGCTGCATCTCTTACCGTTCGGCCTGGTCGCGTTTCTGTGGCAGATCGCCACGATGGCCGCCCTGTACGGGTCCGTTCGGATCAGCCAGCGTTTGATCGGCGCCGGCGCGGGCGGTCACCGCGTCGCGATGCTGTGGACGGCGGTGACCATCTGGATTGAGCCGCTGCGCAGCACATTCGACTACGGGCAGGTCAACGTGTTGCTCATGCTGGCGGTGCTCTGGGCGGTTGCCACCACGCGGTGGTGGCTGTCGGGGCTGCTGGTCGGCGTGGCGGCCGGAATCAAGTTGACGCCGGCGGTCTCCGGCATCTACTTGGTGGGCGTTCGGCGGTGGGCCGCGGCGGTGTTTTCGATGGTCGTGTTCCTTGCCACCATCGCGGTGTCGGTTTGGGTCGTGGGCGATCAGACCCGCTTCTACTTCACCAAACTGCTGGGCGACGCACACCGGGTCGGTCCGATCGCCACCTCGTTCAATCAATCTTGGCGCGGCGGCATTTCGCGGATCCTGGGCCACGACGCCGGCTACGGCCCACCCGTGGTGACGGCCATCGCCGTCACCGCGGTACTGGCCGTCTTGGCCTGGCGGGCGCTGGACGGCCCGGATCGGCTGGGCAAATTGTTGGTGGTCGAACTGTTCGGCCTGCTGCTCTCACCGATCTCCTGGACCCACCACTGGGTGTGGCTGGTGCCGCTGATGATATGGGCGATTCACGGGCCACTGCGCGAGCTCCGCGGCGCACGGACGGTGGGTTGGGGTTGGTTGGCGCTCACCATCATTGGCGTGCCGTGGTTGCTGAGCTTTGCGCAACCGACGATCTGGCAGATCAGCAGACCGTGGTATATGGCCTGGGCCGGATTGGTCTACATCGTGGCGGCCGTGGCGACCCTGGCCTGGATCGTGGCGACCGGTCACCGCGCCGACCGTCACATCAGTGTGACCGCCGGCTCCGAGCGTCACGCCAGTGTGACCGTCGACGAAAAAGGTGGCCGGCTCGACTAGCTTCCGACGATTCCGTCGATGGCGCGCGCCATCGCGACGTCCTTGTCGGTGATGCCACCCTCCGAATGTGTGACGAGCGCGAAAGTGACAGTCCGCCAACGGATGTCGATATCCGGGTGGTGGTCCTTGCTTTCTGCGTGCTCGGCAACCCGGCGCACGGCGTCAATCCCGGCAAGAAACGACGGGAATTTGATCGACCGGCGCAGGGCGCCATCAACGCGCTCCCATCCGTCGAGGTCGGGCAGTGCGGCGTCCACTTCCTCATCCGTTAACACAGCCATATCGCCGAACATACTCGCTGCACCGACCCGCGATTCGTGATCGGGGCCAGCGGTCGCAGCATCGCGCAATCCAGCCGCCTAACGCCGTCGGGGTGCCGACCGTATACCGTCACTGGCCATGCCGACCCAGATCGTCGTCGCGGCAGCCGTGATCCGTTGCTCTAGGCTTTTGGTGGCGCAACGCATCCGGCCGCCGGAGTTGGCCGGCCGCTGGGAGTTGCCCGGCGGCAAGGTCGCGCCCGGCGAGACCGAACCCGAAGCGCTGGCTCGTGAGTTGTCCGAGGAGCTGGGCGTGGCGACCGTGGACGTTGCGGTCGGGGACCGCCTCGGCGATGACGTCGCGGTGAATGCCGTGACCACGCTGCGGGCTTATCGCGTGCGTCTGATTCGCGGTGAACCACAGGCGCACGACCACCGGGCGTTGCGCTGGCTGACGGCGGCAGAGCTGATCGACGTCGACTGGGTGCCCGCCGACCGCGGCTGGCTGGGAGATTTGCGGCAGGCCCTGCTAGACGGGGCCTCATAACAACGATTGGGTCGAGGCGGTGAACGCCAACGGCATCTACGTGTGCGGCGCGATCGTCTCACACCGGATGCCCGACGGCGCGGCGCCGTTAAGTGTGCGTCGCGGGCTTTCGTTGTGCAGCCAGGGCGACGACACGCCGACCGACCACACCGCCACCGCACACCCAACGCCGCCAGACTCAACGTCGCCGCGCCATCGCATGGGCGGTCAGGGTGTGGCCCCCGGTCTGGGCGTTGACCCGTGCATCCAGGGGTGACGCCACGCCGCTGCAGACGGCCCCAGGAAGCACATCGGACGAGCGGCGGGGCGCACCTGCCAGTTCGCTATCCGCCGCCCCCGCTGCCACAATCACCGACGTGCCATTCCGCAATGTCGCCATTGTCGCCCACGTCGACCACGGCAAAACCACCCTGGTCGACGCCATGCTGCGGCAGTCCGGCGCGTTGCAGGAGCGCGGTGAGCTGCAGGACCGCGTGATGGACACCGGGGACCTGGAACGCGAAAAGGGCATCACCATCCTCGCCAAGAACACCGCCGTGCACCGCCACCACCCCGACGGGACAGTGACGGTGATCAACGTCATCGACACGCCCGGGCACGCCGACTTCGGTGGCGAGGTCGAGCGTGGACTGTCCATGGTGGACGGGGTGTTGCTGCTGGTCGACGCGTCGGAGGGGCCGCTGCCGCAGACCCGGTTCGTGCTGCGTAAGGCCCTGGCCGCCCACCTTCCCGTGATTCTCGTCGTCAACAAGACGGACCGTCCGGACGCGCGCATCGCCGAGGTCGTCGAGGCCAGCCACGACCTGCTGCTCGACGTCGCCTCGGATCTCGACGACGAGGCGGCCAAGGCCGCCGAGCACGCGCTGGGGCTGCCGACGCTGTACGCATCGGGGCGCGCCGGGGTGGCCAGCACCACCCAGCCGGCGGACGGGCAGATCCCCGACGGCACCAACCTGGACCCGCTGTTCGAGGTCCTGGAGAAGTACGTACCGGCGCCCCAAGGGGATCCCGGCGCGCCGCTGCAGGCGCTCGTCACCAACCTCGATGCGTCGACGTTCCTGGGCCGGCTGGCGCTGATCCGCATCTACAACGGACGCATCCGCAAGGGCCAGCAGGTGGCGTGGCTCCGCCAACAGGGCACCGCCACCGCCAAGATCACCGAGTTGCTGGCCACCGAGGGTGTGGAACGCAGCCCGACCGACGAGGCCGTCGCCGGCGATATCGTTGCCGTCGCCGGCCTGCCGGAGATCATGATCGGCGACACGCTGGCCGATCTGGAGAATCCCGTTGCGCTGCCGAGGATTACGGTCGACGAGCCGGCCATCTCGGTCACCATCGGGACCAACACCTCGCCGTTGGCCGGCAAGGTGTCCGGCCACAAGCTGACCGCGCGGATGATCCGCAACCGGCTGGACGCCGAGCTGGTGGGCAACGTGTCGATCCGCGTGGTCGACATCGGCGCGCCGGACGCCTGGGAGGTGCAGGGCCGCGGCGAGCTGGCGCTGGCCGTGCTGGTCGAGCAGATGCGCCGCGAGGGGTTCGAATTGACCGTGGGAAAGCCGCAGGTGGTGACCAAGACCGTCGACGGCAGGCTGTGCGAGCCGTTCGAGGCAATGACCGTCGACTGCCCGGAGGAGTACGTCGGCGCCGTCACCCAACTGATGGCCGCGCGCAAGGGACGCATGGTCGAGATGGCCAACCACACCACCGGCTGGGTGCGCATGGACTTCGTGGTTCCCAGCCGCGGCCTGATCGGTTGGCGCACAGACTTTCTCACCGAGACGCGCGGCACCGGCGTCGGGCACGCGGTGTTCGACGGATACAAGCCGTGGGCGGGCGAGATCCGGGCCCGGCACACCGGGTCGCTGGTGTCCGACCGGTCCGGCACCATTACGCCGTTCGCGTTGCTCCAACTCGCCGATCGGGGCCAGTTCTTCGTCGAGCCCGGCCAGGACACTTACGAGGGCATGGTCGTCGGAATCAACCCGCGCCCAGAGGATCTCGACATCAATGTCACCCGCGAGAAGAAGCTGACCAACATGCGGTCGTCGACCGCGGATGTCATCGAGACACTGGCCAAGCCGCTCGAGCTCGACCTGGAACGCGCCATGGAGTTCTGCGCGCCCGACGAATGCGTCGAGGTGACCCCGGAGATTGTGCGGGTCCGCAAGGTCGAGCTGGACGCCACCGCCCGGGCCCGCAGCCGGGCGCGGGCCAAGGCCCGGGGTTAACGCCGCGTGGTCGGACGGGCTGCCGGGCGGCTGCTCGATACCCTGATCGGCATGCCGAGACGAGTCCGCCGTTTGTTCATGACGGTCGGCGTGGTCGTCTCGCTGATCGGATTAGCGCTGGCGGCGTGCACGGTGAACCCGCCGCCGGCCCCGCAAAGCACCGAAACGCCGCACAACTCAGCCCCACCGCCGCCCCGGCCTACCCAGGTCATCATGGGCATCGACTCGATCGGCGCCGGGTTCAACCCGCATCTGCTGTCCGATCTGTCGCCGGTGAACGCGGCGATCAGCGCGCTGGTGTTGCCCAGCGCTTTTCGGCCGGTGCCCGACCCCAACACGCCGACGGGCTCGCGCTGGGAGATGGACCCGACGCTGTTGGTCTCAGCCGAGGTGACCAGCCAAAACCCGTTCATTGTGACCTACAAGATCCGGCCGGAGGCGCAGTGGACCGATAACGCCCCGATCGCCGCGGATGACTTCTGGTATTTGTGGCGGCAGATGGTCGGTCAGCCAGGGGTGGTCGATCCGGCCGGATACGACCTGATCACCGGCGTGCAGTCGCTCGAGGGCGGCAAGCAGGCGGTGGTCACCTTCGCGCAGCCGTATCCGGCGTGGAAGGAGCTGTTCAGCAACATCCTGCCCGCCCACATCGTCAAGGACGTGCCGGGTGGGTTCGCGGCCGGGCTGGCCCGGGCGCTGCCGGTCACCGGCGGACAGTTTCGGGTGGAGAGCATCGACCCGCAGCGCGACGAAATCCTGATCGCCCGCAACGACCGCTACTGGGGGCCGCCGGCCAAGCCCGCGCTGATCCTCTTCCGTCGTGCCGGCGCACCGGCCGCGCTGGCGGATTCGGTGCGCAACGGCGACACCCAGGTGGCCCAGGTGCATGGCGGTTCGGCCGCCTTCGCGCAACTGTCCGCCATCCCCGACGTGCGAACCGCCCGGATCGTGACGCCCCGGGCCATGCAGCTCACGCTGCGCGCCAACGAGCCCAAGCTGTCGGACACGCAGGTTCGCAAGGCGATTCTGGGGCTGCTCGACGTCGACCTGCTCGCGGCCGTGGGCGCGGGCAGCGACAACACCGTCACGCTCGATCAAGCCCAGATTCGTTCGCCTAGTGACCCGGGCTACGAGCCGACCGCTCCGCCCGCAATGACGACACCCGCGGCGTTGGCGCTGCTGACGGGAGCCGGATACAAGGTCGAGAGCGACACCGCGGCGGCACCGGCGCCGACACCGGCGAGTACCGGGCCGTCGGAAGTCGTCCGCGGCCGAATCAGCAAAGACGGCCAACAGCTTTCGCTGGTGATCGGGGTGGCGGCGAACGACCCGACCTCTGTGGCGGTGGCCAGCACGGCCGCCGACCAGTTGCGCAACGTCGGCATCGCTGCGACGGTGCTGGCGCTGGACCCGGTTTCGCTCTATCGCGACGCGCTGAACAACAACCAGGTCGACGCCATCGTCGGGTGGCATCAGGCCGGCGGGAACCTGGCAACGCTGCTGGCGTCGCGCTATGGCTGCCCAGCGCTGCAGACGACCCAGGTGTCGACCTCCAATGCGGCGGCAACCACTCCGCCCGGTCCCGCTGGGACTGCGCCGACTACCACCCCGCCGACGCCGACGCCGACGCAGACGCCGCCCAGTCGCTCGCCCGAACCCGGTGCGTTGGTGCAAGCGCCGTCGAATCTCACCGGAATCTGCGATCGCAGCATCCAGTCGAACATCGATGCCGCGCTCAATGGCACCAAGAACATCAACGACGTCATCACCGCGGTCGAACCCCGGATATGGAATATGTCGACCGTCTTGCCGATTCTGCAGGACACCACGATCGTCGGGGCCGGCCCGAGCGTGCAGAACGTCAGCCTGTCGGGAGCGGTACCGGTCGGCATCGTCGGGGACGCCGGCCAATGGGTCAAAACCGGGCCATAACCGCAGCGCTCGGGGGGCGACCTGCGCGTCGACCAAAATCACCTTGGCCCAACCCAATTCGAACGGGACGGTTACGCGCGCGTTGCGCAGTAATGCAATAACGGCCACTTAGCGCAAATAGCCTTTTTCACAACGACATAACGACATGGCGATACGCTCCGCTCGTCGCGATTACCTGCACGATCGGGCCGTGGGGGGTAGCGGGTGGTATGTCGTGAGCCGGGGAGGCAAGCTACGTCGTATCTGATCGCAGCGCCGGACCTGGTGCTGTCCACCGGTGAGCAAACCGTCAACAGCTTCTTGGGCGGTGTGCAAGTCCCGCCCGTTTTCCTGACCGGCAGCGGGGCCCAAGTCTTCAACGGCGGCAGCATCGGCGGCATCGAGGGCATCTTCGACCAGACCCTGGCCGCCGGCGCCGACCTGGCCGGACTGCTGTAGGGCGGAGCGCCTCAGGCTCGGGGCGCCTTGGGCGGGATCACGGTGTCGACGATGTGCGCCAGCTCGCGCCGGTTCGGTGGCACCCCGGTGAGCAGGGACTGGTGGTTGATCAGCGCGGGCCCGATTCTCGCGGTGAACGGTGTGATCGTGGCCGGGTCCAGGTCGCCGTCCTCGACGGCGGCTCGCAGGATCGATTCCACCAGCTTGAGGCGAGGGCCCACCACCGCGTCGGCGAAGATGGCACGCAGCTCGGGCTCGTGCATCAGCTGACCGATGATGTTGAGCCCCGGGAAGGCGGTCTTCCCGGCCAAGATGTCCCGGTGGGCGGTGAACACCATCAGCAGATTCTCTCTCGCCGACCGCCCGGAGTGTGGCTCCGGCAACGGCGGGAGAGCGAAAACCAATGCGGCGTGGACCAGGTCGTGCTTGCTGCACCAGCGACGGTACAGCGCCGCCTTGCCGGTGTGGGCGCGCGCCGCGATCCCTTCCATTGTCAGCCCGCCGTATCCGACTTCGGCCAGTTCGGCCAGCGTGGCCTCGTACAGAGCGCGCTCGAGGACCTCGCCACGCCGGCGGCTCCGACCGGCCGGCGTTGTCTGGGTCAGCGCGGGCATCTCTCGATAGTAGCCGCCGGCGTTCCTATCTGCTGCGGCCGGGGGAAACACGGGACCTCGGTATTGGTGAGCGTATTGACTCGGAGCTGCGGGTAGGGTGCGTCCATGCCTGAGACTCCGCGGCTGCTGTTTGTCCATGCACACCCCGACGACGAGAGCCTCAGCAACGGAGCGACCATCGCCCACTACACCGCGCGCGGCGCTGAGGTGCGCGTCGTGACGTGCACCCTGGGCGAGGAGGGCGAGGTCATCGGCGATCGGTGGGCCGAGCTCGCCGTGGACCGCGCGGACCAGCTCGGCGGTTACCGAATCGCGGAACTCACCGCGGCGTTGAATGCCCTGGGCGTCAGCGACCCCGTCTATCTCGGCGGCGCGGGTCGCTGGCGCGATTCCGGCATGAGCGGCACCCCCACGCGGCGTCGTCAGCGGTTCATCGATGCCGACGAACGGGAGTCGGTCGGCGCGCTGGTCGCGATTATCCGCGAGCAGCACCCGCACGTCGTCGTGACCTATGACCCCAACGGCGGGTACGGCCATCCCGATCACGTCCACACCCACTTGGTCACGACCGCGGCGGTGGCCTCTGCCGGTATAGGAGCCGGTATTGGAGCCGGTATTGGAGCCGGTATTGGAGCCGGCTCGGGCAGCAGCGACTACCCGGGCGAGCCGTGGGCGGTGCCCAAGTTCTATTGGTCGGTGTTTGCGCTGAGCGCCTACACGGCCGGCGTGAACGCGCTGAGCCGCGAAGACCTGCGGCCCGAGTGGACGATCCCCGCGGAAGAACAATTCGACTTCGGGTATGCCGACGAGGACATCGACGCCGTCATCGAGCCCACCCCGGAGGCCCGCGCCGCCAAAGTCGCGGCGCTTGCCGCGCACGCCACCCAGGTGGTCGTCGGCCCGACCGGCCGCGCCTGCGCATTGTCGAACAACATGGCGCTGCCCATCACGGGCCCAGAGCATTATGTCTTGGCCGCGGGTACCGCCGGGGAGCGCGACGAGCGCGGCTGGGAAACAGATTTGCTTGCGGGACTTGGTTTCACTTGATTTTCCGGTGGCCCGAGGCGGTAGGCTCGAGACAAGGCAGCCGCGGAAGGAACCCTCATGGACCCGGACATGGACCCCAACATGCAACACTGGCAGGACCGGCTGGACAGCCTGCAGTGGGTGATCGGCTCGATACTTTCGCAAGTCGACAGCGTTCCGACCTGACCGCAGTCAAGCCGCGCGCCGCGGCGGCTGATGACACCGGCGCGACAGATCCCGCTATTCGGTTCGTCGTCTTAACGCTGCTGGCCGTCGATGGGGTGCTCTCCGCGCTAACCGGGGCTTTGCTGTTGCCTTCCTACATCGGCTCCGTTCCGTTTCCCATCAGTGGATTGCTCAGTGGATTGCTCAACGCGGCGCTGGTCTGGGCCGCCGGGCGATGGACGAGGTCGTCGCGCGTGGCCGCGCTGCCGTTGTGGACCTGGCTGTTGACCGTGGCGGTGTTCAGCATGGGCGGACCCGGCGGCGACATCATCTTGGGTGGCCGGGGCCTGATGGCCTACGGGGCCCTGCTGCTGATCGTGCTCGGTGTGGCGCCGCCGGCCTGGGTGCTGTGGCGGCGCGGCCATTCGGCCGCCTCGATGAGCTGACGGGCGGGGTTACGGGAAGAACGGCGGCAGCGGCGGGAGCGGCGGCAGGAAGCTGCGGATCCAGTAGGCCTCGGCGATGATGAACTGGTTGATCGACGACGTGGTGGCCGCCCAGAAGTTGCTCAGCCCTTGACTCAAGGTGATGGTTTGGGTCAGGACGTCAATCGTGTTGAACAGGGCGGCCTGCACCATGGGCTCGAAAAGGTTGTAGAAGAAGGTGATCTGCGGAGCCAGCCAGCCGATCCACGGCAGGTAGCGCACCGCGTACTCGAGGAGCTGGAAGGCGTACTGCACGTAGGGCTCGAACGCGAGGTAGGCCGCCTCTATCGCCTGGCCGATCGGCGCCAACGCGTTGGCCGCGGGCGTCAGAGCGGCGGCGGCCGTCATGGCGGCCGGTGAAAGCAGCGCGGCGGCGGACGTGAGGGCGCGGATCCCGCCGGTCGGCTGGAGCAACAGGGCGCCGGCCTGGCTCACGGCGCCGATCTCCTGGGCGCCGCGCGCCAGCAGTCCCGAACCGCCGCTGAGCAGGCCGCCACCGTTGCCCGAGAGGGCGTTTTCGGCCCGGGCCGCGGCGCTGGAGAGAGCGCCGGCGATCCCGCTCTTGCCGCCCGCGGTCAGCGCGGCGGGCGCGTCGACCGCGTTCGCCAGCGTCTGCGCGATGTTGGCTTCGGCCGCCGAGTACGCGTTGGCACCCGCGGTCAACGCCTGCACAAACTGTTCGTGAAACGCCGCCACCCGCGCGCTGAGCTGCTGATATCCCAGCCCGTGTTCGGAAAACAGCGCGGCTACCTGCGCCGACACCTCATCGCCGGCCGCGGCCAGCACGCCGGTAGTCGGTCCTGCGGCCGCTGCACTGGCCGTGCCGAGCGTGGACCCGATGCCGGCCACGTCAGAGGCCGTGGTGGCCAGCGCCTCCGGCGCGGCGAGCACAAAAGACATCTCGCATCTCCCTTTGCTGGACGGCAGCGCGGCCGCGGGTCGTGGTGATCGGTCGATTCGCACGGATCGTAACGCCATCCCTGTAAATTGGCGGACGTCTTCGGCAAAACCGCCGGCAGGTTGCCCCCGTTGCACCGGCATGGTCGACCGCTCGGCGCCCCGCCCTTGACGCTACTGTTGCGCGTATGGGGCCTGCCGTGGTTGCCAAGACTCGAGCCGTCGGGACACGCGGATGAAATCCGAGCGTGGGGGAGTTACACCAACGTGCCGTTGACTCCGGGTGAGGAGCCCATCGCTCTGCCCAGCCCTGTTGTCCCGCCTGTGGTCATGGCTGGGGTCCCTGCTCTGGTCCCGTCTGTGGGCTCGTCTGGGGCCACTGCGTCGGCGCTGCGGCGGGTGCTGCGCCGGGCTCGCGACGGCGTTGCCCTGAATATCGACGAGGCGGCCGTCGCAATGACCGCACGCGGCGAGGACCTCGCGGATCTGTGCGCCAGCGCGGCGCGGGTGCGCGACGCGGGCCTGGAATCGGCCGGGCGACGCGGCCCGAACGGGCGCCTCCCGATCACCTATTCGCGCAAGGTCTTCATCCCGATCACCCACTTGTGCCGCGACAGCTGCCACTACTGCACCTTCGTCACCGTCCCAGGCAAGCTGCGGGCCCGCGGGGCCGGCATGTATCTGGAGCCCGACGAGGTTCTCGACGTGGCCCGGCGCGGGGCCGAACTGGGTTGCAAGGAAGCACTATTCACCCTGGGCGACCGGCCCGAGGATCGCTGGCCGGAGGCACGCGAGTGGCTGGCCGAGCGGGGCTACGACTCAACGCTGTCCTATGTGCGGGCGATGGCGATCCGGGTCCTGGAGGAAACCGGGCTGCTGCCGCACCTGAACCCCGGCGTGATGAGCTGGTCGGAGATGTCGCGGCTCAAGCCGGTGGCGCCGTCGATGGGGATGATGCTGGAGACGACGTCGCGCCGGCTCTTCGAAACGAAAGGCCTTGCGCATCATGGCAGTCCGGACAAAGACCCGGCGGTCCGGCTGCGCGCCCTCACCGACGCGGGTCGGTTGTCCATTCCGTTCACCACCGGTCTGCTGGTCGGCATAGGGGAGACGCTGCCCGAACGAGCCGATACCCTGCATGCGATCCGCAAGTCGCACAAGGAGTTCGGGCACGTCCAGGAAGTGATCGTGCAGAACTTTCGGGCCAAGGAACACACCGCGATGGCCGCTGTCCCCGATGCCGGTATCGAGGACTACCTGGCGACCGTGGCGGTTTCGCGATTGGTGCTGGGCCCCGGCATGCGGATCCAGGCACCGCCCAACCTGGTGTCGCGCGAGGAGTGCCTGGCGCTGATCGGCGCCGGAGTCGATGACTGGGGTGGTGTTTCCCCCCTGACCCCCGACCACGTCAACCCGGAACGGCCCTGGCCGGCGCTGGACGAGCTGGCCGCCGTCAGCGCCGAAGCCGGGTACGACTTGGTGCAGCGCTTGACCGCGCAGCCGAAATACGTACAGGCCGGCGCGGCGTGGATCGACCCGCGGGTGCGCGGCCACGTCGAGGCGCTGGCCGATCCCGCCAGCGGCCTGGCCCGCGACGTCAACCCGGTGGGCCTGCCCTGGCAGGAGCCCGACGACGTGGAGTCCTCCGGCCGGGTCGACCTCAATGCGGCGATCGACACCGACGGCCGTAACACGGAAGCCCGCAGCGACCTCGAAAGCGCCTTCGGCGACTGGGAATCGATCCGTGCCCGCGTGGACGAGCTGACCGCGCACGCTCCCGATCGCATCGACACCGATGTGCTCGCGGCGCTACGGTCGGCCGAACGGGATCCAGCAGGCTGCACCGACGACGAGTACCTGGCGTTGGCGACGGCCGACGGACCCGCCCTGGAAGCCGTTGCCGCGCTCGCGGATTCGTTGCGCCGCGACGCAGTCGGCGACGACGTGACGTTCGTGGTGAACCGCAACATCAACTTCACCAACATCTGCTACACCGGTTGCCGGTTCTGCGCATTCGCGCAGCGCAAGGGCGACGCCGACGCGTACTCGCTTTCCGTCCAAGAGGTTGCCGACCGCGCGTGGGACGCGCACGTGCAGGGCGCCACCGAGGTGTGCATGCAGGGCGGCATCGACCCAGAGCTGCCGGTGACCGGTTATGCCGAGCTGGTGCGCGCCGTCAAGGCCCGCGTGCCCTCGATGCACGTGCATGCGTTCTCCCCGATGGAGATCGCCAACGGTGTGACCAAGAGCGGGTTAAACATTCGCGAATGGCTGGTCAGCCTGCGCGAGGCCGGACTGGACACCATTCCCGGTACCGCGGCCGAAATCCTGGACGACGAAGTGCGCTGGGTGCTCACCAAGGGCAAGCTTCCGACATCGCTGTGGATCGAAATCGTCACCACCGCACACGAGGTGGGCCTGCGGTCATCGTCGACCATGATGTACGGCCACGTCGACACCCCACTGCACTGGATCGCCCACCTCAACGTGCTGCGCGACATCCAGGACCGCACCGGCGGTTTCACCGAGTTCGTCCCGTTGCCGTTCGTGCACCAGAATTCACCGTTGTACCTGGCCGGCGCGGCTCGTCCCGGGCCCACCCATCGCGACAACCGGGCGGTCCATGCGCTGGCCCGAATCATGTTGCACGGCCGCATCTCCCATATCCAGACCAGCTGGGTCAAGCTTGGCGTCGAGCGCACGCAGGTGATGCTCACCGGTGGCGCGAACGACCTGGGCGGCACGCTGATGGAAGAGACCATCTCCCGCATGGCCGGCTCTGAATATGGGTCGTTCAAGACGGTCGCCGAACTGACGGCAATAGCCGAGGGCATCGGGCGCCCGGCGCGCCAACGTACCACCACCTACGCGCCGCTGGCGGCTTGATTCCACCCTGAACGCGGGGGCCCGCTGCGCGACCGGATGGCGACCCTGACGGTGGTGTGGCGGCCGGTCTTAGGTCAAGTGGGCCGAAGACCGGCGGACCCGGCACGGCTATATAGCCATGCCGGGTCCGAGGCCTTAGGTCGAGTGCGCCGACTGCTCAGGCGTTACTGAACCGGGTGACTCAGAAGCTGTTGCAGGTGCCGGCCACCTGCACGACGTCGTTGAAGTACGGCGCCGCCTGTGGCATGGCCTGGATCTGCTGGGCCATCTGAGCGCGCCTGGGCGGCGGCGACGCCAGGAACTGACGCAGGTAACTCTGCGCAATCGGCGACGAAGTGAATGCCGCGGCAGCGCCCGGATCCGTCGCGTTCAGCGCGGCGATCACCTGCCCGTAGTTACACGTCGTGTTGATCACCGGGTCAAGTGGATCCGCGGATGCGATCCCTGCTCCGGCGGTCAACGCGATTGCAGCACCGCCGACAGCGGTAGCCAGTCTGGTCAACGACAGCTTCACCATGTGTGGACACCTTCCCCAACTAATGCACCGTTAAAAACGGCAACGACATCTGCCCAGCGGTTGCCTTCTGAGTTCGAGGTTACCAGCCCCCTGAGCTTCCTTCCACGCAATCGTTATCGCATCCCGGGTCCCGGGCGTAACAACTAGCAGCTCAGGAAGCTGTTCGCCAGAGGCGAACGCCTTTCGCGGTCCGCCCGCGGGTCCGGTCGTTCCTTCTGGCGCGCTTGCGCCCACCACGAAATCCTGTCGCCCCGCCGATGTGTGCGACCAGATCGAGTCGTCCGCGGCGTCCCCCGGGCACCAGGAATCGGCGGTCGTTACGACGGGCGAGCCAGGTGGTTGACGTGTATGTGCAACGTCTAGTATCAGCAACCAAAGCTTTGCCCGAAGCGGCCCGAAGGGCCGTTGCCGGCCGACCAGCAGCCCACACCGAGCAGTACATGAGCCCACACCGAGCAGTACATGGAGGAGACGTCTGTGACCTACACGATCGCCGAACCCTGTGTCGACATCAAGGACAAGGCGTGCATCGAGGAGTGCCCGGTCGACTGTATTTACGAGGGTGCGCGGATGCTGTACATCCACCCGGACGAATGCGTCGACTGCGGGGCCTGTGAGCCGGTCTGCCCGGTCGAAGCCATCTACTACGAAGACGACGTGCCCGAGCAGTGGAGCCAGTACACCCAGATCAATGCCGACTTCTTCGTCGAGCTCGGCTCGCCGGGCGGTGCGGCGAAGGTCGGCCTGACCGAGAACGACCCGCAGGTGGTCAAGGATCTGCCGCCGCAGGGCGAAGGCGACTGAGCGGGCCGGTGCCGCAGCAGCCGGAGAGGGGCCGGCGCGCGGTTTCGGCATCCCTGCCGGAGTTTCCGTGGGATACCTTGGCCGACGCCAAGGCGCTGGCGATCGCCCATCCCGACGGAATCGTCGACCTCTCCGTCGGCACCCCGGTCGACGCGGTGGCGCCGCTGATCCAGGACGCGCTGGCGGCCGCCGCTTCCGCGTCGGGGTACCCGGCGACGGCCGGCACGGCGTGGCTGCGGGAATCCGCGGTCGCCGCGCTGCAGCGCAGATTCGGGGTCACCGGGCTGACCGAAGCGGACGTGCTGCCGGTGATCGGCAGCAAAGAGCTCATCGCCTGGCTGCCGACCCTGCTGGGCCTGGGCCCTGCGGACGTGGTCGTGGTTCCGGAGCTGGCGTACCCGACCTATGACGTCGGCGCCCGGCTGGCCGGAGCGCAGGTGCTGCGCGCGGATTCGCTGACCCAGCTGGGGCCGCAAGCCCCGGCGCTGGTCTACCTCAACTCGCCGAGCAACCCGACCGGGCGTGTGCTGGGTGTCGACCACCTGCGCAAGGTGGTCGAATGGGCGCGCGACCGGGGCTGCTTGGTCGCGTCCGACGAATGCTATCTGGGCCTGGGCTGGGAGGCTCACCCGCTGTCGATCCTGCACCCCTCGGTCTGCGACGGCGACCACGCCGGGCTGCTCGCGATCCATTCGCTGTCGAAAAGCTCGTCACTGGCCGGCTACCGCGCCGGCTTCGTTGCCGGAGACAGCGACCTGGTCGCTGAGCTGTTGGCCGTGCGCAAACACGTAGGGATGATGGTTCCGACCCCGGTCCAGGCCGCGATGGTGGCCGCGCTGGACGACGACGCGCACGAGCGGGTCCAGCGGGACCGGTACGAGCGGCGGCGCGCCGCCCTGTTACCCGCGCTGCTCTCGGCCGGTTTCACCGTCGACCATTCCGAGGCCGGCCTGTACCTGTGGGCCACCCGCGACGAGCCATGCCGGGACAGCGTCAAATGGCTGGCGACGCGCGGCATCCTGGTGGCGCCCGGCGATTTCTACGGTCCGGCCGGTGCGCGGCACGTGCGGGTTGCGCTGACCGCCACCGACGAGCGCGTTGCCGCCGCGGTTAGCCGACTCAGTTAGCCCGGCCACCTGCCGCGCGGACGAGCCGAACGGCAGAATGCATCGCAGGCGTTTCGGTGTTTTCTGGTGTTTTCGGCGGTCAACCTCGGGTAAGGAATGTGGTCGTGACAACTTCGGCGGGCAATCGCATCCCCTTGTCGATCGGGGACATAGCCAAGCGGGTTTTCCTGGGCAAGCCGCTGATCACCGAGGACCTCTCGGCCGAAACACTCTCGAACCAGGTTGCCCTGGGCGCGCTTTCGCCCGACGCCGTCTCGTCCGTCGCCTATGGCCCGGAGCAGATTCTCGTCGAACTGCTGCCCCATGCCGGGCTGGCCGCGTTCGTGTTGCTGCTGCCCATCACGGGCGTCATTCTGGTGATTCTGGCGTTGGTGGCCGCATCCTATCGGCAGGTCGTGATGGTTTACACCCGAGCGGGTGGCTCCTACGTGGTCGCCCGAGACAATTTCGGGCCCCGGATCGCGCAGGTTGCCGCCGCGGCGCTGTTGATCGACTACGTGGTGACCGTGGCGGTGCAGGCGGCGGCGGGCACGGTCGCGGTGGTGTCGGCAGTCCCGGCGCTTGGTCCCTACGGCCTGGAGATCACGATCGGCGTGGTGCTCATCATCTGCTACGTGAACCTGCGCGGATTGCGCGAGGCGGGCTGGCCGTTCGCGGTGGCGACATACTCGTTCGTCGTCATGGTCGGTCTGACCATCGTGGTGGGGGTGGTGCGCGAAATCTTCTGGGGTTTACCCGTATACGATCCGGCTCACATCGCCGGCGCGGTGTCCGTCCATTCGGGCAACGGGCTGGTGATGGGCGCGACGGTACTCGTGGTGTTGCGCGCGTTCGCCAATGGCGGCTCGTCGCTGACCGGTGTGGAGGCGATCTCCAACACCGTCAACGTGTTGCGAAAGCCGCAGGGTCTCAATGCCCGTCGCGTGCTCACCGCCATGGCCGTCATCCTCGGATTACTGCTGGCCGGCGTCGCTTACCTCGCGCACGTCACCCACGCGGCCCCATTCGTGGCCGAATATCCGTCGGTGTTGTCGCAAGTCGCGCGTGCGGTCTTCGGCAACGGGGTGAGCGGCAATATTCTCTACGTCCTTGTCCAAGCGTCCAGCGCCGCCATCTTGTTCACGGGGGCGAACACCAGCTTCAACGGTTTTCCGGCGCTGGCCAGTTTTGTCGCCGAAGACCGATTCCTGCCGCGGCAGCTGACGAAACGCGGTCACCGCCTGGTGTTTTCCAACGGCATCATCGCGCTCACGGCGCTCTCGGTGGCACTGCTGGTGGCGGTGCGCGGTTCGGTCAACGCGCTGATCCCGGTTTTCGCGATCGGCGTTTTCACCGGATTCTCGATGGCCGGTTACGGGATGTCCAAATACCATCTGACCCACCGGGAACCCGGATGGCGACGCCGGTTTGTGATCAACTTCTCCGCGGGGATCCTGTCGACGGTCGTGGTCGCCATCTTCGCGGTCGCCAAGTTCACCGAGGGCGCCTGGCTGGTGGTCGTCATCTTCCCGCTGCTGGTGTTCGCGCTGATGCGGCTCAACCGCGAATACCGTGCGGAGGCAGCCATTCTCGAGAGGTTCCGGACCGATCGTCCGGAGTTGGTGAAGTACGCGCGGCACCGGGTGTTCGTCTTCGTGAACTCGCTTGATCTCGCGACGATCGAAGCGTTGCGGTACGGCAAGGGTTTGCGGGCCGACGAACTGACCGCGGTGTACTTCATGGTTGACGCGGCCCATGCCGCGCAGCTGCGAAAGCGTTGGGATCACTTCGATCTCGATACCCCGCTGCGGGTCGTGGACTGCCCGGACCGGCGGATCACCCGCGCCGCGCAGCTGCTGGTCGCGAAAGCGCGCGATGAGCATCCGAACACCAACGTGACGGTGCTGCTGCCGCGTCGGACCTTTGCTCCGCTGCTCGGCCGGTTGCTGCATGACCGCACGGCCGACAAGATCGCCCGGGCCGTCAGCCTCGTCCCGGACGCGGCCGCGACGATCGTGCCCTACGACGTGGAATCGCGGATCAAGGAGGCCTACCCGGACGGCTTCGAGCAGCGCCTTGCTCACGAGATCGACAAAATCGAAGCGTGGGTCTCCAAGGGTGAGGACGAGAATGTCGACGCCTACGAACACCCCGAGCGGCCACCGTCGGTGATCATGGTGGCGGGGCTGATCTCCGGTCAGCGCGCCACCGTCGAGGGACGGGTCAGTTCGGTCGAAGACCTCACCCAGGGCAGGCGGACCCTGCGACAAGTCGTCGTCGGTGACAGCAGCGGCGAGCTGACCGCCACCTTCCGTTCCGGCCATGGCGGCGCCGACATCCAGCCCGGCCAGCTGTTGCGGATCACCGGCAAGGCCCGGCAGACCGGCCACCGGCCCATGGGGATGCTCGACCCCATGTATCACGTGGTGGAGGACCCGGCGAAGGAAGCCCAGTCCGGGAAGCCGGAGCAACGCGGCGAGGGTTGAGTGACAAACCGACTCCTGCCGAACAGGCCGCGGCTTCGCGGCGCGGCTAAGCGAGATCGGCGCAGTGGCTACGCTGAATTGCCCTGGGCAAAATACGATTTCGACATTTTAGGTTCCACCCCCGCCGGGCACGCCGCGGTGGCGGTCGACGATTTCTCGCTGAGATCTCCGAGTCGCGCCGCGCTGCCCCGACGGTGCCCGGACCGGCCCTGCGGTGCCGGTTAGCTGAAGTGACTGCTGATGCTGTGGGGGAATGGCAGAATTCCGCACTGGCTAAGTAGTTTTCGCGATCGCCCGGACGTCCGAATCGACGCCGTGGGGTGCGTTCGTACCGTTAAGCTGAAGTAGTTTTAGGTCGGTAAGCTGATATCTGGATATCACCAATCCTGGACCCGGATGCATGGGAACTGGTGCGTGCCGACGCGCACGGGCTTCGCCGAGCATTTGGACGTCGAATGCCCAACCCGGTCGGGCGAGAACGGGGGACCGCACCTTGCGTGCCGAAACTGCCACACCCGTTGCCGTCATCGGCATGGCCTGCCGACTTCCCGGCGGGATCGATTCCCCGCAACGCCTGTGGGAGGCGTTGCTACGCGGCGACGACCTGGTGGGCGAGATCCCCGCGGAGCGGTGGGACGCGGACAAGTTCTACGACCCCGAACCCGGTGTCCCCGGCCGGTCGGTGACAAGGTGGGGCGCCTTCCTGGACGACGTCGGGGGCTTTGACTGCGATTTTTTCGGCATCACCGAGCGCGAGGCGATCGCGACCGACCCGCAGCATCGGTTGCTGCTGGAATCGTCGTGGGACGCGATCGAACACGCGGGCCTCGACCCGTCCGCGTTGGCGCAATCACAGACCGGCGTCTTCGTCGGCCTGACGCAGGGCGACTACGAAACGCTGACCGTGGAGATCGGGGCCGCCGACGGGCCATACGGAGTTTCCGGCACCAGTCCCAGCCTCGCGTCGGGCCGGGTGGCCTACGCGCTCGGACTCCATGGACCCGCGTCCACGGTGGACACGGCCTGTTCCTCCGGGATGATGGCGGTACACCAGGCGTGCGTCAGCCTGGACCGGGGCGAAAGCGACCTCGCCCTGGCCGGTGGCGTCGTCGTGACCCTGGAACCGCGCAGATCGATCATCGATTCGCTGCACGGCATGGTGTCGCCGACCGGTAAGTGCCACGCGTTCGACGCCGCGGCGGACGGATTCGTGTCCGGCGAGGGTTGTGTCGTGCTGCTCCTCAAACGTTTGCCGGATGCCGAGCGCGACGGCGATCGCGTCCTCGCGATCCTGCGCGGCACCGCCGCCAATCAGGATGGCCGGACCGCGAACATCGCGACGCCGTCGGAGACGGCGCAGGTCGCCGTCTACCGGAGCGCCCTGGCTGCCGCGGGGGTCGACGCCTCCACGATCGGTTTCGTCGAGGCGCACGGAACCGGCATACCGGTCGGGGACCTGATCGAGTACGCGAGCCTGGCGGCCGTCTACGGAATGGACGGCCCGTGTGCGCTGGGGTCGGTGAAGACCAACTTCGGCCACCTGCACTCCACCTCCGGAGCGCTGGGGCTGATGAAGGCGATCCTGGCGCTCCGGTACGGCATGGTCCCCCGGAACTTGCACTTCGCTCGCCTGCCCGATCGGCTGGCCGAGATCAAGACGGAACTCTTCGTGCCGCAGGCGAATACCCCTTGGCCCACCAACGGCCACCACCCACGGCGCGCCGCGGTGTCGTCGTACGGGATGTCCGGCACCAACGTGCACGCCATTCTGGAGCAGGCCCCGGAGTGGACACCTGCGCAGGCCGCTGACGAGCCGGCGGCCACACCGCAAGCCGACGGACCGCTGCTCTTTCCGATTTCGGCCACGTCGGGCGAGCAACTGCGCGTCACGGCCGCCCGCCTGGCTGATTGGCTCGACGAAAACGGCGGTGACCTTCAAGACGCAAGCGGTGCCGGCCCGCGGGACCTCGGCTACACGCTGTCCCGGCGCCGCGCGCACCGGCCGGTCCGGACGGTCGTCTCGGCGAGCGACTTCGGTGAGCTCAGCAAGGCCCTGCGCGAAGTCGCCGACAGCGACGTGCCGTACGAGCCTGCCGTGGGCCAGGGCGACCGGGGCCCGGTGTGGGTGTTCTCCGGACAGGGTTCGCAGTGGTCCGGGATGGGGGCCGAGCTGCTGGCCACGGAGCCGGTCTTCGCTGCCACGATCGCCGGGATCGAGCCGCTGATCGCCGAGGAGTCCGGCTTTTCGGTGACCGAGGCGATGTCGGCCCCGGAGAAGGTCACCGGCATCGACCGCGTCCAGCCGACAATCTTTGCGATGCAGGTGGCGCTGGCTGAGACGATGAAGTCCCACGGGGTGCGTCCCGGCGCCGTCATCGGGCATTCGTTCGGTGAGTCCGCGGCGGCCGTCGTCGCCGGGGCGCTGTCACTCGAGGACGGGGTGCGCGTCATCTGCCGGGCGTCGCGGTTGATGAAGCGCATCTCCGGTAGTGGTGCCATGGCGTCGGTGGAAATGCCCGGCCAACAGGTGCTGTCGGAGCTGTCGATCCGTGGAATCTCCAACGTGGCGCTCTCCGTGGTGGCCTCGCCCACCTCGACCGTCGTCGGTGGCGACACCGAGGCCATTCGCGACCTGGTCGCGGCCTGGCAGCTGCAGGACGTGGAGGCGCGCGAGGTGGCCGTGGACGTCGCCTCCCACTCGCCGCAGGTGGATCCGATCCTCAACGAACTCGTCGAGGCTCTCGCCGAAATCGAGGCCGAGGCGCCCGAAGTGCCGTACTACTCCGCAACGCTCTGGAACCCGAAGGACCGGCCGTCGTTCGATGCCGACTACTGGGCCGAAAACCTCCGTTACACAGTGCGATTCGCCGCAGCCGCGCAGGCGGCCCTCAAAGACGGCTTCCGGGTCTTCGGAGAGCTTGCGCCGCATCCGCTCCTCACCCACGCCCTCGAGCAGAACGCCGCCAACCTGGACATGCCCATCGCCGCCCTGGCGGCCATGCGGCGCGAGCAAGAGCTGCCGTCCGGGTTGCGTGGCTTCGTCGCCGACGTGCACGGCGCCGGCGCCGCGGTGGACTTCTCCGTCCAGTACCCCTCCGGGCGTCTGGTGGATGCGCCGCTGCCGACCTGGACCCACCGCGAGCTGCTGCTCAGCCGCGAGGCGGGCGACCAGACCCACGACGGCTCGGTCCAGGCCGTTCATCCGCTGCTCGGCGCGCACGTGCACCTGCATGAGGAGCCGGAGCGCCACGTCTGGCAGGGTGACGTCGGCACCGGGGCGCACCCGTGGCTGGGCGACCACCAGATTCACAGCGTGGCCGCGCTGCCCGTTGCCGCCTACTGCGAGATGGCATTGGCCGCGGCGCGCGCAACGATTGGCGAGTCCTCCGAGGTCCGGGACATCAAGTTCGAACAGACGCTCTTGCTGGCCGAGGAGACGCAGGCCTCCTCCGCAGCCACGGTCTTGGCTCCCGGAGTCCTCGAGTTCGCCGTCGACACCTACGAGGAGGGTGACCGCATCCGCCGCGCCGGCGCGGTCCTGCACGCCTTAGAAGAGGGGGTAGCGGAGGGGATAGCTTACGGCGCCGGCGGAGCGGAGCTGCAGCAGCCGCCCGCGCACGACATCGAGGCGCTGATCGCCGACCATCCACGCCGCATGGACGGCGCCGAACTGCGAAAAGCGTTCGATGCGGCGGGCATTCAGTACGGTCCGGCCTTTTCTGGCCTGACCGCGACGCTGGTCGGCGAAGGCGAGATCACCACGGTGCTGGCCGAGGTCGCTCTGCCCGGGGCGATCCGCTCGCAGCAGTTGTCCTACACGACGCACCCGGCGTTGCTGGACGCGTGCTTCCAGTCGGTGATCGTCCACCCCGCGGTTCAGCAGGCGGGCGCCGGCGGTCTGCTGTTGCCCGTCGGTGTGCGCAGGTTGCGCAACTATCGATCGACGCGCAACGCGCACTACTGCCTTACCCGGATCACCTCGTCGCGGCCCGGCCAGTGCGAGGCCGACCTCGAGGTGCTGGACCGGGCGGGCACCGTGCTGTTGACCGTCGAGGGGCTGCGGATGGCCGGCGGGTCTTCCGAGCACGAGCAGGCTCAGCGGCTGCTCAACGAGCGGCTGCTGACCATCGAATGGGAGCCTCGCGAACTGCCCAAGGCGACACACGCGCCCGGGTCCTGGCTGCTGCTAGCGGTTTCCGAGGACGATCCGCTGACCACCCGGCTCGGCGAGGCGCTGAACGCCGACGGATTATGTTGCACGACGGTGCCTTTGCCGCCCGGTCCGGTAGACACCGCCCAGCTGCGTTCGTTGCTGTCCGGTGCCGGGCTGGCCGCCACCAACGGCCACCCGGCGCACGGGGACCTCAAAGGTCTCACCGGCGTCGTCGTAGTGACCGCCCCGCGTGCCGCCGGCCCGCATCGGCCCGGGGAGTTGCGGCGCGGCCGGGACTACGTATCCCACCTGGTGACCATCGCCCGTGAGCTTTCGGAGCTCAAGGGCGAGCCGCCCCGGCTGTTCGTGGTGACCAGGAATGTCGCCAGTGTGACCACGGGCGATCTGGCCAACCTGGAACAGGCCGGACTGCGCGGGCTGATGCGGGTCATCGATGCGGAGCACCCGCATCTGGGCGCGACTCAGGTCGATGTCGATGCCGCGACCGACGCCGGTCAGGTTGCCCTGCAGTTGAACAGCGGCTCGGAGGAAGACGAGACCGCCTGGCGCGACGGCGAGTGGTACACCGCCCGCCTGCGGCCGGGCGCGCTGCGCCCTTCCGAACGGCAAACCACCGTCGTCGAGCACGGCCATGACGGCATGCGCCTGCAGATCCGCACCCCGGGCGATCTGGAATCGCTGGAATTCGTCGCGTTCGAGCGGGCAGCCCCCGGGCCGGGTGAGATCGAGGTCGCGGTTACCGCGTCCACCATCAACTTCGCCGACGTCCTCGTCGCCTTCGGCCGGTATCCCACCTTCGAGGGTTACCAGCAGCAGTTGGGCGGCGACTTCGCCGGCATGGTGACCGCTGTCGGACCGGACGTCACCGAACACAAAGTCGGCGATCGCGTCGGCGGCATGTCTCCGAACGGTTGCTGGGGCACGTTCGTCGTTGCCGACGCCCGGCACGCGGTCACCCTCCCGGCGGGAATGCCGCTGGAAGACGCCGCCGCGGTGCCGACCGCTTCGGCGACCGCCTGGTACAGCCTGCAGGACCTGGCGCGCATCACGCCGACCGACAAAGTGCTGATCCATTCCGGGACGGGCGGTGTCGGACAGGCGGCCATCGCGATCGCCCGGTCGGTGGGCTGCGAGATCTTCGCAACCGCCGGCAGCCCGCAGCGGCGGCAACTGCTGGGGGACATGGGCATCGAGCACGTGTACGACTCGCGCAGCACCGAGTTCGCCGACGAGATCCGCCGCGACACCGACGGATACGGCGTCGACGTGGTGCTCAACTCGCTCCCCGGAGCCGCCCAACGCGTGGGAATCGAACTGCTGGCCTTCGGCGGTCGCTTCGTCGAGTTGGGCAGACGCGACATCTATCGCGACACCCACCTCGGACTGTTCTCGTTCCGCCGCAACCTTTCGCTGTTCGCGGTCGACCTGGCGCTGCTGACGTTCAGCCACCCGGAGACCGTTCGGCGCCTGTTGACCACCGTGTACGAACGCACCGCCGCCGGTGAACTGCCGCTGCCAAAGACCACGCACTACCCGGTTCACGACGCGGCCGCGGCGGTTCGCCTGGTCGGCGGCGCCGGGCACACCGGCAAGGTGGTGCTCGACATGCCGCAGTCGGGAAGCAGCGTGGCCGTGGTGGATCCGGAACAGGTTCGCCCGTTCCGGGCCGACGGCGCCTACATCATCACCGGTGGTGTCGGTGGCCTCGGATTGTTCCTGGCGGGGGAGTTGGCTTCTGGAGGTGACGGGGCGGGGTGCGGGCGGATCGTGCTCAACTCCCGCTCCGCGCCCACCGAGCAGGCGGAGCAGATCATCGAGCGGCTGCGCAAAGCCGGGGCCGACATCCAGGTGGAGTGCGGTGACATCGCTGTGGCCGCAACGGCCGAGCGGCTGGTGGCGTGCGCGACTGCATCCGGATTGCCGGTACGGGGAGTGCTGCACGGAGCGGCGGTCGTCGAGGACGCGACGTTGACCAATGTCAGCGACGAACTCATCGACCGCTGCTGGGCGCCGAAGGTCTACGGCGCGTGGAACCTGCACGTGGCGACCGTTGGGCAGCCGCTGGATTGGTTCTGCGCGTTCTCGTCGGCGGCCGCACTGGTGGGTTCTCCCGGTCAGGGCGCATACGCCGCCGCCAACAGCTGGTTGGACGCGTTCGCGCACTGGCGTCGCGCCCAGGGGCTGCCGGGCACCGCGATCGCGTGGGGAGCCTGGTCGGAGGTCGGCCGCGCCACCGCCCTGGCCGAAGGCGCCGGCGTCGCGATCAAGCCGGCCGAGGGCTATCGCGCGTTCCAGACTCTGCTGCGCTACGACCGCCCGTATTCCGGCTACGCGCCGATCATGGGGACGCCGTGGTTGTCCGCCTTTGCGCAACGCAGCCGCTTCGCTGAAGCGTTCCAGGCAAAAGGGCAGGGCAAACCGGACGCGGGCAGGTTCCTCGCCGAGCTGGAGGCGCTGCCACGGGAGGAGTGGCCCGCCGCGATTCGTCGGCTGCTGTCGGGGCAGATCAGCCTGTTGTTGCGGCGCACGATCGATCCAGATCGGCCACTGTCCGACTACGGATTGGACTCGCTGGGCAACTTGGAGCTCCGAACCCGTATCGAGACGGTAACGGGTGTCCGCGTCAGCCCCGCGAAGATCACCACGGTCCGAGACCTGTCGGAATATCTGTGCGAGGAACTGGCCGATGTGGAACCCGCACCATCAGCATCCTGACGGCAGCACGGCCGGTTTGAGCGCTCACCCGGCCCGTGAGCGTCGGGCCGGGTGAAGCGTCCTCCTTCCTGATGGAAATGGGTCAGGACGCGTCGACACCCGCGATGGCGGGATTCAACGTCCCGCCGGGAGCCTTGAACACCGAGGACTTCAAAAAGCTTGCCCACACATTCATTTCGCCCGGCGGGCATTCGGTTCGGTACTTCATCCAACTGACCTGAACCCGTTCAGCACCGCGGCGATGGACCAGATGAACGCGATCCTGACGCTGTCCGACGCCTCGATATATCCATCTCGGGCTACCCCGTGACGCTGCGCGACACCCGCGAGTACTACGACCGGGACATCAAACTGATCGTCGTCGTGACGGTTCTCGTCATGCTGTTGATCCTCACGGTGCTGCCGCGGTCGATCGTCGCGCCGCAACGCCGCTATCCGTTGTCCCGGGGCAGCCCAGTGACAGCTAACTTTGTGGTTAAGTTCAGGGCGATCATTTCTTTTGTCCGAACGGGGAAAACAACCGGGCGCGACTCCGAGGCGGCCCATTGGAATAGAGCAGGTATTCAATTTCCACCAACGGGCGTCATCAAACTGCGGAGGCCTTGTGAGCTAATCGCGTGCGCCGGCGATCCTGACGGCTAGCTGTACGGCATGGTGAAGTCGGGCTGGAAATCACCTGTAAGTTGACCCACTTAACTTGTCAAGCGACCTTGGTTAGATTACTAATTGAGTCACTGGTTCTGCGCTGTCCGGACGGGGTCACCGGATTGTCAACGCACGATGCCGATGAGCCCGCCAAAAGCGCGTCGTTATCGACGGCCAACGGTCCCTCGCGCAGACCACCAGTACTCGGCTGTCCAGTTGGTCAGCCACGTGTGAGGCGGAGGATTGCAAGTGGTCGTTGTGTTTTCGTCGGTGCTCGCGATCACCGCCCGCCATTCCCCGGACGTGGTGAGAGCCGCGTCCGGTGACTTGGGGCACGGTCCCACCCGTTCCGGCGGTAACGCGGGCGGTGTACTGACCCGACTCCCGGAGCGCTGGGGGGTAGGGGAGACCGGAGAACGTCGACTTAGGAGCTGAAAATGGCCAATAACATCACCTGGCACCAACACACCGTGACTCGCGATGACCGCGAGAAGCTCAACGGCCACCGCGGCTGCGTTATCTGGTTCACCGGTCTGAGCGCCAGCGGCAAGAGCTCCGTGGCCAACCTCGTGGAGAAAAAGCTGTACGAGCGGGGCGTCCGCAGCTTCCTGCTGGACGGCGACAACGTCCGGTATGGGCTCAATGCCGGACCGGAAACGCTCGAGGAACGCCACGGCGAGGACTTCGCCGGCCGTTTCGGTCTGGGGTTCGCCGCCGAGGACCGCGAAGAGAACATCCGCCGGATCGGGGCGGTGGCCAAGTTGTTCTGCGAGGCCGGCCTGCTGGCGCTGACCGCTTTCATCAGCCCCTATCGGCGCGACCGCGACTCCGTGCGCGCCACGCTCGAGGACGGCGATTTCCTGGAGATCTTCATCGACACCCCGATAGAGATCTGCGAACAGCGCGACCCCAAAGGGCTCTACAAAAAGGCGAGGGCCGGTGAGATCAAGGGATTCACCGGCATTGACGATCCCTACGAACCGCCGCTCCGGCCGGAATTACGCGTTGAGGGCGGCCAAAAGGATGCGGACACGTTGGCCGACGAGGTGATTTCCCACCTCGAGCAGACGAGTGTCATCCCCGCCCTCGCCCCGAACGAAAACGAACGCGAAGGAATGATTGAAGTTTAGCCGCCGGCCCGTTCGACTGACGCAGCGCAACCACCGAAGAGCTATTCGAAAACGAGGTCATGACAATGGATTACACGGGTCACAATGGGCACCCGATCGTGGAACGCCTGTCCACCGGGAACGCGGCCGCCGCGATATCGGGCCTGCCCCGCGTTGCCATTTCGAAGGCAACTGCACACGAGGTGATCAGCCTTTCCTATGGGTTCTTCACGCCGCTGACGGGATTCATGGGCCGGCAAGAGATCGACGGGACGTTGGACAAAATGCAACTACCCGACGGCACCCTGTGGAGCATCCCGATCGTCTTCGATTTGTCCGCGGATGACATCGCGAAGCTCGACGTCAAGGAGGGGGGCAGCGTCGTCTTCGAATATCTTGGTGCCCCGATGGCCATCTTCGAGGTCAACGAGATCTTCGAGTACGACCTCGAGCGGATGGCCGAAAAGACCTACGGCACATCGGACCCCCGGCACCCCGGGGTAAAGAAAACGCTCGCCTACGAGAACAGGTTCATCGGCGGGGACATCACGCTCGTCAACGAGCCGGTCTTCAACGAGCCGTTCAAAAGCTTCTGGCTCACCCCCAGACAACACATGGATGCGTTGACGAAGAAAGGCTGGAGGCACGTTGTCGCCCACCAGACCCGAAACGTCCCGCATACCGGCCACGAGGCGCTGATGAAACAGGCATGGTTTGCCGCCAACGAGGACATGCCCGTCGACACCCTGAGTACCGGTGTCCTGGTCAACGCCATCATCGGCCAGAAGCGAGTCGGGGACTACATCGACGAAGCGATACTGCTGACGCAGAACGAGCTCAATAACAGTGGGTACTTCCGAAAGGATGTGCACATGGTGTCTTTCACGCTGTGGGACATGCGGTATGCAGGGCCACGCGAGGCGATCTTCCACGCCATCCTGCGGACAAATCTCGGCTGCACACATCACATGTTCGGGCGCGACCACGCCGGCGTCGGCGACTTCTACGATCCCTACGACGCCCAGAACCTCCTCAAGCAATACCGAACAGAGCTGGGTATCAAACCGGTATTCCTCCGCGAGAACTGGTACTGCCCAGAGTGTTTGGAAGTCACCAATTCCGCGCTGTGCGGCCATGACTCGAAATCCCAAAGTTTCAGTGGCAGCTTGATTCGGAGCATTCTGACCGACGAGGTGAAGCCGACACAGAAAGTCATGCGCCACGAGGTGTTCGAGGTTGTTATGGAGTGCGCCGCCAAGCACGGAGAGGGCTCGCCTTTCGTGACCGAGGAATACCTGAGAGACAGACGCCCGGTCTTCACGCTGAACCAATTGGAAGGACTCGAGTCGTGAGCAGTGCCGCGGGCACCATCAAGATCAACGTGTGGATCAACGAGGAACGGCTGGAGCTGTTGCACAATGCCGGCATGGCGGACCTGGCGAACGAGGCTTTCGCCGGCATGAAGCTGCTGGAGATCTATACGACCGAAGAGCAGAAAAACCTGCTCCTGCAGCGATACCCGGGCGCGAAGTACGATTCCGCCACCACCCGCTCCATCGAGCTGCTTCCGAAGAAAGCAAAGGACAGGTTACTGGACTTGTCCATCAAGATGCATTCGACGGGGCCCGACGTAACGGATCGCTTTCTTGCCGAAGCGCAATCGTGAGGGCCTCGGCATAGCCCTTTTGCCCCACCGGGAATCTCGGTGCGAGTTGGGAGACTCGGCATGACACAGGGACGACATCCTCACCCGGCTTCAAGCCGTGGAGGTCTCCAGCGAAGATGTTTCGACGACGGCCGCGTGAAATCGTCCCAGCGCGCCGGTGAGGCGGGCGGCGGCGGGAGTAGGGCGCGAACCTGCGCGAAGGCGTTCTCGATGGACGCCCGCATGCCCGGGTCGACGATGGCCAACGGGTCCATGCTCTTGACCGGATCCACAGCGATCGGCACGTTGAGCGGGTTGTCGTTGTGTGGGTGCGCCGCGTCGATCTGGGGCCGCAGGATGGTGTCGATCTGATCGACGACCTTCGCGTCGGGCCAGCCGAGGTAACGCAGCGGCCGGGTCATCGGAAGGTGGTTCACCGGGATCATGTACGTCGGCAACCGCTCACCGACCCGCGAGACCTGCCGCCAGCAGGGCGGCGCCCACCACGGCCAGCAGGGCGACAACCTCGAGGCGTCGACGCGCTCGGAGCCACTCGTGCAGCGCCGCCATCGTCGAGCGTGTCCTGCCGGGTGCCAGTGCGTAGGCCAGCAGCGGGATCTCCACGAGCGCGAAGGCCACCACGTTGAACATCAGCAGCGCCCCGACCTGCGTCATGGCCGCCGCGCCCGAAGCCAGGATGACCGCCAGCGCGGCCAGGTAATCCACGGACGGCAGCGCGATCCCGAGCCCGGCCACCCCCGCCACCCACAACGACGGCCCGGTCAGCAGCCGCCGGGTCCACGTCGAGAACCTTTCCGACCCGGCCAGCCGGCCGGCGGGCGCTTTCACCGCCAGGGCGGCCGCGGCCACGAGCGCCAGGACGCCGATCAGGGTCTGCACCCTGGGCAAGGTGAAGTATCCCGAGCCCGTCAGCGCGCGCCGCAGGACGAACAGGACCACCAGGCCCACGCTCATCCCCATCGCGAACCCCCCGCACAGGAACGCGGTCAGCTGCAGCAACGGCCTCGGCCTGTTCAGCATCAGCACCGTCATGCCGATCCGGAACGGTTCGAGGCTCACGGCGACGGCCATCACCAGTACGGTGATCAACATGGTTTTTGTTGGGGCGCCGGCCCTTAGGCGTCCAACCGGGTGAAGGCTCGACGCCGGTACTGCTCCACGCAGGCGGCGCGCCGGATCTTGCCGCTCGTGGTCGTGGGAATCGACCCGGGTGGCACCAGGACGAGGTCGGCGACGTTGAGGCCGTGCGACTTCGATATTGCCGCGGTGACGTCGTTCTTGACGGCGTTGAGCCTGTGCAGCGCCTCCTCGTCGGAATCGCCGCGCTTCTTGAGTTCGATGATGGTGACCAACTTCTCGGTCTCATCCACGGGCACCGAGATCGCCGCGACCCGGCCGCCGGTGATTTCCCGAACCGTCGACTCGATGTCCTCGGGGTAGTGGTTGCGCCCGTAGACGATCAGCAGGTCCTTCATCCGGCCCACGATGAAGATCTCGCCATCGGAGACGAAGCCGAGGTCTCCGGTTCGCAGCCATGGCCCTTCGGGTGTGCCGGGCGAGGGGTTCGTCAGCATCCCGCCGAAGGTGCGGTGGCTCTCGTCGGGCTTCCGCCAGTAGCCTTCAGCCACATTCTCGCCGTGGACCCAGATCTCACCGACCGTGCCCTCCGGGCATTCGACGCACGTGTCGGGGTCCACGATGCGCACCGTCGGCGACGTCGGCATGCCGTAGCTCAGTAGCGGTGCGCCGCCCTCTGCCGAATGCGGTTTCGCGCTGCCCTCTGACAGCTGCTCGGGCTCGAAGTGCACGACTTTCGGCGCGCCGCTCGCGGCGCGGCTGCCGACATAGACGGTCGCCTCCGCCAGGCCGTAGGAGGGGCGAATCATGTCATCGCGAAAGTTGCACGGGGCGAACCGTTTACAGAACCGGTCCAAGGTGTCGGGATGGATCCGTTCGGCACCGCTGATGATTCCCAGCACATTTCCGAGGTCGAGTCCGGACATGTCCGCATCCGACGTCTTTCGCGCGGCCAGCTCCAGGGCGAAGTTCGGCCCCGCGGAGAATACGGGGCCGGGTTTGGCCATCGACTGGATCCACCGCGCCGGCCGTTGCAGGAAAGCCATCGGGCTGGTGAACTCGCAGCGGTAGCCGCCCAGGATGGGTGCGATGACGCCGAGAACCAGGCCCATATCGTGGTAGAACGGCAGCCACGACACGATGGTCATGTCCTGCGGCGCCATGCCGTTGAAGTCCCGGAAGTAGTCCGCCATCAGCTGCTGGAAGTTCACGGAAAGGTTCCGGTGGGAGATCATCACGCCGGCCGGCAGGCGGGTCGAGCCGGAGGTGTATTGCAGGTATGCGGTACTCGGTGCATTGCTGATCCGAATGCCCGGCGCGCTCGGGTTGTCCAAATCCAGCGATTCGACGTCGATGACGGCCGGGCCGCCGTCCCCGGCGGGCCTGTGCAGGTACTCGGTAAGGGTCGGGGCGGCGGCGGACGTCGTGAGGACGACGGTGGGCTCCGTGTCCGCCAGCACGGCGGATACCCGTTCGTCGTGCGAGCCGGCCGTCGGGACCGACAGCGGAACCGCGATCAGCCCAGCCTGCATCGCACCCAGGAAGGCCACGATGTAGGCAAGCCCCTGCGGAGCCAGGATCACCGCTCGGTCCCCGACCGCGCCGTGCCGCTTGACCTCGTGCGCGACGTTCAGGGTCCGCTGGTACAGCTGGGCCCAGGTCAGGGTTTCGGTGACGCCCGCCCAATCCTGCTCGTAATCGGTGTAGCGGAAGGCTAGATCGTCGGGCTGTAGACCGGCGCGTTCCCGCAGGAGGGAGACAACGGACGACGTCTGCATGGGCGCAAGGTTACCGTCTCACCCCAGGTCGGCATGACCGGAATGTCGGGCGGTCTGCGGCGCTCCAGATGCCGTGAATCGGTTCTACGGGCGGGCGGACCCATTGGTCGAACTGGTCGCCGACGTCGGTCGTCGCCCGGGTGCGGAATCCCATCGCTCAAGACCCTCGACCCCGCATCGCCGTGACTGGCTCCGGCATGCCGGAAAGCTTTGTCCACCAGGGTAATAAATGCGATGGGCGCTCGCCTCAAAGTGATGGTCAGGTCGGTAGTCCCTCCCGCTCGGCATCCGCACGGTAGCGGTCGACCCAATCGTCGGAGCGCTGGTCTGCCTGGCGTTCGAGCACCGGTTCGGGCGCCAGCCCCGGCTCGAGCCCCAACGCCTCGAGGATGCTGGCGACCACCTGAGTCAGATTGCGCCACAGCACCGGATAGGAGACCTCCATGGGCCTGATGTCTTCTTCGGCGAACCAGGTCCGCCAACCCTCCTCTTGAGCGCGCAGCATAGTGACGACGTGGGCGATTGCTCCGGCGTGGTAGGTGGCACGGGCGTCGCGCACCGGATCGGGCCTGCCACGCCACACCCGCGTCTGCACCGCCCGCCAGAACGAGACTGCCTGCGACACGACGTCGGGGCGGTACACGTGGATGAGGAGCGGTTCCTCGCCGATGACGTCGCGGATCGCGGCAAGCAGACCTTCGCCGGATCGGTCCGGCAACTCACTTGCGCGGTGCAGCAGCAGGGGCGTCTGGTTCCACATCAGCTTGCCGCCCCACACGCCGTTCGGTGTTCTGCCGACCGTGCGGATGTATTCGCGCCAGACCACGGCGGGCGCAAGGTCCGGCTTGCCCGGGTCGAGCGGATCAAGCAGGCGCAGGATCGACTCGTCCTCGACGCCGGCGAACCACTCCCGCGGCTGCGGCGCCTGGCTGGTGGTCGGCAGATATTGGAAGAACTCCTGGGGCTCGCCGGCGACGCCGGTCGCCCGCAGCGATTCAACCAGCAGCGTGCTGCCGCTGCGCTGGGAAGCCAGCACCAGGTAAGACGAGGGAGTTTTCGTCACCCAGGAAGCCTAACCGGATGCAAATCCGGTGCAACACATCAAATTACCTTCATCATGAAGATAACCATTACCCGAAATGGACTGCCGCGCACAACTGGTCGACCGAGGATTACTGGGATTCCGAGGTGGGCCGCCACGACATGGACGAGCACACCGTCGGACGCCTGATATATGACCGGCACGAATACATTCCATGGCTCAACGAGCTTCGACGCCTGGACGGGGCGCGGGTTTTGGAAATCGGCTGCGGAACCGGGAAGCAGACCCCGAGGTTCCAGGCGGCGGCTTTCGACACGACGTCCGAGGGGGCGAAGCTGGAGCTCAGCCGCCGCGGTCGTGGGGTGAGCTATCATGACATCGAACTGGCGCTGGGACCCGCCTGTGACCTCGACTTTGCGGTCGATCGGCAGACCTTCCAGATGAGGCAGAACCCGCTCCAGTGGCTGTACTACCGCCGATCCAGCAACCGCCGCTATGCCGATTTGTTGCGCCGGCAACGTCCTGACCTGCCCTTCGGGTTGTTCATGCCGTACCTCAACGTCGCGATACGTAAGTCCACTGGGTAGCCAGCAAAGGCTTCAGCTGGGAATCCCATAACGACCAGGAATACCCGCCCTACCGATCAGCTACGCGGGGGATGGCGCCGCCTTTAGGCCGGGCGCTCGGTCGCCCGCAGCCCCAGCGAAAACAGCAGCCGTACTTCGGGATCGGCCAGCGAGGTCGACATCAGCTGCTCGATCCGACGCACCCGGTAGCGCACCGTGTTGGGATGCACCGCCAGCGATTTAGCGGCGGCGGCGATGTCCCCGAAACTGTCCAGGTAGGTCCGCAGCGTCTCGGCCAGCGCCGGATCCTGTGCGCGCAGTTCGCGTATCCGCGGATCGACCAACCGCTTGTCGCCGCCGACCAGGGTGACGATCTCGTCGAGCAACACGGTGGTGCGCGCCTCGGCCAGCGATGTCACCTGCCCGATCGCAATCGGATGTCGCTCAGCGCTGTCCAGCACGCGGTCCACCTCGGTGCGCGCCGCGGCGAGGCCCGCGAGGCCCGCCGGGGGCGCGGCGACGACCGCTCGCAGCTGCACGCCCAACTCGGTGCGCAGGGCGCCGATCGTGCCGCGGACCCATGAGGTGACCGCCCGGGGCGTCGCGGCCTGCGGGAGCACAACGTAAATCCGCGATCCATGTGAGACCACCTGGGAGTCACGGCGAAAAGCGCTGGCGCTCAGCGCCAGGACGTCAGCGAGCCGCGCCGGTCGGGACTCGGTCCTCGCGGTGTCCCAACCGATCAACGCGGCGGCGCCGTCGGTGGCGAGGTCGAGTTCGCGCGCGATGGCAGCCACGTCGGGTTCACCATCGGAGAGCCCGAGCAGTTGCTGCACTCGCCTTGCATGCGTGGACGGCCGGGCCGCCAGCCGGGACATGATCCGGGCGGCCAGCACCGCCGCGCCCCGCAGCATCTCGTCGGCGTCGTCGGCCAGCGGCTGGGAACCCTTCTGCACCCAAATGGTTCCGGCGAACACCGGCGGTCGCCGGGGAGCGGCCGGCGGCTGGTAGACCCCGATGGCCAGCCGCGGGCGCAGACCCAATTCCGGGCGCTCGGCCACGCGGACCACCTCGCCGCCGGCGCGCAGCGCGTCGAATATGCCCCACTGGCCCATCCACTCGAGATGCTCCGGTGGGCCGGCCCTGCCCAGGATGGAAAGGCGGCGCAGCTCGTCGGCCTCGTCGTTGGATGCCGAGTAGGCGAGCACCTGTGACTGGGCGTTCTCGATGCTGACCATGCCGTGGATGCGGTCGGCCAGCGATTGTGCCAGGCCGAAGAGATCGGTGGCGGAATCATCCGTTGGGTCGGCGCGGTCCCCGTGATGCTCCAACACGTGATTGACCAACTGGTATAGCCGCTCCCAACGGGCCTGCGGCTCCACGGCCACCACCGCGGACCCGGCCGCAACCGCCGCGGTGACCAGGGCATCGGACGGCTCTTTGGCGAAGATCGCCACCGGCACCCGCTCGCGCGCCTGGTCATCGATCCACCGCAGCGCCTCGCCGTCGCTAACCCCCAGGAGGAAGAAGACATCGGCCGAGCCCGCCGACGCTGCGAGCCCCAGCCGCACGTCGTCGGAATCGATCAGAGCCGCCGACCTCACCGGAAGGTCCAGCCCACGGGGAGAGTCGACCAGGCTGACTAGCGTCGCGTCCAGCGCGAGCAGCAGCTGCCCCAGCCCGACACCGCCCTCTCGCATATTGTCCGATCCTACTAGCAGTCGGACTAGATCTTATCCGATCGGCTAAGCCAATCGGATGCCGTGCCGAGGATCCTGGCACCATGGACGCGATCACCCAGGTGCCGATGCCGACCAACGAGCCGGTTCACGACTACGCCCCGGACTCCCCGGAACGAACCCGGTTGCTAACTGCACTGGCCGCCCTGGCCGACCATCCGATCGAGCTGCCCCAAGTCATCGACGGGCGGCACCGCATGGGCGGCGGCGAGCGTATCGACGTCGTCCAGCCGCACCGGCACGCCGCGACGCTGGGCACCCTGACCAACGCCGGGCACGCCGAGGCGACAGCGGCGATCGAAGCCGCGATGGCCGCCAAAAACGCCTGGGCGGCCATGCCGTTCGACGAACGCGCGGCGGTGTTCCTGCGGGCCGCCGACCTGCTGGCCGGGCCGTGGCGGGAGAAGATCGCCGCCGCAACGATGCTCGGCCAATCCAAGTCCGCGTATCAGGCCGAGATCGACTCGCCGTGCGAGCAGGTCGACTTCTGGCGGTTCAACGTCGCGTTCGCCCGCCAGATCCTGGCGCAGCAGCCGATCAGCGGACCCGGCGAGTGGAACCGCAGCGACTACCGCCCGCTGGACGGCTTCGTCTACGCGATCACGCCGTTCAACTTCACCTCCATTGCCGGCAATCTGCCGACCGCTCCGGCGCTGATGGGTAACACCGTCGTGTGGAAGCCGTCCATCACCCAGACCCTGTCGGCCTATCTGACCATGCAACTGCTCGAGGCCGCGGGGTTGCCGCCCGGTGTGATCAACCTGGTCAACGGAGACGGGTTCGCGGTCTCCGATGTGGCACTGGCCGACCCGCGACTGGCCGGCATTCACTTCACCGGGTCGACGGCAACCTTCCAGCAGCTGTGGCAGCGGGTCGGCGCCAATATCGGCCGCTACCAAAGCTACCCGCGGCTGGTCGGCGAGACCGGCGGCAAGGACTTCGTCGTCGCCCACGCCTCGGCTCGGCCGGAGGTGCTGTGCACCGCCCTGATCCGCGGGGCGTTCGACTACCAGGGGCAGAAATGTTCGGCGGCGTCGCGGGCGTTCATCCCGCATTCGGTGTGGCAGCGTATGGGCGACGATTTCCTGGGCATCGCCGCCGCGCTGCGCTACGGCGACATCACCGATCTGACCAACTTCGGCGGCGCGCTGATCGACCGGCGCGCCTTCGTCAAGAACGTCAACGCCATCGAGCGGGCGAAAAGCGTCGCCGGCGTCACCATCGCGGTCGGTGGCGAATACGACGACAGTGTCGGCTATTTCGTGCGGCCGACCGTGTTGCTGTCCGACGACCCCACCGACGAGTCTTTCGCCACAGAGTACTTCGGTCCGCTGTTGTCGGTGCACGTCTACCCCGACGCTGACTACGAACGGATCCTGGACGTCGTCGACACGGGGTCGCGCTACGCGCTGACCGGCGCGGTCATCGCCGACGACCGCGACGCCGTGCTGAGGGCGCAGCACCGGCTGCGGTTTGCCGCCGGGAACTTCTACATCAACGACAAGCCCACCGGCGCCGTCGTCGGCCGCCAACCGTTCGGGGGTTCGCGCGGTTCGGGCACCAACGACAAGGCGGGTTCGGTGCTGAACCTGTTGCGCTGGACATCGGCGCGCACGATCAAGGAGACGTTCGTCCCCGCGACACGGCACACCTATCCGCACATGGGTTCCGACTGATGGCCGGACTGTTCGCCAACACCCTTCGTCCGGTGATCCTGGCCGCCAGCCGGCGAGAAGGATTGCGCCGCACCGCCGAGTGGCTGCCGGTCACCCGCAGGGTGGTGCGGCGGTTCGTGCCGGGGGAGACGATCGACAGCGTGCTGGACAGCGTTTCCGTGCTTCGTGATTCGGGCCGCTATGCCAGTGTCGACTACCTCGGCGAGGACGTCACCGATGCCGATGACGCCACCGCGGCGATGCGGGTCTACCTCGATCTGATCGACGACCTGAGCCGGCTCGGCGACCGCGCCGGTGACGGCGCCCGGCCGCTCGAGGTATCGCTGAAACTGTCCGCTCTGGGGCAGTCGCTGGATCGCGACGGCGAGAAGATCGCCCGGGAAAATGCCCACACGATTTGCGAGGCGGCGCAGCGGGCCCGGGTGTGGGTGACGGTGGATGCCGAAGACCACACCACCACCGAGGCGACGCTGTCGATCGTGCGGGACCTACGGCTCGACTTTCATTGGCTCGGCGTGGTCTTGCAGGCGTACCTGCGACGCACGCCCGGCGACTGTGCAGAATTCGCCGCGGCCGGGGCGCGGGTCCGGTTGTGCAAGGGTGCCTACGACGAACCGGCGTCGGTGGCTTACCGAGACCCGGCCGGCGTCACCGATGCGTACCTGCGCTGCCTGCGGGTGCTCATGAGCGGCTCGGGCTATCCCATGGTGGCTTCCCACGACCCCGCCGTCATCCAGGCGGTGCCCGCCATTGCAGACGAATCGGGCCGTAGCACAAAGGACTTCGAATACCAGATGCTGTACGGCATTCGCGACGGTGAGCAGCGACGGCTGACCGACGCCGGCAACCAGGTGCGGGTGTACGTGCCGTTCGGGACCCGGTGGTACGGCTACTTCATGCGGCGCCTGGCCGAACGACCGGCCAACCTGACGTTCTTCTTGCGGGCCCTGGCCGAAAGCGGGCACTGAGCGGGGATCGACACCTTAGGGGCGTGGGCAGGTCTGACGGTTGGGGCTGTCGAGCGCCTTCGGCGCGTCCTCGATAGCGGAGCGCAGGACGTCGAAGACCTGCGGATCCCACGTGAGCGCTGTCTTCCAGTCCAGCCCCGCCGCGTTGGAGGCGAAGATGCTGTGTGTGTCGTCGAAGGTGTAGCAGCGCCGGTGCGGTAGCACCGGGTCGGTGACGTCGACGGCCAGCGCGCTGCGCAGCGCCACGATGCCGTCGTTGGGCCACACCATCGGGTTCACTTGCCCTGCCTTGGTGAACCTGTTGCCACCGATCAGCACCACCGGGATCTTGTCCAGCACGCCGGCCTGGAACTGATTCCAGCCGTCCTTGCCCATCAGGTATGCCTGGTTGACCTCGCGACCGGAGCCCGACATCAGGCGCAGCACCTCGGTCTTGAAGCTCTTCATCGCGTTCTCGCAGAACTGGTCGCCGGCGCAGTCGGTCAGTGGAACGACGTCATTGGCAAAGTCGGACAGGTAGGAGCCCTGCCATGGAGTGCCGATGGTGGTCAGCGAGCGGACGTGCACCGGGGAATTCGTGGTGGTCAGCACGCGGATCGCCGCACGCGAGTACAAACCGCCCATCGAATGGCCTACCAGATCAACGTCGTTGATGCCCTTGTCGGTGTGCAGATAGGTGAGGAACCGGGCCAGGTGCTCGCCGGCGGTGTCGATGCTGCCGGTGGAGTTCACGGTCATGCTTTCCGGCAGGGTGACCGGGCATACCCCGAACGGGCCGAAGCCGGCCTGGTCTACCACCTGCCCGCGGCCGGCCATCGCCGGCGAGGTGAACACCTTGTAGCCCTGCTTGAGCAGGTACTCGCGGATCGCCGTGTCGGTGTTGCCCGCCGCAAGCCCGGTGGCGCACGCTTGGTCTGAAGTGGTGAACGGACTCGTAGCGTCGCCACCTGAGACGATCACGACCGCCCGCGACTCCGCGCGCTTCTCGCCGGACCCCCCACAGCCCACCGACATCGTCGTCGTCGCGATCACCACCGCGGCGAGCGCCAGCATCCGTCGCACAACGCGGGATGCTAGTGGCCGGGTCACTGAGCGCGCCTGGGCCGCGGGCGGTCGCCGGCGAAGCCGCGCACCACGTGGGCGCGCACGAATTCGGCTGCCACTTCGGGATTCTCCATGTCCAATGTCGATGAAGGCGTGCTGAAGAGCGAGAACAGTATGCGCGCGAACCATTCGGCGGCGGCCTCTATGTCGAGGTCTTTGCGAACCTCGCCGGTGAGCCTGGCGGCGCGGAGATAGGGCGCCAAGAAATCGACGCACTCGCGCAGCAGGACGGCGGCGTCCTTGGTCAGCAGCAGGCTGACCGCATCCTCGTCGAAGTACTTCTCGGAGGCGATGACGCGCCGCGCCTGGGTCACGAAGACCGCCGCACGGCTCAACCTGTCTTCGAGTGAACTGCCCCGGTCCATCGCTCTGGCCATCTCGCGATAGAACCGCTCCGAGGCGTTTTCGGCGCACGCTTCGATGATCGCGTCCTTGTCGCTGAAGTACTCATAGATGGTGCTGCGCGAAACGCCGGCCGTCCTGGCGATATCGACGATCGTCGCCTTGTGCAGGCCCTGCTTGCGGAAGCAGGCGTAGGCGGACTCCACGATCAGCTCGCGGGTGTCGCTCGCCTGCGTTACAGGAGCCTGGCTCATCGACAGCTCACCCCGCGGAAGCGAGAATCAGTCCGCTCGTGGGTACACCGGTCCCCGACGTCACCAGCACGTGCTCGACGTTGTCGACTTGGTTGTATGACGTTCCGCGGATCTGACGCACGCCCTCGGTGATGCCGTTCATCCCGTGGATGTAGGCCTCGCCGAGCAGCCCGCCGTTGGTGTTGATAGGTAGTTCCCCACCCAGCGACAGCCGCTCGACGGTGGCGAAGTCCTTGGCTTCCCCGCGTCCACAAAACCCAAGCTCCTCGAGCTGCGTAAAGACGAAAGGGGTGAAATGGTCGTAGATGAAAGCGGTTTGGATGTCCTTGGGGCTTAGTCCCGAGTCCCGCCAAAGCCTTTTGGCGACCATGCCCATCTCCGGCAGCCCCGTGATGTCTTCGCGGTAGTAGCTGGTCATCATTTCGCCCTCGGCGGCAGCGCCCTGGGCGGCGGCGGTGATCACCGCCGGCGGCTGACGCAGGTCCCGGGCGCGTTCGGCGCTGGTAACCACCAGCGCGACGCCGCCGTCGCTTTCCTGACAGCAATCGAGCAGTCGCAACACCGGTGCGACGATCCAGCGCGAGTTCTGGTGGTCCTCAAGGGTGATGGGGCGCTGGTAGAACCAGGCATCGGGATTTCGTGCCGCGTGTGCGCGGTCCACGACGGCGATCCTGCCGTAGTCCTCGTTGGTGACCCCGTACGTCGACATGTAGCGCTGCGCGTGCAGCGCGACCCACGCCGCGGGAGTGAGCAATCCGAACGGGGCGTAGTGCGCCATGAACGGGGGAGTCCCCAAGTCCGTCCGCCCGCTGCCGCCAAAGCGCATGCCGGACCGCTCGTTGAACGCACGCCAGCACACCACCACGTCGGCGACGCCGGTCGCGACGGCCATTGCCGCGTGCACCACGGTGCCGGCCGCCGCCCCGCCGCCGTGCGGCACGCGGGAGAAGAACGACAGGTCGCCGATGCCCACGTTGCGGGCGACGTCGATCTCGTCGCTGGAGTCCATCGTGAAGGTGACCATGCCGTCGACGTCGCTCGGGGCTAGCCCGGCGTCGTCGAGCGCGGCACTGACAGCCTCGCAAGCCAATTGAAGCTCGCTGCGGCCGGACTCCTTGGAAAACTCGGTCTGGCCGATCCCCGCGATGGCGCAAGTTCCCGCCAGCGAGCGACTCATGCGCCGGCCCCGTCAAGCAGGCTCAGGACCGCGGTGCCGGAGACGTGGTCGCCCAGGCTGTTCGAGCCCTTGAACGTCACTTCGACGAAATTCTCGCCGCCTTGTCCCGGTGTTTTACCCGTCACGCTGCCAGTGAAGTGCAGCGGATCGTTGGGAAAGCATGGCACGCCAAGGCGAATCGACAGCTTCTTGACCATCGCTTCGGGTCCGGCCCAGTCGGTGAGAAAGCGCACGCAATACCCGTTGCTGGTCAAGATGTTCATGAACAGATTGGGCGAGCCCTGCTTGTTGGCGTAGTCGCGGTCATGGTGTACGGGCATGAAGTCACGCGACGCGATCGCGCCGGCGACGATCATCGTCGTGGTGATCGGGATGTCGAGCGGGGTTACCTCGTCGCCGACTTCGATGTCGGCCCACTGCAGCGTCTTCTTTGGGGTCGCTGTCCGGGATTTGGCGGTCGTCATCGCTTTCCCTCCCTATCTCCGGTCGCCGGCCGAAACTGGTGCAGCACAAGACCGTCATCGAATGCCTCGTAGAACACCTCGACCGGCATCCCGACCGTGACGTCGGCCGGGTCGATGTCGCGGAGGTTGGACACCAGCCGCACCCCTTCATCGAGCTGCACCAGCGCGACGATGTAGGGATAGTCGAAGAAGGGAAACCGGGGCTCTAGCGGCATCACATAGCTGTAGACGGTGCCGCGGCCTGATGACTCGATCGTGTCCCATTGCAGGCAGCGGCATTTCGGGCACATGGGCCGAGGCGGGTGACGCAATGACCCGCATCCGGCGCAACGCTGGATCAGGAGTTGATGCTCGCGCAGGCCATTCCAGAAGAATTCGGTGTCCGGGCCGATCGCCGGTGCCATGCGGGATGCCATCAGCGTCCCGGCCTGAATCGCAGCACCCGGAACCGCTGTCGTCCCAGCACCTCGCCGTTTTGATCGGTGTAGGTGATCACCCAGGTCAAGAAATAGCCGGTGCCCTTCGCCGTTTTCTTCTCGTCGGAGACCTCCTCGAACACCGAGGTCGCGCTGATGACATCGCCCAGCCGCGGATAGCGTTCGATCTCGAACTCGGAGTTGGTAGCCACCGTGCTGCTGAACCCGGCTTCGTCGAGGAATGCCGTTGGGTTGCCTTCGATTTCGACCGGTGCGCCGCCACGTTCCCCGATCCCCTCCAGCTTCGGCGCCGGCATCGTCCAGGTTTGCAGCATCACCGGGGGTGACACTATTCCGCCGAACCTCGACCCGGCCGCGAACTCCGGGTCCAGGTAGACCGGGTTCATGTCGTCGAGCGCATGAGCCCAGTGCCGAATCATCGGTTGATTAACTGGATCCGGCGCTACCGAAGGCTTTCCACTGCCCCCGGTGGGCCGCCCGACGAGTGCCCGCAGCTTTGCGCGGAACTCGGTGTCTGAATCGGTCACTGACTTGATCCTCCGATCTATCGTCCGGCGATGCCCAGCCGCACCGGCATCCGCTTCACGCCGGGCACCATGGTGGCCCGCATCCGCTCCACTTCTCCCACCAGCTTGAGCTTCGGGAAGCGGCGCAGCAGCTCCTCGAACATGACGGCCGCCTCCAGCCGCGCCAATTGCGCTCCAACACAAGAATGCTCGCCACACCCGAACGCGATGTGGGGGTTGGGCTGGCGGGTCACCTTGAACTCTTCGGAGTCGGCACCGAATACGTCCTCGTCCCGGTTGGCCGACCCGTACAGCATCACCACTACGTCGCCTTCGGCGATCCGCTGCCCACGGATCTCGACGTCGGTCTTCGCGGTGCGCGCCATGTGGACCACCGGGCTGTTCCACCGCAGCATTTCCTCGACGGCGGCCGGGATCAGCGTGGGATCGTCGACCAGCAGGCGGCATTGGTCCGGATGCGCGATCAATGCCAGCGTGCCGAGCGCGATGAGGTTGCGGGTGGTCTCGTTGCCGGCCACCAGCAGCAGGAACGCGAAGTTGAGCAGGTCTTCATCGGTGAGCCGATGCCCTTCGATCTCGGCGCCGGCCAGCACCGACAGCAAGTCGTCAGCGGGTTCAATTCGCCTGGTGGCGATGAGCTTTTCGAAATAGGCAAAGAGCTGACCGAGGGCCACGAACGGGTCGAGTTCGATCTCCGGATCGGCGGTTCCGGTGGCCGCGTCCGACCAGGCCCGGAATTGCTCCCAGTCGTCCGGCGGGGCACCGATCAACTCGGCGATCATCCGGGTGGGCAGCGGAGCCGCGATCTCCTCGGCGAACTCGTGGACGGAATCGGGTTCCAGGCCGTCGAGGATGCCCCGGACGATTTCGCGGATCTTGGGTTCGAGCACGGCCACTCGCCGCCGGGTGAAGCCGGAGTTGATGAGCCTGCGCAACTGCCGGTGCCGCGGCGGGTCGGTGAAGATGAGGTTGCCGTCCTGTACCGGGTTTGGCAGGTGCGGGTCGGGGATGGTGATCCCCTTTGTGGAGGTGAACGTGGCCGGGTTGCTGGACACGAACCGGATGTCGTCGTACTTCAGCAGCGCCCAGAACTTGGTCACGTCGTTCCAGCACACCGGCGACGAGGCGCGCAGTTCCCGATAGGCCGGATAGGGGTCACCCGCGTAGAAGTCGGGGGAGTGCAGTGGAAAAGTGGTCTGCACTGCGGCCTCCTTCAACCATCCGACACATTGGGGCGATGTGTCGTGCGACGTTGTGTCTACCCGAGCCGTCAATCGCTGTCAATACGCGCGCAACGCATTGAAACAACTCGGTGTTCACATCATCGGTGATTGACGCCACACCTGCGTAGGTGTACACCAGGTGGTTAGATGACCGACTTCGGGTGAGGGAGCGAATGGCAGAGCTACAGAATCCGGGACCTCTTGTCGACACCTACCAGCTCTACATCGACGGCAGCTGGGTCGAGCCGCAGGACGGTCGTTACGACGACATCTCGCCGGCCACCGAGCAAACCATCGCCACCGCGCCCGACGCGAGCGTCGCCCAGGTCGGCGACGCGATCGCGGCCGCGCGGCGCGCGTTCGACGAGGGGCCGTGGTCGACCATGGGCCCCGAGGACCGAGCCCGCTGCCTGAACCAGCTCGGCGACGCCCTGGGCAAGCACGCCGACGAGTTCTTCGCGCTGGGCCAGGTGGAGTGGGGCTGCATCGCGAGCGTGCGCGTGATGCAGATCGACGGCGCCGGATACATGTCCATGCGCGCCGCCCAACTCGCCACGCAGTTGGGCGACCAAGAGGTCAGCGGAATCGGCGCCGGAACCACGCTGCTGCGCCATGAGCCCCTCGGTGTGGTATCGATTCTCACGCCGTGGAACTTCCCGCATTGCCTCAACGTCATGAAGGTCAACAACGCATTGGCCGCGGGCAATACCGTCGTGCTCAAGCCCTCACCGCTGACGCCGCTGACCGGGCTTGCCCTCGCGCGGATCATCGACGAACACACCGACATTCCGCCGGGTGTGGTCAACGTCGTCACCCCGTCGGGTGTCGAGGCCGCCAGGCTGCTCACCGCCGATCCGCGCATCGACATGGTCAGCTTCACCGGCAGCTCGGCCGTCGGCTCCGAGGTGATGTCGGCCGCGGGCCCGACCATGAAGCGCATCCTGCTCGAGTGCGGCGGCAAGTCGGCGAGCATCGTCCTCGACGACGCCGAGGTGACCGACGAGATGCTGCAGAAGGTGCTGTTCGATTGCTGCTCGCTGCATGCCGGGCAGGCCTGCATCCTGCACAGCCGGCTGCTGCTGCCGGACTCACTGCACGACGACGTCGTCGACCGGCTCGTCGCGCTGGCGCGAGGCCTGAAAGTCGGCGACCCGGGCGATCCCGACGTGCAGATGGGTCCGCTGATCAGCGCCGACCAACGCCAGCGCGTCGAGGACCACGTCTCGCGGGCACTCGACGACGGGGCCAAGCTGGCGGCCGGTGGTGGTCGTCCGGCCGGCTTGGATGTCGGTTTCTATTTCGAACCGACGATCCTCACCGAAGTCGAACCGGACTCGGCCATCGCCCAGGAAGAGGTCTTCGGGCCGGTGCTGTCGGTGCTCCGCTACCGCGACGACGACGACGCCGTCGCGATCGCCAACAACTCGCGCTACGGGCTGTCCGGGGCCGTGTGGGCCGCCGACGTCGACCGCGCCGTCGGTGTGGCCCGCCGCATCCGCACCGGTCAGATCGCGGTGAACGGCATCGGCCCGGGCGAGGCGCCGTTCGGCGGATTCAAGTTGAGCGGTTTCGGTCGCGAGGGCGGCGGGATCGGCGGGCTGCACCAGTACATGGAGCCGAAGGCCATCGGAGTGCCCGCCTGAAGGGATCTGTGAGCCTTTCGTAAACGGCTCGTCGGATGCAAGGCTACTGGCATGGTCGTCGCGATCGCCCGCCCCAAGCTCGAAGGAAACATCGCGGTCGGTGAGGACCGCCAGGTCAGCTTCGCGGAATTCGGCGCGCCGCAGGGGCGGGCGGTGTTCTGGCTGCACGGGACTCCCAGCGCGCGTCGCCAGATCCCGAGCGAGGCGCGGGTCTATGCCGAAACCCACAACATCCGGCTGATCGGCATCGACCGGCCCGGCATCGGCTCGTCGACGCCGCATCAGTACCCGAACGTGGCCGCGTTCGCCGACGACCTGCGGACCATCGCCGACACGCTCGGCGTGGACAAGATGGCCGTGGTGGGCCTGTCCGGCGGGGGTCCCTACGCCCTCGCATGCGCGGCGGGCCTGCCCGACAGGGTGGTGGCCGCCGGGGTGCTCGGCGGCGTCGCCCCGACGCAGGGGCCGGACGCGATCAGTGGCGGGGCGATGAACCTCGGTCTGCGGGTCGCGCCGCTGCTGAAGTTCTGGGGGAACCCGCTGCGGATCGGCGCCAGCCTGTTGGTCCAGGCAGCCCGGCCGGTCGCATCCCCCGCGCTGGACATCTATGCCCTGCTCTCACCGGAAGCCGATCGGCACCTGCTGACCCGCCCCGAGTTCAAGGCGATGTTCCTCGACGACCTGCTCAACGGCAGTCGCAAGCAACTGGCCGCACCGTTCAACGACATCGTCCTGTTCGCCCGCGATTGGGGTTTCCGGCTCGAGGACGTGAAGGTCCCGGTCCGCTGGTGGCACGGCGACCACGACCACATCATCCCGTTCGCGCACGGCGAGCACGTCGTGTCCCGGCTGCCCGACGCCGAGCTGTTCCATCTGCCGGAGGAGAGTCACCTCGCCGGGCTGGGCCGCGGCGAGGAGATCCTGTCCACCCTGATGAAGATCTGGGACGAGCAGTAGCCTACTCACGTGCTGCTGGCTTCCCTGAATCCCTCGGCCGTCACGGCCACCGATATCGCCGACGCCGTACGCATCGACGGCGCGGTGCTGAGCCGCGCCGACGTGGTCGGCGCGGCCACCTCGGTGGCCGAGCGGGTCGCGGGCGCGCAGCGGGTCGCGATCCTGGCCACGCCGACCGCGGCGACGGTGCTGGCCGTCACCGGCTGCCTGATCGCCGGCGTGCCTTTTGTTCCGGTGCCCGCCGATGTCGGCGCGGCCGAACGACGGCACATGATCACCGATTCCGCGGCGCGGGCCTGGTTAGGGGCAGCGCCCCCGGAAGACTCTGCGGCGGAGGGGCTGCCGCACATCCCGGTGCGACTGCACGCCCGGTCCTGGCACCGCTATCCCGAGCCATCACCCGACGCGACCGCGATGATCATCTACACCTCCGGAACCACCGGTCTGCCCAAGGGGGTCGTGCTCAGCCGGCGCGCCATCGCCGCCGACCTCGACGCGCTGGCCCAGGCCTGGCAGTGGACCGCCGACGACGTACTGGTTCACGGATTGCCGCTGTTTCACGTGCACGGGCTGGTGCTCGGCCTGCTCGGGTCGCTGCGCATCGGAAACCGGTTCGTGCACACGGGTAAACCGACACCGGTCGGCTACGCACACGCCTGTTCGGAGGCTGGCGGCACGTTGTATTTCGGGGTCCCCACGGTGTGGTCGCGGGTGGTGGCCGACGAGTCGGCCGCGCGGGCGCTGCGCTCGGCGCGGCTGCTGGTATCGGGAAGCGCAGCGCTGCCGGTGCCCGTGTTCGAGAGGCTGGCCGCGTTGACCGGACATCAGCCCGTCGAACGCTACGGCGCCTCGGAGTCGCTGATCACCATCTCGACGCGCGCCGACGGCGAGCGACGGGCGGGCTGGGTGGGCCTGCCGCTCCCCGGCGTGGCGACCAGGCTGGTCGACGACAACGGTGACCCGACGCCGCACGACGGGGAAACCGTTGGGCGACTTCAGGTTCGCGGCCAGATGATGTTCGACGGCTACCTGAATCGCCCGGACGCGACCGCCGAGGCTTTCGACGCCGGCGGCTGGTACCGCACGGGCGACGTGGCGGTCATCGACGGCGGCGGGATGCACCGCATCGTGGGGCGCGAGTCGGTCGATCTGATCAAGTCCGGCGGGTATCGCATCGGAGCGGGGGAGATCGAGACGGCGCTGCTCGGGCACCCGGGCGTTCAGGAGGCGGCCGTCGTCGGGCTGCCCGACGAGGACCTCGGTCAGCGGATCGTCGCGTTCGTCGTCGGCTCGGCCGAGCCGGATGAGTTGATCGAGTTCGTCGCGGGGCAGCTCTCGATACACAAACGGCCCCGTGAGGTGCGCATCGTCGACGCGCTGCCACGCAATGCCATGGGCAAGGTCCTCAAGAAGCAGTTGCTCTCCGAGGGCTGAGCGGGCCGCGAGCGCGCGCAAATGTACGCCCGGTACGGCGTGTCGTTGTACAGACGCGCGCGCTCGCGAGCGAGCGGTGCACCGACCGCCACTCTGGCGACACGCAGGAAGTTGCCAGTTTCCTGGCGAGCGATCCCGCGAACCTTCACCTACCTTCGTAATCGTGCACGAACGCAGCCGGAGAGTGAGCGCGCCACATGGGTGAGGTGAACCCAGGTTCGACGGCGACGGTTGGAGCCGGTCCCGCGACCACACCGCTGAGACGGGTGGCGGCCGCCTGCCTGGTCGGCTCGGCGATCGAGTTCTACGACTTCCTCATCTACGGCACCGCGGCGGCGCTGGTGTTTCCCACGGTGTTCTTCCCCCGCCTGAGCCCCACGGTCGCGATGATCGCCTCGATGGGGACGTTTGCCGCCGCGTTCCTGTCCCGGCCGCTGGGAGCGGCCTTCTTCGGCTACTTCGGCGACCGGCTGGGCCGCAAAAAGACGCTGGTGGCGACGCTGCTGATCATGGCCGTATCCACCGTGTCGGTGGGGCTGGTGCCCAGCACCGCCGCCATTGGCACGGCGGCCCCGCTCATTTTGGTCGCGCTGCGGCTGCTGCAGGGGTTCGCGGTGGGCGGTGAATGGGCGGGGTCGGCGCTGCTGAGCGCCGAGTACGCGCCGCCCGGCCAGCGCGGCCGCTACGGCATGTTCACCCTGCTCGGCGGCGGTACCGCCGCGGTGCTCAGCAGCCTGACCTTCCTGGGCGTGAACTTCACGATCGGTGAAAACAGTCCCGCGTTCATGCAGTGGGGTTGGCGCATCCCGTTCCTGATCAGCGCCGCGCTGATCGGCTTTGCGCTGTATGTCCGGCTCAACATCAACGAGACCCCGGTATTCGCCGAGGAGAAGGCCCGCCACCTAGTCCCCAAAGCACCGCTGGCGGAGGTGCTGCATCTGCAGCGCCGCGAGGTCTTACTGGCCGCCGGCAGCATGCTCAGCGCTTTCGGCTTCGTCTACATGGGCAACACCTACCTCACCATGTACGCCCACTCCCATTTGGGCTACACGCGCAGCTTCATCTGGTCCGTCGGCGTGCTCGGCGGATTGGCGAGCATGTCATCCGTCGCGTTCTCGGCCATCCTGTCCGATCGAGTCGGGCGGCGCCGCATGATGATGCTGGGGTGGGCGGCGTGTGTGCCATGGGCGTTTCTGGTGATGCCGTTGATGAACACCGGCAACCCCGTGTGGTACGCGGTCGCCATCGTTGGCATCTTCGTCGTCGCCCCCATCGGCTCCGGACCCACCGGAGCTTTCATCCCGGAACTGTTCGCCACCCGCTACCGCTACAGCGGATCGGCGCTGGCGCAGAACCTCGCCGGGGTGGTTGGTGGTGCTCTGCCGCCGCTGCTCGCCGGAACGCTGATGGAAACCTACGGCAGCTGGGCGATCGGCCTCATGCTGGCCAACCTGGCGGCGACCAGCCTGCTGTGCACGTATCTGCTGCCGGAAACCAACGGAACGGCGCTGGCATCCGGCTTGGAAGAGGCGCCTGCCGAGCAGCGCCGGTGATTCAGTTGGCGTGCAGTTCTTCGTTGAGCGCGATGCCCTGACCGTCGCGAGACACCACCTCGACGGCTCCCGTCACCGAATTGCGGCGGAACAAAAGGTTGTTGGCGCCGGACAGCTCGCGCGCCTTGACCGCTGTGCCGTCGGGCATGGTGACCTTGGTGCCCGCGGTGACATAGAGTCCGGCTTCGACGACGCAGTCGTCACCGAGCGAGATGCCCAGCCCCGCGTTGGCGCCGAGCAGGCACCGTTTTCCTATCGAGATCATTTCCGTGCCGCCGCCGGACAACGTGCCCATGATCGACGCGCCGCCGCCGATGTCGGAGCCGTCACCCACCACGACGCCCGCCGAGATGCGGCCCTCCACCATCGAGGCGCCCAGGGTGCCGGCGTTGTAGTTGACGAAGCCCTCGTGCATCACCGTGGTGCCCGGCGCCAGGTGGGCACCCAGCCGCACCCGGTCGGCGTCGGCGATGCGCACCCCGGTCGGCAGCACGTAGTCGACCATCCGCGGGAACTTGTCCACCCCGTAGACGGTCACCGGTCCGTGGCGGCGCAGCCGCGCCCGGACCGCCTCGAAGCCCTCGACCGCGCACGGTCCGCGGTTGGTCCAGACCACGTTCGTCAAGATGCCGAACAGGCCGCCGGCGTTCAGCCCGTGCGGCGCCACCAGCCGATGCGACAGCAGATGCAGCCGCAGGTAGGCGTCGTAGGCGTCGGCGGCCACGTCGTCCAGCGAGCCGATGACCGTGCGCACGGCGACCGTCTCGGTGCCGCGGTCGTCGTCGCGGCCGATCAGGGCGGCCAGCTCCGGCGGCGCGTCGGACTGGGCGAGTCGCGACGTGCCGCCGGTGCCCGATTCGGTCAGCTCCGGTGCGGGGAACCACGTGTCGAGAATCGATCCGTCGGAGGCCAGCGTCGCCAGCCCGATACCTGCCGCGCCTACAGCTCCAGTCACGGCGGTCAGGGTACTTTCTCCGGCCGAGCAGACACAAAAGCCCCCGACACGCCGATGGAAATGAAGCTTTTGCGTCTGCTGGGCAGAATGGAAGCGTGCTGGACTTGCGCGGGGATCCGATCGAATTGACCGCCGCGCTGGTCGACATCCCCAGCGAATCGCGAGACGAAGCGCGCATCGCCGATGAGGTTGAGGCCGCGCTGCGCGCTCAGACGTCGGGCTTCGAGATCGTTCGCAACGGCAACGCGGTGCTGGCGCGCACCCGGCGCCACCGGCCGGCTCGGGTGCTGCTGGCCGGGCACCTGGACACCGTCCCGGCGGCCGGAAACCTGCCCAGCCGTCGCGAGAACGGGGAGTTGTACGGCTGCGGCGCCGCGGACATGAAAGCCGGTGACGCGGTCTTTTTGCACCTGGCCGCCACGGTCGCCGAGCCGGCGCACGACCTGACCCTGGTGTTCTACGACTGCGAGGAAATCGACGCGGCGGCAAACGGTTTGGGCCGCATCGAACGCGAGCTGCCGGACTGGTTGGCCGCCGACGTGGCGATCCTCGGCGAGCCCACCGGCGGCTACATCGAGGCCGGCTGCCAGGGCACGCTGCGCGTCGTGGTCAGCGCCACCGGAACCCGGGCGCATTCCGCGCGATCCTGGTTGGGCGACAACGCAATTCACAAACTGGGCGCGGTGCTCGACCGGCTGGCCGGATATTCGGCGCGCACCGTCGACATCGACGGTTGCGCCTACCGCGAGGGCTTGTCGGCCGTGCGCCTCGAGGGCGGTGTGGCCGGCAACGTGATTCCCGACGCGGCGTCGGTGACGGTCAACTTCCGGTTCGCGCCCGACCGGTCGGTGGAGGCGGCGCTACAACACGTGCACGAGGTGTTCGAGGGGCTCGACGTGGACATCGAGCAGACCGACGCCGCGGCGGGCGCTCTGCCCGGCCTGGCGCAGCCCGCCGCCAAGGCCCTGGTCGAGGCGGCCGGCGGGCAGGTGCGGGCGAAGTACGGCTGGACCGACGTGTCGCGGTTCGCCGCGCGCGGCATACCGGCGGTCAATTTCGGGCCCGGCGATCCCAACCTGGCGCACTGCAGCGACGAACGGGTGGCGGTCGCCAACATCACCGCCGCGGTCGAGACGCTGCGGCGCTATCTGAGCGCGTAGCTTTACTGGCCTGGCTCGCCGAGCTGGGGGTACCGCCCGCTTGCGGGGGACACGTCAGCGTGACACTCGGCGCCGACGGCGACGCTCGCGTGACGCTCGGCGACTCACGGTGTGACGACGACGTCGACGCTGTCCGCGCCCGCGTCCGCCACGACGGTCAACACCGGGGCGTTGGGCGCCGAAACCACCTGTCCGCCTTTGACGGTCACGTGATAGCCGTTCGGGTACTCGATCGCGGGCACCGAGACGAGTGTCTGCGCGCCGGGGGAGAAGCGGCCCTGGCGGTCGACCCGTTCGGTGAAGTAGCACAGCCGGAACGTGCCGGAGCGGAACGACCAGTCCTTCGGCGTGCCCGCGACCACCTGGGGGTACGGCGCCGCGAGGACCGCGAGCTTGGCCGTGTTGACGTTGGCGCCCGTCGGCGGCTGACTGGGGTCGAAGACCAGGGCCTGATTGGTCGGCGACGAACTCGTCTTGTCGTTGCCCGTGTACGCCCACTCCAGCCAGCCCATCCGGTGCCGATCGGTGTGGCGCATCACCTCCGCGAGGTTGGCCAGGTCGTCGGTGGCGCCGAACTCCGTCAAGAGCGGCGGAATGCGGTTGATGTCCGCGAACAGGCCGGCATTGGTGATTGTGACCCCGTCCTGCGGGCCGCAAGTGAGGTTCTTGTGCAGCACCGACTCGATTGCGCAGTAGTCGTGGAAGGCGAAGCCGGTGTTCGGGTCCACCACCCTGCCCAGATCGGTGTGGACCCCCTCGTCGAACAACAGGTCCGGCTCGAAGAACACCAGCCTGGCGGGGTCGGCGGCGCGTATCACCGGCACGACTTTCCGGTAGAACTCCGTGAGCTTGTGGTCCTGCAGCGGACAGCCCAGCACCGGGTCAAAGCAACCCTCCCAGACAATGCCGGACCACGGCTCGTTCAACACCTCGTAGCCGAACACTCCCGGGTTGCCGCGGAAGAAGGCGGCGACATGCGCCCAGGCGCGCGCGTAGTGATCCTGCAGCCCGATCCCGTCCGGGGCCGGGGAGTCCCGCCAGAAAGCATGCCAGGCGAACTCCTCCGCCGGGTTGGCGAAGTAGTTGCCGGGAAAACCCAGCTGCGGGTTAGGCAGCCCGCCGGTCTGCACCGCCCACGCCGGGGCGCCCTCACCCTGGAACACCTCGTTGTAGAGGTCCTGATGGAACTCGAGCAGGCTGACGATGCCGTGAGAGGCCAGCGTCGTTACGGTCTGCGCGATCGAGGCCAGGTAGTTGTCGTCGTAACCGAGGGGCTGCGGCTCTACCGCCGCCCAGATGACACCCACCCGCATCGCGTTGAATCCGTTGGCGGCCAGGAAAGCCGCGTCGTCGTCACCGAACCCGTCGGCCGACGGCGTGTACGGCGGTACCTTGTACACCTGGTTGAGCCCGTGCAGCACGACCACGCGCCCGTCGGCGTCGGTCATCCAGCGTCCGGCGTGCCCGAGCGGCATGGTTGGCCCGGGGGAGGCAGCCAGCGCGGCCGGTGGGGCGACGACGGAAGAGGCATCGGTCGTCAGCACCGCGATCAGCAGGCCCGCCGCGACGAGTCGGCCCGCACGGATCCGCATCGTGTCTCCAACCCGGGCGCACCGCAGGCCCTGAATCACTGTGCAAACAGTGATGGGTGATCGTCACCGCGCCAACACGGCGGGGTCACGGTTGGCGCACAATCCGGCGCACCCGTTCGTGTTTCCCGCCGGGCTATCGGCCCTGTTGCCGGCGAGGCACGCTAGCGTGACGCTCGGCGCCGACGGCCACTCTGGCGTGACGCTCGGTGGGTGAGGCTACCGGCCGCCACATTCCTGGGCCTGAGCTGCGGCATCGCCGGCCGCCGCGTGCATCCCTATCGCTGCGAGATCGTCCGACACCGCGCGCAGCGCCGCCCCGTCACCCGCCGCCAGAGCGCGCGCATGGGCGAGGGCGAGTCGCCCTGCGGCGCAGTCGATCTCGTCGCACAGCCGGGCCAGCGAGTCGGTGGCGCGGGTGTCGCCAAGGCGGACGGCCTCGTGCCAGGCGCGCAGCGCCACCGCGGACTGCCCGCCGCGTTCGGCCATGCGCGCGGCCTCACGGGCGGCGGCCACGGCGCCGGGCCGGTCACGCATGGACGCCAGCCGCCAGGCCCGCGCCACGCCGAGCTCAGGGGCGAACAGAGCCGACTTGGTTCCGTGCCGGGACTCGGCTCTGCTCAGGGCCTTTGCTGTGGCGGCGGTGTCTTTCTGCTGGGCCAGCGCGGTGGCAAGAAGCATCAGCGACAGCGGCCCCCACGAGTAGCCGGTGCGTTCCAGGGTGGCGGCCGCCGGGCCGAGCAGCGCTGCCGCTTGGGCGAATTCGCCGCCCGCGATCAGAACATGCGCCAGCAGGACTTCGCCGATCGCGCGGCCCGGCTGTTGCAGTTCGGCGAAATCGGTGTACTGCTGCGCGATTTCGCGCGCCGCGTCGAGCCTACCCGCCATCAGCAGGGCGCTGGTCTGGCCCAGCCCGACCGTGAAGCGCAGCAGGCCGGGATGCTCGGCGGCGAAGGCGCGCTGCGCCATCGGCTCGACGTCGTCGAAACGGCCCTGCCGCGCCGCGCACAGGGCCGCCGCGCTGGCCGCCCAGGCCACCGCCTGGTCATCGGCCAACGGCGACGCCAGCACCTCGCGGCCGACGCGAACGGCGTGTGCGACATTGCCGGCATTCATGGCGAAGGTGGCGCTCAACGCGTCGAGAGTCGTACGTGCGCCGGCATCGGTCAATCGATTGCGGATCGTCCGCAGAAAGGCGGTGGCCCGCTCCGGCTCGCTGAGCATCCAGAACTGGTTGGCCGCACGCAGCAGCGTCCAGTCCATCAGCGCCGGTTCGGCCAGCGCGGCGGGGTCGACGGCGGCCAGCACCGCGTCGGCCTCGCGGCCGCGGCCCCGCCATGCCAGGGCATGCGCCAGCGCCAGCCGCGCCGCCAAGCCGCCGGACCGCTCCAGCGCCGCCCGGGCCAGCCGTTCGCCGAGTGCAAGGTCGCCCAGCTGCAACGCCTGCTGCGCGGCGGTGACGACCTCCGGTACCGGTTGCACAGCGTCGCTGTCCAGCGCCAGGGAGGCCAGGCGCAGCCGGTCGCTGAGGTGGTCCGACGGGTGCTGCGACAGCAGCCCGACCAGCTCGGTGCGTAGTCGCCGCTCCTCATCGGGGCCGAGCGCGGCGCGCGCTCGATCGGCGAACAGCGGGTGCGCCGTGTACACGACGGGGTCGTCCGAGGCCCCGCCGCGTGCGCGGGTTTCCGCCGCGCCCCACTCCACCGCCTCCTGCACCGCGCCGTCGCCGGCAAGGGCGGTCAGATCGGCGAGCGACAGCGGCTCCTCGACGGCGAGGTAGTCCAGCACCGAGCGCGCCGCCGCCGGCAATTCGGCGAGGAACGCGTCGACCTCGGCAGGCTCAGAGGGCTTGGTCGTCCCGCCGGGCGGCTCGATGTCGATGCGGTCGAGCAGTCCGTCGGTCCACAGTGCCGCAACGGCCTCAGGGGCCTCGGGCGCAATGTCGGCGCGGGCGGTGACGATCATCCGTGCCTTCCCGGCCAGCGCCAACTGATACACCAGCGTGGCCGACAGGATGTCCAAGTCGTGGGCGTCGTCCACGATGAGCAGCAGATCGTCACCGTCCAACGAGGCCCGGGCCGCCCGCAGCAGCGCGGCCGGCTTGCCGATCTCGGCGATCTCCACCAGGTGGCTGAAGGCGCCGAAGGGAACCGCGCGTTCGGTGGGGGTGCCGGTGACCCAGCGGGTCAGCGTGGCCGGGTGGCGGCCGCAGTAACTCTCGGCGGCCAGTCGGGCCAAGGTCGACTTGCCGACGCCGTCGGGTCCGAGGACGACGGCTCCGCGCCCGGCGCCCAGGGCCCCATCCAGTACCGCGGTCAGCCGCTCCGAGGCCGCCGCGTGTTGGGGCACGTTCCATCGAACCGGCATCGCCGGATTTTATTGCTTGCGGTGTGCATGCCGCACCGGGCTTGGTCTACCTTTGGCGGATATGCGCCCGGAACGCTACTCGGCAGGCGACTGGGCGGTCTGCGTGTACTGCGCCTCCGGGCCCCAACATCCCGAATTGCTCGGGCTCGCCACCGAACTCGGCGAGGCGATCGCCGAGCGGGGCTGGACCCTGGTGTGGGGCGGTGGCCGGGTCTCGGCCATGGGCGCGGTGGCGAGCGCGGCACGGTCGCGCGGCGGGCGGACCATCGGGGTCATCCCTCAGATCTTGATGCGCCGCGAGATTGCCGACGCGGACGCCGACGAGCTGATCGTCAGCGAGACCATGCGCGAGCGCAAGCAGATCATGGAAGACCGCGCCGATGCGTTCATCGTGCTGCCGGGCGGCGTCGGCACCTTGGATGAGCTGCTCGACGCCTGGACCACCGGCTACCTCGGCTTGCACCGCAAACCCATCGTGTTGCTGGACTCCCTCGGTCATTACGAGGGGCTGTGGCTCTGGTTGTGCGGGTTGGCCGACCGCGGCTACATCTCGCAGACGGCGATGGACCGGTTGGTGCTGGTCGACAAGGTGAGCGCGGCGGTGGAGGCGTGCGCGCCCGCCTGAGCCGATCGGCGCCGCCACCCCCTATTAAGCTGGCTTGACTGGTTAAGGGAATCGAGGGGTGACGTGTCCGATCACGATGGGGGAGCGCGAACTGCGGTCGGCCTGACCGATATCGCATCGCGGGTGCCTGGCCTGCTGGCCGACTTGCCGGTGATTGCGCGCGGGGCGCTGACCGGGTTGCTGGCCCGGCCGCACTCGAAGAAATCGATCGGCACGGTGTTCCAGGAGCGGGCCGCCCGTTACGGCGATCGGGTCTTCTTGCGGTTCGGCGACCAGGAGCTGACCTACCGCGATGCCAACGCGGCCGCCAACAGGTACGCCGCGGTGTTGGCCGCGCGCGGCGTCGGCAAGGGCGACGTCGTCGGGATCATGCTGCGCAACTCGCCCAACGCGGTGCTGACGATGCTGGCCGCGGTCAAGTGCGGCGCCGTCGCCGGGATGATCAACTACCACCAGCGCGGCGAGGTGCTGGCCCACAGCCTCGGGCTGCTGGACGCCAAGGTGTTGATCGCGGAGACCGACCTGGTCAGCGCCGTCGCCGACTGCGGTGGGGCGGGCACCACCGAGACGCTGACCATCGACGATTTGGAGCGGTTTGCCGAGAGCGCTCCGGCCAGCAATCCGCCGTCGGCGTCGGCGGTGTCGGCCAGGGACACGGCGTTCTACATCTTCACTTCGGGTACGACGGGATTTCCCAAGGCCAGCGTGATGACGCACCTGCGGTGGCTCAAGGCGCTGGCCGCGTTCGGCGGCATGGGCTTGCGGCTGAAGAGCAGCGACACGCTGTACAGCTGCCTGCCGCTGTACCACAACAACGCGCTGACGGTGGCGTTGTCGTCGGTGATCAACTCCGGGGCGACGCTGGCGCTCGGCACGTCGTTCTCGGCGTCGAGGTTCTGGGACGAGGTGATCGCCGCCGAGGCCACCGCGTTCATCTACATCGGCGAGGTCTGCAGGTACCTGCTCAACCAGCCGCCCAAGCCGACGGACCGCGCGCACAAGGTGCGCGTGGTGGCGGGCAACGGGCTGCGGCCGGAGATCTGGGACGAGTTCACCGACCGGTTCGGCATCGGGCGGGTGTGTGAGTTCTACGCCTCCAGCGAGGGCAACGCCGCGTTCATCAACATCTTCAACGTGCCCCGCAGCACCGGGGTCTTCCCAATGCCGTTGGCCTACGTCGAATACGACCCCGACACCGGCACCCCGCTGCGCGACGAGAACGGACGCGTGCGACGGGTGCCCCCCGGTGAGCCGGGCCTGTTGCTGAGCCCGGTCAACCGGCTGCAGCCGTTTGACGGCTACACGGATAACGAGTCCACCGAGAAGAAGTTGGTGCGCAACGCATTCCGTGAGGGGGACTGCTGGTTCAACTCGGGCGACGTGATGAGCCCGCAGGGCCTGGGTCACGCCACGTTCGTCGACCGGCTCGGCGACACCTTCCGCTGGAAGGGGGAGAACGTCGCCACCACGCAGGTCGAAGCGGCGCTGGCCTCCGACGACTCGGTCGAGCAGTGCACGGTGTTCGGCGTCGAGATTCCCCGCACCGGCGGGCGAGCCGGGATGGCCGCGATCAAGCTGCGCGACGGCGCGGAGTTTGACGGCAAGTCCCTGGCGCACGCCGTTTATGGCCAGCTCCCGCCCTATGCGCTGCCGCTGTTCGTGCGGGTGGTCAAGGAGCTGGCGCAGACGACGACGTTCAAAAGCCGGAAAGTGGAGCTGCGCGACCAGGCTTACGGTCCCGACGTGGAGGATCCGCTGTACGTGCTGGCCGGCCGCGACGAGGGCTACGTGCCGTACTACGACGGGTACCCCGAAGAGGTCGCGGCCGGTAAGCGGCCGCGAGGCTGAATGTGCGCTGACGGCGTTGGGCGTGCGCTCACGGCGACGACACGCCGAGGCATCGCGCCCTGGCTTCACACCCGATCATCTCGGTCCCTGGGAAGCGCGCGACGCGGTGACCAGGCACCATAGACGTGTGCATTCGACACCGCCGGCGTCAGCCGGCCATTCGACGCTGTGCGGCCGCCCGGTCGCAGGAGATCGCCCGCTGATCATGGCGATTATCAACCGCACCCCGGACTCGTTCTACGACAAGGGCGCGACCTTTAGCGACGACGCCGCCCGGGCCGCCGTATATCAGGCGGTCGCCGAAGGCGCCGACGTCATCGACGTGGGCGGCGTGAAGGCCGGCCCCGGCGAGGCCGTCGACGCCGACACGGAACTCGCGCGGCTGGTGCCGTTCATCGAATGGCTGCGCGATGCCTATCCGGACCAGCTGATCAGCGTCGATACCTGGCGCTCGCAGGTGGCCAGAGTCGCCTGCGCGGCGGGGGCGGACCTGATCAACGACACCTGGGGTGGCATCGATCCCGGCATCGCCGAGGTGGCCGCGGAGTTCGGCGCGGGCCTGGTGTGCTCGCACACCGGCGGCGCGCTGCCGCGCACGCGCCCGTTCCGGGTGAGCTACGGAACCACCACACGCGGCGTGGTCGACGATGTCATCCGTCAGGTCACCGCCGCGGCCGAACGCGCGGTCGCCGCGGGAGTGGCCCGCGACCGGGTCCTCATCGACCCCGCCCACGACTTCGGCAAGAACACCTTCCACGGTTTGCTGGTGTTGCGCCACATGAGCGATCTCGTTGACACCGGATGGCCCGTCCTGATGGCTTTGAGTAATAAGGACTTCGTCGGGGAGACTTTGGGTGTGGGTCTGACCGAACGGCTCGAGGGAACGTTGGCGGCCACCGCGCTGGCGGCGGCGGCCGGCGCGCGCATGTTCCGGGTGCACCAGGTCGCCGCCACTCGGCGGGTGCTGGAGATGGTGGCCTCCATCCAGGGCACGCGCCCCCCGACGCGCACGGTGAGGGGGCTCGCATGACGGCATCGGAGCTGGTTGCCGGCGATCTCGCCCCCGCCGTCCTCGCCGCCCGCCCCGGCGACACCTGGCTGCCCAACGGGAGCTGGAACCGTCCCGGCTGGACCCTCGACGAGCTGGAGGCAGCGAAGGCCGGGCGGACGATATCTGTGGTGCTGCCGGCGCTCGACGAGGAAGAGACCATCGAGTCGGTGATCGAAAGCGTCTCGCCGCTGGTCCGGGACGGTGGGGGGCTGGTCGACGAGCTCATCGTGCTGGACTCCGGCTCCACCGACGACACCGAGATCCGCGCCATCGCCGCCGGCGCCCGCGTCGTCAGCCGTGAACAGGCGCTGCCGGAGGTGCCGGCCCGCCCCGGCAAGGGCGAGGCGCTGTGGCGCTCGCTGGCGGTCACCAGCGGCGACATCGTGGTCTTCATCGACTCGGACCTAATCAACCCGAACCCGATGTTCGTGCCGTGGCTGGTGGGCCCGCTGTTGACCGGCGACGGCATTCACCTGGTCAAAAGCTTCTACCGACGACCCCTGAACGTCGGCGATGCGAGTGGCGGCGCGGGTACGACGGGTGGCGGCCGGGTCACCGAGCTGGTGGCGCGGCCGTTGTTGGCGGCGCTGCGGCCTGAGCTGGGCTGCATGCTGCAGCCCCTGGGCGGGGAGTACGCGGCCACCAGGGAGCTGCTGACGTCGCTGCCGTTTGCGCCGGGCTACGGCGTGGAGATCGGCCTGCTGGTGGACACCTTCGACCGGCTGGGCCTGGACGCGATCGCCCAGGTCAACCTCGGGGTGCGCGCGCACCGCAACCGGCCGCTGGCCGAGCTGGGCGCGATGAGCCGCCAGGTGATCGCGACGCTGCTGTCCCGCTGCGGCATCACCGACTCCGGGGTCGGGCTGACCCAGTTCTTCGCCGACGGTTCCGAGGGCTCCGGCGTCGAGGGCTACACCCAGCACACTTCGCCGGTGTCGCTGGCGGACCGGCCGCCGATGAACGGCTTGCGACCACGCTGACCGCCGTCTCGTCGGCGGTATAGGGCAATATCGATCCCGTGGCGTTGGTGTTGCTGTACCTGGTGGTGCTGGTGCTGGTGGCGATCGTGCTCTTCGGCGCGGCCAGCCTGCTGTTCGGGCGCGGCGAGCAGCTGCCGCCCCTGCCGCGGGGCACAACCGCGACGGTGCTGCCCGCCTACGGCGTGACCGGCGCCGATGTCGACGCCGTCAAGTTCACCCAGGTACTGCGCGGTTACAAGACCGGCGAGGTGGACTGGGTGCTCGACCGGCTCGCCCGTGAGCTCGAGGCGCTGCGGGGCCAGCTGGCCCAGGCCCAGTCCCAGGCCCATTCCAGGGCCCATTCCAGGGCCCAAGGCTCGACGGTCACGGCGGCCGAAACCGAGGGCCCGCACCATCCCGTGGAACGCGAGGACCGTCAGGACATGATGTGAGCGACGACGGGCGGGTCCGCTGCGGCTGGGCGACTCTTCGGCCGGGGCCGGACTTCGACCTGTACCGCAACTACCACGACGAAGAGTGGGGTCGCCCCGTGCGCGACCCGATCGCCCTGTTCGAGCGGATCAGCCTGGAGGCCTTCCAGAGCGGCCTGTCGTGGTTGATCATCCTGCGCAAACGGGAAAACTTCCGGCGCGCCTTCTCCGGCTTCGACATCGACAAGGTCGCCGGCTACACCGATGCCGACGTGCAGCGGCTGATGGCGGACGAGGGCATCGTGCGCAATCGGTCCAAGATCGAGGCGACGATCGCCAACGCGCGCGCGGCCGCTGACCTGGGGTCTTCGGCGGAGCTCTCCGAACTGCTGTGGTCGTTCGCGCCGGCACCCCGGCCGCGCCTGGCCGAGGCGTCCGAAATCCCCTCGGCTACTGACGAATCGAAGGCCATGGCGCGTGAACTGAAGCGGCGCGGGTTCCGCTTCGTCGGGCCAACAACTGCCTATGCGCTGATGCAGGCGACCGGCATGGTGGACGACCATATTCGCGGTTGCTGGGTGCCGACCGAAGCGCTTTGAGGGCCGCTCAGAGCCGTAAAGGGCCCGAGAAGCGGGTCTTTGTGCCATTGGTGACCTCGATAGGGAACAATGGAGGGGTGATTAGGCAGTTCGATGCCGGGTGTGGCTGGAAAGTCGCTGGCGGGGCATGCTCGGCGCCGACCAGGTCCGCGAGCGCGGGCCAGCTCGAACCTGGAGGGAGCACTCGATGGCGGCGATGAAGCCCCGGACCGGGGACGGTCCTCTGGAAGCAACCAAGGAGGGGCGCGGCATCGTGATGCGGGTACCACTCGAGGGCGGCGGTCGACTGGTCGTCGAGCTGACCCCCGACGAAGCCGCCGCCCTGGGCGACGAACTAAAGGGCGTTACCAGCTCCAGTTAGAGCCTGCGGGACGGGCCCGGACAGACACTGTCGATTACGCACCCACCTTCCGATAGATGTCCAGCGTCTGCTCGGCGACGCGGGTCCACGAGAATTCCTTCATGCAGCGCTGGCGCCCTGCCAGACCGTAGCGCTTTGCCTTTTCGGGGTCGCCGATCAGTTCGTTGACCGCCGCGGCCAGCCTGGTCTGGAAACCGACCGGATCGCCGGCGTCGTAATGCACCAGCGTCCCGGTGACCCCGTCGGCGACGACCTCCGGAATCCCGCCGACGTCGGAGGCGACGACCGGCGTCGCGCAGGCCATCGCCTCCAGGTTCACGATGCCCAGCGGCTCGTACACCGAAGAGCACACGAAAACGTCAGCCGCCGTAAGTATTTCGCGTAGTTCCCCAATCGGCAGCATCTCGCGGATCCAGAACACCCCGGTGCGGTTGCGGGCCAGCCCGGCCACCGCGGTCTGAACCTCGTCGGCGATCTCCGGGGTATCGGGGGCCCCCGCGCACAGCACCAATTGCGCGTCGGGGCTGAACCGGTGCGCGGCCGCCACCAGGTGGGCGACGCCCTTCTGCCGGGTGATCCGCCCGACGAACGCCACGATGGGCCGGCCGGGATCGACCCCGAGCTCGGCCAGCACGGAGCCGGATCGCATCGGCCCGGCGGGATACCAGACCTCGGTGTCGATGCCGTTGCGGATCACATGCACCAGGCTCGGATCGAGCGCGGGGTAGACCCGCAGGACGTCTTCGCGCGTCGCGGAGCTGACCGCGATGACGGCGTGAGCGGCGAGCACCGCGGTGTGCTCCACCCATGTCGAGATCCGGTAGCCGCCGCCGAGCTGTTCGGCCTTCCACGGCCGCAGCGGCTCGAGCGAATGCGCGGTCAAGACGTGGGGAATGTCATAGAGCAGCGCGGCCAGATGGCCGGCCATCCCGGTGTACCACGTGTGCGAGTGCACCACGGTGGCCGCCGACGCGGCGTTGGCCATCATCAGGTCCGACGACAGCGTGGACAGTGCCGCGTTGGCGCCCTTCAACCGCGGATCGGGCTGGTGGACGAAGGCCCCCGGTCGTGGTGCGCCCATGCAGTGCACGTCCACCGCGCACAGTCGGCGTAGCTGGGCGACCAATTCAGTGACATGGACACCGGCTCCCCCGTAGACCTCGGGCGGATACTCCCGAGTCATCATCGCCACCCGCATACTCCGCACGGTAGTTCGGGGACTAGGCGGCCCGCGAGTCGGGCCGCACATTGGAAGCCGCACATTGGAAGCCGCACATTGGAAAAGGCCAGCCCTACCCAAATACCTTGATGGACAGCCCGACAGAAGATGGCCAATAGCGCAATCCCCCTGGCAGCGGTTCCCGGCGGCCGATAGGTTGAACCCATGAGGGAAGCGCCACAAGTGCTGGGCATCGTCCTGGCCGGGGGTGAGGGCAAGCGGCTTTATCCGCTGACAGCGGACCGAGCCAAGCCCGCGGTTCCCTTCGGCGGTGCCTATCGGCTGATCGACTTCGTGCTGTCCAACCTCGTCAATGCCCGATATCTGCGGATCTGCGTTCTCACCCAGTACAAGTCGCATTCACTGGACCGTCACATTTCGCAGAACTGGCGGCTGTCCGGCCTGGCCGGTGAGTACATCACCCCGGTACCCGCACAGCAGCGCCTCGGCCCGCGCTGGTACACCGGGTCCGCCGACGCGATCTACCAGTCGCTCAATCTCATCTACGACGAAGACCCCGACTACCTAGTGGTTTTCGGCGCCGACCACGTGTATCGGATGGATCCCGAGCAGATGGTCCAGTTCCACATCGACAGCGGGGCAGGGGCAACCGTGGCCGGCATTCGGGTTCCGCGCAGCGAGGCCAGCGCATTCGGCTGCATCGACGCCGACGAGTCCCGACGCATCCGCAATTTCTTGGAGAAGCCGCTGGACCCGCCGGGAACCCCGGACGACCCCGACTCGACGTTTGTGTCGATGGGCAACTACATCTTCTCCACCAAGGTGCTCATCGACGCGATCCGCGCGGACGCCGACGACGACCACTCGGATCACGACATGGGCGGTGACATCATCCCGCGTCTGGTGGACGACGGGATGGCCGCGGTCTACGACTTCAGCGACAACGAGGTGCCCGGCGCTACCGATCGCGACCGCGCCTACTGGCGCGACGTCGGAACGCTCGACGCGTTCTACGACGCGCACATGGACCTGGTGTCGGTGCATCCGGTGTTCAACCTGTACAACAAGCGCTGGCCGATTCGCGGCGAGTCGGAGAACCTGGCACCGGCCAAGTTCGTCAACGGCGGCTCAGCGCAGGAATCGGTGGTCGGCGCCGGCAGCATCATCTCGGCGGCCTCGGTGCGCAACTCGGTGCTGTCGTCCAACGTCGTAGTCGACGACGGCGCGATCGTGGAGGGCAGTGTGATCATGCCCGGTGCCCGGGTCGGCCGCGGCGCGGTGGTACGCCACGCGATCCTGGACAAGAACGTCGTCGTCGGGCCCGGCGAGATGGTCGGGGTCGATCTGGAGAAGGATCGGGAGCGCTTCGCGATCAGCGCCGGCGGTGTGGTCGCGGTGGGCAAGGGTGTCTGGATCTAAGCCCGCTCTCCTAGGGTACCTCCGGGATCAGCAGGTGCGCGTCGTAGCGCGGGCCCCAGTGCAGCGTGACGCGACCGCGCGGCGAGTTGGCGTAGGCCGCCGGGAACTGGCCGGTGAGTGGGTTGCGCGGGCACAACCAGCGCCCGCCGACCACCAGGCGCAACTGCTCACCGGCGCGGAACAACGTCGCCGACGGGCCCAGCGCGACATCGACGGCCACCACTTCGCCCGCAGCGACTGGCTGCGGGTCGGTGCCCGCCGCGACGGGCTCCCACGGCCGCGAAAGCTCGGGATCCAACGCGCGCAATGACACTCGCTGCCAGCCGGTGGTCACCCGGTCCAGGCCGTAGCCGTACGACCCCTCAAATTCGACAAACCTTCCGTCACGCCACTTCTCCACTCCGACGAATAGGTTGGCGTCGGCACAACCGTCCAGTTCGACCCACAACCGCGCAGCCATCGGGCCGGTCAGCTCGATGTCCGCGGGAATCGACCAGCTGAAAGACGCTGCCCGAGAGCGGGTTTCGAATGCGATGCTGCCTGCCGTCGGTGGCTGCTGTGCGGTCAGCGCTCCGGCGTCGGCCAGATAGACCGGCCGCCAACGGGTGCGGGCCAGCGGCCATTCGGCTTCTTCTCGCACCGCGGTGATGGTGTCGCGATCCTCGCGTACCTCAAGGCGGACGCTGCGGGAAGCGGGGGCACCGTCGAGCACGGCGCGGAAGAATTTCAGCTGCTCGGCCCGCGCGACTTCGGAATAAAAGGTCGTCCATTTGCCGGCGCGATGGGTGTAGAGGCGAGCGTGGCCGGAGCCGGCGCGCGTGAATGCCCGCGTCGAACCGCGGCTGTGCAGGTTGTTGTCGGAGAAGCTGCCGCAGACCAGCATGGGGACTTTGATCGCCGTCAGGTCGGGTACCAGCGAGCGCCAGAACTCATCGCGCAGCGGGTGGCCGTCCTGCATCTGCGCCAGGGTGTAGGTCTGTCGCGTGCCGCGCCGCAGGCCTCGTGACCAGATCCGGGTGAAGCCCCGCTCGCGAATGCCGCCCGGGAATGCCAGGTCGCTATACGCGTCGGTGAAGCCTTCCCACGGGCAGATCGCCCGCAGCGCCGGTGGCTGCAGGGCCGCGACGGCGTACTGGCTGATGGCCAGGTACGACACCCCGAGCATGACGACATTGCCGTCGCACCAAGGCTGCCCCGCGATCCACTGCACCACATCGTAGGTGTCCTCGGCCTCCTGCCGCGACAGCAGTTTTCCGGTGCCGTCCGAACGTCCGCAGCCGCGCGAGTCGGCATTCACCACGGTGAAGCCTTGTACGGTCCACCACGTGGGATCCGGGGCCTCCCAACCGGTCAGGGTCGAGAAGGTTATTGCTTCGGGCTGACGCATAATGCGGTATTGCTGCGGGAACGTCGACTTCCTGCCCCGCCGAGTCGGCAGGTTGTCCTTGCCGTATGGGTGGATGCTCAGGATAACCGGCCGGGCCACATCGCTGCTTGTGCGCAAGACGTTGATCCGCAGAACCGTTCCGTCGCGGGTTGGAACGCTAACGTCACGCTCGACGTGGATGTCGGTCGGTGGGTCGGTGACCGTTACGGGGGGTTTGGCGATGCCGCGAATCCGGCTCAGCGCGTACCGGAGCGCGCCGGGACGTCGCCACGGCTGGTTCAGGGTTGGTGGGGGATTTTGGGCCACGCCCATACCCTAGGCGGGCCGGCCAGGCCCCTAACAGAGGTGGGGAACCAGCCGATAGCGCCCCCTGCGCGTAGTCGCGGTAACCGGCCAAGCCCTGGGTGAGCAACTTCCCCTCGTCGGGGATGTGGAACACCAGCGGCGCGAAGCCCGAAATAGCGGGATGCCGACCATCGTTTGCGCCTAGATCGGGTGCCGGGCGACCCCGTACAGACCCGTGGAAGCCGGCCGCCCGAAAGATGAACGATCGGGCCGCCTCGTCAAACGAGGTAGTAATAGCGCTGTCGATCCCCGTTGCCGGCGACGGCTGCCGCGTCAAGCAGTGCGCCGGGTTCCGGGGCCTCGAGTTGGGCGTGGGCGTAGCGGACGGCCTTCAGCGTTGCCGAGAATTCTTCGTCCTCTTCCGGGAACACGTGCTCGGGCGGGAACCAATGCTCGAAGCCGACGTTCTTCAGCACGGCCCACAGGTCGGGCTGCACACCGGCGAGGAGGACCGTCACGCCGCGCGCGGTTTGCTCGCGCAGAAAACGCTCGATCCGCTCGATGACAACAGTGTCAGGGTGCCGCACGCGCTTCAGCCGCAGCACGACGAACTTGATGCCGTCTCGTCTGACCCGCTCGCTCAGCGCATCCAGATAGCGCTCGAGTTCTGGTGCAGCGCCGAAGAAGAGCTCGCCTTCGAAGTCGTAGATGACCGTCGAGGGGTCGACCGAATCACCGGGCACCCGCTCTCGGACGACGCGGTCGGACGTCACGACCATCTCCTTGGCCTTCAGCTTCGCCGCGCGCGGCACGAACAGCAGGATCGACAAGGCGACACCGAGCAGAACGGCGGTGTCCAGATCGATCAGCACTCCCGTGAGCGCGGTGACGATCACCAGCCCGGCGTCGTAGCGTGAAGCTTTCAGGGTGTAGGAGAGCCGCTTGTAGTCGATGAGCCGCGCGGCGGTGATGAGCAGGAGACCGGCCAGCGCGGCGCGCGGCATGTAATGCAGCAGGGGTGCGAACAGCAGCACCGCCAAGGCGACGGTCAACGAGGTGATGACGCCGGAGAACCGCGACACCGCGCCGGCCTGGAAGTTGATGGGCGACCGCGACACCGAGCCCGATCCCGGCAAGCACTGGAAGAATCCGCCGGTGAGGTTGGCCAAACCCTCGGCGAGGATCTGGCGGTTGTAGTCGAGCTTCTGCCCGGATTGGTGAGCAATGGCCTTGGCGATCGACAGGGCCTCGAGGAGGCCGATGAAGGCGATGGCCAGTGCGCCTTCGGAGAGCTGGTCCAATAGCCCAAGTTGCACTTGCGGAATGTGCGGGGCGGGCAGACTCTGGGGAATCTTCGCGGTAAGGGCCACCCCGGGGTTGCCGTTGCGATCGGCGGTCGACCATCCAGCCAGGTAAGCGATGAGCGCCGCGATGACCAGCACTGCCAGCAAGTCGAGCTGCGGCAGTCCGAAGCGTTTCACCAGCCAGCGCAGCACGACCGCCAACACCACGGTGGTGACGCTGAGCAACACGGCGCGATAGTTGACCGCATCACCGTGGAACAAGGTGAGGTAGGTGCGTTCCGGCACCTTCATCCGACCGTTCCCCTTGTCCCTCACCCCCAGGGCATTGCCCAGCTGGCCCACCGCGATCAGCAGTGCCGCGGCCACCAGGAATCCGAGGATGACGGATTCGGAAATGTATCGGGTCAGATCGCCGAGTTTGAACACGGCGATGAGGATTTGGAACGCACCGACGAGAACGGCGAGCAGGAACAATGCTTCGAACAAGACGGTGCGATTCTCCGGATCCAGAAACGCCAGAGAGCTGAACACCAGAAGCGATATCGCGCTTGTCGGCCCGTTGATCAGATGCGACGACGAGCCAAAGACCGAGGCGACCAAGGTCACCACGATGCACGAGTACACGCCGAATTTCGGATCGACGCCGGCGACCAGCGCATAGGTGATGCCTTGCGGCAGCGAAACGGCCGCGACGGTGACGCCGGCGACGAGGTCGCGACGCGCTTTCGTCGCGTCGTAATTCACATTCTTCAGTTTCTCCGAAATGCTCACGCCGACTTCGCCTTCCGCCGACCGTGCGCCGACGCGACCGTGGCCCGAGCAGGCGATGAGACCGTGTCGTAGACGCCGTTGTCACCGAAGAACTTCTCCCGCGCCTCGTCCCAGTCTTTGGCGATCGCGGTGATCGGGAACAGGTTGATATCGGGCAACCGGTCGGCGTGTTTGGCCAGGATCTCCGGCTTAATCGGACGGTAGCCCGTTTGGGCGATGATCTCCTGAGCGGGGTCGGTGTAGAGGTACTCCAGGTATGCCTTGGCATAGGCGAGCGTCTTGTCCGTGAGGTTCGCGTCGACCCAGGCGACGGCCGGTTCGGCGCGAATGCTGGTTGGCGGGTAGACGATTTCGAGTTCGTTCCTGTTCTCAGAGACCTCGCGCAGGGCTTCGTTCTCCCACGTCAAATGCACATCGCCGATTCGCTCGACCGCAAAGCTGATGGCTGCGCCGCGCGCTCCCGCGTCGGCGACCACGACGTGGCCCGACAACGCCTTGACGAGGTCGAAGGCTTGCGCATCGCTGCCTCCGCGTGTCGTGACCGAACCCCAGGCGGCGAGAATGCTCAGCTTGCCATTGCCGGAGCTGCGCGGGTTGGGGGAAACGATGGCGACGCCGTCTTTTACCAGATCCGGCCAGTCGTGAATCTGCTTGGGATTGCCCTTATGGACGACGAAGACGATGGTCGAGGTGTAGGGCACCGAATTGTTCGGCAAGCGACTCTGCCAATCCGGGGCGATCAATCCGCGCTTGCGCAGGGCGTCGACGTCGCTGACCAGCGCCAGTGACACCACGCCGGCTTTCTGCTTGCCGGCGATGACATCGCTGGCCTGCCGTCCGGAACCGCCGTGCGATTGCTTGATTTCCAGCGTGACGCCAGTCTGCTGTCGAAATTGCGCGACGAAGGCTTTGTCGAGTGCGGCGTAAAGCTCCCGTGTCGGGTCGTAGGAGACATTGAGGATCTGATTCGGCGACGTGTCGCCGTGCAGGTTCTTGATCGCAATAAGGGTCGCCGCCACGACGATCGCGACGACGCCGACGATATTGAGCCAGGGGACGCGCAATCGGGGCTTGCGCCGACGCGCTGACGGCTGCGTGAGCTCGCTCATTGCCGCCTCCATATCGATCACTCGACTCGCAAAATTGCCGATCGCCGTGACTGGCTGTCCGCACTGACTGGCCCCGCGATCGGCGTGGTGCAATGTGGGGCGGTTGGGATGCTAGCGATCGTCGCGCCGCGATACAGCAGTGTGAATCAGCGTGATCAAATGGCCCACTTGGTGGCGCGAAGTCTGGCCACTGGGCCGCTACCAGACTTGGGGGACCACCCGATACCTCACCCGCCGCGTGTACTCGCGATAACCGGCCAAGTCCTGGGTGAGCAATTTCTCCTCGTCGAGGATGCGGAAGACCAGCCCTAAGATCCCCCGGGATGACGAGCAACAGTCCCCAATAGGAGCCGAGGTCTGTCCCGCCTCGACGGTAATGGTCGCCGCGGCATAGCTGTTCTGGACGACGACGAGCATGGCGGCACCCAGACCAATCGCCACCAGGACGTCGCCTACGAGCGAGACCGTCGTCGGCACCGGGGACCAGCCGAAGCGATGGTCGAGGGCGCTGACCACAATCATCGCCGCCGGCGACACGAACGAGCTAAACCACGACCACCTTTTGCACCGGCCTGGTTTCCGCTCGTGGTCCCGCGTGCATACGGCGCTGCAGCGCAGCCGGATTCGTGCGCATCAAGTACATGCTTGGAAGCCACGTGGACAGGGTGAAGACCACCAGGAAAACCCACGCCTGCCAGTAATCGACTGTGCCGGCCGGCGCAAACAGCATCACGCCGAACAGGACGAGTCCGGCAAGCCCGAATCCGATTGCTCGTAGGGTCGTTTTAGCAGATCCCCCTACGTACGTAGATCGCGCCGACGAAAAGCGCTGGCCCCCATGACGATGAGCGCCATGTCGATGGCCAGCAGCCACAGCAGTGGCACCGCGGTGAAGTCGCTGCCGACCCGCGGAATGTGGGCGAACGGTTCGAGATCCAGCAACCACTGCGGGAACCGGGCTAACGAGCCGACCAGGTACACGGCGATGAAGCCGACCAGCACCCCCCACGCCACGGGGGTGAAGCGCGGCGCGAGGCCGAAGAACGCCAGTGTCACCGCGGCGAGCAGCCAGACGGCGGGCAGCTGGACTACTGCAGTGCCGGCAACCATGGCCAGCTTGCCGCCGATGTCACCGGACGCGATGCCATAGACCAGGCCCCCGGCCAATCCGCTGACCAGCATCGCGACCGCCGATCCAATTAACGCAGCCATCAAATGACTTGTCAGCCAACGGGTTCGCGAAACGGCACCGGCCAGTATCGTCTCGGCTCGCTGGCCGGACTCCTCCTGGTGCAGTCGCAAGGTGAGCGAGACGGCGAACGCGCCGGCCACCATGCCCATCATGGCGAACGCCACCGCGATGAAGGCCTCCTCCAACGCGCTGGTTCCGCCCATCCGCGCGACGATGTCACGCGCCACGGTACTGCCGCCCAGCTCGTCGCCGATGCCGTGCACCACGCTGCCGATCAACAGGCCGTACAGGCACAGGCCGACGGTCCACAGCATCAGTGCGCCCCGGTCGAGCCGCCACGTCAAGCCGAAGACGTTGCCGAGCGCGGGTTCGGCGGTGGCGGGGCCCGGCCGTTCGGCGATGAGCCCGGCGCCGACGTCGCGGCTGGCGAGCAACCGGTACGCCACCACGGTGAGCGCGGCAGCCGTCGCCAGGTGCAGCAGCAGGACCCACCACCGGTCGCCCGCGTACGGCCTGACTTGAAGCGACCAGCCCAGCGGCGAGAGCCATGACAGCCTGCCATCACCGGCGTCACCGATGGCGCGCAGCGTGAACGCGGCGGCCAGCGCGGTGAACGCGGCGCCGCGGGCGAACCTGGCGCTGGGCGAAAGTTGTGCAGCCACCGCGGCCGCCGCGGTGAACACCAGGCCGGAACCGGCCAGCGCCGCCCCGAAGGCCAGCGATCCGCCGCGCGGGATGTCGGTGGTGAGCAGTCCCGCAGCACCGATCGCGCCGGTGGCGATCGACGCCCCGAACGACAACATCAGCGCCGCGCTCAGGCTGGCGTAACGACCGACCGCGGTCGAGTCCAGCAGTTCGGTGCGGCCGGTCTCCTCGTCTGCGCGGGTATGGCGGATGACCGTGAGGATCACCGCTATCGCGATGATCAGATGGAACATCCCGGCCTTCCAGATGCCGACCGCCCCGACGCCGTCGTTGTAGACCTGCCCGTAGAGCGCACGCTGGGCGGGGCTGGCCATGATGGAGGCCGCGAACGCGGCGCGGGCGGACTCGGTGGGGTAGACCTTGAGCACGCTGCCGACGTACACGCTGGCCAGCGGCACCGACAGCAGCAACACCCAGAGCGGCAACACCACCCGGTCGCGACGCAGGTAGAGCCGCAGCATGGCAATCGTCCCGGAGAAGTTCGAACCGGACGCGGGCGCCTCGTGCGCCGGATGCCGTCGCCGATCCAACGTTGTGGTGCTCATGGCGCCGGCACCTTGCTTCCCGTGTCGTAGTGGCGCAGGAACAGCTCCTCGAGCGTCGGCGGCTGGCTGACGAGGCTGCGCACACCGGCGTCGCCGAGCGCCCGGATGACTTCGCCGAGGCTCTCGCTGTCGACCTGGGCGCGCAGCGTGGTGCCGTCGATGCTGACATCCTCGACGCCCGTGATACGGGTGAGATCGCCCGGGTCGCCGATCATTTCGGCCTTGATCGAGGTGCGGCTGAGATGGCGCATGGAGTCCAGCGAACCGCTCTCGACGGTCCTGCCGGCCCGGATGATGGTCACCCGTTCACACAGGGCCTCGGTTTCGGCCAGGATGTGGCTGGACAGCAGGACCGTCGTACCACGGTCGCGGGCCTCGCCGACGCACTGCTGAAAGACGTTCTCCATCAACGGGTCCAGCCCGCTGCTGGGCTCGTCGAGGAGGAGCAGCCGGGCGTGTGAGGAGAAGGCCGATATTAGGGAGACCTTCTGGCGGTTGCCCTTGGAGTAGGTCCGCGCCTTCTTGTGCGGGTCGAGGTCGAAACGCTCGATCAGCTCGGCGCGGCGTTTCTGGTCCATGCCGCCGCGCATGCGGGCCAGCAGGTCGATGGTCTCGCCGCCGGTCAGAGAGGGCCACAGCGTCACATCGCCTGGTACGTAAGCGATGTTGCGGTGCAACTGGACCGCGTCGGTCCACGGGTCGCCGCCGAGCAGCCGCGCGCTGCCACTATCGGCTTTCACCAGACCCAACAGGACGCGGATGGTCGTCGACTTGCCCGCGCCGTTCGGCCCGAGAAACCCGTGCACCTCTCCTTCGCGCACCGTGAGGTCAAGGCCGTCCAGCGCGCGCACCGCGCCGAACTTCTTCGTGAGACCCCGGATTTCGATGGGCGGCTGATTGTCAACTGGCATGGGATCCTCCTTGCTGCTCGGCAGCCAGAAACGCGTCGTACATGGTGCTGTCCGCCATCAATCCGTCGGTGTAGATCTCCAGGGCGGGCAGCATCATGTCTTGGGCGTAGTCGCGCAGCACGGCACGCAGATCCGTTGGTGTTTCGTGCATCTGCAGATACAGCAGGAAGCCGCCGCCGCCCGTAATGGCGAGGTATTTCGCTCTGGCCCGGGGATCGCGGCTGGGCTTCAGCACTCCCGTGCGCACCCCGTCGTCCAGATAGCTCTCGGCGTCATCTATCATCTTCTGCCACAACGTCTTTGCCAATTCACCGCCGGTCTGCATGCTGCGGACCAGGTAGGCCATCAGCGGCGCGTAGGACTCCATCTCGGCCATCTGGGTGAGCCAGGTGGCCGGATCTGTGGACCGCATCGCTTCCGACTTGCCGCTGCGGATCTCCTCGGCGATGTAGTCGTCGCAGGCCTTGCGCAGGCCTTCCTTGGAGCCGAAGTGGTGGATCACCAGCGCGGCGCTCACCCCCGCCGATTCGCCGATCGCACGTAGCCCAATGCCGAACCCGTGCTCGCCGAACTGCTCGATGGCCGCATCGCGGATTCGGGCGGCGGCGGTCAGGTCGGCTGAACGCATGTTCAATATGCTAAACGTTTGTTCAATCGAGTGTCAACCGACGGCACGGCCCCGAACGTCACGCAGGAGTCACCCGGGTCGCCGCGCGTCACTCCTGCGCGACGCTCGGGCGGCCAGCGCCCAGCGGGTCTGCGGCTAGTAAGTGCGCGCGGTGAAGAGTCAACCTGGCCGCAGTTGTCCCGACCACTGAGTTGGCGACAGCGGTTCGCGCCAGTCAGTCCCTGACTGCGGCGAGCAGGCCGTCCCCGAGGGGCACGAGCGCGGGCGTGAGCCGCTCGTCCTCGGCGATGAGGCGGGCCGCCTCGCGCACCGCAACCACCTCGGCGTCGCGGGCCTCGGGGTCACCGGCCCGCCCGCCCAGCGCCGCCCGGTGCACGACGATCACGCCGCCGGGCCGCAGTAACCGCACGCCCTCGACGACGTAGTGCGGCTGGTCGATCGGGTCGGCGTCGATGAACACCAGGTCGTACGACGCGTCGGCGAGCCGGGTGAGCACCTCCTGGGCGCGGCCACTGATCAGCCTGGTGCGCGACGGTCCGATCCCCGCTTCGGAGAATGCCTCCTTGGCCAGGCGCAGGTACTCGGGCTCAATGTCGATCGTGGTCAGCACGCCGTCGTCGCTCATACCCGACAACAACCACAGCCCGCTGACTCCCGCGCCGGTTCCCACCTCCGCGACCGCCTTGCCGCCGCTGAGCTTGGTCAGCAGGCTCAACAGCGCACCGACCGCCGGCGTCACCGCGCCCGCGCCGATGTCCATGGCTCGCTCGCGGGCGGCGACCAACAGCGCGTCCTCGGAGATCGAAGCCTCGGCGTGCGCGGAGAGTAACTCCGCACGACTGGGGGCCGTCTGACCGGGAGCGTCTGCGTCGGTGCCGTCCATGCCCGCAGCGTATTCCAATTACCGGCGCTATCGGTCAGGGCGCGCCTGAGCGGCACCGCGGCGACGCGCCCGGGAGTCTCCGGTGACCAAACTCACCGACGCCGGCATACGCCCTGAACAACGACGGTAACGATCTGGTTTCTCAGCCTCAGCTCAGATTGTTCCTATGCCGCACATACTCCGGTACGCGACGGTAACGATATGGATCGCGGAGGGCGCTGGACCGGGAACAGCGGCAATAGCGGCAACGGCGGGAATAATCATTTGCAGATTACTGTTTCCGACGGCGATGAATTGTCAATCCTTGGTGACAGGTCAAACCCGGAGGAACCGAACATCACTACGCTCTTGAGCCCAACCAGCATGTCGCATCCCCAAGAGTGGCGCGACGGCGAATGGGTGGAACCGTCCGACGAGTTGCACGGCACCGCGGTGTTCGACGCGACCGGCGATAAGGCCGCGATGCCGTCCTGGGACGAATTGGTGCGTCAGCACGCCGACCGGGTGTACCGGCTGGCTTACCGCCTTTCCGGCAATCAGCACGACGCCGAGGACCTGACCCAGGAAACCTTCATCCGGGTTTTCCGGTCGGTGCAGAACTACCAGCCCGGGACCTTCGAAGGCTGGCTGCACCGCATCACCACCAACTTGTTTCTTGACATGGTGCGGCGGCGCGCGCGCATCCGGATGGAGTCGCTGCCCGAGGACTACGACCGCGTGCCCGCCGACGAGCCCAACCCCGAGCAGATCTACCACGACGCGCGGCTGGGCCCCGACCTGCAGGCGGCCCTGGATTCGCTGCCGCCGGAGTTCCGTGCCGCGGTTGTCCTGTGTGACATCGAAGGCCTGTCCTACGAGGAGATCGGCGCCACCCTGGGCGTGAAGCTGGGGACCGTGCGCAGCCGCATCCACCGCGGACGCCAAGCGCTGCGTGACTATCTGGCAGCGCATCCGGAAGCCGGCCTGCTGCACGCCGCGTCGGCTTAGCGCGGGGAACCGTCAGGGCCGGGAGATAATCCAAGAGACTTGGGGGGCTGTAGACGCGGCATCGGGCATCACCTCGCGCTACATTCGAGGGTGTAGGCAAGGAAGGAGCAGGTGATGGCCGATCGGGGACATGTGTTCCGACGCGCGTTCTCCTGGCTCCCCGCACAGTTCGCCTCCCAGAGTGACGCGCTGGTGGGCACACCACGCCAATTCGGTTCCACCGAACACCTGTCCGTCGAGGCAATCGCCGCGTTCGTCGATGGCGAGCTGCGGATGAACGCCCACCTGCGGGCCGCCCACCACCTTTCGCTGTGCCCGCAGTGCGCGGCCGAAGTCGACGGTCAGAGCCGGGCGCGCGCGGCCTTACGCGACTCCCATCCCATCCGTATCCCCAGCGCCTTGCTCGGGATGCTGGCCGACATTCCGCGCTGCTCGGACGACGACACCCCGACGGCAAAGGCACCCGACCCTGAAGCGCCTGACCGGCGCAAGCGTCGCTAGCCGGACACTCTCCCGGCGACACGCTTTAGCAGCCGAATATCAGCAGGCGCCCGCACACGCGTTTCAGCCAACACCGTTTTATGTCACCCGTCCGGACCGCGTGGTAGTGGTTCAGTTGCGCCGGTTAACGCGCTGCGGCAAGTTGACTGACGCGCTGTGGTGATACGTGCAGCAAGTCAGCCGTGTCGCGCACTGGAACGCCAGCCTTGGCGAGCGCACGGGCATATTCGGCGGCGGCGTGCTGTGCGGCTTCTGTTGCGCGCGTTGCGGCGTTACGCGCACCTTCGATCGCGGCGGCGCGAGCCGCAACATCACCAAGCCCCGGCACATCAATACCGACGACGCGCACCTTGATGTCAGTGAGTGGCTGATCGGTGCTGACTGCAATGAGGGATTCGGCCATGGGCACGATTTCGCTGATGCGGCGTGCCTGAGTGAGTTGGTCGATTTCGGGCACGGTGATCATCCACCAGCGCCCCTCGCGGGTGACCTCGACCTTGTACTCGTGCATCACTTCCCCTTGCTTTCCTCGATGGCCTCGTTGATCTTGCGGACGACGCCCGCGCTGATCATTCGATGGCTTTCGGGCACGGGCACCCAGACGCCAGATGGGTGTCGCCACTTGGCGTGACGCCCATCGGTGCTGACGCGGATAAAGCCCGCTTCCTTGAAACGCTCAGTGACTTCTCGCGTTGGTTCATCTTTGACCACTACTCTCGTCTAGCATGCTAGACATTTTCTAGTCCATTCGACTAGACAAAAAATGGAGCAGATCAGATGGCCGTTACCCACAGGAAACCTGTAGTGAGGCCGTGTTGAATAAGACCATAGTTCTCTAGTTCTCAGTCGAGGAGGGCGGCGATGTCGGAGTGTGTCTCACGCGTGCGTTCATGGGCGGCCGACACCGAAGCGTGGATACTAGGGTGGACACTAACAACATCGGCGCGATGCACGGCGCCCGGCAGAGCTTGTCTCCGGGCGTGTCTCGAGCGCCCCGGATGAGGATCCAAAAGAGGGTGATGTGACCTTCGACCAAGGCTTCGACCAAGGCTTCGACCAAGGCTTCGACCAAGCCAAAGGCAGCGGCAAGAACACCGGCCACCGCCTGGCGCCGCGTCCGGTCTCCCGTCCGCCGGTCGACCCCGCATCCCGGCAAGCGTTCGGCCGCCCTGACGGGCTGAACGGGTCGTTCGTGGCGGATCGGGTGCGCCCGCAGAAATACCGCGACCAGGCCGAGTTCAGGCCCATCGATCAGCCCGCCGACCCGGTCCTGCAGGAGGCGTTCAGCAAACCCGTCGGGAGCGTGGACACGCTGCAGCGTCACCCCATCGACGCGGGCGCGCTGGCCGGCGAGAAGAACGGCTCCGAGCCCGACGGGCTTGACGATCCTTGGCGCGACCCCGCGGCCGCGGCCGCTCTGGGGACCCCGGCGGTCGCGCCTTCGGTGCAGCCGATCCCGTCGGGTTTCAGCGGCAAGCTCGGCGCTCGCGACGTGCTGTTCGGCGGCAAGGTTTCCTACCGCGCCCTGGCCGCCCTCCTGGCCATCGCGCTGCTGATCGGCCTGATCGGCGGGGTGATCGGCCGCAAGACCGCCGAAGTCGTCGAAGCGTTCACCACCTCGAAGGTGACCCTGGCCACCAACAACAACGGCGAGGGACCGGCCGGCCGGTTCGCCAAGGTGGCGGCCGCGACCGAGGACTCCGTGGTGACCATCGAGTCGAAGAGCGACCAGGAGGGCATGCAGGGCTCCGGCGTCATCATCGACGGCCGCGGCTACATCGTCACCAACAACCACGTGATCTCCGAGGCGGCGAACAATCCCAGCCAGTTCAAGACGACCGTGGTGTTCAACGACGGCAAGGAAGTGCCCGCCAACCTGGTGGGGCGGGACCCCAGGACGGACCTGGCCGTGCTCAAGGTCGACAACGTCGACAACCTGACCGTCGCCCGGCTCGGTGATTCCGACAAGGTGCGCGTCGGCGACGAGGTCCTGGCCGCGGGCGCGCCGCTGGGGCTGCGCAGCACCGTCACGCACGGCATCATCAGCGCGCTGCACCGCCCAGTCCCGTTGTCCGGGGAGGGCTCGGACACCGACACCGTCATCGACGCCGTCCAGACCGACGCCTCGATCAACCACGGCAACTCCGGGGGCCCGCTGATCGACATGGATTCCCAGGTGATCGGCATCAACACCGCGGGAAAGTCGTTGTCCGACAGCGCAAGTGGACTGGGTTTCGCGATCCCGATCAACGAGGCGAAGGAAGTCGCCCAGACGCTGATCAAGGACGGGAAGATCGTGCACCCGACGCTGGGAGTCAGCACCCGGTCGGTGAGTAACGCGATCGCCTCGGGGGCCCAGGTCGCCAACGTGAAGGCAGGCAGCCCGGCGCAGAAGGGCGGCATTCTGGAAAACGACGTCATCGTGAAGGTCGGCAACCGCAAGGTCGCCGACGCCGACGAGTTCGTCGTCGCCGTGCGACAGCTGGCCATCGGTCAGGACGCCCCGGTGGAGGTGGTCCGTGACGGCCGGCATGTCACGCTGACGGTCAAGCCCGACCCGGATACCAGCTAGGTGTTTACGAACCTGAGCTGGGAGCACATCCTGGTCCTTGTCGTGGTCGGCCTGGTGATCCTGGGCCCGGAGCGGCTTCCGGGCGCCATCAGGTGGACGTCGAACGCGCTGCGGCAGGCGCGTGACTACCTCAGCGGGGTGACCACTCAGCTGCGCGAGGACCTCGGACCGGAGTTCGACGATCTGCGTGCTCCGCTCAGCGAGCTGCAGAAACTGCGGGGCATGACACCGCGGGCCGCCCTGACCAAACACCTGCTGGACGGCGACGACTCGTTCTTGACCGGGAACTTCGACCGGCCGGCGCGCCCGGTTAATGGGACTCCCGTCACGCCCCCGGAGCCGGTGCAGCCGGCCCAGCCCGAGCTGGGCGTACCGCCCGCTCGCGGGGGACACGCCCCCGGCGGTCCCGCTCCGTTCGATACCGACGCGACCTGAACGGCGCCCGTCAGCGCCGCGTCGGGTCGAGGCCCAGCGACACCCCGGCCAGTCCGCGCCGTCGCGACGACAAGCTGTCGGCCACCTTGCGCAGTTCCTTGGCCACCGGGGAGTCGGGGGCGCCCAGGACGATGGGGGTGCCCGCATCACCGGCGACCACCAGCGCCGGGTCCAAGGGGATCTGACCGAGCAGCGGTACGTCGGCCCCGACCGCGCGTGACAGCCGCTCGGCGACCTGCTTGCCGCCGCCCTCGCCGAACACCCGCATGGTCGAGCCGTCCGGCAGCGTCAGCCCCGACATGTTCTCCACGACGCCGACGATGCGCTGGCGGGTCTGCAGCGCGATGCTGCCGGCCCGCTCGGCGACTTCGGCCGCGGCCAGCTGCGGCGTGGTCACCACTACGATCTCGGCGTTGGGGATCAGCTGGGCCACCGAGATGGCGACGTCGCCGGTGCCGGGCGGCAGATCCAGCAGAAGCACGTCCAAGTCGCCCCAGTACACGTCGGCGAGGAACTGCTGCAGCGCCCGGTGCAACATCGGTCCGCGCCAGACCACCGGTGTGTTTCCCTCGGTGAATTGGGCGATCGAGATGACCTTCACCTCGTGCGCGATGGGCGGCAGGATCATCGACTCGACCTGGGTGGGCCGGTCGGTGCTGCCCATCATCCGGGGGATGGAGTGGCCGTGGATGTCGGCGTCGAGCACGCCGACCGAAAGGCCGCGGGCCGCCATCGCCGCGGCGAGATTGACTGTGACGGTTGACTTTCCGACTCCGCCCTTGCCGGACGCGACAGCATAGACCCGGGTCAGTGAGCCGGGCTGGGCGAACGGAATCACGGGCTCGCGGGCGTCACCGCGCAGCTGCTTGCGCAGCTCGGTGCGCTGCTCGTCGTTCATCACGTCCAAGCTGACCTTCACCGCCCCGGTGCCGGGGACGTCGGACACCGCCTGAGTGACGCGCTCGCTGATTTCGGTCTTCTTCGGGCAGGCGGCGGTGGTCAGATAAATCGCGACGTGCACGCCGCCGCCGGGGTCGACGTCGACGCTCTTGACCATTCCGAGTTCGGTGATGGGACGCCGAAGTTCGGGGTCGATCACCTTCCCCAGTGCGGTGCGAATGGCTGCGTTCAACTCGGCAGTGTCATGGCGGGACATCACCGCCGAGTGTAGGCGTAAACGCCTACCGGCCGCTCAGCCGGCCGGAGCGGGCGCCGGATTGTTGTGTGCCGGTGACTTCGGCCCACCAACCCCGGATGCCGGCCCGGCCGGCTTGGGTGCGGGCGGGTTAGGGGCCGGACTCGCCGGTGGTGCGTCCGGGGGAGGACCGCCGGGCGGGGCCGCCAGCGGGTCCGGAGCGGGCGGCATGCCGAACGGAGGCGGGGGCGGTGGGGCGGCCGGGGGTGCCCACGGTGGGGGTGCCTCGGGCGCCCACGGCGGGGTGGCATCCGGGGTTGGCGGGGCGAACGCCGGCGGAAGCGGGCCGGGCGCCGCGCTCTGTGGCCCGACGCAGATCAGCGTGCAGCCGGGCAGCTGCGTCGGTGACTGCGGCGGGGCCGCGGGTGTCATCCACGGGAACATCGGCTGGTTGACGGCCTGCGGTTGGCTGAAGTCGATCAGCGGTATGCGCGACAACGGGTCGTCCATCGCCAGGCCGTTGACGTTCATCGGCAGGTTCGGCCCCAGACCTTCCGGGTGCTCGAGGTGCGCGTCGCCGAGCGGTGGCGGCGGGCCGGTGATCGGGGGCAGATCGACCGGGACGACGCCGGTGGCGTACGCCGCGGCCCAGCCCAGCACGTTCTGCGCGTAGGACACCGAATTGTTGTAGCGCAGGATCGCGGACGTCACCTGAGACGGGTCGCGCAGGTTGAGGCCGCCGCTGCACAGGTAGCGGGCGGCCGCCAGCGTGGAGTCGAACAAGTTCTGGGGATCGGCCGTGCCGTCGCCCTTGCCGTCCACCGCATAGCGCGCCCAGGTGCCCGGCAGGAACTGCATGGGACCCATGGCGCGGGCGTACGTGACGCGGTTGCCGACGCTGCTGGAGATGATCACCTCGTTGCCGGGCAAGGTGCCGTCCAACGCAGGACCGTAGATCGGGACGACCGCGGTGCCGCGCGCGTCGACGGCGCCGCCGCCGGCGTGGCCCGACTCGATGCGCCCGATGCCGGCCAGCAGGTTCCAGCTGATGCCGCAGCCCGGGGCGGCGACGGCCATCTTCTGTTCGGCGTTGCGGTACGCCGCCAGCGCGATGCTCGGGATGCCCAGTGCGCCGGGGGCGTTCACGATCATCGGAGGCGGGGGCGCGGACAGGGAGGGCTCGGCGACGTGGAAAGCGGTCGGCGAATGCTCGATGGCGACGACGGCCGGGCCGGAAAGGTTGGGGAGGCTGGGGGAGACCGCGGCAACCGGGCTGACGGCCGCACGCACCGGCGGGGCGTTCGTGGGAAGTGGGGGAGCGGCGGCGCCGACCGCACCGGCAAAAACCAGAAGAGTGATGATCGTTACGCCGAACGCCGGCCTCTTCTTCACGCGGAGTGGCCGCTGCCGCACCTTTGCGGCCGGGCCGGGATTCCAGCGACCCCGGCGTCCCCCAATGCGCACTCGACCGTCCTTAATGGTGAGGTAGTCGAATAGTTACTGTTTCGTAGCCTTCGTGAACTAGATCACCATACATAACTCTTGTGACGGGAGTGGCGCAATGGTCGGCTCTGCTTTCAGCCGGATTTCTTAGCCGCGCGCTCCAGGCCGCCGAGGTCACCGCCCCGGACCGGCTCTCCGCCCGGGCTTTCGGCCCCGAGGTTGACTAGCAGTTCGCGCAGGTCTTCCAGCTCGTGGCGCAAGTACGGTGACCTGGATGTCGAGCACCTGGCCCATCGCCAGCACCTCGCCCCGGCCGCTGCACGAAGTGGCGCAGGGAGACGTTGCCCGTGTTGAGCGTGACGGCGTCCGGCTCGATCGCGGCGACCCGCAGGATCGGGATGAAGATGCTGCGGCGGGTCGCCAGGTCGACGACGAGCCCCAGGACGCGCGGCTGCTGGCGGACGATGCTGATGCTGATGACGACGTCTCGGACGCGCCCGAACGGATTCGCCGAGTGGGTCCAACACCAACATCCGCGACAGCCGCGCGACGTACACCCTGTTGACCGATCCCATGGAAGAAAGCCTAGGCAGCCGCGGGCCGGTGGCAGATGCGCGGCGCCGGGTTCGCTAACGGCTATTTATCATGAAAATGACGACCACCAACGTCACCACCAACCCGGCGACGCCGATGGCGATGCCGGCGACGGCCAGTCCGTAGCCGTCCTGGCGATTCCGCTTGATCTGTTCGAGCGCGATCGTGCCCAGCACGATGCCCGCGATCGAGCCGAGGCTGCAGAGCAGGCCGGCGAACGACGAGATGAGCGAGGCGATCGCCAGGCCGTTCATTCCGGGCTGCGTCACCCCCTGGGACCCTCCCTGGGGTCCTCCCTGGGGTCCTCCCTGGGGTCCATAGCCGCCCGGGTAATCGGGGCTGGGGTAATAGCCGCCCGAATAGGAGGGCGGCCCGTAGCCGGGGGGCGGGTACGGCGGGCCGCCGAAGGCCGGCGGTTGCCCAAATCCGGGCGGCGGGGGCGCGGGCGGCGGGTATTCGCTCGGGAGGCCGGGTTGGTACCCGGCCTGATACGCGGGCGGGGGTTCCGGCGGATAGCCGGGCGGCGGGTACGCCGGGGGCGGATAGTCAGTCGGCGGTGCCCAGGGAGCCTCCCCCTCCGCCTGCTCGCGGGTGGGGTTGGCCTCGTCGTGGTCACCGCCGGGAGCCGTCATGGGGTTCAACCTAACCTATGGGCCGGTGGCCGGCGCCGCGGCAAAGACGCCGCGCAGCTTGTTCGTCCGGGCTCGCCTGACCGGTTTCTCGATAGGCTGAATCAGGCCGCAGACGAGACCCGAGATGAGTTCGAGGCCAAGGCGTAGGAGAATGAGCATCGATGACTAGTCCTTTCCAGCCTGGGCAAGTCCCCGGCGCGACACGCTCCGGCGCGGCCCGTCGGGGTGTGCCCGGGCTGCCGACGCCGCCCAAAGGCTGGCCGGTCGGGTCCTACCCGACCTACGCGGAGGCGCAGCGGGCCGTCGACTACCTGTCCGACCAAGACTTTCCGGTCCAGCAGGTGACCATCGTGGGCGTCGACCTCATGCAGGTGGAACGGGTCACCGGCCGGCTGACGTGGGCGAAAGTGATCGGCGGCGGCGTACTCAGCGGGGCCTGGCTGGGCCTGTTCATCGGTCTGGTGCTCGGCTTCTTCAGCCCCAATCCGTGGGCGGCGCTGGTCACCGGTCTGGTCGCCGGGGTGTTCTTCGGGCTGATCACCTCCGCTGTGCCGCACGCAATGGCCCGTGGCACAAGGGATTTCAGTTCGACCATGCAACTGGTGGCCGGCCGCTACGACGTGCTCTGCGATCCGCAAAACGCGGAGAAGGCGCGGGATCTGCTGGCGCGCCTGGCGATTTGAGGCCGGAGAGGCACGAGTGAGTCGGCGCGGGCGCTTACGCCAGATAGGCGCTACCGCGCTGGCGACGGTGACCGCGATATCGGCGGTCTCGGCGGTCTCGGCCTGCGGGGCCGCCAACACCGCAGAGATCAGCTTCTACACCCCGTCCACCGACGAGGCCACGTTCACCGCGATCGCCCGGGACTGCACCGAGCAACTCGGCGGCCGGTTCGTCATCCGGCACATCAGCCTGGGCCGCGCTCCCGGCGAGCAGCGCGTGCAACTGGCCCGGCGGTTGACCAGTCATGACCGCACCCTCGACATCATGGCGCTGGACGTGGTGTGGACCGCGGAATTCGCCGAGGCGGGCTGGGCGCTGCCGCTGTCGGACGACCCGGCGGGGCAGGCCGAGGTCGACGCCACCGACGACACCCTGCCGGGACCGCTCGCGACGGCCCGCTGGAAGCACAAGCTGTACGGCGCACCCATCACCACCAACACTCAATTGCTCTGGTACCGAACGGATTTGGTCAATGAGCCGCCGCAGACCTGGGACGGCGTGGTGGCCGAGGCCGCCAGATTGCGCGCCGCGGGCGGGCCCAGCTGGATCGCCGTGCAGGCCAACGAGGCCGAGGGTCTGGTCGTCTGGTTCAACACACTGCTGGTGAGCGGCGGTGGCCAGGTGCTCTCCGACGACGGCCGCCACGTCACCCTCACCGACACGCCCGAGCACCGGGCCGCCACGGTCAACGCGCTGCGGATCCTCAAGGCCGTGGCCACCGCGCCCGGGGCCGACCCGTCCATCAGCCGCAGCGACGCGGGCACCGCGCGGTTGGCGGTCGAACAAGGCAAGGCCGCGCTGGAAGTCAACTGGCCCTTCGTGCTGGCGTCCATGCTGGAGAACGCGGTGAAGGGCGGCGTGCCGTTCCTGCCGCTCAACCGGGACCCCCAGTTGGCCGGCAGCATGAACGACGTCGGCGTCTTCGTGCCCACCGCCGAGCAACGCCGCATCGCTTACGCGGCCAGCCAGAAGGTGTTCGGCTTTGCGCCGTACCCCGGCGTGGCGCCGGGCCGGCCGGCCAGGGTGACGATCGGCGGCCTGAACCTGGCGGTGGCCAGCACCACCCGTCACCGCGCGGAGGCGTTCGAAGCCGTGCGCTGCCTGCGCAGCTCGCAGCATCAGAAGTACGTCTCCATCCAAGGCGGCCTGCCCGCGGTGCGCGCCTCGCTGTACTCCGACCCGCAGTTTCAGGCCACGTACCCGATGTACACCCTCATTCGCCAGCAGCTCACCGATGCCGCGGTGCGTCCGGCCACGCCGGTCTATCAGGCGGTGGCCATCCGGGAGGCGGCGACGCTGAGCCCGATCAGCGAGATCGACCCGGAGCGAACGGCCGACGAGCTGGTCGCACAGGTGCAAAAGGCGATCGACGGCAAGGGGCTGTTGCCGTGACCGCGTCGGTAACCGGGGAGGTCCGCGAAACGCGGCGCGCCGGGATCGAGCCGCCCCCACCGACCCGGGCCCGGCGGCCTGAACGTCGACTGGCCTTCATCCTGGTCGCGCCGGCGGCGATCCTGATGCTGGCGGTGACGGCCTACCCGATCGGCTACGCCGTCTGGCTGAGCCTGCAGCGCAACAACCTTGCCACCCCCGACGACACCGCGTTCATCGGCCTGGGCAATTACCAGACGATCCTGACCGACCGGTATTGGTGGACGGCGCTGGCGGTAACGCTGGGCATCACGGTGGTTTCGGTGTCGATCGAGTTCGTGCTGGGCCTGACGCTGGCGCTGGTGATGCACCGCGCCGTCGTCGGCAAGGGCCTGGTGCGCACCGCCGTGCTCATCCCGTACGGCATCGTCACGGTGGTCGCCTCCTACAGCTGGTACTACGCCTGGACGCCGGGAACCGGTTATCTGGCCAACCTGCTGCCGCAGGGGAGCGCGCCGCTGACACAGCAGATCCCGTCGCTGGGCATCGTCGTCATCGCCGAGGTCTGGAAGACCACGCCGTTCATGTCGCTGCTGCTGCTGGCCGGGTTGGCGCTGGTGCCGGAGGATCTGTCGAAGGCCGCCCAGGTCGACGGGGCCGGCGCCTGGCGGCGGCTGACCAGAATCACCTTGCCGATCATCAAGCCGGCGGTCGTGGTCGCGCTGCTGTTTCGGACGCTGGACGCCTTCCGCATCTTCGACAACATCTACGTGCTGACCGACGGCGCCAACAACACCGACTCGGTGTCGATCCTGGGCTACGACAACCTGTTCAAGGGCTTCAACGTCGGACTCGGCTCGGCGATCAGCGTGCTGATCTTCGGCTGCGTGGGCGTCATCGCGCTCGTGTTCATCAAGGTGTTCGGCGCGGCGGCGCCGGGTGGTGACGTCGATGGTCGCTGAAAAGGGAGGCGTAAGACTGGGCGCGCGGCGCGCGGCGGTCTGGGCCGTTATCGACACCGCGGTTGCGGTGTACGCGATCCTGCCCGTGCTGTGGATACTGAGCCTGTCGCTCAAGCCGACGTCAACGGTCAAGGACGGCAAGCTGATTCCGTCATCGGTGAGCTTCGACAACTACCGCGCCATCTTCAGGGGCGGATTCTTCGGCCCGGCGCTGATCAACTCCATCGGGATCGGATTGCTCACCACCGTGATCGCCGTGGTGCTGGGCGCGATGGCAGCCTACGCGATTGCCCGGCTGAACTTTCCGGGCAAGCGCCTGCTCGTCGGCGCCACGCTGATGATCACGATGTTCCCGGCGATCTCGCTGGTGACACCGTTGTTCAACATCGAACGCTTCGTCGGCCTGTTCGACACCTGGCCGGGGCTGATCCTGCCCTACATCACGTTCGCCCTGCCGCTGGCCATCTACACCTTGTCGGCGTTCTTCCGGGACATCCCGTGGGATTTGGAGAAGGCCGCCAAGATGGACGGCGCCACGCCGGGCCAGGCCTTCCGCAAGGTGATCATTCCGCTGGCGGCGCCCGGAGTGGTGACCGCGGCGATCCTCGTGTTCATCTTCGCGTGGAATGACCTGCTGCTGGCGCTGTCGCTGACGGCGACCAAGGCGGCCATGACCGCGCCGGTGGCGATCGTGAACTTCAGCGGCACTTCGCAGTTCGAGGAACCCACCGGGTCGATCGCGGCGGGCGCGATCGTGATCACGGTCCCGATCATCGTTTTCGTTCTCATCTTCCAACGACGGATTGTCGCCGGGTTGACCTCCGGTGCTGTGAAGGGATAGCTCGATGGCCGAGATCGTGTTGGCTCACGTCAGCAAGAGTTACCCCGACGGTGCGACGGCGGTGAAAGACCTCAACATCACCATCGCCGACGGCGAATTCCTGATCCTGGTCGGGCCCTCCGGCTGTGGCAAGACCACCACGCTGAACATGATTGCCGGTCTCGAGGACATCTCGTCGGGCGAGCTGCGCATCGGCGGGGAGCGGATGAACGAGAAGGCGCCCAAGGACCGCGACATCGCGATGGTGTTCCAGTCCTACGCGCTGTACCCGCACATGACCGTGCGGCAGAACATCGCGTTCCCGCTGACGCTGGCCAAGATGAAGAAGGCGGAGATCGCGCGGAAGGTCGAGGAGACCGCCAAAACCCTTGACCTGACTGATCTTCTGGACCGCAAGCCGTCGCAGTTGTCGGGCGGCCAGCGACAGCGGGTCGCGATGGGCCGCGCAATCGTGCGCCATCCCAAGGCCTTTTTGATGGACGAGCCGCTGTCCAACCTGGACGCCAAACTGCGCGTGCAGGTGCGCGGGGAGATCGCCCGGCTGCAGAAGCGGCTGGGCACCACGACCGTCTACGTCACCCACGACCAAACGGAGGCAATGACACTGGGTGACCGTGTGGTGGTCATGCATGCCGGTGTGGCCCAGCAGATCGGCACCCCCGACGAGCTCTACGAACGCCCCGCGAACCTGTTCGTCGCGGGGTTCGTCGGCTCGCCGGCCATGAATTTCTTCCCCGCCACGCTGACACCCGTCGGCCTGGAGATGGCCCTCGGCGAGGTGACGCTGGCGCCCGACGTCTCGCAGGTCATCGCGCAACACCCGAGACCGCGGAACGTCATCGTCGGGGTGCGGCCCGAGCACCTGGCCGACGCCGCGCTGATCGACGGTTACCAGCGCATCAGGGCGTTGACCTTCGAGGCGAAGGTCGACTTGGTGGAATCGCTGGGCGCCGACAAATACGTGTACTTCACCACGTCGGGCCCCGCTGTACGCTCGGCGCAGCTCGACGAGCTGGAGGCTCAAGGGGAGGAAGTACACGAGAACCGCTTCGTCGCAAGGGTTCCCGCCGAGTCGAGGGCGTCCGTCGGGCAGTCGATCGAGCTGGCCCTCGACACCGCCAAGGTCGCCGTCTTCGACGCCGACTCCGGGGCGAACCTGACCATTCCCGTGCCGTCGGCCTAAGTGACACCGATTCTGGACGACGTGCGCGCGCACCTGCGTGCGCAGTTTCCCGGCGCCGAGCCCGATTCGGCGAGCGTGACCTTTCTCGGTGCCGAGCCGATCGAGGTGCTGCGATTTAGCGGGGCGGACGGGTTGGTGCACTACGCCTCGGTGGGCTGCTCCCGGCATCCGATGATCGAGCAGTTGGTCGCCGAGCCCGAGCGCGGCCCGCGTGCCGAAGTCGTGCTGCGGCTGAGCGATACCGGGCCGGCGACCGGCATTGCCCGCAGCCTGGCGGTGTTGGCGGCGACGCCCGCGGTCGAGGGCGTGGTGCTGGTCGCCGACGCGCTGATCGACCTGGGCTCGCCGCTGTGGGCGGCGCCGTCGCGGCGGGTGCCATTCACAGCGGTGTTGTTGGGACGCAGCGACATTCCGGACCTGCCGCTGCAGCCGCCCCGCGACCCGGTGACATTCCTGTCGGCGACGCCGATCACCGCGACCGAAGCGGCGTGGGTGCGGCTCAAGGGCGCCCAAGCGATGCGGCAGGCGTGGCAAAGCGACGGCGTCGACGTGCTGGATCCGAATCGCCCTGCCGCACAACCGCACTGAGGATGCGCGAGCAGACGCAAAAGCCCCCGACACGCCGGCTTTCCCGGGCCTTTTCCGTCTGCTCGCGAGGGTAGGCGCGCTGCTCGCGAGGGTAGGCGCGTGTGCTTAGCCAACCATGCGAGGTCTCGTCAGGTGGCCGTCGATGCGTGCCACGAGGCCGATCGGATCACGCCGGATGTCGTCAACCGTCATCGGAATAGATGTCCACCCGCACTCCTGCAGTCGAGCGGTTTTCAGTCGGTCGTGCAATAGGGCATCGCGACCGATGTGCCATTCCACGCTGTCGTATTCGGCGACGACCATCGCGTCTGGCCAGGCAAAGTCGACGCGCCAGATTCTGCCCTGGCGGTCGAGGATGCTGTACTGCAGCTTTGGCATCGGTAGTCCGCTTTCGATGAAAAGTAGTCGCGCCTCACTCTCCATCGGTGATTCGGCGCGGCCGTCGGCATAGTCTACAAGTTTTCGAACCTTTACGATCCCGCGGCGGCCCCGCTGCTCGCGAATCGCCGCGCGCAATTCCGCTCCGCTACAGGCGCCGATGCGCAGGGCGGCATCAAGCGTCGCCAAGGCGCGTGGGCGCCGCAGCACCCGGGCTACTTCTATCGCGGTCCATGCCGGCGCTGTCGCCAGGCGACCGTTCACTTGTCGCAGCGGAGCACCAATTCGCTGATGCACCATCAGCCCCGGCGACGGGCGCATCCGAACCCCCGGATCAAGAACATGGAGGCGGGACGTGCCCTCGGTGTCGAAGCCGTACAGTGCAGCAGCGGTACCCATGCATGCGACCACTGGCCGGCCAGCCATAAGTTGCACCGCGGCCAGCGCGCCAGACATGTCGGGCTCACACGCCGCATAGACGCCATGGCATACCCGAATAAGCCGGCCGGACTTCACGAGTCCGGCTAAACGCTTGCGCGAGACCACAGTCAGAAGTTGGGAAGCGGTTGCCAGCCCGCCGCCGTCCAGGAGCACGCTTTCGATATCCACAGCACGTAAACATGCGGCGCGGCAAGCGACCCGGGTAGCCGGCTACCGACGTAATGTGGACAAGCGCGCGACTGTGCATGCGACCACCAGACGTAAAAGCCCCCGACACGCCGAAGAATTGGGGGCTTTTGCGTCTGCTCGGCGGGGCCGCTACAGCCAGTTGCGTTTCCGGAATTGGAAGTACAGGACCAGGCAGGCGATGGACATCAGGGCCATCACCACCGGGTAGCTCCACTCCCAGTTCAGCTCGGGCATGAAATGAAAGTTCATGCCGTAGATCGCGGCGATCATGGTGGGCACCGCGATGATGCCCGCCCAGGCCGCCATCTTGCGCATGTCGTTGTTCTGCTGCATGCCCACGCGGGCCAGCGCGGCCTGCACCAGCGAGGTGAGCATGTCGTCGTAGCTGGCGATCTGCTCGGCGGCCTCGGTGTGGTGGTCGGCGACGTCGCGCAGGTAGCGCCGCACCTCCTTGGAGATCAGGTCCTTGTTCTCCCCCTGGATGCGCTGGAAGGCGACGCCCAGCGGGACGACGCAGCGGCGCAGTTCGACGACCTCGCGCTTGAGCAGATAGATGGGTTCGACGTCGAGCTTGCCGCCGGGCGCGAAAGCCACGACCTCGATGCTGTCGATGTCGTCTTCCATGAGGTTGGTCACCGCGAGGTACTGGTCCACCACGTAGTCGGCGATGGCATGCATCACCGCGTACGGGCCCAGCCGCAGCTGCTCGGGCTCAGCCTCCATCCGCTTGCGCACCTCGGACAGTCCGCCATGCTCGCCGTGGCGGACGGTGACCACGAAATCCTTGCCGACGAAGATCATGATCTCGCCGGTCTCGACGATCTCGCGGGCCAGCACCACCGACTCGTGCGGGACGTAGTTGACCGTCTTGAGGACGAGGAACAGTGTGTCGTCGTATCGCTCGAGCTTCGGCCGCTGATGGGCGTGCACGGCGTCCTCGACCGCCAGTGAATGCAACCCGAAGACCTCGGCCACGTTCTGCATGTGCGTCTCGTCCGGCTCGTGCAAGCCGATCCACACGAAAGCCTCCTGCCCTGCCGCTTCGATCTCGCGGACCGCGCTCAGCGCGGAGGCATAGGTGTACGTGCCGGGCAGTCGCTGGCCTTCGACGTAGACGGCGCAGTCGACCAGGGGCTCGGCGGGCATGGGATGGGGGTGCGTGTGGTGGCGCACCACCCGCGGCGGCCGCGCGACCGGTCTCAACACCTCAGGCAATGCGTCAAACCCCTGGAACACATTCACCTCCGATCGCGCACAGTTCTGACCGGGCGGTGCTCAATGCTACGCGTCCGGGCTTGGCGAAGCCCGACGATCGGGCCCGTCGGGGAAACCCCTGCTGGCGGACCGGGGATTCCGGGTCCGGGAGGGTGCGCTAGTTTCGAGCCGAGACCCGAATCTGCACGACCCTTCTCGACAAGGAGTACTTCGACGTGAGCGCAAGTCCTGTCAAGGTCGCCGTCACCGGCGCCGCCGGCCAGGTCGGCTACGGCCTGTTGTTCCGCCTGGCTAGCGGCGCGCTGCTGGGCACCGATCGCCCGATCGAGCTGCGTCTGCTCGAGATCGAGCCCGCGCTCAAGGCGCTCGAGGGTGTCGTGATGGAACTCGACGACTGCGCCTTCCCGCTGCTGGCGGGCGTCGAGATCGGTGCCGACCCGAACAGGGTCTTCGACGGCGTCAACCTGGCGTTGCTCGTCGGCGCCCGTCCCCGCGGCCCGGGCATGGAGCGCGGCGACCTGCTGGCGGCCAACGGCGCGATCTTCACCGCGCAGGGCAAGGCCCTCAACTCGGTCGCGGCCGACGACGTCCGCATCGGCGTGACCGGCAACCCGGCCAACACCAACGCGCTGATCGCGATGAGCAACGCGCCCGACATCCCCCGCGAGCGGTTCTCCGCCCTCACCCGCCTGGACCACAACCGGGCGATCTCGCAGCTGGCGAAGAAGACCGGCGCGAAGGTCACCGACATCAAGAAGATGACGATCTGGGGCAACCACTCGGCCACCCAGTACCCCGACCTGTTCCACGCCGAGGTCGGCGGCAAGAACGCCGCCGAGGTCGTGGGCGGCCGGGCATGGATCGAGAACGACTTCATCCCGACCGTCGCCAAGCGCGGCGCGGCGATCATCGACGCGCGCGGCGCGTCGTCGGCCGCGTCGGCCGCGTCGGCCACCATCGACGCCGCCCGCGACTGGCTGCTCGGCACCCCGAAAGACGACTGGGTCTCGATGGCCGTCTTCTCCGACGGCTCCTACGGCGTGCCGGAGGGCCTGATCTCTTCGTTCCCGGTGACCACCAAGGACGGGAACTGGAAGATCGTGACCGGCCTGGAGATCGACGAGTTCTCCCGCGGCCGGATCGACACTTCGACCGCGGAGCTTGCCGACGAGCGCAAAGCGGTCACCGAACTCGGCCTGATTTAGCGTGGCGATCGCAAGCGCGGCGTAGCCGGGCGCAGCGGGTCGCCACCGATAGGCCGCGCGGCGATCGACACACGGTCGCCAATTAGGCCTACTAATGAGTAGTCAGTACCCTGGGCGCGTGTCCGAATTGCTTGAATCGATACAGATGGGCGCCGAGCGGGGCGTGATCACCGACGCCGAGATCTTCGAGGCACATGTAGGCGGCAAGCTTTCCGTAGGCCTGACGGCACCGCTGGGCACCCAGCGCGCCCTGTCGATCGCCTACACCCCCGGTGTCGCGCAGGTCAGCCGTGCCATAGCCGCCGATCACGCCCAGGCCGCCCGCTACACCTGGGCGAACCGGCTGGTGGCGGTCATCAGCGACGGCAGCGCCGTGCTCGGCCTCGGTGACATCGGCCCGGCGGCGTCGCTGCCGGTGATGGAGGGAAAGTGCGCCCTGTTTCAGGCCTATGGCGGCCTGAACGCGATCCCGATCGTGCTGGACACCAAGGACCCCGACGAGATCGTCGAAACCCTGGTGCGGCTGCGCCCGACGTTCGGCGCGGTCAACCTGGAGGACATCTCCGCGCCACGCTGTTTCGAGATTGAACGGCGCGTGATCGAAGCGCTGGACTGCCCGGTGATGCACGACGACCAGCACGGCACGGCCATCGTCGTGCTCGCCGCGCTCATGGGCGCCACCAAATTGCTCGGCCGGGACATGTCCTCGCTCCGGGTGGCGGTCTCCGGCGCCGGTGCCGCGGGCGTCGCCTGCACCAATCTCCTTCTGGCGATGGGAGTCTCGGACATCACCGTGCTCGACTCGCGCGGTATTCTGCACACCGGGCGTGACGACATGAATGAGGTCAAGCGGGATTTGGCGCGGCGCACCAATCCCGATGGCCTCACCGGCGGCCCGGCGCAGGCGCTCGATGGGGCCGACGTGTTCCTCGGGGTATCGGCGGGTGTGGTCCCCGAGGAGATGATCGCCACGATGGCGCCCAACGGGATCGTGTTCGCGCTGTCCAACCCCGACCCGGAGATCCATCCGCACGTCGCGGCCAGGTACGCGGCGGTGGTGGCCACCGGCCGCAGCGACTTCCCGAACCAGATCAACAACGTGCTGGCCTTCCCCGGGGTGTTCCGTGGCGCGCTGGACGCCGGGGCGCGCCGGATCACCGAAGAGATGATGGTGGCCGCGGCCGAGGCGATCTTCTCCGTCGTCAGCGACGACCTCGCGCCCGATCGGATCGTCCCCAGCCCGCTGGACCTGCGCGTGGCGGCAGCGGTCGCCAGTGCGGTCGCGCTGGCCGCAGAAGTCTCAGACAACGCGGGGTGAGAATTGGCAGGTTAGCCGCGCTGCTCGCCGCCCTGACCATCGTCGCCGGCTGCGCGATCGGCACCAAGGGTGGCCCTGCGGAATTGGCGGTCGGATCCGGCCCCGATGCCGAATCGACGCTGCTGGCCGGGATCTACGTTGCGGCGCTGCGCTCGTACGGTTTCGGGGCACGGGCCGAGACGGCGACTGACCCGATGTCCCAGCTCGACTCCGGCGCGTTCACCGTCGTCCCGGCCTTCACCGGACAAACATTGCAGCGCTTGCAGCCCGGTGCGCCGGCGATGTCCGATGCCCAGGTCTACCGCGCGATGATCGCCGCGCTGCCCGAGGGCGTGCTGGCGGGCGACTACGCCACCGCCGCCGAAGACAAACCGGTACTGCTGGTGACGGGATCGACGGCGACGGCCTGGGGCGGCCCAGACCTCAGCGAATTGCCCAAGCACTGTGCCGGGCTGGTGATCGCGGCGGTGTCGGGATTCGCCGCACCGCAAGCGGTGGGCTCGTGCCCGCTTCCGGCGCCGCGCGAGTTTCCTTCCGGTGAAACGCTTTTCGCCGCGCTGCGGACCGGGCAGCTGACGGCCGCGTGGGCCACCACCGCCGACCCCGCCATCCCCACCGACCTGGTCGCGCTGGCCGACGGCAAGCCCGCACTGATCCGGGCCGAGAACGTGGTGCCGCTGTATCGCCGCAACGCGCTGGCCGATCGCCAGCTGCTGGCGATCAACGAAGTGGCGGGCGTGCTCGACACCGCGGCCCTGACCGACATGCGCCGCCAGGTGGCCGGCGGCGCCGACCCGCAGGCGGTGGCGGGGGCGTGGCTGGCCGAGCACCCGTTGGGGCGTTAGTTCTTGGGTGCCATCATCCGGCCCATGAGCGGCCCGAACAGCTGCTGATAGCCCGAACCCGTCAGCCGCACCAAGATGTCGAGGATCTTCGCGTCCACGCCCACCAGCACGCGCGCCCTCTTCTTGCGCACGGCGTCGAGGATGACCTGGGCGGCCTTTTGCGGGCTGGTCTTGGCCAGCCGCTTGTCGAACAGCTTGGCCAGCTCGTCGCGGTCGAGCCCCTCGGCGGCGGTGGCGTTGCGCGCGATCGCGGTCTTGATGCCGCCCGGGTGGACCGTCGTCACCGCCACCGGGTGGCCGGCCAGGATCATCTCCTGGCGCAGCGCCTCGGTGAAGCCGCGCACCGCGAACTTGGCCGAGTTGTAGGCTGCCTGTCCCGGCACCGAGAACAGCCCGAACACGCTCGAGATGTTGACGACGTGGCCGTCGCCGGAGGCGATCAGGTGCGGGAGGAACGCCTTGGTGCCGTTGACGACGCCCCAGAAGTCGACGTCCATCACCCGCTCGATGTCCTTGAACTGGCTGACCTCGATGTCGCCGGTGAAGGCGATGCCGGCGTTGTTGTAGATCTGGTTGACCTTGCCGAAATGGTCCTTGACCGCGTCGGCGTAGGCCAGGAATGCCTCGCGTTCGGTCACGTCCAGCCGGTCCGCCTTGACCGGCACGCCGATGGCCTTCAGCTGCTCCTCGGTCTGCGCCAGTCCCTCGGTGTCGACGTCGCTGATCGCGACCTTGGCGCCCGAGCGGCCCAGCTCGATGGCCAGCGCCTGCCCGATGCCCGATCCCGCGCCGGTGACCACGGCGACCTTCCCGGCAAACCCCTGCATGAACACGCTCCTTGTCAGTTGGCCCCCGTCGAGGCTAGCCGGTACCCGCGGTACGGGCTACGCCGGCTCGGCGCCGCTCAGTTGACGGAACCTGGCCCGCGGACGGCGGCACAACCCCTATCCTCCGTGCAGGGGGCGATTGGATGTCCAACCGGCCGGCGGTCCCGACCCCTTGAACCGTCAGGAGTCAGCGCTGAAATGAACGACGATCCACGCGCCGACGTGGTCTCTCGCCAGTACGAGCGGTGGCGATACCCGCAACCGATCATGGACCTCGACGCCATGCCGGATGGCATCTGGCATTGGTTCGACCCCACCCGTTTTCACCGGAGCCTGTGGCCCGACCGGGACTACAAACCCGACCTCGACATCCTGATAGCCGGATGCGGCACCAACCAGGCGGCGGTTTTTGCCTACCGGAATCCGCGCGCCAAGGTCGTGGGTGTCGACATCAGCCGGCCATCCCTGGACCATCAGCAATATCTGAAACACAAGCACGGCCTGTGGAACCTGGAACTGCACCTGCTTCCAATCGAAGAGCTGCCGTCGCTGGGGCGCGACTTCGACCTCATCGTGTCGACCGGGGTGTTGCACCACATGGCCGAGCCGCTGGTGGGCATGAAGGCGCTCGGCGCCTGCCTGCGGGCGGACGGCGCGATAGGACTGACGCTCTACGCGAAGTACGGCCGGGTCGGAGTCGAAATGCTGCAATCGCTTTTCCGCGATGTGGGGCTGCATCAAGACGAAGAGTCGGTGCGCCTCGTCAAGGACGCGATGTCGCTGCTGCCGCCGTACCATCCGATCCAGAGCTACCTGAAGATGGAGGGCGCGGAACTGCAGTACGACGGCGCGGTGGTGGACACCTTCTTGCACGGTCGCGACCGCAGTTACGACGTCGACGAGTGCATCGACCTGGTGACCGGGGCCGGCCTGGTTTTCCAGGGCTGGCTCGTCAATTCGCCGTACTACCCGCACGATTGGTTCACGCCGGGCACCGCGGCCTACGACGCCTTGAGCGCGTTGCCCGAACGTCAGCTCTGGTCGGTGATGGAACGCCTGCACACCTTCGGCGCCTGTCACTTCTTCATGGCGTGCCGTCCGGAGCGGCCGAAAGACAGCTACACCATTGACTTTTCGGCGGACGCCGCGCTCGACTACGTGCCGATGATGCGGCTGCGGTGCGGCCTGGTCGGCACCGACATCGTCAAGCCCGGCGGGAGTTTGGCACTCAACGGGGCGCAGTTGCCGTTCGTGCAACACGTCGACGGTCGTCGCACCATCCGCGAGATCGCGGCCGAAGTGGCGCGCGCGCAGTCGCGCCGAGCCGGCCCGGGTGACGTTGAGGAATTCGGCCGCAAGCTGTTTCGGTCGCTGTGGCGGCTTGATTTCGTCGCAATGGGCCTCAACGGCGGACATCACAAGGATAAGGGCCGACATGACGGATAATTCACTCAACGATGTGGTCTCCCACCAGTACGAGCGGTGGCGTTATCCACCACCGATACAGGACCTCGACGTCTGGGTGCTGAACAACTGGCAATGGTTCGACCCCGTGCACGCACACCGAATGTTTTGGCCGGACCGGGAATACAAACCCGACGCCGACATCCTCATCGCGGGTTGCGGCACCAACCAGGCGGCGATCTTCGCCTACACTAACCCCGCCGCCAAGGTGGTGGCGGTCGACATCAGCAAGCCGTCACTGGAGCACCAGCAATTCCTTAAGGACAAGCACGGCTTATGGAACCTGGAATTGCATCACCTTCCGATCGAAGAGCTGCCGACGCTGGGCCTCGACTTCGACCTCGTCGTTTGCACCGGGGTTCTCATGGTCATGGCGGACCCCCTGGAAGGCATGAAGGCACTTGCCGGTTGCCTTCGCCCGGACGGCGCCCTGGGTGTGATGCTGTACGCGAGCTACGGCCGGATCGGCGTGGAAATCCTGCAAACGGTGTTCCGTGACATGGGGCTGCGCCAGGACGAGGAATCCGTCCAGATCGTCAGGGACACGGTGTCGTTGCTGTCGCCGGATCACCCCGTGCAAAGCTATTTCAAGCTCTCGGGAACGGAGGATCTGCAGTCCGGTGCCGGAGTGGTGGACACGTTCCTGCACCGTCGCGAGCGCAGCTACACCGTCGAGGAGTGTATCGACCTCGTCGCCTCCGCCGGCCTGGAATTTCAGGGATGGCTGCTCAAATCGCCGTATTACGCGCACGACCTCTTTGCACAGCCGAGCGAGTTCTATCGACTGGTCAACGAGTTGCCCGAACACAAGATGTGGTCGGTGATGGAACGCATCGAGACCATGAACGCCTGCCACTTTTTCATGGCGTGCCGTCCCGATCGGCCGAAGGAGTCTTACGTGATTGACTTCTCGGTGGAGGGCTGTCTCGATTACGTTCCGATGATGCGCATGCGTTGCGGTCTGGCCGGGGACGAGATCTTCCGTCCGGGTTGGGGTGCGCGTCTCAACGCGGCTCAGTTGTCCCTCGTCCGGCACGTCGATGGGCGGCGCACGATTCGCGAGATCGTCGGGCGTGCGGCGCAGGGCGGGGACCCGCGTCGTGCCGGAGGAGCCGAGCTCGAACGATTCGGCCGCAAGCTGTTCGAGGCGCTGTGGCGCCTGGACTTTCTTGCCATGGCCCTGAACGCACCCACCGGTGGACCATAATGCTGCCGCGACCAAGGGCAGTCTGAAATACTTCGAGCCGACAAATCCCGGATCAGCGGCTGAGGGCAAAGGAGCCAGACGAGATGAGCGACGACCCGCGCGCCGACGTTGTGATCCGCCAATACGAGCGGTGGCGGTACCCGCAGCCCATCGTGGACCTCGAGGTGTGGCTCGAGGGCAACTGGGAGTGGTTCGACCCGGTCCACGCGCACCGCGTTCTATGGCCGGACCGGCAGTACAAGCCGGATCTCGACATCCTGATCGCCGGTTGCGGCACCAACCAGGCCGCGGTGTTCGCGTACAACAACCCCGCCGCGCGGGTGGTGGCCATCGACATCAGCCAGCCGTCACTGGATCACCAGCAGTATCTGAAAGACAAGCACGGCCTGTGGAACCTCGAGCCGAAGCGGCTGCCGATCGAAGAGGTGTCGACGCTGGGGCTCGACTTCGACCTCATCGTGTCGACCGGCGTGCTGCACCACCTGGCTGATCCGCTGGTCGGCATGCAGGCACTCGGCGGCTGCCTGCGCCGCGACGGCGCCCTGGCCGTGATGCTGTACGCGAAGTACGGCCGGATCGGCGTCGAACTGCTGGAGTCGGTCTTCCGTGACATGGGGCTGGGCCAGGACGAGGCGTCGGTCCAGATCATCAAGGACACGATCGCGGTGTTGCCGGCCGATCACCCCGTGCAGAGCTATCTGCGGGTAGCCCGGGACTTGCAGTCCTCCGACGCCGCTCTGGTGGACACGTTCCTGCACGGTCGTCAGCGCAGCTACATCGTCGAAGAGTGCGTCGATCTTGTCACCGCGGCCGGCCTGGCGTTCCAGGGGTGGCTCCTCAATGCGCCGTACTACCCCCACGATTCGTTCGCGCCCACGAGCGGTTTCTTCCGGGTCGCCAACCAGATGCCCGAGCGCCAACTTTGGTCCGTCATGGAACGCATCCAGACGCTGAACGCGTGCCACTTCTTTATGGCCTGCCGCTCCGAGCGGCCGAAAGAGTCCTACACCGTTGACTTCTCGACCGACGCCTGCTTGGACTACATCCCGACGATGCGCATGGGCTGCGGCCTGTCCGGCACTGACATCTACCGGCCGGATTGGAGCATGACCCTCAACACGGCCCAGCTGCCCTTCGCGCAGAACGTCGACGGCCGGCACACCATTCGCGAGATCGCGGAGTCGGTTGCCCGGACGGGATCGCGGCGGGCCAGCACGAGCGACGCGGAGAACTTCGGCCGCAAGCTCTTCCAGTCGCTGTGGCGGCTGGACTTCCTGGCGATGTGCCGGGAGGCGAACCCGTCTTCCTAGGCTGACCGGGGCTGGGTGAACGGCATCAATAGTCACATGAGTCGCGCGAGTACCGTGAGCCGACCATTAGGCGGTTGACGAATGCGATATCACCGGCGATATCGCAGATGAAACTCACGAGATAGTCTGCTGCGCAATGTTTTCGGCGTTCGCAGTATCCGGTCAGCCGAACGCGGTGTCGATGATCTCCTGCTGCTCGACGGTGTGCACCTTCGACGAGCCCGACGACGGCGCCGACATCGCGCGCCGCGAGATGCGCTTGATCCCGGTCAGCTTGTCGGGCAGCAACTCCGGCAGCTCCAGGCCGAAGCGCGGCCAGGCGCCCTGGTTGGCCGGCTCCTCCTGCACCCAGAAGTACTCCCGGACGTTCGGGTAGCGGTCCAGCGTCTCGTTCAGCCGGCGTTTCGGCAGCGGAGCGAGCTGCTCGACCCGCACGATCGCAACATCGTCGCGGTTGTCCTTGGCCTTACGCGCCGCCAGCTCGTAGTAGATCTTGCCGCTGGTCAGCAGGATCCTGCTCACCTTGGTGCGATCCCCGATGCCGTCTTCGTAGGTGGGTTCCTCCAGCACCGAGCGGAACTTGATGTCGGTGAAGTCCTTGACGTCGCTGACCGCCGCCTTGTTGCGCAGCATGGACTTCGGCGTGAACACGATCAGCGGGCGCTGGACACCGTCGAGGGCGTGCCGGCGCAACAGGTGGAAGTAGTTCGACGGTGTAGAGGGCATCGCGATCGTCATCGAGCCCTCCGCCCACAGCTGCAGGAAGCGTTCGATGCGGCCCGAGGTGTGGTCGGGACCCTGCCCCTCGTGGCCGTGCGGCAGCAGCAGCACCACGGAAGACAACTGCCCCCACTTGGCCTCGCCGGAGCTGATGAACTCGTCGATGATCGACTGCGCGCCGTTGACGAAGTCGCCGAACTGCGCCTCCCACAACACCAGGGCGTCCGGGTTGCCGACGGTGTAGCCGTATTCGAAGCCGACGGCCGCGTACTCCGACAGCGGTGAGTCGTACACCAGGAACTTGCCGCCCGTGGGGGTGCCGTCGGGGTTCGTCGCCAACAGTTGCAGCGGGGTGAACTCTTCGCCGGTGTTGCGGTCGATGATCACGGAGTGGCGCTGCGAGAAGGTGCCGCGCCTGGTGTCCTGCCCGGACAGCCGCACCAACTTGCCCTCGGCCACCAGCGAACCCAGCGCCAGCAGCTCGCCGAAAGCCCAGTCGATCTTGCCTTCATAGGCCATCTCGCGGCGCTTCTCCAGCACCGGCAGCACGCGCGGGTGCGCGGTGAAACCGTCCGGCAGCGCCAGGAACGCGTCGCCGATGCGGGCCAGCAGCGCCTTGTCCACCCCGGTGAACAGGCCCGCGGGGATCATCTGGTCCGCTTCGACCGATGCGCTCGGCTGCGCGTTCTGCTTCTCCAGTTCGCGGACCTCGTTGAACACCCGCTCCAGCTGGCCCTGGTAGTCGCGCAGCGCGTCCTCGGCCTCCTTGATCGAGATGTCGCCGCGGCCGATCAGCGCCTCGGTGTAGCTCTTGCGGGCGCCCCGCTTGACGTCGACGACGTCGTACATGGCGGGGTTGGTCATCGACGGGTCGTCGCCCTCGTTGTGCCCGCGGCGCCGGTAGCACAGCATGTCGATGATGACGTCCTTGTGGAACTGCTGCCGGAAGTCCACGGCCAGCTTGGCCACCCATACGCAGGCTTCCGGGTCGTCGCCGTTGACGTGGAAGATCGGCGCGCCGACCATCTTGGCGACGTCGGTGCAGTACTCGCTGGAACGGGAGAACTCCGGCGCGGTGGTGAAGCCGATCTGGTTGTTGACGATGATGTGGATGGTGCCGCCGACTCGGTAACCGGGCAGGTTCGCCAGGTTCAGCGTTTCGGCGACAATTCCCTGACCGGCGAAGGCGGCGTCACCGTGCATCATCATCGGCACCACGGAGAACCTGCCCGCACCGGCTTCACCGCCGTCGCCGGCCGCCCCATGTTCATCGGCCAGCAGGTCCTGCTTGGCCCGCACCAGGCCCTCCAGCACCGGGTCCACGGCCTCCAGGTGTGATGGGTTGGCGGTCAGCGACACCTTGATGTCGTTGTCACCGAACATCTGCAGGTACAGGCCGGTGGCGCCGAGGTGGTACTTGACGTCGCCGGAGCCGTGCGCCTGCGCCGGGTTGAGGTTGCCCTCGAACTCGCTGAAGATCTGCTTGTAGGGCTTGCCGACGATGTTGGCCAGTACGTTGAGCCGGCCGCGGTGCGGCATCCCGATCACCACCTCGTCGAGGCCGTGCTCGGCGCACTGGTCGATCGCCGCGTCCATCATCGGGATCACGCTCTCGGCGCCTTCCAGCGAAAACCTTTTCTGCCCAACGTATTTGGTTTGCAGGAAGGTTTCGAAGGCCTCGGCGGCGTTGAGTCGGCTCAGGATGTACTTCTGCTCGGCGACGGTCGGTTTGACGTGCTTGGTCTCGACGCGCTGCTGCAGCCACTGCTGCTGCTCGGGTTCGAGGATGTGGGTGTACTCCACCCCGATGTGGCGGCAGTAGGCGTCGCGCAGCAAGCCCAGGACGTCGCGGAGCTTCTTGTACTCGCGGCCGGCGAAGCCGTTGACCTTGAACACCCGGTCGAGGTCCCACAGCGTCAGGCCGTGGGTCAGCACTTCGAGGTCGGGGTGGCTGCGGAACCGGCTTCCGTCCAGACGCAACGGATCGATGTCGGCCATCATGTGCCCACGGTTGCGGTACGCCGCGATCAACTCCATGACCCGGGCGGTCTTGTCGACGATCGAGTCCGGGTTGTCGGTGCTCCAGCGCACCGGTAGATACGGGATGCTCAGCTCACGGAAGATCTCGTCCCAGAAGTCGTCCGACAGCAGCATCTCGTGGATGGCGCGCAGGAAGTCGCCGGATTCGGCGCCCTGGATGATGCGGTGGTCGTAGGTCGAGGTCAAGGTGATCAGCTTGCCGATGCCCAACTCGGCGATGCGCTCCTCGCTGGCGCCCTGGAACTCGGCGGGGTATTCCATCGCGCCGACGCCGATGATCGCGCCCTGGCCGGCCATCAGCCGCGGAACGGAGTGGACGGTGCCGATGGTGCCGGGGTTGGTCAGCGAAATCGTCACGCCCGCAAAGTCTTCGGCGGTCAGCTTGCCGTCGCGTGCCCGTCGCACGATCTCCTCGTAGGCGGTGACGAACTGGGCGAACCGCATGGTCTCGCAACGCTTGATCCCGGCCACCACCAGGGAGCGCTTGCCGTCCTTGCCCTGCAGGTCGATGGCCAGGCCGAGGTTCGTGTGCGCCGGGGTGACCGCGGTGGGCTTGCCGTCGACCTCGGCGAAGTGCCGGTTCATGTTGGGATACGCCTTGACCGCCTGAACCAGCGCGTAGCCCAGCAGGTGGGTGAAGGAGATCTTGCCGCCGCGGGTGCGTTTGAGCTGGTTGTTGATGACGATCCGGTTGTCGATCAGCAGCTTGGCCGGAATGGCCCGGACACTGGTCGCCGTCGGGACGTCCAGCGATGCGGACATGTTCTTGACCACGGCCGCGGCGGCGCCGCGCAGCGTCTGCAGTTCGTCGCCTTCGGCCGGCGGGGGAGTGGCGGCTTTCGCCGGGGCCGGGGCCGGTGCCGGCGCCAGTGTTGGCGCCAGTGTTGAAGCCCCCGCACCGTTGCCCGTGGTGTCGGCCGGCTTCGTCGCGGGCTCGGCGGTCTCGACGGCCGTGGCGGTGCGCGGGGCGGGCGCCACCGGTTGTGGCTGTGGGCTGGTCTGCCCGTCGCCGGCGGGCGCCGCTTCGGTGGCCGGCTCGGGGTTGTAGTCGACGAGGAACTCGTGCCAGCTCGGATCGACCGACGAGGGGTCATCGCGGAACTTGCGGTACATCTCCTCGACCAGCCACTCGTTTTGCCCGAATGGTGAACTGATGTTGCTCACGGCCGCTGTTCGCCTCAATTCTCTTCTGTCCAGCAGTCCCTGCAAGCCCTATCGCGCGGCGCCTGCCACTTCCTCGACCCCGGCTTACGGGGTACCTAACACCCGCGGCGGTAATCAACGTTTTCCGCCCTCTAAAGGCTAACCTTTCCCCGGCAATTCGCCAGGTTGAGCGTCAGCCCGCTTCTTGGATCGGCGGCACCAGATGGAGGGGGCGCGGCCAGCGCGCGGGTGGGGCGCCGAACGCGTGGCGGGCGTTGCGGGCGATCCCCTTGCCCGCCAGGTAGTTGCCGACGGCGCCGACCACGATGCCGATGCCGACCGGCAGCATCTTGCCGAACATCAGGGCGCTGCGTCGGAGTGTGTACCGCTTGACCCACGCCTTGAGCAACCGCGAATTCAACAGCGACATCGACGACAGCGGCAGCACGGACAGCCCTTCGGCCACCCAGGCGCCGTTGGTGCGGCCCCGACCGATCAGTTCGGCGACGGCGTTTTTGCCGTTGTCGCCGACGAGCACCGACAGCACCAGCGCGCGGCGCCGTTCCCGGTGATCGGCGGGAATGCCGTACACCACGGCGAGCGCCAGCACGTAGAAGGCGGTGGCCTCCAGGAACGCCACGGTTTCGGCCGCGGCAGCGGACAGCGCACTCAGCGTGCCGATGCCGGGGATGGTCGCGGCCGCCCCCACCGCCATGCCGCCGGCCGTCACCATGGCCACATATCGCCTCTCCAGCTTGGCGACGATCTGGGCGGGGCCGGCGCCCCTTCCCGCATCGCGCAGCCTGGACACGTAGGCCTCGGCCGCCGGCCCCTGGATCCGGTAGCTGCGCTCGATGACCTGCGCCAATGCCCGCGCGGACGCCTTGGGCTTGCCGCCCCTGCCGGCCGGCGCCTGTTCCGTGGACGTATTCGACTTTCGGTTCCGTCGGGCCCGCATATTGCCTCTCCTGCGAATGGCTTCCTTCCAGGCTAACGCGCATTGGGTCCTCGGCCGCGCAGGCAATTCCTATACCCGTCCTATACCCGCCATAATGCGGGTTGGACTCGACGACGATCCGGGGCCGCTTCCGTCGGTCCCGGGGGGATCTGTCGGCCGAACAGGCGGGAACGGGCAATCGGGCGCTGAACGGCGCCGGACGGCAGCGTTGCGAGGGGAAACGAGGTGGGTGCATGGCTCGGGTGCATGACTAGGGCGACGCCCCGGCCGCGTGGGGGGAACCGGCGGGCGGCGACGAGTCGCGCCGACTTCGTGCAGCGCTGGAACTCCGCGATGCGGTCGGGTTCGCAGAATCCCTGGAACGCGTTGTGGGCGATGATGATCGGCTTCTTCATGATCATGGTCGACTCGACCATCGTCGCCATCGCCAACCCGACGATCATGGCCGACCTGCGCATCGGCTACGCCACCGTGGTGTGGGTGACCAGCGCCTACCTGCTGGGATACGCCGTAGTGCTGCTGGTCGCCGGGCGCCTCGGTGACCGGTACGGCCCCAAGAACCTCTATCTGATCGGCCTGGTGGTGTTCACCGTCGCCTCGGTATGGTGCGGGCTGTCGGGCAGCGCGGCGATGCTGATCACCGCCCGCGTCGTGCAGGGTGTCGGCGCCGGGGTGCTCACTCCGCAGACCCTGTCGACGATCACGCGGATCTTCCCGGCGCAGCGGCGCGGCGTCGCGGTGAGCCTGTGGGGCGCGACCGCGGGCGTGGCCAGCCTGGTGGGGCCGCTGGCCGGTGGCGCGCTGGTCGACGGGCTCGGCTGGCAGTGGATCTTTTTCGTCAACGTCCCCGTCGGCATCGTCGGGCTGGGGTTGGCGGTCCGGCTGGTCCCGGCGCTGCCCACCCAGTCGCACCGCTTCGATCTGGTCGGGGTCGCGTTGTCCGCGGTGGGGATGTTCCTGATCGTGTTCGGGCTGCAGCAGGGCCAGGCGGCGCACTGGCAGCCGTGGATCTGGGCGATGATCGTGGCCGGCGTCGGGTTCATGACGGCGTTCGTCTACTGGCAGTCGGTGAACGCCCGCGAGCCGCTGATTCCGCTGGAGATTTTCGGCGACCGCGATTTCAGCCTGTGCAACGTCGGGGTCGCGATCATCTCGTTCGCGGCGACGGGGATGATTCTGCCTTTGACGTTCTACGCGCAGGCGGTCTGCGGGCTGTCGCCGATGCGGTCGGCGCTGCTGATCGCGCCGATGGCCGTCTGCAACGGCGTGTTCGCGCCGTTCGTCGGCAGGATGGTCGACCGGTACCACCCGCGGCCGGTGCTGGGGTTCGGCTTTTCGGTCCTGGCGATCTCGCTGACGTGGCTGTCCTTCGAGATGGCCCCGTCGACGCCGGTCTGGCGGCTGGTGCTGCCGTTCGCCGCGGTGGGGGTGGGGATGGCGTTCGTGTGGTCGCCGCTGACGGCCACCGCGACCCGTAACCTGCCGCCGCACCTGGCCGGGGCGAGCTCCGCGGTCTACAACTCGGTCCGCCAGCTCGGCGCGGTGCTCGGTAGCGCCGGCATGGCCGCGTTCATGACGTCGCGGATCAGCGCGGAGATGCCGCCGCGGCCGGCGGGCGGGGATGACGGTGTTTCGCTGCAGCTGCCCGCGTTTTTGCGCGACCCATTTTCGGCGGCGATGTCGCAGTCGGTGCTGCTGCCCGCGTTCGTCGGGTTGCTCGGGATCGTCGCCGCGCTGTTCCTCGTCGGCTTGACGCCGTGGGCCACCAGCGGCTCGGTGCCCGACGGCGACGAGGCCGACTATGACGATGATGACGCCTACGTCGAGTTCATCTTGCTCCGAGAACCATCGCCGCCTCCCGCACCGCCCTACGAGCAGAAGAGTGACGCAAGGCCGCCGGGCGACCGGGCCGTACACCCGCGGCCGGCGCCCGCCCGGCATGGTGACCCGATCAGGCCCAGGCGCAGATTGCTCGACCGCCCGGTTCCGCAGGTCCAGCCGATAGGCCTCGCCCACAACGGCTCTCGTGTCGACACCGGCCGGCGCCTGCGTCCGATCACCGATCGGCCGTCGGGAAGGCATCACAACGACTCCGCGCGCCGTCACCTCGCCGACGGCGAGGCGTCGCGGGGCCAGCATCACCGTCGTGATCCCGACCAAGATTCCAAAGAAGACCCCACGGGCTACGGCCGGCACTCGTCCGGCAGGTAGCGCTGGTCCGTCAGCGCCAGGAAGGCGCCCAGGTCGATCAGCCCGGCGGGCGTGGTGGGCAGGTATTCCGTGAGCAGCCGCGAGCGCACGATCACCGCCGCGTACTGGGCCCGGCTTACGGCGACGTTGAGCCGGTTCCTGTTGAGCAGGAACGAGATTCCGCGCGGCACGTCGTCGATGGAGGAGGCCGTCATCGAAATGAACACGACCGGCGCCTGCGCGCCCTGGAACTTGTCGACGGTCCCGACCCGGACCCCGACGAGCCCGGCGGCATCCAGCCGGTGACGCACCAGCGCCACCTGGGCGTTGTAGGGGGCGAGCACCAGCACGTCGGAGGCGGCCAGCGGCCGGGTGCCGCGCTCGTCGGTCCACGGGGCGCCGAGCAGCCGCGTGATCTCGGCGGTGATCGCGTCGGCCTCCTCGGGGCTTTCGGTCGAATTACCTTGGTGCGCAACGGGAAGCACGTGCACACCGGGCCGGTGTCCGGCGAGGTGACGCGCGGCGGTGCAGTCGTGGGAACGCAGCCTGCCCTGGTAGGACAGCGCGGAAACGGCGGCGCAGACCGCCGGATGCATCCGGTAGGAGCGGTCCAGGAAGTAACCGCGTTCGCCCGGCAGCGTGCGCTGCCCGTCCACCAGCCAGTCCAGCGCCGACGTGTCGACCGGCTCCGGGTGGGTTCCCTGGCTGACCTGCGGCAGCTGCTGCGGGTCGCCGAGCAGCATCAGGTTCGCTGCCGCCGGGGCCACGGCGATGGTGTTGGCCAGGCAGAACTGGCCCGCCTCGTCGATCACCAGCAGATCCAGGCTGCCGGGCGGAACCCGGCCGGCGTTGGCGAAATCCCATGCGGTGCCGCCGATCACGCACCCGGGCGTGTCGGCGATGAATGCAGCGTAGCCGTCGCCGTCGATCCGCCGCCAGGGCTTGGCGGCGTCGTCGTAGGGCTTCTTCGCGACCCTTTGCGGATCAAGCCCGGCATCGATCACACCGCCCAGCAGGTTCTCCACCGTGGCGTGCGATTGCGCGACAACCCCGACGCGCCAGCCGTGTTCGGTGACCAATCGGATGATCACCCGGGCCGCCGTGTGCGTCTTGCCGGTGCCCGGCGGCCCATGCACGGCGAGATACGACGAATCCAGATCCAGCGTGGCGGCGGTGATGTCGGCGACGGTGTCGGCGCTTCGGGGTAGCGGATTGCCGCTGTGGGTGCGGGGCGCGCGGCGCAGCAGGACGTCGAGCACGGCGCTGCGGGGCAGTCGCGGCAACCCGGCACCCACGGCGGCGGCGCTCGATTCGATCGACTCCCTTAACGCCGTCGTCGAGATGGGCGGCCCAGGGGTGAGCGCGAACGGCAGCTGGTCGAAAGTGTGGCCGTCGTTGCCGGTCCGCTCGATAATCACCACTTCGGTGGGCAGCGCCGGGTCGTCGGCCTCGACGACTTGGGCGCGGCCGGCCGCCCGCCGTTCGGGGCTGTCAGTCATCCCGGGCGGGGCCGGCGGGTCGTAGAGCGCGAACACGTCCTTCATCAGGTCGCCGCCCGCAAGCTCGCCGTGCAGCAGCACCCGCCGCTGCGGCTTGCGGGCGCGGGGAGGGGTATGCCAGTCGACGCTGACCGACGCGTCATCGGCGATGAACACGTCGGTGTCATCCGCCCACTCGTCGACGGGGAAGTTCAGCCGGTCGAAATGCGTCCACCAGAACGGTTTGTCCTCGCGGCGGTGGTAGCCGCGCGCCGCGGCCAGCAGCGCCACCGCCGTCTGCTCGGGCGTGCGGTCGCCGAGGGCGGCGTCGCCGGTGAACTCCGACAACGTCGCCGCCAGCTGGTCGCGGTCCTCGACGGTGTTGCCCTGCGGAACGGGTTGGGCGCCAAGGGGTGTGACGCCGGACTCCCAGGCGCGGACCAGCAGCCAGTTACGCAGCTCCCGGGTCGACCGGCAGTCGTAGTGGTTGTAGTCCGCAATCTCTGTGAGCACGGATGCGGCCTCGTCGCAGCGGCCGGCGGCCCTCAGCTCGCAGTAGCGGGCGTAGGAGGTGATCGAATCGGCGGCGGTGGTGACCTCACCGGCGCGCAGCTGCGCGCCCATGTAGAGCGGCTCGAGCGCCTTGAGGCTGAACGACTCGGCGCCCACGCGAATGCTCTTGCGCACCAACGGATACAGGTCGACCAGCGTCCCGCTGCGCAACAGCTCGTCGACCTCGTCCTCGCCGACTCCGTACCGTCCGGCCAGGCGCAGCAGCGCCGCCTTCTCGTACGGCGCGTAGTGGTAGATGTGCATGTTGGGGCGGCGCTTGCGGCGCTTGGCCACCATCGCCAGGAAGTCGGTGAGCGCCGTGCGCTCGTCCACGCGGTCATGGGCCCACAGCGGGCGGAAGCTCCCGCCGGCGTCCAGCACGCCGAACAGGTATTCCAGGCCCCAGTCGTGGCCGTCGGCGGTCCACAGCGGGTCGCCCTCGAAGTCGAAGAACAGGTCGCCCGGGTCGGGCTCGGGCAGCAGCGCCAGCGGCTGCGGATCCACGACCTCGAACTGCGGGACACCGGTATCACGTTGCCGCACTTGCAGTGTGGCCTGCACGCTCAGCTTGCCGAGCGCGTTGGAGGCCAGGCCGGGCACCGGCCCGGCGCGTTCGGCGAGCCCGGCCACCGTGGTGATCCCGGCGTCCAGGAGCTTCTCGCGCTGGGTCACTCGCATGCCGGCGACGAGCAGCAGGTCGTCGGTCGCACGCAGCTGTTCGGTGCACAACGGACAACGAAAACATGCGCTTACCCTCTCGTCTTCCCAGCGCACGGCTTTGCCCCCGGCATGGTGCTCGTCGAGCAGTCGCTGCAGCAGGGCCCGCTGGGAGCGGTAGACCGGGACCAGGTCGCAGACGCGATAGCGCACGGCGGTGCCGTCGCCGAGTTGCAGCTCGGCCTCCGGTGCGATGGGGACACCCGAGGCGGCCATCGCGTCGGCGTAGGCGGCCAGCTGCAGCAGCGCGGTGACCTTGGGGGAGCGCGCGAGTTTGGTGTCGATGACCCGGTAGCGCTCGTCGTCGAGGACGAGGAAGTCGGCGAAGCCGACGAAGCGGCCGTCGAACATGGCGGCCTGGTATACCACCGGGGCGCGGCTGGCGATGGCGCGCGCGGTCGCCTCCGCGGCCGCCGTCAGCCCGGCGGGCGTGTAGGCGGGGCGGCCGATGATCGCGACGGCATCCCCGAACTCGTCGCGCAGTCGGTCCAGCTCGCGTCGCTCGTGCTCGTTACCGAGAGCGACGGTCCGCGCGAACAATTCGTCCTCGACGGAGACGGCGGGGCCCCAGCCCAGTTTCGCGTCGAAATCCCGTAACAGGGCGTACTCGCAGCGGGCGGCGGCGGCGAGGTCCGACGCGCTGTAAACGATGCTGTCGCCGGTGACGAACACAGCAGCCACTGTAGGTGGGGAGTCCGACAAGACGGCGTCAGCGAAACCTCTGAGATCTCAATGAAAATAGCCGTTCGCTCGTGACGCTCCGCGGCCTGCATGAAAAGAACTCGTGCGGGTTCGCGGGGTGGTGCGAGGTCACCGGCCGAATACCCTTATGAAAAGCTCGCTCGCCCCTCACTTATGTTCGCTCATGCGGTAATTTCAGCGGGTGATCACCGGGGCGTTTCTTGCCGAAGCGGCGTCGGTGGTGGACAACAAGCTCAGCGTATCGGGCGGGGTGCTGTCCGGATTTCGGGTCGGACCGGATCGGTTGGCCCAGTTTGTGCTCGTGGTGCTGACTCAGGCGGAGACGGACACTCCGGTCCGGCGGATCGGTGTCGAGATCTGGCCTCCGACGGATGACGAGCCGCTGACCGTGGAGTACGAGTTGCCCGAGGCCGCCGCTGGCGGCGAGATCGGATTCGCCTTCTTTAGCATCGACACACACCTGCCTGTCGATGGCCGTTGGGTGATCGTGGTGACCGGCGGCTCCGGGGCGATCTCGTTGCCGCTGATGGTGAGCGGCTGACGCAGCTGGGTTGCTGCGCCTCTGGGCGACTCGGTTTGCTGCTGAGCGGGTGGGCGGGCGTCCGGCGGTACAAAGATCGGGTAACCCCCGATGTGCGCGATCGGCGGGACGTCGGAGCCGTGCGTTGCCCGCGGGGAGACGTGTACGTAGCCATATGACGGGGTCCCGCCGGTATTCCGGCTTCTTTTGCCCCTTCTGTCACAGGGGTCCCACTAATGCTGTCGTGGAAATTTAAAACGAAAACCAACGTTTTCGAATTCGTCGAAAACGCAACGACCGGACGTGGCGGGCAGCAGGCTCCACCGAGCCGTCGGGAGTGCCGGGCTGTGTGTTGCTTATGTGCTTAACAGCAAGCAGATTAAGCCAAAAATCTGTATTTTTAACCTAGTTAACTGTTAAGCAAGTAGCAGTATGCGCGTAGAGTCTTCGGTCAGTCACTCCTGAGGTTGACTCAATCCCTAGCGGAGCGGAGCCGAGAATTGTCGTCTTATGTGATCGCAGCGCCTGACGTTTTGGCCTCGGCGTCGCAGGATTTGTCCGGGATCGGGTCGGCGCTCCGGCAGGCCCACGCGGCGGCGGGGTCGACGACGTCGGTTGTGGCTGCGGCTCAGGATGAGGTGTCGGCGGCGATTGCGGGGTTGTTTGGCGGCTATGGGCAGGAGTTTCAGGCGCTCAGTTCGCAGGCGGCGGCGTTTCATGACCAGTTCGTGCAGGCGTTGAACTCGGGTGGGAACTTGTATGCGGTCGCCGAGGCGGCCAATGCAGCGGCAACGGCGGCGGCGACGGACCCGCTGACGACCTTGGTCGATTTAGCCCAGCCCTTTGGGGTGTTCTCGCCCGTTAAGTTGCTGACGGGGCGCTCGCTGTTCGTAAACGGCGCCAATGGTGCGCCGGGCACGGGGCAGGCCGGTGGGCCGGGCGGGTGGCTGATCGGCAATGGTGGCAATGGTGGTTCAGGGACGGTGGGCACGGGCAGCGGGGCTGGCGGCACCGGTGGGGCCGGCGGGTCGGCGGGCCTGTGGGGCGCGGGCGGTAACGGCGGGGCCGGCGGGGCCGGCGCGGCCGGCGGGGCCGGCGCGGTCGGCGGTAACGGTGGGGCTGGCGGGGCTAATGGGCTGATCGGCGGCGGTAACGGCGGTCTCGGCGGTGCCGGTGGTATCGGTGGGACCGGCGGGCTCGGCGGTAACGGCGGGGCCGGTGGCGCCGGTGGCGCCAACACGCAGCTGTTCTCGCTGAACGGCACCGGCGGGGCCGGTGGGGTCGGCGGGGCTGGTGGGGCCGGTAACGCCGGCGCCTCGGGTGTTAATCCCGGCGACGCCGGTTTGGCCGGTGGGCTTGGCGGTAACGGCGGTCACGCCGGGGCCGGCGGGGCCAACCAGGCGCTGCTGGGCGGGGCCGGTGGGGCCGGCGGGGTCGGCGGGGTCGGCGGTGGTGGCGGCCTCGGCGGCAACGGTATGACCGGCGCCGCCAGCGGTAACGGCGGCAATGGCGGTGACGGCGGCGGCGGCGGTCACGCCGGGGCCGGTGGGGCCGGTGGCACCTCAGGATCCTTCAACCTCTTTGGGAGTGCCGGCGCCGCGGGTGCCGCGGGCGTGGGCGGTAACGGCGGGAACGCCGGCAGCGGCGGTAACGGCGGTGCCGGGGTGAACGGCACGGTCGGCACCCCGAACGCAACGGGCGGCGGCCAGGGCGGTGCGGGTGGTCATGGCGGTAACGCCGGCGGCGCGGCCGCCACCAACGGCTCCGGTGGGGCCGGTGGTCAGGGCGGTCAGGGTGGTGCGGGGTATGACCCGTCCACCGACCCCAACGCGATGGCCGGGGCGTCGGGTGGTCAGGGCGGCCTGGGCGGTAACGGTGGTGCTGGTGGGGCGGCCGGCACCGGCGGCCTCGGCGGGACCACGGGCAACGGCGGGGCCGGCGGCGACGGCGGCACCGGCGGCACCGGTGCCGCCAGCACCACTGCCGGCGGCAACGGCGGCACCGGCGGCAACGGCGGCGACGCGGGCACCGGCGGCGCCGGCGGTAACGCCGCCGTCGGCGCCACCAACGGCAACGGCGGGGCCGGCGGCGTAGGCGGCCAAGGCGGTGGCGGCGGCCTCGGCGCCGCCAACCCCGGTGAGAGCACCCGCGGCGGCAACGGTGGCAGCGGCGGCACCGGCGGCGACGGCGGCGACGGCGGCGCGACCGGCACCGGCGGCACCGGTGGCATCGCCGGCAACGGCGGCCAGGGCGGCGACGCCGGCGCCGGCGCCAACGGCGGCAACGGCGGCAACTCGAGCAGCACCGACATGACCGACGCCTACGGCGGCACCGGCGGCAGCGGCGGCCAAGGCGGCCAAGGCGGCCAAGGCGGCGCCGCCACCGCGACCGGCGGCACCGCCGGGACCGGCGGCCAAGGTGGCACCGGCGGCGACGCCGGCAGCGGCGGCACCGCAACCGGATTCTCGGGCCAAGCCGGCTTCGGTGGCACCGGCGGCGACGGCGGCGCTGGCGGCGGCGGTGGCGCCGGGGCACCCGGCGGCGTTGCCGGCACCGGCGGCGACGGCGGCGCGGCCGGCACCGGCGGCACCGGCGCCGACTCCCCGACCGGCACCGACGGCTTCGCCGGCGTCGGCGGCGTCGGCGGCAACGGCGGCGACGGCGGTAACGCCGGCAATGGTGGGGCGGCCGGCACGGGCGGCACCGGTGGCACCGGTGGCATCGGTGGCGCCGGCGCCGCCGCGGGCGTGGGGGGCAGCGCAACCGGGCCCGGCGGTTTCGGCGGCGAAGGCGGCAACGGCGGCAGCGGCGGCAACGGCGGCCAAGGCGGCGCGGCCACCGATGTGACCGGGACCAACGGCAACGGCGGGGCCGGCGGGGTCGGCGTAGCCGGCGGCCAAGGCGGCACCGACGGCCCCGACAGCCACGGTTACGGCGGCACCGGCTACGGCGGCAATGGCGGCAACGGTGGCAACGGCGGCGCAGCCGGCAACTTCGCCGGCGCCGGCGCCGGCACCGACGGCAACGGCGGCAACGCCGGTGACGGCGGGGCCGGCGGCAACGGCGGCAACGGCGGCAACGGCGGGACCGTCGGCCACAACGCCGACGGCGGCTACGCCGGCAACGGCGGCAACGGCGGCACCGGCGGCAACGCCGGCGGCGCCACCGGGACCAACGGCAACGGCGGCAACGGCGGCGTAGGCGGCACCGCCGGCAACGGCGGCTCGGGCGCCCCAGACACCGGCACGGGTGCCGGTGCCGGTGACGGCGGCGCTGGCGGCGGCGGCGGCACCGGCGGCGATGGCGGCTCGGCCGGCACCGGCGGTGTCGGCGGGACCACGGGCAACGGCGGCACCGGCACCGACGGCGGCACCGGCGGCCAAGGCGCCGACGGCCTGGCCCGCAGCGGCGACAACGGCGGCAACGGCGGCCTCGGCGGTGCGGGCGGCACCGGCGGCAATGCCGCGGCCGGGGGCACGGCCGGTGCGGGCGGCCAGGGCGGTGCGGGCGGCCAGGGCGGTGTGGGCGGCACCGGCCCCGACGTCTTTAACGGCGTAGGCGGCCAAGGCGGCGGCGGTGGCCAAGGCGGCAACGGCGGCAACGGCGGCAGCGCCCCCAACGGCGGAACCAACGGCGACGGCGGCCTAGGCGGCACTGGCGGCACCGCCGGCAACGGCGGGGCCGAGACGACCGACTCGGGCTCCGGCAACCAGGTCTTCGGCGGCGGCGGTGGCGGGGGCGGCTCCGGCGGCACCGGCGGCCACGCCGGCACCGGCACCGGCAGCGGCGGCACCGGCGGTGGCGGCGGCAGCGGCGGCAGCGGCGGCGGCGGCGGCACCTCGTCCACCACGGGTGCGACACCTGCCACGGGCATTGGCGGCGATGGCGGCACCGGCGGCTACGGTGCGGCCGCCTCTGGCGGCACAGGCGGCAACGGCGGCGCCGGCGGTGGCGGTGGCGGTGGCGGCGGCGCCTTCGCCGATCAGAGTCTCGGCGGTGGTGGCGGTGGTGGTGGTGGCGGTGGCTCCGCGAGCGTCACCGCCGGTGGTGGCAGCAGCGGCGGCGGAGCCACCAGCGTCACCGGCCCCTCCGAGGGTAGCGGCGGCGCCGGTGGGACAGGGGGCACCGGCACCGGCGGTGGCGGCGGAGGCGGCGCAGGCGCCAATGTCGACTACAACAGCCCACCATTCTTTACTGGCGACGGAGACCCCGGCAGCAGTGGTGCCTCCGGCGGGGCAGGCGGCAACGGCCTACAGAGCAACTTGTTCGGCAACGGCGGAGGCAACGGCGGCACCTTCGGCGTCGGCGGCGGCGGCGGCGGCGGCTTCGATGGCCTCGGCGTCGGCAGCGCCGGCCAGAACAGCTAACACCGACTAACACCTGCGGCAACAGCAGCACCGCCGGCAGCCCCAGCCCCGTCGGCGCGTCACCGGTGGCACCGACGGGAGCTGGGGCGGCGGCGCCGGCCAGGGCGGTGCGGGTGGCACCGGCGGTAGCGCTGGTGGTGCCGGCGGCACCAACGGCACCGGCGGCAGCGGCGGTGACGGCGGCCAGGGCGGCAACGGCGCCGACGGCGGCACCGGCTACCTGGCCGGCCAGGGTGGTGACGGCGGCAACGGCGGTGCTGGCGGTGCCGGCATCGGTGGCGGCGGCGGCGGTAACGGCGCCGGTGGGGCCGGCGGTCAAGGCGGCGACGGCACGGAGCTCCTCTACCCGCCCAACGGGATCGCGCAGGACGGCGGTACCGGCGGCGCTGGTGGGATGGGCGGTGCCGGCGCCGCCGGCACTGGGTCCGCGGCCGGCTACGGCGGTGGCGGTGGTGGTGGCGGGGGCGGCGCGGCCGTCGAAAACTCCAACGGTGGCAACGCCAGCGGTACCGCTACCGGCGGGGCCGGCGGCCACGGTGGTGACGGCACCACCAGCGCAGCTGGCGGCCACGGTGGCACCGGTGGTGATGCTGAGATCGAAGCCGACTATGCAGGCAGCACCGCCGGCGGCACCAACGGCGGCATCGGCGGTAACGGCGGCTTCGGTGAATCAGTATCTATGGTGCCAATGGCCACGCCAGCGGCACCGCCATCGGCGCCATCGGCGGCAGCGGCATCGACGGGGGTGTCGGGGGTAACGCTGGTGGCGGCTTAATTGACGCCGCCAAGTACGGCACCGCCATCGGCTACGCCAAGGGCGGCAACGGCGGGACCGCCACCGGCCTCGGTAGTAAGGGCGGCAACGGCTACTGACCGAAGGGCTATGGCAGTGGCTTTGTCCAAGCCGGCTTCAACGGCACCGGTGGTGGCTACGCCGGTGTCGGCGGTGTCGGCGGTAGCGGCAACTACGGAGGGATCCTATCTGCCGGGTATCTACAAGACGGGGTCACTAGCGCCTCGGCTAGCTGGCTGTAGTTCGTGTCAAGTTCTGCGGTGGGGCGTTGTTGATCGGCATCCGGGGTACGGGTGCTGTTGTGGGTGCGGTGTTGTCGGTGGTGATGGCTGAGAAGCGGGTGCCGGAGCGCCCACGCTGATATATGCGACCTCACGGTTGGTGGGTCATCTGGCGTCGTTCGGGCTGCTGTGAAGGCGAAGGGCCGGGTGCCAAGCTAGCTTCGGCGTAACCCTGTCGGGCCCGCCATAGCGGTTACGGCATCTAATCCGGCCCTTCGTCGTCCTTCCAGCCTGGCACTACCGGGCGCAGTTTGTGAAGGGGCAGTTCGAGGGTGGTGTTGCCTCCCGTGGGTCGAAGGGGTGGGTTTCCTCGTCCGGGCAGGGTGCGCCGGTGCTCGTCGCTGTCCACCTCGCTCGTCCTCGCTGCGCTGCGGGCGCTGCAGGTGGACAGCTCCGGCGCCGAGGGCCGGGACCGATGGAAAGCCCACGCGCTGGTCAGGCCCAGCGGGATGGGTCGTAGGTAGCGTGATCGCGGACCAGCGCGTAGGCGATGCGGGTGGCGCGGTGCGCCAGCGCGCAGCCGATGACCCCGCCGTGCTTACCGCGTGATTTCAGTTCGGCGGCATAAGCTTTGGCGGCCGGTTCAGTGAGCCACAGACCGATACCGAGGTCGATCAGGGCTCGGCGCAGCGCCACACTGCCCTCGCGGCTGATCTTTCCGTCACGGCGTTTACCGGCGGATTCGTATTGCATCGGTGAGAGTCCCGACGCCCGATACACCTGCCGGGGTCCTGGCCACCGGCCCGGATCCCCCAGGGCAGCAGCATAATTGGACACCCGGACTACACCCCAGCCGGGAACCGAGGTCAACGTCGCGAACGGGCTGAGCGGCAACAATGCGGCCAGTTCACACTCGGCGCTCTCGATTTGGGTGTCCAAATCAGCCAACAACCCCAAATCGGCGGCCAGTACCCGACGGGCCACCACACCGTCGCGGGTCGGTAATGCGTCGCGGGCCGCGCTCACCACACGTTCGGCGACCGGGCGGCGCACCGCCACGTCGCGGACCGCGGCGAACCGGATCAGTCGGCTCACACCCAGCGCCGACAGCCGGGCCGGGTCGGCGAACTCAGCGGCGACCAGCCGACCGATCTTGGTGCCCAGCACATCGGGCAACGCCCGCGTCAACCCCGGAAACGCGCGGTCGAGTTGACCCAGCAGCTGATTCTTGGTCGCGCTGCGCGTGGCTACCCGCCGCGATCGATGGGCAGCCCAGGCCGCCAACTCACCGATGCGCACCTCGCGGTCGCTGACCAACCGGCCCCGCCCGGCCAGCACCAGCTCGGTGATCGCTTCCAAGTCGATCGACATCGGTCTTAACTCGCCGCCGGCCCGCCACACGGCGTTGCTCGGCGACATGGGCGGGATTGAACTCCAAAACCTCCCACCCGGCCGGCCACCGATAATCCAGCACCGGGCGATGGTAGTGGCCCGCCGCTTCAATACCAACCTTGACCTGCGCAGACAGCGGGACAATTGCGCTCACCCGGTGCACAGTCGCGGCCAGGTCCGAACGGGTCATCGCGAACTCAACCGGACCGAACACACGCTGACGGGCGCTATCCGTCGCCGAGAGCACCGCCGAGGTCTTGCCCACATCAACGGCAACGACGATCGTAGACAACGTGACTGGGGCAAGATGCACAGGCATAACAACACCTCCGGGGCGTGTCAGGAAAACCCGCGTGCGCGAACACACGGACCATCAAAAGGAATCACTTGACAGATCCCTTCCTGACACCTCCGGAGGCGTTTGTGAAGGACTAACTCATCTCATATCAGCGGCACCGCCATCAGCGGTCACGGTAGCGATGCCAGCGCCGCCGGTGCCACCGGCGGTACTGCTGGTCAGGCCCAGATCGCCGGTATCAACGGGACCGCCACCGGCATCAACACCGCGACCGGCGGCAACGGCGGTGACGGCTCGGCAGTAACGGCGGTAACGGCGGTTTCGCGTGGACTACCGTTAACCATGACGGCAGCGTTGCCATGGGCACTGAGATTATCAACGGCACCTCGTACGGCGGCAACGGCGGTGACGGCGGCCTCAACGGTGTGGCCGGTGCGATTGACGGTGACGGTGGTAATGGCGGGCGGGGTGCGCTCGTGCCCTCTGACGGCGGCCATGGTGGCACCAACGTCGGCGTCGGCCACCCCGGCACCGGCGGCCTCGGCGGCGACGGCGGGCAAGGCCAGTCGGGAGGCTTGACCGACGCCATCGCCGGTGACGGCGGCGACGGCGGCCCCGGCCAACCCAACGGTGCGATCGGAGCTAATGGCGTCAACGCCCCGAACGTGATAAACCCCTAGTAGCCGTGGCGGGACGCAGTGGGGTTTGGGCCCGCTGCGGCCCGCGCGGATGATGTCAGGGCTGTGAGGCGGTGTGGCGGCTGGTCGGGGGTGTCGCTTGGCCCCCGGTAACGACGGCCTGTCACGCCGGTGACTGAGGTGGCCCGGCGGTAACGGCACCCCCGGCGGCACAGGGCAGCCGCCGGTTGCCCCTCTCGCGACGGCACCGAGCAAGTCTTTGTTCGCCTTCCGGGAGCGGGGCGTGCACCGGCAGGTGCCCGACGAACGTCGGCTATCCCGGTGCGGAGGGGGTATCGCAATGTCAACGTGGGTTCTAACGGTCGTTGCAAGACCTGATCGTTCAGGAGTTGTCGATGACGGATTCGTTTCACAGTCGCCGGCCTGTGGAAGCCGTTGACGGCCAAGGGCGAGCCTTACCTTCGGATGATGAGACGCGCCCTCGCACTGATTCTGGGCATCCACGCCTAACCAGCCCCACGTGGGTTCGGGGACTGTCCCACAAACGGTGGATCTGGCATTTGGCCTGACACGCCGGGCGTGAGCTCGGCGGCAAGGACAGATGATGCCGGAAACGCGCGAACCCATGGCTACCTCCGTATTAACAGCAGCTCGCTGAACAATTGCCGGCCCAGGCCAAGGAGCAGGGCGTGGAGCTGGTCTGCCCGAACGGGCTGCTGAACCAGTTGAGTGAGGATGTGCCGGAAACGGCGGGTGGTCCCATCACCGTGGCTAAACCCTGCTCGAACCGGTCCCATCACCGTGGCGAACGTCGAGGCCAGAAGGGAAACCGACTGGCTGGTGCACTACCTACCTACCTACCTACCTACCTACCTACCTACCTACCCACCATACACCTACCTACCTACCTACCTACCTACCTACCGTCGCCCACCACCTGGAACGTGTCTCGGCCTCCGCGGCTAAATCGGCAGCTGAGACCGGCCGCGGCAGAAAAGCCGGGCGGCAGTAAAAACGAAAACCAACGTATTCGAATGCTGACAGTAAGCAGATTAAGCCAAAAGTCCGTAACAGTTAAGCAGATTAAGCCAAAAGTCCGTAACAGTTAAGCAGATTAAGCCAAAAGTCCGTATTGTTAATCTGCTTAACGGTTAAGCAGGTAGCAGTATCTGTGTTCACACCCACCGATGCTTAGTTACGCTTACGACCCGGTTCACGCAGGCAAGTCCCGCTGCTGTCGCGTCGGTCATACAAGTTACGGCTACCGTAATTTGCTCTTTCCAAGGTTGTTTTAGCGGGTTTCGGACGAAAAATCGACCGAAGCCAGTTTGCCTAATTATGGTCAAAATCCGAACTGACGGGCGTAGGGTTCCGCAAGTGTCGTAGGTGTTCCCTACAAGACCGAGCCTTTCCCTAGTGATTGGGAGCCGTAAATGTCATCTTTCGTGTTCGCTTCGCCTGATGTCGTGACGTCGGCGTCGCAGGATTTGGCCGGGATCGGGTCGGCGCTGCGGCAGGCCAATGCGGCGGCGGCGTTCCCGACGACGTTGGTGGTGGTCGCGGCTCAGGATGAGGTGTCGGGGGCGATCGCGGCCCTGTTCGGCAACTACGGTCAGGACTTTCAGGCGCTGAACGCGCAGGTGGCGGCGTTTCATGAGCAGTTCGTGCAGGCGCTGAACGGCAGTGGGTTCGCGTATGCGGCTGCCGAGGCGACCAATGCGGCGGCAACGGCGGCGGCTAGCGACCCGCTCACGACGTTGGTCGACTTGGCCCAGCCTTTCGGGGTGTTTTCGCCCGTTGAGTTGTTGACGGGGCGCTCGCTGTTCGTCAACGGTGCTAACGCGACGACGCCCGGGGGGGCCGGCGGGACTGGCGGGTGGCTGATCGGTAATGGCGGCAACGGTGCGGCCGGGGCGAACGCCACTACCCCCGGCGGGGCCGGTGGTACCGGCGGGGCCGGCGGGTCGGCGGGCCTGTGGGGCGCTGGCGGTCACGGCGGGGCCGGTGGGGTCGGCGGCCCGGCGGGCGGGGTTGGCGGTCCTGGCGGGGCCGGCGGTGCCGGTGGGCTGTTGCGGTGCGGCGGTTAGGAGCGGGGTCGGCGGGCTCGGCGGTGCCGGCACGTCTCCGCGGCCGCCGGTATGGGCGGTGACGGCGGGGCCGGCGGCGCCAGCGATCAGCTGTTTGGTCCGGCGGGGCCGGCGGGGCTGGCGGGCGGGGTGGCCCCGGTGTGACGCGGCCACCGACCCGGCGGCCGCGCCGGGCGGGTCCGGCGGCCTTGGGGCGGCGCGGGCGGCGTCGGCGGCGTCGGCGGCAGTTCCGCCCGGGCTTTCAGCGTCGGCGGAGCCGGCGGGGATGGCGGTGGCGGCGGCGTCGGCGGCGCCGGCGCGCAGGGCGCCCAGGGCATCTTATTAGCCTCAGCCGGCGGTACCGGCGGTCACGGCGGGGCTGGCGGCACCGGTGGGGTCGGCGGTGCCGGTGGCTCCGGCGGATTCTTCGGGTCCGGTGGTGCCACGGGTAACGCGGGTGATGGCGGCGGCGGCGGCACCGGCGGCCTGGGCGGCGCCAACATCGCCGGCGGGGCGGCCAGGGCGGTACCGGCGGCAAGGGTGGCCTCGCCGGCGGCGCCGGTGGCACCGACGGCGGCGGCGGCGACGGCGGCCAGGGCGGCACCGGCGGGAGTATCGGTACGGGTGCGACTGCTGGCGTTGGAGGTGCCGGCGGCGCAGGCGCCGCGGCCACCAGCGGCGGGCCAGGCTATGGCGGTGGCGGCGGTGGTGGTGGCGGCGGCGCCATCGTCCAAGCCACCAACGGTGGCAGCACCAGCGGTACCGCCACCGGTGGTACCGGCGGGGTCGGGGCGCCGGCACCACCGTGACCGCGGGCGGGGCTGGCGGCGCCGGAGGCGACGCCACCGTCTCCGTCGACGGCGCAGGCAGCTCCGTCACTGGCAGCACCGCCACCGGCGGGGTCGGCGGGGCCGGCGGCACCAACGGCGGCGTCGGCGGCGCCCGGCGGCTACGCCAGCTTCGAAGCCCTCAACGGCGGCGCCATCACTACCGCCACCGCCACCGGCGGCGTCGGCGGTGCAGGCACCAACACCGGCACCGGCGGCGCCGGCGGAGGGGCCCTGGTTGAGGCCTGGGGTACAGGCGTCGCCGGCAGCGCCACCGCTACCGGCACGGCCACCGGCGGGGTCGGCGGTGCCGGCACCAACGGCGGCCATGGCGGCAACGGCGGGTTCGGCAACGTATTGGCCGGCTTTGGCAACACCGGCGCCGGCAGCGCCGCCAGCGGCACCGGTATCGGCGGGGCCGGCGGGGCCGCCACCGGCGCCGGCAGCATCGGCGGGCTCGGCGGTGGCGGCATCATCGAAGCCACCGGTCTAAACAGCACCGCTACCGGCACGGCCACCGGCGGCGCCGGCGGTGCCGGCACCAACGGCGGCATCGGCGGCGTGGGCGTGAACGGCACCATCGACGCCGGTTATGGCAACGGCATCAGCGCCGGCGTCGCCTCCGGAATCGCCACCGGCGGGGCCGGCGGGGCCGGCTTCGACGGTCACACCGGCGGCAACGGCACCCAGGGCTACATCGCCGCCGAGGAGCTCAGCCAGACGGGCACCGCCCCCACCGCTAGCGGCACCGCCATCGGCAGCGCAGGCGGCGACAGCAGCACCGGAGCTTACGGCGGCAACGGCGGTGGCGGCGTCGGTAGTGTGTTCAACCCCGGTAGCTTCGTGGAGGCCACCGGCAGCGGTACTATCGTCACCGGCACCGCCATCGGCGGGGCCAGCGGGGCCGGCGGCAACGGGACCGTTGCCGGCGCTTCCGGCGGCGTCGGCGGCCTTGGCGGCGTCGGCACCGTCGCCGCGTCGTCCGGCACCCTCACCGCTAACGGTACTGGCGGCACCGGCGCGGTAGGCGGCAACGGTGGCGACTTTAGCGGTGCCACCGGCGGCACCGGCGGCGCCGGCGGTAACGGCACTGGCACCACCGTCGGTAACGGTGTCGGCGGCAACGGCGGGGCCGGCGGCGACGGCAGCCTCGCCGGCACCGGCTCCGGCGGCTACGGCGGCGCCGGCGGCAGCGGCACCGGCGGCACCGCCGGCAACGGCACCGGCGGCGGCGACGGCGTCGGTAGCGTAAACGGCCCGAACGGCGTGGCTGGCCCGAACTTCCCGTGACAGTTCGCCGCTGATGGATACGGCAACCGCGGCCCGGTCGAAAGACCCGGCCGCGGTTGCCGTTTGCGGCGCTGCGACAGCCCAGCGCGAGGCATCGGGCCGCTGGCGCGGCGCCGGCCACATCGGCGCCGACGGCGTGCCGGGTCACGGATGCGCGATCGGTCGGTCCCGGCGTTGCGGCCCGATCGAGTGCCGCTCACCCCGGCGCGGCAGCTTGCCCGCCAATCGGCAGCGGCAATCCTCGCGAGTGCGTAGCTGCGGTCGCTGATGGGTCGTCTGTCCACGGTGGTGTTTTCGGGGGTTGGCCGGTGTCCTCAGCACCTCAGCGGGCGCAGTTCCGTGGGCTGTTGTGTCTCATCATTGAGTGACGGGTTTTCTGGAGCGCCCTTCGGCCACGGTCGGTTTTCGCCTGCAACGATTCCGCGGTGGCGGTGCCAATGATCGGCTTCGGGCCGTTGTTGTGCGGGTTGGGATGACAGGTTTTTGTTCGCCTTCCGGGAGCGGGGCGTGCACCGGCAGGTGCCCGACGAACGTCGGCTATCCCGGTGCGGGGAGGGGGTATCGCAATGTCAACGTGGGTTCTCACGGTCGTTGCAAGACCTGATCGTTCAGGAGTTTTCGATGACGGATTCGTTTCACAGTCGCCGAGCTGGGGAAGCCGTTGACGGCCTGCGCGAGGCTTACCTTCGGATGATGAGACACGGTCCATCGATTCCGCAGCATGTCGTCAATTAGGAATCGACCGTCGGACTGGGAAGGGATGGCGTTACGGGCGGCGGGTGGTCGTTAATGGTCGTGAGTACACCTATGGGCCGATTAGTGCTGCTCCGCCGGCGATCTCGGCGCGGTTCCTGTCCGAGGACGAGCTGAGTGCGCATCGCCGATTTGCATAGGCTCGGGCTGTCAATACGCGCGGGGGCAAGACGGGCAGGGCGGCATCCACGATCAGCCAAGAACTACGCCGCAACGCCGACCCGACAAGCGACAACAGAAACCTCAGACGACCTGTAGCCCAGCGGGAATATTCTGCGGGTCGCGCCAGAAGGCGTCGTTGACAAAACGGTTGAACAAGTCGGGCGGCAGCAAGGTCTCGCGCGGCTGGGCTTTGACTGCGTGACCCACCGTGTGTAGGCCGGGAGTGCCGGCGCGTTCGTCGAATTCCGTGACGTCGTAGTCGATGTGGTCGAAGTCGTGCTCGAAGCCCGGCTCGCCGATGAAGCTGTAGATGGCCTGCATGGTCTTGGCCGGGTCGGTGGTCAGGGTTTCGTACTGGACCAGCATCAGGCGGTCTTTTTGCGCGCCGTAGCAGGCCTGTTTGAGCGAATCGAAGGGAGCTCCGACCATGCCGTTCTGCGCCGCAACACCGTTGGCGCGGGTGTAGACAGTGCCGCCGGCGTTGTAGTTGAAGATCGACGACGGGCTAAAGACGTTGCGCTGGATCAACCGTTCGATGCTGTCGATGACCCACGGCAGCTCGCGCACGCAGGCAACGACTTTCGCATCGGGAAACAGCTGCGCAATCGCTGGCATCCACGCACACCAGGCGCGGCTGGTGTCGAAGATGACCTCGGCGTCGCAATCGGCGTAGAAGTTGTCGAACAACCCGTGCAGGATGCGCTGGCGTTTGGCGTCGTCGATGAACACCGAAAACTCGTTGCGTGCACTCATCTCGCCCAGCAGGGCGCCGAACAGCCCGGCCAACGGACCCGACATCCCGGCCTCAAATCGCGGATTTTGCCGCAGCAACGCCGCCAGCAACGTCGAACCCGAACGCGGTAGGCCTGAAATGAAATGGATCAGATCGCCCGACGCCCAGCGAGGTGGCGACCGTCAGCGAGGACGATGGCGGATCGAGTAGTCGGTGACGAAAAGCCGGGCCGCCCAAACCTGCGCGAGGGCCGTGCGTCCCCTCAACCGTTGCCGTCGGCTGATAAAGCGGTAGCGTTCGGCGGCGTGATCACTGGGGCGTTCCTTGCCGAAGCGGCTTCGGTGGTGGACAACAAGCTCAACGTGGTAGGCGGGGCGCTGTCCGGATTTGTGGTCGGACCGGATCGGTTGGCCCAGTTTGTGCTCGTGGTGCTGACGCAGGCGGAGACGGATAGTCCGGTCCGGCGGGTCGATGTGGAGATCCGGCCGCCGACGGATGATGAGCCGCTGACCCTGGAGTGCGAGTTGCCCGAGGCCGCCGCCGGCAGCGAGATCGGATTCGCTTTCTTCGACATCGAGGTGCGCCTTCCTGTCGATGGCCGTTGGGTGACTGTGGTGACTGGCGGTGCTGGAGCGATTTCGCTTCCGCTGAGGGTGAGTGGCTGACGCGCGGCTGGCTGGGCCGCAGTGGAACGTGCACATAACGGAAGGCGCAGGCGCAAGGCCCGCACCGACGTGATGCTCCGGATGTGTGCAGGGCAGCCTCAAAGTTGGGCGGTGTAGCTGAGCGCCGATGGCGGGCTGGACCTCGCGACCGTCGGCGCCGGTGCTCCTGCACCGCAGTCGGCCAAAACGGTCAGTCCCCCGAGCATCGGCGGATCATCGGTCGGCAATATCTGTCGAATGTGTGTATTGACTGGCGTTTACTTAAGCTTCTTAACAGTTAAGCCAGCTAGCCTACAAGGCCGAGCTTTTCCCTAGTGATTGGGAGCCGTAGATGTCATCTTTCGTGTTCGCTTCGCCTGATGTCGTGACGTCGGCGTCGCAGGATTTGGCCGGGATCGGGTCGGCGCTGCGGGAGGCCAATGCGGCGGCGGCGTTCCCGACGACGTCGGTGGTGGTCGCGGCTCAGGATGAGGTGTCGGGGGCGATCGCGGCGTTGTTCGGCAACTACGGTCAGGAGTTTCAGGCGCTGAACGCGCAGGCGGCGGCGTTTCATGAGCAGTTCGTGCAGGCGCTGAACGGCAGTGGGTTCGCGTATGCGGCTGCCGAGGCGACCAATGCGGCGGCCACGGCGGCGGCTGGCGACCCGCTGACGACGTTGGTCGACTTGGCCCAGCCTTTCGGGGTGTTTTCGCCCGTTGAGTTGTTGACGGGGCGCTCGCTGTTCGTCAACGGCGCTAACGCGACGACGCCCGGCGGGGCCGGCGGGACTGGCGGGTGGCTGATCGGCAATGGCGGCAACGGTGCGGCCGGGGCGAACGCCACTACCCTCGGCGCGGCCGGCGGTACCGGCGGGGCCGGCGGGTCGGCGGGCCTGTGGGGCGCTGGCGGTCACGGCGGGGCCGGTGGGATCGGCGGCCCAGCGGGCGGGATTGGCGGTACCGGTGGGGCCGGTGGCGCCGGTGGGCTGTTGTTCGGTGGCGGCGGAGGAGGCGGCGTCGGCGGGCTCGGTGGCGCCGGCACGGTCACCGCGGCCGCCGGCATGGGCGGTCACGGCGGGGCCGGCGGCGCCAGCCATCAGCTGTTTGGAGCCGCCGGTGTCGGCGGTGCTGGCGGGCAGGGTGGCCCCGGGTATGACGCGGCCACCGACCCGACGGCCGCGCCGGGCGCGTCCGGCGGCCTAGGTGGCCCGGGCGGCGTCGGTGGCGTCGGCGGCAGTTCCGCTCGGCTTGCGGGCTTCGGCGGAGCCGGTGGGGCTGGCGGGGCCGGCGGCGTCGGCGGCGTCGGCGCGCAGGGCGCCAGCCGCCACCACCGCCGCCGCCGCCGGCGGTACCGGCGGTCACGGCGGGGCTGGCGGCACCGGTGGGGTCGGCGGTGCCGGTGGCTCCGGCGGATTCTTCGGGTCCGGTGGTGCCACGGGTAACGCGGGTGATGGCGGCGGCGGCGGCACCGGCGGCCTGGGCGGCGCCAACATCGCAGGCGGGCAGGGCGGCACGGGCGGTACCGGCGGCAAGGGTGGCCTCGCCGGCGGCGCCGGTGGCACCGACGGCGACGGCGGCGACGGTGGCCAGGGCGGCACCGGCGGGAGTATCGGTACGGGTGCGACTGCTGGCGTTGGAGGTGCCGGCGGCGCAGGCGCCGCGGCCACCAGCGGCGGGCCAGGCTACGGCGGCGGCGGCGGTGGTGGTGGCGGCGGCGCCATCGTCCAAGCCACTAACGGTGGCAGCACCAGCGGTACCGCCACCGGTGGTACCGGCGGGGTCGGCGGCGCCGGCACCACCGTGACCGAGGGCGGGGCTGGCGGCGCCGGAGGCACTGCCACCATCTCCGCCGACGGCGCAGGCAGCACCGTCACTGGCAGCACCGCCACCGGCGGGGTCGGCGGGGCCGGCGGCACCAACGGCGGCGTCGGCGGCGGAGGCGGTGCGGCTGGCATCGGCGCCACCAACGGCGCCAGCGTTACCGGCACCACCGTCAACGGCGGTGTCGGTGGTGCCGGCATCAACGGCGGCCACGGCGGCACGGGCGGCGTCGGTGCTGCCGCGGCAAACGGTGCCGGCAGCAGCATCACCGGCACTGCCACCGGCGGGGACGGCGGGGACGGCAACGGCGGGACCGGCGGTACCGGTGGCGCAGGCTACCTGGTCGTCGACAACGCCGGCGGCACCATCGGTAGCGCCGGCAACAGCGCGGTTGCGATGGGCGGTGTCGGTGGAGCCGGTACCACCGGTGGCACCGGCGGTACCGCCGGCTTCGGTGAGCTCGAGGCCGACGCTACGGGCGGCGTCTCTTACGGCACCGCCACCGGTGGTAACGGCGGTGCCGGTACAGGTGCCGGCAGCACCGGCGGTCACGGTGCTAACGGCGATATTGAAAGCGCCAGACACGAAGGCGGCGGGGTCGGTGGGACCGCACACGGTATCGCCACCGGCGGGAACGGTGGTGACGCCACCGGCGGCGGCACGGGTGGCGCCGGCAGCAACGGAGCTATCCTGGCCGGTGGGACCGGCTCCGTAGCTTCCGGCACCTCCACCGGAGGCGACGGCGGCGGGGCGAACGTTGCCGGAGCCACCGGCGGTGTCGGTGGTAACGCCAACATGAGCGCTTTCTACGGGAGCGTCACCGATAGCACCGCGCACGCCGGCAACGGCGGTGACGGCAACGGCGGTAACGGCGGTCAGGGCGGTCGCGCGTGGGTGCAAGCGATCAACCCAGCAGGCTCGCACATTACTGACAGCACCGCGACCGGCGGCCTCGGCGGTGACGGGGGCGTCAACGGTACAAACGGTGCGGTTGGCGGTAACGGTGGTACCGGCGGTTCGGGCAATGTCCAACTGCAAACGGCAAGTGACCCCACGTCCGTCAGCGGCATCGTCGGTACCGGCGGTACTGGCGGCAACGGCGGCAACGGCAGCGCGCCCGGCGTCGGCGGCAACGGCGATGGCGGCATCGGCGGTGCCGGCGGCACCGGCGGCGCCAATGGCATAGCGGGCACCGGCGACCCCGGCGGCACCGGCGGCAACGGCGGGCCCACCGGTACGCCTGGAGGTCCCGGCACCCCCGGCGCTAACCACCCCTGATCGCGGCCACCGGCAAGCAGATGGGAATGCCCCGCACGCCCAAAAGGCTTGCGGGGCATTCTCGTTTCGTAACGAACGGCGGCCCCAACGGGCGCACGGACTAACCGCTACCGCTGCGGACGGCGCAAACAACCCGTTAGAACTGGGAGTGAGGCCCCGGTCCGGCCGCCTTGGCGGCGCAGGATCGGGGCTTCGCCAATTCCGGCGCCGTCAACTGCTAACGGTACCGGCGGCTACGGCGGTTCCGGTACCGGCGGCCATGGCGGGGTCCGGCGGCAACGGTAGCCACTCCGGCGTCGGCGGCGACGGCCACGGTGCCGCTCACCCCAGCGCGGCGGCTTGCCCGCCAATCGGCAGCGGCAATCCTTCGCGAGTGCGTAGCTGCGGTCGCTGACGGGTCATCTGCCCACGGTGGTGTTTTCGGGGGCTGGCCGGTGTCCTCAGCACCTCAGCGGGCGCAGTTCCGTGGGCTGTTGTGTCACATCATTAAGTGACGGGTTTTCTGGAGCGCCCTTCGGCCACGGCCGGTTTTCGCCCGCAACGATTCCGCGGTGGCGGTGCCAATGATCGGCTTCGGGCCGTTATTGTGCGGGTTGGGATGACAGGTCTTTGTTCGCCTTCCGGGAGCGGGGCGTGCACCGGCAGGTCCCCGACGAACGTCGGCTATCCCGGTGCGGAGGGGTATCGCAATGTCAACGTGGGTTATAACGGTCGTTGCCACACCCGATCGTTCAGGAGTTTTCGATGACGGATTCGTTTCACAGTCGCCGACCTGGGGGAAGCCGTTGACGGCCTGCGCGAGCCTTACCTTCGGATGATGAGACACCGTCTATCGATTCCAAAGCATGTCGTCAAGTAGGAATCGACCGACGGACTTGGAAGGGACGGCGTGACGGGCGGCGGGTGGTCGTTGACGGTCCGTGAATACACCTACGGGCCGATTAGTGCTGCTCCGCCGGCAACGTTCCCGCAACGGCGGCGACGGCTCTTCTCAGGTTTAGGCACTGGCGACAGGCGGTCGACCGCCCGCGCGGCTGCGCTGATCGCAGCCGGTCGAACAGGATGCAGGTGCGCCCACCCGCTCGATGCGGGCGTGGTCGTTGTGGGTCGCTGGTTTCATAGACGCCGCGGGTGAGAGTCGAGGCCGTGACCTGATCGGGCACAGCCACCAGCCCCCGCGATGGTGGCGTCCGCGGCCCCGGTTAAGGCGGGTCCGGCCGCGAGCCTCGCAAGTCGCCTGACGGCCATAACGGGGTATGCCTGTCCGCGGGTCACCGAGCGGACATCACCACCAGGCTGCCCCTGCATCAGTGCCCCGGCGTGTTACCCAGCAGCTCGACCGCGTTGCCGTTCCAATGGAACCGCACGTCGGTGTTGAGGCCGTTGATGCCGCTGGGGTAGGTCAGCGCGACGGTGTCGCCGGTGGTTTGCGACGCGTCGATGCCATTGAACCCGTAGGTGTCGGGCACGCCCTGCGGGATGAACTGGCCGAGATGGAACAGCACCGCCCGGGTGCTGGGATTGTCCGCGTTCGTGTTGGCCTTGATGATCACCGCCGAAAGCTGGGCGCACTCGTTGTAGTTGCCGGCCAACGGTTCGGGGTTCCAGGGCTGCTGGCTGCGCGGGTCGCGGGGCAGTTCGGAGACCACCCTGGCGATGGTGGGCGAGGCGAGATTGACCGCGCACGGGTCGGGCGGGGCGCTGGTGCCAGGCGCGGCGGCCCCGGGCGCCGGGCTCGGCGCGCCCGGAGCGGTGATCGAGGCGGTCGCAGGGGTTGTCCCGGCTGGCGGCGTCTTGGCGACGGTGGAATCCCCCGAACTGCAGCCGGTCAAGGCCGCGGAGACCGACACGACAACGGCTAGGCCCGTCAATACACGGCTGGCTGGCGGACCACACATCGCGAAACCGTACCGTCATCGGATCGGCGCCGAGATGCCGCCGCAGCCGTCCACCGAGCCCACCGGGGAGGGCGGTGTCATCCTGCAACTGCCCGAGTTCGTGCGCCAGCCGTTTTCGGCCGCGATGTCGCAGTCGGTGCTGTTGCCCGCGTTCGTCGCGTTGTTCGGCATCGTTGCCGCGCTGTTCCTGGTCGGGTTCGCGTCTTCGGCCTTCGCGGGCGCCGACCCGTCCGACGTGGGCGACGTCATCGGCGATGACGACGACTACGTGGAATTCGTACTTGTTCGGGAACCGGACGCCGGGTCCCCGCCGCGTACCGCCGTTCCGCGCCCGCCGCCCGCCGACCCCGTGGAATCGTGGCAGAGCTTGCTCGACGACGCGGTCGCACGGGACGAACCGATTGGCTTCGCGCACAACGGCTCCCGCGTCGACGGTGGGAGGCGCCGTCGCCGGATGGCGCCACCGCGCCCGCCCGGGTCGGCGCCGGATGGGCGCCACAACGGTTCGGCGCGTCATCCCTTCACGGAAGGCAAGGCGCCGCGAGGCCACCGCTACCACACCGATCCGGACGACGACCCCACCAGCTACGGCCGACACTCGTCCGGCACATAGTCCCGGGTCAGGGCCAGAAATGCGCCCAGGTCGATCAGGCCGGCGGGCGTGGCGGGGAGGTACTCGGTCAGCAACTGTGAGCGCACGATCACCGCCGCGTACTGTGCCCGGCTGACGGCCACGTTGAGACGATTCCTGTTGAGCAGGAACGAGATTCCGCGCGGCACCACGTCGACGGACGAGGCCGTCATCGAGACGAAGACCACCGGCGCCTGTCCGCCCTGGAACTTGTCGACGGTTCCGACCCGCACCCCGCCGAGCCCCGCGGAGCCCAACCGATGGCGCAGCAGCGTCACCTGGGCGTTGTAGGGGGCGAGCACCAGCACGTCGGAGGCTGCCAGCGGCCGGGTGCCGTGCTCGTCGGTCCACGACCTGCCGAGCAGTCCCTCGATCTCCGCCGCGATCGTGCCGGCCGCTTCCGGGCTATCCGTCGAATTGCCCTGGTGGGCAACGGGAATCACGCGCACGCCGGGCCGGTACCCGTCGAGGTGACGCGCCGCGGTGGTGTCGGTGTGGGAATGCATCCTGCCCTCGTAGGACAGCGCGGAGATCGCGGCGCAGACCGCCGGATGCATTCGGTACGTGCGGTCGAGGAAGTAGCCGCGTTCGTCGGGCAGCGTGCGTTGGCCGTCCACCAGCCAATCCAGCGCGGACGTGTCGACCGGTTCGGGATGCGTTCCCTGGCTGACCTGGGGCAGCTGCTGGGGGTCGCCAAGCAGCAAAAGGTTGGCGGCCGCCGGTGCGACGGCGATGGTGTTGGCCAGACAAAACTGGCCCGCCTCGTCGATCACCGGCAGATCCAGGCTGCCCGGCGGTACCCAGCTTGCGTTGGCGAAATCCCATGCCGTGCCGCCGATCACGCAGCCGGAGTGGTGGGCTGTGAACGCCGCGTACTCGGCGCCGTCGATCTTCTGCCAGCGCGGGGCGTCGTGGTCGTAGCGTTTCTTCGCGACCCGGCGCGGATCCAGGCCGGCATCGATCACACAGCCCAACAGGTTCTCCACCGTGGCGTGCGATTGCGCCACCACCCCAACACGCCAGGAGTGTTTGGTGACCAGGCTTTTGACGACTTGGGCGGCGGTGTGCGTCTTGCCGGTCCCCGGCGGTCCGTGCACCGCCAGATACGACGAGTCCAGATCCAGGGCCGCGGCGGTGATGTCGGCGAGCGCCTTGAGGCTGAACGACTCCGCGCACACCCGAATGCTCTTGCGCGCCAACGGATAAAGGTCTACCAGCGTCCCGCTGCGCAGCAGCTCGTCGACCTCGTCCTCGCCGACCCCGTACCGCCCGGCGACCCTGAGCAGCGCGGTCTTCTCGTACGGCGCGTAATGATATAAGATGATGTGCATGTTGGGATAGCGCTTGCGGCGCTTGGCCACCAGCGCCAGAAAATCCGTGAGCGCCTTGCGCTCGTCCACCCTGTTGTGCGCCCACAGCGGGTGGAAATTCCCCGCAGCCTCCAAAACACCGAACATATACTCCAGTCCCCATTCGTGTCCGTCGGCCGTCCACAGTGGGTCGCCTTCGAAGTCGAAGAACAGGTCACCGGGATCCGGCTCGGGCAGCAGCGTCAGCGGCTGCGGGTCGACGATCTCGAATTGCGGCATGCCTGTATCCCGCTGGTGGACTTGCAGTCTCGCCTGTGCGGTTAGCTTGCCAAGGGCGCCGGGAGCGAGGTCGAGCACCGGTCCACTGTGATCGGCCAGCTGGGTGATCGTGGTGATCCCGGCGTCGACGAGCTTGTCCCGTTGGGTGATTCGCATGCCGGCCAGCAGCAGCAGATCGTCGGTCGCGCGCAGCTGTTCGACGCACAACGGACAACGAAAGCATGCGTTTATGTCTTGGTCTTCCCAGCGCACTGGGGTGCCCGCGGCATAGTGCTCATCGAGCAGGCGCTGCAAAAGCGCGCGCTGGGATCGGTAGACCGGTATCAGGTCGCCGACGCGGTGGCGCACGACGGTGCCGTCGCCCAGTTCCAACTCGGCCTCCGGCGCCACCGAGACACCCGACCCGGCCAGCACGTCGGCGTAGGCCGCTAGTTGCAGCAGCGCGGGGACCTTCGCCGAGCGCGCCAGCTTGGTGTCGGTGACCCGGTAGCGCTCGCCGTCGAGCACCAGGAAGTCGGCGAACCCGACGAAACGGCCATCAAACATCGCGGCCTGATACACCACCGGGGCACGGTGGGAGATCGCGCGCCGGGTTGCCTCCGCGGCGGCCGTCAGCCCGGCGAGCGTGTATGCCGGACGGCCAATGACCGCGACCCCATCCCCGAACTCGTCACGTAATTGGTCGAGCCGCCGTCGTTCGTGCTCGGTGCCGAGCGCGGCCGTCCGCGCGAGCAGTTCGTCCTCCACGGGGACGGCGGGTCCCCAGCCGAGTTTCGCGTCGAAATCCCTCAGCAGGGCGTACTCGCATCGCGCTGCGGCCGCGAGATCCGAGGCGCTGTAGACGATGCAGTCGCCGGTGACGAACACAGCTGCAACTGTAGGTGTGGGGACAGACAATATGAGTGACGTCGGGGACCGGATCGGCATGCAGACCGGATGGCGGCCGCACTGCCCTCAAATGGCGCGCACTGGGCCTCGACACCTCCATGGGCGAACTGATTCGCAACGCCATCAGCTCGGGGCTGCGGGATCCCACGGCGCTGGCTACGGCGTCGATCGAGCACCGCGGCGAGAGCGGCGGTGCTCGGGCCACGCTCGACTTGCCACGCGGTGTGCACTGAGCGCTTCAGCGGTTGGCGGCCGATGAGGAAACGAGCCTGCAAGCGCTGGTGGTGACGGCCATCCTGCAGACCTACGCTGACTGGCCTAATGGGTCTTTGATGACTCATGGATTGATTCACGTGTACCAAGATGGACGCGCATTCTGTCGCCCAGGTTGATGGCTATATATGTGTTGATGGCTATATATGTATAGCCACAAATGCCCCCAACTTGATCGAGCAATGGCCCCCAACAGCCCGTAGCCATGAGCACGACATCCATGCGGGTGGCAGTCGCCGCCTAAATGGCCTCCCACTCTGGACTGGGCAGGGCAGGACAGGCGGCACCTCCCTTGGCCGGTATCCGGCCGATCGCGGATTAGCCCAGGTTCGGCACCAGTGTTGGCGAACGAACTGGTGCAAGCCGGGGTGCGCGGCCGAACCCGCAGCGACCGGCACCGTACGCCTTCGAGCGTTTCAGAAGGGAAACGAAGCGGTTGGTTCAGCGGAGTGGTTATAAAAATACCGAAATTTATTGTGGACCGATTCAAACGTGCGTATGGTACGGTTCCGAGGATAATTCCCTCACCTGTGTCATGCCTAGATGGGAGTCCAAGATGTCGTCTTTCCTGATCGCAGCACCTGAGGCGTTGGCCACCGCGTCGGCCGACTTGAGTGCGATCGGAGAGACGATCAGAGAAGCGACCGCGGTGGCGGCACCGTCGACGACGGCGATTGCGCCGGCGGCCTTTGATGAGGTATCGGCGGCGATTACGCAGTTGTTTGGCAGCGTTGGGCAGGAGTTTCAGGCGCTGAGTGCGCAGTCGGCGGCCTTTCATGCCCAGTTTGTGCAGTTGTTGTCCTCGGGCGGGAGCGCGTATGCGGGCGCCGAGGCCGCCAACGCGGCGGCCACGGCAATGGGGGCGGTGCAGTCGGCGGCGGCTCAGGACCCGCTGACGGCCTTGGTCAATGCCGCCCAGCCCTTTGGGGTCTTCTCGCCCGTTGAGGCGATAACGGGGCGCTCGCTGTTCGTCAACGGCGCCACCGGGGCGCCCGGCACGGCAGCCAACCCCACCGGCGGTGCCGGCGCGCCCGGCGGATGGATTATCGGCAACGGCGGCAACGGCGGGGCCGGCTTCAGCCCCGGCGCGGCCGGTGGGACCGGCGGTAACGGCGGGGCCGGTGGGGCGGCAGGTCTGTGGGGCGCTGGCGGTACCGGCGGGGCCGGCGGCACCGGCGGGGTCGGCGCCGGTACCGGCGGTAACGGCGGTATCGGTGGGGCCAATGGGCTGATCGGCGGCGGCGCTGGCGGGACCGGCGGCGCCGCCGGTGCCGGCGGGATCAACCTGGCCGGCGGGGTCAGCGGCAACGGCGGCGACGGCGGCACCGGTGGGGCTAACACGCAGCTGTTCTCGCTGAATGGTCATGGTGGGGCCGGCGGCGTCGGCGGCACCGGCGGGGCCGGTGTTGCCGGGACCCCGAGCAACACCCCCGGCGGGACCGGCGGTGACGGCGGTACCGGCGGGACCGGCGGGATCGGCGGTAACGGTGGGGCCAACCATGCGCTGTTGGGTGGGACCAGCGGAGCCGGCGGGGACGCCGGTACCGGTGGCGTTGGCGGCACCGGCGGCGCCGGCGGCACCGGTGGTGACGGCGGGGCCGGCGGGACCGGTGGTAACGGCGGTGCCGCCGGTGGGGTCGCCGGCGCCAACCAGGCGCTGATGTTCGGGAACACCGGCGCGGCCGGTCACGCGGGCGCCGGCGGCAACGCGGGCAACGGCGGTAACGGTGGGGCCGGTGTGGCCAGCACGACCGTCGGCGTCGACGGGACAGGCGGCGGTCAGGGCGGCGCGGGTGGCACCGGCGGTAACGCCGGCGGCAGCGGCGTGGCCAACGGCTCCGGCGGGCAGGGCGGCCAGGGCGGCGCCGGCGGTGCGGGCTTTGACGGCGGCACCAGTGCGGGCAGGGCCGGCGGCGCCGGCAGTAACGGCGGGGACGGCGGTAACGGCGGGGCCGGCGGGGCGGCCGGCAGCGGCGGCGGCACCGGCGGGTCGGCGACACGGCGGCAACGGCGGGACCGGCGGGCAGCCGGTGGTACCGGTGGTGGCCGGGTGCCGGCAACGGCCAGCGGCGCCGGCGGCCCCGGCGGCGCGGGCGGTGCCGGCGGTGCGGGCGGCGCGGGCGGCAGCGGCGGCGCGGGCGGCACCAGCGGTGCCGGCGGGCAGCGGCGGCGCCGGCGGCAACGGCGGCACCGGCGGTAACGGTGCGGCGGCGGCGGCGTGGCGGCAGCACGACGGTGCCGGCGGGGCCGGGGCAGCGGCGGGTGCCGGCGGCGGCGGCGGCGCCGGTGCCAGCGGCCGGCGCCGGCGGCAGCGGCGGGGCCGGCGGCACCGGCGGGCAGGGCGGCAACGGCGGTAGCGGCGGCGGCGGGCCACGACCGGCGGCACCGGTGTCACCGGCGGCGCGGGCGGTGCCGGCGGTGCCGGCGGTGCCGGCGGCAGCGGTGCCGGCGGTGCCGGCGGCAGCGGTGCCGGCGGCAGCGGCGGCGCCGGCGGTACCGGCGGTGACGGCGGTGCCGGCCGGCGCGGTCGGCGGTAACGGCGGTTCCGGCGGCGCCGGCGGCAGCGGCGGGTACCGGCGGCGCCGGCGGCAGCGGTGCCGGCGCTGCGGCACGGCGGCGACGGCGGCACCGGCGGTACCGGCGGGGCGGCGGTACCGGCGGTCACGGCGGCGACGGCCAGCACCGGCGGCACCGGTGGCGGCAGCGGCGGCACCGGCGGCGACGCCGGTACCGGCGGTGCCGGCGGCAGCGGCGGCGCCGGCGGCTCCGGCGGGCACCGGCGGCGCAGGGCGGGACCGGCGGCAGCGGCGGTACCGGCAGGTTACGGCGCGGTGACTGCGGCCGGCTCGTCCGGCGGTAACGGCGGCGGCGGCGGTAACGGCGGTAATGGCGGGGCGGCCGGCACCGGCGGCACCGGTGTCGGGACCGCCGGCGCGGGCGGTAACGCGCGGTTCCGGTGGTCGGCGGCGGCGGCAGCGGTACCGGCGGCGCACGCCACGACACGCCGTCACGGCGGCAGCGGCGGCAACGGCGGCAACGCCGGTCACGGCGGTAACGCCGGCGGCGCGGGACGGCGGCCCAACGGTAACGGCGGCAGCGGCGGCCAGGGCGGCAACGGCGCCGACGGCTTCAGCTACACCACCCCGACCGGCACCGGCGCCAACGGCGGCGGCGGCGGCCAGGGCGGTAACGGCGGCAACGCCGGCGCGGCCGGCACCGGCGGCAACGGCGGCACCATCGGCACCGCCGGGCAGGGCGGCCAGGGCGGTGCGGGCGGCCAAGGCGACAGCGGCGCCACAGGCAGCGGCGGCCCAACGCCAGCGCCGGCGGCCCGGGCGGCAACGGTGGCAGCGGCGGCGGCGGTGGCACCGGCGGCAGCGCGCCTGTCGGCGGCACCAACGGCGGCGGCGGCAACGGCGGCAGGGCGGCAATGGCGGCACCGGCGGCGCAGACACCGACACAGTCGGCGGTAACCAGGTCGCTGGCGGCGGTGGTGGCGGCGGCGGCGCCGGCGGCGCCGGCGGCAACGCCGGCAGCGGCGCCGGCACCAACGGCACCGGCGGCAGCGGCGCCGCCGGCGGCGCCGGCGGCACCGGCGGTACGGCCACCTCCGGCCCGAGCGGCGGCACCGTCGCCAGCGCTGACGGCGGCGACCGGCGGCGGCGGTGGCGCCGGCGACGCCGCCACTGGCACTACCGGCGGCGCCGGCGGTCACGGCGGCGGCGGTGGTGGAGGCGGTTCCGCCAATTCTGCCGTTGGCGCTTCCGGCGGCGGCGGCGGTGGTGGCGGTGGGGCCGCCTCCACCAGCGGCACCGGCGGCAACGGCGGCACCGGCGGCGGCGCTTCCGTCACCGGCAACACGTCGGCCACGGGCGGCACCGGTGGCACTGGCGGGGCCGGCGCGGGCGGTGGTGGTGGCGGCGGCGGTACCATCGCCGCGGCCACCGGTAGTACTCCCGCCAACGGCGCCATCGGCGGCACCGGCGGCGCCGTTACTCCCGGTACCGGCGGGACAGCCGGCACCGGCGGCCTAAGCCCCGACAACGATGGCGGCGTCGGCGGCAACACCGGCAACGGTGGCAATGGCGGTGCCGGCGCCAGCGCCAGCTTCTCCGGCCCCGCCAACGACGGCGCCAACGGCAGCTAACACCGACTAACATCGGCGGCGACGGCGAGGCGGCTACGACGGCACCGGCGTCGGCGGCAGCCCCAGCCCCGGTCGACGTTGCCGGCGGCCAAGGCGTCGGCGGCACCGGTAGCGTCACCACGGCGGGGGTGCCGCACGTCGCGTCCTAGCTGCTGAGTAAGTCCGACCGTCACCGTTTGTTGGTTTATCCACCACCTGGCAGCAGATAACGCCCGGCGGCTTGGCGCCGCCGGCGCCGGGGCGAATAGCGGGTGCGGTCCTGACCGGCCGGGCGGTTACCCGGTGCGGCGGTTCGAAAGCCGCCACTACCGTCGCGGGGTGGCGGGGTCTGGTGGTGGCGGCCGCGGCAAGCGATGGGCGGGTTTGACCCGCATGCCCGCAACCGGATGAGCACATGGCTGGGCGCCCAGCTGTGGGAAACTGCCAGCCGGTAGCGGCCCGCGGGCGTCCTGGCCGGATCCGGTCGCCCCCTACCCCGCACGCGGCTGGGAGTACCTGCCCGGCACGCGGGCGGGCGTGCTCACCGCTCCCGGGTGGGGGTACTCCCCGACCTTTCGGGGCCGGCCCCCACGCCCGCGAACGCGGGTGCCCCTGAACGGGCCTGTGCACGGCCCACTGATGGCTAGCGCAGTCGTGAGCGCACCACCGCGTCAATGAGGTGCGGTCCGGGATTCGATGAAGGCGCCGCGGCGGGCGTCGGCGAGCTCTTCGGCGCTGTGGACGCGACGTGCGGCACCTCCCATCCTCTCGGCGGGCTTGACGAAACTCTGTGTGGGACGTGACAAATCAAGGAGATCGAGCGCCCTGGCGCCGGGACGGAACCCGGCCCCGACCCGTTGCAGCTCGATGCGCACACTGTCGTAGGCACCGTTGGTGTCGATGACGGTGCTGACGTCGAGGGTTTCCGCGCCGGTGTGCACCACCCCGACAGGGTTGCATCGGCAATCTGTCGGCTTGCGGCACGGCACCGCGCTGTTGGCGCTGGCCTGCGCCAGCCCGGAGGTGTTCAACTCGTCGATTACGATTACCGGCTCGGGCATCAGCGCCCGACCGTGCTGGCCAGCGACGGGCCGTTAAGGGGCACCCGCTGGCAGGGCTTCCACCGAAACCCGTTGACCGTGGTGGGTTTCTTCGGATAGCCGGCGAGCAAACAGCTCGGGCCTTGCGTGCTCCTGACGGGCATTCGCAGCCCGCTGGGCCGTGGGCTCACTCAGCGGCCGGTGTTGCCGATGAGCTCTACCGCGTTGCCGTTCCAGCGGAATTTCACCACGCTGCCTAGTCCGCTGATACCGCTGGGGTATGTCAATGCGACCGTGTCGCCGGTGCATTGCGAGCTGTCGATCCCGTTGAACCCGAACGTGTCCGGCACCCCTTGGGGTATGTATTGGCCGAGATGGAACATCACCGCCCGGGTGGTGGCGTTGTCGGCGTTGGTGTTCGCCTTGATGATCACGGCCGACAGCTGGGCGCACTCGTTGTAGTTGCCGGCCAGCGGCTCGGGGTTCCAAGGCTGCTGACTGCGCGGATCGCGGGGCAGCTCGGAGACCACCTTCGCGATCGTGGGTGAGGCGAGATTGACCGCGCACGGGTCGGACGGCGGGGCGCTATTGCTGGGCGCGGCGGCCTCCGACGTCGGGCTCGGCGGCGGGAGCGGTAATCGAAGAGGTCGAAGTGGTCGTTGTCGCCTGCGGCGTCTTCGCGACCGTGGAATCCCCCGAACCGCAACCGCTCAACGTGGCGGCGATCAATACGGCGGCGGCCAGGCCGGTGAGCGGCTCAGCGCCGCGGGGTAGCGACCACACACCGCGCACCGTACCGTCATCCGACCGGGGGTGCGGCAGGCGTGGCCGCGTGCCGCGCACGCCGCGGTTCACCACTAAACTTCTTGGACGATGACCCTCCCGGACAGCTCGCCCGAGGCTGCCTCTACCACGTTCGCCGACCTGCAGATTCATCCTGCAGTCCTGCGGGCGATCGCCGACGTCGGCTACGAGACGCCGACCGCCATCCAGGCGGCGACCATACCGGCGCTGATGGCGGGCTCCGACGTGGTGGGCCTGGCGCAGACCGGCACCGGCAAGACGGCGGCTTTCGCCATCCCGATCCTGTCCAAAATCGATGTCACCAGCAAAGTAACCCAGGCCCTCGTGCTGGCGCCCACCCGCGAGCTGGCCCTGCAGGTGGCCGAGGCATTCAGCCGCTACGGCGCGCACCTGCCCCAGATTCAGGTGTTGCCGATCTACGGCGGGTCGTCCTACACCGTGCAGCTGGCCGGGCTGCGCCGCGGCGCGCAGGTGGTGGTCGGCACGCCCGGGCGGGTCATCGACCACCTGGAACGCGGGACGCTGGACCTGTCGCGGGTGGACTACCTGGTGCTCGACGAGGCCGACGAGATGCTCGCCATGGGTTTCGCCGAAGACGTCGAACGCATCCTGTCCGACACCCCGGAATACAAGCAGGTAGCCCTGTTTTCGGCGACCATGCCGCCGGCGATCCGCAAGATCACCACCAAGTACCTGCACGACCCGTTCGAGGTCGCCTCGAAAGCGAAAACCGCGACGGCCGAGAACATTTCGCAGCGCTACATCCAGGTGGCCGGCCCGCGCAAGATGGATGCGCTGACCCGGGTCCTCGAAGTGGAGCCGTTCGAGGCGATGATCGTCTTCGTCCGCACCAAGCAGGCGACCGAGGAGGTCGCCGAAAAGCTCAGGGCCCGAGGCTTTTCCGCGGCCGCCATCAACGGCGACATCCCGCAGCCGCAGCGCGAGCGGACCATCGCCGCGCTCAAAGAAGGCGGCTCCAAAGGCATCGACATCCTGGTCGCCACCGACGTTGCTGCGCGCGGGCTGGACGTCGAGCGCATCTCGCATGTGCTCAACTACGACATCCCGCACGACACCGAGTCCTACGTGCACCGCATCGGGCGCACCGGCCGGGCCGGGCGGTCGGGGACCGCGCTGTTGTTCGTCTCCCCGCGCGAGCGCCACCTGCTCAAGGCGATCGAGAAGGCCACGCGGCAAACGCTCACCGAGACCGAATTGCCCACCGTCGAGGACGTCAACGCGCAGCGGGTGGCGAAGTTCGCCGACTCCATCACCGACGCGCTCGGCCGCCCGGGGTTCGACCTGTTCCGCAAATTGGTGCAGGACTACGAACGCGAACACGACGTCCCGATGGCCGACATCGCCGCGGCGCTGGCGCTGCAGTCCCGCGACGGCGAGGCGTTCCTGATGGCGCCCGAACCCCCGCCCGAGCGGCGCGAGCGTCGGGAACGCACCGAAAAGCCAAGGCAGTCAAGGCCATTCAGCACCTACCGCATCGCCGTCGGCAAGCGGCACAAAATCGGTCCGGGCGCGATCGTCGGCGCCATCGCCAACGAGGGCGGTTTGCATCGCAGCGATTTCGGCCACATCGCCATCGGGCCGGACTTCTCGCTGGTGGAACTGCCGGCCAAACTGCCTAGGGCGACACTGAAAAAGCTGGAAAACACCCGCATCTCGGGGGTGCTGATCAACCTGCAGCCGGAGAGGTCGTCCGACAAAGCCCGCGGCGGCAAGCCACGCAAAAGACCCGCCGGATGACCCTGTCCGAGGAGCAAGACGCCCAGGGCGGACTCGAGCAGATCTCCCACGTCGACCGGGTCGCCGCGCTGACCGGCATCCGCGCGGTCGCCGCCCTCCTCGTCGTCGGCACCCACGCGGCCTACACCACCGGCAAGTACACCCACGGCTACTGGGGCCTGGTGGGCGCCCGGATGGAGATCGGCGTGCCGATCTTCTTCGTGCTGTCCGGCTTCCTGCTGTTCCGGCCCTGGGTGAAGTCGGCCGCCACCGGCGGGCCGCCGCCGTCGTTGAGCCGCTATGCCCGGCACCGGGTCCGGCGCATCATGCCCGCCTACGTCATCACCGTGCTGTTCGCGTACGTGCTGTACCACTTTCGCATGGCCGGGCCCAACCCCGGACACACCTGGCTGGGCCTGGTCCGCAACCTCACCTTGACGCAGATCTACTGCAACGGCTACCTGGGCAAGTATCTGCACCAGGGCCTGACCCAGATGTGGAGCCTGGCGGTGGAGGCGGCCTTCTACGTGGCGCTACCACCGCTGGCCTACGTGCTGCTGGTGCTGATCTGTCGGCGCCGCTGGCAGCCGAGGTTGATGCTGGCCGCCCTGGCGGCGATGACGCTGATCAGCCCGGCCTGGTTGGTCCTGGTGCACGCCGATCACTGGTTTCCCGACGGCGCCCGGTTGTGGCTGCCCACCTATCTGGCCTGGTTCCTCGGCGGCATGGTGCTGGCCGTGCTGCAGGGGATGGGGGTGCGCGGGTACGCGTTCGTGGCCATACCGCTGGCGACGATCTGTTATTTCATCGTCTCCACTCCCATCGCGGGGGCGCCGACGACCTCGCCCGCGGCGCTGAGTGAGGCCCTGTTCAAGACGTGCTTCTATGCCGTGATCGCCACATTGGCGGTGGCACCGCTGGCCCTGGGTGACACCCCCGCTGTCCAAGGGTGGTACTACCAACTGCTGGCCACCCGGCCGATGGTGTGGCTCGGCGAGATCTCCTACGAGATCTTCCTGATCCATCTGATCACGATGGAATTCGCGATGGTCTACGTCGTGCGCGCGCACGTCTACACCGGCTCGATGCTGTACCTGTTCGTCGCGACGCTGGTGCTGACGATCCCGTTGGCCTGGCTTCTGCACCGTTTCACGCGCGTGCCGGACTGAGCTCCGGCAGCCGGCAATGCCGTCAACAAGCCCGGCGCCAATGTGCCGGATTGATCATGCAGTCGAGTCAGCTGGCGCCGGGTCCACCGCTCTTGAGCGCGAACAATTTTGGCAGTCCAGCAGCGCCGTCGCGCGGGTACTGCGGCGAGGAAGCTGCGCCGCGATCGGCACGCACAGTGGCAGCGTCACCGTTGGACTACGATTGCTACATTAGCATGGTATAGAGCGTAGTTTTCGTAGTCTTCGGAGGAGGTGTCGTGAAGCCAGCTCATGACCTCGGCATGCACGTCGGTATCGTCACGAATCGTCTCGCGGTGGGCGAGGACGCCACCGCCGGCGCGTCAGCTGTCCAACGACGGGAGGAGGCGCGCGAAGCGGTCGCCGAAGGTGGTGTCGCGCTGACGGTGTCGCTGCTCGACGAACTAATTGAGGCAGTGCGCGCGCAGCTCGGGCTGCTGACGAGGCTTCGCGACGCCCAAACTGCTTCCGGTCACGAACAGGTGACGCTGCAAACCGCGACCGGTCCGCTGCAGTACACGCTGCCGTTGAGCGTGAATGACACCTACAGTTCGACGGAGGTCAGCGAGATCCTCTCGCCGACAGGCAAAGGCCACCGGACGATCGCGCAGAACCGCCGGCGAACGAATGAACTGCTCGGGGTGAAGATCGGGAGCCGCTACCGGTACCCGAAGTTTCAGATAGACCCGGCCAGGCACGAGATCCGTCGCGTGGTCGCACACGCTAATCGTCTGCTGGAATGCGACGCCGATCCGTGGGGGTCTCTTGACTGGTGGTTTTCCGCGGACGAGGGCCTCGACGGACGGCGCCCAATCGACTTGCTGGAGAATCATGAACTATCCGATGAGGTGGTCGACTTCGCGATCGAACGCAGCAGGCAAGGCATGGACTAACCCCGGTGGCGAAAAACATCTACAACGGCACCGCCGCCGACGTAGAACTCATCCCCGCCGGCACAGAGCTTTACCGGATCCGGCGGGCGACCATACGCTACGCCGCGAACTCCTTCAATCCCACCCCGAAGCCCCTCGGCGACCGACAGCAAGGGCGTTTCGAGCCCACGGACCGCGCCCTGGGCGGCTACTTGTACGTCGCCAAGACGCAGGAAGGTGCCGTCGCGGAGGGCATTTTGCGCAACAACCGCATTCCGCCGACGCGCGTCGTCCCGCGGCTGTGGTTGTCCGGCAAGGCGTTTGCGGTCCTGAGGCTCAACGAGGACATCGAGGCGGCCGCTGTCTACGGGCGCCACACCGCCAAACTCGACCTTGACACGTCTTTCCTATGCAGCACCTCACGCAGATACAGTAGGACCCGTACCACCGGGACGGCCATCCTGATCAACACGCCCACCGCCCGCGCCTTGGCCTATCCGTGCCGCAACTGCGAATCCGAGACCGCGCTCATGTTGATCGACCGCGGCGCCGCGTTATCCATCGATGTTCAAAGCGAGGCGGAGATCCTCAAAGACAAGGCCACGGCCAGCTCATCTTCGATACGCTCGAGCATCGCTTCGGTCTCAAGTACACCGGCAAGAGGCCGTGA
>CAWAWC010000002.1:0-182862 GCA_963785625.1 uncultured Actinomycetota bacterium | reverse complement strand
CGAGCGCATTGGAATGTGTGACGAACGGCCGGGCCGCCGCGCCGCCGGCCAGCGTCTGCAGCATAGGCGTTTCCACTTCGAGAAACCCGCGCCGCTCGAGCGCGTTGCGTATGGCGCGGATAACGGCGATTCTCTGCCGGGCCACCGTCCGCGCCTGGGGACGGACGATCAGGTCGACGTAGCGCTGGCGCACCCGGGACTCTTCGCTCAGCTCCTTGTGCGCGACGGGCAGCGGCCGCAGCGACTTGGAGGCCATCTGCCAGGAGTCGGCGAGGACGGACAACTCTCCCCGCCGTGAGCTGATCACGTTGCCGTGCACATAGACGATGTCACCGAGATCGACGTCGGTTTTCCATGCTTCGAGCGCTTCGGTGCCGACCTTGTCCAGGCTGATCATCACCTGCAGGCTGGTGCCGTCGCCCTCCTGAAGGGTCGCAAAGCACAATTTTCCCGAATTGCGCGCGAATATCACCCGGCCCGCCACGCCGACGACGTCGTCGGTCGCGGTGTCGATCGGCAGGTCGGGGTGGGCGGCGCGAACCTCGGCCAGCGTGTGGGTTCGCTCGATGGCGACCGGGTACGGCTCACGGCCCTCCGCCAGCAGGCGAGCACGCTTGTCCCGGCGGATCTGGAACTGCTCGGGAAGGTCTACTGAGTCGGCGGCGCTCACGACGTGCCAGCTTAAATGACGGCGCCTCGAGCCGGCGCTGACGGCGTCGCCCCTGCATTCGGGGCCGTGGGCGCGCTCAGCGTGCGGTCTTCAGCCTGCCGCGCTGGGCGTCTCGGTTGCGTTCGAAGACCAGCCGCAGGCCTTGCAGGGTGAGGTGCTGGTCGTAGTGGTCGACGGTGTGCAGTTCGGGCAGCAGCAGCGGCGCGGTATGTCCGGTGGCCACGATCGCCACTTGGTCTCCCAGGTCGCCGGAGAAGCCGTCCACGTCCTCGCGGATGCGCGTCACCAGGCCGTCGACCAGCCCGGCGAAGCCGAACACCGCACCGGCCTGCATGCATTCGACGGTGTTCTTGCCGACCACCGAACGGGGCCGGGCCAGCTCGACCCGGCGCAGCGCGGCGGACCGGGCCGCGGCGGCATCCGACGACACCTGCACCCCGGGCGCGATCGCGCCGCCGAGGAACTCGCCTTTGGCCGACACCACGTCCACGCAGATCGAGGATCCGAAGTCGATGACAATGGCCGCGGTGCCGAACTTGTGAAACGCCGCCAGGCAGTTGACGATCCGGTCCGCACCGACTTCCTTGGGGTTGTCGACCAGCAGCGGGATGCCGGTGCGCACTCCCGGCTCGATCAGCACGTGTGGCACCGACGGCCAGTACTGGTCGAGCATGACCCGCACCTCGTGCAGCACCGACGGGACCGTGGACAGGGCGGCCGCACCGGTGAGCCGCTCGGAATCCTCTCCGATCAGGCCGTCGATGATCAGCGCGAGTTCGTCCGCCGTGACCTCGGATTCGGTGCGAATCCGCCACTGCTGCAACACCTTCGCGTGTTCTTTGGATCCGGAAAGCAGTCCGACGACGGTGTGCGTGTTGCGGACGTCGATCGCCAGCAGCACGGCTACCGCACGCCGATCCGGGCGTCTAGAAGCTCGGCCGCGACGGGTATGTCGAAGGGTACGAACGCAGGATCGTGGCCCAGGTCGACCGGCTTGTTGTCCGCGTCGACGAACACGATCCGCGGCTCATAGGCGCGCGCCTCCGCCTCCTCCATGGTCCCGTAGGCGATGAGGATGACGAGATCACCGGGGTGGACGAGATGCGCGGCGGCACCGTTGATCCCGATCAACCCGCTGCCGCGCTCGCCGGTGATCGCGTAGGTGACCAGTCGGGCACCGTTGTCGATGTCGACGATGGTCACCTGCTCGCCCTCGAGCAGGTCCGCGGCGTCCATCAAGTCGGCATCGACGGTCACCGAGCCGACGTAGTGAAGGTCGGCCTGCGTCACGGTGGCGCGGTGGATCTTCGACTTCAACATCGTCCGTAACATCAATTCCTCCAAGGTGATTCGAGGGTGTCCCGATATCCGTCCGGCCCCACGGGTGCCGGCGAAGTTTTTTGCGATCCGATCTCGATCGCGATGTTGTCCAGCAGCCTGGTGGAGCCCAGCCGGGCGGCGACCAGCAGCCGGCCGGGCCTGTCGGGCTGCAACGGTCCGAGCTCGAGATCCCGCAACTCCAGGTAGTCGACCGTGAGACCGGGCACGGCCTCGAGCACGGCACGCGCCGCGTCCAGCGCCGCCTGCGCGCCCGCCTCAGCGGCATGTGCCCCCGCAGTCAGCGCCGCCGAGAGCGCCACGGCCGCCTCCCGCTGCTGGGGGTCGAGGTAGCGGTTGCGGGACGACATCGCCAGCCCGTCGGCTTCCCGGATGGTGGGCACCGCGACCACGGCGACGTCGACGTTCAAGTCGGCGACCATCTGCCGGATCAGCATCAGCTGCTGGTAATCCTTCTCACCGAAGAACACCCGGTCGGGACGCACGATCTGCAACAGCTTCATCACCACGGTGAGCACCCCGGCGAAATGCGTTGGCCGGGGGCCGCCCTCGAGCTCGGCCGCCAGCGGGCCGGGATGCACGGTGGTGCGCAGACCGTCGGGATACATCGACGCGGCCGTCGGCGCGAACACGATCTCGACGTCCTCGCCGCGTAGCAGCGCAAGGTCGTCATCGAGGGTCTGGGGGTAGGCGTCGAGGTCTTCTCCGGCGCCGAATTGCAGCGGGTTGACGAATATGGAGACCACGACCACCGAGCCGGGGACCCGCTTGGCTGCGCGCACCAGGGCAAGGTGCCCGTGGTGCAGCGCTCCCATGGTGGGCACCAGCATCACCCGACGGCCGGTGTGGCGCAGCGCCCGACTGACGTCGGTCACCCCGCGCGGGTTCGAGTACAGGTTGAGTTCGCCGGCCTTGAAGGCGGGCGGCCTCTGTAATGGGCGCGTCGAGCTCATCGCGCCAGCACCTCGACGACGTCCTCGGGGGCATGCGCACGATGGGCGGTCCGCAGGGCGTTCACCCGGTACGCCTGCGCCAGCTGCGGGTCCACTGCGGTCAGCGCGGCCAGGTGCCCGGCGACCGCGGCCGCGTCACCACGGGCGACCGGGCCGGTGAGCGCGGCCTGGCCGCGCTGCAGCGTGTTCTCCAGCGCCGCGCGGGCCAGCGGCCCGACGATGCGTTCGGCGAGGCCGCCCGGCTGGTCGTCGACGAGTTGTTGGCCCAGCAATTCGCTGCCACGCAGCGCGGCCCGCAACGCCTCCAGCGCGTCGGCGAGCACCGTCACGATGTGGTTGCCCGCGTGGGCCAGAGCGGCGTGGTAGAGGACGCGGGCGTCCTCGCGGACGCAGAACGGTTCCCCGCCCATCTCCAGCACCAGTGACTGCCCGATCGCGTACCCGACCTCGTCGGCGGCTGTTATCCCGAAGCAGGTGTCCGGCAGCCTGCTGATGTCCTCGTCGGAGCCGGTGAACGTCATCGCCGGGTGAATGGCCACCGGTATGCAGCCGTCTTGCGCCAGCGGCGCGAGGATGCCGGCGCCGTTGGCACCGGATGTGTGGGCCACGATCGTCCCGGGCCGCACCGCCGACGTGGCGGCCAGCCCGGACACCAGGCCGGCGAGTTCGCTGTCGGGGACCGACAAGACGAGCAGCTCGGCGTTGGCGGCCACCTCCTGCGGGGGAACCACCGGGGTATCGGGCAACCATCGCTGCGCCCGCTGCCGGGACGCGTGGGAGATCGCACTGCACGCCACCACGACGTGCTCGGCGCGCTCCAGCGCGACGCCGAGCGCGGTGCCTACCCGGCCGGCGGAAATGATCCCCACCTTGAGTCTGGCCGGGCGCAAACCGTCGAACTGCACCATCGCAGACGACCTCACCTGTGTCTTCGTTCGTTCCGGTCCTTGGGCGGGTACCGGACGGTCACTAAGACTGTAATCGATTCGTCACGCAGGACCGGCGTCAGCTGTCGCGGCGACGACGCCCGCCGCCCACGGACGGCTGGACCTGCAGCCGCGCCAGCAGCTCGGCAACCGACTGACCACCCGTTTCGGGTCCTACCTCCGAGCCGTCCGACATCGGGTCGGCGCCGCGGTGCCTTGGCGCGGGCGGCGGAGCCATCTGCGGTGGAGGCGGCTCGGCGGCGAGCGGGCCCGGCGTCGGGGCCGCAGGCGGCGGCTCGGCGGCGGCCGGCGCGGCAACGGGAGGGGGCGCGGGTGCCGAGTATTCGTCAGGGGATTCGGCGGCCGCGAAGTTGCGCACGCCATAGTCGCGGTACCCGGCCGAATGGCGCGAGCGCGACCGGCGACTGTAGTCGGCGTATGGGGGCGGTGGCGCCGGTGGCTCGATGGGCATGCCGTCCGCCGGTTCGTCGGGACTGGAGTGCCGAGAACGCCGCCTCCCGAGCGGCTCGGCGGCGGGTGCGCCGGGCGGCTCGTTGCCGGCCCAGTTGCTGCCCGGCCCGCCGGGCGGTAACCACAGTCCGGTCGCGGGCACCGGCTCCCACCCGTGCATCTGCGGTTGCGGCTGCCCCTCCGGCGCGGCCTGCGGCGGTGGTGCGGGCGGTGCGGCCGGCGGAGGCGGCTGCTGTCGCTTTTCGAACCGCGGCTCGGGCTCGGGCGGCGGGGCGAAAGCGGCTGCTTCTTGCGGCCATCCGTGTGCGAAGCGGACGCGCTCGCGGGGCGGCGACTGCCGGGGCGGCAACAGCGGTTCCTCGGGCACGTCGATGATGCCGGTTTCGTCGCCGCGGCCGGGCGGATTCTCCGCGGCGACCGAGGTGACCCGGTCGCTGGACACCCAATCCACGGGGGCGGCACGCGGGCTCTCGCCGTTGCGGTCCCACTCGCTGTACGCGCGCTCGGGTGGCGCCTCGGTCTCGAGCGTTTCCAGCGCCGGGCGGTGCTCCAGATCGGTGTCGAACAGAATCTCCAGGCTGGTCCGCAGCGCGCTCAGTTCCGCCCGCAGCGCAGCCAGGTCGTCCGCGGCCTGAGCGCGCAGCTCGGAGGCCAGCTCGCGACGCAGCTGGGACTCCACGGTGAGCTCGTACTCGCGACGCGCCGAAATTTCCCGATCCAGCTGCAGGTCGTAGACGAGCTTCAGGTCGCGGACGCGGGCCTGATCCGCGTCGCTTTGCCTACGGTAGAGCACCGAAACGAAGGCACCGGCGACTGCGGCCCACAGCGCCAGGATTACAGCGAGCTTGAGAAGTTCCACCCGATTGGTGAAAACCAGTGCGGAACTGGCCCCTATCGCGAGGACCAGCAACGCGGTCAAAAGCACCCAACCCGGCCTGCGGCCGCCGCGCCGAACCCGGGCGCCGCGGGACAGAACGGTCATGGCCTGACTGTACCTGTGCGAGGTCAATCAGCGTGTCGCGCCAGTCCGGCGATTCTCACCCGGCTCTCCCGAAGCGCCGTCGACCTCGAAGGGCCTCGAAAAGGCGGACGCCCCGCGTCTGCGGCCCGCAACGCCGGCGCGCCGGTTAGCCCTCCGCGCCCTCGCCGTGCTCGGTGGGGTCCGGCGGGGATTTGCAGCAGTGTTGCAGCCAGAGCGCGGCGACGACCAATGCCAGCGCGCTCACGGCCGCCACCGTGGTGCCGGTGGTGTCCTCGGCGGCGGCCCGCAGCCACGACCGCCGCGGCAGGAAGTACGCCAGCACCCCGGCCCACCAACCCAGCATCAGCGCGCCCACCCAGGCCGACGCCTTGGCGACCATGAGGCTGCGCGCCACCGCGAGCGGGTGTAACCAGCCCGGACCGGCACCGATCTCACCGTCGCTGATCTTGGCCCGCACATATCGCGCCCACAGCGCCTCGCCGACGGCCACCGCCAGCAGCGACAAACCCGTCCACACCGTGATCGGCGGGAACCACCGGTACAGCGCGGTCACCAGCAGGTAACCGACCACCGCTGCGGCGACCACCGCGGCCGTCAGGTCGCGCTTCCTCGTCGGTCCCATCAGTCGTCCGGTCCCGGATCGGCCTCCGAATCGGTCGAAGAGTTTCCTTTCAGCGCGAGGGTGAGTTTCGACTGACGGACACCATCCCGATCGGCGGGGTCAAGCTCGGCGAGCAGTCGGGCGACCGGGCGCGGACCCTCGGCGACGGTCAGCAGGGCATCCGGGTCGATATCCAGCCACGGCACCATCACGAAGGCGCGCAGGTGGGCCAGCGGGTGCGGCAACGTCAGGTTGTTTTCTCGGGAGGTGACCTCCTTTTCAGCGGGTTTGTCAGCGGAGACGTCACCGGACGGCCCGGTCTCGTAGCAGGCGATCAGGTCGACGTCGAGGGTGCGGGGGCCCCAGCGCTCGCCGCGCACCCGGCCCGCGGCCTGCTCGAACTCCTGCGCCCGGCGCAGCCACCCCTGCCCGTCGCGCGCGGGGTCGTCGGCGATCAGCACCGCGTTGAGGAACGGCGCCTGATCCACCCGGCCCCAGGGATCCGTCTCGTATACCGGGGAGACCGCGAGCACCGCCTCGCCCAGCCCGTCGACGACCGACTGCAGCCGCGCCAGCCGGTCGCCCAGATTGGACCCGATTGACAGCACCACCCGGCTCATGGGCGCCACTCTCCCCCGCAAGCGGGCGGTACCCCCACGATCCCGGCTCGAAAACCGTCCGAGCCGGCATCATCGTCGTCGCCGCGGCTCATAGCGCCCTGCCCGCCGGGACGACCGAACCGCGGCCGCCGCGCCGCGACCGCCGAACCACCACCGCGACGTCCTCGAACTGATGCGGTATCGGAGCCTGCGGCTTGTGCACGGTCACCTCGACGGCGTGCACGCGACGGTCGCGCATGACCCGATCGGCGATCTCGCCCCCGACTCCCTCGATCAGGTTGCGCGGGGGCCCGGCAATGACGTCGGCCGCCAGCCGGGCCAGCGCGCCGTAGTCGTAGGTGTCGGCCAGGTCGTCGCTGGTGGCGGCGTCGGCGAGGTCGATCCACACGGTGATATCGACGATGAAGTCCTGTCCGTCGGCGCGCTCGTGCTCGAACACCCCGTGTCGGCCGCGAACCGTCAGGCCGCGCAACTCGATTCGATCAGCCATCGTCTCCAGCCAGCTCGGTTTGAGTCTCGGCTTGCGTCCAAGCGCCGACGACCTTGAGGGCGTCCATCGACGCTCGCACGTCGTGCACGCGTACCCCCCATGCCCCGTACAGGGCGGCCAGTGCGGAAATCACCGCCGTCGCCGTCTCGCGCCCGTCGGGCGGTCGGGGCGACCCATCGGGGCCGGCCAACAAGGTACCGAGGAACCGTTTCCGCGACGCACCCAGGAGCACCGGAACCCCGGTGGCAACCAGTTGCGGCAGGGCGTGCAGCAGCGCCCAATTGTGTTGACCCGTCTTGGCGAATCCGAGGCCGGGGTCGATCACCAGCTTGTCGGGATCGACACCGGCGGCCACGGCGTCGTCGACGCCGGCCAGCAGCTCGTCACGCACTTCGGCCACCACGTCGCGGTAGCGCGGTGCCTGGTGCGGCCGGTCGGACGACACCGGTCGCCAGTGCATCAGCACCCACGGCACCCCGGCCTCGGCCACCAGGGGTGCCATCGCGGGGTCGGCCCGGCCGCCGGAGACGTCGTTGACGATCCGCGCGCCGCTCTGCAGCGCCGCCCGCGCAACGTCTGCGTGCATGGTGTCGATGCTTACGGTAACGCCCTGCGCGGCAAGCTCTTTGACGACCGGAACAACGCGGGACGCCTCGACCCGGGGGGCGATCCGCGTGGCACCGGGCCGAGTGGATTCTCCGCCGACGTCGACGATGCCGGCACCCTCTGCGGCCAGTGCCAGACCGTGCGCGACGGCGTCGTCGGTGTCGAGGTAGCGCCCGCCGTCGGAGAACGAGTCGCCAGTGACGTTGAGAACACCCATAACCTGCACAGGCGCCGGGCTCACTTACGCAGGATGAGGTCGAGCGCTTCGGCTCGAGACGCGGCGCTGGTCTTGAACAGACCACGCACCGCCGACGTCGTGGTGACGGCGCCGGGTTTGCGGACGCCGCGCATCGCCATGCACAGGTGCTCGGCCTCGATCACGACGATGACGCCGCGCGGGTCGAGCTTTTTCACCAGGGCGTCCGCGATCTGGCTGGTGAGCCGCTCCTGCACCTGCGGCCGCTTGGCGTACAGGTCGACCAGCCGGGCGATCTTAGACAGGCCGGTCACCCTGCCGTCTCCGCCGGGGATGTAGCCGACGTGGGCCACGCCGTGGAAGGCCACCAGGTGATGCTCACAGGTCGAATACAGCGGGATTTCCTTGACCAGCACCAACTCGTCGTGTTCCTCGTCGAACATCGTGTTCAACACGGTGTCCGGGTCGCTGTACAGCCCGGCGAAAATCTCCCGGTAGGCGCGGGCTACGCGGGCCGGAGTATCCCGCAGGCCGTGCCTGTCGGGATCCTCGCCGACCGCGTACAGCAGTTCGCGGACGGCGGCCTCGGCACGTTCCTGGTCGAACACCCGTGTCGGCGGAGTCGCAGTGTCCGGCCCCAAACCCGGTAAGGCCATCGAATCCTCCGTTCGTCAGCCGTGGGCCGGCGGGTTCGACCGGCTCACGTCGTCATCCTTCTGATCGGGAGATTTTCCGGCATCGGGGGCGGACTGGCCAGGCGGGGGATACGGCGGATAGTGCGGATACGAGGGCTGGGCATTACCGGGATAGCCCGGGTAGCCCGGATAGCTTTGCGCCGGCTGCGGCCAATAGGGCTGCGGCGCCGGCTGCTGCGGCTGGGGAGACTGGGGCGGCGGATACCAATATCCCGCCTGCTGCTCCGGGGGCGGCCATCCGGGCGCGCGCCAGCCCGCCGGGGCACCGTAGTCCGGCTGGCTAGGTCCGGGTGGGACACCCTGGTGATCTCCTTGGCCGCTGTGATAACCACCAGAACCATTGCCGCCGTGGGGGTTTCGGTCGGCCTGCGCTTTCGCGGCCTCGGCGGCCTGGCTCGCCCGCGCGATGGCCGCCTTGAAGGCCGGTTCTTGGACCGGCGGGGGCCAGGGCTCGCCGCGCTCCATGGCCAGCTCCCCGGGCGTCTTGATCGGCGGTTTGTCCGACGGGATGCGGCCACCGAAGTCGTCGAACATGGTGAGCCGGGGACGCTTTTCGACGTCGCCGAAGATGCCCTCCAGCTCGGGCCGGTGCAGGGTTTCCTTCTCCAGCAGCTCGCCGGCCAACGTGTCGAGCACGTCGCGGTATTCGGTGAGGATTTCCCACGCCTCGGTGTGCGCCGCCTCGATCAGCTTGCGGACCTCGTCGTCGATGTCGCGGGCGACCTCGTGCGAGTAGTCGGCCTGCACGCCCATGGTGCGGCCCAGGAACGGGTCGCCGTGCTCGGAGCCGTACTTCACGGCGCCGAGCTTGGAACTCATGCCGAACTCGGTGACCATCGCGCGCGCGATCTTGGTGGCCTGCTCGATATCCGACACCGCGCCGGTCGTCGGCTCGCGGAACACCAGCTCTTCGGCGGCCCGCCCGCCCATGGCGAACACCAGCTGCGCGATCATCTCCGAGCGGGTCCGCAGGCCCTTATCCTCCTCCGGCACCGCCACGGCGTGCCCGCCGGTGCGTCCCCGGGCCAGGATCGTCACCTTGTAGATCGGCTCGATGTCGGGCATCGCCCACGCCGCCAGGGTGTGTCCGCCCTCGTGGTAGGCGGTGATCTTCTTCTCCTGCTCGCTGATGATCCGGCCCTTGCGGCGCGGCCCGCCGATCACCCGGTCCACCGCCTCCTCGAGCGCGGCGCTGGTGATGACGGTGCCGTTCTCGCGGGCGGTCAGCAGCGCCGCCTCGTTGATGACGTTGGCCAGGTCGGCGCCGGTCATGCCGACGGTGCGCTTGGCCAGCCCGTCGAGGTCGGCGTCCGGCGCGATCGGTTTGCCCTTGGAATGCACTGCCAGCACCGCGCGGCGGCCCGCCATGTCCGGGTTGGACACGGGGATCTGCCGGTCGAAGCGGCCAGGTCGCAACAGTGCCGGGTCCAGGATGTCCGGCCGGTTGGTGGCCGCGATCAGGATGACACCGGCCCGCGGGTCGAAACCGTCCATCTCGACCAGCAACTGGTTCAGCGTCTGCTCGCGCTCGTCATGACCGCCGCCCAGGCCCGCGCCGCGCTGGCGGCCCACCGCGTCGATCTCGTCGACGAAGATGATGCACGGGTTGTTTTGCTTGGCCTGGTCGAACAGGTCCCGTACCCGCGACGCGCCGACACCGACGAACATCTCGACGAAGTCGGAGCCCGAGATCGTGAAGAACGGAACGCCGGCCTCACCGGCGACCGCGCGGGCCAGCAGCGTCTTACCCGTCCCGGGGGGGCCGTAGAGCAGCACGCCTTTGGGGATCTTGGCGCCCAGCGCCTGGTAGCGGCCCGGGTTCTGCAGGAAGTCCTTGATCTCGTAGAGCTCTTCGACCGCCTCGTCGACGCCCGCCACGTCGGCGAACGTGGTCTTGGGCATGTCCTTGGAGAGCTGTTTGGCGCGCGATTTGCCGAATCCGAAGCCCATCCGGGCGCCGCCCTGCATGCGGGAGAACATCACGAACAGGCCCACCAGCAACAGCAGCGGCAGCACGTACACCAGCAGCTCGCCCAGGATGCTGCCCTGGTTGACGACCGTGCTGACCTTCGCGTTCTTGGCGCTCAGCGCGTTGAACAGGTCGACGGCGTACCCGCTCGGGTACTTGGTGATGACCTTGTCGGAATTGTCGGTGTCGTTGTTGCCCTTCTTCAGGGTCAACCGCAGCTGCTGCTCGCGATCGTCGATCTGCGCGCTCTTGACGTTGTCGCCGCTGATCTGCGCCATCGCCACGGACGTGTCGACCGGCTTGTAGCCGCGGGTGTCGTCACTGAAGTAGAAGAACGACCAGCCGAGCAGCACCACGACGGCGATCGCCGTGAGTGTGCGGATCAAGTTTTTCCGGTTCATCAATCATCGGCCGTGCAGGCCAGGTTCCTTCCCGATACACACAGCTGGAAACGTCCAGGTTACCGCTATTGGCGACCGCCAGCCCCGGCGGCAGTGGCAACCTATCTGTCTAGACAACGACCGGTGGTTCCCGTTCGCTTCCCGGCGGCGAGCGTCACGCCCGCGTGACACGGGACGGCGACGGCCACGCAGGCGTTGCGCTCGCCGCACTAGTCCCCTCATTCGTAGCCCCTCATTCGTAATAGCGGACCTCGACCACGTTGCCATCCGGATCGGCGAAGTAGTACCCCTGCGGCGCCCACCCTCGGGCTCCATACGTTCGGTTCAGCCGCGCGCTGGTGTCCACGCCCTCGGCCTGCAGACGCCTATCCAACGCGTCGTACTCGGACTTCGACATCGCCAGGCAGACGTGATTCACCGGGTGGCCGGCGCTGCCCGCCACCTTCGTGAGCGACTCGGTGGCGGCAATGCTGTCGACCGGCAGGAGATCGATGATGGAGTCTTCGCACACGCGCACGCTGGGAAACGGCGCCTCGTTGTTCTCGAACTCGCCGAACCGCACCGGCTCGAGCCCGACGACCCGGCTGTAGAAATCCATCGACGCCCGCGGATCCGCCGTCCACAAGACGATGTGGTCTAGCCGCTTCACGCAACACCTTTCATGTCTGTCATGATGCGCGGCCGCGCCCGCCATATCCAGCATGAGCGAAGCGCCCCGTTTGCAATTCGCTCTCTTTCCAATTAACCCAAGTCCCAATTGACCCAAGTCCCAATTAACCCAAGTCCTTCTCAGCCCGCAGGCATTGTGATTTGGTGTGACGGTGCCCTCTTCAACCGAACGGTTAGTCGACACCAACGGTGTCCGGCTGCGGGTGACCGAAGCCGGAGACCGCGGTGCGCCCGTGGTGATCCTGGCCCACGGCTTTCCCGAATTGGCCTATTCGTGGCGGCACCAGATACCCGTCCTGGCCGACGCCGGCTACCACGTGCTGGCACCCGATCAGCGCGGCTACGGCGGGTCGTCGCGTCCGCAGGCGATCGAGGCCTACAACGTCCATGAGCTGACCGCCGACCTGGTCGGCCTGCTCGACGACGTCGGCGCCGAGCGCGCCGTATGGATCGGACACGACTGGGGCGCCATCGTGGTGTGGAACGCGCCGCTACTGCACCCCGACCGAGTGGCGGCGGTGGCCGCGCTGAGCGTCCCGCCGGTGCCCCGCGCGAAGGTGCCGCCGACGCAGGCATTCCGCAAGACGTTCGGAGAGAACTTCTTCTACATCCTCTATTTCCAGGAACCCGGCGTTGCCGACGCCGAACTCGATGCCGATCCCGCCCGCACCTTGCGCCGGATGTTGGGCGGCCTGCGGGCGTCCGGCGATCAAGCCGCGGCGATGCGCATGGTGGCGCCCGGTCCCGAAGGTTTCATCGATCGGCTGCCCGAACCGGACCGGCTGCCGGACTGGCTCAGCCAGGCCGAGCTCGACCACTACATCAGCGAGTTCTCCCGCACCGGGTTCACCGGCGGCCTCAACTGGTATCGCAATCTCGACCGCAACTGGGAAACCACCCCCGAGTTGGCAGGCGCTAAAATCGCTGTGCCGTCGTTGTTTGTCGCCGGGACCGCCGATCCGGTGTTGGCCTTCACCCGCGCGGACCGCGCCACGGAGGTGATCTCGGGTCCCTACCGCCAGGTGATGATCGACGGCGCGGGACATTGGCTGCAGCAGGAACGCCCGGACGAGGTGAATGCGACCTTATTGGAGTTCCTCAACGGATTGGAGCTGCGATGACCGTGCCCCTGCGTTTCGGCGTCTTCATCACGCCATTTCATCCGATTGGCCAATCCCCCACGGTGGCACTCGAGTACGACATGGAACGGGTCGTCGCCCTGGATCGCCTCGGGTTCGACGAAGCGTGGTTCGGCGAGCACCACTCCGGTGGGTACGAGCTGATCGCTTGCCCGGAAGTGTTCATCGCCGTCGCGGCGGAGCGCACCAAACACATCCGGCTGGGCACCGGGGTGGTCTCGCTGCCCTACCACCACCCGCTCATGGTGGCCGACCGCTGGGTGCTGCTGGACCACCTGACCCGCGGCCGGGTCATGTTCGGCACGGGGCCCGGGGCGCTGCCGTCGGACGCGTACATGATGGGCATCGACCCCGTCGAGCAACGGCGGATGATGCAGGAATCTCTCGAGGCGGTCCTTGCGTTGTTCCGCGCCGCCCCCAGCGAGCGAATCGACCGTCACTCGGACTGGTTCACGCTGCGCGACGCGCAGTTGCACATCCGCCCCTATACTTGGCCCTACCCCGAAATATCCACGGCGGCAATGATTTCACCCTCGGGTCCCCGACTGGCCGGTGCCATGGGTACGTCGCTGCTGTCGCTGTCGATGTCGGTTCCCGGCGGTTACGCCGCGCTGGAGAACACCTGGGAGGTGGTGCGCGAGCAGGCCGCCAAAGTCGGCCGGGAGGAACCTAACCGGCGAGACTGGCGGGTGCTGAGCATCATGCATGTCGCCGACACCCGCGAGCAGGCGATCGACGATTGCACTTACGGCCTCCAGGATTTCGCCGATTACTTCGGCGCGGCCGGGTTCGTCCCGCTGTCCAACTCCGTGGACGGCGCCGCCCAGACACCGCACGAGTTCGTCGAAGACTATGCGGCCAAGGGGAATTGCTGCATCGGAACGCCCGACGACGCGATCGCGCACATCGAAGACCTGCTGGAACGGTCCGGCGGTTTTGGGACGCTGTTGATGCTCGGCCACGACTGGGCCTCCCCCGAGGCGACCTACCATTGCTATGACCTGATCGCCCGCAAGGTCATTCCCCACTTCAAGGGACAGCTCGAAGCTTCGCGATCGTCGCATGACTGGGCCAAGGGCAGGCGCGACCAACTGATCGGCCGCGCCGGTGAGGCCGTGGTGAAGGCCATCACCGAACATGTGGCGGAACAATCGAGCGGGGTCAACTGATGCGCGCCGCGGTGTTGCGCGATGGCCGCATGGTGTACCGGGACGACGTGCCCGAGCCGGTGCCCGGACCGGGCCAGGTGCTGGTCGACGTGCGCGCGTGTGGAATCTGCGGTTCTGACCTGCATTTCGCCGCCCACGGTGACGAGGTGGTGGCGATGTCCGCTCGGGTGGCCGCCGATGCCGGGGGCATGAGCGTCGATCTGAGCAGCGACGTCTTCATGGGCCACGAGTTCAGCGCCGAAGTGCTCGAGGCCGGCCCCGACACGGAGACCCACCCGCCCGGGACCCTGGTTACGTCAATTCCGGTGCTGCTCTCCACCAAGGGCGTGGAGCCGATCGTCTACAGCAACAGCACCATCGGCGGCTACGCCGAGCGGATGCTGCTCTCGGCGCTGTTGCTGCTGCCTATCCCTAACGGCCTCGATTTCAGACATGCCGCGCTCACCGAACCCCTCGCGGTGGGGTTGCACGCCGTCAACAAGTCGAACATTCAGCCCGGCGAGACGGCCCTGGTGCTTGGGTGCGGCCCCATCGGCATCGCGATCATCGCGGCCCTTCGAGCGAGAGGCGTCGAAACCATTGTGGCATCGGACTTCTCACCCAAACGTCGGGAACTGGCCACCGCGATGGGCGCCCACCAGACGCTGGACGCTGCGCAAGGTTCACCATTCGACAGCGTCAAAGCCGCGGTCGTGTTCGAGGCGGTCGGAGTGCCGGGCATCATCGACGACGTGCTGCTGCGGGCCCGGCTGGGCACCCGCCTGGTGGTCGCCGGGGTATGCATGCAGCCCGACACCGTGCATCCGTTCTTTGCCATTGCCAAAGAGATCAACGTGCAATTCGTGTTGGCCTACACCCCGGACGAGTTCGCCGATTCGCTGCGCGCGTTGGCCGAGGGCGACATCGACGTCACCCCGCTGATCACCGGCGAGGTCGGACTGGACGGTGTCGGCAGGGCCTTCGACGACCTCGCCGACCCCGAGCGGCACTGCAAGATCCTCGTTACGCCGTAGGCCCGAGTCACGAAAAAGGCCGCTGCGCAACACGCATCCCGACGACGAGAAGGCGTGGGGCGCGATGACGCTCGACCGGGACACCGTTTCGTCACCTCACAGCAGATCGGTAATTGGCTCAGCCAGCCCGCGGCTAACAACGACACGCAATGCATGGGCACGCAATGCATAGGGATGACAACACCCATCGACCACCAGTGGCACGAAGTGAATTCAGCCGACGGTGGTGTCAACGTCGCCGTGTGACGCAAGTGACTTTCGCCGGGGCCCCGGCCATCGCGATGCTCGCGCTCTTCGCGGCCGCACCGCCCGGTACCGGCGAAACCACGGTCGCATCGGGGTCAGCGCGCCTGGTAGACCAGGCCACCGACTTGCCGCCGCCGCCCGGGGCGGTGTTGCCGCCGGGGGCGGTGGTGCTGCCCGGGGGGCTGCCGCTGCCATCGTTGCCGCCAGGTGTGGTGTTGCCGCCGGAGGTGCCGCAGATGTTGACGAGGGGGATGGAGATGATGGCGTCACCGCCGCCGAACGTGCCGAACGAGGTCTGCCGGTTCAATACGGTCAGGGTGCCCTGTTGAATCACGTCAAGATGCCAAAGTGTGATCCGTTGACTCATTTGTAAATGCCAGCGACGAGGTGGCGGTCTTAGAGCATGCCGATCTACATATCTGTGTCAGCACGCGCAGCCACGACTATTGGTGCGCCACCCGTCTTGGGCCGGCGACACCGGCCGGCGGCACCAACTTGCCTCGGTGTCAAGGCTGCTCGTTAGACGGCATTGGGAGTAGCTTCCTTTGGTCACAAACGCTGCTCGCGGCATTCATCGCCGCCGGCGCCCGGTTCACGAGATCGACCAGATCACGTCGGCCTTTCCTGTCAGTGAAGCCACGCCGCACTGGCTGGCTGAGCACCAATTCGCGAAATCGCCGGTGGCAACGTGACGTCCGTAGTCACATAGTGGCATGAGCGAACCGGGCAACGTAGGAATTGTCGATCGACTGCGGGCGCGATTCGCATGGTTCGACCACGTCATGCGGGCCAACGCGCACTACCACGCGCACAAGGGGAACTTCTTCGCAGCCGCTTTGACGTACTACACAATCTTCGCGCTGTTCCCACTATTGATGGTCGGTTGCGCGAGGAATCGTCAAGACTTGTGGATCGGGCGCGTTCGGGGCCGGCCGGTTTATGGCAGTAGTCGATGCGCGAGTTGTTCGGCGTTGAGTTCGTGGATGGCGGTGTCGACGGCGCGCCGGTCGGTAAGATCGATGCCTCGGTCGGCGAGTATTGCGGCGATCTCTTTGGCGGGGCCCCAACAGCTCTCGTCGTCGAAGGCGTCGTGGAAGACGGGTAGGTAGGTGTCGACCGCGTCGACGACTGGGGTGATCCAGCGGGGTTCAATGCTGCGCTGAGTGAGAGCGAAGGTTATCCACTGGCGCAGCACATCGGGTAGGGCAGTGCGTTGGTGGGCGTCGAGTATGGCTTTGCGGGGTAGCCAGTCGGTGAGCAGCACCATCACCTCGCCGGGGCTCCAGCACAGTGGTCCCGAACCGATGTAGCCGGCACCGTAGTCCACGAACAGCTCGGCCAGCGAGCGACTCACGTCGTCGTCGAGTCCACTGCTGGTGACGAAGTCCTGAATCAGGCGGTCGCGCTGCTGTTGGGGCAGATCGGTGGGCTCGGGCCAGTCGGGAAGATAGTCGCGGCAGCGAGACCAGGCCAGTGCCCGGTTGTCGAGGAAGTCCTCGTCGTCATTGCGGGGCCAGGTCATATCGGTTATCCGTAACGCACCGGCCAGGTCGGCGAGCACAGCGGCGACCGGGGCCTGGCGCATCGGCATCGGCACCTCATTGACGTCGCGGTCGGCCTCGCGCAGATCGTCCCACGCGGTTGCGGCGCCGGGTTGCAGGACGGCGAGCTTTTGGACCATCAGACCGCCGACCTCACACAGTTGGGCCATCACGGTGTGCGGGTGCGCCCCGTCGAAGTCGATGAACAGGACACGTTCGCTGTCCCACACATCGATCGCCTGCCAGGCCGCCACCGGGATCCATGCCTGCGGTGGGTACCAGGACGGCAGTGGCTGGGCCTGGGCCAGGATAGCGACGGTCTTGGTGAGCATCGGGATCTCGGCAGCGGGTGCGACCCGCGCCAGTGCAGCAACAGCGGCCAAGCCATGAGGTGAGGGCGCGGTGCACACCCGTCCGGTCACTGCCATGCACAGCTGATGCTCGGGCTCACGCTCGGCCAGGCCTGCGGTCAACCAGGCCTGGCCGAGCCAGCTGCTGGCCCATGTCTCGACGCTGAGCACATCGTCGAGCTTGATAATGTCGCGGGCTTCACGGAGCAATAGATCCGCGGGGTGCGACGGCCGAGGTGAACGGCGGACGGGTCGGCTCTTGGCGCCCTTGCGGCGGCCACGGCTCTTGGGCATGGTCGCAGTCCATCACATGCACTGACCGAGGCGCACCTTTCCACCCGGTGCGCCACCGGGATTCAGGCGACTTCGGTTTCGCTGGATGCGGCTGGTGTGGTCGCGGTGATGTCGACGGGGCGTTCGAGCAGTTTGCGCTTGTGGAAGACCGCGCCGTTGCGCACCAGCGCCACCAGGCGACAGCCCGAACATCCTGGCGTCAGACGATCTTGATGGGCGTCAACACCCGGGCCCATAAGTTCGCCTTGGGGCTGCCCTTCTCTTGACCTTGCCAAGACCCGTCGTGACGCTGTGCCACTGATCGAACTGGCATCGGCCTACGCGACCCATCTGGTCAACCGGACAGACAACTATCCGATGGCACGGGAATTCTTGGAGGACACACCTCTGCTGATGCCCGCGAGTAGTCAGGTGGGCCAGGCCATCACTGTTCTGCTTCAGCAATCCATGCTCGTGCTTTGTCGGCTTCAGCTTCTGAAAACGCCCGGTACTCCCCCGGATAGAGAAAGCCGAACAACGCGCTGAACTTCGCGAGGTGTTTCGCCCAGGAGACATCGGTGACCACTGCGCAGCGTTCCCAGTCGAAGAAGTGGCCGAAGCCGAATTTCTGATCCTCCCAGACCGCGCCGGGGTCGAAGCCCTCCAAGTCAGGGGCGATCTCGAAGTAGATCCGCAGCTTCTGGTGCCGACGCAGCCGATCTTCGAAGTCTGGTATGAGCACTTCGTCGTAATCAGCCTTCGTCACGTGCCCGTGGTACGCGAAGGCAGCGACGTTGTCGGGAAAGCCCTTCAGCAGTTCGATCATGAGCTCCACCTCGAATCAGGGGGTCTCTCTTGCCGTGTCGACGCTCCCAGCGCGAACGTCTGGGCTCAAGAGGCTTAAGTCACCGACGCGTCGGAGGGTTGCGGCCATCGGGCGTCGCACCCCGATGCGGTAGAGACTTTGGCCTCTTACACCGGGCGCTCGGCGAAGAAACGATGACAACACCACCGCAGAGGAGATCCCGTGATCGCGGTGCTGACGAACTTTCCCGACAACATCATCGCGTGGGCGTTCCATGGGCACGTGACGAAGGCTGATTACGACGAAGTGCTGATACCGGCAATCGAAGACAAACTCAATCGGCACAAGAAGGTGCGGATCTACTGCGAGATCCCGCCTGATTTCGTCGGGTTCGCTCCCGACGCGGTCTGGGAAGATACGAAGTTCGGCTTCAGTCACCTGTTCGTCTGGGAACGCGCCGTGCTCGTCACTGACGTGGAATGGATGAAACACGCGGTGAAGTTCTTTGGTGGTTTGTTCGGTTTCCTGCTGCATGGGGAGTGGCGTGTATTCGCGAGCGCTGAAGCCAACAAAGCGCGCGAGTGGGTTATTGAAGCCCAATAGCACGTGCGTGACCAGTTCATGAGCGGCACGGTCGTGTGGGTTTCGCCGACCGGGCGGACCTATCGGACATCACCGGCCGGTGCTGATCTATTCCCGCAGCCGCGCGGTCCGGCCTGCGCGCCACCGGCACGCGACACAACGAGCAGATCCCAGCAGCGAGCCAGCCGAATCGCCCGGGCGCGCAGGTACAACCGCGAGCAGCGGCCTGTCAACGAAGCCCGGCGCCGGCTGGAAGAAGCACGAAAGCAGGAGATCGCGGCGCGCAAATTCCGAAACCACATGCGCGACATGCTGTTTGCTTTTCAAAGGCGCACCGAGCACCAGCCCCTTCTGCCGCTGGGTCAACGATCCACGAGAGCCCGAAGAACTGCCCGAGGACTGGAAGCCCGACGAGCGAGCACTGCAACCGCTGCCCGACGACCCGCCCTTCTAGCGAACGGCTGATTCGCCGCTCCCGAGACGCTAGGGTCCACACATGCCGATCGCACCACGCACCCCGAGGATCGTCCGTCCGGCGATTGCTTTCGCTGCAGCCGGTTTGGCTATCGCCGCCGTGTCGGCGTGCCATTCCCATAGCCCGGCCTCCTCGCCCGGGGCCAATCCGCGTCAGGTAACCGTCGTGGGGACGGGCCAGGTGCAAGGTGTTCCGGACACCCTGACCGCCAACGTCAGCATCGAATTCACGGCACCCGACGTCACCACCGCGATGAACCAGACGAATGACCGTCAGCAGGCGGTCATCACCGCCCTCGTCGGGTCCGGCATCGACCGCAAGAACATCAGGACCACCGAGGTCACCCTCCAGCCGCAATACAGCAATCCCGGCCCAAACGGCACAGCCACCATCACCAGCTACCGCGCCACCAATGCCATCGAGGTCAAGATCCACCCTCCGGACGCCGCGTCACAAACGCTGGCTCTCATCGTCGGCACCGGCGGCGACGCCACCCGCATCGGCTCGGTCAGCTACTCCATCGCCGATGACTCGCAGCTGGTGAAGGACGCGCGAGCGCGGGCGTTCGACGATGCCAAGAACCGTGCCGACCAGTACGCGCAGCTGTCCGGTCTCCGGCTGGGCAAGGTACTTTCCATCTCCGAGGCGACGGGCGGCGCGCCCCCGGCAGGAGGGGCGCCTCGCCGCATGGCCGCCGTCCCGCTGGAACCCGGCCAGCAGACCGTGAGCTTCTCGGTGACCGCGATATGGGAGCTCGACTAAGGCACTACTGCTGATACACCCGGGGATCCAGCGTGCCGATGTACGACAGGTCGCGGTAGCGCTCGTCGTAGTCCAGGCCATAGCCCACGACGAAGTCGTTGGGGATGTCGAAGCCGACGTAGGCGATGTCGACGTTGGCGCCCCGCGCGTCGGGCTTGCGTAGCAGCGTGCACACGCGCAGCGAGCGCGGATGCCGGCTGGTCAAGTTCCGCAGCAGCCAAGACAGGGTCAGGCCCGAGTCGACGACGTCCTCGACGATCAGCACGTCGCGACCCTGGATATCGCGGTCCAAGTCCTTCAAAATTCGCACCACGCCCGACGACGACGTCGACGTGCCGTAGGAGCTGACGGCCATGAACTCGAACTGCGTCGGCACCGGAATGGCGCGGGCCAGATCGGTGACGAAGATCACGGCACCCTTGAGCACCGTGATCAGCAGCAGATCCTGGCCGGTCTCGGCGGCGGCGGCGCGGTATTGGTTGGCGATTTCCTCGCCGAGTTCGGCGATGCGGGCCTGAATCTGCTCCTCCGTGAGCAGGACCGACTTGATGTCCCCCGGGTACAGCTCCACGGATTGAGCGGGGGCGGTCGCCGACGGGATCTGGGCCACGAGCACAGCGTGCCACGCCGGCGGGCGAAGGACCAACGGCAGTGCCGAAACTGGGGCTACTCGGCCGGATTGCGAACCGGCTCGCGCCACAAAGCGAGGACGCCCTCGCGCCGCCCCGCAACCAACCGCTCGTCGCGCAACGACGACCCGACCGCCACCCCGCCCTGCCCACGCCACGCGGTCACCAGCGCGTCCACGCCGCGGATCTGCTTATCGGTCAGTCCCGTCGCGCCGCCGGCCAGCAGCCAGCCGCGGATCACCCGGCGCCGAACCGGGGCGGGCAGCGCCGCCAGGGCCTGCGCTTGCAGGCCCGATCCCGCCTTTACCCCGGGCAGCGCCTGCGCGGCAAGGGCGTCGATCAACTCGGTGTCCTCGCGCAGCGCGGTCGCGGTGCGGGCCAGCGCTTCGGCCACCCCGCCGCCCAGCACGTCTTCCAGCAGCGGCAACACCTCGAGGCGCAGCCGGGTGCGGGTGAAGCGGCGATCGGAGTTGTGCGGGTCCTGCCACGCGGTCAGGCCCAGCTCCTGGCACGCGGCATGCGTCACGGCACGCCGCACCCCCAACAACGGCCGACACCACGGCGAATCGTGCGGCCGCATCCCGGCGATCGAACGCACCCCGGACCCTCGGCCCAGTCCCAGCAGCACCGTCTCCGCCTGGTCGTCGAGGGTGTGGCCCAACAGCACCGGACCGTCCCGGTAGGCGCCCAAGGCGGCGTAGCGGGCGGCGCGCGCCGCCGCCTCGGGACCGCCCTCGTTGCCCACGCGCACGCGAACCACCTCAGCTTCAACGCAGCCCACCGAAATCGCTTGCAGCCGTGCGGTTTCGGCGACGTCAGCCGAGTCGGGTTGCAGGCCATGGTCCACGATCAGCGCGGTGGTGGGCCGCAGCTGGGCCGCCACCGCGGTGAGCGCCAGCGAATCCGGTCCGCCCGACAGCGCCACGCACCACCGTTCCGCGGTGGCGACATAGGTCGTGGCGAACGACTCGACAGCTGTCTTCAGCTGCCCTACAGCACCCTGTCGATCCATCGCTGAGGTTCTTCGATCTCGGAAGGCAGCGGCAGCGTTTCCGGACCTGACCAGACGGCGTTGAACCGCTCCATTCCGACCCGACCCACCACGTGGTCGACGAACGCCTTGCCGCGGGTGTACTGGCTGAGCTTGGCGTCCAGCCCCAGCAGGGCGCGCAGCAGGCGCTGCAGGGGCGGTTGCTTGCGATGACGACGCTCGTCGAACCGGCGGCGGATGGTGGCCACCGACGGCACCACCATCGGCCCGACCGCATCCATCACGTGGTCGGCATGCCCCTCCAGCAGCGTGCCGAGCACCAGCAGTTGGTCGAGGGCCTCGCGCTGCGGCTCGGACTGGACGGCGCGCACCAGGCCGAGAATTCCCGACGAGCTCCCGTCCACCGCGGGTGTTCCCGTGCCGCGGCTGCGCACATAGTCGGCCAGCCGGCTCGCCACCTTCCCGATGTCTTCACCCGCGTCCCGGGTCAACATCCCCAGCGCCGTAGACATGTAGTCGGACAACCACCGGTTGGCGGTGAACTGCACCCGATGGGTCACCTCGTGCAGGCACACCCACAACCGGAAATCGGATGGGTCCACCCGAAGCTGACGCTCGACGGCGATCACGTTGGGATACACCAGCAGCAGGCAGCCCTCTTTGGCCCCTTTATTAGTGGCGAACGGGTCGTACTGACCCAGGATCCCCGAGGACACGAACGCCAGCACGGCGCCCGTCTGCGCACCGGTGAGACGACCGGTCAGAAAACCCCTCGGCTTTTCGCTCCCGTTCATCATCAGGCGCATCGACTCGGCCGCCGCGCCGATCCACTGTGGGCGGTCGACGATGCGGGCCGCGGGGACGGCGCCCTCGGTGACCAGCCCGGTGACGTCGCGCACCGGCGGTTCGGCCTTGGCGGCCGCGCCCGTCAGCTCATCGATCACCTGGCGGCGGGTGTAGTCGCTGGACGGCGGGCCGGGCCGGGCCAGCCGCTGGCCGACCGTCGCGGCGAAGCGCCAGTCGACGGCGGTCCCAAGGGTCAACTCCGACGACGGCGTCATGCGCACCCACACGACCAGAGCTTGGTGGCCAGGGCGTCCATCGCGGTGCGGCCGTTCGGACCCGCCTCGTTGGAGAGGAACGCGAACGTGAGCACCCGCCCACTGCGGTCGGTGACCACCCCGGCCAGTGCGTTGATGGCGGTCAACGAGCCGGTCTTGGCGCGCAACCAGCCCGCCGGGCCCTGGTTGGTGGCGGCGTCGAGGAACCGGTCGGCCAGGGTGCCGCTGCCCCCGGCGATCGGGAGCAGGTCGAGCAGCGCCCGCAGCGCGGGCTCGTCCGCTCCCGCGGCCGCCTGCACCACGCCGTCGAGCGTCTTGGCCGTCAGGCGGTCATCCACCGAAAGCCCGCTCGAATCCAGCAGCGCGGCGCCGGCGGTGTCGACGTGCGCGGTGGCCAACCGGTTGGTGACGGCGTCGCCCGCGCCGGCGAAGCTCTGCGGCCGGTTGATCGCGGCCGCCACCTCGCGGCCGATGCACTCGGCCATCACGTTGTCGGAGTGGTCCATCATCTGCGACAGCCGCTGGACCAGCGGCGCGGACTGCACGACCGCCAGCTGCCGAGCGCCCGACGGCGCCTTGGCGATCGTCACCGCGCCGGGATCGAGCCCCAGCGCCTTGGCCAACTCCCGGCCGGCGTCCAGCGCCGGGGTTGGGGACCGTCGCGAGTTGACGGTGGAGGGCTGGATTCGCCCGGCGTCGATCATTGCCGACTCGATCGGTGCGATGTCGCCATTGTCGACGTCAGCGGGATCCCAACCCGGCGCCAGGGTCGGTCCGCTGAACGCTGAGGTGTCGACCTGCACCGCCGTCGGCGTCATGCCGCTGCGCCGGATCTGTTCGACGAGGTCGCTGATCCGCGGCGCGCCCCGATACCAGGTGTCCACGCCGGGCGGCGCCGCCGACAGCGTCGGATCCCCGGCACCGACCAGCACGACGGGACCCTGGGCGTTCTGGCTGCCGGCCACCACCCGCGTGCTGATCCGGGCCTGACGGTCCAGGGTCAGCAAGGCCGCCGCCGCCGTCAGGACCTTGTTGGTCGACGCCGGGACCAACGGCAGGTCGTCGGCGACCTGCCAGAGCTCTTTCCCGGTGATCGCGTCGGTGACGCGCGCCCCCAGCCTGCCCAGGTTGGGATCGGCCGCCACCGCCGCCAGCGTGGCCGCCACCCCGCCGGGGGTGGCCGTCTCGGCGGTGTCGCTCACGGGCACCACTCCCGGCTTGAGCGTCGGCGCGTGCGGCGGCGGTATCGGCGCCCGCGCACCACTGGAGCCGTGCCCACCGGTGGTGAAGAACGTTGCCGCCGCCACCACCGCAGCGACGAACGCCAGCACGGCCAACCCGACGAACACCTGGGTGGATCTCCGCGAGCGCGTAGGACCCATCACTCTCCTGACTGTTTGACCCCCATTCTGCCGAAGGAGCCGCGATGCGCTTGACTAGGGTGTAACAGAGCAAAGTTGACCTAGCTAGCCCGAAAAGGAGCCGATGCGGTGGAATTCGACGTGACCATCGAGATCCCGAAAGGCCAGCGGAACAAGTACGAGGTCGATCACGAGACCGGGCGGCTGCGTCTGGACCGCTACCTGTACACCGCAATGGCCTACCCGGCCGACTACGGCTTCATCGAGGACACCCTCGGCGAAGACGGCGATCCGCTGGACGCGATGGTGCTCCTGCCGCAGTCGGTGTTTCCGGGAGTGATCGTGGAGGCGCGCCCGGTGGGCATGTTCCGGATGACCGACGAAAAGGGCGGTGACGACAAGGTGCTCTGCGTTCCCGCCGGCGACCACCGCTGGGATCAGATCCAGGACATCGGCGACGTTCCGGAATTCGAGCTGGAAGCCATCAAGCATTTCTTCGTGCATTACAAGGACCTGGAGCCGGGCAAGTTCGTCAAGGCCGCGGACTGGGTCGGCCGGGCGGAAGCGGAAGCCGAGGTCCAGCGGTCGGTGGAGCGGTTCAAGGCACAGGGGCACTGACGCGCACTAATGCGCACCGAGCCTGGCATTGCGCCGGTTGCGCAGCACACTCCCGCCCAGCGCCGCCCCGATGAAGACCACGCCCACCGAGGCGGTCACCGCCTCGGGCACCTGGTATCGCGGCTCGATGGAGAGCAGCATGATGATCGCCAACACGCCGATCGCCCAGTGGGCCCCGTGTTCGAGGTATGCGTACCGGTCCAGCGCCTCCTGCTGCACCAGGTAGATGGTGATTGACCGGACGAACATCGAGCCGATCAGTCCCAGACCCAGCGCAATGATGATCGGGTCCGAGGTGATCGCGAAGGCGCCGGTGACCCCGTCGAAGGAGAACGCGGCGTCGAGCACCTCGAGATAGAGGAAAAGGGTCAGGCCCGCCTTGCCGCTGACCGTGCCGGACGGCACGGCGTCGATGTCCGGCGGCCGAAACGCCCGGCTCAAACCGTTGACGATGAGATAGGTGACCAGGCCCAGCAATCCCGCGGTCAGCACGGTCGCACGCTCCTCGCTGGAGTGCGTCAGCAGCGTCCCGACCAGAACCAGCACAACGCCGACCACCGCCACCGAGACCTGACCGAGCCGCCCGATGCGTGCGAACGGAACTTCGATCCACTTGAGCCACTTGATGTCTCGGTCGTAAACGATGAAGTCCAAAAACAGCATCAGCAGGAACGTCCCGCCGAAAGCCGCGATCTGGGGGTGGGCGGCGGCGATCAGCTTTTCGTAGCTGGGTGAGCCGTCCGGGAACTCGGGCGCGCCATGCGGCGGCGGATGCAGCGCCAACTGCATCGCGCGAACCGGCTCGATACCGGCAGTCGCCCACACGATGAGCAACGGGAAGAACAATCTCATGCCGAACACCGCGACGAGGATCCCGATCGTCAGGAACATCTGCCGCCAAAACGGGCTCATCCGCTGCAGGATGGCGGCATTGACGATGGCGTTGTCGAACGACAGCGAGACCTCGAGGAGGGCCAGCGCCAGCAGCAGAAAGAGATCCTGCGGGCCGCCGCGCGCGTAGCCGACGGCAAGGGCCGCCCCGGTGACCAGCACCGAAATCCCGAAGATGCGGAACGCGGCCATGAATCCTTCCCGACAGCCGCCCACCATAGCGAACCGCGTCGCGAGAGCGGGCCGTCGGTGCCGGCCCACCTACTATTTTCAGGTGTGGCGATACTGCGGTACATCGGGCCAATCGGCCTGGAAACGCTGCCCCGGTGACCGAAGTCGGGGCCTCGAGGGGGCCGGTCGCGCGCGGCAGCGTAGCCCGGGTCGGCACCGCGACCGCGGTGACCGCGCTGTGCGGTTACGCGGTGATCTACCTGGCGGCCCGCGACCTGGCTCCGAGCGGCTTCTCGATCTTCGGGGTGTTTTGGGGTGCGTTCGGTCTGGTCACCGGCGCGGCCAACGGCCTACTGCAGGAAACCACCCGGGAGGTCCGCTCGACGCGGTATGCCACCGAGGTCGTGCCGACGGGGCAAACCCATCCGCTGCGGGTCGCGGCGCTGATCGGCGTGGCCGCGGCCGTCCTGATCGCCGGTAGCTCGCCGCTGTGGAGCGGACGGGTATTCGTCGAGGCGCGCTGGTTGTCGGTGGGCCTGCTCAGCGTGGGGCTGGCCGGCTTCTGCCTGCACGCCACCCTGCTGGGCATGCTGGCCGGCACCGATCAGTGGTCTCGGTACGGAGGGCTGATGGTGACCGACGCGGTCATCCGGGTGGCCATCGCGACCGCCACGTTCCTGCTCGGATGGGGCCTGGCCGGGTTCTTGTGGGCCACCGTGGGCGGGGCGGTGGCCTGGCTGATCATGCTGGTCGCCTCAGCCCCGGCACGCGCCACGACCCGCCTGCTGACGCAGGGGGGCACCGCGACCTTCCTGCGGGGCGCCGCCCACTCGGTCACCGCCGCGGGCGCCAGCGCGATCCTGGTGATGGGGTTCCCGGTCCTGCTGAAGCTGACCAGCAATCAGCTGGGCGCCCAGGGCGGGGTGATCATCCTGGCCGTGGCCTTGACCCGCGCACCGCTGCTGGTGCCGCTGACGGCCATGCAGGGCAATCTGATCGCGCATTTGGTCGACCAGCGCAGCGACCGGGTCCGGGCGCTGGCCAGGCCGGCGGCCATTATCGGCGCGATCGGCGCGGTCGGCGTGCTCGCGGCGGGCATCGTCGGCCCGTGGTTGCTGCGGGTGGCGTTCGGGCCGCAATACCAGGCCAGCGGCGCTCTTTTGGCGTGGCTGACGGGGGCCGCGGTGGCGATCGCCGTGCTGACACTCACCGGCGCCGCTGCGGTCGCGGCCGCGCTGCACCGCGCCTACTCGCTGGGGTGGGTCGGCGCGACGCTGGCCTCGGGTCTGCTGCTGACATTGCCGCTGCCGCTCCCGGCCCGCACCGTGGTCGCGCTGTCGTGCGGCCCGCTGGTCGGAATCGGCGTGCATCTGCTGGCGCTGGCGCGCGCCGGACGCTTGACTGGCTGATGCCGCCTGTACCTTGTGGCTTGTAATGGCTAGTGAAACGCATTGCCCGGGAGTCTGGATCGTCGTTCCCGCCTTCAACGAAGCCGCCGTCATCGGCGAGGTGATCGCCGATGTGCGCTCGGTCTTCGACCATGTCGTGTGCGTGGACGACGGCAGCACCGACGGCACCGGCGAGATCGCCCGGCGGGCCGGGGCTCACCTGGTGCGCCATCCGGTCAACCTGGGCCAGGGTGCGGCCATCCAAACTGGGGTCGAGTACGCGCGCAAGCAGCCGGGCGCGCAGGTCTTCGCCACGTTCGACGCCGACGGCCAGCATCGCGTCAAGGACGTCGCCGCGATGATCGACCGGCTCGGCGTGGGTGACGTCGACGTCGTCATCGGGACCCGGTTCGCCAGGCGGGACGGCAGCCGCCCGCCGTTTGTGAAGCGCATCGTGCTGCGCACGGCCGCACGGTTGAGCCGGCGCGGTCGCCGGCTCGGCCTGACCGACACCAACAACGGCCTGCGGGTGTTCAACAAGAAGGTTGCCGACGGGCTGAACCTCACCATGAGCGGCATGAGCCACGCCAACGAATTCATCGCCTTGATCGCCGAAAACCATTGGCGTGTAGCCGAATATCCGGTTGAGGTGCTCTACACCGAATACTCCAAGTCGAAGGGCCAGCCGCTCCTCAACGGCGTCAACATCATCTTCGACGGACTGCTGCGAGGGAGGATGCCACGATGAACTGGATCCAGGTGCTGCTGATCTCCTCGATAGTCGCCCTGCTGGTGTATCTGCTGCGGTCCCGCAGGAACGCACGGTCCCGGGCATGGGTGAAGGTGGGTTACGTCTTGTTCGTGCTGGCCGGTATCTATGCCGTGCTGCGGCCCGACGACACCACGGTGGTCGCGCACTGGTTCGGGATTGGCCGCGGCACCGACTTGATGCTCTACGCCCTGATCATGGCGTTCATTTTCACCACGCTGAGCACGTACATGCGATTCAAGGACCTGGAGTTGCGCTACGCACGGCTTGCGCGCGCCGTGGCCTTGGAGGGCGCACAGGCGCCCGAGTCGGCGTCGAATGTGTAGTGAGCGCGAAAAAATCGCCGGATTTTCGCAGCCAGTGCACGCTCGGCGGCGGGTCAAGCCCTGTGGGCGTGGCGGAAGTAGTCGACGGTGCGACGAATGCCCTCGTCCAGCTGAACTTGCGGACGCCAGCCCAAAACCTTTGCCGCTAAGCCGATGTCGAGGCAGGACCGCTTGAGGTCGCCGAGCCGCGGCGGATGAAACTCCGGGTCGTCGGGCCCGCCGACCGCGGCCGCTACCGCCGAATGCAGTTGCCGGTCCGAGGTTTCGATTCCGGTGCCGATGTTGAACCGCTGCCCGCCGCCGGCGTCCCCGGCGGCCTTGAGGAACGAGTCCACCACGTCGTCGACGAATACGTAGTCGCGGGTGTTGGTGCCGTCGCCGAACACCTTGGTCGGCTTACCCGACAGCAGCGCCTGCGCGAAGATCGCCACCACGCCGGCTTCACCGTGCGGGTCCTGGCGGGGGCCGTAGACGTTGGCGGGCGCGATGTGCGAGCAGTCCAGCCCGTACAGGTGGCGGAACGTGTTCAGGTAGATCTCGCCGGCGACCTTGCCCGCAGCGTAGGGCGACGCCGGGTCGGTGGGCACGGTTTCGGGGGTCGGGTACCGCGGCGGGGTGCCGTAGATGGACCCGCCCGACGACGTGTGGACGACCTTGCGGACACCCGCGCGCCGCGCCGCCTCGGCCAGGCGCACGGTGCCGATGACGTTGACCGACGCGTCGAACTGCGGGTCGGCCACCGAGTGCCGCACGTCGATCTGCGCCGCCAGGTGGAACACCACCTCCGGCCGGTGCTCGCCCAGGATGCCGTTCAGATCGGCGTCGACGATGTCCGCCTCGACGAAGACGTGCGCGGGGTTGTCGACCAGATGCTCGAGGTTGGTCGCGCGACCGGTGGCGAAATTGTCCAGCCCCACCACCGTGTGACCGTCGGCCAGCAGGCGGTCGACTAGCGTCGAGCCGATGAATCCGGCTGCCCCGGTAACCAGTGCGCGCACCGGCCCACCATACCGGGGGGCGGCGCGGACGACCCCGGTACCCAAAGTGGCCCTGGCCGCCGCCGCGCTGATCGTGGTGCAGCTCGCGGTGCGCGCCGCGCTGGCGTTCGGCGGCTACTTCTACTGGGACGACCTGATCCTCATCGGCAAGGCGGGCACGCACAACCTGCTGTCGCCGTCGTACCTGTTCGACGACCACGACGGGCACGTGATGCCGGGCGCCTTCCTGCTGGCCGGGACCATCATCCGGCTGGCGCCGCTGGACTGGGCGTGGCCGGCGATCAGCCTGCTGGCGCTGCAACTGCTGGCCTCGCTGGCCCTGCTGCGCGCGCTGTACGTCATCCTCGGCTGGCGGTGGGTTCTGCTGATTCCGCTGACGTTCGCGCTGTTCACACCGCTGGCCGTGCCGGGGTTCGCGTGGTGGGCGGCGGCGCTGAACTCGCTGCCGATGCTGGCCGCGCTGGCCTGGGTGTGCACCGACGCGGTCCTGCTGGTGCGCACCGGCAACCGGCGCTACGCGGCCACCGGCACGCTCGTGTACCTCGGTGGGCTGCTGTTCTTCGAGAAGGCCGCGGTGATTCCTTTCGTCGCCTTCGCCGTGGCCGCCCTGCTGCGTCACGTGCGGGGTCAGGGGTCCGCCTTGACGACGGTGTGGCGGGCCGGCGTGCGCCTGTGGATCGCGGCGCTGGCCCTGACCGCCGGCTGGGTCGCGGTGTACCTGGCCGTGGTCAACCAGCGGCGGTGGAGTTTCGACCCGACGATGACGGGGGACCTGCTGTGGCGGTCGATCACGCACGGCATCGTGCCGGGGCTGGCCGGCGGACCGTGGCACTGGGATCGATGGGCGCCGGCCTCGCCGTGGGCCACGCCGCCGCCGTCGGTGATGGCGCTGGGCTGGCTGGTGCTGGTGGGGGTGCTGGCGGTGTCGCTGATCCGCAAGCAACGCGTCGGCCTGGTGTGGCTGACCGCGGCCGGTTATGCCGTCGCCTGCCAGGTGCCGATCTACCTGATGCGGTCGTCGAAGCAGACCGCCCTGGAACTCGCCCAGACCCTGCGGTATCTACCGGATCTGGCCGTCGTGCTGGCGCTGCTGGCCGCCGTCGCGTTGAGCGCCCCGAACCGATCGGATGCGCCGCGTTGGCTGGACGCCTCCCCGAGACGGACTCTGGCGACCGTGGGTTTGGCCGTGTTGTTCGTGGCCAGCAGCCTGAACTCGACGGCGACATTTCTGAGCAGTTGGCGGGACAACCCCGCCCAGCCCTACCTGCGGAACGCTCGGGCCGGATTGGCCGCCGCGCACGCGGCCTCGAATGCCCCGCTGCTGGACCAGGAGGTCGATCCGCTGGTGCTGCAGCGGGTGGCCGCGCCGGAGAACCTGGCCAGCCACATGTTCGCCCTGCTCCGGGACAGGCCCGAGTTCGCTTCGGCGACAACGCAACTGCGGATGCTCGACAGCGCGGGCCGGCTGATCCCCGCCCGCGTGACGTGGGTGCGCACGATAGTGGCCGGTCCCATGCCGCGGTGCGGCTACTTCGCGCAGCAGGACCGGCCGGCGCGGCTGGTCCTCGACGGCCCGCTGCTGCCCGCGGACTGGACCGTCGAACTCAATTACCTGGCCAACAGCGACGGGTCGATGACGTTGTCGCTGACGCAGGGACCCGACGTCAAAGTCCCGGTGCACCCGGGCCTCAACCGAGTCTTCGCCCGGTTGCCGGGCGCCGGCGACGCGATCACCGTCCGCGCCGACACGATCGCGCTGTCGTTGTGCCTCGCGTCGGGTCCGGTGGGGTTCTTGGCGCCGGCCTGAGTGGGGCGCATAGCCATCCACGGTCACGCTGACATGACGCTGGAGGTTCAGGGTCACTCTGGCGTGACGCTCGCCGAAAAGATTGGAGCCGCCTGGGGGAATCGAACCCCCGACCTATTCATTACGAGTGAATCGCTCTACCGACTGAGCTAAGGCGGCATGCCGTCACGCCGGGCGGCACGAGTCTACGGCAGGCGGACCGGCCCGCCCAAGTCCGGACGAAATCAGTCACCCAAGTTCCTGGCCGATGGTGGCGACCATGGCGTCGACGGCGAACTTGGGCTTGACGTTGATCGCCAGCGCCTCCCGGCACTCGAGCACCGCCTCCATGCAGCGCAGCAGCCGCTCAGACGAGGCATGGGCGGCCAGCGCGGCTACCCGGTCGACCATGTCGGGATGGTTGGCGCGCACCCCCGCGCCGGCCGACACCACGAGCGCGTCCCGGAAATAGGTCGCCAGGTCGATCAGCGCCCGGTCCAGCGCATCGCGCGACGCCCTGGTCTGACGCGACTTCTGCCGCCGCTCCAGATCCTTGATCGCACCCGCGGCACCGCGCAAAGCGCCCGCGGTGCCTTTCCCCGTGCCCCCGGCCCCGAGGGCCGTCCGCAGTTCCTCGGTTTCGGCCTCGGCCCGGTCCGCGGTCAGCACCACCGCCTCGGCTTCGGCGGCGGCCACCAGTTCTTCGGCGGCGGCGTAGGCCCGCGACGGGGTCGCCGCGTCGCGCACCAGCCCCAGCGCGCGTTCGCGTCGCTGCCGGGCCTCGGGGTCGGTGGCCAGCCGGCGGGCCCGCCCCACATGCCCGCCGCTGACCGACGCCGCCCAGTTCGCTACGTCGGGGGTCAGGCCCTCGCTGTCGAGAAGCACGCGCGCGATCGCGTCGGTCGGCGGCGTGACCAGCGCGACGTGCCGACACCGGGATCGCAAGGTGACCGCGATGTCCTCGGGATCCACCGACGGCGCGCACAGCAGGAACACCGTCGACGGCGGCGGTTCCTCGACGATCTTCAGCAGGGCGTTCGCCGCACCTTCGGTCAACCGGTCGGCGTCCTCGATCACCACGATCTGCCGGTGTCCGGTGGTCGGACGCCGCGACGCGATCTGCACGATGGCCCGCATCTCGTCCACGCCGATGGACAGGCCCTCGGGAATCACCCGCCGCACGTCGGCGTGGGTGCCGGCCATCGTCGTCGTGCACGCCCGGCAGCTGCCGCACCCCGGCTCCCCGTCGGACGTACATTGCAGCGCGGCCGCGAAGCACAGCGCCGCGACCGAGCGCCCGGATCCGGGCGGGCCGGTGATGAGCCAGGCGTGTGTCATAGTCCCGTCAATAGCGTCGCTGTGAAGCGAATCACCACGGGCCGCCCTGGCGGCGGCGAGCAGCTCCGCCTCGACCGCGGCTTGGCCTACCAGCCGCGTAAACACCCTGGACATCACCGGTAACAGTAGTGATCCCAGCCGACAGATACCGACTGGCCACCGCTTCGCGACAATCCCGTGACATTTCGGGGCGTTCCGGCGGTATGGGGCGACTTGCCGAGACGGTTGTAAGTTTCCGACAAGTCCATGCCGACCGATACGGTGGATTGATGGCAACAGCGGCAGCACTGCCCGGGCGGATCAGCGCATTCGTCCGGTGGGTGGTGCGCACCCCGTGGCCGCTGTTCTCGCTGAGCATGCTGCAGGCCGACATCATCGGCGCCCTCTTCGTGCTCGGCTTCCTGCGCTATGCCCTGCCACCCCAGGACCGCATCCAACTGCAGGATCTGCCGGCGATGAACCTGGCGATTTTCGCCACTTCGTTGATCGTCTTGTTCCTCGCGGGCTGGCTGGTCAACCTCAAGCTGCTGATGCCGGTCTTCCGATGGCAGCGCCGCGACAACCTGCTCGCCGAGGCCGACCCGACCGCGACCGAGCTGGCGCGCAGCCGCGCGCTGCGGATGCCGTTCTACCGCACGGTCACCAGCATGGTGGCCTGGTGCATCGGCGGCGTGGTGTTCATCGTGGCGAGCTGGTCGGTGGCGCGGTACTCCGCGCCCGTCGTGGCGGTCGCCACGGGGCTCGGTGCCGCGGCGACCGCGATCATCGGCTACCTGCAGTCTGAGCGGGTGCTGCGCCCGGTGGCCGTCGCCGCCCTACGCAGCGGGGTGCCGGAGAACGTCAAGGCGCCCGGCGTGATCCTGCGGCAGATGCTGACCTGGACGCTGTCCACCGCCGTGCCGGTGCTGGCGATCGTGCTGGCGGTGGTGGCCGACAAGGCCTCGCTGCTGCACGCCACGCCGGAGAAGCTGTTCACCCCCATCGTCTTGCTGGCTGTGGCGGCGCTGGGCATCGGCGGGGTGAGCACGCTGCTGGTGGCCATGTCGATCGCCGACCCGCTGCGCCAGCTTCGCTGGGCGCTGAGCGAGGTGCAGCGCGGCAACTACAACGCCCACATGCAGATCTACGACGCCAGCGAACTGGGCCTGCTGCAAGCCGGGTTCAACGACATGGTGCGCGACCTGTCCGAGCGACAGCGGCTGCGTGACCTGTTCGGTCGCTACGTGGGCGAAGACGTGGCCCGCCGGGCCCTGGAGCGCGGCACCGAGTTGGGCGGCCAGGAGCGCCACGTCGCCGTCCTGTTCGTGGACCTGGTCGGTTCCACCCAGCTGGCCGCGACACGCCCGCCCGCCGAGGTGGTCCACCTGCTCAACGAGTTCTTCCGGGTGGTGGTGGAAACCGTCGGCAAGCACGGCGGCTTCGTCAACAAGTTCCAGGGCGACGCCGCGCTGGCCATCTTCGGTGCGCCGATCGAACACCCCGACGCCTCCGGCGGAGCGCTCGCCGCCGCCCGCGAGCTGCACGACGAACTCCTCCCGGTGATCGGGTCCGCCGAGTTCGGGATCGGGGTCTCGGCCGGCAGGGCCATCGCCGGCCACATCGGCGCCCAGGCCCGCTTCGAGTACACGGTGATCGGCGACCCGGTCAACGAGGCCGCGCGGCTGACCGAGCTGGCCAAGCTCGAGCCCGGCCACGTGCTGGCCTCGGCGATTGCGGTCAGCGGCGCGCTGGACGCCGAAGCCCTCTGCTGGGATGTCGGCGAGGTCGTCGAGCTGCGCGGCCGCACGGTGCCCACCCAGCTGGCCCGTCCGGTGCATCTGGCCGCAGCCGCGGCGGGTTCAGAGCCCGAAGAGGTACCCAGCCGGGCACGCCGCTAGCTCTTCTTGGCGGCCCTCTTCGCCCCTGCTTTGACTGGCGCCTTGCGGGCGGTCTTTCGCGCGGGCCGCTTCGCCGGACCGCGGGCGCGGCGGTCGGCCAGCAGTTCCGCGGCGCGCTCGTCGGTGAGCGACGCCACGTCGTCGCCCTTGCGCAGGCTCGCGTTGGTCTCGCCGTCGGTGACGTAGGGCCCGAATCGGCCATCCTTGAGCACCATCTGCTTGCCCGACGCCGGGTCGGTCCCCAGCTCGCGCAGCGGCGGCGCGGCGGCGCTCTGCCGGCCGCGGCGTTTGGGCTCGGCGTAGATCTTCAGCGCTTCGTCGAGGGTGATGTCGAAGATCTGGTCCTCGGTCGCCAGGGACCGAGAATCGGTGCCGCGCTTCAGGTATGGGCCATAGCGGCCGTTCTGCGCGGTGATCTCCTCGGCGGAGGACGGGTCGACGCCGACCACCCGGGGCAGGGACAGCAGCTTCAACGCGTCCTCGAGGGCGACCGTCTGCAGATCCATGCTGCGCAGCAGCGAACCGGTCCGGGGTTTGGGGGCTTTAGAAGCGGAGGCCTTCTTGCCCTTCTTCGCGGGGGCACCGCTCACATCCTCGTCAGGCCGCGGCGGCAGGAGCTCGGTCACGTACGGCCCGTACCGGCCGTCCTTGGCGACGATCTCATGCCCGGTTTCGGGATCCACGCCCAGGCTGCGTCCCTCTTGCGGCGTGGCGAACAGCTCCTCGGCCACCTCAAGGGTGAGCTCGTCGGGGGTCAGGGAGTCGTTGAGGTTGGCCCGCTGCGGCGTGAGCTCCCCGTCGTCGCCCGCCACCATGCGCTCCAGGTAAGGCCCGTTCTTGCCCACCCGTACGTACACGGCACGACCCTGCGCGTCGTCAAACAACTTGATGGAGTTGACTTCTCGCGCGTCGATGCCTTCCAGATTGACGCCGACGAGCTTCTTCAACCCGCCGGAGCGGGCCACCGAATCGGGCACCCCGTGGTCGCCGCCGAAGTAGAAGTTGTTGAGCCAATCGGTGCGTCGCTCCTGACCCGAGGCGATCGCGTCGAGCTCGTCTTCCATGGCCGCGGTGAAGTCGTAGTCCACCAACCGGCCGAAGTGCTGTTCCAGCAGCCCGGTGACGGCGAACGCAATCCACGAGGGCACCAGGGCGCTGCCCTTCTTGTGCACGTAGCCGCGGTCCTGGATGGTCTTGATGATCGACGAGTACGTCGACGGGCGGCCGATGCCCAGCTCCTCGAGCGCCTTGACCAGCGACGCCTCGGTGTAGCGCGCTGGCGGGCTGGTGGCGTGGCCGTCCGGGTTGAGTTCGAGGGCCGCCAGCCGCTGCCCCTCGGTCAGCTGCGGCAGCCGGCTTTCGGCGTCGTCGGCCTCGCCGCCGACCAGCTCGTCCACCGTTTCGACGTAGGCCTTGAGGAAGCCGGCGAACGTGATGGTGCGCCCGCTCGCGGAAAACACCACCTCCCGGTCCCCCGCGGATCCGGCGATCCGCAGGCTCAGCGTGGTCCCGCGGGCGTCGGCCATCTGCGAGGCCACGGTGCGCTGCCAGATGAGCTCGTAGAGCCGGAATTCGTCGCCGTCCAGTTCGCGGCGCACCGCGTCGGGGGTGGCGAACGTGTCGCCGGCGGGCCGGATCGCCTCGTGGGCCTCCTGCGCGTTCTTCACCTTGCGGGTGTACTGCCGCGGCGACGGGGAAACGTACTCCGCGCCGTAGAGCTGGCGCGCCTGGGTGCGCGCGGCGTTAATAGCCGACTCCGACAGCGTGGTCGAGTCGGTACGCATATAAGTGATGTAGCCGTTCTCGTAGAGCCGCTGTGCGATGCTCATCGTGCGCTCGGAGGAGAACCGCAGCTTACGGCCGGCCTCCTGTTGCAGCGTCGACGTCATGAACGGCGCGTAGGGGCGCCGGGTGTAGGGCTTCTCCTCCACCGACGCCACGCTCAGCTGCGCGCCCCGCAACGCCGCGGCCAGCTCGGTCGCCCGAGCCTCGTCCAGCACTATCACGTCTGTGGCGGCCTCGCCGCCCCTATTGCGCAGCCGGCCCAGCGAGTCGAAATCGCGGCCGGTGGCCACCCGCCGGCCATCGACGTTGGTCAGCCGGGCGGCGAAGGTGGGCGGCTGGGCCTGCGGGTCGGACACGCTGGCGTCCAGCTGGGCGACGATGTCCCAGTAGGAGGCGCTGCGGAACGCCATGCGGTCGCGTTCCCGCTGCACGATGATCCGCGTGGCCACCGACTGGACCCGGCCCGCCGACAGCCTGGGCGCGACCTTCTTCCACAGCACCGGGCTGACCTCGTAGCCGTACAGCCGGTCCAGGATGCGGCGGGTTTCCTGCGCGTCGACCAGGTCGATGTCCAGGTCGCGGGGGTGCTCGGCGGCCGCGCGGATCGCGGGCTCGGTGATCTCATGGAAGACCATCCGCTTGACCGGGATGTTCGGCTTGAGGGTTTGCAGCAGGTGCCACGCGATGGCTTCGCCCTCGCGGTCACCGTCCGTGGCCAGGTAGAGCTCGTCGACGTTCTTGAGCAGGCCCTTCAGCTCGCTGACGGTGCTCTTCTTCTCCGGGCTGATGATGTAGAGCGGTTCGAAGTCATGGTCGACATTGACTCCCAGCCGGGCCCACGGCTCCGACTTGTACTTCGCGGGGACGTCGGCCGCGGCCCGGGGCAGGTCGCGGATGTGCCCTCGGGACGACTCGACGATGTAGGTGGGGCCCAGGTAGCCGGCCAGTTTGCGCGCCTTGGTCGGCGACTCGACGATGACGAGTCGCCTGCGGCTCCCATTCGGGCCACTGCCAGGGCCTTTAGGGTCTTTCAGTTTCGGGTCAGCCAACTACGGTTACGCTCCATCTCTTGTACCGGCCCCCTGCGAGACCGCCCTGCCCGAAGAATGACAGGCCGGCGTCGAAAATTCCGCGGAAATTTCAGTACGCCGGCGTTCCGTCGCCGTCGGGCACCTGACAATTTCGCACCCTTGGGCGGGCCTGCGCAAACCGGCTGGCGGAAACGCCGATCCTATCCGGCCGTTATACCCGGGGCCATAGCGATTGCGCCTCGGCGCCCGCGGGGGGCTCCCCCACGTTCTCTACCAGGCGCGATAGCCTGCGGCGCCCGCTGATCCGAAGCGCCGGCCGGCCGCCGCGGGTGCCGATCAGGGTGGGCGCGATCCCGACCCGCATCAGAGCCGACGCCAGCGGGGAATGGGTGTCGGGCGCGTGCGGGTCCAGACCGAGCAGATAGTGGTCGCCCTCGGGGCTGCCGGCCGCCAGCGCCCACGCCCGCAGCTCCCGGGGGCCGGGCAGCCAGCGCGGCGGCACGGTCTTGACCGCGCCGCGCGTCCATTCGGCGGCCAGGTCGACCAGCGACGGGGTCACCGCCGTCCGCACCAGCGGGGTGTCTTCGTCGGTGCGGCCGATCTCGGGCACCAGGCCCGCCTCCCGGATCATCTCGGCCAGCGCCGTGGCCCGCCAAAGCTTGTCCACCACCACCGAAAGCCGGGCACCCTTGGCCCCACTTTCATGCGGGGCGCCAACCAGGACGATCTGGCCGGGGGCCGCCAGCACCCCGGAGAGATCGGCGACCGCGGGCGGCACCGACTCCGCTGTGAAGAAGGAGAGCTGGCTCACGCCAACGACAGTAGGCCAGGTCGCGGATTCACGTCGTGCAGCGTCCGGCGCGCCGTTTTGCGGCCACGAATTGGGAAGCGAAAACCCCCCGGCGGGCCCGCTAGGCGGGGCTGCACGGGGGGTTTCCGTGGAGAATCTGCTCCGTTTAGGCGGGGCGGACTCCGGTGGCCTGGGGGCCCTTAGGGCTGTGGCCGATCTCGAACTCGACCTTCTGGTTTTCTTCAAGGGTGCGGAAGCCCGAACCCTGGATCTCCGTGTAGTGGACAAACACATCCGCGGAACCGTCTTCGGGAGCAATGAACCCGAAGCCCTTCTCCGCGTTGAACCACTTCACAGTTCCCTGTGGCATCTCTCGATCTTTCCTTTTCTTCTGGGTGCGGGGCACCGCCTTTCGGTGCCCCGGGCCTGGTAACGACCGCCATACCTCGCTGAGTCGCCGGAACTTCACCCGACCGATTAACCTCGCAGGAACCGCGGCCGCAACGTCGATCCTGCGAAAGTTTGACACGAACACAGAAGCTGCGACCGCCATCATCCAATCATGTTCATCGCGTCGGCGACAGACTTGTGTCGCCTGGGGGTGTTAGGAGGTTGTGAATTTGGCGAGCTTCGGCAGCGACCTGCTTGCCGTCGCGCTCGCCGGCACCGCGTCTGGTGAGCATCCGCTGCGCCATGTTGCCGAGCTCCCCGCGCGCGGCGGGCGGCCGCACGAGTGGCCGGAGTGGGCCGAACCCGACGTCATCCGCGCGTTCGCCGACCGCGGCATCAGCTGTCTGTGGTCACACCAGTTCGCGGCCGCGGAGCTGGCCCACGCCGGACGCCATGTGGTGGTCAGCACGGGCACCGCGTCGGGCAAGTCGTTGGCCTATCAACTTCCCGTCCTCAACACGCTGGCGACGGATCCGCGGGCCCGGGTGCTGTACCTGTCGCCGACGAAGGCGCTCGGTCATGACCAGTTGCGCGCCGCGCACGAGCTGACCGCCGCCATCCCGCGGCTGCACGACGTCGCGCCGACCGCGTACGACGGTGACAGTCCCAGCGAGGTGCGCCGCTTCGCGCGGGAACGCTCGCGCTGGTTGTTCTCCAACCCGGACATGATCCATTTGTCAACCCTGCGCAACCATCCCCGTTGGGCCGTTTTCCTGCGTGGCCTACGGTTCGTGATCGTCGACGAATGCCATTACTACCGAGGTGTTTTCGGCTCGAACGTGGCGATGGTGCTGCGTCGGCTGTTGCGGCTGTGCGCGCGATACGCGCCTGAGCCTGGTAAGGCACCGACGGTCATCTTCGCCAGCGCGACGACGGATTCGCCCGGCGCGACGGCCGCCGGGCTCATCGGCCTTCCGGTCGAGGAGGTGATCGATGACGGCTCCCCGCAGGGGGCGCGGACGGTCGCGTTGTGGGAGCCCACACTGCGGACCGACCTGATGGGCGAGAACGGGGCGCCGGTACGCCGCTCGGCCGGTGCCGAGGCGGCGCGGGTGATGGCCGACCTGATCGCGGAGGGGGCCCAGACGCTGACGTTCGTCCGGTCACGTCGCGCCGCGGAATTGACCGCGCTGGGCGCGCAGGCGCGGCTGGCTGACATTGCCCCGGAGCTGTCCGACAAGGTGGCGTCGTACCGGGCCGGTTATCTCGCCGAGGACCGCACCGCGCTGGAGCGCGCCCTGGCCGAGGGCCGGCTGCGCGGCCTGGCGACCACCAATGCCCTGGAGCTGGGTGTCGACATCGCAGGGTTGGACGCGGTGGTGCTCGCGGGGTTCCCGGGAACGGTGGCCTCGTTCTGGCAGCAGGCCGGACGGTCCGGCCGGCGCGGCCAGGGTGCGCTGGTCGTGCTGATCGCCCGCGACGATCCGCTGGACACCTACCTGGTGCACAATCCGGCCGCGCTGTTGGACAAGCCGGTCGAGCGGGTCGTGATCGATCCCACCAACCCCTACCTTCTCGGTCCGCAACTGCTCTGTGCCGCGACCGAGTTACCGCTCGATGAAGCCGAGGTCCGCGATTTCGGCGCGATGGAGGTGGCCACGGGCCTGGTCGACGAGTTGGTTGAGAAAGGGCTGCTGCGGCGGCGCAACGGCAAGTATTTTCCCGCGCCCGGCCTGGAACCACATGGCGCGGTGGACATCCGGGGCTCGACGGGCGGGCAGATCGTCATCGTCGAGGCGGACACCGGGCGGTTGCTGGGCAGCGCCGGCGTGGGCCAAGCCCCGACCTGCGTCCACCCGGGAGCTGTGTACCTGCACCAGGGCGAGACTTACGTCGTCGACTCCCTGGACACCGAGGACGGGATCGCCTTCGTCCACGCCGAGGATCCGGGCTACGCGACGTTCGCGCGGGAAATCACCGACATCGCCGTCACCGGCACCGGGGAGCGTTTGACGTTCGGCCCCGTCGCCCTGGGCGTGGTGCCGGTGACCGTCACCAACCAGGTGGTCGGCTATCTCCGCCGCCGGTTCAACGGGGAGGTGATCGACTTCATCGAGCTTGACATGCCCGCGAACACACTGCCCACCACCGCGGTGATGTACACCATCACACCGGAAGCGTTGCAGCACAACGATATCGAGGCGCCCCGGATTCCTGGGTCCTTGCATGCCGCCGAGCATGCCGCCATTGGACTGCTGCCGCTGGTGGCCAGCTGCGACCGCGGTGACATTGGCGGCATGTCCACCGCGGTCGGTCCCGATGGGCTGCCCAGCGTGTTCGTCTACGACGGATATCCGGGCGGGGCGGGGTTCGCCGAACGCGGCTTCCGTGAGGCACGCACCTGGTTGGGTGCCACAGCTGCGGCCATCGAAGCCTGCGAATGCCCGAGCGGATGCCCGTCGTGCGTGCAGTCACCGAAGTGCGGCAACGGCAACGACCCGCTGGACAAGGCGGGCGCCGTACGGGTGCTGCGAATGGTGCTTGCCGAGTTGGGTCCACGCTGAGCTGATGTCCGTCTCGGCCGGGCACGGTTCACCCCAAGCCCGCCCGTCACGCCCTACCACCGTAAAATCGGCGCCATGACCCACGACTGGCTGCTCGTGGAGACGTTGGGGGGCGACCCGGCCGTGGTGGCGCAGGGGCGGCAACTGAAGGATCTGGTCCCCATCAACACGTTCATGCGCCGCCGTCCCTACCTCTCCGCGGTCCGCACGGCGATCGCCGAGTCGGTGCAGACCGGCCAGAGCCTGACCAGCATCACCCCCAAGCGCGACCGCGTCATCCGCACCGAACCGGTGGTGATGTCCGACGGCTACATCCACGGCGTGCACGTGTGGACCGGTCCCGCCGACGCCGAACCGCCGGAGCGGCCGACTCCGGGGCCGCTGAAGTGGGACCTGACGCTGGGCGTGGCCACCGACACGCGGGAGTCGCTGGCCAACAGCGGCAAGAACCCGGAAGTGGAAGTCACCTTCGGCAGGGCATTCGCGGAGGACCTGCCGTCGCGCAAACTCAATCCGAACGAGACCAAGGTGCTGGCCATGGCGGCCAAGGCCAAGCCCGACCAAACGCTCTGCAGCACCTGGGATCTCACCGATTGGCAGGGCCATCCCATCCGGATAGGTTTCGTCGCGCGCACCGGGCTGGAGCCGGGACCGGACGGCCGCGACCACCTGGTCGCCCGGGCGATCACCTGGCGTTCCGAGCTCAAGGGCCCGGTGGTGTCGACAGGCGATCTGGCGCAGCGGATCCTCAGCGGGCTAGCCCGGGCCGGGGTGCACCGCGCGCTCGTCGACCTCAACAACTGGACCCTGCTGAAATGGCTGGACGAGCCCTGCACCTTTTGCGACTGGCGCGGCAGCAGGGCCGAGCGGCCGTGGGTCCACCCCGACGACGAGCATTTAACGTCCGCGATGACAACCGAATTCGCCGACGGCGCGACCAGCCGGGTGCTGCGGATGCGGGGGCACGACGTCGATTGGGTGCCGGTGCATGTCACGGTCAACCGGGTGGAACTGGAGCCGGACGTCTTCGCCGGGCTGATCTCCCTGCGGTTGCCCAGCGACGAGGAACTGGCCGCCGCGGGACTGCCGAAACCCCCGGAGGCTGAAGCCTAACTCGCTACCGGCGCGGTTACCTCGTGTCGACCGGTCCGGCCCGCGCGGCGGCCCGCGCCGCCGCGGCGAAGGCTCCAGCCGCCCGGACCGTCACTGAGACCGTGACAATGACGTCGAGATCGTCCACCTCGCAACGGGCTTCGTCGACCCGCATCGCGCGGGCCACCGTCGTCGCGCGGGCGCAGGCCGCCGCCGCTCCGGACGGTAACCGGGCGGCGGCCGCCAGCGCGGCGAGATCCGCCGCCGCCTGGGCACGGTGACGCGCCACCACCGCCGACCCGAGATACGCGCCCGCCCCGGTGACCCAGAGCAGCGCCACGACCATCGCCGCCGCGACGACGGTCGCCGATCCCCGATCATCTCGACGGCTCCGCGGCCGAGACCGCCTTGGCGGCAATGGCCAGCCCGGGCAACAGCTTCGAGTGCGCGACGACCGTGGCCGTGACGAAGTCGCCGTCCCGGCGCAGTTGGATCCGCGCGCCCGCGGGAGCGACGCGGCGAGCGGTGTCGACCGCCGAGCGGTCGTCGCCGCGGGCGGCCAGTCGGGCGGCCTCGCGGGCGGCGTCGACGCACCGGACCTGCGTCGACAGTGCCGTGACGCCGGCCAGGCACAGCGCCAGCACCACGACCAGCGCGGCGATGGCGAAAGCCGCCTCGACGGTGCTGGCGCCGGCACTGCCGACTACACCTTGGTGTTGAGCGCGCGGCCGATGATGTTGGTCAGCGCCGTCACGATGGAATGGCCGGTGACGACGGTGTAGAGGATCGCGCCGAAGGCGGCCGCCGCGATCGTGCCGATTGCGTATTCGACGGTGGACATGCCCGACTCGTCGCTGGCCATCAGCATCGCGCGGACCAGGAAAAGACGAAACGCGTTGATCATCAATGCCTTCCTTATCTGTGTTGGGGACCCCCGTAAAGGTGGATCCATTGGTCATTTCTTGGTTGTTTGGCCTCGTTTTGGCCCGTGTTTGCTGCGGTGGGCCGCAGTCGGGGTCAAGGTGGAGCGCCCGCAGCGCAGCGAGGACGAACGACCTTGAGGCCGACGAGGATGCACCGCATACTTGGTCGGGCAGGGACGAGGCAAAGACGTTGTGGTTCAAGTCATGTACTGCCTCCCGTGCAGGTGCGCAGATGTGCGGGTTGCGCGTGCCGGCGCCCAGCCTTATCTGGGTCCACGGACGATGGTCGGGCGACATGATGATTGATGGGGTGCCCGACGTGCGGGTCGCCGATGAGGTGCGGCCGCTCAATCTTTCCGGGAAGTCCACCCAACAGCGGGGTGGCGACAGGAAGCTCAAGGGAGCCGACCGCAGGCATCAGCTGATATATGGGCAGGGCACGTGCGCGATGCATGATCAGGCCGCCACCTCCTGGCGTGCGGGGACGGGCAGCGTCAAGGCGGCGTCGCCGAGCTCGCGCAGGCTGTGATAGCAGCGGCGCAGGATCTTGCGCTCCACCGCCAGGGTGGGGTTTTTGCCGTTGTGGCCGTCGCGTTTGGCCGCCAGCTTGCGGTAGTAGGCGTGATCCGGAGAACCGCGCCGAGCCGCGCACTTGGCCGCCTCAAACGCGGCCCACCGCAGCTGGGGTGAGCCCTGCCGGGACAGATGCCCCGGCGAGCGTTTGGCGTCGGAGGAGTACACGGTGACATCCAGGCCGGCGAACCGTACCAGCTGATCAGAGCTAGCGAATCGGCGCGGATCACCGATCTCGGCCCAGATGATCGCCGCACACAACCACCCGACGCCGTAATGATGCTGCAGCGCTTGGCAGCCGACTTGGCGGCGGGCGAAGCTGACCAATTGTGTTCGCAGCGGCTCGATCGCGGCACTGAGCTCATCGATGCGCCGCAGTGCGGTGTCCACGTACTGTCGCCCCACTGCTGACAACTCGACAGTCGCCAGCTCCGCGCGGCCAGCCTCGGATAGCAGCGCCCGTATCGGTGGGCAGCCCTGGTGGAACAGCTGTGCGTGGATGCGCTGCTGCCAGGCGCGGCGCTCGTCCATCAAGGCGCAATACAACCGGCCCAGGGTGCGGATCTCCACCACATGCGCCGGCGGGATCCATGACTCCGGGAACCGACCCTCCACCAACAGGGTGCGCAGCAGCCGCGCGTCGGCGCGATCGGTCTTGGCGCGCTTCTTGGGACCCCGCAACGCAGCGGTCTCGGCCGGATCACCCAAATGCGCCACCGCACCGGCGACGGCTAACTCTTCGCACACGTAGCGCCACCCGGTGCAGCCCTCCAGCGCGAACTCCGCATCCCCATCCGGACAGTGCTTGCCAAGCCAGCTACGCAACGAAGTTCGTGTCGCCGGGCGGATCTGACCCCAGTGCACCAACCCGTCGCCGTCGACGTAATCAAAGGTGATCTGCTGTCGGTGCACGTCTAAACCGCCTACGATGGTCATCGGGACCTCCTCGAGAACCTGAAACATTTCTGACGCCATATCAACGCGCGTCTGTGCCGAGGGGGTCCCCAATACATGTCATCTTTCGTTTCACAGCAATCCCGACTGCAGGACCTCACCGGCCAGACCGGCCACCACCGGAGCAATGCCCAGGCACACGAACGCCGGCAGAAAGCACAGGCCGAGTGGCCCGGCGATCAGCACCCCGGCCCGCTCGGCGGCCGCGGCCGCCGCGTGCGCGGCGTCGTGCCGACACTGGTCGGCCAAATCGGCGACACCGCCGGCCAACGCCGCGCCCGACGACGCCGAACGCCGCGCCAGTCGCAGCAACGCATCGATCTGCGTGTCGAGCGGACTTGCTGGCGAATGTGTCCACGCGACAGCGGGATCGGCACCCAGCGCCAGCAGATCGGCGGCACGGCGCAATACCGCGGCCAGCTTCGGCGGCGCGGACCGTGCCGTCGCCGCCGCGGCGGTCGGCACCGCCATGCCCGCCGTCAGGCACACGGCCAGGACATCGAGACTGGATGCGATTGCCAGCGGATCCGGGCCGGTGTCCGAGCGTTTCCCCGGCCGCAGCCTCCGCGCATGGGCCGGCAGGCCGGCACGCGCCCGCACCAGCGAGGGGCCGGGCCCGATCCACAGGGCCGCGGCCAGCAGGACCGCCGCCGTGTTCATGACGCGAATCGATCGGTGATGCGGTCCGACCACAGCAGCCCGGCGCACGCCAGCGTCGAACCGACGACCAGCAGCCAGCCGCCCGCCTGCCCACCCAACAAGAAGCTCAGCGGCCGGGCTCCGACCAGCTGACCCAGCAGGGCGCCCAGCACCGGCAGGGCCGCAAGGATCGCTGCGGTGGCGCGCGCTCCGGCCATGCTCGACGACACCCGCGCCGAGAACCGTTGCCGCTCAGTGATATCGCGCTGCGCTGCCCGCATCAGCGTGGCGATCGCCAGCCCATGCTCGGAGGCGAGCTGCCAGCACACCGCGAGTCGATCCCACTGCGCGGGCAGGGCCGACGACCGCGCCACGTCGCGGAGGCCGGCGGTGACGTCGGCACCCAGTCCGGCTCGCGCCGCCACCGCACGCAACGACCCGGCGACCGCCCCATGCGTTTCGTCGGCGGCGACGGAGAACGCGCGCACCGGATGAGAGCCCACCCGCAGTTCACCGACGAGTACCTCTAGGGCACTTTCCAGCGTTTGGCCCTCGTGCACGGCGCGTCGGAGACGACGACGGCGACGGTGGCGCAGGCTCGCCGTCGCGCCCACCACTCCCGCGGCGAGCATCGTCGTCAGGGGCAGCAGCGCGGCAGCCGCAACGACGAGACACGCTGCGATGCAGCCGGTTGCACCCGCGGCGGGAAGCGTTGCCCGCCGGGACCGGGGCTCCTGGCGGGGGAGCCGGTGCCGCGGTGAGGACGGATAAGCTACGAGCGCAACCGACAAGAGGAGGGCGGCCAACGGGATTCCGCTCATGCCGACATCCGGCTCTGCAGCAACCGGCGCAGATCCTCCGCGTCATCCGTCATTCCCCGGTCCGCGTGCCAGACCGTGACGGCCCGCACCTGGCCCCGAACGTTGCGCAGCACGGCGATCTCGCCGAGCCGACGCCGGCCGGCGCGGTCCCGGGCGACGTGCAGCAGCACTTGGACCGCGGCGGCGAGTTGGCTGTGCAACGCCGCCCGGTCCAGCCCCCCGAGCGCACCCAACGCCTCCAGGCGGGCGGGCACCTCGCCCGGGTTGTTGGCGTGCACCGTGCCCGCGCCGCCGTCGTGGCCAGTGTTCAGCGCCGCCAGCAGATCGACCACCTCGGCGCCCCTGACCTCGCCGACCACGATGCGGTCGGGCCGCATCCGCAACGCCTGCCGGACGAGTTGGCGCACCGGGACTTCGCCGACGCCCTCGACGTTGGCGCACCGCGCGACCAACTTGACCAGATGCGGGTGCCGGGGCGCCAGCTCGGCGGCGTCCTCGACGCACACGATGCGTTCGGTGGCTGGTACGGCGCCCAACATCGCCGCTAACAGCGTCGTTTTCCCGGCGCCCGTTCCGCCGCACACCAGGAAGGCCAAGCGAGCGGCGATGATGTCGGCGATCAGGATGGCCGCCTGGGGTGCGATCGCGCCGTCCGCGGCCAGGGCCGCCAAGTCCTGGGTGGCCGGCCGCAAGACACGCAGCGACAGACAGGTGCCCGCGGCCGCCACCGGCGGCAGCACCGCGTGTAGCCGCACCGCAAACCCTCCGGCACCGATGCCGCTCAGGTGGCCGTCGACCCACGGCTGCGCGTCGTCGAGCCGCCGACCGGCAGCCAGGGCCAGCCGCTGGGCCAACCGGCGCACCGCCGCTTCATCGGTGAAGCGAATGTGGCTGCGGCGCAGTCCGTTTCCGTCGTCGAACCAGACCGCATCGGGGGCGGTGACCAAAACGTCGGTCGTGCCGTCCGCACACAGCAGCGGCTCGAGGATGCCGGCGCCGGTCAGTTCTGTCTGCAGCACCCGCAGATTGGCAAGGACCTCGGTGTCGCCGAGCATCCCCCCGGACTCGGCCCGGATCGCGGCCGCCACCACACTGGGCTTGAACGAGGATCCCAGCGGGGCGGATTCGGCGGCCAGCCGCTCGCGCACCCGCTCGATCAGCGAACCGGTCACGCCGCCCTGCCATCCTGACCCGACCGGGCACGCGGCAGCACCGCAAGCACCCGGTGCGCTGCGGCGGCCAGCGCAGATCGCTGTCCCAACCGCAGACCGCGGCGTTCCAGCTGCTCGGCGAGTTGAGGCTGGGCCCTGACCGACGCGAGCAATGGCAGGCCGGTGATGTCGGCGACCTCGGCCGCCCGCAATCCTCCCGGCGAAGGTCCCCGAACCACCAGCCCCAGGTTGGGGTTGATCGCAGCCAATTCCGGTGCCATCGCTCCGGTGGCCGCGCACGCGCGCACGTCGCAGCGGCTGACCACGACGACGAGGTCGGCCGCGTCCAACGCGGCCTGCGTCGCATCGGTGAGACGGCGGGGAAGGTCGCAGATCACGGTGACTCCCCCGCGCCGTCCGGCATCGATCACGGCGTCTAGCGGCGCGGCGTCCATCTCGTACGCTCGCCGTGCGCCGGACAGCACGCTGACTCCCCGGTGCCGCGGCAGCGCTTCGCGCACGGCCGACCAGGTGAGCCGTCCACCCTGCAAAGCGACATCGGGCCAACGCAGACCGGGCGTGGTCTCGCCGCCCACGAGCAGGTCGATGCCGCCGCCCCAGGGGTCGAGGTCGACCAACAACGCGTCGGTGGCGGCTTGCGCCAGGGCGACCGCGAGCAGAGAGGCGCCCGCCCCGCCGCAGCCTCCGATGACGGCCACGATCTGCCCGCGCGGCCCGTCGTCGCGCGCGGCCTCACCGGCTTCGGCGAGCTCCCGGATCAGTTCGCGCTCTTGGTCGGGGAGCCGCAGCACCTGCCCGGCGCCGACGGTGACGGCGGCCGCCCAGGTGGCAGACAGCGGTTCGTCGAGGGTCACCACGCTCACGTGGGCGCGCCGCGGGAGCGCCGCCCGTCCGCAGCGCTGCGCCGCGCCCTCGTCGAGCACCACGGCCGCGGCCGCCAACCAGGTCTTGCGGCTCACCGGCGACGCGCCGCCGGCGTGCACCACTCGAACACCCACGGCCGCGGCCACCCGCTCCAACTCGTCGCGCAGCCCCGGATCCGTCACCATCGCCAACACGCCTACCGAACCGGCCGCCGCGGTGCCCCTCGTCTGTGTCACCCGACCACCGTGCGGGGCAGTGACCTTGGGACACCAGTCCCAAAGAAGGATTTGTGGAGAGAGACGCGAGTGTGCACAAAGCCACCCACAAAGGCACCCACAAAGGCACCGCGGGGAGCCCACCGAGCGCACGGACAGCGAGTCACGGGCAACACGAGGGGAGGCGGTCTAAGTACCCACCGCCGGGTAATCGCCTTACCCCAGAAAAGGGACGACCCCCGCCAGGGGGGAGGAGGCGAGGGTCGTCGTGTATCAGCCCCGGGGGGTCGGGCTGATACACCCTCGGCCAGGCCGAGTAATGCTTACTATACACATGACAGTCCGCACTAACGCAAGAACCTTTTGATTCAAAAAACTCGTTGAGAAGCGAAAACACTGTCGGCGGCAATGATCGCACCCCTGCTGAGCGGTCCTTTCCGGCGTAAGTTCGCAGCACCGCGGCATCACCGACCTATGCTGGGTCGGTGACCGTCTCCGACCCGGCCGCACAGCAGCAAACCTCACCGGAAACTGGGGGAACCAGCGCTCTCGGCGCACGCACCGCCGCCTTCTTCGACCTCGACAAAACGATCATCGCCAAGTCCAGCACGCTGGCGTTCAGCAAACCGTTTTTCGACCAGGGGCTGCTCAGCCGGCGCGCCGTGCTCAAGTCGAGCTACGCCCAGTTCATCTTTTTGCTGTCCGGCGCCGATCATGACCAGATGGACCGGATGCGCATCCACCTAACCAACATGTGCGCCGGTTGGGACGTGGAGCAGGTCAAGTCGATCGTCAACGAGACGCTGCACGACATCGTGACCCCCTTGGTCTTCGCCGAAGCCGCAGACCTGATCGCCGCGCACAAACTGTGCGGCCGCGACGTCGTGGTGGTCTCGGCATCGGGGGAAGAGATCGTCGCGCCGATCGCCCGCGCGCTGGGCGCCACCCACGCCATGGCGACCCGAATGGTCGTCGAGGACGGCAAGTACACCGGCGACGTCGGGTTTTACTGCTACGGCGAGGGCAAGGTCCAAGCGATCCGTGAGCTGGCCGCCCGCGAGGGTTATCCGCTGGAACACTGCTACGCCTACTCCGACTCGATCACCGACCTACCGATGCTCGAGGCCGTCGGCCACCCCAGCGTGGTCAACCCGGACCGCGGGTTGCGCAGAGAAGCCACCGAGCGCGGCTGGCCCGTGCTGACGTTCTCGCGGCCGGTCTCTCTGCGCGACCGCATTCCGGCGCCGTCCGGCGCCGCCGTCGCGACCACCGCCGCGGTGGGCGTCAGCGCACTGGCCGCCGGCGCGATCACCTACTCGCTGCTGCGCCGCTTCGCGTTCTAGCCGCTGTTCACAGCCGCTGTTCACAGCCGCTGTCCTCACGGCCAGCAAACGTGCTACCGCCGCAATCGATTTTGCTTCGCAATTGGGCCTTGCTGTGCTACGGGTCGAGGAGTACAAAGGAAACCACGGAAGCCCGGTGAGGCCTAGGTCGATCCGGAAGAGAAGGGTCGATCTCCCGATCCGGGCACCTAGCACGGTTCCCGGCACCCACGCGGAGTCATAGCCGCGATAATGGCAGAAGTGCTGCGGGCCTGCGTAATTGCGAAAAGCGAAAGGTGTCGACGGCCCTTTGGGTGGGGTTGCAGCCGGAAGCATCGCAAGATCGCCGAGGCCACCCACGCAGCCCCGAAATGCACGCATGGTAACCGGGTTCCGTGTTAGCGGGCGGCGGACCGAATAATTCGGAACGCCGCCCGCTTTACATTTGTCAAGCGCATTTAGCCCTTGCCGTTTCAAGCACGTCGGCTAACGACTCGTCAGCGAGTCCGCGATCGACACAGCCTCCTGCGCGCCGGCTCGCATCGCCCGGCAGCACAGCACCAGCCAGGTCGCGACGCCCTCCGGCGAGCCCTCGGCGAACCCGCGGGCAGCGTCGCGATACGCCGCAGGTTGGCGCATCCAACTCACCTCGGGGACCCCCAACCCGTGTGGATCCACTCCGCTGGCGATCGTCACCAGGCGCGACACCGCACGGGCCACCACGCCGTCCGCACTGCCGAATGGCTTGAGCGTCAGCAGTTCCCCGTGGGCGACCGCGGCAACCACGGGCGCCGGCGCCCGCGTGGGCCCGGTCACCAAACCCGCCAGCAACTCCAGACGCGGGCCGACCTCGGGCTCGACCCGCGGGCGGCCCAACCGGTCGGGATCGACCTGATCGGCCGCGGCCAGCATGTGCAGACGTGCCAGGGCCTGCAGCGGTGCCCGCTGCCACACGGCGACCAGGGGTCCCCCGCCCCCTTCCAGTGCCTGGGCGACCCGCAGCGCCCCGGCGAACACCGGATCGCTGACCTGCGCGGACTCCGCAACGTCGTCCAATCGCACCGGACCGCCGTCGAGCACCGACGAGGCGCGTGCCGCCCGTAAAGCCGCTTCGGCCGCGGTGATCGGCCAGCCCCGCAGGTTGGCCCGGTGGCGGTGCGCGCGACCCAACGCGTCGCGGGCCCGGTCGCTGGCCTCGGCGACGCCCGGGAGCTCCATGAGGGGGGTCAGCGGGTCAGCCGTCACAGCTTGCCAACCTATCGGGGCGCGCTCGGAGCGCGCGGAATGGCCCCCAGCAGCTGACGGGTGTATTCGTGCTTCGGCCGGGTGAACAACTCCTCAGTGGGCGCCTGCTCCACGACCCGGCCGGCCTGCATCACCAAGACGTCGTCGGCGATCTGGCGGATCACGGCGAGGTCGTGGCTGATGAACAGGTAGGTCAGTCCCAGTTCCGCCTGCAGATCGCCCAGCAGATCCAGGATTTGGGCCTGCACCAGCACGTCGAGCGCCGAGACCGCCTCGTCGAAGACCAACACCTCGGGCCGCAGCGCCAGCGCGCGCGCTATCGCGACCCGTTGCCGCTGACCACCCGACAGCTCACGGGGCAGTCGCCCCAGCACCGACGACGGCAGCGCCACCTGGTCGAGAAGCTGGTGCACCACCTGTGCGCGCTGCGCCCGGTCGCCCATCCGGTGAATCCGCAGGGGTTCCTCGACGGTGCGAAACACCGAGTACATGGGATCCAGGCTGCTGTACGGATTTTGGAACACCGGCTGCACGCGGCGACGGAAGGCCATTGCCTGATCCCGGCGCAGCGTTCCGTCGATCCGGGTGCCGTCGAAAAGCACTGTCCCCGAGCTCGGTTGCAGCAGGCCGAGCACCATGCGCGCCAGCGTGGACTTCCCCGAGCCCGACCCCCCGGCGATCGCCAGGGTGCTGGCCCGGCGAAGGCGGAACGACACGGCGTCGACGGCGCGAAACTCCGCTCGCCGCCACGGCGCCCCGCGGGACTCGCGGTAGACCTTGGTCAACTGGGAGGCGACGAGAATGTCGTCGGCGGGTTCGGCCGCCGTTCGCGCCACCGCCCGGCTCCGCACCGTCAGCGACGGTGCCGCGGCGACCAGGCGTCGGGTGTAGTCATGCTGCGGTTCCCGCAGGATCGACCGCGCCGCACCGGATTCCACCACCACTCCCCGGTGCACGACGGCGACCGACTCGGCCCGTTCGGCGGCCAGCGCGAGGTCGTGGGTGATCAGCAGCAGCGCCGTGCCGAGTTCGTCCGTGAGCTGCTGCAGATGGTCGAGCACTTGTCGCTGCACGGTGACGTCGAGCGCGGAGGTCGGCTCGTCGGCGATGAGCAGCTTCGGGCGGCCCGCCAAGCCGATGGCGATCAGCGCCCGTTGGCACATGCCACCAGACAGCTGGTGCGGGTACCGGCCGGCCTGTGTCGCCGGGTCCGGCATACCCGCCTCGGCGAGCAGCTCGACCGCGCGTCGGCGCGCCTCACGACCGTTGGTGTTGGCGCGCAACGCTTCCCGGACCTGGAATCCGACCTTCCAGACCGGGTTGAGGCTGGTCATCGGATCCTGCGGCACGTAGCCGATGGAACGGCCCCTGATCGAGCGCAGCACCCGGCGGTCAGCGCCGGTGATGTCCCGCCCGTCGAAGAACACGCGCCCGGCGGTGATCCGCCCCCCGGGCGGGAGCAGCCCGAGAACCGCCGCGGCCGTGGTGGATTTCCCGGAGCCCGATTCGCCCACAACGGCGACGGTCTGTCCTGGCAGCACCGTCAGATCTACGCCGCAAACCGCCGGGGCGCTCGTGCCGAACGTGACTTCCAGGCCCTCAATCGACAGCAGCGGCGCCCTTGCGGCACTCACGGCGCGCCGCTCTCCCCCGCAAGCGGGTGGGGGTACCTCCCACTTGTGGGGGCGTGCTCCCACCTCATCGCTGCGTCCCCCGCAAGCGGGCGGTGCCCCCACTGCATCGTCGCCGGCGCGGCTCATGCCCGCCACGCCCGCGAGGCCGGATCCAGGGCGTCGCGCAGGGCGTCACCCATCATCATGAAGGACAACACCGTGATCGCCAGCGCGCCCGCGGGGTAAAAGAGAATCGGCGAGCCCGACCGCAGCCGGCTCTGCGCCAGGTTGATGTCGCCGCCCCAGGACACCACCGACGTCGGCAGCCCGACGCCGAGGTAGGACAACGATGCTTCCGTCACGATGAAGATGCCCAGGGCGATGGTGGCCACCGCGAAAACCGGGCCCAGCGCGTTCGGCAGCGCATGGCGCAGCAGTATCTGGAAATCGCTGAGTCCCAATGCCTTCGCCGCGAGCACATAGTCGCTTGCCCGTACCTCCAGCACCGCGCCACGCGTGATCCTGGCCACCTGCGGCCAGCCGAATAAGGCCAGGATGATGATCACCGTCCACACCGTTCGGTGGCGCATGACCCCCATGATCACGATGGCGGCCAACAACAGCGGCAACCCGAAGAACACATCGGTGATGCGCGAGACCACCGCGTCGAGCCAGCCTCCGTAAAACCCGGCAAGCGCGCCCAGCGCTCCGCCTACGAAGAAGACGGCGAGGGTGGCGCCAAGCCCGACGGTGACCGAGGCGCGGGCGCCGTACACCGTGCGCGCATAGACGTCGTGGCCCTGCAGGTCGGTGCCGAACCAGTGCGCCGCCGACGGCGTGAGCAGGCTTTGGCTGGGGTCGGCATAGGTGGGATCGATTCCGGTGAACCACGAGGGAAACATCGCGACGACGAGAATGAACGCAATCAGCGACGCGGCGAGGACGAACTTCGGGCGCCGACGCAACTCCTGCCAGGTGTCACGCCAGAAACCGTGGAGTTGCGGGATGTTCTCAGCCATAGCGAATCCGGGGGTCGAGAGCGGCGTACAGCAGGTCCACCACCAGGTTGGTCGCCAGATAGATCAGCACCAGCACCGTCACGATGGACACCACGGTCGGGGCCTCCTGCCGGGTGACGGCTTGGTACAACACGCCGCCGACGCCGTGGATGTTGAAGATGCCTTCCGTCACGATGGCGCCGCCCATCAGCGCACCCAGGTCGGCGCCGAGGAAGGTCACCACCGGGATCAACGAGTTGCGCAGGATGTGCACCGTCACCACCCGTGGCCGCGAAAGCCCCTTGGCGGTCGCGGTGCGGACGTAATCGGCGTGGGCGTTGGCGGCCACGGCCGACCGGGTCAACCGCACCACGTACGCGAACGACACCGAGCCCAGGACGATCCCGGGAAGCAGCAGTCGGCCGAGGGTTGCCCTCTCGCCCACGGTGACGGGCACGATTCCCAGCCGGACACCGAAGAGGAATTGCGCCAAGAATCCCAACACGAATATCGGGATCGCGATGATCACCAGCCCGGTGATGAGCACGGTGGCATCGAAGATTCCGCCGGCGCGCAGGCCGGCGATCACACCGAATCCGATCCCCAGCACCGCTTCCACGGTCACCGCGATCAGCGCGAGCCGCATGGTCACCGGAAAGGCATGCGCCAGAACCAGACTGACCGGCAAGCCGGAATAAGAGCGGCCCAGATCGCCGTGCAGGATGCCGCCCAGGTAACGCAGGTATTGCACCAGGAAGGGGTCGTCGAGGTGATAGCGGGCGCGCAGCGCCGCGGCCACCGCGGGAGTCAGCGGTCGGTCCCCCGCCATCGCGGCGATCGGATCACCGGGCAGCAGGAAGACCATGCTGTAGATCAGCAGCGTGGCGCCGAGGAAAACCGGAACCATGACGGTGATTCGGCGCACGACGTACCAGACCATCTCAGGCCTTCACGATGTTCTCGTAGTCGGGCAGGCCGTTCCACGTGACCGTCACGCCCTTGATTTGCATCGACCATCCCACCACGCTGATATTGTCCCAGAGCGGGACAACGGGCATGTCGTGGAACAGGATTCGCTGAGCGTCGTTGGCCAGGGCTTCCGACTCCCGCATCGTGGGCGCGGCCTCTGCGGCCGCGAGCGCCGCGTCGAACTCGGCGTTGGAGTAGCCGACGTCGTTCGAACCGGCCCCGGTGGCGAACAGCGGTGCGAGAAATTCCAGCAACGACGGATAGTCGCCCTGCCATGCGGCGCGGAACGCGGTCGTGATGGTGTGGTTGGTGATCTGGGTGCGAAACCCGGCGAAGGTGGGCTGCGGCGCCCCGACCGCGTCGATGCCGAGCACGTTCTTGATGCTGTTGGCCACCGCGTCCACCCACTCCTGGTTTCCGGCGTCGGCGTTGTAGGCGATCGCGTACTGGCCACTCCACGGCGAGATCGCGTTGGCCTGTGCCCAAAGTTGCCGCGCGCGAGCCGGATCGAAGTTCAATACGTCGTTGCCCGGCAGGTTCGGATCGAAACCCGGCAGCGACTGGGCAGTGAAATCGCGTGACGGGCTGCGAGTGCTGACGAAGATGTGCGCACAGATCTGCGCGCGGTTGACGGCCGCCGACAGCGCGAGCCGACGCAGGCGGCCCTCCTCGCCGCCGAAATGCGGCAGCCGCAGCGGGGTATCGAGACTGTGTTTGACGGCCACGGGGCCGGTGGCGACGTTGTCGCCCAAGTCGCGCTTGTAGATCGGCAGCGCACTCGGCGGAATCGTGTCCAGGACATCGAGATTGCCGGACAGCAGGTCGGCATAGGCGGTATCCAGGTTGGCGTAGAACTCGAACCGCAGGCCTTTGTTGTGTGGCTTCCGGTTGCCGTGATAGTCGGGGTTGGGCCTCAGGTCGATCCTGACGTTGTGTTCCCAGGCCGGCCCGTCCGGGCCGTCGGTGAGCCGGTAGGGGCCGTTGCCGATCGGGTTGCGACCGAACCCCGCCATGTCACGAAAGGCGATGTCCGGCAGTGGATAAAAGGCGCTGTGGCCCAATCGCAACACGAAGTCGATGGTCGGTGCCTTGAGTCGCACCGTGAACTCGAGATCGTTGACCACCTGCAGCCCGGACATCGTGGAGCGCGCGGGTTTCGCGTCACCTGTCACGTTGGCAACCTCGTCGAACCCGTCGATCGGACTGAAGAAGCTTTGCTGCAGTTGGGCGTTGCTGCTCAAAGCGCCGTAGTTCCACGCGTCGACGAACGAGTGGGCCGTCACCGGTGATCCGTCGGTGAACTTCCATCCGGGCTTGAGGACGACGCGGTAGTTGACATTGTCGGTGCTTTCGATCGACTCGGCCACCTCATCCGAGGGTTTCCCGGCCGCGTCGTAGGACACCAGGCCGGCGAACAGCCGATCGAGGATCCGCCCGCCGTTGCTGTCGTTGGTGCTGGTCGGGACGAGCGGGTAGGGCGGCTCCCCACCGTTGACCAGCACCAGATCCGGGGTCAGGGCTCCACCACCACAGCCAGCCAACGAGACGACGACCAGCAGCGCGGCGGCGAGCGGGGCTGCCGAAGACAGCGAAACCCGCATCCGACGCATGACACCCGACCCTAAAGCGTGTCGAACAACTTTGGTGAGTGGCTCGGCACCGCCGGCCCTAGCCCCCGGGGGTGATCGGATGCACCTGCAGCGAGCACGCGTCAATGGTGGCGGGCACGGTGTACATCTGCGAGGTGTCCGGGGGGTTGACCAGCAGGGCGGTGTAGGTGGGGCACGGGTTGCCGTTGTCGTCGATGGCCATGCCCTCGACGATGGCTTGGGCCTGGGTCGCTATCGACAGGGTGGCGGTGGGCGGCTCGTCGACGTCAGCAGGCAGGCCGCCCATGTAGCCGCGGGGGGTGGGTTCGGCGTGGATGAGCGGGCCGCCGGCGCCCGAGTCCACCCCGGGGTAGCCGGTGAGGGTGCACGGGTCCGCGCCGCCGGCGAGGCTGAAGAGGAGGGTTACCGAGCGGTGGCCCACGGCCGCCTGAGCCGGGGACGCGCTCACCGCGATCTGGTCCGACCAGCATGGCGTCGGCTCGTCGACGGTGTCGGGCGGCACGGCCCACGCCGGCGACCCCGGCATGGCGGTGGCGGCGAAACCCACTGAGCCCGCAGCCACCGCGGCAAGGCTGCGGACTAGTCGGCGGGTGGGCCGCCCATGGGGTCCCGGCACACCGTGATTATGGGGGATGAGCGCATCTTTCACCTCGAATTGAGAAGCCGGTTTTCACCTGGCGGCGCTAGGCTCACAGACGGTTTGCGCGCCCCGACATAGGAGAACAGCCAGTGACCGCCACCAACACCGAAGGACCGTCGTCGTATCCGCCGCCGGCGCAGTTCGCCGAGCAGGCCAACGCGGGTGAGAACCTGTACCGCGAGGCCGCCGACGACCGGCTGGCGTTCTGGGCCAAGCAGGCCAATCGGCTGTCCTGGGCGACACCGTTCACCGACGTGCTGGACTGGTCGCAGGCACCGTTCGCCAAGTGGTTCGTCGGCGGCAAGCTCAACGTCGCCTACAACTGCGTGGACCGCCACGTGGAGGCCGGACTCGGTGATCGGGTCGCCATCCACTGGGAGGGCGAGCCGGGCGACAGCCGCAGCCTGACCTATTCCGATCTGCAGACCCAAGTGTGCAAGGCGGCCAACGCGCTGACCGACCTGGGCCTGGTCGCCGGCGACCGGGTCGCCATCTACATGCCGTTGATCCCCGAGGCGGTGATCGCGATGCTCGCCTGCGCGCGGCTGGGCGTCATGCACAGCGTCGTGTTCGCCGGCTTCACCGCAAAGGCGCTGCGGGCCCGGATCGCCGACGCCGAGGCCAAGTTGCTGATCACCAGCGACGGGCAGTTCCGCCGCGGCAAGCCGGCTCCGCTGAAGGACGCGGTCGACGAGGCCATCGAAAAGGGCATCGAAAAGGGCAATGCACCCGGTCCGGACGGGGACAGCTCCGTCGAGCACGTTCTGGTGGTGCGGCGCACCGGAATCGACGTGTCCTGGAACGACGAGCGTGACCTGTGGTGGCACGACGTCGTCGACGCCGCTTCCCCCGAGCACACCCCGGAGCCGTTCGACGCCGAGCAGCCGCTGTTCCTGCTGTACACCTCGGGCACCACCGGCAAGCCCAAGGGCATCATGCACACCAGCGGCGGCTATCTGACCCAGGCTTCCTTCACGCACTACAACGTCTTCGACATCAAGGCGGACAAGGACGTGTTCTGGTGCACGGCCGACATCGGCTGGGTCACCGGACACACCTACGGGGTCTACGGTCCCCTTTCCAACGCGGTCACCGAGGTCCTCTACGAGGGCACACCCGACACCCCGACCCAGCACCGCCACTTCGAGATCATCGAAAAGTACGGCGTGACAATTTATTACACCGCGCCCACACTCATTCGCACGTTCATGAAGTGGGGACGCGAGATCCCCGATGCGCACGACCTGTCCAGCCTGCGACTGCTGGGATCGGTGGGCGAACCGATCAACCCCGAAGCGTGGCGCTGGTACCGCAAGGTGATCGGCGCGGACAGCACCCCGATCGTCGACACCTGGTGGCAGACCGAGACCGGCGCCGCCATGATCTCGCCGCTACCCGGAGTCGCCGCCGCCAAGCCGGGTTCGGCGATGACGCCGCTGCCGGGCATCTCGGCGAAGATCGTCGACGACCACGGAGATGAATTGCCGCCAGTCACCAAAGACGGAGAGCACGTCGGCGGCTACCTGATCTTGGACCAGCCGTGGCCGTCCATGCTGCGCGGCATCTGGGGTGATCCGGACCGGTATGTCGAGACCTACTGGTCCAGATTCGCCGAGCAAGGCTGGTACTTCGCCGGCGACAGCGCCTGGTACGACGCAGACGGCGCCATCTGGGTGGTGGGCCGCATCGACGACGTGATGAACGTGTCGGGACATCGGCTCTCGACCGCCGAGGTGGAGTCGGCGCTGGTCGGCCACGCCGGGGTCGCCGAGGCGGCCGTGGTCGGGATGACCGATGAGACCACCGGCCAGGCCATCTGCGCGTTCGTCGTCTTGTGCGCCGACTACCAGGTGCACGACGGGATCGTCGACGAGTTGCGGGTCGAGGTAGCCCGGGAGATTTCTCCCATCGCCAAGCCCCGCGAGGTCCATGTGGTGCCCGAACTGCCCAAGACCCGCAGCGGCAAAATCATGCGCAGGCTGTTGCGTGACGTCGCCGAGAACCGCGAGTTGGGTGACACATCCACGTTGCTCGATCCCGGCGTGTTCGAGGCGATCAAGCCCTCGAAGTAGCTCAGGCCGGCTCAGGCCGGTAGTGGCGCGAATCCCGCGCCGGGCCGGTGCTTGGCATTGATGTCGGCCAGGATCGAGTTGAACGACATCACGACCGCCGGCGTGTGCAGCGGGATGTATTTGATGATGCAGGTCGGCAGGTTGTCGCTGAAGGCCCCGTGGATCATCCCTACCAGCAGGCCGTTGACGGTAACCGGCGCCCCGGAGTCGCCCGGCTGGCCGCAGACCTGCATGACGATGGTGCCCGGATCCTGGCCCATCCCCCACGTGACGCCGCACGAGTTTCCGGTGGTGCGGCCCTGCTTGCAGGCGATCTGGCCGAACGCCGGATCCGATCCGATGCCGTTGATCGGAAAGCCGCTGTAGTTGGCCACCGGTGTCACCTTGGCCGGATCGAATTTGATGACCGCGTAGTCCAGTGTGTCGTTGCCGGCGACCATGGTGCCCAAGATGCCCGCGCTTTCCGCGCCTTCGGCGGCGACCTGCGCGCCGGGACCGCCGCAGTGCGCGGAGGTGAAGCCGATCAACTCGCCGGCGGCGTCGTTGCCGATCGTGGTCAGGGTGCACATCGTGTCCTTGTTGATGACGATGCCCGCGCCGCCTCCCATCGGGATCCTGACATCGGCCGCCGCGGCACGGGCAGGCATGCCCACGAGGGCCAGAAGCATGGTCACCACCGCCGCCACGAAGTACCGGTGCGCCGTCTGCACAGCACCACTCCCATCGACCGGCCGGACATCGTGACCGGCTTGGTCAGTCTATGGGCTGCCCGCCATCACCCGCGGTAGTAGACGCGGTCTTCGGCTGGCCTCGTTTGGCAGCGCACCGGCATGGCAACATAAACCGCGACGAGCGCCAGCCGGGGGCGAGAAACGAAAGAGGTCCGTCTGTGAGCAAAGCCGATGCCAAGAACGGTGTGCCCAGCACCCTGACCACGATTCCGTTGACCGACCCGCACGCCCGGCCTGCCGAGCCGTCGATCGGTGATCTGATCAAGGACGCGACCACCCAGGTCTCCACGCTGGTGCGCGCCGAGGTCGAATTGGCCCGCGCCGAGATCACCCGGGACGTCAAGAAGGGCCTCACCGGCAGCGTGTTCTTCATCGCCGCGCTGGTGGTGCTGTTCTACTCCACGTTCTTCTTCTTTTTCTTCCTCGCCGAGCTGCTCGACACCTGGCTGTGGCGCTGGGTGGCGTTCCTGATCGTGTTCGGGATCATGGTGGTGGTCGGCGCCGCGCTGGCGCTCCTGGGCTTCTTGAAGGTGCGCCGGATCCGGGGACCGCGGGAGACGATCGCATCGGTCAGGGAGACACGCACCGCACTGACCCCCGGCCACGACAAGAACTCCGCCGGGGCCAATAAACCCGGCGAGCTCCATGGCAGGCATGAAAAGCCGGAGAACGGCGCCCCCGCCGACCCCTCGGGCTGGTAGATGGCAGCACCGGATCCGTCGGTAACCCGCATCGACGGGCCGTGGCGCCATCTGGACGTGCACGCCAACGGCATTCGATTCCATGTGGTCGAGGCTCTACCGGCTGGGCCGCCCGCTGAGCCGGCCACGGCGCAGCCACTGGTGATGTTGCTGCATGGTTTCGGATCGTTCTGGTGGTCTTGGCGTCATCAGTTGCGCGGTCTGACCGGGGCCCGCGTCGTCGCGGTCGACCTGCGCGGCTACGGGGGCAGCGACAAGCCGCCCCGCGGCTATGACGGTTGGACGCTGGCGGGCGACACGGCAGGCCTGATCCGCGCGCTCGGGCACTCGTCGGCGGCGCTGGTCGGCCACGCCGACGGTGGGCTGGCCTGCTGGGCCACCGCGCTGCTGCACTCCCGGCGGGTGCGCGCCATCGCGCTGATCAGCTCGCCGCACCCGGCGGCATTGCGCCGGTCGACGCTGACACGCCGCGATCAGGGGCGCGCGCTATTGCCGACGTTGCTGCGCTACCAGGTGCCCATCTGGCCGGAGCGTCTGTTGACCCGCGCCGACGGGGCCGAGATCGAGCGCCTCGTCCGGACCCGCAGTGGTACCAAATGGGTTGCTTCCGAAGACTTTTCGGAAACCATCGGGTTCCTACGGCTGGCGATCCAAATTCCGGCGGCCGCGCACTGCGCACTGGAATATCAGCGCTGGGCGGTGCGCAGCCAGCTGCGCGACGAAGGTCGGCGATTCATGAGGTCGATGTCCCGACAGCTCGGCATGCCCTTGCTACACCTGCGCGGGGACGAAGACCCCTATGTGTTGGCCGATCCGGTGGACCGCACCCAGCGCTACGCTCCGCAGGGACGCTACGTATCCATTGCCGGCGCAGGGCATTTCAGTCACGAAGAGGCGCCTGAGGAAGTCAACAGACACCTGATGAGGTTCCTCGAGCACGTGCACGGGCCCTGAGCGAGGTCAGCTGACGCAGGCCCCGGTGCCCGCCGGTTGGGTGTCACCGATCCTGGACAGCTGACCGGCCACCTCGTCGGCCGTCAACACGAAACCGGTGTCGGGGTCGTCGACGGCCGCGCCGAACACGACGCCCAGCACGTGACCGTTGAGGTCGATCAACGGTCCGCCCGAATTACCTTGCTCCACATCGGCTCTGATGGTGTACACGTCGCGGGTCACCGGCGCCGGATCCCGGTAGATGTCGGGGCCGCTGAGTTTGATGGACTCGCGGATCCGGGCCGGCGTCGCGGTGAAATTGCCGCCGCCGGGATACCCCAGCACCACGACGCTGGCGCCGGATTTCGCCTCGTCTTGGGCAAAGGCCAGCGGTGGCGGCGGCAGGTTCGGGACGGCGAGGATCGCGATGTCCACCGACGGGTCGTAGGACACGACGGTGGCGTCTAGCGGGTTGCCGCTCGAGTAGACCTGGACGCTGTTGGAGCCGGCCACCACGTGTGCGTTGGTCATCACCCGGTCCGGCGCTATCACAAATCCGCTGCCCTCCAACACCTTCTGGCAGCCGGGCGCGAGACTGCGCACCTTGACGACGCTGGGCGCGGCGGACAGGACCACCGGATTGTTGGCCAGGGCGGGGTCGGGCGATGCGACCGGAATCACCGGGGTGCGGCTGAACGGCTCCAGCACCGCGGGCAGGCCCGAGGTGTTCAGCAGCGCCGATAGTCGCTTGGGCACCGTTTTCAGCCACGGCGGCGCAACCTCGTTGACCTTGGCCAGCACCCTCGAACCCCTGACCGCGGAAGCGAGTTCGGGCTGGTCCTTGGACTGCGTCAGCGGCGTCGCCAACAACCATGCCGCGGTCAGCACCACAATGAGCTGGACCCCGACCCCGATGACCGAGTCGACGGTTCGGATCGTGCGGCTGCGGATCGCGCCCCGAACGGCCCGTCCCAGCACCACACCGGCGACCTCGCCGACGACCACCAGCGCGAGAATCAAAAACAGCGCCGTGAACAGTTTGGCGCGGGGTGCGGCGATGTGGCTGACGATGTGCGGAGCCAGCAGCACGCCCGCGATCGCGCCGAGCAACACACCGACGAACGACAGCAGCGACCCCAGCGCGCCGGAACGCCAGCCCGAGGTGGCCGCGATGAACGCGACCGCAAGGACGGCGACATCCAGCCACTGCGACGGGGTCATCGAATTTATGTTCATCGGGACCCACCATGCTCGCCGACCAGCGTCATCGCCGCGTCCAATTCGCGCATGTCGGTGGTGTCCCACGGCTGGGCCCAGCCGGTGACGTCGAGGACCGCGGAGATCACCTGGCCGGTGAATCCCCAGACCAGCATCTCGTTCAGCAGAAACGCCGGGCCCGCCCAACGGCGACCCAGGTCGCCGCGGTAAACCATCAGCCGATTGGCCGGATTGATGAAGGCGCGCAACGGAACTCGCGCCACGATCGCCGTCTCCGCCTCGTTGACGACGGCCACCGGGCCGGGGTCGGGAGAGTAGGCCAGCACCGGGACGACATGGAACTGCGACGGCGCGATGAAGGTCCGCTCCATGGTGGCCAGCGGGTGCAGCCGGGACACGTCGAGGCCGGTTTCCTCGTGCGCTTCGCGCAGGGCGGTGGCCACCGGGCCCGCGTCGCTGGGGTCGGAGGCGCCGCCCGGGAATGCCGCCTGGCCGGCGTGGTGGCGCAACGTCGAGGCCCGCACGGTGACCAGCAGGTCGACGTCGTCGGGGACGCCGCCGTCGGGCGGCCCGGATTCCGGGCCGGAGAACAACACCAGAACCGCGGCTTCGCGGCCGTCTCCGCGCAACGAAGTCATCGCCGACGCCGCCTTGGTCACCATCGCCAGCACGTCGGCGGGCAACCGGCGCCGGTAGGCGTCGGGGATCGCCGCAACGTTGTCGACCAGCGGTCGCAGCCATGACGGGCAGACTTCAGGCCTCAGCGCAACGGTCCCCGGCGGGCGGGCGGGACCCCCAGCACTCACCGGCGCCTCCCTTGGTAATTGCTTATCCCGCGTCGTTTCCGACCGCGGCCGCGATCTCGTCGGCACTCGCGAAAGCTCGCGGCAGCGTCTGCGCAACGCTACCGTCTGGCCGCAGGACCACCGTCGCTGGCATCACATTCACCACGCGCAGAGCCGCCGCGACTCGACGGCGACCGTCCTGCAGGGTCGGTAGCCGAACACCCAACTCGGCCAACCGCAGCAACGCCGCCGTCTCGTTCTCGTCCTGGTGCACCGTCAGCACCGTCACGTCCGCACCGACCCGATGTTGGTATTCGGCCAGCGCGGGCAGTTCGGCCGCGCACGGCGCGCACCAATACGCCCAGAAATTGAGGACCACCCGGCGACCGGCCAGCGCTCGCGCGACGTCGACGACCGAACCATCGGCCGCGCATTCCACCGCCACGCCGCGCAATGCCGCGGCGCCGGGACCCTCACCGGCGGCCGGGCACGGCGCCAGGTTGGCACGCTCACGCGGGCCCGCCAGCGCGGCCGGTGTATCGGCGTCACGGTGTTCGCGGTCGGCCGTCGTCTGGGTCGTGCCGGGCGCCGCGGGTTTGTCGCGCAACTGGGCCACCAGCGCGGCCGTGAGTGCCACCACAACAGCGAGGATCGCGATCGTCCAACGCGTTGTCCGAGTCAAAGTCGTGCTTTACAGCCCGGCCAGGGCCAGCAAGTGCTCGGTTTCCGGACCTCGCACGAGGGGCGCGGCGAGCAGCGGCTCCGTCGGACCGAGGCCGAAGGAGGGGCAGTCGTTGGCGACCAAGCACACACCGCACGCGGGTTTGCGAGAGTGGCATACCCGGCGACCATGAAAGATCACGCGATGGCTCAAATCGGTCCACTCACTGCGCTCGATCAGCTCGCCGACCGCGTGCTCGACCTTGACCGGGTCCTCCTCGGCGGTCCAATGCCACCTCCGGACCAACCGCCCGAAGTGAGTGTCGACCGTTATCCCAGGAATGCCGAAGGCGTTGCCCAAGATGACATTGGCGGTCTTGCGGCCCACGCCGGGCAGCGTCACCAATTCGGCCATGGTCGACGGCACCTCGCCGTCGAAGCGCTCGACCAGGGCCTGCCCGAGGCTGATCAGCGAGGCCGCCTTGTTGCGGAAAAAGCCGGTGGGCCTTACCAGGTTCTCCAATTCCGCCCGATCCGCCTGGGCATAATCCAGCGCCGTCCGGTAGCGCGCGAACAATGCCGGCGTCGTCAAGTTCACTCGCTTGTCGGTGCTCTGCGCCGAAAGGATCGTCGCCACCGTCAGCTCCAGCGGCGTCGTGAAGTCCAGCTCGCAGTGCGCGTGCGGAAAGGCCTGCGCCAGCGCCCGATTCATCCGTCGGGCGCGTCGCACCAGACCGATTCGGGATTCCTGCGCCCAGCGCCGGGCGAGGACGCCGCCGGGAGCCGCCGGCGTTGACTTAGCGCGGCCGGACGACTTTGCCACTGTCACCTACGACAGAGTACTGATTTCGTGACCTCACCGAGACCTCGTGTTGATGCAGGGCCATGTTTACTCTCCTTGTGTCATGGTTGCTGGTGGCCTGCGTTCCCGGGCTGCTGATACTTGTGGCCCTCGGTCTGGGGCGACTGGAAAAAGACCTTGCCTGCGACACCGTCACCGCTGCGACGGACGTCGACGGTTTTCTGGTACAGGCCGAGGCCGTCGACGTGCATACCCTGGCCAGAGAGGGCATCCCGGAGGCGCTGGAATACCTCCACCTGCGTCAGGCTCAGCGGCTGTCCGGTGCCCTACCGGCCGGCCGTCACGCATTACCGACTCACGCCACGCCGCTCTTTGCCATGGACTTGCCTGACAGCGGCCAGGTCGGGGTATCGGTGCGAATACACGCACATTCGCGCGTCGATCAGCAGGTTAAGCTAACTCGACACGTCAATCGTGTGTAGCGTTGGCACGTTGGACATATTTGGCCAGCCTCTAGGCTTGTCTCCGCGGGCAAGAGGTTAGCCTGTCCATAAAACATCGTCGGAAAGCTGAAGAGGCAACGTGGACGAGATCCTGGCAAGGGCAGGAATCTTCCAAGGGGTTGAGCCCAGCGCAGTCACCGCCCTGACCAAGCAACTGCAACCCGTCGACTTCCCGCGGGGACATACCGTTTTCGCCGAAGGAGAGCCGGGCGACCGGCTGTACATCATCGTCTCGGGCAAGGTTAAGATCGGCCGACGCTCGCCAGATGGCCGGGAAAATCTGCTGACGATCATGGGCCCGTCGGACATGTTCGGTGAACTGTCGATCTTCGACCCCGGCCCACGGACGTCCAGCGCGACGACCATCACCGAGGTGCGGGCGGTGTCCATGGACCGCGACGCGCTGCGGGCATGGATCGCCGACCGACCCGAGATCGCCGAACAATTGCTACGAGTCCTTGCCCGGCGGCTGCGGCGGACGAACAACAACCTTGCCGACCTGATCTTCACCGATGTGCCGGGCCGGGTGGCCAAGCAGCTGCTTCAGCTGGCCCAACGCTTCGGCACCCAGGAAGGTGGCGCGATGCGGGTCACCCACGACCTGACTCAGGAGGAGATCGCGCAGCTGGTCGGCGCTTCGCGGGAGACCGTGAACAAGGCGCTCGCCGATTTCGCCCACCGCGGCTGGATCCGCCTGGAGGGTAAGAGCGTGCTGATCTCGGACTCCGAAAGGCTGGCCCGCCGAGCGAGGTAAGCGCGCGCGTAGCGCGGGCGCAACCGAGCGAGAATCCAACCCCAAGCGAGGTAAGCGCGCGCGTAGCGCGGGCGCAACCGAGCGAGAATCCAACCCCGAGCGAGGTAAGCGCGCGCGTAGCGCGGGCGCAACCGAGCGAGAATCCAACCCCGAGCGAGGTAAGCGCTTATTTCGCCGAGATTGCCGTGAGGGTTGTGCGAAGGGCACGATTCACGACCATGGCGGCAATCTGGGCGCTGGTTCAACCCCGCAGATAGTCCAGTTGCGCCTGAACCGACCATTCGGCCGCGTCCCACAGTTTCTCGTCGACGTCGACATAGACGTGCTCCACGACCTGGCGGGTGGTGGCGTCGTCGCCGATGTCGCGCAGCGCTGCGCGCACCTGCTCCAGACGTTCGTGCCGGTGTCTGAGATAGCCCGTGGCGACGTTTTCGAGGTCGGGCAGGTCCGGCCCGTGCCCGGGCAACATCGTGCGTCGGCCCAGGCCGCGCAGCCGCCGCAGTGAGTCCAGGTAATCGGCCAGGCTGCCGTCTTCCTTATCGATGACGGTGGTGCCGCGGCCCAGCACGCTGTCGGCGGTCAGCACCGCGTCCTCGAGGACGAACGACAGGGAGTCGGCGGTGTGGCCTGGGGTCGACATCACCTTGATCTTCAGGCCGGCCGCGTCGATCACCTCACCATCGGTCAGCTCACCGGCGAGACCGCGCAAGAACCCGCTGCCCGCAGACCGCACCGGCGCTCCGGTCAGCTCGACCAGCTTGTCGATGCCGTCGGTGTGGTCGCCGTGGCGGTGACTGATCAGCACGAGGGCGATGCGGCCCAGCGCGGCAATTCGTCCGATGTGGTCGTCGTCATCGGGCCCAGGGTCCACGACCACCACCTCGTCGCTGCCCTCGCCGCGCAGGACCCAGGTGTTGGTGCCCTCGAGCGTGAGCAGCCCGGGGTTGTCTGCCAACAGCACGGAGGCCGTGTCGGTCACCGCCCGCAACCGGCGGTATGCGGGATGGGTCGGTGACTCGGCGGCATCGGTCACGGCGGTTAGCCGACCTCCACGATCATCTCGACTTCCACCGGCGCATCCAGTGGCAGCTCGGATACGCCGACCGCCGAGCGCGCGTGTGCACCCTTGTCGCCGAACACCTCGGCCAGCAGCTCAGAGGCCCCGTTGACGACGCCTGGCTGGCCATTGAAACCAGGAGCGGAGGCGACGAACCCGACGACTTTGACCACTCGCGTCACCGCATCGATGCCCACCAGGGAGTCCACCGCCGCCAGGGCGTTGAGCGCGCAAATCCGGGCCATGTCCTTGCCCTGTCCGGGGGTGACCCCGGCGCCGACCTTGCCGGTCCCGACGAGCTTTCCCGCTTCCATCGGCAGCTGCCCGGCCGTGTAGACGAGGTTGCCGGTCCGCACCGCCGGCACATACGAGGCCAGCGGAGGCACCACCTCCGGAAGCGCGACACCGAGCTGTCGCAGCCGGACCGATGCACTCATCTGGCTCATCGCTTACGTGGGGCGCTTCAGGTACGCAACGTGCTGCTCGCCGGTGGGTCCGGGCAGAACGGCCACCAGCTCCCAGCCGTCGGCACCCCACTGGTCGAGAATCTGTTTTGTGGCGTGCGTCAGCAGCGGGACCGTGACGTACTCCCATGCGGTCGGTTGGCTCATGCCGCGAGCTTATCGGTCGGATGTGAGCGGCTCTGGCCAGCCCGGAGGCCCTGAAACGGCCGGGCTAGCATGCGATGGTGGCAACCACACCCAGCAACGCCGCTAGTCCCGTCGGCTGGCCGACGCGCTTGACGAAGGCCCGCTTACATTTCGTGACCGGCAAAGGCGGCACGGGCAAGTCGACGATCGCTGCCGCGCTGGCCCTGACGCTCGCAGCGGGGGGCCGCAAAGTCCTCTTGGTCGAAGTCGAGGGGCGCCAAGGGATTGCGCAGCTCTTCGACGTACCTCCGCTGCCCTATCAAGAGCTCAAGATCGCGACGGCCGAGCGCGGCGGCGAGGTAAACGCGCTGGCGATCGACATCGAGGCCGCTTTCCTCGAGTACCTCGACATGTTCTACAACCTGGGAATCGCGGGCCGGGCGATGCGGCGGATCGGTGCCATCGAGTTCGCGACCACGATCGCGCCGGGCCTGCGAGACGTGCTGCTCACCGGCAAGATCAAGGAATCGGTGGTGCGCGTCGACAAGAACAGGAACCCGGTTTATGACGCGATCGTCGTCGACGCACCGCCCACGGGCCGGATCGCGCGTTTCCTGGACGTCACCAAAGCCGTGTCCGACCTGGCCAAGGGCGGGCCGGTGCACTCCCAGGCCGAAGGGGTGGTGAAGTTGCTGCACTCCGAGCAGACGGCCATCCACCTGGTCACGCTGCTGGAGGCGTTGCCGGTTCAGGAAACGCTGGAAGCCATCGAGGAGTTGGCGGAGATGCAGCTGCCGATCGGCAGTGTGATCGTGAACCGCAACATCCCGTTCTTCCTGGAGCCCGCCGACCTGGCGAAGGCCGCCGAGGGGGACATCGACGCCGACTCGGTGCGGGCCGGGTTGCAGATGGCCGGAATCACATTGGAGGACAGCGACTTCGCGGGTCTGCTGACCGAAACCATCGAGCATGCAACAAGAATCACCGCGCGCGCCGAAAATGCGCAGCAACTCGATGCATTGCAGGTGCCGCGATTGGAACTACCGGCGATCTCCGACGGTGTCGACCTCGGTAGCCTGTATGAGCTGTCGGAATCTCTTGCCCAACAGGGGGTTCGATGAGCATCACACCGACGACGCTCGATTTGGCCGCGATCCTGGCCGACACGTCCAACCGTGTGGTGGTGTGCTGCGGCGCCGGCGGAGTGGGCAAGACCACCACCGCGGCCGCAATGGCGTTGCGTGCCGCCGAATACGGCCGCCACGTCTGCGTATTGACGATCGACCCGGCCAAGCGGCTGGCGCAAGCGCTGGGGGTCGACGACCTCGGCAACGCCCCGCAGCGCGTTCCGCTGGCGCCCGAGGTGTCCGGCCAGCTGCACGCGATGATGCTCGACATGCGCCGCACATTCGACGAAATGGTGGTCCAATACTCCGGACCCGGCCGGGCACAAGCGATTCTGGACAACCAGTTCTATCAGACGGTGGCCAGCTCGCTTGCCGGCACGCAGGAGTACATGGCGATGGAGAAGCTCGGTCAATTACTGGCCGAGGACCGCTGGGACCTGGTAGTGGTTGACACTCCCCCGTCGCGCAACGCCCTGGACTTTTTGGACGCGCCCAAACGACTGGGCAGCTTCATGGACAGCCGATTGTGGCGACTGCTCCTCGCGCCCGGACGGGGCATCGGTCGATTGGTGACCGGCGCGATGGGTTTGGCGATAAAGGCGCTGTCGACGGTGCTCGGCTCGCAGATGTTGGGCGATGCGGCGGCGTTCATCCAATCGCTGGATGCCACATTCGGTGGTTTCCGCGAGAAGGCCGATCGCACGTATGCGCTGCTGAAGAGGCGCGGCACGCAGTTCGTCGTGGTGTCGGCGGCCGAACCGGATGCGCTGCGCGAGGCGGCCTTCTTCGTCGATCGGCTCTCGCAGGAAGGCATGCCCCTGGCCGGGCTCGTCCTGAACCGCACTCACCCGCCATTGTGTTCCTTGCCGGTCGAGCGGGCGATCGACGGAAGCGAAACGCTGGAGGCCGAGACCGACTCGGAGATCGCGTCGCTGGCCGCGGGCGTGCTGAGAATTCACGCCGACCGCGCGCAAACCGCGAAGCGCGAGGTTCGGTTGCTTTCCCGGTTCACCAGCGCCCACCCACACGTGCCGGTGATCGGGGTCCCGTCACTGCCCTTCGACGTTTCGGACCTGGAAGCGCTGCGCGCGCTCGCCGATCAAATGACTTCGGCCGGCGACGACCGGGGCCGCGCGACGGCCCGCTGATTTCCGCGGAGCGGGCACCCACCCGCTGGTCGAGTCACCCAGTACGTGACGGTTGTCGCCCGCCTGGCGGGGTCGGGCAGCGCCGGTCAGCGCTATTTGCCACATGCCAGTTGTTATGCGACATGAGCCAGTATTAGCTGGCGAATTCCTATTGGGCACAAGCCAGTTCGTATTGCACACCAGTCAGTAGACTATTAAACACAGTCAACAGGACAGCCTGCCGACGGGCGAAACAAAAAAGTAATCATAAAAACAGATGTTTCCAGGGCCACTTGCACGAATAGCGGGAAGCTGCAGTCGTGACCGCCCGAACCGACTACATCAGCCGACGCTGCGGTTCCTGCGCTTGTCGAAGTAGTCCGCCCACGACGCCACCTCGGGGTGTTGCTTGAGCAGGGCCCTGCGCTGGCGCTCGGTCATGCCGCCCCACACACCGAACTCGACCTTGTTGTCCAGCGCGTCCGCCCCGCACTCCTGCATCACCGGGCAGTGACGGCAGATCACCGCAGCCTTGCGTTGGGCTGCACCGCGCACAAAGAGCTCGTCGGGATCTGTCGTCCGACACAACGCTTTTGAAACCCAGGCGATCCGTTCTTCGGCGTCGACGCTTTGGAGCACCCCTTGTGCGGCCGCGATGTTCGTCCTCCGCGCGGCCGGCCGTGTACCTGACACGAGCTGTTCCCTTCTCCCGGCCGCTCCTCGCGGCCGCCCTCCTCGGGTGCAGACCCCTGCTGCGATCTACGCCACACTGTGCACTTCGGTGTTAAGTCAAACTCACCGTCCATCTAAGCTAGGTGGTCAGGTGGCAATTGCGCAACAGTCTGATAACGCTTTTTTTTGGGACGCGCGTGCAGCCTTGTCCGACGCGTGCTGCCTTGTCCGAAAACGATAGATCACGCCGGAGCATGGGGCACGACTTTTGGGCGCCCCGGGCAGTGACGCAAGCGAAAATTTTGCTCTCTGGTGATAATAAGTTCGCTGGTCAACAGCCGCGGAGGGTTTTGAGAAAATCAACGCCTCGCGGCGCGTCGGGGGGCCGCTACTCTAGAACGCATGTCAGACCGTCCGCCGGCAGCGCTTACCATCCTCAAGCTCGCGGGGTGCTGCCTGTTGGCCGGTGTCGTGGCCACCGCATTGATGTTCCCGCTGGCGGGGGGAATCGGGCTGGTGTCCAACAGGGCCTCCGAAGTGGTCGCCAATGGCTCGGCGCAGCTTCTCCAGGGGGAGGTACCGGCGGTGTCGACGATGGTCGACGCGAAAGGCAACGTCATCGCCTGGCTGTACTCCCAGCGCCGCTTCGAGGTGCCCAGCGACAAGATCGCCAACACGATGAAGCTGGCGATCGTCTCCATCGAGGACAAGCGGTTCGCCGACCACAACGGAGTGGACTGGAAGGGCACCCTGACCGGGCTGGCCGGCTATGCACGCGGGGATGTCGATACCCGAGGCGGCTCCACCATCGAGCAGCAATACGTGAAGAACTACCAACTGCTGGTAACCGCGCGAACCGACGCTGAGAAGCGCGCGGCCGTCGAGACCACCCCGGCCCGCAAGCTGCGCGAGATCCGTTTGGCCCTGACGCTGGACAAGACGTTCACCAAGCCCGAGATCCTCACCCGTTATCTGAACCTGGTGTCGTTCGGCAACGGATCGTTCGGCGTGCAGGACGCGGCCCAGACGTACTTCGGCATCAACGCCTCCGACCTGAACTGGCAGCAGGCGGCGCTGCTGGCGGGCATGGTCCAGTCGACCAGCGCGCTCAATCCGTACACCAACCCGGATGGCGCTTTGGCCCGGCGGAACGTGGTCCTGGACACCATGATCGAGAACCTGCCGCAGGAGGCCGACGCCCTGCGCGCCGCCAAAGCCACGCCCCTCGGGGTGTTGCCGCAGCCCAACGAGCTGCCGCGGGGCTGCATCGCCGCCGGCGATCGCGCATTCTTCTGCGACTACGTCCAGGAGTACCTGTCGCGCGCCGGGATCAGTAAGGAACAGGTGGCCCGCGGCGGCTACCTCATTCGGACCACCCTGGACCCCGACGTGCAAATCCCGGTCAAGGCGGCCATCGACAAGTTCGCCAGCCCGACCCTGCCCGGCATCTCCAGCGTGATGAGCGTGATCAGGCCGGGCAAGGATTCCCACAAGGTGATGGCGATGGCCAGCAACCGCAAATACGGCCTGGACACCGACGCCGGCGAAACCATGCGTCCGCAGCCGTTCTCGCTGGTCGGCGATGGCGCCGGGTCCGTCTTCAAGATCTTCACGACGGCCGCCGCGCTGGACATGGGCATGGGCATCAACGCCACGCTCGAGGTGCCGGGCCGATTCCAGGCCAAAGGCTTGGGCAGCGGGGGTGCCAAGGGGTGCCCCAAGGACACCTGGTGCGTCGTCAATGCCGGTAACTACCGCGGTTCGATGAATGTGACCGATGCGCTGGCCACCTCGCCCAACACCGCATTCGCCAAGCTGATCCAGCAGGTGGGCGTGGGCCGCACGGTGGACATGGCCATCAAGCTCGGCCTGCGGTCCTACGCCGATCCCGGCACGGCCCGGCCGTACAACCCGGACAGCAACGAAAGCCTGGCCGACTTCGTCAAGCGGCAGAACATCGGTTCGTTCACCCTGGGGCCCATCGAGGTAAACGCGCTGGAGCTGTCGAATGTCGCGGCGACGCTGGCCTCCGGCGGCGTCTGGTGCCCGCCGAGCCCGATCGACAAGCTGATCGACCGCAACGGCAACGAGGTTGCCGTGACCACCGAAACCTGCGACCAAGTGGTGCCCGAGGGACTGACGAACACCCTGGCCAACGCGATGAGCAAGGACGCGCTGGGTGGCGGCACGGCGGCGGGCTCGGCCGGGGCGGCGGGCTGGGACCTGCCGATGTCCGGGAAAACCGGCACCACCGAAGCGCACCGCTCCTCCGGCTTCGTGGGGTTCACCAACCACTACGCGGCGGCGAACTACATCTACGACGACTCGCCCAACCCGACGGACTTGTGCTCGGCCCCGCTGCGCCACTGCGGCGAGGGCGACCTGTACGGCGGTAACGAGCCGGCACGCACGTGGTTCACCGCGATGAAGCCGATCGCCACCAGCTTCGGGCCGGTGCAATTGCCGCCCACCGACCCCCGCTACGTCGATGGCTCACCCGCGTCGCGGGTGCCCAGCGTCGCGGGGTTGAAGGTGGACACGGCCCGCCAACGGCTCAAGGACGCGGGCTTCCAGGTCGCCGACCAGACCAATTCCGTCAACAGCAGCGCTGAGCTAGGTGAGGTGGTCGGCACCACGCCCAGCGGCCAGACGATCCCGGGATCCATCATCACGATTCAAGTGAGCAACGGGATCCCGCCGGCGCCGCCGCCGCCACCGGCGGGTGCGCCTGGTGGACCCGCCGGTGGACCCGGTGGACCCGGTGGACCGCCGCCGCCGGTCGGGTCACAGGTAGTGGAGATTCCGGGGCTGCCGCCCATCACCATCCCGCTGCTGGCGCCACCGCCGCCGCCCGGGCAGCCGCCACCGTAAGATCGCGACGCTGCGCAGGCCGCCACCTATCTAATGTGGCTGCCAATCCGCGACCGGCAGTAGGCTTCCTGCATGGCAGATGCTCAAGACCCGATTGCCCGGCTCGCCCCCTCGCCGCTGCGCGGCTGGGGGCGCCCCCACCCCGGGCCGCTTCGCGGCCCGCATCGTCGCCGAGCTATGCCCGTCCTGATACGCACCGGCGCGGCCGCGCTCGGCTCGGCCGTCGTCGGCGTCGGTTACGCCGCGGTCGTCGAGCGCAACGCCTTCGCACTGCGCGAGATCACCATGCCGGTCCTGGCGCCGGGTTCCAAGCCGCTGCGCGTGCTGCATATCAGCGACCTACACATGACGCCCAATCAGCGCCGCAAGCAGGCGTGGCTGCGCGAGCTGGCCGCCTGGGAGCCCGACCTGGTGGTCAACACCGGCGACAACCTGGCGCACCCCAAGGCGGTGCCCGCGGTCGTCCAGGCCCTCGGTGACCTGCTGTCGCGCCCGGGTGTGTTCGTCTTCGGCAGCAACGACTACTTCGGTCCGCGTCTGAAGAACCCGCTGAATTACCTGACCAACCCGTCCCACCGCGTCCGCGGCGAGCCGCTGCCCTGGCAGGATCTGCGGGCCGCGTTCACCGAGCGGGGCTGGCTCGACCTCACCCACACCCGCCGCGAGTTCGAGGTCGCCGGCCTGCACGCCGCCGCCGCAGGGGTGGACGACCCGCACATCGACCGCGACCGGTACGACGCGATCGCGGGTCCGGCCAGCCCGGCCGCGAACCTGCGGCTTGGGCTGGTGCATTCCCCGGAGCCGCGAGTGCTGGATCGCTTCGCCGCCGACGGCTACCAGCTGGTGATGGCCGGGCACACTCACGGCGGACAGGTGTGTCTGCCGTTCTACGGGGCGGTGGTGACCAACTGCGGCCTGGACCGGTCCCGGGCGAAGGGCCCGTCTCGTTGGGGCGCCAACATGCAGCTGCACGTCTCCGCCGGGATCGGCACCTCGCCGTTCGCGCCGGTGCGATTCTGCTGCAGGCCCGAAGCCACCCTGCTGACGCTGATCGCCACCCCGACGGGCGGCCGCGACGCGACCAGCGACCTGAGCCGTTCGCAGCCAACCGCTTCGGTGCGTTGAGCGATCGGGCCCGGATCGTCGGGACTCGACCGACCGGCCACGCCGAGGCGCTGGTGAAATTCGAGCGCTCGTGCGTCTGGAAGTGAGCGGCGACACCGCGATTTGGCCAGCCGGCGGGCCGGTGCGATAGGCTGTCGGAGCTTCAAGCGGGGTGTGGCGCAGCTTGGTAGCGCGCTTCGTTCGGGACGAAGAGGCCGTGGGTTCAAATCCCGCCACCCCGACCAGTATTAAGACTGTTAAACGACTTATTTAGCGCAACTATACGGTTTGCTCTAGCGTACCGGGTACGTTTTCACCTGCAGATTCACTGCCGGTGGTGGCAATTGGGATGGTGGCGTGTTGTTTAGTCCAGTCGCCCTCGTCCGCTGATCACCGGAGCAACCTGGCGCCGAAGCGATAGACCTCGTCGCCGGATCCCCAGAAAGGGACAATCAGCCATGACATACTCAGCCATATGGCCGACAGCACTTCAGCGCTCGACATTGGTTTCCGTTTTGGCGATTACTCCCAGACGGCCACCTCCAACGCGATAGCTCAACGCACCCAACAGCCTTTCTGTGCAGTCGATGGCGTTGAGCATGTGTGTTCATGGAACGAGTACACCCGGATCGACGTGACTCCGGGCAAGCACAAGATCGAGACCTTCACCCGATTCAAGGGAGTGCCGATCAAACGCTTCAAAGGCAAGACCGAGGTCACTGTAGATCCGGGCGGACACATCAGCGTCACTGCACAAATGGGCCAATTCAAAACTAAATATGTGACCGGTACAGGTAGCTCCTAGACCAGCTACAAGGGCCGTTGCGGGCCTGGTCGGGGAACGGTCCGAGGTGTTTATACCTTGGTCGAGTCGACATGGAACTGAACGTGCCATCGCAGGCGCTCCTCCTCGGAATGGTAACGATCCGGTCTCAACGACATCTAAACCCATACTGGATCGGGCTGACGCATTACGGTCCGGTCCCCGGGCGCAGGGGTGGGGGGTATGCCCCCTTGGGTCCCAGGTGCGCTCTGCTAAGCCGATACCCCAGCGGTCACCCCCGCCAGGCACTGCGCTACCTCCCGCCCTGCACCGGTGCCCGCCGACGCTGCCCGCGTCCAACGTCCCTGTCCTGTAGCTACGCGCTATCAAGCCGGCTGAAGGAAGCCCCCCGAGATTGCGCCGCATGGGTGCTGTAGGTGGACGTGTAAAGGCACACTGCTAGCCGCGCAGGCGCCGTGCTTTCCAGCTTTGACTGGGCCCTTCTTCGACAGGCTCCGTCACGCACCCACCAAACCGAGTTGAGACCGCCGCGTTCTCAGAACTAACGTTCTTGGCTTCTCAAATATCGCGTCAAACGTCAGCCCACCAAGGCAGCTTTAACCCGTTTGGTCACGACGGCGGCACCCGGTGCGTTGGCTTTGACCGATTCGATACCGTCTCGGCGCTTGCCTTCGACTTGTAGCGGTCTTCGTAATTGCAGAGTGCATTGACCATGGTGTGGAGTGCGCCGCGGTGGAGCAGTGAGCGATTCGGTAGTGGGTGAGGTTGCGGAATCCGAGCATCACGACGCCGCTACCGCGCCCGATCGCGCCATCACCTGCCGTCGGCGATTGGCGCTCAATGTTCTGGAGCACTAATTTTCCTGGGGTGATGTTCTCAGCTGCTGGTGCAGTCGCGCGGTGGATCGCCCCCTTCCTAACGGTTGCGGCCGTTGCCGGCTTGGGTTTTCTTGCCGACCCGGTGCAGGTCGGTCCCGCGCCGGCGGCGCGCTTGGCCGATGAGGTCAACCCGTTGGCCGGCATGCCCTTCTACGTCAATCCCACCTCGGCGGCTATGCGCGCTGCGCAGCATGCCGATCCGCCGAGTCCTGAGTTGACCGCCATCGCGAACACGCCGCAGGCGTACTGGATCGTCCCGGGTTCTTCCGCAGCTACGGTCGCGAAGTACACCGGCGACGCGCAGGCTGCTGGCGCCATCCCGGTTCTGACGCTTTATGGAATCCCCCACCGCGACTGTGGCAGCTTCGCTGCGGGTGGCTTGGCGACGGCCGACGACTACCGCGCGTGGATCGACGGCATCGCATCCGGCGTGGGCGCTTCGCGGTCGGCGATCATCCTCGAACCCGATGCACTCGCCATGGCCGACTGCCTGTCGCCTGACCAGCGCCAAGAACGCTTCGACTTGATTCGCTACGCCGTCGACACGCTGACGCGCAATCCGGCCACGGCCGTGTACGTCGACGGTGGTCACTTGCGCTGGCATAGCCCCAAAGACATGGCCGCCAGGCTCAACGAGGTCGGTGTCGGCCGCGCGCGGGGCTTCAGCCTCAACACTGCGAACTTCTTCACCACCGGGGACGAAATCGGTTACGGCGAGGCGGTTTCGGCGCTCACCAACGGTTCGCACTACGTGATCGACACGTCGCGTAATGGCGTCGGACCAGCGCCCGACTCCGAGCTCAACTGGTGCAACCCCAGCGGCCGAGGACTGGGCACTCCGCCTACCGCGGCTACCGGTGGCGCGCACGCCGACGCCTACTTGTGGATTAAACGTCCCGGTGAATCCGACGGAACATGCGACAAAGGTGATCCGCCGGCGGGCACCTTCGTGAATCAGTACGCCGTCGATCTGGCCCGCAACGCGGGGCAGTAGGAGGGCCTCGCGCCTAACCCCGCCGTCGGCAGGCGTCAGCGTCTCGGGACGCGGCGCGGTAGCGGCCCCGGCACCCGCAGTCCGGGCAACGTGGATCCGGGTCCATCTCAGAACTAACGTTCTCAGATTCTCGAATGTTGTTGCCGAACTGAGGCACTCGACAAGTGGCTGCCAAAGTTTCCAGCAGCGCCAACTCGGGGCTCGCAGCTGTGCAAGGTGTGTTCAGTCGGGTGCGATGGGAAGTCCCGGGCACAGGGTGATGAATTTGATGGCTGGGGACACCCACTCGCGCCATTGTTTGCGGCTCATGTTGGTGGACAGTTTGTCGCATAGCTGTGACGGATCGGACAGCGCGGGCCGCAAATGGACGGTGCCGTCCGCGCTTGCCGAGGCGGACAGGCGCCCATCCGGGCTCAACGCCAAGCCGAAGATGAAGTCAGACGCTCTCACCACCGCTGCGGTGGGTTTGCCGGTGGATGTGTTCCATAGTCGCAGTCCACCATTGATTGCGCCGCTGGCAAGTTGATTTGCGACACCGAAGGCGACTGCAGAAACTATGCTGGTTTCGCCCTCCAGAGGGCTTGTCGGCAGCGCTTGTCGCGTGGTGATATCCCAGAGCTCCACCGCGCCGTTCACGCGTCCGGCGGCGACGAGCTGGCCGTCGCGGCTGAACGCGACGCTGGTGATGGTGTTGATGTTTGTGATGCCGTTCAATCCAGGTCCGCCGTTGGTCATGATGGTTCGCTCGAGCTGAGCGGTGTCGGTGTTCCACAGCCGCAGGCCGTCGGCGTAGCCGGCGGCGAGGTGGCGGCCGTCCGGGCTAAATGCCAGTCCGCCCAGCGTGTGCGGACCGTTCATGGTCATAGGCTGGCCCCATGGCCGGCCGGTCGAGACGTCCCACAGCTGGATCGTGTCGTCTTTCCTTTTTCGCGAGGCGACCTTGCGCCCGTCGCCGCTGAAGGCGAATGTCAGGTCCCCCCCTGGGGTGTTGATGTGAACTGGCGGCGCCGCGGGTTGACCGGAGCCGACGTCCCACACCTGCACCGTGCCGTCCGCTGCGGCGGTCACGATCCGGCCGCCATCGGTGTAACCGAAGCTGATCGTGCCCGCACCGCTGGTGGGCAGTGCCGGTCGCGGTTGACCGGAGGCGACGTCCCACTGCTCAACCGTGGTGTCGCCGGAGGCCGCGACCCGCTGACCGTCGGGGCTAAATGCGACCTGCGCGACAAACCCATCGGGGCCCCGCATCGGCTGGCCAACGGTGGCGCTCCAGAGTCGAAGCGTCCCATCCAAGCTGACCGTGGCGATCTGGCGGTCGTCGGGGCGGAACGCCACGCCTAGGACTGCGCCGGTGTGCCCGCTCATCGTCTGACCGAGTTGCGCTCCGGTGTTCACGTCCCATAGCTGCAGCGCTCCGTCGTCGCAACCCGTCGCAACGCGGGAGCCGTCTTGGCTGAACGCGACGGCCCCGATCACAGTCGCTGCTGTGTCCGCGACCCGAGTCGACCAGATGGACTTGCCGTTATCGGCGTTAAATAACTCCAGATGATCGCTTACCGCGGCGATAGTGTGACCATCCGGACTGAAGGCGATCCCCGAAATCCGCGCCGGATTCCCGGAAAGATTCAGGGCGGAGATGATCGTCGCGTGTGGCTTGCCTGTGGTGTCGTAGATGGCGATGGAACCGTCGTCGCCGCTGGCGGCCCACAGCTTGCCGCTGCAGTCAAACGTGACATCGGTGATGGTCGCCTTGTTGTCGGGCAGGACCGGCATGGTCGAGAGCAGCCGGCCGCTGCGGGGGTCCCATTCCTGCACTGTGGCGTTGGCGCCAGCGGTGACAATCATTCCGCCGTCGGGGCTCACGGCGAGGCTGTCGAGTGCGGCGACGTGCTGCGGGTTGGGGTTGAGCGCCGCGCCGGTGTTCGCATTCCACAGCCGCATTGTCGTGTCGACGCCAGCGGAAGCGATCCGCTGTCCGTCGGAGGTGTACGCGACGCTGTTCACGTTGTTGGAGTGCCCGTTGAGCGGCGAGCCGACCGGCCTTCCGGTGGCCGAATCCCATTGTCGCACCTTCCCATCCGAATGACCGGTCGCGATTCTCCGTCCGTCGGGACTGTATGCCAGATGGTGCGCGGGCGAGCCGGAATCGACGATCTTTTGGGTGGTGAACCGGGCAATCTGAGCGTCCAGGATAGGCACCTCGTTGGCCTCGATGGTGTTGGCGGCGAGCAGTTCCTGAAGCCCGCGCACGTCGCCGCCCGGAGTGAGGCCGGCCAGTATCGCCGCTCCCTCGGCATTGAGTTTGGCCGCGACCGCATCGTGCAGACGCCGGATTGCCTCCTGTTGCTTGGTGACAGCAATGACCGCGGCAACGACGGCGACGACCGTGAGGAAGATTAACCCAGCGATGGCTGCCCGCCGCAGCCTACGAAACCGCCGCTGTTCGCGTACGTCATCACCGGTCAGCTGGTCTTTGGGTTTGCCGTGAATGGGCGCCGCGAGCGACGTTAGTTTGTCGCGAAACGTCCGGTCCCGCACGTCCCACGGCGCATCTTCACTGACGTCGATATACAGCGGCTCAGCCGACAGCGATCCCTGCCCAGTCAACACCGGCGGAGCGGCATTAGACCGCGCCGGGTCAAATCTTTTGTTCTTGTCGTCCCACGCCAAATGACCTTCGGCCAGCATCAACATTAAATGCTCGTGGCCGCGGTGTTGGAGCCAGTAGCTGACTTCCTCGTTGACCCAGTGCGAGGCCGCCGACTGCGGCGACAGCACTACGATCATGAAACCGGAGCTATCTAACGCCTCAGTGATCTTGCCCCACAGATTTGGGTTGGCCGTCAGATTGGTGTCATCACGAAACACCCGCAGCGCCCGCAACTGCCCCACCCGCCGCCCAATCTGGTGCAGGCCCTTTTGGATCGCGGTAGTAACTTCCTTGTCCCGGTGCGCGTAGGACAGAAAGGCGTCATACTCCGGCGGCTGGCCCTCGTTAACAGCTGCCGAGCCGACCGACTGTCTTGCCTCGGCCATGTTCCCCCTCAAACGAACGTGACCACGGGACGCACTGCGTGTTCCAGATAGCAATCAAGTTTGCCATCGAGGTTCACAGCGCGGCGGCGCTTTGCTGAAGTTGTCGTCGACCGCGGCCGCCGTGTGCGACCGATCGGTCGGGCGCAGAACCGTCGCAAAACTAACGTTCCCGGATTCTCAAATGTCGTGTCAGTCGAAGGGTTACCACACAACTCGGGACAGAGCGATCTCGGCCAGCCTTTGCCTTGTTCGGGCGGTGCTGCACCGCTCAGCGCCAGCGCTCCCTCCGAAAAAATCCGGCTCACTAAGGATTCCCACGAAAAACCACACACGGTTAGCTTGTTTCGGGATTGACTTTCGACGTGCGCTCGCCGTCCATAGGCGAGAGCGTTCAGACCGTCACGCTTAGACCTGAACAACTAAGGGAGTCCACGATGAACAACGACCAGATCGTCGCGCTCGTCACTGGCGCCAACCGTGGGTTGGGTAAACGGTTCGCGGCCCAACTTGTCGAGCGTGGAGCGAAGGTCTACGCCGCCGCACGCCGCCCCGACACAATAGACATACCCGGCGTTGAACCCGTCCAGCTCGACATCACCGACCCAACCTCGGTAGGTCGCGCTGCCGACCAGGCCGCCGACGTTACCGTGCTCATCAACAACGCCGGCAGCTCGACGCGCGCCGGACTGCTATCTGGGTCGTTAGAGGACGTGCGGCTAGAGATGGACACCCACTACTTCGGCACGCTCAATGCTATCCGCGCCTTCGTTCCGATAATGGAAGGAAATGGCGGAGGTGCAATCCTCAACATGCTTTCGGTGTTGTCCTGGCTTCACCTTCCCGACTCCGGTGCCTACGGCGCAGCCAAGGCAGCAGCCTGGGCAATGACTGATGCCCTTCGGCAGGAACTCGCTCCTCGCGGCATTCAAGTCACTGCCGTACACGTCGGCTACATGGACACTGACATGGCCGCCTTCGCGCCAGCGGACCAGAAGACCGATCCCTCGGTGGTCGCCAAACTCGCGTTGGACGGCCTGCTCGCAGGTGTACCGGAAGTCCTCGCCGACGACCTGACACGCGCGGTGAAGGCGCAACTATCCGGCACTCCCTAACGCCGTGTGTAGTGCAACGAAAGGCGGCGGCAGGCTCAGAGATCTTTCCAAAACCTGGCACGCACACACGCGCCCGGCACTGGCGATGCTCTCGGTGCCCGTTATGACAGTCTGACCTTCACGCCACCAGAGAACGCGAAATCGTGTAGCTCGATGGTGCTGGGCTGAGTACCCTCCGGCACATCGAATGCCACCTTGGCCTCGATTCGGTTACCAGGGTTGATGTCGGTCTGGATCGCCTTATTGATCCATATGTCGGCTTTGGAGTCGGGAGAGTATTGGCGGCCCGCACTGTCAGTGAGCTTCTGGTTGGCGGCAAAGAACGACTGCGACCTATCACGGATGCTTTCGACCGTCATCGACACGATCACGTACACGCCTTGGGCGGTCGCCTGCTCGTAGGGATTGGACGGGTCGCCGGTGGTCTTGGCCATGTCCATGCCGGTCACCGTGAAGGCGAACTTGCCGTCTCGGGCTTCTTGCCCTATGCCGGCCATCGGTGTGGCCGTCTTGGTCGCATCCGGCAGGTGCGAGTTAACGGCGCTCGACGTTTGAGGACGACGTTCCGCTGTTGTGGCTGCCCCCTGGGGAGGCCCCAAACAGGAAGAGCACGAGCACCAAACCACCAACAACCCACGGCCACGCCTTCCGCTTCTTTAGCCGGAGGAAGTGCTGGTGCCAGTCCACCGGGAGGTGGCATGGCTGGCTCGATGCTGAGGGGCCAAGCGATCGCGCGATGAAGGAGCTATAGTCACTAGTCACTGGTGCCTGGCGTGGTTGACACTCGTGTTAGCCACCCGCGTAAAAAGGTTGGTCTTCGCGTCCTGCGAACAACGTTCAACCACCTGGATGTTTGAGGAATCCAACGATGACCGAGACACCGCACGAGACCGGGCCGGCATGGGCCGAATTCTCTGATGACGTGCTTGAATCGGTTGAGACCGTCCGCAGCGCGGCAATCGAGGTACCGTGCCGCGTGGCCTAAAGTTCGTCGCCTCCGTTGCCACCCAACTGATGGAGGCTAACGCATCCACCGCTACCACTGTGAGCGAACAGGTACTGGCGAGGCTCGTCCACCGGTTCGATGCGGACACCGGCTTCTTACGCCACAACGACCAAACCATCGAGGCCTCGAAGTTGATCGCCGAATGGCCACCGCGACCCAACCGTCCACACGCGGATCTCCTGCCGATTGTCCACTTCACTAGCGCCGATGACGTCTTCGCCCCTTGCGTGCATGGCAAGGAACCGCTGGTGATTCAGCCCACGGAACCCGTTGTGATTCGTCCGTCGGCCTCGACAAACTATGCGTACAAGGTTTATCGACGCCAGATCACGGGAAGGCGCCGCGTTGCGACGCCCTCGGTGGCCGCTGGACCGCTGGTTTCAAAGGGGGTGACCACCGGTGTGCTTGGCTTCGTTAACTTTCGTGGCAGGAAGTGGAAACGGGATGAGGTGCGCACGCTTGGGGCGGTCGCCTCTTTGTTTGCACAGCTCCAGGGCCGGGTCGCCGCCGAGGAAACGCTTCGCTACCTGGCTGAGCGTGACGATTTGACCGGTCTGCACAATCGTCGATCGCTTATTGCGCACCTCTCCACCAGACTCGCGGCGGGATGCACCGGACCCGTCGCGGTCTTGTATCTTGACCTCGATCGACTGAAGTTGATCAACGATTACTTCGGCCACGCCGCCGGCGATTTTTACCTCCGTGTATTCGCCGAACGGCTTCAGGCGAGCATGCAGGGGCTGGGCACGGTCGGTCGGATCGGCGGGGACGAGTTCCTGATCGTTCCGGACCGGGCAATGCTAACTGAGACCGCGGAATCATTTGCGCACCAGCTTCACACGACGTTGCGCGGTCCCCTGCAGATCGGCGACGTTGTGATCACTCCCTCCGCCAGCATCGGGATGGCGGCGGGCAGACCGGGACGCGACGACACCGCGGATCTACTCCGTCGCGCCGATGAGGCCGCCCTGACGGCCAAGCGCGCGGGCGGCAACCAGGTTGCAGTGTGCACCGATGACATCTCCCGCGACGTCGTCTTCCGCAACGATATCGAACTCCATCTGCAAGCGGGCATCGATGGCGACGCTCTGCTGCTGCATTACCTGCCCGAAGTCGACTTGCTGACCGGCGTGATCCTGGGGGCCGAGGCGCTGGTCCGTTGGCGGCACCCGACGCGCGGGCTGCTGCTACCGGATTCGTTCATCGGCGTAGCCGAATCGGCCAACCTCGACGGAGAGTTGGGCCGATGGGTGATGCGAAACGCCTGCGCCGAATTCAGTCGGTGGCGATCGCATGGTGTGGGACGAAACGTCACACTGCGCATCAATGTCTCGCCTGGTCAATTGGTCATCCCCGGTTTCGTCCGCACTGTCGCGGAGATCATCGACGAGTTCGACATCAACGCCGACTCGGTGTGCCTGGAGATCACCGAGCGTGCTTTGGTTCGCGAGATCGAAACCACTCGCAGAACCCTTGCGAAGTTGAAGGAGGTGGGGGTCCAGATCGCCATCGACGACTTCGGTACCGGCTACGCCGTCCTTTCGCACCTGAAATCGCTTCCTGTCGATGCGCTCAAGATCGACGCCGGGTTCGTTCGCGACTTGGGCACCAACACCAACGACCTCGCCATCGTTCGCTCCATCGTCGTACTCGCTGAGGCCTTCGGCCTGCAACTGGTCGCTGAAGGTGTTGAGACACCAGCTGCCGCAATGACTTTGATAGAGTATGGATGTCACCGGGCGCAGGGTTTCCTGTTCTCGCGCCCCGTGGCAGGCGAAGACATGGAGTCACTGCTGTCCAGGCGCCGGTTGCCGATGACCTGCTTCGCTAACGACGAGGCGCTGAGCGTGAACGCAATCTAGGGCAGTCAACGATGCCTCGTAGAGTTCATGAACTTGCTGTCGTGGCCCCGCGTGTACGGTAGTGGCCGCCACTCCCATTCGACGATCAGCAGCGACAGCCCCCGGATCACGCAACGCGGCCCAAAGGAAGACATGATGGCGGGCACCCTGGATCGCGTCTTCATCTCCGTCGCCACTCACGTGATGCTGGCCTAAACGATCGACACGGTACTGAACGACCGCCCGTCATTGCATCGCCTCAGCCCACGCGATATGTCCCTCGAAGCCAAGCGTTCTCGCCATGTCGCGGTAGCGATCCCGGAAGTCCGCGTAAGCCGCGGCATCGCCGTGAGCCGTGCCAACAGAGCCTGTAGCCGCAACAGCCAGATGTCGCGCGCAGCTAAACCGTCGTCGGTCGGCGTCGCGGTAACCGCTCGATCGCGGCCTCGGCTTCGACCACGTCACCCATCGAGCAGTCTCCACCAGAACGCCCGTCGCCGGAATGCCCCCCATCAGCAGCCGTCCCTCGCGGAACAGATGGTCGACGGCGGCGCGCATGAGCGGTATGGCGTCATCGCGATCTCCACGCCGAGCCTTTCAGCGCCGAGTACACATCGTCGATCGGTAACTCGCCCAGGTTTTGTCCGCGGCGTAGGAACCATGTGACGCGCGAGACGTCAACGGGGGTGGTGGGGGCTGGGTCGCGGCTACTGGCAGCGTGATCGGGTGGTTGGTCGCGAGACCATGCCGCCAAATCCCCGGGGTGGCGGGACCATAGTCCGCATAGTCTCAGAACTAAGGATTTGAAAACAAGTCCACTGGGATAAGTTGCGGCGCAGAAAACGCCAGGTGAGGTTGTCTCAAAAGTTGACTCAAAAGCTGTGTCTCATATGGATATGTTCTACGACTTTTGAGACCATGTTCATATGGCATTCGAAACCACGCTCAGCGCGACCGGCACCCAACTCGGATACGCCCGCGTCAGCACCGGACATCAGTCGCTCGACCAGCAAATCGATGCGCTCGCTGCCGCAGGCGTTGACGGCGCCCGGGTCTATAGCGACAAGCTGTCGGGCACCTCCACCCGTGAGCAGCGTCCGGGTCTCGCCGCGCTACTGGACTACGCGCGCGAAGGCGACGCCATCGTCGTCGTTGGGATCGATCGCCTGGGCCGCAAACCGCCTGAGGTTATGACGACTATTCGCGAGCTAGGGCAACGCGGGATCGTGCTGCGCTCTCTTCGTGAGGGCATCGATACATCGAACGCCACGGGTCGAATGGTGGCCGGTGTCCTCGCGAGTCTGGCCGAGCTTGAGCTAGAACTTGGCCGGGAGCGTCGTGCGGCGGCCCGTCGGGCACGTCGTGCACGCGGACAGTCAATCGGGCGTCCCAAGGTGCTCGATGCCTCCAAAGCTGCTCTGGCGCAGCGGATGCATGCAAGCGGCGAATCGGCTAGCACAATCGCGGCGACCCTGAACGTGAGTCGCGCAACGGTATACCGAGTCCTAGCTGTGCAAGACGACGCTATCGACTGACCTGTGGGCTGGCAGTCGCCACCCGAGGCAGACTCGCTCTGACGCGCCCTCTGAACCGTCATCCGCGTCTGGCACTGTTTGCACGGCCCTCTGTTGGGTCGCGCAACCCCTAGAAGTCCTCCGCGAAGAAGACTGGAAACGTCGATCCAGGCAAACTCGCCCCGCAACGGCTAATCAAGTCGCGCGGTTAAATACCGAGTTCCTGGTCGATCTGCGGCCAGTATTGGAAACCGTCCGGAGTGAGCAGTACCCAGTCGTGAATTTCGCCGCTGGCGAGTACGAAGCTGATCGGGGCCCCTTGGGTTGCGGCTTCTTGCTGGAGGACAAGCACGTCGGGTGCGAGTGAATCCAGGGAGCCCGAGTAGACATAGGTCGGGGGAAGTCCTTTGAGCGAGCCATAGAGCGGACTTACCTCATAGTTGTTTTCGGGGAGATTGCCTGCCCACTCCCTGCCGATCTGTTGTCCAGGCCCAACAGGGAGTAGGGGATCGTGGACGAACGCAATGTTTGGATTGGTCAGCCCTACGTCTAGCCATGGAGATAGCAGAACCATGGACGCCGGTATGGGGTCACCCTGGTTCACCATGTATTCGACGGCCGCTAGTGCGAGGGTGCCGCCCGCGGAGTCACCGATCACGCTGACGTTGGGGGCCCCGTGTTGAGCGATTTCTGTGGAGATGAGGCCAGCCATTTCGGGTACGACCGTGCCGGCAGTACCTCCTTGCTGCAGCAACGGGTAGATCGGCACTTCAATGGTCGCGCCGGTCTGATAAGCCATCACCGTGTAATCGAGCCAGTGGAAGATTGAGGGCGGAAAGATAAAGGCGCCACCGTGAATGGCAACCACGTAGTCGCCGGATGGATGAGCCGGCGTGATCTGCACCACGGGCATCCCGTCATATGTGGTGTGCTGGACCGTTTCTCCCAGCAGCAACGTCAAGAACTTCGGCGGGGTGTTGCCGATAAACAGCGATATCGCCGGCGTGTTGCTGGCAAACAGCGACAAAAGCGGGGAACCTGGCGCTCCAAGTTGAGTTTCGATTCCGGACAAGCCCAGGACATCTTTTACCCCCCACAGCCCAGCGATTTCAAACCTCGTTGCCAGCGACGGTGTGCCGGTGAAGGTCCCGGGCTGCGTTGCCGGGACGGGCGGACCAGCCGGCGACCCGAAAATATCGATGACGAACGTATTGGCCACCTGGGTGATCCCTGTGGCCACTGTTGTGGAGGTCTGCTGAATTTCCTGCTGAACGAACGCGAACCCGTTCGCGATAGCTCTGTCGAATTCGCCTGACAGCCCAGGCAGATTTTCCAGCGCTTGCCCCCACGATCCCAACTGCGCGACCTGGGCGCCTTTGAGCACCTGTTGCAGCATCGACGACGCGTTGGCGGCCTCGGTGCTGGCATACCAACCCGCAGCCGAATTGAGGGTCTGCACAAACTGGTCATGAAACGCCGCCGCCTGCGCACTCAGCGCCTGAAACTGCTGGGCGTGTCTCGAAAACACCGACGTGATCGCCGCCGACACCTCATCGCCGGCGGCGGCCATCACCGCGGTGGTCGGGGCCGCAGCCGCTGCATGGGCCGCACTCAGCGATGAACCAATGCCCGCCACATCCGCTGCCGCCGACGCCAACATCTCCGGAGCTGCCATCACAAAAGACATCACTGTTTCCCTTTGCCCTCGGCCGCCACCGAACATCCGCGATATGAAGAGGCCCCTGGCCCGAGCATAAGTATCACCGCCCCGGCATTTCCAAGGTTTTGGCCAAAACTTCGCCCCCGCGCCCCATGCAGGACGCTAGCCAGCGCAATACCTTGAGCTGTGGAGGAGGGGAGGCACACCGCAAGGGATCGAGGTGACCTCGGTTACCCCCGCCGCCTCGCACCGCCAGCGCCCGCTCTCTCCGCCGAACTTCACCGATCACAGCGACGTGCGGACTTTTCAGCCGCGCCGCCGCGTGGGCTTCCCGGCGAAATCGCCGCTGAAACTCCCGGTCTCGGGCTCCGGAAGTGAGGACCCGCCTGGGACGCCTCGGAATCCTCCCGTATGAGTCGTTCGGGACGAAGAGGCCGTGGGTTCGAATCCCGCCACCCCGACTTTTGGTCTAGCAGGTCAGCGCCATTGCCGGTTTAGTCGGCCAGAGGTTTGTTCCGTCCCGGTCCGCAGTAACTGAAGCAGAACCACGTGCGCACTTCTCGGTTGTTGGTGCGATAACCTTCTCAGCTCCACCGCCCAAAGACCAATCCCCGCGGTCGCCAAACACGAATCCGCTGTGCTGTATTGGGTTGGGGTAGTTCCATTTCCGCGCGCGCCGACCATCCCCGGCCCTGTGAGGCGATTCATTGCGTTGACCAAATCGGTGAAAATGCGGACCGGGCTTCTTTGGTTTCAGGATGCGATCGGCCCGGGCCAATTTCTTTCCAAGACTTGGCACACCGCGTATGTATTCGGCACGCGGTCGATTGCGCCATCACTACAGAGACTTTCCCCACCCTTGCGGGCTGGAACCCGCAGTTCAGAAACTCTCACGTAGAAGTCGGTATAGGATACGGTGCGCCAACCTGGCGGCGTCGATGCTGTTGGAGGCGCGTATGACCGACACGCAGAGCCCCACTGTCACCGCCGAAGGGCGGCTGGAGGACGTCAAGGCCTTCTTCAATCACGGCGAATTCTTCCGCGCCTACGACCTGGCGGTGGAGGCACTGGAGCTGTTTCCCGGCAATGTTGCGCTCGCCCACCGGGCGGTGCTTAGTCTCGCCAATTCCGGCGCGACCGCGCTTGCGCTAGAAAAGTATTACGAATTCGGCCTCGACAAACGACCGGAGACCGACGCCCGCAGCCTTCTCGGCCGGCTGAAGAAGGACCAGGCCTTCGCTGAAACGGGCGAGGCGCGCGCAGCCCTGTTCCGCGAGGGCCGCGCTATCTATGAGAGCGCCTTCCGCACCGCCACCGTCGACCACGACCCAGAAGCCTATTATCCGGCCATCAACGCCGCGACCCTTGCACTGTTCGGCGGCGACGCCGAGGCGGCCGGCCGGCTCGCCGGCGAAGTTCTCGATCTTCTAGCGCCGCGCATGGCCAGTGTGGACGAAGGTGGTGCGGCCGATCGCTATTGGGTGCTGGCGACGGCGCTCGAGGCACATCTCGTCCGAGGCGATCTCGACGCGGCGCGTGGGCTGGTCGACCAGGTCGTCGCGTTATCCGGCCGCGACTACGCCGCGCTCGCCACCACCGGCCGGCAGCTCGAGCGCATCGTCCAGGCGAAGAAGCTCGATCCCGGCGTGCTCGGCGCGTTCGAGCCGCCGACCGTCGTCCATTTTCTCGGCAATATGATCGCGCCGGCGCCCGGCCGGAGTGGCCGGTTCCGGGCGGCGCAGGAGGCGACGGTGGCTGCCGGGATCGCCGCTCTGCTGGAGGGAATGCGCATTGGCGCGGCCTACGGCTCGCTCGCCTCCGGCGCGGACATATTGTTCGCTGAGGCGCTGCTCGGGCAAGGCGTGGCCCTGAATATCGTCCTGCCCTTCGCCACCGCCGATTTCATCGAACAGTCAGTCCGCCCGGCGGGCGAGGCCTGGGTCACGCGCTTCGAGGCCTGTCTCGCCGCGGCCAAGACGGTGCGCTTCGCGACGGAGGACGCCTATCTGGGCGACGACCAACTCTTCACCTATTGCAGCAGCCTGGCGATGGGCCTTGCCAGCCTCTGCGCCCGCCATATGAATGCGCCGCTGATGCAACTGGCGGTGTGGGACGGCGTCGTCAATGGAGGCACGATCGCCGGCACCGCCGCCGACATGAGCGCTTGGCGCGAGGCTGGCCATCCGGTCAGGATCGTGCCGGTCGGCCCAGACGCAAATGTCGACAAGCTTCCGCCCTGGCAGCGTCCGAAGGTCGCCCGGGGCCGCCGCGACACGCGGGCGATGCTCTTCGGTGACATCCACGGCTTCAGCAAGCTGACTGACGCCCAGCTGCCGCCATTCACCCAGAAGATCATGGGCACGCTGGGCGAGGTGGCGCGCCGCCACGAGCAGCACATCGCCTTCATCAATACCTGGGGCGACGGCATTTTCGTCGTCTTTCGCGATGCCGGGCGCGCCGCCGCCTGCGCGCTCGACATGCAGGACGCGATGAGCGCGATCGACCTCAAGGCGGCTGGGCTGCCCGAGACACTCAAGTTGCGCCTCGGCGGCCATCTGGGGCCGGTCTATGAGCTGGACGATCCGGTCACCGACCGGCCCAACTATTACGGCGCGCATGTCAGCCGCGCCGCCCGCATCGAGCCGATCACTCCGGAAGGCTGCGTCTACGTCACCGAGACCTTCGCAGCTGTGCTGGCGCTCTACAATGCCGGTCAGTTCTCATGCGACTACGTCGGCAATACCGAGATGGCCAAGCATTACGGCCGGCTCCGCATGTTCCTGCTCCGCCGCGCCGGCGACGGCGAAGGCCCGGCCGTGCTGGGGGACATCGAGCGCGGGGCGGGGTAGGGCAATTTCCCGGCCTCGGCGACGACGTGAGCGGGCGACGGTGTACCGGGCACTGGCCGAGCATACGAGTCAGGTCACGCCGAAGATCGGAATGCCCCAAAACTTCTGCGCCACAAGCACACTGGACAATCGCTCGCGCCGAAGTGTTCAGCCACCGGTATTCACCGACGTGCACGGGTGATCAGTCGGGCGCGATCGGGAGTCCCGGGCACACGGTGACGTAGGAAATGTCCGGGGACACCCAGTCGCGCCATTTTTTGTGGCTCATGTTGGCGCTCAACTTGTTACACAGCATCTGGGGTGTCGCGGTGACAGGCCAGAGCCGTGCCGTCGCGTCGCGGCTGGCGCTGGCCAGGCGCTGGCCGTCGGGGCTGAACGCCACTCCGTACACAGTGGAGGCGTGGCCGGTCAGCGGCAGTCCGACCGGTAGGCCGGTGTCGCCGTTCCACAGCCGCACGGTCTTGTCGGCACTACCGGAGGCGAGCATGTGCCCGTCGGGGCTGAACGCCACCGCCAGCACGGTGTTGGTGTGACCGGTCAATGTGCGGATGGGTTGGCCGGTGTTCGCGTTCCACAGCCGCACGGTGTCGTCGTCGCTGCCGGAAACCACGCTGCGCCCGTCAGGGCTGAATGCCACGGCGGTCACACGGTCGGTGTGCCCGGTCAGCGGGCCGCCGATCGGTTGGCCGGTGTCGGCGTCCCACAACCGCACGGTGTCGTCCCAACTCGCTGACGCGAGATGGTGGCCGTCGGGGCTGAACGCGACAGCGTTGACCGTGCCGGTGTGCCCGGTGAGCGGGCTGCCGATGGGTTGGCCGGTGTCGGCGTCCCATAATTGGATGGTGCCGTCGTCGCCACCACTGGCGAGGCGGTGACCGTCGGGGCTGAACGCGACGGTCCACACCTTGCCGCTGCGTCCAAGCAGGGGCGGCCCGAGGGGTTGGCCGGTGTGGGGGTCCCACAACCGCACCGTGCCGTCGAACCCGGCGGTGGCCAGCCGGTGCCCGTCGGGGCTGAACGCCACGCTGGAAACGACGTCGGTATTCCCCGTCAGGGGCTGGCCGATCGGTGCGCCGGTTTCGGCGTCCCAAAGCCGCACTGTCTGGTCGGTGCTGGCGGTGGCCAGCCGGTGACCGTCGGGGCTGAACGCCACGCTGGAGACGATTTTGGTGTGTCCGGTCAGGGGCTGGTAGGCATCCCAAACGCGGATGGTCTCGTCACGGCTGGCGGAGATGAGCCGGCGCCCATTGGGACTGAACACGACTTTTTCCACGGCGTCGGTGTGATCGCTGAGCGGTAGCCCGAGGAGTCGGCCGGTGTCGGCGTCCCACACTCGCAGGGTGTCGTCGGCGCCGCCGGAGGCGACACGCTGCCCGTCGGGGCTGAACGCCACGGTAAACACGGCGGAGGTGTGGCCGGTGAGGGGCTGGCCGATCGGTTGGCCGGTGTCGGCGTCCCACACCCGCACCGTGTAGTCCTCGCCGGCGGTGGCCAGCCGGTGCCCGTCGGGGCTGAACACTACCGCGGCCACGCTGTCGCTGTGCCCGGTGAGCGCCGCGCCGATGGGTTGACCGGTATCGGTGTCCCACAGCCGGACGGTGCGGTCGCGGCTCGCGCTGGCCAGCCGGTGCCCGTCGGGGCTGAACGCCACGCTGGTAACCATTTCGGTGTGACCGGTCAGTGGCGCTCCGATCGGTTGGCTGGTGTCGGCGTTCCACAGTCGCACGGTCTTGTCGATACTGCCGGAGGCGAGGGTGTGTCCGTCGGGGCTGAACGCCACCGCCAGCACGGAGTCGGTGTGTCCGGTCAGCGGGGTGCCGAGGGGTTGACCGGTGTCGGCGTTCCACACCCGCACGGTGCGGTCCTGGCTGGCGCTGGCCAGCCGGTGCCCGTCGGGGCTAAATGCCACGCTGGTCACCGTTTTGGTGTGTCCGGTCAGCGCGCTGCCAATGGGTTGACCGGTGTCGGCGTCCCATAGCCGCAGCGTGTGGTCGACCTGCGCGCTGGCAAGCCGGTGCCCGTCGGGGCTGACCGCTACGCTGGTCAGCTTCACCCCGGCGTCGATGATCTTCACGGTGTTGGTGCGGGCATCGAGTGCGTGCAGCAGTGTCGCGTCATCCGGTTCGGCGGCCAGCGTACGCGCGGCGAGCAGCTGCTGGAACGCGCGCGCGTCGCCGCCGGAATTGTTGCCGGCCAGTATGTCATCGGTTTCGGAGCGCAAAAGCTGCGCTATGGCACGGTCGCGCTGATGGATGGCTTCCTGCCGCTGCACGACGGCGATCCCCGCAGCGATGACGGCGGCCACGGTCAGCGCGATCAACGCAGTGACGGCGGCGGCCCGCAGTCGGCGGAATCGCCGCTGCTCGCGCAGGTCGTCGCTGGCCAACTGGTCTTTGGGTTTACCGTGGATCGGCGCAGCCAGTGCGGTGACCTTTTCCCGGAACGTCGGGGCGTGATAGTCCCACGGCGCATCGTCGGTGACGTCGATGAACAACGGCTCGGCCGGCAGCACCCCGGCTTCGGTCAGTACCGCGGGGGCAGCGTCTGAGAACTGCGGGTGGAAACAAGCCCTGTTTTCTTCCCATTGCAGATGGCCGCTGGCCAACACCAATAGCAACTGCTCTCGGCCGCGGTGTTGCAGCCAGTAGCTGATCTCCTTGTTGACCCACTGCGATGCGGCAGCCTGCGGCGACAGCGTCACGATGAAAAAGCGCGAGCGATCCAGGGCGTCGGTGATACGACCCCACAGATCCGGGCTGGCCGTCAAATCTGTGTCGTCCCGGAACACGCGCAGCGCCCGCAACTGGCCGAGTCGCCGCCCGATATGGTGCAAACCCTTTTGAATCCCGCTGACCACCGGCCGATCACGATGGGTGTAGGACAGGAACGCGTCGAATTCCATCGGCATGCCCTCGTCGGGAGCCGGGGACTCCAAGGCGCGTGTTACCTCGGCCATATTCCGCCTACAGACGCTCCGGGGGCCTTTACGACCCTGCCGGCATACCAGCGAGCAGCCAAGTTTGTCACCTAAACACCCGGCCCGGCGCCGCTTTGGCGAAAATGGCCATTGACAGGCGGCTCGGAGGGACGGATGACCCGTCTCGGCAAAGTCGTCGAGTCCAGCCGACTTCATGGGGTAGTGGGTCGAGGGCTCGGCCGTATGAACTGAGCGGCACCTTATGAACTGCCGGCGCTAAACGATGGCGACTCGACGGCGACTGCCGGGAAATTGGCCGGCTCGTATCGCTGGGCGAACTTCTCACCCGGGACCACCCACTGGTCATGGTGTTCCCCCCGGAGCACCCAATCAGAGCCGTGGGCGGTCACCGGACCCTCAAGCGTGAGGATCGTCTCCCCGTCGCGTGCCTCACGTGCGTGTACGAAGCCGGTTCGACGGTAACAGTGTCCACCGACGTGTTCGTAGGTGGCGCGGAAGATCTCGTCGCGCACAGACCAGCGACGGCCGCCTACATCGTGAACCTCCCAGTCACCGGCGGCGGCGCGCATTGTGTGCCCGGATTCTGTTGTCCACGACCATGGTTCGTGCCGCTGTTCGGCTGTCACTTCGCCGATGCGCCAGTAGGGTTGCCACTGCGGTCGCGACCGGTAGCCCAATTGCCGCAGCGTGTCGAAAGTGTCGGCGAGATTGGTCAAGGCCCTGCCCAGGGCATCGTCATCATCGACGACCTTGCTCCACGCGACGAGATCGGGACGGGTCTTCTTCTGCTCGTCTCTGTCTGTCTGGCCGGGTGGCGCCGGGCGCCAGCCCCAGTGGCGCAGATACTTCGACCAGCTTTCGTGTTCGGCTCGGGCCATCGCCATCGCCGCGTCACGGTCGAACCCGAGGGCGCACAGCCGCGCCAGCGCACGCTCCACCTTGTCGGCGATGGATGGGTCTATCGGGGTGGGCGAGTCGGGCAGGACGCCGAAGCTGTCCCAAGTGTGTTCGGCTACCTGCTCGACGATCGCGAAGGCGTTTCGCACCAGCCTGCGGTTGGATCCACGGTAGAACTCGTTGAGTTCGGGCCATGGCTTGTCAGCCTCGGTGAGGAACCCAGTTTTTTGCCGGTAGCGTTCGTGGATCAGCATCGCCGCGCGCTCGAACACGTCGTGCGCCTGGTAGGACTCGGTCGCCAACGCCGGCCGGAATGTCTGCAGCTGCCCGATGATCGGCGCCAGGTCAGCATCCGCCGAGGCGGGTTGCTTGGGATCCAACGCGAAAATCGGCATGGCCGGAAACCGCGACGCGAGCCGCGTGGCGAGCAGCCCGTCGGTTGCCGCGGAGCCGGCCATCGTCAGGATCACGGCGACCCGGCAAATACCGCCATCGGCCGAGTCGGTGATCAATGGCGCCAGCGTCGACATCGACGGTGCGCCGCACACGGCGGTGAGCCATTCGTTGATCGGGGGCAGGCCGAGATGCTGCTGACGGGCATCGTAATCTTGCAGGAACTCCTCGGCGTCCGGAGCAACGATCGTCAGCCCCGGCAACGGAGGGCAATCCGCTGGGGTGTAGTACCCACGTTCAAGGCGCTGGCGAACCAGGTTGGCGCACAATGCCATAGTCAACGGCGACGTCCCACACACGATGATCGTCGTAGTCTGATTGCCGATGATTTTGTCAATGAGGCGGGTGGCGGTCAGCTCGTAGATACCGACGGCGGCGACTGCCCAGCGGGTGTCGGACTGGCCGAGCTGCTGGGTGCGCCACGCCTCGGCTTGCCAGGGATCGTCAATCCGCACAACCAGTGGCAGGCGGCGTCTGGCGTCTGGCGGTATCCGTTGGTTGATGGCCCTGAGCCGCAACAGGTTCGCCGATGGACTGGAGGATAGGAGGTACAGTCCGTCCAGCTTCTGCCAGATCGGCAGGGCTTTAAGAGCGTCGACTTGATTGAGATCGACGCCGATGATGTGCGCACCCTGACGGCGCAGCTCGGCGGCGCCGGCCACCAACGGGGTGGCGGCGGCGATCCGCGCCGATAGGGCGGCGAAGCCTTGCAACGGCGCGGAGCCCACGATCAAAGCCAGGCGGCTGCGCTTGGCCAGTGTGGCGGCGACATCAGCAACCAGGGGCCGGCAGTCGTCGTCGAGGTCGACGATCGCGGTGACCCGCCGCGCGTACCTGATCCGGGAGCGATCCAGCTGCGTGGTCAACAGGGTGATCGCAGCGGAGATGAGACCCAGATAGATCACGGACATCCCGGTGATCCGTGCAAGTTGTAAAGCGACCGGGACGGGGGCCGGACATGAGCCGTGTTCCAGCGCCAACTCGCCGGCGTTGCCCTTGACCGTGCCCGCCGCACCGAGCAGCGCCGTGAACACGGGAGGATGCGCGCTGTCTGTACATCGTGCGTACGAGGCGAACCCCAGCACCGCGCTGATCGCCACGAGCAGCACGATCGTGAGCACCGGGAATGCCCCGGGTCGTGCCTTGACCTGGTGCCGGTAGCTCAGCACGCAGACCGTCGCGGCCAATCCCGCGACAATGGTCACTGTCAGCGTCGCCCCGGGCTGCTGCACATGGCCGAACCAGCCCAGCGTGTGTATGTCCGGCCAGACCGCCACCAACGCCACGTAGCCGACAACTATCCACAGCGCGACGACCAGCACGCCTCGCTTCACCCTCGCAGACCGTTCCACCTGCGCCACGCCGACCTCCGCGGCGGTCGTAAAAACGCGAACAAAACATGCGGCACCGGGCCGCCACGCCGATCAGTCTGACACGAACCACCTCCCTGCGGGAATCGATTCCGGGACTTGTCGGAAGCAGCTGGGCGCAGAAACGGTGGCCAGCGCTTCGGCTTTCGCCGGCCTAGGCTTCCGGCTCCGGTTGCAACCGCCGCCGTGTCGCGGGCGGCCGACGGTTCTGCATCGGGATGGGTACGACGCCAGCCCAGATGTGCAATTGCTCCCGGCTCACAAGACCGCAACGATGGGTGGTCGCCAACTGGCGAGCCGCCTTGGTGAACGCTTGATTGGTGACCACGACCGCCTGATGACAGCCGTGGTGCGCTGCGCCGGAAACAACCTGCTGTACCGCGGCGACACCGACGGGCTTAGCCTGCCTCTTGCACTGGACCGCCATGCGGGTGCCGCCTTTCGTGGCGATCAGGTCCACCCCGTAGTCACCGGTGCTGGCGGTGTGCACGACACTCCAACCCCTGGTTCGAAGTTGTGCCGCTACGAATTCTTCGAACTCCACACCCGACATCCGGTCGACGGCCGCCATGTCGGATGCAGCGCATTTTCGGTCGCGCCTTCGCTGTCGACCGGCTTGGTAGCGGTCCCGCTGGACGGAAAGCCACAAAAGGATCACCACCGTCAGGGCGAGGCCGCACAGACCGGCCGAACAGCCGGCCACCACGCTGCCCGTCGCCTTCTGGGTGAAATACCAAGGGAGAGCGAACCCGAACAGAAGGGAGGAGGACCCGAATATCTTCTCCATGACTCCTCACGGGGCTGCCGACGCCGACTCGTGCGATGAACCTACTGGATGGCTGTGACAAATCCGCCTCGGTCGGTATGCGATTCAGAGCGAAGGCTTGAGGGGGCGGAACCGCACTCTGGTGCCGTTGCGGGGGGCGAGCATGATGGAGCGCCGGACGATCTTCTCGGGTCTGTCGTCGACGGCGAGGAACTCGCCCTCGCGCAGCAGCGTATGCAGCACGGTGACCAGCTCCTGCATGGAGAAGCTGGCGCCCAGACAGCGTTTGACGCCGCCTCCGAACGGAACCCACGCATAGGTCTGGGGTCGCGCGGTGAGGAACCGCTCGGGCTGGAATTCGTGGGGTTGCTCGTACATGTGGGGGTTGCGGTTGATGGCGACGATGTGGACGACGATCCGCGTGCCGGGGTCGACGCGGTAGCCGCCGATCCCAAACGGTTGCGCCGCCACCCGCGCGGTGAGCGGTGCTGGAGGCCGTATCCGTAACGTCTCGTTGATCACCGCCGTCGTGAAGGCCTCCTCGCCGCTCAGCGCTTCGCACTGTACGCGCCGCAACGCGTCGGGGTGGTGCAGCAGCAGGTCGAAGACCCATGCCAGCGTCGTCGCGGTGGTTTCGTGGCCCGCCAGCATCAGGGTGATGACATCGTCGCGAATTTCGCTGTCGGACAGCGCTTCCCCGTCCTCCCCCCGCGCGCACATCAGCAGCGCCAGGATGTCGACTTGCTCGTCGAGGCGCGGATCGCTTCGCCGGCGCGCGATGAGCGACATGACGACGTCGTCGATCCCCTTGTGGGCCCTGGCCCGTTGCGGCCAGACCCGCAGTGCCCCGGTGTGCCGCAGCGCGTACCGGAGCGTCAACTGCTCTGACACACCGAGATTCAACAGACGCTCGAACGGCCGGCCCAGTCGCCGCACTTCGTCGGGGTCGTCGACACCGAACATCACCCGCACGATCACGTCAAGGGTCAGCGCCCGCGCCGCCTTCAGCATCTCGAACGGTCGATCCACGGGCCAGCTGTGCATGGCCGCGCGGGCGGAATTCTCCATGATGGGCACGTAACTGCTCAGCGCGGCGCCGTGCAAAGCGGGTGTGAGGAGCTTGCGCCGCCGCAGATGCTCCGGCTCTTCCTGGACGAACATCGATCCGGACCCGTAGATCGCCGCCGCGGGTCCTACCCCTTCGCCCCCGAGCAAAACGTCCGTCGGCGCGGTGAAGACCTGCTTGGCCAGCTCCGGGTCGGACACGATCGCCACGTTGCCCAGGCTCAGGATGGGCATCGTCATTATCGGCCCGTACCGCTTTATCAACCGCAGCATCCGACGCTCGCCGCCCACGAGATAGGCGACCGCATACGCGGCGGCGAAGGCCGAACGGAGCATGCGGGGAGCGGGCAAGCCAGGCGGACGGCTCAAATCATCCGTTGTATTCGCCCGGCGAATAGCGGATGCTGCCACGCAGACGACAGAAGCACGGCGTTTCTGGTTTGGTCAAGGTGCCGCTGGTTCACCACCCGCCCGCGCCGCGCGGTGTGACTGTCGAAGACCACCGATGCCCCGCGGCCCGGCGCGGGGGCATCGGGAGACCTATTACGTGCAGTCGGCGCAGATCGGAAGCCCGGAGCCGGTGCTGCGCAAGCGGCTGCGGTGTTGGACCAAAAAGCAGCTCGAGCACGTGAACTCGTCCGCCTGCTGGGGAATCACCGTGATCGACAGTTCTTCGCCGGACAGGTCGGCGCCGGGCAGTTCGAAGAAATGCATGTCGTTGGGGTCTTCATCGACTACTGCGGTGGTCGACGAGGGCAGGGTGGTCGCCAGTTCGCGTATCGCGGTGCTGTCCGGGGTCTCGATGTCGGATGCACGGCGTGCGTCGTAGTCGCTTGCGATCGCCATGGGTGTTCCTTCCTGCTCAGTGGCGGGTTAACGCACTTGCCTGTACTCACCCGTGGCGCAGGCATTACCCCATTCCGGTGCGGACTACACCCAACGACTCAATAATTTTGTACACGTGACAAATGCGCAGGCGTATTCCCAATAGATAAACGGAGGGCCCGCCTCGTCAGTTCAGTCGCGCGAAGGCAGTGCCACGTTGTACGCCCCGCGCTGGGCGCGTGCCACCCAGGCCAGGCCGAACCATGGCCCGTCCATACTCGTGATCATCGCACCCGCCGTCGGGGAGTATTCGGCACCGAGCGACTCGCGGGCCGCGCAGTCGCGCCGCGCCCGGTCGGCCAGCCATCCAGGTCGCCGTTCCACAATTCGTCAAGCGACTCGGAGTACCCGGCCGGGGCGACCGCAAACAGCTCGCATCTCGCCAGCGCAGCGGCTGCTCTCAGCCCACGGTGGTGATCGAGTCGCCGGTGACGCCGGCCGCCCGGCGGGCAGCCAGCCTGCGCTTCTGCGGCTCGATCGTGTAGCGCGGGTGGCGGGCCGATTCCAGTCCCGCTTCGAACACACCGAACCGGGTCAGGGCCGACGCCGTCGCCAGTGCCAGACCGGACGCCACCGCGACGCCGCGATTGCGGCCGGCGAGCAACGTCCCCAATCCGCCGGCGATCACGAGTCGTTCGCTGCAGCGCAGCATCCGGCCCGGATTGCCGTGATGAAGCGGCTCGGCGGCGACCGGGTCCATCCGACGCCCCATGGCCCTCGTCGCCACGAGGTCAACCAGCACGCCGAGGACCGCCAGTTTGCGGGCCGGGCCAGCCTCGGCCACCGGGGTGGTCACCATCGCCAATCCCGATGCGGCCAGGCTCGCCGAGCTGACGAACACGAATGGCAGGTCCTCGTGGGCGGCGTTCCACGTCGGGGTAGCGGTGTCGGCCAGCAGCACCGCGGTGTAGACCGCAAGCGGTGCCCCGAGCAGCCCGGCCTCCAGCCCGGCCGGTCCTTCCGCAGCGCGCAACACCGGACGCAGCGATCCCAACGGGAGTCGGTCACCCGTCAACCGATCGATCTCGGATGCTGCGGCCACCGACATGCCGGCGCCGTAGGCACTCAAGATCCAGGAGCCCAGATTCATGGGCGAGGTCAGCTTGAACGTCCGCAACATGTTCAGGAAACGCTCCGGTCGGCCCAAGTCCTTGACCAAGGCGACCAGGCTGAGCAACACCGCCACCAACGCCGTCAGCCGGGCGTTGCGGCGCAGCTTCTCAAGGCCGGTGAGCTGCGCCCCCGCCGCCAGCAGGCCGGAACCCCCCGCGACGCCGCCCAGAAACAGATACGCCCCTACCTCATGGCCCCACGGCGCGGGTTTGACCACCGGACGTCCGTAGTACGAGCTGAACTCGGCTTCCGGGACCATCGGCATCTCACGCGAGCCGTCGCTGCTGTCGCGGCGACCCTTGCGATTTCGTCTGCGTCTGCCGCCGGTTGGCTCGGGCGGGCGCAGGCTGTCGTATTCGGAGGTACTCATTTCACCGGGCCCTCCAGAACGCCAGTGCCGCGGCGGCGACCATTCCCGCACCGGCCAGACCCGCCCGTTTGAACATCTGCACCAGGTCGGCCGTGCATACCCGCGGGTCGGGCGGCAAGCCGTAGACCTCCGGCTCGTCGAGCAACAAAAAGATCGACCCGGTGCCGCCGACGCCGTCGTGCTCGTTGGCGCCGTACAGGCGCGCCTCTGTGAGCCCCTGGGCATGGAGGGCAGCGACCCGTTCCCTTGCCCTGGCCACCAAGTCGTCGTGGTCGCCAAACTTGATCGAGGTCGTGGGGCAGGTCTGAGCGCACGCCGGTATCTGGTCTTCGACGAGACGGTCGTAACAGAGCGTGCATTTCTGGGCCACTCCGGTGACGGGTTTCTCGGCCGGACGATCCGGTCGTTGCGCCGGCGTCGCATAGGTGCCGTCGTTGCGACGCTCGACCACGCCGAACGGGCATCCGGCGACGCAGGTGCCACACCCGTTGCAGACGTCGGCCTGCACGACGACGGTGCCGAACTCGGTACGGAACAACGCGCCCGTCGGGCAGACGTCGAGGCAGCCGGCATGCGTGCAGTGCTTGCACACATCGGAAGACATCAACCACCGGAACTCCGGGGTGTGCGGCGGCGCTATGTCTACGCTTGGGACAGTGCCGGGCAGGGCCGGAATTCCCAAATCGATTAGGGCGCGGCCGGATTCGCGCGCCTCCTCGATGCGGTCGCGGCCCTGCTCGATGAACGCCACGTGCCGCCACGTGCTGGCGCCCAGTGCGCCGGTGTTGTCGTAGGACGAACCCAACAGTTCCAGGTCGCCGTCGCGCGGGTTGCGGTTCCACTCCTTGCAGGCAACCTCACAGGCCTTACAGCCGATGCAAATCGAGGTGTCGGTGAAAAATCCCTTGCGCGGCTTCGGTTCGACCCAGCCGGCGTCGATGGCCGGGTCAGTCGGTCCGCTCAGCTGACCCATCGGCTCCCCTATCGACGATCTCCCAGACGGCATCGCTGACCGGCTCGTTGCCGGTCTCGATGGTGGCGCCCGAGCGCGATTGATACTCGGCAATCAGGCGCAGCAGTTCCTCGCCCTGCGGCCGGCGTCCCGGGCGAATGTCGCACGATCCGGCCTTCGACTCCTGGATCTGCACATTGGGATCCAGTGTCACACCGAGAAGATCGTTGGCCGCGTCGCCGCTGACCACCGCGTCACTGCCGACGCCCCAGTGGTACGGCAACCCGATCTGATGCACGGTTTGGCCGCCGATAACCAGGGGCGTCATCCGCGCGGTGACCAGCACCCGGGCTTCGATGGCCGCGCGGGGCGAGATGATCGTGGCCCACCCGTAGGGCTCGAGGCCGCGTTCGGCGGCCAGCTCCGGGGAGACCTCACAGAACATCTCCGGTTGTAACTCCGACAGGTAGGGCAGCCACCGGCTCATGCCACCGGCGGTGTGATGCTCGGTGAGCCGATAGGTCGTGAAGACATAGGGATAGACGTCGGCCCCGGGATCGCCGGCGCTGGGCGCGCTCAGATTGTCCTTGCGCGGGAAGATGATTCGTGCCGGGTTGCGTTGCTGGGGATACAGCGCGTTGGCCACCGGTGACTCCTGCGGCTCGTAGTGCGTGGGCAACGGTCCGTCGACCACACCCTTCGGCGCGAACAGCCAGCCTTTGCCGTCGGCCTGCATGATGAACGGGTCGTCTCCGGCAAGCGCTTCGGGACCGCCGAGATCGGGATCGGGCCGGCTGCCCGGCGCCCGGTCGGCTACGAAGTCGGGCACGTCGTAGCCAACCCACCGGGCCTTGTCGGGATCCCACCAGATGTACTTCTTGCGCTCGCTCCACGGCTTGCCGTCCGGGTCGGCGGACGCGCGGTTGTAGAGGACCCGCCGGTCGGCGGGCCACGCCCAACCCCACTCCGACTGGCTCGGCGACGGGCCGCCGCCCGGTACCCGGCGCGCCGCCTGGTTGGTGGCGTTCGCGTACACCCCGGTGTAGATCCAGCAACCGCCCGCGGTGGACCCGTCGGCGCGCATTTCGGTGAAGGACGACAAGGGCTTACCGGCGTCAGCGCCGGTCACGTGGTAGCCGTTGATTTCGGCCAGCACCGCTTCGCCGTCGGGCTCGCCTTCTACGGTCGGGTAGTCCCACGTCAGGTCCAGCAGCGGCCGATCGCGCTCGTCGGTCGAGCCGGCCAATCGCTGCCTGATCCGCTTGCCCAGCTCGTAGAGGAACTGCAGTTCGCTCTGGCACTGGCCCGGCGGTTCGACGGCCTTGTGGCGCCACTGCACCAGTCGCTGGGTCTGGGTGAACGATCCCGCCTTCTCCACGTGCGTGGCCGCCGGCAAGAAGAACACCTCGGTCTCGATGTCCTCGGTGCGCAGTTCGCCCGTCGCGATCTCCGGTCCGTCCTTCCACCAGGTGGCCGACTCGATGAGGTTGAGATCGCGGACCACCAGCCACTTGAGGTGGGACATGCCGAGGCGTTGCATCCGGCCGTTCGCCGAACCGACCGCGGGATTCTGCCCGAGCAAGAAGTAGCCCTCCACCTCGTCGGCCAACATTCCCATCACGGTCTGATAGGTGCCGTGCGGGCCGGAAAGCCGCGGCAGGTAGCCGTAGGCCCAGTCGTTGTCCTCCCGGGCCGCATCGCCCCACCACGCCTTGAGCAGGCTGACCGTATAGGTGTCGGCGTTGGCCCAGAAGCCCTTCTGCTTCTTCGAACCAACCGCGTCGAGGTACTCGCTCAGGGTGTCGTGCATGCCCGCCTTGGGCATCGGCAGATAACCGGGCAGCAGGTTGAACAAGGTTGGAATGTCGGTGGAGCCCTGGATTGTGGCGTGGCCGCGCAGCGCCATGATGCCGCTGCCCGGCCGGCCCACGTTGCCCAGCAAGAGCTGCAGAATCGTTGCGGTGCGGATGAATTGAGCGCCGAGGGTGTGCTGCGTCCACCCGACAGCGTACGCGAAGCAGGTGGTGTGCTCGCGCCCGGAGTTCTCGACGATGGAGCGGGCGAGGTAGTCGAAATCCTCTCGGCTGATACCGCAGACGTCCGTGACCATCTCCGGCGTGTAGCGCGCGTAATGGCGCTTGAGGATCTGGAATACCGTCCGTGGGTGCTGCAGGGTTTCGTCGCGCTTCACCCGGGCGTGCGCGAGCGGAGGACCGCCGCTGCCGTGCTCTTGACCCGCCGCACTCGCCGCGGCGGTGGCGCCGTGCGTGTGGCCGCCGCCGGAGGATTCGACCTGGCCGTTCTCCTGCTCGTCACCTTCTTCTGCATAAGCCCACGTCGAGGTGTCGTATTGCCCGGTGTCGGGATCGAAGCCCGAGAAGAGGCCGCCGAGATCCTCGGTATCCCTGAAGTTTTCGTTGATCAAGGTCGGCGCATTGGTGTATGCGACCACGTATTCCTTGAACCACAGGTCGTTGGTGAGCACGTGGTTGATGAGCGCACCGAGCAGGACCACGTCCGAACCGGCCCGGATCGGGATGTGCCTGTCCGACACCGCCGACGTGCGGGTGAACCGCGGGTCGACATGGATGACCCGGGCGCCGCGGGCCCTGGCCTCCTCCACCCACTGGAACCCCACCGGGTGGCACTCGGCCATGTTGGAGCCCTGGATGACGATGCAATCGGCGTTGGCCATGTCTTGCAGTGATTGGGTGGCGCCGCCGCGCCCGAAGGAGGCTCCCAGACCGGGAACCGTGGCGGAGTGTCAAATACGAGCTTGGTTCTCGATCTGAATGGCGCCCGCCGCGGTGAAGAGTTTCTTGATGAGATAGTTTTCTTCGTTGTCCAGCGTCGCACCGCCGAGTGCCGCAATACCCATGGTGCGCCGCAGCGGGTGACCCTTCTTGTCGATGTCCTGCCAGGTGTGGCGGCGCGACTCCACGAAGCGGTCGGCGATCATGTCGATCGCGGTGTCCAACTCGAGGGGCTGCCATTCGGTCGCCCGCGGCGCGCGGTAGAGCATCTGCAGCTGGCGGCCCGGCGAATTCACCAGCTGCTCGCTGGCGGAACCCTTGGGGCACAGGCGCCCCCGCGAGATCGGCGAGTCGGGGTCGCCCTCGATCTGGACCACCCTCTCGTCCTTGACATACACCCGCTGCCCGCAACCGACCGCGCAGTACGGGCACACGCTTTGCACGACCCGGTCGGCCGTGGTGGTGCGCGGCGCGATAGTGCGGGTGTGTTCGGAGGTCACCGCCGACCCGCGGCCGAACTTGTCCCCCGAACGCAACTGACGCACCAGGGGCCATTCCAGGAAAACTCTCGGGATCGCCATTGCCCCAGCCTAGTGCGTCACGAGCCTAGTGCGTCACGCCGAAACCTCGCCGGTCAGCGCACCACGATCGTGTGCTCGCCGCGGGGCACCAGCTCTCCGATGACGGGCGCACCCGGGATTTCGCCGGCGATCAGCAGCCCGCCCGAGGTCTGCGCGTCGGCGAGCAACAGGGCTTCGTCCTCGTCGACCTTCGACAGGTCGACGTGCGGGGCCACCCAGTCGAGGTTTCGCCGCGAGCCGCCGCTGAGGTAGCCGGCCGCCAGCGCCGCGCGTGCGCCCTCCAGATAGGGCACCGCCGCCGAGTCGATCACCGCCGTTACGCCGCTGGCGCGGGCCAGCTTGTACAAATGTCCGAGCAGGCCGAAACCGGTTACATCGGTTGCGCATTCGATGCCCGCCGCCAACGCGGCTGCGGCGGCCCCGGCGTTGAGGGTGGTCATCACCGCGATCGCCTCCTCAAAGCGCTCCCCGGTGGCCTTGTGCCTGTTGTTCAGCACACCGACCCCGAGCGGCTTGGTCAGCGACAGCGGTGTGCCGGGCTTCCCGGCGTCGTTGCGCAGCAACCGGTTTGGGTCGCCGATCCCGGTGACCGCCAGTCCGTATTTGGGCTCCGGGTCGTCGACGCTGTGTCCGCCCGCGAGATGGCAACCGGCGAGGTCGCATACGTCCAGCCCGCCGCGCAGCGCCTCGGTCGCCAGCTCGAACGGCAGCACGTCGCGGGGCCAGCCCAGCAGGTTCACCGCGATCACCGGCCTCCCGCCCATCGCGTAGACGTCGGACAGCGCGTTGGTGGCCGCGATTCGGCCCCAGTCGTATGCGTCGTCGACCACCGGGGTGAAAAAGTCCGTTGTCGCGATCAGCGCCGTGTCGCCCTCGATGCGCACCACGGCCGCGTCGTCTCCGCTGTCCAGCCCGACCAGCAACTCGCCCACCGGGTCGCGCGGCGCGGTCGACCCCAACCCGCGCAGGACGTCCTCCAGCTCACCGGGCGGGATCTTGCATGCGCAACCGCCGCCGTGAGCGTATTGGGTCAGTCGGTACGTCACGCCGTCCATAGTGCCCGCGGGATGAAGGCTGCGACAATTGGCGCCATGGTCCATGGAGGCGTGTCCGGTCTGGTGACCGGCGCGGTCTTCAAAACCGTCGAACGGCAGACGCTGCCGCTGGCGGGTTCGATTCCCGTCCGCCTCCGCCATGCTCCTTCGGACCCGACATGAGTGACCCGCGACGGCGAGTGCCCGGCACCGACGTCCTGCTCGCCGACCCCCGTCTCGCCGAAGCCGAGCGGGTGCTGGGCCGGACACTGGTGAAGTCCGTGATCGCCGACGCCCAGCAGCGGGCGCGCGCCGGGGAGATCGAGCCCGAGCGGGTCGCCGAGCACGCCGTCGCCGCACTGCCCGCCACCGCGTCGAGCTTGCGGCCCGTCGTCAATGCAACCGGCGTGGTGGTGCACACCAACCTGGGCCGGGCGCCGCTATCGCGCGCGGCGCTCGACGCGGTCGTTGCCGCGGGTGGCGCCACGGATGTCGAGTTCGATCTGGCGACGGGCCGGCGCGCCCGCCGCGGCCGAGGCGCGCTGGCCGCGCTCGCCCGCGCGGTCCCGATCGCCGGCGGCGTGCACGTCGTCAACAACAACGCCGCCGCGCTGCTGTTGACCGCCCTCGCGCTGGCCCCAGATAAAGAAATCGTGCTCAGCCGCGGCGAACTCGTCGAGATCGGCGACGGTTTCCGCATCCCCGAGCTGCTGATGTCTAGCGGTGCGCGGCTCCGCGAAGTCGGCACCACCAACCGCACCCGCGTGCGGGATTACGCCGAGGCGATCGGGCCCGAGACCGGTTTCGTGCTGAAGGTCCACCCGTCCAACTTCCACATGAGCGGATTCACCTCGGCTGTCGACGTCACCGAGTTGGTGAAGCTGGACGTCCCCGTGGTGGTCGACATCGGCTCGGGGCTGTTGACCCCGCATCCGGTGCTGCCCGACGAGCCGGACGCGACCTCGATGCTGCGGGACGGGGCGGACCTGGTCACCGCGAGCGGCGACAAATTGCTCGGCGGTCCGCAAGCCGGACTGCTCTTCGGCCGCGCCGCACTCATCGAGCGGCTGCGCCGCCATCCCGCGGCGCGGGCGCTGCGAGTGGACAAGCTGACGTTGGCCGCGCTGGAAGCGACCCTGGTGGGTCCGCCGCCGCCGGTGGCCCAAGCGCTGGCCGCGGAGGTGGCGCAACTGCGGGCGCGCGCGGAGTCGCTGGCCGGCGCGCTGCCCCAGAGCGTGGGGGCCGAGGCGGTGGACTGCGTCGCGGCCGTCGGCGGCGGCGGGGCGCCGGGTGTTCAGCTGCCCAGCGCCGCGGTCAGCCTGCCCGAGTGCTACGCCGCCGCGCTGCGCGCCGGCAGCCCGCCGGTCGTCGGCCGCCTGGAGGCAGGCCGGTGCCTGCTCGACCTGCGCACGGTGGCACCCGAGGACGACGAGCTGGTGTTGGCGGCGGTGCGGGCGTGTTCGTCCTAGCCACCGCAGGGCACGTCGACCACGGCAAGTCGACCCTGCTGCACCGGCTCACCGGCATGTGGCCCGACCGGCTGGCCGAAGAGCAGCGCCGGGGCCTGACCATCGACCTCGGCTTCGCCTGGACGGGGCTCGGCGGCCGCCAGCTGGCGTTCGTCGACGTGCCGGGACATGAGCGATTCGTGGCCAACATGCTGGCCGGGTTAGGGCCGGTGCCCCTGAATGGCGGAGTGGTGTTCGTCGTGGCCGCCACCGAGGGTTGGATGCCGCAGTCGGAGGAGCATCTCGCGGCGCTGGATGCGCTCGGGGTTCGCCATGGTTTGGTGGTGATCAGCAAGGCCGACCTCGCCGATCCGGGTCCGGCCGTCGCGCAGGTGTCCGAGCGGTTCGCCGCGACCTCGCTTGCCGGCGCTCCCGTCGCGATCGGCACCGACCTCGAGCGGGTGCGCGCGGAACTCTTGGCGCTGACCGACCGGCTACCGGCGCCGGACCCCGCCGCCGACGTGCGGCTGTGGGTCGACCGTTCCTTCACCGTACGGGGTGTGGGCACGGTCGTGACCGGCACGCTGGCGGCCGGGACGGTCCGGGTGGGCGACGAGCTGGAACATGCCGGGCGGCGCGTCACCGTTCGCGGGCTGCAATCGCTGGGCCGCGACCAGGCCGAGGTCGGGGCGGTGGCGCGCGTTGCGCTGAACCTGCGGGGGGTGGACCGGCACGACATCGGCCGCGGGGACACCGTTCGGACTCCGGGCGCGTGGCTGGACACCACGGAGATCGACGTCGGCCTGCGTTCGGCGGACACGCTGCACCGCCAGCTGGTGCTGCACATCGGGTCCGCGGCCGTAGCGGTGCAGGTCCGTCAACTCGGGACGGCTGCGGCGCGGCTGCGTCTGACGCGGCCACTGCCGTTGCGCGTCGGAGACGTCGGGCTGCTGCGCGACCCCGGGGAGCACCGGATCGCGGCAGGGATCGACGTGCTCGACGTCCGGCCACCTGGGCTGCGCCGCCGGGGCGCGGCGCGCGACCGTGCCGCCGAGCTGGCCACCGGCCAGGTCCGTCTGCCCGACTGTGCCCGGGCGGCCGAGCTGCGCGCCATGGGCCTACCGCTGGCCGGCTGGCGGCTCGGCGATTGGGTAGTGGACCCGCAGTGGTGGGCCGCGCGGCGCGAGAGCGCGACCACGGCGGTGCGGCGCTGGGCGGAAGATCACGACATCGCGGCCGGGATGCCGCTCGAGGCATTGCGGCAGCGCGTCGGCCTGCCCACCGCAGACCTGATGCCGAAGCTGCTCGAGGGCACCGGCCTCGAGGCGGTCGACGGGTTGGTCCCCCCACCCGGTGCCGGCCTGCCGGCACGCGTCGAGGAGGCGGTACGCACAATCGAGGAGTGGCTGGCCGCCGAACCGTTTCGGGCACCGGAGGCCGACGAACTGGCCGAACTGAAGCTCGGCCCCCGGGAGCTGGCCGCGGCGGTGCGCGCCGGGCGGCTGACTCGGATCGCCGACGGTGTCGTACTGGGACCCGACGCGCTGGATCGAGCGGCCTGCGTCGTCGCGACGCTGGCGCAGCCCTTTACCGTCAGCGAAGCGCGCCGCATGCTGGGCACCACCCGGCGGGTCGCCGTGCCGTTGCTGGAGCATCTCGATGCCCGGCGGGTCACCAGGCGGGGCGGCGACGGCACCCGGACCGTGGTGTCACCCGGTTGAGCGTTGCCTAAAGCCGCTCTTTGATGGCCGCCGACAGGCGCGCGCCGTCGGCCTTACCGGCCGCGATCGCGGAGGCCGCCTTCATCACCATGCCCATCTGCTTCATGCTCGGGCGCTCGCCGATCTCCTCGGCCACCTGGGCGATCGCGGTGTCGGCGACGTCGGCCAACTCGGCCTCGGTGAGCGGGGTGGGCAGGTACTCGTCGATGATCCGCGCCTCGGCGTGCTCGGCCGCGGCGAGTTCGCCGCGGCCGTTCTGGGTGTAGATCTCGGCGGCCTCGCCGCGCTTGCGGGATTCACGCGCGAGCACCTTGATGACGTCGTCGTCGGAGAGTTCTCTGGCCTGCTTGCCGGAGACTTCCTCGGTCTGGATCGCGGCCAGCAGCATGCGCAGGGTCGCCGTTCGCAACTTGTCTTGGTCCTTCATCGCCCGGGTCAGGTCCGCCCGGAGCCGGGATTTGAGTTCCGCCATGCCCGAGACGCTACGCGCCGGGGCGTCAGCCAAGATTGAGAAATGCCCGGACCGCCGACAGGATGGATTCCATGATGAACGACGCGCCCGGCTGCTTCAGCTTCGAAGGCCGCGGAACACGGTGAGCGCGCCGCCTCCTGGCTATCCGGTTGGCCCGCCGCCGGCTTATGGCCCCCCGCCGGCTTATACCCCGCCCCCGGGCTACGGCCAGGGGTACGGCGCACCGCCCGGCTACAGGCCGCCACCGTCTGGCTACGGGCCCCCACCGCCTGGCTACGGGCCCCCACCGCCTGGCTACGGGCCCCCACCGCCTGGCTACGGCCCACCGCCTGGCTACGGGCCGCCACCGGGGTACGGCGCGCCGCCCGGCTACGGGCCACCACCCGGCTCGCCGTACGGTCAAGCGGTCAAACCAGGGATCATCCCGCTTCGTCCCTTGACCCTGAGCGAGATCTTCAACGGCGCAGTGGGTTACGTCCGCAGCAACCCGAAGGCGACGTTGGGGCTGACCGCCCTGGTGGTCGTGGTCATGCACATCATCACGATGGTCGCCACCCTCGGTCCCCTGGCCGCCTACGGCCGGTTCAACACCGATCGCGCGGACGAGATCTCCGCGGGGGTCGTGGGCGCGTGGGTGGCGTCGTTGGGGGGCGGCCTGCTGGTGAGTTGGCTGGGCGGCATGCTGCTGTCCGGAATGCTCACCGTAATCGTCGGGCGGGCGGTGTTCGGCTCGTCGATCACGATCGGCGAAACGTGGGCCAAGATCCGCGGGCGGCTGCTGCCGTTGCTCGGCCTGGCACTGCTGGAGGCCGCCGTGGTAGCGGCCCTGGTCGGGCTGGTCGTGGTGATCGTCGCGGTGCTGGCGGCCATCGGCAACGCGTCGGCCGCGGTCGTGTTGGGCTTCCCGCTGGTGCTCGCCGTCTTCGCCCTGATGGTGTACCTGTACACGGTGGTGTTGTTCGCGCCCGTGCTGATCGTGCTCGAGCGACTGCCCGTCGTGGACGCGATCACCAGATCTTTCGCGCTGGTGCGCAACGGCTTCTGGCGGGTGTTGGGGATCCGGGCGCTGACATATCTGGTCGCATCGGTCGTCGCCGGTGCCGTCGGGGCGCCGTTCAACATTGTCGGCCAGATCATCGTGGCCGGGCACACGTCCACCGGCATCGTCCTCGCGGGCACCGCGCTGGCGTCGGTCGGGGCGGCGATCGGGCAGATCATCACCGCTCCCTTCAACGCCGGGGTGATCGTGCTGCTGTACACCGACCGGCGGATGCGCGCCGAGGCATTTGACCTAGTGCTGCAAACCGGCGCCGCCGGCGGGCCCTACGCGGTCGCGTCCACCGACAACCTCTGGCTGACCCGGCCCGTCTGAGGACCAGCTGACCGTGCCTTCCATAGACATCGATCGAGATGCCGCGCACCAGGCCGCACAAAGCGAGCTCAACAAACCGATCTATGGCAAGGCCTCCGCGGGAAAGCAATTCAGCGACTGGCTCAACGAGCTGATCTACCGGCTCTTGCAAAAGGCCGCCTCGATACCGGGCGGCTGGTTGACCAGCGTGGTGCTTTTCCTCCTGCTGGCGGTCGCGGTTGTCGTCGCCGTCCGTGTCGCACGGCGCACCATGCGCACCCACCGCGGCGGTGACTACCAGTTGTTCGGAGCCGGTCAGCTCACCGCCGCCCAGCATCGCGCCACCGCGGAAAACTATGCTGCGGAGGGGAATTGGGCGGCAGCGATCCGACATCGGCTGCGTGCAGTCGCCCGCCAGCTCGAGGAGACCGGCGTACTGGAACCCGCTCTCGGGCGGACCGCGAACGAGCTGGCCCGCGACGCCGGCACCGCTTTGCCGCACCTCGGCGGCGAGTTATCCGGAGCCGCAACGGCTTTCAATGACGTCACGTATGGTGAGCGGCCCGGAACGCCGGACGCCTACCGGCTCATCGCCGACCTCGACGACCACCTGCGCTACCGGTCTCCCGCCGCCACGTCGGCGGAGGGTGCGCCCGCCGCGCCCGAATCCTGGGCGCAGGTCCGCTGATGGCAACCGGCGGGGTGCGTCCCGCAACCGCGACCGCCGCGCCGCGGCGCCGGCGGTCGTGGCGCTGGGCAGTCGTGATCCTGCTGGTGCTCGCCGTCCTGGCCGGGCTCGATGCCTACCTGACCGCGCCGCGGCCGGGCACCCCGATGGACCCGGGCTCAACCGATCCCGACGGCGCCCACGCGCTGGTGGCACTGCTCCGCGACGGCGGCGTCGAGGTTGTCGTGGCGGACGGCATCGCCGACGTCGAACGGGAGGCGCGCCCCGACACGCTGATCCTCGTGGCACAGAGCCAGTACCTGACCGACACGACGCTGGATCGCCTGGCGCAAGTCCCCGGCGATCTGCTCTTGGTGGAGCCGACCGTCCGGACCCGCGAAGCACTGCTGCCGGGCATCCGGGTCTCGGGTGCCAGCACCTTCGACAGCAATCCCGATTGCGCGCTGCGCGAAGCCAATCGGGCCGGCTCCATTCGGTTCGGGGCAAGTGACACCTACCGGGCCAAAGACGGCCGGACCATGACCAGCTGCTACGACGGGTCGCTGGTCCGCTTCCGCGACCACGGGCGGACGGTCACCACGGTCGGGAGCACCGACTTTATGACCAACGGTGGCCTGCTGCAGGCGGGCAACGCCGCGCTGGCCATGAACCTCGCCGGGGATCGGCCGCGCCTCATCTGGTACGCACCCCACCGCGTCGAGGGCGAAAGTTCCTCCACGGCATCCCTTTTCGATCTGGTTCCCGACAACGTGAACTGGATCGTCGTGCAGCTGTGCCTGGTCGTGCTTCTGGTGGCGGTATGGAAGGCCCGCCGGCCCGGCCCGCTGGTGGCCGAGGAACTGCCCGTCGTGGTGCGCGCGTCGGAGACCGTAGAGGGCCGCGGCCGGCTTTACCGGTCCCGCCGAGCCCGCGATCGCGCCGCTGCGGCATTGCGCACCGCCACACTGCAGCGGCTGCTCCCCCGGCTCGGCCTGGGGCCGGACGCGCCGCCGACCGCGGTGGTGCCGACCGTGGCCCAGCGCAGCGGGGCCGACGCGGGCTTCGTGTCCTACCACCTGTTCGGACCACCCCCGACCACCGACGGCGACCTGCTACAACTTGCCCGTGCGCTGGACGACATCGAAAGGCAGGTCACCCACCCGTGACACAACCTTCTACCACCCAGACTCCCGCCGCTGACGCGGCACGCGATGCGCTGCTGGCGTTGCGCGCGGAGCTCGCCAAGGCCGTCGTCGGACAGGAGGGCGTGGTCAGCGGCCTCGTGATCGCGCTGCTGTGTCGCGGCCACGTGTTGCTGGAAGGTGTTCCGGGAGTGGCGAAGACGCTGTTGGTCCGGGCGCTCGCCGCTGCGCTGCGCCTGGAGTTCAAGCGGGTGCAGTTCACCCCCGACCTGATGCCCGGCGACGTCACCGGTTCGCTGGTGTACGACGCGCGCACCGCCGCGTTCGTCTTCCGGCCGGGTCCGGTGTTCACCAATCTGTTGCTGGCCGACGAGATCAACCGCACGCCGCCCAAGACCCAGGCCGCGCTCCTCGAGGCGATGGAGGAGCGTCAGGTCAGCGTGGACGGCGAACCCAAGCCGCTGCCCGATCCATTCATCGTGGCCGCGACCCAGAACCCGATCGAATATGAGGGCACCTACCAGCTGCCGGAAGCCCAACTGGACCGGTTTCTCCTGAAGCTGAATGTCACGCTGCCGCCGCGCGACGCCGAGATCGCCATCCTGCACCGGCACGCGCACGGCTTCGATCCCCGCGATCTGTCCGCAATCGAGCCGGTGGCCGGGCCCGCCGAGCTCGCGGCCGGCCGCGAAGCCGTGCAGCGCGTCCTGGTCGCCGACGAGGTACTGGGCTACATCGTCGACATCGCCGGCGCCACGCGTACCTCCCCCGCCCTCCAGTTGGGGGTCTCGCCCCGCGGGGCGACCGCACTACTGGCGACGGCACGTTCGTGGTCGTGGCTGTCCGGCCGCAACTACGTCACGCCCGACGACATAAAGGCCATGGCCCGTCCGACGCTGCGGCACCGGATCATGATGCGCCCCGAGGCCGAGCTCGAAGGGGCCACACCCGACGGCGTGCTCGACGGAATCCTGGCTTCGGTTCCGGTGCCCCGCTAGTGATCCTGACCGGACGCACCGGCCTGGTGGCGCTGATCTGCGTCCTGCCGATCGCGCTGTCGCCTTCGCCGACAAAGACTTTCGCGGTGCTGCTGGTAGCTCTGACCGTAGCGGTGATCGTCGACGCCGCCCTGGCCGCCAGCACCCGCCGATTGCGCTACACCCGCTCCCCGGACCGCTCCGCCCGGCTCGCGCAGCCGGTGGACGTCGGTCTGCTGATCCACAATGACGGCCGCCGCCGGTTTCGCGGGCAGATCCGCGATGCCTGGCCCCCCAGCGCCCGCGCCGAGCCACGCACCCATCGGGTCAACATCGCCGCCGGCCAGCGTCAGCATGTCCAGACGCACCTGCGGCCGGTTCGCCGCGGCGACCAACGGGCGGCCGTGGTCACCGCCCGATCGATCGGGCCGCTCGGCTTGGCGGGACGGCAGGGTTCGCAGTCGGCGCCGGGCCAGGTTCGGGTGCTGCCGCCCTTCCTGTCGCGCAAGCACCTGCCGTCCCGGCTCGCCAAGCTGCGGGAGATCGACGGCCTGCTCCCGACGCTGATACGTGGCCAGGGAACCGAATTCGACTCGCTGCGCGAATACGTCGTCGGCGATGACGTGCGTTCCATCGACTGGCGCGCCACCGCGCGTCGCGCCGACGTCGTCGTCCGCACGTGGCGACCCGAACGTGACCGGCGCGTGGTGATCGTGCTCGACACCGGGCGCACGGCCGCAGGCCGGGTCGGCGTCGACCCGACGGACGCCGATCCGGCGGGATGGCCCCGACTGGATTGGTCGATGGATGCCGCCCTGCTGTTGGCGGCGCTCGCGTCGCGGGCCGGTGACCATGTCGACTTCCTCGCCCACGACCGGGTCAGCCGGGCTGCCGTCTTCGGCGCATCGCGCACCGAGCTGCTCGCCCAGCTGGTGGACGCGATGGCCCCGCTGCAACCGACGCTCATTGAATCAGATTGGCGCGCAATGGTTTCCGCCATCGCTCGGCGAACTCGGCGGCGGTCGCTGGTGGTGCTGCTGACCGACCTCAACGCGACGGCGCTCGACGAGGGGTTGCTGCCGGTGCTGCCGCAGTTATCGGCCAAGCACCACCTGCTCGTCGCCGCGGTCACCGATCCGCGCGTCGACCACATGGCGGCCGGGCGTTCGGACGCGGCCGCGGTCTACGACGCGGCGGCCGCCGAGAAGTCCCGCAACGATCGGCGCGCGATCGCCACGCGCCTGCGCCGCGGCGGAGTTGAAGTCGTCGACGCTGCACCAACCGAAATCGCACCCGCTCTTGCCGACCGGTATCTGGCGATGAAAGCGACCGGGCGGCTTTGACTTCGATCGCCACTGTGAATTGGGCGACATCCACCCGGCGCGTCGCGTCGGCTAGTTCACAGTCAGCGCCGCTTAGCCCGTCGGCACCACATCGGGCGCGTCCTCGATATCGCCGGTCTCACCGGCCTTCAGGGCACGTCGGCCGAAGTACGCGATGTACGAGAGGAACCCGGCTTCGGCGATGACTCCGATGCCGACGCGAACCGGTGTCGGCAACGGCGAGGGCGTCACCAAGGCTTCGATCAGCCCGGAGACCAACAACACAGCGACCAGGCCGACGGCGACCGACACGACGGCCCTGCCCTGTTCGGCGAGGACCTGTCCGCGCGGCCGGTCGCCCGGCGATATCACCGACCACCCCAGCCGCATACCCGTTGCGCCGGCCAGGAATACGGCCGTCAGCTCCAGCAGTCCATGGGGGGCCAGCAAACCCAGCAGCAGCCCGCCCTTGCCGGCCTGGAACATCAACCCGGCGATCAGCCCCACGTTGGCGGCGTTCTGGAACAGCACGATCGGGATCGGCAGGCCCAGCACAACCGATAACGCGATGCACTGGGCGGAAACCCAGGAGTTGTTCACCCAGACTTGCAGGGCGAACGCCGCCGCGGGATGTTCGCTGTAATACGAAGCGACATCGTGGTTCACCAATTGGTCTATGTCACTGGGTGTTCCGATAGCGGACTGCACCTCCGGACTACCGGCCACCCAGATCGCGATGACCACCACGACGGCAATGAACGCCGCCGCCGTCCCCAACCACCAGCGCCAGGTGCGGTACGCCACCACCGGGAACGACACCGTCCAGAACCGGGTGAACGTACTGCTGAGCGGGGCGTGGGCGCCGGTCACCACCGAGCGAGCCCGGGCCACCAGGCTCGAGAGCCGTCCGATCAACACTGAATCCGACCCGGTTGTGCCGGCCGAGCGCAGTATCGACAGATGAGTGGACACCCGCTGGTAGAGCTCGACAAGCTCGTCGACTTCGGCCCCGGTCAGCGACCGGCGTCTCCCGATCAACTGGTCGAGCCGGTCCCACGTTCCACGATGGGTCAGCACGAATGCGTCGACGTCCACCTTGGGCAGCCTAATCGCTCGTCCGGCGCGGCGACCGCAGCAGGTTGCGGCGATAGAACCTGTACGTTCGGTGTTATGTCGGAGGTGGTGACGGGCGACGCCGTGGTGCTCGACGTGCAGATCGCCCAGTTGCCGGTGCGGGCCGTCAGTGCGCTGATCGACATCACGGTGATCTTCGTCTGCTACGTGCTCGGCTTGATGCTGTGGGCGGTCACCCTCACCCAGTTCGACAGCGCGCTCAGCACCGCCGTCCTGATCATCTTCACGGTGCTGGTGGTCGTCGGGTACCCCCTGGTCCTCGAAACCGCCACGCGGGGGCGCTCCGTCGGCAAAATCGTGATGGGCCTGCGGGTGGTCTCCGACGACGGTGGCCCGGAAAGGTTCCGGCAAGCCCTGTTTCGGGCGCTGGCGTCTGTGGTGGAGATCTGGATGCTCTTCGGGAGCCCGGCCGTCATCTGCAGCCTGCTGTCACCGAAGGCCAAACGTATCGGCGACATCTTCGCCGGTACCGTCGTCGTCAGCGAGCGCGCCCCCCGGTTGGCGCCGCCGCCGATGATGCCGCCGTCGCTGGCGTGGTGGGCGTCGTCGCTGCAGCTGTCCGGCCTGGACGCTGGACGAGCCGAGGTCGCGCGCCAATTCCTCTCCCGGGCGCCACAACTCGATCGTCAACTACGCCAACAGATGGCCTACCGGATCGCCGGTGACGTCGTGTCCCGCATCGCGCCGCCGCCCCCACCCGGCGCCCCGCCGGAACTGGTGCTCGCCGCGGTGCTCGCCGAACGGCATCGCCGCGAGCTTGCGCGACTTCGCCCGGCAATGCCCGCGACCCCGCCGCCGGGATGGCCCGCCCCGCCACCCGGCGCGGCATCATGGCCGCACCGGCAGGCGGTCCCGTGGCTCGAGCCGGGACCGGCACAACCCGCAGCCTGGCCGCTGCCCGGGGAAAGCGGAGGCTTTTCGCCGCCTCGCTGACGCGTCAGCCGGATACAGTCGCCGCCATCCACATGACGTCGGCGACCAACAGCGCCCACCCGCACAGCGGAACCCCCACGGGGCCGCGCCGCTTCGCAGTGAAAAACGAGATGGCGAGGACGACGACGGCCACCACGGGCGCGCCGTAGAACGCAACGCCGAAGTCGATGCCCCCGCGACCCTACCCGGGGCCCGACGGGGACAAACCGGCTCGGCACGTCCGGGTTGGGAAACGCCCCCACAGAGTATCGCCGCAGCTCAACGGCACGAGCACACCCAGCCGTAACCGCCGACCACATTCCGGCGTTGCATCGCGATAGTTTTCGATATATCGTGATATTCCGAAGCGCGTGGTGCGTTTCCCTAAAACGTAAGGACTAGACATGAGCAACCCATTCACTCCCCACGAGGGACCATTCCCCGGTGGGCCAGACCTCGGCTTCGGCTTTGGCCCCGCCCAACGGCGCGCCCTGCACGACGCCAGGCGGCAGGCCCGCCGGCAATTCCGTGAACATCTCCGTGATCACGCCGGTGACCACGGTTTCGGCCCCGGTTTCGGCCCCGGTTTCGGCCCCGGTTTTGGGCCCGGCTTCGGTCCCGGCTTCGGTCTCGGCTTCGGCCCGGGCGGCCGGCGCGGCGGAGGGCGTCGCGGCGGGGGCGGCCGCGGGCGCCGCGGTGACGTCCGGGCGGCCATTCTGACCCTGCTGGCCGAGCGGCCGATGCACGGCTACGAGATGATCCAGCAGATCGCCGAACGCAGCAACGGACTCTGGCGGCCCAGCCCGGGTTCGGTGTACCCGACGCTGCAACTGCTGGACGACGAGGGCCTGATCAACGCGGGCGAAACCGAGGGCAGCAAAAAGCTTTTCGAACTGACCGACGAGGGCCGTGCGGCCGCCGAAAAGATCGAGACCCCACCGTGGGACGAAATCGCCGAAGGCGCAGACCCCGGTCACATGAATCTGCGGGCGGCCGTGGGCCAGTTGTTCGGCGCGGTCGCGCAATCCGCGCACACCGCCACCGCCGAGCAACAGCAGCGGATCGTCGACATCCTCAACACCGCGCGACGGGAAATCTACGGAATCCTCGGCGAGGACTGAGCCATGCGGCGGACCCTGGGTCAGGTCACGTCTACCCAATCCAGGGTCCGCTGCACCGCCTTGCGCCAGCCGGCATAACCGGTGGCGCGCTGGTCGTCGGTCCACGTCGGCGCCCAGCGCTTGTCCTCTTGCCAGTTCGCGCGCAGCTCGGACGGATCTGCCCAAAACCCCACGGCCAGACCGGCCACGTAGGCAGCACCCAGCGCCGTCGTCTCGGCGACGACCGGCCGGACCACATCCACGCCCAGCACGTCGGCCTGGATCTGCATGCACAGGTCGTTGCCGGTGACGCCGCCGTCGACCTTGAGCACCTCAAGGCGCACACCGGAGTCCGCGGCCATCGCGTCCACCACATCGCGGCTCTGGTAACAGATGGCCTCCAGCGTCGCGCGGGCTAAGTGCGCGTTGGTGTTGAACCGGGAGAGCCCCACGATCGCGCCGCGCGCATCGGACCGCCAGTACGGGGCGAACAACCCCGAGAACGCCGGCACGAAATACACCCCGCCGTTGTCGGCGACCTGACGCGCCAGCGACTCGCTTTGCGCGGCACCGCTGATGATGCCCAACTGGTCGCGCAGCCACTGCACCGCCGCGCCAGTGACGGCGATCGAACCCTCAAGCGCATACACGGGTTTGGCGTCCCCGAACTGATAGCAGACTGTGGTCAGTAGCCCGTTGTCGGACCGTACGATCTTCTCGCCGGTGTTGAGCAGCAGAAAATTCCCGGTCCCGTAAGTGTTTTTCGCCTCTCCCTCGGCCAGACACACCTGACCCACCATCGCCGCGTGCTGGTCGCCGAGGACTCCCGTGATCGGCACTTCCCCACCGACGGGCCCGGTCTCGACTGTGACGCCGTAGGGCTGCCGCGGCGCCGACGACGCGATCGCCGGCAACATTTCACGCGGGATGGCGAAGAACGACAACAACTCGTCGTCCCAGTCCAGCGTCTCCAGGTTCATCAGCATGGTCCGGCTGGCATTCGTCACGTCGGTGACGTGCACGCCGCCCCGCGGACCGCCGGTCAGATTCCACAGCACCCAGCTGTCGGCCGTGCCGAACAGGGCATCACCGTTTTCGGCGGCTTCCCGCACCCCGTCGACATTTTCCAGGATCCATTGCAATTTTCCCCCGGAGAAGTAGGTCGCCGGCGGCAGGCCCGCCTTGCGGCGGATCACCTCGCCGCGTCCGTCTCGGTCGAGCGCCGACGCAATCTTGTCGGTGCGGGTGTCCTGCCAGACGATCGCGTTGCAGTAGGGCCGCCCCGTGCGCCGGTTCCATACCAGCGTGGTTTCCCGCTGATTCGTAATGCCCAGGGCAGCAATATCTTTCGCGGCCAGATTAGAGCGGTTCAATACCGACACCAGGACCGACGAGGTGCGCTCCCAAATTTCGACCGGGTCGTGCTCGACCCAGCCGGCGCGGGGCAGGATCTGTTCGTGCTCGAGCTGGTGGCGGGCCACCTCGGAACCGTTGTGATCGAAGATCATGCAGCGGGTGCTGGTGGTGCCCTGGTCGATGGCGGCTACGAACTCGGGCAACGGCTGTCCTCCGGCGTGAGCTGTGACACATCCTGTCCTGTCCATGATGGTCCACCGGCCGAGTCGGCGTCAGCCCAGGTCAACCTGTTCGCCTTGCGTTACCGCCGGTGAGCATGTTGCATCTGCGGTGTGGGCGACGAGGTCAAGCACACCACGTATAACCGCGCACATAGGCGGGAATACCGGCGCAAGGTGCAACTGTGTCTCGACGTCTTCGAGACGATGCTCGCGCAGGCGCGCTTCGATTCGGACCACCCGCTCACCGGCATGGAGATAGAGTGCAACCTCGTCGACGGCGCCTATCAACCGGCCATGTCGAATCGATACGTGCTGGACGCGATCGGGGATCCGGCTTACCAGAGCGAATTGGGTGCCTACAACATCGAATTCAACGTGCCGCCCCGGCCGCTGCCCGGACACACCGGGTTGGACCTGGAGGCCGACGTGCGGGCCAGCCTGAACGACGCCGAGGTCAAGGCCAGCGCCGGCGGGGCACACATCGTGATGATCGGCATCCTGCCCACGCTGATGCCCGAACATCTGGACAGCGGCTGGATGAGCGACTCCAGGCGATATGCGGCCCTGAACGAATCGATCTTCAGCGCACGGGGTGAGGACATCCCGATCAACATCTCCGGCCCGGAGCCGCTGAGCTGGCAAGCCGTGTCGATAGCGCCCGAATCCGCCTGCACCAGCATGCAATTGCATCTGCAGTTGGCCCCGGAGGATTTTGCCGCCAACTGGAATGCGGCCCAGGTGCTGGCGGGCCCGCAGCTGGCGCTCGGTGCCAACTCGCCCTACTTCTTCGGGCACCGGCTGTGGTCGGAAACCCGCATCGAGCTCTTCGCCCAGTCCACCGACACCCGGCCCGAAGAGCTCAAAACCCAGGGGGTACGGCCGCGGGTGTGGTTCGGCGAACGGTGGATCGACTCGGTCCTGGATCTGTACAAGGAGAACGTCCGGTACTTCCCGTCTCTGCTGCCCGACGTGTCCGAGGAGGACCCGGTCGCCGAGCTGACCGCCGGGCGCACCCCCCATCTGTCGGAATTGCGCCTGCACAACGGCACCGTCTATCGGTGGAACCGGCCGGTGTACGACGTCATGGAAGTGGGAGGGGTCTGGCGCCCGCACCTGCGGCTGGAAAACCGGGTGCTGCCGGCCGGGCCGACCGTCGTCGACATGCTGGCGAATTCGGCCTTCTTCTACGGCATGCTGCGCAGCTTGTCCGAAGACGACGACCCGCTGTGGACCAGGATGGATTTCGCTGCGGCACAAGCTAATTTCCTCGAGGCGGCCCGCCACGGGATCAGCGCCCGGCTGCACTGGCCGGGCCTGGGTGAAATCTCGGCGCGGGAACTGGTGATCGACACGCTGCTGCCAATGGCCTACGAAGGGCTGAGCCGCTGGGGCGTCGACGCCGCAGTGCGCGACCGCTTCCTCGGTGTCATCGAGGGCCGAGCCGAAACCGGCCGCAACGGAGCCAGCTGGCAGGTCGCCACCGTGCGTACGCTGGAGGACGGCGGGATGACCCGGCCCGCCGCACTGGCCGAGATGCTGCGCCGCTACTGCGAGCACATGCACGCGAACGAACCGGTGCACACCTGGGGTCACTAACAGCAGAGTAAGGGGAGCCCATGTCATCCGAGTCATCGGAAATAATGGACTGGGACGGCGCGTACCGCGAGCAGGGCGAATTCCCGGGTCCGCCGCCCTGGAACATCGGTGAGCCGCAACCGGAGTTGGCCGCGCTGGTCGCCGCCGGCAAGTTTCGCAGCGACGTGCTCGACGCCGGCTGCGGGTTCGCCGAGCTGTCGTTGGCACTGGCCGCTCAGGGGTACACCGTGGTCGGCGTCGACCTGACGCCCACTGCCGTCGCGGCGGCCACCAAAGCAGCCGCCGACCGCGGCTTGACCACGGCCAGCTTCGTTCAGGCCGACATCACATCGTTCACCGGCTACGACGGCCGGTTCAACACGGTGGTCGATTCGACGCTGTTTCACTCGCTGCCCGTCGAGGGCCGCGACGCCTACCTGAGCTCGGTCCACCGCTCGGCGGCCCCGGGAGCCGGCTATTTCGTGCTGGTGTTCGCGAAGGGCGCCTTCCCCGCCGAGATGGAAACGAAGCCCAACGAGGTCGACGAAGACGAATTGCGTGCCGCGGTGAGCAAGTACTTTCAGATCGACGAGATCCGGCCCGCTTACATCCACGCGAACATCCCCGATGTCTCCGACGCGCCGTTCGAAATGCCGCCGCACGACCGCGACGAGAAGGGGCGGATGAAGTTGCCGGCCTACCTGCTGACGGCACACAAAGCGGGCTGACGCCACGCCGGTTTCGCCCGAGCGTCACGCTGACGTGAAGCTCGGCGACTGCAGTCACTCTGGCGTGACGCTCGGCGACTGCAGTCACGCTGGCGTGACGCTCGGCGACTGCAGTCACGCTGGCGTGACGCTCGGCGACTGCAGTCACGCTGGCCTGCAGCTCGGCGCGATCAGCTAGGCGGTTGCCGCGGTCGCGGCGATCAGCGCCTCGGCGAAGACCTCGAGGTCGTCGGCCGTGGTGTCGACGTGCGGCGAGATGCGCAGCACCGGCGCGGTCAATTCCAGGGGCGCCCGCGGCAACCCGACGTAGGTGGCCAGGATCCGCCGTTCGGCCAGCAGCCAGGCCCGCACCGCTTGCGGGTCGGCGCCGTCGACGGGGACCAGGGTGGTGATCGCGCTGGGCTCGTCGACCTCTTCGACGACCGCCCACCCGCCCACGTCCGCCAGAGCGGTTCGGCTGATGCTGCCCACTTCGGCCAGCCGCGCGCGGACGGCTTGTGGCCCATACGCCAGATGCTCTCCCAACGCCAGCGAAAACCCCACCCGTGCACAGATATTGGCTTCGCCGAATTCCAGCTGTCGGGCCACCGTCAGCTCAGCCGCCCACTCCGGCGCGGGCAGCCTGGGCCGCAAGCGCTCCATCAGGCCACGGCGCACCGCGAGCATCCCCACACCCCGCGGCCCGGCGATCCACTTGCGCGACGACGAATAGGTCGCGTCGGCACCCACCGCGCAGTTCACCTGGCCCAGCGCCTGGGCTGCGTCCACGACCAGCGCCACCCCCAACTCATCGCAGAGCTGCGCCATCATCGGCAGCGGTTGCACCACCCCGCTGTGGCTGGCCACCGCGGTCAGGTGGACCAGGTCGGGCGGGTCGGTCTCCAGGGCCAGCGCCGCGTCATCCAGCGCGACCCGGCCATCCTCGAGCGTCGGCAGCAGCCGACGCTCGAAGCCGTGGGCATCCATCATCGCCAGGTTCGGACCGTATTCGCCGGGCAGGCAGGCTAGCGTTTTTCGGTCCGCCGGTCCTGACGGCCAGCCGCCCAGCAGCAGATCCAGCGCGTTCAGCGAGCCGGTGGTGTACACCACCTCGGCGTCGGGCATGCCGCTCAGCGCCGCGAACGCGACACGCCCGGCGTCAAGCACCGGCGCGGCCGCCTCGGCCGCGACATAGCCACCCACCTCGGACTCGTGGCGCGCATGCTGAGCGGCGGCCTCGATGACCGCCAGGCTCTGACGCGAACAGGCCGCGCTGTCCAGATGCAGCCCGGCCGCGGGCGGGCGGGCCGCCCGCCACCGGTCGGCCAGCACGTCACCATTGGTCACTTCACGGCCAACGACAGCCCGAAGTCACCGGCACTGTCGGTCCACCACCGGGTGCGGCGCAGCCCCGCGGCGTCCAACTCCGCGCTCACCCCGTCCGAACGGAACTTGCACGACACCTCGGTGAGCATTTCCTCACCGGCCGCGAAATCGACCGTCAACTCCAGCGCACCGACTCGCACCCGCTGGCGCCGCTCGGCGCGCAGCCACATCTCGATGCGTTCCTCGTGCGAATTCCAGCGGGCCACGTGCCGGTAGGCGTCGACGTCGAAGTCGGCGTCGAGTTGCCGGTTGATCACCGCGAGCACGTTGCGGTTGAACGCCGCCGTCACTCCGGCGGCGTCGTCGTAGGCGCGCACCAGCCGACCGACGTCCTTGACCAGGTCCGTACCCAACAGCAGGCTGTCCCCGGGGCGCATCTGCGCGGCCAAGGTCGAGAGGAACTCCGCGCGCGGTCCGGGCGTGAGGTTGCCGATCGTCGACCCCAGGAACGCGAAGAGGCGTCGGCCGCCGCCGGGGATCTCGGTCAGGTGTTCCTCGAAATCGCCGCAGACGGCTTCGATTTCGACGCCCTGGTATTCCTGCTGGATGGCCGTCGCCGCCGAAGACAAGATGGTGGCGTCCACGTCGAACGGCACAAACCTGCGCAGCGATCCGCGATCGCGCAACGCGTCGAGCAGCATCCGAGTCTTCTCCGATGTCCCGCTGCCCAATTCGACCAGGGTGTCGGCCTGGCTGGCCGATGCGACGTCGGCCGCCCGGGCCCGCAGAATCTCCGCCTCGGCGCGAGTCGGGTAGTACTCCGGCAGCCGGGTGATCTGGTCGAACAGCTCGCTGCCCACCGCGTCGTAAAACCACTTGGGCGGCAGGGACTTCGGTTTCTTTTGCAGACCGTTGAACACGTCGCCACGTAACGCGTGATACGCCGAGTCGGCACCGAGGTGGTTGGACAGCGACAGCGTCATCAAAATCCTCTCGGGGAATCCAGCGGAGTCATCCTGACACCGGCAGCCGTGACTTCGACAAGGTGGCGGTCCGGCACGTCCTCCCAGTCGGAGTCGTTGTCGTAGGGCTCACTGGCCAACACCACACCGTCGTCGCGGCGCAGAATGCACAACGTGTCGCCCCAGGCCGTCGCAAGCAAGCGAGAGCCGTTGGCGGCCAGAACATTAAGGCGGGCATTTGGGTCGGCCTTCGCTACCTCGACGATTGTGTCACCCAGTGCGTCGAGGCCGCGCGCGAAGATCGTTGCCGCGAGTATCGCGCTGTCGCAGACGGATTCGGCGTCGGTGGCGGTCGGCAGCACGGCGCGGTCGACAACGCCATTGTGCGATAACAACCATCGGCCGTCGGTGAATGGTGCGGTCGCACTTGTCTCGATCGGCATCCCGACGGTCGCCGAGCGCACCGCGCCCACCACGCAGTGGCTGCGCAGCGCCGGCGCGACGGACTCGAAGGACACGTCACCCCACAGCGGCGCCTGGCTGCGCCAGCGCCGGGGCACCTCACCGTCGAAGAACCCGATGCCCCACCCGTCGGCGTTCATCAGGCAATGCTTCTGTCGGCGCGGGGCGTAAGACTGCACCCGAAGGCCGTACGGCGGGTCCAACACCAGCGAGGAGACCGAGACGTCGGCCCCCAGCCAGCCGAGGTGCCGGCACATCAGCCCGTGCCTCCCGGGACCTCGGGAAGGTCCCAGGCCAGCCGGACACCGGAGAAGATCTGTCGACGGTACGGGTGGTCCCAGTTGCGGAAACTGGGCCGCAGAGTGCCCGCCTCCACGGCCCACGATCCACCCCGCAGCACCCGATAGTCGCCATCGAAGAAGGGCTGCGAGTATCGCTCGTAGATCATCGGTACGAACCCCGGCCAGGGCCGCAGCGGCGAGCTGGTCCACTCCCAGACGTCGCCCAGCATCTGCTCGACCCCGTACGCGGATGCGCCGGCCGGGTAAGCGCCGACGGATGCCGGGCGCAGCGCCGCGCCACCGAGGTTGGCTAAGGCTTCCGAGGCTTCCGAGGCTTCGGAGGGCGGCTGCTCCCCCCACGGGTAACCGCGTCGCCTTTCGGTCGCCGGATCCCACGCGCAGGCCTTCTCCCATTCCAGTTCGGTGGGCAGCCGGGCGCCGGCCCAGGCCGCATAGGCCTCCGCCTCGAAGTAGGTGACATGCTGCACCGGCTCGTCGTCGGGAATGTCCTCGACGTAACCGAACCGGGTGCGCGTCGCACCGTCGGGATTCCAGAACTGTGGCGCGGTGAGACCGGCGCCCTGACGATGCTGCCAGCCGCGCTCGGACCACCACCGGGAGTCGTGGTAGCCGCCGTCGTCGATGAAGTGTCGCCATTCGCCGTTGGTGACCGGAACCCGGCCGATCCGAAACGCGGGCAGGTCGACGACGTGGGCGGGTCGTTCGTTGTCCAGCGAGTACGGTTCCGTGGCGGCGTCCACCCCGAGCACGAACGGCCCGGCGGGCACCAGCACCGAGGTGCCGGCGACGCCCGGCCGGCCGGTCGGCAGGATCGACGTGTCGGGGAGCAGCGGCGCGCCGCCGCGCAGGTTCAACGCCTGCAGCATGGTTTCGTCGTGCTGGTTCTCGTGGCTCACCACCATCCCGAACGCGAAGTCGCCGTCGTCGTCGAGGAGCGCGTCGAGGGCATCCAGCGCGGCGGACCGCACCGTTTGGCAATATGACCGCGCCTGCTTGGGAGTCAGGAGCGGCAAGTCCACCCGGCTGGCGCGTGAGTGCACGAAGGCGTCGTAGAGCCTCTCGACGGACGGCGACAGGATCCCGGGTCGGGCGGGGTTGCCGCCGCGCAATAACCACAGCTCTTCTTGCTGACCGATGTGCGCGAGGTCCCACACCAGCGGGCTCATCAACGGGTCGTATTGCCGGCAGAGTTCGGCGTCGTCGAAGTCGACCAGGCGCAGTGTGCGTGTCCGCGCCCGCGCCAAATCGTCGGCAAGTCTCTCCCGGAAACTCACAGCCCCCCTTGCGCCAATCGCGCGACCGTGGGCGCGAGGCCATGCTCGATCACGTCGTCGGAAAAGTCGTCACCCGGGCATCGGCCCCGTTCGACGTTGCCCACCAGCCGTTGCATCGCCTCAGCGAGCCCCGCCGGGGCCCTGTCAGCGGCGACGGCCACGCACTTGTTGGCCGCCGCGTAGAGCCGTCGGTCGCGGAGACCGACCCGGGCCGCGGTGTCCCAGGCGGTGGCCACCGGTTCGACGGCCTCGGCCGCGATGCCGGCGGCGACCGGGTCGTCGAGCAGGGCCACCAGCGTGAACACGACCGCGGGCCACCAGGCGTCCGGAACGCTGTCGAGGTAGCGGATTTCCAGCCACTGCCGGGGTCGCACGGGCGGGAACAGCGTGGTCAGGTGGTATTCGAGATCGCCGACGGTCGGGCGGCGGCCGCAGAGCGGCACCCGGCCGTCGGCCCAGTCGACGAAGGGCACCCATTGCGTGACGGCCAAGGCGTCGGGGGCATCGGGGTTGTGCACCATCATCACCGGGGCCTTGAGCGCGTAGCGCGCCCAGTCGGTGGCCGGGTCGTCGCCGCTGACACCCAGGATGGGGCCGCACCGCGCGGAGTCCATCCGGCCCCAGACTCGCTGCCGGGTCGAGACCCAACCGGTGAACTCGCCGCACAGCATCGGGGAGTTCGCCGTCATGGCGATCATCGTCGGCCCCAGGGCATGCGCCAGCCGTACCCGCGCCGCCCATCCGTCCCTCGGACCGGCATCCAGGTTGACCTGAATCGACGCGGTGGACGTCATCATCTCCGCGCCCGCCTCCCCCGAGTGGCTGGCCGCGAAGAACTGTTCCATGGCGACATAACGCGCGCCCGGGTTGATGCGCTTGGGCGGCCGCAGCGGGTCCGCGCCGAGGAAAACCAGCCCCAGCCCGGCGTCGGCGAAGGCCGACCGCAGCACGGCTTGGTCGCGATTCATCGCCTCGATGGCGGGCACGACGCCCTCGGCCGGCGGGCCGGAGAGTTCGACGGCGCCGCCCGGCTCCACGGTGAGCCGGCTGCCGCCCGGCAGGGCGGGCACCGACTCGAGAACCTCGGTAATCTCCCCCCAGCCCGGCCGGCGGCGCGGCTCGGCCGGGTCGTGGCAGTGGGCCTCCACCTCCAGCCCGACACGGGCCAGCGGACCGTCGACCAGACATGCGTCGGCGACGTGTTGCGCGGCCGCCGAGGAGTCGGCCAGTTCGGCATCCAGCTGCGAGTCCGCGCTGGTGATAGCGGCGAACGTCATATCACGATCCCTTCGGGCCCCAGCATGCCCGAGCATGCCGTGCGGACCGCCTGTTGCGCAGCCGGGCGGAACGATAGCCGCCATTACTTCATCTAGCAGATGCCCCCGACATATTCCCGTTCCCGCAATTTTTGGCTGCACGGCTCGGACGGATACCCAATCCGGCGATCATTGACCCAGCGCGTTCTGCATTGCCCCGGCCAGCACGTTGACCGCGGGCCCGGCGTTGCCAGATTGGCAGACCTTCGCCTGCAGCAGCACGTTTTCGCGCAGCCTGGTTTGATTGAAGCAGCGGCGATCGGTGCCCACTTCCTGCTTGGTCCAGTTCTCGTCGGCAGCGCCGGCCGGCCCGCCGTCGAACGACCACTCCTGCGTGGTGCCGTCGTCGAGGTGGACTGCGGTGGTCTGTCCCGAACACCCCACGGTCCGGTCGACGACGCGATGGAAGGCCCGCCCCGCGGCGTCGTTGGTGGCGAACACCCCGACCGCCTGCTTGACGAAGTGGGTCTGGTCAGTGGCTGAGGTCTGGGTGGTCGCCCCGTTGAACGAGGCCAGGTCGGGGTCGTTGTACACCTCGGGCAGGCCGATGTCGGCCCAGTTGTTGCACACCGGAAGATCGACCCAATCGCCCTGGAACGGCTGGGTGAACGTCGACTCGAACCCCATCGGACCGCCGACGATATTGCCGACGGACCCTTTACCGAGCACCGCGTAATTGACGACTCCGGGATCCGAGGGGTGCGCGGCCGCCACGGGCGCCGCGGCAGCGCCCCCGATGGCTAGGCCGATGATGATCGCGGCCATGCACACCGGGGCAACCCGCATACGCATGGAGCCGATCATGCCAGGCATGCCGAACGTCGAGTTGTGGGGCTGAGCGTCGAGGAAGGCTCCCGACAACTCGACGTTCGCGTCGACGTTCGCGCCTGCGCTCAACCTCCGTTGGCCCGGAAGCCCTCCTCGACCTTCTTCCCGAGATCGGGGTCGACGTTTCGCCAGTATTCGAACACCCGTGACAGGACCGGCTCCTTAACAACTTTGGACACGTGGCCAATGATGTTGTGCGCCAAGCGGTCCCGGGCTGAGCCACGCACCCCAGCATCCTCTTTCTGGAACGATTCAAGAAAAGGTAGGCGATCCTAGGGTCGCGGCGCCGGGGTGTTGGGGGTCGGGCTGGGAGCGCTCGGCCCCGGCGACTGGCTCGGGCCACCGGCAGGGCCACCCGGCCCCCCGGGACCATCCGGGCCCATCCCCGGCGGTGGACCGTACGGACCGCCCGGGCCACCCGGACCACCCGGACCGTAGCCCGGCGGCGGCCCGAACGGGGGAACAACCAGCCCCGGGCCGCCGGGGCCGTACTGCCAAGGTCCGCCACCCGGGCCTCCCTGCCCACCGGGTCCGTACATCATGCCGTGGTGGTGATGGTGATAGCAGTGATGGTTGATCCCGACGACCATCGCACCGACGAAGAAGACGGTCGAGAGGATGAAAACGATCCCGGCGACGATCACCACCCACGCCGCGGCCACGTACAGCCCTGGGGGCTTAGCCCGCTCGCGGTGGGGCGGCGGAGGAGGAGCTACGGCCGCAGAAGTCGGTTGGGTCGTCGGTTCAGGTGTTTCTGTCATGCCTTGAATATTGCCTTGGTTGTGATGGTCATAACAGGTTCGACCGACAAAGTTGCTGTGAATTGAGATGTTGCGGTTAGTCGCTTGGTGCAAAAAAGGCGGCCCGGCGCTCGTGCGAGCGCCGGGCTGCTGGTGTGCCGAAAGGACGGCCTCCCGGGTTCTCCTAACCCGTGAGAACGATGACGGTTGGTACCTCTCCTGCCGCTCCCGACGACGTTGTCGCGGAGTGGAAGACCGAAGGCGGTAGCTGACCGACGCCGGCGCTGGGACGCACGGTCGCAGGTCCGCCACCCGGGGTGGTCGCCCCGGGGCCACCGGGTCCACCGGGTCCAACCGGTGCACCGCCCGGACCACCGGGGCCACCCATCCGGTGGTGATGCATCATCGCCTGGTGCTTGTGACCGTGATGGAAGCCGCCGTGGCCGGAATGCCGTCCAAGGACGAAGCCGGTGAAGAAGATGACGGCGACGATGAAGACGATGCCCGCGACGATGGCGACCCACGCCGCGAACTGGAAGACCCTGGGGGTCCGGTGAGGCGCCGCCTCCACTGGTGCGGGCGCCGGTGCCGTTGCGGTAGCTGTCCGCACGGTTGGGGTTTCAGATGTTTCACTCATGAGACTCATGATGCGTGCGTTAACAATAGTGATGGTTAAGCATTGGTTATGTAGCAGCTGTGAGCTAAACACCGCACCTCAACTGGTGAAACCCGCCGACCGGGCTATTCCGGCTTGAACGGGTTCACCGCGAACTGGATCACCCGGTACGGGGCGCTCACCCGGGCCCGGGTGTCCCATTGGCTGACGAAAATGCGCAGCTCATCGAGGGTCGAGCCGGGCGAGATGTAACCCCCATACGGTTGCGCGAGCCGGTTGTCGAACGGCGGCGGCAGGCTTTCCGCGGGATCGGGCCACTCGTCGTGCTGCACCACCGTGGTCACCGGCGCATCCCCCAGCGACGTCGGGTCGTTGGCCACCCGGATCTCCATGTTGCCCGTGCCGGCATCGAAGTAGGACAACACCGCCTTGCCGTCGATCTGCCGGAAGCACATCTCGCCGACCATGTCCGGCCACAGCGGCGTCGGTGGCCTGTTCCAGCCGCCGCCCGGACCGGACGCCCAGCCCTGCCACCGGGACCGGTCGGTGAAGTTTTGCGGTGTGGCCCGAAAAAGCAACACCGGATGGCTGCGGGTAAAGCTGTTGGCCACGATGTAGACCCACCCACTCGGCGAGTCGGGGGTTGGAACCGGGTCGTAGTACCCGCTGATCTGTGTCTGCGAGCCGCCCTGAAACGACGCGTCCCGCCGCGACCCGGGAACGGTCTTCCAACCCGCCCGCGCCGGTTCGGCCGTCACCAGCCGCGAGTTCAGCGGCTTGAGGTCGTTCGTTGTCGTCACCAGCAAGTAGTTGCGCCGGTTGATCTGCACCACACCTGCGGGCAGTTGCGAGTCCCCCGCCGGCGTCGGATCAGCCAGCAGTGGGACCCCAACGCCCAGCACTCCGGCGTAGCGCACCCCGGCCGGGTCGTCGACCGACGCCGTGTCGACGCGCAGCGCGATCGGCGCGAAGTTCCGCCCGAAGCCGACCCCCTGCCCCGGGAAACTGTCGCCGCAGACCTGCAGCACCTCGGTGGGGAACTCCATGAACTCGCACAGATCGGTGGCACCGATGTTGAAATCCTTGGTGGGCGTACCGGTGCCCGCCGTCGGACCGATTCGCAGCACCTGACCCGGTGCCAGCGGCTGCAGGACGGGCTGGGGAGCCGGCGCCGGCGGGTCGGCGCGGGCTGGTCCCACGGCACCCCAAAAACACAGTGGCACCAGCAAAGAAGCAACGAGCAGCGAGCACCGCGCGACCAGAGAGGAGTGGGCGGAACTCACCCGCGGTTCACAACGCAGACGACAATGCTCACAATTCAGTGGCGAGCAGCTCGGCGATCTGGATCGTGTTCAGCGCCGCCCCCTTGCGCAGGTTGTCCCCCGAAATGAATAAGGCCAGGCCGCGTCCGTCGGGCGCTCCCGGGTCGTGGCGGATGCGTCCGACCAGTGATTCGTCGGCGCCGGCGGCCGCCAGCGGCGTCGGCACGTCGACCACCCTGACGCCCGGCGCGCCGTCGAGCAGCTCACGGGCGCGCTGCGGCGACAACGGCCGCGCGAATTCGGCGTTGATCGACAGCGAGTGCCCGGTGAACACCGGAACCCGCACGCAGGTGCCGCTCACCTGCAGGTCGGGAATGCCCAGAATCTTGCGGCTCTCGAAGCGCAACTTCTGGTCCTCGTCGGTCTCCCCGGACTCGTCGTCCACCAGCGAGCCGGCCAGTGGCACCACGTTGAAAGCGATGGGCGCGACGTAGGTCTTGGGCGGCGGGAACTCGCAGGCGCCGCCGTCGTACACCAACCGCTCCGCGTCGTCGATCACCGCGCGCGCCTGGGTGGCCAATTCCTGAACCCCGGCCACCCCGCTGCCGGATACCGCTTGATAGCTCGACACCACCAAACGCACCAATTGGGACTCGTCGTGCAGCACCTTGAGCACCGGCATCGCGGCCATGGTGGTGCAGTTCGGGTTGGCGATGATGCCCTTCTTGAGAGACCGGGGCCCGGCGGCGACATCTCGCGAGAAGTTGACCTCCGACACCACCAACGGCACGTCCGGGTCCTTGCGCCACGCCGACGAGTTGTCGATCACGGTCACGCCGGCCGCGGCGAAGCGCGGCGCCTGCACCCGCGACATCGCCGAACCGGCGGAGAACAACGCGATGTCCAGCCCGCTGGGGTCCGCCGTCTCGGCGTCTTCGACCTCGATTTCCTGGCCGCGGAAGCCCAGCTTGCGGCCCTGGGAGCGGGCCGATGCGAAAAACCGCACGGTACTCGCCGGGAAGTCGCGCTCTTCGAGCAGCGTGCGCATCACCTGGCCGACCTGGCCGGTGGCCCCGACTATCCCAATTGATAAACCGATGGCGACCATTACCGGCCCGTCCCCGCATACACCGTCGCCGTCTCCTCGCCGCCCAGCCCGAACGCCTCGTGCAACGCGACGACGGCCTTGTCGAGTTCGGTGTCGCGGCACAGCACCGAGATGCGGATCTCGGAGGTGGAGATCAACTCGATGTTGACGCCCACGGCGGCGAGCGCCTCGCAGAAGGTCGCGGTGACGCCGGGATGGCTGCGCATGCCCGCCCCGATCAGCGACACCTTGCCGATGTGGTCGTCGTACAGCAGTTGGGTGAACCCGATCTCGTCCTGGAGCGCATCCAGCTTGGCCACCGCGGTGGGCCCGCTGTCGCGGGAGCAGGTGAACGTGATGTCGGTCCTGCCGTCCTCCACCTTCGAGACGTTCTGCAGCACCATGTCGATGTTGACGTCCGCGTCGGCGACGGCCCGGAAAACCTTGGCCGCGTAGCCCGGGATGTCGGGGATCCCGACGACGGTCACCTTGGCCTCGCTGCGGTCGTGCGCGACTCCGGTCAGGATGGGGTCTTCCATTGGCTTGTCCTTGATCGATCCGATGACGACGGTGCCCGGCTGGTCCGAGTACGACGAGCGGACGTGCACCGGGATGTTGTAACGGCGGGCGTATTCCACGCAGCGCAGCATCAGCACCTTGGCGCCGCAGGCCGCCATCTCGAGCATCTCCTCGAACGTCACCGCGTCGAGCTTGCGGGCGTTGTGCACGATTCTGGGGTCCGCGCTGAAGATGCCGTCCACGTCGGTGTAGATCTCGCAGACGTCGGCGCCGAGTGCCGCGGCCAGGGCCACCGCGGTGGTGTCCGAGCCGCCACGGCCCAGGGTGGTGACGTCCCGGGTGTCCTGGCTGACGCCTTGGAATCCGGCGACCAACACGATGCGGCCCTCGTCGAGCGCGGCCCGCAGCCGACCCGGTGTGACCTCGATGATCTTCGCGTTGCCGTGGGTGCCCGTGGTGATCACGCCGGCCTGCGAGCCGGTGAACGAGCGCGCCTGCGCGCCGAGCGACTCGATCGCCATGGCCACCAACGCGTTCGAGATGCGTTCACCGGCGGTGAGCAGCATGTCGAGTTCCCGGGGCGGCGGCGCCGGGCACACCTGCTGGGCCAGGTCCAGCAGGTCGTCGGTGGTGTCGCCCATCGCGGACACCACCACGACGACATCGTTGCCCTGCCTCTTGGTCGTGACGATGCGCTCAGCGACGCGGCGAATCCGGTCGGCGTCGGCGACCGAAGATCCGCCGTACTTCTGCACGACGAGCGCCACTGTTTTCTTCCCTGCCTTTTCGCGGATTGGCTGCCATCGCTGGCTTCAAGTCCACAACAGAATACGTGCCGGCGCATCTGGATTAACGTCGTGATGGCGGCCTACGGTAGAGTTCACACCGTGCAGCGGGTGCTCCTCCTCGGACGCCGCGACGGGGTCTGATCCAGACCGGCCTCCCGTCGCGGGTATTCGCGATGCGCCGGTCTGAGGTTCCTCCTTCTGCCACCCGGAGCAAACACCGTGACCATTCCCGATTCACCCGACGCCTATAGGTCGGCCCGCACCATCGTCACACCCACCGGCCCTGCAGGGCCGGGCCAGCCCGAATGGAACCCGCAGCGCGGTTCGTCGATGCCGACCAACCGGTACCGGCCGTTCGCCGAAGAGGTCGAGCCCATCCGGCTGCCCGACCGCACCTGGCCGGACCGTGTCATCACCCGCGCACCGGTGTGGTGTGCGGTGGACCTGCGTGATGGAAACCAGGCGCTGATCGACCCGATGAGCCCCGCCCGCAAGCGCCGCATGTTCGACCTGCTGGTCCGCATGGGCTACAAGGAGATCGAGGTCGGCTTCCCGTCGGCCAGCCAGACCGACTTCGACTTCGTCCGCGACATCATCACCGCCGGGGCCATTCCCGACGACGTCACCATCCAGGTGCTGACCCAGTGCCGGCCCGAGCTGATCGAGCGCACCTTCGAGGCGTGCGAAGGGGCCCCGCGGGTCATCGTGCACTTCTACAACTCGACCTCGATCCTGCAGCGCCGCGTGGTGTTTCGCGCCGAGCGGGCCGAGGTGCAGGCCATCGCGACCGAGGGCGCCCGCAGGTGCGTGGAGGAGGCCGCCAAGTACCCGGGCACGCAGTGGCGGTTCGAGTACTCGCCGGAGTCCTACACGGGGACCGAGCTCGAATACGCCAAGCAGGTGTGCGACGCCGTCGGCGAGATCATCCAGCCGACCCCGGACAACCCGATCATCTTCAACCTCCCGGCCACCGTTGAAATGGCCACCCCCAACGTCTACGCCGACTCGATCGAGTGGATGAGCCGCAACCTGGCCAACCGGGAGTCCGTCATCCTCAGCCTGCATCCGCACAACGACCGCGGAACCGCAGTCGCCGCAGCCGAATTGGGCTACCAGGCGGGTGCCGACCGGATCGAGGGCTGCCTGTTCGGCAACGGCGAGCGCACCGGCAACGTGTGCCTGGTGACGCTGGGCCTCAACCTCTTCTCCCGCGGCGTCGACCCGCAGATCGACTTCTCCAATATCGACGAGATCCGCCGCACGGTGGAGTACTGCAACCAGTTGCCGGTTCACGAGCGTCACCCCTACGGCGGCGATCTGGTCTACACCGCGTTCTCCGGCAGCCATCAGGACGCCATCAACAAGGGCCTGGACGCGATGAAGGTTGCCGCAGATGAGGCCGACGCGGACATTGACGACCTGCTCTGGCAGGTGCCGTACCTGCCGATCGACCCCAAGGACGTCGGACGCACCTACGAGGCGGTCATCCGCGTCAACTCACAGTCCGGCAAGGGCGGGGTGGCCTACATCATGAAGGCCGACCACGGCTTGGTGCTGCCGCGCCGGCTGCAGATCGAGTTTTCCCAGGTGGTCCAGAAGATCACCGAGGGCGAGGGCGGTGAAGTCTCCCCGAAGGAGATGTGGGAGGCGTTCTCCGAGGAGTACCTCGCCCCGGTGTGGCCGCTGGAGCGGATCAAGCAGCGCGTCGAGGCCTCGGAGGACGACGGCGGCGCGACGAGCATCGCCGCCACCGTCAAGATCAACGGGGCGGAGACCGAGATCAGCGGCGCCGGAAACGGCCCGCTGGCGGCGTTCGTCCATGCGCTGGGGACTGTCGGGGTCGACGTTGCCGTCCTGGACTATTCGGAGCACGCGATGAGTGCGGGCGACGACGCGCAGGCTGCGGCCTACGTCGAGGCGTCGGTCGACGGGCGCACGGTGTGGGGTGTGGGTATTGCGCCGTCGATCACCACGGCGTCACTGCGCGCGGTCGTTTCGGCGGTCAACCGCGCTTCGCGCTGACTCTGCTTCCCGTACCGTGGCCCCGAACGAGCGCTAACGCCGAGATTAAGCTGGCAGCCGCGCGCAAATGGGCCGAAGACGGTGGCTCTTCTCGGACTTTGTCACGCGACGGGCTTGACGGGGAGCTGCAGGTACGATGCGTGCGACCCTCCTGTATGGATGATGTGTCTTCCATGGTTGTCGGGGACGACTGTTGGGAGGTTCTGCGGCGCAGCGGAGCCCGTTGAAAGGTTCGGCATCACACCGCCCAAGAGGTTGTATCCGGTGACGACGAGCCGCAACTGCTCGCCGGGATGAAATGCCAAACCAATTGGAAACATGTCGATTTCGACGGGAACGATCATGCCGGGCTGGAGTTTCTCGACGCGGTCAAAGCTGTGAACGGGTACGGCGTCCGTCGAAGCCGCTTCGTCCAGATGCCGCACGGACACGCGTAATCGCCCGTTGGAACCCTTGTACTTCAGGATCGCCGCGCCGTCTCGGGTCAGGGTGGCGATGGGCTCCCCGTGGTTGGGAACGTTGAACTGCTGCAGGTGCCGGCGTCGGCGTCGAGCTTCTGCAGGAAGACGAACAGATCCATGTCGTAGGAGCCGTCGGATTCGACCCAGAGCCGCGTCTTCGGATAGCCGACGAGCTCGGTTTCGACGTCGAAGCGGACGGTGAAAGACACCCCGTCTCGATCTGCCTGCGCGTCGTAGCTCGCCGCGACGGCACCGGCGGGTGCGTCAGCGGTCAGCTTGTGGGACGTGCCGTCGAGGTAGTACTTGACATAGGTGACGTCGCCGGGCGGGAATTCGGTCGCGGGGAGGTCGACGCGGTCGTCGCCGTCGAGATCGATTAGGGAGTAGCGCACCCGGGGGGTGTCCACCCAGCCGTTGTCGCGGCCCTTCAGATAATGGTCGAAGAAACGGAGCAGATCGCGCTTGTGCGCCGGGTCGTTGAAATCGGGCCATTCCATGGTGTTGTGGATGCGCAGCCACTTGTCGTGCGAACTGATGTGCCGCCAGCCGCGGAATGTCCCGGGTGTGTGGATCAGGTTCGAGTAGCTGGCGACGATGTAAGCCGGCACGGTGATCCGCTCCAGGCGCGCGATTTTGGACTCCCACAGGCCGTTAATCAGGGGGTAGCGCTCGGCCTCCGCGACGAGGTCCTCTCTCCGGTTCTTGCCGACATAATTGCTCGCCCACATCGCGGGGAAACCGTAATCGGGCATTCCCCCGCGCAGGACGAGGTCGCGATAGAGATCGCTCATGCCTTCCCACGGGGCTATGGCGGTCAAGTGTGGCGGTTGCTCCGCCGCGGTGAACCACTGCGAGATCGTCAGGTAGGAATTTCCGCACATGCCGACCTTGCCGGTACACCAGTCCTGGCCGGCGAGCCATTCGATCAGATCGTGACAGTCCCGGCCGTCCTGCTCCCCGGGTAAGACGCTGTCCCCGTCGCAGTGGTAGACCCCACGAGCGTCCGGGTTGCACACGGCGTAACCGTTTGCGCACCAGAACGCCGGGTCCGGACCTTCAAACTTTGCGAGTCCCGAAAACTCGCTCTGATCGATTCCCAGAACCGTGAACATAATCCAGTTCCTCGGAAGCGTGCCACCACTCTTGCCATATGGGCTCCAGGCGACGATGACGGGCACCTTCTCGGTCCCGACGGGGCGGAACACGTCGACGTAGATGGTCGTTCCGTCGCGAAGTTTGACGGCGGTGTCCTTCTCGAACACGATGTCGACGGGGAGCGGGCGGAACTGCGGTGTGGTCTGGAAGCCCGCCGGTAGGACCCTGGTACCCGGATCGAACTTGCCGAACACGGTCGGGTCGTTGGCCTCGTCGTACCCAGACGCCGGAATGAAGATTGCCTCTTCGTTGCTCGTATCGATCGCCTCTCGCCCTGCCCTTGGCTGCCACCGCAGCCCAGCGGCTACGACCAGGGTAGGCCAGCCCGAGTTCTGAGCTAACGGCCGTCAAACAGCGCGAGCTGCGCATCGCGCGTAGCGGCGTCGGTGAATTACTCCATGCTGGTTCCACCGACGATTGAACTGACATGAATTGCGCGTCAGGCACCAGCGGCACACCCAGCCGCCGCGCGAGATAGCCCTTGCCCTGCTCGTGGGCAGCGTCATTGCAGATCACCAGAGAGGTCTCGCGGTCGACCACATCGGTGTACGCGAGCCCCGCGTGCAAGAGCTGAAATGGCCTCTCCGCCACATCGCTGTGGCGGAGAGGCCCGTCAAGGGGCCCGCGTGTTACACCGCGAGCAACCGCTCGAAGAACTCGCGATAGTGCATCAGGGCCACGCGGAGGTCTTCGGTGGAAGCTTCTTCCCCGCGACCCCATTGTTCTTCGAGGCGCGAGCGCGCGTTTGTGAATCCGGTGGTGAGCTGATCGACCAGGTCGGACACCAGGACATCGACCTTTTGCACGCAGTCTTTGGGATCGTCGACGAAGGCGGCCTGCACGGCGGCCCACCGGGCACACAATTCCGCGAGGTAGTCATCGGCGAATAGCAAATCATTCGTTGATGATTCGCGTTCCACGCTGGAGTGCTCGGCGGCCGCCGCAGGACGCTCGGCGGCTGGCGACGGTGCGCTCGTCGATTGGGTCGCGCGGTCGACGGATCGGCCGAAACCGCCGGTGCCATGGACTCGCCTGACGGTGGCTTTCCGCCGCGCGGCGCCGCGGACTCGTCGTACGAACCGGTCAATGCTTCATGGTCTTGCGTTGTCATGCGCTTGCCTCCTGTGATGCGTCGTCTGTTTTGGTCTCGAGCAACTTCTCGAACAGCGCCCGATAGTGCACGAACGCCTTCCGCTGCTGTTCGGTGCGGCGACCACGATGACGACGCAGGATGCGATCAAAGGCGCGGCGGCCCCTGACCGAAATAAGCAGCCGTCAGAACAGGGCGAGCTGCCGGTCGAGCGTGGTGACGTCGGTGAATTCCTCCATGCTCGTTCCGCCGACCACGGCCCGAACACAGTCCATGAACTGTGCGTCAGAAATCACCGGCACCCCCAGTTGCCGGGCCAGATAACCTTTGCCCTGTCCAGGGCTGGGGTCGTTGCAGACCACTAGCGAGGTTTCCCCGTCGACGGCGTCACTGTAGGCCAGCCCGGCATCCAGGATCCGCTCGACGAGTTCCTCATGGGTCCGTGCCACCTCGGCTGCCAGACCTACTCGCATGCCCTGGACCAGTGGCCTGCCAGTGACGTGGCGGCCGGGGTTGAGGAACGGGCAGGGCATCCGGGAGGCCAGCGCCTTCAGCGGTCGCACCTCGTCGTGGGTCACCCGGCCGTTAGGCCACCGGCGCCGGGTCACCGGATGGACCGGCAGCCAGACGTCGCGTTCACGCGCCCGCTCGAGGGCGGGCGCCAGGATCCTGGTCAGCACCCGAGCGTCATCGAACGCGTCGTGCGGGCGCTCCTGGGTCACACCCCAGTGCGCGGCGAGCGTCTCCAACCGCAGATTGTCGACGCCGAGCTCCAGGCGCCGGGCGAGCTCAACCGTGCACATGACGGTGTCGACCGGAAGCTCGGCGCCGGCCAGCTCGGCCTCGGCAGCCAGGAACGCATGGTCGAAGGCGACGTTGTGCGCGACCAGTGTGCGGCCGCGCAGCACCTTGACCACGTCACCGACGATGTCGGCAAACTGCGGCTGGTCCTCCAGCATGGCGGCGGTCAGGCCATGCACGTGGGTGGGGCCCGGGTCCACCCCGGGGTTGAGCAGGCTCACCACGGACTGCTCGACGTGACCCTCGCGGTCGAGGCCGAGCACGGCGAGGCTGAGGATTCGGGCGTGACCCGGTCGGAACCCCGAGGTTTCGACGTCGATGACCGCCCACCCACCGTCCGGCGTACCGGCCGGACGTCCCCAGGACACCTGATTCATGAACTGAGAATGGCACGCCGGACCGACATCACCCGGTCGCTGTGGCGTCGTGTCGGCACTTATGTGGACGGGGGACAGACCCGCTGCGATCGTACGTGAGGCGACCCGCTGCGCCCGGCAAAAAGCGCCGCGCTTGCGATCGCCCTTAAACTGCGCGGGTGGTCACCACCCGTGCACGCCTGGCCCTCGCCGTGGGGGCGAGCGCACGCTGGGCGTCGCGGGTGACCGGACGCGGGGCCGGGTCGATGATCGGCGGCCTGATCGCGATGACGGTGGACCGCTCGGTCCTGCGCCAGCTCGCGACCGGGCGACGCACCGTCATCGTCACCGGCACCAACGGCAAGTCGACGACCACCCGGATGACCGCGGCCGCCCTGAGCACACAAGGCCCGGTGGCGACCAACGCCGAGGGCGCCAACATGGACGCCGGCCTGGTCGCGGCGCTGGCCGCCAACCGCTCCGCGCCGCTGGCGGCCCTGGAAGTGGACGAGATGCACGTCCCGCACGTCTCCGATGCCGTCCAGCCGAGCGTCATCGTGCTGCTCAACCTGTCCCGCGACCAGCTCGATCGGGTCGGCGAGATCAACGTCATCGAACGCACGCTGCGGACCGGCCTGGCCCGCCACCCGAACGCCGTCGTCGTCGCCAACTGCGACGACGTGCTGATGACCTCGGCGGCCTACGACAGTCCGAATGTGGTGTGGGTGGCCGCGGGCGGAGCGTGGTCGAACGACTCGGTCAGCTGTCCGCGCAGCGGTGAGGTCATCGTCCGCGATAAGGGCCACTGGTATTCGACCGGCGCGGACTTCAAGCGGCCCAGCCCGCAGTGGTGGTTCGACGACGAGATGCTCTATGGGCCCGACGGCCTGGCCCTGCCGATGCGGCTGGCGCTCCCGGGGGCGGTGAATCGGGGCAACGCCGCCCAGGCCGTGGCCGCGGCGGTCGCGCTGGGCGCCGACCCGGCTTCGGCCGTCACGGCGGTTTCCGAAGTCGACGAGGTCGCGGGCCGCTACCGGACCGTTCGGATCGGTGAACACGAGGCTCGGATCCTGCTGGCCAAAAATCCGGCGGGCTGGCAGGAGGCGCTGTCGATGGTGGACAAGCAGGCGGCCGGGGTGGTCATCTCCGTCAATGGGCAGGTGCCCGACGGGGAGGACCTGTCGTGGCTTTGGGATGTGCACTTTGAGCACTTCGAGGAGACAGCCTTAGAAAAGCCCTTGGTCGCCGCCGGCGAACGCGGCACCGACCTCGCGGTCCGCCTGGGGTATGCGGGCGTGCAGCACACCCTGGTGCACGACACCGTGGCCGCTATCGCGTCGTGCCCGCCCGGGCGCGTGGAGGTGGTCGCCAACTACACCGCGTTCCTACAGCTGCAGCGAGCGTTGGCGCGTCATGGCTGATTCGACCGTGCGGATCGGGCTGGTGCTGCCCGACGTGATGGGCACCTACGGCGACGGCGGCAACGCTGTGGTGTTGCGCCAGCGGCTGCGGCTGCGCGGCATCCCCGCCGAGATCGTCGAGATCACGCTGGCCGACCCGGTGCCCGAGTCGTTGGACCTGTACACGCTGGGCGGGGCGGAAGACTATGCGCAGCGGCTGGCGACCAGGCACCTCCTTCGGTATCCCGGGCTGCAGTGCGCGGCGGCGCGGGGCGCGCCGGTGCTGGCGATCTGCGCGGCCGTCCAGGTGCTCGGGCACTGGTACGAGACGTCGGCCGGAGAACGCGTCGACGGCGTGGGCCTGCTCGACGCGACCACTTCACCGCAGCAGGCCCGCACGATCGGCGAGTTGGTGAGCAAGCCGCTGCCGGCCGGGTTGACGCAGCCGTTGACCGGCTTCGAAAACCATCGGGGCGGCACCGTCCTAGGGTCCGCGGCCTCGCCATTGGGCGCGGTGGTCAAGGGGGCGGGCAACCGGGCCGGCCCCCCCGGCAATGGCTTCGATGGCGCGGTGCAGGGCTCCGTCGTCGCGACCTACATGCACGGGCCGTGCCTGGCCCGCAACCCGGAGCTGGCCGACCTGCTGCTCAGCAAGGTGGTCGGCGAGCTGGGTCCGCTGGAGCTGCCCGAGGTGGAGTTGCTGCGCCGCGAGCGGCTCGCTGCGCGCTAACAGGCGCGTTGAGCTGCGCGACAAGCTTCCTTCAAGAATCCTTTTAGGGCCATAATCCAGCCTTATCCCATGATCGACACCTTGAGCGTCCAAGCCTCCGCGGCACCGCGTATCGCCGAACTCGCGGTTGTGTTGTCCGTGGCCACCGCTGCGGTGGTCGGATTCGCCGGTGCCGCCAACGCCACCCAGGGCGGTATACATGGCGACCCGGCCGCCGCCGCGCCCTACTGGCGCTACCAACAGCAGGAGTACGACTGCGGGGAGATGGCGGTCGCCGACGTGATCGGCCAGATCAGCGGCCGCGAGCCCACCGAGGACGAGATCACCGGCACCGCCGCAACCGTCCCGAGCGGAAGCCACCCCGGACCGATCTACCGCCCCTCCGCCAAAACCAAAAACGGAGACCTGGTGGTGCTGCTGCGGCACTACGGAATGCCGGCCTCCGACGTCCACACCAATATCGACTCGCTGGAGCGGGCTTTGGATGGCGGGCGCAAAGTGATCGTCGGAGTCAACGACAAAACCATCTGGGACGAATCCGGCAACCACACCCAGGAAAATCACTTCGTCGTCGTTAGCGGCATCGACACCGCGGCAGGTGTGGTGCATCTCAACGACAGTGGCGTCCAAGCCGGCCGCGACGAGCAGGTTCCCATCAGCACCTTCGAGAAGGCGTGGGCGACCAGCGATAACTTCGCCGTCCTGGCCGGTTGACGCGGGTCAGACCACACGAGCGTCGATTTGCCGCGCTTGCTGCACCGAAACTTGCACCGGGGTCACCCTCAACGGCGTGTGGTGTACGTGGTGTCAGTGTCGCGGTATCCGCGGCGGTGGAGAGCCTCCCTGACGCGGCGCACCACGTCCTCTGGTTTGTCCTCAGCGATCACGCGGATGACGACCCAGCCAAGCCCTTCGAGCTTGCGTATCCGCCACTGGTCTCGCACGTATTGGCGGCGGTCGCTGCGGTGTTGGTCGCCGTCGTATTCGACGGCCACCTTAAATTGCTCCCATCCCATGTCAAGCACGCCAACCATTCGCCAGTTCTCCTGCACCGGTATCTGCGTGGTAGGAACGGGCAGGCCTGCGTCGATCAATAGCAGCCGCAGCCAGGTCTCCTTGGGCGATGCGGCGCCGCCATCGACAAGCGGAAGAGCTGATCTCAGCCTTCGCAGGCCGTGCGCGCCTGAGTACCGCTTGGCTAACAACAACACATCCTCGGAGGAGAACGGCGACGCTCGCTTTAACGCATCGAGGCGTGCCACCGCCTCGCTCGTGGGCAGCTGTCGTGCCAGGTCGAACGCCGTACGCGCGGGTGTAGTGACGGAAACACCCGCGACTCGCGTGACCTCGTCGCTGTCCACGCGTTGGCTGCGGGTGAGCACGCCGGCCGGCGGGCGGGTGTTTGACCAGATCAGCTCGACGGGTTCGTCATCGTCGATCCAAGCCGCACCGTGTAGCGCCGCCGCAGCAATCCCGGCCAGCACACCGCGTCGACCCGACCACAGCCACGCCGCAACCGCGCGCGTCCGCAGTGACGGCGACACATATTTCGCCAGGTAAACGTCGGGATAGATCGCCCGGAACCCGGCTCTTAGTTGGTATCGGCTCAGTTGTCCCTGCCGCAGGGCGTCGCTGCCTCGAAACACTTTGTCCACATAGGAAAGACGTCACGACGCGCCAGCGCGCTCCCCGAAACTTGCACCACGGTCAGGGTCCGCGGCGTGCCGTGTGCGTGGTGTCAGCGTCGTCGACACCAAAGCGTCGTCGACACCAAAACGTCGTCGACACCAAAACGCGCGGTCAGACCATGGCCCGGCGGCCGGTGAGCGCGCGGCCCAGGGTGAGCTCGTCGGCGAACTCCAAGTCGCCGCCCATCGGCAGCCCGGACGCGATCCGCGTCACGGTCAGGCCGGGGATGTCGCGCAACATCCGAACCAGGTAGGTCGCGGTCGCCTCACCCTCGGTATTGGGGTCGGTTGCGATGATCACCTCGGTGATGTCGACATCGTCGACCCGCTCCCCGATGCGGCTCAGCAGCTCGCGGATCCGCAGCTGATCGGGCCCCACCCCGGACAGCGGGTCAAGCGCACCGCCCAGCACGTGATAGCGGCCGCGGAATTCGCGGGTGCGCTCGACGGCCTGGACGTCCTTCGGCTCCTCGACCACGCACACTAACGAGCCGTCCCGGCGCGGATCCGCGCAGATGCGGCACCGCTCGTTGTCGGAGACATTGCCGCACACCGCACAGAACCGCACGCCGTCACGGACCTTCGCCAGCACCGCGGTCAGCCGGTCGATGTCCGGCGGTTCAACCGACAGCAGGTGAAAAGCGATGCGCTGGGCACTCTTGGGTCCGATACCCGGCAATTTGCCCAGTTCGTCAATCAGATCCTGAACCGGTCCCTCGAACATGTGGGTGCGGAATCTACAGCCCAGGCACCCGGGTCGGTGGCGCCGGCGGTGGCGCAGCCGGTGGGGCCGGAGGGCCCCCCATGCCGCCGGCCAACGCCCCCAACTGCTCCTGCGCCATCTTGGTGACCTGCTTGGACGCATCGGACATGGCCCCGACGATCAGGTCCTGCAAGGTCTCGACATCCCCCGGGTCGACGACCTTGGGATCGATCTTCACCGCAACCACTTCGCCACTGCCCTTGACGACCACTTCGACCAAACCCCCACCGGCCCGACCGTGCACCTCGGCGTTCGCGAGCTGTTGCTGAGCCTCCAGTAGCCGTTGCTGCATCTGCTGCGCCTGGGCGAGCAGCGCCGACATATCGCCTCCGGGTTGCATGACAGTCCCCTCGCATCTCGGTCTCGACTTGGTTTCGCCTGTGCGTGTTGGGCGATTCGAAACACCCAGCGTAGACCGCGCGACGTTACCTTGGCGCCGTGGACCTACGAGTGAGCAGGCGTGTCGGCATCAGAACGATCATCAGCATGGTTGTTGCTGCTTCGACACTCATCATCCCGACCGCCACCGCAACCCCCTCCAACATCGCCGGCATGGTGATTTTCATCGATCCGGGCCACAACGGCTCAAATGACGCGTCCATCACCCGCCAGGTGCCCACCGGCCGCGGGGGTACCAAGGACTGCCAGGCCAGCGGAACGGCGACCAACAGCGGCTACCAAGAACACACCTTCACCTGGGACACCGCGCTGCGGGTTCGCGCCGAGCTGAACGCCCTCGGGGTGCGGACCGCCATGTCTCGCGGCGACGACACGGGGCTGGGTCCCTGCGTCGACGCACGCGCCAACATGGCCAATGCGCTGCATCCCAACGCGATCCTGAGCATCCACGCCGACGGCGGCCCCCCGTCCGGCCGCGGATTCCACGTCAACTACTCGGCGCCGCCGCTTAACCAGGTGCAGGCCGGGCCGTCGGTGCAGTACGCCCAGATCATGCGCGACCAGCTGCAGGCCTCGGGCATTCCGCCCGCCAACTACATCGGCCAGAACGGGCTGTACGGACGCTCGGATCTGGCCGGGCTGAACCTGGCGCAGTACCCGTCGATCCTGGTCGAGTGCGGCAACATGAAGAATCCGGTGGACTCGGCGCTGATGGAGTCCGCGGAAGGCCGGCAAAAGTATGCCGACGCTCTGGTCCGCGGGGTCGCGGGCTTCCTGGCCACCCAGGGTCAGGCGCGTTAGCTCAGCTCTCCAGTTGCTTCTTCAGGTTGGCCAAGACCTCACCCTGAATTCTTCTCAACCCCATTGGCGCAAATGTCTTTTCGAAGAATCCCTTGACGCCGCCCGCGCCGTTCCAGGTGGTCTTCACGGTGACGCTGGAGCCGGGACCGGCGGGAGCCACCGTCCAGTTGATGACCATGGACGAGTTCGCGTCCTGCTCGATCACCGTGTGGCCGGCGACGTCGACGTTGACCTGCACATCGCGCACGCGTGTTTTGGTGGCCTGCAGCTTCCACTTGGCAACCGTTCCCGCTCCCTGTCCGCCCTGCACCACCTGATAGTCGCCGTACTGCGGGGACAGGATCTTCGGGCGCACGTTCTGATAGTCCGCGACCGCGGCCAGCGTGGCCGCGGGCTCGGCATTGATCAAAATCGTGCTGGCTGCGCTCACCTGTCCCAAGGCAACTCCTCGTCCGGTCCGCTGGTGGCAGCGCCCGCGCGCGGGTGCACGGGCTGCTTTCGAAGACTAGGGTATATGTGGTGCCTATCCCTGGATCTGCACTCTCGGCTCACGCAGCGGGCGTTCAACGGTTGATGGCAAGTTATCGATCCATTCCGGCAACGTCCGCCGTCCGGCTCGTCAAGCCAACTTCAAATCTATTCCGCGCCCGCACTAAATGCGATGCGCCTGGTCTGGACACCTCGGGCCTGACCGGCGTGCTGTGCGTCGACCCCAAGAGCCGCACCGCGGACGTGGCCGGCATGTGCACTTACGAGGATTTGGTGGCCGCGACGCTGCCGTACAGTCTCTCGCCACTGGTGGTTCCGCAGCTGAAGACCATCACCCTCGGCGGTGCGGTCAGCGGCTTGGGCATCGAGTCGGCGTCATTTCGCAACGGGCTGCCGCACGAATCGGTGCTGGAGATGGATATCCTCACCGGCGCCGGCGAATTGCTCACCGCGTCGCGCAGCCAGCATCCCGACCTGTTCCGTGCTTTTCCGAATTCCTATGGGACGCTTGGGTATTCGACCCGGCTGCGGATCGAGCTGGAGCCGGTCGCGCCGTTTGTGGCGTTGCGGCATGTCCGGTTCCGATCGGTGCCCGAAATGGTCGCGGCGATGGAACGCATCATCGACACCGGCGGACAGGGCGGCACTCCCGTGGACTACCTCGACGGGGTGGTGTTCAGCCCCGACGAAAGCTACCTCTGCGTGGGCAGGCGGACCGCAACCCCGGGACCGGTCAGCGACTACACCGGAAAGAACATCTACTACCAGTCGATCCGGCACGACTCAGTCGGCGTCGAGGCCACCAAGGACGACCGGCTCACGATCCACGATTACTTGTGGCGCTGGGATACCGACTGGTTCTGGTGCTCACGCGCGTTCGGGGCGCAAAACCCGGCGGTGCGGCGCTGGTGGCCGCGCCGCTACCGGCGCAGCAGCGTCTACTGGAAGCTCGTGGCCATGGACCGGCGTTTCGGCGTATCCGACCGGCTGGAGAATCGCAGTATTCGTTCGCCTGGCCGCCCTCTGCGCGAGCGGGTGGTACAGGACATCGAGGTGCCGGTCGAACGGACCGCTGAATTCCTGGAATGGTTCGCCGACAACGTGCCCATCACGCCGGTCTGGTTGTGCCCGCTGCGGCTGCGCGATCACGAGGGCTGGTCGCTGTATCCGATGCGGCCGGATCACACGTACGTCAACATCGGGTTCTGGTCGTCGGTGCCGGCCGGGGCCTCTGAGGGCTCAGAAGGCACAGCGGACGCGACGAACCGGATGATCGAGGCGAAGGTCGGCGAGTTCGATGGGCACAAGTCGCTGTACTCCGACTCCTTCTATACCCGCGAGGAGTTTGACGAGCTCTATGGCGGGGAGTCCTACAAAACAGTCAAGAAAACCTACGATCCCGATTCCCGGCTCCTCGACCTCTACGCGAAGGCGGTGCAACGGCGATGACCACGACGAGAGATTCCAGCCGCATCACTCCTCACTCGGACCCCCACCCCGGGGGCAAGCTCAGCATGGCGGAGGTCCTGGAGATCTTCGCCGCAACCGGGCGCGATCCGCTGAAGTTCACCGCGTACGACGGCAGCACCGCCGGCAGCGAGGAAGCCGACCTGGGGCTGGATCTTCGTTCCCCCAGAGGAGCCACCTACCTGGCCACGGCGCCCGGTGAGCTCGGCCTTGCCCGCGCGTACGTGGCGGGTGACTTAGAAACCTACGGCGTCCACCCCGGAGATCCATACCGCCTGCTCAAGACGCTGACCGACCGGGTCCAATTCAAGCGGCCGTCGGCGCGGGTGCTCGCCAATGTCGTCCGTTCGATCGGCGTCGAGCACTTGTTGCCGGTCGCGCCGCCGCCGCAGGAGGCGCCACCGCGGTGGCGCCGGGTCGCCGACGGCTTGATGCACAGCAAGACTCGGGACGCCGGGGCCATCCACCATCACTACGACGTGTCCAACACCTTCTACGAGTGGGTGCTCGGCCCGTCGATGACCTACACGTGCGCGGTCTATCCCGACGCCGACGCGACGCTGGAAGAGGCCCAGGAGAACAAGTACCGGCTGGTCTTCGAGAAGCTGCGGCTGCAGCCGGGCGACCGGCTCCTGGATGTCGGCTGCGGCTGGGGCGGCATGGTGCGCTACGCGGCGCGGCACGGCGTGAAAGTGATCGGTGCGACCCTGTCGGCCGAGCAGGCGAAGTGGGCGCGGCAGGCGATCGCCGACGACGGACTGGCGGAGCTCGCCGAGGTCCGGCACTCCGACTACCGCGACGTGCGCGAGGTGGGATTCGACGCCGTGTCGTCGATCGGGTTGACCGAGCACATCGGCGTGCGGAACTACCCCGCCTACTTCGGCTTTCTCAAGTCCAAGCTGCGCACCGGCGGCCTGCTGCTCAATCACTGCATCACCCGCCACGACAACAAAGCAACCTCCTTTGCCGGCGGATTCACCGACCGTTACGTCTTCCCGGACGGGGAGCTGACCGGCTCGGGACGCATCACCGCCGAGATCCAGGACGCCGGCCTGGAGGTTCTGCACGCGGAAAACCTCCGGCATCACTACGCGATGACCCTGCGCGACTGGTGCCGCAACCTGGTCGACCACTGGGACGAAGCTGTCGCCGAGGTCGGCCTGGCGACCGCCAAGGTGTGGGGTCTCTACATGGCGGCTTCGCGGGTGGCCTTCGAGCAGAACAACCTGCAGCTGCATCACGTGCTGGCGGCCAATGTCGACGCGCGGGGCGACGACGGCCTGCCGCTGCGGCCTTGGTGGACGCCCTAGTGGACGCCCTAGGCGTTGTCGATACGACGCGCCCCAAGTTCGTTCTGCAGTAATTCCAGCGCCGCCTCTTCGGGGTCGCGCCGCGGCGCCGACGGGTCGCTACGTCCGGCCTCGGCGAGCATGTGTTCTTCTTCGTCGCGTTGAGCGGCATCGACGTCGGGCGCGGGCTCTTCCACCTCGGGAATCACCGGGTTCGCTTCGGCCGGCACCGGTGCCCCCGCTTCACACCGCACCCGCCAGTTCACACCTAGCGCGTCTTTGAGGGCTTCGGCGATGACGTCGGCGTTGCGCTGTTCGCACAGCCGCTTGGCCAGCGGCGCCGACGCGTGGGTCAGCACGAGCGTGTCGCCCTCGACGGCACGGACGGTGGCGCCGGCCAGCATCACCTCGGTGGTGCGGCTGCGCTGGCGCACTTTGTCGCGCACCGTCGGCCACATCGTCCGCACCGCGGACGCGTTGAGCTCACCGGGTACCGGGGCCGCTTCTTGGGCTGGCACCGGAGCCGGTTCAGGCACGGGGGCTGCCTGCGGCTCGGCCTTTGGCTCAGGCTTCGGCTCCGGAGCGGCGACAGCAGCCCGCGCCCGCCGTGGCGGTGCAGGCGGCTGGGAAACCGGCGCGGGCCGCGCATCCTTCGGGATGGACATATCCAGGCGGGTCTCGATCCGCTCGACGCGCTGCAGCAGCGCCGATTCCGCATCGCTGGCCGAGGGCAGCAGCAAGCGCGCGCAGACGACTTCCAGCAGCAGCCGCGGTGCCGTCGCACCGCGCATTTCCCCTAGGCCGGCCTGTACCACCTCGGCGTACCGGGTCAGGGTCGCCGGCCCGATTCGTGCCGCCTGCTCGCGCATCCGGTCGAGCACGTCCTCCGGCGCATCTACCACGCCGCGGCTCGCGGCGTCCGGAACCGCTTGCATCAGAATGAGATCGCGGAACCGCTCCAGCAGTTCGGTGGCGAAGCGCCGCGGGTCGTGACCGGCGTCGATCACCGATTCGACCGCGCCGAACAACGCGGCGGCATCGGAAGCGGCGAGAGCATCGACCGCGTCGTCGATCAGTGCGACGTCGGTGGCGCCCAACAGCCCCAGCGCCCGCTGGTACGTCAGGTGAGCGTCCTCGGCTCCGGCCAGCAGCTGATCAAGCACCGAAAGCGTGTCGCGGGGAGAACCACCGCCGGCGCGGATCACCAGCGGGTACACCGCATCGTCGACGACGACGTTCTCCTGTTCGCAGATTCGCCCGATCAGGGCGCGCATGGTTTTCGGCGGCAACAGCCGGAACGGGTAGTGGTGGGTGCGCGATCGAATCGTCGGCAGCACCTTCTCCGGTTCGGTGGTGGCGAAGATGAAGATGAGGTGCTCGGGCGGTTCCTCCACGATTTTGAGCAGCGCATTGAAGCCCGCCGTGGTCACCATGTGCGCCTCGTCGATGATGAACACCCGGTAGCGGGACTGCGCGGGCGCGTAGAACGCGCGGTCGCGCAGCTCGCGGGTGTCGTCCACGCCGCCGTGGCTGGCGGCGTCGAGCTCCACGACGTCGATACTGCCCGGTGAGTTGGGCGCCAACGCTGTGCAGGATTCGCAGACCCCGCACGGATTGGCCGTCGGCCCCTGCGCGCAGTTCAACGACCGGGCAAGGATGCGCGCCGACGAGGTCTTTCCGCAGCCGCGCGGCCCGGAGAACAGGTACGCGTGGTTGATGCGACCGGCTTCCAGCGCGACGGACAGCGGTTCGGTGACGTGCTCCTGCCCCACCACCTCGGCGAAGGTCGCCGGTCGGTACTTGCGGTAGAGGGCCACGGTCAGCAGGCTACCGGCGCCGTCCGACGACGATGCGGGCCCCATAGGGTCCGCTGTGGGGACACTCCCCCGCAAGCGGGAGGTACCCCCACCCGCTTGCGGGGGAGAGTTGGACAATGGATACGGTGACGGAGGTAGGGCTGGCCATCGAGTGTGAGTTCACGGCGTTGAGTGTGAACGTAGGGGGGATTTCGCTCCCGGATTTTCCGCCCTCAGCTCACTGTCGAAGCCGGGGAGGCCAGCCGGGACTCGGTGGCAGCCAGCAGCGCGCAAGTCGCCAGCCCGTCAACCGCGTCACGAAGGTCAGGCAGCGATGGGAAGGTGGGCGCGATCCGGATGTTCTTGTCGTCCGGGTCTTTCCGGTACGGGAACGACGCACCCGCCTCGGTCACCGCGATGCCGGCGTCCTTGGCCAGGGCGACGGTCCGTCGCGCAGTGCCGGGCATCACGTCGAGGCTGATGAAATAGCCGCCCTCGGGTTCGGTCCAGGAGGCGATCTTGGATTCGCTCAGCCGCCGGTCCAGGATTTCGAGCGCCAGCGCAAACTTCGGCGCCAGTATCTGCTGGTGGCGCAGCATGTGCAGGCGCACCCCGTCCGCGTCGCCGAAGAAACGCAGGTGTCGGAGCTGGTTGACCTTGTCCGGTCCGATCGACTTCTTCCCCGCGTATTGCAGATACCACGCGATGTTGCCCAGCGATCCGCCGAGGAAGCTGACGCCGGCGCCCGCGAAGGTGATCTTCGAGGTGGACGCGAAGACGTGGGGCCGGTTGGGGTTGCCGGCCTTCGCCGCCAGGCCCAGCACGTCGACCTGGCTGACGAACTCGTTCGTCAGGGTGTGCACCGCGTATGCGTTGTCCCAGAACAGCCGGAAGTCGGGGGCCGCGGTCCGCATCTGCACGAGCCGGCGGACCGTCTCCCAGGAATAAGTGATCCCGGTGGGGTTGGCGAATACCGGTACCGCCCACATGCCTTTGATGGCCGGGTCCACGTCCACCAGCTCTTCGATCAGGTCGACGTCCGGCCCGTCCGGCAGCATCGGGATGGGGATCATCTCGATGCCCATCGTCTCGGTGATCGCGAAGTGCCGGTCGTAGCCGGGAACGGGACACAAGAACTTGACGCTCGGTTCGTCCTTCCAGGGACGCTGCGAGTCGACGCCGCCGTACAACATCGAGAACGCCACGTGGTCGTGCATCAGCTCCAGGCTGGAGTTGTTGCCCGCGATCAGGTTGGGCACCGGGATGCCGAGCAGCTCGGCGAAGATCGCCCGCAGTTCGGGCAGGCCGTTGAGGCCGCCGTAATTACGGGTGTCGGTGCCCTCGCCGTCGCGGTAGGCGTCTCCCGGCAGGCTGAGCAGCTGATTGGACAGGTCGAGCTGCTCGGGGGACGGTTTGCCGCGAGTCAGGTCCAAAGCCAGCTTCTTGGCCTGCAGTTCCGCGTAATCCTGCTGGTTGCGCGCGTGCTCGGCCGTTAGTTCTTGCACGCTGAGGGAATCCAGCGACACCGTGGGCCCTTTCGCTGTCGAACGCCGTGGGGTTCGGGGTTGCGTCCCCGGAAGTGTGGGGCCCCGACATGGGGGACCCCGCGCACCCGACAGAGCCCATTGACCCTTGCTGCCTTCCGGCCCTGGGGGAGTTCACAGGATAGACGCCGCGCGGGGTCCACCGGCGAGTCTAGTACCCGGCGCGAAGTAACCGACGTGCGGCTGGCAGCGACTACTGACCGGCGGGCGTAGCCCACTCGGCTACCATGGCCACGGAGGATTCGCCTAGTGGCCTATGGCGCTCGCCTGGAACGCGGGTTGGGTTAACAGCCCTCGCGGGTTCAAATCCCGCATCCTCCGCCAACGGTTCGCGATGCGGACATTGCAAGCCATTGGCGTGCAATGTCGATGGAATCGGGTTGGTCGCCTTTAGGCTCGCTTCAACCGACCAGCATGAGGAGGCGTATGGGGCGCAAGGTCGCCGTACTGTGGCACGCGTCGTTCTCGATAAGTGCCGGCGTCCTCTATTTCTTTTTCGTGTTGCCCCGCTGGCCCGAGTTGATGGGCGACACCACGCATGCACTGGGCAATGCCCTTCGGATCGTGACGGGCGCACTGATGGGGCTGGCCGCGCTGCCCGTGGTGTTCACGCTGTTACGTACTCGCAAGCCGGAGCTGGGGACCCCGCAACTGGCCCTGTCCATCAGGGTGTGGTCGATCGTGGCCCACGTGCTGTCCGGGGTACTGATCATCGGCACCGCGATCAGCGAGTACTGGCTCAGCCTCGACGCCGCCGGACAGTATTTGTTCGCGATCTACGGCGCCGCCGCTGCGATCGGGGTGCTCGGGTTCGTCGCGTTTTACCTGTCGTTCGTCGCCGAGTTGCCGCCGCCACCGCCGAAACCGATCAAGGCGAAGAAGCCGAAGCAGCCCAAGAAGCGAGGTCTTCGCCGCAAGAAGGGCGACGAGGCCGACTCGGAAGAAACCGAGGCCGAGGCGACCGAAGAGGCCGAAGATTCCGAAGATGCCGAAGATGCCGAAGATGCCGAAGATGCCGAAGATGCCGAAGATTCCGAAGAGGTCGCAGAAAGCGAAGAAGCCGAGGCCCCCGCAACCGAAGCCGCCGAAATCGACGAACCGCAGGCGGAAGCCGAAGCGCCCACCGAGGAGGCGCCGGCGACTACCGAAGACGCGGAAGAGCCGCACAGCGGGTTGCGTAACCGCCGCCCGACCGGCAAGGGGTCGCATCGGATACGGCGCAGGCGCACGCGCAGCGGTGTCGCGCTGGACGAAGCCGCGACGAATGGCGAGACCTAAATCAGTCCCTGCGCTTGAGGCGCTCGACGTAGGCGGCCAGGCGCTGCTGCGTTTCGTCTAAGCCCCACACCTGACGAACCTCTTTGTCGACATGGCCGGCCGCCCGGATCCGCGCCATTGCGGGCGCCCGCAGCTGGGTCTTCGTGTGGCTATAGGCGTCAACCGCAATGGCGCCGAGGTCGGATGCTTCCGCCACCGCCGCCTCGATGAGATCGTCGGCGACGACGCGGTGCGCGAGTCCGGTCGCGACGGCCTCGGGCCCTCGGTAAGTGTGGCCGCCGAGCAACACCTCCTCGGCATGGTCCCCGCACGCGTAACGCATCACCTCGAGCGCGGCGACCGGAAACGGCACTCCGACGCGGACTTCGGATGCCCCGATCTGCGCGTCGGGGCCGATCAGGCGTCGGTCGCAGGCGCACGCGAGCACGCACCCGCCCGCGATGGCCGCGCCGTTGATCGCGGCGACGGTCGGCCCCGGGTAGCGGAACATCGCCTCGAACGCCTCGGATAGCGCCGGGACCAGCCGGTCGGTGTAGTCGGCACCGCCCTCCACCACGCGGTTGAGGTCGACCCCGGCGCTGAAGGCGCGGCCCGCACCGGTGACGACGAGCGCGCCGGTGCCCGAACGCTGCAGGTCGCGAACCGCTAACGTCAGTTCTTCTAACAACTCGATATCCATCGCGTTGACCCGCCCCGACGACAGGGTCAGCACCTGCACCGTTCCTTTTGTCTGGATCTCGATCATCAGCGGCTCCCTACCGCGAGGACGACGGGAATGTCGGTGTTCTCGTCGGTGTGGTAGCTGGCGCACACACGGTGGTAGCCATCGGCGATCTGCAACGGAACACCGGTCGTGAAGTCGCCCCGCACCAGCAAGATGGGAGACAACGGCTGCCCCTTCTTGATCTTGGCCAGATCCGCCGCGACGTGCGGGTTGTCGACGGGTAACAGCCTCAGCTGCGCCGCCCGCAGGATGTCCTTGGCCTTCTTGTGCACGATGCTGCCGGCCCGCAGCCGCTCCGTCAGCTCGTCAACGGTGTGCGAGTCCGCAAGCAGCGCAAGGTAATCGGCCGCCGCTGGTAAATCATGGGCCTCAGGCTCGGTCAGCCATTTCACGCTGGGCATCGGCACCTCCCTTGGTATCCCTTCGTAGCGTCCGACATCGACGCAGCGTACCGGGTTGACGGTAGAAAGTTTGGGATCGGTAGCAACTCGGCCGTTCTTTACTTGCGCCATGTCGACGCCAACGGGGCGGCGCAGGCGAAATGACTTTCACCGATTTGTCACGGGCCGATTGGCTTTGGCGTGTGGTCGGTGAATCGGGATACGTCGCTTTGGTATCCGCTGTGGAGGGTGCGGCCCCCACAACCCAAGCACCCGGCAGCATCGACCTCGGCGGCGTCGACGTCGCCCCGGGATCGGTCGACGCGCTGCGCAGGCTGGCCGTCGGCCACTGGCTCCGGCGCTGGTGGCCCGCCAGTCGGCAGGACGGCATCGCCGGGCTGGACCGTGCGCTGCTCGACGTCGAGGTTGCGTTGCTCACCGCCGGCGCCCAGGGCTACTTTTCCGACGACACGCTCGATTCCGATGTGGCCGAAATGCTGTCGCCGCACGGCAGCGCGTTGATCGGCCACGTCCGCGGCAGCGACCCGCGCGTTCTCAATTTGGTACGGGCCGCGGCGGGCCTGGCCGACGAGGTCGGCGTGGACGGACCCGGCTGGACCGAACTGCAAGCCTTCCTTGATGATTCGAGCCCCATACCGGACCTGCCGAGCGGGCGTCGCGACGACTACGCGCTGGCCGCCGGCGGTGACGGGGGCCCGCGCGGCGGGATCGCGATCGCGCGGGGGGTCGCGTCCATCAGCTGGAGCGCGGTGCCGCCCGGCATTTTCGATGCGGGCGAGAACACCGTCGAGTGGAACGTCGAGGTGGCCGATGCCGCGGTGCTGGCCGTCGTCCGGGTGGCGATCATCGGACCGGGCCAACCCACCGGCGTCGCGGTGCAACTGCGTTCCGGAACCATCAGCGGCGCCGGCGTGTTGGACGCCGACGGCCGCGCAGTCCTGCCACTGGTCGACACGCAGCGACGGCCAGTAACGGAATCGGCGGCCTGGGACCACGATTGGTCGGTGACCTCGGTCGCCGTCGGCGCGCCACTATTGGAGGCGGCAGAGTCGCCCGAGGCGCGAGAGCGCGTTCGCCGGTGGGCGCGATCGCGGTTGGACAGGCCGGCGGACGACGCGTTTCTCGCCGAAATCATGGCGGCCGAATCCTCCTATTAGCGCGACCAGTCATTCCCTATGCTGAGCGAGTGCCAAACACATATCGAGTCGTGCAGTGGAACACCGGGAACGTTGGCAAAAGCTCGCTGCAGTCGATCGTCGACAACCCCGCGCTGGAGCTCGTCGGGTGTTATGCCTGGTCACCGGAGAAGGTGGGCCGCGACGCCGGCGAACTGGTCGGCATTCCACCGGTCGGTGTGGCGGCCACCAATGACGTCAACGCGCTGCTGACCCTGAAACCCGATTGTGTCGTCTACAACCCCATGTGGATCAACGTCGACGAGCTCGTCCGGATCCTGTCCGCGGGCGTCAACGTGGTGACGACGGCCTCCTTCATCACCGGAGAGAACCTGGGCGACGGCCGCGGCCGAATCGTCGAGGCCTGCCGGCAGGGCGGCTCGACCATCTTCGGGTCCGGGGTCAGTCCCGGCTTCGCCGAGCTGTTGGCCATCGTGTCGGCGATGGTGTGTAACCGGATCGACAAGGTCACCGTCACCGAGGCCGCGGACACCACGTTCTACGACTCACCGGCGACCGAGATGCCGGTGGGCTTCGGCAAGCCGATCGACCACCCGGACCTGCAGGCGATGACCGCACAGGGAACGGCGATCTTCGGCGAGGCCGTCCGGCTGGTGGCCGACGCCTTGGGCGTGGAGCTCGACGAGGTGCGCTGCGTGGCCGAACACGCCCAAACCACAGCCGATCTCGACCTCGGCTCCTGGACGATAACAGCGGGCTGCGTAGCGGGCGTCTACGCGAGCTGGCAGGGCATCGTTGGCGGGAAAACCCTGATCGACCTCAATGTCCGGTGGCGCAAGGGGCAGACACTGGAGCCGGACTGGAAGATCGACCAGGACGGCTGGGTCATCCAGATCGACGGGCAGCCGACGGTGACGACCAAGGTGGGCTTTCTGCCGCCGCCGTACTTCCAGGCCGAAACGATCGCCGACTTCATGGCGCTCGGCCACATCATGACGGCGATGCCCACCATCAACGCGATCCCGGCCGTCGTCGCCGCGGCACCGGGCATCGCCACCTACACCGACCTGCCGCTGACGCTTCCCCGCGGCTTCGTGCCGAACGACTAGACGCTTCCAGACAGCCCCCGTGGGGCACGCGTGTGTCAGCATTGAGCGGTGACAGCCCACCGCATCATCCGCATCGTCCGCGTCGTTTGCGTCGTGATCCCGATGACTTCGGCGGTGTTGAACGGACCGACCGCGCAGGCCGATCCGTGCCCCGCCGTCGAGGTGGCGTTCGCTCGCGGCACCGGCCAGCCGCCCGGTGTCGGCAATGTGGGCCAAGCTTTCATCGACTCGCTGGGCTCGCAGATCCCTGGGCGGTCGTTGGGTGTCTACCCGGTCAATTACCCTGCGACTCAGGCGTTTGCGGCCAGCGCCCAAAACGGTGCCGACGACCTGGTCGCTCACGTCGAGGACATGATCGGGCGATGCCCCAACACCCGATTGGTGCTTGGTGGATTTTCTCAGGGCGCTGGTGTTATCGATTTGGCTGCGCCGGCCATGCCGCCCCAGGCCTTGGATCACGTTGCGGCGATCGCCGTCTTCGGCAATCCGACGAGCCCGCTCGCGCGTAACCTGTCGGGCGCCGTGTTCCCGCCGATCGGCCCGCCGTACAGCGCAAAGACCACTGACGTGTGCGCCGACGGCGATCCGACATGCTCGGGCGGCGGCAACATCATGGCGCACGGTTCGTATATTCAGTCCGGGCTGGCGGCCCAGGCCGCGACGTTTGTCGCTGCCCGGCTGCAGGGCTAGCCGTCCCCCGATACCGCCCCCTGCGGTACTGTCAGCCGGCGCCTGGTGGGTTTGGTGTAGGGCGCGCCGAGCTGCGGCACCTCGAGCGGCCCCTGATGGCGGGCGGCTTCGATGGCATTGCGCAGCGGACCGGCAAGCCCCGCAAAGGATCCCATGTCGAACAGCATCGGCGTCAGGAGCCGGTTGTGGATGAAACCGAACGCGCTACCCGCCTCTGGATCGGCCCATCCGAGGGTGCCGCCCAGACCCACGTGACCGAACCCGGTGAGCAAGCCGGGGACGGGTGATTCGTGGTAGCCCAGGTGAAAAGGCATGGGCACCACCATGTTTGCGTCCGGCCACTTACGTCGCGGCTGTCCCGTCAGGCCACCCACCAACTCCTTCGACAGGTACTTCCTGCCGTCGATGCGGCCGTCGTTGGCCAGCACGGCGTACATCTTGGCCAGGCCGCGGCCGGTCACCACGCCGTTGGCCGCCGGCACCTCGCCGTCGAGGAAGGGCGTATCCCCCTGCACCAGCGACATGACACCGGGGAAGTACATCGCGCCCAGCGCGCCAGAAAATGGCAGGCCGGCCACCTTGGGCGCGATGAAGTTGAACACCGGGGCACGCAGCTTCCCGTGCGGTACCAGAATCTGCGCGGGCTTGGTCGGCGCGGTTTCCGGGGGGCGGCCCAGGTGCAGGCCGTCGGTGTCGAGCGGGCGGGCGACCTCTTGGCGGATCAACTCTCGCATGCCTTTCCCGGTCACCGCCCTCGCCAGACCGGACAGCAGCCACCCATAGGTCAGCGCGTGGTACGCCTGCACACCTCGCAGATGATCGACGGGAGCGGCGGCCAGGCGCTCCTCCATCGCGGCGTGATCCATCAACTGCTCCCTGGTGACGCCGCGCAGGTGCGACAACCCGGAGCGGTGCCGCAACACGTCGCGCACGGTGATGTCGCCTTTCCCGTTGGCTGCGAACTCGGGCCAGTATTCGGCGACGGGCTCGTCATAGGACAGCAGGCCCCGGTCGGCCAGCCGGTGGATCACCGTCGAAGCGACACCCTTGGTCGCCGAGAAGACCATGGCGCCGGTGTCGGCGGTCCAGGGCTGGGTGCCGGCCCGGTCCGACCACCCCGTCCAGACATCGACGACGGGCACGCCGTCGATATAGACGCTAAGGGCTCCGCCACCGAACCGGCGACCGGGAAACAGCCGGCCGAATAACCTTATGACATTGGCGAAATGTGGGTCGGCCGCGCCGGATACGCCGCGTGGTAAGCCATCGTCGGTTACCAGCAGCGTCGGCGGCGTCACGGGACTGCGACGCCTTGGATCGCCATCACTCAATGAACCTATCAGTCCGCAAGAGCCCTGGCCAGAAGGCAGTTTGCCCATCACCGGGCCGCCGGGTGCCCGCCTTTCACGGTCGCGTGAGGGAGCGTTAGCACGACCGCCAAGGGCAAACTCAGGCCGGGGGGTCGCGCGGATCTCCGTTCGGGGCTGGATCGGTCGGCGAGTCCTTCAAATACCTCTTCAGCCGCAGCAGCTGATTGATCACCATGCCGATGCCCAGGAGCATCAGTCCCGCCACGACTGCCACCACGACCGCGGTGCTCACGGTTCCATGATGACAGGTGCCGCGTACCGCGGGTTTCGATATCGCCCTGCTGGGTAGTCACAGCCAATGAGCACCGAAGACAAGTTGAAGAACAAGATCGAGGACCTCGGCGGCCGGGCCAAGGAAGCTATTGGCAAGGCGACCGGTGATCATGACACCGAAAACGAGGGCCGTGCGGACCAGGCGAAGTCCAGTTTGAAAGACGCCGGCGAGAAGGTGAAGGATGCGTTCAAGAAGTAGGCAGCAAAACCTTGAGGTTGACCCTTGAGGTTGACCATGGTCAAAGCGGCCCGCCGGCTGACGATATCCGTCGGGATCGCCGGGGTCGTAGCGGCGTCGATGGTGTCGAGTGCGCCCTTGCAGTCGGCGTCCGCCGATCCCTGTCCCGACGTAGAGGTGGTGTTCGCTCGGGGCTCCGGCGAACCGCCGGGGGTCGGCGGGGTCGGCCAGTCGTTCGTCGACGCGTTGCGCTCGCAGATCGGGAACAGGTCACTGGGGGTGTATCCGGTCAATTACCCGGCGAGCACCGATTTCGCGAACAGCAATTTCCCGTTGACCGTCATCGACGGCATTCGGGATGCCAGTTCTCACATCGAGTCCATGGCGGCGAATTGCCCCACCACCCGCGAGGTGCTCGGCGGCTACTCGCAGGGCGCGGCGGTAACCGGTTACGTAACCTCGGCCGCCGTACCGCAGGGCGTGCCCGCTGCGGCGGTGCCCCAGCCGATGCCGCCGAACGTGGCGAACCATGTCGCCGCGGTCACGCTGTTCGGAACTCCGTCCGGTCAATTCCTGGACAAGTACCACGTGCCGGCGCTGGTCATCGGTCCGCTGTATCGGCCCAAGACCCTCGAGCTGTGCGCCCAGGGCGACGGGATTTGCGGCGACGGCAATGACCCCGCCGCGCACATTTCTTACGCGTTGAACGGAATGACCGGGCAGGCTGCCGACTTCGCCTCCAGCCACCTGTAAGGCCCCTTGTAAAGAGGGGCGCCTTGCCCTGCGGAATCGCACCATGCGCGTTCTGATCACGGGCGGTACGGGATTCGTGGGCGGGTGGACCGCCAAGGCCATCGCCGACGCGGGGCATTCCATCCGCTTTCTGGTGCGAAAGCCCAAGCGGCTGCAGACCTCCGTCGCCAAGCTGGGGGTCGACGTGTCGGACTTCGCCGTCGGCGACATCACCGATCGCGGCTCGGTACGCGACGCGCTGTGGACCCCATCATCCACGTGTCCAGCTTCACGGCGCTGTTCCATCCGGGTCTGGAGAAGCTGGCGGCGGACCTGCCGGTTGTCGGCGGGGCAGACGGATACGGAACGTCCAAGGCCCAGGTGGAAATCTATGCGCGCGGCCTTCAGGATGCGGGCGCGTCGGTGAACATCACCTACCCCGGCATGGTTATCGGTCCGCCGGTCGGCAACCAATTCGATGAGGCCGGGGAGGGCGTCAAAGCGGCCCTGCAGATGCATATGATCCCGGGGCGCAGCGGGGCGTGGTTGATCGTCGACGTGCGCGACTTGGCCGCGTTGCACGCGGCGCTGCTGGAGCCCGCTCGGGGGCCGCGCCGCTACATGGCCGGCGGCCATCGGGTTCCGGCGTCCGAGCTCGCGCACATGCTCGGCCAAGTTTCCGGCACGCCAATGGTTTCGGTGCCGATCCCCGACACCGCCCTGCGCGTCGCGGGGGCCGTACTGGACCGAGCCGGCCGCTTTCTGCCCTTCGACACGCCCTTCACGTGGGCGGGGATGCAGTACTACACCCCAGATGCCGGCATCCGACGATTCGCCGAGCGAACGGGAGCTCGGCGTCACCTATCGGGATCCACAGGAGACCCTGGCCGACACGTTCGCAGCGCTTCGCGCCGCGAACTAGGTCTGGCCCCTGGTAGGCCCGAGGCGCACGACGCCCGCGAGGGACTTACGGCTGTCGCAACAGGGTCCTAATACCCTCGTCGACCGGGACCTGTGGGGAGAGCATCACCGTAACGGTTCGGGTGCTTGAGGACCCGTCCCGGATGTCGGTCAACGGTTGCCCGGACTTCGGTGAGGAGACCCGCCATGGCGAAACCGATTCCGCCATTAGACCTTTCATGGTTGTTGATGGAGTCGCCGGCCGGCACCACCCATGTCGGCGCCATGATGCTCTTCAAGAAGCCGACCGGTCGTCGGCGCATCGTCGACGAGATCGTCGAGGCGTACCGGGCCTGCCCGCCTGCCCCACCCTTCAACTATGTGCCGGAGCTTCTCGGTCGGGGCCTGCCCCATTTCCGGGAGGTGGCGAGTTGGGATCCGAATCACCACATCGGGCATCTTTCGCTCCCGGCCCGAGCCACCTATGACGACCTGTTGCGGCTCGTCGCAGAGCTCCACGAGCCGCAACTCGATCGTGACCGCCCACTGTTTCGCTGCTGGGTGATCGATGGGGTGCCGGACTCAAGGTTCGCGATTTACACCAAGACTCATCATTCGATCATCGACGGCGAATCCGGCCTGAAGCGGATCTACGCGGGCCTGAGCACACGCGATGAACCCACCGTCCCCACGCCCGGCTTCGGGCTCACCATGCCGGAACCGGCGCCGCATCCGCCGACACCCTTCGCGCAGCGCATCGCCGACTCAGTTCGCGGTGCACTCACCCAGGTCGAGGCGCTCAACCAGATCTCCTGGGGCACGCTGCGCAAGGTGCTCGCCGGTCTCGCGAAATCGCACCTCGAGGGCAACCTGCCGTTCGTCGCGCCGCACGCCCCGACCAACGCGCCGCTCAAAGTCGGGAGAAGCTTCGCGACGCTCACCCTGCCGCTGAGCGAGATGCGCGAAATCGGTCACCAGTTCGGTGCCACCCTCAACGATGTGGCATCCGCCGTCATCGACGGAGGCCTGCATGCGTACCTGCGTGGAAGCGGTCTCGCATTCGGGCACCCGCTGATCGCGATGTGCCCGGTATCGCTGCGCGGCAACGACGACACGGCAATCGGCACGCGCGTGTCAGCGTTGTTCGTTCGACTCGGCGAGCCTGCGGCCAGCATGCCAGAGCGGATTCGCCAAGTGGTCGACTCGGTCGCCGCGGCCAAGAAAGAGTTGGCTGGCATGTCAACCGACACGGCCATGACCTATGCGGTCGCACTCATCGCGCTCGCGGGCCTGGGCGCCTCCACGCACTTGGATCGCGTCACGCACCCGGCGTGCAACCTCGTCATCTCCAACGTGGCGGGCGCCAAGGAGCCCCGCTACCTCAACGGCGCCCGCCTCCTGGGTGTCTACCCCATCTCCGCCCTCGCCGCCTCGATCGGGCTCAATGCCACAATGGCGTCGTACCACGACAGCATGGACTTCGGATTCGTCGCCAACACCGCGGCTCTGGACAACCTGCCGCAACTGGCTCGCTGCACGCTGCAGGCCTATGAGGAGCTGAGGGAAGCGGCGGGATTCCAGTCGGCGGGTAAGAAGGGCGACTCTTCCCACCACGCCGACGTGTCTTGACCTACCGAATCGCACCAGCCCCGCGCGCCATCATCGCGAAACAGATCGGGGGTAGGCGCATGATCCGCATCGTTGACCACCCGTACCTCGTGTTCTTGCTCTGTCTTGCCGCGCAGTGCGGCGCGGCTTACCTCGGCGATCTGCTGCGCCGCAAGGTCAGACCCGTTCCGAAAGAAGAGCAGCCCGATTTCGACATCGCCCTGACTGCCACGCTCACGCTGCTGGCGCTCATCATCGGATTCAGCTTCTCGATGGCGGTGAGCCGCTATGACCAACGCAAAAACCTTGAGGCCGCGGAGGCGAACGCGATCGGCACCGAATATGCGCGCACGGCCTTGCTGCCCGCCCAAGACCAGGCGATGGTGCGTGATTTGCTTCGTCGCTATGTCGATCAACGCATCCAGCACTACCGCGGGGTCGAGACCGCTAGCAGCGAGTTGTTCAAGCTGCAAGCTCAGCTCTGGTCGTCGGTGGCAAGTGACGGAACCGCGCAGCCGAACCCGGTGATCGCGCTAGCCATTTCCGGAATGAACGATGTGCTGAATTCCCAAGGCTATTCGCAGGCCGCCCAGCTGAACCGCATCCCGACCGCAGCGTGGGCACTGCTCGCATCGATCGCGATTTTTGCCAACATGCTGCTCGGCTACCGCGAACGGCGCACCGATCTGCTTGTTCTAGTGGTGTTGCCGCTGACCGTTTCGATCGCGCTGTTTCTGATCTCCGATATCGACACCCCGCAGGGCGGTGTCATCCGCGTGGTTCCGAATAACTTGGTGTCGTTGTCTCAACTCATGCACGCGCGCTGAGCCCAAGTCAGGCGGGTTCGATCTCCAGACCGACGTGCACCTTGTCGATGCCGCCGCGGACGATCGAGTGCGCGTAGAACCACCAGGCGTGATACCAGTACCGCTTGAGCACGGCGTTGTACACCCGCCGCGTCTCGGACTTGGGCAGCACCCGAGCCACCCCTTCGACCGGCTCGCTCTTGGGCTTGCCCAAAGATCCGCTCTTGGCGATCGTCACCCGCGGCGTGTTCTTGATCCGCCGGACTTTCCACGACCCATCGTCGGTGATCACCAGGAGCTTGCCGCCGTCGGGCACTCCCCAGATCGCCGTCGGCTTGGGTCGGCCGTCCTTGGTGAATGTCGTCAACAGCAGATACTTGGATTCGATGACGTCCGTGAAATTGACAGCCACGCTTTCTTCCTAATCCGTAGATGGGCTCAGCAAAACAATTCCCCAGTCGCACAGCCTCCTAATCGTGGCGTTGGCTTCGTGGCCTGGGCATCGGTCTGCGCCATGCCTCGATTCAACTCTTTCCGCGTCCGATTCCGAGCCAGGTGGAAAGTTGACACATGCTTATGGTCGTCTTCATCAATTCCGGTCGTCGGTGGTCGTCGGCACTGAGGTCAGGCGATCTGGGCCGGCCAGTGCGATGACAACACCTGCGGTGTCCACGTCGGCCAGGTGGGGGCGCCGATAAGGTGGCCGCTGCTCATTTGGGCAACGATACGGGGTCCTTTGAGTGCGCTGTTGTCGTAGACGGTGGCGGAGTCGCAGCGGGTGATCGCCGTGACGACCAGTGCCCAAAGGCGTTGGTAGCGTTGACGAATCTTGTCCTCGGGTACGTCGTGTCCGCCGGCGTTGACTCTGTGTTTGACCCGCTGCACGGCCAGTTCTTCGGGGACGAGCAGCACGTGCAGGACGACCGTATAGTCCGCCGCGTGTGCGGACTCAATCAGCTCAAGTTTGGAGGGGTGAGAAAACACGGTTTCGGCGATGAAGTTTCGGCGCAGCTCGATGAGCCTGATCCTGGTGTCGGCCGCGACCCGGGCGGCTTCGTAGGCGTGTGCCGCCGGGTCGTCGGGCCAGCGGTGTTCGGCGATCTGGTCGGCGTTGACGAAGGCGCTTCCCGGCAGTAGCGGCGCGAGGGTGAGTTCGACGAAGGTCGATTTGCCGGCTCCGTTGGGTCCGACGACCAGGTCGAGCCGGTTCATCGGGCGGTGGCGTTCACTTCTTGCGTCGTGCGGGTCGGCGCCTGGCCGTCAACACGACCGAACTGCCGTCGGGCCGGTATTCGACGATCTCACCTGCCTCGTTGAGGGCCACGGTGGTGATGCCGCGCCGGGCCAGCAGCTCGCCGTAGTTGGATTCGGTGAGGTTTTCTTGGATCGCCGCGGCGATCTCGGCGTTGAAGACGACACCTTCTTCGACGCCGAGTTCGCGCAGTTCTAAGTCTCCGGCCAGCGCCGCCTCCACTCGTCGGCGTGCAGCGGTGTGCTGGCTTGACACGGCACGGCCCACCCGTGCCCAGTGATCGAGCTGCTGTTTGGCCGAGCGGCTTTGCCGTGCGCCCTCGACCGCGGCGCTGTCCAGCAGGTCGGCGGCGAAGCGGGTAACGCGATCGGCGGTATCTGCCATCACTCCTCGATTCTGTAGCAATATGCAACAAGCGTAGCATTTAGTTACAGATTTTTCGACCTAGGGCTGGCTTGACGAGACTCTCGTATCTCGTGCGAATTGCTCGTCGCCGAAGGGCACATCGGAATCGCATCGCTGGCGGTCCCCATTGACGCAATGGGCGGATCGATGAAGCTCACCTCGATGATCGGCGGTGGCACGCGGGCATCGGTGACCACGCCCGCCGGCGCCGACTGAACACGCTCGCCCCGAATGGGTCCGGTCAATGATTCCGGCACAGAGTTGACCCCGGGGCGTTTGCGCGCTCAGGTGCCGACGTGCGGCGTCTGCGGCGGCTCGGGTGAACCATCCCCCAGCGCTTGGTGCTCGGGGGACGTCTCATTGAGGGCCGCGATCCGCTTTGCGTACAGGTTTATTCCGGGCTGTGCGGTCAGGCCATGCGCGAAGACGCTGAGCAGCACCGTCGCCATCACCGCAAGTCGGACCGTTGAGTCGCCTGCCAACCCTGCCTCGTGCACCAGGTACACCAGCGCGAGCACGATGGACGCCAGACCCCTGGGGCCGAACCAGCCCATGAACAGCACGGTCGCCCGGCTCAAACGAGTTCCCAGCAACGCCAGGGCAACAGGCGCCATGCGCACGACTGTCAGACTCAGCACGGCATAGAGCAAAACGGCCGGTGTGAAATGCCCCCAAACGCCGGCCACGACGGTGCCGAAGAAGAAGAACACAAAATAGTTGAACAGTTGCCCCCATCCCTCAGTGAACTCGACACTGTGCCGGCCGGCCTGGTTGAAGCCGAATTGGACTGCAAATCCGCCGACGAACGCGGCGATGAACATGCTCGCCCCGGTCTCTTTTGCCACGATGACGCAGAGCAACGGCAGCGCCACCACGCCGAGTTGACCGAGTGGTGGAGCCATCCAGCGCGTGCGGTGGGCAAGGCCGAGGAGCCATCCGCCTACCGTGCCGATCCCAATTCCGATCAGGGTGCCGCAGCCGAGCTGTTCGCCGAGGAAACGGGCGAGCACTGCACCCGCGGGCCCGGTGTTCTCCTCAGCAACGGCAAGCACGATGAACAACATCAGGAACGGAACGGCGAGGCCGTCGTTGAGGCCGGCCTCGACATTGAGGGACTGGCGAATTCTCGGTGGTACTCGTTCGCTGCTGACGATCACCTGGCCGAGGCCGGCATCGGTTGGGGCCAGGATGGTCGCCAGAATGCCCGCTTCCCCCCACGACAGTCCGCTCAGCACGGCGATCGCGCATGCGGCGCCGAACACAATGGTCAGCGGCATGCTCACAACGAGCAAGCGGATGGGCAGGCTGCGGCCGGTCTTCAGCAGCGATCGGCTGATCCGGCTCGCGTCGGTAAAGAGCAACATCACCAGGCCCAGCTCCGCGATCAGGAGCAATACCTTGCGGTCGAGCACCAGCTCGCGGGCCGCTACCGGCAGCAGGGTCGTCGCAGCGCCGGCGGCCGTGAACAGCATCGGTGCGGTGATGACGGTACGTCGCAGCCGCCGCGAGACTAGGCTGTACAGGAAGACGAGAACCACGAATACAGCCGTCAGGACCATGACTCGAACGCAGGCTCCGGAGAAGTGATCAGGCTTGGGGGTCGTCAACCATGAGCATGCGGGTTCCGCCGCCCCGGGGCACAGTGTTTCGCAAATATCTTTTCCGAGCGCACCAAGCGCGGTTCAACGCGCTGACCGGCCGCTGCGCGGGTCACTGCTCGAAACCGCGCTGACGGCCGACGAGCCGCACCCGGATCGCGCCGTCGCGATCCTCCTCTTCCAGCTCTAACTCGATACGGGCCAACTCCTGTTGTAGCAGCGGTAGCCAGTGTCTGCTCAGCGCGCGCGCCCGCAGCCGGGCGGTGTAAACCTCTTGCTCGACGGTTCGGAAAGCCGATTGCGCCGCAGCGCATTCGGCCGCGGCAACAACCGCTGCTCGATACGCGCGCGCCGCCTGAACAGACGCCGAGGTCGGGAAGATGACGGCCGGATCGCTTTCGGGCGGTACTACGCAAGCGGCGATGTCGGGGTAGCGCACCCCGGCGGTGACGGCCCATTGCACGGTGACCGACGCCGGCGCAGTGGTCACGACCAGGTCGATCGCGTTTTGGCCGCCCAGCAGCACCGCGCGCAGCCCCCACATGTCGGCCTCGCGGCACGCCTGCTGCCAGTCGCGGCGGCTTTGTTCGGCCTTGCGCTGCAGCTCTTCTCGCAGCGCGGTCAGCAAGTGCAGCTTCTGCTCGAGCAGCATCACCCCGCGCTCGGCGAGGTCGAGCCGGTTCAGCACCCATAGTCGGCCCATCCGCCCCGGGGGGCGCGACAACGGCGCCATCACGCCCCCTGCACACTGTCGGGCCGGTGTGCCTCGAGCAGACCGGAGGGCAGCATCGACAATTCACTGCGCGGCAACCGCGCGAGTGCCTCCCATGCCCGGTCGAGGGTTTCGTCGAAAGGTCGTGCGGCGTAGGGACGTTGATTGACCAACTTCGCGGCGAAATCGTCCTCGAACAGCGGATAGCTGCGGTCGGTCGCGGTGAGGGCGTCCGGCCCGATCAGCTCGGCCAGCGCGCTTATCTGCCGTGCGCGGGCCAACGAGGCAGCAGCTGTGCCGCCAGCGGCAGGTGATCGTCACGGGTGCGGCCAGCCCCCGCGCCACGGCGCATCAGCCGCGACAGCGACGACAAGGCGTCCACCGGCGGGTAGATGTTGTGCAGATGCATCTGTGTGGAGAAGATGATCTGCCCTTCGGTGATGTAGCCGGCCCACCCGCAACACAAACGTGCAGCGTCCAGGCTAATAGAGGCTGGTCAAAAAGGAGCAGAGTCCAACGGCCCTAGTGCGGATTTGGCCCTGCTCCCCTGAGGGGGTGCGCTCTGCGGGCCGCAAAGATACCGTATATCCGGCAGTTGTATCGGGCAGGTCGTCGTACCGTCATCCCATCACTGCTCACCATTGTCGGAGGTCGGCCATGCTTGACCTGGCATTCATTGCGCTGCTGGTCGGCCTGGCCGCGCTTGCCGTCGGTTTCGCCGCCGCATGTGATCGGTTGATGGGTCCCGACGAGCCCGTGCTGACTGAGGCGGGCCGTGAGGGCGCACCGCGGACCGAGCAAGAGTCGGCATGACGTTCGACGATGTGACAGGAATCGTTGTAGCGGTCTTGTTGGGTGCTTACCTGGTCTACGGGCTGGTCCGGCGGGGGGACGTGTAGATGTCTGCAGCGAGTTGGGCGCAGATCGCCGCGGTGTTCGCGCTGCTGGTCATCAGCACCCCGATGTTGGGCGGTTACCTCGCCAAGGTCTACCGCAACGAGAAGGCGCCGGGCGATCGGGTGTTTCTGCCCGTGGAGCGCCTGGTCTACCGGCTGCTGCGCATCGACCCGCACGGCGAGCAACGCTGGATCGCCTACGTCGGCTCGGCGGTAGCGCTGACCTTCGTCGGCGTACTGCTGAACTACCTTCTTTTTCGCGTACAGCACGTGCTGCCGGGCAACCCCGATCACCTGCGCGGTGTGAGTCCGGCGCTGGCGTTCAACACCGCGGTCAGCTTCGTGACCAACACCAACTGGCAGAACTACACCGGCGAATCGACGATGAGCCAGTTCAGCCAGATGTTCGCACTGGTGGTGCACCAGTTTTTGTCCGCGGCCATGGGGATGGCGCTGGCGGCGGCGTTCATCCGCGGCGTGATCCGCACCCGGACAACGACATTGGGAAACTTTTGGGTCGACATTGTGCGGTCCATAGTGCGGGTGTTGGTGCCGCTGAGTTTCGTGTTCGCGATCGTCTTGCTCGCATTCGGTGTGATCGACAACTTCCACCCGATGCAAGTCGTACCGACTATCTCCTCGATGGGCACACACTCCACCGGCGCCGCGGCTCAGCAGAGCATTCCGGGTGGTCCGGTGGCGAGCATGGTGCCGATCGAGATGATCGGCGACAACGGCGGCGGCTATTTCGGCGCCAATATGGCCCATCCATTCGAGAACCCGAACCCGATCGTCAACGTGCTCACCATCTGGCTGGCCGCGGCAATTCCGTTCGCCTTCCCGTGGGCCTACGGCCGGCTCGTTGGATCCATGCGGCAAGCGACGGTGGTGATCGTGGCCATGGTCACCCTGTATGCGCTGTCGTTGGTCGCGGTGTCCGCTCTGGAGGCTCACGGCAACTCCCATCTCGCGCAGTTCGGCGTCGCCCAGTCCGCCACGGGCACCAATCCCGGCGGCAACCTGGAAGGCAAGGATCTGCGGCTCGGGGCGACCGGCTCTGCGCTGGGCGTCGTCACCATGACCGGCACCTCTACCGGCGGGGTGAACTCCGCTGTGGAGAGTTACACGCCGTTGGGCGGCGGCCTGCCGATGTTGGACATGATGCTCGGGGAGGTCATTCCCGGCGGCACCGGCACCGGTCTCTACGGGATGTTGATCTTTGTGATGATCACCGCGTTCATCGCCGGGCTGATGGTCGGGCGAACGCCGATGTACCTGGGTAAACGTTTGCTGGCCGGAGACATGACCCTGGCGGCGATCTACATCCTGGTGCTGCCGGTCACGGTGTTGACGTTGGCCGGGATCTCACTGCTGCTGCCGTCCGCGGCCCACCAGATCTCCACGACCGGGCCGCACGCGGTGACCGAGACCGTTTACGCGTTCACCTCTGCCGCACACAACAACGGATCGGCATTTGCCGGGCTGGCCGGCAATACCCTCTGGTACAACTCGACGCTGGGTCTGGCCATGTGGATCGGGCGGTTCTTCGAGATCATTCCCGCGCTGGCGCTGGCGGGCTCACTGGCGCGCAAACGCAGGTACACGGTGACCGCCGGGACCTTGCGTACCGACACGCCGCTGTTCACCGCGCTGCTCGCGGCGATCGTCGTGATTTTGGTGGGTCTCACTTATTTCCCGGTGCTGGCCCTCGGACCGCTGGCCGAGCACTTTTCCGGGCACTTTGGAGTCTGAGGGGGTCTGAGCGATGACGACGCAGACGACTGCCCCGCCCGGTCGGCATCTGGGCCGCGAAACGCGCCAGCTGCGCGAGTTGTCGATCCTGGATCCCCGGATCGTGCGCAGAGCCATTATCGATGCCTTGCTCAAACTCGATCCACGACTGATGGTGCACAAGCCGGTGATGTTCGTCGTCTATATCGGCAGCATCTGGACCACGCTGCTGTTTGTGCGCGATGCACCCCGATCCAGTGGGACAGACAACCTGTTCACCGGCCTGGTGGTGCTGTTCTTGTGGTTCACGGTGCTGTTCGGCAACTTCGCCGACGCGATGGCCGAGGGCCGCGGCAAAGCGCACGCCGATGCGCTGCGTCGCGCCCGGCAGGAAACCGTCGCCCACATTCTGCAGCCCGACGGCACCGTGGTGGACACACCCTCCCAGGAGCTGAAAGTCGACGACCGGTGTGTCATCGAGGCTGGGCAGGCAATTCCCGGCGACGGTGAGGTCGTCGAAGGAATGGCGATGGTCGACGAATCGGCCATCACCGGTGAGTCGGCCCCCGTGGTGCGGGAATCCGGAGGTGATCTCTCGGCGGTCACCGGCGGCACCGTGGTGCTGTCCGACCGCATCGTCGTATCGATCACCTCCCCGCCCGGGCAAACCTTTCTGGATCGCATGATCGGGTTGGTGGAGGGCGCGAACCGCCAACGAACGCAAAACGAGCTGGCCCTGACCGTGGTGCTGGTCAGCCTGACGTTCATCTTCCTCGTCGCTGTCAGCACCTTCCAGTTGGTCGCGATCTTCTCGGGCGTCAAGCAGCCGATCGTGTTGTTGGTCGCCCTGCTGGTGCTGTTGTCACCGACCACCATCGGGGCATTGATTTCGGCGATCGGCATCGCCGGCATGGACCGCATGGTCCGCCACAATGTGCTGGCCATGTCTGGGCGGGCGGTGGAAGCCGCCGGTGATGTGACCACGCTGCTTTTGGACAAGACCGGCACCATCACGTTCGGCAACCGCATGGCCACCGAGTTCGTCCCGGTCGGCCACACCGACGAGCACGCCTTGGCCGAGGCGGCGCACCTGTCGTCGCTCGCCGACGAAACCCCCGAGGGCCGCTCGATTGTGGAGTTCGCCCAGCACCACCACGGCTGCCAACCGAGCGACATTGCCGGTGCGAACCTGGTCAACTTCAGCGCCAAGACGAAGATGTCCGGCATCGACTTGCCGCACCGCAAAATCCGCAAAGGCGCAGTGGCAGCGGTCTGCGACTGGGTACGGGCCAACGGCGGCACCGTGCCACCAGATACGGATGGCATCGTGGCACGCATCGCCTCCAGTGGCGGCACCCCGCTGGCTGTTGCCGACGAGAACACCTTGTTGGGCATCATCCACCTCAAAGACACTGTCAAGCCTGGCATTTCGCAGCGCCTCGCCGCCATGCGGCCATTCGGAATCCGCACCGTGATGGTTACCGGCGACAATCCGGCCACTGCCGCGGCCATCGCCGCCGAGGCCGGTGTCGACGAGTTCATCGCCGAGGCGACACCGGAAGACAAAATGGACCGGATTCGCGCCGAACAGGCCGGCGGCGACCTCGTCGCGATGACCGGTGACGGCACCAACGACGCGCCAGCCCTGGCTCTGGCCGATGTCGGGGTGGCCATGAACAGCGGCACGCAGGCTGCCAAGGAGGCCGGCAACCTGGTTGACCTGGACAGCGACCCGACCAAGCTCATAGAGATCGTCGAGGTAGGAAAGCAACTGCTGATCACCCGCGGTGCGTTGACGACGTTCTCGGTCTGCAATGACGTAGCCAAATACTTTGTCGCGATCCCGGCGATGGTCCATGCCGTTTTTCCGGAGTTAGCAGCGATCGACATCCTCAACCTGCACAACCCACACACCGCGATCCTCTCCGCGGTGATCTTCAACGCGATCATCATCGTGCTGATGATCCCGCTGGCGCTACGTGGTGTTCGCGTCAAGGCGATGGGCGCCACCGCAATGCTGCGCCGCAACGTACTGATCTACGGGGTCGGCGGACTGATCACCCCGTTCGTGCTGATCAAGCTGATCGACATCGCCATTGTCGCGCCGATAGGCATCCACTGATGCTGCGCGCTCAACTGGTCCCCGCGATCCTGCTCACGGTGCTGGCCAGCCTGGTGCTGGGCGTCGCCTACCCGCTCGCCACCTACGGCATCGGACAACTCGCCTTCAAGCATCAGGCCGACGGCTCGCTGATCAGCCGCGACAATCAGGTCGTCGGCTCAAGCCTGCTCGGTCAATCGTTCACGGATCCCGCCGGTAACCCGTTGCCCGAGTACTTCCAGCCCCGACCCTCAGCGGCGGGAAACGGCTACGACGGCACAGCCAGCGGAGCCAGCAACCTCGGCCCCAGCGATCCGAGGCTGCTCGCTGCCATCAGTGAACGAGCTGCTGCTTACCGCGCCTTCAACCAGCTACCCGGCGATGCGGCGGTGCCCGTCGACGCGGTGACCGGCTCCGGATCGGGCCTCGATCCAGACATCTCGGTGGCCAACGCCGAACTGCAGACGCCGCGGGTCGCCGCCGCCCGGCATCTGCCGCCCGAAACCGTGACGGCGCTGGTGCGCGACCACACCACCGGACGCGCGCTGGGCTTCCTCGGGGAGACCGTGGTCAATGTCGTCGAACTCAACCTTGCGCTTGATTAGCCAGCCGCGGCCACACTGACGATTACGACCGCGGCACCGTCCGGACCGGTTTCCATGCGCAGCGACGCGTCGATTGCCTCGAGCAGGTCGCGCGCTGCCTCGACGGTGAAGCAATCGCCACGACCATGGCAAGCCCTTGCTCGAGATGGCCGGTCTGGAACCGGATTTCGACCCGGTCGCCGCAAAGCGTCGCGGCGATCTTCGGCGTGTCACCCGGAGAACTGAGCCGGATCGCATTGGCGGCCAAGGCCGTTATGACGCGGGTGAGCACCGCAGCGTCGGAAATTACGCTGGGAATGTCTTCTGGCACTACGACATCCACGGCGTGGTGACCGGGACCAAGTTCGTCGAGCGCAGCGGCCACCACCTCGGCGACATCCACCTGACGTATGCGCACATCGAGCGCACCGGCCCGGGCCCTGGCCACATCGTCCAGTTGCTTTGCCAATACGCCGATCCGGTCGACCGCGCGCTCCAGCGTGTCGATCTGCTCACTCTCCCGCGCCACAGTCTGGCATCGCGCGTAGCGCCGCGACGGCCCGCTTGGCGGAGTCGACGCCCTCGGCAAGGGCGCGACCGGCGGCGGCGGCCAGCGCGGTTCGCATGCGCTCGCTCTCGGCCTGCTGTTCGGCGCCGGCGGCGCGCTGGCTGAGCCTGCGCTGGCCCAGATACTCGGCGATCTGCGCCGCGCACGCGGTGAAAATCTCTAGGTCAGCTGCCGATAACGCCGGGCCGCGGCCGCCGAGCATCGACGAAGGATCCAGCTCGGCCTGCACCGTGGCCTGCTCGGGCAACTCCGGGGGCCGAATCCCACAGCTGGCGCTGACAACCCAGCCGCCTTGGTCACCGGGTTGGCCACCCGGCGTGGCCGTCGGGCGTTCCAGCACGCTCAACCCGTCCAACCCGAACGTCTCACGCACCAACTCCAACAGCTGGGGAAGCTCGCCCTCCCCACGCAGCAGTGCCTCGGCCATCGACGTCAGCACCGCGGCCTCGGCGCTCGATCGGGCAGCCAGCCGCCGCCGCCGGGCACTGACTTCCACCGTCCAGCTCACCAGCACCGCCACCGCCACATAGACGACCAGTGCCACAGCATCGTTGAACAGCGCGACCCGGAGCGAATACAGCGGCCGGGTAAGAAAGAAATCCGCGGCCGCCACGGAGGCCACCGCGGCGACCAACGCCGGATACCACCCGCCCACCATGGCTATCAGGACGATCACGAGCAGATACACGAGCAAATCACTCGGCAGGCTCAGCCGCGTCCGGACCAGTCCCAACAGGATTGTCACCGTCGGCAACAACACCGCCATCAGCACCAGCGCCCGCAGCCGCCGGCGCGGACTTACACCGCTTAGCTGCGGAAGCCGCGTCGCGAACCTCGCCGGCGTCTTATCGGTCACCACGTGCACATCCAAGGTGGCTTCGAGCCGAGACAGCCTGCGGGACACCACTTCCCGGCCGGTCAGAATTCTCCAGCCGGCGCTCGGACGGCTGACGCCGATCACCATTTGAGTGGCGTTTTCGTGTCGCGCGAATTGAGCCAGCGCACTACTGACGTCGGCGCCGACTACCTGATGCCAACTACCGCCCAAGCCTTCGACCAACGAGCGCAGCGTGGCCAATCTGGCCGGGTCGGCCCCTAGACGTCCATCGCTGCGCGCCACGTAAACGGCCATCAGATCGCTTCCGGGTGTGCGCGCGGACAGCCGCGCGGCCCTCCGAATCAGCCCCTCACTTTCCGGGCCGCCTGATACGCCCACCACGATGCGCTCCCGGGCCTCCCAGCTGGCGCTGATCCCGTGCTCGCTGCGGTAACGGCGTAAGCCCTCATCAACCCGATCGGCTACCCACAGCAGCGCCAGTTCCCGCAGCCCGGTGAGATTGCCCGGCCGAAAATAGTGCGACAGCGCCGCGTCGATGCGATCGGGCGGATAAATGTCACCGGCAACCATGCGCCGGCGCAACGCTTCCGGCGACAAGTCCACGAGTTCCAGTTCGTCGGCCTGGCGCACCACCGCGTCGGGCACTGTTTCGCGCTGCTCGACTCCGGTCATCTCGGTCAGCACATCGCCCAATGACTCCAGATGCTGAATGTTGAGCGTCGTGATCACATCGATACCGGCGTCGAGTAGCTCCTGAACGTCCTGCCAGCGTTTTGGATTGCGGGAACCCGGAGCGTTGGTGTGCGCCAGTTCGTCGACCAACGCCAGTTGCGGACGGCGAGCAAGCACCGCATCAACATCCATCTCCGGCAGCACCCCGCCTCGATGCCGGACATAGCGCCGGGGCACCACCTCCAGCCCGTCGACCAGCTCCTGGGTCGCCCGTCGGCCATGCGGCTCGACGAAGCCGATCACGCAGTCGACGCCCTGCCTGCGCTGGCGGTGACCTTCGAGCAGCATCTCGTAGGTCTTGCCGACCCCCGGAGCAGCACCCAGGTACACACGGAGCCGTCCCCGTGCCATCAGCAGCCGATTTCTGCGACTGTGGCGGCGTGGCCGTCCACGCGCATCAGCGTAAACCGATTCGCCACTGCGACGAAGGAGTGCGTCGACTGGCTCGCCAGGCCTGGACCTCAGCAGCACGATGCCAGAACAAGTCCTGACTCCAAGAGCACGACGCTCCTGAGCGACCGCCCAAGCAGTGGCTTATCTCCCCGGCGCCTACAGTGGTCAAGGCACTGCCGCGGCCACCCACGTGATCGGCAGGACGTGGAATCTCTGGCACACCGGCGCAAGATCGTCCGGCCCGGGGTTCTCCAAATCCGGCCGAAAAGCGCGGTAGGTGGCCTCGTTCATCAGCAACGGCGAACTCACATGGGTCGGGAGAACGGCGTTGACCCTGATCATGTGCTGACCCAATTCGACGGCAAACGCACGCATTAGGCCGATCACACCGTGCTTCGCCCCGACGTAGTGGCCGACGTGCGGATAGGCCTTGAAGCCGGCCACTGAGGACGTCAGGATGATCGAGCCGCCAGACCGCCTTTCAGGATGTGTCGAACACCGGCCTTGACCGTCTGCCACACCCCGCCGAGTTGACGTCGATCATCTCCTGCCACAGCGCCGCGTCGGCCTTGTGCAGCTTTCCGGCTGTCGTGCCGATGCCGGCGTTGGCCACGATGACATCCAGGCGCCCCAACTGTTCGACGCCACTGTCAACGGCCGCCCGCAATGCGTCGAAATCGCGAGCGTCGACTTCGGTGGTCACGACGCGGCCTCCGGCATCCTTGACCATCCCCGCGGTCATGCCGAGATCTTCCGGCGTTGCACCCGAGGCCGGCGATGCCTCGAATTCCCGGCAGATGTCGATAGCGATGATGTCGGCCCCCTCCTGCGCCAGCCGTACCGGGTGACTTCTGCCCTGCCCGCGTGCCGCGCCGGTCACGAATGCGACCTTGCCGTCCATCCGGCCCATGGGAACCTCGATTCGTTATTGGGCGATCGCCCAATTTCGTGGCGCACGCCATGGCTAGCAGCAGCTTGATGACCTCGTCAAGAGCTCGTCGCGACGCGGTAGTCGGGGCTCCGGCGATGCTTCCGGCGCGGTCGCTCGCAAAGGAAGACGATGAGGTCAGCGACTTGTCTCGGAGTAAGGCTCGAAGAATTCGGCCATCTGATGGCGCATCTCCCGCGACGCGCGATTCGTCGCGGCGGCGTTTCATCAGCCTCGATTGCGGCTAAGCGCAGTCCGAAATACCGGATCGGGTTTGGAGTCACAGCAACATGGGAGGAGGATGGGCGGCATGGTCATACAGCACTGGTCGGACGCACCCGAGATTCATCCTTCAGAGATACGGGTCGGTGACACCATCGGTGCGACCAAACCCAACCATCGCCCCTACACGGTCAAGCTGATCAGCGGGCCGCAAACGAGTCCAAAACAATGGACCTTTTTCGGCCGCGACGACGACGGCCAGCAGTACACAAGCACGTTCGGGGAAAACCAATTGGTGCGCAGGTACGCCAAAGCGTCCTGACCACGCATTGGGCAGGGCACCGGATGCGTGACCGACCGTACCCTGATCGCCTCGCGGATATGCAGATCCGGGCGAGCGGAACGCGGCGGGCGCGACATGCCTTTCGCAACCAAGCGTTTTCGCCTTGTCGCGGTAGCGACGGCCACACGCAGCAAAACATCAGCGAGAACGCTGAGATTGCGACCGATCGAAGACCGATAACTGCCGTCGCTACGGCGCCGGCGGGTGTGCTGGACCTGTGAAGATTTACCACCCGCGTGTGAAGGCTTCGTTAAGAACGTGGCCTGTACGGGATTAAACCCGCACCGTGGGAGTATGACGCTCTTCGAGCTGCCGTCGGTGCGGCACCGGTTGAACCCGCACCTCGACCGTGCGATCTGGCCGCTGAGCGCCGACGTCGACGAAGTGGGCCGGCTGTGTGTCGGCAGGGTGGCCGTCACGGAGATCGCCGCCGAGTTCGGCACGCCCACTTTCGTGGTGGACGAAGCAGACTTTCGGAGCCGAATCCGCGGCTACCACGCCACCCTTCCCGGGGCTGACCTGAGCTACGCCGGTAAGGCCCTACTGAGCACCGCGGTGGCCGGGTGGGCCGCGGCCGAAGGCGCCGGCGTGACGGTCCGCTCGGCCGGCGAACTGGCCACCGCTCTGGCCGGCGGCGTCCCGCCGTCACAGGTCATTCTGCATGGCAATGCGAAGACGGCCGGCGAACTGCACGACGCGGTCGCCGCGGGGGTAGGGCGCGTCGTGATCGAAGCCCCAAGCGAGATCGCCCTGCTTGCCGGGTGGGTGCGTCGTCGCCAACGGGTGCTGGTCCGGGTGATTCCCGATATCGACACCGGCGCGGTGCCCCCAGGGGTGCTCGACCAGAAATTCGGCTTTGCCGTGGCGGGTGGCCAGGCGGCCGGTGCGGTCAAGCGCGTCCTGGATCAGCCGTGGCTGGACCTGGTCGGGTTGCACTGCCAACTGGGGTCGCAACTCCCCGACGCCAGTATCTACGGCGCGGCGATCCGGCAAATGATCGCGGTGATGGCCGAGGTCCGCGACCGCCATCAGGTGGCACTTACCGAGCTGAACCTCGGCGGCGGACAGGCGGTCCCGTACCGCTCCGGCGACCCGGAACTCGACCCGCGGGCACTCGCCACGGTCATCGACTCCGCACTCCGAACCGCTTGTGCGGAATACGAATATCCGCGCCCCAAGATCGTGATCGAGCCGGGCCGAGCGATCGCCGCGCGCGCCGGGATAACCCTGTACCGGGTGATCGCCGTCAAACGCCAGCCCGGCGGCCGCACCTTCGTCGCGGTGGACGGCGGCATGAACGACAACCCGTGGGCTGCGCTCCGCGACACGAAATACACGGTGGCACTGGCCAACCGGCACCTGCCAACCGCCACCACACCGGTCACGGTGGTGGGGCGGCATTGCGAGGCCGGGGACGAAATCGTCCGCGACGCCGAACTGCCCGCCGACATCCACCCCGGCGATCTGCTGGCGGTGGCTTGCACGGGCGCCTACCACCACTCAATGGGCTCGAGCCGCAACTTGATGGGCTGCGCGCCACTGGTCGGCGTTGCCGGCGGCCGGTCCCGTGAACTGGTGCGCCGCGAAACAGTCGACGACCTGCTGGCCCGCGACTGCGGCTGGCTGGGTAACTCACCCCCAGTCCGGGCCGCCGCGGCGAGTTAGGTAACGAATAATGTTATCCAACAACTCTTTTCGTGACAGCGCCGACCGTTTGACGGCGGTGGCCGGACGAATGTTGTCCGGCGCGGCAGCGGTACGAATCACGGCCTCGTACGCCGTCGCATTGGTCGCGGTCTCGCTGACGCTCACCGCGCTTGGTCCGCATGCGCGCGGCATCGTCGTGAGTGACATGAGCACCAACCTGCACAATTTGAGACACGGCCACCTGGGCACCTTGGTCGGTAGCGCGTTTGTCAACGACAGCGATGAGGTTTATATCTGGCTGCCGGGACTGGTGTGCTTGCTGGCGTTAGGCGAACTCATCTGGCGCAGTCGGGGTTTACTCATCACGTTCGCGGTCGGTCACATCGGTGCCACGTTGCTCGTCGCGGCGGGGCTGGTCACCGCGGTCGAGTCGGGGTGGCTGCCTTTCTCCGTTGCGCGCGCCAGCGACGTGGGGATCAGCTACGGCGCGGTTTGCGTTCTGGGCGCCCTGACCGCATCCATACCCTTGCGGTGGCGGCCTGCCTGGCTCGGTTGGTGGCTCGGCATCGCATCGGCCGCAACCTTGGGTGCGGACTTCACCGCCGTCGGGCACGTTCTGGCGCTGCTGCTGGGCATCGGGTTGTCCTTCCGGCTGCGCTCGATAGCCCGCTGGACACCCATACACGTGGGCTTGCTCGTCGCCGGGGCCGCGTTCGGCTATTTGGTGCTGTCGGGGCCCTCGGTGGTGGCAACGGTGGGAGGGTTGGCGGGGATGCTGAGCGCACTCATCGCCAGCCGGGTGCGGCGCTCGCGCACCGATACGGGCCCGATGTTTTCGCCACAACCGGAATTTGCGCCGCACGCGCTGTCGTACTCGCAGAGCGGCCGATAATCCGGCTTGGTGCTCACGTCTTCCGAGCCGTATCGCGGCTCGGCTGCACCCGTTTCGGCTCGCCCGGCATCTTCGGAGTGTCACCGTGCTACTGATCATGCTCAGCTGCGTTTACGCGGCGTGCGAGCATCAGCCATGCGGCAGGTTGTCAGGCGAATTTTCGCCCGTTTTCCGAAAGTGACAACTTACCCGCTCGGTCGTCGCTACCCAGACCCAGGGCCGCAACCTACTCCGGAGCCGGGCGGCCCTAGCCGTCGCTGCGCGGTAACTGGCCTCTACTGCTTCACGGCGGGCGTCTTCGCTCTCGATGGCGTTAGCTGACGGGGCGATGTTTTCATCAGCCGTGATCCAAGAGACTTTGCTAACCGCCCCGTCATCGCAGGCTCGAAGCATCACAGCGGTTTGCTGAGATGGTGTAAAATTCACACTGGGATGGTGCGAATTGCCTTGTCTCCGTGGACCTTTCGCCACGCGGATTGCCTTGTTCGTGCCACCCTGCACGCTCATAGCCTTTGAAGACCCCTCCCCCTGGCGCGGCCCGGCGCGGCTTGCCAGGGCTGTAGGTTTCGCCGCGCGGCACGGGCAGTAAATGCGACGATTTCTCCGTGGAGCAACGCCAGGCTGCCCAGGCTATGAAGTTGGTCCGCGCGCTGCGTGAGCAACTGGACGAGATGACCGCCCAGCTAGACGGTATGGGGTGGGCTGGGGCCTCACTCACATGTGAACGTGGGTTGCCGTCAGGAAGTTGGTCCTGGCCGGTAGAGCCACAAGATGTGGGAGGCCCCAGTGATAGTTCAGCGTACGAGTGTTGGTTTGGATGTGCACGCACGGTCGGTGGTGGCGTGCGGGCTTGATCGGGAAACCGGCGAGGTTTTTGAACGTCGGCTGACGCCGAGCCATGAAGAGATCGGTGCCTGGGTCCGGTCGTTACCGGGTCCAGCGGCGGTCGTGTATGAGGCCGGCCCGACGGGGTTCGGGTTGGCGCGATCGTTGCAGACCGCTGGTATCGATTGTGTGGTGGCGGCGCCATCGAAGTTGATGCGCCCATCGGGGGATCGCGTGAAGACCGATACCCGTGATGCCCGGCATTTGGCGCGGTTGTTGATGCTCGGAGATGTCACAGCAGTGACCATCCCCAGCCGAGAACAGGAAGCCGCCCGCGATCTGGTGCGTGCGCGTGAGGATTGCCGCGGCGACTTGATGAGTGCTCGGCACCGCTTGTCCAAACTGCTGCTGCGCCAGGGGATCGTCTACAGCGGCGGGAAGGCCTGGACCGGCAGGCATGAGTTGTGGTTACGCGCCCAGCGTTTCGATAATCCCGCACTACAGCTGACTTATGACAGTTGCTTTGAGGCGATGCTGGCCACGGTGGATCGCCGTGACCGCCTCGATCGCGCGATCGAAGCAATGGCTGCCACCTCCGAGTTCACCCCGGTGGTGATCAGGTTGTGCTGTCTGCGTGGGGTCGCGACGCTGACCGCGTTCGGGTTGGCCGTCGAGATCGGCGACTGGGACCGGCTCACCGGCCGCTCGATCGGCGCCTACCTGGGGTTGGTGCCCACCGAGTCTTCCTCGGGGGCCAGCCGCAGCCAGGGCGGGATCACCAAGACCGGCAACGGTCACGCCCGACGACTGCTGGTCGAGGCGGCCTGGCATCACCGCCCGCGCTACCGCCCGGGTGCCACGTTGCGCCGACGGTGGGATGCTGCCAGTCCCGCCGCGCGGGCCCGCGCACAGCTGGCCAATCAGCGCCTGCATGCCCGGTGGCGCTGGTTTGACACGCGCAAGAAACGCGCGGTGGTGTCCAACACCGCGATCGCCCGAGAACTGGCCGGATGGTGCTGGTCTCTGGCGGTGCTCGACGGGTAGCTCACCCTGCACAGACTCCGGATGAGGTGCGCGGACAGGTCGGCAAGCGTCTTGGAGTGACCCGCGATTGAGCTATGAGCAATCTCCTTGCAGAACAGGCGATTACGCTCGAAGCTAGACGCCAGCACGCCACTCCGACTCGAAAGTCCCGTCCTGCGGTAACCAACCCGCGAATATCAGACTGACAACGCGTCGACACGACACGCTCGACCTGGACAACACCTCATCCGGCCGACGGAAAGCGGCGGCCGCATCATCTACCGCGGCCGCCGCTTTTCCCTGCCCACTTGACAGATCTACCTACATATCAGCTCGGGTCGAACGCCAGGGTGTCACCAGCAGGAGCAGCCGAGCATCGGCGATGCGGTTGGAGGCAGCCTCGCTGCGTCGCGACATTGATGAAGCGCAGCTTCTCATCGATCGGCTGCAGCGCCGCTACCATGGCGGCGACGAGCGCTCCCAACAGCGTCCACCTGAATGACGGCCCAAGCCATAGTCGGTTTCGTGCATCCACGAAAAATTAATTCTCGCGGCGCTGGGATGACGGGGCGTGTAGCAAAGCCAGGTGAACTCGTGGGTGGCGCCCGAGAGCGCTACGGCCCTCCGGTCACTGAGGGCTTTGTCTTGAATTAATGCGTCCAAGGTATCTTCGCAGGCGCTTTCCCAACCAATAGGTAGGCGGGTTCATGGCAGATCATCGCACGGAAATCAATCTCCCGGACTCGCTGCATGGTATGGACGACCTCGCACTCGACATGCGGCTCATCTCGTCGCACCGTGCCGATCGCGTCTGGCATCGCGTCAATCCGGAGCTCTGGGCTGCGTCGCGCAATCCCTGGGCGGTGCTCAAATCGATCGGCCAGCCCGAGCTCGAGGAGCTGGGCAACGACGACGCGTTCAGCGCCGCGGTGCGCGCACTGATCGAAGATCGCCGGAGGCGCAACAGCGACCCGTTCTGGTTTCCTCAGTCGCAGGCGGCGAAAACCCTGAATCTGACCGCGTACTTCAGCATGGAGTTCGGTCTTTCCGAAGCGTTGCCGATCTACGCGGGCGGGCTCGGCGTGCTCGCGGGCGATCACATGAAGTCGTCGACCGATCTCGGCGCGCCGGTGGTCGGAGTCGGCTTGCTGTACCAGCAGGGGTACTTTCGTCAGGCCCTCGACTCGCAGGGAAATCAGCGCGAACTCTACCCGTTTAGCGATCCCAGCGAGATTCCGGTGCAGCGTTTGCGCGGCAAGGACGGTGCCTGGATTCGCATCCCGCTCGATTTCCCGGGCCGGACGGTTTACTTGCGTGCCTGGGCCGTCAACGTCGGCCGGCTGTGGTTGTACTTGCTCGACAGCAACGATCCGGCCAACGGCCCGTCAGACCGCGGTATCACGGCGCAGCTCTACGAAGCTGATCCCGAAGTCCGGTGGGGGCAAGAGATGGCGCTCGGGTTCGGCGGCTGGCGGCTGCTGCGCGAGCTGGCACTCGATCCGGACGTCTGTCACCTCAATGAAGGGCACGCGGCATTTGCCGTGTTGGAACGCGCCCGGTGGATCGTGCGGGAACAGAACGTACCGTTCGACGTCGCGCTGACCGTCGCGCGCGCGGGCACCGTGTTCACCACCCACACGCCGGTCGCCGCGGCCTTCGACCGGTTCGATCCTAGCTACGTCGTCGGTTACCTCTCGCCGTTCGCGGCCGAGATGCGCGTCAGCATCGGCAAGATCCTCAACTTGGGCCGCATTCAGCCGAACGACGATTCCGAACCGTTCAACATGGCGTACCTCGCGATTCGCGGGGCGTCCCGCATCAACGGCGTGAGTCGGCTGCACGGCGAGGTGAGCCGCGAACTGTTCGCGGATCTCTTTCCGCGCTGCCCGATCGAGGAAGTTCCGGTCGAGCACGTCACCAACGGCATCCACGTTCCATCGTGGGACTCGCCGGCCGCCGACGAGTTGTGGACGGACGCCGAGCTGCGCCAGCAGTGGCTGGGCGTTCCGACGCAAATCGTCGAGCGGATGGAGAAGGTCCCGATTGCTGAGTTGTGGAGGATGCGCAATCACAACCGCGAGCGCTTCGTGCTCTGGGCACGACAAAGGCTGGCACGCCAATTCACGATCGCCGGCGCCGGCGCGGATCGCGTTGATGAAGCGCAGCGCATTTTCGATCCGAACACCCTGACGCTCGGCTTCGCCCGGCGCTTCACCGAGTACAAACGCACCGCGCTCCTGCTGCACGATCCCGACCGCTTCGCGCGCATTCTTACCAATCCCGAACGGCCCGTTCAGATCGCCGTCGCCGGGAAGGCGCATCCGGCCGACACGTTCGGGAAAGCGATGATCCAGCGCTGGTATGAGTTCTCGCAACGCCCGGAACTTCGCTTGCACGTTGGGTTCATTGCCGACTACGACCTGCTGCTGGCCGAACAGCTCGTCGAGGGAGTCGACGTCTGGATCAACACACCGCGCCGGCCCTGGGAAGCCAGCGGGACGAGCGGGATGAAAGTGCTCGTCAACGGGGGCCTGAACCTGTCGGAGCTCGACGGCTGGTGGGCCGAAGCGTACACCCCGCAGGTGGGTTGGGCGCTCGGCGACGGACGGGAACACAACGACCCGCAGTGGGATGCCGAGGAAGCGGAATGCCTCTACGCGCTGCTGGAAAACGAGATCGTGCCGATGTTCTACACGCGCGCAGGGAACGGGATCCCGGAAGACTGGATGCGGCGCGTGCGCGAGAGCATGGCGACGCTGACGCCCCGGTTCTCGTCGGAACGCATGGTCCGGCAGTACGTCGAGGAGCTCTACGCCCCCGCGGCGGCCGCCTACCGCACGCGCCTGGCCGACCACTGCCAGGTCGGAGCCGACGTGCAAGGCTGGCGGGAAATGATCGCGAACTACTGGAGCGACGTGTCGTTCGGCGCCTTGCACGTCGAGCCGGCCGGAGACGGTCACCAGTTCCGAGTCCTCGTTTCCCTCGGCGCCATCGGACCGGACGCGGTGCAAGTGCAGCTATACGCCGCCGCTTGGCAGGACGCCGCGACCGAACGGATACCGATGGAACGCGGCGACGAAGTCATCCGCGGGACGTTCAGCTACCACGCCCGCGTCGAAGGGCCGCGACCGCCCGAGGCGTACACCCCTCGAGTCGTGCCGTATCACCCGGACGCATCATTTCCGCTCGAAGCCGAAAAGATCTGCTGGTACGGC
>CAWAWC010000001.1:0-398659 GCA_963785625.1 uncultured Actinomycetota bacterium | reverse complement strand
GTCGCGCCCACCCAGGCGGCTCCCGCACCGGCACCAGCCGCCCCGGCACCCGCGCCCGCCGCGCCGGCGCCCGCCCCGGAGGCGAACGTGCCCGCTCCCGCTCCGCGGGCCCCGGCGCCTGCGCCCGCTTCGGCTCCGATTCCCGAGGCGCCGGCGCCCGCTCCTCTGCCGCCGGTGATTGCGCCGATCCCGGGGCCGATCCCCCTGCCGATACCGGGCATCGGTGGGCCGCCGGGAGGCGGGTTCGGGCCGGGTGGCGGATTCGGGCCCGGTGGCGGCGGTCACGGCGGTGGCGAGTTCCCCGGGTTCCCCGGTGGTGGAGGCCACGGTGGCTTCGTCGTAGGTCACGGCGGGTTCGGTCGCCGCTAGTCGTCGGGAGCCAGCTGTCATCTGCCGTTTGCCTCCCGCTCAGGCTGGCGATGCAGTTCGCTCATCGCGGGCACCTACAACGGTGGTATGAGATGCACCGTCTTCGGCACCGGTTACCTGGGTGCTACCCACGCGGTCGGGATGGCGGAACTGGGACACGACGTCGTCGGGGTCGACATCGATCCGGGCAAGGTCGCCAAGCTCGCCGGCGGCGACATCCCGTTTTACGAGCCCGGCCTGCGAAAGCTGTTGAGAGACAACCTGGCTGCCGGTCGGCTACGGTTCACCACTGACTACGACATGGCGGCCGAGTTCGCTGATGTTCATTTCCTGGGTGTCGGCACGCCGCAGAAGAAGGGCGAATACGGCGCCGACTTGCGCCATGTCAACGCCGTGATCGATGCGCTGGTGCCGCGGCTGACGAGGGCGTCGGTGCTCGTCGGCAAATCGACAGTCCCGGTGGGCACCGCGGCGGAGCTGGCCTGCCGGGCCGCCGCGCTGGCCCCCCGCGGCGTGGACGTCGAAATCGCATGGAACCCGGAGTTCTTGCGCGAAGGCCTCGCCGTGCACGACACCTTGCATCCCGATCGCATTGTGCTTGGCGTGCAACAGGATTCGGTACGCGCGGAGACGGTGGTCCGGGAACTGTACGCTCCGCTGCTGGACGCCGGTCTGCCGTTCCTGGTGACGGACCTGCAGACCGCGGAGTTGGTCAAGGTCTCGGCGAATGCCTTTCTGGCGACCAAGATTTCGTTCATCAACGCGATCTCCGAGGTGTGCGAGGCCGCCGGCGCCGACGTCAGCGTGCTGGCCGACGCGCTCGGGTACGATCCGCGCATCGGACGCCAATGCCTCAACGCGGGTCTGGGTTTCGGTGGCGGATGCCTGCCCAAGGACATCCGCGCGTTCATGGCACGCGCCGGTGAGCTTGGAGCCGACCAGGCTTTGACCTTCCTGCGCGAGGTGGACAGCATCAACATGCGCCGCCGCACCCGGATGGTGGAGCTGGCCAGCACCGCGTGCGGCGGATCGCTGCTGGGCGCCAACATCGCGGTGCTCGGCGCGGCGTTTAAACCCGAATCCGACGACGTGCGTGACTCGCCGGCGCTCAACGTCGCGGGCCAGCTGCAGCTCAACGGGGCCGCCGTCAACGTGTACGACCCCGAGGCCCTGGACAACGCGCAACGGCTGTTCCCGACGCTGAATTACGCGGTCTCGGTGGAAGAGGCTTGCGAGCGCGCCGATGCGGTGCTGGTTCTCACCGAGTGGCGGCAGTTCGTCGACCTCGACCCCGACGACCTGGCCGACCGGGTGCGCGCGCGGGTAATCGTCGACGGCCGCAATTGCCTCGACGCCGCGCGCTGGCGGCAGGCCGGCTGGAAGGTATTCCGGTTGGGCGCGCCGCGGCCCTAGAACGGTGGGGGTTGGTTGCGTTCGGCGACGTGGGCGACGTTGAGGGCGCGTTCGGCGTCGATGCGATGGGCGCGGTCTTGTGCGCGGGTTGAGCGACGGGTGGGCATCATCAGGCCGCGCTGAGCGGGGGGCGCTGGCGCTGCATTAACACCGGGCAGTTCGCCGGTCGGCAGGCATAAGGCCGGCAACAGCAGCCTGCTGCCCGGTCGGGTGGTGTAGGTGTGCCCGCTGGGGGAGGTCCACACGATGGTGCCAGCCGCAATCTAGTAAGATACCTCCTATGAGAACAGCCATCTACCTCCGACAATCGCTGGACCGCGACCAGACCAAGCTGGCCATCGACCGCCAGCGCACCGAATGCCGCAACCTGATCAGCCGTCGTGGCTGGGCACGCGGGGGCTGGTCCGATGTCACCGAGTACATCGACAACGACACCAGCGCCACCAACGGGCACCGGCCCGCCTACGCCGACATGCTGGCCGACATCGGGGCCGGGGCCATCGACGCGGTGGTCTGCTATCACCTGGACCGGCTGCACCGCCAGCCGAAGGAACTGGAACACTTCATCGAACTGGCCGACAAGCACCATCTGCAACTGGCCACCGTGACCGGCGAAGTGGACTTGTCCACCGACAACGGCAGGCTCATCGCCCGCATTACCGGCGCGGTGGCCCGAAACGAGGTTGAACGCAAGTCAATGCGGCAGAAGATCGCCAACTGCCAACGCGCCGAGGCTGGAAAGCCTTGGGTGCAGAGGGTTTTCGGATACGACGGCAACGAAGTCATCGAGGATGAGGCCGACGCCATCCGTAAAGCATGCGCCGACCTGCTCAACGGCATGTCGCTGTGGAGCATTGCGAAGCAATGGAATTCGGCTGGGCTGAAAACCGTCAAAGCGGGCCGCGTTGTCCAGAAGGGCAAAACCAAAGGCAAAACCGTCGACGGCACCTGGACCGGCGGCACCGTGCGGGGAGTGCTGATGCGCCCCCGCAACGCCGGATTGGCCGTCTACGACGGCGAGGTCATCGAGGGTGTCGAAACATCCTGGCCTGCCATCGTGTCCCGCGACACCTGGGAAGCCGTGTGCGCCCACCTGGCCGACCCTGACCGGAACACCGGCAAGAAACGCGCCCTCGTTCACTTGCTGTCCGGTCTGGCCGTCTGCGGGCTGTGCGGCAAGAAGCTGGGCACCACCACCAAGCCCACCAAGAAACCCGGCATCACACGTATTACCTACCAGTGCAAAAACATGGGCTGCATGAAAATCGTGCGCAACCTGCCCGACGTGGACCGGGTAGTCATCAAAGCCGTCACCGGGCGGCTGGCCCGCCCCGACGCCGCCAAGATCTTCGAGAAGCCAGCCGTGGATGCCAAGCCGCTCCGCAAGCGTGCCGGTGAACTGCGTGCGCTGATCAAGGCAGCCGAAACCGACTACGATAGCGGCGAAATCACCGCGCAGCGGATGAACGCCAGAATCGACAAGCTGCAGCCCGAACTCGCGGCCATCGAATCAAAGCTGGTCGGTGCCAACACTTCCCGCAAGCTCGACGGGCTGCTGGGCAACCCGAAAGCTGCGGAGGAATTCGAGAAGCTTTCGCTGGACCGCCGCCGCGCCGTCATCGACACCTGTGCCGTGGTGACCATCCAACCCAACGAGCGGCCCGGTGGCGCGTTCGATCCTGAGAAGGTTGTCATCACCTGGCGGCAACCCGAGTAGCACCCGCAGGCCGTAGGCAGAGGATGCGATAGCAAACCAGCCTTCCCGAGGGACGCCGGAACGAAACTGCGACACGATCAGTTTGATCGGTCTGCGCTCATGGGCTATCGTTGCCGCTGACCGATCCTGCTCAAAATCTTTGAGCGATCCCCAAGCGACACGATCAGTTTGATCGGTCTGCGCGCATGCGCTACCTTTTATCCCAGGCCGATCCTGCTCAAAATCAGACCAACCCATCACGGCAATCCCGCCCTGGTGGGTTTTTTCATGAGGAGAGGCAATCACATGGCCAAGCCCATGCCCGAAACCACCATCACCGTCAGCGAAGCCGCCGAACGCTACGGCATCTCAGCGCCCACGCTTCGCAGGTACATCAACGCCGGTCGGCTCACCGCGTGGCGCATGGGGCCGAAAAACTACCGGCTCGATCCCACCGAGCTTGAACGCGAAATCTTCACGCCCATGCACAGCAAGGCGTAACCCGCTGCAATAGCTCACCTTTCGACCTGGCACACGCCAGGTTTTTTTATGCCGCTAAACAGGTGGTGACCAAATGAATACAGATCAATCCCGCGAGGACGCCTACATCGACGCGATTGTGGCCGCAGCGCCGCCGTTCACACCGGGCCAGATAGCCAGGCTGTCAGCCCTGTTCGATCAGGAACAGGCCGAAAACCGGGCCGAGAAGCCGCCAGAACGCTGGAAACGGCGGCACCCTGGTAAGGACACCGCCGCCCCGCAGTCCACGCCTATGAACCACCTTCAGGCTATCGGATGAGCGCCGAGCAAGTCACGGCCAGCCTGAGCATCCCGAAGCTGGCCGATGACATCAGCAGCGTGGACGCCGCGTTGGCCTATGCCGAAGCCGGTTGGTATGTCGGGCCGGTGGCACGCAGTGACCCAAAGAATCCCGGCTCGGTGCTCGGCAAGGGCTGGCAGCACAAGACAACTCGGGACCGGAACACCATCATCGCGCTCTGGTTCGGAACCGACCACGGTGTTTTCCTCCACGCCGGTCGATCCGGCGCTGGCATCATCGACATGGACTACCCCGAAAAGTGCCCCAGCAACGTGCTGGAGGCACTGAAACACTCCTGGGCACCCTTCCAGTCCACCCGCGTTGATTCGGACGGCAGAGGGCACTATGTCTTTCGGCAACCTGCGGGTCGGTGCATCGGCAACAGTCTCGGAACATCCTTCCAGGACTGCGGGTTCGAGGTACGCGGTAACAACGGTGTCATCATCGCCGCGCCCAGCATCCACGAATTCGCCGACCAAGGTGGGCGTTATCAATGGGAGCTAACTGGCGCGGTGCCGATGCTGCCCGCGATCATTGCCGACACGCTGCCCGATGCCAGCGAGGCCACCGAGGCGGTCAGCGACGAGCAGATGAACCTGTTCCTGAAGTCGCACAACGAGGAAACGCGGCCCGCCATCCTGCACGGGCACCTGAAGTCATTTCAGAAGCGCATGGGCGAGTTAGGTTCCCGCCATGATGCGATGGTGTCACCGCTGACCGGGGCCATGAAAGAGGTTGCGGCGGGCTTCTACTCGGGCCAGCGGGCATTACTTGCGATGTGGGAACCGTTCCTGGCCGCGAAGAGCAAGCCCTTCAACGGCAAGCCAGCGATGACCGAGGCGGCTGCCCGCGCAGACTTCGACGGCATCCTGTCCTGGGCCATCGGCCAAGCCCTCACAGCCGACCCTGACGAGACACGGCGGCGTGTTGCTAAAGAGATGCCGCCGCAACCGCTTTCGGCACAGGCGAACCCGTCGTGGGAGTTCCTGTCAGGCAAAGCCAGTGCCGGGGCCGACAACACCGAAAGTGCTGCACCGCAGGATAACCCGTGGGGCACCGTGCCAGGTGACACATTCATCCTCGACCAGCCCGCCAACGTGCCCGCCATCTGGGGCACAGGCAACCGCATACTCTGGCCCGAGGGTGAAGGCTTGATGATCGCCGGAAGCCAGGGTGTCGGAAAGACTGGCATCGCAGGCCAATTGGTGCGGGAACTCCTCGGCCTGGGAACCGGCGAGCTTTTCGGGCTTCCCGTCGAAGGGTCCGGTGAGGTCATCCTGTACCTGGCGATGGACCGGCCCCGCCAGATCGCCCGCTCGATGGCACGCCAATTCAGCGAAGAGGAACGCGACACACTGCGGGCACGACTCATCATCCGGCCAGGCCCGCCGCCAGCCGACCTGGCCAAAGATCCCGAGCTTCTGCTCCGCATGGCGTCGGGCGTGGGCGCACGCATCGTGTTCATCGACTCGCTGAAGGACGCGGCGCTGGGCCTGTCCGATGACGAGGTGGGCGCGAGCTACAACCGGGCGCGCCAGCACCTACTGGCAGCCGGGTACCAACTGTGCGACCTCCACCATTGCGTCAAGCGCAACTCGACCGGCGGGCCACCGATGGCCATTGCCGACATCTACGGGTCGACCTGGCTGACATCCGGCTGCGGCTCGGTGCTGCTGATCTCCGGTGATCCCGGTGACCCGATAGTCAAGCTGCGGCACCTCAAGCAAGCGGTCGATGAGATCGGCCCGCTGACGCTGACGCAGGACAGGAACACCGGCATGTTCTCGGTCACCGACGAGATCGATCTGGTGAAGCTAGCCGACTTTGGCGAGGGCGGCGTGGCCGAGGGTGTCACCGCCAGGGCGGCGGCGTGCGCGTTGTTCGACATCGACAAGCCGACCGCTTCCCAGGTTGAGAAGGCCCGCCGCCGACTGGATGAGTACGTCGAAACCGGGCGGCTGCAGCGGCGCGAGGGTGGGCGCGGGAAAGCTGGTGCGGCCCGCTGGTTTCCGACCGGAAGGTGAGATTGTTTCTAATCACGCTCTATTCACGTTCTCGGTATAACCGCAGGTCAGCTAATCACGCGGGTTTTAATGACGTTGGTAATCATGCCTATTCACGCGACGCCCTCGAAAACGGCATAACCGCAGGTCAGCTAATCACGTTTCTAATCACGCTCTATTCACGCGGCCCTAATCACGTTTCCCACTGTCCCTCTAGGGGACAGGGAACGGTAGGGGATTCCAGAAAAGAGGGACACCGACCTCCCTCTCAAAACCACCCTGTGCCAGAAGAAGAGTCGGAGGCAGCCTGCGCCGGAATCACGCGCATCAGTCGCGTCCACAGCACCGCCGCCGATGGGTGGTCACCGTATCCCGCGCTTGGGCGTGTCGCGCCCCCGTTGGAGGGCATCCTCGCTGATCAGCGGCCACGTGGTGCCAATTGCGACACGATGTGCCCAGACGCCGCCAACGCCGCCCTTTCGATGCCAGCGTAGAAGCATGGGCAAGAAGATCAGCACCGACCAAGCCGCCGCAGATTTAGGCATATCGAAACGCACTCTGCGGCGCTTGATCTCGTCCGGTGACCTGAAGGCATACAAGATCGGCAAGGGCATTGTCCGTATCGACACTGACGACCTCGCTGACGTGTTCAAGCCCATCCAGCCGGATGGCAAGCGTTAACCACCACTAAGCCCAAGGAGGGCAACACACACATGACCACGGCAACATACGAGCCGCCCACGGGCGTGCCCATCATCGAGGCCACATATCAAGTGCTGCCCCCGCCCACGCTGGAGGAGTACCTGGCGCTCGACAAGTCGATCTTCGAGCACGGCGTCACGGTGCCCATCGTCAAGGACATAAACGGCAACATCATCGACGGGCATTACCGCAATGAGATTGCCATCCGGTACGGGAAGGAGTGCCCGTTCGTCACGTCAAACTCCGTTACCGATCCGGAGAAGACCGGCGAGGCGATAAGCCTGAACGTCAACCGCCGCCACTTGAACTCGGACCAGAAGCGCAAGCTTTTGGCTCAGTCCATCAAGGCGCAGCCGGAACTGTCCGACCGCGAGCACGCGAAGCGCACGGGCACTAGCCCGTCAACGGCGGGCAATGTACGCGGTGGACTTGAAGAGTCGGGCGAAGTGTCCAAATTGGACACACACATCGACAAGGCCGGAACCACGCGGCCCGCCAAGAAGAAGGCACCGGCCAAGAAGGCACCGGCAGCGCCCAAGGTGACCGCCCAGGTAGCCACCGTTAACGAGATCGGCGTCTATGTCGACTATCTCTGCGATGCGGTCAAGAAGCTCAAGCGATACACACTGACCGTTGACCAAGCGAAGACGCTACTCGCTCAGGAAACGCGCTTGGAAGCTTCCCTTGGCGATCTGAAAAGTCAGGCCCAGAACGTGAGGCGGGCAGAACTTTCCGGCAACACACCCAAGGAAGGTAAGAAGCCTACGCCCGGCGGGGCAAAGCTTGTACGAGACAAGGATGGCCATCTAACACGCATGACATTACCTGGAATATTTAACTGAATGACTCGGGCGGTGCGGTCAAGCCGGTTCTTACATCTTCCCGGTCAAGCACGGTTCTAGACCTGCCATTTCCTTTCTTAGCGGCGAGATCGTCGCTGCCGCAACGCCCAACCTCGTGCGAGCCGTCTGTGCGCGCCGCGATGGCCTGGAACCTCAACAACGCCAGTCCATCTGGGAGTAACTCAGAAGAGTTGCCACACCCAACAAGATAGGAAGTAAAACGATGGAACTGTTAAAGCTGCGGCGACTGACTCACAAGAAGCCGGTGTTTAGCATTGCCGAGATCAAGGCGATACGCCAGCGCATTCGCGACATTCTCGCTATCGACGACGATGCCCTCACCAAGCAAATCGATTTGTGGGAGTTGGAGCGAGAGTTCAACAGCAGCAACGTAATCAAGGCCATGATATTCGAACTGGTGCCCAACCCTCACGTCACCGTCGACTGAGAGCGCCGCGACCGGCTGGAATAGCAAGCCAGCCGGTCTGGGAGCAACTCAATCGAATGTGAAGACATGTCGGCAGCCACGCACACAAACGCGGGCCGTTAAACGCACAGTCATTACGCGCACCAATGCCCAGCAATGTCTCGGACGTGCCGCCAGTCGACGCCAGGGAGTGGTGATCATTCGCGTGGATCTCGCTGGCAGGAGGGTGGCCAGAAGGAGGGAGGGAAGGTTGAGCCGGTCGACATGCATGGTCACCGAACACTGTTGTGCCAGCAGCCCACTCGACGCCGCCTCCGACGCCCCCTGCTCATGGTGATCCAATCTCCTTGGTGGCACAAGCATCGACCATCGTGAGATGGCCCTGATGGAGGGCCGGTCGGTCGACGCCGCCGACCGTACTGGCACCAACCCCCTCCCCGGCTCAGCCCCGCACCGGCCACAACAGACGATTCCCAGCGGTACAAGTTACCCACTTTCGGGCCGAAACGGTTCTGACCAGGCATATGCCGCCCCAGCCGCCCTGGACGCCGCCGACATGCTGGCGGGCGGCCCGAGGACTTCCAGCCGCCGTAGCAAATCCAGCGCGGCCAGCCAGCAAATGGCCGTGAAAATCTAAGCGCCACGCCGTATCTCGAGGCGTCAATCCTGCCCGGCGGCAACGGAATTGGGCCACCGCACCCGGTACGGGTTGGGGGAATTGGCGCGGCCGCGCCACTTTCGCCACCGCCCCGGCGGCATGGCTCCCGAGGGGCGCTCGGCGTCTGTCGGCGCTGACCTGCAAGGTTTCCCGACAGAGGCATTCGGCGGCGAACGTCGCTCGACAGCGCCAGACGGCGTGGAAGTGGTACGGTGGTGCTCATATTCAAGGCCGGGTCGGCTCTCGGCTCGGCCCCTTCGAGAGAGGAAGCCGCCGATGGGCATTCAAGACGAAGCGATCCCCGGCAATGCGCGAGGCGTGCCCAGTCCAGCCGGTGACGGCGGGCCTGGCTACGATGCCATCGAGCCGTCCCAGCCGATGGCCGCATCGGTGGGTAGGGACACCGCCATGGCGACGTGTGCCACTATCAGCGGGCCAAGACGTTCGTCCGATGGCGTCAAAGCCACGGCGGTGGCAGCGGCTTTGGCATGTTCCCGCCGGATGACGATTCGATGAGGAATGACGCCCGGTTCGATACGGGCGGCGGCAACGATGCGTCGAGCGGCACCCGACTACAGCCAGTGCCCGACGATTCCAACCTGCAGGCCGGTGGCCGGGAACTGGGGGCGTGAGATGGCGAGCATGAGCGGAACCCCGTCGCTCGCCGAGCGGGCCAGGCAAGAGTCGCTGCAATGGCCCGCCGCCGTCGCGCCCCAGGTCGCCCAGTGGCTGACCGTCAAAGATGTCTGCCACGCAACACAATTGGCCGAGTCGACCGTCCGAAAGTATGCCTCTCAGGGGCTACTCAAGGGCTACCGCGTCGGCGGTGGCGATCTCCGTTTCAAGCCAGCCGATCTCGAAGAGTTCATGACGGCGACACCGGCCACCAAAACCGAGGAGGATTAATGGGGAACCTTGGCGCGGCGGGAGATCCGCGCAGCTATGAGAAGCACGCTCGGGACGGCACCCAAGATCCGACGCCAGAGGAGCGGGAGATGACCGTAGGCTGGCTTGCGGGAGGGCGAGGTCCGGTGGCAACCTAAGGGCGACACGGTGATTCAGCAGGCTTACTCGACCGTAGAAAAGGTGAGAGAGGCTCATCTGGAGTACCTCGACAAGGTCGACCGCAATGATGACCTGACCGACGAGGCCAGAGCGAGAGCCGTTGCGGCGTTTAAGAATACGCAGACAGCGAAGTGCCTCGACACCACCGAGAAAGCTGTCGACACCAGGCTCACGGTGGCACAGGCGAAGTACGAGGCACAGCTTGCCAGCCTCTCGAAAGAGGGTGACGCAGCGGCAGAGTCGCGTGCGATCCGTACCCGTGACCGAATCCTCGATACGCTGAGATCGAGCGACAGTCCGGTCACGGCAGCACAGCAGATAGCAGAGAAGGCGTCGGCGGAGGAGCTTGTCTGTCTTCCTGCAGGAGGTGCCGACCTTCCTCGAAAACCGTGATTTGCCAACGAGTTGGATCAATCCTGTTGTGGCGCAGAAGTTGCCGGAAGTGGCGGCAGCCCAGCGCGAGGTAACGCTCGCTAACCAGGCGAAAACCGTTGTGGAGTACGACATCAGGGCGCTCCGCGACGGGTTTCAAACCGGCTTTCCCCCGACGCAGCTTGTCGACCCGAGCCGGTTCGACCCAGATGCTCACTGACACAACTTAAATAGACCGCCCACACCGGGTCGCCTGGTTAGCTTCGATGGTGTGGGATTGTGGCGCGATAACTGGCTCCCCGTACTGGGTCGGTGAAGCGCCGCAGGCGTGCCCCGGCTCCTGCCACTACTCCCTAGCTGGCGGGCCGGGGCACGTTCGAAGATACCGTAGGAAATCACTACAGTTCTGCACCCGGCCTGGAATTCCTGTTAGCCACCGCGCCAGGCCGGGTGTCTCCACCGAGATCCTCTGTGGCCCTTATGAATTCCGGTGGCTACGGGTTGCCCGAATCTGACCCTTCCAGGCGCTTACGGGTTGGGGAATTCGGCCTGTCGCAGCACCTTTGGGCGATAGCATCGCCAATTCCCTTGTGCTGCCGTAGCATCATTCCCATGACGTGAAATAGAACAGCGCCCAGTCCCTCCCTGGCAGGGGAATTTTGGGGCTAAAGGCGCTGGTCAAGGGATGGATTGGAACATGGAGGAGCCTATCACAACCTGCCCAGATTGCGGCGGCAGGCAGAGCGGGCCGGTGACGTGGCACTGGCTGTCTTGCAAGATCCGTTTCGGCAAGCCGTTGCCGCCCGAGGCCGAGATCCGCGCCGAGCTTGTCGCTAAGATCGCCGATGTGTGCGCCCAGATCGATCAGGTACACGGCAACACTCCAGGCACCTCCGAGCGGGCGGTCTACTGGGCATTCTGGCCACCGAGCGAGTCGACCTCGATAGAGGTGCTGTGCAACTTGTTGAACGATGCACGGGTGTACCTGCGAACCGGCAAGTTCCCGTTGCCGCCGCAGCCCGAATCCTGCTCGGTGTGACCATCATCGTGCTCACGCCAGCCGTCGCGTCGGCCTAACCTCGATACGGTGGTCGGCTCGACCAGACTCTTGTCGACCGCCATGTGAGGGCCATGCAGGGACAGGCACTTTCAGGATGTCGGCACCACGGCGATTCATTCTGGTATTCAAAGGCTTATCCGTTCGCGTATTGCGGGCAGTAATACACCATCGCCAGATGCACAAACTCGGACGCCTGGGAATAGGTCACGTTCGCATTACCCATCACGATATTGATCTCTTCGGCCTGAGACACACCGCTGGACCGCTTCGCGCACATTATGCGAGCAAGCTGGCCGAGCGTCACACCAGTGCCGTTGGAAATCGTGATGCCGTGTTGATTGAGGTCTGACAGGAATTGGTCATCCGTAGTGTCAGCGTGAGCGATGCCGCCGCCCAACAGGATGCCAGCAGACACGATGGCGCGAATCATGTTGGTAGCGTTCATCGCCCGGTCCAATCTTTCCAGTCAGGGGGCACCTGATGACTCGGGCAGTACGCATCGATGGCGACCATGACAGTGAGCCGGGCAGTGTCGAGGGTTGCGCCGTAGGTGTTCTGCAACATGCTCGCCACACTGCTCGGGGTTGCGCCACCGTCCAGCATCTTGCAGATTTCCTTGTAAGCGGGAGTGTCTGACGTGTCGGCGCGGGCCACCGGGGCCAGCGCCAGGGCACCCGCCGCGACGGCGGCAGCGGCGCGAATTGTGTTGGTGCTCATCGCATTGCCAGCATCGGGTGCTCATCAGTTAAAGAGGTGGGCGTATTCCGGGCAGTAGGCGCCGACCGACGCGCCCATCAGTCCTTGGGCCTGATCCGAGGTCACGTTGCTCTTCATGAGGCCCGCGAACACGTCGCTAGCCGAGCGGCCGTCGCGAAATTCAGCGCAGATCGAATGGCCGAGCTGGATGAGGCCCGCGTTGCCCATCCCATGACAGTTGTCGAAAGCCGCGCATGACACGCCCACTTTGGCCAGCGTCTTGATGAAAGCGTCATCGGTGCTATCGGCGTGAGCGAACGGTACCGACAGCGCCGCCCCTAGGAGGGGCAGCGCGGCCAGTGTTCTCTTCGCGCTCATTGCTAGCACGGTAGCAATTGCCAGGAATTGCGCCAGGGACTTTTGGCCTAGATTTGCGGGTGCGGTGACCCGATGGAAGTCATCACCGCACCCGCTACCGCTCCGACCGCCGCCAACCGACGTTCATGTTGCGAGAAATGCAATAGGCAGCGGCTTTCGGTGGTTCCCAAAAAAACCTTCTGAACTGCGGAAATGCGCGGAACCGCGGGGGAGGCAACGGGTTACGGGCCTGGAAGCCATAAAGGGGCAACGGATCTGGGGGCTCCGACGGCTGCCACCAGCACTAGCAGGCCAGGTCGGATGTTGATCGCCCCCGTGCTAGGCATCTCTGCCTCTCCACTTCACGTTGTTGCATGCGGTCGCCCAAAGCTGGTGAGTCACGTCGGGATCAATCCTCTCCATGTGATCCCCGAATACCAGATGGCCGCAGGGGGCGTAGTAATGCCTATCCCGGCAACGCGGGGTGGCCTGCTGCACGCTGCGCCGACGCCACTGCTGCACGGTGCGCGGATGCCACTCAATAGCGAATGCACCACAAGAAGGACACCGATACCAGCCAGCCTCACCGGAGATCGACGCCACTCGGTCGGCCAGATAATATCCGGCATAGGGCAGCGGGCTGACACCGAAAACCACGACGCCATTTAGCCAGGCACCATCGTCGTCGCCGAGCTTGCGGTCAACCTCGGTGAGCACATCCTTGTATTCTTCTTGTGTCACAACGGGTTTGATCTCCACCAGCAGCGGACCATCACCGTGAATGATGAAGTCGGGAATGTAGTGGTCGGCATCGAACGGCTCGTAGATGCATTGCCAGCCAAGCTGATCGAAGAACGCCGCCCATCTGGCTTCCAGCCGGGACCGGTATTCGATCCTGTCGTAGAACGTGGGGATGGCCCTCATCGGCTCAATCCTCTCCGTCGGCGTCTTCGTTCATGGGTCATGTCGGTGAAGGTAGGCGCATTCCGGGACACCGCGCCAGCAATGACTGTGGATTGGCTCTGGAATTCGCTGTGGATGACACGCCGATAGTTGTGGATAACCCCCGCGAAAGCCTGTGGATAAGTAAGCGAATTTTCGGATGTAATCAACGACAGCCGTGAGTCGTCTTTCGAGGTCAGAGTATTAATGCGCCTATCTCGGGCCAGTGCTTGCTCGTGGGACCGAAATCTTATCGGCGTGTCGTTCGAATGTCCGAATCTCGGGCGTGTCGCCTGTCGCAACGGTTCGGGCCGCTGGCGGGCCAGCGGGCGTACGGCACCTGTGGGTAGTAATCCGCGACCGTTGCGGTGATGGGCCAGCATGATTCACCCGGTGCGGCGTCTCAGCCTTGTGTTGCATTGCTCGCATGCGAATGTCGATAGGTTTGTTGGCACGATCTGCACATGTTGGCAGTTGTGACACTTCACCCTCGTGGACTTCCCGTGCGGTCGTTTCTGCGGGGTATCTGGCGCGCTAGGTGCGAAGCGGTACCCACAGTGCTTGCAGACATGGGCGTCGGAGAGCACGGTTTCCGCGCAGTCGGGGCAATTCTTCGTTGCGTGGGTTGGCACTTTCGGCGAGGCGGGCGGACCGGAAGCATTGGGAAGGCGGAACTGCGTGGTCAGTCTGTTGCCAACCACCGCCATTGCCAGCGCGACTACCCAGCCGATGAACGTCCAGCCCAGGAAGATGTTGATCACCCAAATAGATCCCTGGTTGGGCAAGTCGCGGGCCGTGGCGATATAGGCCGGGATTAAATACAGGGCGAGCGAGAAGATGAGGGTGAGGACAACCACGATAACACTACCGATAACGCTAACGCTGTCGGTATCGGCCAAGATCAGTTGCGCTGCAACCGTATTCATCTCTACCCCGTGCCGCCGTGATGTTTAGTAGTCAGTGCAGGCCCGTCGAAGCTCCTTGTGTTGGTTAGCGTTCCCAGGCGCAGTCGGCGATATTCCTCTCTGTTGCTGGATGATTGACTAGGCGACCGACCCGCCGCACCCACCCGTAGGTGCTGGCGCTGGTATCGGCCCGCCGTCGTTGATCACGCATTGCATCCCCGGCGACAACAAGCCGTTCGGGTGATTGATCAAAGGAATCCCATACTGGATTTGATGCCACCATGACCCATCGGGGTAGGGCACGCCATCGCAATATCCGAGGTATATGGGTGAACCTATGCCACCGCCGGGACAGTACCCGGCAGCCATGTTCGGTATGTGCGGATCAGGGTTGCTGCTGTCTGCCTGTGCCGTACCGGCCAGCGCCACCGCAGCGGCACCGGCCAGCAGAGTGGCGCGAATTGTGGTCATTGTGTCGAATCTCCCTCTGGTGGCGTGGGTTTCGTGCGCTCGGCAGCATCCATACCGTCAAGAATGGCGTGCCACCTGGCAATGGCCGAGGGCCAATCGATGACGGTCGGCTCGCGGTGGCGGTTGGCTTGGATACTGTTTTGCACTCCCCGTGCGCGGCTTCTCTGCCAGGAGTCATGCTTGCTCACTGTTGAATCCTCTCTCCTGGTTGACATTTCACTCGGCCCTGTCGGACCGAAGGTCACCTTCGACGATGACAGCCAGACGCTCGGCGTGGCAGAGGGGCTGTGGTGAACGATGTCGACAAGCTCGGCGGCGCGATCCGTCCTGGCCCCGGCCAGTTGACCTGTGTCGCGTCGATGGCATCGCTGTTGGCCACCTGTAGGTGCCAGTAGCAGCTTTGCAGCGCGGTGAAGGCGGGGCTGCTCATTTGCTCGCCCATCGAGGTTTTCCATCTGTGCGCGGCTTCGCGTCTGGATTCGCTTCTAGCTTCAAGCCGCCGAGAGTACGCTGCGAACCATGCTCGCGTCACGGGCCAAAAGGCACCAGTCGGCGTTAAGATTTGCCGCGATGACGGAGGCCGAGAAAATGCGGGCGCAGCGGCTGCGGCGCAAGGCGGCACGCCAGTGTTTGCGATTGTCGAAGAGCCGCCGCCGCGATCCCGATGCTTTCGACTATGGGCGCTGGACACTGACCCGCAACCCGACCGGCGAGGTGGTCGCATCGGGCACGCTGGCCGACATGGAGAAGCACCTCACGGGCGGTTAGCCGACGCCGGATCTCGGCCCAGGTCAGGATGCCGATTGCCGTGGGCTGAGAGGGGCCGCTGAGCAGGTCAGCGCCGCCGTCCTGGCACGTCGGGGGACCGGTCGCTGGCGACGGGTATCTGAGGGGCGGTTCGGTCGCTGGCGACGGGCCTCAACTTTGCAAATACGAAGGCGACGATCGGTGCGTTCCGGCAAACCGGCAGAGTGACTGCCGATGACGGCGGGTGTCAGACAATCGGATGCGGGAGAGATGCAGGCCGCTCGGCGCGGCTCCAAATATAGCCTCTGACTAGGCTTTTCATGCTGTGCCCCCGGCAGGATTCGAACCTGCTTTCCACGTTAGGAGCGTGTCGCGGAAACGTGATCTAACTGCGCAAACAGGACTACCGAGATGCGCTGAGATCACCTCTGCCCACGGAAATTGTGGGCAAAATGTGGGTACGGCCGCAGAACGCGAGCTTGCCGCTCGACGTGCTAGGCAACTGATCTGGCGATACAACCAGAACTAGGAATCCCACGCGCAGTGAGCCGATGGCGGGTCGTTGGGTGTGTAGCCAGCGGCCTTCGCCTTGTTGACGGTGTCACTGACCGCCGCCTCGGGGGTAGTCCCGTAGCCTACGAACCATTGACCGTCAACGGTGCGAGCGGCCGCCATGCATTGGGTAGTTTGCCCTATTACGCGGCAGCCGACGTAGCCGCTGTCCTCACAATCCTGCAGCACCGTCTGATCGGCATTCGTCAATGAAGTCGCTCTGGTCCTCCATTGCAAGTGGAACCGTGTCGGACCATCGGGGGCTCCGGCCATCGCAATGTAGTAGGTGGGTTCCGGCCCCGGCGGTACTGCGGCCGCCGGGGCCGCCCCCATCAGTCTGGGGAAGCAGTGGTCTGCATCCCGACCGGCGTGGTCACACCAAGCCTGGGCTGAGGCCTTGTCGTTGAAGCTGGTGTCAGCAATCGTTACCCAGTACCCGTTTACCCACATCAGCTCGGCACCGTATTGCTGGCGTAGCTTGATGTGCTCTTGCCAGATCGAGTTGTCGTCATAGACGATCCCGTCATCGTGAGTTCCCGGCTGCTTAGAGCTCAGTTGGGGCACCCAGTATTCAGCCATCGCATCCACGGCAGGCTTGTCGGTATTGGCCTGTTCCTGCAGCTGCTGGCCAGCAGATTTCGCAGTGGTCGGCACAGGTGTCGCATTGGTCGGCGCAGGGGCAGTCACTGTCACAGGCGGCGTCGCTGCCCTCGCCGGTTCTGAAGTCGGTGATGACTGCGGTTTGTCGTCGTGCCATATCCATATCCATGTCGCACCAACTACGGCTACAACCACAGCGACCACGGCACACCCGAACACGAAAGGTGCCGCCTTCGCGAACGCATCTCTCCACGGCCGCGCATCTCGCAAGGTGCCTGTGTCGGGATAGTCATAGACCTCTAGTTGTGGCTGAGACCAAGCCTGCGGCGTGTCAATCTGCCGTGGTGCCGAGTCCACAATCTCAGTCTCGGAACCGGCACCGCCGTCCTGCTGCCACATGGCGGTGGCCTTCGGCTCTTCGGCGTTCTCGGTCATTTCGAAAACCTTGATGCTCATTCGAGGTTGTCGGCGCTCGCCACCGGCATGATGGCGAAGGCAAGCGTTGAAAGCGCCAATGCCAACGGTTTCATGCTGGTCAGCGTCACGCTGCCGCCGTGGTGGCCGGTAGGGCCGGAAGTCCCTGATCAGGCTACCTTTGGGAGGGGGTATCTCAGAAGAATTCCCGTGCCGTCGGCGGGCGGGGTGTCACAGTCGACGCCGCTAGCGCGGTTTGAGCCGAAAGACGGGGATATGACGGCCAATCGGCTCTGTCTTCAGGCGATAGTCGCTCCAACCGGCGTACACCTGCTCCGCCAGCCCATAAACACGCTCGTAGTCGTCGGGGTCGGTGACCTCAGTCGCCAGAAACTTCTCGCCGCCCAATTCGCATTCAGGGTGCGCCTTGAGGTTGTAGTACCACTGCGGGTGTTTCGCTCCGCCGTAGTTTGAGGCGGTCACGATGGGATCACTGCCATCGTGGAAGTAGTTGATCTGATGCTCTCGCCGCTGACCCGACTTAGCGCCGGTGGTCACCAGCGGCGCGGTAGTCAGCACGCCGAACATCGCTGGATAGCGCCCGCCGGTTGCGCGATACAACCAAGGGTCGATGCGAGAGAAAACGCGGCGCGTTGTGAACTCTCCCGCCCGCGAGCGAATGAAGCTTTCGAAGCTCTTATACCAGCGGCTGTGCTTCTTGTGGGGATCGACGTATCGCAGCGGCATGGAAGGGAAGATACCTTCGCCACCGCCTCAATAACGCACAATTAGCCCCAGGTCACGCCAGCATTCGGGGAGGTATCCTGCTAAATCCCGGTGCCGTCGGGCCATTGTTCGTCGCGCCAGCCGGTCCAGAAAGTTTTGAGCAAGTGGTGTTACCGATTGTGCGAAGTACATTTTAGGTGAGGTTAGGTGAGGTAGACGTCACCAGTCGTCGTCAACCGCGAGGACGCGGCCGACCACCTGCGTAACCGGGCGCGTGACATGCTGGCCTGGCGTCAGCGGCGTCGCATGGGACGACCCGGCGCGAGCGGCTCAGGCCGCCAACCTTACAGCCACCGTTCTCACCGACCCAGCCAACCCGGTGGGGTTCATGGCTTAGGCGGGCGTTTTCCCGGTCCAGCGACGAGGCTTGTCCGACTGGTCTTGTCGTCGGTGCCAGGTAACGTCGACCTGGGTACCGGCACCCAAGGCGTCCAGTCCCTGGAAACTCATCGAGCTGTGGCCGTCAATCTGCGGCGCGGTCCTCGCGTATCGCACACCCTCGCCCGTTATCCCCACGTAGAACTTTGGGGTGGCGCTGTCATTCCATAGTTCGTAAGTGGATTCGGATCGGTGTTCGATGCGCCACGGCGTCCGCTCGATGGCCCTGGCCAACTGGGCAGCGATCCGCTTCTTTTCTTCGCGCGCACGAGCGGCTCGCTCGGCGGCGGCCGTCGACCGCGACACCGCAACGGCGGTAGCCTCAGCGTTTTTCAGCTCATGAAAGATGACCGCGCTCGGATTGCTAGCCAGCCACGACGCCGATGACCACACCTGCTCGCGCATGAACGTCCGGAAATTGTTGGCGGCATCGTCTGTGTCGAAGAAGAGATTTTCCACGATGTACTGCGGATCGTCCTCGGATTGAAAAACCTGTACCGCGGTGACGCCAGCCTGCTCCCGTGCGGGCGCGCGGCTGGAGAAGTCCTGCAGCCACGTGTCGAGGTCGGCGATCCGGTGTTCGATGCGCAAGACGCACATTGGCAAAGTGTGGCACAGGTGGAACGGCCGCGGTGCTTGCCGTAGAGCTGCCGTGAACGCGGCCGGGCCGGTGTGATCGGTTGGGCCGTTCTCCGGGGGAAACGCCCGGCGGGCCGGGCGCTCGCTGCAAGCGGAACACTAACGGGGAAGTATTGGCCTACCTTTAAGCGGCTTCCCACGGTGCTGGCACCGAACACGCGAAGAACATTTCACCGCTGATCTCGGCGACCCCCGCCGCCAGAATCTATTCTTACTTCGAAGGCGAGCGATTATTCTTCCCCAATGGCATCGAGCGTGTCAGGGAAGGTCGCATTCGTTACCGGCGGCGCGTCCGGCATCGGCGCGGCGTTGGCGGCCAAGTTGGTCGACGGGGGGGCCGAGGTTTGGATCGCCGATCGTCAGATCGGCCCGGCGCAGGAGCTGGCGCAACGCCTTAACAGTGGTGGCGCAAAGGCGCACGCGATCGAGCTCGACGTGCGCAGCTGCTCATCGTTTGAGGGTGCCGTAGCTGAGGCGGTGCAGCAATCCGGGCGGATCGACTATCTGTTCAACAATGCCGGCGTTGGAGTCAGCGGTGAAATCGACTCATACACGCTCGATGACTGGAACGACGTCTTCGACGTGAACCTGCGCGGTGTGGCACACGGCATCCAAGCGGTCTATCCGATCATGATCCGCCAGCACTCCGGTCACATCGTGAACACAGCCTCGATGGCCGGTCTTGTCACCAGTCCGGGTCTGGGGAGCTACACCGCCACCAAACACGCCGTCGTCGCGATCTCGAAAGCGTTGCGGGTGGAGGCCGAGCGCCACGGCGTGCAGGTGTCGGTGTTTTGTCCGGGCGTGATCCGGACCCCGCTGATGACAGGCGGCCAGTACGGACGGATGAACATAGCTGGCGCCAGCGATGAGAAACTCCTCAAATTTTGGGAACGGTTGCGGCCGATGGCACCCGAAAAGTTCGCCGAGCGCGCCCTTCATGCCGTGTTGCGTGGAGACGCGATCATTGTGGTGCCGGCATGGTGGAAGGCATGGTGGTATCTGGAGCGGCTGTCGCCAGCGTTGTCGATGCGATTTGCAAAGGTATCGCTCAAGCGCCTACGCGAAATGGAGTCCACCGCCTCTTGATTCGCTGCGTGTCTTTGTGGTCAGGCGCACCGGTTCAAATGTCTCGTGGGGCGGTCCGGGTGGGTAATCCTGCCGCCGGGCATGCAGCAAAACGTTTCGACTAGCCACGTTTCGCCAAGTTCGAAGGTAATTGTTTGGTGGTGGCACCGATTACGCGAAGGACATTTCAGCTTCCGAGACCGAGGCCAGTCTGGCACCCGGCTTTTACGTTGCAACGGTCGCTATTCCGCACGATGTGAGGCCCTAAACCGCGTTGCGGCTCAACGTATCTCTGCTCATCTGCGGTCGGCGGCCGGGGCGAGGTGGGCCATCCCGCGCAGAATCCACGGTGCGCGCCTCGCGATCACCTCTACGGCGCGGTCCGAGCGGCGCATCACGGTCCGACGGCCAGGAGTGGGCATTGACGCCAGTTCCGCCTCAGGCGATCCCGCCCGCGCGCCGTGGCGATCGACCGCCAGCAGTTGCCAGGTGCCGGGCACGCCACGCAGCTCGACGCCGCCGCGGTCCTCGAAGCCCGTGCCCGAGCCGACGACCAGGTCACGCACGGTGCGGGACACGAGGATGTCGCCCGCCCCTGCGTGCCCGAGGATCCGCGCCGCGATGTGCACGGCGATTCCGCCAATGTCGGTGTCCAGCAGTTCACACTCGCCGGTGTGGATGCCAGCGCGGATCTGGATGCCCAGGGTCTCGGCGTCAGCACGCAAGGCTTCGGCGCAGCGGATGGCCTGCGTCGGCCCGTCGAACGTGGCGAGGTGGCCGTCGCCGGTGCTCTTGACCACCGTGCCGCCGAAGCGTTGCGTGAGGTCGGCGGTGATCTCACCAAAGCGGTGCAGCACCGCGCGCCACCGCTCGTCGCCCGCTGCCGCGGCGTGTTGGGTCGAGGCGACCATGTCGGTGAACAACACGGTGCGCAGGGCCCGATGTGACTGCGACGGTGCCGCGTGGCTGCCGGTGAGGAACTCCTCGATCGCGGTCAGGATCGTGTCGGGCTCGGTGACCCAGGGCGCGTGCTCCGCACCCTCGACCTCGAGGTACCGCGCGCCGGGAATATGGTCGGCGAGGTAGCGGCCGCCCTGCACCGGAACGACGTCGTCGCGGGCATGGATGACCAGGGTGGGCGCGGTGAGCGTCGGCAGGATCGGCCGCACGTCGATCCGGAACAACGCTTCGATTGTCGCTCGGAACATCCCCGGGCTGGCGCACATGCGCTCGAACATTGCGAGCTGGCGTACCGACCGGATCGACGGGAACAGAACATTCGCTGTCGCACCGCTGCCCCACCCCGAGCGGCCGGCGAGGACCGTTTCCTGGAGGCGGGCGATCTGGTTCGTCGACGGCGTGTAGTCTTCACCCAGCTCGGCAAGAGCGCGCGCCCGCAGCTCGGCCGGGTCGCTCTCCAAGTCGTCCCAGCTACCGCCGGCCGCGAACGCTAGCGAGCCGTAGAGGATCAGGGCCCGCGTTCGCTCCGGTCGTTTTGCGGCAAACATGATGGCCTGTGGTCCGCCCTCGCTCATAGCGAAGAGGACGGCCTTTGCGAACCCGACGGCGTCCATGACGGCCTCGATCTCGGCCGCTCGATCTTCGAGCAAACGAACGTGGGAGATGGGGTCCGACAGCCCGACCCCAGCCTTGTCGAACAAGAGGACCCGACAGAACGTGGCGAGCTGATCGAAGAAGGCCTTGAATTCGGGCTGGGTCCAGCACAGCTCGATGTGGGTGACTATCGGCCCGACGAAGACGAGTTCGACGGGGCCGTCGCCGAACACCTGATACGCCAGGCTGAGGTCGCCGCACTTGGCGTACGACGTTTCCGCCACCGCATGAGCGTACTGCGGCCGGGCGCTAGCCGTACCGTATCCACTGCATCGCGGCCCGGGCGTACGACAACGCCGCCATTTCCGCCCTTCCTCCCGAGAGATACCGCCACAAGACAATCCGTGTGGGGCCAAAACACTAGGAGTCACGCCCGTCGTGTGTTTTGAGATTGGGCTGATACCGATTGGCTGAAGAACACTTCAGTGAGATGCATCATCAGTCGCGGCCCTACCTCGCTTTTTGGCTGGCCTAACTGATCCGGGGGGTATCCCCCGGTTTTTCATCGGCCTCAGCCGCTAGGTTCACACGACGCTCGGGCGGTCAGTAGTAGGCGGGGCAAAGGTGCCATTCCGCCGCGTGCACTATCAAGGTCGTCACGGGAAATCTTCGACGAGTTTTCGTCGGACCCTGCCGCGATCGGGTCCGCTCGCGCTGCGGCTGGCCGATCCGGAGCCACACGACTAGGGTGGTCGGCCGTGCGTGATCAGGCGGGTGCCGAGCAGGGCGAGGCAGTGGTCGCCCAGGCGCTCGCCGCCTATCAGACGGCTCTCGGGTCCCGCCTTGTCGCCGCCTATGCGCTCGGCAGCCTGGCGCATGGCGGATTCAGCCCGCTGGTCAGCGACGTCGACATCGGGCTGGTGCTCGCGGATCCGCCCAGGCTGAAAGACCGGGTCACGCTTGGCTCCGTCGGCAACGCGGTGCGGGCCGGCGGATCCGAGCTGCACCAGCGGCTCTCGGTGTTCTGGGGGACGCCGGGCACCCTGCAGGGCCGGTTCAGGGGCGGCAGGTTCCCCCCGCTGGACCGGCTTGACCTAGTAGAGCATGGCCGACTGCTCGCCGGGACCGATGTCCGCGACGGCATCGCCCGTCCTGTACAAGCCGAGCTGCTCGTGGCGGGCGCTGAGTTCGCACTCGACTATCTCGGCGGGGACCCGGACCTGGCCCAGCGTCTCCGACGCCTGGCCGCGCGCGGCCCGCGGGGCGACGATCCCATGACCGTGACCGAGTTCCGCACGCCCGCGGTGCTGCTCTCCCGCGGGAACCGGCGGGTTACGAAGGTCGTGCTCTTCCCGGTCAGGTTCCTGTACACGGCGGCGACCGGCCAGGTTGGCACCAACGCCGCCGCGGTAGAGCATTACCTGGCCGGCCGGCCCGTTCCCGCCACCGAACTTGTCTCCGCCGCTCTTGCCTGGCGGCGTGAACCGCCGACCAACGACGCAGCAGTGGCGCTGCTGGGCCAGGAACTCCTGCCGCTGTACCTGCACTACATCGACGACCATGTCGAACGCCTGGAGGCGGCGGGGAGCCACCGGCTCGCTAGCCGCTTCCGCCGATGGCGGGCGCGCCTGCTGGCCTGACGCACCTAATGGTGCCGGCAGGTCTCGCCCACACGCGGGAGCACCGGATGAAAGGCGGTACGGGTGGGTCAGCCTACGGTTCCCCAATCGGCGTTCTGGCGAAGCTTCTCGTTCGCCGGGCAGGGGGTGTGGCACGTTGTGCGCACCCAGCGGAACATGCGGGTCCATCTTGCAGCTGCACTGGTGGCGGCGCATTCCGTGGCACTGTCTTGAGCAGACGATGGCACCGACTGGCTAAAGAACACTTCAAACTCACGGGAGTGGACCCTGGCCAACACCAACACGCCACCGCGGGTGCGCGCGTGGACCCACAACCCCGATAAGGCCTAACAACACCTGGACCATTGGCCGAATACTGCTCGGTCATCATCACCGAATGGTGATCGGCGCCACCCTGATCGACCGTGCGGGCTATATCATCCCGTTATTCCCGGGCGCGCCGAGGAGGATCACCGAACCCCTACCGCCGGTGCCGGGGGTGCCCGTCGTCGCACCAATCCCGGCATTGCCGCCGTTGCCGCCGTTGCCCACCACCAACGCGTTGCCGCCGTTGCCGCCGTTACCGCCGGTACCAGTGGCGTCTCCGCCGGAGCCGCCGCCACCGCCGTTGCCGCTGATCAGCCCAGCCGCGCCGCCTTGACCGCCGTTACCGCCGCTACTAGTGGGGCCGCCGAGCCCGCCGGAGCCGCCGTCACCGCCGTTGCCAACGAGTAGGCCGGCGTTGCCGCCTGCCCCTCCGGCCCCGCCGGTGGCCAACGAGAAACTGAACCCGCCGGAGCCGCCGGCCCCGCCGGTACCGAACAGCATGCCGGCCTTGCCGCCGGTCCCGCCTGCCCCGCCGTTGCCGACATCGCCAACGCCGCCTGCGCCGCCGGCCCCGCCGGTACCGAACAGCAGGCCAGCGTTGCCACCGGCCCCGCCGGCCCCGCCTGTGGTCTCGAAGCCCTCACCGCCGGTGCCGCCGACCCCGCCGGCGGAGAAGGACAACAAGCCGGCGGCGCCGCCGGCCCCGCCGGCCCCACCGGCGTTGTCGCCGGCGCCGCCAGTGCCGCCGAGACCGCCGGGGCCGTACATTAGCCCGCCGGCCCCACCGTGGCCGCCGTTGCCACCGTTCTGGCCGGCCCCGCCGAACCCGCCAGCTCCGCCAGCACCGCCGACACCGAACAGCCCGGCGGCCCCGCCGTTGCCGCCGTTGCCACCGGCTACGGTCGTTGAGCTTGCTCCGGACCCGCCGGCTCCGCCGTTGCCGAGCAGCCACCCGCCGGGCGCGCCGTTTGCCCCGGTCCCCGGGGCCCCGTTGGCGCCGTTGCCGATCAACGGGCGCCCGCTCAGCGCCAGGAAGGGCTCGTTGATCACGCTAAGCAGATCCTGCTGTATCGTCTGCGCCGGATTGGCCGTGAACGCCGCAACATTGGCGGCCTCCGCGCTGACATAGGATCCCGCACCGGCGGTCAACGCCTGCACAAACTGGTCATGAAACGCCACCGCCTGCGCACCGAGTGCCTGAAAGCCCTGACCGTGGGCGGAGAACACCGCCGCAATCGCCGCCGACACCTCATCCTCAGCCGCCGCCAGCACCCCCGTCGTCGGGGCCGCCGCTGCCGCATTCGCGGCGGTCACCGCCGAGCCGATGTTGGACAGATCTGTTGCCGCTGAAACCAGGAACTCGGGGGCCGCCGCCAGATACGACATCGCTACCCTCCCCGCCGGGTCGCCGACCAACCGGCGAATCTGACGAACGTCAAGAGTGTTCAGAGCGTAAGGCGCCGGGTGGCGGCCGCGTAGGGGCTAAAGTCCCGAGCGCCGCGGCCGACGCTTACAGTCGTCGCCGCCGTCGTACGCCTTGCTCGCAGCCAGCTGAGCACCAACCGCGCCGTCGGGCAGCTGTTGGTCGCTAGACAAGATGACACTTGGCGCAACGCCGGGCACAAGGTGCTGAATGAGACACGGTCCCAGCCGAATGAGACACGGTCCCAGCCGACAAAGGTACAAGTGCCTTGTTCAGGGGTGGCAGCGACTGGCTGATGTACGTTTTAACGCCCTGGCTTATGCGGCCACCGGGTGCCGGGCGGCGCGCTTGGGGCCACAACCCCGATAAGGGCAACAAGATCCGGATCATCAGCCCCGGTGATCGGCGCCACCGCCATCGATGCCACAGGCTACGTCGTAACGACCCACGGCGCCGCGAGAATGTTGAGCAAACCGGCGCCGACGGTGCCGGCCATGCCCGGCGTCGTCCCAACCACCGAGAGGTCGGGGTTGCCCGCGTTACCACCGAAGCCAATCAGCGCGTTGCCGCCGTTGCCGCCGTTACCGCCGGCGGTGAAGCCGGTCCCGCCGGCCCCGCCTTCACCGCCGTCGCCACTCAGGGAACCCCCACTGCCGCCGTGACCGCCAGCCCCGCCGGTGCCATCGGCGCCCCCGCCGATGCCGCCGGCGCCGCCGGTACCGGAGAGCAGGCCGGCGTTGCCGCCGACCCCGCCAAACCCGCCGACCCCGCCACCTCCGCCGCTGGGGTCGCCGATCCCGCCGGTGCCGCCGGTGCCGCCGGCACCGAAGAGCAGGGCGGCCCCGCCGACCCCGCCGGCCCCGCCGACCCCGCCGGCGTTGAAGCCGGGCCCGCCGGCGCCGCCGGCGCCGGGGGCACCGAACAGCCCGCCGGCCCCGCCGGCCCCGCCGTTCCCGCCGGTGGTGGCGCCGAACCCGCCGGCCCCGCCGGTGCCGCCGGCGCCGAACAGCAGCCCGCCGGCCCCGCCGGCCCCGCCGGAGCCGCTGGCCCCAGTCACTGAGCTCGCTCCGGACCCGCCGGCTCCGCCGTTGCCGATCAGCCACCCCCCGGCCCCCCCGCTTGCCCCGGTCCCCGGAGCCCCGGGGACGCCGTTGCCGATCAGCGGGCGCCCCGTCGCCGCCACGAACTGCGCATTGATCGGACCCAGCACTCCGCCTTGCTGCTGCAGCAACCCGGTGCCGGCTGTGCCGGCCATGCCGGCCGTGCCCCCCGGAACAGCTGACCCGGGGTTGCCTGCGTTACCGCCGAGGCCAATCAGCGCGTTGCCGCCGTTACCGCCGTTACCGCCGGCGGTAATGCCGGTCCCGCCGGCTCCGCCTTCACCGCCGTCGCCAATCAGGGAGCCCCCGCTGCCGCCGTGGCCGCCAGCCCCGCCGGTGTTGCCGAACCCGCCGATGCCGCCGGCGCCGCCGGTACCGGTTAGCAGGCCGGCGTTGCCACCGGCCCCGCCGACCCCGCCGGTGGTGCCGGGCCCGCCGATGCCGCCGGTGCCGCCGGCACCGAAAAGCAGGGCGCGCCCGCCGACCCCGCCGTTCCCGCCGGTGGTGCCGATGCCGCCGCCGCCGGAGCCGCCGGCGCCGGGGGCACCGAACAGCCCGCCGGCCCCGCCGGCCCCGCCGTTCCCGCCGGTGGTGGTGCTGAACCCGCCGGCGCCGCCGGTGCCGCCGGCGCCGAACAACAGCCCGCCGGCCCCGCCGGCCCCGCCGTTCCCGCCGGCCCCCGTCGTTGAGGAGACTCCGGACCCGCCGGCCCCGCCGTTGCCGATCAGCCACCCACCGGCCCCGCCGTTTGCCCCGCTCCCCGGAGCCCCAGGTTGGCCGTTGCCGATCAGCGGACGCCCGGTCGCCGCCACGAACTGCGCATTGATCGGACCCAGCACTCCGCCTTGCTGCACGCTCTGCAACGGCGACACATTGGCCGCCTCGGTGGCCGCATAGGCACCCCCCGCCCCGCTCAAGGCCTGAACGAACTGGGAATGAAACGCCGCCGCCTGAGCGCCGAGCTCCTGAAAGGCCTGTCCATGCCCGGCGAACAGCGAAGCCACCGCCGCCGACACCTCATCGGCGGCGGCGGCCAGCACCCCGGTAGTTGGGGCCGCCGCCGCCGCATTCGCGGCGGTCACCGCCGAGCCGATGTTGGACAGATCCATTGCCGCCGACGCCAGGAACTCTGGGGCCGCCACCAGATACGACATCGCTGTCCTCCTACCCGGTATCAGCGAACCCCCGCCGAACCACATTATCGCCGTTTCACCCGCGCATTTGGCGTTTCAAGTAAACGTTCACCCCTCACGTTAGGACCAGATGGCACTAGGAGTTCGGGGTCGGTGACACGGCGGTTGACGCCAAAACCGACCCGATACGGCTGAGGATCATCAGGCTGCCAGTCATCGACTGTGGCGACGCTGGTAGGTAGCGGGACATTGCCTAACAGGTGATTCTGGGTTGTTACGCAATGTCGACAACCCTGTCGGGCGTCGTCCAGATTACCGTGTCGTCGCGTAGTTGTTGGCGCCAGCCCCAGAAAGTTTTGACCAAGTGATGGCACCGATTACGCGAAGGACCGTTTAATTTTTCCGAACGCCGGGGATAACGCCGGGGATGGGCCCGAACGGCGAAATTCCTCCCCAGTCGTGCGCTGTCGGGCGCCACACGATGGCGCTGGCCAGCCGGGCGCTGATCGCGCCGTCGGCGAACAGGGCCCCCACCCGGGGCAGGCGGTCGCGCAGCGCCACCGCCAGATACATCTGCCCCGAGGCCATGGCGTGGCTGATCCCCTGGGCCGCGGCGACTTCGGCGGCCATCGCATCCCAGTTGTCGCACGACCAGTGGGCGCAGTGGGTGGGGCCGTCGGCGCGGCGACCCACCAGCTCGGCTATGGCCGCCAGCCGGCGCGCCGCCGCGGCGGCCTCGGCCCTGGCGTAGTCACCGATCACGGCTACCACCGCCGCGTCCGGTGCGCGACGCAACTCCGCGGCGTCGGGCAATGACACATCGAACATAGATTCGAACAATAGCGCTGCCCGATGACAACAGACACCGCCCCAAACCCCACCCTGTGGACAAACTTTCAACTGTGGATAACGCACCGAGTAGCCTCACCGCCGTGGACTACGCCGCCGCATTCCTCGAAGAAAACCGCGCGTTCTCGGACCTGTTCCGCGACGTCGACGATTCCGCGCCGGTGCCGACCTGCCCTGGGTGGACCCTCAAGCAGCTTTATCGCCACGTCGGCCGCGGTGACCGCTGGGCGGCGCAGATCGTGCGCGACCGGCTCGAGGAGTTCCTCGACCCTCGCACCGTCGAGGGCGGCAAGCCGCCACCGGATCCGGCCGACGTGATCTCGTGGTTGCACGGCGGTGCCCGGCGGCTGGTCGACGTCGTCGAGTTGGCGGGTGCCGAAACACCGGTGTGGACCTTCCTCGGGGCGCGCCCGGCCAATTGGTGGATCCGGCGCCGGCTGCACGAAACGGCGGTGCATCGGGCCGACGCCGCCATCGCACGCGGAAGGGAATTCACCCTCGATCCCGCCTTGGCGGCCGACGGGATCACCGAATGGCTCGAGCGGGTGGCGATCCAGGCCGGAGGCGACGGCGCCCCCCTGCCGCTCGAAGATGGCAAGACCCTGCACCTGCACGCCACCGATCCCGGGCTGGGCGAAGCGGGGGAATGGACCGTCGGTGTCGACCGGGGCAAGGTCACCTGGGCGCACGAGCACGGCAAGGGCACCGTGGCGCTGCGCGGCGGCGCCACCGACCTGCTGCTGGCGATCCTGCGCCGGGTGCCGCTCGCCGACACCGGTATCGAGTTGTTCGGTGACGACGCCGTGTGGGGGGACTGGCTGGACCGAACGCCCCTTTGAGCCGAGGCGACACGGTACCTTGCTGACCATGACCACATCGGAGATCGCCACCGTGTTGGCGTGGCACGACGCCCTCAACGCGTCCGACCTGGACACTCTGGTGACCCTGTCCAGCGACGACATCGAGATCGGCGACGCGCACGCAGCCGCGCAGGGCCACGAGGCGCTGCGCCGCTGGGCATCCTCGCTCAACTCGACCGCGGAACTCGGACGCATGTACGTGCACGACGGCGTCGTGGTCGTCGAACAAAAGATCAGCGCCCCGGACAATCCCGGGGCCGTCACCAGCGCCGCGTCGGCCTTTCGGGTGGTCCACGACCACGTCACCTCGGTTTTCCGGCACCAGGACCTGGCGTCGGCGCTGGCGGCCACCGAACTCACCGAGGCCGACCTCATCGACTAGAGGTGGACTAGAGGAGCAAGACCACATGCGCGGAATCATCTTGGCCGGCGGCTCGGGCACCCGCCTGCATCCGATCACGATCGGCATCAGCAAGCAGTTGCTGCCGGTGTACGACAAACCGATGATCTACTACCCGCTGTCCACGCTGATGATGGCCGGAATCCGCGACATCCTGGTGATCACCACCCCGCACGATGCGGCGGGCTTCCAGCGACTGCTAAGCGACGGTTCGCAATTCGGTATCAACCTCACCTACGCAACGCAGAACCGGCCCGACGGCCTGGCCCAGGCGTTCGTCCTCGGCGCCGACCACATCGGCAACGACTCGGTGGCATTGGTGTTGGGGGACAACATCTTCTACGGTCCCAGATTGGGTACCAGCCTGAGCCGCTTCCAATCCGTCAGTGGCGGGGCAATTTTCGCCTACTGGGTGGCCAACCCGTCGGCCTACGGCGTCGTCGAATTCAGCGACGACGGCATCGCGCTGTCACTGGAGGAAAAGCCGGCCACCCCGAAATCCAACTACGCGGTGCCGGGCTTGTATTTCTATGACAACGACGTGATCGAAATCGCAAGGAACATCAAGAAATCCGCTCGCGGCGAGTATGAGATCACCGAGGTCAACCAGATCTACCTGAACCGGGGACGACTCGCCGTCGAGGTGATGGCCCGCGGCACGGCGTGGCTCGACACGGGGACGTTCGACTCGCTGCTGGACGCCAGCGACTACGTCCGCACCCTGGAACGACGGCAGGGCCTGAAGGTCAGCGTCCCCGAGGAAGTCGCGTGGCGGTGGGGCTGGATCAGCGACGAGCAGCTGGCAGAGCAGGCGCAGACCCTGCTCAAGTCTGGCTACGGGTCCTATCTGCAGGAGCTGCTGGAACATCGGAGATGACCCCGGCCGGTGCCCCGGCGGCTTGGGAGGCCGGTTTGGCCAGTACCGCGGCGATAGCCGTCGTCAACGGCACCGACAGGGCCAGCGCGATGCCACCCACCGCCGAACGGACCAGTTCGATGGCCACACCCTCGCTGGTCAGCACGTCAGCCAGTGAGCGATTGGCGACGCTGAACAACAACAGCAACGGCAGCGAACTGCCGGCGTAGGCCAGCACCAGCGTGTATACGGTACTGGCGATGTGGTCCCGGCCCACCCGAAGCGCGCTGCCGAAAACGGCCCGCCGGGAGGACGTACCGCCGAGGTGGGCGAGTTCGAACACCGTCGACGCCTGCGTGACCGTGACGTCGTTGAGCACGCCCAGCGACCCGATGATGAAGCCGGCGAGCAGCAGGCCGCTGATCGACACGTTGCCCAGATACGCGCTGACCGTGGCGTTCTGTTCGTCCGACAGCCCGGTCAGGTGCGCCAGTTGTATTGCCAGCCAGGACAACCCGGCGGCCAGCAGCAACGACGACAGGGTGCCCAGCAGGGCGGCGCTGGTCCGCAGACTGACACCGTGCGCGAGGTAGATCACGGCGTAGAGGATCGCCGCCGATGCCACCAGCGCCACCGGGACCGCCGGTGCGCCGTCGCGCAGCGCCGGCAGCAAGAACACCACCAGCACCAGAAACGCCACCAGGATCCCGACCAGTGCCAGCAGGCCGCGCCACCGCGCGACCGCGACGATCACCACCGCGAACGCGATGGCCAGTCCCACCAGCGGCCAGCCGCGTTCGAAGTCGTAGAACGAGTAGCTGGTGGCGCCCTGGTCGTCGACCTGCCGGACGAGCCGGACGCGGTCTCCGGGGGCGAACTGGGGTTGGCCCGGGCCCGGGGAGAACTCCAGCAGGGTCTTGGCCCCGGCGTTGGGTCCGGAATCGATCGCGATGAGCGTCTGCACACATCGTCCGGCGCCCGGCGCGGGCGGCAGCGGCGCGGTGGTGAGCACCTGACTGGCCGACGGGCTGCCGCAGTCGCCCAGTGCGCTGGACAGCACGTGCCCGCCCTGGGTGCTCACCGCGCCACCGGCAGCGTTCTGGAATGGCATCGGGATGTCGACGCGCTGCCGGGTCGGCCACAACAAGACCGCGCCGGCCAGTACCGCCACCCCGATCGCAACGAGCAGGCCGACGACGATCCGGGCGGGCAGCGGGCCAAGCGGGGACGAGCGGGACGACAAGCTGTGCGAGTGTGAGTGCGTCACCTACTCCACGGTAGAGGCGGTTACTGTCGATAGCTGACCAGGAAGTTGCCCAGCCGCTCGATCGCGGCGGCCAGATCGCGGGCCCACGGCAGCGTCACGATCCGCAGGTGATCCGGCGTCGGCCAATTGAACCCGGTGCCCTGGGTGACCAGGATCTTCTCCTGCAGCAGTAGGTCGAGAACCAACTGCTCGTCGTCTTCGATGTCGTAAACCTCGGGGTCCAGCCGGGGAAACGCATACAGGGCGCCCTCGGGTTTCACGCAGGACACCCCTGGAATCTCGTTGAGTTTCTGCCAGGCGACGTCGCGCTGCTCGAGCAGCCGGCCGCCGGGAAGCACCAGGTCTTCGATGCTCTGGTGGCCACCGAGGGCGACCTGGATCCCGTGCTGGGCGGGGACGTTCGGGCACAGCCGCATGTTCGCCAGCAGGCTGATTCCCTCGATGAAGCTGCTGGCGTGGTCCTTGGGCCCGGTGATCGCCAGCCAGCCGGCCCGGTAGCCGGCGACCCGGTACGCCTTCGACAGCCCGTTGAAGGTCAGACACAGCATGTCGGGCGCCAGCGACGCCACGCTGATGTGCTTGGCGTCGTCGTAGAGGATCTTGTCGTAGATCTCGTCGGCGAGGAGCAGGAGCTGGTGCTTGCGCGCCAGGTCGACCATCTGCGTCAGGATCTCGCGGCTGTAGACGGCGCCGGTCGGGTTGTTCGGGTTGATCACGACCAGCGCCTTGGTGCGGTCGGTGATCTTGGACTCCAGGTCGGCGATGTCGGGCTGCCAGTTTTGCGTCTCGTCGCACAGGTAGTGCACGGGCGTGCCCCCCGCCAGGGACGTCGACGCGGTCCACAGCGGGTAGTCGGGGGAGGGGATCAGCACCTGGTCGCCGTTGTCGAGCAGGGCCTGCAGCGTCATCGTGATCAGCTCGGAGACCCCGTTGCCGAGGTAGACGTCGTCGACGTCGAACCGGGGAAAGCCGTCGACCAGCTCGTAACGGGTGACTACGGCCCGCCGGGCCGGCAGGATGCCCTGCGAGTCGGAGTATCCCTGGGCGTACGGCAGCGCCTGGATCATGTCCCGCATGATCACGTCGGGCGCCTCGAAGCCGAACGGCGCCGGGTTGCCGATGTTGAGCTTGAGGATCCGGTGTCCTTCGGCCTCCAGCCGCGCGGCATGCTGGTGTACCGGGCCGCGGATCTCGTACAGGACGTCCTGCAGTTTGGACGACTGCGCGAAGGTCCGCTGCCGGTGATGACCGCTGGCGTGCAGGGGCAGCTGGTGAGTAGTCACGTCACTAATGGTGCCATTGCTGTCCAGCGAAATTTGCTGACAGCGCCAAATCCTCAGGTCAGCGCTTGCCCGGCGGACGGGCGCCACGCGCGATGCCCAGCCCCTTTACCGGTGGTGCCGGCGGTCCCCCGTCGCCGTCGGACTCCTTAGCCGGCTCGGTGCTCAGCTTCGGTTCCGGTGCGGGCCCCGGTTGCTCCTCGGCAGACCCGCTATCGGTTGCCTCGGCCTTCGGCGCGGCTTTCTTGGCGCCCGGCCGCTTGGCCCCTGCGGCGATGCCCAGGCCCTTCACGGGAGCGGCGGGGGCGGCAGGCGCGGCCGGCGCCTCGGCCTCGGCCTGCGCGGGCGCGTCAGCCTGAGCGGGAGCCTCGGCCTTGGGTGCCCCGGCCTGCGCGGGCGCAGCTTTCTTGGCCCCGGGGCGCTTTGCGGCGCCGGCAATGCCGAGACCTTTCACGGGCGCGGCAGCAGCGGGCGTCTCGTCGGCCTTCGCCGGTGTTTCCTCGGACTTGGCGGGCTCGGCCTGCGCCGGTGCGGCCGGGGCGGCGGCCTTGGGCTCGACTTTGGGCTCGACTTTGGGCTCAGCCTTGGCGGCCTCCTTGGCGGCCGTGCCCTTCTCCGGCAGCGTCGCCTTGTCGTACTCGAGGGACCCGAGCAGCACCTGGGCGACGTCGAGCACCTCGACCCCGGTGCGACCCGCCTCTTCGGAGCGGTCGTTGACGCCGTCGGTGACCATCACCCGGCAGAACGGGCAGCCGGTCGCGATCGTGGCGGCCCCGGTGGCCAGCGCCTCGTCGACGCGCTCGTGGTTGATCCGCTTGCCGATGTGCTCTTCCATCCACATGCGGGCACCGCCGGCGCCACAGCAGAAGCTGCGTTCGGCGTGGCGCGGCATCTCGGTCAGGGTCGCCCCCGCGGCCTCGATCAGCTCGCGCGGCGCCTCGTACACCTTGTTGTGCCGGCCCAGATAGCACGGGTCGTGGTAGGTGATGTCTTGGGAGACAGGGGTAACGGGGACCAATCTGTTATCGCGGATCAGCCGGTTGAGCAGTTGGGTGTGGTGCAACACCGTGTAGTTGGAGCCCAGCTGCCGGTATTCGCGGCCCAGGGTGTTGAAGCAGTGCGGGCAGGTGACCACGATCTTGCGGTCGACGGTCTCCACGCCCTCGAACACCCCGTCCAGGGTCTCGACGGCCTGCTGGGCCAGCTGCTGGAACAGAAACTCGTTGCCCGAGCGGCGCGCGGAGTCGCCGTTGCAGCCTTCCCCCGCGCCCAACACGAGGTACTTCACCCCGGCGATGGCCAGCAGCTCGGCGACGGCCTTGGTGGTCTTCTTGGCCTTGTCGTCGTAGGCCCCGGCGCAGCCCACCCAGAACAGGTACTCGTAGCCGTCGAAGCTGTCGACGTCCTTGCCGTAGACGGGCACGTCGAAGTCGACCTCGTCGATCCAGTTGGTGCGGTCGGCGGCGTTCTGGCCCCACGGGTTGGCCTTGGTTTCCAGGTTCTTGAACAGCGCCGACAGCTCCGTGGGGAACTCGGACTCCATCATCACCTGGTAGCGGCGCATATCGACAATGTGATCGATGTGTTCAATATCCACCGGGCACTGTTCGACGCACGCGCCGCAGGTCACGCAGGACCACAGCACGTCGGGGTCGATCACGCCGCCCTGCTCGGCGGTGCCGACCAGGGGGCGGGTGGCCTGCTCCGGCCCGTGCCCGGGAACCCGGCCGAATCCGGACTCCGGGACATGGTGGCCCTCTTCCGTGACCGTCTCGAGGTCGAGACCCTCCAGCGGCTCCGCGGTTTTCTCGCCCAGGATGTATGGCGCCTTGGCCATCCAGTGGTCGCGCAGGTCCATGATGACGAGCTTGGGGGACAGCGGCTTGCCGGTGTTCCACGCCGGGCACTGCGACTGGCAGCGCCCGCACTCGGTGCAGGTGGCGAAGTCCAGCATCGCCTTCCAGCTGAAGTCCTCGATCTTCCCGCGGCCGAATCGGGCGTCATCCGGCGGGTTTTCGAAGTCGACCGGCTTGCCGTCGTATTCGACCGGCAGCAGCGGGCCGAGCGCGTCCGGCAGCCGCTTGAAGATGACGTTGATCGGTGCCGTGAAGATGTGCAGGTGCTTGGAGTGCAGCACGATGAGCAGGAACGCCAGCATCACCGCGATGTGCAACAGCAGGGCCGTCGTCTCGATGATCTCGTTGGCGGGCTGGCCGAGCGGGCGCAGGATCGCGCCGAACAGCTGCGACAGCCACGCTCCCTTGCCGTAGGGCAGGGTGCCGTTGTTGACCGCGGACCCGCGGACAAACACATAGGTCAAGATCACGTTGAAGATCATGAACAGGACCAGCCAGGCGCCGCCGTTGTGCGAGCCGTAGAAGCGCGACGCCCGTCCGATCTCGCGCGGGTTCCGCACTGTGCGGATGATCGCGAAGGTGACGATGCCGAGGAAGACGGCAGTCGCGAAGAAGTCCTGCAGGAAGCCCAGCGCGTCCCAGCGGCCGATGATCGGAATGTGGAAGTTGGCCTGGAAGAGGAAGCCGTAGGCCTCGATGTAGACCGTGAGCAGGATGAAGAAGCCCCACATCGTGAAGAAGTGCGCCAGGCCGGGAATCGACCATTTCAGCAGGCGGCGCTGGCCGAAAACCTCGGCGATCTCCGTCCAGATGCGTCTGCCCGGGTGGTCGGTGTGTCCGGGTGCCGGTTGCCCGGACCTGACCAGGTTGAAAAGGAAAAGCACCCGGCGTCCGGCGAGCGCGAGCACGAGCAGCGTCATGCCCATGCCCACTGTCAGTCTGACGAGCATCTGTGTGGTCACAGAGATTCCCCAATGCGTAGTTTCTTCAGCGCTTCTGAAGCGTTTATTCAGCCTGCTAGTTGCTGATTAACCCTGCTCATAGTTACATCTCCGCCACTTTCGATGCGAGAAAGGCTGCCCTAACTTCCGCGCAGTGCGCCATCCGGTCGGCTTAACGGCGGAACGGCGGCTCGAAGCGCGGAAACCCCGGTCGCTCGCGGGTGGGGGTCTGCTGTGACGTCGTTGTCTGCTGCGTGGTGGTGGGCGCCGTCGTCGTAGTAGTCGTCGTCGGCGGGTTCGTCGTGGTGGTCGGCGGCGCGGTCTCGGGCGACTGCGTGGACGGCGGCGGCGCCGGGACCACCGTGACGGTGGGGCTGTTATTCGGCCCGGTCACGGTTTGCGAGGGTGCGGGTGTGTTCGACGGAGTGGTGTTGACCGGGTTGGTCTTGTGGTGGCCCAGGGTCAGTGCCAACAGCGCGGCCACCAGCACCGCCGCTCCCGCGCCGACCAGGCTGAGCACCAGCGCCGTGCGCTTGTACCAGGGCAGCCCGCCCGGTTCGGCGGGGTAGCCGTCGTCGTCCGCGTCGTCCGGTCCCCCCGATCCCGTGGCCTCCCCGGCGTACTGGCCGGTCATGTCGGGTCCCGTGTAGGGTACCGGGTCGGCCGCGTCGTCGGCGTCCTCCGACCAGGCGACGACCGGGTCGGCGTCGGCGGCCGGGGCGGCGGCGACCAGTTCGGTCGGAGTTTCTACCGCCTCCGCCGCGGCGGTGGGTGTGGCGGCCGAGGCCCGCCGGTCGCCGAGCACCGCCGCGCCGATGGCCGCGCTGAACGCGGGCTGCGGGGTGGTGTGCACCGGTACCCCAAAGTGCCCGGCGAGGCGCTTGCCGAGCAGTGGAATGCCGGCGCCGCCACCAACGGTCGCCACGGCGGAAAGTCGGGCTTTCGGAATCCCGTTGCGCTGCAACGCTTCATCGACGGCGCCGAGGAACCTATCCAGCGGCTCGGAGATGAGTTGCTCGAACTCGGTGCGGGACAGCCGAACATCCTCACCCGAACCGGTCGCGACGGTGGCAACCTCGCCCACTGAAGCCACAGAGAGTTGCTCTTTAGCGCGCCTGCATTCGCCGAGCAGGCGTGCCTGCGAGCCGATTCGCGCGGTGCTGGCAAGGTCGGTGGTCGCCGTGTCGGTGGTCCCGCTGAGGGCGGCCACATGAGTGAGGACAAGCTGGTCGAGCGAGTCGCCGGAGAAACCGGCGTCCCGCACCGACGAGCCGATCTGGTGAAAGTTCGATCCGGCATCGAAGAGCGTGATGCTGGTGCCGCTGGCGCCGAAATCAAAGAGTGCGACTACGCCCTCGCCCGGGAATCCCGGCTGGACACGCAGCGCCGCCAGCGCCGCCGTGGCATCCGAGACCAACACGGGCGGGACTCCGCTGCGCGTGAGATCCGGCTGGGCGAAGAATTCCTCGCGCAGCGCCGTTGACCGGGCCTCCGACCAGTACGCCGGGATCGCGATGGTCACCGGCGTGCCGTAGCCGACGGCGCGCGCCATGGCTTCGATCGCTTCAACCGTGAGCACCTCGCCGAGGTACTTCGTGCCGTCGGCCGCCACCAGCGGGGTGCGGTCGCCGACGCGCTCGACGAATCCCCGCAGCACCAGACCCGGTTCGGTCAGGTTCGGGTTTTCTTCGGGCAGACCGACTTCCGTTGGCCGGTTCTCGAACAGCGTCACCACTGGGCTGCGGGTCACCGGAGCGCGACCCGAGTGGGCCGCAACCAGGTGGGCCGCGCCGATCGACAGCCCGAGCGACTCGCTCATATCGCGCACCCCTGTGTCAGTTGTCTTGCTGGCGATCGCCCGGCGGCCCTCACCATAGTGGCTGTGGATTCCAGCGAGTCTAGGTCCGCGGCCGGCACGCTACCGATCAGCCGTCAAACCTTGACCCGGCCGCGATTAGTCAGGACAGGCCGGGCGGCAGGGTGATCACGGTCGGCACTTCCGGGATGGTGATCACCGACGGCAGCGGCGGCAGATGGTGGCGATGCGTTGGCTGCTGCTGGTTGGGCTGCTGGTTGGGCTGCTGCGTGGGTTGCTGGGCCGGCGGCGCCGCCGCGCTGCTGGTGGGGGGCGCGGTGGACGGCTCGGTGGTCGTCGTGGTAGGCGGCGTCGTGGTGGTCGTCGTCGACGGTGTGGCGCTGGGGCTGGTCGAGGGCGTATGGCTGGTGCCCTGCCCACCGTGGATGAGCTCCATGAGGCCGAAGACGATCAGGCCGAGGAGGACAAGAACGGTCGCGATCCACCCGGCCAGCGCCGCAGGTCGGCGGTACCAGGGGGTGGGCTCGGCTTGGTCGAGCAAGTCGCGAAACTGCGGCGACTGGTCATCGGGCGGAGTCTCCGCAGGCCCCGAATCCGTGGGCGGCGGCCCGCCCGCCGGCGGCCGCCCACTTTTGCCGTAATCGGCGAACTGGGTCGGCTGGTTGTTGAAGTCGTCCGGTGGGCCGTTGCGTGCCACGGCACCGATGGTACTGGCGTCAGCTGGCAGCGCTGTCAGCTCAGAACGTGTTGACCTTATCGATGCTGACGAACATTTCTGGGTGTTTGCACCCACAAGCTGTGTTGAGCGTATTGAGAGCCTGCTGGTCAGAGGGTCGGTTGTGTTGACGGCTGAAAGCAGTTGTTAGCTCTACTGCGGACGGCCTGCGGACGGTCTGGGTTTCACCTCTAAAGGGGCCCGGCCCGGTGCCGGTGAAGACGGCTCGTAATGGTCCGGATTGGTGACCCGGACCCAGACCTTGCGGTAGGCATAGCGACCACAGCGCTGGGCGACCCTCACCCATCCTTTAGCCACCGGTGCCTCCTAGCCACGCCCCGATTGCCAGGCGAGCGTTCTGGTCAATTACGCAATTGGCAGCTACTGCGCTAACCGCCCCGGTGCACTTCACTGGCCTTTGTTGCCTTGCAGATCTCCGACTTGTCCTGCCGTCGGCGGTCGAAAAACGCCTCCGGTGCGGTCGCGGAATTCAGAGCTTGTGTGCTCGCCGCAGGCGATAGCTGGGTAGCTGCAGGTAGCCGCGGACACGGCGCGGCGCCCGCGCAGACAGGGTGAACTGCTTAGCATCGCCAAGCTCGGTGGCCATCGCCTGGTCGACCCGGATGGTGCCCTTACGGGCGAGGCCGGCGAGTCGGGCGGCGATGTTCACCACGGGACCGAAGACGTCACCACCGCGGTAAAGCACCGGCCCGAACGCCAGGCCCGCATGCACCTGCGGCAGGGTGTCCTCGGCGGTGAAAACGTCCAGCAACTGCAGGGTGGCCTCCGCCGCTGATGCGGGATCATCGATCACGAACAGGATTTCGTCGCCGAGATTCTTGATCACACGCCCGCCGTGGGCGACCACGGTGTCGAGCACGGCCGTTTCGAACCGGTCGAGCACCCTCGCGAGCTCGGTGAGGTCAACGTTGCGGGACAGTCGCGTGTACCCGGTCATGTCGATGAAGCCCACCGCTGCCTGTCGGCTCTCCGCGTGGCCGTCAAGGCCGGATCCGCTGGGAAACAACGCCCGTCCCACTTCAGCGCCCAGATGCCGACGCCACGTATACACCGTGGTCCGCTCCAACACCGGTAACAATTCTCGGGTAGTGATGAGGGCTTGGGCCGCCAGCTGGCCGGGCAGCTGTGGGTCCTCAACCCTGCGGCCCACCGCGATCCGCGCGCCCAGCACCTCGGAGATGAAATTCGTCTGCGCTGCGGCCAGGCGAGACATCAGGTTGCCCAGGGGGCGGGCCAGTTCCACCAGCCCGTCGCCGTCCACGATGTCTGCGGCAATGAGCCCGGCCGCATCGGTCAGGGCGGCGACGTCAGCGCTGGTGAATACCCGCTGCTCGTCATCGACTTCGGGAAACCCCAGTGCCCGCCATAGTCGTCGCGCCTCATCGAGGGCGATGCCGGCTCGCTCGGCGACCTCCAGCCGGGTATAGCGGCCGTCCCCGGCCAGCAGTCCCCGGGTGATCATCTCCGCCGGCGAGGCCTCTTCCTCCGGCGCGAGGTCCACATCCGTGGCGTTTGGGAGCACATCGGGCGCGTCTTCCTGGTCGGTCTTCCCCAGCCGGGCCAGCAGTGCCGCCAGCAGGCTGTTACTGCCTAACCGGGCTAGTTCATTGACCCCTGCCGCCCCGAGCACGACGACTCGCGCCACGAGATGGGCCGAACCGCGCACCGGATCCACCACCTGAAGTGACTCTCCTGCTCTTCCCGTCGCTACCTCACCCACAGCCGGACGCTCACACCCGAAACGTTGCGATGTAAGCACGACACGCCCGACTCGGTAGGACCGCTGCCGTTGCAGGGGTGCCCCCAACCGATGGTACGGGTGACGTTGGCCCCCACGACGGTGGCGGCCTTGCCAAGGGCGGCGACGTCACCCTGTACTACGACGGTAAGCCCGTTGGCCACGGCCGCGTCGAACAGACCCAGCCCATGATCTTCTCCCTGGACGAGGCTGCGAACGTCGGCACCGACAGCGGCTATCGGGATCGCTACCGCGACATGGCCACAACGCTGGGCTACGAGGGACATATCGACTGGGCCGAGGCGATGCCATGACTCGGCGTGCCCACACTCTAGTCATCCTTCAGTCAGCGCTTCGACTACTCGATCGCGGAACCGACCCCGCGGGCGCACCGGCGCGAGGTGACACTTGAACTGCTCGCGAAAGAGCTGTTCTAGCCTTTCGGGGTCAGGACGACGACGGGGATGGCTCGCGACGTCCGCTTCTGGTATTCGATGTAGCGGTTTTGGTTGTTCTTGTTGACGATCTGCCATAGCCGCGGGTAGTCGGGATCGTCGGGCAGCACTGGTCGTGCGGTGACAGCGAAACGCCTTGGGCCGACGTTGATCTCGACGTCGGGCTTGGCCTTGAGGTTGTGGTACCAGCCAGGGGCCTCGGGCGCGCCGCCCTTGGAGGCGACGACCAGATAGTTGTCACCGTCGCGGGCGTAGGTCAGCGACGTCGTGCGTTGTCTACCGGTCTTCGCGCCGACGGTATGCAATAGCAGGCTCGGTATCCACAGCGTGCGGTGACCGATCCAGCCGTTCGTCTTCCGATACACCGCGTCGTGCACCCGCAGCACCTGCGGGAGCACCTTTTCCTCCACGAAACTCATAGCTGCCAGTCTCCCTCAGTAGCGTCGATCTTCTCCAGTGCCTGCCGCAAAGTGCGTCCGGTTTTCTCACGGTCCGGGTCACGCCGCAGCAGCATGCCCTTCGCGAACGACAGCTTGTCGCCGTTTTGCCGCGGCACCACATGCAGGTGGATGTGTCCGCTGGGCCGCCGACCACAGCGACCTAGACACCGCCGCCACCATCGCCGTCTATGCCACACTCCTCGGACTCTGGGTCTACCAGCAGGAGCCTGTCGGGTGGGCCGAGGAACTCCTTGAACCCGCGCAGGCCGTCGAGCATCGGTGGCTCGCACAGCTCTACGTGATGGCCGCCCAGTGCTATGGGACCGGACGGATTGAGGGCTTCCTCCGCTACGCGGACGCCAGCAGGGCAGCCATCGACAGCGGTCGCTACGACCCGGTCGCCCACGAGTTCGAATCCGCGATCGGCCTTGGGTACGTGGTGACTGGTCAGCCTCACCGGTGGGTCGAGCTATGCAGTGCCGTCATCGCACGGACCTCGGGCTCTCATGCCATTACCCAAGCATGCCTGGTTTCCGCGCTGACTGCCGCCGGGGCCGGTGATGAGGCGGTGGCGGCCTCCGAAGGCCTGCTCGCAGTCGCCGACGCCACCGACAATCCCCTTGTGGCATGCCTCGCGCTCTTCGCCTACAGCTATGCCCAGAGCGGTGTCGATCCCGCCCGCCTATGGCGTCGCCCGACGGGGCCTGACGTTTGCTCGCGACAGTGGGAACCGAGCGATCGAATCACACCTTGCGAGTGCCCTGTCGAGGCTGGCGGTGGCCCACGGCAACCCCACCGACGCCCTCGACTCCCTGACCCTGTCGATCCGGGACTACTACGATTGCGGCAGTTTCTCCCTTATGTGCGGCGCGCTGGCACTCTTGGCCTTCGTCTTCGATCGGCTCGGTCACCACGAACCGGCTGGCTCGACAACGCGATCACAGCGAAGTTCGCGACCGGGACCTATATCGCGCCCGAAGCCGGGAAACAGACGGTCGAGGAAGTTTACAAGTCATGGGAGCGGTCCCAGGGGCCACATTAAGGCCCGAACCGTCGCGGCCCGCCGAGGAGCGTGGGAGAACCGTGTGGCCCCGGTGTGGGCTGACGTGCCGGTGGTCGACGTGAAGACGACGGCGGTGCGGGCATGGGTGGCTGCGATGGTGACCGACGAGGTTGGCGTCGCGACCATTGAGATCGCATTCGGCGTTCTACGTCAGGTGATGGGTGCCGCGCTGGACGACAACCGGATCCCCCGCAACCCTTGCGAGGGTGTCCAGTTACCCAAGCGTGAGCATGCAGATCGCGGCCACCTGACCCACGTCGAGTTGGCCGCGCTGGCCGCCGCCGTCGACTACCGGCCCGAAGTAGTGCGGTTCCTGGCCTACACGGGCTTGCGTTGGGGAGAGATGGCCGCGCTGCGGGTCGGCGACTTCGACATGCTGCGCCGCCGGGTGAATGTGTCCCGCTCGGTGACCGAATTCAACGGCCTGGTGTGGTCGACGCCGAAGTCTTGGGAGCGTCGCTCGGTGCCGTTTCCGGTGGCGCTGGTCCCGGAGCTGTCGGCGTTGCTGGTCGGCAAGAGCCGTGAAGACCTGGTATTCGCTAGCCAACGCGGCGAGGTTGCTGCGAGTCTCGAATTACCGGAAGCGGTACTTCGCGTCGGCAGTCGAGAGGTGCAAGGCCGCCGACAAGACGTTTCCCACGATTACTCCGCACGACCTGCGCCACACGGCGGCCAGCCTGGCGGTCAGTGCCGGAGCCAACGTCAAGGCCGTCCAGCGGATGCTGGGGCACGCGAAGGCCTCGATGATGCTGGACGTGTATGCGGACCTGTTTGACGACGACCTCGACGGCGTCGCGGTGCGCCTGGACACGGCAATCAAATCTGCTGCGGACTCACTGCGGACTAAATCAGTCCACTGACCAATTGACCTGCGCTTTCGGGCGCTCAATACGTGTTGACCCTATCGATGCTGACGAACATCCCGTGCCCGGTGTGGTCGTTGGTGAACCGGGTGCCGTCGGGGGTGGCGTCGATCTTCCAGCCCTGCGCCTCGTAGGTCTTGTAGTCGATGGTGACGGTCGGGATCGCTCCCAGGTTGCCCAGCACCCACTGCACGCTGCCGTCGGCGTTGACGCTGACGCCGTTGGCGTGCTCGCCGTCTTGCAGTGGGGAGTTGGTGAACGGCGCCTCGCAGCCCACCGTGTTCTTGTTGATCTGGCAGCGCGTCATGCCGGACTTGGTTTCGATGAAGACGTAACCGTTCTGGTCGGGCGGCAGCGGGATGGCGCCGGCCGGCGCGGTCGGACTCCCCGGCGCCGTCGGTGGGGTCGACGGCACGCTGGGCGCCGGCGGTGCGGGCGTCGCGATGGAGGGCCTCGGGGTAGGGAACGTGGGTTCGGTTGGCCCGGCCCCCGGCGAGGCGACCGGGCTGCCCTCGATGCTGGAGCTGCAGCCGGACACCGGCATGGCACTCACCAGCACCGGCGAAAGCAGGAGTGACCCACCGGCCAGGCCCCACCGGGCCTTTCGGGACAACCGCACGCGCAACTCCCAGGTCTTTCGATATCGGCATCAGATTACGCAGCGGGTGACGAAAGTGACTGCAGTGACGCGCTGCGAATGCGGGCGGTTGCAGCGCCGATGGTGAAGCTTTACCGGTGCGTGACCGATTCGCGCGCCTTTGCGTAGGGCCCTAAGCCGCCACCGACGGGTCGCTGGGAGATCGGGCCGGCACGGCCGTGTCTTCGGCCGCGGCCCGCACCCGGTGGCGGACCAGGAACCAGCCACCGATGAGCGCCGCGGCGCCGAAGACGATCGCTCCCATCAGCCAGGGGCCCTGCACCTTGTCGAACATCATCAGGATCACCACGCCGGCCAGGAACGCCAGCGTGAGATAGCCGCTGTAGGGCGCCAGCGGCATCCGGAAGCTGGGCCGTTGCAGCACGCCGGCCCGCGCCAACCGGTAGAGCCGCAGCTGGCTTGCCACGATCGTTCCCCAGGCGACCACAACGCCGACGGCGGCGATGTGCAGCACGATCTCGAACGCCTGGCTCGGTTTGACGGCGTTGAGGACGATGCCGAAGAGGCCGATGCCGCTGGTGAGCAGGATCCCGCCGTACGGCACGCCGTTCTTCGACATCGGTGCGGTGAACTTCGGGCCGCTGCCGTTGATCGCCATTGACCGCAGGATGCGGCCGGTGGAATACAGCCCGGCGTTGAGGCTCGAGAGAGCGGCCGTGAGCACCACGATGTTCATCAGGCTGCCCGCGCCGCCGAATCCGACCTTGGAGAAGAACGTCACGAACGGGCTCACGTGGTCCCGGTATGCGGTGTGCGGCAGCAGCAACGCCAGCAGGACCGTCGACCCGATGTAGAAGACCGCGATGCGAAACACCACCGAGTTGATCGCGCGCGGCATGATCTTCTCCGGATTCACCGTCTCCCCGGCCGCGATGCCCACCAATTCGACCGCGGCGTAGGCGAACACCACCCCCGAGGTGACGAGCACCAGGGGCAGCAGGCCGGCCGGCAGCAGGCCCCCGTGGCTGTCCCACAGCGACGCGCCGGTGTCGTGACCGTCGATCTTGAACCGCCCGACCAGAAAGACCGCGCCGACGACCAGGAAGGTCACCAGGGCGAGCACCTTGATCAACGAGGCCCAGAACTCCAGTTCGCCAAAGAGCTTGACCGAGATCAGGTTCATCGCCAACACCACCACCAGCGCGATCAACGCGAGCGTCCACTGGGGGGTCGTGTGAAACGCGTTCCAGTAGTGGCAGTAGTGCGCGATCGCGGTGGTGTCCACGATCCCCGTCATCGCCCAGTTGACGCAGTACATCCAGCCGGCGACGAAAGCCACCTTCTCGCCGAAGAATTCGCGGGCATACGAGACGAAGGAGCCCGAGGACGGGCGGTGCAGGACGAGCTCGCCGAGTGCGCGCAGGATCAAGAAGACGAAGATGCCGCACACCGCGTAGACCAGGAACAGCCCGGGGCCCGCCGACGCAAGTCTTCCGCCGGCGCCCAGGAAAAGGCCCGTTCCGATGGCCCCGCCGAGACCGATCATCTGGATCTGGCGGTTCTTGAGGTCCTTGTGATAGCCCGCGTCTTCGCGCGCGAGCCGCGCGCCGTCTGACGGTGACATCGAGCTCCTGCTGTGGTTCCCCCCGGGAATCCAAAGGCTAACGCATCGACGCCGCGCGCGCTGCCTGATAACCCCCAGCAGCCGCTCGGCGTTCCAGTGGCTGATGCTTGCGCGACCAGGTTGGTAGGTCGCTTCGTCGTTGAAGTCGGGTGGCGCAGGCCGGTCAGCCCCTTGAAGCTAAGTCGGGTGTTGCGGCCCTCAGCGCACGATCGGCGCGCGCAACGCACAGTCGACGCGACCCCCGGGAACAAGACGGCGTCCGCTGCCGTTAGCATGATCGACAAGTTGAGTGAATTAGACTCAAGTCTTGGTTGACACCACAGCGTCGCCAGGAGCAGGCTTGAGCGGGGTTCACTCAGCATATTGCAGTACCGAAGCTCTACTACTCAGGAGGAATCACTATGGCTCGTGCGGTCGGCATCGACCTCGGGACCACCAACTCCGTCGTCGCAGTTCTAGAGGGTGGCGAACCCGTCGTCGTCGCGAACTCCGAGGGCTCCAGGACCACACCATCGGTCGTCGCGTTCGCGCGCAACGGGGAGGTGCTGGTAGGCCAGCCCGCCAAGAACCAGGCGGTGACCAACGTCGACCGCACCATTCGCTCGGTCAAGCGACACATGGGCAGCGACTGGTCGATCGAAATCGACGACAAGAAGTACACCGCGCCGGAGATCAGCGCGCGTGTTCTGATGAAGCTGAAGCGGGACGCCGAGGCCTACCTCGGTGAGGACATCACCGATGCGGTCATCACCGTGCCCGCCTACTTCAACGACGCCCAGCGTCAGGCCACCAAGGACGCCGGCCAGATCGCCGGCCTCAACGTGCTCCGTATCGTGAACGAGCCGACCGCGGCCGCCCTGGCCTACGGCTTGGACAAGGGCGAGAAGGAACAGACCATCCTGGTCTTCGATCTCGGCGGCGGCACCTTCGACGTCTCCCTGCTGGAGATCGGCGAGGGCGTGGTCGAGGTCCGCGCCACCAGCGGTGACAACCACCTCGGCGGCGACGACTGGGACCAGCGCGTCGTCGACTGGCTGGTGGAGAAGTTCAAGGGCACCAGCGGTATCGACCTGACCAAGGACAAGATGGCGATGCAGCGGCTGCGTGAGGCCGCCGAGAAGGCGAAGATCGAGCTGTCCAGCTCGCAGAGCACCTCGATCAACCTGCCCTACATCACCGTCGACGCCGACAAGAACCCGCTGTTCCTCGACGAGCAGTTGACGCGGGCGGAGTTCCAGCGCATCACCCAAGACCTGCTGGACCGCACCCGCAAGCCGTTCCAGTCCGTGATCGCCGACACCGGCATCTCGGTGTCCGACATCGACCACGTGGTGCTGGTGGGTGGTTCCACCCGGATGCCCGCGGTGACCGAGCTGGTCAAGGAGCTCACCGGCGGCAAGGAGCCCAACAAGGGCGTGAACCCCGACGAGGTGGTGGCCGTTGGCGCCGCGCTGCAGGCCGGCGTGCTCAAGGGTGAGGTGAAAGACGTTCTGCTGCTTGACGTGACGCCGCTGAGCCTCGGTATCGAGACCAAGGGTGGCGTGATGACCAAGCTGATCGAGCGCAACACCACGATTCCGACCAAGCGGTCGGAGACCTTCACCACCGCCGACGACAACCAGCCGTCGGTGCAGATCCAGGTCTATCAGGGTGAGCGCGAGATCGCCGCGCACAACAAGCTGCTCGGATCCTTCGAGCTGACCGGCATCCCGCCGGCGCCGCGCGGCATCCCGCAGATCGAGGTGACCTTCGACATCGACGCCAACGGCATCGTGCACGTCACGGCCAAGGACAAGGGCACCGGCAAGGAGAACACGATCAAGATCCAGGAGGGCTCCGGCCTGTCCAAGGAGGAGATCGACCGGATGATCAAGGACGCCGAGGCGCACGCCGAGGAGGACCGCCAGCGGCGCGAGGAGGCCGACGTTCGCAACCAGGCCGAGACGCTCGTCTACCAGACGGAGAAGTTCGTCACCGAACAGCGCGAAGCCGAAGGTGGTCCAAAGGTTCCCGAGGACACCCTGAGCAAGGTGGAAGCCGCCGTGGCGGAAGCCAAGACGGCACTGGGCGGCACCGACATCACCGCGATCAAGTCGGCGATGGAGAAACTGGGCCAGGAGTCGCAGGCGCTCGGACAGGCGATCTACGAGGCCACCCAGGCCACAGGCGCGCAAGCCGGCGCTGCGGAAGGCGGTGCGTCCGGCTCGGCCGATGACGTCGTGGACGCGGAGGTGGTCGATGACGACCGGGAGTCCCAATGACCGAAGGAAACCAGGAACAGGTAACGGTCACCGACAAACGGCGCATCGATCCTGAGACCGGCGAAGTACGGCAGAGTGCCTCCGGCCCGACCTCTAGCGGGTCGGCGCCGGGGGCGTTCGCGGGCGAAACTCCCGAGGAGGCCAACAAGGCGGCCGAACTGCTCGGTGATCTGCAGCGGGTTCAGGCCGACTTCGCCAACTACCGGAAGCGGGCGCTGCGCGACCAGCAGGCGGCGGCGGACCGGGCCAAGGCCGCCGTCGTGAACCAATTGCTGGGTGTGCTCGACGATCTCGATCGGGCACGCAAGCACGGCGACCTGGATTCCGGGCCGCTGAAGTCGGTCGCCGACAAGCTGATGGACGCGCTGACCGGGCTCGGCCTGACGGCGTTCGGCGCGGAGGGCGAGGACTTCGACCCGGTGCTGCACGAGGCCGTGCAGCACGAGGGCGACGGCGCCGACGGCTCCAAACCGGTGATTGGCACGGTCATGCGGCAGGGCTACAAGCTGGGAGAGCAGGTGCTGCGCCACGCTCTGGTCGCGGTCGTGGACACGGTCGCCGGTGAGGGCGCTGCAGAAACCGAACCCGCCGAATCGGACGATAAAGCCGGCAGCTCCGGTGGGTAGACCACACAATCAGCACTACAAGAGAACAGAAAGGTGAAAGGGGGTGACGCGACATGGCCCAGCGTGAATGGGTCGAAAAGGACTTCTACAAGGAGCTGGGCGTCTCCTCTGACGCCAGTCCCGACGAGATTAAACGCGCCTACCGAAAGCTAGCGCGCGACCTGCATCCCGACGCCAACCCCGACAACCCCGCCGCCGGTGAACGGTTCAAAGCGGTCTCCGAGGCGCACAACGTGTTGTCGGACCCGGCCAAGCGCAAGGAGTACGACGAAACGCGTCGGCTGTTCGCGGGCGGCCGCTTCGGCGGCCGCCGGTTCGACACCGGGGGGTTCGGCGAGGGCGGCTATGGTGCTGATGGCGCCGAGTTCAACCTCAACGATTTGTTTGACGCGGCCGGCCGAAGCGGGGGCGCCAACATCGGTGACCTGTTCGGCGGCTTGTTCGGGCGCGGCGCCGGCGCGCGCCCCAGCCGGCCGCGACGCGGCAACGACCTGGAGACCGAGACGCAACTGGACTTCGTCGAGGCCGCCAAAGGCGTGGCGATGCCGCTGCGGCTGACCAGCCCGGCGCCGTGCACCAACTGCCACGGCAGCGGCGCGCGGCCGGGCACCAGCCCGAAGGTGTGCCCCAGCTGCAACGGTTCCGGTGTCATCAACCGCAACCAGGGTGCGTTCGGTTTCTCCGAACCCTGCACCGACTGCCGGGGCAGCGGCTCGATCATCGAGCACCCCTGCGACGAGTGCAAAGGCACCGGTGTGACCACCCGTACGCGCACCATCAACGTGCGGATCCCGCCCGGCGTCGAGGACGGACAACGGATCCGGCTGCCCGGGCAGGGCGAGGCCGGCTTGCGCGGGGCGCCGTCGGGGGACTTGTACGTGACCGTGCACGTGCGGCCGCACAAGGTCTTCGGCCGTGACGGCGATGACCTGACGGTGAAGGTTCCAGTCAGCTTCACCGAACTGGCCTTGGGCACAACACTTTCGGTGCCCACGCTGGACGGCAAGGTCGGCGTCCGGGTGCCCAAGGGCACCGCCGACGGCCGCATCCTGCGGGTGCGTGGACGCGGCGTGCCCAAGCGCAGCGGCGGCAGCGGGGATTTGCTCGTCACGGTGAAGGTGGCCGTGCCGTCCAATGTGGAAGGCACTGCCCTGGAGGCGCTGGAGGCCTACGCGGCCGCCGAGCGGGCCAGCGGTTTTGACCCAAGGGCCGGATGGGTGGGTAATCGCTGATGGCTGGAAACTCCCGGAATCGCAGGGAAGAAGAAGCCCGGACGTTCCTGATTTCGGTGGCCGCCGAACTGGCCGGCATGCACGCGCAAACCCTGCGCACCTACGACCGGCTCGGCCTGGTCAGCCCGCGCCGCACCTCCGGTGGGGGACGGCGTTATTCGCAGAATGACGTCGACCTGCTGCGCGAGGTGCAGCGGCTCTCCCAGGACGAAGGCGTCAACCTGGCCGGCATCAAGCGCATCATCGAGCTGACCAACCAGGTCGAGGCGCTGCAGGCGCGGGTTAGGGAGTTGACCGAGGACTTGGCGCAGGTGCGTGCCGGCCGGCGCCGCGACCTCGCGGTGGTGCCCAAGAGCAACGCACTGGTGGTTTGGCAGCCCCGCAGGTCTCGGTAACCGGTTTCCAGCCGCAATCGGGTAGTCGACTACGCGCGCGATAGGCGCGCAAAGCTGACAGGTTGCTCGTATGACGGGCGGCAACGAAAGCTCCAGATGGACGGACGCGCTGCTCGACCGCATGCGGGAGCTGGGCGATCCGGTAGCTGACGCGCCGGTCGCGGCCGTGTTCGAGCGCGGCGGCGTCGACGCGGTCAGCGCGATCATGCGGACGCTGGTGCGCAATGACCAGCCGGTGCCGGAGGAGTTGCCGGACGAGATCCGCGCCTACCTGGTCGAATCGCTGCGCCTGCCCGATTGGGCCGATATGGGCAAGATCAAGCGCGCGCAGCAGCTATTCGAGACATGGGGTGTTCTCATCACGCTCTGCCTGTTCTGCGCGTCGCTGCCGGGGTCCTACGCCGCGGCGAGGGGCGTGAAGGTGCTCTACCTGACCGCCCGGCTCGATACCGACGCGCGGCGGCGGGTGATGGAGACCGGCCAGTTCCTGATGGACGTGCTCGCCGTTGGCGGCCTCGACGAACACGGCAGGGGCCGGCGCACCATCCAGCGCGTCCGCCTGATGCACGCCGCCGTTCGCCACTTGATCAAGGCCCGCAACGAAAAGACGCCCGGCATGTGGCATCCCGAGTGGGGCACACCGATCAACCAGGAGGACATGGCCGGGTCACTGCTCACCTTCTCTTACGTCGTTGCCGAGCCGATGCCTCGCCTCGGCGTGCGCGTGTCAGCCAAGGACGTCGACGCGTACCTGCATCTGTGGAACGTCATCGGCCACCTGATGGGCGTGCGCGACGAGCTGCTCGTGCACGGGGGCGACGACGCCACCGCGCTGGTCGACGCCATCCGGCGTCGGCAGTTCATGGCGTCGCCCGAAGGTCAGGACATGACCAGTGCGCTCCTGGATCTGCTTGATGAGTTAACGCCCTTGCGCCGGTTCGACGACACGATCCCGCCGTTGATCCGCCACCTGATCGGCGACGAGACCGCCGACCTGTTGGACGTTCCGAAATCCGATCTCACCGCCGACCTCAGCCCGTTCGAGCGCATCGCCGACTGGTTCTTTGTGCACGTATTGGGCCAGGTCGAGCGGGAGCTGCCCTGCTATCACCTGATGTCGCGCATGGCCCGCCCACTGGGGCGCGAGCTGGTGCGCGGGATGTTCGCGTTCGAGCGAGGTGGCGAGCGGGCGCCGTTCGACATCCCCGATCACCTCGCCCGCAGCTGGGAGTTGTCGGCGTGAAACGCCCGAACGCTTGGTGATTTCCGAAAAGGAGGGTTTCCTGAGATGTCTGCTTCGTTGCATCCTCACCCACTGCTCCAAATGCCCCGCTTGAAAGAAGCTGAGAACGTCGACGACGTTTTGCACAATGTGGATCAGATCGTCGACTGGTCCATCGACACAGGCAGCCACCTCGGCTACTTCGCTGTCGTATACAAGCGCATCACCCTCGCCATTCGTCAAGCCATCAACGATGGTCAATTCGACGATGGGCGCCGCGTTGCGCAGCTGGACGTCGCGTTCGCTCAGCGCTACTTCGACGCGCTGAATGCGTACTTTTACCCGAACGAGTGCCAAGGTCTGACACTGCCGTGGGAGGTCGCCTTCGTCGGGGACCAGGACGGTAAAGCAATCATTCTGCAGCACATGATGAGCGCATTTAATGCACACATCAGTTTCGATCTGGGCATGGCGTGCTTCACGATTGCGGCCGACTCGCTGGACACGCTGACGAACGATTTCAACCGCGTCAACGCAGTGCTCTGCTCACAGATGCCCGGCATGGTTGACGTGATGCAGCGGCTGTCGCCGGAGTTGCGCTGGATGCGGCGGCTGATGCCGGATGAGCTCGGCGTGTTCGATCGGGTGCTGACGAAGTTGCGTACCGGGGCTTGGTTATTCGCCATCTACATGGCTATGCACCCGGAGAGCGCCGAGCAGAAGCGCGTGCACCAGTTGGCGTGGACGGCGGCGATGGGATCCTGGTACTTGCAACCGCCCGCCCGGTTGACACCGTATTCTGCACTCGTTCGCGCCGTCGCCAAGCACGAGAGCCGCAACGTTGCCGACAACATCCGGGCGTTCGAAGGAATATCGAATACCCCCGAAAAGCTGGATAGGGCTTACCTCTGACCCGGGCAGGTCAGGAGAGGATCTCTTGCGCCCGTGCGAATTCCGGCCAACGAGCGTCGCCGGGGAAGAGACGGACGGCATCGGCGAGCTCGGAGCGATCCCCGTCACCGAGCAGGTCGTAGGAATCCAGCAGGCAGCGCAGTTCGAACAGCGTCGCGCCCTGGTGGCGTGCGAACTCGAGCGCGGCGGCCAAGGCGTTGCGACGTTCCTGCGGGTCTGTGAACGTGTGTGCGCGCACGCGCATCAACTCGGCGTCGTGGAAGCGCATTCCCGTTTCGTGCGCGTGCCGCAGCGCCATATCCAATCGTTCGCGCGCCTTCTCCGGCTGACCGGCGGCAATGAGCAGGCGTCCGATGATCGCATCTTTAAAAGTGAGATAGACGTTGAGATGCATGTGCCGCGAGCCGTCCACGTGCAGCGCTACCTTCTCGGCGCAGGCCAGCAGAGTGGGTGCGTCGGCGCCGGCATCCAGCGCGGTCAGCGCCTTGACGGTGTTGTGTTCGGTTCTGCCCACCCACTGCCACAGGTCGAGCCCCGATTGCTCGCTCAGCCGGCGAAGGCGGCCAACCAGGGTGGCCGCCTGCTCGGTCTGGCCGGTCTCCAGGCAAACCCAGATCTCCACGAAATACGTTTGGGCCCGGTTGCAGGAATCGTGGGGAAAGCTCAGGCTATCGGAGCGCCGCACTGAGTCGGCCAACTCGGCATTGGCGCGATCGAGGTCCCCACACACCGTGTGCGTCAATGCCAGGTACTGGTGTGCCGCGGCGATCGGGTCTACCGTCACCCACGACGCGGCGTCCAGCACCGCAGGATCGGCGGCTGCACGTTCGGCAAGCGCCCGCGACAGATTTCCGCGGGCCGCGGCGAAGTCACCTTCCAGCCAATCCACCGAACCCAACGATGAGGCTATTACGGGACGACTCCAGGGTCGATCTCTGGTAATTCGGGCGGACAGTGAGTCGAGCAGTTCACGGGCACGGCGGAGTTCGGCCCGCGGCAGGTAGTAGCCGATCAGCGCGGTGAGCGTGGTGAACAACTCGTCTTCGTAGTTGCCGCTGCTCGCCAAAGCCAGGCACCGTTCGAAATCGGCGGGTGCCTCGCCGCTGGTGCCACCCTCGAGGGCACCAGTGAGAAAGCCGCGCTCCAGCCGGATCGCGATCTCGCCGCGGTCCCGCGCGGGTCCCGCCGCGCAGTTGGTTAGCTGCGTAAGTGCGTTCGTGAGGCAAGCCAGCGCTTCGTGTACGGCGCCACGCCGTCGGGCGTCGTCGGAGGCCTTTTGGTAGGCCTCGACGGCTTGGTCATATTGCTGGGCCTGCTCGAAATGGGTTGCGACCACACGCCAGTCCGGTTCGGCGGCGGACGCTGCGTCGACCAGCGCGTGGGCGGCCCGGAGGTGCAGGTCACGGCGCAGCGACGGTGGGGCCAGCTCGGCTGCCACTTTGCGGAGCAGCTCGTGGCGGAATCGCCAGCCGTCGGTCCCGCGTCGTTCGAGCACACGCGCCCGCACAAGTTCGTTTACCACGTCATCGACGTCTTCGGCGCCGCGTCCGACCACGGAGCGAAGCAACGGAAGGTCCCCGGCGCGTCCGATCACGGCGGCCGCCTCGACCACCGGCACCACATCGCTGCGGGCGTGCAGTCGGGCGAATAGCGGCTCGTACAGCGCCTCCGGTACTTCTGGCCCGGGACCGGTCACGTCCAGGCCCGCCACCACATGCTCGATGTAGAACGGCACCCCGTCGCACCGCTCGCGCACCGCGGCCCGCTGCGCGTCCGACACGGACGGATCCAAAGCTTCGATCAATGCGTCGGACTGCTCGTCGGTGAGGGGTGCCAGCTCGAAAACCGTTGTGGGCCAATTGTTCGGCAGCCAATCACCCTCGCGACCGGTCACCACCATCATCAGTCGCCCGTCCGTGGCCGCGAGCAGCGACTTGAGCAATTCCATGGTCGACGGGTCGAACCAGTGCACGTCTTCGGCAATGATGAGGCCCGGCTGGTCGTGCAGGCACGACAGCACGTAGCGGTGCACCGTTGCGCCGATTAACTCGTAGAGAGTGCGGCCTTCCATGGCCGCCGGGTGATAACCGTGTTCGGGACCGACGCCGATTACCGGCGCGAGCAAAGGCACGGCTGTTTCGGGATCCAGCCCGCAGCCGCGCAGTTCGGCTTGAAGCAAGCGCAACCGCTCGGCACCGTCGGTGAGCCGGGTGATGCCGCATCGGCGCTCCAGCAGCCTGCGCACCGGATGCAGGCCGGTGTCGGTATGCAGCGGCGAACCCCTGAGTTCGAGGACGGTGCCGCCCGAGCCCCCAACCATTTCGGCTGCTTCATTGGCGAGCCGAGTCTTACCGATGCCCGGTTCACCACGGAAGACCACCGCCGGAGTGCTCAGCGCTGCCTCACGCGCCCGCTGCCAGCTCTGCTGCAGCCAGTCACGCTCACGGTCACGGCCGACCATGGCCGGCGACCCCAGCGGTGGCGCCTCCGGCCGCTCTCCGAGCACCTGGTGAAAGCCGATCAAGCCGTCGACGCCCTTCACCGGCGCCGCCGGACGTGTGCTGAGTTCGAACACGTGACCCACCAGTGGCGCGACCGCGTCCGACACCGCTATCGATCCCGGCTCGGCCAAACCGGCAACACGAGCGGCAAGGTTCGCGGCGAAGCCGTAGACGTCGTCCTGGTCGGTGTCGAGATAGACCAGGCCGCGGTGGATTCCGACCCGCACGCTGATCGCCACGCCGAACTTGCGTTCGGCCCGCTCGCTGAGCTGCGCGACGGCGCGGGTGATGTCCAGCCCCGCGACGACGGCGCGTCGCACGTCGTCCTCATGCGCCTTGGGGTGCCCGAAAACGGCCAACAATCCGTCGCCCTTGATCGAGCAGATATGGCCCTCGTATCGGTCGACGATCCGGCGCACTTCGTCGCGGTAGCGTCCGACCAGGGTGTGATAGGCCTCGGGCTCCAGACGGGTGGACAGCGCCGTCGAGTCGACAAGGTCGACGAACATGATTGTCAGTCGGCGGATCTCCCCGTAGCGAGCTCGCGCGTTGAGCAGCTCCTCGGCTTCTGGGTTGCCGCGGTCGACCGAAAGCACCTGGCTGGCCAGTGTGGTCGCGGTCGCCTGGTCGCCGGCGTTGATGGCCCGCACCGCGCGGTCCAGTAATTCATCGATCGATGCACCGCTGCTGTCAGTGCCCACCTGCGCCTCCTGCAAAGGATTGGCGCTGACGATACCGCTCAGCCGCGCACATTTCGACACCTGTCAAAAAAGCTTCGCGCGGCGTTCAACCTGCCTTGCCCTATACGCGGATGGAAAACTGCGTGACCGCCGGCTCGCCGGGGCTCACCGATCGGTAGCCCCCGCGCCGCAGCGCATCGGTCGGTGCGGTCATCGGCTCGAAACACAACACATCCTCGACCCGGGGCGCGAAGATCTGCGCCGCCGGATACCCCTGCTCGAAGTGCACCTCAATACGTCGGCCGCCGCCGGATAGCGCAAACACCGCCCCATCGGCGACCTCGTCGTAGCCGTCGTCAAACGCGTTGTCGCCCAACCGTTCCGTCCGGGCCGGTTGCGGTTCCGATTCCCCGGTGGGCAGGCCCTGTCCGTCGAGGTGCAGATGCCGCAACGGTGGCGTCTCGATGATCCACTCGCTGCGGGCCGCCCCCGGGAGCTGCAGATAGGGGTGGAAGCCGAAGCACAGCGGGACCGCCTTGTCGCCGGTTGCGGTGACCGTGGTGCGAATCGTCAAGGTGCGCTCGGCCAGTCGGACCGCGACCGTCAGCACGTGCGGATACGGGAAGCTGGCCAGCAGTCGCGGATCGGCGCCGAAGTCGAGGTCGGCGGTCAGCTCATTCCCCGATTGGGCGGTGACCCGCCAGCCCGGGTAGGCGGCCAGGACGCCGTGGATGGGCAGCCCGTTGGGGTCGGCACGAACGGCGTTTTCGCCCGGTTTCAGGCTCACCGTCACGTCTTGCGCGGTATAGGTGTTGGCGCCCAAGCGGTTTGCCCAGGGATACAAGATCGGGATGCCCATCGTCTTCCCCGCCTCGACGTAGGCATCCAGGCCGCGTCGTTGCCCGAGCAGTTGCACGCCGGCGTCGGTGAGCGAGGTGCCGATCATGCCCGCGACGGGCACGAACTGGGCGGCCACCGACGACGCCGGGTCGCTCAGCTTGACTACTTGCATGGCTCGCCTCCACTCATCTCCACAGGATTCATCTCGACAGAGGGTCGTGCTGAATCCGCTCCGGCGGGGCACCTTTGGCGATCAGCGCCGCTTTGGTGGCGCGGACCATCGCGGGTCCGCCGCAGATCAGGATCTGCCGGTCGCCCCAGGCGCCGTACTTGGTGACCACGTCGGGCAGCCGGCCGGTTTGGCGTACGTGCAGTCCGCGCGGCGGCGTGACGTCGGGATAGTCGGCGGCCCACGACGGGTCGCGGCCGTACTCCGAGACCGGCGAGACCGACAGCCACGGGTTGTGCGAGGCCACCTGCCAGAGGGTGGGCAGGTCGTAGAGTTCGCAGCGGTAGCGAGCGCCGAAGAAGAGGTGCACGCGCGGGTTCTCCGCGAAGCGGCTGAGGTCCAGGATCAGCGCCCGCAGTGGCGCCAGGCCGGTGCTGCCCGCCACCATGAGCACGTCGCCGTCCCCGCGGTCGACCCGCAGGCCACCATGCGGACTGGACAGCCGCCACCGGTCCCCGGGGCGGGTTTCGCCGACGATCGCGGTGCTGACCAGGCCGCCGGGAACCTGCCGGACGTGGAACTCGATCCGGCCGTCCGGATCGGCCGGGATCGCGGGGCTGAGATAACGCCAGCGGCGCGGGCATTGCGGAACCTGCGCGTTGACGTACTGACCGGGGTAGTAATGCATGGGGCGGTCGAGACGCAGCCGCACGACCGCGAGATCACGCGAAACCCGGATGTGCTCGATCACCGTGCCGTCCGACCAGGCGGGGCCGTCCTCGGCCTCGGCGGCGCCGCTCATCACGCCGGTGATCAGGTTGAGCGACTGCTTGGCCGCCGCGTCGACGGCATCGGTCCAGGCTCCACGGCTTGGATGGCCCAGGTGGTCACGCAGCGTCGCATACAACGCGCGGCGCAACGTGTCGTAGTGGGTTGGCAGCACGCCGTGCTTGCGGTGATCACGTCCCAGCTGGGCGAGAAACGACACCGGCTCCTCCGCACGCTGCTCGACCAGCTCGCCGTAGACCCAGTGCAGGGCGTGGGCGAAAACGGCTCGCTGGGCCTGCATTTCTGGTGGGAACAGGTCGCGCACGGAGACGTCGAGGGCAAACCAGTGGGTGTAGAACCGGTGCACTAATTCGTTCGTGAGGCCGGGGTCCTCCGGTGCGAAGGCGTCGCGCAAAAGACGCAACGAGTCGCGGTCCTCTAAGCCCACGGGCCTCGATTGTAGGCTTGCCGCTGGCCGGCAGGTTAAGTGACGTGATCCTCTCCCGGTACGCACCCCTTGCTAGGGTTGAGCGGAACAGACTCAACCTTGACGGCGTTGAAGAAGCCGACAAGCATTCAGACGTACCGAACGGAGCTGTCGTGGACTCTTTCAACCCGACCACCAAGACCCAGGCGGCGCTCACCTCGGCGCTTCAGGCGGCCTCGGCCGCCGGCAACCCCGAGATCAGGCCCGCTCACCTGCTGATGGCGCTGCTGACGCAGGCTGACGGGATCGCCGCGCCGCTACTGGAGGCCGTCGGCGTCGAGCCCGCCACCATCCGCACCGAAGCCCAGCGCCTGCTGGACCGGCTGCCGCAGGCCAGCGGCGCCAGCGCGCAGCCACAGCTGTCGCGCGAGTCGCTGGCCGCCATCACCACGGCCCAGCAGCTGGCCACCGAGATGGACGACGAGTACGTCTCGACCGAGCACCTGTTGGTGGGGCTGGCCACCGGCGACTCCGACGTCGCCAAGCTGTTGACCGGCCACGGCGCCTCCCCGCAGGCACTGCGCGAGGCGTTCGTCAAGGTGCGCGGCAGCGCCCGGGTCACCAACCCCGAGCCGGAGGCCACCTACCAGGCGCTGGAAAAGTACTCCACCGACCTGACGGCGCGCGCCCGGGAAGGCAAACTCGACCCGGTCATCGGGCGGGACAACGAGATTCGCCGCGTCGTACAAGTGCTGTCCCGTCGCACCAAGAACAACCCGGTGCTGATCGGCGAGCCCGGCGTCGGCAAGACCGCAATCGTGGAGGGCCTGGCCCAGCGCATTGTCGACGGCGACGTGCCGGAAAGCCTGCGCGACAAGACGATCGTCGCGCTCGACCTCGGCTCGATGGTGGCCGGGTCGAAGTACCGCGGCGAGTTCGAGGAACGGCTCAAGGCCGTCCTCGACGACATCAAGAACTCCGCCGGGCAGATCATCACGTTCATCGACGAGCTGCACACCATCGTGGGCGCCGGCGCGACCGGCGAGGGCGCGATGGACGCCGGCAACATGATTAAGCCCATGCTGGCCCGCGGCGAGCTGCGGCTGGTCGGCGCCACCACGCTCGACGAGTACCGCAAGTACATCGAAAAGGACGCCGCGCTGGAGCGGCGCTTCCAGCAGGTGTTCGTCGGCGAGCCGTCGGTGGAGGACACCGTCGGCATCCTGCGCGGCCTGAAGGAGCGCTACGAGGTGCACCACGGTGTCCGCATCACCGACTCCGCGCTGGTGGCCGCCGCGACGCTATCGGACCGCTACATCACCGCGCGTTTCCTGCCGGACAAGGCCATCGACCTGGTCGACGAGGCGGCCAGCCGGCTGAGAATGGAGATCGACTCGCGGCCCGTGGAGATCGACGAGGTCGAACGGCTGGTGCGCCGGCTGGAAATCGAAGAGATGGCGCTGTCCAAAGAAGAGGACGAGGCGTCCAAGGAGCGGCTGGAGAAGCTGCGCGCCGAGCTGGCCGACAAGAAGGAAGAGCTCGCCGAGCTCACCACCCGCTGGCAGAACGAGAAGAACGCCATCGACGTCGTCCGCGAGCTCAAGGAACAGCTGGAGACCCTGCGCGGGGAATCCGAGCGGGCCGAGCGCGACGGGGACCTGGCCAAGGCCGCCGAGCTGCGCTACGGGCGCATCCCCGAGTTGGAGAAGAAACTCGACGCCGCGCTCCCGCAAGCGCAGGCCCACGAGCAGGTGATGCTCAAGGAGGAGGTCGGACCCGACGACATCGCCGAGGTGGTGTCGGCGTGGACCGGCATCCCCGCCGGACGGATGCTGGAAGGCGAGACCGCCAAGCTGCTGCGCATGGAAGATGAGCTGGGCAAGCGCGTCATCGGGCAGAAGAAGGCCGTGCAGGCGGTTTCGGACGCGGTCCGTCGCAGCCGGGCCGGCGTCGCCGACCCGAACCGGCCGACCGGTTCGTTCATGTTTCTGGGTCCGACCGGCGTCGGCAAGACCGAGCTGGCCAAGGCGCTGGCGGAGTTCCTGTTTGACGACGAGCGCGCGATGGTCCGCATCGACATGAGCGAGTACGGCGAGAAGCACTCGGTCGCCCGGCTCGTCGGCGCCCCTCCGGGCTACATCGGCTACGACCAGGGCGGCCAGCTGACCGAGGCGGTGCGTCGCCGTCCGTACACGGTGATCCTTTTCGACGAGATCGAGAAGGCCCACCCGGACGTGTTCGACGTGCTGTTGCAGGTGCTCGACGAGGGCCGGTTGACCGACGGGCAGGGCCGTACGGTCGACTTCCGCAACACCATCCTGATCCTGACGTCCAATCTGGGGTCGGGCGGTAGCGAGGAGCAGGTGATGGCCGCGGTGCGCTCGGCGTTCAAGCCGGAGTTCATCAACCGGCTCGACGACGTGATCATCTTCCACGGCCTGGAGCCCGGTGAGCTGGTCTCGATCGTCGACATCCAGTTGGCCCAGCTGCAGAAGCGGCTGGCTCAGCGTCGCCTCACGCTGGAGGTGTCGCTGGCGGTCAAGCAGTGGCTCGCGCAGCGCGGATTCGACCCGGTCTATGGCGCTCGGCCGTTGCGCCGGCTCGTGCAGCAGGCCATCGGCGACCAGTTGGCCAAGCTGCTGCTGGCCGGTGACGTGCACGACGGCGACACCGTTCCGGTGAACGTCAGCCCCGACGGTGATTCCCTGATCCTGGGTTAACCGACCCCCGGTTGCGGGCGGGGGACCATCCTCCGGCAGGCGTTACCTGCTGTGATTGGGTTGTGACCTGCTGGGCTTCTGTGTTCCGGCCCAACAGCAGATACCCTGTCTTGGATGGTCCCCCTTTGGTTCACGCTCTCCGCACTGTGCTTTGTCGGTGCGGGGGTGTTGCTGTACGTCGACATCGATCGACGCCGCGGGCGCAGCCGGCGCCGCAAGTCGTGGGCGCGTTCGCATGGCTTCGACTACGAGCGTGAATCGACCGAGATCCTCAAGCGCTGGAAGCGCGGGGTGATGTCGACGGTCGGCGATGTCCCCGCGCACAACGTCGTGCTGGGTCAGATCCGCGGCGAGGCGGTGTACATATTCGACCTCGAAGAGGTCGCCACCGTCATCGCGCTGCACCGCAAGATCGGCACCAACGTCGTGGTGGACCTGCGGCTCAAGGGCCTGAAAGAGCCTCGGGAAAGCGACATTTGGCTGCTGGGCGCGATCGGTCCGCGGATGGTGTATTCCACCAATCTGGACGCGGCCCGGCGCGCCTGCGACCGGCGCATGGTCACGTTCGCGCACACCGCGCCCGACGCCGCCGAGATCATGTGGAACGAGCAGAACTGGACGCTGGTCGCAATGCCGATCACCAGCACGCGCACCCAATGGGACGAGGGCCTGCGCACTGTGCGTCAGTTCAACGACCTGCTTCGGGTGTTGCCGCCGGTGCCGGAGGAGACCGGTGCGGAAGCGGGAGCACCGGCGAAACTTCGCAACGCGGCGCCGAGTCGGCCCTTGGCGCCGGCCGGCCGCGCGGAGCTGCCGCCCCGACGCGCTCAACCGGAGGTGGCCGGACTGCTGGGCTCGGATGTTGAGGCGAGCCGCCGCGCCCAGGAGCCAGTGCGCCGCGAGCAGCCCCGCGCTGAGGGCCGCTCCGAAGCGGATCGCCGTCCGCCTCCGTCGCAGCGAAACGGTCGTCAGGCCAACAACTACCAGCTCTGAGAGCGGTTCGAGAGCGGTTCGAGAGCGGTTCGAGAGCGGTTCGAGAGCGGTTCGAGCCCGTCATTAGGATGGCGCTCATGCCCCGCCCTGTCGCCCTGATCACGGGGCCCACATCCGGGATCGGCGCGGGCTTCGCGCGACGCTACGCACGCGACGGCTACGACCTGGTCCTGGTCGCCCGCGACGTCGACCGGCTGACCAATCTGGCGGGCGAACTTGAGGGCCAGGCGGGCAACGTCGAGATCCTGCCCGCGGACCTGACCGATGCCGCCGACCGCGCGAAGGTCGGGGAACGCCTTGCCCGGGGAGTGCGCGTCCTGGTCAACAACGCAGGCTTCGGCACCAAGGCCGACTTCTGGGCAACGGAACCCGCGGTGTTGCAGGCGCAACTCGACGTCAACGTCACCTCCGTCATGCACCTCACCCGGGCCGCCTTGCCGGCCATGCTCGACGCCGGCGCCGGCACCGTCATCAACATCGCCAGCGTCGCCGGGCTGGTGCCGGGACGCGGGTCGACGTACTCGGCGTCCAAGGCCTGGGTGATCTCCTTCAGCGAGGGCCTGGCCGTCGGCCTGCAGGGCACCGGCGTCGGCGTGCACGCGGTGTGTCCCGGGTACGTGCACACCGAATTCCACGCCCGCGCCGGGATCGACATGGCCAAGCTGCCGTCGTTCATGTGGCTGGAAGTCGACGACGTGGTCAGTCAGAGCCTGGCCGACATCGCCGCCGGCAAGGTGATCAGCATTCCGGGCATGCAATACAAGGCGGTGGTCACCGCCGCGCAAATGATGCCGCGGGGCCTGATGCGGGCCGTGGTGAAACGAGTCGGGGGCGGTCGTGGCCGAAGCTGACGACCGGGAGGAGTTGGCCGATCTGGTTCGACGGCTGTCGGTGGTGCACGGCAGGGTCACGCTTTCGTCCGGCAACGAGGCGGACTACTACGTCGACCTGCGCCGGGCCACCCTGCACCACCGGGCGTCGGCGTTGATCGGCAGGCTGATGCGCGAACTGACCGACGACTGGGACTACGCCGTGGTCGGCGGCCTGACCCTGGGCGCCGACCCGGTGGCCACCGCCATCATGCACGCGCCCGGGCGGCCCATAGATGCGTTCGTCGTACGCAAGTCGGCGAAAACCCATGGCCTGCAACGTCTTATCGAGGGGACCGACGTCGCCGGTAAGCGGGCGCTGGTCGTTGAGGACACCAGCACCACGGGCAACTCGGCGTTGACCGCGGTGCACGCCGTCCAGGACGCGGGCGGCGAGGTGGTCGGCGTGGCGACCGTGGTGGACCGCGCCACCGGCGCGGCCGAGGCGATCGAAGCCGAGGGACTGCCCTACCGCAGCGTGCTGGGCCTTGCCGAGCTGGGGCTCGGCTAGGCCGCGAGCGGTATGCACCAGTTGCCCCATGCGCCACAGACGCTGACGCGCACCGCGTGTGCTTTGATCGCCATGGCCGCCGTCCTGGTGGGTTGCTCGAGCTCAGACCACCCGGCTCGCCCCTACGGCGCCCAGGGCGCGCGGCTCGGGGAATCGCTGGCGCTGCTGGGCTGGAACATGTCGGTGTCGAACCTGCGCTGGGACGGCGACTACGTGCTGGTCGACATTGACGCCAGTGTTGCGTCCGCGCAGGACCCGCACGCGCCGCCCGAGGACCTGCGGTTTGGGCTCTACGGCGCGCTTGCGCACCCCATGGAGTCCGCCGCGCTGGGCAGCTGCGACACCGCGATGACCGGTGTGCGGGATATCCCCTCGCCGCTGTCGGCGCCTCCGGGCCGGCTCACCGGCACGGTTTGCCTTGGGCCGCTGAAGGATCGAAGCCAGGTCCGCGGGGTGTACGGCTACTCGCCGCGCGAACGGATCCCCAACACCTCAGCCGCCTACCCCGCCGCGTTCCCGGTGGGGCTGATGCCGACGAACGCCAACGACACCGGCCTGGTGGTCAAGACCACCAGCCTGTCGGCCTGGCGCGCCGACGGCACCCCGGTGACCAAGGCACAACTCGGTGACCCAGGGGCGTTCACCGGCAACGGCTACATGCTGCTGGGTTTGGAGGCCGACGCCGTCGCGGCCCGGTATCGCGACGACTCCGCCAAGCGCGGCGGCCCGATGATGCTCCTCGCCTCGCCGACGTCCCCCGCAAGCGGGAGGTACCCTCAGCCGGGCCGGGGACTAAACCAGGCCTGCACAGTCTACGGATCGTCGGTCCTGATCCTGCCCGACGCGTCGTTGGACTCGGTGCACGTCAACGCGTCGCTGTGCACTCAAGGCGAAATCAACGAGGCGTTGCTCTACGCGACCGTGGCGATTGACGGCACCCACGCCGGAGTGTGGACGCAGCGATGAGCGAACCGGGACCCACCGAATGGGGGACATCGGCCGGCGGCGTCGGGCCCTGGGTCGGGGACTTTCCCGACGACCCGCGGTATGACCCAGTCCTGTTGCGGGAGGGCGATTCTCGCAACGTCGTCGACGCCTACCGGTACTGGACCCGGGAGGCGATCATCGCCGACATCGACAGGCGCCGGCACCCGTTGCACGTGGCGATCGAGAACTTCGGCCACGACGCCAACATCGGCTCGGTGGTGCGCACCGCCAACGCCTTCGCCGTGCACACCGTGCACATCGTGGGACGCCGCCGCTGGAACCGACGCGGCGCCATGGTGACCGACCGCTACCAGCGGCTGTGCCATCATGACAGCACCGCCGAGTTGCTGGACTTCGCCGCGGCCGCCGGGCTGACCGCGGTCGCGGTGGACAACGTACCGGGTGCGTCGCGGCTGGAGGAGACGCCACTGCCCCGGGAGTGTCTACTGGTGTTCGGTCAGGAGGGTCCCGGCATCACCGATGACATTCGCGCGGGCGCGGCGATCACGGTGTCGATCGCTCAGTTCGGCTCGACGCGCAGCATCAACGCCGGCGTCGCCGCCGGGATCGCGATGCACGCCTGGATTCGACAGCACGCGGACCTGTCGCACGCCTGGTAGCAGGCATCCAGTGTGAGCTGACGGCTTTGAGTGTGAACATGAGGCGGAATTTCGGCGGCGATTTTTCCGCCCCGGATTCACAGTCGGGGCCCGGAGTGCCCACCCTGTTGAGGCAGGATCTACAGTTATGGATCAGCTATGGGTCAACCGGGCGGCCAGCTCCGAAGCCGCTGTCGCGCAACGGCACCTCAAGCGTCTCTGGGCGATGCCGGGAACTCAGCTGGGAGTGGTGGGCTGGCCGTCGAAGCGGCGGGATCGGCTGTTCGGCACCTGGCACTACTGGTGGCAGGCGCACCTGCTGGATTGTCTGGTCGACGCGGAGCTGCGCGACCCACAGCCGGAACGGCGCACCAGGATCAACCGGCAGGTCCGCGCGCACCGGCTGCGCAACAACTTCTCGTGGATCAACAACTATTACGACGACATGGCCTGGCTGGCGCTGGCGCTCGAACGCGCTGCGCGGATCGCCGGCGTCGAGCGCCGGCGGGCCCTGCCCAAGCTCGCCGACCAGCTGGTCAAGGCCTGGGTGCCCGAGGACGGCGGCGGCATCCCGTGGCGCAAGCAAGACCAGTTCTTCAACGCCCCCGCCAACGGCCCGGCCGGGATCTTCCTGGCCCGCTACACAGACGACTATGGGGACCGCCTGAAGCGGGCCGAGCAGATGGGCGACTGGATCGACCGCACGCTGATCGACCCGGAGACGCACCTGGTGTTCGACGGCATCAAGGCCGGCTCGCTGGTCCGAGCGCAGTACACCTACTGCCAGGGCGCGGTGCTCGGGCTGGAGACCGAGCTGGCCGCCCGCACCGGGGCGGAGGCCAGGGCCCGGCACGTCGCGCGGGTGCATCGCCTGGTCACGGCCGTCAAGGAGCACATGGCGCCGTCGGGTGTGCTGCCGGGCGCCGGTGGTGGGGACGGCGGCCTGTTCGCCGGCATCACCGCGCGCTATCTCGCGCTGGTAGCCACCACCCTGCCCGGTGACTCCGCCGACGACGCCGTGGCCCGCGACACCGCCCGCCAGATAGTGCTGTCGTCGGCCAGGTCGGCGTGGGACTACCGGCAAACGGTGGACGGGCTGCCGCTGTTCGGCGCGTTCTGGGACCGCGACGCCGAGCTGCCGACCAAGGAAGCTGGGGCCGGTGAGGAGGCGCAGTTAGTCGGGGGCGCCGTGACCGGTTCGGAGATTGCCGAACGTGATCTGTCGGTGCAGCTTTCCGGCTGGATGCTGATGGAGGCCGCCTGTAACGTCTCCGCCGTGACTGCAGGCAGTGAGTCGTGACCGAACCCGGCGGCTGGATCCCGGACGAGGCAACGCTGGCCGAAGCCAACCTCACCCGCTTCATGGCCTGGCTGGCCGAGACCGGTCGCGGCCACTACGCCGACTACCACGGGCTGTGGGCCAAGTCGGTCGACGACATCGAATGGTTTTGGGACGCCGTCTGGAAGTACTTCGACATCCAGGCGAGCAGCCCGCCGCGCGCGGTGCTGGGCGAGAAGTCCATGCCGGGTGTCGAGTGGTTTCCGGGCGCCACGCTGAACTACGCGACGGAGGTGTTCCGGCACGCCACCGACGAGCGTCCCGCCCTGATCGTCGTCGGCGAGGACGGCACCTGCGAGTGGTCGTGGGCGCGGCTGAGTCGGGAGACCGCGGCGTTCGCGGCCTACCTCCGCGGACTCGGCGTCAAACCCGGCGACTCCGTGGTCGGATACCTGCCCAACGTCGGGGAGGCCGCCGTCGCCGCCCTGGCCGCGGCCAGCGTGGGCGCGATCTGGGGCGTGTGCAACCAGGACGTGTCCGTCGACGGCGTGATAGCCAGGCTGGGCCAGGTGGAGCCGGCCGTGCTGGTGGCCAGTGACGGATCGGTTTACGGCGGCAAGCGAATCGATCGGCGCGCGGAGCTGGTCGCGATCCGGCGCGCGATGCCCACGCTGCGGGCCACCGTGGTCGTGCCGCGGCTCGGGCTGACGCTCGACGACGACACGGTGCCGTGGGCGACCGCCATCGCGTCGGACGCCGGCTTCAACATTCCCGAGGACATCGTCGCGGTGCCCTTCGCGCACCCGCTATGGGTGATGTTCTCGTCGGGAACCACCGGGAAGCCTAAGGGCATCGTGCACGGTCACGGCGGTGTCGTGCTCGAGCACCTGAAGTACCTGACCCTGCAGCTGGACCTGCACCCCGGCGAGCGCTTCCTGTGGTACTCGTCCACCAGCTGGATGATGTGGAACCTGCTGCTGTCCGGGCTCCTGGTCGATACCACCATCGTGCTCTACGACGGCAGCCCGACCCATCCGACGACCGACGGCCTCTGGCGGGTGGCCGCCGAGGCCGGCGTCAACGTGCTCGGCGCCGGGGCCGGCTACCTGCTCGCCTGCGCCAAGGAGGGGCTGAAGCCGGGCGCGACGTACCCGCTCGATCGGCTGCGCGCCGTGGGTTCCACCGGTTCGCCGCTGCCGGCGTCCGGATTCCGCTGGGTGCAGGAGGGGCTCGGCCGGCCGGTTCCGGTCATCTCGATGAGCGGCGGCACCGACGTGTGCACCGCGTTCATCGGCGGTTGCGCGATCCTGCCGGTGGTCGCCGGCGAGCTGTCGTGCATCTGCCTGGGCGCGGCCATCGAATCCTGGGTCGGCGAGCGGCACCCCGTCATCGGCGAAGAGGGCGAACTGGTGCTCACCAAGCCGATGCCGTCGATGCCGGTGTTCTTCTGGAACGACGACGACGGCAGCCGCTACCGCGCCGCCTACTTCGACAAGTACCCGGGGGTGTGGTGCCACGGCGACTGGATCACCATCACCGATCGGGGTTCGGTTGTGGTGCATGGCCGTTCGGACGCCACCCTGAACCGGCTGGGCGTCCGGATGGGCGGCGCGGAGATCTACAGTGCGGTGGAGCGCATGCCCGAGGTGCACGACTGCCTGGTGGTCGGTATCGAGCAGGACGACGGCGGCTACTGGATGCCGCTGTTCGTGCACCTGGCCGACGGTGTGGCGCTCGACGACGAGCTGCGGTCCAGGATCGTGGCGGAGATCCGCTACCATGCCTCGCCGCGGCACGTGCCCGACGACATCCTGGCCGTTCCCGGCATGCCGAGGACGCTGACCGGCAAGCGGCTCGAGATACCGATCAAGCGCATCCTGCTGGGGGCGGCACCGGGCGAGGCCACGCAGCTGAGTTCGATCGACAGGCCGGAACTGCTAGACGCTTTCGTTGCGCACCGCAGAAGTCGGGTGTCCTGAGCCGGACTCCGGGTCGGGCGCTTTCGTCGCGCGGCGGCGTCCGCGATAGCCGCGCCAGGCGGCGATGAACGCCGGCAGCAGCGAGACTAACAGGATTCCCAGGATGATCTTTTCCAGGTTCTGGTGCACGAACGGCACGGTGCCCAGGAAGTAGCCCGCCAGCGTGGCCCCGCCTCCCCAGGCGATGCCGCCGACGATGTCGAACCCGAGGAACAGCGGATAGCGCATGTACGACACGCCGGCGATCACCGGGACGAACGTCCGCACGAACGGCGCGAAGCGGGCGAGGATGACCGCCCACGGCCCGTACTTCTCGAAGAACGCGTGCGACTCGGTCACGTAGTGCTTCTTGAAGAACCTGGAATCTTCCTTTTTGAACAACGCCGGCCCGATCCGCCGCCCGATGAAATATGCGGTCTGATCGCCCAGCACCGCGACCAGCGCCACGCTCGGCGCCAGTACCCAGATGCTGGCCGGCGGGTGGGGGTGCGCGGCCAGCAGCCCGCCGGTGAACAACAGCGATTCGCCTGGCAGCAGCGGAAACAGCAGGCCCGTCTCGATGAAGACGATGATCAGAATCCCGGGCAGCACAGCGGACCCGAAGACGCCGTTGGCGCCCAACCAATACATCGGGTCGAGGATGTCGGGCAGGGCCGTCACGGCGGTGGTCACGATGTCCCAACATACCGGCGGGTGGCGCCGACTCGGCGGCGAGTTGCGATACTTGAGCCGTCTCAGCCGTCAGGAGGAACCCCAATGCCCATCGCCACGCCCGAGGTTTACGCCGAGATGCTGGGACGCGCCAAGGCGAACTCATACGCGTTCCCGGCCATCAACTGCACGTCGTCGGAGACCGTCAACGCCGCCATCAAAGGCTTCGCCGACGCGGGCAGCGACGGCATCATCCAGTTCTCCACCGGCGGCGCCGAATTCGCCTCCGGCCTCGGCGTCAAGGACATGGTGGCCGGCGCCGTCGCGCTGGCCGAGTTCACCCACTCCATCGCCGCCAGGTACCCGATCAACGTCGCGCTGCACACCGACCACTGCCCGAAGGACAAGCTTGACACCTACGTGCGGCCGCTACTGGCGATCTCGGCCCAACGCGTGAGCGCGGGGGGCGATCCTTTATTCGGGTCGCACATGTGGGACGGGTCGGCGGTGCCGATCGAGGAGAACCTCATCATCGCGCAGGAACTGCTCAAGGACGCCGCGGCCGCCAAGATCATCCTCGAAATCGAGATCGGCGTGGTCGGCGGCGAAGAGGACGGCGTCGCCCACGAGATCAACGACAAGCTCTACACCACCGCCGAGGACTTCGAGAAAACCATCGACGCGCTCGGCGCCGGTGAGCACGGCAAGTACCTGCTGGCCGCGACGTTCGGCAACGTCCACGGCGTCTACAAGCCCGGCAACGTCAAGCTGCGTCCGGACATCCTCGCCCAGGGACAGCAGGTGGCCGCGGCCAAGCTGGGTCTGCCCGTCGCTGATGGTCTCCGGGCTAAGCCGTTCGACTTCGTGTTCCACGGCGGGTCGGGTTCGCTGAAGTCGGAGATCGAGGAGGCGCTGCGCTACGGCGTGGTGAAGATGAACGTCGACACCGACACCCAATACGCCTTCACCCGCCCGATCGCCGGCCACATGTTCGCCAATTACGACGGCGTGCTGAAGGTCGATGGGGAAGTGGGGGTCAAGAAGGTCTACGACCCGCGCAGCTACCTCAAGAAGGCCGAGGCGTCGATGACCGAGCGCGTCACCGAGGCCTGCAACGACCTGCACTGCGCCGGAAAGTCGTTAAACGTTTAGCCGGGCCCGCGGCACACAAACCACGTACAAGACACGCCGGCGTGTCGCAGCGGTTTATGTCTCGACGAGCCCTGGGCCCCCAGAGCACTGAGCAGCTAGTGTCGTGAGTCGTTAATTCGTCGACACCGTGCCGGCGCACTTGTCGGCAGCGAATGCGAGGCTTCGGTGAGCGAGATCGACGCTAGCGTGCTCGTCACTTTGAATCGCACTTCTTCGCGCCAACGTCAATCTCGATGGAGCCTCGTCGCAACGGATGAGCCGTTTTTGAATTAATGACTCACGACACTAGCCGCTGGGGGACTGGCAGATCTTCCACTGGTCGTCGCGGTACTGCAGGTCCAGGCTGCGAGTGGAACGGACCTGCGGGTCGTACGCCATGAACGTGGTGACGTTCGCCTCGGCGTGCTGGTCGTTGACGATGACCTGGTCGATGCTGGCGATCACCGGGTACTGCCTGGCCGCAGAGACCCGGTGATACGTTTCGTCCCAGGCCTGTTCGTCGTAATCCACATACCCGTCGCGGGCCGTTCCGCACGTCATGCCGCGCAGCGCGGTGAGATCCCCCCGCTGCACGGCGATGTCGTATTGCTCGATCGTGTGCCGGACCCGGTCTTCCTCCGATACTTTCGGGTGTTTGCCGCGCAGCAAAAGCACGGTGCCCAGGATCGCGATCGCCACCAGCGCCAAGACGATCACGACGATGGCCAGCACCCAGCCCCAGTTGAATTGCCTGGATGTCTGTAGCTTTGCCCCGAGTCGGGGCGGGATCGACTGTGGCGCAGCCGGTTTCGGTGGCACGCCCAGCTGGGTCGTCGCGTCCGGGCCCGACGGTGACGCGAAGACCTCCGTGGCCGGCTCCGGGGTGGTGGCGATCACCGCGGTTTCCTTCGCGTCGAATCCGGGTGCGGTGAAGCGCCGTTCGCGCTGCTGGCCGTCGGCCTGCCCCTCGGGATCGTCGTCGGGTTTGTTGATCACGACGGTCTCGGTCTCGGTGTCCGTGGGTATCAACGGGTAGCCCTCGGTCGCGTCGTCAGCGGGGGCGCCATGCTCAGTGGGCGGTTGGCCGCCCGTCTCGCTCCGAGATTCCCGTGGGTCGAACCCAGGCCGCTTCGGCGTGGCGCCGCGATCGGGCTCGGGTGCATTCGGCATGAGTGGAGCTTAGCGACCCGGCGGCCCCCTTGGGGTGATGGCCGAGGGCGGCGCCCCGCCGAAACGGCACGGCTGCACAATAGGAGCCATGACGCCGATGGGAGACCTCCTGGGACCTGATCCGATCCTGCTGCCTGGCGATACCGACGCCGAGGCGGAACTGCTCGCCGGCGAAAATGCCGGCATCGTCGCAGCCGCGCATCCGACGGCGTCGGTGGCCTGGGCGGCGCTCGCCGAGGAGGCGCTGGCCGAGGAGAAGGCCATCACCGCCTACGCGTACGCCCGCACCGGCTACCACCGCGGCCTGGACCAGCTGCGGCGAAACGGCTGGAAGGGCTTCGGCCCGGTGCCCTACTCCCACGAAGCCAACCGCGGCTTCCTGCGTTGTGTGGCAGCGCTCGCGCGGGCCGCCGACACCATCGGCGAAACCGACGAGTACCTGCGTTGCGTGGATCTGCTCGACGATTGCGACCCCGGGGCCCGCGCGGCGCTGGGGCTTTAGCAGCTCCAAGAAGGTCCTAAAAGCTTTCCGAACAACCGGTGCTGCCGGGGCACTCGATCTGCACCGTGGCGTGATCCAGGCCGCGGGCCGACAGCACCGCACGGGCGTCGTGCAGCACCCGGGCCGAGTCGCCGGCACTCATCAGGTGCGCGGTGCACATGTCCTTGCCGGGCGACAGCGTCCACACGTGCAGGTCGTGCACCTCGGTCACGCCGTCGACCGCGTTCAGGGCGGAGCGAAGCTCGTCGACGTCGATGTGGGCCGGCGACGATTCGGAGAGGATGCGCAGCGCGTCGCGGGCCAGCGAGATGGCCCGCGGCAGCACCCACAGCGCCACCAGAACGGCCACCACCACGTCGGCGTATGGCCAGTGCGTCGTCACGGTCACCACGCCGGCGACGAGCACGCCCAGGCTGCCGACGCTATCGGCGACCACCTCCATGTAGGCGCCCTTGACCGCCAGGCTCTGCGACGAATGTGAGCGCAGCAGCAGCGCGACCACGAGGTTCGCGGCGAGGCCCGCCACCGCCACCACGATCATCGGAACGCCGGGGACCGAAGGAGCCTGCTTGAGCCGCTGGATCGCCTCCCGCAGGATGAACAAGGAAACCCCGATGAGCAGGCCGGCGTTGGCCACCGCGGTGAACACTTCCGCGCGATGCCAGCCATAGGTCCGCGCGGGCGACGAGCTGCCGCGCCGCGCCAGGGTCACCGCGGCCAGCCCCATGAACACGGCGACGACGTCGGTCAGCATGTGCCCGGCGTCGGCGAGCAGCGCGATCGAGTTGATCAGCAACGACGTGGTCAGCTCCACGACGAAGAAGCCCGCCAGGATCGCCGCGGCCGCGATCATGCGGGGGATCATCCGCGACGCGTCGGTCTCGGCGGGAGTGTGATTGTGGCCGGCGCCCATGGCGTGCAATATATGCGCGCTATTGCATATATGGCAAGGGCTAGAACCAGCGGCTCCAGAAGCGGGTCAGCGAGTTGCCCGCGGCCACCAACCAGTGCGGCACCCCGAAGAAGTCGAACAACCAAAGCACCAGCCCGAAGAACCACTGGTTGGCCGCCAAGAGCAGGAACAGCAGGACGAAGTACCCCCACTGCTTGGCCGGCGCCACCGCCCGCTGCGTCTCCGGGCTCAGATGCGGTTCCAGGGCGTCGTATCCGTCCAGGCCCGGGATCGGCAGCAGGTTGAGAACCACGGCGGTGACCTGGAGGAATCCCAGGAACGCCACCCCGGCCCACAGCACCTGGTGGAGGGGGTCGTAGAACAACCGGGTCAAGCCCAGCAGCAGTACCGCCAGCACGAGGTTCGCCGCCGGGCCGGCCAGGCTGACCAGGGTGCGGCGCGCGGGCGTCATGAACCAGGTCCGCAGATACACCGCGGCGCCGGGCAGGCCGATTCCGCCCAGGACGATGATCACCATCGGCAGCACCAGCGAGAGCGCGGGGTGGCTGTAGCGCCGCGGATCAAGCGTCAGATACCCGCGCACGGCGGCGTCGTGATCGCCGAACCGCCAGGCGGTAAACGCGTGTCCGAACTCGTGCAGGCACAGCGATACCAACCAGCCGGCGATCACGAAGATGAACACCCCGACATACGACAGCGGCCGCACGGTGGATCCCGCCAGCCAGGCCAGCACGCCGCCGGCCGCCGTCGCCGCCACCAGGGCCAGAAAGATGGGGCTGGGTCGCACCGCGTCGCGCCGGGCCGGAAAGTTCACCGGTCGAAACTACCGGACCAGCAGCCAGCCTTCGACGTTGCGGTAGACCGTCGACCGGCGAGCCGCGCGCGGCGCGGGGACGCCGTCACGCACCACGCAGACACCGGTGCTGCCCAGCTGAGCCGCCCGGCCCGCGACCCACCGGCGCCGGATTCCACCGGTGCTGGCCCGCAGGCCCGGCACGCCGAGCGTCGGCTCGATGCACACGGCGGCGACGTCTCCGTCGAACAGCACGGTTTCGTCGACCACCGCCTCGCCGTGCAGGAGCCGCCGGTCGTCGGGTGGCAGCCAGCGCGCCCGGCCCACGATCACCGACCCGGTGTCGTCGCGGATCAGGGTCACCCGCCGGGCGGAACCGCGCCGGGCCCGCCGCGCCGCACCGCGGCCGGCCGGCAGCCGGTAGACCCGGGTCGCCCGGGTGCGGCGACGCGGCACGTAGGCCACTTCGACGTCGAGCCGCTCGGCGCGCAGCAGCCGGGTCAGCGCGGCGGCCAGGTCGGCGTCGGCGCCGACGACCACCAGCCTTCGATAGGGGCCGATCGCGGCGTCTAGAACGTCTGAGTCCGCCTCGCTGCCTACCCGGTGCGCGGTCAGGCCCCGCAGCGGCCCAGGCGCGCGACGATCGCCGAAAATCAACACCGCCACGCCGGCGGCGGCGGAGGTGTCGGAGGTGTCATGGCCCTCATTGGCCCCGTTCACGCCGGTATTCATGGTTCCTCGCAATCTGCTGGGATAGGGTAGGTCACCGGCTGGACCACAATAAGCAGGCTCAAAGCGCGACATCAGGTGGGAGCACGTCATGCCGGCGATCGTCCTCATCGGCGCCCAGTGGGGCGACGAGGGCAAAGGTAAGGCCACTGACTTGCTCGGCGGGCGCGTGCAGTGGGTGGTGCGCTACCAGGGCGGCAACAATGCCGGGCATACCGTCGTCTTGCCCAGCGGCGAGAATTTCGCGCTGCACCTGATCCCGTCCGGGGTGCTGACGCCCGGCGTCACCAACGTCATCGGCAACGGTGTGGTGGTGGATCCCGGTGTGTTGCTCGACGAGCTGAAGGGCCTCGAGGACCGCGGCGTGGACACCTCCAAGCTGCTGATCTCCGCCGACGCGCACCTGCTGTTGCCCTACCACGTGGCCATCGACAAGGTCACCGAGCGCTACATGGGCAGCAAGAAGATCGGCACCACGGGCCGCGGCATCGGCCCGTGCTACCAGGACAAGATCGCCCGCATGGGGATCCGGGTCGCCGACGTGCTCGCCCCCGAACAGCTGGCCCACAAGGTCGAGGCCGCGCTGGAACTCAAAAACCAGATCCTGGTCAAGATCTACAACCGCAAGGCGCTCGACCCGCACCAGGTGGTCGAGGCGCTGCTGGAAGAAGCCGAGGGTTTCCGGCACCGCATCGCCGACACCCGGCGCCTGCTCAACACCGCGCTCGATGCCGGCGAAACGGTGTTGCTGGAGGGCTCGCAGGGCACGTTGCTCGACGTCGACCACGGCACGTATCCCTATGTGACGTCGTCGAATCCGACCGCCGGCGGCGCGTGCGTGGGATCGGGGATCGGCCCGACCCGCATCACCACCGTGCTCGGGATCCTCAAGGCCTACACCACCCGGGTGGGCTCGGGTCCGTTCCCCACCGAGCTGTTCGACGAGAACGGCGAATACCTGTCCAAGACCGGCGGCGAATTCGGCGTCACCACCGGGCGGCGCCGGCGCTGCGGCTGGTTCGACGCCGTCGTCGCCCGCTACGCCACCCGCGTCAACGGAATCACCGACTACTTCCTGACCAAGCTCGACGTGCTGTCCAGCCTGGAAGCGGTACCGGTGTGCGTCGGGTATCGGATCGACGGCGCGCGCACCCACGACATGCCGATGACCCAAAGCGATCTCGCCCGCGCCGAACCGATCTACGAGGAGCTGCCGGGATGGTGGGAGGACATCTCGGCGGCGCGGCATTTCGACGACCTGCCCGCTAAGGCTCGTGACTACGTGTTGCGACTGGAAGAGCTTGCCGGAGCGCACATCTCGTGCATCGGAGTCGGTCCGGGACGTGATCAGACGATCGTGCGCCGGGACGTCCTGGCGGCCCGCCGGTGACCGATCACGAGCCGGACGCAGGAGACCTCGACCCCGAATACGAGCATCACGGCGGATTCCCCCAGTACGGCCCCGCCAGCCCCGGGCCGGGATTCGGCCGCTTCGTGACGGCCATGCGCCGGCTGCAAGATCTCGCCGTGTCCGCCGACCCCGATGACGACATCTGGGACGAGGCGGCCGACCGCGCCGCGGCGCTGGTCGAACTGCTCGGCCCATTCCAGGCCGACGAGGGCAAGGCGCCGGCGGGGCGGACGCCCGACCTGCCCGGCATGGGCAGCCTGCTGCTGCCGCCGTGGACACTGACGAAGTACGCCCCCGACGGCGTCGAGATGACCGGCTATTTCAGCAGGTTTCACGTCGGGGGCAATCATGCCGTGCACGGCGGTGTGCTGCCCCTGTTGTTCGACCACATGTTCGGGATGATCTCGCACGCCGCGGGACGACCGATCAGCCGGACCGCCTTTCTGCACGTGGACTACCGCAAGGTCACCCCGATCGACGTGCCGTTGCTGGTGCGTGGGCGCGTCACCGGCACCGAGGGCCGCAAGGCGTTCGTCTCCGCGGAACTCCTCGGCGCGGGCGGGCTCAGCGACACGGTGTTGGCGGAGGGCCACGGCCTGATGGTGCGGCTGCTTCCCAGCCAGCCCTGAGGTCTTTCGGGACGGACCTATCCTTGAGCGGTGACTGACGGCCCGACCGAAGGACAGCACGAGTCCGCCGGCGACGAGCGGCGGACCGACGTGGGGCCCCGGGTGATGCTGCTGGGTTCCGGCGAGCTCAGCCGGGAGCTGGCGATCGCACTGCGGCGCCTCGGCGCGACGGTGATCGCCGTCGACGGGTACGCCGGCGCTCCCGCGCACGGGGTGGCCGACCAGCCGCTGGTGGTCCCGATGACCAACGGCAGCGAGCTGTCGCAGGCCATCCGGCGGGTACAACCGGGCTTCGTGGTGACCGCCACGGAGGCGGTCGCGATCGATGCCCTGGATGCGCTGGCCGCGCTGACCGGGGGGCCGCAGCTGGTGCCGAGCGCTCGTGCCGTCCGGCTCACCGCCGACCGGGAGAGCCTGCGCCGGCTGGCCGCCGACGAGTTGGGGCTGCCCACCGCGCCCTTCTGGTTCGTCGGATCGGTCGACGAACTGGAGTCGGTTGGCGCCCACGCCGGGTTTCCGTTGCTGGTGAAGCCGACGGCCGGGCGGGGCCAGTCGATCGTCACGGGACCCGACGACATCGGTCCCGCCTGGCAGCGGGCGGGGACCGACCGGGTGCTGGCGGAAACGGTGGTCGAGGTCGAATTCCTCGTCACCCTGCTCGCGGTGTGCACCGAAGGCCGCGACGGTCCGGCGATCGATTTCTGCTCGCCTATCGGTCATCGCGGCGCGGACGCCGACGTGGCGGAGTCCTGGCAGCCGCAGCAGCTCACCGCGGCCGCGATGGACTCGGCCCGCTCGATCGCCGCCCGGATCGTCAAGGCGCTGGGTGGCCGCGGGGTCTTCGGCATCGAGTTGATGATCAACGGCGATGAGGTGTACTTCGCCGACGTCACCGCACGCCCGCGGGGGAGTGCCTGGGTGACCGTGCGCAGCCAGCGTCTTTCGGCGTTCGAACTGCAGGCCCGCGCCATTCTCGGCCTGCCGGTGGACACCATGATGATTTCCCCGGGCGCGGCTTGCGCAGTGCTGCGGGGTCGCGACGGTGGGCCGCCCACCGCCGGGGCGCTGGGCGGTGCCCTGGGCGTCCCGGAAAGCGATGTGCGTCTCTTCGGGCGCGGTTCGCACTCGCCCGGGGCGGCCCGCAAGCCGGGGGTGGCGCTGGCCACGGCGCCGGAGGTGGGCGCCGCACGCGACCGCGCCCGGCAGGCGGCGACCGCTCTGAATATGCGAGACTCACGCGGGTGAGCTATGCGGGAGACATCACGCCCCTGGAGGCATGGAGGCTGCTGAGCGACAACCCCGACGCCGTGCTGGTCGACGTCCGCACCGACGCGGAATGGCGGTTCGTCGGAGTGCCCGACCTGTCGAGCCTGGGTCGTGAGGCGGTGTTCATCGAGTGGAACACCTCCGACGGGAGGCACAACGAAAGCTTCGCCGAAGAACTGCGGGACCGGATAACGCCCGCGCCAGACGCCGATGCGCAGCGGCCGGTGATATTCCTGTGTCGCTCGGGCCAACGCTCCATCGGCGCCGCGAAGGCCGCGACGGAGGTCGGCATCACGCCGGCCTACAACGTGCTGGACGGCTTCGAAGGTCATCTCGACGCCAACGGCCACCGCGGTCAAACCGGCTGGCGGGCAACCGGATTGCCCTGGAAGCAGGGATGAAGCAGCAATGACCGAGGACCATTCGGTCCGCACGCCCAAGGCGCTGCCCGACGGCGTCGGCCAGGCCACCATCGGCGTGCGTGGCGGACTCCTGCGATCCGGGTTCGAAGAGACCGCCGAGGCGATGTATTTGACGTCCGGCTATGTCTACGAGTCGGCGGCCGTTGCGGAGAAGTCGTTCAGCGGCGAGCTGGACCACTTTGTGTACTCGCGGTACGGCAACCCGACCGTGACGATGTTCGAGGAGCGGTTGCGCCTGATCGAGGGGGCGCCGGCGGCGTTCGCCACCGCGAGCGGCATGGCGGCGGTGTTCACCTCGCTGGGCGCGCTGCTGGCCGCCGGTGACCGGCTGGTCGCGGCCCGCAGCCTGTTCGGGTCGTGTTTCGTGGTGTGCAATGAGATCCTGCCGCGCTGGGGTGTCGAGACCGTCTTCGTCGACGGCGATGACCTCGCGCAGTGGGAGCGCGCGCTCTCGGTGCCCACCCGGGCCGTGTTCTTCGAGACGCCGTCGAACCCGATGCAGTCGCTGGTCGACATCGCCGCGGTGACCGAGCTGGCACACGCCGCGGGCGCAAAAGTGGTGCTGGACAACGTCTTCGCCACCCCACTGCTCCAGCAGGGCTTCCCGCTCGGGGTCGACGTGGTGGTGTACTCGGGGACCAAGCACCTCGACGGTCAGGGCCGGGTGCTGGGCGGCGCCATCCTCGGCGACCAGGAGTACATCGACGGTCCGGTGCAGAAGCTGATGCGGCACACCGGACCGGCGTTGAGCGCGTTCAACGCCTGGGTCTTGCTCAAAGGCCTCGAGACGCTCGCGATCCGGGTCGAGCACTGCAACTCCTCGGCGCACCGGATCGCGGAATTCCTGGAGGGCCACCCGGCGGTGAGTTGGGTGCGCTATCCCTACCTGCCGTCGCACCCGCAGTACGACCTGGCCAAACGGCAGATGTCCGGCGGCGGGACGGTGGTCACCTTCGCGCTCGACTGTCCCGAAAGTGCGGCCAAGCAACGGGCTTTCGAGGTCCTGGACAAAATGCGGCTGATCGATATCTCGAACAATCTCGGCGACGCCAAGTCGCTGGTCACCCACCCGGCGACCACGACGCACCGGGCGATGGGCCCGGAGGGCCGTGCCGCGATCGGGCTCGGCGACAGCGTGGTCCGCATCTCCGTCGGCCTGGAAGGCACCGACGACCTGATCGCCGATATCGATCAGGCTTTGAGCTAGTTGGGGCGCTAACCGGCTGCCTTCTGTTCGGCCTCTTCGACGCGTTCGGCCGCCGCCAGCGCGCCGTCTTCGACTTGTTGCTCCACCCACTTCACCACCGGCCGCGCGTACATCATCTGACTGGTGATGGCCATCTGGCCGCGCGTGCGGCCCAGGAAGGAGATCCCCCAGGCGAACATCGCCGCGATGCGGTTGCGATGGCCGATCAGGTAGTACAGGTGCAGCAGCAGCCACGCCAACCAGGCGAGGAAGCCGGCGAACTCCACCTTGCCGACCTGCGCGACGGCGCTGTAGCGGGAGATGAGCGCCATGCTGCCCTTGTTCACGTACGTGAACGGCTTGCGGTTGGCCGGATCGTCGTGGCCCTTCAGCGCGTGCTTGATCAGCGTGGTGGCGTAGCGCGCCCCCTGGATCGCGCCCTGCGCCATTCCGGGCACGCCGGGTACGGACATCAGGTCACCGACGACGAACACGTAAGGGTGGCCCTTGACGGTGAGGTCGGGCTCGACGATCACCCGTCCGGCACGGTCGACCTCGGTTCCGTCGGACTGCTCGGCGACCATCTTGCCCAGCGGGCTGGCCGCAACACCCGCCGCCCACACCTTGCACGCGCATTCGATACGCCGCTCGCTGCCGTCCTTGTCCTTGACCGTGATGCCCATGTAGTCGACCGCGGTCACCATCGCGTTGAGCTGGACCTCGACGTCCATCTTTTCCAGCCGCCGTTGCGCCTTGAGGCCGAGGTTTGGTCCCATCGGCGGCAGCACCGCGGGCGCCGCGTCGAGCAGGATGACCCGGCAGTCGCTGGGTGTGATGGTGCGAAACGCCCCGGCCAGGGTCCGCTCGGCCAGCTGGACGATCTCGCCGGCCAGTTCGACGCCCGTCGGGCCGGCACCGACCACCACGAAGGTGAGCCGGCGTTTCCGTTCGGCCGGGTCGGTGGCGACCTCGGCGGCCTCGAACGCGCCGAGGATGCGTCCGCGCAACTCCAGGGCGTCATCGATGCTCTTCATCCCCGGCGCGTACATCGCGTACTCGTCGTGGCCGAAGTAGGACTGCTGGGCGCCGGCGGCCACGATGAGGCTGTCGAAGGGCGTCACCGTCTGCATGCCCATCAGGTGCGACGTGACGGTCTTCGCCTTGAGGTCGATCGAGCTGACGTCCCCCCACAGCACCCGGATGTTCCTCTGCTTGCGCAGGATCAGTCTGGTGGTCGGGGCGATGTCACCTTCCGACAGGATCCCGGTGGCCACCTGGTACAGCAGCGGCTGGAACAGGTGAGTGGTCGTCTTGGAGATGAGCGTGACGTCGACTTGGCATCCTTTGGGAGCCCGTTTGAGTGACTTGGCCGCGTTGAGCCCCCCGAATCCGCTTCCGATGATGACCACGCGATGGCGCGACATGCTTATCCCTCCGGTCTCGAAGTTTCCCCCGGCGCATCTACACCGTACGACTCTTCGCTGATCGCTGATCCCGGTGGTAGACGAAGGACAGGCTGGGCGCGAGACTTTTGCCCCTATGCACGCGCAGCAGTGACCCGTTCGGATGGATCGACCCCTATCGATGGAGACGACCATGGTCATGCCGGCGATCCGCCAAGCGCGGGAGCGCGAAGGCATCGCGGCTGAGCGCGAACGAATCGCGCGCGAGCGTGAGCTGGTTGCGAGCAGAAGAGAGGCGCTGACCAAAGGCGTGGAGCGGTGGGTGCGCTATCTCGAGGCGCGGACCGTTCTCGCGGATCGCCGCCACAGACGCGGGCACCAATCCGTGGGCCGTCGTGTCGTTATTGTGCTCCCTTTTCGGCTGGGTCTGCTTGTTCATCGGGGCCCGCCTGGGCGTGATCTTCGGCATCGTCGCGCTGGGCCGTGCTCAGGGACGCGCCGAGCACGGACTCGGGCGCACCCGCAATCGTCGTTGTTGTTGAACCGCAAGCGATTTCATACGGCCTGGCGGCCTGAGAGCCAGGCCTAAAACGGCCAGCTGCCGGCGTTGGTCTGGTACTTGCCGTTGAGCGCGCTGCAAAAGTCGTCGGCCGTACCGGCGATCAAGATGTAGTAGGCTTCGCCGCCCTCGCGGCTTGCGAAGGAGTTCGGGGTGGTCCAGCCGCTGTCGCACATCGACGTCTGCGTGCCCACCGTGGCCCTGCGCCAGTTGGTCTTGGCGCAGGTGATCAGGGCGTCGACGTTCGGTGTGGCGCTCTTGGCGGCGACCAGCATCGCGCCGCCCCATTGCCCGTCATTGCGTCGGTAGGCGCGCGCGCCGAAGCCCGCGTTGTTGGTCTGGCAGGCCAACGCCCGCTTGAGCAGTCCGAAGGGGGCGGCGAGCTGAGGGTTGGCCACCGCGGCGGCGACCGTGATGAATTGCGCCGCGGCCGAGCCGTCCACCTCTTGCACGTTCGGGTTGCCGAGGCCGGTCAGCTGCTGCGCGATCCCAGCGTTGTTACCGCCACCGATGATCGGTCCGCCGCCGGTCGACGTCATCGGCGGCAGCGTAACCGGATCGGCGGTTGCCGCCGGAGCGCTCAGGGACACGCCGCACACGGCGCCAAACACACCGATCCGATAGGCGACAGATCGCATTAGCTACCTCCCAGCAGGTATGCATACTCGGCGTGGCGGCCATCGGCAACCAGCGAGTCGAGCAGGTGTCGGATCTGCAGCGCGATGTACTCACCGCGGAACACGCTCCTGTTTCCTCCCGTCAGCGGAACGCGTCGCTACCGGTGAACGCCTGGCCGAGGACGAGCTGGTGCATCTCGGGGGTGCCCTCGTAGGTCAGCACTGATTCCAGGTTCACCATGTGCCGGATGACCGGGTATTCAAGGGATATCCCGTTGCCGCCCAGGATGGTTCGAGCGGTTCGGCAGATCTTGATCGCCTCGCGGGTGTTGTTGAGCTTGCCGAAGCTGACCTGCTCGGGACGCAGCCCGACGCTGTCCTTGAGGCGACCGAGGTGCAGCGACAGCAGCTGACCCTTGTGCAGCTCGACTGCCATGTCGACGAGTTTGGCCTGCGTCAGCTGGAATCCGGCGATCGGGCGGCCGAACTGGGTGCGCTGGGTGGCGTAGTCGAGCGCGGCTTGCCAGGCCGACCGCGCCGCACCCATCGACCCCCAGATGATGCCGTAGCGCGCCTCGGACAGGCAGGACAGCGGCCCCCGCAGGCCCTTCGCCTCGGGCAGCATGGCGTCTTCGGGCAGCCGGACGTCGTCGAGCACCAGCTCGCTGGTGATCGATGCGCGCAGCGACAGCTTGTGGTGGATGGTGTTGGCGGCGAATCCGGGCGCTTCGGTGGGCACGACGAAGCCGCGGATCCCTTCCTCAGTGGCGGCCCACACAATCGCGACGTCGGCCACCGAGCCGTTGGTGATCCACAGCTTGCGGCCGTTGATCACCCAGTCCGAGCCGTCGCGCCGCGCCCGGGTCTTCATCGAGGCGGGATCGGACCCGGCGTCGGGCTCGGTGAGCCCGAAGCAGCCGAGCAGTTCGCCGGTGGCCATGCCGGGCAGCCACTGCTGCTTTTGCTGCTCCGAGCCGAAGTTCCAGATGGCGAACATCGCCAGTGACCCCTGCACCGAGACCATCGACCGGATGCCGGAGTCGGCGGCCTCCAGCTCGGTGCACGCCAGGCCGTAGTGCACGGCGGAGGCCCCGCCGCACCCGTAGCCGTGCAGGTGCATGCCGAGCAGCCCCAGTTCGCCGAACTGCTTGGCGAGCTGGCGAACGGGCAGGTCGCCGATCTCGAACCACTCGGCGACGTACGGGGTCACATGTTCGGCGCAGAACTTCCTGACGGTGTCGCGCACCGCGAGCTCGTCGTCGGACAGCGACGCGTCCAGGCCCAGGGGATCGTCGCGGTCGAAGGCGGGGGGTGTGTGAGTGCTCATGGAAGTCAGCCTGCCACTAACCGACGCTTGGGCGTGGGTGCGCGTGCGGGGTCAACCGCGCGACCCGGCCCGGTAGTCTCGCTGCATGCAACGGCCGGTGTGGCTAGCCATGGATGTCATCGCGGTGCTGGTGTTCTGCGCCGTCGGCCGGCGCAGCCACGCCGAGGGGCTCAGCGTCTCCGGCGTCGCGACGACGGCGTGGCCGTTCCTGTCCGGGACCGCCGTGGGCTGGCTGGCGTCCCGCGGCTGGCGGCGACCCACCGCCGTGGCGCCGACCGGGGTGGTGGTCTGGCTGTGCACCGTGGCAGTCGGCATGCTGTTGCGCAAGGCCACCTCGGCGGGTGTGGCGGCCAGTTTCGTGGTCGTGGCGGCGTCGGTGACCGCGGTCTTGTTGCTCGGTTGGCGGGCGGCCGTCGGGGTGATCCTGCGACGCCGCTCCGACGCCTGAGGAACCATGCCACGGGGCGGCCGGCGACAGCTGGGATCCGGCGACCGGGGGCTCGGGGCCACGCTGACGGCCAACCGATGTGCGGTCGGCATCGACCTTCGTCAGGATTGGCTGGCGGCGCTGCGGCGGGTCGGTTTCGACGAGACTCAACCCACGGCCTGAATCGCCGAGCAGACGGCTGGCGGCAACAGGGCCCGGACGTCGACCTCGCCAGCGTGACCTACCCGGGCGAATACCGCTTCGTGCCCGAACATCTGCGGGCCCACGGCTGGGAGGTTGTCGAGCGGAACGTCGTCGACCTGCTCGCCGCTATGGGGCTGGCCGAACTGTGGCGCGGCAGTGCCGACGACTTGAAGGTCATCCCGCGATACGTCACCGCCACGCGGGTTTGGTTCTGGCGTCGGCCCGCGGCGGCCAAGCTATTTAAGATAATTAACAGTTAATTAAGTTACCGATCTGCCCAATGCTCGAACTTTCTGGGGCGTAACGTCGTGACAACTTTGTGATATCAGAGCTCAAGGGTTAGGGGTGTAGGCAAGTGGGCCTTATCCGTTCAAACGGACAGCCGTTGTCCGACCCGGCGGCCGCGTGCGGGGGGCGTTCGTAATGACGACCACGATGCTGAAGCCCGGGACGCCACGCGTGACCGGGCGTCACCGTCGCAGGCGCGATGTGTTTTCGGCCTTGGCTCGGATGGCGCTGGCCTCGCCGCGACGGGTCATCGCGGTCGCGGTCCTGCTCATGGCCGCCGCGGCCGTCTTCGGCCTGCCCGCCGCGACCAGCCTGTCCGGTGGCGGGATGGTGGACCCGACATCCGAATCTGCCCGCGCCTCCGCGCTGCTGGCCCAGAAGTTCCACCGGGGCGACATGGAAATGGTGCTCCTGGTGAGTTCGGACGGTGGCGTCAACGGCGGTCCCGCGCGGTTGGTGGGCACCGACATCGTTAGTCAGCTTGCCCGGTCACCGTTCGTCACGCAGGTCGCATCACCCTGGGATGCGCCAACGCCGCCCCCGGGTACGGTCAGCGCCGACGGAAAGTCCGCGTTGATCGTGGCCGCGCTCAACGGCGGTGAGAACAGCGCACCCAAGCATGCCCAAGCGCTGGCCGACCGGTTGGCGCGCGATCGTGACGGGGTCACCGTCCGCGCGGGCGGTCCTGCAGTGCTTTACGCACAGATCAGCCAACGCACCCAAAAAGACTTGCTGCGAATGGAATCCATCGCGATACCGGCGAGCTTCGTCGCGCTGGTATGGGTCTTCGGTGGCCTGCTGGCAGCGGCGGTGCCCATGGCCGTAGCAGGGTTCGCGATAGTGGGCTCGCTCGCGGTGCTGCGGGCGCTGGCGTTGGTCACCGACGTGTCGATCTTCGCCTTGAACGTGGCGGCCGCGTTGGGCATGGCGTTGGCCATCGATTACACGCTCCTGATCATCAGCCGCTATCGCGACGAACTGGCCGACGGTCGGTGCCGCGACGACGCGCTCGTGCGCAGTATGGCGACGGCGGGTCGCACGGTGCTGTTTTCGGCGATGACCGTGGCCCTGGCCCTGGTCCCGATGGTGCTGTTCCCGGTGTACTTCCTGAAGTCGTTCGCCTATGCCGGTATCGCGGTGGTTGCCCTTTCCGCCTTGGCGGCGGTGGTGGTGGCACCTGCCGTGATCGTGTTGCTGGGCAACCGAATCGACTCACTCAAGGTCCGGCACCTCGGCCGTCGGTTGTTCCGCCGCCCCGAGCCCTCGCCGCGACCGATCGCGCAAGACTTCTGGTACCGGACGGCGAGAGTCGCCATGCGCCACGCGATTCCGATCGGCCTGGCGATCGTGGTGCTGCTGCTCATGCTGGTGGCCCCATTTTTGCACGTCAGATGGGGCAATCCCGACGAGCGGGTGTTGCGGGCGTCGGCGACGGCACGAACGGTGAGCGACGTGGTCCGCAGCGAATTCAGCGCGGACTCCGCGACCGCAGTGACGATCGTCATACCCGAGATCGGGGAGCCGGCAAAGCCGGAGCTCGACGCGTACGCCGCACAGCTGTCCCGGGTAACCGACGTTGCGGCAGTGTCGTCCCCGACCGGCACGTTCGTCGCCGGTGAGCGCAGAGGACCGCCGTCGGCACCCGCCGGATTGGCTGACGGCAGCGCATATCTGACGGTCAGCACCACCGCACCGCTGTACTCACGCGCTTCCGAAGCCCAGTTGGACCGCTTGCACGCGGTCGTGCCGCCGGGTGGCCAGGCGGTGCAGATGACCGGAAACGCGCAGAGCAACCGCGACTCCGTCAACGCGATCACGTCGCGATTGCCGGTGGTATTCGGTTTCATCGCGGTCGTCACACTGGTGTTGCTGTTCATGCTGACCGGCAGCGTGGTGCTACCCATCAAAGCGGTGTTGCTCAACATCCTTTCGCTCACCGCGGCGTTCGGCGCGCTGGTGTGGATCTTCCAGGACGGGCACTTGGGGGCGCTGGGCACCACACCAAGCGGCACGCTGGTTGCCACCATTCCGGCGATGATGTTTTGCATCGCGTTCGGGTTGTCCATGGACTACGAGGTCTTCCTGATCTCGCGCATCCGTGAATACTGGCTGTGCTCGCTCCGAACGCGCGCCGACAACGACGAGAGCGTCGCTTTGGGGCTTGCGCACACTGGCCGCGTCATCACCGCGGCAGCTTTGTTGATGTCCATCTCGTTCGCTGCGCTGATGACCGCCGACGTCTCGTTCATGCGGATGTTCGGCGTGGGGCTGACGCTTGCGGTCTTGGTCGACGCGACGTTGGTGCGGATGCTGCTGGTGCCGGCCTTTATGCATCTGTTCGGCGGCCTGAACTGGTGGGCGCCTCGACCGCTGCTCCGGCTGCGCCAGCGCATCGTCGCCGACGATTCGGGCCGCTTGGCGCGGGCATAGTCTCCGACGGCAGCGGCAAACCGACTGGAATGCGCCGGGGCCGAAGGCGTTAGATCGTTACGTGATGCCAACACCGTCGGCCCCGGCCGGCCAGCTTCGGTTCGTGTCGGCCACCCACGATGACCCGCTGGCGCAGCCGCTGTTGGCCGAGCTCGCCGTCGAGTATGCGGATCGATACGGCGGCACGCCGACCGCGCATCTGGCCTGGTTACCGGTGCCGGCGCCCGAGCTGGCGCCGCCGGACGGCGGGTTGCTGATCGGCGTACTGCACGGCGTGCCGGTGACCGGCGGCGCATTTCGGCGTCACGACGCCGACACCGCCGAACTCAAGCGGATCTGGACCGACAGGGCGCACCGCCGCCGCGGTTACGCGAGGGCGCTGCTGGCAGCATTGGAGGCGGAGACCGCCGCGCGCGGGTACCGACGGCTGTACCTGGTCACCGGCAGCCGCCAGCCCGAGGCCGAGGCGCTCTACGACGCGACCGGATACACCCGGATCTCCGCCGAGCAGCTGCCCTCGTGGGGACCGTTTCATCCGATCGCGTTCGAAAAGATCCTCGGCCAAGGACTCGCATGACCGGTCAGCTGCATCTGGGCGCGCAGGCATGGCGGGCCACGCTGGCGTCGCCGTGCTGCTGGCGCTGGCCGACTTCCTCTTCGGGTTTGTCCGGATCTTCATCTGGGCGACGGAGAACACCATGTCGCAATACTTTTAGTCGACACCATCGGTTCCATGCAGTTGGTTGCGGGCCGCCCCCTACTGGGGTTGTAACACTGCTAAACCGGTTGTTCGCCTTATCGTCGACGACGTCAACCGCCGCCGCGGCCTGCTGAACAAGTTCGAGGGCGGCGCGGCTGGCCAGCCCGAAGCAGGCCCCGCACGACATCCTCTGCGGAGACGACTAAGCCTGGTCGAGGTCCGGGCGTCAACTGGCGCTCCGCGGTTCACCGAAATGTCAAGGGAAATGATGAATTGCCCGTCGCCGGACAGTCAGGTCAACACGTGTGACCTTGTCCTCTATGACTTTCGTCACTTGTTCACGCAGCACCCGCTGGTCGAACAATCAGTCAACAGCGAGTTCTGATACGCCCCGAACTGCTGGACACGATTGCGAAGTCGCTCAACAACTCTGGCGGGCCTTTCCGTGTCGGCCGTGCGGTTCCATCGCTGCGGGAGCGTCAAGAGAATAACGTGATTGGAAGGCATCATTTGAAGGCCGCCCGCTGCCAAGGAGTAAGCTATTGGTAAGGAGGCTCATCCCGGCCAAAAGGGGGGTTCACTCGCAAAAGTAGCTTCATGCGCGATCGGGGTGTCGGGCCTTTAACAGTCGCTGAACTTATACAACGGATGTTTTTGGGTGCGTGGCTAATTGCGAGTCGGGCATGGCGCTACTGTTGAATGCCAAACAGGCGCGTAGCCCCACCATCCGCACCGAGCGATGTGCTTAGGCAAGGTGTTTCGACGCATTCTCTGAACTGATCGCGCACGCCGCTAAATGTGTGGACGGGCATCCCGAGGAGATCCACGAACCGCTCAACCACGTCGAGCCCGTGCTGCCCTGCGAAAGCGCGGCATTGGTCAAGGCCAATTAAAGGCCCTTCGGCTCTACAAGACCCACCGTGGAGCGGGGGAGGTTCTTACTACGAAGTTAGGTCGGAGGTCGAGCCTTGGGGTATATCGGTCAACTGCGAGAGCGGACGTGCATGCCAATGCTGATCACCGCGTTGCGGGACATGCAGTGGCGTCTGCGACGCTTCATCATCGCGGCCATCGGCACCGGAATGGTATTCGCGATGACCCTTATCCTCACCGGCATGATGACCGGTACCAGGGTCGAGGCCCAGCGTCTGGTCGACTCGATAGGCATTGACCGCTACCTCATCAAGGCGGGCGCAGTAGGTCCGTTCATTGGTTCATCGCGGTTTCCGGAGGCGGAAACGCGGGAGGTCGCGCGGCTCCCGGGCGTAGAGTCGGTGATCCCGGTGATCTACAGCAACATCATCCTGCAAGATTCGCGCTCACCGGAAAACGTGAACGTCTACGGTTTACCCGAGCAAGGGATGCCGCCGATCGCGGCGGGGCGGGCACCGTCGAATCTTGGTGAGGTTGCCGTGTCGACCACGCTGCGGCGATCCATTGGTGACGACGTCGAGATGGGCTCGCAAAGGCTGCACGTCGTTGGGTTGGTCCACAAGTCGACCACGCTCGCAGGCCAACCCAATGCGTTCGTGACCGTTGCGGAGGCGCAGCGGTTGATGTATTCCGGGCAGAAGGTGATTTCCGCCATCGGTTTGCGTGGCACACCCACACAAATACCCGCCGGCTATCGCGTCGTGGACCGCCGCACTGCGGTCGATGACATGATCCGCCCGCTGCACATGGCTCGCCTGGCGATGTCGTACCTGGCGATTCTGCTGTGGGCAGTAGCGGCGTCGATTGTGGGATCGCTGATCTATCTGTCTGCGCTGGAGCGCACCCGCGACTTCGCGGTGTTCAAAGCCGTCGGTGTCGCCACTCACTCGGTGCTTGCCGGGCTCATGCTGCAGGCAGTAATCGTCGCGTTGGTCGCGGCGATGCTGGGGGGACTGCTGGCGGTGCTGCTCGGCCCGCTGTTTCCGATGCTCGTGGCGGTGACCCCCTCGGCCTTCCTGTCGCTGATGGCGACCGCGGTGGTGATCGGTCTGTTGGCGAGCGTGGCGGGCGTGCGGCGGGCAGTAGCGATCGACCCGGTCCTGGCGTTTGGGGCTGCATAGTCATGTTGGGGAATTCATAATCATGGGTGATCTGCACATCAAAGATCTCGTCGTCGAATACACCACCGGCGGGGAAGCGTTCCGAGTCATCGACGGCCTGAATCTGGAGGTCACCGCCGGATCGCTGGTGATCGTGTTGGGTCCCAGCGGGTGCGGGAAGACCACGTTGCTGTCGTGTATCGGCGGCATTCTCAGCCCGAGCAGCGGGCGCATCCGGGTCGGCGACATCGACGTCACGACGCTGGACCGCCGCAGGTTGACCACTTACCGGCGGCGCACCGTGGGAATCGTCTTTCAAGCGTTCAACCTGGTGCCAAGCCTCACCGCACTGGAGAACGTGATGGTGCCGCTGTGGGCGGCCGGGTTCTCGCGGCGGGCGGCGCGCGAACGCGCCGAGGAATCGCTGACTCGCGCCGGGCTGCAGGACCACATGACACGCCGGCCCGGTGACCTCAGCGGCGGCGAGCGGGAACGGGTGGCGGTGGCGCGCGCGATCGCGTCGGACCCACCACTGATCTTGGCCGACGAACCCACGGCCCACCTCGACTATGCGCGCGCAGAAGGGGTGCTGCGGCTGCTCAGGGAGTTGGCCAGCGGTGAGCGCATCGTCGTGGTCGCCACCCACGACACCCGGATCCTGCCGTTCGCCGACCGCGTAATCAGGCTGACGCCGGATGTCAGCACGATCGACTGCGAGCCCGAAACTGTGCGGCTGGCGAGCGGTTCGGTGTTGTTCGAGCAGGGCAGCATGGGGGACCTGATCTACGTCGTCGCCGACGGCGAACTGGAAATGGTGCGCCAATCGGCTGACGCGGCCGAGGAGCTGGTCAAGGTCGCGACCCCCGGCGAGTATGTCGGCGAGCTCGGGCCGTTGTTCCGCATGGCCCGCTCGGCAACGGTGCGCGCGCGCACCGACGCGATCGTCACCGGCTACACCGTGGAGGCATTCCGCCGACTGCTCGAGACCTACACCGAGGGTTGCTCCATCGGACGCCGCGAGATCGCGATAGAGCCAGGAAAAACGGATCAAGACCACCGATCTGACGGAGCAACGCCGATGTCGCGCTTTCGCGAAAAAGCAGCCACCCCAGGCCTGATAGAGGGAGCGAGATGAGCACCGCCGATGGGCGCCATGCCGAGCGCGCAGAAGATCACATCGAATTAGGCTGGGAGCCGCCGGATTACGCGTCGCTTACTGCGCCAACGCTTGTTGAGCAGTTGCATCACCGGGCCGCACGTTATCGGGATAACCTTGCCTTCACCTTCTCTCGCGATGGTGAGGAAAAAGAAGTCAGCCGGCTGAGCTATGAGGAACTGGACGCCCGCGCGCGGCAGATCGCGTCGAGCCTGCAGCGACAGGGCGCCGCGGGGGAGCGTGTCCTGGTCGTGTGCCCGCCGGGCCTGGATTTCGTCGCCGGCTTGTTCGGGTGTCTTTACGCCGGAGCCATCGCCGTACCGGTGCATCCGCCGGTGCGCGATCACCTGGTCCCGCGCGTCGAGTCGATCCTCGCGGATGCGCAACCGGGCTTCGCGCTGTCGAACGCTGAGATGCAGTCGAGAATCAAGACCACGGTGGACGGTCTGGTCAAGGGGCGTCCGTTGCGGTGGTCTGTCACCGACGAGGCGGGTGACGACCGGGAGTGGGTTCCACCGGACATCGACGCAAGCACTGTCGCCATGGTCCAGTACACCTCGGGGTCCACGGCCTCACCGAAAGGCGTTGTGCTGTCGCACGGCAACCTCGTCCACAACCTCGAAGCAATCCGCCAGACGTGGAAGTCGGGATTCGACATGATCGGATACGGCGTCTTCTGGTTGCCGCCCTACCACGACATGGGTCTGATCGGCGGTATCTTCGAGACGATTTATGTCGGCGGTACTTGCGCCCTCATGCCGCCGAACGCGTTCATCAAGCGCCCAATGCGGTGGCTGGAAGCGATGTCCCGGCATCGCGCCATGATCACCGCCGCACCCAACTTCGCCTACGACCTGTGCGTGGAACTCAGCACCCCTGAGCAGCGTGCGGCGCTCGACCTGTCCAACTTGTCGACGGCCATGTGCGGCGCGGAGCCGATACGCAGCACGACCCTGCAGAGTTTCGCCGAGGCCTTCGCCCCGGCGGGTTTTCGGCCGGAGGCGTTTTATCCGGTGTACGGGCTGGCGGAGGCGACGCTGCTGGTCTCCGGCGGCTCGGACTCGCCGGTTCCAGTGGTTCAACACATAGACCGGGTCGCGCTGCGCGAACGTCGGGTCGTCGAGGCCGCGGCGGAAGAGTCAACCGCCCTGACGTTGGTCGGTAGCGGTCGGCCGCAAGGTGGCCAGGAGGTCATCATCGTCGACCCGGAGACACGACTGCCATCCGGGCCAGACGATGTCGGTGAGATCTGGGTCGCCGGGCCCAGTGTCGCACAGGGTTACTTGGGAAAGCCCGAACAGACCGAAGAGGCATTCTCGGCGTATCTCGCGGACAGCGGGCGCGGCCCGTTCCTCCGTACCGGCGACCTGGGGTTCTTTCGCTCCAACGAGTTGTTCGTCACGGGACGCCGCAAGGACCTCATCATCATCCGCGGCAGCAATCACTACCCCGAGGACATTGAGCTGACCGTGCAGGCCTGCCATCCGGCACTGATGCGCGGCCGGGGTGCGGTCTTCTCGGTCTCCCCCGGACCGGATGTCGCCGAACGTCTCGTTGTCGTGCAGGAGGTGAACCACTTTCAGCTCGGCCAGGCCGAACTCACCGGAATCGTGGACGCGATCCGGACCGCGATCACCGAGCGCCATGAGATCCAGGTAGACGCCGTTGTTCTGGTGGAGCCGTTGAAGATTCCCACCACGTCCAGCGGCAAGATCCAGCGGTCCGCTTGCCGGCAGCAGTTCCTCGACGGCCAGCTTGAGACGGTCGTTGAATGGCGCGCTCCGCGGCCCGACAGCCATCCTGCGGCCGCCTCGCCGGAACACGGCGGGCCCAGTGCCGCGGAGATCGCGGACTGGTTCGTTTCCCAGCTCTCGCGTGAACTCGGCGTCCCGGCAACGGATATCGACCCATCCCGTCCGTTCGCCTACTACGGCCTCGACTCCGTGCGTGCCGTCCAGCTGACCGCCGCATTGGAATCCTGGCTGGGACGTGAACTTTCGCCCACGCTCGCCTACGAATACCCCACGATCGACCTTCTTTCCCGTCATCTGGCCGAGGAGCCTCCCGCCAGGGCCCCCACCGCCGCACCGGCCGGAGACAGCGTCGGCGCGCTCGCCGCGGACGAGCCGATCGCCATCATCGGCATCGGCTGTCGGTTTCCGGGCGCCGACGGGCCGGCGGCCTTCTGGCGGCTGCTATCGGACGGCGTGGACGCGATCAGCGAGATACCGCCGGACCGTTGGGACGCCGACGCCTTCTACGACCCGGATCCGTCCGTACCGGGCACCGCGGTCACCCGACGGGCCGGTTTCGTACCCGGAGTCGACCAGTTCGACTTCCAGTTCTTCGGCATCTCGCCGAGGGAGTCGGCGGAGATGGACCCCCAGCAGCGTCGGCTCCTCGAAGTGGCTTGGGAGGCATTGGAAGACGCCGGGCAGGTGCCGGAGCGGCTTGCCGGTAGTGACACCGGCGTGTTCGTCGGCATCTCCACCACCGACTACGCAGATCTCCGGGCCGCCCACCTAGAGCTTGTCGACGGCTACACGGCCACCGGAAACGCATTCAGCATCGCCGCCAACCGGCTCTCTTACTTCTACGACTTCCGCGGCCCGAGCATGGCAATCGACACCGCCTGCTCGTCGTCATTGGTCGCTGTCCACCTGGCTTGCCGCAGCCTGCGCGACGGCGAGTGCACCATGGCCCTGGCCGGAGGCGTGAACGTCATCCTGTCGCCGGCGCTCATGATCAACTTCAGCAAGGCCATGATGATGGCACCCGACGGTCGCTGCAAGACATTCGACGCCGGCGCGGACGGCTACGTCCGGGGTGAAGGCGCGGGGATCGTCGTCCTCAAACCACTCAGCCGGGCACTAGCCGACAACGATCCGGTCTATGCGGTGATCCGCGGCACCGCTATCAACCAGGACGGCCGGACGAACGGGCTGATGGCGCCCAGCCGGCAATCGCAGGAAGCCGTGATGGCCGCGGCCTACCGCCGCGCCGGTCTTTCGCCCGGCACCGTCCAGTACGTCGAAGCGCACGGCACCGGAACGTTCCTCGGCGACGCAATCGAGGCGAACGCCCTGGGCACCGTCCTGGCGGACGGTCGTCCGCCAGGCAGCCGATGCCTGATCGGCTCGGTCAAGACGAACATCGGCCATCTGGAGGCGGCGGCCGGAGTGGCCGGGCTCATCAAGGTCGCGTTGGCGTTGCGGCATAGAGCGATCCCGCCGAGTCTGAACTTCGTCGAGCCCAACCCCGAGATCCCCTTCGACAGCCTGCCGATGCGGGTGGTGCAGACCCTCACCCCATGGCCGGAAAGCGGTGGCCGAGCGATCGCAGGCGTCAGCGCCTTCGGCTTCGGCGGCACCAACGCGCACGTCGTGCTTACCGATGCCCCGCAGGTTCGGGTCACCGCGGCCGAGCACGGCACGGCACCAGAGCGAGCCGAATTGCTGCCGCTTTCGGCGCGCTCCCCCGAGGCCCTGACTGCACTGGCCGGCCGGTACGAGTCGGCGCTGGCATCCGGGGTGGGGCTCACCGACCTGTGCTACACGGCCGGTGCCCGTCGCGGCCATTACGAGCATCGGTTGTCCGTAGTCGCAGACTCCCCCGCCGCGATGTCCGAGTCCTTGGCCGCCTACCGGCACGGGCAGTCGTGGCCCGGGGTCTCCGTCGGGCGGTGCCGTCCCGGCCAACGACCCGACGTGGTCTTCGCCTTCCCCGGTAATGGTTCGCAGTGGCGCGGCATGGGGCGGCGACTGCTGGCCGAGGAGCCGGTGTTCCGCGACTCCTTAACAGCGTGCGACCGCGCGCTCGAGCCCTGTCTGGGAAGCTCCGTGCTCGAGGCGCTGGCCAAGGACGAGGAACTCACCGACATCGGCCTGATCCAACCCGCGATATTCGCTATCCAGGTGGCGCTGGCCGGACTATGGCGCTCCTGGGGCGTCGAGCCCACCGCAGTGGTGGGGCACAGCATGGGTGAAGTCGCGGCGGCGCACGTCGCCGGTGCGCTGAGCCTCGAAGACGCCGCACGGGTGATCTGCACTCGAGCCCTGATGCTCCGAACGATGCGTGGCCGCGGAACGATGATGGTGGCGGAGCTCAGCCTGCCCGAAGCGCAGGAGCTCATCGCCGGCCGGGAAAGCCAGGTCGAGATCGCCGGAAGCAACAGCCACCGATCGACGGTGTTGTCCGGGGATCAAACGGTTTTGGCGGAGCTGATGGCGGTGCTGCACGAGCGCGAACGGTTCTGCCGGTGGGTCGACATCGATGTGGCCCCCCACAGCCCGCAGATGGACCTGTTGGCCCCCGCTTTGCGCGCCGGCCTCGCCGGACTGGGGGCGACCGCACCAACGATCCCCATGTACTCCGGGGTGACCGGCGACCTGCTGACCGACCGCTTGCCCGACGCCGACTATTGGGCGGAGAACCTGCGCTCGCCGGTGCACTTCTCCACTGCACTGCGGAGGCTGCTGGACAGTGGGCATGACTCGGTCGTCGAGATCAGCCCGCACCCAGTCCTGCTGACCGCTATCCGCGAGGACGCCGATGACATGCGGCGGAGTTGCACCTCCCTGCCATCCATGCGGCGTGACGACGGGGGACGAGCGACCGCGTTGGCGTCGCTGGGCACTCTCTACACCCTTGGTCAGCCAGTCGCCTGGGAGCAGCTGTACCCCTCGGGCAGCCACTGCGTAGCCGCACCAACCTACCCGTGGCAGCGTGTCCGTACCTGGGTGGACGTGGGGAGCATCATCGCGCCGCCGCACGGCGCCGGCGCCGACCTGCTGCGCGACAGGATGTACCAGCTGCAGTGGCAGCCCGCATCCATCCCGTCAGAGCGGGACGGGTCGAGCCGGCCGGTCGAAGCCGGAAGCTGGCTCATCTTAAGTGACGGGGGGGTCACCGCAGACACCCTCCGGGAGCACCTCGAATCGCATTCTCAGACATGTGTGCTGGTCGAGCCGGGCCTTGACCAGCAAGACTTCGAGCGTCTCACACCGGACAGTTACCGTCTCGACCCGGCGCGGCCCGAACACTTCCGGCAGCTGCTCGAAGACGCGTTCACCGACGAGCGGCCACCGTGCCGCGGCGTCGTGCATCTGTGGGACCTGCTGGCCACACCGCCGGCCGACACGTCGCCTGAGTCGCTGGAGTCCGACACCACCCTGGGCCCGGTGAGCGCGCTGCATCTCGTGCAAGCGCTGGCGCTGGCCGGTTGGCAGGCCCCGCCGCGGCTGTGGCTGGTGACCGGCGGAGTGCAGGTGACAGAGACCTCCAAAACCGGCACCGAACCCGTGTCGATCGCCCAGGCTCCGGTGTGGGGGCTGGGACGCACCATCGACCACGAGCACCCGGAACTGCACTGCACCTTGATCGACTTGTCAGCGGGCGGCGGCCCGGAAGAGGCCGAGGCCCTGTTCCGGGAGGTGTGGGCGGATGACCGCGAGGATGAGGTGGCACTCCGGGGCAGCCGCCGCTACATCGGGCGGCTGACCCCCTACGACGAGGCCAAAGCCGCCGAAACTCCAGGCCTCAAGGCCTTCAAAGCCGAAGCCACCTATCTTGTCACCGGCGGACTCGGCGCGCTCGGGCTCGTGGTGGCCGCGTGGATGGCTGAGCAGGGCGCCCGGCATCTGGTCCTGATGGGTCGTGGCGGAGCCTCGGCATCGGCGCAGGAGAAGCTGGACGCGCTGCGAGCGGCCGGCACCGAGGTGATCGTCGCAAAGGGCGACGTCGCCAAAGCCGACGACGTTGCGGCGGTCCTCGGATCGATCGCCGAGTCGATGCCACCGCTTCGCGGGGTCGTACATGCGGCCGGGATTGCCCACGACGCCATCGTGCAACGCCTCGACGAGCCGAAACTCCGCAAGGTCATGGCGCCCAAGGTTCAGGGCGCCTGGAACCTGCACACGCTGACCAGAGACGCGGAACTGGACTTCTTCGTGCTCTTTTCGTCGGCCGCGGCACTGCTGGCACCGCCTGGGGGCGGGAACTATGCGGCAGCGAACGCCTTCCTGGACGCGTTGGCGTGGCATCGCCGCGCCGAAGGCCGGCCGGCATTGAGCATCAACTGGGGGCCATGGGCTGAGCTCGGCTTCTTCACCCGCTCTGAGCTGCAAGGCTACTTCGCCCAATTCGGAGTCCAGGCCATACCTGCGGCTGAATGCCTGCAAGCGCTGTCGTGTTTGCTGGCACGGTCCGCCACGCAGGTCGCGGTCCTTCACATCGACTGGGCGCGGTGGCGCCCGGAGGCACACCCGCCGATGCTCGCGGAGCTTCGCGTCGCCCCTTCAGGCGACAAGGCGGAAGGCCGTGCGTCCGGGCCGGGAAGCGGTCTCTACGACGCGCTGCAGAGCGCGACACCAGAGGAGCGCCAAGGGATGCTGGAGTCGTACCTGTGTGAGCTCACTGCGGGCAAACTCGGACTCGCCCCGTCGCTCCTGGACATTCAGGCACCCCTGAACAGCCTCGGCGTCGACTCGCTCATCACGTTGGACCTGCGTATGCAGGTGGAACGCGACCTAGGCGTCGTCGTGCCGGTCACCCGGCTGCTGGAGGGGCCGAGCGTGGCCACTCTCGCCGGTTGGCTCCGCGACCACCTGCCCGAGGTAGCGGCCGGCACATCCGCTACGCAGCCCGACGGGGCGCCGCCGCAGGCGACCGCCCCGGAGGAGAAGGCCCCGCAGGAACCGGACGGCGCGCCGTCACGCGGCATCGACCTGCTCACGCAGGTACCTGAGCTTTCCGATGATGCCGTGGAAGAACTGCTCCAGAAGGTCTTGGCCGAACGAGGGGCCGAACGAGGAGATGAGCGAGAGTTTGCCGTGAAGGAAGGTAGTAATGACTGACAAGTCCACCGACTTCTCGCGTCTGTCCCCTGAGAAGAAGCGCGCGCTGCTGTCCCAGCTGCTCATGCAGGAGGCGGAGGAGTCGGCTTCGGTGCACCCGCTGTCGTACGGACAGCGATCCATGTGGTTCATCCATAAACTCGCACCGGCCAGCGCCGCCTACACCATCACGTACGCCGGGCGGATCAGCGGCGAGCTCGATGTGCCGGCGCTGGAGCGCGCGGCCCAGGCACTCGTCGACCGCCATGCTGTGCTGCGGACCACCTACGCCGAGCGCGACGGGCAACCGGTCCAGCTCGTACATCCGCAGTGGCCCGTGCGGATCGCCCGGCACCAGCTCGGCCCCGATGAGTCCGAACTCGGCCAGTGGATCCGCCGGGAGACCGATCGTCCTTTCGACCTGTACACCGGTCCGGTATTGCGGCTGACGCTGCTAGAGCGCGCACCCGATGAACATGTACTCCTGTTGGTGGTGCATCACATCGCCGTCGACTTCTGGTCCATCGACGTGATTCTCGACGAGCTGCGCATGCTGTACGCCGTCGAACACGGTGCGGCCCCGCCTCCGCCGCCCGCGGAAAGCTTCGTCGACTACGCCGACCAGCAGACCCGGATGCTCGCAGGAGCCGAAGGTGAGGAGCTCTGGGCCTACTGGCGCGAGCAGTTGGCCGGCGAACTGCCGGTCCTCCAATTGCCGACTGACCGGCCGCGACCGGCTGTCCAGACCTACCCGGGCGCCGTTTACCATTTCAACCTCGACGAAACGGTGACGACCGGACTCAAGCAGTTGGGCCGGAGCGTGGGTGCGACGCCTTACATGACACTGCTGGCGGCCTACGCCGCGTTGCTGCATCGCTACAGCGGTCAGGGCGACCTGGTCATCGGCTCACCTTTCGCGTGCCGCGACCGGGTCGCCGTGGAGGGTCTGGTCGGTTACCTCACCAATCCGTTGGCCCTGCGCGCCGACATGCACGACGATCCGGCGTTCACGGTCCTGCTGGGCCGCATCAAGGACACCGTGCAGGGCGCCCTCGAACACCAGGACTATCCCTTCCCGCTGCTCGTTGAGCGGCTTCAGCCGGTGCGCGATGCGGGCCGCATACCACTGTTCCAGGTCTCGTTCGTCTGGGAGCAAACGCGCCGCTTCTCCGACGGGCCCGGCCCGGAAAGCGGGGGGCTGCAGCTGGAGACCCTCCACGTCGGGCAGGGCGGTGCACCGTTCGACCTGATGACGGAGATGGCCGAGCACGACGGGAAGCTGTCCGGCGTGCTGCAGTACAACACCGACCTGTTCGACGCAACCACGATGGAGCGGATGGCCGGCCACTTCGCCACCCTCCTCGGCGGTATCGTCGCCGATCCCGGCCGGCCAGTCTCGCAGCTGCCGCTGCTCACCGGGGAGGAGCTCCGTCAGCTGGCGGCATGGAATGAAACCGAGGTCACCTACGACGCCCCGGCCTGCCTGCACGAGATCGTGGCGGCAACGGTCGCACGCGTTCCGGACGCCGTCGCGGTGACGTTTGATGACCGCGAGTTGACCTATGCGGAACTCGACAGCCGGGCCAACGACCTGGCACACCGGCTGCGGCAGCTCGGCGTGGGTCCCGACATAATCGTGCCAGTCCTGATGGACCGCTCCGAGGACCTGGTTGTGGCGCTGCTGGGCGTCCTCAAGGCAGGTGGCGCCTTCCTGCCGCTGGACTCGACGCAGCCGTCGCAGCGCATGGCTGCGATGCTGGCCGACGTTTCGGACGCGCCCGTCTGCGTCACCCACGAGCGCCACCTGGTGCACCTGCCGCCGGAATTCACCGGTCACCGGCTCTGCCTGGATCTGCCGCCGGAACCATCGGGCCAGGGTCCCCTCACCACCGAAGTCGCCGGTATGACATCGGCAAACCTCGCCTACGTCATCCACACGTCCGGTTCCACCGGTAAGCCGAAGGGATGCCTCAACACCCACGCCGGGATCCGTAACCGGCTGCTGTGGATGCAAGACGCCTACCGGCTGACCGGCGACGACCGGGTGCTGCACAAGACCCCGGTGAGCTTCGACCCGTTCGTCTGGGAGATCTTTTGGCCGCTGATCGTCGGCGCCCGGGTGGTCATTGCTAAACCCGAGGGCCACAAGGACGCCGCATACGTGGTTCGGACCATCATCGAACAGAGCGTCACCACGATGCATTTCGTGCCGTCGATGTTGCGCCGCTTCCTCGCCGAGCCCGGCGTCGCCAGGTGCACCACGCTGCGCCAGGTGTTCTGCAGTGGCGAGGCCCTGCCGTATGACCTGCGGGACCACTTCCTGGCCACCCTGGACGCCGAGCTCTACAACCTCTACGGTCCGACTGAGGCCGCGATCGATGTCACCCACTTCCACTGCCAACGCGGCGAATCCGGCACGCTGGTGCCGATCGGGCGACCGATCGCCAACACTCGCACGCACATTCTGGACACCCATCTCCAACCGGTGCCGGTGGGTGTGCCCGGCGAGCTGTTCATCGGCGGTGTCGGGCTCGGGCGCGGCTACCTCAACCGGCCCGACCTGACGGACGCCGTTTTTGTCGCCGATCCGTTCGGCGGCGATTCTGGGGAGCCCGGCCAGCGGCTTTACCGCACCGGCGACCTGACCAGGTATCTGCCCGACGGCAACATCGACTACCTGGGACGCCTCGACTTCCAGGTGAAGATCCGCGGCTTCCGGATCGAGCCGGGCGAGGTGGAGGCCGCACTGGCGAAACACCCCGCGGTGGCCGAAAACGCGGTGGTGACGAGAACCGACAGCCATGGAAAGACCCGTAACACCATCCTTGTCGCCCATGTCGTGGCGGCCGACGGCGCCGCGCCGTCGACAGCGGAGTTGCGCCGCTTCCTGCTGGAGCTGCTTCCCGCCGCCATGGTGCCGGCCGTCTTCGAGATGACGGACGCGCTGCCGCTCACGTCGAGCGGAAAGGTGGACCGCAAGGCCTTGATGGCAGCCGCCGGCGCAACGGGGTCGCAGGAGCCGGCATTCGTCGCTCCGCGCACGCGCACCGAGCAGGTGCTGGCCAAGATCTTGTGTGAGGTATTGGGTCTGGAACGGATCGGCGTCAACGACGATTTCTTCGCTCTCGGTGGTGCCTCGACCCAGGCCCTGGAGGTCGCGGTGCGGGCGAACGCGGCCGGCCTGCCACTGCGACCGGAGTCCATATTTGTGTACGGCACGATCGCCGAGATCGCCGCCGAATACGGGCCGGTCGCCGACGACAAGCCGGATCACCTTGAAAGCCCCGCCGAGGCGGTCGTCACTGCGCCTGCCCCCGAGAAACCGGTGCAGTCCAAACCCGAAGAGAAGCGAAACACGGTGATCGAAAGCATCGGCGTATACCTGCCGACGCGGACGGTGTCGACCGAGACGGTCATGGCAGAGTGCGCCAAAGAGATCCGCATACCGCTGGAACGCCTGACCGGCATCAAGAACCGGCGGGTCGCCGGCGAGGACGAGTTCTCGATCGACCTCGCCAGGAAGGCGGCGGACGACTGCCTGGCCCGGTCGAGCTATCGCCGCGAGGAGATCGACCTGGTCATCGCCTGCAACATCTCCCGCTGCGACGGACCCGGGCACAGGTTCACCTTCGAGCCCAGCACCGCCTCGCGGCTGCGCGATCAGTGCGGCCTGGTCAACGCGCTGGCCTTTGACATCAGCAACGCCTGCGCCGGAATGTTCACCGGCATCACCGTGGCGGACGCTTTCCTGCAAGAACGGACTGATTCGGAGCGCCCTGGTGGTCAGCGGCGAATACATCAGCCACCTCACCGAGACCGCGCAAAAGGAAATCGAGGGGCCGATGGACCCGCGGCTTGCCTGCCTGACCCTCGGTGACGCCGGCGCGGCGGTGGTCCTGGAACGCGGGCCCAACAACCGGGTCGGCTTCCACGACATCGATATGGCCACCCTCAGCCGGTACGCCAAACTGTGCATCGCCAAGGCGACCGAGGGCCCGCACGGCGGTGCCATCATGCTCACCGACTCCGTCACGCAGACCGCAGTCGCGGTCAAGCATTCGGTGCCCTGGGCCGCTGCGGTAATGCAGCGGCACGGGTGGCGGCCCGAGACCTGTGACCACCTGCTGATGCACCAGACATCGGAGTCGTCGATCAACGACGCAGTCGTCGCCATCAACCGGATGTTCGGGGAAGGCGCAGCCCACCGGGGCAACACCATCTACAACCTGGAAGAGCGTGGGAACACCGCCAGCACGACACACTTCGTTGCGCTGCACGACTACATCCTCAGCAACCGGATCAATTCTGGAGACAACGTGGTCTTCAGCATCACCGGCTCCGGGCAGACCGTCGGCGCCGCGCTGTATACCTTCGACGACTTACCCGACCGGGTGCGCCGTGGGAGCAGCGGCGAGCACAGCCGCAGCATTCCGAACGAAAGCCAGCGCAAAGAGGTACCGGCGACGCCCCGCGTGCGCATCGACAGCGTGGGCATCGCTCCGGACGCGCAATCGGCTTCTCCGAGCTCGATAGAGCTCGGGGTTCAAGCCGCAACGGCGTGCCTTGACCGCACCGGCATTGATCGGGCAAAACTGGGGCTGATCATCAATTCCGGCATCTACCGCAACGACTTCCTCAGCGAACCGGCAGTTGCCTCGCTCGTCGCCGGCGAACTGGACATCAATAGCGACGTGCAGTCCCCGGACGGGTCCAAGACCCTCGCCTTCGACGTCCTCAACGGCGCGGTCGGCTTCCTCAACGCCTGCCATGTCGCCGCCGGAATGATCGGGGCAGGAAAGGCCGAACATGCGATGGTCGTGGCCTCGGAGGTAGAAAACAACACCCCCGAAAGCGGCTATCCGTTAAACGGCATCAGCCAGACCGGCTCGGCCATCCTGCTCAGCCGAAGCGACGGCACGGAAGGCTTCGGCCGATTCGTCTTCCAGCAGCACCCGGAGTACCGCGGGGCGCTCGCCACCTACACGCAGGAGCGGGACGGGCGGACCTGGCTGCAGATCGACCGCGACCCCAACCTCGCCGCCATCTACCTGAGCTGTATCCCCTCCGCCGCCAAGGAACTCCTGATGCTGGAGGGGCTGGACCCCGCCGACATCGCGGTCGTGCTCCCGCCGTATCTGCCCCCGGCGGCGCTTGACGAACTGGCCGCCCAGATCGGCATCCCGAGATCACGATTCGTCGACCTCGCCGCCGACAGCGACCCGTTCACCTCGTCCCTGCCGTACGGGCTGGAGCAAGCCCGGCGGCACGGGCTGGCACGGCCGGGCGACATCGCGCTGATCGTGACGGTCGGCTCGGGCGTCCAGGTCGGTTGCACCACTTACCGCTTCTGATTCCGATGCTGGCGTTCGTCACCGGAGGTACCGGCTTCGTCGGGTCGAACCTGGTGGCCGCCTTGATCGACCGAGGGATCGGTGTCCGTGTGCTGCGACGACCAACCTCGTCGCTGGCCGCACTCGAGGGCCTGGCCTTCGAAAGCTGCTTCGGTGACGTGCTGGACAGTGTCGACACGCTCGCCGCCGCGATGGCCAACTGCACCTGGGTGTTTCACACCGCGGCGATCTCCGCCTACTGGCGCTACCGCGGGCAGAATCGCCTCTACCGCACCAATGTTGAGGGGACCCGCAACGTATTGGCCGCCGCCTTGCGCGCCGGTGTGGAACGGTTTGTCCTCACTAGCTCGCTCGCCGCGCTGGGCGTACCGGCACCCGGGCGAACGCTCACCGAGGCCGACCACTTCAACCTGCCTCCGCGCAGGTTCCCGTACGGATACAGCAAGCACCTCGCCGAATCCGAGCTGCGCCGTGCGGTCGGCGCGGGGCTTCAGGCCGTGGCGGTCAATCCGTCGGTCGTCATCGGGCCGCGCGACGTCAACTGCACCGAAAGCGCGATGTTCGTCCAGGCCGCGCGGGGACGGCTGCGAGTTGCCGCGCCTGGCGGCACCAACTTCGTCGCGGTCGGTGACGTGGTGCAGGGGCACATCGCCGCCGCCGAACGGGGACGCGTCGGTGAGCGCTACATCCTGGCGGGCGAGAACCTAAGCTTCCGTGACGCTTTCACGACCGTCTGCGACATAGCCGGCCAGCCCGGGCCGGCGGTCGTCTTGCCGCGGTGGACCATACCTGTGGCGGCGGCCGCCGTGGGCGCCGCCCGCTTCGTAGTCGGCCCTCGCCTGCCCATCGACGGAAAGCAGATGCGGCTGTCGTCTGCTGCCATCTACGCCGACGGCAGCAAGGCCCGCACCGAGCTGGGCGTGCCCTGCACACCGTTCCGCACTGCCGCCCAGAGCGCCTATGACTGGTATCTGGAAAACCATTACCTACCGAAACAGGCCGCCATTCCCGAGACACGAAGACGGCAATGACACCAACGAGCCACGTGGTGCCCGGGTTCACGGGCGACGTGGCCTCTCTCGAAAAGCGCCGAGTACGACTCGGCGCGGCAGGTCTTCAACGGCCTGATCGACAAGCGGCCCGCCGTGGTGCTGCGCTGCAGATCCCGCGCGGACATCGTCGCCGCCGTCCGCTACGCCGTCAGCTCCGGAGCCGAGATCGCGGTGCGGTGCAGCGGGCACAGTGTCGCAGGCCACTCCTCGACCGATGGCGGTATCCTGATCGACCTCTCCCTCATGCGCCGCGTAGTCGTTGACCGCGAGCACCGAATCGCGCTCATCGAGCCCGGCGCGACGCGGCGCGACATCGACCAGGTCACCGCCCGCGACGGCCTGGCCTGCCCCGGCGGGGCGGTGTCATCGACGGGCGTGGGCGGGTTCACGCTTGGCGGCGGTGTCGGCTGGTTGTCCCGGACATATGGGTTGACCTGCGACAACTTGATCGCCGCGGAACTCGTGGCTCGCCAACGGGGAGGTGCTGTTCGTCAGCGAGTCACAGAACCAGGAGGTGCTGTGGGGGCTGCGCGGTGGCGGCGGCAACTTCGGGGTGGTCGCACACTTCGTGCTCAACCTGCATCCGGTCGATCACGTCATCGGGGGCGTGCGGGCCTACGACGACACCGATGCCAAGGCCGTGCTCGAGCACTTCCGCGCCCAGATGGACAACGCCGACGACCATCTCGCGTCCCTCGTCGACTTCGGCACCGATGAGAGTTCGGGACGCCGCCTGGCCACGATCCTCGCCTGCTCGACGGCGTCCGAAGAAGTCGGTCAGGCCGCTACGAGTGCGCTGCTGCGGGTCCGCGGGGCCACCTCTGAAGCGGTGATGTCGCTGCAGCGTGAAGTCGCCTATCCCACTTGCCAACAGGTCCTCGACCACACAGCCCCGTTCGGCCGGTTGAACTATTGGAGGTCGATTTTCCTCAAGGAGCTGTCCGACGAGGCCATCCGGCGGATCGCATTGCTCGGGTCAACTCGACCCGCGCAGCAAACTCATCTGCACCTTATCCGGCTCGGCGGCTTTCCCAGCCGTGTTTCACCCGAGGCGACAGCCTTTTCGGCCCGCGATCAACCTACATCATCCATCTGATCACCACGTGGACCGATCCCGCTGTCACCGGAGAATGTAAGTCATGGGCTAATGAGGCTTACGAAACCCTGTGTCCCCTTGGTCCGTCAAGCGCGTATCTCAACTTCGTCGGCGATGAAGGGTAGCCCCGCATCCGGGCGAGCTTCGGTGAAGTCAACTACCGGCGCCTCGCCAAGCTGAAGGCCCGACTTGACCCGGATAACCGCTTCGCCCTCAATCAAAACATCGAGCCCGCAACGGATACGTGAACTCGAACGCAGTTCGCCGCGCCACTCAGTAGTTGCCGCGCCACTCAGTAGTTGTGGCAGGTGTTGGCGAGTGGCACGACAATGCCGTGGAACGGTGCAGCCTCAGGTGTGTTCGCCATATCCAGGAGCATCTGACGGCGCTGAGGCCGCGGCGCATCGACGAGATCGTGCAACCAGGCCTGCGCCTCCGGGGATGCATTGAATTGCCCGGCAGCATCCGGAAATTGCGCATTCAGTGCCGCCACCACCTGCGCGTAAGTGCACGTGCTGTTGACGACTGGAGTGATGTCAGGTTCTGCGGATGCGACTCCAACTCCAGCGGTCAAAGACAATGCCAATCCACAAACCGCGGCAGCCAGTCTGCTCAAAGACAGGGTGAACATTTGCGGATACCTTCTAACGATGCGTCGAAACGCCACATGCCGATGGTATCGGCGTAGGAGCTTGCCCTTTTTAGTCCAATTGAGCCAGTATAACTACGACCGCGCCCGACAGACACCCACTCGGCAACCGGCCAGACCCAGCAGATTCATGCCCGAAAAAGTAAGACGTAAACCACGAGACCAAGACGCAACCAGATGCAACTTATGCGGTTCTAGCAGCCAGCGGGATTCGACAGCGATGATCCGGCCGAAATGGGCGTCGGGCTGCAGGGTGGCCACAAAGCCGTAGGCGCCGAGCGCGATGACGCCGAGGCCCACCCACGACCAGTCGCGATGTTCCCGCACGCCTTGCCACACCAACCACGCGCCGCCGATTTCGAACACGGCCGCCAGGGCGAACAACGCAATCGACTTGGCAACCGTCACAATAACTCTCACTCTCCAGTCCGCCAGGTATTCGGTCACTCGAGCAGGGCCGCGAGCTTGTCCAACGCCATTTCGCTGCCAGTTTTGTTGTCCTCGGCCGAAACTCCGGGCGGTATGCCGTCATGGAGCACGACGACGTCGGTGCCGCCATCGGCGTCGGTCAGCGTCGTCGTCATCCGCATCAGGCCGGCGAAAGCAGGGTCGGACGTCTCGAACTCGAACTCGCGGGTCTGCGTCATCCGCCGCTGGCCAGCGAGATTGCCTGAGCGGTCGCCTCGCGGATCGGACCGCGCCACACGTCGCCGTGACCGGGCAACAGGACGTCGGTGTCCAGCAGGGCCAACGCGTTCAGGCTGCGCAGGCAGTTCTGCTGGCTGTGGCTGAACACCGCCGGCAGCAGCTGCGGCCCACGATGCCGTAGCAATGGGTGGCCGGTGATCAACGCGTCGCCGCTGGCCAGTACGCCGTCGACGACATACGAGCAGTGCCCGCCGGTGTGTCCCGGGGTGGAAACGGCCGTCGGGTGGCCCGGCAGTCCGGCGGCCGCCTCGGTGGTCAGCGGCTGCGCCGAAGGGATGCCGTCGCGGACCAGGCCGCCGCTGCGCACCACGTGGGCACCCCAGATCGCCCACCGGGGCCGCCAAATTCGCAGTGCCACATCGAGAATCGACACCTGCTCCAAATACTCGCGCTTGGCGTGACCCACTTCGTCGGCGTGGCAATACACGGCGGTGCCGTGCTGGTTGGCGAACCAGATCGCCGAGCCCAGGTGGTCGATGTGCGCGTGCGTCAGCAGGATGGCGCGAACGTCGCCGGCTTCGTAGCCCAGCTTGCGCAGCGAGGCCAGCACGTCCTCGCGGTCGCCGGGATAGCCGGCGTCGATCAACATGATTCCGGTGTCGTCGGCGACCAGCGTCCAGTTGACCGCGTGGCCGATGGCGAGGTGCACCGCGTCGGTGACCTGAACAAGTGTTGGCGCCGGTCCCATGCCCGCGAGTGTAGGAGTAGAAAGAACTGGTGGCCGAACTGAAACTGGGATACAAAGCGTCCGCCGAACAATTCGCACCCCGTGAGCTCGTCGAACTCGCGGTCGCCGCCGAAGGTCATGGCATGGACAGCGCGAGCGTCAGTGACCATTTCCAGCCGTGGCGGCACGAGGGCGGGCACGCTCCCTTCTCGCTGGCCTGGATGACCGCCGTCGGCGAACGCACCCAGCGCATACAGCTGGGCACCTCGGTGCTGACCCCGACCTTTCGCTACAACCCCGCCGTCATCGCGCAGGCCTTCGCCACGATGGCCTGCCTGTACCCGAACCGCGTGTTCCTCGGCGTGGGCACCGGCGAGGCGCTGAACGAGATCGCGACCGGATACCAGGGCGAGTGGCCGGAGTTCAAGGAGCGGTTCGCCCGGCTGCGCGAGTCGGTGCGGTTGATGCGGGAGTTGTGGCGCGGCGACCGGGTCGACTTCGACGGCGAGTACTACCGCCTCAAGGGCGCCTCGATCTACGACGTGCCCGAGGGCGGCGTCCCGGTCTACATCGCCGCGGGCGGCCCCGCGGTGGCCAAATACGCCGGCCGGGCCGGTGACGGCTTCATCTGCACCTCCGGCAAGGGTGAGGAGCTCTACACCGAAAAGCTGATGCCCGCCGTCTTAGAAGGCGCCGCGGCCGCCGACCGCAATATCGACGACATCGACAAGATGATCGAGATCAAGATCTCCTACGACCCGGACCCGGAACTGGCGCTGGAGAACACCCGGTTCTGGGCGCCGCTGTCGCTGACCGCCGAGCAGAAGCACAGCATCGACGACCCGATCGAGATGGAGAAGGCCGCCGACGCGTTGCCGATCGAGCAGGTCGCCAAGCGCTGGATCGTGGCGTCGGACCCCGACGAGGCGGTCGAAAAGGTCGGTCGGTACGTGACGTGGGGCCTGAACCACCTGGTGTTCCACGCGCCCGGCCACGACCAGCGCCGGTTCCTGGATCTCTTCGAGAAGGACCTGGCGCCCAGGTTGCGGCGGCTGGCCTGAGCGGCGGGCGGGTGGCCGGTACTGTGCCCGGTTCAGCGACGGCGATTTACATCGCCGCTCCCGAGCCGGAGACCGGCAAGTCGACGATCGCGCTCGGGCTGCTGCACCGACTAAGGGCGACCGTCGCCAAAGTCGGTGTGTTCCGGCCCATCACGAGGCTCGGTGAGGACCGCGACTACATCCTGGAGCTGCTCCTCGAGCACACCACCGCGGGCCTTTCCTATGAGCAGTGCGTCGGCGTGACCTACCAACAGCTGCACGCCGACAGCGACGCCGCGATGGCCCGCATTGTCGACTCATATCATGCGGTGGCCGAAGTCTGCGACGCGGTGGTGATCGTCGGCAGCGACTACACCGACGTCACCAGGCCCGCCGAGCTTTCGGTCAACGCCCGCATTGCGGTCAACCTCGGCGCGCCGGTGCTGCTGGCGGTGAGCGCAAAGGGCCGCACGGCCGACGAGGTCGCAAGTGTCGTCCAGGTTTGCTTGACCGAGCTGTCGGCTCAGCGCGCCCACACCGCTGCTGTGGTAGCAAGCCGGTGTCAGCCGGCAGAGGTGACGGCTGTCGCCGAGGCGCTGCGGGCGTTTGCCCAGCGCAGTTATGTGTTGCCCGAGGAGCCCTTGCTGTCGGCGCCGACGGTGGCCGAACTGGAGAAGGCCGTGAACGGGATGCCGGTCAGCGGTGAAGCGTCGCTGCGGGAGCGCGAAGTTATGGGTGTGCTGGTCGCCGGGATGACCGCCGACCACGTGCTGGAACGGCTGCGTGACGGTAGTGCGGTCATCACCCCCGGTGACCGCTCGGACGTGGTGCTTGCCGTCGCCAGCGCCCACGCCGCCGATGGCTTTCCATCCCTGTCGTGCATCATCCTCAATGGCGGGTTTGAGCTGCATCCGTCGATCGCGGCTCTGGTCGCCGGCCTGCGCCTGAGGCTACCCATCATCGCGACCGCGCTGGGTAGTTACGAAGCGGCCAGCGCGGCCGCCTCAGCTCACGGCCGGGTCACGGCAACCTCGCAGCGCAAAATCGACACCGCGCTCGGGTTGATGGACCGATACGTCGATATCGGGGATCTGTTGGCGCAGCTTGCCATTCCGATCCCATCCGTGATCACGCCGCAGATGTTCACCTATCGACTGCAGCTGCGGGCCCGTTCGGATCGTAAGCACATCGTTCTGCCCGAAGGCGACGACGACCGCATCCTGAAGTCCGCGGGCCGCGTGCTGCAGCGCTGCATTGCCGACCTGACCATCCTGGGTGACGAGGCACAGGTCCGGCTGCGCTCGGGGGAACTCGGCGTGGATCTCGACGGCGCCAAGGTAATCGACCCGCTGAAAAGCGAGCTGGGCGATCAGTTCGCCCATCAGTACGCCGAATTGCGCAAGGGCAAAGGCGTCACCGTCGAGCACGCCCACGAGATCATGAGCGACGCTACGTATTTCGGCACCATGCTGGTGCACAACGGCATGGTCGACGGCATGGTGTCCGGCGCCGCCCACACCACGGCCCACACCGTTCGGCCGGCGTTCGAGATCATCAAGACCGTCACCGACGTCTCCACCGTCTCCAGCGTTTTCTTCATGTGCCTGCCCGACCGGGTGCTGGTGTACGGCGACTGCGCGATCGTCCCTAATCCGACACCGGAACAGCTGGCCGACATCGCGATCAGCTCGGCGCGGACCGCGGCAAAGTTCGGCATCGAGCCCCGAGTCGCGATGCTGTCGTACTCCACCGGCGACTCGGGCGTCGGAGCCGACGTCGACAAGGTCAGGGCCGCAACCACGTTGGTGCGGTCCCGGGAGCCGCAGCTGCCGGTCGAAGGGCCGATTCAGTACGACGCCGCGATAGAATCGTCCGTCGCGGCTACAAAATTGGGTGACTCGCCGGTGGCAGGCCGCGCCACGGTGCTGATCTTTCCGGACCTCAACACCGGCAACAACACCTATAAGGCGGTGCAGCGCAGCGCCGGGGCGATTGCAATCGGGCCGGTGCTGCAAGGGCTGCGCAAGCCGGTGAACGACCTGTCCCGGGGCGCGCTGGTCGAAGACATCGTGAACACGGTTGCGATCACCGCGATCCAGGCCCAGGAAATTCATGGCCGCTAACCCCCTTGTGCTGGTGATCAACTCCGGCTCGTCGTCACTGAAATACCAGCTGGTCGAACCCGCGTCGGGTGTGGCGCGCGCGTCGGGCCATGTGGAGCGGATCGGAGAGGAATCGTCTTCGGTTCCCGACCACGAAGCGGCACTGCGCCGCGCGTTCGACGAATTGACCGAGGACGGCATCGACCTGCGAAACTGCGGCCTGGCCGCGGTCGGGCACCGGGTGGTGCACGGCGGCACGGAGTTCTACCGGCCGACGCTGCTGGACGACGAGCGGATCGCCGCGCTCGAGAAGCTCTCCGAGTTGGCGCCCCTACACAATCCGCCGGCGCTCAAGGGCATCGAGGTGGCACGAAAGCTACTGCCCGACGTCCCGCAAATCGCGGTGTTCGACACGGCGTTCTTCCACGACCTGCCACCGGAGGCCGCGACCTACGCTATCGACCGCGAGGTGGCGCAGCGGTGGCAGATCCGTCGGTACGGTTTTCACGGGACGTCGCACCGGTACGTCAGCGAGCGGGCCGCCGACTTCCTCGGCAGACCGCTGGCCGATGTGAATCAGATTGTGCTGCATCTGGGTAACGGTTCGTCGGCGTCGGCGATCGCCGGCACCCGACCCGTCGACACGTCCATGGGCCTCACCCCGCTGGAGGGCCTGGTGATGGGCACCCGCAGCGGTGACATAGACCCGAGCGTCGTCAGCTACCTGTGGCACACGGCGAAGATGGACGTCGACGAGGTCGAATCCATGCTCAACCACCGGTCGGGAGTGTTGGGCCTGGCCGGTGAGCGCGACTTTCGACGGCTGGGGGTGATGATCGAATCAGGCGACGCCGCGGCGCAGTTGGCCTACGGAGTGTTCATTCACCGGCTGCGCAAGTACATCGGCGCCTACCTGGCGGTACTGGGCCACACCGACGCAATCAGCTTCACCGCCGGGATCGGCGAGAATGACCCGGCGGTTCGTCGCGACGCACTGGCCGGCCTCGAGGGATTTGGCATCGTGCTCGACCAGCGGCGCAATCTCGGTGAGGCCAGCGGGCCGCGGCTCATCTCCGTCGACGAGTCGCCGGTTGCCGTGCTGGTCGTCCCGACGAACGAGGAACTGGCCATCGCGCGCGACTGCGTCAGTGTGCTGACCGGATCATAGGAAGCCCAGGCCGGTGCGGCCGGTGCCTACCGACGGCGTGGGATCCGCCCCGACGGTGCGCGAAAGCAGCTCGTAATAGATGTCTCGGAAGTCGGTCGTGTACTTCAGATCTCCGTTGTCGAGGTTGGTCAGGCTGGGTTCCTCGCCGTAGAAGCCGCCTTTAACGGGTCCGCCGGGCGCACCCGCGACGAAAACGGGACCCGCGGTTCCGTGGTCGGTGCCTTGGGAGGCGTTGGCGCGCACCCGGCGGCCGAACTCCGAATACGCCATCAAGACGACATTGCGGCCGTATGGGTCGCCGGCCATCTGCTGCAGGAATCCGGTCACGGCCTCGTCGAAGGTTTGCAGCAGGCGCTGCTGGGTCCCGCGCTCGTCGGCGTGGGTGTCGAAACCACCCAACTGCACCGTGTAGACCCGTGTCGGGACCCGGGCTTTGACCGCGTCGGCGACCAAACTCAGCTGGGTAGCCAGCGAATTGTGTTCCTTGGCGGGCGGTTTGACCGGAGCAAAGGTGGTGTCGACCGTGCGCGCGGCACGGTAGGCCTTGCACACCGCAGCCATAGCCGGACTGTCACTGGGATCGTCATTGCCCAGCGCCGTCATGATCGTGTCGAATTTCTCCGCCTTGCCCGACGCACCGCCGGGTGAAAGCGCTGCCGCCGTGCACCGTTCGCCGACGGCCAGTGGGGGCAGGACGGGTCCGATGTTGACCGCGCGCAGCGGGTCGTCGCCGGTGGCGTCGAGCCAGCGGCCGATCCAGCCGGTCGAGACCGGCTCGGCCGGGGACGCCGTCTGCCAGATGTCCATGGAGCGGAAGTGGCTGTGGTCGGGCTCCGGGTAGCCCACGCCGCGCACAATCGCGAGTTGCCGCTGGTTCCACAGCTGCGCCAGGCCCTTCATCGCGGGGTTGAGTCCCAGCTGCTGGTCGAGGTGCAGGACCTCGCCCGGGGCGTAGGCGAGTTGCGGCCGGGCATCGTGATAGGCGTTGTCGGCGTAGGGGATTAAGGTGTTGATCCCGTCGTTGCCGCCATACAGTGAGACGATCACCAGCACGCCGGCATTGGCGGACAGCGGCCGGTCCCGGGCCGCTTGCATCAGGTCGGGCCAAGTGACCGCCACGGCGCCCGACAGCAGGCCGACCGCGCCAACGCCCGCGCTGGCGATCAGGAATCTGCGGCGGTTCATCTCGCGCATCGGCAATCTCGCTACATCTCGCTCAGGAGGTCAGGTATTCGGGTGTGTTGACGGCGGCCGCGACCAACTGCGGCACTTGGCGCACCAGGGGCTGCAGCGCGCGGGCGGTGCGGTCCGACCAGGCCCCGACGCCGATCAGGTAACCAACCGCGTCGATGCGGTCGCCGGCGGCGGCGCTCTCGATGCTCGAGAGGTCGCCGACGTGCGCCAGCTGGGTCGCGGCGCGCAGGCGGGCGCCGGCGCTCGCGGTGGACAGCCACACCTGGCCGTGGGGCCAGCCGCCGACGCTCGGCGGAAAGAACGGCCGCTGCCCCAGCGCGTGCAAGGTGCCGTCGGCAAGCTTTCGGTGCGCGGGCGTGTCGATCGGTACCCGCAGCGCCCTCATCACGCCGACCAGCCACTCGACCGGGGTATTGACCACGGTGGCCCGGCCGCCGGTGAACTCGTTGTCGGTCAGGACGGCTGTGGTCAGCGCCCGCAGGTTTCGGCCCGGGCCGTAGGCGGAGACCAGCCGGTCGAGCGCCTGGGGCGACGGTGGGTCATCGGAGGCCAGTTGCTGCCACAGGCGTCCCGCGACGTACTCCGCGGACTTGGGTTGAGCCAGCACGGTGTCGCAGAATCCGGCGGCGTCGAAGTCGCGGGTCTGGCCGAACAGCGTCTTGGTGGTGCCGTCGTGCCGTTTGGGGACCATCGAGGTTTGACCGCCCTCGCCGATCACCCATCCCGTCAGCGCCCGGGCACCGTTGCGAACGTCGCTCTCGGTGTAGCCGTTGCCGTGGCCCAGCGAGAACAGCTCCATGAATTCGCGGGCCAGGTTCTCGTTCGGGGCCTTGGCCGTACTGCTCTGCCCGTCCAGCCAGCGCAACATCGCGGCGTCGGTGAGCATCCCGTAGGCCAGCGTGCGGAAATCACCGAGCGAAAGGGTGCGCAGCTTCTGGTTCTGCGCCGCCATGTACGCCGCGACCCGCACCTTCTGCGCGGACGTGGAGAAATGGTTGTGCCACAGGAGCGTTAGCTTCTCGTGGACTGGCTGCTGCACGGCGACCATGCGGTGCAGCCACCAGTCGGACAACACGTTCTGCTGCTCGGACAGCCGTTGGTTGAATTGCTTTCGGGCCGCCGGTGTCGCGTTCTTCCCGGGCCGGTAGGGCACCTCCAGGGCGGGCATCGGGGTGGCGATCGCTCCCGGGTCCGCATCCGGGTTCGCGCCCAGCATGGCGTCGACATAGCCCGGCCAGTCGCGCGTGACGGCCGCATCGACCTCGGGTCCGGTCACCCCGAACCCGGCCCGACGCAGCGCGCGGGCCGTCGCGATCCACGCGGGGGACTGCCCTGGCATGAACCAAGTGTGCCTGGGCTTCCTTGCGATTTTCTTGCGGTCTTGGCGATCGCGCCTGTGCATAGCGGAAACCGCGGTAAGCGGTCTGCGTGCAAGTCTTCGCGGCATGCAGGTTGCGAGAGAACCGTTCATCGGCAGCGAAGCCCTGGCTTCCGGGGCGTTGAGCAGGCATCAACTGCGAACCCGATATCGTGCGGTGCTTCCCGACGTGTACCTCTCGAACGACGTCCAGCTTTCGCTCGAAGTGCGCATCGTCGCCGCCTGGCTGTGGTCGGGACGGACGGCAACTATTGCCGGGGCCGCCGCCGCCGCACTACACGGTGCCGGGTGGATTCCCGAAAACGTCCCGGTCGAGCTGATCCATGCCAACCCCCGCTCACCGCAAGGCGTGCTGACGCGGCGCTGTGCGCTGCTGGACGGTGAGACCCGGACCATCGAGGGGCGCGCAGTCACCACACCCGAGCGCACCGCCTTCGACATCGGCCGGGGCGGGGCCGTCCACTCGGCGGTGGCGAGGCTGGACGCGCTCGCGCGGGCAACGGGTTTCAAGGTCGACGATGTGCTGCGGATTGCGAAATCCCACCCTCGCTCACCGGGCCTGCGGCGACTGGAGGCCGCGTTGGAGTTGGTTGACCCTGGCGCGCAGTCACCCAGAGAGAGCTACCTGAGACTGCTGCTAATCGACGCGGGACTCCCTCGGCCGCAGACCCAGATACCGGTACTCGGTGTCGATGGCATTCCGGTCGCCTACCTCGATCTGGGCTGGAAGGAGTACATGGTCGCCGTGGAATATGACGGTGACCATCACCGGACAGATCGAAGGCAGTATCTGAAAGACATTCGGCGGCTGGAAATGCTGGAGCGGATGGGGTGGATCATCATCCGGGTCGTCGCAGAGGACCATCCCGCAGAAATCGTGCGCCGTGTACGAGCGGCGTTGGCGAATTCGATTGTGCACCCAGGGCTTTGAGTGTGCCGTGCGGGCGGAGCTGCTCGGCGTGTCGCCGCCCTGAACGCACACTCGACGGTGCGGCGAGACGGAAAATGATTAGAACGTGCTGGTGGGCCGCACCTTGTTCGCCATGTCGACCAGTGCGTAGCGGTGGCGCTGGGTGGGCGCGATGCGGGCCAGGCTGCGCAGCGACGCCTCCACGCCCAGCCGCAGGCCGTGTTCGGTGAACGGGAAGCCCAGGATGTGGTTGGTGCTGGCCTCGTTGTCCTCCAGCCAGTCCATCGCGGCGCCCAGCACCAGCGCGCGGATCTGCAGTACGCGCGGTTCGGTGGGCGGCAGGGCCTCCACGCGGCGGGCGGCGTCGCGGATGTCTTCCTCGGTGATCTCGCTCGTGGACCGGCCGGACAGCAGGGTCACCGCGCTGGTCAGGCGCGCGGTCGTGAAATGCCTTGACGTGGCGGGCACCTCGTCGAGAGTCCGGACCGCACTGGCCCGATCGCCCTCGGCGGAGAGCGATCTGGCCAGGCCGAACGCCGCCGAGATCACGCCGTCGTTGGTCCGCCACACCGTTTCGTAGAACTGGTGCTCGTCGGTGTTACCGGCGAGCTCGGCGGTCGCGGCCAGCGCCACCTTCGGCGCCAGCTCGCCGGGGAAAGTGTCCAGCACCTCGGTGAAATGCTCTGTGGCAGAGTCGTAGTCGCCGGTGAGTAGCTCGGAGACGGCCCGGTACCAGACCAATCGCCATTGCCAGCCGACCCGCTCTGCCAGATCGTCGAGCTTACGGGTGGCCTTGGCGACGTCGCCCAGGTCCAGCAGCGCGCGGACCTCCATCAGCGGCAGCTCGATCGACTCGGACAGCTCGACGCCCTCGGCGTCCAGGGTGCCGTGCCGGGCCGCGCGCAGGGAGTCCAACGTCTGCACCGGCTGGGACAGCACCGTCGCCTGCAGCACCGGAGCGGCGACGTCGGCCGGATCGACCAGCGGCACTTGCAGTGCGGTCACGATCTCCCGGGCGGTCAGCTTCTCCGAATGCACCTGACCGTCCAGGTACACGTCGGTGTGCGCGACCAGCAAGTCCACCCCGAACGTCGAGCGGCTCGGGCTGAAGACGGTTGACAGGCCGGGCCGCGGCGCCCCGGTGTCGTGGGCAACCACCTCGCGCAACACACCCATCAGCTGGGCCGACATCTCCTCGGTGCTGCCGAAGCGGCGCCGCGGGTCCGGGTCGGTGGCACGGCGCAGCAGCCGCCGGAACGAGTCGTAGGCCTTCAACACCGGGTCGGCGTCGGGGAGACCGTCGACGTAGCGGCCGTTGCGGGTGGGCAGGTTCAACGTGAGCGCCGCCAGCGTGCGTCCCACGGTGTAGATGTCGGTGGCGATCGTCGGCCCGGTCCGCACAATCTCCGGCGCCTGGAAGCCGGGCGTGCCGTAGAGGTAGCCGAACGAGTTGATCCGGGACACCGCGCCCAGGTCGATCAGCTTCAGCAGCTCCTCGGTGAGCATGATGTTCTCCGGCTTCAGGTCGTTGTAGACCAAGCCGATGGAATGCAGGTAACCCAGCGCGGGCAGGATCTCCAGCAGGTAGGCGATCGCCTCGGCGACGGGCAGCTTCTCGGCCTTCCCGTCTTTGGAGCCCAGCTTGAGCGACTGCCCGCCGATGTACTCCATCACGATGTAGCCGACCGGATCCCCGTGCCGGTCGACGTGCTCGACGAAGTTGAAGATCTGCACGATCTGCGGGTGAACCACTTCGGCGAGGAACTGCCGTTCGGCCATCGCGATCGCCTGCGCCTCGGCGTCACCGGAGTGGACCAGGCCCTTGAGCACCACCGGGCGGTCGTTCACATTGTGGTCGACCGCCAGGTAGACCCAGCCCATCCCACCGTGCGCGATGCAGCCCTTGACCTCGTACTGGCTGGCGACGATGTCTCCCGGGTTGAGTTGTGGCAAGAAGGAATACAGGCTGCCGCAGGCGGGGCACCAGCCCTCCGACAACCCCTCCTCGTCGTCGCTGGAGCGGCCGACCGGCTTCCCGCAGTTCCAGCAGAACCGCTTGGACTTCGGCACCACCGGATCGGTCATCAAGGCCTCGACCGGATCGATGTCCCGAACCCGGGGGATCTCGACCAGGCCGCCGCCGAGCTGCCTGACCGGCGGCAATACGCGCGTCGCCACCGTCAACCGCTCCTGCGGTTCGCTGTCGACGGTGCCGAGCGAGATCTCCGGGAAGTCGTCGTCGTCGAAGTCGGGGCGGAACAGCGCCTGGGTGGCCTGCGGGCGCCCCTCCGACACCGGCCCGGATTGCACTTCCGCCGGCTGGGTGCCCGGGCGGACGTCGTCGGAGTCCTTTGAGTTTGTCGGCTCTGCCATCAGTCCAGGTACCTCGGCGCCGGCGGGGCGGGCGCGGGGCCGAGGACCGTCAACCACTTCCGGTACAACGTGTTCCACGTGCCGTCGCGACGGATCCGTTCCAGCGTGCCGTTGACGAACCGGACCAGTCCGGTGTTGTTCAGGTTGATGCCGATGCCGTAGGGCTGGGTGGCCATGTTCGGCCCGACGATGTGCAGGTAGGGGTCTTCCTCGACCAGGCCGGCCAGGATCGAGTCGTCGGTGCTGACGGCGTCGATCTCCCGCTGCTGCATGGCCACCAGGCAGTCGGCCCAGTTCACCACCGAGATGATGGCCGGTGGCGGGTCGATCTGACGGATCCGGTGCAGCGAGGTGGTGCCCTTCGCCACGCAGACCCGCTTGCCGGACAGGTCCGCCACCTTGGTGATCGGCGAGTCCCGCGGGGCGAGGATGCGCTGGTTGGCGTCGAGGTAGACGGTCGAGAAGTTCACCAGCTTGCGCCGGTCGCAGGTGATGGTCATGGTCTTGACGACGACGTCGACCTCGGAGCGCTGCAGCGCGGTGACCCGCTCGTCCGACGACAGGATGCGGTACTCGACGTGCGAGGGGGCGCCGAAGATGTCGCGGGCGATCTCACCGGCGATGTCGACGTCGAAACCGGTGATCTCCCCGGTGATCGGGTCGCGGAAGCTGAACAGGTTGCTGCCGATGTCGAGCCCGACGATCAACCTGCCGCGGGCCCGGATGTCGGCGACCGCGGCGTCCGCCTCCGCCTTGGTGGGGAAGGGTCGCAGGCTCGCGGTCAGGTCGCAGCTCTGACTGGCGTCATCCGCGGGGAGCGGCGGCTGCGGCGGCATTCGCTCCATGCCGACAGGTGTGGGCGGCGGCAGCGTCGGGACCGTGGTCACCGACAGCGATTCCGGGTGCCCGCAACCCGCCAGCACGGCCACCATTGCCAGCGTGGCGAGCCCGGCGAGCACCCAGATGTGGGAGCCCGCCCGCCGGACCCCGGCCAGGCGCGTCATCACCGATACTCTTTCAGCCTGGGCCACAGGCCGAGTGCGACCGCGATGGCCGCGCCGAGGCTGAGCACCACGCCGCCGACCTGGGCGCCGGACAGTCCGCTGCGCGCGTTGAGGATGTCGTTGCGCAGGTGCGTCCGGCTCTGGTCCATCACCTTGACCAATTCGTCCTCGAGTTTGTCGAACGCCGGGGTGGAGTCGTCCTCTCCGCTGCCCAGGGCAATCTGGGTCGCGGCCCGGTAGTTGCCCACCGCGATGTAGGAGTTGATCCGGTCGTTGGCCTGCCGCCAGCGCAGCAGCAACTGGTCGGCGCCCTGGAGGTCGGGCTTGTCGACGGCGTCGCTGCGCGACATGTACTGGTCGAGCTGCTGGTGCATCGAGTCGATGCGCTGATAGAACGACTCCTTGCGCTGCTCTTCGTCCCCGCGACGGATCAGCGAGAGCGTCTCGTCGGCTCGCGCCTGCTGGGCGGTGATCGCGACGTTGGTCACCGTCCTGAGCGACTCGGCCGCGGTGTCCTTGGCGCTACGACTGGCGGTCGTCGAGATGGTGAGCGCGGTTCCGACCCATACCACCATGACGAGAATAGCGAGGCCGCCCACGACCAGGCCCGGGTTGATCCGGCGCTTGGTGCGCTGGGCCAGGAACCGGTGGGCGAACGCACCGAAGAGCACGGTGGTGACGACGACGAGGATCACCGGCAGCGGAATCTGCGTGGAGGCGGTGGTTTCGGTGTCCACCCGCTTCGATGTCTCCTGGTAGAGCCGCGCCGCGTCGGGCAGGATTGTCGACTGCATCAGGCCCGACGCCTCCGACAGGTACGACGAGCCGACCGGGTTGCCTTCCCGGTTGTTGGTGCGGGCGATTTCGATGAGCCCGGTGTAGACGGCCAGTTCGGCGTTGATCCGGCCCAGCAACACCACCAGGGGTTCGTCGGTCAGCCCGCTGGACGCCCTGGCCACCGCGACCGAGGCGTCGGTGATGGCCTGCTCGTAGCGCAGCCGGACGGGACGGGGCTCGGCCTCGGCGATGAACGCGGTGGCCGCCGCGGCGTCGGCCACCGACAGCGTGGTGTACAGCCGGCCGGCGGCGAACGACAGCGGCTCGGTGTGGTTGAGCACCGTGGTCAGCACCTGCTGCCGGTGGTTGATCGTCGTCGACGTGGCGAACGCGCTGGCGCCGCCGAGAGCGGCGAGAACGATCCCGATGGTCAAGATGCGGCCGGGGGTTGTGGAGATGAACCACCAGCGGGGGTGGGCCGGTTCGGCGGGTGACCGCAAACCGGGCGGTTCGGTCGACGGGTGCGCCAGCTCAACCGTCACGTCTGATCAGCCCTCGTCTTTCGGCCACTAGTTCGCTGCATGAACGTCTATAAGCGAAGTCTAAGAGGATTTGCGGCGGATGGGGGGAGGCCGACCCGATTGACCCCGCGGATCGCCTGCATATCCTGATCTCGTGAATGGCGACGGTGACGGATGGGTGATATCCGACAGCGGCGCCCACTATTGGGGTCGCTACGGCGCGGCCGGTTTGCTGCTGCGCGCGCCGCTGCCCGACGGCACGCCCGCCGTGCTGCTGCAGCACCGGGCCGTGTGGAGCCACCAGGGCGGCACGTGGGGCCTCCCGGGTGGCGCACGAGACAGCCACGAGACTCCCGAGCAGACAGCGGTCCGCGAGGCGCACGAGGAGGCCGGCCTGCATCACGAGCGACTCGCCGTGCGCGCGACGGTGGTTACGTCCGAGGTTTCCGGGATCGGCGGCACCCGCTGGACCTACACCACCGTCGTCGCCGACGCCCGGGAGTTGTTGCACACCGTGCCGAACCGGGAAAGCGCCGAGATGCGCTGGGTCGCCGAGCACGAGGTCGCTCACCTGCCGCTGCACCCCGGCTTCGCGGCCAGCTGGCAACAGCTGCGCACCGCACCGGCGCTGGTGCCGCTGGGCCACGCCGACGAACGGCGGCGGCACCTGCCCCGCACGCTCGAGGTCGAGGCGGGGGTGTTCGTCTGGTGCATGCCCGGCGACGCAGATCAGGCGCCGTCGCGGCTGAGTCGCCGGATCAGCTCGCTGCTGCAAGCGCCGAACTGAGCAGTTCGGCGGCCGCCCGGGGGTCCTCGGCCGCGGTGATGGCCCGCACCACCACGATTCGCCGCGCGCCGGCGTCGAGCACCTCCGGCAGCCGCCCCGCGTCGATGCCACCGATGGCGAACCAGGGCTTGAACCCTGGCTTTTTTGAGGCGACTTCGGCGGCGGCCCGGACCAGCCGCAGGCCCGGTGCCGGGCGGCCCGGTTTGGTCGGCGTGGGCCAGCAGGGGCCGACGCAAAAGTAGTCGGCTTCGCTGTGCCCCGAACCAGCCACCGCGGCGGAGACCTGGTCGGCGTCATGGGTGGACAGGCCGATCAGCGTGTTCGCCCCGACGATCTCGCGCGCCACGTCCAGCGGCAGGTCGCCCTGTCCCAGGTGCAGCACGTCGGCGCCGGCCGCGCGGGCGATGTCGGCCCGGTCGTTGACCGCGAACAGGGCGCCGTGCCGGCGGGCCGCGTCGGCGAGGACTTCGCACGCCGCCAACTCGTCGCGCGCTTCGAGCGGGCCGAACCGCTGCTCACCGGCCGACCCCTTGTCCCGCAGCTGGATGATGTCCACCCCACCGGCCAGGGCGGCGTCGGCGAACTGGGCCAGGTCGCCGCGCTCCCGCCGCGCGTCGGTGCACAGGTACAGCGTGGCCTTGGCCAAACGGGGGGCCAGGCGTATGGCGTTCTGCACACCGCGACGCTAGCGCGCTAGCGTAGAGCCCGAAGAACCCACAGACACGGGAGTCCCGGGTAGTCGCCATCGGCGGGGCTGAGAGTGGGCACAGCCAGAGCACCTGGACCTGCCCTTACCGTCACACCTGATCCGGGTCATGCCGGCGAAGGGAGGACCAGATGTCGTCAGGGATGCCTTCAGCGATGTCGTCGGGCCCACCTCATGGGTCGCTGGCCGTCATCGGCGGCGGCGTCATCGGCCTGTCGGTCGCGCGCCGCGCGGCGCAGGCCGGATGGTCGGTGCGCGTGCACCGTACTGCCGACAAAGGCGCGTCGTGGGTCGCCGGGGGGATGCTGGCGCCGCACAGCGAGGGCTGGCCCGGCGAAGAGCGGTTGTTGCGGCTGGGCCTGGAATCGCTGCGGCTGTGGCGCGAAGGCGGCTTCATGGACGGGCTGCCGCCGGAGGTGATCACCGCCCGCGAGTCGCTCGTGGTGGCCGTCGACCGGGCCGATGTGGCGGACCTGCGCACCGTCGCCGATTGGTTGTCGGGGCAAGGGCATCCGGTGGTCTGGGAATCCGCCGCCCGCGACCTCGAACCCCTGCTGGCGCAGGGCATCCGGCACGGATTTCGGGCGCCCACCGAACTGGCGGTCGACAATCGCGCGCTGGTCGAGGCGCTGCGTGCCGACTGCGAGCGCCTCGGGGTTCGTTGGGCCGCGCCGGCAAACGACCTGTCCCGGGTCGAGGGCGACGCGGTGGTGATCGCCAACGGTATTGACGCGCCCGCGCTGTGGCCCGGGTTGCCGGTGCGCCCGGTCAAGGGCGAAGTGCTGCGTCTGCGCTGGCGAAAGGGATGTATGCCGTTGCCGCAGAGGGTCATTCGTGCCCGCATACACGGGCGCCAGGTGTACCTGGTGCCGCGCGCGGACGGCGTGGTCGTCGGCGCCACCCAGTACGAACACGGACGCGACACCGCCCCGGTCGTCTCCGGGGTGCGTGACCTGCTGGACGACGCGTGCGCGGTGCTGCCCGCGCTCGGTGAGTACGAGCTGGCCGAGTGCGCCGCCGGGCTGCGCCCAATGACCCCGGACAACATGCCGCTCGTGCACCGCCTCGATGCGCGGACCCTGGTCGCCGCCGGCCACGGCCGATCCGGCTTCCTGCTGGCGCCGTGGACCGCGGAGCAGATCGTCGCCGAACTCGTCCCGGTTGGAGCCCACCGATGATGGTCACGGTCAACGAGCAGAACGTCGAGGTCGACGCGCACACCACCGTGGCGGCGCTGCTCGAGTCGCTGGGCTATCCGGACCGGGGCGTCGCGGTGGCCATGGGCTCCTCGGTGCTGCCGCGTTCGGACTGGGGCACGAGGCTTTTCGACGGCGCGCAACTCGAGGTGGTGACGGCGGTGCAGGGTGGCTGACTCTGAACTCACGATCGCCGACCGCAGCTTCGCCTCGCGGCTCATCATGGGCACCGGGGGAGCGACCAACCTCGCGGTCCTAGAGGAGGCGCTGATCGCGTCGGGCACCGAACTGACGACCGTCGCGATCCGCCGCGTCGACGCCGAGGGTGGAACCGGACTGCTGGACCTGCTCAACCGGCTCGGCATCACGCCGCTGCCCAACACCGCCGGGTGTCGCGGCGCGGCCGAGGCGGTGCTCACCGCGCAGTTGGCCCGCGAGGCGCTGAACACCAACTGGGTCAAACTCGAGGTGATCGCCGACGAACGCACGCTGCTGCCCGACGCTGTTGAATTGCTAAGGGCAGCCGAGCAATTGGTCGACGACGGCTTCGTTGTGCTGCCCTACACCAACGACGACCCGGTGCTGGCGCGCCGACTGGAGGACGCCGGGTGTGCGGCGGTCATGCCATTGGGCTCGCCGATCGGCACCGGCCTTGGCGTCACCAACCCGCACAACATCGAGATGATCGTCGCGCGGGCCGGTGTCCCGGTGGTGCTCGACGCCGGCATCGGCACCGCCAGCGATGCCGCGCTGGCAATGGAATTGGGTTGCGACGCTGTGCTGTTGGCAACCGCGGTGACCCGGGCCGCCGATCCGGCAGCCATGGCCGCGGCGATGGCCGCCGCCGTCACCGCCGGCCACCTGGCGCGGCGGGCCGGTCGGATCCCCAAGCGCTTCTGGGCGCAGGCGTCCAGCCCCCAGCTGTGAAACGATATGTCGCCCTGGGTAGTTCGATGGCCGCCGGCCCGGGCATCCGACCCCGCGCCACGGGTGCGCCGTTGGGGTCGGGCCGGTCCGCCCGCAACTACGCGCATCTGGTCGCCGAACGACTGAACCTCGATTTGGTGGATGTCACCTTCTCCGGCGCGACCACCGCCCACGTGCTCACCGACCACCAACGGGGTGCGCCGCCCCAGGTCGGGGCGCTGGACGGATCGGAAAGCCTGGTCACGGTCACCATCGGCGGCAACGACGTCGGTTATGTTCCCCTGTTGATGGCCGCCTCGCTGCCGAGGTTGGCCCGGCGCGTGCCGCTGCTGGGAGCGCGGATATCCGAACTGCTGGACCGCGACTCGCGCGACGGGGCCTTGGATGCGGTCTTCGATTCACTATGCGCGGTCGGGACGGCGCTGCGCCAGCGCGCCCCTGGGGCCCGGATCCTGTTCGTCGACTACCTGACGATCCTGCCGCCCTCGGGTACGCCGGCTCCTCCGGTGTCGGAACCCGATGCCGATTTGGGCCGCCACGTGGCCGCGACGCTGGAAAGGCTCACGGCCGACGCGGCGGCGCAAACCGGCTGCGACGTCGTCCGCGCCGGCGCTGCCAGCAGGGAGCACCACGCCTGGTCGACGGAGCCCTGGACTACCGGGCCGGGCGTGCCGCTACCCCGTCGGGCCGCCCCGCTGCATCCCAACGGCGCCGGGATGCGCGCGGTGGCGGAACTGATTGCGGCTCAACGCTGAACGTCAGCCGTTGGTCCGCCACCACTGGTAGAGGGCGTTGACGTCACCGTTGGATGCCGTGATGTGGCCCAAGACGTTCTTGCTGTCGGTGGTCCAGGTGATTGTCGCGGCGTTCTTGTAGGTGCCGCATGCCACCTGGCCGGCCGTCTGGCCCGAAGGACCCTGATGCCATGTCGTCGGTGACTGACCGGCGTCACCACACGTGGCCATGGACACGTCCTTGATGGTGGAACTGAAATTCGAGGCCAAGTTGGTGCCGTTGTCGAAGAGGGCGTAAATGCCGGCGGCCGGTCCGTTCGAGTCGGGGCTCTGCCCGCAGAGGAGTTCGGCAAGCTCACCATTCGCCGTCAATTGCTGGGCCGTGCAATTGTTGAGGCCGTAGCCCTTCGACACCGATGCGGCGAGCGTGTTGAGGTCGGCTGAGGTACCCGTGCCACTCGGGTCCGCCGTTGCCGTCGCGGCACCGAGGACGGCGAAACTGCCCATAATTGCGGTGGCGGTGGCGGCCCGCAGCGCCTTCGTGAGGGGGGACATCCTGACTCCTTCAAGTCGCTGCACCGATCTGCGTGAGTGTATTTGTGTCGATGACCGCGGACAGGGGATAGAGCAAAACGAAATCTTAATACTCGAACGATTATTGCGGTAGTGGGCGGCGATGGTGCCGCGATGGACGTGAATTGCGGAAATGAAAGGGCGCCAGAAATTTTCGGCTCCCGCCGCGGATTGGATTGCGGCCCTAGCCGAAAAGCTAGCCGTTGGGGCGCCACCACTGGTAGAGCGCGTTGGCGTCGGTGTTGGATCCGCGGATGTAGCTCAACACGTTCTTGGCGTCATTGGTCCAGATGATCTCCGCGGCATTCTGGTAAGTACCGCATGCCACCCGGCCCGCATTCGTGCTGGAACTGCCCTGGTGCCAGGCAGTTGGTGACTGGACGCTGTCTCCGCAGCCGGTGAGAACGTCCTCGCCGATACTGGTCTTGAACGACCCGGCCATTTCGTCGCCGTTGCTGAACAGGAGGTACTTCGCCTGCACGGGCCCGCTGGGGTCGGGGCTTTGTCCGCAGGTGAGTGCCGCCAGTTCGCCGCCGGTGATGTTCTCGGCGGTGCAGTTGTTGAGGCCGTAGCCTTTCGACAGCGACGCCGCCAGCGTGTTGATGTCCGACCGATTACCGGTGCCCGCGGGGTCTGCGGTCGCCGCGGCGCTGCCGGTGACGGCGATGATGCCAACAAGCGCGGCAGTGGCCGTCAATCGCCATGCGTTGGTGCGATGGGACATCCGCGACTCCTTGAACGCCTAAACAGTGCTCCTGCTATCAGCGATCGTAGGGCCATATGGTGGCCATGCGATACATTCCGTCAGAAATTGTCTGTTTGGGCATGATTTTCGGGGGGGCGGACAATATCGCTGTCGGGCAGGCTTTTTCGTATGTAAAGGCGTTTTCTCAACGGGCGTGTCTCACCGGCTACGGTCCCGACCGAAACTGATTTCTCGTTTGGGTGATGACGCCGCGAAGCTGCTCGGGTAGGGTAAGCACCGCTTCAAGCCAGCTAACTTCTCGTGACTGGAGAATCCATGACTGAGCCACCCCTTCCGCCACCCGGTTATCCGCCATCCGGTTATCCGCCGCCGCAGCCGGCGGGGCAAGCGCCGAATAACTATCTGGTGTGGTCCATCTTGGTGACGATCTTCTGCTGCATCCCGTTCGGGATCGTGGCGATTGTCAAGTCCAGCCAGGTCAATGGGCTGTGGGCGCAGGGTCGTTACGCGGAGGCGCAGGCGTCCGCCGACAGCGCGAAGAAATGGGTGATCTGGTCGGTGGTCGTCGGTCTCATCGTCAACGCCATCATCATCACGGTCAACCTCGTCAACATGAACACCAACACCAACGCGGCCGCCATGATGTTCCTGGGGCTTTGAGGCGGCGCCGGCCATGGTGACCCGCCAGGCGGCGCCGCCGCTGGGTCTGGGCGCACCGCTGTTGGTGGCCGCGTCCACGACTTTGGTGTGCGCCGCCGTTTGGGTGGGTGACCCGACCACCCCGAACGGCCCGCTGCCGGTATGTCCCACCAAGGCCCTGCTCGGTATCGACTGTCCCGGATGCGGCAGCATGCGCATGCTGTATTCACTCATGCATGGCAATCTGTTGGCGGCCGCGAGGTTTAACGCTCTCGCTCTGGCGGCGGTGGTGCTGCTGGTGTGGGCCTACGTCGCGTGGACCTATGGCCGGGTGAGCGGCAGACGGATCCGCGGCTGGCAACACCGTCGCTGGTCCGCGGCGGTGGCCCTGGTGCTGACGGTGGCCTGGTTCGTCGTGCGGAACCTTCCGTTTGCGCCCTTCAGCGCGCTGCATGTCTGATCGTGTCAATCGGCACGACACTTGCGCCGCGGTCTAACCTTGGGCGCAATGGTGAACAAATCGACGACGATCCCGGCGGTGCTCGTCGTAACCCTGACGGCGTTCTCGGCCGGTTGCCTGCACAGGTCGCCCAACTCGCAGCAGGCGACGACCGGCAACCCCGCAGCGGGCGAGTTCGCCACCGCCCTGCACAACAAGGTCACCGCCGATGCGATGATGGTGCACCTGTCAAAGCTCCAAGACATCGCCAATGCCAACAACGGCACCCGGGCGGTGGGCACGCCCGGTTACGAAGCCAGCGTCGACTATGTGGTTAACACTTTGCGCCACAGTGGCTTTGAGGTGCAGACGCCGGAGTTCTCGGCGCGGGTTTTCCACGGCGACAAGCCGGCAATAATGGTCAGTGGCAAACCCGTGGAGGCGCGCGCGCTGGACTTCAGCCTCGGCACCCCGCCGGATGGGGTGAGCGGCCCGCTGGTGGCCGCGCCCGCCGGTGAGAGCCCGGGTTGTACGGCCTCCGATTACGGCAGTCTGCCGGTGCCAGGCGCCGTTGTGCTGGTCGACCGCGGCGGTTGCCCCTTCGCCCAGAAGGAGGATGTTGCGGCCAACCGAGGCGCCGTGGCGATGATCGTCGCCGACAACGTGGACGAGCAGCAAATGGGCGGCACGCTGGGGCCGAACACCGACGTGAAGATCCCGGTGCTGAGCGTGACCAAGTCGGTCGGGGTGCAGCTGCGTGCGCAGCCCGGGCCGACCACTGTCAAGCTGAACGCCATAGTCCAGAGTTTCAAGGCCCGCAACGTGATCGCGCAGACCAAGACGGGCTCGTCGACCGACGTGGTGATGGCGGGCGCGCACCTGGATAGCGTGCCGGATGGGCCCGGCATCAATGACAACGGATCGGGCGTGGCCGCGATCCTGGAAACCGCGGTGCAACTCGGTACCTCGCCGCCGGTGCGCAACGCGGTGCGCTTCGGCTTCTGGGGAGCGGAGGAGCTCGGACTGATCGGGTCGCGCAACTACGTCGAGTCGCTGGACCTGGGCGGCCTCAAGGACATTGCGCTGTATCTGAACTTCGACATGCTGGCATCGCCGAATCCGGGATACTTCACCTATGACGGGGACCAGTCGCTGCCCACGGATAAGCGTGGCCAGCCCGTGGTGCCCGAAGGGTCGGCGGGCATCGAGCGCACGTTCGTCTCGTACCTGAAGTCGGCCGGCAAGACCGCGCAGGACACCTCATTCGACGGCCGTTCGGACTATGACGGATTCACCCTGGCCGGTATCCCGGCGGGCGGCCTGTTTTCCGGAGCCGAGACCAAGATGTCCGACGAGCAGGCCAAGTTGTGGGGCGGGACCGCCGACCAGCCGTTCGATCCCAACTATCACCAGAAGACCGACACGCTCGACCATATCGACCGCACCGCGCTGGGCATCAACGGTGGCGGTGTGGCTTACGCGGTGGGTCTTTTCGCGCAAGATCTCAGCGGACGCAACGGGGTTCCGGTCATGGAGGACCGCACGCGTCACGTCCTCGCGAAGTCATGATCCGTCGGCTGGGTGCGACGCTGCTCCTGCTGCTGGGGGTGCTGGCGGGGTGTTCGCGAGAGTCCGGGCCCCGGTCGGCGCAGCCTATGGTGGCGAAGGATCTGGGTCGTGGACTGGCCGCGAAGGTGAGCGCGGACCGGATGTTCATTCACCTGAAGGCGCTGCAGGACATCGCCAACGCCAACAAGGGCAACCGGGCAGAGGGCACCCCCGGCTACGATGCCAGCGTTGACTATGTCGCTAAAGCTCTGCGGGACAAGGGATTCGACGTTTCGACGCCGCAGTTCGACCGACTGTACGCAGTTTCCCCCGGCAGGCCGATGATGACGATCGCCGGCCGCAGCTACCAGGTTGACCAGGCCTCGATGCTGGTACAGACACCGCCCGGCGGCCTGACCGGTCAGCCGGTCCGGCCCACGCAACCATCCGGCTGCGCCGCCGCTGATTACCCGGCCGCCGTGCCCAAAGGAGCGATCGCCGTCGTCGACGACGCTCGTTGCTCGGTGGTCGACAAGCAGAACAGCGCGGTGGCCAGGGGCGCCGCAGCCCTGATCGTGGTCAGCACGCCAAACGGCCAGGGGGCACCACCCACGTTGTTCAGCCCCGGTTACTTCAAGCAGCTGACCGTCCCCGTCGCCGTCGCGGGTGCCTCCGCTGCCGGCGCGCTCGCGAACGCCACGGCACCGATACGCCTGGTGCTGGACGCCCGGAACATCACGGTCACATCGCGAAACGTGTTGGCGCAAACCAGGACAGGCTCGCCGCATGACGTGGTCATGGTCGGTGCGCACCTCGACAGCCCGCGTGGCGGTCCGGGCATCAATGACGATGGCTCGGGAGTGGCCGCGGTGCTGGAGACGGCGCTGCAACTGGGCCCGCTGGCGCCGGTGAACAACGCGGTGCGGTTCGTGTTCTGGGGAGCCGAGGAGGACGGGCTCAACGGGGCCATGGATTACGTCTTCAACATGGATAACGATCAGCTCAACGACGTAGCGCTGTACTTGAACTTCACCATGCTGGGTTCACCGAACGCCGGATTTTTCACCGACGACGGCGATCAGTCGGGTCCTCCCTCGCCTGACGTGTCATTCGCAGACGTCCCGGAAGGGTCGGCCGGCATAGAGCGCACTCTGGACGGTTACCTGAGCATGGCGGGGAAGCGACCCGCCGATATGCCGCTGACCACCAGAGCCGACTACCACCCCTTCATGGTCGCGGGTGTGCCGATCGGGGGGATGACCACCGGTTCTGCACAGATGAAAACGATCGTGCAGGCACGACTATGGGGCGGTCAGGCGGGCGCGCCGTTCGACCCCAACTATCAGAGCCCCCGGGACACCGTCGACAACATCAATCGGGAAGCGCTGGCGGTGATGGGTTCTGGCGTGGCGTTTGCCGTCGGCACTTACGCGGAGTCGGTCGGGGGAGTCAACGGTGTCCCGCAGCACGACAAGCGGCACCGCACCCGGATGTCGTAGGGCGGTCCGGCAGGATTGTCGGCCCCGGCCGCTGTGCTCGAATGTATGTACTGCCCCTCTGCTTGAGTGCAGTCAGATATCGGGCTTTTCGGGTATTTCGGGCGTCGGGCCGTCGATCAGTTCGCGTAGCGGGTGCGGGTCGGTGGCCAGGGCTTGTTGAATTAGCCGGTAGAACAGCAGGCCGCGTTGGGTGGCGTTGCGCCGGTTGAAGCGGAAGGCGAACTCGTCGAGGTAATAGTCGAGGTGCTGCGGGCTCAGCCCGTGGTGCAGCGTCCCGGCGACCCATCGTTTGAGCAGCGAGGCGACCCGGTGCACACCGGGTAGTTCCTCGTGTGCGGGCTCGTCTGAGGCGCTGAGATTGACCGGCTCGTGGACGTACCTCTCGCCTGCCAGACGGGTGTAGCCGACACGGCCATCGGTGCGCAACACCGAGCCCGGCTCGACGAAACGCGTCCATCCGACGGTGGGCAGACAAACAACTCGGCGACAAAGCCACCCGGGGCAACCTGTTCGACTGACGCACGTCCGTTCTTGGCGCGCATCGATTGTCGATGGGATCCGCCAGACTCGGATGCGGTCGCCATTGCGCGTAGTCTGCAACTATTCGAGTTCCATCGGGGAGGAGGTGCGCCGTGTCGGAGCTTGCACATCTGCCACGTGGTTTGCTGAGCCTAGAGCAGTGGGATGCGCTTGAACTCGACCGGACACGACGGTGGGAACTCAGTGACGGGACACTCATCATGTCGCCGCGTCCGCACCCCCGGCATCAGCGCATTTCGAGAAGGCTTACCCGCCTCCTCGAAGACCACCTGCCGGCTGGGCTCGAGGCGGTTCCCGAGATCGAGGTGACGACGAGCGCGTCGTTCCCGCCGAGTGTGCGTGACCCTGACATCGTTGTGGTTCCAGATCGCGTGTTCGAGCAGCGTCCTGCCCGTGTCCCGGCAGCGGATGTTGTGCTCGTCGTCGAGATCGTATCGGCGGGCTCGCGCGGAACGGACCACGTCATGAAGTTGCACGAGTACGCCAAGGCGGGCATCGAGAACTACTGGATCATCGATCCCGACGCACCGACTGATGACCAATTTCTCGCGTACCGCCTCGACGGCGGAAGCTATCGACGGGTCGCGGCGCTCGACGGAGACAGGGTCCGTGTGAACGAGCCGACAGAGATGGAATTCGCGCTGGATATGTTGACGGGTCGCTAGGGTGCCGTGCGCCGACAGACCTCCGGAGGCCGACGCAGCGCCGATAGAAGCCCTTTAATTCGGGCCGGCACCGCCCCGACCGCGACGACGATCCGCGCAGAATCACCTTCCCAGCTTGCCTGCGGAGCCGCGGGAATAAGCGCCATCAAGCGGCGGTTACGGTCGGCGCTTTCCTGTTTCGCACTCCACCTTGCACGCAATCCTTAGCTCCTTTACAGACAATGGATTTGGGGGTAGGTTCCCGACTTCTCGGGAACCTCAAGTGTTACTGCCGTACGCATCGTCTGGTCCCACTTGCTGCCGATCAAGGGCGGCGGCTCTAACGTCGGCGGCCCGTTCACGGCGTGCCATACTTTGCCGATGCCTGTCTTGCACATCGAACACGAGATCGCCGACCTCGGCACGTGGCTGCAAGCCTTCGCCAGCCGTGCGCCCGTGCGGAAGCAGGCTGGCATCACCGAGGCACACGTCCTTCAAGCGGTGAACGACCCGCTGCACATCGTGGAGCTTCTCTTCTTCGACACAGTCGACGCTGCAAACAATTACCGGACGTTCATGCGCGAGCAGGTGTGGTTATCGTCGTCGCCGGGGCTGGCTGGCCATCCGAGCGCGATCATCCTTGAAGAGCTGGAAACTGCTGAGGATGGTTAAGAATGTACTTCGGCAAATCGGTAACATCATTTGGTGAAGACCTTCTGGGGCTGGCGCGAGCAGCAACTGCCGGACGGGACACTGATCATGCAATCGCCGTCGGGGCACACCTATGTCACCACCCCGGGCAGCGCGCTGCTGTTCCCCAGCCTGTGCGGGCCCACCGGCGACATCCCCCCACCCGATCCCACCGGCGCCGAGCGCTGCGGCGACCGCACCACAATGATGCCGCTACGCACCAGGACCCGCGCCCAAAACCGCGCCCACCGAATCGCCACCGAACGCCACCAGAACCAAATGGCACGCCAAACCCGACACCTCTCGGAGGCTTGGGATTTGGGATCGGACCATGCCGTCGGCGACGGGGAACCACCGCCTTTCTAGAGCATTTTCCGGGCCCCTCGTGCGTCGGCTATTCACACTATGAATGCCAGCCCGTCCGTTGGCGTTTCGCAACAAGTAATTCTGAGTGCTCGGCGCACGGTGGGGAAACTGCGCGGGTGTAAACCGCGACATTAATTCGGGCTGTCAGCATTAGCCGTCGGATTTAGAATGAGTTCCTTTCGATGCTGCCGTGCAGCCCGGTCGGGATGAGGTTCTTCATGAATAAGCGCCGGCGTAGTCGACGTCTGAAGGCGGCCATCGCGTGTGCGGCGAGCGTACTCGTGGCGGCGGGCTGCACCACCTTCGTCGACGGGCGCGCCCTGTCGATGCTCAACGACCCGTTCCGGGTAGCGGGCCTGCCTGCGACCAACGGCCCCAGCGGGATCCGGACGAACGCACCCGATCCGACCGGGACGGTGGTCAACACCGACAACGGGCCGATCGACAAGTTGTCGTTGCTATCGGTCAACGACATCGAGGATTACTGGAAGTCGGCCTACAGCCAATCGCTGAAAGGAACGTTTGTCCCGGTCGGCAAGCTGATCTCCTATAACTCCGACGATCCCACCAGCCCGGTTGTTTGCCACAACGACACCTACCATCTCGTCAACGCTTTCTACACTCCGCGCTGCAACCTGATTGCCTGGGACCGCGGGGTATTCATGCCCGTTGCGCAACGCTACTTCGGCGACATGTCCGTCAACGGCGTGCTGGCGCACGAATTCGGGCACGCGCTGCAGCAGATGGCGAAATTGGTGACACGGAAAGATCCCACCATCGTCCGCGAGCAGCAGGCCGATTGCTTCGCCGGCGTCTACCTGTTCTGGGTGGCCGACGGGAAGTCGCCGCGCTTCACGCTGAGCACCGCCGACGGGCTGGATCACGTGCTGGCGGGCGTCATCACCACTCGCGACCCGGTCATGGATTCCGACATGGAAAACGACGACGAACATGGGTCCGCGCTGGACCGGATCAGCGCCTTCCAGATGGGTTTCGACACCGGCGCCATCGCCTGCGCGGCGATCAACACAAAGGAAATCGAGCAGCGCCGCGGGGACCTGCCGACCGCCTTGCGGCTCGATACCTTCGGGGATCCGGAAACCGGTGAGGTTCCGATCAACGAAGACACCCTGTCCACGTTGATGGAGCTGTTGGGGCAGATCTTCACCCCCAAGAACCCGCCGACGTTGTCCTACCAGCCGGCCGATTGCGCCGACGCCAAGGCCAGCCCGCCGGCGTCCTATTGTCCGGCCACCAACACGATCGTGGTGGACCTGCCGGCGCTGGCCGCGATGGGCAAGGTCGCCGACGAGAAGGAACACACCCTGCCGCAAGGCGATGACACCGCCCTCTCGGTCGTGATGTCGAGGTACGCGCTCGTGGTCCAGCACGAGCGCGGCCTACCGATGCAGAGCCCCTGGACGGCGCTGCGCACCGCATGCCTGACCGGTGTGGTGCACCGCAAGATGGCCGAACCCATCGACTTGCCGGACCACAAGCAGCTACTGCTGACCGCCGGTGATCTCGACGAGGCCGTCGCCGGGTTACTGACCAACCACCTGGTCGCCAGTGACGCCGACGGCACCTCCGTCCCGGCCGGCTTCACCCGCATCGCGGCGTTCCGGGGTGGCGTTGGCGGCAACATGGACGCCTGCTACACGCGCTATCCGGGGTAGCAAAAGCGAATCACGACTGCTGGCGACGCAGCAGACGCAGCGCGGCGTCGACGGCCAGCGCGGGCACGTCCAGGGTCTTCGAGCGCAGGTCGTGCCGGGCGCCGGCGACCTCGACGACTTCGGTGGGCGCGGTGATCATCGCCGCCGCGGCACGCACCTCGGCGGGCGTGCCGAAGGGATCCGACGTTCCGTGCGTGAACACGGTCGGCACCGCGATGTCGGGCAGGTGCTCGGTGCGGGGGCGTTCCGGCTTGCCCGGTGGATGAACCGGATAGGAGAACAGCGTCAACACGTCGATCTCGATTGGGGAAGCCTCCCGGCCGGCGACCACCATGGACGTCTGCCGGCCGCCGTAGGAATGCCCGCCGGCGATCAGCGGGCCACCGGCAAGGCCGCGGCACAGGGCGATTGCCTCGACGATCCCGGCGCGGTCGGTGGCGGCCGAACCCGACGGCGGACCGGTGGGCCGGCGGCGACGGTAGGGCAGGTTGTATCGGACCGCCAGCCAGCCGCGGCGCGCCCACTCGTCGCAAACCTGTCGCAGCAGCGGGGAGTCCCGGTTTCCACCGGCGCCGTGAGTGAGGACCACGATGCCTTTTGGGGACCGGACGGCTGCACCGGTCGGCTGATGCGCGACACCGGCGATCGGTTCGAGATTCATGACAGCCGGAACAGGGGCGAAACCGGGCCGTGCCCATGACCCAGCGGATAGGCGCCGCGCAAACATTCGGTTACCCAACGCTTCCCGAAGCCGACGGCGTCGGGCACGGTGAACCCGTGCGCCAGAGCGCAGGCGACCGCGGATGCCAGCGTGTCACCCCCACCGTGGTCGTTGCCGGTAAGCAACCGCTGCGAGTCGTACTCGTAGAAGTCGGCCCCTCCCGCAGGGCCACCGTAGAGCAGGTCGCAGCTGCGATCGGACGACCTCAGGTGCCCGCCCTTGACCAGCGCCCAACGCGGACCCAGCGCATGCAGCGCCTTCGCCGCCGCGCACTGGGACGTCGCGTCGACGACGTCGATGTCTACCAGCAGCCGCACCTCGTCGAGGTTCGGCGTGACCAACGTGGCCAACGGAAACAGCTCATCCCGAAGGGTATCGAGGGCCGACGGCACCATGAGCGCGTCGCCGTGCATGGACGCACACACCGGGTCCACGACGAGCGGAACCGCCAACTCCAGCCGTCGCCAGGTGGCCGCCACCGCGCTGATGATGGCCGACGACGCCAGCATCCCCGTCTTGGCGGAATGGATTCCGATATCGGTGACCACCGCCTCGATCTGGCTGGCGACGACATCGTCGGGCACCTCGTGAAAACTCTTGACGCCCAACGTGTTCTGCACCGTAACGGCCGTGACGGCGACGCACGCATGCACCCCCAGCAGCGCCATGGTCCGCATGTCCGCCTGGATCCCGGCGCCGCCCCCCGAGTCGGACCCGCCGATGGACAGCACCCGCAGCGGGGTGGTGCCCGGCGGCGCCAGCGGCAGGTAACTCACTGGGTGATCGGCAGGTACACCCGGTTGCCGTGCTCGGCGAACTCCCGCGACTTGTCCTGCATCGCCGCCTCGATCGCCTCCTCGCTGTCCAGCCCATGCTCGGCGGCATAGTCGCGGACGTCCTGAGTGATGCGCATGGAGCAGAACTTGGGCCCACACATCGAGCAGAAGTGCGCGGTCTTGGCCGGCTCGGCGGGCAGCGTCTCGTCGTGGAATTCCCGCGCGGTATCGGGGTCGAGTGACAACGCAAACTGATCGTTCCAGCGGAACTCGAAGCGCGCCTTGCTCAATTCGTCATCGCGCTCCTGCGCCCGAGGATGCCCCTTGCCCAGGTCGGCTGAGTGCGCGGCGATCTTGTAGGCGATCACGCCGTCCTTGACGTCCTTGCGGTCCGGCAGCCCCAGGTGTTCCTTCGGGGTCACGTAGCACAGCATCGCGGTACCGGCCTGGGCGATGATGGCCGCGCCGATCGCCGAGGTGATGTGGTCGTAGGCCGGCGCGATGTCGGTGGCCAGCGGGCCCAGTGTGTAGAACGGTGCCTCCTCGCACAGTTCCTCTTCCAGTCGCACGTTCTCGACGATCTTGTGCATCGGGACGTGCCCAGGTCCCTCGATCATCACCTGTGCATCAAGGGATTTCGCGATCTTGGTCAACTCGCCGAGGGTGCGAAGCTCGGCAAATTGCGCGGCGTCGTTAGCGTCGGCGATCGACCCCGGTCGCAGCCCATCGCCCAGCGAGAAGGTGACGTCGTAACGCGCGAAGATGTCGCAGAGCTCCTCGAAGTTGGTGTAGAGGAACGACTCCCGGTGATGGGCCAGGCACCAGGCCGCCATGATCGAACCACCGCGGCTGACGATGCCGGTGACCCGCTTGGCGGTCAGCGGGACATAGCGCAGCAGCACGCCGGCGTGCACCGTCATGTAGTCCACACCCTGCTCGCACTGCTCGATCACGGTGTCGCGGTAGATTTCCCAAGTCAGTTCGGTCGGGTCACCCTTGACCTTCTCCAGCGCCTGGTAGATCGGCACCGTGCCGACCGGCACCGGGGAGTTCCGCAGAATCCACTCGCGGGTCTCGTGAATATTCTTGCCGGTGGACAGGTCCATGATGGTGTCGGCGCCCCAGCGGGTGGCCCACACCATCTTGTCGACCTCTTCGGCGATCGAGCTCGTCACCGCCGAGTTGCCGATGTTCGCATTCACCTTGACCGCGAACGCCTTACCGATGATCATCGGCTCGCTCTCGGGATGGTTGTGGTTGGCCGGGATCACCGCGCGGCCCCGCGCGACCTCGTCGCGCACCAGTTCGGCCGGCAAACCCTCCCGAGCCGCGATGAATGCCATCTCCGCGGTGATCTCGCCGGCGCGGGCGCGCTGCAGCTGGGTACCGCGGTCGCGGACCACCCCGGGCCGCGGCGGCAGGCCGGACGACAGATCGATGACCGCGTCCGGATCGGTGTAGGGCCCGGACGTGTCGTAAAGATCGAAGTGATTCCCGGTCGACAGGTTCACCCGCCGGAAAGGCACCCGAGCGCCCGGCGCGCCCTCAACCGAGCGGTAAGCCTTGACGCTGCCGGCGATGGGCCCGGTGGTAACCGACATGGGGTCGACAGGTGTCGACAGAAACTGAGTCATTTTCATCTCCCTACGCCGGCATTACCCGGTCAGGTTCGTACGGTCGACGGCCCCGAGCCGTCCTCTCAGCGCACTCGGCGTGCGCTCCCGTGCCACGGATGATCCGCACGCGACGTTACCCCCTCCTCGGGGGTCGCGACGACGGGATGGCCGTCCCGCCCGCGGCGGTAGCCGGGGCATCCCCCAAGTGGAAAGATGTAAACGTGCAACAGCCCATGCGAAATGGCGGCTCGGTGCCCACCGCAGAGCCCACTGCGGACCGCGACCCACAACCCGCTTCCGGCGGCGCGGGACAGCTGAATGTCGGCACCATCCGCTTCTGGTTCCTGGGTCAACGTTGGGAATGGTCCGACGAGGTGGCCCGGATGCATGGCTACGAACCCGGGACCGTGGTGCCGACGACGAAGCTCCTGCTGTCTCACAAGCACCCCGAAGACCGCGCGCACGTCCAGGAATTGCTCGACTACGCCCTGATGTCCGAGGGGTCGTTCTCGAGCCGGCACCGCTTCGTCGACACCGCGGGCAACGTGCACGATGTGATCGTGGTCGCCGATCGCATGCTCGACGACGCCGGCGCGGTGGTGGGCACCCTCGGTTACTACATCGACCTCACCGACACCTTCGACGAGACCCGGGACGAAACCCGGAGGGAAGTGCTCGACACGGCGCTGCCCGACCTGTTCGAGAACCGCGCGGCGATCGAGCAGGCCAAGGCGGTGCTGATGTTCGACGCCACCGCGACGGCGGACCTGCCGCCGGGAAGCCTGATCCTGCTCTACACCGACGGACTCATCGAACGGGCCGGCGAAACGCTCGACGAAGGATTTGCGCGCCTGAAGTCCGCGGCCGTCGGCTGCGCCGGCCGCCCGGCCGAGTCGGTCTGCAGCGAGTTGCTCAACCGGATGGTGCCGTCGGGCGGCTACCGCGACGACGTCGTCGTGCTGGCGCTGCGCCCCAGCCACACGGCCGCGCGCAGCTTCGCCACCGTGCTTCCGGCTGCGCCGGCCCAGATTCCCGTCGGGCGGGATCGGCTGCGGGACTGGCTAAACGGCCTCGCCGTGCCGGCGCGTCGCGAACTGGACATCCTGTTGGCGACCGGCGAGGCGGTGACCAACGCGATCGAACACGGCAGTCACAGCGAGCCCCGCAAGACGGTGTCGGTCGAGGCCTTTCTCCGGGAGGAAACCGTCTCGGTCACCGTCAGCGACACCGGCCGCTGGGTGGGCGATTCCTCGGCCAGCCTGCGCAGCCGACGGCGTGGGCGCGGGCTCAAGCTGATGAGTGGCTTGGCCGACCGCGTCGACACTGTCCGTTCAGCGGCGGGCACTCAGGTTACGTTGGAGTTCGACCTGACCGGTTAGGCTAGACCTCCTCCATCGCCTCGCCGAGTTCATCGAGAATCTTGTTGTGGTGGCTGGCCGCCAGGAAGTGACCGGCGGCGATGACCACCGCCACCGGCCAGTCGATGAGCTCGAACGCGGCCAGGGCCGCCAGACCCCCGAAGTAGGCCAACTGCTCGGGCCGGGGAATCTCCACCGAGCCCACCACGGGCAGTTTCACCACGAAGGTCTCGCCCTCGCGGATCTTCTGCACCGCCTCGCGTTGCGACGTCGCCCTGCGCGCCTTCTTTTCCGCCATCATTTCCCTTTCCGTAACGAAGGGTTTTCCCTCTCGCCGGGTAGTGCGACCACCGTCGGTCTTATGTCGACGACCGACTCCGTGGCCGACCCGCTCGCTTCGTCGATTGCTGCCGTGCTGACGGTGCCCTTGCTGGAACTCTATGCGCTGTTGTGGCGGGTCGGTGTCGTGGAGATTCGGCAGTCCGGTCGGACGCGTCATCGTTCGGCGAGGCAACCTCAGGTGGTGGTGTCGGCGTGTCCGAACTGCCCCAACCGTCCGAAACACGGTTCAGAACGGCTATCGCGACGGTCGCCGCTGCAGCGGTCCCCAGAGCCTGTGTCCACCCGAGGGGACCTAGCGGCGTGCAGCCAAGCAACTGGCTGACCACCGGGATGCTGATCAACGTTCCCATCGCCGCCAGCGAACCCGCGGCCGTGAGCACCACCAGGGGGGCGCGCGAATCCAGCAGCGTCTGCCCCAGTTCGGCGCCCACCAGCGCGACCAGCGCCACGGTGGAGGCGCGCTGCGGGCGCCCGGTGACCCCGGCCATCGCCCACGCCCCCGTGGCCGCGGCGGCGGTGGTGACGCCGCGGATCGCGACGGCACGCCACAGCTCGGGCTGATCCGGGCCGCGTTTGCCGGTATCGATCGGGCCGCTGGGCTTGCTGACTGCCAGGGCCGCGGCCGGCAGCGCGTCGGTCATCATGTTCACCAGCAGCAGCTGTCGGGTGTTCAGCGGCGAGGTACCTGTGATCGCGCTGCCGATGATGGCGAACAGCACCTCGCCGGCGTTGCCGCCGAGCAGCACCGACACCGCCGCCTGCACCCGCTGCCACAGTTGGCGACCTTCCTCGATGGCGTGCAGCAGCCCCTCGATGCGGGCGTCCACCAGCACCACGTCGGCGGCCATGTGGGCCGGGTCGCTGCCTCCCGCGACGACGCCGATGCCGACGGTGGCGGCCCGGATGGCGGCGGCGTCGTTGGAGCCGTCGCCCACCATTGCGCACAGCACGCCGACGCCCTCCAGCGTCTGAACGACCTGGACCTTGTTCTCCGGTGTCATCCGGGCGAAGATCACCCGTTCGGTCACGACCCGCTCCTGGTCTTTGCGCGACAGCGAGTCCCACTCGGCACCGCTGATCACCTGCTCGGCGGTCACCGACAGGCCCAGCTCCGCGGCGATGGCCTTCGCGGTGATCGGATGGTCGCCGGTGATGAGCTTGACACCCACGTCCAGCCGGCGCAGATCCGCGAGCAGTCCGGCGGCTTCGGCGCGCGGGGTATCGGACAAACCGAGGAACCCCGCCAGTTCCAGCCGCTCCCGGGCGAACTCGGCGATGTCGTCGGGGTTCTCCCGGATCACACGGGCCTGGTCCGGGCTCAACGGGCGCCGTGCCACCGCGATCACCCGCAAACCGTTGGCGGCCAGCTCGGCGACCGTCGTTGTTGGTGCCTGATGGAGGGCCGAGCCGGCGTCACCGCAGGCTGCCAACACCACTTCGGGCGCACCCTTGACGGTCAGCTCGCCGTCGGTGACCGAAGCCGAGAACGACCTGCCGGAGCGGAACGGAAGGTGAGCCGTGGCCTGCGGGAGCGGGTCCGGGCCCGCTGCGGCCAGAGAGGCCGCTGCGGCCTCGACGATGGCGGCATCGGTGGCGTGCACGTGCGGGTCGCCGTTCGACGCGGGTGCGGCCTGCGCGGCGCAGCGCAGGACTTCCTCGCGTGAGTAGCCGGGCGCCGGGTGGATCTGGGCCACCCGCAGGCGGTTCTCGCTGAGCGTCCCGGTTTTGTCGAAGCACACCACGTCGATGCGGCCGAGCGCCTCCACCGAACGTGGAACGCGGACCAGCGCGCCGAACTTCGTCAGCCGTCGCGCCGAGGCCGCCTGCGCCAGGGTCGCCACCAGCGGCATCCCCTCGGGGACCGCGGCGACGGCGATAGCGATGCCGCTGGCCACCGCGTTGCGCAGGCCCGTGCCACGCAACAGGCCCAACGCACCGACCAGCGCACCGCCGGTCATGCTGACGGGGAAGGCCCGGTTGGTCAGCTGACTGAGCTGATGTTGCAGGCCGATGTCGGAGGAGATGTCGACAGAGACCAGCTCGGCGGCGCGACGCTCCTGGGTGTCGGCGCCGACCGCGGTCACCAGTGCGAGCGCGGTGCCCGCCACCAGGGTCGTGCCCGCGTAGAGCATGCAGCGGCGTTCGGCGAGATCGGCGCCGGGCGTGGCCTCGACCTGCTTCTCCACCGACAGCGACTCACCGGTCAGCGTCGATTCGTCGACCTCGACGTCGACCTCGTCGATGATGCGGGCGTCGGCGGGCACCACTTCGTGCGTCCGCACCTCGATGACGTCGCCGGGCTGCAGTTGTGCGGCGATCACATCGCTGTAGACCCGCCCGCCGCCGGGACCGGTCGTCACCTTCCTGGCGGGCGGGATCTGCTGAGCCAGCAGATGGTTCAGGCGGTTTTCGGCGCGCAGTCGCTGGCTGGCGGCGAGCACGGAATTACCGGCCAGGACCGAGAACACCAGCACCGCGTCGACCGGCGAACCGAGCACCGCACTGGCCGCCGAACCGAGCGCCAGCACGGGCGTCAGCGGGTCGGTCAACTCGGCGCGTACGGCTTTGAGGAATTGCCAGACGGCGTGCGGCTCGGCTGGCAGTGCGCCTCGTCGGACCGCTTCGAGGTCGCCGGGGGAGTCGGGCGCGGGCAAAACCCTGCGGACCTGGTCCACCGACATGGCGTGCCATTCGTGCACCGACGCCGGGCGTGGTGGGTCGGCGCCGATGATCCCGCGCGCCAGCAGGTAACCCGAGAGCAGACCCGCCGCGGCACCGGTGGTCACCGGACCGCGCCCGATGCCCCGGACGCCGGGGATCATGAATAACGATCCCATCGCCGTCGCGCCGGCCGATATCCCGACGCCTCGCCGCGTGGCGGCCCGGGCGGCGGGAAGGGCGTGCAGCACGTGCCAGGCGGCCCCCAGATCGGGCAACAGCAGGTCGGCGGACCACAGCGGTGGGCCGGCCCCGGGCCGCGGCAGCATGCCCAGCGCCACGTCGGCGAACCAAATCGCTTGCGCCGCAGACGATGACAGCACGGCCACCGTGCGGCCCGCCTCCTGCAGATCGGTGACCGCGCGGGCGAGGGCCGCGTCGATGGAGCCGTCATCGCGCAGCGGCTTGATGTCGTCGAACGCCGGCCGCAGTTCGTCCAGGGAGTCGTTCTCGACGGAGACCAGTTCGGCCTCCGTCCGATGCGCCTCGGCCACCACGACCGCCGCCAACGGATCGTGGGCGAGGCAAAAAAGTGCCTCCACCTCCGAGCCCGGGCCGCTGGCCGATATCCCGGGAACCGGGTGCCAGCCGGGTCGGATGCCGGTCTTTTCCAGCATCAACTGGGCGCGGTTCCACGCCGCGGACAGCTCGCGGTCGTCGGCGCCGCGGATGCGCGCCACCCGCAGGGTGTCGGTGCACAGCACGCGCGGGTCGATCACGATCGCGTCGACCCGGTGCAGGTGCCGCAGCGCCTCCGGCCGCAACGGCAGGACCGCGTGCCGATCGGCCAACCCCTGGCCGAGCGCCGCGGCGAAGGCCTCGGGTGTGGTGCGGTTGGCCGCCGGCTTGGTCACCAGCAACGCGGTCGCGGCCATGTTGAGGTTGCGGGTGGTGGCGCCGACCAGCCCGGCGCTCAGCGCCTGGAGGAGAGCGAACTGGCGGGCGTGGCTTTCCACGGGTCGACCGCGCGGCGGCTTCAGCCGTGCCGACGCGTCGGCGCGCGGCTGATCCGCGTGGCGGGCCAGCTCGGGTTCGTGGCGGCGCCACGCCCGCGCCTCGGCGTGGCATTCGGCCGCTTTGAGCGACTGCATCAGCAAATCCACCGACAATGACGCCGGCGATTGCGTGGCCGTTTCCGCGGCCGCCAGGGCCAGCGTCATGAGGGTGTCCGTCGCGGGGCGGCCGATGCGGTCCTCGACCAGGCGGCGCAGCCAGGGCTGGTAGTCCACCGCCACGACGCCCGCCAGGGCACTGACGGGCACGCGGGGCCAGCGCAGCGCCCGCCCGGTCAGCGCGATGCCCAGCCCGGTCGCGGTCGCGGCGACGGTCACAGCCCTGGTCGCCAGCACCACGCCATCGCCCGGCAGGTTCGCCGCTGGCGCGGTGGCACTGAATTTTCGCCTTGCGCCGCAACTCTTTTCAACATTGCTGACGATGCGGCACAGGTCGCGTAGCGTCGTGTCCTGGCCGCTGATGCCGACGACCACGCGCGACACGGGGCGATTCAGGCTCGCGCTGGTCACGCCGGGGTGCGCGCGCACCGCGTCGAGTACGCGGTGCCCGAGTTCGTCGTCCCCGTCAAGTCCGCGCACTTCGATCCAGGCGCGGCTCTCGCCGCGCCAACAACGCCGGCTCAGCGTTTCGGGCGAGACGTCACCGGCGAGAGCCCGGGCGCCCTCCCGCAGCGGGATAGCGGCGATGTTGGCCAGCGTCGTGGCCGCGTTAACGCCCGTCGTGACGGCACGCAACGGCAGCGATCGCCGTATTGAAGTGGCAATGCTCAAGTGCTTGCTCGAACGATCCTTGTCAGTTGGTGCTGCGCAGCGCGGTGGTACCGCCGGCCCGGCGCCCGACCGTCTTCTTGGCCGCCGGCTTGCTCGCGGCCTTCTGCGGCGCGGGCTTCTCGGGCGCCGGTTCCACGGGTACCGGCTTGAGGTTCGCCTTCACCGGTTTCGCCGGCTGCTCTTTGCGGTTCAGCCTCTGCAGCAGCAACGCGCCGCCGCCGACCGCCAGCAGCACCGGCCACTCGACCAGACCGGCCACGCCGAGCGCGCCGAAGGCCAGCGCGGCCGCCGGCGCCGAGTGGCTGCCGCTGCTGATTCCGCGCTTGACGCCCTCCGCGGCTCCGGTCACGCCGCCGACGACCCCGTTCACGGCCGCGCCACCGACAGCGCCGGCGGCCGCGGTGGTCGCATTCGCCGCGCGATTCACCGCCTGACTCAACCCTCGGACTGCCCCGCCGATGACACTCATGATGACTCCCTGCCCTTCAAAACTGTCGCCACGAACTACCCGATGAACGCGAAGTCAACAGCAACAGCACGTCTTCTTTCAGCACCTGATAAGCGAAAGCCTGCCACGTTGCATTCGCGCAGACAACGTAAAGCCGCATCCAATTTGCCCGCGGTTAACCCGCGCGGGACTCAGCTACATCGACGAATACCGGCGCGTGATCGCTGGGCGCCTTGCCCTTGCGTTCCTCGCGGACGATCTGCGCGTCTGTCACGCGGCCGGCCAGCGCCGGTGAGGCGAGGATGAAGTCGATGCGCATGCCCTGCCTTTTCGGGAATCGCAGCTGGGTGTAGTCCCAGTAGGTGTAGACCCCCGGACCCGGCGCGAAAGGCCGTACCACATCGGCGAATTGAGCGTCGACGATGTTGCTGAACGCGCGGCGCTCGGGTTCGGACACATGAGTGGCGCCGGCATAGAATTCGGTACTCCAGACGTCTTCGTCCGTGGGCGCGATGTTCCAGTCGCCGGCCAGGGCAATCGGTGCCGCAGGGTCGTCGCGTAGCCAACCTGCTGCCGTATCACGCAGGGCAGCAAGCCAATCCAGCTTATAGGTGTAGTGCGGGTCGCCGAGCGCGCGGCCGTTGGGCACGTAGAGGCTCCACACCCGGATGCCGGCGCAGGTGGCGCCCAGTGCGCGAGCTTCGACACTGGCGGCCACCTCTTGCTTGTTACTCCAGCTGGGCTGCCCCTCGAAGGCGATCTGCACGTCGTCAAGCCCGACGCGCGAGGCGATTGCCACGCCGTTCCACTGATTGAAACCGACATGCGCGACCTCGTAGCCGAGTTCGAAGAACGGAAGGGTGGGGAACTGGCTGTCGGAACACTTGGTTTCCTGCATCGCCAGCACGTCCACGTCGGTGCGGGCCAGCCAGTCGACGACGCGGGGCAGGCGGGTACGGATCGAATTGACGTTCCAAGTGGCCAGCCGCAGGGTGCCGTCGGGCATGGCTAGACGGTATCCCAGGGGTAAGACTCTGCCGGGAAGTAACGGCGCCGATGATGCGCCCGGAAACCAAGCGCATCGGCGAGGGCGGCTCCGCTGTCGCCGATACAGAGGTAACCGCGGGTTGCCCCGCGATCCGCGCCCCATGCGAGCAGCGCCCGGCACAGCGCCGCAGTGGACGGCTCGTCGGTCCCCCGCACCGCCGAGAGGCCCAACCACCGGGTGCCGTCGGGTGCGGCGGTGACGGTCGCGCGCGCGACCGCCGCGCCCGCGCGGGCCGCGAACACCACCTCCCCGTCGATGACAGCGGTGAGTACGTCGACGGGAATCGCCCGTCCGGATGTCCGCAGCCAGGCTTCGTCGGGGTGAGCCGACAGCGTGACGGCCGGGTCGGGTTCACCGATGGGCGGACCGGCGATGTCGCGCGCCAGAACTCGTTCGGTGCGCAGCCACGGCACGCCCGGCGGCAGCGGCAGCAAACGATCGGCAACGGCCAGCCGCGGTGTCAGGCCCCGACGGCCGTACCAGGCCGTGATCGCCGGGAGGGCGTCGATACCGGCCGAAAGGTCAAGGGGCACCGCCGAATTGGCGGCAAAGCCGACCCCGTGCCCGGCCCGCAGCAGCCAGCCGTCCAGCCAGGCCTGTTCCACGCCCGGCCACGCCGCCACGGCCGCATGCTCCAGCGCGCGGATGTCGGAGGTGCGTAGCGGCGCATCGGTCAGCGCCCGCAGCGCCACGACGTCGGTGGGCGCGAACTCGGCGACCGCCCCCGTCTTCGTCTGCACCCGCACCACCGGATCGACCGCCAACAGGTGTCCCACCGCATCGGTCAGCGGCGGGACCGAGCCGGCCGGGCGCCGATAGCGAACCGTCACGCGGGTCCCGACCTGCGGCCACGAGATCATCAGTGACCGAACGGGTCCGGCCCCTCGCCCGGCAGCCACGACAGCCCCGGAACGCCCCAGCCGTGCGACTTGACCGCCCGCTTGGCGCTGCGGGCGTAACGGCCGATGAGGCGATCCAGGTACAGAAAGCCGTCCAGGTGCCCGGTCTCGTGCTGCAGCATCCGCGCGAACAGGCCGGTGCCCTCGATGGCCACCGGCTTGCCCCCGGCGTCCAGCCCGGTGACCCGCGCCCACTTCGCCCGGCCGGTGGGAAACGACTCGCCGGGAACCGACAGGCAACCTTCCTCGTCGGTGCCCGCGTCTGGCATGGTTTCCGGTACTTCGGAAGTCTCCAGGACCGGGTTGACGACGACACCGCGCCGGCGGTTCGTCATCCCACGGTCGTCGGCACAGTCGTAGACGAACACCCGCACGCCGTAGCCGATCTGGTTGGCGGCCAGGCCGACCCCGTGCGCGGCGTCCATGGTGTCGTACATCGTGGCGATCAGTTCGGGCAGCTCCGCCGGCAGGGATCCGTCGGCGGCGACCGGCACCGGTGTCGTCGGGGTGTGCAAGACCGGATCTCCCACGATGCGAATGGGTACGACTGCCATGGTCGGCTAAGCTACCGCACCCGCGTGCGTGTACACCCGGCGATCCGGCGCGGGCAATCGGCGTCAATCGGCCGACTCGCGGGTCTTGATGACGGCTCGAGGGTTCGCGGCGTGATTCAATAAGCGCCGAAACATGCCCCTAGGTAAGTCAAATGAGTAGAGCAGTTCGAGCATCGCCGGAAGGGTCCAGGGGAAGCGATATGGACAGCGCCATGGCGCGGGCAGATCGATCGGGGGACGACTCTGAGATTGCCGACGGCCTCACCCGCCGCGAACACGACATCTTGGCCTTCGAACGTCAGTGGTGGAAATACGCCGGAGTGAAGGAAGAGGCGATCAAAGAGCTGTTCTTGATGTCGGCCACGCGCTACTACCAGGTGCTCAACGCTCTCGTCGATCGGCCCGAGGCGCTGGCGGCCGACCCCATGCTGGTGAAACGGCTGCGACGGCTGCGCGCCAGCCGGCAGAAGGCGCGGGCCGCGCGGCGGCTCGGCTTCGAGGTGACCTGACTCGCTACAGTGGGTTCGTGAAAGAGCGAGTCCCCGATTCTACGGGCCTCCCGCTGCGGGCCATGGTGATGGTGCTGCTGTTCCTGGGCGTCATCTTCCTGCTGCTCGGTTGGCAGGCCCTGAGTTCGTCGGGGAAGTCCGACGACGAGTCGGCCTCGCCCGCCACCAGTGTCAGCTCCAGCGCGTCACCCACGCCGACCAGCAAGCCCGCCGCCAACCAGGCCGAGGTGCGCGTCTACAACATCTCATCGAAGGAAGGCGTCGCCGCGCGGACCAAGGATCAGCTGTCGGCGGCCGGCTTCAAGGTCACCGACGTCGGAAACCTGTCGTTGTCCGATGTCTCGACCACCACGGTGTACTACACCGACGCCGACGGTGAGCACGACACCGCGGATGCGGTCGGCAAGAATCTGGGGGCGCCCGTCGAACCGCGCATCCCCGCCCTCAGCAGCCAGCCACCCGGCGTCATCGTCCTGGTTGCCGGCTGACGTCGGCAACTGGGGTTAGGCTTCCGCTATGCCTAGCCTCCCCGGTCTCCGCAACGCTGCCGACACCATGTCCGCACCGTCCCTGTTGGCCCTGGTCACCTGCGTCGGGCTGATCAGTGCCTGCGCTCCGAACCAGCCCCCGGCGTCGTCCCCGGGTACCACCCCGGCGATATGGACCGGATCGCCCGCCCCCTCGAGCGTCGAGGCCGCCCAGCCCGGGGCGCAGGGCATGATGGCCCGGCTGAGGGCGCCCGACGGCACCGAGGTTGCGACGGCCAAGTTCGATTTCGGCAGTGGCCCCAGTGGCCCCAGTGGCTACGCCACCATCACGATCGCAACGAGCGGCCCCGGCCGGCTCGCGCCCGGCTTCCACGGCGTGCACATCCACAAAGTGGGTAAATGCGAGCCCAATTCGGTCGCTCCCACCGGCGGCGCGCCGGGTGACTTCCTGTCCGCCGGCGGACACTTCCAGGTGCCCGGGCACTCCGGCGAGCCCTCCAGCGGAGACCTGACCTCGCTGCAGGTCCGCAAAGACGGTTCCGGCATGCTGGTCACCACCACCGACGCCTTCGCCGTGGAGGACCTGCTGACCGGCGAAAAGACCGCGATCGTCATTCACGCCGGTGCCGACAACTTCGCCAACATCCCCGCGGATCGCTACCACCAGGCCAACGGGGCGCCGGGTCCCGACGAAATGACCATGACCACCGGTGACGCCGGCAAGCGGGTGGCGTGCGGTGTCATCGGTGCCGGTTAGCAGCGCCGCGACGAGGTCCCCTGAAAGAGGCTCTAATAGAGGTGAGGCCCGTATCGATTTCGCGCCCTCGCCCCGGCCAACCATCGGCGTCGAGTGGGAGTTCGCGTTGGTCGACGCCGAAACCCGCGACCTCAGCAACGAGGCCACCGCGGTGATTGCCGAGATCGGCGAAAGCCCACGCGTGCACAAGGAATTGCTGCGCAACACCGTCGAAGTGGTCAGCGGCATCTGTGACAGCGCGGGGGAAGCGATCGAGGACCTGCGCGGTACCCTCGGCCCGGCCCGGCGGATCGTCCGGGACCGCGGCATGGAGTTGTTCTCCGCCGGTACCCACCCGTTTGCGCGGTGGTCCACCCAGAAGCTCACCGACGCGCCGCGCTACGCCGAGTTGATCAAACGCACGCAGTGGTGGGGCCGGCAGATGCTGATCTGGGGGGTGCACGTTCACGTCGGGATCTCCGCGGCAAACAAGGTGATGCCGATCATGTCCTCGCTGCTGAAGTACTACCCGCATCTGCTGGCGCTGTCGGCGTCGTCGCCGTGGTGGGGCGGCGACGACACCGGCTACGCCAGCAACCGGGCGATGATGTTCCAGCAACTGCCCACCGCCGGGCTGCCGTTCCAATTCCAGACGTGGACGGAGTTCGAAGGTTTCGTACACGACCAGAAGAAGACCGGCATCATCGACCACATGAACGAGATCCGTTGGGACATCAGGCCGTCACCGCATCTGGGCACCCTGGAGGTGCGGGTCTGCGACGGCGTGTCCAACCTGCGCGAGCTCGGCGCGTTGGTCGCCTTCACGCATTGTCTGATCGTCGATCTCGATCGCCGGCTGGACGCCGGTGAGACGCTGCCGACCATGCCGCCCTGGCACGTCCAGGAAAACAAGTGGCGCGCGGCCCGCTACGGCCTGGATGCGGTGATCATCCTGGACGCCGACAGCAACGAGCGACTGGTCACCGACGATCTCGCCGACGTGCTGACCGGGCTCGAGCCGGTCGCGAAGTCACTGAATTGCGTCGATGAGCTTGCCGCGGTGGCCGACATTCCCCGCCAGGGCGCCTCGTACCAGCGGCAGCGGCGGGTGGCCGAGGAACATGACGGCGACCTGCGCGCGGTCGTCGACGCGCTGGTTGGTGAGTTGGAGATCTGATGGAGTTTCCCGAATCGATTGAGCTGCCGATGTTTCCGCTGGAGTCGGCGCTGCTGCCCGACGAGGATCTGCCGTTGCGGATCTTCGAGCCGCGTTACGGCGCGCTGGTGCGGCACTGCACCGGGAGTGGCGATCCGTTCGGCGTGGTGCTGATCGCCAAGGGCCGCGAGGTCGGCGGTGAGGATGCGCGCTGCGATGTCGGCGTCGTGTCCAGGATCACCGAATGGGCCGATCACGGCGAGGGCCGATACTCGCTGCGCTGCCGGACCGGGGAGCGGATCCGGGTGTCGCAGTGGCTGCCCGACGAGCCCTACCCACGGGCGGCGGTCACGCTCTGGCCCGACGAGCCGGGGGAGCCGGTGAGCCCGGCGCAGCTGCTTGACGTCGAAGACCGGGCGATGGCCCTGTTCGAGCGGATCGCGGAGGCTCGCGGCGTCGAGCTGCCGGGTCGCGACGTGCTGCTGGGCGAGGACGAAGGCGACGGTCCGGGGCAGCGTCTTTTCGCCCTGGCGTCCCGGATCCCGATCGGCACCGCCGACCGCTATTCGGTGCTGGCGGCGCCGTCGGCCGCCGACCGACTGGCCGCGCTCAGCGACGCAGTGGACGCGGTCACCGAGATCGTGGAGTTCCAGCTCTCCGAGTAGACAGGCGCATGAAGGTACATCTTCAGGTCAGCGGCTCACCTACCGAAGCCGGCGCGAGCGCCGCCGACATAGCCGCGACGGGCGCCGACGGCCTGTTCACGTTCGAGGGCCAGCACGACGTGTTCTTCCCGCTGCTCATCGCCGCCGGTGCGACCGGCCTCGAATTGATGACGAACGTGGCAATCGCTCCGCCGCGCAGCCCGTTGCACTTGGCCCACGCCGCCTATGACCTGCAGCTGTACAGCGGCGGCCGGTTCCGGCTCGGCCTGGGCTCACAGGTGCGGACCCACATCGAAAAGCGTTATGGCAGTAGGTGGGAGCGGCCGGCGGCGCGGATGGCCGAAACCGTCGCCGCGATCAAGGCGGTGTTCGCGGCCTGGGAAGGCCGGGAGAGCCTGAACTTTCGGGGCGAGTTCTTCACGCACACGATCATGGCGCCCAACTTCAATCCCGGCCCCAACCCGTTCGGGCCGCCTCCGGTGTTGCTGGGGGCGCTGGGCCCGATCATGACGCGCACCGCCGCCCAGGTCGCCGACGGGCTACTGGTGATGCCTTTCAACAGCGCCCGCCACTTCACCGAACGCACCATCCCCGCGGTCGGCGAGGGACTGCACCGTTCTGACCGATCGATTCGGGATTTCCAGATCATCGCCCAGGCCATGGTCGCCGTCGGCCGCGACGAGGCCGACCTGGCGGCCGCGACCGACGGGGTGGCGTCCCTCATCTCGTTCTACGGCTCCACCCCCGCCTACCTGCCCGTGCTGGAGGCCGAGGGCTGGACCCACATTCAGCCCGAACTCAACGCGCTGTCGAAGCAGGGCCGGTTCGCCGAGATGCGCCGACTGATCACCGACCCGATGGTCGCCCGGATCGGGATCGTCGGAACTCCGGAGGAATGTGCGCAGCAGATCGTTGCGAGGTTCGGCGACCACGCCGCCGAGGTGTGCTGTTACTTCCCGGGTTACACCCCGCGCAGCGCCGACGTCGCCGACCTCATCGGCGCCCTGCACCAAGCACCGGTCCCGCGGTGAGCGCCGACCTGCTGGTCGACGTCAACGGCGGCGTCGCGGTGCTCACGCTCAATCGCCCGGACCACTTGAACGCCTACACCGCCGATATGGGGGCGCTGCTGAGCCGGGCTTATCGGGAGTGCGACGAGGACGACGACGTCCGGGCGATCGTGGTCACCGGCGCGGGCCGGGCCTTCTGCGCCGGGGCTGATTTCTCCGGTGACGCAAACCCTTTCGATGCCCCGGCGGACGACGGCACGTTTTCGGCGTCACCGATCACCCCGGCCGCCTTCGAATTGCGCAAGCCGGTGATCGCGGCGCTCAACGGCCACGCCATCGGGATCGGCTTGACCATCGCGTTGCAGGCAGACATCCGCATCGTCGCCGAGGACGCCAAATACGGTGTGGTGCAAGTTCGTCGGGGAGTGATTCCCGACTGCATGGCGCACTGGACGCTGGCGCAGTTGACCACCCTGGGCGTGGCCGCCGACATCCTGCTCACCGGGCGAACGTTCACGGGGCGCGAGGCCGTGGCGCTCGGCATCGCGAGCCGCGGCCTGCCCGCCGGGCAGGTGCTCGATCACGCGCTGGAAAAGGCCCGCGACATTGCGGTCAACGTGGCTCCGATGTCGGCGGCGCTCTGCAAGCGACTGCTGTGGGATAGCGCGATCCACCACTACACCCCGCGGCAGGTCGCGTCGCTGGAAACACAGCTGCACCACCGCGTGATGGGCGGCGCCGACGCCCACGAGGGAGTCGCCGCATTACTCGATCGCCGTCCGCCGCACTTCACGTCGCGGCTTTCCCGCGATTGGACCGCGCTGCCCAAGCTATGAGTCAGGCGCGCACAACGATTCGGAGAGCGCCCACCATTCGGCCGCGCGCTGCTCGTCGCGCGCGTGCGGCGCGACCGCGTCGCTGATGCGGCAGTTTTCCAGGTACAGCCCACCTCGGTTCGCAAGTTCCGGGCTGACCGCGGCCCACACCTGGGTGGCCGCGCCGTGCTCGGGAGTGCTGAACTCGAGATGGCCGTCGGTCGGCTCGCCGCGCGCGGCGGTGCCGGCGGCTACGAGTTGGCGTAGCCGCGAGAAGTCCAGGCGGGACATATACCGCGCCAGCGAGGTGGCCACGGTCCCGGGATGGACGGCGTAGGCGCGGATTCCCTGTTCGCGCAGGCGTCGGTCGGCTTCGTTCGCGTGCAGGATGTTCGCCGTCTTGGACGCGCCGTAGGCTTCGAACTTGTCGTATTCCCGCCTCTCCCAGTTGGGATCGTCGAAGTCGATGTCACCCAGGACGTGGCCTCCGGAGGAGAGGTTGACGATTCGGGCATTCCCGGCGGCGGCGAGCTGCGGTATCAGCAGCCGGGTCAGTTCGAAGTGCCCGAAATGATTTGTGCCGATCTGCAATTCGAAGCCGTCGGCGGTCCGGCTGAATGGGGTGAACATGACGCCGGCGTTGTTCATCAGGACGTGGACCGCGGGCGTGATGTCGCGGATCGCTGCCGCCGCCGCGCGCACACTGTCCAGCGCCGTGAGGTCGAGCTGGACCGTCGAGACCGGGGCGCCGGGGACGTCGGCCGCTATCTCCTGGGCCGTTTGGGACAAAGCCTCGGCGTTGCGGGCGGCCAATATGACGTGCGCACCCGCGGCGGCCAGTGCCCGGGCCGACTCGCGGCCCAGCCCGGACGACGCGCCGGTGATCACACATACCTTGCCGGACAGGTCGATTCCGTCGACGACCTGCAGGGCACTCAGACGTTCGGTCATGGCGACTGCAACACTAAACCTTCGGGTGCGCGCCGACGTACTTCGCCGTGCGTCCAGGGCGGGTAATCGGCGAAAACGCCGCCGCACGCGCACACGCACACGCGAGTGCGTAGAGGCACACTCGGCGGTGCGCGGGCGTCACAGCGCCTTGGCGAACGCCCGCAGCGACTCCACCTGCATGGGATCCAGCGACGGGCGCACGGTTTTGCGCGCCGCCGCGAGGTCGGCGGCCGTGATGTCGGTGGCATCGATGGATCGGCGCATGGCCGTGAGTGCGGCCTCGCGCAGCAGCGCCACGCAGTCGGCCGCGCTGTAGCCGTCGAGCCCGGCGGCCACCTCGTCGAGGTCGACGTCGGCGCTCAGCGGGACCGATTTCGCTGCGGTGCGCAGGATTTCGCGGCGGGCCTCGGCGTCCGGTGGTTCGACGAACACCAGGCGCTCCAGTCGGCCCGGGCGCAGCAGGGCGGGGTCGATCAGGTCGGGCCGGTTGGTGGCGCCCAGCACCACGACGTCGCGCAGCGGGTTGACGCCGTCGAGCTCGGTCAGCAGCGCGGCCACCACCCGGTCGGTCACACCCGAGTCGAAGCTCTGCCCCCGGCGCGGTGCCAGCGCATCCACCTCGTCGAGGAAGATCAGCGACGGGGCGGAGTCCCGGGCCCTGCGAAACAGCTCGCGGACGGCCTTTTCCGAGGCGCCGACCCACTTGTCCATCAGCTCGGAGCCCTTGACGGCGAGCACGCTCAGCTGCCCGGTGCTGGCCAGCGCGCGGGCGACGAACGTCTTGCCGCAGCCGGGTGGGCCATAGAGCAACACCCCACGCGGCGGGTCGACACCCAGCCGGGAGAAGGTGTCGGGATGCTGCAACGGCCACAACACCGCTTCGGTCAGTGCCTGCTTGGCGTCGACCATGTCGCCGACGTCGTCGAGCGTGACCCCTAATACTTGCAAGCCCACCGTCAGCTCCTCGCTGGCCGAGCGCGACAGCGGCCGGATGACCGACAGCGCGCCGACGAGATCGTCCTGGTTGAGCTGCGGTGGCTGGCCGTCGGTGCTGGCCCGAGACGCGGCCCGCAGCGCCGCCTCGCGGAGCAGCGCAGCAAGGTCGGCGACCACGAAACCCGGTGTGCGAGATGCGATTTCATTGAGTTCGAGGTCGCCCGCGGGCACGGGTTTGAGCAGCGCCTCCAGCAGCGCCTTGCGGGTGGCGGTGTCGGGCAGCGGCAGGCTCAGCTCCCGGTCGCACAGGTCGGGGGCGCGCAGCCGGGCATCGAGCTGGTCGGGTCGCGCGGAGGTGGCGATCAGTGCGACGCCGTCGGCGGCGACGGCGGTGCGCAGCTCGCTCAGGATGAGGGCGGCCACCGGCTCCGGCTCCGCCGGCAACAGGGCGTCGACGTCGGCGATCAGCAGCACGCCACCACCGTCGCGAACCCTCTGCACCGCCCCGGTCACGGCTTTCAGCCGGTCGTCGGCGTTCAGGGCACCGACCTCCGGGCCGTCCAGCTCCACCATCCTGCGGCCGTCGCACACCGCGCGCACCAGCGTCACCTTGCCCACCCCGGCCGGCCCCGACACCAGCACCCCGAGGTTGGTGGCCGCGCCCAACGTCTTCAGCAGGTGCGGTTCGTCCAGTGCAAGCTTGAGCCATTCGGCGAGCTTGGCGGCTTGCGGCTGCGAGCCCTTGAGCTCCTCGACCAGGATCTCCGGCGTCCCGGTGCTCAGCTGTTCGTGCGTTGACACGCCGGCCGGCACCCCGGTGCCCCAGGTGACCAGAGAGTTCGGCTGCACGCTGACCGGCCCTGCGGGGTCGACGTCGGTGACGGTCAACAGCTCCGAGGTCCAGCTGATGCCGACCGAGGCGGCCAGCGCCCGGGTGGCCGCCGATGTCGACGTGCCGGGGCCCAGGTCACGGGGCAGCAGCGACACCGCATCGCCGACGGTCATCACCTTGCCGAGCAGGGCCTGCCGCAGGGTGACCGGCGAAATCGACTGGGTGGCCAACCCCGAGCCGCTCAGCGTCACCGACCGCGCGCCGTAAACGGTGACGGAGCTGACGATCACCGCGGTGTCCTCGCGCAGCCCGGCGTTGGACAGCGTCACGTCATCGAGCAGCACGGTGCCGACGGGGATGCCCGGGTCGGCCAGGGCAGCGACTGCCGCCGTGGTGCGCGACCCGGTCAGCGACACCGCGTCCCACTCGCGAACGCCAAGGGCGGCAGCGGCGCTGGGGTGCAAGCGGATGACGCCGCGGCGGGAGTCGACGGCGGAGGTGTTCAGCCGGGCGGTGAGGGTGAGCTGACGGGAGCTGCCGTCAGTCATGGCAGGCGCCCGCCCGGTTTGCGCAGCCCCAGCCGCGCCATCGACCGGCGGTTCGGGTGCGATCGGCGGATCGCGCGCCGCGCGGCGCGGCGCTGCTTGGGTGCGTCGGCCCACGCCTCGGGGTGCGCGGCGAGCCAGCGCTGGTTTCGCACCGCGAACGGGACGTGGCACAGATAGGCGACGATGATCACCCAGATCAAGAGGTAGGGCGCCAGCACGGCGGCCGCCGCGCAGATCGCCAGCAGCGCCAGCAGCGGGGCGGCCCAGTTCGGCGGCACCGCTGCGGCGTGCATCTTGCGCATCGGGATCTTGCTGATCATCAGCGCCGACGTTCCCGTGATCCAGATGCAGAGGAAGACGGTCGAGGTCCACCAGCCCTCACCGAACTGCAGCTTCAGCCCGATGAGACCGATCATCGACACCGCGCCCGCCGGCGCGGGCATCCCGACAAAGAATTCACGCGTGTAGGAAGGCTGGGTTCCGTCGTCTTGCAGCGCGTTGTACCTTGCCAGCCGCAAGACGACGCACACCGCGTACAGCAGCACCACGACCCATCCCGCCGGCGACTTAGACAGCATCGTCACGTAGAGCACGATCGCGGGTGCCACCCCGAAGTTCACTGCATCGGCCAGGGAGTCGATTTCCTCGCCCATGCGCGACTGGACGTCCAACATGCGGGCCACCCGGCCATCGAGGCCGTCCAGGATCGCGGCTGCGGCGATCAGTGCCATCGCTAACTTGGGTTGGTGCTCGAGCGCGAATCTGATCGCGGTCAGGCCCGCGCAGATGGACAGCACCGTCATGGCGCTGGGCAGGATCTGCAGGTTGACCGCTCGCTTGCCGCGGGGCTTGCTGATCATGACAGGTCGGCCAGCACGGTCTCGCCGGCGATCGCGCGCTGGCCGAGCTGCACCATCGGTTCCGTGCCGGCCGGCAGGTACGTATCCAGCCGGGAGCCGAACCGGATCAGGCCGTAGGTGTCGCCGATCGACAGCTTGTCCCCGAGGTGCGCGTCGCAGACGATGCGGCGGGCGAGCAGCCCCGCGATCTGCACGACCACGACTTCGGCGCCGGTGTCGGTCCGGATCCGCAGGCTGGTGCGCTCGTTCTCGGTGCTCGCCGCGGCGAGATCGGCCGAACCGAACCGGCCCGGCCGGTGCTGCACGGCCACCACCTCACCGCTCACCGGCGCGCGCTGCACGTGAGCGTCCAGCAGCGACAGGAAGATGCTGACCCGCGGCAGCGGAGCGTCGCCCATGCCGAGCTCGGCGGGCGGGGCCGCGGCGTCGATCACGCAGACCACTCCGTCGGCCGGTGCCACCACGACGCCGGGCCGGGTGGGTGGCACCCGCGGGGGATGGCGGAAGAACCCCGCGCACGCGCCCGCGGCCAGCAGGCCGGCCCGGCGCAGCCACCGGTGGCGGCGTCCGGCCAGGGCCACCCCCAGACCCGCGGCGACGAACGGCCGCCCGGCGGGATGAACCGGCGGAACGGTGGAGCGCACCAGTTCCAGGGCGTGCTGCGGGCTGAAAGCCGGGTCGGTGCGGGGGCGTCGTGCCACGCGGCCATCTTACGGAGGCGCGGTGATTGGTTGGGGTCCACAGCGGGAACCTCTTTTTTCGACATGCAATCGGGGACCGGGAAGTGGCGGCGCCCACCGGCTAGCTGGGCTTAGCCCAGATCCCACACCTGCAGCTCGGTCCCGGCGGACACCTCCACGACGTCCTCCGGGATCTCCAGCAGCCCGTTGGCCGACGCGAGCCAACGCAGATGATGCGACGCCGGTGGGCCGTAGCTGACGACTGTGCCGGCCTGATGGTCGATGATCGCGCGGCGGAACTGGCGTTTGCCGCGCGGCGAGGTCAGCGACTCGGCGAGGATGGCGGGCCGGTGCGGCCGCTCGGGATCGGGCAGGCCCATGGCCTTGCGCAGCGCGGGGCGGATGAACACCTCGAAGGACACCAGCGCGCTGACGGGGTTGCCGGGCAGGGTGACGATCGTCGCGCCGGCCACCCGCCCGATGCCCTGCGGCATGCCCGGTTGCATGGCCACCTTGACGAATTCCACTCCTTGGTCGCCATCCCGGCCGAAGGCGTCTTTAACGACCTCATAGGCGCCGGCGCTGACCCCGCCGCTGGTGATGATCAGGTCAGCATCGCCGGCGTAGCGGTCGAGCAGCGAACTGAACTGCGCGACATCGTCTTCGGCGGTGACGACCGCGATCACCTCCGCGCCGGCCTCGCGCGCGGCGGCGGCCAGCATGATCGAGTTGGACTCGTAGATCTGCCCCGGCCGCAGCGGACTGCCCGGCGGCACCAGCTCCGACCCGGTGGACAGCACCAGCACCCGTTGGCGCGGGACCACCGGCAGCTCGGCCAAGCCAAGCGCCGACGCGAGGCCGAGCACCGCCGGCGTCACGACCTGCCCCTTGCGCAAGACGGTGGTGCCGGGGGCGACGTCCTCGCCCGCGCGCCGGATGTGGGCGCCGGGCGGGCGGGGCTTGCGGATCGCCACCGAGTCCACGCCGCCGTCGGTGTCCTCGACCGGCACGACGGCCGTGGCGCCCGCCGGCACCGGTGCGCCCGTCATGATGCGGTGCGCGGTGTTGGGTTGCAGCGCCAACTCGTCGGTGCGCCCGGCCGGTATGTCCTCGGCGACCGGCAACACCACCGGCTGTTCGGGAGTCGCGCCCGACGTGTCCTCGGCGCGCACCGCGTAGCCGTCCATCGCGGAGTTGTCGAAGACGGGCAGCGCCAACCGCGCGACCACGTCGTCGGCCAGCGCCAGCCCCTGGGCCCCCACCAGCGCGACCGGCGCCGGCGGGCGGGCGCGGATCAGTTCCGTTACGACACGTCGATGTTCGGCCACTGATCGGAAGACTGAGCGCACCCCGCCATTATTCGCCCGTCAGACTCCGAAGCTGACGCCGGTGAGTTCCTCGGAGACCGCCCAGAGCCGGCGCTGCAGCTCCTCGTCGTGGGACTGCGCGCTGGATTGGACGACCTTCGGGTGGCCGCGCTGCTCGAGGAAGCCGTCGGGGCCGTAGTACTGCCCGCCGTGGGCGGCCGGATCGGTGGCGGCCCGCAGCGTCGGCAGCGCGCCCATCGCCGGGCTCTGGAAAAGCACCGGCCCCACTACGGCCTTCAGCGGCTGGAAGATTCCCGGCAGGTTGCGCGCCAGTTCGGTGTTGGAGCCGCCGGGGTGCGCGGCCACCGCGATGGTCTTCGCGTCCGCGTGGGCCGCCAGCCGTCGCTGCAGCTCGTAGGTGAACAGCAGGTTGGCCAGTTTCGACTGCCCGTAGGCGGCGACCCGGTCGTACCGGTGTTCCCACTGCAGATCGTCGAAGTGAATCGAGGCCCGCAGCCGGTGGCCCAGGCTGCTGACGGTCACCACCCGGGAACCGCGCACCGGCAGCAGGTGGTCGAGCACCAGTCCGGTCAGCGCGAAGTGGCCGAGATGGTTGGTGCCAAACTGCATCTCGAAGCCGTCCTTGGTGACCTGCTTGGGCGTCCACATCACGCCGGCGTTGTTGATCAGCAGGTCGATGCGCGGGTAGGTCGCGCGCAGCGCGTCGGCGGCCGAACGCACCGAGTCCAGCGAGCTCAGGTCGAGCGCCTGCAGCGTGACGTCCGCGCGCGGGCTGGCGGCGACGATGCGAGACAGCGCGGCGTTGCCCTTCTCGAGGCTGCGCACCGCCAGCACGACGTGCGCGCCGCGGAAGGCCAGGACGGCGGCCGTGTGGTAACCGATGCCGGTGTTCGCGCCCGTGACGACGACGACGCGGCCGCTTTGATCCGGCACGTCGGCGTCCGACCATTTGCGGTTCTGTTTGTCCGTTCCAGCCATGGCCCAAAAATACTCACCCGCGTTGGGCGCCGCCGGTTGGCGGTGGAAGCTCCCGATCACCGGCTCCCCGACGTAGGGTCGAGAACGTGATTACCGGTTTGGCCCACACCGGGGTGTGTGTCCCCGATTGTGAGGCCGCGGTGGCGTTCTACCGGGACATATTGGGCCTGCGTGTGCTCTCGCCGCCGTATGTCATGACCGGTAATGCCATTCGCGACGACATGGGGGAGCTGGTGTCCGACCCCAGCATGAAAGCGGCCATCGTGGGGTTCGGGGACGATGGCGACCGGGTGCTCGAGGTGATCGAATATCTCGGCTTGGAGGGGGGCGTCGACGGGTCCGATCGGCGAGCCGCCCCCGATATCAGGGCCCTCACCGATCACGGGCTGTCGCACGTCGGGTTGATCTGTGAGGATCTCGACGCCACCCGGGCGGAACTGGAAAGCAAGGGCGTGCGCTTCCTGGTCAGCGGCATCGCGGAGGTCGCGCGGGTCCGCACCACCTGGTTCGTCGATCCGTGGGGCGTGGTGTTCATCCTGGTGGAAAAGAGCCGACCCGAGCGACCTTACTTTTCCCAATGGCCGTGATGGGCGGCAAACCCAGGGTCGGCATCATCGGCGCGGGCGCCGGCGGCATCGCGATGGCTATCCAGCTCGCCGACGGCGGTTACGACTTCACGATCTTCGACCGGGCCGATGGATTCGGGGGAACCTGGCGCCACAACACCTTCCCGGGCGCGGCCTGCGACGTCCCGTCACACCTGTACTCGTATTCGTTCGCGCCCAACCCGCGGTGGAGCAAGACCTATGCGAACCAGCCCGAGATCCTGGCCTATCTTGAGAGGGTGGCCGCCGAGCACGGGCTGGGCGCGCACCTGCGGCCGGGCACCGCGATCACCACGGCGCGCTGGTCGGACGAGCGGCGCCGCTGGACGCTGACCGGCGACGACGGCCGGGAGCACCACTTCGACGTGGTGGTCAGCGCCGTCGGGATGCTCGACGTGCCCCACGTGCCGGACATTCCGGGGGCGGCGCGATTTCGGGGCCGCCAGTTCCATTCGGCGCGTTGGGATCACAGCAAGCCGACGGCGGGGGAGCGGGTGGCGTCGATTGGCACGGGCGCCAGCGCGATCCAGTACGTGCCGGCGATCGCGCCAAAGACCGCGCACCTGACGGTGTTTCAGCGCACGCCGATCTGGATCGCGCCGCGATTCGACTTCCCGTTCACGCCCGAGCAGCAGGAGTTGTTCGAACGCGACCCCGCCGCGGCGCGGAAGCTGCGCGAGGAGGCCTTCGACGCCTACGAGTCGGCCAGCTTCGACGTCGACGACGCACAGACCCGCGAGGCCACCGAGCTGGCCCGCGGCTACCTGATACGCAAGGTGCCCGACCCTGAACTGCGCGCGAAGCTGACACCCGACTATCCCGTCGGCTGCAAGCGACCGCTGATGTCCCGTGAGTGGTACCCCACGTTCGCGCTGCCCAACGTCAGGCTGGAAACGACCCCCATCGCCGAGCTGACCGAACGGGGAGTGCGCACCGTCGACGGCGTCGAACACCCCGTCGACACCATCATCTACGGCACCGGTTTCACCGCCGCCGACTATCTGGCCAGCATCGACGTGTACGGGACCGGCGGCCAGCGCCTTCGCGAACAGTGGAGCGACGGCGCGGAGGCCTACCTGGGCACGCTGGTGGCCGGGTGCCCGAACTTCTTCACGCTCTACGGCCCCAACACGAACGGCGTCAACTCGATCATCTACATCCACGAGGCGCAGACCACCTTCGTGCGCCACATCCTCGACGTCATGGGCACCCGCGGGGCGCGCACCGTCGAGGTCACGCCGGCGGCGCAGCGCCGCTACAACGACGAGATCCAGGCCGCCATGGCCGGCAAGGTCTGGCTCGCCTGCACGAACTACTTCCGCCATCCCAGCGGGAAGGTCGTCACGCAATTGCCCTACAGCGGCCGGACCTTCTTCGAACGCACGCGCGCGATGGTGCCCGGCGACTACTGGATCCAGTAGTTGTCGTGGCGGACGAACCACTCCGGCCCATCTTCGAGGAGTGGGAGGCGGACTTCGGCCGCACCTTCGTACTGAGCGGCGATCCGGACAAAACGGCGGTCCGTGACGCGCTGCCACGGGTGTGGGAGGCCGGTCGCGAGTATTTCGACAGCCACCCGGACGTCACCGGGGCTGAGTTGTTCGACTTCGTCGTTGTTCGACTTCGTCGTCGGGGTGACCCACGCCGAGGGTTTCGATTGGATTCTCGAGATCCATCTGGTCGATCGCATGCGCGGCTTCGGCGGTTTCTACGAGCAGTTGCTCGACCTGACCTGAACGGTTACGCGCAGCGCGATAACGCGGGGGTGTTCTTGCACTCGGCATAGGCGAGTGCTAAGAATGAGGTTGGCACTCGCGACCGGTGAGTGCTAGGTCGGGGTAGTGAGGCCCAGGCTGTCGTCGTGCGACGACAACTTGAGCCGTCCGTCGCGGGCACTACACCCGGCCAGCGTAAGTAATGGGGTGGCCCACACGTGGTCACCTGGTGTCATCCCCGATCCGGAGGAATCACTTCGCAATGGCCAAGATAATTGCGTACGACGAAGAGGCCCGTCGCGGCCTCGAGCGGGGGCTCAACGCCCTCGCCGACGCGGTAAGGGTGACGTTGGGTCCCAAGGGCCGCAACGTCGTCCTGGAGAAGAAGTGGGGTGCCCCCACGATCACCAACGATGGTGTGTCCATCGCCAAGGAGATCGAGCTGGAGGACCCGTACGAGAAGATCGGCGCCGAGCTGGTCAAGGAAGTTGCCAAGAAGACCGACGACGTGGCCGGTGACGGCACGACGACGGCGACCGTGCTGGCCCAGGCGCTGGTGAAAGAGGGTCTGCGCAACGTCGCGGCCGGCGCCAACCCGCTGGCTCTTAAGCGCGGCATCGAGAAGGCGGTCGAGAAGATCACCGAGACCCTGCTGAAGTCGGCCAAGGACGTCGAGACCAAGGAGCAGATCGCCGCGACCGCCGCGATCTCCGCCGGCGACCAGTCGATCGGCGACCTGATCGCCGAGGCGATGGACAAGGTCGGCAACGAGGGCGTCATCACCGTCGAGGAGTCCAACACCTTCGGCCTGCAGCTCGAGCTCACCGAGGGCATGCGGTTCGACAAGGGCTACATCTCGGGCTACTTCGTCACCGACCCCGAGCGTCAGGAAGCGGTCCTGGAGGACCCGTACATCCTGCTGGTCAGCTCCAAGGTGTCCACCGTCAAGGACCTGCTGCCGCTGCTGGAGAAGGTCATCCAGGCCGGCAAGCCGCTGCTGATCATCGCCGAGGACGTCGAGGGCGAGGCACTCTCCACGCTCGTCGTCAACAAGATCCGCGGCACCTTCAAGTCGGTGGCGGTCAAGGCCCCCGGCTTCGGTGACCGCCGCAAGGCGATGCTGCAGGACATGGCGATCCTCACCGGTGGTCAGGTGATCAGCGAGGAGGTCGGCCTGTCGCTGGAGAACGCCGATGTGAGCCTGCTCGGTAAGGCCCGCAAGGTCGTCGTCACCAAGGATGAGACCACCATCGTCGAGGGCGCCGGTGACACCGACGCCATCGCCGGCCGGGTGGCTCAGATCCGCACCGAGATCGAGAACAGCGACTCCGACTACGACCGCGAGAAGCTGCAGGAGCGGCTGGCCAAGCTGGCCGGCGGTGTTGCGGTGATCAAGGCCGGTGCCGCCACCGAGGTGGAGCTCAAGGAGCGCAAGCACCGCATCGAGGACGCGGTCCGCAACGCCAAAGCGGCCGTCGAGGAGGGCATCGTCGCCGGTGGTGGCGTGGCCCTGCTGCAAGCGGCCCCGACGCTGGACGAGCTCAACCTCTCCGGTGACGAGGCGACCGGCGCCAACATCGTGCGGGTGGCGTTGGAGGCTCCGCTGAAGCAGATCGCCTTCAACTCCGGGCTGGAGCCCGGCGTGGTCGCCGAGAAGGTCCGCAACTCGCCCGCCGGCACCGGCCTGAACGCCGCCACCGGTGAGTACGAGGATCTGCTCAAGGCCGGCGTTGCCGACCCGGTCAAGGTGACCCGTTCGGCGCTGCAGAACGCGGCGTCCATCGCGGCGCTGTTCCTGACGACCGAGGTCGTCGTCGCCGACAAGCCGGAGAAGGCGGCCGCTGCGGCGGGCGACCCGACCGGCGGCATGGGCGGCATGGACTTCTAAGTCCCAGCTACGAAAAGGCCCGGTCCCCTCTTGGGGGCCGGGCTTTTTCGTTGGCGAGTGTGGGGGATAGGTACGTCCACACATCGAAATTCGTCCACAGGGCCCACGCTCGGCGGCTCGCAGTGCCGGTCTCCGTCGGCCCGGCCGCTGAACATGCCGTCATGGACGACATCCCGTTCCTCGGAAGTCAAGCGCTCAAGCGCGGTGCCGTCACCCGCAGTGAATTGCGCACGCGATATCGAGCGGTGTTCCGCGACGTGTATATCGGCAGGGACGCGGAGCTGACGGCGGCCACCAAAGCGCGCGCGGCCTGGCTGTCGACGGGTGCGATATTGGCCGGTCTATCCGCCGCCGCGGTACTGGGCACGAAATGGCTCGACGCGGCCGCACCCGCAGAGATCGTGCGCGCTGATCGGCACAGGGCAAAGAGGCTCAGAGAGGGACTTGTCGTTCGCAGCTATCAGCTGGCTGATGACGAAGTGCACACGGTCCGGGGAATGCGCGTGACGACCGCGGCCCGAACCGCTTTCGATGTCGGTCGCGGCCTGCCCGTTGCCAGGGCGGTACCGATCCTCGACGCGTTGCTCAATGCGACAGGAATCAAACCGGCAGACGTCATCGCTCTGGCCGACCGGCACCCGGGAGCCCGCGACATTCGGCGGCTGCGGGCTGCGCTGGAGTTGGCCGACGGCGGCGCGGAGTCGCCGCAGGAGTCGAGGGTGCGGCTGCTGCTGGTATCCGCTGGACTTCCGAAGCCGGAGACGCAGATCGAGTTTCGGGAGTTGCGCATCCGAGTCGACATGGGATGGCGTGAGTGGAAGGTCGCCGTCGAGTATGACGGCATCCAGCACTGGGAGAACCGATATCAGCGGTCGTGGGATATCGAGCGAATAGCCTTGCTCGAGGCGGCCGGCTGGTTAGTGGTCAGGGTCAGTGCCGAGATGCTGTCGCGGCCGAATGCGATTGTCGAGCGCGTCAAAGCGAAGCTTCGCGAGCGTGGGGCCTACGGACGAATTCAAGGCAGTTCCCGTGCTTAGGGCCCACACTCGGCGCCCTAGGGTTAAAGCGTGGCTCTTCCGACTCCATCACCCACCAGTACCGCCGTTGTGACCGGGGCGTCGTCGGGCATCGGCGCCGACATCGCACGCGAGTTGGCCGACCGGGGCCACGGCGTCACACTCGTCGCCCGCCGCGAAGACCGGCTGCGCGAACTGGCCGACGAACTCGCGGGCCGCGTCCGCGTCGAGGTGATCGCCTGCGACATCGCGGATTCCGTCGCCCGCGCCGGCCTCTTCGACGAGGTCGACCGTCGCGGGCTGACCGCCGACATCCTCGTCAACAACGCCGGCATCGGCACCATCGGTTCGGTGACGAAAACGCCCGTCCCCGACGAGATCGCCCAGGTGCGGGTCAACGTCGAGGCCGTCATCGATCTGACCACCCGCGCGGTCCAGCAGATGGTGCCGCGTGGACGCGGCGCGATCCTCAACGTCGGATCCACCGCGGGCTACCACCCCTTCCCGGGTCAAGCCGGCTACGCCGCCACCAAGGCGTTCGTGAAGACCTACACCGAAGGCCTGCGTGCGGAGCTTGCCGGCACCGGTGTCACCGTCGCGCTGCTGTGCCCCGGGCCGGTGCGCACCGAGTTCCTCAAGAATGCGGGCATGGATGAGCGGACGTTTGCCGACGCGTTCCCGAAGTTCATGTGGATGCCGTCGCGTGAGGTGGCGCGGGTTGGCGTCGACGCGCTCGAAGGTGACCGCGGAACGGTGATCGCCGGCCTGCCAAGCCGGCTGAGCACCCGCCTGTTCCAGTTCATGCCGCGACGGCTGCTGCTGCCACTGTTGGCAAACCAGCACCCGGGCCTGCGCAGGGACCGGTCAGCGAGCTGACGCGGGCCAGCGCCGCATCCAGCCCTCCACCGGAAGCGCGAGGGCGTTGCACAGCGTGCAGATGGTGCGGTACCAGCCGACGGCGGTGAGCAATTCGATGCGTTGCTCGTCATTAAGGAAGCGCCCCAGTGCTATCCAAGTGGCCTCCGACCACGAGCCGGTGCGCTCCAGCTCGTCCACCGCCTCGATCAGCGTCCGCTCGACCGGGTCCCACTGCGGGTCGTCCGCGCCGCCGGTAACCAACGCGTCGCACTCGTCGTCGCTGACGCCGGCGATCGGGCCCCAGAACGCGGCCTGCCCGCCCCACTCGTACTTGCAGCGCAGCAGCGCGCAGATGCGAAGGATCGCGATCGTCCGCATTCGGGGCGGCAAAAGCGCTGCGACGTAGAGGGATTCACCGAGCTTGCGCAGCCGGGTGGCCAGCGTCGGGTGGCGCTGCAGGCAACGCACCAGAAGCAGCGGCTCGTAGGTGCGGTCCGGGTGGCCCCAGCTGTTGATGCTGACGGCATCTTCCTCGCTCCACGGCGGGGCGAGTGGTGCGACGCGGCTCACGCGACTGACTGTACGGCGGCTAGGCCGGCTCCGAAAACACCACGCAGTCGTGCAGGCACCCGTTGGCCGAGTCGGGGGAGGCGGCCTCGCGGTGCAGCAGCGCGCGGGTGGGGACGACACCGAACCGGGCGGTCTCGCCGTCGGTGCCGGTAGCCTCGGCGCGTCCGTCAACGATCAACGAGTAGCCGCCCGGCTCGTGCGGAGGCCACAGCAGGGTGACCTCGCTGCGGTGGGCGAGGTTCTGCCGGGTGTGCCCGCCGATTGGCCCGACGTCCACAATCGCGCGAGGCCCGTCGGGCCCCTCCGGTAGGTCGCGAAGCGTCGGTTCGACCGTCACCGTGTGCACGCGATACCCGTCGTCGACGGTGATCAGGTAGGCGAAGGGGAAGTCGGGGAGAGCGGCGGCGAGCCGCTTGAGGTCCACCTTCTTCTTGGCGCGCATGGAATCGAGGATAGGCGCCGGCGGGTGCCCTCCGGTGAAACGCTAGTCCGGTAGACCCGGCAGCAGCCCCGGCTCCCCGGTTGCCGGCGTGGACTCGATGGTGCGCTCTCCCTTGGGGAAGAAGCCCGAGTTGGGAATGCCGGGCTCGCGGACCAGGTTCGGGTTCCGCACGCCGGTGTCGCTGCTGCCGCTGCTGGCCGCGGGGCTGCTGCTGGCAGCGGGGCTGCTGTTGGCCGCGGGGAAGAATCCCGCGGGACCGGCTGCGGTGGTACGCAGGGCCGGTGGGATGGGCGTAGGCCCGGCCGCCGCGCTGGCGGCGCCGACGTTCGCGCTGCCTGCTTCGAGCGTGCCTGCGACGACGCCCGCGTCGGTGGCGTTGGTGAAGGCCGCCGCGTTGGCCGATGCCGGGTTGAGCAGGGTGGTGCTGGCAACGCCCGGGTTGAGGCCGCCGGTCGTGGCGGCGGCCGAGTTCAGCAGGCCGGTGCTGAGGTTGGCCGCGCTCAGGCTGCCGGTGACGTAGCGACCGGAGCTGAGCCCGCTCATATCGGGGCTGCCCTGGCCCGCCATCATGTTGTCCTGGAATAAGCCGGCGTTGGCGGTGCCGGCGTTGAAAAAGCCGCTGTTAACGGATCCGGAGTTCGCGAGGCCGCTGTTGAGATTGCCCGCATTGGCAATGCCGAAGTTTCCGTTGCCGGAGTTGAAAAAGCCGACGTTGTTGTTGCCCGAGTTGAACAAACCGATGTTGCCGGTGCCGGAGTTGAATCCGCCGAAGCCAAATTGATTATTGCCGGTCAGCCCGAAGCCGAAGTCGTTGTTGCCCGTATTCCCGAAACCGACATTTCCGTTGCCGGAGTTGAGGAAACCAATATTGTTGTTACCGGAATTTCCGGAACCGAGATTTTGGCTTCCGTTATTGACGAGACCGAGATTGGAATTGCCCGGCGCGGTTCCCGAGGTTCCCGCGGTTCCCGAGGTTCCCGCGGTTCCCGCGGTTCCCGAGGTGCCAAGAGCGGGTTGCCCGCTGTTGCCGAACGAGAAGCCGAGTTTCTGCAGAACCTGCTGCCAGGGCGCCAATTGTGAGACGGCCGACGACGCATCGGCGTGATAACCGAACATCGCCGAGACGTCGGATGCCCACATCTGCTCGTAGGCGGCCTCGGTGTCCATGATCGCAGGGGCGTTGAGCCCGAACCAGTTTGTGGCCGACAACGCCTGCACCAGCGCGCGGTTGGCCGCGACCACCGCGGGCTGCACCGTGGCCGCCACCGCCGCCTCGAACGCGGCCGCGATGGCCGCAGCCTGTGTGGATGCCGCCTCGGCCTGCGCGGCGGCCGCGCTGAGCCAGCTCACATATTGCGTCGCGACGGTCATCATTGCCGTGGCCGACGCGCCCTGCCATGAGCCATTGAGCAGATCCGAGGTCACCGAGAAAAACGACGATGCCGACGACGTCAGGTTCTCGGCCAGGCCGTCCCACGCCTCCGCCGCAGCAAGCAGCGGTGCCGCACCAGGACCGGCGTAAATTAGAGCCGAGTTGATTTCTGGCGGCAACCACGCAAAATGCGGGCTCGTCACTGACCCAACTTAACCGGGACGGCCCCCCCTTCGTGGCGTTATCGGGGAGGTGGGGGGCCAGGCCGGCGTCCGCGAACCAACTTGCCTGGACGGGCCTCAGTGGGCGCGCCATTTTGGGCGATTATCTCGCCGGAAACGATGGTCGCGACGTAGCCGTCGGCGGTCTGGTCCAGGCGACGCCCGCCGGCGGGCAGGTCGTACCGAATGACCGGCTTGTGCACCCGTAATGCGGCGTGATCGATGACGTTGAGGTCGGCCTTGTATCCCACGGCGATGCGCCCGCGATCACCCAATCCGGCGACGCGGGCCGGCACGGAGGTCAGTTCTCGGACCGCCTCGGGCACCGTGAACCGCCCGGATTTCCGGTCGCGGGCCCAGTGCGCCAGGAAATACGTCGAGTAGCTGGCGTCGCAGATCATGCCGTAGTGGGCGCCGCCGTCGCCGAGGCCGAGCACCACGTCGTCGCGGTGCAGCAGCTCGCCGACGGTGTCCAGCGAGTTGTTGGCCAGGTTGCTGGTTGCGACCAACAGCATGGCGTGCCCGTCGTCGTCGAGCAGACGGTCGTAGGCCTCCTCCATCGGGCTCACCCCGCGGGCCCGCGCCCGGGCCGCGATGGACGTCGACGGGTCGGGCTCGTAGTTCGGCGAGTCGCCCAGCGGGTAGATCCAGTCCCAGGCCTGGGCCACGTACAGAATCGGATGCCCCTGGCCGGGCTTGTCGGCGAGGATGCGGGCGCGGACCTCCGGCCTGCGCATCTCGGCGACCCGCTCGGCCAGCGGCAGGTGCGCGATCTCGCGGTAGCTCGGGTACAGCACGAACGGGTTGGCGGACAGTTCCAGCCCGATGATCAGCCCGATCGGACGCGGGAGCAACTGACCGGTGAATCGGACCCCGTCGCCCGCATTTTTATTGGCCTTTTCGATCACAGTGATGGCGTCCTCCCAGGTCGGATCGCCCGAATTGGCGACGATCAGGGTGAACGTGACCGGCAGCCCGACGTCCTCGGCAACGTCGAACATCATCTGCAGCACGGGCTGGTAGCCGCCGGCCGGGATGTCGGGCACGAACTGCAGCAGGCCGCCGCCGCCGTCGACCACGCCCCTGGCGATCTCTTCGATCTCCTCGCGGGCGGCGTCGTAGCTCGGGATCGGCGAACCGCTTTCGGTCTTGTGGATGGTGAACCGCGACGTCGCGAAGCCCAGCGCACCGGCCTTAATCGCTTCGGTGGCCAGCGCGCGCATCATCGCCAGATCGTCGGCGGTGGCCGGCTCGCGGTCCGCGCCGCGCTGGCCCATCACGTAGACGCGCAGCGGAGAGTGCGGCAGGTAGGCGGCGACGTCGATGTCACGCTGTCTCGCCTCCAGCGCGTCCAGGTACTCGGGGAAGGTTTCCCATGTCCACGGCAGTCCGTCGGTCATGACGACGCCGGGAATGTCCTCGACCCCGGCCATCACGTCGACGAGCACGTCGTGGTCTTCCTGGCGGCACGGCGCGAAGCCGACTCCGCAGTTGCCCATCACCACCGTGGTCACCCCGTTCGCCGACGACGGTGTCAGGCGTTCCGACCAGATGGACTGACCGTCGTAGTGTGTGTGCAGGTCGACGAAGCCGGGGGTGACCAGCAGGCCGGTGGCGTCGATTTCGCGGTTGGCGGTGGCGCCGTTCACCGAACCGACGGCCGCGATGACGCCATCTTGGACCGCCACGTCGCCGACGTACGGCTCACCTCCCAGCCCGTCGACGATGGTGCCACTGCGGATGATGAGGTCGTAGGTCATCTAAACAATCTACGACCGCGTAGGTGTGTCGTGCCAGGACAAATGCCTCCCGTAATGTCGAAGATATGGCCAATCCCGACGCAGGCGTCCAAGAATTGCTCCGCGACGCGTTCACTCGGCTGGTCGAACACGTCGACGACCTCACGGACGGATTGACCGACGAGGTGTCCGGCTACCGGCCAACCCCGAGCGCCAACAGCATCGCCTGGCTGATCTGGCACAGCGCGCGGGTGCAGGACATCCAGCTGGCGCACGTGGCCGGCGTCGAGCAGGTGTGGACCCGCGACGGCTGGGTGGACCGGTTCGGCCTGGACCTGCCGCGCAACGACACCGGCTATGGGCACGGGCCCGCCGAGGTCGCGAAGGTGCACGCGCCCGCCGAACTGCTGTCCGGCTACTACCACGCGGTGTACAAGCTGACCCTGGAATACATCGCCAGCGTGACCGCCGAGGAGCTGGCCCGGGTCGTCGACACCAATTGGGACCCGCCGGTGACGGCCAGCGCGCGGTTGGTGAGCATCATCGACGACTGCGCCCAGCACCTCGGGCAGGCGGCGTACGTGCGGGGGATCGAGTAGGTTCTCGCGCGTGCGATTCGCGGTGACGGTGGTGCTGTGGCTGGCCACCACGGTTGCGCTGGCGGTGGCCGTCCCCGCGGCGTGGACCCAGCTGCATGTCGTCGACGCCGACGGCTACGCCGCGCTGGCCCGGCGGGCGGCCGCCGAGCCGGCCCTGCAGTCGGCCATGGCTTCCGAACTGACCACCCGGGCGATGGCGCTGATCGCCGCGCGCGGCGGGGGACGCTACCCGGTCGACAGCTCGCAGGTGCACGACGCGGCCGCCGCCTTCACTACCGGCCGAGAGTTTCCGCCGCTGTTCGCACAGGCGAACCGGGCGGCGCATGGCTGGTTGTTCGAAGACCGGCCGTCCGGCCAGGACGCCGGGCAGTGGGTGGTCGATGTGGCCCCGATGCTCAAGGACAGCGCCATTGCCCAGCTGTTGAGCCGCCACAACGTCACGGTGCCCGCCACGCTGACGGTGCCCGTCACCGCGTCGATGCCGCAGTCGTTGCGGCAGGGACGGCTGAGCCGCCTCACCGCCTGGGGCCCGTGGGTGAGTATCGCCGCGGCGACCCTGTGCGGTTGCTGCGCTGTGCTGACCCTGGTCGCCGCGCACCGCCGCGGCAAGGCGGTGAGCGCGCTGGGCGTCTCGGCGCTGCTCGTCGGTGCGGTCGGGTGGGGCGGCATCGAGATCGGCCGCAGGTACGTCAACGACGCGCTCAACCACACCACCGGCGATATCCGTGACATCGCCGAGGTGCTGGTCGGCCGCGCCGAAGCCGGCCTGCACCAATGGCTTAACGCGACGTTGCTCGCGGGCGCCACGCTGGCCGGGCTCGGCGTCGTGCTCGCGATCGTGGGCGGCTTAGCGAATAAGGCTTAGCGCAGCGGCAATTCCGCCAAGATCGCCCCGGTGGGCTGCGGCGAACCCGTGCCCGGCTCGACCGTGAAGGCCAGCGCCGTCGAGCCGCCGAGGTTGGGCAGGGTCGCGGTGGTCGACGGTGCCACCGCCGCGGTGCCCATCGTCCCAGCCGACGTCGGGCCTTTCGCTCCGAGCAGCCACATCTGATAGACGGTGCCCGGTGACGGCGGCGGCACGTTGTTCATCACCAGCACGCCCGCGTTGCGGTCCCGGGAGAACATCACCGTCGCCGTCCCGTCGCCGAGCGGGCGGGAGACCGTCCGGACGTCCGGAGCCGTCAGGACTTGCGCGGCGACGGTGGACGTCGCCGGCGGCCGCATCAGCACGCCGATGCCGAAGGTCACCGCACCCACCAGGACGGCCGCGGCCGCAGACGCGACAGCGACTGTGCGCCAGGTGATCTGGCGACGCCTGGACGTGGCGGCGGCGAGCGTCGCCGCCCGCAGATGTGCCGGCGGTTCCGCCGCGGTTGCCGACGATAGGACGGCCATCGTCTCGCGGACGGCACGGACCTCGTCGTCGAAGGCCGCCGCGACCGGCGCGGGCGCCGCGGCCACCAACCGCTCGATCTCGGCCCGCTCCTGATCGGACACCGCATGCAACGCGTACGGTGCGGCGAGTTCGATCAGTTCGAAGTCGGAGGTTTCGGTCATGGCACGTCCAGGCAGTTACGCAGGGCACGTAGCGCGTCGCGGATGCGGGACTTGATCGTCGACAGATTGGCGGACAAGCGTTGCGAAACTTCGTTGTACGTCAGTCCGTCGTAGTAGGCCAGCTGGATGCATTGGCGTTGCGTGTCGGTCAGCGCCGCCAGGCATCCGCTCACCCGGCGGCGCTCATCGTCCGCGATCGCCGAGTCGGCGACCGGATCGTGCGCCGAGGCGCTTGCGGGTCCGGCACTGGCGGCGCCGTACCGCGACTCCCGCCTGCTGCCCGCTTCTTCGGCGCGCACCCGGTCGACCGCCCGCCGGTGCGCGATGGTCAGCAGCCAGGCCAGCGCGGAACCCTTGGCCGGGTCGTACTGCGACGCCGTGCGCCACACTTCCAGATAGACCTCCTGGGTGGTCTCCTCGCTGTAGCCGGAGTCACCGAGGACCCTGAGCACCAGACCGTACACCCGGCTTTTGGTGAGGTCGTACACCTCGGCGAAGGCGGTGCTGTCCCCGCGCGCGACCTCGCGCAGCAGCGCGTCCAGCTCGTTGCTCAGCCGCAGCGTTCCGGTCATCGCTCGGTAGCCTACGTCAGCGACGACAGCGGCGGTGGCGGTCGTCATCGACGCGCCGATCGGGGCGGCCGAGGGAAGAAGAACGCCGTCCGCGACTTGTATTCGTCGAAGCCGGGGCGGCCCGCCATGATCTTCTCGGTGAGCCGGGCACCGGTCCGGTAAACGAGGAAATAGGTCATCAGCAGCGGTGAGCCAATCGTGGTCAGAGGCGGCCAGCCGTTGATCGTGATCAGCCACAGTCCCCACCAGAGCTCAGCTGCCAATCGCCGATCGCTTCGAAGACGGCACCCACCAGCCACACCGCGACGCCGACGATCGAGACGGCGATCAGCGGCCTCGGGGTCGGGCCGGTGACAGCCGAGAGCTGCAGCGGGAACGAGACGAACCAGCCGATCACGCCTTGGGGGAGGGAGACTTTGCGCACCACCTGCGCCGGAGTGGCGTTCCGCAGCAGGGCGGCATAGCGGGGATCCTCGCCGCGGCCGACGGTCTTGCGCTGGATGTACCAGCTCAACCGCAGGCCCCATACCGCCACCAGGGCTAGCAGCAGCCATCGCCGGGTCGCGGCGCCGTGCCCGAGCACCGCCGCAACCGCCGCGACGGCCACAAAGCCCAGGCCCCATGCCACGTCGACGACGTTGTAGCGGCCGATCCGCGTCCCGACGGCGAAAGTGACCGCCTGCAGCGCGGCGAGAACCAGGAACGAAACAGCGGATACCTCGAGGAGATTCACCAGATTCGAGTGGTTCATCGATTACCCTGACGTGCCGGTGTCTTCGTCGAACCCCGAGTGCAACAGATCATCTCGCCCCTGTACAGACCGTTCGCGCGACGGCCGCGACCACTGGTGTTCCACGTCGATTATTCGGAGCTGCGGACCGAACGGACTGGCCCCTAGCCGAATGTGAACGAGAACACCTGCACGCCGGCGCTGACCTGCATGTCCAGCTGGTCGCGGCCCGCCGCGGGGTCGGCAACGATCTGGTGCAGGGTGGGTGGTCCGTCGATCGCCGTCGTGGTCGTCTGCCCGGCCCGGGAGACCGTGATGGTCCCGGTGCCGCCGATGACGGCGTAGACGTCCTTGGCCGTGTAGTTGAGTCGGACGGCGGCGTCGGCACCGTCGGCGGTCGCACCCTGGTCGTCCAGCTTCCAGCGGCCGCGCAATGCGAACCGGTCCGCCCCCAGCGTCGGTGGATAGCTGAACGTGGCGGTGCCCGTCTTGTATTCGCCGACGCCGCCGTAATTGATGGCCCTGTCGACGCCGAGGTAGGTCTCGGGGGTGAGCCGGGTGTGCGGCGTGGTGTCCTGGGACTGGGCCGCCGCGGGCAGCCGGACATCCGGATTGGCCCCTGATGCTTCAGTGGCAAGCAGTTGGCGGATCAGCCTCTCGGTGCCGTCGTAGTCGCCCTCGCCGAACTTGGTGTGCCGCACCGTTCCGTTCGCGTCGATGAGGTACTCGGCCGGCCAATACAGGTTCTGGTAGCTGTTCCACGTCGCGTAGTCGTTGTCGAGCGCGATGGGGTAGGTGATGTGCAGCGTGGCGGCCCCGCTGGCGACGTTGCCGGGTACTCGCTCGAAGGCGTACTCCGGGGTGTGCACGCCGATGACGACGAACCCGTTCTCGCGGTAGCGGTTGTACCAATCGACGACGTGCGGGATGGCGCGCTGGCAGTTGATGCACGAGTACGCCCAGAAGTCGATCAGGACCACCTTGCCGCGCAGGGACGCCAGGTCGACCGGTGCGCCACCGGGGGTGTTGAGCCACTGGGTGATTCCGGTGATGGCCGGGGCCGGTCCGCACTGCTGTAACTGGGCGGAGCCGTCGGTGCAGTCGGCCAGTTGGCCTTTGGGCCCGGGGTTCAGTTGCTGGCGGAGGTGGTTGGCCCCGATCCGTTTCTGCATCGCCTTCTGAAACGCCACCGTGTAGTCGGGAACGGCGCGCTGCAGCATCGCCGGCAGGTTGAACACCAGCGCCACGGCCAGCACGATCATCGCCACTCCGCCGGCGATCTGGATCGCGCGTTGCCGGCGGCGGAATGCCGCGACGCGTTCGGCTAATAAAGACCGTATGCCCCGTCCGGCCAGCGCGAAAATCAGCAGCGGAATCGCGGTGCCGATAGCGAACGTCGCGGTCAGGACGAGGATCGGCACGCCGATCGACGCGGTCCCGCCGGCGACCACGATGGCGGCCAGCACGGGTCCCGCGCACGGCACGTACAGCGCGCCCAATGTCAGCCCGAGCCCGAAACCGCTTCTGCCAAAACGTGTTTGACGCAGCGGGATGCGGGCGAACGGCCGCTCGATCAGGTGCTGCAGTGGCGGGAAGATCAACCCCAGCCCGATGAGGGTGAGCACCACCAGCGCGGCCCAACGGATCGCGTCCTGCGGCAGGTGCAGCGCCGACAGCAGGGCCGAACCGGCCAGCGTCACCAGGCTGAAGCTGCAGACCAGGCCGGCGATCACCAGGTACGGCCGGGCGGCGGGAGTGCTGTCCCGGTCGCCGTTCAGGCCGGAGAAGAACACCACCGGAAGCACCGGCAGGATGCATGGCGAGATGCCGGTGATCAGGCCCCCGAGGAACCCGATCAGTGCGATCGTGTGCATAGCCGGACGGGCTAGCTTAGCTAGTCGCTATACGCGAGCGAACGGTCCGGCGGATGCGGTTCGACGGGCTGCGCGGGGATCCGCGGCGGTCGCGACCGCACCCTCATCGGCCACCAGAACCAGCGTCCCAGCAGGGCGGCGATGGCCGGCGTCATGAACGCGCGCACGATGAGGGTGTCGAACAGCAGACCCAGCCCGATGGTGGTGCCGACCTGGCCGACCATCCGCACGTCGCTGACGACCATGGACGCCATCGTGAACGCGAATACCAGCCCCGCGTTGGTGACCACCTTGCCGGTGCCGCCCATCGAGCGGATGATGCCCGTGTTCAGGCCGGCGTGTATCTCCTGTTTGAACCGCGAGACCAACAGCAGGTTGTAGTCGGAACCGACGGCCAGCAGCACGATGACCGACATCGCCAGCACCAGCCAGTGCAAGGGGAAACCGAGAATGTGCTGCCAGAACAGCACCGAGAGTCCGAAGGAAGAGCCCAGGGAGAGCGCCACGGTGCCCACGATGACCGCGGCGGCCACGAAGGCCCGGGTGATGATCAGCATGATGATGAAGATGAGGCACAGCGAGGAGATGCCCGCGATCACCAGGTCCCATTTGGCGCCGTCGGCGATGTCCTTGAACACGGCCCCCGTGCCGGAGAGGTAGATCTTGGCGTCCTCCAGCGGGGTCCCCTTGAGCGATTCCTCGGCCGCCGTCTGGATCTTGTCGATGCTGGCGATCCCGGCGGCCGACGCCGGATCTCCGCGGTGCAGGATGATGAACCGTGCGGCGTGCCCGTCGGGGGATAAGAAGCTGTTCATGGCGCGCTTGAATTCGGCGTTCTTGAAGACTTGGGGTGGCAGGTAGAACGAATCATCGTTCTTGGAGGCGTCGAAGGCGTGACCCATGGCCATCGCGTCGTCGCTCATCTCGTCCATCTGGTCGAAGATCCCGGACATGGTGCTGTGCATGCTCAGGATCATCGTGCGCATGTTCACCATGGTCTCGATCATGATCGGGAACTGCGCGACCATCTGCGGCATCAGCCGGTCGAGCTCTTTGATGTCACCGACCAGGGTGTCCAGCTTCTCGTCGATCTGGTCGATGCCGTCGATCGCGTCGAAGATCGACCGCAGCGACCAGCACATCGGGATGTCGAAACAGTGCTTCTCCCAATAGAAATAGCTGCGGACCGGCCGCCAGAAGTCGTCGAAGTTCGAGATCTCGTCGCGCAGCTGGTTGGTGATCTGCTGCATCTGTTCGGTGTCGCCGACCATCTTGTGCGTGACCCCGACGAGTTGCGTCATCAGCTCGTACATCCGCTGCATCGTGGCGATCGTCTTGGTCATCTCATCGGCCTGCTTGAGCAAGTCGTTCATCTGGTTGCGCTGGTATTTCATGCTCTGCATCTGGCCGGCGTTCTGCAGGCTCATCTGGAACGGGATCGATGTGTGGTCCATCGGCGTCCCGTCGGGCCGGGTGATCGCCTGCACCCGGGAGATCCCCGGAACCCGGAACAGGCCCTTGGCGAGTTTGTCCAACACCAGGAAGTCGGTCGGATTGCGCATGTCGTGATCCGACTCGATCATCAAGATCTCCGGCTTCATCCGGGCCTGGGAGAAGTGGCGATCGGCGGCCGCGAATCCCTGATTGGCGGGAATGAAGGCGGGCAGATACGGCCGGTCGTTGTAGTTGGCCTGATAGCCGGGCAGGGTCAGCAGGCCGACCAGGGCCACGGCCAGCGTGACGGCCAGAATCGGCAGCGGCCAGCGCACCACCGCGGTGCCGACCCGCCGCCAGCCGCGCACCTTGAGCACCCGCTTGGGGTCGAACAGGCCGAACCGGCTGCCGACGGTGAGCACCGCCGGCCCCAGCGTGAGCGCGACCGCCACCGCGGCCAGCATCCCCACCGCACACGGCACGCCGAGGGTCTGGAAATACGTCATCCGCGCGAAGCTCAGGCAAAACGTCGCCCCGGCGATCGTCAAACCCGAGCCCAGGATGACATGCGCCGTCCCCCGGTACATGGTGTAGAAGGCCGTTTCCTTGTCCTCGCCGGCCTGGCGGGCCTCCTGGTAGCGGCCGATGATGAAGATCCCGTAGTCGGTGCCGGCCGCGATCGCCAAAGAGGTGAGCAGGCTGACCGCGAAGGTGGTCAGCCCGACCAGCCCGCTGTGCCCGAGCACCGCGACCGCGCCCCGCGCGGCGGTGACTTCGAAACCGACGGTGACCAGCAGCACGATCACGGTGAGCAACGAACGGTAGACAAAGAGCAACACCAGCAGGATCACCACGACCGTGGTGACGGTGATCTTGACCAAGGACCTGTCACCGCTGCGGTGCAGATCCGCGGCCATCGCCGACACCCCGGTGACGTAGACCTTGACCCCCGTCGGCGCCGGGGTGCTGTCCACGATCTTGCGAACGGCCAGGACGGATTCGTTGGCCAGTGGCTCCCCTTGATTGCCGGCGAGGGTCAACTGGACCGTCACGGCCTTGCCGTCGTTGCTCTGCGCGCCGGCCGCCGTGAGCGGATCACCCCAGAAGTCCTGGACGCTCAGCACGTGCGTCTTGTCCGCACGCAACTTGCGGATCAGAACGTCGTAGAACCGGTGGGCGTCGTCGCCGAGGGGCTGATCATCCTCCAGCACGATCATCGCCGAACTGTCGGTCTCGCCCTCGTTGAAGGCGTGGCCGATGCGTTTCATCGCCACGAACGAGGGCGCGTCCTTGGGGCTCAGCGACACCGACCGCTCGTTGCCGACCACCTCCAGCGAGGGGACGAACACACTCAGGACGACCGCGACGGCCACCCAGAAGAAAATGATCGGCACCGCAAAGCGGTGGATCATCCGCGCGATCAGTGGCCGCTCGGCGTGCGTGGCGGCGTCGTGGGCCAGACGGGTGCTCACGCGGATTTCACTATGCAGAAGGTGTACGCGTTGACCTCGTTGGAAACCCTCTCGGCCTTGACCACGTCGTCCACCGTGATGCGGCACCCGATGCTGTCGCTATTGCCTTGTGCCACAAGGTTTCCCATCACCGCCGCCTTGTCGGTGGTGATGTGCAGCGCCCAGGGCAACTGCGCCCCGTCCACCCGCTTCGGATCGGCGTTGACGTCGAAATAGCTGATGTCGGCGACCGTTCCGGGCGGCCCGAATACCTCGTAAGTGATCCGTTTGGGGTTGAACGGCTTGGGGTTTTGCAGATTGCTGTCGGCATACGATTCGCGCTTCCCCGAACCGAAGTAGCCGTGGACCCGATCCACGATGAATCCCCCGACGGCGACCACCGCCAGGATCAACAGCGGAATCCAATACCGCGACAGAAACCTGAAAATCGGTATCCCTTTCACCATCGGCATTTCCGCCGGCGGTCCGTCGTGCGCTCGAACATCTTCAGCTATGAAAGAGTGCGGCCGCTCCGCCCTTGTCACCATCGAAGCCACGCTCGGGGCGGCGCCATCCGGTCGAGGATAACCAAGTGCAACACTGCCTGGCCGGAACCGTTGACTCCTTCCCCTCGCGTGAAGAAGTGTAACGCATATCACGTGCGTAACAGAAGCGTCACCGGGGGGATTATCCCATCGCAAATCACAATCTGTGCGTTATACAAATCACAGTCTGTGCGTTACGCTCGGCCGGTGGCGCAACTCACGTTTCAACGCGCCCGTACGGAGGAGAACAAGCGCCAACGTGCGGAGGCGCTCGTCGAAGCCGCGCGCTCTCTGGCGCTCGAAACCGGCGTCGCGTCGGTCACCCTGACCGCCGTCGCCAACCGCGCCGGCATCCACTACTCCGCGGTACGCCGCTACTTCACCTCACACAAAGAGGTCCTGCTGCACCTCGCGGCCGAAGGGTGGGTGCGTTGGTCGACCACGGTGTGTGCCGAACTCGCGGAGCCGGCGGCCATGTCGCCCGCCCGGGTGGCCGAAACGCTGGCTAACGGGCTGGCGGCCGATCCGCTGTTTTGTGACCTGCTCGCCAACCTCCACCTGCACCTTGAGCACGAGGTGGCCGTCGAGAGGGTCGTCGACATCCGGCGGACAATTTCCGCCGCCGCGGTCGCGATCGCCGACGCGATCGAGCGCGCGCTGCCCGCGCTGGGCCGGTCGGGCGCCTTCGACGTCGTCATCGCCGCCTACTCGTTGGCCGCCGCGTTCTGGCACATCGCCCACCCGCCGGAGCGGCTCACCGACGCCTATGCCGACGAGCCGGACGCCCTGCCGCCCGAGTGGAACATCGACTTCGCGTCGGCCCTCACCCGAGTGCTGACGGCGACGTGTATCGGCCTCGAATCCCGATCGTCATGAGCAGACAAGGAGACCACGGCACTGTGGCTTGGCGGACTGCGGCTGATGGCAACGACGCCGCCGTGGATGAGCGCGGAGCACCCGGCAATGCCGAGCGGTCCTCCGCCGCAGCGTCTGAAGCGCTTGGCGCAACAGACAATGGACGGCAACCGCGACGGCGGACAGGGCGGAGGGGTGCCCGATCGCCGGAACGGCGGAGGCTGCCGAGGATTCCGGTCGCCGCGGCGGCGAGGAAATTCTGGATCGTCCTGGTCATCGTGGCCGTGGTGGCGGTAGCGGGATTCTGCGTCAATCGGCTTCGCGGCATCTTCGGTGTCCACGACAACCGCCCGATCACCAGCGGCATGGCCGATGACATCAAGCCGTTCAACCCCAAGCACGTGGTCTACGAGGTTTACGGGCCGCCCGGGACGACCGCGAACATCAACTACCTGGACATCAACGCCCAGCCGCGGCGGGTGGACAACGCGCCCCTGCCGTGGACGCTCTCGGTCGTCACGACGCTTCCGTCGGTGAGCGTCAACGTTGTGGCGCAGGCCGACACCGACCAGATCGGCTGCCGGATCATCGTGAACGACGTGGTCAAAGACGAAAGGTCCGAGACCGGGGTGAACGCCCAAACCTTCTGCATAGTGAAGTCCGCATGACCGACAACCAAGCCGTCGGGCTCCCGCACATGCCGATCTTCGCGCGCTCCGTCCACAAGCTTGCCGTGCCCATCCTGCTGTTCTGGATAGGACTTGTCGTCGTCTTGAGCGTCTTCGTCCCGCCACTGGACCAGGTAGCCAAGCAGCACCAGGTGTCGATGAGCCCGCAAGATGCGCCGTCGCTGCACGCGATGAAGCGCGTCGGCAAGGTGTTCAACGAGTTCAACAGCGACAGCGCGACCATGATCGTGCTGGAAGGTGACAAACCGCTGGGCGATGACGCCCACCATTTCTACGACCAGATCATCCAGAAGCTCGAGCAGGACAAAAAGCATGTCCAGCACGTCCAGGACTTCTGGGGGGATCCGCTGACGGCCGCCGGTTCGCAAAGCTCCGACGGCAAGGCCGCCTACGTTCAGGTGTATCTCGCGGGTAACCAGGGCGAGAGCCTGGCCAGCGAGTCCGTCGCGGCGGTCCGCAAGATCGTGGACGGTGTCCCCGCGCCGCCGGGCGTCAAGGCGTACGTGACGGGCGCGGCGGCGTTGATCGCCGATCAGTCCTCGGCCGGCGACAAGAGCGTCAAAAAGGTCACGATGATCACCTTCGTGGTGATCATCGTGATGTTGCTCGTCGTCTACCGCTCGATAGTCACCGTTATCGCCACCATGTTCATGGTCGTCATCGAGTTGATGTCGGCCCGGGGGATTATCGCTTTCCTGGCCCATAACAACGTCATGGGACTTTCGACTTTCGCCGTGAACATCCTGGTGTTGCTGGCTATCGCGGCCGGGACCGACTATGCGATTTTTATTTTCGGTCGATATCAAGAGGCGCGCACACTGGGCGAGGATCGTGAAAGAGCCTTCTACACCATGTTCCACGGCACGGCGCACGTGGTGCTGGGCTCTGGCCTGACCATTGCCGGTGCGATGTATTGCCTGAGCTTTACCCGGCTTCCGTATTTCCAGTCGCTGGGGATCCCCTGCGCCGTCGGTATGCTCATCGCCGTCGCTGCCGCGCTCACCCTTGGACCGGCGGTGCTTACCGTCGGCAGCTTCTTCAAGCTGTTCGATCCCAAGCGCAAGATGAGGACTCGGGGATGGCGACGCGTGGGCACCGCCATCGTCCGCTGGCCCGGACCGATTCTCGCGGTGTCGGTCGCAATCGCTCTCATCGGACTGCTCGCCCTGCCCGGCTACAAGACGAATTACGACAACCGGCTCTACCTGCCGCCGGGCACCCCGGCCAACATCGGATACGCCGCCGCGGAAAGGCATTTCCCGACGTCCCGGATGAATCCGGAGTTGTTGATGCTCGAGACCGATCATGACATGCGGAATCCGGCGGACATGTTGGTGATCGACAGAATCGCCAAGGGCGTCTTCCACATTCCCGGTATCGCGCGGGTGCAGGCGATCACCAGGCCACTCGGAAAGCCGATCGAACACACGTCGATTCCGTTCCAGATCAGCATGCAGAACACGACGCAGGTCGAAAACCAGCAGTACATGCACCAACGCATGAAGGACATGCTCAAGCAGGCCGACGCCATGCAGGAGTCCGTCGACACCATGCAGCGCATGTACAACATCACGTCGAAGATGGCCGCTGTCACGCACCACATGGACGGCCTCACGCATGAAATGTTGGACGTGACAGACACATTGCGCGACAACATCGCCAATTTCGATGACTTCTTCCGTCCGATCCGCAGCTTCTTCTACTGGGAGAAGCACTGCTTCGACATTCCCGCCTGCTGGGCGTTGAGATCCATTTTCGACGCGCTCGACGGCTTGGATCAGATCACCGAAAAGTTCACGTACCTTACGGGCGACATATCCCAGCTGGACGCGTTGTTGCCGCAGATGCTGGCGCAGATGCCGCCGATGATCGCGACCATGCAGACCATGAAGCAGATGATGCTGACCATGCACAGCTCGATGTCGTCGCTGTACGACCAGATGGACGTGATGAGCCAGAACTCGACCGCCATGGGTCAGGCTTTCGACGCGGCCAAGAACGACGACTCGTTCTACATACCGCCGGAGGTCTTCGACAACCCGGATTTCAAGCGGGGCTTGAAGATGTTCCTGTCGCCCGACGGTCACGCGGTCCGTTTCATCATTTCTCATGAGGGCGATCCGGCCAGCCCCGAAGGGATTTCGCACGTCGAGCCGATCAGGAACGCGGCGAAGGAGGCGATCAAGGGGACCCCGTTGGAGGGCGCCAAGATCTACCTGGCCGGCACCGCCGCGGTCTACAAGGACATGGCCGAGGGGTCCAAGTGGGACCTGATGATCGCGGGAATAGCCGCCGCCAGCCTCATCTTGATCATCATGCTGATCATCACCCGAAGCCTGGTCGCCGCGATCGTCATCGTGGGCACGGTGCTGATTTCGTTGGGTGCGTCGTTCGGACTCTCGGTGCTGATGTGGCAAGACATCATCGGCTTCAAGTTGCACTGGATGGTGCTGGCGATGTCCATCATCTTGATGTTGGCCGTCGGATCGGACTACAACCTGCTGCTGGTGTCCCGTTTCAAGGAGGAGATCGGTGCCGGACTGAAAACCGGGATCATCCGATCGATGGCCGGCACCGGCAGCGTGGTGACGTCTGCGGGCCTGGTGTTCGCCGCCACCATGGCGTCCTTCATCTTCAGCGATTTGAAGGTCACCGGGCAGGTCGGCACCACCATCGGCCTGGGCCTGTTGTTCGACACCCTGATCGTGCGTTCGTTCATGACGCCGTCCATCGCAGCACTGATGGGCCGCTGGTTCTGGTGGCCGCAGCGCGTGCGGACGCGCCCCGCCAGCCAGCTGCTCCGGCCGTACGGGCCCCGTCCGCTGGTTCGCGCCTTGCTGCTGCCCAAAGAGCCCGACTCACCCGAGTCGTTGAGCACCGACCGGTTCCCGGCCGCGTCGCCGCATTACTGATTTCGGAGACGTCGGAGACGTAAGTCGCACCGCTGATTTCGGCGCGCACTCAACGCCCGGGACAAATCCTGGGCGCTGGGTTAGCTAGGACCAGTTCCAGACCGACATGTCGCCGGGCGGGTACTGGTTGCACACGTCGGTGGCTTTGGCGACGACACCCTTGTTATTGAAGAAGATCTTCATGTGGTTGCGCCAGCCCCACCACAGCGGATCGATTTGATCGTAGAAGTGCTCGGAGTAGTCCCGGCGGTCCGCCGGTGACAGGGAGAAGAACCAGTGCACCTTGTCCTGAACCGCCTGCGCATACTGCTGGTGGTTGTTGTAATCGATCATGTACTGCTGGTAGTACACCGGACTGGTGTCCCGGGTCGCCGCCAGATACTGTTCGGCGTCACACGTGGTCGCGATCATCCTGCGGGGTATCGGAAAATCCTCCGTGGAATCCGCTGCGGCGGTCTTGGGAAAGCCCGCGGCGGCGACACCGAGGGCGAGGAGAACGGCGCCTGCACGCAGGCTGCTACTCAGCCGAGACATAGTTGTTACCGTAACACTTTCTGGGCCGCCGAGTAGAGCCGATGGCCATCTTTCATAGTCCGTCTCACTATCGGCCCTGATCAGGCAGGATGACATGCGTCGGATCGGGCCGCAGTTCCGGTGGGGCCTGGCTGTAGTCCCCGAACGGGCCGTCGCGGCGCTCGACCGCCGCGCGCACGCCCTCGGTCTCGGCGATCCTGATGAAGTCCAGAGCGTCGGGGGTGTTGCGCATCAGGCCGTCGAGGATCCCACCGAGCAGCTGCGTGGACGCCAGGCCCATGTTCTCGTAGGCCTGGTTGACGATCAGCTTCTGGGCCCGCAGCTGCGACAGGGGGATTCGGCACAGTTCGCCGGCGATCTCGGCGACGCGGGCCTCGAGGCGCTCGAACGGCACGGCCTCGTTGATCAGCTCGACCTCTGCCGCCTGGACGCCGCTGAGCGGCCGGCCGGTCAGGGAGTGCCACTTCACCTTGGCCAGGCTGAGCCGGTAGAGCCACATGCCGGTCAGATAGGCCCCCCACATCCTGCTGTACGGCGTGCCGATCACCGCGTCCTCACTGGCGATGACCAGGTCCGCGCACAACGCGTAGTCGCTGGCGCCGCCGACGCACCACCCGTGCACCTGGGCGATCACCGGTTTGGACGCCCGCCAGATCGCCATGAACTTCTGTGTCGGCCCGGTCTCGCGAGCGGTGACCATCGCGAAGTCCTTGCCCGGGTCCCACCGGCCGTCGGTCATCATGGCTTCGCCCCAGTGCTGGAAGCCGCCCCCGAAGTCGTAGCCGCCGGAGAACGCGCGGCCGGCGCCACGCAACACGATGACCTTGATGTCCGGGTCGCGCTCGGCCAGCCCGACGGCCGCCTCGATCTCGTCGGGCATGGGCGGGACGATGGTGTTGAGCTGCTCCGGACGGTTCAACGTGATGGTGGCAACCGGGCCGGCCGTCGTGTAGAGCACTGTCTCGAAGTCGGGTGTCGGCATGTGCCAAGCGAAGTCGGTCGGCGCCCCGGTGTCCAGCGGACTCACGGATCGGGCAGGCGATCCTCCGGTGAGGCCGCGTAGATGCGCCCGCCGATTTTGAGGTAGGGCGTGGTGAGGTAGGCCGACCCCACGATGATGGCGGTGAAGACCAGCGCCGACAGAATGCCGTTCGGCCAGATCTTGCCCACCCCGATCGTGAAACACACGATGCCGATGGTCGAGGTGGTCCAGTAGTACCGCCGGCCCGCGCGGCGGTGGGCGATGTAGCGGAAGCGTGCCTGCAGCGCCCCGGCCCCGATGAAGATCAACCCGGTCACCAGCAGGGTGAGTTCGATGCGGTCGGTCGCTGACACGTCGACAATCTTAGGGCCGGTCGGGGGGCGGCGGGTCGATGACCTGCAGCACCCCCGCGGTGACGCCGGCAACGAACAGTCGCCCGGTGCTGGGGTCCACGCCCCACCACCGCTGGGACGATCAGGGCGGTGAGTACGACCGCGATTTCGCGGCGGTTCATCGCCTGGCCGCAGATTTCAGCATCCGCCACAGGAACGAAAAGGTCAGCGCCGACTTGAAGGCGACCTGCTCATTGTCAGCGGCGCCGGCATGGCCGCCCTCGATGTTCTCGTAGTAGAACACCCGGTGACCGGCGGCCTCCAAGGCGGCCACCATCTTGCGGGCATGGCCGGGATGAACCCGGTCGTCGCGGGTGGACGTGGTGAACAGCACCGCTGGGTAGCGGCGCGACGCCGAAATGTTCTGATAGGGCGAGTATTCGGAGATGAACGCCCAGTCGTCCGGGTTGTCCGGGTCGCCGTACTCGGCCATCCACGAGGCGCCGGCCAGCAGGAGGTGGTAGCGCTTCATGTCCAGCAGCGGCACGCTGCACACCAGCGCGCCGAACTTCTCCGGGTACTTGGTCAGCATGATGCCCATCAGCAGACCGCCGTTGCTACCGCCCTGCGCGCCGAGCTGCGCCGTGGTGGTGATGCCCCGGTCCGCCAAATCGGTTGCCACCGCTGCGAAGTCCTCGGCCACCTTGTGCCTGCCCTCGCGCATCGCCTGGGTGTGCCAGCCGGGACCGTACTCGCCGCCGCCGCGAATGTTGGCCAGCGCGTACGTGCCGCCGCGGGCCAGCCATAACCGGCCCAACACGCCGCCGTACGCCGGCGTGTTGGACGTTTCGAATCCGCCGTAGCCATAGAGCATGGTGGGTCCCGGGCCGTTGGCATCCGCCGCCCGCACGACGAAGTAGGGGATTGACGTGCCGTCCTGCGAGGACACGAAATATTGTGCTACGGAGAATGTTTCGGCATCGAAGAACTCCGGCGCGGACTTCACCTGGTCGAGCGGCCCGTCGCCGGTACCGCGCATCAGCCGCGAGGGAGTGACGAATCCGCTGGAATCGAGGAAGAACTCGTCGCCGGTTTCGTCCGCGGTGACGATGACGGTGTTGGTCGCGGCCGGGATACCCGTCATGGGTTCACGGCGCCAACTACCGGGCGTGACGATCTCCACCCGACTGGCCACGTCGGCAAGTGTGACGATCAAGAGGCGATCGCGGGTCCACGCGTAGTGGTTCAGCGAGGTGTGCTCGTCGGGTTCGAACACCACGTGTAATTCCGCTGTGCCGGAGAGGAACTCGTCGTAGTCGGCAGCCAGCAGCGAACCGGCGGTGTAGGTGGCGGCACCCAGGTACCAGTCGGTGCGCAGCTCGATCAAGAGCCACTGGCGGTGCATCGACAAGGTGGCATCGGTGGGCGCGTCGATCCGGATCAGCTCCGCACCGCGCAGTTCGTAGACCTCTTCGTTCCAGAAGTCCAGGGCTCGCCCCAGCGCGGTGCGCTCGAAGCCGGGGGTCCGGTCCACGGATACCGACACGCGGACGTCGGAGCGTGCGCCCTTGAAGACGGTCTCCGCATCGCCGAGTTGCGTCCCCCGGCGCCACCGCTTGATCACGCGCGGGTAACCGGACTCGGTGAGTGAGTCGGCGCCGAAGTCGGTGCCTACCAGGACGGTGTCCGGGTCGGCCCACGAGATCTGCGACTTGGCTTCCGGCAGCTCAAACCCGTCGGTGACGAATTCCCTCGTGAGCATGTCGAATTCACGCACGATGGATGCGTCCGAGCCGCCGCGGGAAAGGCCCACGAGCGCCCGCGTGTACTCGGGGTAGATGACGCCGGCGCCGGCCCACACCCATTTCTCGTCGTCGGCGCGGCCCAACTCGTCGACATCGATCAGCACGTCCCACTCGGGGGAGTCGGTGCGGTAGCTGTCCAGGGTGGTGCGTCGCCACAGCCCGCGCGGGTTGGCGGCGTCGCGCCAGAAGTTGTAGAGGTATTCGCCGCGGCGGACCACATAGGGGATCCGGGCGTCGGTGTCGAGCACCTCGAGCGCCTCGGTCCGCATCCGCTCGAACTCCCCGTCGCAGAACTCCGCCAGCGTCGGTTCGTTGCGCGCCCGCACCCAGTCCAGCGCCTCCTCACCGGTGACCTCCTCCAGCCACAGGTAGGGGTCGGCGGTGTCTTGCGGAGCCTCAGATGTCATGCAAGCCATTGTGGCCTCGGCGGTAGTGTGAGCTGTATTACACACAGGCACGAGGAGCCGAGCAGATGACTGTTTTCGCCCGTCCGGGTTCTGCCGGAGCGTTGATGTCGTACGAATCCCGCTACGGGAACTTCATCGGGGGCCAGTGGGTGGCACCGGTGGGCGGCCGCTATTTCGAGAACCCGTCACCGGTAACCGGTCAGCCGTTCTGCGAGGTGGCCCGGTCCGACGAAGCCGATATCGACAAGGCGCTCGACGCCGCGCACGCGGCGGCGCCGGCGTGGGGCAGGACCGCCCCGGCCGAGCGTGCCGCGATCCTGAACCGGGTCGCCGACCGGATCGAGGAGAACAAGGCCGCGCTGGCCGTGGCCGAAGTCTGGGACAACGGCAAGCCGGTCCGCGAGGCGCTCGCCGCCGACATCCCGCTGGCCGCTGATCATTTCCGCTACTTCGCCGCGGCGATCCGCGCCCAGGAGGGCTCGCTCTCCCAGATCGACGAGGACACCGTCGCCTACCACTTCCATGAGCCGCTGGGCGTGGTGGGGCAGATCATCCCGTGGAACTTCCCGATCCTGATGGCCGCCTGGAAGCTGGCGCCGGCCCTGGCGGGCGGCAACGCCGTGGTGCTCAAGCCCGCCGAGCAGACACCGGCGTCGGTGCTCTACCTGATGTCGTTGATCGGCGACCTGCTGCCGGCCGGAGTGGTCAACGTCGTCAACGGGTTTGGCGCCGAGGCCGGCAAGCCGCTGGCGTCGAGCAACCGGATCGCCAAGGTCGCGTTCACCGGGGAAACCACCACCGGGCGCCTGATCATGCAGTACGCATCCCAGAACCTGATCCCCGTCACGCTCGAACTCGGCGGCAAGAGCCCCAATATCTTCTTCTCCGACGTGCTGGCCGCCCATGACGACTTCCAGGACAAGGCGCTGGAGGGCTTCACCCTGTTCGCCCTCAACCAGGGCGAGGTGTGCACCTGCCCGTCGCGCAGCCTGATCCAGGCCGATATCCACGACGAGTTCCTGGAGCTCGCCGCCATTCGGACCAAGGCGGTCCGTCAGGGTGACCCGCTGGACACCGAGACGATGCTGGGTTCCCAGGCGTCCAACGATCAGCTGGAAAAGATCCTGTCCTACATCGCGATCGGCAAGGACGAGGGCGCCAAGGTGATCACCGGCGGCGAACGCGCCGAGCTGGGCGGCGACCTGTCCGGCGGCTACTACATGCAGCCGACGATCTTTTCCGGCAACAACAAGATGCGGATCTTCCAGGAGGAGATCTTCGGACCGGTGGTGGCGGTGACGTCGTTCTCCGATTACGACGACGCGATCTCGATGGCCAACGACACCCTCTACGGTCTGGGCGCGGGGGTGTGGAGCCGCGACGGCAACACCGCCTACCGGGCCGGCCGCGACATCCAGGCGGGCCGGGTATGGGTCAACTGCTACCACGTGTATCCGCCGCACGCGGCGTTCGGCGGCTACAAGTTGTCCGGCTTCGGCCGGGAGTGCCACAAGATGGCGCTCGAGCATTACCAGCAGACCAAGAACCTGCTGGTGTCCTACTCCGACAAGGCGCTCGGCCTGTTCTGATGATCCCGGGCCCTGTAGCGGGAGTGGTCATCACCGCCCCCGCCGCCGAGTTGCTGGCGCGACTGCAGGAGCGTCACGGTCCGGTGATGTTCCATCAGTCCGGCGGCTGCTGCGACGGGTCGTCGCCGATGTGCTACCCGCGCGGCGATTTCATCGTGGGTGACCGCGACGTGCTGCTGGGCGTCCTGGACGTGGGCGCCGAGGGGGTGCCGGTGTGGATTTCGGGCCCGCAGTACCAGGTGTGGAAGCATACCCAGCTGGTCATCGACGTGGTGCTCGGCCGCGGCGGCGGGTTCAGCCTGGAGGCCCCGGAGGGCATGCGTTTCCTCAGCCGCGGAAGGGTTTTCACCGACGACGAACAGGCCCTGCTGCAGGCCGTGCCGGTCATCACCGGAGCGGGATACGAGCGCGGCGAGCGCCCGTCGGCGCGCGGTCAGGTGGTCGATCTCGATGCGGGAGCCGCGCCGGGAACGTGCAGTCCCGGCAGTCGCTAGCCGCAGTACAGTCGTCACCGTGATCCCCCTTCCGCGTCCCTGGTTGCTGGCCAGCGCCATGCTGATCGGGGCCGCGGTCGGGCTGTTGGCGGGGGTGGGATTCGCCGCGGTGCACGTCCGGGTTCGCCCGGAGATTGCCATCGCGCTGGTGGTCGGGATCCCGACCTTGACCGGGCTGGTGACGATCCTGTTCTCCGGGCGTCGCTGGGTGACGATGGTGGGCGCGTTCGTCCTGGCGCTGGCGCCCGGCTGGTTCGGCGTGCTCGTCGCCGCGAGGGTGGCGTCCGGTGGCTGACGAGGACCGCGCCGAAAACCCCCGGACCGAAGCGTTCACGCCGGACTTCTCCGACGACGACACCGGAACACAATCCTGGGTCCCGGATTTCTCCGACTCCGACGACACCGGCGCGCAGCCGGCCGTCCGGGAGCCCTCGCGCGGCGAGGACGAACCGGAGGTGTCCGCGGCGGCCGCCGACGAGGAGGACTCGGCGACCGAATCCGCTGGCGGGCCGGTGCCCCCGGTCACCGTGCCCGGTCGCTACGTCTACCTGAAGTGGTGGAAGCTGCTGCTGGTGATCCTCGCCGTGTGGCTCGTGGCGACCGAGGTCGGGCTGGGCCTCCTCTATTGGTGGTATCACTCCGCCGACCAGACGGCGGCGCTGTTCGTGGTCCTCGTCTACGTCGTCGCCTGCGCCGTTGGCGCCGTGATGCTGGCGATGGTGCAGGGCAGGCCGCTCGTCTCGGCGCTATCGCTCGCGCTGTTGTCGGCGCCATTTGCCTCCGTCGCGGCCGCGGCGCCCCTCTACTGCTACTACCACTGCGCGCGGTTGGGCCACTGCCTGGTCGGCGTGATTCCGTATTAACGCCGGGCCCGCCCGGCCATTAGGGTAGGGGCCGTGACTTCTCACTATGACGTCGTCGTCCTCGGGGCCGGCCCGGGCGGGTATGTCGCAGCCATTCGCGCCGCACAGCTCGGGCTCAACACCGCAATCGTCGAATCGAAGTACTGGGGCGGGGTGTGCCTCAACGTCGGCTGCATTCCGTCGAAGGCGTTGCTGCGCAACGCCGAGCTCGTCCACATCTTCACCAAGGAGGCCAAGACCTTTGGCATGAACGGCGACGCGACCTTCGATTACGGGGCCGCCTTCGACCGCAGCCGCAAGGTGGCCGAGGGCCGCGTCGCCGGCGTGCACTTCCTGATGAAGAAGAACAAGATCACCGAGATCCATGGGTACGGCAGGTTCACCGACGCCCACACCTTGTCCGTCGATCTCAACGAGGGTGGTACCGAGACGGTGACGTTCGACAACGCCATCATCGCCACGGGCAGCAGCACCCGGCTGGTGCCCGGCACGTCGCTGTCGGCCAACGTGGTGACCTACGAGGAGCAGATCCTGTCCCGGGAGCTGCCCGAGTCGATCATCATCGCCGGAGCCGGGGCCATCGGCATGGAGTTCGGCTACGTGCTGAAGAACTACGGCGTCGACGTGACCATCGTGGAGTTCCTGCCGCGGGCGCTGCCCAACGAGGACGCCGAGGTGTCCAAAGAGATCGAGAAGCAGTTCAAGAAGCTGGGCGTCAAGATCCTGACCGGAACCAAGGTCGAGTCCATTTCCGACGATGGGTCCCAGGTCACCGTGGTCGTCAGCAAGGACGGCAAGTCCGAGCAACTCAAGGCCGACAAAGTGTTACAGGCCATCGGCTTTGCGCCCAACGTCGAGGGCTACGGGCTGGACAAGGCCGGCGTCGCGCTGACCGACCGCAAGGCCATCGGCATCAGCGAGTACATGCAGACCAGCGTCGGCCACATCTACGCCATCGGCGATGTCACGGGGCTGCTGCAGCTGGCCCACGTCGCCGAGGCCCAGGGGGTGGTGGCGGCCGAAACCATCGCCGGCGCAGAGACTTTGGCGCTCGGCGACTACCGGATGCTGCCGCGCGCGACGTTCTGCCAGCCCCAGGTCGCCAGCTTCGGGCTCACCGAGCAGCAGGCCCGCGACGAAGGCTACGACGTCGTGGTGGCCAAGTTCCCGTTCACCGCCAACGGCAAGGCGCACGGGCTGGGCGACCCCAGCGGCTTCGTCAAGCTGGTCGCCGACGCCAAGCACGGGGAGCTGCTGGGCGGCCACCTGATCGGCCACGACGTGTCCGAGCTGCTGCCCGAGCTGACCCTGGCGCAGAAGTGGGACCTGACCGCCAACGAGTTGGCCCGCAACGTGCACACCCACCCGACCATGTCCGAGGCGCTGCAGGAGTGCTTCCATGGCTTGACCGGCCACATGATCAACTTCTGAGCACCCCGATGATTCGTACCGACACACTCATGGGTGCCGTCGCAGGCACCGTCGCGGGTTACGTCCTGTGGTTGGTGGCCTTCTCGATCGCCGATGACAACGCGGCGGTGGGCCGATGGGGCCCGACGGTGTTGCTGCTGTCGATGGTGCTGGCGGTCGGCGCGGCGTTGTGGGGGTCGGTGCTGCGCCGGCGCGGGAAACACCTGTGGTCGGGTTTTGGGCTCGGCTTGCCGATACTGCCCCTGGTGCTGACATTGGCCGTGCTGGCCGACGTGTACCTGTAGCTAGTGTCGTGAGTCATTAATTCAAGACCAGCTCGTCTGTCCCGACGAGGCTTCATCGAGATTGACGGTGGTGCGAAGAAGTGCGAGTGACCAGCACGCTAGCGTGGATCTCGCTTACCGAAACACCCGATTCGCTGCCAACAAGCGCGCCGTGCACTGTCGACGAATTAACGACTCACAACACTAGCGCGGGTTGTCCAGCGGGATCTCGAGCGCCGACATCGTCGCGGCCAGCCCGTCGTATTGTGTTGCGAGCAAGCAGAATTCGATGAGCTCCCGTCGGTCCAGGTGACTCGCGAGCTCCCGCCAGGTCCCGTCGGTGATGGTGCGGTCCTTGACGAGCTCGTCCGTCGCCCTCAGCAGCGCGAGCTGTCGGGCGCCCAGCGTGCCCGCGACGCCGTTTCCGGTGTCGGGAAAGGCGAAGATCGCGCGCTGCTTGTCCGCGTCCAGCCCCTGATTGCGCGCCATCCGGCGATGGTGCTGCAGCTCGTATTCGCACGCGCGCAGGTGCGCGACCCGCAGGATCACCAATTCGGTGTCGACCGCAGCCAGCCGGCCGCGCAGCAGCCGGCCGCCGTAGAGGCTCCACACCAAGAACAGCAACCGGTGCTGACCCAGCGTGGTCATCAGGTGCATCTCGGGCGCCCGGACCGCGCGCGCACCCAACTTCGCGATCACCCAGTTGAGCGGCCCCAGCTCGCGGAACCGCCCGGACGGAATGCGTCCGACCGCGCCGGTGTGATGGCCGCCCTGTCCGTCGTGGGCCGCGATCATGATTGTCATGCTTGCTTCACCAGATAGGGGGACACGGTGCTGCGGTGCTCGTCGAGGTCGAGCGCGCGGCCCAGCGCCGGGAACGCCCGCTGCGGGCAGCTGTCGCGTTCGCAGACCCGGCAGCCCGCGCCGATCGGTGTGGCGATCTCCCCCGACAAGTCGAGTCCTTCCGAGTAGACGAGCCGGTGGGCGTGGCGGAGTTCGCAACCCAACCCGATCGCGAAGGTTTTACCGGGCTGACCATACCGTGCGGCGCGGCGCTCCACGGTGCGGGCCACCCACATGTAGTTGCGGCCGTCGGGCATCTGGGCGATCTGCACCAAGATCTTGCCCGGGTTCGCGAAGGTCTCGTAGACGTTCCACAGCGGGCATGTGCCGCCGCTGGAGGAGAAGTGAAAGCCCGTGGCGGACTGGCGTTTTGACATGTTGCCGGCCCGATCCACCCGGATGAACGAGAACGGCACGCCCCGCATCGAGGGCCGCTGCAACGTCGACAGCCGGTGCGCGATGGTCTCGTAGCTCACCGCGTAGAAGGACGACAACCGCTCCACGTCGTAGCGGAAGTTCTCCGCGACGTCGTGGAACTGACGGTAGGGCAGCACCGCGGCCGCGGCGAAGTAATTGGCCAGTCCCAGCCGCGCCAGCGTGTGCGACTCGTCGCTGGTGAACTTCCCCTCCTCCACCAGGCTGTCGATCAGATCGCCGTACTCGAGGTAGGCCAGCTCGGCGGCCATCTTGAATACCTGCTGGCCTGGGGCGAGGTGATTGCTGATCTCCAGCGTCTTGGTCCGCGGGTCGTAGCGGTGCAGCACGGTGTCGCCCAGATCGATCCGCCTGGTGATGTGCACTCCGTGCACCTCGGTGAGCCGGCGGGTCAGCTCGCGGGCCAAATCGCCGTGGTGCAACCGCATCTTGATGGTGAGGTCTTCGGCGGCAGTGTCCAGCTCGTGCAGATAGTTCTGCCGCTGATAGAAGTAGTCGCGCACTTCCTCGTGGGGCATCGTGATCGACCCGCTGCCGCTGCCGTCGGAGAACCGCTCCTCGGTGGCGGCGGCCAGCTGCGCGGTGGTGATCCGGTAGCGCCGGTGCAGGTTGACCACGGCACGGGCCAGGGCGGGATGGGCGCTGACCATCTCGGCGACTTCGGTCGGATCGACGTCGATGTCCACGTCGCGGTCCATCGTCACCTCGCGCAGCTCGGCGACCAGCCGGGTGTCGTCCTGGGAGGCGAAGAAGGTCGCGTCCACCCCGAATACCTCGGTGATCCGGAGCAGTACAGCCACGGTCAACGGGCGCACGTCGTGCTCGATCTGGTTGAGGTAGCTCGGCGAAATGTCGAGCAGCTGCGCCAGCGCGGCTTGGCTGAACCCGCGCTCGCTGCGCAGTTGGCGGACGCGGGCGCCGACGAAGGTTTTGGCCATTTCGCGCAAGCGTACCCGCCCTTGCGAAGCAGCGCTTAGCAGGGTTCGCACGCCAATACGATCCGGTCACGTTTGGTGTTTGACGTTTGGTGTTTGAAAGGTGTGGTTGGCATGATTCGCATCGGGTCCCGCGGTAAAACGTGGGGCACGCACGGAAAATGAACGGGGAGCAAAACCGTGAGCCTGGACAAAACGCTGATGCCGGTGCCCGACGGTCACCCCGACGTATTCGGACGCGAATGGCCGCTCCGCGTCGGCGACATCGATCGCACGGGTCGACTGCGCCTGGATGCCGCTGCCCGGCACATCCAAGACATCGGTCAGGACCAGCTGCGGGAGATGGGCTTCGAGGAGACGCATCCGCTGTGGATCGTCCGTCGCACCATGGTTGACCTGATCCGGCCGATCGAGTTCCAGGACATGCTCCGCCTGCGCAGATGGTGTTCGGGCACCTCCAACCGGTGGTGCGAGATGCGCGTTCGCATAGATGGGAAGCGCGGGCGCGGCCTCATCGAGTCCGAGGCGTTCTGGATCAATATCAACCGGGAAACCCAGATGCCGTCGCGCATCGCCGACGACTTCCTGGAGGGTCTGCACAAGACTACGTCCGTCGACCGGTTGCGTTGGAAGGGCTACCTCAAGCCGGGTAGTCGCGACAACGCGGCCGAGATCCACGAGTTCCCGGTCCGGGTCACCGACATCGACCTGTTCGACCACATGAACAACTCGGTGTACTGGAGCGTGGTCGAGGACTACCTGGCGTCGCATCCCGAACTGCTGAGCGGACCGCTGCGCACCACCATCGAGCACGAGGCTCCGGTTGCGCTGGGCGACAAGCTGGAGATCATCTCGCACGTCTACCCGGCCGGCTCCACCGACCAATTCGGCCCCGGCCTGGCGGATCGCGCTGTTACAACGCTCACATACGCGGTTGGCGACGACACGAAAGCCGTCGCCGCGATCTTCGCCCTCTAGCGCCGCGCTTGCGCGTCGAATGCCCGAGTGACCTGCGAATTTAGGTTACCGGCGGGTAGCTTCTGAAACGGTTAAGCTACGGATTGCCTTCGCAAGATTTGCAAATCAACGCCGATCTGTTGCTGAAATTGGCAACTGAAATGGTAGACCTCCATCAACAGGCTGTGCCATCGTCGAGTTAGCACACCAGTGAAGTTGAGCCGCCAGCTACCGCCGGTGGGGTCTCAGCTAGTCAGCAGCGAAGATCGTTAAGGAGCAAGCCCAATGTCTGTCGTTGGCACCCCGAAGAGCGCCGAGCAGATCCAGCAGGACTGGGACACCAACCCGCGCTGGAAAGACATCACCCGCACATACACCGCCCAGGACGTCGTCGACCTGCAAGGCACCGTGGTCGAGGAGTACACCCTGGCCCGCCGCGGAGCGGAGGTGCTGTGGGACGAGCTGCACGACCTGGAGTGGGTCAACGCGCTCGGCGCGTTGACCGGCAACCAGGCCGTACAGCAGGTGCGCGCCGGCCTGAAGGCCATCTACCTATCGGGCTGGCAGGTCGCCGGTGACGCTAACCTGTCCGGCCACACCTACCCCGACCAGAGCCTGTACCCCGCCAACTCGGTGCCGCAGGTGGTCCGCCGGATCAACAACGCGCTGCAGCGCGCCGACCAGATCGCCAAGGTCGAGGGCGACACTTCGGTGGCGAACTGGTTGGCCCCGATCGTCGCCGACGGTGAGGCCGGCTTCGGTGGCGCGCTCAACGTCTTCGAGCTGCAAAAGGCGATGATCGCCGCCGGTGTCGCGGGCACGCACTGGGAGGACCAGCTGGCGTCGGAGAAGAAGTGTGGTCACCTGGGCGGCAAGGTGCTGATCCCGACCCAGCAGCACATCCGCACCCTGACCTCGGCGCGACTGGCCGCCGACGTGTGCAACGTCCCGACTCTGGTGATCGCTCGCACGGACGCCGAGGCGGCCACGCTGATCACCTCGGACGTCGACGAGCGCGACCGGCCGTTCATCACCGGCGAGCGCACGCGGGAAGGCTTCTACCGCGCCAAGAACGGCATCGAGCCCTGCATCGCCCGGGCGAAGGCCTACGCCCCGTTCGCCGACTTGATCTGGATGGAGACCGGCACCCCGGACCTCGAGCTCGCACGGAAGTTCTCCGAGGCGGTCAAGGACGCCTACCCCGACCAGATGCTTGCGTACAACTGCTCGCCGTCCTTCAACTGGCGGAAGCACCTGGACGACGGCACCATCGCCAAGTTCCAAAAGGAGCTTGCGGCAATGGGATTCAAGTTCCAGTTCATCACGCTGGCCGGCTTCCACGCCCTGAACTACTCGATGTTCGATCTGGCCTACGGCTACGCCCGCAACCAGATGAGCGCCTACGTCGAGTTGCAGGAGCGCGAGTTTGCCGCGGAGGAGCGTGGGTACACCGCGACCAAGCACCAGCGCGAGGTCGGCGCCGGGTACTTCGACCGCATCGCAACCACGGTCGACCCCAACTCCTCGACCACCGCTCTGACCGGCTCCACCGAGGAGGGGCAGTTTCACTGAGGAGGAGCGGGCGCGAGCCCGCGACGAGGAAGTGAAACCAACGCCTAAGTCACAGAGCCGCGCCTGCTCGCGGCTTGCGCCGAGCGTGCACTTATTGCGAGTTTTCGGGCGGTTTCTCGCGGTGACTGCACGCTCGGTGCGCTGAAGTAGCATAGGCCCCGCCCGGCTAGCCTGGGCGGGGCCTATTGCGGTGCAAGACGATACGACACCGGAGAGAGAACAGTGCAGGACGATACGACACCGGAGAGAGAACAGTGAGCGACGCAGCGATCGCAGCCATTCAAAGCGTAGGGGTTATCGGTGCCGGGCAGATGGGATCCGGCATCGCCGAGGTCTCGATCCGCGCCGGTGTCGGTGTGACCGTGTTCGAGCCGACCGACGCGCTGATCACCGCCGGACGCAACCGCATCGTGAAGTCGCTGGAGCGGGGCGTCAGCGCCGGCAAGGTGACCGAACGGGAGCGCGACCGCGCCCTGGGCCTGCTCACCTTCACCACCGACATGGGTGACCTGGCCGACCGCCAATTGGTCATCGAGGCGATCGTCGAGGACGAGGCCGTCAAGGCGGAGATCTTCGCCGAACTGGACCGGGTCGTCACCGACCCCGACGCCGTGCTGGCGTCCAACACATCGAGCATCCCGATCATGAAGATCGCCGCGGCGACCAAGAACCCGCAACGCGTGCTGGGCCTGCACTTCTTCAACCCGGTCCCGGTGCTGCCGCTGGTCGAACTGGTCTGCACGCTGGTGACCGACGAAGCCGCGGCCGCGCGCACCGAGGAGTTCGCGAGCGCCGTTTTGGGCAAGCAGGTGGTGCGGTGCTCCGATAGGTCCGGCTTCGTGGTGAACGCCCTACTGGTGCCCTACCTGCTGTCGGCGATCCGGATGGTCGAGGCCGGTTTCGCCACCGTGGAGGACGTCGACAAGGCCGTTGTCGCCGGGCTATCGCACCCTATGGGCCCGCTGCGGCTGTCCGACCTCGTCGGCCTGGACACCCTCAAACTGATCGCGGACAAGATGTTCGAAGAATTCAAGGAACCGCAGTACGGGCCGCCACCGCTGCTCTTGCGCATGGTGGAGGCAGGCCGGTTGGGCAAAAAATCGGGTCACGGCTTCTATAAGTACTGACGCGCCCGCAAACGGTGGTGCGCGCTCGCGCCGAATATTTCCGCAATCGTGCCTTACTGTCGGTTTCAGCGCATGACATCGGCGTGAAAGTCGGTTACTATACTTGCGTCCAACAGGTGAGAGGTATCCGGCGAGCATGACCGATTTGAGACCATTTTACGAAGAGTCGCAATCCATTTATGACGTTTCCGATGAGTTTTTCGCATTATTCCTAGACTCAACGATGGGTTACACCTGCGCATACTTCGAGCGTGATGACATGACGCTGGAAGAAGCCCAGAATGCGAAGTTCGATCTCGCACTGAGCAGGCTGAATCTCGAGCCCGGGATGACATTGCTCGACATTGGTTGCGGCTGGGGTGGAGCGCTGAAACGAGCGGTCGAGAAATTCGACGTCAACGTCATCGGAATCACGCTGAGTCGCAATCAATTCGAATACAGCAAGGCCAAGCTGGCCGCGATACCTACGCAACGCAACATCGAGGTGCGGCTGCAGGGCTGGGAAGAGTTCGAGGAGAAGGTCGACCGGATTGTCACCATCGGCGCCTTCGAAGCGTTCAAAAAGGAGCGCTATGCGGCCTTCTTTGAACGTGCCTATGACATCCTGCCCGATGACGGCCGGATGCTGTTACACACGATTTTGGCGTATTCACAGGAACAGATGCGCGACCGCGGTGTCCCGCTGACGATGAAAGACATTCGATTCATCAAATTCATTTACACTGAGATTTTCCCGGGTGGACAGCTGCCCGCAATAGAAGACATTCTCGCGTTAGCGGGCAAGGCCCGATTCTCGGTGGAGAATATCCAGTTGCTACAGAAGCATTACCAGCGGACGCTCAATATATGGGCGGCCAATCTGGAAGCGAACAGGGAGCAGGCCATCGCGATCCAGTCCGAAGAGGTCTACGACCGCTACATGCACTACTTGACCGGGTGCGAGGACTTCTTCCGCAAAGGCATCAGCAATGTGGGGCAGTTCACGCTGTACAAGTAGGCGGCCTGCTACCCGTGATTACTTCTCGCAGGTGAACTGGCAGACGTCCGTGTACCCGTCGCGGAACAGCTTCGCGCAGCCGATCAGGTACTTCATGTACCGGTCGTAGACCTCTTCGGACTGGATCGCGATGGCCTGCTCCCGGTTGGCCTCCAGCGCGGCGGCCCATGTCTCCAGCGTCCGGGCGTAATGCCGCTGCAACTTCTGGACCCGGGTCACCTTGAAACCGGCTCCGGTCGCGTGCTCTTCGACCGACGGGATCGTCGGCAGCCAGCCGCCCGGGAAGATCTCGGCCAGGATGAACTGGGTGAAGTGGACGATTTCATGGGTCAACGGATTGCCCTGCGCCCTGGCTTCTTTGAAGGTGGGACGCGAGATGGTGTGCAGCAGCATGACGCCACCGGCCGGCAGCACGTGGTAGGCCATCTCGAAGAAGCGGCCCCAGCGCTGGCGGCCGAAGTGCTCGAAGGCGCCGATCGAGACGATCCGGTCGACCGGCTCGTCGAACTTCTCCCAGCCCTCCAACAACACCCGCATGGTACGGGGGGTGTCCATCTCCTCGAACATCTTCTGCACGTGTTTGGCCTGGTTCTCGGACAGCGTCAGGCCCACGACGTTGACATCGTATTTCTCGATTGCGCGCCGCACGGTGGCGCCCCACCCGCAGCCGATGTCCAGCAGCGTCATGCCCGGCTCGAGGTGAAGTTTGCCCAGCGCCAGGTCGATCTTGGCGATCTGCGCCTCTTCCAGGGTCATGTCGTCACGCTCGAAGTATGCGCAGCTGTAGGTCTGGCTCGGGTCGAGGAACAGGCGGAAGAAGTCATCAGACAGGTCGTAATGGGCTTGTACGTTCCCGAAATGCGGCGTGAGCTGCACGGACATACCAATTGGGCCTTTCTGTATCCGGAGGCTAGACGAGCGGCGCGAGCGGCAGAGCCCATCTACCCCCGTTTCATCCCCTGCATGCTAGCCGTTCGGGCGATCCAAGTCGCGTTTGCAAACGGGAGATAGTTCACATGTCACGGGCGTAACTCACAAATGCGCACGCGCGAGACTTCGGCGGCGCTACGCGCCGGACCGGTCTCGGTGATCTCGCGGCGGCACGATCGGCGAGGGGTGCGGCTGCTCGCGAAACTTCTCCAGCGACCCGCCGGCCTCGACGATCCCGCAAAGCGCGCTCCAGCTCAGCATGGTCAGGTAGTCGATCAGCTCCTCGGCGCTCATCCGCGGGTCGGAGACCCAGGAGTGGGTGGCCAGCTGCACGCCGCCGACGATCATGTAGGCCCACGGCTCCACGCCGCCGGTGTCAATCCCCGCCTCCTGCATCCGGCGGCGCAGCATCATCGAGAGCATGCGGGCGATGATGCGCTCGGAGTCGGCGATCACCTTGCTCTTGGTGGGCGAGCTGTTGGCCATCACGAACCGGTACGGCTCCGGTTCGTCGGCCACGGTTTCGACGTACACCCGGATGATCTCGCGGATCAGGTCGAAGCCGTCGAGGTTGGACGACAGCGCCCCCGCCATGTTGGGAATCAGCGTCGTCTGCGCGAAGCGCATCAGCACCGCGGTCGTCAGGTCGTTCTTGTCGACGAAATAGCGGTACAGCACGGTCTTGGAGACGCCGATCGCCGCGGCTATCTCGTCCATGCTCAGGAAGCGGCCGTATCGGCGGATGGCAACGATCGTGCCGTCAACCAGCTCATTACGGCGCTCCACTTTGTGTTGGTGCCAGCGCCGTTTGCGACCATCCATCTTCACGGTCACAGCCGGGATTTGCTCTGCCACGGTCCGCCGATTCCCATCCACTAGACGCACTTGATACTACGGCTTCCGGGGGCCTGCTCGGCGCATGGTCAGCGCGTGTATGGGGCCCGCCGAACGGTATGGCCACACCAACTCGCCGCGGCGATACATGATGGACGGGTGGCACACAGAGCCTCAGTTGGGGTCTCACATGGAGGCGAAGCGTCGGGGTCGAGGGTGGCGGAGCGAAACGCCGGCACGCCGTCGGCGCGGGCTCACGCGTCCTTCGCGGAATCCTTTGCCGGCGCCGATCCGGAAGCCGACGCGCAGCGGCGCGTAGCGCTGCGGCGGATGAAGATGGTCGCACTGAGCTTCTTGATCGGTGCCACCGGTGTGTTCCTCGCCTGTCGATGGGCGCAGACCCACGCGGGCGCGGGCGCCTGGGTCGGCTACGTCGGAGCGGCCGGCGAGGCCGGAATGGTAGGCGCCCTGGCGGACTGGTTCGCCGTCACCGCGCTGTTCAAGCACCCGTTGGGCATCCCGATCCCGCACACCGCGATCATCAAGCGCAAGAAAGACCAGCTCGGCGAGGGCCTGGGCACCTTCGTGCGGGAGAACTTCCTGTCGGCGCCCGTGGTGGAAACCAAGTTGCGCGACGCCCAGGTGCCCGGCCGGCTCGGCAAGTGGCTGTCGGACGCCGCGCACGCCGAAAGGGTGGCCGGCGAGACGGCGACGGTGCTGCGGGTGCTGGTGGAGCTCTTGCGGGACGACGACGTCCAGCAGGTGATCGACCGGATGATCGTGCGCCGCATCGCCGAACCACAGTGGGGTCCCCCGGTCGGCCGGGTGCTGGCGACCCTGCTGGCCGAGAATCGCCAGGAGGCCCTGATCCAGTTGCTGGCCGACCGGGCGTTTCACTGGTCGCTGAACGCCGGAGAAGTCATCCAGCGGGTGGTCGAGCGCGACTCTCCCAGCTGGTCGCCCCGATTCGTCGACCACCTCGTCGGCGACCGCATCCACCGCGAACTGATGGACTTCACCGACAAGGTCCGGCGCGACCCCGACCACGAACTGCGGCGTTCGGCGACTCGCTTCCTGTTCGAGTTCGCCGACGACCTGCAGCTCGACCCGACGACCATCACCCGGGCCGACGAGATCAAAGAGCAGCTGATGGCGCGAGACGAGATCGCCAAAGCCGCCGCGACGGCGTGGAAGACGCTCAAAAAGCTGGTGCTCGAGGGGGTTGACGACCCGTCCAGCGCGTTGCGGACCCGCATCACGGACACGGTCGTCCGGATCGGCGAATCGTTGCGCGACGACGCCGACCTGCGCGACAAGGTCGACAACTGGCTCGTTCGGGCGGCCCAGCACCTGGTCTCGCAGTACGGGGTGGAGATCACCGCCATCATCACCGAGACGATCGAGCGCTGGGACGCCGGTGAAGCCAGTCGGCGGATTGAACTGCACGTCGGCCGCGACCTGCAATTCATTCGGATCAACGGCACGGTGGTGGGGGCGCTGGCGGGGCTCGTCATCTACGCCGTCGGGCAACTGCTCTTCTAGGGGTGCTAACAAGTGCTTGCAAAAGCAAGCACTTGTTACTAGGCTGATGGGGTCGTGACCGCCCAGAACTAGGAGTACGTAATGGCACCCGAGGAGAAGCTCTCCGCGAAGGTGTCCACGGCCGCCTCCGACATGGCCTCCGACATCGGCAGCTTCATCCGGGACCTGCGCGAGAACGCTCAGGTCTCGGTTCGCCAACTCGCCGAGCGGTCCGGCGTCAGCAACCCGTACCTGAGCCAGGTGGAGCGCGGATTGCGCAAACCGTCCGCGGACGTCCTGAACCAGATCGCAAAGGCGCTGCGGGTTTCCGCCGAGGTCCTCTACGTCCGGGCGGGGATCCTCGAGCCGAGCGAGAACAGCCAGGTGCGCGACGCCATCGTCACGGATATGGCGATCACCGAGCGCCAGAAGCAGGTGCTGCTCGACATTTACGCCTCATTCACCCAACAAAACGAATCCGCCCACGAGGAGTTGCCGACCGAACCGGCGGCTACGAGTGAGCAGCGCGTCCGGCCGGACGTTTAAACCGACGGCCGCTCCGGTTACCCCCGAAAGGAAGGGACCAAACTCCACTAGCTTCCACCCCAGACACCGAGTAACGCTGATAACCAAAGAAAGAAGAAAGGGAAAACCATGGCTGAGAACTCAAACATCGACGATTTGCGGGCCCCGCTGCTAGCGGCGCTGGGTGCGGCCGACTTGGCGCTGGCCACCGTCAACGACTTGATCGCGTCCCTGCGTGAGCGTGCCGAAGACACCCGCACCGACACCCGTAGCCGCGTCGAGGAGAGCCGCGCCCGCCTGACCAAGCTGCAGGAGGACCTGCCCGAGCAGTTCAGCGAGCTGCGGGAGAAATTCACCACCGAGGAGTTGCGCAAGGCCGCCGAGGGCTACCTGGAGGCAGCGACTAGCCGGTACAACGAGCTGGTCGAGCGGGGCGAGGCCGCGCTGGAGCGGCTGCGCAGCCAGCGGGCGATCGAGGACGCGTCGGCGCGCGCCGAGGGTTACGTGGACCAGGCCGTGGAGCTGACGCAGGAAGCGCTGGGCACCGTCGCTTCGCAGACCCGCGCCGTCGGTGAGCGCGCGGCCAAGCTGGTCGGCATCGAGCTGCCCAAGAAGGCGGCGTCCAAGAAGGCGGTGGCCAAGAAGGCTCCGGCCAAGAAGGCGGTGGCCAGGAAGGCTCCGGCGAAGAAGGCCCCGGCCAAGAAGGTCACCCAGAAGTAAGGCCGTCCGCCCCGAGCGGGGCGGTACGCCAAAAAACACAGCACCGACTTGGAGTCGCCGCCACGGCGACTCCAAGTCGACGTTTTGGACAACGCCCGCCTACGCTTGAGGCGTGAACCTCGTGGCTACCGTCCTTTTCGTATTGCAGATCGCCGTCTTGGTGACGGCGGTATACGCATTTGTGCACGCGGCGCTGCAACGACCCGACGCCTATACGGCCGCGGACAAGCTGACCAAGCCGGTGTGGCTGGTGATCCTTGGCGTTGCCGTCGCGCTGACATCCATCCTTGGCTTCGTTTTTGGTGTGCTCGGCACGGTGATCGCCGCCTGTGCCGCCGGCGTGTACCTGGTCGATGTGCGGCCCAAACTGCTTGAGATCCAGGGGAAGTCGCGCTAGCGGGATGAAGGCCGCGCTGACTGCACCGGCCGCGGCGCTGATCGCTCTGTGGGGCCCGCTGCCGGCGACCGCCACCAGCCTGGCCGACCCCGGCACGGGCGCGGCGGACCCGACCACCGCCCCGTCTACCGCTTGGCCGCCATACATCGATCACACGCAATGGGCCCAATGGCACGGCCTGTCCAGCCTGCGGGTGTTTCCGACCTCGTCCGGGCGGACGGCCGCCAGACAGCCAGAGACGACGGCGTCTGGGGCTGCCGCGAACGAAGCCTGGGCCGAGGTGCTCGCGCTGTCACCGGACGCCGGTACGCCCGGTATGCGTGCCCAGTTCATCTGCCACTGGCAGTTCGCCGAACTGGTGCAGCCGGGCAAGGCCAGCTGGAACCTGGAGCCGTGGAGGCCAGTGGTCGACGACGCCGAGATGGTGGCGTCCGGATGCAATCCCGGCGGTCCGGAAGAAACGTTTTAGTGGCGGGCCAACCGAGCCGGGCGCAGGTGGCGGCGCTCGTCGACCACACCCTGCTCAAACCCGAGGCCACTGCCGCCGACGTGGTTGCGCTGGTGGCCGAAGCGGGTGAACTGGGTGTCTATGCGGTATGTGTCTCGCCGTCGATGGTGCCGGTCGCGGTGCAGGCCGGCGCTGGCGGCGGTGGGGTGCGGGTGGCGGCCGTGGCGGGTTTTCCGTCGGGCAAGCATGTCTCGGTGGTCAAGGCGCACGAGGCCGCACTTGCCGTGGAATCGGGCGCGAGCGAGATCGACATGGTCATCGATGTCGGGGCCGCGTTGGCCGGGGACGTCGCCGCGGTGCGGTCGGATATCGAGGCGGTGCGTGCCGCGGTCGCGGGCGCGGTGCTCAAGGTGATCGTCGAGTCGGCGGTGCTGTTGGCCCACGCCGACGAGCCCACGCTGGCGGCGGCGTGCCGCGCCGCCGAGGACGCGGGCGCCGACTTCGTCAAGACATCCACCGGGTTCCATCCCGCGGGCGGCGCGTCGGTGCGCGCCGTCGCGCTGATGGCCCGGGCCGTCGGCGGGCGGCTGGGAGTCAAGGCCAGTGGGGGCATCCGCACGGCCACCGACGCACTGGCCATGCTCGACGCCGGCGCCACCAGGCTCGGTCTCTCGGGCACCCGGGCGGTGCTCGACGGGTTTGGTTGAACTGTCCGGCGTCTCCCCCTCGCCGCTACGCGGCTGGGGGTGCCCCTACCGCGGCGCCGTGTCGGCGCGCATCGTCGTCGGACTGGCTAGCACCCGCGCGTCAGATGTTGGCGAAACAGGGGTCGTTGTTGTTGCCGGTGGGGATGGCCGCGTTCTGGGTGGAGAAGTGTGCGGTCACTCCGCTGGAGGTCACTTGCACGCTGTCCGCGTGAATGCCTAACGGGAAGTTCTTCGTCAGGTTCGAGGTGAAGTCGTCCAGCGTCGACTGCACGGACTCCTTCGGCATCATGAAGCCGAGCGCGTTGAACGTTTCGATCTGCAACTCCAGGCCGTTGCCGGACACCACCGGCTTGGCCGTGATGTTGTCCAGCATCCCCTTCAACTCGATGGTGCCGTCGGCGGGGTGGGTGGTGACGCTGTTGGTGACGAACGGGCCCAGGACCGGGATCGCGTTCTGCACCGACTCCTTGATGCCGTCACTGGTCCAGTTGATGGTGGCGTCCAGCGCGCCGATGGTGCCCTTGGAGTCGGGTGTCGACTTCAGCTGGACATTGCGGATGTCGAGGTTGAGTTTCATGCCCTTGGCATCGCGGATCTGGTTGCCGGCCGTCTGCACCGAGATGTTGGTGTAGTGCTTCGTGACCTGCTGCCACAGCATCAGCGGCGTGACGCCGAAGGACGCGGTGGCCTGGTCCTTGACCTCGCACGCCACGGCCTCGGCGACCTTGCTGTCCGCGACGTGACGGGCGTAGAGCTCGAGCCCGACGAGCCCTGCGATGACGAGCGCGACCACGATGATGCAGATCAGCAGGATGGACAGTGGGTCGCGAAGGAAGCGTCGTTTCTTCTTCACCGGTGCCGGACCTTCGTTGGGAGCGGCCAAATTCTCCGTCGGGGCCGCGGGCGGAATGGGCGGGGGCGGGTAGCCGGGTCCCTGGGCGTTCGGGTGCGGCGCGCCGATCCGATCGGTCTGCCCGGGCACCTGGGCGGGCGCGGGCGGCGGTGACTGAGCCGGGCCGCCGGTGCCGATGCGCTCGGTGGGACGCTCGGTGGGAGGAGGCTGGCCGAAGGGACCTTGGTTGCCGGGACGGGCCCACGTCGACGGGCCTTCGTTCGGTGGTCCTTGTGGGTTTGTCACCCAGTCGATTCTGCCCTATCGACCTGAGCAAATTCTGTGTGGTTGCGCAGCACCGCGATGCTCTCGCGGGCCTGGGCCACCTGGTCGATGTCGATGTCGGCGACCACCAGTTGCGGGTGGGGGCCGGCGGACGCGAGGACTTCGCCGAACGGCGACGCCACCAGGCTGCCTCCCACGCCCGTGGGTGCGCCCGAGCCGGTCAGGGCGTCGCCGGGGTCGGCCTGACCGACCGCCGCGACGTAGCTCATGGAGTCCAGCGCGCGGGCCCGGGCCAGCAGCGTCCACTGCTCGAGTTTGCCGCGGCCCGCCCCCCACGACGCGCAGATGGCGATCACCTGGGCGCCCCGCCGCGCCAGCTCGGTGTAGAGCGCGGGAAAGCGGATGTCGTAGCAAATCGACAAGCCCACGCGAACGCCGTCGACGGTGATGACCACCGGCTCGCGGCCGGGCGCGACGGTCCGCGACTCGGTGAACCCGAACGCGTCATAGAGGTGGATCTTGTCGTAATGGGTGTCCGGCTGGTTGGGCGTGCCGGGACCGGCCGCGATCAACGTGTTCGTCACCCGCCCGTCGCCGGCGGGCGTGAACATGCCGGCGATCACGGTGATGCCCGCGTCGCCGGCGATCCGGCGCACACCGTCCGCCCAGGGCCCGTCGACCGGCTCGGCGACCGGGCGCAGCGGGACGCCGAACCGGCACATCGTCGCCTCGGGGAACACCACCAGCTGCGCGCCCGCGTCGACGGCCCGGCCCGTGTACTCGCGCACCAATTGCAGATTCCCGGTCGGATCGCTGCCGCTGAGGATTTGCGCCAACGCGATTCGCATTTCGCCAGCTTAAGCGCGCAGAGTCAGGAGTTGTTGGCGATCCACACCGTAGTGAACTGCTGTTCCCTGCTCACCAATGCGGCCAGATGGGTGCCGATCAGCCTCTCTACCTTGCCGCCGATGATCGGCACCCGCACCTGGACGGCGATCTGGAACGCGAGCCGGGCGCCGCGGGAGTCCGCGATCGGCGTCAGCTCGGCCGTGCCGGACACCTGGACGGGCGTGTCGACGATCGAACCCACTATGGAAGCCGTTGCGGTACCGCCGACGACCGGTCCCCATGTCTCCCTGCGCCGGACGCAGAGATCGCCGCGGTGCAGCTGCTTGACGATGGCGTGCAGGTTGTGGCTGCGCACCACCTGCAGCGTCTCGACCTCGACGGTGCCTCTGGTGCCTCTGTCCCCGGACTCGCCGCCGACGCGCATCAACTCCAACGTCGCTTCGTCGACGGGAATGTCGCCCAGCCTCGCCTGCCAGTACTCCTCCTCAAGGAACGCGCGATGAACCTCTTCGACGCTGTCCTCGTAGTCGGCCGACAAGTCGAATGAACGCGGCATAGCTGGCCAGGCTACCGTTACGGGCCATGAAACGGAGCGGTGCCGGTTCGCTCTTTGCCGGTGCTCAGGTCGCCGAGGAGGTGCCGCTGGCGCCGTTCACGACGTTGCGGATCGGACCGGTTGCCCGACGCCTGATCACATGCGCCAGCACCGAGCAGGCGGTCGCCGTGGTGCGGCAGTTGGACTCGGAACGCAGTGGCGGGGACGGTCACCCGGTGCTCCTGTTCGCCGGCGGCTCCAACCTCGTGATCGCCGAATCCCTGGCCGACCTGACCGCGGTGCGGCTGGCCAATGACGACATCACCGTCGACGGCAATTTGGTGCGCGCGGGGGCGGGAGCGGTGTGGGACGACGTGGTGGTCGCGGCCATCGGGCACGGCCTGGGTGGGCTGGAATGCCTGTCCGGCATCCCCGGGTCGGCCGGGGCCACGCCGGTACAGAACGTCGGGGCCTACGGGGCGGAGGTGTCCGACACCATCACCCGGGTTCTGGTGCTGGATCGCAGCAGCGGCGCCGTGCGCTGGGTGCCCGGTGGCGAGCTCGGCTTCGGTTACCGCACCAGCGTGTTCAAGCGCGCCAACACCACGGGGCTGGAAATCCCTTGGGTGGTGCTGGAAGTGGAGTTCGCGCTAGACCCGTCGGGCCGCAGCGCGCCGGTGCGGTACGGCGAACTGGCCGCGACATTGCATGCCGCCCCCGGCGAGCGCGCCGACCCGCAAGCGGTTCGGGGTGCGGTGTTGCGCCTGCGTGCCGGCAAGGGGATGGTGCTCGACCCGGCCGACCACGACACCTGGAGCGTGGGCTCCTTCTTCACCAACCCGGTGGTCGCACCGGACGTCTACAAGCAACTGGCCGGGGACGTCGGGAACACCGTGCCGCACTACCCGGCCCCGGACGGTGTAAAACTGGCGGCCGGCTGGTTGGTGGAGCGGGCGGGCTTCGCCAAGGGCTATCCGGACGATGCCGGCGCCCGCTGCCGGCTGTCCACCAAGCACGCGTTGGCGCTGACCAACCGCGGCGGCGCCACCGCCGAGGACGTGATCGCCCTCGCCCGCGTGGTCCGCGACCGGGTCCGTGTTGTGTTTGGCATCACACTGCAACCCGAGCCCGTCCTGCTCGGGTGCAGGCTTTAGCTCCGATTTCCTGGGATTTGCCCCCCGACCTCGAATCGTCGCGGCGGGCCAGGCCGGATTCTGCCGGTATCTTTGGATGATGTGAGCATGCCCCGCGCCCCCCTGCCGATCAATCGGCGCGCGGCTTTGGCGGCTCTGGGCCTTGGGGTGCTGGCTCCCAACGCGTTGGCTGCGTGCGCCGGAACCGTGGCCAGGCAAGCGGAGAAAAAAGAGCCGCCGGCGCCGAACCTGAAGTTCCAACCGGCTGACGCGGCCGAGAACGTCGTGCCGATCGCCCCGATCAGCGTCGAAGTCCACGACGGCTGGTTCCAGCGTGTCGCGCTGACGAACTCGTCGGGCAAGGCCGTCGCGGGCGCGTTCAACCAGGATCGGACCGTCTTCACCACCACCGAGCCGCTGGGTTACGACGCGACGTACACCTGGAGCGGCTCGGCCGTCGGGCACAACGGCAAGGCGACTCCCGTTGCCGGCAAGTTCACCACCGTGACTCCCACCAAGAAGATCGGTGGGGGATTTCAGCTGGCTGATGGCCAGACGGTCGGTGTGGCGGCGCCGATCATCATCCAGTTCGACGCACCGATCAGCGACAAGGCCGCCGTCGAAAAGGCCCTCACCGTCACCACCACCCCGCCCGTCGAGGGCGGTTGGGCCTGGCTGCCCGACGAGTCGCAAGGCGCCCGCGTGCACTGGCGTACCCGCGAGTACTACCCGGCGGGGGCCACCGTCAACGTCGACGCCAAGCTGTACGGGCTGCCGTTCGGCGACGGCGCCTACGGCGCCCAGGACATTTCGCTGAATATCCAGATCGGCCGGCGGCAGGTGGTCAGGGCCGAGGTTTCGTCGCACCGCATCCAGGTGGTCAGGGACGAGGGCGTCATCATGGACTTCCCCTGCAGCTACGGCGAAGCCGACAAGGCGCGCAACGTGACCCGCAACGGCATCCACGTCGTCACCGAGAAGTACTCGGACTTCTACATGTCCAACCCCGCCGCCGGCTACAACCACGTGCACGAGCGCTGGGCGGTGCGGATCTCCAACAACGGCGAGTTCATCCACGCCAACCCGTCCAGCTCCGGCGCGCAGGGCAACACCAACGTCACCAACGGCTGCATCAACCTCTCGACCGGCGACGCCGAGCAGTACTACCAGTCGGCGATCTACGGCGACCCGGTCGAGGTCACCGGAAGCTCGATCCAGCTGTCCTACTCCGACGGCGACATCTGGGACTGGGCGGTGGATTGGGACACGTGGGTGGCGATGTCGGCGCTGCCGCCCCCGACGGCGCATCCCCCGTCGACTCAGATCCCGGTTACCGCGCCGGTCACGCCGTCGACCGCGCCCAGCTTGTCGGGCACGCCCACGACTTCTAGCTCAGCCCCTTCTAGTTCAGCGACCACCACCCCTTCCAGTTCGGTGACCTCTAGCCCCGGCGGTTGAACCGCGTCGCGCTCGCCTGATCCCGGGGCCGGATGACGACCAGGTCCAGGTTCACGTGCGAGGGCCGCGACGCCACGAACCCGATCACCTCGGCGACATCGGCCGCCACCAACGGTGTGATCCCGGTGTAGACGGCGTCCGCGCGCTGTTGGTCGCCGTCGAAGCGGACCAGTGAGAACTCGGTCTCGACCGCGCCCGGCGCAATCTCGGTCAGCCGCACCGGCTTTCCCAGCAGCTCGCCGCGCAGCGTGCGGTGCAGCGCTCCCTGGGCGTGTTTGGCCGCCGTGTAACCGGCGCCGCCGTCGTAAACCTCGAGCGCCGCAATCGACGTGACGGTGACGATCAGGCCGTCGCCGGAGTCGACCAGCTTGGGTAGCAGGGCGCGGGTGACGCGCAGGGTTCCCATCACGTTCGTTTCCCACATCCACCGCCAGTGCTCGAGGTCGGCGTCGGCGACGGGCGCCAGTCCCCGGGCGCCGCCGGCGTTGTTGACCAGCACGTCAACCCGGGGCAATTCGTCGGCCAGCGCTGCTACGGCGCCGTCGTCTGTGACGTCGGCCACAATGGCGCTGCCGCCGATCTCGTCGGCCAGGGCGTTGACCAGGTCCGCCCGGCGGGCCACCGCCACTACGTGAAAACCAAGGGCTGCAAGGGTTCTGGCGGTCGCCTCCCCGATACCGGAGCTGGCACCCGTGACTACCGCGACCCGTTTATTCCTGATCGTTCTAACCATCGATACAACCTTAGTAAGCGTGCTAAATTTTTCGAGTGCACCTCAGCGCTTTGTCCAGCACGACCACCGCGTGTCTTTACGCGGCGGGTGCGTGTTGTTGCCGCGCACTTTGCCGCTCCTGAATTTCAGGCGTGGCCGAGACCGGCCATCACAACTCGGACAAAGGACGCTCGTGCGCTCGAATACCCTCACCTACAGCCATCATTCCCTCAGCCATAACGGCCGGCCGCGGTCACAACGCCAGATCGTGCCGCCGGCATTGCGCATACCCGACTCGGCGGCCGCGTCCGTCTTGCGGGCGGTCCGGCTGCGCGGCCCGGTGGGCCGTGACGTCATCGCCGGGGTCACGTCGCTGAGCATCGCGACGGTCAACCGCCAGGTCATCGCCCTGCTCGACGCCGGCCTGATCCGGGAGCGCGCCGACCTGGCCGTCGCCGGCGCGATCGGCCGCCCGCGGGTGCCGGTGGAGATCAACCATGAGCCGTTCGTGACGCTGGGCATCCACATCGGCGCGCGGACCACCAGCATCGTGGCCACCGACCTGTTCGGTCGCACGCTGGACACCGTCGAGACCCCGACGCCGCTGAGTCCCGCGGGGCCGGCGCTGGCGTCGCTGGCCGAGAGCGCATGCCGGTACCTGAGGCGCTGGCACCGGCGCCGCCCGCTGTGGGTCGGGGTGGCGATCGGTGGCACGGTCGACGGCGGCACCGGCCAGGTCGACCATCCGCGGCTCGGGTGGCGGCATGCGCCGGTCGGGCCCGTGCTGGCCGACGCCCTGAGGCTGCCGGTGTCCGTGGCCTCCCACGTCGATGCCATGGCCGGAGCCGAGCTGTTGCTGGGCATGCGGCGATTCGCGCCGAGCTCGCCGACCAGTTTGTACGTCTACGCCCGCGAGACCGTGGGCTATGCGCTGGTGATCGGCGGGCGGGTACATTGCCCGGCCAGCGGCCCCGGCACCATCGCGACGCTGCCCGCCCGCTCCGAGTTGCTCGGCGGCACTGGGCAGTTGGAGTCCACGGTCAGCGACGAGGCCGTCGTGGCCGCGGCCCGTCGGCTCAAGGTCATCCCGCCCGCCCCCGTCGGCCGGTCTAACGGGTCGGCCTCCGCCATCACCGACCTGCTGCGGGTCGCCCGAGCCGGCAACCAGCAGGCCAGGGATTTGCTGGACGAGCGGGCCCGGGTGCTCGGTGAGGCGGTCGCGTTGCTGCGCGACATGCTCAACCCCGACGAGCTGGTCGTCGGTGGCCAGGCCTTCACCGAATACCCGGAAGCCATGGAGCACGTGGAGGCGGCGTTCGCCGCCCGCTCGATACTGCCCCCGCGCGATATCCGGGTCACAGTGTTCGGCAACCGAGTGCAGGAGGCCGGGGCGGGGACCGTGTCGCTGGGCGGGCTGTATGCCGATCCGCTGGGCGCCATGCGACGTGCCGGGGCCCTGAACTCCCGGCTGCGGGATGTCGACGCGGACGAGTCGTCCGCCTAACTCAGCCTGAGCGCTTGGACGCCGCGCACGGACCGTCCTGTAAAGATGAAAGTGTGCGGCACGATGAGGTCCTTCGGCGCAACGACCCGCGCCGGGTGGCGGTGCTGGCGGTGCACACGTCCCCGCTGGCCCAGCCGGGCACCGGCGATGCCGGCGGGATGAACGTTTACGTGCTGCAAACCGCGTTGCATCTGGCCCGGCGGGGCATCGAGGTGGAGATCTTCACCCGCGCGACCGCGTCCACCACTGCGCCGGTGGAGCGGGTGGCGCCGGGAGTGCTGGTCCGCAGCGTGGTGGCGGGCCCGTTCGAGGGCCTGGACAAATACGACCTGCCCACCCAGCTGTGCGCGTTCGCGGCCGGGGTGTTGCGCGCCGAGGCGTCCCACGAACCGGGGTACTACGACATCGTGCACTCGCACTACTGGCTGTCCGGACAGGTCGGCTGGCTGGCCCGCGACCGATGGGCGGTCCCGTTGGTGCACACCGCGCACACGCTCGCCGCGGTCAAGAATGCCGCGCTGGCCGACGGTGACGCGCCCGAGCCGCCGCTGCGCACGGTCGGGGAGCAGCAGGTCGTGGACGAGGCGGACCGGCTGATCGTCAACACCGCCGACGAAGCGAATCAGTTGATAACGCTCCATCGTGCCGATCCGACGCGGATCGACGTGGTCCATCCCGGGGTGGACCTGGAGATTTTCCATCCCGGCGACCGGCGCGCGGCCCGCACCGCACTGGGGCTTTCGCCGGACGAAGACGTGGTGGCGTTCGTCGGGCGGATCCAGCCGCTGAAGGCGCCCGACATCGTGCTGCGCGCGGCGGCGAAACTGCCCGGGGTGCGCATCGTCGTGGCCGGCGGGCCGTCGGGCAGCGGCCTGGCCTCTCCGGACGGACTGGTCCGGCTCGCCGACGAACTCGGTATCTCGGCGCGGGTGACCTTCCTGCCGCCGCAGTCCCGCACCAGTCTGGCGACCCTGTTCCAGGCCGCCAATCTCGTTGCGGTGCCGAGTTATTCGGAGTCGTTCGGCTTGGTAGCGCTCGAGGCGCAGGCTTGTGGCACGCCGGTGGTGGCGGCCGCCGTCGGTGGGCTGCCGGTGGCGGTGCGCGACGGGATCACCGGCACCCTGGTCGCGGGGCACGACGTCGATCTGTGGGCGGATGCGCTGGACCGGTTGCTTCGGCAGGGGGCACCGCAAGCGGAGGCGATGAGCCGCGCGGCCGCCGCGCACGCGGCGACGTTTTCCTGGGACGACACCACCGATGCGTTGCTGGCCAGCTATCTTCGCGCGATCGGTGACTTCCCCGCCGAACGCCAGGGCCGCGTCCGCCACCGGGCCGCGATGCGCAGGCCCCGCCACTGGTCGCCGCGTCGGGGGGTCGGCGCATGACGACCCGCGCCGACGACGATGCCGTGGGGGTACCGCCCGCTTGCGGGGGACGAAGCGATGTGGGGGCACCTCCGGCTTGCGGGGGCGTGGGGGCCCCTCCCGCTTGCGGGGGAGAGCGGCGCACGACGGCCACGGTGCAGCGGGTGATCGAGGATGCGTTGCAGGCCAGTGGGCTGACCTACTCCGAATTTCCCGGCGCGCACGGCGGGTTGCCGGGACTGATCGTGGAACTGCCGGGCGAGCGCAGGCTGAAGACCAACACCATCCTGAGCATCGGCGAGCACTCGGTGCGCGTCGAGGCGTTCGTGTGCCGCAAGCCAGACGAAAACCACGAAGGCGTCTACCGTTTCCTGCTCAGGCGCAACCGGCGGCTCTACGGCGTGGCCTACACGCTGGACAACGTGGGCGACATCTATCTGGTGGGTCGCATGTCGCTGGCATCGGTCGACGCCGAGGAGATCGACCGGGTTCTCGGGCAGGTGCTCGAAGCGGTGGATTCCGACTTCAACACGTTGCTGGAGTTGGGTTTTCGGTCGTCGATCCAAAAAGAGTGGGACTGGCGGGTGTCCCGCGGTGAGTCGCTGAATAATCTGCAGGCGTTCGCGCATCTGATCGACGAAGACGACGCCTCAGACGGCGATAACCGTCCGTGAAATGCTAAGCCCATGCAACGGAACGACACCGCCACGCTGGTGCTGCTGCGCCACGGCGAGAGCGACTGGAATGCGCTGGACCTGTTCACCGGCTGGGTGGACGTCGGGCTGACCGAAAAGGGCCGGGCCGAGGCGGTGCGCAGCGGCGAGCTGGTGACCGAACAGGGCCTGTTGCCCGACGTCCTGTACACGTCGCTGTTGCGACGCGCGATCACCACCGCGCACCTGGCGCTGGACACCGCCGATCGGCTGTGGATTCCGGTGCGGCGCAGCTGGCGACTCAACGAGCGCCACTACGGGGCGCTGCAGGGGCTGGACAAGGCGGAGACCAAGGCGCGCTACGGCGACGAGCAATTCATGGCGTGGCGGCGCAGTTACGACACACCGCCGCCGCCGATCGAGAGGGGCAGCGAGTTCAGCCAGGACACCGATCCTCGTTACGCCGACATCGGCGGCGGCCCGCTGACCGAATGCCTCGCCGACGTGGTGGCGCGTTTCCTGCCGTATTTCACCGACGTCATCGTCCCGGACCTGCGGTCCGGCAAGACGGTGCTGGTGGTCGCACACGGCAACTCCCTGCGCGCCCTGGTCAAGCACCTCGATCGGATGTCCGACGCAGAGGTCGTCGGGCTGAACATCCCGACCGGCGTGCCCCTGCGCTACGACCTGGACGCCCAGCTGCGGCCGGTGGTGCCCGGCGGCACCTATCTGGACCCAGAAGCGGCCGCCGCCGGCGCCGCCGCGGTTGCCAGCCAAGGGCGCGGGTGAGTTGATCGGCGGCGGCGATCGGGCGGCTGAAAGGCTTATTGGCCAAACATCGCGTGAACGGAAGCGGAACACCTTTGGCGCAGGGTGTGACTTGTCCGATTTTGGCCGCGCTGCGCTAGGGCGGCGTTCAGAAAGATTTGTAGGATTTGATATGTGACTGTGTTCTCGGCGCTGTTGCTCGCCGGGGTCTTGTCCGTGCTGGCGCTGGCCGTGGGTATCGCGGCCGGGGTCCGACTGTCGTCCCGGTCGCGTGAGCGCAGCCAACGAGCGGCCAGGCCGGCCAGTGAGTGGACCGGGATCACCGTCGCACAGATGCTGCAACGCATCGGCGCGCTGATGCCGCTGGGCGTGGCGGTGGTGGATGCCCATCGCGACGTCGTCTATCTCAACGCCCGGGCCAAGGAGCTGGGCCTCGTACGCGACCGGCAGCTCGACGACCAGGCGTGGCAGGCCGCACAGCAGGCGTTGGCCGGCGTCGACGTCGAATTCGACCTGCGGCCGGCCAAGCGCGCGGCCGGCCGGTCCGGGCTGTCCGTGCACTGTCTGGCCCGGCTGCTGAGCGAGGAAGACCGCCGGTTCGCCGTGGTCTTCGCCCACGACCAGTCCGATTACGCCCGCATGGAGGCGACCCGGCGCGACTTTGTGGCCAACGTGAGCCACGAGCTCAAGACGCCGGTGGGCGCGATGGCCCTGCTCGCCGAGGCCCTACTGGCGTCGGCAGATGACTCCGAAACCGTTCGCCGGTTCGCCGAGAGGGTGCTCGTCGAAGCCAACCGACTGGGCGACATGGTCGCCGAGCTGATCGAGTTGTCCCGGCTGCAGGGCGCCGAACGGCTGCCCAATGTCACCGAGGTCGACGTCGATACCGTTGTCTCCGAAGCGATTTCACGCCACAAGGTGGCCGCCGACAACGCCGATATCGAGGTTCGCACCGATGCGCCCAGCGGCTTGCGAGTGCTGGGGGATGAGACGTTGTTGGTGACCGCCCTGGCCAACCTGGTCTCCAACGCCATCGCCTATTCGCCGCGGGGCTCGCTGGTGTCGATCAGCCGTCGCCGCCGGGACGACAACGTCGAGATCGCCGTCACCGACCGGGGCATCGGGATCGCCCTGGAAGACCAGGAGCGGGTTTTCGAGCGCTTCTTCCGGGGGGACAAGGCACGGTCGCGCGCCACCGGCGGCAGCGGGCTCGGGCTGGCCATCGTCAAGCACGTCGCGGCCAACCACAACGGCAGCATCGGTGTCTGGAGCAAGCCGGGAACCGGCTCCACGTTCACGCTATCGATTCCGGCTTATCAGGACAGCGACGAGCAACCTGAACAACTGCAGGGCCGTGAGGTGCGGCCCAGCAGGTCTGAAAGAGAGGAAGAGCTAAGTCGATGACCCGCGCTTACGACGATGGAGTGGGGGAACCGCCCGCTTGCGGGGGACGAAGCGATCAGGAGGAGTGGCGCCGATGACCAGTGTGTTGATCGTGGAGGACGAGGAGTCGCTTGCCGATCCGCTGGCCTTTCTCCTGCGCAAGGAGGGCTTCGAGGCCACGGTGGTCACCGACGGGCCGGCCGCGCTTGCCGAGTTTGACCGTGCCGGCGCCGACATCGTGCTGCTGGACCTGATGCTTCCAGGGATGTCCGGGACCGACGTGTGCAAGCAGTTGCGCGCCCGTTCGGGCGTGCCGGTGATCATGGTGACCGCCCGCGACAGCGAGATCGACAAGGTGGTCGGCCTGGAGCTCGGCGCCGACGACTACGTGACCAAGCCGTACTCGGCGCGGGAGTTGATCGCCCGGATCCGTGCGGTGCTTCGCCGCGGCGGTGACGATGACTCCGAGGTCGGCGATGGCGTGCTGGAGTCCGGGCCGGTACGGATGGACGTCGAGCGCCACGTCGTGTCCGTCAACGGTGACCCGATCACGTTGCCGCTCAAGGAGTTCGACCTGCTCGAATACCTGATGCGCAACAGCGGTCGGGTGCTGACCCGCGGTCAGCTGATCGACCGGGTGTGGGGTGCCGATTACGTCGGCGACACCAAGACGCTCGACGTCCACGTCAAGCGCCTGCGGTCCAAGATCGAAGCCGACCCGGCCAACCCGGTGCACCTGGTGACGGTGCGAGGGCTGGGTTACAAGCTCGAGGGTTAGACCTCCACTCACCCCCCGGGGGCGCTGACCACCTCGTCGGCCACGCCCAACGCCAGCGCCATGATCGACACCTGCGGGTTGACCTCGGGGCAGCTGGGCAGGATCGACGCGTCGGCCACCCACACGCCGCGCACGCCGCGCAGCCGGCCGGTTTCGTCGACCGGACACCGTTGCTGGTCGACGCCCGCCGCCGCGGTACCCGTCGGGTGGAAGGCGGCCAGGTGCAGAGCGCGCGGGTCGCATTGGCGCAGCGCATCCCGCAGTGCGGGCACCGACGTCACCGTCGTTGCGCCCGGGAAACCGGTGAGCACCTCCACGGCGCCCGCGGCGAACAGCAACCGGCCCATGGCCTCGAGCGCCACCACCAGTTTGGCGACGTCTTCTCGGGCGATGTTGTAGCGGATCAGGGTCTCGCCGCGCGCCGATGACACCGAGCCGACGCCTCGATCGGCCACCATGGCGCCGAACGTCGCGACGTGATTCGCCCGGTCGAGCCAGCCCAGCAGCTCGGCGCCGTAGCCGGGAAAGACCATCGACCCCATCCCGGGCGGTGTGGAGGTGGCTTCGATCAACACGCCGTGCGACTCGTGCAACTCGTCGACGGCGGCGCTTTGCAGCACGCCGTGCCAGGCGACGACGTCGTCGTCGAAGCGCCCGGCGAGCATCGTCGCCGGATGCAGCGCGAGATTTCGGCCGAGGCGCGGGTGTGCGCCAAGACCGCTGCGCCGCAACAACCCCGGCGTCTCCGTGGCGCCGGCGGCCACGATCACCGTGTCGGCGAGGATGTCCAGCGCCGTGCCGTCGGGCCGGCGGGCCCGCACGCCGTGGGCGCGGCCGTGTTGGTGCAGCACCCGCTCGACGCGGGCGTGGGAGATGATCCGCGCGCCCGCCGCGCAGGCCTGGGGCAGCGCGTTGAGGTGCACCCCGAACTTTGCGTTGCGCGGGCAACCGATCGCGCACTGGCAACAGCCTTCGCAGTCCGGCGCGTTGCGCGGGATCGGCGCCGCACGCCAGCCGAGCGTCGCGGCGGCATCGAGCAGCAGCCGCCCGTTGCGCCCCATGATCTGCAGCGGCACGGGCGCGACGCGCAGGGTCTGTTCGACGTCGTGGAGCCGGTCGGCCAGCCGGTCCGCGTCGGCCAGGCCGAGACCGAATTCGTCGCGCCAACGTCGCTGAACGGCCGGCGGCGGCCGGTAGCAGGTGCCGGAGTTCACGACGGTGGTGCCTCCCACGGCCCGGCCGATCGGCAGCACCACCGACGGGCGTCCCAGCGCCACGGTCGCCCCGGCCCCCCGGTACAGACCGGCATAGCGGTCCATCGGGTGGGTGGTGCGGAACTCCTCGACCGTCCAGCGCCGTCCTTCCTCGACCAAGACGGTGTCGAAGCCGCGCCGCGCCAGGGTGCGGGCCGCCATCGCGGCGCCGGCGCCGGAACCGACGATCACCGCGTCGGCGGTGACGACGGAAGGGCTGTCGTCCGAGGGGATGACGGTCAGGGGCGCATCGGGGCGCGCGACGCCGTGCTTCTGGCCGCGCGCAAGCAACTCCGGCGCGTAGGCGTCGGCGCCGTTGGCCAGTAGGACGATCGCCTTCATGGCTTCCAGGGCCGCACCGGCTTCCGGGTTGACTGCGGCGACCCGCCGCAGCACCCGGTCACGCTCACCGGCGTCCAGCCGGGACAGTGACCGGCCGGTGGTGAGGTAGCTGGCCGCCGACACGCTGAGCAGTCCGGCCCGCATGGCTATCCGCGACGTCGCCGGCAACTGCCGCAGGTAGCGGTCGACGCGATCGACGAGCCGGGCCGGTGCCGGGCCGCCGTGCTCCTCGGGCAGCAGCGCGCAACCGAACGACGCCAAAGAGGCCCTGGCCCGGTCGGCGAGTCGGCTCATACCAGGCGCCCGAGCCGGCGGCCGAGCTTGATGAAGAACGGGTAGGTCGCGAAGATGGCCCCCGCCGCGGCATGCATGGGCGGACTGAGCTGTTCGGTTTGCACGCCGAAAACCCCGCTGTTCCACATGAAGTCGCGCCCGTCGCGGGCGCGGAAGGGACGCCACAGCAGTCCCAGCCCCGGCACGTTGTTGTAGAGGCCGAACGACCCGCCGAAGAACACACCCAGGGTGGCGGCCTCGGCGACGTCGCGACGGTCCGACGGCAGGCGACGCTCGATGAGCACTCCGGCGGCGAACAGCAGCGGCGGGTCGAAGAGAAAACTCATGTGGGGATCCTTTCGTTGGGCTCGGGCGCCTGGGCGCCGCGCAGGCCGACCTCGGCGTGCCCGGTGCCCAGTACCGACCAATGCCGGTCGTCGACGTCGATGTGGATGTCGGCCTGCTCGGTGTTCGTGCACACCGCCTGGCCGCCGTCGGGGTCGGTGTATTGCAGGCTCACGCACCTGTCCGGGGGCTGGTCGACGCGGATCAGCACCTTGCGACCGCCGATGCGTCCCTCCAGCTGCCAATGCCGCAAGCCGAGCGTGGTCCGCATCCGCAGCGACGGCAGGCGCGCTGTTAAAGGGCTTGTGGGCCAATCCTTTCCGTCGATGCGGAAGCGCACGAACGCCATCGGCGCCAGCCGGCGCAGGCCCGGCTTATGTGACACGGCCGTGACCGCCTCCACGACGTCGCCGCCACCGAGGTCGGCGTGGATCCAACCCCAGCGCTTGGCGTTGCCGTGCCCGTAGATGTGCGCGACGCCGCCGCGCCAGCCGTCGACCCGCTGGGTGTCGTCGCCGACGGTCAGTGAACCGGTGAAGTCGGCGGTGGGGGCAAGCACCACCTGGGCGCCCGGGAGCAACTCGCGCTCCCATGCGGCGCGGGGGAAGGTCCACAGCGGGGTGGCGCCGTCCTTCCAGGACAGATCCCAGCCGAGTGACCCGGCCCGCCCGCTCAGCCGTTCCGGGGCTACTCGCGCCCCCGCGGCGTCGAACCAGGCCGGGCCGTTCGCGGGCTGGACGGGCTCGGGGCCGAACCGCCCCGTGCGTGGCGGGCCGTCGGCGGGAAACCGGGTCACCCAGCCGTGCGCGTACGCGGCGCCCCGCAGCGGTGCCACCGTCTCGCAATGAACCCACAGGCCCGAGCGCGTCACCGGATCCGACAGGGTGGCGTACCAGACCTCCAGGCGCCCGGCCTTGCCCCGCCAGCGCGGTGCTGCGGCCGATCGCAGTTCTTCGTCCATCGCTCACCTCCGGTTGGTCGGTCCACTGTGCGGTCAGGGCGTTGAGTGTGAGTCCAGGGCGGGAAAACGGCCCTTAGCTTCAAGGGGTCGCGCCCTGGACTCACAATGGCGCGCGATGCCCTCGCCCGGTCGGTCGGTCGGTCGGTCGGTCCACTATATTGGTTGAGCCAATGAACCAGTCAAGCCCGCTGCAGCCGCTCGACCGCCAGCGCATCGACGAACAGGTCGCCGCGACGATCGCCGACGCCATCCTCGACGGCGTCTTTCCCCCGGGTTCGGCCTTGCCGCCCGAGCGGGAGCTGGCCGAGCACCTCGGTGTCAACCGCACCTCGCTGCGGCAGGGTCTGGCCCGGCTGCAGCAAATGGGGTTGATCGAGGCCCGGCACGGCAGCGGCAACGTGGTGCGCGACCCGCAGGGGCTCACCCATCCCGCTGTGGTGGAAGCCCTCGTCCGCAGGCTGGGCCCGGAGTTCTTGGTCGAGCTTTTGGAAATCCGGGCGGCGCTGGGACCGTTGATCGGCCGCCTGGCCGCGCAACGGAGCACTCCCGAGGACGCCGACGCGTTGCGCGCCGCACTGACCGCCGTGCAGGAGGCCGACCGTGCCGCGGCACGTCAGGCCGCCGACCTCGCCTACTTCCGGGTGCTCATCCACAGCAGCCGCAACCGCGCGCTCGCGTTGCTGTATCGCTGGGTCGAGCAGGCTTTCGGCGGCCGCGAGCACGAGCTCACCGCCGCCTACGACGACGCCTCCGCCGTGGTGGCCGGCCTGCGGGCGATCACGGAGGCGGTCTTGGCACGCGACGCGGAGGCCGCCGCCGAGGCGGTCGAGGCTTACCTGCGCGCCAGCGCGCAGCGGATGGTGTTCTCCTACATCACCAAACAGGCGACCTGACCGGCTGCTGTTATTCGGCGATGCGAGTTGCCGGGTGTACCGCGACGAGCCCTAAGCTGCTGCGGCGCTTGCACATTGCCGCCAGCTCCGCGTAGGCCTTCGCGCCGAGCAGCTCCGTGAGCTCGTCGGCGAGGGTTTCCCACACCTGCCTGGCGCCGATGTGGGCGCCGGGATCGCCTGTGCAGTACCAGTGCAGGTCGGCGCCGCCGGAACCCCATCCGCGCCGGTCGTATTCGGTGACGGTGGTCTTGAGGATCTCGGTGCCGTCGGGCCGCGTCACCCATTCCTGGCTGCGGCGGATCGGCAGCTGCCAGCAGACGTCGGGCTTCATGGTCAGCGGCGCGACGCCGAGCTTGAGGGCCTTGGTGTGCAGGGCGCAGCCGGCGCCGGCGGGAAAGCCGGGCCGGTTCAGGAAGATGCAGGCGTCCTTGTGTTTGCGGGTGCGATACATGTCCTGGCCGTCATGCTCGTCGAGTTCGAGGTAGCCCTTGCGGCCCAAACCCTTCTCGCGGAATTGCCAATCGTCGTCGGTCAGCTGCCGCACCGCATCGTCGAGCCGGGCGCGGTCGTCGTCGTCGGACAAGAAGGCGCCGTGCGAGCAGCACCCGTCATCGGGGCGGCCCGCCACCGTGCCCTGGCAGGCTGGCGTGCCGAAAACACACGTCCAGCGCGACAGCAGCCAGGTGAAGTCGGCCGCGATCAGGTGTTCGGGATTGTCCGGGTCGTAGAACTCCACCCACTCCCGGGCGAAGTCCAGCTCGACCTCCTGACCCGGCTCCGGGTGCGAATTCGCCACGGAGTCAACGTTAGACCACAATTCCGGCCGCTCGACCCGTCGACACCCGGGGGCGAGACACCGGGGCGCGACACGCCGATCCACAGCACCCGGCTAGTTTGTTTACCGTGCGATTGGGCGTGCTCGACGTGGGCAGCAACACGGTTCATCTGCTGGTGGTCGATGCCCACCGGGGCGGACATCCCACCCCCATGAGTTCGACGAAGGCCACGCTGCGACTGGCCGAGTCGATCGACAGCTCGGGCAAGATCACCAAGCGCGGCGCCGACAAGCTGATCTCCACGATCGACGAGTTCGCCAAGATTGCGGACAGTTCCGGCTGCGCCGAGCTGATGGCCTTCGCCACGTCCGCGGTGCGGGACGCCGAGAATTCCGACGACGTGCTGTCACGGGTGCGCAAAGAGACCGGCGTCGAGCTCAAGGTGTTGCGCGGCGTCGACGAGTCACGGCTGACCTTCCTGGCGGTGCGCCGCTGGTACGGGTGGAGCGCCGGGCGCATCATCAACCTGGACATCGGCGGCGGTTCGCTCGAGCTGTCCAACGGCGTGGACGAGGAGCCGGAGGTCGCCTTCTCGCTGCCGTTGGGCGCCGCACGGCTGACCCGGGAATGGCTGAGCGACGATCCGCCCGGCCGGCGCCGGGTGGCGATGCTGCGCGACTGGCTCGACGCGGAGCTGGCCGACGCCGCCGTGACCGTGCTGGACGCCGGCGGCCCGGACCTGGCGGTGGCGACGTCGAAGACCTTCCGCTCGCTGGCCCGGCTCACCGGCGCCGCCCCGTCGGCCGCCGGGCCGCGGGTGAAAAGGACCCTCACAGCAAACGGCCTCAGGCAACTCATATCTTTCATCTCTAGGATGACGACCGCTGACCGCGCGGAATTGGAAGGAGTGAGCGCCGAGCGGGCACCGCAGATCGTCGCCGGTGCCCTGGTTGCGGAGGCGAGCATGCGAGCGCTGTCGATCGAAACCGTGGATATCTGCCCGTGGGCATTACGGGAAGGTCTCATTCTGCGCAAACTCGACAGCGAAGCCGACGGAACTGCCCTCATGGAGACTCCCGTGCGCGATGCTGGAGGCGAGGCAGTTGATCGGGACGCAAACCGATCGAGAGGCGACAAAGCATGACCGGACCACACTCCGAAACCGAGAGCTCCGGCGCCCGGCCGATCTCGGTGGCTGAATTACTGGCCAGGAATGGAACCATCGGCGCCCCGGCGGTCACCCGGCGGCGTCGCCGCCGCCGCGGCGACAGCGACGCGGTGACGGTCGCCGAGTTGACCGGCGAGATACCGCGGGTCCGCGTTGACGACCACGTCGAGGCCGGCCCTGCTGCCGACGCGACCTCCCCGGTCGACGAAGCGGCACCCGAGGCGGCCGAGGCCGACTCCGAAACCGAAGACCAGCCGAAAACCGCTTACTGGGCCGAACCCGAGCCGCGCTGGCCCATGTCACCGCCGCAGCCACCACGCGCGTCGGGACCGGAGCGCAGCGAGTACCCGCGGCCACTGCACAGCGCCGAAGGCGAGGCGGGACAATCCGGCGCCGAGGACATGAGTCCGGACCCGGTGGACCACTATGCGGGCACCCCGGTGGACGTGATGGACGCCGAGATCCGCGAAGCCGAGCCCGCGACCGAGGACTCCGCGTACGTGCGCTCCTACCTGCGGGATTCGGACTCGACGCTGTTCGGCGGGCAGACCCTGGCCGACGAGCTGGCCCGACGGGGCGGCGCGGAGAAGACCGCGGCGGACGCGCAGTCACCGGCGCTGGCCGGCGAAGGGGAAGCCGAAGCGGACCGGCTCGACGTCGGGGCCGACCGTGCGGACGAGACCCGGGAAGTCGGCGGAGTGCGCGACCGCCTCGAGGCGCTGTGGCGCGGCACCGTGGTCGTGTTGCAGTCGGTGCTGGCCGTCGCCTTCGGGGCCGGGCTGTTCGTGGCGTTCGACCAGTTGTGGCGCTGGAACAGCATCGTGGCGCTGGTGCTCTCGGTTCTGGTCATCCTCGGCCTCGTGATGGGGGTTCGGGTGGTTCGCAAAACCGAGGACATTGCCAGCACGTTGATCGCGGTTGCGGTTGGGGCGCTGATCACCCTGGGGCCGCTGGCGTTGTCGTTGCAGTCCGGCTAGCCCACCTCTTCAGGAACCTACTCGGAACCACACAGACCATTGCGCCCCGCAATCCAAGTCGGACTTTCGACGGCCTCGGTGTACCCCTTGCGGGCCGAGGCCGCGTTCGAGTATGCGGCGCGGCTCGGCTACGACGGGGTCGAGCTGATGGTGTGGAGTGAGTCGGTCAGTCAGGACATCGACGCCGTCCGGAAGCTGTCCCGGCGCTATCGCGTGCCGGTGTTGTCCGTGCACGCCCCCTGCCTGCTGATCTCGCAGCGGGTGTGGGGCGCCAACCCGATTCCCAAACTGGAACGCAGCGTGCGGGCCGCCGAGAAACTCGGCGCCCAGACCGTCGTCGTGCATCCGCCGTTTCGCTGGCAACGGCGCTACGCCGAGGGATTTGGCGAGCAGGTGGCGGCCCTCGAGGCGTCGAGCGACGTCATGGTGGCCGTGGAGAACATGTTCCCGTTCCGCGCGGACCGGTTTTTCGGGGCCGGCCAGTCACTGGAACGGATGCGCAAGCGCGGCGGCGGCCCCGGGCCGGCGATTTCGGCCTTCGCGCCGTCCTACGACCCGCTGGACGGTAACCACGCGCACTACACGCTGGACCTGTCCCATACCGCGACCGCGGGCACCGACTCGCTGGACATGGCGCGGCGCATGGGGGCGGATCTCGTTCATCTGCATCTGTGCGACGGCAGCGGATTGCCCGCCGACGAGCACCTGATACCGGGGCGCGGCACGCAGCCGACCGCCGAGGTGTGTCAGATGCTGGCCGGCGGCCGTTTCGCCGGTCACGTCATCCTGGAAGTGTCCACCTCCAGCGCGCGTTCAGCCAGCGAGCGCGAGAGCATGCTCGCCGAATCGTTGCAGTTCGCCCGCACGCACCTGCTGCGGTAATTCTTGGAAGACCACTTGGGAGACCATGGACGCGTTATTCACCACCGCAATGTCGTTGCGGGAGGTCGCCCCAGGCGTATACCCAGGCGTTTATGAAGGCGAACTCAACAAGCACTGGACCATAGGGCCCAAGGTGCACGGGGGCGCGATGCTGGCCCTGTGCGCCAACGCCGCGCGCACCGCTTGTGACGGCCAGTCGACCGGACTGGAACCCGTTGCCGTGTCGGCGAGCTTCCTGTCGGCGCCGGATCCCGGGCCGATGCGGCTGGCGACGTCGATCCGCAAGCGGGGGCGCCGGATCAGCGTCGTGGATGTCGAGCTGACCCAGGGTGAGCGGACCGCGGTGCACGCCGTGGTCAATCTCGGCGAGCCGGAGCACTTTCCTCCCGGCGGCGATATTGCGCCCCTGCTGTCGGCAAACCCGGTGCTGGACCTGATGGCGCCGGAACCGCCCGACGACATCGCCCCGATCGGGCCCGGCCATCCGCTGGCCGGCCTGGTGCACCTGGGGGAAGGCTGCGACGTGCGGCCGCTGCTGTCGACCATGCAGCTTGGTGATGACGGGCGCCCACCGATGATCCAGATGTGGGCGCGCCCCCGCGGCGCTGCACCGGACGCGCTGTTCGCGCTGATGTGCGGCGATCTGTCCGCGCCGGTGACCTTCACCGTCGACCGCACCGGCTGGGCGCCCACCGTCCAGCTCACCGCCTTCCTGCGAGCTCGTCCGGCAGATGGCTGGCTGCGCATCATCGCCACGTGCATGGAGATCGGCCACGACTGGTTCGACGAGGACCACATCGTCGTCGACAGCCTGGGCCGCCTCGTGGTGCAAGCGCGCCAACTGGCCCTGGTCCCCCCGCCCCGCTAGCCCGGCGAACTCGGGCTGTCTGCGATGCTGTCCGGCATGGCAAGAATCGCGATCATCGGTGGCGGCAGCATCGGGGAGGCATTGCTGTCGGGTCTGCTGCGCGCGGGGCGGCAGGTCAAAGACCTGGTCGTGGCCGAACGGGTGCCCGAGCGCGCCAAGTACCTGGCGGACACCTATTCGGTGTTGGTCGCCTCGGTCACGGACGCTGTGGACAACGCGTCCTTCGTCGTCGTCGCCGTCAAGCCCGGCGATGTCGAGTCGGTGATGGGGGAGGTGGCCCGGGTGGCCACGGCAGCCGAAAGCGACAGCGCGGAGCAGGTGTTCGTCACGGTCGCGGCGGGCATCTCGATCGCGTACTTCGAGTCCAAATTGCCGGCCGGAACGCCGGTGGTCCGGGCGATGCCGAACGCGGCGGCGCTGGTGGGTGCTGGCGTCACCGCCCTGGTCAAGGGCCGCTTCGTCACCGATCCGCAGTTGGAGGAGGTCTCGGCCCTCTTCGACTCCGTCGGCGGCGTACTGACCGTTCCCGAATCCCAGATGGACGCCGTCACCGCGCTGTCCGGCTCCGGTCCGGCGTACTTCTTCCTGATGGTCGAGGCCCTCGTAGACGCCGGTGTCGCGGCCGGGCTGAGCCGTCAGGTGGCCACGGCCCTGACCGCGCAGACCATGGCGGGTTCGGCGGCCATGCTGCTGGAACGGATGGATTCCGACCGGCGACCTGCCTCGGGACAGGGACGGGCTGAGGCGCTCGGGATCCTGCCCGACGCTACGGCGGCGCAGCTGAGGGCGACGGTCACCTCGCCCGGCGGTACCACCGCCGCTGCGCTGCGCGAACTGGAGCGGGGCGGGTTGAGGATGGCTGTCGATGCGGCGGTTCAGGCCGCAAAAAGACGCTCTGAGCAGCTAAGAATTACATCGGAGTAATTGAAGTTTTTCGAACCGATTGTCCCTCACCAGTACCACTAACCCCATTAGTCCCGCTATTCTCCTTTCTGTATGCACGTGTGGGTGCCGGCGGAGGGGAAGCCGCTGGTATTGCGCGTGCCTGACACGATTGGGTTGCGATGACGTCTACGAACGGGCCATCAGCGCGAGATTCTGCAGGTAAGGGGCGGGACACCAGCTCCGTCGATGGCCAGCAGGCCAGGACACAATTCCTCACCGTCGCCGAGGTGGCGGCGTTGATGCGGGTGTCCAAGATGACGGTGTACCGCCTGGTGCACAACGGCGAGCTGCCCGCGGTTCGGGTCGGGCGGTCCTTCCGGGTGCACGCCAAGGCCGTTCACGACATGCTGGAGACGTCGTACTTCGACGCGGGCTGACCCGAAACCCGGCTCCGCTCGACCTCAACGTGTGACGCGCTAGTCACGTGGCGGCCAACCAGCGCCGGTTTGGTGTTGGGCGTGGCCAGCCGGGTAAAGTGGCGAGGTCATTCTTAAAGCCCCTGGAAGCGTCCCGGGTCAGATAGCGGAGTCAGCGGAGTCAATAGGTTCAGTATGGGTTCAGTAATCAAGAAGCGGCGCAAGCGCATGTCGAAGAAGAAGCACCGCAAACTGCTGCGTCGTACCCGGGTGCAGCGCAGAAAACTCGGCAAGTAAGCCCCGGCCCGCGCCCACCATCACGCTGCCGTCACGCCGCCGTCCCGCCTGGCCGTTAGGCTATTTGAGTGGATTCGTCGAGCGGGGAAGGCGCCGGGACTGGCGGCGGCCCAACTGACACCGTGCACTACCCCAAGGTGGTGCTGGTTACCGGTGCGTGCCGTTTCCTGGGCGGTTACCTGACCGCTCGGCTCGCGCAGAACCCGTTGATCAAAGGGGTCATCGCGGTGGACGCGATCGCCCCCAGCAAGGACATGCTGCGCCGGATGGGCCGCGCCGAGTTTGTCCGCGCTGACATTCGAAATCCCTTCATTGCCAAGGTGATTCGCAACGGCGATGTCGACACGGTGGTGCACGCCGCGGCGGCGTCCTACGCGCCGCGGTCCGGCGGAACCGCGGCGCTGAAGGAAATCAACGTGATGGGCGCGATGCAACTGTTCGCGGCCTGCCAGAAGGCGCCGTCGGTGCGTCGCGTCGTGCTGAAGTCGACGTCGGAGGTGTACGGCTCCAGCCCGCACGACCCGGTCATGTTCACCGAGGACAGCACCAGCCGTCGACCCTTCCGCGGCGGCTTCGCCAAGGACAGCCTCGATATCGAGGGCTACGCGCGCGGATTGGGGAGGCGCCGCCCCGACATCGCGGTGACCATCCTGCGGCTGGCCAACATGATCGGCCCGGCGATGGACACCACGCTGTCGCGGTACCTGGCCGGGCCGTTGGTGCCCACCATGTTCGGCCGCGATGCGCGGCTGCAGTTGCTGCACGAGCAGGACGCGCTCGGCGCGCTGGAGCGTGCGGCGATGGCCGGCAAGGCCGGCACGTTCAACATCGGCGCCGACGGCATCATGATGCTGTCGCAGGCCATCCGGCGGGCCGGCCGGATTCCCTTGCCGGTACCGGGTTTCGGGGTCTGGGCGCTCGACTCGCTGCGGCGGGCCAACCGCTACAACGAGATCAGTCGCGATCAGTTTGATTATTTGAGTTACGGCCGCGTCATGGACACCACCCGGATGCGCACGGATCTCGGCTACCAGCCCAAATGGACGACGGCGGAGGCCTTCGACGACTACGTTCGCGGCCGCGGCTTGACTCCCATTATCGACCCTAATCGGGTACGCTCCTGGGAAGATCGCGCCATTGCCTTAGCGCAGCGCTGGGGTAGCCGAAATCCAATTCCATGGGGTGGGGTCAGGTAGATATCGTGGCGGGTGAAACCAGAGCCAACGTCATTCCACTGCACACAAATCGGGGTCGGGTAGCGGCGCGTCGCAGAGCCGATCAACGGGCGGAGTCGGCCCGTCAACATCCGTCATTGTTGTCCGATCCGCGCGACCGGGCATCGGCCGAACAGATCGCCGCCGTCGTCCGCGAAATCGACGAGCACCGGCGCGCCGCCGGAGCGTCACCCACCGCCGAGGCGCCCCTCAACGATCTCGCCCGGCGCGTCGCCGCGGTGGCCGGATTTCTGCGCCAGCGGCTCACCGGCGACTACACCGTCGACGAGTTCGGCTTCGATCCGCACTTCAACAGCGCGGTCGTCCGGCCGTTGCTGAGGTTCTTCTTCAAGTCGTGGTTCCGGGTCGAGGTCAGCGGTATCGAGAACCTGCCCGACGACGGTGCCGCGTTACTGGTCGCCAACCACGCCGGGGTCCTGCCGTTCGATGGGCTGATGCTGTCGGTGGCGGTGCACGACGAGCATCCGGCCCACCGGGATTTGCGGCTGCTGGCCGCCGACATGGTGTTCGACCTGCCCGTCGTGGGCGAGGCGGCCCGCAGGGCCGGCCACACCATGGCGTGCACGACCGACGCGCACCGGCTCCTCGCCGCGGGCGAGCTCACCGCCGTGTTCCCCGAGGGCTACAAGGGGCTGGGCAAGCGCTTCGAGGACCGCTACCGGTTGCAGCGCTTCGGCCGTGGCGGGTTCGTGACGGCGGCGCTGCACACCAAGGCGCCCATCATCCCCTGCTCGATCATCGGTTCCGAAGAGATCTACCCGATGCTGACCGACGTGAAGCTGCTGGCGAGGCTGTTCGGGCTGCCTTACTTCCCGATCACGCCGCTATTCCCGCTGGCCGGGCCCGCGGGTTTAGTGCCCTTGCCGTCGAAGTGGCGCATCGCGTTCGGCGAGCCGATCTACACCAACGACTACACCGCTTCGGACGCCGACGACCCGATGGTGACCTTCGAGCTGACCGACCAGGTGCGGGAGACGATCCAGCAGACGCTGTACCGGTTGCTGGCCGGGCGTCGCAACATCTTCTTCGGCTGACTGCGGCTACTCGTACCTCGCGACCGAGGCAGCAAGCAAACGCCCCGACGCGAACGGCGCCGGGGCGTTTTGCGTAGCAGGACTACTTGACCAGAGTGAACTGGCAGACGTCCGTGTAGTGGTCGCGGAACAGGTCCGAGCAGCCCCGCAGGTAGTGCATGTAGATGTCGTAAGTCTCCCGCCCCTTCAGGGCGATCGCCTCATCCTTGTGGGCTTCCAGCGCATCTGCCCAGGCGTTCAGCGTGGGAACGTAGTCGGACCCGATCCGGTGGTAGCGCTCGACCTTCCAGCCGGCGTTGGACGAGTAGTGGTCGATCTGCGAGATCCGGGGCAGCCGGCCACCCGGGAAGATCTCGGTAAGGATGAACTTGATGAAGCGCAGCAGGCTCATCGGCGAGGTCAGGCCAAGCTCCGCGGCCTCGTCCTTGTCCGGGACGGTGATCGTGTGCAGCAGCATCCGGCCGTCGTCGGGCGTCAAGCTGTAGAACTTCTTGAAGAAGGTGTCGTAGCGCTCGAACCCGGCGTCGCCGGCGCCGTCGGCGAAGTGCTCGAACGCGCCCAGTGAGACGATGCGGTCGACCGGCTCGTCGAATTCCTCCCAGCCCTGAATCCGGACCTCTTTGCGGCGGGGGCTGTCGACCTCTTTGAACTTCTCCACGTCGTGGGCGTACTGGTTCTCGCTCAGCGTCAAGCCGATCACGTTGACGTCGTACTCCTGCACCGCATGCCGCATGGTTGCGCCCCAGCCGCAGCCGATGTCGAGCAGGGTCATGCCGGGCTCGAGGTTCAGCTTGTCCAGCGCGAGCTTGCGCTTGGCGTACTGCGCCTCTTCCAGCGTCATGTCGGGACGCTCGAAGTAGGCACAGCTGTAGGTCATCGACGGGTCGAGCCAGAGCTTGAAGAACTCGTTGGACTTGTCGTAGTGGGATCGGACTGCTTCAACCGGCGGCTTCAGCTGGGTGCCACCCGTTTCACCCTGTGGCGTCATCAATCTGACCCTACTTTCCCGGCAGATATGGATGCAATTGCGGCAACGGTTTCTTCGGTGCCAGCCTCTTGGTGTGCCGATTCCCCCAGCATCGTTACGACGCCGGTGACAACCGGCTTCCCCTCGGCGTCGGTGATCTCACTACGGATCTCCGCGATCACCGTGCCGTGGGACTCTAACACCGAGTCCAGGTAGGTGTCGAAGTACAGCTTGTCGTTGGCCAGGACGGGCCGATGGAACGTGAACTTCTGGTCCCGGTGGAAGACGCGGGCGATGTTGATCGGGATCTTGAATTTGGTGAAGATCTCCAGCTGCACCCGCCGTCCGGCGACCGCCACGAATGTCAGGGGCGCCACCAGCGCGGGGTAACCGGCTTCGGCGGCGTCAGCCTCGCTGAAATGCGTGGGGTGGTCGTCTTTGACCGCCAGCGCGAACTCCCGGATCTTCTCGCGCCCGACCTCGAAATAGTCCGGTGCCCGATAGTTGCTGCCGATGAGTCCTTCGGCTTCTTGGTGGACTGTCATGCCGCTTTGCTCTCCGCTCGAGGATGTCTCAGCGGCGCAGCTTATCAGCGCGATTGGCGCCGCGATGCCACTGCTGCCAGTGCGCCGCCGGCCGCGCCGAGAGCCAGAGCCGACGGGACCCCGATCCGGGCGGCCTTGCGAGCGGTGCGGAAATCGCGGATCTCCCAGTCACGTTCGCGGGCCAGCGCGCGCAATCGGGCGTCCGGGTTGATGGCGACCGCGGTGCCGACAAGCGACAGCATGGGCACGTCGTTGTAGCTGTCCGAGTAGGCGGTGCAGCGTTTGAGTTTGAGGCCCTCCCGGATCGCCAACGACCGCACGGCGTGCGCCTTGCCGGTGCCGTGCAGGATCTCGCCGACCAGCCTGCCGGTGAACACGCCGTCGACTGACTCGGCGACGGTGCCCAGGGCGCCGGTCAGGCCGAGCCGGCGCGCGATCGTCGCCGCGAGCTCGTAGGGCGTGGCGGTGATCAGCCACACCTGCTGCCCGGCGTCGAGGTGCATCTGCGTGAGCTCGCGGGTGCCGGCCCAGATCTTGTCGGCGATGATCTCGTCGTAGATCTCCTCGCCCAGCCTTTCCAGCTCCTCGACGGATCGCCCCTCGATGAAGGCCAGCGCCTTGCGCCGGCCAGCGGCGACGTCGTTGCTGTTCTCCTTGCCCAGCAGCTGAAACTTGGCCTGCGCGTAGATGAATCCCAGCACGTCGCGATAGGTGAAGTAGCGGCGGGCGGCCAGCCCGCGCCCGAAATGGACCGCGGACGAACCCTGCACCAGCGTGTTGTCCACGTCGAAGAAGGCGGCCGCGGTCAGGTCGACCGGCGGCTGCGGGCGGCCCGCTGAACCCTCTGAGGCGGCCGCCTCCCGCATGCCCTCGAGAGCGCGGGCGACGCTGGCGTCGGCGGCCAGCGACTCCAGGTCAGCGCGACTGACGTCGGCGCTGTCCGGGTCGGAGGAAGCCATCACCGAACCTCCTAGGTCGCTGTCCTGCCCGCTGCCCCGTGAGTGAGGCGGTATCCAACCCTATCCGGCCTTATGCGGCAGACGTGATGGGCAGGTTTACGTCTCTGGTGTGCGGTTGCAGTCGCGTCAGGGTCCGCGGCGGCCAGCCCGCGTCAGCTCACGACCACATGGCCAAATTCGTTGCCATTGCGCCGGTGTAGTTGGCGTGCGCGGTCGCGCCGGCGCCCTTCAATCGAGCCAGCGCCTCGCGCATCATCGTCTCGCCGTGAGTCCAGCGGCGGTGCGCCTCAGCGTGGGCCGCCGCGCCTTCCCCGGTCCACGTCGCATGCAAATGCGTGACGACAGAATCGATTTCGGCGACCATGCGTTCGGCGTACCGCCCGAACTCGGCCATCCGCTGCACCGCATCGGCCAGCGCTTCGGGATCAACGCGGAACGGCTCAGCCACCGCCCACCACCTCGTGCAGCGCCCGTGCGGATTGGGTTTCGTTTTGTTGGTACCCGGCGCCGGCCTCGGCGAGCGACCGCGCCAGGATCGACAGGCCCGCCTGCACCTCGCCGGCTCCGCGATGCCACTGCTCCCACGCCGCGGCATAGGCGCTCCCGGACGCACCGCGCCAGCCGCCCAGCAGGGCGGCGACTGTGCGGTCCAGATCGGCAAGCCGGTTCCGCAAATCCTCGGCGCCGTCGTTCACCGCTCGGGCGACCCGTTGCATCGTTGCCGGGTCGACGCGCACGGTGTTGGCAGCCACAGCGGCAACCTAACGAGGACCGCGCGGTGCCACAATTCACCCATGAACGCGGTCACAAACCGGCCGCAGGTGGAGTTGCTCACCCGCGACGGGTGCGCCATCTGCGAGCGGGTGCACGCCCGGCTGGCCGAATTGGCCGGTGAGCTCCGCTTCGACCTGTCGACCATTGACGTCGACGCCGCGGCTTCGGCCGGCAACCCCGCGCTGCGGGCCGAGTTCGGCGACCGGTTGCCGGTGATCCTGCTCGATGGCCGCGAGCACAGCTACTGGGACATCGACGAGGCGCGACTGCGGGCGGACCTGGCTCGGTGACGAGGGGGCCCGCACGGGCCGACTGTGACGCTCGGCAATTATTTGGTAGCCCACCTCATAAGCGATTACCGTGGACACCAGTTCAGTCACTGGAGGAAGCAAGGGAGCTGGCCAGGTGATGCTGCCGTGAGCGTCTTGCTCTTCGGGGTTTCGCACCGTAGTGCGCCGGTCTCCGTCCTGGAACAACTCAGCATCGACGAATCCGATCAGGGCAAGATCGTCGACCGGGTGCTGCAGTCGCCGCTGGTGACCGAGGCCATGGTGCTGTCGACGTGCAACCGGGTCGAGGTCTATGCGGTGGTGGACGCGTTCCACGGCGGGTTGGCGGTCATCGGGCAGGTGCTGTCCGAGTACTCCGGCATGTCAATGGGCGATCTGACCCAACACGCGTACGTCCGCTACAGCGAGGCCGCCGTAGAGCACCTGTTCGCCGTCGCCAGCGGCCTGGATTCGGCGGTCGTGGGCGAGCAGCAGGTGCTCGGTCAGGTGCGCCGCGCCTATGCCGCGGCCGAGGCCAATCGCACCGTGGGCCGGGTGCTGCACGAGCTGGCCCAGCGGGCCCTGTCGGCGGGCAAACGGGTGCACTCCGAAACCGCCATCGACGCCGCCGGCGCATCCGTGGTGTCGGTGGCCCTGAGTATGGCCGAACGTCGCCTGGGCGGGCTTGACGGAAAGACGGCCGCGGTGATCGGCGCCGGAGCGATGGGCGCGTTGTCGGCGGTGCACCTGTCCCAGGCCGGCATCGCCCACGTTCATGTCCTCAACCGGTCGGTGTCCCGGGCGCAGCGGCTGGCCCGCAAGATCCGCGAAACGGGGGTCCGGGCCGACGCGCTGACGCTCGACCGCGTGGCCGACGCGCTGGCGGACGCCGACGTCGTGGTCAGCTGCACGGGGGCGGTGAGTCCGGTGGTGTCGTTGGCCGACGTGCATTACGCGCTGGCCACCGTGCACCGCGACGAAGCCACCCGCCCGCTGGCGATCTGTGACCTGGGCATGCCCCGCGACGTCGATCCGGCGGTGGCCGGGCTGCCCGGCGTGTGGGTCGTCGACGTGGACCGCGTGCAAGGTGAGCCGTCGGCCCACGCGGCGGCCGCCGACGTCGACGCCGCCCGCCACATCGTGGCGGCCGAAGTCGCCACCTACCTGGCGGGCCAGCGGATGGCCGAGGTCACCCCGACCGTGACGGCGTTGCGCCGGCGGGCCGCCGATGTGGTCGAAGCGGAGCTGCTGCGCCTGGACAACCGGCTGCCCGGGCTGGCCGGCGCCGAGCGCGAAGAGGTGGCCCGCACCGTACGACGGGTGGTGGACAAGCTGCTGCACGCGCCCACCGTACGGATCAAACAGCTCGCCAGTGCCCCCGGTGGTGACAGCTACGCCGAGGCGCTGCGGGAGCTCTTCGAACTCGACCAGACCGCCGTCGATGCGCTTGCCGCGGGCGAATTGCCCATGGCGGCAAGCGGATTCGACGCCGGTGCCGCCCAGCCCACCGCCGAGTAGCCGATTGGCGCACGTGATCCGGATAGGCACCCGGGGCAGTCTGTTGGCCACCACCCAGGCCGGCGTCGTCAGGGACGCCCTGATCGCCAACGGCCACCCCGCGGAGTTGGTGACCATCACCACCGCCGGCGACCGCTCGTCGGCCCCCATTGAGACCCTGGGCGTGGGTGTCTTCACCACCGCGCTGCGCGAGGCCATCGAGGACGGCCGGGTCGACGCCGCCGTGCACTCGCACAAGGATTTGCCGACCGCCGACGACCCGAGGTTCACGATCGCGGCGATACCCACCCGCCATGACCCCCGCGACGCGGTGGTGGCCCGCGACGGGCTGGTGCTGGGGGAGTTGCCGGCGGGGTCGCTGGTGGGCACGTCGTCCCCGCGGCGGGCCGCACAGCTTAGAGCATTGGGTCTCGGTTTGGAAATCCGCCCCCTACGAGGCAACCTAGATACCAGGTTGAACAGGGTAAGCAGTGGTGATCTTGACGCGATCGTGGTGGCCCGCGCCGGCCTCGCCCGGCTGGGCCGCCTCGACGACGTCACCGAGACGCTAGAGCCGGTGCAGATGTTGCCAGCACCGGCTCAGGGCGCGCTCGCCGTGGAATGCCGCGCCGGCGACACCCGGTTAGCGGCGGTGCTGGCGGAGTTGGACGACGCCGACACGCGCGCGGCGGTCACCGCGGAGCGAGCCCTGTTGGCCGAATTGGAGGCCGGCTGCTCTGCACCGGTGGGCGCGATCGCCGAAGTGGTCGAGTCCATCGATGACGACGGCCGCGTCTTCGAAGAGCTGTCGCTGCGCGGTTGCGTGGCGGCGCTGGACGGGTCCGATGTGATCCGCGCGTCCGGCATCGGCACTCCCGGTCGGGCACGAGAGCTTGGGCTCTCGGTGGCCGCAGAGTTGTTCGAGCTTGGCGCCCGGGAGCTGATGCGGGCTGCGCGGCGAAAAGAACCCGCGCGAGAAGATTGAGAAAAGGACGTGGGAGCGACAATGACTCGCCAATCAGCCTTGCGAGGGCGTAAGCCGAGACCGGGCCACATCACTTACGTGGGTTCCGGTCCGGGCGACCCGGGATTGTTGACCACGCGGGCCGTCACGGTGCTGGCGAACGCCGCCCTGGTGTTCATCGACCCCGACGTGCCCGAGCCGGTGCTGGCGTTGATCGGCAAGGACCTGCCACCGGTTTCCGGCCCGGCGCCGGCCGCCCCGGCTCCCCCGAACACGGATGGGCCCGCCGAGGGTGCCACCGACGCCGACACCCACCAAGGCGGGGCCTCGCCCGCGGTGATAACCGGCGGCCCCGACGTCCGTCCCGCGCTGGGTGAGCCCGCCGAGGTCGCCAAAACGCTGGTCGCCGAGGCCCGCGCCGGCATCGAAGTGGTGCGGCTGGTGGCCGGCGACCCGCTGACGGTCGACGCGGTCATCACCGAGGTAAACACCGTCGCCCGGAGCCACCTGCCCATCGAGATTGTGCCCGGCCTGGCCCCCACCAGCGCCGTCCCCACCTACGCGGGACTGCCGCTGGGCTCGTCGCACACCGTCGCCGACGTGCGCGGCGACCCCAATGACATCGACTGGGACGCGCTGGCCGCGGCGCCCGGCCCGCTGATCCTGCAGGCCACCGCGTCGTACCTGCCGGACGTGGCGCGCGCCCTCATCGACCACGAGCTGGCCGAGGCCACCCCCTGCGTGGTGACCGCCCAGGGCACCACCTGCCAGCAGCGGTCGGTCGAAACCACGCTGCACGGGTTGACCGACCCGGCGGTATTGGGCGGTGCGGACCCTGCCGGCCTGCTGACCGGACCGCTGGTGGTGACCATCGGCAAGACGGTGGCCAGCCGGGCGAAGCTCAACTGGTGGGAGAGCCGCGCACTGTATGGCTGGACCGTGTTGGTGCCCCGCACCAAGGACCAGGCCGGCGAGATGAGCGAGCGGCTGACGTCCTACGGCGCGCTCCCGATCGAGGTGCCGACCATCGCCGTCGAGCCGCCGCGCAGTCCCGCCCAGATGGAGCGGGCCGTCAAGGGCCTGGTCGACGGCCGTTTCCAGTGGGTGGTGTTCACCTCCACCAACGCGGTGCGCGCGGTGTGGGAGAAGTTCGGCGAGTTCGGCCTCGACGCCCGCGCGTTCTCCGGGGTGAAGATTGCCTGCGTGGGCGAGGCGACGGCCGACCGGGTCCGCGCCTTCGGTATCAGCCCCGAGCTGGTGCCGGCCGGCGAGCAGTCCTCACTGGGTCTGCTGGACGACTTCCCGCCGTATGACAGCGTTTTCGACCCGGTGAACCGTGTCCTGCTGCCGCGCGCCGACATCGCCACCGAGACGCTGGCCGAGGGCCTGCGCGAACTCGGCTGGGAGATCGAGGACGTCACCGCCTACCGGACCGTGCGCGCCGCACCGCCGCCGGCGACCACCCGCGAAATGATCAAGACGGGCGGCTTCGACGCGGTGTGCTTCACGTCCAGCTCGACGGTGCGGAACCTGGTCGGCATCGCAGGTAAGCCGCACGCGCGGACCATCATCGCCTGCATCGGACCCAAGACCGCCCAGACCGCCGCCGAGTTCGGGTTGCGGGTCGACGTCCAGCCGGACACCGCCGCCATCGGTCCGCTGGTCGACGCCCTGGCCGAGCACGCCGCGCGGTTGCGTGCCGAGGGCGCGCTGCCACCGCCGCGTAAGAAGAGCCGCAGGCGCTAGTGGCGATCGCCAGCGCGGCGCAGCCGGGCGCAGTCCCCCGCAAGCGGGTGGTGCCCCCAGGTCGCCGCTCATGAGGTCCAGCGGCTACCCGCGGCAGCGACCGCGCCGGCTCCGCTCCACCCCCGCGTTACGTCGGTTGGTGGCGCAAACCTCTTTGGAGCCAAGGCATTTGGTGCTGCCGATGTTCGTCGCCGACGGCATCGACGAACCGCGGCCGATCTCGTCGATGCCGGGCGTTGTCCAGCACACCCGGGATTCGCTCCGCAGCGCCGCGGCCGATGCCGTCGCCGCCGGGGTGGGCGGGCTGATGCTGTTCGGTGTGCCGCGCGACGAGGACAAGGACCCCACCGGCTCGGCCGGCACCGACCCCGACGGCATCCTCAACGTCGCCCTGCGCGATCTCGCCAAGGATCTCGGCGAGGCCACCGTATTGATGGCCGACACCTGCCTGGACGAGTTCACCGACCACGGGCACTGCGGCGTCCTCGACGACCGGGGCCGGGTCGACAACGATGCCACGCTGATGCGGTACGTGAAACTGGCTGTGGCGCAAGCGGAATCGGGGGCCCACGTGGTTGGGCCGAGCGGGATGATGGATGGCCAGGTGGGCGCAATCCGCGACGGCTTGGACGCCGCGGGCTACACCGACGTGGCGATCCTCGCCTACGCCGCCAAGTTCGCCTCGGCGTTCTACGGCCCGTTCCGCGAGGCGGTGAGCTCCAGCCTGTCCGGAGACCGGCGCACCTATCAGCAGGAGCCGGGCAACGCCCGCGAGGCGCTGCGCGAGATCGCGCTGGATCTCGAGGAGGGCGCGGACATGGTGATGGTCAAGCCCGCGTTGGGCTACCTCGACGTAGTGTCTGCGGCGGCCACGATCTCGCCGGTCCCGGTGGCCGCCTACCAGGTGTCGGGTGAGTACGCGATGATTCGCGCCGCGGCCGCGAACAACTGGGTCGACGAGCGCGCCGCGGCGTTGGAGTCATTGACGAGCATCCGCCGCGCCGGGGCCGATATCGTGCTCACCTACTGGGCCACGGCCGCCGCGGCTTGGCTTTCGTGAGAATGGGGCGTGCTTTGACGTCAGCGAGGGATACCGACCCCAAGCCGTTGTTCTACGAACCCGGCGCCAGCTGGTACTGGGTGCTTTTGGGCCCGGTCTCGGCGGTATCGATGGTTCTGATCGAGGTGTGGAGCGGTGCCGGTGTGGGCCTAGTGGTCCCGGCGATCTTTCTGGTGATGGTGTCGGCGTTCGTGGCGTTGCAGGTCAAGGCGGCGCGAATCCACGTGTCGGTCGAGTTGACCGAGGACGCCCTGCGCGAGGGCACCGAAACAATCCTGGTCCGCGAGATTGTCAAGGTCTATCCGGAGGCCGAGAACCACGAGGCGTCCGGCAAGGAGCTGGCGAAGTGGCAGTCGGCGCGGGCGCTCGGCGAACTGGCCGGGGTGCCGCGCGGCCGGATCGGCATCGGGCTCAAGCTCACCGGGGGCCGCACCGCCCAGGCGTGGGCGCGTCGTCACCGCCATCTTCGGGAGGCGCTCACCCCGCTGGTGCAGGAGCGGGTGGAGCCGGCCCGGTCCGATTTCGGCGCCGACGCCGATCGTGACGACGACCTTGGGTCGGAGCTGTGATCACCCGGGCACTGATCGAACTCGCGTTGGCCTGCGCCGCGCTGGCCGGCGCCGGGGAGAGCTGGCTGCATGCGCGCCACACGGTGCGGGTCGCGCCCGTTGCTGAGGGGCAGCCGTTCACCTCGTCGTTGGTCTACGACCCGCAGCAGCTGCTGCTGACCATGGTGCTGATCACGACCGCCGGGGTGCTGGCGGTGGTGGGGATCGCCCGGCTAAGGCGCCCTCAGAGGCGCTCCCGGACGGTTTAGGCCGTCTTCTTGATGAGCGGCAGCACCAGCTGACGGCGGCTGACGATGGCGTCGGCCAGGTTGTGGAGCGCCTCGTGCACCGACCGCGTAACCGGGAAGGTGTCCTCGGCAGCGGCGGCACTTAGCATCTCGGTGACCGCCGGGCCCGCGACCAACGTCCACTCCACTCCGGCGGCTCGGCAGTCGTCGTCGAAAGTCCACAACAGCGACATACCGGCAACGGCGAAGCGGCTGACCTCACTCATGTCGAGCACCACCGGGCTGTCGCCCAGGAGGAAACGGCGGAGGTATTGGCCGATCCGGTCGACGTTGACGGCATCGATCTCGCCCTGGATGGTGACGACCGTCGCCAGGTGACGACAGTGCGCCCGGATCCGGGCGTCACCGCACTCAAAGGTGGTGGTCGTGCTAGTCATGAGCAACCTCCTGCGCGGCCCCACAAGCTCGCTGACCACAACGTTAAGCCGCAAACCTAAGGGGACCGACAACCGGCTCTAACTCTTTGCTAAGAGGCGAATTTGGATGCGCCCGCGCGCAACCGGGCAAATTTCGGGCGCGCCGGGCGGCGCGGCCACGCCGAAACCCCTCACTCCATCGGGCCGATCGCGCTGTTAGGCTGCCATGGCTGCCGGTTGCGGGGCGGGGGTTGAAATCGCGACATGGTCTCAAGAAGGCCGGCCAGTTCATCACAGATTCGTCTTCAAGGCGACCGAAACAGGCACAGTCCAGACGGAAAGAGCATCGTGCGCACCGGAGAGATCAGGGCCCTGACCGGACTCCGCATCGTCGCCGCGCTCTGGGTGGTGTTGTTTCACTTCCGGCCGATGCTGGCCGATGCGTCACCCGATCTCCGGGACGCGCTCGCGCCGGTGCTCAACTGCGGCGCCCAAGGCGTCGACCTGTTCTTCATCCTCAGCGGGTTCGTGCTGACCTGGAACTACCTCGACCGCATGGGCCGGTCGTGGTCGACGCGCGCCACCCTGCACTTCCTGTGGCTGCGGCTGGCCAGGGTGTGGCCGGTGTACCTGGTCACCCTGCACCTCGCGGCCCTGTGGTTGATCTTCACCCTGCACGTCGGGCATGTGCCTTCGCCGGACGCCGGTCGACTCACCGCGATCAGCTACGTGCGCCAGATCCTGCTGGTGCAGCTCTGGTTCCAGCCCTACTTCGACGATTCCAGTTGGGATGGGCCGGCCTGGTCGATCTGCGCCGAATGGCTGGCCTATCTGCTGTTCGGCGTGCTCGTTCTGGTGATCTTCCGGATGCAGCACGCCACGCGGGCACGCGGCCTCGTGTGGCTGGCCTTCGCGGCGTCGTTGCCCCCGGTGGCGCTGTTGTTGTCCAGCGGTCAGTTCTACACACCGTGGAGTTGGCTGCCGCGCATCGTGACACAGTTCACCGCCGGGGCGCTGGCCTGTGCCGCGGTGCGCAGGTTGCGGTTGACCGACCGCGCCCGCCGCGGCGCCGGGTACTTCTCGGCGCTGCTCGTCGTCACCGTCGTGGGCGTCCTCTATTTCTTGGATGGCCATCCGATTAGCGGAGTCGTGGACAGCGGCGGGGTGGTCGACCTGCTGTTCGTTCCGCTGGTGATGGCGCTGGCAGTCGGCGTGGGTAGTCTGCCGCGGCTGCTGTCGACGCGGTTGCTCGTTTACGGCGGGGAGATCTCGTTTTGCCTGTACATGGTTCATGAGCTGGTGCACACGGCCTGGGGGTGGGCCGTCGAACAATTCGAGCTCGTTCCGCAGGACAACCCGTGGAAATGGAACATCCTGGGTCTGCTCGCGATTGCCGTGGTCGTCTCGATCCTGCTGTACCACTTCGTCGAAGAGCCCGCGCGCCGCTGGATGCGCATGATCGTCGACCTGCGAGCCGTGCACTCGAGAGCCGAGCCCGACGAATCGGCGAGCAGCAAGGTTCATCAGATCGACCGCGCGCGGAAAGCGGTTTCGGCCCGCGCGGTGTGACAATTATTTGGGCGCACCGGCCGTTGCGTTGATCTAGATGTGGTACATGACGATGCCGTTCACATGGGGGGGATTAGTGAGTCGTCTGGCCACGTTCGTTGTCGGGCTGGCCCTTGTAGTCGGCCTGGTCGGCTATCCGGGGCGGGTGCGGGCCTACGACACGCTGACGCAGGATTATCGCCTGAACCACGTTGTCGTCGTCAGCGATTCCTATACCACCGGGACCAATGAGGGTGGCGAGGGTCCTCGGTCATGGCCCGCTCGCGCCTGGCAGATCCTGGCTCGGGACGGCGAGCGCATTGCACCGGATGTGGCGGCCGAGGGCAGAGCCGGCTACGCCGTGCACGGTGACCACGGCAGTGGTTTCGAGGATCTGACCGCCCACGCGGTCAAGCCCGACGATGCGCTGGTGGTGTTCTTCGGCTCCCGCAACGACCAAGGTGTCGATCCCGGGCTGCTGGCCGAAAGGGTGTGCAGCACTTTCGATCTCGCACGTCGGCTGGCTCCGTCGGCCAAGTTCCTGGTGATCGGACCGCCGTGGCCGACCGCCGACGTGCCGCAAGCCATGTTCCAGATCCGCGATGCGCTCAGCGCCGCGGCCGGAGCCGCCGGCGCGGCGTTCGTCGACCCGATCGCCGAACGCTGGTTCGTCGACCGGCCCGACCTCATCGGCGCGGACGGCGTGCACCCGACCGACGCGGGGCATCAATACATGGCGGACCTGATCGCACCGCTCATCCAAACGCAGCTGTCGACGTGAGCGGGCGTTCGCGCTCAGTCTTCCGCGTGTCGCTCGTAGTCCCAGCGCTCCAGGCGTGTTTGCAACTGCATCAGGCCCATTCCGGCGACCGGCGCGGCGACCGCGATGCAGACCAGCAGCAGCGGACTCATCCCGAACCTCCCAAAAACCTTTTATCAGTATGACGTTCGGTCACGCGAAATTGGTTCATTTCGCGCTAAATGTCGGATAGGGCGCGGTCGGCCAGCGCGCCCATCACGGGTGCCAGCAGTTGCGCGTACTCGGTCGTCACGTGGTTGTCGTCCCGGAACACCAGCGTGTTGCCGACGATCACCGGGCAGCGGTCCGGCGCGCAGAACAGGTCGGTGAGATCGGCGTAGTGCCCGCCGCCGGCGGCGGTGGCGGCCTGTTCCGCGGTGATTCCGCCGTCGTCGAAACCGGCCGATCGCATCGGCGCGCAGGCGACGGCGTCATCGAGGTGGGCCGACAGGCACGCCGGCACGGACGCATGAGGATCGGCGGCCGGCCCCAACACCAGGACGGTCGCGCCGGTGCTGCGCAACGCCGCCACGGTGCGGCCCAGGGTGTCGATCCACGCCGGGTCGTAGGACGTGAAGCCGAAGTCGGCGCCGTAGCGCCGGCTCATGTCCAGCACGATCAATCGCGGGTTTTCGGCCGTCATGCGTGCCATGACCTGGCCGCGCCACAGCTCGCACTCGGTGTACTCACGGCCCAGGTACGGGCTGGTGATGCGCAGGTCCTGCAGCGGGCAGGTCACCTTGGCCAGCGTCTCCAGCCGCCAGTGCCGCTGCTCGGCGACCTGTTGCAACGCCGGCTGCCACATGGCGGCGTGCGAGTCGCCGATGAGCGCCACGGTCGTCGGGGACGCGGTGTCACCCGACGCGCACTCGTCCTGGCCGACCTCGCGCCAGGACCGCACGCAGCCGTTGACGAACACGGCCGGCTTGTCGGCCGGCGCCTTGGCAAGCGGTGGGTCGAGGTTGGCGGGGACGGCTCGCAGGTCCGCGGACGCGGCCACCGCCTCGCGCACCTGCGCGAAGGCCTGGCGCACGGCCGCCTCTTTGGGTGCCTCCCGAGGACCGACGGCGGGGACGCTCGTCGCCGGTAGGGCACCGATGTTGGCCCTCGGGGCGGCGGCCCCGTGGCCCACCGGCGCCGGTGTGACGTTGAGTAGCAGCAGGCAAGCGCACCCGGTGGCCGCGCTGGCGGCGGCGGCCACGGCCAGGCTGGCCCGCGCCGACCGGCGCAGCGCGGCGGCGAACCGACCCGGGTTCTCGACCAGATGCAAGGTGATCACCGCGAGCCCGGCCGAGACGAGCGTCGCGGCCAGCCTGCCCGCCAGGCCCGCCGGCACGCCCAGCAGGGACGGCATCAGCAGCAGCACCGGCCAGTGCCACAGGTACCACGAGTACGACACGCGTCCGATCGCCCGCATCGCGGGCCGGCACAGCACCCGACCCGGCCCCAAACCCTTGGTCACGCAGCCGCCGCCGATCACCAGCGCGGTGCCCAGCACCGGCAGCAGCGCCGCGGTGCCGGGGTAGGGGGTTCTGGGGCCGAGCTGCGTGCAGGTCAGCAGGATCAGGCCCAGACCGCCCCATCCGGCGACCGCCGCGGGAAGGAGCGGCAGCCGGCGCCACTGCCGGAGCGACAGCGCCACCAGGCCGCCGCCGGCCAGTTCCCAGGCCCGGGTGGGCAGCGAGAAGAACGCCCACGGCGGCGACGTGCGGGTGCACAGCACGGCGGCCGCCAGTGACGCCGCCCCGACCAGTCCGAGGACCACCGCGTAAGGGGTCGCTCGCGACGCCGCGGCACCGGGATGGATCCGCCCGAGCAGCCAGGCCGTGCCGATGATCAGCACCGGCCACACCAGATAGAACTGCTCTTCCACGCCCAGCGACCAGTAGTGCAGGAACGGGGACGGCATGCCCGACGCCAGGTAGTCGGTGCCCTGGGTGGCGAACCGGTAGTTGCCGACATACAACGCACTGGCGATGCCGTCCACGAAGACGGTTCGCGCCTGCAACGGCGGGAGCACGATGGCCGCCGCGATGGCGGTGATGACGCCGACGGTGGCCGCGGCCGGCAGCAGGCGGCGCGCCCGCGCGCCGTAAAAGCGCCCGAGCGCAACGGTGTTGGTGGTGCCGACCTCCCGCCACAGCAGCCCGGTGATGAGGAAGCCGGAGATGACGAAGAAGACGTCGACGCCGACGTAGCCGCCGGTGATACCCGGTATGCCCGCGTGGTAGACCACGACCGCGACCACCGCGATGGCCCGCAGTCCTTCGATATCGGGCCGAAAACCCCTTCGGGAAGTCCGCCGCTCCGCTCGGTGCGGGCCGCTGGCGACTGCTTCCTGCCGGACTGTCATCTGCGTGGTCTAGGTCGCCATCCAGGCCAGCTCGCCGGGCAGCTGCATGCGCCAGTAACCAATGTCGTGCCCGCCCAAGGAGAAGCTTCCTGCCGGCGGAGTCTTCAGTTGGCCGACGAATTGCCTTGTGGCGAAACAGAAACGGTCGAAGATCCCGCAATCCACGCGCAGCGGAATCGAATTCAGCGCCGGCAGGCCCGACACGCTGTTCTGCACCCAGTCGTCGTAGCTGTCGAACGCCCCGGGGGTGCTTTCGGTGAACGAGGTGAACAGCGCCGGGCTGATCGCGCAGATACCGGCGGTGCGCGACGGCCCCAGCTTGGCACCCAGGTGCAGCGCCCCGTATCCGCCCATCGACCACCCCATGAAGCCCACCCGGGAGGTGTCGAAGCCCATGGTGGACAGCATCGGCAGCAACTCCTCGAGCACCATCGCGCCGGAGTCCTCGCCGGAAGCCCGCTTGTGCCAGTAGCTGTTGCCGCCGTCGACACCCACCACCGCGAACGGCGGCTTGCCCGCTTTGACCAGCCGGGCCAGCCCCTCCGGGACGCCCATATCGAGCATCTGGTTGGCGTCGCCGTCCATGCCGTGCAGCGCGATCACGGGACGCAGCACCCCGGTCTGGCCGGGCGGCACGGCGATCACGTAGTTGGTCTTGATACCCCCGCGCGCCGCCGACACGAACGAGCCGGTGAGCTTGCTCGGCAGGGTGGTGCCCGCGGTCGGGGGCTCGAACGGGGCGGGACCCTGCGGCGCCGGCGCCGCTTGCGGCCTGCCCGGATCGAGCAGGCCACTTAACGCGAACACGCCAGCGGCTCCCAGGCTGGCACCGGCGCCCATCCGCAGCACCGCCCGGCGGGTGAGGTCAGGCATGATCGCAATAATGCCGTGCTGAGCACGTGTTACCGGCCGAGCCACGCCGAATTGGAAGCATTGCGTGACCGTGTGTGACCTCACGGTCATGAACGGGTGACTTTTGATGCACCTGAAGCTCACCCCCATGATCTTGACCGCGCTGATCGCGGCCGCCGGCGGGGTGCCGTGGGCGGCGTGCGCGTATCTGATTGCCACGGCGGTGATCAGCGTGGTCGCCACGGCGCTCATCCGCGAGCAAGACCTGCATCTGTGAGCGCGTGGGCGCGCCCGGTTGGTGCCCCGCCCGCCGATGTGCTGTGGTTAATCACATGGCTGGCACTTCGCAACTGCGCCAAGGACTGTCGCAGCGGCAGCTGAGCATGATCGCCCTCGGCGGGGTGATCGGCGCCGGGTTGTTCGTCGGGTCCGGCGTGGTGATCAGGGACACCGGGCCGGCTGCGTTCCTGACGTACGCCCTCTGCGGTTTGCTGATCGTTCTGGTGATGCGGATGCTGGGCGAGATGGCCGCCGCCAACCCGTCGACCGGGTCGTTCGCCGATTACGCGGCGGCGGCTTTGGGTGGCTGGGCGGGGTTCTCGGTCGCCTGGCTGTATTGGTACTTCTGGGTCATCGTGGTCGGCTTCGAGGCCGTCGCCGGCGGCAAGGTCCTCAACTACTGGTTCCACGCGCCCCTGTGGGTGCTATCGCTTTGCCTGATGCTGCTGATGACGGCGACGAACCTGTTCTCGGTCACGTCCTTCGGCGAATTCGAATTCTGGTTCGCCGGAATCAAAGTGGCGACGATCGTGCTCTTCCTGGCCATCGGCACGGTGTTCGTCCTCGGGTTGCTGCCGGGCCACCACGCGGGTTTCACCAACCTTAGTTCGCACGGCGGTTTCTTCCCGAAAGGCGTCGGGGCGGTCTTCGCCGGCATCGTGGTGGTGATCTTCTCCATGGTGGGCGCCGAAATCGTCACCGTTGCCGCCGCCGAAAGCCGCGACCCGGAGCTCGCCGTCCAGCGGGCGACGAGGTCGGTGGTGGCGCGCATCGGGATCTTCTTCGTCGGTTCGGTCTTCTTGCTCGTCGTCATCTTGCCGTGGGATTCCGTGGTGCCGGGCGCCTCGCCGTATGTCGCCGCGCTCAAACACATGGGGCTGCCCGGCGCGGACCAGGTGATGAATGCCGTCGTGCTCACCGCGGTGCTGTCCTGCCTGAACTCGGGCCTGTACACGGCATCGCGGATGCTGTTCGTCCTCGCCGACCGACGTGAGGCGCCGGCTCAGCTCGTCAAACTCAGCCGACGCGGCGTTCCGCATTTCGCCATCTTGGGTTCGTCGGCCGTCGGTTTCCTCTGCGTGGTCATGGCGTGGCTCGCGCCCGGCACGGTCTTTCTGTTCCTGCTCAACTCGTCGGGCGCCATCATCCTGTTCGTCTACTGGCTGATCGCGCTGTCGCAGATCATCCTGCGCCGCCGGACATCTGACGAAAAGTTGCGGGTGAAGATGTGGTTGTTCCCGGTGCTGTCGATCCTGACCCTCGCCGGAATCGCGGCGGTTTTGGTGCAGATGGCGTTCGACCGCTCGGCGCGGAGTCAGCTGTGGCTCAGCCTCTTGTCCTGGGCGGTGGTGATCGGGCTGTACTTCACCGCGCGGGCGCGCGGCCGTCTGGGTGCGCAGTCCGAGGAATAGGCGGTTGCTTTCAAAAGCGATCTTTCAAAAGCGATATCGCCCGCGCTATCGGTTTTGAAAGTCGCATGGTGGCAAGTTCTCGGTACTGGTGTGACACCTGCGCCGCGATTGCATTGCTGGGTCAGGCCCACTGCCGTTCGATCGCCTTGACCACCGCGGTCAGCGTCGCGTTCACCGGCGCCGCGACACCGACCCGCGCGCCCTGCCGCGGCACCGCGCCGTTGATGACGTCGATCTCGCTGACGCGGTGCGCCTCGTGGTCGAGCAGTGCCGACGGTTTGGCGTCGGGCATCTGCGCGCCGAAGGCACGAACATGCGCGCTCGCATCGGCGACGGCGATCGCGATGCCGGACGCCCGGGCCACCGTCCACGCTTCCGTGGCGGCCGCCCGGCTGACCGGTCCCATCTCCGGGTCGTCCATCACCTGGCCAACGGTCAGCCCGGTCAACGCGCACGGCGCACTGTAGGCGACGTTGCAAATCAGCTTCTCCCACTGCATCGCGGCGATGTCGGTGACCGCCGCGGCGTCGAACCCGGCATCGGCCCAGGCTCGTGCGATCGACTCGACCGCCGCGTGCGGCAGCGACGAATAGGCGCCAAAGCGCATGGCCCGCATGGCGTTGTGGTGCACGTGTCCGGGAGCAACCCGGGCCGCGCCGAAGCCGCTGGCGATCCCGACCGCGACCCGCTGATCCCCGACGACGCCCGCGACCGTTTCCGCCGATCCCAGACCGTTCTGGATGGTCAGCACCGGCGTGGCCGCGCCCAGCATCGGAAGGGCTTGCCGCGCGGCGGCTTCCACGTCGGCGGCCTTGACGGCCAGCACGATTAGGTCCATGATCTCGGCCGGCGCGGTGGTGCTGGCCCGCACCGGCACGACCTGGTCGGGGCCGGGCCCGGTGACCCGCACCCCGTGCCGGGTGATGTGATCGATGCTGCCTTGATGGCGGTCGACGACCAGCACCTCGTTGCCGGCGGCGGCAAGTTTGACGGCGTAAATGGAACCCATTGCGCCGCAGCCGATCACCGCAATTTTCATCGGTATGCTCCTAGGTCATGCGGTCAGGTCGGTGATCAGTTCGGCCACCCCGGCCTGCTGCTCGAGCCCGAACCCGGGTGCGTCGGTCGGTGCGATCCGGCCCCTGGAAGGCTCGCAGGCGTCGGGATAACCGCCGAACGGCGCAAACACTCCGGGATAAGCCTCGCACCCACCCAGGCCCAGCCCGGCCGCGATGTGCAGGTTGATCAGGTGGCCACCGTGGGGGAAGGCGAACCGGCGATCGAAGCCGTGGGACTCCAGGACGTCGAGCATCCGCGCGTACTCGCACAACCCGTAGCTGAGGCCGGGGTCCATCTGGAAGATGTCCCGGCCCGGACGCATGCCGCCGTAGCGAACCAGATTGGTAACATCCGGGACCGAGAACAGGTTTTCTCCGGTGGCGACCGCGCCGTCGTACCCGTTCGTCACCGTGCGGTTCAGCTCGAAGTCGAGCGGGTCGCCCGGCTCCTCGTACCAGCGCAGGCCGTAGGGGGCCAGCGCGGTGGCCCACCGGGTCGCCTCCGTCCGGCCGAAGCGGCCGTTGGCGTCGACGGCGACCGATCCCGCGTCGCCGACGACGCCGATGACCGCCTCGATGCGCGTCAAGTCCTCGCGCAGCGACGCCCCGCCGATTTTCATCTTGACCGCCTGGTAGCCGCGGTCGCGGTAGCCGCGCATCTCGGTGCGCAGGCGGTCATGCCCACCCGCCGGGTAGTAGTAGCCGCCGGCGGCATAGACGGCGACGTCCCGCGCCGCCTCCCGGCCGAAGTGGCGCGCGATGGTCGCGCACGCGGGTTCGTCGGCCAGTTTGGCGTTCAGGTCCCAGCACGCCAGTTCCAGGGCGGCCGCGGCGGCGGCCCGGTCCCCGTGGCCGCCGGGTTTCTCGTCCCGCAGCGCACATGCCAATACCGCGGCCGGGTCAAGCCGTCCGCAAGCGCCCAGCAGTGCATCGGGTGACGCGGCCAGCACCCGCGGAATCATCCGGTCGCGCAGGATCCCGCTTTGCGCGAAGCGGCCGATGGAATCGAAAGCCACCCCCGCGACCGGCTTCCCATCCCGGATCACGTCGGTGATCACCGCGACCAAAGAGACGGTGTGACCGGTGAAGTCGACGACCGCGTTGGCCGGGCCGCCTGCGGGGTCGACGCGCAGAGCGATCGGCCGCTCCCGGATCGCGGTGATCCGCATCGCGCGGTGTCAGGAGGTCCGGGTCAGCAACACCGCTTGCTCGAACGGCAGCCTGGCGAAAGCCGATCGCGCCCTTGAGGTTATGTGACTTGCCGCCTCGGCCTTGCTGACCACTGTGGGGTTCGCGACATCGAAGCTCTTGCCGTTGTGGCGCATCCGGCAGCCCCCGGCGGCGGTGATGTTCTTCAGCCAGTCGCGGTCCGGACCGTAGGTCAACAGGATCGCGAAGCCTGGTTTGCCGTCGACGGTGGCATTGAACACGTTGACCGGTGTGCGGTACGTCTTGCCCGACCGCCGTCCCGTGTGCTCGAGGGTGGCGAAGGGGGGCAGCCAGCCGGTCCAGAGCCGCTGGATCGGGTTGGTGACATAACGGTTGAACCTGGCGAGGCCTTGGGGCATTTGCATACCGCCATCCAACCCGCGGATGGCTGCCCGCATCAACCCGTCGTTTCACCGCTGAGTACCTCGCCGCCCAGGAAGCCGACCTGCACGAGCGTAGATAGCCCGTCCTGCTACACCCTGTAGTTGAACGAGCCGTGCAGGCTGGGACACTGGTTGTCATGGGAAGCAGTGACCAGGCGACCACACACGCCGCGGCGACAACAGCGTCGGCCCGGCTGTTCGAGGACGCGTGCGCGGTCATTCCCGGTGGGGTGAACTCCCCGGTCCGCGCCTTCACGGCGGTGGGTGGCACCCCGCGCTTCATCACCGAGGCGCACGGCTGCTGGCTCACCGACGCCGACGGCAACCGCTATGTCGACCTGGTCTGCTCCTGGGGGCCGATGATCCTCGGCCACGCGCACCCGGCCGTGGTCGACGCCGTCGCCAAAGCCGCCGCGTCCGGCCTGTCGTTCGGGGCGCCGACGCCGACGGAGAGCCAGTTGGCCGCTGAGATCATCGGGCGGGTGGCGCCGGTCGAGCGGATCCGGCTGGTGAACTCCGGCACCGAGGCCACCATGAGCGCCGTCCGATTGGCCCGCGGGTTCACCGGCCGGGCCAAGATCGTCAAGTTCTCCGGCTGCTACCACGGCCACGTCGACGCCCTGCTCGCCGACGCGGGGTCTGGAGTGGCGACGCTGGGCCTGCCTTCCTCGCCCGGAGTCACCGGCGCGGCCGCGGCCGACACCATCGTGTTGCCCTACAACGACATCGACGCCGTGCGGGAAACGTTCGCGCGATTCGGTGACCAGATCGCCGCGGTGATCACCGAGGCCAGCCCCGGCAACATGGGCGTCGTCCCGCCCGCTGCGGGCTACAACGCGGCGCTGCGCGCGATCACCGCCGAGCACGGCGCGCTGCTGATCGTCGACGAGGTGATGACGGGTTTCCGGGTCAGCCGAAGCGGTTGGTACGGGATCGATCCGGTCGCCGCCGACCTGTTCACCTTCGGCAAGGTGATGAGCGGCGGTCTGCCCGCGGCGGCGTTCGGCGGGCGGGCCGAGGTGATGCAGCGCCTGGCGCCGCTGGGGCCGGTGTATCAGGCCGGCACGCTGTCGGGTAACCCGGTGGCGGTGGCCGCCGGCCTGGCCACGCTGCGCGCCGCCGACGACGCGGTGTACGCCACGCTGGACGCCAACGCCGACCGGCTGGCCCGGCTGCTGTCCGAGGCGCTCACCGAGGCCGGTGTGCCGCACCAGGTCCCGCGGGGCGGCAACATGCTCAGCGTGTTCTTCGCAGAGACGCCGGTGACGGACTTCGCGTCCGCGCGGGCGAGCGAGACATGGCGGTACCCACCGTTCTTCCACGCCCTGCTCGACGCGGGGGTGTACCCGCCGTGCAGTGCCTTCGAGGCGTGGTTCGTCTCGACGGCGCTGGACGACGCCGCGTTCGACCGGATCGCCGAGGCGCTGCCCGTTGCGGCCCGCGCCGCCGCCGAAGCCGCCGCCCGGGAGGACAGGCCCTGATGGCCGAACAAACCCGGGTGCACGTGGTCCGCCACGGCGAGGTGCGCAATCCCAGCGGCATCCTCTACGGCCGGCTGCCCGGCTTCCGCCTGTCCGAGACGGGCTGGTCGCAAGCGGCCGCGGTCGCCGACGCGCTGGCCGACCGCGACATCGTCGCCGTGATCGCCTCCCCGCTGCAACGCGCCCAGGAAACTGCCGCGCCGATCGCAGCCAAGCACGGCCTGCCCGTGGACACCGACGCCGACCTGATCGAGTCGGCCAACTTCTTCGAGGGCCGCCGCGTCGGTCCCGGCGACGGGGCCTGGCGGGACCCGCGGTTCTGGTGGCGGCTGCGCGACCCGTTCACCCCGTCGTGGGGCGAGCCTTACGCCGACATCGCGGCCCGGATGGCGAGCGCGGTTGACAAGGCGCGCGTGCGGGGCGCCGGCCAGGAGGTGGTGTGCGTCAGCCACCAACTGCCGGTGTGGACGCTGCGGCTGCACCTCACCGGTCGGCGCCTCTGGCACGACCCCCGTCGCCGGGAGTGCGGGCTCGCCTCCGTGACCACCTTGGTCTACGAGGGCGACCAACTGGTCGACGTCGAATACCGCCTACCGGCGGGCGCCTGACCGCGCCGGCGACGATGCAGAGTGAAGCGATGTGGGGGCACCACCCGCGTGCGGGGGTGGGGGCACCTCCCACTTGTGGGGGAAGGAGCGGCGCCTTGACCATGTGGCGACTGGCGCTGGCGGGGGCCGTCTTGGCGGCCCTTGTCGCGGGCTGTTCGTCCGGTCGGGATGCGGTGGCCCAGGGCGGCACCTTCGAATTCGTCTCGCCCGGGGGGAAAACGGACATCTCCTACGACCCACCCTCCAGTCGCGGCCGGCCCGGGCCGTTGTCCGGGCCCGACCTTGCGGACCCCGCGCACACGCTGTCGCTGGACGACCCGATCTTCGCCGGCCAGGTCGTCGTCATCAACATCTGGGGCCAGTGGTGCGGGCCGTGCCGGGCCGAGGTCAGCCAACTACAGCGGGTGTACGACGCCACCCGCGCCGCCGGCGTGTCCTTCCTGGGCATCGATGTCCGCGACAACAACCGCCAGGCCGCGCTGGACTTCGTCGACGACCGCCGCGTGACGTTCCCGTCCATCTACGACCCGGCGATGCGCACCCTGATCGCCTTCGGAGGCAGGTACCCCACCACCGTGATCCCCTCCACGCTGGTGCTGGATCGCCAGCACCGGGTCGCGGCGGTGTTCCTGCGCCCGTTGCTCGCCGAGGACCTCCAGCCCGTGGTGCAGCGGCTGGCGCAGGAGGCTCCGGCGGGCCAGACGACCCCGGCGCGGCAGTGAGTTGATCCTGATGACCGGATTCACCGAAATCGCCGCCGGCGGGCCGCTGCTGCTGGCACTGGGTGTGTCCGTGCTGGCGGGACTGGTGTCCTTCGCCTCGCCGTGCGTGGTGCCCCTGGTGCCCGGCTACCTGTCCTACCTCGCTGCGGTCGTCGGCGTGGAGGAACAGCCCGTTGAGACGGGGGAGCCCGGCGCGCTCAAGGCCCCACCGGCCGCGCGGTGGCGCGTCGCGGGATCTGCGGCGCTGTTCGTCGCCGGGTTCACCACCGTGTTCGTGCTCGGCACCGTCGCCGTCCTCGGCATGACCACCACGCTGATCACCAACCAGTTGCTCCTGCAACGGGCCGGGGGAGTGCTGACCATCGTCATGGGCCTGGTCTTCGTGGGGCTCATCCCCGCGCTGCAACGCCAGGCCCGGTTCAGCCCGCGGCAGTTGACCACGGTCGCGGGGGCGCCGCTGCTGGGCGCGGTGTTCGCGCTGGGCTGGACGCCGTGCCTGGGGCCGACGCTGGCCGGGGTCGTCACCGTCGCGTCGGCCACCAACGGCGCGAGCGTGGCCCGCGGGATCGTGCTGGTGATCGCCTACTGCCTGGGGCTCGGCATCCCGTTCATATTGCTGGCGTTCGGCTCTGCCGGTGCGGTGGCAAGCCTGAGCCGGCTACGGCGGCATACCCGGGCCATCCAGATCTTCGGCGGGGCACTGCTGATCACGGTCGGCGCCCTGCTGGTCACCGGGGTGTGGAACGACTTCATCTCGTGGCTGCGCGACGCGTTCGTCTCCGACGTAAGGTTGCCGATTTGAGCGCTCCAGTCGACGCGCGAGCAGGCGCAAAAGCCCCCAAAACCGGGGGTTTTGGGGGGCTTTTGCGCCTGCTCGCCCAAAGGGCGCGCAACACCTGGCGCGCGTTGACCTCGATGGGCACCGCGCTGGTGCTGTTGTTCCTGCTGGCGCTGGGCGCGATACCCGGTGCGCTGCTGCCGCAGCGCAAGCTCAACGCGGGGAAGGTCAACGACTACCTGAACGCCCACCCGGTGATCGGGCCCTGGCTGGACCGGTTGCAGGCCTTCGACGTGTTCTCCAGCTTCTGGTTCACCGCCATCTACGTGCTCCTGTTCGTGTCCCTGGTCGGCTGCCTGACGCCGCGGATGGTCGAGCACGCCCGCAGCCTGCGCGCCACCCCCGTCGCGGCCCCGCGCAACCTGGCCCGGCTGCCCAAGCACGCCAGCTCGCAGATCACCGCCGACCCCGACGAGGTGAATGCCCTCGCGAACACGGTCACCGAACGGCTGCGCGGCTGGCGCACCGCGATCCGGCACGAACGGGGCGCTGCGCCCGAAACGGTAGAGGTTTCCGCCGAGAAGGGCTATCTGCGGGAATTCGGCAATATCGTCTTCCACTTCTCGCTGCTGGGGCTGCTGGTCGCGGTGGCCGTCGGCAAGCTGTTCGGCTACGAGGGCAACGTGATCGTCATCGCCGACGGCGGCCCGGGCTTCTGCTCGGCATCCCCGGCCGCGTTCGACTCGTTCCGCGCCGGCAACACCGTCGACGGCACCTCGCTGCATCCGATCTGCGTCCGGGTCGACGACTTTCAGGCCCACTACTTGCTGTCCGGGCAGGCCACTTCGTTCGCCGCCGACATCGAATATCAGTCCGGCAGAGACCTGACCGCCAACACCTGGCGGCATTACCTGCTCGAGGTCAACCACCCGCTGCGGGTCGGCGGCGACCGGGTCTACCTACAGGGCCACGGTTACGCACCGACCTTCACCGTGACCTTCCCGGACGGACAGACCCGCACGTCGACCCTCCAGTGGCGACCCGACAACCCGCAGACTTTGCTGTCCTCGGGTGTGGCGCGCATCGACCCGCCCGCCGGCAGCTATCCCAGTGCCGCCGAGCGCCGCCAGCATGAGATCGCGATCCAGGGTCTGCTGGCGCCGACCGAGCAGCTTGACGGGACCCTGTTGTCGTCGCGGTTCCCCGCCCTGAACGCCCCGGCGGTGGCCGTCGACATCTACCGCGGTGACACCGGCCTGGACACCGGTCGGCCGCAATCACTGTTCACCCTCGATCCCCGGCTCATTCAGCAGGGCCGGCTGACCAAGGAGAAGCGGGTCAACCTGCGCGCCGGCCAGGAAGTCCGGATCGACCAGGGCCCGGCGGCCGGCACCCTCATCCGCTTCGACGGCGCCGTGCCGTTCGTCAACCTGCAGGTCTCCCACGACCCGGGCCAGACCTGGGTGCTGGTGTTCGCCATCACGATGATGGCCGGGCTGCTGGTCTCGCTGCTGGTGCGCCGCCGCCGGGTGTGGGTCAGGCTTACCCCGGCGGCCGGTACGGTGGACGTTGAATTGGGCGGTCTGGCGCGCACCGACAACTCTGGTTGGGGCGATGAGTTCGAGCGGCTGACCGAGCGGTTGCTCGCCGCACTCGGCGGCGCCGCCGACCGGGCCGAGCCCGCCCCCGCGTCCAAAAGGAGCTCTCAGGTGGACGTCACATGAACACCCTGCACGTCAACGTCGGCCTCGCCCGTTACTCCGACTGGGCGTTCACCTCGGCGGTGGTGGCCCTGGTGGTCGCATTGCTGCTGCTGGCCTTCGAGCTCGCATATGTCGGCGGCCGCCGCGTGGAGCTGCGCGAGCGGGTGTTAGCCGGTTCGGTCGCCGCCGACAGCACCACCCCGGGCATCGTCGAGGACATGCCGACCCGGCCGTTCGACGAGCGCGTCGGGCGGGCCGGACTGGCCGTGCTCTACCTCGGCATCGGGCTGCTGCTGGCGTGTGTCGTGCTGCGCGGGCTGGCCACGCTGCGGGTGCCGTGGGGCAACATGTACGAGTTCATCAACCTGACGTGCCTGTGCGGCCTGATCACCGGGGCCTTCGTGCTGCGCCGGCCGCAATACCGCCCGCTGTGGGTTTTCCTGCTGGTGCCGGTGCTGATCCTGCTCACGGTTTCCGGGCGCTGGCTCTACACCAATGCCGCGCCGGTGATGCCCGCGTTGCAGTCCTACTGGCTGCCCATCCACGTGTCGGTGGTCAGCCTGGGGTCCGGGGTGTTCATGGTCGCCGGCATCGCCAGCATCCTGTTCCTGCTGCGCACGTCGCGGCTGGGCGACCCCCAAAACGAACGGGCCGAAGGCGCGCTGGCCCGGGTGGTGCAGCGTTTCCCCGACGCGCAGACCCTGGACCGCATCGCTTACCGGACCACGATCTTCGCGTTTCCGGTGTTCGGTTTCGGCGTGATTTTCGGCGCCATCTGGGCGGAGCAAGCCTGGGGCAGGTACTGGGGATGGGATCCCAAGGAGACCGTCTCCTTTGTCGCGTGGGTCATCTACGCCGCCTATTTGCACGCCAGGTCAACCGCGGGATGGCGGGACAGGAAAGCGGCCTGGATCAATGTCGCCGGGTTCGTGGCCATGGTGTTCAACCTGTTCTTCGTTAACCTGGTGACCGTGGGCCTGCATTCGTATGCAGGCGTGGGCTGACAGCCGGCAATCGACCCAAGCGACGCACAACAAGGGGGAGTGCACGTGTCCGACCATCCAACCCGTGGCGTCGGGGCGTCCGAACCGCCGACCGCACAGATGCCGCCCCAGCAACGCGCTGAACCGCCGACGGACTCGGGTGCCGAGGCGCAGACCCGCGCCTTCGCCGGATTCCGCACCGAGCGCCGGACGCCCGGCCCCGACGGACGGGAGACGGCGCCGCCCACCGCGCCCCGGTCCGCGGGGATGCCGCCCTGGGACTCCACGCCGGTCACCGGGATCCCGCGGGTCGACCCGACCGCGTTCGGCGCCTACTACAACGGTCCGCCCGAGGCGCCACCGGTCCGGGAAGGCTCAGCAGCCCCGCCGTACCGGCCCGAGCCCGTTCCGCACACTCCCTATCCGGAGCTGTCCACCGGCATGCTGCTGCGGCCGGTCAAGCCGCCGCCGTCGGAGGGCTGGCGCCGGCTGCTCTACGTGTTGTCCGGACAGCTGATCAACCTTGGCGAAAGCCCGCGGGCCGCCCGCTATAACAACCTGGTGGCCCGGGTCAACCGGCCGTTGCGGGGTTCCTACCGGATCGCGGTGCTGTCGCTGAAGGGGGGCGTCGGCAAGACCACGATCACCGCGACGCTGGGGGCCACCTTCGCCTCCATCCGCGGCGACCGGGTGGTGGCGGTCGACGCCAACCCCGACCGCGGCACCCTGAGCCAGAAGATCCCGTTGGAGACCGCGGCGACCGTGCGCCAGCTGCTGCACGACGCCGGGACCATCGAGCGCTACAGCGACGTCCGGCGGTACACCTCCAAGGGCCCGAGCGGGCTGGAGGTCCTTGCGTCGGAGAGCGATCCGGCCGTGTCGGACGCCTTCAGCGCCGACGACTACGCGCGGACCCTGGAAATCATGGAGCGGTTCTACGGCTTGGTGCTGACCGACTGCGGCCCCGGGTTACTACAATCGGTGATGTCGTCGGTGCTGGACAATGCCGACCTGCTGATCGTGGTCAGCTCCGGGTCCATCGACGGCGCGCGCAGCGCCTCGGCGACGCTGGACTGGCTCGACGCGCACGGCCACGAAGGGCTGGTCCGCAATTCGATCGCGGTGATCAACGCGGTGCGGTCACGACCCGGGAAGGTCGACATGAACAAGGTGGTCGATCACTTCTCCCGCCGCTGCCGCGCGGTGCGACTGGTGCCCTTCGACCCTCACCTGGAGGAGGGCGCCGAGATCGAGCTGGACCGGTTGAAGCGGTCCACCCGCGAAGCGCTCACCGAACTGGCGGCCGTTGTCGCCGACGGGTTCCCCGGCGACCAGCGCAACCCGGGCTTGAGTGGATAGGGGCCAGCGAGGGTTACCTGTCCTCGTGACCTAACCGCCGCAAGAACTCCGGATCGTCGTCGGGTCCGATGACGCGCGTCTTCGGCCGGTTGTTCTGTGACCGGGCGACACGCCAGGCGACGTAGATCAGCGTCCCCAAAATCAGGACGAGCAGCAGGTAGAGCACTCAACACCTCCTTGGAGCGAATATACCCGCGCCGTAGGCTCGACCCTGTGTCAGAAGCTCGTGGCGACAACAGCACCGGGGATCGCACCGAGGCGCCCGCCGGGAATCGTGTTGTGGTCGACGTCTTGCTGTACGCGGCGGCCCGGTTGCTCCTGGCCGTCGTGCTCATCGGGGTCATCTACGGGATCGCGCGGATGCTGGGAGTCACCCAGTTCCCCGTCGTCGTCGCCGCATTGTTCGCACTCATCATCGCGATGCCCCTCGGCATCTGGGTGTTCAGCCCGCTGCGCCGGCGCGCCACCGCCTCGCTGGTCGTGGCCGGCGAACGCCGCCGCCGGGAACGCGAACAACTGCGGGCCCGGCTGCACGGCGAGCCAGAGCCGGAAGAGGAGCCCGACGAGGCGCCCGACGCCTAGCCCGACGCCTGGTGTGCGCTGACGGCGACGACACGCCGACGGGCACCGCCCGGAGCGCACGGCCAAGGCCCTGAGCGCACAGTCAACGCGCCGGCGATCCCGCCAGGGCCAGGGCCGCGGACACCGCGACCGCCCACACCACCATCGCCAGCCCGGTGTCCCGCAGCACCGGGATCAACCCGGGGCCGCGGCGGCCCGACCGCACCGGACCCGCGGCGCGCAGCGCCAGGGGCGTGGCCACCAAACCCGCGGCGCACCACGGCGTCGCCAGCATCAGCAGCAGGGTCACGGCTCCGGCGGTGGCCAGCAGTGCCTGGTAGAGGGTGCGGGTGCGGGCATCGCCGAGACGCACCGCCAGCGTGATCTTGTGCGACCGCGCGTCGGTGGGGATGTCCCGGAGGTTGTTGGCGACCAGCACCGACGACGACAGCGCCCCGATCGACACCGCCAGCGCAAGCCCCACCCAGTCGACCCGCAACGCCTGCGTGTACTCGGTGCCGAGCACGGCGACCAGTCCGAAGAACAGGAACACCGCGACCTCACCAAATCCGTTGTACCCGTAGGGCTTTGACCCGCCCGTGTACAACCAGGCCCCGGCGATGCAGGCGGCACCGACGGCGATCAGCCACGGCGCGCTGAACAGGGCCAGCGCGAGCCCGGCGAGCGCCGCGATCGTCAGGCTGACCACCGCCGCGGTCAACACCGACCGCGGGGTGGCCAACCGCGAGCCCACCAAGCGCATCGGGCCGGCCCGGTCGTCGTCGGTGCCACGGACGCCGTCGGAGTAGTCGTTGGCGTAGTTGACGCCGACGACCAGCGCGACCGCCACGGCGAGCGCCAGCAGCGCTTTCCACCACACCGCGGCGTGCAGCCAAGCCGCCGCGCCGGTCCCCGCGACCACCGGCGCCACCGCGTTGGGCAGCGTCCGCGGCCGCGCACCCGAAACCCACTGCGAGAAACTGGCCACCAAAGCATCCTGCCAGGACGCAGGCCTAGGATCTCCGGGCCCCGCACCCGCGATCCAACGAGGGGCGTGCAGGACAATGGGCGGATGCTCGGAGTCATCGGCGGCAGCGGCTTTTACACGTTCTTCGAATCGGACGTCCGCACCATCAGCGTGGACACCCCCTACGGCGAACCCAGCGCGCCGGTCACGGTGGGCACCGTCGGGGAGCACGAGGTCGCGTTTTTGCCCCGCCACGGCGCGAGCCATGAATTCTCCGCGCACACCGTGCCCTACCGGGCCAACATGTGGGCGTTGCGCAAGCTTGGGGTGCGGCGGGTGTTCGGTCCGTGCGCCGTCGGCAGTCTCGATCCCGCGAACGGTCCCGGCGCCGTGGTGGTACCCGACCAGCTGGTCGATCGCACCCGCGGCCGGGTCGACACGTACTTCGACTCCGGCGCCATCCACGTCGACTTCGCCGACCCGTACTGCCCCGACCTGCGGTCCGCGGTCACCGCGCTGCCCGGTGTGGTCGACGGCGGCACCATGGTGGTGATCCAGGGGCCGCGGTTTTCCACCCGGGCGGAGAGCCGGTGGTTCGCCTCCGCCGGTTTCGACCTGGTCAATATGACCGGCTATCCGGAGGCGGTCCTGGCCCGTGAGCTGGAAATGTGTTACGCGGCAATCTGTTTGGTGACCGATCTGGACGCCGGCATCGAGGCCGGCGACGGGGTGAAGGCCGTCGACGTGTTCGCCGAGTTCGAAAGGAACATCGAGCCGTTCAAAGTCCTGGTGCGCGAGGCGATCGGCCGGGTCGCCGCCGAACGTTCGTGCACACATTGCCTGGCGCACGACGGCGTGACGTTGCCCGTGGAACTGCCGTGAGGGTGTTGTTGACCGGGGCGGCCGGTTTTATCGGGTCGCGGGTGGACGCGGCGCTGCGGGCGGCCGGTCACGAGGTGGTCGGCGTCGACTGTTTGCTGCCGGCCGCGCACGGACCGGACGCGGTGCTGCCCGAGGGGTGCCACCGGGTGGACGTCCGCGATGCCGACGCGTTGGCCCCGCTGTTGGACGGCGTGGACGTGGTGTGCCATCAGGCCGCGATGGTGGGCGCCGGCGTGGACGCCGCCGACGCGCCCGCCTACGGAGGGCACAACGACTTCGCCACCACGGTGCTGTTGGCGCAGATGTTCGCCGCCGGGGTGCGCCACCTGGTGCTGGCGTCGTCGATGGTGGTGTACGGGCAGGGCCGTTACCACTGCGCGCAGCACGGGCACGTCGACCCGTCGCCGCGGCGCCGCGCCGACCTCGACGCCGGGAATTTCGAGCACCGGTGCCCGTTCGGTGGGGAAGAGCTGCAGTGGCGCCTCGTCGACGAGGACGCCCCCCTGCGGCCGCGGAGCCTGTATGCCGCGAGCAAGACGGCGCAGGAGCACTACGCGCTGGCGTGGTCGGAGTCGACGGGCGGCTCGGTGGTGGCGCTGCGCTACCACAACGTCTACGGTCCCGGGATGCCGCGCGACACCCCCTATTCCGGGGTGGCGGCGATCTTTCGTTCGTCATTGGAAAGAGGCGAGCCGCCAGAGGTTTTCGAGGACGGCGGTCAGATGCGTGATTTCGTCCACGTCGAGGACGTGGCGGCGGCCAACCTCGCCGCTGCGAGGTTCGGGGTCGACCGGGAGTGTTTCACCGCCGGCTTCTCGGCGTTCAACGTCTGCTCGGGTCGGCCCATCTCGATCCTGGAGGTGGCCACGGCGCTGTCCGATGTGCGTCGGGGTTCGCCCTCCCCGGTGGTCACCGGACAGTACCGCAGCGGCGACGTGCGCCACATCGTCGCCAATCCCGCCCGGGCGGCCGAGTTGCTGGGCTTCCGCGCGGCGATCGAGCCCTGGGAGGGCTTGCGCGACTTCGCGTTTGCGCCGCTGCGCTGACCGGCTTAGGGCTGCGGCGGCCGGTAGATCTTCGGTTTCTGGACGGGCATCTGCCGGGTGGCCGAGTCGTCACCCCGGAATATCCGGGGTGACCCCCCCAATTGCGGCATCACGGTGGTGGGCGACTCCATGCCGGCACCGGTCGGGATCCGCGTCGTCGCGGCGGCGGATGGGGGGGCGGACGGGGGGGTGCGGCCGACGGGGACACGGGTCCTCGCCGCGGCAGCGGGCGGCCGACCGCCCGCCGCGGCTCGCGCGCGGGCCGCGCGACGCCGCTGGCGCAGGCGCAGTCCGCTGAGGTGACCCGTGACGATCGCCGCCGCGAGGATGCTCAAGCCAAGGCCGCACAGCGTCACGTCGAACGTGCTGGTGATCTGCTGGGCCAAGTCGTTGCCGTAGACCGGGTGCTGCGCAGGGGAATTCGGCGACGCCGCAAACCGGGGCGCCAGCGCGACGCCCACGACGACGCGGACAACGCTCAGTGTCGCGACGAGTCCGCACAGCGACGAGATCAGTCTCGCGGGAAGCGCCTCGTTGACGAGATTGACGAGCAGCCAGATCGTGAGGACCGCGGTGATCAGGTCGAAGGCGGCCAGCACCAGGCTGTCGTATCTAGAGAAGGGGTAATTCAAGCTCACCGCGACGAGAAGGTCGGTGATCCGCATCGCCATCGATCCCACGCACCATATCGCGATGAGCGCCAAACCACTTCGGGCGGCCGACCGCCAGGCGTTTTCTTCGCTCGTCGCCGTGTCGCGGTGGGCAAACAACGCGAAAAGCGTTGCGGGCGCCAAGATCGCGGCCGCCGCCACCCAGGCCAGGTAACCCTCGAACCCGACGCCCGCCGTCGACGTGTTCTGCGCGATGCCGTGGAAGGCGTCGATGTCGCGGCCGACGGGAAGGACCCACACGATGATCCCGGCGACCAGGGCCGACGCGCCCAGGGCCACGGTCGCCAGCCGGGCCGCCGTGGTGGTGCGCAGCAGCCACCTGGACGCGGCCAGGACCGCGATCAGTGCCACCACGCCGTACACCACCGCGGTAGCGATGACCGCGATGTTCTGCTTGCCGAACTCGGCCGAACCGCCCGCGCTCTGCAGCGCGTATCGCACCCGCCAGTACAGGTTGAAGCAGAAGCTCAGCACCGCCGCCGCCATCGACGCGTAGCCGATGATCCGGACGGACCGGAACGCGCGGTCGCCGTCCTCGTCGGTGGCCGGTTCGCTGGTCGGCGCGCGAGCCGCCAACAGGGAGCCGGCGATGCCCAGCCAAGCCCCGGGCCCCACTCCACCCGGCACGTCCACCGTGCCGCCCCACCGGACGGTCTCGAACACGTCGAATCCGACGAAGCCCAGCACCAGCAGCACGTAGGGGACGTTGAGCGCCAACCGAAGTCGCCCCGACCGCGCGCCGGACGACCGCCAGGAACCGGCGGTGACGGATAGGGCGACGGATACCAGGGACAGCAGCGTCACCACCAGCAGCACCGCGAAAAGGGCGGTGCTGCTGCCCGGAATCCCGGTACCGAAATACAGGTTCCACGGTAAGAACACGGCTACGACGAGCAGCACGACAGCCGTGAGGTCGCCGATGATGTTCCATCGCCGCGTGCGCTCCCCGCCCGCGGCACGGATCGCGGGTGTTGGCTGTGCCCGTCCGGCGATGGGGCCGGTAGGGGCGTCGTCGCTGCTCCGACTCACGGTTCCCCCAAGCTGTCAAGGACGGTCACTGGGGCCGCCACGTCGGTTGCGAGGCGCAGGAACCCCCTGCCGCGCCGACTGCGTTGCTTACTTGGAAACATAATCTCCGTTCGGACGACGCGGCGGTAGCAGAGATCGTGCGGTCCCGCCTTTTGGCAACGCGGTTACGCTGCGGTCATAGGCGAACCTAGACGAACCTTGTCGCCCGAATGACTGATACTGCCAACGGTATCGCAGTGTAGTGATGCCGGGATATCGCTGGTGCGGGGTGACCAGCCGAAGGAGAGCCGGGATGGACGTCGTATTGGGGGTCGCGGTCGCGGGTCCCGTTGCCCGCTTGGCGCTTATCGGGCCGGGCGCGCGTGGTGGTGACGTGATCGACCAATCCGTCGTCGACCTGGACAACCATCCGATCGAGAAACTGACCGAGACCGTGGTGGGGACGAATCGGCTGTTGGCCGACGAGCACCACCGGCTGGTCGCCACCCGGTTGTGCTGGCCCGACGATCAGCAAGCCGACCAGCTGCGGCAAGCGCTGGAAAATTCCGGCGTGCACAACGTCGCGGTGCTGTCGGAGTCGCAGGCGGTCTCGGCGTTGATGCGCACGGCGGGCCGGGCCGGCGGTGTGCTGGTCGTTGACGACGGGACGGCAACGCTGTCGGTGGTGGGGTCGGCCGCCGGCGACGCGGACGCGCCGCCGACCGTGCTGGCCACAGAGCCGCTCGTGGGTGGCTCGAGCGCCGAAGCCACCGCCATTCTCGACACGATGATGGCCAGGCTCGGCGACCACCCGGACGCCCCCGGTGACCTCTACCTGCTGGGCGCCTCGTCGGACCTCAACGCGGTCGCTGACCAGCTTCGCGACGCGTCGACCATGCGGGTGGAGATCCCGGACGACCCCACGTTCGCGCTCGCCCGCGGGGCTGCGCTGGCCGCCGCGGCGTTGGGGGTCGGGGACGCGACTGCGATGGCCCCCGCGGTCGGCTTGGATTCCGGGTCGACCGCGCTCGCGCCGGCCGCGGGGGTGACCGGGGACGAGAGCGCGTTCGCGCCCGCGATCGAGCCGGCTGACGGGGAACCGCAGCTGGCGTACTCGATGGCCGGCGAGGGCGAGGACGAGCACGGCCCCGAATTCGGCGAATACGACTACCTCGACGAGGCCGACGGAGAGCGGGCCCGGCTCAGCCGGCGTTCGTTGCTGATCGGCAACGCCGTCATTGCGTTCGCGGTCATCGGATTCGCCTCGCTGGCCGCCGCGGTGGTCATCGCCGTCCGGCCGACGGCGGCTCAACAGCCCGTGGTGGGACGCCAGAACGCCGCCCCCGGAAAGTTCATGCCGCTGTTGCCGACGCAACAGCAGGCGCCGGTGCCGCCGCCCCCGGTAGATCAGCCCAACGCGGGTTTTCAGGGCGGCACCATCCCGGCCCCGACCGGCGGGGGCTCGGTCTCGCCGCCCGTCGTGAACGGGACGCCGGCCGCCCCGGTCGGCCCGGAAACGCCGGGCACTCCCGGCTTCGTCCCCAACCCGAACGGGCCGATCCCGATCCCGATCATCATTCCGTTCCCGGGTTGGCGCCCGCCCTACCCCTACCAGCCCCCGACGACGACCTACTCGCCGCCGACGACGACCTACTCGCCGCCGACGACGACCTACTCGCCGCCGACGACGACCACCGCCGACACCTGTCGCCGCCCACGACCACGGTTTCGCCGCCCACGACCACGGTGTCGCCGCCCACGACCACGGTGTCGCCGCCCACAACGACGTACACGCCGCCGACAACGACCCACTCGCCGCCGACAACGACGTACACGCCGCCGACAACGACCTACTCGCCGCCCACGACGACGTACTCGCCGCCACCGACGACGTATTCGCCGCCGCCGACCCAAACCCAAACCCAGCAGACGGTCCCGCCGCAGACGCACACGCAACAGCCGGCGACCCCGCAACAGCCGGCGACCCCGCAGCAGCCGCACGGCGGCGCTGGTCATCACGGTTTCGGTTTCTGAGCTCCACACGATTGGCATGCCCGACCCCGACGTTCTGGTCACGGTGGTGCTGCCCTGCCTCAACGAGGAGGAGTCCCTGCCGGCGGTGCTGGCGACGATTCCCGCCGGCTATCGGGCGCTGGTCGTCGACAACAACAGCACCGATGACACCGCCGGGGTGGCGAGGCGGCACGGCGCGCAGGTGATCGTCGAGCCGCGGGCCGGGTACGGCTCGGCGGTGCACGCTGGCGTAGTCGGCGCGACGACACCCGTCGTGGCGGTCATCGACGCCGACGGCTCGATGGACCCCGGTGACCTGCCCCGGCTCGTCGCCGAGCTCAACGGTGCCGATCTGGTGATCGGCCGGCGCCGGCCGGTCCCCGGACTGCATTGGCCGTGGGTCGCCCGCGTCGGCACGGTGGTGATGAGCTGGCGCCTGCGCACCCGGCACGGCCTGCCGGTGCACGACATCGCGCCGATGCGCGTGGCCCGGCGGGAGGCGCTGCTGAACCTGGGTGTCGTGGACAGGCGATCGGGCTATCCGCTGGAACTGCTGGTGCGGGCCGCGGCCGCGGGCTGGCGGGTGGTCGAGCTCGACGTCAGCTACGGCCCCCGCACGGGCGGAAAGTCGAAGGTCAGCGGTTCGCTGCGGGGCAGTATCACCGCGATCCTCGACTTCTGGAAGGTGATCTCGTGAGCGTCCTGCCGGTCACCCTGCTGGTGGTCGCCAAGGCGCCCGAGCCCGGCAGGGCCAAGACGCGGCTCGCCGCGACGGTCGGCGACCGGGTCGCCGCCGACATCGCCGCCGCCGCCCTGCTCGACACGCTGGACGCGGTGGCCGCCGCGCCGGTGGCCGCCCGGGTGGTGGCCTTCACCGGCGACCTCGACGCCGCCGCGGGTGCCGCCGAGATTCGGCAACGGCTGGAGTCGTTCACGGTGATTGCGCAGCGCGGTGACGACCTCGCCGACCGGCTCGCCAACGCCCACGCCGACTCGGGCTCAGGCTTTGGGGGGTGTCCGGTGCTGCAGATCGGGATGGACACCCCGCAGGTCACCGGCGAGCTGCTGACCGCCTGCGCGCGCGAGCTGCTCGATGCGCCGGCCGTGCTGGGGTTGGCGCACGACGGCGGTTGGTGGGTGCTGGGGGTGGCGGCGCCGGCGATGGCCGAATGCCTGCGCGCCGTGCCGATGTCGCGGCCCGACACCGGGGAACTGACGGGCAAAGCGTTGCGCGACAACGGCATCGACGTGACATATCTGCAGCCGCTGGCCGACATCGACGTCATCGACGACGTCGCCGCGGTGCGCGAGTCCTGCCGACCCGACAGTCGCTTCACCCGTGTCACCCGGGCGGCCGGACTGTAGCAGAGCTACCAGTTGGTCACCATGACGGTGTTCACCAGCAGTGCCCCGGCGGCGTTGAGCGCCAGCCACATTCGGTGTGACCGCACCGGCAGCAGCGCGGGTGCCGCGGTGAGCCAGACGGTGAACGGCAGCCAGATCCGTTCGACCTCCGCCTTGCTGAGCATGCTCAAGTCCGCGCACGCGATGGCGGCCAGCATTGCCAACAGCACCAGGTGGAAACCGGAGCGGCGACGGATCGCCGCCAGGTCGAACACGCGGCTGATCCCGGCGACACTGCCCAACCCGATGGCGCACACCACGCAGGCCAGGTTGGCCCAGCTCCAGTACTGAAACGGCCGGTACTTCGCGATGCCCTGCCAATACCGTTGCTGCACAAGGTTGTAGCCGTCGAACCAGCAGAACCCGGCGACGGCGAACGACACCGCAACCGCGACCGCGGTCAGCGCGGCGGGACCTAGCGCCCGCAGGGCCGCTCGCCAGTTTCCCCCCCCCTTTTTTCGAGGACACCAGCACCGCCGCCGCCGGAAGGCCCAGCAGGATCAGGCCGTAGTTGAGGAAGACGGCCCACCCGAGCAGCAGCCCCGCACCGGCCGCAACGAGCGCGGGGAAGCGCACGGCGCGGTGCACCGCCACGGCCAGCAACGCGAGTCCCCACGCCGCCACGCCGGCGAAGTATCCGTCGGCGGACACCGCGACCCAGATCGCTGTTGGCGCCACCGCGACGAACGGCGCGGCCCGGCGCGCGGTCTGCTCGTCGGCCAGCGCGCGGACGGCGATCACCACGGCCGCCGCCGCGCTGGACCCGACGAGCAGGCACAGCAGGCCGGCCCACCCCCCGCCGTGCAGGCCGATGCGGTCCAGCCAGACGAATGTCAGCAGCGCGCCGGGCGGATGGCCCGAGACATGTGTGGTCCACGAGTTCGGTTGGTAGTCGAGGATCCGGCTGGAGAAGGTGCGCACCGCGGCCGGGATGTCGGTGATGGTCGGCACCTGCCACAGGTATTCGTCCCGGGTGGTCAGGCGCCCGGCGAAGCCGCGTTGCCAGCCGTCGATCATCGCCAGCGCGAACGCCCAGGCGCAGGCGGTGGCCCACGCGCCCAGCGTCAGTGCCCGCCACGAAAGCCACGAAAGACGGTGTGCGACAACCGGTCCCCACACCACCGCGGCCACGGCGATGAGAATGGCCGGCCCGGTTCCCCAGCTGGCGTGGATCTCCCACGCCCCGAAGATCGGGGAGGCCCCGGCGTGCGTGCCGAACCGCTCCTGGCCGACGTCGAGCCGCGGCCTGACGCCCCAGTGCAATCGCGGCAGTACGAACGCGGCCGCCACGAGCACGGCCGCGACGGCGACCGCCAGGACCTCCCGGGAGGCCACCCGTCGACCGATCCTCACGATCGACCAGCCTATTGATCGCCGGCGAACCGGCGCACCAGCGCGCTGCGGTCGACCTTGCCAATGCCGCGTCGGGGCAGCGCGTCGACGACGTGCAGTTCGCGCGGCGCGGCGGTGGCGTCCAGGGTGCGTGTCACGTGGGTCCGCAGCGCCTCCAGCGTCGGTGGTTGGTACCCGTCGCTCACCACGACCGCGGCCACCACCCGTTGCCCCAGCCGGTCGTCGGGGACGGCGAAGACCGCGCAGTCGCCGACCGCGGGGTGGGAGGCCAGCGCGGCCTCGACCGGCTCCGGCAGCACGGTCAGGCCGCCGGTACTGATCGCGTCGTCGGCGCGGCCCAGCACGGTCAGCACGCCCGCGGCGTCGAAACTGCCCAGGTCTTCGGTGCGGAACCAGCCCGGCTCGGCGAACGGGTCGGGTTCGACCGGGTCGCGGTAACCCTTGGCCAGCGTCGCGCCGCCGAGGACGATGCGCCCGTCGGCCGCCACCCGCACCAGCACCCCGTCGAGCGGGACGCCGTCGTACACGCAGCCGCCCGCGGTCTCGCTCATCCCATAAGTCCGGACCACCGTGATCCCCGCCGCGGCGGCCGCGTCGAGGACTGGCCGCGGCGCCGGTCCGCCGCCCAGCAGCACGGCGTCCAACTCCGCGAGCGCGCCGGCGGCCGCGGGGTCGGTGAGCGCCTTGGCCAGCTGCGCGGCAACCAGCGAGGTGTATCGCCGCCCGGACCCCAAATGAGCTACGGCAGAGGCTAATTCGGTGATGTCAAATCCAGTGGAGACGTCTAGCTCGACGGGGATCGTGCCGGCGAGCACACTGCGCACCAACACCTGCACCCCGGCGATGTGGTACGGCGGCAACGCCAGCAACCAGTTGCCCGGTCCGCCGAGGCGATCGTGGGTGGCCGTCGCGCTGGCGGTCAGGGCGGCGGCGGTCAGCAAGGCGCCCTTGGGCGACCCGGTGGTTCCCGAAGTCGTCACCACCAGGGCCACGTCGTCGTCGATGTCCTCTCCGACGCGCAACGCACCCAGCGCGTCGTCGTCGTCAGGGGAGAGCGGGACCAGCGCGGCGTCGCGGCCGTCGAGCACCCGTTCCAGGGCGGGCATCAGCGACGAGGCGGCCGAGCCGGGCGGGACGCTGAGCGCGCGCAGGACGGCTATACGGGATCCTCGGCCTCGTAGGCTTCGTCGAACGGCCAGCCCTTGGCGGCCAACCGTTCCCGCACCCGCTCGACGTCGTCCGGCGACGGCAGCTCGTCGGTGATCTGGGTGATCAGCACGCCGATGTCGACGTCGTCGAAGTCGCCGCGCTGCACGAGTTCATGGGCCACGGCCAGGACTTCGTCATTGCTCAACCGGCGGGTCAGCAACGCGAGCACGGCGAAGGTGTCGGTCGCTGGAATGCCTTCCGGGTAGCCCGCGCGCAACCACGAGACGACCGAATTAAGGAATCGGTTCACTTGGCTATCACTCCCATGCGGGGGCTGGGCGACCGGTGGACGACGATTCAATCCTACTTGGGGTTACTTGGGTTTGGCCCCCAGGAAAGGGTTACCCGTTTGGTGCGCGATGAAGTCGCGGGAGACGTACAGCAGAGCGAAGACGATCACCGCGACCACCAGCGCGTAGATCGCCCAGGCGATCGCCAACAGCGCCGGATTCTTGTGTGGCGTGCCGCCGTCAATGCTGACCTGTCCACCCCCGACGGCATGGAGCCGGAGCCCGAATGCGAACAGGGCGGGCAGTGCGGCACCGGCCAGCATGCTGAAGATCAGGATCTTCAGGGAGGCTTGGTAGTTGAACCAGTCGCTGAAGTGGCTCATGAGGCGCCCCCCGAGATCAGCGTGTCGGTAGAGCCGGGGTCGGAGCGCGGTGGGACCCCGGCGCCCGCCCTGGGCCCCCCATCGGACGGCGGTTTACCGTCTTCCGCCCCCAGACCGGCGGTAAGGCTGCCTTCCCACTCGGCGTTGACGTTCTTGTGGTCGACCTTGACCTTCCGCGACTGGATGTAGATGGCGGCCGAGACCGCGACCAGCAGCCCGAAGCCGATGATCGCGCCGGGGTATCCCCCGATGAGATGCACGATCCAGTAGGTCACCGCCCCGACCAGCCCGGCCGACGGGAGCGTTATCAGCCACGCGACCGCCATCCGGCCGGCCACGCCCCAGCGCACCTCGCCGCCGGGTTTGCCCAGCCCGCTGCCCAGCACCGAACCCGTGCACACCTGCGTCGTCGACAGCGCGTAGCCGAAGTGGGTGGACAGCAGGATGACCGCGGCCGAGGACGACTCGGCGGCCATGCCCTGCGGCGACTTGATCTCGACCAGTCCCTTACCCAGGGTGCGGATGATCCGCCAGCCGCCCAGGTAGGTGCCCGCCGCCATGGACAACGCGCATCCCACGATGACCCACAGGGGCGGCGCCGCGGCGCTCTTGCTGATCGACCCGTAGGACATCAACGCGAGGAAGATGATGCCCATCGTCTTCTGCGCGTCGCCGGTGCCGTGCGCCAGCGACACCAGCGACGCCGAGCCCCACTGGCCGTACCGGAACCCGGCCTCGGTGCGCTTGGTCGGGATACCGCGGGTGATCCGGTAGACCAGCCAGGTCGCTATCGCCCCGACGGCGATGGCCAGGATCGCGGCCACCACGGCCGGGATGAGCACCTTGGATACCACGCCCTTCCAGATCACCCCGTGCCCGCCCACCGCGGCGAGCGTGGCACCGACGATGCCGCCGATCAGTGCGTGCGACGAGCTCGACGGAATACCGAGGAGCCAGGTCATCAGGTTCCAGACGATGCCGCCGACCAGGCCGGCGAACACCAGTTCCAGCGTCACGATGTGCCCGTCGATCAAGCCCTTGGCGATGGTGGCCGCGACGGCGGTGGACATGAACGCGCCCACCAGGTTGAGCACGGCGGACAGCGCGACGGCCGCTTTTGGCGCCAGCGCGCCGCTGGCGATGGAGGTCGCCATCGCGTTGCCGGTGTCGTGAAAGCCGTTGGTGAAATCGAACGCCAGTGCCGTGATTACGACAATGATCAAGAGGAACAATTCTATGTTCACAGTGCCTGATTCTGGTGGTCGGGGGATTCCATTGTCGAATGCACGGGGAGCCGAATCGCGGCTCGTCGCCGAATGTTACCGCGCAATTAACCCGACGTTCCGCCGCGTTCACCGCGGGTGTCACGGCGCAGCGGGTGGTCCCCCGGAACTTCCACGAAGATCAGCGTGATGCCGTCGGGGTCGGTCACGTGCATCTCGTGCAGTCCCCACGGCTCGCGGCGCGCCTCCCGGGCGATCGCCACCCCGCGGCCCCGCAGCTCGGCCTGGGTCGCCTCGATGTCGCGGACCTGGAGCCACAGCGCGCCGGGAAACGGGCCCCGGGAGCGGTCCGGGGAGCCGAAGCCGGCGAGCTCCAGCAGCGACTGGCCGGCAAAAAACACTGTGCCCGCGCCGTATTCACGCGCGATCGCCAGGCCGATCTGGTCGCGGTAGAACCTCAGCGATTGTTCGTAGTCCGCCGGCCGAAGCAGCATCCGGCTGGCCAGGATCTCCATAGCCTCGTGTCTATCACGTCCCTAGCGGGCAGGGGCGCAGCGGCTACGGAGCGTCCGTACGCCGGCGCCGATCAGGTCGTCGCACGCCGCGGGCCGACCGGTCATGGCGCGCAGCAGCGACAGCAGTGGACCCTCGACCCGGGCTTTGGGGTCGCCCTGCCCATGGCGCACTCCTTGGGTCAGGCGCTGGCTTCGCGGTTCGGCTGAATCCTTTGTCGCTGCATGAGCGTGTTGACGAAGCGCGGGCCGAAGGTGTCCAACGCCTTGGCCGCGATCGCCATCCGCGGTGCGATGCGGACCGGCCGGGTGCGCGCGGCGGTGATCATCCACTCGCCGGCCTCTTCGGAGGTCAGCGCCGGCATCCCCTGGTAGGCCTTCGTCGGCGCGATCATCGGCGTCGCCACCAGGGGGTAGTACAGCGTCGTCGAATGCACGCCCTTGCCGCCCCACTCCGTCTCGACCACCCGGCTCACCATCGACAGCGCTGCCTTCGAGGCGTTGTACACCGAGAACAGCGGAGAGGCCTCCGACAGCACCCCCCACGTCGAGACGTTGATGATGTGGCCATCGCCGCGCTCGAGCATGCCGGGCGCGAACCCGCGGATCAGCCGCAGCGGCGCGTAGTAGTTGAGCGTCATGGTCCGCTCGACGTCGTGCCAGCGTTGTAGCGACTCGGCCAGGGGCCGGCGGATGGACCGGCCGGCGTTGTTGATCAGGATGTCGACCCCGCCGATGCGCTTGTCGACGTCGGCCACCAGCGCGTCGACGGCGTCCATGTCGGAGAGGTCGCACGGCATCGACAGGGCCGCGCCGCCGGCCCTCGTGATCCGCTCGGCCAGCGCGTCCAGTAGATCTTTGCGGCGGGCGACGACCACCACGGTGGCGCCTGCGCGCGCGAACTGTTCGGCCGCCGCCTCGCCGATGCCCGACGACGCCCCGGTGAGCAGGATGCGCTTACCGTCGAGGTCGACGGGCTTGATGGCGGGCCGGTTGACCAGCACCTGCGGGGAGATCGGTGGTCGCATGGTCGCCAGCACGATCTGGTCGGTGATCCGGCGCAGCGGACTCTTGCTCACAGGTGGGGAGTCTAGGCGGCGGCGCTACGTCGTGGCTCCGACCGTCACACTAGCGTGACGCTCGGCGGCCAGCGTCACCCTGGGGTGACGCTCGCCTGGAGCCCGCTCAGAAATAGCGCGGGAAAGGGCTCCAGTCCGGTGGGCGCTTCTCCAGGAACGCGTCGCGGCCCTCCACGGCCTCTTCGGTCATGTACGCCAACCGGGTGGCTTCACCGGCGAACAGCTGCTGACCCACCAGACCGTCGTCGAGCAGATTGAATGCGAACTTCAGCATGCGTTGCGCCTGAGGCGATTTGGCGTTGATCTCGGCCGCCCACTGCACAGCGACCCTTTCCAGGTCGACGTGGTCGACGACCTCGTTGACGGCGCCCATGTGGTGCATCTGCTCGGCGGTGTAGGTGCGGCCGAGGAAGAAGATCTCCCGGGCGAACTTCTGGCCCACCTGACGGGCCAGGTACGCGCTGCCGTAGCCGCCGTCGAAGCTGCCGACGTCGGCGTCGGTCTGCTTGAAGCGGGCGTGCTCGCGGCTGGCCAGGGTGAGATCGCAGACCACGTGCAGGCTGTGGCCGCCGCCGGCGGCCCACCCGTTGACCAGGCAGATGACCACCTTGGGCATGAAGCGGATCAGCCGCTGCACCTCGAGAATGTGCAACCTGCCCGCGCGGGCGGCGTCGATCGTGTCGGCGGTATCGCCGGAGGCGTATTGATAGCCGGAGCGGCCGCGGATGCGCTGGTCGCCGCCCGAGCAGAACGCCCAGCCGCCGTCCTTCGGCGACGGTCCGTTGCCGGTCAGCAGCACCACGCCCACGTCCGGGGACATCCGGGCGTGGTCGAGCGCGCGGTACAGCTCGTCGACGGTGTGCGGTCGAAACGCGTTGCGCACCTCGGGACGGTTGAACGCCACCCGCACCGTGGCGTCGTGGACGTGGCGATGGTAGGTGATGTCGGTCAGGTCGCCGTACCCGTCGACGGGCCGCCATACCTGGGGGTCAAATGGGTTGTCAGTCAACGTTCTTGGACTCCTAAACCGGGTCGAAACGGAACACCGGACAGGTCCCGGCCAGTGCCTCGAACTCCTCTGGGCGGCCGTCCTTCACGAGCCCGGACCGCTTCATGAACCCGACGCCGGTCGGGACTTCGGTCGGCCACACCCGCAGCAGCGGCCTGGCCTCCTCGGCGGACAGTTCGACCAGCCGCACCCGCACCCGCGTGCAGCCCCGGGTGAGCGTGACTTCGCTTGCGGCCCGGACGTTTCGGACCCAATCCGCGCCGGGGAAGCCGGCGACTACGTACCGCTTGCCGTCCACCGTCATCGGGGTGACCGGCGTGGAGCGGGGAGCGCCGGTTTTGCGGCCGGCCACGGTCAGCACCACCGAGCTTTCGCCGCCGAAGCTCAGGCCAAGCCGCGACAGCTGGATGAAGACCTTGTTCCACGGCTTCAGCCACCAGGGCGGCTTGAGCTGCTCAGCGTTACTCATGCTCGCCACAGTAGTCAGCTCGCCATCAGCGCCGAGCGTCACGCCAGAGCGGCCGTCGCCGCCGAATGTCACGCCAGAGTGGCCGTCGGGAGCAAAACCTAGCCGACGGCGCGGTCGGCGCCCTCCCAAAACCGTGCCCGCACGGCCTTCTTGTCCGGCTTGCCCAGCCCGGTCAACGGCAGCGAGTCGACGACCACCACCCGCTTGGGTGACTGCACCGACCCCTTGCGCTCCTTGACGGCGGCCTGGATCTCGACGGTCATGGTCTCGATCGCGGCCTCGTCGCGGGGCGCGTCGGCGCGCAGCACCACCACCGCGGTGACGGCTTCGCCCCACTTCTCGTCCGGCGCCCCGACCACGCATACCTGCGCGACCGCCACATGCTCGGCGACCACATCCTCGACTTCCCGCGGGAACACGTTGAAGCCACCGGTGACGATCATGTCCTTGACCCGGTCGACGATGTAGTAGAAGCCGTCGGAGTCCTCACGGGCCATGTCGCCGGTGTGCAGCCAGCCGTCCTTGAACGTTTTGGCGGTTTCGTCGGGAAGATTCCAGTAACCGCCCGCCAACAGCGGCCCGCTGACACAGATCTCGCCCGGCTCGCCCTGCGGCACCGGTTTGCCGTCCTCACCCAGCAGCGCCACCCGCGCGAACAGCGTGGGGCGCCCGCACGAGGTCAACCGCTTCTCGTCGTGGTCGCCCTTGGCCAAATAGGTGATGGCCATTGGGGCCTCGGACTGCCCGTAGTTCTGGGCGAAGATCTTGCCGAACCGGCGGATCGCCTCGGCCAGTCGCACCGGGTTGATCGCCGACGCGCCGTAATAGACCGTCTCCAGCGACGACAGGTCCCGGGTGTGCGAGTCCGGGTGGTCCATCAGCGCGTACAGCATCGACGGCACCACAAACGTCGCCGTAATCCGCTTCTCCTCAATGGTTTTCAGCACTTCCGCGGGGTCGAACCTGGGCAGCACGTACATCTGGCCGCCCTTGACCAGCGTCGGCAGGAAATACGCCGCGCCGGCGTGGGACAGCGGGGTGATCATCAAGAAGCGCGGCTCCTCCGGCCACTCCCACTCCGCGAGCTGGATCATCGTCATGGTGGAGATCGACTGCGCGGTGCCCATCACGCCCTTGGGCTTGCCGGTGGTGCCGCCGGTGTAGGTCAGGCCGATGATCTGGTCCGGCGGCAGGTCGCGGGCCGCCAGCGCCCGCGGCTCGTACTTCGCCGCTTCGGCCGACAGATCGACCGCTCGATCTTTGAGGCCTTTCAGGCCTTCGGGTACCGGACCGATGGTCAGGATCTGCTTGAGCGACGGCACCTTATCCAGCAACCCGAGGGCGCGCTCGACGAACATAGGGTTGGGGTCGATGATCAGTGAGCTGATGCCGGCGTCGGACAGCACGTAGGCGTGGTCGTCCAGCGACCCGAGCGGGTGCAAGGCGGTGCGCCGATAGCCCTGGGTCTGGCCGGCGCCGATGATCATCAGCACCTCGGGACGGTTGAGCGAGAGCAGGCCGACCGCGACGCCGGTGCCCGCGCCCAGCGCCTCGAACGCCTGGACGTATTGGCTGATCTTGTCGGCCATCTGACCACCGGTCAGCGTGGTGTCGCCGAGGAACAACACCGGCTTGTTCTTGTGGCGCTTGAGCGCGCCCACCAACATGTGGCCGTTATGGGTCGGATTGCGCAGCAGCTCGTCACTCATGGGGCAAGACTAGAACGTGTTGTAATTCGAGTCAGCCGCCCCCTTGGCGACCTTAGGGAACACCACGGCAGACTGTGGCGACCCGCTTCGTCCGGCTCCGCCGCACTCGCGATCGCCACTGGGGCAGATTGTGGCGACCCGCTTCGTCCGGCTCCGCCGCACTCGCGATCGCCACTGGGGCAGATTGTGGCGACCCGCTTCGTCCGGCTCCGCCGCACTCGCGATCGCCACTAAGATTCCCCCTATGACGCAGGCAGATCTCGTCGTCACGGGAACCGTACTGACTGTCGACGAGAAGCGGCCCACGGCCGAGGCGCTCGCCGTGGCCGGCGGCCGGATCGTCGCCGTCGGCGCCCGCGCCGACGTCGCCGGCTACATCGGTGCCGACACCGAGATGATTGACCTTGGCGACGGTTGCGTCATGCCCGGATTCGTTGAGGCGCACGGCCATCCGTTGATGGAGGCACTCGCGCTGTCGGACCGGATCGTTGATATCCGGCCGGTCACCTTGCCCAACGCCGACGACGTCGTCGCAGCGGTCCACCGCGAGGTCGCCGCGCGGGGAGCGGCCGGCGCCTACCTGAACGGCTGGGATCCGCTGCTGCAGTCGGGGCTCCCGCAGCCGACGTTGGCCTGGCTCGACGACATCGCGCCCGACGGCCCGCTGGTGATCATCCACAACTCCGGACACAAGGCCTTCTTCAATTCGCCCGCCGCCCGCCGCGCCGATCTGACCCGCGACACGCCAGATCCCAAGGGCGCCAGGTTCGGCCGCGACGCGCACGGTGAACTCGACGGCACCGCGGAGGAAACCGGCGCGGTGTTCCCGCTGCTGGCCGGCGCCATCGAACCCGACAACTACCCGGCCCTGCTGCGCGCCGAGTGCGCCCGGCTCAACCGGGCCGGCCTGACCACCTGCTCGGAGATGGCCTTCGATCCGGCGTTCAAGCCGCTGGTCGAGCGGATACGCGGCGAGCTGACCGTCCGGCTGCGCACCTACGAGGTGTCCAACCCGCAGATGTCCACCGACGCCACACCCGGCGAGGGGGATGACATGCTGCGCCAGGTCGGCATCAAGATCTGGGTGGACGGCTCGCCGTGGGTCGGCAACATCGCCCTGACCTTTCCCTACCTGGACACCGCCGCCAGCCGGACCATCGGAGTGCCGCCCGGATCCTGCGGGCACGCCAACTACACCAAAGAACAGCTGAGCGAAATCGTCGGCGCCTACTACCCGCGGGGCTGGCCGATGGCCTGCCACGTGCAGGGCGACGCCGGCGTCGACACCATCCTCGACGTCTACGAAGAGGCGCTGCGCCGCAACCCGCGGCCCGATCACCGGTTGCGGCTCGAGCATGTGGGCGCGATCCGGCCCGACCAACTGAAGCGAGCCGCCGACCTCGGCGTCACGTGCAGCCTCTTCGTCGACCAGATCCACTACTGGGGCGACATCATCGTCGACGGCCTGTTCGGCCCCGAACGTGGATCCCGTTGGATGCCAGCGGGATCCGCGGTCGCGACCGGAATGCGCATCTCGCTGCACAACGATCCGCCGGTCACCCCCGAAGAGCCGCTGCGCAACATCAGCGTGGCCGTGACGCGGACGGCGCCCAGCGGGCGGGTGCTGGCGCCCGAGGAGCGGTTGACGGTGGATCAGGCGATCCGGGCGCAGACCCTCGACGCCGCCTGGCAGCTGTTCGCCGACGACGTGATCGGCTCGCTGGAGGTCGGCAAGTACGCGGACCTGGTGGTGTTGTCGGCCGATCCGCGCGCGGTGCCGCCCGAGCAGATCGCCGACCTGGAGATCCGTGCGACGTATCTGGCGGGGCGCCGGGTTTACCCCTCGTGACTCACCCATTTTTGCCCAGCCTTGAGGACCTTTTCGACCGCCTGCACGTCGTCGCGCTGCCGATGCGGGTGCGGTTCCGCGGCATCACCACCCGCGAGGTGGCGCTGATCGACGGGCCGGTGGGCTGGGGGGAGTTCGGCGCCTTCCTCGAATACGGCCCGCCGGAGGCCGCGCACTGGCTGGCCTCGGCAATCGAGGCCGCTTACCGCGAGCCGCCGCCGGTGCGACGCGGCCGCGTGCCGATCAACGCCACCGTGCCGGCCGTTGCCGCCGCCCAGGTGAGTGAGGTCCTGGCCCGCTTTCCCGGCGCGCGCACGGCCAAGGTGAAGGTCGCCGAGCCCGGGCAGACGCTGGGCGACGACGTCGATCGGGTCAACGCCGTGCGCGAAGTGGTCCCGACCGTGCGGGTGGACGCCAACGGCGGGTGGAGCGTCGACGAGGCGGCGCGGGCGGCCGCCGCCCTCACCGCCGACGGCCCGCTGGAGTATCTCGAGCAACCGTGCGCGACCGTCGCGGAACTCGCCGAGCTGCGCCGACGGGTCGACGTGCCGATCGCCGCTGACGAGAGCATCCGCAAGGCCGATGATCCGCTGGCCGTGGTCCGCGCCAAAGCCGCCGACATCGCCGTGGTGAAAGTTGCCCCGCTGGGCGGGGTTTGGGCACTGCTGGACATCGCCGCGCAGATCGACATCCCGGTGGTGGTGTCCAGCGCGCTCGACTCGGCGGTGGGGATCGCCGCGGGATTGACCGCCGCGGCGGCCCTGCCGGTGTTGCGCCACGCCTGCGGGCTGGGCACGGGTGGGTTGTTCTTAGAAGACGTCGCCGAGCCCGCCGTGCCCGTGGACGGCACCCTGGCGGTCGGGCCGGTCAGGCCCGATCCGGCGCGGCTGCGGGCGCTGGCCGCGCCGCCGGAACGACGGCAGTGGTGGATCGACCGGGTCAAGGCCTGCTACCCGCTCCTTGTACCGTCGTCCGAGTGATCAATCTGGCCTACGACGACACCGGGTCCGGCGAGCCCGTCGTTTTCATCGCCGGCCGCGGCGGCGCCGGGCGCACCTGGCATCCCCACCAGGTCCCCGCGTTTGTGGCGGCCGGGTATCGCTGCATCACCTTCGACAACCGCGGGATCGGCGCGACCGAAAACGCCGAAGGCTTCACGACGCAAACCATGATCGCCGACACCGCCGCGCTGATCGAGTCGCTGGGCGCCGCCCCCGCGCGGCTCGTCGGGGTGTCGATGGGCTCCTTCATCGCCCTGGAACTCATGGTGGTGCGGCCCGAACTCGTCAGCGCCGCGGTGCTGATGGCGACCCGCGGTCGCCTGGACCGCGCCCGCCAGTTCTTCTACGATGCCGAGGTTGCGCTGGACGCCTCCGGAATCCAGCTGCCGCCCGCAGTCGACGCGAGAAACCGCCTGCTCGAAAGCTTCTCGCGCAAAACGCTCAACGACGACGCGGCCGTCGCCGACTGGATCGCGATGTTTGAGGCGTGGCCCACCAAGCGGACCCCGGGCCTGCGCTGCCAGCGGGACATCTCCGCGCAAACCAACCGGCTTCCCGCTTACCGCAGCATCGCCGCGCCGGTGCTGGTGATCGGCTTCGCCGACGACGTGGTGACCCCGCCCCACCTGGGGCGCGAGGTCGCCGACGCCTTGCCCAACGGCCGTTACCTGCAGATTCCCGACACCGGTCACCTCGGGTTCTTCGAGCGGCCGCAGGCGGTCAACAACGCGGCGCTGCAGTTCTTCGCCAACGTCAGGGTGTGAGCGATCCCGAAAAGCGATATCGCGGGCGATATCGCTTTTGAAAAGCGTTGGCCGACCATCCGCAAGGGGCCTGATGTGGCCGGTGTGATCAAACTTGACCGTCGGCCGGCGCTGGCCCCGTTTGTGACACTCTGTATGAGTGAACCCCTCGACGACCCAGGCCCGCGTCGTCGTTGACGAGCTGATCCGCGGCGGCGTCCGTGATGTGGTGTTGTGCCCCGGCTCGCGGAATGCGCCGCTGGCCTTCGCCCTGCAGGACGCCGACCGGTCCGGCCGCATCCGGTTGCATGTCCGCATCGACGAGCGCACGGCCGGTTACCTGGCCATCGGCCTGGCGATCGGCGCCGGCGCGCCCGTGTGTATCGCGATGACGTCCGGCACCGCCGTCGCCAACCTCGGTCCGGCGGTGGTCGAGGCGAATTACGCGCGGGTGCCGCTGATCGTGCTGTCGGCCAACCGGCCCTACGAACTGCTCGGCACCGGGGCCAACCAGACCATGGAACAGCTGGGCTACTTCGGCACCCAGGTCCGCGCCACCATCAGCCTGGGCTTGGCCGAGGACGCGCCCGAGCGCCTGGACGCGCTCAACGCAACCTGGCGCTCGGCCACCTGCCGGGTGGTGGTCGCCGCCACGGGCGCCCGCACCGCCAACGCCGGCCCCGTGCACTTCGACATTCCGCTGCGCGAACCGCTGGTGCCGGATCCCGAACCCCACGGCGCGGTGATCCCGCCCGGCCGGGCCGGGGGCAAGCCGTGGACCTACACGCCGCCCGTCAACTTCGACCAGCCGCTCGACATCGACCTGACGCCCGACACGGTCGTCATCGCCGGGCACGGGGCCGGCGCACACCCCAACCTGGCGCAGTTGCCCACCGTCGCCGAGCCGACCTCATTTTCTGGGCAGTTCCGGCCTAACCCGCTGCACCCGTTCGCGCTGCCCTTGCTGCGCCCGAAGCAGGTGATCATGCTGGGCCGGCCCACGCTGCACCGCCCGGTCTCGGCGCTGCTGGCCGACCCGCAGGTGCCGGTGTACGCGCTGACGACCGGCCCGCGCTGGCCCGACGTCTCGGGTAACTCCCTGGCCACCGGCACCCGGGCGGTCACCACCGGGACACCCCGCCCCGCGTGGCTGCACCGCTGTGCCGAGGTGAACCGGCATGCGCTCGCGGCGGTCCGCGGCGAGCTCGCGGCCCACCCGCTGACCACCGGCCTGCATGTCGCCGCGGCGGTGGCCGACGCGCTGCGGCCCGGTGACCAACTGGTGCTCGGGGCGTCCAACCCCGTGCGTGACGTCGCGCTGGTGGGCCTGAACCCGCACGGCATCGCGGTGCGGTCGAACCGGGGGGTCGCCGGGATCGACGGCACGGTGTCCACCGCGATCGGGGCGGCTTTGGCATACGAGAGGGCCCACGAGGGTCGTACGATCGCCCTGATCGGTGACCTGACGTTCGTGCACGACAGCTCCGGGCTGCTGATCGGCCCCACCGAGCCGACGCCGCGCCGTCTGACGATCGTGGTGTCCAACGACAACGGCGGCGGCATCTTCGAACTGCTCGAGCAGGGTGACCCCAGGTTCTCCGACGTGTCGTCGCGGATCTTCGGAACCCCGCACGACGTCGACGTCGGCGCGCTGTGTCGCGCGTACCACGTCGAGAGCCGACAGATCGAAGTCGACGAGCTTTACGCCGCCCTCGACGAACCGGGGGCCGGCCTGCGGGTGCTGGAGGTCAAGGCGGACCGGTCGTCGCTGCGACAGCTGCACGCCGCCATCAAGGCAGCGCTGTGACGTTTCAATGATGGCGATCTCTCCTAAAGCATTGCTGCACATACTGCTTCACGGCCGCAGCGATGAACCGCCGAAAACCAGGGCGAGGGTCGTGTTGCGCTGGGCGCGAACCACGGTGCTCATCGTGGCCGTCCTGGTCACTTTGCAGTCGGTGCTGTTGGTGGCCGGCGCCTGGCGCAACGACCTCGCGATCCAGCACCACATGGGGGTGGCGCAGGCCGAGGTGCTCAGTGCCGGACCGCGGCGTTCCACCATCGAGTTCGTCACCCCCGACCGGGTCACTTACCGGCCCGAGCTCGGCGTGTTGTATCCGTCCGAATTGTCGACGGGCATGCGCATCTACGTCGAATACAACAAGAACGACCCGAACCTGGTCCGGGTGCAACATCGCAACGCCGGGCTGGCGATCATCCCCGCGGGATCCATCGCGGTGCTGGCTTGGATGATTGCGACGGTGGCGCTGGTGGGTCTGGCGCTGGCGGACAAGTGGCTGGACCGTCGCGACCCGGTGACACCCGCGTCCTAAGGCTTTTGACCAGCAGATTTCGCGCGACGTATGCCCGCAGGCCACCTTGTTGACAGCGAGCGCTGGCACCATGATGTTGTGCGCGTTGCGATCGTCGCCGAATCGTTTCTCCCCAACGTCAACGGTGTCAGCAACTCGGTGCTGCGCGTCCTCGAGCACCTGCGTCGCACCGGTCATGAAGCCCTGGTCATCGCCCCCGACAATCCGCCCGGGGAGCCCCGTGCCGAGCGAATCCACGACGGTATCCGCGTTCATCGGATGCCGTCCCGCATGTTCCCGAAGGTGACCACCTTGCCGCTCGGCGTGCCCATGCCCCGCATGGTGAGCGTGCTGCGCGGATTCGACCCGCACGTCGTGCATCTGGCGTCGCCGGCACTGCTCGGCTACGGCGGGCTGCGAGCGGCGCGCCGGCTCGGGGTCCCGACAGTCGCGGTGTACCAAACCGACGTGCCGGGTTTCGCGGCGAGCTATGGCATTCCGATGATGTCGCGGGCCGCGTGGGCGTGGTTCCGTCACCTGCACCACCTCGCCGACCGGACGTTGGCGCCGTCCTCCGTGACGCTCGAATCGCTTGTCGCACATGGAGTTCCGAGGGTGCACCGATGGGCGCGCGGGGTCGACGTGCTGCGGTACGCCCCGTCGGCGCGTAACGAGGCGCTCCGGCGGCGCTGGTCGCCGCAGGGCAAGCCGATCGTCGGATTCGTCGGCCGGCTCGCGCCGGAGAAACACGTCGAGCGGTTGACCGCGCTGGCGGCCGGTGATGCCGTGCAGGTCGTCATCGTCGGTGACGGCGTCGACCGGAAAAAGCTGCAGTCAGCGATGCCCAGAGCGTTTTTCACCGGTGCGCTGTACGGTGAAGAGCTCGCCGCGGCGTACGCCAGCATGGACGTCTTCGTGCACACCGGCGAGCATGAGACGTTTTGCCAAGTCGTCCAGGAAGCGCTGGCGTCGGGGCTGCCGGTGATCGCCCCCGACGCCGGCGGCCCGCGTGATTTGGTCACCCCGTGCCGCACCGGATTGCTGCTGCCCGTCGACGAGTTCGAGGCGCGGCTGCCCGCCGCTATTGCCCACCTCATCGAGGAACGCCACCGCTATGCCCCGGCCGCCCGGCGCAGCGTGCTCGGCCGCAGCTGGCCGGTCATCTGCGACGAGCTGCTGGGCCACTACGAGGCGGTGCTCTCGCCGTACCAGAGATCGCGCATGTCGTTGAGGCGATACGCGCAAGGGGAATGACGCTGGACCCATTCGGGGGCGAGCGCGTTCACTCTGCGCCGGCGGGCGTGGTCACCGATGCCCGCGTGCCACCGCCGATCGTCGACGTGAGCTTCATCGATCCGCCCATTGCTTCGATGCGGACCGCCAGCGATGCGAGTCCGATGTGCCCTTCGGCGACACATCGTTTGAGAATGGCCGGATCGAACCCGATTCCATCGTCGACGACGCTCAGCGTGATGGCGTCGGCCGCTCGGGCGAGGCGGACCTGCACGATGCTCGCCCGCGCGTGCTTGTATGCGTTGGCGAGCAATTCGCGCGCCGCCCGGTACAACAGCGACTGTGACCGTGGCCGGCCGACCTCGTCGAGATCGGCTTCAATGGCGAAGTGACCGCGGCGCTCGTAGTCGCGAATCAGCTCACGCAGCGCGGCGGTGAGACCCACTTCGGTGAGCACCTGCGGGTGCAGCGCGGTGACGGTGCTGCGCAGCTGGGTCGCCGTGTCCTGGACAGCTTGGTAGGCGGCGTCCAGCCCCGGATCGCGATACCGTTCGCGAACTTCGTCGAGTTCGAGTCGCGCCGCCAACAGATCCTGCAGCGGCCCGTCGTGCAGTTGCTCGGCCAGCGCCCGGGAGTGGCGCTCATCGGCACGCATCGACTCCGAGACAAGCGTGCGGCGCATTTCGAGCAATCCCGCCACGCGCGCCGCGGCGCGCGTCAGGAAATAACACAGGGCGGTCATCGCAACCGCCAACCACAGCAGCAATCCGAAATGGGTGTACACCACGTTCGGCAGCTCGACCGTGTCGTCGCGCTTGGCGTAGACGATCCACACACCGAGGTACCCGACCGCGGTGGCGACTCCGACGGCGGCCGTCAGCGCCGGGCGGTCCTGGAACGCGACCGAAATCGGCAGCAGGAAGAACACCGGCAGCAACGCCACGGTGGCTCCACCCGACACCACACAGAGCGCCACCACGGCTAGCACGTCGATGCCCGTCGAGGCCCAGCCGGCCCACGGCGGCACCGGCCCACGCAGCACCACCACCACCCAGACCAGAGCGGCGACGCTATAGAGACCGAGTATCACCGCGTAAGCCAACGGCAACCAGTGCTCAACCTCCCAGACTGAGACCAACAAGACGATCAACCCGATCAGGGGCAAGCGCAGAAATGCGGACAAGCGGACGGGTTCGGCCGCAATGAAGTCGATCACTCGGGCCAGCGGGCGCGCCATGCTATTCGAGCAGCCCACAGCGCATCGCCGCCGCGACAGCCGCGGCGCGATCACCGACGCCGAGTTTCTCGTACAGCCGTTGCACGTGGGTCTTGACGGTGGACGGCGCCAGGTACAGCTCCGCGGCGATCGCGGGGATGCTGCGACCCTCGGCGATGAAATTCAGCACCTCGCGCTCGCGGGGGGTGAGCACCGGTGTCTGGGCTTCGCCGCGGCGGCGGATTTCTCCCGCCAGACCGGCGGCAAGGGACGCCGCGACGACGTCTCGACCGTTGGCGCAGTCGAGCACGCCCTTCACGATCTCGGTTTTCGTCGACTCTTTGGGCAGGAATCCCGCGGCGCCCTCCGTCAGGGCGTGGAAGACGATCGCCGACTCATCGTGCGCCGACAGCAGCAACACCCTTGTCGGCAGCTCATCGCGCCGTACCGCGGCGGCGACCTTCGCACCGTCCATCCCGGGCATCCGGTAATCCAGCAGCGCGACGTCCGGCAGATGGGTCTTGATCAGGGCCAGTGCAGCGACGCCGTCACCGGCTTCAGCGACAACATCCACCACGCCGCTCGACGTCAGCGCGCGCACCAGCCCATCGCGGAACAGCGGGTGATCTTCGCCCACGACCACGCGCACCTTCTCGGTCGCCGCCTGGCCGGTCATGCCGATGAGTGTCGCATAGCGTTTGCCGCCGCTTCCCCCAATCGGGGGATGCGTGATTCATCCCTTGTCAGGCTGGTCGGCGGACAGACACCGCTGACCAGCGCCGGGATAGTAATTGCCAGGCTGGCGAATACCGGCAGAAGATCGAAGGCCCGAAGGGGAGGGGAGTCTTCAACGGCGCACAGGAGTATTCAGCGTGGATGGAACTACCCCCTCACTCGTCAGCGTGACCGAACTTCGCAACGCATGGGTGTCGAAGGCGCTATGTCGCTCAGTGGATCCCGACGAACTCTTCGTTCGCGGAGCGGCGCAGAGGAAAGCGGCTGCTATCTGCCGGGACTGTCCCGTCATGACCGAGTGCCTCGCCGAGGCGCTCGACAACGAGATGGAGTGGGGTGTCTGGGGCGGCATGACGGAACGCCAGCGGCGGAAGTTGCGCAAGCGGTACCCCGAGGTGGTCTCCTGGTCCGAGTTCTTCGCCGGCCAGCGCAAGCGCCGCAACACCGGCTACCCGGCGTGATTAATAGATGACGTAACGAGGCTCTCGAAAGTTCGTTCCGGTTGGCAGCGTTGACGTGGGCTTGTGTGACATCCTGTGCAGGTGTCCCCCCGGGCACCCGCCTTCGAGCGTTGTGACGTTTCTGTTCACCGATGTGGAGGGTTCGACCCGTCGGTGGGAAGCCGACGCCGAGGGGATGCGGGCCGCGCTGGCCGCCCATGACGAGGTGTTGTACAAGGCGATCGAGACGCACGGCGGTTTCATCTTCAAGCACACCGGTGACGGAGTGTGCGCGGCGTTCGCCTCGCCCAGGTCTGCCGTCGATGCGGGCTCGCGACGATGTCGCGGCTTATGCGACCCTGCGAAATTCTTGGAATCAGCCATGGCCTGCGCGGTCTGCTGGGTCAAGGCGCGACATCCCCTCTCCGGCGCGTAGCATCCCTATATGAGAAGGACTTTCGTCGTTACCTTCGCGGTCGGGTTGATCGTCGCAGTGTTCGGTCTGATCTGGGCGCTCCAGGGATTCGGAGTGCTTGGTGGTAGCCCGATGAGCAACACCACGACCTGGTCCATCATTGGTCCGATCACGGTGCTGATCGGCATCGTGATTGCGGTATCCAGTTGGCGGAAACTCTCGTCGAAATAGTGCTTCACGTCTATGCCACGGTGAAGTCCACCGTGTGCCAGCCGGTGGCGCCGTCGGGGACGGGGCCAACCTGATCCGCGGTTTGGGCAGCTCCGGTGTTGTCGGTGGCGCGCACGGTGATGGTGTGTTTCCCGGGGCTTTTCGCCTGCCAGGGGAAGCTCCACAACCGCCACGTCTCGTTGGAATAGCTCGCGCCCTGTTCAGCGGGCTGCCACAGGCCATCGTCGATGCGGACCTCCACGGCCCGCACGCCACGATTTTGTGCCCACGCGACACCGCCAAACACCACGGGTCCCATGGGCACCTGCTGACCACCTGTCGGCACGTCGATCCGCGACTCGGTCTTGATGGGTGCACGCGGTGCCCAGCCCTGGCGCGTCCAATACGCCTTTGCTCTGTCGAAGCGGGTCAGTTCCATCTCGACGACCCACTTGGTGGCCGACACGTACCCGTAGAGCCCGGGTACTACCAGCCGGGCCGGGTAGCCATGGTCGATCGGCAGCGGCTGACCGTTGAGGCCGACCGCCAGGAGCGCGTCGCGGCCATCGGTGAGCGCTTCCACTGGCGTGCCGGCGGTGAATCCGTCGATCGACGTCGAGAGCATCATATCGGCGTCCGCGTGCACACGGGCCACCGACAGCAGATCAGCCACCCGGTAGCCCGTCCAGACGCCCGTCGAAATCAGTCTGCCTCCAACGGGATTCGACACGCAGGTTAACGTCGTCACCATTTCGACGACGTCGAAGTGGGCGAGGTCGTCGAAGCTGTAGGTGGCTTCGCGGTCCACCATGCCGTGGATGCGCAGCCGCCAGTCGCTGTGGCTGAGTTGGGGAACACTGAGTGCGGTGTCCACCCGGTAAAAGTCGGTGTTGGCGGTGATAAAGCTCGGTAGCGCAACGCCGTTGGGTTGCACATCAGCAGGTATTGGTGGCGCCGATGTGCGTAGTCGGGGAAGGGTGAAGCTGTTGCGGTCAGCGGCCACCGAATGCACCACCCGCGTGATGACTGCACCCACCACGGCACTCACTACTCCGAATCCGAGCAATCCGAACATGACCAACCTGCGCCGGCCGGCATCCGGCCCGTCGTGGTCGGCTCTGTCTTCCGGGTCACCCAGGCCGGGCCAGAACCGACGGGTGAGCAAGCGTAGGGCCGCCACGCCGCAGGCGGCGCCCGCGACGGTGGGGATCGTGTCGAGTGCTGTCGCACCCTGCCGCGACAGCACTGCGATGCATCCGAGGACGCCCGCCGCGGCGATCACGGCGCTGCCGAGCGGGCGGCGCTGGGTCTCGAGGGTCCCGGCGATTGCAGCGATCGTGGCGATCACCACGAGTACGACGACGGCCACGAAGAGTTTGTCCAGAGAGCCCAGGGTCTGAATCGCCCACTCTTTGATGGTCCCCGGTGTCAGGTCGACGACCACTGAGCCGATCGCAGCACGCGCATCGGCCCGCGCACCGAAGGGGATGCCCACCAGCTGGGCTACCCCGAGCGCGACGGACGCGGCGGCGACCCCGGCAATCATCCGCTCATTCGACGGGGCGACAGCCATCGGAGTTACTTTACTCGCGTTCCCCTCAACGACCGCAAACACCCTGCCGTGCAGTCGAACCCGCGACATCGGTATGCCGCCGTCGCCCCGCCCAAGGTGACCTACGGCCCGCACACCCCGCCTTGCGACGTTTTCGTCGGCGCCCCACACCGGGATGGCCGTCCTCAGCCCACGGTAGCGTCGAGGTCGTGAGTCGCGCGGCCTTGGACAAGGACCCCCGGGACGTCGCGTCGATGTTCGACGGCGTGGCCCGCCGGTATGACCTGACCAACACTGTGCTGTCGCTCGGCCAGGACCGCTACTGGCGGCGGGCCACCCGATCGGCATTGGGGATCGGGCCGGGGCAGAAGGTGCTGGACCTGGCGGCGGGCACCGCGGTGTCCACGGTCGAGCTGAGGAAATCCGGGGCATGGTGCGTGGCGGCCGATTTCTCCGTCGGGATGCTGGCGGCCGGTGCCGGACGCGCGGTTCCGAAAGTCGCCGGTGACGCCACCAAGCTGCCGTTCGCCGACGGCGTCTTCGACGCGGTGACCATCAGCTTCGGGTTGCGCAACGTCGCCGACTCGCAGGCGGCGTTGCGTGAGATGCTCCGCGTCACGCGGCCGGGCGGGCGATTGGCGGTGTGCGAGTTCTCCACCCCCACCAACCCACTGTTCGCCACCGTCTACAAGGAGTATCTGATGCGGGCGCTGCCGCGGGTGGCGCGGGCGATGTCAAGCAACCCGGAGGCCTACGTGTACCTCGCGGAGTCCATTCGGGCCTGGCCCGACCAATCCGCACTTGCACAACGGATCTCGCAGGCGGGGTGGGAAGCGGTGCGGTGGCGCAACCTGACCGGCGGCATCGTCGCCTTACACGCCGGGTACAAGCCCCTGCGCTGACCCCTGCGCTGACTAGGGCCTAGTGGCCGGCCTGCTGGATGAAGCCGACCTGGTTGGGGCAGTAGTGGTCGATCGCGGCGCCCAGGAACTGGAACGCCTGGCCCTCGGTGGTACCCCGGGGCAGGTTGTGCTGGACGAAATTGGCCGACTTGTACGGGTCGCCGTCCACGCGGCCGATCCGCTCACAGCTGATCTTCGCCAGCCATGCGAGCTGGTCCTGCGGGCCGTAGACACCGAAGGCGTTGACCGTGTTCTTGAACGTGTAGTCGTAGTCGTCGGCCTGCGCCGGCCCCGCCAGCGAGATTGCCGCGGCCGCCGCCATCACGCCGATAGCAGCCAGCTTCGTTCCCTTCATTAGCCGGACTATACACCTCGGCATACCTCGTCGGAGGCCCGATTAGCCCAGATGGGCGGACAGCAGCCAGGCTCCGACGGACTTCAGGCCATTGGGCTCGTCGCGGACCTCCATGGGTCCGGGCATGCCCTCGACGGCTTGGGGAAGTTTGGCGTAGATGCGGGCCGGCCTGACCTCGTCGACCACCCAGTACTTCGACACCACCTCGCGCAGTTCCTCGGAGGTGACCGCGTTGATCGGGCCGTCCGGCACGGCCGCCTTGTCGAAGACCAGCACGAAGTAGGACGCACCCGGCGCCGCGGCGCGCACGATCGACCGCTGGTAGCCCTCGCGCAACTCGACCGGCATGGAGTGGAACAACGTGCTGTCCACGATGGTGCCGAACCGGCCGGCTGATCCTGCTGGGTACGCGCTGAAATCGCTGATGTCAGCGACCTCGAAGCTGGCGTTGCTCAAGCCACGCCGCTCGGCTTCGCGCCGTGCCAACTCGATGGCGGTGGGTGACGCGTCCAAGCCCACCGTGGTGTGCCCCCGCCCGGCAACCGCCAGGGAGATGGCGGCTTCGCCGCATCCCGCGTCGAGAACGTCGCCGTGAAACTTGCCCTGCTCGATCAGGGTGGCCAGCTCGGGTTGCGGGGCGCCAATGCTCCAGGGCGGCCGCATGCCCTCGCCCAACTGTGTCGATTCACCGCGGTACACCGATTCGAATTCAAAGTCCGTCGATCGAGTCATGACCGATATATATCAACAAGCCTGATATATGTCAATCGTGTCGATACCATCGACATGGGCTACCTCGCGTCGGCAGGAAGCTGGATCAGCTGAACGGAGTTCGGCGATCGATGAGCTGCGACAACCGCCCGCCGCCTCGCCAGGCCCGCGCGACCCAGTCGGCGTCGTCGTCGGTGACCAGGTTGGCCATCACCCGCACGGCGATAGTCATCAGCGCCGCGGAGCGCATCGCGATCGGCCCGGTGGTGGGCAGGAACCGCTGGAAAGTCAGCAATAGGGCGAGCCGTCTGGCGACCGAGAACCCGCGGGCGTAGTGCTGCTGCAGCACCGACGGCCAGACTTGCGACAGGTCGCGGCAGTCCAGCAGCTCGGCGGCCAGCCGACCGGTTTCCAAGCCGTAGTCGATGCCTTCACCGTTCAGCGGATTGACGCACGCCGCGGCGTCGCCGATCAGCATCCAGTTGGGTCCCGCCACCCCGGACACCGCGCCCCCCATCGGCAGCAACGCCGATGACACCGCCCGCGGCTGGCCCGTGAAGCCCCACTCGTCGCGGCGCAGGTCGGTGTAGTACGAGATCAACGGTCGCAGCGCCAGGTCCGCCGGCCGCTTCGACGTCGACAACGCCCCGACGCCGATGTTCACCTCGCCGTTGCCCAGCGGAAAAATCCAGCCGTAGCCGGGGAGCACGGCGCCGTCGGGGGAACGCAGTTCCAGATGCGACGTCAGCCAGGGGTCGTCGGCGCGCGGGGTGGTCAGATACCCGCGGGCGGCGACACCGTAGACCGTCTCCTGATGCCAGCGGCGGCCCAGCTTGCGGCCCAGCGACGAGCGGGCGCCGTCGGCCACGATCAGCCGACTGCAGCCCACCTCGGTGCCGTCGGCCAACGTCAGCGAGACCACCCGTCGCGACGAGTCATGATGCACCGCGACGGCCTTGGTTCCCAGCAGCATCCGCGCCCCGGAATCCTCGGCGCATTTGCGGATCCGGTCGTCCAACTCGAGTCGGGCCACCGCGCTGCCGGTCGACGGAAACGAGGGGCCGGGCCAGTCGACCTGCACCTCGCCGCCGAATCCGCTCATCCGTAGACCCCGATGCCGGATGCGGGTATCCAGCCAGTCCCTCAGCCCGAGTCGTTCCAGCTCGGCGACCGCGCGCGGTGTCAGCCCGTCCCCGCACGCCTTGTCGCGGGGGAAGCTGGCGGAGTCGATGACGAGGACGTCGCCACCCGCGCGAGCGGCCCAGGCGGCGGCCGACGAACCCGCAGGTCCGGCTCCCACAACCACCACTCGGGCCTTGAGGGCTCTGGTCTCCACGCTCACCAGTATGTTGGGTCGGGTGAGCACTCCGGCGACAGTGGTAGCGGGCGTTGACTTCGGTGACGCTGTGTTCGCCGAGACCGTGCGCGACGGCGTCGGGCGTATCGAGCGGCTCATGGACACCGAGCTGCGCAGCGCGGACGAAGTGATGACCGAGTCGCTGACGCACCTATTCAAGGCCGGCGGCAAGCGGTTCCGGCCGCTGTTCACCGTGTTGTCGGCGCAGATCGGGCCTCGCCCGGACGTCATGGAAGTCACCATCGCCGGCGCGGTCATCGAACTGGTGCACCTGGCCACGCTCTACCACGATGACGTGATGGACGAGGCGGAGGTCCGCCGCGGCACGCCGACCGCCAACGTCCGCTGGGGCAACAACGTTGCGATCCTGGCCGGCGACTACCTGTTCGCGACCGCGTCGCGGCTGGTTTCCCGGCTGGGGCCCGAGGCCGTGCGGCTGATCGCCGAGACGTTCGCGCAGCTGGTGACCGGGCAGATGCGCGAGACCCGCGGCCTTGCCGGAGCGCCCGAGGGGGCAGACCCGGTCGAGCACTACCTGAAGGTGGTGTATGAGAAGACGGCCTGCCTGATCGCCGCGGCCGGCCGGTTCGGCGCGATGTTCGCGGGCTCCGACCCCGACCAGGTCGAGCGGCTGAGCCGGCTGGGCGGCCTCGTCGGCACCGCTTTCCAAATCGCCGACGACATCATCGACATCGACAGCGACTCCCAGGAGTCCGGCAAGCTGCCGGGTACCGACGTGCGCGAAGGGGTGCAGACGCTGCCGATGGTCTACGCGCTGCGCGAACCGGGTCCCGAGGCGGCGCGGCTCCGCGAGCTGCTGGGCGGACCGATCGACGACGACGAGGCCGTGGCCGAGGCCCTGGCCTTGTTGCGGGCGTCGCCGGGCATGGCCAAGGCCAAGCACTTCCTCGCGGAGTATGCCGAACAGGCGCGCCGGGAGCTGTCGCTGCTTCCCGATGTCCCCGGCCGTTATGCGCTGCAGACGCTGGTCGACTACACCGTCAACCGGCACGGTTAGCAGGTGTGGCCCCGGAGGACCCAGCGGAACCCGGACGGTCATCTCGGGCGTTGAATGAGCAGTAGTCAGCAATGAACGAGTGTTCCCGAGTGTTCCGAGGAGGACACTGATGACTTGGCATCCCCACGCCAACAGGTTGAAGACCTTTGCCCTGTTGGTCGGCATGTCCGCGTTGATCGTGTTTGTGGGCTCGCTGTTCGGCAGGACGGCCATGCTCTTTGCGGTGCTGTTCGCCGTCGGGATGAACGTGTATGTGTACTTCAACAGCGACAAGCTGGCCCTGCGAGCGATGCACGCGCAGCCGGTCTCCGAGCTGCAGGCGCCGGTGATGTACCGGATCGTGCGCGAGCTGGCCACCAGCGCACACCAGCCGATGCCGAGGCTGTATATCAGCGACACCAACTCGCCGAACGCGTTCGCCACCGGCCGCAACCCGCGCAACGCCGCGGTGTGCTGCACCACCGGCATCCTGCAGATCCTCGACGAGCGTGAGCTGCGGGCCGTGCTGGGGCACGAACTTTCCCACGTCTACAACCGCGACATTCTGATCTCTTGTATCGCCGGAGCGATGGCGTCGGTGATCACCGCGCTGGCCAACATGGCGATGTTCGCCGGCATGTTCGGCAACAACCGCGACGGCGAGAATCCCGTTGCGCTGCTGCTGGTTTCGCTGCTGGGTCCGATTGCCGCGACGGTGGTGCGACTGGCCGTGTCGCGGTCGCGCGAGTACCAGGCGGACGAGTCGGGCGCCGTGCTGACCGGCGACCCGCTGGCCTTGGCGTCGGCCCTGCGCAAGATCTCCGGCGGGGTCCAGCTGGCTCCGTTGCCGCCGGAGCCGCAGTTGGCCAGCCAGGCGCACTTGATGATCGCCAACCCGTTCCGCGCGGGGGAGCGGATGGGTTCGCTGTTCTCGACGCACCCGCCGATCGAGGACCGCATCCGCCGGCTCGAGGAGATGGCTCGGGGCTGAGCTCACTTGGCACCGCCCACGCCAATGACGGAACGCAGCTATAGCGGCACGTTCGTCGTACGGACGTCCCCGGAGCTGCATGGGCGTCTTGCCCGTGAGGCTGCCGAGGAGCGAGTTTCGATGAATCACGAGTTTCGATGAATCAGTGGGTGGTTCAGAAGCTGTCCGGTCGCCACGCAAGCGAGCCTTTCGGACTCTCCGGCTTCGACTGACAACGGGCACGCGGGTCCGCCGCGGTGGCGGGTCAGAAACCTGAGCCGTGCACCTCGTGGCCCGGGATCTCGGCGGCCAGGCCGCGGTAGGCCTGTTCGACGGTCGAGCCGTGGTTGATCACCGCGTCGACCTCGCGGGCAATGGGCATGCTCAGCCCGAACTCATCGGCGAACTCCATGATCACGCTGGCGGCCTTGACGCCCTCGGCGACCTGGTTCATCGACGCAATGATCTCGTCGATCGGCTTGCCCGCGCCGAGTTGCTCCCCGACGTGGCGGTTGCGGCTGCGCTGGCTGGTGCAGGTGACGATCAGGTCGCCCAGCCCGGCCAGCCCCGGGAAGGTGTCGGGATCCCCGCCCACGGCCACGCCGAGCTTGGTCATCTCGCGCAGCGCGCGCGCGATCACCAGCGCGCGGGTGTTCTCGCCGATCCCCAGCGAATAACCCATCCCGACAGCGATGGCGAAGACGTTCTTGAGCGCGCCAGCCATCTCGACTCCCACGACGTCATCGGTGGTGTAGACGCGGAAGCGGCGGGTTCGGAAAAAGGCCGACAGCCGGGTCGCCAGGAACTGGTCGGGCATGGCCAGCACCGCGGCGGCGGCGTAGCCCTCGGCCACCTCGCGGGCGATGTTCGGGCCCGCCAGGATGCCCGCGGGGTGACCGGGCAGCACCTCTTCGATGATCTGCGACATCCGCATGTTGGTGCCCTGCTCGAGCCCCTTGACCAGCGACACCACCGGCACCCAGGGCCGCAGTTCCCTGGCCAGCTCGGTCAGCACCCCCCGGAAGCCGTGCGAGGGCACACCCATGACGACGACGTCGGCGGAGTGGGCCGCTTCGGCGAAGTCGGTGGTGGCGCGCAGCGTGTCGCTCAGGATGACGTCGTTGCCCAGGTAGCGGCTATTGCGGTGATTTTCGTTGATGTCCTTGGCGGTCTCCTCGGAGCGCACCCACTGCAGCGTCGGTCCCCGGCGAGCACAAATCGACGCCACGGTGGTTCCCCAGGAACCGCCACCGAGGACAACGACGCGGGGTTCGCGCTTCTCAGCTGCCATGGCGACCAGCGTATTGCCGTCACCTGAGATTGAGAAGCAGTTCACGCGGCCTCTATGGGCCCGAGTCGAAACCAATGACCTCACGCCAGGGGACTTCGGTCCCTACCCGCACCGCGCGACGTGCCGGATGGTCGAAGGAGGATCCGACACGAGGAGGAATTATGCCCGTTCGCGCTGGTTGCGGCCGGGCGTTGGCGTTGGTGTCGGCGGCTCTTGTGGCTGCTCCTGTGGTGGTGCTGGTTGGGTCACCGGGCATCGCATCGGCCGATGGTGGTCGTCCGCAGGCCAACCCGGAGCAAACGGCGGCGGCCATGATACGGCCGGCCGTGATGTACCTCACCGGCCAAGGTTACGGCGGGGTCCGGCTGCCCGACGGCAAGATCCTGTCGCAATTCGGACAGGGCACGAACATGCCCTTCATCGCAACGTGGGCCTGCACCGCGTTCGTCGTCAATCCCGACGGATGGGTGGCCACGGCGGGTCACTGCGTCGACGCGGAGAGCGCCAAGCTGCTGATCCTCAAGCGGGCCGCCGCCGAGTACATCAGTCAGTTCCCGGACGCGCCCGAATCGCGGAACCCGGCCGCGGCATTCGAGTGGCTCCAGCAGAATGCGCGCGTGGTGGGCGACAGCGCGGACCGGGGCCCGGAGGTCAGCGTCACACTGTTGTACGGCACCGGCACGACGGTCGCCGGCAAGGTGCCCGCCAGCGTCGTGGACTTCCGGCCCCTGGGCAAAGGCGACGTCGCACTCCTCAAGATCGACAAGCACAACCTGCCGTCGTCCGAGCTGGCCACCGACGCCGACGTCAGCATCGGCACATCGGTTCTGGCGGTGGGATTCCCGGAGAGCACCCAGAACATCACCGGTCCGTCGCTCGACCCGACGAACAAGAGCGGCAAGGTCAGCAAGAAGTCGAACATGGGCTCGGCTCCCGAGTACGAGATCGATGCCGCGGTCACCGACGGTATGAGCGGTGGCCCCACCGTCGAGCTCAACGGCAAGGTGATCGGCGTGAACAGCTTCGGCCCCGTCGGCGAGCCGCAGGCGTTCAACTTCATCGCGCCCGCGGACAGCCTCGCGGCGATCCTGGCGAGCAAGGGTGTCAAGCCGACGCTCGGACCCGCCGACGTGTTCTACCGCAAAGGGCTGGGCCATTACTATTCCGGCCACTACACCGAGGCGATCGACGAGTTCGACCAGGCCTTGGCGATGTCGCCCGACTATCCCGGGCTGTTGGATCTGAAGACGAGTGCGGTCAACTTGCGCCAGCAGTACGGTGATGCTTCGCCGCTCAGCGGCGCAAAACTGTGGTGGTACGTCGTGGGCAGCGTTGCCTCGGTGCTCGCCGCCGGCGCCGGTCTGACCTTCATGGCGGTGCGAAGCCGCTGGTACCGCCCGGCGAAAGAGTCTGGCTTGCGAATAGTTTCGGGCGCACCTGCCGATACCGCGAAACCGGTCCGCGCTCGGGCCGGCATCAAAACCGGTGCCGCCCGGCTCATCGGCCTGGCCCCTGCAGACAAGCCGGCGGCGGAACCCCATTACTGCTCGAGTTGTGGAGCCGAACACCATCCTGCGGAGCAGTTCTGCCCCAACTGCGGAAAGCCCATCGTGCCCGGCGAATCGGCGTTGGGGGCCAACGACACTCGCTGACGTTTACCCCGCCAACCGCGCCCGGTCGGCGGCTCGGCCGAACACCATCGACTCTTCGATGCGGTCGAACCGGTAGTCGATGGCATCGGCGAGGTAGTTCTGCCGGACGTTCCACGGCCGCTTGGTGCCGGACTTGGGCAGCGCATGCAGCGACCGCAGCACATAGCCGGCATTGATGTCCCAAGCCGGCTTTTCGGTCAGCGGCTCGTCGCCGCGGTGCGGGTAGGCATGGGTGTAGCCATGAGCGGCCATGTGCGCCAACAGCTTTGCGGTGGCCCGCGCGGTGATGTCGGCGCGCAGCGTCCACGACGCATTCGTGTAGCCCACGCACCAGAACAGGTTCGGCACGTCCTCGAGCATGTGCGCCTTGTAGACGAAGCGGTCGGTGGGATCGACCTTCTCGCCGTCCAGGCTGATCGCGGCCCCGCCCAGCGCCTGCAACTGCAGGCCCGTGGCGGTGACGATGATGTCGGCGTCGAGGTGCTCGCCGGACTTGAGCGCGATACCGGTGGCGTCGACATGGTCGATGTGGTCGGTGACCACGTCGGCGCGGCCGTCGCTGATGGCGCCGTAGAGGTCGGCGTCGGGGATCAGGCACATCCGCTGATCCCAGGGGTTGTAGCGCGGCTTGAAGTGGATGTCGACGGGGTATCCGGGGGGCAGGCTGCTGATAGCTTTGCGCTGCAGCAGCGACTTCACCACTTCCGGCGCCTTCCGCGAGAAGAAGAAGAACACCGCCTCGGTCAACGCGCTGTACATCCGAATCACCAGATGAGCGGGCTTGCGGGGCAACACCTTACGGGCGACGGCGGCGACCTTGCCGTATCTGGACGCCGAGATCAGATACGTCGGCGAGCGCTGCAGCATGGTCACCTTCCCCGCCCGCTCGGACAGAGACGGGAGCAACGTGACCGCGGTCGCGCCGCTGCCGATCACCACGACCTTCTTGCCCGTGTAGTCCAGGTCTTCGGGCCAGTGCTGCGGGTGCACGACGGCGCCGCCGAACTGCCCGATGCCGGGAAAGTCGGGGGTGTAGCCCTCGTCGTAGTTGTAGTAGCCGCTGCCGAAGAACAGGAACCGACCGCGGTAGCGCTGCTGGGCGCCGTCTTGCGCTCCGTGTTGTGCTCCGGTTTGTGCTCCGTCTTGTTCAAAGGTGACCGTCCAGGTGTCGGTGGACGAATCCCAGTCCGCCGAGCGAACGTAGCTGTTGAACCGGATGTGGCGGTCGATGCCGTACTTGTGGGCGGTGGCGCTCAGGTACTCGCGGATGTGGACGCCGTCGGCGACGCCTTCCTTCCGGGTCCACGGCTCGAAGGGGAAGCTCAGCGTGAAGATGCTGCTGTCGGAGCGCACGCCGGGGTAGCGGAACAGGTCCCAGGTCCCGCCGATGCGCGCGCGCCGCTCCAGGATGGTGTAGGTCAGGCCCGGGTTGCGCTCAGCGATCCGATAGGCCGCGTCGATGCCGGAGATGCCGGCGCCGACGATGATGACGTCGAAGTAGCCATCGGAAGAGCCACCGTCGTGCGCGTCGGGGCGGTCTGCGGCTTCCTGGGGAGTGGCGGTCATCGTGAACCTCGCTTACGTCCTGGGGTCTCGTCTTCGCACGCCGAAGATCGACCGCTACCGGTAGTTGACGAACTGCAGCGCCACGTCCAGGTCGGCCTGCTTCAGCATCGCGATGACGGCCTGCAGGTCGTCGCGCTTCTTGCTGCTGACGCGGATTTCGTCGCCCTGGATTTGGGTTTTGACGCCCTTGGGCCCGTCGTCGCGGATGAGCTTCGTGATCTTCTTGGCGTTCTCGCTGCTGATGCCCTGCTTGAGGGTGCCGTTGACCTTGTAGGTCTTGCCGGACGGCTGCGGCTCGCCCGCGTCGAAGGCCTTCATCGAGATGTCGCGGCGGATCAGCTTTTCCTTGAAGACCTCGACGGCCGCCTTGACGCGTTCCTCGGTCGACGACGTCAGCTCGATGGCCTCGTCGCCCTTCCAGGCGATCTTGGTGTCGGTGCCGCGGAAGTCGAAGCGGGTGGCCAGCTCCTTGGCGGCCTGGTTGAGCGCGTTGTCGACCTCCTGGCGGTCCACTTTGCTGACGATGTCGAACGATGAGTCCGCCATTGGATCCGTCCCTTCATCCGGTGATAGCCGTTTGTGCTTTGTCTACCCGCTCGTTGTAACCTGTCTGGCGGCAGGTTGCCCGAGCGGCCAATGGGAGCGGACTGTAAATCCGTCGCGAAAGCTTCACAGGTTCGAATCCTGTACCTGCCACCACCAGGTCAGAGTTATTTTGGTCGCTGGCTGCGTGTTCGAATAGGCCTGAGTTGTCACACTTTGTCACAACTCGGGCGAAACTCGCTGAACACGGGCACACCGGGATGCTGGCATCGCGTCTGTGTTGACGGTGTCGTGCGGACCCGGACTGGCTACATAATGCTGTCGCATGGCCGGGTTCTCAGGGACGTCGCGACTCGCCCACGACGATGTTGAAGCTCTGCGCGGCGAGCGTCAGGGCCTCGGGCTGTGAGTGCACGTATGTGGCCATGGTGAAGGCCTTCGAAGCGTGCCCGAGCCACGCGGAGATCACCGCGATCGGCACGTCTTGGAGATGCATCAGCGTCCCGCAGGTGTGCCGAGCGTCGTGGAACCGAATGTGCCGGACCCCGGCGGCCTTGAGCATCCGTGCCCACCGTGAGGTTAGCGCGTGCGGGCTCAGCGCCGCGCCGCACTCGTCCACGACGACGTATCCGCTCGCTTCGTAGTCCTCGCCGAGCGCCAAGCGGTCGGCAGCCTGGATGGCCCGGGCGGCCCGCAACGCGGCGGCCAGGTGGTCAGGTATGGGGAGGGTGCGGCGACTTGCGCGGGATTTCGGGGTGTCCTCGACGAGGTGCTTACCGAACCGGAGCCGTGTCGACGAGATTTGGAGCGTCCGCGCGGTCAGGTCGATGTCACTCCACCGCAGGCCCGCGACCTCGCCCCGGCGTAGCCCGGTAAGCGCAAGCTGCCATGCAATCGCGAACCTGTCGCCGTCGATATGAGCGAGAACCGCTTGGAGCTCGGCTGGGGTGAATGTGTCTGCAGGTTTCGGATCTGCAGGGATGCGGTCGACCAGCTCGGCGACGTTACGAACCACATGCCCCTGCCGCATCTGGTCCCTCAGCACCGCAGTGAGTAGGCCCAGCATGTAGTTCACAGATCGCGGTGACCACGATTTGCGCGACTTGCCGGTGGGAGAGGCCAGGCCGCCGGCGCGCAGGGCTGTGACGAGATCGTCGAGGTGCCGCTTGCTCAGCTTCTGCACTTCGACCTCACCGAGTTCGGCGATCGCGGGCGCGAGGTTTACCCGATGTCCGTGCAGCGTCGAGGGTTTGAGTCCGTGCTTGGAAGCCAGCCAGTCCTCGCATGCTTGGGCGAGCGTGATTTTTGATGGATGCACATACGTGCCCTTGGCGACATCGCCACGTACTGTGTCCAGCGCAGCCCGGGCCTCGCGCTCCGTCTTGTACCGCTTGCGCAGCTGCTTGCGCCTACCGTCGACCACGCCCACGTCGACGGTGAGTTGATAGCGAACAACGGGCCGACCGCCATCGCGTGCGGCGAGTTCCACCCGTTTGATCTGAGGCGGCAGCTGGCGACGTTCAGCCATGGCGATCGGCTCAGTCTGCGTTCAGTGGCGTGATCACGATGCCGCCTCAGTGTGGTCAGCGATGAAGCGCTCGATTTCTGTGTACGCCACCCGGCGCGATCCGCCGATCTGGACCCATGCCAGCTGGCCGGCGTCGAAAAGGCGATAGATAGAGGAACGTGAAACGCTCAGCACCTCAGCCGCTTCGACGATAGTGAGAAGCCGCCGAGGGACAGAAGACTTGGGCTCAGGCGTGTTGTGACTGGTCATAGCGTGCTCCGAAATAGGTGTAAGTCATGTGCTCCCCCTCGTGTTATGGGCCTTCCCCAACTGTAATTCGCCCCCCGACTGCTTCCTGCGCAAAAATTCCGAAGGCTCAGCGAGCTCGTGACGATAGCGAAAATATCGCGCCGTTCGCCGCCGTGGCTGCCGCGGATCATCTGCCCGCCGCAGCACCACAAGCCGCCTACACCCTGTCCTAAATTCCCTCACCCTTGCTACCATCTCAACTCGTTCCACCATGTCCCATCCCATCATTCCTAAAACCACAGCGCCACAACTTATTTCACTGCATCTCATCTTCGATCTTCTCCAAAATTCTTCCGGCACATTGGCACAAGTGGTGCAATACTGATTTGGGGCGCGCTGCGCGCTCCCCAAATCCAATCCGCTGCAACTGGTTTCGCCAGGCTATGTTTGTGAGGTGGTCGTCGGTGTTGACGATCTCGCGGCTATCGCGTTGGAGCATCAACTATTACAACGACACCGCTCGCCAAGCCGCGCATGCCGGCTTGGATCGTCGGCGGGCCAACGGGGGGCTAGGGGAGTATTACAGCGAGGGCGACACCCGGGAGCCGGCGTGGCTCATCGCCGGAGACGCTGCCCGGACCGTGCAGCTGGTCGGCCTGGATGGACGCGCCGCTGACGGGGGTGCGGCTGCCCCCGATGTCGCGGCGCGCTGGCTTGATGACGGTATCGCGCCCAACGGTGCGGCAGGACGCGGCTTTACCAAGGGCAGCGTGCACGGGTTCGACTTGACTTTCGCTGCACCCAAAAGCGTGTCGCTGCTGCGGGCGTTGACCGACGACACTGGGGAAAAGGCGATGCAGGCCGCCCATCAGCGGGCCATCACTGCGGCCATGAGCTATCTGCACCAGCACGCCGGATACACCCGAGTGCACAACCCTCTTACTGGCGCCAAGGACTTGCAGCGCCTGCCTGGCCTGGTGGGGATCGCCTATCAGCATGAAACGTCGCGCTGCGGAGACCCGCATCTACACACTCACGTCATCGTCCCCAACCGGCAGGCCCGCGCCGACGGTGCGCTGGTGTCGATCGACTCCAAGTCGCTTTATCACGAAGCCAAAGCCGCCGGCATCGTCTATCAGGCCACGCTGCGCCACGAGCTGCACGCAGAGCTGAACCTGGAATGGGGTGCGGTGGACCCGTTGACCGGGATGGCCGAGGTCGCCGGCGTCACCAAGGACTGCGTCCGGGCGTGGTCGCGGCGCTCTAGCCGGCTGCGGGACTGGGCGCACAACAATCTGGTTGTCGTCGAGGGTGAGCCGAGCGCACAGCAGCTGGCCGCCGCGCAGAAAGCCACCCGCCCGGCCAAGCCGGAATCGACATCGTGGGCCGAGCTCAAAGCCCAGTGGCGCGCCGATGCGCGGCGTCTGCACCTGGACCGCGCCGCACATCGTGAGGCGCGCGCCGCGCGCCGCGCCGCCGCGCGCTCGCGGCTGCGCGCACGGTTGGAGCGCGCGGTCGCTCAGATTGACAAGGCCGCGTTCACGCGCGCCGATCTGGTGGAGCTGGTCGGCGCGTTGCTGCCGGTGGACGCGCCGGGGGATCCGCGCGCGCTGATCGAGCAGTTCGTGGACACCCTCGGGATACGCGTGAGCGCGGCGCGCGCCGCGCATCACCGTGAAGGACACGAGCTGTTCACCGTCGAGGCGGTCATCGCCGAAGAACAGCGCATCTTCGAGTTGGTCGACGCAGCGGATGCCCGCGCACGGCTCGACGTGCGCACCGAAGACCTCGAGGAGCTGTCTGCTGATCAGGCGCGCGCCATCGCCAACATCGCAGCCTCGCCGTATTTGGTGCAGCCACTGCAAGCCCCGGCCGGTGCGGGCAAAACGCACTCACTACACGCGCTGCGCGCCGCCGCGCATCGCACCAACAAAGAAGTCCTCGTGCTCGCGCCCACCGGCAAGGCTGTCGATGAGGCGATGCGCGGCGGGGCCGGCGACCACGGCTTGACCGTGGCCAAAGCACTCCGTCTCATCGACGATGATCACGCCCGGTTCGACCGGCGCACGGTGATCGTCCTCGACGAAGCCTCCATGCTCGCCACCTCCGAGCTGCGACGCCTCCTCGAGGTGAGCACCGCCGCCCGGGCCAAGATGGTCCTCGTCGGCGACGCCTACCAATTAGCTCCGGTCAAAGCCCGAGGCGGCATGTTCGAGCAGCTCAGCGAGGACCTGCCCTGGTCGCAGCACCTCACCGAGGTATGGCGCATGCACGACCCCGCCGAACGCGATGCCTCGCTGGCGCTGCGGTCCGCGCGCGGCAACCGACTGCGCAAAGCGATCGGCTGGTACCGCAACCACGACCGCCTGCACACCGGGGACGCGATCACCATGGCCGCTGATGCCACCACCGCCTACATCACCGCCCGCGCCGCGGGCAAAGACGTCGCGATCCTTTGCGACACATGGGAAATCGCCGACGCCATCAACCAACGCCTCCACGACTGGTTCACCAACCCCGACGCGCCGAGCGTGCAGGTGGCGCGAGATCAGCAGGTCCGTGCCGGGGATCTCGTCTTGACCCGGCGCAACGACGCCTCCGTGGCTGTGGAACCCGGCTCACACTGGCGCCGGGGTGATCGGATCGACCAGGTCCGTAACGGCAACCGCTGGCGCGTGATCAGCGTTGACGCGAAAAGCCAACGAATTGCCGCCGAGCGGCTCACCGATTCCGCCCGGGCCCTCTTCGATGGCGACTACCTGCGCGAGCACATCACCCTGGGCTACGCCGGCACCGTGCACTCGGCCCAAGGCATGACCGTCGGCAACTCGAACCACTCCGGCATCTGCTGGTCGATTCTGTCTGATCGCGCCAGCCGTGCGATGGCCTACGTCGCGATGACGCGCGGCCGCGATGAAAACCACCTCGCCATCTATCCGGCTGTCACCAACGAAGCCCACCAACACCACCACGGCACCGACACCGGCATCCACCAGATACACCGCGGCACCAAACACGCTGCCGCCCACGCTTTCCACACCATGCTGACCGCCAACGACGACCGCGCGGCCACCATGCACACCGTCGCCGCGCGCACCGGCCGCGAACTGCTGCCCGCCGCCGTGGCGGCCCTACTGGACCGCAACGACCAACGCCGCGCCCACCGCGCGCAGGCCTGGCGTCAGCACACCGCCCAAAACCGTGCCCGCGAGGCGGCCTACCAACGCTTGAGCGCCACCACACAGCGAGCCGCCCAGCGCCAACGCCGCCGCAGCCGCGACCGAGGCTACGGCCTTGAACTCTAAGGATGTTCTCCCGCTGCTGGCCAGCGTTGACTTCGTAGTCTCTGCCGTAGCGGCTACCGTCCGCTGACGCTCCCGTCCGCCGCCACAAATCCACAGACTCGTCGTGTGAGCCGTACCAGTTCAGCAGAGTTCACCGACAGCATGTGGTGAGGAGTTTCTGTCAGGAGAATGACCGCAGCCATATGTCGGTGACGCGACCAAAGATGAACTCGCCGCTGACTGCGGGTCCTGTGAGGATTTTCCTTGCTGGTAATCAAGAAGCTGCCTTCTCGAGGCTGACCAGGTAGCCCATGCCTTGGAGCTCGGTGATGAGGCGGTCGCGGCGGCGGGTGTCGTTGTCGGTCCTGCGGACGAACCAGTCGGCGCCGAGTTCGGTGTAGGTGGTCTGGTTATGTAGTAGATGCCAGGCGATCACCAGGATCGTGTGCCCGACGGCGAGGGCGGCTTTCTTCTTACCGATGCGTCGGGCCAGGCGCCAGAACTGCGCGGCCAGGTAACTATCGCGCTGGCGGGAAGCCGCCCACGCGCATTCCACGAGTGTTTCCCTCAGCCACCGGTTGCCGCCGCCGGTGGTGGCGGGTTTGCGTTTACCTCCGGTGATGTTGTTGCCCGGACACATTCGTGCCCATGAGGCCAAGTGCCCGGCAGTGGGGAACACGCTCATGTCCGCACCGATCTCGGCGAGGATGACCTCGGCGGCGCGTTTCCCGACCCCGGGGATGGTGTCGAGGCGATCGCGCGCCACGCTGTGCTCGGCCATCAAACTGTCGATGCGTTCATCAAGCCGCGCGACGGAGCGCTCTAAATATTCGAAATGGTCCAGCGCCAGTCCGATCATGATCGCGTGGTGTTCGGCGAATCGACCCTCCAACGCAGCGGCCAACGCGGGGATCTTGTTGCGCAGCCGACCCCGCGCCAGCTCGGCCAGCTGCTGGGGGTCGCGCTGGCCGGCGATCAAGGCCCGCAGCATCGCGCTTCCTGATACACCTAACAGGTGTGAGGCAACCGAATCGAGTTTGATCCCGGCATCTTCAAGGATCTTGGCGATGCGCTGGCCCTCGCTGGTGTGCGTTTGGACCAGCCGTTTGCGATAACGGGTCAAATCCCGCAGCTCACGGATCTCCCGCGGCGGCACAAAACTGCCCCGTAACAGGCCGTGCTCGAGCAGCTCCGCCAACCACGTTGCGTCGGCCACATCCGTCTTGCGGCCGGGCACCATCTTCACATGTCGCGCATTGACCAACATCAGCTCAAAGCCACGCTCGGCCAGCACATCCCAAACCGGCTTCCAGTACTGGCCGGTCGCCTCCATCACGACGTGACTGACCTGGTGTTCGGCCAGCCAATCCGCCAGCCGCTTGATCTCTCCGGCGACCGCCGAAAACGTCCGCACCTCCGATACTCGACTACCGCGCGGCCCCGGAATACGCAGGCACGCAACAACTTCAGCCTTACCGATATCGATACCGGCGCACCTGTTGACCACCACATCCATTACCAGCCTCCGTCCACCAAACCGTTATCCGGCGGTGGAGCCCGGTGGGATCACCCGAGTAAACGATGCTGTCAGACGTGCTCGAAGCAAACAATCCGCGGTGCCGAACGCGATCCCAGGCTCAGTCTTTACTCCGGACTCCCAGCACCAAGAAAATCCGAGCTCACCCGAGCCCACCAGGCACCATTCTCACGCCATCGCGGCGGCCGCTGGCCATGCCAGTCTTTACTGCTATCGAGTAGGTCTGCATCCGACCGTTCGGCTCAAGGCGCTCTAGACCGCATGCAGCCAGCGTGCATCTTCAGCGAGGACGCAGAGCACCTACCATCCCTGCGATCACTACGAAAGAATGCGTGTTGGGAACGTCTCAGTCCTCGACTACTCGTAGGAGACCACGATGAACAACGACCAGATCACCGCTCTGGTCACCGGCGCCAACCGGGGACTCGGTAAGCATTTCGCAGCCCAACTCATCGAGCGGGAAGCGAAGGTCTACGCCGCCGCGCGCCGACCCGAAACGATCGACGTGTCCGGCGTCGAACCCATCCAACTGGACATCACCGACCCGGCCTCAGTGCGCCGCGCCGCGGACGTGGCCAGCGACGTTACCGTGCTCGTCAACAACGCGGGCACCGCGACGCGCGCGTCACTGCTGTCCGGGGCGTTCGAGGACATCCGGCTGGAGATGGAGACGCACTACTTCGGCACGCTGAATGTCATCCGCACCTTCGCCCCGATCATCGAAGGCAACGGCGGAGGAGCGATCCTCAACATGCTGTCGGTGTTGTCCTGGCTGCATGATCCGACCTCCGGCGCCTATTCGGCAGCCAAGGCGGCCGAGTGGGCGATGACCGATGCAATCAGGCAGGAACTGGCGCCGCGCGGCATCCACGTCACCGCCGTGCATGTCGGCTACATAGACACCGACATGGCCGCCTTCGCGCCAGCAGATCAAAAGACCGATCCCGCGGTCGTCGCCCGACTCGCGCTGGACGGCTTGCTCGCCGGCGAGCCGGAGATCCTCGTCGACGACCTGACGCGCGCGACTAAGGCGCACCTATCCGGCGGCTGACCTTGCTTTCCTCAGCGCGGGGCGGTCCTGGGTGTCACGACGATGTCACAGGGGGCGAAAGCACCTGAAACCCGCTGAGACTCGGCGACGCGGTATCGCCGGCTCGCCGCCGTACTCGCGGATCGCTCTCCACACCTCTTTTAATCCGGGGTGGATCCTCAGCGCGGCCGCCCTGATCGGACTCTTCTACCTTGTTCGAGCCAGCGTGCGGGACAACCGCAAACGCGGAGACGCGCGCGCCCGCCAATACGCCGAGATTGCGGCCCGCGCCGATCAACAACACCAGTGGGTCATGCGAGGCGACGAGCCGGGGCATCTACGGCCCCGAAGGCGCGAGACTCATGCACGACAGCCAGTCAGGGGAGTGCCCGTCGCCACAACATAGGAGCTGGTATCGAGAGGGCGCCATGATGACTTCAACGATGTCTACCCAAAGGTGGCCATCGTTGGGCGGGGCTACATGGCCGGCGTAGCCCGCGCCTGGGGCGGCGAGCGCGACCCCGACCACGAGGCCGAGACCGCGCGAGCTCTGATCGAGCAACAGCAGGCGAACCGGTGTACCGTACGCGCAGGGAGCCCTTCGACTCATGCGGTCGCAGCTCGCCGACGTCTCACCATTCCTGTCGCTGACGGATTCAGAAGAGCCGAGATCGATGTCCCATCATTTCGACACCCCGACGGGTCGCGAAGACCCCCGTCTGAATCTCTGCGATTTCTATCTTTTCGCCGGCGACCCCGGAAAGACGACCGTGATGGCGATGACGGTCAACCCGGCGGCCACCGCGGAGACGTCTGCCCCTTTTCGCGATGAGGCTCTCTACGTGTTTCGCTTCGACACAGACAGTGACGCCCATGAGGAGGTGTCCTTCAAACTCCAGTTCGCTGAGGTGGTGCACAGCGCGGCCCCCGCGGGCGGACACGCACAGACCTTCGAGCTGCGCCTCGCCACCGGCGCCGACGCAGCTCAGGGTGGATCTGGCGAGTTGATCGCGTCGGGAACGACCGGCGTCACAGTCGCCGGTGAGAGCGGAGTGCGCGTCTTCGCCGGAGTGGTGCATGATGTGTTCGGCGCTAATGCGGGCCTCAATGACTTCAGGGATGCCTTCGCGGCCGGCGTCTACAAACCCGAGGCTTTCGCCAACCACGTCAACGTCTTCCAGGATCGAACCGTCGCCGGCATCGTCGTCGAGGCGCCCAACGAGTTGATCAGCACCACGACCAGGGTGCAGGCCTGGGCTACGGTGTCGCTGTGCGGCCACGCGCCTGAGCAGCAGGTGGCCCGCTGGGGCCTGCCGATGTTCACCCACCTCCACCTCAACGACGACGAGTTGAGCGAGGCGTTCAACTCGACCGCCCCGTCCGGGGACAATTCGCGGTTCGTCGCGCGCACGATCGACACCGTCACCAAATACGTCACACTCGCCGGCACTTCCGCTGATCCGGCCGCCTACGCGCGCCGCGTGGCCGACCTGTTCGGATCGATGAACCTGCCCTACGAGCTGGGCACGCCCGCATCCTTCGACTACACCGGAATGAACGGGCGCGGGCTGATGGACAACGTGCTGGACAATGTGCTGTCGGTGTTGACCAACTCCCCGCTGGGCGCCGGTGTCGCGCCCGACCCAGCGCGGATCACGGCCGAATTTCCTTACTTCAGCTGTCCGTGACACCGCTGAGCTGCTCCCAGGGGACCTCATCCAGGAAGGTTTGCAGCGCTTGACGACATGGCCGCTGCCCTGCCGGAGCATCTGGCCGATAGCGCGCTGGGTCAGCCAGAAGAATCGGGTGCGCTTGCCGTTGGAGTCAGCCGTCGCCGCAGCGGCGCGGCACATCTCGTGTTCGTCGTTCCAGTACGGACCCACCGAGCGCATCCGCAACTCCCTGCCGAAGGGCAGGTTTGGCGCCCGTTGCGCTGAGATCATTCATCCGGCGTGCGCTGCTCAGTCACCGGGGCACGCGCTCAGGGCGCCGACCCGCTGGCGATCCAGCGCTGGAAGACGGCGACGTGCTCCGGCGGCCACGCCCCGTCGCAGGGCATGGTGCCGTCGCGGAGGCGCTCGAGGATCGCGTCCTGGTGCGCCTGGACGTCGCTGTGGGACCAGAGGTCGAAGGCTTTGAGCATAGAGTCGCGGTCCTTTTCGCGGAACATAGGATGGACATCGCGCTCGAAGCTCGGCCCTGTGGGTGAGTCCGGCTGGCCGGTCATGGGCTTCTCCCGCCGTTGTGACAGTGTGACGCTTCCCTCTTCGGCAACTGTATCGGCCAGAGCATCCCCGGGCCACGTGGCGCCATACTTGCCCACTCCGCAATTAGCTGGAGGCGTCACAGATCACGTCTGAATCCTGTTCAAAGTTGAATAACCCACCACCACGCCGTGCAGTTGCATTCCACCGTGTGTGGCGCCGATTCGTGAACGAACGCTCCGAATGTTCTTTCTGGATGGGTCGTAACCAGCGGAACGGTCCCTTCTCTTGGCGTACCGAACGGCGGTTACCTGCGCACCGCACATGGATTGGTATCGATCACGCCGCGTGGCGGCCGCCAGCGTCGGCAGGCCGCCGCAGGTAAATCAAGAACGAAGTGATGCGATGCCTCAAGCGCTACATCGCCCGCGAAGTCTTCCACGCTCTGCAGCCGAGAGCGACCACCAAAACCACTGCCTCAACATGCATCTGGTATCGAGACCATCTGGGCGAACGCCCCACCGAAGAGGTGCCCCGGCCAGGGCGGCGAAGCGATCAGGCCCCACCGATCAATGACCGCGCCTCTGCGGGGCCGACGACGAGATCGTGAAGGTCCCCACCCACCTCGAGTCGACCTGACTGTTCGATCCCGCCGACCTTCACCGGTTCGAAGCCGGCCGTTCGGATCAACCGCTCGACTTCCTCGCCAGCACGGTCGTCGTCGGTCGCGTAGAACAGGACCGCCGGCTCCGGTGACCGGTTGCTAGAGGACTCGAACAGATCGGCCGACAGGGTTCCAAATGCCATGGCCAGGCGCGCCCCCGCCGGCAACCACCCGGCTACAACCTCGCCAGAGGATTGCCCTTTCGGCAGGAGACGTGAGAGGTTACCTTGTGCGTCGATGGCGAGCGGGTTGCTCGGAACGACCACGAGCTTGTCGGATAGCGGGTCGGCGATCTCGCCGATGACGCCCTTCAGAGCGGTGAAGCGCAGCGCGAGGACGACGGCATCGGCGCCCTGCAACGCGTCGCGGTTGTCGGCGGCGGCGACGGCAGCTCGACCGATCTGTGCAGCCAGAGTTCGTGCCGACTCGTTGTTGGCGCTTGAGAGCCGCAGGGTCTCGCCGCCTGAGGCGAGCTGGTGGGCGATGACCGATCCGAGCCCTCCAGTGCCGATGATCGCACTGGTCATCACCGAAGCCTCCCAATCGTCATGGTACTAAACAACGGCGGCCCGAAGCATCGCGGGCCCGAGCGGTCTCGCAGCGCCTCGCTAAGAGCGGGGGGTCTCGGGGGACTGGCCACCGTCGAGGTGAGGGATTTCGACGGTGGTCTCGGCATTCACTGGAGCTCCTCGGCGGCCATACTTGTTGGCCAGCGAGCGACGTTGTATCCGGCTTCGCTGTACGCGCGACCAGACGTGCGCCGATGCGATGCGCCCGTTATTACGACGACTTTGCTGTTTACCGCTTCTACCCGTACTTGAAGCCGGGTTTGCTTTGGCCGACTTCGATGATGTAGCCGTCTGGATCGCGGATGTAGCATCGCGTCTCGCCGTACTTGTCTAGGGGCTCCGAGAGAAACGTTGCGCCTCGACTCTTCCACAACTTGTAGCACGCCTGAATGTCTGCAACGCGGATATTCATGAAGCTACTGAGATGATTGGGATCGGGAGGCGGGCTAAGCGTTACCGTCGGTTTATCCGGTGTGGGACCGCCGCCAACGTTGAGAATGAGCCACGTGTTGGCGATTTTGACGTACGGAGGTGCGTCTCCGTCGCCCATGCTCACAATGTCTCCATCGAAGACCGTTTTGTAGAATTCGGCGGATCGCTTGAGGTCGGCCACGGTGAGAAAGACCGCGACCGTAAACCCCTCCACCGGTGGCATCTGATAGTTCTGCTGCTCGACTTGTACTTCGTCCATCGATCTCTCCAATTGGAGTTAGGCCCCCTGCAGGTGGTGTGGTAGAGCATCATCCATTGTCCTACCTTCCGGGCATCTCCGCAGCATCCTGCAATGCTTTCAGCAGCAGCAAAACCTCGGCTTCCGGCCCCACGAATGCGTGGGTGACGTCGTCGTACGGTGCCATTGTGTCCCCCTTGCAGTGTGTTATCGTTCCGCCCTCGGTTGCCGCTGGTCGGCGCGGCGGCGCAGCTCGGCCTGACGCGGCAGTGACGACACTTTTGACGACAACGGTGACGACAGTTCCTGCGCCAGCGACGTCGCCTACACAACCATTTGTGGCCAGTCATCCCTGTTCACGTCTCCTGCCCGCTCCTGGCAGTGTGGGGTTAGGTGTTCGAGTCCCAACTGCGTGCACCAATCGCGTGATGAACCCACACACCAATCGCGTGAACTCACACACCCTTAACTCCACCAGGTTCGACGACGTCAGAGAGCCATCCAGGCACTACGACATTTTGACCGTCCGCAGCAGCATCGATTGCCGCGTCTAGGACAGCCGAGAACCTTCAGCAAACAGCACAAACATTCCGACAACCGATGGCTGCGGCACAGACGTTGTCACAATGGTGTCACAACCAGGTGCGAATTGGAGAGTTGACGGGGGACGGCTTGAGACGATTTCCACTGGTCAGGACGGTTCGAGAGTCATTGCGGGACAACCAAATTCAGCCTATATCCGACTGGGGGTCAAGTGGTCGCAGGTTCAAATCCTGTCAGCCCCCGCTAGGACTCGTCTTGTTTCGGTAGAGCGTCGAGGATGGCCTTGGCCACTTCTTTTGCGGCTTTTGTGTCGAGCTCGACTGCGGAGCTTGAAAATCCGCTGGTGATGCGGATTGAGCCGTCTGGGTCATGGAATACCGCTACGTCATAGCTGCCGTCAGCGGTTTTGGTTTCCAAGATTTTAGCCATGATTTGGAGGTCTCCTACGTTGAGGCGTGCGTTCGAGTGCAACCCTGGATCGAGGTCGCCCTGGGAAGATCGCGTCCGCGTGTTGATGCATAGCACTCAACGATCGTTTCGGCGACCAGGTCGGGTCGTTTCACTCATTGACGTCGTCATCAACTGCCGCAGGCAAGGTTGCCATCCAGTCACCCGCTGCCGCGCGACTGGCTTCGGTCTGGAGTCCACTGGCGATCGCACGTGCGATGAGAGTTCCCGGTGCAGTTGCGAGATCTGCCAGTAGTGCGTTGCATCTTTCTGCTACTTCGGCATTCTCGAGCCACCTGGCTATCCACTGTGCCGCAGCCGCCCGGACGGTGGTCACTTTGTCGTGTGACAAGCATGCGAGGACGTCCATTCGGGACAGGTCTCGTCGTCGGCCAATGATTCGTGCTGCGGCGCTTCGCTCTTCGCTGTTTCCACCGATCAGGGTCCACAACTCACGATCGCTTAATGTTCCCGGCGCTAATGCATCGATGGCTTCGCGCGCGACCGTGGTAAGCTTTCCGCTGGCCGCAAGCCATTCTCCAAATTTTATTGGGGTTCGGTCGCGTACGTGTACTAGTCGTGGAAGCAAATCGTCTCGGATCTCGGGCTGAATATGCTTGCTTGCATCACAAATCAACGTGAATAGAGAGATAAGGCTTGCAGGCATGACGCGAAACTCGTTGACCAATTCATCGATGGGCGCCCAGTCAGCGATATCTGGGTGCCAAATATTAAGCATCGCAAGACTTCTGCCATCATCGCGATAGCAGAATGTTCCCGCCTGAGCCTCTTGGACTTCGCGGCGTACCGACTCAGAAAGCGCCAACATTTGCGCCTCTGCAACGTCCTGCGGAAGGTCCCTGACGTCTGCGACGCTTACCAACATCCTCGTGCTGCCATCGCGAAGGGCGCCCAGCAGTTCTTCTCTAGCGTCGTCGACACCGGCTGCGGTGATACCGACGAGTGCCTCCTTTAGTTCCCAGTTGTCGTCGGCGCGGAGCCGTAGCTCGTCGAGATCTTCGGCCGTCCAATCATCTTCGGGTATCGCCTTGAGGACTCTGACGAGCGAATGGGCAAACGACTGGTCAGTGACGGCCGGCAGGGAGAGGAAGAAGTCGATGAATACGCGTCGCCCCGCCTTCGATACCGCTGAGTCTCGCATCAGCGATCCGAGCGTCTTGAGCACATAATTATGAATCAGGAACGTGGGTCGCACTCTCTTCGCGTAGCGCCGTTGGTCCTCGAGGATGCCAACCGCTTCCAGCACAAACTTGTCTGCCTGCTCTTGTTCGATGACCTCCGCTGCCGAAGCGACGAACTCGAGGTCCGATAAGCCTGTCGTATGCGTTGACTCATGCAGATTGATCGATGCACAAGCGCGGCGAACGGCATCCTGAGGCCCGCCCATCAATAGCTTCTGAGCACATTGCTTGACACTGTCATCGTCGCCCGCGAGTCTCAGGTCAGTCAGTAAGCCCTCGCAGGTTTCGCTTGACAGCTGCCCGGTCGGGTAAGCCTGCAACGTGTACTGAGCAAGCTGTGAATATTCCGCCCGCCAGGAGGGGTGATCGCCCGCAAACCCGCTGAGTAGTGTGGCGGTTCGTAGCCGCCGCCAAGTATCACTGAAATGTGCAGGTGCGTCGGCACTTTCGGAAGCCCACAAGGCGAATCTGTCGTTGAGGAATATCTCGAGGCCGTATGCAATGGTCTGGTTTCGCCACCAACCTGCTGCGGTGTCGTTGCTCGACACGGACCCTGAATTTGATTGTGGCAGCCAACCACTGGCGCGGAACAGAATACCGGCAGCACTGGCTGCGATTGCCATGGCAGTGGGATCAACCGCGGCAGCAGCTTGAATGCCTTGCACGTGGATTGCAAGCCGCCGTGCCTTTTTGTACTTACCGACTTCTAGGAGGCACCGCGCGTGTTGCACCTCGATCCACGCAAAATTCACGGGGTCGAGACTGGGCGCGCGGGACAACTCGTCAGCTGTCAGTTCGAGCGCCTCAGCGATCCTGCCCCGCTCGATCAGCGTCGCAGTGCGGAGAGCGACGGCGGCCGCGCGCTGCGCAGAGTTCAACGGAGCTGCCTCGATCAGCGGCCGGAAGATATCGGGGTCACCCTCATGCAGGTAGCGATGGAGATCACCGTAGAGATTCCACTCCCACTCGCTTGCTGCGCGCGCTTCGTCGGCCGACAGAAATGTTGGGGGGCCGATCCCTGGAAGGTGCTCAGCGATTTCGCGACTTCCATCTAGTTCAAAGAACCGAGTTTGGACGAGCATGGCGATCGCCTCGCACGGGTTCTCGTCGCTGTGAACCCTGGGTGTGTGCCGCTTGGCCAGCAGCCGGGGGGTAAGCAGCGAGTATCGGATTCGGTCCTCGGGTCCTAGCGCGCCGATATCTGGCCAGTTGGACCCTTCCCACGTGCTCTTGCTGCCGCGCTGGCTGATGGCGACGTCGAGAAGCTGGCCCACAGTGGCCGCGTTGACCTCCTGGCCTCGCGGTACGAGGATCTTGGTGCCGGACTTAGTCCTTGTGATTGCCTCCTTTGTGACATGCACCCAGTACGACTTTCCGGACCTGAGGTCGTGCAGCACGATGATGTGTGGGATGGAGTGCTTGATCCAATAATCGAAGTGGTCTTCGGGCGACGATTCGCGGTACCACCAGCCCACAATCTTGCCGTTTTCGCGTTTGGGCTCTTTGAAATACTTGGATGTCGCAGATCTCGTCTCGCTCGTTTTTACCTGGGCGCCCACGAGTAGACCGAGGTCGAAGCGGCGGTCATCACGCGCCATGAGCCAAAGGTCTGTCCCCAAATCGTGATAGGGGTTGGGAGCTACACCCCAGTTCAGCTTTTCGAACTGAGCCTGCACCCGGCTTTGGCCCGCTGTTCCGATGGTTTCCTGCTCGCTTGCCTGTTTAGCCACGGTCGAATGCGATCCCCTTCTAGAAACCGGCTGCGACTAGGAATGCGCGCACGACCGCTACGGCTTCCTGGCGCAGTCGGGCCGACTCGTCGCGATCGTTATCTTCGGCGAGGAAGTTGGCATAGGCATGCGGGCCATCATCGTCGACTGTCGAAAACCTCTCGGCCAGCAGACGCACTGCTTCCCGGACCTGAGCCTCCTCGTAGATTGCGCTTCTGGCAGCCGTGCGGCCCGCGTCCTCTGGGCCGTCGCCGAAGTTGAGCAAGCAATAGATGAGATCGTAGGAGTCCTTATTCTCATGGCGGTCCTGGAACGCGAGAATCTTTAAAACGTTGTACGCCAAGATATTTGCTACGCGCGCCGTTACGCGAGACCGACCGCCATCGTCGAGCCGATCCGCCTCCAACAAGTGCTCAGTGAAGTCCTTCGCGATCAACTGCGCTCCACGGACGTTGAACGCACCGAACTTCGCGCCCAGGCCTTGTTTCGGCTTGAAGATTCTGCCAGCTTCGACCTGATCGGTCTCACACATGAACTCCACGATGACCGTTACGCCGTCGATCAGCTTTGACCACCGGAACGAGTTCTCAGGCCTGAAGCCCGACTTTCTCAAGTTGTTCTCGAGCGTCCGGTAGGCCTCGTCGCTCTCGTCATCGACGGTTAGCCCGATAACGAGGTCGACGTCGGTCGTGCCGACATGCGGGCGCGCACCCTCGGGCAGACTGCCAACGATGTAGCGAGGCGCCAGACCGCCAGCGAGGTAGATGCGGCTACTCCATGGGCCGACGTCGCCGAGCAGTGTGACGAGCGCGCGTTCGCAGCGGGCTGTCGTCTCTTCGTCGTAGGCACTGTAGTGTTCCTTGCTCAAAATCCGATCACTTCCTGACGAAGCCGGTCAGCCTGCTCTTTCCCGCGACGCGGATCTCGTCGCAGGTCGCAGTACAGCCGGAACGGATTGACGGTCCAGACGCCTTCGACCGTTGAATGGAACGCAAGGGGCGCGTCCCCTGGCTCTTGTCTGAGCAAGACGTTGTGTCCCTCGAGAACGGGCTCGGCGCCCACCGTTCCAACGGCTAAGTTAAGGTCGACGGCCTCGGTGATCCAAATGTCTACAACCGGAATCGATGTCACGAATGGAGCCAGGCGCGCCGCGGCGGCAGGTCCGGTGACGGCGTGATCAACGCCTGCACCGGTGAGTTGGTCGCTCAAGTTGCGGGCGTGAGCGCGCGCGTCGCGCGCAAGGCGGAATGCGCGCACCTGTTTCACGCGACGGTCTTGTAGCTCTTCGGCGAGCAGATCGAGCAGGGCAGTGGCGTTGGAGACACGGCGGACTCGCTTCGGACCAGCGCCGTCAACGGTAATGAGATCCTCTCGCTCGAGTCGCGAAAAGACACGGTGTGCCAAAGCAGGCGATACCTCAGCGGCGGCTGCTAGGTCGGTCACGTGCCACCCGCGCTGGGGCTCTCGCAAGAGCGCTTGGGCCGCGACACCCGCCTTGCCGGTGAGCTTGACCGGTGGATCACCCTTGTCCGCATCGCGTTCGGTCCTGGCGACATGCCCCCCGGTCCAGACGAAGAGCCCGGGTAGGTCAACCCGGATATTGCCCTGAGCATCGATCAGCCCGATACCAGCGTCCTGGAGAAGTCGACGCGCTTCCTCGGTCGAGCTCCGGGCAACCGTCAACAGGTGGGTTTCTCTGGGGAGTCCTTCTGCAAACCTGATCAGCTGATGTGCCTTCGCGGCGTTGATCGCGGCCTGCGCTTTGACTTCTACGATGTGGCATACGCCGCCTGCGCGGACGATGACGTCGGCGCGCCGGCCGTCGCCTAATGCGACCTCTGTCGTCACTCCGGGAACATCTCGAAGGATGTTGAGGGCGGCCTGTTCGACAGGGCCCTCGATATTTACGATATCAGGCATATTCACAGTATGTGTGAATATAGCACAGCTAGTAAATAACTCGCCCACTTTCGAGGGCTAATCGGGGCCGGCGCGGCGGTAGCACTCGGTTCTTCCCGGTCGCCACCTTGTCACGGCGTTGTCACAACTCGGCGGCGACACGCAGGCATCCGGTGACATGCCCTGACACCATTAGGGCAGGTCAGTGGACTTCACCACATCCGTCGAAATCTCGTGAACATGCGTCCTGCGGACTGTAAATCCGTCGCGAAAGCTTCACTGGTTCGAATCCAGTACCTGCCACCGTTGCACCTATCACCGTGCACCTGCCGCGAGGATTTCGCTCTAAACGGCAGGGGCGGTCAGTGGGTGAGAATCCAGGTGTCTTTGCTGCCGGCACCGGACGATGAGTTCGCGACCCGCGATCCTCGGCTGGCCACCCGCGTCAGTGCGGCCGGCATGACATGCGCTGCCACCGGGCCGCCGGGCGCCTGTCGTAGATGGACGAACGCGCGCAGGTCGACGTGCTGCGGGTACATCCCGTCGTCATCGAAGGTCGGGTGGGTCGACAGTGCCACCAGTTCCTGGGCGATGAACCGCTCCGGTTGGAGCAGCAGCTCCAGCCGGCGGGCCTCGAGCGCGGCGTCGGTGGCCTCCGGCCCGATCAGCACACCGCGGCCGTGCAGCCCGTCGATCGGCTTGACCACCAGCTCGCCCAAGTGGTCCAGCACGTAGTCGCATTGCGCGCGTTCAGCGCAGATCCACGTCGGCACCTGCGCCAGTGACGGCTTCTCCCCCAGGTAGTACTCGACCATTGCGGGGACGAACGCGTACACCGCCTTATCCTCGGCGACACCGTTGCCCAGCGCGTTGACGATCGTCAGGTTGCCGGCGGTGAGCGCCTCGAGCAACCCGGTTCGCAGCGGCGCGCCATCGTGGCCGGTCGACGACAGCAGCATGTCCTCATACATCCGCGAATAGATCACGTCGATCGGCTCGCTGTCGGAGCCGATGTGGCGGAATACCTTTCGATCACGCACCGACACGTCCGACGGTGCCACCAGTGCGACGCCCATTTCCTCGGCGAGCAACGCGTGCTCGAACCAGGCGGGGTCTTCGCGGCCGGTGGATAGCAGCGTGACCGCCGGCTCGTTGTCGAGGTGCGGTGGCGCCGCCGCCCATAGCGTGTCGAGCAGCATGTGCGGTACCTGGTCGAGATCGGCGACCTCGGCGGGCGGCCACAGCTCGGGAAGGTACTTGTGCAGCAGCCGCCGGTTGACGATTGCATACGCGGTACCCGACGGGATGCGCAGGTTGTCCTCGAGCACCATCCAGTTACCGGCCCGATCGCACACCAGGTCGGTGCCGCTGATGTGCGCGTGCACGCTGTCGCCGGCCAGTCGGCCCGTCGAGCGGAAACCGGGTGCCCGGTCGAGAACCTGCGCACCGAGCACACCGTCCGCCAGGATCTCCTGCTCGGAGTAAATGTCGCGCAGGAAGGCGTCCAGTGCCCTGGCTCGCTGCCCGAGGCCTTCGGACAGCTGTGCCCACTCGTCGGCGGCTACCATTCGCGGTACCAGATCGAGCGGGAATACCTGCGCGCGGCTTTGGCCGCTGACCCGGAAGTTGACGTTCTCGGCACGTCGCTCCTGCTCGATGCCGTCCTCCCGGGCCCGCAGCGCAGCCACCCCAAGGTCGCCGATCGTCTTCAGCACCTTCTCGTAGCGCGGGCGTGAGCGGCCGCTCGCATCGACGGCTTCGTCGTAGCTGGCGAACATGTCGCCGGCGGGTTTGTCGGCGTCGCCGGAGGGCTGATACCCGAAGAGCAGCGTGGGATCCTCTTCCACCGCCGCGGCGGTGGGCTTGAAGCGCCCGGCGGTCTCGGCGATGAGTTGGTCCACCACGTCGGTCAGGCGCCCGCGCCGGCGCAGCGCCCGCCGTTGGCGAGCCGAGGATGTGCCGAGAAGCAGCGTCTGATGGGTCAGCTCGCTGATCATCTCCCAGTCGCCGCTGTCTTCCAGCTGCGGGCGCAGCGAGGACACCAGGTCGTTGACCACTTCCCCTGCCGGCCGGCTGGCTGGGACCGGGCCGCTGCTATCGACGAGTTCGCCCTCGAGCCCGGAGCGGGCGGCGCGCCACAGCGCCGCGCTGCCCAGCGTCGACGGGAGCACCGCCGCGGGGGTGCCGGCCCGGATCGCCTCGACCTCCCGTGCCACCAAGGCCCGGAACAGTCCGGCGACGAGCACGATGGTGTCCACCGATGGGCAGCTGTCGCATACCCGCAGCTCCAAGGTGGGCACGTGGCTTGACGGCCGAAGGTCGAAGTACACCATGCCGAAGTCGGTAATCACCCCACTGGCGATAAGCCCGTTGATCAATTCGTCGTACTCGGTTGCCGAGTGCACCGGAGCGGCCAGCCCTGTGGTCGGCCATCGCCTCCACACCAGGGTGCGCATGCTGGCGTAGCCGGTGTCTGACCCGTCGGCCCAGAACGGTGAGCTGGCCGACAGCGCCAGCAGCGTCGGCAGGTGCGGCAAGAGGCGGTTGGCGACGTTGATGGCTTCGTCGCGGTCGTCGATGCCGACGTGCACATGCGTGGCACAGATCAGCTGTTCGCGGGCCAGCAGCTGGTAATCGGCGAGCATATGCAGGTAACGGGCGGTCTCGGTGACCTGCAGCTCGGCGGGCACCGACAGCGGCACGGCGCCGGCGGCCACCACGCCGACGCCGACTTCGTCGGCCGCGTCGACCAACACCCGCCGATGGCTTAGCAGGTCGGCGCGCAGCGCGTCCAGGTTGTCGACGACGCCGGTGTTGGTTTCGATGACGCAGCGCTGCAGCTCGGCGACGTAGTCCGGCGGCAGTTTGGCGAGCAGCTCGGGGGCGCGGGTCGTGAGGCGCCTCGTCCTCAAGTCGACGAGGTGGAACTCCTCTTCGACACCCATCGTCCGCGGCGGCTCGCCTCGCATCCAGCCACGGTACTCAGTGGCAATTACCGGCGCGTTAAGCAGCGCTGACGCTGTGCGGTGGGCGGCGTCAGTGGCCGCCGGGTGAGGCCAGGAGCGGCATCACCTGGAAAGCTACGAGGCCGCGTGGAGGTCACGACGGCGAATCGGCAAACCGTTTTGTCCTGTAATCGCGGGTGCTCTCGGCTCCAGAGATTGTCATGACGTTGTCACACGCTGCGTGAGACATCGGAGCACACATTGCGACAACCTCGGACGGTCATCCCACTTCAGAGCTCATCCTTACGACAACCGGCAACACATTGGGACACCCCCACGCGGACTGTAAATCCGTCGCGAAAGCTTCACTGGTTCGAATCCAGTACCTGCCACCAACAAGTCAGGGGCTGTTTTGATCTCTGGCTGCGCGTTTGAGCGGGTCTACTGATGCCGCTCAGGGCGAGGGGCGTTCACCGGATTTCCCGGATTCTGCCGACGACGACTGGGCCAGTTTTTCGATTTTGTTGCTGAATGCCGAATTCACCGACTGCTCGGGTTGTGAGTGCAGTTCTTGGATCGAGACCCCGGTCGGGCCGGCGGCCAAGGGTCCCCCGCGGGGTGGGCGAGCAATCTCGGTCACGAAGTAATTTCCGGGAGGCTGCAGCACCAGCGGCTCCCCTTGTCCAGCGGTGGAAGCAAGCGATGCGCCGGGATCGGTGGCGCTGACTTGGCCGGCGGCCAAGGGTCCCCCGCGGGGTGGGCGAACAATCTCGGACACGAAGTAGTTTCCGGGAGGCTGCAGCACCAGCGGCTCCCCTTGTCCAGCGGTGGAAGCAAGCGATGCGCCGGGATCGGTGGCCGTGACTTGGCTGACGGTGTAGCTGCCGGGGGGTAAGTACATCAGCGGCGGCGTTGGGTCGGCCGCGTTGCCGACGTCGCTCCCTGGGGTGTTCTGGCTTCCACCGACGCCGCTGGGCGGAGGGGGCCCATCCGGCGGGCTCGGCGGGCGGCCGTAACCGCTGGCGCTGGCGGGCTGCGCGGTAGGCGTCTGCGGCGATCCAGGTTGAGCGCCCGTCATCTGCTCGAGGTATCGGCGCCATGCCTTCAGATAACTCAAAAGCTGCTGGGTGTAGTCAGCGGGCGCGGGAGGCATCGGTGGCGCCGGAGTGGGCGCCGGCATGAACGGAGCCGGGGGAGGCATGCACGGCCCCGCCGCCGGTGCACCGGGCACCACCAACGGGGCACCCTGGACTGGGAATCCGGATGTCATGGCCGTCAACTGCTGCAGCAGCTGTTGCCAGGCCTGGAGATAAGCGAGCAATTGCTGGTTGTAATCCATTGCGGGCATGAACATTTGCTGACCTCCAGCGAGTGGGGGGATGGGGGGCGGGGGGGCGGCGAACGCGGGCCCGGCCGGTGTCTGCAACCGACGGCGCAGCGACTGCTCGAAGACTTTCGAGTCCAGCGTGCGGAGAACGCGGGTGTCGGCCGGCTCACGGTTTTCGATATCGAAGACGTAGCAGTAGTCACCGGCCGGGGTCGGCATCCGGATCGGACTCGACAGACCCTGATCGAGGAAGTCGAAGGGAAATTCCCAGTCGAGGGTGGTTTTCTCGCGGCGATCGAGACCGCCTGACTGGACCCAGATGTAGTGGTCGAGAATGGCGTTGACGGCATGGCGCCCCGACTCGCACGCAGCCTCCATCGACGTCATCCGAGTGAACGTCTTGTTCCAGGTGCCCGCGAAGACCACCGAATTGTTGTGCACCTGGTAGCCGCCATGGCGTGCCTGCCACACATTCTGTTGCTCGAGATCGTTGACCCACCAGACCTCGGGCGGCACGCTACTCCACGACGATCCGTGCGGGTTCCACGGGTCGCTGCTAGGCCGATTGTTCCAGTCCCCGACGATGGGAACGAGGTACGGAAACTCGTTGCGCACCACGCGGCCCCGGCCCTGACCGGGTCCCGTGGCCATAATCAGGCCGCGATCGATCGCGTACCACACCGGCCACGGCATGACCTCGGCTTTGAGGGATTCGTCGTTGCCCGTCAACGCAGAAGTGATCTGGCGCCACACCTCGGCGGCGATTTCGTCGGGAGTGCAGTCGCGGGCCGCCTTGCCCCGCCCGGACTCGTCGACCAGGTGACCGGAGGGGGTGTTGAAATCCCCGATGTCGACCGAGAGCACCGAGACGTAGCCGTCGCGGTCGAGAATCGGTGGGCTTTCCCAGAATCCACTCTGGTTGATCGATGACAGCGCCCACTCTGTGCCGGCGTACAACATGTGCCCGCGGAGCAGCTGGAATTCCGTGTCGAAGTAGTACTGGATGCCACACAGCGTTTGGAACCGGTCCCACGGCACCCGTCCCATCTGGTCCATCGCGTAGGGATCCCGCCGCTGTCGGGGCCGGGTCGTGGCGGGTTGCAGGGGTCCGTCGGGTGGGGGAGCAACGGTGGTAAAGCCGTCCAGCTTGGCCACCGTGCCGCCGGTGCCCGCCGCTCGCAACGCGCCGGTGAGGTATTCGGCTACCGGGGCGTCGACGGCGACCACCGTGTAGTCCGGATTCGCCCGCGTGCCGTCGGCGAACGTGATCTGCACGCGGGGTCTGAGATGGGGCGGCTGAGTCGGGTCGAAGGCCGGAGGATCGATGCGGGTCGCCTTTTTGCGGACGAAGCGGACGCCGAGCGCGACGAGGTGGCGGAACCAGTGGTCGAACCACGACTCGGTGGTGGGACCATTGAGCACCCCGTCTGCCTTGGTGTCGCGCTGGCCCATATTGAGGTAAAGCTGCAGATAGGTGGTGATGTTGGTGCGCGCATCCCCCCAGAGTGAGTCGAAAGCGGCAAGCACCCTTGGCATTCTGCGCAAGAAAGCGTCGAAACGTGGCGAGTAGGAAAACTGGTTGGTCCCGGTCCGGCTGTCGTGTCCAACGAAGAAGTCGTAGGCGGAGAAGTTCTGCAGTTCCACTGCCCGGCGCAGGGGACTGGTGAGGAGGTAGCAAAGCAGCCTGCCCCCGGCGGTCGCGAGGTCGCCGGGGGTGAAGCCCAGTGCCGCCAGCTGGGCGAGGATGCTGAGAAATTCGGCGGGGCTGGTCGGGAGTTCACGGGGAAAGACGAGGGATGGCTTGCCGTCAACCGTCATGCCCTGGGTGGTCACCCGCCGGACGTTGTCATAGATGGTGCGTGAGCTCGGTGCCCAGGAGGGCGTGCCGCCGGGCGTCTGCGTGAGCTGGTAGATCGGGATGCGCTGGAACAGGTCCCAGGTATGAAGGTAATAGGCCGGGAAGAAGCGAAAGCCGTGTTCACCCGCAACCGCGCGTTCGGGCGGACGTGTTCGGCCCCGTCGGCCCGGGAATGGACGCAGCTCAGCTCGGCTTCCGCCGTGCGCGCCGACGGTCGAATACTGGGACGCGGCGAGGCCGCCGAGCTTGACGGGCGGGTACGTCCCGGCGGGCGCGGCTCCCAGTCCGTTGCGCTCATCTTCTCGAGCTTCGTACACCGTGACGACGAAGCCGCGTTCGGCGAGTTCCTGCGCGGCGGTGAGGCCGGCGATGCCGGCGCCGAGGACCGCGACCGTGGGACGTCGTTCGGAGGATGCGGGCGTCGATATGCGCTCGATCACGGTGGCCCCGCCCGGAGTTCGGACAGCAGTGCCGGCTGCGAGGGCGCCCGGACCGCCGCGTGGACATAGGCCAGCAGGGAGTCGTGCGCACGCTGGATGTCATCGAGCGAACCCCGGACGCTGACCTTGCCCGCCTCCACGGCCTCGCCCAGCGCCACCCCGGCGTCGAGCACGTCGAGGATGGTGACTCGTGAGGTGGCGATCCGGGCACCGGCCACCTCTACCGCGCCGTCCGACACCTGAAGTCGCTCACCACCGCGCAGGGAAAAGACCTCGCCGTCGACGTTGAGCTCGACCACCATCGGGCCGAGCTCTGCGACCAGCAAGCTATAACTGTCGGGCACCTCGTGCTCCAGGTGCTCGACCGATCGTCGCAATAGCGACGAAACCCGTTCAGCCATAGAGGAACTCGAACACGCCGGTGCCAACGAAGTCGACATCCTTGCCGTTGATCGTCCCGCTCGCCCGCGCGGTGCCGCTGGTTTCGCAGAGCACCGTCGAACGGTCGAGGCGCACCTCGCTGGGCTGGGCCAGCCGGGCATAGGTCTGCGAGCGGAACTCGGCGTGCACCGCGTCGCCTGCCCGTGTCGCGGTGATCTCGATCCGCTCCGGTACGCCCGGCAGCTCGCCGTCAAGGAGCAGCCGCATCGGGGGCGGCAGGGTGCAGTCCGCCGCGCGCCCGAGCAGGCCGTCCGAGCGCGTCTGCACCGCGGCGTGCCGGAATATCACAGCGGGCTCATCGTGGTGCCACACGTACAGTGCTTGGGACAGAGAACGCAGCCGGCTCCGGTCGGTCATCTGCAGGAACACCATCGACCAAGGGTCGTCGGATCCCTTGGGCAACAAGGTGCCCCATGTCCAGCCGAAGTCGTCGCCCCACCAGAACCGACCCCAGTTGTGGTCGTGATAGGCGAGGTCATTCTCGATGCGGTGCCCCCGGTCTCCGATCCGGAGCCACCCGTGCGCGCGCAGCCTTGGTACGAAGAGCCAGGACATCCGGCCGTCTCCCACCGGTTGGTTGTTGACCACGAAGGGCCGACTCGCCGCGCTGAAGTGCAGTTCACCCCGAATGCCCTTGTCGGGCAAATCGATTGCCACACGGTAGCCGTCGGGCAGCACGGTCATCCGGTTGCCGCCGATAGTCAGTTCACCAAGGTCGGCCGATATGTCCAGAGCACGGCCGTCGAACCGCTCGATGGCGCCGGTCCACTTGTCGTCGTGAGCGATCACGATGACGCGTGGCGCGATCCGGGCGTGGCCGGCGCCGAGCACTTCGTTGGTGAGGCTGAAGTTGATCAACAGCCGGAGGCCTCGCCCATGGACCACGAAGTGGTGCCACTCCTTGAAACCCTTGGGCCGCGCCGCCGCGAGCACCGGGGCGCGGAGGAAGTCGCTGCCCGCGAGTACCGCGCTCATCGGAGCCACCGCATAGTCATTGACGCAGGCATTGGCGCCTCGACAGGCGCGTTCGTCTGTGCCAGAGCAGAATTGGCGAGCCCTTCGATCGCCTCACCTAGTCTCGCAAGACCGAGCAGCACGTGCACGAAATCGTCTGGTTCGCAATGCGCGTCGGATCGTCGCCCGCCGTCGTCGGCCAGCGTGTGAACCACCCGGCCCAGCCCGGCGAGGCCAACCAGATAGGCGATGAAATTGCTCTGGTCGGCGAGCGCCTCGCGAGGATCGGTCAGTGTCATGCGAAGCCCTCGGGCCGCAGGCGGGCCAGGATGGAATCGCCGAGGCCACGCCCGATGACAGCGTCGGCCAAAAGTTCCGCCCAGGCGTCAGGGGCGGCGTGCGGCGCGGCGGGACCGTCGAGAACGTTGAGGCTCACCGTCTCCCAGACACGCCGGAGGTTCTCCACCGCTTCCGAGGCGACCAACGCGTCGCGCAGCCGCGCCCCGTCGGGTGTGTTGGCGTAGCGGCGGCCTTCGGCAACGAGCAGGTCGTGCAGTCCGCGGGCGGCCGCGGGGTTGCCGAGGACCGCCCGGCGCACGCCGAGAAGTAGGTCGAAGACCGTCCGCTCCTCTCCGCAGGCCTCGTCCGGAGGGGCCGGGAGCAACCGCGGGGTCTCCCGTTCGATGAGGTCGAGGGTGAGCTCGCGGATCCGCTCGAGCTCCGCCAGCATGCCGATCATGGCTTCGGCATTCATCGGGTCCGCCCGTGTACGTAGTCCACGAGGTCGGCCAGCACGTCTCGGTGGCGGCTGCACGGGAACCAGTCGAGATGGGCAAGCACTTTGGCCGCCTCCCGGGCGTGGCGGTCGGCGACATCCCGGGCGTGCTTGAGCGAACCGACGCGGTGCATCAATTCGTAGAGCCATCGAATGTCGTTGAGGCTCTTCGCCTCCGAGGGATGGTGTCCCTGCAGCCGGGCCTGGATTGCCGCCCGGCCCGACTGGGACAACTGGCCGTGGGCGGTGAGTCGGTCCAGCAGCTCGGTCAGCCCTAGCTCGCCGTCGGGGCTCGGGCGGCGCTTGGCCAGAATCTGCACGGCGCGCTCTTGGTCGTCCGGTTCGGCGCACCGCAGGGTGTGCAACAGCATCAGGGTCCGCTTGCCCTCCCAGATATCTCCGCCGATCTCCTTGCCGTATTCCTCGGGGTCAGCACGCAGGTTCAGCAGGTCGTCGGTGATCTGGAAGGCCGCTCCGAGGTGCCGGCCGAGGGTCTCCAGCGGCTCCACGCGCTCGGGCCCGGCCCCGGCCGCGACCGCGCCGGCCTGTAGCGGCGTGATGAACGAGTACCAGCTGGTCTTGAGTTCCACCATCTTGAGATAGTCGGCATCATCGAGCCGCCAGGTGTTGGACCGGACCCAATCGAGCTCCAGCGCCTGGCCGTCGACGGTCAGGCGGGTCATCTTCGCGACGGCCCGCAGGATGCGCAGGGCGGGCCCGAGCCCGACGCGCTCGACGTTGTCGAGCAGCGGTTGCAGCGAGAGCGACAGCATGGCGTCGCCGACGTTGACGGCGATCGGCACGCCGTGGTCGATGTGCAGCGTGGGTTTGCCGCGCCGCCACCACGATTCGTCCTCGATGTCGTCGTGGATGAGAAACGCGTTGTGATAGAGCTCGAGCGTTGCAGCGGTCGGCAGTATTGCTTCGAGGTGGCCGCCGAGCCCGAGGCAGGTAGCAATGCTCAGGGCCGGTCGCAGCGCCTTTCCGCCACGCATCGGGTAGTCCAGGATCATCTCGTGCAGTCCGCTCGAGTTGCCCTGGCCGGGACCATAAAGCCGCTTGATCTCACCGACGCAGGCATCCCTGCACAAGGCGAGGTACTCCTCGAGCGGGTTCGGCGCCACTTGGACTGGGCGCGCCTCGGGCAGGGTCGATGTCATTACGGATTGCGGATGACGACGTATCCGCTCGGATCCTTGATCCTCAACACGTAGCTGATCCGGACCCTGAGCTGGATGAGGTTGGCGGCGGGTCCTTCGCCGATGACCTCCAGGCTCGGCGGGATGCCGACCGCAAGGTCGAGCGCCTCTTCACCGGATTCTGCCTCCATCGCGCCCCCGGGCGCGATACGCTGGCGGCGTCCGAGTAGGTATGCCATGGCAGCGTTCTTGGTGGGCACCGGATTCTCGAGCTCGTCCACCCGCTGCAGTGCGTTGATGTTGGCCGGACGCAACAGCACGTCCGTACCGGGGATCGCGCTGGTCGTCAATGTGGTGAGCTGCTGGAGCCCTAGTGTGTTGGTGATGAGACACGATGGCGCGCGGTACCCGCCGGCCTCGACCAGCGCTCGGGCAGCGAGAAGAGCGGTCAGGTCGGCTTGGGTCGGCGGTGGCGGCGCTGAGGCGATTGTCACCGTCTGGGTTGCGCTGGCACCGAGCGCGGGAAAGACCTGATCGTCGAGCGCCGCGGCGAGTTTGACGGTGTTCGCTATTACCTGCGCGAGCACCGCATCGGGCCTCGGCGCGATCGCCTCGGTCACGGTCACAGTGAAATCGTTAGGGGGGTGCAGCACTCCGAGCGGCAAGGAGTAGGGTGGCGGGGTCAAGCTGCCGCTCGGCACCTCCGTCCTGCTGGGGTCGCGGGTGTCCCAGTGCGGGATGGCTTGCCAGGCAACGCTGCACTGCTCGAACGTATCTTTGACCGTCTGGTTGGCGAGGGCCAACCGCTCAGCGCTGAAGTACATGGCTGCGACTCCTCGGGTGTCGCTCAGATCATGGCAGACAAGGTCAACAAATGCTCAGTACTTCGTCGCGGTTCCAAGAAATGGAGTATTGCATTACTTATTCAGAAGCGCTATCTCCTGACCGGGGGAGATCTCGCCGCGGGCCACCGCGTCGCAGTGGGCCAGGTGGAGTGGTGCGATGGGGTCGTCGGGCAGCAACTGGCGGCACCGCTCAAAGGCGGCGCGTGCCGCGACGACATCGCCGGTGTCGAACAGCGCGAAGGCCTCGTCGAAGGCGGGCTGCGCCGAGCGCTTCGCGGCGCGAAGTGGGGCCGGATCCTCGTTGTAGACTTCGTAAATCGTCACCGGGCGGCGTCGGTTGACCACCATGACACGCTCCATGCGACGTATGTCGAACTGCTCCCGGTCCCCGAGGCGGGCATAGGTCTTATCGGAGATGAGCAAAGCGGAGCCGTAGCGCTTGTTGGTGCTTTCGATGCGCGCGGCCAGGTTCACCGCATCGCCAATGATGGTGAGCACCATGCGGTTCACCCCCCCGACGAGCCCGACTCCCACCGCGCCGGTATTGATGCCGACTCCCGCCCGCAGTTCCTCGGAGCCGAGCGCGACCCGCTCCCGGTTGTGCTCGCGCAAGGAGCGCAGCATGGCCAATCCCGCCCGCACGGCGTCGGGCTCCGATTCGAAGACGGCGACGATCTCGTCCCCGCGCACATCCTGGATCATGCCGTTGTAGCTGATGATCGGGAGCTCGACAGCCCGCAGGAAGCCCATCGCCAAGTTGCTCGCCTCGGCGACGTTCATGTCCTCGAGCATCGTCGTGTAGCCGCGGATGTCGCTGATGAGCACGGTCATCTCGCGTTCGACCCGGTAGCCGCTGCGGACGCGGCGAAGGTCGTCGATGTCGAGGATGCGCAACAGTTCGTTGGGCACGAACCTCGATTGCACGTCCATCAGGGACTGTCGATGCTCGTCGGCGGCTCGTAGCCGTGCCTCGAGCTGGAAGTTCCACAGGGGCGCGGCGGCCTGGGCGCACAGGAAGGTGACCGCCTCTTCGTGGGCAGGGCCGAAGTGTCTGCCGGACTCGCCCTGCTCGGCGTAAATGACGCCAATTGTCTTGTCCTGCATCCTTATCGGGACGGCCAGAATGGACGGCCCGGACGCCCCAGCTGCCTGATGCTGAAGTCGTCCGGGTGACCGGCCGCCCGGATGGACGGGGTCGGCGGCGACGATGGCTGCGGAGCCGCCGTCCATCACGCGGCGCACGATGTTCCTGTCATAGGACACCTCGGTCCATGGCCCGTCCACGATCGAAATGTCGCCGTGATCAAGGATGGCCCGGACCGTCGGATTCTCCGCTTCGCCGGTGAGGAACAGGACGCGGCCAACACCGGTCGTGTCCGCGACCGAGCCCAGAATGATGTTGGCCAAGGCGTCCGGGGTCCGCGCCCCCGACAGCGCGCGCAGGAGCTGATGCGCGCCGACCGGGTCGATACCGGCGGAACCAGTCTGAACGAGATCGCGTCTGACTAGCCAGGGGTGCTCCCCCGCGAGCCAGTCCGTGCGCACCGCGAAACCCAGAGTGAGCCAGCGCTGGTACGCCGACCGCAGCATGTGTTCGTGCAGCGTCTTCCGCCCGGTGTCGGCGTAGAGCGAGGCGACCTCCTCGTGGGCGTACGCACTGATCATTGGAAGCTGGCTTTCCTCGGCCAGCTGGATCGCTTGGTGAAGGTAGCGCTCTGCGTTGGCGTGTTGCCCGCGCGCCCGCGCCCACGACCCCTGGATCAGTGCGTGCGATGCCGCATAGTTTTCCGGTGCGTCCGCCGCCCACTTGCGATGCAACGCCAGTGCCTGCCGCACGAAGCGGGCGGTCGAGCGGTCCCGCGGCGCGTACCGCATCATGCCGAGGGCGCCGATCATGTAGATGAGTTGTGAGACCGAGGTGCCGGCCATACCGCCGACGTGCTCGATTGCCTCTGGCGTGGCGGCGACCGCGCCGGCGTGGTCGCCGCACCAGAAGTGCAGGCCCTGCTTCATGGTCGCGGCTACGCTCAGGGCCACCTCGTCGCCCTCACGGCGGGCCGCCGGCAGCACGTCGCGCTCGTCGTAACCGCTCTCGCCGGCGAGGAGGAAGGGATCGGCGCTGCGGCCCATCAGATTGAGGCAAAACTGCTGCATAGCCTGGCAAAGAGCGGTGGGCACGGGCTGGGAGCGGACGTGGGGGATGAGCGAGCTGGCGAGGGCGTCGATCTCCGCGGGCGGGCGACCGACCCAGAATGACTGCGAGAGCAGGACCGCGACCAGGAATCCGGCGTATTCCTGGTCGCCTTGGTCGAGTGCCTCCTCGACGGCGTCGCGAAGCTCGCCTAAACCGTCGCGCAGCGGGTGGCGCCAGTGGCGGATGAAGTCCAGGTACATGAACAGCGTCTCCGGCCGGGCCGCCCTGAACTCCGGTCGCTCGGCAAGCAGCATCCCGACCTCGCCGAAGCGCTGGCTGCCCCCGTGGTCACCGAGGATCACCAGGAGCAGCCCGTAACTGGCGAGTACCAGCGGCGAGGACGGTGTGTGGCCGTGGGCCAGAGTGAGATCGAGTTGCTTTCGTACCAGCAGGGGAAAGAGGTTGGGCCGGACGAGGTATGACATGCTGCGCAGTTCGGCGAGGATTCGCTGGATCTCGATGACGCGCTGGTCATTGCAGTGCGGCAGCCCGAGCAGCCGCTCGTTGCTCCAGCGGAGCATCGTCAGCTTCATCCGGACCATCGCGTTGCCCATCCGCGGCTTGCCCGCCTCAGCCGGCAGCTTTTCGCCGAGCTCGTCGAGCGCCTGCAGCCCGATCTCGAGCGCCTCCTGGAGACGGTTCTCCGCGACCCGCCCCTTGAGCCGGAGGTAAGCGAGGCGCGCACGGTCCGCGGGCTCGCGCAGGGTCTCCTCGGCCTCGTCGAGCAGCGCATGCAGCGCCGTCACGTCACCGACCAGCAGCGCGGCCTCTGCCGCGGCAAGCTGCAGATCCCGAGTCAGTGAGAAATGAGTGGCCCAACGCTGCTCGCCGAGCAGGTCCAGAGCATCCCGGCAGTACTCGAGCGCCAACGGAAAGGAGGTCTGCGCCCTCGCCTTCCGTGCGGCACGCCGCAGCACCTCGACAAACCGAACGCGCTCGGCGTCGTCGGGGTGCCCGCGTCCGCCGATGCCGACGTGGCGCGCGGCCTGGAACAACCGGTCGTCCCCCTCCTCGACCAGCCACCGGGCGATCCGCAGATGCGTCTCGCGTTTGGCGTCGTCGGACAGGCCGACTGCCGCCGCCTCGGCCACCCGGTCGTGGCTGAAGCGGTACCGGGCGTCGCGACTGATCGCGTTGGCGATCCGTCTGCCGTCGCTGTCGACGGCCTCCAGCAGGCGAAGCTCGAGGCACGCCCAGATTGCCTGGGCCACCACTTCGGGCGGCTGCGCGACCGCTGCCGTGGCGTCGTCCAGGTCGAACTCGGCACCGAAGCACGCCAGCGAACTCAGCACCGCCCGATCGTTCGGGCGCAGCTGGCCGAGGTAGCGGCCGAGGAACTCGGCGGCCGTAGCACTGACCTCGATCGACGCGAGGACTCGCAGATCCCAACTGGGGCGCCCACCCGGCCCGACCGGGATGAGCGCGCCTTCGTGTTGTGCGCGGTACAGCAGCTGACGCACCTGCAGCGGATTGCCCTGGGTCCGATGGTGGAATTCGGCGGCCACGTCGCCCAGCTCCACACCCCGGCCGGATACCGCGGCGAGTAGCTCCTCGACGTCATCGCGGGACAGCGGAGCGAGCTCGATGCTGCGCAGGCTCGGAGCGGTGAGGCCCGCTGAGCGCGGGTCAAATCCACCCGCGCGATGCGTACCGAGGACCAACACGTTGCGGAGCGACACCGTCAACAGTTCGGACAACAGCAGCAGCGTGTCCCGGTCAGCCCACTGCAGGTCGTCGATCGCCAGCACCACAGGGCGATAGGACGCGGTGTCGGACAGCAGCCTGATGACGGCGCGGTGCAGCCGTCGGCGAGCATCCGCCGCATCCAGGTCTGCCACCTGGGGGGTCTCGCCGAGGACTCGCGCCAGGTCGGGCACGAGGTCGCCGAGGACGCCGGCGATCGACGACATCCCGCCCAGGATGTCCGCGCGCCAACGGTCACGTTCGGCCGGCGCGGTGGCCTCCATGGTGCGGACAAGCGAGCCGAGCGCATCTCCCAACGCGGAGTACGGTGCCGGAGCGCCGTCCCGGCACCTCCCGTAAGCAAACACGCAGTCGCGCCCGGACACCTCGACGCCGAAGGCCTGAAGGAGTGTCGACTTGCCGACTCCCGGCACCCCGCTGAGCAGGACACATTCTCCGCCGGCGCGTCCTGCCGCGTCCACGGCAGCTCGGAGTTCGGCGAATTCCTGCTGTCGGTCGACCATACGGCCGTCGAGGTCGAGCAGCCCAGCCGTCACTGCGCGGTGACCACCGTGGCGGGCGCCGTGCACCGGACGCCGCGAGGGGATCGCAAGGTGAGGCGCATATGCATGCCGGGTCCCCTCTACCGGAACTGTTGACTCATATTAGGGACTGATTCGCCCGCTAGGAAACTATTTAGACCAGGTCGGCGGGTAATGGAGGGTCAGGTAGCCGGGCCCGGAGGCGGTCCGAGCCAAAGTGATTGGGCAAGTGTGGACTCCCAAGCGAGTTGATCGAACCCGGGGACAGTAGCAAGAAATGTTGTGGCGCAACGGCTTGCGTTCGCCAACCAAGTCGGGGATGCGGCGGACGACCCCAGTCGGCCTGCCGCCGCGCGCGGTGACCTGCCATTCCACTGGCGGATTCGTGGTGCAGAGGTAGCTGGAGAGTTCCGAAGCACCCGCCGGGTGCACGAGCGTTCGGCACCCGCATGGCGCGTCGCATCCCCTCGCTGACCATCAAAGCGAGCACCAGCGCAGCGCTTGGGTGTTGGGCTGCAGCCGTGGCCGCGAAAGCTCAAAGCCACAGTGCGGTGTCCCTTGTCGGCAAAGTAGTCCAGAAAATGTTCGTCCCAGAACCACGCCGCATGCGCTGTCCCGAGGACGAAGGGAGGCGGTACGGGATGAGATACGGTGGCAGACCCCTTGTCAATTAGTTTGAGCATTTGTCCGCCTTTTCGTTCGGTTGTTCATTTCAGCGATGGGCGTTCGACAAGCGCGATTTGTCAATTGCCTCCATGGTTGCCTCAGCCCGAGCAGAAAGAGGCCTTCGTGAAGCTGCTGCGGCTCAGCAGGCTTCATCCTGTCCGCGCGGAATCTGCGGGACAGCGTCTCGAGGTCTCAAGAATTCCGCAAGAGGTTCGCGAAGATCCGGCATGCGTTGTGCGACAACCTATGTGGCACGGACACGGCGGCCGACCCGCCCCACAAAGTTGGGACAGGTAGCGGCGCGGGCACTTTTCACCTGCATGGAACACCAAGAGGGACGCCAACGTGAGCACCGAACCCGCTGATCCGCGGCTGCTTTAGCCTCGATCCACCGATGAGCTTGGTAGTCGCGACTGGGGCTGGGAACAATAGCCAGTTAGGCGAGGCTTAGTTTATGCTCCACGGATTGCGGCGCCAACGCTGCTGTCGCATGAAGGAGTCAGTCAAGGGTGACCGATACAACCGCGCAGGTGGCGGATCCGCTAGACGATTCCTCGGAATCGGTGTTACGACGCGGCCGCTGGCTGCGGTGGGGGCTGTTCACGGTCTGGGGACCGGGGCTCGTGGTGATGCTGGCCGACACCGACGCGGGCTCCATCATCACCGCGTCGCAGTCCGGCGCCCAGTGGGGCTACCGGATGGTCCTGCCCCAACTGATCTTGATGCCGATCCTCTACGTCGTACAGGAGATGACGGTACGGCTGGGCATCGTCACCAAACGGGGACATGGTGCGCTGATCAGGGAGCGGTTCGGTCACGGCTGGGCCTGGTTGTCGGCGTTCACCCTGTTCGCCTCGGCGATCGGGGCGTTGCTCACCGAGTTCGCCGGTGTCGCCGGGGTCGGTGAGCTCTTCGGTGTCTCGCGGTGGGTGAGCGTCCCGGTCGCGACCGCTGCGCTGCTGGCGCTGGCTTTGACCGGCAGTTACCGGCGCGTCGAACGCATCGGCCTTGCGATCGGCGCGGCCGAGTTGGCCTTTCTGGTCGCCATGGTGATGGCGCGGCCCGAGCCCAAAGCCCTCTTCGAGGGCCTGAAGTCCATGCCGTTGGGCAACTCGTCGTACCTGTTGCTGGTCGCGGCCAACGTGGGCGCGGTGATCATGCCGTGGATGATCTTCTATCAGCAGGGCGCGGTGGTCGATAAGCACCTGTCGGTGGCCACGATTCGCCAGGAGCGGCACGACACCGCCGTCGGCGCCGTGCTGACCCAGCTGATCATGATCGCCGTGGTAGTCACGGTCGGTGCGACGATCGGGACTCACAACGGGGAGGCGGCGCTGCAGACCGTCGGCGACATCTCGCAGGCGCTCACCCCGTACCTGGGCCACCTCGGCGGCACCGTCCTGTTCGGCCTGGGGATGCTGGGCGCGGCGCTCGTCGCCGCCATCGTCGCGTCCCTCGCCGGTGCGTGGGGGCTCGCCGAGGTCTTCGGGTGGCGGCACACCCTCAACGAGCGGCCCAGCCGCAGCACCGCGAAGTTCTACATCACGTATGCGCTCGCTCACATCATCGGCGCCGCGCTGGTCCTGGCCAGCGTTGACCTGGTCAACCTGGCCGTGGACGTCGAAGTCATGAACGCGTTGCTGCTACCCATCGTGCTGGGGCTGCTACTGGCGCTGGAAGCCAAGGCCCTGCCCGAGCAGTGGCGCATGCGCGGACTGCGCAAATACATCACTCGCTCGCTGTGCCTGGTTGTCATGGGCTTCGGGCTCTACATGGTGCCCCAGGCCCTCGGCTGGGCCTGAGCGTCACAGCTCTAGAACCGGTTCGGTGCGATTCGAGACCCACGACGCCGAGCATGACAGCGCCGTCACGCATTTGCGTGAAGCGTTCGGCGACGATGAGTTCGACACCGCCTGGGCCGAGGGTGCGGCGTTGTCCACCGAGGATGCGATCGCCTACGCCCAGCGGGGCCGCGGTGAGCGCCAGCGGCCGGCCACGGGATGGGGATCGCTCACCCCGACCGAGCGCGCCGTCGTCGGACTCGTCAGCGACGGCTTGGCCAACAAAGCCATCGCCACAAAGCTTTTCATCTCCCTGCGGACGTTTGAGAGCCACCTCACCCACGTTTATGCCAAGCTGGGCCTGACCTCACGTGTGCAGCTTGCCCAAGAGGCCGCACGTCACGAGTGCCCATCTGGGACGTGGTAAACCGAGAACCATGACTGCTCTTGCCGACGAGACGCGGTGGATGGATGCCACAGACCAGGCGACGCTGGTGGCCAACGGAGAGGTCACGCCGACCGAGCTCCTCGAGGCGGCGATCGCGCGGATCGAGCAGTCGAATCCGGCGCTCAACGCGGTCGTCATCGAATGGTTCGATCACGCCCGATCCGTGGCCGCCGACCCGCGCCTACCCAAAGGCCCGTTTCACGGCGTTCCGTTCTTGCTCAAGGACCTGTACACGAGTTTCGCCGGTCAGACCCTGTCGAACGGCAACATGGCGCTGAAAGAGGCGGCAAAGATCGACACGGCCGACACGACGCTGGTCGCCCGCTTCAAGGCGGCGGGCCTGGTGATCGCCGGACGGACGAACAGCCCCGAAATGGGCAGCCTGCCGACCACGCAGCCGGTGGCATGGGGCGCCACCCGCAACCCGTGGGCGCCCGATCGCACACCGGGCGGGTCCAGTGGCGGCGCCGCCGCCGCGGTGGCCGCCGGGATGGTCCCGTTCGCCAATGCCTCCGACGGCGGGGGCAGCATCCGCATCCCGGCCTCGTGCTGCGGGCTGGTGGGACTCAAGCCGAGCCAGGGCAGGACCACGCTCGGGCCGGTCCGCGCAGAGACGGGGTTGGGTGTCGAACTGTGCGTCAGCCGCACGGTGCGCGACACGGCGGGATTGCTTGACGCGGTGCGCGGTCCCGGCGTCGGCGACTCCGTCATCGCGCCGGCGCCGTGGCGGCCGTACACCGACGAGGTCGGCACCGACCCGGGCCGGCTCCGGATCGGGCTGCTCGACGTGCATCCGCGCGGCGACTTCTTGCACGCCGACTGCGTGACGGCGGCGCGGGCCGCGGCGTCGATGCTGGAGGGACTAGGCCACGCTGTCGAGCCGGCCTGGCCGGCGTGCCTGGCCGACCCTTCGTTGACCGAGAAGTTCATGGCGATGTGGGCGACACAGATGGCGATGGCGGCGCGCGGGTTCAGCGAGACGCTCGGACGTGAGGTCACGGCGGACGACATCGAGCCGGTGAACTGGGTGCTCATCCAGCAAGCGCAGCGGTTGACCGCCGTCGACTACGCCGCGGCCCAGGCGGCGGGATGGGCCTTCCGCAGGGCGCTGCAGCAGTGGTGGGCCGACGGCTGGGACCTCCTTCTCACGCCGACGCTGGCCGAGCCGCCGCTACCGCTGACGGAGTTCGAGAACGATCCGGAGCAGCCGACTGCACCCATGCGCCGGGCCGGGCGGTTTGCGGCATTTACGCCACCGTTCAACATGAGTGGGCAGCCGGCGATCAGCCTGCCCCTGCATCGCAACGCCGAGGGGCTTCCCATCGGCGTCCAGCTCGCCGCCGCCTACGGGCGCGAGGATGTCCTTATTCGCGTTGCCGCACAACTCGAGTCGGCCCATCCCTGGTCGTCTGACCGCCCGCCGTCTACAGCGCAAGGTGTCCCTCGAACCCAAGATCTGTAGCCATCCGCCGGTATTGCCCGGGATCGGGCAATTGCGCAAGCGTTTTGCTTTGCCGGATCGCAGGGTTGTCAGACGCCGATCACGAAAGAGGTTGAGCCTCCGGGAATGTCCACTTGCCGGAAAGTATCTCGTCGTGCGGTCGGTACAGCCGCACTGTGTAATTCCATCCCGGCGTGATCGGCAGGCAGTTCGCCGTCGAATTGTCGCAGCCGCCGAACTGGATGGTGATCTTGCCGTCGGCATCGCGTTGGGCGGTGATGCTGTTGAGCGAGTAGGCGTTTTGCGGGTTGGGTGTGAAGTAACCGTCCTTGTTGTAGACGGTTACCGACCAGAACGCGTCGACGGGCACTTCACCCACGACGAGTCGATGCACGGTGGCGCCGTCGTTCATGGCGGGAACGCCGTTGAGATACATCGCGTCCTTCTCCGGGTTGCCGCCCCATCCAACCGCGGAGCCGACAATGTGCCGGACCGGTTCGGTTTCAGCCTTGCTGCCGAACATGCCCTTGGAGTCCGGCAACGTCGCCGCAAGCTGAACCAGCGCTTCGCGCACGGATTTTTGGCTGTCCGGATCCCACTTAGGGATCTCGAAGCCGCCGATGTCGTCCTGCTGCACGTCGATGGCATCCTGTAGCGCATGGACGGCGCTGAGATCGGCGTCGTCGTTCGGGTTCACCAGGGTGCGAATGATCACCAGCACGTATCGCGTGCCGATGTCGTTGCGGGTCAGGGTGTGTCGTCCCCGCCCGTAGAAAACGGCGGGCACGTAATGGTCTTCGGTGACCACCTGCATCGACATGAAACGTTCGCCGGCGTCGGGGACCGTGATCGTGACCGGCCCGGCGTCGAGGTCGAAGACGCCCCCCGAATACAGCGTGTCCCGGTTCGAGCGGACAACCACTTGCTTGTCCACGGGCGTGAGCTCTCGGATATGGCTGAACTTGCCGAACCCACCGTCGTTGACGATGTTGCCGAAATACAAGTCGCTCTCGGCCCGCGCGAAGTTGTCCGCCGACACGAGTACCGCGCCATCCGGTGTCCTGCGCTCAGTCATCCTTGGGACGCTACGCGAGCGGTCGGGACGGCAACACCGATTTTGGTCCCTTCTGGACGCCGTCGAACTCGATGGGCAGGCTCTTCGGTCCGCTCAGGCTCACCATCGGCTTCCATGGCGCCGGCCCTGCGGTGCGCGGGTTGCGCACGCGACGGGCAAGGACGGTCAGCGCTTCGGCGATCTCGCGCCTGGCCAGGTTGGCGCCCAGGCAGTAGTGCACGCCGCCGCCGAACGTCAGGATCGCCGGGGCCCCCTCGCGGGTGATGTCGACCCGGTCGGGGTCGTCGTACACAGCGGGATCACGGTTGGCCGCGGCGGTGTTGACCAGGACCATGGTGCCGGCGGGGAATAGGTAGCCGTCGACGTCGGCATCCTCGACCACCAGGCGCAGGGTTCCGCACGCGATCGGCGAGTGCCGCATGGTTTCTTCGACCGCGCGCATCGCCAGTTCCGGCTGCTGCCTGAGCAACTCCCACTGGTCGGGGTGCTCGCAGAGGACCTGCACCGAGGCGGCCACCTGGTTGCGGGTGGTGTCCGTCCCCGCCAGCAGGAGTCCCCCCGCGAGCATCCGCAACTCGGCCGGGTTCAGCCGGTCGCCGTCGTCCTCGGCGCGGATCAGGTCGGACAGCAGATCGTCGGTCAGGCTGTGCCGGCGCCGGGCGACCATGTCGTCGACGTAGTCGTCGAGCTGTCCCCACGCGCGCATGACGTCCGGTTCCACCTCGCGTACGTCGACACTGAAGGTGAAGGCTTTGAAGACGTCGTCCGCCCACAACGCAAACTGCTGCCAATCCTCGCGGGGCGCGCCCAGCAGCGCGCAAATGATCGGGACGGGGTAGGGGCGCGCGATGTCGGTGACGACGTCGCAGTGTCTCGCGTCGGTGACCCGATCGACCAACTCGTCCATCACGGCGACCATCGTGTCGTGCAGACGAGAGATCGCACGGGGTGTGAAGGCCTTGGACGTCATGCTGCGCAGGCGGTGATGCGCGTCGCCCTCCAGGCACAGCAGGCTGTTGACCACCTTGTCCCACAGCGGGCCAGAGGTGATGCCCTGGACGAGAAGGTTTATGCCAGGAGGTATCTGGAAGCGGGTGTCCCGAAGAACGGAACGGACCATGGAGTAGGACAGCACCTCGGGTCCGAACGGCCCCAGTGCGACGGGCGCCTGTCGCTGCGCCTCCTGGAGCCTGGGGTAGACCTCCGCGGGAGTCTCCTCGACGTCGTACACCAGCGTCGGGAGATCGGCGTCGAAAACGCTTGCGGCAGCGGTACCGACGGTCATCACGGTCTCCTCGCGGACGACTTTCACACAATGTATGGCCATGACGGATGAACTGTCAACGACATCGACTGCCAAACGCGGACCTCGCACTTAGATAGCTACGCGACGCCATACAGCAAGCGCGATCCGTATTGCCACTCTGGCTCACTTCTGCGCGCGCAACCGCACCATTCGCGTCGTCGAAGTCTCGTCCAACTCGACGACATCGGACCGCGAACGCAGAAAATCGCTGAACGACCGGAAACCCAGTGACTTTTCGCTGAACGACGGATCCATCCGCTTCATCTGTGCCTTGACCGCCGAGTTGTGCAGCCAGTCGACGTCATCTTTCTCCAGACCGATCTGCAGCGCGCGCGTCAGCAGCGCGGTTGCGGCCGTCTGCGGGTCCGGCGGCTCCGGCTCCTCGGGCTCGGCCCCCTTAGAATGCCGGCTTCCCCGCTTCGGCGCGACCGCCTCGGCGTCGCTGGGTGCAGGTGCGGGCTCGGGCACCGGAACCCCTGGGAGCGCGTCGTAGATGACGAAGTCGTCGCAGGCCGCCGCCAGCGCCCGGCTCGACGCGCCGGCCACCCCGATGCCCACCGCGTACCGGCCGAGCCTCTTACAGCGTTGGGCCAACGGGATGTAGTCGGAGTCGCCGGCCACGATCACCACATGGGTCAGGTCGGGCAGCCGGAACATGTCCTCGACCGCGTCGACGGCCAGCCGGATATCCGCGCCGTTCTTGCCATAGGCCGCCGCGGGGAACAGTTGCACCAGATCGACCGCGCGGGCCACCAGCTGCCCGCGGTACCCGGCGTTGATATCCGCCGACCAGTCCGCGTAGGCGCGGGTGAGCACCAGCGTCCCGAACGACGACGCGAAATCGAGGATCGCGCCGACGTCGACCGTGGCCCGGGTAACCCGCTCGGGATGCTGCTCGAGCCCCTTGGCTTTGTCCCGCTGGAACGAGGAGCGGCCGTTCATCTGGTCGTACCGCGAGATCACGATGTTGTCGAAGTCGAGGTAGACGGCCACGCGGGCCGCAACGGGTTCGGTCATAACCTTCATCTTCGTCGAGCGTTGAGCGTTTTCCGTCACTTTTTGGCTCGGCGCCGCCTGAGCGGTACCAGAGGGGGTACCCCGGTTCAACCAATCAGCTGAAGTTCCTGGACTTGCACGGCGACCGGGTTGCCTACCGTGACGAGGGCGTTGGGGACGTTTTGCTGCTGATCCACGGCATGGCCGGGAGTTCGGAAACCTGGCGGTCGGTGATACCGCAGCTGTCGAAGAAGTTCCGCGTGATCGCGCCGGACCTGCTGGGCCATGGTGAGTCGGCGAAACCCCGAGGCGACTACTCGCTGGGCGCGTTCGCGGTGTGGCTTCGCGACTTTCTCGACGAACTCGGCGTCAGCCATGCCACCGTGGTCGGTCACTCGCTCGGCGGCGGTTTCGCAATGCAGTTCGTCTACCAGCGCCCCGACTACGCCAAGCGGTTGGTCTTGATCAGTAGCGGCGGTCTCGGTCCCGATGTCGGGCTGATACTGCGGCTGCTCTCGGCGCCCGGGGCGGAGCCGGTATTGCCGATCATCGCGCCGAAGCCGGTGCTCACCGTCGGCAACGCGCTCAGGTCATGGTTCAGCGGCGCCGGCATTCGTTCGCCGCACGGCGCCGAGTTGTGGAGCGCCTAATCGTCGCTGTCGGATCGGGAGACCCGGCAGTCGTTCCTGCGGACGCTGCGGTCCGTGGTGGACTAACGCGGGCAGGCGGTGAGCTGCCCGGTGTCGGTCACTTCCCGCAGGTGGAGGCTCCGACCGAGGTGGTCGAGCTGATCGAGGACTTCATCGCGGCCAGCGATCTTCGCGACTCGGACAGCCCGCAGCCGAGCTTCTGATCCGGCGGCTCACCGTCTAATCGCCGCCCGCCCGCGGCACGTGGTCAAGCTGCGGTTCAGCCGCCGGTAGGGACTGCATCGCATGGCGACGCATCTTCATCTGGCACGCTCGTCGCGGCCGCCGTTGGCCAAAGGCCACGAAAAGCGTTGGCGCACGTAGCTATCAGGACGATGTCGGCGGACAATAGGGCGCAACTTCGATAGCGCCGCCACGGTGTCGCCATAGGTGTCGTGCGCCGGGGTGCTGCGATGCCGAGCCGTTTCCGGCAGGGCATTGGGCGCGAAAAGCGCGGCTCGGATGGGAGAATCGCTGATCCGGTTGCTTTCTCGACGGACCAGCCGACGCCGTGCCGTTTAATATGGGCCGGGAACACGCGCCACGACGGGAGGCATATGCCGAGGTCCCGAGACATACTGCAGCGCTTTCGATCCGCTGGGACGCCAGGAGCGGCCACGGCGACCGGTGTCCCAGCAGACCGGGTGGCCGAGCTGTCGGCTGAGCTCGAACCGGTGCTGGCACGGCTCGCCGCGGTGCGGGAAGAAGCCGCGCGGACCCGTGCCGAGGCTCAGCACGAAGCCGAGCAACGGCGGCAGACCGCGGTGGAGGACGCGAGCGCTCTTGTCGCCGCCGCTCACCGGCAGGCGGCGGCCGAACGCGCAGACGCCGCCCTCCGTCTCGCCCGGCAGGCCGAGGAAGAGACTGCGGCGACTCTGGCTGCCGCCGAACGGGATGCCATGAAGGTGCGCCGCCGCGCCGCGGAAAGGATGCCGGCCTACGTCGAACGGGTGGTGTCGGCGGTGAAGGCCGCGCTGGACACATCGGAGGAACACGCTTCGTGAGCTCGTCGTGGGTCGCGGGAGTGGTCCGCGCCAAGGCGCTGGCCAGACGACGCCTGGGCGCGGCCGGGGCGCGAGCGGTAGCGAAGTCGCCGCGACTCGGTCCGGCGCTGGCCGCACTGGCTTCGTCGCCTTACGGGCATGACGTGCGTCCGGGTCAGAGTCTGAGCGCCGCTCAGCACGCGGTCGCCGCGTCATTGCTGTGGAACATGCGGGTGGTTGCCGGTTGGCTTCCCCGTGGGCGCGTTGACGTCGTGCGCCTCTTCGCGGCGGGTTTCGAGGTGGCCAATCTCGACGAGCACCTCTGGACGCTGCAACACTTTTCGGCACCTCGCGGTGAGCCCGCCGTTCCGCCCTACTCGCTGGGTACGCTCGACACCTCGTGGTCGCGGCTGTCATCGACGACCACATTGACCGGCGTCGCGGAGGTGCTCGAAACCTCGCGCTGGCAGTTGCGTGGTTGCCGGACACCGCGTGAGTTTCATCTGGGACTTCGCCTGGCCTGGGCCGATGCCCTGATCGCGGGTGTACCTGAGGCTGCCGGGTGGGCGCGGGGTGCAGCCGCGTTACTCGTCCTCAAGGAGGTCCTTCTCGAGGGCCGAAGCCTTACCGAGCCGCTGGCGCTGCGCGCGTCTTACGTGCTGGGACCGGCGTTCGTCGGTGCATTGGCGGGCCACCGGGTCGATCTGGCTGGGCTGCGGGACGGTCTCCCCTCGGGCGCCAGGTGGGTGCTCGACGGCCTCGATCGGGGCCAGGATCTGTGGCACGGCGAGGCCGCGTGGTGGCACCGGGTTGAGCGGGACGGGTTCGCCCTGCTGCGGGGTTCGGGCTACGACCGGGGACCGGTGGTCGGTGCTCTCGCGGTGTTGGCCGTGGACGTCTGGCGAGTTCGTGCGGCGCTGGAAACGGCGGCACGGGGCGGTGCAGGATCGACGCTCGAGGCTTTCGATGGGGTGGCGTGACGCGGCTGCGCCGGTGCGCATGCAGCGGGTGGCGCTTGTGTGCCCAAAAGCGGCGCTGCGCGACATGCTCGTTCAGGTTGGGGACACTGGCGTCGTGGAGATCGCCCGCACAACCTCGGAAATCAACGCCGGTGAGGCCGCTAGGCTCCGCGGCGTGCGCCCCGCTGGGTCACCGGAACCCCGTTTGTGCGCCACTGCACCTGACCCCGCTGAACTCGAGCGGGGCGGCCGGGACGATCTGCTCGCTGGGGAGGCCGAACTCCGGTCGTATGCAGACGAGGCGGTCGTCCGCGACGAGATCGCGGCCCTGGCCGGCTGGGTTCCGACCACAGAGTTGCCTCAGCTGACCAGCCGGCTGGCGGACGTCGGTGCCGGCGTCGTGCCGATCTCGGCGCCGCGCGGCGTGGACCCCCCGACCTTGCTGCAGCGCGGAAAGGGCATGCGGCGGTCATTCACGCCGCTGGTCGAGACGTACGGGACGGTGCCGTACGCCGACGTCGACCCCAGCGTGCTCGCCGGTATCGCGTATGTGCTGATGTTCGGAATGATGTTCGGTGACGCCGGACACGGCGCCCTGCTCGTGGTTCTCGGGCTCCTGATGCGCGCCGGACGACCCCGCGCCCTTGCCCGGTTCAAAAAAGGCTGGCCATTCGTCACCGGGTCGGGGCTGGCCGCGATCGTGTTCGGGCTGCTCTATGGGGAGTTTTTCGGTCCCACGGGAGTGGTCCCGGTGCTGTGGCTGGCCCCGCTCGACAAACCGGTCACATTGATGGCTATCGCGTTGGGTGTGGGCGCGGTGTTTCTTGCCGGTGCGCAGATCATCGGCACGGTCAACCGCTGGCGCGAGGGAGGGTGGCCGCTGGCGCTGAGCGCCTCCTCCGGAATCGCCGGTGCGGCCCTGCTGACCGGCCTCGGCGTCATCGCGCTCGGGGCAATCGGCCGCCTTCCGTGGCTCATCCTGGCCGGCGCCCTCGTCATGGCGGGTGGTATCGCCCTCTCCTACATCGGATTTCTGGCCGCGGCCGGTGGCGGCGGTACAGGCATTACCCAAGCCTCCGTCGAAGTCTTCGACGCCGTGATGCGGGTCGGCACCAACCTGATCTCCTTTACCCGCCTGGCAGCATTCGGTCTCACCCACGCGGCGCTCGGCATGATCGTGTGGGACGGGACCGCCGCGCTGGCCAGGTCAGGTGGCGTCCTGCTGGCCGCCGCTGTCATCGTCTTCGTCGTCGGGAATGTGCTCGCGTTCGGCCTCGAGGCACTCGTTGCCGGGGTGCAGGCGCTGCGTCTCGAGTACTACGAGCTGTTCTCCCGGATTTTCGTCGGCCAGGGCCGGCCGTTCCGCCCCTGGCACGTCCCCACCGATCGCTGCGCTGAATTCACCAATAGCTCGGCAACAATCGGCGCTACCCTCAGGAGAAAACCATGATGATCTGGGTTGTTGCGCTTCCCGTCCTGGTCGCGGCGTTCGCTGCGACCCGCCAGTTGCTGAGGCGTCGAGGGCGGGCAGCCGTGCGAATCCTCGTTGGCCTCAATGCATTTGTCTTCGTCGGCGCGCTCGTGGCGATCGCTTTTATCGCCAACGCCGGGCCCGGGGTGGCCGAGGTGACCACGACCGCAGCGCAAGGGGGCGGACCCGGGTCCTCGTCGTCGGCCGCGCTCCTCGGCGCTGCCATCGCCGTGGCGGGCTCCTCGCTCGGGGCTGCCATCGCGGTTGCCTACACCGGCGCCGCCGCGTTGGCGGCGATGAGTGAACGGCCCGAGTTGTTCGGCCGTGCCATGGTCATCGTCGGACTGGCCGAGGGAATCGCGATCTACGGCCTCATCGTCGCGATCATCCTGATCGGCAAAGGATGAGTGAGATGGGACGTGTCGCCGTCATCGGCGAGCAAACCAGGGTATCCGGTTATGCGCTGGCCGGCGTCCTCGTCCTGCCGGCTGAGGGCGACGACGCGGTCCACAGCGCCTGGAGCAGCCTGCCCGACGACATTCAGGTCGTCATTTTGACTGCTCGGGCGGCCCGCACACTGGGCGAGGCCAGTACCGCGAAGCTGCTCCCGTTCACGGTGGTCATGCCATCGTAACTACGGCCCCGATGTCTGACCTGGTCGATCCACTCGCGCCGGTCCGAGAGGAGCTGTTGGCACGGGCGCGAGCCGATGCCGAACAAGCGCTCGCCGAGGCCGACGCCGACGCCGCCGCGAGCCTGGCGGCGGCGCGCAGCGAGGCGGACGCCATTCTCGACGCGGCGCGCGCACAGGGGGAATCCGACGCCGCGGCGGTGCTCTCCGCAAAGCGTGCGCGGGATCGGCGCCAGGCCCGGGCGGTCGTACTGGCCGCGCAGCGGGAGGCCTACGACGAACTGCGTTCCCAGGTGGTGCACGCCTTATCCGCCATCCGGGACGACCCCGGTTACGGACCGTGGCGGGACCGTCTCGCCGAGCATGCCCGAACCGTGCTCGGAGCAGACGCCGTAGTGAGCGAAGCCCCCGAAGGCGGGGTGCTGGGCGAGGCGAACGGTCGACGAGTCCTCTACACCCTGGTGGGACTCGCCGATCGCGCGATCCACACGATGGGCGCGGATGTCGAAGGGCTCTGGTCCTTGTGAGGGCGTTGTGAGGGGAGAAGTGTCCCGGGTATCGGGCTCGCTGGTCGAGTTCGAGGGTCTGGCCGGGGTGGCCATGTATGACGTCGTGCTGCTCGGTGAGCACCGGCTGCCGGGAGAAGTCGTTGCCATCGCCGACCGCCGGTTGACCGTGCAGGCCTATGAGGACACCGGCGGCCTGGCCCCGGGTGCAACGGTCGTTGCTCGCGGTGCGCCACTTTCCGCGGATCTGGGGCCGGGGCTGTTGGGCTCGGTGTTCGACGGACTGCTGCGCCCGTTGTCCGGGGCCGGAACCTGGCTCGTTCCGGGTACGGCGTCAGGGGCCGGCACCGACCGAAGGTGGCAATTCAGGCCCTCGGTCGCCGAAGGTGCCACGGTGTCGGAGGGTGACGAGCTCGGGTCGGTCGGCGCCGACACTCCTTTGCCGCTGCGGATCCTGGTCCCTGCCGGCACCGCCGGTGTGGTGCAGCACATCGCGAAAGCGGGCAGCTACGCCGCGGATGCGGTGGTTGCGACGGTTGGAGAGGTCGACGTTGCGCTCATCAGCACGTGGCCGGTGCGGCGTCCCCGGCCGTACCGTGAACGCCTCGACGCCGAGGAGGGGCTGCACACCGGGCAGCGGGTGCTCGACCTGCTCTACCCGGTGGCCCGCGGCAGCAGTGCCGCCGTGCCGGGCGGATTCGGTACCGGGAAGACGATGCTGTTGCAGCAGATCGCCAAGTGGTGCGACGCCGACGTCATCGTGTACGTCGGGTGCGGCGAGCGCGGCAACGAGATGGCCGATGTGGTCGACGAGCTCAGCGTGCTCGAGGATCCGCGTACCGGCGATCGGCTCAGTCGCCGCACGGTGATCATCGCGAACACCTCGAACATGCCCATGATGGCGCGCGAGACCAGCATCTACACCGGCGCCACCGTCGCCGAGTACTTCCGCGACATGGGGTATCACGTCGTGCTTATTGCGGACTCGACGTCGCGCTGGGCGGAGGCGCTGCGGGAGTTCGCGTCTCGGACCGGGGCCTTGCCGTCGGAGGAGGGATATCCCGCGAGCCTCGCGTCGGCCATGGCGGCCTTCTACGAACGGGCCGGGCACGTCGTCACTCTCGGTGGACGCCGAGGGTCGGTCACCATCATCGCCGCCGTCTCGCCACCGGGCGGGGATATGACCGAACCGGTGACTGCGCACACGCAGCGGTTCGTCCGTTCGGTGTGGATGCTCGACCGGGACTTGGCTTACGCCCGGCATTACCCGGCGGTTGCGTGGTCAGGATCGTTCTCCCGCGACGCCGAAGCGCTGAGCGTGTGGCATGCGCAGCGCGGGGACCCGGCGTGGACTCACCGCCGCGAGCGGGTCAGCGCGTTGCTCTCGGACGCCGATCGGCTCGGCGCCCTCGCCGATCTGGTCGGCGTCGCAGCGATGCCGGGTGCCGAGCGCATGGTCATGCTGGCCGGGCGGCTGCTGCGCGAAGGGGTGCTGCAACAAAGCGCGTTGAGCCCGAATGATGTCTTCTGTTCCGCCGCCAAAAGTGCGGCGCTGGTCGATGCTGTCCTCACGGTCATCGACCGATGCAATGCACTCGTCGATTCCGGCGTCCCCGCTTCAACGATCGAGGAGACGGACTTCGGCAGCGTGCTGCGCGCTGCCCAGGAAACCGGCCCCGAGGACTTCGAGGGAGTCCAAGAGCACCTCGAAGCTATGCTGGCCCGACTCGGGGAGCTGTCATGAGTACGAGTGCCTTTGGCGCGCTCGAGTACACGGATGTGTCCGAGCTGCGGGGACCGCTGCTGGTCGTCCGCGGCACGTCGGGTGTGGGGTGGGACGAGTTCGCGCGGGTCGCGCTGGGTTCTGGAGAGATACGCAACGGCCTGGTCCTCGAAGTCGACCGTGACCTCGCGGTCGTCCAGATGCTCGAGGGAACCGAGGGTATCCGGCCCGGCGATACCCGTGTCCGTTTCGCCGGGGAGACCCTGCACATCCCGGTGGGGCCAGGCTGGCTCGGACGGGTCTGCAACGGCAGAGGTGAACCAGTCGACGGGGGCCCACCAATCTTCGGTGTGCGCCGTGCTCCCGTCTCGGGTTTCCCGCTCAACCCCACGCACCGCGAGCCGCCCGCTGAGCCGGTCATCACGGGGGTTTCGGCCATCGACGCGCTGACCACCGTGGTGAGGGGACAGAAGCTGCCGGTGTTCTCGATTGCCGGGTTGCCGCATCTCGAGCTCGCGACTCAGGTCGCCGCGCAGGCCAGCGTGGGTGATGAGCCGTTCTCGGTCGTCTTCGCGGGCATGGGCCTTACCCACCTCGACACCTCTGCTGTGCGAGACGCCCTGGAGGCGCGTTCGGCCGCTGGCGAACTGGTGTTGTTGCTCAACACGGCTGATGAGCCCGTGGTCGAACGAATCCTGACGCCCCGCATCGCGCTCACGGTCGCCGAGTATCTCGCGTTCGAGATGGGCCGGCATGTGCTTGTGGTGATGGCTGATATGACGGCCTATGCAGAGGCGCTGCGGGAGGTGTCCGCGGCGAGGGGAGAGATACCCGGCCGCCGGGCGTACCCGGGCTACCTCTTCAGCGACCTCGCCTCGCTCTACGAGCGGTGCGGCCGCATCCGTGAGGTGCCCGGGTCGGTCACCGTGCTTCCCGTGTTGACGATGCCCGCCGGGGACATCACCCACCCGGTTCCGGACCTGACCGGATATATCACTGAAGGCCAGATCGTGCTCTCGGCGACGATGCAGGACGCCGGCATCTACCCGCCCGTGGAGCCGCTGAGCTCCCTGTCCAGACTCATGCGCAAGGGGGTGGGCCCGGGACGGACCCGCGAGGATCATTTCGACGTGGCCGCTCAGACCCTGGCAGCGCTGGCCCGGGCCCGGCAAGCGCGTGAGCTGGCCGAGTTGATGGGCGAGGACGCACTCAGCGCGACCGACCGCTCGTATCTGTCCTTCCAGCACGCGGTGGAGCAGCGCTTGCTCAACCAGCGCCGCGACGAGGCGCGGACACTCGACGAGACACTCGACCGCGCCTGGGAGGCGCTGCGGGTTCTGCCGCGCCGGGAGCTCACGATGCTTCCGACCTCAATGCTCGACGCCCGGTACGCCGGCCCTTCGGCGGGGCGGTGAACGGCGTGGCCAAGATCCTGCACATGCCCCCCGGACGAGCCGGTCGCCTGTGGCTGCAACACCGGCTCTCCACCGCGCAGCACGGCGCTGACCTGCTCGATCACAAGCTACGCATCCTTCGTGCCGAGCGGGAACAGCTCGCACTGGAACGGGACATGATGGCTGCCGAGTGGGATTCTGCGAGCCGCGAGGCGGACACCTGGCTGTTGCGCTCGGTTCTGCTCGGCGGGGAGCGGTCGGTCCGGCTGGCCGCCACACCGGCGCCCGCCGAGGTTCGGATCCTCTGGGAGCAGTCGATGGGCGTGCGCTATCCGGCCGAGGCCACGTGCACCGTGCCGGAACCCGCGCCGGACGCACCGCCCCCCGGCAACGCCGCGCTGGTCACGGCACGTGACCGCTATCGACGCGCGGTAGCGGCCGCCGTCCGGCAGGCAGCGCTCAAGACGGCGGTCCGTGTTCTCGAGGCGCAAGAGACGGCCACTCGTCGCCGCCTCCGGGCGATCGAAGACCGGTGGATACCGCGCTTGCAGCAGGCCCTGGCCGAACTGCAATTCAAGCTCGACGAAGACGAGCACAACGACGCCGTGCGATTGCGCTGGGCGGCGGGCAATCGCACCCGCGCCGAGCGAGGCCGCGGCAGCAGAGGAACGCCATGACAGCCCCCATGTTCCACAGGGTCCTGGTCGCCGTCGACGACTCGCCGGCAGCCCTGGCCGCGGCCCGCGCCGCGATCGACGTCGCGGTGCGCACCGGCGCACACCTTCGTTTCGTGCATGTCACGAGCGACGGCGAACTGCTCCGCGCTCTCGCCGACAGGGGACGCGACAGCCAGCTGGCGACCAGGCGCAGCAAAGCCGCGGTGGCGCTCCTGCACCATGCCGGTGCCGAGGCCGCACGTGCGGGAATCCACGCCGAGACGAAACACCTCGAAGGTGACCCGGCCGCGATTGTGCTCGCGGAGGTGAGCGATTGGGGCGCCGAGCTGCTCGTCATGGGCCGGTCCGATCTACGGGGAGCCGGCAGGCCGTACGTCGGTACGGTCACCCGGCACGTCCTCGAGCTGGTCGACATTCCCGTCCTGGTCGTCCCGCGGCCGAGATGAGACTGGCCGGCACTGTCCGGTCCGTCCCGCCGGACGTGTGTGCGAACAGGTGACCAAAGTCCCGTGTCCGAATGCGGCCTGCCACGTAACGTGAGCGACACCGACTTTCACGTCTGGACGCACCCGGAGCGAGGTCATCTGAGATGTCGGCCTATCCGAGCGATCGCGGCATCGTTGTCGGTATCGATGGGTCTCCAGCCTCGACCGCAGCGGTCCACTGGGCCGCGCGAGACGCGGCACTACGGAAAGTTGCGCTGACCATCGTGCATGCGGTAGCACCGATCCCGCCCGCTTCGGGGCCTTGGGGGGAAATCCCGGTGCCTGAGGGCTATGGGCAGTGGCGCGAGAGCGAGGCGAAGAGAGTGATCGACGACGCGCTTCAGGTCGTCGAGCACAGTGCACCCGAGACTGATTCGGCGTCGGTTCGAAGCGAGTTGGTCCACGGCGCGGCCGTGCCCACGCTGGTCGACTTCTCGAGCGAGGCCGACATGCTGGTGGTCGGCTGTCGAGGACTTAATGCGGCCAGCCGTGCCATGCTCGGATCGGTCAGTGCCGGCGTGGTGCGTCGGGCGCACTGCCCGGTCGCTGTGATTCACGACGAAGATCGGGCTACGGCGCGGTCGGCGCACGCACCGGTGCTCGTCGGAATCGATGGGTCTTCATTGTCAGAGTTGGCCACCGACATCGCCTTTGACGAAGCATCGAGCCGGGGCGTCGAGCTGGTCGCGTTGCACGCGTGGAGCGACCTCGCCGAACTCGGCCCCCCGGCTATGGGTTGGTCGCCGGCGGAGTGGCTAGAGGTTCACGACCGTAAGGATCACGTGCTGGCTGAATGGCTCGCGGCGTGGCAGAAGCGTTATCCGGTTGTGGCGGTGCGTCGCCTCGTGGTCAGCGGTCGACCGGGTTCTGCTCTTATCGAGAACTCGGCAACTGCTCAGCTCGTGGTGGTTGGCAGTCGTGGCCGCGGTGGGTTCGCAGGCATGCTGCTGGGTTCGGTCAGCAGGGCTGTCGTCAACTCCGTCCGGACGCCTGTGATCGTCGCCCGTACGGCGTAGTCAGTCGTTAGTCCGGCGCTTCGGCACAGCCACTTGCTGGATTTCTTCTCCAGCCGCGTGGATATCTGCGAGCCCCTGCCGGCACGTTGGGTCGCTGTGGATTCGAAGCCGGCGATGGATTGATTCATCGAGTCACCCAATCAGGCAGTTGAAAGCCGAGACTACTTGTGCCACAACGCGGCGCGCGCGGCGCCCGGTACACCGTTGCCGATTAGCTACATGCCGTAGTCCGGCAACGAAAAGTCGTCGCGCACGTCGCCCGCGAAAAGTGTTGCCAAGGGCCGAAACTTCATTGTGCGCATGGCCAAGTTGCGAAACCACAGGCCGAATCGGGTCCGCGTAGCGAAGAACGGGACGTAGCGCACCGCGCCGGCTTGCTTGGCCTTGATGAAGGGACGCAGGCGCGCCTCGTAGGAATCGAAGGCGCGGCGGTGGTCGGCGCCGGCGCGCAGGAGTTCGCCGGCCAGCACGTACGCCTCGGTGATTGCCAGCCCGGTGCCCTCACCGCCGAGCAGCGAAATGCACCCGGCCGCATCGCCGATCAGCAGCACCCGGTCGTGCGACCAACGGTCCATCCGGATCTGGCTGACGACGTCGAAGTACAGGTCATCGACGTCGTCGAGTGTCGCCACGATATCCCGGGATTCCCAGCCTGCGTTGCCAAACTGGTTGCGCAGCTGTTCTTTTGGCGGCAAACCGGTGTCGTCGTGCTGGGCGCGGAAGACGAACAAGAACATGGTGCGGTCGCCGCGCAGCGCGAAGCGTGCCAACTGCCGACCGGGAGTGGAGTAGGCAACGTAGACCAGCTCGTCGCGCGGCCGGTATCCGTCGACCACGCAGGCCGCGACCTTGCAGCCGAGATAGTGCTCGAAGTTCTCCTCGGGCCCGAAGGCGAGGCGGCGCACATTCGAGTGCAATCCGTCGGCGCCGATCACCAGATCGAAATCGCGCGGCGCGCCCTTGTCGAAGGTGAGTCGAACCCCGTCGCTGTGCTCTTCGATGGTGGTGATGCTGTCACCGAAGACCGTTTCGACCGTGCCCTCGATGGTGGTGTAGATCGCGGCGGCCAAGTCGCCGCGGGGCAGACTGGTGAGATCGTCGCCGATCATGCGGCGAAAAACGTCCACACGCACGTCGGCTTTGACCTCTCCTCGCGAACCGACGGAGCGGAGCCACTCGATCTGGTAGCCGTCGGCGCGGATCGGGTCTTCGATGCCCATGCGCTTGGCCACCTGGTAGCCGACGCCCCAGAAGTCGATCATGTAACCGCCGGTGCGGAACTGCGGCGCCTGCTCGATCAGCGTCGGAATATGGCCGGTGCGCTGCAGCCAGTGGGCCAGCGCCGCTCCGGCCACTCCGGCACCGCTGATGGCGATCCTCATGGTGATCTCTACTCTCGTACCCACTGCCATGCCGCGTCCAGCCGTTCACGCTCATACGTCCGCAACTCGCCCCTCATCACCAACGCCGCGGTGACGTTGACGCAGCATTCTTCCCACCGCGGCGCTCCGACGACCGAGACCTTGCCAAAGTCGTTGCGGTGCTTGACGTCAAATACCGTGTTGACCCACGCCGCGCGCAGGCTCCATCCATCGAAAGGCCTATCGATCAGGAACAGCGCGTTCGACCGGCCGAAACGGTTGAGCAGCGTGCGCACCAGCACGTCGCGGTAGTCGCTTGCAGTCAGTCCGCTACTGCGAACAGGTCGGTCTTCTCCCCGACCCGAGGCGGCAAAACTCGCCGAGAGCTGCAAGCGCTTGAAAGCAGCATCAGCGGGCTGCTCGCGGCCGCCAAGGCAGACTGCGGCGGAGGTCCCGGCACGGAATGCGTTGTTCTTGACGGGCTTTCCCCGCGCTCTAATGAGCCAGTGGACATGTCCCCTGGTAGTCGACTTGCCAGTGCTTGATTCCGTTGATGAAGGGTGACCGCAGCCGCTCAGGCTCTCCCGCCGACATCAAGTCGGGCAGGTGGTCGGCGATCGCGTTGAACATCAGGTCGATTGTCATGCGCGCCAGGTTGGCGCCGATGCAGTAATGCGCCCCGGTGCCGCCGAATCCGACGTGCGGGTTGGGGTTGCGCAAGATGTTGAAGGTGTACGGGTCGTCGAAGACCTCTTCGTCGAAGTTGGCGGAGCGGTAGAACATGACCACCCGCTGGCCCTTCTTGATCCGCACACCGCCGAGCTCGGTGTCCGCCGCGGCGGTGCGCTGAAACGCCGTGATCGGGGTGGCCCAGCGGATGATCTCGTCGGCCGCGGTCTTCGGGCGCTCTGCCTTGAACAGCTCCCACTGATCCGGGTAGTCGGTGAAGGCCATCATGCCCTGCGTGATCGAGTTACGGGTGGTCTCGTTGCCGGCGATGCCCAGCGTGACCACGAACATGCCGAATTCGGCATCGGACAGGTGCTGACCGTCGGCGTCGGCCTGGATCAGCGTGGTGACTATGTCATCGCCGGGTTCTGCGGCCTTGCGAGCCGCCAATTGCATTGCGAACCACATCAATTCGCCCGCCGATGTCAGCGAGTCGTGTTCGGCGAACTCCGGGTCGTCGCTTCCGATCATCTGGTTGGACCAGTCGAACAGCTTGCCGCGGTCCTCCTGCGGCACCCCGAGCAGGCCGGCGATGGCCTGCAACGGCAACTCGCTGGCCACCTGGCGGACGAAGTCGCCCGACTCCGACGCCGCGGCCTGGGCGGCGATGTGTTGTGCCCGCTCGGTCAATTCGGCGCGTAGCCGCTCCACCGCGCGCGGTGTGAAACCGCGGGCGACGATCTTGCGCAGCCGGCTGTGCTCGGGGTCGTCCATCATGATCATCGACGTCCGGCCCGCCTCGATCTGGCCGGCTGCCAACTCCTCCGGGTAGCGCGGCACCACCGACTTCATCGCCGACGAGAAGACATCGGTGCGCAGCGAGACCTCGCGGACGTCGCGGTGCTTGGTCACCACCCAGTAGCCGCCGTCGCCGAAGCCGCCTTGATCGGGCGGTTGCTCGTTCCACCAGATCGGCTCCGTGCGGCGCAACTCCGCGAACTCCTCCGTCGGTAGCCGCTGGGCATAGATGTCGGGGTCGGTGAAGTCGAATCCCGGCGGGAGGTTCGGAGTAGCCATGGAGTTGCTCCCTGGAAAGGACGGGAAGTGACGGGCAAGGGCTGGCTGTTAGGGGATGGTAGCCCCGCCGACGCAGTAATTCCGCAAGGATTCGGCAAAAATCATCAGCTCGCCGTCGGCCTCGGCACCTGGATGCGATCGCGCGCACCCAGATTGGTCGCGGTGGTGATGACGGCCCGGTCGATCTGCCGCAGCGCGTGCACCGCGGTGAGGAATCGCCGGGTGTCCGGCTGCGGTTCGGCCTCGCCGTCTTGCTGGCGGGCCGTCGGGCTCGCCGTCGCGTCCTCACCGAACATTGTCGCGGTCGCTATCTCGATCAGCTCCGACAACGCCGTCAACAAGGCGTGGGTGTTGGTTACCCGAACCGCCTCGCGCCGGCCAGGCTAGTCTTCGACATCGTGACAGGGCCGACGCGGGCGGAGCTGGCGGATGGCCGTGAGTTGCTATTTTTCGCGCTGCCCGGCCACCGTCCGGAGCCGGTCGAGGATCGCCGGCCCCTGCCCAAGCGGGACCCGGAACCGTCGCAGCTGCGGTTCGACCGGTCCACCGGGCAGTGGGTGATCGTCGCGGCGCAGCGCCAGGACCGTACATATAAGCCGCCCCCCGACCAGTGCCCGCTGTGTCCCGGTCCGACGGGACTGACCAGCGAGGTGCCCGCCCCCGACTACGACGTCGTCGTCTTCGAGAACCGGTTCCCGAGCCTATCCGGCGCCGGCACGCCAGCCCATGCCGGAGACGGCTTCGTCGCCGTCCCGGGGCACGGGCGCTGCGAAGTGGTCTGCTTCTCCAGCGAGCACACCGGGTCCTTCGCGCGGCTGGCGCCGGCGCACGCCCGGCTGGTTGTCGAGGCGTGGCGGCATCGCACCGCCGACCTGATGGCTACGCCCGGCATCGAGCAGGTGTTCTGTTTCGAGAACCGCGGCGAGGAGATCGGGGTGACGTTGACGCACCCACATGGTCAGATCTACGGCTACCCCTACCTGACGCCGCGCACGGCTGCCATGCTGGGACAGGCGCGCGAACACCGAAAGCGTCATGGCACCAACCTGTTCGGTGACCTGTTGGCACGCGAGGTCGCCGACGGCGGCCGCGTGATCGTGCGCACCGACACGTTCACGGCGTTCGTCCCGTTCGCGGCGCGCTGGCCGGTCGAGGTGCACATCTACCCGAACAGGTTCGTGCACAACTTTATTGAATTGGACGACGACGAACTGGACGGATTCACGCAGATCTACCTGGACGTGCTCGGGCGGTTCGACCGGATGTATGCCCCTGCTTTTGGTTCGCTGCCGTACATCTCGGCGCTGCACCAGTATGCCGACACCGAAGCCCAGGCCGACGGCTGCTTCCACGTCGAGTTGATGTCCATCCGGCGCAGCGCCACCAAACTCAAGTACTTGGCGGCGTCCGAATCCGCTATGGGCGCGTTCATCAGCGACGTCACGCCCGAAAGCGTGGCCCGGCGGCTCAGGGAATTGGGAAGGGAACTCGCGTGACGGTGCGGTACGCCGCACCCGGCCGGATCAACCTGATCGGGGAGCACACCGACTACAACCTCGGGTTCGCGCTGCCGATCGCGCTGCCGCAGCGTACCGCGGTGACGTTCACACCGGACGGCGGTGATGCGATCACCGTGGCCAGCGACCGCGCGGACGGCCCGGTGCGCATCCCGCTCGACGCCGCGCCCGGTCACGTCACCGGCTGGGCCGCATACGTCGCGGGCGTGATGTGGGCGCTGCGTGAAGCCGGGCACCCGGTCCCCGGCGGTGCGATGTCGGTCACCAGTGACGTGGAAATGGGGTCCGGGCTGTCGTCGTCGGCGGCCCTGGAATGCGCGGCGCTGGGCGCGATCGCGTCGGCCGCCGGTGTCGACATCGACCCCATGCAACAGGCGCGCCTCGCCCAGCGTGCCGAAAACGATTACGTCGGCGCCCCAACGGGTTTGCTTGACCAGCTCGCCTCGCTGTTCGGGCGGCCGTCAAGGGCGCTGCTGATCGACTTCCGCGATCTCACCGTGGCGCCGGTGGCCTTCGACCCCGACGCGGGCGGCGTCGCGCTGCTGCTGATCGACTCGCGGGCCCGGCATTCCCACGCCGGCGGCGACTACGCGGCGCGGCGCGCGTCGTGCGAGCGGGCGGCCGCCGACCTGGGGGTGGCGTCACTGCGGGACGTGCAGGAGCGCGGGCCCTCGGTCTGGGGCGCTGTGCAGGACCCGCTCGACGCCCGCCGAGCCCGCCACGTGCTGACCGAGAACCGACGCGTGCTCGATTTCGTTGCCGCGCTTGGTGACTCCGACTTCGCCACAGCTGGGCGCATCTTCACCGCCTCACACGCGTCCATGCGTGACGATTTCGGTATCACCACCGAGCACATCGACCTGATCGCCGACACCGCGGTGCGCGCGGGTGCTCTGGGTGCGCGGATGACGGGCGGCGGCTTCGGGGGGTGCGTGATCGCGTTGGTGCCGACCGAACGCACGGAGGCGGTCGGCGCGGCGGTGCGGCGTGCCGTGTCCGACGCCGGGTTCACCCAGCCGGTGATCACCCGAACCCGTGCCGCGGCGGGCGCGGGGCCGTGCGGGTGACCTAGCCCATCGGCTACATCGACGTAAGGGCATACGGCGAGCTCAATGATTTTCTGGCACCCGAGTCGCGCGGCGCGACTGTGCGGCGCCCGTTTCGGGGCCATCAAACGGTCAAGCACGTCCTGGAGGCCATGGGCATTCCGCACACCGAGGTCGATCGTCTCCTGCTGACGGCGCACCTGCGCGCATCCGACCCGGATGAGGCCTTCGCCTGAGTGGGTGCCCTGTCTACCGGGCGGGCGTCAACCGCACTGCCGCCAGATGTAGCCGGTCGACCGCCTCGGAGAATTCCTCGAGCGTCGGTATGCGGTCGTCGCGGAATTTCAGTCCCATCATGCGCTGTGCACGCCGCACGCCATAGGACTCGGCGCAACGCAGCAAGATATCGGAGACGACCGTGCGGTCGCGGATGAGTTCGCCCCGCATCGCGGTCGTCCTGCCGTCGTAGACGACCTGTGCGGGGGCGCCGTCACGGAAGTTCTGCTTCCACGTGGCGCCGGTCAGCGCATAGAGCTCGTCGTCGACGACATGGGCGCTCAACGGAATTGAATACCGCCGCCCCGTCTTGCTCCCGGAGAAGCTCACCACCATCAGCTGCTTGCGCGCGGGTCCCGCGAACGGGGTGCGCAGCAGGACGCCGAGTAACGGGTTGACGACACGAATCAGTGCCGACGGCGGGTGCCCCACGTCTACCGCATACGACTGTTCTGGCATGGACCCACCGTAAGCCCAACCGCGCGCCGCTGGCCAGAGACGGAAGCGCCGCGGGGCGTGTTCGGCCCCGCGGCGCAGACCGGCTTGTTCGAAGTTACTGGGTGATGGTGGTTTTGTCGTCGATGACGGTGGTGGCCTCCATCAACGGCCCTTGATCGCTCTCGAGCGAGTCGGCGTTGAGCTGGAGCACATACACCGCACCCTGGCTGGGAATTACCACCGTTTTCTGCGCGATGGCGCGCGTCTTGCCGTCCCGTTGGTACGTGCCGCCCAGTTGCCACGCTTGGAAACCGCCAAGCGTGGAGGCGCTTCCGTCGCCGGTGCCCTGGTATCCGGGCAGATTCTGCAGCTCGCCGGGGGCGTATTGGATGATCTTCGCCGGGTCGACGTCACCCATGAGCTTGGAGATCAGCGCCGAAATGGTCGGCGGATCGGCGGGGGTCGCGGGCTGCGCTAAAACGATGCCGCCGTAGGACGTGCCGGAGTTTTTGTTCAGCTGCCAACCCGGGGGCACCGGCAGATCGACGTTGGGGCCGGGATCGCCGTGATGGACCGGGGTTTCCGTGATGTGGTTGTCCTTGACGTAGTCGGCGCAAGGGTGATGGTTGCTGCCGTCAAATGTTTCATCAATCCAATCTCCCGAAAATCGTGGCCGGTACGTGCGACGGCCGCGCCGAAACGAGAGTATCCGAAATGGCCGGCATCGTAGCCAGAAATTTTTTCGGCATTTCCGGAGGAATCGCGGCTGACCCGCTCGTCATTGTCGAATTCGTCTCGGAAAAAGCCCACGCGGATACACCGTTATCCAGTAAGAGACAGGTATGAAGTCGCGTACGGTCCTCCTTGCGCTCGTCGCGGCCATGGCTGTCTTCCTGACTTTCATCGCGGCGGCTCCGCCCATCGCCTATGAAGGTGAGCCCGATTTCGTGGCGAACCCGGTCGAACACGTCGACACGCTCATCAGCACCGGAACCGGCGGCGAGACGGTGGGTGAGATCAACAACTTCCCCGGCGCCTCCGTGCCGTTCGGCATGGTTCAGTATTCACCGGATACCGTCGACAACTACGCCGGCTACAACTACGACAACCCTCGCGCCACCGGGTTCAGCATGACCCACGCCTCGGTGGGCTGTGCCGCGTTCGGCGACATCTCGATGCTGCCGACCACCACCGGGATCGGCTCGGAGCCCTGGAACGCCTGGGAGCGGATCGCCCACGACGACACGGAGCAGGGCGTGCCCGGGTACTACACGGTGCGGTTCCCGGGCACCGGCGTGACGGCGGAACTGACCGCCACCACGCGAACCGGGGTCGGCCGATTCAGCTACCCGCACAACGGCCGCCCCGCCCTGTTTCACGTGCGGTCCGGTGCCTCGTTGGCGGGCAATTCCCGCGCGGCCCTGCAAATAGGCGAGGACAACACGACGATCACCGGGTGGGCGACCAGTGGCGGATTCTGCGGCAAAAGGAACACCTACACGGTGTATTTCGCCATGGAGTTCAGCCAGCCGTTCAGCTCCTACGGTGCATGGGACGGCTATGCGGTCTATCCCGGCGCCCGCAGCGTGATTTCGCCATACAGCGGGGGATACGTGTCGTTCCCGGCCGGTGCGAAACTCGAGGTACGAACCGCGATCTCCTACGTCAGCATCGACGGGGCGCGGGCCAACCTGGCGGCCGAGGGTGGCGCCAGGTTCGACGACGTGCGCGCCGCCGCGCTCTCCGAATGGAACGCCGCGCTGTCGCACATCGCGGTGGCCGGCAGAAACGCCGGCACCGTGGATACCTTCTACACTTCGCTCTACCGGTCGCTGTTGCACCCCAACACCTTTAACGACGCCGACGGAAGCTATATCGGGTTCGACGGCGCGATCCACCGCGTGGCCAACGGGCACAGTCAGTACGCCAACTTCTCCGACTGGGACACCTACCGGTGCCTGGCGGCCTTGCAGGCGCTGCTGGTCCCCGAACGGGCCAGCGACATGGCCCAGTCGCTGGTGAACGACGCCGAACAGAGCGGGGCGCTGCCCCGCTGGGCCTTCGCCAATGCCCCGACCGGCGAGATGAGCGGAGACGGCGTGGTACCGCTCATCGTGAACTTTTACATTTACGGGGCCAAGGACTTCGACGTCCAGACGGCACTGCGCTACATGGTGAACGCCGCGACCAAGGGCGGTGTCGGGCTGAATGGCTACGTGGAACGGCCGGGGATCGCCACCTACCTGGCGCTGGGTTATGGCCCGCAGAGCCTGGAGTTTCGCACCGGTGACCGCATCGCCGGGGCATCGATCACCTTGGAGTGGTCGATCGACGACTTCGCCATTTCTCGATTCGCCGAATCTCTCGGCGACACCGCGACCGCCGCGCAGTTCCAGAACCGGTCACAGTACTGGCAGAACCTGTTCAACCCCAGCACCCGTTACATCTCGCCCCGCAGCGCCAGCACCGGGTTCTTCCGCCCCGGGCCCGGGTTCGTGGACTCCCCTGTGGGGTTCGGCCAGGACGGCTACGACGAGGGTAACGCCGAGCAATACGTCTGGTGGGTGCCGCACAACGTCGCCGGACTGGTGACCGCGCTCGGCGGCCGCAAGGCGGTGGTCGGTCGGCTCGACCACTTCACCACAAAGCTGAACGTCGGCCCCAACGAGCCGTATCTGTGGGCCGGCAACGAGCCCGGATTCGCGGTGCCGTGGTTGTACAACTACGTCGGTCAGCCGTGGAAAACCCAACTCACCGTGGACCGGGTGCGCGGGCTTTTCGGACCCACCCCCGACGGAGAGCCGGGCAACGACGACCTCGGGGCGATGGCCAGCTGGTACGTGTGGGCCGCCCTCGGCCTGTACCCGAGCACTCCGGGAACTTCGGCACTCAGCCTCAGCGCACCGCTGTTCGACCGCGCCGTCATCGCGCTTCCGGGCGGCAAAGCCATCCGCATATCCGCGCCGGGGGCCTCCGCGCCGAATCACCTCAAGTACATCACCGGTCTGAGCATCGACGGGCAGCCCAACGACCACACCTGGATTCCGGAGTCGATGGTGCGCACGGGCGGTGACATGACCTACTCGCTGGCTGCTTACCCCGACAAGAGCTGGGGCACCGCGGAATCCTCCGCGCCACCGTCGTTCGGTGTCGGCAGTTCGGCTGTGACGGCTAATGTTTCGCAACACGTCGTCACCCTCGCGCCGGGTAGCACGGGTACCGTGACCCTCGACGTACAACGGATGGTCGACGGCGCGGGCGGCTACGCGATCACCGGCACGTCCACCGACCCGGGGATCGCCGCGGCGCCCGTGTCCGGCCAGTTCGGCTCCGACGGCTCGGCCAGCGTTTCCGTGCCGATCACGGTGGCGCGTTCGGTGCCCGAGGAGTACTACCTGATGTCTCTGGACACCGCGGTCGGCCAGAGTGTGCGCCGGTCGATCGTCATGGTGGTGGTCATGGCCGACGGCAACGAAAGTTGACCTGCCGTCAGATCATTTCGTTCCTGGTGAGCCATCGCATCACCGGCCAGCCGACGAACACCGGCAGCCAGCAGGTGAGTATCCGGTACAACAGAACCGACGGCACACCGACGGCCGCGGGTAGGCCGAAGGCGGCCAGGCCACCGATCAGCGCGGCTTCGACGGCCCCCACGCCGCCCGGGGTCGGGGCGGCGGAGGCCAGCGTCCCGCCGACCATCGTCACCACGGTGACGGTGACGAACGTCGTGTCGCCACCGAAGGCTTCGACGCTGGCCCACAGCGCGAGTGCCGCACCGAGAGTTGTTCCCGCGCAACCCAGCACGATCAGCGCGAGTCGCCTGGGTTCGCGGACCAGCTTGACGAGGTCGCGGGTCACCTCGGCCAGCCTCGGGCGCATCGACGTCGCCAGCCACCTTCGCAGCCTGGGCACGAACAGGAAGGTGCCGACGATGCCAAGCGCCACACCCGCGATCAGGTACAGCATGGTGGCGCTGGGAACGAAATGCCCGAGGTCGGTCGAAGCGCCCGCGACGGCGCTGAAGAAGATCAGCAGCGTGAGGTGGACGATCACCTGCACCGACTGCTGCAGGGCCACCGCCGCGGTGGCTCGCACCGCCGACAGGCCGCTCTTTTGCAGGAACCGGGTGCTGAGCGCCAGGCCGCCGACGCCGGCGGGGGTGGTGGTGGCAGCGAAAGTGTTGGCCACCTGGACGATCAACAGTCTCCAGAAGCTCACGGTGCCGTCGGTGCAGGACCATAAGGCGGCGGCCGCACCAACGTAGGTCAGCGCCGAAACCGCCAGGCCCAGCAGTGCCCACGACCAGTTGGCGTGCCTCAGCTGGGAGAGGAACGTCGGCGCGGTGCTGATGAAGGGATACGCGACGTAGACCAGCGCGCCGAACAGTACCAGCTGAATGACCTGGCTGCGGGTGAACCGGGTGATCGTTTCGGTTTTGATCTGGTCCGCGCCGGTTTGCCGTTTCACCTCCGCGCGGGTGGCCGAGATCACGGCGCCGCCATCGGGAATTGAGCGGCGGATGCCCTTGGGCACAGCGGCTTTCGTCAGTCGGCGCGAGGCGTCCAGGATGGTGTCCTTGCCGAACACGTCGATCGCCGCGGCCACCGCAGACTCCGGGTCGTACAGGGCCGACGCCGTCACCAGGAGTTGCGCGATGTCGGACTGCAATTGCTCGTCGGTGGCACCGTACTCGGCGCTGAAGAAGTCGCCGAAAAGGACGGCGCCGTCGTCGACCGTGATCTCGCGGCTGCGCAGGTCACCGTGGGAGATCTGATGGTCGTTCAAAACCTTCAGCGATTCCCACAGCCGCGCAACGGGAGTCGTCTGCACGCAGTCCTCGATGGGCACCCCGCGACGGGGCTTGTGCGCGTAGAGCATCCATCCCCGGTTCAGGGTGGCGACGGCGACCGTGGACGTATTGGCCAGCCCCAGCTCGCCGATGGCGATCGCCATGAGCGCGCGATGCTCGACCGCGCGGCGCATGGAGGCCACCAGGGGCGCGGTCTCGCTGCCGCGCAGCCTGAGCTTTCCCCAGAGCTGGCGCAGCGCGCCGCCGCCGCGTTGATGCGGGCCGTACAACTCGATCACCGCCGAGCGGTCGGGGTGCTCGCATTCGCCGGACAGGACCAGTGGGCCACGTCCGGCCGGCTGCACCACGATGAGTCGCGAGACGACGAATCCGCGTTTCGCCATCGCCCGCACGGCAGCGTCCAGCGGCACCTCCAGCGCGGGAGTGCCGACAACCAGCACCACCAGCGCGCCGACCACCCACCCGACCGCCAATCCCAACAGCGAGCGGGCCGGCACTATGGCGCTGACCACCAGATGGATCGGCACGAAGGCCAGCAGCAGCCCCCACCACCAGCGCCGCCACCGCGCCGGCAGCCAGGGGCCCGACACCGTCAGCACCGCCGCGAGCATCGCAATCCACCGCGGGTCGTCGAGGAACTGCGCCAACACGGTCTGGAGACGGTCCGACAGATCGAAGTGATAGCGGGGCGCCGAAAAGCCTTTGCCACCCAGCGACAGCGGGAGGGCCGCGAGGAGCGCGGCGGCCGCATAGGCGCCGAGCAGTTTCCATTGCCGGGCGACGATCAGTCCGATCAGGATCATGAACGGCAGGGCCAGGATGGCAATGCCGTATGCGAGGTAGACCAGGTCGGACTGCTTGGGCGAGAGGACCCCGACGATCTGCGAGATGGACTTTTCCAGCGCCTCCCACTGCGGACGGGTGATCAGCGAACTCGTGATCACTACGACGAGAAACACGATGCTCGCGGCGAGCCGTAGGATGTCGTTGGTTCGCCGGGTCAGCGGCTGCAGCAAGCTGCCGGAAACGCTGACTTCGCGCCCGTCAACTCGCATCTTCCCAATATCCTTCGAGATCGGCCCCGCGCGGTCAGCGGCTCGCCGACAAGTTAACCGCATACCCCGTTCCGGGACAGCTTGCTCACATCCGGCGCGCGTAGGGTCATTACGTAGGCGTGCTAGCGAAATCGGAGGGCTAAGCGTGGCGAGGACCGACAACGACAGCTGGGAGATCACCGAGAGCGTGGGCGCGACGGCCCTGGGCGTCGCGGCGGCCCGGGCCGCGGAAACCGACAGCGGGAGTCCGCTGATCAGGGACGAGTTTGCGCGTGTGTTCCTCGATGCCGCCGGGGAGGGCGTCTGGAATTGGTTCGCGGCCGCTAACCTGCCCGCCGAGATCGCCGAGGCCGAGCCCGACCTGAAGCCACGGATGCAGGGGATGGTCGACTACATGGCGGCGCGGACGGCCTTTTTCGACCAGTTCTTCCTCGACGCCGCCGGCGCCGGGGTCCGCCAGGTGGTGATCCTCGCAGCGGGTCTGGATTCCCGGGCGTGGCGGCTGGCCTGGCCGGGTGGGCCGGACGGAGTCACGGTGTACGAACTCGACCAGCCCCGGGTCTTGGAATGGAAGTTGTCGACGCTGCGGCACAACGGGTTCGCACCGGCCTGCACCCTGGTCACCGTTCCCGTCGACCTGCGCCACGACTGGCCGGCGGCACTGGAGCAGGCCGGCTTTGACCGCTCGGCGCCGAGCGCGTGGTCGGCCGAGGGCCTGCTGCCTTTTTTGCCCGCGGCCGCCCAGGATTTGCTCTTCGCGCGTGTTCAGGAACTGGGTGCCCCAGGCAGCCGGATCGCCGTGGAGGCGCCGGGCCCCGACTTCCTCGACGAGGCCGCCCGCGACAAGCAGCGCGAGACGATGCAGCGGGTGCGCGACCTGATGGCCAAGCTGGAGCCCGACCGCGACATCCCCGACGTCCAGGACCTGTGGTACTTCGAGGAGCGCGAGGACGTCGGTGACTGGTTGCGCCGCCACGACTGGGAGGTGACGGTGACGCCGGCCGAGGAGCTGATGGCCGGTTACGACCGCAGGCCCCCGCAGGGTAGCGAAGACGCCACCCCGCAGACGTTGTTCGTCGCGGCCGTGCGTGTAGAAGGGAAGTGAGCGTGACCAGAACCGACAACGACAGCTGGGAGATCACCGAGAGCGTGGGGGCGACGGCACTGGGGGTGGCTTCGGCGCGCGCCGCGGAAACTCGGAGCGACAACCCGTTGATCCGCGACCCGTTCGCGCAGGTCTTCCTCGACGCCGTTGGTGACGGGGTGTGGAACTGGCACTCGGCACCGCAGCTTCCTACCAAGCTCGTCGAGGCCGAACCAGGGTTGCCGCTGCAGATGCAGGCGATGGTCGGCTATATGGCCTCGCGCACAGCGTTTTTCGACCAGTTCTTCCTTGACGCCACTCGGGGCGGTATCGGCCAGGTGGTGATCTTGGCCGCGGGCCTGGACGCGCGGGCGTGGCGGCTGCCCTGGCCGGATGGGATCACGGTCTTCGAGCTGGACCAGCCCAAGGTCTTGGATTTCAAGGCGTCGACGTTGGCCGAACATGGGGCGCAGCCGGCCTGCAACCGGGTGGCCGTCCCGGTTGATTTGCGCCAGGATTGGCCGGAAGCTTTGCAGCAGGCTGGTTTTGACGCCTCGGCGCCCAGTGCCTGGTCGGCCGAGGGGCTGATGCCCTATCTGCCGGCGGCGGCGCAGGACTTGCTTTTCGAGCGCGTACACGGGCTGACGGCGACCGGCAGCCGGATTGCGGTGGAGGCGTTGGGGCCGAAGTTTCTCGATCCGGAGTTCCGCGCGAGGCGTCGGGAGCGGATGGATCGGATCCGTGCGCTGATGGCCGACGTGGACCCGCAGCGCGAGTTTCCCGGGACCGAAGAGCTTTGGTACTTCGAGGAACGGGAAGACGTCGGTGACTGGTTCCGCCGCCACGGCTGGACCGTCACCGTAACGCCCGCCGACGAGTTGATGGCCGGCTATGGCCGCCAAGCACCCGGCGAGGTTGCGGACACCGTGTCCGGGAATCTGTTCGTGGCGGCGCAGCGGAGTTAGGGTTCTCTGGCGTCGTGTTCCGCGCGGCCTCCGGGCCGCGAATCACAGCTGCCACTTGCGTCGCTGTGCGGAAGGGACACACCAATGTGCCCGCCTCTGAGCGACAAATTAAGGCGCAGAAAGGGTTTGTCGCTCGTGCGGCCGGTCGTCACGATTCACCTCCACGACGGCGGGAAGCTGATGTCCAGTCGCTCCGTCTGCCTGTGCCCTGACCACGTCGGGACGCCGGCAGGCTGCACGCGGTAAATGCCGAGCGCCGCGGCCACGACTCGATCGTGCTGCGTTGGCCACTGAATCTCGGATGCGATCTCTTCCAGCACGTCTCGGTCCCGATTTAGTACCCGGTCGACGATCGACAGCGCTGGCAGCGCACCGCTTTTGTCGCCGTTACAGCGTGCGCAAGCGAGCACCAAATTGGCCAGGCCGTCGATACCGACCAGCGACCAGGGCAGCACGTGGTCGACGGGATTATTCACCGGCAGGTGGTTGCCGCAGTAGAAGCAGTGTGACCCGAAGGCCTCCTTGAACGGTTCGCGGACGGCGGCCAGGGCGGTGCGCTCGCGGCCGAACAGGTGGCCTGCGACATCGGGAACTTGCGCGTCCAGGAACTTGTTCATTCGGCGGACGTCGTCGACCCACATGATCTCCAGCGCCGGTTTGAGCAACCCGGCCAGTCGGGCAAGACCGTGAGCGACACCGGGTTTCAGGGTGATCGCGTCTCCCGATGCGCGAAGCGCGGAACGCGATACGTTCTCGCCGAGGAACGAGTCGTCGTAGAGGAAAGGATCGCTAACGGACGAGCCGGGCAGCTTCTGCAGCCGTGGTAGTGGTTGTTTGGCCAACGCCATGACAATTTTCTCGATCGCGCGGTAGTAGGCATTTGGCTGCCGGATCATGGCAATGTCAAGTGACGTGCTGCGATCGCCTATGCCGGCAGCCTCACGAAGTTCCTTAGTTGCGTCAATGATTCGTGATTTCGCACCGGTCCGACGCTGAAGTAGGTTGTGCCCCTCAAACGGGCGTACCTGCTGCCAGTAGATGGCCAAGACACGGTGCGCCAGATCTGGGATTGGAACCTCGAGGAAATCATTCGACCGGTCCGGCAAATTTTCGGTGCATTGTTCGATGAGGGCCATCAGCGTGGCCAGCTTGTATGTCGCGTCGCGTTGTCCGGTTTCGAGAATCGCGACGACACGCTGCCCGAGTAAAAGCGGGTCGACTGCATCACCGGCCACGGCGGCCCCTTGATGTCAGACGGGCGGCATACAGCTGCACCACCGCATTATTGCGAAGAGTCGGAGCGCGCGGACAAACTCGTGCAAACTCCAGCGCCCAGCATGCTGCGGCGTGCTGTCGAGATCATCGCCTCGGTCTCGCGAGAATTCTTCTGCTTCCATCGTGAATGGGGCAGTCATTGGCAATGATATCGGATGAGCCACCGCATTCGAGAATTCACTTATCGGAAGTTGACGGTGCCGAAGTGGCAGGTGTGGCTGCTGGTGAGTGCCGTTTAGGCATCCCGGATGCCTCCCTCCCCGCGGCGGCCGGCGTGCCTACGCCATCGCCGTAGTCCACGCCGCGCAGCGAAGGCGCCGACGATAGCGGTCATGCACCACACCGCGATCGCCGAATAAGCCAACCACGACGACCGATTCGCGATCGAGGCGCCCAGCGCAGTGTAGGCGAAGGCCCGCGGCACCGAACCGATGAGCGATCCGATGGCCATCTGCCACAACGGAACTCCGAACGCCCCGAACGCGTAGGAGGCCAGCGCATCCGAGATGCCGGGCACGAAGCGCTGACCGACCACAGCCCACAGTCCACGGCGTTCGATCAACGTGTCGATGCGCTCTGCGCGTGTCGGCCCCAGCAGCGCGCGGGCGCTGTTCCGGCCGGCCCGACGGCCGACCAGGCTGGCGACGATCGCGGTGCCCACCGTCGCGCCGAGCGTCACGACGATGCCCAGTACAGGACCGAACAACAGCCCGCTGCCCGCGGCGAGTATCGAGCCCGGCACGAACAGTGCGCCCAGCGCGGCCGAGAGTACGACGTAGGTCAGGGGCGCGGCGGAACCCGTCGCCGAGACCGTGCGACGCACGTCCTCGACGTGGATGACTCGCGCGATGGCGACCAGGTAGAACATGCCGAGCAGGAAAGCGGCGAACACTGCTAGCCGCAGGATATGGCCTCGCCGAGACGCCGGTGAGGAACCCTCGTTGTCAATCATCCTGACGCCTTGAGCCGCTGCCGCAGCCCGCTCGCACGCACCGCCCGGCGAACGATTGCAGCGCGGACGGCCGCCTCGGAACCGACCACGCGGACCTTGGCTTTGGCGCGCGTCACCGCCGTGTAGAACAGCTCACGCGTGAGCAGCCTGGAGTCTTCCGGGGGCAGCAGCACTGTGACCTCGTCGGCTTGACTGCCCTGGCTTTTGTGGATGGTCATCGCATACATCGTCTCGACGTCGGAGAGCCGACTGGTCGCGAACTCCAGCGGCCCGGCGGCGCCGGAGATTACCGCCCGCAATCCGGCCTGACGGGCGACGACCACACCGGTGTCGCCGTTGTACACACGCAGCCCATAGTCGTTGGCCGTCACCAGCAGTGGCCGGCCCGCGTACCACTCGGACCACACCGGCAGGCCGCTCTCCTCGGTCAGCCATCGATGGGCCTGCCGGTTCCAATGCTCTACCCCGAACGGACCGTGCCGGTGCGCGCACAGGAACCGGTGCCCGTCAAGTGCTTCCAACGCGACCGCGTCGGCGCCCAAAACGGCGGCCTCCCGCACGCGAAACGCATGCGGGACGACGATTGCTCGCAGGCGATCCGTCGGGTCTTGGTCATCGATCCACTCGATGTGTGCGCCGCCGGCCCGCAGCACCTCGATCACCTGGTCGGCGTCACCGACCCGGATCGCATCGGCAAGCGCACCGATCGACTCTCCGAACCGGTGCGACGAAAGTAGGGCGGCGACCCGCCTGTCCTTGCGTTCGGACAGGCCGTCGACCAGATCCGCCAGCACCGCGCCGGCTTCCACCGATGCCAACTGGTCGGGGTCGCCGACCAAGATCAGCCGCGCATCGGGACGCACCGCCTCGAGCAGCCTTGCCATCATCGTCAATGACACCATCGACGTCTCGTCGACGACGATCACGTCATGCGGCAGCCGGTTGCCGCGATGGTGGCGGAACCGCACCGACGTGTCCGGCCGGCTACCGAGCAGCCGGTGCATGGTCACCGCTTCCAGTCCGGCCATGCGCTTGCGGTCGGGAGAGTCGAGCTTGGCGACCTCTGCCGCCACCGCTTGGGTCAGCCGCGCGGCCGCCTTGCCGGTCGGCGCGGCCATCGCGACCCGAAGGCCCGCGCCGCCCGACAGCTCCGCCTGCTCGGTCAAGAGCGCGAGTAGCCGCGCGACGGTCGTCGTCTTGCCGGTGCCCGGCCCGCCGGTGAGCACCGTAACCGCTTGCGAGAGCACTATTTCCGCCGCCGCGCGCTGTTCTTCGTAACCCGACGGGAAGAGTCGCTCGAGGGTGGGCACCTCGACCGGAGCCCCGGGTACCGACAGCGCGAGCAGGTCGGTGCAGACCTGGCTCTCTTCACGCCAATACCGGTCGAGGTACAACAGGTGATCGTCGTAGAGCCGCAACACCGGCGGTTCGCGAATCAGGCGGCTCGCCCGCACCGCCGTCAGCCACGACACCGGCTCCGGCCAGGGCAACTCCGGCGCACCGCAGTCGGTGGCGACCGTCGACAAGTCAATGCACACCGAACCGCCGCGCAGGGCACGAACCAAAAGCGCAACCGCCAAAGCCACCGCTTCGTCCGACTCTTTGGCGAGTGCCGTAATCCGTTGCGCCACATGCACGTCAGCGGCCTCCAGCACACCGGCCACGTTGAAATCGCCCAGCAGACCGGTGGCGGCCAGGGCGAACCGTTGGTCGAAAAGATCCTCGAAGAGACCCCCGAAAAGATCCTCTGTGATGCTCATGCGGCTCGCCGTCCTTCATCGAGCAGGTCGGACACAGCGACCGCCAACTCGGCGGGCGGACGCCAGCTGAACACTCCGCAGGGATGGCCGTCGACCACCGGAGTGTCAACACCGCACATGCCGCGCGCGAACAGATACAGCACTCCGCCCAGGTGCCGCTCTGGGTCATAACCGCGCTGGCGCCAGCGCAGGAACCGATGTAGCACCACCAGATACAGCAGCGCCTGCAGCGGATAGTCCGAGTGCAGCATCGCTTCGGTCAGCGTCGGGAAGCTGTAGTCGGCCGCCGTGTCACCCAGCAGGTTGGTTTTGTAGTCGACCACCAGGTAGCGCTGCCCGGGCAACCGCAGCACGGCATCGATGGAACCGGACAGATAGCCCCGCAGCGGCTGGTGGCCGAGCCCGTCGGACCTCAGCCGGTTGGCGTATCCGGCCAGTGGGTCGTCTGCCGGGAGGTACCGGCTTAGCAGCTCACCGACATCGGATAGCCGGATGTCGGGCACCACACCGCGGACGTCGCCCCCGGCCAGCGGGATCTCGAAATCCAGCTCGCGCAACCGATCCCGCAGGGCGATCTGGCGCAATGTCACACCGGCGGCCAAGGGCCCCAGCGCAGTGTCGTGCATGGGCACCAGCGCCGAAGCCAGCACAGCGGGATCGGTGTCCACAGGCCACCATGCCGAATGCGCTCGTACCTGCGCCTCCAGTTCGGCGGCCAGATCCGGCGCAAAGGGATCGGCGTTCTCCAGCACCGCATGCACCAGCGACCCGAACGTGGCACCCGCCGGCAGGTTGGCCATGGGGGACGACACGTCCGCGCCGGCGGACGGTGCGATCGGCACCGGGGATACCTCCACCTCGTCGTCGCGGGCGGCGGCCTCCGGTTCGCTGCCGATACCGGAATCATCGGCGCCGCGGATGAGCGCGGAATACGACGTGCGTCGCCAGGTGGTGTCGATGAGGCGATGGAAGTGCCGCACGGCCAGGTCCGTCGGCGGCACTGACCCGGGGACCGCAGGGAAGCCCGCAACGACGGCCTCCTCGATCACCGGGCCGCCCGCGGCCTCCCAGGCGCGAAAGCAGGCCAGCGCCTCCTCGTCGGAAATCGTCTTGGGATCGCAGCGGTCCGGCACCTCGGCCTCGCCGAGAGGCCGGACGCGCATCAGCCGCGACAGACCACCGTTGGGTTCGTCGTATGACGGCGCCCACCACGCCACCACCTGTGACTGCGCCCGGGTCAGCGCGACATAGGTCAGCCGGATGTCGTTGCGGGCGGCCTCGGCTCGGCTGAACCTCTCGGTGGCGGCCAGGTCGGGACTGTCGGGACCGCCGATATGCAGGCAGCGAACGCCGTCCTCGTCGTGAAACAGCGGAATTTCCTCGATGAAGACGTGCCGGTTGAACGCGAACGGCAGGTACACGATCGGGAACTGCAAGCCCTTGGCTCCCCATACCGTCATGATCTGCACCGCGGCGGCGTCGCTGTCGATGCGGCGATTGCGTTCGGGCGAACCGTCGCGCTCGTCGCATTGACGGCGGAGCCAATCTCGCAGCGCGGGCAGGGTCAACCGCGCGCGGTGTGAAACCTCCTGCAGCAGTTGGGCGATGTGAGCCAGGTCGGTCATCATGCGCTCACCGCCCTGCTCCGCAAGCACGCGGCGACCCATGCCCACTAACTGTGCCGCCTCGAACACCGCGGCCGGTCCGCGCTCGCGCAGGTGATCGGCCCAATCGCGCAGGGTGGCGGCCACCGCGTCGGTGAGCGAGTCGCCGCCGGCGGCCAGTTCCTCGGCAGTGTTGCCGAAGAACACCGTCGCCGCCGCAGCACGTACCACGCCGCTGCGGTGAGTTTGGTCGAATGCGTTGAGCAGAGACAGCCAATCCTCGGCGGCCTGAGAGAGGAACACATCGGCGTCGCCGGTGTAGACGGCGGCAATTCCGTTCTGTATCAGAGCGTTTTGGCATGCCCGAGCGTCCTCGCCCGTTTCGACGATCACCGCTACATGACCCGCCGCTACCGGGGCGCCATCGAACGTCGCGCCGCCGGCCAGCAGGGCGCCGATGTCGGCGGCCAGGTCGGCGGGGATATACCGGCGAAGGTCAGTCATCGGAATGGTTTTCGACTGATCGACCCCGAACCTGGCACGACTGACCAGTCGAAGCCGAAACGGTTCGTTGTGCGGCGCGCCGGCCAGCCGGTGACCGCCGAAGCGCGATTCGACCTCACGCACGACGATATCCGGATCACCCAGCGCCGCACCGAGCAGCACGGTCTGCAGACGCTCGACGAGCGCGGTGTCGCTGCGCCAATTGATGTCAAGCGTGCGCCGTTCGCCGGCGGTGCGGGCGGCCTCGAGGTAGGTGTAGATGTCGCCGCCGCGGAAGCCGTAGATCGCCTGCTTGGGATCGCCGATAAGCACCACGGCGGAGTGGCCGCTGAACGCGCGCTCGATGACCGTCCACTGAATGGGATCGGTGTCTTGGAACTCGTCGACCATGACGATCGGCCAACGTTTCCGCATCCGGTTGCGGGCGTCGGAATCCTCCGCATGCAGCGCTGTGGAGAGCCTGCGTAGCAGGTCGTCGTAGCCGAGGATGGCGAGCCGGTGCTTGCGCAGCTCAAGCTCGGCAAGCACGTCGTTCGCAAACCGCAGTCGCACCGCGGCAACCGAATCCGGTTCCGGGTCCTGCGGACGCAGCTGGGCGCACGGGTCGCCGACCACCGCACGGGCCAGCGCCACCGCGTCGCGGTGGCTGAGCGCCGCCTCGTCACGTTGCGATCCGAACTGCGCGAGGTAGAGGTCGTCGACGATTTGGGTGACGAGATCATCGAGGCTCTCGACCAGTGTCACCCCGGCTTCGGTATCACCGGCTACACCAAGGGATTTCAGCACCATGCTGCAGAACTCGTGCGTGGTGGCGATCGTGGCGGCGTCGAATCCCGCCAGCGCGTCACGCAGCCGGCCGCAGCGCTCGTCGCGGTCGGCGGCGTTGCCGCGCGTCAGGTAGGCCACGAGCTCGTTCGGGGCGCCTGATGTCAGATCGCACAGTGCGGCAACGGTTTCAGAGATCTGCGCACGGACACGTTCGCGCAGCTCACGGCTGGCGGCGCGGCTGAAGGTGATCAGCAGCATCTCGTCGAGGGTGGCCGCGCCCTCGGCGAGGTAGCGGGTGACCAGGCCGGCGAGCGCGAACGTCTTGCCGGTGCCGGCACTGGCTTCCAGCACTGTCGTGGACCCCGGTCCGGGCAGCGGGCCAAGCAGGTCGAAGCGTTCCATCAGCGCACCTCCGCGCGCAGCAGCGGCAGCCACAGCCGGGCGGCCAGCGCGCCCAGGCGGGTGTCTTCCCCATCGACCTCCTCGCCGAGATGTGGCGCGCCGAGCAGCACGGTGAGCGGAGCCCTTTTGCCCCAAACCCTTTCATGTGCGGGCTCCGCATTCTCGCCGCGGAAGTTGTTTTGCGACTGCCACCGCCAGCCCGCTGCCCGGGCGGGGTCTCTGCCGCCATGGCGCGCGTCGGCCCAGGCGAACGACGTTCGCACCGGCAGCGGCAGTGGCTCTCGGCGGCCCGCGTCGTAGAGGCGCACCAGGTCGCGCACCGCCGCAACAGGATTCGGCGGCGGTCCCAGCCGTCGCTGTTCGATCCGGTGATTGTTCCTGGCGCGCCCGATGCACAGCGCCGTCCAGTCGTGGCCCGGCACGGCGGCGCTCAACGCGAGCAGTGGAATCCACGACTCCATCAAGTGCTTACCGCCCAACTTGGAGTAGGTGACCGACACCGTGCGCTCGCCGAAGACCGGTGTCACGGTGCCGGTGAGGCGACGACCGTCGCGGAGGTCCACGTCGACGTCGTACGCGTGGGAGTCGGCCTGGCGGTGTGGTAACGCCGCGCGCGCCAGATCGGCTGCCTGAGCACGGATCTCGACGGCCTTGCGCATTCCCAGGTGGCCTGGCGGCAAGGTTCCCCGCCGCCATTCGGCATGGGCGGCGGTGTCCGGGTGCATCCCGCGCATCATGTCGCGCAGCATGCGATCGCCGACCGTCCACTCCGCCAGGTTGTCGATCTCGACCGGCATCTCGTCGTCGAGGTCCTCGACTTCCCAGGGCAGCAAGTAGTCCAGCGCGCGGAAGAAGCCCTTCACCGGATCCTTGAAGAAGGTGAGTAGGTCGGCCAGCGCGACGTCGTCGTGCGGCGGCTCCGGGAGCGGGTCGGCGAAGAACGGACGCGTGGGGTGCCGGTCGCCGACCACGGCCTCGGCGGCCACCAGCGCAGTCGGGTCGAAGGTGAACGGTTTGCCCGGCACCAGCTCGCCGGGGGTGACGTTGCGAACGTCGAACGGCTGCAACGGATGGTCCACCACGACGCGCTCCCGTGCGGGCTTTGACGTCGTCTGGTCCAGCGCGTCGAGCACCTCAGACAGCGGCACCGCCGGCGGGCGGGAATGCCCCGTGTGCTCGTCGGCGCCCGTGTAGGTGATCACCAGCGTCTCGGTGGCCGCGCAGATCGCGTCGAGCAGCAGCTGCCTGTCCTCCGAACGGATGTCGCGTTCGCCGGTCATCGGCACCCGCGCCAGGGCGTCGTCGCCGTCGGAGCGGTTGAACCGGGGAAAGATACCGTCGTCGAGGCCGACCAGGCACACCACCCGATGCGGAACCGAACGCATCGGCACCATCGTGCAGACCGTCAACGTGCCGGTGCGGAAGTTCGCCCGGGTCGGGCGTCCGGCCAGGTGCCCGGCCAACAACGCACGCACATCGGGCAGCCGCATCCCCGTCGATGCACGAGAACCCGCCTGTTCTAACACGTTTGCGAACTCCCGGCGCAGCTGCCCGGGTTGCCACGAGTCGCCGGCGCTCACCCGGGTGAGCGTGGCGACACCGTTGGTCAGCGCGTCGATCCACTCCGTCAGAGGCCGGGATCCGTTCAGCGAGTTGACCACGCTTCGCAGCCGTGCGACGTATTCGGCCAACCTCCCGGCCAGCTCCACCTTGTTGCTGCCCACGTCGTCGAGCGGCAGCGCCGTGCCCAGCCAGGCCTGCGAGTCGTCGGACATCGCGACGCCGGTAAGGATGCGGTCGAGCCCGAAACGCCAGGTGTTGTGCAGGATATGGTCCAGTCCGTACGGCGCTCGCTGTTCTTTGTCGAAGCCCCACCGGATGCCTGATTCTCGCACCCACGCGGTAATCGCGTCGAGGTTGTCATCGGTGAACCCGAAGCGCGCCCGCACCGCCGGCGCGTGCGCAAGGTTGAGCACCTCGGTGGCGGCGGCGCGGCCGCCCGCGATGCTCAGCAACTCCTCCGCCACACCGAGCAGTGGGTTGGTCTGCATGGGGGAGCGGTCGGCCAGGCGCACCCGCAGCCGGTGCGCCGGGTGGCTTTCCGCGGCCAGCTCCCCGAGCCCGAAGCCGGCGATGATCAACGGGGCGTACGTCTCGATGTCGGGGCACATGACCACGATGTCGCGGGGCTCCAGCGTCGGGTCGTCTTCCAGCAGCCCGAGCAACACCTCACGCAGCACGTCGATCTGCCGCGCCGGGCCGTGACAGCTGTGCACCTGCACCGAGCGGTCACCGTCAGCCAGTCTGCGGCCCGTCGGCCTGACCACGTTGGCGGCGATGTCGGATTGCAGCCAGCTCAGCAATGTGCTGGAAGTTGTTGCGGCGTCGTTGAAGCCCAAGTACTCGTCCGTTGCGCGGTTGGCCGGCAGCGTCCGTTGCAGCTCGCGCAGGTCGCGGCCGAGGGTCTGCAGCAGCGGGTGGTGGGCCGCGCATCGGCTGCGGTCGTTGCATCGCCGCGCTACGCCATGGACACCGGCGAGCTCCCGCCACAGCTCGTCGCTGGGATGCGGGAACCACAGGTGCAGGTCGTGATGGGCCGACAACGCGTCGAGAAGCTCCACGTCGGTGCGCGCCAACCGGGTGTGCCCGAACAGCGACAGCCGCGCGGGCAGCTCGGTCGGGCCCTCCCGCAGCCGGGCGATCGTCTTCCGGTGGCGGATGTGCGGGGGATCGGCGGGGACGATCGCCGCAACCGCTCGCCACAGCTCCGGCTGCCAGGCCAGATCGGGGTCGAGGTCACCCGTTTCGCCGTCCAGCCAGTCGGCCAGCAACTGCGGACGCTGGCTCGCGTACGAGGCGAACAGCCCGGCCAGCCGGCGCGCCACCGAATACCTTCTGCCACGGCGCAATTCCGCCTCGGGACCCGTGTCGAAGTGACCCAGGTGCGTTGCCAGCGTGCGGCACCATGGTTCGTCCAGTGAGCAGTCGATGACGTCCAGCAGCGGCCACGCCAGGGCGTCCGGCGACCACGGATCGTCGTCGACGGTTCCGGTGATTGCAGAAATTTCAGAGATCAGCGAGCCGGGGCTGCGGAACGCCACCCCCGCGCACACCCCGTCTCCGCTCGCACGTCCAGGACGGCGACCGAGCACGTGCGAGAGCCGCTGGCTGAGCCAGCGCTCCACGCCGCGCGCCGGAACCAGCACCAGTTCCTCGGCGAACGGGTCGGGCAGCGGGTCGGCCAGCAGCGCGCCGAGCCCGTCGGCGAGGAGATCGGTGCGCGCGGCACGGTGGAGATGAAGCGTCATCGCGGTGCCACGATAGACGGGCGCACCGACAGCGGTGGGTGCTTATCGCGAACGCCGTGTCGACCGGGAGGTGGCAGCATGTCCAGCCAGGCAGAGTCCCCGCGCCTGACGCCCAAGTTCGTCGAAGCCCTGGCCTACGCGGCGGACAAGCACGCCATGCAGACCCGCAAAGCCAGCGAGGTTCCGTACCTCGGCCACCTGCTGTCGGTGGCCGGGCTGGTCATCGAGGACGGCGGCACCGAGAAGCAGGCCATCGCCGCGTTGCTGCACGACGCCGCCGAGGACCAGGGCGGCGAGCAGACGCTGGCCGATATCGCCGAGAGATTCGGCTCCGATGTGGCATCGATCGTCGAAGAATGCAGCGACACGCTGGAAACCCCGAAGCCGCCGTGGCGCGGGCGCAAGGAACGCTACATCCGCCACCTGCGGGAGGCGTCGGACGACGCGGTGCTGGTCTCGCTGGCCGATAAGCTCGACAACGCGCGCGCGATCCTGCGTGACTTCCGCGCCCACGGGAACACGGTGTGGCAGCGGTTCAGCGTGCAGGATCCGCAGTCGCACCTGTGGTACTACCGGTCGCTGCTCGGGGTATTCGGTCAGCGCACCAACAGCTGGATGGTGGCTGAGCTTCGCAACGTGATCGACGCGCTCGAGCACGCGATCGACCGCCAACGCGCGTAGGAGGGGACGAGATGGAAGCCTGGGACGCGATCTGTGCCCGCCGCAATGTGCGGCAGTACAAGCCGGATCCGGTGTCGGAAGCCGACCTGGACCGGATCGCCGAGGCCGGGTGGCGGGCGCCGTCGGCGAAAAACCGGCAGCCCTGGGACTTCGTGATCGTCACCGACAAGACCCAGCTGCAGCAGCTGTCCACGGTGTGGCGGGGCGCCGGTCATATCGGCGCGGCGGCGGCCGCGATCGCGATCGTGGTGCCGGTTCCGCCCGACGAGCGCAGGGTGGTCACCGACAACTACGACGTCGGTCAGGCCACGATGGCGATGATGATCGCGGCCACCGACCTGGGCATCGGAACGGGTCACTCCTCGGTGGGGGATCAGGAGACGGCGCGTGCCATCCTTGATGTCCCCGACGACCACCTGGTGGCTTTCCTGCTCGGTATCGGATATCCCGCCGATCGTCCGCTTACCCCGATCCGCAAGCCGGATCGGAGACCCTTTTCGGAGGTCGTCCACCACGGGCGGTGGTAAGCAGTGGTACTTGGCGGCCCGCGGCGTTCGCGCTGCGAAGTTCTGCAAGGCCCTCCTGCCGTTCGGTTGGCTGTGCCAGGCTGGGAGCATGGTCGGCCTCGCGGATGCCATCAGATGGGCGAGCAGGCAGATCACCGACCGGGTGCCCAAGGCTGACCTGGACCAGCGCGACCCGGACTTCATTCGCGACCAGTTGCCCGGTACGTGGCTGCTGGCGTCTCTGTATTTCCGGGCCGACGTTCGCGGGCTCGACCGCATCCCGCCGCACGGACCGGTGCTACTCGTCGGCAACCACAGCGGCGGCAACGTGCCGCCGGACACGTTCGTCTTCACCCTGGCGTTCTGCTCGTACTTCGGCGTGGAGCGCCCGTTCTACCAGCTCGCCCACAACCTGGTGACGCTCTACCCGCCGCTGCGCTGGTTGCGAAAGTTCGGCATGGTGGCGGCCAGCCCCGAAAACGCCCGGCTGGCACTGGAATCCGGCGCCGCGGTGCTGGTGTATCCGGGCGGCGACTACGAAGTCTTTCGCCCGTCGTGGCAGCGGCACGTGGTCGACTTCGGCGGCCGCATGGGTTTCGTGCGGCTCGCCCGCGAGACCGGTGTGCCGATCGTGCCGGTGGCGAGTGTCGGCGGCCAGGAGACGGCGTTGTTCCTCGGACGCGCCCAGTGGCTGGCCAAACTGCTGTTGCTGGACAAACTGGTCCGGCTCAAGAGTGTGCCGATTTCGCTGGCGCTGCCCTGGGGGCTGAACGTCGGTGACCTGTTGGGACACATCCCGTTACCCGCCAAGATCGTCATCGAGGTGCAGGAGCCGGTCGAAGTGCACGGCCCGGATGTGCAGGACCAGGCGGTGTACGACGAAGTGGTCACCAGTCTGCAGGCCGGCGTCGATCGGCTCGCCGCCGAACGTCGGTTCCCGGTGATCGGCTGATGCGCGTCGAACGTCGCATCGTCGTCAACGCGGATCGCGATACCGTGTGGAAGGTGCTCAGCGACCCCGACCGCTACCCCACGTTCCTGCCGCACCTCGAGCGCTGGGAGAGGCTGACCGAAGGCCCGGCCCGGGTGGGCGCGCGCTACACCGTGTTGTGGAAAATCGGCTCGATCCCGGTGGGCGGCATCGCCGAAGTGGTCGAGTTCGACCCGGCGCGCGACCTGGCATGGATCAACATCACCGGCGTGACCCAGCGCGGCCGCTTCCGGTTGCGCAACGCCGGGCCCGGCCGAACCCGTGTCACGTTCCGGCTCGCCTACAGCTCGGAAGGCGGGCTGCTCGGCCTGATCGCCGACCGGGTCGCGGCGTTCTGGGTCGGCCGCTCGCTCGACGAGAGCCTGAAAAACCTTCGGCGCCTTGTCGAGTCGTAAGCTCATGACCGTGCACGACCATCGGGGTGACTACGGAGTCGACGGATCGTTCCACACCATCCCGGCGCGCGGGCAGATCATCGTCGTCGGCGGCCAGGCCACCGCCCTCGCCGTGTGGGCCGCGATCAGCTGGGCGCGCGGCAAACGGCTGATGGCGGGGTTGTCGGGAGCGGCGGCCCTCGGGATCGCGGCGGGCGCGACCTCTTACGGTTACGCGACACGAGCCGGCAAGTTCGTTGTGTGGGAACGGATTCTCGATGACCTGCGGCTCAAAGGCGACGAAACCGTGCTCGACCTCGGCTGTGGGCGTGGTGCGGTGTTGCTCGCCGCGGCCAAGCGGTTGCCGCGCGGCCGTGCGATAGGCGTCGACCTGTGGCGTGCCGACCAGACCGACAACTCGCAGCAGGCCACGCTGGCCAATGCCGCGTTGGAAGGCGTCGCCGATCGCGTCGAGGTACGCACCGCCGACATGACCGCTCTTCCGTTGCCCGACGGAAGCGTTGACGTCATCGTCAGCAGCCTGGCGATACACAACATTTCGACGCGCGCCGGCCGGCGGCGGGCACTGGCGGAAGCGGTCCGCGTGCTGCGCCCCGGAGGGCGGCTGGCCATCGCTGACCTGTGGGAGACCCGTCAACACGCCGCCCATTTGCGCGAACTGGGTTGGCACCAGGTGCGGCGCCGCAACCTCGGATGGCGGATGTGGTACGGCGGTCCCTGGTTCTCCACGCAGCTGGTCACCGCCCTGAAGCCGGGGTGAACCGGGCTGGATCCGCCGTGCATGCTTGGGGCTATGCACAGAAACGAGATCACCGAACAGATCGTCGTTGCCCGCCTAAGGCTTGGCCTGAGTTGGCAGGAGCTCGCCGACGCGATCGGGAGGCCGTTGGTGTGGACGACGTCGGCGTTGCTCGGTCAGCACCCGATTCCCCCTGACCTTGCCCGTGTCCTCGTGAAGATGCTGAACCTGGACGAGTCGGCGGTGCCCGTGCTGGCGGCACCGCCTATGCGCGGCGGGCTGCCCACCTCAGATACTCCCAGGGTGCCGACCGACCCCACCATTTACCGCTTCTACGAAGCGCTTCAGGTGTACGGTGGCGCCATCAAAGAGCTGATTCACGAGCAATTCGGCGACGGCATCATGAGCGCGATCAACTTCAGCGTGGACCTGCAGAAGAAGCCGCACCCGTCGGGTGACCGGGTAGTGGTGACGTTCGATGGCAAATTCCTTCCCTACCAATGGGTCTCGGCGGACTCTGACGTAGAGCGATGAGACCCAACAATCCCATGCGTCACCCCTTCCGCGTGGCACGCGCCCCAAAGCCGCGCGCCGAAGGGCGCTTCTACCTACCCAATGGGCGCCGGCTCGGCTTTGCCGAATACGGCGATCCCTCGGGCGAGGTCGTGTTGTGGTTCCACGGGACGCCCGGTGGTCGCCGCCAGTTCCCACAGAGTGGCCGGCGCGCGGCCGAAAAACTCGGCCTTCGTGTCGTCGCGGTGGAGCGGCCGGGCACCCACCTTTCCGACCCGCACCAGTGCGAGACGGTGGCCCAGTGGGCCACCGACATGTCCTTCGTAGCCGACGCGCTGGGCGCCCAACGGCTGGCCGTCATCGGTCTGTCGGGCGGCGGCCCCTATGCGCTTGCCTGCGGCGTGGTGCCGCCGCTCGCCGGCCGGGTCGCGGCCGTCGGCGTGCTGGGCGGCGTGACGCCCACGGTTGGGCCCGAAGCCTGCACGATCGGGGTCATCGACTTGACGCGCCGCTTCGCGCCGATGCTGTCGCGCCTGCGCTGGCCGTTGTCCGCGCTGGTGTCCGGGCTGGTGCTGCCCGTCCTCCCGTTCGGGCACTACGCCTACCTGGCCTACGCCGCCACCACGAAATCGGGCGACCGCCGGGTCTTCGCCGATCCGGAGATGGAGCCGATGTTTCGACGACATCGTCGTCCTCTCCGGGGGCCGCTTCTGGGCCGTCGTCGACGACATCCGCCTGTTCGGGCGCGACTGGGGGGTTCCGGCTGGCCGACGTAAAGGTCCCCGTGCGTTGGTGGCACGGCGACGCCGACCCGATCGTGCCGCTCGAGGCCGCGCGGTGCGCGGCATCGCACCTGCCCGACGTCGAGCTCGTTTTGCGGCCCGAGGAGAGCCACCTCGGCGGCTTCGCCGCCGCCGACGAGGTCCTCGGCTACCTTCGTCAGCTGCTGTGATCCGCGGCGGGGTGAGGTGACGGCACGGTGCGTACATGTCACACTGGCGACGAGGAGGCGACGGGAACGCGGTGGCCAGGTGCTTCACGGGCCACCGCGTTTCGCCGCTTTCAGCTCGTCAGTATCTGCGGAACCAGTGCGCCTTAGAGGCCGAATTCGGCCTCTAAGCCGTCAATCCCCGCGCGGATGGCCTTGAGCGCTTCGCCGCGGGCGCGCAGCTTGGTTGCGGCGTGGGCGCCGTGGTTCAGTCCGGCGAATTCGCGCGCGGCCTCTTCGGCGCGTTCGACGACCATCTCGGGCAATACGATCTCGTCGACGAAGCCGGCGGCGAGGGCGGTTTCGCCGAAGAACGTTTTGGCGAGCCCGGTGGCCTGCTGGTACGCCGACTGTGTCAGCCGTAGCTTCATGATCTCCAGGGCCGCGTAGGGAATGACCATGCCGATCGCGACTTCGTTCGCCTGGATGTTGTACGCGTGAGCGGCCACCCGGTGGTCACCCGACGACAGCAGGAATGCCCCCATCGCGATGGCGTGTCCGGTGCAGGCCATCACCACCGGCTTCGGGTAGGACAGGAGCCGGTACGCCAGCTCGAACCCGCCCCTGAGCATGTCGATCGCGGGCTGCGCCTCGCCGGAGGTCAGGATCTTCAGGTCGAACCCACCGCTGAACACCCGCTCGTTACCGGTGATCACCAGCGCACCGGCGTTGTCGCGGTCGGCCTTGTCGATCGCCTCGTTGAGGGCCTGTTGCATCGTCGGGCCGAGCGCATTGACTTTGCCGTCGTCCATCCTGATGACGGCGATGGGATCCTTATGGCTGTAGAAGACCGGGCCGCTCATGGGTTGCTCCTCTGCTATGGACAGCGGAGTTGATTGAATCAGATCGGCGTCTGGCTGCGGTGCTTGCCCAGATCGTTCTCGGTGCTACCCCAGCGCAGGCTGACATCGGTTGGCGCGTCGAGCTGCCGGGTGCGCCATTCCTGGCCGGGCGCCAGCACCGGCAAATCGCGGGGCGTTGCAGTTCGACGACATCGGCGTAGCCGGCGGTGGCATTTTCGTATTCGGCTACCGTCGGCCGATTCGAAAATGAGAACCCGATGTCGTAGGCCGCGGTGCGCCCGAAATTTCGGACCACGAGTTCGATCACGTGCCAGTCCGCCGGATGCGGTTCCACGAGCATCGCGACGTGGGGCCGCGCCTGCTCCGCGACCAACGGGCGATTTCGGTTGAGCTGCCGGTTCGTCGGCACGAGTGCGATGACGCCGAGCGCAATCGCCGCCCACGCCAACCAGGTGCTGGTTCCGACATTCGTGACGGCGTGCCAGCTGTCCTGGACCCACCCCATGGCATCCACCCGTCCGCTTTTATCACAGTCGCGTCAGGCCGGAAATTCCCCGGCCTGCGCATATCGCCTGCCGGCGCAACATCGCCCCCAAATCCGTCAGCCGCCCATCAACATTCGCCACTGGTCAAGGTCGGAGGCTCGGTACACGTAGTTGGACCGCTTGACCTCCGACAGGGAGGCGCTCGGTTCGGCCGAATACCAGTGCCCCGGAAACACCGTCGGGTCGCCCGGAAGTGCGGCAAGCCGCTGCAGGCTGCGGTACATCTCGTCGGAGTCGCCGCCGGGAAAGTCGGTGCGCCCGCAGCCCTCCAAAAATAACGTGTCGCCGGCGACGAGACGGCCGTCGAGCAGGAAGCATTGGCTGCCGGGCGTGTGACCGGGGGTGTGCAGCAATTCGATCTCGATAGCGCCGATACCGACCTTGTCGTGGCCCTCGTGGGTGGTGAGGTCGCCGAGGCTGATTCCGGTGACGCGTGAAACCCAGAGCGCCTCATGGGTGTTCACATGCACCGGCACCTCCGCCCGTTCCAGCAGTTCCGCCAGGCCCTTGAGCGCAAAGCCCATCATCGAGCCGCCCACGTGATCGGGGTGGTGGTGGGTCACCAGCACCCCGGACAGGTGCATGCCGTCGGACTCCAGCGTGTCGAGCAGATCACCCGCGGCGTACGCGGGGTCCACAACCATGCAGTCCCCGGTCTCACGGTCGCCGATCAGGTAGGCGAAGTTGCGCATCTGCGTCGCAAACATGTCCCCGGCAGCGAAGTCGCGACCAGAAAGCAGTTGGCGGAAGTACAGCCGGTCCTCTGACACGTGACCAGACTAGGACGTGTCCGCGGCGCGACAAAGTTTGCCGGACTTCGTTTGCCGGACTTCGCCGGACCGGGGCCGGTAACCCCCGGTTGTGCCTTCGGGAAGTGGGTATTGTTGGCGCATGCTAAAGAGGATGGCGATCGAAGTCGACATCGATCTGGTCGATGAGGCGATACGGCGGTTCCATCTGGCCGACGCGCGCGAGGCCGTCCATCTCGCGCTGCGGACCCTGCTCGGCGAGCCCGACTCGAAGACCGGGGAGGACGAAGAGTACGACGAGTTCAGCGACCTCAGCGCGTGGGAACCTAAGCACAGCGGCGACGGCGGGTGACCTTGCCTTTCGCCCCGGCCCACTGATCGTCTGGAGAATCCATCATCGTGAACGGCACCAAACCGCGGGGCTGTGCCCCGTGGTTTGGTGCGGTTGCGGGCCACGCTGTACCCTCTTTTAGGCCCGCGGCACGACTGGTCGCTTCGGGTGAACGGCCCCCTTAGCTCAGTCGGTAGAGCGTTTCCATGGTAAGGAAAAGGTCAACGGTTCGATTCCGTTAGGGGGCTCGGCGGACGCCGAGCAGGCTGGCGGCGCGTGCAGAGGCGATGTAGCTCAGTCGGTTAGAGCGAACGACTCATAATCGTTAGGTCGCCGGTTCGAGTCCGGCCATCGCTACAACACAACAACGCGACTTGTAAGAGGGAAAACGGATATGGCTTCCAGTACAGACGTGCGGCCGAAGATCACCTTGGCATGCGAGGTGTGCAAGCACCGCAACTACATCACCAAGAAGAACCGCCGCAACGACCCCGACCGGTTGGAACTGAAGAAGTTCTGCCCCAATTGCGGCAAGCACCAATCCCACCGCGAGACACGGTAGCCACCCGCCCGCATCTGTCGAGTTCGACTAGGTAGGTTCTAAAGCCGTGCCCTTGACCACAAACATCGTCGGGATGCATTACCGGTATCCCGACCATTATGAGGTGGAGCGCGAGAAAATTCGCGAGTATGCCGTCGCCGTGCAAAACGACGACGCCTCGTTCTTCACGGAGGAGGCGGCCGCCGACCTCGGCTACAAAGGGTTGTTGGCCCCGTTGACGTTTATCTGCGTGTTCGGCTATAAGGCTCAGTTGGCGTTCTTCAAGCACGCCAACATCGCGATCGAGGAAGCACAGATCGTCCAAGTTGACCAGGTGCTGAAATTTCTGGCGCCGATCAAGGCTGGCGACAAGCTGTACTGCGATGTGTACGTGGATTCGGTGCGCAGCGCTCATAGCGCCGAGATCATCGTGACAAAGAACATCATCACCAACGAAGACGGTGACATCGTGCAGGAGACCTACACGACCCTGGCGGGCCGTGCCGGTGAGGATGGAGATGAGGGATTTTCTGATGGCACTGCGTGAGTTCAGTTCGGTACAGGTTGGTGACCAGCTTCCTGAGAGGATCTATCCGTTGACCCGTCAAGACCTGGTCAACTACGCAGGAGTTTCGGGTGACTTGAACCCGATCCACTGGGACGACGAGATCGCCAAGGTCGTCGGGCTCGATACCGCGATCGCGCACGGCATGTTGACCATGGGCCTAGGCGGGGGCTACGTCACGTCGTGGGTCGGGGACCCCGGCGCCGTTACCGAGTACAACGTGCGGTTCACCGCGGTGGTGCCGGTGCCCAACGACGGCAAGGGCACCGAGCTTGTGTTCAACGGCAAGGTGAAATCGGTCGATCCGGACAGCAAGTCGGTGACGATCGCGCTCACGGCCACCGCGGGTGGCAAGAAGATCTTCGGCCGGGCCATCGCGTCCGCGAAGCTCGCCTAGCCCATGGCGCTCAAAACCGACATCCGCGGGATGAGCTGGCGGTACCCGGACTACTTCGAGGTGGGCCGCGAGCAAGTTCGCGAATTCGCGCGAGCGATCAAGTGCGACGATCCGGCCTGCTTCGATGAGGCAGCGGCCGTTGAACTGGGCTACGCCACCATCATTGCACCGATAACCTTCGTGTCGATCTTCGCGAAAATTATCCAGGACGATTTCTTCCGGAATGTCGACGTCGGCATGGAGACCATGCAGATCGTCCAGGTCGACCAGAAGTTCATCTACCACAAACCGTTACATGTCGGCGAGAAACTCTTCGGCTGCATGGACGTCGAGTCGGTGAACGAGCGTTTCGGCGCCGACATCGTCGTCACCAAGAACACCTGCACCAATGAGCATGGTGAGGTGCTCCTGGAGGCCTACACCACCGTCATGGGACACGAGGGTGACAACTCCATCCAGCTCAGATGGGACAAGGAATCCGGGCAGGTCGTCAGAACCGCTTAATTAGTATCTGACTCCTGCGCCGATGTACACTCGGACCTCGGGGTTTTCCCAGCATCAGCGCGCTTTCCGTGGGTCGAACAATCGGGGAGCGCGCGTGTCATGTAAGCCCCGGTAGGTAAGCGCAGGTTGGGCTGCCAACCGCGAAGGGGCGTAGCTCAACTGGCAGAGCAGCGGTCTCCAAAACCGCAGGTTGCAGGTTCAAGTCCTGTCGCCCCTGCTTAAGGCCTGCTTAACGGCGGGGCCGTGCCATGGTGGACACTGGAAGGATGCCCCGCAACACGTGGGACGGCTCGCGGGACACTAGCGAACAAAGGAGCATGCGGTGAGTGACGAAGGCAACGCTGCCAACGACGCCGCACGCGACGGCGGCGACAGCGAGGAGGGCCGCGAGAGCGGCGGCCGGACAGCCGTGGTGACTGAGCCGGTGACGCGGCCGCATCGCCCGACCGGCAAGCGGTCCCGCCAGCGGGCGGCCGATGCCGCCGAAGATGTCGACGCAGCGTCCTCGGACGAGGTTGAGGTCTCCAAGGGGGACAAGGCCGGCCGAGCGTCCAAGAAGGCTAAGGCGTCCAAGGCGCCTAAGGTGGCCAAGAAACCGAGGAACTCCGGGGACCGTTCGGCTAACCCGCTCGTGTTCGTCTACAACTACCTCAAGCAGGTCGTTGCGGAGATGCGGAAGGTGATCTGGCCGAACCGCAAACAGATGCTCACCTACACCTCAGTGGTGCTGGCCTTCCTGGCCTTCATGGTGGCGGTGGTCGGCCTTGCGGACATCGGCCTGACCAAGCTGGTCCTGTTGGTGTTCGGCTGAGCTTCGAGAGTGACAGAGAGGACTGAATACCGTGACTACCTTCGACGGTGACACGTCCGCGGGCGAAGCGGTCGACCTGAAAGAGGCCGCCGAGCACGCCGAGGCCCCAGAGGCCCCAGAGGCCCCAGAGGGCCCAGAGGGCCCAGAGGCCGCAGAGGCTTTAAGCCCAGAGGCCCAGAGGCCGCAGAGGCTTTAGAGACGACCGCTCCCGCGGAGCCGGCCGAGGAGGTCGACCCCGCCGCCGCGCTCAAGGCGGAGCTGCGCAGCAAGCCTGGCAACTGGTACGTCATCCACTCCTATGCGGGCTACGAGAACAAGGTCAAGGCCAACCTCGAGACCCGCGTGCAGAACCTTGACGTCGGCGACTACATCTTCCAGGTGGAGGTGCCCACCGAAGAGGTCACCGAGATCAAGAACGGGCAGCGCAAGCAGGTCAACCGTAAGGTGCTGCCCGGCTACATCCTGGTGCGCATGGATTTGACCGACGACTCTTGGGCCGCGGTGCGCAACACCCCAGGGGTTACCGGATTCGTCGGCGCGACCTCGCGGCCGTCGGCTCTCACGCTCGACGACGTGGTGAAGTTCCTGCTGCCGCGGGGGGCGGCGAAGAAGACCGGCAAGGGTGCGGCCAGCACCGCCGCCGCCACCGAGGCGGGTGGCTTGGAACGTCCGGCCGTCGAGGTCGACTACGAGGTCGGCGAATCGGTGACGGTAATGGACGGACCGTTTGCCACGCTGCCGGCCACGATCAACGAGGTCAACGCCGAACAGCAGAAGCTCAAGGTGCTGGTGTCGATCTTCGGCCGTGAAACGCCGGTGGAATTGACGTTCGGCCAAGTCTCGAAGATTTAAACCAGGAAGGAACATCGACATCTCATGGCCCCGAAGAAGAAGGTCGCCGGGCTGATCAAGCTGCAGATCGTGGCGGGACAGGCGAACCCGGCGCCGCCCGTGGGACCCGCGCTCGGCCAGCACGGCGTCAACATCATGGAGTTCTGCAAGGCGTACAACGCCGCCACCGAGAACCAGCGCGGCCAGGTCATTCCGGTGGAGATCACGGTCTATGAGGACCGCAGCTTCACGTTCCAGCTGAAGACCCCGCCCGCCGCCAAGCTGCTGCTCAAAGCCGCGGGCGTGGCTAAGGGTTCGGCGGAGCCGCACAAGACCAAGGTCGCCAAGGTCACCTGGGACCAGGTTCGCGAGATCGCCGAAACCAAGAAGACCGACCTCAACGCCAACGACATCGACGCGGCCGCCAAGATCATCGCCGGCACGGCTCGATCGATGGGGATTACCGTCGAATAGCGCGTCCGTCGGACGACGATGCGGGCCGTGCACGGCCCGAGGAGGAGGCCGACGAATTAACACAGCCGTGGGAGGGCCAGCTTCGGCCCGCTTGATAACCACGACCCAACGCCAGATTGGATGAATCAATGAGCAAGAACAGCAAGGCATATCGCGCCGCCGCCGAGAAGGTGGACCGCAACAACCTGTACTCCCCGCTAGAGGCGGCCAAGCTTGCCAAGGAGACGTCGTCGGCCAAGCAGGACGCGACCGTCGAGGTGGCGATCCGGCTGGGCGTCGACCCGCGCAAGGCGGATCAGATGGTTCGCGGCACGGTCAATCTGCCGCACGGCACCGGTAGGACCGCCCGCGTCGCGGTGTTCGCGGTGGGTGACAAAGCCGATGCTGCCGTCGCCGCGGGAGCCGATATTGTCGGCAGCGACGACCTGATCGAGAAGATCCAGGGCGGGTTTTTGGACTTCGATGCGGCGATCGCCACTCCCGACCAGATGGCCAAGGTCGGTCGCATCGCTCGCGTGCTGGGTCCGCGCGGCCTGATGCCGAACCCCAAGACCGGCACCGTCACCCCGGACGTCGCCAAGGCCGTCGCCGACATCAAGGGCGGCAAGATCAACTTCCGCGTGGACAAGCAGGCCAACCTGCACTTCGTGATCGGCAAGGCGTCTTTCGACGAGAAGGCCCTGGCCGAGAACTACGGCGCCGCGCTCGACGAGGTGCTGCGGCTCAAGCCCTCCGCGTCGAAGGGTCGCTACCTCAAGAAGATCACCGTGTCGACGACGACGGGGCCGGGCATCCCGGTCGACCCGTCCGTCACGCGCAACTTCGCCGAGGCGTAGTCAGCCGGCGCCGTGCGGCGCGGGCGAACCCAGCCGACCATCGAAATCCGAGGCGTAGGCCGAGGCGCGATCGCGTCGCGCTGCGCCGACCAATAGGCGAACTTCGAACGCGATATCACCCGCGATATCGCATCTGCGGACCATACGGTGGTCCGGACGCAGTGACTGATGTGACCGCCGTGGCCGCGGGCCGTGCGAATCCGTTAGCAGGCGGACACTTCACGAGCCGGCGGTAGATTCTTCCGGTGACCGTGCGCAACCGGCCCGCCTGGCTCACCCCAAACCTGCGGGTGCTGTCGCTGGTGTCCTTGCTGCAGGATGCGGCGAGCGAGTTGCTGTACCCGCTGCTCCCCATCTACTTGACGACAGTATTGGGTGCGCCGCCGTCGGTGGTGGGGGCGGTGGAAGGCGCCGCGGAGGGCGCCGCATCGTTCACCAAGCTCGCGTCGGGTCCGTTGGGCGACCGGTTCGCCCGCCGCCCGCTGATCGCCTCCGGCTACGGGATGGCAGCGTTGGGCAAGCTCATCGTCGCCGCCGCCGGCGCGTGGCCCGGGGTGCTGGTCGGGCGGGTCGTTGACCGGTTGGGGAAGGGACTCCGGGGTGCGCCCCGCGACGCGTTGCTGGTCGAGGGTGTAAAGCCGGCCGAGCGTGGCCGGGTGTACGGGTTTCACCGGGCGATGGACACGCTGGGTGCGGTCATCGGGCCGCTGCTCGGACTGGCCGGATACGAGCTGTTCGATCACCGGATCGGTCCGGTGCTCTATCTGGCCGTCATTCCCGCCGTGCTCAGCGTGCTGCTGGTCTTCTGGGTCCGTGAACGACCTCGGAACGCGCCGCACGGGGCCCGGCCGTCGATGTTGGGCGGGACCCGGCGGTTGCCCCGCCGCTATTGGGAGGTGGCCTCGTTTCTGGTTCTGTTCAGCGTCGCCAACTTTCCTGACGCGCTGCTCCTATTGCGGCTCAAGATGATCGGCTTCTCGGTCGTCGGGGTCATCTTGGCCTACGTCGGCTACAACCTGGTGTACGCCCTGGCGAGCTTTCCGGCCGGAGCGCTTGCGGACCGGCTCGGTCGGCCCGTGGTGTACGGGATCGGACTGGTCTTCTTCGCGGTCGGCTACCTCGGTTTGGGCATCACCACGAACGTGGCGGTCGCATCGGGGCTGATCGCCGTGTACGGGCTGTTCACCGCGTGCTATGACGGCGTCGGAAAGGCTTGGATCTCAGCGATCGTCGGGGCCGAATTGCAGTCCAGCGCCCAGGGCGTCTTTCAGGGTCTGACCGGATTCGCGGTGCTGGCAGCTGGGCTGTGGGCTGGCCTCCTATGGGGCGCCGACGGGCGGCTGCCACTGCTGATCTCGGGGGTGGCCGGTGCGGTGTTCGCGGTCGCCTTGCTCGGCGCCGTGGCCGGTAGGCGCAGCGCCCGCAATCGGCAAGAGATTTGGCCAACGACACCGTAGAGGCCGCGGCCGCCGCGAATTCACCGCGCAAACGAACGGGCACCCCCGTGACGTCGGATAATGTGGCCGGCATCAGTGCCCGCCGGAAGATCGGTGCCTCATGAACGACGTTGCGAAGCACGGCTTGACCAAGGTGCCGGCGGTCACCCTGGGCTTTTGGGTCGTCAAGATCCTGGCGACAACGCTGGGCGAGACGGGCGGCGATACCGTCACGATGACGTTGAATTGGGGCTACTTGGCCGGGGTTGCGCTCTTCGGCGTCACGCTGGCCGCACTGGTTGCCGCGCAGATCTTCGCCAAACGTTTTCACGCGACTCTGTACTGGGCGACGATCGTGGCCTCGACAACGTTTGGCACAGCGTTGGCCGACTTCGCGGACCGCTCGCTGGGGATCGGCTACACGGGCGGATCGTTGCTACTGCTGGGGTGTCTCTTGGCCACTTTGGGGCTGTGGCGTTGGTCGCAAGGCACGGTGTCGGTGAGCACCGTATCGACGCCGAAAGTGGAAGCGTTCTACTGGGCGACCATCACGTTTTCGCAGACGCTGGGGACCGCACTTGGCGATTGGCTCGCCGACACTCGTGGCTTCGGTTACGAACGGGGCGCGTTGGTGTTCACCGCGGCTCTCGCCGTCGTCGTAGCCCTCTATTTCTGGACGAACGTGTCGCGGGTGGTCTTGTTCTGGGTCGCGTTCATCCTGACCCGGCCGCTCGGCGCAACAGTGGGGGACTTTCTCGATAAGCCGGTGGCCGACGGCGGCCTAGCGCTGAGCCGCCCGCTGGCTTCGGCGGTCATCGCGGCCGTCATCGTCGCCTTGCTCATTGTCTTGCCGCAACGTCCGGGACGTCACCCGGGCCAGACGGAAGGCACCACGGCGGCAGAATCTCCGATCACGTAGCGGGCGCAGTCGAGTGCAAGGGGTTTACACCCGCCCCTCGCACTCGACGATGCGCCGCCGCAGGAAGGCGCTGCCCGGCTCGGAAGTATTGCTTGCCAATGCCTTTCGGTACCAGACGAGGGCATCGGCGGGCCGTCCCGCGCGCCGAAGCAGGTCGGCACGCACCGTCGCGACGAGGTTCGAGCGGGCCAGCCGGGGATCGTTCGCGACCTCCTCCAGGGCGGCCAGTCCGGCGTCGGGGCCGTCGCGGAAACCGATCGCCAGGGCGCGGTTGGCGCAGGCCACCGGTGACCCGGTCAGCTGCACGAGCCGGTCGTAGGCCACGCAGATGGCGGACCAGTCGGTTAGCTCCCACGACGGCGCGGTCGCATGCAGAGCGGCGATCACCGCCTGCGGCAGGCAGGGACCCGTCGATCCCTGGGCCCGCCGCAATTGGTCGAGTCCGCGGGCGATCCGGCCGCGGTCCCACCGGCGACGGTCCTGTTCCTCGAGCGGCAGCAGCATCCCGGTTGCCCCCACCCGGGCTGCTCGTCGCGAGTCGTGCAGCAGCACCAGCGCCGCCAGGGCGTGCGCCTCCGGCTCGTCGGGCATCAGCGCGCACAGCTCTCCGGCCAGCCGGACCCCTTCGTCGCACAGTTCGTCGCGAATCGCCGACGGGCCCGCGGTTGACCAATATCCCTCGGTGAACACCGAGTAGATGCAGCTCAGGACGTGCGGCGTGCGCTCGGGCAGCAGCTCGGCGGGCGGCACCCGCAGCGGGATGTTGGCATGGCGGATCTTGTTCTTGGCGCGGGTGATTCGCTGGCCGATGGCGGTTTCGCTCTGCAGCAGCGCGCGGGCGATCTCGGCGACGGTCAACCCGGACACCAAGCGCAGGGTGAGCGCCAGCTGGGACTGCCGGTCGAGCGCCGGATGCGCGCAGGTGAACATCATCCGCAGCTCGTCGTCGCGGACCGGATGCGGGTCGGTGCCGTCGGTGCGAGCCCGGATCTCGTCCACGTGGCTTTTCACGGCCGCCAATTCCTTTCCCGGACGGGCGGTCTCGCGGCGCAGCCGATCCAGGGCGCGGTTGCGGGCGACGGTTACCAGCCACCCGCCGGGTTTGTCGGGTACACCGTCGCGCTGCCAGGTGCGAAGCGCCTCGGCGCAGGCTTCCTGGACGGCGTCTTCAGCGATGGTGAGGTCGCCGGACCACCGCGCGAGCGCGGCGACGGCGGGCCCCCATTCCCGCCGGAAGACGCCGTCCAGGTTGCGCATCTACAGCGCGGACACCCCGGCCAGTTGTCGCACCTCGACGGCGGAAGCCGGGATCATCGACGCAATCTTGACGGCCTCGTCGCGGTCAGCGGCGCCCAGCAGGTAAACGCCGGTGGCCACTTCGGCGCCTTCCACATACGGTCCGTCGGTGATGGCGACCTCGCCGTCGCGCACCCGCACCGTCGTCGCCGTCGATCGGTCGTGCAATGCGGCGGCGCCGACCACGTGGTCGCCCGCTGCGCTCGAGAACTCTCCGTGGCGCGCCGCTACCGCCTCCCATTCCGGTGTGAACGGTGTGTGTGCGGATGCCGGTGGTTCCAGCAGCAAAGCGATCCAGTCGTTGCCCGTCAGGCCGCGGGACGGCTCAAGTGGGTTGACCAACGGCCACACCTCCACGGCGCCGTGCTTGGCGGCCGGGATGTCGCGGGCCAAAGCCAATGCCTCGTCGAGGTTTTCGACCTCGAAAACGTAGTAGCCGCCCGCCACTTCGGCGCCTTCGGGGAATGGGCCGTCAGTGATGATCGGCGCGTCCGGACCGCCGGTGATGCGCACCGAGGTCGCCGCCGGTGCCAAGGCGTCGCCACCGCGGATCGCCGAGGCGGCTTTGGCGTGGAAGGCCTGGTAGGCCGCCATCTCGGCTGCCTGCTCGTCGGGTGTGCGCTCGCGCTCCCTGCTGATCAGTAGGGCGAAGTACTGCATTTGTCGTCACCTCCGGTAGTGAGCGAAGCCTTGCGCTCCACTCTCTACCTATCCGACGAACGGCGCACCGCTAATCCGACACGCGCCAAAAAATTATGCGACCGCCCCCGGCTTGAGGTAGGTCACGAGGCTGCAGTCGAGCATCTCGTCGGCGAAGTAGTGCTCGCAGCCGCGCAGGTACTTCATGTAGCGGTTGTAGACCTCTTCGGAGGTGACCTCGATGGCCTTGTCCCGGTTGGACTCAAGCGTATCGCCCCAGATGCGCAGCGTCTTGATGTAGTGCGGACGCAGCGAAAGCGGTTCGGGCACAACGAAACCGGCCTTCTCGCCGTGTTCGACCATCATCTCGGTGGACGGCAGGCGCCCGCCCGGGAATATCTCGGTAATGATAAACTTGATGAAGCGCACCGTCTCGAAGGTCAGTTTCTTACCGCGGGCGGCCATATTGTAGGGGTGGTAGCTGACGCTGCTTTGAACAGTCATCCTGCCGTCATCGGGCATGATGTTGAAACACCTCTTGAAGAAGTCGTCGTAGTTCTCGTGCCCGAAGTGTTCGAATGCCTCGATGGATACGATCCGGTCGACGGGTTCGTTGAAATCTTCCCAGCCGTGCAGCAGCACCTGACGTGAACGGTTGGTGTCGATTGAGTCCAGCACCTGTTGGGAGCGGGCGTGCTGGTTCTTGGACAGGGTCAGGCCGAGGACGTTGACGTCGTAGCGCTCGATGGCGCGCCTCATGGTGGTGCCCCAACCGCAGCCGATGTCCAGCAGGGTCATGCCCGGCTTAAGGTCCAGCTTGTCCAGGTTCAGGTCGATCTTGGCAAGCTGGGCTTCCTCGAGCGTGAGATCGGGCGGCTCGAAGTAGGCGCAGCTGTAGATGCGGGTCGGGTCCTGGAACAACGCGAAGAAGTCGTCGGAAACGTCGTAGTGTGCCTGGATATCTTCGAAGCGTGTCCGCGTCGGCGTGGTGCCGATCGGTTTCTCAGCCATTATTGTCGTGTTCTCCTGATGATGTGCGCTGCACAGTCGCACGCACGAGTCCTAAGTCTGTGACGTGCAACCATACCCGATCTCGCGGTACCGGCTACCGGCTCGCGACTGTGCCAGGTACCCGTCTGAGGCACCGAAAGTCTACTTCTGCAACGTGAACTGGTGGCAGTCGACGTAGCCGACCCGGAATGACTTGGCGCAACCGGTGAGATACTTCATATACCGCTCGTAGATCTCTTCGGATTGAATCGCGATGGCCTCGTCCTTGTGCGCCTCCAAGGCGTCGGCCCACAGGTCGAGGGTCCTGGCGAAGTTCAGCGACAGCGACTGGACACGGGTCACGTTGAAACCCGCCTTCGTCGCATGGTCTTCGACCTTCTCGATCGAAGGCAACCGGCCGCCGGGGAATATCTCGGTGATGATGAACTTGATAAAGCGAGCCATCTCAAACGTCACCGGCATGCCGCGCTCGACGATCTGCCCTCCGGTCAAACCGGTGATGGAGTGCAGCAGCATTACCCCGTTCGGGGGCAGGGCGTTGTGGGCGAACTTGAAGAAGTCGTCGTAGCGCTCGAAACCGAAATGCTCCAACGCTTCGATGGTGACGATCCGGTCCACCGGCTCGGTGAAGTCTGCCCAGTCGCTCAGCAGGACGCGGTATGAGCGGCTGGTGTCGACTTCGTCGAGCAGCTGCTGGCAGTAGGCGTGCTGGTTCTTGGACAGTGTCAGGCCGACGACGTTGACGTCGTACTTCTCGAGGGCGCGTTTCATGGTCGAACCCCAGCCGCAGCCGACGTCGAGCAGGGTCATCCCCGGCTCGAGCCCCAACTTGTCCAGTGTCAGGTCCAGCTTGGCGATTTGCGCCTGCTCGAGGGTCATGTCATCGCGTTCGAAGTACGCGCAGCTGTAGGTCCGTGTCGGATCCGTGAACAACTCGAAGAATTCGTTGGAGATGTCGTAGTGCGCCTGGACATCGTCGCGATTAGAGCGCAAGCGGGCGGAGGCCGTCGCTTTGTCAGACATGTGTCCTCCCATGACTGGCACCTCGGTCTAGATGCCATCCCCCGGCACCCTACACGTAGCAGGGCGTATGCCCCCGTATTTGACGTCGCGTGAACCGGACTTTCCGATTGGTCCCCGAGATATCAGTCTGACTCGCAAACCACTACTTCTCCAGAGTGAACTGGTTGACGTCGATGTAGCCGACGCGGAAGGCGTTGGCGCAGCCGGTCAGGTACTTCATGTACCGCTCGTAGACCTCGTCGGACTGGATGGCGATGGCCTCGTCCCGGTGCGCCTCCAGGGCCCGCGCCCACAGGTCGAGCGTCCTGGCGTAATGCGGCTGCAGCGACTGCCGGCGGGTCAACGTGAAGCCCGCCTTCGCCGAGCGCTCGCCCACCATCTCGATCGACGGCAGTCTGCCGCCCGGGAAGATCTCGGTGACGATGAACTTGATGAAGCGGGCCATCTCGAAGGTGAGCGGTATGCCACGCTCGACGCACTGCGGTCCCGTCAGCCCGGTGATCGTGTGCAGCAGCATCACGCCGTCGGCGGGCAGGAGGTTGTGGGCCATCGTGAAGAAGTCGTCGTAGCGCTCGTGACCGAAGTGCTCGAACGCGCCGATCGACACGATGCGGTCGACGGGCTCGTCGAATTGTTCCCAACCGGCCAGCAATACCCGCTTGCCGCGCGCGTCCCTCGCAAGCGGGCGGTGCCCCCAGTCCATGGCGTCGAACGTCTTCTGCACGTGGGCCGCCTGATTCTTCGACAACGTCAACCCGACGACGTTGACGTCGTATTTTTCGATGGCGCGGCGCATGGTGGCGCCCCAGCCGCAGCCGACGTCGAGCAGCGTCATCCCCGGCCGCAGTCCGAGCTTCCCCAGCGCCAGGTCGATCTTGGCGATCTGCGCCTCCTCCAGCGTCATGTCGTCGCGCTCGAAGTAGGCGCAGCTGTACGTCTGGGTGGGATCGAGAAACAGGCGGAAGAAGTCGTCAGATAAGTCGTAGTGCGCCTGCACTTCGGCGAAGTGCGGCGTTAGCTTCTGAGCCATGCGTGGTGTGCCTTTCCGGGCCTAAGAGTGGCCTAAGAGTGGCCCCCAGCGGTGCACGCGAAACGTGCTGGAACTCCCCCAGCATGCTTGAGGCATGCTATCTGATTCAGGCGGCACCACTAAACCACAACTGAGTTCTCCGAGGTCAGGACGGGTGCGCTTGCCCCCGCCAGACGACGGCCGGCGAGGCGAACGGCCCGGCAGGCGGACTATTTAGCGAGGGTGTATTGGCCGACGTTGGAGATGCCTTTGCGAAAAAGGTTCGCGCAGCCGGTCAGATAGCGCATGTAGCGGTCGTAGACCTCTTCGGACTGGATGGCGATGGCGCGTTCGCGATTGGCCTGCAGATTGGCCGCCCAGATGTCCAAAGTCCGCGCGTAGTGCGGCTGGAGCAATTGGATTTCACCGATCGAGAACCCGCTGGCCCGTGCATTGTCGAGGATATCGGCTTCGCCGCACATCGCCCCGCCGGGGAAGATCTCCGTCCCGAGGAAACGAAAGAACCGCAGATCACTCATCGTCACCGTGATGCCATGATCTCGCCAGTACGTCTGCGGATACGTGAATATGCTGTGCAACAGCATGCTGCCCTCATCGGGAAGAATGTCGTAGGAGCGGTCGAAGAACGCGGGCCAACGGTCCTTTTTGAACGCGTCGAAAGCCTCGATGGTGATGATTCGGTCGACCTTCTCGTCGAACTCTTCCCAGCCTTGCAGCCGCGCCTCGGTGCGTCGGGCGGTCGGAATCGCGGCCAGCCGGGCTTTGCTGCGCTCATAGTGATTTCGGCTCAGGGTGATACCGATCACATTGACGTCGTACTTCTCGACCGCCCGGACCACCGCTCCGCCCCACCCGCAACCGACGTCCAGCAGAGTCATCCCCGGCTCGAGGTTCAGCTTGTCCAGCGCCAGATCCAACTTGGCGATTTGCGCCTCTTCGAGGGTCATATCGTCACGCTCGAAGTATGCGCAGGTGTACACCATGTTGGGGTCCAGGAACAACGCGAAGAAGTCGTCTGAGATGTCGTAGGTCGCCTGCGACTCTTCGTAAAACGGCCTCAGCTTAGTCATTATGAGACATCCTCCCAGCGCAAACCGTACAACCCTGTGGAACGTTCCGTGAAATTCACAGGGCAACCTTAAAACAGCCCGACCCTGGCGTCAGCTGGCCTCGGCGAAGTTGCTAGTCAGCACGCTGACCAGCCGATCCCAGAGTTGCTGAGGCAGGTCGTGGCCCATGCCGTCAAATAAGACTAGTCGAGCGCCGTCGATGGCGCGGGCGACCGCCCGACCGCCGAAGGGCCGCATCAGTTTGTCCGCCCGGCCGTGTATCACCACGGTCGGTGCGAGCGTCCGCCGGTTGTAGTGCACCAGGCTGCCGCTGCTCAGGACCGCGCCGAAGTGGCGGGCGACGCCCCAGGGGTAATAGCTGCGGTCGTAGCCCTCGGCGGCGTCGGCGCGCACCTGGTCCTCGGTCGTGCGGTAGCGCGGACTGCCGGTGATCCTGGTGACCCGCACGGCGTTGTCGATGATCACCTCGCGCGGGGAGCTCGGCGGCGGCCCTTTGAGGATCGCGAGCAACGCGCGCGGGGCGGGCGGCGGCAGGAACCGCCGATTGTTGCTGGAGAAGATGACCGCCAGCGACTTCGTCCGCTCGGCGAATCGCGCCGCGAACACCTGGGCGATCATGCCGCCCATCGACGCCCCGACGATGTGGGCGCGCTCGATGCCGAGGTGGTCGAGCAGCGCGGCTGCGTCGTCGGCCATGTCCTCGAGCCCGTAAGGGGCCTGGCCCGGCAGGCCGAGCCAGAAGCGCAGCAGCCGCGGGACGAGCGGCTGGCCGGCGCGGGGCGGCTCGGTCTTGTCGGACAGGCCGACGTCGCGGTTGTCGTACCGGATCACTCGCAAGCCCTGAGCGACCAGCTTTGCGCAGAAACCGGTGCGCCACAGCAGCAGCTGCGCGCCCAGCCCCATGATCAGCAGCACGGGCGGGTCGTCGACGTCGCCCATGTCTTCGTAGTAGAGCTTGAGGTCGCCCTTGGGATGGGCCACTGCCGCAGCGCCGGTGCGAATCTCCATCAAACTGCCCCTAGACCTCCTCTAGACCTCAATATCGGATTGATGCTCGCGGCTGACCTCGACCATGAAGTTGGCGAAGTATCCCGTCAGCTGCGGGTCGGACATCATCTGCCACTTCGGTGCCAGCAACTTCATGTACCGCTCGACGTAGAGGAACTGCTTGCCGATCAGCACCAGCTCGCGGGGCAGCTTGACGTCGTAGGCGTCGGCCAGTGCCGACAGCTGGCGGCCGATGTCCGCGTACGACAGGTCGCCCAGGGTCTGCATGGTGAGCGGGGTGGCGAAGCGCTCCAGGTCCTTGGCGGCCTCGGCCTCGGGCTTCATGGTGCCGACGGCGCCCATCAGCACGACGATCTTGCCGGCCGTGGCGTGGTCCTTCTTGACCAGCAGCGCGTACACCAGCTCGCGCAGCAGCCAGCGGGTGCGTGGGTCGATGCGGCCCATGATCCCGAAGTCGAAGAACACGATCCGGCCCGCCTCGTCGACGTAGAGGTTGCCCGCGTGCAGGTCGCCGTGGAACAGCCCGTGTCGCAGACCGCCCTCGAAGAGGCTGAAGAGCAGCGCCTTGACCAGCTCGACCCCGTCGAACCCGGCCTTGCGGATGGCGGCAGCGTCGTCGATCCGGATGCCCTGCACCCGCTCCATGGTCAGCACTCGCCCGCTGGTGAAGTTCCAGTGCACCTGTGGCACGCGGATGTTCTTGCCCAGCGAGGAGACGTGCAGGTGCGAGACCCACGCCTCCATGGACTGCGCCTCCAGGCGGAAGTCGAGCTCTTCGGCGAGATTGTCGGCGAAGTCGGCGACCACGTCCTGGGCCGACAGCCGGCGGCCCAGCTTGGCCAGTTCGACGGCCTGCGCGAAGCGCTTGAGGATCTGCAGGTCGGCGGCGACGCGGCGGCGGATGCCCGGCCGCTGGATCTTGACCACGACCTCTTCGCCGGTGTGCAGCGTCGCGTAGTGCACCTGTGCGATGGAGGCCGATGCGAACGGCGTCTCCTCCCACTTGGCGAACAGCTCGGCGGGGTCCCGGCCGAGGTCCTCGACGAAGAGTTTGTGGATCTCCTGGGGGTCGGCGGGCGGCACCCGGTCCAGCAGGCCGCGGAATTCGCGCGACAGCGACTCACCGAACGCTCCGGGGCTGGACGCGATGATCTGCCCGAACTTGACGTATGTGGGACCGAGCTCGGCGAAGGTATGGGGCAGCTGCTTGATCACTTTCTGCTGCCACGGCCCCTTGCCCGGCAGCTTGGTGAGGACGCGGGCGGCGGTGCGGGTGACCTGCCAACCGGTGACGGCTACCCGGGCCGCTTCGACCGGCAACGGCACCCGGTCCAGCTTCGCCACCTCGCGGTGCTTGGTAGGGCTCATCCCAGCAGTCTGCCAAATCGGTGGTGCCGAGTCCCAATTCCCTGTGACCGGGCTCACCGCCGGCGGCGCACGCTACCGGGGACGCCAGGGCGTGACCCAGGGTCGCGGCTCCCAGTTCTCCAGCCCGGCGATCAGCTCGTACATGGTGGCGCCGTCGATGGTCTCGCGGATGATGTCGGCGTGGCCGGCGTGCCGGGCCAGTTCGTTGATCACGTGCAGGATCACCCAGCGCACCGACCACGCCTTCTGGTTCTTGGAGAACCACGGGATGTCCTGCGGGACGGGCACCGCGGCGTCGAGGTCCGCGGTTTCCACCAGCCGCAGCGATTCCGCGTTCCGCGCTTCGAAGGCGCGTAGCAGCCCGGCCAGCGTCTCGTCGGCTCGCATCACGTGCTGGTCTGCGAACTCCCGGGCGATCTCCTCGAACGGCCGGGTGTCTTTGGGGGGCGCGTCCGGTGCGGCGGCGGCTCGTGCCATCCAGCTGCGCTGCAGACCGGTGGCGTGCTTGACCAGCCCGCCGATCGACAGCGCGCTGACCGAGGGCGTAGAGCGGGCCTGGTCGTCGGTGAGGCCGTAGGAGACGGCGAAATAGGCGCTCTGGTGGAACGCCAAAAACTCGCGCAGGGCGTTGCGTTCGTCGGACACGGGCGGGGCAAGGGCGGGCATTCGTCGATCCTTGACCGTAAAGTGCGGGGATGCACGTGGTTTCGGCGGAGTCCGCGGAGCTTTTCGTGGGACCGCCGGACGCGCCGCTGCAACTGGCGCGCGTCACCGTCACCGGCTGCACCCAGCCGACGCTGCTGCGCGTCGACGGCGACGGTCTGCGCGGTGAGACGGTGGCCGAGGCAGGCCGGGAGGTCGTCGAGATCCCGGTCACGGTGGAACGTCCGGTCGTCGGCGAGCGGCGGCCCGCGCGGGTGCACTCCGCCGGGGCCCCGGTGCCGTTCGAGTTCACCTTCGAGTTCAAAGTGGCCGAGCCCGGCTGGACCATGTTCATGGTCAGCCACTTCCACTACGACCCGGTCTGGTGGAACACGCAGGGCGCCTACACCAGCGAATGGACCGAAGACCCGCCGGGGCGGGCCCGGCAGACCAACGGCTTCGAACTGGTGCACGCGCATCTGGAAATGGCGCGCCGCGATGCCGACTACAAGTTCGTGCTCGCCGAAGTGGACTACCTCAAGCCGTACTGGGACACCCGGCCCGAGGACCGCGCCGACCTACGCAGGTTCATCGCCGAGGGTCGCCTCGAGGTGATGGGCGGCACCTATAACGAGCCCAACACCAACCTCACCAGCCCGGAGACGACCATCCGGAACATGGTGCACGGCATGGGTTTTCAGCGCGACGTCCTGGGTGCCGACCCGGCCACGGCGTGGCAACTCGACGTTTTCGGCCACGACCCGCAATTCCCGGGGATGGCCGCCGACGCCGGCCTGACGTCCAGTTCGTGGGCCCGCGGCCCGCACCACCAGTGGGGTCCGGCCCAGGGCGGTGACGTGGACCGCATGCAGTTCTGCAGCGAATTCGAGTGGATCTCGCCGTCGGGCCGCGGCCTGCTCACCCACTACATGCCCGCGCACTATTCGGCGGGCTGGTGGATGGATTCGTCGACCTCGCTGGCGGAGGCGGAGGACGCGACTTTCGAGCTGTTCAGCCAGCTCAAGACTGTCGCCCTGACGCGCAATGTGTTGCTGCCCGTCGGCACGGACTACACCCCGCCGAACAAGTGGGTCACCGCGATCCACCGGGACTGGGGCTCGCGGTACACCTGGCCGCGATTCGTGTGCGCGCTACCGAAGGAGTTCTTCGCGGCGGTGCGCGCCGAACTGGCCGACCGCGGGCAGGTGCCGTCGCCGCAGACCCGCGACATGAACCCGATCTACACCGGCAAGGACGTCTCCTACATCGACACCAAGCAGGCCAACCGCGCCGCCGAGAACGCCGTCCTGGAGGGCGAGCGCTTTGCCGTGTTCGCCGGGCTGATGACCGGCGCCGGCTACCCGCAGGCCGCGCTGGCCAAGGCGTGGGTGCAGCTGGCTTACGGGGCGCACCACGACGCCATCACCGGCTCGGAGTCCGATCAGGTCTACCTCGACCTGCTGACCGGTTGGCGCGACGCATGGGAGCTGGGCCGCGCGGCCCGCGACAACTCGCTGGCGGTGCTGTCCGCCGCCTTGAATATTCACGATGGCGACGTGATCGTGTGGAACCCGTTGACGCATCGGCGCACCGACGTCGTCACCGTCCGGCTCGACTCGCCGCGCGGCGCGGGGGTGCGGGTGCTCGACGACGGCGGCGACGAGTTGCCCGCGCTCGTCGAGCACGGCGGCCGCTCGGTCACCTGGCTCGCGCGCGACGTGCCGTCGCTGGGCTGGCGGGCCTACCGGCTGATGCCCGCCGATGACGGGGCCGAACCGACCGGCTGGGAGCCGGTGCCCGGAACGCGAATCGCCAACGAGCACTACCGGGTACGGGTTGACCCGGCGCGCGGCGGCGGGGTCGCCGCGCTGACCCATGAGGGTCGCCAGCTGATCGCCGACGGCCGGGTGGGCAACGAGCTCGCCGTCTACGAGGAGTATCCGTCGCACCCGACGCAGGGCGAGGGCCCGTGGCATCTACTGCCCAAGGGGCCGGTGGTGTGCTCGTCGGAATCGCCGGCGCGGGTGCAGGCCTATCACGGCTCGATCGGTGAGCGGCTGGTGGTGCACGGCCGGATCGGCACGCTGTTGCGGTACACCCAAACCTTGACGTTGTGGCGCGGAGTGGCCCGGGTGGACTGCCGCACCACCATCGACGAGTTCACCGGCGCCGACCTCTTGGTCCGGTTGCGCTGGCCGTGCCCGGTGCCGGGCGCCATGCCGGTCAGCGAGGTGGGGGACGCCGTGGTCGGGCGCGGTTTCGCGTTGCTGCACGACGTTGGTGAATCGGGTGGCCGCTCGGTGGACGCCGCGGAGCATTTGTGGACGCTGGACAATCCGGCCTTCGGATGGTTCGGGTTGTCGTCGGCCGTGCGCGTGCGGGTGGGCGACGGTGTGCGGGCGGTCTCGGTGGCCGAGGTGGTGTCGCCCGGTGAGACGGTGTCCGGCCCGCTGGCGCGCGAGCTGATGGTCGCGCTGGTCCGCGCCGGTGTCACGGCCACCTGCAGCGGCGCCGACAAGCAGCGCTACGGCCACCTCGACGTCGACTCCAACCTCCCGGACGTGCGGATCGCGCTGGGCGGGCCCTCCCGCAACGACTTCACCAAAATCGTTCTCGCACAGTCTGATCCGGCATACACCGCCGAGCTCGACCGCCAGCTGGCCGCGACGGGCCGGGCGAGGGTGTGGGTGCCCGCCGCTCGAGAGTTCAGGCCGTTGCCCACCGCCTGGGTGCCCGACGCCGACCTGCGCCCGCCGCGGGCGCTTCCGGTGCTGGTGATCGACGGCCGGGACGACAAAAGCCTGCGCGCCGCGATCGCGTCGGTGACCGATGACCTCGGGGACGCCGAGGTCCTGGTCACCCAGGACGCCCCGTCGGGAATGGACCGCTTCGAGGCGCGCACCGTCGCGCTGCTCAACCGGGGCGTGCCCGGCTTCGCCGTCGACCTCGAGGGCACCCTGCATTCCTCGCTGATGCGGTCGTGCACCGGTTGGCCGTCGGGCATCTGGACCGACGACCCGCGCCGCACCGCTCCTGACGGGTCCAACTTCCAACTCCAGCACTGGACACACGATTTCGACTACGCACTGGCGTGCGGCGAGGGTGACTGGCGGTGCGCCGGCATCCCGGCCCGCAGCGCGCAGTTCTCCCACCCGCTGCTCGCCGTGACTTCCGGGCCTCGGACGGGCACACGGTCGCGCACGCTGCCCGCATCCGGGTCGCTGCTGCACGTCGACCCGGCCGACTCGGTCCAGCTGGGAGCGCTCAAGGCGGCCGGCAACCCGCTGGCGGCGGGTAGCGCCGAGCCGGTCGACCCCCGCGCGGTCGCCCTGCGGTTGGTGGAAACGACCGGGGCGGGCACCCGCGTCGCCATCGGCTCCGCGCTCGGCAAGGTAAGCGCGCTGCGTCTCGCCGACCTGTTGGAACGGCCACTGCAGCGCAAGCGTTCGGTCGACCTGCACGGCCAGCAGGTGGCCACCGTGCTGGCCCGGCTGGAAATGCCCAGGGCGAGTGTCGATTCCGTCGAGCTCGCGCCGGAAACCGAGGCCGCGCAGCCGCTGTACGCGCGCTACTGGCTGCACAACCGCGGTCCCGCGCCGCTGGGCGGGATGCCGGCCGTCGCGCATGTGCACCCCGCGTCGGTGGCCGGCGAGCCGGGCGGCGAGGTTGTGGTGCGCGTGACCGCGGCCAGTGATTGCAGTGATGCCACGCTGGACGGAACGGTGACGATGGTGTGTCCCGCCGGCTGGACGGCCGCCCGCGCCGAGCTGCCGTTCACGCTGCCCAGTGGCGACCACGGGAAGCACGACGTGGTGGTGTCGATCCCGGCCGGCACGGGACCGGGCCTGTATCCCGTCCGCGCCCAGCTCCGCGTCATCGGGGAGGAGGTCCCGGCGGCCTGGCGGCAGGTGGTCGAGGACGTGTGCGTGGTGACGGTCGGCTTGAGCGGGTGCTCAGTCGAAGCGGATCTCGGCGGGCTCGTCTACCTGGTCGACGGCCCCGCCGAGGTCACCCTGGCCGCCGGTGACACGGCATCGCTGACCGTCACGGTCGGCACCCGCGCCGGGGCCGACCTGGCGCTGGAGGCGCACCTGATCAGCCCCTGGGGCACGTGGGAGTGGACCGGACCCGCGGCACTCGGCGCGGTGCTGCCCGCCGGCGGCACCGTGGAGCTCACCTTCGAGGTGAGTCCACCGGCGTGGCTGGAGCCCGGCCAGTGGTGGGCCCTGATCCGGGTCGGCTGCGCCGGCCGGCTGGTCTACTCTCCGGCGGTGCGGGTGACCGTGACATGAGAGCCGACCTGGTGGCAACCGTCGCCGGCCGCCCCGTCCCGGTCGACGAGCTGGACGCGGCCGAAGCTCGGCTGCGCACCCGTCCCGGCGCGGCCGCGCTGCCGGCGAGCGGGACGAGCGAGGGGCGCCAACTGCGACGCTGGCTCACCCAGCTGATCGTGACCGAGCGGGTGATTGCCGCCGAAGCGGCCGCGCGTGGGCTGACCACGCGCGACGCGCCGAGCGAGGGGGAGCTGCTGCCGGACGCGACGGCACGGCTGGAGATCGGCAGCATCGCCGCCGCCGCGCTGGCCGACCCGTGCGCCCGGGTGCTGTTCTCCGACGTCACCTCGGCCGTCCAGGTCACCGACGACGACGTGGCCGACTACCACGCCCGCAACCCACTGCGGTTCGCCGCGCCGCGCCCCGGCCCGCACGGCTGGCTGTCGCCGTCGCCCGTGGGTCCGCCGCTGGGTGAGGTTCGCCCGGCGATCGTCGAGCACCTACGGGGCGCCGCACGGCGACGGGCCTTTCGGGTGTGGCTGGACGCGCGGTGCGCCGCGCTGGTCGAGCTCGCTCCCGGCTACGAGCACCCCGGCGATCCACGCCAACCCGACAACACCCACCGGCACTGATCGACATGCTCACCCTCTGCCTGGACATCGGCGGCACCAAGATCGCCGCCGCGCTGGCCGATCCCGGTGGCGTGCTGGTGTACACCGCCACCCGCCCCACCCCGGCCGACGCGACTGCCGAGCAGGTGTGGGCCGTGGTCGCCGCGATGATCGCCGACGCGGTGCGCGCGGCCAACGAGATGCCTACCGCCCCGATCGCGGCGGTGGGCATCGCGTCGGCCGGCCCCATCCACCTGCACAGCGGAACGGTCAGCCCGATCAACATCCCATCCTGGCGCGGCTTCCCGCTGCGAGACAGGGTCGCCGCCGCCGTGCCGGGCGTGCCGGTGCGGCTGGGCGGCGACGGCGTGTGCATGGCCCTGGGCGAGCACTGGCTCGGAGCGGGAAGGAGCGCCGGCGGGGATGCGCGCTTCCTGCTGGGCATGGTGGTCTCCACCGGCGTGGGCGGCGGGCTGGTGCTCGACGGCGTCCCCTATACGGGCCGCACCGGGAACGCCGGCCACGTTGGCCATGTGGTGGTCGAACAGGACGGCCGGCCCTGCGCCTGCGGTGGCCGCGGCTGCGTGGAGACGGTTGCGTCCGGCCCGTCGATGGTGCGCTGGGCGCGGGAAAACGGATGGTCGGCGCCGCCCGGCTCCGGTGCCAGGGACCTGGCCGCCGCCGCGGCGGCCGGGGATCCCGTGGCGGTGCGTGCGTTCGGCAGGGGAGCGACCGCGCTGGCGGCGATGATCGCCTCGGTGGCCGCTGTCTGCGACCTCGACCTCGTCGTCGTCGGCGGCGGCGTCGCCAAATCCGGACGTCTGCTGTTCGACCCGGTGCGCGCGGCGTTGGCCGACTACGCCGGGCTGGACTTCCTGGCCGGCTTGCGCGTGGTGCCGGCCGACCTCGGTGGTAACGCCGGGCTGGTCGGCGCGGCCCGG